>CAVUSX010000001.1:0-122725 GCA_963744275.1 uncultured Alphaproteobacteria bacterium
TCCCATTCCTCGGCCTTGAACACCGCCAGGATGGCGGGCAGCGGAATCGAGTTGAGATAGTCGCCGAAACGAACCGAGGTGATGCGATCGAGCGAGACCTCCACGTTGTGCGGAGGATGGAGGTCTGCCGCAGCGACGTCGTCATCAGCCGGACCGGCCGGTCGAAGACGATCTCCAGCATCGGCAACCGCTCATAGGAGACCATCGCCAAATCGATGATCACCCGGATGCCGGAGTTGTCGTTGAGCGAGATGTCCGCGAGGCTGAAGCCCAGGAGCCCGTCGATCTCCTCCTGGTTGAGGATGCGCTCGGGGGCGCCGCGGGCGGCCTGCATGAACTGGGCTCCGTCATCGGCGTCGGCCCCACGGGCGGCGCCGCCGCCCTCCGCCTGTTTGGCCTTGGCGGCGTCGGCCTCCAGCGCCAGGCCCCATTCGGCCGCGGGCCAAGTCTTGATCGACTGGGGCGTTGGTATCGCTCACTGGACCACGATCTCCTTGAACAGAACCGCGGTAAATCGGCTGGGCGCCGGAACCGCGGTCTTCGACCCGCCGGGTGAGCTCCTCCTTGAGGCGGTAGAGCCCGGCCGAGCCGTCGAGGATCGTCAGCCACAATTCCCGCAGATAGGTCTGGAAGGCGTCCATCACGCGCGGCATCGTGGCTTCGATCTGCGGGCTGAGCGCCGCGTCGGGAATCTCGAGCACGACCTTGACCTTGAGATATTGGGTGCGATCCGAGCCCGCCGTGGAAAGATTGACCAGCACTTCCGGCACGTCGACGAAGGCGGGGGGCTTGGTCGGGCGGCTACGGCGGCGCCGTCCTTGCCGCCGGCGAGCATGAGATAGGCCCCGGTGCCGCCGCCGCCGAGCACGCCGGCGACGCCAGCGACCGCCATGATGATCAGCTTGAGCGGCAGCTTTCGTTTCGACGGGGTGGCCTGCTCCCCGTCCGCGCCGGCCTCAGCGTCGTCGGCGTCGGCCTTTCGCGATCCACCTTCTTGGGCTTCGATGCCATGGCTTTGTCCTGTCCGCTCGGCAGCGCTGATGGCGAAATGTCTGCCGCGAGCGAACCGCGCCTCTCGTGCGAAACGTAGGTTCGGAATGGTTAACGGATTATTGCAAGCGGCCCCGAGCTCGGAAAATTTTGCCCAGTCGAGGGCTGCGGCGGAATGAATTTCCCTGCCGCGGGTGCCCGCGATTTTTGCCAACCCGCTGTTTTCACGGCTATTTCCCGCCTGGCACGGGGCCTGCGAGCAAGACCACAAGGCCACGGCTTAGGAGAGCGGTGGCACGACGCGAAAGCGGCGCCACCCGGGAGCGCGAGCCGCCTTAGCGGGGGAGCGAGACGATGGATAATGCTTTACTGGTCGGACTATCGGGGCAGGTCGCGCTCGGCCGAGAGCTCGAGGTCGTCGCCAACAATATCGCTAACATCAACACCACGGGCTACAAGAGCGACAGCTCGATCTTCGAGAAAGTCCGATGCCGGAGGCGAGCTGCGGCGAGCTCCCGGCCGGCAGCCATGACGTGGCCTGTGCGGGACCGCACGACCTGGCACAATTTCAGTGCCGGCCCGATCCTGCGAACCGGCGGCCCGCTCGACGTCGCCATCGACGGCGACGCCTTCCTGGTGGTGCAGACCGCGGGCGGGCAGCGCTACACCCGCAACGGCGGGCTGCAGATCAGCCCCACCGGCGCGCTCGTCACCAATGCGGGCGATCCAGTCGTGGGCACCAGCGGTCCGATCCAGTTCCAGAACACGGATCACGACATCTCCATCGGCGAGGATGGCACCGTCACGGTCCGCGAAGGCTCCAGCGGCACCTCCAATTCCGTGCGCGGACAATTGCAGCTCGCCAAATTCGCCGATCCGGCCACTGCCGAAGCAGGGCTCGAGCCTGTTCGCGGCCATGCCCGGCGCCACGCCGCAACTGGCGCCCGCGGGCGTGCGCGTGGTGCAGGGCTCCATCGAGCAGTCGAACGTGAGCCCGGTCGCCGAGATGGCCCGCATGGTCGAGATCACCCGCACCTATGAGCAGATCTCCAACATCCTGCAGCTGGAGAACACCGAACGCCCACCGCGCTCGACAAGCTCTCCGCCGTTCCGGCCTGAGCAAATAAAACAATAAGGAGAGATCATCATGCGAGCGCTCGATATAGCGGCCTCCGGAATGGCGGCGCAGGACCTCAACGTCCAGGTCATCTCGAACAACATCGCCAACATGAACACGACCGGCTACAAGCGCCAGCGTGCCGAATTTCAGGACCTCCTGTACGAGCACGTCAGCCGGGTCGGAACCCAGACCTCGACGCAAGGCAACATCCTGCCGGTCGGCATCGACCTCGGCGGCGGCGTCAAGACGGTCGGCACGCCGCGGTTGATCACGCAAGGCTCGCTGTCGCAGACCGGAAACAGCCTCGACATGGCGGTGATCGGCGACGGCTTCTTCAAGGTCCTGATGCCCGACGGGAGCTTCTCCTACACCCGCGACGGCTCGTTCAACATGGACGCGCAGGGCCGCGTCGTCACCCCGTCGGGAAACGTCGTGCAGCCCGGGATCACGATCCCGCCGAACTCGACCGGCATCTCGGTCAATGCCCAGGGACAGGTCTCGGTGACGGTGCCCGGCAGCACGACGCCGACCGTCCTGGGCCAGCTCACCGTGACTCGCTTTCTCAACGAGGCCGGCCTGCAGCCCGTCGGCGACAACCTGTTCCTGGAGACGCCGGCCTCGGGGACGCCGCAGGACGGGCTGGCGAGCGTCGACGGCTACGGCACGATTAGCAGGGCAGCCTGGAGCAGGCCAATGTCGATCCGGTGGTCGAGATCTCCAATCTGATCGCGGCGCAACGCGCCTATGAGATGAATTCCAAGGTCATCACCGCGGCCGACGAGATGCTCAAGACCACCTCGAATATTCAGTAAGGGGAGCCGCCGCCATGATCCGCCGCATCCTCCTCGCCACGCTCGCCCTCCTCCTGGGACTCGGCGTCCCGTTGGCGCCGGCCGCGGCCCAGAGCGGCGCCGTCGAGCTGTCCGACGCCCCCTCCCTCAAGGCCGCCGCCACCGTGACCGGCGATATCGTGCGCATCGGCGATCTGATCGAGAATGCCGGCGCGGTCGCCGACGTGCCGATCTTCCGCGCGCCCGATCTCGGCCAGACCGGCAGCGTGCCGGTGGCGAGCGTGCTGGCGGCGATTCAGGGCCACCATCTCGTCGGCCTCGACAGCCGCGGGCTTTCCGAGGTCGCGGTGACGCGCGCCGCGCGCGCCATCACCGCCAAGGAGGTCGAGGCGCGCATCCTGCTCGCGCTCGCCGGCAAATACGGCCTGCCGGATTCCAGCAACCTCGCGGTCGTCCTCGACAATGAGGTGCGCACATTGCTGGTCGAGGCGAGCGCGACCAGCGAGCTCGCGGTGGCCCACCTCAGCTACGAGCCACGCACGACCCGCTTCGACGTCGCCTTCGAGCTGCCGGGCAGCCTGGTCGCGCGCCGCCTGCCGCTGCGCTTCACCGGCTCGTTGACCGAGACCTTCGAGACGGTGGTGCCGACGCACGAGATCGCGCAGGGCCAGGTGCTCAACGCCTCTGATCTGGCCATCGAGCGCCGGCCGAAGGCCGCCCTCTCGACCAGCACGCTGACCACGGTCGAGCAGGCGCAGGGCCTCTCCACCAAGCACGCCCTGCGCGCCGGCCAGGTCATCCATCAGGCCGACGTGGCGAGACCCGAATTGGTCGGGCGCGGCGAGACCGTCACCATCGTGTTCCAGGTGCCCGGCATCACGCTCACGATCATCGGCAAGGCGAACGAGCCAGGCGCGCTCGGCGACGTCATCAGCGTGCTCAACGTGCAGTCCAAGCACACGATCCAGGCCACCGTCATCGGCGCCGGCCGGGTCAGCGTCAACGCGCCGCCCGCGCGCCTCGCCGCCAACACCACACCTTGAATTTCCACAACCCCGAAAGCGGCACCGCCAAGTGAGTGACATGTCCAAGGTCAACCGGGTTTCCCAGCTTCTCGCCGCCGGCTCGCTCATCGTGCTCGCCTTGTGCACGGGCGGCTGCTCCTCGCTCGACCGGGTCCGGAACCTGGGCGAGCAACCGCCGCTCGCGGCGATCGAGAACCCGACCGAGAAGGCCGGCTACCAGCCCGTCCACATGCCGATGCCGGAACCGACGGCCGCGGTCTACAACGAGAACTCGCTGTGGCGCTCCGGCTCGCGCGAATTCTTCAAGGACCAGCGCGCCCATCAGGTGGGCGACATCCTGACCGTGATCGTGAACATCACCGACACCGCCAAGACCGCCAACGAGACCCAGCGCAGCCGCTCCAACACCGAGGATTCCGGCATCACGGATTTCATCGGCTCCAAGACCATCAAGAATCCGGCCTCCGCGATTCTGCCGGGGAAAATCCTCACCGCGGATTCCAACGCCTCGAGCGACGGCAAGGGCTCGATCAACCGCCAAGAGGCGGTGCAGACCAACGTCGCCGCCGTGGTGACGCAGGTATTGCCCAACGGCAATCTCGTGGTCGAAGGCAAGCAGGAGCTGCGGGTCAATTTCGAGATCCGCGAGCTGATCGTCGCCGGCATCGTGCGGCCGGAAGACATCCAGAGCGACAACACCATCGATTCGACCAAGATCGCGGAAGCCCGCATCGCCTATGGGGGACGCGGCCAGATCACCGACGTGCAGCAGGCGCGCTACGGCCAACAGGCGCTCGATATCCTGCTGCCCTTCTGAATGCCCGGGGGCACGACCTCCCCGCCGCTTGCAGCGCGCGAGCAAGCGGCGACACGACGCGGCCTCCGGCGCTCCCCGCCGGGGGCCGCGGTCGTTTTGGGGGAAGTCTTGCGCGCCGGAGGACCCGCGGGGCAAAACCGGACACGGATTTCATCGGCGTAAAGGACGCGGCGGCGCCCCCGGCCGTCATTCCTTCGGCGGCAGCGTCCGCAGCCAGGCGACCACGTCGTCGAGATCGCTGCCGGTCATCTTGGCGTAGAAGCCGAACCCCATCGGCGGCTTGAGCCTGCTGCCGTCCTTGTCGAGACCCTGCGTTATCGCGCGCTTGATCTCGGCGTCGGTCCAATTGCCGAGCCCGGCGCTCTTGCTGGACGTCAAGTTCCGCGAGATCGAGACGCCCCATGGACCCTTGAACTCGCGGCCGCCCTTGCCGAGCAGGCTGAAGTCATGACGCCCACCGGTCTCCGGCGTGTGACATTCCATGCAATGGGCGATGGTCGCAAGATAAAATCCGTGCTTGACCTTGTCACCAAAGTCCGCCTCCGACATCGGCTGGCCGGCCCCCGGGACATCCTCGCGCGCGACCACCTCTCTATACAGCGGCGCCGCGACCCGGTTGCTGACCGGCTGGACGCTCTTGAGGTAGGCCGCGATGCCGTCGATATCGCGCGCGGTGAGCACCCGGTAGAAAGCCGTCGGCATAGCCGGCGCCAGCGGCACGCCGTTCGGCCGCACGCCGGTCGCCAACGTCTTCTTGATGTCGTCCGCGCTCCACTTGCCGATACCGGTCTCCGGATCGGGCGTGATATTGGCGGCCGTCACCTCGAAGGCCGGGTCGTTGAAGCGCAACCCGCCCGACAAAGCACGGTCGAATTGCGGCCCGTTCGGCCCGATCGGGGTGTGGCAGTTGTGGCAGGTCATCAGTGAATTGACGAGATAGCTTCCGCGCTCCACCGGCGATTGCGAGAAGGCGGCGGACGTCGAGGCTGCCAGTACGGCGAGCATTGGCGCGAAAGCACGAATCATCGAATCCTCCATTTTCGCGGCGTGAGATATCAGCACGCTCGCAGGCGTGCGAGGGATTAAAGCGACGGACAGGTCCGTATCCACCGGGCAAACGCGAGCAAGCGGCAAGACGGGCTCCGGCGCTCAAACCGCGATGCTAACGGCGCGACGCTACGGGAATCCGGATCACGCCGATCTTTGGCGCGCCACCGCCGCTGATGCGGCGCGGCCGTCGCGCAAGCCCATCAGCTCCTGGCCAAGCAAATCGACCGCCCTGCCCCAGTCGTCGAAGGCGTGCTGCCGGAACAGCCGCGCGGTCGGATACCAGGGGCTGTCGGCGCGCTCGCGCAGCCAACGAAAATCGGCGCCGAACGGCAGCAGCAGAAAGAGCGGCTTGCCCATCGCGCCGGCCAGGTGGGCGACCGCCGTATCCACCGCGATCACCGCATCGAGGCGCGCGATTGCGGCCGCGGTCTCGGCAAAGTCCCGGAACGGACCGCCGGAGCGCAGCCGTGGAACGCTGCGCAGGACTTGCGCGTCCTGCGCACAGATCTCCTGCTGCAGGCCGACGAAGCGCAGGTCCGGCAGCGCGAGCAGCGGCCGCAGCGTCTCGAGCCGCAGCGAGCGATTGGCGTCGTTCTTGTGCAGTCGGTCGCCGGCCCAAACCAGGCCCACCAAAGGCTGCGGGCCTTCCGGCCGCTCCTGCCCCGCGGCACCATCCCGGGCCGGCGGCACGATGTAGGGCACGTCCGCCGGGATCGTGGACAGCTGCGTGCGGAATGCCAGCGGCAGGCTCATCAGCGGACACTGCACATCGAACGCCGGCAAAGGCCGGCCGTGCGCGATGACCTCGATGCCCTCGATGCCTTCGAGGCCCGCCAGCAGGCGGACGAGCTCGGGCTGCACCTCCAGGATGACCCGCGCCCCCAGCGCAGCGACGCGCGGCGCGTAGCGCACGAACTGGAGGGTGTCGCCATAGCCCTGCTCGGCATAGAGGAGGATGGTCTTGCCGGCGAGCGGCCGGTCGCCGAGCCATAAAGGACGCGTGAAGTTGCGACGGTGCGGCGCCAAGGCCGCCGTCTCCCAGCGCGACTCGTAGGCGCTCCAGCCGGCGGCGAAATCGCCCAGCGTCAGCTTGACCAGGCTCTCCACGAAGCGCGCCTCGGCAAAATCCGGATTGCCGACCCGGGCGCGGGCGAGGCCCAGCAAGGCCTCGTGCGGCCGATCGAGCCGGCGCAACGCGATCGCCTGATTGGTGAGCAGCCGGGCATGCTTGGGGGCAAACCGCAATCCGGCATCGTAGCTGGCGATCGCCTCACCGGGACGATTGAGCGCCAAAAGGGCATTGCCGCGATTGCCGAGCGCATCGATGTGGTCGGGAGCAAGCGCGATGGCGCGCTCGAAGCTCGCCAGCGCCTCGTGGGTGCGGCCCAGCCGCAGCAGCGCCACGCCACGCCCGTTGAGCGCATCCGGATCGTCCGGCGCGATGGCGTGGGCGGCATCGTAGCCCGCCAAGGCGTCCTCGAAGCCGCCCATGGCGAGGCAGACGAGGCCCAAATCGGCGTGTGCGTCCGCGCGGGCGCCATCGATCCGCAAGGCGGCGCGCAACAGCCCGGCGGCGGCATCGTGCCGGCCGCGCTGATGGTTGAGCATGGCGAGGAGATGCAGCGCGTCGAAATGGGCCGGGTTGCGCCGCAGAATATCGGCATAAAGCCGTTCGGCCTGGTCGAGCTCGCCGCGCTCGTGGGTGCTGCGGGCGCGCCGGAACGCGGGTGACAAGCTCGATCGCGGCTGCGGCATCCGCTGGCTCACTGTCAAAGTGCGCGAGCTAAGGCCGCCCACGCGGCGTTTCCTAACGATCGGTAAACAAGCGTGGTAAACGAATGGTTAAGCCGGGGGCGGGAGGCTGGATTGTGCTTAAACGCGTTGAGCAGGGCCGAAATCCCATTTAGCTGAGGGCTGGACACGGGTTCGACCCTGTTCGGGTAACGGGCCGCGACGGGGGAGAAGCGTCTTGAGGAAACGAAGTCAGGTCATCATCGTGGGCGGCGGCCCGGTCGGGGTGGGGCTCGCGGTCGATCTCGGGCTGCGCGGCATATCCTGCGCGCTGGTGGAGCGCCGCGTCGGAATGCACAAAATTCCCAAAGGCCAGAACCTGGCGCAACGCACGCTCGAGCGCTTCTATTTCTGGGGCTGCGTCGAGGAGTTGCGCGCCCAACGCCTGCTGCCGCCGGAGGTCCCGGCGAGCGGCGTGACCGCCTACAAGAGCCTGATGAGCGATTATTGGCACATCTTCACGGGTCGCGAGACCGTCAATGAATTCTATTTTCAAAGAAACGACCGCATGCCGCAGTATCTGCTCGAGAATGTGCTGCGCCGGAAGCTGGCGAGCCTGCCGCTGGTCGAGGCCCATTTCGGATGGGCGGCGCAGTCGGTCGAGCAGGATCAGGCGGGCGTGCGGGTCAGGGTCGGGCACGAGGCCGGCGACGGCGCCCATGCGGTACTCGAAGGCGACTATGTGGTCGGCTGCGACGGCGGTCATTCGATCGTTCGGGAGCAGGCCGGGATCGAGCGCGAGGGCGCCGATTTCGAGCAGGTCATGATGCTCGCCGTGTTCCGCTCCCGCGAGCTGAGCCAGGGCCTGCTGCAGCGGTTTCCGATGCAATCGACCTACCGGGTGCTGCATCCGGACCTCAACGGCTATTGGCAATTCTTCGGCCGCATCGATCCGGAAGAAGGCTGGTTCTTCCATGCCCCGGTGCCCAACGACACCACCCGGGAGAATTTCGACTTCACCGGCCTCCTCCACAAGGTCGCGGGCTTCGAGTTCGCCTGCGCATTCGATCACGTCGGCTTCTGGGATCTGCGCGTGGCGGTGGCGGAGCGCTATCGGGCGGGCCGGATCTTCATCGCCGGCGACGCCGCCCATTCGCATCCGCCCTATGGCGGCTTTGGGCTGAACAACGGCCTGGAGGATGTCGCCGATCTGGGCTGGAAGCTGGCCGCGCGGCTGCAGGGCTGGGGCGGCGAGGATCTGCTCAACTCCTATGACGCGGAGCGCCGCCCGGTCTTCAAGCAGATCGGCGACGAGTTCATCGCCGCCCGCATGGCATGGGAGGGCGAGCTCATCAACCGCCATGATCCGGATCGCGAGCCGCAAGCCTTCCGGCAAGCCTGGGCCGAGCTCAAGACCGGCAGCGGCCCCATCATCGCCAATTACGAGCCGAACTATGAGGGCTCGCCGGTATTGTTTGGTCCCCCGGGCGGCGTGAGCCGAGCGCGCGGCGACTATATGGTTCGCGCCCGCGCCGGCCATCATCTGGCGCCCCGCATGCTGACCAGCGGCCGCAATGTGTTCGAGGAATTGGGCGACGGATTTGCGTTGCTGGCCTTCGGGGTGGAGGACGCGGCGGTGGCGCCGTTCGAGGAATCGGCACGGGCGCGTCATATTCCGCTGAAAATCATCCGCGACACCCATGCGGGCGGCCGCGAGGACTACGAAGCGCGGCTGGTGCTGGTTCGTCCCGACCAATACGTCGCCTGGATCGGCGACGCCACGCCCGCCGACGCGGATGCCGTCATGCGCAAGGTCACCGGGCAGGCGAGCTGATGGAGCCCCGGTTCTCGCGGTGGAAACGTTGCCTCCGATGTTGAATTGTGCAGTCATGGTCGCGGCCGATTTTCACGTTAGTCCCGACCCCTGCTTCCCTTGTGTGAAGAACAAGATGGATCGCGCTCAGGAGGCCCTCGGGCATGATTGTCCCCGGTCGTCATCGTGCGCTTACGCAAGACGCCTGGAGTGAATTTGCTGTCCGGGCTGCGATCGAAGAAATTGCGGCCGATGCAATCGCGCATTTCCATCCCGACACGTTCTGGCCGGCTCACCCCAGTGACGATGGGGTGGGAGACGGCAACCCCAGTTTCTACTATGGGGCGGCCGGGGTCATCTGGGCGCTGGACTATTTGCATCGCATCGGCGCGACCGGTGTCGCCGAAGATTTTCGCCCTGTGCTGCCGAAGCTCATGGAGCGGACGATCACCAGCTTCGAAAGCAATTCGCCGGCCGATTACGCGAAACATGGCTCGCTGCTTTTTGGCGACATGGGCGCCGCGCTTCTCGCCATGCGCCTTGCCCCCACGTCGAGCCTCGCCGATCTGGTGCATAGGCGCGCCGAAGCAAATACTGGATTGCCGATCCGAGAGCTCATGTGGGGCATGCCCGGGTCGATGGTGGCCGCGATCCACATGGCCGAGATGACCCAAGAAACGCGATGGCGCGGCCTTTTCGAATTGCAAGCGTCGAGGCTGTTGGCCGATCTGGAGGACACGCCGCAAGGTCCGCTTTGGACCCAGGATCTTTATGGTGCCAAAGATCGCTTTCTCGGGCCCGTTCACGGCTTCGCCGGCAACGTCATTCCGTTGCTGCGCGGCTGGGATTGGTTGACGCCAGCGCAGCAAGCGCACGTGGTGGAGTTTGTGCCGAAGACACTTGCAGCGAATGCATGGCGGTACGAAGTTGGGACAACGTGGGGCCCGAGAAGCAAACGCGAGAAGCGGCTTTTCATATGTCAGCACTGTCACGGTGCGCCCGGCATGGTGACGACATTTGCGGATGCGCCCTTCGCTGGGCCTGAATTCGACGCACTTCTCTTGCATGCCGGTCGCTTCACCTGGGCCGCCGGACCGCTCACCAAAGGCTCGAACCTTTGCCACGGCACGGGCGGGAACGGCTACGCGTTCCTCAAGCTCTACCGCCGCACCAACGACCCGATTTGGCTCGACCGCGCACGCCAATTCGCCATGACGGCCATCGTCCAGTATCGCGGCGCTCGGATAGCCGTCGGCCGCGGTCGGTATTCGCTTTGGACCGGCGACGTCGGCCTTGCGATCTACCTTTGGGATTGCATCAACGGGGAGCCTCGCTTCCCGACGATCGATGTGTTCTGACCGGCGTTTTGGCTTGAACGGCCCCCTGCCGACCAATAAATGAGAAATAACCGGCAGGCCACGTTTCGGAGTGCGCCCCATGGCGTTGGATTTACTTCGGTCCGGATACGCAACTCTCGAATTCGAGATCGCCCGGGAGAAGGCGTCAGCGCTCGGACGGCTTGGACGTCGGCTCGAGGCCGCGCTGACGGCACTCGCCGCATGCCCGCGGGCGGCCGCTTCCGAACGAAAAATCCGCGATAGTCTCGTCGGAGAGGCCGGATATGCGCTCTGGCTCTTCGTCGTGCAGCGCGAGGCCTGCGGTCTCAACGACAGCGCGCAAGTGATGCAGGACTACGGGGTGCCGGCCGAGGTGTATGCCCGCATGGGGCCGTTGGCTATGCCGAGCATCCCTGCCGCGCCACGGCCGATGAAGATGGGCAATACTCTTTCGCCGTAGCGCTATGATGCCGCAGTCTGGCACGCGCTCCAACCGGCAAAGCTACGACGGCCTACGATATTGCAATACCATAGTTGGCGTTGGTTGAGGCCCCCGAAGAGCCTACCGAGCCTGGTTTTCACGGCGCGTCTTTGGCTCCCGTTGCGCATCCGGTCGCCGGTCCCGGTAAAGTCGAAAGCATGTCATAAAGCTCCGCCGCGCGCGGGTTCATCGCGTGCCAATCGACTTCGGGTCGGAACAGCATCGCTGCGGCTTGCTCCGGGTGCTCCTTCAGCCACCAGGCCACGGCCTCCGCTTTCGCGCGGAACGGTCCAACTTGCACGGGCCCAGGCAAGTCGCTCACAGGCCCGTTCGGGTTTGGCAGGCCGCGGGCTTGAAGCTCCGCCTCGCGGTTCTCAAGCCAATCTTCCAAAGCGATTTCGACTGCTTCCGTGACGGAAGCCGCCTCACGCGTGACCGCTATCATCTTGCGCACGCGCTGCAGCAGCTCGCGGCTTATGCGAACGCCTGTTGCTTTTCTTCTCATATCGTCTCCGTTTAGTTGGGCCGGCCAGTAATCGACGGTATGCGTGCCGGCACTCTTGAAATTCGAGGTGCATAGACCTGCCAGAACAGTTTGATGACGAGGGAGGTGCAAAAATCACCTATTTGAATTCGTCGAGATCACGCCACGCTCGACGCCGTCGTGATCGAGCGGTGTTGTCGCCCTTCCCATTCTTGGTCGTTTGGAGTGTGTGAATGGCCTTCGCGATCTTGTCGACGCGGCCCGGCTTGGTTTCCCAGCCAGCGAAAAACTCAGTTTCGTCCACCTCACCCCAGACCCGGCGGGCTTCCGCTAGCGCGGGCCCATAACGCCTGCCCCGACGGTCCTGTACGAACGTGGCTTCGTCCGTCACTCGGTCATATTTGGCTTCACGGTAGACCCAATGGTGTGCCGCGTAACCAAGCAGCCACGATTTTGATGGCGGCGCGCTACCCGCCCACCTTTGCTGCGCGGCAGCTATAATCTTGTATAAACAGGGACTGTCGCTGCTGTGGCTCATCACGATGCCACTGTCAGCCTCGTGGCGTTTTCAACATGGCCGGTCAAAGTAACGTTCTCCTGCCGCGACCAGACCAGCACTTCATGCGGGGTCATGTCGCGCGTGTACATTCCATGATGTGGTTTTTGCGAATGGCCATGAAGCGTAAGCGTCCCGTCGGCAATCTTATAAATGTTCTCCAGATGTTGGTGGCCATGAAGATAGAACCAACGATATGCGATCAGAGTCATCCGAAGAATCCCTTTTCGAATCGACGTGATATCGCACCAAGCTACGGCCGCCACACAGGTCTTCAAGGCTGTTTCTTTTTTGGCAGATGGATGATAATTATTGCCCCTAAAAATTTGTCATACAATTTGACCGGCAACATGACGCCTGCGGGTGCCGACGTCGAACGTCGGAAAGGTCGGCCTACCGCAAGCCCGCCGACGAGATCTGATCCATGACGATGACGGAACACGCACTGGACGCCATCAGCCTCGTTCCTCGCGAACGGGTCTGCGGACACAATGAGACCGCTCTGGCCGACCAGAAGATAGTCGATGTTGACGTCTTCGTCGCCGGCCGGAAGCGCGGCACTTGGCGCCGAGGAAGCAACGGCAAGAGCTACGGGATGTACCTCGAGCTGCTGAAGCGCGACGGCTCGATGGAATGGACGCTGCCGTACGGCGGCGGCTACTGTGACGACGCCGAGAACCTTAAGCTAGCGACCGCCCAGCTTCTCATGTCAGGAAAGCTGCCGGACCGGCGGGACTACGTCGAGCGTCGCGTGGTGCACTTCCTGATCGACTACCGCTACGCAATTGTTGCCACGCCGATCGCGGTCGGGCTGTGCTACTGGCTGTTCGTGCGCTGACCCGTTGCGAGCTTCGCGTCCGCATGTCGCCTTTGGGGCAATCACTTCGCTTTTGCGAAGTCTGCTTTACCGTCCGCTACCACAATAGCGGACATTTTGCGTCTGCTTACCAGCATCGCTTTGCTGCCCCTGAATAGCAAACTATGAGCGGCGCAGCCGCGGCTGCTCCGTTCAATGATTTCATTCGCCTAGGGCCACACCGGCATATCGACCGCACAAAGCCAGCAAGAAATCCGCTCTTGCGACGCCCTTCTCAATTTCTTTGTCTCGTCGCAACTTGTCGAAGGATTTCGTCGAACCAACAAGGCGCCGGACATCGACCGCTTGATAGCAGGATAAAAGGCGCAAGGTGCGCCGCGGTCGGTCGTGAGAAGTCCGAGGCTTATCGCAACTTTTCTGGCATGACCGCACCTTGCGAGAATCGAGTTTCTCCTTTGCGCTCAAGAAGTCGGCGCAATGTGCTCGGGATTGCCGAGACATCGGCGATCGGCATCGAGGCGATGCCGGACCAGCGACGCCCGTCAAGGCTCGCGCTCCGCGCGCCCGGCTCCGCCGGCTGCCGGCCTTGACCGGCGTCGCCTGCCCCGGCGTTTGACGGCCATGCGCTGATGGCTCAGCGCGAGCGAGATGCCGCTCCTCGATTCGGACATGCCTGCGGCGGACAAATTTGCGCCGTTCTCCGGATGGAGTCTGCGTACCGCAGGGGCGCCATGGCTCATCATCAAAAATCTCGACTGAGACGAACGCGGTCACCGGGATCGTTGCCCGACGACCTCTACGACTATTTGCGGCCAGCCAGTTCGACGAAGGGGACGCCCGGCAAAGAAGAAACGGTCTGAGTGGACCGTGACCGACGACTGGCCCGCACGAGGTCCCGATCACCGAGGCCGAGATCGAGGTGTTCGAGGCCTGGTTCGGCGACTGTTCGACGAATTGTTTTCGACCCGCCAATGACCCCTTTGGTTTGGAGATCGCCATGACGATGCCGGTTCGTGCTGCCCTCTACCTGCGAGTCTCGACCGGCCGGCAGGCCGAAAGCGATCTTTCCATCCCGGACCAGCGCCGCCAGGCGAAGGCCTATTGCGCAATCGCGCGGTTGGGAGATCGTGGCCGACTACGTCGAGCCGGGTGCGTCGGCGACGGATGATCGGCGGCCGGAATTCCAGCGCATGATCGACGCGGCAACCACCAAGCCGCCGGCGTTCGAAGTGATCGTGGTCCACAGTTTCAGCCGCTTCTTCCGCGACCAGTTCCAGCTCGAGTTCTATGTCCGCCGCCTCGCCAAGGCTGGAGTCCGGCTGGTCTCGATCACCCAGGAGCTCGGCGACGATCCCATGAGCAACATGATCCGCCAGATCATGGCGCTGTTCGACGAGTACCAGTCCAAGGAGAACGCCAAGCACACGCTCAGGGCCATGAAGGAGAACGCCCGTCAGGGCTTCTGGAATGGAGCCCTTCCGCCGATCGGCTACCGGATCGTGGAAGCCTCCGAGCAGCGCGGACACCGGACCAAGAAGACCCTTGAGATCGATCCTGTCCAGGCGGAGACGGTGCGCCTGATCTTCCGCCTGGCGCGCGAGGGCAGCGGAAGCTCGGGACCGATGGGCGTCAAGTCCATCGCTACCCACCTCAATGCATCGGGCATCCGCACCCGCGACGGCGGTCGCTGGGGCGTCGATGCGGTCCACAAGGTGCTGAGACGGACGACCTACATCGGCCGCCACCGCTTCAATACCAAGTTCTGGAAGACTCGCGAGCGTAAGGCAGAGACCGAAGTCGTAGAAATGGCGGTGCCAGCAATCGTCGACAAGGACGAATTTGAAATCGTCCAAATGCTGCTCAAGAGCCGGAGCCCCGCGATGACCGCACCACGGATTGTCAGCGGCCCCACGCTGCTCACGGGCATCTGCTTTTGTGCCGGCTGCGGTGGAGCAATGACGCTGCGCACCGGCAAGAGCGGCCGTTACCGCTATTACACCTGTTGCACCAAAGCTCGCCAGGGTGCGACCGGTTGTCCGGGTCGCACTGTTCCGATGGAAAAACTCGACAATCTGGTCGCGGAGTACATCGAGCAGCGATTGTTGCAACCCAAGCGTCTTGAGCAACTTTTGTCGCATGTGCTCGATCGCCACAAGGAGCGCGCCGAGCGGCGAAGGTCGCACATCGCCGAATTGCGCAAGCGGGCGGCCGAGGCAGACGCCAAACTCAAGCGACTGTACGATGCGATCGAGAACGGTGTCGCCGATCTCTCAGACCCCATGCTGAAGGACCGCATCGGTGAACTGAAGGCCACGCGCGACCAGGCCCGCCTTGACGCAGAGCGGGCCGAGGATGCGATTGAACGTGGCGGGCCGACCATCACGCCACAGACCCTCAAGACCTTTGCCAGGACAGCCCGCAAGCGAATGCGGACCGACGGCGGCGGCTACCGCCGCGATCACCTTCGCGCACTCGCCCAACGTATCGAAGTCGATCAGAAAGAACTGCGCATCATGGGGTCGAAAAGCGTGCTCCTGCGAACGCTCGTCGCCGCTTCAAGCGCAAAAACGGCGGGTTTTGGCGTGCCCAGTTCTGTACCGAAGTGGCGCGCCGGGAGAGATTCGAACCCCGATCCCAGGTTTCGATATCCGGTGATCCATCCAGCAGGTCGCTGTCAGCGCCCTGACCTGTGTCGCGGCACCACCACATCACGCCCTACTGCAGCGAGACCCCGGCGATCTTCACCGCATCCGCCCAGAGCGCCATGTCGGCGGCGATGAACTTCGCGGTCTCGGCCGGGCTCGATCCGAGCGGCTCGACGCCTTCCTGGTCGAGCCGCTGCGCGAACTTCGGCTCCTTGGCGGCGCGGGCGAACTCGGCGGCGATCCGGTTGACGATGTCGTCGGGCGTGGCGGCGGGTGCCAATAGGCCGTTCCAGCTCTCGCCATGGAAGCCGGGAAAGCCGGATTCGGCGATGGTCGGCACTTGCGCGGCCCGGCGGGCGCGCTCGGCGCTCGACACGGCGAGCATCCGGATGTTGCCGGCCTGCGCCTGCGGCAGCGCTTCGGAGAGCGGCACGAACATGGTCGGGATATGGCCGGCCACCAGATCGGTCATGGCCGGAGCGGTACCCCGGTAGCTCACGCTGGTCATCTCGAGGCCGGCGCGCTTGAGGAACAGCGCCATCAGGAGATTGCTCAGGCTGCCCGGCCCCCCGCCGCCCGCATAGGGAAGCCGTTGCGGCTGCATCTTCACATAGGCGATGAAGGCGGCGACGTCGGCGACCGGCAGCTTGGCATTCACCACCAGGACTTGAGGATTGACGCCGATCACGCTGATCGGCTTGAAGTCCTTGACCGGATCGTAGGCCGCCTTGGTGATCGCCGGAAAGATCGACACCACCGCCGGGCCGGCCCAGAACAGGGTGTAGCCGTCAGGCGCCGCATGAGCGACCGTTTCGGCCGCGATGGTGCCGTTGCCGCCTACCCGGTTCTCGACCACGAATTGCTGGCCGAACGCTTCGCTCATGCGCTGGCAGGTCAGGCGCGCCACCACATCGATATTGCCGCCGGCCGCGAACGGAACGATGACCCTGACCGGCCGCTGCGGCCAGTCCGGAGCCTGAGCCTGCGCCGGTCCGCTCGTATGCAGGGAAAATGCCGCCAAGAGGACGGCCGCCAGCGCCACAATCGTCGCCATTCGCGCGCTCGCGCCGCTCACTTGCCGATTTGAGCGGCGCTCCACGGCCCCCTCAGTCGTCGCGATACACGCGCTCGCGCCGCTCACTTGCCGATTTGAGCGGCGCTCCACGGCCGCCTCAGTCGTCGCGATACACGCGCTCGCGCCGCTCGTGTCGCTCCTGCGCCTCGATCGAGAGCGTCGCGATGGGCCGCGCTTCCAGCCGCCGCAGCGAGATCGGCTCGCCGGTCTCCTCGCAATAGCCGTAGGTGCCGTCCTCGAGCCGCTGCAGGGCGGCGTCGATCTTGGCGATCAGCTTGCGCTGCCGGTCGCGGGCACGCAGCTCGATCGCCCGGTCGGTTTCCGAGGAGGCGCGGTCGGCGAGATCGGGATGATTTTGGTTCTCATCCTGAAGATGCTGCAGCGTCTCCTTCGCCTCCTTGAGTATCTCGTCCTTCCACGCCAGGAGCTTGTCGCGAAAGTACTCGCGCTGGCGCTCGTTCATGAATGGCTCTTTGTCGGAAGGTCGGTAGTTCTTGTTCTTTTCCAGCTGCGCTACGGCGCCGTTCTTCTCCAACAGCGCTAGCGCACCGTTCTTGTTCTTGTCCGAACGCATGGGAACCCCGTGCTTGGGCGAGCCCTCCTGCTCGCGCGCGACCTTATATAGGGCCGGCCGCCTAGGGACAATCACGGAATGCACGACCCGAGCCAGCGAACTATGCCGCAGTGCGGGATCAGCGTGCCGGCCGCCAACCGCCGCCCCCGCCGCCCCCGCGGTGCGGCCATTCGCGGGCTAGCGCGGGGCCATCTTGGCGATCTCGACCTCGACCCGCAGCTCGATCTCGGCCAGCACCGCATCGAGCTCCGCCTGGCCCGAGCCCAGCTTGAGATGGGCGGCGGCCTCTTGCAGCTTGGCCAGCGTGGCGGTCGAAAGCGGCGCCCCCCCGAGCAGCGCCATCTTGAGCTCGTCGAGCGCATCGAGCGCGACCCGGCCGCGCTTGACCGCGCGCTTGCGGCGCTCGAGCGGGTCCTCCACCCCCTGCAGGGCGATCAGGGCGTCGATGCCGCCGACCGAGCGCGGCCCGCCGGCGGCGGCGGTCGAGCGTGGCGCAGTTTCCGCGGAAACCGCGAAGCCGGAGCCATTGACGCGCCGCGCGGCCGGCGCGGCCGCTGCCAGCGAGGTTGCGTTCGAAGCTAGAATTCGCATGGGCGAGGCCCCTCATCCGAGCCGCTGCAGCTCCAGGTGACATAACCAATCGGACCGCCATGGTTAATGAGCGGTAAACAGCCCGGCAAAATCTGCCCGATCGGCAAGGAACGGCGTGCGGGGCTTCGGGGCGCCGCCGGGCGCCCTAAAAAACATAAATTATATCAATGGGTTGTCGGCGCGGCCGCATGGCACGCAATTCGCAGAGAACAGGATCAGGTCCGAGCTCATCATTGGGGAGCAATATGACGAGGACGATTGCGACCGCGTTCGCCGCGGCGGCGATCTTGTTTGGGGCTTTGATCTGTGCCGGAGCGCCTGCGAGCGCGACGTCGCGCATCAAGGACCTCGCCAATATCGAGGGCGTGCGCCAGAATCAGCTGATCGGCTACGGCCTGGTCGTCGGCCTCAACGGCACCGGCGATACGCTGAACAATATTCCCTTCACCAAGCAATCGCTCCAAGCCATGCTGGAGCGGCTCGGCGTCAACATCCGCGGCGCCACCATCCGCACCGGAAACGTGGCGGCCGTCATGGTGACGAGCAATCTGCCGCCGTTCGGCACCCAGGGCACCCGCATCGACGTGACGGTATCGGCGCTCGGCGATTCCAAGAGCCTGCAGGGCGGAACCCTGCTGGTCACCCCGCTGCTCGGCGCCGACGGCAACGTCTATGCGGTCGCGCAAGGCTCGGTCGCCATCAGCGGCTTCCAGGCCGAAGGCGAAGCCGCCAAGATCGTGCGCGGCGTGCCGACCGTGGGCCGGATCTCCAACGGCGCCATCATCGAGCGCGAGATCGAGTTCGCGCTCAACAAGCTCAACCAGGTGCGCCTGGCCTTGCGCAACGCCGACTTCACGACCGCCAAGCGGATCGCCGCCGCCATCAACGACTATATCGGCGCCCCGATCGCCGAGCCGCTCGACCCCTCGACGGTGCAGATCACGCTGCCGCAGAAACCCACCAACAACGTGGTCGCGCTGTTGACCGAGATCGAGCAGCTGCAGGTCGATCCCGATCTCGCCGCCAAGGTGGTCATCGACGAGCGCTCCGGGATCATCGTCATGGGCCGCGACGTGCGCGTGTCGACGGTGGCGGTGGCGCAAGGCAATCTCACCGTCACCATCTCGGAAACCCCGCAGGTCAGCCAGGCGCAGCCGTTCGCCGGCGGCCAGACCGTGGTGGCGCCGCGCACCCGCGTCGGCGTCTCCGAGGACGGCAAACGGCTCGCCGTGGTCAAGGAAGGCGTATCGCTGCAGCAACTGGTCGACGGGCTCAATTCGCTGGGCATCGGCCCGCGCGATCTCATCGCCATCCTGCAGGCGATCAAGACCTCCGGCGCCATCCAGGCCGATATCGAGGTGATGTGATGACGGTCGCCCACACCATCCTCGCCCCCCCTACCCTGGCGGCGCCGGCCGCCGCTTCGCTCGCCCGCAGTGTCGCGCGCGATCCCGCCACCGCCGCCGGCGCCAGACCCGCCACCGATCCCAAGACCAAGGCGCACGCCGCCGCGGTCAATTTCGAGGCGCAGTTTCTCAACTCCATGTTCAGCCAGATGCTCGCGGGCGTGCAAGGCGACGGACCCTTCGGCGGCGGACCGGCGGTCGGGGTATGGCGCTCGTTCCTGAGCGAGCAGTACGCCAAATCCTTCGCCAAGCACGGCGGCATCGGCATTGCCGACAAGGTCTATCACACCCTCTTGGCGCAGCAGGAAGCGCATGCCCACTGACGCCGGAATTTCGGCCGCAGACCGCGGGCGAACGCCGGCCGGTGCGCGAGGCCGGACATGAACCGCTTGTTAACCAGCAGCTGCATAACCTTCGTCGAATTTCAGCCCGGTTCACGAAATTCTAACCGTTCGTGCTTGGGCACGCGGCCATTCGACGGAAAGCGCAGACCAAAGGTCAATCAAAACGCCATCGCGCCACCCCGATAGGACGCCAGCCATGCACGACAATGCCTCCCAGACCACGCCTTCCGCAACGCCGCGCCCGATCGAGACCGCGGCCGACGCCCGCAACGCGATCAGCGAGCTCACCACGGTCATGGACGGGCTCGAGGCGGTCGTGTCGGAGGAGACCAGGCTGGTCCGCGCCGGCCACCTGAGCAAAGCCAACGGCCTGGGCTGCGAGAAGTCCGAGCTTTCCGGCCGCTACTTCAAGGCGGTGGAGCGGCTGAAGGCCAGCAGCAAGCTGCTTTCACGCCTGGTGCCGCAGGATGTCGGCGCACTGGCCCGCCGGCACGAGCTGCTGCAGGCGGAGCTGAAGACCAATCTGGTGGTGCTGGCGACCGCCCACGCGGTTTCGGAGGGCATCATCCGCCGGCTGTCGGGCGACCTCGTCCGCAAGGCGTGCCCGCAAGTCTACGGCGCCTCGGGACGCGCCACGGCTCCCGATCCCAAGCGCGGGCAACCGCTCGCGTTCAGCCGGACGATGTGAGAACGATTTCATGATGCGATTGCGTCAGCCACTGCATCGCCGAGGCGGCACGCCGCCTGATCATCCGGCCAATCCGAACGGGAGCATTTGCAAATGAAACGAATCCTGGTGACCGGCGGCGCCGGCTTCTTGGGCTCGCACCTTTGCGAACGCCTGCTGGCGAACGGCGACGATGTCCTTTGCGTCGACAATTTCTTCACCGGCAGCAAGGACAACATCGCCCATCTCGTCGATCATCCCCGCTTCGAGCTGATGCGGCACGACGTCACGTTTCCGCTCTATGTCGAGGTCGACCAAATCTACAACCTCGCCTGCCCGGCCTCGCCCATCCACTACCAGTACGATCCGGTGCAGACGACCAAGACCAGCGTCCATGGCGCCATCAACATGCTCGGCCTCGCCAAGCGCACCGGCGCCAAGATCCTGCAGGCCTCGACCTCCGAAGTTTACGGCGATCCGGAAATTCATCCGCAGCCCGAGCACTATTGGGGACGCGTCAACCCGGTCGGCATCCGCTCCTGCTACGACGAGGGCAAGCGCTGCGCCGAAACGCTGTTCTTCGACTATTGGCGCCAGCATGGCGTGCGCATCAAGGTGGCGCGCATCTTCAACACCTACGGGCCGCGCATGCACCCCAACGACGGCCGCGTGGTCTCCAACTTCATCGTGCAGGCGCTGCTCGGCGACGACATCACGATCTACGGCGACGGCGCGCAGACGCGCAGCTTCTGCTACGTCGACGATCTGATCGAAGCCATGATGCGGCTGATGGCGACGGAGGACGACGTCACCGGCCCGGTCAATATCGGCAATCCGGGGGAATTCTCCATCCACGAGCTCGCCGTGGGGGTCCTGCAGCTCACCGGCGCGCACGGCCAGGTGGTCTTCAAGCCGCTGCCGATGGACGATCCCCGGCAACGCCAGCCGGACATCGGCCTCGCCCGCCAGGTGCTGGGCTGGGAGCCGCGGATCCAGCTGGCGGAAGGTCTCGAACGGACGATCGCGTATTTTCGCGAGCGGCTGCTGGCGCAACAGATCGCCGACCTGGCCGCGCTCGCACGATTGGGAAAGCCGCTGCAACCGGCGGCGCCGCAGGCGATGCCGGAGGCCCCGGCCGAGACTGCCATGGAACAACCCGCAGGACCGTTGGCGCAGACGGCCTGAACCCGCTCTCAGCCTGGAGACAGCAATGACACAGCCCGTGATGATTCAGTGGTCGATATCGAGCTTTTTCGGTTGGGGGGTTTATGGCCTCAATCTGGCGCTGCACTGGGCCGGCGATTCCGAGATCGAGCCGGTGTGCGTGGCACCCCTCGATGCCGGACAGATCGAGATCGACCCGCTCAGGCAACGGGCGATCCTGCCGTTCCTGATCCGGTCCATGCAGTTCCAGGCGCAGATTTCGCGCCATGCCAACGGCACGGCGACCGCGAATGCGCCGTTGCTGCTCGCGCTCGGAAATGGATTTTGCGGCTCGGCGGCGGCCCACAATGTCGTGCTCGAGGGCCAACCGACGATCGGCGTGGTCTTTTTCGAGGAGGCGCTCGACGCCGAGGCGGTCAAGCGCGGCAAGCAGCTCTCGCTGATCATCACCGGCTCGAGCTGGAATGAGCGGGTCCTGCGCGCCTATGGGTTCGAGCGCGTGCAGACCATCCTGCAGGGGATCGATCCGACCCACTTTCATCCGGCCCCCAAGCTCGGAGTGATGCGCGACCGCTTTCTCATCTTCTCCGGCGGCAAGGCGGAGATGCGCAAGGGCCAGGACATCGTGATGGCGGCGTTCAAGATCTTCGCCAAACGCCACCCGGAGGCGACCCTGGTCACCGCCTGGCACAGCCCGTGGCCGCACCTCGCCCGCAGCCTCGACCAGACCGGGCTGGCGGCGCCGGTCGCCTTCGACAAGGACGGCAAGCTCGACGTCGCCGCCTGGGCCGCTGCCAATGATATCGCGCCCCAGCAAATCATCGACCTCGGCAACGTCCCCAACGTCTCGATGCCGCCCATTCTGCGCGAGATGGACGCGGCCGTGTTCACCAACCGGTCGGAAGGCGGCACCAATCTGGTCGCCATGGAATGCATGGCGTGCGGAATCCCGGTCGTTCTGTCGCGCAATACCGGGCACCTCGACCTGATCAAGGACGACAACTGCTATCCGCTCGTCGACCAAAGGGCGGTCGAGAATCGCTGGAACAGCGTCGGCGACGTCGCCTGCTGGGGCGAGAGCCAAGTGGACGAGGTGGTGGAGCGCTTCGAGCAGATCTTCGCGGATCGCGAAGCCGCCCGGCTGCGCGGGCTGCGCGCCGCCCGCATGATGCTGGGAATGACTTGGGCCGAGACGGCGCGACAGATGAAGGTCACGGTGCTCGAGGCCGTCAAGAACGCCGTGCGCGAAGCCGCGTAGCGAAGCCATCAGCCGCGGGGCTCTCATATACCCGCGACTATAGCCTTGTGGGTAATGGCTGAATGTGAGTGGCTTGGAGTAGATTGATACCAGGTTGCGATGCGTCGACTTGGCCGAAGATGACCCAACGAGGCTGCTCATGGAATGGAATATCCAGATTTCAAATCACGGCGATCGCATCGCGGCGATGTCCGGCGAATTGATCGACGGCAAAACCACCCGTGACGGCTACCTTCGCGGATGCGGGATACAATTCGGAAATATCAACAACCTCTGCGGGGCCGATCCGCTGTTCCGACGCGCCTACGCTCTGGCGCGCAGCCGATCCGTCGTGACCGACAGCAAGCTTGTCAACCTTTTCATGCTGATCAAGTTCTTCCTCCCTCGGCTGTCTCCCGGTGACATCGCGGAATTCGGCTCGTTTCGCGGCGGGTCCGCCATCTTCATGGCAGTAGTCGCGAATGAATTGTGCCCGGGGACGAAGGTCTTTGGCTTCGACAGCTTCGCCGGAATGCCGACTGCCGACGGCCAGCGCGATGTCCACAAGGCGGGAGACTTCTGCGAAGTGTCGGTCGACGAAGTCCGGCAGTTTGCCGCAAATGCCGGCGTTCACAATTTGGAATTGATCGAGGGAATGTTCGCGGACACGATCCCGAAGGTCGCTCCGTCCATTGGTCAGCTGCGGCTTTCGCACATCGACTGCGATCTGTTCGACGCCATCGCGGCGAGCTATAATGGCAGTAAGGCGCAAATGGTGCCCGGCGGATATATCGTTTTCGACGATCCCCTGGAATTAAGTTGTCTGGGCGCCTTCGAGGCGGTCGAAAGCCTGGTGATCCGCAGGGATCGGCTATCTGCCGAACAGGTGTACCCGCATCTGGTCTATCGAATGCCATCTTGAGATATCCGGGCGATCAGACGGGTCGGACGAGAGGAACTCCTGTCCGGTGCAGCTCCTGCTGATTACGGCTCCCCGCTGATCCGCTAGGCCGCGTGAACGCACGCCGGTCGATGGCGATCCGTGAATGCCTGCCTTGGGGCTGATCTGGTCACGCTGCCTGCTGGACCCCGAGCAAGAAGGCTGCACACGGGGGCCAACATTGATGATGTTCTTGGGCTCCCGGCTGATGGCCTTGGCGATGGCGGGATGAAGCTCGGCCTCGTAGCAGCCAAGCAGCTTCGGAGCCAGGTCACCATCGCGCCAGGAGACGTCCGGCAGCATGGCCATGCCGGCAAACGGCCCGCTCAGTACGTTGCCGCCCTGGGTATTGTAGAGAACACATTGGTGATTTCCGCTCACCGGCGTGCCTGCTGCGGCTATTACCGAGCCTTCTCGAGCTGCGCCACCCGACCCTGGGTGGCCTCCAGCAGCTTGTGGAAGTGAAGCAACCGCGCGCTGTATTCGTTGAGCAGAGCGGCTTGGTCGAAGGCATGTCGGCGCCGGCGCACCTTTGCCTCCGGCGGCCGGTTGCGCAGCAGGGCGCGGATCGCGGTGCCGTCCTTGGCCAGGGCGATGTCGTATTGCTCCGGCGCCGTGAAACCGCTGCTGATGAAGAGGTCGACCTCGCGGTTGCAGGTGCGGACCTCGACCAGGTCGAAACACCCGTGCACGTCGACGAATTGCGCGAAGAACTCCTTGGTGAAGTAGGACAAGTGGCCTTTCGCCTGGAAGCCGCGCTGGAGCATTCGCACCTCATTGGGAATGTCGACCAGGAGCAGGCCGCCCGGCTTGAGCACGGACGTGAACACATCCATCGCCTCGAAGGGATCCGCGAGATGCTCGAGCACGTGGGAGATGCAAACCAGATCGAAGAAGCCCGCGAAACCTCCCGACGCCAGGTCCTTGTGCTCGATCAGCGTGAGCAACGGATCATTCTTCAGGAGCGCGACGAATTGCGGGTCCATCTCGGTGACCCAGACCTTGTCGGCGATGGCACGCAGCTCATGGCCGAGCGAGCCTTCCGCGGTGCCGTAGTCCAGCGCCGTAGAGATCTTGAGACCCGGCTGCTGCTCGAGCAGATAGGCGACCTGCCCCCTCGCCTGCGCCAGGCCTTTTTCGCGATGCGCGGCGATGCCCTGCTCGTCCAGCGCTCCCCGGTAGAAATGCCGATAGTAGGATTCGAGCGCGCGGTCGGAGACGAATTCGCTCTGCACGAAACTACATGCGTTGCACTGAAAGATATTGATACCGAAATTGCGGTTGGTCGTGAGGTCGCGCCGATCGGTGGCCGCGCAAATCAGGCAGGAATTGAAAGGACCTTCTTTGGGCATTTTGTGCGTCCCGGTCGTGGGCTCTCCCGCGCCAGGGCATCCGAGCGCGTCTCGAGCCGGTGCTGTTTTCTTGGGCCGCGGTACGGGGCCGGCGCGAAGGTGAGCTTTCCGCGGAGTGTTCACTACTGGGACAGTATGGTTAACGCCCGCTTAACGCGCCGCCGCGAGCTCGTGACCCGCCCGCCGCCAGCGCCTCCAGCTCATCCTGCACGCGCGCCAGCACGCTCTCCCAATCGCCGAACCGCGGCTGCCGGAACAGGCGCGCGGTCGGGTACCAGGGGCTGTCCGGGCGACCGAGCAGCCAGCGGAAGTCAGGCGCGAACGGCAACAGCGCCCAAACCGGGCGACCGAGCGCGCCGGCCAGATGGACCATGGCGGTATCGGCCGACACCACGACATCGAGGAGCGAGACCACGGCCGCGGTGTCGGCAAAATCGCGCAGCTCGCCGCCGAGCGCGATCACGTTGGCACGGCCATTGAGGTCCGCGGCCTCGGCCGCGCCGAGCTCCTGTTGCAGGCTCACGAACGCGACCCCCGGGGCGGACAGGAGCGCGCGGAAGCGCTCGAACGCGATCGAGCGGTTATGATTGTTCTTGTGCACGGCGCTGCCGGCCCAGACCAGGCCGACCCGCAAGGGTCCGGGCTCGCCCAACCGCGCGCGCCAATGGGCCAC
Source organism: uncultured Alphaproteobacteria bacterium (assembly GCA_963744275.1). Lineage (GTDB taxonomy): Bacteria > Pseudomonadota > Alphaproteobacteria > Rhizobiales > Xanthobacteraceae > VAZQ01. Next base: position 25,681 of record CAVUSX010000001.1, read on the forward strand.
GCGGTCGGCGGGGGCGAAGACATAAGGCACGTCCGCCGGAATGGTGTCGAGCGCGGTGCCGAACGCGAGCGGCAGGCTCATCAGGGGACAATGCAGGTCGAAGCGCGGCAGCGGCTCGCCACGGGCGAAGATCTGCGCGACGCCCGCGGTCCCGCGCAACAGCGACTTGAGCGCGGCCTGCACCTCGAGCAGCACCGTCGCCCCGCGGGCGGCCACCAGGGCGGCATAGCGCACGAACTGCAGCGTATCGCCGAATCCCTGCTCGGCGTGCAGCAGGATCGTGCGGCCGGCGAGCGGCCCCTCGCCGAGCCAGAGCGGCGCGACGAATTCGCGCCGCTGCGGCGCCCAGCTCGCCTGCTGCCAGCGCCACTCGTAGTCGCGCCAGCCTTGCGCGAATTGCCCGAGCCGCAGCCGCACCAGGCTGGCGCCGAATTCGGCCTCGGGACGCAGGGTCGCGAGCGCGGCCGCCGTCGCATAGCACGCCAGCGCCTCGTCGAACCGGTGCTGATCCGCGCAAACGTGGCCCTTGTTGATCAAGATCTCCGGCACCCCCGGATCGATGGCGAATGCGCGGTCGTAGCTTGCGTAGGCCTCATCGAGGCGGCCGAGCTCCGCGAGCGCGCCGCCGCGATTGTTGAGGACATCGATATCGTTCGGCCGCAGCTCGAGCAGCCGCTCATAATCGGCGAGCGCCGCATCGTGGCGCTTGAGCCTGTACAATGCATTGCCGCGCGCGTGCAGCGCATCCGCGTGGTCGGGAGCGGCCGCCAGGGCGGCGTCCCAGCTGGCCAACGCCTCCGCGTGCCGGCCGAGCGCCGCCAGGGTCAGACCGCGGTTGTTGAGCGCGTTCGCATGGTCGCGGCTTGAGCGCGAGCGCCAGATCGAAGCTGGCGAGCGCCGCCTGATGCTGCTTGCCGGCGTCGAGCGCCAGCCCGTAGTTCGAATGGACGTCGGCCGAGCGCGGATCGGCTTTCAGCGCCGCCGCCATCAAGCGCAGCGCCTCCGGCAGGCGTCCCTGCTGATAGTTCACGAGCCCCAGGAGATGCAGGGCATCGGCGCGGGCGGGATCGACGGCGAGAATCGCCGCATAGATGCGTTCCGCCTCGCCCAGGCGTCCCTGGCGGTGCAGCGCGATCGCCGGCTGGATCTCGCGGCGCCGCAGCCGGCCGCGCACGTGACCTCGAAGCCTTGCTCATGCGCGCGGCTGCTCCGCCGCACGCTCGAGCTCGCCGCGCACGCGTTCGAGCACGCTCTCCCAATCTTCGATGCGCGGTTGCCGGAACAGGCGCGCGGTCGGATACCAGGGGCTGTCCTCGCGCTCGAGCAGCCAGCGGAAATCGGGCGCAAACGGCACCAGCAACCAGAACGGCCGATCGATCGCGCCCGCCAGATGGACGACGGACGTATCGACGGAAACGACCAGGTCGAGCAGCGAGATCAGCCCGGCCGTATCGGCGAAGTCGGCAAGCTCCCCGCCCAGCGCGGTTACATTGGGATGCAGCCGCAAGGTGGCGGCGTCGCCGGGGCCGAGCTCCTTCTGCAGGGTCACGAACTCGACATTCCGGGCCGCGAACAAGGCCGCAAACCGGCTCAAGGCAATCGAGCGATTGCGATTGTTGGTATGGATCGAGCTGCCCGCCCAGGCGATCCCGACCCGCAGAGCGCGGCTCTCGCCGCAGACGGGCGCGCCATTTCGCGATACGATCCGGCGGCACCGGGATATAGGGAATTTCGGCCGGAATGGTCGAAAGCTCGGTGCCGAAGGCGAGCGGCAGGCTCATCATGGGACAATGCAGATCGAAATCAGGCAGCTCCTCTCCCACGCTGAAGATGCCGGCCAGTCCTTCGACCGCCGCCAGCAGGGACTTCTGCGAAGGCTGCACCTCCAGAATCACCCTGGCGCCGCGGCGGGCCAGCAACGGGGCGTAGCGCACGAACTGGAAGGTATCGCCAAGCCCTTGCTCGGGATGCAGCAGGACCGTGCGTCCGGCGACCTCCTCCGCGCCCAGCCACAGCGGCTGCTTGAAATTGCGCCGATGCCCCGCAGTCTCGTCCTTGCGCCAGCGTACCTCGTAGTTCTTCCAGCCCTCCCGGAAATTGCCCAAGGTCAGCTGGGCCAGGCTCGCATTCCACATGGCTTCGGTGCTGTCAGGCCGGATCGCGAGCGCCGCCAGGTAATTTGCGAGCCCGCGCTCGGTGTCGCCCAGCGAGCCGAACACGTTGCCGCGATTGACGAGAGCCTCGATGAAATTCGGATTGATCTGCAACGCCTGGTCATAGCTGGCGCAGGCTTCGTCATGGCGGCCGAGCATGGCCAGCGCGAGGCCGCGATTGTTGTAGCCTTGCACCTGGTCGGGCGCGAGGGCGATGGCCTTCTGGTAGCAGTCGAGCGCTTCGGGATAGCGCTTGAGCCGGAACAGGGCGCTGCCGCGCCCGATGTGCCCGACGAAGTGCTTGGGATCGATGGTCAATGCCTTGTGGAACACGGTCAGCGCGTCGTCGAACTTCTTCAGCGCCACCAAAGTGTTGGCGCGATTGATCAAGATATCGGCGCAATCCGGCTTGATGGCGAGAGCCAGATCGTAGCTGCGTAGCGCGTCCTCGTGGCGCTTGAGCCGATCGAGCACGAGCCCGCGATTGCTGAACGACTCGACGCGAAGCGGGATCGAGCTCGATGACCTGGTCGAACGCGGCGAGCGCCTCCTCGTAGCGTTCCAAGGCCATGAAGTTGCGGGCCCGATTGTGCATGGCTTCGATGTGGCCGGGATCGATCGCGATCACCTGCTCCCAGCTCGCCAGGGCTTCCTCGCGGCGCCCGCAGCCGACCAACGCCAATCCACGATTGTTGAGCGCATCGAGGCGGTTGGGCTCGAGCTTCAATGCCGCGTCGTAATTCTCGATGGCCTGCTCATGCTGCCCCAGCGCACTGAGCGCGTTGCCGCGATTGTAGCGGGCGTCCGCGTATTCAGGGCGCGGCCCCAGTGCCCGATCGCAGCTCGCCAGCGCTTCTTGCGGGCGCTTGAGCTCGAGCAGGGTCACGGCGCGGTTGTTCAAGATCTCCGGATGGTCGGGCGCAACCGCGAGCGCGGCGTCATAGGCCGCGAGCGCCTCCTCGTGACGCTCGAGCGCGGCCAGCAGGATGCCGCGGCGGTTGAGCGTCTCGACCTGCCGGGGCTGCAGCGCCAGCGCCTGATCATAGCTCGCGAGCGCATCGTCGCTGCGCCCGAGCGCCCGCAACGCTTCGCCGCGATCCGACAGCGCGTCGACGTGGTTTCCCTGGCGGGACAGCACCTGGTCGAAGCCGGCAACCGCCTCCTCGTGGCGGCCCAGCGCCTTGAGCGCGGTGCCTCGGTTGTAGAGCGCGCTGACATCCCCGGCATTGACCGCGAGCGCCTGCTCGAAGCTCGCCAACGCTTCCTCGTGCCGCTTGAGCGCGTTGAGGATCACGCCGTGGTTCGACAGCGCGGGCGCGGATTTGGGATCGGCCCTCAGGGCGGCCGCGACCAGGCGCAGGGCCTCGACCAGATTGGCCGCGCTGGTGCTTGAGCACGCCGTAGAGGTGCAGCGCATCGAATTGCCGGGGATCGGACCGCAGCACGGATTCGTAGATGCGCTCCGCCTCGGCCAATTGCCCCTGCTGATGCAACGCCAACGCCTGCTGGATCGAAGGCGCCGCCGGTTGCTTTGGGGGACGCGCGGCGTGACGAGCCTTGAAACCAGCCATCTCTTTCACCTTGTCCATGAGCTCTTGTCGAACGCGATCGAGAACGCTGTCCCAATCGCCGGGCCGCGGTTGGCGGAACAGCCGCGCTCCCGGATACCAGGGCGTATCCTCGCGCTCGAGCAGCCAGCGAAAATCGGGCGAGAACGGCAGCAGTGCCCAGACCGGCTTGCCGAGCGCGCCGGCGAGATGCACCACCGAGGTATCGACCGACACCACCAGGTCGAGCAGCGCGACCACGGCCGCGGTGTCGGCGAAATCCATAAGCTCATCGCCGATCATCGTCACATTGCCGAGGGGGTGCAGCGCGGCGCTTTCGGCCACTCCCGAATTCTTCTGCAGGCTGACGAACTCCACGTCCGGCACCGACAGCAGCGCCGCAAAGCGCTCGAGCGCAATCGACCGGTTGCGATTGTTCTTGTGGGCCGCGCTGCCCTCCCAGGCGATACCGACCCGCATGCGTTGCGGCTCGCCCAGGCGCGCCCGCCACTTGGCCAGCCGATCCGCGGGAGACTGCAGGTAGGGAATTTCGGCCGGAATGGTCCCGAGCTCGCTGCCGAAGGCGTGCGGCAGGCTCATCAACGGGCACTGCAGATCGAAATCGGGCAGCGGCTCGCCCTGGCCCACCACCATGGTCATGCCCTCGATACCGGCCAGCAGAGTTTTGAGCGGCGGCTGCACCTCGAGGATCACGCGCGCGCCGCGCCCCGCCACCAGCGGCGCATAGCGAACGAATTGCAGGGTGTCGCCGAATCCCTGCTCGGCATGCAGCAGGATGGTCTTGCCGGCGAGCGGCTCTCCGCCGAGCCACAGCGGTTGTGGGAAGTTGCGGCACCGTTCAGCCCAGCTCCGCTGCCGCCAGCGCCATTCGTATTCCGCCCAGCCCTCGCGCAGCGCCCCCGCCGTCATCAAGAGCAGGCTGCGATTGAAATGCACCTCCGGGTGATTCGGTTGAAGGGCCAAAGCTTTGTCGAACTCGGCTAACGCCTCATCGCAACGATTGAGCCCATTGAAGGTCACGCCGAGATTGTTGAGGGCGACCACGCTGTCGGGCTGGATCGCCAGCGCCTGCCGGTAGTCCGCCATCGCCTCATCGTAGCGATCGAGCGCCCGCAGGACGTTGCCGCGATTGCTCAGCCCCTCCGGAAAGCCCGGCCGCAGCGCGAGGGCGCGGTCGATGCTGGCCAGCGCCTCGTCGAGGCGCCCGAGCCCGGCCAGCGCATGGCCGCGGTTGGTCAGCAATTCCACATGATCGGGATCGCGCGCCAGCACCTTGTCGTAGCTCGCCAGCGACTCCTCGAACCTGCCGAGCTCCTGCAGCGCACGCGCCGCGCTCGCGATGATGTTGATATCGTCCGGACTGAGGCCCCGCGCCCGCTCCAGGATGGCCAAGGCCTCGGCCGGACGCTTGAGCTCGATCAGCGCATTGCCCTGGTTGTTGAGCGCTATGGGATGGCTCGGGCTGCGCGCGAGCGCTTTGTCGCAGCTCGCCAGCGCTTCCTCGAAACGTTGCAGCTTCAGCAGCGTGTGACCGCGGTTGATCAGGGCGTCGACGTGGTCCGGCTCGAGCGCCAACGCCCGCTCGTAGCTCGTCAGCGCCTCATCCCAACGATCGAGGTTCTTGAGCGTCACGCCGCGGTTCGACCAGGCACTGGCCGAGTCCGGTGCAACCTCGAGCGCCGCCCCGATCAGGCTGAGCGCCTCGGCGCTGCGGCCCTGCTGCTGCCGCAGCACTCCGAGCAGATGCAAGGCATCGAAATGCCGCGGCCGCACCTTGAGAATGTGCTGGTAAAGGGTCTCGGCCTCGAGCCACTTGCCCTGATCCTGGCAGCCGGCCGCATGGGCGATCGCCTGCGCCAGAACCTCGCCTTCCCGCGCTCCCGCCGGCGGCTTTTTCTTTTTCGCTGTCGAACGCCCCATCAAAGCCATTCCGCCGATGCAAGGTCTGCGCCCGATCTGCCGCTCAGATGCGATGCGAGGGACTTAGGTCAGGGGAACATCGCCCGCCGTGGTTAACGACCCGTAAAGGCGCCGGCGCCCTTCACCAGTTATTAACTCGCGCCGGGCTAGCGTCGGAGCCGGAGGCCTATTGTGAGCGTTTCATTTTATATCCAGAACCAGAACTACCAGATCCAGCAGCAGCGCTGGAGTGACCTGTTCAGCTCCACGAGCAATGTGAACTCGGTGCTGAGCAACTCGCTGACTGCGCAGTCGGCGGGTTTTGCAGCTATTTCCAATCATCAGGCCCTGCTCCGGGTCAATGCTCAGATCAAGGCCGCGGCGACCGCCGCCGCCAACAGCCTCACTCCGGCTCAGATCGCCCAGCTCCAGGCCAATTCGAGCTCCCTCAAGAGCACCCAGACCACCGCCTCGGCCGGAAGCTCGCTCAACCTCCTCGCCTAACATCGCTGCATTCGGCCGCGCCGCGGTGCGGCGGGAAATCCCGCGTGTCTTGCGAGGTAATTGCCCGGGTCCTTTCCCTCGATCGGCCCAGCGCCCGTTTCCCTTTGGGCTGACACTCGGTCGTCATGGCCGGACTTGTTCCGGCTATCTCGATGTGGATTGCACGGCCTGACCCAACATCTGTGCGGCCTGCGGCAAGTCCCGGAAAAATCGCACGTATTTCTACTAGTATGCGGGCAACTTCACGTCATCTTAAGCCGGATGCGTCAAACGTTCGGCATCCGATCAGTTCGGTCGGACCGCTCACTCGCCGGTACGAGAACGGTACAGCAAGTGGAAGCGTCAAAGTAAACGTAACCAGAAAGGTACGCCCAAATGTCCGGTATTACCCTCTCCGCAGGTGTTCGACAGAACCTACTGTCGCTTCAGAGCACCGCCACACTGCTGACCACCACGCAGAACCGCCTCGCCACCGGCAAGAAGGTGAGCAGCGCGTTCGACAATCCGACATCGTTCTTCACCTCGACGTCCTTGACCAACCGCGCCAACTCGCTGTCCTCCCTGCTCGATCAGGTCGGCCAGGCGCAGCAGACCCTGCAGGCCGCCAACCAGGGCCTGACCTCGATCACCAGCCTTCTGCAGCAAGGTCTGTCCGTCGCCCAGCAAGCCTTGCAGGCAGCCGGACCGAGCACGCTGAGCTACGGTGCCATCACCACCAACGGCTCGCTCGCCAACAACGAGACCTTCGCCAAGGTAGGCTCCGCCACCACCACGCTCGCCAGCAACGGCAGCCTCGGCCACGCCGATACGTTGAGCGTCATCAATGCCGGCGCGACCCTGAGCGTGACCCTCGCGGCGACCGACACCGTCGCCTCGATCATCACGGACATCAACAGCACCGTCGGTCTCGGCTCGACCGGAGCGGCCACTGCCTCCACCGACAGCGGCGGCAAGCTGCAGATCACGTCGAATACCTCCAACGCCGGAACCCTCAGCGTCACCGACACCACCGGCGACACCAAGCTGACGGCCGCAGCGACTGCCGTGACCGCGGCCTCGACCGACCTGTTCCAGCTTCTGAGCGGCAACGGCGGCTTCACCGCCGGCAATTCGCTGTCCGTCTCGGTCAGCGGCGGCGCAGCCCAGAATGTCAGCTTCGGCACCGCCACCGGCCAAATCCAGTCGTTGGCGCAGTTGAACACCACGCTGCAAAGTCTGTCGGGGCTCTCCAACTCGAGCGCATCCGGCAGTGCAGTCAGTCTCGGCGTCGCTTCCTCGACCGCCGCCAACAGCCTGACCTCGGCTCGGCCGGCTCCACCGGCTCGACCGAAATCCTGCACGCCCTCGGCCTCACCGCCGGGACGGTGGGCGGCACAGCGGTCTCCAGCGGAAACAGCGCGACCCGCACGACCCTGCAGAGCAACTTCAACAACCTGCTGACGCAGATCGATCAGCTGGCTGGTGACGCCTCGTACAAGGGCGTCAATTTGCTCGGCGGCGACAACCTGACGGTGAACTTCAACGAGAACAACACGAGCACCCTGGCGATCCAGGGCGTGACGTTCAATTCGGCCGGACTCGGGCTGTCGGCGATCAGCGGCACCGGCTTCCAGGCGAATGCGAGCATCAACAGCACCATCGCGACGCTCAACACCGCGTTGACGACCATCCAAGCCCAGACCGAGACGTTCGGCACCAACGCCTCGACCATCTCGGTTCGTCAGGACTTCACCAAGAACCTGATCAACACCCTGCAAACCGGCTCCGACCAGCTCGTGCTGGCCGACCAGAACCAGGAAAGCGCCAATTTGCTCACCCTGCAAACTCGCCAGCAGCTGTCGATTTCAGCCCTGTCGATCTCGAACCAGGCCCAGCAGGCGGTGCTCAAGCTGTTCCCGTAATCCTTCCGGATCACGGTCTCGACCAGAGCGGCGGGGCGCAAGCCCCGCCGCTTTCATTTTGACCATGCCTCAACCCGGATCCGAACGTCCGATCGGTCACGAAAGACGATCGTCAGCGAAACGTCCATCCGCCGAACGCGCCAGCTCGCCAATTGCTCCAATTCGCAGACCCGCGGGCAGCCGTCGAATTCAGCGCGGTCAATTCCCAACCTGACCCGGCAAGCGGCGATCGAGCGGCTTCCACGATCCGTTCCGGCAGCGGTCTCGCGTGACCGGACGCAAGCCCTCCGCCTCACTTTAACCGCGGATTAACCAAGATTGGGAATAGTCTGCCCGCACGATTTGAAAGAGGCTCGCAATTCAAGAGCACCCGACCGCGGTTGATCAAGGCTCGACCTGTCCGGCCTGAGCGAAAGACAGCCGTCAACGAAACGCCGTTCGGCATGCGACGCGCGGCAAACGTTTGGCAACCGACAAACGAGATCGGACCGTTTACGGCCGGTAGCCAGAAAGGGACGAACCAATGTCTGATATTACCCTCAGCGCCGGTGTACGTCAGAACCTGCTGTCGCTGCAAAACACCGCTTCCCTGCTGACCACCACGCAGAATCGCTTGGCCACCGGCAAGAAGGTCTCCAGCGCGTTCGACAATCCCACCTCCTTCTTCACCTCGCAGTCCTTGACCAACCGCGCCAACTCGCTGTCCGCCCTGCTCGATCAGATCGGCCAGGGGCAGCAGACCCTGCAGGCCGCCAACCAGGGCCTCACCTCGATCACCAGCCTGCTGCAGCAGGCCCTGTCGATCTCCCAGCAAGCCTTGCAGGCAGCCGGGCCGAGCACGCTGAGCTACGGTGCCATCACCACCAACGGCTCGCTCGCCACCTCCGAGACCTTCGCCAAGGTGGCCTCTGCGACCACCACGCTCGCCAGCAACGGCAGCCTCGGCCACGCCGATACGTTGAGCATCATCAATGCCGGCGCGACCCTGAGCGTGACCCTCGCGGCGACCGACACCGTCGCCTCGATCATCACGGACATCAACTCCACCGTCGGTCTCGGCTCGACCGGCGCGGCCACCGCCTCCACCGACAGCGGCGGCCACCTCCAGATCACGTCGAATACCTCCAGCGCCGGAACCCTCAGCGTCACCGACACCACCGGTGATACCAAGCTGTCGGCCGCCGCCACCGCCGCGACCGCGGCCTCGACCGACCTGTTCCAGCTTCTGAGCGGTAACGGCGGCTTCACGGCCGGCGATTCGCTGACGGTCTCGGTCAGCGGCGGCGCCGCCCAGAATATCAGCTTCGGCACTGCCACCGGCCAAGTCCAGACGCTGGCGCAGCTGAACACCACGCTGCAGAGCCTGTCGGGGCTCTCCAACTCGAGCGCATCCGGCAGCGCCGTCAGTCTCGGCGTCGCCTCCTCGACCGCCGCCAACAGCCTGACGCTCGGCTCGGCCGGCTCCACCGGCTCGACCGAGATCCTGCACGAGCTCGGCCTCACCGCCGGGACGTCGAACGGCACCGCGGTCTCCAGCGGAAACAGCGCCACCCGCTCCACCTTGCAGACCAACTTCAACAACCTGTTGACGCAGATCGATCAGCTCGCCGGCGATTCCTCGTACAAGGGCGTCAACCTGCTCGGCGGCGACAACCTGATCGTGAACTTCAACGAGAACAACACCAGCAACCTGACGATCCAGGGCGTGACGTTCAATTCGGCCGGACTCGGGCTGTCGGCGATCAGCGGCACCGGGTTCCAGGCGAATGCGAACATCAACAGCACCATCGCGGCCATCAACACCGCGCTGACGACCGTGCAAGCCCAGACCGAGACGTTCGGCACCAACGCCTCGACCATTCAGGTCCGTCAGGACTTCACCAAGAACCTGATCAACACCCTGCAGACCGGCTCCGACCAGCTCGTGCTGGCCGACCAAAACCAGGAAAGCGCCAACTTGCTCACCCTGCAGACCCGCCAGCAGCTGTCGATCTCGGCCCTGTCGATCTCGAACCAGGCCCAGCAGGCGGTGCTCAAGCTGTTCCCGTAATCCTCATCGGATCCCGGTTTCGATCGGAGCGGCGGGGCGCAAGCCCCGCCGTCTGCATTTTAACCACCAATCAACCCTGATCCAAACGCCGCATCAAAGCCGTTCCGCCGACGCAGGTCTGCGCCCAATCGGCCGCAAGCCGCGGGCTCGAGACGGAGCGGGCCGACGGCCCTCGACCGGCTGTAGTCAGGATGCCTGGTATTTCCACTTAACCCTCATTTAACCCGGCGTCAGGATAATCGTTTTGGACAATTGAACAGGCGCGCGATCCAAGAGCACCTGACCGCGGTTGACCAAGGCGTCGACGTGTCCGGCCCGAACGAAAGAAGGTCGGCAGAGATACGCCCATCGGTCATCCAATCATCGCGGTGATGCGTTCGACGATTTCGAGCCGATCGAAGTCGCCCGGGCAAGCTGCGGTACGCCGGAGCAAGTCCGGGTCGATGAGAGCAGTTGTCTCAACACGGTCCCCGATCTTCATGCGAAACGGCAAATGTTTGACAGCCGATCAATGCGATCGGACCGTTCACCCGCCAGTACGGCAAAGGCACGTAATGTAACCCAGTACGGAACGTAACTAGAAAGGTACGCTCAAATGTCCGATATTACCCTCAGCGCCGGTGTACGTCAGAACCTGCTGTCGCTGCAAAGCACAGCTTCCCTGCTGACCACCACGCAGAATCGCTTGGCCACCGGCAAGAAGGTCACCAACGCGTTCGACAATCCAACTTCCTTCTTCACATCGCAATCCTTGACCAACCGCGCCAACTCGCTGTCCGCCCTGCTCGATCAGATCGGCCAGGGGCAGCAGACCCTGCAGGCCGCCAACCAGGGCCTCACCTCGATCACCAGCCTGCTGCAGCAGGCCCTGTCCATCTCCCAGCAAGCCTTGCAGGCAGCCGGACCGAGCACGCTGAGCTACGGTGCCATCACCACCAACGGCTCGCTCGCCACCTCCGAGACCTTCGCCAAGGTTGCCTCTGCGACCACCACGCTCGCCAGCAACGGCAGCCTCGGCCACGCCGATACATTGAGCATCATCAATGCCGGCGCGACCTTCAGCGTGACACTCGCGAATACCGACACCGTCGCCTCGATCATCAGTGACATCAACTCCACCGTCGGTCTCGGCTCGTCCGGCGCCGCCACCGCCTCCACCGACAGCGGCGGCCACCTCCAGATCACGTCGAATACCTCCAGCGCCGGAACCCTCAGCGTCACCGACACCACCGGCGACACCAAGCTGACGGCCGCAGCGACTGCCGTGACCGCGGCCTCGACCGACCTGTTCCAGCTTCTGAGCGGCAACGGCGGCTTCACCGCCGGCAATTCGCTGTCCGTCTCGGTCAGCGGCGGCGCCGCCCAGAATGTCTACTTCGGCACCGGCTCCGGCCAAATCCAGACGCTGGCGCAGTTGAACACCGCCCTGCAGAGCCTGTCCGGGCTCTCCAACTCGAGCGCAACCGGCAGTGCCGTCAGTCTCGGCGTCGCCTCCTCGACCGCCGCCAACAGCCTGACCATCGGCTCGGCCGGCTCCACCGGCTCGACCGAGATCCTGCACGAGCTCGGCCTCACCGCCGGGACGGCGAACGGCACCGCGGTCTCCAGCGGAAACAGTGCCACCCGCTCGACCCTGCAGACCAACTTCAACAACCTGCTGACGCAGATCGATCAGCTCGCCGGCAATTCCTCGTACAAGGGCGTCAACCTGCTCGGCGGCGACAATCTGACGGTCACTTTCAACGAGAACAACACCAGCAACTTGACGATCCAGGGCGTGACGTTCAATTCGGCCGGGCTCGGGCTGTCGCCGATCAGCGGCACCGGGTTCCAGGCGAATGCGAACATCAACAACACCATCACGGCCCTCAACACCGCGCTGACGACCATCCAAGCCCAGACCGAGACGTTCGGCACCAACGCCTCGACCATCTCGGTTCGTCAGGACTTCACCAAGAACCTGATCAACACCCTGCAGACCGGCTCCGACAATCTCGTGCTGGCCGACCAGAACCAGGAAAGCGCCAACTTGCTCACCCTGCAGACTCGCCAGCAGCTGTCGATCTCGGCCCTGTCGATCTCGAACCAGGCCCAGCAGGCGGTGCTCAAGCTGTTCCCGTAATCCTTCCGGATCACGGTCTCGACCGGAGCGGCGGGGCGCAAGCCCCGCCGCTTGCATTTTAACCATCGGTTAACCCTTATCCGGAACCATTGCGCCAAGCGACCGCAAGGAGGCTCCAGTGGGTCTGAAGATCGAGCTCAAGCCCGGCGAGCGGGTCATGCTGGGCGACTGCGTCATCACCAACTCGGACCAGCGCACGCGCTTGCTGGTGGAGGGCACCGCGCCGATCCTGCGCGAGAAGGACATCATGACGGCGACCCGCGCCGACACCCCGGCCAAGCGCATCTACCTGGCGGTCCAGCTGATGTATACGTCGAAGAACGCGGCGACCTATCACGAGCTGTACTTCAGGCTGGTGCGAGAGATCACGCAAGCGGTTCCGAGTATGTGGCCTTTGATTGAAAGTATCAATAATCAAATATTAACAGGCGAGCTGTACAAAGCCCTGCGCGAAGTCAAGAAGCTCATCGCCTACGAACAGGAACTCCTCGAACATGCAAGCCACCAAGGCGTACGCGGCGGTTGCCAAGGAAACAGCCAGCCCGCGTGATCTGGAATCATTGCTGTTGCTGAAGGCAGCCTTCAAGCTGCAGTCCGTCTTTGACGGATGGACCGACCAGCCGCACGGCCTCGATGATGCCGTGCTCTACAACCGCCGTCTGTGGACGGTCTTCCTCGACTCGGTTTGCGACGAAGGCAGCCAGTTGCCGGTGCCGGTTCGGCAGAATATCGCCAATATCGGCATCTTCGTGATGAGCGAGACCTTCACCCTGATGACCAATCCGCAGCCCGCGATGCTGGTCCCGCTGATCAACATCAACCGCGAGCTCGCCGCCGGCCTGCGCGGCAACGGCTGACACGCGCTGCGGCCACGCCGATTCGGCCTGGCCGCCTTCCCGTCTCCGGACCAATTCCGCCCGCGGTCGAATGCCGGCGCGCACGCTCGCGCGCCGGTCATGATTTATTAACCATTGGACAGCAGACTGGGTCCATCGCTCCCGTCGGTGACGGAATTGAAACCGGACCTGCTTGGCGGTTCGAATCGTGAGTGGCTCAGAGCGCTGCGGAATCCCCGCGGTAAGCCTGATCGCCGGCCAGTGCTCGAACCCGGCCATCGGCGGCGCGGGCGCAACAGGGACCGCATCGCATGCTGACCTCGAACGCAAGCCCGACGCCCACCGCGGCGACCAACTCGTCCCCCGCTCAGGCCGCTGCCAGCGCGGCTACCCCGGGGCTCGCAAGCAATTTCAACGACTTCCTCAAGCTGCTCACCACCCAGCTGCAGCACCAGGATCCGACCTCCCCGCTCGATCCCAATCAATTCACCCAAGAGCTCGTGCAATTCGCCTCGGTCGAGCAGCAGATCAATACCAATACCTCGCTGACCACCATGATTGCGCTGCAGCAGACGCAGCAGGCCGCATCGGCGCTCCAGTTCCTGGGCGCGACCGTGGCGGTCTCCGGCACCACCGCCCAGCTCGCCAACGGCGCGGCCAATTGGAGCTATTCCGTCTCCCAGCCGGCGACCGCGACCATCAACGTTACGAATGCAGCCGGCCAGACCGTCTACACCACCAGCCAAAGCGTCCAGCCGGGTGCACAAACATTCACCTGGAACGGCGTCGACAGCCAAGGCACCACCTGGCCGGACGGCGCCTACAAAATCTCGATCAGCGCGACCGGCGCCAACAACCAGAACGTTCCGGTGACCACCGGCGTCCAAGGCGTGGTGACCGGCGTCGATGTCAGCCAGTCCCCGCCGACACTCACGGTCGGCGGCCAAAGCTACGCGCTCAGCCAGGTCACCCAGGTGCTCAGCACAGCCACCCCGGCAAAGTGAGCGCGGCTCGGCAGGCTGCGCCGTTGCAGCGGGGCGCAGCCCCGCTCCATTCGTGGGCTCGAGCCTCGCGCGGTGGAAAGAGCCCGCTCTCCGACCTCGAGCACCGCGGCGCCGGGCTGGCCGGGTCCAGCCAAGGCTAGCTAGCATTACAGTTGCTATTTCTGAGGGCTTCTGAATCCATGGGCAACCATGATTCGAAGGTCGTGGACGCGGACAGCGTCGATTGAAGAGACGCTTGCGTTGTGGGCGGCGTCGCTTCGGGAGATCAAGACGCGGATACGTCCGTTATTCGGGCAAGAGCGCGTTGCGACGAATGCAGGCTTGTTTTTGGAAGGTCTGCTCGGAGATGAGCAACGCAAAACTGGTTGGATGCGCGCGGAGGCAGCTGGCGATCCTGGCCCTTGGCGGCAACAGGCGATCCTCGGTCGCAGGGATTGGGAAGCTGATGACTTGCGCGATATCGTTCGCGATTATGTCATCGAGCATTTGACGGATGACGATGCGGTCCTCGTGATCGACGAGACCGGCTTTCTCAAGCAGGGCAAGGCGTCGTGCGGAGTGGCGCGGCAATACACTGGTTCCGCAGGCAAGGTCACGAACTGCCAGGTTGGCGTCTTCGCTGCCTATGTGTCGTGCCACGGTCATGCGTTCATCGATCGCGTGCTGTATCTTCCGAAGGAATGGACTGACGATCCAACTCGCCTCAAAGCCACCTACGTGCCCCCCGATGTCGGCTTTGCGACCAAACCAAAGCTTGCGACGAGAATGATCGCGCGCGCCATAGCCGCGTCCGTCCCATTCAAGTGGGTCGCTGGCGATACGGTCTATGGTGTTGGCGATATCGAACAGCAATTACGTCGCGCAGGTAAAGGCTATGTACTCGGGGTCAGCAGCGCTCATGTATTTCAGTCCTGGGGCAAGCGGCGATCGGTTGCCGGCGCAGCCGCGGAGATCGCCCGGACGCGACCCGCGTCCGAGTGGAAACGCCTGTCGGCAGGAACTGGAACCAAAGGACCGCGGCTGCATGATTGGTGCTATCTCGAATTGGCCGATCTCGAGGTCGAAGAATTTAGCAGCGCAAATCAAGGTCTTTGGACCCGCGGCCTACTGATCCGACGTCATATCGCCGATGGGGACCTCGCCTTCTTTACCACCTGGTGTCCAACCGCAACATCCATCGAAACGCTGGTGGCAGTCGAAGGCCATCGGTGGGCGATTGAGGACAGTTTTGAGACCGCGAAAAACGAGTTCGGACTCGATCACAACGAGAGCAGATCCTGGCATGGGTGGCATCGCCACGTCTCTCTGGTGATGCTCGCCTTCGCCATGATGGCGGTGATCCGCCATCGCGCCAATCCATCGCCGCCAAAAAAAACGCAACGCCGAACTGCAACCACAAAAGCACCGACACGCCGTCATTGATCCGTTGGTCGATCCAGGAAGTCCGCCGCATCGCCATCAGGCTCGCGCGAAAGCGGATCCAACCCGCACACATCATCGCATGGTCGCTCTGGCGTAGAGCTCACCAGGCGGTCGCTCAGCGCGCGCACTTAAAAGCAAAAAGGCAACTGTAATGCTAGGGCCTGTCCTCAATTGAGCGAATATCCCGATGAGTCGCGAGCGAGTAATGGACGGTCGGCCAGGAGAGTTGATCGATGCGGCGTTGTCGATAACGGGTACGACGAATGGGGCGGATCATTGCTTAGTTGCTGGCGAAGAAGCTTCGTGCGATGAGGTGACGTGCTTTGCGGCGCGACATTTGTCATAGTCGCGTTGAGGGCTGGTCGATTGTACCTTGAGATCGGAATGACGGTGGATTTGCCGCTTGTTCGAGGGTCGATGACGCGACTCGTCGGCATCGAAGCATTTGACGGCGATCACGATGCGCTTTACCGCGCTGAGGACCGAAGGCCGGCGTATGGCGATGTCGGAGTCTTCGAGCGTCTGGCCGAAGGACGCCGACAACGAACATGCGATCGATCGCAATTCGATCATCGTGCGTGCTGATCAACACAGTGCCGGAGCTGCAAGAAAGCCGGGTCGAAGACGAAGCGATCGGCCGCAGCAAAGGAGGATTGAGCACCAAGATCGAATGCGAACGGTTGATGCTTTGGGCAATCCGACCGGACTTCGCGCTCACGCCGGGACAGCCAGCGATCTCGACGAAGCGCCGACATCTTGCTCCGCAGATCGAGGCCGACATCGTGATCGCCGACAAAGGCTATCGATGCCCGAGCGCGTCATCGACCCGCTCGAAAAGCGCGGCAAAACGCACCGTCATTCCACCGGCCTAATCGCAAGACACAAACGCGACTGATGATCAAAGAACTTTACAAAGCGCGTCACCTCATCGAGAACTTCTTCGCCAAACTCAAGCAATTCCGACGCCATCGCTACCCCGTTACGACAACGCCTGGGCGATCAACTTCCTCGGCCGAATCTACCTCGGCTGCGATCATCATTTGGCTCAATTGAGGAACAGGCCCTAGCATTACAGTTGCTATTTCTGAGGGCTTCTGAAATCCATGGGCAACCATAATTCGAAGGTCGTGGACGCGGACAGCGTCGATTGAAGAGACGCTTGCGTTGTGGGCGGCGTCGCTTCGGGAGATCAAGACGCGGATACGTCCGTTATTCGGGCAAGAGCGCGTTGCGACGAATGCAGGCTTGTTTTTGGAAGGTCTGCTCGGAGATGAGCAACGCAAAACTGGTTGGATGCGCGCGGAGGCAGCTGGCGATCCTGGCCCATGGCGGCAACAGGCGATCCTCGGTCGCAGGGATTGGGAAGCTGATGACTCTGCGCGATATCGTTCGCGATTATGTCATCGAGCATTTGACGGATGACGATGCGGTCCTCGTGATCGACGAGACCGGCTTTCTCAAGCAGGGCAAGGCGTCGTGCGGAGTGGCGCGGCAATACACTGGTTCCGCAGGCAAGATCACGAACTGCCAGGTTGGCGTCTTCGCTGCCTATGTGTCGTGCCACGGTCATGCGTTCATCGATCGCGTGCTGTATCTTCCGAAGGAATGGACTGACGATCCAGACTCGCCTGCAAAGCCACCTACGTGCCCCCCGATGTCGGCTTTGCGACCAAACCAAAGCTTGCGACGAGAATGATCGCGCGCGCCATAGCCGCGTCCGTCCCATTCAAGTGGGTCGCTGGCGATACGGTCTATGGTGTTGGCGATATCGAACAGCAATTACGTCGCGCAGGTAAAGGCTATGTACTCGGGGTCAGCAGCGCTCATGTATTTCAGTCCTGGGGCAAGCGGCGATCGGTTGCCGGCGCAGCCGCGGAGATCGCCCGGACGCGACCCGCGTCCGAGTGGAAACGCCTGTCGGCAGGACTGGAACCAAAGGACCGCGGCTGCATGATTGGTGCTATCTCGAATTGGCCGATCTCGAGGTCGAAGAATTTAGCAGCGCAAATCAAGGTCTTTGGACACGCGGCCTACTGATCCGACGTCATATCGCCGATGGGGATCTCGCCTTCTTTACCACCTGGTGTCCAACCGCAACATCCATCGAAACGCTGGTGGCAGTCGAAGGCCATCGGTGGGCGATTGAGGACAGTTTTGAGACCGCGAAAAACGAGTTCGGACTCGATCACAACGAGAGCAGATCCTGGCATGGGTGGCATCGCCACGTCTCTCTGGTGATGCTCGCCTTCGCCATGATGGCGGTGATCCGCCATCGCGCCAATCCATCGCCGCCAAAAAAAACGCAACGCCGAACTGCAACCACAAAAGCACCGACACGCCGTCATTGATCCGTTGGTCGATCCAGGAAGTCCGCCGCATCGCCATCAGGCTCGCGCGAAAGCGGATCCAACCCGCACACATCATCGCATGGTCGCTCTGGCGTAGAGCTCACCAGGCGGTCGCTCAGCGCGCGCACTTAAAAGCAAAACGGCAACAGCTTGCCGAAGCGATCTCCGCGACGCGAGGGTTCAGCTCATCCGTGGAGATGTCGGGAGCACTGCCGCACATGGCGGCAAAGGAGCGACGGGAGGATTTCTCTCCAGTCCATCGTATCGGAAGCTCCGCGAGCGGCTCGTTTTGTGTCGCCAAAGGCTTCGCCAGCCGGCAGAACAATCGCGCCAGCCGGGCATATGCCAATTCCTCGAGGCCGCTGACCGTGCTGTCCGCCGGAACGCGAAACAGCTCCACGCCGACGATCGGCCCGGCGTCGACCCGCCGGAACATGACGTGAGCGGTAGCACCAAATTCCGTTGCACGGCGGTGGATGGCAAAATGCGCCGGGCGCCATCCGGGAAAATGGGGCGGACCCGGATGAAAATTATACGCGCCGTACCCGAGCTGGTCGAGGACGTTCGGCGGCACCACGACATCGGTTGCAAACGCGATGAGCCGGGCGCGCCGCAACGACCGCGGCTCGAGCGCCGCCACATCGGCCAAGGTCATGACCGGCCGCAGGGTCAGTTGCGGATTGTGGCTCTGCAAGACCGACGCCAGAAGAGGTTGCTCCACCTCCCCGGTGAGCAGAATGATCGTATCAAGCACCTGCATGCATGCCCAATCGCCGATTGGCCCCCGATGCTACCGGATCGCAGAAAGTCGTTAAGCCATGATTAACCAAGCAGGCGAGACCGCGGAGATAAATCGATCCGACCGCAACCGCTACCCGGTCGTCCCGCCCAGATAATTGACGAGAGTGAGCGAGGAGAGCCGCGCCGTCGTCGACAGCGACGCTTGCAAGCTGTTCTGCAGCGCCAGAATCTGCGCGCCGATTTGATCGGTGGAGACGCCTTCGACGCTCTGCAGCATGTCGGTGAGCGTGCTTTGCGTCTGCTGATTGACCGATTGCGCGTTCTTGGCGGTTACCTGCGCATTGGCGATGTCGGCATCGACGTCTTCGATGCTCTGCGCGCCTTGTTGTATGGTCAGGTT
Organism: uncultured Alphaproteobacteria bacterium; assembly: GCA_963744275.1. Classification (GTDB taxonomy): domain Bacteria; phylum Pseudomonadota; class Alphaproteobacteria; order Rhizobiales; family Xanthobacteraceae; genus VAZQ01. The sequence continues at coordinate 44,629 of CAVUSX010000001.1, forward strand.
GCTGCTGACCCGATTGGTGAGCGCCGAGTAGCTCGCCGCCGCGTTCGTGTTGGCCGGCGAGTAGGTGGTCGCCGCGAGAACGGCGATATTCGCCACCATGGTGCCGAACGCCTGCTCGTTGGCGCGCAAGCCGTAGGCGATCGTCGTCGCCGGGCCGACCTGCGCGGTCGCGGTCTGGCGCGCCGGGGTCGCGCCGGATTCGCCCGTGTACCAGAATACGGTATTGGCAGCGGTGCCGTTTTGCAGCGCGGTCGCGGAATTGAACGGCGGCCCGGCCACCCGCAGCGGCGGGTTCGCATTGAAGAAATTGTTGGAGGCCGCGACCGCCGAGGCGGCCGGCAGCGTGGTCTGCGCCAGATTGCCGACCGCGGTGGTCAGCGCCGCCTGCAGGTTGGCGGCCGTGGCCGCCGGGGTCGCCCCGATGGCGAATTGGTTCGCGCCCGGCGACGCCGCCGATGTGGCCTGAAGCGTGATGGTCTGGCTGGTCTTGTCCGGCAGGGTCAAGCTGAACTGGACCGAATCTCCGCTATTGGGGTTCGCTCCCAGCGTCACCGTTGCGGTGCTCGGCGAGCCCGTCGGCTGCGTGACGGTCGCGCCGGTGAGGCTCGAGCTCACGCCCGCGAGCTTGAAGCCGAACGGCGAGCCGGCCACGTCTTCATTGATCGAGACCGTCGACCCCGCCACCGCCGGGATCACCAGCCGGCCGAGGCCGCTGGCGCCGAGATCGGCCTGGTTGCGCTCGGAGATCACCTGCTTGAGCCCGGCAGCCGCGCCGTTGCCGTTGAGGATGTGATCGGTGGTATCGACCGACGGCTGGTTGGGCGCGCTGCCCGAGAACAGATAATTGTCGCCCACCTGGGTGTTGAACAGACCGAGCATCTGATCGAGCTGCGTGGCCGCGTTCGCTTGCAATGCCGTCTGTCCATTGCTGCTCAGCGTAAATCCCGCCGGCTGCATGGCCGCCCCCTGCACCGTGCTTCCGATGCTGCCGATCTGCGACAGCGCCAACTCCTCGATGCCGAGCGTGGTGGTAACGGTCGTATTGGTGTCGGCGTAGCCATTGATGGCGGAAAGCTGCGAATCCAGCCCGACGGTGAGGCCGGCCTGCGATCCGAGATCGGAATAAACCGCCGCCTTTTGCCCGCTGCCCAGCTGACGACTGAGAACGTCGAGCTGATTCTGCATATTTTGCTGCGCCAGCGCGCTGGCCGCAATGCTGGATCCGATGCCGGTGAGGGCCATTACACACCTATCTGCATCAAGGTGGTGAACATCGATTGAATTGTCGACATCACCCGCGCATTTGACGCGTAGGCCTGCTGCAGGGTGATCAGATTCGCCAATTCCGTATTGATATTGACGCCTGAATCACTATTAAAGCGTTGCTGCAGCGCATTAACCACGACATCCTGACCTTGCTGAAGATTGCTGGCGGCGCTCGCAGACTGGCTCTGCTGGCTCGTGACCTGGCTCATGAAATCCGACAGCGTCCCACTGAACGGAGCAGACACGCTTCCGACTCCCGTCGCCGGCGAGAAGGTCAAGGCGGCCTTGGTCAGCTGGTTCAAGAGGAAGTTCGGGCGGGTGGGATCTCCGGCCGGCGGTCGCCGGCGAGGTCTGATAGGCGACGAGCGCGCCAGGCGCGGCGAGGACGGCGCTGTTGACGGCGATGCGTCCGGCCAGCCCGACGTCCTGCGACCCGGTCGCGGTGATCGCGCCGGTGATGGGAGTGGGACCGTCGGTGAACAGCGGCAGCTGCGTGCTGCCGGCGGCGAGCGCGGTTGCGGTCGTGGTGGTCGAGACCGATTTGACGGTCGAGCTCAACGACGTCGAATTGAGCACCTGCAGCACCGTACCGGAATTGGAGAATTGCAGGTTCGATCCGAGCGCGGCGTTGAGCTGCGCCACCACCGAGCGCCATGCCGCCGGCGAAATTCACCCCGATCACCGGTCGTTCGGATTGGTGGTCGCGGTGTCCGGACAGCGGCAGCGCCGCCGGGTCGTCGACCCGACGATGGTGACGGTATGCGGATTGTTGAGCGCGTCCGTGTAGGTCACCTGCACGGAATTGCCCGGCAGCACGCCGCCGACCTCGACGGTGAAGCCCGACTGGCTGCCGGAGATTCACCGCGGCTCCCGTTCGTCGTCTGGTCCGAAAGCGACTGCGACATCTGGGCGGCCACCTCGTCGATCTGGCTCTGCGCCTGCGGCAGGACTTGGTCGCGCATCTCCACATAAGCGGCGATCTGGCCCGACTGAATCGACTTGTTGGCGACCAGGTCGGTGGTGGCGCCGTTCGAGGCGACGCAGCGTAATGGTGCCGGCGCCGTCCTTGCCCGGATTGGCATTCCAGAGCGAAGTCGCCGAAAGCGAGCCGCGGTCGTCGAACGTGAGCTGGGAGGCCTGCGTCCCGACCAGCTGGAGGCCCGTGCTCGTGAAGACCGAGATTTGGTCGTTGCTGTTCTTGGTGACGGTGATGTTCATCAGCTGCGAGAGCTGGGTGACGGCCTGGTCGCGCTGATCTTCGAGCGTCGCGGTGGCGCCGTCCTGGCGGCGCGTTGGACGACAGCTGCTGGTTGATCTGCGCGATCGTCTGCATGGCCTGGTTGGCCTGCTGAACTCCGTCGGCGATGCCCTGCTCGGCTTGGCTGCGCAGCGCCTGGATGCCGCCGGTCATGGAATTGAGGTTTTGCGTCAGCTGCTGCGCGGCGCCCAGCACCGCGGTTTGCGCCGAATAGGACGACGGGCTGGTCGACAGCGCCTGCAGCGCCGACGTGAAACTGTTGTAGGCCGAGTCGAAGGCGCCCGCGGTCCCCGGCGTCCCGTAGACCTGCTGAAGCTGCTGATAGAGCTCGGCCTTGGTGTCGGCATAGGAACCGCCGGAGGTCTCGGTCCAGAGCTGGCTCTGCAGCAAGGAATTGAGGTTGCGGTTGATCCCCATGACGTCGACGCTCGACCCGGAATTGCCGCCGGCCGCGACCTCGACCTGATTGTTGGTCTGCGTCGACATAGCCCGGCGTGTTGGCAGTTGGCGATGTTGCCGGAAATGATCGACAGGCCCGCCTGGGTCGCATTCAGGCCCGCCAGCGCGGTGCCAAGGGCTTGGGTGAGGCTCATGCTGCTCTGCCGTTCGTCCGCATCATCCGGTTCCGACCTGGACCGGCATGGCGCCGCCAGGACCCGGCCATCGTCACTGGATCACGGTCAGCAGGCTCTGCATCATCTGGTTGGCGGTCGTCATCACCTTGGCGCTGGCCGAATAGGCCTGCTGGGCCACGATCAGATGGCTGAACTGCGTGGCGATATCGACGTTGGAGGCCTCGACCGAGTTGCCCGACGATCTGCCCGGTGGCGCCGAGAACAGCGGCGGTCCGGAATCGGCGGTCGCCGCATAGGCGCCGCCGTTGAGCGCCTGCAGCCCGTCCTGGCCGTTGAAGTTCGCCAGGGTGACCTGCGCCAGCGGGATATTCTGTCCGTTCGAGAACGTGCCGACCACGCGGTTCTGGCCGTTGACGGCGATCGTATTGCAGCTTGCCGGCGGCAAATCCGTTCTGCTGAAACGCATTGACCTGGACGGTGCCGCTGGTATCCGCGAACTGCGTCAGCCCGTTGCTGCCCAAGATCGAGCTGAACGTTGCCGAGCGAGTCGCCGTTGACCGTGAGATTGGGGAGCGTGAGGCTCGACAGCGGCGGATTCATCTGGCCGCTCGAATTGAACGTGAAGATCGTTCCGACGTTTTGCCAGGCCGACTGCGTGCCGGTCGCGTTCGAGTTGGTCTGATAGAACAGCTGCCAGGTATCGACGCCGCCGGTCGCTACGCTGTCGGTCTTGGCCCAGCGCAACTGAACATTCACCGGATTGCCGGTCGAGTCGTAGGCGGTCACCGAGCCGCCGGATATGGATTCGTTGGTGAACGTCTGCACGTCGTCGGCGATAACCGTTCCATTGGCGGGCAACGGCGAGCAGGTTTTGAATGCCGAAGCGCGAGGCGCCGCGCGTTGCCGCCGACCGCGATCTGGTCGGTCGGGTTCGGGCCGTGACGTCGATGTTCCCGTTGGCCGTGTTCACGGTGGCGGTGACGTTGCCGAGGGCCGCCAGCGCGGTTTGCAACTGCGCCAGAGTTGCGACTTGACCGCCGGGCCGAAGGTGATGGTCGAGGTCACCGGGCGGCCGGGCGGCGTCGGTCGTGAACGGTGAGGGTCTGGCCCGCCGCGACGGTATTCTGCGTGAGCAGGTTGGTCGGTTGGAAGCTGTTTTGGCCGGCACCGAAGCCGATCGCGGTATCGGCGCCGGTGCCGCCGACCGTGATCGGAACCGGGAAGTTGCCGCCGGTCAAGCACCAGCTGGTTGCCGGGCTCACCGTCGGCTTGACGCAGCGCGATTGCCGCGGCCCCGCGTTGATGGCGGTGATCAGGTCCGCGACCGTATCGCCGGCCGTGTACGTGTAGGTGGTCGTGTTGGTTCCGTCGTTCACGGTGATCGTGTGGCCGGCGGGCCGGCCGTGAAGCCGAGCGAAGCCAGCGGCGTCGTGGCGCCGCTGGCCAGGACGACGCTGCCGGTTCCCACCGCCTTCGCGTCCGGCAGCAGGGTCGCCCCGGTGCCGGTGATGCTTGCCGGCCGCCGGCGCTCCCACCAGCGGATTGGCCGTGAATCCGATCGGATTGAGCAGGTTGGAGCCGGGAACGGTGGTGCTGCTGTTGGCGGTCGTGGGATTGCTGGCAAGATTGGCCTGATACTGGATCTGGGTGGTCGGCTGGGCCGGCACGAAGTTGGTGCTGAATTGGAGAACCGACGGGACGCTGCCGAGCGGATTGCCGGTCGAGGCGCTCACCGGAATGCCCATCAGGTAGTAGCCGGCGCCGTTGACCAGAAAGCCGCCTTGGTTTTCCTGAAAGTCGCCGCGGCGCGTATAATCTGTCGAACCCGCTGAAGACCGGCTGGTTGTCGGGGAACGACGGTCGGCTTCGCCACCACGAACCAGCCGTCGCCGTTGATCGCCAAATTCGTGCTGACGGCGGCGGACTGGATCGAGCCTTGGACGGTGTTGGTCGCGACCGAGTCCGCGAGCACGCTGCCGGACGTTTGCTGGCCGCGCGGCCGCCAACGACACAGGGCGTCGAAGCCCGTGTCGGTCTCCTTGAAGCCGGTGGTCTGCGAGTTGGCGATGTTGCCGGAGATGTTTTGCAGCGCGAACGACTGCGCTTGCAGGCCCCCGACGGCGGTCGTGAGAGCATCAAATAGACCCATGACTCAGTCTCCAACTGCGTTCCGGGCGGCCGCCGACATGATCCGTCGCGGGGCCGCACCGGTGGCCCGACAACGGTGCATCGACACCGATGGAGCCAACATCGCAATCCGCGTGCCAAAGAAATTATTCAGGCGGATCAAGCGCTTCGCTGATCGCCGCGCGGCCGCGCCCGGCAAAAACGCGTCGCCGGCGGCAATTTCTGCCGGGGCGCAGCCGGCTGCCTCGTCATCGTGAGAAATGGTCTAGAAACCGCAGCCGGAGCGCTGCAGCGAGGACGAGCATGCGTTTCAGCGGCACCCGCGCCTATGTGGCGACCGAGGATTTGAAGGTCGCGGTCAACGCCGCGATCGCGCTCGAGCGGCCGCTCTTGGTCAAGGGCGAGCCCGGCACCGGCAAGACCGTGCTGGCGCTCGAGATCGCCAAGAGCCTCGATGCGCCGCTCCTGGAGTGGCACATCAAATCGACCACCAAGGCGCTGCAGGGCCTCTACGAATACGACGCGGTGTCGCGGCTGCGCGACAGCCAGCTCGGCGACGAGCGGGTCGGCGACATCCGCAACTACATCAAGCGCGGCAAGCTGTGGGACGCCTTCGTGGCGGACGAGCGTCCGGTGCTGCTGATCGACGAGATCGACAAGGCCGACATCGAGTTTCCCAACGATCTGCTGCAGGAGCTCGACCGGATGGAGTTCTTCGTCTACGAGACCGGCGAGACCGTGCGGGCCCGCCGCCGCCCGATCGTGATCATCACCTCCAACAACGAGAAGGAGCTGCCGGACGCGTTCCTGCGCCGCTGCTTCTTCCACTACATCCGCTTTCCCGATCCCGACACCATGCGGGCGATCGTCGACGTGCACTTTCCCGGCATCAAGCAGCGCCTGGTGAGCGAGGCGCTGCACCTGTTCTACGAGGTGCGCGAGGTGCCGGGCCTGAAGAAGAAGCCCTCGACCTCGGAGCTGCTCGACTGGCTCAAGCTCTTGCTGGTCGAGGACATCGCGCCCGGAGACGTTGCGCGAGCGCGATCCCAAGAAGCTGATCCCGCCGCTGCACGGCGCGCTCCTCAAGAACGAGCAGGACGTCCACCTGTTCGAGCGGCTGGCCTTCATGGCGCGGCGCGAGGGGCGCTGAGCGACCACCGGCCCTTCGGCAAGCATCGGCCTCGGACCCTCGAACGCCGAGACGACCTCGCACCATCGAGCTTGTCCTTCGCAACGCCACGCCCCGGCATTCGTTCTCGCCCTGGCCGACTTTGGTGTAGACTGGAGCTTCCTGTCTCTTGGAGAAGCGTAATGCGTCGCCGAGTATCGCTGCTTTTGTGCTCGTCTCTCGCAATCCTGGGACTGGCGGCGGCACGACTTCCAGGGAATGCCGCCGACCGCGCCCCCTGCAGCGGGCATGAATTGCTTTCGACGCCGCGCCCGGAGCAAAGCTGCACCGATGTGAAACCGCGGATCTACCCGTCTCCCGACGGGGCCCTGCGGGCGGTGGTGCTCCCCGCCGATATCAGCCTCGATGCGACGCCGGACATGGAGAGCCGCGTCGTGCTGCGGACCAGCAAAGGTGCTACGCTGACCTCGAAGGACCATTCCTCGCCGCGCGGCATGGACGGGTATTACGTCGTCACCGCCAAATGGTCACCCGACTCGCAATTCTTCGTCTACAGCCTGTCGTCGTCCGGCGGTCACTCGCCTTGGTCGTTTCCCATGATGGTGTACGGCCGCAAGAAGAATTTCATCGCCGCTTTCAGCGACCTGATCGGCGGCAATCCGACGGTCTCGGGGGATTTCAGTTTCACCGGACCGCACAGCGTGACCGCCAGCACCTGGAAGCAGCCCGGATCGATCGACGACAAGGTTCCGGTGAGCGTCGACCTCGAGGAAGCGTTCGGGAAGTTGCCGCCGTCGTCGGAATAGCGGGAGTGCCTTCAAGGCCCTGCCGCTCCATCGCGCCTCTCTCGAGAACGAGCCGTACGTTCACCTCTTCGAGCGGCTCGCCTGCACGGCCGAACGCGAGGGCCGCTGATCGACCGCCGGCTGGTCGTCGGCGGTCGGCAGCGCATCGAGCGGCGGGTCGGCGGGAAGCTCGACGGCGGGAATCTCCATGGCGACCGTGGAGGGCGGCTCCGGCGGCGCTGCTCGCTCCGGCCGGATCTTCGCCGGCACCGGACGCGTCCGCGGCGGCTGCGCCTGCTGACCGCCGGCGGCGCGCCGGCGCGCCTGTTGCGCCCTGCCCTCATCGCGGCGGCGGGTCCACCAATAGCCGGCCTGCGCGGCGACGCGGCCGGTGAGGCCGCCCGCCCAGATCAGCTCGAACGGCAGGAACAAGCGCCAGGTATCGTCGCCGTCCACGATGGCGCGCGCGATCAGGTTGCCGGCCATCGCGGTGGTATTGATGCCGTGCCCGCCGAAACCGCTCGCCAGCCATATGCCCGGCGTGAGCTCCCCGATCTGCGGCATGCCGTGGATGGTGCGGCCGAGCACGCCCGACCAGCGGTGCTCGATCGCGACCTGACCGAGCTGCGGATAGAGCCTGGCGATGTCGGCGGCGAGCTCCGCGGCGAAGCGCCCGGGATCGGCTTCCCACAGGGTGGCCCGCCCGGAGATCAGCAGGCGATCGCCATCGACGATGCGGTAATGATTGTCGGCACGCTCGCCGTCGCTGACCGCGCCATGGAAGGTGATCGCGTCGGCGAGGCGCGGCCCGAGCGGCGCGGTCACCGCCAGATAGGTCCATATCGGCAGCAAGGTGGCGGCGACCCGCGGCATCAGCGCGCCGATGTGAACGTTGCCGGCGAGCACCACATGGGCGGCGCGCAGCCTTCCCTTCGGGGTCTCGATCCGCTTGCGCACCCCGGCCGGGTCGATCGTCACCGCCGGCGTATGCTCGAAGATATGCGCCCCCGCCGCCTCGGCGAGCGCCGCCAGCCCGAGCGCATAATTGAGCGGATGCAGATGGAAGGCGCGCGGATAATAGATGGCGTTGAAATAGTGGTCGCTCTTGAGCACGTCGCGCACCCGGTCGGTCGCCCAGCCCTCGACCTCGGCGCCGATGTCCTGCCCGATCAGCTGCAGGGCCCCGATGATGCGGTCGGCGTCATCCACCTTGGAGACGTTGAGCCAGCCGTCGATCGGTTCGACGTCCGGCATGCCGGTGTCCTGGATGGTGGTGCGCACATATTCGAGGCCGGCTTCCGACAGCGCCCACAATTCCCGCGCCCGCGCCAGCCCCACCCGCTCCCAGATGGCGCCGATCGGAGCAGCGAAGCCCGGCAGCACGAAGCCGCAATTCCGTCCGGACGCATTGCCGGCGATGCGCCCGCTCTCCAGGACCGCCACCGACCAGCCGCCGCGGGCGATCTCGCGCGCCGTGGTCAGGCCGGCCAGACCCGCGCCGACAACGCAAACATCCACATCGAGATCGCCCGCCAGCGGCGCGCGTGGCGGCGCCGGCGTCGCGGTGGCGCTGTACCAGCCGGGCGGGTAGTCGGCTCGATCGGACGCGCTCACGTCATCTCCCTCACCGGCCGGGCCGAGTTCGTCCCGGCGGCTGCATCACGAGCACATTGTGCTAGGCTCACTCATGCTAGACTGCCGCGCCGAAGAAATCGATGCTGCTTAGCTGCCGAGCCGTCGAGCCGACATGCGATTGATGCTGCTGCGCCATGCCAAGGCGGAAAAGGCCGAATCCGGCATGCGCGATCGCGACCGCCGGCTCACCGCGCGCGGGCGCGACGACGCCGCCCGGATCGCTGCCCACATGGTGCGGCATGCGCTCACGCCCGACCGGGTGCTGATATCGTCCGCACAGCGCACGCGCGAGACCTGGGAGTGCATGGCGCCGGCATTTTCCTCAAGCCTGCCGGTCGACTACCAGGATCGCCTGTATGAAAGCGGCACCGAAACCATCCTGACCGCGATCAAGGCCGCCGATCCGACCGCATCCGCGCTCCTGGTGATCGGCCACAATCCGGGTTTGCATGACACGGCGCGGCTCCTGCTCGCGCACCGCGGCGGCGGGGCGCAAGCGCTCGACGACGGTCTGCCGACCTGCGGCCTCGTCGTGATCGATTTTGGCGAAGACGGCCGGGGCAAGCTCGCCGCCCGCAGCGGCCGCCTCGAGGCCTTCGTCACTCCGAGGCTGATCAAGTCCGGGAAGGATTGAGCGCCGGCCGGCCGTTCGGCCGGGTTCGCGCGAGCGCGCAAACGTGGCATGATGACGTGTGGTTTCAAGAATCCCGGGAGCAAGCGGCGCCATGTACAAGCACATCCTGGTCCCGGTCGATCTCTCCGACCCCGAATTGGCCAAGCCGGCGCTCGCCACCGCGGTGATGATGGTGGCGCAGTCGGGCGGCTCGGTTCGCCTGATCAACATCATGCCGCTCACGCCGGTGATGCTGGCCGAATACGTGCCGGCGGATTTCGAGTCGCAGCAGCGCAAGTCGGCCGAAGAGGCGCTGGCGATCGTCGCCAAGGAAACCGGCCTCGATCCGGCCCGGGTCTCGGCGGTGGTGCGCCAGGGCGGCATCTACCAGGAGATCCTCGAGGAGGCCAATGCCATGAAGGCGGACCTCATCGTGATGACCTCGCATCGTCCGCAGCGCCCGGCGGTGCGCACCTATTTCCTCGGCTCCAATGCCGGCCACGTGGTCCGCTACGCGAAGTGCTCGGTGCTGGTGGTGCGGCATCGAGAGTGAGGCGAATGGTGAGTGGTGAATGGTGAGTGAGTGAGTGGTGAACAGCAAGGAAGAGCACTACTTCACCCTATTCACTACTCACTATTCACTATTCACTATTCACCATTCATTCCTTCATCGCCTCGATCGCCAGCTTCACCACCCCCGGCGGGCTGGCGTAAATCTCGTTGATCAGCGCGTCGGCCTCGGCTCCGGAGACCGGGCGCACCTCCAGGTCCTGGCGCTTGGCATCGGCCAGGAACTCGGGATCCGTCATGGTGGCGTCGAAGGCCGCGCGCAGCGCCTTGAGCCGCTCGGGCGGAATTCCCGGCGGCGCCACATAGGGCCGCGCCATCATTTGACGGGAGAGAATCAGCTTGAGCGCCGCGCGCTGGTCGGCGTCGCGCGCGACCTCCAGGATCGAGGGCGTATCGGGCAGCTCGGCGAGCTTTTCGGCTGGCGAGCTGGAGCGCCACCTTGATGCTTTCGACTGATAGAGATCCTTGTTCCAAGCTCATCATGCTCGACCACGACCAGCCGCAGCGGCCGTCGACCTCTGCGGGTGATGGCCAGCACCACGTCGGCGGCGCTGTGATAGCCGGTGACCACCTTCATCGGCAGGCCGAACATCTTGCGCAGCACGGTCGGGAACACGTCGCTGTCGGCGCCCGCCCCGGTGCTGCCGATCACATAGGACTTGCTCTGCATGTCCTGCCAGCTGGCGACGCCGCTGTCGGAGCGGAACGCGCAGACCCCGACCTCGTTCGAGATGCTGCCGAGCCAGCCGTATTTCGCCGCCACATATTGCACGCCCTCGGCGCGGCCGAGCAGCGGATCGAGGAACACGCCGCGCGAGAATCCCCCGAACGCGGTCCCGTCCTTGGGGGCGATGTTGTAGAGATAGTTGGCGGCCTTGATGCTGCCGGCGCCGGGCATGTTCTGCACCACGATCGCGGGATTGCCCGGGATGTGGCGGCCCATATAGCGGGCGAGCGCGCGCGCATACACGTCATAGCCGCCGCCCGGCGCGTAGCCGATCACGAGCTGGAGGCTCTTGCCGGCATAGAAATCCGCAATCGGATCGGCGGCCCGCGCCGCCGTGGTGGCTTGCGCCGTCGCGCCGGCCGCGATGCCCAATATGCCGAAGGCAAAACCTCGCCCGAACCCGCTCATCGCGACCCTCTCGGCCGAACAGGGAGACAGCTCAGCCGCGCGAGTGTAGAGCGCCCTCCGGCGGGAGGAAAGGCGCATCGGCCATGCGACCGGTGCCTTCCGTAGGGCGGGTTCGCTTCAACCCGCCACCGGCGCGAGAGGGCGGGTTCGAGCGAACCCGCCCTGCGATCCGCCGCGCGTCAGTGCGCGCCGACCGGCTCGTGCGGTGCCTTCTCGTAGCCGTGCTTCTGCACGTTCATGTCGACCAGCTCGTCCGCCGCGCAGCCGGATTCGAGGAAGTCCCAGCTCTTCATCCATTCGTAGGTGCGCTGCAGCTCGTCGGCCGGGATCGGGGCCGGATCGACCAGATAGATCCGGCTCTCGCGCAGGTCGTCGATGGTCAGCTGCGCGATCTGCGGATCCTTGTTTTTGTAGTAGTCGAGGAAGTAGTGCATGTAGGCGCGCTTGTTGGCGTTGATGCGCCGCACCGCCTCGCGCACCGCCCGGTTGAACGCGCTGTAGGTCTCGGCATCGACCCGGTCGGACGCCACCTCGGTGCCGTGATGGAACGCCGCCACCACCATGCGGCAGCCCATCTTCTCGGCCAGCGAAATATAGGGCTCGGTCAGCGTGGTGGCGTCGATCACGCCGTCCATCAAGAGCTTGAACCGATAGGGCGAGCCGTTCGGCACGCGGCCGAGCTTGATCAGGTCGCGCGGAACGAATCCTTCCAGCATCTGCAGGGTCAGATAGTGGGTGCCGAAGAAGAACGGGACGCCGATCTGCCGATTGGCGAATTGCTGCGGGGTCTGCACCGGCGAATCGCCGCGCACCACCAGCGCCGCATAGGTCACGATCGAGCGCCGGCCCACCTGACGGCTTTTCACCTTGGTGGCCTCGACGCGCGAATAGTTGCCCCATTCGCAGGCGTTGTAGAGGTCGGCCTTGCCTTCCTCGAGCAGCTTGCCGTGGCTGGCGAAGCGCGGCGCGTCCTTGTGGCTGGTCACGTGCAGCTGCGGGGTCTTGTCGACGCCCTTCTCGCGATCGGCCCATTCGATCGTGAGCCCCTCCTTCTCGAACAGGCCTTCGTCATAGGCGACCAGCTCCGCCAATCCCTGGAACGGCGCGGTCGTTTCCAACACCAGCTTCTTCTGCATGGAAAATCTCCCGTCGGTTGAGACGTCGGCAGCGCCACGGCGGCGCCGCGCCGGTCTGCGAGTGACGAGCGCGCAGCCGCATCACGCAACCGATGCGTCCGGCGTTCGGGCTTGGGCCCGTGCTCGGCGAGCTCGAAAACGTCGCCCTCGAGCTTCGCAACAAGGGCCAAAGCGCTCTGCGGTCCATCTCGCGCCGGCGCCGCGGATTGTCAATTTTGGCCATCAGGAATATTTACCTATTGTGGTCCGGCGGCGCGGCGATTCCTCCGCCAGGCGTTGGTTCACGCGCGGATCGCCCCATACCGGCCGGAATGGTGAGCGGCGGCACAAAGCGCTCCCAGAAGCGCGAGCGCTGCGGCGAGCCACATCACCAGCGCGATGCTGTCGGCGAGCGAGGCGCGCACGATCGCCTCCGCGGCCTGCCGATCGTCTCCCTGCAGGCGGAGCCAATGCGGGCTCCGCCACGAATTTTCCGCGGGCAGCCTGCAGCGCCGCCTTGACCTCCGATGCGACGGTCGGCGCGGCCAAATGCCGATCGAGCTCCCGGTCGTAGGCATTGAAGCGCGACCGCGCCCAGCACCGCCACGGCGAGAAGATTGGCGAGCGCGGCGGCGGCATTGTTGATGCCGGATGCGACGCCGGCCCGGTGGGTCGGCACGGCGCTGAGAACGGTCGTGGTGAGCGGAGCGACGCGCGACCGCCATGCCGAACCCCAATATCGCCATCGGCAGGAAGAACGTCGTCAGGTAGGAACCGCCGGTCCCGGGCAATGCCAGGAGCGCAAATCCGACCGCCGTGATCGCCGGACCGATGATCAGCGGGCCACCGCGCGCCAAAGCGATCCAGGAGCCCGCCCGACCAACGCGACAAAGCCCCCATCATGGCGGTGAACGGCAGGAAAGCGGCGCCCGCGAGCGTCGCGGAATAACCGTGCACCTGGATGAGGTCGAAGGGCAGAAAGAAGAGCGCCCCGCCGAGCCCGGCATAAAGGAGGAGCGTCAGCAGATTGACCCCGCTGAAGGTCCGCGACGCGAAGACGTCGAGCGGCATCATCGGGGCGCGGCTGTGCGCTTCGATCCACACGAATGCCAGGAGCAGCAGCAGGCCGGCCGCGATCGCGCCCGCCACCGTCGCGGCGCGCCAGCCGGGATCGGACGATGCGATCAAGCCGAATACGAGACTGCCGAGGCCGGCAATGGCCAAGCAGGGCTCCCAGCCAATCGAGGCCCGCGGCGGCCTCGCTGTCGCGGCTCTCCGGCACATGCGCGAGCGCGGCCCAGATCGTGGGCAGCGCCAGCGCCGGATTGACCAGGAAAATCCACCGCCAGGAGGCGTGATCGACGATCCAGCCCCCGAGCAGAGGCCCGATCGCGGCCGCGATGGCGGAAAATCCGGCCCAGGTCCCGATCGCCCGGCCGCGCTCCGCCGGATCGATCGAGGCCCCGATGATGGCGAGCGAGCTCGGGATGAGAAACGCCGCCCCGACGCCTTGCAGCGCTCTCGCCGCGATCAACTGGGCGATGGTCGCAGACAGGCCGCACCAGAGCGATCCGATGGCGAAAATGGCGGCGCCGGTGACGAAGATGCGGCGGCGGCCCATTCGATCGCCGGCCGCGCCGCCGATCAGCATCAGCGCAGCGAGGCACAGCGTATAAGCGTTGACCAGCCACTGGATGACCGCCACCGGAGCCTTGAGATCGGTCTCGATCGCCGGCAGCGCCACGTTGACGACCAACTCGTCGACAAAGGCCATGGTCGATCCCAGGATGGTGGCGGCGAGGATCCAGAATTTTTCGCTGCCCCCGCCCCGAGCCTCCCGGCTTGCGGACCGGCCGGACCGATCGGATCGCGCGCTTCATCGCAGGGTCTCGCCTTGGGATTGATCATGGCGACCTGGGCGATCTGGTAGGGTGGGTAACGCGCCGGCGCGAGAGCATCGGATAAGCGGCACGGCCTACCGGCGCGTTGCGCACGCGCCGGTCTCGCCACGCGAACGCGTGGGAAAAATTGCGCGACGCCGTGCGATCATGAACGTGGTGCACGGCAATTTTGCCCACCCTACGGCGGCAGCTCACTCGAGCTTCACGCCGGCGGCTTTGATCACCTTGTTCCAGCGCTCCACCTCCGCCCGCATATAGGCCGCGGTCGCCTGCGGGGTGCCGCCGATCGCCTCGCCCGACCATTCGGCGAGATGGGGCAGCATCTCGGGCTGGCGCAAAGCCGCGTTGATATCGGCATTGATCTTGTCGACGATCTGCGGCGGCGTCTTGGGCGGCGCCACCACCGCATACCAGGCCGCCGATTCGAAACCCGGCAGCGTCTCCGCGATGGTCGGCACCTCGGGCAGCGCGCTCATGCGCGCCGGCGTCGCCACCGCCAAGAGCCGCAATTGGCCGCCCTTCACCAGCGCCAGCGAGACCCCGAGATTGTCGAACATGATGTCGACATTGCCGGCCACCAGATCCGCCAGCGCCGGCGCCGAGCCCCGATAGGGAACGTGTTGGAGCTTCACGCCCGCCATCATCTGGAACATTTCCGAGGTCAGGTGCGAGGTCGTGCCGTTGCCCTGGGTCGCCGACGTCACCTTGCCGGGATTGGCCCGCGCATAGGCGATCACCTCGGCGACGCTGCGGGGCGAAAATTTCGGCGTGACCACCAACGAATTGGGCACCCGCACCATCACCACGATGGGCACGAATTGCGTCGGATCGAAATTGAGCTTGGGATAGAGGTTCTGGTTGATGACCAATGGGGGCGGCGGCGCCGAGAGCAAGGTGTAGCCGTCGGGCTCGGCCTTGAAGGCCGCCTCGGCCCCGATATTGCCGCCGGCGCCGGTGCGATTTTCGATGATGACCGGCTGTCCCCATTTGCGTGACAGCATGTCGCCGACCACGCGCGGCACGATATCGGCGGTGCCGCCGGCCGGAAACGGCACGATGATCCGGACCGCGCGGGTGGGGAAATCCTGCGCCGTCGCGGCGCCGATGCCGGCAGACAGGAGGGCGGCGGCAAGCGTGGCGCCGAGGATCGCGCGCAGCGCGCCGGCGCGGAGCATCGATGGCTTCATTCCCGGGTCTCTCCGCTGCAACAGGGAGCCTGACATGGGCAGCAGTGGTGCCCATTTCGGCGGCACCGCCCTCGGCGGCATGGCCGCACGATCGTGCGGACGGCGAGGCGCGAAATGCTGTTGATCACAACCGCCATCGTATTCGACAGGGCCGCCGTTATCGAGCACAATCGAGCCGTCTTGAAGTGGGCGAGCTCATCGCCCATCTTTCCCGAGCCAGTCGAGCCGCCGACGTTCCTTGTCACATCGCCCGCGAGGATGGACAACGGACCGAGGAACGAGCATTGGGACAACGAGCATTGGGACATCGTCGGCTCGGCGATGGCATTCGACCCGCAACACGAGGCATTTATGACTAGCCACCCCCTGACTAGCCATTCACGGATCAAGCATTGGCTCTGCGCTGCCGTTCTGGGCACAAGCGTGGCTCTGTCCGGTATCGCACCTACGGCGGGCGCGGCGTCCGCCCGCAGCATCTATGACGGCGCCTGGAGCGTCCTCATCGTGACCCGAAGCGGGTCCTGCGACCCCAGCTACCGCTACGGCGTGCAGATCATGGACGGCATGGTCACCTATGACGGCGGCGGCCCGATCACCATGCAAGGCAGGGTCACCCCGAAGGGCGCGGTCCGGGTCATCGTGACGGCCGGCAGCCAATGGGCGGACGGCTCCGGCAAATTGACCCGCAACCAGGGCGGTGGCGTTTGGAAGGGCCAAGGCATGAGCAGCGCCTGCGCCGGCACCTGGCAGGCGGAGCGGCGCGTGGACTAGAACCGCCGGAAGGTTCTTTCCGGAGCACCGTGTTGATCCTGGACCGACCGGCGGCGCTTCGGCGCGGCCGGTCTTGCCCGTTGTGCTCAGGGGATGTGCTCGGCGGCACGCGGCGCGCCGGTTGTAGCGATGGGTTGTATCGAGGCGTCACGCTCGTGACATAAAGTCGCGAACATTACCTCCCGCGTCAGGGAAAGGGATTTGCTCAGACCATGCGCGCATCCATCGAAACCGCCGGCAGCATCACGGTCGCCGGCCTGACCCTCGGCGCATTTCTGCTGGCGTGGCTGCCGTTCGCGCCCTGGCCGGCATCAGGCCGTGGCTCAGACCGCGACACCGGCCCCCAAGCAAGTCGCCAAGCAGCCGCCGAGGAAAAAAGCCTCCCCGGCCGCCAAGAGCGCCCCCAAGGCCGCGCCGACCGAGACCAATGCGAAGCCGGAGCGGCCGTCGTTCAGCCTCGAGGACGAGGCCGATGCGGTCGTGCTGGGCATTCCGGATGCCCGCGCCTGGGGCGATTCCGAGGATGAATTCGCGCGCCTGCTGCCGAAGGTGGATGGGCCGTGGCTGGCCATGTCGGGCGGCGGCTCCGATGGCGCCTATGCGGCCGGATTGCTGACCGGCATGACGCAGGCCGGCAACCGGCCGGACTTCGCCGTCGTCACCGGCGCCAGCATCGGGGCCCTGATCGCGCCCTACGCGTTCCTGGGCCCGCGTTATGACGCTCAATTGCAGGAGCAGTTCACCACCATCATGGCCGGCGACATTTTCGAGGATCGTCCGACCGGCGACAGCCTGATGGATTCATGGCCGCTCAAGCGCACGATCGAGAAGCGCGTGACCCCGCAGCTGCTCGCCGATATCGCCGCCGAGCACAAGCGCGGCCGGCGCCTCTTGGCCGTCACCACCAATCTCGACGCCGGGCGGCCGATGGTATGGAACATGGGCGCGATCGCGGCGCGCGGCGACGACAAGGCGCTGGCGCTGTTTCGCGCCGTGTTGCTCGCATCCGCCAGCATTCCGGGAATTTTTCCGCCGGTCCTGATCGATGTCGAATCGAACGGCAAGCAATTCCAGGAGCTGCACAACGACGGCACCATCACGGCGCCCTTCTTCATCGCCCCCACCTCGGTGCTGGCCGGCACCGGCACCGTTCATCTGCCGACCAAGCAGCTCTATGTGATCGCCAATGCCAAGCTGGAGCAGCAGTTCGACGTGACCACGCCGCAGACCACCGTCGTGCTCGGCCGCTCGATCTCGTTGGCGCTGCAGGCCGGCTTGCGCATCGAGCTCCTGCTGACGCTGGCGGCCGCCCAGAAGCAGGGCATCAGCCTGAGCGTCGCCCAGATCGATCCCGAGTTCCAGCATCCCTCGCGCGGCGCCTTCGACCCGGATTACATGAAGGCGCTGTTCGATTTCGCGGTCGAGCAGGCCAAGAAAGGCAAGACCTTCGAGACCGTCGCTGCCGACGCGAAGTGACGAGCGGCGCGCGCTCCGCGCGGCATCCATTGATCTGATCAGAGCGGATCGCGCAGCGCGCTGGTCGCGATGTCGACCCCCGCCGTCAGCGTGCGGTGGATCGGGCACTTGTCGGCGATCTCGAGCAGGCGCGCCCGCTCCTGCGCGTCGAGCTCTCCTTCGAGCACGATGCCCCGCTCGATGCGGTCGACCTTCGCGTCCTTGCTCTCGCAGCTTTCGCAGTCGGCGGCATGGACCTTGGCGTGGCGGAGCCTGACCGCGACCCGATCCAGCCGCAACGCCTTGCGCTCGGCATAGAGCCGCAGCGTCATCGCGGTGCAGGCGCCGAGCGCCGCCAGCAGGAGATCGTAAGGATTGGGACCGCTGTCGGCGCCGCCGGCATCGACCGGCTCGTCGGCCAGGAAGCGGTGCGCGCCGGCTGTGATCTCCTGCTGAAAGCGCCCCTGCCCGGTCTCGCGCACGATCACCACGCCGGCGCCCTCTTGCGCGTGCGCGGCCTGCGGCGCCATGTCGAGGTAGCGCTCGGCCCAGGCCGCGATCACGTTGGCCACATAGGCGGCATCGCTGCGGCGGCTGAGCAGATGATCGGCGCCGGCGAGCGAGACGAAGCTCTTGGGATGCCGGGCGGCCGCGAAGATGCGGCTCGCATTGTCGATGCCGACGATGTCGTCGGTGGGCGAATGGAAGATCAGCAGCGCCTTGTGCAAGGCGTTGATGCGCCCGCTCAATTGCTGCTCGGCGACGTCGTCCAAGAAGGCGCGGCGGATGCGGAAGGGGCGGCCCGCGAGCTTCACCTCGACCTCGCCGCGGGCTTCGATCTCGGCGCGGGCATCCTCGAACAGGCCCGCCACATGGGCCGGATCGGAGGGCGCGGCGATCGTCACCACCGCGCGGGCTTCCGGCACCGCGGACGCGGCCGCCAGGACGGCGGCGCCGCCGAGACTGTGGCCGATGAGGAGCGCGGGCGCGCGCTTGACCCGGCGCAGGTGGTCGGCGGCCGCCACCAGGTCGGCGACATTGGATGAGAAAGTCGTATTGGCGAACTCGCCTTCGCTCGAGCCGAGCCCGGTGAAATCGAAGCGCAACACCGCGATGCCGAGCGCCGTCAGCCCTTGCGCGATGCGCTTGGCCGCATGCACGTCCTTGCCGCAGGTGAAGCAGTGGGCAAACAGCGCATAGGCGCGGGTTTCGCCGGCCGGGAGGTCGATGAGGCCGGCGAGACGAAGTCCCTCGGCATTGGGAAAATCGAACGGCTGCGCCGGCATGCTGCCTCCTCTGGCTATCGGGCCGGGCCGGCCGGCGGATTTTTTCTCTGCGCCCCGCCGGCCTGGCCACGGATTGCCGACCTCGAACCCGGTGGCGCGGAGCCGCGGCGAGAGACCCGCAGA
The DNA here is from genome assembly GCA_963744275.1 of uncultured Alphaproteobacteria bacterium. Taxonomy (GTDB): domain Bacteria; phylum Pseudomonadota; class Alphaproteobacteria; order Rhizobiales; family Xanthobacteraceae; genus VAZQ01. The sequence goes on from CAVUSX010000001.1 coordinate 63,560, forward strand.
GCGATAAAAGTCTATATTTTACAATATGTTAGACTGTCGCATCCAGCCGCGGTTGCTCCCGTAACTGCTCCAGGTGGTGTCGAGGTAGGGAAATCACAGACTTATCAACGGTATTTGAACCTATTTCAGCCATAAAGCGACCAAGGGAGCAGGGACGGGGTTCACCACCCTTCATCGCCGTCTTGTCAAACCCGATCAACCCGGCAAAAAGCCGGCAGACACAGGAAGAGGCACATGACGAAGTCGCAAAATCGCAACTTTAACCGCGCCGCCCTGGCGCTGGTCGCCATCTCGTTCGCGGGCGTGCTGGGCGCCTCCGCTCCGGCAGCCGCCACCGCGAACTATGACGGCCTGTGGAGCGTGGTGATCATGACCGAAAAGGGCACTTGCGATCGCGCCTATCGTTATCCGGTGCGCATCTCCAAGGGCGCCGTGGAGAATGACGGCCCGAGCCTGATCAACGTCTCCGGCAAGGTCGGCGGCAATGGCGCGGTCACGGTGCTGGTGAGCGCCGGCGACAAGAGCGCGACCGGCACCGGCAAGCTGGCCGGCAAGATCGGCGGCGGCAAGTGGAGCGGCGGCGAGTGCGCCGGAACCTGGGAAGCCGAGCGTCGCGACTGATGCTTGCGCGGGCCTGCTTGCCCGCCTCACCCTCAAGTCCAATCCCCTACGTTGCGCGCGGGTTGCTTGATGCGACCCGCGCGTAATGCTGTTGCGCGAGCCCGTGGCGCAAGATTCCGGTGGGCACGCGCGCGCCGGCCGCCGATAATCCGTCCCCGCAAGGAGGACGGAATGAAAGGCTTACTTCTGGCGCTCGCGCTCGCCGCGACCGGGGCGGGCAGCGGGCGCGCGACCGCGCAGGACCTTCCATCGCGCCCCATCACCATGATCGTGCCGTTTCCGCCCGGCGGAGCGGTCGACCCGGTGGCGCGCATCGTCGCCGAGCGCATGAAGCTCGCGCTCGGTCAAAGCATCGTCATCGAGAACGTGGCGAGCGGCGGCAACGGCATCGTGGGGGTCGGCCGGGTGGCGCGCGCGGCGCCCGACGGCACCACCATCGGGTTCGGAAACTGGAGCACCAATGTGGTCAACGGCGCCATCTACGCGCTGCCCTATGACCTGTTGAGCGACTTCGAGCCGGTGGGGCTCATCGCCTCCACCCCGCAGGTGATCCTGGGCAAGAACGCGCTGCCGGCCCGCACTTTGGCCGAATTGATCGCCTGGCTGAAGCAGAACCCCGGCAAGGCGACGCTCGGCACCGTGGGCAACGGCAGCGCCACCCATGTGGCGGGTCTGTTCTTCCAGAAGCTCACCGACACCCATTTGTTGTTGGTGCCCTACCGCGGCGCCGCCCAGGGGATGCAAGACCTGCTGGGCGGCCAGCTCGACCTGATGATGCCGCAGGCGACCCTGGCGCTGCCGCAGGTGCGCGCCGGCACCATCCGGGCGTTTGCGGTCATGGGCAAGACGCGGCTCGCCGCCGGTCCCGACATCCCGACCGTGGACGAGGCCGGCGCGCCCGGGCTCTATCTGTCCACCTGGTCCGGCCTGTGGGTGCCCAAGGGCACGCCCGAGAGCATCGTCGGCAAGCTCAATGCCGCCGTCCATGGAGGCCTTGGCGGATGCGAGCGTGCGCGAGCGGCTCGGCCAATTGGGCCAGGACATTCCGCCGCCGGATCAACAGACCCCGCAGGCGCTCGGCGCCCTGCAGCGCGCCGAGATCGAGAAATGGTGGCCGATCATCAAGGCAGCCGGCATCAAGGCGGAGTGAAATTAAACGTTATTTGGGCAGAATTCAGTGTAATCGCTTCAACTGACTGCAGAATCGAAGCCCCCGGAGCCACGCCCACAGGCGGAGAGATCAGATGTCGATCATATCATACGATTTCAGCTGGGGCGCGGCTCCGCTGCTACAGATGAAGCTCGACTTGGATCAGAGCCGCCCGAACGAAAAGGTGTCCCTGGACTACCTGCGGGCTGGCATCTCCTTTGAGCCCGATGTCGCGAATGCCTCGTCACGTTGCTCCATGTGGGTGACGTCGCGGTCGATATCGGCGCCAATTGCGGTTTCTTCACCGTGCTGGCCGCGATGCTGGTCGGGCCGACCGCCCACGTTGTCTCGTTCGAGCCCGATCCCGAGAATGTCGCGCCGACTTCGCGCCAATCTGGCCCTCAACGATTGCACCAACGTCACGGTCATCCAAAAGGCGGTAACGAACCAAGTGGGTGATGTCGAATTCTTCATCAACGGCGACAATAGCGGCGGCAATGCGCTGTGGGATCCGGCCGAATATCCGGGCAACGAGAAGTGTCTTGCCGCTCCGATACGTCTACGGTGCCGGGTACGACACTCGACGCCGCGTGGGAGCAGCTGCGGCTGCCGACTCCGAAAGTGATCAAGATCGACACCGAGGGCGCCGATCAGCGGGTGCTGGAGGGGCGCGCGCGACCTGCTCTCCCGGCAGAAACCGCGCTTCGTCATATCGGAGCTGCACGAGTTCGCGCTCGCCAAGATGGGCGGCAGCCAGGAAAGTCTCCGCGGCTTCATGGTGGGCTTGGGTTATTCGACCTTCGGCTTGACCTATGTGGGCGCGCCGAGCCTCGTCCCGACGGCAACGCGCATACAACCCACCGTCGTCAGCAATCTCCTGTTCAGCAAGCCGGAATGGGTCGAAGAATACTGGCCGACTGGCGCGTTCGACCCGCGCGTGCTTCGCTGCCGAAGCCTGAACTAACGGCGCCATCGCGGCGGCCGGGCGGCCGGGGATATGACGTCATGAAGATTCCGCGCCGGAAATTTCTGCAAGCAGCGGCGCTCACCGCCGCCTCCCCGTCCCTAGCGCGGCTTGCCTGGGGCCAGGCCTATCCGGCGCGGCCGGTGCACCTTCTCTGCGGCTTCCCGCCCGGCAGCTCGCAGGACATCGTGGCGCGGATCATCGGTGAATGGCTGTCGGCGCGGCTTGGTGCAGCCCTTCGTCATCGACAACCGGCCCGGCGCCGGCGGCAATATCGCGGTCGAGACGGTCGTGAATGCGCCCGCGGACGGCTACACGCTCCTGATGACCGGGCCCAACAATGCCGTCAACGCGACCCTCTACGACAATCTCAAATTCGATTTCCTGCGCGACATCGCGCCGGTCGCCGGCATCATGAGCGTGCCGCTGGTGATGGAGGTCAACCTCGCGGTCCCGGTCCGCAGCGTCCTCGAGTTCATCGCCTATGCCAAGGCCAATCCGGGCCGGATCAACATGGCTTCGGCCGGCAACGGCACCGCGGTCCATGTGTCGGGCGAGCTGTTCAAGATGATGACCGGGGTCGATATGGTGCACGTGCCCTATCGGGGCACCCCGCTCGCCATGACCGATCTGTTCGGCGGCCGCGTGCAGGTCATCTTCGACAACATGCCGGGATCGATCGGCTATATCAGGGCCGGCAAGCTGCGGCCGCTGGCGGTGACCACCACGACACGCTCGCCGCTCTTGCCCGATGTCCCGCCCTTGAGCGATTTCGTGCCGGGCTACGAGGCGAGCGCCTGGTACGGCGTCGGGGCACCGCGCAATACCCCGGCCGCGATCGTGGAGCGGCTCAACCGCGAGATCAACGCCGCGCTCGCCGATCCCGCCCTGCAGGCGCGGCTGATCGATCTCGGCGGCACGATCCTGCCGGGCTCCCCCGCCGATCTCGGAAATCTCATGGCCGAAGAAACCGAGAAGTGGGGCAAGGTGGTGAAGTTCGCTGGCATCAAGCCGGAGTGATCGCCGGCCTCCGGCGGCGCCTCACCTGCACCAATTCCCGCATCGCCCGCTCCAAGCCCTTCGAGCGTGAGCGGATACATCCGCCCGCCCATGAGGCTTCGCATCATGCGGATCGATTGGGTGTGCTCCCAATCCGGCTCGGCCACCGGATTGAGCCAGACCGCCGACTTGTAGGTGCCGGTGACGCGCGCCATCCAGGCCGCGCCCGCCTCCTCATTGAAATGCTCGACCGAGCCGCCCGGCGTGCTGATCTCATAGATGCTCATGGCGGCATCGCCCACGAAGATCACCTTGTAGTCGTGCGGATAGGTGCGCAGCACCTGGTGCGGTCGGGGTGGTGTCGTCGAAGCGCCTGCGATTTTGCTTCCACACTTTCTCGTAAAGGCAGTTGTGGAAATAGAAATGCTCCATGTGCTTGAACTCGGTGCGGGCCGCCGAGAACAGCTCCGCCGTGGCCTGGATATGCCAATCCATGGAGCCGCCGACGTCGAAGAACAGGAGCACCTTCACGGCATTGTGCCGCTCCGGGCGCAACCGGATATCGAGATAGCCGCGGCGCGCGGTTCCCTTGATGGTGCCGTCGAGATCGAGCTCCTCGGCGGCGCCGGTACGGGCGAACTTGCGCAGACGCCGCAGCGCGATCTTGATGTTGCGGGTGCCGAGCTCGACGGTGTCGTCGAGGTCGCGAAACTCGCGACGGTCCCACACCTTGACGGCGCGGAAGTTGCGGTTGCCGTCCTGGCCGATCCGCACGCCCTCCGGATTGTATCCATTGGCCCCGTAGGGCGACGTGCCGCCGGTGCCGATCCATTTGGCTCCGCCCTGATGGCGCCCTTTCTGCTCGGCAAGGCGCTGCCGCAAGGTCTCGATGAGCTTGTCGAGCCCGCCCATGGCCTCGATCAGCTTCTTCTCCTCGTCGGTGAGATATTTTTCCGCCAGGCCCTTGAGCCATTCCGCCGGAATTTCGGCGGCCGGCGCCTCCTCCATCAGGGCGAGGCCGCGAAACACGTGGCCGAACACCCGATCGAACTTGTCGAGGTTGCGCTCGTCCTTCACCAGCGTGGCGCGCGCCAGATAGTAGAAGCTCTCGACCTGGCGGCCGGCCAGATCCTGCGCCATCGCCTCCATCAAGGTGAGATATTCACGCAGCGTCACCGGCACGCCGGCCGATCTCAATTCCTGGAAGAAGCTGACGAACATTCGTCGTACCCGCTGGCGGCCGCCCAAATGCCGGAGGCCGCCGGCTATGAACATACAGCCGCCCCGCGATAGAGCTCGCCGCAAAGCCAGTGCGGAGGATCGCGCCAATGCCGGAGCAGAAATTCATCGTCGAGCCGCATTTCCGGCTGCAGGAATGGGTCGCCGAGGAAAAGGGCTACTTCAAGGACGAGGGGCTCGACTACGTCTTTCGCGAGCTGATCCAGTCGACCGACGGCGCCCACCACGACAAGGGCGACAGGGTCGGGGCCTATCAGTCGTTCGAGCGCGGCCGGGCGGCCGACGTCAGTTGCGCCTGCCACTGGACCGTGGGGGTGGCGGCGTCGAAGGGCAAAGGCCGGCTTTATGCCGACGTCTATTCGGTCGCGCCCGCGGGCATCTTCGTGCCGGCCTCCTCGCCGATCCGCAAGCCTGAGGATCTGGCCGGCGTGCCGATCTCGGTCGGCTACCAGTCCGGCAGCCATTACTCGACCATTCAGGCGCTGGAGCCCTATTTGCCGGCCGACGGCGATCAATCTGTCGTTCGCCGACGGCATGCTGTTCAAGCGCATGGAGATGCTGATCGGGGACGAGGCTCAGGCCTCGGCGCTGTTCAGCGGGCCCTATTACTTCGCCGAGCAGCTCGGGTTCCGCAAGATCATCGATACGACCTTCATGATCGCCACCATGATCACCGGCAATCCGGCCCCCGAGGATCTGCGCAAGTTCTTCCGTGCGCTGCGGCGCGCGCAACGCGACATCGATCTGCGCCCGGATCGCTACACCCACTACTACAAGAACGAGTTCCCGTTGCGCTATCACGCCACCATGGACACCCGCCGCTGGGGCCCGGGCGAGCGCCTGGTGTTCGAGCCCTATACCAAGGAGGTCTACGAGGAGACCTTCCGCTGGATCGCCGACCACGGCATCTTCGCCGACAGCGGCATGGGCGGCGGCCGTTATGAGGAAGCCGTCATCAGCACTGCGTGAGCGCCCCTGCAACCCCAAGGGCCCCTCGACCCACAAACCGCCGCCTGCCCCATATTTCCGCCGCAAGCGAAGTGCTATCCATCGGCTCATTCACACTTTTGGGCCGCCATGCCAAGATTCCTCGTTCTCAGCCTCACCGCCCTGCTGCTCGCCTTGTGGACCGCGCCGGCGGCGCTGGCCCAACCCAAGAGCGGCGGTCCACGCATCGAGTGGGAGGTCAAGAACCGCTTCCGCCTGTTTCGCAGCGAGGCCGATTTCCAGCGTCATGTGGCCGCCGACCGCGGTGACGGCCTGCTGGCGGCCGAGGACCGCCTCGCCCGCGAAAGCGACGGCCGCGGCTGGGCCCGCGATACGGTCGAGCGGCTTTGCGTCGATCGGGCCGGGAAGCTTCTGGAAACCTGCGACCGGGACGGAACGCTGGAGGATTACCTGGTGCCGCGCGACCACCGCATCGGCGTCGCGCTCGCCGGCGCCATCCCGGCGAACGTCGGCTGCGACTGGAGCGTGGACGACGGCAGCGGGGCGCCGCGCGAAACCATGGCGCGCTGCGAGGAAGAGGTGAAGCTGCGCGTCGCCTATGGCCGCACCACGCTCGCCAGCGTCGACATTCTGCTGCCCGACGGCACCGCCCAGCGCGTGGTGGCCGACATTGCGGTGCGTGACGTGCTGATCGCGGGGCTGGGCGAACTCGATTGCGGCGGGCGAAGGCAATCCGGACCGGCCGGTGCGGCTCTCGGACGAGGGTTTCTGCTTCCAGCGTTTTCTCGGCACCGTGCGCAGCGAGTATTATCGGCCGGGACGCGACGGGTTCAACGGCAACAAATCCTGCAGCTTCTCCCCCGGCGACGAATCCCAGACCCAGGCCTGGGCGCGACAGAGCGCGCGTTGGGAGAGCGGCCCCTGCCACCGCTCGCTCTACAGCTACCAGCTGCGCAGCGCGCTCGGCCTTGCGGTCGAGAACAGCCATATCGCGGTCACCTTCATTCCGCTCGGCTGCACCGGCGCGCGCATCGACGCCGGCTTTCTGGCGAGCCAGCGCATCAGCGAATGTCCGAGCCCCGGCACCAGCGCGGCCTGCCCGGGCAGCTCGCCGGCGCAGATCGACGAGCTCAAGGAGCTGATGGCGAGGGCGCATAAACGCCAGCCCGACCGCAACATCGATCTCGTTCTGCTCACCATCGGGGCCAACGACATCCTGTTTTCCGGGCTGATCGCCAATGTGATCATCGAATCGACGACGGATCGCATCCTGCTCGGGCGCGGCGGCTCCATCGCGACCGTCGCGGACTCGCAGAAGATCCTCGACAACGATCTGCCCGGCAACTTCGCCAAGCTGCGCGCCGCGCTCAAGCCCTATGTGGGCGGCGATCTTTCGCGCGTGGTGTTCGTCACCTACGGAAATCCCGTGCTCACCTCCGGCAACACGCTTTGCGCCGGCGGACGCGACGGCTTCGACGTTCATCCGGCGTTCTCGGCCAACAGCACCCGCCTGCATCAGGTCTCGGATTACCTCGGCGAGCAATTCCTGCCGAAGATCAAGGCGCTGGCGACGTGCGAGGGCTCGACCTGCCGCGAGCCGGCGAGCGAGAGCATGACCTTCGTGGAGGCCCACCAGGCGGCTTTTGCCAATCATGGTCTGTGCGTGCGCTCGAGCGACGATCCCGAATTCGATCGCGCCTGCTTTTCGCCCAATGGCGACAGCTTCCGCGCCAATCCGCGCGAGGCCGCGACTGATCCGATGGCCTGCGGGCGGCCGGCGAGCGAGTATCGCGCCTATGCGCCGCGCGCACGCTGGATCAGAACCGCGAACGACAGCTACTTTACGGCGCTCACCTATCCGCAGGGCCAGTCCTCGATCCTGCAGCCGAGCAACATCCATGACGCCACCTGGGGCATCATGTCGGCGGTCTATGGCGGCGCCATCCATCCGACCGCGGAAGGCCATGCCGCCATGGCCGACGCCACCCTGCCGACGATGCGCTCGGTGCTCGGCCTGCAGCCGCTGGAGGCGCCGGTGCATTCGGAGCCGCTGCCGCCGGTCAACGTCAGCGCGCCGCCGCGGGCGCGCGAGCGGCACCGCGGCGACGCAGCGTAGAGCGGCCAGAGGGCGCATATCCGGTACTCCGTGCGTCCGCCACGGCCGCCGCTAGCGCACGCCGAGCTTCTTCTGCAGGCTCGAGGACGAGGTCGTATACTGGAACACCAGGCGTTTGTTCGGGTAGACGTAGTGGTAGGCCTTCTGGGCCGCCAGCGTGGCCTCGTGAAATCCGGACAGGATCAGCTTGACCTTGCCCGGATACCAGTTGATGTCGCCGATGGCGAAGATGCCCGGCACGCTGCTTTCGAAAGCGGCGGTATCGACCGGGATCAATTCGCCGTCCTTGAGCTCGATGCCCCAATCGGCGACCGGCCCGAGCTTCATGGTGAGGCCGAAGAACGGCAGCAGCGCATCGCAGGCGATATGGAAATCGGAGCCGTCGTTGCGCTTGACGATCGCCTTGGCGATCCGGCCGTCCTCGCCTTCCAGGCTCGAGACCTGGCCGAGCACGAGATCGATCTTGCCCTCGCCGACCAGCGCCATCATCTTGTTGACGCTGTCGGGCGCGGCGCGGAACTGGTCGCGCCGGTGCAGGAGCGTGACGTGGCCGGCGACCGGCGCGAGGTTGAGCGTCCAGTCGAGCGCGGAATCGCCGCCGCCCACGATCAGGATGCGCTTGCCGCGGAACGCCTCCATCTTGCGCACCGAGTAGAACACGGATTTCTCTTCATAGGCCTCGATGCCCGGTATCGGCGGGCGCTTGGGCTGGAACGAGCCGCCGCCGGCCGCGATCATCACCGCCTTGGCCTCGAACAGCTTGCCCTGGTCGGTCTTCACCCGAAACAGCGGATCGCCGATCTTCTCGATGCGTCTCGACCATCTCCTGCAGGTGAAAGGTCGGCGCGAACGGCTTGATCTGCGTCATCAACGAATCGACCAGTCCTTGCGCGGTGGTGATCGGCACGCCCGGAATGTCGTAGATCGGCTTCTCCGGATAGAGCTCCGCGCATTGGCCGCCGATCTTGTCGAGGATGTCGACCAGATGCGTCTTCATTTCGAGCAGCCCGAGCTCGAACACCGCAAACAGGCCGCACGGCCCCGCCCCGATGATGAGCACGTCGGTCTTGATCGGTTCGTTCATTGAATCTTCCGCCTTACGTCTGCGCGGTCGTGCATGGCCGCCCTGATGGTGCGGCGCCTGTGTAGCCGGGGCGCCATAGGGGGGAAAGCCCCAACGCGGGAACGGCTGGGATGCGTGCCGCGGATGGTTAAGCCTGCCGCTCGGGAACCCGGACGATCAATCCGTCGAGCTCGGCGGTGACCTTGATTTGGCAGGAGAGACGCGAGTTCGGTTTCACGTCGTAGCCGAAATCGAGCATATCCTCCTCCATCGGCGAGGGCTCGCCCACGATCGCGCGCCAAGCCTCGTCGACATAGACATGGCAGGTCGCGCAGGCGCAGGCGCCGCCGCACTCGGCCTCGATCCCGGGAACGCCTTGCTTGATCGCCGCCTCCATGACGGTCGATCCGGTTTCCGCCTCGACGGTGCGGCTGGTGCCGTCGGCACCGATATACGTGATCTTGGGCATGGGCTCCGGGGGACGCTGAAAGTTGGAAGCGGGTTGCGGCGGTCCTATAACCGCTGCCGGGCGACGCGCGCCAGCGGGCAGTGATGCCGCAGGCCATGCCGGGACCCGTTGGCGAGGGCGGGCATATTGCTCAAAATGCTTCTGGAGCATGTCCCTATCACACCCGGTGCGTCATGGCCGGGCTCGTCCCGGCCACCCGCTAGCTTGGTGGCGCGAAGGACGTGGGTGCCCGGCATGAGGCCGGGCATGACGACCGAGAGATTGTGCCCCGATCGAAATCAGCTCTAGAGCCCGTTGTGTGGGCGCAGCCGATCCGCGATGACGGCCTTGGCCTCGTCCACGGCGGCTGCCAAGCTGGTCACCGCGGCGGCGATCTCGCCTGCGCTGGAGCGGCCAGCCTTCATCTCCACCGCATCGGCCGCTTCGGCCACCCGCCAGGCCCCGATGCCGCGGGCCGAGCCCTTCAGGGTATGGGCGAAGGCGGCCACCGCCGCGGGCGTGGAATCCCCCATGCGCGCCAGCAGCACGGCGGCCTGCCGGTCGAACAGCGCCAGCACCTCGGCTTCGAGGCCGCGCTCTCCCAGCGTCATGCGCGCCAGATGCGCGAGATCGATGGCTGCGACCGGCGCCCCGGCGTCGGTCGGAGCGGCGGCGTTTGCCGTCGACCCCATGTCGGCCTCCCTTAAGGGCTCTTTGGCCCCTTGCGGCCTGACTTGAACCCGAAAGCCCCCAACGTCCGGTAAAGACCCGACCCGGCCGCCATGGCGGCGCGGGCGCGCGGTTAACGCAGCCCTAGCGGCCCCGGACGCTGGGGCGCGCGCAGATGGGCGGCTAGGGGTTTATGCGTGCGGATCGGCCAACTTGCGGGGGCTGCCAGGCTTGGCGAGCCACGGTCAAACCGGTCGAAAACGCGGTTTCCCACAGGGCCCGGCCATTCGGCTCGGATGCGGCGCCACGTCCCCCTGGCCGCATGCCGGCCGCAATGAGCCCGAGCAAATCAGTGGTTTAGGTGCGGAATTCTGGTCGTCGTGCGGGCTCCACTTGCCTTAATCATGGGCGGCGCAGCGTTAACGATGATTAAAGAGAACTTAACAAGCGGTTTTCTTTGGTCTGCCAAGCCGATAGGATATCCAAGCGGCAGAGGAATGTGTTTTGCGGCGCGTTCAAGCCCGCTGCCCGACCACCACTCGAGGGGGCTCGAGCTGACGCGCTCGCGACGTGGCTCCAGCTTTTGCGGGGCCGCGGACTTGGTGCAGCGTAACTGACGAGGCGACGACCGACATGGCGAACACCCCGAAGATGAAGGACCCGACAGAAGCGGCGCTGTCGGCCATCCAGGATGCGCTCAACGTGCGGGATGCGGAGTCTTCCGCGACCATGGTCGCTCCCCCGATCGCGGCCATGCCGGGCGAGGACGCCATGTCCGAGCGCGCCTGGCCCGGCCTGCGCTCGAGCAAGGCCGCCAAAGCCGATCATTTCGAGGACGAGGCGCGGCATCCCGAGGACGCCGACGCGGTGCGCCGTCCGGCCAACGACGACCGCGAGTCGATCGGGCAGATTCTGCGCACCCTGCAGCGCCGCCCGGCGCGCACATCCTACCTCCTGGCCAGCGTCTTCGCGGCCGTCTGGGTGGTCGCCGGATTCGTCCTCGGCTGGGCCTATCTGGCCGACATAAGGGAGGCGCTCGGTCCCAGCGGATTGACCGCGCCCGTGCTCGCGGTGCTCGGCGCCATCTATCTGTCGCCGGTCGTCTTCTTCTACGTCCTCGCCCATATGGCATGGCGGTCGCAGGAGTTGCGGCTGATCGCCCAATCCATGGCCGAGGTGGCGATGCGGCTGGCCGAGCCCGAGACCGTGGCGCGCGAGTCGATCGTGACCGTGGGTCAGGCGATCCGCCGCGAGGTGGCCGCCATGGGCGACGGCGTCGAGCGCGCGCTCGCGCGCGCCGCCGAGCTCGAGACGCTGGTCGCCAACGAGGTGTCCGCGCTCGAGCACGCCTACAACGACAACGAGGTGCGCATCCGCGCGCTGCTCCAGGATCTGGGCGGCCAGCGCGACACCCTGGTCGGCCAGGCCGAGCAGGTCCGCGACGCCATCAACAGCGTGCATCTCGATCTCAGCCACGACATCTCGCAGATCAGCCAGCTGGTGGCCGACCAGGTCAACGAGGCGTCGCGGCGCATCACCCATACGCTGGCCGAGAAGGGCGAGCATATCTCGCGCGCGCTCGGGCATGCCGGCGACACCATGATCGAGACGCTCGGCGAGCGCGGCGGCGACCTGCTCGAGCGGCTGGAAGCCGTCAGCGCCAACACCACCGACGCGATCGGGGCCGCCAGCGACCGGCTGACCGCGACGCTGAACTTCAAGACCGACCATATCGGCGACGAGTTCACCGAGATCGCCGCCAACCTCCAGCACATGATGTCGGTGCGGCTCGACCGCGTGACCGAAGGCTTCTCGCAGAAGTCGGTCGGCATCCTCGACATGATGACCGGCCGCACCCAGCAGCTGACCGATCTCGTGGTCGAGACCGGCAACAATCTCGCCGACGCCATCGGCAACCGCGTCGAGGAGGTCAACACCACCCTCAAGAACACCGGCGATTCGCTGGTGCTCGATCTGAGCCTGCGCGGCGGCGACGTCGTATCGAAGCTCGAGCAGACCGGCGCGCGCATCACCGACGCCATCGTGGAGCGCGGCAACAAGGTGAGCGACACGTTCCGCGAAAGCGCCGAATCGATCGCCGAGGTCATCGGCGGGCGCGGCGACGCGGTGCGCGAGATGCTCGCCGCCCGGCTGCAATCGTTCGAGGACATGTTCAATCACGGCGGCGCGGAGCTGGCGGAGCGCATCGCGCGCGACTCGACCACGCTCGGAAACCTGATCACCCGCCATCTCGGCGAGTTCGACCGCACGGTGAAGACCTATGGCGGCGAGATGGTGGAGCGCCTGGGCGAGCGCACGCAGGAAGTCGTCACCGCCATGCGCGACTACCTCGACAGCTTCGACACCCGCGTCAACACCAAGGCGACCGAGATCACGACCAGCCTCGACCAGCAATTCATCCGCTTCCACGACGGGCTGGACGGCCGCACGCAGGCCATCAACGACCACCTCACCGCGCACGTCGCGGACATCGGCGGCAAGATCTCCGAGGTCACCACCAACGTCGACCAGCAGTTCTCCCGCTTCCAGAATGCGCTCGACGGCCGCACCCAGACCCTCAACGAGGCACTGAGCTCGCGCGTCATGGACATCGCCAAGACCATGGCGGACGGCGGCAAGGAGGTTGTATCCGCACTCGACCAGCGCATCAGCGACGTGACCAACGTCATCAACGTGCGCGGCGCCAAGCTTGGCGAATTGATCAGCGCCAAGATCGACGACATCGACCGGGCCATCGGCAGCCGCGCGATCGAGGTCGCCAACAATCTGGATTCGCGCATCGGCCGCTTCGAGGAGCTGCTGGTCGGTCGCGCCGAGGTCGTCACCATGGAGATCGAATCGCGCACCCGCGCGGCCGCCGACGTGCTCGACACGCGCCTGAAGGAAATGACCGACGCGATCACTGCGAATACCAACCAGGCGGAGCGCTCGATCGGGAACTTGGCCGCCTCGACCACCGAGACGATCGCGTTGCGGATCGAGAACCTCAACCAGGTAGTGAAGGCCCATACCGGCGATGCCGAACGCACGATCAGCGCGGTGACGGTCTCGACCTCCGCCTCCATCGACGACATGGCCAGCAAGGTTACCGAGACGATCGGCGCGCTCAGGGCCTCGACCTGCTCCTCCATCGAGAGCGTGGCCAGCCGGACGACCGAGACCATCGGCGCGGCGACGGCGTCCGCCACCACCTCCATCGACGACATGGCCCGCAAAATTACCGAGACGGTCGGCGCCCTCAATGCCTCGACCTCCTTCTCCATCGAAGGCGCGGCCAGCAAGGCGACCGAGACCATCGGCGCGGTGACGGCGTCCGCCAACACCTCCATCGGCAATATGGCGAGCAAGCTCACCGAGACGGTCGGCGCCAAGATCGACGAGATGGATCGGGCGATTGGCAGTCGCGCGATCGAGGTCGCCAGCAATCTGGATACGCGGATCAGCCGCTTCGAGGAGCTGTTGCTGGGTCGCGCCGAGATCGTCACCAAGGAGATCGAGACGCGCACCCGCGCCGCCGCCGACGCGCTCAACACGCGCCTAGGCGAATTGACCCACGCGATCAAGACCAATACCAGCGAGGCGGAGGACGCGCTCGAGCAGCTGACGGCCTCGACCACGGGAGCGGTCAGCGCGCGGATCGAGCAGCTGAACCAGGCCGTGAAGGCCAATACCGGCGAGGCCGAGCGCTCGATCGGGGCGCTAACGACCGCGACCTCCACCACCATCAGCAACCTGGCGACCTCGACCACCCAGGTGGTTAATTCGCGGCTCGAGCAGCTCAACGCCGCCATCAAGACCAATTCCGGCGAAGCCGAACGCGCGCTCGGCCAGCTTACATCGAGCGCCACCAGCGCGATCCGTACCAGCGTGCAGGACGCCGAGCGCACCCTGACGGGCGTATCGACCGGCGTGAGCAGCCAGCTCAAGCAGAACGCCTCCGACGTCGAGCGTACCCTCACCGGGGTATCGACCGGCGTAAGCAACGTCCTCAAGCAGAACGCCAACGACGTCGAGCGGACGCTGCTCGGCGTCAGCGCCGAGGTGGCGCGCAACTTCGTCGGCAAGGTGGACGAGATCGCGGCTGCGGTCAGCCAGCGCGCCGCCGAGATGACGGAGATTCTCGACGACAAATCGAGCGTGCTGCTCGTCGCGTTGGCCGGCAAGAGCACGGAGTTCGCGAGCGAGCTCAGCCGCGTGACCGACCATGCGGTCAAGGCGATCGAGGTGAAGGGTCTCACCTTCACCTCGACAATGATGGACAACAGCGAGCAGATCGCCCGCCTCATCAACGAGGCAAGCGAAACGGCGACCGATTCCGTCAACAAGTCCATCAAGCAGCTGCAGGCGACCTCGCAGGAGGCCACACAGGCGACCGCCAGCGCGGTGGGCCAATCGGTCAAGCAGCTGCAGACGACCGCGGCGGAAGCCAGCCAGGCGACGACCAGCGCGATCAATCAATCGATCAAGGAGCTGCAGACCAACTCGCTGGAGGTGTCGCGCAACGCCTCGGCGACGGTCGCCCGCACGCTGCGCGACCTGCAGGAGCAGACCCATTCCGCCGTCGAGCACTCCAAGCAGACGGCGGCGGCGGCGGTGTCCGAGATGCTGGAGACGCACGGCATGCTGCGCTCCGACACCACGGCTTTGTTCGAGCGGCTTGCGCGAGGCCAATATCCTGCTGCAGGAGGTGCTCAACGGCGCCCACGAGAACATGGGCGAGATCGAGCGCACGCTGCTGGCGCGCGTATCCGAATTCGTCGCCGCCATGAACGAGGTCACCCAGAAGACCGGCGCGGCCAACTCCCAGGTCGAGCGGCACATCGCCAGCTTCCAGGAGCTGACCACCAAGACCGTCACCGACCTGGGACAGCTGGCGGGCCAGTTCGACGTGCATGGCCGCTCGCTGGCGGAGGCGGTGACGCTGGTCGACCAGAGCAATCGGCGCGCGGAAGGCAGCCTCACGGACCGGCGCGAATCGCTGGAGACCCTGGTGGAGACCCTCGACCGCAAGTCGCTCGATCTCGATCAGCGGCTCACGCGCTTCTCCAGCCTGCTCGATCAGTCGTTGGACGGGGCGGCGGAACGGGCGCGCGAGATCGCCCGCATCATCGCCGAATTCGACCACCGGCGGAGCGCGCGCGATCGCCGAGAACTTCGAGGCCATCCGCGAGGGCACCGAGGAGCAGAGCAAGCTCACCACCGACGCGCTGCGCAGCATCTACGAACGCGCGACCGGAGATTCGCACACGATGTTCACCGAGGCGGCCCAGCGCTTCGCCGACGTCGTCGACGGGCTCAAGCGCATGACCTCGGAGATGCAGCGCGAGCTCGAATCGACGCGCGCCGAGCTGCGCAAGGGGATACTCGAGCTGCCGCAGGAGACCTCGGAAAGCGCCGCCCAGATGCGCCGCGTCATCGTCGACCAGATCGAGGCGCTGGCCGAGCTCAATCGCATCGTCGCCCGCCATGGACGCGGCCTCGACACCGCCGATCCGACCGCGCGCCGGAGCGAGCCGGTGGCGGTGGCGGCCGGACCTCGCCGCAGCGCGCGCGAGGAGCCGGTGGCCAGCAACGGCAGCGGCCGTCTCGAGACGACGCCGCGCGGCCGTGCCGACATCGGCGGCCGCCGATCGGCGGTCGCGGCGACCTCGGCGGTCGTGCCGACATCACCGGGATGAGCCCGCCGCCCCCGGTCGCGGCGGCCGCGGCCCGCCGGGCGGAAGCGCCTGCCCTCAACCCCGGCCAAGGCCAGGGCGCCGCCGGGCGCAGCGGCTGGCTCTCGGACCTGCTCACCCGCGCCTCGCGCGAGGAGACGGATCTGCCGCGCGAGAACGTGGCCGACGCCGCCCGTGCCGGGGACGATCGGCCGCCGCGCCACACCATCGAGTCGCTCGATTCGCTGGCGGTCGACATCGCCCGCATGATCGACCACGATGCCGCCGCCGAATTGTGGGACCGCTACAAGCGGGGCGAGCGCAACGTGTTCACGCGCAAGCTCTACACCATGCAGGGCCAAAAGGCGTTCGACGAGATCCGCAGGAAGTATCGCGGCGATCGCGAATTCATGCAGACCGTCGATCGCTACATCGCCGAATTCGAGCGCCTGCTCGACGAGGTCTCGCGCGACGACCGCGGTCAGGTGGTGGCGCGCACCTACCTCACCTCGGAAACCGGCAAGGTCTATACCATGCTGGCCCACGCGGCCGGACGTTTCGACTGACCGGCTGCCGGCTCGGTCGCGTTTGCGCCGCGGCCGGCAGATCGACAAGACCAATCATTGCGTGGCATCACCACCGCAATGATTGGAGGCGGTCGGTGGTGACGTTTCGTCGCCGCCGCCGAACGGGCCGCGCCGTCAGACCGCCCCTCAGCTCCCTGGCCCGGTGGCACCATGGCCCCATCGCCGCCTCTTTCGCTCTCGGTCGAGGTCGAGCGCTGGCCGATCGCGGGCGCCTTCACCATCAGCCGCGGCGCCAAGACCGAGGCCGTCGTCGTGGTCGCGCAGCTGTCCGACGGCCGCCACCGCGGGCGCGGCGAATGCGTGCCTTACGCCCGCTACGGCGAAACGCCGGAAGCGGTCGCGGCCGCGATCGCCGCGATGGGCCATGAGATCGCCCACGGTCTCGACCGCGCGGCCCTGCAGGCCGCGATGCGTCCGGGAGCCGCCCGCAATGCGCTGGACTGCGCCTTCTGGGATCTGGCCGCCAAGCGCAGCGGCCGGCCGGCGCATGAGCTCGCCGGCCTGCCGCCACCGCAGCCGCTCTTGACCGCCTACACGATCTCGCTGGCGGCGCCCCGGGAGATGGCGGCCGCCGCCGAGAAGGTGGCCGGCCGCGCCCTCCTCAAGGTCAAGCTCGGCGGCCCCGGCGATCCGGCGCGGATCGCCGCGGTGCGCCGCGCGGCACCGCGTTGCGAGCTGATCGTCGACGCCAACGAGGGTTGGACGCCGGACAATCTGTCCGAGAACCTCGCCGCCTGCGCGGATGCCGGGGTTACGCTCGTGGAGCAGCCATTGCCGGCCGAGCGCGACGATGCCTTGGCGGGCATGGCGCGCCCGCTCGCGGTCTGCGCCGACGAAAGCGTGCATGCGAGCGCGTCGCTCGCAGCCCTCGCCGGCAAATACGATGCCGTCAACATCAAGCTCGACAAGGCCGGCGGCCTGACCGAGGCGCTCGCCATGGCGCGGCAGGCCGATGGGCTCGGCTTCGACCTCATGGTCGGCTGCATGGTGGCGACCTCGCTCGCCATGGCGCCGGCCATTCTGGTGGCCCAGCGCGCCCGCGTGGTCGATCTCGACGGCGCCCTCCTGCTGGCGCGCGACCGGCCGCACGGACTTCGCTACGAGGGCAGCCGTGTTCATCCCGGCACGCCGGAGCTCTGGGGATGATCCACAGGGCGCGAGCCGGCATTACAGCGGTGTAAAAATTTAATAATTAAGGACTTTCGTAATACCCTGACTATCCACTAAGAATGAAGTGCTGGGAGTGGCATAGAGGGAAAGAGCACATGCGGGTTCTGACGGCCTTGACCGCCGCCTTGATGGCGTTTGCGATTGTTCCTGCTTCAGCGACCATGCGAATTACCAGCGATCCGGGGGGCCAGATCGGACCTTACCTGGAGAATCTGGCTACGCTCCGCAGCTCGGGTGAGCACGTCGTGATCGACGGCCCCTGCCTCTCCGCCTGCACCATGATCCTCGGCGTCATCCCGCGCGACCACCTGTGCGTCACACCCAGGGCGCGGCTCGGATTCCACTCCGCTTGGCGGCCCGACGGCGCCGGTCATGCGGTGATGAGCCGGGACGGGACCCAGCTGTTGATGGATGTCTATCCGCAGCAGGTGCGCAACTGGATCGCCCGGCGCGGCGGCTTGTCGCCCCATATGATGTACTTGAGCGGGCGCGAGCTGGTGTCGATGTATCCGGCCTGCCAGCACGGCGAAAGCGAAGCCAGGAACTAGGGCATTTCCCGGAAAATGCCCGCCCTGGGAGCGGTTTCCTTCTCGAGTTGATGTGAACCCGCTCTCGGAAGCGCCGGCCTGGGCTTTCCGCGGCGCCTCGACAACGCCGGAGCCCGCCTGCGGGCTTTGCGCGGCGCCTCGACAACGCCGGAGCCCGCCTGCGGGCGGCCCGGGAACCCGGCCAAGCCGGTTGCGATTCACGCCCGAACATGTTGATCCTGGCTGCGGGTGGTGGGCCCTCGGAACCGGACATGTCGGAAGAACTCTTTGCCATCTCCACGATTCCACCGGCGCCGGCGGCGCAGGGCGATTACGACTCCATTTGCGCGGCCCTGATGCATACCGAGCGCGGGCGTTGGTTCCTGCAGGAATATGCGAGGCGCAACCGCAGTGCCGACACCCAGCTCCTCTTGGCCGCCATCCAGCGCATCGAGGCGGTGGTCTGCGCGGAACGAAACAAGCAGGCCCAGCAAGGTTTCCGCTCCGATCTTCTGGAGATGGCCAAGGCCATCACCCGCACCCGGGCGGAGGTCGCGGAGATCAAAGCCGACGCCGTGCACACGGCGCCGCCCGACACCCGAACCCCGCCGCCCCCGAAGACCCGGGATGTGTTCGCCGCCGCCGAGCGCATCCGGGATGTCACCTGGGCGATGCGCGGGCACGGCTTCGATCCCTCGACCTGTGACCAGCTCGAGGAGCTCGCCGGCACCATATTGTCCGCCTCCTCGCTGCGTGATCCCACCGACCACCGCGCCAGCAAGCTGAGCGAGGTGCTGCAATATCTCGAGCACCGGATCGATACGCTGCTCGAAAGCAGCCAGGAGGGCGACGCTGCCGCCCCCGAACCGGCGCCCGCGCCGGATCCCGCTGGCTTCGGGCCGGAGCCGGCCGGCGACGCGGGACCAACAAACAGCTTCGCCGGCTCCCTCGTCAGCGCGGAACCGGAGCTCGCCGCCGGCGATGTCGAAGCGAGTCCCGCCTCCCCGCCTGCGCCATCGAACGCGTTTTTCGGCGTGGCCCCTCCTCCGGCCGCCGATGTGAGGCTGGAATCCGAGGCTGAGGCTGAGGCTGAGGCTGAGGCTGAGGCTGAGGCTGAGGCTGAGGCTGAGGCTGAGGCTGAGGCTGAGGCTGAGGCTGAGGCTGAGGCTGAGGCTGAGGCTGAGGCTGAGGCTGAGGCTGAGGCTGAGGCTGAGGCTGAGGCTGAGGCTGAGGCTGAGGTTGAGGTTGAGGCTGTGGTGGAAGCTGAGGCTGAAGCTGCTACCGAAACCGAAGCCACCGCCTCGTCGCCGGCTGCCGATGTCGCGATCGCACCGGAGGCTGTGGTGGCCCCGGAGCCTCAATCCGAAAATTCCCTCGAGCTGGAATCTGAGTCCCCGGCCGCCGTCCTCCCCGACGCCGAGTTCGGCGATACCCCGCCTCCGGGGGCCGAAGCGTCCGCCACCGATGCGGGGCCGCCTGCACCGACGAGCGAAGCCGCCGAAAGCCCGCCGGAACCCTTGATTGCGACACAAGATCAGGAAGTTGAAGCACCGACCGCAAGCGAAACCGCATCAGCTCCGCAAAGCCCGGTCGACGGCGTGGAATCCCCATTCACCGACCTTGTCGCAGCCGGTCCCGTTCCGGCCGGTGAGGACGATGCGGCGGAGATCGTGGCAGATATCGAGCCTGCGGTCGCGCCGAGCGCCGAGCTCGGCGCTGCCGCGGCACCACCCGAGGACTTTCCGGCCCAAGCCGAAGCGCCGGCGGCCGCGACCGAGACCGCGGGCGAGAGCGCACCGCAATGGTCGCCATCGCTCGAGGATGGCACCGCCGCGCCGCAGGACGCGCTGTTGCCGTGCCTTGAGCTGAGCGATGTCAGTCTGCTGCCGATGGCGCGATCGCAGACTCCGGCACGGTCGTTTCTTCCGGAGATCGATCTGCGTACGGAATTGCCGGGCTTCGGCGCGGCAGCGGCGAGCGAAGCGCTGCTGACCGCCATGCTTCCGCCGGAAGCCATGCCTCGGCCGGAAGCCAAGCTTCGGCCGGCCCTCGAGCCGGCACCGGATGGCGATGGCGAGTGGTCGTCCCGAACCCGGCGAACAGCGGCGCAGCCTCGAGCCGATGCCGGCGGCTCCTGCCGAATTGGTCCCGGCGCCGCTGCTGACCGCGGGCGAGAGCGCACGCAATGGTCGCCATCGCTCGAGGATGGCGCCGCCGCGCCGCAGGACGCGCTGTTGCCTTGCCTTGAGCTGAGCGATGTCAGTCTGCTGCCGATGGCGCGATCGCAGACTCGGCACGGTCGTTTCTTCCGGAGATCGATCTGCGTACGGAATTGCCGGGCTTCGGCGCGGCAGCGGCGAGCGAAGCGCTGCTGACCGCCATGCTTCTGCCGGAAGCCATGCCTCGGCCGGAAGCCCAGCTTCGGCCGGTCCTCGAGCCGGCACCGGATGGCGATGGCGAGTGGTCGTCCCCTAATCCGGCCGAACCCGGCGGCGCGAGCCTCGAGCCGATGCCGGAGGCTGCTGCCGAATTGGTCCCGGCGCCGCTGCTGACCGCGGCCGCCCCGATGCAGCCCGCCGCCGACACCGCGATGCCGCATCCTCCCGGCGGCGATCCGCTGGCGGCCGTCAAGGCCATGTCGGAGGACGAGCTGATCGCGCTGTTCTAGGGCGTGGATTACCTGCGACTTTGGCGGACGGGGGTGATCGCGACCTGACGAACCGCAGGTTCTGGACAGGGCCGTCAGCGATCGACAAGGCATTGCACTCGCCGTCGGCCCCACACACACAAACTTCAGACTTCCGATCGGTAAGGCCCCGGCGAAAGCGTCATTGCCGATGGGGTCCAGATCGATGTCTCCCCTCGGATAGTGAACTTTAGGCGTACCATCGCGAACGAACACGTCATGCGTAACACCAGTTCGGCGCTGTAGAATTGACCTCGTAGGCCTTGAGCCGCTCCGCGTAGGCTGGGTGATCAGGATGCGCCTCATAGGAAGGCTTGCGCCATTCTGATGGAGGATAGGTTCTGAGTCTTTCCGCCTTCCGTTGGGTCGTCGAAGACAACTTCGACGGAACGACTCGAAGTCGGAAGGCGGTGTTGGAGACTGCGTACATTGGAAACGATGACTGGCCGGTGGCGCGCGCGACGAGGCGGTCCTTATCCTTGCTGAAAGGAAATGATGAAGCTCGGCCTGAATTCATCCTGGAGTTCATAGTCACCGACGTAGGCGTCGAGGACCTTGGGATCGATCGTGACTTCCGGCTTATCACCGAGCGATGGCTTGTCAGGCGTAGGCTGCAAACGATCTTTCAGATAGATGTCAGCGATCTTGAACGAGAGCGCTGTTGGGCTCAGGTCGTCCCCCGCGTTGGCGAGAACCACGACCGAAAAATGTTGGTCCGGAAACCGGAGGATATTAGTTCGATATGCGGCACCGCCGCCGGCGTGCTCGACCGTCCTGAGCCACGGTATTTACCGATTCAAGGCCAGAGGCGTACTTGATCTCCTTGCCGTTAATAAGTTTACCCTTCTTCTGCATCTGGGCCAGAAGCGCCGGGCCGCCGACCTCACCGGTGTAGAAGTTCTCGTCCCAACGCGCCAAGTCGCCAACCGTTGAAAACAGGCCGGAAGGCCCGGCCATGGATAACTCAACGTTACATACCGATATTTCCGGTCTGGTTGCCGCGCGTAGGAATAGGCTCGGTCCTTGACGACGATACCGTAGTCGTCCTGGAAGTGTGTGAGCCATGCCCAGGGGGTCGAAGATGCGCTCCTTCGCAAACTCGGGCAGCGTCTTGCCAGACACCTGCTTCACCACCATCGCGAGCAAAGTGTAGCCGCTGTTGCTATAGAGAAATCGATCGCCGGGCGCGAAGTTCAGCTCGGTTTGCTGAAACAGCAGGCGGGCGACATCCTCGTCGGTGATCACGTCCTCGAGCCGCATCCGCGAGGAGCAGGAGGTTCCGACTGGTCCCGTACGCCGCTCGTGTAATGAGGCAACTGGCGGATCGTGATCACCTTGCCGAAGTCGTGTAACTTCGGAAGGTATTTTCGCACGTCGTCGTCCAAAGACAATTTTCCGCCTTGGGCGAGGAGGTAGATCGCAAAGGTGGTGAACTGCTTGGACACCGAGGTCAAGTCAAACACGGTTGCCGGCGTGTTGGGCACGCCATACTCCAGATTGGCCGAGCCATAGCCTTGGCTGTAGACGATCTTACCGTTCTGAATGATGGCGATGGAAGCTCCGGGTGAGCCTGGCGAAGCCCATTGAGCAAACAGCTTGGGTTAGCGCCAAGAGACAAAGCACCGCAACAGCGGCCCGCCACGCTCCTAGCTAGCATCATGCTTCCCCCAACTGACGCGCTGAGGCTGCACTAGGACCGCAATCAGCAAGCGCGACTGTGGCAAATGCCCATGTCGGAAATTGTGAAGATGCTATGAGGCGGACGAAGGCCCGCCTAGTCTCCCCTCACTCTCCTTCGTCCAGACTTTGCAATCGAAGGAGACTAGCAAATGAAACAGACATCCTCCTCTACGTTTTCTGCGAACATTCTGCACTGCGCGTTGGAACTGAGCAAGAACAGTTGGCTTTTGGTGATCCAGTTTCCGGATCGGGAGCAGCCGAGCCTTTATGCAATCGAAGGCGGGAACACCGAAAAGCTGATGGCGAAGCTCACTGCAGCCCGGGACTGCTGGGCCAAGACGAATGGTGCGCCGCCGGCGATCACGCTCTGCTATGAGGTAGGCCATGACGCGTTCTGGCTGGCACGGTTCCTTAAGGCGCGCGGCATCGAGTGCCTTGTGATTGACCCGGGTAGCCTCCAGGTCAACCGGCGCGGGCGACGGGTTAAGACCGATCGAGTTGACGTCAAGATGCTGCTACGAACGCTGATCGCTTGGTGCCGGGGCGAGCGGCACGTTTGGTCGCTGGTGCGCATTCCAAGTGTCGACGAGGAGGATTTGCGGCGCTCGCATCGAGAGCGCAGCCGACTGGTCCGCGAGCGGACTGCGCACATCAACCGGATCAAGGGACTGCTGTTCGCCCAGGGCATTCGGGGCGTCAATGTCAAATCCCGATACAAGACCTTGGTAGTCGACGAGCTCATGACCGGAGATGGTCATCGTTTGCCGCCCCGGCTCGCCTGCGAGGTCGCACGCGAGATCCAGAGGCTGGCCATGGTGCAGGAGCAGATCGCCAAGATTGAGCGCGAGCGAGACACGGCGCCGACACCCTGCGAGGCGACCGAACGCAAACGTCATCTCCTGTTACAACTGAAAAGCATTGGGCCGGCGATCTCAGCCTTGCTTTCGCGTGAGGTCTATTACCGCCAATTCGCCAACCGGCGGCAGGTGGGAAGCTTTCTCGGCCTCACTCCAAGCCCCTACAGCAGCGGCGAGGAGGAGCGCTGCCAGGGGATTTCGAGAGCGGGCAGTGGCCATGTGCGGGCCATTATGATCGAGGCCGCATGGCTGTGGATCCGGCATCAGCCCAAGAGTGCACTCACCCGATGGTTTCTTGAGCGCACTGCAGGTCAAAGCACGCGCCTGCGGAAGATCATGATCGTCGCTGTTGCGCGCAAGCTGGCGATCGCCCTTTGGCGTTACGTCGAGCACGGCCTGGTGCCACAGGGCGCGATCCTCAACCCACCAACGACGGAGAACGCAAAATGACAGGCTAACGGTTCCGACGCTCCTTTGGTGGAGCGTTGGGCGGGTCGGGTGTGTGGCTGGCGAAACCCATCGCAGATTTGGCCTGGCCAATCTGCCGTTGTGTAGATGAGCCCCATCCTTCTCGCGCGATCGTCCGTGCATGCAGCAGAGTGGCAAGCCGTAACGGAGCTGCCGGATATAAGGTGATGCGATTATCGCACGAGCCCATGGACATCGACGCTGGACCTGCTGAACGCGCTCCACACGACGGGGAGAGTCACGGAAGTCGAGAGCTGTTTGATATCCGTCGGGTGCTCGCGGTATAGCCGCGGCTGCCCGATCTCTTGAGGACGAGCTCTGCGGGCGGCGAGAGCGATCCCGACGCGCCCGAGCCTGCCGTCGTGCTCGGGCCAATCAAGAAGTGGCCTGGAAATCAAACGACGCGTGGGACGATCAGCGCGACGGCCATTCTTGACTGGCCCTGCGCGCGACGGCCTTGAGGGATTGCGGGTCGGGACGGAAGGATGGGCTCTGCAGGGGCTCAAACAAAAGGATATGACCTTCCAATAGGCGCCTGATAGGCGCCGTGCAAAAAGGCCTTGACAAGTTCGCGCTCATATAAGGGTTTCGGATGACGGCCCCATGTTGGCGTGGCGGCTGGGACGGGGGCTGTCGTCCGAAAGCCTCCAGAGAAGGAACCCGCGGGAGATTGGGCAGGGCTGCGGTGCCGCGCTATGGGGATTTGGGCGGCAATGGATATGAGCGTCTGAGCGAGGTGGCGCGGTCGGCGGGGCGGCAATTTTGACGATTGAGTTTGGGCTTGGAGCGCTGATTGAAGGCATGCGTTGCTGCTGGCGGTGCGGCGGCGTGGCGCGGTTTGAGCGAGTGTTTGGTGGGCGCGTGACGGACGGGTCTCTGTTCCGGCCGATGAACGGTTGGGGCAGCTTGGTTTTCCGGCGAGCGCTGTGCATCGTCATGAGGTATCGATCCGGATCACGATTGGGCGTGGTGATGGTTGGTGTGTGGGCGTCTGGCCGTGGTAGAACACCTCTATGATGCGCATGCGGCCGCCACAGCAAGGGCATGGCGGGGAGCGCGTGTCATCGGCTGCGGTCTGGCCGTGCTGTTGGCTTCGGACGGAGCATGCGGGAGCAGGTATGCCCAGCAAAAAGCTTGCGTGCGGTCGTGATGCACTCTGACTTGGCGGAGCTGGCGAACAGTCCGTAATGGCGGATGCGATGGAAGCCTTGCGGGAGGACGTGAATGAGGAAGCGGCGGATGAACTCGCCGGTGGCGAGCGTCATGGTGGTGTAGCGGGCGGGCCCTTCGACGGTAGTTCTTGACCTTGAACGTCACGCCGACGGCGTCGGCCTTGATGAGGCGACTGTTCGAGATGGCGACGCGGTGGGTGTAGCGGGACAGATAGGCGAGCACGGCTTTGGGACCTGCGAATGGGCGCTTGGCATAGACGAACCAGCGCTTCTTCCTGAGCGGAGCGAGGAAGGCGATGAAGGCCTTAGGATCGGCCAGATACGCGTGGACGCCGAAGAATTGCAGGGTGCCTGCCGCGTGAGCCGCCGCGAGCTTCTCCAGCATCAGCCGGCGGAACAGCTTTGAGAGGACACGAACGGGCAGGAAGAACTTTGACTTGGCGCGACCCAGCGTGGGCCGTCCGTGGCAAGCCCGCCACCTGGCACGATCATGTGGACGTGCGGATGGTGGGTCATGGCCGAGCCCCAGGTGTGCAGCACCGAGGTGAACCCGATGCGGGCGCCGAGGTGCTTGGGATCGGCCGCGATGGTGAGCATGGTCTCGGCGGAGGCCTTGAACAGGAGATCGTAGATCACGGCCTTGTTTTGGTAGGCGATGTCGCCAATTGCCGCCGGCAGCGTGAAGACGATATGGAAGTAAGGCACCGCCAGCAGCTCGGCCTCGCGCGCCTCCATCCATTCGCGCGCGCCGCGCCCTGACACTTCGGGCAATGCCGGTTGCGGCAGCTGTTGTAGGCGATGGTGGTGTAGCCGCAGGCCTCGTTCTCACAACGCGCGACATGCCCGCCGAGAGCCGCGGTGCGGCAGCTCTCGATCGCGCTCATCACCTTCAACTGGTCGAGGCTGATACGGCCGCGGTTGGCGTCACGCCAAGCCGGCCCGTGGTCGCGGAAGATATCCGCGACCTCCAGCGGTGGCTGCCCCACGACAGCGGCGCGTTACGCCGGCGGCCCCTCTTTCGTCAAGGTCAGATGGTCGAGCGGGCTGGTAACGGATCGCAGCAGGTTGGTGGCGACCTGAGCATAGCGGGCGGTCGTATCGAGCTTGCATGTCCGAGCAGAACCTGGATGACACGCACGTCGGTATGGCTCTCCAGAAGATGGGTTGCGAAGCTGTGCCGCAGAGTATGCGGAGAGACCCAAGTGCCGAGCCGGGCGACTCAGCCGCCATGTGGCAGGCGCGGTTGAGCTGCCGCGTCGTAATGGGCAGGAACGGATCGCGCCCCGGGAACAGCCAGCCCTGCGACGGCACTGCCGCCACCAGGCGCGCAGCACTTCGAGCAGCTGCGGCGAGAGCATGGCGTGACGGTCCTTGCGGCCCTTGCCCTGCTCGACCCGGATCAGCATGCGTTTGCTGTCGATATCGGAGACCTTCAGCGAGACCACTTCGGAAGCGCGCAGCCCGGCACCATAGGCAACGCTCAGCGCCGCTTTGTACTTGAGCCCGGGGCCGGGCGCTGCCTCGAGCAATCGACCAACCTCCTCGGGGCTCAACACCCGCGGCAGCCGGCGCGGATAATGGACGCGCGCAAGCTGGGTGGCGAGATTGGCGCGACCGAGCGTAACCGTGAAAAGGAAGCGCAAGGCGACCGCCGAACTGTTCACGCTCGGCGGCTGAACCCGCTTGCGGTCTGATGAACCTGATAGCGGCGCAGGTCCTCGCCGGTGGCCGTATACGGCGAGCGACCCAGAAACTTGGCAAAGTGCTCGACGTGGCGGATATAATCGTGTTGCGTCTTCTCGCCGAACTTGCGGACCGACATGTCCTCGATCAAGCGACGACGCAGCGGGCTGATGGGCTTCTACGCTCATGGGAGGCTCCGGTCTTGAGGTTGGAGTGCTTGACCCCTCGATCCTGCAAGCCAGCCTCCCAGGCCCGTGGACTCACACGGAGCTCAAACGATGTCGTGTACCTTGCCCGACGCTGCGATTAGCGCGCAGCGCGCTGCAGGGAGAACGGGTGTAGTTATTAGACAGATATGAGACATGACGGAAGAACTGGTTAGGCGTTGACGGCGACATGCGAGGCGCTGCATACTGCAATAGTGGGGGCGTAGAAGACGCAATTGGGTAGGTGGAGTGAACTGCGACAGCGGCAGATTAACGTGTGCTGCTCGATGACGCTATAGATGGAAGATAGGAGAGATGGGGATTGCAGCTAAAGATGCGATGGCGATACAAAACATGCGGATGACAGGGATTGGCAAGAGACGAGACGGTAGGTGACGCTGGGATAAATATAAGAGCGGCGCACCGCGAAAGCGGGTGGGACGGATATAAGTGAATGAAGAGGCGTCGCTGGTTAACAACACCAACCTCGGCGGCCGAAGTCGCAAACTTCGTTACAGTGCCACGAACGAGGCGACTGTCAGCACCGCTGAGAAAATACGAACAATAAGACATCGTGTCGCGTTGAGTCGCAGTAGTAGACCGCTACGAGCGAAAGGGTAGCAACGCGCAGCAGCGGACCAGCTGATGCGGGCGCCACAGATCATCAGGTACTCGCTTGCGGCGCGAAGCAGCGTACCGGATAGGAACGCGAGTAGCAGCTCGCTCGAATGATATTCTGCAAAATTGGATTGGTCGTATGCTATGAAAGCTCAGCCGCGACCAGCGCGCCGATCGCCAAAGTTACAGCCACGAGCTGGCTCGCTCAGCCTCAGTATAAGCAGTGCAATTCCGAAAATGAGATAGAAGAACATTTCATAATTCAGCGTCCAACCGAGGCTGTATATCGGGCTGATGTTTCCGAGCACGGGATGAACTGTCGGGATAAAAGCATAGGATTTTACGATAAAAAGCAGATAGATTGATAGATGTTCGGATAGCAGCTGGGCGCAATATTGCGATACGCTTACATAAAGCGAAGTGAAACCCCAATACAACGGCACGATGCGGATAATTCGCGCCAACCAGTACTGTGCAGGCGTTACACAGTAGTCTTTGGCGGTGTAGTCACATAATGTAGCTCGAGATCACGAAGTATTAGGTTCAAATCCGAAGATCCCTATAGAGAGCGGGACTGACGAAATCGAGATGAATTGGGCCGGAATTTGCATGCTGCACAACTACCAAGATCGCGGCGAGCGCGCGCAATATTAAAATCGAGACAACTGTTTTCGGTGTCGCGGAATCCATTCCGGGTCCTTCGTCTTCCTAGATCAGCTGTAAAGCGTAACTCAAAATGGCACGCAGGCTCTCCCGAATGCTACCAAACCGGCTTCCAACCAAAAAGCAAGGATGTGTTTGTGGGGGGTAAGGAATCAAGTGTATAGGCTGAATTTATAAGTAGGCCTAGCTAGCGACTACGCCCGCGCTCCGAGCCGCGATCATGCCACCAGGCGATGGAACAGCTCCGCATCGACGTTGCCGCCGGACAGCACCGCGACCGCGATCTTGCCCTTGATGGCGATCTTGCGCGACATCAGCGCCGCCAGCGCGACCGCCCCGCCCGGCTCGACCACCAGCTTGAGCTCGTGGAACGCAAACGCCATCGCGGCCGCCACTTCCTGATCGGTCGCCACGACGCCTGCGCCGACCAGGGCGCGGTTGATGGCGAAGGTGATCTCGCCCGGCATCCGCGCCATCAGGGCGTCGCAAATCGTGCCGGTCAGCGCCGCGTTCTGCTCGCGCCTCCCGCTCTCGAACGAGCGGGCGTGGTCGTCGAAGCCGGCCGGCTCGGCGGTATAAAGACGTATGCCGGGAACGCGTGCGGTCACGGCGAGCGCAATGCCGGCCGTGAGACCTCCGCCCGACGCCGTCACCGCGATGACGTCGGGCACCAGACCCAGCGCCGCCAGATCCTCGACGATCTCCCGGCCGACGGTGCCTTGCCCCGCGATCACCAGCGGATCGTCATAGGGCGGCACCAATACGGCGTTGCGCTTGCCCGCGATGTCGCGGGCGATCGCCTCGCGGTCCTCGCCGGCGCGGTCGTAGAGCACCACCTCGGCGCCCAAGGCCGCCGTGCGGGCGCGCTTGCCGAGCGGTGCGTCCGCGGGCATCACGATCACGGCCGGCATGCCCAACAGCCGTGCCGCCGCGGCGACGCCTTGTGCATGATTGCCGGATGAGAACGCCACTACGCCGCCGGTGCGCTGCTGGCGCGGAATCGAGGCCAGCTTGTTGTAGGCGCCGCGGAACTTGAACGAGCCGGTGCGCTGCAGCGTCTCGGCCTTGAGAAACACGCGCGCCCCGGTCAAGGCGTCGAGCGCCGGCGACGCGATGAGCGGCGTGCGCAGCGCGATGCCGGCCAGGACTTGCGCCGCCGCGTCGACGTCCTGGGCGGTGGGCATGGGCGGTGAGGTGTGGGGCGGTGAGCACCATCGTGCATCACGGTAGCGCCCCGGCGCCCTGCCCGGCAAGACCCGGCAAGAGCGGTGTCGAGCCTCCTGCGGTCGCCGCGGGGCGGCCCGTGTCACAGCGCTGTCACCGCCGGCGTGGATGACTGCGCGCATGATGATTCCGATCTTGGCCGCCGAGGCCTTCTGCGTCGCCACCACCGCAATTCATGTCGCGAGCACGCTGGTGGCGATCGTTCGCTGCAAATCACCGGCGGGTCACCGGCCTGCGCCGGCGGATGCGCCGGCCGTGAGCCTCGTGCGACCCGTCTGCGGAATCGAGAACCATATCGAGGAGACGCTGGCTTCGGCCTTCAGGCTCGATTACCCGCGCTATGAGATCGTCTTCTGCGTGGCCTTCGCGCACGACCCCGTGGTGCCCACGGTCAGACGCCTGATGGCGGCCCACCCGGGCGTGCCGGCGCGGCTGCTGGTCGGCAACGAGAAGATCAGCGACAATCCCAAGCTCAACAACGTCTACAAGGGCTGGCGCGACACCGCGCAGGATTGGATCGTGCTCGCCGACAGCAACGTGTTCATGCCGCCCGACTATATCCAGCGCCTGCTCGCCGCCTGGCGGCCCGACACCGGGCTCATCTGCTCGCCGCCGGTGGGCTGCCGCCCCGACGGGTTCTGGGCCGAGCTCGAATGCGCGTTTCTCAACACCTATCAGGCCCGCTTTCAGTACACCGCCGACACCCTCGGGCTCGGCTTCGCGCAAGGCAAATCGATGCTGTGGCGGCGCGACGTGCTCGAGCCCGAAGGCGGCATCCGCGCTTTGGCGTCCGAGCTCGCCGAGGACGCCGCCGCCACCAAGGTGGTGCGGCGCGCCGGCTTGCGGGTGCGGCTGGTCGATGCGCCGTTCGAGCAGCCGCTCGGACATCGCACCGCCGCGGAAGTGTGGCACCGGCAGGTGCGCTGGGCGCGGCTGCGCCGCACCTCCTTCAAAGCCTGCTTCATGCCCGAGATCCTGGCCGGCGGCGCCTGGCCGCTCTTGGCGGCGCTGCTCGCGGTCGCGCAGTCCGACCTTCCGTTCGCCGCCCTGCCGGCCTTGGCCGCCATCTGGTACGGCAGCGAAGCCGTGCTGGCATGGGCCGCCGGCTGGCACCTGACGGCCCGCTCCCCGCTCGCCTTCGCGCTGCGCGATGTGCTGCTGCCGGCGATCTGGCTCAACGGCTGGCTCGGCAGCGCCTTCGTGTGGCGCGGCAACCAGATGCGCGCCGTCGAATCGCGCGGAACGGTGTAGCCTGTTTCGTAGGTTGGGTTAGCGCCAGCGAAAGCCTCGAACCGGATCGAGGTGGTGCATAGCGCGTAACCCAACAGCAGCGCCGCCCCAGAACGGTGATCGAGAACGGCGCACCAGAACGGCGGTCAAGCCGCCTCTTTGTCGGCTGTGTCTTTGTCGGGCGTCTCTGGCGCGACCTTTTCGGTCTCGCTGCGGGAGCCGTTGGCCCATTCGATGATCTCGAACTTGCCGTCGTGGTGCTCGACCACGGCGGTGCAGCTCTCCACCCAGTCGCCGCAATTGATGTAGCGAATGCCGTAGTCGTCGTGGATGACGGCGTGGTGGATGTGCCCGCAGATCACCCCGTCGGCGGCATGCCGCTGCGCCTCGGCCACCAGCGTCTTCTCGAACTGGCCGATGAAATTCACCGCGTTCTTGACCTTCAGCTTGGCCCATTGCGAGAGCGACCAATACGGAAAGCCCAGGCGCCGGCGCAGCGCGTTGAAGATGCGGTTGGCCGTGATGGCGAAGTCGTAGGCCTTGTCCCCCAGGAGCGCGAGCCAGCGCGCCTGGGTGACCACCAGGTCGAAATGGTCGCCATGGATGACCAGATAGCGGCGCCCGTCGGCGCCTTCATGCATCGCCTTGTCCTGCACCTCGACGCCGCCGAAATGCGTGCCGTAATAGTCGCGCAGGAACTCGTCGTGATTGCCGGGCAGATAGATGATGCGCACGCCCTTGCGGGCCTGGCGCAGCAGCTTCTGCACCACGTCGTTGTGGGCTTGCGGCCAATACCAGCCCGACCGCAGCTGCCAGCCGTCGACGATGTCGCCGACCAGATAGATCACATCGGCGTCGTGGTCGCGCATGAAGTCGAGCAGGCGCTCGGCCTGGCAGCCCTTGGCGCCCAGGTGCACGTCGGAAATGAACAGCGCGCGGAACCGGCGCGTGCTGGTCGCCATCAACATGCTCCAGGTCCATCGCTCATGACGTGGCAACATGCCGCAATTCCGTGTCGGCGCGATGACACCGCGATGCCACCGTCCGGATCCGGTCCGCGATGGTTAAGACCCAAGGCCGGCGGGGTCTCCCGGGCGCACCAATAGAAAAGAGCCCCGGCAAAGCCGGGGCTCTCAATTCTTGACCAAAGAAACGACGTCGGGCTCAGTGCCAGGCGCTGAACTTGAAGTTGATGCCGCCCTTGGCGACGCTCACGGTCTGCTTGATGCTGCTGGTCCCGGTTCCGAGCAAGCCGGTGAACGTGTTCGAGGTGGTGCCGAAATCATAGTAGTCGTATTCCGCAAACCCGCTCATCCAGTCGGTGAATGCGTATTCGCCGCCGACCCCGAGGGTCCAGCCGTTGCGGGTCTCGCTCGCGCCGGAGGCCAAGCCGACCACGTTGGTGACGCTGTAGTCGTCTCTGGCCCAGGCGCCGCCGCCCTTCACATAACCGAGGAACCGATCCCAGGTGTAACCGACCCGGCCGGTGACCGACGCCAGCGATTTGACGTTCGAATGGTCCGTGACTCCGACAAACGACGCATCGGCCGCGGTGCCGCCGGCATTGCTCCAATCATAGTCGCCCTGAATGCCGAACACCCAGGTGGTGACCTGATAATTGCAGCCGATCTGGCCGCCCGCGAGCCCGCCGCTGATGTCTTGGGTGCTCTGCGCGGCGCCGAGGGCGGTCGACCAGGTCTTGGTGGTCCACAGGCCGCCGGCATTGCCGCCGACATAGCATCCGGTCCAGCTGTACGCCGGCGCCATCATCGGCGCCTTGGTGTAGATCGGGGCGCGCGCCGGCCGCAGGTCCGCCGCCATCGCCGAACCCGAAACGAGGGTCGCCAGAGCCGTGCCCGCCAGAAGTACATTCTTGATCATCATTCCAAGCCTTGTTTTGAATTACGATGCACGAGGTGATAGCCCATGCGGCGGCGGAAGGCTGTACCTCTAGGGCAACACACCCGCACATTCGAAAATGCCGCGCCCTACTTCAGTCTCCGCGCCGCCACGATCTCACCGGAGTTCCATACCCCGGCATGTTTGGTTGTCGAGATTTTGGACGGGAATGCGCGTGCGCGACGGGCATTTACGTGGAATCCCCTATCCGCCGACGAAAAAGCCCCGGGCTTTCGCCCGAGGCTTTCGTTTCACAGGAAGTCGGTGCGTGAAGGAATCAGTAACCACCGCCGAACTTGAACGCCAGGCCGGCGCGGATGTCGTTGATCACCAGCTTGTTCCCGCTGTCGGAGGACAAGGTTACAGGATCCACGTAGCTGATCGTGCCCAAGTTGGTGTAGCGGTATTCCACACGGCCGAGGAAATTGTTGGTGAATGCATATTCGAGGCCGGCGCCCGCGGTCCAGCCGGCATGGCTGCTGTCGCTGCTGGTGAAGCCGATCGGGGTGTAGGACGTCGACCAGGTTCCCCATGCCCAACCGGCGGTTCCGAAGAACAGCCAATGATCGACCGCGAAGCCGAGCCGGCCGCGTGCCGAGCCATAGGACTTGACGGTGGTCGCCAGGGTGAGGCCCGGGGGGATGGCCCCGCTGTTGCCGGTCAGATTGGCCCACTGCCAGTCGGCTTCCGCGCCGAACACGAACTGGCTCATCTGATAATTGCCGCCGACGAACCCGCCCGCGATCGGACCATTCACGTTGAAGCTGTAAGGGATCGTACCTAGGAAGGACGTCGAAGTTCCGCTCGAGGTCGCATAGCCGTAGCCACCGTCGCCACCGATATAGAAGCCGGTCCAACTGAAGGCCGGCATCATCGGAGCCTTGGAATAGACCTGCCCCGGTGCCGGTCGCGACAGATCCGCGGCCATGACGGAACCCGAAAGCAGCGTGAAGAGCGAAGTACCGGCCAGGAGAAATTTATGCATGTGTGAATCTCATGTTGAATCAGAACTCGACGCTGGTGTACCCGCATTCTCCAAAATGGGGGTGCCATGGGGCAACACTCCGGCAAATTCGGCGCCGGCCACACGCCTGGAATATGTGGATTTCCACTTACACGGCGTCCTTCATGCGCGAGATGAAAAATGAGCCCCGAACTTTCGTTTGGGGCTCACGACATCGCACGAAGCTGAAATCAACCGACCGGTATTTCGCAGTCAGTGGCAACCTTCAAAACATCGTGCGAGCCGCTACATGCCGCCGAAGAGACGATAGTTGAGGCGAACGGTCGCCATGCTGACGTTCTGCTGGATGTTCTCGAAGTTGGAGACAGTTCCCGCAAATACGAGCGGGACCGATTTCGTGCCCAGGCCAAGATAGTCGTATTCGAAGGCCACCGACCAACTCGGCGCGAATCCCCATTCGATTCCGGCGCCTGCCGTCCAGCCGGTGCGCCATTCGGTGGCGTCGCCAAACGAAGCTCCCCCGAAGATCTCCGAATACTTATCGTGCGCCCAAGCCACGCCGCCTTTGCCGTAGAACAAGACCGAATTAGCCGCATAGCCGAGCCGTCCGGTCACCATTGCGGTGCTGTCGACCGTCGCGCTCAGCGTGTCGGTCGGAAAGAAGGTGCTGGTATGGTCTCCCTTGATATTGGACCAATCCCCTGCGCCCTCGACGCCGAACACCCACGAGCCCACTTGGTAATTGCCGCCGATCTGGCCGCCGCCAAGGAACCCGGAGATGTTGCCGCATCCCTCGTCCTGCGACAATGTCGAGAAAGTCCCGAGGTTGGTCCAGCACTTGTTGACCCAGCCGCCGCCGAGATTGCCGCCGATATAGATTCCGGTCCAATTATAGGCCGCCATCATCGGAGCCTTGGTATAGACCGGCGCCGGTCCGGGCGCCGGCCGCGACAGGTCGGCGGCCATGGCCGAGCCTGAAATGGCGGTGAGCAACGCGGTGCTGGCGAGGATGATTTTGTTCATGATTCCCGACCCTTTTTCCATAAGTCCCGACAGTCCGCATTACCCCAGTTTTCCCGATTCGTCTGTGCCCATTGGGCAACACTCAGGAGAATTCGAAAACGGTTCCATCAGCCGTGGAATTGCACCATAACTCCGTCGGGCTCCCGGTTCATGCGAGCCTGCGCCGACGATCGCCGAGCCGCCCGCCAAAGACGAAACATATCAAGGACTTAATGAGATGGACTTAGGAATTTCCGGACGCCGGGCCATCGTCTGCGCTTCCAGCCGCGGGCTGGGACGTGCCTGCGCGCAGGCGCTCGCGGCCGCCGGTTGCGAAGTCGTGATCAATGGACGTGATGAAGAATCCGTTAAGGCAACCGCCGCCGCGCTGCAGCGGGATACCGGCGCCAAGGTCGATTCCGGTGCGGGCCGACGTGGCGACCCCGGAGGGCCAGGCGGCGCTGTTCGCGGCCTGCCCCGAGCCGGACATCCTGGTCAACAACAATGCCGGGCCGCCGCTGCGCGACTTTCGCGAGCTGACCCGCCAACAGATCATCGACGGCGTGGTCGCCAACATGGCGGTGGCGATCGAGCTGATCCAGAAGTCGATCGATCCCATGATGCGGCGGCGCTTCGGCCGCATCGTCAACATCACCTCGGCCGCCGTGAAGCTGCCGCAGGCCGGCCTCGATCTCTCCTCGGGCGCCCGCGGCGGATTGAGCATCTTCGTGGCCGGCGTCGCCCGCCAGGTCGCCGAGGCGAATGTGACCATCAACAATCTGCTGCCGGGCGCGTTCGCCACCGACCGGCTGCAATCGACGCCTGGCGGCGGCAGCCAAGCGCAAGAACATCAGCGTGGAGCAGGCCAAGGCCGAGCGGATCGCCAGCGTGCCGGCCAAGCGCATCGGCGATCCGGCCGAGTTCGGCGCCGCTTGCGCTTTCCTCTGCTCCGCCCAGGCCGGCTACATCACCGGGCAGAATCTCGTGATCGACGGCGGCGCCTTCCCGGGCGCGTTCTGAAGTGGATCGTAGGGCGCAATCGCTTTATTGCGCCGTTTGGCGGAGCGCAGACATTACGCCCCTTTGGCGAGGCTGCTGGCGCAATAAAGCGATTGCGCCCTACGACAAGCGGAGCCCTTCAATCCGTCGGCAGCCGCGGCCACACGGCGTGGAAGTGATGCACCGGCCCGGGCCCTGATCCGATCGCGAGCGTGTCGGCGGCGGCGATCGCGGCATGCACATAGAGCTTCGCCGCCCGCGTGGCCGCTTCCAGCTCCAGGCCCTTGGCGAGGCCGGCCGCGATCGCGGCCGAGAAGGCGCAGCCGGTGCCGTGCGTGTTGCGCGCCGCGATGCGATCGAGCGGCAGCGCCACGGCGCCGTTGCGATCGACCAGGAGATCGATGCTGGCGGGTCCGGCGCCGTGTCCGCCCTTGATCACCACCGCCTTCGCACCCAAACCGAGCAGGCGCTGCGCCTGCCCCAGCATGTCGTCTTCGCTCTGCGCCACCGGCAGGCCCAGCAGCGCGGCGGCTTCCGGCAGGTTGGGCGTGAGCACTAGGGCGCGCGGGATCAGCACGCGCTTGAGCACATCGATGGCGTCGCGCGCCAGCAGCCGGTCGCCCGAGGACGCCACCATGACCGGATCGAGCACCACCTTGCTCTGCCGCCAGCGATCGAGCCTCCCGGCGACCGCCTCGATGACGGAGCGCTGCGACAGCATGCCGATCTTCACCGCACCGACGTGCAGGTCGCCGAACACCGCATCCATCTGGGCGGCGACGAAATCCGCCGGCACGTCATGGATCGCGCTCACGCCGGTCGTGCTCTGGGCGGTCAGCGCGGTCACCACGCAGGCCCCGTAGACGCCCAGCGCCGAGAAGGTCTTGAGATCGCCCTGCAGGCCGGCGCCGCCGCCGGAATCGGAGCCCGCGATGGTGACGGCGATCGGCGTCATGCGGCCCGGCTCATGCCGCCTGCCGCTTGGCGAGCGCCGCCTCCACGATGGCGCGCAGCTCGCGCGCGGCGGCGCGCGGATCGCCCGCCAGCGACAGCGCCGAGATCACCGCGACGCCATCGGCGCCGGCCGCGATAACGGCTTCCGCATTGCTCGCATTGATCCCCGCGATGGCGCCGATCGGCAGATCGGGATCGCGGCCGCGCATCTGCGCGCAGATGCGCTCGAGGCCGGCGAGCCCGATGGGCGGATCCGGATTGTCCTTCGAGGCGGTGGCGAACACGCCGCCGATGCAGACATAGTCGAGATGCTCGATCGGGGCATGCGCGGCCTGCGCCAGGGTCTTGATGCTGAGCCCGATCATGGCGTGCGGCCCCAGCAGCCGCCGCGCATCCGCGACCGCCATGTCGTCCTGCCCCAGATGCACCCCGTCGGCGCCGGCCGCGAACGCCACGTCGGCGCGGTCGTTGATCAACAACGGCACCCCGAGCGGAGCGAGCCGGCCGCGGATCGCCCGCGCGGTCTCGACCATCGCCTGCGTGGAGCCGACCTTGTCGCGCAACTGCACCAGCGTGGCGCCGCCTTGCGCGAGCAGGAACGACAGCTCGGCCAGATCGCGGCCGCCGGCGTGCTCGGGATCGACCAGTGCGTAGAGTCTCAGATCAGCGCTCATCGGGGCAATCTAGGCAGCGGGCGGAACGCGTGCAAGCGATTGTGAGGAGAAAGCAGGGAGTGGTGAATAGTGAGTGGTGAGTAGTAAGTGCAGTGGTGGCGGCCGGCACGGAAACCAGATAGCATCTGGCTCGCTACTCACCACTCCCTACTCACTATTCCCTTGCTCACTACCCCCGAGGCGCACCCGTGGTTCCCTTCTTCGTCCAGATCAAATGCCAGCTCGGCAAGTCCTACGAGGTGGCCAACGCGCTCGCCGACGCCGAGATCGCGTCGGAAATCTATTCGACCGCCGGCGAGTTCGATCTCCTGGTCAAGTTCTATGTCGAGGACGGGACCGACATCGGCCATTTCGTCACCGAAAAGGTGCAGACCATCCCGGGCATCCAGGACACCCGCACCATCATCACCTTCAAGGCGTTTCAAGGCTGAGCGGCGGCGCCGCCGCCGCCCGCTCCGCCCGCAGCTGCCGCTCCCGCCAGATCACGAACAGCCCGGCTCCCGCGATGATCGCGGCGCCGAGAAAGCCGAGCGCGGTCGGAAGCTCCCCGAACGCCAGATAGCCGAGCACCAGCGCCCACAGCATCGACGTATAGTCGAACGGCGCTACCAGCGAAGCGGGCGCCCAGCGGTAGCTCTCGGTGAGCACGATGTGGGCGAGACCGCCGCACAACCCGATGCCGATCAGGGCCGCGAGCTCGCTCCAGCTCGGCGTGTTCCAGCCGAACGGCAGGGTGAGAAGGCCCGCAAAGGCGCAGATGAGCGAGAAGTAGAACACGATCGAGGAGGTGGTCTCGCTCTTGGTGAGATGACGCGTCTGGATGATCGAGAGCGCGCTGAAGAAGGCGCCGGCGAGCCCGAAACCGGCCCCGATGGCGCCGCCGGTCGCGGCCGCCGTGGCACCGCTGAAATCGAGATGCGGCACCAGCATCACCAGCACGCCCAGGAAGCCGACGATGACGGCCGACCAGCGGTAGACGCGCACCCGCTCCTTGAGCAGCAGCGCCGCCATCGCCACCGTGATGAGCGGCGAGGCGAACGAGATCGCGGTCGCGTCCACGATCGGCAGCCGTGCCAGCGCCGAGAAATTGCAGAACATGCCGCCGATGGCGGTGAGCCCGCGCCCCGCGTGCCCGAACGGCCGGCCCATCCGGATGGCGGCCTCGAGCTCGCGCCGCCAGGCATAGATCACCACCACCGGCACGATCGCGAAGGCCGAGCGGAAGAACACCACCTGCCCCACCGGATAAGCGGCCCCCAGATAGCGCACCAGCCCCGACATGACGGCGAAGATCAACGCCGAGGCGATCTTGAGCAAAATGGCCTTGATGCACGTTGGTCGGGTGCATGCACTTGCTGCCGACGAAGCGATGAATCGGGTTGCGACGAGTCGCGGCACCGTA
Source organism: uncultured Alphaproteobacteria bacterium (assembly GCA_963744275.1). Lineage (GTDB taxonomy): Bacteria > Pseudomonadota > Alphaproteobacteria > Rhizobiales > Xanthobacteraceae > VAZQ01. The sequence goes on from CAVUSX010000001.1 coordinate 102,117, forward strand.
GGATGGGTGGAGCTCTTGCGATACCCATCATCGCCGCGCGCCGGATTGCGCATAGCTGGCGTGCGCGATCACCTCGGCCAGCGTTTCTTCTGCTGAGCCTATCACTCTCCGCCCGAGCCGAGTCACCGCTGGACGGCCACCCGCTTGGAGCGGAAATCGCATCCTTGTACACTCGCTCGACGCCGGGTTTCCGCAGCCGTGACGCTGGCCGATCGAAACCACCGAAACCAAAAGCGCTGCATCACGACCTTAAGGGAGGCCAACATGAGAAGCATGATCCTGGGACTGGCCGCAGCCGTTTGCCTCGTCACCCCGCTCGCCGCGCAGATCTACAGTCCGCAGCCGACCTGCAACATGTGTCCCGGAACCTATGTTCCGGTCGACGAGCTGCAGGCCTACACCAAGAAGGCGATCGCCGAGAACCGGATCGATCAGCAAGTTCGCGACATCGAGATCGGCCGCGCCCATATCGGCATCGGCATGGTGTATCGCGGCAAGCTCGATGCGCCGGCGCCGGATTCGGTGGCCGAGCACGATCTGGTGAGCGAGGTCTATCACATCATCGAGGGCACCGGCACCCTGGTGCTGGGACCCGACATCATCGGCATGAAGCGCCGCCCCTCGGATTCGGAGACCGTTCGCCTGTTCAACGGCCCCGGCAACAACGGCGCGTCGGTGCGCAACGGCGTGACCTATCAGCTCAAGCCCGGCGACGTCGTCGTCATTCCGGCCGGCACCGGCCACTGGTTCACCAAGATCGACGACCACATCAGCTATCTCATGGTGCGCATCGATCCCGACAAGGTGACGCCGCTGCGGGATGAGGCGATGTCGCGGGCTTATCTGCGCACGAGCAAATAAAGCCGCGGATTGACGCTTGACGCGGCAGCGCAAATCAGTGCGTTCGTGAAATTGAAACTCGCGAATTGCGGGCTGTAGGGCGCAATCGCTTTATTGCGCCGCTTGGCGCTGCCGCTTGCGCCTGAGCCTGATGGTTTGGGGCTTGGCGCGACGATTGGCGCAATAAAGCGATTGCGCCCTACAAGTGCGCGCAAATTCGCCAGCCCCGCGGGCGCTGTATGTGAACAGCCCCCTGCGGGGAGACACAAAAACTCACAGCGTATGCACCCTTCGCCCCTCCGCGATCGCGGCCCACAGCTTCTCCGGCGTCGCCGGCATGTCGACGTGGCGGATGCGGTAGGCGCGCCAGAGCGCGTCGAGGATGGCGTTCATGACCGCCGGGCAGGAGCCGATGGCGCCCGCTTCGCCGGCCCCCTTCACGCCGAGCGGATTGGTGGTGCACGGCACGTTGCGGGTCTCGAAGCGAAAGGCCGGAATATCGTCGGCGCGCGGCAGGGCGTAGTCCATCAGGCTGGCGCTCACGGGCTGGCCGGAAGCGGCGTCGTAGACCATGTCCTCCATCAAGGCCTGCCCGATGCCCTGGACGGCGCCGCCATGCACCTGACCGGCGAGCAGCAGCGGGTTGAGAGTCACGCCGAAGTCGTCGACCACCACGTAATCGATGAGCGCGACGGCGCCGGTTTCCGGATCGATCTCGACCTCGGCCAGATGGGTGCCGTTGGGATAGGTCGCGGCTTCGCAGGTAAAAGCGTGCTCGCCCGCGAGCGGGGGGTCGCCGGGCGGCGCGCGCCGCGCCAGCTCCGCAAACGAGATGGCGCGGTCGGTGCCGACCACGCGGACGCTGCCACCAGTGGCTTCCGCGGCGAATTCGAGATCGCCCGCGGCCGCCTCCAGCACCTGGCCGGCGAGCGCCGCGAGACGGTCGGCCAGCTGGTCGGCGGCGCCGGCCACCGAGGGGCCGCCGCAGGGTATGGAGTTCGAGCCTCCGGTACCGGTGCCGGTCGCCACCAGATCGGTGTCGCCCTGGATGACGCGCACGAAATCGGGCGCGAGGCGCAGGCGCTGGGCGATCAGCTGCGCATAGGCGGTATGGTGGCCCTGCCCGGTCGACTGCGTGCCGATCAGCACGGTGATGCCGCCGTCGGGATCGAGCCGCGCGATGGCGGTTTCCGGACCGCCGCTGCCGCAGGCTTCGATATAGGTGGCGACCCCGATGCCGCGCAAACGCCCGCGCGCATGCGCGGCCGCGTGCCGGTGCCGGAAGCCCGACCAATCGCCCAGCTCCTGCGCGTGCGCCAGGTGGCCGGCGAAATCGCCCGAGTCGTAGGTCTTGCCGGTCGGGGTCTGGTAGGGCATCGCGGCCGGCGTGATGAAGTTCCGCCGCCGCAGCTCGTCGGGCGCGATGCCGATCTCGCGCGCCGCCACATCGACCAGCCGCTCGATGAGATAGCTCGCCTCGGGACGGCCGGCGCCCCGATAGGCGTCGACCGGCACCGTGTTGGTGTAGGCGCCGCGCACGCGGACATGACAGGCCGCGATGTCGTAGAGCCCGGGCGACATGCCGGCGCCGAGATAAGGGATGAAGGGCGCGTAGCACGAGAGATAAGCCCCCATGTCGGCGAGGAGATCGACCTCGAGCGCGATGAAACGTCCGTCCGCGTCGAGCCCCAGCCGCGCGCTGGTGATGTTGTCGCGGCCCTGCGCGTCGCCGAGGAAATGCTCGTTGCGGTCCGCGATCCATTTGACCGGCCGCGCGAGCCGTTGGGCCGCCACCGCGGCCAGCGCATATTCGCGGTAGCAGAACGCCTTGGTGCCGAAGCCGCCGCCGACATCGGGCGTCACCACGCGCATCTGCGCCGGCGCGATCCGCAATATGTCGGTGCAGAGAATATCGCGGATGAGGTGGCCGCCCTGGCTGCCGAGCGTCAGCGTGAGCCGGCCGGTGCCTTGATCGACCTCCGCGATCACGCCGCGGGTGTCGAGATAGTTGGTGACCAGGCGTTGATTGACCACGGTGAGCGCGACCGTGCGCGCCGCCCGCGCCAAAGCCTGCGCGGTCGCGCCGGCATCGCCGAGGCTGGTGTCGAACACGAGTGCCGGCCTGACCCGGCTCGGCCTGCCCGGCCCGGCCTGCCCCGGCCCGGCCTGCCCGGGCCACACCGGCACGGCGCCGGCAGCGAGCGCGGCCCGCGCCCCGATCACATGGGGCAGCGGCTCCCAATCGATCACGATCGCCTCGGCCGCGTCCTTGGCGTGCTCGACTTTATCCGCGACCACAAAGGCGACTGCGTCGCCCACATGGCGCACCTCGTCGGTCGCCAGCACCGGATAGGGCGGGACCTTGATGCTGGTGCCGGGGACGAGGCCCAGGCACGGCAAATGACCGAGCTTGGCGGTATCGGCGCCGGTGAGCACCAGGGCGACCCCCGGCATGGCGCGCGCCTTCGCCACATCGGTGATGCGAAAGCGCGCATGCGCGTGCGGCGAGCGCACCACCACCGCATGGAGCAGCCCGGGCGGCGCATAGTCGGCCACATAACGGCCGGCGCCGCGCAGGAGCGCATCGTCCTCCTGCCGCCGCACCGGCTGCCCGACACCGAATTTGTTTGGTTGCATGGCGCACGCGCCCTCTGTTCGCCGATGTGCGAACGTGATTGTAGAACATGCGATCGTTCGCGATCGTCGATGCCCTCACGGAGTCGTCCCTGCTCCATAAGCGCGTTTACGCGCGTCTGCGACGCGCAATGGGCCGGGACGACTCAGAGGGTGTGGATACCGATTCTACTTCTATCGAGCACGCTCCACCTACTCCGCCGGCGCCGTCACGCCGCCTTGCGGCCGCTGCCGGCTGGCCCGCAGGGCGATCCAGCGAGCGATCACATAAAAGGCCGGCGTGAACACGAGCCCGAACAATGTAACGCCGATCATGCCGGAAAACACCGTGGTGCCGAGCGCCTGGCGCAGCTCGGAGCCGGCGCCGGTCGCCCAGACCAGCGGGGTGACGCCGAAGATGAAGGCGAACGAGGTCATCAGGATCGGGCGCAGCCGCAGCCGCGCCGCCTCGACCGCGGCCGCGTAGCGGTCGCGGCCATGGTCTTCGAGCTGCCGGGCGAACTCGACGATCAGGATGGCGTTCTTGGCGGCGAGGCCGATCAGCACGATGAAGCCGACTTGGGTCAGGATGTTGTTGTCTTGGCCGCGCAGGATCAGGCCGGTGATCGAGGCGACCAGGCACATCGGCACGATCAGGATGACGGCGATCGGCAAGGTCAGGCTCTCGTATTGCGCGGCCAGCACCAGGAACACGAACACGACGCCGAGCGCGAAGGCGAAGATCGAGGTGTTGCCGGCCCTGATCTGCTGAAAGGCGAGCTGCGTCCATTCGAAGCCGAAGCCGTCCGGCAACAGCTCGGCCGCGATGCCCTGCATGGCATCGATCGCTTGGCCCTGCGAGAAGCCGGGCGCCGAGGCGCCGTCGAGCTCGGCCGCCGGATAGATGTTGTAGCGCGGCACCCGGTAGGGTCCGGCGATATCGCGTATGGTCGAGAACGAGCCGAGCGGCACGGTGGCGCCGCCCGAATTGCGCACCCGCAGGCTCAACACGTCCCGCGGCCGCAGCCGGTAGGGGCTGTCGGCCTCGGCCTGGACCCGGAAGGTGCGGCCGAACAGGTTGAAGTCGTTGACATAGGACTGGCCGAGATAGACCTGCAGCGAGTTGAAGATGTCGGGCACGTTGATGCCCAGCATCTGCGCCTTGGTGCGGTCGATGTCGAGATAGAGCTGCGGCGTCGCGGTCTCGAATTGGGAGAACACCTGAAGGAGGCCGGGCGTCTGGTTGGCGCGCGCCGCGATCGCGGAAACCGCCGCCTGCAAGGCCTGCGACCCGCGGCCGCCGCGGTCCTCCACCATCATGCGAAAGCCGCCGGCATTGCCGATGCCGGCGACCGGCGGCGGCGCCACCACGACCATGAAGGCTTCCTTGATGGCGGAATACTTGGCGAACAGCGCCCCCTGGATGGCGGCCGCCGAAAGTTTGGGATTGCCGGCCCGCTTCTCGAACGGATCGAGGATCACGAAGATCGCGCCGGCATTGGGCGCGTTGGTGAAGGTGGCGGCGGAGAAGCCCACCAGCGAGAACGCATGCCCGACGCCCGGCGTGTCGAGCGCGATATCGATGCCGTGGCGGATCAGCGCGTCGGTGCGCGCGAGCGAAGCGCCGGGCGGCAGCTGCGCCACCACGATCAGATAGGTGCGGTCCTGCTGCGGGATGAAGCCTTGCGGGGTCTTGCGGAACTCGTTGAGGCCGAGCGCGATCACCCCGGCATAGAGCACCAGCATGATCACGGCGAAGCGCACCGCGACCCCTGCCAAGCGGCCGTAGCCGCGCCCGACCGCATCGAAGGCGCGGTTGAACAGGCGAAAGAAGCCGTGGATCGGCCGCATCAGCAGGCTCGCGCGGTGCTGCGGGTCGTGCGGCTTGAGCACCAGCGCGCACATGGCCGGCGACAGCGTCAGCGACACGATCAGCGAGATCACGGTCGAGCCCGCGATGGTGAGCGCGAACTGGCGGTAGAACTGGCCGGTGATGCCGGTGATGAAGGCGGAGGGGATGAACACCGCGCACAGCACCAGCGCGATCGCGATCAGGGCGCCGCCGACCTCGTCCATGCTGCGGATCGCCGCCTCGCGCGGCGAGTGGCCGGCCGCGATGTTGCGCTCGACGTTCTCCACCACCACGATGGCGTCGTCGACCACGATGCCGATCGCCAGCACCAGGCCGAACAGCGAGAGATTGTTGAGCGTGAACCCGAACAGGCCCATCACGAAGAACGTGCCGACCAGCGAGATCGGGATGGCGACGATCGGAATGATGGCGGCGCGCCAGGTCTGCAGGAACAGGATCACCACCAGGACCACCAGGACCATGGCCTCGAAGATGGTCTCGACCACCGCCTGCACCGACTGGCGGATGAACTGGGTCGGATCGTAGACGATGGTGTATTGCAGCCCGGGCGGAAAGGTCTTGGAGATGTCCGCCATGGCGGCGCGGATATTGTCGCCGGTGGTGAGCGCATTGGAGCCGGGCCGCTGGAACACCGCCAGCACGATCGAGATGTCGCGGTCGAGATAGCCGGTGGTGCCGTAATCCTGGCCGGTGAGCTCGACGCGTCCGACGTCCTTGATGCGCACCACCGCATCGGCGGTCTGCTTGATCACGATGTTGCCGAACTCGACCGGATCCGACAGGCGGCCGAGCGTGCGCACCGCGACCTGGAAGGCGAGCTGGTCGGGCACCGGCGGCGCGTTGAGCACGCCCGAGGCGACCTGCACGTTCTGGCCCTGCAGGGCGTTGGTGACGTCGAGCGCGGTCAGGTTCAGGGCCTGCAGGCGGTTGGGGTCGAGCCAGACCTGCATCGCATAGTCGCGGGCCCCGAAGATGGTGATGGAGCCGACGCCGTCGACGCGGGTCAACAGATCCTTGATCTGGATGTTGGCGTAGTTGGACATGAACAGCGCATCGCGCGACTTGTCCGGCGAGTACAGGTTCACCGCCAGCAGGATGTCGGGCGAGGCTTTCACCACCGTGACGCCGATCTGCTGCACCTGCTGCGGCAGCCGCGGCAGCGCGGCCGAGACCCGGTTCTGCACCTGCACCTGCGCGATATCGAGATTGGTGCCGATGTCGAAGGTGACCGCGATGGCGAAACGGCCGTCGGCGGTGGAGTTCGAGGAGATGTAGAGCATGCCCTCGGCGCCGTTGACCTGCTGCTCGATCGGCGCCGACACCGTGTCGGCCACCGTCTCGGCGCTGGCGCCCGGAAACTGGCCGGTGATGTTGATCACCGGCGGCGCGATCTCGGGATACTGCGCGACCGGCAGGCGCGCGAAGGTGACGCCGCCCAGGATCACGAAGACGAGCGACACCACGGCGGCGAAGATCGGCCGGTCGATGAAGAAATGCGAGATGCGCACGGTCGGGGCTCAGCCGGCGTTGGCTGATTTGCCGGAAGCGGGCGGCGCGCCCTCCTCCTGCGGCGTGACCTTCTGGCCCGGCCGCACCCGCGCGATGCCGTTGACCACGACCTTGTCGTCGGGCGCGAGGCCATCCTTGACCACGCGCAGCCCGCCCGACACGTCGCCCAGCGTCACGTATTTCGGGCGCACGACATTCTCGCGCATCGACCACCAATACGTATTTGCGCGCCTGCTCGGAGCCGATCGCCACATCGGGCACCAGCAGGGCCTCGTAGGGCATCGATGCCGGCACCCTGATGTTGGCGAACATGCCGGGGGTGAACAGGCCGTCCGGATTGGCGAACTGGGCGCGGCCCCGGATGGTGCCGGTGGCGCGGTCGATCACGTTGTCGACGAAATCCATGCGGCCTTCGTGGCCGAAATCCTGCTCGTCGATCAGCTTGATCTTCACCGGCGCCGAGCCGTCGCGGCTGGCCGTATCCTTGCCGTCCTTGGCGAGCCGCTGGTAGCGCAGAAACGAGGCCTCGTCGAAGGTGAACTCGAACCGGATCGGATCGATCGATACGATGGTGGCCAAGAGCGTGGTGTTGCCGCTGGTCCCGCCGGTCACCAGGTTGCCGAGTGACACCCGCCGGTCGCCGATCCGCCCCGCCACCGGGGCGCGCAGCTCGGTGAATTCGTTGAGATCGAGCTCGGCGGAATGGACCAGGGCCTCCTGGGCGGTGACGGAGGCGTCCGCCACCCGCTTGGCCTGGGTGCGCTGCTCGAAGGTCTGCTCGGTGATGGTCTTGTTGCGCAGGAGCTCCTGCCCGCGGGCGAGATCGGCTTCGGCGAAGGCCTGGTTGGCCCGCGCCAGCTCGAGATTGGCGCGCGCCTGGTCGAGCACGATCTGGAACGGGCGCCGATCGATGGTGAAGAGGAGATCGCCCTGCTTCACCATCTGGCCGTCCTGAAAGTGGATGCCGCTGAGATAGCCGCTCAGGCGGGCGCGCACCTCGACCGAATCGACCGCCACGAAGCGGCCGACATATTCGTCCTGGTCCACGATGGTGCGCTTGGACGGATTGGCCACGGTCACCGCGGGCGCCGGCGGCGCGGCGGCGCGGTTCTGGCTGTCGCTGCAACCCGCGAGGGCCGCCGCCACGATCAGCCAAGCGGCAGGGATGGACTTGCGAACTGTGATGGACATGATCTCCGCAGCAGTCATTTGCGCGTGCCGCGACCTTGAGGAGGCCGCATCGTTGATTCGCCGCGACAACAAGGCGGCCGCCCCCATATAGGACGTGCGGCGCCGTCCGACGAGACCCGCCGCGGCCCCCCTTTCCGGGCGCGACCGGGCACACCATATCTGCCCCTACAGTCAAAAAACCCACAAAATGCGAGGACCTGCCCTGCCCGGCTTGCAGGGGCCGAGGATCCGTGACCGGGTCAGACAACATGCTCGACAGACCGACAATACCCCTCTCCGAAGCGCCCGAGGTGCCGACCGAAGACCAGGCCCTGCTCGATGCCTATTCGCGCGCCGTGATCGACGTGGTGGACCGCGTCGGCCCCGCGGTGGTGCGCATCGACGTGAAGGCCAAGGACGCGCGCGCGGGCGGCACCGGCTCCGGCGTCATCGTGGCGCCCGACGGCCTGGTGCTGACCAACAGCCATGTGGTGAGCGGCCAAGGCGCAAACGGGCGCGCCGCGGGCGGCCTGCCGCAAGTCACCGTCGCCACCGTGGATGGACGCAGCCTCACCGCGCGGGTGGTCGGAGATGATCCCGATACCGATCTGGCGCTGCTGCGCATCGATGCCCCGGTGACGCTGCCGGCGGCCGTGCTCGGCAATTCCAAGCTGCTCAAGCGCGGCCAGCTGGTGATCGCCATCGGCAATCCGCTCGGATTCGAGTCGACGGTGACGACCGGCGTCGTGTCGGCGCTCGGCCGTTCCTTGCGGGCGCGCTCGGGGCGGCTGATCGACGACGTGATCCAGACCGATGCCGCGCTCAACCCCGGCAATTCGGGCGGCCCGCTGGTGTCGTCGCGCGGCGAGGTGGTCGGGATCAACACCGCCGTCATCGTTGGGGCGCAGGGCATCTGCTTCGCGGTGGCCGCGAACACGGCGAATTTCGTGCTGGGGGAGTTGGTGCGGCATGGCCGCGTGCGGCGCGCCTATATCGGCATCGCGGCCCAGCAGATCGCCATCCCGCGCCGGCTCCGCCACGCCGCCGAGCTCAGCCAAGAGAGCGCGGTCCTGGCCGCGAACGTGGAGACCGGCAGCCCGGCCGAGCGGGCGGGCGTCAAGAGCCGGGACATCATCCTGCGCCTCGACGGCACCGCCATCACGGGCGGGGATGATCTGATCCGCGTCCTCGCCGGCGACAAGATCGGGCGCACGGTCGAGATCGAGATCCTGCGCAGCGGCAGCCGGCTCGTGTTGCCGCTGGTGCCGGAGGAACGCACGAGCCGATCGTAGGGCGGGTTCGCTTTAACCCGCCACAGGTTTCATGGAGTCGAACGCGCGCGCCGCAACGCCGCCAACCATCGCGGTCCGAACAGCGCCATCACCGCGCCGCCGTACACCACCGCACCGATGCCGGCGAGCGTGGCCAAGGTCGCCTCGTCGCGCAGCCGCGGCCAGGACGCGAACAGCGCCGCGACCGGTCCCTCGACCAAAAGCAGCACCACCGCGAGCGCGACACCGGCCGCGGCCAGGCGGCCGAGCGAGCCCTTGAGGCCGCTGCTGAACGCGATGCGCCCCGCCCGCGCCGCGAACCAGAGCACGAGGCCGAGATTGAGCCACGCCCCGATCGTGGTCGCGAGCGCCAGCCCGACTTGCGCGAGCGCGGTCATGTAGAAGAACGCGGCCTTGAAGCCGACATTGACCACCGCCGCGGTCAGCGCCGCCTTCACCGGCGTCGCCGTGTCGCCGCGGGCCAGGAAGGTAGCGATCACGCTGCGCACCAGCACGAACGGCAACAGGCCGATCGCATAGGCGGCGAGCGTTTGCCCGGCGGCGGCCGCATCGGCCGCCGTGAAGGCGCCGCGCATGAACAGCGCCCGCATGATGAGATCGGGAATGAGGAGAAACGCCACGATGCAAGGGATCGACAGCAGCAGCGTGAGCTCGATGGCGCGGTTCTGCGCCTGCATGGCGCCGGCTTCGTCGCCGAGCGCGATGCGGCGCGCCATCTCGGGCAGGACCACGGTCCCGGCCGCGATGCCGATGACCCCGATCGGCAGCTGGTTGAGCCGATCCGCATAATAGAGCGCCGACAAGGCGCCGGCGGACAGAAAGCTCGCGATGATGGTGTCGGCAAAGAGCGCGATCTGCAGGCCGGCGGAGCCGATGATCGCGGGTCCCAGCGCCTTGAAGAAGCGCTTGACGTCGTCGTCCCATCGCGGCCGGCGGAAGACCGCCAGCACGCCGCTGCGCAGGGTGTCGCCGCCGACCAGCAGCGCCTGCAGGACGCCGGAGAGGAGCACGCCCCACGCGGCCGCATGGCCGGCGCTGGTGAAGGATGCCGCCACGGCCAGCGTCGCCATCATCACGAGGTTGAGCAGCACCGGTGCCGCGGCGGCGGCGGCGAAGCGCTGCAGCGCGTTGAGAATGCCGCCGTAGAGCGTCACCAGCGTCATCAGCAGCAGATACGGGAAGGTGATGCGTGTGAGCTCGACCGCCAGCTGGAAGCGTTCCGAATCCTGCGCAAATCCGGGCGCCAGCAGCGAGATCACGGCCGGTGTGTACAGGAGCGCGACGGCCAGCAACAGAACCTGGCTCGCGATCAGGAGCGTGAAGATGCGGTCGGCGAACAGCTTGGCGGCGAGCGGACCGCCGGTCTCGCGAATGCGCGCATAGGCCGGCACGAAAGCGGCATTGAAGGCGCCTTCGGCGAAGATCGCACGGAAATGATTGGGCAGCCGAAAGGCCACGAAGAACGCATCCGCGACCGGGCCGGCGCCGAGCACGGCCGCCAGCAGGATGTCGCGGGCAAAGCCCGTCAGCCGCGAGAGCAGGGTCAAGCCGCCGACGGTGAACATACGGCCGATCATCGGCTGGATCCGTGCATCACGTGCGGCGCCGGCGCCAATCGCGCCGAGCCGGGATTGGTCAGCCGGCAAGGGCCTGCCGGCACGCGGCGATGATCCGATCCTGGGTCGGCTCGTCGATATAGGCATGCATCGGCAGGCTGATCACTTCCTCGGCGAGGCGCTCACAGACCGGCACGCCACCCTCGGCGACGGGAAAATGCCGGTAGGCTTCCTGGCGATTGAGCGGGATCGGATAATAGACCGCGGTCGGGATGCCCTGCGCCTTGAGGGCTGCGGCAAAGCCCTCGCGCCGGCCGCTCGGCAGGCGGATCGTGTATTGGGCCCAGACCGAGGTCGAGCCTTCGGCCACATGCGGGACCAGCGCCACGTCGGCCAGATGCTCGCCGTAGCGCCGCGCGATCCGGTTGCGCGCCGCGATCTCGTCGGGAAAGATCTTGAGCTTCTCGATCAGCACCGCGGCCTGGATGGTGTCGAAACGGCCGTTGGTGCCGATGCGGACGCTCTCGTATTTGTGGCGGCCCTCGCCGTGCACGCGCAGGCTTCGCATCACCGAGGCGAGATCGTCGTCGTCGGTGAACACCGCGCCGCCGTCGCCGTAGCAGCCGAGCGGCTTCGCCGGAAAGAAGCTGGTCGCGGTCGCCAGCGCGAGCGTACCGACGCTTGCGTTCTGGTAGGTGGCGCCGAAACCCTGGGCGGCATCGTCGAGCACGAACATATTCTCGGCGTCCGCGATGGCCGCCACCGCCCGGTGGTCGGCGGGTTGTCCGAACATGTCGACCGGAATGATCGCCTTCGGCGCCAATCCGCACTTGCGCGCGGTGGCGATCGCCCGGGCGCAACTTTCCGGATCGAGATTGAAGCTCGCCGCGCCGACGTCGGCAAAAACCGGAACCGCGCCCGCGAGCGCCACCACCTCGGCGGTCGCCGTAAATGTGAAGGCCGGACAAATCACGGCGTCGCCGGGGCCGACACCCTTGGCCATGAGGACGAGCAGCAACGCGTCGGTGCCGCTCGAGCAGGTGATGGCATGACCGGCGCCGCAAAAAGCCGCAAGGTCGGCCTCCAGCGTGTGAACCTCCGGCCCCATGATGAACAGGCAATGGCCGAGCACGCGCTCGATCGCGTCGTCGACCTTGCGGCCGAGCCGGCGGCGCTGCGCGGCCACGTCGATGAACGGGATCGGGGCGGTGTCGGTACGGGCGTGCTGGTTCATGGCTTTCGGGACCAAACGAGTAGGCGGGCGGGAACGATTTCACTTTGGCCGGAGGCCAATCCGCTCCCGCATTCTTGGCGCAACCTGAAAGTGCGAGAGCGTATCAACCGATGGCGCGGCGGGGTCGCGGACGCCGCGGCGCCGCGCTCGCCACGGCGCCCCCCTCGAGGCAACGGATCGCGATCTCCAGGCTGGCGACACCCTCCTCACCGGTCACCGGCGGGCGTTCACCGCTGCGGATCGCGTTGACGAAGGCCTGCAGCTCGGTCCGCAACGGTTCCGAATGGCCGACCGAAAGGTGCCGCATGGAATAGCTGCCGTCGGGCTGGAAGCCGAAACACTCGGTCACCTGCCGCGTCAACAGGTCGCCCATGATGTATTTCTTCCGGGTCGCCACGGTGACGCTGCGCGCCTTGAAGGGGGTGAGCCAGTTGGTGTTGATGTGCGCGAGCACGCCCGACGCGGTGCGGAACTGCAGCAAAGCGATGTCTTCGCGCTCGGCGACGGCGTTGGAAAGTTGCGGTTGGACCTCCACGATGTCGGAATCCGTGAACCAGCGGATCAGATCGATGTCATGCACCGCGAGGTCGATGACCACGCCCACATTCGACATGCGCGGCGGAAACGGGCCGACGCGGGTGATCGCGATCGAGAGGATGTCCTCGTCACGGATCGCGACCTTGATCGCCTCGACCGCGGGATTGAAGCGCTCGACATGGCCGATCATGAGCGTGACGCCGGCGCGCTGCGCGGCGGTGATGATGACGCGGCCCTCCTCCACCGAGGGGGCGATCGGCTTCTCCACCAGGATGTGAACGCCATGGCGGATGCAGGTGAGTGCGAGATCGTGGTGGAGGTGGGTGGGCGCCGCGATGGTCACGGCATCGACGCCGCCAGCGATCAAAGCGTCGACGTCGGCGTAGCCGGCGCAGCCTACCGCTTGCGCGACCAGTTCGCGCTGCTTGGGGTCCGAATCGGCGATCCCGACCAGCTTGACACCGGCGACATCGGCCAGAACGCGCGCATGATTGGCGCCCATGACGCCGACGCCCACAACGCCCAAACGCAACTCACCGCCTGCCCCAGCTCTCGCGGAATGCACCATGATCGAATCAATTCCCCCTCCCCGGCACCCTATCACGACCGCCGGCGAATTGGCGACGCCAACATCCGGACAGGTGGGGACACGTTTTGACTCAAAGGGTTACAGCGGCGCGCTGTCGTGCCACCCGGGCTCAGGGGGCTTCGCGCTAGACTCTCGGCTGCCGGGACAAGCCATTGTTATCAATTCATAATTTATGGTTCTCCGGCAAAGATGCCCGGCAGGCATTTCCCTGGTTTCCGCTCCGAAAGTCCCGTAGGGCCGCACAATCGCGCATCATGGCTCCGCCAAGACACGCCGGTCCACTGAAGATGTCCGACGTTGCGCGCTACCATTGCGACCTCGCGCCGGCGACGCTGGTTGGATCAAAGGGGCCCTGAACGGTATCGCGGTCCGGGGTGCGACCTGAGATAGGGGTGCAAGGGGTGCGCCGGCCGTAGGCGACTCCCGCCATGGTCGCAGACCAACCGCAGCAATACATCCAATAGCAGCGGGTTATGGGCTATTACCGGTTTACGCCCAACATAAAAATCGTATAATTTTGGTCGAGTTTGAATTCGGGGCGACAGGCAGATGACACTTGCAGATGACCGGACGCATGAGGCCTCGCGGCCCATGCGCACAATGGCCGCCGACCGCCCCAGCGTACCGCCCACCATGGATATGGGGGCGTTGTTTGCGCAACGCGAAGCCGATCGCTATGCGATGCACAGCCGCCATCTCAACGAACAGATGGTTCGGGTGCTCAAGACGATCGGCTACGATGTCGGCTTCTGCCGGGGCCAGGGGCCGTATCTCTATGATCGACAGGGCACTCGCTATCTCGATCTGCTGAGCGGATTCGGGGTGTTCGCCTTGGGCCGCAATCATCCGACTGTCCAGGCGGCGCTCAAGAGCGTCCTCGACAGCGAGCTTCCCAACCTCGTGCAAATGGATGTCTCGACCCTGGCCGGCATCCTGGCCGAGCGGCTGCTGGCGCTGGCACCCTATCTCGACAAGGTTTGCTTCACCAACTCGGGCGCCGAAGCCGTCGAGGCAGCCATCAAGCTTGCGCGCGCGGCCACCGGCCGTCCCGGCATCGTCTCCTGCGAGCACGCGTTCCACGGATTGTCATACGGGGCTCTGTCGCTCACCGACGATGCGATATTTCGCAGCCGCTTCGAGCCGCTGCTGCCCGATTGCGTGCGCATTCCGTTTAATGACCTCGGCGCCCTCGAGAAGGCTCTGCACGGGCGCACCGTCGCTGCCTTCGTGGTCGAACCGATCCAGGGCAAGGGCGTCAACTTGCCGGCGGCGGATTATCTCGAAAGGCGCTGCCGAGCTGTGCCGCCGGCACGGGACGTTGTTCGTCGTCGACGAGATTCAGACCGGCCTCGGACGTACCGGCCGTTTCCTTGCCGTCGAGCACTGGAACGTCGAGCCGGACATGATTCTCATCGCCAAGGCGCTCTCCGGCGGCCACGTTCCGGTCGGCGCCGTGCTCACCCGCAAGCAGGTCTTCGACAAGGTGTTCGACCGCATGGAACGCGCGGTCGTGCACGGCTCCACATTCGGCAAGAACGACCTCGCGATGGCGGCCGGCATCGCAACGCTCGAGGTGCTCGCGTCGGAAGGCTGATCGATAAAGCGGCAAGGACCGGAGAGCGGCTGCTGCGGGCGTTTGCGGCGATGGCCGAGCGCTACGAGCTCGTCCACGACGTTCGGGGCAAAGGCCTCATGATCGGGATCGAGTTCGGGCATCCGCACTCATTCAAGCTCAAGGCCTCCTGGAACCTGCTCGAGGCCGCGAGCAAGGGGCTGTTCTGCCAGCTCATTACGATTCCGTTGTTCAAGGATCACAAGATTCTGACCCAGGTCGCCGGCCACGCCAGCCACACCATCAAGCTGCTGCCTTCGCTTACGATTTCGGATGCGGATTGCGACTGGATCATCAACTCGTTCGACGCCGTCATCGCCGAGAGCCATCGTGTGCCGGGCCCGATCTGGTCGCTCGGGAAGTCGCTCATCGCTCAATCCATGCGGCCGCAACCGAAATAGACGACGCCACGCCCTCGGCCCGGCGGCTCAAGCTCCCATCATCAGTCCAGGGGCGCCCGCTTCATGGCGGAAAGACCTTCGCGCGTGCCAAGCGCCAGCCGCCAACCCGCAGCGACCAGCTTGGCGGGATTTGCAATGAGCGACCCGCCGAGACCCTGCCACATGTCGCCCTCGCAGGAAACACTGTATTGGTCTGGACGAGTCGCATTTCCAGCAATTAGTGTGTGCGGCTTTCCGCCCGGGCTTTCTCCGAGTTCAAGGACTGCTGCCTCTATCATGAATGCTGCATCAAACGACGCCGTTGAGCTTTCGATCCTAATGCCGTGCCTGAACGAAGCGGAAACTCTGGCCTCCTGCATCCGCAAGGCTCGTCGCTTTCTAGAGTTGTCCGGCGTGGACGGCGAGGTCGTGGTTGCCGACAATATCAGCACCGATTGTTCACGTACTATTGCCGAGGCAGAAGGTGCCCGGGTTGTTCTCGTGGAACGGCGAGGCTACGGAGCAGCGCTGCTAGCGGGAATCGTGGCAGCTCGCGGACGATTCGTTATCATGGCGGATGCGGATGATTCCTACGACTTCCTGGGCCTGATGCCGTTTCTGGAAGAGCTTCGAGCGGGCACCGATCTCGTCATCGGCAATCGGTTTCGCGGCGGCATCGCGCCAGGGGCCATGCCTCCCTTGCACAAATTCCTCGGCAATCCGGTCATCAGCTTTCTTGGCAGGCTGTTTTTCGCAGTCAAGATCGGGGATTTCAATTGTGGTCTGCGGGGCTGCGTCCGCGACCGCATCCTCGCACTTAAGCTCATGGCGACCGGCATGGAATTTGCCACTGAAATGGTGGTCCGGTCAGCGCTTGCCGGCTACAACATTGCAGAAGTACCCACCACCCTGAAAAAGGATGGGCGCTCGCGAGCCCCGCACCTTCGCACTTGGTCGGATGGATGGAGGCATCTGCGTTTCTTGCTCATTCAACTCGGTTCACACACAACTTCCGCCTCGCCCGAACAGGCGGGGAACTTACCAATCGTCACTGGCGATCAGCACGAGGTGCCGGACCGCCGTGATAATGTCGGGTGAGGTGCTGTTGCGTTGACCCTTTCGCCGACGCGGACAGGTGAAGATCGGTATGACGCCACCCATCCAGTGGGTCATGGGGACGATCTCGGCGGCCTCATCGTCGATATCGGCGATCACCTTGCGGATCAGGGTGTGGACGATGCGCTTCTCGAGCCACGCATCGGCCGTCGAAGCTGTCCCGACGGCCCTGAGATCACTGGCCAGAGTGGTGAAGGCGAGCGGTGCTGCCTCCGCCCGCAACGGCGCGACCGCGTCACGCTCTGCGATCTTCGCCTCGACCTCGGTGACACGGCCCGGCGCCTTGTTCCAACGCGTCTCCAGTTCGCCTGCGATCAGACGGCTGGCAGGATCGGCGGCGTACTGGCGGAAGGCACGATCCGCCGAAAATACCGCGCCGCTTCGAGATCGCGTCCGAGCGCTTCGCGAACCTGACGCGCTGCTGGCTTACTTCCGCTTCTGCAGCAATGGCCGCCGCGACCGCTCCCAAATTCGACGACCTTGAGAACGGCCGCCTCGACGGCCCCGGGCCTGAACCCGCGATTAGATTTACTTGTGGGGTACATCGCTGGAGTAAAAAGCTATCTCCATCCGTAGCGATATCTCATCGCTTCAGAAGGCGACCAAAATTCTCCCATTCCGGCGGTGTTTGGTCTCCAAATATTCTTTCCAGTATCATCCGTCCAACCTCCGGCCCAAAGTGGCTGACGTCGCTCCACAACACTGGGTTGTTTGAAACCCAGCTATCGTTAGTGAAGTCCCAAACCGGGGCCAGACGATTGACATCATCAACCGCCATCGAAGATCGACCGGATCATACTCGGACGCGACCGTCTGGCTAAGTGGGCTGATCGCAACCAGCAATTCGATCCCGTTTTCACGACAAAGCGTTACGAAATTCCGCCAAAGCTCGAGGTGCTGCCGGTAAAGGGGCCTTTCTGTAACCTTTTCCGCAATAGGCGCGTTGGCTGGAGATGGCGTAATCTAAGTCATCGTTTGTCCGTTTGCGACGCTAGGGCTTGCGCTCCCAACAACTCTCCACATGACATTGCCGGATTGTTGCCGGATACTGGAAGGCCCGACAGGTTGGCGCATGCCCATCACCTCCCGCAGGGCGCTGCGCCAGACACCGAATTGGATCGCCACTAAGTTCCTCCACCAAAACCTAATCGAGTTCTCCCCCGACAACGCTGGCGGCATGGCAAATGCCAGGCTTTCGTCGGTAAACGGCCGTCGGCCGAATGCATCCGGATCCAGGAGGATAAAGATCGCCTTGATTCTCCCGCCTTTTGCGGCCTTTTCGCGCAGGACATACTTTAAGACTGCCAAATGATCCGTAAGCGTCCCCCCACGACGCCGAAATTCGCGAATAGCACCCCCGAGGAGTGTCGCGATAGCTCATCGCGCGGGATGGCAAACGACCGCGACGATCCGAAAGAGTAACCCCTCAAATCGGTCTGCCTGCGATTGAAATTCGGTAAACTTCGCGTAGCGATCGTTGGAATTGAGCGATCGCGGCAGGAGCTTCGTGCCGAAGACTCCCATCGGATCAATCACGAGGTTCGTGCCGGCAACCGCGAGAAACAAAGTCAGAGCCGAAGCCGAAAGCGTGGTCGCATACACCCGTGCTTGCATCGATCCACCCATCAGAACTGGTAATACAGGAATTCGTTCACCCGACCGACATTCAAAAAGACAACGATGAACATCATCGTCACGATAGCGAGCGAAACGGGCGACGGCCGCCATGCAAGAAATCCGGCCGGTCGCCGCCAATCGGACTGGGCGTCGCCCTCCCGATATCCCGTGATCTCCATCGTATCCGGCACGGCCAAAACTATGAAAAGCGCTGCTGCGGTCCAGAGAGTGCCGACCACCGACCACGTGGCGCCCAGCCACACGCGGACCAATTCGTCAGAAACATAACCATGGCGGATCATCCAATCGTCCACTTGAAAATGGTGTTCCGCGACCGCGGCATCGCCAAAACCCGCCATCGCAGTGAACATATGCCAGGCCCCATGAATATCGGCGGAACGAAAGAATACCGCTCCAACGACGAAGGAGCCAAACGTCAAAACCCACCCTGTCAGGCGGCCCGCGGGACCCGGTCGGCCGGGGCCGCGAAATTCTCGCCATGCGACATTGATCAATAGAAGAACGCCATGAAATGCACCCCAGGCGATGAACGTCCAGCTGGCACCATGCCAAAGTCCCCCCAGAACCATCGTGATCATCAGGTTCAACGACTTTCGCAACGCTCCAGGGTGGTTGAAGCCAAGTGGAATGTAGACAAAATCACGCATGAATCGCGAGAGGGTGATGTGCCATCGCCGCCATAGGTCGAACAAACTGACCGAGCGCAATGGTGCCGCAAAATTGATCGGAAGCTTGTAGTTGAACAAGAGGCCAAGACCGATTGCCATTTCAGAATAACCCGAAAAATCGAAATAGATCTGAGCGACAAAAGCGGTACTTCCGGCCCAGGCCGCGAAGGCAGTCACCGCTTCGCCGCGAGTCGCGGCATCGAACACACCACTGACATGCTCCGCCAATAAATCCGCTAGCACCACTTTTTTCATAAGCCCAAAGGTGAAAATCGTGAGGCCGAGCGCAACATTCTCCCAATTGACGCGATAGCGTTCCGGATCGCCAAGCTGGCGACCCAGACTGGTCCACCGCACGATCGGTCCGGCGATCAGATGCGGAAAGAATGCGACGAACAACGCATAGCGCCGGAAGTCGAGTGGAATGCGCCTTCGGTAAACGTCGACGAGGAATGCGATCTGGACGAACGTCGTAAACGACAGGGCGAGCGGCACATTCGGCGGATGTGGTGCATGTCCGCCAACGACGGAGATCAAAAATCCAGCATATTTGAAATAGATGAGAACGAGCAAATTGGCGAGAATTCCAGCAATGAGCAACCGCCGGTTCATCTCCTTGTCTGCAGCAACCATCCTTTTCGCAAGCAGGTAATTGGCACAGATCGACAAAATCGGCAACACGACGAACGGAGGATTCCACCATCCGTAGAACACAAGCGACGATATTGTGGTGCCGAGGATTGCGGCGTCTGCGCTTCGACGGGCCAGCGAAAAGTGAAGCACGAGCGCCGCGGGCAGGAAAACGAAAATGAATTCAGGGGTGTTAAAGAGCATAATCCAATACTTTCACGATAGCTCCAGAATGAACGCCACCCTACAAATAGTCCAGGCATACACTGCGGCATCAGCGGTTGCACGAGGGGCACCTCGACCGTTCGACACGCCGCCGCCTGTTACCTCGCCTCTCAATTTCCACCGGAGATGGTCGCGCGCATCATGTTAGCGAGACCCTCGAGTGTGCCGACAGCCGGTCGCCAGCCCGCAGCGATCAGTTTGGCGGGATTAGCCACGAGAGAACCACCGATACGCTGCCACAGATCACCCTGTCCAATCATCCGAAGCGTACTGGACAGAGGCCGCTGCGGAATAGGAATAAGGCGCGGCGGGCGGTTGATCGCCTGCCGCAGTACGGCGATGATTTCCGGCAAAGTCAGCGCCTCTAGATCTGCGATGACATAGGTCTCATTTCTGGTCGCCGGTGATTTCAGGGAAAATCCGATTGCGCCAGCCAAATTATCAACCGCGAGAAGCGAGCGGCGTCCGGTCAAGGCACCGAATGGGAGAGGCCATGGCGACGTAGCGAGCCTGACAAGCCTGCCCATGTTTGCCCGCGCGTTTGGCCCATACATGAGCACCGGCCGAAAAATAGTGTGCGGGAACTTTGGAGACGCGCAACGCAACCTCGGCGGCCAACTTTGATCGGCCATATGCCGTGGTGGGGCGCGGCTCATCAGCCTCGCTCAGCACATGATCAGAAGATGCGCCGCTTTGACTAAAGATGGAGGATATGAATACGAGCCGGGCCACGCCCGCTCTCTCGGCCGCGGAGGCTAGATCCGCCACCGCCAAATGATTAATGCGGTCATATCCGTCATCGGAAACGGCTGCACCTCTGTGTGCGACACCGGCAAGATGCACGACATAGTCCACGTTGACAAGTAGCAAGTCCCAATTGATCTTTTCCTGCAGATCCGGAAGACGAGCGACCTGAACACGATGAGCAGCACCAACCACAGGCGGATTGCGAGATGCCGCTATAACATGATAGCCCGCACTAGAAAGCGCCGCGACGACCCATCGTCCAACAAAACCTGACGATCCAGTAACTAGAACCGAATGTGTCACTTGTTAGCTCACCTTCATCGTCTGGCCGTCTCGAAGCGTAGCAATAACGCAACGCGTTCCTCGATGCCGAACGTCGC
>CAVUSX010000002.1:0-62694 GCA_963744275.1 uncultured Alphaproteobacteria bacterium
ATCGAATCGATTACCGCGGCATGTACGATTATGTCGACCACTTCGCCGAAGGCCTGAAAAAAATTCCGGGAACGCGGGTCGATCTCGTCAAGCTGCCGTTCGATACCCGCTCCGGCGCGAAACTGTCGGGCGGGGTGACGACCGATCCGACGCAACAGGCTTCGCTGTTCGCGGTGCGCGTGGCAAGGAAAATCTGATGGCAGTGACGCGCGACGACTTCAAGCAACTCCAGACCCCGCTCATTGTTGCGGTGGTGCTGGTCGCCGTCGGCGCCGGCACTTGCTCGCCGGCATGTACAAGTGGACTGAACGCGTGCGCCTGCAAAACGTGAGAGCGCAGAATGTCGCGTCGACGATGCCGGGCGGCCGCCTGTCGCGCGCGACCGAGGAAGAACGCGAGATCAGCCTCAACATCCTGCAATACCGCAGGCTCGCCCAACGCGGCATCATCGGCGACGAACACCGGCTGGACTGGATCAAGCCTGGCGACGATAAAGACTTCGCGCCGCCTGTTCGACATCCATTACGATATCGCGCAGCAGCGCCGAAACATGCGGGGCGTTGATGCCCGGGACGACGTCGCCAACGCCTATGGATGTGTTCTGAAAAAAGAGGTTATTGGTGATGGTGCCGAGGGTGTTGTTGTCGTCAAAGCCGATGAATTCTTCCCGATGGCTGCCCTGCCCGCTGACGTTGCCGATCGAATAGCTGTTGGTCACGGTCGCGGCGATCCGATCCCGCCGATGAAGCCACCGACGAAGCCATCGCCATTGACTGAACCGGTGGCGTAGGAATTGGAAATCGAGGCGCTTCCGATGTTGAGCACGCTCTCGCTCGCGCCGGGGGCGCCGTGCTGGCCGACCAGGCCGCCGGTAAAGCCTCCGGCCTGTTGTTCACCGCACCGGTCGCCCAGGACTGGCTGATGCTGCCGACGTTGGAGCCGAAGCGGCCCACGCCGGTCATCGCGCCGTTTTCCGGATCCTGGCCCTCTCCCTGGATGGTGACGCTCGCGCTCGACCAGGAGTTGCTGATGGTACCGGCATTGTAGCCGATCAGGCCGCCGACCGGATTGCCCGCCGCCGTCACCGATCCGGTCGAGAATGACGATGTCACCGCGCCGCCGATCTGGCGCTGATTGCTGCCGACGTGGAAGTTGAAGTCGTTTCCGATATTGCCGTTCTGGCCGATCAGGCCGCCGACCATCATTGCGCCGTAGAAGCCCGGGAACACCGCACCCAACCCGTTTCCGAGCGCGACCACGTTGACGGCCGCCATCGAGTCGATGACCGAGGCATTGTTGCTGATGTCGGTGCTGGTCGATTGCAGCCAGCCGATCAGGCCGCCGATATTGACCGAGTTCAGGCCCTGGCTCGTCACCGTGCCGAGCGCATAGCTGCGGATGACCGACACCGTGGTCAGACCGACCAGGCCGCCCACATTGGCGCCGCCGGTGCCGGCGCCGGGGGTTCCTTGGAAGTCCGTCGGGCTGATCTCGACGAATTCCGGCGTACCGGCCGCAACGTTGCCGCTGAAGCTGTCCAGGAAGAACCCGGACTCGTCGAAGCCGGCGCCCGCAAACGCCCAGCCGCTCACGCCGCCGACATTATTGCCCTCGCCGGTGACATTGCCGGTGACGTTGACGTTGCGGATCGTGATGCCGCCCTGACCGACGGCGGCGCCGACATTGTTATTGCCGGTGATGTTGACGCTGGTCAGATGCAGGTTCTGCAGGATGCCGAAGGCGGAATTGGCGGCCCCGATCAGGCCGATATTGTCGGTGCCAGGCCGGTTGATGGTCAGGCCGTTGATCTCGAAATTCTGGCCGTTGAGGTTGCCCTCGAACAGCTGGGCCGCGTTGCCGATCGGGATGAAACCGGCGCCGCCGTTCCAGCCCGACGTGATGCCGGCCTCGATATTGGCGCCGAGCACGAAGTTCTCGGCGCTGTCGGTCGTGCTCGCGTTGTCCCACAGGGACGGGGTCGTTACCAGACCCTGCAAGCCGTAGATGTCGACGATGACGTAGGGATTGCCGAGAGACCCGTCGCCGCCCGCGAAGCGCGTGAACGTGCCACCGTTGAGGTTGAAAGACTGGGCGTAGAACGGCGCCAAGCCGGTCGTGTTCTGAGACCATGTGCCGGCGGTGAGATTAAACGTCTGGACGCCGACCGCGCCGGAGACGCCGATCGTGCCGGTGGCGCTGACGTTCCAGGTGGTCGGCGTCGTCGAGCTGCCCATCCCGTCGACATCGCCGTTGATGGTGAGGTTGCCGGCGGTGGCGGTCGTCGACATCGTGCCGCCGGCCCAGAGGAGGCCGCCGAGCGTGACGTTCTTTCCGCTGATCACGCCGCCCGCACCGCCGCCGCCGCCGTCGATCCCGCCGCCGACATTGATGTCGCCGTTCGAGGCCACCAGGTTGAGGCCGCCGTTCTGGTATTGCAGCACGCCGTTGATGGTCACGGATTGACCGGTGACGTTCGCACTGGCGCCGCTGCCGGCGCCGTCCAGCGAGCCGTTCACGAAAACGGACTGCGTGGCCGTCAGGCTGAGCGGTCCGTTCTGCCAGAAGGCACTCTGCAACGAGACGTTCTGGCCGCTGATGGTCAGCGAGGCGCCGGGGCCCCAGCCGAACAGATCGCCGTTGGCGGTCACGTTGCCGGCGGTGGCCTTGAGCGTGAGGTTGCCGGCCTCCCAGCCGATTCCGCCGGTGGTGACGCTCGCGCCGGTGATCGACGCACCGGCTCCGGGGCCGATGCCGTTGATCAAGGCTTCGATATTGACCGCGCCCGAGCCCGTGATGGTCAGTCCAGCCGCCTGCCAATAGATGGGGGACGTGGTGGTGACGGTCGTCCCACTGATACTCACGCCCGCCGTCCCGGTCCCGATCAAGGCGCCGTCGAGATTGACCGCGCCGCTGGCGTTGATCGCCAGGGTGCCATTCTGCCAGTTGATCGGCAAAGGCGCGGTGACGGTCGTGCCGGAGATCGAGATGCCGGCGTCCGAGCCGGTGCCGGTCAAGACGCCGTCGAGATTGATCGCGCCGGTGCCGGAGATCACCAGCAACCCGTTCTGCCAGCTGATTGCCGGCGCCGTGATCGTGGTTCCCGAGATCGTGCCGCCCGCGTTCGATCCGGTGCCGGTGAGAACGCCGTCGAGATTGAGGGTGCCGGTCGACGTAATCGTCAGCGGAGCGTTGGCCCAGCTCACCGACTGCAGCGTGACGTTCCTACCCGCGGCGGAGAAGCTGCTGGCGGTGTTGATCGGCACCGTCACGGTGACATCGCCCCCGTTGACCGCGGCAAGAGAAATCGCCCCGCCGTCAGTGCTGAGCGGCGCACTCACGCTCACATCGCCCCCGTTGACCGCGGTAAGAGAAATCGCCCCACCGTCGGTGCTGAGCGGCGCACTCACGGTCACATCGCCCCCTTTGAGGGCGGTGAAAGAAAGCGACCCGCCGGTGCTGCCGATCGCCGCCGTCACGTCCACGTCGCTGCCGTTGAGCGCGGTGAGGGAAACCGCCCCGCCGGCCGTGATGGGGCTCGAGACCGAAATGCCGTTGGCAAAGATGGCGATGGCGCCGGTCTCTGTCAGCGGCTGGTTGACGGTGAACGGATTGGCGTTGGTCGATGTGATCGTGAGGTTCGGCAGTGCGTTGGCGTAGCTCTGGATCGAGGCGTTGTTGCCGAAGGCGGCAGTCTCCGCGGCGGCAAGACCGGAAATGGTCGTGCCGGGCGTGGTCCAGCCGAGATAGGTCGAATAAAGATTGTTGTTGGAGACGTTGCCGCTGGTCTGAACGAAGCTCGCGGCGCCGGTGGTGGTCAACGTCGGCGCGTAAACGAGGACCTCGCTCGACGCCCCGATGGTGCCTTGCGGGACCAGGAACGAGTAATTGCCGCCGCCGTCGGTCCAGGTGGTGCTGTTGCCCGCGACGCCGTTGACGCCGCTGACCGCGCTGCCGTTGATGTAAAGCGCAAGGGGCGCGCCGCCCACCCCGGCACCGGATATGGTCGTAAAGGCCCCGGACACCGCCTGCGGCGTCGTGCCGGCCGGGAACTGCCACAGCAGATAAGGATAGCTGTAGCCGGGGACGAGTCCCCAGATACTCGGCGAGAAGCCGGTGGGAAGACCGCTGGCGTATTGCGCCACGCCGCCTCCCCAGGTCAAGTCGCTCGTGAAGGGGGCGCCATAAAATTGCGCCGGGCCGCAGCCGCAGAAGATCACGAAGAAAGCGCTTCCGAAGCTGCCCGCGCCGCCGGCCGGTATGTTGTAGCTGTTCTTGATCGTTCCGGACCAGTTGGTCGAGGGGACGGCGCCATAGCCGCCGCCGGCCAAGCCGATGAAACCGTTTGCGAACAGTGCGCCAGGTGCCGCTACGACGTCCGAAGCGGCATAGGACTGATTGATCACGCCCGGGGAGGCATTGCTGGCGAAGCCATCGCCGCCGGCCAAGCCGCCGACAACAGTGCCGGTGACCGTCGTTTGCGTGAACGAATTGTTGATCGTGCCGAAATTGAAGCCCACCAGTCCGCCGACATAGCCCGGTCCGGTGATGGCGCCGCCGACGACGCCCACATTGTTGATAGTGCCGGCGTTGCTCCCGAATATGCCGACATCCTGCGCGCCGGAATGAATGGTGATGTTGTTGATCGTGTGGTACAGGCCGTCGAACGTGCCCTGAAACGCGGGGCCAGGTCCGGCATTGTTGCCGTAGCTGCCCCCACCGGGCATTGCGAAGAAAAAGTCACCGGCGCCGAGCGGCACGAATCCGTTGCCGGAATTCCACGTCGCGGTGGCCGACGCGTCGATGTTGTTGACCAGCTCGAAATTCAGGTTTTTGTTGAAAAGAAAAGCCGACGATTTCGATCGCCTGCAAGCCGTAGATATCGAAGATCTGATAGGGGTTGCCGGAACTGCCGATATTCGCGAGGCTGGTGTTGGCGAAACGCTCGAAGAGGCCGCCGTTGATGCGGAAGTCGGTCGCGGAGAAGGCCGGCAGCGACGAAGAGATCTGGCTCCAGGTCCCGCCACTCAGAATGAAGAGGCCGGCGCTGAAATCCGTGGTGTCGGTGATGACGTTGCCGGCCTTCAGAGTGAAGTTGCCGGCGCCGGTCACGGGCGCGGTAAACGCGATATTCCGCGCCGCCGTCACCGTGATCGTGCCGCCCGTGGACGGCGATATCGCATCGAAGCCAATGTCGCGCGCCGCCGTCAGCGATATCGAACCGCTCCCGGATAGCGTGGCGCCGGGCTGGAACACGATGTCGTTGCCGGAATTGAGGCTGAGCGTCGTGGTGCCGGCAGGCGTCAACGGCGCCGTCACGGTGATGTTATTCCCCGTGCTCGTCGAGATCAAAAGCGTGCCGGTCCCCATTGTCGGGGATTGGTCGACATTGAACACGCCGGTGAACAGCGGCCGTTCCGCCGTCAAGGTCGAGGCGAAGGTGGCGCTGACGGCGCCGGCCGCGGTCCATGCGGGAGCGATGGCGGCGTTGATGCTGGAAATGTTGGCATTTGGATCAGCCAAGGTCAGATAGCCGCCCCAGATATCGGGCATCGTCACTGGCGAGCCGGTCGCCTGATAGATGAAGCTCGCGGAGTTGACGATGCCCGTCGCCGCGTTCTTGAGCTCATAGGCGAGCACGTTCGATCCGGCGGGGCTGATCGACCCGCCGGGAATCAGGATGTTATAGGAGCCATTGGCTCCGGTGAGATCCGAGCCGACGGCTGTGCCGCTGACCTGAATATTGACTATGCCGCCGGCGAGCGGGGTCACGCCGCTGTCCTTGTATGCGACGCCGGAGACGACTTGCGGCGTGCCGCCGGGGAACTGCCAGAGCAGGTAAGGCAGGCTCGCGTCGTTGGCGTTGCCCCAGGTACCGGCGAAATCCCAGGCGGTGAACGATGCCTGCTGCGTCATCAGCGAATTGTTCAGAGCGAAAATGCCGGTGACGGACCCGCTTTGCAGCCCGTTCACGAGTTGACCCGACGTATCGGTGTCCCAATAGTCGTTGGTGAAGATCGGCGATGTGTCCGCCTTCCCGCCGAAGCCGCCGCCGGCGCCGGAGACGATGCCGGATGAATAAGAGGTGGCGATCGTGCTTCCGGTCTCGTTCTCGCCGAAGAAGCCGCCGAACTGCGAATGGCCCGTCACTGTGCTGTGGCTGTAGCTGTCCCGGATCACGCCGGACTGGCGATTGTCACCGACAAAGCCGCCGGCATTGGTCCCGCTGCCGGTGACCTGGCTCAAGGCGTAGGATTGGCTGATCGTCCCGAGGTTGGTTCCGACAAGACCGCCGACCAGATATTGCCCGGTCACCGTCATCGAGGCGTAGGACTGCGTGATCGTGCCGGTGCTCAAGTTGTTGCCGGCGAGACCGCCGACATTGCCGAAGCCGGTGATGCTGCCGTTGATGACGCCGAGGTTCTCGATGGTGCCGGCATTGCTGCCGAACAGGCCGACATCGGCCTGGCTGCCGCGATTGATGAAGAGATTGGTGACGGTATGGCCCTGGCCGTTGAAAGTGCCGGAAAAGGCCGTGCCGGTATCGCCGACGGTCGGATTGCCCGCTTCCGTCCACGTCACCGAGCCGTTGCCGATCGGTGAGAAGCCTTGGCCGCCCCACCAGGAAGATGTCGCGCTGGCGTCGATATTCTGCGTGAGCGCGAAGCTCTTGCCGAGCAGCCCGGGCGAGGCCATGCCCTGCAATCCGTAAATATCGGCGATCTCATACGGAGAGGGCTGGCCCAGTGGGCCGCAGGTCTGCGTGCCGCATCCGCCGACGACGCGCAGGAACGTGCCGCCGCTGATGCGGAAATCCGTGGCCGCGAAGCTCGGCAGCGTGGCGTTGTCCTGGCTCCAAATGCCGTTTTGCAGCGTGAAGGCGCCGACATTCACCGCCTGCGTCGCGGTGATGTTGCCGGCGGCGTTGAGCACGATGCTGCCGGCGCTGTTCAACGCGTTGCTGAAAACAATGTTGTTGCCGGCGTTCAATGTCAGTGCCGTGAACGACAGGCCGCCGTCGAAAGCAATATTGGTGCCGGCCGTCAGGATCGCGGTGCCGGTGGCCGAGAAGCTGCTGTCGAAGGTGATGGCGCCGCCTGCGGTCGCGTTCAGACCGGCGGTCGTGAACGCATCGGCAAAGCTGAGATTGCCCCCGGCATTCGCCGTGAAGGAGGTGAAGCTCAGGTTCGCCGCAAAAGTGAGGTCGTTGCCGGTCGTGAAGGCGACGCCTCCGAAACCGACGTTCGCCAGCGCCTTGAAATCATGCCCTGCGGTAACAGTCGAATTGCCCAAGGCTGCAACGGCGTTGATCGTAATGTCGTTGCCGGCTTTCAAGGTCGAGGTGCCAACCGTGATTGTCGCCTGATTGGAGGTCGTGACGTTGTTGCCGCCAATCGCCACCAGGGTGCCGCCCCCCGTGATGGCCGTGTTCAGCAAGACATCGTGGGCGGCGTTCAAGGATAAAGCGCCACCATTCAGGCTGACCGGGACGCCGACGGTAATGTCACCGGAGCTCGACTCGACGCCGAGATTCGAGCTCGTCAACGACGGCGACTGGTCGACCGTGAAGGCGCCGGTCGTCCGCAACAGGACGCCCCCCAGAATATAGGAACCGGCTCCGAAATCGTTCTGCGCCGCCGTATTCGCGGCGGCGATATCGGCGGACGTCAGCGACAATTTGCTCGCCGATGTGGGTGCTCCGAGATAGCCCTGCCAAAGATCCAATCCGGATACGGATGTGGTTTGGCCGGAGGCTACCGTTATCGAGCTGTAAGGATGCGGCGAAAAATCTACGAAAGTATAGGCAATGACCTGTGAGCCCGAGGGATTGATGCTGCCGGCCGGCTCGAGGAAATAATAGTAGCCGCTCTTTGCGGCCGTGGTCGTGTCGTAGACGTTGTAGCTGTCGATGTCGAGATTGACGAGGCCCACATACGGCGTCACACCGGGGCCGTTGTAGGCGAAGCCCGACACGACTTGCGGCGTGGACCCCAGCGCAAACTGCGAGAGCAGATAGGGATAGCTCTTGCCGGGAACGATTTCCCAAATCGCGGGGTCAAACCCGGCGGGTAGCCCGGCCTGGAGCTGCGCGGTCGTAAGCCCGGTCCCGTAGGGCGACGAACCGCCGTTGGCGGTTATGTCGTAATAGGCGTTGTTGAACGTATTTCCGGAACCAGTGCCCACCAGCGGCATCGCGTAAGAGTAGACATCCGTAAACGTGCTGTTCTGCGCGCTTCCCACCAAGGCGCCGCCGGACACGCCTCCCAGCATGTAGGAATTGCGGAGCACGGCCCCGCTTTGCATCGTGCCGACAAGACCGCTGCCGCCGCCGGACACGGTGCCGTAAAAGTACGAGTTCGTGATCAGCCCGCCGGTCTGCGTGTTGACCAATCCGCTCCCGCCATTGCTGAAGTCCCCACAACAGACGAATCTGCGAGGATGCCGGCGTTTGTATTGATGAGTCCGGCGCCCGCATTGGAATAACCGGGGTTGATGATGCGGAAATCACGGATGATGCCCGTCGGCCCGACATTATCAAATACTGCAAAGCGGTTGTTGAGGGATCTGGTGGCCCAATCCCGTAACGATGCCGGTGACGGTGCCAAGGCTGAAGGATTTGCTCGACAGGTCGATGTCGCCGCCGACGGCATAATGCCCGGCGTAGTTGTCCTGGATCTGGTGGAGCTGACCTCCGCTGTAGTCAACCGTGTAGCTCGCACCGTTGATGGTCAGGATTCCGGTCTGCAGGCCGGACGTGAAGTTGATCGTTCCGCCGGGGTTGAAATTCATCAATGCCAGGGTGGTGTAGGTCGGATCAAAGCCCGTGTTGAGAGCCATCTTGCCGCCGGCATTGATCACGGCATTGAACGTGAGCGCATGATAGGCGCTCAACGTCAGGGTCGTGGCGGCGTTTGTCCACGTGATCCCGGAATTGATGTTGATGTCGCCGAGGCCGCCGCTCGTGTTGCCGGGCCCGCTGGTCGTGCCGTTTGCGTTGGTCTGCAAGGTGACGCTGGTTCCCCCCTGCAGCGTGCTGCTGATGCTGTTGGCGGCGTTGCCGTCGACGGTCAGGTCGGTCGGATCGACGAGCCAGGTGCCGGCCGCGCCGCGCGTGGCCGAAGCGTCGACCGTGATGCCGGCGAAATCGACGCTGTGACCCGAGGTCTCGATCGAGCCGCCGTTGCCGCCGTTGGGCCCGCCGCGCGCCATGAAGGTGCCGAGCGCCGTGGTCAGGCCGTCCGACCAGGCCACGATGGTGCCGCCATTGCCGCTGTCGGTGGCGTCGGCCCGGATCGTGCTGCCGGCATCGATAAAGAGCGATCGCGCGTCGGCGAGCGCAACGGTCGCGTGCGGGCCGCCACCGATATTTATGGCGCCGCCGCCGGTCGATCCGGATGAGTTGATCAGCGCGCCGACCACGTTGATGTTGGCGCCGGTGAGATCGATCTCGCCACCGGCGCCGGTGCGGCCTTTGGCGGCCAGCGTGCCGGACAACGAGAGGTCATTATCGGCCGCCACGCTGATGCTGCCGCCGCTCAGTCCATTGGCGGTGATCCGGCCCGTGGTGCTGACCGAGGCGCCGGTGACCGCAATGGTGCCGCCGCTGCCCTTGCGGCCGCCATTGGCGGTGACGTGCCCGCTGATGTTGACCTTGCCGCCGGCGCCGCCGCCGATCACGATATGGCCGTTCTGGCCGCCGACCGAGTTGGCCCGGATGGTGCCCGGCACATAGACGGCGTCGCGCAGGACATTGGCGGCGGTGGCGGCGCTCAGATATACGGTGCCGCCGTTGGCCAGGATGGTGCCCTTGTTGGAGACGAGCGGGCGGCCCTGGCTGTCGCGCAGGTTCCCCAATTGATTGGACGGCACCGCGACCGAGAGGAATCCGTCGCCCGCCAGATCGATGGTGGCCTGCTCGCCGGCCCCGAGCCCGACCTTGCCGAGCCGGGCCGCAATCACGCCGTTGTTGGCGACCTGGCCGCCGAGCAGCGCCGCAAAGCCGCCGTCGGAGACGTTGATGTGGCCGTTGTTCACCACCCGCGCGGATGACCCGTTGCCGTTGAACCGGTAGTTGCCGTTGAGGTAGTCCTGGTCGCTGATGCCGAGCGTCGAGGCCAGGAACGAGCCGGTATTGATCGTGCCTGATTTCGAGATCGCGATGCCGTTGGGATTGACCAGCAGCACCGTGCCGGGGGCATTGATGGTGCCGGCGATCCAGGACGGGGTGTTGCCGCCGACGCGGTTCAAGGTCGAGGACGTGGCGCCCGGCTGATTGAAGTTGACGGTGCCGCCGCGGCCGACCGAGAACGAATTCCAGTTGATGATGGCCTGGCTGGTGCTCTGGTTGATGTTGAGCGTGCCGGCATTGGGCTGCACGATCGCGGCGCTGCCGGCGGTGACGGAGCCGCCGGTCGGGAGCTGCTGGGCGAAGGCCGGGGCGGAGGTGCCGAAGGCGAGCACGAGCGCGCAGGCCAGCGCCAGCCAGTTCGGCTCGATTTTTTCAGCCTGAGCGTGCGGCCCGCCCGCGTCTTCGATCCGTGCGCGCGGATCGCCCCATCCTGCATCCGCCGCATTGTGCCAGTCGCCCTGTCTAGCCCTGTCGTCGGCCGCCGTTGATCGGCGACTTTGGCGTCGATTGACGATGCAAACGTCAGGGTCGGGCTGTTCCCGACGATCCACATCCAGCTCGTCACGAAGAGGGACATGGAGGCCCGCGACGCGCGCGGGCGTGACGAAGTCTCGTGCTCCTAAAGTCGTTTCTTCAACGTAGATTTGCTCTCGAGCAGGGGAAAGCTGATAGTTGAAAAAGGGTTAACATGCAAGGGCTTGCTCCTGGCGACGCATCGAATGCACGCGGCACTTGCGGCGATTCCTCACTGCGGCGTGGTGACGGCGAAGTAGCTCGCGGGCGCGCTCCGATCAGTTGAGCGCCATTGCTTGCAGTCAACTATGGCGGCTGCGGACGGCTCTCGAGGTTGTGGTTTCTGAGACACACCGGGCCCAATTGTGCTTTCCGCGGAGCCGCCGATGTATCCGGCGGCCGGCTGCGGGGCTAACTTCTCGCCACAACAAGCCCTAAAGGGGCGCCTGGGGGTGTCGTTGGTGACGGGGTTGCAACGAGCAGCGGCCGTCGCGGTGGCGTTCGCGTCACTGGCGATCAGCCATGCTATGGCGCAAGCGGTCCCGCCGGCGAGCCAAGTGCGGCCGCCCGTGGTCCCCGCGACGCCCTCGGTCGCGCATATCTCGCTGCCGCAAGTTCCGGCCGGCGCGCAGATTCCTGAACAGGCCAAGAAGCTCAGCTTCGTGCTCATCGGCTTCGACATCGAAGGCGAGTTCGACGAGCTCAAGGGCGAGCGCAAGCTGCTCGCGAAGCCGCTGATCGGCAAACGCATCACGGTCGCGGCCGTGTTCGATTTCGCCGACAAGCTGCAGCAGGCCTATGTGCGCGCCGGCTACCCGCTGGTGCGCGTGGTGATCCTGCCGCAGCAGATCGAAGGCAAGGCGCGCGCCAAGCTGCGGGTCATCGACGGCTTCATCGAGCGCATCGACGCCGGCGCCGTTCCGGAGCACGTGCGCGAGCGCGCCGCCGCCGTGGTGATGCCGCTCTTGTTCCAGCATCACCTGACGCAGGGCGAGCTCGAGCGCCAGTTGCTGATCGCGGGCGAAACCGCCGGGCTCGATCTGAGCTCGACCTTCGCGGCCGGCAAGGAGGTGGGCGGGTCACTGCTGGTGCTGAGCGGGAAGTACCGTCCGGTGTCGGCGAGCATCTATGCGGACAATGCGATGCCGGCCGTGTTCGGCACCGGGCAGATCGTCACCACGGCGAGCCTCAACAGCCCGAGCGGCCAGGGCGACCAGCTCACCGTCTCGGCCGCCGGCCTGCCGGACCGCGACTGGGGCTCACGCAACCCGACCCGGCGCTATTTGAGCGGAACCTACATGGTGCCGATCGGGATCCATGGCTGGCTCTTGGAGCTGTACGCGACCGACGGCCGCACGACGCCGCGGGTCGATCCCTCGCTCGCCACCCAGGGGCTGTTCCAGCAGGCTCACGTCAAGCTGTCCTATGAGGTGCTCAAGCGCCGCGACTACGAGCTCACCCTCAACGGCCGCTACGAGGCGACCGACGAAATGAACAGCGAGCTGGTGACCGATCCGGCGCTGCCGCTCAGCCTCGACCGGCTGCGGGTGCTGCGCGCCGGCGCGGACGGAATTTGGCGCTGGCGCGAAACCGGCACGACCTGGACATATGGGGCCAACTATTCGCGCGGGCTCGACGCGTTCGGGGCGCGCTCGGCCGCCAACGCCACTGCGCTGCTGCCGCTGTCGCGCCAGGGCGCCGACGACGTGTTCGACAAGGTCGACGGCCACGCCGAGGTGAACCAGGCCCTGCCCAATGATTTCTTCGCCGACATTGCGGCTTCCGCGCAATATTCCTTCAATCACGCATTGCTGAGTGCCGAGCAGTTCGACATCACCGGCGCCAAGGCGCTGTCGGGCTTCACGGCCGGCGAGCTGATCGGCGATCGCGGCTACGTGGCGCGCGGCGAGCTCGGCCGCGCGTTCACCCAACCGATCATGGAGGCCGGCAGCGTCACGATCACGCCGTATCTGTTCCTGGCCGACGGCGAGCGCGATCTCGAATTGCCGACCGCGCTCGAGCTCGGCAGCATACGGGCGATCAATTTCGGCGGCGGCGCGCGCTACAACTTCACGCCGGCGCGCGATGACCTGCCCGCCAGCTACGGCTTCATCGAATGGAGCCGCGAGCGCAGCAGCGACGCGACGCTCGATGCCTACCGGCTCTATGTGGGGATGCTGGTCAGGTATTGAGCCGGGTCGCGCCCCGAGACGACTTCGCCATCAATGGATCTCTTTCCGGGATTCCAGCACACGCCTCATCGCGCGGGGGCGGGCTGTTGGTTGGGCTGCTGGACCGGATAGGCGACAACGGCGGGGTCAGACGGCAACAGGCATTTGAAGGTGAGCGTGAACTCGTTCGGGCCGTATTGGTTCGCTGGATTTCCCGACAGGTTCTTTGTGACTTGTGCGAACTGTCGCCCCTTTTCCACGCAAAATTGATTGGCCTTGAACAGCGTGTCGCGCTCGGCGTCCTCCGCGTCGACCCCGACCGGAGCGAACTTTTCCGTCATCGTGTAGGTGTCCGGGCCGGTCGAGACCGCGCCCGGGCCCGCGTCGGAGCTGCAGCCTGCCAACACCGCTCCGCCACCCACAACTGCGAGGAAGGCCACGGGCATCCAATTGTTCCGCTAAAGTGTGCGGTGAGCATACCACGTGACTACATCCGGCCCTATCCGCTGTGTGGCCGTGCTGCACGCTCACCGCAAGTCATGCGGTTCTCGGGTTTCGAGCCCGATCGCGCCCAGAAATAACTTTGCTCATCAATGGGTTGCTTGGTAGCGGAGGACGGATTTGAACCGCCGACACGCGGATTATGATTCCGCTGCTCTAACCAACTGAGCTACTCCGCCGCCGAGGCATTCAGACACTCGGCCAGACCGCCCGCCCCGGAGTATCGCAATCGGGTCGCGCGGCAGGCTGCTCGCATCCGAGCCGGGAGCGCACATTTATGGCAGGTCCGCCGGCTTTCCAAGCCCGATTTTCGGGAGGGGGGCGAAACAATGGCGCGCTGCGGCGTCCGCCGGGGGCGATATCGGGAGGCCGCTGGCGAGAGCCGGGCGCACGTGGCGGGGGCGTGGCAGCCGATCGCGCCGTCGAGCACGCGACCGCCGCCAGCCGGCGGGGCTTCGGCCCGAGCGCGGATTCTTCAATAGTTAGAATTACGTACGTATATCCCAGGACCAAAGTACCGACGGCGGCGAAACCGGCAGCGAACGCGTAACCAATTGATATATAACGTCTATTTGAAGAGATTGCGGCTTTTTGATCGGCCGGGCCGCAAGACCTATGGCTGATTTACCTGTTGCATCCGATTCGCGACGATCGGGGCAAGGCAATGGGGCACGGCAATCAAAATCTGCGCATCGGCTCACGGCTTCGGACCATCCGGGCGGACGCGGACGCGCGAGAAGAAGGCCGTCCTCAGCGGTAAGTTGGCGCATTTTCAAGCCGGAGGATGGGCGATGCTGGAAAATACGACCTGTGACACGTCAGTCTCCAATCCGAGCGCGACCGAGTTGCTCGCGATGCTGCTCGACTATGCGATCGCCGAAGGTACGGAGCTGCGCTTGCCGGCCTTCGTGCTGCTGCTGCGGATGGCCAGCCTCGAGCTGGCGACAAGCGCCCCACACGAGCTCCATGACGCTCCGGCCTGCGTTCCGGTGCATGATGACGAACGGGTGGCGACATGACGGATCAACCGGACCAGCCGCAAGTCGTGCTGCAGCGTATCGTCGAGGAATGCCCGCATCCGGCGCGCCTGATCGAGCTCTACTATTGGAGCGCCGAGCACGAGCTGGCGGACGTGATGCGCCAGTTCGTCGGACTGCCTGAGCAGGTGCGGGCGACCTTGCACGCGTTCCTGATGCTGGTGAAGGACGCGCCCGGCTCGGTGAGCGTCCAGATCGCCGCCAACGGGGACATGACCCTCTCCGCCCCGGCGGCCGCCATTCTGGCCGAAGAGATCGCGGGTCCCGGCTCGCCACCGCCTTTTTTGCATTGACCCATTCTGAAGGGTGATAGATAATCATCTATGCAACTTTCCCTTTTACGACTTGCATAGGCGAATCAAATGGCAAAGAGAATTGAACCCGTCGACAAGCTCGTCGGGCAGAACATTCGCATCTTTCGCATGGCGAAAGGCATTTCCCAGACCGAGTTGGGCAATGCGGTCGGCGTCACCTTTCAGCAGATTCAGAAATACGAGAAAGGCGCCAACCGGGTCGGATCGAGCCGCCTGTCGAAGATCGCCGGCATCCTGAAGGTTCCAATCAGCCACTTCTTCGACAATTCCGCGGCCGGCAGCGACGGCCCGGTCGCCGGCCCGGTGGTGACCGACCTCTTGATCTCGCCCTATGCGGTGCAGATGCTCAAGGCCTTCGCCAAGCTTCCCAGCGACAAGCTGCGCCGCAGCATCGTGGTGCTCACGGAATTGATCGCGAAGAGCCCGGAGATGTGATTCTTGCTTCAAGCATTTTGAAGGAGCAGCCGCGCCCCACTTGCTGGGGACACGGGGTCCATCCGAAAAGCGGCGAGTGAAGCCGTGTGAGGCTAGTCGATCGCTCGACGGCACGCTCTTTCTGCTGCTCTCGACCGCTTCCAAATTTCATTGGCCGGTCATCGAGCACCACTCCGAAACGACCGTGACAAGCGACCTGCCACTTTGAGCCGGATCGCGAACAACATGAACCAATCACGTCCCGAGACGACCAATTCTCATCGCCACCTTCGGGGGAATTGCTCGGCGCGATCGAAGCGCTGATGCCTCGGGCCCCGCCCCGCCTGAATGCGCGGTCTTCCGGCGCAGCGAGAACCGCGCCGATCTGACGGACTTGCCATCCGCTTCCGCGCCGGAGCGTTCTGATGACCAGCAGCCCGTCAGTTCGCCGCAGCAAGAGCAGTCACGTCCGCAAGAGCGCTCACGTCCGCAAGATCGAACGCGGTTTCTCGTTCAGCCCACAGACTCTGGCCGCGAACAGATGATGACGACGAGATCGCTTTGATGCTAATCTAACAGTAATTATCTTGGTGGCCTGTGAATGGAACCGACTTGGGCGCAACTGACGACTTGTCGCCTTGATTTTTTGCCGACGCCTGCAATCAGGGGACGTCTGATGGGTAGCACGCCGAAGAAAAGCCGGCCTCACAGCTTCGGCCCGTCGCGGAAAATGATCATGGCTGCGCAACGTTTGAATTCCATGGAGCGGCGCGCGGAAAACCTCGAAATCCCGGCATCTACCCCAGCGTCTCCGCGGATCAACAACGGCTGTTCGAGGACGAATTCTACGCCCAGATTTGCGCAGTCAAGAAATGGTTCATCGAGAGCGGCTGGATACGCAAGAACAGCGAATTGCTCACTGTGCAGGCATCCGGAACATACCAACCCAACAAGCCTTTTCACGTATTCATTTCCGAGGAGTACAAATTTTCGCGAGCCCTTGTACCTGCGTGGTCGGCCCAAAGGGGCCGGATGGGAGTTTCCCGCGAACAGAGTAGCCGCCGGGGAGGCCGCGGTCGCGCACGAGCTCGTCCATGTATTTTTTCCCAACGCAAATCGAATGCTCGCCGAAGGCTTGGCGGTCCATCTTCATCAATGCGTGGCGCCCAATCCTGCCTTTCCAAACTTCAAAAACGGGCTTACATCAGCTTGTAGCGCAATTGCTCGAAACAGAAGCCGGCCCCTTTACCGGCGTCGACGATTCGAAAAAGATCAACATTGAAAGTCTCGACAAAATACCCACTCCAGACGATCTAACTTTCAGAATCGGCCAACAGAACTGCAGCGATTTTTTATTACCTACGCTTTGGCTGGCTCGTTTGTTCAGTTTCTCATAGAGAATTGCGAGCCAGTCGCAAACCGCAAGAGAGGCAGGTATCCTGTTTTCTTCAAACTATACGCGGAGACGCCCCTCGTGCCGATGGTTCGCAATCCGGGAGACCCAGCGCGATGGAATTAAGATATCATCGTACCCTCAAAGATTCTTGAGTCCCAATGGAGGAGCTTGATTCGTCCTCTCCTTTCATCCAAGGGCGCGACCTAGCCGGATTAGTCAGATCAGCGTTTCCGCACCACTTCCCAACAATACAGCCCGGCCCGAGATCGCAGGGACGCCTCAGTTGACGCAAAGCATGCCAAAAGCGCCGCACTTCATCAGCAAGAGCCACCCGGCGGTCAGAACAATTCTCCGGTGCTCAGTGCAGCTGCCGGCTTTCTTGTCCCGCGCCGACAAAAGGTAGGCAGCTTAAGTCGGCCGAGCGTCGCTGCCTCGTCGAACAGGCGCTCATACTGCTTGACGGTTTCTACGTGCACCTCCTGCAGAAGCGGGCAATGTATGCCGTCGATCCCGTTCAACGGCTGAAGCTCCTGCTCAATCAATTGCCGCAATTCGAGGATGACATCGCTCTTTATCGCGAATTGATCGAGATATTCACCTCGGTGCGCGATTTTCACACACGCTTCGAGTTGCCGTCGCCGTTCGACAGCGCCGTGGCCTACCTGCCGTTCATGATCGAGGAATGCGATCCGCGACCCGGCGGTGTGCGGCAATACATCGTCTCCAGCACCGTCCCCGGCTTCAAGCATCCGACTCTCCGCGTCGGTGCGGAGGTGACGCGCTGGAACGGCATCCCCATCGATCGGGCGGTCGACCTACTGGCGGCCGACAGCCCCGGAGGCAATCCTGCCGCCCGTCACGCTCGGGCTCTGAACCGCCTCACCGTTCGCCCGATGTTGCGATCGCTTCCACCGGACGGCGACTGGGTCGTCATCGGTTACCGCACGACGCGCGGCGCTGAACGCGAATACCGGGCGGAATGGCTCGTGCTGACGCTGCCGGATCCATCTGCAGCCCTCGCAGCCTCCTCGCATCTGATCGAGTTGGGCCTGGACTCCGAGACCGATGCGATCAGAACCGCCAAGAAGATACTCTTCGCACCCCACGTGATCGCCGCAGAGGCGAAGGCGGCGCGGGTGAAGAAGAAGCCGATGCGCTCGAAGATCCCTCGAGAGCGTGATGCCGGATGTATTCGAGGCTCGCAAAGTCCCAACAAATAGCGGGGAATTCGGCTTCCTTCGGATCCGCAGTTTCGTCAAGAATCCGGCGGATCTGGGTTTCCGAATTCCTTCGGCTAATCGAGGCACTGCCGCAGAACGGCCTCATACTCGACGTCCGGGACAACGGAGGCGGGCAGATCAGCGCCGCCGAGCAACTCCTGCAATTGCTCACCCCTCGGGCAATCACGCCCGAAGGCGCGCAGTTCATCTGCACGGAGATGACGCGGCGCCTTTGCCAGCTCAATTCGCCCTCGAAAACCGTCACCGGCGTGGATCTTTCGCCCTGGCTTTCCTCTTTGAGACAAGCACTCGAAACCGGAGCCGCGTTTTAGGGACTTCATCCCATTTCCGATCCTATTGCCTGCAATCTTATCGGCCAGCGCTACTACGGGCCGGTGGCGCTCGTGACCAACGCACTGTGCTACAGCGCAACCGATATTTTCACTGCTGGCTTTCGCGATCACGACATCGGGATCAAACACCGGGTCGCCACGGGAACACCGGTGCAGGCGGGGCCAATCCGTTTGATCATGATCTTCTCCGAAGGATGCTGTCGCAGGCAGGCAGATCCGTCTCCCGCTCCCCCCTCAAAAGGCTGCCTAACGGCTCCGCGCTACATGTCGCGATCCGTCGAACGGTAATGGGTCGGGGCACAATCCGGCACGATCCTGGAGGATTTGGGAGTGGCCCCGAATGAGCGGCATTGGATGACGAAGCGCGACCTGCTGGAACGCAACGTCGATTTGATCGAGCGCGCCGGGTCCCTCTTGGTGAAGCTGCCTTGCTATGCGCTCACGGTTCATCCGCCGCGCCGAGGTGCCACCATGCTCAAGGTAACCACTAGGAAATATCACTCGGCTTGATATTTTCGTTGGTGGCCTTCCGAAATACTCGGGCAGGACAAGAGATGGAGAAAACTCGTTCCCACTCGGGCCGTCGCATCGGGTTCCGTCGCGACTTGAGCTGCGCGGTTATAAAGGCGCGGCGCTGGTGGCAGTTCGACGGCTCCAGTGGTGAGGACAGCTATCATTCGCGACTGCGTTCGATGACGACGGATTTCTCAAAAAGCACGATGCCCGCTCGAAATTCTTTATTGCACTAAATAGAATTATGTGTAGTGTACAACGCCAAGCTGAAATCTTTTGACCAAGAGAAGGGGGATGCGACATGGCTGGAAAAAAGGGGCTCACGGCCGATCAGGCCGCGCAGTTGGCTGAGCGTTCGGGGAAAGGCAACGATGTTTTCAAGCCACTCCCGGGGGTGACTTCACCGCGGAAGGCAGCGAGCGCGGCCCACCGCAAATTAAAGGCCGGTGTTCAAAAGGCGCTCAAGGACTCCGGCACTGGAAAAAGGGGTCCATCTCGCATTAGGACATCAGAAGAATCTCTATGTCGCCGGGGCAGGGTGCGGCTGTGGCTGCGGCACCGCGAAGAAGAAGAAAAAGAAAAGCTGAAGAGGACCAAACGACTGTCCGTCCGTTAGGCTCACGACGGACGGGGGCATGACTTGTGGTGTATTCTTGGACTTATCCAGCATCGAAGCGAAGTTGTTTGGACCGCCCCACTCCGCGGCGAGGACCGCGTGCCCCGCGATCGGCATCGGATACCGCACGGTGATCGACGATTGGACGCGCGATAATTTCTCGCGTGCTTCGATATCCTCGAGATCACCGTGGATTATTGCATGTTCGGCGGCGAGGCGACTTCGCACCGCGATATACGATTTGGTCGGCCGCATACCCCTCACCGCCCACGGCATCGGGCTTTCGATCGGCACTGATGAGCCGCTCGATCTCGCCTACCTGGATCAAGTTGCAAGGGTCGTCGAGCAACTCAATGCGCCCAACTACAGTGAGCATCTCGCTTTCACTCGGGTGGGGGAACGCGACCTTTCCAGGCTTCTGCCGTTGCCGAAAACCGAAGAGGTCGCGGAGTTGATCATCTTGAAGGTGCGCACGGTCCAATCGCGCGTTCCGGTTCCCTTCCTGCTCGAGAACATCGCCTACGTGTTCGACTGGCCGGAGCGGGAGTTGTCGGACGTTGAGTTTCTCACCCTCATCTGCCGTGAGACCGGTGCGGGAATTCTTCTCGATGTTGAGAACCTTTATCTTAATGGCCGCAATCATGGGGTCGACCCGTACGCGTTCATCGACGCCTTGCCGACGGGCGCGGTGAGGGAGGTGCACATCGCAGGTGGCGAAACCGTCAGCGAGAATTGGGAGGATGGAGATTTTCTCTCCGATTCCCACAACCGCCCGATGCCCGGAAGGAGCGCTCGACCTGCTCGATTATGCGCTCGCACGCCACGCACCCGCAGCCATCGTGCTCGAGCGGGACGATCGCATCGAGGCGGTGGATGAAATCATGGAAGACCTGGCACAGGTCCGCGCACGTGTCGCTGCCCGTTATGAGAACAAGCATGGCGATGCGGCTTTTGGATAGGCAGGCGGGCCTGCTCGACTATTTGGCCAGCGACGATGCCATTTTCGGCGAGGAGGGCTGCGTCACCTTTCCGTCGATTGCGGGAATGGA
This sequence comes from uncultured Alphaproteobacteria bacterium, assembly GCA_963744275.1. Lineage (GTDB taxonomy): Bacteria > Pseudomonadota > Alphaproteobacteria > Rhizobiales > Xanthobacteraceae > VAZQ01. The sequence continues at coordinate 20,224 of CAVUSX010000002.1, forward strand.
CGGGGAATTGCTCAAGATCGAGGCCCGCTTTTCCTATGAAAAGCGCATGACCAAGATCCAAAACCTGTTGCCGCGAACATTCGAGCTGCTCGGTGCGGAGTTGGGCGAGATCCTGCGCGAATTCAACAGTTCGTGTTCGCCGTCCGGCATTAGCTCCTTCGAGAATGCCCGTCGATTTCATGAATTTCTGACCACCCGGTGGGAAGGGGTAGCCGCCGGCACTGCCATATCTGCCTGATGTCGCGGCGTATGAGCTCGCCTGCGCGGCGTTCCGCCGCGATGAATCCCGGGCCTCCTCGAGCCCTGCTGGCGATGCACCCCAGGGCAGCATCCGTCGGAACCCCGATGTGCTGCTCTTTGCGTTGCGCTTACGACATCCAACCCATCTTTTCGGCGAGCGGCGAAAAATCAACGCCCGCCGCACGGGACACTCCCCTCGCGATTGCGATGCCCCCGGAGCGAGCACCAGACAATGGTGATGGAACTGCGACCCTCTATTTTCGAGTTGCTGCGTCTTCTCGATGATTTCACCGACCCCCTCACTTTTGGTGAAACGCCGGCCGCGGATGAACTCATCACCAATCTCACCGCGCTCGGTTTGCTGGAGGTGCACGATTGAGAATTTGCCTGGTCGGCAAGTTCCCGCCCGATCCAAGGCGGCGTCAGCATGCGGACCTATTGGAGCGCGCACGCGCTGGCTGCGCGCGGCCATGAGGTTCATGTCGTAACAAACGCCAAGGAGACGCAATCGCCCTTCCGCATGCTGATGCGGAGGGAGGATTGGGATCGCTGTGGCGGTGTCTACGGCAACGGATCAGTCACGGTGCATTGGACCGACCCCGTCGACAGCTCCCAAACCTACATTCCGATGGCTAGCCCATTCATTACGAAGCTCGCCGCGACAGCCGCCGGCGTCCACGCCAAGCATCCTTTCGACGTCGTCCTATCCTATTATCTCGAGCCCTACGGCGTGGCCGGACATCTCGCTGCGGAAATTGCTCGCGTGCCGCACGTAGTCCGCATGGCCGGCAGCGATGCCGGACACCTCTGGCCTCATCCTCAAATGGAAGCGCTCTACGACCACGTTTTGCGATCGGCCGATGTCGTCGTCGCAGGTGGCTTGGTCGCCGAGCGAGCGAGACAACGCGGCGTCGAACCTGGCCGCGTTGTCGATGGTGGCGGATTTGCCGTGCCGGACGACCTCTTCCGCCCCGACGGCCCTTCCCTCGATCTCGCGGCGGTGCGGGCTGACGCTGACGCAGACCCCCATTTCCGCAAAATGCTGTGGGGGGAGTTCGAACCGGACCGGCCCTATTTTGGAGTTTGCGGCAAGCTCGGCGACAACAAGGTACTTTTCGCGCTGCTAAGGGCATTGCATCGCCTCAAGCAGGACGGACTTGATGTTGGATTGGTCGCACTCGCACACGGCCAACCGAAGATCGAACGTAGCTTTCGCTTGCGGGCCCGGCGGCTCGGTCTGGTCGACCGCATCCTGCAAATTCCATTTCTTCCGCACTGGCGCGTGCCGGAGTTTATTCGCGGATGCCTGGCGGTTTGCTGCCTAGAACAAGGCTTTGAATTCGTGTTTCACACGCCGATCATACCCCAAGAGATCCTGCTGTGCGGAGCCTGCCTGGTCGGATCAACTGAGGTAATTCGCAAGCTCAGAGGCTACGGTCGTCTGGTGCACGGATATGGTTGTGTCGCAATCGAAGATGTCGACGACATCGGTCTTTTGAGCACACGTCTCGCCGACATCGCGCGCGATCCCGCGCCGACAACCGAGGTCGGAGCGCGCGGCCGCGATTTTGCCCACGCAACGCGGCAGAACGTGCGATTTCCCCAGACACTGGAACGAATTCTGCGGACAGCGGTGCGGGCGCGATCTCATGGGAAGAAGCAGCCGTCTGAAATAAAGCACGACAGCACCAAGAACGGCCGTTTCAAATTCACCGAGATGGTAGCGCAAGCGATTGAAGACGACGACGCGCCACGCTCTGATGAACCGCGCGTTTCAGCGAGGGGTCCAATGAATTTGGTGCAGGCTCACGAGGTGTTAGCTGCCGTCGAGCGGGCCATAAACAAGGGGCAACCGCAGCTTCCGGCGCTTCCTCGCGCCGGTTGCCATTGAAATTGCGATCGCAGAGGCCGAGAGCAAGGCTGACGCTGTGTGCGACGAGGAGCGCCGCGACCCGCTGTTCCGACTGCGCATAGAACGTTGGGCGATGCAGAAGAGCGATCTTCCGGGGATTGGTGCCCTTCCGGGACCGAGGATTTAGCATACTCAAATTTGACGACGATATCTCGACATATCGAAACGCAGAAAGTCTCGCGGACTTTCCGGCCGCCCCGGCTCCGGGGCCCAGCTATCTTCTCGCCTTCGGATACTCCGACAGCAGGGAGCAGGATCCGCTCCTCGTCGATTCCCAGATGAATTCCCAATCCTAGACCTCAGCGACGGAACCAGAACAGCTCTGGGAGATAGCTCGGCAGATGCAACGCGAAGACCGGACCTCGAAGCTCAAAGACTACCTCGAATGGATCGAACGTCTCTTCGTCTCCGGATTGCTCGGGCTACGCGGCGAGCTTGACGATTCGGAAAAAAGCGCGATAGGGACCCATGCGGCTACGGCCGGTCCAGGAAGGAGCAAGACGAAAGGCTCCGCGCGTGCGTCGTCCTCGCGACAAGCTTAAAGCCGGTGTTATCCAACAAATTCGAGCGTGACCAAACGCTTCCGACTCTCACTGCGACAAAAATGCAATCTACGGTTGGCTTGGCGTGCCACCATTTGGATTGCGCCCCGTTAGGTCATCTTGATCAATTCTATCTTCAGGTCATAGAGTGCGAAAGGTTGGAATACCGGCCGCACTGTCCTTCCGGCCAATCGGAAGAAATATGAGCCGGATGGGGCAGTTTAATGCGGCGCCGCGACTTCATCACGATTTTCCTCGGGGGAGCGGCAGCCGCGTGGCCGCTTGGCGCCAAGGCACAGGCGCCGACAACTCCGACGATCGGGTTCCTGCAACAGTGGGTCGGCCGGCCGCTTTACAGTGCATCTGGCCGCATTCCGCGAGGGTCTTCGCGAAACCGGTTACGTCGAGGGCGGAAACGTTGCAATCTTATATCGGTGGGCGGAAGGTGCGGAGGATAGGCTTGCATCATTGGCTGCCGATCTCGTTAGACGAGACGTGGCCGTCATCGCCGCGGTAGGCGGAAGCATTTCAGCCCATGAGGCGACGTCCGCTACCAGCACGATACCGATCCTCTTTATCACCGGCACCGATCCGAGACTTGACGGACTGGTCGAAAGCCTCAACCGGCCGGGCCGCTACGCGACTGGCGTCTATCTCTACACCAACATCGTCATCGAGAAGTGCATTGAACAGCTGCGTGATCTCGTACCCCAGGCGGGTACTATCGTGGACCCGGCTGCAGATCCTGGGCCCTTGGTCGAGCCCCGCCGAACGCCAGGAACGGACGGAATACGACAGCAAGCTGACGACGCGCACCGACGTCAAGGTCGCAGTCGTGTCAGTGAGCGGACAAGGCGATTTCGATTTGCATTTGCAGCCGCCATGCAAAACCAAGCGGGCGCGATGATCGTTGATAACGAAGCGCTGTTTAATAATCGGCGGGCTGAGCTTGTTGAACTCGCAGCAACTCATGGCCTTCCGACCGCTTACATGGGGCGAGAATATGTCGAGGTCGGCGGCTTGATGAGCTACGCTCAGGTTATTCCGGAAGCGTACCGCCAGATTGGCAGGTACGCCGGTCAAATTCTCAAGGGAGCAACCCCAGCCGAGTTGCCGGTGCATCAGCGAGCAAGTTCGAGCTGGTTAAAAACCGGAATACGGCCGCGAGACTGGGACATCGATATTCCGACGTCGCTGTCTCGTGATCGCCGACGAAATCATCGAACAATAGGGCAGTGATCCGTCTTGGCTTAGATTTCGCCTGGAGAAGGCCGGTACTTTTGTCCTGATACTAAGGTATTGCTACCACGCTGCCGCTGTCGCTCCGACGGAGCTGCCCTTAGATTGGTTGGATGATCCAAGCTCTGGTTCGTTGCTCGCAATGAAGCGGCTTGATAGCATACACACCACAATCCTGCGCTTGACTTCGCCGACTTCTCCATAGGTGATCCGATGATTTCTCGTCGCGGAATCATTGCTGCGTTGGCGGTGGTGGGAGCGGCGGACCTCGGTCGTGCCCAGGTCGCCGGCCCGCGCCCGTCGGGTGGCCAACTCCCGAGGCTCGGCGTTCTCATGGGGCTTGGTGCGGATGATCCGGAAGCACGGTTCCGGAAGGCGGCGCTTGAACAAGGTCTTCGGGAGGCGGGCTGGGAGGACGGAAACAACCTGCATATTGATTACCGCTGGGCTGCCGGCGATCCGGAGCGGATCCGTAGGTTTGCGAAGGAGTTGGTGGGGCTGAAACCCGAAATTATTTTCGCCAACACCAGGCCGGTTTTGGAAGAACTGCGCCGCGAGACGAGCGCGATCCCGATTGTTTTCGCCTTGGTCAGCGATCCCCTCGGCGGAGGCTTCGTCGAGAGCTTGGCGCATCCGGGCGGCAACATCACGGGATTTGCGGGCTTCGATTTTCCAATCGCCGGAAAATGGCTGGATACACTGCACGAGATTGCACCCGGTGCGACCAGAGTAGCCCTGATGGGAAGCTCCCAGACCAGCCCCTATGGGGGATATTGGCGCGTCTTCGAGGCAGCCGCACGGCGCTTGGCCGTCGAGCCCATCAACTCCCAAATCAGTCAGCCCGGCGAAATCGAGCCGCTGGTAGCATCGCTCGGACGGAAACCGGCGGGAGGCCTGATCGTTATGCCCGACAATTTACCTTTGACGCATCGCGATTTGATTATCGGCCTTGCCGAGCGCTATCGCGTACCTGCGATCTATCCATATCGACACTACGTGGAGAGCGGCGGATTGATTTCGGATGGGATTGACGCAGCGGATGTATTGCGACGCAGTGCGTCATACGTCGACCGCATCCTCAAGGGAGAAAAGCCGGGCGACCTGCAGGTGCAACAGCCCACAAAATTCGAGTTGGTTATCAACCTTAGAACAGCCGGAGCGCTCGGCCTAACCGTGCCGCAGTCGCTCTTGGCGATCGCCAACGACAAGATCGAATGAGGAGATCGACATCAAGGGACTTGCCCAGGCTCAATTAAGGGTATCGACTCGGCTACCGGGCCAATACCTCTCGAACCCTTCGTCGGGCAGAGAAGATAGCCAATGATCTGTTTCTCCAGCCAAGGCCCCCCTACCCATAGGGCGGGCCTCAGTGATGATACCAGCTGCGCCAAAGTGTCGAAGACACCCACGCTGCGCAGCCGACTATTTCGCAAGTACGCGTTGCTGTTCGTCCTGGCCGTGGGCACCACCCTGCTCGCCAGTGGCTTGTTGGAGATTTGGACATCGTACAATGATCACATGGCTTCGCTCATCCGTATCCAGCGCGAGCAAGCCGAAGCGGTCGCGGGAAGAATTGGCCAATTCATCAGCGGGATAGAGGCTCAGATCAGTTGGACGACTCAGTTGCCGTTGTCGGATAATGATCTTGAAGCTCAGAGAATTGAGGCTTTGCGGCTGCTGCGCCTCGTCCCGGCGATCACGGATATCGCACGATTAGACCCGTCGGGTCACGAGAGGCTCTTTGTATCGAGATATGCTGCAAGCCGCATTGACAGCCGTGACGACCTGTCTGGAGAGCCAGCGTTTGTAACGGCCATGGCCCACAAGACTTACTACGGGCCGGTCTACTTTCGTCAAGAAACAGAACCCTACATGACGCTGGCCCTCGCCGGGGTGGGGCGGGACATCGGCGTGAGCGTCGCCGAGGTCAATCTAAAAATAGTAGGCGAGATGGTGTCCAAAATTAAGGTGGGGGAACACGGACAAGCCTATGTTGTCGACGCAGGCGGTCGGCTGATCGCTCATCGCGATATGGATCTTGTGCTCAGCAATACCGATTTGTCGCGGCTCACTCAGGTGCGAGAGGCACGATCCCTCGCGATGGGGGAGGCACCACCGGAACCGAAAGTGGCCACGGATATTTCTGGCCACCGAGTACTGACAGCCAATGCCGCGATCACTCCGCTGGGGTGGCACGTCTTCGTCGAGCTGCCGGTCGATGAGGCCTATGCCCCGCTCTACGCGTCGCTGAGCATCGCGGGGCGCTTCTGCTGGCCGGGCTCGGTCTTGCGGTGCTGTTGAGCCTCGTGCTGGCCCGCAAGATGGTGAGGCCGATCCAAGCGCTGCAGACGGGCGCGGCCCAGATCGGCGCCGGAGCGCTCGATCATCGCATCCAGATCACCACCGGCGACGAGCTGGAGGCTTTGGGCGACCAATTCAACGGCATGGCGGCACGTCTGCAGGATTCCTATGCGACGCTCGAGGGCAAGGTGATCGAGCGCACCCGCCAGCTCGAGCTCGCCAACCTCGCCAAGACGCGCTTCCTGGCGGCGGCCAGCCACGATTTGCGCCAACCGCTGCACGCGCTCGGTCTGCTGGTCGCCCAGCTCGATGCCGACACCGATCGCGCCGATCGGCGCCGGATCGTCGCCCGCGTCGGCACCGCGGTCGCGGCGATGAACGACCTGTTCAACGCGCTGCTCGACATCTCCAAGCTCGATGCCGGCGCCGTCGCGCCCGACGTCACGGCATTTCCGATCGATCCGCTGCTGCGCAAGATCGAGAATATGTTCACGGCCGACGCCCGCGCCAAACGTCTGCGCCTGCGCGTCATGCCCTCCCCCGCCTGGGTGCGCAGCGATCGCGTCCTGCTCGAGCGCGTGCTCCTCAACTTGGTGTCAAACGCGGTGCGCTATACCGCGCACGGCGGCATCCTGGTCGGTTGCCGCCGCCGCGGCAACGCGGAGCGAATAGAGGTTTGGGACAGCGGCATCGGCATCCCGGACGATCAACGGCAAAACATCTTTCGCGAGTTCTATCAGGTCGACGGTGCTCGCACGGGCGGCCCCGGGCTCGGCCTCGGCCTCGCCATCGTGGACCGCCTGTGCCGCCTTCTGAATCATCCGATCGAGCTCGCTTCGACCCCGGGGAAAGGATCACGATTCTCGATCACCGTGCCGCGCGCGCCCGCGCACATCGGGCCGGCCGCAACGCCACATCCGCTTCTGGCCGCCATTCAGCCGTTCACCGGAAAGTTCATCGTCGTGATCGACGATGATCGGCTGGTGCTGGATGGCGTGAGCGGGTTGCTGCGCGGCTGGGGCTGCGACGTATCCGCCTCGACCTCGTCGAGCACCGCCCTGGACAGTCTCCTCGAGCTGCATCGCAAGCCCGATCTCATCATCTCCGACCATCACTTTTCTCATGGCGAAACCGGCATCGCGGTCATCGAGCGCTTGCGTCACACTTTTCGGCGCCAATTCCCGCTCTTCTTGTCACCGGCGACATTTCGGTCGAGCGCAAGCAGGAGGCCGAGGCGGGCGGCTACGAGCTGCTGCTGAAACCGGTCCCGCCGATGACCCTGCGTGCCACCATGGACGGAATATTGCGGCCACACGGCTCGCTCGATGCGCCGGCGGGCGACGCGGCGCCCGCATCGTCGATCTAGCCTAACCTTCGAGCTGAGGCAGCTCCCAGCCGAGCTCACCCACCAGGACCACCGCCTCGGTGCGGTTGCTGGCCTTCAGGGCCTTGAGGATGGCGGTGACGTGATTCTTCACCGTCGGCTCGGCCAAATTGAGAATCCGGCAGATCGCCTTGTTGCTTTTCCCGCGCATCATCAGCGCCAGCACGTCGATCTGGCGTGCCGTCAAGCCGAGGTCGGCCGGCACCGCCGGCGGCGAGCCGTCCGGGCGGCGGCCGCCCGCCGCGGTCGCAGGCGCGAGCCCATTTGACGTTTCGGGACGGGAGAGAATCTCGGGCGGAATATAGACGCCGCCGGAGAATACCAGCCGGAGCGCGCTCAGCATCACCTCGCGTTCGCCCGATTTCGGAATGAAGCCGACCGCGCCCAGATTGAGCGCCTTCTCGACATGCTCGCGATCGCAGGTACCCGAGAGAATGACGATCGGGATCTTGGGATGACGCGCGCGCGCCTCCTCCAGGGCCGCGAACCCTTTGCGATCCGGCAGCCCGAGATCGAGCAGGACGAGGGCGAGATCGGGATGTTCTCCGAGCAGTCGCGCGGCATCGCTCCAGCGTGACGCCTCCAGGATCGTCGCGCCCCCATCGAGCTCGTTCAGGACGCCGCGCAGGGCCTCCCGAATCAAGGTGTGATCGTCGACGAGGAGAAACTTCATCTGGAGCGATATCTCGCAATGCCAGGCAATACTTTCGTACTGGGACGAAAGTATCACGATCGCACTTGATAGCAAGATCGCGACAAAGAACGCAAGAATACCGGGTGGATACCCTGCAATATCAATCACCCGGATTTCACTTTCGATTTTTCAGCAGCCGTCTCTTGAGCGTGCCGGCCCATATCCAAGCAATGGAACGAGCCTCCAACATGCAATCGTCGCGCGCAGCGTCCGCGGCGGCGCTGGCCGTTGGCCCTGACGGCGTGCTGCTGCGGGACACGATCGGGCCGCGGCCTCGCGCCCGGCGACGCCGGCCTGGGTCGCGCCGGAACCGAGGCATTCGATTTGACCGTAGGCGGCTCTCGGCGGGCGCCGGCGTTCGCCGTCATCCGGTGATCGCGGCGCAGAGGCGATCCGCGACCCGCTCCGGCGATCCCTCGTTCCCAGGACCAAAGTACAGCCCCTCCAAACCGACGCAGCGCCGCAGTAACCCTTGTTCTACAGGGGTTTCTCGCGTTTTCCGCGGCTCGCCGCGCCGACCCGTGGGGGACATCAGGCTGATTTACCGCGCCGGCCCGATAAGAAATTCTCAATCCTGCGCGCAGGGAAAATCAGCCGGCAGCAAGCAACGCCGGGCGGACCGCGCCGGGAGAGAAGTCAATGGATACCACGTGCGAGCTGCGCAAGACTTCCACGACCGACACCATCTCGAGCCGACAGAAGCTGGACGAAACTCTGTTGGAATTGATCGCCGCGGGCGACCGGTTCGCCATGCAGGTGCTGTTCCAGCGGCACAATGTGCGGGTCTACCGGTTCGTGCTGCGCCTGAGCGGAAATGCCGCAGCGGCCGAGGAGATCGTCAGCGAGGTGTTCCTCGAGGTCTGGCGACACGCCGCCACCTTCCAGGCGAAATGCCAGGTGACGACCTGGCTGCTGACGATCGCCCGTCACAAGGCGATCTCGGCGCTGCGGCGCCGTTCGGAGGCGCCCTTGGATGACGAGATGGCGGCCACAATCGTGGACCCGTGCGAGGATGCCGAAGCCGCACTGGACCGGAAGGACCGCAGCAAGCTGATCCGGGCGTGTCTGGCGCGGCTGTCGCCGTTGCACCGCGAGATCATCGATCTGGTCTATTACCACGACAAATCGGTCGACGAGGTCGCCGGCATCGTCGGGGCGCCGAAGAGCACCGTCAAGACACGCATGTTCTATGCCCGCAGCCACCTGGCCAAGCTGCTGCGGGCGGCCGGACTCGATCCGAAAGGCTGAGCGCCCCGAGCCGTCGTTCCAGCGGCCCGGCAGCGCGGCCCCGCGCCTCTCACCCGGCGTCCGAACCAGCCACCGCCAGCGGCGCCGAAGCCATCGCCTCGCCCCGCACGAACCGGATCAGCGAGAACAGCCCGAACGGCGGCAGGGCGCGGCGCTCGACCACCCGCACGCCGCCGTGCCGTTCGGCCCATTGCGCGAGCCGCGCCCATTCGAATTCGGGCCGCCAGCCGAGCCGGCGCGCCAGCGGCGCGAACCAATGCTCGAAATCGCGCTGCAGGCCCGCTTCGGCGCCCAGGTGATTGACCAGGATGATCTCGCCGCCGGGCTTGGTGACACGAAAGAATTCATCGAGCGTCGCCTCGGGATCCGGCACCGCCGTGATGACGTATTGCGCCACCACCACGTCGAAGAAGCGATCCGGGAAACCGAGGCGCTGCGCATCCATCACGGCGAGGGCCTCGATATGGGCGAGCTTGTGGCGGGCCACGCGCTCATGCGCCTTGCGCAGCATGGGCTCGCAATAGTCCACGCCGACGATGCGATTGCGCGTCGAATAGTCGGCGAGCGAAATGCCGGTGCCGACCCCGACATCGAGGATGCGCCCGCCGATCCGCTCGGCCGCCGCGATCGAGGCCCTGCGGCCGGCAGCGAAAACCGCGCCGAATACCAGATCGTAGACCGGCGCCCAGCCCGCATAGGCCTTCGCGATCGTGTCGCTGTCGAGCTCGCCCGCCATTTGGTCCGATTGCCCCCGCACCGGTTCCGTTCATCCAGGCGCCGGCGCGCGTCCCGCGGCCGCTTCGCGCGCCGGCGGCGCCAGCGCGCTCTGGATGATGCCGCCGCCGAGCACGCGCGCCTGGCCTGATTGCGCATCATAGAACACGCAGGCCTGCCCGGGCGATACGCCATCCTCGCCGGCGATCAGCTCCACCTCGACACCGCCCGCGCCGTTGCGCAACCAGGCCGGCTGCGGGGCCCGGGTCGAGCGCACCTTGACGAAGACCTCGCGGCGCTCGCCCCCTGCCCGGCTTGCGCCGGCCGGCTGGGAATCGCCACGAGGGGGGCCCTCCACCAGCGCCGACTCGAGCGTGCCATCGCCCAGCCAATTGACGTCGCGCAGCCGCATCGAGCTGATCCGCAGCGCCTCGCGCGGCCCGACCACGACCCGGCGCGTCGCCGCATCGAGCCGCACCACATAGAGCGGATGACCGGTGGCGACGCGCAAGCCGCGCCGTTGCCCGACCGTGAAATGGATGATGCCGTCGTGCCGGCCGAGCACGCTGCCCTCGAGGTCGACGATGTCGCCGGGCTCGGCGGCGCCCGGGCGCAAGCGCTCGATCACCTGGGCATAGCGGCCGGAAGGGACGAAGCAGATGTCCTGGCTGTCCTGCTTGTCGGCGACCGGGAGATCGAAGCGGCGGGCCAGATCGCGGGTCTCGGCCTTGCTGCGCTCGCCCAGCGGAAACCGCAGCGGATCGAGCTGCTCGGCCGTGGTCGCAAACAGGAAATAGCTCTGGTCGCGCTCGCTGTCGCGGGCGCGGTAGAGCCCGCGGCCACCGCTCGGCAGCGCCCGTGAGGCCACGTAATGGCCGGTCGCCAGCACCTTGGCGCCGAGCTCGCGCGCGGTGCCGAGGAGATCGCGGAACTTGATCGACTGGTTGCATTCCACGCAGGGCACCGGCGTCTCGCCCGCCATGTAGCTGTCGGCGAAGCGGTCGATCACCGCCTCCTTGAAGCGGCTCTCATAGTCGAGCACGTAGTGGGGAATGCCGATCCGCTCCGCGACCGCACGCGCGTCATGGATGTCCTGGCCGGCGCAACAGGCGCCCTTGCGATGAGTGGCGGCGCCATGATCGTAGAGCTGCAGCGTCACACCGACCACATCGTAGCCCTCGGCCTTCAGCAGCGCCGCCGTGACCGAGGAATCGACGCCTCCCGACATGGCCACTACCACGCGGGTGTCTTGCGGTCGCCCTTCGAGATCGAGGGTGTTCAGCATGGCGGCCGCGGCACGCGCCGCACTCCTTGGCTCGCCTTAAGCCCGGCGGGCTCAGGCCATTTGCAGGCAGCCCCCCCAATATAGGTGATTGTGGGAGCAAATGCCGCATCCGCGCGAATGCTCATGACGAAAGAGGCGGGTCAGCGTTCGGGTCGCGGGCACCGTTATGCCGCCCCGGCCCGTGGCCGGCCGGCAGATCTTGCCGCCACCCAGCAGGTCGTGCCGCCTGGGAGCCTGCGGGGGGCGGCGACATCACGCCAAGTCTTTGGGGAGCAACGATTTCCCTCTTCGGGCAGGATGGCCCGGGGATTGCACAGGTGGATCGTAAGGATCGCATATGGAATTGCACAAAGGCGTGCAGGCAATCCCTTCAAGAGGTGGCTCGTGTCCGTCGTGTCAGAGGCCAATGCCGCGCGCCATGCCCATCTGGGCCAGGGCCCGCGCAGCAGTTCCACGTCCGCGGATGCCACGGACCAGACGAGCCCGTTTGCGGCATTGCTCGACGAGCCCAGCGACACCCCGGCTTCCCCGACCGCGCCCCCTGTAGCGTCGCCGCTGCCTCCGCCGCCGAGCCAAAAGGTGGCCGTGCGCCCGCCGGATGGCCGCGCCGCCCCGTCTTCGACGCCTGAGACCGCGCCGCGCCCGCCGAAATCGCCGCTTGGCGGCTCCGCTTCGCAAAATCCGACCACGGCGTCGCCGCCATCAACGGTGCCCCAGGGTCCCGACAGCGCCGAAGCCGTGCTGGCGCTCGCCGCCTTGGCCAAGAAGACGGCCCGGAACGCCACAGCGATCGATCCCGGTGTCGACACCACCGACGGCGTCCCCAATGGGACCACCCCGAGCACCCAGGCCACTCCGATCGTCGCGGCCGACGCGAGCAGCACCGCCGCCGCAATCATCGATCTCCACGGCGACAAGACCGAAAAGCCGGGATCCAGCACATCGGACAGCGCGCAGGCGGTGACACCGCCCGCTGACCCCTCGGCCAATCAGCCGATCGCGGCGCCTTTACCGGTCGCGGTCCCCATCAGCGCGCCGGCAACGCCGATCCTCCCCACCACGAGCCTGGATGGAGGCGACGGCGGAGGCGGCCAGGACGCCGCTCAAATCGCCGCCTTGGGCGATGCCGTGAAGTCCGGCCTCGCCGGAAAGGCCGACGCCGCCCCCGTCGGCGACGCCAAGCCGGGCCCCAAGACCGGCGCGGCCACGCCCTCGCTCACGCCGCAACCCGGCCAGGGCGATCCGAGCTCAGCGAACGGCCCGGGCCAACCGAATGCCGCCGATCAAGCCCAATCCCGCAATGCCGACGGGTCGCCGGCGACCGCGGCAGCCGCCAACCAAGCCCGTCAGCGGGCCGCGAGCGGCCAACAAAGCGACGGCAGCGCGGCGGCGCAGGACAACTCGAACGGCAATTCCGCCGGCAATGCGAATGTCGATTTCGAACGGCAATCCGAACGCCGTCGATCCGAACGACGATCCCAAGCGCGATCTTTCCGGATCCACGAACCGGATCGAGGACATCACGCGGCTGGCGCTCGACCCTTCCGTTCGACACGTCGCATCATCGACGGCCGAAACCGCCAGCGGCGGTCCGGCGCATCCGGGCAGCGGCGAAGCCGCGGGCGCGCAACCGACGCCGGACGGGACGCTCGCGCCCGCGATCCTGACCACCGCCGCCGCCCCGACAGCCGACGCGGCGTCGGCCACAACCCCTGCCGCCATCCCGATCGCCGGGCTCGCGGTCGAGATCGCATCGAACGCCCATGCCGGGAAAAATCGATTCGAGATTCGCCTCGATCCGCCGGACCTCGGCCGCATCGACGTGCGGCTCGAAGTCGACCGCGACGGCAAGGTGACATCCCACTTGGTCGTCGACCGCCCCGAGACCCTCGATATTCTGCGCAAGGATGCGCCTGCGCTCGAACGTTCGCTGCAGCAGGCGGGGCTCAAGACCGCGGACGATGCACTGCAATTCAGCTTGCGCGACCAGAGCGGCGGGTCCGGCAATCAGAATCCCTATTCCGGCGACGGCACGCCGACCGGCGCCACGCGCGCCGTCATCCCGGACTCGCAACTGCCGCCGGTCGAGGCGGTCACGGCGAGCTATGGGCGGGTCGTCGGCAGGAGCACGGGCATCGACATCCGGGTTTGAGGCGGCGATAGCGGACACGCCGGCGTGGCCGCGAAGCCTTTGCGGAACGGCGTTTTCCGCCCCGGTCCGGGTGCCGGATTCGAGGGGCAATAATTTCCCAATTGATAAGATAGGCTTAGGCAAATTTTAAGCCGCCGCGTGTAGTTTCAGCCTCGAGTTGGTCAGTCGAGTGCGTGAGTTGAGCCATATGACCGAGCCCCTGCGACCAAGGGCGAAATACGTGATCGGCCCCGACGGTAGCCCGTTGACGATCGCTGATCTGCCGGCACCCGGCACCAAGCGCTGGGTCATCCGGCGCAAGGCCGAGGTGGTCGCTGCCGTGCGGGGCGGACTTCTTTCGCTGGAAGAAGCCTGCAGCCGCTATACGCTGACCGTCGAGGAATTCCTCTCCTGGCAATACTCGATCGACCAGCACGGCCTTGCCGGCCTGCGCACGACGCGCATCCAGCAATACCGGCAATAGACGCGAGATCGATTCCCTGGATCGCCGCCCCGCCGCCTTGGCGGGGCTGTTGCGTTTATGCGACGCAGCCGCGCTTCCACAGGTCAATCGTGCGGAAATTAACCGGGCAGTAACCATCAACCAGGCAAATCTTGCCGGGTCGGAAACTGCCAGGCTGGATTCCCGTGCAAGGATTGCTCGATTTCCTCAAATCGCTCGGTGCGGCGCGTATCGCCGCGATGTGCGCCGTCACGGTCGCGCTGGTGGGCTTTTTTGGATTCCTCATCCTGCGCGTCACCGCCCCGCAGATGACCCCGCTGTTCACGGACCTGAGCCTCGAGGACTCCACCGCCATCGTGAAGGAGCTGGAGCGCCAGGGCATCAGCTACGAGTTGCGCAACGACGGGGAGATCGTGCTGGCGCCCAAGGACCGGGTGCCGCGCCTGCGCATGACGCTGGCGGAAAGCGGCCTGCCCAAGGGCGGCGGGATCGGCTACGAGATCTTCGACAAGTCGGACGCGCTCGGGGCGACCAGCTTCGTCCAGAACATCAACCACCTGCGAGCGCTCGAAGGCGAACTGGCGCGCACCATCCGCTCGCTGGACCGGGTGCAGGCCGCGCGCGTCCATCTGGTGCTGCCCGAGCGCCCGTTGTTCTCGCGCGAGACCCCGGAGGCGTCGGCCTCGATCGTGCTCAAGGTGCGCGGCCGGCTGGAGCCGCAGCAGGTCAACGCCATCCGCCACCTCACCGCATCCGCGGTCAACGGTCTCAAGCCCGAGCGCGTCTCCATCGTGGACGAGACCGGCCGCCTCTTGGCCGACGGCGCCCGCGGCCCGGATGGCGGCAGCGGCGACGGCGCCGATGACCGGCAGATCGCCTACGAGCAGCGCCTGCGCGACCAGATCGAAGGAATCGTATCCTCGGTGGTCGGGCCCGGCCATGCCCGGGTGCAGCTCACGGCCGACTTCGACTTCAACAAGGTGACCCAGACCTCGGAAAAATTCGATCCCGAGGGGCGCGTCCTGCGCTCGAGCCAGACGCGGGAGGAATCCGCCGCCTCGGCCGACAACAAGCAAGGCCAGGTCACGGTCGCCAACGCGCTGCCGGGCGGGCCCCCACCCGACGCCACCGCCGCCAACCGCGATCAGAGCAAGAAAACCGAGGAAATCGTCAATTACGAGATTTCCCGTTCGACCAAGACCGAAGTGACCGAAGGCGGCCGCTTGAACCGCGTCTCGGTGGCGGTGCTGGTCGACGGCAACTACGTCAAGAACGACAAGGGCGAGCCGGTCTACCAGCCGCGCGACAAGGACGAGATCGATCATATCGCGGCCCTGGTGCGCTCCTCGATCGGATTCGACCAGAAACGCGGCGACCAGGTCGAGGTGGTGAACCTGCGCTTCGCCGACGTCGGCGGCGCCGCGATCCCGGAGCCGACCGGCTTGATGTCCCTCCTGCAATTCACCAAGGACGACATCATGCACGGCGCCGAGGAGCTCGTGATGGTGCTGCTCGGCATCGTGGTTCTCCTGATGGTGGTGCGTCCGCTGGTCAACCGCATCATCACGCCCGAGCACCCGGCAATCGCGCGCCACGGCGACGTGCAGGCCGCCATCGCGGCCGGTGCCAACATCGCCGACATCAAGGCCGTTCCCAGCGCCACCGCCAAGATGATCGACGTCGCCCAGGTGCAGGGCCAGGTTCATGCCCAGTCAGTGCAGAAGGTCGGCGAGCTCGCCGACAAGAATCCCACCGAAGCCATCTCCATTATCCGCAGCTGGCTGCACGAAAGCGCTTGATAGAACGCCATGTCCGCTCAAAAAGAAAACAAGCCGCAGAACGAGATCGCCAGCGTAATCGCCGCGCTCGCCGCCCGTCAGGGCGACCACGTCAACCGCCGCAAATTGACCGGCCCCGAGCGCGCCGCCGTGCTGATGCTGGCGCTCGGCCAGCAATTCGGGGCCAACATCTGGAGCCAGCTCGACGACGACGAGCTGCGCGAAATCTCGATCGTCATGTCGACCCTGGGCACGATCGAGGCCGAGTTGGTCGAAGGCCTGCTGCTCGAGTTCGTCTCCCGCATGTCGGCCTCGGGTGCCCTGATGGGCAACTACGACGCCACCGAGACCCTGCTGAAGCAATATCTCCCGCCGGAGCGCGTCAACGGCATCATGGACGAGATCCGCGGACCGGCCGGCCGCAACATGTGGGAGAAGCTCTCCAACGTGCAGGAAGGCGTGCTCGCCAACTATCTCAAGAACGAATATCCGCAGACCATCGCGGTCGTGCTGTCGAAGCTGCGGCCCGAGCATGCCGCGCGCGTCCTGGGCATTCTGCCCGAGGAGCTGGCGCTCGACGTCGTCAACCGCATGCTCAGGATGGAGGCGGTGCAGAAAGAGGTGATCGAGCGCGTCGAGCAGACGCTGCGCACCGAATTCATGTCCAATCTCTCGCAGACGCGGCGGCGCGACGCCCACGAGGTGATGGCCGAGATTTTCAACAATTTCGACCGGCAGACCGAGACCCGCTTCATGACCTCGCTGGAGGACGACAACCGCGAGAGCGCGGAGCGCATCAAGGCGCTGATGTTCACGTTCGACGACCTGGTCCGGCTCGACACCGGCTCGGCGCAGACCCTGATGCGTCACATCGACAAGGACAAGCTGGCGGTGGCGCTCAAGGGGGCGGGCGAGCCGGTGCGCGAGTTCTTCATGGGCAACATGTCGACGCGCGCCGCCAAGATGCTGGTCGACGACATGCAGGCGCTCGGCCCGGTACGGCTGCGCGAGGTCGACGATGCCCAGTCGCAGCTCGTCAACCTGGCCAAGGACCTGGCCGCCAAGGGCGAGATCATGATCTCGAAGGGCCGCAACGACGAGGAGCTGATCTATTGAGGCTCGCCAGCACCAACAGCGCGGACGCAAGGGCATGATGTCCGCACCCGCCAAATTCCTGTTCGATCAGGACTTCGCGGCGACCGCCGAGGTCAAGCCGTCGATCCCGCTCGCGCTGCACGAGGCCAGCCTGCTGGACGCGGATGCCTCCGGCTATCAGCGCGGCTACGCGGCCGCCAGGGCACAGATTCTGGCCGAAGCCGAGCAGCGCACCGCGGTGGCCATGGAGCGCGTCGCCACGACTCTCGAAGGCGTCGTGCGCGGCCTCTCGGGGGTGGAAGCCAAGCTCGAGACCGAAGCGGTCGACGTCGCGGTCGCGGTCGCCAAGAAGCTCGCCGCCGCATTGATCGAACGCGAGCCGCTCGCCGAGATTTCGGCGCTGGCCATGGACTGTTTCCGGCATCTGGTGAGTGCCCCGCACGTGGTGGTGCGCGTCAACGAATCCCAGCATGCGAGCGTGGGCAAGCCGATCGAGGAGATGGTGCGCTCGCGCGGCCTGTCCGGCCACCTGATCGTGCTCGCCGAATCCGACATTCAGATCGGTGACTGCCGCATCGAATGGGCCGATGGCGGGGTCAACCGCGATCGCGCCACCACCGAGGCGGCGATCGACGAGGCCGTCACCCGCTATGTCAAGGCGCAGCATGCCGCCGCCAGCACGCAGGAAACTCCCGGGAGAGTCGATCGATGAGCGATGACGACAGCAAGCTGGCACTGCCCGACCTCGAAGGAAACGACGTGGCGGCGCCTGCGCTCGACGCGTCCTTCGGGCTCGCGGAAACCGGAATCATAAACCGTGGCGCCGCCGATCTCGAAGCGGTGTTCGACGTGCCGGTCAAGGTGTCGGCCGTGCTCGGACAGGCACGCATGGACGTGGGCGAGCTGCTCAAGCTCGGGCCCGGCGCCGTGCTCGAGCTCGACCGCAAGGTCGGCGAGGCCATCGACATCTATGTCAACGATCGTCTGGTCGCCCGCGGCGAGGTGGTGCTGGTCGAGGACAAGCTCGGCGTCACCATGACGGAAATCATCAAGTCGGATCGGAGTTGAGTGGGCGAGTAGCGAATGGTGAGTAGTGAGTAGTGAGTAGTGAGTAGTGAGTAGTAAGTGGGGAGCGGGGAGTCGAATAACGGATAGGCTCTGAATCAACGGACTATAGACTTACTACTTACTACTTACTACTACTCTACTACTCACTACTCACTACTCACTACTCACTACTCACTACTCACTACTCACGTAAGCGTCGAATTCACTGCAAAACGTTGTCAAGAAAAGGACCTCATCATGCGCCTCCTGATCGTCGGGACCCTCAAAGGCCAGCTCACCACTGCGACCAAGCTCGCGATGGACAAGGGCGCCACCGTCACCCATGCGGATTCGGTCGACCAGGCGCTGGCGGTGTTGCGCTCCGGCCGGGGCGCCGATCTGATCATGGCCGATGTCGCGCTCGACATTCGCGACCTGGTGGTGCGCCTGGAGGCCGAGCACATCCACGTGCCGATCGTGGCGTGCGGCACCAGCAACGACGCGCGCGCGGCGGTCGCGGCGATCCATGCCGGCGCCAAGGAATATATCCCGCTGCCGCCCGACCCCGAGCTGATCGCAGCCGTGCTCGCCGCCGTCACCAACGATTCGCGCGAGCTGATCTACCGCGACGAGATCATGGGCCATGTGGTCAAGCTGGCGCAGCAGATCGCGCCGTCCGACGCCTCGGTGCTGATCACCGGCGAATCGGGCACCGGCAAGGAGGTGCTCGCCCGCTACGTGCACGGCCGCTCCAACCGCTCGCGCGCCCCCTTCGTCCCGGTCAACTGCGCGGCGATTCCGGAGCATCTGCTCGAATCCGAGCTGTTCGGCCACGAGAAGGGCGCCTTCACCGGAGCCGTCGCCCGCCGCATCGGCAAGTTCGAGGAGGCGACCGGAGGCACCCTGCTGCTCGACGAAATCTCCGAGATGGACACCCGCCTGCAGGCGAAGCTCCTGCGCGCCATCCAGGAGCGGGTGATCGACCGCGTCGGCGGCACCAAGCCGGTACCGGTCGACATCCGCATCATCGCCACCTCCAACCGCAATCTGGCCGAGGCGGTGCGCGAAGGCGTCTTCCGGGAGGACTTGCTGTTCCGCCTCAACGTGGTGAACCTGAAAATCCCGCCGCTGCGCGAGCGTCCGGCCGACGTGATCGAGCTCGCCCAGCACTTCATCAAGAAATATTCTGCCGCCAACGGCCTGACGGTGCGGCAGCTGTCGGCGGAGGCGCGCCGTACCCTGGTGCTCAACCGCTGGCCCGGCAATGTGCGCGAGCTGGAGAACACCATCCATCGGGCGGTGCTGCTCACGACCGGCGAGGAGATCGGGACCGACGCCATTCTCACTCCCGACGGCATGCGGCTCGACCAGGTCAAGGGCCTCTCGACGGTCGCGCACGCCACCATGGCGGCGGAGGCGGTCACCCGTGCGCTGGTCGGACGCACGGTCGCCGACGTGGAGCGCGATCTCATCCTGGAGACGCTCAAGCACTGCCTCGGCAACCGCACCCACGCAGCCAACATCCTCGGCATCTCGATCCGCACCTTGCGCAACAAGCTCAATGAATACTCGGGCGACGGCGCCGCGATCCCGCCGCCCGGCGGCGGCGAGCTCAGGGGCGCCGCGTAAGGGGCGGACGCGGGCGGTCGCAGCGCGCCGGGCGTGGTATGATGGCGGGGCGGCATGCCTCGCACGGATACCTCGCCATGACGGACCTCCAGCTCAAGACCGCCCTGATCGTCGGCGCCGGCGCCGGCTTGAGTGCTTCGCTTACGCGTGCATTGACGCAGCACGGCATCGCGGTTGCGCTCGCGGCCCGCACCACCGACGACCTCGACGCGCTGACCCGGGAAACCGGCGCCAGCGCTTTCGCCTGTGATGCGACCAGGATCGCCGAGGTCGAGAAGCTGTTCACCGACCTCGAAGCCGCCTCAGGGGCACCCGAGATCGTGATCTACAATGCGAGCTTCCGCACGCGCGGCCCGCTCGTCGATCTCGACCCGGCCGAGGTCGAGCGGTCGATCGCGGTCTCCGGTTTCGGCGGATTTCTGGTGGCTCAGCAGGCGGCGCGCCGCATGCTGCGCCAGCGGCGCGGCGCGATCCTGTTCACCGGCGCTTCCGCGAGCCTGAAGGGCTATGCCCAATCGGCGCCCTTCGCCATGGGCAAGTTCGCGCTGCGCGGGCTCGCGCAGAGCATGGCGCGCGAGCTCGCACCGCAGGGCATTCACGTGGCCCATGTCGTGATCGACGGCGGCATCAAGAGCGCGCGCCGCGGCGAGCCCGCCGATGCGCCCGACAGCCTGCTCGATCCCGATGCGATCGCGGCCACCTATCTGCAGCTCATTCAGCAGCCGCGCAGCGCCTGGACCTTCGAGATCGAGCTGCGGCCTTGGGTGGAGAGGTTCTAAAGCGCCGACCAAACCAGCTTCGCGGCGGGGGCGTCACCAACGCGGGATCAGCCGGGGAACCGTCGCGGCGTAGCTCGCGTATTCCGGGAATGTCGCGCTCAGGACCTGCTCTTCGAGCTCCATGCGCTTCAATTGAAAAGACCAATGAATCACCGCGATGGCCACCGCCACCGTGGAGAAGCAGGACAACATGGCGCCGAGAACCGCCAGCTCCTCGAAGAGGTAGAGCGGATGTCGCACCACCGAATAGGCGCCCCCGATCACGAGCCGGCGCGCCTGCGGCGCCACGCTGAAGGAGCGCCCCAGCCAGAAGGCCGCCCAAATCGCCAGCCCGCACCCCGAAAAGATCATCACGATCGAGACCACCGTCACGAGCGGCGGCAGCGCGGCCATCGGCAAGAGGCCCAGCGACAGCGGCAGGCAGGTGCCGAGGATCGCCATCAAGCGGGCGTTCGGCGTCGTGGAGCTCTGCAGCGGCTTTGAGCGCAGCACCGTCAGCGACAGGAGCGTGAACATGAACAGCGCGTTGGCCAGGATGGCGGCGAGCCGGAGCGGCTTGTAGGGAATATCGAGCGTCGGCCATTGCAGCACGAAGACGACGAGGCCGCGGAGAACGTTGAACGCCATGAGACCGAAGAAGATCGCCGCGGGCAGGCGAAAGATCGCGTCGATTCCGAAACTCGAGCGCGCCATGACGGAATTGAGCATCGCCAACAGCTTTTGCATCGGCTTGAACGCAACCATATCCGGAACCTTGTTGAAACGCGATTCTCGGCCCAATGTCTCATGGCATGAAATTTGAGAACAAAGGCTTAACTCTCTCGATCACACCGCCCGGCCCGCTTTCGCGCTCGACCCGCGGCGACCCGTCTGGACCGCACGCGATGACGCGGCCGCGCCGGACGGTCGCGGACGGCCGCCGCCCATCCGGCATATCGACGGTGCTGGCGCCCGGTGCTAGTTGATAGGGTGGCGGGCAGCGGAACGGATCGACGCTCCATGGGGGTTGAACACAATCGCATCGAGCTCGTGGCCGCCCTTGCCCGGGTCGCGGGCGGCGATCGCACGGCCCTCCAGATCGTCTATCGGGATACGTCCGCGAAGCTTTTTGGCGTCTGCCTTCGTATCTTGAACGACAGGAGCGAGGCCGAGGACGTGCTGCAGGAGGTCTATCTGACGGTGTGGCGCAAGGCCGCGAGCTTCGATCCGGCGCGGGCGAGCCCGATCACCTGGCTGGTCGCGATCGCCCGCAACCGTTCGATCGACCGGCTGCGCGCGACGGCCGGCGGCCGCCGCATGGACCCGATCGATGCCGCCGGGGAGGTGCAGGACCCCTCGCCCGCCGCGGTCGAGCTGGTCGAGGCGGCGCAGCAATCGAGCCGGCTGGGCCTGTGCCTGGAGCAGCTCGAATCCCGTCAATCGATCGCCATCCGGGCGGCATTCCTCGACGGCAACACCTACGAGGAGCTGGCGGATCGCATGAAGGTTCCGCTCGGCACCATGAAGAGCTGGATCAGACGCGGCTTGTTGAAGCTCAGAGACTGCCTGGAACGATGACCGACGACCGCACCATCATCCAAGAGGAAGGCGACAAGCTGGTCGCCGCCGAATACGTGCTCGGCGTGCTGAGCGCGGCGGAACGTCGCCAGGCTCAGCAGCGCCTGGCGCACGACCAGGCCTTTGCGGACGAGGTCGCGTTCTGGGAGGAGCGGCTGGGCACCCTGGTCGACGCGGTGGCGCCGGTCGCGCCGCCCGAGCGGGCCTGGACCCGCATCGCGCGCGCCGTGCGCCTGCGCGATCCCGCAACGGCGCCCGAGAGCCTGTGGCAGAGCCTCACCTTCTGGCGCAGCTTCGCGATCGGCGCGGCGGCGCTGGCGGCGGCGAGCATCGGGGCTTTGACCTTCATCGAGATTTCCCCGGTTGCGCGCCCCCCCATGCTGGCGACCTTGGGGGCGAGCAACGGGCAGCCGACTTTCGTCGCCGCCGTCAATGCCGGCGGCACCGGCCTCCTGGTCGTGCCGGCCGCGCTCCTGACCTCGGACCCGCGCGCCATGGAGTTGTGGCTGATCCCCGCCGGCGACAAGCCGCATTCACTCGGACTGATCGAGCCGGGGCGGCCGGTGCGGCTCGACGTGCCGCGCGAGCTGGCGGGGCGCCTCACGGCCGACGCCGCGCTCGCCGTGTCGATGGAGCCGCCCGGCGGCTCGCCCACCGGCCAGCCCACCGGCCCGATCGTCGCCAGCGGCAAGCTGACCAGCCTCTGATCCGTAGCCCGCATGGAGCGAAGCGCAATGCGGGAGCGGCTTTCCCGCATGACGCCATCGAGCGGCGCTTTGCGCCGGCCCTTTGCCTCCATGCGGGCTACGATTTCGCGGCAAATAAATCGTTGCCCCTGCATCTCCCCGTCGAGACCTCCCGTAGCTGCAGGCGTGACCCCGATAGCGGGGCGCGATTTTCAAGCACTGGAGGACGACATGAAGCTCTCACGCATCACCGCTCTAACCACCGTTGCAGCCGCCGCGCTGGCGCTCGCCGCGATCGCCACGCCGGCCTCGCACGCCACCGCGATGAACGAGAAGACCGTCACGGTCGGCGGCGCCCCGATGTATCCGTCCAAGAACATCATCCAGAACGCCGTCAACTCGAAGGACCACACCACCCTGGTGGCGGCCGTGAAGGCCGCCGGCCTGGTCGACACGCTCTCGGGCGCCGGCCCGTTCACCGTGTTCGCGCCCACCAACGAAGCGTTCGCCAAGCTGCCGCCCGGCACCGTCGATTCGCTGCTCAAGCCCGAGAACAAGGACAAGCTCGTGGCGGTGCTGACCTACCACGTGGTGCCGGGGCGCATGAGCGCCAAGGATCTGATGGACGCGGCCAAGAAGAACGGCGGCCAGGTCAAGCTCAAGACCGTGGAAGGCGATATGCTCACCGTCGAGGCCAAGGGCGGCACGCTCAGCATCTGGGATGCCAAAGGCAATGTCTCGAAGGTGACGATCCAGAACGTGTTCCAGTCGAACGGCGTCATCCAGGTGGTCGACACCGTGCTGCTGCCGGGCTGAAGCCGGCCGCCATTCGGGCCCCCCGGCGGCCCGCTCGGACGAGAAAACGTTGGGTCGATCGAGGCGGTCCCTTCCCCCCGGCTGCATCATCAACCCGAAGCCCGCCGCATCACCGCGGCGGGCTTTTCCGGGTCCCGCAGAAGAATGCCTTCAAATCACGATGGCCGAGCCGTGGTGGCGAGCCGGGGCGCCTGGATCTTCGGGGCGAGCCCCAATGGGGCGGCGGGCGAACCATCCCGGGCGTCTGAAACGAGCCTCAGACACTCGCGTGCGAGGTCGAGCCACAACCTTTGATCTCGCGGATCGACCGCATCACTTGCGCGCAGGAGATACTCCTGGGCCTTCTTCTGCAATTCATTCACTTGTTGTGAGGACACCGGTACCTCCACAAGTAGGAATTTCAAGAAAATTCTATCCCGATGAGACTTGCCGCGTCTGCTCAGTCCCCGACACAGCGCTCGAATTCGGGCGGCATTTTGATCGCGGGACGCAAACCGTGACCGCCTCGTGACGGGTCGGCAACAGGCTGATGCGCGACCGATGAGCGCCTATTCCTCGTCCGCGCGCTTGGCCGCCTTGGCGAATTTCTTGATCACGCGGTCGCGCTTGAGCTTGGAGATGTGGTCGATGAACAAGACGCCGTCGAGATGATCGATCTCGTGCTGCAGGCAGGTGGCCAACAGCCCGCTCGCCTCCAGCTCCTGCTCGGCGCCGGTGACGTCGAGGAATTTCACCCGCACCATCGCGGGCCGCTCGACCTCCTCGTAGAATTCCGGGATCGACAGGCAGCCCTCCTCGTAGATCCTCCGCTCCTGCGAGTGCCACAGCAATTGCGGATTGATGATGACCCGCGGCTCCCTCGGCTCGTCCTTCTTGGCGAGGTCCATGACGATGACGCGCTTGGGCACCCCGATCTGGATGGCCGCGAGGCCGATGCCGGGCGCCTCGTACATGGTGTCGAACATGTCCTCGACCAGGAGCCGCAGCCCCGGATCGATCTTCTCCGCCGGCTCGGAGACCAGCCGCAGCCGCTTGTCGGGCAGGATGATGATGTCGCGCAACGCCATGGCGGCGATTTAGGGGGTCCGGCCCGCACGGTCAATTGCGTTCGCTCTTCGTTCCCACGGCCGGCGAATCATGTACAAGTCTTAGGATGAGCGACAGTCTTCTCAACCTAGCCGGGGCGGTGGTCATCGTCGTGGCCGGGCTCGCGGTCCTGGCCGCGCTCGCCCTGCTGGTGGCCCGCGCCTTGCGGTCGCGCGACGACAGCGCCGGCCAGGCCGCCGAGTTCGCCCGGGTGCAGGCCGACACCGCCGCGCGCATCGAGGCGATGCGCGACCAGCTGGCGGGCCGCCAAGCCGACCTCGCCCGCATGGTCAACGAGCGGCTCGACTCGGTGACCCATCATCTCAGCCAGTCCATGCACACCACCCGGCAGCACACCGCCGACAGCCTGCAGAAGCTCAACGAGCGGCTGGTGGTGATCGACGGCGCGCAGAAGAACATCACCGAGCTCGCCTCGCAGGTCACCTCGCTGCAGAGCGTGCTCACCAACAAGCAGCAACGCGGCGCCTTCGGCCAGGGGCGCATGGAGATCATCGTCCAGGACGGATTGCCGAAGGGCTGCTACCAATTCCAGTTCACGCTCTCGAACAACAGCCGGCCCGACTGCGCGGTCTTCCTGCCCGATCAGCGCCCCCTGGTGATCGACGCCAAGTTTCCGCTCGAGGCGGTGACCGCCTTCCGGGAGGCCAAGAGCGACGAGGAGCGCAAGCACGCCGCCGCCCGCGTGCGCCAGGACATCGGCCGGCACGTCGGCGACATCGCCCACAAATACCTGATCCGGGGCGAGACCCAGGATCTCGCGCTGATGTTCGTGCCCTCGGAATCGGTCTATCTCGAGCTGCACGAGGGGTTCGACGACGTGGTGCAGAAGGCGATGCGGGCGCAGGTCGTGATCGTGTCGCCGGCCTTGCTGATGCTCGCCATCAGCGTCATCCAGCAGATCCAGAAGGATGCCCGCATGCGCGAGGCCGCCGACCAGATTCACGCCGAGGTCGGGCATTTGATGGACGATCTCAAGCGCATGCAGGAGCGCGTCCTCAAGCTGCAGCAGCATTTCGGCCAGGCCAACGAGGATGTCCGCCAAATCCTCATTTCGGCCGAAAAGGTGGAGAAGAGAGCGACCCGGATCGCGGACGTCGAGTTCGGCGACGACGCCGCCGGCGCCGACAACGTCACTGCAAACGTCATTGCGGCGCCGATCACGCGCCGGCTCGAGGCCGGGGGATGATGCACGCCATGGTGGCGCGAGAGGACGCGCAGGCGCGAGAGGACGCGCAGGCGCGAGAGGACGCGCAGGCGCGAGAGGACGCGCAGGCGCGAGAGGACGCGCACGGGTGAGCACGGCACCGCCACGCGAGGCCCCCGCTCCCGCCGCCCTCGAGGCGCTCGTGGTCTACCTCAAGCCGCGCGTGCTGGTCGTGCTGCTGCTCGGCTTCTCGGGCGGCCTGCCGTTCTCGCTGACCGGAATGGCGCTGCAGGCCTGGATGACCGAGAGCGGCGTCGACATCCGCACCATCGGGCTGTTCGCGGCGATCGGGATACCCTACCTGATCAAGTTCCTGTGGGCGCCGCTGACCGACGCGCTCGACGTGCCGATCCTGTCGGCATGGCTCGGCCGCCGGCGCGGCTGGTTGATGCTCACCCAGCTGTGGCTGATGGCCGCGATCGTGCTGCTGGCCTTCGGGAGCCCCGCGCTGGCGCCGCTGCCGGTCGCGCTTGCGGCCCTGATGGTGGCCACCGCGTCGGCGACCCAGGATATCCTCATCGATGCCTTCCGGGTCGAAAGCCTGCCCGAGGAAGAGCAGGCCGCCGGCATGGCCTCCTATGTGGCGGCCTACCGGGTGGGCGCGCTCATCTCCGGCGCCGGCACGCTGTTCCTGGTCAGCGGCTTCGAGGGGCTGGGCCTCTCCCGGCAGACGGCCTGGACCGGCGGCTTCGTGGTCATGGCGGGGCTGGTGCTGGTCGGGGTGGTGGCGACACTGCTTGCTGTCGAGCCCGCACAGTCGGTGGCGGCCGAGGCCGAGCACGCCACGCACGCGCGCGAGAACGCGCTCAGGCGCGTCGGCAAGGCCGCGGTCGGCGCCTTTCTCGACTTCTTCGCCCGCGATGCGGCCATTGCGGTGCTGGCCTTCGTCACCCTGTTCAAGCTGGCCGATGCGCTGGCGCTCGCTTTGACCACGCCATTCGTGCTCGACCTCGGATTCTCGCGCAACGAATTGGCCGGGATCGTCAAGGGCGTCGGCTTCATCGCCACCCTGAGCGGCGGGTTCGCCGGCGGCTACCTGGCGCGCGCGCTGCCGCTGGCGCGCAGCCTTTGGCTCGGCGGCTTCCTGCAGAGCGTGACGATCCTGGCCTTCGCCTGGCAGGCGATCGCCGGCATGGACGCGGTCACCCTCAGCTTCACGATCGCGATCCAGTATTTCACCGACGCCATCGGCACCGTGATCTTCGTGGCCTATCTGTCCGCGCTGTGCGGCAATCCGATGCACACCGCGACCCAATACGCGCTGCTCACCGCGCTCACCGCCGCCGGCCGCACGGTGTTCTCGCTCGGCACCGGCTATCTGGCGCACGCCACCGGCTGGGTCTGGTACTTTCTGATCTGCGCCTGCGCGGCGATCCCGGGCTTCATCCTGCTCGCCTATCTGCAGCGGCGCGGCCACTTCACCACGCTGGCCGAGAAGCCCGTCGTTTGACGACCCATGCCGCCCCCGGCCCCGGCCGCCGGTAAGCATGTCTTAAAGGAGGCCCGCATACTGTCCCGGGGGCTTATCGCCCGACCGGAAGGCCTTTCCATGTGGCGGCGGATCAAATCGGGGACCTGGCTCACATCCGAGCGCCTGCGCGCCTATGCCCTCATTGTGCTGGCGGCGTCGCTCGCCGGCATGGTGATCTGGATGGCTCTCGCCGACGGGCTCATCGACCGTAACGGCAAGCCGATCGGCACCGATTTCTCGAACGTCTGGGCGGCCGGAAAACTGGTGCTGCAGGGCGAGCCGGCCGCGCCCTACGATCCGGCGCGCCAGCACGCAGCCGAGAAGCAGACCTTCGGGGGGCGCGACGTGCCGTTCTACGGCTGGCACTATCCGCCGCTGTTCCTGCTGGTAGCGGCCGCGCTCGCGCTTTTGCCCTACGGATGGGCACTCCTCGTCTGGATGGCCCTGACCTTGCCGGCCTACCTGGCGGTCATGCGAGCGATCGTTCCCCGGCCGGATACCCTGCTGGTCGCGGTCGCCTTTCCGGCGGTGTTCGTCAATCTGGGTCACGGCCAGAACGGCTTCCTGACCGCGGCGCTGCTCGGCGGCAGCCTTTTGCTCCTCGACCAGCGGCCCGTGCTGGCGGGCGTGCTCATCGGGCTCTTGGCCTACAAACCGCAATTCGGGCTGATGATCCCGCTGGTGCTCGTGGCCACCGCCCGCTGGCGCGTCATCGCCAGCGCCGCCGCGACCGTGCTGTGCTCCTGCGCGCTCACGACCGCGCTGCTCGGCGAGCAGGCCTGGCTCGCCTTCGCCCAGTCCACCACCTATACCCGCACGGTCGTGATCGAGGCGGGTGAGACCGGCTGGCCCAAGATTCAGAGCCTGTTCTCGGCGGTGCGCCTGTGGGGCGGCGGGATCGAAGCCGCCTATGCGGCGCAGACCGCGCTGACGCTCGCGGTCGCCGCCAGCCTGGTGTGGCTGTGGCGCAGCCCGGCGGCGGCCGAGCTCAAGGCCGCCGCGCTCGCCTGCGCCTGCCTCCTCACCACACCCTATGTGCTCGACTATGATCTCGTGGTGCTCGGCGTCGCCATCGCGTTCTTCGCGCGACTCGGGCTCGCCCAAGGCTTTCGGGATTACGAGCTCAGCATTCTGGCCTTCGCCTGGGCGGCGCCGCTGTTCTCGCGCGCGCTCGCCGGAGCGGCCGGCATTCCGCTCGGCCTCATCGCCATGCTGATGCTGTTCGGGCTCACGCTGCGGCGGGCGGCCGCCGATCTCGGCAGCAGTGCACAGCTGCACACCGGTGCCGTCGGGGCCTGAGCCGGCGCCCGGCACGCGCGGTTTTCAGAACAGCGTGCGCTGGCGAATCGCCGCCGACAGCGTGCCCTCGTCGAGATAGTCGAGCTCGCCGCCGACCGGCACGCCGTGCGCCAGCCGGGTGACCTTGACGTTCCCCCCATGCAGCAGGTCGGTGATGTAATGGGCGGTGGTCTGGCCGTCGACGGTGGCGTTGAGGGCCAGGATCACCTCCTTGACGGCGGCATCATGGACGCGGGTGATCAGCGCATCGATCGTCAGATCCTGCGGACCGATGCCGTCGAGCGGGGAGAGCGTGCCGCCGAGCACGTGATAACGCGCGTTGATGGCATGGGCGCGCTCGAGCGCCCACAGATCGGCGACATCGGTCACCACCACGATGATGCCGGGATCGCGCCGCGGGTCGGTGCAGACCGTGCAGGGGTTCTGGGTATCGATATTGCCGCAGACCCGGCAGACCTCGATCTTCTCGATCGCGGTCGCCAGCGCGGCGGCGAGCGGCGCCATCACCTGCTCGCGCTTCTTGATGAGATAGAGCGCGGCGCGCCGCGCCGAGCGCGGACCCAGGCCCGGCAGGCGCGCCAGCAGCTGGATCAACCGCTCGATTTCGGGTCCGGCGATGGCAGGGGGCATCGAGGATCAGTGCAAACCGCTGCTAAAACAGCTTCAGGCCGGGCGGCAGCGGCAGGCCGCCGGTGACGGTCTTCATCTTTTCCTGCACCAGGGTCTCGGCCTTGCGGCGCGCATCCGCATGGGCCGCCACGATGAGGTCCTCGACGATCTCTTTTTCCTGCGGCTTGATCAGCGAATCGTCGATCTTGACGCTCTTCATCTCGCCCTTGCCGGACAGCCTGACCGTCACCAGGCCGCCGCCCGCCGTCCCGTCGACCTCGATACGCTCGAGCTCGGCCTGCATGGCCTCCATCTTGGACTTGAGCTCGGCGGCCTGCTTCATCAGGCCCATGAAATCCGCCATCTTTCTCCCCTTTGTTGTCTGACCCCGCGCGTCGCCGACGAAGCACGCGTCAGGAATCATCGTCCATCTCGCCGGCCTGCCAGTCCGCCCCATAGACCGCGCCGTCATCGGCGGGCGGCGGCTCCGGCATCGCGCCATCGGGCTCGTGGCCTGGCGGCGCCGCCGCTCCGGCCTCCCGCACCTCGACGATCTCGGCGTCGGGAAAACGTGCCAGCACCGCCTGCACCAGCGGATCGGCGCGCACCCCGGTCTTGAGCTCCACCCGACGGGCCTCGCCCTGGGCGTGCACGGTCGGGTCGCCGGATTCCGCCGACACCACCACCATCCAGCGCCGACCGGTCCATTGCGAGAGCTTTCGCGACAGATCGTTGACCAGCGTGCGCGCGGCGCTCGGCTGCAGCGCGATCTCGAGCCGGCCGTCCTCGCAGCGCACCAGCCGCACGTCGCGCTCGAGCGCCGCCTTGACGCCGAGATCGCGCTTCTGGGCGGCGAGCTCGATCAGCTCGCTGAACCGGCCGAGCGCGAGCGGCGGCGGCTCGGGCGCGGCTTCGGAGAGTTGCGCCACCGGCCCGGCGGACGGCCGGGAGAGGGGTGCGGCAGGGCCGCGCATGCCGCGCGCGGCTTCCATCGTGGCGCGCTGGCGGGCGGCGGGGCGGCCGGGGCCCGCCATTGCGCTCGACCTGCGGCTGCGGCGCCCTCTCGACCCGCGCCTCCGGCGGCTTCTCGAGGCGCGCCTCCGGCGGCTTCTCGAGGTCGCGCCTCCGGCGCCTTGGCGTCGAGCGCGCGGATCACCTCGTCGGGGCTCGGCAGATCGGCCGCGTGCGCCAGGCGCACCAGCACCATCTCGGCGGCCGCCAGCGGGCGGCCCGAGGCCTCGACCTCGGCAATGCCCTTGAGCAGCATCTGCCAGGTGCGCGAGAGCACGCGGATGGAGAGCTTCTCGGCAAAGCCGCGCCCGCGCTTGCGTTCGGCCTCGGCGAGCGAGAGATCGTCGGCGACCGCCGGCACGATCTTGACGCGGGTCACGAAATGGGTGAACTCGGCGAGATCGGACAGCACCACCGCGGGATCGGCGCCGGTGTCGTACTGGTCGCGCAGCTCGCGCAGCGCCGGCGCCAGATCGCCGCGCATCACCGCCTCGAACAGGTCGATGGTGCGCGCCCGGTCGGCCAGCCCCAGCATCTGCCGCACGTCCTCGCCGCGCACCAGACCAGCCGCGTGGGCGATGGCCTGATCGAGCAAGGAGAGCGAATCGCGCACCGAGCCCTCGGCGGCGCGCGCGATCAGAGCGAGCGCCTCCGGCTCGACCGTGATCTGCTCTTGCGCCGCGATGCCGCTCAAGTGCCGCACCAGCACGTCCGCATCGACGCGGCGCAGATCGAAGCGCTGGCAGCGCGACAGCACCGTGACCGGCACCTTGCGGGTCTCGGTGGTGGCGAACACGAACTTGGCGTGCGGCGGCGGCTCTTCCAGCGTCTTGAGCAGCGCGTTGAAGGCCTGGGTCGAGAGCATGTGCACTTCGTCGAGGATGTAGACCTTGTAGCGCGCGCTCATGGGGGCGTAGCGGATCGCATCGTTGATCTGGCGCACGTCCTCCACGCCGTTGTGCGAGGCGGCGTCCATCTCGATGACGTCGGGGTGCCGGCTCTCCATGATGGCCTGGCAGTGAATCCCGATCGTCGGCATATGGACGGTGGGGGCGCCGATCGAGCCGTCCGGCAGCTCGTAATTGAGCGCCCGCGCCAGGATGCGCGCCGTCGTGGTCTTGCCAACGCCGCGCACGCCGGTGAGAATCCAGGCCTGCGGAATGCGGGCGGCCTCGAACGCGTTCGAGATCGTGCGCACCATGGCGTCCTGACCGATCAGGTCGCCGAAATTGGTGGGACGGTATTTGCGCGCCAGCACCCGATAGGCGGCCTGCGGGCCGGGCTCGGCTGAACCTTTCGGAGCTTCGGGACTGCTCATGGCGCCATCCGGTTCGCCGGCCACGCGGCGGCTTCACCGCGGCGGCTTCATCCGCACCAGATCCCCGATACATCCGGTGCCCAGTATCCGATGGCGGAATCCAATGGCAGGATCCGATACCGAGTATCCCGACGTGGCGGAAGATCGAGGTGGGAGGCTGACGAGCGACCCGAACCGGAGCTCGTTAGGGCTGCTTCCTTCCGGACCTGACCCGGTTGGCGAGTGGCTCGTCCACCGCCAACCTCCCGTTTTTATATCGGCCGGCGGCGCGCAGAATGCAAGCCGCCGCCGGTCTGCTAGCGTCGCGGGCGACTGATCGGCGGAATTGACCAATGAATGCCAATGCGGCACCGGCACCTCACGGGGCCTTCACCCTCGACCCGCAACTCGAGCGCGACACCGCCATGGTCGGCGATCTGCCGCTCTCGCGCGTGCTCTTGATGAACGATGCCGGCTTTCCCTGGCTATCGCCGTGCCGCGCCAGGCCGGCGCGGTCGAGCTCTTCGACCTCGGCGAGGCCGAGCGCGCGCAATTGATGAGCGAGCTCGCGCTCCTGGCGCAGCTGCTCAAGGACCTGACCGGTTGCCACAAGATCAATATCGCGGCCATCGGCAATGTGGTGTCGCAGCTGCATGTCCACGTCGTCGCCCGCCGCCGCGACGACCCGCTCTGGCCGCGGCCGGTCTGGGGCGCACAGCCGCCGCGCCCCTACGCGGCCGCCGAGCGCGACCGCTTGATCGAGGCCATCCGCCGGAAGATCGGGCTCGCCTGACCCTCCCGCCCCGACGAGCCGGAGGTTAGGGTGCTGTCGCCCTGCCGCCATCCACCGCCCTGCGGAGTCATGCATGCCGCCCCGTCCTGATCTCGGTCCCCGGCCGCGCCTGGGCTATGTGGGAGGCCGCATCGAGCGGGCGGCCGACCGCCGTGGCGACGCGGCCGCCGTGGCGGCGCTCGCGCAAGACCCGGCGAGCCGCTCCTACCTGATCGCCGGCGACACGGTGGCGCTGAAGAAAACGCCGAGCGGTCACGATCCTCTGTTCGCGGCGGCCGAGGCGCAGCCGCTCGGCGATCCGACCGAGCTGGTGTTTCTCGGCCTCCTCGACGGGGCCGCGCGTTTCGCCGTGGCGCTGGCGCCGGCGGCGATCGCGCTGCTGCAGGCGCGCCCCGACATCGAGCTCGTCGACCTGCGCTCGCTCGCGGTCCGCGGGCTCGTCGACGGCGACCATCTGGCCGCGCTCGCCGAGGGCAAGGCGCTCATCAACTGGCATGCGCGCCATCGCTTCTGCCCGAATTGCGGCGCCCCTTCCCGGCCGGTCGAAGCCGGCTGGCGGCGCGACTGTCCGGCCTGCCGGTCCATGCATTTTCCGCGCACCGATCCGGTCGTCATCATGCTGGCGATCGCCGGCGAGCGCTGCGTGCTCGGCCGCTCGCACCGGTTCCAATCCGGCATGTGGTCGTGCCTCGCCGGCTTCGTCGAGCCGGGCGAGACGGTCGAGGCGGCGGTCCGGCGCGAGACGCGCGAGGAGGCCGGCATCGTGTGCGGGCGGGTCGCCTATTTCGCCTCGCAGCCCTGGCCGTTCCCGATGTCGCTCATGATCGGCTGCTACGCGCAGGCGGTCTCGCGCGATATCGTCATCGATAAGACCGAGCTCGACGACGCCCGCTGGTTCGACCGCGAAGAGGTCGCCCTGATGCTGTGCGCACGACATCCCGAAGGCCTCACGGCGCCGGTGCCGATCGCGATCGCCCATCACATCCTGCGCGCCTGGGTGGAGAAGGACATTGAGCTTGACTGAGAGCAGCCCGACCGGCTCCGCCCCAATGCGCGCCGCCGCCCCGCAGGTGCTCTGCGCCGGCATCGCGGTGCTGGACGCCGTGTTCGGGGTCGCGCAATTCCCAGGTGCCGGAGGCCAAGACCGACGCTTCGGCGTTCATGATCATTTCCGGCGGCTGCGCCGCCAATGCGGCGGTCACGATCGCACGCCTGGGCGGACGGGCCCGCTTCGCCGGACCGCTCGGCGGCCCGGCCGGGGAAGAGGCGATCGGCGACCGCATCGTCGCGGCGCTCGCCGCGCGAGCAGGTGGACTGCGCCGACTGCCCGCGGGTGCCGGGCGTGGCGTCCTCGATGTCGGCGATCTGCATCGATCCGCAGGGGGAACGCGCCATCGTCAACTACCGCGATGATCGGCTCGCCGCCGCGCCGCCCGAGCGACCCGTCCGCCCTGGTGGCGACCGCCGATGCGGTGCTGGCGGACAACCGATTTCCGGAATTCGTGCTGCCGATCTGCGCGGCCGCCCGGGCGCGCGGCATCCCGGTCGTGCTCGACGCCGACAAGCCGACGCGCGCGACCGACAGCTTGCTGCGCATCGCCACCCATGTGGTGTTTTCCGCCGAAGGGCTGCGCGCCACCGCCGGCAGCGAGGATCCGGCGGTGGGGCTCGAGCGGATCGCGGCCCTCAGCGGTTCCTTCCTGGCAGTGACCGACGGCGCCCATGGGGTGTTCTGGCTGGCGCCCGGGCCACAGCGAAAGGGCCGCCGGATGTCCGCCTTCCCGATCCGGCCGATCGATACGCTGGCCGCCGGCGACGTCTTTCATGGCGCCTTCGCGCTGGCGCTCGCCGAGGGTCGCGCGGCGGCCGATGGGCTGCGCTTTGCGGCCGCGGCGGCGGCCATCAAGTGCACCCGTTTCGGCGGGATCACCGGAGCGCCGGGGCGGGCGGAGGTCGAAGCCTTCCTGGCGACCGCCGAGGGCGGCGCCTGCGAGGGCCCCAATGAGGCTTGAAATAGAATTGTCTTCTATGTATGAGTATAAAGTTGACTTCAAAAAGAATAAACTTTCATGATTTGGCTCAGAATCGGACCGCAACCGGATGGATGCCACCGATCGCAAAATTCTCGCCCTGCTGCAGGACGATTCGTCCTTGTCGGTCGCCGAGATCGGCAGCCGGGTCGGGCTGTCGTCCACGCCGTGCTGGAAGCGCATCCAGCGCCTGGAAGCCGACGGCGTGCTGATCAAGCGCGTCGCGTTGCTCGATCAAGACAAGCTCGGCCTCGGCGTCACGGTGTTCGTCTCGATCGAGACCGGCGATCATTCCCAGGACTGGCTCGACCGCTTCGCGCAGGTGGTCGGCTCGATGCCGGAGGTCATGGAGTTCTACCGGATGGCCGGCGACGTCGACTACATGCTGCGCGTGGTGGTGACCGACATCGCGGGCTATGACGCGTTCTACAAGCGCATGATCGCCGCGGTGCCGCTCAAGAACGTCACCTCGCGCTTCGCCATGGAGAAGATCAAGTCCACGACCGCGCTGCCGATTCCCTAAACGGCGGTAGGGATCTGTACCTTGGCGCCGGCCCAAGCCGCCTATTTGGGCGGCAGCGGTGTCGGCGCCGGGCGCCGGCGCCGCCGGCCGCGGGCGCGGCGCTGAAATCGGAAGCGGCTCCGCCCGGAATGACGCGGTGGTCGCAATTGGGCGTGCAGGTATAGGCTTCGACGGCGCCGCCTCGAAATATGGTGATGGAGTCGACGCGCGGCGCCGGCTTGGCTTCGGC
This sequence comes from uncultured Alphaproteobacteria bacterium, assembly GCA_963744275.1. Classification (GTDB taxonomy): domain Bacteria; phylum Pseudomonadota; class Alphaproteobacteria; order Rhizobiales; family Xanthobacteraceae; genus VAZQ01. The sequence continues at coordinate 55,337 of CAVUSX010000002.1, forward strand.
CACTTGTTGCGCTCCCGGAATCGACCAGGCTGCGCAAGGCCAACGACAGCGTGCCGAGCTGATGCGCCAGCGTGAGCCGCTCGACCAGCTGGGGCGACAGCTCGAGCGTGGCGGTCTTGCCCACCACCACGCGCTGGCCGTTCTTTTCCTCCACCGTCTGGTCGATCGCCAGCACCCGCACATTGGACAGGATGGTCTCGGCGACATGCGCTTCGATGCCGCCGTTGGCCTGCTCGGCGTCGCGGTCGCGGCGCGTCAGGATGACGTCGACGTGATCGTTGGGAAGAATGAACCCGCCCGCGCCGGTCTCGGGCGAGATGTCGGTCGAGACCGCGCGCATGCCGGTGGGAAGGATGGCCGCCATGTAGCCCGACCCGTTGGCGTGGATCAGCTTGGCTTCGCGGATCGGCTCGCCGTCGGAGAACGGCGCGCGCGCGATCGAGCCCGCCAGTTGCGTGATGGCGTCCGGCCGCTCGCTCTTGCGAATGAAGTTGGCGCTCGCGGCCGCCGCCGGCCAGGTCTGCCAGCGCAGGTCTTCGGCCGGAACCGAGCTGCCCATGCCGATCTCGGCGTTGGCCACCAGCACTTCGGCGGTCTCGAGCTGCGCCACCGGGGCCGCGGGCGGCGGCGGGGCCTGCTCGGAACGGCCGGCCAGGAGGGCCGCGATGCCACCAGCCGCGATGGCGACGAAGAGCACGATGAGGCGCGCGGGTTTCATAGGCTGGACCTTCCAGGCTCACGTTGGGCCCGACCGCGACCGCAACGGGTGTCGCAAGCCAAGCCGCCGGCAATGGGGAGCCGCAGTCGCCGCGCCTGATCCGGGATGATGGAGACGATGTCGCCGGCGGCCGACGCCATGCCGGGCACTGCCGGCACGGGCGTCCTGAAAACGCCGACTCGCGGCCCACCGGGCCTGAACACAAACGCCATCACATACTCCCGCGCCTTACGCGTCGGTCGGCCCTACGGTGGGCCGCGACTGGGCAGGTTTCGGTCAAGACTTGACGCCAAATTGGTGAACGAAGTGCAAATGTGGCCGCATCGACCGCGCCGCAGCGCGGGGCGGGCGCTCAGCGGCGGAACGGATAGATCATCTGCTCGCCGAAGCTCGGCGGAAAGCTCCGATCCGCGACCCCATAGACGGCCGGCAGCTTGTTGCGCGGCATGTAGAAGGTGCCGAACAGGACATCGAGGATCGGAAACGTCGACGCATAGTTGCTCTCGCCGCCCTCCGCCGCCGCGGTGTGGTGCCAGCGGTGGAACACCGGTCCGGCCAGCACGTAGCGCAACGGCCCCAGCGTCCAGTTGAGATTGGCATGCACGAAGGCGGAATGCGCGACCGTGAACGGCCCCAGGAATACCAGCACGTTCGGCGAAATTCCCGCCAGCAGCAGCACCACGTCGGTCGCCACGCTGCCGAGGAAGATGTTGACCGGGTGAAAGCGCGCCGCCGAAACCCAGTCGAGCTGCTCCGACGAATGATGCACCGCATGATACCTCCACATGGCCGAGCCATGGAAAGCGCGGTGGATCCAGTAGTTCATGAGATCCGAGCCGGCGAGGAATAGCGCCGCCTGCACGGCCAGCGGCAATTGGGCGAGCGGACCGTGGCCGTCGTCGTAGAACTCGACGAGCCCCGGCGCGCTGGTGATGCCGAAGAGAATCGCCGCCCCGACCACCAGCAGGCCGATGCGCAGATAGCGCGCGAGCAGCGGGATCACCATCCAATAGCAGATATCGGTGGCCAGCTGGCGCTTGCGCCACCAGGGGCGGCCCGGATTGCAGGCCCAGAAGAACGACAAGACCGCGAACACCGCGCCGAGGGCGATCGTCACCGGCACGAGCTTGAACAGGGTCACGCCCATGCTTTGAACGAGCGCGATGACTTCCTCGAGCATGAGACGACCTAAAGCGCGAGCGCGACTGCCGGTCCGGAAAATATCGCGGCAGGCTTAAGATGGGATGAACGGCGGTGGCGGGGCGCCGGCCGCATGGATACTAACGCACCGGAGCTGCCGGCTGGCGGAAACCGCGGCGCAGCGCGGCGCGCAGGGGCCACGCGACGGCCTCCGTGAGGCTGACCGGGCAGTCGCCGTCGTCGAGCCCGGTGGCAGGATATTCGTCGGCCGCCGGCAGGTATTGGGTGCCGCCCATGACGTCGAAGATCGGGAACAGCCCGGCGAAATTCTTGTCCCGATGCACCGGCTGCGACGAATGGTGGATGCGATGATTCTGCGGGGAATTCAGCAGCACGAAACGGCCGAAACCGACGCGCAGGTTCATGTGCGGGAAGAAATTGTAGTACGCGACCAAGCCATAGATGAGGATGATGAGCGGCGAGGCCGCGAAGATCAGGGAAACCGCCAGATAGATCGTGACCGACTTGATCGCCTGCTCGAGCCAGAAATGGCGGCTCGTGGTCGAGACATTCATGGCCGGATCGCTGTGATGCAGCGAATGCATGGCCCAGAGCGCCGGGACCGCGTGTTGCGCGCGGTGAAAGAGGTATTCGAGGAAGTCGACCGTGACCACATAGGCGAGAGCGGCCGGCACCAGACCCAGACCCGCCGCCGGGAGCACCAGCAGGCCGCCGCCCAGCGCACTCACCACCGCCGCGGTCGCCCCCAGAACGAGCGGTGAGATGGCGCCCTGGATCAAGGCGGCCGCGATCATGTACACCACATTGAAGATCGCGGCCCGATCCGGCAAGCCGCGCACCGGCCGCATCCGTTCCAACAGCAGGCCGCCGCCGATCGCAAGCAGCGACAGCAAGATGGTCACCAAGACCGAGATCGCGGCTTGAAGGTTGTAGAAGGCGACCGACATCGTTCCCTCGACTGCGCCCCGGATATCGAGGCCGGCTTAAGATGGGATGAATGGCGATGGCGGCCCGCCATGAGGCGGCTCCAAGCGCCGCGCGCTGCGGGTCGAGCTGTCTCCCGGGCCTGACCGCCGGCAAGAAGAGTGCCGGGACTGCACCACGACTCTAACCTATGTTTGCGTTTAAATTCGATTGTTGCAGTCTACTTGGCATATTTGCAATGAATACGCAGCGTGATCTCAGGTCAATACTTTATTAATCGTAATACGACAAATATACGTGTCGTTAACTACATCAATCAAACGGTCGAATGCTCGGAATTTCACAATGGAGATTAACCCCGCCGCAATGGGTACAGCGATAGGGTCACGCTCGGTTTCGGATCAGCCAGAGCACAAGGGCTCCGGAATCACGCTCAGACAGCCACGTGTGGACCAATGGAGCTTATTATGACGAATCTCGTGAAGCGCTTTGCCAAAGATGAGTTGGGCGCAACCGCCATCGAATACGGCCTCATCGCCGCCGGCATCTCCGTCGCGATCATCGCGGTCGTGCAGGGCCTCGGCACCAACCTGAAGTCGACCTTGGGCAGCGTCCAGACCGCTCTCGCCCCCGCCGCCGCGTAACAGCGACGTCGGATAGTATCGAAAGGCTCCGGTCCATGGCCGGAGCCTTTTCGTTTGCGTGCCGCCGGGCCATCAGGGCGTCGATCGCCGCGACCGGCCGAATTCGAAGGCCGCATTGCGCGCCGCGACGGACGCTAACCGATCCGCAACGACCGCGGCGCTAGATTGCCGGCGCGACCGCTCGCTCGAGGGCCGCCGGGCTTCATCGGCATGGGACCGATCATGGTCATCGATTTGGTCAGATTGACGCTGTTCCCGGCCATCATGGCCTTCGCGGCTTCGAGCGACCTCATCACCATGACGATTTCCAACCGCGTATCGATCGTCCTCCTCGCCGGCTTCTTCGCGCTCGCCTTGATGAGCGGAATGGCGCTGACCGAGGTCCTGTCCCATGTCGGCGCCGGGGCGCTCGTGCTCGTCGTCTCGTTCGGCTTCTTTGCGCGCGGCTGGATCGGCGGCGGAGACGCCAAGCTCGCGGCCGCCACCGCCATGTGGCTGGGGTTCGGCTATCTCATGAATTATCTGGTCTATGCGTCCTTGCTGGGCGGCGCGCTGACCTTCTTGCTGATCGAGTTCCGCCTGGTGCCGCTGCCGGGGCTGCTCGCCGGTCAGTTCTGGGCGCAGCGGCTGCATCGGCAGGGTGGCGACATTCCCTATGGCATCGCGCTCGCCGGCGCCGCCCTCCTGATCTATCCCGAGACGCCTTGGATGAAAATCTTCGGCATGTGACGGGCGCCGCGCCCGCCGCGGCCGCGAGAACGCGATCGGCTACAAAGCATTAACTCAATTTAGATACGCCCTATTAACCATGCTTTGACGTTTACCTGCTGGAATTGTGCAGGGGCGACCACTTGGGCACGGGGCATCCGTTCGAGCCTGCTCCAAGTCCCGCGTCTCTTGGTCGCCGCGTCATGTGGAAAGTGAGCGTATGAAACCCGCGCGTAGCATCATGCCCGCCATCGATCGGTTGCTCGAGACGGCGAATGGCCGGCGGGTGGTGGCGATCGGCGGGCTTGCGTCCTCTCCAGCCGTCGCGGCGCTCGCCCGTGCGGGCATGGCCTGCATCCGCCGCGCCGGCGCGGCTTTCCTCGGCAACACCATGATGTCGGCGCCCGGACCGCGAGCGCCGACGAGGGATCGCAACATGGCCAGAACGACACTGACCCGAGCCATATCGCTCGCGGCATTGATCACGACGCTCGCAATCGTCGCGATCAGCCCGACCGCGGCGAGCGATCAGCGGATCGGCGACACCAACGCCCCGGGAATCGAGGTGGTGGGCAGCGACCAGAATTCGCGCTTCATTCCGCTCGGGGTCGGAAAGTCGGTGGTGATCGAGCTGCCGCGCGACATCAAGGACGTGCTGATCGCCGACCCCAAGATCGCCAACGCGGTCATCCGCTCGGCTCGGCGTGCCTTCATCATCGGGGCGGCCGTGGGCCAGACCAACATCTTCTTCTTCGACGCCGAAGGCCGCCAGATCGGCGGTTTCGACATCGCGGTCAAGCGCGATCTCAACGGCATCCGCAACGCCGTCAAGCAGGCGTTGCCGGAATCCGAAATTCAAGTGGAAGCCATCGGGGACGGCGTTCTCCTGACCGGCAACGTCGCCAGCCCCGCCGAGGCGCAAATGGCCTTCGAGATCGCGACGCGGCTGCTCGGCGTCGGGACCAATCCGTCCACCATCAACGGCGACAAGATCGTGAATGCCATCACGGTCCGCGGCCACGACCAGGTGATGATCAAGATCACGGTCGCCGAGATGGAGCGCACCGTGATCAAGCAGCTCGGCATCGATCTCAACGGCAGCTTCCAGGCCGGGCCGGCGGCGTTCAATTTCAGCAACCAGAACCCCATGACGACCGCTCCGGCGCTGAGCTCCACCAACAACCTGACCGGCACGTTCAAGTCGGTGACCGCCACGTTGCGCGCGATGGAGCAGGCCGGCGTGGTTCACACATTGGCCGAGCCGACCCTCACCGCGATCTCCGGCGAATCCGCGTCCTTCCTGGCCGGCGGCGAGTTCCCGATTCCGCCGCCGACGCAAGTCGGCCCCGGATCGCCCGCCTCGCCTTCGTTCAAGCAATTCGGCGTCGGCCTGTCCTTCACCCCGGTGGTGCTGTCGGAAGGCCGCATCAGCCTGAATGTGAAGACGGAGGTCTCGGAGATCGACCCATCCCTCACCGTGCTCGGCGTTCCCGGAATCAAGACGCGGCGCGCGCAAACCACCCTGGAGGTCCCCTCGGGCGGCTCGCTCGCCATGGCGGGCATGATCCAGGACCAGACCAAGCAGAATATCAACGGCTTTCCCGGACTGATGCAGTTGCCGGTTCTCGGCGCCCTGTTCAAGAGCCGCGACTACCAGAACAGCCAGACCGAGCTCGTGATCTTGGTGACGCCCTACATCGTGCGGGCGGTGGCGCAGAAGAATCTGGCCCGTCCCGACGACGGATTCGCCGATGCCAGCGATCCGTCGACCATACTGCTGGGCAATCTCAACCGCATCTACGGGATCCCCGGCAACGCCGACCCCAAGCGCACCTATCGCGGCAATTACGGCTTCATCCTCGATTGACGGCCCGCCACGGAGAACATCGATGAGATCAACGGACCGTTCAGCCGCAATGCCTATTCGGATCGGCGCGACCCGGCTGCTGGCGATCGTCGGCTGCGCCGCGATGCTCGCGGGCTGCGTGACCGACAAGGCCGCGATCCCCGAAGCTCCACGCGACGTGCGCCAACGCCACCCGATCGCCATCCGGGAGGGCGTCCACACGGTCGAGCTGTTCGTCGGCAGCAAGCGCGGAGAGCTGACGCTCGACCAGCGCGCCGACGTCATCGGCTTCGCGCGCACCTGGCGGCGCGAGGCCGCGGGCGGAATCCTGATCGATCTGCCGGCCGGGACCAGCAATGAAGTCGCCGCCGCAAGTGCCGCGCAGGAGGTGCGCTCGCTCCTGACCAGCATGGGCGTGCCGCCGCAGGATATCGAGACGCGTCCCTACCGGCCGGAGGATCCGCGCACGCTCGCCACGCTCCGGCTCAACTATCCCCGGTTGACGGCGAGTGCCGGGCCCTGCGGGCTGTGGCCGCACGATCTCGGCCCCAACAGCGATCGCGAGCACAGCGAGAACATGCAGTATTGGAATTTCGGCTGCACGTCCCAGCACAACTTGGCCGCCCAGGTGGAGAACCCGGCCGACCTGGTGCAGCCGCGCGCCGAGAGCGCGGCCTACACGCCGCGCCGCACGATGGTTCTCGAGAAATACCGCGCCGGCACCGATACTTCCACCATCTACGTCAATCCCGACGCCGGCAAGATCAGCGATGTCGCCAAATGATAACGCAAGCATTCCAAGCCGCGCCGGATGAGGCCGTCGCCTCCGAGCCGGTCGCCCATGAGCACATCGCGCCGGCACCGCGGGTGTCGGTGCAGGCGTTTTGCGAAACGGTCGAGACCGCGGCCGCCGTGCAGGGCGCCGGCGAGGACCGCCGTCTGCTCAAGGCGCATCTCAAGATTCAGATGGGCGGCATTGCCGCCGCCATCGAGGCCTACAAGAGCTCGCCGACCCCGAACGTCATCGTCATCGAGACCGAGAACCGCGGCAACGAGATCCTCGACGGGCTCGATTCGCTCGCCGAGGTGTGCGATGCCGGCACGCGGGTCGTGGTGATCGGCCACGTCAACGACGTGCTGCTCTATCGCGAGCTGGTGCGGCGCGGGGTCAACGACTATCTCATCGCTCCGATCGGCACGATCGACGTCGTGCGTTCCGTTTGCGGGCTCTTCTCGGCGCCCGACGCCAAGGCGGTCGGCCGCATCATCGCGGTGGTCGGCGCCAAGGGCGGCATCGGCGCGTCCACCATCGCCCACAACATCGCCTGGGCGGTCGCCCGCGAGCTCAAGCTCGACA
>CAVUSX010000003.1:0-53686 GCA_963744275.1 uncultured Alphaproteobacteria bacterium
GCGGCTACTCGTGCCAGGCAAGCGGCTCCGCCTTTTTTTTCGGCGGAGCCGCCGGCTCGCTCGATCCGCATCCTCAGGCGGGGCGCAACCCCGCCGCTGTGCAGAATGCGATCACTCCCCCCTCGAGCAGCATCGCTGCAGGCCGGACCGGCGATGTGCGCCGATATCCGGGTCGCGACCCATGATCTGTCCGAAACGCGCGCACCTGTTCGACATCATGCTTCAATCGCAGGCCCAGTATCGGCGCAGCCGCCATCCCGCTCGCGTCCACACCCGATGGAACGTCCAACAGTCGCCGGGGTCATAGACGTCATAGGTGTCGACCCCGAAGGCAAAGGCCGGGAAGAAGCGGAAGCGATCATGATCGCGACGGTCTCGGTCATGATCCCGATCCCCACCCATCCGCATGCGATCCATGTCGTGATCTGCAAAACGGCCGGCGGAGAAACCCGATCGCGCCGCCATCATGCTGCCAGGCCCCGAGGCGCCGCCGTGGATGGCGCTACCGCCCATGTTGCCACCCATATGGCCACCCATGTGACCGCCCATTGCGCCGGCCGGAGATGCCAGGCCGACGCCGAGAGCCATGACGCAAACAAGTCCGATGGAGATTGATTTGAGCATGGAGTTCTCCTCATTGAGAGTGCCTGTGCTCTGCTGTTCGATGGACCGTGGCTCTTCCACGTCTCGCCCAGCGGCACTCACGACAATCTATATCGGCGACGAAATCCCCGACGTGCCGGGCTTGCTGGCTTGCGCTCGAAATTGCGCAAAATTACTCGGTCGCGCGCGTCGCTCATCGAGAGTTGCCGCACGCGACGAAACTCGGGGTCTGGCCGGTTGCCAAATCCCGCGCGCAATGGAGCAGGATCGACGCAATCGCAGCAATGCGGATCAAGTGCGATGTCGTTTGGGAAAGCGGGCCCGCCGGAATGCGAAATGGCCCGATTTCACGGCCGTGATTGCTACAGCAGCGGCCCCGGGCTCTTCTGGTAGCGGTTGACGATGGCGTCGGCGCTCATATAGGCGAGCGCTTCGATGGTCAGGGTCGGATTGAAGCCGCTCATCGAGGGGAAGGTCGAGCTGCCGATGACGAACAGGTTGGGAACGTCCCAGCTCTGCCCATAGCGGTTCACCACCGAGGTCTTGGGATCGCTGCCCATGCGGGTGCCGCCCTCGTGGTGTCCGCCCGGCGCGCCGCCCGTTTCGGGCGTGTGCCAGACATGGGCGGCGCCGGTCGCCTGGCCGATCTCCTCCATCTTGCGCGCCATGAACTCGGTGCGTTTGAGCTCGTTCGGCCGCCGCCAGTCATAGGTCATGCGCGGCGCCGGCAAGCCCGAAGGCGTCGCGCATATCGGGATCGAGGTCGATGGTCTGGTACGGGTAGGGCAGGTCCTCGATCTGCGCCGCGATGGCGGCATGGCGGGTGAAGTATTTGGCGAAGAAGTCGCGATACTTGGCGCCCCAGCGCGGCATGCCGGGCGGCGGGTTCATGGTGACGGCGCCGAGCGGGCCGCCTTCGAGCGTGACCGGGCCGACCGAGATCTGCGCGCCACGAATGAAGCCCAGGTCCTTGTGGTCGAAATTGTCGGCGTTGAAATCGTCGATGCTGTGCTTCTGGGCGCTCGGGCCCATATAGATGTTGATGTGCCGGTCGTCGAACGCCACCAGCACACGCGCCCGGATATGGGTCATGATGTGCTTGCCGAGGTGGCCGCTCGAATTGGCGAGGCCGTCGGGAAATTTGTCGGTCTTGGACAACAACAAGAGGCGCGTGTTGTCGTAGATGAAGGTGGTGAGGATGACGAGCTCGGCCTCGATCGAATTGTCCGATCCGTCCGGCCCGTAATACGACACCCCGGTGGCGCGGCCGCTGTTGTCGCTGTTGACGCGGTGGCACATGGCGCCGGTGACGAGCTTGAAATTGCCGGTGGCGTCGGCCTCCGGCAGCTTGGTCACCAGCGTGCTCGACTTCGCCCCCACATGGCAGCCGAACGCCTGGCAGAAGCCGCAATAGGTGCAGCCCGGCCGATCCCGATAGGCCTGCGAGATGATGGCGCGCGGCGAAGGGAACGGATGGTAGCCGAGCTTGCGGGCGCCGGCCTCGAACACGATGCCGGATTGATCCGACTGCAGCGGCGGCAGCGGATAGTCGCGGGAACGCGGCGCCTCGAACGGATTGCCGCCGGCGACTTTCCGGCCCTTGAGGTTGCCGGCCTGGCCCGACACGCCGAGATCGTACTCGGCGCGGTCGTAGAACGGCTCGAGATCGGCGTAGGTCAGCGGCCAGTCGATGAGCGAGGAATCCTGCGGGATGCGGCCGCGCCATAGCGCTCGAGCGTGGCCGAGCGGGCGCGGAAATCGTCCTCGTGCAAGCGCCACGACAGCGCGCCGTAATGGACGGTGCCGCCGCCCGCCTGGTTGCCGTAGCTCAGCGTCGGCAGTGGCCGGGCGCGCCCATTCGGGCTGGTGCGCCAGGTCACCGGCTGGCGCTTGACGTTGGGACGCAGATCCTGGCGCTGGAAGTAGCGCAGCTCGTCATGGGGCTCGAAGTCCGCGGTCTTGAGCCGCGGCCCGCGCTCCAGCCCGATCACTTTCAGGCCGGCCTTGCCGAGCTCGGCCGCCAGGATCGCCGCCGGCCGCGCCCACCCCGACGATGACCACATCGGTCTTTTGTGTTGCCATGGCTGATCTCCCGGTGATCTGCAGTGGCGCTGCAACGTCCCTCGGATGCCGCGTCCTATTTCTTGAACACCGCGTCGATCGCGGCCTGCGCGCATTTTTCGCCGTCGGCGCCGGAAACACCCATCGCGCCGATCATGTCGCCATCGACCATGATCGGCAAGGCACCGGGCTGCGGAAAATCATGCATGAAAGTCGGCGCCAGATTTTGGCCGGAGCGCACGATCTTGTTCATCTCCGAGGTCGGACGGCGCCAGCGCAGCGCGGATTTCGCCTTCAGGAGTGCGGTGTCGATGGAATTGGCGCCGGCGCCCTCCATGGCATGGGATTCGATCTCGTTGCCGCCGATCGAGCACCGTATAGAATGTGATTTTGCTCGGCTCAGGTTTGATGCTCCCTCCCCGAAAACGGGGAGGGAGAAGCGGGTCCTACAGCAGCGGCCCGGGGCTCTTCTGGTAGCGGTTGACGATGGCGTCGGCGCTCATATAGGCGAGCGCTTCGATGGTCAGGGTCGGATTGAAGCCGCTCATCGAGGGGAAGGTCGAGCTGCCGATGACGAACAGGTTGGGAACGTCCCAGCTCTGCCCATAGCGGTTCACCACCGAGGTCTTGGGATCGCTGCCCATGCGGGTGCCGCCCTCGTGGTGTCCGCCCGGCGCGCCGCCCGTTTCGGGCGTGCGCCAGACATGGGCGGCGCCGGTCGCCTGGCCGATCTCCTCCATCTTGCGCGCCATGAACTCGGTGCGTTTGAGCTCGTTCGGCCGCCGCCAGTCATAGGTCATGCGCGGTGCCGGCAACCCGAAGGCGTCGCGCGTATCGGGATCGAGGTCGATGGTCTGGTACGGGTAGGGCAGGTCCTCGATCTGCGCCGCGATGGCGGCATGGCGGGTGAAGTATTTGGCGAAGAAGTCGCGATACTTGGCGCCCCAGCGCGGCGTGCCGGGCGGCGGGTTCATGGTGACGGCGCCGAGCGGGCCGCCTTCGAGCGCGACCGGGCCGACCGAGATCTGCGCGCCGCGAATGAAGCCCAGGTCCTTGTGGTCGAAATTGTCGGCGTTGAAATCGTCGATGCTGTGCTTCTGGGCGCTCGGGCCCATATAGATGTTGATGTGCCGGTCGTCGAACGCCACCAGCACGCGGGCCCGGATATGGGTCATGATGTGCTTGCCGAGGTGGCCGCTCGAATTGGCGAGGCCGTCGGGAAACTTGTCGGTCTTGGACAACAACAAGAGGCGCGTGTTGTCGTAGATGAAGGTGGTGAGGATGACGAGCTCGGCCTCGATCGTATTGTCCGATCCGTCCGGCCCGTAATATGACACCCCGGTGGCGCGGCCGCTGTTGTCGCTGTTGACGCGATGGCACATGGCGCCGGTGATGAGCTTGAAATTGCCGGTGGCGTCGGCCTCCGGCAGCTTGGTCACCAGCGTGCTCGACTTCGCCCCCACATGGCAGCCGAACGCCTGGCAGAAGCCGCAATAGGTGCAGCCCGGCCGATCCCGATAGGCCTGCGAGATGATGGCGCGCGGCGAAGGGAACGGATGGTAGCCGAGCTTGCGGGCGCCGGCCTCGAACACGATGCCGGATTGATCCGACTGCAGCGGCGGCAGCGGATAGTCGCGGGAGCGCGGCGCCTCGAACGGATTGCCGCCGGCGACATTCCGGCCCTTGAGGTTGCCGGCCTGGCCCGACACGCCGAGATCGTACTCGGCGCGGTCGTAGAACGGCTCGAGATCGGCGTAGGTGAGCGGCCAGTCGATGAGCGAGGAATCCTCCGGGATTGCGGCCGCGCCATAGCGCTCGAGCGTGGCCGAGCGGGCGCGGAAATCGTCCTCGTGCAAGCGCCACGACAGCGCGCCGTAATGGACGGTGCCGCCGCCCGCCTGGTTGCCGTAGCTCAGCGTCGGCAGTGGCCGGGCGCGCCCATTCGGGCTGGTGCGCCAGGTCACCGGCTGGCGCTTGACGTTGGGACGCAGGTCCTGGCGCTGGAAGTAGCGCAGCTCGTCATGGGGCTCGAAGTCCGCGGTCTTGAGCCGCGGCCCGCGCTCCAGCCCGATCACTTTCAGGCCGGCCTTGCCGAGCTCGGCCGCCAGGATCGCGCCTGCCGCCCCCACCCCGACGATGACCACATCGGTCTTTTCTGTTGCCATGGCTGATCTCCCGGTGATCTGCAGTGGCGCTGCAACATCGTCGGATGCCGCGTCCTATTTCTTGAACACCGCGTCGATCGCGGCTTGCGCGCATTTCTCGCCGTCGGCGCCGGAAACACCCATCGCGCCGATCATGTCGCCATCGAGCATGATCGGCAAGGCACCGGGCTGCGGAAAATCATGCATGAAAGTCGGCGCCAGATTTTGGCCGGAGCGCACGATCTTGTTCATCTCCGAGGTCGGACGGCGCCAGCGCAGCGCGGATTTCGCTTTCAAGAGAGCGGTGTCGATGGAATTGGCGCCGGCGCCCTCCATGGCATGGGATTCGATCTCGTTGCCGGCCCAGTCCAGCACCGTCATCGCCAGGACCATGTGATTTTGCCCGGCCCAGGCCGTGCAGGCCTCCACCATGGCACGCGCGCCGGCGCTGGTGATGACCTTCTGGTCGCGGACCATCGCCTCGGCGGATGCTTGTGAGGCAAACGCGATGGCGGCGATTGCGGTGAGCGGAATTATGTAGCTGATACGCATGCTTTCCTCCTCCTTGGGTGGCGTACTGTATCAAGCCATGAGGCCGGGCGTCGAGCGGGTGTCGAGGGCCATCGGGCATTTTGCGGTTTATGCCGGCTAGTCGTGCGCTTCAATCAAAGGGAACGGTTCGGTTCGTAGGGGCGGGCCTTGTGCCCGCCCGCCTCTCCGCGTACCCGGACCGGCGGGCGACCACAAGGGTCGCCCCCATAGGCGTTAGGTTAAGCAAGCGGTCAACCGATCCTGCTGCTTTCTCCGCTTGCGCGGAGGCTCACATAGATACCGAAGGGATTGCTTCAGGGCGTCGAGAATACCTTGCCACGGCAGTCCGCGAATGGTGTCGCGGATTGCGGTGAGGACCATTTTGGTCATGCGCCAGCGCGAAGGGCTTGGCGTGGGGTTTTTGCTTGATGCGGGCTTTGCCGGGTCCAGAGGGGGAAGATTCCGGGACTTGCCCGGCAATCTGTTCTGCGATCAGGAAGGCAATCAGCCTTGCGTAGAGCCAGGCTTGTGCGAGCGCTGGTTCCTTGGCTGCGAGCTCGTCAAGGCCGGCAAAACTCTTCATTCGCTTGAAGGCAAGCTCGATTTGCCAGCGGAAACGGTAGATCGCGAGCACGTCGCAAGCCGGGAACGCATCCGGCGGAAGCGCGGTCACGAGCATGACGTATTTGGCCGCTTCGAGACTGCGTGGATCGACCTTGGTGCCGCGTTTCTTGGCGTTCTTGAGCAGGCGTTTCTGCTCGGTTTCCGCCTGTTCGGGAGTCTTGCGCCAGATGATGAGGCGCAACTCGAGGGCGGTGCTTTCACCTGGGCCGTCGTCAACCCGAACTCTCACCTCGCCCTCTTGCCCCGCCTGAGCGCGCAGCGTCGCAAATAGGTCGAAGTCGCTGCCATTCGGGTGCTTGAGACGCAACGAGCTCCAGCCGGTGCGCACAATAAAGTCGGCACCATCCCTCTTCACAAGCTGCAGATTGTGGGCTCTCGCATAGATACGATCGCCCAGCACGATCTCACCGGGCCGGTACGTCAGGCGTTGCAAATTCTCGGCTCCACGCCCATCGGTCAGCGCGATTTGATCCACTTGTCCGCTCGCCAGATCGTAACCGACATGCAGACGCCAGGTCGTACGATCGGCGCCGGGCTGGCAAATCGCGGTCGCATCAATAGCGCGCAGCCGATACCCGGCCCATCGCTTTGTCGGCGCGTGGCTTGTTGGCTGATCAACCCCGCCACGATATCGCCAAGCCAAGGCGCCGCCTTGCATAGGCGCTCCATAAGCGACGGCCCGCTTAAGCTTGCAAGCTTCAAGGCCCCAGCCCAAGCACAGGTTTCGCGCAACGACATGCCACAGCCGCCATAGGCCAAGGCCAGCCGAAAGAGTGAGGCCACGTCCTTCACCCCACGCTTTCGCACGAAGGCACGGCGCTCGCGCGCCGTTCTTTCGAGGTCAAAATCGGGCGGCAAGTGCTCCTGCACCTGCTCCCAGATGCTCAAAAGGTCAGCTCGAATCACCATCCCAATCTTAAATCACATTGGGATTCATGGCGTCTACCCCTTAACCTAACGCCTATGAGGGTCGCCCCTACGAACACAGAATTCATGCAACTCCTTGTGCGGAGCCGCCAGCCCGATTGCATGGCAGGCCGCGGCTCGATTGTTGCTGCGGTCCGCCGTCACGCGTCGGCCGACGCTGGTCGCGTATCAGGCGCCTTGATAGACTGTGCCGAGCTACGAAACAGCGAGGTCTGCATGACGCGTCCTGGAGTGCCTGTCAGCTTGCCGCCGGATCCCAATACGCGGGCGCCACGCTGGGCGGTTCCAAAAGGCGCTTGCGACACGCATGCCCATGTCTTCGGGCCGCCCGATATTTTCCCCTACTACGACGAGCGCCGCTACACCCCGCCCGCCGCGCCGGTCGAGCACTACCGCAACATGCAGAAGATCACCGGCCTCAGCCGCGCCGTTTTCGTCTGCCCGACCGCCCACGGCTACGACAACCGCGTCATTCTGGATGCGGTCGCCAAGCTGGGGATTCGGCGCGCGGCATCGCCAACATCAACTCGTCTTTCGATGCCAAGGCGCTTGCGGCCTTGGCCGATGGCGGCATCCGCGGCGCGCGCTTCCATTTGATGAAGGACCGGCCCGGCAGCGAGGACCACCTGAGCCAGCATCTGCCGGTGCTGCAGAAGCTCGGCTGGATTCTCGTTCTTCATGTCGATCCCCCGGATTTCATCGAGCACGAGCGGTTCATCCGGACGCTGCCGGGCGTGACCATCATCGACCACATGGCGCGCGTGCGGGGCAAGGACGGTCTCGAGCAGCCGGCCTTCCGGCTTCTTCTCGACTTGCTGAAGGATGACCGCTTCTGGGTGAAGCTGTGCAGCTTCGACAAGATCAGCGCGGTCCCCCAAGCCCACGTCGCCGGCAGCCTGCCTTACCTCGACATGGTCCCGTTCGCCCAGGCGGTCATCGAAGCCGCGCCGGACCGTGTGATCTGGGGTACCGATTGGCCGCACGGAAATACCTTTACGCCCGGCCGCACGCCCAACGAGGGCGATCTCTTGGACCTCCTGGCCGTGATCGCGCCCGATCAAGCGGTCAGGGACCGCATCCTCGTTCACAATCCGGCCCGCTTGTTCGGGTTCGCGCCTGATTAACCGCGCTGTCGAATCGTCTTGCGATCAGTGGTCGAAATGCAAGCTCAGGACGGTGGGCGCGCCATTCTTGGCCGAGCACTCGATGCGGTCCGCATAACGGCGGATGAGAAATCCCGCGAGCCGGCGGTGCCCGTCCTCGGTTTCCAGTATCTGCTCGTGGGTCGGCGCCTGGTCGGGAAATTCGAGCGCTGCGCCCGCATAGGTGACGACGGCGTCGATGATGAATTCGTCGTAGCTGATTTGAAACTTGATCGGGTCCTTGATTTCGCACGCGTCGATGATCGCTTCGATCGTTTGCTGGACCGCGAATTCGATGCGGTTGATCACCTCGCGGCGCGCGCCCCAAGTGCCGGCGTTGCGCTCGATGAAATTGGAAATCTCCTTCACGTCCGGTGCGGCCGGATCGATGGTGCACTCGACTTTTCTGCGGATCCCCAGGCGGAACACCAGATTGAGGGTCAGCGCGACGAGCGTCGCCAGAACGAGCGGTGAGGTCACCACGGGCTGCGCCCAGGCGGGCGCGGCCGCGAAGGCGCCCGGAAACACCGAGACCATGATGAACGTCATCATGCCCATGCCGATGACCAGCGTGCGGCGCCCGTCGAGCACCCGGCTCGAGATGATCTGCATGCCGCTGATCATGATGAAGACGGCGGTGAACAGCAGCGCCGAAGCCATCACCGGGCGGGGCATGACGGTGAGCACCCCCAGGAGCGAGGGCTGCAGCGCCACCAGAACGAGAATGACCGCGATCGCGAATGCAATCACGCGGCTGGCGACGCCGGTGGCGGCGACGAGGCCGACATTGACGGCCGAAATCGTCACCCCATAGGTCCCGAGCAATCCCGAGACGATGGCTGCAATACCGTCGCCGAGCACGCCGCCGCCGATCGATGTCATATCCGGACGGACCCAATCGGCGTCCGTCAGCCGCTGATAGGTCGTCACGACGGCGGTCGCGCTCATCGCCGCCGCCAGACCGGTCACCGCGAATGGAAACGCCAGGGACCAATCGAAGGCGAAGGTGATATGCGTGACGGTCGGAAGCGCGAGCAGCGGCCGGTCCACCGCTTCGCGCAGAGCCTGGAACGTCAGGAGGCCGAGCGCACCCGAAACCACATATCCCACCACCATGCCGATCAGGATGCAGAACAGCTTCAGCCTTCCTCTGCTCCAGATGTTCAGGCCGATCATGACGGCGAGCACGCAGCCCGCCACTATGCCGTCGTCGGCGCCGAGCGCGCCGGCGGCATTGCTCTCCAGCATGAGGTGCAACGCTGCGAGCCCGATGATGGCTCCGACCATGAACACCACCAGCCCGGCCAATTCCGGCGGAATATAGGGGCGCAGCCATGACCATGCCCGCGACAGCGCGACCTCGACGACGCCGGCAAAAATCGTCATGCCCCATGCCAGCGGAAGCCCACCCGTCTTCACGGCGAGCAAGGTGGGAGCGAGATACACCCCGGTGAAGACCGACGGCGCCAGAAAGCGGCTTCCGATCGGCCCGCCCGGCAAGGCCTGCAGGAACGCCGCGGTCGCCAGGACCAGCATGCCCAATTGCAGCATGTTGACGGTCTGCTCGGAGGATAGTCCGGCCTCTCGCGCGATGATAAGCGGGTAGATTATGGCGATCGCGATCACGCCGACGTGCTGGACCGCGCTGATCCAGATGACGACCGGCGGCGGCCGCTCCTCGAGACCGTAGGCGAGCGTTGCCGGCTTCGTCTTGCGCACGCCCTCGGCGCGGGGAGCCAGCAGCTTCGCCATCCAGGCGCCCGAGCGGCCGACCACGGTGCGCGTGCCGTCGGTGCTGGGCCTGGAATTCGTTCACTTGTTTCCCCGGCGCAAAAGCTGATCGCTCTTGATCGGGGTCATTATACAAAACGCTCTGGATAAATGTACGGCTTCCTCCCCCGCAAGACGCAAGCGGGGGAGGGATTTGGGTGGCCCTAAGCCCCTCCGCCCAAATCCTGCCCGCGGATCGGCAGCGAGCGCAGGCGCTTGCCGGTGGCGGCGAAGATCGCGTTGGTCACCGCGGGTTGGATCATGGTCGCGCCGGGCTCGCCGATGCCGCCCCATCGCTTGCCGGGCGTGGGCGAGATGTAGACTTCGGTCTTCGGCGCGTCCTTTTAGACGCACCACCGGGTAGGTATCGAAGTTGCCCTGCTCGACGCGGCCGTTCTTGACCGTGATCTCGCCGAACAGCGCCGCCGACAGCCCGTAGATCATGCCGCCTTCGAGCTGGGTCTCGACCCCGCGCGGGTTGACCACGGTGCCGCAGTCGCAGGCGATGACCACGCGCTCGACCTTGACCTCGCCGTTGGTCACCGCGACCTCGGCGATCATGCCGACGATCGAATCGTAGCTTTCGTGGACCGCGACGCCGCGGCCCTTGCCGCGCGGCATCGGCTTGCCCCAGTCGCCCTTCTCGACCAGGAGATCGATCACCTGCTGGAAGTCGGGGCGATGCGCCAAGCAGCTCGCGCCGCAGTGCCACCGGGTCCTTGGCCGGTCAGCGTGCGCCATCTCGTCGATGAAGCTCTCCATGAAGAACACGTTCTGGGAATGGCCGGGCGCGCGCCACGGCCCGAGCGGCACATGCGTGTTCTTGAGGATCGAGACGATGCGGTAGTTCGGCAGTTTATAGGCCGTGTTGATCAGGCCTTGCATGGTCTGCGGATCGAGGCCGTCACGCACGGCGCCCGGGTTCGAGCTGCCGGCCGAGTTGCGCATGTCGAGCGCGATCGGGGTTCCGTCGGCCGCAAAGCCGGCCTTGAAGCGGATGGCGGCCTGGGTGCGGTAACGGCCCTGGCGGATTTCCTCCTCGCGCGTCCAGATCAGCTTCACCGGCTTGCCGACCGCCTTGGAGACCGCGACCGCCTGGGCGACCTCGTCGGGACCCAGCCGCCGGCCGAAGCCGCCGCCGGAGAACGTGTTGTGGACGTAGACGTTCTCGGGCTTCACGCCGGAGGCCTGCGCCGCGAAGGTCAGCGCGAGGTCGGCGTTCTGGGTGCCGACCCAAACGTCGACACGATCCGCTTGCACATGCGCGATGGCGTTGAGCGGCTCCATGGGGGCGTGCGCGATGATCGGCACGTCGTAGGTCGCCTCGATCACCTTGGCGGCGGTCGGCATGGCGGCATCGACGTTGCCGTCGTGACGCGCTTCCGCGCCCTTCTGGTCGAGCGCATCGAGATACGCCTTGCGGAACTGCGCGCTGTCGGTGGTGCCGGCGGCGCCGACCTCCCACTCGATCGGCAGCGCATTGAGCGCGGCCTGGGCGCGGAAGTAGCGGTCCGCCACCACGGCGACCGCGTTCTTGAGCTTGACCACCTGAAGGACGCCGCGGCGTCCGGCGATCGCGCCTTCATCGACCGATTTCACGGTGCCGCCGAACACCGGGCACTTGATGATCGCGGCCAGCACCATGCCGGGCACATCCAGGTCGATGCCGTATTTCGCCGAGCCGTTGATCTTGAGCGGCACGTCCAGCCGCGCCAGCCGCCGGCCGATGAACTTGTACTGATCCGGCCGCTTGAGCGCCGGCTCCTTGTCGAGCTTGATCGCGGCCGCCTCGACCGCCAGCTCGCCGAAACGGAACGTGCGGCCGCTCGGGCTGTGCGTGACCTTGCTCATGGCCGCCGCGCATTCGGACGCGGGCACGTTCCAGCGCTTCGCGGCCGCGGCGATCAGGCGCTCGCGCGCGCTGGCGCCGGCCTGCTGGACCATCTCGCCGGTCTCGCGCACCGCGCGGCTGCCGCCGGTGCGAGAGGCTGCCGTAGACCTTGTTCTCCCTGAGATTGCGGTTGGCCGAAGCATATTCCGGCTTGACCAGAGCCCAATCGCATTCGAGCTCCTCGGCGAGAATTTGCGGCAGCGCCGTGAAGCTTCCTTGCCCCATCTCGGCGCGGCCGTAGCGGATGATCACGGTGTCGTCGGGCTCGATCACGACCCAGGCGTTGACCTCGCCCGGATAGCGTTTGGCGTCATCGCCCCAGGGACGCACGCTCAGGCTCGCGGCCTGCGCGGAACCGGCGATGCCGACGCCGAGCGCAAGGCCGCCGGCGGCGGTGAGCGCGGTGGTGATGAAGTGGCGGCGGGAGAGAGATGTATGGGTCATTGTCGTGTGGGTCATTGTGCTGCCCTCCCGCTCACGCGCGCATCAGGGCTGCAGCGCGATGCACCGCGCGGCGGAGCCGCTCGTAGGTGCCGCAGCGGCAGATGTTGGTGAGGTTGGCGTCGATATCGGCGTCGGTCGGATTCGGATTGGTCTTGAGATAGGCCGCCGTCGCCATGATCTGGCCGGACTGGCAGTAGCCGCATTGCGGCACCTGCTCGGTCAGCCATGCCTGCTGCACCGGATGCATGCTGTCGGCCGAGAGCCCCTCGATGGTGGTGATCTCGGCGCCCTCGACGCTGCCGATCTGCACCGAGCAGGAGCGCATGGCCTGCTCCGTTGACGTGCACCGTGCAGGCGCCGCACTGGGCGATGCCGCAGCCGAATTTCGTTCCGGTGAGCCCGATCTCCTCCCGCAAGACCCAGAGAAGCGGGGTGTCGGCCTCGACATCGAGCTGATGCGAGGTCCCGTTGACCTTGATGTTGATCATGATGTGGTTCCCAGTGTGTTTTCAGGAACGTGGTTCGGTAATGTGGTCGAGCGGCCGCTATTCCAGCGGCCGGCCGGCGCAACAGCGGGTCGCCATTTGCTCCTGCAAAATTAGCACGCGCGAGAGCGGCCGTATAGCGGATCAAAGCCCGCGTTCGTTCGACGCCGCGCTCCCTTACTTCTTCGCTTGCGGGAAGTATCTCGGGTCGGGCGGCAACTGCCCCTTCTTGGTGGGCATCAAATACCCGTCCCCGCTCATCAGATAGTATTCCTTGCCGATGGTGACATAGGCGGTACCTTCCAGGCATGAAAGCCGGCTCCAGTTCGGATATTTCCTGGTGCCGTGCCGGTAGGTCTTGTCGACGGTCCAGGGCCGCGTCAACGCGTGATCGAATACGGTGATCACGTCATGCAGAATGTTCGGATTGCCCTTGTCGATGAAGATTCTCTCCTTGAAGATCGAATTCGTTGTCGAAGTCCAACGGAATCCCCGTCGCATCGTAAACGCGCGGTCCCTTGAACGGGCCGCGGGTCTCGACCTCGAGCACGTTGTAGACGCCGCTTTCATCCTCGTCGATCCACCGGCCGATCGAGAAGCCCTGATAGGTCGGCTCCAGGTCGGTAGGCCAAGGGCGTCCGTCGGTGAAGATCCGACGCAGGTCGCCACCGAGCAGGATGTAGGTCGTTTCCGGCGTGATGACGTATTCGTGGATTCCCGCCGACATCATGGTCGGCATGCCGGCCGGGAAGCATGAGGCATGATCCAGGAAGAGGCCCTGGCCGCCGGTCGCCAGCTCGGCCAGATTGTCCTGATAGATCTTCTTGTATTCTTCGGTCAGCGGGGCTTCCTGCGCCACGCCGAACGGCTTGTTGGGATCGAACCGCAAGTTCTGGCCCGGCAAATGCGGGATGACGGTGATCCACTCACCTTTCCAGCTGGGGTATTTTTTGTCCTGCGCCTCGGCGCCGCCTGCCGTCGCCATCAGCACGGCGGCCAATGCGAGCACCCCCAGCGTCCTTCGATGCACCATCATCATTCTCCCGGCGTTGGTCGGACCGCTTCGTCTGATCGCAATTCACGCGGCGTTCCCTGGCAGCTCAGGATATGACGCCGGCGGCGCAAAGGGAACGGCGCCGCGGCAGCTGACCAAATGGCCGACGATCCGCGCGCCGCCAGGACGGCGGTTTTGCTGCGCTGCCGCAAAGGCCGGTTCCTCGCCGCCCGCCGCGTGTGCCGCCGCTCGGGCCTCCGGGCCCCGTGGCGTCATTGCGGCTGTAGAAAAAAAGCGCTGCGTCACATAGACTCCGTCTTACCCAAGGAGAAACTCAACTGAAGGGAGGATCGCAATGATCGGAATTCCAGGCTGGATGCGCTTATGCGCCGCCGCTATCGGGCTGGCGGCGGCCGTCTGTGGCGGAGCGCCCGCGCGCGCTGCCGACATCATCGCCGATTGGTCCACGATCCAAATGCCGCCGGCGCCCACGTTGAAACCGGCGACGGTCGACCCCAAGACCACCGCCCTTCTGCTGTTCGACTTCTTGACCACGAACTGCAACGAGCGCCCGCGCTGCGTCGAAGCGGTCCCGAAGCTCAAGGCCCTGATGGACCGGGCCCGCGCCGCCGGCATGCTGGTCGCCTACACGCTTCCGGGCGGCGGCAAGATCGTCGATCCCGGCATCGCCCCCCATGACGGCGAGGTGGTCGACCAGAAGCAAGGCGGACCCGACAAGTTCCTGAACAGCGACCTCGACCAGCGATTGAAAGCTCGCGGCATCAAGACGGTGATCCTCTGCGGCACCTCGGCGCAAGGCGTGGGTCTCGGAACCGGCGCTGCGGCGGCACAGCGCGGCTACTTCGTGGCCTATCCGGTGGATTGCCTGCCCTCGGAGAGCGCGTTCCGCGAGGCCTATGCGGCCTGGCACATGGGCGGGGGCGGACCGCCGGTGACGACCAAGTGGGTGACGGTGACCCGCAGCGACATGATCAAGCTCGAGAGCGCAAATCAGTAAAGCGGCGATGACGATCGCGACGATGGCAGCCGCTGTCGTCGCTACTTCAAGCGAGCCCCGAAGTGACCGGCGACGCAGTTCTGGTCAGGTTTGTCTCTTGGCGCGCCGCATTTTCCCTCCCCCTGAAAGGGGGAGTCGACCGTGAAATATCCCGAAGCGATTGATCGGCAAGGAAAAACGCCTGATTTACGGCAATAGGATTTGCCGGGAATTGGGGTTCCGGGATCGATTTTCTTGCAAATTTGCGTTCGGGATTCCCTCAAATCGCGGGCCGTGATTCTCTGCTTTTCGACGTGACGGGCGGAGGAATCGATGCGTCCACGGGAGCGGCGAGAGACCGGCGAGCAGGATCTGTTTCGCTCGCAACTCGATCAGATCATCGACATGGAGCACGCGCTGGTGAAGCTGGCGCGGACGATCGACTGGAGCTTTTTGGAGAGGAAATTCGGCGCCGTCTACAAGGACGGCGCTGGCCAGCCCCCGTTACCGACGCGGCTGATGGCAGGGCTTGCGATTCTCAAGCACACCTACAATCTCAGCGACGAGGTCGTGTGTGAGCTGTGGATCGAAAATCCGTATTATCAGTACTTCTGTGGCGAGGAATTTTTCCAGCACCAGTTGCCGCTCGATCGCTCCTCGATGAGCAACTGGCGCAGTCGCATGGGCGAAGAACGGCTGCAAGCGCTACTGCAGGAGAGCTTGGCGGTGGCGACCAAGAGCGGGGCGATGAAGCCCGGCGATCTCGCCCGCGTCATCGTTGACACGACGGTGCAGCCGAAGAACATCACCTTCCCGACCGATGCCAAGCTGTTGAACCGGGCTCGCGAGAAGCTGGTGAAGCTGGCCCAGAAGCTGGGCGTGGAGCTGCGCCAATCCTACGCGCGCGTCGGCAGGTTCACGCTCATCAAGCACCAGCGTTATGCCCATGCTCGCCAGTTCAATCGCGCCAAAAGGGCCCTGCGCAAGCTCAAGACCTATCTCGGGCGCGTCATCCGGGACATTGCCCGTAAGATCGAGGGCGATCCCTGGCTCGAGGACAAGTTCGCTCCGCTGCTGAACCTGGCGCGACGGGTGCGAGATCAAGAGCGCGGGCAGCGCGGCCCCAAGGTCTACAGCCTCCACGCTCCCGAGGTGGAGTGCATCGGCAAGGGCAAGGCGCACAAACCTTATGAGTTCGGTGTCAAGGTGAGTGTCGCCACCACCCTCAAGCACTGCAAGGGCGGCCAGTTCGTCACTCACGTGCAAGCGTTGCCCGGCAATCCTTACGACGGCCATACCTTAGCTCGCGTCATCCCGGCGATCGAGCAACTCGTCGGCAACACGATCGAGCGGCTCCATGCCGATGCCGGTTATCGAGGTCACAATGCCCCGCCCGACTACAAGCTCAAAATCTACACGTCCAAGCAAAAACGTCGCGTGACGCCGACGATCAAACGAGAGATGCGCCGACGATCTGCCATCGAGCCCGTCATCGGTCATCTCAAGAATGAGCACCGAATGGATCGCAACTATCTCGCCGACCGCCAAGGCGACCTCAACAACGCCATCCTCGCCGCGGTCGGCTACAACTTCCGCCGCCTGATCAGGTGGCTGAGGATTTTATTATGCCTTATTCTCACGGTGCTCTTCACGCCACCAAAGCCATTGGCCGCCTGAAAACGGTAATTCTTCACAGACGACGGGGGAGGGTGGCGCCGAAGGCGCCGGGTGGGGGTCCCGTCTCCCAACGAATTCAGAGTTTGTCGCGGGACCCCCACCCGACCCGCTTCGCGGGTCGACCTCCCCCTTCAGGGGGAGGTAAGGCGGAGAGCGCGCTGGTTTCATCACTGCCGTTCAGGTGGGCTATTGTCCCGCTATCCCGGCGCGCCCGATGCCGAAGCAGCCGCGCGAAACGGCTGCGAAACCCAGAGCCCCAGGCAAGCGAACATGACCACCTGCCTGACCGCCAGGGCCGCGAAAAACACCGCGGGCAGCGAGCTCCGGTCGATCGATGAAGCGATCATCGCCGGCAGCACGGAGCTGAGGACGAGAGTGAGCAGCGGATAGCCGATGAGCGCCATGAGCCAATAGCGGCGCCGGTTCAAGATCGGGCACAGGTACGCGCTGATCGCCATGATGGCCGCGGCAAACAGCAACGAGCCGATGACGCCATTGAGAGCTACAAAGAGCGCGCGGTCGGAGGGCGGAATACTGGACAACATTGTCGAGTTTGCTGAACCGCTCGCCAGCGACAGCACTGAAGAGGCACACCATACTGCTGCGGCGCCCAACAAGGACCGCGTAGCACCCGCTCGGCCGTATCGCACCATGCAAAACCAGAACAGGCCGGCCTGTGCCGCCGTATGGGCCGGCGCATACAGCGAAGTCTGGCCGAGCTGCCAAATTCCCGTGATGTAGAGAATAACGTAAACGATGATCACGGTCCCGGGCAGGACCAAGAGCGGGTTGATGCTCGTCGGTGTCGGGAATTGGCGCAACGGCTTTGCTTCCCGCGCCGGGCCAAGGTCAGGCGCAGGTCGCTCCTGTTCCGGCTCGGGCGCCCGCCTTCTCGACGCGACGCCTTCTGAAGCCGACGGGCCCGCTCCGCCCTCCGCCTTCCCGCCACCAGGGCGGGGCGCGTTCGATCGGTGAAGCGTCGAACGTGCCGGCGGTTCATCGATATCCGGCCGAGGT
Source organism: uncultured Alphaproteobacteria bacterium (assembly GCA_963744275.1). Lineage (GTDB taxonomy): Bacteria > Pseudomonadota > Alphaproteobacteria > Rhizobiales > Xanthobacteraceae > VAZQ01. Next base: position 17,308 of record CAVUSX010000003.1, read on the forward strand.
TCACGTGCCGGTGTGGCGATCTCCGCGTGAACGTGCCCCGAAGTTTCGAGCAGCCGGTCGAGATTGCGGATCAATCGCTTCACGTGATCGTCGAAATCCTCCAGCGCGTCCACCTTGACGGCATTGCGAAAGGCGAAGTCCTTCAATCCATCCGGGAGCTCGCTCGGATCCGGCATGGTGGCGTTGCCGACCAGCAAGGGAACGACCGGAATATCCTTTCGCAGCGCCGCCTCGATCTCGATCCTCACCAGGTCGGTCACCTCGTGTATTCGGGTGCGCCCCTCCGTCTTTCCGGTCCATTGCGGGCCCACGATGGCGAGAAGAATATCCGTGCTCTCCAGCGCGCTGCTGATGTACTTTCGGAAATCGTAGCCGGGAGGAATGTTGTCGATGTCACGAAACACGGCATCGGCCCCGTAATGTGCGACGAGCCGGTCGAAGATTCTGCCGGTAATCGCATCCGAGTCCTTGCGCCGGTACGAAATGCTGATCTTCGTCATAATCCAAGACCCAAATCCAAGACCTAAATCCAAGACCCGCAGCATGCGATCTCAACGGCAATGCGGGCCGCTCGATCAGCCGCAAGGGCTCGCTTCACGGGCTGCCTGATCCCCCATGGTATCGCCATGCGGCATCGGCGGAAAGCACGATCACGGTACGAGATGTGAGGCGACCTGCGCATCGGGCCATGATCGGAGAAGGATGGCGCCCCGACCCGGCAGGGATCACCGGGGCCTATTTCCTATTTCGCGGTCGGGGCCGGTTGCGCGAAGCTCATGGTCACCCGCAGGCCGGGGCCGTTGTCGCCGAGCTCGAGCCGCGCATTGTGCAGGTCCGCGATCGCCTTGACGAGCGTGAGCCCGAGCCCGGTGCCGGGCGTGGAGCGGCTCGCTTCCAGGCGGACGAAACGCGACAGCACGCGCTCGCGGTCGGCTGCGGGCACGCCCGGACCGGTGTCGCTCACCATCGCTTCCACGGTCGCGGCGTTGCTCACCGCCATCAGGCAGATCATGGCACCCCTGCCGGCATGCCGGATGGCGTTCTCCACCAGGTCGGCGAACGCCTGGGTCAAGAGCTCGCGGTCGCCGGTGATGTAGAGCTTGGGGCCGATCTTGGTCTCCAGGCGCTGGCCGGCCTGCTCGGCCTCCGGGCCGTAGGCATCCGCCACCGTCTCGACCACATCGGAGAGATCCACCAGATCGAAGCGCGCGCGGCGGGCGCCAGCCTCGATCTCGGCGATCCGCAGCAAGGCGTCGAAGGTGGTGATGATCTGCTTGGCGTCCGTGGCCGCGGAGCGCAGCACCGACTTGGCTTCCGCCACCGAATTGCCTTCCGCCTCGGCCAGCCGATGGAGCAGGCGCGTCATCGGGGTCTTCAAGTCATGCGCCGCATCGGTGGTGATCTGGCGCGTCGTTTCCATGAGCGCCGAAAGCCGGTCGAGCACGGTGTTCACCGATACCGCCACGCGGTCGAGCTCGTCGCCGGAGCCGGTGATCGGCAGGCGGCGCGCCATCTCGCCGGACGCATAGGCGGTGAGCGCGACCTCCGTGCGCCCCAGCCGCCGATCGATCCGCCATGCAATCAGCGCAGCGCCCGCGAAGCCCGCCATCAGCACGAACGCGAGACTCCACATCAGCCCGCTGGTCAACGCCTCCCGCGAATCCTCCACGATATCCATTCCCTCGCCGACCACCAGAGTCTGGCTTCCGACCGGGCGACCGTAGACCAGCACCGTCGCGGAACGGTATTCGGGATCCTCCTGCAGCCCCACATTGTCGGCCGGGATCTCGAGCCAGCCCACGAAGGGGGTCAAGCCGGGCTCGCCGATCACCAGCTTGCCGTCGGCATTGAACAGGGCCGCGACCCGTTGCCGGCTGGAGGAGGAGAACACGAGATCGGGCGGCTCATGCATCAGGCGGGCCGCGAGCGCGTCGGCGCCGGCCACGATATTGGCGCGCAGATGGGCCACGATCTCTGCGCGCACCATCAAGTAGGTGACCGCGAAGGCGGCGACGACCGTGCAGGCGAACAGCCCGAGAAACAGCAAGGCGATGCGGGCGGCGCCGGAGCGGTGGAACGCGATCATCGCCGCCGCGTGCGATCGGCGGGCGGCGGGCAATCCAGGATGTAGCCCATGCCGCGCTCGGTCCGGATCAACGGAACGTCGAACGGCCGATCCACCTTGGCCCGCAGCCGGCTGACATGGGTCTCCACGATCGACGACTTGGGATCGAAGCGAAAATCCCACACCCGCTCGAGCAGCATCGTGCGCGTCATCAGCCGGCCGCGGTTGCGCATGAGCACTTCCAGAAGCTTGAACTCGCGCGGCATCAGATCGATGGTCTGGTCGCCGCGGCGCACCTTGCGCGCGACCAGGTCCATGACCAGGTCGCCGGCCTGCAGCACGGTGGCTTCGCCCGCGATCGGGGGCCGGCGGGCGAGCGCATTGAGGCGCGCGACCAGCTCGGAAAAGGCAAACGGCTTGCCGAGATAATCGTCGGCCCCGGCTTCGAGACCCTCGACCCGGTCGTCGATCCCGCCGCGCGCCGTGAGGAACAGGATCGGGGTCTTGATGCCGGCGCCGCGCAGGGTCTTGACCAAGGCCATCCCGTCGATGCCCGGCAGCATGCGATCGATGACCGCCGCGTCGTAGGCGACAGTCGTGGCCAGGAGCAGCCCCTCGCGGCCGTCGCCGGAGTGGTCGACCTCATGGCCGGCCTGTCGCAGGCCCTTCTCGACGAAGGCCGCGGTCGGCTGGTCGTCCTCGATGAGCAGGATCTTCATGATGGCTGGACCATAGCGTTTTTCGGCCACCACGGCATCTGGTTTTCCGCCGCTGCGGCCGCAAGGCCAGCAGCCGCCGACTCGCGCGCGGCCGCGTCGAAAGCGCAGGTTAGCCAGCGAAAATCGCGGCAAAAATCCCCGATCTCGAACCTTACAGAATTGTATTCTTTCGGAAAGGTACCGGTAACTCCGTTCCTTCACCTAGGCGCTGCCTGAACGCGGATAAAGAAAAAGTCTGGCGGCCAGGCGGCGCCGACGCAGGGTTCCCCCAAATAGGGCGTCGGTGCTACGCCGCGAGACGCTGAACTTGCTGCATCAAACTTGCTGGTGGTCCGGGTCGAGGCTGGGTTTCCCAGGCTCAGATTCGGGCCACTGGCGCCATGTCGATGCCGCGGGCTCTTGAGGTTCCGCCGGCCTGCCGTCGAATTGCACCACCGATATCCGCGGCGCGCCATGCGTTCGTGCACTATCGGGTTACCGCCCGCGATCCGAATTTCAGTCGAGACGGATCGGCTTGCGGTGGCGCTCGGCCGGGAGCCAGCCCATACTCGCGGCATGACGAGTCGCAGGTCCGCACAGCTTGCCGGCAAGCGCGACGATGCTCTCCTTCGCGGGGCCGATGCTCTCGGATCGACGGCTTTGCTCGCCGCGTTCCGGCGCGGCAAGTCGCATGTCCACCAGCCTTCCTAAGTTTCCGCGCCCGATCTTCAAGCCGCGCCAGATCAAGACGGCCGACGAAGCCCATTGGTACGTCGAGGCCGAATGGGATGACGGCACGATCGAGGAGATCGGTCGCTTCGAGACGATCGCGGAGGCCTGGGACTGGATAGCCCGCCAATCGACGGGGTGGCTCGAGGAGCGCGGACGGTGAGGGGGGTGAGAGGGGCGAATAGTCGATTTGCAGTCCTGCTATTTCCATTTGTCCAGGGCGGGACACGACCTCACGGCATCAATTCACTTGCTGACGACACGATAGCCGGGTGGTTCGAGGCCATCGCTCTTCGTTTGGCCCACGCTTCTGCGAGCCTGTGACCGATCCTGATCATCGGTTGCTCGATCAGGAGAAAGGTCAGCGTGGCGCCAGCCACCGACAGCGTCACGGCGAGGACGAATGTTGCCAGGTAGGCCGGCCAGCCGAGGCGCGCCAAAGACCAGCCGAACGACGCGACGGCCAGCCCGATCAACTCGAGCATGGCAAAGTGCCAGAAGTATGCGCTGTAGCTCACCTTGCCGATGTATGAAACCACGGAATTGACCAGGGGACGCCCGACGCCCTGCGCCAGGCAGAATGCGACGACACCAAAGACGATCGAATAGGAAATCGGCGGAAGTCCGAAGAGCAGGGCATGGATCGACCAGTGAATCCGTCCCGCAGAAATGGCCGACAGGAACGGAAAGGCGGCAATGAACGCCAGCGCGCCAAGAAGAGCAGCGCAAAGAACATTGTACGACAACCGTCCGGAGAATGTACGCAACAAATAGAAAACCAGAATGCCTACCAGGAAGGCCGGCAGCTGGAACGGAAAGAGCTCGCCGAAATTGGCAAGAAAGCTCGGGCTCGGCGTCTGGAGCAGTGCCGGCAATATTAGAATTATCGATGCACTGAGCGCCGCCACCAGTCCGGTCGACGCAATCACCGCGACGGCGGCTGCTCGCCACGACCGGATTATCAGCACCAGCAGAGGGAACAGCGCATAGAATTCCACCTCGTCGGCAATGCTCCAGCCGCCCGGGACGATACCGTCCATTGTGTCCGGATGAAATCCGTGCATGAGCGCTGCCGATGTGAGCGCGCTGCGCCACGATATCTCCGTCGGGCCCCAATAGCGCATTCCGACGTGCAACCATCCGACGACGATCAGGTAGTAGGCGAGGGCCAACCAGAACATCGGCCCGATACGGAATACGCGTCTCGTCCAGAACGGGAGCACTCCGTCCGCGCGGCTTTGCCAGGACATCATCAAGGTCAGCGCGCTGACGGTGAAAAAGAGCTGCACTCCGCGCGCGCCTTGATCGGCGATCAGGCGCAGGGGCCATTCGAGGCTTGGGAAGAGCTCGGACGCGTGCACCCCGATGACGCCCAGAATGGCGTAGCCGCGAAGCGTGTCGATATAGTCAAATCGTGTACCGCGGTCGCCGTTCGGGAGCCTCGGTTCTCGGACCATTGCAAGAGGTTACCACTCGCTTTGGCATTGCCGCAACCGTTGCGAGCACCAGAGACGTTTCCTCCCGGAATTGGCCGCTTCGTGCGGGACTCTTGCGGCGCGCCCTCAGGCGGGACGCGGAACCGGCAGCTTTTCGGGCTGCGCACGCTTGATCAGAAGCCGGCGAAGAATGCGCAGCGTCGGCACTTCCACCTTGAGGTGAACCACGATCGCCACCAATGAGCAGGCGGCGAGGACGCCCACCATCGCCAGCACACTTTCGCTCGGATCCAGCGCGGTGACCTGATCGCCGATCGTCTTGCCGCGGATGATGGTGCCGAGCTCCATCACCATGATGTGGGTCAGGTAGAGCGCATATGAGGCGTCGCCCAGCAACAGCAGCGCCTTCCAGGTGCAGCTGAACCGAGCCGAGTGCAGCGTCAGCAGCGCGAGCACCAGCAGCGGCGGCATCGCGTAGATAGACCGGAAAGGCGATTTGCCGTTGCATCGCGTCGGCGAAGGGCGGATCGGCGTTCCACAGGACGAAGAGGAGCGCGGCCGGGATCGCGAGCGCGGCGGCGATCAACGGCCGATGCTCGGCCATGCCCTTGATGCCGTCCCAAACATAGAAGCACGCGATGCCGAGGATCAGGAAGGCCGTATAGTCGTGCGCGTAGAATTCGCACAGCAGCGCCGAGCAGCCGAGCGGCCCATGCGCGATCTTGAATGCCACGAGCGCGATGCAAGCCAGAAGCGGAGCCCAGCGCCGGCTGATCAAGAGCCCGAGCGCGAACAGCACGTAGAAGAGCATTTCCAGATTGAGCGTCCATCCGACCGGGAGAATCGGCTGGATTTCGCCGTGCACGTCGCGGTAGGGAACGAACAGCAGGCTCTTGACGACATTTCCCATTCCGGCATCCGCCCAGGTGCGTCCGCTGCCGCGCAACAGCCAGACCGCCGCCACCGCGCTCAACGTGCACAGCCAATAGAGCGGCACGATCCGCACCAGGCGCTGCTGCAGGAAATGATCGGCGTGCGCGCGCGTAATGTAGGTCATGATGAAGCCGCTGATCACGAAGAACACGCTCACGGCCTGAAAATCCGTATGAACCCCGCCATTGAATGTGAATGCCGTGTGATAGAAGACCACGGCGAGCGCCGCCAGCCCGCGTAGCGCCTGCAGATTGGAGATCATCCTGCGGCCCGCATGAGGGAACCCACCCATCGGTGACGGCCGCGACCGGCCGCATCATCTGTCATATCCATCGTGACCGGCCCCCATGATCTTACAGCCGGCCGCCTTTTGACGCCAACCGGAAAATGCGCTGCGCCGGCACGCCGGATCGGAGGTGTTGACCCCGTAGTGCAAATCAGCTTATTCGTGAAATTGAAACTCGCGAAGTGTGTCAGTAGGGCGCAATCGCTTTATTGCGCCGCTCGGCGAACCCTCTTGCTCGGAACTAAAGGTACGGCCGATTGGCGCAATAAAGCGATTGCGCCCTACAAAGGCGTGATGCGACGGCGTATCGCGAAGCTTGACGCCGCGGCGCAAATCAGACTATTCGCGAAATTGAAACTCACGAAGTGTGTCCGTAGGGCGCAATCGCTTTATTGCGCCGCTCGGCGAACCCTCTTGCTCGGAACTAAAGGTACGGCCGATTGGCGCAATAAAGCGATTGCGCCCTACGAGCGTGTCGTTGCGGGGGCTGCACCCTTGCCATAACCGCGGTTACTTGCTTTTTTTCCTGTAATTAACAAGCGGCGGCGTGTGGCGTGCTGCCGGTCGCGGACCCGTAGGGCGCAATCGCTTTATTGCGCCGCTCGGCAAATCCGGTGTCCCGAAGCTGAGGATAAGGGGCGTGGCGCGGCTGATTGGCGCAATAAAGCGATTGCGCCCTACAAAGGGGTGATACGACGGCGTATCGCGAAGCTTGACGTCGCTGCGCAAATCAGACTATTCGCGAAATTGAAACTCACGAAGTGTGCGCCGGTCACGGGCTTGCCCGAGACCGGTTTTTTTATGCGTGCCAAGGCCGGTTGAGCACACCTCTTGCGCTGCCGGAACCCGCAATGGGCCGCTCGCATCGGGATGGCCCGCCCGATGCTGGAGGGCGGGCCACCCGGGCCCTTAACGGTCCGGTAGGCTGTTTGGTGTTTTGTTTCGGCCATGCAGTCCCGAACCCCACGGCTGGGCTGGATCGCCCAGGTTCTGGCCGATCCCGACGCTCCGCGCCCGCGCGAGGAACGCACGCCGCTGCGGCTGGTCTCGGAAGGCACCAGGACGCCGGGGCGCGGCAACGGCAAGTCGCCGACCCTGGTTCCGGCCGCGCGTAATCGCCGGTCGGGGAGGCCGCTCGGTCCCAAAAGCGGCCGCTGAGGCCGCTCGCAGGCAGCGGGCTCGGCAGGGCCTTAACGCCAATAGTCTTGACGACTGATCGGCCCTCTCCGGACGGGGAGGGAAACGTTGAACCCATGATGGCCCGCCGATCTCGCCCCGCCGAGATCATGGCGGGCTTTTTTTCATCGAGGTGCACCCATGGCATTCTGGAAATGGTCGCGCACGGCGTCCTCGAACGCCACCGCCGACAATACCGTCAACTGGGCCGAGGGCATGGCGCCGAGCGCGGTCAACAATTCCGCGCGCGCCATGATGGCGCGGCTCGCCGAATGGCGCGACGACGTCTCCGGCACCATCACCACGGCCGGCAGCTCGACCGCCTATACGGTCGCCTCCAACCAGGGCTTCGACAACTTCGCCGACATGAACGGCGCCATGCTCGCCTTCGTGCCGCACGCCACCAACGGGGCGACGGTGACGCTCAACGTGGACGGGCTGGGAGCAAAGCCGCTGCGGTTCGGCCCGAGCCTCGAGCTGCAGTCGGGCATCCTGATCCAGGGCACGCCCTATGCGGTGAGCTACAACAATTCGGACGGGGCATTCTATCTGCAGGGGGGATTCGCCAACCCCTACGGCATCCCGCTCGGCGGCCTCTTGCCCTATACCGGCTCGAGCGCGCCCAACAGCGCCTTCGTGCTGCCCTTCGGCCAGGCGATCTCGCGCACCGCCTATGCGACCTCTTTTCGCTGGTGGGAACGACATACGGTTCTGGCGACGGCTCGACCACGTTCAACGTGCCGGATTTGCGCGGGCGCGCGGTCTTCGGCCAGGACAACATGGGCGGCTCGGCGGCCAGCCGCATCACGGTGGCAGGGGGCAATTTCGATGGGACGGTGATCGGGAACACCGGAGGCGCGCAAAATCACACGCTAACGACCGCCGAGATGCCGGTCCACAATCACGGCATCACAGATCCGGGACATTCTCACGGCTTAAATGATGGCACGTCCGTGAGAGGAAGTTCCGGCTCTTCAAGCGCGAGCGGACCTGGCGTCAACAACATCGGATCGACAAGTATTGCATCCGCTGCGACCGGCGTCAGCATCAACAACGCCGGGAGTGGAAACTCCCACTCAATCATGCCGCCTTCAGCGACGCTACCGTTCATTCTGAGAATTATATAATCCCCTGGGAATGATACGCACGATGTCATTGCGTACAGAGATTGAGACGTCACCGGGAATCCCGCGAGCAATCCCATCGATGTCATGGCCTCTCGCGTCGTCGATGAGAACGACATGATTCGTGCCGTCGTTTTGGTAAATGGCCTTCAGCTCTTCGACGATCGGGTCTTTACCGGAATCTGCCGTCGTTCCTCCGGAACCGTGGGCATCGAGCCAAAATAGCGCGGGCGTCTTAATTTGTCGGATTGCCGCACGGAGCACTGATGCGCTGTCCCCTAGCAGGCACTTGACGTGCGACTTCTCTGAGAAGCGAGTTGCCGCTTGGGCGTGCAAGGCTGGTGACAGCTCGATGGTGATACACTCGGCAAAGTCATCGGCTACGGCGGCCGTTGTGTCGCCGAGGTAGGTTCCCGTCTCCACGAATGTGCGCAGATGGTGATCCCGTCCGTATCGACGAATTGCGGCATGTTTGGCCGACGGCGGCGGAGGCACGTACAGGGGCCGCCGGCGCTGCGGAAGCTCAAAGTTTCTCAATTGCCGAGACCAGATGACGAACCAGCTGAAAAAGCCGGGAGTTATCTGTCTTAGCATTCCCGAACGCGGTCCCGCCGGGGACGCGAGCCAGTCGACGAACCGCAAGCGTCGATCGATGCGGCGGCGGCGCAGCCGTATCGGTCCGCTCACGTCCTTCAGCCACCGCCCGAACCCTGAAAAATCCATCCCGGCTACCTAAAATTCGAGGCCATTCATGAAGCTCTTCCTCTTCGCCATTGCGGCGCTCGCCATGCTAATGCCCGCCACCGCTCGCGACAACGGGCAATGGGCCGACTCGCCCGCCGCCGTCCGCCAGTGGTTCCAGGCCCTGATGCAGCCGGACAATCCGTACTTGAGCTGCTGCGGGGAGGCGGACGCCTTCGAGGCCGATACCTTCGAGGTCGAGGGCGACCATTACATCGCCGTCATCACCGACGGCAAGGGCGTGATCCCGCCCGGCACCCGCATCCCGATTCCCAACGCCAAGATGAAATGGGACGCCGGCAATCCGACCGGGCACGGCATCGTCTTCATCGGCGCCCAGGGCCAAGTCTACTGCTACGTCGCCCCCGGCGGCGTGTGAATCCGAGCAGCGAGCGCGGGCTGCCGGCGGCTCACTTCACTACTCACTACTCACTACTCACTACTCACCAAAACCCCACCCCCCACCCCCCCAACCACCACGGAGCCCCCCATGACGGCAAACAAGCCGCTCGTGATCGATATCTATTACGGCGATCAAGTGCAGGATTTCGCCGCTACCAAAGCCTTCGGCATCGTCGGCGTGATCCACAAGGCGAGCGAGGCGACCGATTTCACCGACAGGCTCTATTCGGAGCGGCGCAAGCTCGCGACCGACCTCGGCCTGAAATGGGGCGCCTATCATTTCTTCCATGGCGCGCAGCCGGTGGCGGAAGCCGATCATTTCCTCGCCGTGGCGGAGCCCGACGCCGATACGCTGGTGGCGCTCGATTGGGAGGACGTGCCGCATCTGGGCGCGCCCGGCGCCGCGGCGGCGCGCGCGTTCCTGGAGCGCATCGAGGAGAAGCTTAACCGCAAGGCGGTGATCTATTCCGGCAATGTGGCCAAGGAGGAGATCAAGGGCGCCGATGCCTACTTCGGCGCGCATCGGCTCTGGCTCTGCCAATACGGTCCGGCCTGGCGGGTGCAGCCGAGCTGGCAGCGGCCGTGGCTGTGGCAGAACAACGGCGACAGCTACGGCCCCGGCCCGCACACCATCCCGGGCCTGCACGGCCTGTGCGACAACAACACCATCGTTGACCCGATGACGCCGGCCGACCTGCTGGCGCAGTGGGCTTCGTGATGGGCTTCCTGATGCGCCCGCTCATCCTCGCCGCGCCGCTGCTGCTGCTGGCAGGCGGCACCGGTCCCGCCGCCGTCGCCCGCGATGATATGCCGACGGCCGCCCAGATCGCCGCATGCGCCGCCGATGCGCAGCGCTTCTGCCTGCGCTTTCTCGCCGATCACGCGACCGTGCGGGCCTGCATGATCGCGCACGAGAAGCAATTGAGCGAAACCTGCAAAGCGGCGTTCGCGAAATGATGTGGCATTTCCTCGTCGTGGCCTGCATGGCCAATGCACCGGCGGACTGCGCCACCGTCATCCTCGACCGGCCGCGCGCGGGCGCCAGCATCGCGGCCGGGGAGCAGTCGGTGCCGCCGGCGTTCCGCAGCCGCGACCAATGCCTGGAGCAGATGGGCGGCATCACCCGGTTCCTGCCGTTCCGGGTCATGGGCTCGGCCTTCGTTCAGTACGGCTGCGTCCGCAAATGAGCGGGCGCGCGATCTTTCCCAAAGCATCTCCCAAAGCATCTCTCAAGCCATCCGACATCGCAGGAGCGCGAAAATGCAATTCAATCCGAAGATCGGTTTCGTTCTCGGTATCCTGGTCACGATCGAGATCGCGGTGAGCAGCGGTACCCTCAGCCTCACCCATGCGGTTCCGGCCGACTGGATTCCGGCCGTGACGGCTTGGTCCGGCATCCTCGCCTTCATGGGCTCGACGGTGCTGACGTTCCTGCACGGCTACTCGTCGGGCGACGTCGGCCCGCTGGTGAAGCCGCCGCCGCTACCGCCCACAACGGTGGCTAAAGCAGCCGCCGTGATCATTCTGCTGGTGCTCTCCGCCGGGCTCATCGCCCCGAGCGCGCATGCGGCGCCGGCGAGCGCCCAAAAGGCTGCACCAGTCAAGCCGATCTTCCCATGCGATCCGGCCAATCTGCTGCCGGGCTGCCAGGCGCAAGCGCAGTCCGAGCAGAACCAAACGACGGAAGATCTCGTCGCCCAGCTCGGCAAGCTCGCGCTGCCGGATTTCCAATTCGCCTTGGGGCTTTCGAAAGCCACCAACAACGTGGTCTCGACGCCATGCTGGCAGGCTTGGGTCGATTTGCTCAGCGCCCAGCAAAAATCCCAGGTGGACGCCAACGGCAATCCGATTGCAGAGCCGAATCCACATCTGGCGACCGACGTCGAGCACATCTCCGAGCTCTTGGCCGCGCTGCGGCCCGACAGCGCGCTTTCCACCGGCTGCGCCGCGCTGGCGGCGGCCGGCGGCAAGGACGCCGCCACCCTGATCCAGGGCATTCTCGGCGGCGGCGCGCTCGGCCTGTTCAAGCTGCCGATCCCGATCGGGCCCATCCCCTGACCGGAGGACCGCGCCATGGACCACGCCGAGATCGAGGCGATCGTGAAGCGGGCGGCGCGCGAGGCCGTGCTCGAGACGCTGGCGCTGCTCGGCTTCGACCTCGACAACAAGCCCGAGATGCGCGCCGACATGGCGCACCTGCGCCGCTGGCGCAGAAGCGTGGACCAGGCCGGCAGCTTCGGCATCAAGGCCCTGGTGACCATCGCCTGCACCGGCATCGCCGGCGCCATCTGGCTCGGCATCAAGTCGCTGCTGGGACGGGTGAATTGAAGGTGGCTGCCCTTCTTGTCCGTAGGGTGGGTTAGGCGCCCTTCGCGCCGTAACCCACCGACTCACCTCGCAACAAATCCAGCCGGTGGGTTACGCGCACGCAGCGCCGCATTGTTGAACCGCCATCGCAGGCGCTAACCCACCCTAACAAACACCCAGGGCCCCCAACGGTGGCCATTCTGTCCGTAGGGTGGGTTAGGCGCTCTTCGCGCCGTAACCCACCGAGTCACATCGCAACACATCCAGTCGGTGGGTTACGCGCCCCGCAGCGCCGGCATTTGTTTGAACCGCGATCGTCGGCGCTAACCCACCCTACCAAACAGCCAAGGCCCCCAACGGGGGCCTTTTTCATTTTCAGCACAATCCGGTGACCTGATGCCGTCTTACCCTAAATTCCCATTCGTCCCCGCCGGCTCTGACGGCCTCGACGAGGACGGTCTTCCGAATGATTGGTTCGTGCCCGCGAACCCAGGAGCCGTCCCACCCAACAATCCGAACATGCCGGCACCGGCCGCGGCGCCGAACCCGCCCGCCCCAAACCCGCAGCCGAACACCGCCGCTTTCGGCCCCTCCAACCAGCCCGCGCCGCGGCCGGACCCGCTCGCGGCCTATTGGGCGCTCATCCCGGCGAGCCGCGTCGGCGCACTGGCCTGGGCGCCGCCGATCTTTCCGTCCTCCAACCCGTTCGCCATTCAAAACATCCCGGCCCCGCCGCTCCCGTTCTCTCTGAATTCTCCCCGCCAATTTCCATCCGCCGGACCCGCTCCAATCGACGATCTGCCGCCTGCCGCCGCCAACGGTTTGTTCAGCGACTTCGGAAGAATGTTGGCCGCGCGCGCGAAGCCCTACGACCCCTTCGCGGCCGCCGCGAACGGCATGTGGGGCGGCATCGCGAAAATGATAGCCGCAAACGCGGCGCCCGACCCCGGCGCGCGCGGCTTCCTCGGATCGCTGGCAGACCTCCCTGTGCCACCGAGCGTGCAGGCCGCGTCCTACGCGCCTTATTCGGGACCGTTCCTGCCGCTTGACCCGATCGGGTTTCACGCCGGCAGCCCTCCGTATCTCCGAAATGACTCGCCGACCCGCACGGACCCAACCGAGCCCATTCCCAATCAATCGCCGCCTGACCAAGCCCTCGGTGCGCCCGATACGAGCGAAGAGAGCGCGAGGCCAAACTATCTTCTGATCGGCGATAACGAAGACGAAGAGGAAAGGGAGCGCCAGAAGCTCGATCCTTGGGCGTCCATGGGATTGCCCGGAGCGACCACCTCACCGAAGGCGCTGCCCACATTTCCACTGGTGCTGCCGTTTTCTCCTCGTCCGCTGCCGCCGCCGGCCCCGCAGCTACCTTTCCGCCCGTCGCTTCCAACACGATCTGTACCACCGTCGAGCGCGCTGTCTCCACCTAAGCCTGGGCAAGGGGCAAATAGCCCGCGAACCTCTGGCACGACAATCAGGCCTCCGCCGGCCGACGCGCCAACTGAAGGACCGGAAGACGACCCGGGCAACCGGGGAGGCCCTGGTGCAGGTCCCAAGGGTCTCACCTCACCACCGCCTATCGGCGACCAAGCACGCTCATCAACCCCCTCCGAACCCGATTGGGAAAAGCTCACCGAAGAGATAAAGGATGCTCTAAACGCAGATCCCGAAAGACTCCAAGCGGTTATTTCCGCGGGGCTACCGAAGTACGACAATAATAGAACCTACGGAGTTCTAATAACCAATGAGGGTGAGATTGTGCCACTGGAGTCCGCTAATGCGGATCCTCTTTACGACAATTATATTCCGGCGGGTCATGTGGAGGGAAAGGCGGCAGTATGGATACGGGAACATGGTTCAACCGGTGGGGTACTTTATCATAATAATACCGACGGTATTTGCGGCTATTGCAATTCTCAAGTAGAGACATTGCTACCGAAGGGCGCGGAGTTGTTGGTCATTCCGCCGGCTGATGCCGTTGCGAAGAAGCGTGGAGCGATACAGGATCCTACACCGTACGTAGGCAACAACGAAATGCCAAGACTCCCACGTCAATATGATCTCTTCAGGAGGCAGCCATGAAAGTCGAGGATTATGATTCCAAGTGTGATGTTTCGGATCCTGCCGACATTGAGGCGGTTCTAAGCAAGCGCCATGGCGATGGGCTCAACTCCTTCTGGCTTTCTCACGGGGCCGAAGACTTTCCCGCGATCAATATCCTGGTAAGGGGAGATCTTGCCTATGTTCATTATTTTCCAAAACAGCGAGAGCCCGGTTTCGCCTCGGCCGCCAAGGTTCCTGGTGCGGGGTCAAACGGAACAACCATTTTTTTCGAGTACCCGAGCGAAAAAATGTGGGTATCGAACAGAGCGGTGATCCCTTTTTCGGACGCATTGAGGGTCGCGCAGGAGTATGCGGTTTCCGCGACGAGGCCAAAGTGCATTCAGTGGTCCGAGCTTTGACACGGTCCTTGACGGCACTACTACCCCCTGGCCGTAGCGGACGAATTCCTCCAATGCTCTTGTCGTTCGTTACAACAACTCCGGCGGAGGTGACGAAAATGCTAGAGTTCATCGACTCGAATGGCGGTCCATTGATCATGCTGGAAAGGGACCTTTTGCCTCATTGGGGCGGAATAGACAATATCGGAGGCGTGACCAATCCGCATCGAAATAGACGACCTTTCGAGTGTCCCTCTGACTACGATCGAGCGTGTGAGATAAGGACCTGGATCGCGCCGTTGCAAGTGAGCAATAGTGCAGGGGTCATCTTTTCTGGAAACCGTCTAGGCCTTGCCCTAGTAAGACAAGACGATGCAACGTTCTTTGCCGTGCGGCCGTATTATGAAATTGAAGATCTTCAGGACCACATCAAGTTCGTGAAGGAAAATCCAAATTGCTTTACGAAAGATTTTGAAATCCTGATCTCCTGTGGCCAGGTGATTGTTTTTGACTTTGCCTCCCCTGGCTGGGAGATTATTGGAGGCCATCTCGAGATTGATGCCTTGCCTGGAACCTATGAGGTTTCCACCTATTGGCAGAGGACCCCGGATGCCGAGGTGGTTTTCCACAAATTCAATTTGCGTCAGGGTAGATGAGCCTGAATGCGGACTATCCAACGGCAGTCGTAGAGTTCTGGTTGTCATCGTTATCGCGTGGGGGGACGCATTGGGAGCAGCGCAGGAGTTCGCAGTTTCCGCGACGAGGCCAAAGTGCATTCAGTGGTCCGAGCTTTGACACGGTCCCTGACCGCACCACAATCCCCTGCCCGTAGAAGAGGAAACTATGCGTGTAAAATCCCTTTCAACAGATCTCTGGGACGAGTCGGCCGATGAGGAGGAGGATGTTCCAAGCCCTTCATGGCAGCAAATTGAATCAGCAATTCGAGCACTTGATGGCAAAAGACGAACAATGGCCGTTCTGAGCGCCGGTGGTGAATGGCACCTCGCGGTCGGCGGAGGTTCCTCGAATCGCTACGTGGTCTACATGACGTTCGACAACATGAGCTTTCTCAACCTGCTGTCGCGCGATGAGGCGGACCGGACGGTGACGCTGTTCGTGGGAGGGCAGGATGGCCTGTATCCGGACAATACGGTCGTCGATATTACCCTGGCGTTGCGCGCCGCGAAGGCATTTGCGGAGACCGGCCAAGCGGATCCATCGTGCAAGTGGTCACAGGCGTAAGTGTTGAATTTTCGGGGCAGGCCCGAAAAGTGGAATAGCGGCGCAGTGGCTGATTGTCGGGAACGGGCAATAAGAGGCTAGCCAATCGGGTTTCGGCAGAGAAGTGGTCCGGCCCGGCTGTCACTTTATCGCCGGAGGAATATCACACCCGCTATGGAATCCGACCGGCGCCAATTCCAGCGCATCTTCCCCGACGCGCCAAATCTTCAAGATGGTCGCATCCTTGGAGAATTGCACGGTGGGAACCTCGCACATGCGCTGCGAAAACGATTTGCCGTCCCATGTGCTGGACCAATTGGGCATATCCGCGAACCATGGGAGATTGCTGTTGCCGCTCCATAAAGCCGTCATCGCGAAAGTCCCCATCGCCGGTGACTGCCGCCAGAGTGCATAAGCGACCGCTCCCGTCACCTCCCAAGGCGCGGTGGCGATCGGTACCATCGCTGGTCCCAGCGGCCCCACATAGAGAAGCGCGCCGTCAAAGGCTTCGGTCTCGCTCGCAAGACGAGGGAACCGTGCCAGCACATCCGATTGTAGCTCCCACGAGCGCGCCCAGTCGGCGGCGCGCAATGAGGAGGCCAGTGCAAAAGCTGCGATGAGCCCGATCGATGTTACGATTTGAGCTCGCGCCGACAAGCGGCCGGCCTGCAAGTCCGCGGCCGAGGCCGCGGCCAGAATTCCGAGCAAAAGCGCCACATAGACCGTCAACGTGGCTGTGGTGCGCGCAGATGTGCCGAGTGTCGCAAGACCATAGCCGGCGATCGCGTAGAACAGCCCGGCACCATAAATTCCGGCGAGAACCGCGATCAGCGCGACGGCTGCGCGGGTGACGCCGATTCGAACCGACAAGAAATAGAAGCCGAGAACCACTGCGAATGCCGAGCACACTGCGACGATGCCGGAAACTTCGCGAAAACTGGGCAGAAAAGTCAGCCAGGCAAAGCGAAAGTAGCCGTTGATGAACAAATGATACCAATCTTCCGAGAACGTCTTTCGATTTCCTCCCGCCGAGCGATTGTAGAGAAAACACGCCAAATTGACCAAAATCAGCAACAGCATCGGGCGCAACATCATCCGGTTCATCGCATTCCTTCCTGTGAGCATCGCGGCCAGAACCAGCACGACGGCGAACTGTCCGTAGAAAGACTCGTAGGCGAGGAATGACGCTGCCATGATCAGGCTTGCAAGCAGCTGGATCGACAGCCGTTCGCCGCGCGGGCCGCTCAGGAGAGACGCCGCGATGCAGAACAAGATCGTGGCGGGTGCGATGGCGGTCGCCGCGGTGATCCATCCGGAAAATCCGAGCGCCCATGGAACCGCCAGATAGGCCGAGGAAGCCAAGCCGGCTCCCCACAGCCGCCCCGGGCGTGCGGAGATCACGGCGGTGAGCGAAAAGCAAAGCCAGCCGACCGCACATGCGGCCGCCGCGGTGAGCACAAGATTCAACACCTGTGCGCGGGCCGGCTCCCACCTGATGATGGCCTCGGCGAGCCAGACCGTGAGAGCCGACACCGGCCTGTTGTTATAGAGCGCGAACAGATCGAAAAATGACTTCAGCGATCCGGGTCGGGGATGAAGAAAGGTTATCCAATCGTCGCTATAGAACCCTAGCTTTGCGGGCCTCCAGGAATAGAGGGCCAGGAACACCGCTGTCGGCACAGCAATCGCGGAACACGATAGACGAAAATGCCATGACTTGATCGACGTGGCGTCTTGGTGCGCGACGTCACGGGATTCAGGACTCGGCATCTGCGTCCTCGTATTGCCATCAATCGACGGACGATGGCCTTACTTCATGCACGGCACACAGGCTAGGTATTTCATGTCCCGGGCCCACGGCGGCGGTCCGAGCCTCTTGCGAGCTTGCGCCCTGGTGGCCTCGTACAGCGCTGCGGGCTTCCTCCGGCATGTATTGTTTTGATCACGGCCCCGTTCGGGCTCCGCCACCAAACACCTCACCCATCCGGAACCAATCCCACGTTTGCGGATTCTTAACCATATGGTTCCACACAATAGCGGGGCCGGGGCTGTTTGCGAAACGAGCGCATCATGCTGGTGAGGTGGCTATTTCTCCTCGTTGGACTATTGCCATCGGGGGGGGCGCTGGCGAGCGCGATGGCTCTGCCGAGCGAGAGCTATGTGCTGGGTGACAGCCTGGGCGAGGGCGTCGCCGAGGTGTCCCATCTCAAGGGCTTGGCCCACGTCAGCGTGCATATCCGCGGGCCGCGCGCGCTCGAGCAGTTCGCCCTGACACCGCCCAATGCGACCGTCTTTCTGGTGCTCGGCACCAATGATGCCAACGGCACGATCGCCCGCCTCGACAAGAGCATCGAAGACATTGTCCAAGCGGCCGACCGCAAGCACATCAAGCTGATCTGGCTCGGGCCCCCCTGCGTGCGGCAATCCTGGGATACGCGCTCGCGCGACCTCGACCTCATGCTGGGTGCGCGCTTCGCCGGCACCGCCGTGCGGTATGTGAGCATGCGCGATTCCGAATTGTGCTCCGGCAGCCTGCAGGAGCCCGACGGCGTGCATCTCAAACCCAAGGGCTACGTCCATATGTGGGAGAAGGCCGCCGCCGCCGCCGGCTATGCGCTCGCCACTGTGGCGCCGGTCGCTCCCGCCAAAGTCGCCGCCCGCATCCCGCTGCCGACCCCGCGCCGGCCGCTCGACATCGACATTACGGGCTCGATCGCCAAGGTGCGATGAGACGCCGGTTGTGTGGTATAAGCAGGTGCCGGTCTGCGTCGCATGGTGCCGCCTGAGGGGGCGCGCCATGCGCGAAGTTCAGGGGGCGTGTGCGTGCGAAGCTGGATTGGCAAGGTGGTGCGCGGCCTGCGTCCGCGCGACCGGATCGTGGGCGCGGCGCGCGGCTCTCTTCGTCGCAGTCGGCGTCCTTTCGGCTTTCGGTGCCGCGCGCACCGCGGCGGCGGACGGCGAAGGCAGGATCAGGATCGCCTTTGTGGGCGACTCGATCTCGGACGGCTATTGGGAGGGCGTCAGCGTGACGGCCGGACGTGACGCTTGTCTCAAGAGCCTGCTCGAGATCGGCCGCTTCGCCAAGAACAGCACCGGACTGACGCGACCCGATCGCTTCGACTGGGTGGCGGAGCTGCGGCGCATCGGCGAAAGCTTCAAGCCGAGGCTGTTCGTCATATCGCTCGGTCTCAACGATCGGCAATCGGTGGTGGAGCACGGCCAAATCACCATGGACAACTCGCCCCTTTATGACGACAAATACAAGGAGCGCGTCACCGCCGTGCTCGCGGCGGCCGCTGCCGCCAAGGCATCGGTGTTGTGGATCGGGCTGCCGGCGATGCGTGCGCCGGCGACCGACAAGGACGCGCGCGAGAAGAACCGGCTGTACGAGGAAGCCATCCAGGCGTTCGGCTCACCGGCCATCCGATATGTCGAGCCGTGGAAGCTCAATGCCGGCGGCAGCGACGCCTTCGCGAGCTACGGCCCCGACCAGAACGGCCGCATGGTGCAGATTCGCACGCCCGACGGCGAGCACTTCACGGTTGCCGGAGAGATGCTCACCGCGGTCTATTTGTTGCCGAGAATAACCGCAGCGCTGACCCAGGACGGCGTTCCGCCCTGCGGCACGGCCGAGGTCCGGTCGCAATGAGGTGGGCGCGGGCAGGGGCATTGGCGCTATTCGTCGTGTTCGCCGCGGCCGGCGCGACCGGCCTCTATTTGACCTGGGGCTTGGTCGCCGCCGCATTGCATCCGGTCTCCGTGCGCGAGGGAGCCGTCGAGCAAAAGCGAACGGTGCTGACCCAGCCGGTGGCAGGCACCCAGCCGATAGGCACCCCGCCGGCAGGCGCAGAGCCTATGCGCAGCGTCGCGCAGGCGCCGCCGGTCGACGCCAATCCACCGGCGGCGCAACGGCCGCCGACGGATTCCGCGCCCCCGCCCGCCGCCGTACCGAGCGAGGTCGCTCCGCAGCCGCCTGCGGCGGAGCCGCCGGCGGGGCCGATCGAGGTCGAGGTGGCGGATCCGAAAGTCTATCCCGCCGGCAGCGCCAGCACCGCCCAGGGCCGGCGCGGCCTCGTCATCTTGCATATCGGCGACAGCCACACCTCGGCTGATTTCTTCACCGGCGACCTGCGCCGGCGTCTGCAGGCGCGCTACGGTCGCGGCGGCACCGGTTATATGACGGCCGGCCACCCGCATATCGGGGTGCGCAGCTCGACCATGAAAATCACCACCTCGCCGGGCTGGACCTACAAATCGCTGCAAAGGCCGGACGCCCGCCCGGGAGAGTTCTGGCTCTCCGGCTATGACGCGATCGCGACCATGCCGGGCGAGACCATGAGCTTCGCGTCCGAGCAGCCGCTCGCCTTCGACATGATCGAGATCGAGGCCATCAGCCAGCCCGGCGGCGGCTCGATCGACATCCGGCTCGATGGCAATGTCGCCACCCACTACGACCTGGCGGCGTCACGGATCGAGCCCGTGGTCATCCGCCTCTTGCCCGTGCACGGCGCGAGCGAGAAGCTGCATGAAATCTCCATCACCACCGCCGGTGCCGGCACCGTCTCGCTGGCCAGCGTCTCGGTCTACAACAACGCCAGCGGCCTGACCTACAACAGCGTCGGCTATGTGGGGGCGCAGGCGAGCCTTCTCAACAAGTTGAGCGAGAAGCTCTTCGCCGACGATCTCGCGCGCATCAACCCGCAGATCGTGGTGCTCTCGTTCGGCACCAACGAAGCCTCCAACGAGCATCTCGATGTCGCGCAATACATCAAGGGCTACGAGCGGGTGGTCAACAAGATCAAGGCCGTCCTGCCGGCCGCCGCGATCGTCGTGATCGGGCCGCCGGACTTCAACGAATTGCCGGCGAGCTGCTCCAAGGACCAGGTCGCCGAGGCGGTCTGCCGCCGCGCGCCGCCCGATGCGAACGTCGCGGCGAATTCGGCCACGACGCCCGCGACGGCGCTCGCCAGCGCGGCCGAATGCGCCTGGCACACGCCCGCCAAGCTCGCGCAGATCCGCGACGCGCAACGCGATCTGGCCAAGCGCCGGGGGCTCGTCTATTGGAGCTGGGCCTCGATCATGCCGGCGGGCGAATGCGGCGCGCATCAGTGGTTCACCGCGAGCCCGCCGCTCATGAGCCGCGACCATGTTCATTTCACCGCCGAGGGCTACAAGAAGAGCGCCGGGGAATTCCTCAACACGCTGATCCCGGTGATCGAGAAGCTTCGGGTCGGGGCCAATGCTGTTCCCAACAATTGAGTTTGCGCTGTTCTTCGCGCTGGTCTTCCCCGTCACCTGGCTCCTCAACGATTACAACACCGCCAAGAAGTGGTTCCTGGTGGCGGCCAGCTATTTCTTCTATGCGTCCTGGAACGCGAGCTACACGCTCATCCTGCTCGGCAGCTCGCTGTTCAACTTCGCGCTCGCGCTGGCGCTCGACCGCCTCGATGACGGGCCGGCGCGACGCGCCTTGCTGTGGCTCGGGGTCGCCTGCAATCTCGGGCTGCTCGGCTATTTCAAGTATTACGACTTCTTCGTCGCCTCGGCCATGAACCTCATGATGAGCCTCGGCCTGCCGCTCGATCTGCGCTTCATCGAGATCGCGCTGCCGATCGCGATCTCGTTTCTGACCTTCCACGCGCTCTCCTACATCATCGACGTCTACCACCGGAAGATTCCCGCCACCCGCTCGCTGGTCGACATCCTGCTCTATATCAGCTTCTTTCCCCACCTGATCGCCGGTCCGATCGTGCGGGCCAAGGCCTTCCTGGAGCAGACGGTTTGCAAGGCGAGCCCCTACGAGGTCCGGCTCGGGCTCTCGGTGTTCCTGATCACCGGCGGCCTGTTCAAGAAGGTGATCGTGGCCAACTACCTGTCGACCGATTTCGTCGACGCGGTGTTCCGCAGCCCGGCCGACTTTTCGCGGCTCGACCTGGTGCTCGGCATGTACGCCTATGCGATCCAGATCTATTGCGACTTTTCCGCCTACACCGATATCGCCATCGGGATCGCCAACCTGCTCGGCTACCGCTTTCCGCAGAATTTCAATCAACCCTATCGGGCGCTCACGGTGCAGGATTTCTGGCGGCGCTGGCACATGACGCTGTCGAGCTGGCTGCGCGACTATCTCTACATTCCGCTCGGCGGCAATCGCGAAGGCGAGCTCCTGCGCTATCGCAACATCATGGTCACCATGGCGTTGGGCGGGCTATGGCACGGGGCGAGCCCCAACTTCGTGGTCTGGGGCCTGATGCACGGCGCCGCCCTGGTGGTCGGGCGGGTGCTCGAGCGCAGCGCGGCGTTCGCCGGTTTGCGGGGCGGGCGGCTATCGGCCGTGCTCGCCTGGCTCGTCACGTTTCACTTCCTATGCGTGACCTGGGTGTTTTTCCGCTCGCCCTCGCTCGAAGCCGCGCAGGCCTATTTTGCGGCGCTCGCCCGCAACGATGCCGGCTGGGCCACCACCATGACGCCGCTGGTCGCCGCCGCGCTCGCGATCGGGGCTGCGACCCAGATCGTTCCAAGCCGCTGGTTCGAAGGCTTGGAGGCCCATTACGACCGCGCCGCGCTGGTGTTCAAGGTGGCGCTGCCGTTTCTGTTGATCTTCCTGATTGCCGTCGCGGCTCCGGGCGGCGTTCCGCCCTTCATCTATTTCCAGTTCTAGGGCGCGCCATGTCGCTTTCCGATCCCGAGATCGATCATGTCGCGCTGCCGCCCGGCAAGCCGCTGGTCCATCCCTTGGCGGCGAGCGCGACGGTGATCTACGCGACACTTGCGCTGTTGGGGCTCGCGGTGCCGAGCGGCCTCGTCAACTGGGCGCGCGACATGGAGCCCGGCACGCGGCAGCAGGCCGTGCTCGCCACCGCGCAGGCGATCGAGCGGTTTTCGAGCCGGGCCGGGATCAACCGGCCGTACGAGCTCGCGCGCGAGATATTCCTCGCGGCGACCGGCAAGAGCGAGGATTGATCGGTTATGGCGCCAATCCCAGGCCCTTGCGCACTTCCGCCTTGGTGGCTTCGAAGTCGGCCTTGAACTCGGGCTTCTGCAACATCAGGGTGACCATCACGGTGGCGCCGATATGGCCGGCTTCCCAATCGGACGGATAGGCGACCCCGCTCATGATGCGCTGCTCGCCGAATTGCCAGCCGCGCGCGAACAGCTCGCTGCGCTTCTCCGGCACCATCATGGAGAGCAGGATCGCGACCTCGGCCCCGAAGGTGCCGTGCCCGCTCGGATAGGTCGGACCTTGCGACGCCGCCGCGATATTGGGTGGCGCCTGCACCTCCTTGTTGGCCTGGAACGGGCGCAGCCGCTTGTACTTCTGCTTGATCGCCCGCACTCCCACGGCCGAGTCCTTGTTGACCTTGGCGAAGAACTCGCCCGCCAGCGGGAAATGCTCCTTGGTGAAGCCAGGACCCAGCACTTCGCCGGCGACCTGATAGACCGACTGCTGCGTATCGGCCTGGATGCGTTCCAGCCGCTGTGGCGTCAGCGTCTTCTGCAAGGCGAGGAGCGAGCGCATGTCGGCCTGGTCGCGCTCCGATCCGTCGGCCGGCGGCGCCGGCAGCAGATTGGCGAAATCCGCGTCCAATTCCATGAGATAGGGCTTGTCGGACAGGGCGAGCGCCGGGCTCGCGCCCAGCATCAGCAGAGTGACGAAGCCCAGAGCCAGATTGCGCATGATGGTGTCCCCCCTGAAAAACGTTTCTATGGTTTGATGACCTGCCGGGCGCGCTCGACGATGGCCTTTGGCGTGGCATAGAGCTTCTGCACGATCTCCTGCACCTTGGCGCCGGACAAGGGCGTGATGGCGATGCGCACCTTGTCGGCATCGGCCAGGAACTGCGGATCCTTCATGGTGGCATCGAAGGCGGTGCGCAGGGTGGCGATCTGCTCGGCCGGCGTGCCGGGCGGCGCGATATAGGAGCGTTGGAAAATCTGCTGGCTCACCACCATCTCGGCCACTTTGCGATCTTCGTCGTTGTCGATGTATTTCCACAGCTCCGGCACGCCCATCTGGGTCAATTCCGCATTGGGCTCGAGCCCGACCTGCACCAGGATGTTGAGCTTGTGGTCGCGCAGCCAGTCCGACTTCTGCGACTTGGCGCTCGACCAGTCCCAGCCGCAGACGCCGTCGACCTCGCCGCGCTCCATGGCGAGCGTGATGTCGGCGGTGCCCTTGTAGCCGGCCACGACGTCGAACTTGGTGCCGGAGGTGTGATTGTGCAGATAGCCGTAGTCGCGGGTCGCGCCGCCGGCCGCGGTCGCGCCCAGGATGGTCTTCTGCCGGCGGGCGTCATCGAAGGTCTTGATCTTGGAGGTCTGGTAGGTGCCGCAGATGCGCGTGCCGGCATCGGCGGAGCCGATATAGATCACCTTGGTGGGATCGAATTGCGGGTCCGGCTTGTCGTCGAGCAGCGGCCCGATGATGGCGCCCGGCATCAGCGCGCCCAGCGTCGCTGCCGTCCTTGGGCGCCACATTGCTGATGAAGACCGCCGTGCGGCCGCTGCCGGCGCCCGGCATGTTCTTGACCACGATGGTGGGATTGCCCGGAATATGCCGGCTCAGGTAGCGCGCGACCGTGCGGGCATAGATGTCATAGCCGCCGCCCACGTCCGCCCCGACCTCGAAATCGATGGTCTTCCCGGCATAGAAATCGGCGGCCGCGGCCGGTGGCACGCATGCCAGACCAAGCACAAAGGATGCGCACGTCGCCGCCGTCGTTCCGCCGCGCCAAGCCCGATTTCTCGAAGTCATCGTCGTCTCCCGCGCCAGCGCCCTCTCGATCGAGAGGAGGATATCACGCCGCCGCCGGCTTGCGCGACGTGTTGATCGCGACCGTGGCGATCGAGATCAGGGCGCAACTCGCCACGCAGAAGAATATCGCGCGCGGATAGCCCTGGTCCAGGAGCTGGCCGAAGATCAGCGGCGACACGATGCCGCCGATATTGAAGCCGGTGGAGACGAAACCGAACACCCGGCCGTAGGCGCCGGGCGGGGTGACGGCGCGCACGATCATGTCGCGCGACGGCATGGTGAGGCCGGAGAAGAAGCCCGCGATCGACATCAACATGACCAGCGCCACGGCGGCGAAATCGAACGACCCGACCAGCGCGCTGACCGCCGCCGTCACGATCAGGCCGCAGGTGGCGACCAGGCCGTGATGGGGGGTGCGTCCCGCGAGCCAGCCGCCGACCAGCACCCCGATCGGGCTGAGCAGGAGGAGGCCGGTCAGGGCCGCATTGCCGACCGTGACGGGCGTGCCATGCAGCGCGCCCAGCGCCGGGACGAGGAAATTGTAGAGCGCGCCGCTCGACATCGCCAGCATGATGAAGAAGGCGAGATTGAGCAGGATCGCGGGCGCGAGCAGCAGCCGCCACCCCATCGGGGCGGCGCCCGGCACGGTGTCGGCCGGCTTGCCGCCGCGCGCATCGGTCTTGCCGGGCGCGGGTTCGAGCTCCGGCGGCTCGCCCGCGACCGCCATCACCAGCGCGGCGACCAGCCCGAGCACGGCGGCGCCCAAGAAGGCGCCGCGCCATCCCACCATACTTTGCAGGAACAGGAGGCTGGGCGGCGCGGCCGCATTGCCGAGCATGCCGGCGAAGGTGTGGAACGAGAACGCGCGGCCGGTGCGGGCGGCCGGGATATGGCGCGAGAGCAGGGCGTAGTCGGCCGGGTGATAGACCGTGTTGCCGAGACCCGCGAGCGCGAACATGGCCACGAACACCCAGAACGAATCGACCAGGGCCGCGATCGTGAACGCGGCCGCGCCCACCAGGAGGCCCGCGACCAGCAGCAGGCGCGCGCTCACCCGGTCGACCAGAAATCCGGTCGGGGTTTGCAGCGCGGTCGAGATCACGTTGAAGGCCGTGAAGGCGAGGCCGAGCTCGGTGTAGCTCACCCCATAGTCGGCGCGCACGAACAGGAACAGCGGCGCCAGCAGCGTGATGTAATAGTGGCTGGCGAAATGCACGAAGCAGACGGTGCCGACGAATTTCGTCTCGGCCGCGCGCGTCGTCGGCAGCGGAAGGTCGATCGCCTGGGTCATCTTGGCGCTTGGCGCTCGGCGCTTTGGCGCTCGGCGCTTCGGCGCTGCGCGCTGTCGCGCTCGCCGCCTGGATGGCCTGCCAGACCCGGAAGGGGGTCGCCGGCATGTCGATATGCCGGATGCCGTAGTCGGACAGCGCGTCCACCACCGCGTTCATCACCGAGGTCAGCGCGCCGGCGCAGCCGGCCTCGCCGCAGCCCTTGACGCCGAGCGGATTGGTCTTGGCCGGCACCGGATGTGTGCCGACCGCGAACGCCGGCACGTCGGAGGCGCGCGGCAGCGCATAGTCCATGTAGGAGCCGGTGAGGAATTGGCCTTCGGAATCGTAGACCGTCATCTCCATCAGGGCCTGGCCGATGCCTTGCACGGCGCCGCCATGCAGCTGGCCCTCGACGATCATCGGATTGATGACGGTGCCGAAATCGTTGACGCAGGAATATTTCACCACCGCGATCACGCCGGTATCGGGATCGATCTCGACCTCGGCGACATGGCAGCCGTTGGGGAAGGTGGCGGCGGTGCCCTCGCTCACATGGCGCACGTCGAGCGTGGCCGGCACGCCTTCCGGCAAGTCGATCCCGCCGCGGATCTTCTCGGCCAGGTCCATGATGCCGATGGCGCGATCGGTGCCGGCGATGACGAAGCTGCCGTCCTTGAACTCGATGTCGGCGGCGGCCGCTTCCAACACGTGCGACGCGATCTGGCGGCCTTGCTCGATCACCTTGGCGGCGGCCTCCACGATCGCGGTGCCGCTCGACATGATGGATTTGGAGCCGCCGCTGCCGCCGCCCAGGAGGAGACGGTCGCTGTCGCCCTGCAGCAGGCGGATCTTCTCGAACGGAATGCCGAGCTTCTCGCCCAGCACCTGCGCGAACGGGGAGGCATGGCCCATGCCGAAATCCATGGTGCCGGTCAGCAGCGTGACGCCGCCGTCGGGCTCGAAGATGATGCCGCCCATCTCCTTGGAGGGCGGGGCGGTGACCTCGAGGAAATTGCCGATGCCGAGCCCGCGCAGCTTGCCGCCCTTGCGGCTTTCGCGCTTGCGCCGCGCAAAGCCCTTGAGGTCGGCGGCCTCGACCGCCTGCCGCAGTACGCCCGGAAAATCGCCGCTGTCATAGGTCATGCCGGAGGCGGCTTTGTAGGGGATATGGCGCCGCTTGATCTGGTTGCGCCGGCGCAGCTCCAGCCGGTCGATGTCGAGCTCGGCGGCGGCGGTGTCGATCAGCCGCTCCATGTAGTAGTTGCCTTCCGGCCGGCCGGCGCCCCGATAGGCCGACACGTGGCTGGTATTGGTGAACACGCACTTGGTCGAGACCTCGATCAGCGGCGTGCGATAGACGTTCTGCACGTTCTTGACCGCGTTGAGGGTCGAGGGCATCGGCCCGACATTGGCCAGGAAGGCGCCCATGTTTCCGAAGCTCGTGAGCCGCACCGCCAGGAATTGGCCGTCGGCGTCGAGCGCGAGCTCGGCCGTGACCCGGTGGTCGCGGCCATGGCTGTCGGATACGAAGCTGCCCGAGCGCTCGTCGGTCCACTTCACCGGCACCCCGAGCGCGCGCGCCGCATGCAGCGCGCAGACATATTCGGCATAGACCGTGGCCTTCATGCCGAACGAGCCGCCGATATTGCCGGTGATGACATGGACCTGGGCCGGCTCGACGCCCATCACCTGGGCCACCATGCCGCGCATCCCCATCACGCCTTGGGAGGGAGAATAAAGCGTAAAGCGCCCGTTCTCGTACTGCGCCAGCGCGGCGCGCGGCTCCATCGCATTGACCACGACGCGGTTGTTGACGAGCCGCAGCCGCGTCACATGGGCGGCCCGCCCGAACGCCTCCGCCACCAGCGCGCTGTCGCCATAGTGATAGTCGAGCGCGATATTGTGGGGGACGTCATCGT
This sequence comes from uncultured Alphaproteobacteria bacterium, assembly GCA_963744275.1. Classification (GTDB taxonomy): domain Bacteria; phylum Pseudomonadota; class Alphaproteobacteria; order Rhizobiales; family Xanthobacteraceae; genus VAZQ01. The sequence continues at coordinate 44,812 of CAVUSX010000003.1, forward strand.
AGAGAAGCGGCGCGCCCGGCCGCACCGCCTCCTCCGGATCGGTGACGGCGGGGAGGGGATCGATATCGACCTCGACCGCCTCGGCGGCATCCTTGGCCTGCAGCAGGGTCTGCGCCACCACGCAGGCGACCGGATCGCCGACGAAGCGCACCTTGTCGGTCGGCAGCGCCGGCCGCGGTGGCTTGTGCATGGGCGAGCCGTCGCGGTTGTTGAACGGCACGATGCACTTGAATGTCCCGTAGCCGGCGGCGGCGAGATCGGCCCCCGTATAGACGCCGAGCACGCCCGGCATCGCCCGCGCGGCTGCCGTGTCGATCGAGCGAATGAGCCCATGGGCGTTGCGGCTGCGCACCATCACCGCATGGGCCTGACCGGCGACGCCGACATCGTCGGTAAAGCGGCCCTCGCCGCGGACCAGCTTGGGATCCTCGCTACGCAGCACCGGCTGGCCAATTCCGAATTTTGCGATCGCCCAACGATCTGATGCATCGGGGAGCTTCGGCTCCCACCGGTCGGGGTTGCTGCGCAAATTCATGAGCGGACGTCCTTGGGCCTTGGAGGCGACGGTCCCACAGATTTTTCCGGGAGCTGCCGGGATATCTTCAATCGGCGGGTGAACGGGAGCGCGGGGTTACGCCTGAAATAATCGACGCCGCTCGTTTCGACAAGGAGATAGAAAGCGGGCCAAAAGCGGGTTTCCTCGCCGGCGCCGGGTTCCACAGTCTCGATTTGGGGCACATTTTCAGCGGCAAACCGATGGGCGCGGCTTCGCGCAGGCGGCGAGCCATGCGCGTCAAGTGCATCTGTTGCGCACTGCGTCGCGCCTGTTACACTCCGCCTCGATCTGGAATTGGACACCGCCGCGCCGTCGAGCCAACGGACGCCGGGAGCGCTCTGGCGCGGCAGGAAGGCATTCGATGAATGACGGGGCCCGGCGGACCGGTGGCCTCGACCCTGCCCGTGAGCGGGCACAGCGGCGCTCCCGCTGGGGTCGGCGGTCGCTTTATGGCTTACCGCGTCGCGAGCGGGCCGAAAGCGAGCCCGAGGGCGGCTCGATCTACGGGGCGCTCGATCTCGGCACCAACAATTGCCGGCTTCTGGTGGCGCGGCCGTCCGGCGACGGGTTTCATGTCATCGACGCGTTTTCGCGCATCATCCGGCTGGGCGAGGGGGTATCGGCGTCCGGCCGTCTCAACGAGGCCGCGATCGAGCGTGCGGTCGAGGCGCTCGGCATCTGCCGCGACAAGATGAAGAACCGGGGCGTCACCCGCGCCCGGCTGATCGCCACCGAAGCCTGCCGGGCCGCCGCCAATGGGGCGGAATTCCGCGCCCGGGTCGCGCAGGAGGTCGGGCTCGAGCTCGAGGTCATCGACCGCGAGACCGAGGCCGAGCTCGCGGCCTCCGGCTGCACCCCGCTGATCGATCCGCAGGCCGAGGGCGTGATCTTGTTCGATATCGGCGGCGGATCGTCCGAGCTGGTGCGGCTCGCGCGCTCGGCGCCGGTCGAGCGCGGCCCGCCGCTGCCGCAAATCGAGGCCTGGGCCTCGTTGCCGGTCGGCGTGGTGACGCTGGCCGAGCGCCACGGCGGGCATGAGGTCACGCGCGACGTCTATGAAGCCATGGTCGACGAGGTCGCGGTCTTCGTCGAACGTTTCGTGGCCCAGAGCGGCGGCCGCAGCATCGAGGACGTTCACATGCTGGGCACCTCCGGCACGGTGACCACCATCGCGGGCGTGCATCTCGATCTGCGCCGCTACGAGCGCCGCCGCGTCGACGGCTGCTGGATGAGCGACGACCAGGTGACCGGGGTGATCGAGCGTCTGCTCGAGATGAGCTACGAGGAGCGCGCCGCCAATCCGTGCATCGGCAACGAGCGCGCCGATCTGGTGCTCGCCGGCTGCGCCATCCTGGAGGCGATCCGCCGCGCCTTCCCGTGCCCGCGGCTGCGGGTCGCCGACCGCGGCTTGCGCGAAGGCATGCTGGTCAAGATGATGCGCCAGGACGGCATCTGGGACGGCCAGATGAGCCCCGCGTAGGGCGGGCGTGTAAAGGAATTGTCGAAGCAACCCTGTAGGGTGGGCAAAGGCGGCCGCGCTGCTTCGATTGATGCACCGAGCCTGGTCCGCCGTGCCCACGCGGAGCGGCTCAGTCGGCCAAGAGACTTCGCGTGGGCACGGCGCCCAAGAGCGCCTTTGCCCACCCTACAGGTTGGGCAGGCCTCAGAACTTGTAGGCCATGATCCCTTTGATCTCGCCGACGTTGAGACCGACGATTCCGCTTACATTCGGCGCGATAGCCGGGTTCGCAGTTCCGGAGAAGGTGAAACTCTTGGCCGGGAACCTGAAATAGTCGTACTCGATCCGCCCGGTCCAATGGTCCGTGACGGCGTATTCCACGCCGCCGCCGATCGTCCATCCGACCCGATAGGTGCTGCCGATCGTCGTGGTGCCGTTGGGGATCGTCACCGTGTCGCGATCGTAGTCGAAACCCACGCCGCCCTTGCCGTAGATCAGCAAACGATCGAACGCCATGCCCATGCGTCCGGTGATCGAGCTGGTCCAGAAGACCGAGGTCTGCAGGTTGTCGGGGGCGGAGTCGGTTGCGGTGCCCTTGATCCAGGGGCCGGTGAAGTCGCCCTCGACGCCGACCACCACGGAGCTGATCTGGATAATTGATGCCCGATATGCCGCTGACCAGAAAGCCTTTGAGCGAGGGCGATGCTGTCGCCGCGAACAACGGATCGGTGAACGTGGAGGTGCCCCAGCCGCCGCCGATGCCGGCCCCGATATAGAAGCCGGTCCAGAAGAATTGCGCCGGGATGTAGCCCGAGGTCGCCGGACGCGGAGCGACCGGTGTCATGTCGGCGGCACGGGCCGGCGATGACAGTGATGTTGAAAATGACGCAAGAGCGGCGAGCGCGACCCCGCCGGTGACTGCACCCCACTTCATGGAAAGCTCCACCCCGACACGAGGACGCAAGTCGTCCTCCCCCCGATCAGGTTGCGCTCTGGGCTTTGCGGCGGCAACGGGAATCGCCGGCTGCAAAGCGCTTTGTGCGCAGGTGTGGCAATTTTGCCGTGGCGGGCACCCATTTCGTCGGCCCCCGCCGGCCAACCGGAGGGCGCGGAGAGCAGGACCCGGATTCATACGATTTTGACGGGCTTTATTCGACTTTCCTCGCCTGAATGCTCCATCCCGGATGCAATCCGGTCAACGGAGGTCAGTTTGCGGGCGGCATCCCTGGTTTTCCGACCGCGCACGATTTTCGCGGAATCATCGTCCATTTGCGCTATGACCCGCCCGGCCAGACCACCGTCCAACATCAAGGCCTGAGACGGGGAAATCCCGATGGCTGCGCTGGATGCCGCAAGCCTGAACAGGCTCCGATGACCCGCGATGACAGCCGGCGTCCGTTGAAGGTGCAGGTCAAGGCCGGCCGCGGCCGCACCCTGTCGTCGAAGCTGTGGCTCGATCGCCAGCTCAACGATCCCTATGTGGCGCGTGCCAAGCGTGAAGGCTTCCGCTCGCGCGCCGCCTACAAGCTGATCGAGATCGACGACAAGCAGAGCCTGCTGCGGCTCGGCGCGAGCGTGGTCGACCTCGGTGCGGCGCCAGGCGGCTGGAGCCAGGTGGCCGCCAAGCGGGTGGGCGCCGCCGAGGGCCGCGGGCACGTGGTGGCGATCGACGTTCTCGACATGTTGGCGATCCCGGGCGTTCAATTCGTCCAGCTCGACTTTCTCGACCCCTCGGCGCCCGATGCCATCAAGGCGATGCTGGGCGGGCCGGCCGACCTCGTTCTCTCCGACATGGCGGCCAACGCCACCGGCCACCGCGCCACCGATCACATCAAGATCATGGCGCTCGCCGAAGCCGCCGCCGAGATGGCCCATGACGTGCTCAAGCCCGGTGGCGCCTTCCTCTGCAAGGTGCTGCAAGGCGGCACCGAGGCGACCCTGCTGGCGCAGCTCAAGAAGGATTTCGCCAGCGTGAAGCACGTGAAGCCGGCGGCGAGCCGCGCCAACTCGGCGGAGCTCTACCTCCTGGCGCGCGGCTTTCGCGCGCGCTGATGCGCGCGGCTCAGCTGCTCTTTTGATCGGGTGCGGTTGCTGCGGCTGTAGATGCGGCCGCCGCGACTTCGGTGGTGGCCGCCAAGGCGGCCGGGCCGACCGCCGGCTCCGGAGTGCGTTCTGCGAGTGCGGCGCCGGCATCGGAGGGCATGCGCCAGAACACGATGCAGCTCAGCGCCGAGATCGCCGAGACGATCAGCCAGGCGGGCTGGAAATCGGCCGCCATGATGGTGTCGTGGCCGCGCCACCACAGCGTCAGATCGACCGCCAGCGCCCCGACCGCGACGCCGACCGAGATCGACAATTGCTGCCCGACCGCGATCAGCGAGGTGGCGCGGCTCATGACACCATGGTCCACGTCCGCATACGCGATGGTGTTGAGGCTGGTGAACTCGAGCGAGCGGAAGAAGCCGCCGCAGGTCAGGACCGCCGCCACCCATATGAACGACACGCCCGGCATGAAGGTGGCGCAGGTGGCGACCAGCGCGGTGCTGATGAGCGCGTTCACCGTGAGGGCGCGGCGGAAACCGATATTGCGCAGGATGATGGGAATGATGGTCTTCATCCCCATGGCGCCGATGACGTTGCAGAGCGTGATCAGGCCGGACTGGAACGCCGTCATGTGGAAGCCGAGCTGGAACAGGAGCGGCAGCAGGAACGGCATCGCCCCGATGCCGGAGCGATAGATGAAGCCGCCCATGAGCGCGGCGCGCAGGCTCGGGATCCGCAACAGCGACAGGTCGAGCACGGGAGCCGGCGTGCGCCGCGCATGCAGCACATAGGCGTAGGTCGAGACCGCGCCCAGGACGATGAGCCCGATCACCACGCCATTGGGCAGGAAATCGAGCCCGAGCACGGAGCCACCGAACGCCAGACCGCCGATCCCGACCCCGGCCAGCACGATGCCGAGCGCGTCGAGCGGATCGGGTTTCTCGGCCCGCACGTCCTCGATGAAGAGCGTCGCCAGCACGATGCCGGCCACCCCCATCGGGATGTTGATCAAAAAGATCCAGTGCCAGGAAATGTAGGTGGTGATGAAGCCGCCGAGCGGCGGGCCGATCAGCGGCCCGACCAGCGCCGGCAGCGTGACCCAGACCATGGCATTGATGAGCTCGCGCTTGTCGACGCTGCGCACCAGGATGAGGCGCCCGACCGGCGTCATCATGGCGCCGCCCATGCCCTCCACCATGCGGGCGAGCACGAACTGGGTGAGCGAATGCGACAGCGCGCAGCAGATCGAGCCGGTCATGAACACCATGATGGCGGTGCGAAACACCCGCCGCGCCCCGAAACGGTCGGCGGTCCAGCCGCTCACCGGCAGGAACACCGCCAGCGACAACAGATAGGCCGTGATGGCGAGCTTGAGCGCCAGCGGGCTGGTGCCGATATCGGCCGCGATCGCCGGCAGCGAGGTGGCGATGACGGTCGAATCCATGTTCTCCATGAACAGCGCCACCGCCACGATGAGCGGCACGATGCGGGCGCGGAGGAGATGAACCGGTGCGGCGGGCGGGGACATGGGCTGGCCTATAGCACGCCGCGGCGGAGCTCCGTCAAAAATGCCTCCGGATTGCTTGACACGATTCCGCAAATCAGACTATTCGTGAAATTGAAACTCACGAATTGTGCGCCGATCCCGGGCTTGCCCGGGATCGGTTTTTTTATGGGTGCGCAAGTCGGGTAAACCCGACTTGCGACCCGGGAAACCGCGCCGGGTTTTTTCGTTTGCGCTGTCGTAGGGTGGGTTAGCGCCGCCCCGGACGTTCATTCAGGCTCAAAGCGCTGATCGGCGCGTAACCCACCATTCCGGCCTCGCGAGTGTCGGCGGCCGGCCTTGTTCCATCGCAGACGGGCGCAAACGCCCCAATTCGTCGATCACGAACCTAAGTCTCTTCGGCCGCTAACCCGCCCTGCGGGCTGCGGCGGCCGCGACACGCGTGCTCCTCCTCGATCAACGACCAAACAAAGGCTCCCCGCCGCGGGAGCCTTTTTCTTTTTCACCACCAGCACAAGCCGGTGACCCGATGCCATTCGATCCCGAAGACCCATTCGATCCCACCGATCCTGCGCAGTGGGCGCGGATCCGCGCGCTGCCGCACATCACCGTCCATCCCAAAGAGTTTCCCGACCCACCGCCCTCGGACGGGATCGGATGATTGGTTCGTGCCGCCACAATCTGCGACGCCCGGAGCCGGGCTAGTTCCGTCCGGCGCGCCACCGAGCGCCGCCAGCTTCGTGGCGCCGCCGGATCCCCTTACGGCCTTCATGTCGCTGATCCCGGCGAGCCGCATCGGCGCAATGGCGTGGGACCCGCCGAATCTTGCCGTTGTTCCCACCGCCCGCCAACAATTCTGCGGCGCCGATTCCCTCGTGGCCGCCGCCGATGCTCCCGGGATCGCGGCCGCTGACTTTGGGCGTCGACCCTTCGTCATGGTCATCACCGCAACCGCCCATCCCCGCGCTCCCGCAAGGCGGCTTCCTCAGCTCGCTGGCGACGCTTGGAGGACGCCGCAGCCCCCCGGGTGGGGAAGTGGCTTCCTCAGCTCACTGGCAACGCTCGGAACGTCTTCGGCCGCGCCGCCAGCACCGTCGCTCGCAGGATCGTTTACCGGCACCGGGGGCCCCGCAACGCCGCCGATGCCGAGCACATTGCAGGCGTTCTACCAGGGTCTCGGGGCGGCCACCCGGCAGCTCGGACAGACTACGACGCTGGGAACATCGCCACAGCCCTCCGGGTGGGGAAGCGGCTTCCTCAGCTCGCTGGCGACGCTTGGAGCATCGCCGCAGCCCCCTGGATGGGGAAGTGGCTTCCTCAGCTCACTGGCCACGCTCGGAACGTCATCGTCCGCGCCGCCAGCTCCGTCGCTCGCAGGATCGTTTCCCGGCACCGGCAGTCCCGCAACGCCGCCGATGCCGAGCACGTTGCAGGCCTTCTACCAGGGTCTCGGAGCGGCCACCCGGCAGCTCGGACAGACCCTCGCTCCCGGTGCGCCGTCCCTTGCGGCACAGAATAGTCCGGCCGCGGAGCCGCTCGGCTGGTCGGACCTGGCGAATCCGTCGCGGATTGCTCCCAAGGTCGCCTACCAGTTCGCGCAATCCTCTCCGACGCTCGCCGGCGGAGTTGCGCTCGGTGTCATCGGTGGCGAGCTTGGAGCCCTCGCGGGCCCCGTAGGGGCTGCCACGGAGCCGTCGTCGGCGGCTCGCTCGGCGCCGCCGCCTTGAGCGCCGCGCAGACGCTCGGCCCTGCCTACACGGCCGAGCTCCAAAAAACGCCGAACGACCCGGAAGGCGCCTGGAGCCGCGCCTGGAAGCAAGCGGAAATCTCGGGCGCGTTTTCGGGCGCGTCCTGGGCGGTATTCCCGGCGCGCTTCTTTCAGGGCCCCGTCAAGCACCTGGTCTTCCAGATCTTCGGCGCGCAACCGGCGCTCGCGGTCGGCGAGCGGGTCACCAGGAACATCGTCGAAGGCAGGCCGGCCACCGAAGGCGTTGGCGAAGCTTACGGGCAGGGGGTCGTCGGCGGAACTCACTCCGGCACTCGGTCACAATGTGGTCAGTTGGCTGTTGCCAAGGCGTGCGCCGGCAACGAACGACAAAGGAATTGAGCATACCTCAAACGATGGGGGCGACTCGAAGACATCAAGAGGAGTATGGGACCTGCCTGCGACCAGGCGCGGCCGAATACTCGAGAAAATATTCGGTCACAATCTGCATCCCAATCATCCGACCATCGACATTTGGGATCCAAACACCGGAGCCGTGACCAGCCTCAAGAGTGTTGATCTTGATTCGCCCACTTATCAGGTGAACGGAGAAACTGCGAATGCACTTTATAACAAGCTCAGCAATGCCATTGACAACCTTGCTGAGTTCGAGGGGGGGCGTTACGCTGGAAAAGACGTGCCTAAAGGAGAAATCACATCCCGAACGCTCACCGTGATCGTGCCGGGGTTGGGAACCGTACAACAGCGCGGAGTGTTGCGGCTGATAACCGAAGTCGGAAGGCAGCGCGGCATTGCTGTGAAAATTGAGGTCTATCGATGAACCCCTCCGTGAAACGAGCTGGCGCCTATCTGCGGGCCGAAAAAATATACTTTCGCCCGGATTCCAGAACGGTCAAAGGCTTCTGGATCGCGTGTGAGCCTATCGTTGTGACCAGCGAGAACGACAAGAGCCTTGGGGAACAGATCCTTCATGTCCTGGCTCAATCTACTCAAAACGTCCCAGATCCTGGATCTTTGGCTACCAGCGATACGTGGGATGTAATGAAGAAGTTGGTCAAGGCAGCTGGTGTTCGATCGTATGAAGCCTTTGCCAACTCCACCCAATGCGTTGGAATGATGCTCGATGACAAGGAGCTGGTGTTCACGCCGACCCGGAACGGCGGGTATCGAAGCGATTTCTGTATTTGAAAACAAAGATACAGTGCCAACCAATAGCTGCCGAGGTGGCGGCGACGCTGATGGCAGCATTCGAGTTGCGAATAAGAGAATGGAGCGAGGAGAAGTCAAAATGACACTCGTGAGCCCTAGAAATCTGTTCGCAAGTTTCAAGGCCAATCCGCCTGCAAGTCCGGCCGCGGTGTTGCGATGTCAGTCGAATCTGAAGTTTCTGTTGCCTGTCGACTACGTGCAGTTCCTCAAGCAAATGAACGGTGGCGAGGGTTTTGTCGGAAAAAGCTACCTGAGGGCGTGGCCGGTAGAGGATTTTGATTCAGTTCAACAGGGGCTATTTTGTTGTGGACGCGCCTGAGCTGTTTCTGTTCGGCTCAAGTGGAGGAGGGGAGGCGTTCGCGTTTGATACCCGTTCCG
>CAVUSX010000004.1:0-184485 GCA_963744275.1 uncultured Alphaproteobacteria bacterium
TTAATCGTTAACGGCGCCGCCCGCGCGATCATGGGGTCGTGCAACAAGCGCTCGCATCGCATTGAATTCTTTGATTTCCCCATCGACCCGACCGGATTGCGGCGTCCGCGACGTGCCATACTCATCCGCTGATTCGGGAGCCTGGCAGAACCGTGAACACCTCGAGCCTTTTCAAGCGTGAGCTGCAGGCCCGGCGCTCGGGCGGCGGCCTGCTGCTGCCGCCCATCCTCCTTCTGCTCGTGCTCATGCTCGCGGCGGTGGCCTATATCGTCTACGTGCTGTGGCCGCGCTGGCCGGGAGTTCCGGTCGCGCTCGATGCGCCGGAGCTGCCGGTCACGATCGGCGGCGTCGCCTTCGAGCTGCCGCCGGCGGCGATCCGGGTGCCGGTGCAGCGGCGGCCGGGTGCGCATGATCGCGTCGATCTCGCCTTCATGTGGCCTTCCCTCAAGCCGGCGGACGCGGCGGCCAAACCTCCCGCTCCCGAGGCTTTGCGCGCACCCGGCGCCATCCCGCAGCTCGATCGCATCTTCATCACCATCTCCGGCGCCGGCGATGAGATGGCGCCGGGCGAGCGCTTGCGCACCATCTATCCGCGTTATGCCGCCACCGAGCCGGTGTCCGGTCCGACCGGCCTTGCGGTGCTCGCGTTCCGCGACGGAACGCCCTACCAGGGCGAGGATCTGATCTACGATGCGACCACGCCGGAGAGCTTTCTGGTCCGTTGCACGCGCAACGGCGCCGGCGCGACGCCTGGAACCTGCCTGTACGAACGGCGCGTCGAGGACGCGGCCGACATCGTGGTGCGTTTCCCGCGCGACTGGCTCGACGATTGGCGCTCGGTGGCCGGGAACATCGATCGGCTGATCATGGGCTTGCGGCCGGCCGCCCTCGCCGCTCCGCCCGCAGCCGCCGGCCCTTACGCCGCTCGACGCTCGTCGGCGCGCCGGGACCCCGGCGTCTCGATCCGGCGCGCCGGCGAACTCGCGCTACCCCAAATCGGTGGCCAGGATCGCCATCTGGAAATTGTAGGAGCGCTCGTTGTCCTCATCGTCGACAAAGAGCACGCCGACGAACTCCTCGCCGATATAGACCTCGGCGGAATCGTCTTTTTTCGGCCGCGGCACCACGCGGATGCGCGCATTGCCGAACAGACGCTTGAGGTATGCGTCGAGCTTCCTCACCTCCTGGACGTCCACCGGATAGGTTCCTTTCCGCTCAAATATCGCTGCCGTTGAAAATCTGGTCCATGGAGCGCGACGGCTCGGGACAACCGGCCTCGCCGATCACCCGCGCCGGCACTCCGGCGACCGTGGTGTTGTGCGGCACCGATTTGAGCACGACCGAACCCGCCGCCACGCGCGCGCAATGGCCGATCTCGATATTGCCGATGATCTTGGCGCCGGCGCCGAGCATCACGCCGTGACGGATCTTCGGATGCCGATCGCCCTCCTCCTTGCCGGTGCCGCCGAGCGTGACACCATGCAGGATCGAGACGTCGTCCTCGATCACCGCGGTCTCCCCCACCACCAGGCCGGTGGCGTGGTCGAGGAAGATGCCGCGGCCGATCGGCGCCGCCGGATGGATGTCGGTCTGGAACACCGAGGATGAGCGGCTCTGCAGATAATAGGCGAAATCCTTGCGGTCCTTCTGCCACAGCCAGTGCGCCAGCCGGTGGGTCTGGATGGCGTGGAAGCCCTTGAGATAGAGCACCGGCTCGATGCAGCGGTCGGTGGCCGGATCGCGGTCGACGGTCGCCACGATATCGACCCGGAAGGCGGCGGCGATCGCGGGATCGGCCTCCAGGGCGTCGTCGTAGGCCTGCCGGATCAATTCCGCCGAGACGTCGGGATGATCGAGCCGTTGGGTGATGCGGTGCACCACCGCGGCTTCCAGCCGGTCATGGTGCAGGATGGTCGAAAAGATGAACGTCGCCAGCTCGGGCTCGCGACGCACCAGCTCCTCGGCCTCGCGGCGGATGCGCGCCCAGACCGGGTCCACCTGGTCGAGCGCGCTCCTGGCCTTGTCCTGATGCCGGACGTGATGCTGGGCCATGGCCCTCTCCGCAACTGGTTACACTCGATCGCCGACCGTCTGCCGGCCGCCTTAGTACAGGTACGGCGGCTTGGCGTCCATATAAGGCTAAACCCGCGTCCCACCAACGGGTTTGGGTTTGATCCGGGTCGGCCGCCGAACCCGGGTCCGGATCAGGGCCGTCCGGCCAGAAAGCTCAAAACGCCCTGCTTGAAGACCTTGTCCCCGACCGCCGTCATGTGGTCGCGCCCGGGAATCTCCAGCGCCTGGCCGGCCGGCATGAGGTCCGCCAGCTCCGCCGCCGAGCCGCCGATCTCGTCGAGGCTGCCGACCGCGACCAGGACCGGGACCCGGATGGCGGCGATCTCGGCGCGCCCGAGCGTCTGGCGCGAGCCGCGCACGCAAGCCGCCAGCGCCCGCAGGTCGGATTTGGTCTGCTCGGCAAAGACCCGGAACAGGCGGGCCCGGGGATCGCTGACCGCGGCCGGCGAGGCGGCGAGCAGCGCATCCGCGACCTCGTCCGGGACGCCGGTCCCGTCGATGAGGTTGCGGCCGAGCCCGCCGAAAACGGCACTGCGCACACGCTGCGGGTCCCGCAATGCCAGGAAGGCCGCAATGCGCGCCCCCATGGAATAGCCCATGATGTCGGCGCGCTCGAGACCGAGATGATCGAGCAGCGCGGCCACGTCGGCAGCCATGCGGGCGCTGTGATAGGCGGCCGGATCGTACAGCTTGGTGGACGCGCCGTGACCGCGATTGTCGAGCGCGATGACGCGCCGGCCGGCCTGCTCGAGGAAGGCGACCCAGCCCGGCTGCACCCAGTTCACCGCGGCGTTCGAGGCAAAGCCGTGCACCAGCACGATCGGCTCGCCTTCGCCCTCGTCCAGGAACGCGATCTCGACGTCGTCGTGGGCGAAGCGCGGCACGGCCTGTTCCTGCAATGGTCCTAGCGGTGCCTGGCCGTCATGCGGCGGCGAGCGCCAGCTGTTGGCGGGCGGCACGCGCCTTGCGGCGGGCGATCCAGCGCTCGGTCGCGCGCTCGGCGCTGCGCTTGCACGAGGAGCAGAAGCCGAACAGGGTCATGACCGCCGCCAGCATCCAGGAGAACAGATTGAACGCGCCGACGGTCAGCAGGATCGCGGCGCGTCCGCCGAGCTTGAGCACGGCGCGGGTCTTGCCGCCGTATTGCTCGGCCACCCGGGCGATGCGCGACATGTCGCGCGGTCCCTCGGCGATGGCGAGGCCGTCGAGCGCGGCTTGTGTGCCCGCCTTGGCCTGCACGCGGCCGACGTCGCCGGCGAGCCGGAACAGGTCCACGGTCTTGTCGACCTTGACCGCCTCGCGCGCCGCCCGCACCGCGATCACCGGTCCGGTCACCGTGGCGCCGCCGATGGCGCGCCCGAGCGCGCCCCAGTCCGCCACATCGCGCAGCGAACGTCCGAGCCATTGCGCCATGTGGGCGCTCATGCGCCCGGTCGCACGCGCCGCCTTGGCGAGCGAGAGGCCCAGCCGCACCGGCGCCCCGGCCCCGACCGTGGCATAGGTGCCGGCCGTGATGGCGAGGCCCGCACAGGCCAAGCCGAGAATCAATTCATCGGTCGGCTGGCCGGTGGCCAGCCGCGTTCCTTCGCGCAGCGCGTCGCGGATGTCGCCGAACACGAACAGGTCGCCGACCGCGGTGCCGGCGAGCCCCGCCATGTCGGCAGGTTCGCCGGTGATGAGACCCTGCGCAAAGCTTCCCACGGCGTGGGAGGTGCTCGCCGCCGCGGCCTTGGCGGCCGCGACCCGATCGGCGAGGCCAGGCTCGACCGCCACGTTCCGGTCGCGGGCCAGATCGAGGAAGCTGCCCGCGAGGTCGGCATCGCCGGCGCCGAGCGCGGCTTCGATCTCGCGCTTGGCGACGGCGGCATCGAACGAGAGAAAGAGCATGTGGTCGGCCAAGGCCGCCGGATCGTCCTGCAGGGACACCAGCGTTCCGGCCTCGAGGCCGGCCGGAACGGTCAGCAGCGCCACGATGGCGCAGGCCACCATGGCGGCGAACGGTGTGGCGAGCCGCGATCGGTCAGGCCGGGTCTGGTGGTCGAGGAGCTGCGTCATGAGCCAAGCGAATGCCTCGATAGATGGGCGACAATAAGCCGGCCGCCCTCCGCAGGGGGCACTTTGTGCGAAAACACCGCACTTTGTGCAAAACCGGTTACCGAGCTCGCGCCGCGCCCGTGCTCCTCCGACACGCCTGCCCTCCCTCAAATGGAGATCGCCCGGCGACATGGAAGGCCCGTTCAACCCCGAAATCGGTCTCGATGCGGTCAACGCAGCCTAGGAAGCCTAGGAATCGGCCCCCTGGATCGCTATGGTGCGGCGCGACAGCAGGGTGACGCCGAGCCGCGTCCAGGAGCCCCCAGGAGCCCCCGATGGCGGAGCACATCATTCCCCATTTCCACAACACTCCGGGCGTGCCGGTGATCGAGATCGGCGCCCACGAGTTCATGTGCGTGGGCGAGAAGCCGCCCTTCGACCATCCCCATGTGTTCATCGACATGGGCGATGCGAGCGAAGCCATCTGCCCCTACTGCTCCACGCTGTTCCGCCTGGACCCCGGGCTCGATCCCCATGCCGCCAGGCCGGCCGAGTGCGCCCTGATGGAACCGCTCACGGCGTGATCCGGGCGGGCCAAGGCGCGACAAGGCCTTAGCTCGGTCGATGCTGCGCGGCTTCCACCGCCGAAATGACGTAACGGATCGGATCGTTGAAGTGGATGTGTTTCAAGGACTCGGGCGGCGGGGGCACCGGCGGTCCTTCCAGGATGACGGGTGCGATTTCCGGAATTTCAGCCGGGCGGCTCTTTGTTTGCTGAGCAAGCGCATATTCGGCTTCACGGATGACCCACTCGGACTTGGCGGCGTGCGACGACCAGAACAGCAAGAACAGCTGACAGCGATCGATCTCCTCAAAGAGCCGTGGCTCCCACTTCTCTCTGGGCTTGAGCTCGAGCAAATCCTGGAAGTAGCTCAACCCCGCGGATTTCAACACTTGGGCGCATTGCAACACTTTCGCCAGGTCTGGTGATGCATAGGACAGGAATACTCGTTTATAGTCGGTCGCAGCTCCAACGAGCTCACCTCTGCTGGATGCCGGACGCGTCCCTGCAGAAGCAGGAATTTTGAACGCCAATTTTCCGCGGGGGATGGAGTTGACAAGAACGCGTATCCGAACGATGTGCTCGCTGTCGTGTTTCGACTCGGGAAGCGTAAGCAGGAATCGGCAGGCCTGCGGTTGCCCGGTCCATTCGATCTGCTGTGTCGGATCGTCCACGGATACGCCTTGTGCATCCAAGATCACGGTCACCAGCTGACCGCGGCAAACCTGAGTTGCCAACGTCGTCACGTCGCGCCTCGCCGTTGTTTCGTCGGCGGCTCTTGCTCGCGCTCGAACGAGCTTGGCTTGATCCACGGTATGAAGGTAAACTTGGACAAGCACCTCCTCCCCGTCTCGCGCCGACTTCGGAGCGAAGGCGCTGACATCGACCAACTCCGGCTGTGGCGGGGTCAACGGCGGAGGAACGGTTCCCGCAAGGACTGAAGATGCCAGCAGCGAGGTTCCGGAAGGCTCATTCGCGCCGAGGGTCAAGTGGCGAAGATATTCTGCAATCGCATCGGCTAGCCCAATGATTTGCCTGCCAAACGCTGCTCCGGCGGCCCCCAGCAAGGCCAGCCCGATGAGAACCAGGGCGGCGTTCCGCCCACCGGCGCGCCTTGACGGAGATGCCGATTGGGGTGGCGGGGGGCGCCCATAGTCGGCAGATCCCGCGACGGGCGGCGGGCTTGCCGGGGACGCGTACTCCCGAGCCATGGCAGCCGCTACGGGCGGCGCGGGAAATGCCTGCGCGGACGCACTACCGGCCGCCATGAGCGAATTTGACGTCAAGCCGACGGTTTGCGGAGCGGCGCGACGGTGAAGAAGCGCCAGCTCGTCGAGCGAATATCCCCCGCCACGGTCCTCGAATGAGCCGCGGGATTCTTCGAGACGCGGCGAGAATTTCTCAGAGAGCCCGGAAGCGCCATCCTCCATTCTGAAATGGTCGCTGAAATCAGGCGAGGACTCCGGCCTCAGCAGGGACTTGATGAGATTCGCGAGTGTCGAGAAATGTGACATTAGTGGCGGCGCGGATGCATCGATCCCAACCGCGGATTCTCGAAATTCCGTGAATTCGGCGGGCGGCGTCGCGTGATCGAGCATTAGCCAAATGACGGGAATGCCGCGCTGTGTTGCTCGCTCGAGAACGCCGGCATTTGAGGCCTCGGTATGGGCCGAAAAGATCAGAAGCACGGCCCGGCAGCGATCCGCAGCTTCAAGAGTAGCCTCAAGATAGTCCCGCCCAACCCTGACGTCGCGGTGCTCCATCCAGCATCGGATGCCCGCGGCCTCCAGTGCCTCGCAGGTCTTGTCTGCCGCAGCTGTGTCTTGGCGCGAGCAGGCAATGAGAACATCGAACGACATTGTCGAGCCGTTTGTAGCCCCGTGGGTAATCCTGCGCGGATCGCGGACATTGGAAGATAGCACTTTTCGGACAGCTGGCGCATTCGCCGGCGCGAAGCCGCCCGCAGCCCACCGGCAAGCCCCCACGGAGCCACTAAGGCAAGGCCTCTCGCCAGCCTAGGCAAGCTATCCCCCACCTGGAATAACGTGCCTGGCCGCGACCGATTGGAGGGCTAATCCGGGGATCACCCAAATTAATCGTTGATTTCTCTTTTAATACCAATGAGGTATAGCGCTCGTGGCTTCCTCGCGCACGGTGGTCATTGCAGGGGCGGGAATCGGCGGCCTGACGGCGGCGCTGGCGGTGGCGCGCCAGGGCTATCGGGTGGTCGTGCTGGAGCAGTCCGAGCGGCTGCAGGAGACCGGCGCCGGCATTCAGCTCTCCCCCAACGCTTCACGCATTCTCATCGGGCTCGGCCTGGGCGAGCAATTGCTCCCCTATGTCGCGGCTCCCGAGGAGCTCATCGTGGCGAATGCGCGCAGCGGTCGCGTGCTCGCGCGCGCGCCGCTCGGCGCCGCCGCCGAGCGACGCTACGGCGCCCCCTATTGGATCATCCATCGCGGCGATCTGCAGTCCGTCCTGGTCGCGGCGGTGCAGGCCAATCCCGACATCGTGCTGCGCTTGGGCACCCGGGTCGACGATTTTGCGATCCACCCCAATGGCGTGACGGTGGCGGCTCATTCGCGCCATGCGACGGTCGAGGAGCACGGCATCGCGCTGATCGGCGCCGACGGGCTGTGGTCGCGCCTGCGCGGCCGGCTCGGCCATGGCGAGGCCCGCTCCACCGGCCACACCGCCTGGCGCGCCATGGTGCCGGCCGAGGCGGTGGCGTGTGAATTGAGCATCCCCACGGTCAATCTCTGGTTCGGCCGCGGCGGCCATGTCGTCTACTATCCGGTCAAGGGCGGGCGCCTGATCAATGTCGTCGCCATCATGGCCGACGACTGGCGCGAGCCGGGCTGGAGCGCCGCGGGCGAGCCTGCCGAGATCCTCGCCCGCTTCGACGCGCGGGCTTGGCGCGGCCCACCGCGGGACATTCTCTGCGCCGCCGACCGCTGGCTCAAATGGGCGCTGTTCGACGCCGCCCCGCTGTCGCATTGGGGCCGCGGGGCAGTGACCTTGCTGGGCGATGCGGCGCATCCCATCCTGCCCTATCTGGCGCAAGGCGCCGCCATGGCGATCGAGGACGCGGCCGAGCTCGGCCAAAGCCTGAAGTCCGCCGGCAGCGACCTCGCCGCCGCCATGCGCGGCTACGAGCGGCGGCGCCTGGCGCGCACCGCGCAAACCCAACGCGCGGCGCGGCGCAGCGGCGCCATCTACCACATGGGCGCCGCGGCCGGACTCGTGCGCACGCTGGCGGTCTCCGTCATGGGCGGCGAGCGGCTGATCTCGCGTTACGATTGGCTGTACGGCCGGACACCGGCTTGATCACGAGCCGGTCGGCACCGAATGCGATCCTCACCGGATGGCGGTGCTGCTGCGCCAGGTCGCGTCCTGGTCGCAGCTCTTGCTGCGGGCGGCGGAGCGCAGCGAATCCAGCTCCTCCTCGGCGGCGACATAATCGGCCTTGTAGGCGATGAAGCCGACCGCCGCCCCGCCGGTGCTCTGGTCTGCCCTGTCGATCAGGGTCTTCAAATCCTGCACGTGCTGCAACTGGCCCTTCATCGCGTCCGCAATCTGCGCGCAGGTGTGGAACTGATACTTTCCGGGATCGGCGAAGAACGAGAGGCCGGTGTCGCCGCTCGACGAGCAGGCCGTCAGCATTGCGCCAGACATGAGAATGCCCGCCAACCTGGCGGCGCGAGTGGCATGCGCCCCCGGGCGGGCGACCCGTTCGGCCTGCGGCCCGTGGCGCATTTGCGCAAACCTGTTCGTCATGAAAACGCAACCCCGATGCGACAACCTCGCGCGCAAGCGGTAAATATTCGGTGCAGCCCGCACCGCTCTTGCCCGGGAAATGCGCCGATATTTGGCCGGCACCGGGCCGCCGGGCGGCGCGCTCACACGTTGGCATGGAACGAATCGGCGCGCGAGAGGGTCCAAGCCGCGCGGAACCGTGGATCGGCGCTACCCTCGAGCAGCTCGCCCGGCCGCAGCGCCGGATAAAGCTCCGCAAAGGTCAGCACCTCGCGGGCCGAGACCCGGCGGCAGAAATGCGCCGGGCGGAATTCATCGGGATGATCGAGCCCGGCGGCGGCGGTGAGCTCGGCCAAGGCGTGCAGGGTGGCGCGGTGGAAATTATACACCCGGTCGAGCTTGTCGGGGACGATCAGGGCGCGGCTGCGGGTCGGGTCCTGGGTGGAGACACCGGTCGGGCAGCGGTCGGTATGGCAGCTGAGCGACTGGATGCAGCCGAGCGAGAACATGAAGGCACGCGCCGCGTTGCACCAGTCGGCGCCGAGCGCGACCGCCCGCGCGATGTCGAAGGCGGTGGCGATCTTGCCCGCGGCACCGATGCGCACGCGCTCGCGCACCCCGATGCCGACGAGCGCATTGTGCACGAAATTCAAGCCCTCGCGCATCGGCATGCCGAGATGGTCCATGAATTCGAGCGGTGCCGCGCCGGTCCCGCCCTCGGTGCCGTCCACCACCACGAAATCGGGACAGATGCCGGTCTCCAGCATCGCCTTGCAGATCGCGAGAAATTCCCAGGGGTGGCCGACGCAGAGCTTGAATCCGACCGGCTTGCCGCCGCAGGCCCGCCGCATGTCCTCGATCAGTTGCAGCATTCCGAGGGGGGTCGAGAACGCCGTATGGCGCGCCGGCGAGATGCAATCCACGCCGACCGGCACCCCCCGGATGGCGGCGATCTCGGCCGTCACCTTGGCGGCCGGCAAGACCCCGCCATGGCCCGGCTTGGCGCCCTGGCTGAGCTTGATCTCGATCATCTTGATCTGCTCGTTCCCCGCCACGGCGGCGAATTTCTCGGCGCTGAAGGAGCCGTCCGGATTGCGGCAGCCGAAATAGCCCGATCCGATCTCCCAGATGATGTCGCCGCCGTTCTCGCGATGATAGGGGCTGAAGCCGCCCTCCCCGGTGTCGTGCGCGAAGCCGCCTTTGCGGGCGCCGCCGTTGAGGGCGCGGATGGCGTTGGGGCTGAGCGCGCCGAAGCTCATGGCCGAAATGTTGAAGACCGAGGCCGAATAGGGCTTGGCGCAATCGGGACCGCCGATCCGCAGCCGGAACGGCTCGGTGGCGACCGGCTTGGGAGCCATCGAATGGCGCAGCCATTCGTAGCCGTCGGCGTAGACCTCGTACTGGGTGCCGAACGGGCGTTTGTCGAGCACCATCTTGGCGCGCTGATAGATCACCGCGCGCTTGTCGCGGCTGAACGGCATGCCGTCCTTCTCGCTCTCGAAGAAGTATTGCCGCATCTCCGGCCTGAGCTCCTCCAGGAGGAAGCGCAGATGCGCCGAGATCGGGTAGTTGCGCAGCACCGCATGCCGGGTCTGGAAGAGATCGCGCAGCCCCAAGAGCGAAAGGCCTCCGAACAGGAGGATCGGAACCGACAAGGGCACGAGCCAGGCGCTCTGCGCCGCGGCGATGCCGACGCATGCCGCAGTCGCTGCAATGCACAAGGTCAGGACGATGAAGCGGGGGGTGAACGGAAGGGCAAGGGCTTGCATGGAGACCTCGGACGGTTCCGCCGGGAGGGGAAATGACTCAGTCTCTATACGTCCGTCCTCGCAGCGTCGTTACACCTGACGATACGAGGACAACGCGATGTTTGGACGGCGCGCCGGCAGGCGCACGCGCGCGCCGATCCTGGTTGTGCGCGTCGTGCGTCACAAAAATGTGACATTGTCCCAAGGCTGCGGCGGCCAAGCATCACGCCGGGCATCACGAGGAAGATGCCGGACACGACTTCGCGCGCAGCGCCCCACCACTGCCGGCGCGCCGGCGGTTCAGGCCGCCTTCACCCGCCCGATGAACCCGGCCGCGTCGGTGTGCAGCACCACCGCCTGCTGGCTGAGATCCTGCGCGGCCTGCAGGATGCGGCCGGCCAGCTCGCCGGTCTGGACCGCGAATTCATTCGCCGCCGAGATGATCGACGAGACCTGCCGCGTGCGAACCGCGGCGTCGTCGACGTTTTGCGCGATATTCCGCGAAACGACGTTTTGCTGACCGACGGCGTCGGTGATGGCGAGCGAGATATCGTCGATGGCGCCGATGACGCCGGAGATCGCCGAGATCGCCGCGACCACGGCCTTCGTGGCCTGCTGCACGGAACCGGTTTCTCGACTGATGTCGGTGAGCGCCTGCGTGGTCTGCGCCGCCAGAACTCTTGACCTCTTGCGCCACCACCGCGAAGCCGCGGCCGGCCGGGCCCGCGCGCGCCGCCTCGATGGTCGCGTTGAGCGCCAAGAGATTGGTCTGGCCGGCGATCGCGTTCACCAGCGCGGTCACCCGGTCGATCTGCTCGACCGCCTTGGTCAATCCCTCGGCATTGGTCGCGGCGATCTCCGCGCAGCGCTTGGCTTCCGCCACCACGCTCGAGGCGCTGACCGCCTGACCGCTGATATTGCCGATCGAGGCCGACAGCTCCTCGACCGCCGAGGCCGCCGTGCCGGCGTCGCGCATGGTCTCCTCCGCCGCGTTCGCGGCGATCAACGAGCGGTTCTCCGATTGCGCCGCGATCACCTTCATGGCGCTCGCGAATTTCTCCAGCTCGACCGCCGCATGGGAGACGATGCCCACGACGCTGAGAACGTCCCGTTCGAAGGAATCGACCAGCTTGGCGAAGGCGTCGCGTCTTTCGGCCTCGGCGCGCGCCTTGTCGGCCGTGCGCTGCTGCTCGAGGCGCTTGAGGGCGATCCCGTTCGCGCGAAAGACCGCGACCGAGCGCGCCATGCCCCCCACCTCGTCCCGGCGGGCGAGCCCGTCGATCTCGATCGCGAAGTCGCCCTCGGCCAGGTTCGTCATGACCCGCGCCAGCCGGCGCAGCGGCCGCGCCAGCGAATAGTGGCTGAGCGCCAGCGCGAGCGCGAGCGTCGCCAGCGTGCCGCCGACCACGCTCGCGCGGGTGACGCCGATCGTCCAGCTGCGCGCCGCCTCGGCTTCCGCGACCGCGGTCTGCGAGCTCGCGCCGAGAATGTTGATGAGGCGGTTGAGCAGGCCCACGGCGTCATCGAGCGCGGCGATGAACTTGAACTCGAGCAGAAACCGAACCTCGTCGTGCTTGCCCTCGATGGTCATGCGACGGACGTCCTCGGCGAGCGTGCGCAGCGTCTCCAGCTTGCCGAGGAGGTGCTCGATGTCCTCGGTCCGTTCCGGATCGTAGCCGCGAACATTTTCGAGGGCGTTCCCGATCGCATTGAACTCACCGACCATGGAGTTGGCCTCCTCCGCGACGTCCGCGCGGTCCACATAGGCACTCATCTTGTAGACGCCGAGGCCGAAGGCGGTCAGCGCGCCCTTGGCCTCCGAGAGCGCGAGCCGCGCCGGCGCGATATGCTCGGTGACGACGCTGTTGGCCTCGTCGATCCTGTCGATGGCATGGAGGCAGTACCAGTTGGCGAGCCCGGACATGAGACCGAGCGCGAAGATCAGCAGAAGCGCCTTGTGGGCAATGGTCGGCTTGATCCGAAACAAAGCAGCGAGGTTCACGGGCGCCCCTGATGATCGTTTGTCTCGGGGGCGCTTGAGAATTTCCATGGCCATCGCCGGCCTGGCCGCCCAGGCTCTTCCTATGCGCGATTCACATTACCAACACGTGAATAGTCGGTGCGGCCGCGGCCGGATGCCGGTGACACGACGTGCGGTTTGCCCGGCATCAGCGGCCAAGCTGCCGAAGTGTGCGGCGGCGCGCACATGGTCGCAACCCGTCCGCCCCCTGCAATTCGGCTTGCAACCCACACACAAACCCGCACAATGACGATCAATAGAAAAAAATTGTCTCTGGAAGGAAATGCATCATGCCGGGAGCCGATCAAGCACGGCCGAGCTATGGCCGCTGGTACATTCTGGGGCTGATATCCCTCATGTACCTCATCACCTATCTCGACCGCGTCAACATCTCGACGGCCGCGCCTGAGATCAGCAAGGAATTCGGCTTCGACAAGATCACCATGGGCATCATCTTCAGTGCCTTTGTGTGGGCTTATGCCATCTTTCAGGTCCCGGGCGGCTGGCTCAGCGACCGGTTCGGCGCCCGCCCGGTCCTGGCGGCGATCGTCGCCTACTGGTCGGTCATGACCGCCGCAACCGCGATGGCGACCGGGTCGGTCTCGTTCTTCATCATTCGCTTTCTGTTCGGGGCCGGCGAAGCCGGCGCATTTCCGGGCGCCACCCGCGCAATGCAGGTCTGGTACCCGCGACGGGAGCGCGGCCTGGTGCAGGGGCTCACCCACAGCGCGAGCCGGCTCGGGGCCGCCATCGCGCCCCCGATCGTGGTGCTGATCATGACCACGCTCGGCTGGCGATCGGTGTTCTACATCTGCGGCGCGGCCGGATTCCTCTGGTCACTGTGGTGGTACGTGAGCTATCGCAACCTGCCGGAAGAGCACGGCCTGGTGAACCGCGCGGAATTGCAACAAATCCGCGGCCTGGACGGTGCGGGCGAGATCAACGAGGCAACGATCCAAAGAGAGGGCGCCGATGTGCCATGGGGGACGCTGCTGCGATCTCCCAACATGTGGGCGATCATGTGCGCGTACTTCACCTACGTTTATTGTCTCTACATCTTCCTCACCTGGTTGCCGTCCTATCTGGTGGATTTCAGGCATTTTACCCTGATCAAAATCGGCATTTTCGCCTCGCTGCCGCTTTTTGCCGGCGTCGTCGGTGACACGGTCGGCGGATTGGCCACCGACTGGCTCTTGAAGAAGACCGGAAGCACCAAGCTCGCCCGGCGCTCGGTCGCCGTCGTCGGCCTGCTCGGCTGCGCGGCGTTCATGGTTGTGGCGGGGATGACGCAGGATGCCTACACGGCGGTCTATTCCCTGACCGCCGCCATGTTCTTTCTGGAATGCACGATCGGCCCGGCATGGGCGGTGCCCATGGATTGCGGCGGCAAATATTCCGGGACCGTGTCCGGGATGATGAACATGGCCGGCAATATCGGCGGCGCGCTGTCGCCTCTGGTGTTCGGAGTTCTGGCCCAGTACGACAACTGGGGGGCGCCTTTCATAGTGTCCGCCGTGCTGCTCGTCGGCGGCGCCGGGGTGTGGGCGTTCTGGCTCGATCCGGACAAGTCGGTGGTCGAGCGGAGCGAGGGGATGCCGATCGCGGCGCCGGCGACCGCCGTCTGACGCCGTTGGCGAGCTGCTCGCGAACGCGACGGAGCCCGGTCCTATTCCGGCGTTTTTGCGCCATCGCGGCTCGATGCGGCGTAGACCGGTGCGCGGGATGCGTTGAGCATGCCCGCATCGCCGGATTGCCGGGCGGAGCCGATCCAGGCGTCATCGGGCTTCCACTTGTGCATTTGGCCGCAAGCCGGACAGCGCAACGGCACGGCGACACACGGCAGGCTCTTGAGCAGAACCCACTCGGTCTTGAGACCGGTTGAGACCGGAACTCCGGTGCGCGGGCACTGAACCAAAATATCAGCCAATGCGGAGCTCCCACGATGCCTGGTGACGGGCGGTCGGTGACGGACGATCGGTGACAGACGGTCGGTGACGCCGTCGAGCGCACGCACTTGCACGTACATCGAACCTGAAGATCGCACGCACGCAAATCCGGCTACGCCGGTCCGACTAGGCCTGCCCGTCGGCGACACACCCGTGGCACCGTCCGGCGACAGCGGAACTCGAAAGTCGAGCTTCCAAATGATTCGCCGCCAAAGCCACGTCGGAGTCCAGTGAAAATTTCCGCTCGGTGGATAACTATCGACGTCGCGCCGGCCTGCCGAGGCGGCGCGAGCGCACCACCGCGCGGGCGCGGCAAAAAACACGACCGACCGTCATCGCAGAGTCATCTGACGATTATACACAAAAGAATCTTATCGCGCGGCACCGCGGCGCGCAGCGTGGATCGGCCCCACCACATGGCTTGGTCTGAACACACGACGAAAGCATTCGATTCGGACTTGCAGGATCTCGCCCGAACCATGGCGGAGATGGGCGGGCTTGCCGAACGACAGATCGCCGAGGCCATCGAGGCGTTGACGACCCGCGACAGCGCGCGCGCCTGGCGCGTGATCAACGCCAACTCGATCATCGACGACATGCAGCGGACCATCGAGGAACGCGCCATCGAAACGATCGCGCGCCGCCAACCGGTCGCCGTGGATTTGCGGCAGGTCGTCGGAATCCTGCGCATCGCCAACGAGCTGGAGCGCATCGGCGACCTCGCCAAGAATATCAGCAAACGCATCATCGCCATCAACGGCGAGGACATGCCGCGCCGGTCGCTGCGCGGCGTCAGCCACATGGCCGATCTGATGCTGGCTCAGCTGCGCGACGTGCTCGACAGCTTCGCGCGCCGCGATGCCGCCAAGGCGGTCGACGTTTGGACCCGGGACCAGGACGTGGACCGTCTCTATACATCGCTGTTCGGCGAGCTGCTGGTCCACATGATGGAAAATCCCATCACCGTCACCTTCGGGATTCATCTGTTGTTTTGCACCAAGAATCTCGAGCGCATGGGCGACCATGCGACCAATATCGCGGAAGCCGTCTATTACATGGTGAACGGTCAGTCGCTGTTGCGCGAGCGGCCGAAGGCCGACGTCACCAGCATGCTCACCGGGGCCATGAGCCAGGCCTGACACGTGGCGCACGAGGCCGTTTGGCCCGGATCGTTCCGCTTGCAATGCCGCCGCAATAGCGGTGCACTGGGGTGCGGCCCACGCCACCGGCCGCGACCACGGTCCCCGATGTGAACCCGCTGACGTGCTAGGATGGCAAAGCTTCATCGACGAGCGCGAGCGCCGGCTCGCCGCCGAAGGCGTAGCGGTCAAGTTCGCCGGTGAGGCATCGGTCGGCCTGGACTGATGCGCAGCCCGGGAGCGCGGCGGACGAATTGCCGCAATTGCTCGCCGGCGTGAGCGCCGCTTTGCACGACGCCGACGCCTACTTCGCCGCCGGCGAGCCGCCGGTCTTCCGCCGCCAGGGCTCGATGCTGGCTTTCGACAGCCCATCCGCGACCGAGGGCCCCAACAGCGTGGCGCGCGCGCAAATCTTCGAGTCCGGGCACCGCGGCCGCGCCGTCGTGCTGTTGCCGTACTGGAACGCAACGCGGCAAGCCTGCCGGCCGTTCAGCGCCCTGCTCGCCCGCTGCGGCATAACCTGCGTCCAGCTCAGCCTGCCCTATCACGACGAACGCCGGACCATCGGGGTCGGATTTGCACGCGAGATCGCTTGCGAGAATCTGGGTCTGACCATCCGATCCAACCGGCAAGCCGTGCTGGATGCGCGCGCCTGCCTGACCTGGCTCGAGCGGGAAGGCTATCGGCGGACCGGCATCATCGGGGTCAGCATCGGCGCCTCGATCGCCTCGATCGTCGCCGCGCTCGACGGGCGCGTGCGCGCGGCCGCTTTGCTGTTGATGGCCGACGACTTCGCCGACGCCGTTTGGACCGGCAGCGCAACCCGCTATGTCCGGCAGAGCCTCGAGCGCCGGTTCACCCGCGATGAAGTCCGCTCGGCCTGGTCCATCATCAGCCCGGCCAGCCATGCCGCACGGTTGAGTGCCCGGCTTGATCGACTTCTGATCGTGTCGGGAGCGCGCGACACCGTGTTCTTGCCCGAGCTCACGCGCAACTATGTCGAACGGCTGCGCGGCCTTGGTCTCCGCCCGACCTGGATCCAATATGGGTGCGGGCACTATACGTTGGGCCTGCCGTTCTACGCCGCCCGTTGCTTCTTGCGCACGCTCGCTCATTTGCGGGCCTGCCTGTAGCGCAGCGTGCCGCCACGATTGAGGGCCTGCTCGTGACGGCGCGCAACCGGCGGCGGCGGATGGCCGGCACGCACTCCTCGCCGCGCATCAGGGCAGGTCCGGTCGCCCCGTAGGTACAATAGCGACGCGTACCGATCCTGAGGCTCAAGAAGCCTCGCAAGAATGCATCGCAAGACATTCAAAAAATGCGGTATTTCGTCGCGGGCTCGCGGGCATGCCTGCGGCCTTCGACGGCAGCGCCGCCGCCCCGCCGAGATCGGGCAGCGCACAGCCCGAATGCGCCGCCACCGCGAATAGCTCGGAAATCCGGCAGTTCGACCCGTTCGATTGCTGGCGATTGCCGATGTTCGGACGGCTGCGGCGGCTCCGACGATCGCTCGCCGTCGCGTCATGCGCGCGCACCGCCCTCGGGCGCTGCCGGGGCGCCAGCGAGGGTAAGGATAACGTGTGAGCTGAGAGCGCGCGCGCCCTTGCCGGCTTGCATCGAAAATGCATTTCCTTATAATCCATTCGGCCTAACTGTGGGTCCTCAAAGATACCTCAACGATAAGTGGGCCTAGGATCTGGAATCACGGCGCATCAAACACCAACCATCACGCTCTCGAGCAGGAGCGTGCAATGTAACGGGAGGGGCAGTCATGAGACTTGCTACCAATATCAGCTCGCGTACGAAGACCATCGCACTGGCCGGCGCCTTGCTCGCCAGCACCGCCTTCATCGGCACCGCATTCGTCAACCTCGCCTCTGCGGCCGAGCCCTATGTCGGCTATAGGGTCACCAAAGTCATTCCCCTCCCGGGCAAGAATCCGCGTTGGGACCACGTGTCGGTCGACCCCGCCAACCGCAACGTCCTGATCGGCCGCCGCGATCTCGGCGTATGGGTCTACAACATCGATTCCGGCAAGGTGAGCCAGATCGAGAACACCAAGGGCACCAACGGCGCCGCCGTCGCTCCCGAGCTCGGTGTCGGCATGAGCGACAACGGCACCTTCGATTCGGTCACGGTTTTCGATCTCAAGACCCTGGCCGTGAAGTCGAACATCAAGTTGATGAACGACACCGATGGCGTCGGCTGGGAGCCGGCGACCAAGACCGCCTACACCAACAACGGTGACTCCGGCTCGATCACCCTGTTCGATCCGGCGACCGGCAAGCTCGGCGAAACCATCGCGTTGAACAACACCAAGCATCCTGAGTTCTTCGCCGCCGACGGCAAGGGCCGGGTGTTCGTCAACTTGGCGGACCAGAACAAGATCGCGGTGGTGGACTTCAAGGCCAAGAAGCTGGCCACCATCTGGCCGGTCGATTGCCAGGCTCCGACCGGAATGGTCTACGAAGACAAGAGCGATCGGCTCTTCGTATCTTGCCGGGGCGCCAAGCCGGTGATGGCGGTGGTCGACCCCAACAGCGGAAAGACGATCACCACGATCCCGATCGGGACCAACACCGATGCGGTGCTGTGGAATCCGGTCGAGAAGCTCGTGATGTCGCCCAATGGCGCGGCCGGAAACCTGTCGGTCATCAAGCAGGACAACCCGGACACCTATCACCTGGTCGAAACCGTCGCGACCCGCATCAATGCGCGCACCGGGACGGTCGATCCGAAGACCGGAACGGTCTTCCTGGTGGCGCCCGAGTCCACGTTGCCGGCCCCGCCCGCGGCGGGTGGCAAGGCGCCGCCCGCGAAGTTCATCTCGGATACGTTCTCGATCATCCAGATCGAACGCGGGCAACTCGACTAAGCACGACCGGAGGCCCGTTCGCGCAGGCGGGCGGGCCTCGTCGGGTACCGAATCCGGTGCCGATCCCTCAGCCTCGAGCCGAGCCGGATGCCCGTGCATCCGGCCGGCAAGCTGTCGATCGGTATTCTGCTCCGTGGGGGGCTTTTTGGCTGGCGTCGTGTCGCATTCGAGCGGCCTCCAAGAGGCCGTCGGAGCTCGAGACCAGAGCTCGAAGTGACATTTTGATTACACATCCAGCCAAAATGTAAAGCGCGCGCGCTGACGCCTGGACTCACGTTGCCAGACCGGTACGGTACTGTTTTGCCTTTCAACGATGGCGTGAAGGGCCGGGGCAGGTATCGTTGCGGAGCGGTGGCATGGGGCTGAATGGGGCGGCTGCGATCGGTCGGGCATTGCGTTGGTGCTGTGTCGGCGGCGCGCTGAGCCTCGCTCTCAGCGCCTGCGCGACCTACCAACCTCTCGCGCTGGACACCCACGCTCACTTGAAACACAAGCTCTCCGAGCTTGTGCATTCCGGCGTTCGAATCGACCAGCCGTTGAGCGTCTATGACGTCGCGGTGCTGGCGGTCGAGAACAATCCCGACCTGATCGCGACCCGGACCCAGCGCGGCGTGGCCCGGGCGCAAGTGCTGGAGGCCGGGCTGCTGCCGAATCCGTCCGTCAGCGCCAGCTACCTGTTCCTTCTCAACCCCGATACCGCGGCGGGGGTCCTGTTTGATGCCGTCTCCGCCGGCGTCTCGCAGGACATTCAAAAGACCATCACCATGAAGGGCCGCCTGCGCACCGCCCAGGCGGCCGCGCTGCAGGTCGATGCCAGCGTGCTGTGGGAAGAATGGCAGCTGATCGGCAAGGCGCGGCTGGCGGTCTTCGATATCGTCCAGGACGAGAAGCTGCGAAAGGTCCTGGTCGAGTACCGCGACGCATTGCAGAGCCGGTTCGATCGCGGTCGCAAGGCGCTCTCCGACGGCAATGCCACCTTGGCGACCGTGGCGCCGGATTTGGCCGCGGTCAGCGACACCCGCAAGGCCCTGTTCGACCTCGAGCGCGACCTCGACACCCACCGTCACGACCTCAACGCGATGCTCGGCTTGGCGCCCGAGGTCATGGTGCCCTTGAAGACCCAGTTGCAGGTTCTGCAGGTCGATCAGAAGGCGGTCATGCGCGCCTTGAACGATCTGGCCGACCGGCGGCCGGATCTGATCGCCTTGCAGCTCGGCTACCGGTCCCAGGACGAGAAGTTCCGCGGCGCCATCGTGGGGCAATTCCCGGCCATGACCTTCGGCCCCAGCTATGCGCGCGACACCTCCGACGTCCGATCGTTCGGGCCCCAGCTCACGATGGACCTGCCGATCTTCGATCGCAACCAGGGCAACATCGCGATCGAGAAGACCACGCGCGAGCAGCTTCGCGCCGAGTTCGAGGCGCGACTTTCTGCCGCGCACAGCGAGGTCTTGGCATCGCTGGCCACCCAGCGTCTGCTGGCGCGGCAATTGGACGAAGAGCGCGCCGAAATGCCCGTCCTGGAAGGCTTCGCCAAGCAGGCGGAAAGTGCTATGAATGCCGGCAATATCGATGAACGAGCTTATGTCGACTTGGTCTCCGCCAACTATTCGAAACAACAGGCGGTCCTTACCCTCGAGCAGCAATTGCTCGAGCAGGAAGTCGCGGTCGCCACTCTCATCGGGGCCGGCATGCCGCGTGCGGCCATGCCGACGGAAGCTGCTTATGAGGAAGTAGGTCAATGATCCGCTTGTTGCTGAGCGCCGCGACCGCGTCGCTGCTATTCCTGCACGGTGCTGCCATTGCCGACGAAGTCAAAGGGACGGCGGCCGTCAAGGTCCAGGACCCCAAACGCGGGTCGATCCCCAACCTGGTCTACGCCTACGGTAGCGCGACCCCCACGTCGTCGGCGACCGTGACGGCGAGCTTCCAGCGCGACGGGCAGGTTTCGGAGATTTTCGTCGAGGTCGGCGATCAGTTCAAGAAGGGGGATCCGCTTCTGGACTTCGGCGCCTCGCCGGCGGCCGTCGTCGCCTATGAGCAGGCCAAAACCACCAAGACGCTGGCCGAGCGGTCGTTTGCCCGCCAGCAGCAACTGTTCAAGCAACAGCTGACCACCCGCGATCAGGTCGAGACCGCGGAGAAGGCGGTCTCGGACGCCCAGCTCACCCTCGACATGTTCGAGAAGATCGGCTCCGTCAAGCCGAGCGAGATCCTCGCCGCCCCGTTCGACGGCGTGGTGTCGGCGATCGCGGTGTCCAAGGGTGACCGGATCTCCGCCGGCGCACCGCTGATGACGCTGTCGCGCACCGACCAGGTCATCCTGAGCGTCGGCGTCGAGCCCTCCGATCTCGACAAGGTGAAGCCGGATCTGCCGGTCCATCTCACCTCTCTGTTGCCGGGCCGCAAGCCCGCCGACGGCAAGGTGAAGCGGATCGGCGCGGCGATCGACATGAAGACCAGGCAGGTGCCCGTCATCATCGAGCTTCCGCAAGGCCTTGCGCTCGCCGGCGAGAATTTCAAGGCCGGGATCGAGGTCGGCAAGTTTCAAGGCTGGGTGGTGCCGCGCGATTCCATCGGCACCAACTCGAAGGGCACCTTCGTGTATCAGATCGACGAGGGCCACGCCAAGCGCGTCTACGTGAACGTCATCGGATCGGTCGGCAAGAACAGCGTCGTGGAAGGCGATATCAACTCGCAGAAGGAGATGATCCTTTCCGGCAACTACCAGGTGGACGATGGCGATGCCGTCCGACCCGAGGAAGCGCCTGCAGCAGAAGAAGACGAGGACGACGACTGATGACTTTTGTCCAATGGGTTGAATTTCACGCCAAATCCATCGTCTTCGTCGCCCTTGCCTTGACGGTGGCGGGCGCATTCGCCGCGACCTCGCTGCCGGTCGGGCTGTTCCCGCAAGTCGCCTTTCCGCGCGTGCAGGTGTCGCTCGATTCCGGCGACCGCCCGGCGGACCAGATGGCCCAGCTGGTCACCCGGCCGGTCGAGGAGGCGCTGCGCGTCATTCCCGGCGTGCTGGACGTGAAGTCCGGATCGAGCCGCGGCGGCGCCAATATCTCGGTCGACTTCGGCTGGGGCCGCGACATGACGGCGGCGACCTTGCAGGTCGATACCGCGCTCTCCCACATCATGTCGTCGCTGCCGCCCGGCACCACATCGATCACCCGGCGCATGGAACCGACGGTGTTCCCCATCATCGCCTATGGGCTGACCTCCGATAAGGTCTCCGTCACCGACCTGCGCGACCTGGTGAAATTCCAGATCATCCCGCTGCTGACGACCGTTCCGGGCCTGGCCAAGGTCGATATGGTGGGCGGCGCCGACGCCGAGGTCCAGGTTCTGGTCGATCCGCACAAGCTGGACGCTTACGGCCTGTCGGAATCGGACATCGTCACTGCGCTGACCGCCGCCAACGTGCTGCAGGCGATCGGGCGGCTGGAGGATCACAACAAGCTCTACATCGTCATCTCGAATTCGAACCTGGTCGAGACCGAGCAGGTGAGAGATGTCGTGCTGCGCTCCGACTCGCATTCCGTGGTGCGCGATTCGCGACGTCGCCGAGGTGAAGGACGGGACCGTGCCGCAATGGGTGCGGGTCATCGAGGACGGCAAGAACGCCGTCCTCTTCCAGGTCTACGAGCAGCCCGACGGCAACGCGGTCCAGATCGCCGGCTTGGTGCGCGACAAGCTCGCGACCTTCAAATGGCCGGACGGCGTCAACGTCGCGAACTGGTACGACCAGAGCACGCTGGTGGTCGAATCGGCCGGCAGCGTGCGCGACGCCGTGCTGATCGGGCTGGTCCTGTCGGGCATCGTGCTGTTCCTGTTCTTGCGCAACTGGAGCGTCATTCTGGTGGCGCTGCTGATCGTCCCGGCCACGCTGCTCACCACCGTCCTGCTGCTGCAGGCCACCGGCCAGAGCTTCAACATCATGACGCTCGGCGGCATCGCGGCCGCCGTCGGCCTCATCATCGACGACGTGATCGTCATGGTGGAGCACATTGCGCGCCGCGCCGGAGCGCTGGAGCGCCCCTACGACGACATCCCGCTCGGAAAGGACGCGGTGCTGCCGGCCGGGCAGGAGTTCCTGCCACCGCTCACCGGATCGAGCCTGGCGACGATGATCGTCTTCATTCCGCTGGTGTTTCTGTCTGGCGTGACCGGAGCCTTCTCCAAGACCCTTGCCGTCACCATGGCGGCGGCGCTCACGATCTCTTGGGCCATGGTGGCTTTCGTGGTCCCATTGCTGTCCCGATACTTGATCAATTTCAGGACCTGGCATGACCCGGGTGCGGACAGGTCCGGCTGGTTCGTCAAGGCGCACAGCAAGCTGCTGAACGGAATCTTTCGCCACCGTTGGCTGCTGATCGTCATTTTCCTGCCGATCATGGTGATCGGCTATTTCGCCTACCAGAACGTTCCGACCGGCTTCATGCCCAAGGCGGATGAAAGCGGCTTCATCATCGACTACCAGACCCTGCCCGGAACTTCGCTGGCGGAGACCGATCGCGAGGTCAAGCAGGTCGAGGCGATTCTGCAAAGCACGCCGGAAGTGCTGACCTTCTCCCGGCGTACCGGGCTCGGCCTGGGCGGCACCGACCTCAACGAACCGAACATCGGCGACTTCTTCGTTCGGCTCAAGCCCTATCCCAGGCGTCCCATCGATGACATCATGGCCGAGGTGCACCTGAAGATTCAGACCCAGGTTCCGGGCGTCGATACCGATATCTTGCAGTTGATGGAGGATCTGATCGGCGACTTGACGGCTGTCCCGCAGCCGATCGAGATCCAGCTCTTCGCCGACGATCCGGCCAAGCTGATCCCGACCGCGAAGAGGGTTGGAGCCGCGATCGAGGTGATTCCCGGCGTCACCGAGATGGTAGAACGGCGTAATCCTGGCCGGTGACGCCCTCAATGTCACCATCGATCCGGTCAAGGCCTCGATCGAAGGGATGACCGTCCAGGACGTTTCCTCCCAGGTCAACGACTACCTCAGCGGCAACGTCGCCACCCAGTTGACGCAACCGCTCAAGACCGTAGGCGTGCGGGTGTCACTGCATCCGGCCTTGCGCCGTCGGGATCAAGATGTCGAGAAATTGCCTATTCGCGCCTCGGATGGCCACATCTTTCCGCTCGAGCGGGTCGCTACCATAGCGCCGGAGGTCGGCCAGCCCGAAGTCTATCGGGCCAACCTGCAGCAGACGCTGTCGGTGACCGCGCGTATCGAGAAGCGGGACCTCGGGTCGACGATTGCCGACGTGCAAAAGACGCTTCAGCAGCCGGGCATGATACCGGACGGCGTCCACTATGAATTGGGCGGCCTCTACAAGCAGCAGCAGATCGCCTTCGGAGGATTGGCCAAGGTGTTCGGGGCGGCGCTCATCGCCGAGATGATTTTGCTGGCCTTCCTCTATGAGCGCTTTTGGCTGCCGATCATCATCATCGGCACCTCGTTGCTCTCCACCACGGCGGTGTTCATGATCTTGTGGGCGACCGGCATCGAGCTGAACATCACGGCCTTGATGGGCATGACCATGATCATCGGCATCTCCACCGAGATGGCGATCTTTTACGTGTCGGAATATACCGAGCTCGCGCATCACATGCCGGCCCACGAGGCCTTGCGCGAAGCCAGCAAGAACCGCTTGCGGCCGATCACCATGACCACGCTGGCCGCAATCTTCACCTTGCTGCCTTTGGCGCTGGCGATCGGACCGGGCTCCGGGGTTCAGCAGCCGCTGGCATTGTCGATCATCGCCGGACTGTTGCTGCAGTTCCCCACGGTGCTGCTCGCCATGCCGGTCCTGATCTCGTTTACGGTGCGCCACGATCACCGCGCGACGGCGCCCACCGCCGGCGCTCGGCAGCCCGCGTCCACCCCGGCGTCGGCGCCGGCGGAGTGAGGCGACGCGAATTGGGCGCCGCCGCAACGCGGCCAGCATTCCGGCGGTTGGAGGCTCGCGACTTGGGCCTCCTGCCCCCGCTCACCTCTCGCGACCATCGGCCGCGCAACCGCCCTGAGCGTGACGGACACGTCGCAAGACCGCGTGTCGTCGGCTACTGTATTCCGGTTTGCGGGAAGTATACGGCGGTGCTGATCGTGCATCGTGGGGATCTCGCGGCACGGACCGGCCGGTAAAGGAGACGATTTTGTCGAAGAATCCCAAAGACGCCATGGAACGCGCCGAAGCGAGCTTCAAGAAGGATGAGCGCGCTCGCGAGGGCGCCAAGGCCATGCGCGACTACGAGGCCGAGAGCCGCGCGGTCCATGAGAAGACGGCCCGCCTGAAGGCGCTGCGATTGGCCAAGGAAGCGGCCGATCAGGCGGCCCCGGCCAAGAAAGGCACTCGCCAATCGAAGATGACGCCCTCGGCTTGATTCACCGCTGGCCGCTCGATCGAAGGAGCGGCTCTTTTGCTCTCGTCTGTCCGGTCCGAAGCGCACAAAAAAGAGCGGGGCTCTCGCCCCGCTCGATCAGCTTCGCGATAGTCGGTCCGCTCTAGTACTTGGCGACCACGGGAGTGGCGCCCAGGCGATAGTTGATGCCGAAGCGCGCGATATTGTCCGTGTACTTGTGGTGCACCACGATGTCGGTGCCGGCGCCGGCCGCGCAGCCCGCGGCGCAGGGAATGCCCGCATCGTAGGTGCCGCCCAGGTCCACATGCAGGGCCTCGATCTTCGCCGACCAATTGTCCGCGAAGGCGTATTCGAACCCGCCGCCCGCCACCCAGCCGATGCGCGTTGCCGTGGCGCTCCCCTGCTCGAGCACCGTGCCGCCGAACGTGGTCATCGAGTCGGTGGTCTTGACGGTGCCGACCGCCAAGCCGCCCGTGATGTAGAGCAGGCTGTGGTCGAACGCCGCGCCCAGGCGCGGACGCAACGTCGCCAGGAAATTGGCCTGCGTCGTATTGCTCAAGGTGTCGCCCGCGGCCGGGAGCGGCCCCGGGAACACCAGCGAGCGCGAGGCCGAGCCGTTGACCCAGTCGGCATCTCCTTCGAAGCCGAGCACGGCGTGATTGACCTGCACGTTGTAGCCGGCCTGTACGCCGGCGAGCCAACCTGTCGGCTTGAGCTTGGTGGGCGAGGCGAGATCGATGGCGGTTGCGCTCGCCAGGCCGAAGTTGGCGACGGTGGTCGTCGTCGCTATGTTGTCCTGGCCCCAATGGCCGCCGGCATTGCCGCCGAGATAGAAGCCGGTCCAGCTGAAGACCGGCCTCATCGGCGCCTTGGTGAAGATCGGCGCCTTGACCGCCTGGTCGGCCGCCATTGCGGGGCCGCCGGCCATGAGGGTCGCGAGCGCGGTGCCCGCAAGCAGAAGTCTGATCATTGAAACGTCTCCACTCGATCGCTGGAATTGTTGATGCATGGCGCTGATCCTCAGAAGGCGATCTGGGTGCGCATGGCGAGCGCGTCGAACTTGGCGCCGATGTCGGTGCCGGCCGGGAATGCGGGATTGAGACCCGCCACCGCGGCCGTCGCGGCACCGCTGAACTTGTCGACTGTGCCGTGCAGATAGTTCACCATGAACCGCACGTTCCGATTGACGTACCAATTCAACCCGATCGTGGTGATATTCTGCTCGCCGCCGGCGACGCCGCTGGTCAGAGCGACCGGGACGCCGACGGTGAAGAGGTCGTTGAGATTGACGTGGCTGTAGCGGACCGCGATCTCCCAGGCCCCTGGATCGCCTTTGCCGAGAGAGAACGGACGATCCGGAACGATGCCGCCGTAGGCGCCGGCGGCCGGATTGTACGTGCGGTGCTCGCCGGTGATCGTCCAGCTTCCTTCTGCGTACCAGCCCGAGAAGCGCGTCGAGGGAAGGCCGAGATTGCGGTCCACGTCGTACCAGAAATACTCGCCCTGGAGGTACAGGGAGGAGAAGGCGGCCGCCACCTCTCCGCTATAGACCTGCGCGTCGGCGACGTTGGCGATGCTGCCGGTCGACAGGATCGAGCTCGGATCGATCCGCAGCTCGGGCCGATCGGAGAGCGTGAGCGTCTTCAACCCGGTTGGCATGATCAGGAATTCGGCATCGGCGCCGAGATGGAGGGAGTAATCCTTCTCTTGCACCACCTGGTAGGCGACACGGCCGACACCGCCGATCTGCTCCGCGAAGCCGGGCGTGCCGAGCGCGGGCTGGACCGCGGCGGCATTGTTCGCGGACGGCGTGAAGATGTGCGTGGTGCCCGCGGCCGGTCCCGTGACATAGGCGCCGCCCCAGAAGCGATCATCGTTGCCGCGGACGCCGAAGCCCGAACGGCCGTCGCCGGCCGCGAGATTGACCGCGATCACCTGGGACGACGAGCGTTCCATGAACATGATGTCGTTGGAGCTGGTCGCCTCGTCCAGCGTATAGGGAATGTCCATATAGCCGCCCTCGATGGCGAACGGCTTGAACCCAGCGTAGCTCAGATAGGCGTTCTCGAGGCCCGAGGCGGGTGCGCCCGAGACCGGCGGCAAGCCGTCCGAGGAGCCGCCGAAATCATAGATCAGGGCGTAGTTCCAATCGCCCATGAAGGTGCCGAGCACGCCGATGCGGGCGCGCCGGGCGTTGACGCCGTTGTCCAGATTGGCCGGCGCACCGCCGGACACGATCCCGGCCCCGCTCGCGGGGTTGAAGCCCGCGGCCGCCGGCGTGTTGGGATGATACCAGTATCCGCCGACGTCGAAATGCAGGCGGCTGGTCAATGAAATGCAGTTGAGGCCATCGGCGGTGCAAAAGGACGGCCGATTGCCGGCCGACATCTTGAGGACCGCAGGCGGAGCCGCCGGCGCCTTCGCCAAAGGAGTGGCGGCCGCATAGGCCTTGTCCGCGGAGTCGGCCTTGTCGACTTTGCCTTTCAGGCCCTGCAACTGGTGCTGCAGCGAGTCGATCTGAGCCTGCAATTTTTCCATTTGCTCCGCGCTGGGCGGAGCCGACTGCGCGTTGGCCGCTCCTGCCGCGAGCATCGCTGCAAGACTGACCGCTCCTGACAACCGCCAGTGACTCTTGAACATCATGATCCCCATATCCCCTTCGTCGTTCGCATTGGTGGCTTCATCGGGGGCTGTGTAGGCAAACCTCTCCCGTTTGGCGCGCAGCCGCGCGCCAGCGGAACCCTGCACCCGATGAACCGATTGAGTTGACTAAGCCGATCAGTCTAGTTCGACGTGTTTTGACCCTGTTTTTACCGCTTTTGGCACTTGCTGAGCGGGGCACGCGCCCCACTCCTCTTCATTGAACGCCTGATTGCCTTCGGCTCTCAGCCATCCGCAAAAGAGCTATTAATGTTGCATTGCAGCTAGATGACAGTCGGGTAAACAACGGCAGGATCGGAAAATTCGGTTTTTGCTTGTGGCGAAAATATCACAGAATCGACAGGTGAGTTCCTCGGCCCCGGTGATGGAAGAGTGGACCGGCGCGCAATCGCGTGGCCGAAGGATGGCGCGAATTGACGTCATTGTGCCATACCATACGGCTTACATGCTCGAAGCGGTTCCCGCCGCCGTGACGTCCACGGCCCGGAATCGCGCCGGCAGCTCCCAAACTCAAAATCTTCAGAAGGCCGTGATGGAACATTCGAACCGATCGCAGGCAGAGGCGAGCAAGCCGGCCATGGGCTGGTCGCGACCGCTCGCGCGGCCGGTCACCCTGCGCGGCGGATCCAGCCTCGTCACGCTCGCCGACGTGCGCAGCTTTCTCTTCAAGCGGCTGCAGGGCAATGGACGGGAGTCCCCGAACTGGCAACGGGTGACGGCTTTGCTGCTTTGCGCGGCGCGCAGCGATGCGGTCGACGTCGCGGACGTCACCATCGCACTGGAAATGGCCGCCAGCATGGACGAAGGACCGCCGAAGTCGGAACCCAAGTAGCCGGCCGCCGAATCAGAGCGTGGCGGTGCCGCGGGGCTCACCCTGCGCTCGCCCGCCCCCGAGGCCGTTGTGGAGAATCGGCATGTCGCAGTTGCGCATGATGAAGTTTGGTGCGCGTATCGGGTGGGCGCTGGAGGTCACGAGGCCAGGAAGCCAGGACAGCATGGTGACGAGGCTCACGGACCGAATTCTCGAGATATTGCGGGGTTGCCCCTATGGCCTCACCGCCAAGGAGGTGGCCGGCCGGCTGGATGCGACGGCCGGCAACATCAGCTCCCGGCTGAGCAAGCTCGCCGCCTATGGCGTCATCATCAAGACACGCGGCCGAATCGCGCACGACGCATCGCCGCTGGCCATCTATAGCTGTGCGGTCTACAACGCCCCGCTCGCGTCTGCCGCGGTCGCCCCCGCGAAGTAACGCACCGAACGCCGCAGCGAAGAGAGCCGGAACGAAGAGAGCCGGCACAATCGGCTCCCTGCCCCGCCCCGCGTGACCGTCAAGCCGCCAAGGGCGGCGCCTGCCTCTCGATCGTCTGCTTCGCCTTCGCTTCGCATTCCCGCGCATAGGCTTCGATCGCCTCGGCGTCTTTCCTGGAAAGCATGGTCGCGATCCGGCGCGCCCGCTCCGCGCGCATCGCCCATGCCTGGGGCACATCGGTCCGGCTCGTGAACGCTGCCATGAGAATCACCTCCTCATCCACGCGGAGTGAGGATTGCCAGCAAACAAATTGTTTTCAATTCTTGATTTTATCTTGCGATCCGAGTCCGTCGCGGGGCGATTCTCGGCCTTGCTAGCTCACTTCCTGGATCCCGGCCTGCACCCGGTAGAGCGCCGCATAGCGGCCGCCCTGGTTGACCAGTTCCTCATGCGTTCCATCCTCCACCAGCCGGC
Source organism: uncultured Alphaproteobacteria bacterium (assembly GCA_963744275.1). Classification (GTDB taxonomy): domain Bacteria; phylum Pseudomonadota; class Alphaproteobacteria; order Rhizobiales; family Xanthobacteraceae; genus VAZQ01. The sequence continues at coordinate 28,911 of CAVUSX010000004.1, forward strand.
CACGGTCGATGGTGATGATGCGATGGCTTCGGCGCACGGTGGACAGGCGGTGGGCGATGAGGAAAACGGTGCGTCCCTGGGCGATGCGCGCCATGTTGTCCTGAATGACGCGTTCGCTCTCGTAGTCGAGCGCGCTGGTGGCTTCGTCGAAGATCAGGATGCGGGGATTGGTCACCAGCGCCCGGGCGATGGCGATGCGCTGGCGCTGGCCGCCCGACAGGCTGGCACCGCGCTCGCCGACGATGGTGTCGTAGCCCTCCGGCAGCTCGAGAATGAAATCGTGGGCGCCCGCGAGCTTGGCCGCCTCGACCACCCGTTCGATCGGCATGGCCGGATCCGGCAGCGCGATATTGTCGCGGATCGACTGGTTGAACAGCACGTTCTCCTGCAGCACCGCGCCGATCTGGCGGCGCAGCCACGAGGTGTCGACCATGGCGAGGTCGACGCCATCGACCAGCACGCGGCCGCTCTCCGGGATGTAGAGGCGCTGGATCAGCTTGGCGACCGTGCTCTTGCCGGACCCCGAGGGCCCGACGATGCCGATGACTTGCCCGGCCGACACGCTGAAACTGACGTCGTGCAGCACTTGCGGCCCATCGATGCGGTAGCGAAAGATCACGTGCTCGAACACCACGTCGCCGCGGATGGCCGGCAAGGCGGCCCGCGCCGGATTGAATTTGGGTTCCGGCGGCGCGTTGAGGATGTCGCCGAGCCGCGCCACCGAAAGCCGCGCCTGATGGAAATCCTGCCAGATCTGGGCGAGCCGCAGCACCGGCTGGCTGACCCGTCCGGCCAGGATATTGAATGCGACCAGCTCGCCCACCGTCAGGTCGCCGGAAATGACCAGCCGGGCGCCGAAATAGAGAATCCCGGCCATCACGACCTTGTTGACGAATTGCACGCTGTTGCTGGCCGTATTGCCGAGCCGCAGGACCCGGAAGCTCGCCGCCACATAGCCGGCGAGCTGCTCCTCCCAGCGCCGCTGCATCTGCGGCTCGACCGCCATCGCCTTGAGGGTCTCGACCCCGGTGACGGCCTCCACCAGAAAGGCCTGGTTCTCGGCGCCGCGCCGGAACTTCTCGTCGAGCAGCCGGCGAAACACCGGCGTCGCCCCCGCCGATATCCCGATGTAGAACGGAAATCCGGCCAGCACGATGGCGGTCAGCAGCGGCGAATAGAGGAACATGACGGCGAGAAACACGAAGGTGAAGAACAGATCGATCACCAGGGTCAGCGCCGAGCTGGTCAGGAAGGTCCGGATGTTCTCCAGCTCGCGCACGCGTGCGACCGAATCGCCGACGCGGCGGGCCTGGAAATAGGCGGTCGGCAAGGCCAGCAGATGCTGGAACAGGCGCGCCCCGAGCTCGACGTCGATCCGGTTGGTGGCGTGCGAGAACAGGTAGGTGCGCAGGATGCCCAGAATGGTCTCGAACAGCGCGATGCCGAGCAGCCCGATCACCAGCACGTCGAGCGTGTCGAGGCTGCGATGGACCAGGACCTTGTCGATCACCACCTGAAAGAACAGCGGCGAGACCAGCGCGAACAGCTGCAGGAAGAAGGAGGCGAACAGCACCTCGCCCAGCTGCCGCCGGTACTTGTGGATGGCGCCCAGGAACCAGGTGATGTCGAAGCGGCGCGAGAGATCCATCAGGCCGGCGCGCCGGGTCATCAGGACGAGGCGGCCGTCCCAGATCGCCTCGAGATCACTCCGGGTCATCAGCTCGGGGCGCGGGGTGCTCGGGGATTGCACCACCACCTTGTCGTCGCCGACCTTGCCCAGCAGCAAAAAGCCGCCGTCCTTGAGCGCCGCTATGGCCGGCAAGGGCGTGGTCGCCAGGCGCGCCCAGCTCGATTTCACCTCGCGCGCCTTGAGGCCGAGCTCCTTGGCGCATCGGATCATGTCCGCCGTGCCGATCGCCGACGTGCCGCACTGGTGGCGAATTTGCGCCGGGTCGGCCCCGACGCCGTGGAAGCGCAGCAGCATGACCAGGGCCACGAGCCCTGGATCATTCTGCCCGGGCATCTGCGCCGTCATAGGGACTCCCACGTTCCTGTCGCCTGGCGTCGTCGAGCACGAGGAACACAGAATCAGCCGGCTCGGCTCCTCCCGCACCTGGCTCACCCTCGTCAGCGGAGAACCTCGAGGGGCCGAACCATCGAGATTAGCACTGAACTGTGCCAATGCACAAATACGCCGAAATGAGACCCGCCAAACCGCCGGGTCGCGCCGACCCGCGCGTACCGGCGGCCAATCCGCTCGTTTCCCCGCGCCCGCGGCCATTCCAGGAATTAAGATTGTCGAGTTGGCCCGTTTAACGTAACTTCGACCAGCATAAATCGGTTTTCCGGCTTATCTTCGGCCACTGATGCGCGGCCCGCGGCATCCATTGCGATCGAGCGGCCGTTGTTGCCGGATCGGCACCAGGGCTCGCCGGCCCAAGGCCGGTCCGGCGCGGATATAGCGCATCTTGTTCTCAGGCAGGATCTCATGAAGGCGGAAAAGAAGATCGTGCCCTTCCCGGGCGGAGCCAAGCAGCGGGACCGGGACGAGCTCGCGTTTCTGCCGGCCGCGCTGGAAATCGTCGAGACCCCGCCCTCGCCCATCGGTCGGGCGATCGGCGCGACCATCATCGCCCTGTTCGTGCTGGCGCTCGCTCTGGGCGAGCCTGGGCCATGTGGACATCGTGGCCACCGCCACCGGAAAGATCGTTCCGACCGGCCGCAGCAAGGTGATCCAGCCGTTCGAGACCGGCGTGGTGCGCGCCATCCGGGTCGCGGACGGCCAAACCGTCAGCGCCGGCGACGTACTGATCGAGCTCGATCCCACCATCAACCAGGGCGAGACCGATCATCTGCGCGGCGACCTGCAGTCCGCCCAGCTCGACATCGCCCGCCTGCGCGCGGCGCTCGCCGACACCGACGATCCGCTCGCCGCCTTCCACCCTCCGGAGGACGCCGACCCGGAGCTGGTCGCCATGCAGCGCCAGTTCCTGGTGGCGCAGATCGCGGAGCATAAGGCGAAAATCGCCGCGCTCGACGGCCAAAGGACCAGAAGCAGGCCGAGCTCGCCACCATCGCGGCCACCATCGCCAAGCTCGAGGCGGTCATTCCGACCATCCAGGAGCGCGTCAACATCCGCAAGACGCTCAACGAATACGGCTCGCGCCTGCAATATTTCGAGGTGCTGCAGCAACTGACCGAGAGCCAGCAGGAACGACTGGTGCAGCAGAGCCGCTATCACGAAGCCGAAGCCGCGCTCGCCGCCATCACCGACACGCGGACGCAGACCGTGGCCGAATATCGCCGCACGCTGTTCGGCGAGCTGACCGAGGCCGAGCGCAAGGCCGCCGGTCTCGCCGCCGACCTGTCGAAGGCGCAGGAGCGCACCAAGCTGCAGCTCTTGACCGCGCCGGTGTCCGGCATGGTCCAGCAACTGGCCGTTCATACGGTCGGCGGCGTGGTGACGCCCGCCCAGACCCTGCTGGTGATCGTGCCCAGCGACAGCCGGCTGGAGATCGAAGCCATGGTGAGCAACCGCGACATCGGCTTCGTGCATGCCGGCGACGCGGTGGAGATCAAGGTCGATACCTTCGATTTCACCCGCTACGGGTTGCTGCACGGGCAGGTGCTCAGCATCTCCTCGGATTCCATCGCGCGCGATGCGCCCGCCGACAAGTCGGGCGACAAGCCGCCCGGAAGCTCCAGCGCCACCAGCGAGCCCAAGGGCCAGGAATTGAGCTACGCGGCGCGCATCTCGCTCGATCGCACGCAGATGCAGGTCGAGGACAAGATGGTCAACCTCTCGCCCGGCATGGCGGTCACCGCCGAGATCAAGACCGGCTCGCGCCGGATCATCGGCTACCTGCTGTCGCCGCTGATGAAATACAAGCAGGAGAGCTTGCGCGAGCGGTAAGCCGCAACAGATTGATAATACTAAACAATATTACCCGGCGCCAAAGCCGGATATTTTTCCGTCCGCCGGTTGCTCGGTCCGGGGATTTTCGACTCTTCAACCCTCATGGTGAGGGCGCGGGCAACGCCCGCGCGTCTTGAACCATGGCCGCACCTGCGGCACCGCCCGGGCCGCCGGTTTCGGTCCATGACCGAAACCAGCGTGAAAGCTCAGGCCTTTATGTCGACCACGTTGGAGCTGGCGGTGCTGGCCGGCGGCGCCGAGGATGCGACCGCGGCCTGCTCGATTGCGGCGCCCGACGATGCCGGAGCGGAGCTGGTCGAAGGCGAAGAGGCCGGGCTCGCCGCCGCGGCCGTCTGGTCGCTCGCGCCCGCCGGAGCCTGGGTCGCGGGACCGCTATTGGTCGCCGCGGCGCTCGATTGCTGACCGGCAGGTGATCCCGGATGGTGACCATGACGAGCATGGTGAATGCCGCTGATACTCACATCGAACTCCAATTCTTGGGTTCACGTGAGTCGCCCCCACGTGGGAGGCTTGATCCCCCGCGTCCCTCATAGGCCGGGGCTCGTTAATTTTTCGGGCTTCAGGTCCCGGTCGGCGCAATACAGTCTTGTAAGGTTCCCTTGTGACTCGAGCCGACCGATGCGGGTTTCACCGGCTTGCGCCGCAAGCCGGACTGGCGCAGCCAAAGCCCTATTGCTCGAAATTGCTCTCGAGGGCGCTGGCGCCCGGGGCGACGCGCGACCTCACCTTGGTCGGCACCGCCATGTCGACATTGATGTCGTCGGGCTTGGCCGCCTCGACCATCGAGGGGGCCGTCCGCTGCGTCGCAGCCTGGGGAATGGTGTCCTCGATCAATTGACGCATGCGCGCGTCACGCTCGGAGTTGGATGTTCCGCCGAGCACCACCGCGACGACGGATTTCTTGCTGCGGCGGACCGACAAAGCCAGATTGTATCCGGAGGCCTCCGTATAGCCGGTCTTGATGCCGTCCACGCCCTCCAGGTTTCCGAGCAGGCCGTTGTGATTATGGAGGTCCTTGCCGTGATAGCGGTAATACACCAGCGAGAAATAGGCATAGTAGCGCGGGAAGCGGTCGTGAATCGCGCGACCCAGGATGGCCTGGTCGCGCGCGGTGGTGATCTGCGCGTCGTCGGGCAATCCCGAGGCGTTGACATAGGTGGTGCCCGCCATGCCGAGCGCGCGCGCCTTCAGGGTCATGAGCTTGGCGAACTCCGCCTCGCTGCCGCCGAGCGCTTCGCTCACCACCACCGCGGCGTCGTTCGCCGATCTGGTGACGATCCCCCCGATCGCATCCTCGACCGTGATGGTCTGGCCGGGCTTGAGGCCCAGCTTGGTCGGAGGCTCGAGCGCGGCGGTGGCGCTGACCGGGAGCAGCGTATCGAGCGCGAGCGCGCCGGCATCCAGCTGCTCGAACAGCAGATAAAGCGTCATGATCTTGGTCAGGGAGGCCGGATGGCGCGGCTCGTCGGCCTTGACCTCGTGCAGCACCTGCCCGGAATTGTCGTCGATGACGATGTCGGCATAGAGCGGGCGATAATCCGAGCCATGGATTGAATGGAGCCGGGTGCCGCGCGCGTCCGCCGGGCCGACCGCGCCGGCGCTCAAGGCCGCAAGCACGGCGACGAACCGCGATACGGTGCCGCAGGGCGAGGGTGGGAGCGGCGTTCACGGTGCCGGCACCGGCGCGCGCGGGCGCCTGCCGGCGCGAACGCCAGCCTGCTGGAGAAGATTCGACCAGACGCATCAAGCCCAAAGCCCCCGCTCGTCCCCGCCCCGGCCGGCATGTTAGCGGCACGCGGTACGGCTTGGAAGTCGCAATGGAGGGCATGGGTGGAGCTGTCCCGGACCCGCAGGGCTTCTGCGGCTGTGGTCGGCAGGCCCATATGTCTTGATTCCGAGTCCTGACCGGCGCACCGGCCGCGCCGCGCGCACGCGCCACTTCAACATGTCACTTCGGCAGCTCTTCCGCAGAACGATATTGCAGCGGCACGATTTCACGACCGTTCCGGTCGACCGCTCCCCACATGCCGCCTTCCACCAGCCGATGCTCGCCGCCATCGGGCTTCAGCGCACAGCCGACGCAGACCACGGCCTTGCCGCGCTCGAAGGGAAACCCCCAGTCATAGCGCGGCGGTATCACCACCCGCAGCTTGCGGTCGATATAGCCGATCTTGCCATCGACTTGCGTTCTTGCCCGCCCCTCGACGAAAGCATCCGGCGCGTTGTCGTAGGCGACGACCGGCACCATATGGCCGTCCCGACTGACGTAGTAGAAGCCTTTCAAACCCTCCATCCAGACCGCCGCAATTCCGTGTTTGTCGAAAGGGAGCGCCCGCAGATGCTCCGCTTTGACCCGCCGCTGCCCCGAGGAGTCAACGCGCACACACGGGCTGAAATCGTTCCATCCGTCCGAGAAAGGCACACAATCAGCAGCAGCCGCCGCGCCCGCCGGAGCCGCAACCAGCAATGCGATCCACAGAAGTATAAGCCTGATCATTCTCGTCCCTTTGGGTGCTTCAAAGAGGTCCCACCGCGTTGCGTGACGCCGTTCGACCGGGCCTGGTGCGGACGGTGGGACTTGAACCCACACGGGATTGCTCCCAAGGGATTTTAAGTCCCTTGCGTCTACCGTTTCGCCACGTCCGCGTATCTGGCTTCTAAAACGCTCCGAATGAGCTCAATCAACAAAGGCGCCCGCTCCTAACAAAACACCCCTCACCCATCGCCAACCACGACGTCGAGCTCATTCCGGATTCTCCTCCTTCCCGTCCTCCTCCTCGACATCCAGCTCCGCGTCGGCCGCCGCCCGCAGCTCCTTGACGTGGCCGATGAATTCCTCGGCGCCTTTCTTGGCCTCGCGCAGGAATTCATTGAGCTCTTTGCTCAGCCGGTCGAGGTCGAGCTTGAGGCCGGCCACCGAGGGGTTTTCGACCCCCAGCCCGTAGGCGGTCATGCGCATCCTGATCGCGGCGTCTGCCAACAGCGGGGCCACGTAACCCTCGTTGATGTCGGCGTCCTCCATGTAGTCGCAGACGAGCTCGTAGATGGCGTCGCGGTGACGCTCGAAGTCCTCGACGAATTGATCCATCGCGGCATCGTCTTCGGGGAGATCATCAGGGTCCGACATGGGTATCGCCCTCCTTTCCGCGCCACGCTTGGATCACGCCGCGCCGTCGCGGATCGGCGGCTGGAAGGCGAGCCCGGTATCCCAGGGAAAGAAGATCCAGGTGTCCTGCGATACCTCGGTGACGAAGGTGTCGACCAGCGGGCGTCCCATCGGCTTGGCATAGACGGCGGCGAAATGCGCCTGCGGCAGGATCTCGCGCACCATCTTGGCGGTCTGGCCGGTATCGACCAGGTCGTCGACCACCAATACGCCCTTGCCGCGGCCGCCGCCGATCCCGCGACGCTCGCCGCCACGGTCTTGAGCACCTTGAGCTCGCCCTGGCTCACATGATCGTAGCTCGCCACGCAGACCGTCTCGATCACCCGGATGCCGAGCTCGCGCGCCACGATCGCGGCCGGCACCAGCCCGCCGCGGGTCACGCAGACGAGCGCCGCGAACGGCCCGGCCTCGGCGAGCCGCCAGGCCAGTGCGCGGGCATCGCGGTGGAACTGGTCCCACGACACCGGAAACGGTCGCTGCGGGGCTGGCTGCGCCGGCTCTTGCTTCATTACCGCTCTTTCAGAATGACTGCTCTTTCAGACTGCATTTTCATCGGCGGTCGGCGCGGCCGTTCGGCGTGGCGGTCCCGGCTCACGGCGTGAGCTTCACGCGCGCCAGCATGGCATCGACGGCGTCCTTGGCGGCGGCGAGCTGTTGCGGATCGCGCGCGCGCAGCACCACGTTGGTGTTGGGGCCGCGCGCTTCATCGAAGAACGGATAGCTGCCGATCGCCACCCCCGGATGGGCCTTGGCGATCTCGCCCAAGGGCGTGCCGATATCGCCCTCGCGCGCGTCGGCCCGCACCGTCTCCGACAGCATGCGCACGCCGGTCTTGAGCTTGGCCGCCACGCCGTCGAGCATCACCTGCATGATGCTGGGCACGCCCGCGAGCACGATCACATTGCCGAGCCAGAAGCCCGGCGCGGCCGAGACCTTGTTGAGCACCAGCTCGGCGCCGGCCGGGATGCGGGTCATGCGCATGCGCGCCTCGTTGAGCTCGGCCCCGGTCTGGGCCAGGCGCTCCTGCAGGATCTTCACGGCGCGGGGATCGTGGTCGATGGGCACCCCGAACGCCTTGGCGATCAATTCGGCGGTGATGTCGTCATGGGTCGGGCCGATGCCGCCGGTGGTGAACACGTAATCGTAACGCGCGCGCAGCGCATTGACGGCGGCGACGATCTCGGCCTCCTCGTCGCCCACCACCCGGACCTCGCGCAGCTCGATGCCGAGCGCAGTGAGATATTCGGCGATATAGCCGATGTTCTTGTCCTTGGTGCGCCCGGACAGGATTTCGTCGCCGATGACCAGGACGGCGGCGGTGACCACCCCTTCAGGCGCGCAAGATTCCGTCATGATGATCCTTGATCCCGGCTCGCCCCGCGGCCCATTGTGCGGCCCGAGCGCGCCCTAACCTGCCATTGTGCGCTAGCATGCTTCAAGCCGCCCGCAAATCGTTCCCCAACCGTCCCGCTCCCGCCCGCACCGCCAATAAGCCCCGGCCCCGCCCCTGCCCCATCGGGGCGCCCACGAAGGAAGCCTCACCGTGATCGACCTCTATACCTGGACCACGCCCAACGGACGCAAGATTTCCATCCTGCTCGAGGAGCTGGGAATGCCCTATACGGTGCATCCTGTCGACATCGGCAAGGACGAGCAGTTCAAGCCCGATTTCCTCGCGATCAGCCCCAACAACCGGATTCCCGCGATCGTCGACCGCGACACCGGCTTCCACCTGATGGAGTCGGGAGCGATCATGCTCTACCTGGCCGAGAAGGCCGGCAAGCTGCTGCCGCAGGCGCTCGAGGCCCGCTATCGGGTGGTCGAATGGCTGATGTGGCAGATGGGAGGCCCGGGCCCGATGTTCGGGCAGGTCCACCATTTCGTGAAATACAACCCCGGCAAGGCGCCCTATGCGGAGGAGCGCTACCTCAAGGAGGCGCATCGCCTCTATGGCGTGCTGGACCGCCGGCTCGCCGACCACGAGTTCGTGGCCGACACCTATTCGATCGCCGACATCGCCATCTGGCCCTGGGTCTCGCGCTTCGAGTGGCAGACGGTGGATCTCCACCAATATGCCAATGTGCTGCGCTGGTATCGCGCCATCGCGGCGCGGCCGGCGGTCCAGAAGGGCTACCACGTGCCCAAGAAGGTCCAGGAGATTCCTATTCCCTGAACCGGGGCCTGGAGGCCTGGGGGCCTGCGGCCTGCGGCCTTCGGAATTCGGGGGCTCGCCCTTGCATTGACCATGTGCCTGCCTAAATCCTGGGCAGTCTTCGGGCTGGAGCGCCGGGGCTTGGCCCAGCCGCCCATTCCTGCGGTACCTGGAGCCACCGTTCGGATTGGCGCGGAGTTTGCAGCTAACGTTTTGAATGCGCGCGGTCTTTGCAGTGGGCGCGATCGCGCGAGCAGGGGACGCAGGCGCGCGAGCAGGGCGCGCCGGCGCGCGCGCAGGGAATCCGGATGACGGTCGCGTTCGACGAGATGAGCGGGGTGGATGGCGTGTCGCGCCCGCCCTATGGCGAGCTGTCGCGCTGGCTCGGTGAGATCCCCGCCGATGTGCTCGACTATCGCCGGCGCGAGGCCGAGCTCTTGTTCCGTCGCATCGGCATCACCTTCTCGGTCTACGGCGAGGCCGACGCGCAGGAACGCCTGATCCCGTTCGACGTCCTGCCGCGCATCATCTCGGCCGCCGAATGGGACCTGCTGCGCGCGGGGCTCGAGCAGCGGATCAAGGCCATCAACCTGTACATCAAGGACGTCTACGGACGGCGCGAGATTCTCAAGGCCGGCCTGATCCCGGAAGACCTGGTGTTTCAAAATCCGGTTTTCCGGCCGGAGATGAACGGCCAGAAGGTGCCCTATGACATCTATGTCCATGTCGGCGGCATCGACATCATCCGCATCGATGCCGAGACCTTCTACGTGCTGGAGGACAATGCCCGCACCCCCTCCGGCGTCTCCTACATGCTGGAGAACCGCGAGATCATGCTGCGGCTGTTCCCGGAGCTGTTCGCCCGCCACCGCGTGGCGCCGGTCGAGAACTATCCGGACGAGCTGCTGGCGACCTTGAAATCGGTGGCGCCGAGCACCACCAACTCCGATCCGACCGTGGTGCTGCTCACCCCCGGCGTCTACAACTCGGCCTATTACGAGCATTCCTTCCTGGCCGACAAGCTCGGCGTCGAGCTGGTCGAGGGGCGCGACCTGTTCGTCAAGGACGAGCTCGTCTACATGCGCACCACCCAGGGGCCCAAGCGCGTCGACGTGATCTATCGGCGCATCGACGACGACTTCCTCGACCCGCTGGCCTTCCGCCCCAATTCCGCGCTCGGGGTTCCGGGCCTGATGTCGAGCTACCATGCCGGCAACGTCACGCTCGCCAATGCGGTCGGCACCGGCATCGCCGACGACAAGGCGGTCTACAGCTACATGCCCAAGATCGTGAAGTTCTATCTCGGCCAGGAGCCGATCCTGAAGAACGTCCCGACCTGGCGCTGCCGCGAGAGCGACCACCTCGCCTATGTGCTCGATCACCTGGAGGAGCTGGTGGTCAAGGAGGTGCACGGCTCGGGCGGCTACGGCATGATGATCGGGCCGAAATCCGACAAGGCCACGATCGCGGCGTTTCGCTCCAAGCTCAAGTCCAGCCCGAAGAACTTCATCGCGCAGCCCACCCTTGCGCTCTCCACCTGCCCGACCTGCGTGGAGGAAGGCGTCGCCCCGCGCCATGTCGATCTGCGCCCGTTCGTGCTGACCGGCCGCGACCGCATCCGCATCGTGCCGGGCGGGCTCACCCGGGTGGCCTTGAAGAAGGGCTCGCTGGTGGTCAATTCGAGCCAAGGCGGCGGCACGAAGGATACCTGGGTGCTGGATACCTGACGATGCTCTCGCGTACCGCCGACAATCTGTTCTGGCTCGCCCGCTACGTCGAGCGCGCCGAATGCCTCGCCCGCATCCTGGAGGTGACGCAGCGCGTCACCACCTTGCCGCTCGCCTATGTGGGCTCGACCAACGAATGGGAATCGGCGATCGAGACCGCCGGCTGCGCGGCCGCGTTCGCCAGCAATTACGAGGAGGCGAACGAGGAGACCGTCATCGACTTCCTGTGCTTCTCCACCGCCAATCCCTCCTCGATCCGCAGCTGCTTCGAGATCGCGCGCACCAATGCGCGCGCGGTGCGCACCGCGCTCACGGTCGAGATGTGGGACGCCATCAACGGGACCTGGCTCGAGCTCAAGCGCTTCGGCAACGGCCCGACCTCGCGCGAGGAGTTCATGCGCTTCCTGCGCTGGGTGCAGGAGAACTCGCTGCGTTTCGACGGATCGGCCTACCGCACCATGCTGCGCAACGACGCCTACTGGTTCTCCCGCCTGGGCGTCTACATGGAACGGGCCGACAACACCGCCCGCATCCTCGACGTCAAATATCATCTCCTGCTGCCGGCCAACGAGCGGGTCGGCGGACCGCTCGATTATTTCCAATGGGCCGCGATCCTGCGCTCGGTCTCCGCCCTCACCGCCTACCATTGGGTCTATCGCGAAAGCGTCAAGCCTTGGCTGATCGCCGACTTGCTGATCCTCAAGGACGAGATGCCGCGCTCGCTCGCCAGCTGCTACAGCCAGCTGGTTCAGAATCTCGACCACATCGCCCGCGCCTACGGCCGCCAGGGCGCCGCCCAGCGCAAGGCGCGCTCGATCCGGGCGCGTCTCGAGAACAGCCGGATGGAGGAGATTTTCAAGGAGGGGCTGCACGAGTTCATCGACGGATTCATCAACGACAACAACGAGCTCGGGGCGGTGATCAGCGAGCAATACCTGATGTGAGCGCGCCCCGCCCTCCACGCCGCGACCGATCAGGGGCGACCGATCAGGATTTCGGTTGCGGCGCGCAGGAAGGTTTCGGCCGCGGGTCGCGGCTGCGCTGCCGCGACGATGAGATCGGCGGTGGCGACCGCGGCGGTGAAGTGATGGGTGTGCCAATGCCCGACCGGCGCCAGAGACGGCAGCGAGGCGACGTCGGGCGGCGGATGGCGGCTGACGTAGAGATAGGGTTGGTCGTAATACTCGTCCCCGGGCGAGAAGCCGACGCCCACCGTGTACGCGCCGGCTCCGCTGCCGAGCGAGATCAAGCTGTCGAGATCGAAATGATGCGGCCAGCAACGCACCGGCGGAGCATCGATGCCACGGGCAATGATGCTTTGCCGGGCCTCGCCCAAGACGTCATCGGCGTTCGCATACCAGGCGGCGAGCGTGGCCAGCGCCGGGCCGAGCCCGGGCGCCCCATAGGGCGCGCCGTGCCCGATCGGATGCTCGGGCATCTGATAGGGCGAGGGCCGGTCGAGCGCGTCGGCATCGAGGCCTTTGTTGGCGCTCAGATGCCGGCCGAGCCACTCGCGGATCTCGACATCGCGCCGGCCTTGCAGGTCGATCGATTGCGGCGGCGACATGCTGTCCCAAAGGGTGAGCATCAATTGCGCGATGTCCAATCCGACAACGGCGCCTTGCGGCAGAGTGTGGGTCGTGAACCCCCGGATGGCGTCGTTCCAGCCGAGATTGGTGTGGTGGTCGTTGGGCGCCGGCGTCGCATAGGCACGCGCCGCGCGAGCAAGCCATTGCACCGCAAAATGGGCTTGCAGCCGCGCCTCGCGCAGGGTGTCCCGATCGACACCTTCGATCTCGCGCCACGATGGTGCGCTCACCGGCCGATCCCCATCTTGCTGTCGCGTTCGGGCGGAGCTCTTATCTGGCAGCGCGCAGATCATACCGGCCGGACGGGGCGCACGGAAGCCGCGATCGCTCCCCTCGCGGCGCGCCGGACGGGGTGCTCGCCGCCGGCGGCATTTTCAGCAAGAATGGCAAGAATGGATGGCGGCTTCCCGCCCGAGAATGCCACAACGGTTCCAGGTGATGCCGGCCATGCGTCTTCGCATCTCGCATAAAACGACCTACCAATACGTGCCGCCCGCCACCCGGGTGATCCAGGTGTTGCGGCTCACGCCGCGCAACCACGACGGTCAATATGTGGTGGACTGGCGCATCGACGTCTCGGCCGATTGCCGGCTCGACCAGCACGAGGACGCCTTCGGCAACATCACTCACGCTTTTGCGGCCGATGGCCCGCTGCCCGAGCTTTCGCTGCTGGTCGAAGGCGAGGTGGAGACGCGGGACGCCCAGGGGATCGTGCGCGATGCGGTCGAGCGGTTTCCGCCGAGCCTATTCCTGCGCGAGACCGCGCTGACGGCCTGCGATGCCGACATCGCGGCGTTCGCGGCGGCGGCGCGGCAATCGGAACGCGATGACGCCCTCAAGGTGCTGCACCGCCTGCTCGAGCGCCTGCACGACCACATGCATTGGGACGACGATCCGACCTACGTGGAAACCACCTCGGCCGCGGCCTTCGCGCTCAAGCACGGCATCTGCCAGGACTTCGCCCATATCTTCATCACCGCGTCGCGCAGCCTCGGCATTCCGGCGCGCTATGTGGGCGGTTATTTCTGCCGGGACGACGACACCGCCGCGCCGAGTGCGGGCCACGCCTGGGCGGAAGCCTTCGTGCCCGACCTCGGCTGGGTCGCGTTCGATCCCGCCAACGGCATCTGTGCCACCGATGCGCATGCGCGCGTGGCCGTCGGCCTCGATCATCTCGGCGCCGCGCCGGTGCGGGGCATGCGCTATGGCGGCGGGACGGAAACCTTGGCGGTCGATATCCACGTCGACCAGGCGTCGCGGCAGACGCAGAGCTGATCCGGCATTGCCCCGCCGCCACCGGCCTGGCTATAAGGGTCCAGTCGAATTGCCGGGATTATCGCATCACCATGACCTATTGCTGCGGAATTCTCGTGCGCGACGGCCTGGTGATGTTCGCCGACACGCGCACCAATGCCGGCGTCGACAACATCTCGACCTTCCGCAAGCTGCATGTCTTCTCGCAGCCCGGCGAGCGCATTCTGGCCATTGCAACCGCCGGCAATCTGTCGATCAGCCAATCGGTGGTGAGCATGCTGCGTGAGGGATTCGAGAATCCCTATACGGGCGAGACCGAAACCCTGATGAACGCGCCCACCTTGTTCCAGGCGGCGCAGCGCGTCGGGCGCACCATTCGCGAGATCTTCAACGAGGAGGGCAAGACCCTCGAGGCCTCCGACGTCAAGTTCGACGTCTCGTTCCTGCTGGGCGGACAGATCAAGGGCGAGCGCCCGCGGCTGTTCATGCTCTATTCCGCCGGCAACTTCATCGAGTGCACCCAGGACACGCCCTATCTGCAGATCGGCGAGCACAAATACGGCAAGCCGGTGCTCGACCGCGCCATCACGTTCGATTCCGATCTCTACGACGCGCTCAAGATCGGCCTGGTTTCGGTCAACTCGACCATGCGGTCCAATCTCAGCGTCGGCCTGCCGCTCGACATCGTGATCGCGCGGCGCGACGTCTATGACGCCGAGCTCAACTACCGCATCGAGCCGGGGGAGCCCTATTTTCACGACCTGCGCGAACGCTGGTCGGCGGCGCTGCGCGCCGCCCATGCCGGCATCCCGCGGCCTCCCTACAAGACCAATCGTTGATTGTTGACGTCGGCCATTTGCGGGTTGCGCCCGCGCAATGCCGGGTATCCCGCACCAAGCGGCCTGAATCCTCACCGCTCTTTACCAAAGATTAACGCCGACCCGCAAAAGGCCGCCTCGGGCGCGGACAAATCGCGGCCGGGCGCCGTCCGCAAGCGAAATGAAATCATTCTCGCCTAGCCTGCGGGCACGAAAAACCCTTGGACGGTGGGACACTTGACCGGAAATCGGTCCACTATCGGCGCCCGCAAGTACCTCGGTTGGAGCCACATGCGCCCGAGCGTGGTGGTTCCGATCGGCGTCATCGTGGCTGTCGCGATCGTGTGCGTGGTGGTTGCTGCTCTCAGCTCCGCCCAGCGCGCCGACAGCGTCGCGCTCGACAACGAACGGCAGCTGTTCACGCGCGCCCTGACCACGCAAGGCGAACGCGTGCTGCGCGACATTTCGGCCGTGGCCACCTCGGAGGCCGCCTATCGCCGGATTCGCACCAGTTTCGACAGCGATTGGGTGCAGATTTCCGTGGGCTCGCGGCTGCAGTCGTTCTTCGAGCAC
Organism: uncultured Alphaproteobacteria bacterium; assembly: GCA_963744275.1. GTDB lineage: Bacteria > Pseudomonadota > Alphaproteobacteria > Rhizobiales > Xanthobacteraceae > VAZQ01. The sequence continues at coordinate 44,127 of CAVUSX010000004.1, forward strand.
GATTTCGTCTTCGTCACCGATCCCTCCGATCATCTGCTTTATGCCTCGCTCGGTCGCCGCAGCGTCGATCCGAACTGGTTCAACTCGGTCCAATCGGAGCTCAAGCCGGTCCTCGACGTCATGCGCGGCGGCGCCGACCCGGGCGGCGGCGTCGCCATCGACGTGACTGGCCTCGGCACTCACCGGGCCGCCCGCCTGCAATCGTTTCTCGGCCGCCCCGCCATCGTCGGCGCCGTCGCGGTCGCCAACGCCAACGAATCGGCCGCCGACGTCGAGGCCAATGCCCCCGTCATCCTGAGCGTGAAGCTCATCGACGACGACGTGCTGGCGGAGATCGCCTCACGGCTGCGCCTGAGCAATCTGCACAATGTCGCCGACCGGCCGGCCGACCCCGGCGACTATGTCTTCGATCTGACCGACCTGCAGGGCGGGTCGCTCGCGAGTTTCGCCTGGACGCCGCGGCAGCCGGGCGCCGAGATCCTCAACAGCGTTGCCCCGTTCATCAGCATCGCGCTGGCCGGCTTCGTGCTGCTGGCGGGCCTGGTGCTGCGGCAGATGCGCAAGACCGCGGCCACCATCGCGGTCGGAGAGACCCGGCTGCGCCATTTGGCCCTCCACGATCCGCTGTGCGGCCTGCCCAACCGGATCTTCTTCAGCGAGCGGCTCGAGGCGATGATCGAGAGCGTGAAGGGCGGTGCGCCGCCGGCCGCGATCTTCTACATCGATCTCGATCACTTCAAGGACGTCAACGACACGCTCGGACATCCGATCGGCGACGAGCTGATCCGCAGCGTGACGCAGCGCCTCACCCAAACGCTGCGCGGCGATGATCTGGTGGCGCGGCTGGGAGGCGACGAGTTCGCGGTCATCACCTCGGCCGGCTACGACCAGGCCACGTTGGAGACGGTCGGCACGCGCATCATCGCCTCGCTCTGCGCGCCCTACTCCATCGCCGACCAGACCATCGTCATCGGCGCCAGCATCGGGGTCGCCGTCATCAACCAGCAGGTCGGGGCGGTGTCGGACGTCATGCGCCACGCCGACATGGCGCTCTATCGGGCGAAGAACGAAGGCCGCAACCGCGCCTGCATCTACGACACCGCGATGGACGACAATCTGCTGAAGCGCAAGCTGGTCGAGAACGACCTGCGCGCCACCATCGAGAAGGGCGAGCTCAAGGTCGCCTATCAGCCGATCGTCAACAACAGCGGCGAGACGGTGGTCGGCGTCGAGGCGCTGTGCCGCTGGACGCATCCGGAGCGCGGCGAGATCCCGCCGTCCGAGTTCATCCCGATCGCCGAGCACTCAGGCCTCATCATAGCGCTCGGCGAATGGGTGCTGCGCCAGGCCTGCCTCGACGGCAAGGCGTGGCCCGACATCACGATGTCCGTCAACGTATCGCCGCTGCAGTTCCGGCGGGCCGATTTCGTGGACGTGGTCGAGCGCATCCTGCACGAGACCGGCTTCGACGCCACCCGGCTCGAGCTCGAGGTCACCGAGAGCACCCTCCTGGGCAATGTCGATACCGCCGAGCTCGCCATGTTCCGGCTCAAGGCGCTGGGCGTGCGGCTCGCGCTCGACGATTTCGGCACCGGCTATTCGAGCCTGCTCTATCTGCGCCGGTTTCCGTTCGACAAGCTCAAGATCGATCGCAGCTTCGTCCACAGCATCGAGCGCGCCGCGGATGCGGCCGCGATCGTGCACGCGGTCGTCAGCCTGGGCCGTGGTCTCGGCATGAAGGTGACCGCGGAAGGCGTCGAGACCGCCGAGCAACAGCTGTTCCTGCGCGCCGCGGGCGTTCACATGATGCAGGGATATCGTTTCGGCCGCCCCGTCAGCGCCGCCGAGATCGACATGCGGCTGTCGGTCCCGGCCTCGTTCACGATCTGCGACGCCCCGAGCGACCTCGCCATGGCGGGCTGATCGGCCTCCCCGGCCGGCGTCCATGCCGGCTCGCACCCTCTCGCCACCATCATCGCGGACATCCGCAGGGGCGCCGCTGCGCCAAGCCTTAGGATTGCGGCCGCGATCCCCGTCCGTCAGGATGGCGCCCGCGCCAATCGCTTTGCAGGGAAAATTCCAATGAGTTCGCCGACCAAGATCGCCATCGTCACCGGTGCCGGGACCGGGATCGGAAAATCCGTCGCCTTGGCCTTGATGCGGGAGGGCTATGCGGTCGCGCTCGCCGGTCGGCGGCCGGACAAGCTGGAGGAGACGGCCGCCGAAGGCGCTGCGATCGGGGGGCGGTGCTTGGCGGTGGCGACCGACGTGAGCGACCCGCAGTCGGTCAAGGCGCTGTTCGCCAAGACCAAGGAGACGTTCGGGCGTCTCGACGTGCTGTTCAACAATGCCGGCATCGGGGCGCCGGCCATGCCGCTCGAGGAGCTGCCCCTGGAGACCTGGAGAAAGGTCGTCGACATCAATCTGACCGGCATGTTCCTGTGCACGCAGGAAGCGATCAGGATCATGAAATCGCAGGAGCCGCGCGGCGGGCGCATCATCAACAACGGCTCGATCTCCGCCCACACCCCGCGCCCGCATGCCGTCGCCTACACGACCACCAAGCACGGCGTCACCGGCCTCACCAAGCAAACCGCGCTCGATTGCCGCGGCTATGATATCGCCTGCGGCCAGATCGACATCGGCAATGCCGGAACGCCGCTGACCGACCGCATGGTCGCCGGCGTCCTGCAGCCCGACGGCAGCAAGCGCCCGGAGCCGCGCATGAACGCCGACGATGTCGGCAAGGCGGTGGTCTACATGGCGGGACTGGGGCTCGACACCAACGTGCTGTTCATGACCGTGATGGCCAACCTGATGCCGTTCGTCGGGCGCGGCTAGCCGCGATCACGTAGGGTGGGCAACGCGGCCACGATGTAGATGAGTGGCACGACGCGTCCCCGCGTTGCCCACGCGGCCTCGCGGTGCAAGCGCGTGGGCAAAATTGCGCAGCGCCGTGCGGATCATGCCCGCCGTGCCAGGCAATTTCGCCCACCCTACGGAATCGATCCGCTAGTCCGCCACGATCGTCACCTTGATGCGGGCCCCCGCCTTCACCCGGGCGAGCGCCTTCACGTCGGACAAGGCCTTGGCGAAGATGTTGCAGGGGCTGGCGAGCCGCGTCTCCTGGTCCTGGCTGATCGGGGTGCGGCCGAAGCCGATGGCGATGCAGCGGCCTTCCGGCCAGTAGGCGATCTCGCCAGGCTTTACCACCGCACGGGCGTCCGGCTCGCGCGCCGCCTTAACCGGCACCTCGAAATAGACCTCCTCGCCCCAGGTCGAGGCGGAGGCCGCGGTCGGCAGCGCCGCCGCGATCAGGCGGGCGGTCGGCGTGTCGAGGAGCTCGGCCTCGAGCACGAGCGTGCCGAAATCAAAGCGAATGCGCGGCATGGCGGCGGCCCTCGTTTCCACACTATCATACGCCGGCGGCGGCCAGGGGGCGGGCATCGGATAGGGGCACGGGGCATGCAGGAATTGCAATCGGCATTTGGCATGCTCGCGTTGCTGGCGATCGCCTGGATCATCAGCGAGAACCGGGGCGCGGTCTCGCTGCGGCAGGCCGCGATCGGGCTTGCCGTCACCTTCGCGACCGCCGCGCTGTTCCTCAAGGTGCCGGAGGTCACGGCGGGGTTTGCGGCGATCAATAATGCGGTCGACGCCATCGCGGACGCCACCAAGGCCGGCACCTCCTTCGTGTTCGGCTATGTCGGAGGCGGACCGTTGCCGTTCGAGCTGAAGGTGCCGGGCGCCGAGTTCAGCCTGGCCTTCCAGGCGCTCCCGGTGGTGCTGGTGATGAGCGTGCTGACCTCGCTCCTGTTCCACTGGCGCATCCTGCCCCCGATCGTGCGCGGGCTTTCCTGGGTGCTGGAGCGCACGCTCGGGGTCGGCGGCGCGGTCGGGCTGTCGACCGCGGCCAATGTCTTCCTCGGCATGATCGAGGCGCCGCTGTTCATCCGCCCCTATCTGGTCAATCTCACCCGGGCCGAGCTCTTCATCGTGATGACCGCCGGCATGGCCTGCATCGCCGGCACCGTGCTGGTGATCTACGCCACCATGCTGGCGCCGGTGATCCCCAATGCGCCGGCCCATCTGGTGGTGGCCTCGGTGCTGGACGCGCCCGCCGCCATCCTGATCGCCATGATCATGATCCCCGATCCGGGCGGAGCGCGCACCGGCGCCACGCTGATCGATCCCCGCAAGGCCGCCAGCAGCACGATGGACGCGATCGTCCAGGGCGCGATGACCGGCCTCGAGCTCCTGCTCAACATCTGCGTGATGCTGATCGTGCTGGTGGCGCTCGTCCACCTCGCCAATTCCATTCTGGGTCTCTTGCCGGCGGTCGGCGGCGCGCCGATCTCGCTGCAGCGCGGCCTTGGGCTGGTGATGGCGCCGGTGTGCTGGCTGATGGGCATTCCCTGGAAGGATGCGGTGACGGCCGGCGGCCTCATGGGGATCAAGACCATCCTCAACGAGTTCATCGCCTATATCGAGCTCTCCAAGCTGCCGCCCGAGGCGCTCGACCCGCGCTCGCGCCTGATCATGCTCTATGCGATGTGCGGCTTCGCCAATTTCGGCAGCCTCGGCATCATGATCGGCGGGCTCGCCACCATGGCGCCGGAGCGGCGCCAGGACGTGATCTCGCTCGGCTTCAAATCGATCGTCTCCGGCACGCTCTCGACCTGTCTCATCGGGGCGATCGTCGGGGTGCTGAATTAGGGTTGGTTGATCGGAGCAGTTTCAGAAGCGTGAGGGGAGTGAGTGGCGAATAGTGAGTGGTGAATAGTGCGGGAGTGGCGGCCCTTCACCACTCACTATTCACTACTCACGCGCCTTGGCGTATTGTCGGCACGGACATCGCGCGATCCTCGGCGCTCATTGGGAGACCACGACCATGCTCGATCGTAGCTTGCTCGGTGCCCTCGCCTGCGCGGCCGCGCTCTGCATCAGCGCCGCGCCGACCCGCGCCTGGGATGATGCCGCGTATCCGGACTTGAAGGGCCAATGGCGTTCGATCGGCGGGCCGGGACGCTTCGATCTCAGCAAGCCCGGCGGCCGCGGGCAGCAGGCGCCGCTGACCGCGGAATACCAGAGGGTTTTCGAGGCCAACCTGGTGGACCAGGCCGCCGGCGGACAAGGCACGACCCCGACCTATAAATGCATCTCGCCCGGCATGCCGCGCGTCACCAACGGCTATGGCGAGATGGAATTCGTGGTCACGCCCGACACCACCTACATTCTGATCGACCACATCCAGGACGATCGGCGCATCTTCACCGACGGGCGCGATTGGCCCGCCGATCTCGAGCCGACGCTTCTGGGCTACTCCATCGGCCATTGGGTCGATACGACGGGGTCGGGCCACTACGACGTGCTCGAGGTCGAGACCCGCGGCTTTCGCGGCCCGCGCGCTTTCGACGCCAGCGGCATCCCGCTGCATCCGGACGGCGCCACCGTGGTCAAGGAGCGGATCTACCTCGACAAGGCCGATCCCAACGTGGCCCACGACCAGGTCACGGTGATCGATCATGCCCTGACGCGGCCCTGGACGGTCACCAAGAACTACGGCCGCAGCCCGCAGACGCACCCGGACTGGACCGAGGAATATTGCGAGGACAACAATCACGTCTCGATCGGCAAGGACGACTATATGCTGAGCGCCGACGGGCTGCTGATGCCGGCCAAGAAGAACCAGCAGCCGCCGGACTTGAGATATTTCGGCAAGCCTGCGAAGTGACGCGAACGCCGGCTTCGACGCCGGCGGGCGCTGTGCACCCGCGGCCTGAACATTAGGCGAGCGGGCCGTCGCTCTGATTCACGACCACATTAAGCCCGCCGTCGGAGGCTTCTGCCACGCCGTTGAGCGGTCTTAGCAGATGCTCGAAGACCCACTGTGGAACGTCAGCCTCCAGGGTGATGTTGTATCGATTGCCCAGGCAAATCACTTCCGCAACAGGACGCAATCCGCTCTTGGCATTTACCAGTCTCGCGTGTGGCGAGTTTCCGACGAGTGCACTGTTGTCGAAGACCACGCTTCGCCCGGCGACGAGTGCCGCATGCGACAGAAGCGCGAGTGCCCGCCGATACCTCGCTCTGATGCGTTCATGAGGCACATCGTGTCCGCCCATGCTCACACGGTCTTCCACACGTTGAACGTTGATCTCCGGATCCGACGTGGCGACAAAGTAGAGGGTAACGTCATATCCCGCGTCGTGCGCCCGGATCATGACCTCCACCTTGCTCGGGTGCGACATGACCGTCTCGAAGCTGAAGCTCTCCCGCCGCCGCAGACAGGTATCGCGCTCGAAGTCGGCGATGGACTGCGCCTGCGCGGTTCGTTGCGGCTCCGGGAGGTCGAGGGTCCGCGCTATGTCGTCCGGGTTGATGTGGATTCCAAGATCGATACCGGCGTCCAGGAGACACCTGATAAGGGTACTTTTTCCTGAGCCGTTGGGACCGGCAACAACCAGGAGAAATGGGCGATCGGTCAATCGGCGGCCTTGTCACGGCTTCGCTTTGCAATTTTTGCCCGCTCTTGTGGCGAAGCTTCGCCGGCCTCTTTCACCAAAGTCACGGTGCCGGTCGGATGCAACTGGGCCAATGCAGATCTCGCTTGTCCTTCTTCAAAAGTGTCGACAGTGCCGGTTACGATCAGGCCGGCCTTCTGCGCATCTTGCGCGGCCACGCGTGCGGCCCTGGCCCCCATTGCCGCCAACTCTTCTACCGAAAGATCAACCGCCCGCTTGGCCATTTTGGTGTCCATGTCCGAAGGCGAATCTAATCGCTCCGACGGGAAAAAGCACCGTCAATTCAATCGAAAGACGCCATTCACGGCATTGATTTCAGCGGGTTTCAGCAGATCCGAATGTGCAACTTGAACCGAGTGCAGCGGTCCCTCGAGCGTCTTTTGCCAGAATCCGAGAAACCTGAAGAGTTGCGGGAAGTTCGGGCAGAGATCGTAGTCCTGCCACACATAGGTCTGCAGAAATGACGGATGATCCGGCATCCGATAGAGGATGTGCGCGGTGGTCAGGCCGTAACCTTGCAGCTGTCGCTTGAAGTCTTCCGAGATCATGAGCTTCTCCTTCCGGCAGACAATGAATGTCGCGGAACGCGAGTTCCCATTGCAAGCCCAAAAGATAAATTTGGTGTTTAATATCAAAGCATTAGCAGCGTCCGGCCGAGACTGCTGACAGACCGCCCCATGCGCGAAGAGCTCCTGCTGACAGGCCTCATCTTTCCGAATTAACCATATAATTCAGCGCCTTATGGCGTCTGCTAGCACTCAGGAAAATTGAGTGCTAAAAATTTTGCTCCAGCCCCTTGCGGGCAAAAATACGTTCGACCTATCTGGCGGCCAAGCGGCGCGGCGGGGGCAACTTCCGGCGGCCGCTCCATCTCAACCCCTACCCCCAGTTCAAACTTCGAGGAGAGGCTCATGAAATTTCGTCCGCTTCACGATCGTGTCGTCGTCAAGCGCATCGATGCCGAGGAACGCACCGCGGGCGGCATCATCATCCCGGATACCGCCAAGGAGAAGCCGTCGCAGGGCGAGATCATCGCGGTGGGTCCCGGCGGCCGTGACGAGAACGGCAAGCTCATCCCGATCGACGTGCACCCGGGCGACCGCGTGCTGTTCGGCAAGTGGTCCGGCACCGAGGTCAAGATCGACGGCGTCGACTACCTGATCATGAAGGAAAGCGACGTCATGGGGGTGCTCGAGGGCACCGCAGCCAAGAAAAAGGCCGCCTGAGCGCGTCCGACCGCGACCTCGGGAGCCGCAGGCGCGCAGGCGCCCTGGGCGCCCGGGACCAAGCCTCAATCAACCGATCCGTCCTTCGAGGGCAGAGCCCGCCGCTCGGGATATGGATCACATCGGAGTAGACCACTATGTCAGCCAAGGACGTGAAATTCTCGGTCGATGCCCGCGACAGGATGCTGCGCGGCGTCGATATTCTCAGCAATGCCGTGAAGGTGACGCTCGGCCCCAAGGGCCGCAACGTCGTGCTCGACAAGTCGTTCGGCGCGCCCCGCATCACCAAGGACGGCGTCACCGTCGCCAAGGAGATCGAGCTCGAGGACAAGTTCGAGAACATGGGCGCCCAGATGGTGCGCGAGGTCGCGTCCAAGACCTCCGACCAGGCCGGTGACGGCACCACCACCGCGACCGTGCTGGCCGCGGCGATCGTGAAAGAGGGCTGCAAGGCCGTTGCCGCCGGCATGAACCCGATGGATCTCAAGCGCGGCGTCGATCTGGCGGTCGAGGCGGTCGTCGCCGACCTGCAGAAGAACTCCAAGAAGGTCACCTCCAACGAGGAGATCGCCCAGGTCGGGACCATCTCGGCCAACGGCGACGCCGAGATCGGCCGCTTCCTCGCCGAGGCCATGAAGAAAGTCGGCAACGAGGGCGTGATCACGGTCGAGGAGGCGAAGTCGCTCGAGACCGAGCTCGAGGTGGTCGAAGGCATGCAGTTCGACCGCGGCTACATCTCCCCCTATTTCGTCACCAATGCCGAGAAGATGCGGGTCGAGATGGAGGACCCCTACATTCTCATCTACGAGAAGAAGCTCTCCGGCCTGCAGGAGCTCCTGCCGCTGCTGGAATCGGTGGTGCAGACCTCCAAGCCGCTGGTGATCATCGCCGAAGAGGTCGAGGGCGAGGCGCTCGCGACCCTGGTGGTCAACAAGCTGCGCGGCGGCCTCAAGGTCGCGGCCGTCAAGGCGCCCGGCTTCGGGGATCGCCGCAAGGCCATGCTGCAGGACATCGCGATCCTGACCGGTGGCCAGGCGATCAGCGAGGACCTCGGCATCAAGCTCGAGAACGTCACGCTCGCCATGCTGGGGCGCGCCAAGAAGCTGACCATCGAGAAGGAGAACACCACCATCGTCAACGGCGCCGGCAAGAAGGCCGACATCGAAGGCCGCATCAGCCAGATCAAGGCGCAGATCGAGGAGACCACCTCCGACTACGATCGCGAGAAGCTGCAGGAGCGGCTGGCCAAGCTCGCCGGCGGCGTCGCGGTCATCCGGGTCGGCGGTGCCACCGAGGTCGAGGTGAAGGAGCGCAAGGATCGCGTCGATGACGCCATGCATGCGACCCGCGCGGCGGTCGAGGAAGGCATCCTGCCGGGCGGCGGCATCGCGCTCCTGCGCGCCAGCGAGGTGCTCAAGAAGGTCCGCACCCAAAACGACGACCAGAAGACCGGCGTCGAGATCGTGCGCAAGGCGATCTCCTATCCGGCGCGCCAGATCGCGCTCAATGCGGGCGAGGACGGCTCGGTGGTGGTCGGCAAGATCCTGGAGAAGGATCAATACAACTACGGCTACGACGCCCAGTCGGGCGAGTACGTCAACATGATGTCGAAGGGCATCATCGATCCGACCAAGGTGGTGCGCGCGGCGCTGCAGGGCGCAGCCTCCGTGGCCGGCCTCCTGATCACCACCGAGGCCATGGTGGCCGAGCTGCCGAAGAAGAACCCGCCGGCTCCCCCGATGCCGGGCGGCGGCGGCATGGACTTCTAAGGACGCGAAGCCGCCGGATATCGGCGAATGCAATGGCCCGGGCGCAATCCCGGGCCATTTGCTTGTGGCGGTTTGCTCGCGCGGCGCAGGTCTGAAAAGACCAAGCCCTCAAAACACCAACGACCACGAATGAGAAGGCGCGCTTACATCCGGCGTCGCCTGCTCAAAATCGTGGCCGTCACGCGACGAGGCTGGAGGGCTTCATCGCTCGCACCGACAATGCCTGATTCAGGTGAAGGTTCCGTGACGTGTACCGCCCACTTTGCCGCAGCAGGTCGAATTTCCCGACCCCGGCCAGGGCCGAGATTCCCGCCTTCACAGCATCCGGTACATCACCACCGCGTCGACCAGGCCCAGCTGCGGATGCGCGAATGCCCCTGCCAGCCGCCCGACGATCTCAAATCCGAAGCTCTGCCATAACGCGACCGCGCGCGCATTGCTGCCGACCACGAAGTTGAACTGCATGGCGCGGAAACCGCGCACGCGCGCATGCTCGAGCGAATGGGCGCACATGGCCCGCGCCACCCCCCGCCCGCTCGCCTCCGACGCGGTCATGTAGCCGCAATTGGCCACATGCGCGCCGCCGCCTTGCTGATTGGCCCGCATGTAATAGGTGCCCAGCACCCTGTCGTCCTGTTGCGCCACGAACACCTCATGACCGGGCGATCTCCAATAGGACAGCGCGTCGGCCCGGCTCATGTCGCGGGGCAATGCATAGGTTTCGCCGGCCCGGATCGTCGGGCCGATGATGCTCCAGATCGCGTCGTCGTCGCGCGCTTGCACCGGCCGGATTTGCATGCTTTCGCTCAACCAATCGGTCGTGCCTGATCGTTGCGGTATCTAGCCCGTCCGGCATCCCGCCGCCAAGAGCTTGCGCGCTGGAGTCCGATCCGCGAAGCGCCTAAGCTCGCGCTTGCCTGACGATTCTCGCCAGAGGGGCCATCGCGTTGACGACGGCTGACCGCGAAGCTGCCGCGCCGGATGGCGGTCTGTTCGCTCCCGCGCTCCCGCTGCTCTATCTTCTCTGGTTGCCGCTCGCCTTGGCGCTCATCGGCTTCTTCCTGTACGCGGTGGCGCAGCGGATCGGCTATCCCTATCCCCTGGAGTGGCTGGAGCCGGCCACCTCCGACACGGTCGCGCGCATCCTGCGCGGGTTGCCGATCTACTGCGCGCCGAGCTACGCGTTCGTCGCCTCGATGAAGACGCCGCTCTACTATTACGTGGTGGCGTCGGTCTCCCCCGTCTTCGGTGCCGGCCTCCTCGCCGGGCGGCTGGTATCGGTCTTGTCGACCGCCGGTGTTTGTTTCTTCCTTTGGCGCTTCATTCGCCGCGAGGGCGGATCGCGGCTTTGGGCCCTGCTCGGGATCGCCCTGTTCCTCGGCACCTACAATCTCTCGCGCCAATGGTACGACATCGCGCGCCTCGACACGCTTTATCTCTTCATCCTGGTGGCCGCCGCCTATGGGTTGCGCTTTTGGCGCGGGGCGACCGGCGCCGCCGGTGCCGGCTTCCTGCTCGCGGCGGCCTATTTCAGCAAGCAGACCGTGCTCCTGGTCGCCATACCGCTGTTGCTCATGCTCGCCCTGGCGACGCCTCGGCGCGCCGCGATCGCCGCCCTGGCATTGGCGGCACCGGTCCTGATCGGCATGACCATCCTGCACGTCGTGACCGACGGATGGTCGACATTTTTCCTGGTCGAGGTACCGCGTAACGGCGAGATCGACCCCGGCGCCATCCTGTCGTTCTGGTCGCGGGAGGTGCTGCCGCCCTTGGGGCTCGCGCTCATGGCCGCGCTCGGATGGGTCGCCGCCCAATGGCGGTGTGATCGCGAGGGCGCCGTGTTCCATGGCGGCCTCCTCACGGGCGCGCTCGTCTGCGGCTGGCTCGGGCGCATTCATGTCGGCAGCACCTCCAACGCCTTGATGCCGGTCTTCGCCGTGCTGTCCCTCATGATGCCGCTCGCGTTGCAGCGGCTGTTGCGACAGGTCTCCGAGCGGCCGCCGCCGCGGCCCGCGCTTGCCCTCGTGGTCCACGCGGTCGCGCTGCTGCAGCTCGCTCTGCTGGCCTATGACCCGCGCAGCGTCATCCCGGATGCGGGCGACGGTGCGGCCGGTGAGCGGCTTGCCACCTTTCTGGCCGGTATCGACGGCGACGTATTGGTGATGGACGACCGCTATTTCTCCCGCTTGGCCGGAAAGCCCTCGAGCGGATTGGATTTCGCGGTCGCCGATCTCTTGCGGGTGAAGCACAGCGCGGTGCCGGCGGACTTCGAGCGATCGGTTCTCGATGCCCTGCAGGCCAGGAAATTCGTCGGCATCATCGACCCGCCGGATTTCGTCATCGACAAGGTCAAGCTCGGTCCGCCGGTTTCGATCCAGCCGCAGCCGCCGGCTCCCGGCCATGTTCGATTTAGACCGAGGCCCGAGCGCTACTATGCGATCCTGCAATAGAACGGGCACGGCTCGAAGCCGTGATGTACCCCCCGCCGCTATTGAAATGCCGCCGCAACCGGCCGCAATTCGCCGACCGTGCGCCCCACCACGTTCTTGACCGGCGGCCGCAGCACGGCCTCGATGGCGCCCGCTTGCGCGGGATCGAGCATGCCGAGCCTGACCAGGAGCGCCCCCATGGCGACATCGGCGGCGCGGCCGGCGCCGTCGTCGACCTTGAGCGCGATCCCGAGCCCATGCTGCGGCAGCGCCGCGCAGGACACGCCCTCGGCACCCGGCTTGAGCCGCACCGTCGCGGCGGCGACCCGCATGACCTCGCGGGTGAACCGGCTGGCGCCGGCGACGATGAGAAACTCCGCCGCCATGGCTTCGAGGATGCGCCCCGCCGCCGCCGTGCGCTCGGCCGCAAGGCCCGCCGGATCGGCCAGGCGCGCCATGGCGCGCGCCATGGCCTTGAGCGGAATGCCGACGACCGGAATGCCGCAGCCGTCGGTGCCATGGGGCGCGCGCTCCAGATCGAGGCCGGTCATGGACGACAGTGTCGCCAGCACCCGCCGCTGGACCGGATGTTGCGCCCCGATGTAGCCGCGCGTCGGCTCCCCGCAATGGCTGGCCGTGGTCAGGAACCCGGCATGCTTGCCCGAGCAGTTGTTGTGGAGGGCTGACGGCAATTGGCCGGCGCGCACCAGCGCCTGCGCGGCCGCCGAATCGATGGGCGGATCGGCGCCGCATTCGAGATCGTCGCGCGAGAGCCCGATCCGGTCGAGCCAAGCCTCGACGGCATCGACCACCGCCGGCGTGCCGTTGTGGGAGGCGCAGGCCAGCGCGATTTCCTTGCGGCTGAGGCCATAACGCGCGGCGGCGCCGGTTTCGACCAATGGCAACGCCTGCAACGGCTTGATGGCGGAGCGCGCATAGACCGGATGCTCGACATCGCCTTGCGCCAGCACGACGCCACCGGCGGCATCGACGACCGCATAGGCGCCGCAGTGACGGCTCTCCACCATCTCGCCGCGCAATACCTCGACCAGGATGGGGTCGGGAGAGCTCCAGCTCACGGCTTCATTCACGGTGGAAATTCACGGTGGAGGCGAGCCCGCAATCGACGCTCTTTCGAGCGGCGCTGTTTCACGCGGCACACGTTCAGGCGGCGCCAGTGCGGTCGCCAGCGAGCGACCAGGATCGCGTCAGTTCACCGCGGAATTGGCGACGGAAGCGGCCGTGACCACGAAAGCGATTCCGAGGCCCATCGCCAGCAGGAAGAGCGAAACCACATACTTGTTTTTCATGGCGCGTCCGTTCCGGGTCAGTTGTCGGTTCAATTGTCCAGGGCGCCGGCAAAGGAGCTGGCGGTCACGACCAAAGCAACCGCCAAACCTATGGCCAGCAGAAGAAGGGAAACATCGTATTTGTTCTTCATGCGCGTCAGTTCGGCGCGGGGGCGGCGATAGAAGCAGCCGTCACGACAAACGCGATCGCCAAACCCATGGCTAGCAGCAAGATGGCAACAACGTGTTTGTTCGTCATGGCGCGTCAGTTCGCTGCGTTGGCGCCCACTGAAGCAGCCGTCACGACAAACGCGATTCCCAAACCCATGGCCAGCAGGAAGATGGCGACAACGTATTTGTTTTTCATGGCAGGTCCCCTGGCGTTGCTATCCCCACGCCCGATTGTGTACACGTGGTTGGTTTACCCTGGATCAAACTGTGGAATTTGTCAACAACTTCAGCGTTTTGCTCGAGCAATCGGCCGCCCAAAGGGGTGCCAGATGAGCGCCGGCGCCGATCGCGGCGGCTTGCGCATATCCTTGGCGCTATTGGTTTATCTGGCAGCGTTCCTCAGCACGCTCGCGCTCGCCCACCCGGTTCTGACCGACCAGGATCCGTTCTGGCACGTCGCAGCCGGAAACTGGATCATCGAGCATCGCGCAATTCCCCACCGCGACGTCTTCTCGAACTCCATGCCGGGTGCGCCCTGGGTCGCGCACGAGTGGCTGGCCGAGGTGGTGATCGCGCTGGTGTACGATCATCTCGGCTGGGCCGGTCTGGTGGTCATGACCGGCCTCGTCTTCGCCGCCGCGCTCGCGCTGCTCACGCGTTTTCTGCTGCGCTTCCTCGCCCCCCTCTATGTGATCCCACTGGTGCTGGGCGCCTGGGGCCTGTGCCTCGCGCATCTGCACGCGCGGCCGCACGTCTTCGGCCTGCCCCTGCTGGTGATCTGGTTCGCCCTCCTGGATCGCAGACGCTCGGAGGAGCGTATCCCCTCGGTGCTGCTCGCAGCCATCATCGTGCTGTGGGCAAATCTCCACGGCGGCTACATGCTCGCTCTCGCCCTGGCGGCCCTGCTGGCGGGTGAAGCGCTTCTCGATGCGCCCGATCGGCTGCGGTTCATGACGGCTCTGCGCGGCTGGGGAGGATTCCTCTTGGCCGCGCTCATGGCCGCGCTCATCACGCCCAACGGCATCCAGGGCTTGATGCTGCCGTTCACCATCATGCAGTCGAGTTTCGCGGGCGCGATGATCGGCGAATGGAAGAGCCCGGATTTCCAAACGCTCCAGCCGCTCGAGCTGTGGATGTTGCTCGGGCTTCTTGGAATCTTGTCCTTCGGATTGCGGCTGCCGATCGCACGCATCGTCATCCTGTTCGTCCTCTTGCACATGGCGCTCGCGCACCAGCGCTTCGCCGAGGTCCTGGGCCTGATCGCGCCGCTGCTGATCGCTCCTGCCTTGGCGATGCAGCTCGGGAGCGCCGGCGATCCCCGCCTGCGCGGCTTCGCAAGCGCGCTCGCAAAGCCTGCGCGCCCCGGAGGCGTCGCAGTGGCGGCCCTGGTCGTGATCGTTGTCGGCACCGCCTTCGTGCGCCTTCGCATCGACAACCAGAACCACCGCTTCGCCCCGACCGCGGCCGTCGCTTTCGTCGAGCAGCAGCAGGTGGCGGGAGCCGTCTTCAATGATTATGAATTCGGCGGCTATCTCATATTCAACGGCATCGCCCCCTTCGTCGACGGCCGCGCCGACGTCTATGGCGACCGTTTCTTGCGCCGTTACGCCGATGTGGCGGCGCTGCCCGATCTTCTCGACCAGTACCGCATCGTCTGGACCCTGCTCGACCCGCATGACCCGCGCGTGGCGCTGCTCGACCATTTGCCGGGATGGCAACGGATCTATGGCGACGACATCGCGGTGGTCCACCGTCGCGCGGCGGCAACCCCGTAGAGCGTGCCCATGCCGACGCACGATCTCATGCAGCGCGTCGCGGCCGGCTCGACCACGTTCCTGGTCCGGCGCGCCGATGCGCTGCTGTACGGCGCCGTCGTCCTCGTCCTGGTCGCGCCGTTCTTCGTTTTCGACACGATTCCGCTCTACGACCTGCCCGATCACATCGCGCGCCAGCATCTCCTGTTCGGGGATGCGGCGCCCGGTATGGAGAGCTACTACGAGGCGCACTGGCGGCTCATTCCGAATCTCGCCCTGGAGGGAGCGGTCTTTCTGCTCCACGGTCTGCTCTCGATCGATCTCAGCATCCGCATCTTCCTGGCGCTGACGGTGGGCCAGCTTTTTCTCGGAACGCTGGCGCTGCACCACGCCTTGTTCGGCCGCTGCGGCCGCCTGCCGCTGGCGGCAGCGCTCTTTGCCTATACGGGGCCGTTGCTGTTCGGCTTCGTCAATTTTTGTTTTGGCCTGGGCTGGGTGCTTTGGGTGTTCGCGCTGTGGCTGCGCTGGCGCCAGCGGGCGGTTGCGATCCCAATTCTCGGCCTGCTGGCCGCGGTCGCGCTGCTGGCGCACCTCTTCGCCTTTTGCATCTATGCGCTCCTGGTCGTGAGTTGCTGGGCCGGCATTGCGGCGTCGCGACGGCGCCGCGAACTCTCGCCGCGCGCGCTCGTCGCCTCGGGCCGGGACCTCCTCCACCTGGCGGTGCCGGCCGCGCTTTATCTCTTCGCCATGCCGCACGAGAGCGCCGCTTTCGTGCCGTTCGATGCGGACGGCTGGCAGGAGAAGGTGGCGGCGCTCGGCTCGCTTCTGGGCTTCAGTGACCCGATTTTCGACGGGCTGTGCTTGTTCGCGGTGGCGGCCGGCGCAATCCTGATCGCTCCCCGGGTCGGCATCGCGGCGCAGATGCGCTGGCCCCTCGCCTGCCTGACCATCGCCTTTCTGGCGCTGCCGCATCGGCTCGGGCAAGGGACCTTTGTGGATTATCGCCTGCCGCCCTGCATCATGTTGCTCTTGATCGCCAGCACCGCGTGGCGCGATCCGGCGGACCCCTGGCGGAATCGCGTCACCGTCCTGGTTTGCGGCCTGCTCGCGCTGCGCCTGGGTTTTCTCTACCCGCAATGGGCCGCGATGGCAGCCCGATTATGCCGAGTACCGGACCGCATTCGCGTTGCTGCCCCCCGGCGCCAAGCTGCTGCCGCTCGAGGCGGAGCCGGGCCGGATCAGTCTCTACGACCATCCGCCGCTCGGCCATGTGGCGGCCATGGCGGTGACGCAGCGGGGCGCCTTGATACCCACGCTGTTTGCCGACAGCGATCATCAGATATTGAGCTACAAGCCGGCTTTCGCCAGCCTGAGCACGTCCACGCCGACGGTCGAGGATGCCGGCAGCTACGATTTCGTGCTGGTGCTCCATCCGGAACGGTTCGATCCGGGCCTGCTGCCGCCCTTTCGCATGATTGCGCGCGGCCGCACTTTCATCTTGGGTCGCCTGCCGCGACCCGGAGAGTAGGGCAATGAGCGATTCCGACGGCCAGAATGCTCCGCCGGTGCCGCGATCGTTGCTCGGCGGCGGCGCCCTGTGGGCGTTCGCCATCTTCGTGCTGGCGGGCGCCCTGCTCCTCGTCCTGCCGAACCTGATTGCCGTTCCGTTTATCTTCGAAAGAAACTACAACGAAGGCTGGAACGTCTACAACACGCAGCGCTTCCTTTCCGGCGCGGTGGTCTACGACGACAATCTGTGGCGGGTGAACAATTATCCGCCGGTCTCGTTCCTGGTGGTGGGCGCGCTCGATCGCGTGGTCGGTGATCTCCTGTTGAGCGGCCGCTTGGTCGCGCTCCTCTCCTTCGCTGCGGTCGGCGGGCTCGCCGCCATGGCCACCGCGCGGCTCGGCGCCAATCGGACCGCTGCGCTCTTCGCCGGCGCATGCGCGCTCGGGTTTTGCTACCTGGCGGCGCCCGATTGGGTCGCGGTGGACGACCCGCAGACCTTGGCGGAAGCCATCATGCTGGCCGGCTTCGTGGTCTACCTCGCGGGGCCGGCCGGCCGCGCACGTCTGCTGGCGACGGCCGTCTTGGTCGTGCTGGCAGGCTTCACCAAGCACAATCTGGTGGCGATCCCGATCGCCATCACGCTCGATCTCGCCATCCGCTCCAGGGGCCGGCTGCCGTTCTGGCTGGCCGCCTGTGCGGGTCTCGCCGTCAGCTTCTGGGGATTGACCGTGCTCGGCGCCGGCGGCAACTTTCTGGGCCACGTCCTGCAACCCCGCGTCTTCGCCTGGGGGAGCGTGGAGCTGCATTCGCTGCGATTTCTGGCGATCTTTGCGGCTCCGATCATGCTGATCCTCTGGTTTTCGGGGCGGCTCTTCAGCCGTGATCGACTGGTGCTGGCGGTCTACGGCATCGCCGCGCTCGTCGGCGGCGCATTGCTGTCCGGCTTCGAGGGCGCGTCCTATAATATGCTGCAGGATGCGGCGGTCTTCCTGGCGATCGCAGCCGGTGTCCTGGTCCATGAGCCCTGCCGAGCGAACCCGGCCGGCATCGGCGCGTGCGCGCTGCTCGCGCTCGTGCCGCTCGTGATCAGCCTGCCGATCATGGCGCGCGTTCCGCACGCGTTCACGCAGGCCTATCACCTCGATCGCATGCTGGAGGCCGACCGGGATGCGCAACGATCCTTCCTGGCCGATGCGGCTTACGTTTCGGGCCGGCATGGCGCGGCGATCTGCGAAAGCATGTTGCTGTGCTACCGCGCCGGCCAGCCGTTCGGGCTCGATCCGTTCAACTCGCGTCAGAATATCCTGGCCGGCCGGCTCGACCAGCGCCCGCTCCTCGCGCGCGTCGCCGCGCACGAATTCGCCGTCGTGCAGCTGCGTGCCGAAATCTGCGACGGTCCGGCGGTCGCAGGCTGCAGCATATCGCACGATCCGCCGAAAATTCTGCGATTTCACGGACGAGCTCCTGTACGCGATCGATCGCGACTACCGCATCGATCGGCGCTCCTCGCTCGGCGTGTTCTATGTGCCGAGGTGAATTGCGGTGCCGCAACGACGTTTCGGCAATCAGCGACCACCGTCGGCCGCGAGCGTTCGCCCGATACGGAACCCGATGTCGTCGTGCCGGCTGTCGGGGGCGAGCCAAAGGCGGTTGGCCGAGCGCAGGTATTGCGGGTCGCTGCGCCAGGAGCTGCCGCGAAGGTCACGGAACTTGCAGTCGCCGCTGCTCCAGACCGAGCCATCCGTCGGCATCCCGCTATAGGTGCTGTGATAGCAATCCTGCACCCACTGCCACACGTCGCCGTTCATATCGTAGAGGCCGAAATTGTTCGGCTTGAACGATCCGACCGCCGAGGTTTCCCGGTTGTCCCACTTGCTTCCGCACCCCTTGCAATCGGCATTCCCGCTGCCGATGTCGTCGCCCCAGGGATAGGGGCTGGTGGTGCCGGCGCGCGCCGCATATTCCCATTCGGCCTCGGTCAGCAGACGGTACGGCCGCTCGGTCATTCGGGAGAGCCAGGCCACATATTGCTGCGCATCGTCCCAGGAGACGTTGATGACCGGCTTGGTGCCGCGGCCGTAGCCGCCGTCGCCGGCCGCCGGGCAGGCCCCCACCGAGACACAGGCGTCCCAGTCCGCGAACGTCACATCGAACCGCGACACCGCGAACGGCCTCGCGATCGTGACGTGCTGCTGCGGCCCCTCGTTGGGAAAGCGGCCCTTTTCGGTCGGAGGCGATCCCATGGTGAAATCGCCGGCCGGCACGACGATCATCTCCGGACAATCCTGGGCGCATTCGTGGAAGCTCGCCTGCGGCTCGAGCGCATGCTCGGCCTGCGCGCTGAGCACATAGGGTCGGATGTTCGCCATCATGTAGGGCCGCATGATGAAGAACCAGTTCAGCTGCTCCTTGATGAAGGCCTGATTGATCCAGCCGACGAGGCCGGCGATGATGCCCACCAGCAACGAGTAGACGACGACCTGCACGCGCCGCGCCCTGGGCGCGGGCCGCCGCCTCCTTCTTGCGGCACTCCGCCAGGTAAGCGCGATCGGTGGGCTCCAGGTTGGCGGCGAGGTCGGGCCGCTCGCTCAGCCGTTCCGCCGCCTCCAGCCGGCCGGTCGTGTGCGCGAGCCAGGCGGCATTCTTGCCGTTCGCCGCCCAATCGCGGCTCCCACGCTTGACGCCGTCCATCACGCTGAGGAGCCCGGCATCGTCCGCCAGCCAGCCCTGCAGCAGGCCCCATTGCCGCAGCAGCGCCTCGTGCGCGGGCTCGATGGTTTTCTCGCCCGTGTCCTTGGCGACGTCGGTCGAGAGCAGCCGTTGCTCGACGAAATGCTGGATCAACGGCCGCGCCTCGGAGGGAATCTCCGACAGCCGGGCCACGCGGCGGCGCGGGGCACCGGTATCCGGATCGATGCCGGCCAGCCAGGGAATGAGGCCGCGGCGCAGCAGCGCCAGCCGCGCCAGGCGGTCCTGCGCGATCGTCGGATCCGCATCGGCGGCCTTGAAGGCGCGCTCGACCGCGGCCTCGATCGAACCCTTCACCCGTCCGAGCTCATTGTAGTGCGCGAGCTTGAGTTGCCCGCCGGCGTGGTACTCGCCGTAGAGGCGCTCGAGCGTGAAGGCGAGCAGCGGCAGCGCATCGGTGGCGCCGCCGGCCTCGATGTCGGCGAGCAGCGCCTCGACCAAGGCATCCTCGATCTTGAGCGCGCGCGCCGTGTCGTCCAGCCGTCGCGCCGGCCCCTTGATCAGCTCGGCATAGGAGCCCTTCGGCACCGGCGGCAGGCTGTAGGTCTGCTGGCGCACGCCTTCCAGCGCCTTGGCGAGCTGCAGGCGTTCGTAGTTGTCCGACCGGATCGTGAAGACCGCGATGACGGCGGGAGTGTCTTCGATCAGCAAGTCACGCAGCAAGGCGAGGAAGGGCTGCGCCTCGCCCTGCGCCTCGGCGAGGAACAGCTCCTCGCCCTGGTCGATCGAGAGCACCAGCACCGGCAACCGCGGCTTCACGCCGGGAGCCGGTTCGACCGGCGCGCCCTTGGCGGCGATGTCTTGCAGGATGGGCCTGAGCTTGGCGGCGCCGCCCACGGATGGCGGCGCGCAGCTCGGCGCGCGGCACCTTGATGCGGGCCGCCGCGCAGGCGCCTTCGAGCGCGCTCAGGAGACCGGTCACCCCGGAGATCGCGGCCCGCTCCGGCCGCACGATCGGCAGCGGCAGGAAGGTCTGGTCGTCGCGCAGGAGCCGCGGAAACAGGCCCGCCCGCAGGAACGACGATTTGCCGGCCCCGGAGGCGCCGAGGATGACCAACAGGCGCGGCGGCGCCGCATCCCGCAAGCCGCGCAGCGTATCGAGCGTGTCGGCGATCTGGCCGTCACGACCGAAGAAAATGCCGGCATCGTCGGCCTCGAGCGGCCGCAGGCCGCGATAGGGTGGCCGATCCGGATCGCTGTCGGGCGGCCAGTCGAAGTGCCGGGCATCGAGCCTGGCGGTCTGCAGCCCGAGCTTGAGCCGGCGAAGACCATCGGCCCCGAAGGCGACATCGACGGTCTGGCTCGTCCGCGGCAGCACGACCGAGAACGTCCTCGTCTCCCCGACGGCTGCGATGCTCACCAGCTGCCATTCCCGTGTCATGACCACCGGCAGCTGGCCCGGCGCGATGTCCTCGATCATGATGCCGAACAGGCGCTTGCGCAGGTGGCGCACCAGCCGGAACTCGTCCCGGCACCATTCCGAGCCGAGCCACGCGCGCGACACCAGGAACAGCACCGCCTCGCAGCGATCCGCCGCGTCGCGCAGCGCCTCTTCCCAGCGCTCGCCCGCCTTGATGCCGCGCTCGGGATCGAGGTCGAGAAAGACGTCGTCCCAGCCTTCGCCCTTGAGCCAATCGCGCAGCGCCAGCGCCGCCGGATTGTCATCGCTCGAATGGCTCAAGAAAATGCGCGACACGGCGACCGCCCCCCGGAAAACCTCGTCCCGCCTGAAGCTTAAAGACGCGGATGAGGATTGTCAGCCGGCAAGACGGCGCGGATGCGGCGCGCGACGGGCAATCAAGCAGCATTCATCAAGCAGCACCCCGGGCGCCAGCCGGGCGCTCAATCGAGCGTGCGGCGGAAGCGCGTCACCGCGACCGTCATGGCGATCAGCATCAAGCCGGTGAGCGCCAGCGTGTCGAACTGGAGATCGGCCAGCGTCGAGCCCTTGAGCATGATCGCGCGCACGATGCGCAGATAATGGGTGAGCGGCAGCGTCTCGCCGATCCACTGCGCCCATCGCGGCATGCCGGCGAACGGAAACATGAAGCCGGACAGGAGAATGTTCGGCAGGAAGAACATCATCGACATCTGCATGGCCTGCAGCTGGTTTTGCGCCAGCGTCGAGAACGTGTAGCCGATCGCCAGGTTGGTGCTGATGAACAGCGTGCTGAGCGCGGCCAGGAGCGCCAGGTTGCCGACCAGCGGAACGCCGAACAGGGCGATGCCGATGCCGATGATCAGGCTCGCCTGCACGAATCCGACCATGATATAGGGCACGATCTTGCCCAGCATGATCTCGATCGGGGTGATCGGCATGGCGAGCAGGCTCTCCATGGTGCCGCGCTCGATCTCGCGCGTGACCGAGAGCGCCGTGAAGATCAGCATGGTCATGGTGAGGATGGTGCCGACCAGCCCGGGCACGATGTTGAGCGCGGTGGTGCCGGCCGGGTTGTAGCGGGCATGGGTGCGGATCTCGAAGGCCGCGGGACCGGCGTCGGGAACGTCGCGATCGTGCTGGAGCGCGGTCGAGACCAGCTGACCGAGCGCCGACATGGCGGAGCCGGCCGCCACCGGATCGGTCGCATCGGCGGCGACCAGCAGCGCCGGGCGATCGCCGCGGCGCACCGCGCGCTCGAAGTTCGCCGGGATCTCGATGGCGAACAGAACGCTGCCCGAAGCCAGCAACCGGTCGAACTCCGCCTCGCTCGTCACCTGATGGGTGACCTCGAAATATTCGGTGTTCTTCAGCGCCTCGAGGATCGAGCGGCCGAGGTCGCTGTCCTCCTGCAGCAGCACCGCGGTCGGCAGATGGCGCGGATTGGTGTTGATGGCGTAGCCGAACAGCATGAGCTGGACCAGCGGAATCATGATGATCATGGCGAACGACACGCGGTCCCGCCGCAGCTGGATGAACTCCTTGATCAGCATCGCCGCCGTGCGCAGCCAGAAGCCGCCGCGGATCGGGACGCGCGTCGGCGTCGTCGGCGCTGGCGCGATCGGAGCTTCGGTCACTGAAACTTCCGTCATTGGAAATTGTCCCGCGACTTGCCCATGAGATCGATGAAGACGTCCTCCAGGGTGGGCTGCGAGGCCGTCCAGTACGAGCCCGGGCCGGTTGCGATCGGGCGCAATGGCGGCGTCGAGCGCGGCCTGATCGCGCCCCGACACGTGCAGGCTGGTCCCGAACGGCGCCACCATGTCGACGCCCGGGCGGGCGCCAAGCTCATCGGCGAATTTGGCGAGGCCGGCGCCGTCGGCGGTGCTGACCGCATAGGTGGTCAGATGCGAGGCCGCGATCACCTGCTCGACCGTGCCGTGCACCAGCAGGTCCCCATAGGCGATGTAAGCGATCTCGTGGCAGCGCTCGGCCTCGTCCATGTAGTGGGTCGAGACCAGCACGGTGAGGCCCTCGCTGGCGAGGCCGTGAATCTCGCCCCAGAACTCGCGGCGCGCCTTCGGATCGACGCCCGCGGTCGGCTCGTCGAGCAGCAGCAGCTGCGGGCTCGGCAGCGTGCAGGCGCCGAGCGCCAGGCGCTGCTTCCATCCGCCGGACAATTCGCCCGCGAGCTGCTCCTCGCGGCCGCCGAGCCCGATCCGCTCGATCATCGCGCGCGCCGCCTTGGCCGGATTGCGCAGGCCGTAGAGACGCGCGACGAACTCGAGATTCTCCCGCACCGAAAGGTCCTGGTACAGGCTGAAGCGCTGGGTCATATAACCCACATAGTGCTTGATCTGATCGGACTGCGTGATGATGTCGAAGCCCAGACAGGTGCCGCGGCCCTGGTCGGGGGTGAGCAGACCGCACAGCATGCGGATAGTCGTGGTCTTGCCGGAGCCGTTGGGACCCAGGAACCCGTAGATGGTGCCGCGCTTGACCCGCATGGACAGGTTGCGCACGACGGTGCGGCCGTCGAACGACTTGGTCAGACCCTCGACGTCGATCGCGATGTCGGGCGCCGCCGTCACCGCTGCACCTGCGGCTTTGCCTCCGCCGGCACCAGCGCGACGCTCACCGGCTGGCCGACGCGCAGTCGATCCGGGCGTTGCGGGCGCGCCTCGATCATGAAGACGAGCTTGGAGCGCTCCTCGGTCGAGTAGATGACCGGCGGCGTGAATTCCGAGCTGCGCGACATGAAGCTCACGGTGGCGGTGAGATCGGCGGCGCAGCCGTCGCATTGAACCTTCACGGCGTCGCCGAGCTTGATGCTCGGCAGAACCGCCTCATTGACGAAGAAGCGCACCTTCAGATTTCCCGGCGGCAACAGCGCCACCACCGGCTTGCCGGCCGGAACCATCTCGCCGACGCGGAAATAGACCTGCTCGACGCTGCCGGTCACCGGGCTCGCGACCTTGCGGCGGTCGAGCCGCGTCTGCGAGGAGTTGACCCGCGCCTGGGCGGTGCGCAGCGTCGCTTCCGCGTCCTCGAAGGTCTTTTGCGTGCCGGCCTGGGTCTTGAGCAGATCGCGCGCCCGGTCGTAGGCCTGCTGGGCATTCTTCAGGGCCGCTTCCTGCATCTGCAGGTCGGCCTTCTGCAGATCGGCATCCACGCTGAACAGCGGCGCGCCGGTCGCGACCTGATCGCCCTCCTGCACCGCGAGCGTCTCCACCCGGCCGGTCTCGTCGGGGCTGACGAAGATGAGGTCGGCCTCGATCCAGCCCTGGAAGGTCGCATCATTGCCGGGAGCGCATCCGCTCAAGAGAAGCGCGACCGCGAGCAGGGTGGCACCACAGCGCGTGATCATGTCGCCGTCCCTTCGCCGAACAGAAGATCGAGATGGGCGCGCATCAAGCCGGCCACGTCGAGCGGATCCTGCCGCTCGAACAGGCCGCTCCAGATGATGGCCACGATGCCGGGGGCACCCAGCAATTGCGGGAACCGGATGATGGCGTCGTTGCGCAACTCGCCGCGCTCGAGCGCGCGCCGCAAGAGCGCCCGCACCGCCGCGATGATGCGCGAGAGCACCTCGCGATAGTAGAAATCGGCCAGTTGCGGAAAGCGCGGCCCCTCGCTCAGGATGAGCCTTATGATCTCCCGGCGGCTGGTGCCGTAGATCTCGCGCACGAACAGCTCGACCGCCCGCTCCGCCACCGCCCGCACCGGCAGGTCGACGGCGAGCGCGGTTTCCAGCGTCGCCACCACCGGGCCCATCTCGGACAGGATCAGGTCCTGGAACAGCGCCTCCTTGTCGCGGAAGTAGAGGTAGATCGTGCCCTTGGCGATGCCGGCCGCGTCCGCGATATCGTCGAGCCGGGCGGCCGCAAATCCGCGGGCGGAGAACTCCTTCAGCGCCGCCGCCAGGATCGCCTGCCGCCGCTCGGCGCGCCGATCGGCGCGCGGCCCCGCCACGGTCCGGCGCGGGCGCCTCGCTTTGCTCTTGCGGCTGCTGGTTGCGATCTCGGCCATGCCGACCCCAAAAACTGACTGACCAGTCAGTCGTTTTGTACGCCTTCGCGACGACCCGCGCAAGGGGTTGGTCGCGGCGCCATGGGGCTCAACTGCGTGGGGTGATTTCCGGCGCCGGCGGCTTGCGGCGCGGCTGCGGGACCCAGGGGCGGTCGCCGCGGCTTTCGTTCGCGCTTTCGACCGCAATGCCGTCCTGGTCGAGCCACAGCGCGACCGCGCCGCGCCGCCAGGAGTCGATGCTGTCGACGACCGGCACCAATGAGCGGCAGCGGAAGCCGGCGGGCACTTGGGCGACGATCGCGTCGATCCCGCCGCATTTGACCGGCAGTGCCGATTTTCCGGTGACGATCGCGACCTGGCGGCCGCGGGCGCTGTAGCGGCACAATTCCCCGGCGCAGTCGAGCCCGTTCGGCGCCCCGCGACCCGCGGCCGGCCAGGCCGCCAGCTCCGCGCCGGTTTCCCCGCCGAAGATCGAGCGCACGATCTTCTCGCCCTTGTCGGCGGCGACGAAATAACGGCCGTCGCCCGCCCGCGCGGCGACAAAGCGCCCGTTGTCGGCAATCACGACGTCGGGCAGGCGGGTGAGCCACATGCTGGCAAAGCCCGCGATGATCGGCACCATGCCCCAGCGCCGCCACTTGCCGCGCCACAAGCACAGCCACAGCCCCCCGAGCGAGATCATGAGCAGCCCCGCCGCCGGCAGTCGCGGCATCGCCCAGACGTCGCCGGGCAGCGCCGAGACGCGATGCGCCACCCAGATCGTCGCGTCGATCCCCCACCCCATGGGCACCAGCGCCAGCCGCTCCAGGCCGAACGGCATCAACAGGCAGGCCACGACGCCACAGGGCAGCGTCCACATCGCGCTCAGCGGCACGGCGATGAAATTGGCGAGCGGCGCATAGAGGGCGAGATGATGGAAGTGGTAGATCGAGAACGGCGCGGTACCGAGCGTCGTCACCAAGGTCGCGACCACGACGCCGCCGCAATACCCGAGCGCCTGCCCCGCCACCGAGCGGCCGTGCAGCCAATGGCCGAGCCGCGCTCCGTAAGTCTCATACACGGCAATCAGCAAAACGACTGCGCCAAACGACATCTGAAAGCTGACGCCGACGAGGCTCGCCGGGTCCGTGACCAGCACGAGCACGGCTGCGATCGCGCAGACCCGCATCGAGATCCGCAGCCGGTCCATGATGATCGCCAGGAAGGCGAGGCCGGTCATGACGAAGGCGCGTTGCGTCGGGATCGCCGCGCCCGAGAGCAACAAATAGCAGGTCAGCACCACGAGCGCGACGCCGGCGGCGATCTTCTTGATCGGATAGCGCAGCGCGATCGGCGGGAAGAGCGCCAGACCGCCGCGCACGACGAAGAACACGAAGGCGCCGACCAGGCCCAGATGCAGCCCGGCGATCGACAGGAGATGCGACAGTCCGGAATCGCGGAAGTCCTGCTTGACCTCCTCCGGGATCGCGCCGCGCTTGCCCGTAATCAGCGCGGAGGCGATACCGCCGGTCGGGCCGGGAAGCACCGCGAGGATCCGCCGCGACATCTCGGTGCGCAGGCGCCGCAGACGCTCGCGCCAGCCACCCTCGCGTTCGGATGGTCCTCCCCCGGCCGCTTCCGGCGCGACGATCCGGCGGGCGGCGCCGAAGCTGTATCCGACGCCGCCGATCTCGGCGAAATAAAGCTCGCGCTGCAGGTCGCGCCCGCCCGGCAAGACCTGGGCCGGCACCGGATAAAGCATGGCCTTGAGGCTGACGCGGTCGCCGGGATTGAGCTCGTCGCTATTCTTAGGGATGTGCACACGCAGATGGCGCGGCTGATCGCCGGCATCGAGGCCGGGCAACGGGTCGGCATCGATGACGATGCGCCAGCCCTTCTCCACCTGCTCGATATCGACCACCCGCCCGGTGACGGCGATCGGCCCGAGATGGCGCTGCAGCATCGGCGCCTGGCGCTCCCAGGCGGTCTCCCGCATCAGCGCAAAGCCGGCCGCCAAGGCGGCGAATGCCAGCGCCGCTTCGCACCATCCCGCCTGCCGGCGCAGCAGCAGCACCAGGCCGATGCCGGCGGCCGCCGCCGCGATGGCGGGCCACAGCGGAGGCTCGAGGGTCAGCGCAAAATAGGCCCCGATCCCGGCGCCGAAAAAGACCGGCAGCCAGAGGAAGCGGCGGTCGTCCTCGGCGGCAAAGCGATCGGCGAGCGCGCCGAATATCGGGAAGCGTGGCTCGAAGATCGAACCGACCCGTCCGTCCGGGATTACCGCGTCCGTCATCGCCGCCCCGCCGCTCGCGCAAAACGAGCCTAGCGGAACAGAAAATCGATTTACAGTCGTATTCTGGGGTTCGTGTACCGGCTGTGAACGACGTCTGGTTCAGCCCTTGGAATCGCAGACCCAGGCGCGGATCACGCAATCCTTCCCGCCGTTGCGATAGCAATATTTCAGCGCCGTATTCTGCGCGAGCCCGAGCCGGGGCGCGGCGGCGTAGCCGAAGGCCCCGCAGGCATTGCGCATGTCGACCGAAAGTGCGGCGCAGTTGCCCCGCATCGGAGCCGCGACCTTGCAGTCGCCCGAGCATTGGCCGAGCGCGGCCGCGTTGGCGGCCTCGAGCTGGGGAAAATCGTAGGCCAGCCCATAGGCCCCGCAGGTCCCGATCGCGAGCGCGCCGGCAGCCCGCGCCGTCTCGGTGCCGAGGAAACTGGTGGTGGCACAACTGGTGAAAATGAGGCTTGCAACCATCATGCGGGCCGAAGCCGACCGGAAGCCGTTCATCAAAACCCCTCCCCCGAGGAACCGCCGACTGTACCGTCCAAGCGTTGCGACTTGGTGAACGCCAAGCGAAGGCCACGTCGGACTTCCGGTCCGACCCCGGCAATGCCGGCCGGCAGCGCGATCTCGCGGTTTCCTGCGGCAGGCGCGCCGACACGCGGCGCGCACGGCAATCTGCCGGGCGCTCTCGGCTCCGCCCAGGCCGGCTTCGGATTCGCCCGAATCGAAGCAGGAGCTCACGCGCTCGACCAGCAGCTCGCCGCGTTCGAGAATTGACCCACCCGATAGTTAGGCAATTTGCGAAATATCATTGACGGCGCGTCGGCCTTCGATATACTTAGCCATATGACTAACAATAACCTCGCCCTCGACCGCGTGTTTCATGCCCTCGCGGATCCGACCCGGCGCGCCATCGTGGCGCGGCTCTCCCGCGGCCCGGCCTCGGTCGGCGAGCTCGCCAAGCCGCTGTCGATGGCGCTGCCGACGGTCCTGCAGCACCTGCAGGTGCTGGAATTGAGCCGCCTCGTCCGCTCGGAAAAGTCCGGGCGCGTGCGCACCTGCCGTTTGGAGCCGGCCGCGTTCTCGACCATCGAGCGCTGGATCGGGCAGCAACGCATGGTCTGGGAGCAGCGCCTCGATCGCATGGAAGCCTATGTCAAGACCCTGGCCGAAAAGGGAGCCAAGCATGGCAAATGAGCCCACCCGGACCGAAGACGCCGCCGATCTGAATTTCGTCCGCACCGTGGAGGCGCCGCGCGACCTCGTCTTCAAGGTCTGGACCGAGGCGGAGCACTTCGCGCAATGGTTCGCCCCGCGTGACGTCGCAATCCCGTTCTGCCGGATCGATCCGCGGCCGGGCGGCGCCCTGCACTTCTGTCACCGCGTCAGCGACGGCACCGAAGTGTGGATCAAGGGAACCTACCGCGAGTTCGTCGCGCCGGAGCGACTGGTATTCGCTTTGTGGTTCGTCGATGCCGGCGGCCGGAAGGCCGCCCATCCGATGATTCCGGATTGGCCCATCGACACCGTGATCCTCACCACCGTCACCTTCGCCGATCTGCACGGCAAGACGAAGCTCACGGTCCGGCAAGTGCTCGAGCCGGCCGCGGCTGCGGCGAAGGACGCGGCCAAGCGCGAGCGCAAGGCCGCGCGGGCGGGCTGGGCGGAGACGTTGGACCGGCTCGACGAGTATGTCGGCGCGAAATTCTAAGCGGCAGCGGGCTCTATCTACCCGCCCTCGATCTCCGCCTTGATGCCGTCGAGCGCTTCCTGGGTGTCGATGTCGGTGAGCGCGGCCTTGCCGGTGACCGGCACCTCGATCACGGCCTCGCCATAGCGGCCGATCAGGTTGCGCGCCCCGACATCGCCTTCGAGCCCCATCAGGTCGGGAAAGAACCGGCGCGACCACAGCACCGGATTGCCGCGCTTGCCCGCGATGGTCGGGATCACCGCCAGCGCGCCCTGCTCGGGCGCGAAGGCGGTGATCAATCGATTGATCAGCTCGGCATCGACCTGCGGCATGTCGCCCAGGCAAATGACGGCGCCGTCCTGGCTCGCCGGCACCGCCGCGATGCCGGTGCGCACCGAGGTGCCGAGACCTTGGGCGAAGTCGGGATTGTGCACCAGCCGCACCGGCAGGCCGGCGAGTGCCGCCTCGACCCGTTCGCGCTGGTGGCCGGTCACCACGATCACCGGCTTGGCGCGTGACGCCAAGGCCTGCTCGGCGGCGATGCGCACCAACGGCTTGCCGCCGATCTCGGCGACGAGCTTGTTGGGCCCGCCCATGCGGGTCGAGCGGCCGGCCGCCAGCACGATCGCGGCGATCGATTGCGCGCCGGCCGCGACCGGCTCGTCGCGCGGCTGCGGCCGGGTCACGATCTCCATCAACAGGCCGCCCACCCCCATGCCGGTAATGGCTTCGCGCGGCACTTCGAGGCCGGCCAGCAAGCGCATGAGCACCCAATCGAATCCGTTCTCCTTGGGCGAGCGCGCGCAGCCCGGCGCACCGACCACCGGCAGGCCCCGGACGGCGCCGACCAGGAGCAGATTGCCGGGATCGACCGGCATGCCGAAATGCTCGATGCGCCCGCCGATGGCCTCGACCGCCGCCGGAATCACATCGCGCCGGTCGGCGATCGCGGACGCGCCGAACACGATGACGAGCTCGGCGCCTTGCTTGATGACCTCGTCGATCGCCTTGGCGAGCGCGCCCTGCTCATGCGGCACCCGGCGCTCCGCCACGATCACGGCACCGGTCGGCGCCAGCCGGGCCTCCGTCACCTTCAGGGTCTTGTCCACCACCTTGTCGGCGAGGCCGGGCAATACGGTCGAGACCACGCCGACCTTGGCGATGCGGTAGGGCGCGATCCGGATCAAAGGCGCCGCCGTGCGGGCGACCGCGAGCGCGCCGTCGCGCGCGGAGCGCGCCACCGCGAACGGAATGATCTTGACGGTCGCGATCATCTCGCCGGCGACCACCGGCTTGTAGGCCGGCAGCGTCGCGAAGGTGATCGATTCGTCGACCAGGTTGAGACGGTCGATCGCATCCTTGTCGACCACCAGCACGCCCGCCACCTCGGCGAACAGGTTGGCGCGCCCCGTAAAGGCGCGATCGATGCGGGCGCCCTCGCCCGCCGCCGCCGCCGCGATCTCGGCCGCCGCCACGTCCTCGGGCACATCGTCGGGCTCGAGCCGCGCCACCACGATCTCGGCGACGCCGGCGGCGCGCAGCGCCGCGATCTCGGCCGCGCCGATCGCGGTTCCCTTCTTGAGCACCATGCCGGCCTTGCGGATCGAATGGACCGCGATGCCGCCCTGCGCCTGCGCCACCGGCACCTGGCCGAACTTCATGGCGCCGTCCCCGCCGGCAGCCGCAGCCGCGCCGTGATCTCGCCGATGATCGCGACCGCGATCTCGGCCGGCGAGACCGCCCCGATGGCGAGCCCGATCGGGGAATGGATGCGGGCGAGCTGCGCCTGTGTCATGCCCTGCGCCGCGAGCCGTTCGAGCCGCCGCGCATGGGTCTTCTTCGAGCCCAGCGCCCCGATATAGAAGCAGTCGCGCGCCAACGCATGGGTCAGCGCCGGATCGTCGATCTTGGGATCATGGGTGAGCGCCACGAAGGCGGTGTAACGGTCGATGGCAAGCGGCGGCAGCGCCGCGTCCGGCCAATCGGCGATCACCTTTACCTCCGGAAAGCGCTCGTGGCTCGCAAAGGCGGTGCGCGGATCCACGATGGTGACGTCGTAGCCCACGAGCCTGGCCATCGGGGCCAGCGCCTGGCTGATATGCACCGCCCCGGTGATGACCAGGCGCGGCGGCGGAACATACACCGTCAGGAAGACGCGGCCTTGCGGGCTCTCCGCCATGCCGCTCTTGCCCGAGCGCAGATGCTTCTCCAACAGCTCCTTGAGCGGATCGCCGGCCACCGCGGCGCCCTTGACCAGGCGCTGCGCGCCGCTCTCGACCTCGGTGACCACGATCGCGGCGCGGCGGGCCGCGCGCTCGGCGTTGAGCGCCGACAGGATGGCGAGCTTCACTTGTGCCTCACTGGAATATGCCTCGCGGAAATCGGCTGCGCGGGTTTCACTCGACCTTCTCCAGATAGACCCGGATGGTGCCGCCGCAGGAGAGCCCCACCTTCCAGGCGGTCTCGTCGGCGACGCCGAACTCCAGCGTCTTGGGCTTGCCGTTCTCGATCACGTCGAGCGCCTCCGTCACCACCGCGCCTTCGACGCAGCCGCCCGAGACCGAGCCCAGGAAGTTGCCCTGATCGTCGATGATCAGGTTCGAGCCGACCGGCCGCGGCGCCGAGCCCCAGGTCTCCACCACGGTGGCGAGCGCCACGCCGCGCCCGGCCTTACGCCAGTCCTCGGCCGCCTGGAGGATATCTTCGTCGCGCGCCAGCGTGCTCATGGGTGCCTCTCGGTCGTGGATTACTCGTCACACTATATAGGCATTGTCCCTTTAACTTGTCCCGGCCTCGAGCCGGGACCGTTCCAAATGCGGAGCCCGGAACGGTCCCGGCTCGAGGCCGGGACAAGCGTGGGGCTTGGCAAGCTGCGGCATTCACGCCGCCCGCTGCGCCTTGATGCGTTTTGCGTCCGCGGGCTTCAGGTTGCGCCGCGCCATTTTCAGGTCGTAGTGGGTCTGCAGGTTCATCCAGAACTCGGGGCTGTTGCCGAAGTAGAGGCCCAGCCGAAGCGCGGTATCGGCCGTGATGCGCCGTCGATTGTTGACGATTTCGGCGATCCGGTTCGGAGAGATACCGACGGCCTTGGCGAGCTGATTCTGCGAGAGCCCGAATTCCGTCAAAAACTCCTCCTTCAGCATCTCGCCGGGAGTGATCGGTGCGAATTCGTTCCTATTCATCATCGTGCCCCTCACGCCACCTTCCGCAACCACGCCTTTGCGTCGGTGCCCTGCCCCGACAGCGCGCGCACCAGCTCCGCCATGGAATCCAGATTGTGGATCGGGCGCAATTCGTCGACATGGGGCAGCATGGCGCGGATGCCCTTGGCCTTGGCCTCGAAGCCGGAGAAGCGCAGCAGCGGATTGAGCCAGATGAGCCGCCGGCAGGACCGGTGCAGGCGG
The DNA here is from genome assembly GCA_963744275.1 of uncultured Alphaproteobacteria bacterium. Classification (GTDB taxonomy): domain Bacteria; phylum Pseudomonadota; class Alphaproteobacteria; order Rhizobiales; family Xanthobacteraceae; genus VAZQ01. The sequence goes on from CAVUSX010000004.1 coordinate 76,313, forward strand.
TCGATCTCGAACGCCAGGCGATCGTCGGGATCGCGCTCGAGCCCATCGGTGATGAGGAGCACGATCGCGCCTTGGGTGAGCACCCGGCGCGCCCACAGCTTGTTGAACACATGCAGCGAGCTCGCGATGCGGGTGCCGCCCGACCAGTCGGCGACGCTGGCCGCGCAGGCCGCCAGCGCCTCGTCGGGGTCCTTGGCCTTGAGCGCCCGGGTGACGTTGGTGAGGCGCGTGCCGAACAGGAACGTCGACACCCGCTTGCGCGCATCCGTCACGGCATGGAGAAAATGCAGGAACAGGCGCGTGTATTGGCTCATGGAGCCGGAAATATCGATGAGCGCGACGATCGGCGGCGGCTTGCGGCGCAGGCCCAAGATATTTGAGATCGATCACCGCGCCGCCGGCCTTGAGGCTCGCCCGCAGCGTGCGGCGCATGTCGATCTGGCGGCCGCGGCGATCGGGCTTGAGCCGCCGCGTCTTCACTTCGTCGAGCGACAGCACCAGCCGCTCGATCGCCACCTTGGCGGCCGCGATCTCGGCCGCCGACATCTGGGCGAAATCCTTCTTCTGCAGCACCTCGCGGTCGGAAACCGTGAGGCGGGCATCGATCTCGGTGTCGCGCCGGTCCTCACCGAATTCGCGCAGGCTCGAGAACAGCGCCTCCTCGATGCGCTGCGCGCCGGGCTTGGGGGCCTCAGGAGCGGCCGGCGGCGCCAGCGGCAGCAATGAGGCCATCAGCTTGTCCAGAAAAGCGCGCTTGCGAAAGAAGATGCGGAACGCCTGATCGAACAGCAGCGTGTGCTCGTGCCGCTTCACGAACACCGCATGCAGCGTCCAGTAGAAATCCTCGCGCGTGCCGATGCCGCCGGTCTCGAGCGCCGCCAGCGCATCGAGCACCGCGCCCGACCCGATCGGAATGCCGGCCGCCCGCAACGCGCGCGCGAAGTAGAGGATGTTCTCCGCCAGCCGGCCTTGCTCTACCGGCATGCTCATTCCGCCGCCCGCAAATTCGCCCGCAGCTCCTCGAGCAGCTCCTTGGCCCTGGCGCCTTCGATGCGCGCGATGTCGTCCTGGTATTTGAGCAGCACGCCGAGCGTATCGGTGACGGTGGCGGGATCGAGCGCGACCACGTCGAGCTCGGCCAGCGCAGCGGCCCAATCGAGGGTTTCGGCGACGCCGGGCGCCTTGAACAGGTCCTGCTGGCGCAAGGCCTGCACGAAATGCACCACCTGCGCCGACAGCGTCGCGCTGATGCCCGGCACTTTCGTCCGCACGATCGCCAATTCCCGCTCGGCATTGGGATAGCCGACCCAGTGATAGAGGCAGCGGCGCTTGATGGCGTCGTGGATCTCGCGGGTGCGGTTGGAGGTGATCACCACGATCGGGGGATGGGCCGCTTTCACGGTGCCGAGCTCCGGCACCGTCACCTGGAAATCGGCCAGCACCTCGAGCAGGAAGGCCTCGAACGCCTCGTCGGCGCGGTCGAGCTCGTCGATCAAGAGCACCGGGGCGCCGGCCGGATCGGGCTCGAGCGCCTGCAGGAGCGGCCGCTTGATCAGAAAGCGCTCCGAGAACACGTCGTCCTCCAGCCGCCCGCGGTCGTGCTCGCCCTGCGCCTCCGCCACCCTGATGGCGATCATCTGCGCCGCATAGTTCCATTCATAGACCGCGGCCGCGACGTCCAGCCCCTCGTAGCATTGCAGGCGGATGAGACGCCGCCCGAGCGTGCCGGAGAGCACCTTGGCGATCTCGGTCTTGCCGACCCCGGCCTCGCCTTCGAGAAAGAGCGGGCGGCCCATCTTGAGGGCGAGAAACAGCACGGTCGCGAGCGAGCGGTCGGCCAGATAGTCGGCCGCGGCCAGGAGCGCGAGGGTCGCCTCGATCGAGGTTGGGGTCAGTTTGGCGGTGGCTTTGGTCAATGTTTTGTCCATGGGCACAATCTAGCGGGCCGCAGCCATCCTGTCCCGGGCACAGCGCCATCGGGCGGGCATTGCGCCCATGCTGAAGCGTGCGGCTTTGCCCGTGTCGGCTGGCAGGGCCGGCAACCACAATGGTCCGGGCTCCTGGCCGTGCGAGCCGCGGGCGCGTGGCCGCACGCCTGCACTATGCGTTGATGCGACTTGAAGTTGCATTGCCCGGCTTCAGCTTGTAGGCTCGTGGCCAGACAAGGGAGCGCGCGATGACCACGGCTCAACATGAACCCGCAAGACATCAATCGGTACGAAACGATGCTCTCGCGCGCCCGGCGGGAGGGCGAACGCGCGTGCCGCGGTGGTGGGAGTGCATCCTGCGTTTCGCCCTGGTGCTCTGGATCGTGCGCGTGCCGCTGGCAACCACCCTCTTCGGTATAGTGCTGTTGGGCGCCACACCGCAGGCGCAGGACCTGTTCGTCGAATTTGCTCATCCGCCGGCGGTGTGGAGAGCGCTCTCGATGCTTTGGTTCCTGGTCGTCTTGACCGCCGCCTGGGCCATGCCGACGCATTACGCGGCGCGGATGTTGCTCGACACGGATCCGAGGTTTCAGGAGGCCTTGGGCGCGGAGGAAAGGTCGCATGCGACGCGTTGCCTCGCGGTTTCGTACCGCTGCGTGCCGCGGGCGCTCGGCTTGCTGACCTTTCTCACGGTCGAGCTCGCCATTTTGCGATCCTACCTGAACCTGCCGACCTTGGATGAAGCCGAGGTCATCACGGCCGTCGACCGGGCGCTCGTCGAGGTGGCGATCCTGGTTGCGGTGGGCGCCGCGGCCTACTGGATTTGGGTGCTCAAACGGCCGCACCGCCTGCCCCCGACGAATTGGCTCCGGTCGCTCAACCGCAAGCTGCGGTGCGTTCTGGCAGCTGGTCTCCCCGGGACGCGTGCGCGGATCGATCGACGAGGAAAGCCGCGATGTCGGCCGGTTCATTCTCTTCGCCATCTTCATCATTTTCGTCGGCATCTTTTGGCTCGGCGCCGATCGTGTCGGCGCCATATTTCCGCGCGCGATGGCGGTTCCCTTCATCCTCGGCGGCTGGCTGCCCTTCTTGTCCTATCTTGCCGGCGTCGGCCGGCAAGTCCGCGCGCCGCTGATCGCCGGGCTGTTCGTCTTGGTCGCCCTGCTCGCGACCGTGCTCGGCGACAATCATTCGGTGCGCCGCATCGCATCCGACAACGTTCCGCCTCTGCGGCTTCAGGATGCCGTCGATCTCTGGATGACCGAGAACCACTGCAATCCGAAGAGCAGCGCCGCCGCCGTGCCTTGTCCCCGGCCGGTCATCATCGCGGCGGCCGGTGGCGCCAGCCGCGCCGCCTTCTTCATGGCCACCGTCATCGGCTATTTCATGCAGGAAGCGCCCAGCCACGGCCTCGACCCCGACCAGGTGCGCGAGCGCCTGTTCGCCATCTCCAGCGTCTCGGGCGGCTCCGTGGGCGCCGTGATGGTGACGGCGGCGCTCAATGCCGAGACCGCCGGCAACGCGCATCCCTGCGTCACCACCGCGGTCGACCAGTGGTGGGGAGACACCGTCGGCAATTGGCGCGACTGTTTCGAAGCCTTGACCAGCGGCGACTTCTTGACCGGCGATTTCTTCGGCTTCGCCTTCAACGACATGCTGCCGTTCGGGTTGTGGCGCGACCGGGCCGCGGTGCTGGAGGACAGCTGGCGCAATCGCTACCGGGACGTCGTCGTCGCCGCCAGCAAGGCGGCGGCACCGCCTTCGTGCCAGGGCCTGGACTGTCCATTCCTCACGCTGCAGCCGCGCAAGGGCCACTGGATTCCGCTGCTGGTTCTCAACGGCGCGTCGGAGGCGACCGGCGGGCGCATCGTGACGACGCCGCTGGCAATGACCTACACGACGCCCAATCCATGCCCCACGGCGGCTGGCCCGGGTCCCTGCCCCCTCTTTGTCGAAGCCGACCGCTTTCACGACCTGCTCGATGCGGAGGTGACGGCCGACCGCTGGTGGGGTTGGCTCGGCGGCTTCGAGCGTTACCTGCTGCGCGACGCCGACGGCAGCGACATTCGCTTGAGCACGGCCGCGCACAATTCCGCGCGCTTCCCGCTCATCTCCCCGCCCGGCTCGATACGCAACAATAAGCAAATGGTCGTCGATCGCATCGTCGACGGCGGCTATTTCGAGAACTATGGGGCGCTCGGCGCCAAGGAGCTGGCTCTGGCCGTGCATGCGGTGCAGCCGCAGCTGGCGCCGCTGGTGATCGTCATCTCCAACGATCCGAACGACCAGCTCGGCCCCGGCGACGATGCCGTCTCGGATCAGCCGAACGCGCCACGTCCGCAGGTCGGCGGCGGCGAGCTCATCACCGATGCGGCCGCACCGCTCACGACCTTCGCCAATGCCCGCACCGCGCACGGAATCCTCGGCGTCGACGAGCTCCGCTCCACCCTGCGCGCGGCGGTCCCGGATTGCGGGCAGCGCGTGATCCAGGTCCGGGTCTGGCCGGACAACGGCAAGCCGCTGTCGATGAGCTGGTGGGAATCCTCGTTGATGCAGCGCCAGATGCACCGTCAGACCGAGGTCGGCAAGGAGAGAAATCAAAATCGCGAGCACCTCGATGCGATCTGGACGCAACTGAAGACGAAGTCGAGTTGCTCATTGTGAACGACTATTGAAGTGGGCTCTGGTGGTCATGGCCGGACTTGTTCCGGCCATCTCGATCGTGAAGGCACAGCCGCGCCAGCATAAGCGGGATGGCCGGAACAAGTCCGACCATAACAAACAAACAATGCCTATCCGGCCGGAAGAGCCGCCCTCACCCCGCCACCGCCGCCGCCACCGCGCGCCGCGCCAGCACCCCCACCAGATGCGCGCGGTACTCCGCGCTGCCGTGGATGTCGCTGCCCATGCCCTCGGCCGGGATCGAAAGACCATCGAGGGATTTCGCCCCGAAGCGCTTCTTGAGCGCTTCCTCGAAGGCGGTGACGCGGAACACCCCGTTGCCGCCGGCGCCGGTCACCGCGACGCGGATCTCGGAGCTGCGTTTGGACACGAACACCCCGACCAGCGCATAGCGCGAGGCCGGATTGGGAAACTTCACATAGGCCGCCTTCTGCGGGGTGGGAAACATCACCTTGGTGATGATCTCGTCGTTGGCGAGCGCGGTCTCGAACAGGCCCTTGAAGAAATCATCCGCCTTGATGCGCCGCTTGTTGGTCACGATGGTGGCGCCCAGCCCCAGGCAGCCGGCCGGATAATCGGCATTGGGATCATTGTTGGCGACCGAGCCCCCGATGGTGCCGCGGTGGCGCACGGCCGGATCGCCGATGCGGCCGGCGAGCGCGGCGAGCGCCGGAATGGCCTCTTGCACCAGCGGCGAGGTCGCCACCTCGGCATGCGGGGTCATGGCCCCGATGATGACGGAGCGGCCCTTGACCTCGATGCCGCTGAGCCCCTCGATCTTCGACATGTCGACGATCTGGGGCGGACCGGCCAGGCGCAGCTTCATGGTCGGGATCAGGGTGTGGCCGCCGGCCAGGAGCTTGGCCTCCTCGTGCTTGGCCAACAGGCTCGCCGCCTGCCGCACCGTCGTCGGCCGGTGATAGGTGAATGCGTACATTTTGGTCCTCCAAATACCTCTGTCGTCTCGAGCCAATCGTTTCAAGCGGCCGCGCGGGCCATGCCGACCTTCTGCAGCGCAAACCACACCGATTGGGCCGTGGCCGGCATGGTCAAGGCCTCGGTGCCGATCGCATTGGTCAGCGCATTGATCACCGCGGCCGGCGCCGCGATCGCGCCGGCTTCGCCGCAGCCCTTGATGCCGAGCGGATTCGACGGGCTCGGCGTCATGGTGGTGGCCACCGTGAAGCGCGGCAGGTTGTCGGCGCGCGGCATGCAGTAATCCATCATCGAGCCGGTCACGAGCTGACCGTTGCAGGTCGTAGACCGCGCCTTCCAGGAGCGCCTGGCCGATGCCCTGCGCGACGCCGCCATGCACCTGGCCTTCCACGATCATCGGATTGATGACCGTGCCGAAATCATCGACCGCGGTCCAGGCCACGATCTCAGCTGCGCCGGTCTCCGGATCGACCTCGACCTCGCAGATATGGCAGCCGGCCGGAAACGTGAAATTGACCGGATCGTAGAAGGCGCCCTCCTTCAGGCCCGGCTCCAGCTCCTGGCCGGAGAACTTGTGCGCCACATAGGCGTTCAGCGTGACATCGCCCCAGGCCAGCGACTTGTCGGTGCCGGCGACCGTGAACTTGCCGTCCTTGAGCTGGATGTCGCCTTCGGCGGCCTCCAGCATCTGGGCCGCGACCTTCTTGGCCTTGATCTCGATCTTGTCGAGCGCCTTGACCAGCGCCGAGATGCCGACCGCGCCCGAGCGCGAGCCGTAGGTTCCCATGCCGAACTGCACCTTGTCGGTGTCGCCGTGCACGATGCTCACATTGTCGATCGGGATTCCCAGCCGCTCGGCCACCACCTGGGCGAATGTCGTTTCGTGCCCCTGGCCATGGGCGTGGCAGCCGGTCAGCACCTCGACCGAGCCGGTCGGGTTCACCCGCACCTCGGCGGATTCCCATAATCCGACGCCGCAGCCGAGCGAGCCGACGGCCTGGCTCGGCGCGATGCCGCAGGCTTCGATATAGGTCGAGAATCCAAGCCCCGCAGGCGGCCGTGGTGGGCGGATTGGCGCTTGCGGGTCTCGAAGCCCTTGATGTCCGCGATCTCCAGCGCCTTGTTGAGCGAGGCCGCGTAGTCGCCGGCGTCGTACATCATGATCACCGGGGTCTGATGCGGAAAGTGCTTGATGAAGTTCTTGGCCCGCAACGCCGCCGGCTCCATGCCGAGCTCGCGCGCCCCGACCTCGATGAGGCGCTCCACCACGAACGTCGCCTCCGGCCGGCCGGCCCCCCGATAGGCATCGACCGGTGCGGTGTTGGTGTAGACCGCATCGACCTCGCAATAGATGGCCGGGATGTCGTACTGACCCGAAAGCAGCGTCGCATAGAGATAGGTCGGTATAGACGACGAGAAGGTCGACATATAGGCGCCGAGATTGGCGATGGTCTTGGCCTTGAGCGCCACGATCTTGCCGCCCTCGCCGAAGGCGATCTCGGCGTGGGTGACGTGATCGCGGCCATGGGCGTCGCACAGGAAGGCCTCGCTGCGGTCGGCGACCCATCGCACCGGGCGGCCCACGCGCTTGGAGGCCCACAGCGCCACCACCTCTTCCGGATAGATGAAAATCTTGGAGCCGAAGCCGCCGCCCACATCGGGCGCGACCACGCGCAATTTGTGCTCGGGCGCCAGGCCGACGAAGGCCGAGATGACCAGCCGCGCCACATGCGGGTTCTGGCTGGTGTTCCACAAGGTGAAGCTGTCGCTGCCGGCATCGTATTCGCCGATCGCGGCGCGCGGCTCCATCGCGTTGGGCACCAGCCGGTTGTTGAGGATATCGAGCCTGGTCACGTGCTTGGCCGATTTGAAGGCGGCCTCGACCGCGGCGGCATCGCCCAGATGCCACTGGTAGATGGTGTTGCCGGGCGCCACCTCGTGAATTTGCGGCGCGCCCTTGTGTTGCGCCTTGGCGGGATCGACGACCGCGGGCAGCACCTCGAAATCGCAAACCACCTTCTCGGCGGCGTCCTGGGCCTGCGACAAGGTCTCGGCCACCACGACCGCGACCGGATCGCCGACATGGCAGGCCTTGCCGGTCGCCAGCGCGGGATGCGGCGCCATCTTCATGGGGGTGCCGTCCTTGGAGTGGATCAACCAGCCGCAGATGAGGCTGCCGATCTTGTCGGCGGACAGCTCGGCCCCGGTGAGCACCGCCAGCACCCCCGGCATCGCGGCGGCGGCCTTGGTGTCGATCTTCTTGATCCTGGCGTGGGCGTGCGGCGAGCGCACGAAATAGGCGCAGGCCTGGCCGGGCCGGTCGATATCGGCGGTATAGCGGCCCTTGCCGGTGATGAAACGTCGGTCCTCCGTGCGGCGCACCGCCGCGCCGATCCCGGTCGCGCTCATGGCGGTCTCCTCTTGCGGTCAAAGTCTCTTGCGGTCAAAGACCGGCGGCCACGCGGGCCGCCTCTACTCGGCGGCTCTCTTCCCGGTGCCCGGCTCATGACCCATGGCGCGAGCGCCGGCCGCGATGGCCTTCACGATATTGTGGTAACCGGTGCAACGGCAGAGATTGCCTTCGAGCTCGTGCCGGATGGTCTGATCGTCGAGCTCGTGACCCTTGCGGTTCACGATGTCGATGGCCGACATGATCATGCCCGGGGTGCAATAGCCGCACTGCAGGCCATGATTCTCGCGGAACGCCTCCTGCATGGGATGCAGCGGGCCGTTCTGCGCCGCCAGACCCTCGATGGTGGTGACCTCGGCGCCATCGAGCTGCCAGGCGAAGACCGTGCAGGATTTGACCGCCTTGCCGTTCACGTGCACCACGCAGGCGCCGCATTGGGACGTGTCGCAACCGACATGCGTCCCGGTGAGCCGCAGCTCCTCGCGCAGAAACTGCACCAGCAGGGTGCGCGGATCGATGTCACCGGTGACGGCTTTGCCGTTCACCGTCATCGCGACGGCTGCCATGGCATTCCTCCTCGAAATTGAGCCAAACGACCTGTTTGCGCCGCCGTTGCGCCCGCAAGGCGGGACCGGCGGCAGAAAGGGACGAAGTCGGACGGATTTTGCCCCGCCGAGGGCCTGCGAACAAGATCAACCTTTGCGGCCGATCAGCTATCGAAGCTCCCGCCCGCTGGTCAAGGGCGTCGTGCCACCATGGCGGGCAATTGATCGCGCCGCGCGCCGGCCGGTCAGCCGGCCGCGACCGCGGCGGCGAATTTCTGGAAGAAATCGTCGGCGGTCTTCTTGGCGGCGCCGCTGATCAGGCGCTGCCCCAGCTGAGCGAGCTTGCCGCCGATCTGCGCCTCCACGTCATAGGTCAGGAGCGTGCCGCCGGCGCTGTCGGCGAGCGACACCTTGGCGCCGCCTTTCGCAAAGCCCGCGACGCCCCCTTCCCCTTCGCCCGAGATGCGATAGCTGTTGGGCGGATCGAGATCGGAGAGCCGCACCTTGCCCTTCCAGCGTGCCTTGACGGGGCCGACCTTGATGGTGGCGATGGCCTGGAACTCGGTATCGGAGGTCTTGTCGAGCTGCTCGCAGCCCGGAATGCAGGTCTTGAGCACTTCCGGATCATTGAGCTTGGCCCATACGGCGTCGCGACTGGCGGGTAGTTGCACCTCGCCCGTCATGGTCATTGCCATCAGCTTGTCTCCTCGCTTTGATTGCTTGGTATAAAGCCTTGACCAGCCGCCAGGAAAGCGATTTCGGAAAACTCCGCGCGCGGTCCTGGCCCGCATCCTTGGGGGTTGGCGGCGGGCGGCCGGACCGCTAATGGTAGGGTCGGCTGGCTCCATGACCAATCCGCTCGCGCCCTCGCTGCTCTTGCCCCCGCTCATCTCGAGCGCCGCCATGCGTGCAATCCTCGACGATCGCGCGCGGCTGCAGCGCATGCTCGATTTCGAAGTCGCGCTGACCCGAGCCGAGGCGGCGGTGGGGGTCGTTCCGGCCTCGGTGGTCGATCCGATCGCCGCGGCCTGTCGGGCCGAGCACTACGACCTCGCGGCGCTCGGCGCAGCGGCTGCCGCGGCCGGCAATCTGGCGGGCCCGCTCGTCGACGCGCTCACCGCCGAGGTCGCCAAGACCGATGCGGCGGCCGCCAGCTGCGTGCATTGGGGGGCGAGCGGCCAGGACGTCATGGATACCGCGCTGGTGCTCGAGCTGCGGGTCGGCATCGATGCGCTGATCGGCGACCTCGGCCGCGCCATCGAGGCTTTCACCACGCTGGCGGGACGCCAGCGCCGCACCGCCACGGTGGCGCGCATGTCGCTGCGGCACGCGCTGCCGATGCCGTTCGGGCTCAAGGTCGCGGGCTATGCGGCGGCGCTCGGACGTTCGCGCGAGCGGCTCAAGCGCCTGCGCAAGGACGCCCTCATGCTGCAGTTCGGCGGTTCCGCCGGCACCCTGGCGGCGCTCGGCGACCAGGGGCTCAATGTCACGGACCGCCTGTCGGCGCTGCTCGATCTGCCGGCCCCGGAAGCGCCCTGGCACTGCTATCGCGACCGCCTGGCGGAGGTCGCGTCCGCGTTCGGAATCCTGGCCGGCACCTGCGGCAAGATCGGCCGCGACATCTCGCTGCTGATGCAGGACGAGGTCGGCCGAGATATTCGAGCCGCCCACGGCGCCCGGCGGCGACGCGGCCGCTGCGCCACGCCGGCTCGGCCCGGCCGCCGCCGCCGCCATGGCGGTGAGCGCGGCGATGATCGCCCCGCAGCTGGTCGCCACCATCCTGGCCTGCGAGACGCAGGAGCACGAGCACGCGCTCGGGACCTGGCAGGCCGAGTGGGCGACCTTCCCGGCGCTCGCGCTCGTCACCTCGGGGGCGCTCGGCGCCGTCGCGGATCTGGCGCAGGGGATCGAGGTCGACCCCGATCGCATGCGCACCAATCTCGACATCACCCAGGGGCTGATCATGGCCGAGGCGATCACGCTCGCGCTCGCCGGCAAGATCAGCCGGCCGGAGGCCCGCAGGCTGGTCGAGGAGGCGAGCCAAAACGCGGCCCGCGACAAGAGCAGGCTGCAGGATGTGCTGCTGGCGGATGCGCGGGTGACCGCGCACCTGCCCGCACCGGTGCTCGCCCGCCTGTTCGAGCCCATGTCCCACCAGGGCACCGCGCAGACCTTCATCGACCGGCTCATCGGCACGCTGCGCACCAGCGCCGGCAAACGCCCTTGACGGGGCGGCCCTCTGCGGCCGCCCTTTCGGATACGTCATGATCGTGGATGCCGATGGCTGCCCGTTGTGGGTCGAGGTCGAAGGTCCGGCGCAGGCGCCCGTGCTCATGCTGTCGAACTCGCTCGGCACCGACCTGCACATGTGGGATGCGCAGGTTGCGGCGTTTGCGCAACGCTTCCGTCTGGTGCGCTACGATCGGCGCGGCCACGGCAAGTCCGGCGTGCCGGCAGGCCCCTACACCATGGAGCGGCTCGGACGTGACGCGCTGGCCATCGCCGATGGTCTGCGGATCGCCGAGTTCGACTGGTGCGGGCTTTCCATGGGCGGGATGGTGGGCATGTGGCTCGCCGCCCATGCGCCGCAGCGCATCGACCGGCTCATTCTTTCCAACACGACTTGTCACGATCCCGACCCGGACATCTGGAACGAGCGCATCAAGGCCGTCGCGGCGAGCGGCGGCCTCGCGGCGCTCGCCGATCGCATCATGGCGCTGTGGTTCAGCCCGCAGTTTCGCGCCGCGTTCGCCGCAAGCCGTCGCGCCCTTGCGGGCCATGTTGGCGGCCACGCCGGTGGAAGGCTACATCGCCTGCTGCGAGGCCATTCGCGACATGGACCATCGCGATCTTCTCAGCCGCATCGGCGCGCCGACGCTCGTCATCGCGGGCCGGCAGGATCAGGCGACGCCGCTCGCGGCGGCGCAATTCATCCACAGCCGCATCGCGGGCGCGGAGCTGACAATTCTCGATGCCGCGCACATCGCCAATGTCGAGCAACCGGCCGCCTATGCACAGGCCGTTCTTGCATTTCTCGCGCGCAACGCCGCCTGATACCTGCGGTGAAGATCCGCCGTCGGGACTCGTCCCTACAGGGTTCACCCGAGGCGTCGCTCGGTGTGATTCCCGACAAGAAATTGCCGCACAAATAAATACCGCCGAAATAAAATCAGCCGCGGAAAAATACCGCCAAAGAGTTGATCATCGATTTCAGCATGCGTTAGCACGCGGCGGTTTATCGAGCATGTCGCCCATTGGGACCATAGGGGGCACTTCATGATCATCGTCCGTCTGACCTATTACAGCCGCAATCGCGTCGACCGATCGAGTGGGCCGGGCAACGATCCGATCCACGACATCCTGATCGAGTCGGTCGCCAACAATCGCCGCGACGACATCACCGGCGCGCTCATCCACGACGACAAATGGTTCGCGCAGGCGCTCGAAGGACCCGAGACGACGGTGTCGGCGGCGTTCGAGCGCATTCTGCGCGACCCGCGCCATTGCGACGTGCGGCTGATCAAGATGCAGCCGGTCGCGGCACGGCGGTTCGCGGCGTGGTGGATGGCCTGCGTTCCGCGCAGCGAGGACAATGCGGACCTGTTCCGCCACCACTGCGAGAGCGAAAGCTTCGACCCGCAGCTGATGCGCGCCGACCGGCTCGGCGATCTCATCGAGGCGGTGGTGGCGCGCACGCCGCGGCATCACGGCAAGGCCGCTTGGACCGGCGGCAGCGTCACCAATGCGGCGTGAAGCGGAGCCGCTTGGACCGGCGGCGGCGTCACCAATGCGGCATGAAGCGGAGCCGCAAGGTGCCGCGGCAAGGCCGCGATCGACGGCGTCATGGCGCAGCCGCCGGTGCGCCGCGCAGGCCATCACGGGCCGCGGCGGTCGAGAGCGGGGTTTCGGGCACGCGCGCCGCTGCGCCGCCGGCCGCCGCGCGCATTTGCGCAAGCTCATCGACATGGCGATCGATCATGATCACGACGGCGGCTCCGATCAGCAGCAGGAATTGGGTCGCCTGCAAGCGCACGAGGTCGGGATCGCCGAGCTTCAGGGTCGGCAGCATCCAGATGAAGGCGCCGCTGAGCGCGAGCAGCAGCACGACATCGACGGTTTCGCGGTTCGGCTCCCGCCGCGTCACCACGGCGCGCGCGAACTCGATCAGATAGGCCAGGAACGCGGCCGCGATCACCATCTTGATGCCGGCGAGCAGCTCGGAGGTCCGGATCAGGCCGGCCAGCCCGAAATCGAAGACGTCGCGGTAATAGACCGCGGCGACCGCATGGGCGCGATCCTCGAAGCCGTTGAACGGAGAGGTCAGCACCCGCAACGCGTCATGCCCCCAAACGGGCACGAAATAAGCCGACACCAAGGCAAGATTGACCAGCCCCAGCCGGGGATTCGATCGCATCGCATGCTCCCGACCTCGCGGAACCCGCGCGCAGCCGGTGCGCGGACCGTCGATGGAGCAGAGCTAAGCCCGCTCGGCGCGGGTACCTCAATCGAAACGCTTTATTAACCTTAAGTGCGGCCGGGGCGCAGGGCGCACGGCAGATGGAGCGATCGGAGCCCACGCGCCAAATCGAAGGGGAGCCCGATGGGCTCCCCTTCCGTTCCTTCAGGGCTTTGTTACGGGGCGCGCAGCCCGTAACCCAGCCGGTGCCTTGGCGCCCGGCGCCTTAGCGCTTTTGGTCGCTCTGCCCGGGCTTCTGCTGGCCACCTTGGTGCTGCTGGTCGGACTTCTGCTGGCCACCGCCCTGGTTCTGCTGATCCGGGTGCTGGCCGCCGCCGCCCTGCTGCTGGCCCGGACGGGGATTGTTCGATTGCTGACCCGGATTCTGGTTGGGATTGCTCGGGTTGGTCATGATCGTCTCCTCGAGGGTTTCGGGTGATGCCCCGCAACGTAAACGCACAGAATTGAAAAGAGTTCGCAAGATTGTGGGCCACAATTGTACAGAAATCGCGCTGGTGTATTGCGCGCGCCAGATCGGGTTTCTGCTTGGAAATGCTATACGTGCTTGTACGAACGCTCGTGATACACCAGCACCGGACCGCTCGGTCCCAGCCGTACCATCTCGACGGCGCCGAAGATGACGTTGTGGCTGCCGACCGAGCGCACCTCGATGATGCGGCAGTCGAACGCCACCGCGGCCGCGGTCAGAACCGGGCTGCCGGTCGCCAGCACCGACCATTCGCCGGTGGCGAACCGCTCGGCGCCCTGGATGCCGGTGCGGCCGGCAAACAGGTCGGCGATCTCGGCGCCGCCGTGTCCGAGCGTATTGATGCAGAACACGCCGTTGTGGAGCACCGCCGGATTGGTTTGGCTGCGCCGGTTGAGGCACACCAGCAGCGTCGGGGGTGCGTCGGTCACCGAGCAGACCGCGGTCGCGGTGGTGCCGGCCTTGCCGGCCGGCCCCGCGGTCGTGATGACATGGACGGCGGCGCCGAGCCGGCTCATCGCTTCCCGGAAGGCCGCCGGATCGACCGTGCGCACGTTCTCCGGGCCGACCGCCGTGAAGGCGCCGTCCATCGCATCGTCGGGTCGTTGGTCGATCCAGCTCACGGTGCCTGCGCGGTTGATGGGTTTCGCAAACGCTCAACCCATCCTACAAAAAATTGGTTACTGCAATGTCGCGGCCGCGATCCAGTCGGTCACCGCCTGCAGCGCATGGGCGGGACTCGCCGGTGCGGGCATGCGCCTCGAACACCGCCAGCTGGGTGTCGGCCGAGGTGCCGGCCCCCACGATCGTGCGGCAGCGCCGCAGCTCCGACATGCAGCCGAGCGCCTCGGCGTCGGGCGCGATCTCCTCGATCAGCTGATCGAGCATCTCGGCGACCCCGACGGCGCCGATCTCGCTCACGAAGGTGCCGCGCACGCCGTAACGCTGCGCGCGCCATTTGTTCTCCACCACGATCGCGCGCGCCACCGCGTCGATGTTCTGATTGAGCAGCGGATTGCGGACGAGGTGGCGGGCGAGCACCCGGTAGAGCGCCGCGATGGCGATCGAGTCCTCGACCAGGGTGCAGCAATCGGGGGCACGCAACTCGAGCGTCGGGTGCTCGAGCGAGGGGCGGATCGCCCACCACACGAAGCTCGCATCCTCCATCACCCCGGCGCGCACCAAGGCCGCCACATAGGCGTCGAATTCCTCCTTGGTGCGAAACAGCTCCGGCACCCCGGTGCGCGGCAGCTCGTCATAGGCGGCGAGCCGATAGCCCTTGAGCCCGGTCGGCCGCGAGTGCCAGAACGGCGAGGATGTCGCCAGCGCCACGAACAACGGAAGGTAGGGCAGCATGCGCGTCATCACGTCGACGCGCTCGTCCGGGTCCGGCAGCTCGACATGCACATGCATGCCGCACAGCATGTTGCGCTGACCGATCATTTGCAGGTCGTGCATGACGGTGTCGTAGCGCTCGGACGAGCTTTGCTGCATGTCGCGCCAGGCCGCGGTCGGATGCGTGCCGGAGGCGAGGATCGCGAGCCCGTGCTCGGCCGCGATCCCGGCCAAGGTCTGGCGCAGGAAACGCAGCTCCTCGCGCGCGGTCGCCATGTCGGTGTGCGGCAGGGTCGCGATCTCCACCTGCGACTGCAAGAGCTCGCCGCTCGCCTGCCCGCCGGTCGCGCTCCTGGCGGCTTCCAGGAACGCCGCCGGCATGGCCCGGGACGCCGACTTGGTGTCGGCGTCGACCAGAAAGAATTCCTCTTCAATCCCGAACTTGAAGATATTGGCCATGGTCGGTCTCCATTCGGGGCGCGAGCGGGTCTGTCATGGACCTCGGAACATCTGCGCGCGTGCGGCACGAAACCATCGTCTGCACACGAGAACGCGCTGATGCTGGGGTGGGATGGGATCAGGGATGCCCGTGCCTGGAAACGCCCGGTCCCTGGTTTGGTTGCATGCCGGGACCGACGGCCCGCCGAATCGCGGCGCCCGGCGCACGCCGGGCTCTCCGCCTTGAACGGGCGTGCCTCCAAATCTCCGCGTAGAAAGATGGGCCGCTAAGCCGTGGCGCGGCGGTCGCTGCGCCTGGCATTGCGCTCGAAGAACAGCGCCTGGCTGATGACGGCCGAGACGGCGGCGGGTTGAAACGGCTTGGCGATCAGGAAGGCGGGCTCCGGGCGTTCGCCGGTGAGAAAGCGCTCCGGATAGGCGGTGATGAAAACGACCGGCACCTCGAACATGCGCAGGAGCTCGTTGACCGCATCGAGACCCGAGCTGTTGTCGGCGAGATGGATGTCGGCGAGGATGAGGCCCGGGGGATGGGCCTTGGCGATCGATATCGCCTTGCTGTGGGTGCGCGCGACGCCGATCACGCGATGGCCGAGATCCTCGACCAGATGCTCGAGGTCCATGGCGATCAGGGCTTCGTCCTCGATGATGAGAACGTCGGTCGCGATCTCGGCGGCGAGCTCGCGCCCGGCTTCTTGCACGAGCCCGCGTAGCGTTGCCACGTCGGTGTCGAGGATGTCGGCGGCCTCGGCCTCCGAGAAACCCTCGAGCGACACCAGCAGGAAAGCCTGGCGCGGCAGCCGGGTGATCTGGGCCAAGCGCCGCTCGACCGGCAATTGGGCATCGCGGGCCGCGCTCGCGTCGTCCAGATCGACCGAGCTCCAGATCTTGGTGAGGACCTTGTAGAGCGCGGCGCGTGGGTGCGCGGCGCCCTCGAGGACGCTCCGATCCGCCAGGATCGCTTCCAGCGCCGCCGCCACATAGGCATCGCCCGAGCTCTGATGTCCGGTCAGGGCACGCGCATAGCGGCGCATGAACGGAAGGTATTCGGACACCATTTTGGAATTCGACGATTGAATTCGGCACTTGACCCTCCCCTGCTGACCCGAGCGTATATCGGGTCGACCGGGAGGAAACGCCCGCCTCAAAAAAAAGTTCCATTTTCGCGGAACCATTTGAGCCAGCGGGCGTTTAGGCCCGATGCACCCGGGTCGGCAGATGCGCGGCCGCGCGCGGTAGAGGGATGAAATGAGGGACCGCAAGCCACCGATACCGGCGCCGCCGGCAGACTTGAGCGCAACCAAACCGGGAAAAACCTCGGCCAGTCTCGGACCCGACATTCAAGCCAGGATCGGCAATCAGCTGCGCGCCTATTATGCCGGTTTGATCGAGCCGCCGCCGGACCGCTTCGTCGAGCTGTTGCGCGCGCTGGACAAGCCGAAGGAACCGCCGGATGAAGGTTGATCCAGCCACCCGCGAGACCATGCTGGCGGCCGTGCCCGGGTTGCGGGCCTTCGCCATGTCGCTGTGCGGCAAGATCGACCGTGCCGACGATCTGGTGCAGGAAACGCTGCTGCGGGCGCTCACCAACATCGATTTGTTCGAGCCCGGCACCAATATGTCGGCCTGGCTGTTCACCATCCTGCGCAACCTGTTCCGCTCCGAATACCGCAAGCGCCGCCGCGAGGTGGAGGACGCCGACGGGCGGTTTTCCGCCAGCCTCAAATCGCAGGCGGGTCAGCCGAGCCATATGGAGTTCGAGGAGTTCCGCGCCGCGCTCGGGCAGTTGCCCCCCGATCAGCGCGAGGCGCTGATCCTGGTCGGTGCCTCCGGCTTTTCCTACGAGGAAGCCGCGCAGATCTGCGGCAGCGCGGTCGGCACCATCAAGAGCCGGGTCAACCGCGCGCGCATCCGCTTGGCCGAGCTCCTGGCGATCGAAGGCGCCCGCGACATGGGCCCGGACGGCACCACGCAGGCCGTGCTCACCGGAAACGATGCGGGTTGACGGCGCCGCTCACGACCTGCGCCCCTTTCCGGATGCGCGTGGCGGCGGATCACCGGGCTTGCTCGACAGACCGCGCAGGAAAAAGTGTATTCCCCCGATCACGATCAGGAGACCGAGCACGACGCCGACCCAATGAAGGACATTTGCCATTGATGATATGTTCTTTCCGCAAGGTTCACGTGTGGGATCGCGACAGGCTCATTGCTACACGCCTCCCACATAATCACGAAGCGCGTAATCCCAAGCTCCGATCCGCAGCACACCGTTCTCGCGCCGGCTCGCCGCTGGACCCGATCTCGCGACCATTGTGATAGCGATAACAGCGGGTTGCACGTAACGCTTCAGATTCGCCGCGAAACCAGGACCATGATCAGGCCGAGCGCCGCCAGACCCGCTCCCCGATAGACCCAGGGCATCTGATTGATCATGAAGCTTTCGGCCGGATACGGAAAATAACCGGTCCCCTGCCCCACCCAGATCAACCCGACCACGAACGGCGAGAATGCCGATCACCAGAAATGCCGTTCTCAAGTTTCCCTCCTGGCTTTCGCAATCGGCTTTCTCAATTTGCCGCCGTGCGCGACGACGGCACTTCCGCGAGCAGCGCCGCCACCGGCAGGCTGAGCGGAATGAACGAATTGGTGCTGTGATGCGCGAGCGGGCGCCGCTCGGGCTGATGGCCCCATGAGTTCAGCACCCCGAGGCCGTCCAGGATACCGAGGAACTGCGCGTAGCCGCATTGTTTGAGCTCCTCCGCGATGGTGCAGCCGAAGGTGGCGACCGCAATGTTGCGTGTCCGCTCGGGCGGCAGCGAGCGCAACGCGTTCTCGATCGCGAGCGCTCCCTTGCTGTGGCCGATGACGCGCATGATCCGGTGCGCGTCCTCGAGCACGCCATGAAGGTCGTCGGAGGCGGCGCTGCCGTGCTCGAACACCGGCGCTCCGCTCGCCGCCTTTTTCTGATGCGGCGCGCTGCGGGCGAGCCGGCGCCCCATTTGCGCGAGACTTGGAGCCGCCGCGGCCAGAAAGCTCTGGGTGGCCGACTGCAGCCAGTCGTGCAGCCCGAAGCCGAACCAACCGCCGAGCGCTTGCGGCACCACATCGGCCAAACCGTAGCCCGGAACGATCGCGGCAACCGGCTCGGCGAGCGCGCTCGAGGCGTTCCAGGCAAAGGCCGCCGCGCCCAGCGCCGAGCTTCCGACCCCCGTTATGGAGACGCTGCGCAGCCGCTCGCCCGCGGGCCCGTTGGCGTAGCGGAGGAATTCCGCCATGTCGTCGAACCGCTCCACATAGGGCGGCAGGTTCGCGTCGACCACCAGGATCGATCCTTCGGGATTGGTCAAGGCACTGAGGTCGAGCTGATCCGACAGTGGATTTTGGTCAGCGCCGGAATTGCCGCCCATTCCGGTATCGACCGCCATCCCGTGGGCGGACATGGCGGTGGTGAACGCGCCGACGTCGTAGAACAAGACATCGAGCGCCGTATTGGTCAGCCGAAACATCCGCAACAGCGGCTCGACCATCGGCTTTTGCAGCTCATAAAGCGCGAGATCGCCGCCGGCGACCGGATCACCCGGCCGAATCTCGACGGCCGCAGAATCGATATCGCTATCGGCATTCATGGCCTGCTCCGCTGCTGTCGCACCGGCCGGCCGCCATCCTACACGACTTTGGTCGCGTTCGCGAACCCGGGCGCGGCGACATTCGGCATGAGCCCTCCGACGGGAAGGCCGCGCCGGACGCCCAAGTCGGCGCCCCGCGGCCGGCTCGGGGGCCGGCCGGAACATTTGTTTGTTTCGACCGTTGTCCAGCAGGAGACGAATCGGGTGTGAGAACAGCTACAGGGCCGCGCCCGAACCTTGCATCGATCTTTCAAACGCTCGAATCAATCCGCAATTCTGACCACTAGCTGACGACCTCCTGATAGCTGACAGGAAGGCGAGCCATAACTACCAAATAACATTCTAGCTCGGAAATGGAAAATACCCGTAACTTTCCCGGCAAGACGCAGAAAATGAAGCAAAAAGTGGAGCCTGCAACTTGACGGCACGCTCGGTTTATTTCAACAAATCCGTGAGGCCGGGCCGATCAAGCAAGTGTTCACGCTAGCGTCATCGCAGCTTTAACCCGGGCTTTACATCCCCATATGTTTATTGAGCATTCCGGCCCCACCGCGCAGAGGATGGCCACCATGGGTATTTCCACCACGACCCTTTCTGCCGCCCTGCTGGTCGGGGTGGTGGGCACCGCGTTCGCCGCCGATCAGCGGTATTGGGACAATGGTGGCGCATCCTTCGACGCCGGGGGCAGCGTCACCAGCCGCAACCTCATCGAGCAGGTGCGCCTCGACACCAAGGATCCCCGTCTCCAGCAACACAACCGCGGCGCCAAGGATCAGGCCAAGAGCGATCTCAATCAAATCATCGTCTACTACAACGCCGCCATCAAGCACGACCCCGCGGATGACGATGCGTATTTCCATCGCGGCCTCGCCAATTTCTACGCCGGCGCGGTGCCGCAGGCGCTGGCCGACCTCGCGCGGGCCAGCAAGCTCGACCCGCAATACCCCTATTACCCGCTGTGGATCGACATCATCGACAAGCGCACCGATCAGGCGAGCCGCCTGCCGCAGGCGATCTCCCATATCGACATGACGAAATGGCCCGCGCCGGTCGTGCGCCTGTTCCTGGGCCAGCTGACGCCGACAGACTTGCTCGCCGCCGCCGATGATACCGACGCCGATACCAGGAAGGGCCAGGTCTGCGAGGCCAACTTCTACATCGGGGAGTTGGCGTTGCAGCAGGGCGACAAGGCGGAAGCCGCGCGGCTGTTCCGGCTCGCGGCGACCGATTGCCCGCGCGAATTCGTCGAAGGCCCCTCGGCCCGTTCCGAGCTCGCGGCGCTCGGCGGCGATCAGTAGGCCGCTTGGCAGGAAATCAGCCTGCGGGATCGATGCCCGTCTCCCGCGCGCTCGGCATGACCGACTTCAAGGCGCGCTCAGCGCGCGCCGGCCGCCGCCGCGGCGATCTTCATCCGTCTCGTCATGGTGCCTGCCTGACCTCGAGGTATTTCCTCAGGCCTCGAGCACCGACGTCGGCCGCCGCATGGATGGTACCCGCGTCTTTTTGATCGCAATTGCGGAATTCAACCCGCGCCTTGCGCGCACACAAGCCGGCACCGGGCAAGCGGCCGAAGCCGTCTGTGATGGCCGTCACGGAAAGCGCGATTGCGCGACCGCCGTGACCGCGAGGTCGAACGGCCGCGGCCTGTGGTCAGACCAATACATGTCTGAACAACCAAACACCCACAGGAGATATTCATGTCCAACCGTGCATCACTGCTCGCCCTCGCCGCGATCGCCAGCCTGGCGACTGCGGGCCTCGCCTCCACCGAAGCCGTCGCGGCGCCATTCACCGTCAATCATTCCGGCGGCCACTTTCCCCATTTGCACCCCGGTCCGATCTGCTCCTGGGGCTGCGGGCATGACCACGACCACGACCGCGATGATTGGCGCTGGCGCTTCGGCTTCAATCACCGCATCTATGAAGGCGGCGGGGTTGCGGTCGCCAATGCCGCCCCGGCCGTGGCGCCAGCCGCTGCTGCTCCCACCGGCGGCTGCCTGACCAAGCGCGAGCTGCCCGACGGCAGCGCTCTCTTCCGCGACATGTGCACCCACGAGCAGGCGGAATCGCAGCCGCAAGGAGGCGCCCCGGGCAACCGCTGATGAAGGCCGAAACTCTGCCGGAGCGGCACGCCGCAAGGCCAGCCGTTCCGGCAAAGCACCCGCCGCCGCGCCGCCGCTGTCACTCCGCCGGGCAAAGGCTGAGCACGTGCACTTCCAGATTCGAGTGAATGGGCAGGCACGGCGAAGCGCTCAACTTGAGGCCGAAATTGCCCAATAAGGCATTGAGCTTGCCGGCATCGTATTCGCCGACGCTGAGAACGAATTTCGGACGACCCGGGGTCCGCATCAGGCGCTTGACCTCGGTCGCGAGCTTGTTGGTCTGTGACAGCTGCAGATAATTGTTCTCGATGCCGAGGTATTGCGCCGTGGGCTCGGCATAGGGGATGAAGTAGGCGACCGGATCCCAGGTGGCGATCAGCACGAGGCTGCGGGGCGGCAGCGGCGGAACCTGCACGTCCACATATTTGTCGGTGTACGGGCGACGCCCCCAGTCGAGATAGATGGTGGTCGAGGCCGCCAGCGCCAGCACCGCGACCGCTGCCGCCATGCGCAGGCGGCGGTCGTCGAACAGCCAGATCAATGCCCCCATGGCAATGACCCCGGTGAGCATCTCGAGCGGGATGGCATAGCGGTAGTAGCCGAACTCGAGCGCCCAGCTGAAATAGGAGACGATCTCGAAAGCGAAAACGAGCAGAAGCCCGGGCGTCTGCGCCAAGGCGGCACGCGGCCAGCGGCCCGTGCGCAGGCAGCTCACCGCCAGCGCGAGCACGCCGACGACGATCGCGACATACGCGATTGCCGCGCGCCAGTCGCGAAACTTCGGCTCCGAAACCACGTAGTCGTTGGTCTTCGCCCAATAGAACGGGAAGGTCATGAGCTTCCAGAAGCTGTCCGGAATGAACCGCGGATCCCAAATCTCGGTCGGCTCGAAATAGGGCGAGCGGAAGATCTGATTGAGGTAGGGGAAGAACGGATTTCGAAACGCGTTCCACAGGGTGAGCAGGTGATGCCCGGCAAAAATGAAGAACCCCGCCGTGGCCGCGAGACCGAACAGGACGAGGCCGATCAAGGTCCGCTTGCGCAGCGCCCGCAGCAGGGCGACGACGCCCAGCCCGGGGGCCACGAAAGCCGCCGTATACTTGAGGCCTAAACCGAGGCCCACCCATAAGCCCGCCGCCGCAAAGCCTGGCCAAGTGGCGCGCCCGCTGTCGCGCGCGCCGATCTTGAGCAGGCTCGCCAGCGAGCCCAGCACGAAAAGAGAGCAAACGAGATCATTGCTCGATGTGCCCAGCAGGCCCACGAAGCCGGCGCCCGAGACGCCCATCAACCAGGCCGCGGCCCGCAGCGTCAGACGCTCGACCGCGTCCGGCGGACGGATGACCCAGCACACGATCACGAGCAGCAGCGCCGCGTTGATGCCGTGCACCGCCCCCATGATGAAGGCGACCACGCGCGGGCTGTCGTTCAAGGGCGAGGAGATCAATCCGTACAGCAGGAAGTCGGCGGTCGGATTGAGAAAGCCCTGCTCCTGGGCGGGACCGATATCGTAGAGGAAGCGGTCGTGCAGATAGCCCCAGGGAGCGTAGAGATGATAGTAGCGCAGGTCCCAGTAATTGTCGGGACCCAGCATCACCGACAGGAGGCCGGCGCCGACGCAGACGAGCGCGAGCAGAAGCCGAAAACGCCAGGCCGCCGAGAGCCGCGCGAAGGCGACCGCAGGCCGGTGCTCCGCCCGATCGAGTGCGGACGCGTGTATGGCAGCCTGTCGATCGGTCATGCGGGTGGGGGTGCGATGGGATCAGTCGATCCGTTCCGGCGAAATCTTGCGAAAGCCATCCGCCACCCGCGCTGATTGGAGGCGGCAGCATGTGCCATTTTGGCGCGTGCCGGCAAGCGACGCCCACAGCCCTCCCCGCGCGACCATGCAGAACGTCCCGGCTCCGGGGCGAGGCTGGACAGCCGGGCGGATCGGTGGAAAAATTTCCCATGATTGCAAACCAGAGAATTTGCGTGGTGCTGCCCGCCTACAATGCCGGGCGCACGCTCGAAGCGACATTCAAGGAAATCCCCACGGAGGTGGTCGACGACGTCATCCTGGTGGACGACGCCAGCACCGACGATACCTTGGCGGTGGCGCGGCGGCTCGGCATCTTCACCGTGGCGCATGCGAAGAACAAGGGCTACGGCGCCAACCAGAAGACCTGCTATCATTTCGCGTTGGAGCGCGGCGCCGACATCGTCATCATGCTGCATGCGGACTACCAGTACAGCCCGAAGCTGGTGCTGCCGATGGCGTCCATGCTGTGCTCGGGATTTTTCGACGTCGTGCTGGGCTCGCGCATCCTCGGCATCGGGGCGCTCGCCGGCGGCATGCCGCTCTACAAATACGTGGCCAACCGGGGGCTCACGCTGGTCCAGAACATTCTGCTCGCGCACAAGCTCTCGGAATATCACACCGGCTACCGCGGCTTCACCCGCGCGGTCCTCGAATCGCTGCCGCTCGCGCGCAATTCCGACGATTTCATCTTCGACAACCAGATGCTGTCGCAGGCCATCTACAAAGGCTACCGCATCGGCGAGATTTCCTGCCCCACGAAATATTTCCCGGAAGCCTCCTCGATCAATTTCCGCCGCAGCGTCGTTTATGGATTGGGCGTGTTGCGCACCAGCATCAGCTTTCGGCTCGCCCGCCTCGGATTCGAGCGCGGCACGATATTCGAAGGGCTGCTTCGAAAGGAGACCCGATGACCGACGCAACTCCGGCCTATACCGTCACCGCCCGCACCCTGCATTGGGTCACGGCCAGCCTGGTTCTCTTCAACCTCCCGCTCGGCCTCGTCATCGCGAACAACTGGGGCGGTCCGCTGCAGGATCAGCTCTACAACCTGCACCGCTCGATCGGCGCGCTCATTATTCCCGTCATCCTGGTGCGCCTCCTCTACCGCTTGGGGCATCCGCCCGCGCCGCTGCCCGACGAGATCCCGCCGCTGCAGCAGCTCGCCGCCAGCGCCACCCATTGGGCGCTCTATGCGCTCTTGATCGTGCAGCCGTTCCTGGGCTGGATCGGCACCTCGGCCTATCCGGCCCAGATCGTCGTGTTCGGCCTGTTCGAGCTGCCGCCGATCTGGCACGAGGACCGCGCGTTCTCCGACCGGGTGCTGTTCGTGCACAGCCTCATGGGCCTGACCATCGCGATCCTGCTGGCCGCCCATATCGGCGCCGCCCTGCATCATCATTTCGTGCGCCGGGACGGCATCCTGACCCGCATGATCACGGGTTGAGGCGAAGCGCATCGTTCCTGAGCCGGCACTTGACAACGGGCTTGTGACGAATTATCAATTTCGTCACTCATCACCAACAAGGCAGGCCGAGCCAACCGATGAATCCGCAAGTCCGAGCCAAACCCGACGATACCCGCGCGCGGATCATGGAAGCCGCGGAGGCGCTGTTCCGCCGGCTCGGCTTTGCCAAGACCACGGTCGCCGACATCGCGTCCGAATTGAGCATGTCGCCCGCCAACGTCTATCGCTTCTTCGCCTCCAAGAACGCGATCGTGGAAGCCATCTGCAAGAGCTGCTTGTCGGAGGTCGAGGAAAAGGCCTGGACGGTGGCCCGTTCCAAAGCTTCGGCGGCAGACCGCATGGAGCGGCTGATCCTCGAGATCCTGGCCTATCACAAGGAAAACCTGGTCACCGAGCAGCGCGTGAACGAGATGGTGGTGGCCGCCATCGAGGCCAGCTGGGATACCATCCGGGCGCACAAGCAGGTCATGCACAATGTGGCGGAGGTGATCCTGCGCGACGGGATCGCGGCCGGCGAGTTCGAGCCGGTCGATCCGCGCGAAACCGCCGATCTGATCATGCGCTCGGTCGTGGTCTTCACCCACCCGCTCCTGGTCGGTCAGTGCCTGGAGGAAGGTCAGGATCTCGAGACCGAGGCCCGGGCTTCGGTCCGCTTCCTGCTGCGCTCCATAACCCCGCGCCGTTGATCCCATGCCGAACCAACCCGACCCCGAACTTTGCCTCGAGTGTGACGAAATACGACTTTCGTCAATTCTCACAAATAAGTGAAGGAGCGCCGCCCAATGCTTTCTTCAACCCCAGTGTCGTCGCCGATCCCGAAGCTGCGGGCCCTCGCCGTCCTCGCGCTGCTGCCGCTCTTGGCGGCGTGCGACCGCGCCACCTCCGCTGCGCCCGCAGCGGCGCGCCCGGTGCAGGTCCAGCACGTCGCCTTCCAGCCGCAGGCGGCGAGCCGCGAATTCGTCGGCGTGGTGCGGGCCCGGCACGAGACCGATCTCGGCTTCCGGGTCGCCGGCAAGATCATGACGCGCAGCG
Source organism: uncultured Alphaproteobacteria bacterium (assembly GCA_963744275.1). Lineage (GTDB taxonomy): Bacteria > Pseudomonadota > Alphaproteobacteria > Rhizobiales > Xanthobacteraceae > VAZQ01. The sequence continues at coordinate 101,571 of CAVUSX010000004.1, forward strand.
TCAATGTCGGCGACCGCGTGCACGCCGGCGACGTGGTGGCGCAGCTCGATCCGCAGGACCTCGATCTGCAGGTCGAGAGCGCGCAAGCCGAGCTCGCCGCCGCCACCTCGAATCTCGCCGACGCCGCTGCCGAGGAAGCCCGCTACGCCAATCTCAAGACCCGCGGCGCCGTCGCGATCGCCGACTATGATCACAAGAAGGCCGCCAAGGACGAGGCCGTGGGCCGCATCGAGCGCGCGCGCCGCGCGCTCGATCTCGCCGACAATCAGCGCGCCTATGCGCAGCTCACCGTCGACGTCGACGGCGTGATCACGGCGACGCTGGCCGAGCCCGGCCAGGTGGTGGCGCTCGGCCAGCCGGTGGCGCGGCTCGCGCATCACGGCGAGATGGAAGCCCTGGTGGCGCTGCCCGAGACCGCGCTCGGCGAGGCCCGCAAGGCCGCCGCCACGGTCGAGCTGTGGTCCGATCCCGGCCACGGCTTCAAGGCCCATCTGCGCGAGCTCTCGCCCCAGGCCGATGCCACCACCCGCACCTATGCGGCGCGCTTCACCATCGAAAATCCCGACGACAGCATCGCGCTCGGCATGACCGCGACGGTGACGCTGTCGGATTCCTCCGCGGCCCAGGTGGCCAAGCTGCCGCTCTCCGCCATCCTCAACCGCGGCAGCGGCCCTTCCGTCTATCTGGTCGACGCCGCCGGCGCGCTCGAGCTGCGGCCGGTGACCGTCACGGCCTTCAACGAGAACGTGGCGCTGGTGACCGCAGGCGTCGCGGAGGGCGACAGCGTCGTCACGCTGGGGGTGCAGAAGCTGGTCGCGGGCACGCAAGTCCGCACCGTCGAGACGCGTTGATCGGCCGACCGTCGCGGCGACGAGCATTCGCGCCGACGGGCTTTGGGAGGACGCAGCATGCAACGGTTCAACTTGTCGCAATGGGCGATCACGCATCAGGCGCTGGTCCTGTTCATGATCCTGGTGCTCGGCGCCGCCGGTGCTTATTCCTATTTCAGTCTCGGGCGCGCCGAGGATCCCTCCTTCACCATCAAGACCATGGTGGTGAATGTCGGCTGGCCCGGCGCCACCGCGACCGAGATGCAGACCCAGGTCGCCGACAAGATCGAGAAGAAGCTGCAGGAGCTGCCTTATCTCGACCGGGTCGAGAGCTATTCGCAGCCCGGCGTCGCCTTCATCCAGGTCTTCCTGATCGACCGGACGCCGCCCGCCAAGGTGAAGGAGCTCTGGTACCAGGTCCGCAAGAAGGTCGGCGACATCAAGGGCGATCTGCCGGGGGGCGTCACCGGGCCCAATTTCAACGACGAGTACGGCGACGTCTATTCGACCATCTACATGCTGACCGGCGACGGCCTGACATTCGCCGACCTCAAGGCCCACGCCGAGGACATCCGGCAGCGGCTGTTGCGCGTTCCCGACGTCAACAAGGTCGACATCATCGGAGAGCAGCCGCAAAAGATATTCATCGAGCTCAGCCACGAGAAGCTGGCGATGCTCGGCATCACGCCGCAGCAGATCTTCGACGGCGTCGCAAGGCAGAACGCCGTCACCTCCGGCGGCTCGGTCGACACCGCGGCCGACCGCATCAATCTGCGGGTCACCGGCGCCTTCTCCGGCGTCGACGCCATCGCGGCGGTGCCGGTGCAGGTGGACGGCCGCATCTTTCGCCTGGGCGACATCGCCACCGTCAAGCGCGGCTACCAGGACCCGCCGAGCTTCATCGTGCGCGAAGGCGGCAAGCCGGCGCTGGGCTTGGGCGTCTCCATGCAGGACGGCGCCAACCTGATCACGCTGGGCGATCACCTCAAAACCACCATGGCGGCCATCACGGCCGAGCTTCCGCTCGGCCTCGAGGTGACCCAGATCGCCGATCAGCCCAGCATCGTGGAGCGCTCGGTCTCCGAGTTCGTGGAAACTTTCGTGGAGGCGCTCGGCATCGTGCTCCTGGTCAGCTTTCTCTCGCTCGGCTGGCGCGCCGGCATCGTGGTGGCGCTGTCGGTCCCGCTCGTGCTCGCGATCGTGCTGACCATCATGTACGCGGCCGGCATCGACCTGCACCGCATCACGCTGGGCGCGCTCATCATCGCGCTCGGGCTCCTGGTCGACGATGCCATCATCACCATCGAGATGATGGTGGTGAAGATGGAGCAAGGATGGGAGCGCAGCCGCGCCGCCACCTTCGCCTGGACCTCGACCGCCTTCCCGATGCTGACCGGCACGCTGGTGACCGCCGCCGGCTTCCTGCCGGTCGGCTTCGCCAAGTCGAGTGCGGGTGAATATGCGGGCGGCATCTTCTGGATCGTGGGGCTCGCGCTCCTGGCCTCCTGGATCGTGGCGGTGCTGTTCACCCCCTATCTGGGCCTCAAGCTGCTGCCCGATCTGGCGCGGCCCGGCGCCCATGCCGATCCCGACGCCATCTACGACACGCGGCTCTACCGCGGGCTGCGCCGGGTGATCGAGCTGGCGCTGCGCTGGCGCGTCAGCGTGGTCGCCGTCACGGTCCTGATGTTCGTCGCTGCGGTCGCGAGCTTCGGCCTGGTGCAGCAGCAGTTCTTCCCGACCTCGACCCGCACCGAGCTGTTCTTCGAGCTGCGGCTGCCCGAAGGCACCGCCATCGGGGTCACCGACGCCGCCGCCCGCAGCGCCGAAGAGATGCTGGCCGGCGATCCCGACATCGTCACCTACACGACCTATGTGGGCCAGGGCTCGCCGCGCTTCTGGCTCGGGCTCAACCCGGTGCTGCCCAATCCGAATTTCGCCCAGGTCGTGATCGTGACCCGGGACCTCGCGGCGCGCGAGCGCGTCAAGGCGCGGCTCGAGCGCGCGCTCGCCTCAGGCGCGCTCCCGCAGGCGCGCACCCGCGTCGACCGCTTCAACTTCGGCCCGCCGGTCGGCTTCCCGGTGCAGTTCCGCATCGTGGGGCCCGATCCCATGCAGGTGCGCGCCATCGCGGAGCAGGTGCGCGCCGTCATGGCGCGGAACCCCAAGTTGGTCGATCCGCATCTCAACTGGGGCGAACAGGTCAAATCGATCCGCCTCGAGGTCGATCAGGATCGCGCCCGCGCGCTCGGCCTCTCCCCGCAGGATGTGTCGCAGACGCTGCAGACGCTGCTCTCGGGCTACACCGTGACCCAATTCCGCGAAGGCATCGAGTCGATCGACGTGGTCGCCCGCGCAGTCCCGGCCGAGCGGCTCGCGCTCGACCGCCTGGGCGGCCTCACCATCGCGACCAGCAACGGGGTCGCGGTGCCGCTCTCGCAAGTCGCGCGGCTGCACTACGAATACGAGGAGCCGATCCTGTGGCGGCGCAACCGCGACATCGTGCTGACCGCGCGCGCCGACATCGTCGACAACGTGCAGGCGCCCGACGTCACCAGCGAGATCCTGCCGCAGCTGGCGACCATCAAGTCCGCCCTGCCCTACGGCTACCGCATCGAGACCGGCGGCTCGATCGAGGAGAGCGTCAAGGCCAACAGCGCGCTCGCCGCCGTGTTCCCGGTCATGGGGGTCGCGATGCTGGCGCTCTTGATGATCCAGCTGCAGAGCTTCTCCCGCCTCGCGCTGGTGTTCGTGACCGCGCCGCTCGGGCTCATCGGCGCGACCGGGGCGCTGCTCTTCTCCGGCCGTCCGTTCGGCTTCGTCGCGCTGCTCGGCCTCATCGCGCTCGCCGGCATGATCATGCGCAACACCGTGATCCTGGTCGACCAGATCGACCGCGACATCGCGGCCGGCCGTGGCCGCTACCGCGCCGTCGTCGACGCCACGGTGCGGCGCGCCCGCCCGGTGGCGCTCACCGCCTTGGCCGCGATCCTCGGCATGATCCCGCTCGCCGGCAGCCTGTTCTGGGGCCCGATGGCGATCACCATCATGGGCGGCCTGTTCGTGGCGACCGTGCTGACGCTGCTGGTCGTGCCCGCCCTCTACGCCCTGTGGTTCCGGGTGAAGGCGGACGAGCCCGCGGACGCCGCACGGCGCGCGCGCGCCGGCCATGAACCCGATTGGGAAGAAGCCCCGCTGGGAATCGCCGCCGAATAGGCCGCGCACCCCGCCCAAGCCCTTGAAGGAGGACGCAAGATGATCTCACTGGCAATCGGTCGACACAGCGGAAACCGGGTGAGTTGGTGCACCCGCGAGCCGACCATCACGGAAATGCTCTCCGACTCCCTCGTCATGGCGATGATGAAGGCCGACGGTGTCGACCCGGTCGCGCTCGAAGCGCAGTTGCGCAGCGTCGCCGCAGGCGCGAGCGCGGCGCGCTGTGGGTGCCGCTAGCCGCGAGCCGATTGATTAACCACGATGCGCGGCGCCCTCCCACGCCGCGCCGCCGCCGGGCGGCTTTGCCCCTCCCCTCGCCGCAAGCCGCCCGGCGTGCTTTATTGGCCGAGTTGCCCTTCGAGGCCGGCACGCGCTTGCGGTGCGATGCGCCATGTTACCGCGCGGGGTTATGCTCGCCGGCAAGCTGCGCCCGGCCGCGCCGTTTTAGCCCGGATATCTCACACATATGAGGCGCATCGGGGCGCCGAATCAGCGAAAGTTGTTTTGCGAGAACGACTTCGCGTTGATTCGCGGAGCGCCCCGATGCCGACAGAGTGTAGCGCAGAACTGTTCGAATTTGCACCCGTAGAACGCCGTGCGGTGGTGGCTGGGTTTGACGGCGGAGCGATCACGTCGGATGCCGGCGCGTTGCTGCTGGGGGCGACGGATCGGGCGATCCGGCTGGTGGATCGTTTTGCGCGAGTGCTTCATCGACCGTCGCAGAGCGGAGCTGGTCGAGCATCGCGGTCGCGACGCTGGTCGGGCAGCGGGTGTTCGGGATTGCGCTGGGCTATGAGGACCTCAACGATCACGACGAACTGCGCCACGATCCGGTCATGGCGGTGCTGGCCGGCAAGCTGCGGCCGGCGCGCGAGACTGCGCGCCGGTGGCCGGCAAGTCGACGCTCAACCGTCTCGAGCTGAGCCGGGGGACGGCGACGCGCTATCACAAGATCGCCCATGACCCGGTCGCATCGAAGGGCTGTTCGTCGCGCTATTCCTGGAGGCGCACAAGACGCCGCCGGCGGAGATCATCCTCGATCTCGATGCCACCGACGACCCGCTGCATGGGCATCAGGAAGGGCGGTTCTTCCACGGCTACTACGATTGCTACTGCTATCTGCCGCTGTACGTCTTCTGCGGCCGTCACCTGCTGGCCGCCAAGCTGCGGCCCGCGAACATCGACGGCGCGGCCGGCGCCGTGGAGGAGATTGCGCGCATCGTGGCGCAGATCCGCGCGCGCTGGCCGACGGTGCGCATCGTTCTGCGCGCCGACTCCGGCTTTGCGCGCGAGGCGCTGATGGCGTGGTGCGAAGACGATGGCGTCGACTACATCTTCGGGCTGGCGAAGAACGCCCGTCTCAACCGCGCGATCGCGGCCGAGCTCGCCGCGGCCCGGGAGGAGAGCCGCACGACCGGCCAGCCGGCGCGCCGCTTCAAGGACTTCATCTGGTCGACCCGCAAGAGCTGGAGCCGCGAACGGCGCGTCATCGGCAAGGCCGAGTGGACGCAGGGCGAAGCAAATCCGCGCTTCATCGTCACCTCGCTGACCGCCAGCCGACGGCGATGGCCGCCGTCTCTACGAAGATGTCTACTGCGCCCGCGGCGAGATGGAGAACCGCATCAAGGAGTGCCAGCTCGACCTGTTCGCCGACCGCACCTCGACCGGCGACCATGATGGCCAACCAGCTGCGCCTGTGGTTCGCCTCGATGGCTTATGTCCTGGTCGAAAGCCTGCGCCGCCTCGCCTTGCAGGCGACCGATCTGGCCAATGCCACCTGCGGCACCATCCGCCGCAAGCTCTTCAAGATCGGCGCCCTCGTCACCATCAGCGTCCGCCGGATCAAGCTCGCCATGGCGTCAGGCTGTCCCTACAAGGCCGTCTTCGCCACGGCCCATCGGGCCCTCGTCGCCGCTGACACCAGCTGAGCTGACCGAATCTTCCGACATCGCCCCCCGATCGATCCGCAAGGCCTTGGCGCGACCGCCGCCACCCGCACACCGTGCGCGATCCGAATCCAAAACTCGTTTTCAGCGAACCTGACTGCCAAACCCCTCCCCAAAACATCAGTCAGGGGTCCCCAAACGGCTTTCCGATAGCAAATCGGAAGCCTACAAAACGGGGTGTGAGATATCCGGGTTAGGTCCTCGGCTAGGGCCCACGTGGACTCCCGTGTGATCTCGATGCCGTCGCCACGCGCGATCGAGGCCTTCGCGATATCGACGGCGGCGAGGATTTCGGTGCGGCGACGTTCGCGCTCGACCCAAAGCGCTATCGCGGCCTGCACGGCGTCCTCGGGACGCTCGAACCGGCCGCTCTCGACGGCTCGCCTGACAAAATCCTGTTGCTCTGGGGTAAGCTCTATCTGCATGCAATGGTACCCCTGCGACCTAGGCGACGGGACTGCCGGTGGTTCGTCGGCGTCGGGCGGAACGCGATCTCTTGGCGCGGCACACCGGGCAGCCGCAACCGGTCTTGAAGAAATAATCGAGATATTCCCGCCCGTAGTCGTAGGTGATTTCCTCACCCGGCTCGATGCGGCGCGATGCGACGATGACGATTCCGCCTTTGCGTCCCACCGCCTCCGCGTTCGGCCGGCAGGAATGATTGATGTAGCGCGCCCGGTTCCATCGCGGCGAGCCGTCGATGGTCCATCGGCTGTTCAGCTCGAACATGTAGCGCGCGCCGCGCGCCTCGCGCCGCGCGGCTTCCGCGGTCGAGATGCGCCGGCCGCGATAGGTCGCGATGGTGCCGCCGCGCTTGATCGGCTTGGTCGCGAACAGGCCGAGGCCGGTTGCAGAGCGGCCGACCCGGGTCGAGCTTGCAGTCATATCTCGCTGCTAACGGCTGAAGATCGCGATGTCACCAGCAAATTATTGCGGCCGGCTCTGGAACCCCGACGGCCTCGGCGCGTTTCAGTGCAGGGTGCGAGCACCCATGGAGAGGGATAGACATCTTGCGCGTATTTTTGGGAATCATTCTCGGGGTCTTTCTGACGATCGGCTTCGCCTACGTATACGACGCATCGATAACCCGGCCTTCCGAGCCGACGGTGCAGACCAGCGCCGAGCAGCGGCCGATGGTCAACTGGGATGTTGTTACGGCAAACTGGCAGGGCTGGTCGTCGCACGTGCGCAACACCTGGAACAAGCTGGCTGCGCGCTGATTTTCCAACGCATGGTACCGCCGCTTTTCTCCTGGATTCCCGGCCTCAATCTGGGTCGGCGAATGGAGAGGCGTGAGGTTGTGACCCGATCCGTTGCGTTCGCGCCGATTTAAGCAAGCCCGTCCGGCTTCCGAGCAATCTGGGGTCTGCCATGCGAGGATCTCTCGCCACGATCATGCTATGCACGTTTTCCGCGCAGGGCATGCCCAGGATTGCATCGCGTCGGTTTACGCGATCGGGGATCCGTCGCAACCCGGAACGGAGACCGCGAGCGGCATTTCGCTCAACGACGATGATTTCACGGCCGCGCACAAGGAGTTGCCCTTCGGATCAAGGGTGAAGGTGACCAATGTGAGCAATGGCAAATCCGTGGTCCTCATGATCACGGATCGTGGACCCTATGTGAAAGGCCGCTGCCTAGATGTAACGAAAGCGGCAGCTCAGGCGCTCGGCTTCTCCGACCTTGCCGCGGTGAGCGTCGAGCCGACCCCTTAAATCGCCATCCGACCCACGGGCCGGCTCACACCAGCGCCAGATCCTTCGGCTGCACCGACGGGAACACCTTCGCCAGCCGATCGGGTTGCAGCCCATAGATGCCGCGAAACAGGCCGGCCAGGACCGCGCGGTATTCGTTGAGCACCGGGAAGTCGCGGTTCTGGAACAGGCTCTTCTGCTCGACCTTCACCTCCTCGCCCACCAGGCGGCCGCCTTTGAGGCCGCCGCCCATCACCCAATAGACGCTGCCATGGCCGTGGTCGGTGCCGCGGTCGCCGTTCTCGCGGAAGGTGCGGCCGAATTCGCTGACCACGACCACCACGGTCTCGTTCCAGGCCGGCCCGATCGCCTCGGCAAATCCCGCCAGGCCATGGCCCAGCTCGCCCAGGCGGCCGGCCAGATAGCCGTTGGCGCCGCCTTCGTTGACATGGGTATCCCAGCCGCCGACATCGACAAAGCCCAGGTTGAAGCGGCTCTTCATCAATCCGCCGATGCGCCGGGCCGCGAGTTCGAAGCCTTTGGGGCTGACCGCGTTGCGGTTGGCCTCCTGCATCTCGCCGTGACCTCCTTGTAGACCTCGTCGCGCACCGTGAAGCCCTCGGCCACCTGGGGGGCGAGCTCGGTGCCCTGATACATGCTCTGGATCAGCTTGGCCTGGCGCTCGTCGACCGCCGGCTTGCCGACCGCGTTGAGCGCGATATTGGGGATCGACGCGCCGCCGCGGAACGTGAGCGGAAGCTGGTCGGTGAAGGAGATCGGCTGCATATCGGTGAGCTGGCCCACCAGACGGCTCATGAAGCCGGACTGGTAGTCGCGCGATCCCGCGATCGACTGGCCGAGCTCGATGGTGTCCTGGGTCTCGAAGTGGCTGCGGCTGAGATCGTCGGTGCCGGCAAACGGGATGAAGGCGACCTGGCCTTTCTTGTAGAGCGGATAGAGCGTGTCCTTGAGCGCCGGATGCAGTCCCCAGTCGCGGTTGAGCGGCAGGGCGGCGTTGGGATCGGCCGGGTTCGGCCGCGCGATGGCGAGCGTGGGTCGCGACTGGTAGTAGAAGTCGCTCGAGACCGGAACGATCGTGTTGGCGGCGTCATAGGCGCCGCGCAGAAAGACGATCAAGAGGCGCGGTCTTGGTCTGCGGCGCGGCATAGAGGCGGCCCGCGATGGTGAGCGGGGCGAGCCCCAGCAACTTCAGAAGATCGCGGCGTTGCATCGGATCATCTCCTCATCGGCGCATGAATTCTACCGGCGCATGAATTCGGGCGAGGCCAGGAACAGCGTGTTCCAGTCCTGCGGCGAGATCGCCTGGTCGAGCGCCTGGCGGGTGGAGGCGCCGAGCGTCGGGCGCAGGCTGGTGAAGTAGAGCGCGTTGGCGGGCTGCGGAAACGCCGGCTGGTCGACCGCCTGCGGCTCCCTCGGGCTTGAACAAGCCGCGCCGATCCCGAGCCGATGGCGCGCGCGATCTCGAAGCGCGTGGCCATCTGGCCCGGTCCGGCCCAAGCCGCCTCGGTGAGCGGATAGCCGTCGGGCGTCTCGTGGCCGTAAAGCGGCTGCGCCATGCGGCCGAGCCAGCCTTGGATCGGCGCGGTGTTGAGCACCACCTTGTCGTCATAGGCGAGGCGGACCGCCGAGATGACGTAATGCATCGGATCCTTGAACTGCAGCCCGAGCGAGGTCTTGAGCTCGGGCGCCGCGAACATGGTCTTGAGCACGGCCGCGATGTCGCCGTCGGTCTGCCGGAAGGTCGCCGCCATCTTGTCGACCAGCTGCGGCGAGGGATTGTCCGACACGAAATAGACCGCGAGCTTGCGGCTGATGAAGTGCGCCGTGGCGGGCGCGCGGCTGAGCAGGTCCAGCGCCTCGTCCACCTCGGCGAGCCCGCGGCCCTTGATGGTGTGGCCCAGGAACAGCTTGTCCCCATAGTCATGACGGTTGGGATTGAACTCGAACAGCCCGTCGCGCACGTACTGGCTCTCCAGCTCGGGCTTGAGCTTGGGCGGCGGAGCGGATGGCGGGGATTGATTGACGCCCGCGCCGGTCAGGATGCGGGCCAGCTCCTGCACGTCGTTCTGGCTGTAGCCGGAGCCCACCCCCATGGTGTGAAGCTCCATGATCTCGCGGGCATAGTTCTCGTTGATGTGGCCGGCCGCGTTCTGGTCGTTGTCGAGATAGCGCAGCATGGCGGGATGGCGCAGCGTCGCCGCCAACAGGTCGCGGAAGCGCCCGAGCGCATGCGGCCGGATGGCCTTGTCCTCGTAGTCGCCGATCAAGAGGCGGATATTGGATTTGTAGAGATGCACGTTGAAATGATTGAGCCAGAACCAGGTCAGCTGCTCGCGCAGCTGATAGGGCGAATAGAGGTCGCGCAGGAGCGAGCGGATGGCGGCTTCCCGCCCGTAGCGGTTCAGGCTGTCCTGAAAGGCCTTTTGGGCGCCCTGCCGCTCTACCGGGTCGGTGATCGCATTGGCGGTTTTCCCCTGTTGATCCATGTCGGCCACGAAGGTCCGCATCGGGGTATGCGAGATGCTCAAGGCATCGATCTGCGCCTGCGCGTCGCGCGGGAGCGGCGCATCGGCCGGGGGATGCAGCTGGCGCTCGAGAAATTTATCGGCGCCCAGCGCCGCGAATTCCTGCGCGCTCGACGGGTTCGCGCCCCAGGTGATGCGATTGAGCAGGTTGAGGTCGCGGGCGCCGAGCACGACCACGTCGGTCTTGTGCGCCTCGGCGCCGGCCGCCACGCCCGCTGCGCCTGCCGAAGGCACCACATCGGCGGCGATCAGGCCCGCAATGGCCGACAAGACCGACAGAACCGGCACTGCGGTGCGAAGTTCGAGGCGGAAGCCCAAGCGGAAATCTCCATGTCCCTGCTCTTCTAAACCTGCCCCGCCCCTGCCAACGTCCGAGCCATCGCGGCGTTGCAGGTACTTCAGCCATGCCGTCGGACCATGCCGGACCGCACCGCAAGCGGACGCTCGCTTGCCCTTAGCGCGGGATCGAGTCCGCAGTTGGGCGGCGGTCCGCCGCCGCCCGTTCGGGACCAACCTCGCGAGCCTGTCACGGACCGCCTGAATGCGCCGTGACGCTTTGATTTATCAGCCGTTAAGCCGGATGACCGAATTTCGCCATTTTGCGGACGGCTTTCGCTCGCCGACGACCGGCTACCTCCGCAATCGAATCACTTGTAGCTAAAATCGCCGGCAATCCGTTTACGGGTTGCAAAGACGGCCTAGGCATAATTTCCGATCGGGACGCCAGAGCCAGCAGGGAATGAGACCATGCGTCGTCTTGTATCGTCGTTCATGGCAGACGAGTTGGGCGCGACTGCGATCGAATACACCATGATTGCGGCTGGAATCGCGCTGGTGATCGTCGCCGTCGTCAACGGCATCGGAACCATCCTGACCGGCACCTTCGCCAGCGTGCAGACCGGGCTGCAATAGGCCCGCTTCCGATCGCCGGCACGGGCGACGCGGGCCGCCGCCATCGACACGACCGCCGCTCCGGCGGCCGACTGCTCCTTGGGGTCCGCGCGCTCCGCCTCGAGCAGGTCATCCACCCATCCCTTCAGCACCTCCGCAAGATGGCCCGCCGGCATCCCGGCCGCGGAGCGCTGCTCGGCCCCTGTCGGGACCGGCCGAAACATGCGAGCATGCCGGCCGCCGAGATGAGTTCATCGATTGCTTCTGTAGTGCGGCTCAAACGACCAAACGAAGGAGAATGCGGTATGACAAGGCACAGCATGGTGCGGATGTTTCAATGCGTCTGCATAATATATTTGGGAGCAATGGCGGAGGCCGGCGCCGCACCCACGCCCAAGGTGGTCGCTTGCTTGAACGCATGTGAGCAAGTGCAGCTCGCGTGTGCGCAGCCAACGCTCCAGATGTCCCCGGAGCAAAGGACGATGAAAGATCTCAATGTCGTGCGGGCCTGCAATGCGGCAGACCTCAAGTGCGATCACCGTTGCCGGGTCAAACGATAGATACGAGGGCGCGTCCTGTCGGCCGCCGGCGCGCCCGAGGGGTACCGGTTGAAGGAGGAAGCCGTGTCCGAGCCGCCGGTGCCATCCGGAAAGCTCATGGTCGATCCTTATCTCGACTGGATCAAGCGGGAAGGCATTCCGGTTCACGAGGATTTCGGCCTCGACCTCTCGCGGCTCGAGACGCGGCCATGGGCGCGCTTCGGCGTGAACGGAGCGATCGCGCATGTAAAGGGCCGGGGCGATTTCATGACGGTGTTTCTGCTCGACCTTCCGCCGGGCGGCCGCACCAGCCCGCAGCGCCACCTGTTCGAGCATGCGGTTCTCGCCCTTTCCGGACATGGCAGCACCATGGTTCGCGACCATGCCGGACAAGGTCATTCCTTCGAGTGGGGGCCGAACAGCATCTTCGCACCGCCTCTCAACACCGAGCACCAGCTCTACAACACCTCTGGTCTCGAGCCGGCGCGGCTTGCCGTCACCTGCAACATGCCGGCGATCTACAACATGTTCCGCAGCAAATCCTTCGTGTTCGCCAATCCCTGCAGCTTTCCGGAGCGGGAGGGCGCGCCGGAGCATTTCAAAGGCGACGGCAACTTCATTCCGGTGCGGCCGGGCAAGCATATGTGGGAGACCAATTTCATCCCCGACGCGATGCGCCTTCGACTGCACGGCTGGGCCGAGCGCGGCGGCGGATCATCCAGCGTGCAGCTGATCCTGGCGGACAGCATCCTGCACGCGCATATCTCCGAGATGCCGGTCGGGACCTACAAGAAGGCGCATCGCCACGGCCCCGACGTCCACGTCTTCTGCCTCTCGGGCGAGGGCTATTCCTTGTTCTGGTACGAGGGCGACCGTGATTTCGTCCGCATCGATTGGCGCCCCGGATGGGTGTTCGCGCCGCCGGACATGATGTTTCATCAGCATTTCAACGCAGGCGGCGAACGGGTCCGCTACCTCGCCGTCGGCCACGGCAGTGTTCGCTATCCGTATACCCAGAACATGTGGAACGTCTACCGGGGCAGCGACAAGGATGTAAAGCTGGGCGGCAATCAGATCGAATACCAGGACCAGGATCCGCGCGTGCATCAAGTCTTTCGCGCCGAGCTGGCGCGGAAAGGGATCGCTTCGCGCATGCGGGCATTCGGGGAGGAAGAATGACCTGCGCGCTGACGCGCTCGATCGGCTGAGCTTGCGAGGAGAGGAATCAGCATGCCGCGACGCTCGGCGACCGCCTCGATTGCGTGGACATGGACGTTCGCCCTTGCGGCGGGTCTCGGCGGGCCTGGATTGGCCGACCCGGTCGCGGACTTCTACCGCGGCCGCACGATCGAGATCGAGGTCGGCACCGGGCCGGGAGGCGGCTATGACGCCAACGCCCGGCTGGTGGCGCGCCATCTCGGGTCTCTGCTGCCCGGCAAGCCGACCATCATCGTCGACAATCTGCCGGGCGGTGGCGGCATTCGGGCCGCCAATGCGCTGTTCAACAAGTCCGCCCGCGACGGCTCGGTGCTCGGCACTTTCAGCAATGCGATGATCACCGAACCCTTGCTCGGCGACGGCCAGGCGCTGTTCGATCCGCCGAAATTCGCCTGGATCGGCAGTGCCAGCCGCGAGGACGGTCTCTGCCTCGCAACCCGATCGTCCGGCGTCGCCGCGTGGAGCGACTTGCTTCAGAAAGAGCTTGTCGTGGGTACGGCGGCGCCCGGCACCACGACCTACATGTACCCGCTCATGCTGCGGAACCTGTTCGGCGCCCGCTTCAAGCTGGTGTCGGGCTATCCGGATGGCGGACAAATCGCCCTCGCGGTCGAGCGCGACGAGGTAGCGGCGATCTGCCAGACCTATTCCAGCCTCAAGATCGGACATCCGGGCTGGCTGCGCGACCACATCGTGCAACCGCTCATCGCGCTCGGGTTCGGTCGCATCCCCGACCTGCCCGAGGTCCCCTCGGTCATGGACCTTGCAAAGACCGACGAGCAGCGGCAAGTGCTCAAGGTCGTTCTCGCGCCCACGCTGGCCGGCCGTCCCTTCGTCGCGCCGCCGGGCGTGCCCGCGGACCGCCTCGCCGCACTGCGCGATGCCTTCGACGCCATGACCAGGGATCCGGCCTTTCTGGACGAAGCGCGCCGGCTGCAAATGGATGTCCAGCCCGCGAGCGGTGTGGAGATCGAAGCCCTGGTGAAGGACATCTACGCGCTGCCCAAGCCCGTGATCGCGAGCACGCGGCGGGCCGTCACCAACGACGACGCACGCAAGTGACGAACGCCAATGATGCGAAGCCGCCGCGGCACGAGTGGAAATTCGGGGCAGCGCGGTTTCCGGCTACAGCCGCTGTCCGCTATGAGCCCAGAGCGTGGCGGACGACCAGCACGCGCCGGCCGTCCGCCACTGCCCGGTTCGCTTCCTACTGGTCGAGCACCTCGATGTAGCCGAGATGGCTCGAGGTGTCGCCCGACCACCAGATGCGGTTCGGGTTGGTCGGATCGATCTCGATCCTTCTCGCATCCAACTCCGCGATCGGCAGCGAGAACTCCGTCCATGTTTGCGTCTTGGGATCGAAGCGGGCGATCTTGTCCGCCGTCTGCTCGGTCAACCAGATCACCTTGGTCCTCGGGTCGGCGACCGGGATATACGCGCCATTATTCGGGGTCGGAGGCGCGAGGTAGGTCATGGTGCCGTATTTCTCATCGATCTTCACCAGCTTCCCGGTCTCATGGAAGCCGACCCAGATATTGCCCTCCCAATCCGCTCCCATCCGGCGCGGAACGTCCACCCCGGGGGTCTGGAACTCGTCGATGTTTCCCGTCGTCGGGTCGAGCCGGCCGATGCGGTTCGCTTCCCGCTCGGCAAACCAGACCCTTCCATCGGCCGCGACATCGAGCCCGTAAGCGCCCGGGTCGCGCTTGGTCTGGACATAGTACGGAATGTCATAGGCGGTGAACTGCTTGGTTTGGATATTCAATCCCACGACCCGGGTGCCGGCGGTCGACCAGACCATCTTGCCGTTCGGGTCGACCCGCATGGTGTTGCCGCTGAGCTGCCCCTTGAACTCGGGGGGCGCCGGATAGACCGAGAACTCCTGGCTCTTGGTGTCGAACTGCAGCCAGCGGCGGTTGGCGCCGACCTCGGCCATCCAGATCGAGTCACCGGCGCCGCGCGCCGGCGACCCATGTGATTGAGAGTGCCGACTTTCCTCGGCCCGGGGGGCGGATCGATCTGGGTGAATTCATAGGTCTTCGGATCGAACCGTCCCAGCTTGTAGAGGTTGAGCTCGTTCACCCAGGCCACGCCCCGCGGATCCACCGTGATGTCGTGCAGCGCCGAGTCGGGATTGGGTACCGCAAAGTCCACCGCGATATATTTGGCGGCGGGGCCCTGCAGCAGGGTTCTCGACAAGCGGCCGTTGGGATCGGCCTTGGGGGCCTTGTCCGAGAAATTCTTGGCCAGATATTCCACCACGATCTTCTCTTCCTGATCGGTCAGATCGATGGCACCGGGCTTTTCATGGATGCGTTCGCGCATCCAGGCGATCTTTTGCACCCAATTGTCGTGGGTCCATCGCATCTGGGTCGGCCGGTACAGGAAGTGGCATTGGGTGCACTTCGCTTCC
This sequence comes from uncultured Alphaproteobacteria bacterium, assembly GCA_963744275.1. Lineage (GTDB taxonomy): Bacteria > Pseudomonadota > Alphaproteobacteria > Rhizobiales > Xanthobacteraceae > VAZQ01. The sequence continues at coordinate 116,864 of CAVUSX010000004.1, forward strand.
ATGATCGCTTTGCCATCCCCGTCCGGCAGGACCGCTGGCGGCAGCTGGGCATCGAGCTCATTGCCGGCGACGCGCCCGGGGCTGCGAATCCATCCGTTCGGCACCTCCGCTTGCTTGTCCGTCAGCGACACATCGAGCGTCGCCGGCGGCTCGGCCGTCAAAGCCACCGGCGTGGGCTTGCTCTGGAAGCCGTTCCCGATGGCCTGCACCGTGTAATTCCCCGGCGGCAGGTTGTTCATGGTGTAACGGCCTTGCGCCTGGCTGATGATCATGAACGTCAGCCGTTTCTCCGGATTGGTCAGCTTGACATAGGCTCCGGCAAGCGCTTCCCCGGATGCACTCTTGACCACGCCCCGAACGCTGCCGGCAAAGTCCGCCGCTTGAACCGCGTGGACGCCGACAAACGGTAATACAGCCGCGACGAGAGCTAGGATTCGACTTCGATGGCTCAACATCGTTCTTCTCCTCCCATGGCCGGAATTGACTGATTGGCCTTTCGGCTACCGAGAGTATACACGCCATTCGCGCACAATCGAGCCCTCCGAGAGCGTTCTCGCCGCGAGCCGCGGGCTAGGCGAAAACCCGGAGGTTTGGCGGAAAACCGCAAGCGCAGGCTGCCTTCCGGCAGCCACACGCATCGGGGCCGTCTGTATAATTTTGTATATCCGGATATACTTTAGCCGAACGGCTTGCGACCAAGAGCCGGCGCGGCGCGGCCATTGCCTTCACCCGACCGCGGGAATACTTTGCATCGCGCACGAACCGCATGCTGGAGCCGCCGGTGAATCCACTTCTCGAGCCCGTCGTCACGACCGAGCACCCGACCGTGCCGTCGGCGCGCCCGCTTTCCGGCCTCGCCGGCCAGCGCATCGCATTCATCGACAACAGCAAGGTCAACGCCGATTTTTTTCTCACGCGCGTCGCGCAGGTGCTGGTCGACCGCTTCGGCATCGTGATCGGACCCACGATCCGCAAGGCCGCCCCGAAGGACCGCTTGGCGGAGCAGGATTTCAGCGCGATCGCCGGCTGTGCGGCCGTGGTCCAATGTTTCGGCGATTGCGGGACCTCGACCTCCATGAGCGTCGCCGACGCGGTCGAGATCGAGCGGCGCGGCATACCGGCCGTGACGGTGTTCAGCACGGCGTTTGCGGGCGCGGCGCGCATTCAGGCGGCCGGCCGCGGCATGCCGGATCTGCGGCTGGTCAAGATCCCGCACCCGATGCATACCGCCTCGCGCACCCAGGTGGCGCAACGCGCCGACACCGTGGTCGATGCGCTGGTCGAGCGGCTGACCAAGCCTGCGGCCGAAGGCGTCGAAGCGGCCGCGCGCCCCGCCGGCGCGCGCGCAAGCGCGCCAGACGATGATCAGGAGATGTTCTTCGCGCGCGGCTGGACCGACGGCCTGCCGGTCAGCCTGCCGACGCTGCAGAAAGTGGCGCAGATGATCGCGGCGTCCGGTCGCGCAGGCGATGAAACCGTCGGTCCGCTGCCGCCGCGCTGGCGCATGGCCACCATCGAGAAGATCGCCGTCAACGCCGTGCTCGCCGGCTGTCGTCCGGAATATTTCCCGGTCGTGCTGGCGGCCGTGGAGGCGCTCCTCCACGACGACTGCCAGCTCTACGGCATCCAGACCGCGACCAATACCACCGCGCCGCTGATCATCGTCAACGGGCCGATCGTGGATGAGCTCGATCTCAACGCGCGCGGCAATGTCTTCGGCCAGGGCGCCCGCGCCAATGCGACCATCGGGCGGGCGGTGCAATTGGCCTTCCGCAACATCGGCGGCGACATCGCGGGCGAAACCGACATGGCGACGCACGGCCAGGCCGGCAAGTTCACCTCCTGCATCGCCGAGGCGCAGGCGGACAGTCCCTGGACGCCGTTGCACGTGGACGCCGGCTTTGCCGAAGCCGACAGCACGGTGACGGTGATCGGCGCATCGGCGCCGCACAACGTCTTCACCTATGGGTGCGAGACCGGAGCGGAGATTCTCGATCAATTCGTCGGCGCCATGACGGGGCTCGGGCACAACAACATCATCTTCCCGACCGGGCCGCTGCTGGTGGTGAGCCCCGAGCATGCCGCCACGCTGGCGCAGGACGGTATCGGCAAGGCGGAAATCCGCCAGGCCGTCTTCGCGCATGCGCGCATTCCGCTCGCGCGCTTTGCGCACCGCACCGTCGAAGGCTTGCGGCATCGGCGCGCGCGCTGGTTCGCGCAGGTCGGCGATCCCGACCATATCGGCGTGGCCGATCGGCCGCAGGATGTCAGCATCATGGTGGCAGGGGGCGCGGGCATTCACTCCCTGTTCGTGCCGACCGCGTTCAGCTTTCGTCCGGTCACGCGCCGCATCGGCCGTCCGAATTAAGATGCCGGGCGCGGGACCAGGCTCTCCTCGCCGTCGCGCCGCTTGGGCCGCGGGCGCCGCTTGGGCCGCGGGCGCCGCTTGGGCGGGCGCCGCGCTGGCGCTGGCGATCGCCTCTGCGATGCCGGCCCGGGCCGACGATCCGGTCGTGATCGAGGGTGCCAAGAAGGAAGCCAAGCTCGTCATCTATACCGGGGTGGAACGCGCCGCCGCGCAAGTGATCGTCAATGCGTTCGAGAAGAAGTACCCGTTCATCGCGGCCGAAACCGTGCGCGCATCCTCCTCCAAGCTGGCGACGCGGCTCGACGCCGAGATCGCGGCCAACCGGGTGCAGGGCGACGTCATCGAGTTCTCGCTCCTCTACCTCACCACCTCGTTGCAGCAGCGCGGCGAGCTCCTGCGCTACAATTCGCCGCAATATGCCGCCTACCCGAAGCAGTATTCCGCGCCCGGCTATTGGGCGGCGAGCGGGCTGAGCAACATCATCATCCTGTTGAACACCCGCAAGGTGGATGAAGCCGATGTGCCGCAGAGCTGGTGGGACCTCGCCAAGCCCTATTGGAAGAACAAGCTGACGATCGACAATCTCGAGGTTTCCGGCACCGGCTACAATTGGCTGACCGCCATCGTGGCCGACGAGCGCCTGGGCTGGAAGTTCATCGAGGCGCTCGGCCGGAACAAGCCCGGGCTCGAGCGCGGTCACGCCGGCATGGCCCAGAAGGTCGCCGCCGGCGAATATGCCGGCGCGGCCGAGATGTCGGACTTCCACTTGAAGAACATCCGCGATGCCGCCGCCTCGGTTCCGGTGCGCGGCGTCTGGCCGAAGGAGGGCGTGCCGAGCGAGCCCTGGACCAGCGCCATTCTCAAGCGCGCCCCGCATCCCAATGCGGCGCGCCTGTTCCTCGACTTCCTGCTGTCCCAGGAGGGACAGGCGCTCTATGTCCAGACCATGGGCTGGAGCTCGGCGCGTTCCGACGTCCCTCCCCGGGGTTCAAGGAGATGCCGCGCGGGGTCGGGGCTATGCCCTCCAACCTGTCGCCCGAAGAGGCCCTGAAAGTGCGCGACGACTATGTCGCGAAGTGGAAGCAATTGTGGGACCTCGGCAAGTCGCTTCCGAATTGAGCGGCGCCGCGGCCCGCCGGGAGCGCGGCGGCTGGCAGCGAATCCTGAAGGCCAAGCTCACCATCGAATCGGTGACCTGCGTCACCGCCACGCTGCTGCTCGCCTGGCTGGTGCTCTATCCGCTCTCGGTGCTGCTCATCGGCAGCCTGCGCACCGACCTGCCGATGCGGGCCGGCCGGTTCACCCTGGCGAATTTCCTCGCGTTGTTCTCCGAGCCCGCCAACCTGCAGGCCATCGTCAACACGGTGGTGAGCTCGGGCCTGGCGACGCTCGCGGCCGCGGTCATCGGAATAGCGCTCGCCTGGCTCACCAGCCGCACCGACACGCCCGCCGCCCGGTTCTTCGACAACGCATTCGTGCTGCCGTATTATCTCTCCCCGTTCATCGGCGCGATCGCCTGGACGCTGCTGGCCAATCCGCGCATCGGCTTCATCAACAACCTCTTCACGGACGTTCTTGGCTTCGACACCGCGCCGTTCAACATCTACAGCCTGGGCGGCCTCGTGTTCGTGCTGGCGCTCTACTACTCGCCGATCGTGTTCCTGTTCGTCGCCGGCGCGCTGCGCTCGATGGACCCGGCGCTCGAGGAGGCCGCGCGCATCCACGGCGCCGGCGCCTGGCGCACGCTCACACGGGTGACGCTGCCTCTGATGGCGCCCGCGATCGGCTCCTCGGCGCTGCTGGTGTTTCTCAACGCCGCCGGACAGTTCGGCATTCCGGCCGTCATCGGCATTCCCATGCATTTCGACGTGATCACCACGCGAAATCTGGATCGGCCTCGGCTACTATCCTCCCAAATATACCGAAGCCGCCGCCTTCGCGGTCGTCCTGCTGGCCTTCTCGGCGATCATCGTGGTGTTGCAGCAGCGTTATCTCGCGCGCCGGAGCTTCGTCACGGTCTCGGGACGCGGCTACCGGCCCGGCCTCGCCCGCCTCGGCCCGCTGCGCCATGTGTCCCTGGCGGTCTGCATCCTCTACCTCATGCTCAGCATCGTGCTGCCCTACGGGGCGCTCCTCTTCACCTCGATCCAGCCGTACCTGTCGTTTGCCTTCGAGCCCGCGCAATGGACCTTCAAGCAATATGACGACGTTCTCTTCAACAATCCGCAGACGGCGCGCGCCATCGGGAACAGCCTCCTGTTGGCGGCCGGCGGCGCCACCCTGACCATCTTCCTCTCCCTCGTCATCAGCCACATCGTGGCGCGGACGCGGCTCAAGGCCCGTCACCTCCTGGAGCTGCTCGCCACGCTCCCGGTCGGCATCCCGGCCGTGGTGTTCGCGGTCGCGCTGCTGTGGTCCTACATCTTTCTGCCCCTGCCGATCTACGGGACGATGTGGATGCTGCTCATCGCCTATGTGTCGCACTACATCCCGTTCGGGGTGCGCGCGGCCTCGGCCGGTCTCGCCCAGATCAGCCCGGAGCTGGAGGAGAGCGCGCGCATTCACGGCGCATCCTGGCTCGACAGCCTGCGGCGGATCGTGATCCCGCTCATCAAGCCGGCGCTTACGGTCGGATGGATCCTGATATTCATCGAGATCATACGATCCTTGAGTCTATCGATCCTTCTCTACTCAAACGACAGCGTCGTGATGCCGGTCGTCATCTACGAATTGTACGAAACCGGCGCCTACCCGGCGCTGAGCGCCTTCTCGGTCCTGCAGACCATCATGGTGTTTGCGGCCATCTACGGCGCGAAGAAGGTGGCGCGGCTGGACAGCTTCATGCAGGTTAGGTAAGCGGGCTGTGGAATTCCGGAAATTGCGGCAATGGGTAAAATGTCACCGCAATTTGACGCTACCGCTGGCTCCGATGGGTCGGTGCTCTAATTGCAGTCGTTGTGACGGTTTTCGGTATGCCAAATCGGACCGGAGCGCTTGGGCCACCATGCGATGGAATAGCAAAAATTTGTATATCGCGGCTTCCGGAACGCATCGCGGTAAGTAATGGTGCCAAAAACATAGAGCAGACGTTGACCGCGCCGGTATTCCCGCAGCTCGGCTTTCGAAAGGCTTCGTCTGAAGATCGCTTGCGTGAAACGATCTTGTCGAGGACCAATGGTAGCTACGCTGCCTGGCATACTTTGCAGTCGAAAATCATAGGATGCGGCCTCTTGGGTACGCGTCCGGTGAAGGCCACGGGGCTGGGCGGATCCGGGTGCTTCGCTCAGGCAGCCTTTGCGGCGAGGTCTTGCTCTCGCCAATTCCAGGGCAGGAGTTCGGCGATCCGCTTGGCTGGATGATCGGGCAGGCGCGCGAGCACATCGGCGAGCCAAGCCTGCGGGTCGATATCGTTGAGCTTGGCGGTCTCGATGAGCGTGTAGATGGCGGCGGCGCGACGGCCGCCTTCGTCGGAGCCTGCGAAGGTCCAGTTCTTGCGCCCGACCGCGACGCAGCGCACGGCGCGTTCGGCGGCGTTGTTGGACATGCATAGGCGACCGTCGTCGAGAAAGCGGGTGAAGGCGGGCCAGCGCTTGAGGCTGTAGTCGATCGCCTTGGCGGTTTCGTTCTTGCCGGAGAGCTTGGCGCGCTGCTCGCGCAACCAAGTCTCCAACGCGGCGACGAGCGGCCGGCTGCGCTCGTTGCGCACGCGGACGCGCTCCTGCGGCGTTGCGCCATTGATCTCGCGCTCGATGGCGAACAGCGCATCGATACGCTCCACCGCCTCGATCGCGATCGGTGCCTTGTTCAGCCGCGCCAGGTCGAAGAACTTGCGCCGCGCATGCGCCCAGCATGCCGCCTCGACGATGGGCCCGGCTTGCGGCCCGCCTCATAGAGCCGGTTGAAGCCCGCATAGGCGTCCGCCTGCATCAGCCCGGTGTAGCTCGCCAGATGCTGCTCCGGATGCTCGCCGCCGCGGTCGCGCGAGTAGAAGAAGGCCGCGGCCGGCGGATCGGACCCGCCGAACGGCTGGTCGTCGCGCACATAGGTCCATAGCCGGCCGGTGCGGGTCTTGCCCTTGGCCAGCACCGGCACGGTGGTGTCGTCGGCGTGGATGCGCTCGGCCGCAAACACATGGGCCCGGATCGTCTCGACCAGCGGCATCAGGGTTGCCGCAGAGGCGCCCACCCAGTCGGCCAGCGTCGACACGTCGAGATCGATGCCTTCGCGCGCATAGACGTTGCTCTGGCGATGGAGCGGCAGATGCAGGCCATACTTGGCGAACAGCAGATGGGCGAGCAGCCCCGGCCCGGCGCGCCCGCGCGCGATCGGGTGTGAGGGCGCCGGCGGCTGCGTGATCGTCTCGCACGACCGGCAGGAGAACTTCTCGCGCACGTGCTGGATCACCTTCCACTGGCGCGGGACGAGCTCCAGCGTCTCGGTCACGTCCTCGCCGAGCTTGTGCAGAGCGCCGCCGCAGCACGGGCAGGAGCTCGGTCCTGGATAGACGATGCGCTCGCGCGGCAGATGCTCGGGCAGCGGCCGGCGCGCCGGCTTGCGCCGATGGAAAGCCTGAACCTCGATCTTCTCGCGCGCCGCCGCGTCCGCCGCCATCTGCGCCGCCGCTTCGGCTTCGGAGGCGTCCTCCTCCATGTCGGCGAGCCGCAGCTCCAGCTGCTCGAGCACCGCACCCCGCTCCGAGGATTGCCCGAACCGCTCGTGCCGCAGCTTGGCGATCGTGAACTTCATCTGCTCGATCAGCAGCGCCCGGGCACGTGCCTCGGCCTCGAGATTGCGTGCCTTCGCCTGCGCCTCCAGGCATGCCGCCTGCGCGGCAATCACCATCGCCTTCAGGGTCTCGACGTCATCGGGAAGAGAATCATCTGCGCTCATCACCCCAATGGAATCACAGGGCGCTGCACTTGTGTAAACCCGCGATCGAGCGATGATTCACAATGCCGCGATCAGCCCGCCGCTTGTGGGCGCCAGGTGTGTTGCGGCAGCCGCCAGTCGATCCCTTCGAGCAGATAGCCGAGCTGCGCCGGCGTGATCGTCACCGTCCTGTCGGCGTCTTCGCGCGGAACGGTCGATGGCCAGATGAAGCGCCCGCGCTCCAGCCGCTTGGCGAACAGGCACATCCCCTGGCCGTCGTGCCACAGCACCTTGAGCAGTCCGCCACGCCGGCCGCGGAACACGAACAGATGGCCATTATGGGGATTGCGCTTGAGCGTCTCCTGCACCAGCACCGCCAGGCCATCAAAGCCCTTGCGCATGTCGGTGTGCCCGGTTGCCAGCCACACCTGCACCCCGCTCGGCACCGGGATCATCGCCGCCGGGCCTTTGCCAGCACCACGGCCATCGCCTTCACGGTCGAAGCATCGACCGGGCCCGTGAGCCGCATCCGCGCGCCGCTCGCAAACTCGATCTCGACGGCTCCTGGCGGCCCTCCTGGCCCCGGCACCAACCGCCACCGGCGAAAACATCGGCGCGGCCGGCGCAACCGCACAGAGCTGCTGCCGCCATCGGAACAACTGGCTTGGATGAATCCCGGCCGCCCGCGCCACCTCGGAAGCGACCGCGCCCGGGCTCCATCGCCGCCGCAACGATCCGTTCCTTCTCGGCCCGCGACCACCGACGGCGACGCTGCACCGACGTGATCACCTCAACCTGCGTCTTGGTCATAGGACTATCCCTAGGATTAGTCCTATGACTTCCCGCCCGCCTCAAATCCGCAAGGCGGCCTTCACCGGACGCGTACCCTCGCTCAGCCCAGCATCCTTGATAATTTTCTTCAGAAGCCATCGCGGAAATTCGCCCGCGCGCATGGGCACGACCGTAGTCCGATCCGTTACCGGGTGGCACAGCGAGACATGGCTTCCCTTCTGCCGCTGTAATTCGAACCCGGCTTGTTCGAGCGCTTTAATGATTTCTTTCGCCCGTACATTGGGCAGGCGCGCCATACCTAGGCGATGATGGGTGTTCGCACCGTAATAGTGAGAGATATCGGAGCGTTCGTATGCTCCTCGGGGATGGGATTTCCGATTTCCGCGAGCGTTTCGAGGTAGAGCGTAAGTGCCTCCTCCGCGTTCTTGACCGCTTCCTGATACGTCAGTCCCCACGTATTGCAGCCGGGCAGCGCTGGGAAATACGCGAGGTAGCCGTCCTCGTGCTCTTCGAGCTGCAACGAATATGTCAGCTGGCGGCTCTCCATATATATGAGAATAGTATGGGACGAATTTTTCCCCCGGCCGAGAGGTGGAGGCGAGACCGGTCACTAATCCGTCAGCTTCACGGCTGTGCTTTTCTGCTCCATTTCCGGCCTCCTCAATCGACGCCCTATTTCTCCTACTATGAGCGCGCCGCAATGAGCCCAGATCAGACGTTTGACCAGGACGTTGCAAACTTTCTAAAAAGGCCGTTATCGGCCTTTCGAATCGCCGACCCAGAGAGGCTGGTGCGGCAGCGTATTTCGCCTTTGAGCCTTTTACAAGACCTGGATTGCCCGACGATCTTCGTACCGATTTTCAGACCGCAATCACCCTTACAGAGTCCGCTCACAGGGGCTGTGAAAACTTGTTCAAGACGTTTCAGCTTCATTCCGAACTGTCGAATTATTCTCAGGAGGAGATGTTCGCGTTGGGCTATTTGGAGCTGAAGCGTCACTATGAGAATTCCTCGATTGAAGACCCAAGTGTGCCCGCTCAAGTCTCCGAGGCAGCACAACAAAAAACTCTGGCTATCCTAAAAGAGGTTTTTGGCTTGTTCTCGGGACGCTGCAAACGGACACTCCTGATTTAATGGATGAATCGCTTAGTCAGCAGTTTTCCGAAGAGGCCGGTGACAGATACATTGCGCAAATGCAACTCGCCCTCCTTCAAAGCGCAAAATGCACAGTCGAAACGCGCATCTTTACAGCCACCGCTTCCATCTTTTTCGCGCTTATCTGGCGAGGGCTGTTTTATACACTTGTTATAGGACAAATTGGGTCTCAAATGGGTCACGCTATGTCCATCGACGAACTGAACGACGCCATCGGCGAGATACCCTCCCAATTATTGGACCTTGTTTTCGGCGGCTTTGTGGGCGCCGGTAGGCTCATGATGCAGTTCGTGAATGTATTTCGTGACCTTGATGAGCGCTACGCCGAAGCCGCTCAAAATATTGCTTTTGCGCAGACTTATATCGATGCCTTCAGCTCAGCTCTCTTAAGAGTGGACCTCCCATTTTCTTCAGCTGTCGTCCACCGCTTTCGACTGGCCGACGAATGTGTGTCCCTCCTCATCCAAGAGGAGCATCCTACATACTCGACTTGGCCGGCCTTGGATTAGTCGGTCGAGCAAAGGGATAACCGGCGTCCGCCTCCGGCGCCGGTCTCTCGTAAACGGAGCCGCCTAGCGTCTCCGCCATCCGGCTTCCATCCCTGACGCCGATACGGCACCCCTCGCCGGGGGCAGTCGGTCCCGGGTCCCGCCCAAGGCGGCGCTATGCTGACCCTCCTACGGCTGCCCTTTTACCGTCTCGGGGTTGGCGGACGGTCTCCGCTTCGCTCCCGCCCGTACGCGGCTGCGCCGCAGACCGCTCCGATGTCCGCCGCTGCGAGCGCGATTGAACATGCTCTACATTCCTTTGCTGCGTCGCTCCCGCTGAATCCGCCACCAAGCATCGACGCTATTGCGAACGCCGGGCAGCAGGTGCTCCACACAACAATCGCCGCCGCGTCCCTGTATGCTCGCGCGGCTGCTTCCGCCTGGAGCGCGTGGGTGTCACTCGCCAACGTCGACCTCACGTCCAAGGTGAGGGTTGCAAGCATTCCGACTACGGCCGCCGTCATCGTCTCCCAAACGGGAGCCAATGCGCCGCCGTCCGCAACACATCCTCCTCGGTTCTTCCGACGCCGCATCTCACGCTCCAGGTACGTCATCGGGACAATCGACCGCAACTCTCGCGCGCTACGCCGCAGATCTCTCTCCCACTGCGCATCCGGATACGTGACGCAGGACCAGCTCGCAGCCCTCGCCAACAACTTACGCTCACTCATCGATCTCCGTTGCCACAAGCGACACTACACCGACGTTCTCAATCTGGAATTGACCGTTTCCGCCTTCGCCCAATCGTTCGTGTTGGACAAGATCACCGCCAATACCACGCTTTGCATGAAACTCCGATGGCACCCCTGTGTGCGTCACCGGCGACCAACTCGCCTCTTTGTTGGCGAACAACGGTGCCGCCGGCAGCAGCCAATCCCCCTCCGCGACCGCGAACCAATCCCCTTCTCCCGCTCAACCAGCCTCTTCGAGCGCTTCCAGTACTCCGGAATCCGTGACGCAGAATGCAACCTCGACGACCGATGCATCGGCACATCATCAGATGTGAGCAACGCCATCTCCCCGGCCGTCCCCTCCCCCACCACGGCCTCCTTAACCGACGCCTCCTCCTCAGCTCAGTAGAGTTGCGCGGCACCACTGACCCTCCAACACAGGGCGGGCCTCCTCCCAGAGGGGTAATCCTGCGGGTCTCTACCCCCGATTGACGCGCGCACATCACCCTACATGGTGTGGGGGTGGCCATGTGGTTAGTCGCGCGCGTTATAGCGTTTGGCCCTCGTTATTGTTAGCTGCGAGTGGCTCAATTCCACCCATCCCCAGTAAGGCCAATGGCTGGGTCTTCCAGCATAGTTTTGACGAGCCGCAAATCGCATTGTTCATTTCTTATTTACTGGGGCGTTTTGCGGTGCAGTTGGGGCTGCATTCTATTTTGAATGGACACTCTGTATTTGGTTAGCTGGATTGATTTATCTTGGTTGATTGTTTTCACTCCCTTGCTGCCGTGGTTTGGCTCTTTATTTGAATATTGGACCTGACCAACGAAACAACAAGCAAAGCAATCGCGAGTGATATCGTATGCAATCAGAAATTCCTTACTCAGCCAATCCAGCATGGCCTATCGCCGTTCCGATAGTTGCGCCTTTTTCACGCTCCTCGACCAGAAAGCAAGCTCGTAGAGGACGGACCGGTGGTGAACTCACTCTCATTTCTGCCGCTCACGATCCGCAGTAGTTGACAACCAGATCGTTGATTTGATCGCTGTTCAATTTCTTGATGTTGCTCCAATCTTCCGAGCCCATCGAGGCGCCGATAAGAACTGCAAAGACCTCTTTCCTGATTGCGGGATCGCTGATTGGATTGTGCGAAAGAAATTGCTGATAGATGTTTGCGATGCGCTCCCAGATGGCAATTTCCTCCTCAGGACGGGTATCGCGCTTGAAATTGTCGATCGCGGTCTCGAGCGAGGTCGGATCGACCTCGCGCAAGATCGCCTTGAACGCCTTGATCCGGTCCACAAAGCCATCGGGCAGAACCGGGTGCCGAATTGGACCTTTGTGCAGATCCGAGTGCTTTCATGCGTCCCGCCAGGGCTGTCAGTTCTTCACGTATTTCGTCACCCCCCGCACCGTGGCTTCCGCGGTAAACAAATTGCCGGCCGCGTCGATGGCGATGCCTTCGCCCATGGCGCCTTCGGGAGCGTCGGTCTTGTGCGGCGGCACGAACATCGTCACCTTGCCGTCCTTCAGGCTGCCGATGCGGATGCCTCGAAGCCAGCCCGGGTGGACCTTCGGCGAGGATTCGGAATCGGCCACATAGATCGTGTCGTCGGCATCGATGGCGAGCCCGCTCGGGCGGCTGAACTCGCGATATTCGGCGATGAACTTGCCGTCCTTGGTCATGATCTGGATGCGGTGGTTGTGGCGGTCGGCGACGATCAGCCGCCCCTGCGAATCGAACGTGATCATGTGCGGGGTGCGGAACTCGCCCGGTCCGGTTCCGGTCTTGCCGATGATGCGCAGGAACCGGCCGTTGCGGTCGAACACCGAGATGCGCCCGATGAGGTTGGGGTCGTCGACGCTGGTATGGCTCTCGGCCACGTAGATGTCGCCGTTGGCCGGATCGGTGATGGCGTCGTTCGGATCGGTCAGCGTGTCCGGCGGATTTCCCCGCACGCCCGGCTTGCCCAGCGTCATCAGCAGCTCGCCTTCGGGACTGAACTTGTAGACGACGCTGCCCTTCCGGTCCTCGCCCGGATATTTCTTGAGCTCGTCGGGGGTCGCGGCGCGCGCGTCGGTCACCCACACATTGCCGTCGCGATCGACATGAATGCCGTGCGGCCACACCAGCATGCCGCCGCCGAAGCTCCTGATCTCCCTGCCCGCTTCGTCGAAATGATGGATCGGGTTGGCCTTGGTGCCCAGACACCCCGGCATCACTCCCGGCGAGCAGCGGTCGGTCGCCCACACCGACCGGCCGTCGCGGTCGATGGCGACGCCATTGGAGCCACCCCACGGCCGTTTCTCCAGCGTGAGCTGGCCCCAATCGCGGATGACGCGATACGGATCGGCGCCGCTGTTGATGGGCGCAATGTCCGGCGCCTGGGCGTGACCCTGCCGCGATGGCGATCCAACGACGACCGCCGCCGCAATCCAACCACTCGTGAAAGCCGATTTCGACATCCCAGCACTCCTTCTGAGTTTCGTAGGGTGGGCGACGCGCCCACGAGATTAGACGAGGCGGCACGGCGTACCGGCGCGTTGCCCACGCGGCCTCTCGGGACGAGCGCGTGGGCAAAATTGCGCAGCGCCGCGCAGTCATCATCGCAGTGCCCGGCAATTTTGCCCACCCTACACTTGTCGACTTCATGGGCCGGCCAAATATGCACCTTTCCATCACCCGGCTACAACAGGGGCCACAAACGGGGGCATGACATCGCGCTTGACGAAGCTCTCCGCTCCGGAGTATTCGCGAAATTGAAACTGGTGATTTGTGCCCCGATCTCGGACCTGTCCGGGATCGGATTTGTTTTATGGCTGCGGTAGACGGGTAAACCCGGTCATGCAGGAAACCGCCCCGGGTTTTTTCTTGGCCCAACCGTTGGCAGCGACCGGTTCGGTGTCGCTGCCATAACCGTGGTTATGATTTTTGTTGTTGTTTACAATGTTTACAATACGAATTCGGCTCCTTGCCGCCCGCTTCGCTCCGCCCCCGGCGACAGCTGGGGCATCCCGTAGCCGCCCGGCCGTCACATGGGGTCTTCGTAAAGCCTTGCGGGCGCTGCATGGCTCCGGCGCTTTCGGGACGGCAATCCATTGCTCTCGGATTGTATTTTCAATGCACCAGCGTCCGGAGCTATGCATTTTTGTTTGATCACCGGCCGCCAGGAGGTGTCCTCGAAGAACCAAATCACCGCCCGTAGGCCACATCGCCCGGATCGATCCACGTGGTGCCGCGCCAGCCGTGCTCGTCGTATTCGGACAGGCACTGGTCGGCGAGCGCGATCATGCTGTCGTAGGTGCCCGAGGCCTTGGCGTTCCACAGCGCCTGGATGCGGATGTCCTCGTGATTGCCGGCATAGTTCATCTCGTAGAGCTCGTGGCGGCCGCCGAACTCGGTGCCGATCGCGTCCCACAGGAGCTTCATCACCTTGATGCGCTCCTTGTAGCCGATGCCGTGCGAGCCGCGGACATATTTGGCGAGGTAGGGATCGATCGCCGGGTTTTGGAAATCGCGCGTCGAGGACGGCAGATAGATGAGCGAGGAGGCGACGATCTTCTCCACGATCTCCTTCATGCGGCCATAGGCGTCGCCGGCGAACACCCGGTAGCTCGTGCCCGATTGCCCGTTCGGCAGCACCGCGTCCCCGACCCAGGGCGTCGGGTTGTGCGCCATGGCGTCGCTCAGCCCCCAGAACAGGTTGCGCCAGGCGATCACCTCGCCGAGCATCATCTGGTTGCCGCGGAAGTCGTCGGAGCCGGCCACCCGCAAGGCCTTGGCGATGAGGCCGACCATGAAATCGAATTTCACCGCCAGCCGCGTGCAGCCCTGGAACTGATAGCCCTGCAGGAATCCCGACTGCGGATAGAACACTTTCAGCTTCTCCAGGTCCCGGTGCAGCAGCACGTCCTCCCAGGGGATCAGCACGTTGTCGAACACGAAGATGGCGTCGTTCTCGTCGAAGCGCGACGACAGCGGATAGTCGAACGGCGTGCCCATCACGCTCGCCGTCATCTCATAGGAGGCGCGGCAGAACAGCTTGACGCCGGGTGCGTTCATGGGCGCGATGAACATCACCGCCAGGTCGGAATCGTTGATCGGCATGGCGGCGTTCTGGCCGAGGAAATTGTAGTGGGTCAGCGCCGAGGAGGTCGCCACCACCTTGGCGCCCGACACGTAGATGCCGGCATCGGTCTCCTTCTGGATGGTGATGAAGACGTCCTTCACCTGGTCGGCCGCGCGCGCCCGGTCGACCGGCGGATTGACGATGGCGTGGTTCATGAACAGCACGTTTTCCTGGGCGCGGCGGTACCAGGACCGGGCGTTGCCGGAGAACTTCCCGTAGAATTCGTGATTGGCCCCGAGCGTGTTCATCAGCGAGGCCTTGTAGTCGGGCGAGCGCCCCATCCAGCCGTAGCTCATGCGCGCCCAGGCCGCGATGGCGTCGCGCTGGCCGATCACGTCCTCGCGCGAATGGGCGACCCGGAAATATTTGTGGGTGATGCCGCCCGAGCCGGTGTCGGTCGGGCAGGTGAGGACGTCCTTGCTCTTGGGATCGTGCAGGGCATCGTAGAGGCGGGCGATCGAGCGGGCGGCGTTGCGAAAGGCCGGATGCGTGGTGACGTCGGCCACCCGCTCGCCATAGATGTAGACCTCGCGCCCGTCGCGCAGGCTTTCGAGATACTCGGCGCCGGTGAACGGGCGCCCTTTGGCGCCGATCGCATCCTCGGACTTCGTGGGGCTCATTCGCCGGCTCCTGTTCTGCGCCCTGCACAGGCAGGCTAACGCATTTCTCGGCTGGGTTCGTCTCGTTAGATTGTCATGGCCGGACCCTCGGATCACGTCCGAGGGCATGCTTGTTCCGGCCATCTCGATGAGGATGGCACAAGTGCCCAACTGATCGAGATCGCCGGGACATGAGGGCGTTTACGCCCGTCTCCGCGGGCTATGCCCGGCGATGACATTCAGAGAGCATTCGCGAAGAGAATAGTAGTTGCAACTGCAATTGTTGTAAATGCAATTATCTGACCCGGTAAGATGCGCCACCGTCGGCCATCCCGATCGTGACAATGCTTTGACAGCCCGGCACGCGATCCCTACAAGCCTCCCGGAACGGCTGGAGAGCTCCTTCTTGTCCCCTCGCACCCCGCTCGATCTCGCAGAGCACCTGCCCTACCTCATCAACCGCGTCGGCTCGGCGCTGGTGGCGCGCTTCTCCGCCGACGCCTTGGCGAGCGCGCGCCTGAGCATCGCGTCCTGGCGCGTGCTGGCGGCGCTGGCGAACAACGGCGGCTTGCGCCAGACCGACCTCGCCGAGCTGACCAGCATCGATGCCTCCACCTTGTCGCGGCTGATCACCCGCCTCGTGCGCGACGGCCTGGTCGACGGACCCGCTCGAAGACCGACAGCCGCGAGGTCGCGGTCGCGCTCACCCCCAAGGCCAAAAGCTTGATGGCGAGGCTCGTTCCGATTGCGGTGGGGCTGCAACGGGAAGCGACCCGGAGCCTCTCCAAGCGCGATCTGGCCACGCTCAAGCAGGTGTTGCGCAAGATGCACGGCAATCTGACCCGACCGCGTCCCTGAGATTGCCCGCTGCCGGCGCCTCACGCGCGGCGGTGTCACGATATCGTTCTTCGTCCATACTTGCGGATTCCGTCGGCCGGGCGCCAAATCACCGGTGAGTTTCGCTTAAGCCCACGGTGACGATATCTGCCGATTTTTTGGGCGACGAAAAGCGCCGGTCATTCTGCACCCGGCGGATAACCATGAGGTGAGCTGGCCATGCCTGACAGCAAGACGATTTTGGTCACCGGAGCATCCTCGGGGATCGGCGCCGCCATCACAGCGAGGTTGTCGCAGGAAGGTCATCGGGTACTCGGTACCGGCCGAGCTGGTGGGCAGAAAAATGCCGGCGGCATCGAGCTGCTGCAGCTCGACGTTCGCTCGGACGAGTTGGTGAAGGCGTGCGTCGATCGCTTCCTGGAGCGAATGGGGCACATCGACGTGCTGATCAACAATGCCGGCTACCTGCAGAGCGGAGCGATCGAGGAGGTGACGCTCGCGCAGGCGCAAGCCCAGCTCGAGACGAATTATTTCGGAGTGGTGCGCATGATCAAGGCGGTGCTGCCCATCATGCGAGCACGCAAGAGCGGCCTGATCGCGACGACCAGCTCGTTGGCCGGCATCGTCCCGCTACCGTTCTGGGGGCACTACAACGCCAGCAAATTCGCCATCGAAGGCCTGATGGAGACGCTGCGCCATGAGCTGCGGCCGCTCGGCATCCGGGTCGCGATGGTCGAGCCCGGCGCGATCAAGACGCCCTTTTACGCCCACCCGCAGGCCGCGCCGATCGCCGCGTACGCGCCCTGGCGGGAGCGCTTCTTCAAGGCCATGAAGGGGTTCGAGGACAAGGCTCCCGGACCCGAGGTCGTGGCTGCAGGCCTTCGCGCGCCTGGTGCAGAGCGACAATCCGCCCTTGCGCAACACGGTCACGCGCGAAGCAAAGCTGTTTCCGTTCCTGCGCTGGCTTCTGCCGGCGGCGGCGTTCGAGAGCGGCCTGCGCCGCGGGTTCAACCTCGACAAAGCCGGCTGATTTCCTCCCCTCGGCATGCCGCAGCGCATCTCCTCCCCTGCAACGGCAGGGCTATCGCATATGGCTTAGCGCCGGGAGCGCACTGGTCTCGTCAAATGCGAACGCATCGGCTGTGGGCTTTTTCCGCCCGGAGCCGAATTCCTCTTGTTTTTGAAATGCTTTAGAGCTTCGATGACGATGCCGGATCAATCGCGACGCCGCACCGGGGGGCGCGGAGGTTCAATGGAAGTTTTCGTCCAGCAGCTCATCAACGGCCTGACGCTCGGCTCGATCTACGGCCTGATCGCCATCGGCTACACCATGGTCTACGGCATCATCGGCATGGTGAACTTCGCCCATGGCGACGTCTTCATGGTGTCGGCCTTCATCTCCCTCGTCATCTTCCTGATCCTGACCACCTGGCTCGGCATCACCTCGATCACGCTCGCGCTCCTGATCGTGCTCGTCGTCGCCATGGTGTTCACCTCGATCGTGAACTGGACCATCGAGCGCGTCGCCTACCGGCCGCTGCGCGGCTCGTTCCGCCTGGCGCCGCTGATCTCGGCCATCGGCATGTCGATCTTCCTGTCGAACTTCGTGCAGGTCGCCCAGGGACCGACCAACAAGTCGACCCCGCCGATGCTGCGGGAGGTGATCGTCCTGATGACCGGCAACGGCTATGACGTGACGCTGTCCTACCGGCAGATCGCCATCTGGCTGGTGACTGCCGTGCTGCTCGGCGGCTTTTGGTTCCTGGTGAGCCGCACCGCGCTCGGCCGGGCGCAACGCGCCTGCGAGCAGGACCAGAAGATGGCGGCGCTGGTGGGCGTCGACGTCAACCAGACCATCTCCATCACTTTCGTGATCGCGGCGGCTTTGGCCTCGGTCGCCGGCACCATGTACCTGATGTATTATGGCGTGGTCAGCTTTTCCGACGGCTTCGTGCCGGGCGTGAAGGCGTTCACGGCCGCGGTGCTGGGCGGCATCGGCTCGCTGCCGGGCGCGGTGGTCGGCGGCCTGCTCATCGGCCTGATCGAGACCATGTGGTCGGCGTATTTCTCCATCGACTACAAGGACGTGGCGGCGTTCTGCATCCTGGCCATCACCTTGATCTTCCTGCCGCAGGGCCTGTTCGGGCGCCCGGACGTCGAGAAGGTGTGACATGGCCGCGGCGACGCAGATTTCGCGCCTCGAGATCGTCCGCGCGCTGCGCGACGCCGCATGGACCGCGCTGATCGCCTTCGGGTTGTTCCTGCCGCTGATCGGTTTCGTGACCGTCCTGGACATGGACCAGCAGCTGGTGCTCGACACCCGCTTTCGCCTGCTCGCTGTTTTCGTCGCCATCGTGGCGCTCGGGCGTCTCGCCTATTCGCTCCTGATCGCGCCGCTGCTCGCGCGGGCGGCGCTGCGGGCGGCGCCCGCGGCGCCCTCGGCGCTGCGCACCGCATTGACGAGATGGTTCGCCCCGTTCGCGATCGGCTTCGTCATCGCCTATCCGGCCATCGTGCTGTCGATCACCGGGACCGGCGGCGCGGTCAAGTGGGTCGACAATTTCGGCATCCAGATCCTGATCTATGTGATGCTCGGCTGGGGGCTCAACATCGTGGTCGGCCTCGCCGGCCTGCTCGACCTCGGCTATGCCGCCTTCTACGCGGTCGGCGCCTATTCCTACGCGCTGATCGCCAAGAACTTCGGGGTCGGGTTCTTCGCGCTGCTGCCGCTCTCCGGCATCCTGGCGGCGTTCTGGGGCATCCTGCTCGGCTTTCCGGTGCTGCGGCTGCGCGGCGACTATCTCGCCATCGTGACGCTCGCCTTCGGCGAGATCATCCGCCTGGTGCTGATCAACTGGGTCGGCGTGACCAACGGCTATGCCGGCATCAGCGGCATTCCGCGCCCGACCTTCTTCGGCATTCCGTTCAACGCCAACGACGATGGCTTCGCGGCCGTGTTCGGTCTCGAATTCACGCCCATGTACCGCACCTTGTTCCTCTACTACGTCATCCTCGCCCTCGCGCTCTTCACCGCCTTCGTCACGCTGCGGCTGCGGCGGCTGCCGGTCGGGCGCGCCTGGGAGGCGCTGCGCGAGGACGAGATCGCCTGCCGGTCGCTCGGCATCAACACCACCAACACCAAGCTCACCGCGTTTGCGATGGGCGCCATGTTCGCCGGCTTCGCCGGCTCGTTCTTCGCGGCGCGGCAGGGTTTCATCTCGCCCAAATCCTTCACCTTCCTGGAATCGGCGACCATCGTGGCCATCGTGGTGCTGGGCGGCATGGGCAGCATGCTGGGCGTCGCCATCGCCGCCATCGTCATGATCGGCGGCACCGAGATCATGCGCGAGCTCGATTTCCTCAAGCAGATCTTCGGCGAGACCTTCGATCCGACCCAATACCGCATGCTGATCTTCGGCTTCTTCATGGTGCTGATCATGGTCTGGCGGCCGCGCGGCCTGATCGTGACGCGCGCGCCTTCGGTGCTCCTGAAGGAGCGCAAGTCGATCCCCTCCGACCTGGTCAAGGAGGGGCACGGATGAGCGCGCGCGACATCGTGCTGCGCGTCGAGCATCTGACCATGCGCTTCGGCGGCCTGGTGGCGGTGGAGGACCTCTCCTTTTCGGCCGCGCGCCGCGAGATCACCGCGCTGATCGGACCCAACGGCGCCGGCAAGACCACCGTGTTCAATTGCATCACCAGCTTCTACAATGCCGAGCGAGGGTCGCATCGCGCTCATCCACGGCGACGAGGCGATGTGGGGCGAGCTCGATGCGGTGACGCAGGGCGGCACCCGGCGCCTGCTGCGGCCGGGCGGGCGCCATCTACCTGCTGGAGCGCATGCCGGAATACCTGGTGGCGCAGCAGGCGCGGGTCGCCCGCACGTTCCAGAACATCCGCCTGTTCCCCGGCATGACGGTGCTGGAGAACCTCATGGTGGCGCAGCACAACGCCCTGATGCTCGCCTCCGGCTTCACCCTGTTCGGCGTGCTCGGCCTGCCGTCCTACGCGCGCGGCGGAGCGCGCCGCGATCGAGAAGGCGCGGCAGTGGCTCGACCGCATCGGCCTCATCGACCGGGCGGACGGCCCCGCCGGCGACCTGCCCTACGGGGCGCAACGCCGGCTCGAGGTCGCGCGCGCCATGTGCACCGATCCGGTGCTGCTCTGTCTCGACGAGCCCGCCGCCGGCCTCAATCCGCGCGAAAGCGCCGAGCTCAACGAGCTCCTGCTCGCCATCCGGCAGGACTTCGGCATCTCGATCCTGCTGATCGAGCACGACATGTCGGTGGTGATGAAGATTTCCGACCACATCGTGGTGCTCGATTACGGCGTCAAGATCGCCGACGGCACGCCGCAAGAGGTGCGCGACGATCCCCAGGTGGTCGCGGCCTATCTGGGGGTCGAGGGCGAAGAGGTCGCGCGCGTCGAGGCGGAGGTCGGGTTATGAGCGCGCCGCTGCTCGCGGTGCGCGGCGTCACCGCCTATCTACGGCCGCGTCATGGCGCTGCGCGGCGTCGATCTCGACGTCCACGACGGCGAGATCGTGACGCTGATCGGCGCCAACGGCGCCGGCAAGTCGACCCTGATGATGACCATCTGCGGCAATCCGCAGGCCCGCGCGGGCTCGATCATGTTCGCCGGCCGCGACATCAGCCGGCTGCCGACCCACGAGATCGCGCGCCTCAAGATCGCGCAGGCGCCGGAGGGCCGCCGCATCTTCGTGCGCATGACGGTGCTGGAGAACCTGCAGATGGGCGCCTCGCTCGGCGACCCCGGCCACTTCGACGCCGATCTCGCCCGCATCTTCGCTCTGTTTCCGCGTCTGCGCGAACGGATCGACCAGCGCGGCGGCACGCTGTCGGGCGGCGAGCAGCAGATGCTGGCGATCGCGCGCGCGCTCATGAGCCGGCCGCGCCTGCTGTTGCTCGACGAGCCTTCGCTCGGGCTCGCCCCGCTCATCGCCCGGCAGATTTTCGAGGTCATCCGCACCCTCAATGTCGAGGAGAAGCTCACCGTCTTCCTGGTCGAGCAGAACGCGTTTCACGCGCTGCGGCTCGCGCACCGCGGCTACGTGATGGTCAACGGCCGCATCACCCTCTCGGGCAGCGGGCGCGAATTGCTGGAGCGCGACGAGATCAAGGCCGCCTATCTCGAAGGCGGGCGCCAGAAAATCGAGCAACCGGTCGAGCCAAAGGGCTGAGCCGAGAAAGGTGCCCCATGCCGGAGCTCTCGGTCGCGGATTTTCTCTACGAAGAGGACTCGTTCGGGGTTTTCCTCCTGGTGTCCGTCCTGCTCGGCGGCGGCGCGGCCTGGCTCGCCGGCCGCGCCATCGCGGCGACCTGGCGGCCGTGGTGGCACGTGGCGTTCTACATGCTGATCCTGGGGGTCGCGGTGCGCTTCCTCCACTTCGCCCTGTTCGACGCTACGTTGTTGTCGCTGCACTATTATTTGGTCGACACCGGGGTCTGCCTGGGGCTCGGTTTTCTCGGCTTCCGGGCCGCCCGCGCCGCCCAGATGGCGACCCAATATCGCTGGATCAACGTTCGCACCGGCGCCTTCAGCTGGGCCCGCCGGAAGCCGTGAAGCGGGCGCGGGTCCGTGGATTGCAGCGGAATGTAAGTGACTTTTGTCGCGAAGGCGGCTTGAATTGGTTCCCACGGATAGACCGTGCCCGGCGGCGGCGCCGGGGACGCTTTTGAGGGGAGTTGAAAGCGATGAGAACGATCACCACGCTCGGCCTTGCGCTGGGTTTTGCTGCTGCGTTCGCGGGCTCAGCCGCGGCGCAGATCAAGATGGGCATGGGCGGTCCGATCACCGGACCCAGCGCCACCGAAGGCTCGCAGATCAAGAACGGCACCGACCAGGCCGTCAAGGACGTCAACGCGGCCGGCGGCATCCTCGGCCAGAAGATCACGCTCTCTTACGGCGATGATGTTTCCGATCCCAAGCAGGGCGTCTCGGTCGCCAACAAATTCGCCGGCGACGGCGTCAAGTTCGTCATCGGGCACTACAATTCCGGCGTCACCATGCCGGCCTCGGAGGTCTACCAGGAGAACGGCATCCTGGAGATCACGCCGTCGGCCACCAACCCGAAGATCACCGAACGCGGAATGTGGAACATCTTCCGCACCTGCGGCCGCGACGATCAGCAGGGCGCGGTCGCCGGCGCCTACATCGCGGCGCACTTCAAGGGCAAGAAGATCGCCATCGTCCACGACAAGACCACCTACGGCCAGGGCCTGGCCGAGGAAACCAAGAAGGCGATCAACGCCAAGGGCATCAAGGAAGTGCTGTTCGAAGGCATCAATGTCGGCGACAAGGATTTCTCCGCGTTGATCTCCAAGATCAAGGCGTCGGGCGCCGACCTGGTGTATTGGGGCGGGCTGCAGACCGAAGGCGGACTGATCGTGCGCCAGATGCGCGACCAGGGCGTCAAGGCGCCGCTGATGGGCGGCGACGGCATCACCAACGACGAGTTCGCCCAGATCGGCGGTCCGGGCGTCGAAGGGACGCTGATGACCTACGGGCCGGATCCGCGCAACCGTCCGGAAGCCAAAGCGGTGGTGGAGAAATTCCGCGCCAACAAGTACGAGCCGGAGGCCTACACGCTCTACAGCTATGCGGGCGTGCAGATCATCAAGGCGGCGGCGGAGCAGGCCAAATCGCTCGATCCCAAGAAGGTCGCCGATGCGATGCATTCCGGCATGAAGTTCAAGACCGTGATCGGCGACCTCTCCTATGACAAGAAGGGCGACATCACCCGCCTCGACTACGTGATGTATGTCTGGAAGAAGGACCCCGCCTCCAACAAGATCACCTATGTCGAGATAAAGTAAGCCCGCACGGCTCTTCACGATCGCGCCCGCCCCGGCATCCGGGGCGGGCTTTTTGTTGGATGGAAGAGTCTGTTGATGCGATCCCGTGCGAGAGGGAGCCCGCGGCGAAGCGGATGGGCGTAAACGGCCGCAGTCGCTGGCGGGGGAGGGGAGGGATAGGAGCGCAGCGGAGACGGATGACTTACGCAAGCTGGTGGCGAGCTTGGCGAACGCGGCGTTGTGACGAGCTACGGTTCGGTCTGGCGGATGTGCACGATGCTGGCGTCAGCTTTAAAAAAAACTCTATCGCAGCCGAGCAAGATCGTCCTGACGTGGCGCGAAGCGCCTGCGCTGGAAGGCGCATCAAGGTCGATTTGACCCGGAACGACTGATCTTCATCGACGAGACCTGGGCGAAGACGACATGACGGGGTGCGTGGCTGGGCACGGCAGGGACCCATACGCCGTGCCCTATCATCGGCATTGGCGGAGTATGGGTCCCGGCTCGGCGGCCGCAGGCGGCCTTGGCCGGGACGACGCCAAGTATGCCTGCCCGCGGCAATGTTCCGGCTACGAGGCAGCCCCTCACCCGATCTGGCCGAGCGCCGGGAATGCTTCCAGCATCCAATTGTTGAGCTGCGTGAAGAAGCCGGCCAGGAAGGCGACGCCGGTCAATACCAGGAGGCCGCCCATCACCCGTTCCATCAGGCCCAGATGGGCGCGAAAGCGCGTCAGGAAGGCGGCGAAGGGCTCGACCGCGAAGGCGGCGGCGATGAACGGCAGGCCGAGGCCGAGCGAATAGACCGCCAGCAGGCCGGCCCCCTTCGCCACCGTCGCCTCGGAGGCGGCGACCGCCAGAATGGTGGCGAGGATCGGACCGATGCAGGGGGTCCAGCCGGCCGCGAAGGCGAGGCCCATCACATAGGCGCCCCACAGCCCGACCGGCTTCTGCATCTCGAGCCGCCGCTCCCGGTGCAACAGGCTGATCGGCGTGATCCCTAAGAAGTGCAGGCCCATCACGATGATCACGATCCCCGCCACGGTCGCGAGCGCGTTGGAATAAAAGCGCATCAACGCCCCGATCGCGCTCGCGCCGGCGCCCAGCGCCACGAACACGGTGGAGAATCCGGCCACGAACAACAGCGCCGCCGCGATCGTCTCGCGCTTGACGCGCCGCTCCGGCTCGGCGTCCGCCAGCCGCTCCAGCGAGGCGCCGGCGAGATAGACCAGGTAGGGCGGCACCAGCGGCAGGACGCAGGGCGACAGAAAGCTCACCAGCCCCGCCAGCAGCGCGGCGACAATCGTGGTATTCGCGGCCATGGGGCTACATGCGATGGCGGCGCGCGTCCAATGCAAGCCGGTCGCAACGATGTGATCCCGGATGCTAGATTTGCCGGCGCAAGACGCCGCCTCGCAGGCGGGCGCAAAGGAGCATCGTGACCCCACGCAACCTGATCACCGATGTCGCCGGCGTCCTGGTCGGGCACGCGCAGGACGACCGCCTGGGCTCCGGCGTCACCGCGATCGTGTTCGAGGAGCCGGCGGTCGCCAGCATCGATGTACGCGGCGGCGGCCCCGGCACGCGCGAGGCCGACGTGCTCGAGCCGGCCGCCACCGTCGGGCGCATCGACGGCATCGCCTTGTCGGGCGGCTCGGCCTTCGGTCTCGAAGCCGGCGCCGGCATGCAGGCCTGGCTGCGCGAGCGCGGCCGCGGCTTTGCGGTGCGCAGCGCCCGGGTGCCGATCGTGCCGGGCGCGATCCTGTTCGACCTGCTCGCCGGCGGCGACAAGAATTGGGGCCGCTTCGCGCCCTATCGGGAGCTCGGCTATGCGGCGGCCGAGAACGCCGCCGCCGAATTCGCGCTCGGCAGCGTCGGGGCCGGCTTGGGGGCCACCACGCTCGACCTCAAGGGTGGCATCGGGTCGGCGGTCGCCATGACCCAGGAGGGTCTCACGGTCGGCGCGCATCGCCGCCGTCAATGCGGCCGGCTCGGTGGTGATCGGCGGCGGCCCCTGGTTCTGGGCGGCGCCGTTCGAGCAGGATGCCGAATTCGGCGGGCGCGGCCTGCCCACCCCGATGCCGCCCGATGCGCTGCGCCATCGCACCAAGGGCAGCCAGCGCGAGAGCACCACCCTGGTGGTGGTGGCGACCGATGCGGCGCTGACCAAGGGGCAGGCCAAGCGGCTCGCCGTCATGGCGCAAACCGGCCTCGCCCGGGCGATCTATCCGGTGCACACGCCGCTCGATGGCGACGTGGTGTTCGCCGCCGCGACCGGGCGCAAGCCGCTCCCCGACCCGCTCCCCAGCCTGGCGGAGCTCGGAACCAGCGCCGCCAATGCGGTGGCCCGCGCCGTGGCGCGCGCCGTCTTTGCCGCCACGCCGCTTGCTTTCGCCCCCGCTCTGCCGAGCTGGCAGGACCGCTTTGCTTCCCGATTTACCAAGTGAATTCATGCTGTTGTGCAAGGCTTCTTGACTTGCACGGGGATTGCTTTCTTAAGTGGAAGTCCTGGGATGATTTCAGTTGAACCATGGGGTCGGTAAGATGCGTTTTGCAGCCGCCGCCTGCGCGCTTGCCATCGTGGTCTGCGTAGCCGTTTTCGGCGCCGTGCTGGCGCAAAGGGCGACCGCACCCGGTGGTGGCGTCGGCGCCCGCCGCCGCGCCGGCCGCAAAAGCCGCACCCGCCGCCGGCATGGCGGCAGCCACCAAGCCGAGCCCGGCACAGACCGTCGTCGCGACCGCCGCCCCGGCACCCACCGTCGCAGCCCCAGCCGCCCCCGCGGTCGCACCATCGGGTGCCTCCGCCATGGCGCAAGCCGCCCCGGCCCCCGCCCCCAGCCCCCACCATGGCGCCGCCCACACCATCGGCCCCCGCGCCGGCCGCGGCGCCCGCGCCGGTCAATTGTCCGGGCCATCCGGACGCGCTCGGCGTCTCCCGGGTGGTGGAGATCGACACCACCGGCGGGCCCGGTTTCGGCTTCGAGCACTTCAAGCAATACGACTTCCTGCAGCCCGGCGAGGTGGTGCTCACCTTCGACGACGGACCCTGGCCGCACAACACCGCGGAGGTCCTCGCCGCGCTCGCCGCCAATTGCACCAAGGCGGTCTTCTTCCCGATCGGCGAGCACACCATGTGGGCGCCCGAGATCCTCAGGCAGGTGGACGCCGCCGGTCATACGATCGGCAGCCACACCTGGTCGCACAAGGACCTCTCTAAGCTGACCGCCCAGGATGCCAAGGACGAGATCGAGAAGGGCATCAGCGCCGTGGCCTAGCGGTCTGGGCCATCCGGCCTCGCCGTTCTTCCGCTTCCCGGCGCTGCGCCATCCGCCCGAGATGGTCACCTATCTGGGCGAGCGCAACATCGCCATTTTCTCGACCGACATGGATTCCTTCGACTTCAAGATCCGCAAGCCCGACCAGGTCATCGCCTCGGTGCTGACCAAGTTGAAGAAGAACGGCAAAGGCATTGTTCTGATGCATGATTTCCAGCGCGCCACCGCCGATGCCGCGCCCGAGCTGCTCAAGCAGCTCAAGATCAATGGCTACCGGATCGTGTTCATGAAGGCGAAGGCGCCGGTGCAGACGCTCGCCGCCTACGATGACCAGATCATCAAGGAGCTCAAGATCCCACGGTCACCAACAAGCCGACCTCGGACGTGGTGCACACGATCCAATAGAGCGCGCTGCGCGGCCCAGGCCGATCAATTTGCCGATCAATGCTTGTTGAAACGCTCCGCCCCGTAAGGCGCGGGATCGCAGAACGGCGTCGCGCCCGTCATCATCTCGGCCAGGAGCCGGCCGGTGGCGGGGCCGAGCGTGAGTCCCCAATGGCCATGCCCATAAGCGAGCCACAGGCCGGCATGCCTCGCGCGCGCGGCCGATCACCGGTCTTGAATCCGCAAAGCACGGCCGGCACCCCATCCAGGGCGTCGCTTCGACCGGCTCGGCGAGAGCGAACAGCGCCCGTGCCTGCGGCAGCAGGCGATCGAGCTGGACCGGCGTCGGCGGCGCCGCGCGGGCGGCGAATTCGGCGCCGGTGGTGAGCCTGATCCCCTGCTCCATGGGGGCGAGGCAATAGCCGTTCTCGACGTCGACGATCGGGCGCGTCAGCGCCGCCTGGCCGCCGGTGCGGAAATGCAAATGGTAGCCGCGCTTGATCCCGAGCGGCAGCCTGATGCCGAGCGGAGCCAAAATGTCGGGCGCGAACGGCCCGAGCGCCAGCACGACCTCCGGCGCATCGATCGGACCCTCCGCGGAATCGATGCGCCAGCGCCCGTCGGCGCGGTGGAGCGAGCGGGCATTGCCGGTCAAGACGACGCCGCCGAGCTTGCCCAGGCGCGCCGCATAGGCCTTGGTGACCGCCAGCGGATTGCTCACGCTGGCGGCGCCCGGCCAATGCACGGCATGGCGAAAGACCGGCGCGAGATGCGGGCTCGATGGCGCGGGCCTGGTCGCGATCGAGCTTGCGACAGGCAAGGCCGAATTCGGCGGCCAGCTCGAGCTCGGGCTCAAGCGCGGCGAACGCCGCGTCGCTGCGATAGAGCTTGAGCCAACCCTCCCGGCGCAGATAGCCGCCGGCGCCGGCATCCGCCAGCAGGGTCTCGTGCTCCGGCAGCGCGCGGGCAAACAGCGGACGCATGATGCGCGCGGTCTCGACCAGCCGTCGCGGACGCGACGCGGCCCAGAAGGCCATGAGCCACGGCACCACCTGCGGCAGATGGCGCAAATGATAGTTCGCTTCCGGAGCGCGCTTGAGCGCGATGCGCAACAGCGCCGCGAGGCTCGCCGGAAAGGCCGGCGGAAAGACCGTGTTGCCCTCGATGATGCCGGCATTGCCGTAGGAGGTCTCCTCGCCCGGCGCCCGCCGGTCCACCAGCGCCACGCCCAAGACCCCGCTTGGCGAGCTGGAGCGCGACCGAGGTGCCGACGATGCCGGCCCCCAGCACGATTGCATCGGTGCGTGCCATGATGTCCTTCTGCGCAAAGCGGGCGTTCCGGCCGAACGCCTGCGCCGCCTTTCATCTGCCCTGCCGTCCGCCCCTATATGGGGGCGCGCCGCTCTTTGCGGCAGCTCCCGCCAATTTGCTCCCGTGCGGTCATCGTGTTAGGCGAGCAGCAGATTGCAAGAGGGAATTCGATGCACCGCCCGCTTCTCATCGCGCCCTCCATACTGGCCGCCGATTTCGCCAAGCTCGGCGAAGAGGTGCGCGCGGTGGATGCGGCCGGCGCCGACTGGATCCATGTGGACGTCATGGACGGCCATTTCGTGCCCAATATCAGCATCGGTCCCGACGTGGTGAAGGCCCTGCGGGCGCACACCAGGAAACCGCTCGACGTGCACCTGATGATCGCGCCCTGCGATCCCTATCTGGAAGCCTTCGCCAAGGCCGGCGCCGACCACATCATCGTGCATGTGGAGGCCGGGCCGCATGTTCACCGCTCCCTGCAGGCGATGCGGGCGCTCGGCAAGAAAGCGGGCGTGACCCTCAACCCCGGCACGCCGGAGAGCACCATCGAGCCCGTCATCGATATCGTCGACCTGATCCTGGTCATGTCGGTCAATCCCGGCTTCGGCGGCCAGGCCTTCATCAAGGGCGCGCTCGAGAAGATCGCGCGGCTCAAGGCGCTGGTGGGCGACCGGCCGATCGACATCGAGGTCGACGGCGGCATCACGCCGGAGACCGCCCCGCAGGTCGCGCAGGCCGGCGCCAATGTGCTGGTGGCCGGCTCGGCCGTGTTCAAGGGCGGCACGCCAGCAGGCCTATCGGAGCCAATATCGCGGCGATCCGCAACGCGGCGGCGATGGCGCGCGGAGAGGTGGCATGATCCCGCGCTATACCAGGCCCGACATGGCGGCGATCTGGGATCCGCAGACGCGCTATCGCATCTGGTTCGAGATCGAGGCGCATGCCGCCGATGCCATGGCCGAGCTCGGGATGATCCCGAAAGCGGCGGCCGAGACGATCCGCGAGCGCGGCCGCGACGCGCAATTCGACATTGCCCGCATCGATGCGATCGAGCGCGAGGTCAAGCACGACGTCATCGCCTTCCTCACCCATCTGGCCGAGATCGTCGGCCCCGAGGCGCGCTTCGTGCACCAGGGCATGACCTCCTCGGACGTGCTCGATACCTGCTTCAACGTGCAGCTCAAGCGCGCCGCCGATCTCCTGATCGCCGATGTCGAGGCGCTCCTGGCCGCGCTCAAGCGCCGCGCCTTCGAGCACAAGCACACCCCCACCATCGGCCGCTCCCACGGCATCCATGCCGAGCCCACCACCTTCGGGCTCAAGCTCGCCGGTCGCCTATGCGGAATTCGACCGCGCGCGCGAGCGCCTGGTCGCCGCCCGCGAGGAGATCTCGACCTGCGCCCTCTCGGGCGCGGTCGGCACCTTCGCGCAGATCGATCCGCGCGTCGAAGCCCATGTGGCCAAGGCCATGGGGCTGCGGGTCGAGCCGGTCTCGACCCAGATCATCCCGCGCGACCGCCATGCCATGTATTTCGCGGTGCTGGGCGTCGTCGCCTCCTCGGCCGAGCGGCTGGCGACCGAGATCCGGCACCTGCAGCGCACCGAGGTGCTGGAAGCCGAGGAATTCTTCTCGCAGGGCCAGAAGGGCTCCTCCGCCATGCCGCACAAGCGCAACCCGGTGCTGTCGGAGAACGTCACCGGGCTCGCCCGCATGGTGCGCGCCTATGTGACGCCGGCGCTGGAGGACGTGGCGCTCTGGCACGAGCGCGACATCTCGCACTCCTCGGTCGAGCGCATGATCGGGCCCGATGCCACCGCCACGCTCGACTTCGCGCTGGCGCGGCTCGCCGGCATCATCGACAAGCTGGTGGTCTATCCGGACACCATGCAGAAGAACCTCGACCGCCTCGGCGGCCTGGTCCATTCCCAGCGCGTGCTGATCGCGCTGACCCAGAAGGGCGTCGCGCGCGAGGAGGCCTACGCGCCTGGTGCAGCGCAACGCCATGAAGGTCTGGGGCGGCGAGAGCGACTTCCTGTCGCTGCTCAAGGCCGACAAGGACGTCCGCAAGCATTTGAGCGAGGCCGAGCTCAAGGCCAATTTCGATCTCGCCTATCACTTCAAGCACGTCGACACGATCTTCGCCCGCGTGTTCGGCAAGGCGGCTTGAGGCCGCGGGGCGCGCCGCCGTGAACGCCCCGCATCTCCTCGTCTTCGATTCCGGCCTGGGCGGGCTCACGGTCTATCGCGAGGTCGTGGCCGCGCTCCCGCACGCCCGCATGCTCTATGTGGCCGACGACGCGTTTTTTCCCTATGGGGGCCGCGACGAAGCGAGCGCTGATCGCCCGCCTCATCGAGCTGATGGGCGACCTGATCGCCGCCCACCGGCCCGATCTCGTGATCATCGCCTGCAACACCGCCTCTACGCTGGTGCTGCCGCAATTGCGCGCGCGCTTTGAGGTGCCCTTCATCGGCACGGTGCCGGCCATCAAGCCGGCCTGCGCGCTCTCGGTCAGCAAGCGGGTCTCGGTGCTGGGCACGCAGGCCACGATCGCGCGCGAATATACCCGGGCGCTGATCCGCGACTTCGCCAACGGGGCCGATGTCACGCTGGTCGGCTCCGGCGCGCTCGCTTCGCTCGCCGAGGCGCAGCTGCGCGGCGAGAGCCGTGGCCGATGCCGCCATCGCGGCCGAGCTCGACGCCCTGCTTCGTCGATGCGGACGGCCGGCGCACCGATACGGTGGTGCTGGCCTGCACCCATTACCCGCTGCTGATCGACCGGCTCACCGCGCTGGCGCCCTGGCCGGTGCGGTTCATCGATCCGGCCCCCGCGATCGCCCGGCGGGCCCTCGAGCTCATGGGGTCGCTCAGCGGGCCGTCACGGGGCGCCGCCGGCCCGCAACCCGCCGCGAAGGGGCAAATCCTGTTCACCAGCGGCCGGCCGCCCTCGCCCGCCTTGGCGGCGGCGCTCTCCGGTTTCGGGCTCGGCGAGACCGCGCCGGACAGCGGTTGTCAGGCCGCGGTTTGACACCCCCCGGCTTTCCGCCTAGACAGCGGGCGCGCAAGCACGGCCATAAGCCGGCTGGCGTTTCGCGACCCGTGGTTTGAGCCGTCGCTTCGGCGAAGACCTGTCGGTTCCGGCAAGCCTTGAAGGCATGCCGGAACAGAGGAGGGCGCGATCCTCTTGAACCAGAACCAGACCGAGGACGCGATGACCAAGCGCCACCAGGCGAAGCACAAGATCGATCGCCGCATGGGCCAGAACGTGTGGGGCCGCCCCAAGAGCCCCGTCAACCGCCGCGAATACGGCCCCGGCCAGCACGGCCAGCGCCGCAAGGGCAAGCTCTCCGACTACGGGGTGCAGCTGCGCGCCAAGCAGAAGCTGCGCGGCTATTACGGCAACATCACCGAGCGCCAGTTCCGCGGCATCTACGAGGAGGCGATCCGGATGAAGGGCGATTCCGGCGCCCATCTGATCGGGCTCCTGGAACGCCGGCTCGACGCCATCGTGTACCGGGCCAAGCTGGTGCCGACCGTGTTCGCGGCCCGCCAGTTCGTCAACCACGGCCACGTCAAGGTGAACGGCCGCCGCGTCACCATCCCGAGCTACCGCCTCGACGCCGGCGACGAGGTCGAGCTCAAGGACAAGTCGAAGCAGCTGGCGCTGGTGATCGAGGCGACCGGGCTGCCGGAGCGCGACGTGCCCGATTACATCGAGGTCAACCACACCAAGATGACCGCCAAGCTGGTGCGCATTCCGCACCTCACCGAGGTGCCCTATCCGGTGCAGATGGAGCCGCATCTGGTGGTCGAGTTCTATTCGCGGTAGGCCGCGCGCACCCCTTTATCGGGGCCGACAGAGCAAAGATTTTCACGCCCCGGTATTCACCGGGGCGTTTTTCGTAACAGACCGGATTTGCGTGAATTGCAAGCGGCGGCGCGCTCAGGTCGACGCGCCTTCCTTCACCAGACCCTTGTCCTTGAACAGGGTCTTGAGCTCGCCGTCCTGGAACATCTCGCGCACGATGTCGCAGCCGCCCACGAACTCGCCCTTGACGTAGAGCTGCGGGATGGTCGGCCAGTTGGAATAGGACTTGATGCCGTTCCGCAGCTCCTCGGAATCGAGCACGTTGAGGCCCTTGTAGCTCACGCCCAGGTGATCGAGGATCTGCACCACCTGGCCGGAAAATCCGCACATCGGCATCTGCGGCGTGCCCTTCATGAACAGCACCACGTCGTTGCCCTTGACCTCGTTCTCGATGAATTTCTCGATGCTCATGATCCTGTCCTGCCTTTTCCGGTGCACTTGCAGCCGCCAAGGGGGCTGCTCGGAGTTTCCTCGAGCTTATCCCGCCGGGATGCTGGTCTGCAATGCCAGCGCGTGCAGCTTGCCGCCCATCTCGGCCTTGAGCGCCTCGTACACGATCTGGTGCTGCTGCACCCGGGACTTGCCGCGAAACAACTCGGCCACCACCGTGGCCGCATAATGGTCGCCGTCGCCGGCCAGATCGCGGATGGTCACCTCGGCGTCCGGGATGCGCGCCTTGATCAGCCGCTCGATCTCGTGCGCATCCATCGCCATGGAGCGGTCTCCTCAAGTGCCGTGTCAGGCTGCGTTCCGTGTCACGCCCCACCCTTCATATAGGCGGGAAACCAGGATTCGAAAGATTCGCGCAGCTTCGCCACCAAAATGGGACGATCACCCTTCGGCGTCAATGCGTCGCCGCCGGTGGTGCCGATGCGGCGGAGCGGAACCCCGGCGGCACGGGCGCGGGCCATGATGCCCTCCACCTTCGCGGCCGCCGTCGTCACCACATAGCGGCCCTGCTCCTCGCCGAACCAGAACGCATGGGGGGCGAACGGGGCGGCTTCGAGCGCGGCCCCGATGCCGGACGCCATCGCCATCTCGGCGAGCGCCACCAACAGCCCGCCGTCGGAGACGTCATGGACGGCGCTGACCAGCCTTTCACCGATCAGGGCCCGCACCAAATCGCCGTTGCGCCGCTCGGCGGCGAGATCGACCGGCGGCGGCGCGCCTTCCTCGCGGCCGCAGATGTCGCGCAGATAGAGCGACTGCCCGAGCCAGCCGGTGGATGCGCCGACCAGCAGGATCGCTTCATCGGCCGCCTTGAAGGCGAGCGTGGCCGACTTGGTGAAATCATCGATGAGACCGACGCCGCCGATCGCCGGCGTCGGCAGGATCGCGCGCCCGTTGGTTTCGTTGTAGAGCGACACATTGCCGGAAACGACCGGGAAATCGAGCGCCCTGCAGGCCTCCCCGATGCCGCGGATGCAGCCGACCAGCTGGCCCATGGTCTCCGGCCGCTCCGGATTGCCGAAATTGAGATTGTCGGTCACCGCCAGCGGCCGCGCCCCCACGGCGGTGAGATTGCGCCAGGCCTCCGCCACCGCCTGCTTGCCGCCCTCGACCGGATCGGCCTCGCAATAGCGCGGCGTGACGTCGGTGGTGAGCGCCAGCGCCTTGGGCCCCTCCCCGATCCGCACCACGCCCGCATCGCCGCCCGGCCGCTGCACCGTATTGCCGAGGATGACATGGTCGTACTGCTCCCACACCCAGCGCTTGCAGCACAGGTCGGGCGAGCCGATCAGGGCGATGAGCGCGTCCGCGGTCGCCATCGGGGGCGCCACCTCGGCGGCCGTCAGGATCGCCTGCTTGGGCGTCTCCACATAGGGCCGGTCGTAGACCGGCGCTTCATCGCCGAGCTCCTTGATCGGCAGGTCGACCATGACGGTGCCGCCATGGCGCACGATGAAGCGCTTGCTCGGCGTGGTCTCGCCGACCACGGCGAAATCGAGCCCCCATTTGCGGAAGATCGCCTCCGCCTCGGCCTCCTTCTCGGGCTTGAGCACCATGAGCATGCGCTCCTGGCTTTCCGAGAGCATCATCTCGTAGGCGCTCATGCCCTCCTCGCGGCACGGCACCAGATCGAGATCGAGGGTGACGCCGAGGTCGCCCTTGGCGCCCATCTCGACCGCCGAGCAGGTCAGCCCCGCGGCCCCCATGTCCTGGATGGCGATGACGCAGTCCTTCGCCATGATCTCGAGGCAGGCTTCGAGCAGGAGCTTTTCGGAGAACGGATCGCCCACCTGCACGGTCGGGCGCTTCTCCTGCGAATCCTCGCCGAACTCGGCCGACGCCATGGTGGCGCCGTGGATGCCGTCGCGGCCGGTCTTGGAGCCGAGATAGACGATCGGCTTTCCGACCCCGGTCGCGGTGGCATAAAAGATCTTGGCCGTATCGGCGATCCCGACCGCCATGGCGTTGACCAGGCAATTGCCGTCATAGCGGCGGTGAAAGCCGACCGAGCCGCCCACCGTCGGCACCCCGAAGGAATTTCCATAGCCGCCGATGCCCGCCACCACGCCGGCCACCAGGTCGCGGGTCCGGGGATGCGCCGGATCGCCGAAGCGCAGGAAGTCGAGGCAGGCGATCGGCCGCGCCCCCATGGTGAA
This sequence comes from uncultured Alphaproteobacteria bacterium, assembly GCA_963744275.1. Lineage (GTDB taxonomy): Bacteria > Pseudomonadota > Alphaproteobacteria > Rhizobiales > Xanthobacteraceae > VAZQ01. Next base: position 151,088 of record CAVUSX010000004.1, read on the forward strand.
CACGTCGCGCAGGATGCCGCCGACCCCGGTGGTGGCGCCCTGATAGGGCTCGATGTAGCTCGGGTGGTTGTGGCTCTCCATCTTGAACACGACCGCCTGGCCGTCGCCGATGTCGATGACGCCGGCATTCTCGCCCGGGCCCTGGATCACCCAGGGCGCCGCGGTGGGCAAGGTCCGCAGATGGATTTTCGAGGACTTGTACGAGCAGTGCTCGTTCCACATGGCCGAGAAGATGCCGAGCTCGGTGAAGGTCGGAGGGCGGCCGATGAGGTCGAGCAGGCGCTGATACTCCTGCGGCTTGAGGCCGTGCTCGGCGACCAGCTCGGGGGTGATTTTGGGTTCGTTGCCGATCATCACGATGATCTTCAAGCCGCCTGCTTGAAATGATCCACGAGCCCTAAGAACAATCCGCGGCCGTCGGTCACGCCCAGCTCCGCCTCGATGTGATTCTCCGGATGCGGCATCATGCCGAGCACGTTGCCGCGCTCGTTCAGGATCCCCGCGATGGCGTTGGTGGCGCCGTTGACGTTCCAGGCCGGATCGAGCGCGCCCGACGGCGCCACATAGCGGTACAGCACCCTGCCCTCGCCCTCGAGCCGCGCGATGGTCTCGCCGTCGGCGACATAATTGCCTTCGCCATGGGCGATCGGCACGCGGATCACCTGGCCGGCATTGTAGCCGCGGGTGAACGCGCTGTCGGAGCGCTCGACCTTGAGATAGACGTCGCGGCAGATGAACTTGAGCGCGGCATTGCGCATGAGCACGCCCGGGAGCAGCCCGGCCTCGCACAGAATCTGGAAGCCGTTGCAGACGCCCAGCACCAGGCCGCCGCCGGCGGCGAAGCGGCGCACCGCGTCCATGACCGGCGCGCGCGCCGCAATCGCTCCGCAGCGCAGATAGTCGCCATAGCTGAACCCGCCCGGCACCACCACCAGATCGGTGCCGGACGGCAGCTGCGCATCCGTATGCCAGACCATCGCGGTCTCGCGACCGGACACCAGCCGCAACGCGCGCGCCATGTCCCGTTCACGATTGATGCCAGGAAAAACCAGGACGGCAGATCGCATCAGATGCCGTTTCCGCCGAGCTCCGCCGCGGCCCAGCGCTGAACCGGATCGGAGCTGAGAAAATCGAGCGCCAGCTGCTCGGCTTGGCCCAGCCGGCCCGGATCGGCCAGCACCGTGGCGACCGCGACGTCGCATTGATCGTTGAACCCGATGGCCACCATGTCGCGCGGCGCCGCATACGGAATGGTGACGTGATAGAGCCGGCTGCGCCCCTGCATGCGGCCGACGCTGACCGGGCGGCCGTCGGTCAGCCCCACGAAGTCCTGGCTGAACAACTCGAGATCGCTGACGCGATCGAGATCGGCATTGTCGGAGACCCCGGTGGCGCAATTGCAGAAGCCGACCTTGGCGCGCAGATAGAGATCGACCTCGGTGCCGCAATCCGCGCTGCCGCAGCGAAACGCGCGCCCGATCCCCCACTCATCGAGCAGGAACGGCCATTTGACCTCGCTCCAGACCGGATGCGGGACGCTCGACGTCGCTCTCCCGGCGAAGCGACCCCGACCGTGACGGGGTCGCTCGCCAGCAAGGCGGCGAGCGCAATCCCGAGCGCGCTGATCAGGATGCCGGAGCGCAGCTTCATCCGGTCACCTCGACGCGATAATTCTCGATCACCGTATTGGCGAGGAGCTTGTCGGCCGCCTGCTTGAGCAGCGCTTCGGCCTCTTTGCGGTCGCCGCCATCGAGCTCGATGTCGAACACCTTGCCCTGGCGGACGCTGGCCACGCCCTGGACGCCGAGCGAGCGCAACGCGCCCTCGATCGCCTTGCCCTGCGGATCGAGGATGCCGGTCTTGAGCGTGACGGTAACGCGGGCTTTCATGGTGTCGCTGTGCCAACCATTCGATTTGGGCAGTTTACGCGTGAATCAAGCCCGGGACAGAGATCGAATATCGGCACATTCGAGCGATGAATCAAGGTCCGGGAGCGTCGGCGCCTGGTCTTTTGCGGCCAGCCCTGGCCCGATGACGCCGACGCCGCCCGCGATGGGCGGCGGCCGGTCGGAGAGCTGCTGAAGGACAGCTGGAGACCCGCTCGCCGGGCGCCGGTCCGCGGGGCATGCGCCCGCGGACGGCGGTGTCAGCTCTTCACCAGAACCGGTCCGCTGCCCTGCGGACGCTCGTTCTCGCTCATGATGCCGAGCCGCTTGGCGACCTCCGTATAGGCCTCCAACAGCCCGCCGAGATCGCGCCGGAAGCGATCCTTGTCGAGCTTCTCGTTCGACTTGATGTCCCACAGCCGGCACGAATCGGGCGAGATCTCGTCCGCCACCACGATCCGCATCAGGTCGTTCTCCCACAGCCGGCCGGTCTCCATCTTGAAGTCGACCAGACGGATGCCGACGCCGAGGAACAGGCCGGAGAGGAAATCGTTGACGCGGATGGCGAGCGCCATGATGTCGTCGATCTCCTGCGGCGTGGCCCAGCCGAAGGCGGTGATGTGCTCCTCCGACACCATCGGATCGTTGAGCGCATCGTTCTTGTAGTAGAACTCGATGATCGAGCGGGGCAGCTGCGTGCCCTCCTCGATGCCCAGGCGCTGCGACAGCGAGCCCGCCGCCACGTTGCGCACCACCACCTCGAGCGGAATGATCTCCACCTCGCGAATCAACTGCTCGCGCATGTTGAGACGGCGCAGGAAGTGGGTCGGAACCCCGATATCGTTGAGGTGCTGGAAGACGTATTCGGAGATCCGATTGTTCAGGACGCCCTTGCCTTCGATGACCTCGTGCTTTTTCGAGTTGAAGGCGGTCGCGTCGTCCTTGAAGTGCTGAATCAGCGTTCCCGGCTCCGGCCCTTCGTAAAGGACCTTGGCCTTGCCTTCATAGATGCGGCGACGGCGGCTCATCGGGGTGTACCGTGGTTTGAGAAAGTCCATCTGGATGCCGTGGCTCCGTGTGGGTTCGACTGTCCGCGGCGGGGTCGCGTGGCAATACAGCAATCGACTGACGCGCCCACGTCGGCAAACTAGCCGATCACGGTGCGGAGCACAATCGAAAGGGTCAGCCAAGCCGGCTTACGCGGCGCGGCGCACGAATCACCGCGCCCGATGTTGCCTTGACCGTCACACCTCGTTATGCAAGGCGGCACAAATGACCCGCACACGTGCTCGCCGGGACCTGTACGGCCGGAGATGGTGCCGCGAAAAGGTGCGGGCTGCGTAAAAATACCGCGGAGCAGCTGTTAGCACCGTTGAAACCATAGTGCCGGAATGCGTTCGGGAATACAGAGACCCTTCGCGCCGCCGACCCGCCGGAAAACCACGGGGCAAGAATCACGAGGATTGGCATGACCACTTTCGACAAGCGTGAGGAAGGCTTCGAGAAGCAATTTGCCCATGACGAGGAGCTCAAGTTCAAGGCTACAGCGCGCCGCGACAAGCTGCTCGGCCTGTGGGCGGCGGAGAAGCTCGGCCTTACCGGTCCGGCCGCGGAGGCCTATGCCAAGGAGGTCGTGGTCGCGGATATCGAGTCGCCCGGCGATCACGACATGTTCGGCAAGATCCGCAAGGATCTCGACGCCAAGGGCGTGGACGTATCCGACCACCAGATTCGCCGCACCATGGACGAGCTGATGGCGCGGGCGATCAGCGAGATCAAGGCGAGCGGGTGAGCCGCACAAGGGGGCGTTGAGCAAACATGACGGCATCGGAATCCTTCTCGCTCGCCGGCCGGTTGCGCGCCGGCGAGACCGTCTATTCGGGCTGGTGCGGGCTCGCCTCGCCGCTGGTCGCCGAGGTGATCGCGCGCGAGGGCTTTGGCGCCGTCACCATCGATATGCAGCACGGCCTGTGGGACATCACGCAGGTCGTGGGCGCGATCGCGGCCATCCGGCACGGCGGCGCGCGCCCCGGTGGTGCGGGTTCCGCTCGGCGATTTCGCCACCGCCAGCCGCGCGCTCGATTTCGGCGCCGAGGGCATCATCTCGCCGATGATCAATACGCCGGCCGATGCCCGCGCCTTCGTGGCCGCCACCAAATATCCGCCGGTCGGCGAGCGCAGCTGGGGGCCGCATCGCGCCACCATGCTGGGCGGCCTCGCCGACCAGAAGGTCTATCTCAAGGAGGGCAACGCGCTCACCTTCACGCTCGCCATGATCGAGACCCGCGCGGCGCTCGACAATGTCGACGCCATCGCGGCCACCCCCGGCATCGACGGCTTGTTCCTCGGACCCGCCGACCTGTCGATCGCGCTGTCGCAGGGGGCGACGGTCGATCCCTCGTCGCCCGACGTCGATCGCGAGCTCGAGCGGATCGCGGAGGCGGCGCGCAAGGCCGGCAAGGTCTTGGGCGCCTATAGCCACACCGCCGAACGGGCGGTCGCGCTCGCCAAGCGTGGCGTCCGCTTCCTCGCGGTCGGCAGCGATCTCGGCTTCCTGCGCGCCGGCTCGGCCGCGGCACTCAAGGCCCTCAAAGGCTGAGGATGACGTTCTCGCTTTAGGCTTTGGAAGGCCAGCCGGCCGCGTCCACCGCGGCCGCCAGCCAATCGAGCGCCGCGCTCAGGTCCCGCTCGATCAGGCTCACCTCAAGCACGATGATCCGATAGCCCCGCTCCTGCAGCCAAGCGGTGCGTTGCGCGCGCGCCGTGGCGGCCGGCGTGCTTTCATCGTCCGGTACCATTTCGACGACGAGCCGCAGCGCAAAGGAGACGAAATCGTTGATATGCGGCCCGATCGGAACCTGGCGCTTGAATCCCCTCCCGGCGAAGCGCCGGTCGTTGGTGAGCGCGCTCCAGAGCGCGCGCTCGGCCTCGGTCGGATTGCGGCGCAGCAGCCGAGCGAGGCCCCGCACCGGCCCGTGGGCATTGGGGACGATGCCTTCGCCGTGCTCCGCCAGCAAAGCGCGCAGCATCTCGGCCTCCTCGCCGCTGAGCACGCCGCCGCGCGCCGGCCCCTTGCGGCCCTCCGCGATGGCCAGGATGACCCCGTGCAGGGTCTGGATGTCCTGCCGCGTGGGCTGCATGCGGGCGAAGATATTGCGCAGATTGATCATCATGGTGGCCCGCTTCTCGGGCGGGCGAAAGAACTCGACCTTGTCCAATTCGCGCTCGAGGCCTTCGAAGAAGGCGAACAGCTGCTCCTTGACGGCGGGCTCCGACTTGCGCGGCATCTCGAACGGCAGCGCGCCCGCGCAGGCGAGCTTGAACCATTCATAGGCGATGAGCGCGACCGCCTGCGCGAGATTGAGCGACGCGAAGGCCGGGTTGACCGGAAAGGTCACGATGCGGTCGGCGAGCGCGACCTCGGCGTTCTCCAGGCCGTAGCGCTCGCGTCCGAACAGGATCGCGACCTTGGCCCCGCCCGCGCCCGCTCCATCGGCATGTCCCGCCATGTGATCGGCGATCTCGCGCGCGGCCGCTTCCGGGGAGAGCACCGGCTTGGCCTGATCGTGGGCGCGCGCGGTGGTGGCGAGCACGAAGCTGCAATCCGCGATCGCCGCCGCCACGTCGTCGTAGAGCACCGCCTCGTCGAGCACCCGGTCGGCCCCGGAGGCGGAGCGCCGCGCCTGCAGGTTGGGCCAGCCGTCGCGCGGCTTGACCAGGCGCAGCCGCGCCAGCCCGAAATTGGCCATGACGCGCGCCGCCGCCCCGATGTTCTCGCCCAGCTGCGGCTCGACCAGCACCACGATCGGGCCGGGCTGCACGATCCAGGCCTTGGTCTTGTCGGTTCCGGCGCCCGGCATCGTGGGGTCCTGTGGTGGCCCGCCGCGCTGGCGGCAGGCCCGGCCTCCATAACCACGAAAAGCGAGGCACCGGAAAGGCCTAAACCGTCCAACAAGGACCCAATGCCCATTTTCCGGGCAAATCCCGGCGGGCTTTGGAAACTTGCAATGTCGGCTTTCTCACCACGCCGTCGGGTGCTATAGGGCGCGCGAGTCGAATTCCCGTCAGCCGGAGTCCCGGTTGGCGGTCTCCGCGCCGAGAACAATTCATTTGGGGCCCGCGGGAGAAGCCGTTTCCCGGGCCCATCAATGGTCAGTTTCCGGTCGGCCCAAACAGCATGGCGACCAGAGGTGCTAGCATGCCAAATCTCGAAATCATGTGGACAAAGGTCGATGAGGCCCCCGCGCTCGCGACCTTTGCCCTGCTGCCGATCGTCGAAGCCTTCGTGGGCGCGGCGGGTGTGTCGGTGAAGCTGAAGGACATCTCGCTCGCCGGCCGCATCCTCGCCAATTTCCCCGAGAAGCTGACCCCTGCGCAACGGATCAACGACGAGCTCACCGAGCTCGGCGAGCTCGCGACGAGGCCGGAGGCCAACATCATCAAGCTGCCCAACATCTCCGCCTCGATCCCGCAGCTCAAGGACGCGATCAAGGAGCTGCAAGGCAAGGGCTACGACGTTCCGGACTATCCGGACAATCCCGCGACGGAAGCCGAGAAGGAGATCAAGTCCCGCTATGGCAAGGTGTTCGGCAGCGTCGTCAATCCGGTATTGCGCGAAGGCAATTCCGACCGCCGCGCCGCCGGCGCCGTGAAGCAATACGCCCGCAACAATCCGCACAAGATGGGCGCCTGGAGTGCCTCATCCAAATCGCATGTGGCGTACATGTCGGGCGGCGATTACTTCGGCTCGGAAATCTCGACCACCGTCGCGTCGGCGACCAATGCACGCATAGAGCTGGTCGGCGCCGACGGCGCCGTCACGGTGCTGAAGGCGAAGACGCCGATCGAGGCCGGCGAGATCATCGATGCGGCGGTGATGGGCCGCAAGGCGCTGCGCGCCTTCTTTGCCGAGCAGATTGACGCCGCCAAGAAGGAAGGCGTGCTGTTCTCGCTGCAAGTGAAGGCGACCATGATGAAGATCGCCGATCCCATCGTGTTCGGCCATGCCGTTTCGGTCTACTTCGCCGATGTGATCGAGAAGCACGCCGCCACGCTGAAACGTCTCGGCGTCAATCTCAACAACGGCTTCGGCGATCTGCTGACGAAGATCGAGACGCTGCCGGCGGCTGAAAAAGAAGCGATCAAGGCCGACATAAAGGCCGAGTACGCGAAACGACCGGGCCTCGCCATGGTCAATTCCGACAAGGGGATCACAGGCCTGCACGTGCCCAGCGACGTCATCATCGACGCTTCGATACCGGCGATGATCCGCGAGTCCGGCCGCATGTGGGGCCCGGACGGCAAGCTACACGACGTCATGGTCGCAATCCCGGACCGCAGCTACGCCACGATGTATCAGGCGGCTATCGACGACTGCAAGGCCCACGGCGCGTTCGATCCCAAGACCATGGGCTCTGTTTCCAACGTGGGGTTGATGGCGCAGAAAGCCGAGGAATACGGCTCGCACGACAAGACCTTCGAGGTTCCCGCGAACGGTAAGGTTCGCGTCGTCGCCGATGACGGCAAGGTGCTGCTGGAGCGTCCGGTCGAGACCGGCGACATCTTCCGCATGTGCGAGGCCAGGGACGCGCCGATCCGGGACTGGGTCAAGCTCGGTGTGCGGCGCGCGCGCCTCACCAACACCCCGGCGGTGTTCTGGCTCGACGCCAAGCGCGCGCATGACGCGCAAGTCATCGCCAAGGTCGAGAAGTACCTGAAGGATCAAGACACTGCGGGGCTCGACATCCGCATTCTGCCGCCGGTCGAAGCGATCAAGTTTTCGCTCGAGCGCATCCGCAAGGGGCAGGACACGATCTCCGTCACCGGCAACGTGCTGCGCGATTATCTGACCGACCTGTTTCCGATCATGGAGCTCGGCACCTCGGCCAAGATGCTGTCGATCGTTCCGCTGTTGGCGGGCGGCGGTCTGTTCGAGACCGGTGCCGGCGGCTCGGCGCCCAAGCACGTGGAGCAGTTCCAGCAGGAGGGCTATCTGCGCTGGGATTCGCTCGGCGAGTTCCTCGCGCTGGGCGCGTCGCTCGAGCATCTGGGGCATACCTACAAGAACGCCAAGGCGCAGATTCTCGCCGAGACGCTCGACACCGCCATCGGCAAGTTCCTCGAGTTCAATCGCAATCCTGCGCGCAAGGTCGGCGAGATCGACAATCGCGGCAGCCAATTCTACCTCGCCCTGTACTGGGCTCAGGCGCTGGCCGCGCAGAGCAAGGACGCGGAGCTGCAAGCCCGCTTCAAACCGCTGGCCGAGACGCTCGGCAAGAACGAGGCGAAGATCAATGGCGAGCTGATCGGCGCGCAAGGCAAGCCGGTCGACATCGGCGGTTACTACCTGCCCGATGCCACGCCAAGACGTCGGCCGCGATGCGGCCGAGCGCCACGCTGAAACGAACCGCTTGCTTTTCATGTCGCATTTCGGACGGAAACCGATTCCACTCCCTAACGGGATCGTAGCTCCATGGCGAAGATCAAGGTCACCAATCCGGTCGTCGAGCTCGATGGCGACGAGATGACCCGCATCATTTGGAAGTTGATCAAGGACAAGCTGATCCACCCCTATCTCGACGTCGAGCTCCTCTATTACGACCTCGGCATGGAGAAGCGCGACGAGACCCGCGATCAGATCACGATCGATGCGGCCGAGGCGATCAAGAAGGTCGGGGTCGGCATCAAATGCGCCACCATCACGCCGGACGCCGGGCGCGTGAAGGAGTTCAATCTCAAGGAGATGTACCGTTCGCCCAACGGCACCATCCGCAACATCCTGGGCGGCACCATCTTCCGCGAGCCGATCATCTGCAAGAACGTGCCGCGCCTGGTGCCGGGCTGGACCAAGCCCATCATCATCGGCCGCCATGCCTATGGGGACCAATACCGGGCGAGCGATTTCCTGGTGCCGGGCAAGGGCAAGCTGACGCTGACCTTCGTGGGCGAGGACGGCAAGAAGATCGAGCGCGAGGTGTTCAGCTTCCCGGGCAGCGGCATCGCCATGGCGATGTACAATCTCGACGAACTCGATCCGCGATTTCGCCCGCGCCTCGCTCAATTTCGGGCTCGCGCGCGGCTATCCGGTCTACCTCTCGACCAAGAACACGATCATCAAGGTCTACGACGGCCGCTTCAAGGACATTTTCGACGAGGTCTACGAGAAGGAGTTCAAGGCCGAGTTCGAGAAGAAGAAGATCTTCTACGAGCACCGGCTGATCGACGACATGGTGGCGTCGGCGCTCAAATGGTCGGGCGGCTATGTCTGGGCGTGCAAGAACTACGACGGCGACGTGCAGTCGGACACGGTGGCCCAGGGCTACGGCTCGCTCGGCCTCATGACCTCGGTGCTGACCACCCCGGACGGCAAGGTGGTCGAGGCCGAGGCGGCGCACGGCACCGTGACGCGCCACTATCGCGAGCACCAGAAGGGCCGCGAGACCTCGACCAACTCGATCGCCTCGATCTTCGCCTGGACGCGCGGCCTCGCTCACCGCGCCAAGCTCGACAACAATGCCGACCTGGCAAAGTTCGCCGGCACGCTCGAGAAGGTGACCGTCGCCACGGTCGAAGTCGGGCTTCATGACCAAGGACCTGGCGCTCCTGGTCGGTCCCGACCAGAGGTGGCTCACCACCACCGGCTTCCTCGACAAGGTGGACTACAACCTGAAAGCCGCGATGGCTTGAAGGGATCCGGGCCGGGCGTGACTGTCTACTCGTCCCGGCCTTGAGCCGGGACCGTTACGCACTTTGAGTTGGAACGGTCCCGGCTCCATAGCGCGTCGAAGACGCGCGTAAACGCGCTCAAGTGCCGGGACAAGTACAGCGCCGCCAAACGGCGCAATAAAGCGATTGCGCCCTACGGGGCCAGCGCCGCCGCGATGGCGGCGAGCGCGGCATCGGCCTTGGCGCCGTCGGGGCCGCCGGCCTGGGCCATGTCGGGCCGGCCGCCGCCGCCCTTGCCGCCGAGCGCCTCGGCGCCCTTGCGCACCAGGTCGACGGCGCTGAAGCGCGCCGTCAGATCGGGGGTGACGCCGACCACGACGCCGGCCTTGCCGTCCTGCGTGACGCCCACGATCGCCACCACGCCGGAGCCGAGCTGCTTCTTGCCCTCGTCGGCGAGGCTGCGCAGGTCCTTGAGATCGATGCCCTCGACCGCGCGCGGCCAGGAGCTTGACGTCGCCGACCGTGCGCACGCCGTCGGCGCTGTCGGCCTTGGCCGCCGCCCCCCATGGCGAGCTTCTTCTTGGCCTCCGAAAGCTCCCGCTCGAGCCGCTTGCGCTCCTCGAGCACGAGCGCCAGGCGGCCCGGCAGGTCCTCGAGCGGCACCTTGAGCTCCGCCGCCGCCGCCTTGGCCAATGCGCCACGTGATTGGCGGACTTGCGCGCCGCCGTGCCGGTGAGCGCCTCGATGCGCCGCACGCCGGACGCCACGCCGCTCTCGCCGACGACCGAGATCAGCCCGATGTCGCCGGTGCGCCGGACATGGGTGCCGCCGCACAGCTCGACCGACCAGCCCATGGCATTGCCGCCGGAATCTCCCCATGGCCACCACCCGCACCTCGTCGCCGTATTTCTCGCCGAACAGCGCGCGGGCGCCGGACGCGATGGCGTCGTCGACCGCCATCAGGCGGGTGGTCACCGGCGCGTTCTGCCAGCACGATGTCGTTGGCCAGATCCTCGACCCGCTCGATCTCGGCCGCGCTCATCGGCTTGGGGTGCGAGAAGTCGAAGCGCAGCCGGTCCGGCGCCACCAGCGAGCCCTTCTGCGCCACATGATCGCCCAGCACCTGGCGCAGCGCCTCGTGCAGCAGATGGGTGGCCGAATGATTGTGGCGGATGGCGCTGCGACGCCCATGGTCGACGGTGAGCACGAGCGCGGCGCCGAGCGCGAGCGTGCCCTCCTCGACCACGCCCGTGTGGACGAAGACGTCGCCGGCCTTCTTCTGGGTATCGGTGACGCGGAAGCGCACACCCTCGGCCGTCATCGTGCCGGTGTCGCCGACCTGGCCGCCGGATTCGCCGTAGAACGGCGTCTGGTTGAGGACGATGCTGCCGGCCTCGCCGGTCTTGAGCGCGCGTCACTTCCTTGCCGTCGCGCACCAGCGCCGCGACCACGCCCTCGGCGCTCTCGGTGTCGTAGCCGAGAAACTCGGTCGCGCCCGTGCTTTTTCGCGCACGGCGAACCAGACCGTCTCGGTCGCGGCCTCGCCGGAGCCCGCCCAGGACGCGCGCGCGTCTGCGCGCTGGCGCTCCATGGCGGCATTGAAGGCCGCGAGGTCGACGCCGATGCCGCGCGGCCGCAGCGCATCCTGGGTGAGATCGAGCGGAAAGCCGAAGGTGTCGTAGAGCGTGAACGCGGTCTCGCCCTTGAGCATGTCGCCCTGCTGCGAGCGTCTGGCTGGCCTCATCGAGGATCGCGAGGCCGCGCTCGAGCGTCTTGCGAAAGCGCGTCTCCTCGAGCTGCAGCGTCTCGGTGATCAGCGCCTCGGCGCGGTGCAGCTCCGGATAGGCCTGGCCCATCTCGCGCACCAGCACCGGCACCAGCTGCCACATCAGCGGCTCCTTGGCGCCGAGCAGCTCGGCATGGCGCATGGCGCGGCGCATGATCCGGCGCAGCACATAGCCGCGGCCCTCGTTCGAGGGCAGCACGCCGTCGGCGATCAGGAACGCGGAGGCGCGCAGATGGTCGGCGATGACGCGGTGCGAGACCCTGCGCGGCCCGTTCGGCATCGACGCCGGTCAGGTCGGCGATCGCCGCCGATCAGGGCGCGAACAGGTCGATGTCGTAGTTGTCGTGCGTCGCCCTGCAGCACGGCGGCGATGCGCTCGAGCCCCATGCCGGTGTCGATCGAGGGCTTGCGGCAGGTCGATCGCGCTTGCCGCCGGGCAGCTGCTCGAACTGCATGAAGACCAGGTTCCAGATCTCGATGAAGCGGTCGCCGTCGGCATCGGGCGAGCCGGGCGGGCCGCCCGGAATATGCTCGCCGTGATCGTAGAAGATCTCCGAGCAGGGGCCGCACGGGCCGGTGTCGCCCATCGCCCAGAAATTGTCGGAGGTCGGGATGCGGACGATCTTGCGCTCGGGCAGGCCGGCGATCTTCTTCCACAGCTCGAAGCGCCTGGTCGTCGTCGGAGAAGACCGTGACCATCAGCTCGCTCCTTGGCGAGGCCGAATTCCTTGGTGATCAGGTTCCAGGCGAGCTCGATGGCGTGGTCCTTGAAATAATCGCCGAACGAGAAATTGCCGAGCATCTCGAAGAAGGTGTGGTGGCGCGCCGTATAGCCGACATTGTCGAGGTCGTTGTGCTTGCCGCCGGCGCGCACGCATTTCTGCGCCGTGGCGGCCCGCACATAGGGGCGCTTCTCGAGGCCGGTGAAGACGTTCTTGAACTGCACCATGCCGGCATTGGTGAACATCAGGGTCGGATCGTTGCGCGGCACGAGCGGGGACGACGGCACGACGGTATGGCCGTTGCGCGCGAAGTAATCGAGGAAGCTCGACCTGATCTCGTTGACGCCACTCATCGTCCGACAACTCATCCACCCGCATGCGGCGCCGCGCAGCCGCATATGCGCCTCTTGCCGTGGCGAACGGAAGCGCCGCGACCACGGAGCCTGGCAGTTTCAGCGCCTTTGCGCAGCGCTTGCGCGCTCTAGCAGCTTGTGGTTCAGCCCCCGCCCCTAACCGCCCGGCGGAATTACGCTTTCTCCGTGCGTGCTTGTAGCGGCCGGCCCCGTCCCTGTCCAGAAAGTGCTCGCCGCATAGATGGCGAGCGGCCGACGGCGCCACAACGGCACCGCGCGCCCATGCCGCCATGACGAGGCGAAAGCTGAGAAACCTGATGAAAACCCGAGGAGAGCCGCGATCTGCGCACACCATCGCGCAGGCGGCGTGCGGAGTCCCTCTTGCTGGTCGTGCACGCAGCGGCTGTAGGCCCGCAGCGACCGCCGACATGGAGCCGCGTGCCCCCAAACAAGCACGAACGCCGGCACATGCAGCGCCGGCGCGTGGATCAGACGATAATTGCCGCCAGGCTCTTAAGGCCTTGGACACTTGGGAGATTTGGGGCACCGGAACCCGCAGCCTTACACAGCGGCATCACCCCCGGCTCCGCCTTAGCCGGCTTGATCTAGCCTTCCGCCTCCTCGGCGTCGCCCGTCCGCCTCCTCGCCGGCCAGGATCTTCTCGGCGATCAGGCCGGAATTCGCCCGGACCGCCACCTCGATGCGGTTGGCGATATCGGGATTGGCCTTGAGGAAGGCCTTGGCGTTCTCGCGGCCCTGGCCGATGCGCTGGCTGTCATAGGAGAACCAGGCGCCCGATTTCTCCACCACGCCGGCCTTGACCCCGAGATCGACCAGTTCGCCGGTCTTGGACACGCCCTCGCCGTACATGATGTCGAACTCGACCTGCTTGAACGGCGGCGCGAGCTTGTTCTTGACCACCTTGACGCGGGTCTGGTTGCCGACCACCTCCTCGCGATCCTTGATGGCGCCGATGCGGCGGATGTCGAGACGCACCGAGGCATAGAACTTGAGCGCATGGCCGCCGGTCGTGGTCTCCGGGCTGCCATACATCACGCCGATCTTCATGCGGATCTGGTTGATGAAGATCACCATCGTGTTGGAGCGATTGATCGAGGCGGTGAGCTTGCGCAGCGCCTGGCTCATCAGCCGCGCCTGCAGGCCGGGCTGGCTGTCGCCCATCTCGCCCTCGAGCTCGGCGCGCGGCACCAGCGCGGCGACCGAATCGATCACCAGCACGTCGACGGCGCCGGAGCGCACCAGGGTGTCGCAGATCTCCAGCGCCTGCTCGCCGGTGTCGGGCTGCGAGATCAGGAGATCGTCGACATTGATGCCGAGCTTGCGGGCATAGATCGGATCGAGCGCGTGCTCGGCGTCGATGAAGGCGCAGGTGCCGCCCTTTTTCTGCGCCTCGGCCACGCAATGCAGCGCCAGCGTGGTCTTGCCGGAGGATTCCGGACCATAGATCTCGACCACGCGCCCGCGCGGCAGCCCGCCGATGCCGAGCGCGATGTCGAGGCCGAGCGAGCCGGTCGAGACCGTATCCACATCGAGGTTCTTGTCGCTCTTGCCCAGCCGCATGATCGAGCCCTTGCCGAAATTGCGCTCGATCTGGGAGAGCGCGGCATCAAGAGCTTTCGACTTGTCCATGGATGAAGAACCTTCAACGACACGTAGTGCAGTCTGCGACTGGGCCATCGCTGCCCCTCCTTATGACCAGGATTCGGTGGACCGACAATGCAAGCCGTGGTCCTTGGCTAGAAAGAGCAGTGTACACTATTTGTTCTAGGTTCGCAATATGTTCTTTTTGAAATCGACTGCTGGCCGATTGGTCGGTTGGCCGGCCCTTCCCGAACTGTGCGCGACCGGCGGCGCCGGACAGTGAAAAGGAATTTGAAATTTGACGAATTATGTTCGGTATTAGACATTGGCTGGGGCGACGGTCGAGAGCCCCGGCATTCCGCATTCGATCAAATGCCGGGGCTCTCCAGGGTGCTTTTCCCAACAGCTCGTGCGCCCGAAGACGCCACGTGGTGTCGAAAACGTGCCGCTTACCTCCGGCATCACCCTCATCGCCATGCTGCGGCAAGCGCCCCGTTCCGAATGGAACCGGGTTTCCTATATTCATGTTGAAATGAGCAGGGTCCCGACTCGAAAAACCGGGCCCGCAGCGCAATAGGAGACCGTCATCAATAGGAGATCGTCATGAGGGGTAAGAAGGCATTCATGGTGCTCGCGATCACCGCCACCTTGGGCGTGGTCGGCACCAGTTCCGCGGCCTGGTCGTTTTTCGACGGCCGCTATTTTCGCGGCGGGTTCGTGAAACCGTGCAGCCTGGACGGCGTCAATCCGGCCTACCACCCCGACATTTTCGGCAACCCTGCATTCGCCCGGGCGGTCTATGGATTCGTCCAGGGACGCGACCACGTTTGGCGCGTGATGGACAATTGTCATCTCTATAACTGAGCTGCGAGCCAATCATCGGAGCCTGCCTGCGGTCACGCCCTGCCGGATACCGGGGCTTGCCGGTTGCGGGGCTTGACCCAAGAATTCGATTTCGATGCGGAACCTTTTGAATGTGTTCGGGTTCTGCTGGTCAGGTCG
The DNA here is from genome assembly GCA_963744275.1 of uncultured Alphaproteobacteria bacterium. Taxonomy (GTDB): domain Bacteria; phylum Pseudomonadota; class Alphaproteobacteria; order Rhizobiales; family Xanthobacteraceae; genus VAZQ01. The sequence goes on from CAVUSX010000004.1 coordinate 166,104, forward strand.
CACCAGCACGGGGAAGGCCAGCCCATGGATCCGTCTGAGAAATTCCTTCGATTTGCCGCCGAATGCGAGCTCATGGCCAAGTTCACGCGCAGCCGGGAAAACAAGGCCGTATGGACCCGGATGGCGGAGCGATGGGTTCGCTGTGCCCAATTGTACGATGTCGCGGGCTCGACGGTGCGTTCCAACGCTGCACTGCGGCGACACCGGATACCCGCCCACAGCTCGGCCTCTTAAGTCCAACCAGGCCAATCCGGCATGAAGCTCCAGCCCGGTTCCAAGCCCCTGGAGCCGAAAGTCGCCTGCCTGACGCCCGGAGCGAGGCTTTGTCGTCGAGTTGCAGCGGCGGCTTCGGGTGTTGGCGCGTTCCAAGCTCCTCACCACCCTGATCCGGCCCTGCGCGCGGCGTTCCATCCGCTCGAAAAGGCCGGATACTGCGATGCAATGTGTGCACCGCACAAAAAAGCCTTGACTCTCACCCAAATGACACCAAAAATTGACATGTCAGCGTTTGGTTGGAGGGCTTTGGATGCGCCAGCAACGGGTTGCATCTTCTCAGTTGCCGTCCTTGATCATGCCTTGCCCGGTCTGCACCGGACGGTTGGTGTTCCGCACCGTCACGCCGACCAAGCCGCCCTCCGATCTGGAGGATTCTACCTACGCCTGCGAGCAGTGTGGCACGCAGGTCATCCGCACCACCTTTCGCAAAGCAATAAAGATCGAAGCGGCGTGAGGCTTGCGGGCCGCGCAAAGCGCGCCGGCAGGGCGATCAAAGGACCGAAGAATTATCCACGCCGGCGCCGTGTTATTTCAGCGCCGTGAGCACGCTGACGAACAGGCCGTCGACCGTCGCGCCCAGCTTCGTGATGGTCGCCACGATGGCAAGCGCAATGCCGGCCGCGATCATCGCATATTCAATGGCGGTCGCCCCGGAGGTCCCGCGCCAAATACGGATCAAAGACGCCTTCATCTTCCTGCCCATCTTGCGAGCGCGGGTTCTGCGTATTTGTACGTGGCGCAGGATACGAACTCCTTAATGCGCCGGGCGAGATAGCCGCCCAAGCCCATCCCGGTTCCCGAAGCCATGCCGCCGGCCCCGCCTCAGGCGGCGGCCGACGGGCGCGCCGCGGCGCGGCCGTTATCGAGGATTTGGGTGCGAATCGCGTGCTCGATGCGCTTGAGCGCCTTCTCGGCCTCGGCAGCCCGCGCCTCGGCGGTCCGTGCGCGCAGCTCGGCAGCGGAGAGCTGGGCTTCGACGGCCGCGATACGGGATTGGGCGCGTTGCAGGGCCTTCTCGGTCGCGTGAATTCGCGCGCTGGCCTCGTTCAGCCCGGCTTCCGCGGCGCGTTGCTCGACCTCCGCGGTCCGAATCCGGTTTTCCGCGATCTGCAGCTTTTCGATCGCGCGCCGCACGAGGTCTTCGGCCCGCGCCTCGATTTGCGCGGCCCGATCCTGGACGCCCCTGACCACGTCGGCCGCCTGATAGACGAGATCGACCGCCTCGGTATCCTGTTGTTGCTTCGCCGGGCCCGCAGGTGCGCGCCGGAAGCTCAGCACCTTTTCGGTGGGTTCGAGCGCGGCTTCGCCGATGTGATTTCGCATATGTTCCCGGAGCCACTGCATATGGTTCTCCGCCGTCTGTTGAGAGGGGTTTCCAAGTCGTTAAGCCGCAGGATATTGCCCGGCATATGGTAAAGAACTCCTTAAAGCGCGGACGCACGCGGCACCGACGCCCACGGTCGCGGCGGTTGATTTCAAGGCATGAAAAAACCCGCCCGGCATCTCTGCCGGGCGGGTGTCGGTGGCTCAGACGACGTTCGGCCGGCGATCAATCCGCCAGCGGATCAGGCCGCATCTGGAAGTGCACGACCTTGGGCAGGCTGCCCTTGCCGCCTTCGACGTGGAAGGGCGTGCGGTTGCCGGCCGTGGTCCAGATGCCGCGGCCTTTCCAGCCGCCGTTGGCATCATCGATGCGGCCGTCCATGCCCTTGGCATAGAAGCTCTCCGGATACGGAACCCGCAGGGTGAGGAACTTGCCGTTCACCAATGCGAGCAATGCGTCGTTCTCGTTGCCGGTCGAGATCGGCACGTCCTTGCCCAAGCCGAGCGTGTCATGCTGGTCGACCCAGGTGCCGTAGCTCGCCTCGGCGCTGCCCGGATCGGTCACGTTCGCGAATTGCGGTCCGGGATAGGGATAGAGAGTCCAGCCTTCCGGGCAATGCTTGCCGGTCGCGGTCGGACCGTTCAAGACCTTGCACTTGCGGCGGTCGAAGCTCGCCAGATGGCCGCTTGCGAGCGAGGTCCAGACCACTCCCTGCGTGTCGATGTTCATGACACGCGGCGAATAGCCGGGAGCCGGGACGTCGTAGATTTCCGCCAAAGCGGTAGCCGGCGGGTTCGCGCCGGGGTCGAGACGGACCATCCCGCCCGGATAGCCCAGCGTCGAGCCCCACACCGAGTTGTCGGCCGGGCTCGGCGCCACGCCGTAGAACGCCGCATTGATGCGGTGCTGCTTGGTGGGATCGACCGGCTGGTTGGGCTCGGTGTATTCGCCCTCGCGCTTGCCCTTGCCGTTGGTGTCGATGATGAGCGCCGTCCAGCCCTGCGACTTCTGCTCGTCGCCGGTCTCGCGGAACATCTTGGTGTTGAGCCAGCCGACCACGTTGGCCGCCGGGCCGCCGGCGCTGGTCCACAGCGTATCGTTCTTGTCGTAGCCGAACTCCAGGTGATGGGTCGGGAAGCAGGTATTGATCAGCGTGAACTTGCCGGTCTTGGGATCGAGCATGGCCAGCTGGCGGCCCGAGGTCGCGATCGGGAACAGCTTGGCGGATTCCAGGTCCGAGCCCTTCTTGCAGAAGTCCGGGTTGGCGGCCGGACGGATGCGGGCGGTGACCCAGAGGTTCCCCAGCTCGTCATACATCGGGTTGTGGACGATGGCCTGGCTGTCCCAGATCGGATCGGGGCCGTTGTAGGGCGAGGCCGCCAGCATCGGGTCGTCCTTGGTGCTCGGCGTCTTGGGGTCGCGCACCGGGATCTTGACCTGGGTGACCGTGTTCTTCGCCGGATTGAACTCGGGCAGATTGTCGGTCGAGTTCTCGGTCGAGCCGAACAGCGGTCCGTTGGCATTGACCGTGGGATTGCGCCGGTCGGTCGAGATCGAGTCATGCAGATAGGCGGTGGGGCTCGCCCAATCCCACACGGTGACGACGAGGTTGCGCTCGACGCCCTGCGGCCGCTGCGGCTTGGAGGCCGGCAATTCGCCGCCCGCGATCCGGTCGGTCCAGTCGCTGAACATTTTCAGCGCGGCGTTGGTCCCCATACGATCGAGGTTGTTGATCATGTTGGTGGCGGCCTGGCCGGACTGGATGCGACGCGTCCACGCCTCGTAGCCGGTCTTGAACGTGCCCAGCTGCGGCTCGATCTCGCGGGTCGCCTTGTTGCCGAGCTGATGGCAGGTGACGCAGCCGTCGGTGCGGACCATGTCGAGGAATTCGCCCTGGTCCTTCATGGCCGGGTTGATGCCGTTGCCGTTGGGTCCGGTGCCGGGGAACTGGCTCTTGTCCGGAATCTTCATCATCGCGAACCAGTAGATCGCCGGATAATATTGCGCCGCCGCCTTCTCGTCGGGCGCCTTCACGGCGGTCAGATTGAGCATCTTGCCGGGCGCGGTCTGCACCTTGGGCGAATCCACCAGCCCGTAGCCGCGAACCCAGACGCTGTAATTGGCCTTCGGCAGATCGGGCAGCACGTAGCGGCCCTGATCATCAGTGACCACCATCTTGGCCATCTTGGTCCCGAGCTCGGTCGTCTCCGCGATCACCCAGACGCCGGCCTCCGGGCCGGTCGGGCCGCTGACCACGCCGCCGAGATCGTTGGCGCCCACATGGATCGCCGCAGTGGCGGCCTGTTGGGCGTGGAGTTGCGCGGAAGGGGCGTTCAAGAAGGCCGCGACGGCGACCGCCGCCACGCTCAAATACAATCGACTTTTTGTCTTCATCTCGTGCTCCTGTGGTCTCTTCCCATTTTTAGGCTGTGACGTCTTCTACACGTTCGATTTGAACCAGGTTGGCGACGGGGTAGTCGGTAAGGATTGATCACGACCGTTTCGTGCTCAACGGGACGCTCATGACAGGCTCGTTCTCGACAGGTTCGTTCTCAACAGGATTCGGCGCTCGAGCCTTGCCTGAAGGCCCGGCCGCTGCGCCGGTGCCCATACGATATCGTGCCGTGTGACATTGTGCCCGGTCCGGGCCGCCGCCGCAATGCCGACATTGCCGAAACCCGGGTGAGGGTACCGGGCGGCAAATCCTCGGGATCGAGGTCCGCCGCCGGGTCCGCGAAGCACGAAACAACGCGGTGACCCGAACGGATCGCGGGCTCCCGGGCCGGCCTCACGGCTGCGCCACCACGCCCGCCCCCACCTCGCCGGCCGCCGCCGGCTCGGCGAAGGCGCCGTCCGGAGCGAACGCCGCGGCCGTTTCCCGCGGATGCCTGGCCCATTGCGCAATCGCCACCGGCCCCACCATGAGCATCAGATAGTCGTAGGGCCCCGCCCGGTCGCCGCTCATGATGAACTGGTAATGCAGGCGGAACAGGCTCAGCCGCAAACGGCGATAGAATTCCGGCGACACCGCCTCCTTGAACCGCACCTGCCAGCTCAGCGGGTTGCAGCGCCCTGCCCCGGCGTCGACCCCGATGCCGGCGACCGGATCGAAGCTCCAGAAATTCATGACGTCCTTGCGCGACACGCAGTCGATCCAGGTCAACGACGGCTCGGTGGCCAGGCGTCTGATCGCGTCGCGCAGCTTCTGCGCCGCGGGATGGAGCGCGGCGGCCGGCATGACCGAGCCCAAGGTCAGCAGCAGCATCTGCGGCCCGCGCCGGCCGGCATCCGCATCGAGCTCGAACACGCGCGCCATCACGGCGCAAGCGGTGACGCCCGCCGCACTGTGCCCGACCACGACGATTTCATCGCAATCCCGCGCGCGTGCGGCGGCCACGATACGCGCCGCATAGGCATCGATCGGGCCGTCGAAGGCCGAGGTGGCGCCGCGCGCGAGCTCGCGCAGATAGGGCCAGCAGCTGTTGATCTGCACCACCTGCAAGCGATCGGCGAGCGGCCGCAGCAACAAGAAACACGCGATCGCGATCCCGCCCCCGATGGCGATCGCGCCCGGCGCCGGCAGGCCGCCGAACCGGGCGGCCGCGAACCCGGCGAGCCACCCGCCGGCGAGAGCCAGCGCCAGCCACAGCCACAGCAACATCTGGAAATAGAGCAAGTGAAGCCCGAACCGCCACGCTGCCCGAAAGATCCGCACCGTTGTTCCGCTCACCAGATCACCGGCCGCCCACGCCAGCGCGCGCGGAATCTGTCGCCACAGCGGCTCCGCCATGTTGGCGCCGATGACGCCTTCCAGCCGCAGGAACTCGTAGCGCGTGGCCACCCGCCAGTTCGGGCCCGCGGCTTCGACGTCCCAATGGGCGATCAAATCGGAATCGAGCGCGAGCTCTCCGAGCGCGCCCCCGAAGCGCCAGGCGCCGCGGCAACGTTTCCACGAGCGCCGGAACAGGTCGTAGTAGCCCTCCGCACCGCGCGGATCGTAGCCCTCGACATAGAAGACGTGCCGCCGCCTGATCACCGAGACCCTCGTGGTCGAGAAAACCGTCTGCGCCGCACCGCACCAAATCCGTTGCTACAACATCGCGCTAGCGGCAACAACGCAGGCCCCGCATGAACCTCGGATTCGGGCCAGTCCCCGCGTGCGCGGCCGATCGGCCGTCAGTTCGCCGCGATATCGTTTCTGCGCCTGCCGCGCCAGCCTTGGCGCGTGAGCCAGTCGAGCAGGCCGGGAGAGAAACGCGCCATCCACCACAACAGCCGCGCCGCCGGCGTGATCACCACCAGACCCCTGTTGCGGGCAATGGCGCGGACCGCCGCGGCGGCGACCTGTTCCGGGCTCGCGCACAGCCAGGACGGAATGGCGTGGCGCGGCTGCCCGGGAGCGCCGGTCGCAAAGGTCTCGAGCAGCGGGGTGCGCACGAATCCCGGGCAGAGCGCGGTCACCCCGATATCGCGGCCGTATTCCGCCCGCAGCGCCGCGCTCAAGCCGACCAGGCCGAATTTGCTGGTCTGGTAGGCGGCGCCCTTTCGCAACGGCACCAGGCCGAAAATGCTGCAAACGTTCACCACATGCGCTTCATCCTGGGCCATGAGCGTGGGCAGGAGCGCGCGGATCAATTGAATGGGGGCCAAGAGGTTGACCGCCATGATCCGCTCCCACTGCTCCGCCGTCATGTCCAGGGTGGCGCCGTAATACGCGATGCCGGCATTGTTGACCAGGATGTGCAGCACGCCGCCGTCCGCCAGGACGGCGGCGACGGCGGCGCTGATCTCAGCGGGTTGCGTCAGGTCGCAGAGCCTGGCCGTCGCCTTCACGCCGAGCCCCTGCGCCGCGCGGGCGACCTGCGCGAGCTCCGCCTCGTCACTATCGATGAGGAAGAGATCGGCGCCCTCCCGGGCCAGGGCGAGCGCGAGCGCGCGGCCGATGCCGGAGGCGGCCCCGGTCACCAAAGCCTTTCTTCCCCGGATGACTTGCATGCTTGGACTGCTCGAGAGCTCTTGGAGCACCGCGCCGGCGGTTCGCGGCCACCCGAAGCGGCACCGATACAACAGGACGCGGGTGTCGTCGACCTTCAGGGCGCGCGGTCCGCGCACGTCGCCACTGCGATCGCCGCGCGGCCGTTTTCCGGAAGGCGTTGCCACGGGACAAGCCCCGGGTTAGGTGGTGCGATTGGCCGGGGCCGCCGACTTGTCTCGCCGAGAACGCATGAGGGAGACATGAGCCTGCTGCGCAGCGTCGAGCCCGAATTGCTGGATCAAATGCCGGCCGACGACCGCCGTGCGGTGCGGGCGCGGCGCGATCTCAAGCGCCTCAATGCGGTGATCCTGCAGACCGGCATCATGGCTCCGATCCTGGCCCGGCAATGGGAGGGCGGGGAGCCGCGCACGATCCTCGATCTCGGCACCGGCGACGGCACCTTCATGCTGGGCGTCGCGCGGCGGCTGGCGAGGCGCTGGCGCGACGTCAGCGTGACCTTGCTCGACCGCCAGAACATCGTGAGCCCGCAGACGCTCGATGCTTTCGCCGCGCTCGGCTGGAACGCGCAGAGCGTCGCCGCGGACGTATTCGATCATCTGGCGCAGATCAAACCGCCCGGGGTCGACATCATCACCACCAATTTGTTCCTGCACCATTTCGAGCGCGATCAATTGGCGCGTCTCCTGCGGCTGGCGGCGCAATCCGCGCAGCTGCTCGTGGCCTGCGAGCCGCGCCGCAACAAGTTCGCTTTGCGCGCGAGCCGGCTATTGTGGACGATCGGCTGCAACGAGGTCAGCCTGCATGACGCGATCGTGAGCGTGCGGGCGGGCTTCAGCGGGGAGGAGCTTTCAGCTCTGTGGCCGAGCCAGGATCGCTTCGAGCTGCACGAATACGCCGCGCGGCTGTTCACCCATTGCTTCGTGGCGCGGCGGCGCTGAGCCCCAACGGCGGGAAGTCGACACATGACGCTTGCTCCGATTCACCTGCGCGGTCCCGCCGCCATGCTGGCGGGCTGGCGGCTGTTGCGCGATCCGATCACGGCGATGCAGCAGAACCATGCCGAATTCGGCCGGTTGATCGTGATTTCCGACCTGTTGCCGTTCACCCGCAAGGTGAAGCTGGCCGCGCTGGGCCTGCCGCTGATCCTGGCGGCCGGCCCGGAGTTCAACAACGAGGTGCTGAGCAATCCCGAGGTCTGGCGTCCGGTCAGCATATTTCCGGGCGGCCCCAGGAACTCGGCGGCGCGCCGGTTGGGGGCCGGGCTCGCGCGCATGAGCGGGGCGCGCCATGCCCATTACCGGCGCCTGATGCTGCCGCCGCTTGCGCAAGGCCAGCATCGAGGCGGCGGGCGACAAGATGATCCGCCTGGCGCAGGAGGAGATCGCCGCCTGGCCGGCCGGAGAGACGATCGATCTGTGGGAGCGGGTGTGCCGGCTGATGCACACTTACGCCATCGGGTTGCTGTTCGGGGACGACCGTGAGCGCGGCTATCCGGTCGCCGAGCTGGTCAGCGACATGTTCGCCCTCAAATGGTCGCCGGCGGTGCGGGCCTGCCCGATCGATCTGCCGGTCACGCCCTATGGGCAATTCCTCAAGGAGGGAGAGACCCTCGAGCGTTGCATCCTGGACTGGGCGGGCCGCAAACGCGGGGCCGTCGACGGTTCCGACCTGCTTTCGATCGTGGTCAACAATCCGGAGGAGGACGGCAGCGCGGTGCGCGACACCACGATCGTCGGCCTCATGCCGCAGCTGTTCGGCGCGGTCTTCGAGACCTGCCAGAACGCGCTGATCTGGACGCTCGTTCTCTTGGCGCAGCATCCGCGCATCGCCGGCGAGCTGTTGGACGAATTGCAGACCTCCCTCGCCGACGGCGCGCCGACCTTGTCCGCCATCGCGGAGCTGCCGTGGCTCGACGCGGTGATCAAGGAGAGCATGCGCATCATGCCGCCGGCCCCGATGCAGGCGCGCGTCGCGGTCGGGGACACCAGCATCGCCGGTCATCCGGTGCCGAAGGGAGCCCGCATCCTGCTCAGCTCCTTCGTCACCAATCGCATGCCCGAGCGCTATCCCCAGCCCGAGCGCTTCTGGCCGGAACGCTGGGCCTCCATCAATCCGACGCCGTACGAATATCTGGTCTTCAGCGCGGGGCCGCGCAACTGTCCCGGCTATCTGCTCGGCATGGCGATGGTCAAGGTCGCGGTGGCCGCGATCCTGATGCGCTACCGGATCGAATTCCCGCCGCACACGCGGGTCGACTATATCGCCCGGCCGGGCCTGCGGCCGCGGGGGCGCGTGCAAGCGGTGCTGCAGCGGCAGGACGGGGCCTTCCACCGCTCGCCGATCGAGGGCAACATCTTCGACCTGGTCAAGACGCTGCAATGAACCGCCGCTTGGCGGCCCTCGCTTTGCTGCATCGTTAACGCATCTTTCGAATTTCTTCGCGTCGGATTTGAGACGCCGGCAAGCAATAATCCTTAAGGCTCGAGCGATCGGTTCACGGTGGTTGGGGCCGATTGGTGCACAAAAGCCCCGGTCGCAGTGTGGCTGTCCGGCCGGGGCTTTTGTCACCTTTTCCGGGCGCTGCCGGTAGGATGGGTTGAGCTCTTGCGAAACCCTTCGCTTCTGCGGATCCTTCGCAAGAAAGGTGATGGGTTTCGCAAGAGCTCAACCCATCCTACAAACCAAAAACACACTACATCCCCAACCCCATCTGCTCGAGCACGGCGCGACCGAGCAGGCCATAAGGGTTGGCGAGCGTCTCCAGCATCTCGAAATGATTGTAGGCCTGGCCGACCAGGAGCTTCACCGGCTTGCCGGCCGCCTCCAGGGCGGCGGCGAAGTCGCGCGCCTGGCGCTGGAACTCGGGCGTCTCGCAGGTGCCGTAGCCCACGATCAGCGGGCAAGCGCAGCGATCGAGATGGCGTAGCGCGCTCAGCTCCTCTTCGATCTCGTCGGTGAACTTGACATAGCTGGAACGGTGCGAGAGCCGCACCGGCTCGAGGTCGTACATGCCCGAGCACAACAGGGCACCCTTCACCACGTCCGCCGGCAGCCCGAAGTCCTTGCTCCAGTCGGCGGTCACCACCGTGCCGGCGAGATGGCCGCCGGAGGAATGGCCGCTGACGTAGATCCGCTGCGGATCGCCGCCGAAGCGCGCCGCATTCTTGTAGAGGAAGGCGACCGCGCTGCGCACTTGGCGCGCCATGGTCATCAGGTTGCCGCCGGCATCGTCGATATTGGTGAAATCCAGGATGACGCTGTGGGCGCCGGCATGCACGAAGACCTCGGCCAGATAGGCGAAGTCGGCGGCGCGGCCGTTGCGCCAGGCGCCGCCATGGATGAAGACGTTGATCGGCGCGCCCGAGCGTTGCGTGCGGTAGACGTCGAGCCCTTCGATCGCGCTCGCCCCATAGGCGAGGCGCAGCGGCGCGCCCAGCGCCGCCCGCGCACGCGCGCTGTTGGCCAGCCGGCGCTCCTGCACCAGCGCCTGGTTGGGGGCGTATTTGCTCTGGTCGTAGGCGGCGTCGAGCTCCTGCTGGTCCATGTCGCGCCACACCGGCGGACCCTTGGGCCGCGGCGCCGCGGCGCTCTTGCGCTCACCGAGCACACTGCTATCGGTCATCGTCGTGGCTCCGTCGGGTTGGGGCGCAATCATCGGCGGGCCGCAGATTAGAGCATTTTCAGGAAAAGTGGAGGCCGGTTTTCCGTCCGAAAATGCGACCACGCAAGAATGCTAGATGCCCTCCCGGCCTGTCATCAGGGCCGGCGCGCAAGCGGCTCGACCGCGGGCGGCATCGGCGTGTACGGTGCGCGCGAAATCCGCCGCACCCATTCTCAGCGAGGAGCCCGCAATGCGTGACCGACCGTGCCTGACCTCCGCCGACGTCGAAAAAGCGCTGCGCGCCTGCACCGCGGAAGCGCAGAAGAACAAATGGAACGTGTCGATCGCGGTGCTGGACGAGGGCGGGTTCCTGCTCGGCTTCCATCGCATGGACGGGGCGCCGCCGATCTCGGCCGAGGTCTCGATCGGCAAGGCGCGCACCGCCGCCATGACCAAGCGGCCGAGCAAGTTCTTCGAGGACCGCGTCAAGGAGCGGCCGGCCTTTGCGAATTTCCCGGCCGGAATCCTGATCCAAGGCGGCCTTCCGCTCATGCACAAAGGCGAATGCGTCGGCGCCATCGGGGTCTCGGGCGTGCAATCGCACGAGGACGAGCAGGTCGCGCAGGCGGGGGTGAATGCGATAGCGTCGTAGGTTGGGTTGGCGCGGCCACTGACGTTCGAGCGGGTCCGGCCGTCGACCCGCGCTAACCCAACATTGGGCATATCGGCTCGCGCGGAATTTGTTTCCACCACGGTCGATGGGTTTCGCACAACGGGCGTAAAACGCCCTTACGTGCTCTACCCATCCTACAAATTGCGGAAACGCCTCACCCCAAATTCAATTCCTTGAAGAAGTCGTTGCCTTTGTCGTCGATCACGGTGAAGGCGGGGAAATTCTCCACCTCGATGCGCCAGATCGCCTCCATGCCGAGCTCGGGATATTCCAGCACCTCGACCTTCTTGATGCAGTGCTCGGCCAAGTTGGCGGCGGCGCCGCCGATCGAGCCCAGATAGAAGCCGCCGTGCTTATGGCAGGCCTCGCGCACCACCGCCGAGCGGTTGCCCTTGGCGAGCGAGACGAGCGAGCCGCCGGCGGCCTGGAACTGCTCGATGAAGCTGTCCATGCGCCCCGCCGTGGTGGGCCCGAAGGAGCCCGAGGCATAGCCCTCCGGGGTCTTGGCCGGGCCGGCGTAATAGATCGGATGGTTCTTGAAATAGTCGGGCAGCCCCTGCCCGCTGTCGAGCCGCTCGCGCAGCTTGGCATGCGCGAGGTCGCGCGCCACCACCAGGGGCCCGGTGAGCGACAGCCGCGTCTTGATCGGATGCCGGCTGAGCTGGGCGAGGATCGCCGGCATCGGCGCCCGCAGATCGATCTCGACCACGTCGCCGCCCAGCGTTTTGCCGTCGAGATCGGGCAGATATTGCGCCGGATTGTGCTCGAGCTCCTCGAGGTAGATGCCCTCGCGCGTGATCTTGCCGAGCGCCTGACGGTCGGCCGAGCAGGAGACCCCGAGCCCGATCGGCAGCGAGGCGCCGTGGCGCGGCAGGCGGATCACCCGCACGTCGTGACAGAAGTATTTGCCGCCGAACTGGGCGCCGACCCCCAGCGACTGGGTGAGCTTGTGCACCTCGCGCTCCATCTCGAGGTCGCGGAAGGCGTGGCCGTCCTCGGAGCCCTGCGTGGGCAGCGAATCGAGATAGCGGCAGGAGGCGAGCTTCACGGTCTTCATGGTGAGCTCGGCCGAGGTGCCGCCGATCACGATGGCCAGGTGATAGGGCGGACAGGCCGCCGTGCCGAGCGTCAGGATCTTCTCCTTCAGGAACGCCAGCATGCGGTCGTGGGTGAGGATCGAGGGCGTCGCCTGGAACAGGAACGACTTGTTGGCCGAGCCGCCGCCCTTGGCGATGAACAGGAACTTGTAGGCGTCGTCGCCGCCCGAGCCGTCCGCATAGATCTCGACCTGCGCCGGCATGTTGGAGCGGGTGTTCTTCTCCTCGAACATGGAGATCGGCGCCAGCTGCGAGTAGCGCAGATTGCGCTTGAGATAGGAATTGCGCGCGCCTTCCGAAAGCGCCGCCTCGTCCTCGCCGTCTGTGAATACCAGCCGGCCCTTCTTGCCCATGATGATGACGGTGCCGGTGTCCTGGCACATGGGCAGCACGCCGCCGGCCGCGATATTGGCGTTCTTGAGGAAGTCGTAGGCCACGAACTTGTCGTTCGGGCTCGCCTCCGGATCGAGCAGGATCGCGCGCAGCTGGGCCAGGTGCCCGGGCCGCAGCAGATGGTTGATGTCGTTGAAGGCGGCCTCGGCGAGCGCGCGCATCGCCTCGCGCTCGACCACGATCATCTCCCGCCCCGCCAGTGTCTCGACCCGCACCCCCTGCGAGCCGAGCTTGCGATAAGGCGCCGCATCCTTGCCGAGCGGAAACAGGGGGGTGTGCCGGTAGGGCGGGATGATGGCGGCGGGGGCGTTCATGGGGGAGGCTCCGGTGATCGGCTGGTGTTGCGGTCATCTTGTAGCCCGCATGAAGCGTCAGCGGAATGCGGGAACGGCGGTCCCGGATTACGCAAGCGCTCCATCCGGGCTACCCGTCTCACCGCGCCACCGCCGCCATATACTGCTCCTGCGTCACCTGCTCCATCCATTCGACGTGCTTGCCGTCGAGCGCCTCCTGCATGGCGACATGCACCATGGCAGTGGTGGGCGCGGCGCCGTGCCAGTGCTTCTCGCCGGGCGGAAACCAGATGACGTCGCCGGCGCGGATTTCCCGCACCGGTCCGCCGAAGGTCTGCGCCCGGCCGACGCCCGCGACCACGTAGAGGGTCTGGCCGAGCGGATGGGTGTGCCAGGCGGTACGGGCGCCCGCCTCGAAGGTCACCCGCGCGGCCCGCAGCCGCGCCGGCTCCGGCGCCTCGATGATCGGGTCCTGCCATACCGTTCCGGTGAACCAGTCGGTCGACATCCGCCGCGACGGGGTCGATCCTGCGGGACGCAGCTCCATGGACGATCTCCTTCGGTTTTCGCTTTCTCTGTAGCCCGGATGGAGCGCATAAGGGCGTTTTTTACGCCCGTCTTCGTGGGCTATGCGAAATCCGGGAACGCCACCCCCGCATTACGCTGTCGCTCCATGCGGGTTACATCCTCACGCCTTGGCGCTCGGGCGGGCCGACACCTCGGCCTGCCAGCGGCGCAGGTTGACGCACGATTCCGGGATCGCGAGCTTGATCCATTTGGCGAAATCCACCGTCACCAGCGCGGTGATGTCGGCGATGCTGAAGCTCGGGCCGCACACGAACGCGCGTCCGGCGAGCTCGGCCTCCATGCTCTCGAAGAAACGCTTGACCCGGGCGCGGCCGCGCTCGGCCAGCGCCGGGATCTGCTCGTAGCCGTCCGGGCCGGGAAGCGAGCGGCCCTTCATGCCGGGCGTGGAATTGCGCAGGGCCTCCACCACCGCATAAAAGCCGTCCCGCTCCGCACGCCGCTGCGCCGCGATGATGACGGCTTTCTCCCGCGGATCGCTGCCCATCAGCGGCGGGGCCGGCTGCATCGCCTCGAAATAGACGCAGATGCCGATCGCGTCCGCGATGCGGGTGCCGTCATCGAGCACGAGCACCGGAACGGTGCTGTCGGGATTGATGGCCCGGAAGGCATCGGTGAACTGCTCGCCGCCGCGCAGGTCCACTTGCACGGTCGGCACCGAGATGCCTTTCTCGGCCAGGAACATGCGCACCCGCCGCGGGCTCGGCGCGCTCGCGCAATCATAGAGCTTCATTGCTACTCTCCGATTAGCCATCGGCCACGGCCGCCGGCGCTTGCGGCATTGAAAATACAATAAAACAACAAATAACCTCGGTTATGGCCTGCGGCCGCGCTCGCACGGGATTGCGACGAGGACCCGCTCTGCGATGGCCGACACGCCGATCTCGTGCCAGGCGCAGATCGAGCGCAACTCGCCATTGTCGATTTCCTCAATCCACTGATTTGCACGGTCGCGTCAAGTCGCAGCTATGCTAGACTTCGACGGCCTCGAACCGGGGAGGAAAAAATGATCTCGCCGAGGATATTATTGCGGGTGGCGCTCATCGCGCTTTCGGGCGCGCTGTCGCTCGCGACCAGCGCCAATGCGCAAGGCAAGTGGGAGCGCAAAGCGGCATTTCCGGATCCCTCCGAAGAGGTTCTGGGCATGGCGGCCGGCGGCAAGATGTATGTTTTTGCAGGCCTGGCGCCGGTCTGGAAACCCAAGGCCCTGGTCTACGAATACGACCCCGCGTCCGACAAATGGACCGAGAGGAAAAAGATGGCGCTGCCATCCCACCATGTCGCCTTCGCGGAATATCAGGGCAAGATCTATGGATTCGGCGGCTTCGTGCCGCCGGTGTCGGGGCCGCCCGCCTGGGTCCCGATCGACAATTCCTGGGAATACGATCCGGCGACCGACACCTGGAAGGCGCTGGCCCCGATGCCGACCAAGCGCGGCGCCGCGGCGGCCGCGGTCATCGACGGCAAGATCTATGTGGTGGGCGGCGCCACCACGCCGTCCGGCACCGACGAGCCTTCGGTCCTGCCGACGCGTCCGCATCTTTCGGTCGGCACGCTCGAGGAATACGACATCGCCACCAACACCTGGCGCACGCGCCGGCCGATGCCGACCGCGCGCAACCACCTGATGGCCGGGGCGGTCAACGGCAAGCTCTACGCCATCGGGGGCCGCTTGGGCGCCGCCTTCATCGGGCTCGCCAGCGATACCGACGTGGTCGAGGAGTACAATCCGGCCGACGATCTGTGGCGGATCAAGGCGCGCATGCCGACCGCGCGCAGCGCGATCGCGGGCGGCGTGCACGGCGGGCGCATCTATGTGGCGGGCGGCGAGATGCAGGACACGCAAAAGAGCGCGACCTTCCGTGCCTTCGAAGGTTACGATCCGGCCACCAACACCTGGGCCGTGCTGCCCGGCATGCCGGTGTCGCGTCACGGCATGGCGGCCGGCGTCACCGGCGACCAGCTGCATCTGGTGAGCGGCGACGTCCAATCGGCCGGCAGCGGACTGGAGGTGAGCGCGCCCTACCACGACGTGTTCACGTTCGGGAAGTAGAGGCCATTGTCTGGGTTTTCGCCCTGTTCGGACACCTCTCCGCTGTCGTCCCTGCGAAGGCAGGGACCCATACGCCGTGACCTATCGATCAGCTGCCATAGCCCGTCGAAGACGGGCGTAAACGCCCTGATGGTATGGGTCCGGGCTCCATAAGCGCGTTTACGCGCGTCTTCAACGCGCTATGGGCCGGGACGACGAAGTGTGCGTGCATCCCGCCTCACTTCTTCTCAAAGAAGCCGCGCAACGTATCCTTGCCGTTCCAGGTGATGTCGGCGATCCGCCAACCGTCCTTGAGCTTGACGAGGTCGTAGTCGACTGTCGTCTGGTCTTTGAAATTCCGGAACTTGGCGGTGGCGCTCGCCTTGTCGGGCGCGATGTCGCGCACCACGATTTCGACCGGCCCGATCTCCCAATCCTGCCCGTCGATGAACGGATCGGAGTCGAACTCGGGGGCGTCGCCATGCTTGGCGGCGTTCCTGTAGTCCTTGATCATAAAGGCCGCCAGCTTGGGCTCGAAATATCGTCGCATCACGGCATCGCCGTCGAGCGGGATGCCCTTGGAATTCTTGCCCTTGTAGGCCGCGTAGATCCTTTCCAGGAAGGCCTTCGCGGTCTCGTCGGCGCGCGCCGCGCCGGCCGGCACGCCGGCGAGCGCCAACCCGCTTGCGAACACAAAATGACGTCGCGTGATCATCTCACCTCCGTGGGGATCCGAACATTCTAAATCCGTCGGCCAGCACCCTATTCGGTCCCGCCGGGGCGCGGAAGAGTGCGGCGCGAGCCGGCGCACGCGCATGTCGCTCGCCGGGAAATCCCGGTACACTCCGGCTCGCGCTCTCGATCCGGCAAAGGTCTTCCTGCTGTTCCGATCGGCGGAGGAAAACATGACACGCGCTCTCCTCGTCCTCCTGGCGGTCGTCTTCGGCACTCTTGCGGCAGACCCATCGTGCGCCCAAACGTTTCCAAACCACGTCGTCAAGATCGTCGTCCCGTTCCCGGCGGGCGGCCCGACCGACCTTCTGGCGCGACACGTCGGGCAACGGCTCTCCGCCGTTCTCGGGCAGGGCGTCATCGTCGAGAATGAAGCGGGCGCGGGCGGCAGAACCGGAACGCAAGCGGTCGCGCGCGCCAATCCGGACGGGTACACGTTGTTACTGGGCGGCACCAACTCCAACGCCATGACCGCAGCGCTCTACAAGACTCTCAGCTACGACCCGATCAGGGACTTTGTCGCGGTCGCCTCGATCGCGACCGACTCGAATGCGCTGGTGGTCAATCCCGCGGTCCCGGCCAAGACGATCGCGGAGCTCGTTGCGTTTGCGAAAGCCAATCCCGGCAAGCTCACATCCGGCGCCGCGCTCGGCATCTTTCCGCATTTTGCGCTCGAGCTCCTGAAGGTCAGAACCGGGATCGACATGATCTTCGTTCCCTACAAAGGCGCCGCCCCGGCCATCACCGATCTGCTGGGCGGGCAAATCCAGGTGGGCGCGGCCGCCAAGTCGGTGCTGCTTCCCCATATCCGGGCTGGCAAGCTGCGCCCGCTCGCGGTGACCAGCACGATCCGCTGGCCGGAGCTGCCCGAGGTACCCACCATGCTGGAAAGCGGCTTTGCCGGCTATCCTTCGGAAATCTGGTTCGGATTGCTCGCCCCGGCCGCGACCCCTCCCCCGATCGTCGCCAAGCTCAACGCCGCGATCAACCAATGTCTGCAGTCTGCGGATTTGCGCGATAGCTTCGCCAAACTCGGGCCTGGAGGTGAAGATCGGGACGCCCGGCGATTTCGCGGCCGCCATCGCGGACGATGCCCGGGAGTGGGAGGGCATCGTGCAGGAGACCGGGATCAGGCTCGATTGAACCGCAAGCGCCGCCAAGGAGAAGCCGTCATGCCCTACATGTCCAAATCCGCGTCCGCCGACGGCTCGCACCGCGGGGCGCGGGTCGCCGGCGCCCTTCTGGCCGGCCTGGCAGGCCTTGCCGGCGTCGCGCTCGCCCTTTCCGCGTCCGGCGCGGCGACCCCGAACGGCGCGGTGCCCGACCTCACCGTAAATAGCGACACCGGCTGGCTGCCGGTCGGCGACGATTTCCTGCCGCCGCCGAGCGGGCCCGGACCCGTGACCTTCGACAAACGCCATCCCTATGTCGACAATCCCACCGCCCGGCGGACCGGCACGCGACCCACCTTCCGGGTCGCCGATCTCAGCAATCCCATTCTGCAGCCCTGGGCGGTCGAGGAGATGCGCAAGGCCAACGCGGAGGTGCTCGCCGGCAAGGTTCCGTTCCGGGCGCGCGAGAGCTGCTACCCCGGAGGCGTTCCGGGCTTTCTGATCTACAACCTGGTCTTCCCCAATCGTTTCCTGCAGACCGAGAAGCAGGTGACGATCATCAATCCGGGCGGCCCCGAATTGCGTCGCGTCTATCTGAACGTGCCGCATTCCGCGCAAGTGACGCCGAGCTGGTACGGCGAATCGGTCGGCCATTACGAGGGCGGCGACACGCTGGTGGTCGACACGATCGGGATTTCCACCAAGGCTTTCGTCGACAATTACCGCACGCCCCATAGCGACCGATTGCACGTCGTGGAGCGCTTCAAATTGACCGATGGCGAGAAAATGCTGGAGGTCCTGGTCACGGTCGACGACCCGGGAGCCTTCACCACGCCGTGGTCGGCGATCCAGCGCTTCCGGCGCGTGCAAGCCGGCCTGATGCAGGAAGCCATTTGCGCCGAGAACAACGTCAATCCGTTCAGCAGCTTCGAGGTCGTGCCGATACCGCAGGCGGACAAGCCGGATTTCTGATCAGGCCCCACAATGCTGGACTTGGCCGTTTCGATGCGCAGCCCATTCCGCTTCGCGTCGATCGCCACCAGTCGGGGGGTGACGCGATGGGCCAGCAGGAGAACTCCCGCACCGCAGCAAAAAACAGCGCCGTTATCCTACGCGATTGCCGCATAAGAACTGATCAAGCTTCCAACAGCGGCAGAGCGGTCTAGCCGGCAATCCGGAATAACAAAACTGGGCAAGTCCCGCGGGCAACGTGCCGCCGCACGCGCGGGGAGCAACGTGCGTTGATGGCGCTTTCGTTACCCGCAGAC
>CAVUSX010000005.1:0-168491 GCA_963744275.1 uncultured Alphaproteobacteria bacterium
GCACCGCGGGCGGCATCAACGTGCGGGCCGTCATCGATGCCGGCCAGGTCGTCGCCTCGCTCGGCGTGCGCATCCTGGGCCGCACCACGGCGGAGGACGTGCGCGATCCGTCGTCGCACAAGGTCATCGTCAAGAAGGGCACGTTGCTCGAGGAGCCGCAGGTCGAGGCGATCGTCACGGCCGGCGTGCAGGAGCTGCGCATCCGTCGGTGTCACCTCCGAGACCGTCACCGGCGTCTGCGGCAAGTGCTACGGGCGCGATCTCGCCCGCGGTACGCCGGTCAATATCGGCGAGGCGGTGGGCGTCATCGCCGCCCAGTCGATCGGCGAGCCCGGGACCCAGCTCACCATGCGAACGTTCCACATCGGCGGCGCCGCTCAGATTTCCGAGCAGTCGTTCATCGAGTTCGAACTTCGACGGCAAGATCAAGATCAAGAACAAGAACATCATGAAGAATTCCGATGGCGAGATGATCGCCATGGCCCGCAACATGGTGATCGCCGTGCTGATCCGATGGCACCGAGCGTGCGGTGCATCGCATCCAGTACGGCGCCCGCATGCGGATCGAGGACGGCGACAAGATCAAGCGCGGCCAGCGCATCGCCGAGTGGGATCCCTATACCCGTCCGATCCTGACCGAGGTCGAGGGCACGGTGGGCTTCGAGGATCTGGTCGAAGGCAGTCGATGTCGGAGACGCTCGACGAGTCGACCGGCATCGCCAAGCGCGTGGTCATCGACTGGCGTACCGGCTCGGCCGCGGCCAGCAGGACCTGCGTCCGTCCATGGTCATCAAGGACAAGAGCGGCAAGATCCACAAGCTCAGCCGCGGCGGCGATGCGCGCTATCTGCTCGCGGTCGACGCCATCATCTCGGTCGATCCGGGCTCGACCGTGAAGGCGGCGATGTCATCGCGCGTATTCCCACCGAGAGCGCCAAGACCAGGGACATCACCGGCGGTCTGCCGCGGGTGGCGGAGCTGTTCGAGGCACGGCGTCCGAAGGAGTCCGCGATCATCGCGGAGGCCTCCGGCACCATCCGGTTCGGCAAGGATTATAAGAACAAGCGTCGCGTGATCATCGAGTCGAGCGTCAAAGGCGAGGAGCCGAAGGAGTACTTGATCCCGAAGGGCAAGCACATCCATCTGCAGGAAGGCGACGTGGTCGAGAAGGGTGACTTCATTGTCGAAGGAAACCCGGCGCCGCACGACATCCTGGCGATCAAGGGCGTCGAGGAACTCGCCGCCTATCTGGTCAACGAGATCCAGGAGGTCTATCGGCTCCAGGGCGTCGCCATCAACGACAAGCACATCGAGGTCATCGTCCGGCAGATGCTGCAGAAGGTCGAGATCAGCGAGCAGGGCGAGACCGAGCTGATCACGGGCGAGCAGATCGACAAGATCGAGCTCGACGAGATCAATGCGCGGGCGCGGACCGAAGGCAAGAAGGAGGCGGTCGGCCATCCGGTGCTGCTGGGCATCACCAAGGCGTCGCTGCAGACCCGCTCCTTCATCTCGGCGGCTTGGTTCCAGGAGACCACCCGGGTGCTGACGGAGGCCGCGGTCAACGGCAAGATCGACACGCTCGAGGGCCTCAAGGAGAACGTCATCGTGGGCCGCCTGATCCCGGCCGGGACCGGCGCCATGATGAACAGCCTGCGCGAGGTCGCCGGCAAGCGCGACGCGCTCATTCTCGAGGAGCGCGAGCGGGAGGCGGCCGCCAAGGCGGCTGCTGCCGCGGTCGAGCAGCCGGCGCAATTGCCGGCGGCGGAGTGACGGGCGCCAAACCGGCGCGCACGAGCCGGGCCGCCCGCTGATCCTGGGTCAACCCACGATCGGCGGGCGGCTTTTTTTTTGGGTCGGTCCGGGGTTGAAGCCCAATTGGGGGATGTGCGGCCTTGGCCGCAGTCCGGCTCTTTACCTGGATGAAATTTATTTAACATAAGAAGCGGATAAGCTGGAACCCAAACCCATAAAAAGCCGTTTTATGAGGTTGAACTCTCGCCCCGCAACCCGCCCCACCGGCCGGTCACCCCGCCCCAATGGACGCCCTCCTCGTCAAGATTTTCGCCACCGCGCTCACCTTGAGCCAGGTGACGACCGCGCCGGATCAGGTCAAGACCCAGTTCGACCGCGTCCAGGATCAAGCCCAGGTGGTGCAGCTCCTGCATGCGGGCTGCGCGCATATGCGCAAGGCCTTCGATATCGAGGACATCAATCTCGACGACCTGATCGCGACCGCGATGGAGGATCCGCAGGCGCATGACCGGCGGGGTCGCGGCCTTTCGCGGCATCAATTTCGCCGATCTGCTCACCGCCTACAAGCAATTCTGCAAGAACGAGACGTCGAGAAGCCGGCCGTCGACCTCGGCGAGGTGATCGATTTCTACAACAAGGCGGTCGCCGACCTGCCCGATCCCGCCAAGCTCAAGGGCCTCAAGCTGCCGGGCGCCAGCGTGGTGCTCGACGGCAAGGGCGCAGCGCTTCGCGGAGCTGTTCGAGGAGGACCAGCGGCGGGTCTGGGTGCCGCTGAGCGACATCCCCAAGCCGGTGCAGCAGGCCTTCGTCTCGGCCGAGGACAAGCGCTTCTATCAGCACAACGGCATCGACGAGCGCTGCCTGATCCGGGCCTTCATCGGCAACATCGCGCAGTCCGGCCGGCCGCAGGGCGGCTCGACCATCACCCAGCAGGTGGTGAAGAACCTGCTGGTCGGCGAGGACCTGACCTATGAGCGCAAGATCCGCGAGATGATCCTGACCGCCCGGGTCGAACGCCTGCTCAGCAAGGCCGAGATCCTCGAGCTCTACCTCAACTCGACCTATCTGGGCCGCGGCTCCTGGGGCGTCGAGATGGCGGCGCGCAGCTATTTCGGAAAGCCGTGAAGGCGCTCAGCCTGGAGGAGGGCGCGCTGTTGGCGGCGCTGACCAAGGGCCCGACCTATTTCAGCCCGGACCGGCATCCCGACCGGGCGCAGGAGCGGCTCGCCTATGTGCTCGGCCGCATGCAGGAGGACGGCGCCATCAGCGCAGCCGAGGCTCAAGCAGGCGCTCGAGCCCGATGCCGACCCTGGTCGCCTATGTCAACGTCCGCGGCGCGACATCGGCTTCCATTTCGTCGATCAGGTCGCGCACGAAGCCAAGGCGGTGGCCGGGATCGATGCGCTCACTGCCAATTCCTACACGGTGCGCTCGACCGTCCTGCCGGACTGCAGCGTGCGACCGAGGCGGCGCTGCAGGAGGGGCTGTCGCGCTTCGAGATCGACGGCGGCCGCGTTTCATTCCACGGCGCCGAGGCCAACCTGGCCAATGCGATCAAGCGCATCCAGCCGGACCCGAAAGTCGCGCCGACAAGAAGCCGGCGTGGCAGCAGGCGCTCGCGCAGGCGCGCCTGCCGCTCTACGACGTGCACTGGCCGGTGGCGGTGGTGGTCGACAAGGGGGGCGGCAAGGGCGCAGACACGATCCGGGTCGGGCTCGCCGACGGCCGCATCCTGCCGCTCTCGGGCGCGTCCGGCTCCATCGGGCGCACGCTCAAGCTCTATGACGTGGTCTTCGTCCATCTGCTCGGACGCCAAGGCCAAGACCCCGCGGGCGGAGATCCGGGTGCGGCCCACGGTCCAGGGCGCAGTCCTGGTGCTGGAGAACAAGACCGGCCGCATCCTGGCGATGTCGGGCGGCTTCTCCTATCCGCTCAGCCAGCTCAACCGCGCGACGCAGGCGCAGCGACAGCCGGGCTCCGCGCTCAAGCCGTTGAGCTATCTGGCGGCGCTGCAGAAAGGGCTGCAACCCAACACCATCGTGCGCGACCAGGAGATCACGCTTCCGCCCATCGGCGGCGGCTCGCGCGAGCAGGATTACTGGACGCCGAAGAACTACGACCGCAGCGAGTGGGGCGTGGTCACATTGCGGCGCGCGCTGGAGAATTCGCGCAACCTGGCGACCGTCAATTTGCTGGACGGCGGGATCGAGAGCGATCCCCATGGCAGCCTCGATCGCGTCTGCGGGCTGGCGCTGGAGGCGCAGATCTACCGTGAATGCGTTCCCTATTATCCCTTCGTGCTGGGCGCGCAGCCGGTGCGGCCCATCGACCTGGCGCCGTTCTATGCCGCCATCGCCAATGAAGGCGTGCGGCCCTCGCCCTATGCGATCGAGTCGATCGAGCACAACGGGCTGGTGGTCTATCGCCATGAAGCGGCGACATCCTCGCAAGCGATCGGATCGGCCGATCGGGTCTCCTTCTATCAGCTCAAGACCATGCTGCAGGGCGTGCTGGCACGCGGAACCGCCCATTCGATCGCGAGCCTTTCCCCGTATGTGGCGGGCAAGACCGGCACCACCGAAGACGAGAACGACGCCTGGTTCGTGGGCTTTACCAACGACGTCACCGTGGCGGTGTGGGTGGGCTATGACAATGCCGGCGGCAAGCGGCGCACGCTCGGCGGCGGGGCGACCGGTGCCAGCGTCGCGATCCCCATATTCGAGCCGATCATCCAGGCGGTGTGGGCCCAATATGCGCCCAAGACCCCGCTCAGTCCGCCATCGGCCGAGGCCAAGAAGGACTTGGTGGCACGCCCGATCAGTCTCGCCTCGGGCGATCCGGCTGCGAGCGGAACCAAATCCTTCGTCGAGTATTTCCGGCGTGATCACAGCGGCGGGGCGTACGACACGCAATTCCAGCTGGTGTCGCGCGACGAGGCCTATATGGCGCATAAATCACCCGACGACCAAGCCACGCAGGATTTCCCGCCGTACGACAGCGGTGGCGGACGCTATCCGCCGCCGTTCGGCGATCCCTGGCGGGGGCCCGGGCAGGGCTATCCGCAGCAGCCGGCGCAGCCGCAGCGGCGCGATGTCTATGGCCGGCCTTACGGCCAGCCCCAACAACCGTATGGCCAGCCCCAACCCTATGGCCAGGCCAATGGACAGCCCTATGGCCAGCCCTATGGCCAACCGCCGCGCGGCAACGACCCGCGTTCGGGTCCGCAAACCCGCAGCAATTCCGGCTTCTTCTGGGATTGGCGCTAGAACGGTTTCAATAGATTGGAAACGGGAAACCGCTTCTGGCGCTTTTGCCTTGTCGCGTTTTCGGACGGAAAATCGGATGCCACCCACGCCTTCGCGAGGGCGGGCATTTCCTGGAAATGCTCTAACTCAACGAGACCGCCATGTGGACGCCGCGCGCACTCGCAGTTCTGATCAGCCTTCTGGTTGTCGTGCCGCTCGCACAGGCCCAGCTTTCAAAGCCGCCGGAGCCGAAAGCGCAGGACGCCCCCAAGGCTCCGGACTCCAAGGCACAGATTCCAAGTGCAAATTCCAAGCCGCAAGATTCCAAGGCGCCAGCCGCCAAGACGCCGGCCGCCAAGGCGGACGACTTCCGGGTCGAGGACGTCGCCTCGCTCGCGGATTTGCCGGTCGCGCAGCTCAAGCCCAAGACCATCGTCTTTGCCGACCATCCGCCCGAGAATCTCGTCGATCCCGGGACCGGGTTCATGCGTTACGAAGATTGGGCCAAGGCGCGCCCGCTCGAGCAGAAATTTCTCGGCCTCTATCCGGGCTATGCCGAGCCCAATACCGACCTGGTCGTGGACGGGGTCAAGAAGCGGTTCAAGGAGAAGCTCCACATGTATGTGGGGGCGGCGCGCTTCGTGCTGTCGCGGCCGCCGGAATCCCTCGACCTGGCGCGCCTCATCACGCTGCCGTTCGTCGAGCAGATCGATCCGGCCATCAAGCACCGCGTGATCACCGCGGGCGAGGTCACGGCGACCCAGGACCCCAAGGTCATCTACAACCAGAATCCGACCAGGCGGTGGTGCGAAGGCCGCCCGACGGTGCTCTGCGTGCGCTCGCATTATGCGCTCGAAGGGCGGTTCCCGCTCGGCATCCAGCTCGCCAACAAGATCAGGGATTCCGCCAAGCCGGTCGCTCCCTATCTCGATTTCGAGAGCGAGTTCACGCTACGCTCGCCGGCCGAGATCGAGCAGTCCGGATTGACCAAGCTGACCGCGCTCGACACGCCCTCGGTCGGGGCCATCGAGCAGAACATTTTCTACGTGAATCAGGTGATGCAGTTCGGCAAGCTGGTGGCCGTCTTCCAGCAATTCCCCAATGATCCCGGCAAGACGGTGGTGACCGTCTATATGGCGCTCGGGATCGAGTCGAATGTCCTCGACAAAAGAAAGGAATTCGCCCTCGTCCCGGTGCTGCGGAATCTCGTGCCGGCCCAGGTGCTTGCGGGCAAGAGCTCATTCAACACGGGGAGCTCGCTGAGCGCCGGCCTGCCGGTCTATGCGCGCAGCAGCGTCAAGGCGATCGCCGGCCTGATCGAGCGCCAGTGAGCCCGATGGTGGGCGCTGGTTGCGAACCGCCGCGGCGGCGCGGATTTCGCGCTCTTGAAAGAGCCATCTGCGGGCTTGTTGAATTCTCCTGAAAGCCCATTGAAAACCCGTCGATTGCGCGCCATTTTCGGTCGGTGACGCGACGGCTGGCGCAGGCCGCAACAAATCGCCAAGCCGCAGACTTTCCGGCGATATTCCGGCTGCTGGCGCCTTGACTTCGCCCTGCGGCACCGATACATACCGCGAACTTTGCGGCAGGCGGTGAGCTTCGCTTGCTCGGAACGGCGTGCCCGAATCCCGCTAAACCATTGAGATCTCAGGTCTCTCTCGGCTGCGGGTGGGCGTCACCAGCCTCGAGGAATGAAGCTCAAACGCTGCTTCTGACATCGACGGTCAGATTTTAGGTGATGATCGCGCAGCGTTTGCGCCGCGCGGTCGTCTGGAACGGGTGAGCGCCCACCGCACCGGGAGCGGACGGCGTTCCTCCGTTTTGCGCGTTTGGCCGATCCGAAAGGGTCGGTCTGCTCTCGAACGAAGGGTGACTAAAGGCGATGCCGACGATCAACCAGTTGATCCGCAAGCCGCGGACGCGGGTGAAAGCGCGCAATACCGTGCCCGCCCTGCAGTCTTCGCCGCAGAAGCGCGGCGTTTGCACGCGCGTCTATACGACCACGCCGAAAAAGCCGAACTCGGCGCTGCGCAAGGTCGCGAAGGTGCGCCTGACCAACGGCTTCGAGGTCATCGGCTACATTCCGGGTGAAGGCCACAATCTGCAAGAGCACTCGGTGGTGATGATCCGGGGCGGCCGCGTCAAGGACCTGCCGGGCGTGCGCTACCACATCCTGCGCGGCGTGCTCGACACCCAGGGGGTGAAGAACCGCAAGCAGCGCCGCTCGAAGTACGGCGCCAAGAGACCGAAATAGAGACCAAAATAGAAACCGAAATAGCGACCGAGATAGTCGGCCAGCCAGGCCGGCCGAACCGCAAGATCAGAGAAAGCATCAAGGACCGATCCGATGTCCCGTCGCCACAGTGCCGAGAAGCGCGAGATCCAACCCGATCCGAAGTTCGGGAACTTCGTGGTTTCGAAGTTCATGAACTCGATCATGCGACAGGGCAAGAAGTCGGTCGCCGAGAATATCGTCTATGGGGCGCTCGACATCATCGAAGGCAAGACCAAGCAGAGCCCGGTCACGGTATTCGAGCAGGCGCTCGACAATGTCATGCCCTCGATCGAGGTGCGCTCCCGGCGCGTCGGTGGCGCCACCTATCAGGTGCCGGTCGAGGTGCGCACCGTGCGCCGGCAGGCGCTCGGCATCCGCTGGATCATCTCGGCCGCGCGCGACCGCAACGAGAAGACGATGACGGAGCGGCTCTCGGCCGAGCTGCTGGACGCATCCAACAACAGGGGAAACGCCGTCAAGAAGCGCGAGGACACCCATCGCATGGCGGAAGCCAATCGCGCCTTCTCGCACTATCGCTGGTGACAGACGGTCAATAAGGACGTTTCATGCCCCGCAGCCACCCCATCGAGGACTACCGCAATTTCGGCATCATGGCGCACATCGATGCCGGCAAGACGACGACGACCGAGCGGATCCTCTACTACACCGGCAAGAGCCACAAGATCGGCGAGGTGCACGAAGGCGCCGCGACGATGGATTGGATGGAGCAGGAGCAGGAGCGCGGCATCACGATCACCTCGGCCGCGACCACCGCGATCTGGCGCAACAAGCGCTTGAACATCATCGACACGCCCGGGCACGTCGACTTCACCATCGAGGTGGAGCGTTCGCTGCGGGTGCTGGACGGCGCCGTCTGCGTGCTGGATTCCAACCAGGGCGTCGAGCCGCAGACCGAGACGGTCTGGCGCCAGGGCGACAAGTACAAGGTTCCGCGTATCGTCCTCGCCAACAAGATGGACAAGGTGGGCGCCGATTTCTTCAAGTGCCTCGACGAGATCAAGTCGCGTCTGGGCGCCAAGCCGGTCGCCATCCAGCTGCCGATCGGGTCCGAGAACGCGTTCCGGGGCATCATCGACCTGGTGCGCATGAAGGGCGTGATCTGGGAGGAAGAGGGGCTCGGCGCCAAGTATAACGACATCGAGATTCCGGACGACATGCTGGCGCAGGCGAAGGAATATCGCGAGATCATGATCGAGGCGGCGGTCGATCTCGACGATACGGTCATGGCGGCCTATCTGGACGGCCACGAGCCCGACGAGGCCACGCTCAAGCGGCTCATCCGCAAGGCCACCATCAGCAGCACGTTCTTCCCGGTCCTGTGCGGCTCCGCCTTCAAGAACAAGGGCGTGCAGCCGCTGCTCGACGCGGTGGTCGACTATCTGCCTTCGCCCTTGGACGTGCCGCCGATCAAGGGCATCGGCAGCAAGGGCGAGGAGGTCGTGCGCAGGGCCGACGACAAAGAGCCGTTCGCCGCGCTCGCCTTCAAGATCATGGACGATCCGTTCGTCGGCACCATCACGTTCTGCCGCATCTATTCCGGCATCATGGCGAGCGGCACCGGCGTCATCAACTCCACCAAGGAGCGCAAGGAGCGGATCGGCCGCATGCTGCTCATGCACGCCAACAACCGCGAAGACATCAAGGAAGCGTTTGCGGGCGACATCGTGGCCCTGGCGGGCCTCAAGGAAGTGCGCACCGGCGATACGTTGTGCGATCCGCAGAAGCAGGTGATTCTGGAGAAGATGGAGTTCCCCGATCCGGTGATCGAGATCGCGATCGAGCCGAAATCGAAGGCCGACCAG
Organism: uncultured Alphaproteobacteria bacterium; assembly: GCA_963744275.1. Lineage (GTDB taxonomy): Bacteria > Pseudomonadota > Alphaproteobacteria > Rhizobiales > Xanthobacteraceae > VAZQ01. The sequence goes on from CAVUSX010000005.1 coordinate 9,098, forward strand.
GAGAAGCTCGGCGTCGCGCTCGCCAAGCTGGCAGCCGAGGATCCTTCGTTCCGCGTCTCGACCGATCAGGAATCCGGACAGACCATCCTCAAGGGCATGGGCGAGCTCCATCTCGACATCAAGGTCGACATCCTCAAGCGCACCTACAAGGTGGAAGCCAATATCGGCGCCCCGCAAGTCGCCTACCGCGAGAAGATCTCACGGCAGGTGACCAAGGACTACACCCACAAGAAGCAGACCGGCGGGTCCGGCCAGTTCGCGCGCATCAAGATCGTGTGCGAGCCGTTGCCGCCGGGCTCGGGCTTCATGTTCGAGAACAAGGTGATCGGCGGCAACGTGCCCAAGGAATACGTTCCGGGCGTCGAGAAGGGCCTGGAATCGGTGCTCGGCTCCGGCGTGCTGGCGGGCTTCCCGGTGGTGGACCTCAAGGTGACGCTGATCGACGGCGCCTATCACGACGTGGACTCCTCGGCACTGGCGTTCGAGATCGCCTCGCGCGCCGCGCTGAAGGAAGCCTTGCGCGAGGCCGCCCCGATCCTGCTCGAGCCGATCATGAAGGTCGAGGTCGTGACGCCGGAGGATCATACCGGCTCGGTGATCGGCGATCTCAATTCGCGGCGCGGCCAGATCCAGGGCCAGGACATGCGCGGCAACGCCGTGGTGGTGAACGCCATGGTGCCGCTCGCCAACATGTTCGGCTACGTCAACAATCTGCGCTCCATGAGTTCAGGGACGCGCCACTTTCACCATGCAGTTCGATCACTATGCCGATGTGCCTAGGGCGATCGCAGATGAAATTCAGGCGAAGTTCGCCTGAAGCTTGAGCTACAGTAATCACCGGAGGACGAACGGAGAGTCCCATGGCCAAAGAAAAGTTTGCACGGACCAAGCCGCATTGCAATGTGGGCACAATCGGGCATGTCGACCACGGCAAGACGTCGCTGACGGCGGCGATCACCAAGGTCTTGGCGGAGACCGGCGGCGCGACCTATACGGCCTACGACCAGATCGACAAGGCGCCGGAAGAGAAGGCGCGCGGCATCACCATCGCGACCGCGCATGTCGAGTATCAGACGCAGGCGCGCCACTACGCCCATGTCGACTGCCCCGGGCACGCCGACTATGTGAAGAACATGATCACCGGCGCCGCCCAGATGGACGGCGCGATCCTGGTGGTGAGCGCGGCCGACGGGCCGATGCCGCAGACGCGCGAGCACATCCTGCTGGCGCGCCAGGTCGGCGTCCCGGCGCTGGTCGTGTTCCTCAACAAGGTCGACATGGTCGATGATCCCGAGCTCCTGGAGCTGGTGGAGCTGGAGGTGCGGGAGCTGCTCTCGAAGTACAATTATCCGGGCGACAAGATCCCGGTGATCAAGGGCTCGGCGCTGATGGCGCTGGAGGGCAAGAACCCCAAGCTCGGCCATGACGCGATCCTCGAGCTGATGAAGGCGGTGGACGATTTCATCCCGCAGCCCGAGCGTCCCAAGGATCAGCCGTTCCTGATGCCGGTTGAGGACGTGTTCTCGATCTCGGGCCGCGGTACCGTGGTGACCGGCCGCATCGAGCGCGGCGTCATCAAGGTGGGCGAGGAAGTCGAGATCGTCGGCATCAAGCCAACTCTCAAGACCGTGGTCACCGGCGTCGAGATGTTCCGCAAGCTGCTCGATCAAGGCGAGGCGGGCGACAACGTGGGTTGCCTGTTGCGCGGCACCAAGCGCGAGGAAGTCGAGCGCGGACAGGTCCTGTGCAAGCCCGGCAGCGTGAAGCCGCACACCAAGTTCAAGGCCGAGGCCTACATCCTGACCAAGGAGGAGGGCGGCCGCCACACCCCGTTCTTCACGAATTACCGGCCGCAATTCTACTTCCGCACCACCGATGTGACCGGCGTCGTGACCTTGCCGGAGGGCACCGAGATGGTGATGCCGGGAGACAATATCTCCATGGAGGTCACGCTGATCGTTCCGATCGCCATGGAGGAGAAGCTGCGTTTCGCCATCCGCGAGGGCGGCCGCACGGTCGGCGCCGGCGTGGTGGCGAGCATCGTCGAGTAGGCGAATAGGGAATGGCGAATAGCGAATAGGGAATCGTCCTCTGCTCGCTACACGCCATTCACAATCGAGAAATTCGCATCAAGAAAGATAACGGCATGAACGGCCAGAACATACGCATCCGGCTCAAGGCGTTCGATCATCGGATTCTCGATGCGTCCACGCGCGAGATCGTGGCGACCGCCAAGCGCACCGGCGCGCAGGTGCGCGGGCCGATCCCGCTGCCGACCAAGATCGAGAAGTTCACGGTCAACCGGTCGCCGCACGTCGACAAGAAGAGCCGCGAGCAGTTCGAGATGCGCACCCATAAACGACTGCTCGACATCGTCGATCCGACGCCGCAAACGGTGGACGCGCTGATGAAGCTCGATCTCGCCGCCGGCGTCGACGTCGAGATCAAGCTTTGAGCGAAGGGGAAGGAACACGACAATGCGTTCCGGGGTGATTGCACAGAAGGTCGGAATGATGCGGGTCTTCACCGACGCGGGCGAGCACGTGCCGGCGACTGTGCTGCAGTTGGCCAATTGCCAGGTCATCGCCCACCGCACCAAGGACCGCGACGGCTATGTGGCGCTCCAGCTCGGCTCGGGCACGCGCAAGGTCCGCAACGTCAGCAAGGCCGAGCGCGGCCATTTCGCGGTCGCCAAGGTCGAGCCCAAGCGCAAGCTGGCCGAGTTCCGCGTCGAGGAGAGCGAGCTCATTCCGGTCGGCGCCGAGATCACGGCCGATCATTTCGTGGTCGGGCAGTATGTGGACGTGACCGGCACATCGATCGGCAAGGGCTTCGCGGGCCCGATGAAACGCTGGAATTTCGGCGGTCTGCGCGCCACCCACGGCGTCTCGGTCTCGCACCGTTCCCATGGGTCGACCGGCGGTCGCCAGGACCCGGGCAAGACGTTCAAGGAAAAGAAGATGGCGGGTCACATGGGCGTGGATCGCGTGACCACGCTCAATCTCAAGGTGGTGATGACCGACGTCGAGCGCGGCCTCGTCCTGGTCGAGGGCGCGGTGCCGGGCGCCAAGGGCGGCTGGATCACGCTGCGCGATGCGATCAAGAAGGCGCCGCCGAAGGATGCGCCGAAGCCGGGCAAGTTCCGCTTGCCGGGCGCTGACGCGCCGGGCGCTGACGCGCGGGGCGCCGATGCGCCGGGCGCCGAAACGTCGGAACCCGCGCCGGCGGATACAGCCGCGAACGAGGGGGCGTGACATGGAATTGAAGGTCACGATGCTCGACGGCACGGCGGCCGGCTCGGTCGAGCTGCCGGACGCCATTTTCGGGCTGGAGGCGCGCGCGGACATCCTGCACCGCTGCGTGACCTGGCAGCTCGCCAAGCGCCGCGCCGGCACCCACGCGGTCAAGGGCCGCGCCGATATCGCGCGCACCGGCAAGAAGATGTACCGGCAGAAGGGCACCGGATCGGCCCGCCACGGCTCGGCGCGGGTGAACCTGTTCCGCGGCGGCGGCCGTTCCTTCGGACCGGTGGTGCGCAGCCATGCCATCGGGTTGCCCAAGAAGGTGCGGGCGCTCGCGCTCAAGCACGCGCTCTCGGCCAAGGCCAAGGACGGCGGCATCATCGTCCTGCAGGACGCGGCGGTGAAGGACGGCAAGACCAAGGCGCTGGCGCAGCATCTCGCCAATCTCGGCCTGACCAATGCCCTCATCATCGACGGGGCAGCGGTCGACGCCAATCTCGCGATTGCGGCGCGCAACATTCCGGATATCGACGTGCTGCCGGTCCAGGGCATCAACGTCTACGATATCCTGCGACGGCATACGCTGGTCCTGACCCGGGCGGCGCTCACGGCGTTGGAGGCGCGCTTCGCATGACAACCACCGATCCGCGCCATTACGACGTCATCCTGTCGCCGGCCATCACCGAGAAGGCGACCATCGCGTCCGAGCACAATCAGGTCGTCTTCAAGGTCGCCAAGAACGCGACCAAGCCGCAGATCAAGGAAGCGGTCGAGAAGCTCTTCGACGTCAAGGTCAGGAGCGTCAATACCCACATCCGCAAGGGCAAGGTGAAGGCCTTGCGCGGCAGCGTCGGCGAGCAGTCGCCCACCAAGCGCGCGATCGTGACCCTGCAAGAGGGTCACAAGATCGACGTGACGACGGGTCTGTAAGGGAAACGCGACGATGGCACTCAAGACCTACAACCCCGTCACGCCGAGCCAGCGCCAGCTGGTGCAGGTCGACCGTTCCGGCCTGTACCGCGGCAAGCCGGTCAAGACGCTGACGCAGGGCAAGAATTCGAGCGGCGGGCGCAACAACAACGGCCGCATCACCGTGCGGTTCCGCGGCGGCGGCCATAAGCAGGCCTACCGCACCATCGATTTCAAGCGGCGCAAGTTCGATGTTCCGGCCGCGGTCGAGCGCATCGAATACGATCCCAACCGCACCGCCTTCATCGCGCTGATCAAGTACCAGGACGGCGATCTCGCCTATATCCTGGCGCCGCAGCGCCTGGCGCCCGGCGATAGCATCGTGGCCGGCGAGCATGTGGACGTGAAGCCCGGCAATGCCATGCCGCTCGGCAACATCCCGATCGGCACCATCGTGCACAATGTCGAGCTCAAGATGGGCAAGGGCGGGCAGATCGCGCGCTCGGCCGGCACCTACGCGCAGATCGTCGGGCGCGACCAGGACTACGTCATCATGCGGTTGAACTCGGCCGAGCAGCGCCTGGTGCACGGCCGCTGCATGGCCACGATCGGGGCCGTCTCCAATCCCGACAACATGAACATCTCGATCGGAAAGGCCGGCCGCCAGCGCTGGCTGGGCCGCATGCCGCACAACCGCGGCGTCACCATGAACCCGATCGATCATCCCCACGGCGGCGGCGAAGGCCGCACCTCGGGCGGCCGCCACCCGGTGACCCCGTGGGGCTTCCCGACCAAGGGAAAGAAGACCCGCAAGAACAAGTCCACCACCAAATTCATCATCTCGAGCCGCCACGCGCGGAAGAATAAGAAGTAGGAACACATCATGGCGCGATCGGTTTGGAAGGGCCCATTCGTCGACGGCTATCTGCTCAAGAAGGCGGAGAAGACCCGCGCCTCGGGCCGCCATGAGATGATCAAGATGTGGAGCCGGCGCTCGACGATATTGCCGCAATTCGTCGGGCTGACCTTCGGGGTCTACAACGGGCAGAAGCACATTCCGGTGATGGTGACGGAAGAGATGGTCGGCCACAAGTTCGGCGAGTTCGCGCCGACGCGCACGTTCTACGGCCATTCGTCCGACCGCAAGGCCAAGCGCGCCTCCGGCCCCGCCACCGCCGCGCCCGCCGCGTCGTCGTAGCTCCAGCTCGAGCCAAGGGAAAGTCAAGATGAGCAAGAAAGCGCGCGAACGAAGCCTCGCCGACACCGAGGCCAAGGCAGTCGCCCGCATGCTGCGGGTGAGCCCGCAGAAGCTCAATCTGCTGGCGCAGCTGATCCGCGGCAAGAAGGTCGCGGCGGCTCTCGCCGACCTCGAGTTCTCGCGCAAGCGCATCGCGCGCGACGTGCGCAAATGCCTGCAATCGGCGATCGCCAACGCCGAGAACAACCACGATCTCGATGTCGACGACCTGGTCGTGGCCGAAGCGCATGTCGGCAAGGCGCTCGTGATCAAACGCTTCATGCCCCGCGGTCGCGGTCGCATGGGAAGGATTTTCAAGCCGTTCGCGAACCTCACCATCGTGGTGCGTGAGGTCGAGGCGGCCTGAGGCAAGAGAGAGAGGACCTATGGGTCAGAAGGTCAATCCGATCGGGCTGCGGCTCGGCATCAATCGCACGTGGGATTCGCGCTGGTACGCCGGCAAGAACGAATACGGGCGTCTGCTGCTCGAGGACATCAAGATTCGCGCCGAGCTGATGAAGCAGCTCAAGCAGGCGGCGGTCTCCAAGATCATCATCGAGCGGCCGCACAAGAAATGCCGCGTCACCATCCAGTCGGCGCGGCCCGGCGTGGTGATCGGCAAGAAGGGCGCCGACATCGAGAAGCTGCGCAAGAAGGTCGCCGAGCTCACCGAGTCCGACGTCGTCATCAATATCGTCGAGATCCGCAAGCCCGAGCTCGACGCCCAGCTGGTCGCCGAATCGATCGCCCAGCAGCTCGAGCGCCGCGTCGCCTTTCGCCGCGCCATGAAGCGCGCGGTGCAGTCGGCGATGCGGCTGGGTGCCGGCGGCATCCGCATCAACTGCTCGGGTCGGCTCGGCGGCGCCGAGATCGCCCGCATGGAATGGTACCGCGAAGGCCGCGTGCCGCTGCATACGTTGCGGGCGGACGTCGATTACGGGGTCGCTACCGGCTTCACCACCTATGGCACCTGCGGCGTCAAGGTGTGGATCTTCAAGGGCGAGATTCTGGAGCACGACCCGATGGCGCAGGACAAGAAGATGGCTGACGGGGATGTCGGGCGTCCGCGCCGCGACGCGGCCTGAAGCTTCGGACCGGAATTGAGAAAGGCGAGACGCCATGCTGCAACCGACGCGCACGAAGTTCCGTAAGGCGCACAAGGGCCGTATCCACGGCCTGGCGACTTCGGGCGCCACGCTCGCCTTCGGCCAATACGGCCTCAAGGCGGTGGAGCCGGAGCGGATCACCGCCCGCCAGATCGAGGCCGCGCGGCGGGCGCTCACGCGCCACATGAAGCGCTCCGGCCGGGTATGGATCCGGGTCTATCCGGACGTGCCGGTGTCCAAGAAGCCGCTCGAGGTCCGCATGGGATCGGGCAAGGGCGCGCCGGAGTTCTGGGTCGCCCGCGTCAAGCCGGGCCGGGTGCTGTTCGAGATCGACGGCGTCCCGCTGCTGCTGGCGCGCGAGGCGCTGGCGCTCGCCGCCGCCAAGCTGCCGATCAAGACGCGCTTCGTCGAGCGCATCGCGGAATAGAAGTCGAGGAACGCAATGAAACCCGATGATCTCAGGGCGATGACCATCGACCAGCTCGATGACGAGGTGCTCAAGCTCAAGAAGGAGCAGTTCAACCTGCGCTTTCAGCGAGCCACGGGGCAGCTGGAGAATACGTCGCGGGTGCGGCAGGTGCGTCGCGACATCGCGCGCATCAAGACGGTCGCCACCCAGAAGCGTCCCGCGCAGCCCGGCTCGGAGCCGGCAGCTGCGTCAATCAAACCCAAGCGCGCCGCGCGCGCAAAAGCGAAGTAGAGGATCGAGATGCCGAAGCGCACGCTCCATGGCGTCGTCGTCAGCGACAAGCAAGACAAGACCGTCATCGTGAAGGTCGAGCGGCGCTATACCCATGCCATGCTCAAGAAGACGGTGCGAAGCTCGAAGAAGTACTACGCCCACGACGAGAAGAACGAGTTTGCGGTGGGCGACCTGGTGTGGATCGAGGAGCGACGCCCGCTGTCGAAGCTCAAGCGTTGGGAAGTGATCCAGGGCGAGAAGAAAAAGAAAGTCGTGTGAGCGCGATGCGCGCGGAAACAATTGCGAGAGCACCATCATGATCCAGATGCAGACCAGGCTCGATGTGGCCGACAATTCCGGTGCGCGCAGCGTCATGTGCATCAAGGTGCTGGGCGGGTCCAAGCGGAAATACGCCACCATCGGCGACGTCATCGTCGTGTCGGTGAAGGAGGCCATCCCGCGCGGCCGCGTCAAGAAGGGCGAGGTGATGAAGGCGGTGGTCGTGCGCGTGCGCAAGGACATTCACCGGCCCGACGGCTCGGTCATCCGGTTCGACCGCAATGCGGCGGTCCTGATCAATCCGCAGATGGAGCCGGTCGGCACCCGCATCTTCGGACCGGTTCCGCGCGAGTTGCGGGCCAAGAACCACATGAAGATCATCTCGCTCGCCCCGGAGGTGCTGTGATGGCCGCCAAGATCAAGAAGGGCGACACCGTCATCATGCGCACCGGCCGCGACAAGGGCCGCAAAGGCGAGGTGATCGAGGTGCGCCCGAGCGAGAACCGCGCGCTGGTGCGCGGCATCAATCTGGTCAAGCGCCATCAGAAGCAGACCGCGGCCCAGGACGGCGGGATCATCAGCAAGGAGGCGCCGGTGCACCTCTCCAATCTGGCGCTGGCCGACCCCAAGGACGGCAAGCCCACGCGGGTCGGATTCAGCGTGCTGCCGGACGGCCGTAAGGTGCGTGTCGCGAAGCGTTCGGGAGTTGAGATCGATGGCTGACAAGAAAGACAAGGCCGAATCCAAGAAGCCTGAAAAGGCGGATCGCGCCCCCAAGCCCGAGCGGGCCGAGAAGGCGCCGAAGGCCGCGAAGACGCCAAAAGCCGGAAAAGGCGAAGCGGCTGCGGGGAGCGGTGCGCCCGCGAAGGCGCGGGTGCCGGAAGAGCGCGTGACGCCGCGGCTCAAGACGTTCTTCGACGAGGTGGTGCGCCAGAAGCTGGCCGAGGAGTTCGGCTACAAGAACCGGATGCAGGTGCCGGTCTTGGAGAAGGTGGTCATCAACATGGGCATCGGCGAGGGCGTCAACGACCGCAAGAAGGTCGAGCAGGCCGCCGCCGATCTCGGGCTGATCGCCGGGCAGAAGGCCGTGATCACCAGGGCGCGCAAGTCGATCGCCACCTTCAAGGTGCGCGACGGCCAGGCGATCGGGTGCAAGGTGACGCTGCGCAAGACGCGCATGTACGAGTTCATCGACCGCCTCATCAATATCGGGCTGCCGCGCGTGCGCGATTTCCGCGGCCTCAACCCCAAGAGCTTCGACGGGGGCGGCAACTACACGATGGGCATCAAGGAGCACATCATCTTCCCGGAGATCGACTACGACAAGGCGACCGACATCTGGGGCATGGATATTACGGTTTGCACGAGCGCGAAGACCGACGCCGAGGCGCGCGCGCTGCTGACCGCATTCAACTTTCCCTTCCGGCAGTGAGGCCCTAGGTCCTCAGACGCGGAACATCAGGAGACCCGAATGGCGAAGAAGAGCTCGATCGAGAAGAACAACCGCAGGACCCGGTTGACCAAGAAATTCTCGGGCCGGCGCGCACGGCTGAAGGCGATCGCGCGCGACAAGAGCAGGCCGACCGAGGATCGCTTCGCGGCGACGCTCAAGCTCGCGGAGCTGCCGCGCAACTCCTCGCCCTCGCGCATCCACAACCGGTGCGAGATCACCGGCCGTCCGAAGGCCTATTACCGCAAGCTGCGGATGAGCCGTATTGCGCTGCGGGATCTCGGCTCCAAGGGCCTTATCCCGGGCCTCGTCAAGTCGAGCTGGTAGGAGCATCGAGCGATGGCCTTGAACGATCCGCTCGGCGATATGATCGCACGCATCCACAATGCGCAGATGCGCAGCAAGCCGAAGGTGTCGACGCCTTCGTCGCGCCTGCGCATGAACGTGCTCGACGTGCTGAAGAGCGAGGGCTTCATTCGCGGCTATGCCGCGGTGGAGCATTCGAACGGACATGCGGAGCTCGAGATCGAGCTGAAATATTTCGACGGCGAGCCGGTGATCCGCGAGATCTCGCGGGTGTCGAAGCCGGGCCGGCGCGTCTATGCCTCGGTGAAGGCGTTGCCGCGCGTCAATAACGGGCTGGGGGTCGCGATCCTGTCCACGCCCAAGGGCGTGATGGCGGACCACGATGCCCGCGACGCCAATGTCGGCGGCGAGATCCTCTGCACGGTGTTCTAGGAGCGCCGTGAACGCCAAGTGATGCAGTGATGCAAACGGACTAGAGCCAAACGGACTATAACCATGTCGCGAGTCGGGAAAAAAGTGGTCGCCATTCCGGCGGGGGTCACCGCCAATGTCGACGGCCAGACCGTCAAGGTGAAGGGCCCCAAGGGCGCCGTGCAGCTCGTTCTGCACGGCGACGTCGGCGCCAAGCTCGAGGCCGGCGGCATCCAGGTCGATCCGCGCAACGAGACCAAGCTGGCGCGCGCCCTGTGGGGCACCTCACGCGCGCTGGTCGCCAATCTGATGACCGGCGTCACCAAGGGATTCGAGCGGCGGCTGGAGATCACCGGCGTGGGCTATCGGGCGAGCGTGCAGGGCAAGAACCTGCAGATCGCGCTCGGCTACAGCCACGACATCGTCCATCCGATTCCCGACGGCATCACCATCGTGACCCCGAAGCCGACCGAGATCGTGGTGACCGGCATCGACAAGCAGAAGGTCGGCCAGGTGGCGGCGAATATCCGCGACTACCGGCCGCCCGAGCCCTACAAGGGCAAGGGCATCAAGTATGCGGGCGAGTTCATCTTCCGCAAGCAAGGCAAGAAGAAGTAATCGCGTCCCGCTCCCGTTTTCTCGCCCGCAAGCCGGGGAGGAAAGGGAGGAGGCGCAGGACGGGCGATAGGAGCCGACGATGGCGACAGTCAAGGATCGTGGTACGCGGCGGACGGGTCGGGTGCGCCGCACCATCAAGCGCGCCGCCGGCACCGTGCGCGCCTTTCGGTATTCCGCTCCTCCGAGCACATCTATGCCCAGATCATCGATGATGAAAAAGGCCAGACGCTGGCGGCCGCCTCGTCGGTCGAGAAGGAGACGCGCGCCAACCTCAAGACCGGCGCCAATATCGATGCCGCCAAGGTGGTCGGCAAGCTGGTGGCGCAGCGGGCGCTCGGCAAGGGCATCACGGACGTGGTCTTCGACCGCGGCGGCTATCGCTACCACGGCCGGGTCAAGGCGCTCGCAGAGGCGGCCCGCGAGGGCGGCCTCAAATTCTAGCAGAGGCGCGAGGGCTCGACCCGCGCGCAACGGAACCTCGAATGGAACATCGTCATGGCACGTGAACGCGAGCGGGAAGACAGCGAATTCACCGACAAGCTTGTCCACATCAATCGCGTGGCCAAGGTGGTGAAGGGCGGCCGCAGGTTCGGTTTCGCCGCGCTCGTCATCGTCGGCGACGAGAAGGGCCGGGTGGGCTTCGGCCACGGCAAGGCGCGCGAGGTGCCGGAGGCGATCCGCAAGGCGACGGAAGCCGCCAAGCGCAGCCTCATCCGGGTGCCGCTGCGGGAAGGCCGCACGCTGCATCACGACGTGGCGGGCCGCCACGGTGCCGGCAAGGTGTTCCTGCGCGCGGCTCCTCCCGGCACCGGCATCATCGCCGGCGGACCGATGCGCGCGGTGTTCGAGACGCTCGGCATGCAGGACGTGGTGGCGAAATCGATGGGATCGTCCAACCCCTACAATATGGTGCGGGCGACCTTCGACGCGCTCAAGCGCCAGGATTCGCCGCGCTCGGTCGCCGCGCGACGCAACATCAAGGTTTCGACCCTGCAGGCGCGCCGCCGCGAGGGCGATACCGAACAGGTCACCGACTAATTCTCGAAAGACCCGAGCCGGGAGGCCGCTATGAGCAAAACCGACAAGAAGATCACGATCCAACAGGTCGGCAGTCCCATTCGCCGCCACCACTCCCAGCGCGAGACCCTGATCGGGCTCAAGCTCAACCGGATCGGGCGCACCGCCGAGGTGCCCGACACGCCGGCGACCCGCGGCATGATCGCCAAGATCCAGCACCTCGTGCGCGTGGTCGGCAAGGATTAGAATTCGCGTCATGCGGCAGGTCCCTTGGACCTGCGGCGGCCGAAGGCCCGGCGGCGCGATCACGGATAGGAACGAGGACCCTGCGATGAAGCTGCATGAACTTTCAGATCGGCCGGGCGCGCGCAAGAAGCGCGCGCGCATCGGCCGCGGCATCGGCTCGGGAACCGGCAAGACCGGCGGCCGCGGCGGCAAGGGCCAGACCGCGCGCTCGGGCGTGCGCATCAAGGGCTTCGAGGGCGGCCAGATGCCCCTGCACCGGCGCCTGCCCAAGCGCGGCTTCAAGAACACCCCGTTCGCGGTCAAGCTGAACGAGGTCAACCTGGGCCGCATCCAGACGGCGATCGATGCCGGCAAGCTCGACCCCAAGGTCACCATCGACAGTGCGGCCCTGGTCAAGGCCGGCGTGCTGCGGCGCGCCAAGGCCGGGGTGCGGGTTCTCGGCATGGGCGAGCTCAAGGCCAAGATCGAGCTGTCGGTGTGGGGGGCTTCCAAGCCCGCGATCGAGGCGGTGGAAAAGGCCGGCGGCTCGGTCACGATCTTGGCACCGGCGCGCGAGGCGGGCGAACAGGCCGCCTGATCCCTATATAGGTCGGAACCCGTAAGGGCGCGGCAAGCGGAGCTTCAGGACCATGGCCTCAGCAGCGGAACAACTTGCAGCCAATCTCAATTTCTCGGCGCTCGCCAAAGCCGACGAGCTGAAGAAGCGCATCTGGTTCACCCTGGGGGCGCTCCTGGTCTATCGGCTCGGCACCTATATCCCGCTGCCCGGGATCGATCCGAACATCTGGGAGCAGGTGTTCCAGACCCAGTCGAGCGGCATTCTCGGCATGTTCAACATGTTCTCGGGCGGCGGCATCCACCGCATGGCGATCTTCGCCCTGAACATCATGCCCTACATCTCGGCCTCCATCATCATCCAGCTGATGACGACGGTCTCGCCCACGCTCGAGCAGCTCAAGAAGGAGGGCGAATCGGGCCGCAAGATCATGAACCAGTACACCCGCTACCTGACGGTGCTGCTGGCGGCCTTCCAGTCCTACGGCATCGCGGTCGGCCTCGAGGGCTCCGGCAACGTGGTCAGCAATCCGGGCCCGATGTTCCTCATCTCGACCGTGATCACGCTCACCGGCGGCACCATATTCCTGATGTGGCTGGGCGAGCAGGTGACGGCGCGCGGCATCGGCAACGGAACCTCGCTGATCATCATGTCGGGCATCGTGGCGCAATTGCCCTCGGCGATCGCGCAGACCCTCGAGCTCGGGCGCCAGGGGGCGCTGTCGGGCATCCTCATCCTGGCCGTCGTGGTGGTGGCGGTCGCGGTGATCACCTTCATCGTGTTCATGGAGCGGGCGCAGCGCCGGCTGTTGATCCAGTATCCCAAGCGCCAGGTCGGCAACCGCATGTTCGAGGGACAATCCTCGCATCTGCCGCTCAAGCTCAACACCTCGGGCGTGATCCCGCCGATTTTCGCCTCCTCGCTCTTGTTGCTGCCGGCCACGGTCGCGAACTTCAATGCCGGCGGGGGCCCCGACTGGTTCATCACCATCACGTCCCAGCTCGGCCACGGGCGGCCGCTGTTCCTGATCTTCTACATCGGGCTCATCGTGTTCTTCGCCTTCTTCTATACGGCGATCGTGTTCAACCCGACCGAGACGGCCGACAATCTCAAGAAGCACGGCGGCTTCATTCCCGGCATCCGGCCGGGCGAGCGCACGGCGGAATACATCGACTACGTCTTGTCGCGCATCACCTGCATCGGCGCCGGCTATCTGGCGCTGGTGTGCATATGCCCCGAGATCCTGACCTATTATCAGCCCGGCCTGTTCTATTTCGGCGGCACCTCGCTCCTGATCGTGGTCAGCGTGACCATGGATACGGTGGCGCAGATACAGGGCTATCTGCTGGCGCATCAATATGAAGGTCTGATCAAGCGTTCAAAGCTGAGGGGGCGGAGAAGATGAGGCTGATCCTGCTCGGCCCGCCGGGGGCGGGGAAGGGCACGCAAGCGCAGCGTCTAGTCAAGAAGTACGGCATCGTTCAGCTCTCCACCGGTGACATGTTGCGCGCCGCGGTGGGGGCTGGCACGCCGATCGGACAGCGCGCCAAGGACGTCATGGCGCGCGGCGATCTGTGTCCCGACGAGCTGGTGGTGGCGATCGTGGCCGACCGCATCGATCAGCCCGACGCCAAGAAGGGTTTCATTCTCGATGGCTTTCCGCGCACGGTGCCGCAGGCGGTGGCGCTCGACCGCATGCTCGCCGCCAAGGGGATGAAGCTCGACGGGGTGATCGAGCTCAAGGTCGATGCCGATATCCTGCAGTCGCGCATCGCCAATCGGGTGGCCGAGGCGAAGGCCCGCGGTGAGGCGTTGCGGTCCGACGACACTCCCGAGGTCCTGCGCACGCGGATCGATGCCTACCGGGCCCAGACCGCGCCGCTGGTCGATTACTACCGCGGCCAGGGCGCCCTGAAGTCGGTCAACGGCATGGCCCCGATCTCGGAAGTGGCCGGCGCCATCGACCGCTTGCTCGACGTCGCCCCCGCCAAGAAAGCGGTCCGCAAGAAGGACACCGTCAAGACAGCGGCCATGAAGCCGCAACCGGCCAAAGAGGCCGCGAGCCGGAAAAAACCCGCCCCGGCGCGATCGGCCCGCGTTTCGGCCGCCGCCCGACCGCCCCGCAAGGCCGCCGCCCGCAGCAGGACGACGCTGCGCAAATCCAAATCGCGCCGAGGTTGACGAGAGGCATTTGAATCCTTTAAAAGCCCCACATCCAGTATGAGACGTTAAAACGATGCCGGGCCCCGAAAACCGGGGAGGGTGTCGTGTTATCGCTTGCCGCTAACCCCTTCATCGGAAGGGAAAACTGGGAAAACCATCATCCGCCGGCCGATTTCCCGCGCCGGCAGCAGGAGTAACCACCGTGGCCCGCATCGCCGGCGTCAATATCCCGACCAATAAGCGCGTGATCATCGCGCTGCAATATATCCATGGGATCGGACCCAAAAAGGCCAGTGAAATCATGACGAAAGTCGGGATTCCTGAAGCCCGCAGGGTGGCTCAGCTGACCGATCAGGAGGTGTTGCAGATTCGCGAAATGATCGATCGTGATTATATTGTGGAAGGCGATCTGCGGCGCGAGACCTCCATGAACATCAAGCGGCTCATGGACCTGGGCTGCTACCGTGGGTTGCGGCATCGCCGTAGCCTGCCGGTGCGCGGGCAGCGCACGCACACCAATGCCCGCACCCGCAAGGGCCCGGCCAAGGCCATCGCCGGCAAGAAGAAGTAGCCGTCCCGGGGCGCAGGCAATTGCTACCGCGTGCGCCGGCGTTTCGCCTGCGAGCGCGATTGAATATCGATCTCGGGTCGATCCGAGACCGGAGATGGGCTCCGCCGCGTGGGCGCCGGGCCGCGAAAGGAATCGAGAATGGGCAAGGAAGCTACCCGCGTCCGTAAGCGCGAACGCAAGAACATCGCGTCCGGGGTCGCGCACGTGAACGCCACGTTCAACAATACCATGATCACCATTACGGACGCGCAGGGCAACACGATCGCCTGGTCGTCGGCCGGCACCATGGGCTTCAAGGGCTCGCGCAAGTCGACCCCCTATGCGGCGCAGGTGGCGGCCGAGGACGCCGCCAAGAAGGCGCAGGAGCACGGCATGCGCACCCTCGAGGTCGAGGTGGCGGGACCGGGCTCGGGGCGCGAATCGGCGCTGCGCTCGCTGCAGTCCGCCGGCTTCACCATCACCTCGATCCGGGACGTGACGCCGATCCCGCACAACGGCTGCCGTCCCCGCAAGAGGCGCCGCGTATGACCGACGATACTCTCATCCGCCGGACCAACGACAAGTCCGCCGCCGCCGAATCTTCCCACTGGGCGGAGTGGGATGCGCGAAACAGGGCCGCGCCGCTCAACGCGATGGGTGACAACGTGACGATCCAGAAGAATTGGCAGGAACTGATCCGACCCAACAAGCTGCAGGTGGCCGCCGGCACCGACCCCAAGCGCGAGGCGACGGTCGTCGCCGAGCCGCTGGAGCGCGGCTTCGGCGTGACGCTCGGCAATGCGCTGCGGCGCATCCTGCTGTCGTCGCTGCAGGGCGCCGCCGTGCAGTCGGTGCACATCGACGGCGTGCTGCACGAGTTCTCCTCGATCCCGGGCGTGCGCGAGGACGTGACCGACATCGTGCTCAACATCAAGGATATCGCCATCCGGATGCAGGGCGAAGGCCCCAAGCGCATGGTGGTGAAGAAGCAGGGGCCCGGCATGGTCACCGCCGGCGATATCCAGACCGTCGGCGACATCGTCGTGCTCAATCCCGATCTGGTTCTGTGCACGCTCGACGAGGGCGCCGAGATCCGGATGGAGTTCACGGTCAATACCGGCAAGGGCTACGTGCCGACCGAGCGCAACCGGCCGGAGGACGCCCCCATCGGCCTCATCCCGGTCGACAGCCTGTTCTCGCCGGTGCGCAAGGTCTCCTACAAGGTCGAGAACACCCGCGAGGGCCAGATCCTCGACTATGACAAGCTCACCCTCACCATCGAGACCAATGGCGCGGTCACGCCGGACGATGCGCTCGCCTATGCGGCGCGCATCCTGCAGGATCAGCTCAACGTCTTCGTGAATTTCGAGGAGCCGCGCAAGGAGCAGGTGGCGGAGGTCATTCCGGACCTCGCCTTCAATCCGGCCTTCCTCAAGAAGGTGGACGAGCTCGAGCTGTCGGTGCGCTCGGCCAACTGCTTGAAGAACGACAACATCGTCTATATCGGCGACCTCGTCCAGAAGTCGGAAGCCGAGATGCTGCGCACGCCCAATTTCGGGCGCAAGTCGCTCAACGAGATCAAGGAAGTGCTGGCCCAGATGGGGCTGCATCTCGGCATGGAAGTGCCGGGCTGGCCGCCGGAGAATATCGAGGAGCTGGCGAAGCGCTTCGAGGATCACTACTGATCGGCCGAGCACGCGCTTGCGAAACGACGACGACGGAATGAAAGAGGAGTGAGGGGATGCGTCACGGCAAGGCCCATCGGAAGCTGAACCGCAAGCCGGAGCATCGCCGTGCCATGTTCGCCAACATGGCCGCCGCCTTGATCAAGCACGAGCAGATCATAACCACTCTGCCCAAGGCCAAGGATCTGCGTCCGGTCGTCGAGAAGCTGATCACGCTCGGCAAGCGCGGCGATCTGCATGCGCGCCGGCAGGCGGTGGCGAAGCTGCGCGACCTGGCGATGGTCAAGAAGCTGTTCGAGGTGCTGGGGCCGCGCTACAAGGCCCGCAACGGCGGCTACACGCGCGTGCTCAAGGCCGGCTTTCGCTACGGCGATTCCGCGCCGGTCGCGGTGATCGAGTTCGTGGATCGCGACGAAGCCGCCAAGGGCCTCGATTCCGGCCCCACGCCCGAAAAGCGCGCCGAGGAGGAAGCCCCCGTAGCGGCATGACGTCGCGGCGCTCGGGTGGATTGTAGGGCGCAATCGCTTTATTGCGCCGCTTGGCGGGGCCGAGGGCATTGCGCCTCTTGGCGAGGCTCGTGCCCTTTGGCGAGCGTGATGGCGCAATAAAGCGATTGCGCCCTACAGGCGCGCCAGGCGCCCCGCTGCCCTTCATTTGCCGCGGAGTTGCCTCTATATGTGGCTTTTCCGATCAGGGATTCGCCCATGACGCCGCGCCTCAACTCGCTTCTCGCACCTGCCTCCACGCTGTTGTTGTTGTTTTCGCTGCTGACCGGGGCGAGCGCCCAGGAACGCCGCGTACCGAGCTCGCTCAACGAGCTGCGGCTCTCCTACGCCCCCGTGGTGCAGCGCGCCGCTCCGACCGTCGTCAACGTCTATGCGGCCAAGACGGTAACGGTCCAAAATCCCCTGCTCGACGATCCGATCTTCCGGCGTTTCTTCGGCGATCAGGGCGGCGGGCAGCAGGTGCAGCGTTCGCTCGGCTCCGGCGTGCTGGTGGATACCAGCGGCCTGGTGGTCACCAACAACCACGTCATCGAAGGCGCCGACCAGGTGAAGGTCTCGCTTTCCGACAAGCGCGAGTTCGAGGCCGAGATCGTGCTCAAGGATACCCGCTCGGACCTCGCGGTGCTGCGTCTCAAGACCCAGGGCGAGAAATTCCCGGCCATCGAGTTCAGCGATTCCGACACCCTCCAGGTCGGCGACGTGGTGCTCGCCATCGGCAATCCGTTCGCGGTCGGCCAGACCGTGACCCATGGCATCGTCTCGGCGGTGGCGCGCACCCAGGTCGGCATCACCGACTATCAGTTCTTCATCCAGACCGACGCCGCCATCAATCCCGGCAATTCCGGTGGCGCGCTGGTCGACGTCAACGCCCGGCTGGTCGGCATCAATACCGCCATCTTCTCGCGCTCGGGCGGCTCGCAGGGGATCGGCTTCGCGATCCCGGCCAACATGGTCAAGGTCGTGGTCGCCTCCGCCAAGGGCGGCGGCACCGCGGTCAAGCGGCCGTGGCTGGGCGCCAAGCTGCAGGCGGTCACCTCCGAGATCGCCGAGAGCCTCGGCGTCAAGCGCCCGACCGGCGCGCTGGTCGCGAGCGTGACGGCCGGGAGCCCGGCCGCCCGCGGCGGCCTCAAGGTCGGCGACCTGATCACGACCATCGACGGCCAGGACGTCGAAGATCCCAACGCCTTCGACTATCGCTTTGCGACCAAATCGCTCGGCGGCAGCGCGCGGGTCGGCCTCATCCGCTCCGGCAAGGAAGCCGCCGTCACGGTCGCGCTCGAGCCGTTGCCGGATACGCCGCACGACGAACTGACCATCTCGACGCGCTCGCCGTTCCAGGGCGCCAAGGTGTCCAATCTGTCGCCCGCGCTGGCGGACGATCTGCGGCTCGACCCGTCCACGGACGGCGTGGTCATCACCGCGGTGAGCGACGGCTCGCCGGCGCAGAGCCTCGGCTTCAAGCCCGGCGATCTGGTGGTCTCGGTCAACAATCAGAAGATCGCCAAGACCCGCGATCTCGAGAAGGCCACCAGCCAGGCCAGCCGCGTGTGGCGCATCACCATCATGCGCGGCGGCCAGCAGATGTCCGTGGTCTTGAGCGGATGAGCCCGAAGGCGAGCCCAAAACGCGGCGGCCCCAACCTGTTCGCGGCCGCCGGCCTCGAGCGCAGCGCGCCGCGTCCTCTCGCCGATAAATTGCGACCCACCCGGCTGGCCGACGTCGTCGGCCAGGACCATCTGCTCGGCCCCGACGGCGCGCTCAGCCGCATGCTCGCCACGCGCACGCTCGGCTCGCTGGTGTTCTGGGGCCCTCCCGGCACCGGCAAGACCACGGTGGCGCGCCTGCTGGCGGAGGCGACCGACCTCAACTTCGTGCAGATTTCTGCGATCTTCTCCGGCGTCGCCGAGCTCAAGAAGGTGTTCGAGGAGGCGCGCGCGCAGCGGGAGACCGGATTGGGGACGCTGCTGTTCGTGGACGAGATCCACCGCTTCAACCGTGCCCAGCAGGATTCGTTTCTGCCGGTGATGGAGGACGGCACCATCGTGCTCATCGGTGCCACCACCGAAAATCCCTCCTTCGAGCTCAACGCGCCGCTGTTGTCGCGCGCCCGCGTGCTGGTGTTCAAGCCGCTCGCGGCGGCCGCGATCGAGCAGCTGCTGGGACGCGCGGAGGAGATCGAGGGCAGGCGCCTTGCCGCTCGACGGCGAGGCGCGCGCTTCCCTCATCCGCATGGCCGACGGCGACGGCCGTGCCGCCCTGACGCTGGCCGAGGAGGTCTGGCGCGCCTCACGCCCGGACGAGACCTTCGATGCCGCCAAGCTGCAGGAGGTGGTGCAGCGCCGCGCCCCGATCTACGACAAGCAGCAGGACAGCCACTACAATCTGATCTCGGCGCTGCATAAATCGGTGCGCGGATCGGATCCCGATGCCGCGCTCTACTATCTCTGCCGCATGCTCGATGCCGGCGAGGATCCGCTCTATCTGGCGCGCCGCGTCGTGCGCATGGCGGTGGAGGACGTGGGCTTAGCCGATCCGCAGGCGCTGGTGGTGGCCAATGCCGCCAAGGACGCCTTCGATTTCCTGGGCTCGCCCGAAGGCGAATTGGCGATCGCGCAAGCCGTGATCTACATCGCCACCGCGCCCAAATCGAATGCCGCCTACCTCGCCTACGGGGCGGCGATGCGTGCCGCCCGCGAGGCCGGCTCGCTGTTGCCGCCCAAGCATATTCTCAATGCGCCGACCAAGCTGATGAAGTCGGAAGGCTATGGCGAAAGCTACGAATACGACCATGACGCGCCCGAGGCGTTCTCCGGCCAGGACTATTTCCCGGACGCGCTCGGCCGCCGGCAATTCTATGATCCGCCCGAGCGCGGCTTCGAGCGGGAGATCCGCAAGCGGCTGGACTATTGGGCCAAGCTGCGGCGCGAGCGGAGCGAAAAGCCATGACGGCGGCGGAAATCAAGGATGCGCCGGCCGGCAAGGCGGCGGCCGCAGGCGGCGTCCAGACCGTGGCGGTCACAGCGGACGAATCCGGCATGCGGGTCGACCGGTTCCTGGAGGCGCGTTTTCCCGGGCTGTCGTTCTCCCATATCCAGCGCATCATCCGCAAAGGCGAGCTGCGGGTGAACGGCAAGCGCGCCCAGCCCAAGGACCGGTTGCAGGCCGGGCAGGCGGTGCGCATCCCGCCGCTGCGGCTCGATGAGCCGCGGCCGCGCTCGCCTGATCGCATCGCCGACGACGAGACCCACGCGTTCCTCAAGTCGATCACGCTGTTCGAGGACGCCGACGTCCTGGTCCTCAACAAGCCCATGGGGCTCGCGGTGCAGGGCGGCTCCGGCACCACCCGCCATCTCGACGGCCTCCTGGAGGTGATGCGCGACGCCAAGGGCGAGCGCCCGCGCCTGGTGCACCGGCTCGACAAGGATACCGCCGGCTGCCTCCTGGTCGCCAAGACGCGCTTTGCCGCCGCCGCGCTCGCCAAGACGTTTCGCACCCGCGCGGCCCGCAAGATCTACTGGGCCCTGGTCGTGGGTGTGCCCAAGCCCAAGCAGGGGCGCATCTCGACCTACCTCGCCAAGGACGAGCGCGAGGACGAGAGCATCATGCGCATCGCCCGCCACGGCGAGGCCGGTGCCAGCCACGCGGTGACCTATTACGCGGTGGTGGACACCGCGGCCCAGCAGCTGGCCTGGGTCTCGCTCAAGCCGGTCACCGGCCGCACCCACCAATTGCGCGCCCATATGGCGCATATCGAGCATCCGATCGTGGGCGATCCGAAATATTTCTCGAAGGAGAATTGGGAGCTGCCCGGCGGCCTGCAGAACCGGCTGCACCTGATGGCGCGCCGCATCGTGGTGCCGCATCCGCGCGGCGGCATGATCGACATCACCGCGCCGCTGCCGCCCCATATGCAGCAGACCTGGAATTTGATCGGGTTCGATGCGGGACGGTATGATCCGATCGTCGATGCGCCGGAGGAATAGTTAGGCGTCCTCATGCTCCCGCTCGCGTGCGGGATGTTGAATGGTGAGTGATAATCTCTTCGGCGGACGGGTCGATCGTGTAATAAACGAGATATGGATATTGTCGGGTCACGAACTTGCGCACGCCTTCGATGGTCTGCCGCCGTCCAGCCTTGGGAAACAGGAGAAGGTTCTGCAACGAGTGGAGGATGGCCGCACGCACATTTTGGGCAACGGCCGGATTGCGTTCGTGAATACAGTCGGCAATCACCGCAAGGTCTTGCGCCGCGCGCCGCGAGAAACGGAGCTTCATCGATCAAAGCGGCGAAACGCGGCCTCGACCTCTTCGTCCTTGGCAAATTGACGGCGCTTGGCCTGGGCCAAGCCCTCCAGCACGGCCGGAAGATGCGCAGCGTCGATCTCCTCCAGGGGGCCTTCATCGCCGGCCAAGGTAAGCATGGCCTGCGCGATCTCGTCCTGTGCGCCGGGTGGCAAGCGGCGCACGGCTTCAAGGGCTTTTTCCAGGAGTTTGGTCATGCCGTAAGAATATGCCTTCCCCGCGCGCGATGGAAGGTTTTCGTCTAAGCCAGCGGGAATTCGGCAGCTTCACCGCAGGCCGGCGTTGATCTTCTCCAGCGCCGCCGAGCCCGGGCACAGGTCCTTCTCGCTCAGCGAATTGAGCGGCGCATCCACGGTGTTGAAATTGTGGTGCAGGTCCTCGGGCTCGCCGTCCACATAGAGGAGGCCGGTGACGATCTGGCCCTTGGCGGCATGCTGCTGCAGGAAGCTCATGGCGCCCAGCCGGTCGTTCGCATCGTAATCGGCTGCGATCTTCTTGAGCGCGATCCTGGAGCCGTCGTGCTGCTCGACCACCTGGACCGAGCCCGGCGCGTAGTCCACCTTGATGGGCGCCCGTCCGGTCATGAAATCGAGCCGGTTGACCGCCTCGTTGTGCTCGCGCACGTAATCGAAGCTCTTGGTCGAGCCGGTGTGGTTGTTGAAGGCGACGCAGGGCGAGATCACGTCGATGAAGGCGGCGCCCTGGTGCTCGATCGCGGCCTTGATCAGGGGGACGAGCTGGTCCTTGTCGCCCGAGAAGGAGCGCGCCACGAAGCTCGCGCCCAGCTGCAGCGCCATGGCGGCGAGATCGATCGCATTGTCGGGATTGGCGAGGCCCTTCTTGGATTTCGAGCCGCGGTCGGCGGTCGCCGAGAACTGGCCCTTGGTCAGGCCGTAGACCCCGTTGTTCTCCACGATATAGGTCATGTTCACGCCGCGGCGCAGCGCATGGGCGAACTGGCCGAAGCCGATCGAGGCCGAGTCGCCGTCGCCGGAGACGCCGAGATAGATGAGATCGCGGTTGGCCAGGTTGGCGCCGGTGAGCACCGAGGGCATGCGGCCATGCACGGAGTTGAAGCCGTGCGAATTGCCGAGGAAGTAGGTCGGCGTCTTCGACGAGCAGCCGATGCCGGAGAGCTTGGCCACCCGGTGCGGCGCGATATCGAGCTCGAAGCAGGCCTCGATGATGGCGCCGGAGATCGAGTCGTGGCCGCAGCCGGCGCACAGCGTCGATATCGAGCCTTCATAGTCGCGATGGGTATAGCCGAGCGCGTTCTTGGGCAGCGCCGGATGATGGAATTTGGGCTTGACGATATAGGTCATGAGACCACCTTGCGCAGCGGCGTCACCTTGAGGGCATCGAGCGCCTCGCCGATCTCGCGGGCGATGAAGCGGGCCGTGATGGGCGAGCCGTCATAGTTGAGGATCGGCACCAGGCGTACCGGATCCACGCCGCATTCGTTGACGATGAGCGAGCGCAATTGGGCGTCGCGGTTCTGCTCGACCACGAACACGAAATCGTGGTCGGCGAGGAAGCTCGTCACGCTGGAGTGGAACGGGAAGGCGCGAACGCGCAGCCGATCGATCGCCTGGCCGCGGGCCTCGATCATGTGGATCGCCTCGTCCATGGCGGGCGAGGTCGAGCCGTAATAGATGACGCCGTATTTGGTCGGCTTTTCCGCATTGGCCTGCAGCGGGCGCGGGACCAGGTCCTTGGCGGTCTCGAACTTGCGCAACAGCCGCTGCATGTTGTCGGCGTAGGGGGCGGCTTCCTCGGTATAGCGCGCGTAGCGGTCGCGCGAGGTGCCGCGGGTGAAGTAGGAGCCTTTGACCGGATGGGTGCCCGGATAGGTGCGGTACGGGATGCCGTCGCCGTCGACGTCGAGATAGCGGCCGAAATCCTTGCCGGCATCGAGGTCGGCGGCGGTCATCACCTTGCCGCGATCGAATTTGCGCGCGTCGTCCCATTGCAGCGGACGGCACAGGCGATGGTTCATGCCGATGTCGAGATCGAGCATGACGAAGATCGGCGTCTGCAATCGATCGGCGAGATCGAAGGCCAGCGCGCCGAAGTCGAACGCCTCGGCCGGGTCCTCCGGGAACAGCAGCACGTGCTTGGTGTCGCCGTGGGACGCATAGGCGCAGGACATGACGTCGCCCTGCTGGGTGCGCGTCGGCATGCCGGTGGAGGGGCCGGCCCGCTGCACGTCGAACACCACCGCGGGAATCTCGGCGAAATAGGCCAACCCCAGGAACTCCTGCATCAGCGAGATGCCGGGGCCCGAGGTGGCCGTGAAGGCGCGCGCGCCGTTCCAGGCGGCGCCGATCACCATGCCGATCGAGGATAATTCGTCCTCGGCCTGGATGATGGCGACCTTGCTCTTCTTGGTTTCGGGATCGACGCGCAGCCGCCGGCAATAGCTGGTGAAGGCGTCGGCGAGCGAGGAGGAGGGGGTGATCGGATACCAGGCGCAGACCGAGGCGCCGCCGTAGACCGCTCCCAGCGCGGCGGCGCTGTTCCCTTCGATGAAGATGCGGTCGCCGACCGCGTCGGCGCGCTTGAGCTTGAGCCCGATCGGGCATTGCAGGTTCGACAGCGCCCAGTCGCGCCCGAGATGCAGGGCATGGATGTTGGCGCCGATCAGCTTTTCCTTGGACTTGAACTGCTCGCCGATGAGCTTCTCGATCTCGGCGAGGTCCATGTCGAGGAGCGCGGACAGCGCGCCCACATAGATGATGTTCTTGAACAGCTGGCGCTGGCGCGGGTCGGTATATTCCTTGTTGCTGATCTCGGTCAGCGGCACGCCGATGACGGTGATGTCCTCGCGGAATTTCGCAGCCGGCATCGGCTTGGTGAAATCGTAGAGCAGGTAGCCGCCGGGCTCGATCGAGGCGACGTCCTTGTCCCAGGTCTGCGGATTCATCGCCACCATGAAATCGGTGCCGCCGCGCGCGCCCAGATGGCCGGCTTCGCTGATGCGCACCTCGTACCAGGTGGGCAGGCCCTGGATGTTGGAGGGGAAGATGTTGCGCGGCGCCACCGGAACGCCCATGCGCAGCACCGCGCGCGCGAACAGCTCGTTGGCGCTGGCGGAGCCTGATCCGTTGACGTTGGCGAAGCGGACGACGAAGTCGTTTACGCTGCTGATTGGGCTGCTACTCGGCATAGGTCATCCGCGTGAGTCATATCGATGAGATACTTTTTCATGTCCCAGGCGCCGGTCGGACAACGTTCGGCGCAGAGACCGCAGTGCAGGCATACGTCCTCGTCCTTGACCATCACGCGTCCGGTCTTGAGGTCCTCCGACACGTAGAGGTCCTGGGTGAGGTTGTGGGCCGGCGCTTTCAATCGCGTGCGCAGGTCGGCTTCCTCGCCGTTCTGCGTGAAAGTGATGCAGTCCATCGGGCAGATGTCGACACAGGCGTCGCATTCGATGCAGGCCGAGCCGGTGAATACGGTCTGTACGTCGCAATTGAGGCAGCGATGCGCCTCCTTGAGCGCGAGCTGCGGGTCGAAGCCGAGCTCGACCTCCGCCTTGATGTCGCGCAGCGCCACCACCTTGTCGCGCAGCGGCACCCGGTAGCGCTTGTCGGGCGCGATGTCGTTGTCGTAGCTCCACTCGTGGATGCCCATCTTCTGGCTGAAGACCTCGACCGCGGGCAGCGGACGGTCGTCGATGTCCTCGCCGCGGCACAGCTTGTCGATCGAGAGCGCCGCCTCGTGCGCGTGCGCCACCGCCCAGATGATGTTCTTGGGGCCGAAGGCGGCGTCGCCGCCGAAGAAGACCTTGGGATGGCTCGAGCCCATGGTCCTGGGGTCCACCTTGGGCATGTCCCACTTGTCGAACTCGATGCCGATATCGCGCTCGATCCAGGGGAACGCGTTCTCCTGGCCGACCGCGACCAAGACGTCGTCGCAGGGAAAATGCTGGTCCGGCTCGCCGCTCGGCACCAGGTTGCGCCGGCCCTTGGCGTCGTACTGCGCCTTCACCTTCTCGAACAGCACGCCGGTCAGGCGGCCGTTCTCGTGGGTGAACTCCTTGGGCACGAGGAAATTGTGGATCGGGATGTCCTCGTGCATGGCGTCCTCCTTCTCCCAGGGGGACGCCTTCATCTCCTCGAAGCCGGAACGCACCACCACCTTGACGTCCTCGCCGCCGAGCCGGCGCGAGGAGCGGCAGCAGTCCATGGCGGTGTTGCCGCCGCCCAGCACGATGACGCGGCGGCCGATCTTGGTGACATGGCCGAAGGAGACCGACGACAGCCAGTCGATGCCGATATGGATGTTGGCGGCGGCCTCCTTGCGGCCGGGAAGCTCGAGCTCGCGCCCGCGCGGCGCGCCGGAGCCGACGAAGATCGCGTCCCAGCTGCCGGCCATGAGGGCCTTGAGGCTGTCGATGCGCTTGCCGCCCACGAACTCGATGCCGAGATCGAGGATGTAGTTGCACTCTTCGTCGATGATGGATTCCGGCAGCCGGAAGCGCGGGATCTGGGTGCGGATCATGCCGCCGGCCTTGGGGTCCTGGTCGAACACGGTGCAGTGATAGCCGATGGGGGCGAGATCGCGGGCGACGGCGAGCGAAGCGGGACCGCCACCGACCAGCGCGATGCGCTTGCCGTTCTTATGGACGGCGGGGCGCGGCAGCCGGGCGCGGATGTCTTCCTTGTAGTCGGCGGCGACCCGCTTGAGGCGGCAGATGGCGACCGGATCCTTCTCGACCCGCCCGCGCCGGCAAGCCGGCTCGCACGGCCGGTCGCAGGTGCGCCCGAGAATGCCCGGGAACACGTTCGATTTCCAATTGACCATGTAGGCGTCGCCGTAGCGGCCCGCCGCGATCATGCGAATATATTCCGGCACCGGCGTGTGCGCCGGGCACGCCCATTGGCAATCCACGACCTTGTGGAAATAATCAGGCGCAGCAATGTCGGTAGGTTTCATTGACTCCTCGTGCACGCACACATGTCGCGCCCCAGAACGGTGAACCCCGCGCGAGCAGGTGTCGGCCGGTCTCCCCCTGATGGCTCGGCTTGTGATCCGCCGAATCCGGGGCCGAATGCTAGTAGAGCAGGACCCCAAATACCACCGATACATTCCTCATAACAGGGGTCCCGATGGCGCGGGCCCTTGGGCGATGCAGGGCTGCAACAGTTGCGCGAAAATGTTAACGAAATCTTTATGCCATTTGTCGAGGTCGCCTGCAAGCCATTGAATAGGCGAGTGCTTTTGTCGGCGCCGGGGTGCCGGCATGCCGTCGGGCGCGCGGCCCGAACCTTGCACTGCGACCAGGTTTGCGCATGCTGCGACGCCGCCCGCCGACGGCGAGGCCGCCGGTCGTTCGAAGGGCTTCGCGCGGGAATCCGCGCGGAAGAAATACGATGCGTGATATTTTTGAAGAGATCTTTGTTCAGGGGCCGATCGACCCGGTGGAATCGGTGCGCCGCTCCGGGCGATCGCCGTTGCGACAACGCTTCTACAAGCGCGCCCATGTGGATCAAGGCGAAAACGGCTTTGCGATCCGCCTCGACGGACGCGCCGTCAGGACGCCGGCTCGGCGCGTGCTCGAGGTCCCGACGCGGGCGCTGGCGGACGCGCTCGCGGCCGAATGGAATGCGCAAGTGGAGCAGATCGATCCGCGCGATATGCCGCTCACGCGCCTCGCCAATTCCATCATCGACGGCGTCATCGATGCGCCCGCCGCAGTGGCGGCGGAGATCGAGAAATATCTCGGCTCGGATTTGGTGCTGTATCGTGCGCAAGCCCCGCAGGGGCTGATCGAGCGTCAGGCGCAGGCCTGGGACCCGCTGCTCGAATGGGCCCGTGAGCGGCTGGGGGCTCGCTTCGTCCTCGCCGCGGGGATCAATTTCGTGTCGCAGCCGGCGCCCGCGCTGGCGGCGGCGCGCGCCGCCATCCCGTCCGATCCCTGGCGGCTGGGCGCGCTCAGCGCGATCACCACGCTCACCGGCTCCGCCCTGATCGCCCTTGCGGTTCTGGCCGGGCGGCTCTCGGCCGAAGAGGCCTGGGCGGCAGCCCATGTGGACGAGGACTGGAACATGGATTTCTGGGGGCGCGACCAGCTGGCGCTCGAGCGCCGCGCCGCCCAGCTCGCCGAGATGAAGGCGGCCGCGATGGTGCTCGATCTGCATCGGGCGGGATAACGGCAGGGCGCCGAGGGGGCGCGGGTTCCGCAATCCGGCGGCTCCCCCTATGCTCGGTTAAGGGCGGGATGGAGGATGCGATGATCGTGGAGGCTGTCGCCAGATGAAGGACATCGTCGAGAAGCTCGATCACCGCCGCGCCGGCGCCCGCGCCGGCGGCGGCGCCGCCCGCATCGAGGCCCAGCACAAGCGCGGCAAGCTCACTGCGCGCGAGCGCATGGAGCTCTTGATGGACAAGGGCTCGTTCGAGGAGTTCGACATGTTCGTCGAGCACCGCTCGGCCGAGTTCGGGATGGAGAAGACCAAGATCCCGGGCGACGGCGTCGTCACCGGCTGGGGCACCGTCAACGGCCGCACCGTGTTCGCCTTCGCCAAGGATTTCACGGTGTTCGGCGGCTCACTGAGCGAGGCCCATGCGCAGAAGATCGTCAAGATCCAGGACCTCGCCATGAAGGCGCGGGCCCCGATCGTCGGCCTGTTCGATGCCGGCGGCGCCCGCATCCAGGAGGGCGTGGCGGCGCTCGGCGGTTACGGCGAGGTGTTCAAGCGCAACGTCAATGCGTCGGGCGTCATTCCGCAGATTTCGGTGATCATGGGCCCGTGCGCCGGCGGCGACGTCTATTCGCCCGCCATGACCGACTTCATCTTCATGGTGCGCGACACCAGCTACATGTTCGTCACCGGTCCGGACGTGGTCAAGACGGTGACCAACGAGGTGGTCACCGCCGAGGAGCTCGGCGGCGCCAGCGTGCATACCACCAAATCCGGCGTCGCCGACGGCTCCTACGAGAACGACCTCGAATGCCTGTTGCAGATGCGCCGCCTGATCGACTTCCTGCCCGCCAACAGCGCGGCCGGCGTGCCGCACTGGCCCTCGCACGACGATATGGAGCGCGAGGAGAAATCCCTCGACACGCTGGTTCCCGACAATCCCAACAAGCCCTACGACATCAAGGAGCTGATCCAGAAGGTCGTCGACGAGGGCGATTTCTTCGAGCTCCAGGCCGCCTATGCCATGAATATCGTGACCGGCTTCGGCCGCATCGCCGGCCGCACGGTGGGGTTCGTGGCCAACCAGCCCATGATGCTGGCGGGCGTGCTCGACTCGGATGCGAGCCGCAAGGCCGCGCGTTTCGTGCGCTTCTGCGACGCCTTCGACATTCCGATCGTCACCTTCGTGGACGTGCCCGGCTTCCTGCCCGGCACCGACCAGGAATATGGCGGGCTGATCAAGCACGGCGCCAAGCTCCTGTTCGCCTACAGCCAATGCAGCGTGCCGCTGGTGACCGTGATCACCCGCAAGGCGTTCGGCGGGGCCTATGACGTGATGGCCTCCAAGCACGTGGGCGCCGACATCAACTATGCCTGGCCGACCGCGCAGATCGCCGTGATGGGCGCCAAGGGCGCGGTCGAGATCATCTTCCGCGCCGATATCGGGGAGGCGGCCAAGATCGCGGCCCGCACCAAGGAATACGAGGACCGCTTCCTGTCGCCGTTCGCGGCCGCCGAGCGCGGCTATATCGACGACGTCATCATGCCGCGCACGACCCGGGCCCGCCTGGCGCGGGCGCTCGCGATGCTGCGGGGAAAGAAGGTGGAGTTGCCGGCCCGCCGGCATGATAATTTGCCGCTGTGAGGGGCCGGGCTAACCGTGCACGCCGGTCCCGTAACAGCGTTGAGCGCCATGCGCCTGTTTCACCGCTTCACCCAGGGCGAGTTGCGGCTCACCCGCATCGAGGCGTTCAGCGACGGCATCTTCGCGGTCGCGGTGACGCTCCTGGTGCTCGATCTGAAAGTGCCGGCGCTCCACGACCCGACCGACGTGCGCGAGCTGGCGCAGGCCTTGCTCGATCAGCTGCCCCGGTTCTTGAGCTGGCTCATCAGCTTCATCATCGTCTGCAAGTTCTGGCTCAATCACCATCATCTGCTCGGCCTGGCGCGCCACGCCGACTACGGCTTGGTGTGGCTCAACTCGATCTTCCTGATGGGACAATCCTTCATCCCGTTTCCGACCGCGTTGGTGGGCGAGTACCACGGCAATGCCCTGGCGGTGAGCTTCTTCGGCTGCGTGTTCGCCCTCAACACGCTCTTGTTCATGGCGCTGCAGGCCCATGTGGTGGGCCGGTTGATCAAGCCGGAGCTGGCCGCGCTGCAGGACCCGCACGCTTTGCGCAAGGCCTTCCTCGGCCCCTTGTGCTATCTCGTCGGCGCCGCCGCCGCATGGGTCTACATCCCGGCGGCCTTCGTCATCTACGCGCTGACGCCGTTGCTCTACATCACGCCGCCGCAAGGCCCCAAGAAGGCGCGGAGCGAAGGCCGGACCATGAAGCGATGACGGGGGAGCGGGCGTGCCTAATTGGTGGCGCGCGGCGCATTGATCTCCTCCGGCGGGCCGTCCCCTTGGGGGTCGTCGGGCACCAGATTGACGCGGTCGGCATGCTCCGCCAACCGCAGCCATGACTGGGCCATGGTGGCCCATAGCGGCCGGTCGCGTTCCTCCGAGGCCTGCTTGGCCATGCGCAGGCAATCCTCGGCATTGATACGATAGTCGTTAGCGGAACTCATGCTACCATCCCCTAACACGCGTTTCACCCGACCCAAGGCAAACATCCGAGATGGGCAAAGTCGGGATGGTACTGCGGCGCGATCGGGGCCATTCTGCGACCGCGCAGGCCGCGGGCGGCGCGGCGTGCCGGGACGGTTTTCTCGTGTTTTCCGGCCTCAAATCGGCGTTGTTGTTTGAACGGATAGTCCACTGCTTGCGATGACCCTTAAGAATTTACCGCCGACCCGCGATCTCATTGTGGCTCACAGCTCCGATCTGCATGTGGATCATGATCACACCGCGCGCCTGCATGGCGGCGACGGCACCGCCGGTCTCGCCTGCGTGCTGCATGCGGCGCGCGGCGCCGGCGCCGAGATGGTGATCCTGGCCGGCGACACGTTCGATTGTCACCGGCTGCCGCAGGAGCTCGTCGACCGCGCCGCCGAGGTCATCGCGGCGGCCGCACTGCCGGTGGTGATCCTGCCGGGCAACCATGATCCCGCGGTCGCGGACGCCGTCTATCATCACGGCAGATTGGCGGGCGTGCCGAACCTGCACGTGCTCGGCGTGACGCACGAGGACGCGGTCGTGTTTCCCGAGCTCGGGCTGGAGGTCTGGGGGCGCGCGCATCGCGACTATTCCGACATGATCCCGCTCGAGAGCCAGCGCCCGCGCTCCACCCGCTGGCAGATCGCGGTGGCGCATGGGCATTATCAGCCGCATCCCGATCGCAGCACGCGGCTGCGCCCCGGCTGGCTCATCGGCGATGACGAGATCGCGGCGACGGGCGCCGACTATGTGGCGCTCGGCCATTGGAACCGCGCCGCCAAAGTCGGCAACGGCGCGGTCGCTGCCTATTATTCGGGCTCGCCCGAATATGCCGGCACGATCAATCTCGTCCGCTTCACGACCCGAGGCGATGTGGTAGTGTCGCACCTGGAGCTCGACATTGCGCGGGAGCCTTGCGCATTGGAAGAGTAGCGGATGCCCTGGTTCCGCGCGTGACGCGGGCCGGAACAAACCCGGCCGAGGTCGGTTGACCCGCAAGGAGAGAAATCATGGGAAAATCGCGTAAACGTACCAAGCGCGGCGACCAGTATCAGGCGATGGCGGCCGGCTACCGCATCCTTCGCTCTCCATTGGCCAATTCATATGGCGCGGCGGCCGAGCATTACCGGGAAAGCGATCCACCGATCGAGCAAACCGCCGGTTCGAGCGCTCGTGGGGGCGACACGCCGCAGCTGCAGAACAGCCGCGATTGATGCGGCCGGCGCTCTCGAGCGCGGCGACTGTCGTATTTCTGTAATACTCATGGAGATCGTGAGCCGGGTTTCACCTCGACCGGTTGAGATTTCCGCCGCTCATGCCAGGCAAACGCGCGTGCGCGTGCAGTTTGTGATCGTCCGGGGCGGCTGATACCGAGGCCACGCCGGCCTCAGGAGCGCCGTCGGCCTCGCCTTCCTCTCATGCCAGGATGGCCCACAGTTGGTGCTCCAACGGGATGGTTGATGCCGGACCCTGCCAAGCCGCAGGGTCCGGGTTCATGGCGACCTTGTCGGTGCGGTTGAACGCCGAGTTCACGGCGTGAAATCCGAGGTCGCGATAGACCTCGAACTGCTCCTCGGTGAACAGCTGATCGAGCGTGCTCTCGTGCGGAAAGTCCGGGTTGCGCCGCTTGTAGTCGACCACATAGTCGTTTTCGTCGCCCGTGAACGAAGCCTTGATGTAGAGCAGCACACCGGTGCTGTTGGTGTCGTCCGTCTCTCCCGCCTTGCGGGGATAGTAGATCGTGCCGAGCGCGCAGTGCGGTCCGTGCGGCGCCTGGTTGGGGGGCAGGCCGCCGCTCTTGAGGATTTCCGCGGAAGCGTCCCGGCTGGTGTCGCGCAGCGCCGCCCATGGCAGACCGATACGAAGGCCGAAGTCTATGCGCGCGTAGCGCTCCAGCGTCACCAGCGAGCCGAACGACATGTCCGGATCGGCTTCGGCGTCGATCGCGATGATCAGCTTGCAGCGCCGGCGCAGCAATTCGTAGAGGCCGAGATTTTCGATATGCCCGCCGTCGGTGAGATACACGGTTTCGCTGTCCTCGGTCAGCAGGCCGAACAGCTCCTTCACGAAGTAGAATTTATCGAAAAGGCGCAACGGCCATGCCTTCTTCAGCGTGCGGGCGACCGCGGCCGGATTTGTGATCCAATAGCCCAGGCGGACGTTGAGGATCGCCAGCGTCGGCACCAGCGCCTTGATGGTGGCCGAACCCATATTGGAGGAGGCGGCCGCGCCGGAGACCGCCATGGCGGTGCCGGCGGTGAGGCCGCTCATTTCCTTCTCCATCAGCACGGTCTCGACATAGCCGGTCGCAGCGCTGCCGGTGAACAGCGGGCTGAAAATGAAGAAATCGGCGTTGCGGCCGCGGCGATTGGCATACTTCGAGGCCTCGATGTTCAAAGCCGTGTTGATGAGATGATAGGGCGCGAGATCCGGGCTCAATGCGCTGACACGCAAAGTGTTCAGTGGCTCGAGATCCGAGTTGCGCAACAGATCGTCGGCCTCCGCGCCGGTTATTCCTTTGAGGCGAGGCAGGGCGCGCGCCGCCTCGCGCCGGCTCGGATCGAACAGGAATGCCTTGCTGAGGCGGTCGCGATAAAGCTGGTGGAGCGAGTTGGCGTTGGGGCTGAAGAGCCAGCCGATGATCAGCATCGGAACGCCGACCACGACATAGAGGTGCAGAATGCTGCCGCCGGCGAAGGGCACCCGTTCCGCGAGGCTCGTCAGCCAGACCGGCCGGCACGAAACGCCGCATTCCTGAATTCCCCAGAAGGACAGATAGAGGTAGGCCGCCCACAGCGCCAAGGGTACGGTTGCTCCGGCCACATACATCGCGAGCTTGACCGCAATCCGGGTGGCGGTTGCCGCGAAGCCGGGCTTGTCCGTGTTGCGTTTGAGGGCATCCGCAAGAAAGCGACCGAGGAAGCCGAGGACGGTCCCGATCGGCGCCAGCGAGACGGCGAGCAGCTTGATCCAGGAGGATGCCCTGGAGAAGAGGTCGCCGTCGGAGGAATTCTCGCGAGCTTGAACATCCCGTCGAGCAGCCATGGCTGCAATTCACAGAATGCGATGACCATGATGGCGATCGAGAGCGCGCCGAAAAATCGAGCGCTCAAGCCCACATCGGAAATATTGCGGCCCCAGAACGTCGAGCGCCATAGCGCCCAGAGCCCCAATATGATGACGAAGGCGAGCAGCGCATTGGCCGTCAAACCGAAATGATCGACCGTAATCGGCAGGTGGGCGAAGTATGTTGCGAACTTGGATTTCGTGTCCGTCAGCGCATTCTCATCCGGATTCCACCAGATCGTGAAGGCGGCCGCCAGCAGGAGCAACGGCAGCAGCAGCATGACATTTGCGAGAATGCCCCGCAGATAGACCGCGATGTTGCCGAAAATGTTGAGCAGGCCCTGCGGAAACAGATAATTCGAATGGTCGCGGATATGCTGGACGCCCGGCACCTCGCCGGTGCGCAACTCGCTGGCGAAGGGAAATGCTCCCGCCGCTCCGGTGCTCATGGCCGCCGTCATCGAGGTGCCGATGTAGCCGCCGCCGGAGACGCTCGACAGATAGTCGATTTTTTCGATGAGGCCGCGCGTGGCGAGCGCCTGTATGGCGCCGAGGCAAAAGGCCGCCGAGCGGATGCCGCCGCCGGACAGCGCGAGCCCGACCACGTTCGAGCCCGGCTTCGGCCGCATGACCGGCGTGCCGTCACGCTCGGAATATTCCTCTTCGAGCTTGATCTCGGGCCGCCCATGCTTCTTCCGCCGCTGCGAGATGGCCGCGACCTCGAGCGCAAAAATTTCATGGAATTTCTTGCTGGTCATTGCAGCCCCCTGTCCGCCCGGCGTGGCGGCCTCAGCGCGATATTGCTGCGTCCCGACGAAGGAGCGCCTCGCTATGGAACGGCTGGTATGCGAGTCGTTTGCAAGCTTCGCCTCGTGCGGCGCTCGTTTCGATCAGGCGCCGGCCCCGTGTACCCACCGCCAGAAATTTCGGCTCGACATCCACAGCGGGATACAGAGTATCTACTAAACCAGAGGTATTTTCCTTGCACCCCGCTTCGATGTCAAGAGACAACCGCACCCGCAGGCGCCGCCCGGCGGACGGGCGGTGGCGAATTCCCCCAAGCTCAATAAACCACCACGCTGCGAATGCTCTCGCCCGCATGCATGAGGTCGAAGGCCTTGTTGATGTCGGAAAGCGGCATCGTATGGGTGATCATGGGATCGATCTCGATCTTGCCCTGCATGTACCAATCCACGATCTTGGGCACGTCGGTGCGGCCGCGCGCGCCCCCGAAGGCGGTGCCGCGCCACACCCGGCCGGTGACGAGCTGGAACGGCCGCGTGGCGATCTCCTGGCCGGCGCCCGCCACCCCGATGATGATGCTCTCGCCCCAGCCGCGGTGGCAGGCCTCCAGGGCCTGGCGCATCACGGTCACGTTGCCGGTGCAATCGAAGGTGTAGTCGGCGCCCCCGATCTGGTCGGCGCCGCGTTTGGTCAGGTCGACCAGATAGGGCACGAGATCGCCGCCGACCTCCTTGGGATTGACGAAATGGGTCATCCCGAAGCGCTCGCCCCAGGCCTTGCGGGCCGGATTGATGTCGACCCCGATGATCATGTCGGCGCCGGCGAGCCGCAGCCCCTGGATCACGTTGAGGCCGATGCCGCCGAGACCGAACACGATGCAATTGGCGCCGGCCTCGACCTTGGCGGTGTTGAGGACCGCGCCGATGCCGGTGGTGACCCCGCAGCCGATGTAGCAGACCTTGTCGAACGGCGCGTCCGGGCGGATCTTGGCGACCGCGATCTCGGGCAGAACAGTGAAATTGGCGAAGGTCGAGCAGCCCATGTAGTGGTGCAGCGGCTGGCCCCGAAGCGAGAAGCGCGATGAGCCGTCCGGCATCAGGCCCTTGCCCTGGGTGGCGCGGATCGCGGTGCACAGATTGGTCTTGCGCGACAGGCAGGAGGGGCACTGCCGGCATTCCGGCGCATAGAGCGGGATGACGTGATCGCCGGCGCGCAGCGTAGTCACGCCCGCCCCGACCTCGACCACCACGCCGGCGCCCTCATGCCCCAGGATGGTCGGAAACAGGCCCTCGGGATCGGCGCCCGAGAGCGTGAACTCGTCGGTGTGGCAGATGCCGGTCGCCTTGATCTCCACCATCACCTCGCCGGCCTTGGGGCCGTCGAGCCGGACGGTCTCGACCTGCAGCGGCTTGCCCGCCTCGAACGCCACGGCCGCACGCACATCCATCGCCGTCCTCCATCACTCCGTCCGCCGCGAGCGAGGCTCGCCAGCATCGCTAAAATACCGCGGCATGATACCGCGGCATGATAATGTGCGATCAAGGGCTCGGCGTGAAGAGTCTCAAAAACGGCTCAGGGGAGGTTTGCATGAATTGCCTTCGTCCAATCATGGCACGGCGCGCCGTCGTGGCGCTGGGTGGCGTTCTCATCGCCTTGTCGGCGCTCGCTCCGGCGCGCGCCCAATCGGTCGGCCCCGGAACCTGGACCACGAAGGCGCCGATGCCGGAAGGCGTCCGCGGCGAGGTCGCGGCGGTGGTGTTCGAGAACAAGCTCTATGCCATCGGCGGCAACGTGGCCAGCAATGCCGTGCCACGCAACGAGGTCTATGATCCGGCGACCGATCGCTGGCGCTCGCTGGCGCCGATGCCGGTCGCCCGCGATCACCTGGGTCTCGCGCTGGTCAACGGCAAGATCTACACCTTCGGCGGCTTCGTGAAGACGGTGCACGAGGGAGCCGGCACCGACGTATTCGAATACGATCCGGCCACCAACACCTGGCGGGCGCGCGCGCCGCTCAAATCTCCGCTCGGCTCGGTCGGCGCGGCGGTGATCGGCAACAAGATTCATGTCTTCGGCGGCCGCGGGCTCGACAAGGTCACCACCACCACCCATTCGGTCTACGACCCGGCGACCGACAAGTGGACGGATGCGGCGCCGCTCTCCAAGGCTCGCGATCATATGGCGGTGGTGGCGGCGGAAGGCAAAATCCACGTCATCGGCGGCCGCTTCACCAGCCCGGTCGACCGCACCGACATGCACGAGATATACGATCCGGCGACCGACAGCTGGAGCACGGCGGCGCCGCTCAAGACCCCGCGCAGCGCGGTGGCGGCGGCGCTCTATCGCGGCATGATCGTGGTCGACGGCGGCGAATGGCCGCCCGACAACCGCACCTTCACCGAGAACGAAGGCTACGATCTCAAGACCGGCAATTGGGTCTCGCTCGCCGCCATGCCGCTCGGCAGCCATGGCTTCGGCGCCGGCGTGATCGGGCCGAACCTGTATTTCGCCGGCGGCTCGACCAAGCCCGGTGGCGGCGGCCTGACCGACCGCTTGCTGATGTTCACGCTGCCGTAGGCTGTTGCGCGGCGGGTGAGGGGGCCTTTCCGCGAGCCTGAGCCCCCATTACCCGGGCTTCGGCAGCACGATCTGGGTCTGGGTAACGATGGCGGCGAGCTTGCCGTCGCTGCGGGTGATGTTGGTCTGCAGCACGATGGTGGTGCGGCCCGAATGCAGCGGCACGCACACCGCGCGCGCGGTATCCCCCTTGGGGATGGGGGCGAAGAAATTGGTCTTGCTCTCGATGGTGGCGGTGCTCTGGGTCTCGGTCAAGGCGGCGCTCGCCGTCATGCCGCCCAAGGTGTCGCCCCAGGCCATCACGGCGCCGCCATGCATGACGCCGCGGCGGTTGCACAGGTCTTCCCGGATGACCAGCTCGGATTCGGTGCGCTCCGCCGTCCAGCTGATGATCTGTATGCCCATCAGCCGTGTGAACGGCGAGGGTTCCCTCTGAGCCATCTTGGTCCCCGATTTGGTTGTCGCGCGGCCCTCATAGCACGGCCGAAAAGCGCCCGGCAGCGCCCCCAAGTTGCGCCCGAGCCGCGCGGCGGCACTTCCAAATCGGCGGCCGGGCTGTATGCTGCGCCCCTTCTCAGGCGACGTTCCCGCGCTCGTAGCTCAGCTGGATAGAGCACCAGACTTCGAATCTGGGGGTCGGGGGTTCGAATCCCTCCGAGCGCGCCAAAAAAACCGTTGTCCGTTCCGGAGACACGGGTAAAACTTTCGTCGTTTTCCGTCATTGAGGGCCGCGAAGCCGCTCGCTCGCTACAGCGGTGTGTGGGGACGCGCTCGCGATCGTCGCGTCTGCGCCATCTCGGCACCCACCGAGAATAGCCGCGCCCTCCCGCTCGGCGCGCGCCTCAACCCTCCGCCCGGTCGCATGGCGATGGCCGACCGAGCGTGGGAGCGGGCAGCGGCGTAGGCCGGAAAAAAAATTACGTGCGCGCCCATTGTTGACCGGGGAGCTTGAAGCAAAGCTTGACGCTGCGCTCGCCGCAGTCCGGCCGAAGCGCGCTTGGCCGCTGCTTGGCCGGCCTTGCGTTAGAAGCCAAATGCTACGATCATGGAATAGACGGAGGGTGAAAGGGGCCGGCGGTCGGATGTGTTCCCGCACCCTCTTCCACGTTTGTAACGGTTGGAGAGGATACTATGCATCCGCGTGCGAAATCCATGTTCGGCGTTGGCGCTGTCTTCATGCTCTGCCTATCCGGTGTCCAAACCTGCCCGGCTGCCCAAGTGGTGCTATCGGACCCATTGACCTCCTGGCCACTGAATTTCGGCGCTCAGGGCGACGCCGTCATGTTGAAGGGTGGTGCCGTACATATTGTCGAATCCGACAGCGCCGCGAATTGGGTGACCTATCCGGGCTTCAGTCTTACGGACATGGATGCAAGCCTGACGATTACGGCGCAAACGGCTACCGGCAACGCGGCTGGTCTGATTTTCTGGGCAACCGGATTGTCCGATTTCTTTCTATTCAGCGTTGCCGACTCGTCCGGAACTTTCGCCGTTACGCGTCATCTGGCGGCCGGTGGCTGGCAAGTCATCATCCCGTATATGGCAAGTGCAGCCATCAAATCCGGAGTTGGTGCGGTCAATACGCTCCACATCGTCACCAAAGGCAATTCCGTTGCGCTGTCCATAAACGATCAGTCGATCGGTAACCTGGCCCTCCAGGCTCCCGCCGGTGGCGGCACCGTGGGAATTGAGGGAGAAGGCCAAGCCGGAAAACCGGCTGACTATATCTTCTCAAATCTTTCGGTCAGTCAGTAGGCCAAGGGGGCCCAAACGGGGCCGGAGGGTCCGTCTGGGCAGAGGCAATTTTCTGAATCTCCAGCGACCACTGCCGCCGGCATTCCGGCGAATGGACCCTCATGCTGCGCTCGCGAGCAGATTGGTGACGGTCGGGATGCGGCGTTCGGGCTCGGCTCGGCTGCCGCCCCGGTTGGAATACCGCGCTGGCAAGGGAACCATTTCTCGCCTGGGCGATTGACGACCCGGACGGGGAATGCCCCAAGCCCCCCAGCCCCCGCTTTCCCGTCTGGAAGCCCCGCTACCTCGATGGCGGGGTTTTTCCGTTCAGGGACGGCGCCGCGACCGGGCCCCGTTCGACCTCCTGGAACCACGGAAAGTGCCTAGATGAGCAGTCATATGCCTCCGATACCCCCGGCCAATCGCAGTCCCAAAGGGCCGAAAGACGAAACCAGCCCCCATCAGAACGCGGCGGCTGAGCACCCCGAACCGCAAAATATCGCGGAACAGGGTGAAACGGCGAACATCAAGCAGAACACGACCAACAAGGGCTTTTTCCAAGGCCGCCGGGTCAAGTGACAAGAGGTCTCTGCGCGCCTCGGATTCAAGCGACCCCACGACGGCGGTCGCGGCGTACCGGTTTCTTCGCAGCCCTCAAGATGGACCAGCCTCCTGCAGGGCGGTTCCGTCGCGCAACAGCTGCTTGAACCGCTCGGTGAAGCGCATGAGCGGGGCGCCGTCCACGACGTCGTGGTCGACGCTGAGGACCAGATGCACGACCTCGCGCTCGACCAGCTGGCCGTCCTGGAGCGCGGGTTTCTTCTCGATGGTGCCGATCGTGAGCGTCAAGGTCATGGGCGTGATCGGTATCCCGGCCGCGCTTCCGGACGCGTACATGCCGAGCGAGGTGACGGCGGCGGTGCCGGCCACGTCCTTGAACCAGTACGGGTTGCGCCGGATCACGAACCACACGGCCTTGCGCAGGAAGCGCGGCAGCAGGAAGAACTGCGTCTCCAGCGCGTTCATGGGGCCATTTGTCGCGAGCGGCGTCGTGCGGGCGGCCTGCAGCTCGCGGTGGATCTCCGGCGCGCCTTTTCGTTGCGCGGCGCGCACGATGTAGAAGACGGGGATCGACGCGCCTTCCCACTGCCGTTCGATCATGAAGGCGAGATCGACGTCGTCGAACGCGATCAGGCGCGATTTGCCCAGCCGGTAGGCCTGCACGCGCTTGTCGATCTCGATCGCGCAGGCGAAGCTCTTGGCGATGTAGCTGGTCATCGATACCAGCTCCTGCCCGCCCGGCCGGCGCGCCGCCAAGCGCTCCGTGATCCCGCCGATATCGGCCTCGAGCATGAGGTGCACGATATTCTTGCGCCGGCCCTCGGCGAGCACGTCGAGGACGAAGTTGCGCAGCCTGGGATAGGGGTGTGTCTGCCCGGGCGCATGGGGCATCTTGAGCTGATCGATCAATTGCGACAGTGCGGGTCGCACGCGGCTGGCGGCTGGTTGCATCACGATCCTTCCATCGGCCTCGCGTTACAGGCGCCGCAGCGCTTCCGCCGGCACCATGCGGATCGCCCGCCAAGCCGGGATGAGCGAGCCCAGCAGGCACAGCGCGAAGGCCGCGCCGAGTATCGGCGCGATCAGGGCGATGCTCGGCTTGAACGAGATCAGGTTGCCGATGGCCGGTATGTGCGGGAACGCGAAGGCGGCGAGCAAGCTCAGGAGCACGCCGAGCAGACAGCCGGTCGCGCACATCAACATGCCCTCGAGCACGATCGAGGCCATGATGCGGGCATTGCTCCAGCCGATCGCTGCGAGGATGCCGATCTCGCGGGTGCGTTCCTGGATGGCCATCACCAGGGCGCTCAGCACGCTGAGCGCGCCCATCGCCACCGCGATGATCGAGATCGCGAGCGACACCGCATCCAGGATGGCGAGATTGCGGTCGTTCTCGAGCATGTCGTCGGCGGTCGCGGCGGTGAGGTTGCCGAGCGCCTCGATGGCCGCCCGCACGCGCGCGGGCGCGACCGCAGCCGCGCCATGCTCGACATTGACGTGGATCACCGTGACCTGCCGCATCCGGTAGCTCGCCTCCTGCAGGTCGATCAGCGGCACCAGGACCAGGCCGCGGTTGATGACGGTGGTGTAATTGGAGATGCCGACGATACGGAAATCCTCGCCGATGAGCGTGAGCTCGTCGTCGAGCTTCTTGCCGAGCGATGCCGCCGCGGTGTCGCCGAGCACGGCCACGTGACGTTCGCCCGGCTGCGGCAGGCGGCCCGCGCGCAGCGGAACCTTCTTCCACAGATAGCTCGCGTCGGGCCAGCCGAGGGTCAAGACGCTGCGTTGGTCGGCGCTGGGAGCGAACATGAACAGCTCGCCCGACACCCGCGCCACGCCCGGGATGGCGGCGACACGCTCGATGGTGGCTTCCGGTATGAAGCCGCCGAATATGTCGGCGGCGCCTTTTTGCGTCACCACGAAATCGTCGCCCAGCTCGTCGATGGCCGCGCGCGAGCTGTCCTGGATGCTGTGCGACAACGCGATCAGGGCGAGCGCGCCGCCGACCGCGAGGCCGATGCCGAGGATCGAGAGCCCGGCGCGAAGGGGCCGTCGCCTGAGATTGCGCAGCGCGAGACCGACGAGATTCATGGCGTCGCCGCGGGCGGGCTCGATCGGGAGGCGGTCGTGTCGCGCAGATCCTCGACGATGACGCCATCCCGGATCCGCACCCGCCGCGCGCAGCGGGCCGCGAGCGCCTCGTCGTGGGTCACCAGGATGACCGTCATGCCGGAATCCCGATGCAGCCCGAACACGAGATCGGCGACGTTCGCCGCGCTGACGCTGTCGAGATTTCCGGTCGGCTCGTCGGCCAGCAGCAGCTTCGGCTCATTGACGACGGCGCGGGCGATCGCGACCCGCTGCCGCTCGCCGCCCGACAGCGTGGTGACCCGGTTGTGCATGCGGTGCTCCAGCCCGACCCGGTCGAGCGCGACCGCGGCGCGCGTCAGCCGCTGCGGGCCGGCAGGCCACGGCCGAACAGCGCGATCTCGACATTCTCCAACGCCGTCAGGGTCGGGATCAGATTGAACTCCTGGAAAACGATGCCGATGTCGAGACGCCGCAGCCGCGCCCAGTCCCGTTGCGTGCGCAACACCCGCCCTTGCCACAGCACCGTCCCGGCGCTGGCATGGTCGATGCCGCACAGGAGGTTGACCAGGCTGCTCTTGCCGCTTCCGCTCGCCCCCACGATGGCCAGGCAATCGCCGGCCTCGATCTGCAGGTCGATGCCGCGCAATGCCGCGATGGCGCCGCCGTCATAGCTGCGGCTCACGCCACGCAGCGCGATCAGCGGCCTGGAATCCGAAGATTTGTCGGAACCGGAGCCCCGCGCGATCGCCTCACTCATGACGGACCCGACCCCAACAGATTTGCATGTACCAGCATCGGCGATGCCGGGGCGCCTCGCGCGCTCAGCCCCAAGCCGGAACTTAACTCATATTTTACGTCCAAGCGAACGAAATCCGAAGGCCGCAAGGATACGTATAAACCATTGTGCAACCAATGGTTATGGCGATTTTTTCAGCGCCCAAGCGGAACCTTTATGTTTGCAACATGACATAAAATCAGTATAAATGACTTAGCTGCACTTGCATATGCCTTAACCAAGAAAACCGACCCACTGCAGCCGGGCGAGGAAACATCGAGGGGCGTTTTGGCGAGCCGGGCAACGATTCGGGTTGGCCGGGGTCATCTTCTAAGTCTGCGAACAAGCTGCCGTGTCCACCGTTCGGGGCGAGGTCGTGCTCGGCCCACTGGGTGGACAATTTCCAACATGGTCCCGTGGCGAATACGCGAGAGGTGAATCGGGTGAATGAACTTGTAGAGTTGGCGGATTGGTTCGGTTGGCGTTCGCCGCACGATCCGGCGGTGGTGGACAGTCTCCCGACCCCGACATTCAAGGTGAACAACGTCCGGCAGGTGTCGTTCAGCACCAACAACTATCTCGGTATCGCCACCAGCCCGCGCATGAAGGCCGCCGCTACTCGCGGCATCGAGGCCTACGGCGTCGGCAACAGCGATTCCCGCCTGCTCGGCGGCAATCTCGCGCTCTATGGCGAGCTCGAGCGCAAGATCGCCCGTTCCAACGGCAAGAGCCACGCGATCCTGTTCGCGACCGGCTATCTGACCAACATCGGGGTTCTGTCCACGCTGCCGCGCGCGACGCAGATCGCCCGCGCCTACGGATTTTCCAGCAGCCGGGATTATTCCTACGCCTATTTCAGCGACGAATATAACCACATCAGCATTCGCGAGGGCATGCGCCTGTCGGGCGCGCGTCGCTACAGCTATCACCATCGCGACCTCGATCATCTGGAGAAATTGCTGCGCCAGTCGGACGCCACCTGCAAGATCATCGTGACCGACGGCGTCTTCAGCCAGGACGGCGACATCGCGCCGATCCCCGATCTCTTGCGCCTGGCCGAACGGTGGGACGCCATGGTCTATGTCGACGATGCCCACGGCACCGGCGTGCTGGGCGCCTCCGGCGGCGGCGTCCTCGACCATTTCAGCGCCACCAGCGAGCGGCTGATCTACATGGCCACCCTGAGCAAGGCCTATGGCTCCATCGGCGGCTACGTCGCCTCGCATGCCTTGATCACCGAGATCATGCGGATGACGTGCCCGGCCTATGGGTTCACCGCGACGCTGCCGCCGGATCAAGCGATGGTGATCTCGACGGCGATCGACGTGGTGCGCGACGAGCCCGAGCGCCGCCAGCGGCTGTGGGACAATCAGCGCTATTTCGTCAAGCGCATGGCCGACCTGAGCTTCCGGCTGGTCTCGACCGAGACTCCGATCGTCCCGATCTGGCTCGGCGACGAGGGCAGGACCCAGCAGCTCGCGCTCGCCATCAGGGCCGAAGGTATTCACGTCGACGCCATCCGGTTTCCGGCCGTGCCCATCAAGTCCGCGCGGCTGCGGATCCAGCTGAATGCCGG
Source organism: uncultured Alphaproteobacteria bacterium (assembly GCA_963744275.1). Taxonomy (GTDB): domain Bacteria; phylum Pseudomonadota; class Alphaproteobacteria; order Rhizobiales; family Xanthobacteraceae; genus VAZQ01. Next base: position 52,238 of record CAVUSX010000005.1, read on the forward strand.
ACATCGCCGCGAGGACATCGATCGTCTGGTCGATATCCTGAAGCGCCATCAGCACCTCGCCGCGCCCCAGCGCAGCTTCGTCCCCGCCAACGGCGATATGGCGGCCAACGCGTAGCGGATTGGTTTCTGCGACGATCATTCGGGCCGTCACCCACGCGCTCGACGACGGCTCGCCGGCGATAGCCGGGGCAGCAACCGGGGCTGATCGCGCGGGGATTTGCGTCGGTGATTACACCGCGGCCCGTGACACGACGGCAATTCGTGTTTAAAGCGTGCTGCCGCCCGCAGGGGAACGCGAGGATGGGAGACGCGCGCTTGCCACATGGCCCGTCGCGGCCGGCTCGAGCAGCGGGCGCCGCCATTGTCGCGGCACTGGCGCTCCTTTGTCCGCCTTGCGGCTCGGCCTACGCGCAGTCGACGCTGACCGCCCGCTACAAGCTCTCGCTCGCCGGCATCGAGATCGGCACCGGCGACTGGAGCGTCGATATCGAGAAGGACCGCTACACGGCCAAATCAAGCGGCCAGCTCTTTGGCATATGGCGCGTGCTGCTGGGCCCCGATCTCTCCGCCACGACACACGGCACCGCAAGCCAGGACCATCTCGTGCCGACCAGCTACGTGGCCAATTTCTCCTCGGACGACGCCGTCGACGACGTGCGAATGGAGCTTCACGATGGTGTCGTGAGCGAGGTGGAAGCCAAGCCGCCGATTCCCGCCGCCCGCGACCGCGTTCCGGTCACCGCCGCCGATCTCCGCGGCGCGATTGATCCGCTGACCGCCGGTCTGATGCCGGTGCCCGGGTCCGGGGATATCCTGGCGTCAGTGGCCTGCCAACGCACGCTGCCGATCTTCGACGGCACCCACCGGTTCGACATGGCCCTGTCGTTCAAGCGCATGGACAAGATCAAGGCCGAAACCGGCTACCAGGGGCCGGGCATCGTCTGCGGCATGTCGTATCGGCCCGTCGCCGGTTACAATACGGGCGCCTTTCGGGTCAACTATCTCAAGAAAGCCCGCGACATGGAGATGTGGCTTGCTCCGATCGCGGGGACGCGCCTGCTCGCGATGTTCCGCATCACGATCCCGACCATGCTGGGTATCGCGGTGCTGGGGGCCACCCGGTTCGAGAGCGCGATCCGATAGGCACCGCCGATGCCGCTCCACCTACGTGAGAATGCACCCAGCCCCGCTTTCCCGTCTGAAAATGCGGCTCCATGCGGAATTTCTTGGTTCTTGCTGCATGCGGTCTGGCGCCGGAGGGTCGGGCGGTGCTACAGATCGAGGCCGGGCTCGCGATCCGTGATGGCCACCGCCAGCGCATGAAAACGGTTGTGACCGGCAGATGAATTCCAGGTCTCCATCGCAACGGGCTTGGTCAAGGATTTGGGCACGGACTTGGGCATCGTCCTCCCGGGCAGGCCTGTTCATTGTTTCGGTCTGCATCATATTCCCGGTCGTGGCGCATGCTGCGTCCCTCAATCCCGAGGAAGCAGCCGACCACGTCGGTGAGACTGCTACCGTGTGCGGGCTGGTCGCCTCTGCGTCGTATTTGCCCCAGGCCCCGCAGTCGCCGACCTTTCTCGACCTCGGCAAGCCGTTTCCAAATCAAATCTTCTCGGCGCTCATCTTCGGCACCGACCGACCCAAATTCGGAACGCCGGAAACTTCGATGCGCGGTAAATCAATCTGCGTCAGAGGAACAATATTTCTCTATCAGGGAAAGCCGAAGATGATTCTTCATGACCCAAAGCAGCTATCCGGCGGCTGACCAACGCGCTGGCGATCATTCGGCGGGAACCAATGCGACCGGTTCAATCGATATCGCGCCCACACCATGGGCACGCGCGCTGTACGCTCTCTTGGGCAGCCGCAAGCGCGCAATCATTCGCCGCCGGCATGGCAATTATGCGCGGTCCGCAGGAGGCCTGACGGGCCGGCCGTGGCGCTGAAAGTTAATTACAGTTTTGTAAGATTTAGCACTTGATTTGCACAGCTTGGATCGTTGGCGAAGGATTTTTACGAGAAGGCTATGCGTTGCCTCCAAATGATTACGACATTGAACCCTTTTTCCCGCGCTCAAACGGCACCATGTTGTTGTCTTGCTGGGAAACACAGCAAACACAGCATGGAGAAGCAAAAATGTTGACCAAGATCGCTCTTGCGGCGGCCCTCACTCTCGGCACGGCTTTCGCGGCTCTTGCGGCCAATGAAAACGACACCACCGGTGGGTACCGGGAATTGGGCCCCGGCGGCGTCGTCACGGATGGGGTCAATCCGGTGTTCCACCGCTCGCTGCACAGCTCGGCCGGCAGCTCGTATGGCTACGTTCCCGCCAACTCGCACAAGCATGCGCCGGCAAAGTAATCTACGAAGAGCTGATTTGTGAAAGTGGCCCCAGCATCCGTGCTGGGGCTTCTTTTTTTGACGGTCTCTCGAGTTTTGGCGGTGCCCCGGTTTTCAAGGCGAAACCATGACCAATTCGCTCTCCGCCGTGGGGTGATCTGGTTTCCGACCGGCTGCTGCCTGCGCGACTTCGCCGCGGGCGGATTCGCCGGTGAGCCGCGCAAGCGCATTGTGGGAACGGCTCGAGCCGCGTAGTCTGCCGGCGTGGTTTTGGTCAACCACCTCTGGCCCCGGCCGCAGCGCCGGGGCCGATTTTTTTGGCTCGATCGCAGAGGTCGCAAGGCCTTTCCCTTGAATTCCATTTGGTTCGTGATAACCAGACCTCAAATCCGGGGTCGAGGTTGCGTATCCCTTCCAGCGCTCCACTTCGATGCTGTCGAGCCCGAAGAGATGGGTGTCGGAACGAACCAAGATACGGACTGTTGGCACGGCACGCCGTCGCTTTTTCTCCTCTGCGGATGGCCGGACGGCCGCACCCCGGCACTTGAAAGTTTTTCCAGGCACATGATTCGTCTCGACAACGTCAGCAAGCAGAATGGCCACCGAGATTCTCTTCATCGAGGCCTCCATGGCGCTCTACAAGGGGGAGAAGGTCGGTCTGGTGGGCCCCAACGGCGCCGGCAAGTCGACCATCTTCCGGCTCATCATGGGCGAGGAGTCGGCCGACGATGGGCAGGTCTCGATCGATCGCGGCGTGACCATCGGCTACTTCAGCCAGGACGTGGGCGAGATGGCCGGCCGCAGCGCGGTGGCGGAGACGATGGACGGCGCGGGCGCGGTCTCCGAGGTCGCTGACCGAGCTGCAGCGAGCTGGAGCTGGCGCTGGCCGATCCGGAGCGCGCGGACGAGCTGGACGAGCTGGTCGAGCGGTTCGGCGACGTCCAGGGGCGCTACGAGGAGCTGGGCGGCTACGCGCTGGAGGCGCGCGCCCGCGAGGTCCTGGCGGGCCTGGGCTTCATCCAGCAGATGCAGGACGGCGACGTGGGCGCGCTGTCCGGCGGGTGGAAGATGCGGGTGGCGCTCGGCGCGCATCCTATTGATGCGCCCCGACGCCATGCTGCTCGACGAGCCGACCAACCACCTCGACATCGAAGTCGATGATCTGGCTGGAGGGCTTTCTCAAGGGCTACGACGGCGCGCTCCTGATGACCTCGCACGATCGCGAGTTCATGAACCGCATGGTGGGCAAGATCGTCGAGATCGACGGCGGGGCGCTCACGACCTTCTCGGGGAACTACGACTTCTACGAGCGCCAGCGGGCCGTCAACGAGAAGCGCAGGTCGAGGCGCAGTACGAGCGCCAGCAGGCGATGCTCGCGAAGGAGATGCGCTTCATCGAGCGGTTCAAGGCGCGGGCCGCCAAGGCGGCGCAGGTGCAGTCGCGGGTCAAGAAACTGGACAAGATCGAACGGGTCGAGCCGCCCAAGCAGCGCAAGACCCTGGTCTTCGAGTTCCTGCCGGCGCCGCGCTCCGGCGAGGACGTGGTCGAGCCTGAAGAACGTGCGCAAAGGCTACGGCGAGCGGGCATCTACAAAGGGTTGGATCTTCCATCCGCCGCAAGGAGCGCTGGTGGGTGATGGGGGTCAACGGCGCCGGCAAGTCCACGCTGCTCAAGCTGGTGGCGGGCTCCACGCAGCCCGACGCCGGCGGGTCGCGTCGGCGCCAGCGTGAAGATGGGCTACTTCGCCCAGCACGCCATGGAGGTGCTGGACGGCGGAGAGACCGTCTTGCAGACGCTGGAGGAGTCGTTCCCGCTGGCCCGGTCGGGCTCGCTGCGCGCGCTGGCCGGCTGCCTTCGGATTCTCCGGCGACGAGATGGAGAAGAAATGCCGCATGCTGTCGGGCGGCGAGAAGGCGCGTCTGGTGCTGGCGACGGATGCTGTACGACCCGCCCAACTTTCTGGTGCTGGACGAGCCGACCAACCACCTCGACATCGCGACCAAGGAGATGTTGATCGCGGCGCTGACCGAGTTCGAGGGGACCATGCTGTTCGTGTCGCACGATCGCGAGTTCCTGGCCGGGCTCTCGAACCGGGTGCTGGAGCTCGGGACGGAGGGTCCGACCCGTACGGCGGCGGCTAACGGGAGTACGTGGCGCGCAGCGGCCACGAAGCGCCCGGGCTGCGCAGCAGCCGCGGGCCGGGCACCAGGCGCGGACAGGCTGCAGCGCAGACACGATCCGACAGTTCGGCGTATGATCGCGCCCCCAAGTCGCATCGAGCCCGTGGAGGTCGCAATGCGCGATGAGGCGGATCACACGAGACGTTGGCTGATCAATGCGAGCGGCGCTGCAATCTTGTCGAGCGCCATTCCGGCCGCGGCCTTGCATGCGCAGACCGCGGCCGCTCCGGCGCTGAACAACGCTCCCGCGCCGGACGGCGCCCGGAAGCCGCCGGTGATGCGGTCTCGGTCTCCCCGGCCACGACCGCGCTCGCGGACTATGTGGCGGGGGCGCTCGATCGCGCATTGCCGGCCGAGGTCGTCGCCAGGACCAAGCTGCATGTGCTCGACACCCTCGCCGCGATGGTGTCCGGCTCGCGTCTCAAGCCCGGAGATCTCGCGGCCCGCTATGTGGACAGCCTCGGCGGCAAGCCGCAGGCGATGGTGATCGGCACCTCCATCGTGACGTCGGCCGTCAATGCGGCGCTCGCCAACGCCATGGCGGCCCATGCCGACGAAACCGATGACACCAATCCGATCGGGCCGGTTCATCTCGGCTGCGGCGCCGTGTCGGCGGCGCTGGCCACGGCCGAGCTCGCGGGCCGCAGCGGTCAGGACCTGCTGCGCGCGGTGACGGTCGGCTACGACGTCGGCGCCCGGATGGTCTCCGCGCTCGGCGTCGGACAGGGATCGCGTCAACACAGCCCGTCCTGCCTGATGACGACCTTCGTCGCCGCCGCCGCCGCCGCCGCGATGCTGCGCCTCGATCCACGGCAGGTTCGTCACACCTTGTCCTATGCGGCGCAACAGGCCTCCGGCATCGGGTTCTGGACGCGCGACCGCGAGCACGTCGAGAAGGCGTTCGATTTCGGCGGGATGGGCGCTCGCAACGGCGTCATGGCGGCGACCATGGTGGCGATGGGATTTTCGGCGGTCGAGGACCCCTTCAGCGGCGCCGAGAACATCTACACGGCGCTGGCCGACAAGCCGGCGCCCGAGAAGCTCCTCGCCGAGCTCGGGTCGAGCTACGCCGTCTTCGGCACGACGATCAAGAAATGGACCGTCGGAGCACCGCTGCAGTCGGTGCTCGATTTGCTCGCGACGCTGCTCGAGGATCCCGGCGTGCGCGCCGACAACATCAGGCACGTCAGCGTCGAGATGCCGACCGCGAGCGTACGCATCGTCGACAACAGCTCGAGCCCGGATCTCTGCCTGCAGCACCTGGTCGCGCTGATGATCGTCGACCGCGGCGCCACCTTCGCGAGCGTGCACGACGTGGCGCGCATGAGCGATCCGAAGGTGCTCGCGGTCCGCAAGCTGGTCGAGCTGGTGCCGAGCCAGGAGCTGCAGATGGCGGTGCCGGCGCGCCAGGCGATCGTGCGCATCGAGACGGCGGACGGGCGCTCGCTCAGCCGTCGAACCCAGGTGGTGCGCGGCACGGCGCGAAATCCGATGGATGCACGAGAGGTCGAGGCCAAGGCGCTCGACCTGATGGCGCCCGTCGTCGGTGCCGATCGCGCCCACGCGCTCATCGCCGCGGTCGGCGACCTCGAGCGGCTCGGCCCGGTGTCCGGACTGCGCCGGCTGTTGCAGGCATAGCATGCTGCTGCGACGGCGGCGGCCTGGTCGCGCAGGTGGCGATTGACGCCCCCTGGCGATCATCATATGCGGATCGTTCCGCGCATCTGTCACACGCCAGTGCCGTCACCCAGGCTCCAAAATGCCAGACAAGAGCTCACCGCAGCCGACCGCCGCGCATGACCGGGCGGCCGCGCCGGAATTTCTGAACCTGCACGAGATCGTCGCCAAGGCGCGCCAGAAACTCAATCAGAACGATTGGGACTACATCGTCGGCGGCACCGAAAGCGAGACCACGCTCAGGCGCAATCGCCTGGCGCTCGATTCGCTCGCGTTCCGGCCGCGCGTATTGCGCGACGTCAGCCGGATCGATGCCGGCGTCGATCACTTCGGCCGCAGGCTGCGCCTGCCGGTCGTGCTGGCTCCCGTCGGGGCATTGGAAAGCTTCCATGCGGACGGAGCCGGACCGGTGGTGCGCGCCGCAGCGGCGTTCGGCGTCGCACATATGCTCAGCTCGGTTTGTGAGCCGGGCCTCGAGAAGATTGCGGAGGCCGCGCCCGACGCCACCCGCCTGTTTCAATTGTACGTCCGCGGCGACGACGCCTTCGTGGACGATCATGTCGCCCGCGCGATCGCCAACGGATATGCTGCGTTCTGCCTGACGGTCGATACCGCGATCTACAGCCGCCGCGAGCGCGACATCGCCAAACGGTTCGTGACCGCCGGTCGCCGGCGCGCTTCCGGCCACGAGGCCCAGGCGGCCCTCGATTGGCGCACGGTCGAGCGCATCAAGGATCGCTTCGACATCCCGCTCGCCCTCAAGGGCATCGCCACCGCCGAGGACGCCAGGATCGCGCTCGAGCATGGCGTCGATTGGATCTACGTCTCGAACCATGGTGGCCGCCAGCTCGACCATGGCCGTGGCTCCATGGAGGTATTGCCCGAGATCGTGGATGCCGTCGGCGGACGCGCGAAGATCCTGATCGACGGCTCGTTCTGCCGCGGCAGCGACATCGTCAAGGCGATCGCCGCCGGAGCGGATCTGGTCGGCCTCGGCCGCATGCAATGCTATGCGCTCGCGGCGGCGGGTGAGGCCGGCATCGTGCGTTTGCTCGAGCTGCTGGAGGATGAGGTCCAGCGCTGTCTCGGCTTGCTCGGGGTCGGCGCGTTCGCCGGGCTCGACCGGTCCTATCTGCACCACGCGGAGCCGGTCTCGTCGCCGCATGTCCTGAGCGCATTCCCGTTGCTCGAGGTCGAGGACTACCGCTACTGAGAGAGTTCTGCCGCCTCGGAAGCGGGCGCAGGGTCTGGTCGCGCATCTGCGGGCTTGCGGTGCGATCGTCGGCAGGAGAGGATGATCCGGGGAGGGGCCGGCCCAGATCGGTCCCGCGAGGAGGATTGCCATGAACCGTACCGCATCCAAACTCTGCGCCGCGCTGATCGCGGCTGCGACACTCTCGCTCGCGCACCCGGCGGGAGCCGGCGACATCACCACCGAGTGGGACAGCGTGAAGCTGCCGCCGAAGCCGGAGCTCAAATCCGCGACGGTGGATCCGAAGACCACGGCGCTGCTGGTGCTCGACCTCATGCGGGACAATTGCGGCGCGCGACCGCGCTGCGTTCCCATCGTGCCCATCGTGAAGAAGCTCATCGACGAAGCGCGGGCCCACAACATGATGATCGTCTACAATTTGACCGGAGCCTCGAAACCCGAGGACATGGTCGACGCCAGCATCATGCCGAAGCCGGGCGACTTCATGATCAAGAACGGGCGCGGCGGCGACAAGTTCATACGTTCCAACCTCGATGCGGGCCTGAAGGAAAAAGGCGTCAAGACCGTGATCATCACCGGCACCTCGGCCCAGGGCGCGGTCGCCACCACCAGCAACGGCGCCACCGGGCGCGGCTACAAGGTGGTGGTGCCGGTCGATGGCACCGCGTCGGAAGACGCCTTCCGCGAGCTTTACGGCATTTTCCAGCTCGCCGGCGGCGGCCCCGCCGCCCTCACGAAGAATGTGACGGTGACCCGAAGCGACCTGATCAAGTTCGGGGAGTGAGGGCAGGGAGTGTTGGAAGAAGTCGTGCGACCTCGCGGCAATTGTCTTCGCATCATTGCGGTGCGGGCATAAGGATGGTCTCGCCATCGGCGAGCATGCCGCGAATGTCGTAGCAACGTGCGCGATGGCTGCGGTATCGCGGTACGCGGTATCGCTCGCCCGGCATCCAGATCTCGCCCTACATCCAGATGATGACTGCAAGACCCCGCCGGCACGGCCGATCAGGAATGTATTTGACCCACGGTGTCCATTTTTTGACAGACATGGGCAGGCGGCCGTTAAATTTACGATCGCAGGGCCTTCAGCCTCACCATTCCCCGGTGCCCGCGAAGCCCCCGGCCGAGCCATCATGTCCCTGGTGCTGAATCCGAGAGCCGAGTCGGCAGACGACTACAATGTCTTGCATGGCGAGTTGCAGGTCGGCCAAATCTACAAAAGGAAAGCCGCTCTCAGACCCGAGTCGCAATGGCTGTGGGCGCTCAATGGCGTGCCGGCAGGTTCCGACATCCATGCCTTGACGGGCTTGGCTGCTACTCTCGACGATTCCATGGTTGCGCTGACAGCGACTTGGACGAAGTGGCTGGCGTCGGCGGAGCTGCTGGAAGCCGGCGAATCATCATTGACGTCATAAGTCCGTCCGCCGCGCTCCAGTCCGTACAACCGAGATCGATGATGTGGGTTTCGCGCCGGCTCGCCGGTGCGGTCGCCGGAGATGCGCGGCGGCGATCTCCGCTTTCGGTGACCCGCTGCCCGCCGCAGCGCGCGCAGGGGCGACGCGCGACAGCCCTCTCATCAATTCATCTGTTCGCCAAATTTCGTATTGGGATCGCAAATTCATGGTGCGACGATGGACCCGGCGATGAGGTCGGGAAGGGCATGAATCCGAAACTCACGGTCTGGTACAATACCAAATGCCCGGTCTGCAATGCCGGCATCGAATGGCAGCGCAGCCGCCTCGTGCGGGCGGCCCGGGCCGGCGCGATCGAGTTTCGCGACATCGGTCTCGCGCCCGATGCGCTGTCCGGATTCGGTGTCGGGGTCGAGGACGTGCGTCGCCGGCTGCATGCGGTCGACGCGGACGGCCGACTGTATGTCGGGGCCGACTGCGCGATCGCAATTTGGCTGCGAACGCCGGGCGAGGCTTGGCTCGGGCGGTTGCTCGGCTTGCCGGTGATCCGTCCGATTGCGCGGCTGGGATATGATCGGTTCGCCGATCTGCTTTACGCCTGGAACCGCCGGAAGGGGCATTGGTAGGGTCGAGCGCGAGCCGACGGAAGTAAGGGTTGCCTCGATCCCCGCCCACACAGCTTACCAGCCGCAAGTCGTGGCTCGCGAAGGCTTCGTCTCAGAACGGGGCATGACGGGACGTTTCTTCGCCGAAAGCTATGCTAGGTTGCCGGACCGGACCGGGGAGGGAGAATTTGGCGGCGGATACCAGGCATCTCGACTATATCGATGCGCTGCGCGGCTACGCGATCCTCGGGGTCGTCGCGGTGCATGCGTCGATCGCGGTCCCCGACCTGGAATGGCCGTTGCGTCTCCTCGCCGAGCAGGGCGCGCGCGGCGTCCAGCTGTTCTTCGTGGTCAGCGCGCTCACCCTCATGCTGTCCTGGCACGAGCGCGGCGACGGCGTCCTGCCGTTCTACGTTCGCCGCCTCTTTCGCATCGGCCCGATGTTCTGGCTGATGAGCGCGTTCTTCGTCGCCGTGCAGGTATCCGGGCTGCCGATCGTATTCTGGCCACCGCTGGCGATCACGTGGCCCAATGTCCTGGCGAGCGCCACATTCACCCACGGGCTGCATCCGCTGACCATGCGCAGCATCGTGCCGGGCGGCTGGAGCATCGCCGACGAGATGACATTCTATGTTCTGCTGCCGCTGCTGGTCGTGGCGCTGCGTTCGTGGACGACGACGGTATTCGCGCTGGTGGCCGCGGTGTGTCTATCGCTGCTCATGGCGGCCCTCGTCCATTTTGGCTGGCTGTTTCCGGAGCTCGATCGCGAGCTCGTCGATGAATTCGCCTTCCAGTCGTTCCCCAACCAATTTCCGGCCTTTCTGGCCGGGATGCTGGTCTTTCATCTGCTGGATGCGTATCCGGGACCGGCACGCCGCAGCGTGCTGCGCGCGGGGCTCGCCGTCTCGCTCGCCGCGATGGTGGCCATTCCGTTCGTCGCGACGGCGCTGCACCGCTACCTGACCCACACCACCTATGTGCTGCCGATGGTCTACGCGGTGCCGTTCGCGCTGTGCACCTGGTGTCTGGCCAAGGGCGGCGGCGGCCTCCTCGTCAATCCGGCGATCCGATATGTCGGCAAGGTCAGCTACAGCGCGTATTTCTGGCATTTCGCGGTGCTCGGGCTGCTCGCTCCTCTGTTCGCGTTCGGGCCGGCGGTGCCGGGCTGGCTGCACTTCGCGGCGGTCTTCGGCGCCGCGGTCGCGCTCAGCGTCGGAATTTCGTCCATCACCTATCGGTTGGTCGAGGTGCCGATGATCCGCCTCGGGCGGCAACTCGCCGCCAGCCTGGCGGCCAGGCGCGTCGCGGTCGCCCGCTAGCCGATGCGGCAATCGCGGCTTTGGTAAAGCGGCGGCGGATGCGCTAGGTTGGCCCCAGCTGGATGCCGTCAGCCGGCGCAATTCGATCGTAGGATGTGGCCATTGCCTGTAACCCAGAACGCATGGTCGGCCGAGGCCATTCGTCGCAAGCTGCGCGCCCTTGCCGCCGTTCTCATGGATCCGGCCGTAACCGATAACGAGCGCGCCAATGCGCAGGCCCTCAAGACGCGTCTGGAGCGGCAGCTCGGGAAGATCGCAGCCGCAACCCCGCCGCGGCCTTGGAGCGATATGCTGTTCCGGTTGGGCCGCGGCGTGCGGCAGGTCAAGGAGCTCAAGCAATCCACGGCGCCGCCCGCCCCGAAGGGCGACTGGACCGACAACGCCTTCCGGCTCGGCCGGATGTTCCGCAAAGGCCTGAAGAAATAGCGCCCGTTAGTCGCTGTAGGATCAGGCGAAGCCCGGGAAGTAATCCTCCCGGATGCGGGAGTGGGCGACGCCCAGCTCCTTGAGCACGCTGCGGAACCGCAGCACCATGGCGCGCGGACCGGAAATATAGAACATCCGCTCCTTGAAATCCGGCACCTCGCGCTGGATCAGCGCCGCATCGATGAAGCCCCTGTGCATGTTGGATCCGAGCGCCCGATCTTCGGTGACCGCGTAGACGGTCTTGATGCCCAGCTCCCGCTCGGCCCGATCGAACACCTCCGCATAGGCGATCTCGTCGACCTTGTCGTTGCCGTAGAGAACCACGACCGGGCGGCGGTCGCGCCGGTCGATCATGTCCTGCACCATGCTGCGGAACGGCGTCACCCCGATGCCGCCGGCGATGAAGGCGAGCTTGGTGGCGGGGTCCTTCGGCAGCGTGAACTCGCCGGCCAGCTGCGAGCCATAGATCACGTCGCCCGGCTTCATGGTGGAGAGCGAGCGCTTGAAGGCGCTCGGGCTGCGGTAGAACTTCACGCCCAGGCGCACCTCGCTGTCGCTCGGCGCCGACGCGATGGTGAAGGTGCGGCGGTTGCCGCGATCATCCGGGTTGCGCACGTCGAGCGTCCAGTCGAGGTATTGCCCGGGTTGGAAATCGAGCTTGCGATCCGGCTTGAAGATGAAGTCGTAGCAGCCCGACGTCATCCTCTCGATGCGCACCAGCGTGAGCCGGAACCGGCCCTTGGGGCTGACCGCATAGGCGAAGCACGTTGCCGACCAGGAGGGCGATTTCCGGCGTGAGATAGAAATCCCCGAGGTGAATGTTGGGCGAGCAGAGCGCGCCGACGATGGCCCCGTAGGCGAGCCGCGGCCCCTTGGCCTGCGGCGCCGTGAGCGGCTCGGTCAGCATGGCGAAGCCGGCGAACAGCAGCGGCGAGTAGAGCAGCGATTGCGTGAACGCCTCGCCGTAGCGGCCCGCCGACGAGGTGGCGAGGGTGACGGCCAGATTGGCGAGGACATAAGTCCCGACCATGTCGAAGCGTTGCAGCTTGCGCACGACCAGGAGGCCGCCGAAGAGGACGAACGGCAGCAGCGTGAGATTGCCGCCCACCCACCAGGTCGCCGGCTGGTCCAGCAGCAGCGCGGAGGCGGCCACCCCGATCGCCACCGGATTGAAGATATGCTTGCGCCCGATCGCGAGCACGAATTTCGAGCCGATCGCCACCACGCAGGCCAGCACCAGCCCGCCGACGCTCATGAGGTCGGCGGCGGTGGCCGGCGGCAGGATCAGGGCCAGGATGAGCGCCGTGATATAGACCAATTCCGTATTGGCCGGCACCCGCAGGACGAGCGCGAAAACCCGGTTCGTGGCCCAGCACACCGCGGTGATGAGCAGGAGCGAGAAGGCGAGCGCGGTGGGATCGGGCGGCACCAGCTTGAAGAAACCCAATGCGAGCGCGACCGCCACGAGCCCGGCCACGTAATAGAGCGCCAGCCGGTACATGGTGATGCGGTTGAGAGCGTAGTCCACGATATTGTTCATGATCTGCCTATGATGTTGCCGGCGATCGTCTTCACGGCATCACAAAGTTCTTGAAGCCGCTGGTCTGGGTGGCGATGCCGCGCGCATCGACCACATAGCCCTCGAAGCCCGGCAGCTCCTCGACGAAGTGGATGCCGTCCTTGCCCATCGCGAAGGCGGCGGTCGAGAAGCGGTCGGCCTCGAGCACGTCCGGCCCGATCACGGTCAGGCTCACGATGTCCTCGATCGGCCGCCCGGGCCGGCGCGGATCGTAGATGTGCTGGCCGCGCACATAGGTGCCGGAGGTCGCGATGCCGCGGCCCTTCGGCGTCACCGCCTTGATGATCTCCCGCTCGTTGAACGGGTTGCGGATGCCGATCGTCCAGTCCTCGCCGTCCGGATTCTTGCCGCCGGTCTGGATGTCGCCGCCGGCATCGACGAAGAAATCCCGCACGCCGGAGCGCCGGATCAGGTCGGCGGCGTTGCGAATGGCCCAGCCCTTGACGATGCCGCAGGGATCGAGACGCCCGTCCGCACGCCGGATCTCGAAATAGCCGTCGGTCTCGCGTTTGGTGCGTTCCGCGAGCCCCAGCACCTCCCGCATCTCGGGGCTGGCATCGCCAGCCGCGATGCGGCCCGCATTGAGCGCGCTGATCTCGCTGTCCGGCTTGAAGACGCTGAAGCGGGCATCGACGGCGGCGAAATAGGCGAAGACCTCCTCGAGCAGGCGCTCGGGCGCGCGCCCGACGATCTCCACCGTGATCGGCATGCCCATCAGGAGGCGCGTCTCGCGCATGATCGTTCAGGAGCCCGCGTCGCCGAGCGCCGCATTGAGCGAGCGCAGATAGGCCTCGCTGGTCAGCGTGGCGCCGGAGATGATGTTCACGCGCGCGCTCTGCGCGCTGATCACCTCGCTCTCCAACGCCGGCAGCGCGCGGCCGTTGATGCGCTGGCTGGCACGGCGATCGGCGGGATAGACCGGCACATCGACCGCGACCACGCGTCCGTCCTGGATGGTCACCTGCACCTGCACCGGACCGTAATAGGTGTTGTAGGCCGGCCCCGTGAAGCTGCCGTCACGGTAGCGGCCGCCGGCGGCCAGCTGCAGCGGGGCGCCGGTGCCGGCTGCGGTGCCGGCGGGCGCGGTGGCGGCCGGGGCCTGCTGGCCGGCCGCGCCGGTCAGGCGCGACAAGAGCCCGGAGGGAAGCCAGCCCGCGGCTTGCGCCGAGCCGAGCGCCACTGCGGCCGAGACGGCGGCCGCCGACAGGACGAGGGTAGGAAGGCGGATGCACGGCTTCATCGTTTGCCTCGCGCGAAAAATCAGCAGGAACCCTGCGATGGGCGTATCCCTAACCGGTCGACCTGACGGCAACCTGAAAGCCGGTCGGGTCTTCGTTCAGGTTCGCGTCAGCCTGCCGGGGTAGGGATGGTCGAGAAGAGGTCGTCTATGCGGGTTCTGGTCATCGAGGACGATCACGTTCTGGGCGAAGCGGTGCGCGAGCATGTGGCGTCGTTCGGCTATGGGGTCGACTGGATGAAGCGGATCGATGCGGCGCGCGATGCGCTGGCGACCGTGCCCTACGACCTGGTGCTGCTCGACCTCAACCTGCCCGATGGCCGCGGGCTCGATCTCCTGCGCGAGCTGCGCCGCGGCGGCAGCGCCGTGCCGGTCATCATCCTCACCGCCATGGACCAGATCGCCTCACGGATCGATGGCCTCAACAGCGGGGCGGACGACTATCTGGTCAAGCCGTTCGATCTGAGCGAGTTGTCCGCCCGCGTCACCGCCGTCGCGCGCCGCTATGGCGGCAATCCCAATCCGCTGCTGCGGCTGGGCGACCTCGACATCGACCTGGCGCGGCGGTTCATCAGCGTCGCCGGGCGGCCGGTGGATTTGACCGCGCGCGAATGGGCGGTGCTGGAGCGGCTGGTGCGGCGTCCCAATGCGATCATCGCCAAATCCGAGATCGAAGATTCGCTCTATGAATTCGGGGCCGAGATCGAAAGCAATGCGGTCGAGGTCTATGTCAGCCGTTTGCGCAAGAAGCTGGGCCGCGAGGCCATCAAGACCGTTCGCGGCATCGGCTACAAGGTCGGCGCCTGACCATGCGCCATCGCTTCGCGATATTCCCCTCCATCACGGCGCGGCTCATTCTCGGCCTGACGCTGGGGACGACGATCTTGTGGTGCGGGGCGGCGACCTATTCCAGCTACATCTCCTATCACGAGCTCAACGAGGCCTTCGACCACGCGCTGCATGAATCGGCCCAGCGCCTGCTGCCGCTCGCCGCCGACAGCGCGCTGGGGCACGAAGGCCATGATGCGCGCGCCATCCATCATTTCATCGAAGGCCGCAACGAGTATCTGAGCTTCCAGCTGCGCGACGCCTCCGGCCGCATCGTGATGCGCACCCATGATGCGCCGTTGAAGCCCTATAACGTGACCCCCAGCCCGGGCTTCAGCACCGTCGGGGATTATCGGCTGTTCACCGATACGGACGAGACCACCGGCCTCACCATCACGGTGGCGGAAACCACCAAGGGGCGCCGGGAGGCCGCCTTCGGCGGCGTGGAGGCCATGCTGTGGCCGCTGCTGGCGCTCATTCCGCTCAATGCGCTCGCGATCTGGCTCGCGGTGCGCGGCGCCATGAAGCCGGTGCTGCGGCTGAGCGGCGACATCGCCACGCGCAGCGGCGACAACCTGGCGCCGCTGGATATTTCGGACCAGCCGGCGGAGCTGCGGCCGATTGCGGACGCGGTCGCGCGCCTGGTGGAGCGCTTGCGCGCGGCGCTCGATGCCGAGCGCGCCTTTGCGGCCAACAGCGCCCATGAGCTGCGCACCCCGATCGCGGGCGCGCTCGCCCGGACCCAGCGCATGATCGCCGAGCTGCGCGACCCCGACGATCGCCGTCGGGCCCGCGACGTGGAGGCGACCCTCAAGCGGCTCTCGGGCCTGGCCGAGAAGCTGATGCAGCTGTCGCGGGCGGACGCCGGTGTCAGTCGCGGCGACCGCGATGTGGATCTCATCGCGGTTCTGGATCTGGTGGTCGACGACTGCGCCAAACGGCTCGGTGGGCCGGAACGGCTGCATTATGTGAAGCCGGCCGGCGCCACCCTGATGGCCCGGATGGACATGGACGCGTTCGCCACCGTGGTGCGCAACCTCATCGACAATGCCGCCAACCATGGCACCGCCGGCGGGCGCGTCGACGTGGAGGTCGCGCCGGAGGGCGTGATCCGCATCATCAATGACGGGCCGGTGGTTCCCGCCCAGGTGCTCGCCGGGCTCAAGCGCCGCTTCGTCCGCGGCGAGACCAGCAGCGCCGGCGCCGGGCTCGGGCTCGCCATCGCGGAGACCATCATGAGCCAGACCGGCGGCAGCCTGGAGCTGCTCTCGCCGGCGCCCGGCCGCGAGCAGGGCTTCGAGGCACGGCTGATGCTGAGGCTCAGCAACCAGGCGTGACCGGCGGTCCTGGTGGGCCTGGAGGGACGATCCCGGCTGATTCGCGCTTGCGCAATGCCGCCGATTCGCCTCGATCGGAGCGCGACCTCGCCCCCGATCGATGGCAACGCGGTACGCGAATTCCCGCTCGCGGCGGGCGCAATTGGCCCCGGAAGCGGAGATTCCCCGGGAAAAATCATGGATTCTCCGGAAATGACGCTAGATTTCCCTGGAATCAGGCATGATTCGGTGCTTGTTGTTCCTTGCGCACACGGGGCCGAACAGCTCTAATCCCTGTGTAATTCGAGAAAGGTCATCAGCATGAAGCAAATGTCGAAATCAGAACTCATTCAAACAATTGCGGACCAGCACTCCGGCACCCTGACGCGGAAAGACGTCAAGGGCATCATCGAGTCGCTTGCGAGCGTCGGCTACAAGGAGCTCAAGAAACCGGAGCCTTCGTGCTGCCGGGCTTCGCAAAGTTCGTGGTCGTCAAGAAGCCCGCCACCAAGGCGCGCAAGGGCATCAATCCTTTCACCAAAGAGCCGACGATATTCAAGGCCAAGCCGGCCCGGAAGCTCATCAAGGCGCGTCCCGTCAAGGCCGTCAAAGACGCGGTTTGAGCGCATACCTCGTATAAGTCGCGACTAGCAGGGGGCGCTTCGCGCAAGCGCTCCCTGCCGCGCGTCGGCGTGGCGTCCGGCGCGGTCCTTCGATCAGCAATTCGACCAGCGAATTCGATCACCAGAGCTTCAGCCGCCGTCCTGCCCGAGCGCATAGCGGGCACGCAGGGCTGCGGCCTCGTCGGTGCGTCGGAGCGCGTCGAGCGCGTCGGCGGTGACGCGGGCCGCATCCTTGGTCCAGGCATGCTCCGGGCCGAGCGCGCTTTCGAGCGCGGCGAGGGCGGATTGGCCGAGCCCCAAGGCCTGCTCCGGGCAACCGGTGGCGACCAGCAACCGGGCCAGATTGCGCCGCCCGCGATTGGTGTTGCGGTGATCGGGCCCGAGCACCTTTTCGTAGATCGCCAGCGCACGCTCATAGAGCGGCCGTGCGGCCGCGAGATCACCCTCTTCCTGGAGCAGGGCGGCGAGGTTGTTGAGGCATTGCGCGGTTCGGGCATGGTCGGGGCCGAGCGCTTTCTCCCGGATCGCCAACGCGCGCTGGAACAGCGGTCGCGCCGCCGCAAGATCGCCCTGGTCCTGCAGCAAGAGCGCGAGATTGCTGAGGTCGGTCGCCGTATTGGGATGCTCGGGGCCGAGCACTTTCTCATCGATCATGAGCGCGCGCTCGTAGAGCGGCCGCGCGCCCGCCAGGTCGCCTTGCGCCTCATATAGGCTGGCGAGATTGCTGAGGTCGGTCGCCGTATCCGGATGCTCGGGGCCGAGCACCCGCTCGTCGATCGCCAGTGCGCGCTCGTAGAGCGGCCGCGCGCCCGCCAGGTCGCCTTGGGACTTGTGCAGGCTGGCGAGGTTGTTGAGGCTCGCCGCCATCGAGGGGTGGTCGGGGCCGAGCACCTTCTGGTAGATCGCCAGCGCGCGCTCGTAGAGGGCGCGCGCCGCTGCGAGGTCGCCCTCGGCTTGCAGCAGGAGGGCGAGATTGTTGAGGCTGATCGCCGTCGATAGATGCTGCGGGCCGAGCGCCTTCTCGTAGATCGCGAGCGCGCGCTCGAACAGCGGCCGCGCCGCCGCAAGGTCGCCCTGCGCCTGCAGCAAGAGGGCGAGATTGTTGAGGCTCTCGGCGGTGTCGGGATGCTCGGGACCGAGCGCCTTCTCGCGGATCGCCAATGCGCGCTCGTGCAAGGCCCGCGCGCCGGCGAGGTCGCCCTGGTCCTGCAGCAGCAGGGCGAGGTTGTTGAGGCTCAGCGCCGTTTCCGGATGGTCGGGGCCGAGCACCTTCTCCTTGATGGCGAGCGCGCGCTCGAACAGGGGTCGTGCCTCCTCGTAGGCCGCGAGCGCGCCGTGCCGGTAGGAGGCGAGCCCGTTGAGCAATCCGCTCGCCCGCTCCTCGGCGCCCGCCGGCGGCACGGCGTCGCCGCCGACCATCGCCAGCGCGTGCCCGTCGAGACGGCGCGCCGGCGGCCAAGCCGTGGGATCGGTGCGGGTCTCCGGCGGGTAGACGGCGGCCAACGCCTCCATGAGGGCGCGCTGCGCCAGCGCGCGCGCATCGCCCACGCGCCGCGCCGCCGCGACCTGGCGCACGAGCCGGTGCAGGCGAATCGTGTCGGTGCGGATGGCCGGGTCGCGCTCGTCCACGATGGTCTCGCGGTCGATGAGCGCGAAGGCGCGCAGCGCCGATATGACCTCGTCGAGCCCGTCGTCGGCCAGCGCCTCCGCCAGCGGCGCGCCGAGCTTGTCGCGCCCCTGCTCGAACAGGAACAGCGGGATCGGCTCCGGCGCCAAGAGCGCGGCATGCACGATCAGCGGCTCGACCGCGGGATGGAGCTTGGCGGCCTCCTCGATGGCGAGCCCGAAGGTCTTCGCCACCGTCAGGCGGTCGTGATACTCGGCCGGAGCGTCGCGATCGTCGTCGAGCAGCCGCGCCGGCGCTCCCTCGAAACGCTTGCGGTAGTCGTCCAGCGATTTTTCCAGCCGCTCGCAATAGGCGGCCGCCTGCTCGTGCGCCAGCGGCAGCCCGCCGAGCGCTTCCGACAAGGCCTCGGCGGCATCGCGCTCGTCGGCGCGGCCGGTGCGCGCCACCAGGTAGTCGGCGCCGACCGTCTTCGGCCAGACCCGGATCTCGACCGGAGCCGCGACCCCGCGCCAAGCCTGGGCGTTCGACGTGACCAGCACCTGGCAGCCGCCGCCGGGCGGCAGGTAGGGCTTGAGCGCATTGGCATCCGTGGCATTGTCGAAAATAAGCAGGATGCCCTCGCCCTCGTGCCGCAGCCGCTCCATGACGGCGGAAAGCGCGGGCTCCTCCTTGTCGTCGGCGCCGACCCAGCCCAGCCGCACCCCGAGCGCCACCAGATCGGCGCGCATGCCGGCCTCGGTCTGCGCCCTGATCCACCAGGTCGCCCGGTAGTCGCCGCGGTGCTGCTCCGCATAGGAGGCCGCCAGCGTGGTCTTGCCGACCCCGCGCATCCCGTGCAGCGTCGCGATCGCCCCCGACCCGGAGGCGGTCTTGAGCGCCGCCGCGATGGCGGCGAGCTCGTGGTCGCGGCCCATGAAATGGGTCGGCACCCGGATCGGGATATTGGACACCGCGAACACCTTGCCCGGAAAGGCGGCCATCGCGGGCGCCTCGCGCGCGCTCATGAACTCGCGGAACCGCGTGCGCGCCGCATCCTCGGGCACGCCGAACAGCTCACAGCGGCGAATATGATCGATGAGCGTCGGCAGCCGGCACGGCTTCACCACCACGAACAAGACGAAGCTGGTGCGCTTCTTGGCGGCCTGCCACAGCGCGGCGTTGCGTTCCAGGGTGGAGTAGGGCGCCTTCAGGTATTCGTCCGAGACGACGCAGAGCACGTGATCGGCGGCATCGTGGCGCGCCTCCATCCAGGCATAGATGTCCTCGCCGCCCTTGATCTCCCATTCGTGGATGTGGGGCGTATGGGCGAGCGCCTCGAGCTCCTTGCCGATCCACTGGGCCCAGTCGCGGTCGCTGCTGGTATAGGAAATGAAATAATCGGCCATCAGCCCCAATCCGGCGCCGGTCCGCCTCGGACCGGCCGGAACCCGCATGATCGCCGGGCGCCGAACCACGCGCAAGCCGGCGTGCGGCTGCTCAATTCCTGCGCAGCGCTGCTCATGGCAATATTAACCCCCGCATGACCAAAAATTAAGGCGCCGCACCCGCCGCCGCCGGTAGCCTGGTGGCGCGAATTGTGCTTGAAGACGTCGGCCGAGACGTGAAAAATTCCGGATGAATCCCACTCCAGCGCGCTGAAGCGACTGGCGCGAACCCTGAAGGCACCCGAGTCCACACCAGCAAGTCCCACACCAGGCTGAGAGGCGTCCGCAAATGCGTCGATTGGGGGTCCTTGTGTGGCTGTCGGTGCTGCTCGCGAGCACCATCTCGGCGCCCGCCTTCGCCGACAAGCGCGTCGCCCTGGTGATCGGCAATTCGGCCTACCGCAATGTCGGGCGGCTGGATAATCCGGCCAACGATGCCAAGCTCCTGTCCGACACGCTGCGGGCTCTCGGCTTCACGCTGGTGGGCGGCGGCGCCCAGCTCGATCTCGACAAGCCCGCCTTCGACCGGACCGTGCAGGCCTTCGGGGCGGCGCTCGCGGGGGCCGATGTGGGGCTCTTCTACTATGCGGGCCACGGCGTCCAGGTGCGCGGCGAGAACTACCTCATTCCGGTCGATGCCAATCCGACCAAGGAGGCGGACGTCGACTTCCAGATGCTCGACACCAATCTGGTGCTGCGTCAGATGGAAGGCGCCGGCACCAGGCTCAACATCGTGATCCTCGACGCCTGCCGCAACAATCCGTTCGGTGGGCGCAGCCTCGCGGTCGGTCGCGCGCGCGACGCCGAGAACGACCGGATGCGCGACACCGGCGGCGGGCTGGCGCAGATGCAGGCCCCGGAAGGCACGCTGATCTCGTTTGCGACCCAGCCGGGCAGCGTCGCGCAGGACGGCGCCGACGGCAACAGTCCCTATGCGCGGGCGCTCGCGGACACCATCCGCAAACCGGGGCTCGGCATTTTCGATGCCTTCAACCAGATCGGCCTGCAGGTGAAGCGCGCTACCAAGGGCGTGCAGCAGCCCTGGGTGTCGAGCTCGCCGATCGACGGCGCCTTCTACTTCGTCCCGCCGGGCGGGGCGGTATCGGCGCCGGTTGCCGCCGGACCCGCCGCCGATGAGATCGCGTGGGGCTACCTCAAGAGCACCACCGATGTGCGCGCGTTACGCCAGTTCGCGGACGAATTTCCGCAAGGCAGCCATAAGAGCGAAGCCGAAGCCCGCATCGCCGCGCTCGAGCAGGAGGCGGCGCGGGCCGACGCGGAGCGCCAGCGCATGGCCGCCCTGACGCCGCCCGCGACGGCCGCCCCGGCGCTCGCCGTGCCGGTCGGCCCGCTGGCGCCGGAGCGGGAGCGGGCGCTCAAGCCCAAGGACAGCTTCAAGGAATGCGATGGCTGCCCCGTCATGGTCACGATGCCGGCGGGCTCCTTCACCATGGGGTCGCCCGCGAGCGAGCCGCAGCGGGGCCCCGATGAAGGCCCGCAGCAGCAGATCGCCATCCGGCCAGGCCTTTGCGGTCGGCCGCTCGGAGGTCTCGTTCGACGAATGGTTCGCCTGCGTGGCCGAAGGCGGCTGCAACGCCTATCGGCCCGGCGATTACGGCTGGGGTGCCGGCAAGCGGCCGGTGATCAACGTGTCCTGGACGGACGCCCAAGCCTACGTCAAATGGCTCTCGCAAAAAGACCGGCGCGCCTTATCGGCTGTTGTCGGAGGCGGAACGCGAATATGTGGCGCGCGGCTGCACGTCCCCGTCCTGCCCCTCGACGCCGTTCTGGTTCGGCAAGGACATCTCGCCGGCGCGCGCGAACTACGACTGGCGCTATTCCTATGACGGCAGCGCCAAGGCGCAGCCGCCCCGGCGCACGGTCGCGACCGACGCCTCCGAGCCCAATCCGTTCGGCCTCCTGCATGTGCATGGCAACGTGTGCGAGTGGGTGGAGGATTGCTGGAACGCCAGTCTCGCCGGCCTGCCGCAATGACGGCGCGGCGCGGACAACGGGAGATTGCAACAGCCACGTGATCCGCGGCGGCTCCTGGGCGGACGAGCCCAAGGACCTGCGGTCGGCCAAGCGCAGCTGGGAGGTGGCTGGGCGAACGGCGGGCGGAAATCGGCTTCCGGGTGGCGCGGACGCTGCGCAACTAGCCGGAACGTGAGCGGCATGGAGCTTGTGACCCAGATGCGGCGATGGCATAATATTTCTTTGAAACGACTGGTGTTCTCGGGCATGGCCAGCTTGGGCAGGGGCGCGCCAAAACGCCGATTTTCGGCGGGTGCCCTGGCTTGGGCGGCTGCCCTGATCGCGGCGCTGTCGCTCGCATCGACGCCGTCGCGCGGCGGAGACCCGCCGTGCCTTCCTGGTCGGCATCGAGCGCTACAGCGACGGCTTCATTCAGCGCCTCGACCGCACCGTGAACGACGCCAAGGACCTGGCGAAGGACCTCGAGGAGGTCGGTTTCGACAAGAAGAACATCAAGGTCGTCACCGACCTCAAGAACCGGGATGCGTTCGAGAAGGAGTTCAGCGCGTTCCTCAAGACCGTCGAAAGCGGGGACACCGTCTTGTTCTTCTTCTCCGGCCATGGGTTCGGGGTCGAGGCGGACCAGACCAACTATCTCCTGTTCACCGATCTCAAGAGCCCGTTCACCTTCACCAAGTCGCAACTGACCGATCAGGAGCGCAAGAACGCCGACATCGTGCGGCTGCGGATCCCGGCCTATCTCGACGCCTATCAGCAGAACGAGATTCCCAACGGCATCTCGGCGACCGAGATCCAGCGCCGGCTGGCGGAGAAGAATCCCAAGACCGTCATCATGATCCTCGATGCCTGCCGCTCGCTGGTCGCCGCCGACCTGAGCGATTCGCAGGATGCCAAGCCGATCAAGCGCGGCAACGATTCGGGCAGCCGGCTGTTGACCGTGCGCAAGCCGCCGCCCGGCTTCCTGGTGTTCTACTCGGCCTCGTTCGGCGAGCAGGCGGTGGAGAAGCTCGGCATCTTCGATACCGGACGCAATTCGCTGTTCACCGACGTGCTGCGCTCCGAGCTGCAGCGGCCGGGGCAATCGCTGGTCGAGCTCGCCGATCGCGTCTAGCTGATGGTGCGCTCCATCGCCAATGCCAACGGTATCCAGCAGGAACCGGAATATTTCTACAACGGGACGCAACGTCGACGATTTCTACCTGGTCGGCTCGATCGGCCGCGAGCGCTTCCACATGGCGCAGGACAAGTGCGCCGGCGAGGTCGAGGACTGGGATCAGATCAAGAACCTGCAGAAGCGTGACCTGCTCGATCGCCACCGCCGCCGGTTCGACGGCTGCGGCACCGCCGAGCTGGCGCGGCGTGCGCTCTCCGAATTGGCGCTCACCTCGGACGATCCGATCGAGGCGCCGGTCGTGGTGCTGAACAAGTCGGTCAGCGAGTGCGATCGCCTGGCGGCTTCCGACCAGGACCGCGCGCGGCCGCCCGAGGTGCCGGGCGTGCTGTGGGAGAAGATCGATGCCGATGCCGCCATCGAGGCCTGCACCAAGGCGGTGGCCGACAATCCGCGGATCGCCCGCTATCTCTACAATCTGGGGCGCGCCTATCAGAAGCTCGGCTCGCGTCCTGGGCTCGACCCGGAGGAGCGCACGCGCGCGCTGCGCAGCGCGCGGCTGTCCTACGACGACGCGACCAAGCGCGGCTATGTCAGCGCCTTGAACGATCTCGCCGTCCTGTACGAGAACGGCGACGGCGTGGAAGCCAACGGCGCGCAGGCCATCGAGCTGTTCAAGCGGGCGGCCCAGCAGGGCGATCCGCTGGCGATGTACAATCTGGCGCTCCGCTACAAGGACGGCACCGCCGACGTGAAGCGCGACGTCGCGCAGGCGGCGGAGTGGTTCGCCAAGTCGGCCGAAAGCGGCTCGGTGTCCGCGATGGTCGAGCTCGGCGACGCGCTGATCAACGGCCGCGGGCAGGCGCAAAATCCCCGCCGCGGCCTGGAATGGCTGCAGCGTGCCGCCGATGCCGGCTCGGTGCGGGCGAAGTTTATGCTCGGCATGACCTATTGGAAGGGGAAGATCTGCGGCTGCGGCGGCGAGGACAGCCCCAACAGCCAGCGGCAGGACCCCGACCTCGCGCTGCTCTGGTTCGGCCGCGTCGCCGAGACCGGCGACAGCGACGCGCAGGCGATCCTCGCCCGCATCATGGAAAGCAGGCATCGGGCTGCTCAACCCGCAGCCCGAGATCGCCGAGCGCTATTGGCGGCTCGCCGCCTACGGGGGCAGCGCGTCGGCCCAATTCGAGTTCGCGGACCGGCTGCGCCGCGGCTTCCTGCTGGTCAAGCAGGAGTACGGCGAGCGCGAGGCCATCACGTTGCTGCAACGCGCCATGAGCCAGGGCTCACCGCAGGCCGCGCTGGCGCTGGCGCAGATCAACCGTAACGGCGAGCTCGGGCAGGAGAAGAATCCGATCGAGGCCATGCGGCTCGCCTATCATGCGATCGATCTCGCGGTGCTGACCGATCCGATGACCGAGGAAGGCAATCCGTTCCACGAGATCGCCGCCGCGCATCTCCTGGTCGAGATGGCCGAAGAGCGGCGAGGCGGTCGATGCCATGGGCCGGCCGCTCTTGACCCAGGAGGAGATCGGACGGCTGGAGCATTATTACGGGGCGCCCGATCCGGTGACCAAGAAGGTGGCGATCCGCCGGCTGTACGTGCCCATCACCTGTCGCTTCAGGCGGCCGGGCTCCGGGCGCTCCGATGTCAGCTGGACCAATCATGACTGGCTCTGGGTCTGGGATTGGGGTCGCCCGGAATCCCCGACCGAGCCGCAGATGCGCAACATCGAGCGCACCAGCGGCTGCTCCGACAACGACGATCTGCGCGCCACCCTGATCGACGTCTACCAGCAGGCCAAGAAGAACAAGGTCGCGTTCGCGGATCTGATCGACCAGAAAATAAAGACGGCGCAGGGCTTGGCCGAGCCGGCGCAGAATACCAGCACGAAATCGAGGCGGCGATGAATAGGCTCGCCGCGCGCATTTTGGTGATCAGCGTCGATCGGTATTGGTGATCGGTTTGGCGACATCGCAGGTGAACACGACATGCAACACGACATTCAACACGACATTCAACACGACATTCGACACGACATGGGGCACGACATGGGCAAGCACTCCCTTTGGTGGAAGACCACGTGCTGCGGCGCCGCCTTGCTGGCGCTCGGCAGCTTCGTTTCTCCCGAGCCGGCCCACGCGCAATTCGGCGGAATTGTCGGCGGATTGATCGGCGGCGGCCTCCGGCTCAATTTCGGGGGCGGCGGC
Source organism: uncultured Alphaproteobacteria bacterium (assembly GCA_963744275.1). Lineage (GTDB taxonomy): Bacteria > Pseudomonadota > Alphaproteobacteria > Rhizobiales > Xanthobacteraceae > VAZQ01. The sequence continues at coordinate 77,364 of CAVUSX010000005.1, forward strand.
GGTTCGCGGCACGCCCGCACCAGCAAGCATGAAAATGGCGATGATGCGAGCTCGGACAGCTCAAGCTCGAGCGGTTCGCAGAAGGACAAGGACCGCAATGACCGGGTGCTGGCCTCGCTCGGCGCGCCCTCCAGCAGCGTTCAGACCTCGGTCCTGAAATCGGTGGTCTCCAGCGGTCTGCTCGGCGTCGTGGGCTCGACCCAGGATCTGGCAAAGGTCGGGCAGACCTCCTCCAAGGACGACGACCGCGACTGGACCGGGCGGATTCAGCGGATCGTCGACCGGTTCAAGCGCGAGCAGGACAAGCGCATCACCACGCCGGGCGACGTCACCGAGCACGCGATCGAGCAGTCGCTCGACGCGGCGTTCAAGAAGGCCAAGCTCGATACCTTCGAGAGCTTTCTGGGCGAGAACTGGTCGGCCGAGCGCCTGCGCGTGAGAATCCTCGACCGGGTGGCCGCCGATCTGCCGCATCTGTTCGACGGCAACAACCGCGGCAACGCGCCCATGCAGGAGCTCGACAACCTCATCCAACACGCCGCCGAATTGATCTACCGGCGCATATTCGAGGTTTCCGAGCTCCTGGCCGCGAACCGCAGCTCGACCCTGTTCGCGCAGCGCCTCTACCAGACCCATGGCGGTCTGGTGGACGATCAGCTGCGCGAGCTCGCCGACGGGATGATCACCAAGGCCTCGAATGAGGCGATCGGCAAGTTCGAAGGGGCGTTTCGGCGTGACGACAACGGTTTCGCGTTGCGCTACCGCGCGCAACGGATCGTGTTCGACTGCCTGTCGGAGAATGTCGAGCGGATAACCTCGTCGGAAACCGGCATCGCGACCATCGGCGAGATCAAGCAGAACATCGAGAAGACGGCGCTGTCGGAGTGCGAGCAATGGCTCGACACTCAGTTCGGCACGCAAGCGCGCGGGCTCAATGCGCAGGTGCCGATGCCGTTGCGCGTGATCTGGTCGGCGGCGGGTCCGAAGGACGATCCGTCCATGTACAGCCGGGCGCGGGGTAATTTCTAGGCCGGGGCGCGCAGAGCCGAAAGTCGCAGAGCTCTCGAGCGTTGGAACGCGGTGAAAGTGCATTGCCGCTGCGCCCGGTTCGTACCCGCCCGCGCCTCCAGGGCGCGGCAAAATGTCCCCGCGATCTTCTGGTCCTTCGAGGAATCGCTGACGAAGATCGGCGTGCTCACGACCTGCCTTGGTCGGTCCGGATCGATCAACTTGCAGCTGATGCCCCGCGCCGAAGGCGGGCGCCGGACCGCCGGTCGGTCGAGCCCGACTCCAAATCTCGGCATGTTCGACGCCCGGAAAGATGGTAAGGCTGCGGCATCGGGGCAGCGAGCAAGAATTGAAGAGCGCATTCGTGGCCATGGTGCCTGAACCATCTCCATCCAATTTGCCGTCTGGCGGGCATGTCCTGCCGGATTCGGTTTCCGATTTCGGCGGCTCGACGACATCGCGGCGCCTCGGCCGATTCGCGCTCATCTCGGCTTTGCTGGCGGTCGGGATTTGGATCATTTGGGATTTCCTGCCTGCATTGCTGTGGGCGGTGGTGGTGGCGATCGCGATCTGGCCGCTGTTCGAGCGCAGCCGGCTGCGGCGATGGAACAAGACCGCCGCCGCCGCCGAAGCCACGCTTCTGATCGGCGTGGTCGTGATCGTTCCGCTCATCGTGCTCGGTATCGAGATCGGGCGCGAGGCGGTCGCCACCGTGCAAGGGATAAGAGAGGCCGAGCGGATGGGCATTCCGTCTCCGGAATGGCTGGTGCGGCTTCCGCTGATCGGGAGCTACATTTCCGACTGGTGGCAGAGCAACCTGAGCGAGCCGCAGACGGCTGCGAATCTCCTGGGCCGCATCGACCGCAACTGGTTGATCGAATGGACGCGCATCTTGGGCTTCCAGCTCATTCATCGGCTGACCATCCTGGTCTTCACGTTTCTGACGCTGTTCTTTCTGTTCCGGGACGGCGATACCTTGGTGCGGCAGACGTCGGTGGTCGTCGATCGCTTTTTCGGTGCGACCGGAACCAGGCTCGGGCCGCAGGTGCTCACGGCGGTGCGCGCCACGGTGAACGGCCTGGTGCTGGTCGGTTTCGGCGAAGGCCTCCTGCTCGGCGTCGCCTATGCGTTCTGCGGATTGCCGCGTCCCGTGCTGCTGGGCGCTTTGACCGGTGTTCTCGCCACCGTGCCGTTCGGCGCGCCGCTCATCTTCGGGTTGGGCGCGCTCGTTCTGTTCAGCGAGTCGCAGACCGGGGCCGCGGTCGCCCTGCTGGTGTTCGGATCCGTCGTGGTGTTCGTGGCGGATCACTTCCTGCGCCCGATCCTGATCGGCGGCGCGGCCAGGCTGCCTTTCCTGTGGGTCCTGCTCGGCATTTTCGGGGGATTGGAGTCGTTCGGGCTGCTCGGCCTGTTCCTCGGCCCCACCATCATGGCGGTGCTGCTGGCCTTGTGGCGCGAATGGGCGAAACCGGCGATCCCGGCATAGAGCACTTCAGGAAAAGCGGGAATCGGCTTCCGTCCGGAACCGCGACCATGCAAGATGCCGGAGCGCTTCGTTCCGCCGAAATGTCGATCGCTCCAAGCATCGTTGCGCACGCCGATCGAGGCCGCGGCGCTGCGCTCATCCGGGGGGGAGGGCCATGAAGTTTGAACCGTTGACGGCGACCAGCGTGGGCAGCCTGCCGCGGCCGTCGTGGCTCGCGGCGACGGAGCGCAGCCGCGCCAGCTTCCGGCTCGAAGGGGAGGCGCTGCGCGAGGCGCAGGACGACGCCACGCTCCTGGCGTTGCGCGAGCAGGAGGAGATCGGGCTCGATCTCCTGACCGACGGCGAGCAGCGACGCGAAAGCTTCGTGTACCACGCCGCCGCGACCTGGGACGGCATCGACATGACCGACCAGCGTGAAAAGGAGACCTATCGCAATCGCAAGAGCCCGCGGCTGGTGCCGCGCGTCACCGGCAGGATCAAGCGGCGTGCTGCCGCCTGCCTGGACGAGGTACGCTTCGCCAAGGCGCATACGCAGCGGCCGGTGAAGGTGGCGGTCGCCGGCCCGATGACGGTGATCGACAGCACGCTCGATGAGTTTTACGCCGACGAGGCCGCGCTCGCCATGGACATTGCGGCGGCCGTCAACGCCGAGCTCCTCGACCTGCAGGCGGCCGGCTGCGACGTGCTCCAGCTCGACGAGCCGGCGATGACGCGCTACCACGACAAGGTCTTCGCCTACGGGGCGCGGGCGCTGGATCGCTGCCTCGAAGGCGTGCGGGTGCCGACCTTCGTTCACCTGTGCTTCGGCTATCCGGGCGGTTTGGCGCTGCAGCATCAGTTCGCCTATCCGGAGCTGCTCGAGGCGCTGTTGGCGACCCGCATCGGCGGCCTGACGGTGGAATTCGCGCGCAGCGACTTCGATCCCGCCGTCCTCAAGGTCTGCCGTGACCGGCTCATCATGTTCGGATGCATCGATCCGGGCGGCACGCCGGCGCCGAGCGTGGATACCGTCAAGGCGCGGGTGCGCCAGGCGCTGGCGCATCTCGATCCGCAGCGCCTGCTGCTGGCCCCCGATTGCGGATTGATGACCATCAGCCGTTCGCTCGCCCGGGAGAAACTGCGGGTCATGGTCGAGGCCGCGCGGCAATTGCGTCGGGAGCTGTAGGTTGCGGCCGAGGACGCCGGCGTGACCAGCTCCCGGGGCGAAAACTTCTCGTCAACTCATTCGAGTTCCGTTAGGGGCGGCATTACCTTGGGGTCGATCTGGCCGCCGCGCCGGTCATGGCGAAGCGCGTCAATTCGCTGCGCCTCGAATCGTTTCGCAAGTCAAATCAAGCAATTGAGGATGGCGGCGGCGAGCGTCCCGGTTCTGGCAGGTCACCCATGCCCGCCGCTCGCCACGCCAGCGCCCAGGTCTTGCGTTTTGTTGGACCAAATCGGACAGAGGAGAAGATCATGGGAATCATCATGATCAATTGCCCCGCGACCGGCCGCGGAATCTCCACCGGTATCGAGGTGTGCGCCACCGACCAGCTCCCGGTCGTGACCGCCACGACAATTTGCCCGGCCTGCGGCCGCGTGCACGAATGGACCAAGAAAGAAGCGTGGCTCGGCAACGGGGGCGAGCAGTACCGGCGCGAGCAGGTCGGCAAGCGGGTCGATGGGTGATGGGTGGTGAACAAGTGAGTGGTGAGTGGTGAATTGTGAGTGGCAAGCAAGGCACCGGCCTATTCACTACTCCCCATTCACCACTCACCATTCTTCGTTACCGCGGCTGCGGCACGATCCGGATGTACGGCTTTGGTGACTTCCAGCCGCGCGGATAGGTCTTCTTGGCTTCGTCGTCGGTCACCGAGCCGGCGATGATCACGTCCTCGCCCTGCTTCCAGTTCACCGGCGTCGCCACCTTGTGCTTGGCGGTCAGCTGGAGCGAATCGATCACGCGCAGCACCTCGTCGAAATTGCGGCCCGTGGTCATCGGATAGACCAGGATGAGCTTGATCTTCTTGTCCGGCCCGACGACGAAGACATTGCGAACCGTCTGATTGTCGGCCGCCGTGCGCTTGGTCGGGTCGCCGGAGGTACTGGCCGGGAGCATGCCGTACAGCTTCGAGACGTTGAAATCGGTGTCTCCGATCATCGGGTAGTTGGGCGCGAAGCCCTGCGTCTCCTTGATGTCATTGGCCCATTTGGCATGGTTGTCGACCGGGTCGACCGAGAGCCCGATGATCTTGACGTCGCGCTTGTCGAACTCCGGCTTGATCTTCGCCATATAGCCGAGCTCGGTGGTGCAGATGGGCGTGAAATCCTTCGGATGGGAGAACAGCACCGCCCAGGAGGTTCCGATCCAATCGTGGAAGCGGATTTTGCCTTCCGTGGTCTGGGCTTCGAAATCAGGGGCGATATCGCCGATCTGCAGCGCCATGACAGTCCTCCCTCGCCTTTAGCGACAAGATCAACGCGTTTGTTGTGTCGTTTATATAGTCGCAAGCCGCGGCCGCAACAGGGATCGCCGGGAAGGGGCAAGGGCTTGGGTGCGGGCGCGCCGGCCGGAGCGGCGGCAATCTCGAGCGGGGTGCTGCAGGAAAAAAATTTCGCGCGGTCGTGGTGGGAGGAGGAGGACTGTTCGCCCGCGAAGGCTGTGGCGGATTGCCGTGAACCGCCGCGAAACTCGAGATGCGCGCGTGCCTTGATGCCCTCAAATACCGCGCGGGCTGCGCCCTGCGCCACGACCTGCGGCGCGCCGGCCTTGCCGCAACTTCGCCATGACCGCGCCGCGGCGCAGCCTTGCTGGCGCGCTAGGCTCAGCATTGAACCAAAACGAAAGCTCCTGCGACTAAAGGAATCGCAGGGGGGCCGCGAGTTTCTCCTGTTGGCGTTCGCAGCCAGACGGGCCCTGGCAAAGGGTATCCGAAAAAGGCTCCGTAAGGGGCGGGAGAGCACCATGAACGCGAATTTCAAAAGTCCGGCTGCAGATCTCGCCGCCCTGTTGGCATTGGTCGCGGGCTCGACCATCCGGCTCGAGCGCGCGCAAGCGTCCGAGCGCTTGTTCTCCGACTGGGAAACCGAGCGCAAGTCCGCCGACGTGGACGCCCTGATCCTGGCATGGATCGCCAGTCATGTGCCGGGCTCGCCCCATCGCGGCCGCCTCAACTGAGACGTTCGCGGCAAAGCTCAGCCCACAAGGCGTGTCCTGGGCGCCCTTGATGAGCGGGCGGCCACGAGGGTGGCGCCGCTTGGCGGCTGCTTACACCGCGGCTTCGATTGACTTTTCCGTGACAAAACCGCAAATCCATGGGGCCGGCTTGGATTGGGGGCCCCAGAGGGCATGTTCAAGCGAATCCTGATCGCCAATCGCGGCGAGATCGCCTGCCGGATCATGAAGACCGCGCGGCGGATGGGTATTGAAACGGTCGCGGTCTATTCCGAGGCCGACCGTGATGCCGTCCATGTGGAGATGGCGGACCAGGCGGTCCTGATCGGACCGCCCCCGGCCGCCGAAAGCTATCTTTCCATCGAGAAGATCCTGGCGGCCTGCAAGCAGAGCGGGGCGCAAGCCGTGCATCCGGGCTACGGCTTCCTGTCCGAGCGGGAGGCCTTCGCCAAGGCGCTGGCGCAGGCCGGCATCGTCTTCATCGGTCCCAATGCCGACGCGATCGCCGCCATGGGCGACAAGATCGCCGCCAAGAAGGCGGCGGCCCGGGCCAGGGTCTCGACCGTGCCGGGCCACCTCGGAATCATCACGGACGAGATCGAGGCCGTGCAGATCGCCGATGACATCGGCTATCCGGTCATGATCAAGGCTTCCGCGGGCGGCGGCGGCAAGGGCATGCGCATCGCGCATAGCTCCGGCGAGGTGGCGGAGGGTTTTGCCCGCGCCCGCTCGGAAGCCAAATCATCGTTCGGCGACGATCGGGTGTTCATCGAGAAGTTCATCACCGATCCGCGTCACATCGAGATCCAGGTGCTGGGCGACAAGCACGGCAATGTCGTCCATCTGGGCGAGCGGGAGTGCTCGATCCAGCGCCGCAACCAGAAGGTGGCGGAGGAGGCGCCGAGCCCGCTCCTCGATGCCGACACCCGCGCCGCGATGGGCGAGCAGGCGGTCGCGCTGGCGAAAGCCGTGGGCTACGATTCGGCCGGCACCGTCGAGTTCGTGGCCGGTCAGGACAAGAGCTTCTATTTCCTGGAGATGAACACGCGGCTGCAGGTCGAGCATCCGGTGACCGAGCTCGTCACCGGCATCGATCTGGTCGAGCAGATGATCCGGGTCGCGGCCGGCGAGCAGCTCGCGTTCAAGCAAAGCGACGTGAAGCTCGGCGGCTGGGCGGTCGAGACCCGCATCTATGCCGAGGACCCCTACCGCAATTTCCTGCCCTCGATCGGGCGGCTCAAGCGCTACCGCCCGCCGCCGGAGACGCGCGCGGGCGGCGTCACCGTGCGCAATGATACCGGCGTCACCGAAGGCAGCGAGATCTCGCTCTATTACGATCCGATGATCGCCAAGCTCGTGACCCATGCGCCCACCCGCATGCAGGCGATCACCGCGCAGTCCGATGCGCTCGACGCCTTCACCATCGAGGGCATCCGCCACAACATTCCGTTTCTGTCGGCCTTGATGCAGCATCCGCGCTGGCGGGAGGGCCGGCTGTCCACCGGTTTCATCGCGGAGGAATTCCCCGGCGGCTTTCATCCCATCGCGCCGAAGCCGGAAACCGCCAACGTGCTGGCCGCGGTCGCGGCGGCCATCGATCACGTCTTGGGCGAGCGCAAGCGCCGCATCTCCGGGCAGGCGGCCGGCCGGGCCGTCAATCGCGAGCGGCGGCGCGCCGTGCGGCTGGGCGACAGCGAAATCTCGCTCGAGATCACGCGATCCGATGCGAGCTCGAGCCGAGATCCGGTTTTGCATGGCAACGGCGCATCCGCAGCCGAGCTGCCGCACGATGTGCTGGTGGTGGACGTGCTTGGCGACGGCGGGGCGCGCCATGTGCTGGCCTCGAGCTGGCGGCCGGGAGATCCGGTCTGGCACGGCACGATCGACGGCGAAGCGATCCTGGTGCAGGTGCGGCCGGTCCTCAACGGGTTCGACCTGGCGCATCGGGGCATCGAGGTCCGCGCCTACGTATATACCGCGAGCGAGGCGGCGGCCGCACGACTGATGCCGCTGAAGAAGGCGGCCGACAGCGGCAAGGCCCTGCGCTGCCCGATGCCGGGCCTGGTCATCTCCGTCGCCGTCACCGAGGGCCAGGAGGTCAAGGCGGGCGACACGCTGGCCGTCGTCGAAGCCATGAAGATGGAGAACGTGCTGCGCGCGGAACGCGACGGCGTGGTCAAGACCATCAAGGCCAAGCCCGGCGACAGCCTCGCGGTCGATGCCGTGATCATGGAATTCACATAACGCGGCTCGGGCTTTTTCCGGGACGCCATTCCGCCTTGCCGCATGACGCTGCACTTCGCCTATGGATCGAACATGAGCCGCGCCCAGATGGGGGCGCGCTGTCCGGGCGCAAGGGCGCTCGGAACCGCGACGCTGCGGCACTGGCGCTTCGTCATCGGGGCGCAGGGCCATGGCTCGATCGCGCCGCGGCCGGGTGCCTTGGTGCACGGTGTGCTGTGGTGGGTCGGTCCCCGCGAGCTGGCCGCCATCAACGCCTACGAGAATATCGATTCCGGTCTCTACATCCGCCGCAACCTTCCGGTTCGCTTCCGAGCAAGCCTGCTCCCGGCGCTGGTCTATATCCTGCGCCGGCAGGGCGAGGGCAGGGCGCGGCCGGGCTATGTTCATTTGGTGGTCGAAGCGGCGCGCGATTGGGAGCTGCCCGAAGCCTACGTGAACGCGCTCCAACGCTGGTCGCCGTCGGGGTGGCGCGGCACGCGACCCAAGGACACCGGAGAGATTCGATGAACGCAGCCCGCGTGGTGCGCCGGCTCGTCATCCGTGGTCGCGTGCAGCGGGTGGGCTATCGGGGCTGGGCGCAGCATATGGCGCTCGAGCGCGGCCTCGAAGGGTGGGTGCGCAACCGCGCCGACGGCACCGTCGAGGCGGTGTTCGCCGGGCCGGCGCGCGTGGTCGAAGAAATGATCGAGGCTTGCCGGCGCGGTCCACCGGGCGCGCAGGTCGATGCCCTCGATCAGCGCGATGGCGATCTCGACGACGTGGCCTTGCGCCGCCGCGGCGAGATGTTCTCGGTGCTGCCCACGACATGAGCCGTCGCGGGGGCGCATGCGCGCTCATGCCGTCGGTCCGAACAGCGGCTCGAATTGCCGCCGCAGCACCGCATCGACCTGCGCCATGGTGACCGGCCGGCCGAGATCGAGCAGGCTGGTGACCCCATAGCGCGCGTCCGCGATGCCGCACGGCACGATGCCGGCGAAATGCGAAAGGTCGCAGTCCACATTGAGCGCGATGCCGTGCAGGCTGACCCAGCGCTTCACCCTGATCCCGATGGCGGCGATCTTGTCCTCATGGTCCGCTCCCTTGTCGGGGCGGCGCACCCAGACGCCGATGCGATCGTCGCGCCGCTCGCCGGCGACGTCGAATGCCGCCAGGCTGCGGATGATCCATTCCTCCAGCGTGGCCACGAAGCGGCGGATGTCGGGGCCGCGGCGCTTGAGGTCGAGCATCACATAGGCGACCCGTTGGCCGGGCCCGTGATAGGTGAATTGCCCTCCGCGTCCTGCCGCGTGCACCGGAAAGCGCTCGACGATCAGATCACCGGGCCGGGCGCTTGTTCCCGCCGTATAGAGCGGCGGATGCTCGATGAGCCAGACCAGCTCGCAGGCGGTGCCGTCCGCAATGGCGGCGGCGCGGTCGTCCATGACGGCGAGCGCGGTCTGATAGGGAACGAGCGCGTCATCCACGCGCCATTGAACCGGGGCCTGCCCGGGGGCCGGCTGAACCCCTAGCGTCAAGCTGCCGCGTGTGAGGGACAAAGCCTAACTCGCCTGACCAGGGCCGGCGCGATGGCGCCGGCGCGATTGTGTGTCGGTTCGATTGTATACACCGGCGCAATTTTAAGCTCTGCGCAGATATCGTGGGCGAACAATGCGCGGATCTGATTGCCGGCGTCTCGAAGGCTTGCTCTCCCGCCAACGCGATTCTGGCGAAACGCCACTATCGCGCAAACGTCATTTCCCGCGCAAACGCCAGTTCCCGCGCAAACGCCAATGGACGCGGGAGACCAGCGTCTCCCGCGTCGAATCCAGATGCAATGCCCTATGGGGTCACTTCCCCGAGAGGGAAGGATCAGGCTGCCACGCGCCGGCACAAGAGGCGCGGCCGCGCATGCGCGCCGTTCGCTTAAGCGCGCGAATTCAGTGACACGCCCAAGGCGAGCGCCTTTTGGCGGGTGGCGCCGACAGTGCGCTTGAGGGCGCGGGCGATCTTCGGCGCCGGGGTCTTGTTGCGCGCCATCGTCTTCAATTCCTTCACGTCGCTCTTGGTCCACTCGCGTCGCTTTGCCTTCTTGGCCATGGTGCCTCTCTCCATTTCGGTTCAAAGAACACTACGCTTAGCACAAACTGTGCTGATGTAACACAAACAATGCTGATGATCGACTCAAGCAGTTGGAAACTTGCAGAAACTTCCAGGGGTGCCCTACAACCGGGTCGCGCGTATCGGATGATTGATTGTTGAGCCGGCCCCTCTTATGCAGCGTCACGGGATCAATTGCAACCCGACATTCGCTCGACCGTCACCCGCGCGCGCCATGGTCGGCGTCGGCCGGTTCCACCCGCCATGTTGTTGTTTGTTTTGAGCCGCCGCGCGCGCCCAGGGCCGCCGCGGCTGGAGCGCCGTCGAAAATATGGACGCCGGTCGGCCTGCGCCATCACGAATGCGCGAACGGCGTGGCCTCGATCGCGGCCATCAAGCCCGCGCGGGTTGCGGAGAATTTATTCGAGATCCGCGCACTAACGTCATGATTCGGCTCCCAATCCGGGCGGCATCGTGGATTTCGGCGAGCGCGATCACGCGTCGCGCCTTGCGGACGCGCGCAGCCGTGCGGAAGCGGCGCCGAGCACTACGACTGGATGTGGCCGCACGCGACGGCTGCGGCCGCGGGATGTCGCCCCGGACCATGCGACATTCCGGTCGATGTCCGGCGGCCCGAATCCGGTCCGCCGGTGCGGGGGCATTAACCAACCGGTAACCAAACCGTGATGACACTCGCGGCGTCGCATCAGCAGGTTAGGACAATACATTGGCCACTCTCGATAAGGTTTCAGTCGATATCCAGGTGGTGCTCGGGACGACCTGGATGCCGGTGCACCAGGTGCTGCGGCTCGGCCGTGGCGCCATCATCGAGCTGGAGGCCTCCGAGGACGATGAGGTCGAGATTCTGGCCAACAATTTCCCGGTCGCCAAGGGAACGGTGGTGGTCAGCGGCAACCGCATCGCGGTCGAAGTCAAGGAATTGCTGCCGCGGCTCGCCGACGTCCGCTGAGAGGCCGGCGGCCCCCCCGATCGATCGGTTGAACGGGCACTTGTCCCTGGGGAACCGATTTGTTACATCGAGCCGCTTCAACGCCGGACCGCACGGCCGGCGCTAACCTCATCTGCGGTCGTGGCGGAATTGGTAGACGCACTAGCTTGAGGTGCTAGCGGGGCAACCCGTGGAGGTTCGAGTCCTCTCGACCGCACCATCCTTCCGGTTCGTGGTTCCGGCAGCAAGCGACGGCTGGCCGAGAGGTCGGCTGCCTGGTGCGCCGGCGAAGGCGCGGGCCTGGGCGCGCCGCTCACGAGGCTCATCCAGATGATGGATCAAGACGGACGAGCCGCGAGGGTGAGGCAAGAGCAAGGATAGCGGGAAGCCGCGGTTGGCCCAGCGATCAGTCCATTCTGACGCGCGTGTAGGTTGCCTTCAACGGCAGATCGAGTGCCAGTGCTTCAATGCGAATAACGGCACTTTCACCCTCAAACAGCTCCGGTCCGGGCCGGAATCCGCCACGTCCGCGTGTCCAGACCCATGCCTTGATGGCATCCTGGGCGAACACGCAATAGGCGGCAAGACTTGGGAGACGCAGATATTCCGACGATTTGTCACCAAGATCGATGCGCTCCGAGGACGGTGAAAGCACCTCGGCGATCAGCACCGGAGCAGTCGCCGTCAGATCTTCGGGGGCTTCGCCGGCCGCGTCTACGATGATATCGGGATATCGGATCGACTCCGACTCGAGCTCAATGCCAAATTCCGGCAAGACCGCCCATTTTTCCGGGTCGATGCGGGCATCCAGAGCCTTGAACAGATTTGCGGTAATCTGCCAGTGCGCCCGCGAGCCGCCAGTCATCATGATGACGCGTCCCCGATCGAGCTCGTAGCGTTCTTCGCGGCCCTGGACCCAGTCGAGGAACGCGGTCTTGTCCATGTGCCGGACGAGCGGAGTCGATTCCCGCTCGCTCGCGACGCATGCGCAACAGGCGAAGGTGCACCGCTGCGTGGACGCCGGCCTCAACTGCGCCCTCTACATGTCGCGCGACTATCGTGCTCGCCAGAAGTGGCGCGGCTGACGACGCCGCCCCGGCGCCGGATCAGGTCCAAACAGTAGGTTTTCCGCGAGCGGGCTTAGCGCAGCAGCCCGAGCGTCAGCACGTCTGAGATGCTGGCGGTCGGCTTGGTCACCGTGAGCTGGTGGCCGACCGGCCGCGTGCGCGCGGCGGCGCCAGCGGCATCCTTCGCCGGATCCTTGGCGGGGTCCTTCGGCAGGCCCAGAATCCTGCTCGGGCCCGGTTTCGGGTTCAGCTTCGAGGTCGTCACGAGATTTTGTCGCGTGGGGTTTGCGGTCCGGATGCCGCAAAGGAAGCCGTGGATCTGCCGGGATAATAGATGAAGTCCTGGGCCGCCGGCATGGGCAGCAATTCGGTCTGCGCCGGCACCGTGTAGCTCACATTGTTCGGCCACGGCGCGCTGCGCGGCAGCGGATTCTGGCCTGCAGCCGGTCTTTCCTGCTGCGCCGCCATGGCCAGCGACAAATCCATCGCCACCACCTTGCCGGTGGATTCGGTGACGCCGAAGTTCTCCGGACTGGGCGCATCGAGGCTCGGCTGCGCGGTCGTGGTGCCGACGGCCAAAACCCGCGGCCAGGACGGCCGTGTGCGATGTCGCTGCACCCAGTCATCCAACTCGGCCACGGTCGCGGGCCGGTCCGCCGTCGCCGGCACGACCTGAACGATCTTGTAGCCGCGGGCCTTGAGCTCGGCCAGAATCGTCGGCAGCGCCAACGCGGTCGCGGGTTGGATGTCGTGCAGGAGCAGGATGCCGCGGCCGCGGGCTTCGATCCGCTGCAGCGCCCGGCGGGTGATCTCCTTGGCGTTGATGTGGGTCCAATCGTCGGCGAGAAAATCGAGGCTCCAGGTCGCGTAGCCATGCTGCTGCCAGGTATTGCTCCACGGAATCCTGCCGCAAGAGGCCGGGAATTCGGAAGAACGGGGCGACCGCCTTGGGGTCGCCCAGCACGGTGCGCAACGAATCGAACCCGTCCTCGATCTCCTTGGCGGCGTCGTCGACGGACATCCTGGCAAAGGTGAACGGATGGTTCTGGCTGTGCCCGGCGATCGTATGGCCCTCATTGTACTCGCGCCGGACCACTTGCGGATAACCGAGCGCCATGCGGCCGACCAGGAAGAACGTCGCCTTCACGCATTCCGCCGCCAGCGTATCGAGCACCCGGCTGGTATAGGGGGGGAGCGGGCCGTCATCGAAGGTCAGGACCACTTCGTGGTCATTGAGCGGCAGCGACTCGTCATATTGCAGGGTGCCGAGCCGAGGGTGCTCGGCCGGGTTGAGCACGATGGTGCGGCTGACCCCGAGCGCGCCCGGATGGCCCGGACATTCGGCTGCCTGCGCCCAACCGATTCCGATGAGGAATGGCAGCAAGAGCGACTGAAGCGATGGTGCGTCGCAAGCCCACGTGGTGCAACCCTTCGATGTGACGTCCGACCTGACCCGGGGCCCCGGAACGAACCACTCAACCCAACGAACCACTGTAGCCGAACAGTATCGAGCGGCAAATTAATGGCACCTTAACCGAACCGCCAAGCCACATTAAATCACGACTGTGACCACAATGTCGCAGGCAGGGCGAAATGTCATATTTTTCCGGATGTTGCGGTGAACGCATCAAGCCCGAGTTGAGCTCCGCGACGCTGCAGCGGCCGCGCCCGGCTCGCCCATCGATTGGGCCGGTGGCGGACCGGCGAATTCGCCGGCGCGACACAGCGCGGATTCACTGGTTATTCACCATCCCGCTTTAGCCATGGAGGACATTGTTTCGTTTCAGTCGCGTGTGGCCGGAGTTCTGCGTTGGCCAATATTGAGGACACGGCCTCGGCCGGTGATGCCCCGTCGGCGCCGACGATCGTTCGGCCGGATGGACGGCTGCCCGCGGCACAGCTGCGCGCCGAGCCTTGTCATGACGCGCCGGCCCGCGCGCGGCCGCGAAGCCGCCATCCTGCGTATCGTCATACCGCTCGCGCTCATTCTCATTGCCGCAACGATCGCCTGCCTGGGCCTTGGTTTCGTAATCGCACGGCAGGCCGATGATCGTGCCGAGGCCGGGCATCGCCAAGCTTTGCGCGGGGCGGTCGAGGCGTTGCAAGCGGTCGCTCCCGACCTCTCCGGCAAGGACCCGCGGATCCTGCGGATCTTGGAGGAGGCTTCCGGGCTCGAGGGGCTGCAATTCGACGATGATCTGCCGGGCGGCGACCGCGAGGTGCAAACGCTCCTCGATCGCAACGGCCGCATCGTCGGATGGTTGAACTGGGATGCGGCACGATCCGCGACCGCGACCATGAACGGGATTTCGCCGCTCGCCGTCCTGATCGCGCTCGGTTTCGTCGGCCTGCTGGCCGCGGCCCTGTGGCATCTGCGGCGCCTGGATCTGCGGCTCACCGTCAGCCAGCAGCAGATCCGCAAGCACCTGGAGGTCGAGCCGGTCACCGGCCTGCCCAACGGCGACGACATTCTGGACCGCCTCGATCGTGCCGCGACTGCGCGCAAGGCCGATGAATGCCTGGGATTTGCCATCCTGGATCTCGACGGTTTCCGCGACGCCAAGGATGCGGTCGGCGAGGCCGGCGGCAACGAGGTGCTGCTCGAGGTCGCCAACCGGCTGCGCCAGGCCATGCCGCCCGATGTTCTGATCGGACGGCTGCGCAGCAACCACAAATTCGCGCTCATCATGCCGGCGCGCGATCCGCAGGCGGCGCTCGCCACCGCCGAGGCGGCGCGGTCGGCGATCTCGCGTCCGATCTGGATCGGTCAGGCGCTGCAAATCGCGGCCAGCGTCGGGCTCGCGGTCGCGCCCGATGATGGGACGGCGGGCGAGGAGCTCGTTCGCCGCGCCGATCTCGCCTTGCGCTCGGCGCGCTGCCGCGGCGGCGGAATGGTGGTGGGTTTCGCGGCCGGAATGGAGACCGAATTCGAGGATCAGCGGTTCATCAAACGCGAGCTGGGGCGCGCGCTCGCGGCGCGCGACTTCGATGTCCACTATCAGCCGATCGTGGCGGCGGAGGGCAACGCCATCGTCGGGATGGAGGCCCTGCTGCGCTGGAACCATCCGACCCGGGGCGCGATCCCGCCGGCGCGCTTCATCCCGATCGCCGAGCAGGCCGGCTTGATGGATCAGCTGGGGGAATTCGTGCTGCGCCGGGCGCTCGGTGATGCGATGCGCTGGCCGAATTTCTACATCGCGGTCAACTTGTCGCCGATGCAGGTGCGCGACCGCAAATTCGTCGATCTGGTGGCGGCCGTCCTGGCCGAGACCAAGCTGCCGCCCTCGCGCCTCGTGCTCGAGGTGACCGAAGGCGTGCTGATCGAGAACCCGGAAGCGGCCAAATCGCGGCTCGACGATCTGCGGGCGCTCGGGCTCAAGCTCGCGCTCGATGATTTCGGCTCCGGCTATTCGAGCCTCACCTACCTGCAGCGGTTGCCGTTCGACAAGCTCAAGGTCGATCGCGGCTTTGTGGCGGCGCTCGATCATTCGGCCAATGCGGGCGTGATCATCCAGGCCATCATCGCGCTCGGCCGCGCGCTCAATCTCTCGATCCTGGTCGAGGGCATCGAGACCGAGGAGCAGCGCGCCCTGGTGCGGCTCGCGGGTTGCGACGAGATGCAAGGCTATCTGTTCGCCAAGCCGGTTCCACGCGAGGAGATCGATCGGATGTTGGCTGCCGGCCGCGCCGGGATGTCGATGCGCGCCGCCGGATAGGTCACTGGCCTGCCTCGCCGGCGGCCGACTCGGTCATCGGCCGATCGCCGGCGAACCGCAGGTGTTGAGAAGGTGTCGAGGCAACTGCTTGGCCGATCGAGGGGAATCGCTTATGAACGCCATGATGCGCGTACGACTCAAAGCCGACGGACGCATTGTCGAAATCCTCGCCGACGGAACCGAGCGGGCGATGGCCCGGGCCGCCGCGACCGCGCCCATTCTCGCAAACCCCCGGATCGGCGGGCAGGGGCGCGACGCCGTCTACGCCAAGGGCATTCGGGCGCGGGCCAAATTGACCCAAGCGGAATTCGCCGCCCGGATCGGGGTGCCGATCGAGACGGTGCGCAATTGGGAGCAGGGCAAACGCTCGCCGCGCGGACCCGCGCGCGCCTTGCTCAAGATGATCGACCGGGCGCCGCAAGTGGCGTTTGCGGTCCTCAACACCGCCGAGCCCGAGCGGTAAGCGGGCTGGATTTCCGCAGGCGGAACGCCGATTTTCGCTCAAATTCCGCCAAGAAATCCGGCAAAATCACGCTGGATCGAGCGCGAATTGTTTCCGGTCGAGCGAAAACCGCCCTATGAATGCGGGGTTTCGCCAATCAGTGCGGGAACCGTGATGCACTTCATCGAGGTGAAAGGTGCGCGCATTCCGCTCGTGGGTCTGGGCACCTGGGAGCTGCGTGGGCGTGCGTGTGCGCGCATCGTCGAGCAGGCGCTGCGGCTCGGATACCGTCACATCGATACCGCCGAGATGTACGACAACGAGCATGAGGTCGGCGACGCGGTGCGGGCCTCGGGCGTGCGGCGCGAGGATGTTTTCATCACCACCAAGATCTGGCCGGCGCATTTCGCCCCGCTCGAGCTCGAGCGCGCCGCCAAGGGCAGCCTGGCGCGGCTGCGGCTGTCCGAGGTCGACCTCCTGCTTCTGCACTGGCCCAATCCGCATATTCCGCTGTCCGAAACGCTCGGCGCCTTGTGCAAGGTCAAGCAAAGCGGTCTCGCCCGCCACATCGGCGTGTCCAACTTCACGGTTCCGCTGATCGAGGAGGCGGTGGCGCTGGCGAGCGAGCCCTTGGTGTGCGACCAGATCGAGATGCATCCGTTTCTCGACCAGTCGAAAGTGACCGCCGCCTGCCGGGCGCAGGGCATGGCGGTCGTCGCCTACAGCCCGATCGCCCGTGGCGGCGCCCAGAAAGACGCCGTGCTGGCGCGCATCGGCGCCGCGCACGGCAAGAGCGCGGCCCAGGTCTCGCTGCGCTTCCTGGTGCAGCAGGGCATCGTGGTCATTCCACGCACCGGCCGGATCGAGCATTTGTCGCAGAACTGCGCGATCTTCGACTTCGTGCTTTCGGAAGCCGAGATGGCCGAGATCCATGCGCTCGCGCACCGCGACGGCCGCATCGTCGACTACGCCTATTCCGGGTCGCCGAAGTGGGACTGATGCCGGATGCCGCCGTGGTGCTGTTGTCCGGCGGCCAGGACTCGACGGTCTGTCTCGCCTGGGCGCTCGAGCGGTTCGCCCGCGTCGAGACGCTCGGGTTCGACTATGGACAGCGGCACAAAGTCGAGCTCGACGCCCGCCTGCGGGTACGCGCGGCCATGAGCGCGCTGCGCCCGGCTTGGGGCGAGCGGCTCGGCGAGGACCACCTGATCGGGCTCGATGCGCTGTCGGCGCTATCCGACACCGCGCTCACCCGCGACATCGCGATCGAGATCGCGGTGAACCAGCTGCCCACCACCTTCGTGCCGGGGCGAAATCTCATCTTCTTCGCCTTCGCCGGCGCGCTCGCCTACCGGCGCGGCGCCAAGCATCTGGTCGCCGGCATGTGCGAGACCGACTATTCGGGCTACCCGGATTGCCGTGACGATACCATCAAGGCCATGCAGCTCGCCCTCAATCTCGGCATGGACCAGAGGTTCGTGATCCATACGCCGCTGATGTGGATCGACAAGGCGGCGACCTTCGCGCCTCGCGCAGGCGCTCGGCGGCGACGCCTTTTTGGATATGCTGGTGGAGGACACCCACACCTGCTATCTGGGCGACCGCTCGCGGCGGCATGATTGGGGCTATGGCTGCGGCACTTGCCCGGCCTGCCGGTTGCGGGCCGACGGATTTGCCAAATGGAAAACCGAACGGAAGGTCGCGCCATGACACCCGCGCTGGAGGCTCTGCGTCACATCACCACCGGAACCATCACCACCATGCTCCTGAAGAAGGGCATTCGCCGGTGCTGGATGAACGGCCCGATGCCGCTGCAAAAGGGCGAGCGCCTGGTCGGGCCGGCCTTCACGCTGCGTTTCGTGCCGGTGCGGGAGGACCTGGCGACGCCAGAAAGCTGGTCGAAGCCGATCTCGACCCGCGGTGCCATCGAGGAAATGCCGGAGGGGTGCATCGCGGTGGCCGACGCCATGGGGATCACGAGTGCCGGCATCTTCGGCGACATCCTCACCATGCGCATGGTGCGCCGCGGGGTCACGGCGCTCGTCACCGACGGTGTGGTGCGCGACAAGGTAGGGGTGCTGGCGAGCGCGCTGCCGGTGTGGTGCGCCGGCGTCGCGGCGCCCGCCTCGGTCAATGGCCTCACCTTCATCGGCTGGCAGGAGCCGATCGGCTGCGGCGGCTGCGCGATCTTCCCGGGCGACGTCATCGTGGCCGACGAGGACGGCGCCGTGGTCATTCCGCAGAATCTGGTGGACTTCGTCGCGCACGAAGGCGGCGAGCACGAGCTCATGGAGGGCTGGATCGTGAACGAGGTCGAGAAGGGCGCGCGGCTTCCCGGCCTCTACCCCATGAACGAGGAGACCAGGGCGCGCTACGAGGCGTGGAGGAAGCAAGGCTGAGCCCATAGCCCCGCTGATCTCCCGCCGCCGATGTTCTTCATCCTCTCCAAGGTTCTCGGCTTCTTCGCCGCGCCCTCCAATCTGGTGATCGGGCTCGGGCTTCTCGGCGTCCTGCTGCTGGCCACGCGCCGAGCGCGCATCGGCCGGTTCTTGATGGCCGCCAGCCTGATCGCGCTCGCGGCGCTCGGCCTTTCGCCGCTGGGCAATGCGCTGATCATTCCGCTCGAGCAGCGTTTTCCGCCCTGGGACGATAGCCGCGGCCCGCCCGACGGGATCGTGGTGCTCGGCGGCGCCATCACGCCGGATGTATCGGCGGCACGCACTGAGGTCGCCCTCAACGAGGCGGCCGAGCGCGTCACCGCCACGGTCGCGCTGGCGCGGCGCTATCCGGATGCGCGGATCATCTACTCGGGCGGCTCGGGGGCGTTGATCTATCGTGAGGGCAGCGAGGCGGTATTCGCCGTGCGCCTGCTCGAGAGCCTCGGCATAGCGCCAGCGCGGATCATCGCCGAGGAGCAGTCGCGCAACACCGTCGAGAACGCGGTCTTCTCCTTGCTGCTGGCCATGCCGCAGCCCGGCGAGCGCTGGCTCTTGGTGACGTCGGGCTATCACATGCCGCGCGCCATGGGGGTCTTTCGCCGGGCCGGCTTTCCGGTCGAGGCCTATCCGGTCGACTGGCGCACGCGCGGGCCGCAAGACGCGCTGCGTCCGTTCCAGACCTTGGGCAGCGGGCTGGAGCGCACCGATACCGCCGTGCGCGAGTGGGTCGGTCTTCTCGTCTATTGGCTGACCGGCCGCTCGGCGGCCCTGTTTCCGGGGCCGCTCGATCCGGCGTGAGGCATCGGCGGGAATAAAGACTTTCTTAACCATTTTGCGCCGGTATGGGGGTGCCGTTCCGTTGCTCCACCTCGGCGCCGGAACCCGCGTTTTTCCGGCGCGCCCTGCGCCGGCAGGAGGCCGGCGATGCGGATCGACATGCAGACAATCCAACCCATGGCGCTACCGGGCGCCTCGACCGGCGCGCTGCCCGAGCAGGTCCTCGGCGCGCGTGCGCTGCGCTGGATCTCGCTCGCCGCGACGGTGCTGGCCACCACGGCCGCGGTCCTGCTGGCCTCCGGCCTCGCGGTCGTGATGAACCTCTCCTGATCGCACCGGCCGGCTCGACATCGGCCGCATTCGTGCTGCCCGCGCCATAGCGCTTGACCGCGGCGCCGCATCGCCTATCGAGGTTCGCGACCGCACCAGCCACGATAGGGAACGCCATGGCGCTCTTGCTCCTGATCGGCAACAAGAACTATTCGTCATGGTCGCTGCGGCCATGGATCGCCATGAAGGTCGCCGGCATCCCGTTTGCGGAGCAGGTGATCTCGCTCGATGCGTCCGACTTCAAGGAACGCGTGGGCAGGATTTCGGCGACCGGCAAAGTGCCGGCGCTTTCCGACGGGGAGACGCAGGTCTGGGAGTCGCTGGCGATCCTGGAATATCTCGCCGAAAAATTTCCGCAGGCCGGCCTGTGGCCGACGCAGCCGGCCGCCCGGGCGCATGCCCGCTCGATCGCAGCCGAGATGCATGCCGGCTTTCTGCCGCTGCGCCGCCACTACCCGATGAACATATGGCGGCCAGTGCGGCGGCGCGAGCCCACCGCCGAAGTCGTCGAGAATATCAGCCGGATCGAGGCGATGTGGACCGATTGCCGCACGCGCTTCGGCCAGCGGCGGGCCGTTCTTGTTCGGCGCCTTCGGGGCGGCCGACGCCATGTACGCGCCGGTGGTCTCGCGCCTTCATACCTATGATGTCGATATCGGGCCGGTGGCGCGGGCCTATATGGAGGCGGTCTTGGGGCTTCCGGCCTGGGCGGAATGGTGCGCGGCCGCCGAGCAGGAGCCTTGGGTGCTGCCGCAGGACGAGGTCGATTGGCCCACCGTCCTGCGGGTGTGACTATTTGCCTGCCCAACCTCGCCAAAAGTGCCGCGGATGTGTATTGATTCCGGCGCGCGAACGAAAAAAATACGCGTTTCCCGCAGCACCCCTGATCCAATGGGGGGCTCGGGGAGGGGAGTCATTCTAACCGCGGGATCATTTTCCCTGCTGCCGGAGCTGTCATCATGCGATATCGCGTTATCGCCTTCTTTTCGGTTGTTCTTTCCATTCTTGCACCTTGCGGTCTTGCCGCCGCGCAAGACAGTCCCAAGAACGACGTCAAGGGTCTCTTCCTGTTGACCGACTACCCGGCCGTCAGCGTTCGGCCCGGTACGACCTCGACCGTCAATCTGCGCCTGCAGAACTACGATCTGCCGCCCGAGCGGCTGGCGCTTTCGGTCGCGGGCGCCCCCGCCGGCTGGACCGCCACCCTGGTCGGCGGCGGCCAGCCGGTCGCAGCCGTCATGCCGGGGACCAATGCCAGCGTCACCCTCGAGCTGCGCCTCGACGTGCCCAAGGACGCGCCGGTCGGAACCACGAATTTCACCGTCAGCGCCAAGGGCCCCAATACCAGCCTCGACCTGCCGATCGCGGTGACGCTGGCCAAGGACCTGCCCGCCAAGCTCACCGTGACGCCGCAGCTGCCTGACCTGCGCGGCAATCCCAAATCGAGCTTCGAGTATCAGCTCTCCATCAAGAACGACAGCGGCAAGAAGCTGACCGTCGCGCTCGCCGCCGATGCGCCGCCGAATTTCGACGCGACCTTCACGGAGCAATACGGCAGCCAGGAATTGAGCGCGGTTCCCATCGATGCCGGCCAGTCCAAGGACGTCAAGCTGAAGGTGACCCCGCCCAGCACGGTGGCGGCCGGCAAGTACAAGGTCACCGCACGGGTGGTGGCCGAAGACGCCAACGTGACCTCCGATCTCGGCCTCGAGATCAGCGGCCAGCCGAAGATCGATCTGTCCGGCCGTGACGGCGTGCTCTCCGCCAAGGCGACCTCCGGCGTCGATTCGGCCATTCCGATCGTGCTGACCAATACCGGCACCGCGGTCGCCGAGGACATCACGCTGTCGGGCACGGCGCCGAGCGGCTGGAAGGTCACCTTCGATCCCAAGAGCGTCGATAAGCTCGCGCCCAACGACACCAAGGAAGTGCAGGCCATGATCACGCCGCCGGAAAAGGCGATCGCCGGCGACTATGTGACCACGCTGCGGGCCAATTGGCGCGGCGACTCGGCGTCCGCGAGCTTCCGCGTCGGCGTGTCCACCTCGACCATCTGGGGCATCTACGGCGTCGGCCTCATCGGCATCGCGCTGCTGGTCCTGGTGGGGGCGGTGGCGAGGTTCGGCCGGCGATGAGCGATACCCTCATCGAGGCGAAAAACCTCGTCAAGCGCTACGACGGGGTCAGCGTCGTCAAGGGCGTCTCGTTCTCGGTCGCGCGCGGCGAGATCTTCGGGCTGCTCGGCCCCAATGGCGCCGGCAAGACCACCACCATCCTGATGCTGCTCGGCCTGAGCGACATCACGGAGGGGGAGGCGCGCGTGGTCGGCTTCGATCCGGTGCGCGAGCCGCTCTCGGTCAAGCGCCGGGTGGGCTATCTGCCCGACTCGGTCGGCTTCTACGACAACCTCACCGCGGCCGACAACATGCGCTACATGGCGCGCCTGATCGGGTTGACGCCGCAGCAGCGCGAGGAGCGGATCAAATCGTCGCTCGAGCATGTCGGTCTCACCGGGGTGGCGGACAAGCGCGTCACCACCTTCTCGCGCGGCATGCGGCAGCGCTTGGGGCTCGCCGAAATCCTGATGAAGGAAGCCCAGATCGCCATCCTCGACGAGCCCACCTCGGGCCTGGATCCGCAGGCGACCCTGGAGCTGCTCGAGGTCATCCGCAATCTCAAGCACCATGGCGTGAGCGTCCTGTTGTCGTCGCATCTGCTCGAGCGCGTGCAGAGCGTGTGCGACCGGGTGGCGCTGTTCAATGAAGGCCGGATCGTGCTCATCGGCACCGTGGCCGAGCTCGGTCGGCAGGTGCTGGGCGGCGGTACCTATGTGGACATCGAGGCGCAAGGGGAGGGGCTGGCCGAGCGGCTGGCGACCGTCCCGGGCGTGCGCGGCGTCGAGACCACGAGCCCGAACTGCTTTCGGCTCCTGGCCGAGGGCGACGTGCGGCCCGAAGCCGCCGCCGCCGTGGTCGGGGCCGGCGGGCGGCTGCTGCGGCTCTCGGTCGAGGAGCCCTCGCTCGAGATGATCTACACCCGCTATTTCCAGAACGCACCGAATGAAGGAGCGCGGCATGCAGCGTGAAGGCTCGCCCTTTCAGGGTCTCGGCGTAGTGATCCTCAAGGAGCTGTCGGACCATCTGTCGAGCTGGCGCATGCGCGTGCTCGAATGGCTGGTGGTCATCGCGGCGGTCGCCGTGCTGGTCCCCCCGTTCGGGGCGATCCAGCAGATCAAGGAGAACATCGCCGAGGATCCGTTCCTGTTCCTGAAGCTGTTCACCCGGGCCGGCGGCGCGCTGCCGCTCGCGGCGGTGCTGTCGTTCCTGGTGCCGCTGGTCGCGATCGGGCTCGGTTTCGATCTGGTCAACAGCGAGCACAACCAGCGCACCTTGAGCCGCGTGCTGTCGCAGCCGATCTACCGCGACGCGCTTCTGCTGGGCAAGTTCCTCGCCGGTCTCTTGACCATCTCGATCAGCATGGTGGCGCTCTGGCTGCTCATCATCGGGCTCGGCGTGTTCCTGCTCGGAATACCGCCGGGCGCCGAGGAGATGGCGCGGGCCTTCATCTTCCTGGGAGTGACGATCGCCTATGCGGGGGTGTGGCTGGCGCTCGCGCTCTTGTTCTCGATCGTCTTCCGCTCGCCCGCGACCGCCGCCCTGATCACGCTCGGGCTCTGGCTGTTCATGACCATCCTGTGGCCGATGCTGTCACCCGCCATCGCCAGCATCGTCATGCCGTCCAACGACGTCATGGAGGTCCTGAACGCCCAGCAGGCCTTTGCGCGGCTGTCGCCGAGCGCCCTCTACAACGAGGTGATCGCAGTGGTGCTCGATCCTTCCGTGCGCTCGACGCAGCAGTCCATGTTCGCCGCCATGGGCCTGGTCCTGATCGAGCGCGGTGCCATCCCGGATGCGCCGATCCCGATCCTGCAAAGCCTGCTGGTGGTGTGGGGGCAGATCGTGGGGCTGGTGGCCGGCTCGATCCTGCTGTTCGTGGCCGGATACATCGTGTTTCAGCGGCAGGAAGTGCGCGCTTAAGGCCATCTTCCGGGCTGGCCCAAAATGATGAGGGCGGCGCCGAGCGCCGCCCTCATGCATTTCCGTCGTCAGCTCAGACGTCGATGATGGCCACGATCTTGAGCGTATCGGGCTCCACGATCACGACCTCGTCATTCACGAGGAAGTACCGGTAGCCGCGCCATTCCGGGTGGATATCGACGATCACCTCGGGCACTTCCACGATGTGCACGGTCCGCGGCACCGCGGTGCCCACATTGAGCGAGAAGTCGACCTTGCTCACCCGCGGCGCATTCTTCTCCTTGAACACCGTCTCGCGGATCTTGGTGCGCTGCTCGGTGGTGAACGAGACGGTGGTGTTGCCGGATCGCTGATCCTCCCGCGCGCCCTGGACGCGGTTCTGCTCACCCGGGTTGCTGGGTCTGGCCCGGGCGCGCTTGTTCTGATCGCGCTGGGCCTGGCCTTCGGTCGGGCCCTTCTTGTTGTCCTGCTCCCGGGCCTGGCCCTGGCTCTTCTGCTTGTCCTGGTCGCGTTCGGCCTGACCCGGGGTCTTGCCCTTCACGTTGTCTTTCGCATTGTCCGGGCTGCGCTCGGCTTGGCCTTGGGTCTTGCCCTTGATGTTGTCCTGGTCGCGTTCAGCCTGACCCGGGGTCTTGCCCTTCACGTTGTCTTTCGCATTGTCCGGGCTGCGTTCGGCTTGACCTTCGGTCTTGCCCTTGAGGTTCTCCTGGCTGCGCTCGGCCTGGCCTTCGGTCTTTCCCTTCAGGTCCTGCGTGCCACGCTCGACCTGGCCCTGGGTCTTGCCCTTCTGCACCTCTTGGCCGCGTTCCGCTTGGCCTTGCGTCTGCGGGCGGGCTCCGGCGCTCGGCTTGGTTCCCGGACTGCTGCTCTCCGGCTTGCCTTTTTCCTGCGCGCCGCCTCCGGGCTGGATGGATTGGCTGGCTGCCGCCAGAGTGCCGGCCAGGAGCGCGGCGGTGGACATGATCAAGAGCTTGCTTCTCATTTTGTTGTTCCTCCGAAAGGTCAGCCCGCGCCAGTGCCCGCTCTAGGCGTAAGAATTCCGCAACCCCGACTTTGTTCCGGCCGGCGCAGGTTCGCGATCAATGGGAGAAAGTTCCGCGGGAACAACCTCGTCCCGCTCCGCGTTTAAGCCGCAAATCCGTTGCTTCAGATGAGGCCAGTCATGCGATATCGGGTCTTTTCCGGACCGCCCGGTTCGGCGATGCACTCCCCGCTCGACAAGGAGCGGATGCTGTTCAAGGAATTCGACACGCTCGATGCCGCGCTCGGGTGGGCGCGGCACCTGGCCGGCAGCGGACGGGTGCCGCTGTTGATCGACGGCGATGACGGAACCCGGCTCGACAAGCAGGATATCGCGGCTGCGCTCGCGCACGCCGAGCCGAGCCTGCCATCGATCACGAGGCGTAGACGGCCGAAGCGCTCGCGCGCCCATGCGCGCGCCGGTGCACGCGCCGGCATTCGGCGCGCCGGGGCCGGCACCGCGGCTTTGGATGAGGTCGGATGAAGTCTCGAGAAAGCCGCGCTTGCAGAAAGCCGGGTCAGCCGGTGATCTTCTTCCAACCGTCGCGGGCCATTCCGGTCAGGTTGCTCACGTTCTTGCCAACCACATCCCAATTCACCATGGGCTGGGTCCCGGCCGTCTTATCCGCCACATAGGCGCCCCCGATCGTCAGCGCGCCACCAATGATGATGCCGAGAATGAGACGCATGCGACTTTCCCATACGTTATCGTGCCAGCCGCCGAGCCGCGGCACGAATGTGATTGCCCCGGAATATCGTTCAGACGACCATACGGTTGCCCGCAACCCGGAAGCGCCCCGCCACACCGGTCGCCATTCGATCGCGACCACCGGCGGCAACTCTGCGCAATACTACGACCCGCGCTCGGCAGCAACGCCGCCGCCCGCGATTGCATGAATTATGCGCCCCATGTGGCTTTTGTATACGGGCTTGAAGGGCGAGCCTTGCGGGGCGCTCGGGCCAGGCGAGGCCGGGCTTCAACAGAGCTTTTCAAGCCATTGAAATCAATTGGCAATCGTGGCCGCTATCCGGCGGGTTCCGAGCCGCCGCAGGGCTGAACTTTTTTGCGCCGGCCGGGCGATTTCACTGCTATATTCAATAGTCTGCACTGAAATTCGCTGATGCATTGCACAAAGCAAGAAGGTGATCCGGGTGTTTGAGTTCGAGAGTTCCATGTTGAAAACGCACAAGTTCCAGATCGGACAGACCGTGTGCTTCACGTCGCGGCCGATCGGGCATATGGCGGTGAACGATACCTATCAGATCGTGAAGCTGCTTCCTTCCGACGGCGACGATTATCAATATCGCATCAAGAGCGCGAATGAAGCCTTCGAGCGCGTGGCCAAGGAAAGCCAGCTCGACCGCTATTGATCAGGGGGTGGGGCGCGCAATCGGTCTGACGGGCCGACGGCCGACGACATTCGGCCGGATTCCGTTATGGTGGTGGCGAGAATGGGACAGATGTCCGGTTTTGCCGAACCGTGGGGCCCGGGCTTCGACCCGGCGCACGGTATATTGGCGCTGCCGCTGTGGTCGGCGGCGGTCTGCGCGGCGCTGTTTGCCGCCTATTGCGTGCTTGTCCTTGCCCGCGCCGGACGCGACGGCGTCGGCCGGGCGTTTTCACGCGCCGGCTTGCTGTTGATCGGCGGCGCGGTGGCGTGGGCCGTTCTGGACGCGACTTCCGCTGGCACTGTTCGCGGACCAGCGCCGGGCGCTCGATGCGCGCCTCTCGGAAATGAGCACGCGCGCGCTCATGCCGGGTTCGCCGCTGGCCTGCCTGGATGCGACCGCGGGCGAGCTGGTCGAGGCGTCCTGCGAGAAGGCCCTGTTCGCGAGCCCCGAGGCCGTTGCGGCATCCGTCGCTTATGTGTCCGCGCAGCTTTCGTTTCTCGCCGACGCCAGCGAATACGAGCGTCGCAGCGGCGCGAACTATGAGTCGGCGCTGGGCGCCCTGCGCCACGCGATCGAGACCGACCGTTTCGGCATCGTGGCGCATGTGCTGGCCGACCGCGATGGCTGCACGCCCGATCGATGCAGCGGGTTCGGATTGCTGCGCGATACCGGCCAGGTGAGCGAAAATCTGAGCGAGCGCAAATACGAGTCCACCGTCCTGCATCACGCCAGCGAGTGGCTGCAATCGGCGCTCTCCATGGTGGCGTCCAACACGAACACGCCTGCGCCGGTGCCGCCGCCGGCTTCGCCGCCCGCGCCGGCGCTGAATGCGGCCGCCGTGGCTTCCGCCGCCGCGGCGCCTTCGCCCAAGACGGCGCCCAACGGCCTCTTCTTCCCGTCGTCGGCCTCGATTCCGCCGGTGAGCATCATGAGTGCCGAACCGACCGGCCCACCCCCGCAGGCCGATGCGACCGCCAAGCCGCCGGCAGCCGCCGCGCGCAGGCCGGCTTCCGCGACCCAGCAGGCGCGCCGACCGGCCAATCCGGTCTCGCTGGCGCGGCCGGCGCCGGAACAAGCCGGCGACCAATGATCCGCGGCCGCTGATGCTGGTCCCTTAAATCCTGCCCGGGCGCGCATCACGGCGTGTCGGCGCCCTGCAAGAACCCGTTTCCGAGACATCCAGGTCGGTCCCATCGTGCCGCTTCATCTCATCAAGCTCTGCGTCGGTTGCGACCAGGTGAAGGATCTGGAGGACTGGATTCGCACCCGGCTCAAGGAGCGCAAGCGCCGCGGCCTTTCCCGCGAGCACTTGCATACGACCCGCATGGTCCCCAAGCGCGCCGCCGAGCTCACGGATGGTGGCTCGCTCTATTGGGTCATCCGCGGCCAGGTCACCTGCCGGCAACGGATCCTCGCGGTACGCCCCTTCACCGACAAGGAGGGCGTCGGCCGCTGCCGCGTGGCGCTCGAGCCGAAGTTGACCCTGGTCGAGCCGCGTCCCTGGCGTGCCTTCCAGGGCTGGCGCTATCTGACCGTGGCGGACGCGCCGCGCGACCTCGACCGCGCCGCACCGGGAGCCAAGTTGATGCCGGAGGCGCTGCGGCGGGAGCTGCGCGATCTCGGCCTGTTGTGACGCCCGGCCGCTTCTTGTGAAATGCGCTATTGCCCCCATTTGGCCAAGGCTTCGTCGATGGCCTTTTGGCCGGGCGCGCCTTTTTCGATGCTGAGCGTATAGGCCGCGCCGCTACCGAAGATGAGGGTGAAGTCGAGCCAGCCCTGCGTCCGCAGCCGCTGCACGTTTTGCTTTACGACGTCCTCCACCCCCAAGAGCCCGAACATGAACTGGCCGGGCGCGATATTGATGCTGGTTCCGACCAGGGATTCACCGGGGTCGGTCTCCGCCGCCTTCATGGCGATGTTCGAGACTCTGGAGATTCCGCCGAACGGCAGCTCCTCGGGCTTGAGGAATCGCAATTCGAGCAGATGGCTCATGCCGCCCGAATCCCCGACGCGGCTGAGCGTCAGCGCCAGCGTGAGGTGCGGGTCGGGAATTTCAACGTCGAGCGTCACCACCATGTCCGGCTTGCCGCCGTTGGGCTCCATGCGGGTCCCCCAAACCGCCTTGCCCTCGACCGGCGTCCCGGTCTGGCCCGATTGACCTCCCTCGTAGAGGATCGCCCGCGCCGGTTGGGCAACCGCCTGGCCCGCCCCCCGGTTCAGCCAACCCAAGTCGAGCGCGCCCACCACATAGGAATAGCCGAGCGCTCCCGCGCCGATCACCACGGCGGTGACCAGCACGTAGACAATGGCGAGCCTGAGAAAGGGACGGGACTTTTGCTCCGGCGCGCTCCAATCCGGCTCCTCGTCCTCCAGACCTCCCGGCCGCGGCTCGATCGGCCGGCCGGGAGGCTCCCGGTCGTTGTCCTCGAAGGACGCGTCCCAGCGCCGCCGTGCCGCACGCTTCGGCTCGCGGCTCGCCTCGTTGGGGGCCGCGCGATCATTGGCCGGGACCTGCGGAGATTCGCGCCTGAGCGCGCGCGCCCGCTCGCGCGCAGAGCTGGGCCATGGGGCCTCCGGCTCGCGCTGCGGGCTGCGAGCCATTGGAACGGGCTCGTCCGGAAACTCGATGCGCCGGATGGCGTCCCGGAAGGCTTCCTCCTCACGGACGATATCGGCGTCGGAGCAGGGCGCGCTCGAAGAGATCAGGCGCTTGAGCAGGGCCTTGTGCTCCCGATCATAAACCACGCCGCGCGCCGCATAGGCGTCGCGGTCGAGCGCCTCGACGGCGCGCGACAGCAGCGTGTAGTAATCGATCCTCTGGACCATTCACCAGCCATCGCGTTTTGCCGAATATGCTATCAGATGAAAGCAGAGACGGGCACTGATATCTCGGGTGGCAATGTGGCTTCGACTGTACCGGTTTTGCTTGGATCGCGCCATTTGCTACGCTGTCGCGCCCCGGCGTGCGATCAAGCATTCGATCCGAGCATCCCGCGCGCCTCGGCCGCCGTGGCGACCTGGTCGCCCAGGATCTCGATGATGCGTGCCGCCTTCTCGACCAGCGCGGCATTGCTGGGCGCGAGCTTGCCCTTCTCCAGATAGAGGTTGTCCTCGAGCCCGACCCGCACATGGCCGCCCAGCAGCACCGCTTGCGCCACCATGGGAAACTGGTGGAGCGATATGCCGAACGCGAACCAGGGCGAAGCGGGCGGCAGCAGGTTGCGCATGTAGCTCATGGCCTCGGGCGTGGCCGGCTGGCCCCAGGCGACGCCGAGACAAATCTGGAACATGCCGGGCGCCTTGATGTGGCCGGTCTCGATCATGCGCTTGGCGAGCAGCAGGTGGCCGGTCTCGAACACCTCCAGCTCCGGCAGCACGCCGGCGTCGCGGATCGCGACCGCCATGGTCTGCAGATGCTCGGGCGTGTTGATGAAGACGTAGGAGCCCATGTTCAGGCTGCCCATGTCGAGGCTGCAGATGTCGGGCTTGAGCTCGAGCACGTGGCGCACGCGCTCCTGCGGCGGCTTGAGGTTGGTGGCGGGACCGGGCGCGAGCGGATCGTCCGCGCCCGGCGCGAAGCGCGCGCCCGGGCCGGTCGTCAGGTTGATCAGCACATCGCTGCCGCTGGCGCGGATGCGCTCGACCGTTTCGCGATAGAGCGCGCCGTCCATGCTGGGGCGGGTGGTCTGCGGGTCGCGGACGTGGATATGGACGATGGCGGCGCCGGCCTTGGCGGCCTCGATCGAGGAGCGCGCGATCTGCTCGGGCGTCACCGGCACCGCCGGGTTCTTGCGCGGCGAGTCCGCCGAGCCGGTGACCGCGCACGAGATCATGACCTTGCGTTGCATGCCGTCGCCTCCCTCGAGCCGCGCGCCTCGGCTACAGGCGCGAATCTTGTAGATTGTGACCGCGATTTCCGAGGTATTCTCCCGAGGCCACGGGCATCTGTTGTTGACCCATGGTAGCGTGAAAGCGACCGTAGGGCGCAATCGCTTTATTGCGCCGTTCGGCCGCGCCGCGAATCCGAAGCCATCGGCATCGCGGAGCGGCGCAATAAAGCGATTGCGCCCTACAATCGATCGTCGCGCCTTCGTCCCGGGCGGCCCGCTCTCACACCGCGACATTGTCGATCAAGCGGGTGCGGCCGAGCCGGGCCGCGACCAGGAGGCGCAGGGGGCCGTCCGGCGCCGATGCGATCGGGCGCAGGGTGTCGGCGTTGCGGGCTTCGAGATAGTCGAGCACGAAACCCGCTCGCTCGATCGTGGCGCGGCCGCGCGCGATCACCTCGCGCCGGTTCGGCGCCGCGCGCGATCTCTTCGGCGCAGTCGGCGAGCACCCGATGCAGCGTCGGGGCGACGGCGCGCTCGCTCGCCGACAGGTAGGCGTTGCGCGACGACATGGCGAGCCCGTCTGCTTCGCGCACGATCGGGGCGCCCAGGATATCGATCGGCAGATCGAGGTCGCGCGTGAGCGCGGTGATGACCTTGAGCTGCTGGTAGTCCTTCTCGCCGAAGATCGCGATATCCGGCCGGCATTGCAGGAAGAGCTTGGCGACTACGGTCGCGACCCCGGCAAAGAAATGCGGACGGAATTTGTCTTCGAGCTCGACCCGCGCGGGTCCCTCCGGCACGATCTGGGTGGCGAAGCCCGGCGGATACATGGTCTCGGTCGCCGGAGCCCAGACGAAGTCGACGCCGGCTCCGGTAAGCGCCGCCAGGTCGGCGTCGAGGCTGCGCGGATAGGATGCCAGGTCCTCGGTCGGAGCGAACTGGGCCGGATTGACGAAGATCGAGACGACCACCTTGCGGGCGCGGGCGCGCCCCAATCGCACCAGCGAAAGATGGCCGGAATGCAGCGCCCCCATGGTGGGCACGAGCGCGACGGTCTGGCGCGCCCCACGCAGGCGCGCCATCGCCCGATGCAGCGCCGGTAGCGTGCGCACGACGCGTGGTTGCCGACCCATGATGCCGCCTGACCGTGATGGGGCGCGAAACTTAGAGCATTTTCGGGAAAAAGCACGCCCCTGCCAATGCGCTGCGGCACGCACTCATCCCGGACCGGCCCCGCGCGCATTAATAGTTAAACCAACTGATCGGCGCCCGAGTCTTGACCGCGCGCGTCGCCCGGATAGGAGTGATGGCAGCGAGGTGGCGTCATGTCCGTGCCAGCGAATACGAAGCGGCCGGTCTCCGCGCACGTGATCGTGCTCGGCAACGAAAAAGGGGGATCCGGCAAATCGACGCTCGCGATGCATGTCGCGGCCGCCCTGATGAGCGTCGGGCAGCGGGTCGCGACCATCGATCTCGACTTCGCGCCAGAAGAGCTTCACCCGCTACGTGGAGTTTCGCCGCGATTGGGCCAAGCGCACCGGCCTCGATCTGAAAATCCCCAGCCACGCTTGTATCGCGCGCGGATCGACGCTCAAGCTCGATGACAACGAGGCGAGCGAGGCCGTCCGGTTCGCCGACGCGATCGCCGCGATCGAGCAGAGCCACGATTTCGTGGTCATCGACACGCCGGGAGCCGACACCCATCTGGCGCGGCTGGCGCACTCGCTCGCCGACACGCTGATCACGCCGCTCAACGACAGCTTCATCGATTTCGACGTGCTCGGCACGCTCGATCCGATCAGCATGGTGGTCACCGGCGAAGGCCCCTATGCCCAGATGGTGCGGGATGCCCGCCGGCGACGGCGGGAGATCGATTTCGTGCGGATGGATTGGGTCGTGGTGCGCAATCGCATGTCGCAGGCCGGATCGCGCCGGGACGGTCTGGTGGGCGAGGGTCTGGAGCAGCTGGCGGCCCGGCTCGGCTTTCGTTGCGTCGAGGGGTTTGCCGAGCGGGTCATCTATCGCGAGCTGTTTCCGCGCGGCTTGACCGCGCTCGACGACGCCCCGGACAGCGCGCCCGGCGCCGCGCCGAGCCCGCTGCAGTTGAGCGTGCAACAGGAGGTCCTGGCTCTGGTCGATGGCCTGAAGCTGCCGCTCAACGCCGACGGCCGGCGGCGGGCGGCGGCTCGGCGGGAATGGTTTGCGGCCCAGGGCCGCCCGCTCGAGATGCACGATTTCATCGGCGCCTGAGCGGCCAACTGGCCGCTCTTACCGCCTGAGCGCCCGGTGCCGGGCATTGCGCCCGGCTTCGGACATCGCCACTTTAGGGGGCGGCGGAGTGGCCCCATTTCCGCGAGGGCCAATTCGGAACAAGAGAATTTCCGTCCGACAGCGTCGAATTCGATCAACGGGTGCCTGCTCCAATGGCGCAAGACCGCAGCGACCGGACTCCGGCCCCGGCGAGCCGAAGCGGTGATCCGATTGACGCCTCCTCGCGCCAGGATATCGACGCTTTTCTCGCCCAGGTCCGCAAGCTTCCGCCCAGCACCGAGCCCGGCAAGCGCGGCCGGCTCGTCTTCGCGCTCGACGCCACCATGAGCCGGCAGCCGACCTGGGACACCGCGTGCCGGCTGCAGGCCGACATGTTTCGCGAAGCCGCATCGATCGGCGGCCTCGACATCCAGCTCGGCTACTATCGGGGCTTGACCGAATGCCGGGTCTCCGGCTGGGTCGGCCAGGCCGAGCGGCTGGCGCAGCTGATGTCCGCCATCGATTGCCGTGGCGGTCGCACCCAGATCGGCAAGATCATCGCCCATGCGGCGCGCGAGACCCGCAGGACCAAGGTGCAGGCCTTGGTCTTCGTGGGCGATGCCATGGAGGAGAACCTGGACGATCTCTGCCACGCTGCGGGCGAGCTCGGTCTCCTGTCGGTTCCGGCCTTCATGTTTCAGGAGGGTGGCGACCCGGTCGCCGAGCAGGCCTTCCGCGAGATCGCCCGCCTCACCCGCGGCGCCTATTGCCGCTTCGATCCCGGCGCCGCCCACGAGCTTGCCGCCCTGCTGCGCGCGGCCGCCGCCTATGCGGCCGGCGGCATGAGCGCGCTCGCCGATCTGTCGGCCCGCCGCGACGCCGGCGCCATCAAGCTGATCCAGCAGATGAGATAAAGATGCCTGAAATCATCTTCGGCATCCTGGTGCTGGCGCTGCTGTTGTGGGCGACCAATGCGTTTGCCAGCGTCGATCCGCGCAAGCTCGCCCCGGTGGTGAAATTCGCCGGCGGGTTCGGGGCGCTCGGCGGCGCGGCCTTCTTGGCGGCACGCGGGCAGTTCCAGCTGGCGGTGCCGCTCGGCTTTGCCGGATTGGGGCTGCTGGGCTGGTTGCCGCGGAATTTCGCCGGCTTCGGCGCGCGCACGCAGAAGACCCCCGGTCAGACGTCGCGGGTGCGTTCCGCCTTCGTGGAGATGGAGCTCGATCACGATACCGGGGCGATGCGCGGGCGTATCCTGGCCGGCCCGCACGAGGGGGTCACCCTCGACGCGCTGCCGGTCGCGACCGTGGTCGGCTTCTTGGGCGGGATCGACGAGGAGAGCCGCGCCCTATTGGTCGCGTATCTGGACCGCCGGCAACCCCGCTGGCGTGAAGACGCTCAGGGTGACACGGCAGCGGGGCACGGGAGCCCGCGCTGGGCCGGCAAAATGACTGAAGAGGAGGCTTATCAGATCCTTGGCGTGGAACCGGGTGCGAGCGCCGCGGAGATCGGGCGCGCGCATCGCGCGCTCATGAAGAAACTCCACCCCGACCAAGGGGGGTCGACGTATCTCGCGGCCCGCGTCAATGAAGCCAAGGATGTCCTTCTGCGCCGCCATCGCTGATCACTCCGTACTCAACCAAACCCTACAAACCGACTTGAAGCATTTTCAGAAAAATGACCGCCCCAGCGGAGGCGGACACCGGCTTTCCGTCCGAAAATGCGAACACGCAAGAATGTCAGAGCGGGTTCACTTTTCGGTTAACGCGAAACCGCTCCAGATTGGCCCCGGCTCCGATGCGGCTCCCTGCCACCAGCCGCCATCAATTCCTGATGGTCATGCAGTCGACGTCGTTGTGCTTGAGGTAGTTGCAGGCCGCTTCCGCCTGCTCCTTGCCGAGACCGGCGAAGCGGGCGCGGTACAAGGTGGAATCACCCTTGCTCACGCTTTCGGTGAACGCATCGGCGCTCGCCAGGAACCGCGACGCCTTGGTTTGCACCGCGCTCAGGCGCTGCTTGGCCTCGCCCTCGGCCGGAAAGGCGCCGACCTGGATTATCCAGCCGACATGGGCCTGGGTTTGGGGTGCGGACGCCGAAGCCGTGGCCGCCGACGCGGTGGCCGCCGGAGCTGCGGCCGGCGCGGCAACATGGGGCGCGGCGACAGTCGCTGCCGGGGCCGCTTCCGTGACCGATCCCGTGGTGATGCGGGACGGCAGGCCGCCGATCGCGCCGGGTCGCGTTCCGGGCGGCGGGAAGGGAAGCATCGCGGCTTTCGCCGGCGCCGGCGCCGGCGCGAGGGTTTGCGGGGCTGTCGGTGCGGCGGCTGGCGTCGATGATTCTGCCGGCGCGGGTATCTGGAGCGGCCCAAGCGAGGCGGTTTGAACGTTGCTGCCCGGCCTCACCATGACGGTCTTGACGAGGACCGGATGGATCGGATCCTCGGAGCCGACGGCGGGCGCGCGCGGGGCGGGAACCGCGTTGGTCGCGGCCCAACGCGGAACCTGGACCGTCGTGGTGGCGCTCGGGTCCGACTTCGAGGTCAGGGTGACCGGCACGCTCGTTGCGGAGGCGAGGGCATAGGTTTGCGCCGCTTTCGCGTTCGGCTTGGCATCCGGCTTGGCCTCGGGTTTGGCGGACGTCAGCGTGAACGGCACGCTGGTGGCCGAGGCGAGCGCATAGGCCTGCGGAACCGATTTGGTTTCCGGCTTGGTCCCCGCTTTGGGCTTCGGCTCGGCCTTGGATGCGGCCGGCATGACCGACACGCCGGCGGCGGAGGCCACGATGGTCGGAGCCGATTTGGCGGCCGGCTTGAAATCGGCCTCGGCGACCAGCGGTGCGGTGTGCTGCACGGAAGCCTCCGCGATGTGGTCGTGGATCAGCTCGCGCATACGCTCGTCGCGACTGCCGGCGCTGCTGCCGCCGAACACGACGGCGAGCAGATAGCGGTTGTCACGGTGCACCGAGGTCACGATGTTGAAGCCGGAGGCGTTGATATAGCCGGTCTTGATGCCATCGACGCCGTCGACGGTGCCGAGCAGGTGATTGTGGTTGCCGATCGATTCGCCGCGGAACTCGAAGGAGCGCGTCGAGAAGAACTTGTAATAGCGCGGAAAGCGCTCCTGGATGGCGCGGCCCAGCAGGGCCTGGTCGCGCGCGGTGGTGACTTGCTCGTTCTCCGGCAGGCCCGATGCGTTCCGATAGACCGTGTGCGCCATGCCGAGCGCCTGCGCCTTGCGGGTCATGAGCTTGGCGAAGGACTCTTCGTCGCCGGCGATGTTCTCCCCCACCACCACCGCGGCATCATTGGCCGAGCGGGTCACGATGCCCTTGATGGCGTCCTCGACCTTGATGGTCTGGCCGGCGCGCAAGCCGAGCTTGGTCGGCGACTGGATGGCGGCGTGCTCGGAAACCTCGAGCGAGCTGTCGAGCTTGAGCTTGCCGGCATCGAGCTGCTCGAACAGGAGATAGAGCGTCATGATCTTGGTGAGCGACGCCGGATGGCGCAGCGCGTCCGGTTCGGAGGAGTGCAGGACCGCGCCTGAATTGCCGTCGACCACGATGTCCGAGTAGCGCGGCTCGTCGCTGACGGCCTGGCTCTGGCTGGTTTCGCTGGGCTCGACATGCTTGCGGCGAGAACGCGCGTCGGACGTATCGCTCGACACCGCGAGAATGGACAGTGCCGTGGCGAGGCTGAAGATTCCCCAGCGAAGCCCGCTCAGGGCTCCGACCCCCCTAGACAACATGCGTCCCCCGTCCTTTGCCGCTCGCGCGCTCCTGGCCGAGCACCGAACCCCTGGCTTCCCTGACCCGCCCAAAGGACGAGCCAAAAAAGGCGAAATTCGGAATGCCCTGAGCCCTTTGTTCAACTATGGCGCCGCGCACAGGCGTGCACGGCACAGCCCGCAACGCTAGGGGAGGGCAATTGCCAAAGCGTTAAGCGCCGAGCCGCCCCCCTAAAGGCCGGCCGGGCGGCCCTTAGAGGCCGCCGGGCGACCCTCGCCGGGCCGATATTGCGGTGCAAAAATCAAAGTTGACTTATTGTGCAGTGCAATATAAATATAGAGTCGGTTGGCAAACATTCAGCGCGCGCTCCAGGCGGACCTTCGCGCTGGTCGAACCGGGCTGCAGACATCCGGCCATGCCGGGAAAGGCAGGAACACCATGAAGAGCTTCGAGGACATGCAAAAGTTCGGCAAGGACAATGCCGAGACCGCCATGAAGACATTGGGCGCTTTCTCGAAGAGCGTTCAGACCATCGCGGTCGAGATGGCGGACTACTCGAAGAAGGCGTTCGAGGACGGCGCCGCGGCGACCGAAAAGCTGATGGGCGCAAAGTCGCTCGAAAAGGCCGTCGAGGTGCAGAGCGATTACTTCAAGACCGCCTATGAGGGTTTCGTGTCGCAGACCGCCAAGCTCGGGGAGCTCTATTCCGATCTGGCGCAGGAGGCCTACAAGCCCTTCGAAGGCTACGTGAGCAAGGCGTCGGCCGCGAAGTGAGCACGCCGGCCTTTCATCTCGGCCTTACAGGTTGACGTTCCGAAAAGCCCGACCAGCAGTCGGGCTTTTTTTTCATGCGGGCGAGGCTGCGGGTGCAACGCCAAGCCGTCGTCCCGACGTGAACTCGATGCGGTTCGACCCAATCTCGCCGAACGAGCCCGGCGCGATCATGCGCTGCGAAGCGTTCATTTCAATGTGGTGGGACTGCTGCTGCTGGTGAAGAACGGTCGTCGAACCGCCGGGCGCATCGCGACCCATGATCCATCTTGCTCGATCTGGTGTCGTCGACGCTTGCCGCCATCCCGGCGCCGCCCCTCATGATGGGCGGCAGGAGGAGAAGGATCGGCTGTTGGGGGCGTGCTGCGACCCGCGACTGCGACAAAATCGAACATTTCGGTCGATCTGCCGCGAATTGTCCGCAATGCGGCATGATCCTCGCTGCGATTTGGGTGGGGTTGCCCCCGGAAATGGGCCGACCGGGCTCGAAATCACGACCGGTCGGGGATGTCGGGGGATAACGACAGGCCATCTGGAACGGTGCGCGTGCGATCCCTATGATAATGAAGGCCACGAAGACGAACGATCCACTCCCGACCCCGTGTCCGAGGACAGCCGACCCGTCAATAAGCCATGAGAGCGAGAATTTGCGATAGGATGGCGGCAACAGGCGCGCCGCCGCCATGCGCAGGCGCAAGTGCCGCAGGCGGCCAAGCTGCCGCAGGCGCCCCGTCTGGCTGACGACGACCGAAAGCGCCGCGGCGATCCCGGGTCGCCCGGAACCTCGGTCATCAGCAAGACCAAGCCGCAGACCAAGCGGCCGAGCCTCTACCGGGTGCTCTTGCTCAACGACGACTACACCCCGATGGAGTTCGTGGTGCATGTGCTGGAGCGTTTTTTCAACAAGAACCAGGAGGCCGCCTACCGCATTATGATGCATGTGCACCAGCATGGGATCGGGGAGTGCGGCATCTACACCTATGAGGTGGCGGAGACCAAGGTGACGCAGGTTATGGACTTTGCCCGCAAACACCAGCATCCTCTGCAATGCGTGATGGAAAAGAAGTAGCCTTGGACGGAGAAGCAGTAGCCCCGCGAAGAGAGCGACTGAAAAAGTAGCGTGCTGGGGAAGAAGTCGCGCCATGGAAAAGACGTAGCGCCGGGCCCATATAACGACAAGACACACGAGAACCCCCATAATGCCCACCTTTTCGCGCAGCCTAGAGCAATCCCTCCACCGGGCCTTGGCACTCGCCAACGAACGGCACCACGAATATGCCACGCTCGAGCATCTCCTGCTCGCGCTGATCGACGACCAGGATGCCGCCGCCGTCATGCGGGCCTGCAATGTCGACCTCGACAAGCTGCGCCGCAGCCTCACCGCCTATCTCGAATCCGAGCTGGAGAACCTGGTCAGCGACGGCAACGAGGATTCCAAGCCCACCGCCGGCTTCCAGCGCGTGATCCAGCGCGCCGTGATCCACGTCCAGTCGTCCGGCCGCGAGGAGGTCACCGGGGCCAATGTGCTGGTGGCCATCTTCGCCGAGCGCGAGAGCCACGCCGCCTATTTCCTGCAGGAGCAGGACATGACCCGCTACGACGCGGTCAACTATATCAGCCACGGCATCGCCAAGCGGCCCGGCATGTCGGAATCGCGGCCCGTGCGCGGGGTCGACGAGGAGACCGACACCAAGACCGGCGACGAGCCCAAGAAGAAGGGCGATGCGCTCGACGCCTATTGCGTCAACCTCAACAAGAAGGCGCGCGAGGGCAAGATCGATCCGCTGATCGGGCGCGAGTCCGAGATCAGCCGCACCATCCAGGTGCTGTGCCGCCGCCAGAAGAACAACCCGCTGTTCGTCGGCGATGCCGGCGTCGGCAAGACCGCGATCGCGGAGGGTCTGGCGCGCCGCATCGTGCACGGCGAGGTGCCGGACGTGCTCAAGGGCGCGACCGTGTTCGCGCTGGACATGGGAACGCTGCTCGCCGGCACGCGCTATCGCGGCGATTTCGAGGAGCGCCTCAAGCAGGTGATCAAGGAGCTCGAGGCCTATCCGGGCGCGATCATGTTCATCGACGAGATCCATACCGTGATCGGCGCCGGCGCCACCTCGGGCGGCGCCATGGATGCCTCCAATCTGCTCAAGCCGGCGCTCGCCTCGGGCACCGTGCGCTGCATCGGCTCGACCACCTACAAGGAATACCGCCAGTACTTCGAGAAGGACCGGGCGCTGGTGCGCCGGTTCCAGAAGATCGACATCAACGAGCCCTCGGTCGAGGACGCGATCAGCATCCTCAAGGGCCTCAAGCCGTATTTCGAGGATTATCACAAGCTCAAATATACCGGCGAGGCCATCAGGGCGGCGGTGGAGCTCTCCGCGCGCTACATCCATGACCGCAAGCTGCCCGACAAGGCGATCGACGTGATCGACGAATCGGGCGCCGCCCAGATGCTGCTGCCCGAGAGCCGGCGCAAGAAGACCATCGGCATCAAGGAGATCGAGACCACCATCGCCACCATGGCGCGGATTCCGCCCAAGACCGTGTCGAAGGACGATGCGGCCGTGCTGCAGCACCTCGACCAGACCCTCAAGACCGTGGTCTACGGCCAGGACAAGGCGATCTCGGCGCTGTCGGCCTCGATCAAGCTCGCCCGCGCGGGCTTGCGCGAGCCCGAGAAGCCGATCGGCTGCTACCTGTTCTCGGGTCCGACCGGCGTCGGCAAGACCGAGGTCGCCAAGCAATTGGCCGCGTCGCTCGGCGTCGAGCTGATCCGCTTCGACATGTCGGAATACATGGAGCGGCACACGATCTCGCGCCTGATCGGCGCGCCGCCCGGCTATGTGGGCTTCGACCAGGGCGGCCTGTTGACCGACGGCGTCGACCAGCATCCCCACTGCGTGCTGCTGCTCGACGAGATCGAGAAGGCGCATCCCGATCTGTTCAACGTGCTGTTGCAGATCATGGATCACGGCAAGCTGACCGACCACAACGGCAAGCAGGTCGATTTCCGCAACGTGATCCTGATCATGACCACCAATGCGGGCGCCGCCGATCTGGCCAAGCAGGCCTACGGCTTCACCCGGATCAAGCGCGAGGGCGACGACACCGAGGCGATCAACCGCATGTTCGCGCCCGAGTTCCGCAACCGCCTGGACGCCATCATCACCTTCGCGCATCTGAGCCCCGAGATCATCGCCCAGGTGGTGGAGAAGTTCGTCCTGCAGCTGGAAGCCCAGTTGAGCGACCGCGACGTCACCATCGAGCTCTCCGAGGACGCCGCCAAGTGGCTGATCGAGCACGGCTACGACGAGCACATGGGGGCGCGGCCGATGGCCCGCACCATTCAGGAGACCATCAAGAAGCCGCTCGCCGACGAGGTCCTGTTCGGCAAGCTCAAGTCCGGCGGCCATGTGCGCGTGATCGTGGTCGATGACGAGGAGACCGGCGGCAAGAAGCTCGGCTTCGAATATCTCGAAGGGCCGGTGACCCCCAAGCCGGAGAAGATCCCGCAGCCGCACGCCAAGCCCAAGCGCCGCTCCGGCGCGCCGCGGCGCGCCAAGTCACCCGGCCCCAAGGGCGGCGGCGACGACAAGCCGCCGCACCGCGGCTCGGTGCCGAAGGTGCCGCTGGTGAAGGTGTAGGGCGCGGCGCGCCTGCCCTGTTGCGGAATTGGTGGCGCGCCTGACTCAAAAGACAGGCTCGGGTTGGGAGGTGATCCCTAACCGCGATTTCGCCAGTCAGGCGCGTGCCCGTGTGGCGGAACTGGTAGATGCACGCGATTCAAAATCGCGCGCCGAAAGGAATGGGGGTTCGATTCCCTCCACGGGCACCACTTGAAAAGCTTCGCCGGGCCGATCGCTGCAACGGCGTCGGTTGCTTTCGCGGCCATCTGCCGTCGCCATAGCGTTCGTTCATTGCATCATCGCAAGGTTGGCGGCGGCGCACGCAATCGGCAAGCCGGGCCTCGGTGGGACCATTGAGGTTAAGTGACAGTGTCGGTTAGTTAGGCCAAAATCCTGGTCCAAAGCTGGCGCCTGCTTACAGTCATTGTCCACCTGCAGCGTTAGGCGGCAAATCGACGTGCAATCGGGGGCGAGCCGAGATGATCTTTATCGCAGGGTGAAACTAGCGTTAAAGTCGTGGCCGGCGTGAGAACACCTACAGGATTGCCGAGTTCGTCGAGGGGCCACCGGTGCCGTCAATGTTCGAGCCCAGCGGCGCTACCGTTGTGAGCATCGACGGGCCCCGCATCGCGGCTTTGGCGCAGTTCCTCCTTTAGTTGTCCCACCTCCCGTTCCAAGCGTTCGATGCGATCGAGAGTGTAGTCAAAGCTGGTGTATTCCATCGCTTGCATCCAGGCGTAGACGGCCCGAGCGGCTCTCCCCCCCCCCTCCCCCCTTTTTTATCCGTGGCGGTCGCCCCACCGGGCGAGACGGCGTACACGGCCATGCCGGAGGGTAGCCTGCGCGCCAGCGCCGCGACCCACCAAGCGATAATGAGCTTCGCGTCGGCATACGCATTGTTGGGCACGTACCTCACGTTCGGTCCGTTGTGAATCAGGGCTTCCACAGCGGCGGTTCGGTCACCCTGGTGGTATTTGGCCGCGAAGGCTGGCACGTCGGTGTACTTGAACATGGGGACGCCCCCTCGGGCAGGCTCCGCGCCGGCGATAACAATCCGCGCGTTGGGGCTCAGCAGGTTGGCGCGAAGCAAGCCGACAGTCAGTTGATGATGGCCGATCAGCGGGGCCTCAGAAGCCTCGACGCCCGCCGCAGTGATTACGCGAGCCTTCCCAGGTACCATCCCGGCATTGAGCAGCAGGAAATCGATCGGGCGACCTTGCTTAATCAATTCGGCGACGGCGGACTGAACGCTGGACGGCGTGTCCAGATCTAGTTCCAAAGGCGTGAAGACCTGCGTTTTGGTCTCCGCCGCGAGTTGGGCGGCCGTTTCCTGAATCCGGGCCAGGCTGCGCCCGGTGACGATGACCTCGCGGTAGCCCCCCGCGGCGAGCAAGCGGGCTGCCGCATGACCAAGCCCGGAGGTGGCGCCGGTGACGAGAGCGATCGAATGTTCCATGGGCGTCTCCGTGGTGAAGGGTGAAGGTGGAGCAGTGAGGCCCCGCGAAGTCAGGGCCGCCTTGTCATTTTCGAACTGTTCGGTTATATATTGCCGAACGAAAGGTCGCGGTCAAGGAGTTTTGAACTATATGTTTCATAATGCCGCCAGGCCGCGGGGACGTCCGCGAAGCTTCGACGAGAGTGACGCGCTGAAAAAGGCGACTCAGGTGTTCTGGTCGAAAGGCTATGACGGAGTGACGATTGACGATCTCGTCGCCGGGATGGGTGTGGGACGGCCGAGCCTGTATGCCGTCTTTGGGGACAAGCGGGCGATATTCTTGCGCGTCCTTAAGGCGTACGCAGAACGGAAGGGCGCATCAGCCGCGAAGGCACTCCTCTCGCCACAAAGTCTTCGCGACTCGATCGCGGGCTTTCTGAGGTACGCCGTCGAAAGTGCGACCGAGAAAGGGTCCGCCCGGGGCTGCCTAATGGTATGCGTCGCGCCGCTTGTGGACGATGCTGAGGTCCGGAAGTTCCTTCAAAACGCGGCCGCGGGCGGCGCGGCGCTGGTGGAAGGTCGATTCCGGGACGCGATCAGCGCGGGCGAAATCCCGTCCGACTTTCCTGTGGCCGAACGCGCGATCCAAGTCACGGATTTTGCTCGTGGCCTTACCATGCGTGCGCTGATAGGCACGCCGCGCAAGACGCTCCTCAAAGATGCCGAGGAAGCGGCCGACTTGGTGCTCCTGTCGCGGCATGGAAATGCGACGCCGGATCGTTGAAGCTGGATGGCGTGAAAGTCGGGCCGAGCAAATTGGGCTGGCCGCATCCGGGCAGAACCCGAACTTCCAGTCTCTGCTCGCTTGCGTAATGGTGACTGTGCCAGCAAACGATCTTGTTCGCACCTTGACAACGGAACATGCAGATCGGACCGTCCGATCTGGGGGCGGCGCCGGGTACTCGAGCCACGGCCACCGTATCGTTGCTGTGTGTCTCGCCATGACCCCGAGTGGTCGTTGGTCCCGTTCAGGGAAGTGCTAGACTAGACTACAGAAATGATCTCGCCCTTCGCGGCGCCGACGCCCAGAGCGTGCTGCGCGGCCAGAAGCTCTAGGGGACGCTCACCAAGGTAGCCTATCGGTCGTTGCACTGCCGACTGATAGCCCCGCTAGCGTATCCAGCACCACCTTCGTGGTGCCGTGCAGCGCGCGCAGATGCATACGGAGTTGCGGAATCAAATTGCACTGTCGGTTTGGCGCCTTGAGGAAGTACAAGGCCGGTCATTGTCTAGAATCCGGCGACGATTTCTAGCGTCTTTCCATCCCGCTTGCGAGCACGGTGCGTGGCCTCCAATCGCGCTTTAGCATCCGGCGGCATAGCGACCTCGCTGGCGAACTCTGGCCGTGCAGCTAGCTTGCCGAGCCAGGCGCCGACGCGCGGGTGAAGTCGCGCAATCGGATAGCCGGCCAGCGAGAGCCGGTTAGCGTAGATGAACCACGCGATATCAAGGACGCTCACCAACTCGCCCAAAAGAAAGGAATGTTCGGCTAGACGCCTCTGGAGCGCGTCGAACTCGGTGCGAAATCGGAGCACAGAAGCACGGACCGCTTGATCGGTGAAGCCTTCGTTTGCGACGTGTTGCCAGTATTCGATCTGCACCGCCTTCTCTGGGTCAGGCAAGCCATTCACGGTACCCGAGCCGTTGCCGGCGTAGCACTTCAGCGCTTCGGCCGATTTCGGAGGTCCCGGAGGGTCAAACACAAAACGGAAAGTTAGGGTTCGCAGATCAAGGTGCAAATCGTCCTCATGCTTGAGCAGGCCAGCCAGTTCGTTTTCGTGTTCGGCCGGGATTAGTCTTGGCGTCGAAAATGTTTTTCGAGATAGACGATGATGTCATTACTTTCGATATGGACTGTCCCATCATGCACCAGAACGGGCACCAATCCGCGCGGATTGATCCCCAAGAACCACGGAGTGAAGTTCTCATTGGCCTGCAGGTCCACGAGGTGAGATTCCCATTGGATGTCCTTCATGTTTAAAAAAATACGGAGCTTCTGCGAACACGATGAACCCCAATAGTGAAACGTGCACGCCCTTCCAACCGAGCACCTCGCGGGTCTTGATGTCATCGGCGATAAGCTTAACCATGCAATCCTCCGGAGAATGATACGTCCGAGTGCCGGCGCGGACCGACACGTGATCCAGCGCGGGACACTCCCCTTCCTCCAGCTGCGAAAGACCTGCGCGTGATCGACCGCTTACGCCGCCGTGGCGAACTGCGCCTGCACCGCCTTCTCGTACTCGAGCAGCTTCTGCACGCTCGGCCGCTGCTTATCCGCTCGAAATGGGCGAGACAGTTCGAGAATCCGGATGCCGCGGCGCCGAGTTCAGCGCCGCGGCGCAGGCACCAGAAGAAGTGCGCGTCTGCGGCGGTGAAGTGGTCAAAGAAGAATTTGCGGCCGACCAG
Source organism: uncultured Alphaproteobacteria bacterium (assembly GCA_963744275.1). Taxonomy (GTDB): domain Bacteria; phylum Pseudomonadota; class Alphaproteobacteria; order Rhizobiales; family Xanthobacteraceae; genus VAZQ01. The sequence continues at coordinate 121,601 of CAVUSX010000005.1, forward strand.
CAGGTCGTCGGCGAGCTTGTAGCTCTCGAACAACAGGTGCTTGGCGCCCCGAATAACGCCCTCCTCAGTGCCCGGAAGATCGCAGACTTTCGGCGGCGAGTTGAGGCGTGACAGAAACGGATGGATCCCCGATGCACACCACGACAGGATCGAGATCGCCTTCAGCTCCTGCCATGGATCGGACGGCGGCAGCCTTGCACTCGGAAAATTCCGCGCGATCCAGATTTGGATGGCGGGATTTTCGGACAGCGGCTCGCCATCGACGGTGAGCAGAGGCACCTTGTGCTTCGGATTGAGCCGCAGATAGGCCGCCGAGCTCTGCTCGTTCTTGCGGAAGTCGAGCGGCCTTACCTCGAAGGAAGCATTCGCTTCCGTGAGCGTGACGTAAGGAGCCAGCGCGCAGGTGTTGGGCGCGTAGTACAGCACGATTTCCATGGGTCGGCTCCTTGTCTGCGAATCCTTCCGGTCGGGAAGTCTTTGGTTTTCAGCCATCCGATGCGGCCGACGCTCGGCCCTGGACATTCTGTAACGTCCGTCATAGAATGTCAAAATGCAGGCGTATATTTTCCGGAGCACCTCGTAGAGGCATGGCGCGGCCCAGAGAATTTGACGAGGCGACCGCGCTCGATGCGGCGATGGCCTGCTTCTGGCGTGGCGGCTACGAAGCCACCTCGATGCGCGAGCTGACCAAATCGATGGGGATTTCCGGTCCGAGCCTCTATAACGCATTCGGCGACAAGCGCGCCATCTTCACCGCCGCGTTGGAGCGCTACCTTGATCAGTCGCCGCGCGCACGCATCAAGCGGCTCGAGGCTTCGCGGCCTCCGAAGGATGCCATCCGGCAGTTCATCGAGGAGATCATCGAACGATCCCTGAGCGATCCCGAGCGCCGCGGCTGCCTGCTGATCAACTCGGCCCTGGAGGTCGCTCCTCACGATCGCGAGCTCGGCGCGCTGATCGCCGATTGCCTGGCCGAGATCGAGGCCTTCTTCCGCCGCTCGATCAAGGCGGCGCAGAAACAGGGCGCGGTTCGGTCGGATCTCGTCGCCAAGGATGTCGCGCGATTGCTGCTCGGGGTCCTGCTCGGCATTCGCGTCCTCGCCCGTACCAGGCCGGACCGAGCGCTGCTCGAAGGCGTCGCGCGGCCCGCGCTCGCGCTCCTCGAGTGAGCGCCGGAGGCTCGCGAACAGAGATCGATCTGAGCTTCTCAATCACGCCGGACGAACGGCGCCAAAGCGCCAGGGAGAGACGACATGATGGAATTTCGCGCGGTCCTGCGCCTGATCGGTGTTCTTGCATTGCTCGTGTTTCTCGGGCCGCTGGCCAGATCCGCCGAGGACCTCGGGCCTCCGGTCGGCACCACGGCGCCGGATATCGGCACCCGCCTCGATCAGCTCGGCAAGCCGCATCAGCTGCCCGACCTCATGGGACGCAACGGTCTCGTTCTTTTCTTCGGTCGGCGGACTGGTGCCCGTATTGTCAGGCGCAACTGATCGACATCAACGGCGGTGTCGAAGAGATCGAAAGCGGGGCTACCACGTGGCCGGGCTGTCCTATGACAGCCCCGAAATCCTTGAGACATTCACGCTCAAGCGTCATCTCGACTACACGCTGCTGTCGGACGCGAGATCCGAGATCATCGATCGCTACAAGCTCCGCGATCCGCAATATCCGGCGGGTAGCCGCGCCTATGGGGTCCCGCGGCCGATCATTTCATTCTCGATCCTCAGGCCTTGATCAGGGCCAAGCTGTACGAAGAGAGCTTCAAGAACCGCCCGCCGGTCACCGCCGTCATCTCCAAGCTCGACGAGCTGGGCGGCCGGAGCTGACGATGCGCGGCCCGCTGCTTCTCGCCGGCGCTCACCGTCGCTCGCTGCCGGGTCCGGATGCTGTCGCCGAGGCCGGCATCCGTCCGACAAGAGCGTCCTGCGGAAATCCGGCATGTCACCGTTAGCCTGGTCGCGTGAGACACGAAGTGTCGTCGCCGGGCCGGCCATTGCATCTGGCCCTGCGCCAACAGATCGAGGCCGGCTGGCATACCTACTGGCTCAACCCCGGGGAATTCCGGGCTGCCGACCACAATCGATTGGACCCTGCCGCAGGATTTCAAGGCGGGGCCGATCATGTGGCCCGCGCCCAGCGCTTCGCTTCGGACCGGTCGTCGACTATGGCTATCAGGAGGAAGTTCTCCTCCCGGTCGACATCGATGTGCCCGACGAAGCTCGCGCCGGGCACAAACATACGTCTTTCGGCCCATGCGAGTTGGCTGGTCTGCTCGGACACCTGTATCCCGGAAGATGCGGAGGTGAGATCTCCGTCCCGGTTGCCGCGATGCGCGAGCCCGATCCGTATTGGGCCGAGCGTTTGCGGTCGGCCGCGCGCCCTCCCCCGGTGCCGAATCCGTTTTCCACGGCGGCTACGTGATGGCGACAGCATCAAGCTGCATGTGGCGAGCGGAGACGCCGAGAGACTCCGCGATGTCGCGTTTTTCCCGGCGGATCGTGACGTCATCGATGACGACGCGCCGCAGACGCGTGGCCGCGGGCGCCGATGGACTGACGCTGACGCTGCAGCGAGACTCGGCAAGCCGCCCCCCGCCGCGCTCAACGGTCTCTTCGTATTCCGTGATGGCGCGCAAGGCGGCGGCAATGCGGGGGCGATCATGATCTCGACGCCGTTCAATTCTGCCGCGGCGAGCTCGGCCGGCTCGGTCCCTCGACCGGCCCTGCGCTGGCGCTCGCCGGCGGGATCGTCCTCAATCTCATGCCGTGCGTATTGCCGGTCCTGTCGATCAAGGCCTTCGGCCTGGTCCAGCACGCCCGGGCGGCGCCGGGCGTGGTGCGGCTCAGGGCGTGGCCTATACGGCCGGCGTGCTGGTGAGCTTCGCGGCGATCGCGCCGCGCTGATCGGGCTGCGCGCCGCCGGGGCGGAGATCGGCTGGGGCTTCCAGCTGCAGTCGCCGTTGTTCGTCGGGGCAATGATCTATGTGCTGTTCGCGGTCGGCCTCAATCTGTCCGGCGTGTTCACTTCGGCGAGCGCATTGCCGGCGGCCGGGGAGGCTCCGTCGCGCGAGGTTTACGCGGATCGTTCCTCACCGGTGCGCTGGCGACGCTCGTGGCAACCCCCTGCACCGCGCCCTTCATGGCGGCGGCGATGGGCTATGCGATCACGCAGCCCTGGTACCGGTCGTTCGCGAAACTCGAAGCGGTCGGATTGGGGCTGGCGCTGCCCTATGTGGCGATTGCATTCGGCCCGGGCCTGCGCGCTTTCTGCCGAAGCCCGGATCGTGGATGCTGCGCCTGAGGCAGCTTCTGGCCTTTCCGGTCTATGGCACCGGCGTGTGGCTGTGCTTCGTGCTGGCCCAGGAGGCCGGCGAGCTTGCCGCGACGGCCGCATTGGCGGGGCTGGTGCTGATCGCTTTCGCGGCCTGGCTTTACGAGGGTTCGCGACTGAGCGAACAGCGCTGGCGGCGATCAGGCCTTGCCATCTCGGCCCTGTCCGTGATCGGCGCCCTCGCGCTTCCTCTTCTCGCGGGCACCGATCGTCCGCCGCGCGTCGCGGGCATCGAGGCGAGCGGGCATCGGCTGGCTCCCCTTCAGCGCCGGCAAGGTCGACGAGCTGCAGGCTCACGGACGGCCGGTCTTTGTCGACGTCACCGCCGATTGGTGCATCACCTGCAAGCTCAACGAGCGCGGCGCGCTCGTGGATGGCGCCGTCATCGCGGCGTTCGCGAGCAACGAGGTAGCGACGCTGCGCGCTGACTGGACGCGGCAGGATCCCGACGATTACCCGCCTGCTGGAGGCGAACGGCCGCGCCGGCGTGCCACTTTATCTGTTCTATCCGCGGCCCGGCCCGCAGGGCCAACGCCGCGCGGCGATCGTCCTGCCCCAAATTCTGACCGCAGCGACCGTCCTTCGGATCATGCAGATCCAGTAGGACCCCGCGCAATGCCGTGCACCAACCGCGTTGAGGGTCACATGAGGCCGTCAAGGCCAAGCCCCCATGAAGAACGGGGGCGGAAAACGGCGGGCCGGGTAGTCGCCCCAAGCAAGAGGCGTCCCGGCCCGCACCACCCGCTCGTTTTCCGGCCTGTGACGGCCAACCCCCGCTCATCGGCGCTCGCCTAGTTCCGGTTGCATGCGCAACCAGCAAACCAGGAGAGAAAGATGCGAACCGATGTTTATCAGAAGATCACCGATCAGATCGTTGTGGCTTTGGAAAAAGGCGTTCGGCCTTGGCACAACCGTGGAACGTCGAGCACAGCGCCGGACGTATCACGCGGCTCTCACGCGGGAACGGCATTCCCTATCAGGGCATCAATGTCCTGATGCTGCGGTCGGCAGCCATCGACCCGCTCGGCGGGCCTCCTAGCCTGGATATCTCACGCTATCTTGGCACGATCGGTCGGTCATGGGGGCAAGTTGCTGACCTTTTTCACGGTCGTGATGCACCGTGGCGCCGGGGGACGTCGAGAAATGCCTGAGAGGAATGACGTTGGAGCTCATTTCCGACTTTCACATTTCGCCTGCACTGACCGATGAGCGTTTGGACCGGAAGGATTACGCGCTGGCCCTTCGCACCTTGTTGGCAGCCATCCGTCGGGAGCATCAAAGTTGGATGGCCACACCCGAAATTGTGTTTCAACAGCTGTATCCTTATCTTTGGTGGGCAGGAGAGGACGTCGCAGCGCAAACGATACTACATTGCGTTCACGCAGCATCACAGAAGGCGTTCTGCCATTTGATGTTGAATGACGCCGCCAGCGCAAAGCTCGCACTGTCGACCATTGATATGGGGCAGCTTGAAGAGCTAGCCGAGATAATACTTACAATGTCGACCGCGTTAGCGCGCGTTCTCGCGGTTCAGAGGTTGCTCGACGTCCAAGAGGGTCGGAAAGTGTCCACGGAGCCTGTTGATCAAATTGGCAAGCTACTCGAGAGATCGACGATGATGTTGGGTGCCGGCGCGGACCCGCGAACCAGTTATCTTCGGCAGTTGTTCATCTCTCTGGCGATTCGGGATGTAGAATGGATCATTGCGCTTTAGGGTCCGCTCTTGATCGGCGCGCGGGTCGGGTTAACGGCTGGGCGCCATTTGGCCAGCAGAATGGTGCAGGAGGAGGCGGCAATGGGCCCGGCTATACCCGCTGCAAATAAACCCGCAGCCACCCCGCGACCTCTTGGCGGGTTGCGCCAGTCATTGTACGGTTGCCGTTGACAAAACATAACGTACAGGTCGTATTCGGGTGTCGGGTCCGCGGGCCAATTCGTCTTCTTTCCGAGATCCCGTTTCGCCGTTGACGCAGTTGCTCGATGCCAGCGACCGGCCGGGCGCGACAGGCTTTCCAAATCTTGCGGCGGTCGGATCGACCCTCCCGGCCTGACCGCCGATCGGCGCCATCTTCGTCGGTACACACGGGGAGCAACATGGGCTGGTTTCCAACAATCGGTTTGCGGGCGTCGTCGATTGCGCTGGCCGTGCTGGCTGTCGTGTGCGGCATCGCGCCGGGCAGGGCGCAGCCGGCCGCCGCAAGCCCGCCGGCGTCGGTCTTGGGTTATTCCGAGCAAGGCTGGTCGGCCGCGGACCGCGACGTCTTTTATACGACCGACCAGGGCTCCCGCATGATGAACTATGCGTGGTTCCGGGCGCTGCGCCGTCTCGACGTCGACCAGCCGTTCGCGGCCAATTCACTGCAGCGCTACGGCTATCTCCCCAACGATCAGTCGAAGACCAATCCGTTCGGGCTGCCGGTCGGTTTTGTCGTCAAGGGCAGTGCCGCATCGGGCGAGATCGGCATGACCTGCGCGGCCTGCCATACGGCGCAACTCGAATACCAGAAGGACGGGGTGACTCACGCGCTGCGGATCGATGGCGCGCCCGCCAACGCCGACTTTCAGCAATTCCTCGCCGACCTCACGGAGGCGGCGCGCGCGACGCTGAGCCAGCCCGACCGCTTCCAGGTCTTCGCGCATGATGTCCTGGGCGCCGGCTATTCTGACCCGAAGGCCGCGCAGCTCAAGATCGACTTCGGCGCCTGGGTCAAGCAATTCGGCGATTTCATGGATATGAGCCTGCCGCCATTGCGGTGGGGGCCGGGCCGGCTCGATGCCTTCGGCATGATCTTCAACCGGGTGGCCGGGCGCGATCTCGGCATCAACGGCAATTTCAAGATCGCGGACGCGCCGGTCAGCTATCCGTTCCTGTGGAACGCATCGCGGCAGGATCACACCCAGTGGAACGGTGGGGTTCCCAACGGGCTCTACATCCAGGCGATCGGACGCAACACCGGCGAGGTGTTCGGGGTATTCGCGAGCTTCAAGCCCAAATCGCTGTCTGCGCACCTGAAAAGATACAAAGACAATTCAGCGGATTTCGCCGGCCTGCAGACATTGGAGGAGAAGATCGTCGCGCTCAAACCGCCGTCGTGGCCGCGCGACATCTTTGGGCTGGACGACGCGCTCGCAAGCCGGGGCAAGACGCTGTTCGACGCCAAGTGCGGCAGCTGTCACGCGGAGCAGCCCTCGGCCGAGGTCTTTCAGGCCTGGAAGACGCAAGTCAAGGCGGTCGGAACCGACCCGAAGATGGTCCTCAACGCCGAGCGCATGTCCGATTCGGGATTCTGGCTGGCGGGTTGCTGCCACCGCCGCCGATCGGCGCCACCTTGGCAAATCCGGCCGCGACCCACGACGTGCTCGCCAACGCCGTCGTGGGAAGCCTGCTCGACGAGGCCTCCGGCTTCCCGCTGACGCCGGGCAAGTCGCCCGCAGCGGCGTGTGGCGCGCGCTCCGTGGCGACCTCGGCGACCTGTTTCCGAACCAAACGGCCCCGGGCGCGCTGTCGGCGTCCAAACCCAGCATCATTCAGCTGCTGCAACTCCAGGCCTTCGTGACCACTCAGCTCAAGGACAAAGTCATGGCTCGTTTCAGCAATTTTTACCGCAAGCCGCCCGCGGCCGATCCCGGCCCGGCTTATGAAGCGCGCGTGCTGCACGGCATTTGGGCGACCGCTCCCTATCTTCACAATGGCTCGGTGCCGAACCTCTGGGAGTTACTGAAGCCCGCCAAGGAGCGCAAGCCCACCTTCAAGGTCGGCAGCCGCGTTTTCGATTTCAAGAATGTCGGCTATGACACCGAGCAGTCGCCGTTCCCCAACGGCACGTTCGTTACCGATCCAGGAAACGCCAATGGCAACGGCAACGGCACGGGGGCATGAATACGGCACCGACCTCGGCGAGGACGATCGCTGGGCGATCATCGAGTACATGAAGGGACTTTGATCGTTCAGTGGCGTGTTGCTTCGTCCCGGGCAGGTCTTGCGACAATGGCTCGGGCGATGGCATCACTCCACGGCCGCTTGACGCTACCCCCCAAATCAGTCCATTCGGGAAATTGAAACTCCAGAATGCTGCCCGGCCGGTACCTCCGCGCCGGGTTTATTGTTTCTGCGCGGCCGTTACGGCGCGTAACGCCTGTCTCAGATTGTAGGGCGCAATCGCTTTATTGCGCCGCTCCGCGAGGCTTGTTGCCCATGAAGATACGAGGTGGACGTGCCGATGGGCGCAATAAAGCGATTGCGCCCTACAAGTGCGCCTGCGGTGCGCGACAAACCTCCGCCAGCCCTGCGCCGGCTGCATGACTTCGACGTCATTCATGGCGCCGGTCATTGTTCCAGATTGTATTTTCAATGGACCGCGCCTTGAAGCCATGCATTTCCGCCGGGTCATTTGCTGTTCGGGCAGGTGACGCCGCGGCCCCATTGCGAAGCGTCATGCGCCATGGAAAGCAGGGGGCCGGTCCTGCCATGTCACCCATCCCGCCGATCGATCCGCCCCAGCCATCGCCCGCCGCGATCTTCTTTGCCGGATGGCGCGCGGCCTGGACCTCGGTCTTCGCCCTGGTCCTGATCGGCACCTATGTGGGGGTCGGCGCGCTGGCGCACGAATATGGCTTCAGCGCGGGGTGGGTGCTGCTCTCGACTTTGCTGATCTGGGCCGCGCCCGCGCAGGTGATCCTGCTCTCGGCGCTGGGCGCCGGCGCCACGCCGTTCGAAGCTGCGCTCGCGGTCGGTCTCAGCGGGGTGCGGCTTCTCCCCATGGTGGTGACGTTGCTGGCGCTCATCAAGCAGCCTGATACGCAGCCGCGCGATCTCATCCTGCCGGCGCATCTCACCGCGGTGAGCATGTGGGTGGAAGCGCTGCGCCTGGTCCCGACGCTGCCGCGCGTACAGCGCATCAGCTTCTGCAACGGGCTGGGCAGCGGCTTCATGGTGGCGGCCCAGGGTGGCGGATTGGTGGGCTTCTATCTCGCGGCTTCGCTGCCGGCCCTGCTCACCGCCGGCCTCTTGTTCCTGACGCCCATGTCGTTCCTGGTCTCGACCGCCCGCAACGCCAGGTCCTGGTCGATCGGCTGGCGCTGGCCTTTGGCCTGATGCTGGGTCCGCTGCTGGCCTATGAGCAGGTCGGGCTCGACGTGATGTGGACCGGGATCATCGGCGGCACCTGCGCCTACGGCATTCACCGCTTGCGGGGGGCGCTGCGATGAATGCGCTGGGGGCTCTCGCGCCTTATCTGGTGCTGATCGCGGCGGGCTTCGTGCCCAACGAGATCTGGCGGATGCTCGGCATCGTGGTGGCGCATGGCCTCGACGAGGGCTCGGAGCTCGTCGTCTGGGTGCGGGCGGTCGCCACCGCCGTGCTGGCCGGCGTGATCGCCAAAATCATCCTGTTCCCGCCGGGTGGCATTGCTGATGTGCCGGTCACGGTCCGGCTCTCGGCCATGGCGGTCGGATTCGCCGCCTTCGTGCTGGTGCGCCGCTCGGTCCTGGTGGGCGTGCTGGCCGGGGAGGCGGTGCTCATCCTGGGCGCGTATTGGTTCGCTGGCTGATTGAAAGGGTCCCCCGGCATCCCGCCCGGCAGGCGCGCCGCGCTGGTCGCCTCGGTGGCGATGATGCCGCAGCGCACAATTTTGGATACCGTTTCAGCCGCCAAAGATAGGGGGCGGCGTGGCGATCCGCATCGGCGCCACAAACACCAATATTAGCACACATTAATGGCCGCCAGGGTTGGGGCCGGTTTTCGTCCGGGGCCGGCGAGGATCGACCGGAGATCACTTTATTGTGCGATGCACAATCGAGGTCGGGGGTCTATACGCGGTCAAGACCAGCAGCAAGAGAGGACACTATGAGGAATTTTTCATCTGTGATCGCTGTCATCCTGGCGCTCGCCGCAACGGCTCCGGCATTCGCCGAGAACGCTTCCACCGGTTCGTCGCGTGTTGCTTCGCTGCGATGCGTGCAGTTCGCCATGGTGCGCGAGCACCACCATAATCCCACCGGCTGGCCGACGGATTGCGGCGCGCAGTTGCCCGAGCCGAAGAGGTGGTTAGACCGGACGACGACGTGAAGCCCGTCGACGACGACCGCCTTGTTCCCCTCAGACGTGCCGGTCACGCGGCTGTTCGATGCGAACTTGGGGAACCGTCCGCGATCTGAATTCGGCCGGAAAGCGACCGTCCTCGGTGAAGATGTTCACGCCCTTCGGGTTGGGGCCGAACGGCAGGATTTTCGATCCGTCGGCCTGGGTGGCCTCGGTTCTCACGAAGGTCCAAGTGCCGACGAGCTGTTGCTTGAGCGTCGTCTGCTTGGCATCGCTTGCCGGAGCGGCTGCGACTTGCGGAGCAGGGCAACGCCAATATCATCGCGGCACAAGCAGCGAAGAAGCGACGCTGGCTCATGGTGTTTTCCTTCCGTGGCGGAAGCCATTATCTCGTCAAAGGCAGCAACGGAGGCTCGTCACCGGGTTTGCCAGTGGCCTTTTGCGTGATGAGGCCATGGAGACAGATCGTAGTAGCCGATGATCCCGATCACGTCCATGACGCCGCGCTCGCCGAAATGGGTGACGGCGGCCTTGAAGGTCGCGTCACTGAAAGTTCCGGTCGCGGTACAGTTCCGTGCAATAATCATAGAGCGCCGCCTCGTCGTCCTGCATGCCTTGCGGCCGGTTGCCGGCGCCGAGGTCGACCAGAACCTGTCGATGAGCCCGCCCTTGATGGCCAGGGGATGGTGCGCCCGCCATTCGTAGAGCTGCGACCACTGGCGTGCCGCGATCATGATCGCGAACTCGCTCAGTCGGGGTGGCAGCGAGGTGTTGAAACGAACGAAATCGCTGACCTGGAGGAGCAGGATCGCGTGGGACTGCGCGTAGGCGTTGAACGGCCCGGTATTGATTTGATTGTTGCGCGGCGGCGTCGTGAGCATCTTGGCCATGGTCTGCTGCTCGCTCGTGCCAGTTCGTCGAGGCGAAGCGTCGGAAGTGGTCGAGTCTTAGCTCGGAAAAGCGATCTTCACGCCCAACGCCCCGAGCCACAGGACCCGCCGCCGCCTGGGCATTCCTCAAGAATTCGCCCCAGTCGCACCATCTGGTTTGCCTCCCTGGTTCGCACTGCCCGTGATCGTATCCACGGCCCCGGCGGCGTCCCCACGGATGGCGACCAGGCTGAGATTCGGGGTAGCGGGCTCCGGAGAGCTCTCTGACTTAATATCTGGGCCTGCTGATTAAAAATTATGCAGTCGCCCTCTTGTCTGGGTGTGACCATCGACCGGCCGCCCCCCGCCCTGGACCGCCGCGCCATTCAAAAAGTCCTTTATTTCCGGACATTTCTCGCATCGCGACCCACATTGCACGAGGCTCAATTCCTGGGGCCCGGCATTGCTCGCGGGGGCTGAGACTTCGCGCGGTGAAGCTCTGTCGAGGCCGCCTGACCCTGCACCCGCAGGCCGGGCCTAAGGGGGGATCGAACCCATAAAGATCGTCATGGCCATCATCAAGCCATTCAAGCTCGACGAGGTCCGGGATGCTCTGACCGCGACCGGCGTGAACGGGATGACCGTCACGAGGTCGAAAGGTTACGGGCGCCAGAAGGGCCACACCGAGATCTATCGCGGCGCCGAATACGCCGTGAGCTCCTTGCCGAAGACAAGATCGAAGTGGCGGTTCCGACCGACCAAGTCAACAAGACCATCGACGCCATCACCGGGGCGGCGAAGACCGGGCAAATCGGGGACGGCAAGATTTTCGTCCTCGACCTCGAAAGCGCGGTGCGCATCCGCACCGGCGAAACCGACGCTGCGGCGATCTGAACCCGCACCTCATCGTCTACGGACAGGAGGCAAACCATGACGTTCAAGAGCGAACACGTGCGGGGCTTGCGGCTGTCTAATAGCAGTCCTGCTCGGCATCTTCCTCAGCGTGCCTTCGTTCACCCATTCCTATGCCCAGGAACCGGCCCCCGCGGCCAAATCGGCCGCCTGAAGCCTACTTCCGGGACGGCCGTCGAGACGCTGCCATGCGACTCGAAGGTCCAGAAGGAATGCTCGCCCAATTCAGGCGACACCGCCTGGATGCTCACCTCGATGGCCATCGTGCTGATGATGACCGTTCCGGGCCTCGCCCTGTTCTACGGCGGCATGGTGCGCAAGAAGAACGTCGGCGACACCGTGATGACAAGCTTCGCCATCACCTGCCTGATCAGCATCCTGTGGCTGTTCTTCACCTACAGCCTGGCGTTCCGGGAGGGCGGTGACGTCTTCGGCTACGACATGGGCTGGTTCATCGGCGGGTTGGACCGTGCCGGGCTCCAGGGCATCATGAGCGATATCGCCAACAACAAGGGCAATCCCAATTCGCTGGCCCGACGATTCCGGAAACCGTCTATTCGATGTTCCAGCTGACCTTCGCGATCATCACGGCGGCCCTGATCTTCGGCTCGACCGCGGAACGCATGAAGTTCTCGGCCATGCTGTGGTTCACCGGCCTGTGGGCGGTATTCGTCTACTCGCCGGTCGCCCATTGGGTCTGGGGCCCGGATGGCATGTTCAACAGCTCCAACCCGCACAGCTTCATCAACGTGCTGGACTTCGCGGGCGGCACCGTGGTGCACGTCAATTCGGGCATGGCCGGTCTCATGTGCGCGCTGATGCTGGGCAAGCGCAAGGATACCGGCCCCGCCCACAACATGGTGCTGACCCTGATCGGCGCCTCCCTGCTGTGGGTCGGCTGGTTCGGCTTCAACGCCGGCTCCGCGGTCACCGCGGGCCTGCAGGCCGGCATGGCCATGCTGGTCACCCACACCGCGACCGCGACCGCGGGCTTCACCTGGATGATGATCGAGTGGTTCCTGAAGGGCAAGCCGACCGTCATCGGCATCTGCTCGGGCGCGGTGGCGGGTCTGGTCGCCATCACGCCGGCCTCGGGCTTCGTCGGCCGATGGGCTCGTTCTGGATCGGCGTCGCGGCCGGCATCATCTGCTACTGGGGCTGCACCGGCCTCAAGCACACGTTCGGCTACGACGACGCGCTCGACACCTTCGGGGTGCACGGGATCGGCGGCGCCGCCGGCGCGATTCTCACCGGCGTGTTCGCGGTCAGCGAATACGGCGGCACCCCCGGGCTGCTCGAGGGCAATGCGATGCAGGTCGTCTACCAGGCGATCGGCGTCGGCACGGTCTTCATCTACGACGTGATCGTGACGCTGATCATTCTCAAGATCATCGACATGGTCATCGGGCTGCGGGTGTCCCCCGAGATCGAGCAAGAGGGTCTGGATCTCGCGCTGCACGGCGAGGCCGTCCAGTAAGCCACCAAAGCCGATAACGGTTGGGGCGGAACCCGGCACCGCCCTTTCCGTCGAGAGGCCTCGGCTCACGCCGGGGCCTCTCACTTTTTGGGGCACTTCTGCCGAAGGGCCGCAGTATTCGTGCGGCCGTTTTCGACAGCGGGCGGCCCTCGACCCGTGGGGGGCTTTCTTCCCACGCGGTCCAAGGCCTGCGTGAGAGCGCGCCGCTCATTGGGCGGCGATGCTCAATTCTTGCGCACCAGCCCGAAAAATTTGCACGAAGCTCTGCGCGAATTCCGTTGGCTCAGGGTCATCCGTTGGGGCTCTGGCTCGCAATCGTTTATTCCGGCCTGGAATTCGGCACCAAATGGGGCGATCGCAAATTCAGCCGCTCAATTGCCAAAATGTCGCAGGGTGGCATGGACATTGCACCAGCGAAGGGGCGGAGTTCATGTAAGCCGATCAAGGGGGCAGCCAATTCAGTTCGATCAAGGATCGAAGAGGCCAACCCGTCGCCCTTCGGAACTCTTTTCCCGTAGTCCAACTCCAATGGGAGGACAAGATGATGAAAGCTACCCTAAGTGCGATCTTTACGTCGGCCATGTTGCTCGCGTTGCCCAGCGGTGCTTTCGCGGCTGGTGGCTATATTCAGGCCTCGAGCGAGCAAGACCAGATCGTGCAAGAGGCCAACAAGCCTCAACTGGTCACGATGAATTCGACCGATGCCGCCAAAGGCCTCAAGAACGCCAACGGCGTGGTGACCCTGGATCAAACCGGGACCTACTTCACGATCGTCGGCGTGCAGGTGGGCAGCCGCGGCGGCACCGGCTTGGTCAAACTCTGGTTCCAGACCAACGCCAAGGACGCCGACAACAGCAACTGAGCACAGATGGTCCCGACCGCCGACTTCACCACCGTCATGATCTCGCAGGGGGTTGGCGAATACAAGAAGGGCGACAAGATCAATCCGATGATCTCGGGCTCCGCCACGGGTATCGGCCTCGTCTACAAGAAGCCGGCCGGCGAGCCGGCGGTGCCCAGCGTGATCTTCTCGGCGTGGAAGATCGACTAGCATCCTCTCGACACCGGGGGCGCCGCAGGGCGCCCCCTTTTTTGACTGGATTGTGCGCGACCGCTACTGTCCAGAGCATTTTCTAAGGAAAAGTGGATATTTTTTTATCCGGTTTTCCGTTTGAAAATCGCCAATGGCCTAGCCGAGCGCGGCCGCCAGCTTGGCGGCTTGTTCCTTGAGTACCTCCGGGGCCTCCTTCACGCTCGCCGGAGGCTTGAGGGCGATGCCCTCCTGGCGCGGAATGACGTGGACGTGCAGGTGGAACACCACCTGGCCGCCCGCGCTCTCGCTGAACTGCTGCAACGTGACCCCGTCGGCGCCGAACAGTCGACGCCGACCTTGGCGATCTCTGCGCGACCTTGACCACATGGGCGAGATCATCGGGCGCCACATCGAGGATGTTGCGCGCCGGCGCCTTCGGCAGCACCAGCACGTGGCCGGGCGCGCGCGGCATGATGTCGAGGAAGGCGAGCGCCTTGTCGTCCTCGTAGACCTTGTAGCAAGGCAGCTCGCCACGCAGGATCTTGGCGAAGATGTTGTTGGGATCATAGGCCGGCATGGATGCCTCCCGGGCGGGGTCCGCCGTGTGTGCGTTGCGCGATCTGTGACAAGCCGGGCGGGCGGCGTCAAGCCCGCCGATCAGTCCTTGCGGAACGGCGCCGCTCGGCGAACTCCCTATCTCCTCCGGCCACGGCGGCGCGCTCGTGCTCGAGGAATTCGCCACCGCCCGCCCCAATGCCGGATCCACGATGCAGTGCGCCGTCTAGGCGGTGGTCGGCAGATAGCCGCGGGCGATCTTGTGCTGGCCTTGCGCGCCCGCCTCGACCCGGGCGAGCTTGTGCTCGATGGCGTATTGGATCGCCTGATAATAGCAGACCTCGAAATGCAGGAACGGATGCTGCTCGATGGCGCCCCAGTGGCGGCCGAACAGCGTGCGCGATCCGATGAAGTTGATGGCGCCGGCGATCCAGCGCCCGTTGCGCTTGGCCATCACCAGCAGGATGCGCTCCCGCATGGTCTCGCCGACCATCGAGTAGAACGAGCGGGTGAGGTAGGGATGGCCCCACTTGCGCGACCCGGTCTCCATGTAGAACGCGAAGAACGCGTCCCATACGCTTTCGGTCAGGTCCGAGCCGGAGAGCCAATGAATGCTGATGTCCGACGCCAGCGCATCGGCGCGCTCGCGCCGGATGGTCTTGCGCTTGCGCGACGCGAGCGCGGCCAGGAAGGCATCGAAGGACTGGTAGCCGGCGTTTTCCCAATGGAATTGGCGATGGGTGCGCAACAGATAGCCGTGCGTCCCGAGCAGCTCCCATTCCGGCTCGGTCGGAAACGTGACATGCACCGAGGAGGCGTTCGAGCGGCGACAAATTTCGGCGAGCCCGTCCGCGAGCGCGCCGCGCACCACCTGCGCCTGCGGGCCGGGGCGCACCAGCAGGCGGCGCCCGGTCGCCGGGGTGAACGGCACGCTCACCTGGAGCTTCGGATAGTAGCTGCCGCCGGCGCGTTCATAAGCCTCGGCCCAGCCGTGATCGAACACGTATTCGCCCTGCGAATGGGATTTGGCGTAGCAGGGAGCGACGCCCAGAATCGTGCCGTTGCCGGCCTGCGCGATGAGGTGCATGGGCTGCCAGCCGGTCCGGTTCCGGGCCGATCCCGAGCGTTCGAGCGCGGACAGAAAATCATGTGAAATGAATGGGTTGTAGTCAGTTTGCGCAACCGCCCCGGCAGCTTCGCGTGCACCGCCGGCGCAATCCTGAGACTTGGGTCGAAGATCGCCGCCCAAGACGCCACCGGATTGATCCACCTGCGCGCCCGGCACCGGCGGGTTGGCGCAGGCATCCCAGGCGGCCGGCTCGATATCGGCGAGCGTGTTCACGACCCGCAAAGTGATTTCGGTCGCAGCCGTGGCTGAGGTCGTGGATATCGAAGTCATCGATCCGGGCGCCATTCTCGCTCAATGAGCTGCAAGTCTAAGGCCTAAATCCTTCGAAGATCATCTGGTCGGCCCAACGCATCGCGCGCTGCTCGGTCAGCTATGCTGCGCACCGTCCAGGTCAACAAAGGCATACCAAATATATGGCGCGCCGCGAGCGGCAGCGCGGCCGGCAAATCCTTGACCGAATAGGCGATGAATTGCGGCTGCGCCCGCAGCGCCTCCCGAGCATGAGCCCACGCTTGCCGGCCGCGATCGAAAATCTGTCCCGAGGCGAGATGTCCCGACCAGCCCTCCGCCACGATGCCGCGCGGCAAGCGCGGGGCGCTTGTTCGCAAGGGCACGATCTGCTCCGGGTCGAACGACATCACGGCCGCCGGTCCGGCATAGGCGGAGAGGACGGCGGCGGCCCGCTCGGCCAGCCGCCGGTCGCCCGCGCGGCCGCGCTTGAGCTCGATCACCAGGGTCACGCGGCCCGCCACCAGGTCGCACAACTCGCCGACCGAGATCATCCGGTCGGCGGTGGTCTTGTAGGCCACGCGCCTGAGCTCGGCGCTGGTCATCTGGTCGAGCCGGCCGCTGCCGTCGTTGAGCCGGCCGAGTGCATCGTCGTGATGCACCATGGCCTCGCCATCGGCGCTGATCTGCAAGTCGCATTCGATGGCGTAGTTGGCGGCGGCGGCGGCCGCGAAGGCCGAGGGCGTGTTCTCGATCACGCCGGCAGCGGCGTCGTGCAGGCCGCGATGCGCCACCGGTCGTGCGATCAGCCAGTCGAGGCCGGACATGGTCAAGGACTTTGAACGATGCCGGTCAGGCCAGCTCGAACAGGCCTTCGACCTCGACCGCCGCATCCAGCGGCAGGGCGGCGACGCCCACGGTGGTGCGGGCATGCCGGCCCTTGTCGCCGAACACCTCGACCACCAGGTCGGAGGCGCCGTTCATCACCTTGGGGCCATCCAGGAATGCGGGATCGGAGTTGATGAAGCCGCCCAGCCGCACCACCCGCAGCACCTTGTCGAGATCGCCGACCGCGACCTTGACCTGGGCCAGCAGGTTGATGGCGCAGGCACGCGCCGCCTTCTGGCCGTCCTCGATCGACACGCTGCCGCCGAGCTTGCCCTTGGCGAGGAGCTTGCCGCTCGAGTCGAAGCACAACTGGCCGGACACCACGAGCAGCGCCCCGGTGCGCACGAAGCCCACATAGTTGGCGATCGGGCTCGCCGGAACCGGCAGGACGATACCGAGCTCGGAAAGCCTCTTGTCCACCAGAGCGGCCATGTCGTTCTCCGTCTTGAGTTTCGCCGATGGGCGCGAAAGCGCCGTAATCCGGGCCTTTCGGCCGACATCTTGTCTTCGCCCATCGGCGCTCCGGTTGCAAGCTTGAGCCCGCGCGCGGTTGCGGCGGCTCGCCCGGGTCTCTATGTTGCGCAACAGGCCGGGCGATCAGGAGATAGGTTCCAATGATGATTTTCGGCAAGAAAATCGGCCCTGCCGCGGCGATCACTTGCGCCTTGGCCCTCGCGTGCGGCGGAGCGCTGGCGTCGCGCGCTCACGCGTTGACGCCGAGCGTCGGGCTCGCGTCCCATCGCGCGGTCTACGAGCTCACGCTGGCGCAGTCGGCGCACGGCAACAACTCCTCGACGGTTTCGGCGCGCGGGCGCATTCTCTACGATTTCACCGGCAGCGCCTGCGAGGGCTACAAGCTCGAGTTCCGCCAGGTCTCCGAGCTGGACAATGGCGAGGGCAAGGTCGTCGCTCAGCGACCTGCGTTCGAACACCTGGGAGGACGGCGACGCCAAGAACTTTCATTTCCAAGTCGGAAAACTACATGAACGAAAGGCTGGTGGACCAGGTCGATGGCCAGGCGGTCCGTGAGCCCGGCGATATCGCGGTCGCGCTCACCAAGCCGAAGGACGCCAAGCTCAATCTCGACCGCTCGATCGTGTTTCCGACCGAGCACGTGCGGCGGATCATCGACGCCGCCCGCGCCGGCAAGTCGATCCTGGAATTTCCGGTTTATGACGGCTCGGAAAAGGGCGAGAAAATCTACAACACGCTGACCGTCATCGGCCGCACGATCCCGCCCAACGAGAAGGTCCCGACCGACGCGGCGGCCGGGCAGCAGGCACTCGCCGGGCTCGCCCGCTGGCCGGTCACCGTCAGCTATTTCGACCGGGGCGGAGCGTCGGGCGAGCAGACGCCGGTCTATGCGATCACGTTCGAGCTCTATGAGAACGGCATCTCGCGCGCATTGCTGCTCGACTACAATGATTTCGCGATCAGCGGCGAGTTGAAGACGCTCGAGATCAAGGACACCAAACCGTGCCCGTGACGGACGTGCGCGTTCACTCCTCGTCGTTCTGATCGAAGACCAGGCCCTTCACCACGGCATCATCGCCGAAGCGGGCGCGCAACCGATCCACGGCGAGCTCGGCGTCCGCGGTCCGCCGATCGATGAGGTCGGCGAAATCGCCCGCTGCGGCGGGCATCAGCGCCGAGACCCCGATGCCGATCAGGCGATACCGGGTGCCGTCGGTTTCGCGCGCCAGCAGCTCGCGGCCGCAGGCGAAGATCTTGCGCCGCGAGCTGCGTGGGCTGGCCGAACGACTGGGCCCGCGTGCGCAGGCGAAAGTCGGCGGTCTTGAGCTTCAGGGTCACGGTGGCGCCGGCGAGCGCGCTGCCCTTGAGCCGGGCGGAGACTTTTTCGCACAGGCGCCACAAGCGCAGCTCGAGCTGGCGAAACTCGGCGATGTCCTGATCGAAGGTGGTCTCGGCCGAGATGCTCTTGGTCTCGCGCTCGGCCCTGACCGGGCGATCGTCGATGCCGCGGGAGAGCCGAGCAAGGCGCACGCCTTCGGTGCCGTAGCGGCGCGTCAAGTCGGCTGCGCTGGCGCGCTGCAGGTCGCCGACGGTGCGGAAGCCGTCGCGGCCCAGTCGGGCCTGCGCGGCCTTGCCGACCCCGAAAATCTGGGTGACCGGCCGGGTGGCCAGGAACGCGGCGGCTTCGCTTGCGCCGAGGACCGCAAAGCCGCGCGGCTTGTCGAGATCGGAAGCGATCTTGGCCAGGAACTTGTTGCAGGAGAGCCCGATCGACACCGTGATGCCGATCTCGCGCTCGACCCGGTCGGCGAAACCCGCCAGCGACTTCGCGGGCGAAGTGCCGTGCAGGCGCTCGGTGCCGGAGAGGTCCATGAAGGCTTCGTCGATCGACACCGGCTCGACCAACGGCGTGAGGTCACGCATGAGGGCGCGCACTTGGGCGCCGACGCGCGCATATTTCTCCATGTCGGGCCGCACCACGGCCGCCGACGGACACAGCCGCCTGGCCTCGAACATGGGCATCGCGGAGCGGACCCCGAAGGTGCGCGCCACGTAGCAGGCGGTGAGCACCACCCCGCGTTGGCGGCCGCCCACGATCACCGGCTTGTCGGCGAGCGTGAGATCGTCGCGCTTCTCGATGGTGGCGTAGAAGGCGTCGCAGTCCACATGCGCGACCGCGAGGCGCTCGAGCTCCGGATGGTGCAGCACCTTCGGCGAGCCGCAGGCCGGGCAGCGGCTGTCGGCTGTTGCGACGTCGCAGCGGCAATCCCGGCAGAAGCCCGGCATGACGACGTCCTCGCCGTTCAGGCCGCGCCGGTGTGGCCGGGGCGGCCGGCCAGCGCTTCGAGAGCGCGCCCGACAGCCTGCGGATCGATCTCGCCTTCATCGGCGAATGCCAGCAACAAGGTCTCGTCGCCGGCCACATGCTCCAGCACCCCGATGAGGAAGCTCGGCTCGCGCGCCGCGGCGCGCAGCGATTGGGGCCCGAGCCCGGTCAACGCCAAAAAGCGCTCGAGCCGCTCGGGCTCGGCGGCGAGGAAGCTCAGCGCCGCGACGGCAAGCGCGGTCGCGGCCTCCTGGCGGGCCTTGGAGGGGGACTTGCCGGCGTCGGTATAGTGAGGCTTTTTCATTGTGCTCCCCGAAGCGCGGGAAGGTCCCGGCCGGGACCCTCCGGCGCGGTCCCCCCTGGCGCTCCTCGCTCTGGTTTGATCTCCGCCCGCGGCGCCGCTAGGCTCGCATCCTGCGCGCCCGACGCGCCGTTCGACAAACCATGACGGCCAGCTCGGGGCCGCAGGCCGGGAGGGAGGACACGAATGCGCAATCGTCTTTTGGCGACTTTATGGGCCGGCAGCATGGCGGCCGCATGCTACCTGATTTGCAGCAATGGTGCGCGCGCCGTCGATCACCCGGACCTGTTCGAGCTCACCTCGCCCGATTTCGCCGACAATGCGATATTGTCGGAAGCCAATGCCGGAGCCGGCACCAGCCCGCGTGGGCCGTGGGCCTGCGGCGGACAGAACATCTCCCCGGCGCTCGCCTGGTCGCATGCCCCGGCCGAGACCCAGAGCTTCGCCATCATCATGGACGATCCCGATGCCGCCAGCGGCCGCGGCGGCAACCATTGGATCACCTACGACATTCCGCCGTCGGCCAAGACGGTGGCGCGGGGGGATGCCGGCAAGTTCGTCAGCGGCAATTCCGGCAACGGGACCGCCTATCATGGTGCCTGCGCGGAGCCGGGCGCCAAGGCGCATCACTTTATTTTCATGATCTACGCCCTCGATATCGGGCTCGGCAAATTGAAGCCGGGCCTGACCAAGGCCGAATTCGTGCAGGAGATCAAAGGCCACAATCTCGCCGAAGCGAGCCTCATGGGACGCTACCAGCGCGCCGCCGACGGCAAGGCGGTGGTGTCCGCCAAGTGAGGGCAGCGCCGGCTTGGTTGTTCCACCTAGGGTCGGATCGCGATCGAGCGGATTGGCGCCTTCAAGCGCCTCATTCCCCTTGTGGATCGTGGGGTTGCGGTCTTATCTGCGAGGGCGCGTGACGGCCGGCGTTTGCGTTTCCGTAAGGAATTGCAACTAGCCTTTTTCCGTCATGCCCAAGCTGCCACCGACGCTGGGCGGCGGGAAGGTCGGGGATGGCAAAGACCGTCATGATCGTGGAGGACAATGAGCTCAACATGAAGCTCTTCCACGACCTCTTGGAGGCTCACGGCTATCAGACCGTCGGGACCCGCAACGGCATCGAGGCGCTCGATCTCGCCCGCAAGCACCGCCCGATCTGATCCTGATGGACATCCAGCTGCCCGAGGTCTCCGGTCTCGAGGTGACCAAGTGGCTGAAGGAAGATCCCGAGCTGCAGGCGATACCGGTCGTCGCCGTCACCGCCTTTGCGATGAAGGGCGACGAGGAGCGAATTCGCGAAGGCGGCTGCGAAGCCTATCTGTCGAAGCCGATCTCGGTCGGCAAGTTCATCGAGACCATCCGCCGTTTCTTGGCCGTGCCCGAGGGAGACCGTCGATGACCGCCCGCGTTCTCGTCGTCGACGACGTTCCGGCCAATGTGAAGCTGTTGGAGGCGCGGCTGTCGGCCGAGTATTTCGACGTCATGACCGCGGTGAGCGGCGCAGGAGGCCTTGGCCATCTGCGAGCGCGCCGAATGCGACATGGTGCTGCTCGACGTGATGATGCCCGACATGGACGGCTTCGAGGTGTGCCGCCGGCTCAAGAGCCGGGCTCGGCACGCACCATATCCCGGTGGTGATGGTCACCGCGCTCGACCAGCCCTCCGACCGGGTCAAGGGGCTGGAAGCCGGCGCCGACGATTTCCTGACCAAGCCGGTCTCCGACGTGGCGCTGATCGCGCGCGTGCGCTCGCTGTCGCGGCTCAAGATGATGACGGACGAGCTGCGCATGCGCGCCGTCACCTCGCGCGAGATCGGCATCGAGAGCCCCGAGCGCGAGGCGCTGGCCGAAGCCGGCCGCGACGGGCGCATCCTGATGGTCGACGATCGGCCGGCGCTGTCGGACGCGCATCCAGAACATGCTGGCGAGCGAGCATACGGTGGATATGGAGCGCGATCCGACCGAAGCCTTGTTCCACGCCGCCGAAGGCAACTACGACCTGGTGATCGTCTCGCTCGACTGCGACAATTTCGACGGCTTGCGGCTGTGCAGCCAGCTGCGCTCGCTCGAGCGCACCCGCAACGTGCCGATCCTCGCCATCGCCGAGGCCGACAACAATACGCGCGCTGGTGCGCGGCGCTGGAGATCGGCGTCAACGATTATCTGGTGCGGCCCTTCGACAAGAACGAGATGCTGGCGCGCGTGCGCACCCAGATCCGCAAGAAGCGCTACACCGAGCGGCTGCGCGACAACGTGCAGCTCTCGATCGAGATGGCGATCACCGATGCGCTGACCGGCCTCTACAATCGCCGCTACATGGAGACCCATGTGGGCACGCTGGTCGATCAGGCCGTCGCGCGCGGCAAGCCGCTCTCGGTGCTGATCCTCGACATCGACTACTTCAAGTCGATCAACGACACCCATGGGCATGACGCCGGCGACGACGTGCTGCAGGATTTCGCCATCCGCATCCGCAAGTCGATCCGCGGCATCGATCTCGCCTGCCGCTACGGCGGCGAGGAATTCGTGGTGGTGATGCCGGAGACCGACATGGCGGTCGCCACCATGGTGGCGGAGCGGCTGCGCCGGCGCATCGCGAGCGAGCCGTTCCCGATCCAGAAGGGCGCCCGGATGATCGAGGTCACGATCTCGATCGGCATTGCGGCGCTCGGGCCAGCCGACAACGCCGCCGCCGTCATCAAGCGCGCCGACCAGGCGCTCTATCGCGCCAAGCGCGACGGCCGCAATCGCGTGGTGCCGGACGCGGCCTGAGCCTCCCAGGTGCCGGCCGAAGCGGGATTCAAGGCGCAACCGCGGCCGTCAACCCTAACGCTTTAGGTTGACCGCAGATCTCACCGCTATCCACAGCCCTAATTTATTGGATTCCCGGGCCTGTTGGGCTAGCTTGCAGAGCGCGATGGCTCATAGCCTGGGGTTATGCACAGGCCTCTCAGGCGGCGACCCATCAAGGCCAGCTAACGCTTTGATAACCCTTTTGATAACCCTACGGAGTGCTCAGGTCCGCCGCATCTCCTGGGTCCGTGGGGTTCGGCCGGTTCGGGAGCGGCACGAGTGGCCTCCTCAAGACGCTGCTCCCGACCGGCCACCTTTTGAGACGACTGCGGCACACGCCGCATCGATATGGCGGATAAATATCTCGCAAAACGTGTAGCGCTGCCGGCGTCCTCACCGGCAGGATCAGGCCGGCGCGATCACTTGATCTTGGCTTCGCGGAACTCGACGTGCTTGCGCGCGACCGGGTCGTATTTCTTCTTGACCAGCTTGTCGGTCTGGGTGCGCGAGTTCTTCTTGGTCACGTAATAAAATCCAGTGTCGGCGCTCGACACCAGCTTCACCTTGATGGTGCTGGACTTGGCCATGGCAAACCTCACATGCAACGGCGTCGGCACGGCCGACGCGAGCTCGGGGCGAACCTAGCGGCTCGACCCGCAATGTCAAGAAACGCGGTTCACAAGCAGCTCCCGCACGAAGCGACGATGGCGCATCTGGTAGAACGGAACCGGCAGATCGTGGGCGAGGCCGGCGGCGATCCGCGCTTCCAGCTCCTCCAGCACGACCGCCGTGATGGCCGGCACGTCGAGGCACCTAGCCTGCCCGATCGGCATCCAGACGAGCTCGACCAGCTCGGCGTCGGGCCCGATCATCCCCTCGACCCGATGCGCGATCGCGCCCGCATCGGCGGCGAAGAAGCGGGTGTCGAAGCGCTTGGGCCGGCGCGGCGGCGTGATCGCCCGGCGCGACGAAATGGATGGTTGCGCAGATCAGGCAGGATTTGCGCCTGCGCGAAGGCCGCCCAGGCACCTGGCGGCGTACCCGCCGTGTCGCTTGCCGGCGCGCCGAGCAGAAGGCCGGTCTCCTCGTAGGTCTCGCGGATCGCGGCCAGCGCCAGCGCCCGGGCCTGGTCGGGGCTCGGCCGCTTGACGGCGCGCATCAGCCGTTGCTCGGCGTGGCGATCGAGCGGTCGCGCCACCGGCATGCGCTGGTCGGCCGGTTCCACTCCGCCGCCCGGAAACACGAATTTGCCGGGCATGAATTTGTGGCCGTGATGGCGCTTGCCGAGCAGCACCTTGGGGGCCGGGCCGCGATCGTCGATGAGGATCAGGGTTGCGGCATCCTGGGGCCGCAGGTTCGGCAGCTTGAAATAATTCTCGTCCTCCAAGAGCTCCTTGGCCAAGGCGTTCATGCGGTCGAGGCCATGGAGATCGATGTCACGGCGATCGATGGCGTTCATCGGCGCCGTTTCCCGCCGCCGCGGCCGCGCACCGCACGATCGGGTCGCGCTGGCGCCGTGCGAACGCCGCGCCCGTTCCGCTTGGACGGGCGGGCGCCGGCGTCGTGGCTGCCCTCCGAGATGAGCTCGAACCGCAGCGCTCCGGCGAGCGGAACGGCCTCGACCAGCTTCACGGTCACCCGGTCGCCCAGCCGATAGGTCTCTCCGCTCGAGCTGCCCACCAGCGCATGGCGATCCTCGTGATAGCGGAAATACTCGGTGCCGATGGTGCGCGCCGGGATGAAGCCGTCGGCGCCGGTATCGTCGAGCTTCACGAACAGGCCGACGCGGGTCACGCCGGAGATGCGGCCCTCGAAGGTGGCGCCGACCCGGTCGGCCAGGAAGTGCGCGAGCAGGCGGTCGAAGGTCTCGCGCTCGGCCTTCATGGCGCGCCGCTCGGCGGCCGAGATCGTGGCCGCGACCTCGCCGAGCGACGCGCGCGTCGGCGGTCTCCGGCAGCCCGCCGTCGCCGAGCTTGCCGGCGCGGATGAGCCCGCGGTGCACGACCAGATCGGCATAGCGGCGGATCGGCGAGGTGAAATGGGCGTAGCGGCGCAAGTTGAGGCCGTAGTGTCCGTAATTCTCGGCCGCATATTCGGCCTGCGCCTGCGTGCGCAGCACCACCTCGTTGACCAGCTTCTCGACGTCGCGTCCTTTCACCCGCGCCAGGATGTGGTTGAACTGCGCGGCCTTGAGCTCGCTGCCCTTGGGCAGCGAGATGTCGACCGTCTTGAGGAATTCGCGCAGCGCATTGACCCGTTCCGGATCGGGCTCGTCATGCACGCGGTAGATCAGCGGCACCGACGCGCGCTCCAGGCTTTCGGCGGCCGCCACATTGGCGAGGATCATGAACTCCTCGATCAGCCGGTGCGCCTCCAGGCGCGCCGGCGTGACCACGCGGTCGACGGTGCCGTCGGACTTGAGCAGGATTTTGCGCTCCGGCAGATCGAGATCGAGCGGGGCGCGCTCGTCGCGCGCCCGCTTGACCGCCTGATAGGCGGCGTAAAGCGGCTCCAGCACGGGCGCGACCAGCGGCTGCGTGTCCTCGTCGGCGCGGCCGCTGATCGCTTCCTGGGCCTGCAGGTAGCTCAGCTTGGCGACCGATCGCATCAGCACGCGATGAAAGCCGTGGCTGCGCTTGCGGCCGTCGGCCGCCACCACGATCCGCACCGCCAGCGCGGCGCGATCCTCATTGGGGCGCAGCGAGCAGAGATCGTTGGAGATGCGCTCCGGCAGCATCGGCACCACGCGATCCGGAAAGTAGACCGAATTGCCGCGGATCAGGGCTTCGCGATCGAGCGCGGAGCCGGGCTGCACGTAATGGGCCACATCCGCGATGGCGATGCTGATGACATGGCCGCCGGGATTCTTCGGATCGGTATCCGGTACCGCATGCACGGCATCGTCATGATCCTTGGCGTCGGGCGGATCGATGGTGACGAACGCGACCGCGCGCCAATCCTCCCGCCCGCGTACGGCGGCGGGCTTGGCCGCCTCGGCCTCCCGCAGCACGGGTGCCGGAAAGACATTGGGGATGCCGTGGGCCGTGATGGCGATCAGGCTCACCGCGCGCTCGCTCTTGAGCGAGCCGAGCTTCTCGGTGACGCGCGCGACCGGCAGCCCGAGACCGCCGCGGCCGGGCGCCACCTCGACCGCCACCAGATCGCCGTCCTGGGCATCGGCGCCGGCGCCGGGCGGGATCGAGAGCTCGCGGCCGAGCTGCTTCTTGTCGATCGGCGCCAGCCGTCCGCCGCCGCCCGGCAGCGCGCGGAATATGCCGAGCACGCGCTGCCTGGCGCGGTCGATGATCTTGATGACGCGGCCGCTGTAGCGGATCGGATCATCGTCCTCGCCGCTCTGCTCGACCCGCAACAGAGCGCGGTCGCCGACGCCCGCGACCTCGCCGGGGCGGGCGCGGCGCGGCACCCGCACGCGGATCTTGGGCGGTGCGCCATGCGCCTCCTCGTCCCATTCGGTGGGAACCGCGATCAACTCGCCGTCGGCGTCGCGCGTGCCGATATCGGCGAGCACGACCTCCGGCAGGGTGCCGGGATGATGCAGCTTCTTCTTGCGCTGCGCGACGCGCCCCTCGTCGGCGAGCTCGCGCAAGGTGCGCTTGAGCTCGGCACGGTCGGCGTTCTTGAGCCCGAAGGCGCGCGCGATCTCACGCGTGCCGACACGGCCCGATTGCTCGCCGATGAAGGCGAGGATCTGCTGCTTGGACGGATTGGACGGTTTGCTCGGAGGACGTTTCACGAAAAATGGTTCCGCGAGGGATGCTCGCTCGTGCTTAAATTAAGCGCGCTGAGGCCGTTGCGCCAGCCCGGCTCGATCGTAGGGCGCAATCGCTTTATTGCGCCGCTTGGCGGAGGTGAGGGCTTGGGCCTGCCGCGAGGCCGATGGCGCAATAAAGCGATTGCGCCCTACAGGCTCAATTTGCGGCCTTCTTGGGCTTGCGGGCGGGCTTCTTGGCCGGGCTTGCGGCGGGAGCCGGGGCGGGCTTGGCCCGGGCCTTCGGCTTGGCCGCGCCGCGGGCAGGGCGGCGGCGCTGCGCCGGCGGGCGGCCGTCGGTCGCACGCGCATCGATCAGGGACACCGCCTCCTCCAGGGTGAGGGTTTCGGGCGTCTTGTCGGAGGGCAGCGAGGCATTGACGCCGTCATGGCTGACATAGGGGCCGTAGCGGCCGGATTTGACCACGATCGGTCCGCCCTTGTCGGGATGCTCGCCCAGCGGCCGGCCGGGCGCCGCGCCGAAGCGGCTCTTGCCAGGACCCTTGGCGACCTTCTCGGCGATGAGGGTTACGGCCCGGTTGTGCCCGATGGTGAGCACGTCGTCGCCGGCTTCGAGATTGGCGTAGATCTTTCCGTGCTGCACATAGGGGCCGAAGCGGCCGATGCCGGCCAGCACCGGCTCGCCGTCGTCGGGATGCTTGCCGACCTCGCGCGGCAGCGACAGCAAGGCCAGCGCCCGCGCCAGATCGACGTCGTCCGGCACCGTGCCCTTGGGCAGGCCGGCGCGCTTGGGCTTCTCGCCGTCGACCATCTCGCCGAGCTGCACATAGGGCCCGAAACGGCCGTTGCGCAGCGTCACCTCGAGGCCGCTCGCGGGATCCTGACCGAGCTGCTTGGTGCCGCCGTCTCCGGCGCCGTTGGGGCCGGCGGTGAGCTGGCGGGTATAGCGGCATTCCGGATAGTTGGTGCAGCCGATGAAGCCGCCGAACTTGCTGAGCTTGAGCGACAGCTGGCCGCCGCAGGTCGGGCATTGGCGCGGATCGGTGCCATCGGGGCGCGGCGGAAACAGATGCGGCCCCAGCATCTCGTTGAGCGCATCGATCACCTGGGCGACGCGCAGCTCCTTGATCTCGCCGACCGCGGCGGCGAAATCGCGCCAGAAGTCGCGCAACAGATCGCGCCAGGCGATCTCGTTGTTGGAGACGCGGTCGAGCTGCTCCTCCAGATCAGCGGTGAAGCCGTATTCGACATAGCGCGCGAAGAAGCTCTCCAGGAACGAGGTCAGCACCCGGCCCTTGTCCTCGGGCATGAGCCGCTTCTTGTCGATGCGGACATAGCCGCGGTCCTTGAGCACCTGCAGGATCGACGCATAGGTGGAGGGCCGGCCGATGCCGAGCTCCTCCATGCGCTTGACCAGCGAGGCTTCCGAATAGCGCGGCGGCGGCTCGGTGAAATGCTGCGCCGCATCGATGGCGCGCTTTTGCAGCGCTTCGCCCGCGCTCATGGCCGGCAGGCGCTTGGCATCCTCGTCGGCGGCGTCGTCGTCGGTGCCCTCCTGGTAGAGGGTGAGAAAGCCGTCGAATTTCACCACCGTGCCGGTGGCGCGCAGGTCGATGGTGCGCGCCCCCGCCTTGGCGGTGATGTCGACGGTGGTGCGCTCGAGCTCGCCGGATTCCATCTGGCTCGCCACCGTGCGCAGCCAGATCAGCTCGTAGAGCTTGGCCTGGTCGGAATCCAGGAACGACTTGGCCTCGCTTGGGCGCAAGTTGAAGTCGGTCGGGCGGATCGCCTCGTGCGCCTCCTGGGCATTCTTCGCCTTGGTCACGTATTGGCGCGGCGCCGCCGGCAGGTAGCGCTGGCCATAGTCGGCGCCGATCAGCTTGCGGCTGGCGGCGATCGCCTCCTCGGCGATCTGCACGCCGTCGGTGCGCATATAGGTAATGAGGCCGACGGTCTCGCCGCGCACATTGACGCCCTCGTAGAGCCGCTGCGCGATCCGCATGGTATGGGCGGGCGCGAAGCCGAGCTTGCGGCTGGCCTCCTGCTGCAGCGTCGAGGTGGTGAAGGGCGGGGGCGGATTGCGCTTGGCCGGCTTGGCCTCGACCGAGACCACCGTGAAGGCCGCGCTCTCGAGCGCCTTCTTGAACGCTTCGGCCTCGGCGCCGGTGCCGATGTCGAGCCGCGCGATCTTGCGGCCGTCGGCGCCGATCAAGCGCGCCTCGAAGGTCTCGTGACGCGGCGTCGCCAGGGTCGCCACCAGCGACCAGTATTCACGCGCCACGAACCTCTCGATCTCGAGCTCGCGATCGCACACCAGCCGCAGCGCCACCGACTGCACCCGCCCGGCCGAGCGCGCGCCCGGCAGCTTGCGCCACAGCACGGGAGACAGCGTGAAGCCGACCAGATAATCGAGCGCGCGCCGCGCCAGATAGGCATCGACCAGGGCGCCGTCGATGGCGCGCGGATGCTTCATGGCGTCGAGCACCGCCGTCTTGGTGATGGCATTGAACACCACGCGCTCGATCGCCTGCGACTTGATCGCCTTCTTTTCTTTGAGCACCTCGAGCACGTGCCAGGAGATGGCCTCGCCTTCGCGGTCCGGGTCGGTGGCCAGGATCAGCTTGTCGGCCCCTTTGACCGCCCGCACGATCTCGCTCAAATGCTTCTGGGCCTTGGCGTCGACCTCCCAGAGCATGCGGAAATCGTGCTCGGGATCGACCGAGCCGTCCTTGGCCGGCAGGTCCCGCACATGGCCGAAAGAGGCCAGCACTTCATAGCCACGGCCCAGATATTTATTGATCGTCTTGGCCTTGGCGGGCGATTCAACGACGACGATATTCATGTAAATCCAATGGGTTGGCGGAAAATCCTGCCGGACTAAGGCGGAATCAGCCGCGCCGGTCGCGAGCGGAACATGGGGAGACCATCCCCCGCTGTCAAATCGGAGCCTGCCGGCCCCGACCCGGCCGGAGGGGCGCGGGGGAGGGTAAATACGGAGCCGAAAGGCTTTTCTGTGACTGCGGTTGGGGGCGGAGCGGATGGGACTTCATGGGGCCGCGGCGCCATTGTTTCCATTGTAAACAACAATGGTTTTTGTGAGCGAAGTCCGGAAGTTTGCGGCCCGCGACCAAGCAAGAATGCATGGCTCGCGGGCAGGGGGCCATTGAAAATACAATTCGTGAACAATGGATCGCCGCTCTAGCACCGCCGGAGCCATGCAGCACCCGCAGGCCGACGCCCTGGTAGGGCGCAATCGCTTTATTGCGCCAATCAGCCCCGCCACGCCCCGTACCTTTAGCTTCGGAATACGGCGCTTCGCCCAGCGGCGCAATAAAGCGATTGCGCCCTACGAGCCTCGAGGCACACTTCGGGAGTTTCAATTTCACGAATGCACTGATTTGCGCGCTTGCGTCAAGCGCCGGTTTCGATCGCCATCCCGTCTTCACGCTAGCTCGATCGAGCCCTCGATCTCGACCGCAAGGTCGATCCCGCCGACCGTCAGCTTGACCTTCGCGGGCAGCACTTCGGTGCCCTTGAGCCGTCCGCTGCTCACGGCGGCGCGCACCGCGTCCTCGATCTCCCGCTGCGAGGTGACGCCCACTTTCTTGAGGAATTTCCGCACGCTCATGTTCAGCGTGTCCTCGTTCATGATGTCCTCCTGAGGTTTCCTGGTGCTTGCGTACAGGCATCGTACCGTTTTGAAGGCGGCCAGGGTATTCGCGGAACGTAGCCGCACTCGGCGCGTTGACGTCGATCCATGTGATCACGGTGGCATATCATGATGAAAGCATCCAGCCAGACGAGCGGAAATGCGCCGATGAGCGACGATCAGGCCGCCTGTCTCAAGAGCCTGTCCGAGCAGGCATTGGAGCCGGAAGCCTTCAACCGCAATCTCGATGGCGCCGAGGCCGCGCGCCGCATCGCCGCGCTCCAGGCTAAGCTCGCCCTGATGGACGGACCCCCGCACACGCTTTGAGCGTTCTTCCGGAGAGCTGCCGCTTATCATCCTCCCGATGCGGATCGCGAGGTTGAGCACGGGTCTGCGACGGCGACTTTTGTAGGATGGGTTGAGCTCTTGCGATACCCATCGGCGGCGATTGATGGGTATCGCAAGAGCTCAACCCATCCTACAGCCCCGATCTGCCCGCTGCTGCCGTCGTATTCCAGGACCTCGCGGTTGCTCGCGTGGCGACCGCGCAGGTTGGTGTTGCGCGGGCGGCGGACTAGGATCGTGGCCGGCACCGCCCGCCCGGCCCGTGAGCCCGGCGATGGTCGCAGCCACAGGGAGGGTCTTCAATGCCGATCGACGACCAAGCCACCAGCCGCCGCAAATTCCTGCAATTCCTCGCCGCGAGCCCGCTGCTGGCCGCATCGGATCTCGCCGCCATGGCGGCCGAGGCGCCATCGCGGCTGCCGGATCCCATGATCTGGGCACCGCGCACCCTCGACAAGCTCATCACGTCCCCGAAGGAAGCCATCGACATTTTCGATTTCGAGCCGGTGGCGGCGAAGAACATTCCGCCCGCGCATTTCGGCTACATGACCGGCGGCGTCAACGACGACGTCACGTTGCGGGCCAATCGGGAGGGCTTCCTCAAATTCCAGCTGCGGCCGCGACGCCTGGTCGATGTCAGCAAGGTGGACATGTCGACCGAGATCCTCGGCGTGAAATACAACTCGCCGATCTTCCTCTCGCCCTCCGGGGGACATAAGGGCTATCACCCCGACGGCGAGATCGGCGTCGCCAGCGCGGCCAAGACCGGCGATCACCTGATGATCCTTTCGACCCAGGCGACCACCTCGGTGAAGGACGTGATCGCGGCCCGCGGCCGGCCGATCTGGTCGCAGCTCTACGCTACCAACAAGTTCGAGGTCGCCAAGCACCATGTCCAAAGCATGGAAGGCCAAGGCTCCATCGCCATCGCGGTGACGGTCGACAGCAATAGCCGCCGGCTGCAGGAGCAGGCGCTGCGCATGCGCGCGCTCGACACCCGCACCTGCCAGAGCTGCCATGACGACAGCAGCCTCGCCGCCGCGCAGAGGGACAAGCCGATGTACGACGGCGCCGATCTTTCGGGGCTCACCAGCATCAGCTCCTCCGCGATGACCTGGGACTACATCAAGCGCTTGCGGGACGTCACCAAGCTCAAGATGGTGCTCAAGGGCATCATGGCCTGGGAGGACGCGAAGATCGCCGCGGACGCCGGCATCGACGCCATCATCGTCTCGGACCACGGCGGCCGCGCCGACGAGAACGGCCGCTCCACGATCGAAGCGCTGGGCGAGATCATCGATGCGGCCGGCACGATGCCGGTGCTGGTCAACTCGGGATTCCGCCGCGGCACCGACATCGTCAAGGCGCTCTGCATGGGCGCCAAGGGCGTCGGCATCGGCCGGCCCTACCTGTGGGGACTCGGCGCCTTCGGCGAGGCGGGCGTCGAGCGCGCACTCCAGCTCTTGCGGCTCGAGCTTCTCGCTGCAATGCAGCAGGTCGGCGCGCCGTCGCTAAAGCAGCTGGTGCCCACGATGGTGAAGCACGTCTGATCGCGGATGCTGAACCGCCGGTCAGTGCTGAAGCTGACCGGTGCTGAAGCTGCCCTTCCATGCGAACGGGTTGTTGCTGTAGCCTACTGCAAAAAGGCGGCGCCGTCCTCCGGCCCTGCTACACCGCAGCGGCAGCGGCTGGCGGCGATCATGGGGAGGACATCATGCGTTATCGCAACATGGTCGGCGCAGCCGCGCTTGCGGCTGCGCTGTCGATGATCATCAGCGCCGCCGCGGCGTTCGACGACAGCAAATATCCCGACTTCAAGGGCCAATGGCGGCGTGCCGGCGGCGGGGGCTTGCTCGCGGGCGGTGCCGGCGGGCTGCGCTATGACGACAGCAAGCCATTCAAGAATACCCCGTCGCTCGGGCAGGAACCGCCGCTGACGCCGGAATATCAGGCGATCTACGAGGCCAACCTCGCCGACATGGAGCAGGGCGGGCAGGGCATCGATCCGACCTATTCCTGCGTCTCTCCCGGCATGCCGCGCGTCATGATTCCCTATGGGCCGTTGGAGATCGTGGTCACTGCGGAAATCACCTACATCCTGATGGAGCGCGACCACGACTTCCATCGCCACATCTATACGGATGGACGCAGCTTTCCGGAGAACATGAAGGAGAATCCGCTGTTCCTGGGCTATTCCATCGGGAAATGGCTCGATGAGGCCGGCACCGGCCGCTACGATACGCTCGAGGTCGAGACCCGCGGCATGAAGGGTCCGCGCGTCTTCGATGCCACCGGCATCCCGCTGCACGCCGACAACGAGACCATCGTCAAGGAGCGTATCTATCTCGAGAAGGGCAATCCGAACCTGCTGCACGACGATATCACCACCATCGATCATGCGCTGACCCGTCCGTGGCTGGTCCACCGGGTGCTGCGGCGGGTCGTGTCCGATAAGCCGATCTGGTTTGGCCACTCGGTCTGCGGCGAAGGCAATGCGCATGTCGGCATCGGCAAGGAGGTCTATTACCTCGGCGCCGACGGCATCCTGATGCCGGCCAAGAAGGACCAGCCGCCGCCGGACTTGCGCTACTTCAAGCAAAGCAAGCCGTAGCCCCCGGCCAACATTCCGGAGAGTCCAGGAGATATGCCTCGTTTCAGGATCAGCGTTCCTCGGGGGAAATCCTGCCTGAAGGGTGGGACCGCCTTGCGGGCTCGACCCGGTACGGCTTTGCATTGACAGCCGGCCCAACCGCCACGATGCTCCGTTCCCGACACCCGCTCAGGGAGAGCACCCCATGATCATGCGAAGCCTGATCGGCGTACTGACAATGGCGGCCACACTGGCGACCGCCACGGCCGCTTCCGCGTTCGACGAAGCAAAATATCCCGACTGGTCGGGCCAGTGGCGCTGGAACGCGATGGGCGGCGGCCCGCGGTACGACCCCAGCAAGCCTGCCGGCGTCGCGCAGGAGGCCCCGCTCAAGGAGGAATTCCGCCGCATCCACCAGGAGAATCTGGCGGAGCAGGCCCGAGGTGGCGCGGGACTCTACGCGCAGAGCACCAAGTGCATTCCGATGGGGATGCCGTTCCAGATGAGCATCGTCCCGTTCCCGCTCGAATTCGTCATCACGGAGAAGACGACGTTCGTCCTGTTCGAGATCATGACCTCGGAGGCCCGTCGCATCTACACCGACGGTCGCGACTTCCCGCAAGACCGGGAGACGACCTATCCGGGCTATTCGATCGGCAAGTGGCTCGACACCGACGGTGACGGCAAGTTCGACGTGCTCGAGGTGGAGACCCGCAATCTGCGCGTCCCGCGGCTGTTCGACCAGACCGGGATCATGTTTCATCCGGACGGCCAAGCCATCATCAAGGAGCGCATCTACCTGGACAAAGCCAATCCGAATCTGCTGTACGACGAGATGACGACGATCGACAACGCACTGACGCGGCCATGGTCGGTGAAGAAAAGCTATACACGCTTGCCGACGGTGAGGTGGACCGAGAACAACTGTACCGAAGACCTCAGCGACGTGTTCATCGGCAAGGACCAATATATGCTCGGCGCCGACGGCAACTTGATGCCGATCAAGAAGGACCAGCCCCCGCCGGATTTGCGGCATTTCAACGTCAAAAAGTAGTGATTGGGCCGCCCGATCGGCGTTTGAGCGCGCCGCGGCGACTGGCAGCAGGGCGCCGATCGCAATCGGGCGGCGGTCGACTGGATCGAGGCGCGGTTGCAGGGCTACGGCTGCAGCACGGAGCGTGGCGGCGACGGCGACTTCTTGCAGGATGGGTTGAGCTCTTGCGAAACCCATCGGCGGCGAGTGATGGGTTCGCAAGAGCTCAACCCATCCTATGGTCGATCCACCGCTGGCATTGCAATCAACAAAGGAAATTTTCACGAACGCACTGGTTTGCGCACTGGCCGCAATACGTAATTCAAAACTTGATCCTGAGGGTTGACCCGCCCACCCATCTGCTTGCAAGAAGATTGCTCGGCGGGGAGGAAACAATGGGCGCAAACGCATTTGCCATCGGACTTTGCGGGCTCGTCATCCTGGTTTCTCCACCGGTTTTCGCCCAGCAATCGCGGGTCGTTCCGAGCGACGACCCCACACGGGCGCTGGTCGGGCGGCTCGATCTGGAGCGCTACAAGGCGACGATCAAAGGCCTCGGCCAGTTCGGCGACCGGCAGCAGGGCACCGATCGCAATCGGGCGGCGGTCGATTGGATCGAGGCGCAGCTGCGGGGCTACGGCTGCAGCACGGAGCGCATCAGATATGTCTATAACGCACCGGGGCTGCCGCGCGACCAGCAGGTCGCGGCGCGCCCGCCCGGCGCGGTGATCAACAGCGGGGAAATCGTCGTGGGCCTCGGCGGCGCGCGGATGCGGGGCATCACGTTGCCGGTCGCGCCCAACGACAATCCGGCGGCGCAAACCGATCCGGGACTGCGGGCGCTGAACGAAGGGCCTTCAACTCCCGGGCCGCGCGAGGAGGTTTACTGCACCAAGGTCGGCACCACACGGCCGGACGAGATGTATATCGTCGGCGCCCACATGGATGGACGCGGCTTCGGCGAGGCGGCGGACGACGACGGCTCGGGCACGGCGCTGGTCATGGAGCTCGCGCGCGTCTTCAGCGGCCCCGATGTGGTGAGCGAGCGCTCGATCCGCTTCACGCTCTGGAACAATGAGGAAACCGGCTTCCAGGGTGCCGCCGCCTATGCGGCGCAGCGTGGGCCGTTGCAGGGCAAGGAAGACCCGCCCGGATCGGGCCGCTACCCGGAACCCAGGTGGCTCGCGATGATACAGCACGACATGCTGCTGTGGGACCATGGGATGCCGCGGGCGGACGGCACGATCGCTTCCGAGCAGCGCCCGGAGGCCGACGTCAACATCGAGTTTCAGTCGGCCACCAAATTCGCCGCGCAGGCGATGGCTCTCGCATTCTTTTTTCGCGACGCCAACGAGGGGTACGCAACCGATTATCCGGCCGCCGTCGGCAACCACATGGTCAATACGGATTCCAACGTCTTCATGAATATTATCCCGTCCATCAGCTTGCGCGAGAACGAAAGAGGCATGCAGATCGGCGCCGGTTGGAACCCGCATTACCATCAGGCCACCGATCGCTACTCGTCCTATTCCGACAAGGATTTCCGCCTCGGCTTGAATGCCGCGCAAACGACGCTCGCAGCCATCGCGCAGCTGACAGGCGCGACGTTGAAGAAATGAAGGCGCGCTGGCGTGTTCGAGTCCGATCAGCGCACCCGCCCTGTGCGAACGCCGCCCTTGGCGACACGTCGGGTTCACCATCTTTTCTGCGTCGTCGATTTGGTTTGTTGTCGCAGATGCCCGATGAACAATTCGGCGACCGGGCTCAATGTTCGGTTTTTCAATGTAACGACCGCAACCGGAAAGCGCCGAACCGGCAATTTGACAGGCAGCGCCTTGAGGCCAAACTTGTCGGCGTTGGGCTGCAGCAACGAAGCCGGCATCGCGGCCACGAATTCATTGGCTGCGAGCAGATGATTTCTCAAGTGGACCGAAAATGTCGTGAGCGCGACGAGCGGTGACTTGAGCCCATTGATCTCGAATGCCTCGGCAATCAGCTCCGGGTACAGCGATCCGGCAGGCGTCAAGATCCAGCGTGCGTCGGCAAGGTCCGCGAGCTCGATTCGGCGGCGGCGCGCCCAACGGCTTCGCGCGCCTGCGACGACGATCACTTCATCGTCGAAAAGAACTTCCACGTTCAAGTCTTGGTCCGCCGGGGCATCCGAGTGCGGCAATCGCGTCAGCGCCAGATCCATTTTACGCATTCGCAACGCCGGAAGGTCGAGGGCTGGAGTTGTCAGCAGATCGACTTGCAAGGAAATTCCCGGATGGTCCGACGCGAACTTCTCGATGATCATCGGCAGAAAGCCGCCGGCAATCAATTCCGGGCAGCCGATCCGGAGTTCGCCTGTCGTCGGGTCGGCCAGAAACGCAATGTCCTTGGCGCCCTGCCTCAGCTCGTCGAGTACCGTCTGGGCGCAACGAAGCAGCGCGCGGCCGTAAAGCGTCGCCTCAATTCCCCGTGGGCTGCGATCGAAAAGCCGGGCGCCGAACGTGTTCTCAAGTCCTGCAACAATGTCCGATATCGCGGGCTGGGTGACGCCGAGCTGCTTGGCTGCCTGACCCATGCTGCCGCATTCGACCACGGTCACGAAGACCTGCAGGTCTCGGACCTTGAGACGCCGTCCTACGTGTTGCTCCGAAACGAGCTTAGGAGACATAGAAAACCGTTATGGGGTTAGAATAAAATGGGGCCTACCGCTTATAGCGGTCGCGGCGCAGGGTGACAAACGCCTCTCGATCGAGGCGCAATCGAAGGAGCACGTCCATGCTCAATCGGCGCCGTATGCTGCAAGCGGGTTTGGCTGCTCTTGGAGCTTTCCCCTATGCGGCGTGCCGCGCTGCGGGGCAGGCCTATCCGGCCCGCCCTGTGCGCATGATTGTGGGATTGCCCCCCGGCTCCGCACCCGAAGTCGTTGCACGTCTTGTCGCTCGGTCGTTGACCGAACAAATGGGACAGACGTTCCTGATCGAGAATAGGCTCGGTGCTGCGACCAACCTCGCGGCAGAAAAGGTCGTTGGGGCTGACGCGGACGGCTACACTTTGCTGGTTGCCACTGCAACGAACGCAGTCAATGCATCGCTGTATCACGATCTCAAATTTAATTTCGTCCGCGATATTGCGCCCGTCGGCAGCATCGCGGCGATTTCCTTCATCCTGGTCGTCGATCCGTCGTTTCCAGCCAAAACAATTCCAGAGCTCATAGCCAATGCGAAGGCCAACCCCGGCAAGGTCATTCTGGCCTCGACCGGGGTTGGAGGCGTCCCGCACGTGGCCGGCGAGATGTTCATGATGATGGCCGGCGTCGATATGTTGCACGTTCCGTATGGCGGAAGCGACGTCGCCGCAATCACCGAGCTGATGGCCGGACGAGCGCAGGTCTATTTCGGTCCTATGTTTTCGGTGATCGAGCAGGTCAGAGCCGGCACCTTGCGCGCCATTGCGGTGACCACGGCCGCTCGCGTCGGCGCCTTGCCTGGAATACCGGCAATCGCCGAGTTTCTGCCCGGCTATGACGTGACGGGTTGGGTCGGCATCGGCGCGCCCGCCTCGCACGCCGGCGGATATTATCCGCAGGCTGAACGCCGGGATCAACGGGGCGCTTGCCGTTCCGGTCCTCCAGCAACGCCTTGCCGACTTGGGGGCACCGCCTCTCGGGGGGTCATCGGACGATTTCGGCAAGCTCATCGCTGCCGAAACGGCGAAGTGGGACAAGGTTATCAAGTTTGCGAATATAGGGCCGCAATGAAACGGCTAACTGAGGCATTCCATAGAAAGTAAAGATCCGCGTGGTGTCGTGTGTCACGGGCGCCCGCCGAAGGCCACAAGGTGCTGTCAAGTCCCGGGAGCGGGAGTATATTAGCGGGATGGCTGACAGCTCGCCTGATCTGAAAGCGTTCCTGCTCGCCACACCTTTCTTCGGTGGCCTCCCGGACGCAAGCCTCGATCTCCTGGTCTCGATGCTGGTCGAGCGCCGGTTCGACGCCGGTGCCGCTGTCGTAGCGGAAGGAGAGCCCGGGCGCTCGATGTTTATCGTTCAGTCCGGCGAGCTCGTGGTGAGCAAGCTCGGGGATTCGGGGCGCGTGATTTGCATGGCGGGTTTCGGGCGGGGTGATTTTTTCGGCGAGATGACGCTCATCGAAATGCAGAACCGAT
Source organism: uncultured Alphaproteobacteria bacterium (assembly GCA_963744275.1). Taxonomy (GTDB): domain Bacteria; phylum Pseudomonadota; class Alphaproteobacteria; order Rhizobiales; family Xanthobacteraceae; genus VAZQ01. The sequence goes on from CAVUSX010000005.1 coordinate 159,460, forward strand.
CGGCTACCGTCGTGGCCGAGACCCCAACGGTGCTGTACGAGCTCACGGCCAGAAACCTGTATGCGTACTACAAGGCCGACATCCATGCTTATGTGATGGTCATGCAGAATATCAACCGTGAGCTCTGTCGGCGGCTCCGCCGCGCCGACGATCGCATTGCCGAGCTGGCAGATACTTCACGCGAATTTAATAACGCCGATTTGCGTGCGTCATACCGGCTGAAAAGAAACTGCGACCGGCGACCGATCGCGACCGGTGGGCGGACGTTCCGGATCGCCCGCTGTGGACCTCGAGCAGACCCTCCCGGCGCTTCGATCGCCCGTCTGAGCGCCGATTTCCGATCGGTCCGTCGCGCCAATCTCAGAACGGCACGCTGGCGCGGCCGCGCACGGTCCAGACGATGAATTGGCCCGAGCCGAGGCCGCCGGCCTCGCCGCCGATCGAGAGCTTGGCGCCGCCCACGAAGGTCAGAGAGACGCCCGAGACGGCGCGCGCCGACCAGCCTTGGATGAACTGGGTCGGCAGCAGGATCGCGGTGGCGTCGTCCTTGCTGAAGTAATAGTCGGCATAGCCGCCCACATAGGGAGCGACCGTCATGGTGGCCGAGTACATCCAGGGGTACGTGACCTTGGTGCCGGCGCTGGCGCGGCCGGAAGAGAAGTTGCGCTCGGCCTGCGGTGTGCCGAGGCTGTCGATGTAGGAGGGTTCTTGCTCCCACAGGCCGTAGACGCGCGCCGACGGCTCGATCTCGAAGACCTGCGCCTTGTAATCGCCGGTGAGGCCGGTCGAAGCGATCCAGCGGGCGCCCGTGAAAGTGCCGGTCGCCATGCCGGCGACGCCGGTATAGTCGACGCCCGAGCGCGCGCCGCTCACGTCGAAGCGAAGCCCCGGCAACAACCGCCACGCCAGGTAGCCGCCGGCCGTCCAGCCTTCGCCCTTGAGCGTCCCGTTGAGCAGCTGCGAGTCGTAGCTGAAGTTCTCGTAGCCGCCGAAGACGCCGAAGAGAACGTCGGGGGTGATCTTGCGGGTGAGGCCGGCGAGTGCATTGACCTGACCGCCGCGGATGTCGCCGGCGGAAAGGCCGGTGTTCCAGCCGGTGCCGCGCGCATCCGCCCAGGCGAGCCACTGACTCGGCGGCTCAACCGGCTTGGGCGGCGCCTTGTAGGTGCCGGCATAGCCGAGCGCCGCAAAGGCATCGCCGACGCGCGCTGCCGGGGTTTTCTCCGGCGGCGGCTCGGCCGCGAAGTTGAAATGCAGGCCGTTGTCGCTCGGCGTGATCAGCTGCCCGTTGCCGGAGAAGGCTTCGCCGATGGCGTCGTCGACCGCCCCGGTGATGGCCGCCGCCGAGCCTTGCGCCTCGAGCTTGGTGACGAGCACCTGCAAGGAGCGCAGCTTGGTGCTGTCGGCCGGCACCGCGACTGTTTGGGTGAGCACCGCCGAGGTGCTGGCCGCAAAGACGCCGCCACCGCCATAGACCGCGGTAATCGAATGGTTGCCGGCGGTCAGTGCGCTGGTGGCGAAGGCGGCGCTGCCGCCCGCGAGCGCCACGGTGCCGAGCGTCGTGCCGCCGTCCTTGAAGGCGATGCTGCCGGTCGGCGTTCCCGAGCCGCTGGTGACCATAGCGGTGAACGTTACCGACTGCCCGATATTGCTCGGGTTCTGCGAGGAAGTGAGCGTCGTGCTGGTCGCGGTGGTGAGGCTCTGGGTGACGAGCCCTGAATTGCCGCTGAAATTCGTGTCGCCGGAGTAGGTTGCGCTCACCGTGAATGTGCCGACGGTGGCATAGGTGTGGGTGGCGGAGGCTTGGCCACTGCCGTTCACGGTGCTTGTGAAGAGGTTGCCGTCACCGAAGTTGAACGTCACGCTTCCGGTCGGAGTGCCGGCGCCGGGTGCCGTGGGGGCGACGGTGGCCGTAAAGGTCACCGGCTGCGCGACACCGCTCGGGCTCTGCGACGTGACCACGGTCACGGTGGTGGCGGCCTGATTGATGATCTGGGTGAAGTTCCCGAGGCTGCCGGTGAAATTCGTGTCGCCGCCGTAGGTTGCGGTCGCGGTGAATGTGCCGATCGTCGCATAGGTGTGCGCGGGAGCGGCGGCTTGGCCGCTGCCGTTCACGCTTTGTGTGAAGACGGGACTGCCGTCGCCGAAGTTGAACGTCACGCTTCCAGTCGGAGCGCCGGCCCCGGGCGCAAGCACGGAGACGGTGGCGGTGAACGTCACCGCTTGGCCGAACACGCTCGGGCTCTGAGAGGACAACAGAGCCGTGCTGGTCGAGGCCTGAGCAACGATCTGTGTGTTCGATCCCAAGCTGACGGTGAAGTTCGAGTCTCCATTATATGTCGCCGTCACGGTATACGTGCCAAGCACCGCATAGGCGTGCGAGGCAGCGGCTTGGTCGCTGACGTTCAGCGCGACCACGGAGGTCGGGCTGCCGTCACCGAAGTTGAACGTCACCGTGCCGGTCGGCGTCCCGGCGCCAAGGGGCGTCACAGTCGCCGTGAAGCTCGCCGATTGGCCAACCACGCTCGAACCGCCCGTAACCGCCGTGCTGGTCCCGGTCAGAGCCCAGGCATCCACCGGTGCGAGCGCGATCGCGCAGGCCGCTATCAACAGGTGGACCGGAAGGCGCGCCGGAATGCACCACCGCCTACGCATCAGCATGAGAAGGCCGGCCGAGAGTTCAGCGCTTCGCCACCACATCCGATTTCCCCCCACGTCACCACACGCGGACAGCACGTCCGCGAAGCCACGTGCGGAGTCGGCCCCAATCTCGACATGAAGCCTACATTACGATGAGGACCAACACAGCCTTTGCCTGTGGTTTGTCGGCGGATTGCCGGCGTGTGTGGCGCTTCAGACACAAAATCCTGGAAACTCGCGGATGCCTGAAGCAAGAATGCCTATTTCTTGGGCTTCGGCGGCGGCGATGCTCATTGGCCCCGCATAACGAGGAACCAGAGCAATCTGCATCGTGTGCACGGTCTGAGATACCCTCCGCGCAGGTATCAAACGGCCTCCATCAGCGCCTTCCCATTTCGCGCCTCGCGACCAGCTCGCGCAGACAATCGAGGAAGAGTTTCGCCGCCGGGCTCAGTGTCCGTCCCCGGAGGGCGATAACGGCAACGGGCGCAAGAGTCGTGGGCAGGACGATCGGCAGAGCCCGGAACGGCAGATGGTCCGCGCCCCAGCCGAGCGTCGAGCTCGGCAGAGCAGTCACGAATTTTCCCGTCGCCAGCAGGCTGCCGTGGACTTGTATCGACAAGGTCAGGACGTCGGGGCGCGGAAGCTCGAGACCGGCGCCAGCGAATGCTCCACGCAGCAGCGCAAGGATCGGCTCTATCGGCGGAAAGACCCAGCGTTCATTCACCAGGTCGACAAGCTGCACGTTGCGCCGCCTGGCCCATTTGCTCTTGCGGCCCACGACCACGACGTACGGGTCATTGAACAGCACCTCGGCGGAAAACTCGTCCCCGCTGGGCGGCTCCAGCAGGCGAGCGACGGCGAAGTCGATGTTGCGCGCGCGCAGGTCGCGCGTGCGCAGCGTATTCAGATCCGCTTCCACGACGTGAAACTTCATTCTCGGATATTGAATGGCCATCCTGGTGAGCGCCGCCGACACCAATCCGGTGGCGAGCGGCACAGTGGTGCCGATGCGGATCTCGCCGGCGGTGGGGTCGGTGAGGGCCTCCAGCCTCGTGACGCTCTGACGCAACTCGTCGAAAACCGCGATGCCGGAGTTGCGAAGAGATTGACCGTGACTGGTCAGCTCGACGCCGCGCCGGCTGCGATCGAACAGCCGCACGCCGAGGGCGTTCTCGAGATCGGCGATCGACTTGGAGATCACGGGCTGCGATACCGCCAGATCGGCGGCCGCGCGCCCCATGGTGCCGGCGTTCGCCACCGCCATGAAAACGCGGAGGTCGCGAAGCTTGAGGCGGGAGCCGACGCGGTCACTCCAAGGCATCGATCATATCCATTTAGCTATGATGAGATCGAATAATCAGAATATACACCTATGACTACCTTCGCTAGCGTCATCGTTGTCCCATTCGTCGGGTGGACGTTAACTTTCCCTCGAAGGAGGAGAGCCATGAAAATATCGATCGCGCTCTTTTCAGTGCTGGCGACGTCCGTGCTCGCAATACCGCTGTCGACCCGGGGCAGCATGAGCCAGGAGCGTTATCCTTCGCGTCCGGTGAGGATGATCGTGCCGTACCCGGCCGGCGGCCCGACCGATGTGCCCGCCCGTCTGGTCGCGGCCAAGCTCAGCGCCGCGCTCGGTGGGAACTTCTACGTGGAAAACGTGCCGGGTGCGGCCGGCTCGCTGGGAGCTCATGCCGTGGGCACGGCCGCTGCCGATGGATATACGCTGCTTTGGATGAACCAGGATTTCGTCGTTCAACCCTTGATCAAGCAACACATCCCCTATGACGCATCCCACGGATTCGCACCGATCAGTTTCGTCGCCACCGCGCCGGAGGCGATCATGGTCAATCCATCGGTGCCGGCAAGGACGGTTTCTGAATTGATCGCCCTGATCAAGGCCAACCCGGGCAAGTATACCTACGCGACGCCGGGATTTGGCACGTCGCCGCATCTCGCCGGCGAGCGATTGTTCAATCTCACGTATCACCTGGACGTTACGCAGGTTCCATTTCAGGGCGGGGCGCCCGCCATCACCTCGACCTTGGGGGGGCACACGCAGATTCTGCTCATAACGATCGGGTCGGTCGCTCCCAATCTGAAGGATGGATCGCTGCGCGCCATCGCGGTTGAAAGTCCGAAAAGATGGCCGGCGTTTCCGGACGTGCCCACACTCGCTGAATCCGGTCTTGTCGATTACGACGCCGAATTCGTCCTCGGCTTGACGGCGCCGGCCGGTACGCCGAAAAGCATCGTTGACCTGTTGAGCGGCGAGACCGCCAAAGCGCTTGCGGATCAGGACACAAAAGATCGCCTCGATGCACAAGGCTTACAGCCGGTCGGCAGCGGGCCGGCGGAGTTTGCGGCCAAGCTGAAAGATGTCTCTGCCAGCTGGGCCAAGGTTGTTCAAGGTGCCGGCATCAAGACCGACTGATCGGGGCAAACCCGCCAGCGCGGAGACGACTGCCGCCCGACCGCCGGATCGGGCGGCCTTACCTGAGATGTCCGACGGCACATGATCGATTCGCCTGCCTCGCACGAGCTCCAAGAGCTGATCCGGCTCATCGTCGGCTATCGCATTTCTCAGTCCATCTATGTAGCGGCGGAGCTCCGCATCGCCGACCTGCTGGCGAACGGACCCGAGACGGTCGACGAGCTGGCTGCGGCAACCAAGACCCACGCCGGGAGTCTTCACCGGGTCTTGCGGTTCCTGGCCAGCGCCGGCCTCCTCACCGAGGTGGCTTCGCGGGAATTCGCGCTGACGCGGCTCGGTGCGGGGCTCAGGAGCGACGTCCCGGGCTCGCCTGGCGCGCTGGCGAGGCTGGTGCTGCGAAAATCCCACTGGGAACCGTGGGGTCATCTTCTCGAGAACGTCTGCACCGGCCAATCCGCGTTCGAGCAGGTGCACGGGGTAGGGCTGTTCGAGCATCTCGAGCAACATCCCGAAGAGGGCCGCTTGTTCGACGCGGCGATGACGCAGAGCACGGCACGAGACGGCATCGGCATCGGGCACAGCTACGATTTCTCCGGCATTGCAACGGTCGTCGACGTCGGCGGCGGTCAGGGCCTTCTCATCGCCTCCCTGCTGCGAGCCAACCCCAACTTGCGCGGCGTGCTGTTCGATCTTCCCGAGCTCATCGCCCGGGGCAGCGCGGTCCTCGGAAAGTGGGGTGTCGCGGACCGATGTACCGTCGTCGGCGGCAGCTTCTTCGACGCGGTACCCTCCGGTGCCGGCGCCTATTTGCTACGCCACATCATTCACGATTGGGACGACGAGAAGGCTTGCCGAATACTGCGAAATTGCCGGAGCGCCGCAGCGCCGGCCGGGAAGGTTCTGGTCGTGGAGCGTCTGGTCGGCCCGGATCATCGCGCCGGATCGGCGCTGTTGGCCAATGACGTGGAAATGATGGTCAATATCGGCGGAAAGGAGCGGAGCGAATGCGAGTTTCGCGAGCTGTTCGCGGAGGCCGGACTACGCGTCGCGCGCGTCATTGGGCCGATCGGCGCTTCCGCGCATGTCATCATTGAAGGTGTGCCGGAATAGTAGCCGAGACCACTCCGGCGCAAGCCGCTCACCAAGCGTAACGCAGCGTGCCCGTGCCGGCATAGGTCTGCGCGCTTGACGCGAACTCGCCGTCGAATTTGCCGAGCAGCGTCCAGCGTGATGTCAGGTGCATCTCGGCACCCACCGAGGCGAGCGCGGAATCGTGCGGCACCGGCGCGCCGTTGACCACGAAGCTCGCGCCGGGCAGCGCCTGGAACACGGCGGAAAGGGCAGGGCTGCCGACCCAGTCATGCGCCCAGGCGACGCGCGCGCGCAGCTGCACCGGCATCGCGCCCCAGGCGGTCATGGCATCGAAGCGGCCGCCGAGCTCGCTTCTGGTGTCGGTGGCGTTCAGGGCATTGTAGGAAAGTCCGAAGCCGCCGCCGGTCAGGTCGATCTCGCTATAGCCCGGGGTGTGGAAGTTTTGCGCCTGGATCGCGCCATAAGGCGTGACGCCGGCCGCGCCATTCGATATCGGAGCGGCGAAGCGGTAGCCGGCCTTCGAGCCGCACGGCGTAGCTTTGACCCTGGAAGCTGGCGCTGAGCTGGTCGGCCAGGGCCGCCGTGCGGTTGGTGGTGAACCAGTTGTTGGCGAAGGCGAGCGCTCCGCCCAGATAGGCCGGCCCCGCGTGCGTCACCCCATAGACGCCGGCCAGGAACGCATCGCTGCGGCCTTTGCCCAGACCCTGCGCCAGATTCCAGTTGGTGCCGCCGCCGGCGAGCGAAAAGCCGAGCACCGTGTCGGGGGAATAGTGATAATCCAGGCCGGCCGCAGTGCCGTAAGTGCCGGTGGTCACGTTGCTCGATCCGATGATCGGATCGCCCTTGCTGTTGGCGGTGCCGCCGAAGCCGGAGGCCCACGCGGTCCAGCGCGGCGCGAACGTTTTGGGCGGCGCTTTGAGCAGGCTCGCGTAGGCGAGCGCGATGTCGGGCGGCAAGCTCGCCTGCCGGTCCGGCGCAAAGCCGAGCGCGCCACTTCCCCCGCCGCCTGCGCCGTAGGTGAACGGATCGAGCATCAGGCCCAGGTACTCGTTCATCAGATCGAAGGCGCCGCGCTGCGCGCCGGTGGCGTCCTCGCCGTCGATCTGGTTGAGCGCGTTGGCCAGGCTGGCACCGCCGAGGGTGAACAGGTTGGCAAAGCCCGCGGGCAGCGTGCCGCCGTTGTTGAAGAAAGCCTCGATCGCATTGGCGGCGTTCTGCTCGTTCTGCGTCAGCGGCGTGCCGGCGCCGAGCGCGGCCGTCAGATTCAAGAATACGTCCGTCGCCGTATAGCTCAGGCTGGCGTTGAAGTTGGGAGCGCTCACGCCGGTGAACGTCGTGCCGCCGAGGCCCGCCGAGTGCAGGATGTCATAGCGGTTCACCGTCGGGCCGGATGCGAACGCCACCCGGACGCTGCCGCCGAGCGAGGCGGTCCCGCTGACATTGGTGCTGCTCGCCGTGGCGCCGCCGACGGCGATCATATAAAGGGCGCCGCTCTGGAACGCGAGATTGCCGGTGATCGTGAGCGTGCCGGTCGGGTTCGCGGCATTGCCGGGGGCGAGCGTGCCCTGGCTCATGATCGTGGTGGTGGCCGGCGGATCGACGGTGCCGGTGCCGGACAATGTGCCGCCCGCGTTCACCGTCACGGCGCTGGAGCTGGTGATCGCGCCGTCGACCTCCAGGGTGCCGCCGTTGATCGTGGTCGGACCCGAATAGGTATTGGTGGCGGTGAATATCGTGGTGCCGCGGTCGACGATCACGGAGCCCGGGCCCTGGATCGGAACCGCAAACACATAGTTGGTGCCGGTGTGGTTGAAGACGATGGTGCCGGTGCCGGCGCCGAACACGATCGCGGGCGCCGAGATCGTGCCCGGCGCGGCCGCGGCCTGGCCATCGGCGGCGCCGATGTTGATGGTGCCGGTCGCGCCGGCGTTGAGCGCAACCTGGATGGCGCTGGTGCTGCTGACCGCGCCGCCATTGGCGACCGTCAGCGTGCCGCTCGCGGTGCCGCCGCCGATGCCGGTAAAGGTGCCGCTCGAATCCGTGCTGGTGTTGTCGCCGACGATCAGGCTGCCGGTGCTCCAGCTCGACCCGGCGCCGGTGATGGTCACGGTGCCGACGCTGTTGGCGCCGACGCTGTCGGTGTCGAGCAGCCCTACGCTCGTTTGGGTCAGCGTGCCCGGCGCCGCCGAAGAATAACCGATGATGCCGGCGCCACTGATAACGATGGCGCCGCCGGAGACCGTGAGATCTCCGGTGCCGAACAGCCCGACAGTGAGCATCCCGGAAGCCTGCAGGCTCGACCCCGTGCCGCTGACCGAAACCCTGTCAATGACGCCGCCGCCGCCGTCGGGCAACACGCCGATGTTGGCCGAGGGAGCCGAAACCTGTCCGCCGTTGCTGATATTCAAGATACCGGTGCTGTTTCCAACAGCGAAATTGTTGTTGAAAAAACCGACGTTCAACGAGGTCAGATTGGTCCATTTCGAGCCGGTACCGTCGACCGTGACCGTATTGACTGTGCCAATCACGGAATTGTCGCTGACAAGCCCAGCGCCGTCGATGACCTGACCGCCTTGTTGAATGACGAGGCCCGTCATGCTCACGGGATTGTCGACAAAAAATTGGCTGCTGGCGTCGACGGCGTCGGCGCCGTTACGCGCCGCGTCCCAAACCGATCCCGCGCCCGTCACCGTGACGACGCCGGTTGCGTTGGTGCCATTGTTGGTGGGAGGGCCATCGCCGCCGATCGCTCCCCCATCGGTGACGACCTGACCGCCGTTCCGCACCGTCACGGTGCTGCCGGGGTTGCCGGACACCCCGACGTAGAGCGGCGTGCCGTAGGCTATCAGCTTGCCGTTATCGA
>CAVUSX010000006.1:0-23992 GCA_963744275.1 uncultured Alphaproteobacteria bacterium
TGCAGGGACGGTCAAGGCGCCCGTCCATTGAAAACAACAATAACCCGCTAACCGCCCTCAGCGCGGCGGCATCGGACCGAAACGGCAGCCTGCCCAACCAGTTGGGCGAATTTCGACGGCCCTGAACGCGCCCGCTCTCATTGTAAACAACAATGATTCCGAGCGCCCTGCTCCCATCGTAAAAACAACGAATTTACAAATAACCGCGGTGATTGATCCAGCGGACCGGCGTCGGCGCACGCAGATTCGGCTGGCGGCAGCCGGGCGCAATTCGCGAGTTTCAATTTCGCGAATAGTCTGATTTGGGCAATTGAGTCAAGCACACAGGACGGATTGGAATCACGGCCAGCGTGCGCTCGATACGGCGATTTGATCCGCGAGCCTGGCTTGAGTTCTCGTTAAGTGACTCCTAGAGCAACGACGTCATTCTGACGCCCTCATCCTGAGGAGGCCGCTCTTGCCGGCCGTCTCGAAGGATGCAGCCCGAGCGACGCCGCGCGCGCGGCCATGGTTCGAGACGCACGGGCGTTGTCCGCGCCCTCACCATGAGGGTTGAAAGAGTCAAACTCTCCGTGCAAAGGAACTCGTCTAGTGCTCGGCAGGCGCCGCGCCAGGAAGGACGAGCGGAAGTCCGAAGGCCGGAAACAATTGCGGGCCGGTGGGCAGCTCGAACGCGGTCAGCCTGGAGATCGTCTCGTTCTCGAGTGTGAGCACGTGGATCGCGCGCGCATTCCAACGGGCGTCGGCGTCGGAGTATTCATACAAGCCGAATGCCGGCTGCCCGTTGGCCGCGCTCGGCACCAGGCGAAGGCCGCCGCAGGTCTTCCACGCCATCGCAAAGAACGATCCGATGGCTCGGCGTCCGGCGAACCACAGCAGCCACGGCGGCATGGTGAAGGTCGCGTCCTCTTTGAGGAGCGCCACGAAGCCGTCGAGGTCATGCCCTTCCCAGGCCTTGAGATAGCGGTCGAGGAGCTTTTGCTGAGCGGGATTCGGCCGAAGCGCCGCCGCCGGCCGGCCCGCGGAATAGCGGTGGCCGAGCGTCTCGCGCGCCCGCTGCAGCGCGCTGTTGATCGAGGCGGTCGAGCCGCCGAGCAGCGTTGCCGCCTCGGCGGCGGCCCAGCCGAGCACATCACACAGCAACAGCGCGGCGCGCTGCCGCGGCGGCAGCACCTGGATGGCGGCGACAAAAGCGAGCTGCACGGCCTCGCGCGAGGTATAGCGCGCCTCCGGATTGGGCGCGTCGTCGGCGATCCCTTCCAGGTCCGCGTCGGGATAAGGTTCGAGCCACGCCACTTCGGTCGACGGGGGGCCGTCCGGCATCTGAATGGTGGCGGCCGCGGGTGCAAGCTGGTCGGGCAGCAGGCGCTGTACGTGCTTGCGGCCCTCGATCGCATTCAAACAGACGTTGGTGGCGATGCGGTAGAGCCACGCGCGAAACGATCCCTCCTCGAAGTGCTCGAAGCTGCGCCAGGCGCGCAAGAATGTCTCCTGCACGGCGTCCTCGGCTTCGTGCAGGGAGCCGAGCATGCGATAGCAATGCAATTTGATTTCGCGGCGAAGCGGTTCGGCGCGCCGTTCAAACGCCTGGTTCGTGCGCGCCGAGGCTTGCGCCTCATGTGCTGGGTCGGCTGCCGTCATCGCCTTGAATGTATCCCGCCGGGAGTGGCATTCAAGGTCCTTCATCCGCGTATCAGGGCGCCGCTTCGAGGCCCTTGCCGGAGACGATGAACAATTTTCTCTTGGACTGATCCGGGTTGGGATCATTCCGCTCAACGGCGTCCCCGGCCGGCCGCGAGCAAAGTTGTCCATTGGATTCCCATCGAAGACCCGTCGGCAGCACCATGACGACCGTGCGCCGACGCAATTTCGTGCTCGGGGCGAGGCTGATGGCGCAATAAAGCGATTGCGCCCTACGATGCGCGCGCCTTCCCGCCCGCACCATCGTTCCGGAAGGTCGCCTCGCCGGCGTCGGACACCTCGACCCACTTCGGGTGAGGTGCGTCCTCGACGTCGTAGTTGTCGTGCCAGTTCCACCACTTGTAGGGCGCGGTCTGCGGATAGCCCGCGGGCGAGTCCTCCCAAGTCTCCTGACGGCCGAGCGGCGTGATATCGAGATAGCTCCAGGTGGTCCCCATCGCCTCGTCGCCGCGGCTATTGACGAAGTAGGTGCGGAACACCTCGTCACCGTCGCGGAAGAATACGTTATGGCCGTGCCATTCGTCGACGCCGAAGTCCGCGTCGAAGCTGTCGGTGATCGTGTACCAGGGCATCTTCCACTGCATCCGCGCCTTCAGGCGCGCGATGTCCGCCTGCGGCGCCCGCGAGGCGTAGACCAGCGTGGTGTCGCGCGCGTTCAAATGCGCCAGGTGGGCGACCTGATCGGCGCCGAGCGAGCAGCCGCGGCAGGCGTGGTCGGGCCAGCCGAATACGCCGGGCTCGAAGAAGGCGCGATAGACGATCAGTTGTCGCCGGCCTTCGAACAGGTCGAGCAGGCTCATCTTGCCGTGGGGTCCCTCGAATTCGTAGGCCTTCTCGACGGCCATCCACGGCATCCGTCGACGTTCGGCGGCCAGAGCATCGCGGGCCCGCATCAGGGCCTTTTCCTTCACCAGCATCTGCTGGCGCGCGGCGTCCCACTCCCGCTGTGACACGATCGCAGGTGTGCTCATTCCGAGATCTGCCTTGTGGCGCCGCATGTCTCTCGGTTCGTTCTTGTCCATGTGTCTCTCCTGTTTCCAACGTTGTTGGACCGCTGACGACTCTTCTCTCTTATTCTCCGGGGGCCTGCCGGCGGTAGAACGCTGCCGCTACAGCGTTGTTCCGCGAATGGCCGCTGCATGCCGGCCAACGGGAGACGAGCTTCAGCCAAGGCGCCAAGTGAAAGGCGCTCATCAGCAGGTACATCGGGATCATTCCGTCGAGCGGCGGGGGATGTTGCGTGGCGGCGCAAAGGATGTCCGTCTGTCCGCCGCCGAGAATACCCGTGAGCAGCGCCATGATTGCGAAGGTCGGTGCGGCCGCGAGGCCCAGCTTGCTGGCCAATGAAACCATCGTTTCCTCCTGGTACGGCCGAGAAAATCTGCGCCCCGACCACCGCGCGGCGGTCGGGGCTGCGTGCTCAACTTTCCTGCTCGTTGGGGTCGCCCTTGCCGGTCGTGATCAGGCTGCGCAGGCTTGCATTGATGTAGTAACCCCACGCGCCTGCGCATTTGCCGTAGCATTCGATGGTTGGAACGAGGCCGACATGGGTGAAGCGCAACTCGGTCTTGCCGCCCTTCCTGGCAATCTCGAAGACGATGTCGGTGCCGTTCCACTCCTCCTTGTCTTTGACGAAGGCGATCTCGGCGTCCACCACATGCCACACGACCTTCCGGCCGGGCACGAATTCCGTGATTTTCTGGGTACTGCGGTGAAGGTCCTGGTAGCGGTACGTGAACTCGGCGCCGAGCTTGTCGGTGCGGCCGTCGATTTCTCCCGACCACCATCCGGGCACGTCGTTCACGGCGGCGAACACTTCTTCCGGCGATTGGTCGACCGTAAACGAAGTGGTGTAACTCTGCTTGCTCACGGCACTTTCCTCTTTCATCTGTTGCTGCATCGGAGCTGTTACGCCGCGTTCGCGACGCCCGGCGGCACGAATGCCGCGAACTGGCGTTCGAGCGCCTTGGCCATCCCGGCGCGCCAACCCTCGGCGACAGACTGCGAGGCGGGATCGGGGAAGATTCCTCTTCGCCTTGCTCCAGCCCGTCGAAAATGCCGCGCGCCGCGGACTCGGGCGCGGCCTTGGGAATGTCGAAGCCGCGGTTCATGTCGGTGTCGATGGGGCCGAGGATCACGGCATGGACCGACACGCCCTCCCCGGCCAGGAGCGCGCGCAACGACTGCGTCATGTTCAGCGCCGCCGCCTTCGAGATCGAGTAGCCGGGAATGATCGGCAAGGGCGCGAGCGCCACCAGCGACAGGTTGTTGACGACGGCTCCTTTGGAGCGCTTCAGCAGCGGCAGGAACGCGCGCGTCACTTTGAGCACGCCGAACAGGTTGACGGCCAGATGCTGCTCGATGGTGTCGATGCTGCTCAGATCGTCATAGATGGCGACGCCGGCATTGTTGATGAGGACGTCGAGCGCCCCGATCTCCTCGGCTGCACGTTGGATTTGCGCCACATTGGTGACGTCCAGGGTCAGCGGCGTCACGCGTTCATCGGCGATTTGCAACGCCGCCCCGCGGGTTCCGGCGTAGACGCGCTTGGCGCCACGCGCGAGCGCCTCCTCGACAAGAGCGCGGCCGATGCCGCGATTGGCGCCGGTGATCAAGATGGTCTTGTTGGCGACGTTCATGTCATCCTCCTATGGGTCCAGGCTCGGCCGGGCATTTGCGCCGGTCTCATTGGTGAAACCGGCCCGGAGGCGAAAACTCATCGGTCCTCGCTGACATTTTTGCGATCGGTCGGCAGCGCGCAATTCTCCTATCGGAATCAACAGCTTGATGTGCATGCAAGCGGCTCGATCGGGTCGAGCCGGACACGAGCTATCGGGGGCCGGCTTTGGCTATTATGGTGCGGCGCTCGCGCTGCTCGACGTGATTGCGCGAGGCCACATTTCGCAATGCCGCGAGGAGCTTGTGGATGCCATCAATCGACATCAAAGTGCTGAGCACCACCGCCATGAAAACGGTGCTCCTGGAGCTGGCGCCGGCCTTCGAGCGCTCGACCGGCAATCGCCTCGACGTCACGCTCGGGCCCTCGCTGCGGCTCGAGCAGCAGCTTGCCGAGGGCGAGGCGGCGGATGTGGCGATCGTCTCCGCGCCGGGCGCCCGCGACCTGGTGGCGAGCGGCAGGATGGTGGCCGGCAGCGTCGTCGATATCGCCAAATCGTCGATCGGCGTCGCGGTGCCCAAGGGCGCGTCGAAACCGGACATTTCCACGGTCGAAGGCTTCCGGCGCGCCATGCTCGAGGCGAAATCGATCGCCTGCTCGAAGCCGGTCGGCGGCGGCCAGAGCGGCGTTCATGTCGCCAAGGTTTTCGACCAGCTCGGCATCGCCGACGCGATGCGGGCGAAAGCCACATACGGCGCCGGCGGCGAGGCCGGGCTTGTCGGCCTCATCGTGCTGCGCGGCGAAGCCGACATCGGCCTTCAGCAGATGGCGGAGCTGATGGCGGTTTCCGGCATCGAGGTCGTCGGCCCATTGCCGCCCGAGATCCAGATGGTCACGCCCTTCGTCGCCGGCATTCCGGCAAATGCGCGCCAGGCGCAAGCGGGCCGCTCGGTGATCGGTTTCCTCACCACGCCGGAAGCAAAGCGCGTCCTGAAGGCCAAGGGCCTGGAGCCCGCCTGAATTTTTTCAACGGGCGCGGCGCGTTCCAAGTGCCGGTGCGGCGCCAATCGCGAATGGTCACGGCTGCTCGCTGCTCGCCTTGACGCTCCCGGCTCGGGGCGGGTACCATGCGGTACCGACGCGGTTCACACCGTTGGCCTCATGTACCACCACAAGGGATTTTTCGTGGAGCGACCACGGCCAGACCGGATAGTGAAATCGACCAAGGGGGCTCGCGGCCGGGTCGGCACCCGCGTGCGGGCGAAGAAGCCGGTGCGAGCGGTCGCCGCCGCGCCGCTGCGCGAGCGCGTCCTGAACGCGGCGTTTTCCGCGTTCATGGAGAAGGGCTACGAAGGAACCAGCACGCTGGAGATCGCGACGCGCGCCAAGGTCTCCAAGCGGGAGCTCTATCAGGTATGCAGCGACAAGTCGGCGCTGCTCAAGGATGCGATCACCGAGCGCGCGCAGCGGATGCGGCTCCCTCTCGAGCTGCCGGCCGCGACCGACCGCGCCGGACTGGCAACGACGTTGACCGCGCTCGGTACGGCGGTCTTGCGGGGCGTAAGCGATCCCCCGGTGCTGGGTGTCTACCGACTGGCCATCGCGCAATCCGTTCATGCGCCCGAGGTGGCGCATGCGCTCGCGACCGCGCGCGCCGCCGGCCGTGCCGCACTCGCGCGCATGCTGGCGCAAGCGCAAGCCGATGGCTTGATCGGGGCCGGCGATCCGGCCACGATGGCGGTCGAGCTCTTTGCCTTGCTGTGGGGAGATCTCTTGTTGCAGCTCCTGCTGCGCGTGGAGGCACCGCCCAAACCGCAGATCCTGGAGCAGCGGGCGCGAGAGGCGACGGAGAAATTTCTGCGGCTCTATCCCTAGCCGCGCGGCTCGCGGCGCGGACGGCCAGGGGCTGAACGCGATCAATCCACTCCAGGAGAGGGCTCATGAGCAGACCGCCGCAGCGATTCTCGCGCACATTGGGCGCGCTCACGGTTGTTTGCGGCCTCATCGCGTCGGCGCCGGCGCATGCGGACGGTTCCGTCTCGGCGCTGCACATGGGCATGGGAGCGAAGCCCGGCGAGATGCCCCGCTTCGACGCGGTGGTGGAGAGGTACAACGCCTCCGGCGAGCGCTTCCGCATCGACAGCCACTGCCAGTCCGCGTGCACGATCTTCCTATCGATCCGCAACGTCTGCATCACGCCGAACGCGACGCTGTTGTTCCACTCCGGCGGCGACCCGAGCTCGGGCCGCGTTAGCGCGGGCTCAACCTCGCATATGCTCGCCGCCTACAATTCGGCGTTGCGCCAGTATGTCACCGAGCAGCATTTCATGGACACGTTCACGCTGCACGCGATCTCGGGCGGCGAAATAATCTCGCGCTTCGGCTATCCGGCCTGCCGCTAGACGGCCCGAGCGACGCTGCAGCTGCGGCCATGGTTCGAGACGCGCGGGCTTTACCCGCGCCCTCACCATGAGGGCTGAAAGAGCCAAATTGTGATACCCCTTGATCGATGGCTCAAAAGAGCGCCGGCATCCTCGTGTATCGGCTGAACGACCATGAGCCGCAGATGCTCCTGGTCCATCCCGGGGGACCGTTCTGGGCCCGCAAGGACGATGGCGCCTGGTCGATCCCGAAGGGACTGCTCGAGGACGGGGAGGATACTTTGACCGCGGCGCGCCGGGAGCTCGCCGAGGAGACGGGCTGCCGGCCGAGCGGGGAATTCATCGCGCTCGGACACTTCAAGCAGCCGGGCGGCAAGATCATCTCGGCCTGGGCGGTGGAGGGCGACTTCGATCTCAAGGACTTCAAGAGCAATCTCTTTGCGATCGAATGGCCGCCGCGGTCCGGCCGCATGCGAGAGTTTCCCGAAGCCGACCGGGCCGATTGGTTCGCGCCGCAGGACGCGATGCGCAAGATCGTCAAGGGACAAATACCGATCATCGCCGCTTTGCTGAATCGGCTCCGCCCAGGGGCTGCGTGATCCGGGCCCGCGACGGGGTGCACCGCACGGTCCCAGGAAGTGCCGTGGTACTTGTACCGATGCGCCGGAAGCCGGACCGATCCACAATGAGACGTTGATTTCTCGACGACCGCAGCCGGCACCTTCGGATCCGGCCTCGGAGCAGGTACGTCCAAGCACGTGGCGATCAACGCAAGAGGCCGCCTTTGGAATGGGACATCACCATCACCGGTCACGGGGCCCGCATCGCCGCCATGTCGGGCGATTCGCTTCACGGGAGAACCCTCAAGGACGGCTACATTCGAGGATGCGGGCTGCAGTTCGGCAACCTTCGCGACCTCAGTACCGCCGATCCGCTGTTCGCGCACGCCTATGGTCTGACCAAGGACCGGACCGCGGTGACCGAGGACAATCTGCGCAACCTGTTCCTGCTGATCAAATTCTACCTGCCCCGGTTGCCGCGCGGGCACATCGCGGAGTTCGGCTCGTATCGCGGCGGCTCCGCCATCTTCATGGCGATCGTCGCCCAGGAATTGTGCCCCGGCACCAAGGTCTACGCCTTCGACAGTTTCGCCGGCATGCCCGAGACCGATGCGCGGCGCGATGCCCACAAGGCGGGCGACTTCGGCCAGACCTCCGAGGAGGAAATTCGGGCCTTTGCCGAGAAGTCGGGGGTCGGCAACCTGGAGCTCGTCAAAGGCATGTTCAGCGAGTCGATCCCGCGCGCGCTGCCGTCGATCGGTCGGCTGCGGCTGTCGCACATCGACTGCGACCTCTATGACGGGGTGATGGCGAGCTACGAAGGCAGCAGGACCAAGATGGTTCCGGGCGGCTATATCGTATTCGACGATCCGCTGGTGTCGAGCTGCCTCGGGGCATTCGAGGCGATCGAAAGCCTCGTCATCCGCCGCGACGGCCTTTATGCGGAGCAGGTCTTTCCGCATCTGGTCTATCGCGCGCCGGCGTCGCCATGACGTTCGAGGGGCCATCTTGAAGGGCGCGGGTGCGACGACGTTGCGGTCATGAACCGTCGTCTTCGGTGATACATTCGGCCGAGCTACCGAAAGCTCCGTCACCGCGCCGGACCTCGTGAGACCGCTCCTCGAGATCGCGCCGCGTTTCAGGGACCGGCGCCGAGCCAGCGGTGAAGCGCCGGCCAATCCCAGATGAATCCGGCCAGCGCCGCGTATCCCTCACGATTGGGGTGAGTGCCGTCTCCCCCCTCCGCTTCGCGCCGCCATGCCGGACACGCGGCGACGAAGCCAAAGGTCTCGAGAAACGGGATGCCGATCTCTGCGCACAAGACGTCCAGGTCGTGGGATATCTTCCTGATGCGATCGTCGACCAGCACCTCATCGAGCGTCGGCGCGGGACCGAGCATGATCGTCGGCGCGAGCACGGCCGCTTCTTGCAAGACGCGTTTCGCATTGTCTAAAGTCTCGGCATGCGGCACGCGGGCATTGCCATGGGGGTCGGGGGTGCAATCGTTTGTTCCGAACGAGAAGGCCAGCCGCTTGCGGCTTTCCGGCGGAAAGCGTCTGCCCGCCTCCGCGCGCCATCGCTGCGCGATATCGGCGCTCGTATCGCGGCGAACTCCGAGATTATAATAGGTGACGTCGAGGCGCTTGCGGCGCGCGGCCGCCATCACGCGCCCAACCCACCCCAAGGCGTCGTCGTCGCCGGTCCCGTTCACGATGCTGTCGCCGAAAAAGCAGATTCTCATGGATGCAGTCTTCCAGACGGCTGCGCGACACGAAGCCGATGGCGTCGCCCGCGCGGTCGCGAGGCATAAGCAAAGAACAAGAACTGCGCAACAAATCGACAGGGCCGGCACTGCCATGCGGGTGGCGCCAGAACCGCGAGGGCCGACATGAAAAAGTTGCTTGCCGCGGTCGCGGTCGCGGCGGCCTTGCTCGGTGCGGGCCGCGCCGGCGCGCAGACCTATCCGTCGCGGCCGATCACCATGATCGTCCCGTTCGCGGCCGGCGGGCCGACCGATCGCATCGGACGCATCGTGGCCGAGGGCATGCGGGCGGCGCTCGACCAACCGGTCATCGTCGAGGACGTGACCGGCGCATCCGGCACGCTCGGGGTCGGGCGCGCGGCGCGCGCGGCGCCCGACGGCTATACGCTCAGCATGGGAATGTGGGCCACCCATGTGCTCAACGGGGCCGTCTTCACGCTGCCCTATCGGGTGCTGGAGGATTTCGAGCCGATCGCGCTCCTGACCAGCAATCCGCAGCTGATCGTCGCCAGGAAGACCGTGCCGGCCAATAACCTGAGCGAGCTGATCGCCTGGCTCAAGGCCAATCCCGGCAAGGCGTCGCAGGGGACCGCGGGTGCCGGCACCCGCGTCAGCGGCGCGTTCTTCCAGAGCCTCTCGGGCACCAGCTTCGAGTTCGTTCCCTATCGGGGGGCGGCGCCCGCCATGCAGGACTTGATCGCCGGGCAGATCGATCTGATGTTCGACCAGGTCTCCAACTCGCTGCCGCAGGTGCGCGCCGGCAACATCAAGGCGTTCGCGGTCACCGCCAAGACGCGACTCGCCTCGGCGCCGGAGATTCCGAGCGTGGACGAGGCCGGGCTGCCGGGATTCTACATTTCATTGTGGAACGCGATCTGGGCCCCCAAGGGCACCTCGAAGGAGATCGTCGGCAAGCTCAATGCCGCGATCGTGCAGACGTTGGCGGATCCGAAAGTGCGCCGACAGCTGGCGGATCTGGGCCAGGAAATCCCGCCACGCGACCAGCAGACCCCGCAGGCGCTCGGGGCTTATCAGAAGGCCGAGATCGAGAAGTGGTGGCCGATCATCAAAGCGGCAGGCATCACGGCCGAGTGAGCCGCGGCGCTGCGAATGGAGGCGATTTGTGGCAATGACGGGAGCGACAGCACCGGCCTGCAGGATGATCACCGCCATCGCCACCCTCCTGCACGCGATTCCTGCTCGCGGCCGCGCCGGCGGCGGCGCAGGATTGGCCGGTACGGCCGGTCACCATGGTGGTTCCGTTCGCGGCCGGCAGCGGCAGCGATATCCTGGGACGCATCATCGGGCCGCGCCTGGGCGAGCGGCTGGGCGTCCCGGTGATCGTCGAGAACGTCGGCGGCGCCGGCGGCATGATCGGCGCCGCCCGCGTCATGAAGGCGGCCCCGGACGGCTATCAGCTCCTGCTCGCCACCGCCGGCACCCATGCGATCAACCAGACCCTCTACAAGAATCCGCTCTACGACGCTGCAAACGATTTCGCGCCGGTCGGTCTGGTCGCCAGCACGCCCGTCCTGCTGATCACGCGCAAGGATTTGCCGGCCGACAGCCTTCCGGATTTCATCGCTTATGCGCGAGCCCATCAGGCCACGATGCAATTCGGCTCGCCCGGAGCCGGCTCCACCTCGCACCTGGGCTGCGCCCTGTTCAATGCGGCCATCAAAATCGACGTCACCCACATCCCCTATCGCAGCACCGGGCAGGCGCTGCAGGATCTGCTGGCCGGGCGGCTCGATTACCAATGCGTCCCCATTGCGGGCGTGGTGCCGCAGATCGAGGGCAAGCTGGTCAAGGCGATCGCGATCATGTCGAAGCAACGCTCGCCGATCCTGCCGCTGCTCGCCACCGCCCAAGAGCAGGGTCTCACGGATTTCGAGGTCGAGACCTGGTACGCCACCTTCCTGCCCAAGGGCACGCCGGCCGCCGTCATCCAGAAGCTCCACGATGCGGCCGTCGCCGCCATGAGCAGCCCGGACGTGCAGGCGAGGCTCGAGGAGCTCGGCATCGAGGTGGTGGCGCCCGAGCGCCGCTCGAGCGACTACCTGGCGGGTTTCGTCGTGCGTGAGATCGAGAAATGGGCCGGACCCATCCGGGCGAGCGGGCTCAGCATGGATTGAGCGGCGCGGCATTCGGCGTCCGACCATCCTGGCAATATGCGACAAAGCAAGAAAGCCGAAGGGAAAGCCATGAGCGACCAAGGGCAACGCGCGCCGGCGCGCGATGCGGGCGAGCTGACCCGCAAGCTGGCGCGCTTCATCGTCAGCTCCGGTTTCGATGATCTGCCCCGATCGGTGCGGCACGAGGCGCGCGCACGCTGCTCAACTGGGTCGGCTGCGCGATCGGCGGCGCGCGCCACCAGACCATGACCAATGCCATGGCGGCGCTGTCGCCGTTCTTCGGGCGCGCCGCAGGCGACGCTGCTGGGCCGGCCCGAGCGCGCCGACGTCTTGCACGCCGCGTTGCTCAACGGCATCGCTTCCCATGTGCTGGATTTCGACGACACCCACATCGAGAACGGCCATTCATCCGGCCGCCCCGGTGGCGCCGGCGATCCTGGCCCTGGCCGAGCACCGCCGCGTGAGCGGACGCGATTTCATGGCGGCGCTGATCATCGGGATCGAGACCGAGCTCAGGATCGGCGTCGCGGTCACGCCGGCGCATTACAAGACCGGCTGGCACATCACCGGCACGGCCGGGGTGTTCGGCAGCGCGGCCGCGGCCGGAAGATTGCTCGGCTTGAACGAGCAGCAGATGTGCTGGGCGCTCGGTCTCGCCGCCGCCCAGCCGGTCGGATTGCAGGCCATGTTCGGCTCCATGACCAAGAGCTTCCACCCCGGCCGGGCGGCGCAAAACGGCCTCACCGCGGCGCTGCTCGCCCAAGCCGGCTACACCGCCTCGGAGCAGGCGCTCGAAGCCGAGCGCGGCTGGCTGCAGGTGCTGAGCACCGCTTCCGACAGCGCCGCCATCACGGCCCCGGGCTGGGAGATCTTGAACAACAGCTACAAGCCGTTCGCCTGCGGCCTGGTGGTGCATCCGGTGATCGACGGCTGCATCCAGCTGCGCGACAAGCATGGCCTCACGCCCGACATGATCGATCGCATCGAGGTCGCGGTCCATCCGCGCGTGATGGACGTGACCGCGATCCGCAATCCGGCAACCGGCCTCGAAGGCAAATTCAGCATCTATCACGCCGCCGCGGTGGCGCTCGCCGAGGGGGCGGCCGGCGAGCGGGAGTTCAGCGACGCGCTCGTGCGCGCCGCGCCGATCGCCGCATTGCGCGCCCGGGTATTCGCCAGCATCGATCCCGGCCTCGGCAAGGCGCAGGCGCGGGTGACGATCCGGCTCAAGAACGGCGATCGGCACGCGGACTTCGTCGAGCACGCGGTCGGCAGCGTTCAAAATCCGATGAGCGACCGCATGCTCGAGGACAAATTCCGTGGTCTCGCGGCCGCCATCCTGCCGCCCGGCCAAACGCGATCGGCTGCTCGATCTGTGCTGGGGCGCGGAGGAGCTGGCCGATGCCGGCGATATCGCCCGCGGGGCGGCCAGCTCGACGATGGACAACCACTAGGGCGGTTTCTCCCTCCGGTGTCGCAAAACCACTCTAGAGTGCGGGCGAAGCTGATTCGGGATGCGGCGCGTCCCGGGGCTCGTTTTGCCGGCCACAGCGGGCCATCGGGCGCAACCACAGGATCACGGCATGAGACTGTCGACGCGTCTGACATTGGCGATGGTGGGGCTGGTGCTGCTCACCGCCGCGGCCGTCGGCTACCTCACCGATCGCAACGTCGAAGCCATTGCGTTGCAGCGCAATCTCGAACGTATCGACAGCCGCGCCCGCGTGCTCGCGGACGAGCTCGAAGCCATATTCGGGGTCGCGCGCGCCGATGTGGTGGGCTTCGGCTCGGCGGTGGCGGCCGCCGGCATCGTCCGCGCCCGGCTCGCCGGCGGCATCGATCCGATCGACGGGACCACCGAGGCCGTGTGGCGCACCCGCATGGCTTCGCGCTACGCGGCGGAGCTCGCCGCCAAGCCGAGCTACCGGGCGTTTCGCATCGTCGGCCTCGACGACGGCGGGCGCGACATCGTGCGGGTCGATCGCTCCGGCCCGGACGGCGCCATCCGGTCGGTTCCGCAGGCGGCGCTGGAGCGACAGGCCGAGGTGGCCTTGCAGGAGACGATCAAGTTGCCGGCCGGCGAGGTCTATATATCGCCGATCGGGCTGAGCCGCGGGAACGGCGTCATCGAAGAGCCCCATGTGCCGGTCCTGCACTTCGCCACACCGTTGCAGAAGCCGGACGGCACGCCGTTCGGGATGGTGATCATCACCCTCGATCTGCGGCCGGCATTTACCCGTATCCGTTCGGCCGCCAACGACGGCCTGAAGGTGTTCTTGGTCAATGGCCGGGGAGACTATCTGGTCCATCCGGACCCGGCGCGGGAGTTCGGCTTCGAGATCGGAATGCCGTTTCGGGTGCAGGACGATTTTCCCGACATCGCGCCTGTTCCAGATCCCGACGCCGCCGCCCCACGGGTGCTGCGGGATCGCACCGGCACCCAATTCGGCGTCGGCTGGGGCGCGGTGCGGCTGGCCCAAGGCCCGCGGGTCGCGGTCATCGAGACGATCCCGTATGCGGGCCTCATGGCCGCCGCCATCGCGGTGCGCGATTCCAGCCTGTTCGCCGGGCTGCTGGCCATCCTCGGCGCGATCGCGCTGGCGGTGATGCTCGCCCGCTCCCTGACCCGGCCGCTGGTCCAGATGACCCGGGCGGTCGAGGGCTTCGCGCGCGACGAGCCGGCCGCGATCCCGACCGATGCGGGCGGCGAGATCGGCCGGCTCGCGCAAGCCTTCGCCCGCATGGCCGACGAGGTGCGCGACAAGACCGCGGCGCTCCTCGACAGCGAGCGCATGGCGCGCGGTATCGTCGTCTCAGCCTTGGACGGCTTCGTTCAGATGGACGAGCGCGGCATCATCGTGGACTGGAACGCGCAGACGCAGGCGATCTTCGGCTGGTCGCGCGATGAGGCGGTCGGGAAGGTTCTGGGCGAGCTGATCGTGCCGCCGCGGCATCGTGCGCGTCACCAGGACGGGCTCGCACGCTATCTGCGCGGCGGCGAAAGCGCGATGCTGGGAAAGCGCCTGCAGATCGAGGCGCTGCGGCGCGACGGAACCGAGATCAAGGTCGAGCTGAGCATCACTGCGCTGCCCAGGCGCGGCGGCGTCGTGTTCAATGGATTCATCCGCGACATGACCGAGGCGATCGCGGCCGAGGAACGCACCCGGCAGTCCGAGAAAATGGAGGCCGTCGGCCAGCTGGTGGGCGGGATCGCGCACGACTTCAACAACCTCCTCACCGTCATCACCGGCACGATCGATATCCTGGCCCAAGGGGTCGCCGACAAGCCGCAGCTCTTGTCGATCGCCCGCCTGATCGGCGAGGCGGCCGACCGCGGCGCAGAGCTGACCGGCCACCTGCTCGCCTTCGCCCGCAAGCAGCCCCTGCAGCCGCACGACACCGACATCAACGCACTGGTGACCGCGGCGGAGGGTTTGTTTCGCCGCGCGCTCGGCGCGCAGATCGAGATCGAGGCGAAATTGGAGCCGAGCGCCTGGCCGGCGCTGGTCGACCCGACCCAGCTCACCACCGCACTGCTCAACCTGGCCATCAATGCCCGCGACGCGATGCCGGACGGCGGCAAGCTGACCTTGGAGACCAAGAACGTCGTCCTCGACGACAGCTATGCGGGGGCGAACCGCGACGTGCAGCCCGGCAACTATGTGATGATCGCGGTGAGCGACACCGGCAATGGCATTCCGGAAGCGATCCTGGACCGGGTGTTCGAGCCGTTCTTCTCGACCAAGGCGGCCGGCAAGGGGACCGGATTGGGCCTGAGCATGGTCTACGGGTTCGTCAAGCAGTCGAGCGGGCATATCAGGATCTACAGCGAAGACGGCCACGGGACGACGATCAGGATCTATCTGCCGCGCTCCAGCATGCCGGCCGAGCAGGCGGCCGCGACCGCGCTCGAGCCCCGGTCGAAGGCGGCAGCGAAACCGTCCTGATCGTCGAGGACGACCCACTGGTGCTGACCTATGTGACGGCACGGCTCGAGAATCTTGGTTACCGAATCCTGCAGGCCGCCAATGCGGCCGAGGCGATCGCCATCGTCGAGCGCGGCGTCCGTTTCGACCTTCTGTTCACCGATGTGATCATGAGCGGCACCATGAACGGCCGCCAGCTCGCCGACGAGGTGGCGCGCCGCCGGCCCGGCGTCAAGGTTCTGTTCACGTCCGGCTACACGGAAGATGCCATCGTGCACCACGGCCGGCTCGATCCGGGGGTCCTGCTGCTCACCAAGCCCTACCGCAACGCCGAGCTCGCCGTCATGCTCCGCCGAGCCCTGATGGCGGCCTGCCCCGCGCAATCAGAAACGGGAAGTTAGGAACTTCGCGTTTACTGTCAGGCGGTGATATTCGCCTTGCGCCGAAGCGCGGCGGACGTCCCAATTTGGACATTTCGACAACCCCGCCCGAAGGGTCGCGCCGTGCCTCGCATTCTCGTGATCGACGACCAGAATCCGGTGCGTACCGCCATCACGCTGGCCCTGCGGGCCAATGGTTTCGACGTGGTCGGGGCGGACAGCGGACAGTCCGGCCTGAGCAAATTCGAGCAGTGCAGTTTCGACGTGGTGATCGCCGATCTTTTCATGCCGGGCATCGACGGCGTGACCTTCATCAGGACGCTGCGCGAGCGTAATCCGGGCTTTCCGGTGATCGCCATGTCGGGCGTGCTGCTCGGCCCGTCCGGGCGAACCGCGCTCGACCAATTGCAGACGATCGCCGAGCTGTCGGACGTCATATGCCTGCAGAAGCCGTTCCGGCCGAACGAGCTCCTGCGGGCGGTCGCCGCCGCGCTGGCGACGCCCGCCCCGCAGGCTGCCGGCATGGCCTGGTCGACCTCCCAGCCGCAGACGTGACGGCGCCCGCCGCGACGGTCCGGCCCGGGCTCGCCGCCGTGAAATACAAATCAAATCCTCGGCCGAGCCCGGCCTGGCGACAGCGGGGTCCGCAATGGCGCGCATTCTGATCATCGACGACGACGAAGCGGTGCGCAGAGCGACGGTGATCATGCTCGAGGCGGGCGGCTTCGACGTCGTTGCGGTCGAGAACGGGCCGGCGGGCGTCGAGGCGGTCAAGGCCTGGCCGTTCGATGCCGTCATCGTCGACATCTTCATGCCAGGAATGGACGGCTTCGCCACCACCAGGGCCATTCATCAGCACAATCCGGCCACGCCGATCATCGCGGTCTCGGGTTTCATGTTCCGGGACCGCTGCCCGGCCATGCCGGATTTCCACCCCATGGCCACCGAGGCCGGCGCGGTCGCAACCCTGTACAAGCCGCTGCGGCCGAACGAGCTGGTACAAACCCTCACGGCGGCGATCGGATCGCGAAGCGTCCAGCCCTGCATCTGACGCTCCGCGGCGCGATCGCCCGGCTGGTGGCGCGCTATTGGCGCGTGCCGCTGCGGGTCGAGCCGTCGGCGGCCGAGCAGCTCGCTGCGTCGTGGCAATTTTGCAGCCCGCTCACCATGGCGTGCAGCGACGCCTTCTGGTCGGCCGGCAGCGCGGCATAGACGTTGTGCAACTCGTCCGGATCGGTGGCGCGGTCGTAGTACTCCTTTTCACCGTCGGCGTATTCGACATAGACCCAGCTCGAGCCGCGGATCGCCTCATAGGTGGTCGGATTGCCGCTGCGATTGCCGGGAAAATCGGGATCGGCCGAGTTCCGGACCGGCCCGTGGTGCTCGACCAGCGCCGCCTTGCGCCATTGCGTGACCGTGCCCCCGCGCAGCAGCGGCAACAGGCTGCGGCCGTCCACATTGGCCGCGGTGGCGGCGCCGCCGATCTCCGTGAAAGTCGGGTTGAGGTCGATATTGTCGGCGATCTCCTCGATCACGCGCCCCGGCGCAACGCCGGGCCCGGTGACCACCAGCGGTACGTGAATGTCGGTATCGAAGGCCGTCATCTTGCCCGGCATGAGACGGTGCTCGCCCATGTGATAGCCGTTGTCGGAGGAGAACACGAAATAGGTGTTGCTCTCCTCGCCGATCGAAGCCACCGCCGCCTGCAACTCGCCGATCATCTTGTCGACGGCCTGCACCGATTGGGCGCGCTTGCGGAAGTCGCGATCGATGCCGGCCATGTCGGCGGCCGAAAGCGCCGGAATCGCGCGCAGCCATCGCGGCGCGTTCGCATCCGGGGCGGCGTTGAATGATGCCGTGCGGGGGGCGCGCAGATCCGGAAACGCGTCGGCGTCGCGCGGCGCCGGCGTGTAGGGCGCGTGCGGCGCAAAGGTCGCGACCTCGATCACGAACGGCGTCCCGGCCGACTGCTTGATGAAGCCAACCGCCTGGCTGGCGAGAACATCCGTGATGTAGGCGGCCGGCTCCGTGCCGTAATGGACGACCTTGCCGTTTTCATTGAGGTCGTAGTTGAACCCGGGGTAGCCATTCCCGGCTCCGGCCCAAAAGCTCCAACCGGTTCGGCGGATTTTGCCGCGGCTTGTAGCCGTTGAGATACTTGCCCAGCATGGCGGTGCGATAGCCGGCGGTCGCCAGCGCGGTCGCAAAGGTCATTTGCTCGTGATGACGGTTATGGAACGCCTGGAAGCCGCCGTCACTGCCGGTGTTGCGGAATACGCCGGTGTCGTGCGGGAAGCGCCCGGTGAAGATCGAGGAACGCGACGGGCAGCACAGCAAATCGGTGACGAAATAGTTGGCGAAAGTCACGCCCTGCTTCTGCATCTCGAGGACGTGCGGCATGAATTGAACGGTGTTCAAGGCGAGATCGTCGGTGAGGACGAAGACGATGTTGGGCCGCTTGCCGCCGGTACCGGATCGTGGCGCCGGCTCGCTTTGGGCCGCCGCGGCCGGCGCCGCCGGGCTCGCAGGCGGGGCCTGCACGGCCGGCGCCGCCGGCCGCCCTTTGGCCTGTCCGAATTCCGGGTTGCTCGCCTTGCAGGCCGCCACGACCTTCGGATCGACCCGCGGCAAGGGCGTGCGCGCCCGCCGCGGCTGATCGGTTCCCTGCATGATGGGACCGATACAATCCAATTGCAGACCGGCGCCGCCGCGGGCGTCGCCGCGCGCAAAGCCGGCGCGCTCGCAGGCCGCCGTGACTTCCCGCAGGGTCCCTCCCGCCGGGCCGCTTGCCGCGCCGACGGTGCCGCGAACGACACCCCGACCACGAGCAGCACGCCGAGGGCACCAACCGGCATCAGCATTTGGCGCATCGTCATCACTCCGCTCAAATGAAGCCCACGACGCCGTATTCATAAGCAAACCTTGCACGAAAATTCCAGCGCGCGGCCGGGCGATCCATGTGACGGAGATCACGTTCCGGCGGATTTCCGGCCGCGCGCTGCCGGCACCGGCACCGAGCGGGCCCTTCCGTGCGCGCGGGAATCGGGTGTAGATTTCCGCAAGGCCGGCGGCGAGACGCGCCGAAGCCCGCTTGCGACCACGCACCTGCATGGCGGACGAGGCGCCCGGAACGCTGGAACGGCCACAATGGCTGCTCGTCGGCCGGGGAGGAAACCATCATGGCTTACCGGAGCTTGCTCTGTGCAATTGCACTGACGGCGCTCTCGCAGTCGAGCGCCGGCGCCGAAATCTTCGACTATGCGAAGTATCCGGACTTGAAGGGCCAATGGCTTCCGATCGGTGGCCCCGGTCGTTTCGATATCAGCAAAGCCTGGGGTCCGGAGCAGGAAGCGCCGCTCACGCCGGAATACCAGGCGATATTCCAGGCCAACCTGGCCGACCAGGAGGCCGGTGGGCAGGGCTGGGATCGAGATTGGGTCTGCCAATCGCCCGGCATGCCGCGCGTGACCAACGGCTATGGCCAGATCGAGTTCGTCCTCGCGCCCGGCAGCGTCCACATCCTGACCCAGCATATCCACGACAACCGCCGAGTCTTCACCGACGGACGCGATTGGCCGGCCGATCTCCCGCATACCTTCATCGGCTACTCCATCGGCCGATGGATCGACACCAATAATGACGGCCGCTACGACCTCTTGGAGATCGAGACCCGCGGCTTCAAAGGGCCGCGTTCGTACGACACCAGCGGGCTTCCCCTGCACCTGGACAACCAGACCATCGTCAAGGAACGCCTCTACATCGACAAGGCCGATCACGAGGTCGCCCATGACGAGGTCACCGTCATCGATCATGCGCTGACGCGTCCCTGGACCGTGATGAAGAACTATCGCCGCCAGGCGGATCCGCGGCCCTATTGGCGCGAGGTCAGTTGCTCCGAGAACAACGACCATTTGGAGATCGGCAAGGAGCCCTACATGCTGAGCGCGGACGGCTACCTGATGCCCGTCAAGAAGAATGAGCCGCCGCCGGATTTGAGGTATTTCAAGAAGGCCGGGGAATAGCGAAGGGCGTGAATGGTGAGTGGTGAATGGTGAATGGAAGGAAATAGGCGACCTGCTTACCCCTCGCCGCTCACTACTCACTACTCACTTTCCCCCCAACGAGGACAGCCAGCCATGCTTGCTCGCACCCTGCTTTGCATCATCGCGGCGGCCGCCTTCTCGTCGACCGCCGGCGCCCAAATCATCGATTACTCGAAATATCCGGACCTCGGCGGCCAGTGGCGTCCGATCGGCGGTCCCGGCCGCTTCGACATCAGCAAACCGGCCGGGCGCGGACAGCTGGCGCCGCTGACCGCGGAATATCAGGCCATCTTCGAGGCCAACCTCGAGGACCAGGCCACCGGCGGCCAGGGCACCACGTCGACCTACAAATGCCTGTCCCCCGGCATGCCGCGCGTCACCAACGCCTATGGGGAGACGGAATTCGTCATCACTCCGGGCACCACCTACATCCTGATGGACCATATCCTCGACGATCGCCGCATCTTCACCGACGGCCGCGATTGGCCGGCCCAGCTCGAGCCGACTTTGCTCGGCTATTCCATCGGCCAATGGATCGACAGCAAGGGCGACGGGCGGCTCGTGAGGCTCGCGGTGGAGACCCGCGGCTTTCTGGGGGTCCGCGGGTTTTCGACGGCAGCGGCCTGCCGCTCCACGCGGACAATCAAACGATCGTGAAGGAGCGGATCTTCATCGACAGGGCGGACCCCGAGGTCGCGCATGACGAGGTCACGGTCATCGACCATGCGCTGACGCGGCCCTGGACCGTGATGAAGAACTATCGGCGCGATGGCGGACCGGCTGGTGTCGTGGACCGAGGAATATTGCGAGAACAACAATCACGTGTTCATCGGCGACCAGCACTATGTGCTGAGCGCCGAAGGCCTGCTGATGCCGGCGCAGAAGGACCAGCCGCCGCCGGACCTGCGCTATTTCAAGCCCCGGCCGAAATGACGGGCGCGCCGACGGCGCACATGCCGATTGTCTCTGCTGATCGGTCCGCAGATGAGCTATAATGCGGTATGTCGAAAGCGTTCGTTCCCCGCCTTGATATTCTGCCCGAGGCCCAGCAACGCCTATGGCCGGAATTGGCGCAGACGCCTGATGACTTCACGCTGTACGGCCGCACTGCCATTGCCTTGCGGCTCGGCCACCGACAATCCGTGGATTTTGATTTCTTCGCGCTCACGTCTTCGTTCGAGCCAGCTTCCCTTCTGAAAAAATTGCCCTACCTGAAAGGTGCGAGGGTCCGGCAATCGTCCGCAGACACGCTCACCGTGACCGTGGATCGTGCCGGCCCGGTGCAGCTGTCTTTCTTCGGAGGCCTCGGTCTAGCACAAATCGCTCCGGTGGAGCGGGTGGAGGGACCCGGGTTCAAGGTCGCCGCGCTGATCGACCTGGCGGGGATGAAGGCTGCGGTCGTGAACTCAGCGCGCCGAGCTCAGAGACTATCTGGATATTCACGTGCTGATGACGCGGGCAAAGATATCGTTGGCGGAGATGCTTGCCGCTGGAGCCGCCATTTACGGGGCCAATTCAACCCGTTGCTCTCGCTCAAGGCCATCGCCTATCACAACGATCCATCCCTCGCCGCGCTGCCGGAGGATGTGCGACACGACCTGATCGAGGCGGTGAAGGCGACCGATCCGCGACGCCTGCCGGTGCTGAATGTGGTGAGAACGCGTGAGGCCGAAGCATGAAGCCGCTTCCTTGCAACAGCGACCTGCTCGAGGTGGCGCCTCACGTAATCTGGTTCGAGCCGCCGCAGCAGGCGCTCGCCGATCCGATTCGATTTCTGGCCTATCTCATGACCTATGGCACCGCCGCGGAGGTGGCTGTCGTGCGGCGCTACCTCGACCTTGAAGATTTCCGGGAGGCGCTGGAGCAGGCTCCGCCGGGCATCATCGATCCGCGTTCTTGGGCCTACTGGAACGTGATGACGGGACGTTATCCGGTCCCACCGATGCCCGGGCGCGTCATTCCAGACCAGCCGCCGAAGTAATCATGGCTCAAAACGCCCGCTGTGCGAGGGCAGGGCGCGGCATGCCGACCATCGGCCCGGCCCGTTCTAGCCGCGACCCGCGCCCGCCGCGCATTAAGCTGATCGTACGCGGGCGATGAAGGCATCCGCGCCCGCGCGCAGCGCCTCGCCCTGCTTGGTCAACCCGACCGCGGCCTGCAGGATGTCGCTCGCGGCCGCCCCGGCATCGGCGGCCGTCTTGCTCACGCTGCCGATGTTCAGGGACACCTCGCGCGAGCCCCGCGCCGCCTGATCGGCATTGCGCGCGATCGCGGCCGTGGTGGCGTTCTGCTCCTCGACCGCGGCCGCGATGGCGGCCGAGATGCTGTTGATCTCCCCGATCGTGCCGCTGATGGTCTGGATGGCCGCCACCACCTCGTGCGTACCGCCCTGAATTCGTATTGATCTGCGCGGTGATCTCCTCGGTCGCCTTGCCGGTCTGCGAGGCCAGTTCTTCACCTCCGCCGCCACCACCGCAAAGCCTCGCCCGGCCTCGCCGGCGCGGGCGGCCTCGATGGTGGCATTGAGCGCGAGCAGATTGGTTTGCGACGCGATGTCGCTGATCAATTGGATCACTTGACCGATGCGATCGACCGCCGCGGAGAGCTTCTGCACCATCTCGGTGGTGGCGCCGGCCTGAAGCACCGCGCTGGAGATGACCTCCGTGGCGGTGCCGGCCTGCTGGCCGATTTCATCGATGGAGATCGACAGCTCCTCGGCCGAATCGGCGACCGCCCGCACGTTGCCGATCGCCTGCTCGGCCGCAGCCGAGACCAGCCTCGACTGGCGGTCGGTCTCGCCGGCGGCGGCATTCATGAGGTTGGCGTTCCCCTGCAGCTGGGAGGCCGCGGTCGCGACCGTGCGCACGACGCCCAGAACCTCGGCTTCGAAGGCATCGGCGAGCCGCAGCAAGGCGCTCTTCCTCTCGGCCGCCGCACGCGCCTGCTGCTGGCTCTGCTCCTCCTGCAGCCGTCGCATCGCGATCGCGTTCTGCTTGAAGACCTCCACCATCCTGGCGACGACGCCGATGTCGTCGGATCGCTCGCGTCCCGGGATGCCAACTGTGAGCCGGCGATCGGCGAGGTCCTGCATGACCTGCGTCAGCTGACCCAGCAGCCGCCGGACCATGAGCAGCAGCCGCCTGCTTATGGCGATGACCGCCATGATGATCAGCAGACTGGCCACCGAATAGAGAATGAGGTGCCAGCGGGCTGCCCCATCAGCGATTCCGCCGTCGCGATCAACGCTTCGAGCGTCGTATCGACGGCGCCGGACCATACCAGAATGTCGTGCACTGCCATGGTGTTGCGCCAGCGCTTGGCATCGGCTGGCTGACCTTGCCGCCGCCATAGACCGTCAGAATTGCTGGTCGCAATGCTGTGATCGCGCGCCGATGGGGTCTGGGCGCTGAAACGCGCGCAACTGCTCGCGCACGGTAGGCGGGCCGAAACTCTACGAAACTCCTTGCCGCACACCGTTTGGCTTGGTAAGGCTGAGTGTTAGGTAGCGCCGGTCTGGGAACTCGCAGCGGGCCCGCCTTGGAGCGCAGGCTTGGTGCGCCCACTCTCAATTCTCTGGCCGTCATTCAATTGCGTAACGGCATTCAAGGCCTGCAACAGCACGCTGAGCCGGCCTTGATCGATGAAGATCACGATACGGTGGTAAAGATCAGCCAGCTCCGAGGTGATGGGCTGCAGCACGGCGCCGACGTCCCGACGCTTGAGGGTTCGCGCATCCGCCTTGCTGCGGAGCGCTTCGAAACCGCGCAATCGCCGTCCGACATTGCCGATGATCTCGAGCGACTTTGAATCGGACAAGCCGGCCGCCGCGGCGGCGTCCTTGAACGAAACTATGGCTTGGTCGGAGCGTTGCCGCGCCGCCTGCATCTCGGCACGGTCGAGCTCGGAACCGCTCGTCACGAAAGCAAGGGCTTGAATAATCTCCTGGTTCAGCGGCGTGACCGTCATACGGCTGGCCGCCACCACGATCTTCTCGAGCGCCGCGACGCGCTCGATATCGCGATACCCGTCGAACGTGTCGAGCAGCAGGATCCCGCTGAATGCCGCCAGCGCCGAGAGCGGCAAGGCCACGACGATCTGCAGAAGGCGACTGAGACTCAAGCTTCGCATGGCCACCCGAACATGGTGAAGTTCTCCGAAAGTACGGTTAGGGACAAGAGATGAACGATTGCTTGCTTGTGTCGGCGATTGCATGATTTCGTGCCGCGATGTCGCAGGAGCGACGCATCCAGCACGTAGTTCTACCAGCTCGGGGACGGAGATTATCGAGCTGCGAGACCCGATCCCACCACGTCATCGATGCGCGCGCGAAAGCGTTCGAGCACGGCGGACGTGCTCACCCGCGCACGCGGGGCGAGGGAGTGATAGCTCTGTGTCCCCGACCTAGTTTCGCGGTCGCGATCGATCCTTGAAGAAGGTTTGCAGCCCCTCGCCTCCGGTCATGGCCAGAACGAGGATGACTTGCCTTC
>CAVUSX010000007.1:0-511618 GCA_963744275.1 uncultured Alphaproteobacteria bacterium
GTGTCGAGGCCATTGCTCGCATTGAAACCTATTACGTAGAGGACATTTTGCCCAAGAACAAGTCGGTTACCCGAGTGGCATTGAGAGTGCGGCCGGGCCAAGACGGCCCGGCTCATGCTCCTGCCGGAAGATGACGTCCCGTTCTGGGCCGGTCCGCGTTCGCCAACCCCGTATGCGCTGCTCCACCACGCCAAAGGCGCCAGCCTTGCGGTCTACTAGGGCACCAAAACGCCTTAAACCTTATATGAACCCTGCCAATCCCGCTACCTTGGCGAAGTGGACGGTGCCTGTAGATGCTTCGGAAGCTGGCGTGTCGATCGCTTCCCCTCTTCAGGCAATCTTCACAAATGGCAGGCGGATCGCCATCCCTTTTTGACACTTCCGAGCCGTTGAGGCTCAATCCCCCCGCCACTCGATAGGCCATGGCGGAGCCGCCCACGATTGCTCGAAACCGTCTGCGTAATACCCCCTGAGCCAGCCGATCGCGGCAGCGCCGTGTTGTTCCGCGCGCGCCCCGAGTGGCCAAGTGAGGGAAATTGTCGCTACCTCCCAACTGGCAATCGTGATGAACTCGCACGCTCTCAATCGATCGAATTACATCCGCCCCCAACGAACCAGAACGGTTCCAGAATACCGAATTGTTAGGGATAAGTCAGGGGGGACAAGCATTAGAGACCCTCACCGCTCCGCGTCCAAGGGCGGCGGTTTCGACCTTGGCAGCCCGGGTTCTCTAGGGATGCCAGCTGAGGCCGAGACTTGGGTAGGTGCTATCGCACCAGTCTAAGCGATGAGTTACCAAGTGGCATCGCGCGGGTCCGGCGCAGAACTTGACGTGTCGGCGGCCCCAATGACCTTCGCCTGATCGGCTATGACAATACCGCTCGAACGCGGTCGATCGCCTCGGGCCGCTCGGCCAGATGCCGCTGCGCCCCATCGGGCAAACCGCGCGCCAGATTGGCCGCGACAGCAACCCCTATTCACCGCCCGCGCCCGATACCGGGCAGTAAAGCTCAGCTTCGGAAGCCACGAGCCGCAAAGCCAGCGCGGCCGGCTGATCGATAAATCATTACCCCGCGCACCGGCCGGCCGGCCATTCGACTGAATTTGCTCGATTTCATCGATCAGTTTGGCCTTGGCGATGAAATCGGCCGAGCGTCGCGGCAGCCTTTCGGTCATCAATGGTCGCGGCGAGCCGAAGGAAGATGGTGGCTTGCTGGCGCAAATACTCGGAGCTGACCACCAGAAAAGCCCCGGCCTTTAGGCTTTCGGATACCCCGATCAGGCTGTTTCGCGGTGCTTGAAACGCGACAGCTAAAACCACGGTCCGAAGAGTGTCGTGGTTCTCGTTCCGCTTCCGCGGATCAGGGAGATTTGTCGGCATTCCAAACGTACAATGCACCCGGGATACGCAAGTAAAATAGCTCTGGAGTGATTCAGGTGCGGCGCACCAAATCGGCCACCGCGCTCATCTGGTCAGCGACGATGTACCCGCCATCTCGAAAATGCGCCAAGTCGACAACCTGTGATCAGATGACCAAAGTCAGAAGCCCAGCCACCAAGAAGCCGCCAAGCAGCATCGACCAATCACCGGTGTCGAACCCCAGAAGCCTACCCTCTGCCGTGAAGCGAATTGCCGCGGAGCGCAACATGGTCGATGCCCTTACTTTATGCCGTTCGAGTAATTCGATGTAACACGACCATCGGCATTTGGCTGTTGCAGGCCAGCAACATCGGGCGATAACCGTCATTCGTGCTCATCGCGACCTCCTGCTATTTCAATGGGTTAATAGGCGCTCCGACAAGCATTTCCAAAGTGTGGCTTTTCTAACACAAAAATGCAGCCACCACTGACGGAATCGCTCTCGGTGAAGTGCTGAAAGTTGACGGCTGGTTTGACGAAACGAACCCAATTTCGCCGACCATGATTTAGTCGGGATGCCTTACATTACCCACTCCAGGCTCATGGATGGGGTCGCGCCGTCGCGTCCACCGGCTGACGGTTCATGCGGCTTCCGGTGCGGGGAACGGTCCCTTTATCGTGTCGTTTGCCGATCCAGAGCGTCGATGGCAAACAGGATCTGGCCGACTTGGCGCCAAAGGATCGCTTCATACCGGGCTGGGCCGGTCGCAGCGGGCAAAGTGGCGGGATCGACCGGTTCCGGCCCAGCTGAGCAGGGTCTCCGTACTCCGGTCCAGCGGGCGGGCTTGCTTCGCGCGAACCCATCCGGCCGCCAGCCGCCCGCGCGCCTGGGCGCTTAACCGGGTCAGGAAGGCCCAATAGCGACGCGGGGTCCGGCGCAACGGGCTTCCTGCGGGCTTGCCATGCAGGCGCGGTAGGCGTGCCAAAGGCCTTCGGCATCGTCGGGCGAAGCCCCGCCGTCCCCCTCTTTTTTGACGGCTCTCCGGCTGTGCGCGGAAAGCGACAAGATCAGCATCGGCGGCCGTCAGCCTGTCTTTGGCGGGCACGCTTCATGGCGCCGTGGACTGGTCGAGGGCCAGAACCGGTCTTGCGGAGCGGGCGGACGGCCTCTTGCACCGGTCGCCCGCTGATGCTGGCAGACAATCGTCTCGTATGAGGGGTTACAGGAAAGGCAGATGCCGATTCTTTGGTCTTGAGCGCGGCAGCAGTTCGTACACCATCCGAATGGAATGTGAGGCGATCACCCCCAGCAGCGAAAAGGGGATATCGCGATCGCTCGACCAACGAAGTCGAAATCGACCTGACTTTCTCTCCGCATTTTCAGCCGAACCGGTTTCCGGCCCAATCCTGCCGTATGAAGAGGTATCGCTCATAAATCCACACCCTGGCATGATCGCCAAAGAACTGTGCGCCTATTGCGGTTCGCTGCTGCCCCTCAACATGAAGGGTGTGGAGGCGTGGCGGATTGGAAACCGGTTTGCATGCAATGAGTTTTGCGCGGACGGAATCCCGATTGAGGTGGCGGCCGGAGCGTCTAACCGGCGATCCCGCGAGCCGCCTCACAACATTGCCGGGCCGGCGGGGTCCTGCAGGAGTGCCGCGATTAAAGATTAAACGCATTATCGGCTCGGCCCGCTAAACCGCGCATCGGGATACCGCCCGGCTTGACGCGGGGCGAGTTTAGGCCGTTCGAGCGCCTGACAAAACCGTATTACAAGTGTTCTCATAACTGCGTCACTTGGCCTCGAGGCCCCAGCAATTCGCGAGTACATTCCCCTCTCACCGCTCCTACGAACATCTGTACCTCTGCACAGTGGTTTTGACTGATTGAATCGGCACTCAAAGTAGTTCGGGCAGCAGTTTGGGATCAACGAGCAGTTCGATGCTGCGGGCTGTTCTTGGCTGTCTTCGGATAAATCCCCTGCGTTCGAGTGTGAGCACCATTTGGTGAACCGAGGGTGGGCTAACGCGGAAGTATTGCTGCATGTCGGTTTCGGCCGGGGGTCGGCGGTGTAAGCGCATATAGAGGTGGATAAACGCCAGATACTGGCCCTGCTTCGGCGTGAAGGTTTTGCCGGGCGACTCAATCTGACCATCCGATTCAGTTGCTGGTCCGTGCCTCAACCAGAGGAGGCGCGGATGAATGTACGCTATCGGGTCGAACTCGACCAATGCGAACGCGACCAACTGACCGCACTGCTGAGCGGCGGCAAGCGTGGGGCGCGCAAGCTCAAACGCGCGCAGATTCTGCTGGCGGCGGATCGCGGCGCCAGCGATGAGGAGATCGCCAGAAGCATCGGCGTCGGCGGCTCTACCGTATACCGGACCAAGCGCCGCTTTGTGCTCGGCAACCTGGCGGCGGCGCTCAACGAAGAGCCGCGCCCGGGCGCGCGCCGTAAGCTTACCGGCAAAGAGGAAGCCTTGCTGGTCGCGACGGCCTGTTCGAGCCCGCCCGCCGGGCGCTCGCGTTGGACCTTGGAGCTTTTGGCCGGTGAACTGGCCCGGCTCACCACACGCCAAAGCGTCTCGCGGGAAACCGTGCGCCGGCGCTTGGCCGAAAACGATTTGAAGCCTTGGCGCAAGGACATGTGGTGCATTCCACAAGTCGACGCTGAATACGTTGCCCGGATGGAGGACGTGCTCGATCTCTATGCCGAGTCGCCCGATCCGAATCGGCCAGTGGTTTGCTTCGACGAGAGCCCGACCCAGCTCATCGGCGAGGCCCGCCAGCCGAGCCTCGCAGTTCAACTCGTATTCGGTCAAAGGTCCTGTCCTTGAAGGATAAGGTTTCTCCTGGCCCTTCTAGAAGTAAGCGGTGTTTTGCCCGCATCTTGCGGAGGGCAGGCTGGTCAGGGAAATTCGTAACCTTCATGACGGGATGGGTTCGCATATATGGTCGACCATATAGTTGACGCTTATGGGGCCTCGAGGGCGCGTCGAGATTTGCAACGGCGTGGGCCGGCGGCGGCGCTGGAGCGACGAGGAGAAGGGCCGCATTGTGGCGAGAGTCCTTTGCGCCGGGCGCGGTGGTGTCGGAGGTGGCGCGCCGGCAAGAGATGATCCCCCAGCATCTTTTGGCTGGCGCAAGACGGCGCATGACGGCCAGTTGGCGCTGACGGCCGATGAGGCGGCTATGTTCGTGCCGGTCATGATGACGGCGCAGAAGACGATTGCCGCGAGGCCGTCAGCGCCGTCGATCACAATCGAGACGGCTGGGGTGGTGGTTCGAGCCGAATGCGGCGTGGATGCGGGGTGGCTGGCGGATGTGCTGCGCGCGGTGAAGGGTCTGTCATGATCATCCCGTCAGGCGCAGTGCGCGTCCTGATGGCGACGCGGCCGGTGGACTTTCGCAAGGGCATGGACGGTCTTGCCGCATTGGCGCGCGAGAGCCTGGGTAGCGACCCCTACAGCGGGGTGATCTATGTATTCCGGGCCAAGCGTGCACAGCGCGTTTCATAATGCATCCCTTTGTCAGATTCCCGGCAGTCGGATTACCTTATCATATTGATATTGCTCGTAGAAGCTTGGTCTCCTGTCGATCACGCGCTGCACCCCTATGCGCACCGCTTCGGAAGTGAGGGCTTCAACCGGGACCAGCCACGGTGAGCCCGGCATGATCTGCGTCGCCGGTAATATACCCTTGAGCACGAGGCTCTTTGCGGATCCCATGCAGATGCCGAGCCGTTCTGCTGCCTTCATCAGGCTGATCATCTGACTGTCAGCTTTGGCCGGATCATATTCCGCGATGCCAAGACGCTGGCGCATTTCGCGCACACGGACCGTCGTCCAGGTCTCGCCATCGTTGGTCTTGCAGCGCATCCGGTTGAGCGAGACGGCAAGCTCACGATCCGGCCAATGTCCGGCAAGTTTGCGGACAACCTCGACAGCGGTTGGCGCCATGTCGCCTGGGTATCGGCCGGTCTTGACGCGGGGAACGCGCACCTCGGTGTGACGTCCGCCAGTCCAATGGATCAGCAGAACGGCCTCGTTGGTCGCATCATCGAGATTACACACGATCTCCTGAACCAGGATATGGATGAGACGCTGCTTGGTCCGCGTATCGCTCGATGGTGCATTCCACGCCGTCGGCAGATCGTGGGCGAGCTGGAGAAGTCGTGCGCGGTCGATCTTTGGACGAGCCGCCGACATGGCGGACAGCTCCTCGATCCGCCGCTCAAGCCCGGCCACGCGCTCCAACGCGCTATTCCAGCGTGCCTCCAACTCGCGAGCGACATGGCGTTTTTGAGGGTCCACCAGTTCGTATCGACGTCCGGCCAGCGATGCTTCATAGCGGGCCGCTTCAAGTTCCCGCTCGACGGCGGCAATGATGTCTTTCTGCGAGCGCTCGACCTGGTCCGAGGCAAAGATTGCGGCTTCAACTGCGCGATTGGATATTGCCTCCAGCATCTGCAAAGCAACCGCGCGATCGACCCGCACACCTCCGATGCCGATGCACAGTCCCGCACCCACATGAGCATCATCGCCGCGGCACTGATAGCGATGGGCGTTGCCTTTCCCCATGCCGTAAAAGACGCGCATCATTCGTCCACATCGGCCGCATCGCATCAAACCGGTGAGCAGTGCGCGGCCCCCGCGCGCTGATTTGCGAGCACAGTTCTTCTTCATATGTGCGTTCTCGAGCAGGAGCTTCTGATTGTCCTCAAACTCCTGCCAGCCGATGTAGCCGGGATGATTGTCGCGCAACAGGACGTTCCATTCGTCCCTGGGCTTCGCGAAGCCGCTGACTTTGCGAGCGCGGCCATCGACAATGTGTGTTCGCTGCGCCCTCCGGCCAAACGCGTAGGCGCCGGCGTACAGCGGGTTGTGAAGGATCTGCATGACGCTGTGATAGGCGGGCGCCTTCCAGACAAGTTTGCAAACATCGACATTGCGCAGGACGATGGGCATCTTGATGTCGGCTGATCGCAGCCAGAGGAAGACCTGCCGTGCGCTGCCCAATTCGCGGAACTTCGTGAAGACCAACCGGATCGTGTCAGCCACATGTTGGTCCGGATCGATCTCGATCTTGCTTGCTTCACTCCAGCAGAAGCCCGGTGGCAGCATGAACCGGAATTCCCCGCGCTTTGCCTTGGAGTCACGGGCGGCGATGCCGCGTTGTCGCATCAGGCTCAGTTCATATTCCGACATCGTTCCCTTCAGCCCGAGCAGCAGGCGGTCGTTGACGATTCGCGGATCGTAGACGCCATCTGGATCGATGACCAGGGCGCCAGCGAGCGCGCACAGATCGATGAGATGATGCCAATCCCGCCCGTTGCGCGCCAAGCGCGACGCCTCGATGCAGTAAACCGCGCCGACATCGCCGGAGCACACCATCGCGACAAGCCGCTCGAAGCCGGGACGCTGCATCATGCCAGATCCCGAGCGACCTAGATCATCGTCGATCACCGTTACCGACGCAAAGCCGGCTGCTTCCGCCGCCTTCGCGAGATCGTATTGCCGCCGTTGGCTCTCAAGGTTACCGGTTACCTGCGCCATCGTCGATTGACGAACGTACACGACCGCGGCGCGGCCGACGTGATCAGGCGTGATCTTGGGATTCATCGACGCCTCCCAGCTTCGTCTCGGCAGCCAGCGCCTCCAGCAGAAGATCGGCCAAGGCTTCGACCAGCCCCTTTGTGTTTCCCTCCACGAGTGTTGTCGGATTTTGACGTTCCAGCTCGAGAACGAGCTGCATTTGATTGTGGTGCCGGTTTTTCCGCACGGTCTACCTCCTTCGTTCTTGAAGGATCGGACTGTGCGCCTCGCTTCCGATTCGCGCCGAATGATGCGAGAACGCTGTTGAGCTCGTTGAGGCCATCGATGCTGATCTCTGGCGGCCCGAGCGTCATGCCCGCGCAGTAGCTCTCGTCGAACATCCAATTGGGCAATTCGCGGCAAAGGTCAGGCCGCTCGTTCGTGTAGATGCATGTCAATTCCTTGCCGCGACGAAACGGTGATACCTGCAACTTCCGCCCGAACAACGGGTGCCAACGATAGGCGATCGTCGAAAAACGAAAACGATATGCAGAATGTCGGTCGTTGGGCCGACCGTGTGAAGCTGTTGCTGTGGGACGGCACCGGGCTGGTGCTCGTCGCCAAGCGGCTGGAGAAGAGCTCGTTTCGTTGGCCGCGGATCAGCGACGGCGTCATGCGATTGACGTCCTCGCAGCTCTCGGCGCTGCTCGACGGCCTGGACTGGACGCGGGTACGTGCGGTGCGTGTACCTGCGCCGCAGGCGACGCTTTAGGCGACGCGACACGATGACTCAGATGCGACGCGTGGTGCGACACGGGCGTGGTGATGTGCTTTTCTCGCGTTGCGATGAGCCCTGGTGATTCTCTTCCGACCGATCCCGATGCACTGCGCACTCTGCTCCTGGCCGAGCGGGAACGCCATGCCGAGGAGCTCGAGCGGTTGGCGGCCATCATCAAGGAGTTGCAGCGGCACCGTTTCGGCCGTCGCGCCGAGCGGCTCGATCCCGAGCAGTTGGCGCTGGCGCTGGAAGATGTAGAGCAGACGCTCGCGGCGGCAGACGCCGCGGCGGAGAACGACACCACCGCCCAGAAGCAAGCCATGCCGCGTAGGCGGCGGATCAATCGGGGCGCACTGCCGCCGCATCTGCCGCGTGAAGAGATCGTCATCGATGTGGCCGACAAGACCTGCGCATGCTGCGGCGGCCTCAAGCACCGGATCGGCGAGGACGCCTCGGAACGGCTCGACATCATCCCGGCGCAGTTCAAGGTAATCGTGACGCGCCGTCCCAAATATGCCTGCCAGGCCTGTGCCGGCGAAGTGGTGCAAGCGCCGGCGCCGGAGCGGCTGATCGAGAGCGGCATTCCCACCGAGGCATTGGTCGCGCATGTGCTGGTCGCCAAATATGCCGACCACACGCCGCTCTATCGCCAGGCGCAAATCTATGCGCGCCAAGGCGTCACGCTCGACCGTTCCACCTTGGCCGATTGGGTGGGCCGTGCCGCTTTCGCGTTGCGCCCGGTGCACGCGCGGCTCCTGGAGCAACTGAAGCAGTCGACCAAGCTGTTCGCCGATGAGACGACGGCACCGGTGCTCGATCCCGGACGCGGGCGCGTCAAGAAGGGCCAGTTGTGGGCCTATGCGCGCGACGAGCGGCCCTGGGCCGGCCGCGCTCCGCCAGGTGTTGCCTATGTCTATGCCCCCGACCGCAAACATGCGCGGCCGGCCGAGCATCTCGCAGGCTTCAGCGGCATCCTGCAGGTCGACGGCTATGGCGCCTACGAGGACCTTGCCGAATGCGGCGACGTCGCGCTGGCTTTCTGCTGGAGCCATGTGCGGCGGCAATTCTACGATATCCAGGTGAAGACGCCGGCACCGATCGCCACCGGGGCCCTTGTCCGCATCGCCGCGCTCTATGCCATCGAAGCCGACATTCGTGGTCGTTCCGTCGATGAACGCCGCCAAGCGCGGCAGCGGCGCACAAAACCTCTCGTCGACGGCTTGCGTCTCTGGCTCGAAGCCCGGCTTGCCGCCGTCTCCGGCAAGTCGACCATCGCGATCGCGATCCGCTACACCCTCTCGCGCTGGGACGGCCTTGTTCGATTCCTCGACGACGGCCGCATCGAGATCGACTCCAATGTGGTCGAGCGCACCATCCGCCCGATTGCACTCGGGCGCAAAAACCATCTCTTCGCCGGCTCCGACGGCGGCGGCGAGCATTGGGCGGTCATCGCCTCGCTCATCGAAACCGCCTCATGCCGAGCGCGGCATAAGCAAGTTTGGACAAAACCGCTGCGCGCTAGTCTTACTGCGTCATATTTTTTGGGACTCTGAATGCCTTGGAATTGGAGCGGCACAACATGGACATCGCGAGAGTGTCCTGGCAAGAGCGACAATCAATCGTCGGCGCATGGTTGCGACTGAGTTTGGGATGTGGCGTTCAGGCCGCAATGGCGGATCCTCTGGGTCTGTAACGCTCGGATAGGCAAGGTTGCGGGAGGAACCTGGCGGAACGAGGTCCTGAGGGGGGAATCGTCTCCCTCTCGGAGATCAGGAAGCCATAAGCCGCGATGCATAGTGTGGCGTGGTGGTGAAAACCTCGCCATCCGCGACCTTCGAAGTGTCCGAGCCCGACCTCCTGCTTGAGGTCCTGATAGTCGCGCTCGATGCGCCAGCGCAGCTTGGCGGTGTTGACCAGATCGCGAAAAGAGATTTTTGCCGGAAGGGTCGAGAGCCAATATTTGGTCGGCTCTTTCTCGCCCTCGGGCCATTCGATCAGCAGCCATTCTTCCGTTCGACATTCGGCGAGTTGGTCATCGCGATGCGCAACGCGAACACGCACTCGCGCAAAGCGCGAGGACAATCGCTCGGCGCTGCCTTCTCGCCATTTGATCGTGCGCCAGGCGTGCTTTGGCAGGCCGAATGCAAGCTTCTTGGCTGGGATCGGCTGATGCTTGGCGTCGCGGCGCATACGCGTCGGCTGCCGACCGCGGCCCGACCATGGCTTGGGTGGCAACGGCCCTGTGCCGGGAGCCCATACCGTGGTGCTCGACAGAATGCCGGCCACATATATCAACTCCAACGCCGTGATCGCCGTGCGCAACTCGCTGTTGTTGCCATACCCGGCGTCGAGCAGCACCACGCCGCGCGGCAGACCGGCTTGGCAGGCCCAACGCAGTTGATCGAGCGCAATCTCCGGCTTGGTCTTGAAGACGATCTCCTCTGGAACACCCGCCTTGCGTCGACGCACATCATCCGCCGCCCAGTCTTTCGGCAGATACAGCCGATAGGCCACCGGCAGGCTGGCATGATGATTGGCAATCGAGAGCGACACCGCTACCTGGCAATTGTCCTGCTTGCCAAGCTGACCACAATATTGCCTCGCAACGCCGACCGAGTGCAGCCCCTGCTTGGGAAAGCCCGTATCATCAATGATCCACGCCTCGATCCGTCCGTGCCGCTCCATCTCCGGTAGAACCAGATCGCGTACCCTTGCCAGCACCGTCTCGTCCGACCAGCCGCCCTTGCCGATAAAATGCAGCAGCGATTGATGCTGCGCGGAAACCCGTGCAGGCGCCGTTATCGCCGCCATCGGCTCCACACTCTTGCGCTCGCAAGACATCAGCAAGCCCAAACAATAGTCCCGTAAGGGTTGGACACGGGCTCCGTGCCCAATCACGCTCGCAAGCCCCTCGACATAAATAGCCAAACGCGATTCACTACCGCGCGATTCTCGGAGATCCATATCAGCCTCCAAATGCTGCTGTAAATCTCGGTAAGTACTTGATTCCTCGACTGGTAACTCTGCGTCATTCTGACTCAGTAAGACTAGTCGATATTTCGTAAATCGACCCAGAGAATAGACTTGGAAATACGCTGGCTAACGATCCGCAATGGCGCGATGTTAACCATATCCTTGGCAAGCGGCGGCGTTGTGCTTTTCAAGACCTTCGCGGCATTCGTCACCGGCTTTGCGGAAAAGCCTCGATCCACCCCTGCCGCCCGCCTTCACGGTGGCTCGATTGCGCCAGCACATTGCGGCGGAGATAGGGTACGGGCGGCGCCAGATCGCCAGCACACCCATTTTTCCTTGGGCTGAGCTGCGCGGTGAGCGGTCCTTCCGGGAGCAGAGCGATTGATGGTAGCGTCAGCCGGAGCAACGGCTGAACCGTCCCGATTCGCTGATCGGGTTTCTCTCGCCG
This sequence comes from uncultured Alphaproteobacteria bacterium, assembly GCA_963744275.1. Lineage (GTDB taxonomy): Bacteria > Pseudomonadota > Alphaproteobacteria > Rhizobiales > Xanthobacteraceae > VAZQ01. The sequence continues at coordinate 11,095 of CAVUSX010000007.1, forward strand.
GTTGCCCTCGATAGAATTGGTCACACGAGCGCTACAGTGCGAAATCATCATGGGCCGATCGACCTGTTTCTGAACCTCCCTACGGCCTGCGCGCCAGGTCGTCGACTGCGTTGATCACGGGGTTCCGGTGAGCACCTGGGAAGTCTTCGTCCCGTTCAGCAGCTTGCATCTGCTCGCAGTGGCGGTTTGCGCGGCGCTCATCGCGGCGCTCGCGATGGCGGGACGGGCGCTGCGCGAGCCCTCGGCCGAGGCGCGCCTGCGCAGGCGCTGGGCGGTGTTCGCGCTCTGTTATTGGTTCGGCTACGTGATTTGGTGGAACTGGAACGGGCTCGATCTGGACGGTGGCCTGCCGCTCCACCTTTGCGACTTCAACGGTCTGGTGGCACCGCTGGCGCTGCTGACGCTCAACCGGTGGGCCAGGGCGACCCTCTATTTCTGGTCGTTCACCCTCACCCTGCAGGCGTTCATCCAGCCTCTGCTCAGCACCGGGCCGGCGCATCTGGCGTTCTGGGCGTTCTGGGCCGGGCACACGATCATCATGGCGAGCGCGGTCTACGACATCACGGTGCTGGGTTTCCGCCCGGATTGGCGTGACGTTCGGCGCGTGATCATCGTGAGCCTCGGCTATGTGGCGGTGGTGACGCCGGTCAATCTGGCGCTCGGCACCAACTACGGCTTCATCGGCAACCCGCCGCCGGGAAAACCCATTCCGCCCTTCATCGATGCGATGGGCCCGTGGCCCGGACGAGCGCTCATCGTCATGGCTCTGGCCACCATCGGATTTGTCCTCGCCCTACTGCCGTGGCGCTTCGCCGGTTCGTGCGTCCCATTGGAAGCGGACCGGATCGAGGCGGGCGAAGGCGGTATTTGAGTGAGCCGCAATGCTGCGGTCAGCGCGAGGTCGGGAACTCGCCGCAGCCGCGCAAGGCGAGCGGACGCCAGAGCTCGCACCGATCGCAACGGGACCGCGAGAATTCGTCGGGTGGCCTTGGGCTCTTCGCCGGCGACGGGTTAAATTGATTTCAGGCGGTTGCGGAGCTCGTCGGTGTCGATGCGCTCCTCCCAGTAGTCCAGCAGTGTCGCGCGGTTCAGGTCGACAAACCTGCGCACCTGACTGAGCAGGCCGGATGACATCCTCACAGCGTTGCCGGCGGCAACGGAACCGTCGTGGATTGAGATGGAAGCGGTTTCGCTGGTCGGGCTGACCGTGTCCGGCGGATCGATAGCCACCTTGATCCGCGCAGCATGGCGGGCATGGACCTTGGGCGAGATAAACAGAGTATTGTCGACGCCGGTCACATTCTTGCGATAGGTGACCATGTGCTCGAGTTGCTCCAGTTCCGCGAGCTTATCGGCAAGCGCGAAGATATCGTCACGTCGTGCAACGACGAAGCTTTCGATGCCAGCGACGATGCCGGCCCCGGCTGACGTGCCAATCTGGCCGGGCGCCAATTCTCGGCTGAAGCGGGCGACGTCGCTGTCGCTTAGGATCGGTCGTATGTCCACGTGGCTGTCCATGGAGCCATCATAGCACTGGCGCCGTAGGGACTTCTAGGACCGTGCCGGGGCGCTGCCGGGGCGCACCGCGCAACAGCGGTGGTCCACAGTTGGCGCAATCGGGCGCCAGGCGGCGGTTGCATCCGGCACCAGCACCGCGGGGTCGATCGTGACCCGCATCATCCACCGCTATCGAGGGGTCGACAGAGCCGTCCGGGTCGGAACCTGGGATCGAGATCACGCCCGCGATGATTGCCGCGGGCGCAGAGTTCATCTGGGCTCACTTCGGAGACGTCATCCCTCACGGTCTCGGTGGCGTGGAGCAGCTGGCATCTGAGACTTATCGGGCCATGGAAGGCCTTCGTCGGTCAGCGCCACGTGGATGGCCCGCGCGTACGCCTTGAGCACGTCCGCGCTTTCCTCGTACCAGCGAAACTCTGTGAGGATGTGTTTGCCCACCAGCGTCTTGGCAAGCCGGTTGCCGTGGACCACGACCGGCACGATTTGAAAGTCCCCGCCTTCGATGGCGATGGCACATGGAGCGTGGACAGCAACATCGCGCTGACCACCTACGCCGTTAGCCCTGCCAACAAGCCAGTCGATCGCCGGCTTCGCCTTCGGGTGCTTCTCGGACCAGGCTTCGTCCGATGCGGCGGTTTGCAGAGCAGCTTGAAGCATATCCCGCTGCGCGCGGTCGCTCCTACTCGAGTGCCAGACCGCAAGGCCCATGTGATCGTTGATGCCCGCCACCAGGCAGAACAGCCTGCCGAGCTCTTCCTGCAGGTGGTTCCAGGCATGGGCGACCTTGCCAAGCGCCGAAAAGTAGGGGCGAAGGCGGCGGTTGCGGCATCGACTTCCTCATCGGTCGGCAGCCTCGCCATCCCCCCGACCTCTTTCCGCCTTTGGTCGATCGCTCACCTGACCGTGGGCAGCCCCGGCCGATCGAAATTTCGCTCGTGATTTCAAAGGTCCTGGCGGAGACGCAGGGATTCGAACCCTGGATACGGCTTTAGACCGTATAACGGTTTAGCAAACCGCCGCCTTCAGCCACTCGGCCACGTCTCCGGATCCTGCATCCGTACCGAGCGCAGGGAGTCCGGTCAAGGCGCCAAAAACTGCTGCAGCCCGCGGCAGGACCGCAGCCAGACGCCACCGACGCAGGCCAGAGCCGATCGGCCCGATCAATTCGCCTTGAGCCAAGCGCGCGCGGCGCGCTGGGCGGCGGCGATCTCGGTGTCCGACATCTGGTCGGCGATCTCGCGGCGCAGCCGAACGGCATCCAGGTTGCCACGCATGGCCGCCAGGTTGAACCACTTGTGCGCCGTGACATAGTCGACCGGAACACTGCGTCCGATCGAATACATCATGCCGAGCTCATAGAAGGTATCGGCGACGGGCGCTTCGCCCAGCGCCGCCGAATTCATATCCCCAAAGTCAAAGCGTGCCATGTCGGCCTCCCCCTCCCCGCGCGCGCCCGTCGGATCGCGAACGTCATCCGGGATCAAAAGCTCAGCCCCCGGCCGAGCACGCGGATCATGCGTGGAAAATTTGAAGGGTGTTTTAAGGATCGAGATGAATCGAAAATGAATTGAATCCCAAGCATTTAACGAGCGGGCGCCGGCTACGGATCGTTAAGCACGCAGGCGGGCGCGCGGATTTTGGCGATCCTGCGGAGGCCGTAAATTCTGGCCAGGCGACGGAACCGGCCGGTTTGAAGCCGCAACATCACCGCATTCGTAGTGGACTTGGCGGCTCGGAACCGGCCCATGAAGTTCGCGCCCGGAGGGTCTGCCGGCCCGGACGGAATCGGGCTATGTTGCGCGCCGCTCGCGGCTGCGGCCGCAAGAAACCAAAGGGGACACCGATGAAATTCCTGCGTACCGCAACGATCGCAGCCGCCCTGCTCGGCGGGTCGCTCGGCACCGGCTTTGCCGCCGATCCGATGGGCACCTGGCATACCGAAGAGGGCAAGGCCACGGTGCGCATCGCGGCTTGCGGACCGGCGCTGTGCGGCACCATCATCTCGCTCAAGGCCGCCAATGATCCCGATACCGGCAAGCCCGAGACCGATAAGCACAACGTGGATGCGAGCTTGCGCAGCCGGCCGATGATCGGCGTGCAGGTGGTGCTCGGCATGAAGCCGAGCGGCACGGCCAACAAATGGTCCGGGCAGGTCTACAATGCCGAGGACGGCAAGACCTATACGGGAAGCCTGACCTTGCAGGATGCGAACACCATCAAGCTCGAGGGCTGCATCCTGGGCGGCCTCGTCTGCAAGGCCGCGACCTGGACCCGAGCGAGCTGACGGCCGCGGCGCGGCATCAGAGAAAAACCGGCAACGCAAAATGCCCTTCGGCTGAAAAAAGCCGAGGGCGTCGGCGAGATACTTGAAGCCCGAGTCCGTGGCAGATATTCCTGCCGCCGGTGAGAGCCGGATCTGATCCGTCCCTCAACTTCATGGGCCCTGGCCTTGCGGCGCGGAACACCTTGAAGCTCGAACTCCCTGTCTCGCCGACGCCCTTGCCGTCGACCGGAGCCGGCGCGTCGAGGGCGATCGCATTGCGCGGTTCGCTGCTCGAACTCCGCCGGCCCGTTAGACGCAGTCATCGACATCCGTGGAGGTCGAAGACCGTGAAGCGGCGTTGGACTACGCCTTCTTCTTCCTGCGCTTGGTCTTCTTCGCAGTCTTTTTCGCGGCCGTCTTCGTCTTCGTCTTACGCTTCTTCGCCATGCTGCCCTCCTAGGTAATGAGTGAGTGGCGATGTCCGTCAGTGCTCACGGGGATCGTAAGCACTGTTCTTCGATTACTACAGCGCGACAAAAAAAACACCTTTTCCACTTAACGAAGCGTGTATGAGCTCCGCGCGACACTACCTGTTGTGCGCACGCGACGCCCGGCGCGACGCCGCCGAGGTTTTCCGGCGACGTTGCGCGCGCAACGCAGCCCAAAATTTGATAAATGCGCAAAACATCAATTCTATAAGGGCTTTTGCGACATCAACATTTTCAGCACGACGCTGCTTTACGCCGCTGCGCGAGGCGCGGGCGACGCCGAATTGGCTTCCTGGAGGCGGCTGGAAAGTCGCGCGATCGCCGGCGAAAAAAAAATTGGAAAACTTGCGTGAGCGAGCGTCTCGGCTCGCCGGATTCGACGCGAATCGCGCGAATCGGTTGCAAGTGATTCGCGGTCGGCGTCGTTTGCGATGACGTTTTGGCGACGGTGCGGCGAGATCGCGACGACATTTTTTGCGAAATCGGGCGACCGCGGACCGTCAAAATCGCGCGCGCGAGCGACGGCCGGCACCTCATCTTGCCTCCGGCGGCGCGACCCGCGCCGGTGCAGCGCGTCAAATGTCGAGCTTGCGCCTGAGCAGATCGTTGACCGCGCTCGGGTTGGCCTTGCCGCCGGACGCCTTCATCACCTGGCCCACGAACCAACCGACCATCGTGGGCTTCGCCTTGGCCTGCGCGACCTTGTCGGGGTTGCGGGCCACGATCTCGTCGACGATGGCCTCGATGGCGGAGAGGTCGGTCATCTGCACCAGGCCCTTGGCCTCGACCAGCGCGCGCGGGTCGCCGCCTTCGTTCCAGACGATCTCGAAGACGTCCTTGGCGATCTTGCCGGAGATCGTTCCGGCCGCGATCAGATCGAGGATCGCGCCCAGCTGCGCCGCCGAGACCGGCGAGGCGGCGATCCCCATGCCCTCCTTGTTGAGGCGGCCGGCGAGCTCATTGATCACCCAGTTGGCGGCCGCCTTGGGGTCGCGGCCCTGCGCCACCTGCTCGAAGAAGTCGGCGGTGTCGCGCTCGGCGCTCAGCACATCGGCGTCATAGGCCGACAGGGCGTAATCGCGCACCAGCCGCGCCTTCTTCTCGTCGGGCAATTCCGGCAGCTGTGCCTTCAGCTCGGCCACGAAGGCGGCGGTGAACTCCAGCGGCAACAGGTCCGGATCCGGGAAATAGCGGTAGTCGTGCGCCTCCTCCTTGTTGCGCATGGGGCGGGTCTCGCCTTTGTTGGGATCGAACAGCCGGGTCTCCTGCTCGATCCGGCCGCCGTCCTCCAGCAGGCCGATCTGCCGGCGCGCCTCGTGCTCGATCGCCTGCCCGATGAAGCGGATGGAATTCACGTTCTTGATCTCGCAGCGGGTGCCGAGCGGCTCGCCCGGCCGGCGCACCGAAACATTTACGTCGGCCCGCAGACTGCCCTTCTCCATGTCCCCGTCGCAGGTGCCGAGGTAGCGCAGGATCGTGCGCAGCTTGCCCACATAGGCCTTGGCGTCCTCGGCCGAGCGCAGATCGGGCTTCGAGACGATCTCCATCAAGGCGACGCCGCAACGGTTGAGGTCGACCATCGACATGTCGTGGTGCTGATCGTGCAGCGACTTGCCGGCATCCTGCTCGAGGTGCAGCCGCTCGATGCCGATCGCGAGGGTCTCGCCCTCCGGCGTGGCGATGGCGACCTCGCCCTCGCCCACGATCGGCGATTTGTACTGGCTGATCTGGTAGCCCTGCGGCAGATCGGGATAGAAATAGTTCTTCCGGTCGAATACCGACTTGAGATTGATCTTGGCGTTGAGCCCGAGCCCGGTGCGCACCGCCTGCTTGATGCATTCCCGGTTGATGACCGGCAGCATGCCGGGCATGGCGGCGTCGACCAGCGCGACATGCGCATTGGGCGCGCCGCCGAACGCGGTCGAGGCGCCGGAGAACAGCTTGGATTGCGAGGTCACCTGGGCATGGACCTCGAGGCCGATCACGACCTCCCAGTCTCCGGTCGCGCCTTTGAGAAGCTTGGATTTTTTCGCTGCCGCGTTCATTTTCGCCTTGTCGCATTCCGGGACGGGAAACCGCAGAACACCGGTCCTTCAGAATGCTCTCCGGAACCCGATCATATGGTGAAGACGCCGGTCATGGCGAGGGCACCCCGGCGAGCAGCGCTCGCACGACACCGTCCCGCTCGGCCCGCAAGGGCCCGGTCGGCGGCGCCTTGCCGGCTTGCCCGTACCAATAGCGCGCATTGGCGAGATCACCCTCGACGCGATGCAGATAGGCATGCACCCAGGCGCAGTCCTTGCCGCCCTCGTCCATGACCAAGCCATGGGCACGGTCCCAATCTCCCTTGGCTTCCCACCACAGCGCCGCGAGCGCGGGCGCAAGATCCGGCGGCGGCTTCGCCTTCGACACGCTGCGCTTGAATTCGGCGAGGGTCATGCTGGGTGGCCCAAGTCCAAGCGGCCTGCCGCCTCACCACCATGGCTGCGGCGTGAACCGGCCGGCCGCGTCCTCGATGATCTGCGCCAGCGAGAACAGCGCCTCCTCGTCGAACGGGCGGCCGATGAGCTGCAGCCCGAGCGGCAACCCCTCCGCCGACAAGCCGCCCGGCACCGCGATCCCGGGCAGTCCCGCCATGTTCACCGTCACGGTGAACACGTCGTTGAGGTACATTTCCACCGGATCGCTTTCGCCCTTTTCGCCGATCCCGAAGGCGGCCGAGGGCGTCGCCGGCGTGAGGATCGCATTGACGCCGGCGGCGTAGCAATCCTCGAAATCCTTCCTGATCAGGGTGCGCACCTTTTGGGCGCGCACGTAATAGGCGTCGTAATAACCGGCCGAAAGCACGTAGGTGCCGATCATGATGCGCCGCCGCACTTCCGGGCCGAAGCCTTCGGCACGGGTCTTCTGGTACATGTCGATCACGTCTCGCCCGGGCACCCGCAGCCCGTAGCGCACGCCGTCATAGCGCGCCAGGTTCGAGGAGGCTTCTGCCGACGCCACGATGTAATAGGCCGGCAGCGCATATTTGGTGTGCGGCAGCGAGACCTCGACGATCTCGGCCCCCGCGGCCTGCAGCCACTGCGCAGCGCGCTGCCATAACGTGTCGATTTCGGCCGCCAGGCCGTCGAGGCGATATTCCTTGGGAATGCCGATCTTCATGCCCTTGATCGAACGGCCGACCGCCGCTTCATAGTCGGGCACCGGGCGGTCGATGGAGGTGGAATCCTTGGGATCGTGACCGGCCATCGAGGTCAGCAGGATGGCGGCGTCGCGCACCGTGCGGGCGAACGGCCCGGCCTGATCGAGCGAGGACGCGAACGCCACGGTGCCCCAGCGCGAGCAGCGCCCATAGGTCGGCTTGATGCCGACGATCCCGGTGAAGGCAGCGGGCTGGCGGATCGAGCCGCCGGTATCGGTGCCGACCGCGCCGGCGCACAGCATCGCCGCCACCGCGGCGGCCGAGCCGCCCGAGGAACCGCCCGGCACCAGCGGCGTGTTCGACCCGCGGCGCCGCCAGGGCGAGACGACGGGGCCGAAGGCCGAGGTCTCGTTCGATGAGCCCATGGCGAATTCGTCGTTGTTGAGCTTGCCGAGCAGCACCGCGCCATCGCGCCACAGATTGGCGGTGACGCTCGGATTCGTAGGTCGGTACGAAATTGTCGAGGATGTGCGAGCAGGCGGTGGTGCGCACATCGCGGGTGGCGAACAGGTCCTTGATGCCGAGCGGCAGGCCTTCGAGCGGCCGGCCTTGGCCCGCCGCGAGCCGCGCATCCGCGGCCCTCGCCATGGCGCGCGCCTGCTCGGGGGTCTCCAGCACGAAGGCATTGAGGGCGCGGGCGCGCTCCATCACGTCCAGATGCGCCTGCGTGAGCTCGCTCGCGCTGAAGCTCTTGCGGCGCAACCCATCGCGCGCTTGCGCCAAGGTGAGACGCGTGAGATCGCTCATCGATGGCCGGCCGCCCGACTTTGTCCGGCCGGGCGTCCGGTCGGGGTCCGGGCCATCATGCTGCCGCGCCCGACCGTCACTCGATCACCTTCGGGACCAGGAAAAAATGGTTCTCGGTGGCGGGCGCGTTGCGCACGATGTCGTCGGCGATATCACCGTCGGTCACCGCGTCCTCGCGCTGCTTCAGCGCCATCGGGGTGACCGAGGTCATCGGCTCGACCCCCGACACGTCGACCTCCGACAGCTGCTCCACGAAGGCCAGCATGGCATTGAGCTCGCCCTGCAGGTCCGCGACCTCAGCGTCGGCGACCGCGATGCGCGCCAGATGCGCGATGCGGCGGACGGTCTTGGCATCGACCGGCATGGTGACCTCATGGCATGACGCCGGCACCACGGCCGGTCGCCCGCCGCCCTATAGCAGGCCGGGGAATTGCGGGGCAACACGGGCTCGCCGTCTCGCGGACTTCTGCACGCCTTGTGCTTGGCCTGCGCTTCCAATCGACGCTACCATATCGTGGCGCGGACGCGCGGCGCGAGCGACCGTGAGTCGGGGAAGGGACCGAAGAATGCCATCGATCAGGAGCTGGCTCACGGGCGCCGGCCTCGTCACAGTTGCGCTGCTCTCGGCCTCGCAGCCGCAAGCGCAGGAGTGGCCGGCGCGGCCGGTGAAGATCGTGGTCGCCTTTGCGCCGGGCGGCAGCGCCGACCAGCTCGGTCGGCTGCTCGCAGCCGAGCTCTCGACCGCGTTCGGACAGCAGTTCTATGTGGAGAACAAGCCCGGCAACAGCGGCAGCATCGGGTCGGCCCTGATCGCGCGCGCGGAACCCGACGGCTACAGCCTGCTGGTGGCGGGCTCCGGACCGCACCTGACCGGACCGGCCATCAACCCGAATATCGGCTACGATCCGCTCAAGGACTTCACCCACATCGCCATGATCGCGGCCGACAGCTTCGTGCTCGTCGCCAATCCTGCGCTCGGGGCCGGCTCGATCGCCGAGCTGGTGGCGCTCGCCCGCACCAAGCCGCTGACGTCGTCGTCGCCGGGCGCCGGCTCGCTCGGCCATCTCATCCTGGAGCAGTTCAAGCGCCGGGCCGGCGTCGACATCCAGCATGTCCCCTCCCCGAATTCCGGCATGCTGGACGTGCTCGGCAATCACATCTCCATGTCGGTCACGACCTTGCTGACGGCCGGCGAGCATATCCGCTCCGGCGGCATGGTCGGGCTCGCCGTCACGTCGCGCGAGCGCAACCCGGCCTATCCCGGCATCCCGACCTTCGCGGAGCAGGGCTATCCGGATGTGCGGGGCGAAACCTGGTTCTGGCTCGCCGGACCCAAGAACCTGCCCCCCGGCATCGTGAGCAGGCTCAACGCCGAGGTCCGCCGCATCATTCGGCTGCCCAGGACGCAGGCCTACATGACCCAGATGGCGCTCACGACCCGCGATCTCGATCCGGCCGCCGTCACCGATTTCGTCCGCCAGGAAGTTGCCTACTGGGGGCCGCTCGCAAAGGAAGTCGGCCTGCGGGTCCAATAGAGCCCGTCAGCTCATGGGCTCGATGCATCGAGCGCGGCCCGCACCCGGGCCACAATGTCAGCCGGGGTGCCGGCGAGCTTGGCGACCAGGGCCTGCACCTCCTCCCCGGTGGCGGGGCTCAAATCGAGCTGCAGCTGTGCGGCGTCAGCCATGAAGTCCGGGTCCTGCATGGTGGCATCGAAGGCCCGCCGCAGCGCTTCGACGCGCGCCGGCGGCACCTCGGGCGGCACGAAATAGGGCCGGCCATATTCGGTGCGCGCGAACATCATGGTCAGGGCCGCACGGTCGGCATCGGTCTTGGCGAGCTCGAGCATGGTGGGCGCATCGGGCAGCTCCGGATCCCGATGCAGACCGTATTGAGCGATGACCGTGATCTTCTTTTCGGCGATCCATTGCGGGATCGTGGTCTTGACGGATTGCCAGCCGATGCCGCCGATGCCCTCGACCTCGCCGCGCTCCATGGCGACGTTGATTTGCGGCGTCGAGTCGTAGCCGCGCACGATCTTGAACCTGGTTCCCAGGAACTTGTTGGTCACCAGGGGAAAATCGACCAGCGTGGTGCCACCGGCGGTCGCCCCCACGATCAATTCCTTCTGCAGCAAATCGGCGAGGCTGCGCACGCCGGCGGCGTGCCAGGCATAGGCCACATAGGTCTCGCGGTTGGTGCTGCCGATCCAGTTGAGCTTGGCGGCGTCGAAACGGGCGGCCGCGGGCTCCAAGAGCGGCGCGGTGGGGATGCCATTGATCGGGGCCGCCATCACGGTGCCGTCCTTGGGCCCGAGGCTGTAGAGCTGATTGACCATCACCAGCCCGCCGGCCGCAGCCTGGTTCTGCACAATGACGGTCGGGTTGCCCGGAATATGAACGCCGATGTGGCGCGCGACTGCGCGCGCGAACAGATCGTAGCCGCCGCCCGGACCGGTGCCCACCACCATGCGCAATTGCTTGCCCCGGTAGAACGCCGCGACGTCGTCCTGCGCGGCTTCAGCAGCACCGCAAACGCATAGGGAAAGGAGGATGCCGAGGAGGGATTTCATCCCAAAGCTCAAGAACGCGTGCGCGGGCGCGGCGGCCTTGCCGCATGCGAACAGACGTCCGGGACAACCGCCGCGATCCGGCCAGCCGAGCCGCGCGACGCAATCCCACACGACCGCCTGGTTGCTGGTGACCACCGGGCGGTCGAGATGGCGCTCCAGCTCCTCGACCACGCCGAAGACGGAGATATTGGCGCAGCTGACGAAATAGACCTCGGCGTCGGGCCGCGCCGCCTCGCGCAGGCGGTCGCGCCAAAAGGCCGGCGGGGCGGCGCAATAGGCGTCGCTGCCGTCGAGCGCAAAGCCCTTCGCATGCAGCACCTGGTAGCCCGCCTCATGCAGGAACTCGGCCTCGTGATCGGTCGTGCGCTGATCATAGGGCGTGATCAGGACGATCTTGCGGGCCTCCAGGGCATCGAACGCGCGCCGGATCGCGGTCGCCGTGGTGGTGGCGTGCGGGGCGCCGGCGGCGGCGATCGACGCCAGGATTCGCTCCTCGCCGCCACGCCCCTCGTCCATGGAATTGGCGGTGCAATGAAAGGCCACCACCTCGCAGCGCGCATCGGTCAGCGCGCGGGTCGCCTCCTCGATGCGGGGCAGGACCGTGGCGAGCGGCGCGCGGTTGGGGCCGGTCATGCGCAGGCGCGTCACATGCGGCTGCACGCCCGCCGGAAACGCCTGCACCATCTCCGCTTCCACCATCCGGTTGGAGGATGGAATGATTATCCCGACGCGCGCCGTCATTGGGCGGCCCGGGCTTCGCGAACCCCCATGCGGGCCAGCCGCGGCAGCACCTCGTCGCAGAAGAACGGCAGCTCGTCCGCATAGTTGACGAGCGAGACGCCGATCCCGGTCAATCCCGCTTGGCTGAGATCAGCGAGCTGCTTGGCCACGAAATCGGGATCGCCCACGATCGGCAGGCCGCCCATGCCCTGGGCGTATTGGTTCCGCTTGAGCACGAATTCCGGCATCGGAACCGTCTGCGGGCTGATGTTCTTGAGCGCCAGGATGCCGTCGACCGCCGACCAATCGGCATGCTCGACCACGCTGTAGTGGTAATAGTCGTCGGCCTCCTTCTGGGTCGGACGGCAGGTGATGACCCCGACCGTATAGCAGCCGATATCGCGGCCGCCCTCCTTTGCCAGCTTCTGCACCGCGGCCACCCGCTCCGCGGTCTCGGCGAGCGAGTCACGCGAGGCTTGCAGGAAGAACGCATCGCAATTGCGGATCGCGAAGGCCTGGCCGGTGCCTGAGGAACCGGCATTCATCATCAGCGGCCGGGTGCCCCCGAACGGCTTCGGCTTGCCGCGCACGCCCTTCATGCTGAAATACTTGCGCTGGAAGTCGAAATCCTCCTGGTCCGACCAGATCATCTTGATGACGTCGAGCCATTCCTGCGCATAGCCGTAGCGGTCCTCGTGCTCGCGCTGCTCGACCCCGAACATCTCGAATTCGCCTTCGTTCCAGCCGACCACGATGTTGAGGCCGAAACGGCCTTCCCCGATATGGTCGGCGGTCACCATCTCCTTGGCGGCGATGACCGGATTGAACAGCGGCGCATGCACGGTGCCGAAAACGGTGATGCGCTTGGTCGAGGCCAGGAGGCCGGCCGCCCAGGTGATGGTCTCGAGCGTGGCGCCCTGGTAATCGGTGTCGCCGCCGTAACCCTTCCAGCGCCCGATCGGGAGCAGGAAATCGATGCCGGCCTCGTCGGCCATGCGGGCCAGCCGCAGGTTGTCGGGCCAGCTCCCGCTCCAGCGCTCCGGGACCTTGGTGACCGCCCGTCCGGACGAGCAATTCGACCCGAACAAGCCGATCTTGAGCTTGTTGGTGTTGTACATCGAATAGCGGTCGCGCGTGAGTGCGTTGCGAGCGAGCACGATTCCTCCCCATCATTTGCGGCGGTTGGTCACGGATCAGCGATCTTATCCCATCGGCGAGGGTGATTGAAATGGCGGCGGGACCGGCGCGCAACCCGCTCCGGCCGCCCGGGCGCGCGAAACCGATTGCCAGCGCATGCCACAATGCCGAATATCACGGGCAAAAATCCGCAGGCGCGAGCTCGGTTTCACTTGCGGGCCGGCTCATGCCGGCTCGAATCGGCGGGAGAACGCCATGAAGCGCTCATTTTGCCGCATCGTCTCTTGCCGCGTCATCTTGGCGCTCTTGGCCGCGCAGCTCATCCTGTTTCCGGTGCGGCGATCGGCCGCCGAGGAGACCGCGCCGACCGCCAGGGCGTTTCCGGCCCGGCCGGTCCGGATCGTCGTGCCGTTCCCGGCCGGCGGCCCGACCGACATCCTGGCGCGCGTGGTGGCCCAGCGCATGAGCCAGGACTGGGGCCAGCCGGTCGTGGTCGAGAACCGCCCCGGGGCCAATACGGTGGTCGGAGCCCATGAGGTCGCCCGCGCCGCGCCGGACGGCTATACGCTGTTGGCCGCGATGGACACCACGCTGGTGATGAACCCGGCCACCATCAAGAACCTTCCCTACGATCCGTTCCGGGACTTTGCGTTCATCACGCTCGCCGCCAAGAACACATCGCTCCTGATCGTGCGGGCGGACGGCGGGCCGCAGTCGATCGGAGAGCTGATCGCCGGCGCCAAGGCCAATCCGGGCAAGCTCAACTACGGGGCCGGCATCATCACGACCCGGCTGGCGGGTTATCTGTTCAACCATGAAGCCGGCATCGACGTCCAGCTGGTGCCCTACCGGGGCAGCGCGGAGGTGGTGCAGGGCCTCTTGACCGGTGCGGTCGATTATATCATCGACGGAGTGGCTTCCAGCCTGCCGCTGATCCAATCCGGGAAGTTCCGCGCCTTGGCCAAGCTCAACAGCCGACCGCTTCCTGCGCTGCCGGACCTGCAGCCGCTCTCGACCGCCGCCGGCATGCCGGCGCTCGACGACATCTCGAGCTGGATCGCGTTCGTGGCGCCGGCGCGCACGCCGCGCCCCATCGTCGACAAGATTCAACAAGAAGTGGCGGGCATGTACGCGGATCCGGCGCTGTACGGAAGGCTGCAGAAGGCCGGCATCAACGCGGTCAGCAGCACCCCGGAGGAGCTCGATGCCTTCTTCCGCAAGGAAGCGGCGCGCTGGGAGAAGGCCTTCAGGGACAGCGGCATCCAGCTCGAATGACCGAAGCCCTCCGCAGCGCGTCACCAGCACCACCCACTGCCACGCCCCGCATCAGTCTCGGAGTATCCATGTCCAAGCCGAAAATTCTCGTCTTTGCCCCGCGCGAAGAGCCGCCCGAGACCATCGCGGCGCTCGAAGGCCTCGGTTGTGAGCTCGTCTTCGGCAACCGCGATTGGCAATTGCCGCGCCGCTCCGACGAAGACGCAGTGGTGGAAGCGGCGCGCGACGCGGTCGCCCTGATGGGCACCTCCATGCGCCATACCCCCATCACGCGGCGGATCATGCAGGCCTCGCAGCGGCTGCGCATCGTCGCCAAATACACCGTCGGGGTCGACGACATCGACACCGACGCCGCCACCGAGCTCGGCATCATGGTCTGCCACGCACCGACGGAATCCAATTGCTTCGGCGTCGCCGAGACCACGGTGACCTTCATGCTGGCCTTGCTCAAGAAGATCCGCGAGCGCGACACCGACGTGCGCAACGGCAAATGGCGGGAGCTCCCCAACTTCGCCTACTATGTGGGCAGCCGCCAGACCGACAATTTTCCGGGCCAGACCATCGGCCTCGTCGGCTTCGGACGCATCGGCACCCGGGTGGCGCAATTGCTGGCGCCCTGGCGCAACCGCATCATCGCCTACGACCCCTATGTGCCGCCCGCGCATTTCCTGACCCACGGGGTGCGCGCGGTCGACTATGACACGCTGCTGCGGGAAGCCGACGTGGTGTCGTTCCACGTCGTGCTCACCAAGGAGACCCGCTACATGTTCGGCGAGCGCGAGCTCGGATTGATGAAACCGACCGCTGTCGTCATCAACACGGCACGCGGCAAGGTCGTGGACGAGAAGGCGCTGGCCAAGGCCATCGCGGCCGGCCACATCCGCGGCGCCGCCATCGATGCCTTCGAGGAGGAACCCCTGCCCGCCGAATTCGGCATTGCGGGCGCTCGGCGACAAGGTGCTGCTGTCGCCCCATTCGGCGGCCTACACCGAGGGCGGCGAGCTGCGCCAGGGCGTGGCCTGGGCCACCCGCTCGGTCCTCACCGCGCTCGCCGGCAAGATCCCGGACAATGTGTACAACAAAGAGGTCATTCCGAAGTGGAAGGAGCGCTTCGGCGGGGCGAGCATATCCAATTGAACGATCCGACGGCTGGAACGGAACCATTGCCGGCACCGGGGCATGGGCCTAGTTTCGCGCCCATGAGCCCGGGATCGAGCGCACCCATTCACATCGTCGGCGGCGGCCTCGCGGGCTGCGAGGCGGCGTGGCAAATCGTCGGCCAAGGCGTGCCGGTGGTGCTGCACGAGATGCGCCCGCTGCGCGGCACGGCCGCGCACAAGACCTCCGGGCTGGCGGAGCTGGTGTGCTCCAACTCGTTCCGCTCCGACGATCCCGAGCACAATGCGGTCGGGTTGCTGCACGAGGAGATGCGCCGGCTCGATTCGCTGGTGATGCGCACGGCCGATGCCAACCAGGTTCCGGCCGGGGGCGCGCTGGCGGTCGACCGCGACGGATTCTCCGCGGCCGTCACGGCCGCCTTGGAGGCGCATCCCCTGGTCACGCTTTGCCGCGAGGAGATCGCCGGACTTCCGCCGGCCGACTGGGACAGCGTGATCGTGGCGACCGGTCCCCTCACCTCCACGGCGCTTGCGGATGCCATCGCGAAGCTCGTGGGCGAGCAGGCGCTGGCCTTTTTCGACGCCATCGCCCCCATCGTTCATCGCAACTCCATCGACATGTCGGTCGCCTGGCTGCAGTCGCGTTACGACAAAGCCGGCCCCGGCGGATCGGGCGCCGACTACATCAATTGCCCGCTTTCGCGCGAGCGTTACGAGGCCTTCATCGATGCGCTCTTGGCGGGCAACAAGGTGAGCTTCCATGAGTGGGAGGCCGCCACACCCTATTTCGACGGCTGCCTGCCGATCGAGGTGATGGCCGAGCGCGGCCGCGAAACGCTACGTCATGGGCCCGATGAAGCCGTTCGGGCTGACCAATCCCAAGGCCCCCGACGTCAAGCCCTATGCGGTCGTCCAGCTGCGTCAGGACAACCGGCTGGGCACCCTGTTCAACATGGTGGGCTTCCAGACCAAGCTCACCCATGGCGAGCAGGTACGTATTTTCCGCGGCATACCGGGCCTGGAGAACGCCGAGTTCGCCCGGCTCGGCGGCTTGCACCGCAACACCTTCCTCAATGCCCCGAAACTCCTCGACCAGACCCTGCGCCTCACAGCCGAGCCCCGCTTGCGTTTCGCCGGCCAGATCACCGGCTGCGAGGGTTATGTCGAATTCGGCCGCAGTCGGCCTCCTGGCGGGCCGCTTCGCGGCCGCTGAGCGGCTGGCGAAGCCCTTGGCGCCGCCGCCCCCGACCACGGCCCATGGGGCGTTGCTCGGACACATCACCGGCGGTCATCTGGAGACCATCGACGCCGGTCCGCGCTCCTATCAGCCCATGAACATCAATTTCGGGCTTTTCCCGCCGCTCGCCCAATCGCCGACCCGGGCCGCGGACGGCACCAGGCTGCGCGGAACCGCCAAGACGCTGGCCCGCAAGGGCGCCATCAGCCGCCGCGCGCTCGGCGATCTCGCGCTGTGGATCGCCGGCGGGGACCATGCGCTGGCGGCGGAATAACGGCACCCGGTTTTGCCCCTCGTGCTAGACAATCGCCCGATGCCGATACCGCGCGAAATCGAAGGACGCTGGCAGACCGGCGTGGTGCTCAAGCGGGACGTGCTCTCGACGGTGGAGCGCGGCCGCTTCCGTACCGACGGCCGCGAGGTCGAGGCCGTGCTGCGGCGCATCGATGCGGTTCCGTGGTGGAGCTTCCTGCTCGCGCGCCATCTGTTCGGCCGCGAGCAGCGAGCCCTCGCCGCCGCAGCAGCGCTCGGGGTGGCGCCGCCGCTCTGCTTTGCCGGGCGACGCGTGCTGGTACGCGGCTGGATCGACGGCGTCGCGCTGCACCTGGCCAAGCCCTACGGTGACCGCGCCTATTTCCGCTCCGCCAAGTCGGTCCTGCGCAAGTTGCACCGCGCCGGCATTTGCCACAACGACCTCGCCAAGGAGCAGAACTGGTTGCGCGGCAGCGACGGGCGCGCCTACGTCACCGATTTTCAGCTCGCCTTCAAGTTCAAGAGCCGCAACCTCCTGTTCCGGATCGCCGCCTATGAGGATCTGCGGCATTTATTGAAGCACAAGCTGCGCTATGCGCCCGAGGCGATCAGCGCCGCCGAGCGGCGCGTGCTCGCGCGCAAGAGCCTGTTCACCCGGCTGTGGATGGCGACCGGCAAGCGCGTCTACCAATGGGTGACGCGCGACATCCTGCGCTTCACCGACCGCGAGGGCGGCGGCCCGCGCCTGGTCTACGACGCGCCGCGCATCGCGGCGCGCCTCAAGACGCATCCGCAGGTGCGCGAGGTCGCCATCGTGGCCTATCCGGATCGGCGCGCCGGCACCGGCCTCTATGCGTTCGTGGAGGGCGGCCCGGCGCTGTCGGAGCGGGCGCTGCGCGACTACATGGCGGGCGGCGACGGGCCCAAGGGACTCAAGCCACCCGAGCATCTGCAGGTCACCGAAGAGCTGCCGCGGCGCCCGAGCGGCGAGATCCGCAACGAAATCCTGCAGCTCGTCGCCATGAACCAAATCGACCTGATCGACGACTTGATCGGGAACGACCGGGAACGGGCGCTGATCCAACGCATCCTGGCCGATCGGCGAAATTTGCTCGATCGATTTGCGTTCTGAGGGCAGCCGAGCACGCCCTCACGAGAATATCCGCCGCGGCCGCCCGGCCGCCCGCCACAGCCGCCATTGCCGCCGCCATTGCGCCGTCTCGAGCGGCACGAAGGGATCGTAGTCCGCCCGCTCCATGCGCTCGAGCAGCGGCGGCGCGAGCGCGGCCGGAAGCAGCGCCGGCAGCACCGCCGCCGGAATGTCGCCGACCGCATGCGCCGCCTGCGCGAGGTGCTCGCGCGCCCGCTGCCGCATCTCGGCCAAGGCGGCGCGCAATTCCGGCGTCGCCGGCTTGGCCTCGACCACCCGCCGGTCCGCGCCATGCCGCTCCAGAACCTCGAGCGGCAGGAAGAGCTGGCCGCGCGCCGCATGAAACGGAAAAGCCTGGAGCAGGCCGGCGATCGCGTGGCCGAGACCGGCGTGAAGCGCCACCCGGGCGAGGCCCGGCATGTCGTCACCGCCGAGAATACGGGCCGCGAGCTCCATGACGGCGGACGAGGTGGCGCCCGCATAGTCGTCGAAGTCGGTGAGCCTCGCCATCGGATCGTCGTAGAGATCGAAGCGGCGCGCTGCGATCAAGCCGGTCAGCAGCTCGCGCGGCAACCGGTAGCGCGCCACCGCCGCCAGCAGGGCCGCCGCCACCGGATTGGCCGCCACATCGCCGGCGGCTTTGCCGGCGATCGCATCGTTCCACCATTGCAGCCTGATCTCGCCGGCCAGCGGCTCGTGAATGCTCTCGCGCACCCGCACGATCTCGACATTGAAGGCATAGAGCGCATGGAGCGCGCCGCGATGCTCGGCCGGGGCGAACAAGGCGGCGAGAAAGCGATCCTTGTCGGCCGCCCGCACCAGCGCCTCGCAATAGGCGGACGAATCCTGCATGACGCAACCTCAGCGGGGCCGGCGCCGGCCACCAATGCGCCCGAACTTTCGCGCGCGGGGCCTGCGCTACGCCACCGCGATGAGGCCCGCCCCCACCCGGCGTCCCTCGGCGACCAGCACATTGTAGGTGCGAATGGCCGCGCTGGTGGGCATCGCCTCCCATTTGAGCGCCTGCGCGCGAAAACACTCGCGCAGCGCCGGCGGAGCCATCCAGAAATCGCGGCCGGTGCCGAGAAGGAACAGGTCGAGACGCGCGGCCGCAGCGAAGACTTGCGCCAGCGTCTGTGCCGTGACCTCGTCGGGAGCCGCCACCGGCCAGGCCCAGATTCCGTCCGGCAGGCACATGAGCGAGCCGCGATGCGACACTCCGGCGAAGCGGAACCCGCCTTTGCCATAGGCGTCGATCGGCGCCGGATAGGGCAGATGCGGCCGCTCGGCGGACGCCGGCGAGCTCACGCCCGCGTACGCGCCGGCGTCGGGCTCGTGCGCGGCTCTTCCTCGGTCGCGATCCGCGACGTGCCGACCCCGAGATAGATCAGCACCGGCGCCGCGATGAAGACCGACGTGTAGGTGCCGACCAGCACCACGCCGAACATCATGGTGGCGGTGAAGCTGTGAATCGCCTGCGGCCCGAACAGCAACAGCGCGAGCAGCGCCAACGTCACCGTCACGTGCGTGATGATGGAGCGCGACAAGGTCGAGTTGACCGAGACGTTGAGCAGGTCCGGCATCGGCATCTTCTTGTAGCGCCGCAGCATCTCGCGGATACGGTCGTAGATCACCACCGTATCGTTGAGCGAGTAGCCCAGGATGGTGAGCAGCGCCGCGATGCTGGTGAGGTCGAAATCGATCTGCGTCAGCGACATGAAGCCGATGGTCAGCACCAGATCGTGCACGTTCGCGATCATGGCGCCGAGCGCGAACTGCCACTCGAACCGGAACCAGAGATAGACCAGGATGCACATGATCGCCACCATCAGGCCGATCGTGCCCTTGGCCATCTGCTCGGTGGAGATGCGTCCTCCCACCACCTCGACCCGCCGGTAATCGACCTCGTCGCCGAGCGCCCCGCGCACCTTGGCGACGGCCGCCTGCTGGGCCTCGTCGCCGCCCGCCTGCTGCGGGATGCGGATGAGGACGTCGGTCGGGGCGCCGAACTGCTGCAGCTGGGCCTCGCCGAGGCCGAGCCCTTCGATGGCGCCTCGCATCTTGGCGATGTCGGCCGGCCCGGCCTTCGACTGCACCTCGATCAGCGTGCCGCCGACGAAATCGATGCCGAAATTCAACCCGTGAAAGAAATAGAGCAGGATGGCGACGATCGACAGCATGGCCGAGATCGGAAAGCTCACGCGCCGAAAGCGCATGAAATCGAATTTGGTATCGTCCGGTACTATGCGAAGCAGGCGCACGGATCTTCTTTCTGATGCCGGCCGATTCAGATCGGCACGGTCTGCGGGCGTTGCCAGCGCACCCAATAGGCGACGATCAGCCGCGTCATGGTGAAGGCGGTGAACACCGTCGTGATGATGCCGATGCCGAGCGTCACGGCGAAGCCCTGCACCGGCCCGGTGCCGATGAAGAACAGCACCGCGGCCGCGATGAAGGTGGTGATGTTCGAATCCAGGATGGTGGCGAGCGCCTTGGTGAAGCCGGCATCGATGGCGGTGATCGGGGTGCGGCCGTTGCGCACCTCCTCGCGGATGCGTTCATAGATCAGCACGTTGGAATTGACCGCGATGCCGACGGTCAGCACGATGCCGGCGATGCCCGGGAGCGTGAGCGTGGCGCCGAGCAGCGACAAGAGCCCGAAGATCATCCCGACATTGATCGCGACCGCGACATTGGCGAACAGGCCGAACAGGCCGTAGGTCGCCAGCATGAAGACGATCACCATCAGCGAGCCGACCACGGAGGCGAGCTTGCCCTTCTCGATCGAGTCCTGCCCGAGGCCCGGGCCGACGGTGCGCTCCTCGATGATGGTCAGCTTGGCCGGCAGCGCGCCCGCCCGCAGCAGGACCGAAAGATCGTTCGCCCCCTGGACCGTGAAGCTGCCGGAAATCTGGCCGGACCCTTGAGTGATCGGCTCGCGGATCACCGGCGCGGAAATCACCTCGTTGTCGAGCACGATGGCGAACGGGCGTCCGACATTCTCCAGGGTGGCCTGCGCGAACTTGCGGGCGCCGGAGGAGTTGAAGCGGAACTGCACGATCGGCTCGCTGGTGCGCTGATCGAAGCCGGGCTGCGCGTCGGTGAGGTCGCCGCCCGCCACCACGACGCGCTTCTCGATCAGGTAGGGCATCCGGCCCTCTTTCTCCGGGCCATAGAGCACTTCCGAATCCGGCGGCGGCCGTCCCTCCAGCGCCTGCTCGGCCGACATCGACATGTCCACCATGCGGAACTCGAGCTTGGCGGTCTTGCCGAGAAGATCCTTGAGGCGCTGGGGATCCTGCAGGCCCGGCACCTGCACCAGGATGCGGTCGGCGCCCTGCCGCTGAATCAGCGGCTCGACGGTCCCGATCTGGTTGACGCGCCGCTCGATGATCTCGATCGATTGATCGACCACCTGGCGCATGCGCTGGACGATGGCCGGATCCGTCACGGTGAGCTGGACCAGCCCGCCACCGGCATCGACGATGTCGACCGAGCGCTGGGTGGTGGCGCCGAGCAGGCCGCCGACCGGGGCCGCCAGCTCCCGCAGCTTGGTCAGGCCGGTCTGCAGGTCGCTTTCGCGAATATGCACCTCGACGGTGTTGCCGCGGATGACCGGCTGGCCGGTGATGCCGACGCGGGCGTCGCGCAGCACGCGCCGCACGTCGTCGCGCAAGCCTTCGACCTTCTGCCGGCGCACGTCATTGGCATCCACCTCGAGCAGGAGGTGCGATCCGCCCTGCAGATCGAGGCCGAGCACGATATGGCGTTGCGCCCAGACCGGCAGCTTCTGCACCATGCTGTCGGAGAAAAAGTTCGGCACGCCGCACAGGCAGACCAGGGCCGCCGTGAGCAGGATCGCCGCCGCTTTTCCACGCGAGATATAAAGCATGGGTCCGAACCGCCCTCGTATCGCTTCCGAAACCGACCTGCCGCGGGTCAGCTCGCGCTGCTGTCGTCCTTCACCGGCTCGCCCTTGGCGCGCACGCCGGTCACCATCGAGCGCACCTGGCGCACCCGCACGCCATCCGCAATCTCGACCTCGACCTGCTCGTCATCGACCACCTTGGTGACCTTGCCGACGAGCCCCCCGGAGGTAACGACCGTATCGCCCCGCCGCAAGTTCTTGACCAGCTCCTGGTGCTCTTTTGCCCGCTTTTGCTGCGGCCGCAGGACCAGGACATACATGATCACGACGACCAGGACCATCGGCACCATGAATGAGATTAGGCCGTCACTTCCGCCCAGCGGGAGCCCTTGTGCGAAAGCCGGTGTTATGAACATGCAATCATCCCCTAAGTGCCTGCAGTCGCGCGCCTTGTTGCAATGCGCCGGGTGCAGGTCGAAATCGGCGCGGACTATAGCGGTCGGAGGCCCAATTGCAACGCGTGGCCCGACGGCCGCCGACTGGCGGCCGGCAGCCGACCTTGCGGGCACGCCGGCGTCCCGCTAAGGGTGCTGCGCAAGCAGCGCAGATCCATGGCCAAACGCGTCAAAAAGCCCCGGCGGAAGGGCAAATCCAAGCCGCTTCCGATGCCGGCACCGGATGCGGCCGGGCGTATCGCCGCGGCGCTCGAGCGTCTCGCCCCCGCCGTCCCGGCGAGCCCGGAT
The DNA here is from genome assembly GCA_963744275.1 of uncultured Alphaproteobacteria bacterium. Lineage (GTDB taxonomy): Bacteria > Pseudomonadota > Alphaproteobacteria > Rhizobiales > Xanthobacteraceae > VAZQ01. The sequence goes on from CAVUSX010000007.1 coordinate 33,385, forward strand.
TTCGAGGCCGCAGACGCCTTCGTCTGGCATCCACCGGGCCGATTGGCGCCGATCTTCCGGGTCAACCGGGTCGAGATGTCGCTCCTGAAGGGGATCGACCGGGTGCGCGACCTGCTCTTGGAGAATACCGAGCGCTTTGCGCGCGGACTGCCGGCCAACAATGCGCTCTTGTGGGGCGCCCGCGGCATGGGCAAATCATCGCTGGTCAAAGCGGTGCATGCCACGGTCAATGCCGCGGCGGCGCGAGCCGAGCCGACACCGTCACGGCTCAAGCTCATCGAGATCCATCGTGAGGACATCGAGAGCCTGCCCGACCTCATGGCGCTGACGCGCGGCACGCCGCATCGCTGCATCTTGTTCTGCGACGACCTCTCCTTCGATGCCGAGGACACGAGCTACAAGTCGCTCAAGGCCGTGCTCGAAGGCGGCATCGAGGGCCGCCCCGAGAATGTGGTGTTCTATGCCACCTCGAACCGGCGCCACCTGATGCCGCGCGACATGATGGAGAACGAGCGCGCGACCGCGATCAATCCGGGCGAGGCGGTCGAGGAGAAGATCTCGTTGTCCGACCGCTTCGGGCTCTGGCTCGGCTTTCACCGCTGCAGCCAGGACGAATATCTGGCGATGGTGGAGGCCTATGTGGCCCGTTACGGCATCGCGCTCGCCGGCGAGCCGCTCACCCGCGAGGCGCTGGAATGGGCGACCACGCGCGGTGCCCGCTCGGGCCGGGTCGCCTGGCAATACGTGCAGGATCTGGCGGGACGGCTCGGGGTGCGGATGACGGAGCCGCAGTAGGCGCCCGGCTCCCCGGCCTGGTGTCAAGCGCCGTTGAGGAACTGCATCGGGTCGACCGGCGCCGAGCCTTTGCGGACCTCGAAGTGGAGCTGGGGCGCATCGACATTGCCGCTCTGGCCGGATTTGGCGATGACCTCGCCGCGCTTGATCTGGTCGCCGCGCTTGACCAGAAGCTCCTTGGCATGGGCATAGGCGGTGACATAGCCGTTGGGGTGGCGCACCAGGATCAAGTTGCCGTAGCCCTTGAGCTCGTTGCCCGCATAGGCCACCACACCGTCCTCGGCGGCCTTGATGGGCGTGTTTTCCGGCACCGCCACATCGATACCGTCGTTCTGCTGGCCGTTCGGCTTGGGTCCGAATCCGGCGATGATCCGTCCGCGCACCGGCCAACGGAAGCCGGGTGTCGCCTCGGCGGTCGCTTTGGCGGTGGTGTCGGTGCCGGGCGTATCGGCCGCCGGCGTCACCATGCTGGCGCTTTGCGCCGGGGCGGCGCTGGCGAGAACCTTGTTGGCGGCCGGCTGGGCCTCGGGCGCGGCGCTGCTGATGCGGGCGCCCGGAATGATGATGCGATCGCCGATGCTGACCTTGGCGTAGGGCAGGATATTGTTGGCCTTGGCGATATCCGCGACCGACTTGCCGTACTCATGGGCGATCTTGGTGAGCGTTTCGCCGGCCGCGACCACGTGCACGCCGGAATTGATGGGGCCTGGCGCATGCGGGCTGACGCTCGCCGTCACCACGGGAGCGGGCTTGGGCGGCGCGGGCGCGGGCGCGGGCGCTAGCGCGGCCGTGCGGCTCGGCGGCGGTGCCGCAGCGGGCGCCGGCGCCGATGAATTGTAGCGCGGGATGACCAGACGCTGGCCAGCCTGGATCGCATTGGGCGACGAAAGGTTGTTCGCCTCCATGATGACCGCGGGCGGAACGCCGTGGCGGCGGGCAATGGTGTCGACAGTCTCGCCGGGCGCGACCGTGATGGCGGTACCGCCATCCCAGCTCCATTGGCCGGATGACGTCGGCTTGCGCACCACCGATGGCGGCGGCGCCGCGACCGATCCGGTGATCTCAGGTCGGTAGGGTGCCGGCGCCGGATTGTAGGCGGCCGGACTGTACGCGGCAGGACTCGGCGCAGGATTGTAGGGCGCGGGAGCCGACGACGGATAATAGGTGGCGGGCGCGGCGGGAGGAGGATTATACGGCGCGACCGGCGGGGTGTAAGAGGCCATGCCGCGGCCGCCGCCGGCAACGACCGGTTCGGCGCGGGCTGGCGGCGGCGGAAGTTGAGATGTTTGCGGCAGCGGGTGCGTCTCCACCCGGCCAACCGGGGCTCCCTGCCCGGAGACCGAGCCCGTGACGTCGCTCTGGCCGCCGCGCGAGGCATAAGGAGCTTCGCCGAAACGCGTGGAGTTGGCGCTGCAACCCGCGGCACCGACAGCGATCAGCGCCAGCACAATGGCCCGTACCGATGACGACGAGCGCAACAACTCGGCCCAAGAATTCATGTCCAGCCCACTCGAACGCAACAACAACTCGACTGGAGTTAACAGGCCGGAAGTAAATAAGGCTTTAAGCGGTTATACTCGTCTCAACCCTAACGAATTCGAGCAAAACTCCTTACAATTCACGAGCTTGGCCCGGCAATAGGGGCACGAAGCGCACCGCGATCAATTCCTCCTGCCGGGTGCCGTCTTCGCTCTTGGTTAACCGAACGAGATTTTGCGGGCTGGCATGCGGCCCGAGCGGCAGCACCATGACGCCGTCCTGCGCGAGCTGCGCGACCAGGGCTTCCGGCACCGTTTCGGTGGCGGCCGTGACCATGATGCGATCGAACGGAGCCCGGTCGGGAGCGCCGGCCAGGCCATCGCCGAGCCGCACCTCGACGTTGCGATAGCCGAGCGTCTCCAGCCGCGCGCGGGCGGCCTCCGCCAAGGTGCGGAATCGCTCGATGGTGACCACCTCTCGGGCGAGCCGCGACAACACCGCCGCCTGATAGCCCGAGCCGGTGCCGATCTCGAGGACGCGATGATGCGGCTGCACGTCCAATTGCTCGGTCATATAGGCGACCACATAGGGCTGGCTGATGGTCTGCCCGCAGGCGATCGGCAGCGCCCGGTCCGCATAGGCCGCCTCGAGAAACTGGCCCTCGACGAAATACTCGCGCGGCACCTCGTCCATGGCGCGCAACACCGCCGCGTCGCCGATCCCGCGCCGCCGCAGCGTGAGCATGAACTGCATGCGGCCCACACTGTCGTCACCCGCCGGTTGCTTCGACACGAGGCGCCCTCTCTGGAGCACTTTCAGGAAAAGTGGGACCCGGTTTTCCGTCCGAAAATGCGACCATGCGAAAATGCTAGAGCGGTTTCTGCTTCCGGTCTATGCGAAACCGCTCTAGCTGAACAAACCGGCGAGCTCGGTCAGGTACGGCTCGTCCGTCATGTCGAGGCGCAGCGGCGTCACCGCGATGCGGTTGGCGGCGAGCGCCGAAACGTCGGTGCCGTCGTTGGGCGGCAGGGCGCGCGTGCGAACGTAGGCGATCCAGTAATAGGCGTTGCCGCGGCCGTCCTCGCGCGCGTCGATCTGCAGGCGCTCCTGACGGCGCCGGCCCTGGGTGGCGACCGCGATCCCTTTGACGTCGTGGGGAGGGCAGTTCGGAAAATTGACGTTGATCAGCACGTCGCGGGGAATGCCCTTGGCGAGCACGCGCCGGATGATGTCGGGCGCGAAGCGGATCGCGGTATCCCAGTGCGGCGACTGCTTGCTGCGCGAAAGATAGGCCTGCGAGAGCGCAACCGAGGGAATGCCGAGGATCGTGCCCTCCACGGCGCCCGCCACCGTGCCCGAATAGATCACGTCCTCGCCGGCATTGCGCCCGCGGTTGACGCCCGCCAGCACCAGGTCGGGCGGGCGACCTTTCAGAATGTGGCGGGCCGCCATGATGACGCAATCGGTGGGCGTGCCCTTGACCGCGAAGTGGCGCTCGCCGATCTCGCGCAGCCGCAGCGGATCATTGAGCGAAAGCGAATGCGATACGCCCGATTGATCGTATTCCGGCGCGATCACCCAGATGTCGTCGGACAACGCGCGAGCGATCTGCTCGCAGACGCCGAGCCCCTCGGCGTGAATGCCGTCGTCGTTGGTGATCAGGATGCGCATGCGGGATCGGTCATCCGGCGTGCTCGATCGTCTTGCGGCCGCCCATGTAAGGCTGCAGCACGTCGGGAACCGCGATCGAGCCGTCCTGTTGCTGATAGTTCTCCATGACGGCGATGAGCGCGCGGCCGACCGCGACCCCGGAGCCGTTGAGCGTGTGCGGGTGGCGCACTTGACGGCCTTCCTTGGTGCGGTAGCGCGCGCTCATCCGCCGCGCCTGGAACTCGCCGCAGACCGAGCAGGAGGAGATTTCCCGATAGGCGCCCTGCCCCGGCAGCCAGACCTCGATGTCATAGGTCTTCTGCGACGCGAAGCCCATGTCGCCGGTGCACAGCGTCACCACGCGGTAGTGCAGGTCGAGCCGGCGCAGCACCTCCTCGGCGCAGGCGAGCATGCGCTCGTGCTCGTCGGCGCTCTGCTTCGGGCGTGGTGATCGAGACCAGCTCCACCTTGCTGAACTGGTGCTGGCGGATCATGCCGCGGGTATCCTTGCCGGCCGCGCCGGCCTCGGCCCGAAAGCACGGCGTAAGCGCGGTGAGCCGCAGGGGCAGCGCGGCCTCCTCGACGATCAACTCGCGCACCAGGTTGGTCAGCGGCACCTCGGCGGTCGGGATGAGCCAGAGCCTATTGGTGAGCTCGCCGCGCATCGACCGCTCCGCCCCGATCGGAATCCGCGAGCGCCTGATCGCGCGCCTCCAGAAACATTTCGGTGCTGACGGCCGCGAACTGGTCGTCCTTGAACTTGGGCAGTTGCGCGGTCCCGAACATCGTATGATCGCGCACCAGCAGCGGCGGGTTCACCTCGGTGTAGCCATGCTCGCCCGTGTGCAGATCGAGCATGAATTGCCCGAGCGCGCGCTCGAGCCGCGCGAGCCCGCGCTTCAGCACCACGAAACGCGCGCCCGAGAGCTTGGCGGCGGTCTCGAAATCCATCTCGCCCAGCGCCTCGCCGAGCTCGAAATGCTGCCTGGGCACGAAGCCATATTCGCGTTTGGCCCCGTAATGGTGATGCTCGACATTGCCGCTCTCATCCTTGCCCTCCGGCACCGTGTCGAGCGGCAGGTTGGGGATCTGCGCCAGCGCATTCTCGAGATCCTTGGAGAGCTTCCTTTCCTCGGCCTCCAGGGCCGGGATCGCGGACTTGAGCGCGGCCACCTCGGCCATCAGCTTTTGCGCCGTCTCTTCCTCGTTGCTCTTCTTGGCGGCGCCGATCTCCTTTGAGGCGGCGTTGCGCCGCGCCTGCGCGGCCTCGGCCTTGCCGATCGCGGCGCGCCGGCGCTCGTCGATATCGATGAGCTTGGCGGCTTCGCCCGGCAGGCCGCGCCGCGCCAGCGCGCGGTCGAAAGCGGCGGGATTGTCGCGAATCCATTTGATGTCATGCATGTTTCGAATCCGGCGTCATGGCCGGCACAATTCGGCCCGTGAAGATCGATCAATGACAAATCAGCCGGCCGGATGATACCCGATAGCTACTCGGCCGGCTTGGCGGCGGCGCCGGCCGCGGCGCGGGCCTTCTCGGCGGCGACCTTCTTCTCCACGATCTTCACCGCCCAGATCGATCCTCCATAGAGAAGCAGGAGCGGCACGGCAAGCGAGCACTGGCTGATCACGTCCGGCGGCGTCAGCACGGCTGCGATCACGAAGGCGCCGACCGCGAAGTAGCGCCACTTCGATATCAGCTGCTGCGAGGTGACGATGCCGACGCGCCCCAGGAGCGTCAGGACCACCGGCAGTTGGAAGGCGATGCCGAAGGCGAAGATGAGCCGCATCATCAGGTTGAGATAATCGTCGACCTTGGGCAACAGCTCGATGGCGGCCCGCCCGTCGCCGCCGGCCTGCTGCATGCTGAGCGAGAACCGCGCCAGCAGCGGCCACAGCAGGAAATAGACCACCAGGGTTCCCAGGAAGAAGAAGAACGGCGTCGCCACCAGATAGGGCAGAAAGGCCTGCTTCTCGTTGCGGTAGAGGCCCGGCGCCACGAACATGTAGAGCTGCGAGGCGACCACCGGAAACGACAGGAAGGCGGCGCCGAACATCGCCAGCTTGAGCTGCACGATGAAATACTCGAGCAGGCCGGTATAGATGAACCGCGAGTCGGCGCCCGCCACCCACATATAGGGAAAGGTCAGGATGTTGTAGATCTGCTTGGCGAAGAAGAAGCAGGCGATGAACATCACAAAGAAGGCCACCGCCGCCTTGATCAGACGCGAGCGCAATTCGACCAGATGCTCGATCAGCGGCGCCTTGGTGGATTCGATATCCTCGTGGGTCATGCGGGCTCGCTCCCCCCCGCGCCGTCCCGGCCGTGCTCCTTGCCGCGTTCCGCGGGGGATTGGGCGGGCTCGCCGGCGACCGGCGCCTCCGCGGCGGCGACCGGCGCCTCCGCGACGGCAGCTGGCGCAGGCGACGCGGTCTCGGCCGGCGCCGCGGGCGCGTCGGCCGCAGGCCCGGCGGACGCCGGCTTGTCGGTCATCGCGCCTTCGATGTCCCGCTGCGCGGTCTCCATCTCCTTGCGTACATCGGCGAGCGGATCGAAATTCGAATAGTTGGCCGCATGCGCCGCCATCTCGTCGACCTCCTTCTTGAGGTCGGCCAGCTCGGCCTCGCGCATCGCATCGTGAAACTGGTTCTGGAAGTCGCCGGCCATGCGGCGGATCTTGCTCATCCATTGCCCGAGCGTGCGCAGGACGCCGGGCAGCTCCTTCGGGCCGATGAAGATAAGCGCGACGACGCCGATCAGGAGGAGCTCGCTCCAACTCAAGTCGAACATGGAGATGCCAACTCCGCGCGCTACAGCGCCTTCAGTTGAGCTGGAAACGGAAACCGCTCCGGCTCTTTGGTTCAGGAGGGAATCCGGGTTCAGCCGGATCGGCACACTCTATCACTGGGACCACGATCACTGGGATCACGATCACTCGGGATCACACCCGCCCCGCGCACCGAAGGCGCCTGCCCCGCCGATCCGCGCGCAGCGCCGCCGACACTCCCTTTCAGGAGGTCGAGCCGGTCTCGGCGCGCCGCTTGAGGTCGGCTGCGGTCGTGGACTGATGGTCGATGGGCTTGGGATCCGCAACCGGATCGGTCTTGGCGGTGTCCTCGTCCTGCATGCCCTTCTTGAAGGACTTGATGCCTTGCGCGAAGTCACCCATCAATTCCGAAATCTTTCCACGGCCGCCGAACAGCAGCAGAAACAGGACCACGACCACGATCCAATGCCAAATACTGAATGAACCCATCGGATTTTCCTCCGCACCGACGGAACTGCCAAGCAAATCGGAACCGCCGATTTGCTTCCTTCATGAACCGTTCGGGACGATGCCGCGACCGGATGCAGGACCCGCCTTCGCTTTAACCGTGAAACTAGGCCCGGGGAGCGGCAAAGACAAGGACTTCACCCGCACTTGAGCAGGCGCGCTTGGTCGCAACGCCCGCCCCAAGGCCTTGGAAAGTCGGGATTCCAGCGGCCTTTGGTCGCATTAACCGCAATCGCGCGCGGATCGCGTCCGACCGATCGCGTCCAGGGCCCATGCGGCGGCCTGCGACCCGCTGCTTCAGTCTTCGGCGGTGGGTTCCGGGCGCGGCGCCAGACCGAGATCGAGGTCGCCGGGCTCCAGCGGATCCTCGTCCTCGCGCAAGGCCGGATCGTCGGACGGCATCGGCACCGAGAAGCCGGGCGGCAGCCGGCCATCGAGCAATCCGGAACCCTTGAGCTCCTCGACGCCCGGCAGGTCGTCGAGCGCGTCGAGGCCGAAATGCGACAGGAACGTATCGGTGGTGCCGTAGGTGACCGGCCGTCCGGGCGCCTTGCGCCGGCCCCGCGGCCGAATCCATCCGGTTTCCAGGAGCACGTCGACCGAGCCCTTGGAGGTCGAAACCCCGCGAATTTCCTCGATCTCGGTGCGCGTCACCGGCTGATGATAGGCGATGATGGCCAGCGTCTCGATCGCCGCCCGCGACAGCTTGCGGGTCTCGATCGTCTCCTTGCTCAAGCAGCCAGGAGAGATCGCTGGCGGTGCGGAAGGTCCACTTGCCGCCGATCCGGACCAGGTTGACGCCGCGGATCGCATAATCCTCCTGCAGCCGGGTCAGCGCCGCCGGCAGGTCGACCCCGGCCGGCAACCGCGCCGCCAAAGCGGTCTCGTCGAGCGGCTCGGCGGATGCGAACAGCATCGCCTCCAGCAGCCGAAGCTCCTCCGGTCGCACCTCTTCGGCGCTCTGTGGCTCGTCCCTCGGCATGATCACTCGCTTGGCCAAACTCGACATCGATACGGCCTCCCCTTCCCGATATTTCCTTATTCCCGGCGGTCCTCGCCGACCGCCGCGGCGCCCGCCATGGCCGAGCCCCCGGCGGCGACGCGCTTGCGCATATAGATCGGCGCGAAGGCTTCGAGCTGGTGAATCTCGGCGTGTCCTTCCCGCACCAATTCGAGCGCGGAGGCGAAGCTCGAGGCGAACACCGTCGCCGCCAGCTTGGGGTCGACCACATAGGCGATGAGATATTGGTCCAGCCGCGACCAATCCGCCGATTGGCCGATCAGGCGCTCGAGCACCTCGCGGGCCTCGGCCAGCGACCAGACCGTGCGCTTGGCATAATGGAGGTGGGCGAGCGCATGCTTTTGCCGCTGAGACGCATAGGCCGAGAGCAGATCGTAGAGCGTGGCCGTCCATTGCGGGCGCTTGATGTGGGCGATCGGCTCGGGCTGGCCGCGGCTGAAAATGTCGCGATCGAGCAACGGCCGTCCGAACAGGCGCTCGGCCACCGCGCGAATCGCCTCGAGCCGCTTGAGCCGCAACGCGAGTGCGTTGGCCATGTCCTCGGCGGTTTGGCCTTCGGGCGCATGGCTGTCCGGCAGCAGCAGGCGCGACTTGAGATAGGCGAGCCACGCCGCCATCACCAGATAGTCGGCCGCCAGCTCGAGCCGCAGCTTACGCGCCTCCTCGATGAAGGTCAGGTATTGGTCGGCCAGCGCCAGGATCGAGATCTTGGCGAGATCGACCTTTTGCTGGCGCGCCAGCATCAAAAGAACGTCGAGCGGGCCTTCGAAGCCTTCGACATCGACCACCAATGCGGGCTCGTCCGCCGCATCGCCGGCAGCCGGCTCCATCTCGAACGGCACTTCGCCGGGGGCGTTGGCGATCATGAGAGCACCATCCTGGCACCGGCGGCGCGCCCGCCCGCCAGCAGGGCCGCGAAGGCGCGGCGCACCTCGGCCAGATCGATCTCGCGCGCGGGCGGGCGTCGCGCCGCCAGCGCGGCCGCCGCGCGCTGCGCCGCCACGCCGCCCAAGGTCGGGACCGCGTCGGCCACCGCGCGCATCTCGTCCATCTGCCCGTTGCAATGGAGGATGACGTCGCAGCCCGCCAAGAGCGCCGCACCAGTGCGCTCCGCGAGCGAGCCGGACAATGCCCCCATCGAGATGTCATCGCTCATCAGCAAGCCTTCGAATCCGATCGAATCGCAAATCACGTCTTGTACCATTGTGACCGAAGTCGTGGCCGGCGCGACCGGGTCATAGGCGGAAAAAACAACATGGGCCGTCATCCCCAGGGGAAGGCCTGCGAGCGGCCGGAAGGCGGCGAAATCCACCGCCTCGAGGCTCGACCGGTCGGCCGTGACGGTGGGCAGGCGATGATGGCTGTCGGCTGTGGCGCGACCATGACCGGGCAAGTGCTTGAGAACCGGCAGCACGCCGCCTTCCATGAGCCCTTCCGCGATGGCGCCGGCGATCGCCGCCACCTTCTGCGCGCTTTCCCCATAGGCACGATCCCCGATCACCGGGTCGGCGTCGGAGGTCGGAACATCGGCGATCGGCAGGCAATCCACATCGATCCCGACCCCCAACAGGTCGGCGGCGATCAACCGCGCGCCCATTCGCGCCGCCTCCAGGGCCGAAGCCGGGTCGCGCTCCCAGATTCGTCCATATTGCGCGCCTGCCGGGTAGCTCGGCCAATGCGGGGGCCCCAGACGCTGCACGCGGCCGCCCTCCTGGTCGACCAGCACCGGCGCGTCGGAGCGGCCCACGGCCGCACGAAAATCGGCGACCAGCGCGCGCAGCAGGTCGGGCGTCTCGACATTGCGTTTGAAGATGATGAGACCCCACGGCTCCGCCGCGCGCAGGAACGACTGCTCGTTGCCGGTCAATGCGGTGCCCGCGACGCCGGTGATGAAAGCGCGTGCCGTCATCGGCGGGCATTAGAGCATTTTCGGGAAAAGTGAAACCCGCGAGCTGCAGCCGCGCTTAAGGCTTGCACAGCTTGCTGGAGCGGACTCCCGGGCTCGCTGCGACACGCGAGCCGCCCGGTCAGGCGTCCGCCGCCGGCGAGCGCCGAAAGCCGGGTCTCAATTCTTCTGGACGATGCACTGGCCGCCGGCGGCCTTCAGGCCGCCGCAGAACTGGTCGGCATCGCCCGCCGATCCGAACGGCCCCACCATGGCGCGGTAATAGACGCCCTTGGGGCCGAGATCGGCGCGTCGCACGATCGCCTCGCGGTCACCGAGCTGGCTGGGGAACTTGGACTGCAGGCTGCGGAAAGAGGCCTGCGCGTCGGCTTCGCTGCGCTGTGAGGAGATTTGCACCACATAGCCGCCGCCGGACGCCGGCGAAACCGAGGCCAGCCGCGGCGCGCCTGCCGGAGCCGGCGCGGGACGCTGCGGCGCCGCCTGGTATGAGGATGCGGATTCACCGATTTGGCCTTGCGGCTCCAGCGAGAGCGGACCCCCGCCATTGTGGGCCGGTACCGGCTTCGTGGCCGGGGGCTGGCGCGTCGCGGTGTTTGACGGTGCAGATGCGGTCTGCAGCGGGGGCGACCCCGCGCCGCCCACCGGCCGCACCATTATCGGGTCGGCGGTGCCGTCGGGCCGAATCGCCACGGTGCGGACCTTTTTTGGTTCCGTGGGGACACCGGCCGGCAGCGCGGCGCTCGGTTGCGCGGCGCTCGGTTGCGCGAGCGGCCCTGGGCCCGGGCGTCGTCGTGAAGGGCGCCGGCAGCACCACGCGCGGACCGCTCGGATCGGACAGCGTGACCGGCTCTTCCTGGCGCGCCACGACCCGCTCGTTCGCGGCCCCGATCCGCTCGACGGACTTGCCGGATTGTGAATCGCCCCCGCCCGCGGCGGGCACCATCTTGTTGGGTGATTTTTCAGCCGAGATAATCGGCGCATCGGTCGGCCGGGCACCCGAATAATAGGTTCGATACCCGTAGGCGCCTGCGGTTCCCAGTATCCCGCAGCCGATCAGGACGATGGCGGTGACGATGCCATTGGTTGCCCGCCGGCGCGGCGGGTCGTCATAAAAGCGATCGTCGGTCGGCGCCGGCGCACCGTCGAAAAAGTAGTTCTCGCTCTCGTTGGCGTCCGGCGGCGCCCCAGCGTGACGGCTGTCGTCGAACTGGTCGTCGGCATGGCTGTCGACCCGAGGTTCGTCATAGGGGCCGTGCGCGTAACCGGCCTGCGGGACCGCGGCTTGATCGTAGGCCGCATGATCGAAGGCCGCGTGATCGGGGGCCGCATGATCGAGGGCCTGCTGGGACACGTGGCTCGCGAGACGCGCAAACGGGTCGTCGGAAGGGGCCCGCAGCGACTTGGCCGCCGCGATGGCGCTGTCGACCTCGTCGAAATGCGGATCGGCGGCCGGCGGATTGCGCATGGACTCGCGGGCCAGCGCCGCCGCCGTCTTGCGCCAATCGGATGGCGCGGAATCCGCCCGCGGCCGCGGTTCGCTCGCGTGCCCGCCGTTGCGGTCAAAATCGGCGAAGGGATCGCTCTGCCCGATCAGGCGGGCCAGCTCCGCCAACGGATCGCTGCCGCCGGAATCCCGTGGCGCGTCCCTTTGGGCGTCTCTTTGTACGTCTCTTGGCGCATCCCTCGACGCAGCCGGCGCGCTCACGCGTCGCGCCAGATCGTTTGATCGGTAGGAGCGCAAAATGTTGTCGTCCGCCATACTCGATCCCATTCGGATACTGGCGTCGTGCTCGATCGGGTTCCGGACGAGTCCCCACTTAAGGTCGCCTGCGGCCACCCTCACCGAGCGAGATCAACGCATCTCATCGGGTGCCCCGACACCGAGCAAACTTAGCCCGGACGCCAGAACCGTGACAACGCCTTGCACCAGAGCAAGACGTGTCAAGGTCATTTGTGGATCATTCTGGATAATGAAGCGTAAATGTGGCGCATCATTCCCACGATTCCACTGCGCGTGAAATTCGCTAGCAAGATCATATAGGTAGAAGGCGATGCGGTGGGGTTCATGGGCCCAGGCGGCGGCTTCGAGCAAGCGCGGATAGAGCGCGAGCCGCCGCATCAGGGCAAGCTCGCCCGCGTCGTCGAGGCGTTCCAACGGCGTCTGCGCCAGCATATCGGCGCGCGCCCCGGCGTCGGTCGGCAGCTCGGGCAGCAAGGCGCGCGCGTTGCGGAACACGGATTGGGCGCGGGCATGGCCGTATTGGACGTAGAAGACCGCGTTGTCGCGTGATTGCTCGATCACCTTGGCGAGGTCGAAATCGAGCACCGCATCATTCTTGCGATAGAGCATCATGAAGCGGGCGGCATCCGGCCCGACTTCATGTACCACTTCCGCCAACGTCACGAACTCCCCGGATCGCTTGGACATTTTGATCGGCTGGCCGGCCCGCAGCAGCTTCACGAGCTGAACGATCTTCACGTCGAGCTCGGCTTTGCCATCGCTCACCGCCTTCACGGCCGCCTGCATGCGCTTGACGTAACCGCCGTGGTCGGCCCCCCAGACATCGATCATGCCGTGAAAGCCGCGATCGAACTTCGATTTGTGGTAGGCGATGTCGGAGGCAAAATACGTATAGGTTCCGTCCGACTTCTTCAGCGGGCGATCGACGTCGTCGCCGAACTGGGTGGCGCGGAACAAGGTCTGCTCACGGTCCTCCCAGTCCTCGACCGGCGCACCCTTGGGCGGCGGCAAACTTCCCTCGTAGACGTAACCCTGCCGGCGCAATTCATCGATGGTGGCGCCCACCAGATCGCGCGGACCTTCGATGAGCGATCGCTCCGAGAAGAACACGTCATGGCGGACATTGAGCGCCGCCAGGTCGTCGCGGATGGCCGCCATCATCATCGCGATCGCGCGCGCGCGCACCAGCGGCAGCCAGCGCTCCTGCGGCCAGTTCAGCAGCGCTGGCCCGTGCTCGGCCACCAGCGCCGCGCCGACCGGCTTGAGGTAATCGCCCGGATAGAGGCCCTCGGGAATTGGGCCGATGTCTTCGCCCAGCGCTTCGCGGTAGCGCAGGAACGCCGACCGTGCCAGCACGTCGACCTGCGCGCCCGCATCGTTGACGTAGTATTCGCGCGTCACCGCGAAGCCTGCGGCGTCCAGAAGGTTGGCGAGCGCGTCGCCGAACACGGCGCCGCGGCAGTGGCCGACATGCATCGGGCCGGTCGGATTGGCGGATACATATTCGACATTGACCCGGGCCCCTGCCCCCACGGAGCTGCGGCCATAGTCGGCGCCCGCGCACAGCACCGCGCGCAGCGCTTGCGACCAGGCGGAGGGCCTGAGCGTGAGATTGATGAATCCGGGCCCCGCCACCTCGACTTTCGCGACGATGTCGTCGCCGCGCAATTTGGCGGCCAGCGCCTCGGCCAGCTCACGCGGCTTCTTGCCGGCCTCCTTGGCCAGCACCATGGCGGCGTTCGTGGCCATGTCGCCGTGGGCGGCCTCGCGCGGCGGCTCGACCTGCACGCGGCTTTGATCGATGCCGTCGGGCAGCAGCCCCTCCGCGACCAGCGCTTGGTTGGCAGCGCGAATCTTGTCCAGCACGACCGCGAATATGTTCTTTGGAGAATTGGGCATCGCTGTGGGTTTGTTCGTCCGATCTCGGGCTTGCTCGAGATCGGCACGCTGCTCGGCGCACCGGCCACAGCTGATGCCGGGCGCCGCCCGGTAACCCAATTTCGCAGCCAAGTCAAAATACTTACCGCTGGGGCGAGTAGCTAAGCAATGGTCTACGAAGTTCGTCGAATTGTCGAAGAACTCGAAGACGACAGCGCGCGAAGCTCGAGTATAGAACCTGAGCCTCCCCAAACCCCCTCGTTTCCATGCTCGGTTCTATCAGCCATTTCGCCCGCTTATCTTGAGCGGTTGGCCAATAACTGATTCTTCAGCTTGCCCGTGTAGACATACATGTTCATCGGCCGCTTGAACCCAGAGGTCATCCATGCATGCCCATCAATTGTCTTGGACCGAGACGTCCGGCTGGCGCGGCGGCAATGGCGACGGCGGCTCGGAAAACCTCGTGCTCTTCTTCGGCGCCCGTCAGGCGTTGGCCTGCGGCGCACGCTATCGGGAGCTGCGCGCCATGTTCCCGAACGCCCACATCCTGGGCTGCAGCACCGGCGGGCAGATCGTCAACGACGACGTCACCGACGATGAAATCGCCGTCGCGACGCTGCGCTTCGAGGGGACGCGCTTGCGCCTCGCCTGCGAAGCCGCTTCAGCGCCGGAAGATTCGCGTTCCTGCGGCGAGGCGATCGGGCGCAGCCTGGCGGCCGAGGATCTGGCCGGCATCTTCGTGCTCTCGGACGGGCTGAACGTCAACGGCAGCGAGCTTGTCGCCGGGATGACCAGCGCGGTCGATCCGCGGGTATCGGTCACCGGCGGTCTGGCGGGCGATGGCGCCAAATTTCAGGAAACCCTCGTCGGCGCCGACTGCGAACCGCGCAAGCAGACGGTCGCCGCCGTCGGGTTCTACGGGGCTTCGGTCCGGATCGGGCACGGCAGCGCCGGCGGTTGGGATGAATTCGGACCGCGGCGGCGGATCACCCGCTCGCGCGGCAACGTTCTGTTCGAGCTCGACGGCGAGCCCGCGCTCGATCTCTACGAGCGCTATCTCGGCGAGGACGATGTGAAGGGGCTGCCCGGCACCGCCCTGCTCTTCCCGCTTCGCATTCGCAATCCGGGGCGACCCGACCATGACATCGTGCGCACCATTCTGGCGGTCGACCACGAGGCCCGCTCGATGACCTTTGCGGGCGACGTGCCGGAGGGCTGGGTCGCGCAATTGATGCGCGGCAACTTCGATCGTCTGGCCGCCGGCGCCGCCAAGGCCGCCCGGCAGGCCGCGGCCAGCAACCCGCAAACGCGCAACGGGGATCAGGTTGCCGTGCTGGTCAGCTGCATCGGCCGTCGCCTCCTGATGGGCCAGCACACGATCGACGAGGTCGAGGCGGCCAACGCCGAGCTCGGAGCCGACGTCTCGCGGCTGGGCTTTTATTCATACGGCGAGATTTCCCCGCACAGCGCGTCCGGCGTGTGCGAGCTGCACAACCAGACCATGACCGTCACCACGATCTCCGAGGTCGCCGGATAATTCGCGTGCACAAACTTCTTGCCAGACAGCTTGCGAAAGCGACCACGGCCGGCGGCGAGATCGACATCGAGTTACTGGGCCAGCTCGTCGGCTCCGCCTATGAGCAGGCGGATCGGGAGTGCCGCCGCACCGACCGCTCTATTTGCCTGATGGTCGAGGAGCTGGACGCCCATCTGCGCGAACGCGAGCACGTCGCCGATCTGCTGCGCGGACAAAAGATGACTTTGGACGCCACCATCGCCAGCATGGCCGATGCGGTGCTGGTCGCCGACCAAAGCGGGCAGATCATCGTGGCGAATCCGGCGGCCAAAGACCTGTTCGGCGATCGGCAGGACGTCGGCTCGGGGGAGTGGCAGCGGCGCAACCGCCGCCTTTTGCCGGATGGCGTGACCCCGATTCCTCCGCACGAGGCCCCGATGGCCCGCGCCATCAAGGGAGAGGCGGTCGACAATCTGGAGATCGTCTTGCATCGGGTCGATACCGACACCTCCCTGCACCTGATCGCCAACGGCCGCCCGCTTCGCGATCCGACCGGTGCACCGCGAGGCGCCGTGGTCGTGTACCGCGATATAACGGAAGCCAAGGAGACCGAACGCCTGCTGCGGCAATCGCAGAAAATGGACGCCATTGGCCAGCTCACCGGCGGAATTGCCCACGATTTCAACAATATCCTGACCGTCATCATCGGCATGATCGAGATCCTCGGGGAGGAGGTCGCCGGCGATCCGAAAATCGTATCGATCGCCAAGACTATCGCCCAGGCCGCCGATCGCGGCGCCGAGCTCACGCAACATCTCCTCGCCTTCGCGCGCAAGCAGCCGCTGCGTCCGCGCGAAGCCGACGTCAACGCACTCATCATCGAAGCCACATCGCTGCTGCGCGCGGCGCTCGGCGAGCAAATCGAGATCGAATCCCTGCTCGACGAGAGCGCGTTGCATGCGCTGGTCGATACCTCGCAGCTGACGACCGCAATTCTCAATCTCGCGGTCAACGCCCGCGACGCCATGCCCGAGGGCGGCCGACTGACGCTCGAAACCGGCAACGTCCATCTGGACGCGGATTCGGCCGGTACGCGCGATGATGTCCGATCCGGGCGCTACGTGATGATCGCGGTGACCGACAATGGTACCGGAATTCCGGAATCGATTCGCGACAAGGTCTTCGAGCCCTTCTTCACCACCAAAGGCATCGGCAAGGGCACCGGCCTCGGGCTCAGCATGGTCTACGGCTTCGTGCGACAGTCCGGCGGCCACATCCGGATCGACAGCGAGGAAGGGCGCGGAACGTCGATCAAGATTTTCCTGCCGCAGGCCCCGGTTCAGGCGGAAAGCGCGGCGGCGGACGCGCAACCCCCCGACGCGCAGGGCGGACGTGAGACGATCCTGGTGGTCGAGGACGACGCATTGGTCCGTAAATACGTGACCGGGCAGCTCGCGAGCCTGGGCTACCGTACGCTCGAAGCCGCCAATGGCACCGAAGCGCTCGCGATCGTGGACAGCGACATCGGTTTCGAGCTGATGTTCACCGACGTCATCATGCCGGGCGCGATGAACGGCCGCGCGCTCGCCGAGCAGGCGCTCAGGCGCCGGCCCACCCTCAAGGTCCTGTTCACTTCGGGCTATACGGAGAACGCGATCCTCAGCAACGGATGCCTGCCGTCCGGCGTCCTGCTGTTGCCCAAGCCCTACCGCAAGGCGGCGCTTGCCCAGATGGTGCGCCAGGCGGTCGGCTCGGACCGGGCGCTCAATGCCGCTTGAGCGGCCGCAGTTGGGACTTCGTTAACGATGAAATCGCGCCATCCGGCCGGATAAGTAAAACCTTAGGCAGCCCGTGCATCAATGGCCTCGTGGCGGGCCGTCGTGCGCGGATGCGGCCGCCGACCGAAAGTGAATCTTGGACGTATCGCTCGCTGAGCTCGACGTGGGGATTCGGGGACGCCTCGTGAATAGCCTCTTTGCCAGACAGCTTGCGAAGGCCGCCAAACCGTGCGGCGGTATCGACATCGAGCTGCTCGGCCAGCTGGTCTCGGGCGCCTACGACCAGGCGCATCACGACCGGCGGCGGACCGATCGCTCGATCGCGCTGATGATCGAGGAATTGGATCGGCTCAATCGCGGCCTCGAACGACTGGTCGAAGAGCGAACGGCGGCGTTGCGCCAGCGCGAGGAAGAGCTGCAGGCCCAGAACCTGCGGTTCGACGCCGCGCTCAACAACATGTCGCAGGCGCTGCTGATGTTCGATTCTTCGGCACGGCTGGTGATCAGCAACAACCGCTATCAGGACATGTATGGACTGTCGGCCGAGATCGTCAAGCCCGGCTGCTTGCTGCGGGAGCTGCTGCTCCATCGCAGGGACAACGGTATGTTCGCGGATGATCCGGACAGCTACATCGAGAATTTGATGGCTGTCATCGCCGAGGGCAAGACCTATAGCCAGCTGATAGAGCTGCCCGACGGCCGCACCATCTCGGTCTTGAATCATCCCATGGCGGGCGGCGGCTGGGTGGCCACGCACGAGGACATTACCGAACGTCGCCGGGCCGAGAAGCAGATCGCGCACATGGCGCGCCACGACGCACTGACCGATCTGCCCAACCGCGTGCTGTTGCGCGACCGCTTGGCGCACGCGCTCACCGAGCTGCCGCGGGACAAGCGCCTGGCGGTGCTCTACCTCGATCTCGACCACTTCAAGAGCGTCAACGACACGCTCGGGCACCAGATCGGCGACGAGCTGCTCAAGACGGTGGCGGCGCGCCTGCGCGATTGCGTTGGCGAGGTCGATACCGTGGCGCGGGTCGGCGGCGACGAATTCGCCATCATCCACACCGGCATCGAGCAGCCCAACGACGCCGCGACCCTGGCGCGGCGGATCTGCGAGGTGGTGAAGGAGCCTTGCGAGCTTCATGGTCATGCCGTGATCGTAGATACCAGCATCGGCATCGCGCTCGCGCCGGGTGACGGGATCGACCCCACCGAGCTTCTGAAGAACGCCGACATGGCGCTTTATCGCGCCAAAGCCGATGGACGCGGCACCTACCGGTTTTTCGAGCCGGAAATGGACGCGCGGATGAAGACGAGGCGGACCCTCGAGCTGGCGCTGCGGGTGGCGCTCGCCAACGGGGAGTTCGAGCTCCATTACCAGCCGCTCGTCAACCTCGAGGACCGACGGATCACCTGCTGCGAGGCGCTGATCCGCTGGAAGCACCCCGAGCGCGGCTTGATCCCGCCCGCCGAGTTCATACCGATCGCCGAGGAGATCGGCCTGATCGTGCCCTTGGGCGAATGGGTCCTGCGGCGAGCCTGTGCCGACGCCATGCAATGGCCCGCCGACATCAAGGTCGCCGTCAACCTTTCGCCCATACAGGTCATGAACCAGAATCTCGTGGCCGTCGTGGTCGGGGCTCTGGCGGCCGCCGGACTGCCGGCCAGCAGGCTCGAGGTCGAGATCACGGAATCGGTCCTGATGCAGAATTCGGAAGCCACCCTGGCGACCCTGCACCGGCTGCGCGAGCTCGGCGTCAAAATCTCGATGGACGATTTCGGGACCGGCTACTCGTCGCTGAGCTACCTGCGCAGCTTTCCGTTCGACAAGATCAAGATCGATCGCTGCTTCATCAGCGGTCTGGCGACCGGCGACGATTCCGTCGCCATCGTATTGGCGATCGCGGGCTTGGCGAAGCATCTCGGCATTGCGACGACGGCCGAAGGCGTCGAGACCAAGCAGCAATTGCAGCAGGTCAAGGCGCTGGGCTGCAGCGAGATGCAAGGTTTCCTGTTCAGTGCGCCGCGCCGAAACGAAGAGATCACGCAGCTGCTCCGCACGCGGCTCGATCAGGAGGCGACGTCGATCGCGCTGCGGCGCCAGGCCTGAACCCGCCTTCGGCGGCTCTCACCGCAGCTCCGGCGTCACCTCGAAAAGTCGCGCATGCTCGATCAGGGCGTAGCGATCGGTCATTCCGGCGATGAAATCGGCGACCCGGCGCAATCGGCCCGGCTGCTCGCCGGCATCCACATTCTGGGCCCATTCGACCGGAATGACCTCAGGCGACGCGACATAGCGGCCGAACAGATCGCATACGACGCTTTCCGCCTCTCCCATGATGCGCATGATGCGGGCATGCCGATACATGTGCACGCCGAGAAACCCCTTGATGGCGCGGTCGGCCGCCGCCATGGCGGCCGAGAATCCCACGGTCGGTCGGCCGGCAAGGCGCACGTCGCCCACGCTGCGGGGGGAAAGAGCCCGCATGCGTCGGCCGGTCTCCGCGATGACATCCTCGATCAACCGGGTGATCAAGCGCCGCACCAGCTCGTGCAACTCGCGCCCGGCGTCCAGCCCGACATAGGCGCCGCGAATTTCCCGCAGAATGTCGCCGATGATCTCCACGCCCGCCAGGTCGTCGAGCGTGAACAGGCCGGCGCGCAATCCGTCGTCGATGTCATGGGCGTCATAGGCGATGTCGTCGGCGAGCGCCGCGATCTGCGCCTCCGCGCTCGGCCAGCTCCACAATTCGAGGTCCTGGCTCTCGGCATGGACCCGAATGGCATGCGGCAAGCCGCGCCGGCGATAGCGGCCGCTCGGCTCGCCGGACCGCTCGGTGAGCGGGCCGTTGTGCTTGACCACGCCCTCGAGCGTTTCCCAGGTCAGGTTGAGCCCGTCGAACTCGGCATAGCGGCGCTCCAGCGTGGTCACGACCCGAAGGGTCTGGGCGTTGTGGTCGAAGCCCTCGAAATCCGCAAGGCAGCGATCGAGCGCACGTTCGCCGGCATGGCCGAAGGGCGGGTGGCCGAGGTCGTGGGCGAGCGCAAGCGCCTCCGCCAGATCCTCATCGAGGCCGAGCGCGCGCGCCAGCGAGCGCGCGATCTGGGTGACCTCGAGCGTATGGGTCAGCCGGGTCCGGAAATGATCGCCCTCGTGAAACACGAACACCTGGGTCTTGTGGGCCAGCCGGCGAAACGCGGTCGAATGGATGATCCGGTCGCAATCGCGCCGAAAGGCGTTGCGCGTGGGGCTTGACGCCTCCGGATGGAGCCGGCCGCGGCTATCGGCCGGATCGGACGCATAGGGAGCCCGCGCGATGAAGGCCTCGACCGCCATGATCCGCCGGCCGCCCTTCCGGATTGACGTTGCTGCGTGCCCGCACTTAACTATCCTTGGGGCGATCTTGCAATCGCGCGATTGCGGCAGAGCCCCCGGACCGACGACAGGACGAATTGAAGACGACAGGGCAGATTGAAATGGACGACATCACGGTCACGGAGCGGGCGGCGCGTCGGATCGGCGAAATCCTGCGCCGGGAGCCGCTCGGAACCATGCTGCGGCTGAGCGTGGAAGGCGGCGGCTGCTCCGGCTTTCAGTACAAGTTCGACACCGACAGCGCCCAGGAGCCCGACGACATCGTGGTCCGCCGCGAGGACGCCTTGCTGCTGATCGACCCGCGTTTCGCTCGGCTATCTGGCCGGCTCCGAGATCGACTTCGTCGACGATCTGATCGGCGCCTCGTTCCGCGTCAACAATCCCAAGGCCAAGGCGTCCTGCGGCTGCGGCACCAGCTTCACGCTCTAGCGCCCTCACCGGATCACGCATTCGTCTGAAAGGCCCCGCCACGATCCGCGCCGGGGCCGAGGCGAAGGCGTCTCTACTCCGCCGCCACCACTTCGGGCCGCGGATGCAGCTCGGGCACCTCTTCCAGCTGCGGCTCGAGCCGGCGCTTGAGCATGCGGTCGACGCGGTCGAGATAGATGTAGATGACCGGGCGTGATGAAGAGCGTCAGCAGCTGCGACAGGCACAAGCCGCCGACCACCGCGATGCCGAGCGGCTGGCGCAGCTCGGCCCCGGCGCCGGCGCCGATCGCGACCGGCAGCGCGCCGAAAATCGCCGCGAAGGTCGTCATCATGATCGGCCGGAAGCGCAGCAGGCAGGCTTCGCGCATCGCCGCTTCGGCGCTCATGCCGACGCGCCGGCGCTCGATCGCGAAATCGATCATCATGATGGCGTTCTTCTTGACGATGCCGACCAGCATCACGATGCCGATCATGGCGATGACCGAAAGATCCATGCTTGAACGCCATCAGCGTGATGAGCGCGCCGACGCCGGCCGACGGCAGGCCGGAGATGATCGTGATCGGATGGATGAAGCTCTCGTAGAGAATGCCGAGCAGCACATAGGCGGCAAAGATCGCCGCCAGCACCAGCACGCCCTGCCCTTCGAGCAAATCCTGGAACACCGCGGCGGTGCCCTGGAAGCCGGTGGTGATGGACGCCGGCAGCCGGGCTTCCCGCTCGATCGCCGTGATCGCATCGACCGCCTGGCCGAGCGAGAAGCCGGGCGCCAGATTGAACGAGATGGTGACCGCGGGCTGGTTGGCCCTGGTGGTTGACCAGCAGCGGTCCGACCGCCGGGCACGAGCGTGGTCACCGACGTCCAGCGGCACCGACTATGCCGTTCGCGGTCTTGAGATAGATGCGCGACAGCGCCGAGACATCGGTCTGGAATTCCGGCTTGCTCTCCAGGATGACCTGATAATCGTTGGTCGGCGTGTAGATCGTGGCGACCTGGCGCGCGCCGAAGGCGTTGAACATTTCCTGCCGGATCTGATCGATCGTGATGCCGTAGACGCCGGCCTTCTCGCGGTCGATCTCCACGTTCATCTGCGGATTCTTGATGTAGAGATCGGTGTTGACGTCGCGCAGGCCCGGCGATCTTGGCGATCTTGTCGCGCATTTCCGGCGCGAGCCTGAACAGCGCCTCGGTGTCGCTCGATTGCAGCGAGTATTGGTATTCGCTCTTGGACGATGCGGCCGGTGATATTGATGTTCTGCACGTTCTGGAAAAAGACCGCCATGCCGGGAA
This sequence comes from uncultured Alphaproteobacteria bacterium, assembly GCA_963744275.1. Classification (GTDB taxonomy): domain Bacteria; phylum Pseudomonadota; class Alphaproteobacteria; order Rhizobiales; family Xanthobacteraceae; genus VAZQ01. The sequence goes on from CAVUSX010000007.1 coordinate 55,518, forward strand.
CCGTATTGGCGGTCACGCGCAGGCGCTGGATCACGGCGGTCGAATTCTCGCCGCGCTCGGATCGCGGGCTTGAGCGCGATGTAGCATGCGGCCGGTGTTGGGCGTCGGGTTGGCGCCGCCCGGCGCCGACCGATGGAATTGACGTAGTCGACCGCCTTGTCCTTGCGAATGATATCGGCGACCTTGGCCTGCAGGTCCGACATCGCCGGGAAGGAGATATCGGTCGCCGCCTCGGTGGATGCCGGAGATGAAGCCGGTATCCTCGGTCGGGAAGAAGCCCTTGGGAATGATGATGTAGAGATAGACGGTGGCGGCGAGCGTCGCGAAGGTGACCGCGAGCGTGATCGCCTTGTGCCTTGAGCACCTGGTCGAGCGCCCATTCGTAGGCCTCGAGCGCAGCGATTGAACATCGCCTCGAACATGCCGCAGCACGAAATTCTGCTTTTCGCCCTCGTGATGGCTGCTGCAAGACGCGCGCGCACAGCATCGGCGTCAGCGTCAGCGAGACGAAGCCCGAGATCATGATGGCGACCGAGATCGTCACCGCGAACTCGCGGAACACGCGCCCGACCATGCCGCCCATCAAGCAGGACGGGAATGAACACCGCGATCAGCGAGAACGTGATCGCCACGATGGTGAAGCCGATCTCGCTTGCGAGCCCTTGAGCGCCGCCTCGAACGGGCGCATGCCGCCTTCGATATAGCGCACGATATTCTCGAGCATGACGATGGCGTCGTCGACCACGAAGCCGACCGACAGCGTCAGCGCCAGCATGGTCATGTTGTTGATGGAGAAATCCGAGCGCATACATGACCGCGCAGGTGCCGATCAGCGATACCGGCACCGCCAGCGCCGGAATGATCGTCGCCGGCACCGAGCGCAGGAACAGGAAGATCACCAGGATCACCAGCGCGATGGCGATCGCCGAGCGTGACTCTCGACGTCGCTCACCGAATTGCGGATCGAGACCGAGCGATCGGCCAGCACCTCCATATCGATCGCCGCCGGCACCTGGGCGCGGATAGGTCGGCAACTGCTGCCCGCACCGAGTCGACCACCGCGACCGTGTTGGCGTCGGGCTGGCGCTGCACCGCCAGCACCACCGCGCGCTTGTCGTTGAACCAGCTGGCGACCTGGTTGTTCTCGACGCTGTCGATGACGTGGGCGATTTCCTCGAGCTTGACCGGCGCGCCGTTGCGCTAGGCGACGATCACGTTGCGGTATTCCTCGGCCTTGCGCATCGCATTGGTCGCCACCAGCGTGACGTTCTGGTTGGGCCCGTACAGCGTTCCGACCGGCGAGTTCGGAATTGGTCGCGGCGACGACGTTGCGGATGTCGTCGAGCGAGATATTGCGCGCGGCCGCGGCCACCGGATCGACCTGGACGCGGATGGCGTATTTCTGCGCGCCATAGACCATCGACCTGCGCGACGCCGGGCAAGCTGCGATGATCTGCTGGGCCAGCACGGTCTCGGCGTATTCATCGACCACCGATAGCGGCAAGTGTCGACGAGCGCACGGCTGAGCAACAGCACCGGGGAAGTCGCCCGGATTGACCTTGCTGAAGCTCGGCGGCGTCGTCATCTCGATCGGCAGCTGCTTCTGCGCCACCGTCAAGGCCGTCTGCACGTCGAGCGCGGCGCCGTCGATGTTGCGATCGAGGACGAACTGGATCGTGATCTTGGCGCGGCCGAGCGCCGACGTCGAGGTGATCGAGCTGATGCCCGCGATCGTCGACAAGTTGACGCTCGATCGGCGCCGCGACCGACGACGCCATGGTTTCGGCGCTGGCGCCCGGAAATGGCGCGGTGATCACGATGGTCGGAAAATCGACCGCCGGAAGCGCCGCAACCGGCAGCAGCCGGTAGGCGAAGAGCCCGAACACGATGAACGGTCGCCGTCACCAGCGTCGTGAGCACCGGACGGCGGATGCAGAGTCTCGGAGAGATTCATGATCAAGACCCCGGCTTTGACTTTGGCGCGCCGATGACCTTCGAGCCGTTCGTTCAGCAGCAGCTGCCCTTCGGTCACGACGGTCTCGCCGCCGTCGAGGCCGCTCTCGAGAACCGGTCGGAGTCCGAGCGTGCGCGCGACCTTGACCGGCTGCACGTTGGCGACGCCGTCCTTGACGACGAACACATAGGCCCCGGCCTGGCTCGACCTGGACGGCGGTCGAGGGAACCGTCACGGCCTCCTCCTCGCGGAAGGTCAGCCGTACCGTGACCAGGGTGCCGGGCCACAGAATTTCGTCGGTGTTGGGCATGGTGGCCCGCACCGGCACCGTGCCGGTGGTCGGATCGACCGTATTCTCGATCATGGTGACCTGGCCGTTGGCTGTTGCGCGGATCGCCGGGAACGATGGCCTCGATATTGGCGGATTCGTTGGCGAGCGCGTGCGCGCAAATCGGGCAGGTTTCTTTGCGGCAACGAGAACGTGACGTAGACCGGCGCCGTCTGGATGATCGTGGCGATCGGCGTCAGGTCGGCCTGGCGCACGAAATTGCCGACCTTCACCGCCGCCATGCTGACGCGCCCGCTGATCGGGGCCCTGATGGTGCAATAGCCGAGCTGCACTTTGAGATTTTCGATCAACGCCTGGTCGGCCTTGATGGCGCCTCGAAGAGTCGGACCTGGGTCTTGGCATTGTCCAGATTGATGATCGGGGTCGCGCCCTTGGCGACCAGGTCGGTGTAGCGGCGCAACGTCGCGCTCGGCGCCCTCGAGCTGGGCCTGATCCTTGGCCAGCGTTCCTTCGGCTTGACGCGAGCTGCGCTTCGATCGCGCGCGCATCGAGCGTGAACAGGATGTCGCCCTGCCGGACCATGGCGCCGTCCTGGAAATGGACTGCCGACGATTTCGCTGTCGACGCGCGGCTTGATCGCGACACTCGCGATCGGGGTGACCGTGCCCAGCAAATCGACGCGGACCGGCACTGTGCTTTTGCACCGCGGCCGCGACGTCGACCGGCACGCGCGCGCTCGGCCTGCCCGCGCGGCGCCTGCGCGCACGCGCCTTGCGACGACCAGGATTCCAACTGGCCGGAAGCAGGCCCAGCTTCACCCCGACGACGGCCGCCACGGCGAGCGCCGCGGCAACTCCCAGCACCAAATTCCGCTTCTTCATCGTGGACGCCAAACCGGGCTCTGTGGCCACCCGGGCTCCCTCTCTGCGCTCTCCCCGCCGATACCGAGTTTTGCTATAACTCTATTTCTTTTATTGCGATCACCCTTACCATACCCTTCTTGACAATGCACGCCCGGCCTTGTGCCTTGTAGCCGTAAAGACCCCATAAAATCCTCACCTTGGACCATCATCCTGACGTATCTTCGGATCGCGCCGGGCACTCCTCGCGCCCAGTTCGGCCACCCTATCGCCCATAGATGAATTCCCAGTTCAGATCGAAGAATCGATGCGAGTCGCAACCTGGAACGTCAATTCGATCAAGCAAAGGCTGGAAAATCTCCTCGCCTGGCTCGCCGAGCGCCAACCGGACATCGTTTGCCTGCAGGAGACCAAATCCATCGACGAGGCCTTCCCGCGGGAGCCCCTGGAAGCCCTCGGCTACAATGTTGCAGTGCACGGTCAAAAGGCCTTCAACGGGGTCGCCATCCTCTCCAAGCTGCCGTTCGAGGAGGTGACCGCGCGGCTGCCGGGCGACAGCGGCGACGATCACGCCAGGTTTCTGGAGGCGGTGGTTTCGATCGATCGCGGCGTCCTGCGCGTCGCCTCGATCTATCTGCCCAACGGCAATCCTCCGGAGGGCGAAAAGTACGCCTACAAGCTCGATTGGATGGATCGGCTTATCCGCTACGCCCGCGAACGGCTGGCGCTGGAGGAGCCGTTGGTGCTGGCCGGCGACTACAACGTGATCCCGGCCGAGCTCGATGCCCGCAACCCCGCCGCCTGGGCCGGCGACGCGCTCTTTCTGCCGCGCACGCGCGAGAAGTTTCGCACCCTCCGCGCTCTCGGGCTGACCGACGCGCTGCGGGCCGGCAGCGACGCCGGCGGCCTCTACACGTTCTGGGACTACCAGGCCGGCGCCTGGCAAAAGAACAACGGCATCCGCATCGATCATATTCTGCTGTCGCCACAGGCAGCCGATCGGCTGGTCAGGGTCGACATCGATCGGCATGTGCGGGCGTGGGAAAAACCCTCGGATCACGTTCCGGTCGTGGCCGAGCTGGCGCTGGAGCCCAGACAGATCGAGCCCGGGTGAGCAAATCCGACGCGGAACGGCGCCGCCGACGAAAAGCCGGCTGCCGGATCTGCCCGAAATGGGCTATTCGGGCCGGCCCTTGAGCCAGTTCTCCAGGTATTTGTACGCCATGGTGCGCTCGCTGTCGGTGGCTTGCGCGAAGGCGCTCGAATAGGTCTCGGCGATCCAGGTCTCATCCGGCCCGGCCCCGTCCTTGGCAAGCGTCAGCCAGAACAAGCCGAGCGCGGCCTGCCGCGACAGGTCATCGCCTTTGAACAACATGGTGCCGAGCAGGGCCTGGGCCTGGTATTGACCCTTTCTGCGCCGCCAATCCCAGCCACTTCGCGGCCTGGCGCGGGTCGCGCGCGCCCGCGTTGCGGTCGAGGTAAAGCCGACCCAGATTGTACTGGGCATCGGGGTCCGCGAAATAAGACGCCGCATACCAATACATCTCGCGCGCGCGTTCGGGATCGGCCTTGACCGCGGAATTCGGGATGCCCTCGAGATAATACTGGCCGAGCGACACGAATGCATTGGCGACAAAGCGCGCCTGCGGGGTGCCGGGGACATCGTCGCCATGTGCCTTGGTCAGGCGGCTGAAATACTCGAACGCGCGCAGCGTATTCTTCGGCACGCCGTCGCCGTCCGCATACATGCGGCCGAGCTTCCATTGCGCCGCCGGGACGCCCTGATCGGCCGCATATTCGAGCTCGCTGACCGCCTGCACGGTGTTTCCCGCCCGCAACGCCTGGGTTCCGGAGCGGAACGCCTCGATCGGAGTGGCCGGGCGCGGATTGAGGGGGGCCACCGGGACCGCCGCCAGCGGCGTGGCCCGGCCGATATCGGGACTCGGGGCCGGATTGGCATCGGGGCCTGTCAACGGGACCGCGACAACCGTGCCGTCGGGCGTACGCGTGCCGTCGAAGCTCGCGGCCGGCGACAGGCCGAGCGCCAGTCCCAGCAGACCGATGCTGAGGATGACGTTAGATGTCCGCATAACAGGCCTTTTCGACAGCCCCGCCCGGATGTGTAACAGCGCCGGAACGTGCCGATCCCACCTGCTCGGCGTATTTCCACAGATATCCGGAAGTGAATTGCGGCTTGCGCGGCTTCCAGGCCGCGCGCCGCTTGTCGAGCTCGGCCTTGGACAGCTTCACATCGAGCGTGCCCTTGTCGGCGTCGAGGACAATGATGTCGCCATCGCGAACCAGCGCGATCGGTCCGCCCACCGCCGCCTCGGGCCCGACATGGCCGACGCAGAACCCGCGGGTCGCACCCGAAAAACGCCCGTCGGTGATGAGTGCCACCTTGCCGCCCATGCCCTGCCCGTAGAGCGCGGCCGTGGTGGTCAGCATCTCGCGCATGCCGGGGCCGCCCTTGGGCCCCTCGTAGCGGATCACCAACACTTCGCCTTCCTTGTATTTCTTTTTTCTGACGGCTTCGAAGCAAGTCTCTTCGCAGTCGAAACAGCGCGCCGGACCGGTAAATTTCAAGCTCGACATGCCGGCAACCTTAACGATCGCGCCATCGGGCGCGAGATTGCCCTTCAGGCCGACGACGCCGCCGGTCTCCGACAGCGGCTTGTCGGCGGGCCGCACCACGTCCTGGTCCCGGTTCCACTTCACGCGCTTGAGATTCTCGGCGATGGTGCGGCCGTTCACGGTCATGCACTCGCCGTGCAAGAAGCCGTGGTCGAGCAAGCGTTTTCATCAGCAGTGGAACGCCGCCAGCTTCGAACAGGTCTTTGGCAACATAACGGCCGGCCGGTTTCAAATCTGCGATATAAGGTGTTCTTTTGAAGATTTCGGCGACGTCGAACAGGTCGAACGCGATGCCGCATTCGTGAGCGAGCGCCGGCAAGTGCAGGGCGGCATTGGTGGATCCGCCGGTGGCGGCGACCACGGCGGCGGCGTTCTCCAGCGCCTTGCGGGTCACGATGTCGCGCGGACGCAAGCCGGTTCGGATCAGGTCCATGACCTGCTCGCCGGCGGTCATGCAAAGGGCATCGCGGATCTCGTAGGGCGCCGGCGCGCCGGCCGAATACGGCAAGGCGAGCCCGATCGCCTCCGAGACCGTCGCCATGGTGTTGGCGGTGAATTGCGCCCCGCACGCCCCCGCGGACGGGCAGGCGCTCTGCTCGAGCAGGTCGAGATCCTCCTTGGACATCTGGCCGACCGAATGCTTGCCGACCGCCTCGAACACGTCCTGGACGGTGACCGGCTGCCCCTTGAAGGTGCCGGGCAGAATCGACCCGCCATAGATGAAGATGGACGGCACGTTCAGGCGGCACATGGCCATCATCATGCCGGGCAGCGACTTATCGCAGCCGGCGATGCCGACGAGGCCGTCATAGGCATGACCACGCATGGTGAGCTCGACCAAATCGGCGATCACCTCGCGCGAGGGCAAGGACGACTTCATGCCCTCATGCCCCATGGCGATGCCGTCGGTGACCGTGATGGTGCAGAATTCCCGCGCCGTCCCGCCCGCGGCCGCCACCCCCTTCTTCGCCGCCTGCGCCTGGCGCATCAGCGCGATATTGCAGGGAGCGGCCTCGTTCCAGCAGGAGGCCACGCCGACGAAGGGCTGGTGGATCTGCGCCCGCGTCAGTCCCATGGCGTAGTAATAGGAGCGATGCGGCGCCCGCTCGGGACCCTCGGTCACATGCCGGCTGGGCAGCCTCGACTTGAGGTTGGTCTTCGCGTCCATTGACTTGATTCGCCCCCGCCTCGCTGCTGCACCGCACCATGAAAAACCAAAAGGGCAGCAGTCTTTTGGCTTTCAGTCCGTCTCCGAGAACGGTATGGCCAAATCGCGGCGTGGAACCGACCTCGATCCTCTGTGGCTGAAATGTTTCAGAGGTGTTGCCGATGCGCCACAGATTTTCACACCTAATTAACTACTAACTTGGACGGTGCCAGTCCCGTGGCTGGTTGGGCCCGATCGCGGATGACGCCCCTGCCCGGTCGCGCCCTTACCTGGCAGGCGTAAGCTGGCTGGTCGGAGACCCCCGCAAATCCTCGAGAATGGCCCTCATGCCAAGATTGCTGCATCGGCGCTTCTTTGCCCGCAGTGTGCACGCGGTCGCGCCCGACTTGATCGGCGCGACGCTGCTCTACCGCGGCGTCGGCGGGACCATCGTCGAGCTCGAGGCCTATGACCAGACCGATCCGGCCGCGCACAGCTATCGTGGCCGCACCCCGCGCAATGCCGTGATGTTCGGCCCTCCGGGCCACGCCTATGTCTACCGCTCCTACGGCATCCACTGGTGTCTCAACCTCGTCTGCGAGCCGGAAGGCAGCGCCGGCGCGGTCCTGATACGGGCGTTGCAGCCGACCGCGGGGCTCCCCGCCATGCGGCGGCGGCGCGGGACCAGGGAAGAACGTCTGCTCTGCGCCGGGCCGGGACGCTTGTGCCAGGCGCTCGGCATCACCGGCGATGACGACGGACGCGCGCTCGAACCCCCTTGGTTCGAATTGCGCGCCCGCACCGCCGTGCCCGAGATCGCCGTCGGTCCACGCATCGGAATCAGCGTGGCGGTCGAGCAGCCCTGGCGCTACGGCCTCAAGGGTTCGCGCTTCTTGAGCAAGCCGTTCGCCGCCGCCTGACCGGCCGACGGCTCACTCCACATCGGGGGCGAACAGCTCGTCGGCAGATACCACCCGCGGCGCGAGCCCCTGCTCGTGGACGAAGCGGCCTATGGCGGCCAGGGCGGGACGGTTGGGTGCGAGCCCGTAGGACCAGAAATCCTTGCCGAAGACGCGCCACGCCTCCTCCACGTGATCGATGAGCCAGGGCAGCGAGAGCTGCAGCGCATCGGTGTCATGGAGACCCTCGATGGCCATATCCTTGGCGGCCCGGAACGCCTGGTAGATGCTCCGTGCGGCCCACGGATGCGCCTTGTGCACGTCCTCGCGCAGCACCACGGTATGCATGATCGGGAAGATTCCGGTGCGGCCGTAATAGTCCTGCTCGACCTGCTTGAAGCTCGGAAACAGCCGGGCGATGCGCGGCGAGCCGGCGCGGAAGAGCGTGGGGATGTAGATCGAGAGCAAGGCGTCGAGCTCGCCCGCCGCAAACAGGCCTTCGAGCGTCTGCCCGGCTCGCAGAAACTCCAGGCGGACGTCGCCTGGCAGGTCGAGCGCGATGAGCGGCGGCTCGGTCGCGGAATTGAGGCCGCCGATGAACCAATGCAGATCGGAGGGCGCGACGCCGTAGTCGTGCTGCAGCATGCCGCGCATGAACACGAGCGCGGTCGAGCCGTATTGCGTGGTGCCGACGCGCTTGCCCTTGAGATCGGCGGGTGTCGCGATGTTCGCGTCGGTGCGGACATAGATGCAGGAATGGCGGAAGATTTTCGAGAGCGCGACCGGCACGGCGACGAACGGGCACTGCCCGCGCCCCTTGAGCGCCGTATAGGAAGCCAGCGACAATTCGGAGACGTGGAATTCCTGGGTCTCCAGCATGCGCTGGAACGTCTGCCGGGGACGCAGCACCTTGATATCGAGATCGATCCCTGCGGGCCGCACCCGTCCGTCGATCAGCGCCCGGGTGCGGTCGTAGTCGAAGCATGCCAGCGTGAGCTTGAGATCGGGCATCGGGTTCGGCCGATATCAATCCAGGCCAGCGCCTTGCAGGCGCTCCAGCGCCTCGACGATCTTGCGGCGGCGCGCCTCCGCCTCGTCGCGTCGCTCGCGCTCGCCCTCGACCACCTCCTCGGGCGCACGCTTGATGAAATCGGGATTGGCGAGCTTGCCGTCGATGCGGGCGATCTCGGCCAGGATCCGCGCCAATTCCTTCTCCAGCCGCGCCCGCTCGGCTGGAAAGTCGATGACGCCTTTGAGCTGCAGGGCCGCGACCTCGCCGTGCACCACGAGCTGCACGGAACCCGGCGGCGGACTGGCCGCGAAGGCGAGGCTGGACAAGCGCGCCAGCCGCTTGATGACGTCCGCCCAGCGTTCGGCCCGCGTCCGCGTGCTATCCGAGACGCCCGCCAGCACCAGCGGAATCTCGTTCGCCATGATGTTCATCTCGGCCTTCACGGAGCGGATCGCCGCCACCAGGTCGATCACCCATCCGATCTCGACCGCGGCCGCCTCGTCATCGAGCCCGGCCGGCTCGGGCCAGGGCGTGAGCGCGAGCAGATTGTCGCGAACCGGTCCGCCCTCGGCGGTCACGCTCCACAGCTCCTCGCTCACGAAGGGGATGAACGGGTGCAGCAGCTTGAGGATCTCGTCGCGGACCCAGGCCGTCATCGCCCGCGTCTCCACCTTGGCGGCCTCGTCGGCGCCGGTGAGCACGGGCTTTGCCAGCTCGAGATACCAGTCGCAGAAGATGTTCCAGACGAACCGGTAGGCCGCGCCCGCCGCCTCGTTGAACCGGTAGGCCTTGATCGCGCCCGTCACCTCGCGCGCGGCGTTTGCGGTCTCGTGGGCGATCCAGCGGTTGAGCGTCTGCGCCGCGCTTTTGGGATCGAAGCCCGGCACCGTCACGCAGCCGTTGATCTCGGCGAAACGGCAGGCGTTCCACAGCTTGGTCACGAAATTGCGGTAGCCCTCGACCCGCTGGGTGGAGAGCTTGACGTCGCGGCCCTGCGCCGCGAGCGCCGTCAGCGTGAAGCGAAGCGCGTCGGCGCCGTATTCATCGATCAGCTCGAGCGGATCGATGACGTTGCCCTTCGACTTCGACATCTTGGCGCCGCGCTCGTCGCGCACCAGCGCGTGGATGTAGACGGTGCGGAACGGCACCTCCTTCATGAAGTGCAGACCCGCCATCATCATGCGGGCGACCCAGAAGAAGATGATGTCGAAGCCGGTGACCAGCGCGTCGGTCGGGTAGTAGCGCTCGAGCTCGGGCGTCTGGTCCGGCCAGCCGAGCGTGGAGAACGGCCACAGGGCGGAGGAGAACCAGGTGTCGAGAACGTCCTCGTCGCGCTTGAGCGTCGTCGGCGCGCCGTAATGCCGCTCGGCTTCGGCCTTGGCCTCGGCTTCGGTCAGGGCGACGAACACCTTGCCGTCCGGGGCGTACCATGCCGGAATCTGATGACCCCACCAGAGCTGGCGCGAGATGCACCAGGGCTGGATGTTGTCCATCCAATTGAAGTAGGTGGCTTCCCAGCTCTTGGGCACGAAAGTCGTGCGGCCCTCGCGCACCGCCGCGATGGCCGGCTGCGCCAGCGTCTCGGCGTCGACATACCATTGATCGGTGAGATACGGCTCGATCACGACGCCGGAGCGATCGCCGTGCGGCACCATGTGGGTGTGCGGCTCGACCTTCTCGAGCAAGCCCAGCTCCTGCATGCGCTCGACGATCTGCTTGCGCGCCACGAAGCGATCGATGCCGTGCAGCAGCATGGTCTCGTCCAGCCCGGCCGTCTCCTTGGCGCCGGCGAGGAACGCCGCGTTGCTCTCCAGGTCGAGCCGGCCCTCCGTGTCGAGCACGTTGATGAGCGGCAGGTTATGCCGGCGCCCGACCTCGAAGTCGTTGAAATCGTGGGCGGGCGTGATCTTGACCGCGCCGGTTCCCTTCTCCGGGTCGGAGTAGTCGTCGGCGATGATCGGGATGCGCCGGCCGACCAGGGGCAGCACCACGTTGCGGCCGACCAGTTGCCGGTAGCGCTCGTCGTTCGGGTGCACCGCGACCGCGCTGTCGCCGAGCATGGTTTCGGGCCGGGTGGTGGCGACCGTGATGGCGGTGTTCATCAGGCCTTCGACCGGATACCGGAAGTACCACAGATGTCCCTTCACCTCGACCTGCTGGACCTCCAGGTCCGAGATCGCGGTCAAGAGCTTGGGGTCCCAGTTGACCAGACGCTTGTCCTTGTAGATGAGCCCGGCCCGATAGAGCTCCACGAACACCTTGCCGACCGCGCGCGAAAGCCCCTCGTCCATGGTGAAACGCTCGCGCGACCAGTCGCAGGAGGCACCGATGCGTTTCAATTGATTGATGATGACGCCGCCGGATTCGGCCTTCCAGGCCCACACCTTCTCCAGGAATTTCTCGCGGCCGAGCGCCCGCCGGTTCGGCTCCTGCCGCTCCATGAGCTGGCGCTCGACCACCATCTGGGTGGCGATGCCGGCGTGGTCGGTGCCGGGCTGCCAGAGCACGTCGCGCCCGCGCATGCGCTCGAAACGCGCCAGTATGTCCTGCAGGGTGTTGTTGAGGGCGTGTCCCATATGCAGGGAGCCGGTGACGTTGGGCGGCGGGATGACGATGCAATAGGGCTGCGCACCCCGCCGCTCCGGACGGCCGCTCAGGAAGGCGCCCGCCTCCTCCCAGGCCGCATAGATGCGCCCTTCGACCTTCGACGGCTGATAGGTCTTGTCGATCATCGTGGCTCGGCTTCGGATCGCTGGCGAATTGGCTCTGCCGACAGCCATCGCACCGGCTGACGCCGTCGGCGAGGATGCAGACGGATCAAGGGGATGCTGGCGGCTCTCGCGCTGCGGATTACAGTCGCGGGCGGTGATATGCAAGATATGGAATAGGAAGATCGCGCGCCCGCCCGGGTCACCACCCCCTCTGCCAGGAAGTGGATGTGAGCCCCATGCGCCAAGCTGGATGCGCTTGCCCGGCGGCGCGCGTACCGCGCAAGGGGCGCCGCTGCCGGCCTGCGCTCAGCCGCGTCCGCGCGAGACGCGTTCGATCTCGGCCTTGACCAGCCGCTCGACCAGGCCGGGCAGGTTGTCGTCCAGCCAGGACTTCAGCAGCGGCTGCAACATCTCCTTGACCAGATCCTCGAGCGTGCGGGCATTCTGCACCAGGACCGTATGGGCGAGCGAATTGAAGGCGGAATCGACCGCCGCGCTGGTGGCCGAGGACATCAACGATCGCTGGCCGCGCTCGGAGAATTGCAGCCGGGATCGGTCATCCGGTTCGGCAAAATGCTCCGGACTGTCCTCGAAGACGATATCGGATTGGCCGTCGATGGTACGGAACCCGGGCGCCGAAGGGCCTGCCGGCGCCGCCATGGCCTCGGTCAGGTCGAGAACGTCCGACGCCATTTCCTCGGCCGGGTCGGCCACCGGAGCCGGGGTGGCATTGAGCTCGGCCAGCATCTCGTCGAGCGCGGTCTCATGGACGGAGGGCTCTGCCACCGGGACCGGCACGAATTCCGGAGCCGGCGGCGGCGGTGGCGCGACCGGTCGCAATGGCGCAGCCGCCACCGGCGCTGCCTTTGGGGGCTCGGGAGGAGCCGGCGGGCTCTTGGCCGCGTCGTCGTCGGCAATGATTCTGCGGATGGAGGCGAGGATTTCCTCCATCGAAGGTTCTTGCGCCTTTGCAGCCTGATTCATCTGCCGCGTCCCGCTCAAGCTCGCATTGCTTGAGCTCATCCTGGCGTTTGAAGCGAACGGGCGTTCCGAGCGATTTGGCGTTTGGGCAAATCGCCGATCAAGCGAATACCCACGGAATCACCTATCCGCATGCGTGATGCAGTATGGCATGTCGCAACTCGAAGGCAAGCAACGTTATGAGCATCGGGCGCGGCCCGCGCGAACTCGATCTGCTCGAGATGATTGCGGTTTCATGAGCGTGCGCCCGGCTCGAAGCGCAAGCCGCCGCGGCGCTCATTCTGTCTCGATTTAGCACGGAAATTCCGGCTCGGCGCCACCCGCGGCGCAGCAGCGCGAGCAATCAAAGAAACGGCGGGATGTCGGCTTGCGCCGGCGGACCGTGTCCTAGCGTCCGTCGGGCGTGCGCACGCCGATCCAAACGTCGCGGACCTGCTGATAGTGCACCATCGGATCGTAGGTCTCGATGTGCAGGCCCAATATCTGCGGCGCAAGCCCGCCGACCGAGGCCAGGACCGCGTAGGAGGCCACGATCCGGTCATGCTGGGCGGTGACCAGCGCGGTGCGGGCCTGCACCAAAGCCTGCTGGGCGTTGAGCACGTCGAGGGTGGTGCGCTGCCCGACCCGCGCCTCCTCGCGTACGCCGTCGAGCGCGATCTCGGCCGACGTCACCTGCGCGGTGGTGGCGTCGACCTGGGCCTTGGCGGCCTCGAGCTGCCCCCAGCTCTGGGTGACGTTCTGCTGCACCGAGAGGCGCGCCGTATCGAGGTCGAGCCGGCGCTGGCCCAGCGTCTCCTTGGCCTGGCGGATGTTGGCGTATTCGGCGCCGCCCTGATAGATCGGCACCGAGAGCTGGCCGGTCACCGAGCCCGACAGCGATTCCAGGTTGGTGAGGCTGGTCGCGGAGCCATAGCTCTTCTGCATGGCGCCGTTGAGCGACAGGGTGGGATAAAGGAAGCTCTCCTGCACCTTGACCTGCTCGACGGCGGCATCGACGTTGTACATGGCGGTGGCGACGGCCGGATTCTGCGATGCGGCCCGCGCGAGCGCGCCGGCCAGGTTCGGCGGCGAGAAGCGATCGACCGGGCTCGCGCTGGCGAGCTTGCCGGGCTCGACCCCGATCACTTGAACGTAGGCGGATCTCGACGTGATGTAGTTGGATTCGGCCGCATGCAGGGAGGAGCGTCCGGCCGCGAGGCTCAATTCCGCCTGCGCCAGATCGGTGCGCGTCACCTCGCCGGCGGTGAAGCGATCGCGCGTTTGCCGCAGCGTCGCCTCCAGGACCTTCACGTTGTTGCGTTGAAGCTCGAGCAGGGCGGCGTCGCGCAACAAATTCATATAGGCGGTGGCGGCGTTGAGCAGAACCGTCTGCTCGGTGGTGCGCAATGTTTCGCGCGCGGCGAAAACCTGCCCCTCGGCCAGCCGGGTCCGGCTGGCGGTCTGGAAGCCGTTGAACAGCGTCTGCTTGGTGGTCAGTCCATAGCCGGCGGTCGCAATGGTGCCGATCGACTCGGGCTTTCCGCCGCCGGTCGGCTTGGAGAGGGTGTCCAGATATTGCTCGCCGAGCGAGGCGGTCGCTGAAACCTGTGGACGATAGCCGGAGAGCGCCACGCCGACGCCTTCGTCGGTCGCGCGGGTGGCGGCGCGTTGCGAATTGATCTGCGGATTATTCTGGTAGGCGAGAGCGAGCGCGCCTTCGAGCGTGTCGGCCATCGCCCGATGCATCGGGGCGCCGGCCAGCGCGGCAGCGGTGAGCGTGGTGGTGGCGATGAGCGCCACCCGCACGGCCCGCGCAACCAAACACGGACGCCCAGCACGATTCGACATTGACCCCAATCCAACCCCCACGCCGGCCCGCCACATCCAACGGCACAGCGCCCCCAGCCAGCCCCAACCTTAGAGGGGTTCCGGCCCGCTTGAAACCCCTCGAAAAACCGCCCGATGAAAAAGCTGTGCGCTGGCGCTTTCCGGCCACACCCCCCCGCCAAACGCTGAAGAAATAGGGGTAAGGACCTAGAACACGAAGGCCGGCAGGGCCGCGAAGCCGGGCAGCAAAGGGGCCGCCGCATCGAAAATCGGCCGGCCGCCGCTTTCTCCCCCGATCGAGCAGTAGAGCATGGCCTTGCCGGCGGGCCCGCGGCCCAGCACGCCGACGAGACGGCCGCCGGGCTTGAGCTGGCGCAGAAGCGCCTTTGGCGCGATCTCCGACGCTCCATTGAGCAGGATCACGTCATAGGGGGCTTGCGGCGGCCAGCCGTCGGTCAGCGGTCCGGTCACGACCTGCGCTTGGCTCACGCCGAGCGCGCTCAGATTGTCGCGCGCGTGCTCGGCGAGCCCCGGATCTTGCTCGAGCGCGACCACCGAATGCGCCAGCCGGGCCAGAACCGCCGACGAGTAGCCGGTGGCGCAGCCCACATCGAGCACATGGTCGCCCTCACGAATGTCGGCGGCCTGCAGCAACTTGGCCAGCACCATGGGCTTGAGCAGGCGGCGCGCCGGCTTGCCGGCCTCGGCGGCTGCCGCCGGAGCATCAAAATCGAGATAGGCCAGATCGGCCTGCTCGGGGGGGACGAAGCGTTCGCGCGGCACCGCCTGCATGGCGGCAATGAGGCGCAAATCGGTAACGTCGCTGGTGCGAACCTGACTGTCGACCATTATCCGGCGCGCGGCGGCGAAGTCGATCATGGCAAAATCCAAATAATCAAAAATCCTGGAATCCCGGCCCACCGCCCGCTCCCGGCGATGCCGCTTTTCTTGCGGCAAGGCCGCCGAAAAGGCAAGGCACCCGCGCTCGGCGTCCGTTTCCGGTTACGCAAACGCCCCCATGGCGGGCGGCACCCGGACCCGTGTCATGGGTTCCGCGTGGTTGCCTGTTGCGCCTTCTGCAGCGCGAGGCTGCGAGACTGCGCGCGGACGGGCTCGAACCCATGCATGCCGCCGAACCATTGCAGGGCGACGACCGCACCCTTGATCGGCTGGATGAGGCCGAGTGCGAGACCGATGGTGAGAGGAACCCATACGGCGATCTGCAGCCAGATCGCCGGCGCGTATTCGGATTCGACGAACAATTCGAGCGAGACCACGATATGGCCGACCAGGAGGATGACCAGATAGGCGGGGAAATCGTCGGCACGCTGGTGAAAGAGCTCCTCGCCGCATTCCGGGCAACGGTCGGCGACCTTGAGGAAGCGGTTGAACATCTTCCCATGACCGCAATTGGGGCACCGTCCCCGCAGTCCGCGCATGAGGGCTTGTGCGGCGGTCGTCTCGGACTGCCCCGCTTGCGGCAGGAGCGATCGGAGCAGCGATGCGAGCGCGGACATGGGCAGCAACTCCTTCGGCAAGCACTCTGCGCGCGATTCGCGCGAACGGCACCGCCGCAGGGAGCAGTAGCCCGAACGCCGTCCTCCCGCCACTGTTTCAGGCTTGCTGGAACGCATTGCAGCCGCGCAGAACCGCGGCATGACCGGCCCGCGCCAAGGTCCGCCACGCCGGCATTGCCTAATGGATTGCGAGCGTTTAGCTATTTGCGCCGTGGGGCCACGTGGCGGAGTGGTTACGCAACGGTCTGCAAAACAGACTGATTTGCCTTTGCCTCAGCGGCATTCCGAAAAATCGTCGAAATCGCCCTCCAATCCCATCAATAGGTTAGGCCGCGTTTCGGAACGCCCCCGGGGGACGCTTGCCGGACGCCGGCCGCCCAGGGAGAGCCCCGGCGCCGGTGAAAGGGAGGGGGTTGGCACCGGGGCCAGCGAACTGGTCCAATGGGCCGCCGGTATGAAGATGCCGGCAAGCCCGCTTGGTTCCGTGGCGGGCGCACTGAGGCGATTCCCGGCCCGCTATTGACCATCCACATTCCATGTGACATGTTGACGGTCGTTAACGTGTCTCACGGGAGGGTGTCATGCGGGGAAAATTCGTCTCTTACCTGCGAGTTTCCACGGACAAGCAAGGCGAGCGCGGTCATGGACTCGATGCGCAGCGCAAAGCCGTCGCGGAGTACCTCAACGGCGGCGAATGGGAATTGCTGGGCGAATTTGTCGAGATAGAGAGCGGGAAGCGCGGGGACCGCCCCAAGCTGGCGGAGGCGCTGGCCACCTGCAAGAAGCACCGCGCCCGGCTCGTCATAGCAAAACTCGATAGGCTCTCCCGCAACGTGGCATTCATCGCCACCCTGATGGACGGCAAGACCGACTTTGTGTGCTGCGACTTCCCAACCGCTAATCGGCTGACCCTGCATATCCTGGCGGCGGTAGCCGAGCACGAACGCGAGATGATCGCCAAGCGCACGAAGGACGGCTTGGCTGCGGCCAAGGCGAAGGGCGTAGTGCTCGGCAACCCGGACTCGCCGCGGCCAACAAAGCCGGCGCAATCGAACGGGCAAAGGCGCTCAGCCCCGATGCTCGCGGAATGCTGAGAATGTCGGCTCGAGCCGACCGCGGCCGAGCTCAATGCCCGAAGGTCGAGACGCCTACCGGCGCGCCGTGGTCGGCAAAGACCGTCATTAGGGCGCGCGAGCGGTTGCTAATCTCATCGTCGTAAAAACCTTGCCGCGATCAAACATGAAAATTATTTTCAAGGAAATTTATGAGATACAACGAGCCTGTCGTGTGTGCGTATCTTTAAGCGATGAATTGAGAAAGTCGATAGAAATTCACTTTGACAGTGACGATCAGAAGTGCGACCACTATTCACTGCGGGGCGAAATCCCGCTAATACAGTAGCCGAATGCCGTTACCGGAAGTCGGCTTCATAAAGCAAGTCCAGCGGCCACGTGTGCATGTCCAGGGCGCAAGCCTAAAGATGCGCGGGGCCGTCTACTGTCGGTCATTTCGCCGCTGGACGCTTCTCTTGCCCGAAAGGCAAAACAGTCATGTGCGAAATCATCCCGTTCCCCGCTCCCATCGCCGATAAAGACGAAGGCGATATCTTCAATCCCTTGGCTTCGATTACGCCAGACCCGTTCCCGCATTTTCAAATCTGGCGGGGTCCGGCCGCGCTTTGTTGGAAGCGCATGTACCCGTGGCCGTCGCAGAGGCAATGGTTAAGGTGGCGAAAGCCTCATCCGATCCTGTCTCGTTCGAGATTTACAAACGAGACGAAAGCACCGCTTGGATTGACGGGAATGTGCCGTTGGCCGTGGTGGCGCCCCTCCTCGAAACGCTGGCCGCGTAGCCCGTCCTCCCCGTTTCGCCGGCCCCATGCTCGCCGTGCCTTGGATTGGTGCGGCGAGTTTCTTTTGTCCGCGTGCGAGGGGAGCGGCCACCCCACTGCAGCCGAGTTCCCGGCGCCCCCGGCTCCGCCTCTCCGCGCGGCTTAAGCCCCTTGGCGCCCGCTCGCTCCCGCCGCAACGCATGGCCCCTGTGGTCGCGCCTTGGGCCGCTCCCTTCCCTCGAGCGAGAGGGCAATACCCCGCCTACCCTTGGCGTACCCCCCGCCCCGCCCGCCAGATTCCGCCTCATTACCGCAAGACCAAAGCAGCAAAATTTCAGAAAGTGATTTGAGTTATCAGGTTCGGCCTTCGGCCCTTGTTGTGGCCTTGCACCGCGGTCGAGGGCGGCGTCAGGAATGCGTCGAAGCGCTCCTTGACGATGGCGTAACATTCGCAGGACGCCTTCTCCAGGCCCGCGCGATCGAGCACCTGGATCGTGCCCCGGCGGTAGCTGATGAGGCCGGCCGTCTGCATCGACTGCGCCGCGAGCGTCACGGATTTCCGATTGGCGCCCAGAATATGCGAAAGAAATTCATGCGTGTAGGGGAGTGCTTCGCCTCCGGCCCGATCGTGCATCATCAGGAGCCACCGGCACATTCGCTCTTCCGTCGTGTGCATCGAATTGCATGCGACGGTCTGCTGGACCTGCGAAAGCAGGGTCTCCGAATAGCTCACGAACAGATCGCGCACGTGTTCGCTGTTCTTGAATTCATATTGCAGTAGCTCGATCGGGCAGCGAACCGTATGGCCCTGCGAGTTGCACGATGCACCGGTTGAAGGAGACCCGGCTGTACATCGCGGCAAAAAGACCGAACGCGCCTTCGCGCCCGATATTGGCGGTCTCGATTGCCGCGCCATTCTCCAGAACCGTCAGCAACGAAAGAACCGAACCCTGTGGGAAAATAGGCGTGCTTGAGAAGGCCGCCCGCATCGCAAACCATGTCGCCGAGTTTAAACTCGATCGGCTCGAGATGGGGATCGATACGCTTGCGGCTGGCCGGCTCCAGGGCGCCGAGCAGTCGATTGCTCCGCAGGCCATGATCAATTTGCGCTTTGGGCATTGCGTAATGCTGTCGCCCATTTATTCAGTCGCAGCCAAAAGACAGGCGGCGCCGGCCGGAATGAGCGGTGTGATAACGAGCCCAACCGCTATTGAGCGCGTTATAGCGGCAAGTCTGAGCAAAAAAGCTCATCGGAGCGCTCCCGAAGCGAACGTTCGGTTGACTCGAACTGCGGGAATCCGATCAGCGAGCGCAATTGGGCGATCACGCCTCGCCGCGATATGGCTTCCCGACAAAGAGCTGTTCGACGGGAGATCGGAGGGTCTGCGGCCGAACCTGGCCCGAAACACCAGGATCTTTATAGGCGGCCAGCGATCGCGCACCGCTATGGGCCAATTTCAAACCGTCCATGCTTCCGGGCATGTCGATGTCCGTGAACAGCAAAGAGATATCCGGACGGGATTCCAGAAGGGCAACTGCTTCGTCCGCGTCACCAACCTCAAGCGCCACGAAACCCGCTTCCTCGACGACTTCGACGGCAAGCATCCGCAGGAGCGGATCATCCTCTACGATGAGAACGACGGGCCGGAGTTTTTGGGAGGCGATTCCGCCAAAATCAATGATGCAAGTGCTCTGAGTCGAAGATTTCCAGGCTCTGTTCCGCTCTGATTGGTCCACATCGTCGCCATCCGAAGGCAATGCAACCTGCAAATCTGGATTGGGAGTGCTCGCCGAGGCAGTTGCCGCAGATCTGAAGCCAGACGCAGGCATTCGAGTTGACGCTTTCGTTCTGTTCGGAATCGGACATGACACACCTCCGCGAAGGGAAGTGAGTCATCGCACACTATGCAGTGTCCTGTCGGTGGTCCACACCACAGAGCGTGGGGCGTTTCGGTTGGGCCGACAGCCCCGTTCATGCTATAATCAGGGCGGTTGTACGTGCCCGTGTCACCGACGGCGTTTCAATCAAAAGCCGTCGCCCATGCCGCAGCCCTACACCTCCATGGTTCCCGGCGCCGATCCGAACAGCGTGCCGTTCAACGGTGCGCAACGATTGGTGCCATCTTCGGCGCCGTGGCCACAACCCGCCGCGAGCAATCCGGACCCAACTACACCGACCGCCCCGTACGCGCCGGCGCCGTGGTCGGGTGATCCAAGCGCTATGAGCACGGCCGCAGCGCCAACGGGATCAGCGGCGCAGCCGGAGGGTGTTATCCCGCAAATGCTGCATTCGCTCCGGGATCAGATAACTGTTGGCGCGACCCAAGGCGGCCCCTCGCCCTCCCGCAGTTTATGGTCGACGATGGCCTCGGAGGCATGGTCGACCATGTATCGAACTCGCTGTCCCTGAAGCAGCTAAGAAGCCCGCACAGCGGCGCGCCTTTCCGGCTTCAATCCGGGATGCGATCGGGGGCACGATCGACAAATATGCTGGAGCCGGGGTCGGTTCGCAGCCGGGCGATCTCGCCAGCGATGCGCCGCGGGGTGGTGGAGCAAGGGCTCGCAGGATTTCAACAAGGGCCTAGGAAATACCGCCTTCCTGCCCGTCGACGCGCTTGCGCAAGGCGCGGACTGGCTCACCAACAAGGTGGCGGATGGGCTCGGCATAGAGCACTCGCCGCCCATGACATCTGCCCACGATCTGTACAACCGCGAATTCGTTGACCCCGCGGGCGAGCCGCAGTCGATCATGCAGCGCCTTGTTCGTGGTGGTGGGGAAGGCGTTGGTGGCGCTGTCCTCCCGATGGCCGGCGGGGTGGGCATAGCTCAATCCGGGCTTCGATCGGGTCTGACTTTGGCGGAACGCGCTGCGCAGCCGGGGTTAGATGCGATCCAGCCATCGGTGGGCGGTATCGTTGGCAAGCTGAAGGACTTGGCCAACGGCTTGGACCCTCGCAACATCGCAAGCGCATTCAGCCCGACGAACCTGCAAAGCAGCGCCGATCGGATCCTAAATACGATGGCCGGGAACCCCACGCGGATGGTTGCCGCGAAATCCTATCACGCCTTCACCAAAGGCGAACGGAACGCGCGGCAGCAGATGACGGCGCCGCAGTACGCCACCGCAGACCAGGCTCCGCAGCAGTAGGCCCATGTTCTTACCCCTGCCCCACGACCCCGAGCCCGCCGGCACGTTAGTCCCGAAAACGCGGGCGCCTTCCTTGATCGCGGAGGCGCTTCGGGCGCTGGCGGAGCGGAACCGGGCGGTGGGATTGACCGTTCAGAGGGGCGCTAGTCCGACGACGAGCAACGCCGCCACCCACGCGGGATCGGGGCGTGTTTGAGGATATGGTCTGGTCCGTCAGCCTCGGCACCGGCGGCCTGTATTACGCGGCGGCATTTTCGACAACCGCCGCCGACTTCTACGTTCTCAAAAGACAGGCTTGCTACGAGGTAGAGCTGCTTTCTTTTCGTTTAGTGCCTTGATCCACACAGCAAATGATTTAGTAGGTAAACGATACTCACCTTGTCTATTTTCATTTGGTAGAATGATCTGGCGCTCTCTTAGCGCCTTAAGAGCGTTCGTCACCTGAGTTTCTTTCACGCCTGATGACTTGATCATTTCTGCGCGAGAAATCCACCCATCAAGATTTTCCGCCATCGCGTTTAGAACCTTTCGATAATCCTCTGAGGCGATGCGGTCAAAATACAATTCTGTGAAATAGCGCTTCCCGAGTTGATCAAGCGCTCCATTCTCTTTAAAGGCACCATGATAAACGTCGTCCAGGGAAATGTTGTCGTCAGCATCTTCTTCGAATGCTGAATAGGCGAATTGCTGAATAAAGTGCGGGTATCCCTCCGAAAGTTTTACGATTGTTTGCATTGCGCTATCTTCTATTTTTGTCTCTGTTCCATTCTTTTCATGCGCTGTCGCGAGGCCTCGTCTTATAACCTCTTCGCATTCGGAGGGCTCCAGGGGTTCCAAAGCGAAGGTCTCAAAAATACGCGGCGACGATTCGTGGCTGGCCCTTAGTTTGTTGACCAATGAAGGTAACCCGGCCATTCCGATGCACACTCGATCGCACCGCAGTTTTGTCATCTTCTCGGTGAATATCTTGCAGAATTCGCCAAGCTTCGCCTCCTCAGCGGGCTTGTCTGCCTCATCAACCAGGATCAGGATCCCGTCTACGGTTTCTCCCGCCTGTTCAATGAAGGTTGCCATTCCCTCGCACAGGGAATCAATCATCGACAGGTCATTCCCCCTGCTTCCGTCTTTTTTGTATTCGACGCCCATCACCTTCCAGTTGCTCGCAAAGTCCCACGCCTTTTGCGCGAGTTCCTTAATTTTTTGTCTTCGCCCAACTTGCGATTTAAATTCCGTGGCTATGCAAGTAACAATGTCCTCATAGGTAGATGATCCAACTAATTCTACTGAGGAAACGACGAAACTAAGGGTTTGTCCGTCTAGGGTTGCGATGTGCCCTTCGGCTACCAGGTCGACAGATAGTAAAAGAGATGACTTTCCAATTCCCTTTTCTCCCTGCACCAAAAAATGCTTTGGATTTCCATGCTTAGTCTGAAATAGACTTTTCTCGATTGCCGTTAATTCATCCCATCGACCGCAAAACATCCCCTGAGTTACGATGCTATTCGGACGAAATGGGTTGAATTTAGGCATGAGATGTCCCCGCTTCCAAGTCTCTAATAACCGATAATAACCGGTACTAGGTCGCTTTTTTCGGACCCCCGGGGCGTCCAGGCCGCCGCCATCCGCGCCGATGCGCGCCCGTCAGGCTCTCCCGTCCGTCGCGCTCCTGCCATTTCGGCCGCGCATCGGCACCGACGATTCCATACGACGAGTAGCGAGCGCACGCCATGCTTCGCGCATGTTGGCGGTCGACCACTGCGGTTCGACATTACCATCCGGATCCGTCGTCGAACGGACGCGGCGTCAGGTATGGAATCGCTCTGGAATGAACTTTCGCCATCCGTTCAATCAGGCAAGTGGGCAGTGCAAGGATTTTGGTATACAGACTTCTAAATGGACGATCGAAGACCCTCCAGGATGGGAAGCGCTGCGCTAGGTGGTTGGTCGCCGATGGTGGCGCCACCCGCCACGGGAGCTCCAGTTAACCCTCCACCCAACCCTTTGCCTGCATGCAGTCGTAGTTGACGTGCCACGCGAGATCGTCGCGCGCAAAAGGGGAAGCGCCGGACATCGTGACGTACTGGTTGACATAGAGCCGACACGCCGCTTCGTCGGCGTGATACTGCTCCTGCGTGGCCCCGGGGCGGTTCCAAGTGATGAAGGGATGTTGGGTGGCGCAGCCACTAACCGCAAGCGACAGCGCCAGCAAGATAGTCCAACCAATGGCGCCCATCATTCGCCCCCGCATTACGTCCCCCGTAGGGCTGCAGGAGGCGAGTAATTTCGCTTCCCCCCATCTGCCCTAACAAACTACACATGACCACGAAACCCGATGCGAGGCAATCGGCTCGAGCCGCGTTGCCCGCCGCGGCGAGGAACGAAGCCTAGCGGGAGGGCACCAGTGCGCTATTTCGAAGTGGCCGCTACCTTGGTGTGCCCATTTCGCATTGACGACCCACGGGCCGCGGCTGGCTGCCCCACAAACGCAGAACGGCGACCTGATCTCACTCAAGCCGCCGTCCCCGCTGTCGAACCGCATCTCACTACGGACCCGTTCAAGGGAAGTATCACGCCGCTTCGTTCGCAGCGCGCTTTACGACCTCGAGCACGTTCTTCGGGGGCCGTGCAACCGTTGTCGGTGCGGGTGTGGGCGTCCGATCGCCGGTCGTAGCGGCCAGCTTCGGCCGCGACAGATACGTGATGACCTGCCGCAGTATGGGAACCATAGGATGACCGTCGTTCATGGTCTCCCGGTCGACCATGCCCGCCAGTTCGAGGAGCCCCTTCAAGGTCGCCACGACACTCCGCGTGTCATAGACACCAAACTCGAGCGCCTCGATTATCGGCTCCACCGGATCGACGATGCCGGGCGCGCCGTCGGACCAACTTATTACATCCCGTAGCTTGCGCACCGCCAGCTTGGCGGTGGTTGGCGCGGTGGCATGGATCTCCTCCTCGATAGGCGCCAGCACTTCGTCGTATCGGTCACGCTCCCGGTGGAGGCCGTTTTCATCCGCCAGCCAGTACAGCTTCTTGATGCCGTCGTGCTTCTTGTAGAGCTTCGTCAACTGATCATTCATCCCTAGGTCCCCTCAGCCCGAAAGTGAGCGATATTGCTCACATGCACCACAAATGGCTGAGGCGTGGATTTTGTCAATGGGGTGCAGTCGGCTCGAGCGTATCGGCGGCGCTGTTTGGTGACGTGGGATATCTCAGTTCACGACATGCAAAATGCAAAATTCGGCCGTGGCAGCGCGGCGCCCGACCAATCAACTCTCAAATTCACGACAAAAACTCGACTGAAAATAAATATCTCGACGCCCGCCGGGAACTTCCCGCCCGCATGATCGTGGCCTCTTGCGAGCCGACCCCCGCACAATTGGCACTTGAGCAGGAGAGGCGGCGCGGCAATAGGTTCGTAGCGCGCCACGTAGCGCGCCACGTGGCGCCGGACTGTTGATCCCGTTATCGGAATTAGATTTGTTTTCGCAGCAAGTAGGCGACAACGAAACCAGGTTTACCAAAATTTAATGAGCGGGACTTCGTCGGCTTTGGGGGCGACGAAGCGTCGTCCCGAACAAATTGTTAGGTCGGCAGATGATGGATAAATTGAACGCGCTCACATTTTGCGCGGCGATTGGTGCTTCCAAACAACGATCAAACCGCACAAGACCTTGCAAAGTTATTGGGGAAGTGAGATAATCTGACACGTGGAGGGAAGCCACTTGTACATGCCCTAAGGAGGCTCCCTCTATGAATCCGACCACCTCGCCCCCCGCCCGACACCGCGACGTGTCCAGTTACGGGGTAGGCCCCGACAACCGGCTGATCGAGATTCGTGAACTGAGTTTCCTGGTGGGCTACGCCCCCAGCTCGATCTACAC
Source organism: uncultured Alphaproteobacteria bacterium (assembly GCA_963744275.1). Lineage (GTDB taxonomy): Bacteria > Pseudomonadota > Alphaproteobacteria > Rhizobiales > Xanthobacteraceae > VAZQ01. Next base: position 80,191 of record CAVUSX010000007.1, read on the forward strand.
GATGATCGGGCGCGGCAAACTCCCTCAACCGTTGAAGGTCGGGCCCGGCGGCAGCAACCGCTGGACTCTGGGCGATGCCCGGAAACTCGTTGCGGCTGCCGTCGCGGCGCGCACGCCGGCCAGCGGCACCACGGCAACCCCTCTTTCGTCGTAGAGCTTCCGCTCAGCGTCCCGACAACGCACCCCGCGCTCAGCTTCGGCCGAGCATCCTAACAATAAGGCTCACGAGAAGCCCCCGTCATGTGCATCGGCGATCACAGTGCATCGGTCAAAAAGAGACCCGGCATGTTCGCCACGCTATGGCAAATAGCGCGCGCTGCCGGGTCAATTGAAGATTGTGACAAGGCAAATGATATCATGTTCAGAAGACTCTAGCACCCTAAATCCGTCCCCACTATCCATCGTTGCCGCTGCTGCCGGCCTGATCCCAGAAGCAGGCTGTACGTTTTTCACCTATGCCCCGCCGGAAGGGAAGATTCTCGGCGCGGTGTTCGTGGCGCCGGGCGACGGCTTGCCAAAGCATAAGCGACGGTTCGCCCAAGAGCACCCCTACCTAAGCTGCACAATTCGTGCTGATCGGCGGCCAGCCCCGGGAGTGGCCGAATATCATCGCGCGACCGTGCGATGGGCGGTTGAGAATGCCGATCACATCACAGTTTGGTCCGCTGAGTTCCCAGACAGGCAAGACGACGTGGCGCAGTGCGGCATAGCTGCGGCGTCCGAAGGCGCACGCTTCGCCACCACGATAGAAACCAACGAAGAACGCGCGGCCGATTGGCTTGCTTTAATCGAGCGGTGGCGCCGTAAGTCGACGCCGGTTCATGTTTTCGGCCCCTGCGTTGCGGGAGGCGTGCAATAATGAGCGCCCTCAGCTCGACCGCCAGCGCCGAAGCACTCCCTTTCACCTTCGCTCCCATTCCGAAAGAGCGGCGCAAGCCGTCTGCGGCTGCGGTCAAGATTGCCGAGCTCCATAATTCGAAGCTTCCACCGAAACCCAAGCCGGCAGCGGATCCGTCTCCGTTGGAAGCGGTGTCGGGAACTGAGACACTGGAGTCCATTCTTGGGGAGCCGCCAGCGCCAGAACCCGCCAAGGTGGATGCGCCGCTACGCCATGACTCGGCAACCGCGGTCGATTTCCTGAGATGGCTCGATCCGGATGGGCGACATAATCTTTGTGTCATCCATCCAACTAAGACGAACCCCAAGGGGGACCCGCTCTGCGAGGGCCGCACCTTCGCGCCCCATTCGTGGGCGGAGATGGCCACCTACATCGAGCAGCATCAAGACTGGAACGTTTATTTCAGCGTCAACGAGCCGAAACCCGACGCACCACACAAGAAGCTGACGAAATTTGATATCGGTGCAATCCGCGCCATCCCTGCGGATTTCGACCCCAACAAGAAGCTCGAGGAGGCGGGCAGCTTCGCGGGCGAACGCGTACGCATAGCGGCGCTATCCGATGATCTGCTTGCGGGCGCGGACGCGCCGGCGAGCGTGGCCATTGATTCCGGCGGCGGTCATCAACTGCTCTGGAGCCTGCAACAGAAGGTCCCAGCCGCCGAATTTGGCGAGCGGTGCGAGGCTCAGGCCCGCGGCATCGCTCGTCAGTTCGGTGGCGATGGTGCCGTGACGCCAATTTGCCAGGTCATGCGCTTGCCTGGGACGATCAACCTCCCGAACGAGGGGAAGCGAGCCCGTGGCCGCGTCCCGACAAGGGCGACGTTGCTCGCGAGCAACGACAACCGCCACACGCTCGAGGCGCTAGGTGAGTGGACGGCGCCTGTAGCGGCCCCCGCAGGTAGCGGCAGCGGAGGCGCGAAGGACGACATTCTCGATATTGATGGGCCTTGGTTCATGACTGCGTTGATTACGTCGATCTGCCCGAAGATCTGCGCCGCAAATTCGAGGAGGCTTGCGACCGCGACTCGAGGCTCAAGTCTCTTTGGGAAACCGGGGAAGGCGGCCCTGGTAGGAAAGATGAGTCCCGGTCTGGCGGTCAGAACGCGCTCGTCAGTCTACTTCGCTCCCACGGGTTTGAGCCCTTGGAATACGCGCAGCTTTACGCGGCGTGGGAGTTTCACTCGGAAAAGCGCACCCAACGGGACATCGCGCGGGCGTGGAACCGAAACCGGACGCCGATCGGGGGCGAAGGGTTCGAGGACATGTCGGCGATCATCGATCCGGCTCCAACAGCCAAGGCGACGAAAAGCGAAAAGGACATTCGAGCCGATGTGTTCGAGTACATTTATCTGAAAGCACCATCCCCGGCGCCAAACGACGAAGGGAAGGTTTTGCGGGAGGTGATTGCCAAGGTCGTCGCGCTCTCTCAAGACAATCGACAGATCGCAATAGACGGCTTGCGCGAATGGATCGCGGACGATGAATGCCCGCCAATCGCCGAGGACGACATCCCAGAGGCGATAGCGGCGGAGATGTCCAGACGGGCAGGCGATGCTGTCCACACACAAGGAACACAAGCCATGAGCTCGCCCCCGCTGTCGGAGGAAATCGTGGCAACGATTGCCGAACCCGAGAAAAACCGGAACGCAATTGAACCGCCTGCGAATGACAACAAAGGCGCCCCCTCGTTCTTCACACCCCTGACACCCTTTGAGCCGTCATCCATTCCCCCGCGGCCGTGGGTCATCCCGGGGTTTGCGTGCCGGGGCGTGGTGACAATGCTCGCCGGTCCCGCGGGTGTCGCCAAGACGACATGGACGCTTCAGGTCGCGGTGGGGTTGGCTGCCGGCCGCAGCGACATTTGCGGGTTCAAAATCCCGAAGCGCCAGCGGGTCGCAGTGTGGAATTAAGAAGACGACCTGGACGAGCTAAAACGGCGTGTCACCGCCATCATGCTGGCGTTCACGGTGTCGTTTGACGATCTGAAGGACGAGAACGGGCGAACGATGCTCCTGCTCAATTCCGGGGTAGAAGCCCCGTTCATGCTGGCACAGCGCACGCTTGAAGGCACCATGCGACCCGGGAAAGACCTTCGAGCCGCCATCGAGGCGGCGAAGGCACAAGGAATTGACATGCTGATACTCGATCCCTTGGTCGAGATGCATGAGGCCGGCGAGAACGAGACTGTCCAAATGCGCGCCGTTCTAGGCTACGTGCGACAAATCGCGAAAGAGGTAGGATGCGCTGCTCTCGTGAATGCGCACACCAGGAAGCCCGACAAGGCCAAGTCGGACAGCTATGCCGGCGACATGGATTCGGCTCGAGGCGCGTCCTCGCAGATTGGCGTTATTCGCATCGGCGCGACGATCTACAATGCCGGGAAAAGCGACCCATCGAAGTGGGCGTTTGACGGCTCGCCGCTCGACTACGTCCGGATCGATATCGGGAAAAACAATCTCGGCAAGAAGACCAGGGAACCGATCTGGTTCAAATATGACGGCGTGTCGATCGGCTTCGAAAACGAGTTGATCGGCATTCTCAGGCCGGTGACCCTGAAACAAAAAGGGGCGGTCGCGGTCGACAGCCCGGATCTTCTGGAAATCATCGCAGCGACGATCGCCGCAAATCGCGCCACATGCGACGGGCGGAACTTCAGCCAGATTGCCCCGCACATGTCGAAAGCGGATTTAGCCCTCTTCCCGCGGCCAAGCATCGAGCAGAGGCGATCAACGCAGCGTTTGACGGCAACGTCGAGCACCTGACGGTGGATTTCGGCAAACTGACGCGCGAGAAAAGGGTGCCAATATTGGATGGACCTACAGCCTCGCCGCCTGTTCCCCTGTTCCCGTGAGCACCCCTCCGGAACAGCTAACCCATTGAAACTTCATTGCTATTGGCTCTGTTCCCCTGTTCCCACGGGAGCAGCACGGGAACAGAGCGAAAAAGTAAATGAAATCAATAGGTTGTCTGGTTCCCCCTGTTCCCACCCCTACGGGGGTGTGCTCTCTCGGGAGCAGCACACATCCCGCACCGTCGGGGCAGCCCTGGGCAGAAGCGTTATGAGAATTGAAGATTTCGAAATCGGCGGCCAGAAGTACACGTGCGTCGGTTCCAGCGAATATGAAATCCAGCCCCGCTGGGTCACCTTGTACGACCTGAAGACCCACTGCGTCGATTGCGGCCGCGCATTTAAGACTCAGGCGACCAAGACCCGGATACGTCGACGGGAGATGTCGCGCAGGTGCGAGGACTGCCGATCGCCCGGCATTCCGATCGAGCGGCGCAAGGCGGCGCCGAAACCCCCTCGGGCGAAAGCACCGTCTGCCCGAAAAGCGCAGCGCCGGCGAGCGCAAGCCCGTCTCGCCGCCAGACGTGCCCCTGTTGCGGTGGCGCGGGCGCCACAGCAGCCCGCAGGGAAATTGCCAGCCGTTGCGGCCCCACCGATCGAACCCGCACCCACGGCCTCCGCAGCTGCGGCATTCGAGGCCGATCTCGACACGTACAAAGCCGCTTTGGGCTTGCTGGACGGCTGAGGCCGCGCCGCGCGGGCAAGCGGCGGCGCCCTGGCCGCGTCTGCTCTCGAGCGGCGTGGCGCACCCACCCACGAGCGGTCGCACGGAGGCAGAGAGCCGCGACGCCAGCAATATGATGGATAAGCTAGACGTGATTACCAATTTCCCGGCAGCCCCATGCCACAACGCGCGGGGCGCACGAAAGGTAGCGCGCCAGCGAGCATCCGAAGTATCTGTTTTACGTCGAATGTTTCCGGCGTGGTTCGATGTCGGATTGAATTTGTTAGGATGATCCCACCTCTTGTGGGACAATCAGCTACACCACAGCACTCGGAGCGAAGGCCTATGACCGCCCCATCGAACTACACCAATACGGGCGGCGCAGCGAGCCACCTCGCACTGAGCAAAAGTTATCTGGAAAAGCTCCGGCTGTCGGGCGGTGGTCCCCCGTTCTTCAAAATCGGCAAGGCTGTTCGATACAAGTTCGCGGATTTGGACGCTTGGTTCGGCGCCAAGGTGCACGGCTCCGTGTCGGCAGCCTCCCCCGTCTGCGATGTCGACCCGATTGAAGCGCTGCTTGGACCCCTGCCGAGATGACTTCGCGCCCGTCCCTTGTCCCGTCCGGAAGCTGGCCGCGCCGCATGGGCGTCGAACTGGCAGCGGGATATTGTGGGGAGGCCTCCGTTGAGGCATTCATAGCGCGCGTCGGCAGCGAGTACCCTCGCCCGCGGGTTTGCGAAGGACGAAGACGGCTATGGCTCCGCGACGATCTGGATCAGGCGATCTTGCCGCCGGAATTGGCGCACGTAGCCGACGTGGTCGGGGATTTGTAATGCTGCCGCTCCGACGGCCGCGTTTCGTCGTCACCAAAGAACTGGCCAGCGGCGGGGTTGGCTTCTATTTCTACATCACAAAGCACTATCGCGATCTCGGATGCACGATCCCGAATGAGCCGCTTGGCGACAACTACGTCATTGCGTGCGGCGAGGACGGCAACGGGGGTCGGGCAGCAGCCCTCAATGGTCTTTTTGACGAGTGGCGCGCCATCCGAAGCGGGGAGCCCGTCCCCGGCATCGTGAAATTCGGAACGGTGGATTGGCTGTTCCGCGAGTTCAAGCAATCGCTGGCCTATCAGAAGCGAGTAAGCGCCCGCACTCGCCCTGACTATGAGCTCACAATGCACCTCGTCACCGATCTCTTGACGAAGCGCGGCGACCGCCTAGGCGACCGCAAGGTAAAGGCGATCACCCCAGCATCGGCCGACAAGATTTATGAGCGGATCGTCGACGGCCCCAATGGCCCACGGCCACGGCAGGGCGAGAAGGTCATTGCGCTCTGTCGGCGCGCCTGGCGGGTTGTCCACAGGCTTTTTCCAGACCAGTTCCATTCGGACGTGCCGAACCCTTGGGATGGTGTGACCAAGGGAATTCCCCGCACCATGGCGACCAAGCCCGCGGCCACGCGCGAGCACGTCTATGCCTTTGCAAATGGCGCGATTGAAGCCGGGTTTCCGGAGGCGGGTGCTGCCGCGGTCATCTGCTTTGAATGGCTGCAGCGTCCCGAAAACGTCCTGGCAGGCTATTGCCGCTGGCCAGACTATCGCAGCGCCAATTCCCCGTCTGCGATTTGGATCGAGCACCACAAGACCGGAGCCCGCGTCCCACACCCGCTCGAGGAGATGACCGACAGCGGCCCGTTGCTGTTCTATCCGGAGGCGGAGGCGGTCTTGGCCAAGGTTCCACGCCGCGGGATCCCGATCGTGCTGCGCCAATACCGCGACGGGACGGTCAAGCCGTGGAACAGCATGCGACTCGGCAAGGTGGTGCGGGAGTTACGGGCAAAGCTCGGATTGCCGGAGACCTTCACGCTAGACGCGTGCCGGCACGGGGGCATGACCGAACTCGAGGAGGCCGAGCTCACGGACGGGCAAGGCCGCGCGCTCTCCGCCCACCGGAGCAAGGCCTATGAGGGCTACGCTAAGCGCACCATGAAGCGAGCGCTGGCGGCGACCCCAAAGCGGCACGCATGGCGCCTGACGAACGAAGCGAGCACAAGTTCGGAATGATACGCGGTTTGGGTTTCGGAATGAGGCCGATGGCGACGACGCGGCATTGCCTAAAGGATTGCGAGCTTTAGCTATTGGCGCCGTGGGGCCACGTGGCGGAGTGGTTACGCAACGGTCTGCAAAACCGTGTACCCCGGTTCAATTCCGGGCGTGGCCTCCACTCGGATTACCCCTCAATCCCGATCTGAGCCGCCTCGGCATTCCGCCGCACGCCGCCGAGCGCCGCCGGGGCTCAGTGCGCGCCGGCTTGGTCCGTGGTCGGCGGAAAGGCCGGGTTGGACTGCGTGCCCCGCATCAAGGCCAGCGCCAGATTGAGCGCCTTGTCGTCCTTGGGATCGGGCGGAACGTAGGACTGCGAGCCCTTCTCCTCCTCCCCGGTCGCCTTGAGATGCCCGCGCAGCGACGCCTCGCCGCCGAGTTCCTCGCCCTTGAGGTTGTCCGGCACGTCCTCCAGCTGCTCGATTTCCGGCGTGATGCCGAGCGCCTGGATCGAGCGGCCCGAGGGGGTGTAATAGCGCGCTGTCGTCAGCCGCAGCGCCCCGTCGGTCGGGCTCAGCGGGATGATGGTCTGCACCGATCCCTTGCCGAACGAGCGGGTGCCGATCAAGGTTCCGCGCTTGTGGTCCTGCAAGGCGCCGGCCACGATCTCGGACGCCGAGGCCGAGCCGCCGTTGATCAGGATGATCAGCGGTTTTCTTTTGGTGAGATCGCCGGGATCGGGCTTCGCTTCGAAGCGCTGCATGTCTTCCGGGTCGCGGCCCCGGATGGAGACGATCTCGCCCCGGTCGAGAAACGCATTGGAGACCGAGATGGCCTGATCGAGCAGCCCGCCCGGATTGTTGCGCAGATCCAGGATGAAGCCCTTGAGCTTGTCGCCGGAATGCGCCGTGATGTCGTTGATCGCCTTCACCAGACCGTCGGTGCTCTGCTCGGTGAATTGGGTGAGGCGGATATAGCCGACGTCGTCGCCCTCGAGGTGCGAGCGCACCGAGCTCACCTTGATGACGTCGCGGGTGATCGAGATCTCGATCGGCTTGTCCTGGCCCTTGCGCGTGATCGTCAGCTTGACCGCGGTGTGCACCGGGCCGCGCATCTTCTCGATCGCCTGATCGAGGCTGAGCCCCTGGATCAATTCGCCGTTGAGCTGCGTGATGACGTCGTTGGCCATGATGCCGGCCTTGGCGGCGGGGGTGTCGTCGATCGGGGTCACGACCTTGACCTCGCCGTTCTCCATGGTGACCTCCATGCCGAGGCCCCCGAACTCGCCCTTCGTCTCCACCTGCATGTCGCGGAAATTGTTGGCGTCCATGTAGCTCGAATGCGGATCGAGCCCCGACAGCATGCCGTTGACCGCGGAAGCGATCAGCTTGGTGTCGTCGGGCTTGTCGACATAGTGGGCGCGCACCTGCTCGAAGACGTCGCCGAACAGCTGGAGCTGGCGGTAGGTCTCCTGGCTGGCGGTCGCGGTGGCCGATGTGGCGGCGTTGGCGACGAACCCGAGGGACACGGGCGGCGCCTTCACGGCCAGCAGCACCAAGGCGCATCCCGCGGCGGCGCCGAGCAGAACCAGCGCCGTCTTGCGCAGGAGCCGCGTGCCTTTGCGAGCCGCCACGTCCGCGGACTGACCGACCCGCCCGACCACGCCCCTGGATTTATCCCCGAAAAACTTGTCGCCCAATGATGAAATCAACGCCGGATCCTCCGCGGACGCCCCACACAATGCTGTCATATATAGCGGCTCAAGGCGAGCTGCGAATGCGCAAAAGAGGGGCAATCGATCACGCTTGAGAGAGACCGCGAACTCGGGTCCTGAACGGGCTCGCGGCCCGCCCAAATTGTCGGGGGATAGCGCCCTGCCGACGCCTGCTCGCGGTTGGCGGCGTCCGTCCGCCCCTTATCGGGCGTTGCCATCGGGCCGCCCGCCGACTCACCCACGGTCGCAAATTGCGCTAGCCAATCCTACAAGGATACAGGGCAATGGTTAGCGAATGCTTATTTTGCTATGCGGCAGATAATTGCTGCCATGCAATAACTGGCAGTGATTACTCTGGAATACCAGATATAAGAAAGCCAACGGATGGATTCGCACGAATTGGAAGGAACCCGATGTTCAGTCTACTGATTTCCCGCCCGCTTCACGGTCTCGTTGCTGCCCTGGATGCCCTTGGAGCCTACTTCACCGGCCTGTTCGCGGTCGTCCAGGAGGCGCATGCGACCGCCGCGCGCTTCGAGGAGCTGGCCCAGATGTCCGATTCCGAGCTCGCCCGCCGTGGTCTCAAGCGCGAGGGCCTGGCCCAGGCCGTCTTCACCGCCGCCGAGGCGTAATCGGAGCATAAAGCCGATCTGCGCGGAGCCGGTGATGCCGGCACCGCGGGGATCGCCGCCCACATCCTTGCAATCTCGCCCCCGGGGCGTCGCACGCAGCCGCAGACCGCCTCAACGCCCCCGCCTTGCCGCTTTGCATTTCGTGGCCCGTTTGTTATAGCCGCACATCGCAAGCCTTGAGCGCTACGTTCCCCGGTAGCTCAGTGGTAGAGCAACCGGCTGTTAACCGGTTGGTCGCTGGTTCGAATCCGGCCCGGGGAGCCAAAGATTTCAAATACTTAGTGTTCGCCAAGAAGCTGGCCGAGCGCCTCGGAGCAGCCCCCAGGACTCCACCGCATCGCCCAAGCTGTGAGCGGCCGCGCGGCAACAATGGAGGAGGCGGACATGTGTAAACAAAAGGCTTTCGTCGCGCTGGCGGTCATCACCGCGCTGGGGGTTCTCGGTGCGGCTCCCGCGGTCGGGAGGGATGACATCGATACGCGCGGAGAACGCGGCGGGTCTGGTGCAGCCGTGCAGCCTGGACGGAGTCAATCCGGCTCACCACCCCGAAATTTTCGGCGATGCCGCCACCGCCCGATCGTTCGGCTTCGTCAAATCGCGGGATGGCACTTGGCACGTGGAACCCAACTGTCATCGCTGATGCGGAGCGGCCAGCCGCCCGCACCGTCCGGAGGAGCGATCGATTTGATCGATCCGCGGAGGTCGCCGGCTTCCCGTCAGGTCTTGATGTCGAGCAGGGTCTTCATCATTTCCGCATCGACCTGCACCACTTTGGCGTTGGCCGCGAACGCGTAGCGGGCGGTGATTTGCTGGATGGCCTCGTTCGCGAGGTCGACGTTGGGTGCCGCCACCTGCCCGTTCTTGTCGGCATAGGGGGCGGTCGGATCGTAGCCCGTCGCATAGCTCGGCGACACGTTCGTCACCGTGGTGGCGGTGCCGCCGCCGGCGAGCGCGGTCTGAACGAGGCGCTGGGGCACATAGGCCGGCGGTGCTGCGGTCGGGTTCGGCGCGCCGGGCAGCGGGCCGGTGTCCAACGCATTGGCGACGTTGCTGGCCGACACCTCCAGGCGACGGCTGGCGGCGGCTAGTCCGGATGCGGCGATGGAGAGGATCGAGCTCATGCGACCTTTGTGGGCTCGCAGATGAGAATATTCGCCTCAGCGTTTCCCTAGAAACCGCAGCCCCTTCTTGTTGGTTGATTAACCAGCCACGGCAGCGCGCCTGCGCTCAGGGCGCCGGACGAGCAAATTGCAAGACGAAATTGCAAGACGCGGCGCCGCCGGGTGTGCGCCGGCCGGGCAATCAGATCCGCTGCTCTTTCTTCAACCGGTCGATGTAGGCGGTCACGTCCGGCGGCAGGGATTTGAGCCCCATCTGCCCGGCGATCAGCAGCACCGGCCGCAGCTGCGAACCCGAGAGGAAAGCCGGCTGGCGGTCGGGCGGAATGATCCGGTCGAAAATGAGAACCATCGTCACGGCGACCAGGCCGATGCGGACCGCACCGAGCACGGAGCCCGCGAAACGGTCGAGCGGGCCCACGCGCGGTCCGATGGTCTCGCTGATGGCGGTCCGCAACAGCGCCCCGAGCACGATGCCCGCCACCAGGAAGATGCCGAAGAACAGGAGCGGGCCCTGGAACGCAGGCGTGCTGAATTTGTCGATGACCATTCCGGAGACCCAGGGGGTCACCGCCATCGCGACCGGCATCGCGGCCAGATAGCCCGCGATCGTGGCCATGCTGCGCAGAAGCCCGGCATTGTAGCCCGAGACCACCGCGACGATCAGGACGACATAGACGACGACGTCGAAGCTGTTCATGGGGGGGCAGCCGATTTGCAGACCGATGACTTGCGTGCATACCGGACGAGGCGGCGGCGCGGGCGTCGCACCGCGGCGCGAAAGTCGCACTCAGGCGTTGATATCCTCCTCACTCCGGCCGCTTTACCGGGCTTTTTTTCGAGAATGCTTTCGAGTTCGTAAGCGCGGGCGGCTCGACCGCACCGCTGCCGCCGGGATGCCGTGCGGAGCCCGTTACCGGATGGGCCGCGGGCTGGTCCCGTTGGGTTGGTTCACATTGAGGACCGGGGCTCGTGCCGGCTGCGGCTTTTGCGCCGGGGCCGGCCGTGGCGGCACCGCGCCGGTAAACTCGAGCGATTTCAGATCGCCGGCGGTCTGGATCGCCTTGGATGGATCGATCAGGCCGGAGCCGAAGTCATTGTCGCGATCCTTGGATCCCAAGCGCCGCGCGCTCGAGGTCAATACCTTGCGCACCTCGTCGGGCGTGAGATTGGGATTGCGCTCGAGCAGCAGCGCGGCGAGCCCGCTCACCTCGGCGGAGGCGACCGAGGTCCCGGTGGTCAGCTGATAGGTGTTGTCGGGCCCCGGCACCAGGACGTCGACGCCGGGCGCCGCGACCGCGATATAGGATCCGCGGTTGGCACCCGCGAACAGCTTGTCGTCGACGTCGGTCGCCGTCACCGCGATCACGTTGGGATCGGCGCCCGGATAGAGCGGCGGCGATTTCGGCCCGGCATTGCCGGCGGCGGCGATCAGCACGATGCCCTTGTCGTGCGCCGCCTTGAGCGCCCGCTCGAGCGAGGGATCGCGCGGGCCCGCGAAGCTCATATTGATCACGCGCACGCCCTTGCTCGAGGCCCATTCCAGGCCCTTGAGGATGTTGAAGGTCGTGCTTTCGGCGCTGGCCGCGCCGCTCGAGAAGGCGTGGATCGCATAGAGGCGCGCCGAGGGCGCCACGCCCATCAGCTTGCGATGGGCGAAGATCGCGCCCGCCATGCCGGTGCCGTGCGAATGCGGCAGGTCGGCCGCCCCGACCGCGTCGAACTGCTCGGCGACCACGCCGTCGAGATCGGGATGCTTCACATCGATCTGCGAATCGATCACCGCGACCGTGATGTTGCTGCCCTTGAGCTGGCGGTGGATGTCGATCAATCCGAGCTTGCCGATGGAATATTGGGCGGCATCGCCCTCGCCCTGCGTCAGGCCGGCGAGATCGGGCTCTTGAGCCGGCTCTTGGGCCTGCTCTTGCACCAGACCGTAGGTGTAGTTCGCCTGCGCGCCGGCGACGATCTGTTGATTGGCCAACGCCTTGATCACGGCGGCGATCGAGGTGCCGTTGTCGATATGCACCTTGTAGCTGGTGACGCCGAGCAGGCCCATGTCCTGCGAGCCGGTGATGCTCAGGCCCAAGAGCGCCAAGATGGATTGCAGCCGCGACAGCGGAATGTTGGTCGGAATCTGCAGCACCACCTCATCCTTGATGAAGTGGGTCTCGCCCAGCGGCGGCGGCGTGAAGAACCGCGCCCCGAATTGCGGCGGCAAGCCCCCCGGCGCCGGCGGCGGGCCCGGTCCGGTGTGGGGCGGCCCCGGCGGCGGCTGGTTGAGCGGCTGGGTGTTGACCACCTCGCCCAGGGTGACGGAGGCGAGCGTGATGTCCTGGACCAGATTCTGGATGAGCTGGGCTTCGCGTCGTCGGCGGCGGTAATGGTGGGCGGCGGTGGGGATGGCCGGGATTTCCCGCGGTCGGGATCGAATACGCTGGCCGTTCAAGAGCACGTCGCAGACCGCATTGCCGCAGCTGTTGATCAGCGACGGATAGGCCGGCAGGCCAGTGGTCGGATAGTTCTCCCCGACCTGCGGCCCGACCGTGCTCCCGGTGCCGCCGCTGGCGGAGCCGGTAGCGAGGGAATCCGACGAGATCGTGCCGATCGGGAAGCTCGATCCCTGCAGCTGCCCGGCCGAGAAGTTGCTGAACGCGCCGTTGCCGCCCACGAGGCCGCCGACCACGCTGTTGGGGCCCGAGCTCACGTTGCCCGACGATGTGGTGGGATCGATCAGCCCGAAATTCAGGCCGGCGACGCCGCCGGCGAAATTCTGCGAGCCAGAGCCGGTCACCTGACCGGAAGCCGTCGAATTGTGAATCCAGCCGACATTGATGCCCACGAGGCCGCCAAGGAAACTCTGCGAAGTGCCAAAGACGCTGCCGTAAGCCTGCGATTGATCGATCGTGCCCCCATTCAAGCCAACGAGACCGCCGACCGTGCTGTTCGCTCCGGTGCTGGTAACCGTGCCGGAGGCCGAGGACAGGGTAATGAAGCTCGGTCCGTTGAGTGCGCCCACTCCGCCGACCAGGCCGCCCAAGAGGCTGTTGGCACCTCCGCTCACATTTCCGGTGGCATGGGTATCGGAGAAGCTGCCGTCGCCGGTCCCGCTCAAGCCTCCGGCAAAGCTGGACGCGCCCACGGTGACATTCCCGCTGGCGGAGGATGAGAGAACGGTCGCAAGTTCGCTGTGGCCCGTTCCCAGCGTACCCCCGGTGCAGCCGCCGCAATCGTTGGGGCTGTTGTTGCCCATCAAGCCGCCGGCCGTGCTGTTGTCGCCGGCCGTGACGGCCCCCTTCGCAGCGGAATAGCCGATCGAGCCGCTGTTGTCGGCGACCAGGCCGCCGACCTGGAGATAGGCGACCCCAAGCGTCCCGACCGGCTCCGGTCGCGAACCCATAGCCGATGGTGCCGGTGTTCTCGCCGACGAGCCCGCCCAACAGGGTGGGGTCCTGGTTGCCGCTGCCATGATGGTGGTTGCCGTTACCGTCCGACGGAAAGCCGGCAGCGCCGGTGACCGGCGCCGGTGGCCAAGACATTCACCAGCGTCCCGTCATTATTGCCGATCGAGCCCGCCGGCGAGGCCGAGCGCGCCCACGCTCACGGCGCCGCTGGCGCAGGAAAACGAAGCGCCCAGCGCGCAACTGGGCGGCTGCAACGCGGATGCGAGCGGCCGTAGCGAGCGAGCCGCCCTGCGGAAATCGAGGCGTGGTCGAGCCGGTCACGGTTCCCTGATTGTAACCCACCAGGCCGCCCGCATTGACGGAGTTGCCGAACTGGGATTGCGCGGTCGCGTTCGTGTTCGCGGTCACGTTACCGCCGATGGCTTGGGAATCGGTGATGAACGAGCCGGCGGAATTGTCGCCCGCCAACCCGCCGACGGCGAGGTTGAGGCCGATGCCGGTCACGTTGCCGGTGGCATAGGAGGAGGTGATCGTGCCGATGTTGTCGGGGGGCCCGCCCCCATTGCCGTTTTGGCCGACCAGACCGCCGCCAAAGGCGGAATTGGAATTGTTGTCGTTGCCTGAAACGGTGGTCGTGACCGAGACGTCGCCGGTCGCGTACGAATTGGTAATGGCGCCGGTGTTCTCGCCGACCAGCCCGCCGATGATGCTGTTGTTGCCGCCGAAGACCTTCCCGCTCGCGAAGGACCCCGAGATCATCCCCCGGAGCCGTTGTTGGTGCTGTTGTTGCCGACCAGACCGCCGGCGAAATTCAGTCCGCTGCGTGCAATCATGCCGTTGCAGAGCGTGCCGTCGCGCACGGTGACCTGTACCGCCGCGCTCGACCCGGTGATGGTGCCGATGTTGAAGCCGACCAGCCCGCCGGCGCTGAGGCCCGATTGAGATCCGCCGTCGACGGTGCTGGTGAATTCCCCGGTCGAGGTGACCGAGACGTTGCTGATCTGCCCCCAGTTCTGGCCGGCGAGCGCGCCTATGGACTGGAAGGATCCGACATTGGGATTGGAATTGGCGCTGATGCTGACATTGGACAGGGTCAGATTGCTGATCGAGCCGTAATTCGCGCCGAAGAGGCCGATATTGTTGACGTTGGAGATCGGTCGGCGCGATCGTGAGCCCGTCGATGGTGTGATTTTGGCCGTCGAACGTCCCGGTAAATTGGCCCAACGATACGTTGATATTGCCGATGGGCACGAAGCCGGCGGCGCTCCACATGCTCGATGCGGTTCTGCAGGTCGGAGCCAAGCGAAATATCGTTGGCAAGCGTGTAGCTCGCTCCCGGCTGCATCGCCACGAGCTGGAGCTGGTGGCTGTTGGTGATGGTGGTCGACCACTCGGAGCGCAGGAACGGCCGCGTCTGGCCGTTGATCATGAACCAAACACCGCCGTCGCTGCCGAAGCCCCACACCGACGTAGCTCGACTGCGTCATCGCTTCGCCGTAGTGAGGCCCGAAATTCGAATCGGTAGAACTGCCGGAGCTGTGTGCCTGGCCGGTTGTCCGAATATCCCAGTAGGAGGCGGTAATAGCCGATACTGCGCTGTTGTTCGGGCCGACAAGCCCGCCCACAAGATCGGAACTTCCGCCGGTCACCGCAGCCGCCGGCGTAGGTCTGCGTTATCGGCCACCAGACTGGATTGAACCATTGGCGCTACCGGGGCTACACATGGGTCGCTGCCGTGTTGTAGCCGACCAGCCGCCGCATAGTCGAGCCGTTACCGGTCCCGATGCATAGGATTGCGTCATGATCCGCTGTTCCAACCGACCAGCCCGCCGACGTTGTGATCCGCCAGCCCACGGCGCCGGTCGCGTAGGATTGGGAGATGTGCCGCCGTTGTACTCCGGCCAGCCGCCAACACTGTCATGCCATGTGGCTCGCCGCACCGGTCGCGTAGGATCGGCTGATGGTGCCGACGATTGCTTCCGACCAGACCGCCGACGGTATATCGGCAACGCCACGTCGCATGCCTGACGCGCACGGACCGGTTCGCATATGGACTTGGACCGACGAGCCACCGACTTGCCGGCCGCCGAAGTCCAGCCGCACGCGCCGTGTCACGAGGCGTCGACTGCGATGGAATACCGAGTTTCGTACCCGTGACTGAGCGTCGCACTCCGACTGGTGCCGGCCCCAAGGATTGTGAGCGATCGCCGCCGGTATTCGAGCCCGACAAGCCCGCCGACGTAGCTGCAGAGCCACCATCGTCTCCCGAGCCGACACTCGCGAATACTGACGTCGCCGGTGACATTGGCATCGCGAGTTGATGACCTTGCCGGTATTAGTGCCGGACGAGCCCGCCGACCGTGGCGTCATCCGAGGCACCGCTGCTCACGGTTCCGGTCACGCATATGTGCGAGGTGTGCCGTCGTTATGTCCCGCCGAGGGCGCCGATCTGCTGGGTGCTGCCGGTTCCGCTCGATGCATGCGTTCGATGAGACCGAAATCTGATCAGGCCGCCGCTACCGACCGAGCCGAATAGGCCGACATTCGTTGTCGAGTGGTCAGTGATGCATCGTGCTGCGTTCGAGATGGTGTTGCCGAGCCCTTGGAACTACCGGTGAGTCCATTCGTTTCATCGCGTTCCAATTGGCGTCCAGCTCGATACGTTGGAAGCATTAGCGGCTTCGCTAAGCGTACAATCCCGACAGACCCTTAGTATTGATGTTCTGCACGTCGCTCATGGAGTAGAGCAAACGTGTCGGTTTCGTCCATTGATGCGAAACGCGCCTGGCCGCAATTCGGGTACTCGGATGAATTGCACGGTGCCGGTGCCGCCGAAGGACAGTAGCACGTCACCGTAGGTCAAAATCGGTCGCGACCGTCATGTTGTCGGTGCCGGCGCCGGAAATTCCGACCGTTGCACTAGTCGCGATGGCGTTGCCGGCATTGCAGATTGAGTATGGCTCGACAGCGTAATGCCGGGCTCGATATTGATGTTGCTGATAGGCGCTCAGCGTCAGCGTGCTGTTGCTGCCTCCAACCGATGTCGGAATAGACGAAAATGTCGCCGTTCTGCCCGATCGGATTGGTGGCCGTGCTGGTCGTGATCGTGACGTTGCCGAGCGCGAGCTGGGCCTCGAGCTGCGACATTCGTCATCACGGAAGCCCCCGTGGGAACCGCCGCGCGCCCGTATCCGGGTTGATGTAGAAGTCAGCCGGATCGAGCAGCAGCGTCCCGACGCTTCCCAGCGGCGCGCGCAGGTCGACGGTGCCGCGGAAGTCGAGCTGCTGGTGGCTCGACGTCTCCACGAACCCGCCATTGCCGCCGCTCGCCCCGCCCTTTGCCAGAATGGTGCCCGCGAACGTGGTCTGCTGATCCGACCACAGCACCACTTTGCCGCCATTGCCGTTGCCGGTCGCCGAAGCGTTGATGACCGTGCCGGCGTCCACGCTCACCGTGGTGGCGGTCGGGATCACGAAGGATTCGAGCTTGGCGAGCTCGATATTGGCCGCGGCCGCGCTCGGGTGGCCGCCGCCGGTGTCGCCGCCGATCAGCACATGGCCGCCGCCGGCATCGCCGGAGGCGTCGATCTGCGCGCCGGCGAGCTGGATATTCTCGCCGGTCACCACGACGGTGCCGCCCTTGGTGCCCTTGGCCTTGCCGGCGGCCGAAATCTGGCCCGAGAGCTTGACCACCTGGGTCGGAGCGCCGGCCGGCTTGCTGGCGCCGGTCGCGGCGCTAAGCACGATCATGCCGTTCTTGGTGCCGATCGAGTTGGCCTCGATCACGCCGGTATTGTTGATGACCGAATCGACCACCGCCCGCGCGGCCGCCGCCGTCAGCTCCACGCGGCCGCCGTTGGCGCTGAGCTTGCCGGTGTTGCTCACCAGCGATTTGAGGGTCTGGCCGGTCTGCACGTCCGTGACGGCGCCCGCGATCTGGTCGTTGACCGCGAGCGTGATCAACCGGTCGCCGTAGAAATCGAGCGTGAAGGCGTTGCCGGCCGCCAGGCTCACGGTGCCGAGCGTCGCCGTGATGGTGCCGGCATTGCGCACGCCCGGCGCCACCAAGGCCGCAAAGCCGCCCGAGGCGGCAGTGATGGTTCCCAGATTGACGATCGAGGCGTTCGGCAGGCCCGGAATGTTGAAGTTGTACTTGCCCGCCATGAAGTCATCATTGCGGATGTCGTTGGTGGTGGCGAGGAAGCCGGCCGTGTTGATGCTCGAATGGGCTCCGAACAGGATGCCGTCGCCATTGACGATGAAGACGCGGCCGTTAGCCGTCAGGGTGCCGTCGAGGAACGACGGCCCTTGCCCGCCGATCACGCGGTTGAGCGCGGTCGAGGAGCTGTTGGGCTGATTGAAGGTGGTGGTCTCGCCCTTGCCGATATTGAAGGTCTGCCAATTGATGATGGCGTTCTGGGTCGCCTGGTTGATGGTGACCGCGGCGGAGCCCTGGCCCTGGATGGTGGCGCTGCCCCCCACCACGGTGCCGCCATTGGGACCGGCCACGGCAAAGCCGGCCGCTGCAGACGCCAGCACGGCGACCGAGAGCAGCAGTAGCGTTCTTTGCCGAGACAACCTCATGGCCACTCACGCCCCCCTCGGTGGCGAGAGTCGATGAATTAACAGCCAGTTAACGCAGTATAGAGGGTACCCCAGCCGGACACCAGTAGCGTGTGGGCAACACTCGGCCGGTATTTTGGCTTCTTGCGGGGTTCTCATGGGGTCGTGATCGGGCCAATTCCCTCGCTGCATCGCGACGCCTGCGACCCGGCCGCGGCTGCGCCCAAACCCCGCGCCGGCTCTTGGTTCCTTGACGGCCTGCCGCATTTAGGTCGGAAATAGCCCCGGATCGAAACCCGGGGAACGAGGGACCCATGACCCATGCATCGACCGTGCGGACGCGCCGGACGGCCCCGACCGCCCCTCAGCACTTGCGGTGGGGTCTGGGCGTCTTGTCGATTGCGGCGCTCGCCGCGCTGTGCGCTTCGGCGCCGAGCGCTCCGGCCCGGGCCGCCGACGCCTATTTCAAGGACAAGCAGATTCGCCTGATCGTGGGCTCGGCGCCGGGCGGCGGCTATGACGCTTACGGGCGTTTGCTCGCCCAATACATGAGGCAGCATATTGCCGGCAATCCGACCTTCATCGTGCAGAACATGCCGGGAGCCGGCTCGCTCGTCGCCGCCAATTACATCTACAACGTGGCCCCCAAGGACGGCACCTTCATCGGGGCCGTCAACGCCATGCTGGCGACCGATCCGCTGGTCTATCCGGACCGGGTGAAGTTCGATCCGCGCCAGTTCCGCTGGCTCGGCAGCGCGCTGCGCGAGAACCACGTGGGCGTGGCCTGGCAGCTGACCCGGGTCAAGACGCTCGACGACGTCCTCAAGAACGAGCTCATCGTCGCCGGCACCGGCGGGGCCACCAACTTCTATCCGCTCTTCGTCGATGCCGTCCTGGGCGCCAAGATGAAGATGATTCCAGGCTATCAGGGCACCAAGCAGGGCATGCTGGCGATGGAGCGCGGCGAGGTCGGCGGCGTCGTCGGCATCACCTGGGCCAGCGTCAAAGCCACCAACGGCGCCTGGCTGCGCGACGACAAGATCCGGCCGTTCGTCCAGTTCGGACTGAAGAAGCACCCGGAGCTTCCCGACGTGTCCTGGATCTACGACTATGCCCGCAACGACGACGACCGCGCCGCCATGGATCTCGCCTTCGGCAATTCGGAGTTCGGCCGCCCCTTCATCGCGCCGCCCGGGGTGCCGGACCAAGTGGTCGAGATCCTGCGCGACGCCTTCGAGGACACGATGAACGATCCCGAGTTCCGGGCCGACGCCGAAAAGCGCCAGCTCGATCTCGAGATCACCCGGGGAGCCGAGATCCAATCGCTGATCGAGAGAATTTACAAGACCCCGCCGGCCGTGGTGGAGCGGGTGAAAAAAATCGTGCAGAGCGCGGAATAGGTCCGTCTTCGGTGTCATGGCCGCACTTGTTGCGGCCATCTCGATCAGGTGGGCATGGTGCCCTCCCAAGCGGGATCGCCGGGACATAAGGGTGGTCACGCCCGTCTTCGCGGGCTATGCCCGGCGATGACATTCAGTTCAAGCCAGAATTCACGAGAGGTATCTCCATGGCCTTCACCAGCTGGCGCGGCGTGCTGGGCTGCATCAAGCCGACCATGCGGCCGGGCGGGCTCGAAGAGCTGATCCGCATGCTGCCCGAGGGCATCGGGGTGATCCCGCTGTTTCTCGGCATCCGGGAAGGCACCACCGACGAGTTCAAGCGGGCGATCGCGCCCTATGAGCCGTTGGTGGCGCAGCTCGCCGAGATCGGCTGCGACCTGATCCATCCCGAGGGCGCGCCGCCGTTCATGGTGCTCGGCCACGCGGGCGAGGCCGAGCTCATCAAAAAGTGGGAGCGCAAATTCCAGGTACCGGTGTTCACCTCCGGCAGCAATCAGGTACGGGCGCTCGAGGCCCTGAAGGTCAAGCGGTTCGTCGGCGCCACCTATTTCACCGGAGCCATCAACGATGTGTTCGCCAAATATTTCGTCGATGCCGGTTTCGACGTTCTCGCCATGGAGGGCATATCGGCGCCATTTGATCAGATCGGCCAGCTCTCCTCACAGGAGGTCTACGCCCACGTCAAGCGCGCCTTCCTCAAGCACCGCAAGCGCGCGCAAGCCATCTATCTGCTGGGCTCGGGCTGGCGCGTGCTGCCGGTGATCGACATCCTGGAGCAGGATCTGGGCGTCCCGGTGATCCATCCGGTGCCGGCGCGCTGCTGGGAGATCCAGCACCGGCTCTCGATCCGTCAGCCGGTCAAGGGCTTCGGCCGCCTGCTCGCCGAGATGGTGCCGGGGTAGCGTGTGGTCAATTGAAGTGGTGCCGCCCATGCGGAGAGCGGGGCGCATACCCGCCCCTACGAATGAAACGATCCATTCCTTGATTGAAGCGAGCCCGCCTGCTCCACCTTGGCGCCCGAGACCTCGACCACATGCGCCCATTTGGCGATGTCGGCGCGCAGATATTTGTCGAACTCCGCCGGCTCCATGACCATCGAGACGGCGCCCTGCTCGGCCCAGACCTTCTGCAGGTCCGGCCGGCTGATGATCTTGACCACCTCGGCATTGAGCTTGTCGACGATGGGCTTGGGGGTGGCGGCCGGCGCCATCAGGCCGAGCCAGATGGTCGCCTCGTAGCCGGGCACGCCGGCCTCCGCGATGGTCGGCACGTCGGGCAGCACGCTCGAGCGCTTGAGGCCGGTGGTGCCGAGCGCCCTCACCTGCCCGGCGCGGGCGTTGGCCGCCATGGTGGTGATCGCATCCAGCATCATCTGCACGTGGCCGCCGATCACGGCATTGCGGGCCTCGCCGGAGCCTTTGTACGGCACATGCACGATGTCGGTGCCGCTCATCGCTTTGAACAACTCGCCCGCCATGTGGTAGGGCGTGCCCGGGCCCCGAGGATGCGTAGTTCAGCTGCCCGGGCTTGGATTTCGCCAGCGCGATGAATTCCCGGATGTCCTTGGCCGGAACCGAGGGGTGCACCACCATGACCAGATCGGAATAGTTGATCGGCGCCACCGCCACGAAATCGCGCATCAGCACGAACGGCTTGTTGGGGATCAGCGATTCATTGGTGGTGTGGGTGTTCGACATCAAGAGCAGCGTGTAGCCGTCGGGCGCGGATCTCGCGACCGCCTCGGTGCCCAGGATCGAGCCGGCGCCCGGACGGTCCTCGATCACGAACGATTGCTTGAGGGCCTCCGACAGATACTGGCCGAGCTGGCGGGCAAAAATGTCGGCCGGGCCGCCGGGCGCGAACGGCACGATGATCTTCACCGGCCGGGCCGGATAGGTCTGCGCCGTGGCGGCCGAAATCGGGACGGCGAAAGCCAGCGCCAGCAACGCGAAGATGCGCAGAAATACCGTCATTCGAATGCCTCCCGGCGGACGCTCGCCTCTCATTCACGGTAGAGCATTTTCAGCAGGAAAGCATGCCCCGGTTCAGCTCCACAGCGCCTGGCTCGCCAGCTGCGCGCCGGCCGCGAGCGCTTCGAGCTTGGCCCACATGATCGAGGGATGGACGCGGCGGTGGAACGGGCCCTGCGCAAAGCCGCAATCGGTTCCGGCGATCAGGTTTTCGCGCCCCACCAGCCGCGCCAAGCGCACGATGCGATCGGCCACCAGCTCGGGATGCTCGACGATATTGGTGGCGTGGCTGATCACGCCGGGGATCAGCACCTTGCCGTCCGGGAGCCGCACGTCCTGCCACACCTTCCATTCGTGCTCGTGGCGCGGATTGGCGCCTTCGATGACATAGGCCCCCACCTTCACCTTGAGGATGAGATCCACGATGTCGCGCAGCGGCACGTCGGTGGTATGCGGGCCGGGCCAGCTGCCCCAGCACACGTGATAGCGGATGCGCTCCGGCGGCAGGCCCTCGATGGCGCGGTTGAGCACCTCCACGTGCAGCTCGACCCAGTCGCGATAGTCGGCGAAGCTCGCCGGCGGCACCATCCGGTCATAGGTCACGGCGGCGCGCGCATCGTCGAGCTGCAGCAGGAAGCCCGCCTCCACGATCATGCGGTACTCGGTGCGCATGGCCTGCCCGATCGCGCGCAGGCAGTCCTCCTCGCTGGCGTAGTATTCGTTCTTGCGGTCCGGGATCACGCTGGCGGGCGCCGCCACCGGCAGGAACGCCTCGGTGACCTTGGTGGCGCGCAAGGCGGCGGCCAGGTTGGCCATGTCGCGCTCGAGCTCGGCCGCACCGGTATACGCGATGGGTCCGACGCAGACCGCATCGATCGTGGTGGCCACCCCCTCGCGCGCATCGAGCTCGGCATAGAAATCGGCGAACCGCTCCCGGTCGCCGCCGCGCTGAAACGGGTTGGCGCTGGGCTCGACCGCCCGGCGCTCGAACCCGCTCAGCCGCTCGAGCGCGTATTGCGACCAGCTGATCGACTTCCCGAACTCGCCGTCGCTGACGACGTCGATGCCGGCGGCCGCCTGCTGGCGCACGACCTCGGCGACCGCATGGGTCAGGCATTCGTCATAGGCCGCGCGATCGAAGGCCTCGCCCGCCTGCCGGTGGCGGAGAAAATCCTGCAAGGCTGCCGGGCGGATCAGGCTGCCCACATGGGTGGTGAGGATGCGCTCGGTGCTTCGCTTCATGCTCGCGCTCTACGAATGGGCGCCTTGGCGCCGCGGCATGCCTCTTACACCATGGCAAGCCCGTGCCATAGGCTTTCCCGGCCCGGCCGCGCGGTCGTGCATGACAAATGTCCCGCAAAGGCTCGCGCCAGCGGCGCGGCCTGGGCGCCGGTGCCGTCCGGAACCACGCGGTGCGAGCTGGAACGCGCGCGGGCGCTACGCCGCGGATCTGGCGGCGGCGACGGCGGCCATGCGCTCGGCGAGCGAATCCCGGCGCTTTTGGATGAGATCGCGCGAGGCGATCTCCACCCGGTTGCGGCCGCGTTCCTTGGCGTCGTAGAGCGCCTCGTCGGCTTGGATCAGCAAGTCGGGCACGTCCAGCACTGCGCTTCTGCAAAAGACCATGCCGATGCTCAATGTGGCGGCGACCGGATAGCCGTCGACCTCGTCGGCGGCCTCCGCGAAGGCGGTGCGGATGAGCTCGGCGCGCGCCGCGGCGCGCTCTTGACCGATGTCGTAGAACACCACCGCGAACTCCTCGCCGCCCAACCGGCCGATGAGATCGGGCGCCTTGATGTTCTCCTGCGCGGTGCGGGCGAATATCTGCAGCACGCGATCGCCGATCGCATGCCCGAACCGGTCATTGATCGATTTGAAGTGATCGAGGTCGATGAGCAGAACGGCGGCGGGACACGGATTGGCGGCGTGCCGCTTGGTCAGCTCCGCGCCGTCCTGCAGGAAGGCCCGGCGGTTGGCGATCCCGGTGAGCGAATCCACCATGGCCACGGTGCGCAGGCGGTATTCGGAGCGTTCCTTGGCCATCGCCAGCAGGATGAAGGCGATCGAGATGGTGAACAGCAGCGCCTCGAAGGTCATCACGATGAGCCAGACGCTCTGCACCACCTGTCCGGTCGGCAGCCACGGCAGCATGCCGGCGAGCGGCGTGCGCAGCAGGAACAGCGACCCGTGCGCGAACAGCATGAAGATCGCCGGCCAGCGCGACACCAGGGGTTCGCTGCGCCCGCGCCAGAACTCGTAGGCGGTGAGCCAGGTGTAGGTGGCGATGATGCCGCAGGAGAGCAGCACCCGCAGCTCCAGGGTGAGGGCGAAATACGGCACGCGGCTGACGAAGAACCAAAGCAGCGGCCCGACCAGAAGGTAGGCCGGCAGCGGAACCCGATTGTCGAAGACACGCGCGCCCGTCCAGGTGACCCCGAAGGAGAGGAACAGGATCGCATTGGCGAGATCGATCGAGATCAGATCGGAGACCTCACCGTACATGCCGAACAATACGATCGAACCCGACCGCATCAGATGCGCGCACCCCCACCAAGCCACGGCCTGAATCTGCGTGTTTTGAACCCACGCGAACAGCAGCAACAGTCCCAGCAAGGCTTCGACGTAGATCGCGACCATGAAGAGTGTGTTGGCGTCGAGATTCATCGCGCTGTCGTCCACCATGCGGGCTGAAAATAGTTTTCAGGCGGCTCCGATCACTAGGGCGGAGCGGGTAAAAATACGTGAACACACCCATGCACCGGTGCCGAATGAGCCCCGATGGTTTCGAAAGTCCTGACGGACCGTCCGGAATTTGACGCAAAATTTACGGCGCACCGCCGGCGCGGGGGCATTTGGCGCCGCATTGCGCCCAAATCGAAGACAGGGCACCTTGCTGGCGCTGGTGCGCGGGATCCCTGGCTACGACGAGCTGGCGCGCGTGGCGGAGCGGGGACGGCTCTCGTGCGAGTCGGCGCTTGTAGCCCGCATGAAGCGTCAGCGAAATGCGGGAGCGGTGTTCCCGGATTACGCAAGCGCTCCATCCGGGCTACAGAAAGCATCGAGAGACGACGGGACCGAGCATGCAGGCATCAAAACTCATCCCATGGTCGGCCGCGGCCCTGGCCGTCCTGCTGGGCGCATCGCCCGTCCGCGCGCAGGCGCCGGCCGAGTTCTACAAGGGCAAGACGATCGAGCTCGATATCGGGCTCAGCGTCGGTGGCGGCTACGACGCCTATGCCAGGATGCTCGCCCGCACGATGGGCAAATACATTCCCGGCCATCCCGCGATCGTGCCCAAGAACATGGAAGGCGCCGGCAGCATGCGGCTGGCGAACTATCTCTACAACGCGGCCCCCAGGGACGGCACCGCTTTCGGCACCATCAACCGGGGCACGCCGTTCGAGCCGCTGCTCGGCAACAGGGGCGCCCAATTCGACGCCACCAAATTCGGCTGGATCGGCAGCACCAACAACGAGGTCAGCGTCTGCGTGGCCTGGCACACCAGCGGCATCGCGAGCTTCGAGGACGCGCGGCAACGCGAGCTGGTGGTCGGCGCCACCGCACCGAGCGCGGACTCCTACCAGTTTCCCAAGATCACCAACGCGGTGCTCGGCACCAAGTTCAAGATCGTCACCGGCTATCCGGGCGGCAACGACGTCGATCTGGCGATGGAGCGCGGCGAGGTGGCGGGCCGTTGCGGCTGGTCGTGGACGAGCGTGAAGGGCCTGCATCAATCATGGCTCGACCGCAAGGACATCAACATTCTCTATCAGATGGGGCTGAGCAAGCATCGCGATCTCCCCGACATCCCGCTCATCATCGATCTCGCCCGCACCGACGAGGAACGCGCCATCCTGCGGCTGATTTTCGCACGCCTGGTCATGGCCTGGCCGTTCCTGGCGCCGCCCGGCACGCCGGGCGAACGCGTCGAGGTGCTGCGCAAGGCGTTTCTGCAGACCATGCAGGACGAGGATTTCCTGGCCGAAGCCGGCAAAGCCGGTCTCGAGATCACCCCGGTCGCGGGCGCCGATATCCAGAAGCTGGTGCAGCAGGTCTATGCGACGCCGGCGGGGATCGCCGGCAAGGCGGCGGAGCTCCTGCAATAAGCCTCGCCGATCGGGGCCGCCACGGCAGGCCGATGCGCGATCTTGTCGGACGCGCAGGCCTCAACTAGGGTCGCTGCCCCCTCCCCGCGCAGCCGGACCGCGACCGCTCATGCAAATTCGTAACGGAATTATCGAGGCCATCGGCAATACGCCGCTGATCAAGCTCGAGCGCGCCTCGCAGGCGACCGGCTGCACCATCCTGGGCAAGGCCGAGTTCATGAATCCCGGCCAATCGGTCAAGGACCGCCCGGCGCTGCACATCATTCTGGAGGCCGAGAAGCGCGGCGAGCTCAGACCGGGCGGGCTGGTGGTCGAGAGCACGGCCGGCAATACCGGAATCGGGCTCGCGCTGGTGGCCAATGCGCGCGGCTATCGGACGCTGATCGTGATCCCCAAAACCCAGAGCCAGGAGAAGAAGGACATGCTGCGGCTCGCCGGCGCGGAGCTGGTGGAGGTGCCGGCGGTTCCCTACAGCGATCCCGACAATTACCAGCACATCGGCGCCCGCATGGCGGACGAGCTGCGCCAGAGCGAGCCCAACGGCGTCCTGTTCGCGGATCAGTGGAACAACCTGGACAACCGCGCCGCCCACTTGGTCTCGACCGGACCGGAAATCTGGCGGCAAACGGACGGCCAGGTGGACGCTTTCATCTGCGCCATCGGCACCGGCGGCACGCTGGCCGGCGTGTCGGCCTATCTACAGCAACAGAAACCGGGTGTCGTGATCGGGGTGGCCGATCCGAAGGGCGCCGCCATGTACAACCTCTTCACCCACGGCCAAGCCAAGGCGTCGGAGGGCGGCTCCATCACGGAGGGCATCGGGCTCGGCCGCGTCACCCCGATCGTGGAAACGATCAAGGCCGACAAAGCCTATTTGATTCCCGACGAGGAGGCGGTGCCGGTCATCTTCGATCTGCTCGAGCACGAGGGCCTGTGCATGGGCGGCTCGAGCGGAATCAACGTGGCAGGCGCCATCCGGCTCGCGCACGAGCTCGGTGCCGGCCACACCATCGTCACCATCCTGGCCGACTACGGTACGCGTTATCAATCCAAGCTGTTCAATGCGGATTTCCTGCGCCAAAAGGGCTTGCCGGTGCCGCCCTGGCTGCAGCGCCACTCCAGGCTGAAGGTGCCGTATGTAAAGTGAAGATGCGAATTGTGAGTGGTGAGTGGTGAGTGGTGAGTACCGCTCGGTCCTCCTACTCCCTACTCACTACTCACTACTCTACCACTACTCACTACTCGCCATTCGCTACTCGCCCCATGAGGTCATCCGATGAGCACTGAGCCCAATCAATCGAGCCGCTGGCTGGTCGGCACGGATTGGCTTGCCGCCCGCCTGGGCGCGCCCGATCTGGTGGTGGTCGATGGCTCCTACTATCTCCCCACCCAGAATCGCGACGCGGCGGCGGAATATCTCGCCGGCCACATCGCAGGCGCGGTGCGTTTCGACATGGAGGGGATCGCCGATCATTCGAACCCGCTGCCCCATATGCTGCCGGGCGCCGCGCAGTTCGGCCGCGAGGTCGGCGCGCTCGGCATCGGCGAGGCGGATACGATCGTGATCTATGACGGGGCCGGCATGTTCGCGTCGCCGCGGGTGTGGTGGACCTTCCGGGTGTTCGGCGCCGAGCAGGTCTTCATTCTGCAGGGCGGCCTGCCGAAATGGAGGGCCGAAGGCCGTCCGCTCGAATCCGGGCCGGTCGCGCGCGCCCCGCGCAGCTTCCGGGCCCGTCAGACGCCGGCTGCGGTCGCCTCGCTGGCGCAGGTGCAGGCGGCGCTCGCCGGCGACGCCGTCCAGGTGGTCGACGTGCGGCCGGCCGCCCGGTTTCGCGGCGAGGCCCCGGAGCCGCGACCGGGCCTGCGCAGCGGCCACATGCCGGGCGCGCTCAACGTGCCCTACACCGCATTGGTCGAGAACGGAGCGCTCGCAGCACCGGAGCAGATCCGGCAGGCGCTGGCGGCCGGCGGCGTCGACCTCGAGAAGCCGATCATCGCGAGCTGCGGCTCGGGGGTTTCGGCCGCCGCATTGTGGCTCGCCCTCGATTCGCTCGGCAAGCCGCCGCAGGCCCTTTACGACGGCTCCTGGGCCGAATGGGGATCGCGGTCGGACCTTCCGATCGAGCCCGTGCCCAAAACCTGAACCCGCAATAAGCGCTGAACGGCGAGCTGAGGAAGCCGAGAGGTCGCGGTCCGGCTTGGCGGCGACCGGAGATCAAAATTTGAGCAGTCCGTAATTTGCGGGAAATCCCGGCAGCCTGCCCTTAGGTTAACGATTCCCTTACCCAACTCGGTCAATGCTCGAACGGCCCGGACCACAAAGCGACCACCGCGAAGTTCAGCCATGGCGAAAGCCGCATCCTCTTCGGACCAACACCCCGGGTGGATGGCGCGCCATGACAGCCTCACGTGGCGGCTGATCATTCCGGTGCCGATCGCCATTGTCATCGCGGTGGCGGTGATCTGGGCGACGGTGCCGCAGATCGTCGACAGCATGGCAACGACCGACGCCATTCTCGCCGACCAGCAGGTCGCGGCGCAGTTCAAGGCCATCCGGGCCTATTATACGGAGAACGTCGTCAATAAGGTCGTGCGGGACGGAGCCTTCCAAGCCAACATCGATCACCAGCGCAGCGAGACGGTCATTCCGCTGCCCGCCACCTTCCTGCGCGAGCTGGGCACGTCCCTCAACGACAAGGACACGACCGTCGACCTGGTCAGCCCGTTTCCGTTCCCGGCCCGCAAGGATCGCAAGCTCGACGACTTTCAGCAACAGGCCTGGAGCTACCTGACCGCCCATCCGGACGAGACCTTTACGCAATCGGAGATCCGCGACGGCAAGCACATCGTGCGCGTCGCGGTCGCCGACCGCATGACCGCCCAATACTGCGTCGACTGCCACAATTCCGACGCCCGATCCCCGAAGACCGACTGGAAGCTCGGCGACGTGCGCGGCGTGCTCGATGTCTCGTCCAACATCGACGCCCAGCTCGCGCATGGAGCGACGCTCGGCCGGCTGATGCTGCTCGGCACCGGGCTGATCGGGCTCTTGCTGCTCGGCATGACCCTGCTGGTGACCCGCGGCGTGACCAGGCCGCTGCGCGGAATGGTGCGCGACATGAACAAGCTCGCCGCCGGCGACTTCGCTCTGGTGCTGCCCGGGCTCGGCCGCAGCGACGAGATCGGCGCCATGGCGGAAGCGGTCGAGCAGTTCAAGATGACCACCCTGGAACGTGTACGCCGCGAGGCCGAGCAACAGGAAGCCGCTCGGCGGGCGGCCGCGACCCAGCGTCAGCTCACGCTCCGCAAGCTGGCGGACGGGTTCGAGGCCGCCGTCGGCGACATGGTCACCGCCGTCACCTCCATGTCGCAGGACTTGGAGGACGCGGCCCATACGCTGAACAACAATGCCGACAGCACGCGGGAATTGTCGATCGCGGTCGCCGCCGCTTCGGGCGAAGCCTCGATCAACGTCAGATCGGTCGCGCAGGCGACGCAGGAATTGACCACCTCGGTTTCCGAGATCAGCGAACGCGCCCATGAATCCAGCCGCATCGCCGGCGACGCCGTCCGGCAGGCCGAGCAGACCGACGACCGCATCGCGGCGCTGTGGAAAGCGGCCTCGCGCATCGGCAATGTCGTCAAGCTGATCACCGACATCGCCGAGCAGACCAACCTCCTGGCGCTCAACGCCACCATCGAGGCGGCGCGCGCCGGCGATGCCGGCAAGGGCTTCGCGGTGGTGGCCTCGGAGGTCAAGACCCTGGCGACGCAGACCGCGCGGGCGACCGAGGACATCCGCGCGGTGATCGCGGAGATGCAGGCGGCCACCGGCGAATCGGTCAATGCGATCAAAGAGATCGGCGCGACCATCGGCCGCATTTCGGAGATCGCGACCGCGATCGCGGCCGCCGTCGAGGAGCAAAGCGCGGCTACCGTGGAGATCGCCCGCAACGTCGAGCAGGCGGCGCAGAGCACCGGACGCGTCGCCGGCAATGTGGACGACGTCAACCGCGCGGCGAGCGAGACCAGCAGCGCCTCGAGCCAAGTGTTCGCCTCCGCCAAGGTGCTGTCCGGCGAAGGCGCCAAGTTCAGGCAGACGGTCGAGAAATTCCTCGCGACCGTGCGCGCCGCCTGAGATTTTTCCGAGCGGCCTCCGGCTGGCCGCATCCCCGCTGTTCCGTCGATCGTCAATGCAGGATCTGGCTCAGGAACAGCTTGGTGCGTTCGTGCTGCGGGTTCGAGAAGAAGGCCTCCGGCGCGTTCACCTCGATGATCTGGCCGGCGTCCATGAGGACCATGCGCGAGGCGGCCTGGCGGGCGAAGCCCATCTCGTGGCTCACCACCACCATGGTCATGCCGTCCGCGGCCAGCGCCAGCATCGAATCGAGCACCTCGCGGACCATCTCGGGATCGAGCGCGGAGGTCGGCTCGTCGAACAGCATGATCTTCGGCTGCATGCACAGCGCGCGTGCGATGGCGACGCGCTGCTGCTGACCGCCCGACAGCTGCGAGGGATATTTGTCGGCCTGCTCGGGGATGCGCACGCGCGCGAGATTGTGGCGCGCGACCGCCTCGGCGTCCTTTCTCGGCATGCGGCGGACCCAGACCGGCGCCAGCATGCAGTTCTCCAGCACGGTCAGGTGCGGAAAGAGGTTGAAATGCTGGAACACCATGCCGACCTCGCGGCGAATTTCGTCGATGCGCTTGAGGTCGTCGGTCAGCTCGACGCCGTCGACGATCAGGCGGCCCTCCTGCCAGCTCTCGATGCGGTTGATGCAGCGCAAGAGCGTCGATTTGCCGCCGCCGGAAGGCCCGCAGATCACGATGCGCTCGCCGCGCATGACCTGCAGGCTCACGTCGCGCAGCACGTGGAAGGCGCCGAACCACTTGTTGAGGCCGACGATCTCGATCGCGACCGCGTTGCGGGGCGTGGCGATGTCCGCGGCACCGCCGCGCGGATCGTTCGCTGGCTCGACGTCTTGTCCCATTGATTGCGCCCGGTGGTTCTGCTCAACGCGCGTTCAGCCGCCGCTCCGTGAACATGGCATAGCGCGACATCGCGAACGAGACCACGAAATAGATCATCCCGGCAAAGGCGAAGCCGGTGAACAGGGTCACCGGCGTCGCCCAGTTGGGATCGGAGAACGATGCCCGCAACTGCCCGAGCAGGTCGAAGATCGACACGATCAGAACCAGCGTGGTGTCCTTGAACAGCGCGATGAACGAGTTGACGAGACCGGGAATGACCAGCCGCAGCGCCTGCGGCAGGATGACGAGGCCCATCATCCGCCAGTAGCCCAGCCCGAGCGCCATGGCGCCTTCGAACTGTCCGCGCCCGATGGCCTGCAAGCCCGCCGCGCACCACCTCGGCCAGGTAGGCGGCCGAAAACAGGATGACCCCGATCAGCACGCGCACGAGCCCGTCGATCTTCCAATTGCCGGGAAGGAACAGCGGCAGCATATAGGTCGCGAAGAACAGGACCGTGATCAGCGGCACGCCGCGCCAGAACTCGATGAAGACCACGCTGGCGCTGCGCACCAGCGGCAGCTCGGAGCGGCGTCCGAGCGCCAGCAGGATGCCGAGCGGCAATGATCCGACGATGCCGGCATAGGAGATGACCAGCGTCACCAGGAGACCGCCCCAGAGACGGGTCTCCACCTCCGGCAGGCCGAACAGGCCGCCCACGAGCAGCACGCCCGCCACCAGCGGAAAGGCGCCGAAGAACAGGACGGCGTTCAAGGTCTTATGGCCGATGCGCGGCACCAGCAACGGCGCCAGCAGGAGCGCCCCGAGCCCGTAGACCAGGTCGGCGCGCCAGCGCTGGTCCACCGGATAGAAGCCATACATGAGCTGATCGAACTTCGCCGCGATGAACGGCCAGCAGGCCCCGACTTGGTGGCCGACCGCTTCGGGCAGGCAATCGGTGCGCTCCGCGCCGCGCCAAACCGCGTCGATGAGAAGAAACCTGACGGTCGGCCACAGCACGGCCGCCAGGCCGACGAGGCCCAGCACCGTCAGAACCGCGTTGCCGATGCTGTTGAACAGCCGCTCCCGGATCGAGCCCAGCACGCTCGCATGCAGGGCCGGCGGCGGCGCCGGCGCGGCCAGCTCGCCGCGAACGAAGCCCGAGGTCGGGATGGCGGTCATCGCGGCCTCACCGCTCGCCCGCTCGCACATGGGAATTGTACCAGTTCATCAGCATGCTGGTGGCGAGCGAAAGCGACAGATAGACCGCCATGGTGATGGCGATGATCTCGATCGCCTGCCCGGTTTGATTGAGCGTGGTGCCGGCAAAGACCGCGAACAGGTCGGGATAGCCGATGGCGACCGCGAGCGAGGAATTCTTGGTCAGATTGAGATATTGGTTGGTGAGCGGCGGCACGATGATGCGCAGCGCCTGCGGAATGAGGATGAGCCGCAACAGCTGCCCGCGCCGCAGTCCGAGCGCGAGCCCCGCCTCGCTCTGCCCGCGCGGCACCGCCAGGATGCCGGCCCGCACGATCTCGGCGATGAACGCCGCCGTATAGGTCGACAGCGCGATCAGCAGCGCCACGAATTCCGGAATGATCCGGGTGCCGCCGATGAAATTGAAGCCTTGAATCCGTGGCAGCTCCACCTCGATCGGCAAGCCGGCCGCGATGAATGTCGCCAGCGGCAGGCCGACCACGAGGCCCACGGCCTTCCACAGGATCGGAACGCCGCGGCCGGTGCGGTTGCGCAGCCGTCTCGCCCAGACCGCGAGCGCGATCGCGGCCAGCACACCCGCGCCCAGCGCCGCCGCCACATAGAGGAATCCCGCGCCCGCCCGGAACACCGGCACCACCAAGCCGCGATTGTTGAGGAAGACCGTGCCGAAGACCGAGAGGCTCTGCCGCGGTCCCGGCAGCGTGCCGAGCACCGCCAGGTACCAGAACAGGATCTGGAACAGGAGCGGAAGATTGCGAACGACCTCGACGTAGCCCCCGGCAATGCGCGCCATCAGCCAGTTGGAGGAGAGCCTCCCGATCCCGACCGTGAAGCCGAGCAGGGTCGCGAGCACGATCCCGATGCCGGACACCATGAGCGTGTTGAGGAGCCCGACCACGAAGGCGCGCCCGTAGGTGGCGGTCTCGTCGTAGGGGATCAGCGTGAGGTTGATGCCGAAGCCGGCGGTGGTGTTGAAGAAGCCAAGTCCGCTCGCGATATTGCGCGCGCCGAGATTGGCGATGGTATTGAGGGCGAATTGATAGCCGAGCCAGCCGAGCGCCAGCACCAGGGCGAGCTGGTAGAGGGCGCCGCGGACTTTAGGGTTGTGGACGAGAGCGGGTGGCGGCGGGGTCGCACCGGCACCATTACCGGATGGGCGGCGCATATTGGATGCCGCCCTTGGTCCACAGCCGGTTGAGGCCGCGGCTGATGCCGAGCCTGGAGCCCGTCCCTACGTTGCGATCGAAGGCTTCGCCGTAATTGCCGACCAGCTTGACGATGCGCACCACCCAGTCCTTGGTCAGGCCGAGCTGCTCGCCGTAATTGCCTTCGGTTCCCACCAGCCGCTTGATCTCCGGCTGCGGCGACTTCAGGGCTTCATCGACGGTCTTCGAGGATACGCCGAGCTCCTCGGCGTCGAGCATGGCGAATTGCACCCATTTCACCAGCGCGAGCCACTGATCGTCGCCGCGGCGCACGGCCGGCGCGAGCGGCTCCTTGGAGATGATCTCGGGCAGGATCACGTGATCGCCGGGAGCGCTGAGCTTGAGCTTCTCGGCATAGAGCTGGGAGACGTCGGTGGTGAAGGCATCGCAGCGGCCGGCTTCATAGGCTTTGACCGTCTCGTCCGCCGTCACGAAGGCGATGACCTCGTATTTCATGTTGTTGGCGCGGAAATAGTCGGCCAGATTGAGCTCGGTCGTGGTTCCGGTTTGCGTGCAGATGGAAGCGCCGTTGAGCTCGAGCGCGGAATTGACCTTGAGGGACTTGCGCACCATGAAGCCCTGGCCGTCGTAATAGTTGACGGCGGTGAAGGCGATCCCCAGCGAGGTATCGCGCGAGGACGTCCAGGTGGAATTGCGCGCCAACACGTCGATCTCGCCGGACTGCAGCGCCGTGAAGCGGTCCTTGGCGGAGAGCGGCGAGTATTTGACCTTGGATGCATCGTTGAAGATCGCCGCCGCGATGGCGCGACAGACATCGACGTCGAACCCGGTCCAGTTGCCCTTGTCGTCGGGGGTGGAAAATCCCGGCAGGCCCTGGCTGACGCCGCACAAGAGCGAGCCGCGATCCTGCACCTTCTTGAGCGTCTGGGCGGAGCTCGCCGCCACCGACAAGCCGAGCACCACGGCGGCGCCCAGTATGGTCATGCCGAATTTCGTGACTGCGCGTTTCATGGTTCCGCCCCTTGCAAGCTTGATGATCCCGTGGTGAGTTGCGCGGACCTCCGCCGTCAGGCTGTCGCCGTCGAGCCGTCCCTACCCCACCGTCGGGCAAACTGCGCCGTCCGCCGCAGCACCCGGTGCCGCTCGCGGCCGGGCCGCCATCTGAGGACGATAACGCACGGCGGTCAAGGGGTTGGGCTCAAGGCGACTGCCCCCGTAGATCATCCATCGCGGCATCAACAAAACGGCGGCGCAAATGGCGCAAATCCGGAGGCCGAATTTGAGCATCTGCCCAATCGATGAGCAGAGCCGGACATCGGCCGCGCGCAGCCGCTATTGTGCCAGGATCGCCGAAGGAAAAGAATCGAAGCACGGAAAACGGAAATCATGACCAGCAGCCCTGACGGCACTCCACCCCGCCCGCCCGCAACAGCCGCGACCCGCCTGGTGAGCGGCGGCCGCCATCCGTTTGCGCATCATGGCTTCGTCAATCCGCCGGTTTATCACGCCTCCACCGTTCTTTATCCGACCGCCGAGGACTTTCTCGCCCATCGCGGCCGCTACCAGTATGGCCGGCGCGGCACTCCCACCTCGGAGGCGCTGGCGGAAGCGCTGGCCGGTCTCGAGGGCGACCAATGCGCCGGGGTCGCGCTGCTGCCCTCCGGCCTGGCTGCGGCCTCGTTCGCGCTCTTGTCCGTCCTTAAGGCGGGCGACCACGTGCTGGTCACCGACAGCGTCTATCTGCCCACGCGAAAATTCTGCGACAGCGTGCTCACGCGCTACGGAATTACCACGAGCTATTACGACCCGCTCCTCGGCGGCGGCATCGCGGCGCTGATCGAGCCCGCTACCCGCGCCATATACGTGGAATCGCCTGGATCGCTTTCGT
This sequence comes from uncultured Alphaproteobacteria bacterium, assembly GCA_963744275.1. Classification (GTDB taxonomy): domain Bacteria; phylum Pseudomonadota; class Alphaproteobacteria; order Rhizobiales; family Xanthobacteraceae; genus VAZQ01. The sequence continues at coordinate 114,798 of CAVUSX010000007.1, forward strand.
TCGACATGCAGGACGTGCCGGCGATCGCGGCCGCCGCCCATGCCGCAGGCGCGGTCGTGCTGATGGACAATACCTGGGCGAGCCCGCTCTATTTCCGAGCTTTGGACAAAGGCGTCGATCTGTCGATTCAAGCGGGCACCAAATATATCGGCGGGCATTCCGATGTGATGCTCGGCACCGTATCGGCCAACCGGGCGACCTGGCCGCGCCTGCGCGAGATCGTCGAGACGCTGGGACTGTGCGTGGGCCCCGACGACATGTATCTGGGCCTGCGCGGGCTGCGCACCATGGGGGTGCGGCTGGCACAGCATTACGCCGCGGGCCTCCAGGTGGCGCGCTGGCTCGCCGGCCGCCCCGAGGTCGCCCGCGTGCTGCATCCCGCGCTCGAAAGCCATCCGGGCCATGCCATCTGGCGGCGCGACTACTCCGGCGCCTGCGGCCTGTTCAGCATCGTGCTGCGGCCGGCTCCGGACGCGGCGGTGCGCGCCTTCCTCAACCGGTTGACCTTGTTCGGCATCGGCGCCTCCTGGGGCGGGTTCGAGAGCCTCGCCATCCCGTTCGATTGCAGCTCCATGCGCTCCGCCACCCCATGGGCGCCGGGCGGACCGACGGTGCGATTCCATATCGGGCTCGAGGACGTCGGCGACCTGATCGACGATCTCGACCCGCGGCTTTGCGGCCTTTGCGGCGGCGTGCTGACGGCGGGTTTGTCACAATCGCGAGCGGGCTGCCGTCATTTACAACCGAGTTACAACCCGGCACAGCCTACCCGGCGGTCGAAGCTTCCCGGCGCCGGTCGCGCAGCTCGAAATAGAGGTTGCGGGCGTAGACGAACACCCCGAAGGCCTGTCCGGCGATGAAGACCGGATCGCGCCGGTAGAGCGCATAGACCAGCAGCAGCGCCCCGCCCCCGATCGAGAAGAACCAGAACGCGACCGGAATAACGCTCTTGCCGGCCCGCTCGGAGGCGATCCATTGCACCAGGAAGCGCGCCGTGAACAGCGCCTGGGCGAGGAAGCCGAGCGCCAGCCACCAGTCGAGCTTGACCACGAAGACGTCGTACAGATAGCCGCCGAGCGCATGCGAGAGATCAATCAACATTCCGTTTCACCTCCACGGCCTCTGGCACGCGCTTTCTCCTGCGGATCAGCCACCACACGCCCGCGAGGTCGAGGATGCCGATCCACAGCCGGTCCCACATGCCGTAATTCGATACGCCCTGCCGGCGCAGCCGGTCGACCACGTCGACATAGCCCACGCCATAGCCCTCGCGCCGCACCAGCGCCGGCAGGAACCGATGCAACCCGTCGAAATAGGGCAGCGCCAGAAACACGTCGCGCGCAAACGCCTTGAGGCCGCAGCCGCTGTCGCGGGTGCCGTCGCGCAGAATGCCGCCGCGCACCGTATTGGCGATGCGCGACTGCAGCTTCTTGAAGCGCGTCGCCTGGCGGCCGACGCGCTGGCCGGCGATGAGCCCGATCTGCGGCGCACCGGCGAAGAGCGCGCGCACCAGCGCCGGAATGAAGGCCGGATCGTTTTGTCCGTCGCCATCGAGGGTGACCACGACACCGGCGCGCGCATGCCGCACCCCGGTGCGGATCGCCGCCGATTGTCCGCACGATGCCGCATGCCTGATCGTCCGCAGCCACGGCCGGCTCGCCATCAGGGCGCGCAGCTCTGCCGCCGTCGCATCGCCGGAACCGTCGTCCACATAGACGATCTCGAACGGCCCGCTGCCGGCGAGCGCGGCCGCGATCTCCGCCACCAGCGGCTCGATATTGCCGGCCTCGTTCTTGACCGGGACCACGATCGAAACGGCCGGTGCCTCGCCGTCCCGCGAGCGCGTTTCGCTCATTATGATGTCCCGTTCTGGATGAAATGGCGGGAGCTTCTTAGGCAGCCGCGAACTGCCGCGCAACCGTCTTGAGGCGCCGCCACGAAGGGCCCGGCAGCGCCCGCACGCCGCCGTCCGGCTCGATCACGAAGCCGAGCCGCCGCGCCGCGAACCAATCGCGCACCATGAGCGCCCCCACGCTCCCCACCACGGCCCCGGCGATCACATCGCTCGGATGATGCGCCAGCACGATGACCCGGCTGGCCGCGATGACGAGCGCGTAGACCAGCATGATGGGACGCAGGCGCGGCCACACCAGGCCGACCGCCACCAGCGCCGCGAACACGTTGGTGGCATGGCCGGACGGCAGGCTCGCATAGTCCGGCCGCCAGCTGAACGGCATGTAGCGAAACGGATCCGCATCGCCGCCGATGAACGGCCGCGCCCGTCCGATCAGCCGTTTGACGATGGTGACGAACAGCCCCGGCAGCGCGATCGCGGCGAAGACGAATCCGAGCCGCACCGTGAACGCCACCATGACCAGCTGGCTGACACGCGACAGCGCCGGCGAGGCGAGCGCCGCCATGCTCACGAGCGTGAGGCCGAGCGGAACCAGGAACCAGTCCGAGGTGCCATAGCCGGTCAATGCATTGAACAGGCGGATGACCCATTCCGGCAAGCCCGCGACCGCCATGATGGTCGCCCGGTCGATGAGCACCATGGTGGCGGCGACGAGCGCGAGCCCCAAGAGCGCGCCGAGCCACAGACGGGCGGGCGCGCGCCAAATCGGTCGCTGGACGCCCGGGCGCGGCGGCCGGCCGATGAGCGCCAACCAATCGCGCGCATTGCCGAGGAGCCGGCGCGGCCACGCGCGGTTGGCGGCCGGCGGCTCGAGCTCGCCCGCCACGCTCACAGCGGGCTTTCCGAACGGAACACCGCCATCGTGATGGCCTGACCGTTGCTGATATTGATCGCCTCGAGGCGTGGACCGGGCGAATAGCGCAGCCCGATCGCCTCCGCTTGCGCGGCGAAGTCGCGCTCCTGGCGCGCCTCGATGAAGGCGAACCGGCATTCTCCGCCGGCCAGGAATTCGGCGGCGCCCGCCGTATCGGTGAGCCGTGTCGCCGTGCCGGCCAGGAACACCAGGCTCGGCTCGTGATAGCCGACGCTCGCGGCCACGACCGGCCGCGGGCATCCGCTGTCGCGCAGGATGCGCGCCAGCGCGGGGCTCGGAAATAGTGGCTCCAGGGCCGGAATGACCACCCCGAACAGCGCAAAGGCGAGCAGGACCGCGGCCGCGACGCCGCGCAGCAGGGATTGCTCGGCGCCGTCGGCCTCGTAGAGCCGCCAGGCGATCAAGCCCAGCACCATGGCGCCGCCGCCGAAGACCCAGGCGAGCAGCCCGAACTGATGAACGATCGCGATCAAGCAGACGACGCCGGCGATGCCGAGCAGCAGCGGAAAGATGAACCACCATGCGAGCCCCGGCGTCAGCCACCGGTTTCGCGACAGCATGCGCGCTTCCATGATGCCGGCGATCAGGATCGCGATCGCCGGATACAACGGCAGCACGTAATGCGGCAGCTTGGTCACCACCAATTCCAGAATGATCCAGGACGGCAGCAGCCAGGCCAGCAGGAATTTGGCGCCGGGCTCGCGCCGCGCCGCCCAGACCGCCGGGGCGGCAAGGCCGGCCAGCATCGAGCCCGGAAAGAACATCAGCCAAAACAGCAGGAAGTAGGAGCCCGGCGGCGCGCCGTGACCTTCCTGGTTGCTGTACAGCTTCGGAATGAGATCGTGGCCGACCAACTCGGCCAGGAAAGCGTCGTCGGCGCGGCCGATGATGGCGACGAACCAGGGCAGCACCAGCGCGGCGAACCATACGACGCCGATCAGCGGTTTCAGCGCCATGAGCCAGTCGGCGCGGCGATCGATGATCGCCAGCACCAAGGCCGCAACGCCGACCACCATGATGATGAGCGGTCCCTTCAGCAGGACGCCGAGCGCGAGCGCGGTCCAGAATATCGCCGGCAGGATCCAGGCCGAAAGCGTCCCGGCCGCCGCGTCGAGCCGCGCGCGCTGCTCCGGCAGATAGACGCGCGCCAGCGCCCCCATGGCGGCCACCACGGTGGCCAGCAGCATGGCGTCGGTGGTGGCGAAGCGCGCCTCGACGCCGAGCAGGATCGAGCTCGCCATCATCAGGCCGGCCAAGAGCGCGGCGCGGCGCGACACGAAGGCGAGCGCCGTCCAGTAGGTCAGCAGCACCGCTCCGATGGCGCCGGCCAGGGAGGGAACCCGGTAGAGCCAGATCGTGGTCAACGCCCGCGTCATGCCGAGCGCGCGCGCCGTGTTCACCACGCCGGCCTGCAGCCAGTAGATGCCGACCGGCTTCTTGTAGCGCACCTCGTCCTGGAACCGGATGTCGATGTAATCCCGGTTCTCGATCATCTGCTTGCTGGCTTGCGCGAAGCGCGCCTCGTCGCGGTCGATCGGCGGAATGGTGAAGAAGCCGGGCAGGAAATTGAGCAGCGCCACCAGGACCAGCACGGCGGCGGCGCGCGCATGGGAGCGCGTGGCAAAATCCAGGATCGCGCCCAGATTGCGCGCCGGCGCCAGCTGTTCCTGGTCGTAACGGGCGGTAACCGCCATATTTCCCTGCCCTGCCTAACTCTCGGGCGGACAATAGAGAAATCGGCACGCCGGGGAAAGCAGGCGCGTGGCGGCGCTTTGGCGCGCTGCTGTCGGCGATGGGGGTCTACTGCAGCCGCACCATGACGCTGTCGGTGGCGCCCTTGGCGTCCATCACCGTGAGGCGCACGAAGCCCGGCCCCTCCGGCTCGAAGAACAAGGTGCGGCGGCCGGGCCCCCCCGGCAGCGGCAGGCCGTTGACCAGCACCGTCAAGGGCCCGGCGCCGCCGCTCACCTTGAGCGGAATCGGGTCAGGCGTGCCGTCGGGTTCGCTCGCCAATTCCAGCCGCGCGCCATCGGGCGGGAACATGATGTGCAGCGGCGGCTCGGCATCCTCGCCGGTCAGCCGGCCGGGCCGGAAGCGCTGCTGCGGCGGCGGCAATTTGCGGGTGGCGGTCGATACGGTGCCGGGCGGCGCGCTCGGAAGCGGCGCCGGCAACGCGCCGGTGCGGGCGAAGGCATCGAACAGGATCGGTGCCGCCGCCCCGCGTCCGACCAGGCCGGGCACCGGCACGCCATCAGGCCGGCCGACCCACACCCCTATGGTGCGCTTGCCGTCGAAGCCGATCGCCCAGGCGTCCCGATAGCCGTAGGAGGTGCCGGTCTTGTAGGCGATGCGGCCGCCGACCGCATTGTCGGGCGGCGGCGTGCCCAAGAGCACGCTGCCCACATACCAGGCCGCGACCGGATCCAGGAGGCGACGCGGCGCCGGCACCACCGGCTCATCCGTCATGCGCTCGATGAGCGGCACCGTGGTGCCCAGGCGGGCCAAGCCCGCATAGAGCGCGACCAGATCGTTGAGGGTGACGCCGACGCCGCCGAGCCCCATGGCGAGCCCGGGGGCTTCGCCCTTGGGCAGCACCAGGGTGCCGCCGGCCTGGGTCAGGCGCGCCGTGAAGCGGCTGGCCCCGACCTTGTCGAGCACCGCCACCGCCGGCACGTTCAACGACATCTGCAGGGCGTGCCGCACCGTCACGGTGCCCTGGAAGGTGAGATCGAAATTCTCCGGCGCATAGCCGCCGTAGCGCACCGGCCGGTCCTCGATCAAGGTTTCGGGATGGATGAAGCCGTCCTCGAAACCCAATCCATAGATGAACGGCTTGAGGGTCGAGCCGGGCGAGCGCAGCGCCTGCGTCATGTCGACCGCGCCGGCGCGGCCGATATCGAAATAATCCGCCGAGGCGACGCGGGCCAGCACCTCGCCGGTGGCCTGATCGACCGCCAGGATGGCGACCGACAGATTGGCACCCAGCCCGCGCACGCGCTCGCGCGCCAGCTCCTCGAGATTCTTCTGCAGCGTGGCATCGATGGTCAGCCGGTGCAGGCTGCGGCCGGGCGCGGCCGCCACCGCCGCGTCGGCGGAATGCGGCGCCAGCATCGGCAGCGGCAGCCGCCCGTCCGGCACCGGCTCCCGCTTGGCGGCCGCCACCTCGTCGGCCGGCACCAGACCGGCGGCGGCAAAGCGGTCGAGCACGCGGTCGCGCGCGTCATGCGCCGCCGCGTGCGCCCGGTCGGGCCGGCGCTGCTCCGGCGACTGCGGCAGCGCCACCAGGAGCGCAGTTTCCGCCAGCGTCAGCCGGCGCGGCTCCTTGCCGAAATAAGCGAGCGTGGCGGCGCGGATGCCTTCCAGATTGCCCCCATAGGGGGCGAGGCTGAGATAGAGCGCGAGGATCTGATCCTTGCTGAGCTCCCGCTCGATCTCGATCGCCCGCACCATCTGGCGCAGCTTGGCCATGAAGCTGCGCTCGCTGCGCGGCTCCAGCAGGCGCGCGACCTGCATGCTCAGCGTGGAGGCGCCCGACACGATGTGACCGTTGCGCACGAGCTGGCCGAACGCGCGGCCGAGCGCCAGCGGATCGACGCCATGGTGCTCGAGGAAACGTTTGTCCTCATAGGCGAACAGGAATTTGAAGAAGCGCGGATCGACATTCTCGCGCGTCGCCGGCAGCCGCCAGCGTCCCTGATCGGTCGTATAGGGCCGCAGCAAACGGCCATCGCGATCGACCACCAAAGTGGAGAACGCGAGCCCGGCCCCGAGCGGCGGCGGACCCAGAGAGGCGATCCAGAGGGCGGCAGCGAGTGAGCAAACAAACAACGCCCAGCGATCCGGCGATCAAGGTAGCGCGCAGACCGCGCCGCAGCCTCTTCCCTCCCCCTGCAAGGGGGAGGGTGGCCCCGAAGGGGCCGGGAGGGGGTCCCGCCTCTCCACGAGCTCGGTGCTCGTGGCGGGACCCCCACCCGACCCGCTTCGCGGGTCGACCTCCCCCTTGCAGGGGGAGGTAAGGCGGAGAGGTCGATCATTCTCGTCACCGTACTCATCTCGCCGCCGTGACCTCGATCGTGCCGGTTCCGGTGCGGCCGAAACGATCGGGGCGGTACATGTCCTCCACGGTGGCCTGCGGCAGCACGTAGCGGCCGGGCGAGACCGCCCGCACCACGTAGGCGACCGTGAACACCGCGGCGTCTCCGCTCTTGCGATCGAAGGCGGCGCTGAAGCGGTCGTCGCGGAATTCGGCATTCACCGGCTCGAGCGCGTTCTCGATCCAATCCAGCGTGCCGGTATCGCCGGAGGAGACCAGGTGCGGGTTGTCGATCTCGAACCCGGCCGGCAGGTAGTCGGCGACCATGACGCGGGCCAATTGCGGCTGCGGCTCGGTGATCTTGAGCACCACCGCGAAGCGCTGGTTCTGCTTGGCCTTGGCGGGATCGGCCGGCTTGCCGTCGAGCGTGTAGTAGAGCCGCTCGATCTTGAAGCCCTTCTCGGCCGCCGGCTCCGGCACGAGCGGCGCGCCCGACACCGTCACCACCGCCTGCAGCGGGCCCTCGCTGGTGTTGGTCACCCGGAGGGGCGCTTGCAGGTCGGCCGGACGGAAGCGCTGGTTGAGCGTGCCCTCATGCTTCTCGCCCGCCACGTCGAGCGTCGTGCTGGACGCTTCCTTGGCGAGCGAGCGGGCGGCCAGCACCATCCAGGCCTCTTCCTGGGTGGACAGATAGGAGGTGATGCCGCGCGCCGCCTCCACGCGCTCGACCGCTCCGCTGATGGTGGCGCGCGGAGCACCACTTTCGGACGCCAGCGTGACGATGGCCGAAGCGTCGCGCAGGTCCGAGCCGTAATCGCTGCGGCCATATTGCAGCACCGGCCGCGGCGCCAGCGAAGCCAGCGCCTCGGCATAGACGCGCTCGGCACGCGCGCGGTCGCCGAGCATGCCCAGCGCAGCCGCGATCTGCGCCTTGGCGATCGGGGTCGAGAAGTCGTCGAGCTTGGTGTCGGCGAAATAGCGCAGATCGCCGATCGGGGCCGCGCCGTTGCGCGCCAGCACATAGAGCGCATAGGCGAGATCGCGCCCGCCGTTGCGGCCCGGGTCCTCGGCCGTGCCCACGAAGTTGTGCAGCCGGTCGAGCGCGAGCCGGAACGCCACGTCAGGCACCGCGAACGAGCGCTCGCGCGCCCGCGTCAGGAAGTCCGTCACATACGAGTTGAGCCAGATGTCGTCGCCGCCCGCCGACCACAGGCCGAACGAGCCGTTCGAGCCCTGCCGGGCCAGCAGCCGATCGATGGCGTCGCGGATGCGCTGATCGACCGCCGTATCGAGCGCCAGATGGGTTTCGCTGGCGAGCTCGTTGACATAGAGCAGCGGCAGCGCCCGGCTGGTGATTTGCTCCGAGCAGCCGAACGGATAACGGTCGAGCGCGCCCAGGAGCGCGGCCGCATCGAGCGCGGTCGAGACCCCGACCGAGACCGCAACGCTGCCGGTGCCCGGCACCAAGTCGGCGAACATGTCGTTCGACAGCGTCACGCTTTCGCCCTTGGCGATCGGGCGCACCGTGCGGCGGGCGAGGATCTGGGTCGCCGGCCGCACCGTCAGCGCGTAGTTGCGCGCCAAGGTGAGACCGTCGGGCCCGCTCACCTTGACCACCACCTTGGCGGCGCCGGCCGCGGTCGCGGTCAGCGGCAGGTTGACCGAGTTGCGCTCCTTGGCTTTGAGCCGCAGCGTTTGCGCCGCCCCGTTGCCGATCACGTCGATGCCTTCGCTCCTGGCCTCGATCTTGTACTCGCCGGCCCCGCCCTCGACGTTGTCGAGATCGAGATGCATGGTGCCGTGATCGCCGTTCAACAGGAAACGCGGCAGCGTCGCGGTCAGCACCACCGGGTCGCGAATGATGACGTCGCCGGTGGCGCGGCCGACCTTGCTCTTGCTCCAGGCCACCGCCATCACCCGGGCGGTGCCCGCGAAGTCCGGGATGTCGAACAGGACCTCCGCGCTGCCGTCGGGCTTGACGGTGACGATGCCCGAATAGAGCGCCAGCGGCGGCTGGGTGGGCGGGCTGCCCTGCAGCTCGGCGCCGGCGGCGTCGCCGCCGGACTTGATCTGGCCCTGGGCGCCCTGCATGCCGTCGATCAGCTCGCCATAGAGGTCGCGGATCTCGGTCGTGAGCTTGCGCTGGCCGAGATAATAGTCGTCGGGCGCCGGCGGCTTGTAGTTGGTCAGGTTGAGGATGCCGACATCGACCGCCGCCACCACCACGCGCGCCTCCTCGCCGGCCGCGAGGCCGGTGACCTTGAGCGGGATGCGCAGCGTGCCGTTGGGCCGGGTGAGCGCCGGCAGGTCGAGGTTCACGGCGAGCGTGCGCGCCTTGCGGTCGACGCTGAACCATTGCACCCCGATGGCGCGGCCCGGCATGCGGCCGACCGCGACGTCGAGCGGGTTTCGCAACGTCGCCACCACATAGGCGCCGCTGCCCCAATCATTGCCGACCGGCAGGTTCAGGCGGGCGACACCCGCCGGCACGTCCTGCACGATGGTCTTGAACAGCCGGTCGCCGATCACGTTCAAGGTGACCTTGCCGGCCGTGCGCGCCGTCACCGCCACCGTCATGTTGTCGCCGGCGGCGTATTCCGGCTTGTCGACCGCGATCTCCAGCATGTCGGGCGTATCGGCGCTGGCGTCCGCATACCAGCCGGCATCGAAGGCGACCGAGGTGACCGCGCCGTTGCGGCCGCCATCGGAGACCTCGAGCCGGTAGCGGCCCCACTGCACCGGCAACGCGATGCGGCCGGGCTTGTCGGCCGCGACGTCGAGCTGCCCGTCGGCGACCCGCTTGGTCAGCTTGACCGGCTCGTAGTTCCAGGAATTGTCGCGCCGATAATACTGATATCGGGTCTCGACCCGCAGCAGCTCATAATGCAGGCCGGTGCGCGGCAGCGGCTTGCCGTCGGGCGCCGCCACGATCACATCGAAGCTCGCATTCTGGCCCTCGCCGAGCGAGCGGCCGGAGAACAGCGGCTTGACCCCGATCATGGCGCTCGCCGGCGTCACCGGCAGGGTCAGCTTGCGCTCGACCGCGCGGCCGCCGGCCTCCGCCATGCGCACCGTGATCTGCGCCTCCAGCGGACGGGTGGCGCTCGGCTGCTTGTCGAGCGCGACCTGGAAATGCGCCTTGCCGTTTTGGTCGGTGTCGGGCAGGTCCTCCAGCGGCTGGCGCGTCGCCTCCACCTCCTCGTCCGACAATCCGAACTGATAGCCGGGAAATCCGGCGCGCGCGTCGGCGGGCGCGATCACCACCTCGCCATCGAGGCTCAAGCCCGATGTGGGCGCCCCGTAGAGGAAGTGGCCGTCGACCGTGACCTCGGCCGGATTGCTCTTGGACACGCTCTTGGCGGTCGACCCGAGTGCGAACTCGAGCCGATCCGGCACGTAGTCCTCGACCATGAAGCTGGTCTCGCCGACCGGCGGACGCTTGGGATCCGTGAAGGCGCGCACCCGCCAGGTGCCGCTCGGGGCCGAGGCCACCAGCGGCACCGCGAGCGCATGCCCGCCCACGCCCTGATCGGCCACCACGGTGCGGCGATATTCGACGCCGTCGGGCCGCTCCACCACCAGGGTCAGCGGCACCCCGAGCGCGGCCGTCGCCTGCGGGTCGCGCAACAGCGAGGTGATCTGCACGGTCTCGCCCGAGCGATAGACGCCGCGCTCGGTATACACGAAGGCATCGAGGCCGGCCGGCACCGTGCGTCCGGAGACGCCGCGGTCCGAGAGATCGAAAGCCGGCGTCTTGAGGCTCAGGAACGCATAGTCGCCCTTGGCGTCGCTCGCCACGATCATGGCGGGAGATTGCCCGCCTTCGCCCCGCGTCAGCGCGGCATCGAACTGCACATAGCCGGCATCATTGGTGCGCTTGGTCGAGAGGATCTCGTTGTTGCGCGCGATCAGCCGGATCTCGACCTGCCCCTCGCCCTTCGCGGTCTCCAGCGAATGCACGAAAGCATGCACGCCGTCGTTGCCCGAGAAGGCGGTGAGCCCGAGATCGGAGACGATGAACCATTGGGTGGCGCCCGCCTGGGAATCGTCGTCGGTGGTCCCGGCGGCGCCTGCGTGCATCACATAGACGCCGGGCGCGAGCGCACCGATCGCCGAGGTGATCGGAAACGCGGTGGTCACGTCGACATTCAGAGTCGGCTCGACCTTCATGGAGCCCTTCCAGACCGAAACGCCCTGCTCCTGCGTCAGCCGCTCGAAATCGTAGCGGTCGAGATCGGTCTGGAAATTGCTGCCCAGCACGGTGTCGAGCAGGTTGCGGTCGCCGATACGGTAGATCTCGATCGCGACCGTGGCGGTATTCACGCTCACCACCGGAATGCCGCGTTGCCCGCTGCGCGGCAGCACATAGGCCTTGTCGACGAAGCGCACGAACGGCTTGCGGTCGCGCACATAAATGTTGAATTCCGCCGTCTTCGCCAGGGTCTCCTTCACCACCGAGGGGATTCCGGCCCGCATCGTCACGGTATAGTGCTCGCCGTGCTTGAGGCCCTCGATGCAGATCTGGCGCTCGTCCACCGACAGCGCCGGCTTGTCCTCGCCCGCGACCGCCACGAACGGCGAGAAGTCGGTGCGCTTGCCCGGCAGGTCCTCGGAGAACTGGAAGCAGGCGCGCGGCGAGGCGGCGTCCGAATCCACCGAATAATCGAGCAGGCGGAAGCCGTGATCCTCGCGCATGCGCTCGTATTGCTGGCGCACGTCGGCGACCTCGCGCAGCTCCAGCGACTGCCGCATGGCATCGAGCGCGGGGCGCCATAGGCTGCGGTCCGCGAAGCTGCGCGAGATGACCAGCAGGCTTTCGGCTTCCTCGGCCGGGTTGCTGGTGCGCTGATACGCGATATAGGCCGCCGTGGCGGCGCGATCGAGCAGCGCGGAGCGCTCCTGATCGTTGCCGGGGCGAATCTGCAGGACCGATTTGGCCAGCCGCAGCCAGTTGGCGCTGTCGTTGGGCGCCGCCACCACGATCTGTCCGAGGATCTGCAGGCCGGTGCGGAAATCGTTGCGCCCGAAAGCCGCATCCGCGTCGCGCCGCAGCGTCGCCGCCGGCTTCGTCACCGGCCCGGCATCGCTCTTGATCTTGGCCTCGAGCTTGATTGCCGAGTCCGCCAGATCGTCGCGCTGATAGGCCTTCTCGGCGGACGCCGGAGCCGCGGCCAGCATGGGCACAAGCAGAACGAGCGCGGCTGCGAGGCCGGCGCGCACGAACGTAAGCATGGGGTGATCTCCTCCCGGTCGGCGCATTTGCGCGCGGGCAATTCAGGACGGGCGCGCGATCATGGGCTCGCAAACGTGTCGAGGTCATGACCGCATCACGCCCACCCCCTGTCAAGCCACGCTTGCCGCCTGGTCGCGAGCGTCAATGTCCGTGATCGGCGGCGCGCCTGCGCAAAGCTGCGCACCGGCCGTCATTCATGCGCACCGGACCGCACCGGCGCGCACGGATCAAGGGCTGTGGCACCCTCTTGAAGACCCTGCCGGCGTAGCCGCTGTGGGGTGGGCAACGCGCCCTCACCGCCTCGCATGTGGCGGCACGCCCATCGCGGGTTGCCCACGCGGAACCACTCGCGACGCAAGAGCGCGGGCAAAATTCAGCGACGCCGGGTCAACATGATCGAGATGCCCGGCAATTCGACCGTTGCGGTTGAGGCAATCGACGCGAGAGACCCGTATCCCACAGGACGCCGTCAAGGAAACTTGTACCCAGGACGGACCGGGCTTAAAGAACCCCCTGTGGCCCCGTAGCTCAGGGGATAGAGCAACAGCCTTCTAAGCTGAAGGTCCCTGGTTCGAATCCAGGCGGGGTCGCCAACTAATAAATTCAATGGCTTAGCAGGTAATTGACGACAGTGGCGACAGCCATCGGCGACAGTTTTCTGGTGTGAAACGAAACACCGGACAGGAAATTTGCGCATCATCGAAGGGAAGACCCGGAGCAGGCCTTGAGCCGGCTGTATCCCGACAGAGCGCCTGCTCTCCCGCAGTTCAAGAGTCCGTGTTAGCGGTGTTCGCCAAGTTAGAGCGCGGGAGGGGGGAACAGATGCAGACCGCACTGGCGACCATGAAGCGCACGTTTCTATTCGGCATTGCGGGGGCTTTGATCTCATCATCCTTCGTCAGCGTGTTGAGATTGGTGGGCAGTCTGGATGTGTTGGTAGGTGCCGTGCCTACCCCGATTAATTTCGTTCGCAACATAAGCCTAAGTGCGTTGACGTTGGTGGTTTGCATACCAGTCATTACCCGCGTCCTCCATATGACTGAGACCCCGGAACAGCCGTCCGGGTGGCGGACGATGGTTCGGTGGTATAAGGAATTGTCGGACGCGCAACGGGTAAGGCGCTATTCTGTTCTTCCTCCTTCGCCGCCGTTGCCTCCGAGAGAGAACCCCGGCCCCGGCTACCCTGCTGTTCTCGGCTGGTTGATAGGATTCGGGTTCGGCGTGTGTCTGGTTATCGCGACCCTAAATTTTGTCTCGATCCTGGTTTTTCATCAGCCCGGACCGTTCGGCAGCACTTTGGACCCACTAATCCGCCGTTGATTGCCATTTGGCATTGCGAAACTGCGGCCGAAGTATGCGCCGTTCTCAATGAAGCGGCGGCGAAGCTGATTGGCGACAAGGGTAAATGCCGACGAAATGGGGCACATCTTGCACTTTTTGGCTCTCAGGATTCCCAGCCAGACGGGGTCGCCACAAAATCAATGGTCCGTTCCGGGCAGATGCGTTACGGTTCATACCTAAGACGAGAAATACCATAGCCGAATTGGAGTCGTCTATGAACCAAGAACAAGCCGAGCAGAAAAGCTATCAGATGCCGCCGCAGGACGGGTTTACCGTCGCGCACTTTCTCACCGTCGCCGACATCGAACGATCGGCTCGATTTTATGAAACGGTCTTCGGAGGTCGCATCCTGAGCAGAGGCGACAGCAGCGGCGCGCCGGGGTACATCCAGATCGCGAACACTTGGCTCATCGTCAACGTCGGGGGCGGTCCGACACCCGACAAACCATCGGTAACGCTCAGCACCCCCGCCGACCCCGATTCAGTCAGCAGCTTCATGAATATCCGCGTTGCGGATATACATGCGTGCTATGAACTATGGCGAAATCGAGGAGCCGAGTTTATCACGGAGCCGAAGGACAAGTACGGCGAGACGCGCTGCTACATTCGCGATCCTGATGGTTATATTATCGAAGTCGGGCAAAGCAAGCCGGGCTTCGCTTACGGCTGATCGACACGGCATGAAGCATCTGACCGCGCCCAATGGATCAGCAGCCGCGTGAGCGGCGCGAAAAATAATCCTCGGATGTGACCGCTTCTGGTCTTTTCATCCTGACGGACGACGGCCACCTGAGCCCCAATAGTAAAGACCCAACAGTGTTGCAAAGCGTCTACCAGGGCGGCGCGGTCGGTTTGCCGCTCATCCACATAACGCTCGCGATTGGCGTGACGTTGCACGTGCTGTTCACCAAGCGCGATGTCGGCGCATCCATCGGCTGGATCGGCCTCGCCTGGCTTTCGCCGATCCTCGGCAGCATGCTCTATCTCATCTTCGGGATCAATCGGGTCAGGCGACGTGCCGGTCAACTGCGCGGCGCACGCCCGTTTCGACCTTCGGACGGGCGGCATTCTGCCGTGCCGGGCCGGGACGATTATCTGGCGGCTCTCGAGCGCGCCGGACACCGAATAACGCAGCGCCCGACCCAAAACGACAATGCGGTTACCCTGTTGCACAACGGTGACGAAGCCTATCCGCAAATGATCGCCGCGATCGACGCAGCACGGCGCAGCGTCGGCTTGTCGAGCTATCTCTTCCGGGCCGACGCCATCGGTTCGACCTTCATCGACGCTCTCGATCGCGCCCGCCGACGCGGCGTCCAGGTACGCGTCTTGATCGACAGCATCGGCAGCGGCTACTTCCTCGCCCCGGCATATTGGGAGCTGCGGAAACGCGGGATCGAGGTCGTCCGCTTCATGCACTCCCCACTCCCGTGGCGCATGCCCTTCATCAATCTCCGCAACCACAAGAAGCTGCTCGGCGTCGATGGCAGCGTCGCGTTTATGGGTGGACTCAATATCGGGGACGAAAATGTGCTTCATGGCAAGCCGTCGCACCCGGTGCGCGACGTTCATTTCCGCCTGGAAGGGCCGGTCGTCACCCAGCTGATCGAAGCATTTGCCGATGACTGGCTCTTTGCATCCGGCGAAACTCTGCTGGGCGAGGACTGGTTTCCTTCCGTCGCCGGCGCCGGCGCCGCGGTCGCGCGCGTGGTCGTCTCAGGGCCCGACCAGGACGTCCAAAAGATCGAGTTTCTGATCCTCGAGGCGATCGCCTGTGCGCGGCACTCGATCCATATCATGACACCCTATTTCCTGCCCGATGACGACCTGCTCACCGCCCTCGCCTTGGCCGCGATACGTGGCATCGAGGTCACTGTAATCATACCGGCACGAGGCAATCATCCTTTCGTCGACTCGGCCACCCGCAGCCAAATCGGCCCGCTCCTCGCGGCCGGATGCCGGGTCTTGCAAAGTCTGCCGCCCTTCGACCACTCCAAGCTGATGACGGCAGATGACATCTGGTGTCTCATCGGTAGCGCCAATTGGGATACGCGCAGCTTCCGCTTGAATTTCGAGCTGAACACCGAGATCTATGATTCCGGTCTTGCCGAACAACTAAACACGCTCATGGCCGCAAAAAAGTGCTCGCCCTTGACAACGGCCGAGCTCGATGCGCGCCCGTTTCCCATCCGCTTATTCGACAACGGCGCGCGCCTGATGCTGCCCTATCTCTAGGTATCTCTCAAATGACGGCGGCAAACCTCAAGCAGACGGGATCGCGCTTCGTCGATGATCGCAATCGACATCGTCAAAGCTATTGGTCAAGAGGCGATGCTCAGGCGGCGGGCCCGCGTCACACGGCGCAGATCGGCTCCGTGCCCAATCGGCTCGTCAACATCGCGCCTTATCGTCCGCGCACAGTCCACAACCACCGCGGCTGTATACCCAGTATAGTAATTGCATAACTTTATGATATATAAATCCGCTTGGCCAGAACTGGCTGATGCGGCGTATCGTGCTGTAACTACGAATATTTCTTAAGCTATTGCAACTTCAAGGGCATGGTCTTCGCCTGAGACAACCCGAAGAGCAGCGATAAACTTTATGTTGTCGAAACTATATATTTATGTCATTTTTACTTCTGGGGTCGGAATCGCCACGGCAGCACACGCCGGCCACCGGGGGCAAAGGCATGAATTTGGCTGAAGTTGGAGCCGGCAGCGAGGTCCCCTTCGCAAAGGCTCGCAGTTGGCGATGAGTGTAGCAATGAGACACCCGAGTAAGCCGAGCCGCCTCCGCGGCAGCACAGTCCGCCCGCGCGATGTCGCGAACGCTAAGGAGCAGTTGGCACCGCAGCAGGATAATTGGGGCTATGAAGTGAACGCAAAGCCGCCGTTGGATGCCCCCGCGAAGACCGAGCCGTGCCCCCTGCGACCATTCGCTGAACTCATGATTGAGCTTCATGCCGGCGATTTCAACGACTCCGCCGGTGCGGTACCGGCACGGCCTACAAATCGGAAACCAGACATCGCTGCCCTCCACAAGCCTTCGGGGACGCCGGCTCGTTCTGGCAATTCTCCGGCTGTTGAGCGCGCCGATCGACACGCAATTACGCGCAAACTGAAATGAGACAGAGTGCCGTAGCGGATCGTTTTGCAATGCATCCAGCACATCAGCGGGGGCGACGGGGTGAAGCGGCCATCTCCGAACCTTCTCCAGGGGCTCCAGCCTTGGCGTTTCCTGCCGGCCTTACCTGATTGGAGTCAACGAACGATGCGAGCCGAGTGGTCGTGTCGCACCACGCGCCGCGACCCTACTGCCTGCGCGCAATTGATCCCGGCTTTTCGCCCCCCAAGCCGAAGCTCAGATTGGCAACCTGCGCGCCTTCAACGGCCGCCCCCCGTTCGGCTCGACGGGCACATCCGGTTGCCCGATCGCAATCGCGTGTATCGGCTCATCGCGACACCGACACCGCGGCGATTTGTTTATTAGTTTGAAGATATCCGCTCGCGTATTCGCCTCGTGGGCGATTCACTGCCTTCCCGCATCAAGGAATGTTCATGCGCCGTGCAAGGACATGCGCCCAGAGCTTGTTGGGATGGAACCAATTCCACCTCGAGGGGTTGTCTCTCGAAGCATCAATCTCGCACCAACATCGAGGACACTGAATGAGCAAGTTTCTGGCAATCGCGGCCGTGGCCGCTATGGCGATCGGCGGGAGCAGCACCGCGTTTGCTGCCGGCGGCCATGGCGGCGGTCATTTCGATGGTGGTCACGGCGGCGGCTTCGGTGGCCGCGGCTTCGGTGGGCCCGTTATCGGTCTCGGCTTTGCGCCGGGTTACTACGGCTACGGCTACGATCCCGGTTGTTATCAGCTCCAGCGGGTCTGGACTGGACGCAGATGGGTGATGCGGCAGGTCCAAGTCTGCTGATCGTGACTGTCTGCAGTTCCAAGAGCACTTATCGAGGCGGCAAGGGCATCGGGTCGGTGCTCTTTTTTTTGCTTCCAGACCAGGCGGCCTTGGCACCGCCAATTGCCGGGCGCACGGCTTTCGCCGATGAAAAACCCCGGCATATGGCCGGGGTTTCTATTTGCGTCTGCTTGCGGGCGACGGACCGCGGACCGAGGCCTGCTCACGCAAAGGTGTGAAAGATCGCCACATCCGCTCCGTCCCGCCGGGACGAACGAAGAATATGGGGCGCCGTCCTTTGACAATTCCCCTAAATGCGCGAAGGCGGGGGCGGGACCGGTCTCTACTCACTAACCCCTATTCACCACTGCCCGGCCCGGGAGGCCGACCGGTGGCCGCCTCGCCGCAGGCCGGGTCGCGTGTCCAAAATTCAACAGCCGCCCAAGACCGCGTCGGTAAAAATACCTTTGATTCGTGCCGGGCTACAGAAGGAGGAACGGATGCACGGTGGATTCCTTGTTGTCGGCGACATTGGTGAGCGATTGCATAGACGGGCCCAGGACTGCCTCGAGCAGGCGGCGGAGACGGTCGACCCGGAATGTTCGCGTTTGTGGCACAAGCTCGCGTTGGACTGCTTGCGGATTGCCGCAGCAGTCCGAAAATCAGAGGAAGAAGGCGTTCCAATTAGTTGGTCGTTTTCCGGCGTTGCTGATTGTAGTTAGGCTCACCGGGCGCTTTTTGTTGATTGAACGGTCGATAAAACTTCTTCGGTGAGCAATAGGATACAGACACGAAACGGCGAATCAGACTGGATTCCGGTGGGGCGCGCTCTTTCTTCCCACCGGCGAGTGCCCTGGGGTCCGACCCATCCCTGTTGGCCGGATTTCCTGGTGGGAGGCGAAGGTGTTGTATGCAGCGGCATGAGGGCCCCGGATCAGAGGCCGTTCCGGGGCTCTCGCGCTCCCGCTTTGCGGGACGGATGCCGCGCGCACCGGGCCGGCTTCGAAGGGCGGATGCCCGCCGCGTGCGGTGGAGACCTCAAGTACGAGGACATGCGTACGAGGCCGTGTGAGGCGGAACGGACCACGACCATGACGACGACGACGATGACCCCGGCGGAATTCTATCATCGGCGCGCGGCGGAATGCTCCGTACTGGCGCACCAAATAGCCGAACTCGAACGAACGAGCCATCATGCAGGAATTGGCCCGCTGCTGGATCCGCCTGTTGGTGCGGACGAGCGCACAGGGATCCGCGCCCGCGGCATCGACCCGCTCGGCATAAAACCCGATTCAGCCGTCAGCTCTTTCTCCGCAGGTCGGGCTTGGACACGACTTGCGGCTTCTCGTGCAGAAGCATGTTCAACAGTGACTTGTGGACCCTTATGTCGCCGTTGTATTGGATAAAGCCGAGCTGGCGGAATTTGTTCATGAACAAATTCACGTGGGTGCGGGTGGTTCCAATCATCTCGGCGAGCGTCTCCTGATTGATCTTGGGCACGATCGGCTCCGGGCGGTCTTCCTTGCCGTAATTCGCCAAGATCAGCAGAAGCCGCGCCAACCGCTTCTCGGTCGAGTTGAGCAGTTGGTCGACCAGGTCCTCCTGAACCCGTATGCTGCGCTCCACCAGATAGGTCGTGAACAGCCGGGAGAACTCGGGATCGTCGTGCAGCGCCCGGACGATGGACGCTTTCGGCATCCTTACGAGCTCGCATTCGGTCAGAGCCTTGGCGGTGGCCAGGCGCAGCCTATGTCCGGTGAGGCATTCTTCACCGCAGAAATTGCCCGGCGGCAGGATGGCGACGACGGCTTCCTTTCCTTCCTCCGAGAGCACCGTCATCTTCAGCTTGCCGGAGCGGATATAAAAGACCAAATCCGCCGACTCGCCTTGGGCATAGATGACGTCATCCTTTCGATATCTCGATTCCGTTTTTCCATGATCGATCTTGGCGAGGATGGATTCGGCATGTGACGCGTTTTTTTTCTGCTGGCTTCCGGGGGAAGGTGACTTGGTCATGTGCGCCCCGCTGGAGTTGAGCTTCGCCGCCGCGTAGTCACGGGCGCAACGCCAATGGCACCCGCACGGACATCGCTCGCCGGCTGCCGGGCGAAAAGCCCTGCCTACCGTTGCGGAGTAATCCTATACCACTTTACCGCGCATGCGGAAAGGGTACGTCCGGCCGCGGCCGGCATGCCGCGCGCAAACGCCACACCCCGACACAGCGGGGCGCGCTTGGCGGCTTGGCGGCGTGTCCGTTCAATCGTCCAGCCCGGCCGGAAGCCGGCCGGCGCGGAAGAGAATGACCGGGTCCTCGTCGAAATCGCCGAGCTCCGCGTCGCCCGTTCGCGACCAGGCGATCACGCCCACTCTGGTCTGCGCCAGCCGCTCCGCGGTTCGGCGCGCCGTTTGCTCGGACTTGCAGGCGACCGACGGGTCGGCGAGCAGACGCGTCCCGCGACCGGCCCGGAACGATTGCACGATGAAGAGCGTTTCCTGAGCCATGCCGCGAATCCTCCAAATATGCAGTCTACATTGAATCCTGCTCCAGCCGGGACGAAAAGCGCGCGGTTCCCGCCAAGAGGTTCCCGCCATGAGGTGTTTGCTGAATTATTTCCTCGACTTTGCGGCCGCGACGGCGCAGCGTCAGGGCTCGCCGCGACGCCGGCCCGGCGCCCGGTCCTCAATCGATCCTTTCAACCGGGACGCCTTTGCGTTCCATCTTGCTCGAGTCATGTCGGGCGAAAGGTAGCCTCATGCAGCCCCTGGTCCCGCCGCCGGCCTCGACGCCCGAGGCCGTGCACAAATTCAAGCTCGGACGAAGCGTGATCTTGCAATCCACCACCTTCAATCGCGACGCCGCGCGCGGCGCCTATGAGGTGATGGCGCAGCTGCCCGAGAGAGACGGACAGTTCGAATATCGCATCAAGAGTCGAGGCGAGCCGCACGAAAGGGTCGTGAAGGAAGGCGATCTCAGCTTGGCATAAGCGAGCCGCACTCCGGGCGACTTCCGTGGCCAGCGAGCGCCGGCCGCTCGCAACGCGGCGTCGGTCCGAGCGCTAGAACGGGCTGAGCACCCGACGCATCCAATCGAGGTTGCGCGTCGATTTGCCGGTCCTCCGTCGCGGCGAGCGCTGCCCCTCGGCCGCGCGGCCGCGCGCCGGCGCGCCGCGCTTCCTTCCGGAACGTGCCCGCACCACTCTCGGCGCGGCGACCCGCGCGGGCTGCTGCGGGGCCGGCGCTTGCTTGTCGCCGTCCGCCGGCCCCGCCACGCTGGCGAGACTCGCCGGCTTGGTGGCCAAAGAGTTGGTGGCCAAAGAGTTGGCGGCCGTGACATCGGCCACCAAGGAGCTGATGCCCGACGCGAGCCACATCGCATGCAGGTCCTTGGGTTGGCTGGCCGTGATGGTGTGGCGCAGGAAGCTCGGGGCCACCTTGGTCGGAACCAGCTGCGTGTGATTGAACTCCGCCCGGTTGTTCGCCCCGTAGGGCAGATAAAGCCCGACCCGTCGCACGATGTCCTGCCAGAGCCTGGCGAACCGCGATCCCGGCCCCCCGATGCCGGTCATGTCCGCCGCCAGTCCGTAGCTGTGCAGCGAATTGAACTTGTCGCCGAAGCCGCCGATCCCGAAGGCGGGCGGCCGATAGGCCGAAAAGACGCCGGCATGCGTCATCCCGGCCTGCCGCGCGAGCTGCACCGCGGACGCCAGCTTGACCACGAACTCGGGATGCAGCCGCCCGATCGCGACCGGCACACCCTGCCGAACCATCGTATAGCCCGGCGTCGCGGTATCGATGAGATAGGCCTTGGCCTCCTCGACCGCCGATCTCGGCCTGATCCCCTCGACCGCGCGCTCCTCGATCACCGCCGGCGCGCTGGCGGTGGCCGGATTGACCGGCGCCTGAGGACGATAGGGTTGCCCGAGATCAGGCAGCTTGAGCGTGACCCGCTTTGGTTCCACCACCGCGCTCGACTGTGGCCGCGGCAGCACCGCGAGCGAAAGTGAAAGCGGCGTCGGTCCCCAGATCCGCTCCTTCAGGTCGGTGAGCTCCCGGCGCAAGGTTTCGACCTCGACCACTTGGCGGCGCAGGTCGCGCATGTCGTTCTTGAGCGACGAAAGCGCCTTGGCGTCCTTTCCGGCTTTGGCACTTTCCGCTTTGGCCGCCGCCGCCCTGCGCTGACGAGACTCGTGATGACGATCGGAGGTCCGCTGGAAATGGTGCCGTACCGCCGGCTGCTCGCCATTTACGGCGTAGGGATTACTTGCGGCGTAAGGATTTGGCGGATACGGATTTGCGGAATATGCAGAATAGGAATTTGCCGGCCAGGACTGGGCCAGGATCAGGCCCAAACCCGTGCTGATGCCGAGTGCGTACCGGTTTCGGAACGTCATATGCTCTCCCCCTTGCCGATAAGCGCGCAGTGCCCCGGAAATTTTCCTCAACCAGCGGTCTTCCTCAAATCAAACGTCTAAACGTTCTTGCTCCTCATCGAGTTGTTGCTGCCCCCCTACAAGCCCCGTGATCGGCGGCCCGCATCGGGCCCAGACCGGATTGCTAACCGATTCGCCGCAATCTCAAAAGATTGAGCCCGAACCGCGCTTGGATCGCTGTGGATAAAATCGTCCCGGCCTGGAATTTCCAGAACGACGGTTCGTCGCGCGAAACAATCAACAATCGGCTTCGACCGCGAAAGTCGCTTGACGCCACCGCGCAAATCAGTGCATTGCGGAAATTGAAACTGGCGCAGTGTGCCTCGATCTCGGGCCTGGCCGTAGGGCGCAATCGCTTTATTGCGCCGCCCGCGCAGCCGCTTGCGCTTGAACTCAAATGGATTGGGCGTGGCGCGGCCGATTGGCGCAATAAAGCGATTGCGCCCTACAAGGGGCGTCGGCCTTGCGGATACTGCATGGCTGCAAGGCCACGAAAACGGCGATCCATTGTTTGCGGATTGTATTTTCAATGACGCCATACGCCGTAGCCATGCATCTTTGTTTGGTCGCGGGGTCGTAGGGCGCAATCGCTTTATTGCGCCGCCCAGCGAAATCTGTTGCCCTGACCCTGAAGATACGGGGCGCGGCCGATCGGATTGCGGCGCACCGCCGCGGTGGTTTCACCAAATCCTGGAACGTGCATCAGGTCTGATCGGCGACCGGGATCTTCACGTCGTGGAAGCCGCGCTCGTACATGGCGTAGACCTCGCGCACCAGGATGTGGGTCGCGACCTCGTTCTCGGTGCGGCCGAGCTTTCCCAGCGTCGCCAGCAGAACCAGATAATTGAAGGTCTCCTCCGGCAAGGTCAGGCTCAGGGAGCGCGCCTCGGAGCGGTTTTCAGGTCTGGCCATGCCGACGCCTCACATTATTACTGCCTTATAATGGCATTTTAACTCTTGCTTAGCGAATCGAATCGTGACAGGTTTTGCGCGGGTTGAAACATGGTGAACACGGGCTCGGGAGCAACAGTCTCGGTGTCGACCGTGCGGGCGGGAATCCAGCTCGCTATCGCGCGCCGCGTTTGACCAGCCGGGCTTTCGTTTCGTTCCCACGATTGCGACCCCACTCGCCTCATGCCGGCTCGGCAGCTCGAGCCGGCGCGGCTGAACGACGCCGCCTGCGTGCGCAGGCGCGAACGCGGATCTGTGCCTGTTGAACGTCATGCGCCCGCGGCTGCGGCGCCAACCGGATCGAGGAGCCAGCATGGGCGCAAGTATTCGAAAGCAGACCATCACTGCCCCGACGGGGGCATCGAAAGTGAGCCAGCACCGGGGCGCCTGGACCCCCGAGCGCGTCGAGCAGCTCAAGGGCTGCGTCGGTGCCGGGCTCTCCTGCAGCCAGATTGCCGCCGAGATCGGCGTCACCCGCAATGCCGTCATCGGCAAGATGAATCGTCTCGGCCTATCGCGCCCGCGCAGCGTGCGGAAGAGCTCCCCCGAGGCCAGGCGCCCCGCCGGCGGAAACGGCGGCGGCAACATCACCCGGCTCTTCGGCCAGCACCGCATCCTCATGCAGCTGCCACCCGAGCCGCAAGGGTGGTCCGCGGTGGTCTCGATCCATGCCGGGCGCGGCTGCTCGCTGCTCGATTTGAGCCCGGGAAAATGCCGTTGGCCGATCAACGAGCCGGGCGCGCAGGACTTCTGCTTCTGCGGGAATCAGCAAGTCGAAGGCCTGCCCTACTGCGTGGGCCATGCCCGCTTGGCCTACAAATCCACCGCCCGCGCCCCCAGCGCACGGGCGTGAGGGGGGCGCGTGCCTCTCATGTATGGCCGGGCGCGTCCCGGCCATCTCGATAAGGAGGGCCCCGTGCCTACCTGAGCGAGATGGCCGGGACAAGCCCGGCAATGACAAGCAAACGTCTACGCCACCGGCAGCGCTGCATCGGACGCCGCCGCCACTGCCGCTTGGGCATACCGGCTCACCGGACGCGCGAGGCCGAGATGCTCGCGCAACGTGGCGCCCTCGTACTCGCTGCGGAACAGGCCGCGCCGCCGCAGCTCCGGCAGCACCAGCGCGACGAAATCGTCGAGCCCGCCCGGCAGGAACGGCGGCATCAGATTGAACCCGTCGCAGCCGCCCTCCTTGAACCATTGCTCCATGTGATCGGCGACCTGCACGGGCGAGCCGCGCACCACGCTTTTTCCGCGCGCGCCCGCGACCCGCATCGCCACCTGCCGCATGGTGAGCTTCTCGTTGCGCGCCATCTCGATCACGTATTGGAACGTGCTCTGGCTCGCATTCGACAGCGGCAGGTTTTCCGGGAACGGCCCGTCGAGCGGATAGGCCGAGAGGTCCACGCTGCCCAGCACGAGCGAAAGGATCTCGCGCGCCACGACCGGATGGATCAGCGACTGCAGATATTCGTATTGCTCCTGTGCCTCCGCCTCGGTGCGGCCGATGATGGCGCTCAAGCCCGGCATGATCTTGACCTGGTCGGGCGCGCGGCCGTGGGCGGCGACACGCGCCTTGAGACCGGAGTAGAATTTTTGCGCCGCCTCGAGGGTGAGCGGCGCGCAGAAGATCACCTCGGCGAATTCGGCCGCCACCTTGATCATGTCCTCCGAGCCGCCCGCCTGCACGATCACCGGACGGCCTTGGGGGCTGCGCGGCACGTTGAGCGGCCCCTGCACGGAATAATTCTCGCCCTTGTGGTTGAGCGCATGCAGCTTGTCGGGATGGAAGAACAGCCCGGACTCCTGGTCGCGCACGAAGGCGTCGTCGTCCCAGCTGTCCCACAGGCCGACCACGATCTCCGCGAATTCGCGCGCCCGCTCGTAGCGCTCGCCGTGCAGATAGTGCTTGTCGCGGCTGAAATTGCGGGCCTCCGCCTCCTGGCCCGAGGTCACCAGGTTCCAGCCGGCGCGCCCGCCGCTCAGATGATCGAGCGAGGCGAACTTGCGCGCCACATGGTAGGGCTCGTTGTAGCTGGTCGAGGCGGTCGCCACGAGCCCGATATGGCTGGTGAGCGGGGCCAGTGCCGAGAGCAGCGTCAGGGGCTCGAAGTTGGCGATATATTGCGCCGAACGGGACAGCGCCTCCATCTTGGCGTCGCGCACGCAGACATTATCGGCCAGGAACACCATGTCGAGCTTGGCCCGCTCCGCCGTGCGGGTGATCTCGACATAGTGCCGGAAATTGATGCCGGCGTCGGCCTGGGCGCGCGGATGCCGCCACGAGGCCACGTGGTGGCCGGTCGGATTGAAGAAGGCGCCGAGCCGCATCTGGGGCTGGTTCGTGGTCATCGGTCGCTCGGCTGGTCGGTCATGGAGGCTCATCGTGCTGCGCTTCCCGGCGGGCTGCCACTTTCGGCGCAGGGGCCGCAGGACTATACCGCGTTCCCATGCATGGGTAGAGCCGGGCGGCATGGAACAGGGCCATGGCTGGCGGCTTTGCTCGATCGGCCGGGATCGGCGTGACGAGGACCGTATGACGAGGACGATGTCATGACCAAAGACTCCGACGCGCCGCCTCCGCGCGGGCAGCGCCTGCGCTCGCAATTGTGGTTCGACAATCCGGACGATCCCGGCATGACGGCGCTCTATTTCGAGCGCTATCTCAATTTCGGCTTGACCAAGCACGAGCTCATGTCCGGGCGGCCGATCATCGGCATCGCCCAGTCGGGCTCGGATCTGTCGCCCTGCAACCGGCATCATCTGCAGCTCGCCGAGCGCGTGCGCGAGGGCATCCGCGACGGCGGCGGCATCGCGCTCGAGTTCCCGACCCATCCGATCCAGGAGACCGGCAAGCGGCCGACCGCGGCGCTCGACCGCAATCTCTCCTACCTCGGCCTGGTCGAGGTGCTGTTCGGCTATCCGCTCGATGGCGTGGTGCTCACCACCGGCTGCGACAAGACCACCCCGGCCGCCATCATGGCGGCCGCCACCGTGAACATTCCGGCGATCGTGCTCTCGGGCGGGCCGATGCTCGACGGCTGGTGGAAAGGCGAGCGCGCCGGCTCGGGAACCATCAAATGGGCGATGAGCAAGAAGCTGGCGGCGGGCGAGATCGACTACAAGGAATATATCGATGCGGTCGCGGCCTCGGCCCCCTCCATCGGCCATTGCAACACCATGGGCACCGCCTCGACCATGAACGCGCTCGCGGAGGCGCTGGGGCTCTCGCTGCCGGGCTGCGCCGCCATACCGGCGCCCTATCGCGAACGCGGCCAGATCGCCTACGAGACCGGCCGCCGCGCGGTCGAGATCGTGCGGGCGGACCTCAAGCCCTCCGACATCCTCACCCGTGCGGCGTTCGAGAACGCCATCGTGGCCTGCTCGGCGATCGGCGGCTCGACCAATGCGCCGATCCACATCAACGCCATCGCGCGCCATGCCGGGATCGCGCTCTCCATCGATGACTGGGAGAGGATCGGCTACGACGTTCCGCTCCTGGTGAACATGCTGCCGGCCGGGAAATATCTCGGCGAGGAATATCATCGCGCCGGCGGCCTGCCCGCCGTCATGCACGAGCTGATCGCCGCCAAGCGCATCCATGCAGACGCCCTCACCATCAACGGCAAGACCGTGGGCGAGAACGCCCGCCAGGCGCGCGTCGCCGACCCCGACGTCATCCGGCCCTACGACCGGCCGCTCAAGGCGCAGGCCGGCTTCAAGGTGCTCAGGGGCAATCTGTTCGACTCCGCCATCATGAAGGTGAGCGTGATCGCGGAGGAGTTCCGCGCCCGCTATCTGTCCTCCCCGACCGATCCGAACGCCTTCGAGGGCCGCGCCGTGGTGTTCGACGGCCCGGAGGACTATCACAGCCGCATCGATGATCCGGCGCTCGCCATCGATGCCGGCACCATCCTGGTCATCCGCGGCGTCGGCCCCATCGGCTATCCGGGATCGGCCGAGGTGGTGAACATGCAGCCCCCGAAGGCGTTGCTCCGGCAAGGCATCAATGCGTTGCCCTGCATCGGCGACGGCCGCCAGTCCGGCACCTCCGGCTCGCCCTCGATCCTCAATGCCTCGCCGGAGGCGGCGGCCGGCGGCGGGCTCGCGTTGCTGCAGACCGGCGACCGGATACGCATCGACCTCAACCGCGGCAGCGCCGATATGCTGATCTCCGCGGCCGAGCTGGCGGCACGCCGGCAGGCGCTGGCGCAACAGGGCGGCTTCCCACATCCCGAAAGCCAAACCCCGTGGCAGGAGATCCAGCGCGGCATGGTGGATCAGCTCGCCGACGGCATGGTCCTCAAGCCCGCCATCAAATACCAGCGCGTCGCCCAGAAGACGATTCCGCGCAACAGCCATTGAGTGGGGCACGGTCCGTAGGACGGGTTGAGCTCTTGCGAAACCCAGCAACCACCGCCGATGGGTTTCGCAAGAGCTCAACCCATCCTACAAATCAAATCCTCACGCCGGCATCCGCGCCCACCGCCTGTGCGCGTTGCTCGGCCGGCTTCTCCGCCCTGGTCAGATTGAAGGCGCTGTTGACCAGCGCCACATGGGTGAAGGCCTGCGGAAAATTGCCGACCAGGCGGCCGCTGCGCGGATCATATTCCTCGCTCAGGAGGCCGACATCGTTGCACAGCCCCACCAGCCGCTCAAACAACGCCCGCGCCTCGTCCCAGCGCCCCTGCAGCACATAGGCATCAACCAGCCAGAAGCTGCAGGCCAGGAACGCCCCCTCGCCGGCCGGCAATCCGTCCGGCGCGCTCTCGCTGCGGTAGCGCATGACGAAGCCGTCGACCATGAGGCCGCGCTCGATCGCCGCCACCGTGCCGACCACCCGCGGATCGTCCGCCGGCAGGAAGCCCAGGATCGGAATTTGCAGGAGGCTGGCGTCGAGCTCGGCGCTGCCATAGGACTGCACGAAGCTTCCGAGCGCGGCATCGAAGGCGTGCGCGCAAACCTCGGCGTGAATCTCCTCGCGCAACGCCCGCCAACGCTCCGCCCGCTCCCGATTGCCGCGTCCGAAGAGTTCATGGCTCTTGACCGCGCGGTCGAACGCGACCCAGGCCATGACCTTCGAATAGGTGAACTGGCGCCGCCCGCCGCGCACCTCCCAAATGCTCTCGTCCGGCTCGCGCCAGACCTTCTCGAGATGCTCGAGGAAGGCGATCTGCACCGACGCGGCGGCTTCGCTGCGCGCAAGACCGCCGCGGCGCGCCTGATAGAATGCGTCCATCACCTCGCCATAGACGTCGAGCTGAAGCTGCTCATGGGCTTTGTTGCCGATGCGCACCGGCGCCGATCCCTCGTATCCGGGCAGCCACGGCACCTCCCATTCGGTGTTGCGCCGTTCGCCCGCGATGCCGTAGAGGATCTGCGCCTGCTGCGGGCTGCCGGCGACCGCCCGCACCAGCCAATCGCGCCACGCCTGCGCTTCGTCGTAATAGCCGGCGTTCATCGAGGCGAGCAGCGTGAAGGTCGCGTCGCGCAGCCAGCAGAAGCGGTAGTCCCAGTTGCGCGAGCCGCCGATCTGCTCGGGCAGCGAGGTGGTCGGCGCCGCCACGATGCCGCCGGTCGGCGCATAGGTCAGCGCCTTCAGGGTCATCACCGAACGCACCACGGCGTCCGACCAGCGGCCCGCGGGCCGGCAGCGCCCGGCCCATTCGTTCCAGACCGCCTCGGTTGCCGCCAGCCGTTCCACCGGGTAGAGCGGGTCGGGAGGCGGCAAATGCGACAGCCCGTAGGTCAATACGAACGGGACTTGCTCGCCGGCCGCGACCGTGAATTCGGCTCCATGCGTCAGGTGCCGGCCGACCATGACGACCGGCGAGCGCAGCACCACCATGTCGGGGCCCGCGATGGCGCGTAGCGTCTGGTCGTCGAGCTTCCCCATCCAGGGCACGATCGCCCCATAGCCGAAGCGCAGAATCAGCTCGGTACGCATGGCGACCCGGCCGCGCTCACCGATCACCAGGCGCACCACATGGGAATGGCTGCCGCCCATGGGCATGAAGTCGACCAGCGTGACGGCGCCGTCACGGCATTCGAAACGGGTCTCCAGGATCAGGCTGTGGCGCCGGTAGCGACGCGTGACCACGGCTTCGCCGTCGCATGGCGCCACCAACCAGCGCCCGTGCTCGCTGGTGCCGAGCAGGGCCGCAAAGCAGGCATCGGAATCGAAGCGCGGCCAGCATAGCCAGTCGATCGACCCGTCGCGCCCGACCAGCGCGGCTGCATTGCAGTCGCCGATCAACGCGTAGTCCTCGATGTGGGAAGGCATAAGATGGACACGGCTCCGGCCACACCTCTACGCGGCACGCGGCGAAAAGTTCCCACGCCGGCGCCGAAACTGCGTGTTTTGCCGACCGTATGCCCCTTCCGACCTCGTCCATGGGAGTCTCATGGGAGCGTCTCTGTTGTCTTTGCGGCCGGAGCAGCGTTTACTTGGGTTCGCTCCTCTCGAGCCCATCCGGCGCCCCTCGTGACGATTTCCCAACCGCAAGCGCACCGACGATCCGCTGGCACGTCGACCTGCGCCGCGATGCTGGCGGTGTGCGCCCTGACGGCGGCGGGCTTCGGGCTCACCGTCATGGCGCTCTATCCCGGCTACCTGACCAACGACGCCACTTTTGTTTACGGCTACATCCATGACTGGCAGCTCGGCGATTGGCAGTCGCCGCTCATGACCATGGTGTGGTGGCTGATCGATCCGATCGCGCCCGGACCCGGCAGCATGTTTCTCCTGATCGTGACTTTGTACTGGCTCGGCTTCGGCGTGGTCGCGCTCACCGTGGCGCGGCGCTCCGCCGGGCTTGCTCTGGCGGTGCCGCTGCTCGCGCTCGCTCCACCGGCCTTCATGCTGCTGTCGATGATCTGGCGCGACATCCTGTTTTCCGGCGTCTGGCTGCTCGCCGCCGCGATCTTATACGCGGTCGCCGACCGAACCGGGCCGCTGCGCGCCCTGGTGCAACTGCTGGCGCTCGTCCTGGTGGGCTTCGGCATCCTGTTGCGGCCCAATGCCATTGCGGCGGCGCCCCTCCTCATCGCCTATGCGATCTGGCCGGCACGGTTCGAATGGAAGCGGACCGCGCTGATGTTCGTTCCGGCCCTGATCGCCGGCTATGGGCTCGTTCACCTCGTCTATTACGAGATCCTGCATGTGAAGCGCGAGAATCCCTTGCACTCGCTCATGGTGTTCGACCTCGGCGGCATCACCTACTTCGCCAGGCAGAACCAGTTTCCGGTGACCTGGAGCGCTGATGAGACCGCGCTGTTGACCAGCCGTTGCTACGAGCCCCAGCACTGGGACAGCTATTGGACGCTGGACCCCTGCAAATTCGTGATGGCCCGCCTGGAGCGTCCCGACGATGTCATCTTCGGCTCGCAGCGGCTGGTCGATGCCTGGCTGCACGCCGTCACCACCCATCCGATCGCCTATCTCCAGCACCGCCTGACGGTCCTGTGGACCTTTCTGGCGCTGCCGAACCTCACGCTCGAGCTCTATAAGCTCGTTCTGCCCGACGAGACGGCGCTCGCGCACAACCGCTATTTCCTGGCGTTGCTGCCGCTGCACGATGCGCTCAAGTCGACCATCCTTTATCGCGATAGGACTTTGGCTGCTGCTGGGCGTCGCCATCGTGGGCTGGGCCTGGCCGGCGCGGCGCACGCCGAGCGGGGCATTCGCCATCAGCTCGGCTGCCGCCGGCATCTTCTACGTCATGAGCTTCGGCCTGCTCGCGGTGGCGACCGATTTCCGCTACGCCCATTGGGGCGTGGTCGCCGACCTGGCGGCCCTGGTGCCGGCATTGCTGGCCGGCCGGGAACGGCGTTCCGGCGCGGCTCTCAGCGCTTCCTCATGACCGATTGATTTTCCAGCAAGCGTGCGAACACCGCCTGTGCTTCCTCGATCATGCCGTCCACCATGGCGCGGCCCCGTTGCGCGGAAGCAGCACCAGGATCGCCGATGATCCCCATCCGGGCGAGCCGCGGATCGTCGCTGCGCCAGGGCCAAGTCACGCCGCGGTCGAAGATCAGCGCGTCGACGCCGGTGGGCGGCGGCGCAGGCCCGGCGCCGGCCCCGGCGGGCGCGATCAAGTCGCCGCGCACCAGATCGGGCGCCAGCGCCAGCATGACCGAAGTCTCGCCGACGCCGCCATGCACGTCGCCCGCCGCGGCCGTGACCTTCGCCTTGGCGAGATCGAACGGATGGATGACGCAGGCGTTGAGCGCGAGATCGCCTTGCAGCTCCTGCAGCAGGTTCTCGAGAATTCCGCGATTGCCGCCGTGACCGTTGACGATGACCAGATTGCGCGCCGGCAGCGCCCGCACGATCTCGCGCCCGATCTCCTTGATGAGTGCGGCGAAGGTCTGCACCGACAGGCTGAGCGTGCCCGGCGCCCAGTCGTGCTCGCGCGAGAGGCTGATGGCGAGGGTCGGCAGCTGCCAGAGGTCGAACTGATCACCCCAGCGCCCGATCAGGGCCCGCGTCAGCTCTTCGGCCACCACCACGTCGGTATTGAGCGGCAGATGCGCGCCGTGCTGCTCGATGGCGCCGAGCGGCAGGCAGAGAATGGAGGATTCCTCGAGCCTCCCGGCAATCTCCGGAAACGTCAGCTCGCCTATCGAGCGGGGAAACCGCGAACGTCCCAACGGATGATGTCCTGTGAGCGCGCGTCACGACGCGCGATCATCGCCCACCGGCTCGTCGTCGCCGAGAGCCGTCATGAGATGATCGAGCTTGTGCCCGGCGCGCGTCGCCTTGGCGGTGAGATAGCGGCGATTGTCGGCATTGATCGCCCCTTGCAGCGGAATTCGGCCCGAGACCTCGATGCCGGCCTGCGCGAGGCCGTCGAGCTTGGCCGGATTGTTGGTCAAGAGCAGCACCCGCTTGCAGCCGAGCAGCTCCAGCATGCGCACCGCTATTCCATAGTCGCGCTCATCGTCGTCGTAGCCGAGCGTGGCATTGGCATCGAGCGTATCGAGGCCGGCGTCCTGCAGCTGATAGGCGCGCATCTTGTTGGCGAGCCCGAGCCCGCGGCCCTCCTGCCGCAGATAGAGAATGATCCCGCCACCCTCCTCCTCCAGCCGCGCCAGCGCCAATCTCAGCTGATCGCCGCAATCGCAACGCCGCGAGCCGAAGACGTCGCCGGTGAGACAAGCCGAATGCATGCGAACCGGAACCGGCTCCAGAAAATCCGGGGCCCCGACGATCACCGCGGTCGCGGTGCCGCCGATCACGTCGCGGAACACCACGAAGCGCGCGGCCAATCCGCCATGGAGCGGCACCTGCGCCTCGGACGCGACCGAAAGCGTGCCCAGCGCCGCTTCCCGAAACGGCACCACCGCGTCGGCGCTGATGGTGATCAGCGGCGGGTCGCAACGCGCCGCCACGGCCGCCCCCATGGGGGCGACCAGGAGAGCTGGAAGCCGCTGCGCGAGCTTGGCGAGCTTGATCGCGGCGCCCGCGGTGCGGCCGGGCGCCAGCGCCTCGAGGCTACGCTCGACCTGCGCGTCGACCGCGAGCGACAGGATCTCGGCCGCGTCGGCGGCCTCGTCGATCGCGAGCGCGACCGCGCCCTGGACGGCAAGCCCGAGCGAGCGCGCGCGCCGTGCGGTGACCACCAGGCGCAGCGCAGCCGGAGCGCACAATTGGCGGAACGCGGCCAGCTGATCGTCGCTCATGCCATCGACCGGCAACGCGATGGTGCGCTCGTCGGCATCGGTCATGATCACCGGTCGCCCGCAGCGGAACTCGGAAAGCGCCCGCTCGACCGCGACATGCTCCGGCAACCCCATGAGGGCCGTGCTTGGTTGGCTACTCACCACGGAAAAATCATACCCCCACGGATGCAACATCGAATCGAAAGGACAGCGCCCACTATCGGGTGGTTGCCGGAGCGTTCCGGCAGCCGAGGCTTCCGGTGCCGTTTCCAGGCCCTGGCTCAACCTCTATCATGGCACGATGACGACCGCTCCGAAAGAACGACCATGCCCCGCCGGGGCCGCGAGGCCCTCCCGGGCGCCACAATCGCGGGCCCCGGCATGAGCATGGCCGAGGGGGCCGCCGGCGAGGCCGGCAGCGGTATCGACGACGAGAGCTGGGTGGATGTTCCCCGGATGTTCCGGGAAAGGGACGGCGCCTTGCCGCCGCCATGGCAGGACCTGTTCGGCCCGCTGCGGCATGGCGTGGTCGATGGCCTGGTCGTGGTCGGGCAGTTCGGCCAGTCGATCGATGCCAGGATCGCCACTGCCAGCGGCGATTCCAGATACATCAACGGTGCTGCCGGTCTCGCCCACCTGCATCGCTTGCGCGCCCTGGTGGATGCGGTGCTGATCGGGGTCGGCACCGCCAACATGGACGATCCGCAGCTGACCGTTCGCCGCGTGTCGGGGCCGAGCCCGGCCCGGGTGGTCGTCGATCCGAGCGGCCGCCTGCCCGCGACCGCGCGGGTGCTGGTGGCCGACGGCATTCGCCGGCTGGTGATCACCCGCGCCGGCAGCACCGGCAAGCTCCCGGACGGGGTCGAGAGCGCGGTCTTGCCCGAATCCGACGGCCACATCGCGCCGGCGGCCATTCTGGCGGCGCTGGCGGAGCGCGGTTTTCGCCGCATCCTGGTCGAAGGCGGCGCCAACACGGTCTCGCGCTTCCTGGAGGCGCGCTGCCTCGACCGCCTGCATGTCGTGATCGCGCCGATCATCATCGGGGCCGGCCCCTCGAGCGTGACGCTGCCCCCGATCGCCCGCGTGGAGCATGCGCTGCGGGCACCGATCCGCGCTCATGTCCTGGGCGACGAGCTGCTGGTCGATTGCGACCTGAGCGGTCAGCGGCTTCCGGTCGGAGTTGCAAACAGATCGATGTGACCGATCTGCAGGCGCGATCGGCCATCGGCGACGAGCTCGCGGCGACGCGTAAACCAAGCCGCGATGCGATCGAGCGGCACATCGCCGAGCTCGCCCGCCGCGGTCGCCCAGCCGGCCAGGATGGCGTCCTGGATGCTCTTGTCCCCTGGCCCGAACTCCCAATCGGATCGGCCCTGCACCACCCGGTAGCCGACCGCTTCAAATCGCGCCCCCGCAAGCGCCGCCGCCTGCGGTCCCAGCGCCGGACCAAATCCTTTGTCGCGACCTTGGTGCCGATTGAACGCCGCCACCATTTCGGCGTCGAACGCCTCGCTCGGCGCGAGCGTGGCGCGGCCATCATAGCTGAGCGCCGCATAGACCGGCAGCCGGCGCGCCGCCGCCTCGACCGCCAGCCGTTCGAGCCACGGCTCGGAAACCAGATCGAGCAACGCCGAGCAGGTGATGAGATCAAGCGGCCCGTCGAGCGCAGGCTCCAGATCGCGGGCGAGATCGACCGCCCGCGCCTGCACGCTGAGATACGGCGGCTGCGCCAACGCGACGGTGCGGGCCAAGAGGCCGAGATCGTTGTCGACGAGGCGCCAGCACTGCCGGGGCGGAAGGTGAGGCCCGATCGCCCGCAGGCTGGCGCCGGCCCCGCAGGCGAGATCGACCACAGCGACCGCCGGCTGCTCCGCAAAGGCGGCGGCGACCGCCGCCAGCACGGCAGCGTTGCGGGCCCGCAGATCATAGGGCTCGCGCAGCGTCAGCCACTGCGCGGAAAATCCGCTCATTGAAGTCGTCCCGCAACCTGCTCCAGCACGCCCGCAAACAGCAAGGCCGAGTCCTGCCATGACGGAAACGTGGCCGCGGCCGCGCGCGCCCCGGCCGCGAGACGTTCGCGTTCCGACGGGCTGGCGATCAGCCGGCGCAGGACGGCAGCGAGCGCGTCCACATTATCCGGCGGCACCAGCACGCCGGCGCCCGCCGGCACGGTCTGCGGGATGGCACCCGCCTGCGTGCCCACCACCGGAACCCCGTGGGCGATCGCCTCCGCATAGGCCATTCCGTAACCCTCGAACCGCGAGGACAGCACGAACAGGTCGGCGGCGGCGTAGAGCTGCATGAGGCGTTGCTGCGCGACCGCACCCGCAAAGGTGATGCGCCCGGCGAGACCGAGCCGCGCAATCTGCGCATCGAGCGCACGCGCGGTCGGCGGGCTGCGCTCGCGGTCACCCGCAATGACGAGACGCCAGGCGAGATCGGGAATCGCGGCGAGCGCCGCAACCAGGATATCGTAGCCCTTGCGCGGCACCACGCTGCCGACGGCGAGAAGGTCGAGCACCGGACCAGGCTCCCGCGGCTGCGCCACCATGCGATCGGTGCCGGGCCGCACGACACTCAGCCGCTGCGGTGTCACCGCATAATCGGCGACCAGCAGCTGCGCGGTCGATTGGCTGGTGGCGATGACATGCCGGGTGCAGGCCAGCGCTGCGCGCTCGCTTTCGCGCAGCGCGGCGGATTCGCTTGCGCTCAATCCGGTTTCAAGCGCGAGCGGATGATGCACCAGGGCGACCAGCCGGCACGCGGACGCGAGCGCTTGCGCTTCGGCGGCGAGCACCCCGAAGGCGAGGCCGTCGATCACGATCGCGCGCTCGCCGGAAAGCTCGGCGATCCGCCGGTGGGCGGCGGCCCGCGCCGCCGCGGTGGGGCGCGGAAAGCCCTCGCCGATGTCGAGCACCTCCACGTTCCAGCCGGCGGCGCGCAACTCCGCGATGATGCGCCGGTCATAGGCGTAGCCGCCGGTCGGTGTCGCAAGATCGCCCGGCACCACGAACACGACCTCCTTCACCACAACGGCGCCTCGTGCCAGGCGCTGGCCGAGGGCGATTCCAAGACCGTGATCCGGATCGCCGTGATCTCGTGCCCGTCGCGTCCGAGCTCGCCGGCGCGCGCCACCGCGGCGAGCTGATCGAACACGTATTTGGTCACGAATTCGGTGGTGGTGTTGATGCCCTTGAATTGCGGCAGGTCGTCGAGGTTGCGGTAGTTGAGCGGCGCGAGCGCGGCTTTGAGCGCCGCATGGGCGCAGCCGATGTCGATGACGATGCCGTTTCCATCCAGCCGCTCGGCCATGAAGGCGGCACGCACCACGAAGGTCGCTCCGTGCAGCTGCTGGGCGGGACCAAACACCGCGCCTTGGAAGGAATGCGCGATCATGATCTGGTCGGAGACTTCGACTGCGAACACCGGAACCTCTCGATCAATGTTTTTTATTCGGGGCCAGGATAGCGGATCAGCGGGCAGCGCGCGTCGGTTTGCGACCTGAGAATCTCCGGCAATCGCTCCGGCAGGCTCTCGAACGGCACCGCCGGCGCCAGCAGGCGGTCGAGCGCCGGATCGACCAGGAGATCGAGCGCCGCCGCCAGGCGCCGGGCGCGGCTCCAGCGCGGCCGGTGCGAGGGCGCGACCTGGCCGACCTGGCTCGAAAGGAGCCGCAGCCGGCGGCTGTGAAACGCTTCGCCCAGCGGCACCGCCACATCGCCCGCCCCGTACCAGCTCAGCTCCACGATCGTGGCCTCCTCGCCCGCGAGCCGCAGCGCGGTGGCGAGACCCGCGGCGGTTCCGCTGGCATGGAACACCACATCGCAGTCCGGCGGCGCCGCTGCCGGCGCGGCAAAACCCGCCCCGAGCGCCTGCGCGATCTCTGCGCGCGATGCCACGACGTCGACCACGGTCACCTGCGTGCCCGGCATCCGGGCGCAGAGCCGCGCCACCAGCAACCCCACCACGCCGCCACCCACGACGGCGATTTTGTCGGCCGCAGCGGGCGCAGCGTCCCAAAGCGCATTGAGCGCGGTCTCCATATTGGCGGCCAGGACTGCCCGGGCCGGCGGAACCAGATCCGGGACCGGCATGACGCAATCGGCCGCCACCGTGAAGACGCTCTGGTGCGGATGCAGCGCGAACACGATCCGGCCGCGCCATTCAGGCGGCCCCTCCTCCACCCGTCCCACCGTGGCGTAGCCGTACTTGGCCGGAAACGGAAAGGTGCCGGCCATTTGCGGGCACCGCATGCGTTCATATTGGCTCGCCGGCACCCGGCCCTCGAACACCAGGCGCTCGGTGCCGCGGCTGATCGCACCGAACAGGGCGCGCACCCGCACCTGCGCCGGACCCGGCGCCGCGACGCTCTCGGGCCGCAGCTCGGCGTGGCCGGCGCCCACATACCAGAGGGCCTGGATCGATCGATCGCTCACCCGCAACCCCGCAATGGACTTGGTCAGGCGGGCCCCGCTATACCGGTAAGCGCACCGGAACACACGCCAAACCTTCCATGCTCGAACGCTCAACCCGCGACGACACGGCGACGGAAGCGCCGCTGGTGCCGCTTCGCCGGCGGCAGGCGCTGTTTTTCACGCTGGTCGGGCTCTCGATCATCGCCCTGGTCTGGCTCCTGGTCGTGGCGCTCTCGGTCGGGCGCTTCGGCGCGCTCGACACCGCGCTCTCGGCGCTGTTCGCCGTCACCTTGCCGTGGACGGTGATCAGCTTCTGGAACGCCACCATCGGGCTCTTGATCATGCGCTTTGCGCGCGATCCGGTCGTGGCCGTCACCCCGGTCGCCGGCCGCGTGCGCGGCGATGAACCTATCACCGCCTCGACCGCGATCCTGGTGTGCATTCGCAACGAGCCGCCCACGCGGGTCACCCGCTGCCTCGCCCCGATGCTGGAGGGCTTGGCCGGGCCCGGCATCGGCGAGCGCTTTCATCTCTACGTGCTGAGCGATACCGGCGATCCCGCGATCGCCGCCGCCGAGGAGGAATGCTTCGCGGCGCTGGCGCGCGCGTGGCGCGATCGCGTCGCGGTCACCTACCGGCGCCGCACCCTCAATGCCGGATACAAGGCCGGCAACATCCGCGATTTCTGCGATCGTTGGGGCGACCAGCACGATTTCGCCCTCGTGCTCGATGCCGACAGCGTCATGACGGCGAACGCGGTGTTGCGGCTGGTGCGCATCATGCAGGTCGCGCCGCGGCTCGGCATCCTGCAGAGCCTGGTCATCGGCATGCCGTCGACCAGCGCGTTCGCCCGGCTGTTTCAGTTCGGCATGCGGCTGAGCATGCGCTCCTACACCATCGGCAGCGCCTGGTGGCAGGGCGACTGCGGACCCTATTGGGGACATAACGCGATCGTGCGCCTCGCGCCCTTCATGGCGCATTGCGATCTGCCGATCTTGTCGCAGGGGGCGCTGGTGAGCGGGCATGTGCTCAGCCACGATCAGGTCGAGGCCGTGCTGATGCGACGCGCCGGATACGAGGTCCGGGTGCTGGCGGAGGAAGGCGGCAGCTTCGAGCAGAACCCGCCGACCTTGATCGAGTTCATTCGCCGCGATCTGCGCTGGTGCCAGGGCAACATGCAATATTGGCACTTCCTGGTGATGCCGGGGCTGCGACCGGTCAGCCGCTACCAGCTCGGCTTCGCGATCCTGATGTTCCTCGGCTCTCCGGCCTGGATGGGATTGTTGGTGCTGGGCACCGCGGCGGTGGCCTTGGCGGGATCCGCGGGTGCCTTCATCCGCCCTGATGCCGGGATGGCCCTGTTCGTGACCGTGCTGGTCATGTGGTTCGCACCGAACATCGCGACCGCAATCGATATCCTGGCCCGGCCGCGGCTGCGCGCCGCATTCGGAGGGGGCGCGCGCTTCACCGTGAGCGCGCTCGCGCAAACCATCTTCGTGCTGCTGCTGCTGCCGATCATGTGGTTCGGCCACACCCTGTTCCTCACCCGTCTGCTGCTGGGACGCTCCGTGGGCTGGACCGCGCAGGCCCGCGATGATCACGAGGTGCCGCTCCGGCTCGCCGCGCGGCAGCTCTGGCCGCAGACCTTGCTCGGCTTGGGCACGATGGCGGTGCTCGGCCTGAGCGTGCCGGCCGCCATCCCCTACGCCCTGTTCATCGCCGGCGGGTTGGTCGTGTCGATCCCGTTCGCGGTATTGACCGCGGCGCCCGGGCTCGGACGCGCCCTGGTACGGGTCGGATTTTGCCGGCTGCCCGAGGAGACGGCGCCGCCGGCCGAGCTCGCCGCCCTGGAGCTGCCCGCCATCGAGATCAGCATGGCTGCCGCAGCCGGCAGCATCACCTGGCGCGAGCGCCTGCGCATGGCCGCCGGCGTGCTGCGTTCGCTGCGCATCTACTATCTCGATCGCAAGCGGCGCGCCGCCATGGTCTCCCTCTATGGCGCATTCGTCAAAACCGGTGATCTGGTATTCGACGTCGGCGCCCATGTGGGCGACCGCGTGGCGGCGTTTCGCACCCTCGGCGCCCGCGTGGTCGCGGTCGAGCCGCAGCCCGCGATCATCAGGGTGCTGCGCGTGCTCTATGGTCGCGACCCCGCGATCATGATCGAGCCGCAGGCCGTCGGCCGCAGCCCCGGAACCGTCGAGCTCAAGCTCAACCTCGCCAATCCCACCGTCTCCACGGCATCGCAGGCGTTCGTGCAGGCGGCCGATGGCGCGCCCGGCTGGGAGGGACAGGCCTGGACCCGCACCATCCGGGTTCCGCTCACCACGCTCGATACGTTGATCGCGCGCCACGGCATGCCGGCCTTCATCAAGATCGACGTCGAAGGCTTCGAGGCGGAGGCATTGGCCGGCCTGGCGCAGGCGGTGCCGGCGCTGTCGTTCGAGTTCACCACCATTGCGCGCGACGTAGCGGCGGCCTGTATCGAACGCTGCTGCGCGCTCGGTTACGTCCGCTTCAATGCGGCGCTCGGCGAGAGCCAGACCTTCGTGCATCCGGCCTGGCGCAGCGGTCAGGAGATCGCGGCCTGGCTCGAGGCGCTGCCCGACGCCGCCAATTCCGGCGACATTTATGCGATGCTGGCGTGATCGGGCGTCGAGCGCTTCAAGCGTTCAGTGAGTCCAAGCGTCGCGACGCTTGTAGGCGAAATTGTCCGAATAGGACATCCCGGTGCGGGTCGTGTGCTTGGACGCGAACACCTGGTAGGCGATGCCGTGGCGTTCGCAATAGGCGACCGCTTCCTCGGCTGTATCGAAGCGCAGCCGGATCTGCTGGGCCATGTCGCCGGAGCTCGTCCACCCCATCAGCGGCTCGATCTCGCGCGGCTGCTCCGGCGCGAAGTCGAGCACCCATTCTTTGGTCTTGGCGGTGCCCGACTGCATGGCGGTCTTCGCCGGCTTGTAGATTTTCGCGATCACGGTTCTGCTCGTTTGGGACGCGCCACGGCGCCGAGGGATCGACGTGCCAGCATCGGTCGGATCACTGTCGTCACGCTTGTCGTCACTCTTTGCTCACCGAGCTTTGCCGGCCGAAGTCTTGGTCGGGGTAGCAGGATTTGAACCTGCGACCTGGAGTACCCAAAACTCCCGCGCTACCAGGCTGCGCTATACCCCGCGAGGGTGACGGCCGACGCCAGAGCCTCTCGATACACGCTTCGCTGCACAGCAGCAAGCCGCCGCGGCGCGGACCATGCGCGGACCGACACGCTCGAGCCTCGCCGCAGATTGCCATCAGATTGATCAGTGCGCTTGGAAGATCGAGCCGCCGACATGGTCGCCCGCCGCGATGCCGAGCTTCTTGGCGGTGCCGCCGATCACTTCGAGTACGGCCCGCACCGGTCCGCCCGAGGGGATGTTCCGCTCGGACAGCGGCTCGGTGTTTTCCGCAATGCGGAGAATGCGGCCATCGGCGCGGATGAAGAGCATATCGAGCGGGATGTAGGTGTTCTTCATCCAGAACGCGACGTTCTGGTCGAACTGGAAATCGAACAGCATGCCCTGCCCTTCCGGCAATTCGCGCCGGAACATCAGACCACGTTCCTTCTCC
This sequence comes from uncultured Alphaproteobacteria bacterium, assembly GCA_963744275.1. Classification (GTDB taxonomy): domain Bacteria; phylum Pseudomonadota; class Alphaproteobacteria; order Rhizobiales; family Xanthobacteraceae; genus VAZQ01. The sequence continues at coordinate 155,170 of CAVUSX010000007.1, forward strand.
TCGGGCGTGATCGCCATCTCGACCTGGAAAGCATGCACCCCGGTCTTGCTGGCAATCTCCAAGGTCTGCAGCTCGGCCGCCTTGGCAACATCGCCCGCAGCGGCAACCAGCGCGATGATGAGCACCGCAAGGGCCCGGCCGACCCAGCGGACGCCAGGAATCTTTCCCCCCGCAATGCTGTTCATGCTGACCGAGAAGAACCGCACCACGGCACTCAGTGCGAAACGGCGCCGAGGGATACCCCTTCGGGGTGCACTTCCGCCGCCATCAGCCCCTTGGGGCCGGGTCCGAAGCGCACCAGCACGAATTGGCCCGGCCGCAGCTCGGTGATCCCGAACCGGCGCAGCGTCTCCATATGCACGAAGATGTCCGGCGTGCCGTCGCCCCGGGTCAAAAAACCGAATCCACGCAAACGATTGAACCATTTGACCTGTGCCCGCTCGAGTCCGCTTGTCGGGGTGACGATAACATGAGTTCGCGGCGGCGGCATCTGGGCCGGATGGATCGCCGTCGAATCGTCCATGGAGAGTATTCGGAAGGCCTGCAGCCCGCGCGGGCGCTGCAGCACCTCGCACACCACGCGTGCGCCCTCGTAGGCGACCTGGAAGCCGTCGCGCCGCAGGCACGTCACGTGCAGCAGGATGTCGGGCATGCCGTTGTCCGGAACGATGAATCCATACCCCTTGGAAACATCGAACCATTTGATCGCACCGGACAGCTCGATGACGCTCGCCGTTTCGTCGGCGAGGTCACCCGGATGCTCCAGGTCGAGCCCATTTTGGCTGGGCACCTTTGCTTCAATACCGTCCGACGCCATGACGCCGTACGCTGCCATTTCAATGAGGGCGTCTCTTCCGGACGCTGCGAATCTATCTTGCACGATTGCAAAGATAGCACTGGGCCGCTGTTGGGGAAGACCAAAATTCACGGGTGTGCCAAAACACGTGAATCCCTGTGAACATCTTTTCGAATTTCCCGAATCAGTGCAGGATGAAGGGGGCGAGGACGGTCCCGATGTCGTCTCGAATGACGAGATCGGCAATTTCGTCGAATTCGGTCGCTTCCCTGTTGATAATCACCAGTCGAGCGCCGTTTCGTTTGGCCAGCAGGGGAAACCCGGCCGCCGGCCAAACCACCAGCGAAGACCCTACCGCCAAGAAAAGCTCGCAGGCGAGCGTAAGTTCCTCCGCGCGCCGCATGGCCGCATCCGGCATGGCTTGCCCGAAGGAAACGGTGGCGGACTTGATCGCCCCGCCGCAATCGATGCAATCAGGCGCCTCCTCGCCGGCCGCCGTGAATTGTTGCTTGACCCATGGCAGCTCATAGCGCTTCCCGCAAGCCAGGCACAGCGCGTAGGTAGTATTACCGTGCAGCTCGATGACGTGTTCCGCTGAAATTCCAGAGCTCTGGTGGAGATTGTCGATGTTCTGCGTCACCACCGCCGGCGCCTTGCCGGCCCGGTAGAGGCTGGCGAGCGCGCGATGGCCGCGGCCCGGCCGGGCGGCCGCGAACTCCCGCTCCATGGCAAAGCGACGCCGCCACGCCTCGGCGCGCATCGCGCTGCTGGCGAGGAACTCGTCGAACGGGATCGGCCGGTTCCGGGTCCACAACCCGCCCGGGGAACGAAAGTCGGGGATGCCGCATTCAGTGGAGATTCCCGCGCCCGTGAACGGCAGCACCACCTTGGCGGCGTCCACCAGCGCTTGCAGCTCGACGACCGCAGTATCGATATCGGGTGCGATCATTTATGCTTGGTTCCTGCCAGGAGGCTTTCCATGCGATATCTGCATACGATGCTGCGCGTGCGCAATCTCGATCAAGCGCTCGATTTTTATTGCAATGCACTCGGCCTCGTCGAGGTTCGCCGCCACGCCGACGAAAAGGGCCGCTATACGCTGGTCTTCCTGGCGGCGCCAGCGGACGCCAAGCTGGTGGCCGACAGCATGGGATCCGGCCGCGTCGCGCCCTTGGTCGAGCTGACCTACAACTGGGACAGCGAAGACTACGGCGAAGCCCGCCATTTCGGTCATCTGGCCTACGAGGTCGACGACATTTACGCGACGTGCGAGCGGCTGATGAAGGCCGGGGTCACGATCAATCGCCCACCCCGCGACGGCGTCATGGCCTTCGTGCGATCCCCGGACCGGCATTCGATCGAGCTGTTGCAGAAGGGCGGCGCGCAGCCTCCGCGCGAGCCCTGGCTCTCGATGCCCAATACCGGCCACTGGTGAGATCGGCGGTTCGCTCGGCTCGCAGAGCCGCAAGCCGGGCTTGCTGGTGAGCATCCGCGGTTCGCTCCGGCTCGCAAGCCGCAAGCCAGGCTTGCTTGCCGCACTGCGCAAACGCCTTTATATCTCCCCGCGCCTCCGCAGCGCCCATCGTCTAGCGGTCTAGGACGCCGCCCTTTCACGGCGGAAACCGGGGTTCGATTCCCCGTGGGCGCGCCAGCAAAATCAAAGACTTAGATGAGATTTGGCCGCTGAAAACCGGTTTGCCTGCCGTCGAGGAACGGTGGTGTCCGCTCTTGCGGGCGAGCCCCGCTGGCGCGGCTTCCGATGGCTCTGGCACCAAATATCAACGAGCGTGCAAGTGCGGCGAATGATCTCGCGCAACGTCGGCGCATTCTCCCAAACGCGAGATGGTCGGCAATGAGAGCGGCGAGCGCAGTGGCGGCGTTGCGCCGACGCTCAACAACTGCGATGAGCATCACGCCACTGTCGCAGGACAGCCCGCCACCCTCAAACACGGCTGTGATTTTCTTGCGCGAACGGATGGCAGGCTGAAGCTCAGTTGACCATCGGCGATCATCGCGGGTGTGGCAGCGCGAGCAGGGGCTTGCGTATCTTGAAGCGCCAACCTTGGCTCGCCGGAATGGCGATGAGGCCGCATCGGCGCTCTTCGCGCCCATGTGAGAACATGATAGGTTCCATATATTGACGGGTAGCCGAGGGCTCGGCTGCCGTGCGGAGCATGCGATGAAGATTGGCGCCGCGTTCGCGATAGCCATGCTGGCGGGCGGCCTTGCCGGGGCGGCTTTCATCTTTGCCGTGCGGGCGCCGTCGATCGCCGACGCCAAGCCGCAGCCGTCGGCTGGCAAACACATTGACGCGGTTTGGAACGATGCCAAGTGGCCGTTTCCTCAGGATCAATGGGATAACGGCCGCGCCTTTGTCTGCAATCCGTCGGACTGCGGTGTGCATGTCGACGTGTTCCTCCGTCCGAAAGTCGGGTTCTGCAATTGCTCGACCGGTGTGTCGGACGATGCGGAGCTGGAGCGCGTTGCCGATACGGAGCTGGTGAGCCGAGAGGTTGCGCCACTTGCGGCCGGCCAGCCTGTCAAGGTTGGCTGGATGTACGGGCGCGCCCGCGTCTACCGCTCGGTCGACGAGAACAAGTCCGCCGCGCGGCTCATCTCCTTCGCGTTCAACGACGAGTGCGATGCCGTGGTGGCGGTGGCGCGTTTCGACAACGGCGATCCATCTGTGATCGAGCCAGCGGTGCTGTCGTTGCTCAATGAGAGGCCGGTGGTGCTGTGGGCCAAGAAGGAGCTGGGGTTGGAGTTCGTCACGCGCGAGTGGTGAGGGGCGAGCCCGGTTATCGAGCCGCGGTTGCGGCGCTCGACGGCGGGGGAGAACCGTCGACCGAAGGCGACCGAGGGGCTCGCTAACGCAGAGGCCTGATTGCCGGTGTCGTCCGCAGTGGGCGAGGCGGGACCGAAATCCCCAAGCGGAACGGTCAGACGAACAGGGCGAGCAATCCAGCCAGCACAAATCCGCCGAGCAACATGGACCAGTCCCCGGTATCGAAGCCCAGAAGCCGACCATCGCTCGTAAGGCGCAGTGTGGTGAGCCGCAGCATCGGGACAACCTTTGTATCTCGGTACGGCTGCGCCTGCTCAGCCAATAATGAGATATTAGCACGCCAAATGCCTTTTGGCTGTTGCCCGCCGGCAACGGTCGCCAACAATCGGCAGTTAACGTGAATGGCATATGCTCGCTATTTCAGCGGCTTATCGATGGCGGGAGGAAGGCCCGAGGGTGAGGCTGGAGTGCCACAACTGCGGCTCGCACCCCCTCGCCGTCAGTGCGGAATGGGGGCACTGGGCCTGATCTGCCCCTCCGGCGAGCCCGGGGGAACCTGACGTATCCGCGAGACCTGGGCGAGCAACCGGGCCAAACCCCGCTGCACCGAGGTCAGCGGGTTCGAATTCGGAGGGATCCGCAAGCTTGCTGACCGAGCTGGTTTCGGCGGAGATCTTCAGGGCTTCGCCGGAACGGGCGATGCTGTAGTCGAATGCCGTTTCATCATGGGACTTGATGTTCGTCGCGGGATTTGCGAGCTCGCGATCCATGATGCCCTGCACGCGGCATACTTCGGTTGTCGCATTGCAGCTCGCGGTCACCGAGCGAGCTCGTACCTTGTAGCTGCGCTGGGGCCAGCGCTCCGCAAAACGACGCTTCTCCGAGAGCACCGCCTGCCGGGGCGTGAGCTTGCCGTGGTAGAAAACCTTGTCCATGTAGAGCTCATCGAGCGCGCGCAGGGTCTCGGCGTTCGGTTCCGACCAATGGGCGGCGAGCGCCAGCACCAGGCTGGTCGCCCGCCCGGCCAGGCTCGCCTGCGGCTGCTCTTGATTGGCGGCCGCGCTCGCGTCCGCCGGCGCGGGCGCATCCGGCGCCGGCAGCAGCGCCACGTCGATCCCATGCTGTGCCGCTTCCTCCATGTTCAACCATTTCATGGAGCTGGGAGCGGCCTGGGTGATGTAAACGATGGCGTCCTCCGGTAGACCGATCTGATCCAGATAAGCCCCCAACACCGCATTGCCCGGCCCGCTTTCCGTGGTCGCGCCGGCTTTCTGCACATAGGCGGCGTGAAATCCGACCTTCGAGCCCGCCCCCAAGAAGCGGTGGGCACCGCCCAGCCAAGCAACCGCGCAAGCCGATGCGCATTGCGCCGCATCCGGCACGATGGTGGTGAAATTCTTGACCCGGATCAGCATGCCGATCCGAATCCCGGCCAGCAGGCTGCCGCCGTCGCTGCGGAACGCCACCGTCGCCTTGGACAGGGTCGCGACCTTGTTGCGAAAAACTTCGATGTCGCCGAGCTCGAGGTCACCGTCGATCATGACCAACGGCGCCGCGCCTTCGACCTGCCTGACCTCGATATTGGCCGCATCGGCCACATGCGGGGCGAGCAGGGAAACCACAATGGCGAGGACGTGGCGCACGGCGAGAACGGGCCCCAGGAAAAACCAGGAAAAACGCGGCTCAATATCATTGCCCTTGCAGGAATAAAGCAATACCGCGCGGTCCCGCTGTGGACAAGCGATGATCGCGTCGCGCGCGGACCGCAAGCGGGATTTTCCGATTTGCGTGCGGGTGGTCGCGTGCCTTGCCCGAAAGCCGCAGAGCCGCGCCCTCGGTTCTCGAGCCGTGGGCTTCGATGCCGCCTGCTTGACAAGTCGTCCGCAGGCGAGGTGCTCGAGCGCGGCGCCCAGCCGACTTGCAATCAGGCCGGGTAGTTACCGGCACGCCACTCCGAAAGCGGGCCATTGCGACGGACCGCGGGGCTGGGGAAACTACGGAGTCCCAATGAATGGCCGCATTTATCGGGCCCTTTATGGCCGATAAAAGCCGAAATGCGGGTTGTGCATAAAGACAGACAAGCAGTTTTGATCCTTATTTAAGGTTTATCGGATGAGTTAGACCGCAAGGCGCGCTTGGCAGCCTTATCGTGTTGATGACGAACCGCGATGACAACTGAAGCGCAGGCCCTGATCATCGAGCTCGACAGCGTGCTGAGCAAAGCGCCGGCACCGGCGGCGTGGCGCGCCAAGATCCTGCGCCGCGTGACCGATTTGTTTCTGCTCGACGCCGCGGCTTATTCGGATGATCAAGTCGCCGTCTTCGATGACGTGATCGGTCACCTGATCGCGAAAGCCGATCGCCGCCTGCTGGTCGAATTGAGCAACCGCCTGGCGCAGGCCAAGAACGCTCCCCTCAATGTCGTCGGCACCCTGGCACGCCACACCGACATGCTGATCGCCGGGCCGCTCCTGGAGAAGTCCAGCGTATTGACCGACACGGACCTGGTCGAGATCGCGGACAAGGATCGAAGAGATCCGGCGCTGTTGTCGCTGGTCGCGGCGCGCGCGCGGCTCAGCGAGGCGGTCACCGATATCCTGATCAAACGCGGCAATCCAGCGCTCTTGCGCCGGATCGTCGACCGCCCGGATGCTCCCATATCGGAAGCGAGCTTTGCCAGAATGGTGACCTCGCTCGACAAGGACAAAGGTCTCGCCACCGCGATCGCGACGCGGCCCGACCTGCCGGCCGAGCTGCGGCCCTGGCTGGACGCGGCCTTGGCCGATTAGCGCTCCTCGCCTGCCGAGCCGGGCGGGTAGCTGTGCCGGCCTCCTTTGAAATCCTCGACCTCGAAGCAGCCGCCGTCGGGCGCGCCCGACGCAGCCCGAATATAGCTCGGCCCGATCGGCGATTTGCCGTGCCCTCCTGGAATGTCGAGCATATAGGCGGGCTGGCACAAGCCGGATACGCGTCCCCGCAAGGCGCGCATCAGCGCCTGCCCCTGCGCGATCGTGGTGCGCAGATGCGCGGTGCCGGGAGCCAGATCGCCATGATGCAGATAATAGGGCTTGATGCGGCATTCGACCAAGGCACGCAGCAAGGCTGACAGCGTCGCGGCGTCATCATTGACCCCACGCAGCAGCACGCTTTGGCTGAGCATCGGAATGCCGGCGTCGACCAGGCGCGCACAGGCGGTGCGGGCCGCCGGCGTGAGCTCGCGCGCATGGTTGGCGTGCAGCACCACATAGGTCGCCTTGCCGGAGGCCTTGAGGGCGCGCACCAGCGCCGGCGTGATCAGTGCGGGAGCCGCGATCGGCACGCGGGTATGGATACGCACCACCTTGACGTGATCGATCCGAGCCAGCGCCGCCGTCACGGCGCGCAGCCGCCGCGCGGACAGGATCAGCGGATCGCCGCCCGTCAGGATGACCTCCCAGATTTCCGGGTGGTCCCGGATATAGGCGAGCGCCGCCGCCAGCGCCGCGCCCGAAAGCGCGCGCCGGCGGCCGGGCCCCACCATTTCGCGCCGAAAGCAGAACCGGCAATAAACCGCGCACACGTAGGCGAGCTTGAGCAGCACGCGGTCGGGATAGCGGTGCACGATGCCTTCGATCGGGCTGTGCGCATCATCGCCGATCGGGTCGGCCAACTCGCCGGCCTGCCGGTCGAGCTCGGCCGCATCCGGGACGAACTGACGGGCGATCGGATCGTGGCGATCGGCGGGGTCGATGAGCCCGCCCAGGTCTCCCGTCAGCGCGACGGCGTAGCGCGCCGCCACCCGTTCGAGCTCAGCGAGCGTCTCGGGCGGCGCCAAGCCCGCCGTCACCAGGTCGGCCGCGCTGCGGTGGGTCACTGCCCGGGGCATGGCAAAGGGTCCTCCAACCGCCTTATTCATGGTTCGACCGGCGGAGTCCACATCACATGGTCGATATGCGGCGCGCCGGTCGCCAGCATCACCAGCCGATCGAGGCCGAGCGCCACTCCCGAAGCCGGCGGCATCGCGGCGAGCGCGGCGAGAAAGTCCTCGTCGAGCGGGTAGCGCTCGCCGTAGATACGCTCCTTCTCCGCCATTTCCGCCGCCAGCCGGCGGCGCTGCTCGACCGGATCGGAGAGCTCGCCGAAGCCATTGGCGAGCTCCACCCCGCAGGCATAGAGCTCGAACCGCTCCGCCACGCGCGGGTCGGACGGCTTTGGTCGCGCCAGGGCCGAGAGCACGGCGGGGTATTCATACAAGATGGTCGCGCGGCCGTGGCCCAAGGCGGGCTCGATGCGCTCCACCAGCACGCGGCTGAAAATGTCGCCCCAATTGTCGTCCTCGGCCAGCCGAATGCCGGCCGCCATGGCGGCAGCCGCGAAGCCTGCCCGATCCGGAGCCTGCGGCGACAAGCTCGCTTCGAGGTCGATCGCGGCATGGCGGGCGAACGCCTCCACCACCGTGAGATATTCGGGCGCCGCGAAGGGATCGGCCTCGCGCCCGCGAAACACGAGCCTGCGCGTTTCGGCCGCGGCCGCCGCCACCGCGATGATCGCCGCGCAGTCCTCCATCAATGCCTCGTAGGGAGCCTGCGCGCGGTACCATTCCAGCATGGTGAATTCCGGCGCATGCAGCGCGCCGCGTTCGCGGTTGCGAAACACGCGGGCGAACTCGACGATGCGGGGCTCGCCGGCGCTGAGCAGCTTCTTGCAGGCGAATTCCGGCGAGGTGCGCAGATAGCGCGGGGCCGACGGTCCGCCGGGCGCGCAGGAGCTCGGTCGCGAAGGCGTGCAGATGCGTCTCGTTGCCGGGCGAGACCTGCAGCGCCGCGGTCTCGACCTCGACGAAGTCGCGCGCCGCGAACCAACCCCGCAGCGCCGCCACGATGCGGGAACGCGCGATCAGGACCGGCCGGCGGTCGGCGTGCGCCTGGCGGGCCCAGAACCGGGACGGATCGGCCATCAGGGCTTTTCCGGACGCGGCGGACGCGCCCGCGAAAATCGCTGGCGCACGCGCGCAGGATCAGTATGTTGCCCCCGAACGTCGCGGCTGACGGCACCGCCCCGGACTTCGGGTCGAGGCTCTGATCGGTTGCCGCGCCACCGGGGAACCCTATCCGTGAGAGTCATCGCCAGCTCGCTTCGCAAAGGCAACATCGTGGACCAGGACGGCAAGCTCTATGTCGTCCTGACCGTTGAAAGCATCCATCCGGGCAAAGGCACGCCGGTAACCCAGATCGATATGCGCCGAATTTCCGACGGCGTGAAGGTCTCGCAGCGCTGGAAGACCACCGAGCAGGTCGAGCGCGCCCATGTGGAGGAACGGGAGCACCAGTTTCTCTATTCCGACGGCGACGGGTTCCATTTCATGAACAGCGACAACTACGACCAGGTCACGGTTTCGACCGAGATGGTCGGCGACCAGGCCGCCTATCTGCAGCCGGAGATGAAAGTGAAGCTCAGCGTCCATGAGGGTCTGGCGGTCGCGATCGAGCTGCCGCCGCGCGCCACCCTCGAGGTCAAGGAAACCGAGCCGAGCGTCAAAGGCCAGACCGCGGCCGGCTCCTACAAGCCGGCGGTCCTCTCCAATGGCGTGCGCACCATGGTCCCGGCCTTTGTCACCGCGGGCACCAAGATCGTGGTGATGACCGCCGACGGATCCTATGTGGAACGCGCCAAGGACTGACGTCTCATCCGCCCGGCCGGCACCTGTGGCGAAGGCGGGCTGCGGCCGCCTGCAAGATCGCGCCCGGTGCTTGATATCGGCGTTCCTCGCCGCAACATTGGCGGCCGGATTGCTCACGGCCGCAATGGCGGCGGCCAGCGCGCAGGAGATGAAGCCCCCTCGCCTCACGCACATCAATCCGGATTGGAACGCGGTCGCGGCGGACCTCGCCACCATGGGGTCGCAGGCCGCTGCGCCACCGCAGACGCCATCCTCGGCACTTGGCCCGCCATCGATAGCCGACCTCAACCACGCGACCGCGGATCTGTTTCCAGCTATCGCGGCGAGCCCGGTGCCGGTTTTGCTGCCCTTCGACACCGCCGCCTTCCTCAACGATCATGCGGCCGGAATAACCAACAAGCGCGCCGACGATTATCTTTCCGGCTTCCATCTCTCGCCGTTCTTCCTGCCGGGCCCGGCCGGCTACGACGCCATGTTCACCGCCCAGGCCAGCGAGATGCCCGAGCTCGGCATCACCTTTTCGGGCCGGATCGAGATTTTCATTTCCGGCTTTGCCCTGCTCTACGACCTCGATGAGCCGGTCGGCATGGTGGAGCGGCCGGTCAAGGGTATAGAAGGCGACTTCTTCGGCATCCGCCACCTCCTGCTGGAGAACTACGCGCGCAACACCTTCGAGCGCTACGGCGTGCCCTATGTGGTCTCCATCCTTTGCTTCGACGGCGGCTCGCGCTATCGGATGATCTCCTGCCGGGATGCCGGCAAGATCGCCGAGCGCTTTCTCAAGGCCCTGCACGTCGCCGGCGGCGCGCCCGCCCGCGCAGCCGATCCTGATGCCAGTGCCGAAGCCGATGCCGGCGGACCGCGCACCATCGAGCGGCCCGAGAATCAGTCGGCGGATTTCACCTTCTACAGTCCCGGCGACATCATCCAGGGCACCGGCTTCAAGGGCAAAGGCGGGCGCACCGACTACACGGTCTATTCCAAGATGCGCTTTCCGCTTCTCAACGCGCCGGCGTACGCCAATTCCCAGTCGTTCATGAATCTGGGCGACTGCGACCAGACCGGGCGCGTGAGCCTCGGTATGTCCGGCCGGATCCCGACCTATCGCTGCCGCATCGGCGGCCCTACTCTGCTCAAGGATGAAGGCGCCGCCGGTAATTATGCCTATCCGTGGCGCGATAATTTCTGCGAGCACCGCTATTTCGACGTCGGCCAATGCCCCGGCGGCTTCGGCCACCAGGGACAGGACATCCGCCCGAGCTCGTGCAAGCAGCGCTTCGAGGGCGGCGGCTGCGAGCCCTATCAACACGACGTGGTGGCGGTGCGCGACGCCATGGTGCTGCGCTCGGCCGGCCAGATGCCGGTCTACCTGTTCGTGAACGCGCCCGACGAGCATATTCGCTTCCGCTACCTGCATATGTTTCCAAAGCAGCTCGACGAGGAAGGCGTGCTGAGCGGCCGCCTGCTCAAGGAGGGGGAGGAATTCGGCAAGGTCGGCAGCTTCTTCCAGCACGAGCGCGCCACCACCTATCACCTTCATTTCGACATGCAGGTGCCGACCAAGTACGGCTGGGTTTTCGTCAACCCCTATATGACGCTGGTGGCCTCCTACGAGCGGCTGATCGGCGGCCGCGGCACCGAGTTCAAGGAGGAGCGGCCGGTCACTGTGGCGACCGCGACCGCGGAGATCGGCCCGACCGAGGCCGCGCCGACCGCACCCCCGGCGGCAGCCGCCCCGGCCGGAACGGCGCCACCCGGCTTCGCGCCACCGCTGCCGAAGCCGCGACCGGGCCAAAGCGCTATACAGTCGAAGGGGGGCGACCGAATCGAAGGCCTCAGCCATGGACAACCCGATCAAGCTGCATCCGACCCGGCGAAGGGCGCTGCAGACCCTCGCCTGGGGAACCGCGCTCGCACTGCCGACACCGGTGCGGGCGCAGAGCACGCGGGAGCCGTTCGACCAGTGGGTCGCGGCGTTTCGGGCGAGAGCACTGGCGCGCGGCGTATCCGACGCGACCTACACGCGAGTCATGCGGGGCCTAAAGCCGGACACCACCGTCTTTGAGCAGCTGCACAACCAGCCCGAGTTCAACGAGCAGATCTGGCAATACCTCAACCGCCGGGTCTCGGACTGGCGCATCGGCACCGGCAAGGAGAAGGCGAAGGAATACGCGCCGCTCTTCGCCCGCATCGAGAAGGATTTCGGGGTCGAGCGCTCGGTGATGCTCGGGATCTGGGGCATCGAATCCGCCTTCGGGGACCCGCTCGTCCAGCAGAACCATATGCGTCCCGTGATCCCCTCGCTCGCCGCGCTGGCCTGGGGCGAGCCGCGCCGCCGCGCCTATTGGGAGCAGGAATTGCTCAATGCCCTGGTCATCATCGATCGCGGCTGGAGCACGCCGGAGGAGATGAACGGGTCCTGGGCGGGCGCCATGGGGCATACCCAGTGGATGCCCGAGGTGTGGCTCGACATGGGCTTCGACTATGACGGGGATGGCCGGATATCGCCGTTCGGCAAGCCCGACGATGCGCTCGGCTCGACCGCGCGCTACCTGGTCAAGCGCGGCAAATATCGCCGCGGCGAGCATTGGGGCCATGAGGTGCGCGTGGCGGCCGGATCGGCCGCCGGCGACGCATCGCAGAGCTACGCGGCTTGGCAGAAGGCCGGCGTCACCCGCGCCGACGGCCAGGCCTTCCCGCAACCCGACGCATCCGCAAAATTGTGGGTGCCGGTGAAGGGCGGGCCGGCCTTTCTGCTCGGACCCAACTTCTATGCGGTGCGCTCCTACAATCCTTCCATGAGCTACACGCTCTCCATCGTTTATCTGGGCGACCGGATCATGGGCGGCGAGCCGTTCGTGCAGAAGTTTCCCGGCAGCGAGCGCGCGCCCACGCTGGCCGAGGTGCAGGAGATCCAGCGCCTGCTGACGGCGCATGGCTACGACACCGGCGGCACTGACGGGCGGGTCGGCAACGACACCATGCTGGCGGTGCAGAATTTCCAGCGCAAGATCGGCATGCTGCCGGCGGACGGCTATGCCGGCGTGACGCTCCTGGCCCGGTTGCGCGAGGCGCGCTGATCCGGTTCTATGGCGGCGCCTCCCGCAACCCAAGAATCCCGCAACCCAAGAAACGCTCAAGGAACATCCAGTGACGATTGCAGACACCAAGGCGGCGCCGACCGCCCACGGCACGCCCACCAATGCGGCGCATCCCGCGTTGCGCGAGCTCGACCGGCCGGTGAAATTGACCACCGCCAACGCTCCGGCCTGGGGCAGCGACGTCGTCGCCGAAACCCTGCGGGCGCTGGACATCCCCTATATCGCGCTCAATCCCGGCGCCAGCTATCGCGGCCTGCACGATTCCATCGTCAACTATCTGGGCAACGAGAAACCGCAGATGCTGCTCTGCCTGCACGAGGAGATCGCGGTCGCGATCGCGCAGGGCTACGCCAAGGTCACCAACAAGGCGATGGCGGCGGCGGTGCATTCCAATGTCGGCCTGTTCCACGCCACCATGGCGATCTTCAACGCCTGGTGCGACCGCATGCCGGTGGTGATCCTGGGCGCGACCGGTCCGGTCGATGCGGCCAAGCGCCGGCCCTGGATCGACTGGATCCATACCGCCCGCGACCAGGGCGCCATCGTGCGCGACTACACCAAATGGGACGACCAGCCGGCCTCGCCGGCGGCGGCGCGCGAGGCCATCCTGCGCGCCCATTGGATCGCCAACACGGCCCCGATGGGACCGGTCTACATCAATCTCGATGCCGAGATGCAGGAGACCAAGCTCAGCGAGCCGCTCGGCCCGGTCGAGGTCGCCCGCTTCATGCCGCCGACCGCCACCACGCCGGCGCCCGCTTTGGTGGCGCAGGCCGCGGCGCTCCTCAAGTCGGCCAAGAACCCGATCATCCTCATGGGCCGGGTCTCGCGCAGCCTGGAAGGCTGGAAGGAGCGCGTTGCGCTCGCCGAGGCGCTCAACGCCAAGGTCATCACCGAGCTCAAGCTCGGCGCCGCCTTCCCGACCGATCACCCGCTGCATTGCGGGCCGCCCGGATCGACCGCGCTCGGCCCGCAGGCGCAAGAAGCGCTGCGCGCCGCCGATGTCATCCTCAGCCTCGATTGGGTCGATCTCGCCGGCGCCTGCAAGGGCGCCTTCCCGGAGGGCATTCCGACCGCCAAGGTTATCGTGGTGAGCAACGACTTCCGCATTCACCGCGGCTGGAGCATGGACTATCAGGGCCTGCCGGTCTGCGATGTGATGCTGGCGACCACGCCCGAGGAAGCGGTGCCGGAGCTGCTCAAGGCGGTCGGCGGCGCGGTCGGAACGTCCAAGCCCGCGCCCGCTAAGCCCGCCGTCAAGCCCGAGCTCTCCACCGACAAGCTGGTGGTCAACGATCTGGTGCGGGCGCTCAAGGTCGCGGTCGGCGAGCGCGATGTCACGCTCGCCCATATCTCGCTCTCCTGGGACGGCGCCACCTGGCCGTTCCGCCACCCGCTCGACTATGTCGGCTCCGAGGGCGGCGGCGGCGTCGGCGGCGGTCCCGGCAATACGGTCGGCACCGCGCTCGCCTTGATGGGCTCGGGGCGGCTCACGGCCGCGGTCTGCGGCGACGGCGACTTCATGATGAGCAATCAGGCGATCTGGACGGCGGTGCATTACCGCATCCCGCTGCTCATCGTGGTCGCCAACAATCGCTCCTTCTTCAATGACGAGCTGCATCAGGAGCGGGTCGCCCGCATCCGTTCGCGGCCGGTCGAGAACCGCTGGATCGGCCAGCGCATCTCCGAGCCCGACATCGACATCGCGGCGCTGGCGCGCTCGCAGGGTGCCCAGGGCTTCGGCCCCGTAACGAAGGCGAGCGATCTGGTCGCGACCTTCGCGCAGGCGATCGCGGCCGTCGAGCGCGGCGAGGTGGCGGTGGTCGACGTGCGCGTGGAGCCCGGCTATGCCGCGGTCACGACCGCCGCCATGCTGCGCGGAACCGAGAAAAAATGATGGCGCGGCGGCGCAACAACAGGAGAGCGAAATGATCCAGGCAATGCATGCGAAACACGGCGCGCCGCGCTTGCGCCTCGCCTTGGCGCTGGCCGCAACCTTCCTGGCGCTGCAACCCGCCTTCGCCGACGACCAGGTGAAGCTCACCATCGGCCAGCGCGGCAATTGGGACACCGCGATCTCGGCGCTGGGAGACAAGGCCGGCATCTTCAAGAAGCACGGCCTCACGCTCGAGATGGTCTACACGGCGGGCTCCGGCGAGACCTTGCAGCCGGTGATCGCCGGCAGCGTCGACTTCGGTCTCGCGGTCGGCACGCTGGGCGCGATCGCGGCCTATGCGAAAGGCGCCCCGGTGCGCATCATCGGGGCGGAGGCGACCGGCGCCGCCGATTACTGGTACGTGAAGGCGTCCTCGCCGATCAAGACGCTCAAGGACCTCAACGGCCACACCATCGCCTATTCCACCGCCGGCTCCTCGACCGAGAGCGTGGTGCGGGCCTTCATCAAGGAGAACGGCCTCACCTCGGCCAAAACCATGTCGACCGGCGGCGCGCCCTCGACCATGACTGCCGTGATGACGGATCAGGTCGATGTCGGCTGGGCCTCGCCGCCGGGCGGGCTCAAGGAGATCGACGAAGGGAAAATTCGCCTGCTCGCCCGCGCCACCGATGCGGCGATCGTGCGCGGCCAGACCATCCGCGTCATCGTGGCCAATGCCCAGGTGCTGGAGAAGCGCAAGGACGTGGTCGAGCGCTACATGCAGGCCTATCGCGAGACCATCGGCTACATGTACGGCGACGATCCGCAAGTGCTCAAAGACTACGCCGCATTCGCCGGCGTGAGCGAAGCCATGGCCAAGCGGGTGCGTGACGAGTTCTTCCCGCGTGCGCTCGTGATGCCGGACGAGATCAAAGGTCTGGACTCGCTGATGGCGGACGCGGTGGAGCTCAAATTCATCTCGACGCCGCTGAGCAAAGCCCAGATCGCCGATCTGGTGCAGCTACAGAAGCCCAAGCCTTAAGGCGGCGGCCGTCCTCATATAGGTGTATCTCCTTAGCGGGGTTTCGAACCGAGGGGGGCGCGCGGTCTCGGATCGTGCTCGCGCCTTCAGTGTTGGGTAAGGCATTCATGGCTAGGCTCGCGCGTCGGGAATCAGTCTGAGCCCCGGCCAACAGGGAGGCCCTGGTCCCACATGGCCGGGGCTTCTTTGTGGGGACGCTCTCGGTTGAGCTTTGCGACCACGAATCCGGCGAGCTTCGTCACACCGGCGCCCTTTTTTGGTGGGCCGGTAGCGTGCTACATCGATGGCTCGTGAGCCTTCGCAACATCCCACGGCATATTCTGGTGATTTCGCCGGATTTTTTGTCAAAGAGTGAGGTCCGGCGGGTGACCAATAGGCGGCCGACCCGTTTGCTCATGATCGCGGCCTGCGCGCTCGCGCTCGCAAGCTGCGCCTCTGTGGCACGCATCCCCTATACGCAACAGGAACAGGCGACGGCCGCCATTCCAGGCATTCCCAACGCGCGCCTGTGGGCCGACGATCCCGCATCGATCGCGACGGCGCGGCGCGCCGTCGGCGCGCGCGTCGCGCTCAAGCAACCGACCGTGCTGGCACTGTCCGGCGGCGGCGCCAACGGCGCCTTCGGGGCCGGCCTCTTGAGCGGATGGACCGCGCGCGGAACGCGGCCGCAATTCACCTTCGTGACGGGAGCGAGCTCCGGCGCCCTGATCGCGCCGTTCGCGTTCCTGGGGCCGAGCTATGACGAAACGCTGCGGAGCGTCTTCGCCAGCGGCGAGATGTCGAACTTGCTGCAGACCGACGGATTGGCGGGGTTCTTCGGCACCGGCATCTTCAAGACGGCTCCGCTGCGGGACCTGATCGCCAGACACGTGGACGCCGAGCTGCTCAGGGCGATTGCGCAGGAGTATCGGGCGGGCCGCCGGCTCTATGTCGTGACCACCAATCTCGACGCGCAGCGCACCGCCATCTGGGACATGGGCAAGATCGCCGCCAGCGACGATCCGGGGGCGCTCGAGCTCTTTCGCAACGTCCTGACGGCGTCGGCGAGCATCCCGGGCCTGTTCTCGCCGGTGCTCATCGACGTCGAGTCCGAGGGACGGCGGTTCGCGGAAATGCACGTCGACGGCGGCGTGACCACGAATATCCTCATCGTGCCCGAGGGCGTGCTCACATCGGGAACGCCGCTGTTTGCGCCCGGCGCGCGGCCGAAGGTCTATATCGTGATGAACGGCAAGATGGCGCCGGAATTCGAGGTCGTGGAGTCCGCCACGCTGCCGATCGTGACCCGCTCGTTCGAGACTTCCGTTCGCGCCAATACGGTCAGCACGTTGCTCGCCGCCTATCAATTCGCCAAGAGCCGGAATTGGGAGTTCAACTTGGCCGCGATCGACCCCACCTACCCGACCTCGCAATCGATCGGCTTCGACACGCCCTATATGCAGCAATTGTTCGAATACGGATTTCAGATGGGCAAGGGCGCACAGGCCTGGCGGTCGAAGCCGCTCGATTAGTGCGCTTCCACAGATCTTGAATGTCATCGCCGGCTTGTCCCGGCGATCTCGACAAGGAACGCACGACGGTGCCGACCCGAGCGAGATGGCCGGAACAAGTCCGGCCATGACGACTGGAGGCGCAAGCCCCGCCGACTAAAGCTGGCCGTAGCGTTTGAGCACGTCGCGACACGCATTCCCGAGATGGAAGGCGTGGGCCGCCAAGGTCGCTCCGCACCGCAGCAGGTTGGTGAAGGTCATTCCATCGGAACGGTCGCAGAAGCGAGCGGCGGCGGGGCGGCAGGCAGCCAGATCGTTCACATCGAGAGCGAGCGCCCCGGTGACCGACGAACCCAGGAGGAGCACCCCGGCGAGCGCTGCTGTCATTTTCTGGTTGTTTGTGTGCCCCATCCCACTGCAACACCTTCCGGCTCGAATGGTTCCCGCCGAAGACAACAATCGAATGGTGGGAGATCCTGGCCGCTTGCGTCAGTGATGGCTTCGTTAACTTCAAATCGTGAAGCTCTCGTGGGTGGACGGGTGGAACAGCTCCTCCGGCGTGAGCAGCCGGGCGGACAGTCCTTGCCCATGGTGGTGGCGCAGGAAGGTCTCCAGCACCTTGCGGTTGGGGGCGAGCCCGTAGGACCAGAAATCGTGCCCCATCAGCTCGCGCGCGGCCTTGAGCTGCTCCTCCACGAACGGCAGCGTGCATTTCGAGGTCGAGGTGTCCTCGAGCTCCTCCAGGCACCTGGTCTTGGACTGCTCGAACGCCTTGAGCACGGCGGCCGGCAACCAGGGATGCCGCTCGACCAGGGTGCGGCGGATGCCGGTCACATGCATGATCGGGAAGATGCCGGTGCGCTTGTAGTAGTCGCGCCCGGCCGCGATCGGATCCGGAAACAGCCAGCCGATATCGGGATGGCGCTTGCCGGCGAGGCTCGGCACGCGCGGCGCGATGAAGGCGTCGATCTCGCCGCTTTCCAACAGCTCCGAGATGGTCCGCCCTTCAGGCGCGTTCTCCATATGCACGCCGGGCGGCAGCTTGATGGTGATCTTCTCCGGGCGGCTCGGATCGTCGATCCCGCCCCGCACCCAGGTCACGTCGGACGGCTTGATGCCGTGGTCGTCCTCCAGGATGATGCGAGCCCAGACGCAGGCGGTCAGCTGATATTCCGGCAGGCCGATGCGCTTGCCCTTGAGATCGGCCGGCGACTTGATGCGGTCGGTGCGCACATAGATCGAGTTGTGGCGGAAGGCGCGCGACACGAAGGCCGGCACCCCGACATAGGGACAGCTGCGCTCCGCGGTCTTGACCGTGAAGCTCGACATCGACAGCTCGCAAATATCGAAATCGGCGGTCCGGAAAGCGCGGAAGAAGATCTCCTCCGGCGGCAGCATCATGAAGACGGGATCAACTCCGTCGATCTGCACCGAGCCGTCGAACAGGGCACGGGCGCGATCGTAGTTCCCGATCGCGACCGAGAGATTGAGCTTTGACATGTTGATGCAGCCTCATGAGCGATTGCCCATTTGGTATCGTTGCCGGGCTTGCTCCGGTCAAGCCCGGGCTGGACGGTTCGCGGACATCACCCGGTGGCCGGCGCGATGTCGATGAGCCGCATCTGCACCCGCTCCTCGCCGTTCCAGCGATCGATTGCGAGCGATCCGGCCGCGTGCACGGCGCGCCCGCGATTGTCGAGCAGCGCCGCGCCGAGCTTCTGGCCGGCGGCCCGGAAGGCGATGACGTTGACGGTCGCGCCGTCGCCGGCGCGCAGGCGCGCGCGCAGATGGGATTGGCCGGCCTCCTCCACATAGGTGAGCTGATGGCCCGGCAAGGCCAGGACCGGCTCCGGATTGCCGGCCCCGAACGGCCCCGCCCGCGCCATCGAGGCGACCGCCTCGAGATTGGCCGCGCCGGCCGTCAAGGCGCCATCGATCAGAAGCGAGTCCGATCGTCGCGCCGCCGCGACCGCGCTTGCGAGCCGCTCCTCCAGATAGGCGCGAAACAGGCCGAGCGCGCCGCGCGCGAGCGTCACGCCCGCCGCCATGGCATGGCCGCCGCCCTTGATGAGAAGCCCGTCGCGCACCGCCTGCCGGACCGCGCTGCCGAGATCGACGCCGAGGATCGAGCGGCCCGATCCGGTGCCGATGCCGTCCGGCCCGAGCGCGATCGCGAAGGCGGGCCGGCCGAACCGCTCTTTCAGCCGCGCCGCCACCAGCCCGACCACCCCCGGATGCCAGCCCGGCGCGGCGGTGACCACCACCGCGCCGCGTTCCTCGAGGCCGAGCGCCGCCATGGCCTCCCCTTCGGCCTGCTCGAGCGCCGCGACCTCGATCACCTGGCGCTCGCGGTTGAGCCGGTCGAGCTCGGCGGCGAGCCGCCCGGCCTCGATCGGATCGGCCTCCAGCAAAAGGTCCACCCCCAGCGTGGCGCGGCCGATGCGGCCGCCAGCATTGATGCGCGGCCCCAGCAGGAAGCCGAGATGCCAGGGCTCCGGCGGCCCGCCCAGCCGCGCAACGTCCATGAGCGCGGTCAGCCCCACATTCTCGCGCCGGCGCAGCGCCAAGAGCCCCTTGGCCACGAAGGCGCGGTTGAGGCCCCTGAGCGGAACCACGTCGGCGACGGTGCCGAGCGCCACCAGATCGAGCAGGCCGAGCAGGTCGGGCTCGCTGCGCGGCGCCGCCCAGAAGCCGCGCGCCCGCAGCTCCCGGTTCACCGCCACCACCACCATGAAGGTGAGGCCGACGGCCGCCAGATAACCGAGCTGCGAAAGATCATCGAGCCGGTTGGGATTGACCACCGCGAGCGCCGGCGGCAGCGTTTCGTCGGCCTGGTGATGATCGATGACGATGGTGGAGAGGCCCAGGCGCTGGGCTTCCGCCAGCGGCTCATGGCTGGTGGTACCGCAATCGACGGTGACCAGAAGCGTGGCGCCGGCGGCTGCGAGCGTGCGGATCGCCTCGACATTGGGGCCGTAGCCCTCGAATATGCGGTCCGGAATATGGATGAGCGGATCGAGGCCGCCGAACCGCAAAAAGCGCGCCAGCACCGCCGCCGAGCTGGCGCCGTCCACATCGTAATCGCCGAAGATCGCGACCTTCTCGCCGCGCACCACCGCCTGCGCCAACCGCGCGGCCGCGGCCGGCATGTCGGTGAGCACCCTCGGATCGGGCATCAAGAGCCGCACGGTCGGATCGAGAAAACCGACCGCCTCGTCCGCCTCGACCCCGCGCCCTGCCAGGACGCGGGCCAGCAATTCCGGCAACGCGTGGCGCTGCACGATGGCGAGCGCCCGCGCCGAGCCGCGCTCGTCGAGGCGGTCGCGCCAGACGCGGCCGGTCGCGGATTGCGCGACCCCGAGGAAGTGGCGATTCGCGGCGATGACGTTCATGCCGACGATATGAGCCGAGACGGGTGTTGCCGTCGAGCCGAAACGCGGCTCAATCGGAATCTCGCAATGCGGTGCGTAGCGGCATCAGACCCATGAAGCCCTCGCAAATCGCCATGGCCTGGGCATAGATTTGCTTCGAAATTTTGCTCGCCACCCCGGCGGCCTCTTCCTCGAGCGCACCGGCGAGCGCGAGCGCCGCGCTCGCGCACACCCGCCGTACATGCGGGACGGGATCGGGGCAGCGATCGAGGCCGTCCTCGTCCTGCAAGGCGCGCGTCTCGCCGATGGCGGCGGCAACCGCGCGGGCCTGCCCGACCAGATAGGGCCACGGGCGGGTATCGAGGCCCGCCTGCCGATCGGCGGCTTCGCGCTCGAGCAGGCGCAACGCCTCGACGCGCGGCTTGAGGACGCGCGCGGCGACCGCCGGATAGTTTCCGCACGGCGCCGCTTGCGCGCCCAACGGAGCGAAGACGGCGAATACGATGATCAAGTATCTGATGATTGGCAGTTTCAATTTCCCGAACAGTCTGATTTACGCGGCCACGTCGAGGACGCGTCAAGTCGTGCCGAACTCACGCTTTGCACCAGCGGTCCGCAAGAGCTTCCTCAACCGGATGATGACCAGCTTTTGGCCGTCAATTGATCGAGGGCGGTGTAGTAGGGACGATTCGAGTCCGCGCCAACTCCGCCATCCGCTCGCCCGAGCAGATCACTCAGATGGCCGACGAGCGCCGAGCCCACGGCGTGGATGGCGTCATGGCGGTCCAGCCCTTCGGAAATCAGGCGTTGAACCGTTCGCTTCACCGGAATCTCATCGCCCAGGGCGATTTGATTCTCGACCATGACGTGGAGGACCGCATGCATCTTTGCGTTGGGCAGGCGGACGCGCGCGCGCCGGTGAAAGCTCTCCACCAGGTCGATGCGCTCTTGCTCATCCGTCGCCTGCCACTCCTCGGGGTCGGGTGGCTCGAGGGGATCATAGTTCTGCATCGCACCACCCGGGTAGCTTGGTTTCTTGCATGAGAGTCTGTTCACCAGCGGACATGTCGCGAGCCACCGGCCGCCATCGTACGTCCGACTCCGCCACAGATTTATGGAAAATACAATCGCCATGCCGTCGGACCGGTCAAGCACAGGCGTCGCAAGAAACGTGGCCCCATACTTGTGGCGGGTCTCGCGGCCCGCCTGGCGGCGCCGACCGCTTCCTGGTTCAGTGTCCACGCCATTCCATGTGATGACGTGGCGGGATCGTGTGGGTCAAGACAGAACCGTGTCGCTCGTAAAAGCGGACCGTGAGCCGCACTGGTGTTGCCGCCGAGCTTGCCTCGCGCATCAAGCGTTGCAAGAGCCAGCTTCCGATGCCTTGGTTCTGGTAGGCCGGCAGCAGATAGAGCTTGCCGAGGAACCAATGATCCGGACGCCGCTCCACCCCGATCAGGCCGATGTCGCTGCCGGTGAGCCGGATGATCTGGTCGAACGCGAGATCGAGATCAGGGCGACCAATCCAAATTCCATAGCTCTGTTCGGCGTAGAACCGCACGCACGCTTCCGTCACGTGCAAGGCGAACTCCGCATCGCCGCTGGTCGCCGGGCGCAAGGAAATGTCGTGCATGGCTTTCCGGGCGAACAAATCTTGTGGTGGCGTTGGATTCCGCCATGGATTTATTAAAAATACAATCCGAAAGCAAAGGACCTTGGTTGCGATTCAGATTTGGCCGTCACCACACACGCGAATATTAAATGTTCGACAGACTATCAATTTTGCCTTGAACAAATCTCGGAGCTCCGGTATCAGGCGCGTCCCTTCGCTCGGCTTTGGTCCGGGCTCGTGAAACCCCGGCCGGCGCGGTGCGCTCTGCGTGTCCGTGTTCCGCCCGCGAAGGCGATCCTTGCTGTGAGAAGCAAACGATCAACCGACGAGGATAGCTCAGTGGTAGAGCAGATGACTGTTAATCATCCTGACGCGGGTTCGAATCCCGCTCCAGCGCCCAGGTACAGCTTTCCAAGCTGAACCAACCCTGAGGGGGACCGGGCGCGCGCTTCAGTCGCGGTCCGGCCGTTTCGCCGCAAGGCATCTCGTCCGCACCATGACACCGTGAGACCGGCTTTGCGCCGGGGCGGATACCGTCCCGTCGATGCCGGGTCCACCGTTTCGCTGCCGCGCTCGCGCGCGGCGGGCGGCCGCGTGTGCCCGTCATTCGACCGGCCTCAAGCCCCGGCCCGCCGTCGCTCGCGGGAAGACGCGCCCGGTTCCCCGATCCTCGGGCTTGAAATCCCGCCTGCGGCGCCGCCGCGAGGCCAACGAAGGAGACGCGTGCCATGACGGCACACCTGATGCTGCGCGTAACGGTGAAGGACGGCGAGCGCGCCCTCCTCACGCGCGACGGCCGTCTCGAGCAGGTGCTCGAGCCGGGCCGCCACCGTCTCATCGATCCGCTGGGCAAGCTCGCGGTCGAGCTCCACCGCGTCGTGCGCGCCGAATTCCCGGCGGAGCGCTACGCCGTCCTCAAGGCGGCGCGGCCCGATCTGGCCGCGGATCTGTTCGAGGCGGTCGAGACCAAGGCCGAAGAGCTCGCCATCGTCAGCCTCGACGGCCGTCCGCTCAACCTCTTGGGCCCGTGGCAGACCCGCGTGTTCTGGAAGGTCGCGACCCGCGTCGAGGTCGAGCGCATCGACGTGACCAGCGACCTCAAGGTCGCGCCGCGTCATCTCATGATGGTTACGCGCGAGCGCAACCCGCATCTGGCGGAGCACGTGATCGAGAACCACGAGGCTGGCCTGCTCTATGTCGAGGGCCGTCTGGTGGAGCGGCTCGCGCCGGGTCGGCACGCCTTCTGGACGGTCAGCCGCAAGATCGAGGTCAAGCGCTTCGACCTGCGTCCGCAGGCGGTGGAGATCACCGCGCAGGAGATGCTGACCAAGGACCGCATCGCGCTGCGCGTGACGCTGACCGCGTTCCGCCGGATCGTGGACCCGGAGCGCGTGGTGGCGGCGGTCGCGGACGTCGACGGCTGGCTGTACCGGCTGGTGCAGTTCGCCATCCGCGAGGCGGTGGCGGCGCGCACCCTCGACGAGGTGCTCTCGGCCAAGAATGCGCTCGACGCCGAGCTGCGCGCCTTCGTGCGCGAGCGCATCGCGGAGACCGGCCTCGAGGTGATGGAGCTCGGCGTGAAGGACGTGATCCTGCCCGGCGAGATCCGCGAGCTGGTGAACAAGGTGGTGGAGGCGGAGCGCACCGCCAAGGCCAACCAGATCCGGCGCCAGGAGGAGACCGCGGCGACGCGTTCGCTCCTCAACACCGCCAAGCTGATGGAGGACAACCCGCTCCTCCTGCGGCTCAAGGAGCTCGAATCGCTCGAGCGCCTGGTGGAGAAGGTCGGCCACATCGACCTCCACGCCGGCGAGGGCCAGGGCTTCGACGCCCTGCTCAACAAGCTGGTGCGGCTCAAGGCGGACGCGCCCGCCTGAACGGACGACAAGCAGGCCGATCCCGGAGATAATCCGGGATCGGCCATCGGCCTTGCTTTTCCCGCGGACGCCGGCTTGCGTCCCCGCTGTGTTCAAAGAGCGCCCTCGACATCGCCGGCGACGCTTCAGCGGAGCGATGCTGCGATGTCGGCAATCGACCTGAACAAGACGAGCGAATTGTCCTTTGAGGGAATAAAGCCGCGCCGTCTCCAGAAGGCGGCAGCCTCGACGTCGATCGCGCTCACGATCAGCGCGCGACCTTCAGGCCCTCGTCTTGGAAACGCCGGCCTCCCACGGCGCCCCGCGCCGGAAGAGCTCGACCATCTCGGGGACCGAGGTGGCCGGTCCTGACAGCGCCGCCATGAAGGCCTTGAAACCGGAAGGGCTCATCCGAATGGGCACCCTCTCCATCAGTACATCCTCGGCCGCGCGAACCGCGGCATTACGGACAAAATCCGTGCAGTGAACGGCCGCGCAGCGACGCGGCCCGATCGATGAGGGCAATGTCGGCTGCGGGCAACCGCATCGACAGCGGATGCTCCTTGCGTTTGACGATTCGTGACATGAAGGAACCTCCAGGCCAGGAACCATAGCCTCAGTAGCAGAATTTGATCGCAATCCGAAGAAGAATCGAATGGCGCCCCAAGCGTTAGTAGGCGCGCAACCGCTGCGCCGCCGCCTAATCCAAGCAGAACTTGTCCAGCTGCCGGTGCTCGGCCCTGATCCAGCGCACCGTGCCGGTGACCGAGCGCATCACCACGGTCTCGGTCTCGATCATGTCGCCCCTGAACTTGACGCCGCGCAGCATGGCGCCGTCGGTGACCCCGGTGGCGGCGAACAGGCAGTCGCCGCGCACCAGATCCTCCATCTGGTAGCGCCGGCGCGGGTCCGCGATGCCCATCCGGCGGGCGCGCTCGCGCTTCTCCTCGGTATCGAGCACGAGGCGGCATTGCATCTGGCCGCCGATGCAGCGCATCGCCGCCGCCGCCAGCACTCCTTCAGGGGCGCCGCCGACCCCGATGTAGATGTCGATGCCGGTGCCGGCCGGATCGGCGGTGTGGATGATGCCGGCCACATCGCCATCGGTGATCAACCGCACCGCGGCGCCGGCCTTGCGCACGCCGGCGATCACGTCGGCATGGCGCGGCCGATCGAGCACCAGGGCCGTGATGTCGGACGGCTTGACGCCCTTGGCCTTGGCGAGGTTGCGGACGTTCTCCTCCGGGGATGCATCGAGATGGATCACGTCCAGCGGATAGCCGGGGCCGATCGCGATCTTCTCCATATACACGTCGGGGGCGTTGAGCAGGCTGCCGCCCTCCGCCATCGCCATGGTGGCGATGGCGCCCGGCATGGCCTTGGCGCACAGCGTGGTGCCCTCGAGCGGATCGACCGCGATATCGACCTTGGGGCCGATGCGGCTGCCGAGCCTCTCGCCGATGAACAGCATGGGCGCCTCGTCGCGCTCGCCCTCCCCGATCACCACCGTGCCGTCGATGGCGAGCTTGTTGAGCTCGCGCCGCATCGCATCGACGGCGGCCTGGTCGGCGGCCTTCTCGTCGCCGCGTCCGCACAGCCGCGCCGCCGACACCGCGGCCCGCTCGGTGACCCGCACGATCTCGAGCGACAGGACGCGCTCGAGCCTGATGTTTGATTGGCCGGTGACGGTCGCCATCGTGGCAGGTTTCCTTCTTCTAAGGCGTCATCCGCGGCCGTCCCACCCGGCCGGGGATCGTTGCATCCGGTTTCAGCTCTTCTCGATCCGGATCACTTGCGGCTTCTCGGACAGGACACCGTCCTCCTCGATCACCGCCAGCGCCCGGCGCACCGCGTCCTCGGTGGTGGCATAGGTGATGAGCACGACCAGCGCGGGCTTGTCGACCCGCTGCGGGTCCTCGCCGCCGTGCGGCCTGCGGTCGCGACCGTGCTGCATGATCGATTTCGAGCGAGATCTTCTCGTCCGCCATGCGCCGCGCGATGGTGGCCGCGGTGCCGGGCCGGTCCATGACGGCGAGGCGGATGTAATAGCCGCCCTCGTGGCGCTGCATCGGGGCGCGCTGCGGCTTGGTGAGGAGGGCGGCCGGCCGCCCGAAGACCGGGACCCGGCGGCCGGCCGCGAGATCCATCAGATCCGCCACCACCGCCGAGGCCGTGGCGGCGCCGCCCGCGCCCGGGCCCATGAGGGTCAGCTCCATGGTGTCGGCATCGACCGCGACCGCATTGGTCACGCCGTCGACCTCCGCGATCACGGTGCCTTGCCGCACCATGGTGGGGTGGACGCGTTGCTCGATGCCGACGTCGGTCCGCTGGGCCACGCCCAGGAGCTTCACCCGGTAGCCGAGCTCATCGGCCGCCTCGAGATCGGCGAGCGAGATCGACTCGATGCCCTCCACATGCACCGCCTGCGCATCGACCTCGGTGCCGAACGCGAGGCTGGTCAGGATCGCGAGCTTGTGGGCGGTGTCGAAGCCGCCGATGTCGAAGGTCGGGTCGGCTTCCGCGTAGCCGAGCCGTTGCGCCTCCTTGAGGCATTCGGCAAACGACAGGCGCTCCTTGTGCATGCGGGTGAGGATATAGTTGCAGGTGCCGTTGAGGATGCCGTAGACGCGGGCGATGCGGCTGCCGCCCAGCCCCTCGCGCAGCGTCTTGACGATCGGGATGCCGCCGGCGACGGCGGCCTCGAAATTCAGCGCCGCGCCGTGCTGCTCGGCGAGCTTGGCCAGCATGACGCCGTGGCGCGCCAGCAGCGCCTTGTTGGCGGTGACCACGCTGCGGCCGAGGCCGAGCGCCGCCTCCACCGCGCTCTTGGCGGGGTCGCCCTCCCCGCCCATCAGCTCGACAAAGACGTCGATTCCCGGCTCACGGGCGAGCCCAATGGGGTCGGCCACCTTGCGGACCCCGGAGAGGTCGAGTGTGGCGTCCTTGGGCGGGTCCTTGGCCGCATAGGCCACGAGCTCGATGCCACGGCCGGCGCGCTCCGCGAGCGTGCCGCGCGAACGCATCAGCATCGAGGCGACGGCAGAGCCGACCGTGCCCAATCCGGCGAGGCCCACTCTCAGCGGTTCGGCCATTAGGGCAATCCGGGAGGAATTGGTTCGCGATCAGCCGCGTTTGGCCAGCGGCAGGACGTTGTGCAACTTTTCCGGCGCGCTTTCAAGGAAGCGTCGGATGTTGCGGGCGGCCTGGCGGATGCGCTGCTCGTTCTCGACCAGGGCGATCCGCACATATCCTTCCCCGTATTCGCCGAAGCCGATGCCGGGCGAAACCGCCACCTCGGCCTTTTCGACCAGGAGCGTCGCGAAGTCGATGCTGCCGATCGACCGGAACGCCTCCGGCAGCGGCGCCCAGGCGAACATCGAGGCGCGCGGAGCCGGCACCGGCCAGCCGGCGCGGCTGAAGGAATTGACCAGCACGTCGCGCCGGCGCTTGTAGATGGCGCGCATCTCGTGGATGCAGTCGTCCGGGCCGTTGATGGCCGCGGTCGCCGCCACCTGGATCGGGGTGAAAGCCCCATAGTCGAGATAGGACTTCACCCGCGCGAGCGCCGCGATGATGCGATCGTTGCCGACCGCAAAGCCGATGCGCCAGCCCGGCATCGAATAGGTCTTGGACAGCGAGGTGAACTCGACCGCGACATCGATCGCGCCCGGAACCTGCAGCACCGAAGGCGGCGGCCGGTCGTCGAAATAGACCTCCGCATAAGCCAGATCGGACAGCACGAAGATGCCGTGCCGCTTCGCGAACGGGATCAGCTCCTTGTAGAAGTCGAGCTCGGCCACATAAGCGGTCGGGTTCGAGGGATAGCAGACCACGACCGCGATCGGCTTGGGGATCGAGTGAATGATGGCGCGCTCGAGCGACTCGAAGAAGGCCGGCGTCGGATCCGAGGGGACCGAGCGAATCACCCCGCCCGCCATGAGGAAGCCGAAGGCGTGGATCGGATAGCTCGGGTTGGGCACCAGCACCACGTCGCCGGGCGACGTGATGGCCTGGGCCACGTTGGCGAAGCCTTCCTTGGAGCCCAGGGTGGTGACGATCTGGGTCTCGGGATTGAGCTTCACGCCGAAACGGCGGTCATAGTAAGCCGCGTGCGCGCGCCGCAGGCCCGGAATGCCGCGCGAGGAGGAATAACGGTCGGTGCGGACCTTGCCGACGGTCTCCTTCAGCTTCTCGACCACATGCTCGGGGGCCGGCAGGTCCGGATTGCCCATGCCGAGGTCGATGATATCGGCGCCACCGTTGCGGGCGGCCGCCTTGGCCCGATTGACCTGCTCGAAGACGTAAGGGGGCAGACGGCGGATGCGGTAGAATTCTTCCATCGGAGTGGCTCCTCGGCCCGGCGAGCCGTGCGGCGCGCGGGCAGCGCGCGCGAGCCTTTTATCACGGGTTCTGGGCGCCGCCAGCCTTCGGGTTGGCGGTCGTCCCGGTGGCCGAGGCGGCATCCGGGTTGCCGCCATAGCGATTGCGCGCCGCCACCAGGTCGTCCTCGAGCTGTTTCTGCTGATCGTTATTGAGCGTCGCGGTGGAGCGCGCCGGCGGCATATTGTGAACCGCCGGATAGACCGCCGCGGTGTCGGGCCGCGCCGGCGCGTCGGCCGGCAGGCCCCCGATCGCTTCCGGCATATGGTCGGCAATCATGGAGCCCGAGCAGCCGCCCAGAAGTGCCGCCGCGCACGCCGCCAGCGCCGCCGCGACAAAGCGCAGCCCGGCAGGACGCCGTGATGGCGATGGAGAATTCATCGATCGGTTCCGATTCCGGGGCGCCAGCACCGCCCCCAGCTCTTGCCCCAAGCTCATGCCGCTCATGCCCAAGCTCTTGGCCCCAACTTGCCCAGTCCAGTCACCCTGCCCGCTTGCCGCGGTCGTGTCGCCGCGCTCGCGTTCCAGCCGCTGCGTCTCTTGGCCCTGGTCTCGACATACCCCGCGTCCGCGGCCGAAAGTGGGCGACGGGCGCCATTTCCAGCGGCCTATCTGGGTACCGCCCCGGCGGCGAATAACCCTTTTGGTTCAAGGAACTTAGGGCCTGAATCTCGTCATTCACTGGTAATATGACCAAAGCAAGGTCTACTGATACAGAGTTAACAATAGCCGTCGGGTTCCCGCAATCGCAAGAGCCCCTCGGCGCCGGCGCACGGCTGGTCCGGCTCACTTGCAGCGATGGCCGGCGCAATCCATGCTGAGGCACGGAAATCCGATGAGGAACTTGGGGCCATGCACGACAGCCGAGGTGGCGAATTGAAGGCCCCGACTGCGACACCCGAATCAGGCCCGGCAGCAGGCGCGGGCCCGAGTGCGCTGCGGTCCGGCGCCGAGTGGCTCGCTCGATATCGAGGTGTTCGCGCGCAATCTCGCCCGCGTGGTCGAGGAAGGCGGCAAGGCTTTGGCCGCCTATCTCAAGCCGCGCGAGGAAGGCCGCATCCAGGGCGAATATGCCGAGTTCATCGACGTGGTGAAGACGCTCGGCCAAGTCGGCCAATATTGGCTCAAGGACCCTCAGCGCGCCCTCGACCTGCAGGTCAACCTGGGCCGTTCCTACCTCGACCTCTGGGCCGGGGCGGTCAAGCGCATGGCCGGCGAGAAGACCGAACCCGTCGCCGCGCCGAGCCCCAAGGACAAGCGCTTCGCCGATCCCGAATGGTCGAGCAACCAGTTCTTCGATTTCCTCAAGCAGGCCTACCTGTTGACCGTGACCTGGGCCAATCGCCTGGTCAATGATGCCGAAGGGCTCGATCCGGTCACGCTGCAGAAGGCGGACTTCTACGTACGCCAGATCGCCAACGCGCTCGCGCCGTCGAATTTCGTGCTGACCAATCCGGAGCTCCTGCGCGAGACGCTGGCGTCCAATGCCGAGAACCTGGCGCGCGGGATGCACATGCTGGCGGAGGACATCGCGGCGGGCGGCGGCGATCTGCGCATCCGCCAGACCGACACCGATGCGTTCGAGGTCGGCCGCGACCTCGCGATCACCCCCGGCAAGGTCATCTATCAGAACGACCTCATTCAGCTCATCCAATACGCGCCCACGACCGAAGCGGTGCTGCGGCGCCCGCTCCTGATCGTGCCGCCCTGGATCAACAAGTTCTATGTGCTCGACCTCACTCCGGACCGGTCATTCATCAAATGGTGCGTCGACCGCGGGCTGACGGTCTTCTGCATCTCCTGGGTCAATCCCGACGCCCGCCTGGCGACCAAGACCTTCCAGGATTACATGCTGGAAGGCCCGCTGGCCGCGCTCGACGTCATCGAGCAGGTGACCGGCGAGACCAAGGTGAACGCAATCGGCTATTGCGTCGGCGGCACCCTTTTGGCCGCCACGCTCGCCTATATGGCGGCGGATCGCGATCAACGCATCGTCTCCGCCACCTTCTTCGCCAGCCAGGTGGATTTCACCTTTTCGGGCGACCTCAAGGTCTTCGCCGACGAGGAGCAGATCGCGGCGCTGGAGCGCCAGATGGCCGAGCGCGGCTTCCTCGACAGCTCCAAGATGGCGAACTCCTTCAATATGCTGCGCTCGAACGACCTGGTCTGGCCGTACGTGATCAACAACTACTTCAAGGGCAAGGAGCCGTTGCCGTTCGACCTGCTCTACTGGAACGCCGACGCCACCCGCATGCCGGCGGCGAACCATTCATTCTACCTGCGCAACTGCTATCTCGAGAACAAGCTGGCGCGCGGCGAGATGGTGCTCGGCGGCGAGAAGCTCGACCTCAAATCGATCAAGATTCCGATCTACAATCTGGCCGCGCGCGAGGACCACATCGCGCCGGCGAAATCGGTGCTGCTCGGCTCGAAATGCTTCGGCGGCCCGGTCAAGTTCGTGCTCTCGGGCTCCGGCCACATCGCCGGCGTCATCAACCCACCGACACGCCACAAATACCAATACTGGACCGGGACCAAGGCCACCAGCGCCAACCTCGATCGCTGGCTGGCCAAGGCGGTCGAGCATCCGGGCTCGTGGTGGCCGGACTGGTTTGCGTGGCTCATGACGCACGACGGCGGCCGCGTCCCCGCGCGCCCGCCCGGCGGCGGCCAGCTCGAGCCGATCGAGGACGCGCCGGGCAGCTATGTGAGGGTCAAGGGCTGAGCGCGATGGGTTTGCGCCGACGCGGTTCAAATTGATCCCGCGCGGTATCGGGGGCTTCGCGCCGCTCGTCGCAAGTGCCGGATTCCGCATCGCCGAGGTCGGGTCCGCGCGGCTCAGCGACAAAGTGCTGCTGCGGCCTGTTCGGACACCTAATGCCCCATCCCGGGCATGACCTTGCCGTTGTAGATTTCCGGGTTGGCTGCCCCTTCCACATTCAAGATGCCGACCAGCCCGCGTTCCATGCGCGCGAGCGCATGGTCGACCAGGGTGTAGTTTCCCGGCACCTGCAGCTTGATCTCGGTGATCACCGCGCCGCCGGGCGGCACCGTGACGGTCTGGATGCCTTCGAGCGGAGCGCCCTTCAATCCGCCGAGCGCGTAGACCTTGTCGAAGATCGTGCCGATGACGTGGAACGAGGACGTGAAGCTCGGCCCGCCCACCCCGAAGAAGATGCGCACGGTCTCGCCGACCTTGGCGCGCAGCGGATGCAGCTTGGACAGGGCGCCGACGGAGCCGTTGAACACGAAGTAATCGGGACGCTCGTCGAGCAGCTTCTCGACGCTGAACTCCTGGCTGCCGTGCTGCCCGTAGGCGGCATCGGTGTAGATCTCGCCTTGCATCACGTAGAACTCGCGATCGACCGGCGGCAGGCCCGCCTCCGGCTCGACCAGGATGAGGCCGTACATGCCGTTGGCGATGTGCTCGGCGACCATCGGGGTGGCGCAGTGATAGACGTAGAGGCCGGGAACCAGCGCCTTCCAGGTCATCGACTTCTCTTCGCCCGGGTTGACCTGCAGCGCCGCGGCACCGCCCTCCGGCCCGGTGGTGGCGTGGAAATCCACCGAGTGGATCATGGTGCTGTCGGCGGAATTCTTCAGATGGATGTCGATCGTGTCGCCGACCCGGACGCGCAGGAAGGGTCCCGGCACTTTGCCGTTGAACGTCCAGTAGCCGAAGGTCGTTCCCTCCGCGAGGCGCCCTTCGACCTCGACGCTGAGAAGGTCGATGCGCACCGTCTTGGGGTCGCGCTTGCCGATCGGCGGCGGCAGGTCGCTCGGCTCGCGCGAGATGTCGGCCTCGACCAGCGTCTGCGCCGGCAGCTTCGGGGTGACGAGAAACTGTCCCTGCATGCCGGCGAGCTGGTGCCCGGGCACGCTGCAGAAATAAATGAAATCGCCTGATTTCGCCGCACGGAAAGCGATCGTGGTGCTGGCGCCCCTGCCGGTGACGCGCGGCGATCGCGCATCCTGGCTCGGGAATACGATGTCGTGCTCGGCACCCTCGCCGTTGATGACCGTGAGCTGGACCACCTGCCCTTCGGCCGCGATCAGGACCGGATTGACCTTACCGTCGATCTCGCCGCCCACCCCGATATAGACCATGCGTCCTTCCGCGATGCCGGAGCGCAAGGTGTATTTGGCGTCCGGAACAAAGCCGATGTCGGCACCGGTCGGGCTCGGGGGCGGCGCGGCGGGGGATGCCGCCGATGTTGCGGCCGCGGCCGCGGCCTGCCGGGACGCATTCCCGGAAGCGGCCAGGAACGCGATGACGTCGGTACGATCCTGCCCGGTCTTCAAGCCGGGGAACGGCATCTTGTTGCCCGGAACCACCTTCTCGGGATCGGCCAGATAGGCGTCGAGGGTTGCGACATCCCAAACGAGGCCCGCCTGTTTCATGGCCGGCGAGTAGCTGTAGCTCGACTCGGAGCCGGCCTTGCGGCCGACTATTCCGCTCAGCGAGGGCCCCAGCAGGTTCTTGCCCGGCTCGATCGAGTGGCAAGCCTGGCACTTACGGAACACCTGCCGGCCCGCAGCGTCATCTCCTCCCGCCTCGGCGGCGACCGGCGTCGCGGCCGGGGTGGAAACAGGAGAAGAAGCAGCAGCAGCCGCAGGGGCCGGAACCGGAAGCGGAACAGGAGCGGCCTGTCCGCTCGTGCGCGGCGCCGGCGCCCGCTGCGCCAACATGGCGTGGGCATGCTCCATCACGGCATCATGATCTTCGGGCGCACCGGTTGCAGCCTGTGACGCAGGTTGCGCCGGCGGCAGCGCCTGAGCGGCCGCCGCGACCGCGGCGGCGTTTGATCGATGGCTGTCGAGCGAAGCCAGGAAGGCCCCGCCCAGTATCAGAAAAATCGCGATCCCGAGGATGTACCACTGACGAATCTTGTCGCGCAGAGTCTCGCGCATCGGCTGCTCTCCGTTCAGCGAAGGGAAGGAATGTCGGTGCGCCGATGCACCTGCCCCGTCGTGCACGGGACAAAAGACGGACCGGGCGGCACTGCTCGGCCTGCCTGCTTACGCGACGAATCAAGGGCGGGAGATTGATATAGATCAATCGCGACTTCGCGGTGAATGCACAAGACGTTTTTTGCGCCGCGTGCCGGCGGCGATGAAGGGATTCTACTTACTGCGACCCCGACCGGGTCATGGCGCCGTCATACCGGACGCCGCGCCAGCGACAGCCAGATTCCGCCGCCGATCAAGAGCGAGGCCCGAAAGGCGGCCCAACAGCTTGGCGCGCGCCGGGTTCATGAACCAGGTGCGCCCCAGCGCGGCGAGAGCGGCCCAACCGGAATCGCTCGCGATCGCCAGCAGCACCGAAACCGCGCACATGACGGCGAGCTGGCGGGCGGCCGGCAGGCTCGGGTCGACGAACTGCGGCAGGAACGCGGTGAAGAAGGCGATGGTCTTGGGGTTCGACAGCGCGACCGCAAATCCGCGCCAGAAATAGATGCGGTCCTTGGTTTGACGCTCGGGCGGCGGCCGCGCGCCCTGCCCGGCTCCGCGCCAGGCCTGGATGCCGAGCCAGATCAGATAGACGGCACCGAGGAAGCGCAACATCTCGAACCAGGACAGCGCGTGATCGAGGATGAAGCTCAGCCCGAACGCGATCACGGCCAGCATGACCGCCGTTCCGCACGAGGTGCCCGTCACGGTCACCAGCCCGGCCCGGATGCCCTTGCGCATGCTGGTGGCGACCACCAGGGTCACGATCGGGCCCGGGATCAGCATCAAGACCACGGTGATGAGCAGAAATGCCGTGAACAAGTGCCAATTCATCGATCCCCTCCGCGCTCCGTGTCGCAGGGCAGCATCGTATCATGTCTCTGCGGGCGGCACCGCTGCGCGACGTGGTTTCGGACGCGGAAAATGCTAGAAGCGCGTCATGCGGCGACGTGATGCGCCCTACGCGTTCCCATCCGAGTCCAATACATAGGAAGAATCCTTGAGCACATTCGATGCCAAAGTGAACACCTCCCACACGCGTGCGATCGCGGCCTTCGTTGCCGGCCTCACCTACGACGCCATCCCGGCGCCGGTGCGCGAGCGCATCAAGCTGTTGATCCTGGATGCGATCGGCTGCGGCATCTATGGCGCCGGCCAGCCCTGGTGCACGATCCTCCAAAGCACGCTCGGCGCGCTCGACGCGACCCGCACCACCTCGGTGTGGGGAACGGCCTTCCGTCTTTCCTCGCCGCACGCCACCCTGGTCAACGGAACGCAGGTGCAAGGCTTCGAGCTCGACGACGTGCACCGCCAGGGCGTGCTGCATGTGGGCGCGGTGGTGTTGCCGGCCCTGATCGCGGTTGGCGAAAGCCATGCGCGGCTTTCGGGCCGCGATTTCCTGACTGCCGCCGTGGCCGGCTACGAGATCGGGCCGCGCGTGGGCATGTGCATGGGCCAGGAGCATATCGGCCAGGGCTGGCATTCGGGCGCGACCGTGGGCGTGTTCTCGGCCGCCGCCGGCGCGGCGCGCGCTCTCGGCCTCGACACTGAGCAGACCGTGCATGCGCTCGGCATCGCCGGCACCCAGTCGGCCGGCCTGATGGCCGCCCAGTACGGCTCGATGGTCAAGCGCATGCATGCCGGGCGCTCGTCCCAGAGCGGGCTCTATGGGGCGCTGCTCGCCCGCAACGGCTTCACCGGGATCATCGACGTGTTCGAGGCCCCCTACGGCGGCTTCTGCACCACCTTCTCCCGTTCCACCGATCTGTTCGATCTCGCGCAGCTCAGTGCCGCTCTCGGCGAGCGCTTCGAGACCATGCGCATCGCGCTCAAGTTCTATTCCTGCGTCGCCAGCAACCACACCAGCCTGGATGCCATCCGGGCCATCCAGGCGCGGCGGCCGTTCCGCCTCGACGAGCTCGCCAAGATCGTGATCCGCGGCTCCCAGGTGACGGTCGACCACGTGGGCTGGCCCTATCGTCCCGAGGGGCTGACCTCGGCACAGCTCAACCTGCCGTTCTGCGTGGCGACGCTTTTGTTGGAAGGCGACGTCTTCGTCGATCAGTTCGAGCCGCAGGCCTTCACCGACGCCGCCCGCATCGAGCTCTCCCGGAAGGTCGAGGTCGTGCATGATCCGGCGATCACCGCGCTGGGCTCCAAGTTCCGGCATAAGGTCAGCGTCGCGGTGCATTTCAAGGACGGCTCGGTCGAAACGGAAACCCGCGAGCAGCCCCGCGGCGGCGAGGACGCCTTCGCGAGCGCGGCCGACATCATCGAGAAGTTCAGGAAGCTTTCGCGCGCCAGGTTGTCGGAGCAGCGGCAAGCCGATGTGATCGACATGATCCTGAACATGGAGAAGGTGCCCGACATGCGGGCGCTGCCCGAAGCGCTGCGCACGGTGTGAATGACGGCACGGCGATCGAATAAGTTTCGGTGTCATCGCCGGGCTTCGTCCCGGCGATCTCGACTGGGGGGGCACGGTGCCCGCCTAAGCGAGATGGCCGGAACGGGTCCGGCCATGACAGCGTAGAGAACCGCCCAATCAAGAATCGGTCTACGGAAACAGCGCCACCTGCTCGAGCCCCGTGGCTTCGGGAAATCCCAGCATCAGGTTCATGTTCTGCACCGCCTGGCCCGAGGCGCCCTTGACCAGGTTGTCGAGCGCGGCGCCGATGATGGCGCGGCCGGCGATGCGGTCGGCCGCCACCCCGATGAAGGTCATGTTGGAGCCGCGCACATGCCGGGTCTGCGGCATGGTCCCGAACGGCAGCACATGCACGAACGGCTCGTTCATGTAATGCTTCAAAAGCATCACATGAAGATCCTGCGGGCGTAGCTCGTTCTGTCCACGCACATAAATTGTCGAGAGGATGCCGCGGTTCATGGGTATGAGATGCGGCGTGAAGGTCACCACAACGTCCCGGCCGGCCGCCAGCGTGAATTCCTGATCGAGCTCGGCCATGTGCCGGTGGTGGCCGACCCCATAGGCATGGATGCCCTCGGAGACTTCCGAGAACAGCATCTCCTCCTTGGCGGCCCGGCCCGCGCCGGTCATGCCGGATTTGGCGTCGATCACGATCTCGTCGAGATCGATCGCCTTGGCGGCGATGAGTGGAATGAGCGCGAGCTGCGCGCAGCTCGTGTAGCAGCCCGGATTGGCCACCAGCCGCGCCCCCTTGATCTCCGCGCGATGGACCTCGACCAGGCCGTAGACCGCCTCCCGCTGCAGCTCGGGCGCCTGGTGCGCATGGCCATACCAGCGCGCATAGGCGTCGAGATCGGCGAGGCGGAAATCGGCCGAGAGATCGACCACCTTGATGCTCGGCGCGCGGCCCAGCACCTCCTTGATCACTTTCTGGGTGGTGCCGTGCGGCAGCGCGCAGAAGATGAGATCGAGCGCGGTTGCGCTCCAATCGATGCTCTCGATCGAGACCAGCTTGGGCAGTGCGAACGGCGCGAATTGCGGGAACACGTCGCGCATCTCCTGGCCGGCCCGTCGATCGGCGGTCAGGAGCGTGATCTCGACGCCGCCATGGCGCAGCAGCAGCCGCACCAGCTCGGCGCCCGTATAGCCCGAGGCGCCGAGCACGCCGATCTTGGCCTTGGTGGATTTTGTCTCGAGGGATTCCGGCATCGGTCGATCCTTAGTTCGGTTGAACACCCGGACGGCCCGCGGAAAATTTTGGAAGGGGAAGCGCCGCGGACCCCGGCCCGGCGGCGCGCAGACGACTACGCGCGCGCCGGTGCCTGCGCGCGGCGGCGAAGCAAGCTCTGTGGCGCGATCGTCATCATGGGCAGCCCTATAGACGTGTCGCGCATGATCGTCAATGTTGCCGCCAGCGGTGATTCAACAAGCCGACCGATAGCCCGTCGAAACGACTTCCGGCGGTTTCAACATCGTCGCAGGGGAGCTCAGCATGCGCCCGATCGCAACCGCCTGGACCCGGCTGCGCACCGATCTGCGGGAGCACCAGGCGGAGCTGCGGCTCAGCGTCCGGGTGACGGTCTCCGCCGTGCTGACCCTGGTGATCGGGCAATGGCTGAACGTGCCCCTGGTGCTGTGGTCGGTCTTGACCGCCGTCATCGTCACCCAGTCCAGCGTCGGCCGCTCCCTGAAGGCGACTATCGACTATTTCATCGGCACGCTCGGCGGCGCCATCTATGCCGGCGCCGTGGCCGCCCTCATCCCGCATGACGGCGAGCTGGCGCTGCTGGGTGTCCTGGCGCTGGCGGTCGCGCCGCTGGTGCTGCTGGCCGCGATCAATTCCAGCTTCAATGTCGCGCCGTTCACCGCCATCATCGTGGTGCTGGCGCCCGCCATCATGCATTCCACACCGATCGAATTGGCGTTCTACCGCCTCATGGAGGTCACGCTCGGCGCCGTCATCGGGCTCCTGGTATCGTTGACAGTGTTTCCGGCCCGCGCCCACGGGATGGCGATCGAGGCGGTCGCCCGCACGCTCGAGCTGGTGGCGCAGGCGATGCAGGACATGTTCGCCGGTTTCACCGGTGCGCTCGACGCAAGCGCGATCCTGCCCATTCAGGAGCGCATCGGCAGAGCCATTGCCCAGCTCAACGTGATCAATGCCGAGGTCACGCGCGAGCGGATCAGCCAGCTCGCCTATGCGGCCGATCCGGGGCCGCTGTTGCGCACGATGCTGCGGCTGCGCCACGACCTCGTGATCGTCGGCCGCGCCGCGGTGGTGCCGCTGCCGCAAACCTTGCAACCGCGGCTGGGACCGCCGCTCGACCGCCTGGTGGCGGCTTCGGCGGATTACCTGCGCGGCTGCGCGGCCGCCCTCCTGGCGCGCGGACTGCCGCCGCGCCTCGCTGCGGCCGACGCGGGATTCGACGCCTATGCGGCCGAGATCGCCGCCATTCGAGCCGAGGGTCTCATGCGGGTGCTGCCCGGCGAGGCGCTGGAGCACCTGTTCACGCTCGGCTTCGCGCTCGAGGAGCTGCACCAGCATTTCCGGGATCTCGAGCAGTGGGTAACCGTCTGGGCGCGGCCCGCCAAGGTCGCGCATCCGGATAAAAAACGCTAGAGACGCGCCATGGCCGAGCTCTCCACCGCCGCCACCATCCGACGCGTCGCGCAATCCCAGAGCGCGCTGCTGGCGGCATTCGTCGCCGCCATCTTCCTGAGCGCCGCGCTGTTGTTCCAGATCGAGCCGATGTTCACCAAGATGGTGCTGCCGCGGCTCGGCGGCTCGCCTTCGGTGTGGTCGGTGGCGATGGTGTTCTTCCAGAGCATGCTGCTCGCCGGCTACGCCTATGCGCATCTCTTGACCCGCTACGCGCCCGGCCGCGCCTCGATCCTCATCCATCTCGCCGTGCTGGCGCTGGCGGCCTCGACCTTGCCGCTGGCGCTGGGAGCCGGTCGGCCGCCCGCGGGCGGCGAGACCTTCTGGCTCATCGGCCTGTTCACGACATCGATCGGGCTGCCGTTCTTCGCGCTGGCCGCCAACGGGCCGCTGCTGCAGGCCTGGTTCGCGCGCACCGATCATCCGGACGCCGCCGATCCTTATTTTCTCTACGCGGCCAGCAATGTCGGCAGCTTCCTGGCGCTCTTGTCCTACCCGGTCCTGGTCGAGCCATTAATTCCATTGAGCCGCCAGACCGGGCTGTGGTCGGTCTTCTTCTACATTCTGATCGCATTGATCGTCGCCAGCGGCGCGCTGTCGTGGCGCGCTCCCGCCAGAGCGGTGGCGCCCGCGGATGCGGATCGGAACACGGCCGCCCCCGTCTGGCGCGACGGCCTCATCTGGTGCGCGCTCGCGGCCGTTCCGGCCGGTCTCCTGATCGCGGTGACGGCCCATATCTCGACCGACGTGGCCGCCGTGCCGCTGCTCTGGGTGCTGCCGCTCGCGCTCTATCTCTTGACCTTCGTGATCGTGTTCCAGCGCCGACCGCTCATCCCCCACTGGCTCGCGGTCGCGCTGCAGCCGCTCTTCATTCTCGCTCTGGTCGCGGTCCTGATCCTCGATCCGATCAAGAACGTCATCGGGATCATCGGTTTGCATTGCGGGGTCTTCTTCGTCAACGCGCTGGTCTGCCATGGCGAGCTCGCGCGCCGGCGGCCGGCCGCGCGCCACCTCACCATCTTCTATTTCTGGATGGCGGCCGGCGGGATGATCGGCGGCATCGCGGCCGGCCTGGTCGCCCCGCATGTGTTCAACTGGGTCGCCGAATATCCGATCCTGATCGTGCTGGCAGCGCTCTGCCGGCCCGGCTTTGCGCTGCCGGGCACCCGGCGAGGCCGCCAGGTCGTGCTCGGCGCGCTCGCCGTGACGGTGCTGGTCCTGATGGCGTTCTATCGATTTCATCCGGATTACGAGGAGACCCGGTTCAACTGGATCATCGGCTCCTTCCTGGCGATGGCGGTGCTGTTCTGGCGCGCCCCCTTGCCGTTCGCCGCCACCGTCGCGGTGGTCCTGTTCATCAATCACACCTATGTGGACGAGAACGGCACCGTCTCGGTGCGCAGCTTCTTCGGCGTCAGCCGGGTGGCGGATTCCGAGGACGGCCGGTTTCGGATCCTGAGCCACGGCACCACGCTGCACGGCGCCGAGCGCATCCGCGACCAGAACGGCAATCCGGTCAGCGGCCGGCCGGACATATTGATGTACTACTACGACGGCTCCGCCATGGCCCAGGTCATGGACGTGGCGCGCGCCCGCAAGGCCGGCCCGATCAGCTATGCGGTGGTCGGGCTCGGGGCCGGCAGCCTGGCATGCCGCGCCCAACCCGCCGACACGGTGCACTATTACGAGATCGATCCCGCCATCGTCCACATCGCGCGGGATTCCGGACTGTTCCATTTCGTGTCCGCCTGCCGGCCGGACGTGCCGATCACGCTCGGCGATGCGCGGCTCACATTGGCGGACGCGCCCGACGGCGCCTACGACATCATCTATGTGGACGCCTTCTCGTCCGATGCGATCCCCATCCATCTCCTCACCCGCGAGGCGATGGCGATCTATCTGCGCAAGCTCAGCCCCCACGGCATCGCGGTGATCCACGTCTCGAACCGGTTTCTCGAGCTCGCCTCGGTGGTCGCCGGCATCGCGGCCGCCAACGGCGCGGTCGCGCGGGTGAACGACGGCTCCGACGTGGTCGAGAAGGTGAGCGAATACCTGTTCGTCGGCACCGTCGTGGCGGTCGCGCGCAACGACGCCGATTTCGGCGCGCTCGCCTTCTCGAATTATTGGCCGCTGAAGACGCCCGACCTCGATCAGTGGGTGTGGACCGACGATTATTCCAACGTGATCGGCGCCATCATCCGCCAGATCAAGGCGAACGAAGCGGAGGAACAGCCATGATCTCGACGCTGCTGCTGCGGGTCAGCACCCTGCTCTTGCTGTGCGGTCTCGTTTTCGGGATCGACATGGGGATGCGCGAGGACTTCACCTTGGCGCCGGCCCACGCCCACCTCAATCTCATCGGCTTCGTGCTGATGTTCCTGGTCGGGCTCTACTACCGGATCGTGCCGGCGGCGGGCGCCGGCCGGCTTGCGACCATCCAGGCCTCCCTCCATATCATCGGTGCCATCGTGCTGCCGATCGGCGTCGCTCTGGTGCTGACCGGTGGAACCGGGATTGTCGTGATCGTCGGCTCCCTGATCGTGCTGGCCGCCATGGCCCTGTTCGCCTGGATCGTGTTCCGCACCACGGCAGCCTGACGCCCAGCGCTAGAGGATGTTCCGATCACGTGGAACCACCCAGTTCGTCATGGCCGGGCTTGTCCCGGCCACCCACGCCTTGCTTGGCTGCGCGAAAGACGTGGGTGCCCGGCACAAGGCCGGGCATGACGACCGAGAGATTGTGCGTCGACGCAACCGGAATCAGCGCTAGACGCCGGGCGCCCTGCCCCGGCCACGACAGGTGATCACGATCCGGCCATGCCCGTGGCATAGTCTGCTCGACTGATTCGCATCTTTGATTTCGAGCCGCATAGCCAGGAATTCGACGAGATCGATGAAAGACGACGAACCCGAAAATCGACGGACCCCGACGGGCCGGGAGACGGGCGAGGACAAGAGCAAGAAAACGAGCAAGAACATGGGCAAAACCGCCAAGAAGCCTGCCTCCGGCGCCAGCAAGGACCTGTTCGACCTGCCCGAAACCGCCGCCCGCCGGGCCGCCGGACGCGGCAAGCCTGCCCGCGGCGCGCCGGCACGCGCGGCCGGCGAAGCCGGCTACATGGCCCGCGACATCGAGGTGCTGGAGGGGCTCGAGCCGGTGCGCCGGCGCCCCGGCATGTATATCGGCGGCACCGACGAGAAGGCGATGCATCACCTGTTCGCCGAGGTGATCGACAATGCCATGGACGAGGCGCTGGCCGGCCATGCCCATTTCATCGAGGTCGAGGTCGGGGCCGACGGCTTTCTCACCGTCAGCGACAACGGCCGCGGCATTCCGGTCGATCCGCATCCGAAATTCCCGAAAAAATCCGCCCTCGAAGTGATCATGTGCACGCTCCATGCCGGCGGCAAGTTCGGCTCCGACGTCTATTCCACCTCGGGCGGCCTGCACGGAGTCGGGGTGTCGGTGGTCAACGCGCTGTCGGAGCGCCTGGAGGTCGAGGTGGCGCGCGGCGGCCAGCTCTACCGGCAGGTGTTCGAGCGCGGCAAGCCCAAATCGGGGCTCGAAAAGCTCGGCAAGGTCGCCAACCGCCGCGGCACCCAGGTGCGCTTCAAGCCCGATCCCGACATTTTCGGCGCCAAGACCAAATTCAGCGTGCAGCGGCTGTTCAAGATGGCGCGCGCCAAGGCCTATCTGTTCGGCGGCGTCGAGATCAGGTGGTCGTGCGCTCCCGAGCTGCTGCAGGCCGGCGAGGACGTGCCGGCGCAGGCGACGTTCCACTTCGTCGAGGGGCTCAAGGACTACCTGGCGGCCAGCATCGTGGGGCAGACGCTGGTGCATCCCGACATCTTCTTCGGCAAGCTGCAGAAGCCGGGCGGCCACGGCTCGGTCGAATGGGCGATCGCGTTCTCGGCCGATGCCGACGGCTTCCTCTCCTCCTATTGCAACACCATCCCGACCGCCGACGGCGGCACCCACGAATCCGGCCTGCGCAGCGCGCTCACCCGCGGCATCAAGGACCATGCCGAGCGCACCGGCCAGGGCAAGCGCGCCGCGCCGGTGACCAGCGAGGACGTGACGGCGGGCGCCGCCTGCATGCTCTCGGTGTTCATCCGCGAGCCCGAGTTCCAGGGCCAGACCAAAGACCGGCTGGCGACCGCGGAAGCCACCCGCATCGTCGAGCAGGCCATCAAGGACCCGTTCGACCACTGGCTCGCCGGCAATCCGGCGCAGGCCAACAAGCTCCTGGATTTCGTCATCAATGGCGCCGAGGACCGCATCCGCCGCCGCCAGGAGAAGGAGATCTCGCGCAAGAGCGCGGTGCGCAAGCTGCGCCTGCCCGGCAAGCTCGCGGATTGCACCAACACGGCGGCGCAAGGCTCGGAGCTGTTCATCGTCGAGGGCGACTCGGCCGGCGGCTCGGCCAAGCAGGCGCGCGACCGCGCCTCGCAGGCGATCCTGCCGCTGCGCGGCAAGATCCTCAACGTCGCCTCCGCCGGCCGCGACAAGCTGGCGCAGAACCAGCAGCTGACCGACCTGGTGCAGGCGCTCGGCGCCGGCGCCGGCGTGCACTACCGCGACGAGGACCTGCGCTACGAGAAGGTGATCGTGATGACCGACGCCGACGTCGACGGCGCCCATATCGCCTCGCTGCTCATCACCTATTTCTACCGGCAGATGCCCAAGCTGATCGAGAACGGCCACCTCTATCTGGCGGTGCCTCCGCTCTACCGGCTCACCCATGGGGCCAAGACCCTCTACGCCCGCGACGACCAGCACAAGGACGAGCTTCTCAAGAAGGAGTTCCACGCCAACGCCAAGGTCGATATCGGCCGCTTCAAGGGGCTGGGCGAGATGATGGCGGCGCAGCTCAAGGAGACCACCATGGACCCGCGCAAGCGCACGCTGCTGCGGGTCACGCTGGTGACCGACGACCGCGGCGAGACCGCCGATTCGGTCGAGCGCCTGATGGGCACCAAGGCCGAGGCCCGCTTCGACTTCATTCAGGAGCGCGCCGAATTCGCCAGCACCGAAGAGCTGGATATTTGAGGGTCGGGTGTAGGTCGTAGGGCGCAATCGCTTTATTGCGCCGCTTTGCGCCGCTTGCGCCCAACCCAAAGGTACGGCGGGGGGCGCGGCCGATTGGCGCAATAAAGCAATTGCGCCCTACAAGTGCGCGGTTCAACATCACCAAAAAAGCCCTGCACAGTCCGTAGCCTGCATGGAATGCGGGACCGGCGCTCCCGGATTTCGCAAGAGCTTCATCCGGGCTACAGGGCCGTCCCTTGTGGGCGCCTGCGCAGCGCTGCCGGCAAGAGCCCAGCCACAAGCAGCCCGCCCCTACGGTCGACATCGTAAGGACCAAAAAAGCCCTGCACGGCCACGGCAAACCGGATATCCTGCATTCGAGTGCCAAAGGCACCGAAAGCTTGGATGGCCGGGATTGAACAGAACCTCGATCCAGAACCCAACCGGAAACGCTCCCAAGGAGAAACTGAAATGCGCATACACGGCAAGTGGCTCGCCACCACGGCGATTTTGACGGTCGGCTTTGCGTTCGCGCCGCCGCCTGCGCTGCACGCGCAGACCAGCGTCGCCCTCACCGGCCAGGTTTCCTCGCCGGAGGAAGGCGCCATGGAGGGTGTGCTGGTCAGCGCCCGCAAGACCGGCGCGAGCTTCACCGTCACGGTGGTGAGCGACGACAAGGGCCACTACGCCTTCCCGGCCGGGAAGCTCGAGCCCGGCCACTATACCCTGTCGATCCGCGCCGCCGGCTACGAGCCGCAGGGCGCGCTCGCCGCCGATGTG
This sequence comes from uncultured Alphaproteobacteria bacterium, assembly GCA_963744275.1. Classification (GTDB taxonomy): domain Bacteria; phylum Pseudomonadota; class Alphaproteobacteria; order Rhizobiales; family Xanthobacteraceae; genus VAZQ01. Next base: position 198,980 of record CAVUSX010000007.1, read on the forward strand.
AGCGCCGACAAACCCGCCAGCGCCGACATCGCGTTGCACAAGATCGGCACCAAGCAGCTCGCCTCCCAGCTCTCCAACGGCGAGTGGATGATGAGCGTACCGGGCTCCGACCAGCAGAAGATGCAGCTCACCAATTGCGTCAGCTGCCACACGGTCGAGCGCATCGTCCGCTCGACCCATGACGCCAACGAGTTCGCCAACGACATCCTGCCGCGCATGGGGGCCTACGCCAACCAGAGCATGCCGATCCATCCGCAAAAACGGCAGGCCGAGCGCCTGCTCGAGGAGCGCGGTGACCAGCGCAAGCAGGCGCAGCTGGCGGCGGCCAAATTCCTCGCCAGCATCAACTTGAGCGAAAGCGATACCTGGAAATACGAGCTCAAGACGCTGCCGCGGCCCAAGGGCCGCTCCACCCATGTCATCATCACCGAATACGATCTGCCGCGCCCGACCGCGGAGCCGCACGACGTCATCGTCGACAGCAAAGGCAACGCCTGGTACTCGAATTTCGGCGAGCAGACCTTCGGCAAGCTCGATCCCAAGAGCGGCCAGGTGACCGAATTTGCGGTGCCTGAGCTCAAGAAGGGCTGGCCGACCGGGATGCTGGCGCTGCATGCCGACCGCGACGACAACATGTGGCTCGGCATGATGTATCAGGGCGCCATCGCCAAGTTCGACACCAAGCTGGAGAAGTTCCAGATCTTCAACTTGCCGCCCGAGATGAACAAGGCCATGACCCAGGTCAACATGGTGCGGGTCGAGTCCGATGCCGTCGACGGCAAGGTCTGGGCGCAGAACAACGGCTTTGCGGCCGTGCACCGGCTCGACCTCGCCTCCGGCGCGATCGAGACCATCGCGCCCTTCAAGAACGCCGGCGTCGGCGAGAACCACAACATCTACGACATCATGCCCAACTCCAAGAACGACGCCTACTTCACCGACATCGCGGCCGATTACATCGGGCGCATCGACGCCAAGACCTCGGAGGTCAAGCTCTATCCGATGCCGACCAAGCCGGCCGGACCGCGGCGCGGCATGATGGACGCCCAGGATCGCGTCTGGTTCGGCGAATATCGCGGCAACAAGATCGGCATGTTCGATACCAAGTCCGAGAAGTTCCAGGAATGGACCATGCCGACGCCCTGGTCGGAGCCCTACGACGTCGCGGTCGACAAGAACGGCGAGGCTTGGACCGGCTCCATGATCAACGATATCGTCAACCGGCTCGATCCCAAGACCGGAAAGGTCACCGAATATCTGCTGCCGCGGGAGACCAATATCCGCCGCGTGTTCGTCGACAACTCCACCAGCCCGGTGACGTTCTGGGTCGGCAACAACCACCGCGCCTCGATCGTCAAGCTCGAGCCGCTGGATTAGAGACCGCGGGGTGGGTTGCGCGATCGCAAACCCACCGAATCGCATCTGTAGGGTGGGTGGAGCGCTTGCGCGAAGCCCACCGATTTACATTGCAGCTGAAACTCAGCCGGTGGGCTTCGCGCGATCGCGGGCGCAAACGCCCGGATGGCGCGCCACCCACCCTACGCAGGAGAGGTTCATGCACTTGAGATTTTTCGTCCTCATCGCGGCCGCCTTCGCCCTCGCGGCCCCGGCCGGCGCGCAGACCAAATCGCCGCCGGCCTTGACCGGCACGGTCTCCTCCGCCGAGGAAGGTGCCATGGAGGGCGTGGTGGTGAGCGCCAAGAAGGGCATCGTCACCGTCAGCGTGGTCAGTGACGACAAGGGCGCGTTCAGCTTCCCGGCGAGCAAGCTCGACGCCGGCGATTATGCGCTGAGCATCCGGGCCGCCGGCTACGATTTGCAGGGGCCGCAATCGGTCGCGGTCGCGGCCGACAAGCCGGCCCAGATCGACGTCAAGCTCGCCAAGACCAAGAATCTCGCGGATCAGCTCACCAATCTGGAATGGATGCTGAGCGCGCCCGGCAGCGACGACCAGCGCCGCGCGCTCACCGGCTGCACCAATTGCCACAGCGTGGAGCGCATCCTCAACTCGACCTATACGGCCGACCAGCTCGTCGACGTCATGAAGCGGATGGCCACCTACTCCAACAACAGCTTCTTCAAGAAGCCGCAGATCCGCCAGGCTCCGCGCGAGCTCGATCGCTTCGTTCCCAATACCGAGCGGGTCGCGGCCTATTTCGCCAGCATCAACCGCTCGACCGGCGAGCGCAAATGGGACCTCAAGACCATGCCGCGCGTGAGCGGCGCCGGCACCCATGTGATCATCACCGAATACGACCTGCCGGACCCTACCATCCAGCCCCATGACGTGATGGTCGATGCCGACGGCATCGTCTGGCACAGCGACTTCTCGGGCCAGATCCTGGGCCGGTTCGACCCCAAGACGCTCGCCTACAAGAGCTTCGCGGTGCCGATGCAACGCGAGGGCTGGCCGACCGGGGCGCTCGATCTCGAGGTCGATCCGCATGGCGACATCTGGCTCGCCCTGATGTTCCAGGCCGGCGCCGCCAAGTTCGACCGCAAGACGCAGACGTTCTCGATGCTCCAGCTGCCGCCCGATATCCTCAAGGCGGATACCCAGCAGGCCATGATCGGGGTGCAGAACTGGACCGTCGACAACAAGGTGTGGCTGCAAGACCCCAACGTGCCCGGCATCTACCGCATGAACATGAGCACCGGGCAGACCGAGCTCTACAAGACCTACGACACCATGAAGGGGGTCGCGCCCTACAGCATCTTCTCCGACAAGGAGAACAACATCTGGTTCCTCGACTTCGGGGTCGAGAACATCGGCAAGATCGACGCCAAGACCGGCCATGTCACGCTCTATCCGACTCCCACCAAGCATTCGCGCCCACGCCGCGGCCGCATGGACGATCAAGGCCGCATCTGGTTCGGCGAGTTCGCCGGCGAGCGCATCGGCATGTTCGACACCAAGACCGAGAAGTTCCAGGAATGGGAGGTGCCGGGCCGCTTCTTCGCGCCCTATGACGCGATGGCGGACAAGAACGGCAATGTCTGGACCGCCGGCATGAACGCCGACCGGGTGCTGCGCCTCGATCCCAAGACCGGCCAGTTCGTCCAATACCCGCTGCCGCGCTACACCAATGTGCGGCGCGTATTCGTCGACAACAACACGCCGCAGCCGACGTTCTGGGTCGGCAACAACCACGGCGCCGCGCTCGTCAAGGTCGAGCCGCAGGACTAAAGGCAGCCCGGGCCTCGACGCCGCCGCGTTTTCCCTCCCCCTGCAAGGGGGAGGGTGGCGCCGGAGGCGCCGGGTGGGGGTCCCGCCTCTCCGCGAGCACAGAGTTTGTGGCGGGACCCCCACCCGACCCGCTTTGCGGGTCGGCCTCCCCCTTGCAGGGGGGAGGCAAGGTTGGCGGTTTACCTGAAATGCGAAGGGCCGCCCCCACGGGGGCAGCCCTTCCATTATCGTGCCGGGGTTTAGCTTCCGACCTTAACCTGCCGCATCAGGCAGCATTTATGCTGCGCCAAAGCGGCCGGCTGCGCTTATGCAGCCAAAACCTCGATCGAAACGACGATCCAGGACGCGGAAGCCAACCTCGGCGAAAGACAATGAGACACTGGATCACCTCCTTTCGGTTGTTAACGATTCCACCAATTTATCGACGCTTCCGGGATTGTCAAAGCGCCGCTTGCGCCGGCCGCAACGGCAAAAAGACGCCGGCCTCGGGTCAAAGGAGCAACGCCCGGCCGGCGCCGCGGCCGCCGCGATCATAAAGGCTGGCACTCCACCAATTCGAGTGCTAAGGGAATGCGGCGCGACATCCCCCGGCCAGCGCGACCCCGAAAGCTTCCCGCCGGATTTTGCCGCCGACTTGAATTTCTCAATTATTGTCAACCAGATAGGAGGACGCCCATGAAGTTTCGTCCGCTTCACGATCGTGTTGTGCTCGAGCGCATCGATGCCGAGGAAAAGACCGCCGGCGGCATCATCATTCCGGATACCGCCAAGGAGAAGCCGCAGCAGGGCAAGGTGGTGGCAGTCGGGCCTGGTGGCCGCGACGAGAACGGCAAGCTCATCCCCATCGACGTCAAGGTCGGCGACCGGGTCCTGTTCGGCAAATGGTCCGGCACCGAGGTCAAGATCGACGGCGTCGAGTTCCTGATCATGAAAGAGAGCGACATCATGGGGGTGCTGACCGGGGTCGAAGCCAAGAAGAAGGCCGCCTGATCCCCTCGCCCATTCGCATTCCGCTCCCCCGCGAGGCCGCGCCCGGGCGGACTTGCGGAAAACATTCCGTATCACCGAGGCTCATTGGCCGCATGCCCTCGACGGGACCGGCACGGATCGAGCCACTACCCAAAGGATTGCTGAAATGGCTGCCAAGGACGTGAAATTCTCCGTCGATGCCCGCGACCGCATGCTGCGCGGCGTCGATATTCTGGCGAGCGCCGTGCGCGTGACGCTCGGCCCCAAGGGCCGCAACGTGGTGCTCGACAAGAGCTATGGGGCGCCGCGCATCACCAAGGACGGCGTCACCGTCGCCAAGGAGATCGAGCTCGAGGACAAGTTCGAGAACATGGGCGCCCAGATGGTGCGCGAGGTGGCCTCGAAGACCTCCGACCAGGCCGGCGACGGCACCACCACGGCGACCGTTCTGGCCCATGCCATCGTGCGGGAGGGCTCCAAGGCGGTGGCCGCCGGCATGAACCCCATGGACCTCAAGCGCGGCATCGATCTGGCGGTCGAGGCGGTGGTCGCCGACCTCCAGAAGCACTCCAAGAACGTCACCTCCAACGAGGAGATCGCCCAGGTCGGCACCATCTCGGCCAATGGGGACGCCGAGATCGGCCGCTTCATCGCCGACGCGATGAAGAAGGTCGGCAACGAAGGCGTGATCACGGTCGAGGAGGCGAAGTCGCTGGCGACCGAGCTCGAGGTGGTCGAAGGCATGCAATTCGACCGCGGCTACATCTCGCCCTACTTCGTCACCAATGCCGACAAGATGCGGGTGGAGATGGAGGATCCGTATATCCTGATCTATGAGAAGAAGCTGTCCGGCCTGCAGGAGCTCCTGCCGCTCCTGGAAGCCGTGGTGCAGAGCGCCAAGCCGCTCGTCATCATCGCCGAGGACGTCGAAGGCGAGGCGCTCGCCACCCTGGTGGTCAACAAGCTGCGCGGCGGCCTCAAGGTCGCGGCCGTCAAGGCCCCCGGCTTCGGGGATCGCCGCAAGGCCATGCTGGAGGACATCGCGATCCTGACCGGCGGCACCATGGTGTCCTCGGATCTCGGCATCAAGCTCGAGAACGTCACCGTCGCCATGCTGGGCCGCGCCAAGAAGGTGATGATCGACAAGGAGAACACCACGGTCGTCAGCGGCGCCGGCAAGAAGCCCGACATCCAGGCCCGCATCGCCCAGATCAAGGCGCAGATCGAGGAGACCACCTCGGACTACGACCGCGAGAAGCTGCAGGAGCGGCTCGCCAAGCTCGCCGGCGGCGTCGCGGTGCTGCGCGTCGGTGGTGCGACCGAGGTCGAGGTGAAGGAGCGCAAGGACCGCGTGGACGACGCCATGCACGCGACCCGCGCCGCCGTCGAGGAGGGCATCCTGCCGGGCGGCGGGGTCGCGCTCCTGCGCGCCGGCGAGGCGCTCAAGCGCATCCGCACCCACAACGACGACCAGAAGACCGGCGTCGAGATCGTGCGCAAGGCGCTGTCGGCCCCGGCGCGCCAGATCGCCATCAATGCGGGCGAGGACGGCTCGGTCGTGGTCGGCAAGGTGCTGGAGAAGGATCAGTACGCCTACGGCTTCGACGCGCAGTCGGGCGAGTACGTCAACATGATGTCGAAGGGCATCATCGATCCGACCAAGGTGGTGCGCGCGGCGCTGCAGGGCGCGGCCTCCGTGGCCGGCCTCCTGATCACCACCGAAGCCATGGTGGCGGAGCTGCCGAAGAAGTCCTCCGCGGCACCGGCCATGCCGGGCGGCGGCGGCGGGATGGATTTCTAAGCGGTTTGAAGCGAGCCGCCGCGACTGCTTTGCCTCCCCCTGCAAGGGGGAGGTCGACCCGCAAAGCGGGTCGGGTGGGGGTCACGCCACAAACTCTGAATTTGTTGGAGACGGACCCCCACCCGGCGCCCATAGCGCGTCGAAGACGCGCGCAAACGCGCTAACGGGCGCCACCCTCCCCCTTGCGGGGAGGGATCGGCACCGGCGTGCCAAACAAACGACCTCACGCCGCCGCGGTCGCCGGCTGGGTCGGGCGCTGGTCGATCACCTTGTCGACCACGCCGAACTCCACCGCCATCTCGGCGGTGAGGAAATAGTCGCGCTCCAGCGCATCCTCGATCTTCTTGAGCGGCTGGCCGGTGTGATGGACGTAAATCTGGTTGAGACGCTTCTTCAGGTTCAGAATTTCCTGCGCATGGTTCATGATGTCGGTCGCCTGCCCCTCGAAGCCGCCGGAAGGCTGGTGCAGCATGATGCGGGCATTGGGCAGCGCGAAGCGCTGGCCTTTCGCTCCGGCGGCGAGCAGGAGCGAGGCCATGGAGGCGGCCTGGCCGATGCACAGGGTCGACACCGGCGGACGGATGAAGTTCATGGTGTCGTAGATCGCCATCCCCGAGGTGACCACGCCGCCCGGTGAATTGATGTACATCGAGATCTCCTTCTTCGGAGTCTCGGCCTCGAGGAAGAGAAGCTGCGCGACCACCAGCGTCGACATCCCGTCCTCGATCGGACCGGTGATGAAAATGATGCGCTCCTTGAGGAGCCGCGAATAGATGTCATAGGACCGCTCGCCGCGGACGGTCTGCTCGACCACCATGGGAACGATATAGTTCATGTACGTATCGCGGGGATCTCTCATGTAGGCTCCTTCGGCCCGCGCGAACCGGAATCGTCCGGCGGACGCCCGCCTTGTAGCACAGCCCGCGCCGGTTCTAAGGCGAAAACAATCGGTTCCATCCCGCCCGCCGCGGCGGACCCGAGCTGTCCGGCAAGACTGCGGCAATCCGCATCACCCGCGCTATAAGGCGCCCTCCACAACGTTTTCCCCGCCCATGGCCCCTCCCCTCATCCAGCTCGGCGACATTTCACTCAGCTTCGGCAGCACGCCGCTGCTCGACGGCGTCGAGCTGTCGGTGTCCTCGGGCGAGCGGGTCTGTCTCGTCGGCCGCAACGGCTCCGGCAAATCGACGCTGCTCAAGATCGCCGCCGGGCTGATCGAGCCGGACCACGGCACGCGCTTCGTGCAGCCGGGCGCCACCATCCGCTACCTGCCGCAGGAACCCGACCTGTCGGCGCATCCGACCACGCTCGCTTATGTGCTGGCCGGGCTCGGGCCCGGCGACGACCCGCATCAGGCGCGGTTCTATCTGGAGCAGCTCGGGCTTGCCGGCGACGAGGACCCGGCGCGGCTGTCGGGCGGCGAGGCGAGGCGTGCGGCGCTCGCGCGCGTTCTCGCTCCCGCCCCCGATATCCTCCTGCTCGACGAGCCGACCAATCATCTCGATCTGACCACCATCGAATGGCTGGAGCGGGATCTCGACCAGAGGCGCACGGCGCTGGTCCTGATCAGCCACGACCGGCGCTTTCTCGAAACCTTGTCGCGCAGCACGGTCTGGCTCGACCGCGGCAAGGCGCGGCGGATCGAGCTCGGATTCGGCGCGTTCGAAGGCTGGCGCGACGACGTGCTGGCGGAGGAGGAGCGCGATCAGCACAAGCTCGGCCGCAAGATCGAGGCCGAGCTGCATTGGCTTCGCTACGGCGTGACCGGCCGGCGCAAGCGCAACGTGCGCCGCTTCGCCGACTTGCAGAAGCTGCGGCAGACCCGGCGCGCGTATCGCGGGGCCGCCGGCAAGGCCGTCATCGACGCGGCGCAGGCGGATAAATCCGGCGCGCTGGTGATCGAGGCGGAGAGCATCAGCAAGGCGTTCGCGGGACGGCCGATCATCGACAACTTCTCGATCCGCGTCATGCGGGGCGACCGCATCGGGATCGTGGGCCCAAACGGCACCGGCAAGACCACGCTCATCAACGTCCTGAGCGGGGCGCTCGCGCCCGATTCCGGGCAGGTTCGCCTCGGCGCCAACGTGCAGATGGCGACGCTCGACCAGGGCCGCGAAGGCCTCGATCCGTCCTGGACGCTGGCGGAGGCGCTGACCGGCGGCCGCGGCGACACGCTGGTCATCCGCGGACAGTCGCGCCATGTGGTGGGCTATATGCGGGACTTTCTGTTCGCCCCGGAGCAGGTGCGCACCCCGCTCGGCGTGCTCTCGGGCGGCGAGCGCGGCCGCCTCATGCTGGCGCGGGCGCTGGCGAAGCCCTCCAACCTCCTGGTCCTGGACGAGCCGACCAACGATCTCGATCTCGAAACCCTCGACGTGCTGGAGGAGATGATCGGCGACTATGCCGGCACCGTCATTCTCATCAGCCATGACCGCGACTTCCTCGACCGCACCGTGAACGCCGTGATCATGTCGGAAGGCGACGGCCGTTGGACCGAGTATGCCGGCGGCTACACCGACATGCTGGCGCAACGCGGCCAAGCCGTCGCGAGCCGCAAGCCCACCAGAGCCAAGCCCGCCCTCGACGGCAAATCCGCGCCGCCGCCCGGCGACACGAGGCCCACCCGGCGGCGCCTGAGCTTTCATGAAAAGCATGCGCTCGAGACCTTGCCGCAGCAGATCGCGGTGCTGCAAGGCCGCATCGGCCAGCTGCAACAGCGGCTCGCCGATCCCAATCTCTATGCCCGCGACCGGGAGGCGTTCGCGGAAGTCTCCAATTCGCTCGCCGCCGTCCAGCTCGAGCTGGCCGCGGCGGAGGAGAAATGGTTGCAGCTCGAGATCCTGCGCGAGGAGATCGAAGACCAATGAGCGACCCCTCAGAGCATTTTCAGGAAGCCCTTGCGAAAGCGAGGGTGGCGACCGGTTTTCCGTCCGAAAATGCGACAATGCAAAAATGCTAGAGCGGTTTCTGTTTCCGGTCTATGTGAAACCGCTCTAGGCTCAACCACCGAAATATGATCGGTCTGCGCCGCCCCGCGCGCGACCCGCCATGCTATAGGACGCTGCGAGTTCGCCCCATCGGGCTTTCGAGGAGAAAGGCATGCCAGGCACCCAGAAGTTCATGGCCGACCTCCTGGCCATCATCACCTCCAACCAGCGGTCGGAAGACGAGCAGATCGATGCCGCCACGAAATTGGCCATGGAGTACACCGCCGATTTGAAGGACTCGCTCGACCAGTGGATCGGCAAGCCGAGCGGCGACCAGGGCCTCATCAGCGTGCACAAGGCCATCATCGCGGAGCAGGGTCGACACCCCTCGAAATCGCCGGCCTGGCGCGTGCTGCATGCGGCCGAAAACGTCATCGGCGATCAAAAAATCAACATTCGGCCATCCGCGCCGCGCCCCGGCTGCATCAGAATCGAGGTCCTAGGGGAAACCGCGTGTCATCCCATCCGATGGACCGCGGCTGCGAATTGGGATAAGCCGGCCCGGTGAGATTGGAGACGACATGACCGTACAAATTACGCCCACCGCGACCCAGCACACCGGCATGTCGGTATCGGCGGAGGGCTCGGTCGCCGCCTGGCATGTCACGTTTCAGATCCAGCGTGACGAGACGCTCCATGTCGCCATATCCATCCCGCTGTCGGGCCCGCCCACGCACCAGGAAGCGCAACAGAAGGCGCTGAAGATCCTGCAGAGCTTCTTGAGCGACGCCTGCGAGGCGGCGAAGAATTTTCAGATATCGAATTACGGAGCATGTTTCGTCGCGTAGGGTGGGCAAAGGCGGCCGCGAGACCTCAATTGAGGCACCACGCCGGAACCGCCGTGCCCACGCGGCGCAGCTCTATCCGCCGACAGACTTCGCGTGGGCACGGCGCCTTTTCGGCGCCTTTGCCCACCCTACGCGCTGCATCCTTATCGAGATCCGGCCATGACAATTGCCGGGCGTCAGCCTGAACCGAATAACGCTGCACCACTTCATCAATTGTCCAGGAAGCTCCGCAGAATCCGCGACCGGCTCGGATGCTTGAGCTTGCGCAGCGCCCGCGCCTCGATCTGGCGGATGCGCTCGCGCGTCACCGAGAACTGCTGGCCGACCTCTTCCAGCGTGTGGTCGGTATTCATGCCGATGCCGAAGCGCATGCGCAGCACCCGCTCCTCGCGCGCGGTGAGCGAGGCCAGCACCTGCGTGGTGGTCTCGCGCAGGTTGGTCTGGATGGCGGCGTCGATCGGCAGGATGGCGTTCTTGTCCTCGATGAAATCGCCGAGATGGCAGTCCTCCTCGTCGCCGACCGGGGTCTCCAGCGACAGCGGCTCCTTGGCGATCTTGAGCACCTTGCGCACCTTCTCGAGCGGCATGCCGAGCTTGATGGCGAGCTCCTCGGGGGTGGGCTCGCGGCCGATCTCGTTGAGCAGCTGGCGCGAGGTGCGCACGATCTTGGTGATGGCGTCGACCATGTGCACCGGGATGCGGATGGTGCGGGCCTGATCGGCGGTCGAGCGCGTGATCGCCTGGCGGATCCACCAGGTCGCGTAGGTCGAGAACTTGTAGCCGCGCCGGTACTCGAACTTGTCGACCGCCTTCATCAAGCCGATATTGCCCTCCTGGATCAGGTCGAGGAACTGCAGGCCGCGATTGGTGTATTTCTTGGCGATCGAGATGACGAGCCGCAGGTTGGCCTCCACCATCTCCTTCTTGGCCTGGCGGGCTTCGCGCTCGCCCTTGTGCACCATCTGCTCGATCTTGCGGAACTCGCCGATCTCGAGACCGGTCTCGCCCGCGAGCGCATGGATGTTGCCGCGCATCTCCTTGATCTTGTCCTTGTCCTTGGCGACCAGGCTCTTCCAGCCCTTGGCCGAGAGCTTGGACACCCGGTTGAGCCAGCGCGGATCGAGCTCGGAGCCCTGATAGTTCTTGAGGAAGTCCTCGCGCGAGACGCCGTGGCTTTCCGACAGCCGCATCAGGCGGCCCTCGTAGCCGACCAGGCGCTTGTTGATCTCGTAGAGCTGCTCGACCAGCGGATTCGATGCGGGCCGCATTGAGCCGCAGCGACTTCACCTCGGTGACGATCTCGTCCTTCAGCTTCTTGTACTTGCGCTCCTGCGCGGGCGAGAGCGAGCTGTTCTGGAGCCGGAACTGGATGTCCTGCTCCTGCAGCCGGCGCAGCCGCTTGTAGGCGTCGGCGATCTTGTCGAAGGTCTCCAGCACCTTGGGCTTGAGCTCGGCTTCGATGGCGGCGAGCGAGAGCGAGCCTTCCATGTCGTCTTCGTCGAAATCCGCCTCGGATTCAGGCGCCTTCTCCTCGCCGTCGCCGTCGTGCTGCGGCTTGAACGGCGTGGCGCCGGCAGGCGCGGTGGCCGGAGCCACGGTCTGCGGCGGCAGCGCGCCCGCGATCAGCCCGCCGGCGAGCGGGAGCGCCGGCGGCAGCCACGATCGGCCGGCCATCCGGCCCGATCACCACGGGCGCCGCCATGCCCTTGGCGCCGGGACCGGCGTGGCTCGCCTCCAGATCGATGATGTCGCGCAGGAGAATCTTGCCTTCGTTGAGCTCGTCGCGCCAGATGATGATGGCCTGGAAGGTCAGCGGGCTCTCGCACAGGCCCGCGATCATGGCCTCGCGGCCGGCCTCGATGCGCTTGGCGATCGCGATCTCGCCCTCGCGCGACAACAGCTCGACCGTCCCCATCTCGCGCAGATACATGCGCACCGGATCGTCGGTGCGGTCCGGAGGCGGCGCCTTCTCGACCTTGGCGAGCGGCGAGCGCTTCACCTCGACGATCTCGCCGCCGCCGGCCGCCTCTTCCTCCTCCTCGGCCCTGCTCGTCCTCTTCCGGCTCGGCATCCTCGGTGTCGATCAGGTTGACGCCCATTTCGTTGAACAGGGCGAGGACGCCCTCGATCTGCTCGGAATTGACCTCGTCGGAGGGCAGCACCGAATTGATCTGGTCGTGAGTCACATAGCCGCGCTTCTTGGCGTTGCGGATGAGCTTCTTGACGGCGGCATCCGATACGTCGAGCAACGGGCTGTCCGAGGGGGTCTCCGCCTCCTCGCCGGCGCGTGCCCCCGCGTTGTCCGCCTTGGGGGGCGACTTGATCTTGCTTGCCATGACTCTCTCCCCGACCGGCGCTGCGCCCGCGCCGGATCAAAACCTGTCGATGTCGCCGATGGCCTAAAGGGGCGGCCCACGCCTCGAGCGCCTGAGCCGCCGGTGCCCGCTTAGATCAACGCCTCACGCAATTCAATCCTGCATAACATGTCTTCGACGCCAAGGCTCGTCCGACCAATCCCAGGCTGCGGGCGCGGGAGATTTCGCGCCTCCGGACCCCGATTGTCGCCTCGTCGCCGGTATCCGGGGCTGCCCTGGGGGGCCACGGATAGGCCCGCCGGCTCCGATCGCCTCTTAGACGGGCGGCTTGCGCCAGCCCACCACCCTGGCGTCGATGCGCCCGCCCGATTCGGCGCTCCACCATGCGTCATCCCGCCAAACGCACAGGAACGGGAGCGCATAGGTGCCCACATGATCCTCGCAGAGAATCTCGAAGGCCTGGCCCTCCGGTCTTTCGACATCGCTGGGAAACGCATCGAGCCGCGCCTGTCTGGTTGCCATTTTCGCCTGTGCGGCCGGGATGTGATGGACCGCCGATGCGGCCGAGCGCCGGCGGTCCTGTGTCGGGGCGCCGAGCGATCGGCGCGGGCTACTCGCGCAACCAGGGCTTGAGGAACAAGGATGCGCGCTCGACCTGCTCCTCGATCCGCGCGTCGCTCGCATTTCGCGACTTGAGATAAAAGGCGATCTGCTCGCTGGCGGCCTCCCAGCTGACCTCGCGCTTGCGCAGCGAATTCAGCCAGCCGAACGCGCGTCCTTCATCCTCGGGATTGCCGGCAAAGACGAGATTCTTCTGCCCGAAACAGCCCGGAACCTCCCTGTCCAACTTCATGCGGCTCTTCCCTGGTTGGCGGCTCTCGCGATTCGCGGACTTGGGCAGTCTACTTCGGGGCCGCCTCGCGCGGCTTTCCGGATGGATTGCCGAAATAGCGGAAAAAGCTCGAATCGGGTGTCAGCAGCATGCGGGTGTCGGCGGCGTGCAAGCCGCTCTCGTAGGCTTGCATGGACCGGTAGAACGCGAAGAAGTCGGGATCGCGACCATAGGCGGCGGCGTAGATCCGGTTGCGCTCGGCATCACCCTCGCCGCGGGTCTGCTCGCCCTTCGACTGCGCCTCGGCGATCAGCACCGTCACGTCGCGATCCGCCTTGGCGCGGATCTCCTGCGAGTGCTGGCTGCCCTGGGCGCGGAACTCGGCGGCCTCGCGCTGGCGCTCGGTCTGCATGCGCTGATAGACGGCCTGGCTGTTCTGCTCGGGCAGGTTGGCGCGCCTGATCCGCACGTCCACCACCGATATGCCGAACAACTCCGCTTCGTGCTCGAGCTGGTCACGCACCATGGCCATGAGCTGGGAGCGCTTGTCGCGCACGATGTCGGTCGTGGTCGCCTCGCCCAGCACGCGGCGCAGCGCCGAGTTGAGCAAGGTCGACAGCCGTGCATTGGCGCCTTCGATCACCCCGATGGTCTGATAGAACTTCAGCGGATCGTCGACCCGATAGCGCGCGAACGCATCGACCACCAGACGCTTCTGGTCGGAGGCGATCACCTCCTGCGAGGGGTTCTCGAGATCGAGAATGCGCTTGTCGACCGAGATGACGCTGTCGAGGAGCGGAAGCTTGAAATTCAGCCCCGGCTCGGTGACGGTGCGGATCGGCTCGCCGAGCCGCACCACCAGCACCTGGTCGGTCTGATAGACCGTGAACAGGCTGCCATAGGCGATCAGCAACGCAACGAGCACGAGCGCGGCGAGGACGCCGCCGGCGAGATTGAGCCTCATCGGATGCCTCCGGAAGGTGCCGCATTGGGGGGCGCGCTCGGCGGCGGATTGGGCACCGGATTCTGCGGTGGCGCCGACGGCCCGCGCGTCAGCTCGTTGAGCGGCAGATAGGGCACGACGCCGCCCTGGGCCCCGGACCGGGCGGTGCCGGAATCGAGGATGATCTTGTCGGTGCCGGCGAACACCCGTTCCATGGTCTCGAGATACATGCGTTCGCGGGTCACATCCGGCGCCTTCTTGAACTCGTCGTAAATCTTGACGAAGCGCGCCGACTGACCGGTGGCCTCGGCGACGGTCTGCTCCCGATAGGCCTCCGCCGCCTGGGTGACCTGCGCGGCGCGGCCGCGCGATTCCGGCACCACGCGGTTGGCATAGGTCTGCGCCTCGTTCTGGGCGCGTTCGGCGTCCGAGCGGGCGGCCTGCACGTCGCGGAACGAGTTCGAGCACCTGCGCGGGCGGGTCGACTTTTTGCAGCTGTACCTGGGTCACCTGGACGCCCGCCCCGTATTGATCGAGCGTCCGCTGCATCAGATCCTGGACCGCCGTCTCGACGGTCTGGCGGGCGCCGGTGAGAAGCGGCGTGCTCTCGGAATGGCCGACCACCTCGCGCATGGCGCTTTCAGCGACCGCCTTCACGGTGCCCTCGGGCTGCTGGATGTTGAACAGATAGTCGCCGGCGCCATTGGGCTTGATCAACCAGAACACCGAGAAATCCACGTCCACGATATTCTCGTCGCCGGTGAGCATCAGGCTTTCTTCCGGCACGTTGATATTGGGGGCGCCGCGGCGCGACGCCTCGACGGCACGCATGCCGATATCGACCCGATTGACGCGCGTGACCTTGGGGGTGAGCGCGGACTCGATCGGATAGGGCATATGGAAGTTGAGGCCGGGTTGGGCGTCACGCACGTATTTGCCGAAGCGCAGCACGATGCCGAGCTCGTCCGGATCGACCCGGAAGAAGCCGGAAAATCCCCAGACCACGACCGCGACGAGGGCGATCAGCGCGATCCCCTGGCCGCCGAGATTGCCCGGCAAGGCCGAGCGCAGCCGGTCCTGGCCGCGGCGCAAGAACTCCTCCAGATCGGCCGGCTTCGAGCCCTTGGCTCCGCCTCGCCACGGCCCGCGATCCTGGTCGTTCCACTTCATCCGTCGTTCCACTTCATCCGATGTGCTCTCGCTCGGCCGCCGCGCCATGCCGGCGCGCTGCCTGCGCCAAGAGCTCCGGCAGCCGAACATTCCGGCTGTCAAAAGATCTTGCGATCCCTGGAATTCCGCGATCGCAAGGCCCAGCGAACCCGATTGCGTGATCCGCTCTGGCATCGTTCGCCGACATTGTTGCAGAAGGCATTCTCTGCACGCAACGCCGACGGCATCGCCGGTGACGGCGACGAGAGCCAAGCCGAAGATCAAGCGGCCTGAGTGTGGGCCTCGTCGCCGGGCTTGGCGGTATCCGACTTCATGCGCCAGAGCTGGAAACCGTCGAATTTGATCGCCTGCTCGATCTTGGCGCGGGAGAAATGGTGCGGCGGGTGGTCGCCCGACCGGATCGAGCCGTCCTGGTTCCAAGGACCATGCTTGGAGGGAAGCTTGCTTCCGGCTGAATCTCCGGCAAATGCGCGCAAACTGGGGGTGGATTCCGACGTGAACATGTAGATTTGCATCAAAATATCCTTCCGTTGAACGAATAAATCAGCGTCGAGCATGGTTTCGAGTGCTTTAGTTGCTCATTGTGATAGCTTAGCACAATGAGGGCAGGCGCAATTCTAGCATGCGAGACCAAAATCCTCCAGGAGCGCCATTTAGCCGCGGAAGCGGATAATGTCGGTGTTTATGCTGAATCCTCCTGGTTTCGACTTTCCGGGAGCAAGAGCTTGCTTAGTTCCCCTATCAGTTCCCATATGAGGCCGGCGGCCGAATCCATCGAGGGCAATCCAATGATGCATAAGTTCCAAGTTGGCCAATCTGTCGCGCTCATCCCGCGATCCATTCGTCAAGCCGCCGCCGGCACCTACGAAATCACCCGGTTGATGCCGGACAACGCCGCCGAACCCCATTACCGCATCAAGAGCGACGCCGAGCGCCACGAGCGCGTCGTCCCGGAAAGCGAGCTGGAGACCTCGCAGTCCTGAGCTTTCGAGCGGTCTGCGCTCAACTTCCGCATTGTCGCGGTTCGGACGCAAGACCGGATCGCAACCCGCATCACGTGCGCGGCCGCGCCGTCCTGAGAAAGCTCTCGACGCCGCCGGCTGCGGCCGTGAGCCGCGGTGCGCCTCACATGATGGTGATGCCCAGCACCAGCACGAGCCCGAAGGCCGCCAGGGTCATGAGCCCGTAAGCCAGCCTGCGCTCACGATTGCCCGCCTCGTACCAATTGAGAGAGGCGAACATCCCGCCCAGAAAAAGCGCCAGAATGAGCCATTTCATCGCCGCAGCCGTGTCACCTCGGGGCGGCAGACGGGATCGAAGGTGAGCGCGATCCGGCCTGTTTCCAAGAATTGACGCCACATCGACGCTACAACGAAACCAGAAGAATCAAACGGGAGAGCCCATGGGCTCTCCCGGCCGGAAAACGCGTCACATGGCTTCGAGCTTGTCGGCCGCGATCTTGCCGGAACGCGGATCGGTTTGCGCCTCGAAGGTCACCTTCTGGCCTTCGCGCAAGGCGCGAATGCCTGCGCGCTCGAGCGCGGTGGCATGGACGAACACGTCCTTGCCGCCGTCGTCGGGCTGAATGAAGCCGAAGCCCTTTTGGTCATTGTAGAACTTTACCGTACCGGTGGTCATGAATTGTCCTTCGCTTGCGGTTGTGCACGTGGGATCAGGCGCGACATCGCGCCTGTTTCCCGGTCGTCGAATTTGGAGAGAATCTGAAACGTGCGCCGCATAGTGCGAGGCGAAGCGGCCCAGTGGTCCGGCCAAATGTCGATGCGCGCCACATGTACCGGTTGAAACTCAGAAAAGCAAGCAATTGAGGCTGCGGGTGTCGCATGCGCCGGCCGAAATGCGCGGCCCATGATTAATGCGACTGACTCTCCACGCCGCCGCCCCCGCGAAAGCAGGGATCGGCTGCGGCGTATCCCGTCAAATCCACCGGCCGGGCTCGCTAGTCCTCGAAGGTCAAATTCGCGGCCTTGACGACGCCTTCGTAGACCTTGATGTCGGCATCGATCATTTTCCGGAACTCCTCCGAGGAGGTGCCGCCCGGATTGGCCGCCATGGCCCTGAGCTTTTGGCTGACGTCGGGCGCCAGAATGGCTTCCCGCAGCTTGGTTTCGAGCTTCTTGGCGATCGCGGGCGGCGTGGCGGCCGGCGCGAACACGCCGCTCCACAGATGCACATTGACTTCGGGGAAGCCCTGCTCCGCCATGCTCGGCACATCGGGAAGCTCGGGCGAGCGCTCCGCGCCGGTCACCGCCAGGGCGTGAACCTTGCCGGCCTTGACCATCGGGACGCTGGGAGGGCCGTCCGCAATGGCGATCAGGCATTGCTCGGTGACCACGCAGAGCACCATCTCGGTGCTGCTCTTCCAGGGTATCGCCACGCCCGGCATTCCGGTCTTCAGCTTCAAGAGCTCGGTCGCGATCGTGAATGCCGGCGACGTGGTCGCGTAATTCGCCTTGTCGGGATGCTGTTTCGCCCACACCACCAGCTCGCCCACGGATTTCGACGGATTGCTCACCGGCACCGACATGATCAGCGGGAAGTTCGCGATCATCGAGAGCGGGATGAAGCTCTTGGTCGGGTGGTAGCGGAGATTGGGATAGACCGCCGCCGCGACCGACATCATGCCGCTGGCGCCGACCAGCAGCGTGTAGCCGTCGGCGGGCTGGTTGGCGACATATTCGGCCGAGGAACGGCCGCCCGCGGCCGGCCGGTTCTCGATCACCACCGACTGCCCCAAGAGCTCCGACAATTTCTGCCCGACCAGGCGGGCGAAGATATCGTTGCCGCCGCCGGCCGCGAACCCGACGATCATGCGGATCGGCCGGCTCGGATAATTCGCCGCCGGGTCGCTCTGTGCCGATGCGCCAAGCATCGCGGTCGCGAGCAGGGCCGGCAACGCCAGCGTGCCGATCAGCGTGCTCGCGACAGAAGCTCTTCCACATCATGCAGGCCTCCCATTTCCGTGCCGGGCGCGTCGCCCGACGTCATTCGTGGCCAAAGCCGCCTGAGGTGGCCAAACCCGCCTGACCCGCGAGCTTAGCAGCCCGCGCATCATTTCGCGATAGCGGGCATCCTGGCCGGCAAGTGGCCGGCGAGTGACCGGCGGGGCCGAGCATTGAATTCGCCCCCGCCCCGGAGTTTACTCAAGCCTCCGCTCCAGCCGAGTCGGCACTGTATAAAATGGCTTCATCGGGCGCCGACCAAATCAGCCACGCCAAACCGTTCGGGGATTTGTTCGGTCATCCGCGCGGCCTCACGTTCCTGTTCGCCACCGAGATGTGGGAGCGCTTCTCGTATTACGGGATGCGCGCGCTGCTCGTCCTCTACATGACGAAATATCTGCTCATCGCCGGCCGCGCCGACGGCGTCATCGGGCTCGACGCCTTGCGCGGCGCGCTGGAAGGCATGTTCGGGCCGCTCGGGACGCAGCCGTTCGCGTCGCAAATCTACGGCCTCTATACCGGCCTCGTCTACCTCACCCCGCTGTTCGGCGGCCTGATCGCCGACCGGGTGCTCGGCCAGCGCCGCACCGTCATCATCGGCGCCGTCCTGATGGCGGCCGGCCATTTCATGATGGCGTTCGAGCCCCTCTTCCTCATCGCGCTCACCACCCTCATCCTCGCCAACGGCGCCTTCAAGCCCAACATCGTGACCCAGGTCGGCGGTCTCTACGCCCCCGGCGACCATCGGCGCGACCTCGCCTATTCGATCTTTTACGTCGGGATCAATGTCGGGGCGTTTCTGGCGCCGCTGGTCTGCGGCACGCTCGGAGAAGCCTTGGGTTGGCACTACGGCTTTCTGGCCGCCGGCGTCGGCATGACGATCGCGCTTGCGGTCTATCTCTTCGCGCTGCCGCTGCTGCCGCCCGACGAGAGGTATAGATTGCGGGCGGCGGGGCTCGACAAACAGCCGCTCGATCGCTCCGAATGGCGCTCCATCGCGGCGCTGGCGGTGCTGTTCGTTCCGACCACGCTGTTCTTCGCGACCTACGAGCAGCAGGGCAATACCATCGCGCTGTGGGCCGACACCTATACGGATCGCACCATCGATCTCGTGGTCTGGCACGGCGAGATCCCGGTGACCTGGTTCCAGTCCTTCAATCCCTTGATGATCTTCGCGTTCACGCCGTTGGTGGTCGCGTTGTGGTCGTGGCAGGCGCGCCGCGGCGGCGCACCTTCGACCATCACCAAGATGGCGCTCGGCTGCTTTCTGGTGGCGCTCTCCTATCTCATCATGGTGGGAGCCGCGTGGGTCGCGCAGGGCGACGAGGCGAGCTGGTGGTGGCTGTTCTGGTTCTTCGTCGTCATCACGGTCGGCGAGCTCTATCTTTCGCCCATCAGCCTGTCGCTGGTGTCGAAGGCGGCTCCGGTGCGCATGCTCTCGACCATGATGGGCCTGTGGCTGGCGACCAGCTTCACCGGCAATCTCATCGCCGGCTGGCTCGGCAGCTTCTGGAGCACGATGGACAAGATCAGCTTCTTCCTGATGCTCGCCGGCCTCGCCGCCTTCGCGGGCGTGGTGATCTTTGCTTTCAACCGGCCCCTGAGGGCGATCTTGGAGGACTGAGAGGCCGCGCTGCAGCCGAGCGCGGCGGGCAGGTTGCGGCGTAGGGTGGGCAACGCGCAACCGCAGCCGAGGAACGCGGCACGGCGAAGCGGCGCGTTGCCCACGCTGCCGACCTCGCAGCACAATCGCGTGGGCAAAATTGCGCAACGCCGTGCATTCAATGATCGACGGTGCCGGGCAATTTTGCCCACCCTACCCGCCCTGCCCTACCCCAGCGCCCCGGCCAAATCGGCGATCAGATCATCCGGCTCCTCGATGCCGACCGAGAGCCGCACCAGGCTGTCGCCGATGCCGAGCGCGGCGCGCACCTCTTTCGGCACCGAGCCATGGGTCATCAGCGCCGGATGCTCGATCAGGCTTTCGACGCCGCCGAGGCTTTCCGCCAAGGCGAACAGGTGGCAGCGCTCGAGGAATCGCTTGGCCTCCTCGAGCCCGCCGGCGAGCTCGACCGCGATCATGCCGCCGAAGCCGCCGCGCATCTGCCGCTGCGCCAGCGCGTGCTGCGGGTGGCTCGGCAGGCCCGGATAGAGCACCCGCCGCACCTTGGGATGGGCTTCGAGCCAACGGGCGATCTTCATGCCCGATCCGCAATGGCGCTCCATGCGCAGCGCCAGGGTCTTGAGCCCGCGCAGCGCCAGGAAGGAATTGAACGGCCCCTGGATGGCGCCCACCGCATTCTGCAGGAAGGTCAGCCGCTCGCGCAGCTCGGCGTTCTCGCCCACCACCGCGACGCCTCCCACCATGTCGGAATGGCCATTGAGGTATTTGGTGGTGGAGTGGACCACCAGATCGAAGCCGTGCTCGAGCGGGCGCTGGATATAGGGGCTGGCGAAGGTGTTGTCGGCGGCGGCCCAGATGCCGCGCCGGCGCGCGATGGCGGCGACGTGGTCGAGGTCGATCAGCTTGAGCAGCGGATTGGTGGGCGATTCGATCCATATGAGGCGCGTGCTCGGCCGGATCGCCCGTTCCAGCGCATCGGCGTCGGTCAGGTCCACATAGGTGGCTTCGAGCCCGGCCGAGCGGGCGCGCACCCGCTCGAACAGGCGGCGCGAGCCGCCGTAGAGATCATCGACCGCGACGATGTGCGCGCCCTGGTCGAGGCATTCCAGCACGGTCGCGATGGCGGCGAGCCCGGACGCGAAGGCAAAGCCCGCGCTGCCGCCCTCGAGATCGGCGACGCAGCGCTCGAACGCCATGCGGGTCGGGTTCTTGGTGCGCGCATAGTCGTAGCCCTTGTTCACGCCCGGGCTCTGCTGCACGTAGGTCGAGGTGGCGTAGATCGGCATCATCACCGCGCCGGTCGTCGGATCGGGCTCCTGCCCCGCATGCACGCAGCGCGTGGCGAAGTCGAGCTGGTTCGATCTGGTCATTGGTTCGATCTGGTCACTGGAATGGTCATGGAAGCTCTTCGTTGTCAGCGCGCGTCACGCCGGCCCCGCCGCCGGGTCATGGCGCCAGCCGGAAATAATTGATCAGATCGAGGCGCGTCGCCACGCCCAGGAACTGATCGCCGTCCATCACGATGGCGATGTAGTCCTTGCGGAACAAGGGCACCAGCTCGGCGATCGGCGCGGCGGCCGAGATGGTGTCGAGCCGCGTCACCATGACGTCCTTCACCGGGCGCGCGAACGCGCGCGCGGCGCCGCCTTCGTCGGTCAGCATGGCGGCGAGCACGTCGCTTTCGTCGACCAGCCCGACCACGCGGCCGTTCGCATCGATCACCGGAAGCTGGGAGACGTCGGCCGAGCGCATGCGCGCGAATACCGTGCGCAGCGGATCGTCCGGCTTGACCGTGATGGCGCTGCCCTCGCTCGCCCGGCTCACCACGATGTCGCCCACGGTGCCGTGACGGTCCGGATGGGTGAAGCCCTCCTGCGCCAGGAACGAGGGATTGAACACCTTGGAGAGGTATTTCGCGCCGGAATCGCACACCAGGCTGACGACCCGTTTCGGCACCGTCTGGGCGCGGCAATACCGCAGCGCAGCCGCCAGCAGCGTGCCGGTGGAGGAGCCGCCGAGCACACCTTCGGTGCGCAGCAGGTCGCGCGCCGCCGCGAAGCTCTCCGCATCCGAGATCGAGAAAGCCCGGCTCACCAGGCCGAGATCGCAGTTGGGCGGAATGAAGTCCTCGCCGATCCCTTCGACCGCCCAGCTGCCCGCTTGGCGCATCTTCCCGGTCTGCACGAAGGGCGCCAGCACCGAGCCGACCGGATCGGCGAGCACCATCTCGGTCTTGGGCGACATCTCGCGCATGAACCGCCCGATCCCGGTGAGGGTGCCGCCCGAGCCCACCCCGACCACGACGGCGTCCACGTCCCGCTCCATCTGGCGCAGGATTTCCGGCCCGGTGGTGGCGGCATGGGCCTGCGGATTGGCCGGGTTGGCGAATTGATTGATGAAGAAGGCGCCGGGCGTGCGGCGTGCGATCGCCTCGGCGACGTCCTGGTAATAGTCGGGGTGGCCCTTGCCGACGTCGGAGCGCGCGCTCACCACCTCGGCGCCCAGCGCCCTTGCATGCAGCACCTTTTCGCGTGCCATCTTGTCGGGCACGACCAGGAGCGTGCGGTAGCCCTTGCGGCCGCCGACCAGGGCGAGGCCGAGCCCGGTATTGCCCGCGGTCGCCTCCACGATGGTGCCGCCGGGGGCGAGCCGGCCATCGGCCTCGGCCGCCTCGATCATGGTGCGGGCCGGCCGGTCCTTGAGCGAGCCCGACGGATTGGCGCTTTCGAGCTTGAGAAACAGGCGGCAGAGCCCGCGATCGATGCGTGTCACTTCGATCAAGGGCGTTTCGCCGATGAGATCGAGAATTGATGCCATGAATCGTGACGCCATGAATCCTGCCGCTGCCGGTGCTGCCGAGGTCGGCAGGGTTCCGTCGGCGCAAACCGACCGACCTTCGATCCACTAATTTAACCTATTGCGCCGCAAAAGGATTGACTTTCGACCCGGTCCGCTTATGTTCCGCTCGAAACGGTTCGATTGAAACTTTCGACCTTCCCCCCGCGCAACCTCAGTCGTTGTACCGTCATCCGGCGCGGGTAGGCTCCGGAAGGTCCCGATTCGAGGTTTTATGCCTTTTTCCAAACTTGGCTTGTCCGACAAAGTTCTCGCCGCCGTCAAAGCGGCCGGCTACACGACCCCCACCCCCATCCAGGAACAGGCGATCCCGCACGTGCTCGCCCGGCGCGACGTGCTCGGCATCGCGCAGACCGGGACCGGCAAGACGGCGGCCTTCACGCTGCCGATGCTGACCATGCTGGAGCATGGCCGCGCCCGCGCCCGCATCGCCCGCACCCTGATCGTCGAGCCCACCCGCGAGCTGGCGGCGCAAGTGGTGGAGAGCTTCACCAAGTACGGGGTCAATCACAAGCTCAATGTCGCGCTCCTGATCGGCGGCGTATCGTTCGACGATCAGGACGCCAAGCTGATGCGCGGCGTCGACGTCCTGATCGCGACGCCCGGCCGGTTGCTCGATCATTTCGAGCGCGGGCGCCTGTTGCTGACCGGGGTCGAGCTCCTGGTCATCGACGAGGCCGACCGCATGCTCGACATGGGCTTCATCCCCGACATCGAGCGCATCTGCAAGCTGGTGCCGTTCACCCGCCAGACCCTGTTCTTCACCGCCACCATGCCGCCGGAGATCCAGCGCATCACCGAGCAGTTCCTGCACAATCCGGTGCGGGTGGAGGTCACGCGCGCCGCTTCGACGGTCGCCACCACCTCACAAGCGCTGGTCAAGTGCGGGCGCGAGCCCCATGACAAGCGCGACACGCTGCGGCGGCTGATCCGCTCGGCCGAGGGGCTCAAGAACGCCATCGTGTTCTGCAACCGCAAGCGCGAGGTGGCGCTGCTGCACCGCTCCCTGGTGCGGCACGGATTCTCGGCGCTGGCGCTGCACGGCGACATGGACCAGCCCTCGCGCACCGCGGCGCTGGAGGAATTCCGCCGCGGCGCGGTGACGCTGCTGGTCGCCTCCGACGTGGCGGCGCGCGGGCTCGACATCCCGGATGTCAGCCACGTGTTCAATTTCGACGTCCCGCACCACCCCGACGATTACGTCCATCGCATCGGACGCACCGGGCGCGCCGGCCGCGCCGGCGCGGCCATCACTTTGGTGGCGCCGGCCGACGGCAAGGCGGTGGCGGCGATCGAGAAGCTCATCGGCCAAGTCATTCCCTGGATGGGCGAGCCGCCCGCGGCCGCCGATGCCGCGGCTGCGCCCGCGGAACGGCGGCAGGACGCCAACCGGCAGCCGTCCGGCGAGCGGCCCGCGCGTGCCGAGCGGCATCCGCGTGAGCGGCAGGAAGCCCGCGGCGGCCGGCCTGGCGGCCGCAACAACGCCCCGCGCCGCGAGCAACCGCCCGCATCGGTCACCCGCATCGACGAGGCGCGCCCTGGACGCAAGCCGGTCGAGCGCGAACGCCCGCGGCCGGAGCCGGTCCAGAGCGACGACGATGCGCTCTCCCACCTGCCGGCTTTTCTGCTGCGGCCGGTGCGGGTTAAGGCCTGAAGCTGGCGTGATGGGCGATGGCTGGGCGTGCGGGCTGCGCGCCGCGCGTGCGATGGCAGCGCCCGGCGCGAGATGGCCGCGCCCCGCACCTACAGCCGCCATTATAGCCGATTAGAGTCGTTTACTCCGCATTCATTGCTGTGAAATAGGATGCTCTCCGTTGGTAGGCTCCGCGAGCCTTGCGCGAACACGCGTCGGCGGCGGGCATTCTCATGGCCGGCGGAACGGAAATCATGACGGGCCCGAAAGACGATCACGAACACACGATGGCATTCGCGGAGATCGCCTTCGGACAGATCAAGGCGTTGCGCCAGCCGGCTTCCCCGCGCCATTTCGAGATCTGGTACGGCTACGCCACCGGCTATAATCCTGCGCTGAATCAAACGATCAACGACATCCTGGCGCGCGACGGCACGCTCAGCGAAGACAACATCAACCATATCTACGAAACCTATATCTCGTCGAACCGCTTCACCAACCGCATCGACGACGTCGGGGCGCAGGTCAAGGGCGAGATCGAGCAGGTCATGGCCATGATCGGCGCCGCCGCCGGATCGGCCTTCAACTACACCGAGAACCTCGCCCATGCGTCGGCGGAGCTCGGCCAAACCGACGACGGGACCGGCATCCGCATGATCGTGGAAAGCCTGGTCCAGGCCACCAAGGAGGTGGAACGGGTCAACAAGGCGCTCGAGGCCCGACTGTCCGCCTCCAAGCTCGAGATCACCGAGCTGCAAGGCGTGCTCGAGACGGTCCGCAGCGAGAGCCTGACCGATCCGCTCACCTCGCTGGCAAACCGCAAGTATTTCGACGACGCCCTGGCCAAGACGCTCGCCGCCGCGCAGTCGAAGCGCGAGCCGCTCTCGCTCATGCTCATGGACATCGATCACTTCAAGAAATTCAACGACAGCTGGGGTCACCTGACCGGCGATCAGGTGCTGCGGCTGGTGGCGATCGCGGTCAAGCAGAACGTCAAGGGCCAGGATATCTCGGCCCGCTACGGCGGCGAGGAGTTCGCCGTCATCCTGCCCGACACGACGCTGCGCTCGGCCATCACGGTCGCCGACCAGATCCGGCGCGCGGTCATGAACAAGGAATTGATGAAGCGCTCGACCGGCGAGCATCTCGGGCGCGTGACCATGTCGATCGGGGTCGCGGCGCTCGGCCAGGGCGAAAGTGTGCAATCCCTGATCGAGCGCGCCGACGTCTGCCTCTATGCGGCCAAGCGCGCCGGCCGCAACCGGGTGATCGGGGAGACCGACCCGGAGGCCGCCCAGGCCGCCCCCAAGGTGGCGTGAGGGCGCGCCCGCCCGCCTTCAGGATTTTCGCTTTTTTGCCGACCCGGTCGCCGCGCCTTTTCGTGCCGCCCTGCCGGCGCGCCGCCGCCAGCGCCTCGTGCGCCCAAACCGCGAGCTCCTCCGGATCATCATAGAGGCGGTCCGGCATGCGCCGGTAGGACATCACGGCGCGCTTGCCCTCCCGGGTCGTGTAGCTGAAGGGCGCGAGGTCCTCGCGCTCGAACGCAGCCGCATTGAGGGCGTCCGCCTTGAGGTAGATGACGCCCTCGTGGGCGAGCGCGAACATCGTCTCACCGGCATAGATGCCGGCGCCGCCGAACATGCGCCGGACCGTGACCGACCCGAAGGCGGCGAACAATTCGCGGATGTGGTCGGGGCCCACCGCCGCCCCCGCCCCTATTGCTGGGTCTCGGCCGCCGGCTTGAGCTGCACCGATTCGCCGCACCCGCAGGCCCCGGTCTGGTTGGGGTTGTTGAACACGAATTGGGTGGAGAGCTTCTCGGTCTTGTAGTCCATCTCGGTGCCCAACAGGAACAGGATCGCCTTGGGATCGATCAGGACGCGCACGCCCTTCTCCTCGACCAGCTCGTCGGCGGGCTCGACCTTCTCGGCATATTCCATCGTATAGGTCATGCCGGCGCAGCCGCCGTTCTTGACGCCGACGCGCACGCCGATGATCGGCTTGGCCGCGTTCGCCATCACGTATTTGATGCGCTCGGCGGCGGCATCGGTCAGCCGGATCACCTGGGGTCTCGGCCGGGAACTGGCCATTGCGGGCTCCTTGTTTCATTCCATTATGTGGGATGAGATGCGCCGGGCGCAACTTCCCACCTGCAGCTCACCACATCTCACCACATATTGAGCACGGCCCGGGCCTCGTCCGACATCCGGCTCTGCTCCCAGGGCGGATCCCAGACGATGGTGACCTTGACCTCGCCCACGCCGGCCACGCTCGCCACCGCGTTCTCGACCATGACGGGCAATTCCTGCGCGGAGGGGCAGTTCGGCGTGGTCAGCGTCATGTCCAGCGCCACCGCGCGATCGTCGGCGATATCGATCTTGTAGATGAGACCGAGCTCATAGATGTCGGCCGGGATTTCCGGGTCATAGACGGTCTTGAGCGCCGCGATGATATCGTCGGTCAGGCGCGCGATCTCGTCCGCCGGCAATGCCGAGGCCGCGCCGGCCGGCGCGGGAGCCGCTGCATCGGCCGCTGCGGCGGCGCTCGCCGGCGCCTTATGATCGGTGTCGTCGCTCATGCGAAGAAATCCTGCGCTTTGATCAAGGCCTCGGCAAGGCGATCGATCTCCGGCTTGGTGTTGTACATGGCGAACGAGGCCCGGCAGGTCGCCGAGAGGCCGAAGCGCGCCAACAGCGGCATGACGCAATGGGTGCCGGCGCGCACCGCCACGCCGGAGCGGTCGATGATGGTGGCCACGTCGTGGGGATGCGCACCTTTGATCTCGAAGGACACGATGGCGCCCTTCTCGCGCGCATTGCCGATGATGCGCAGCGAGTTGATCGCGCGCAGCCGCTCGTGCGCATACGTGACCAGCTCGGTCTCGTGCGCGCGGATGCGCGCCTTGCCGATCGAGCCGACATAATCGATCGCGGCCCCGAGCCCGATCGCCTGCACGATCGGAGGCGTGCCGGCCTCGAACTTGTGCGGCGGCTCCCCATAGCTGACGCGGTCCTCGAACACCTCGCGGATCATCTCGCCGCCGCCGTTGAACGGCGGCATGCCGAGGAGATGTTGGTGCTTGCCGTAGAGCACCCCGATGCCGGTCGGCCCATAAAGCTTGTGGCCGGTGAAGACGTAGAAGTCGCAGTCGATGTCGGCCACGTCGACGTCGAGATGCACGGCGGCCTGGCTGCCGTCGACCAGCACCGGGATGCCGCGCGCATGCGCGAGCGCCACCACCTGCTTCACCGGCACCACCGAGCCCAGCATGTTCGACATGTGGGTGATGGCCACCATCCGGGTGCGCGGCGTGAGCAGTTTCTCGAGCTCGTCGATCAGAAAATTGCCGTCCTCGTCGACCGGCGCCCACTTGATCACCGCGCCGTGGCGCTCGCGCAGGAAATGCCAGGGCACGATGTTGGAATGATGCTCCATGATCGAGAGCACGATCTCGTCGCCGGAGCGGATTCGCTCGCGGCCGAACGTATAGGCGACCAGGTTGATGGCCTCGGTGGCATTGCGGGTGAAGACGATCTCTTCCTTGCGCGGAGCATTGAGGAACGCCTGAACCTTCACGCGCGCATCCTCGTAGGCCTCGGTCGCGGCATTGGCGAGGTAATGCAGGCCGCGATGCACGTTGGCGTATTCGGCCGTATAGGCGTGCTGGATGCGATCGAGCACGGCGCGCGGCTTCTGCGCCGAAGCGGCGTTGTCGAGATAGATGAGCGGCTTGCCGTAGACCTGCAGGGCGAGGATCGGGAAATCCTCGCGGATGCGGCCGACGTCATAGCTGCCATTGGTTACGGCGGGATGCATGGCTTGGGTACTCACGCGCGCGCCGCCAGCCAGGCGGCCACCTGGTCCATCAGGGCATCGCGCAAGCCGGCATGCTCGATGCCTTCCACCGCCTCGCCGACGAAGGCCTGGATCAGCAGCGTCTCGGCCTCCTTCTCGGGGATTCCGCGCGCCTTGAGATAGAACAGCAGATCCTGGTCGAGCGCGCCCGAGGTCGCCCCGTGGCCGCACTGCACGTCGTCGGCATAGATCTCGAGCTCCGGCTTGTTGTCGGCCTCGGCGGTGTCGGTCAGCAGCAAAGCGTGGGTGGCCATGCGGGCATCGGTCTTCTGGGCGCCGCGCCGCACGATGATCTTGCCCTGGAATATGCTGCGCCCGCTGTCGTCGAGCACCGACTTGAAGGTCTCGCGGCTGGTGCAGGCGGGCGCCGCGTGCTCGGTGAACAGCGTCACGTCGGCGTGCTGCGATCCCTTGAGCAGCGTCGCGCCGCGAATGCCGGCCACCGTCTCCTCGCCGGCGAAGCGCACGAACAGCTGGTTGCGCACGACGGCGCCACCAGTGGTGAACAGAAATGCGTTGAAGCGCGCATGCGCCCCCACCTGCGCCATCATGGTCCAGACGTGCAAGGCGCCGGCCCCCGTGCCGGTCAGCTTGACGTGGTCGACATGGGCACTGTCGCCCACCACGAGCTCCAGCACCGCGTTGACCTGATCGGCGCAGTCCGCGGCCCCTTCGTGGCTTTCCACCACCATGGCGCGCGCGCCTTCCTCGACCACGATCAGCGAGCGCGCGAAGATCGCGGCCGGACGCAGGCCCGAATTGGCGAACACCAGATGGAGCGGACGCGCGAGCGCAGCCCGCGCCGCCACCCGGATCACCGCGCCGTCGCCCATGAAGGCGGTGTTGAGGGCGACCGCCACGTCGTCGCTGGGCGCGACCTTGCCGAGATGGCTGGCGATCAGGGGCTCGCCCGCCGCCAGCGCCGCCGCCATGGAGCCGATGGTCAGCCCCGGCTCGAGGTCGGCCAGATCGGACAGCTCGGCCACGAAGGCGCCGTCGACAAAGACGACGCGGCGCGCCTCGAGCCCGGCCACCAGCGCGCCGGCTTGCGCCACACGCGCGCGGGCCGCGGCATCGGGCGGCGCCGCCAGCGGCAGCGCGTCGCGCATCGCCGCCCGCAGGTCGGTGTACTTCCAGTCCTCCACCCGCCGGCTCGGCAGGCCCTGCCGCTCGAAGCGATGGAACGCCTCCTCGCGCATGGCCGCCACCGCCTGGGCGCCCGGCAGCGCGCCCTTGGCGGCGGCGAAGCTCGCGCAGAGCGCGCTCTCGGCCGCGGTCTTGATCGGGCGGATTTCAGCGTTCATCTTGCGTCCAACTTGGGTCTTGCGTCCAGCTTGCGTGCGATTTTTCCTGCATCCGGGACCGACGGCGGCTACGCCATCTCCTGGTATTGCGCATAGCCTTCCGCCTCGAGCTCGAGCGCGATGTCCTTGCCGCCGGTGCGCACGATGCGGCCGCGCGCCAGCACGTGCACCACATCGGGAACGATGTAGTTGAGCAGGCGCTGATAGTGGGTAATGACGATGAAGGCGCGCTCGGGCGAGCGCAGGTGATTGACGCCCTCGGCCACGATCTTGAGCGCATCGATGTCGAGGCCGGAATCGGTCTCGTCGAGCACGCACAGGCGCGGCGCCAGGAGCGCCATCTGCATGACCTCGTTGCGCTTCTTCTCGCCGCCGGAGAAGCCCACATTGACCGGCCGGCGCAACATGTCCTGCTCGATGCCGAGCTTGCCCGCGACCTCGCGCACGCGCTTGATGAACTCGGGCATCAGGAGCTCGGGCTCGCCGCGATACTTGCGCTGCGCATTGAGCGCCGTCTTGAGGAAGTTGAAGGTGGCGACGCCGGGAATCTCCAGCGGGTATTGAAAGGCCAGGAAAATGCCCTTGGCGGCGCGCTCGTGCGGCTTCAGGGCGAGCACGTCCTCGCCCTCGAACAGCACCTGCCCTTGCGTGACCTCATAATTGGGCTTGCCGGCGAGCACATGGGCGAGGGTCGATTTGCCCGAGCCGTTGGGGCCCATGATGGCGTGCACCTTGCCCTGCTCGATCGTCAGGTCGAGCCCATTGAGGATCTTCTTGCCGTCGACCTCGACATGCAGATTCTTGACTTCCAGTAGCGGCATTGCGATTCCCGTCGGTGTCGTCGTGCTTGTGGCCATTGTGGTGATCGTGTCCGGCGCGGGCGCTACGCGCCCTCATCCCACGCTGCCCTCGAGGCTGATCGAGATGAGCTTCTGGCCCTCGACCGCGAACTCCATCGGCAGCTGCTGCAGCACGTCCTTGACGAAGCCGTTGACCACCAGCGCCACCGCCTCCTCGGCGGAGAGCCCGCGCTGCATGCAATAGAACAGCGTCTCCTCCGAGATTTTCGAGGTCGTCGCCTCGTGCTCGAACACCGCCGAGGAGTTCTTCGCCTCGATATAGGGCACGGTGTGGGCCCCGCACTGGTCGCCGATCAGGAGCAAGTCGCAATTGGTGAAGTTGCGCGCCCCGCTGGCGCGCCGATGCGCGCTGACCTGGCCCCGATAGGTGTTGTTGGAATGCCCGGCCGCGATCCCCTTGGAGATGATGCGGCTGGTCGTGTTCTTGCCCAGATGCAGCATCTTGGTGCCGGAATCGACCTGCTGGTAGCCGTTCGAGATGGCGATGGAATAGAACTCGCCGCGCGAGTTGTCGCCGCGCAGGATGCAGCTCGGATATTTCCAGGTGATGGCCGAGCCGGTCTCCAGCTGGGTCCAGGAGATCTTCGAGTTGCGGCCGCGGCAATCCCCGCGCTTGGTGACGAAATTATAGACCCCGCCGCGGCCGTTCTTGTCGCCCGGGTACCAGTTCTGGATGGTCGAATACTTGATCTCGGCGTCGTCGAGCGCGATCAGCTCGACCACGGCGGCATGCAGCTGGTTCTCGTCGCGCATGGGCGCGGTGCAGCCTTCCAGATAGCTGACATAGGAGCCCTTGTCGGCGATGATCAGGGTGCGCTCGAACTGGCCGGTATTGCGCTCATTGATGCGGAAATAGGTCGAGAGCTCCATCGGGCAGCGCACGCCCTCCGGCACGTAGACGAAGGAGCCGTCGGAGAACACCGCCGAGTTCAGCGTCGCGAAGAAATTGTCGGAGATCGGCACCACGGTGCCGAGGTACTTCTTGACCAGATCCGGATGCTTCTTGAGCGCCTCGGAGATCGGCATGAACAGCACGCCGGCCTTGGCGAGCTCCTCCTGGAAGGTGGTGGCGACCGAGACCGAATCGAACACCGCGTCGACCGCGACGCGCGAGCGCGTGCCGTCGCCGACCTCGATGCCGAGCAGCGCCTCGCGCTCGCGGATCGGAATGCCGAGCTTGTCGTAAGTCTTGAGGATCTCGGGGTCGATCTCGTCGAGGGACTTGGGCCCGTCCTTCTTCTTGGGCGCCGAGTAGTAATAGAGATCCTGGTAGTCGATCGGCCCGAAGTTCACCCGTGCCCAGGTCGGCTCGCTCATGGTGAGCCAGCGCCGATAGGCATCGAGCCGCCAGGCGAGCATCCACTCGGGCTCGCCCTTCTTGGCCGAGATGAAGCGGACGGTGTCCTCGGACAGGCCCTTGGGGGCCTTG
This sequence comes from uncultured Alphaproteobacteria bacterium, assembly GCA_963744275.1. Taxonomy (GTDB): domain Bacteria; phylum Pseudomonadota; class Alphaproteobacteria; order Rhizobiales; family Xanthobacteraceae; genus VAZQ01. The sequence continues at coordinate 230,493 of CAVUSX010000007.1, forward strand.
TCGGATTCGATCAGCGTCTCGAACCCATACTTATACTGGTCGACGTCGATGCGGCGAACCCGATCGACGGTCTCTTGTACTGCCGGCATTCTTCCCTCCGCTGCGGTTTCAAGGACCGCGGGTTGGATTGGTCGGTGCTATGGTCGGACTAAAGGTCTCTGGTTCGCCTCGTCCTCTTGCTTCGTTCATCGAGTGGTTCGTTCATCGAGCGTCACGACCCTAAGCGGCGATGCCGTGTGCCCCCTTAAGTAATGCTTTAGACAGCCTTATCCAAGCATCCAGAAAGCGATCGATCTCGGATTCCGTCGTGGTCGGCCCCAGGCTGACCCGAATGGCGCCTTGGGCGAGCGGCGGCGCCACCCCCATGGCGGCCAGGACATGGGAGGGCTGGACCTTGCCGGACGAGCAAGCCGCCCCCGAGGACACCGCGATCCCGTCGAGATCGAGCGCGATCACGGCGGTCTCGGCCTTGATGCCGGGGACCGCGAACAGGGTCGTATTGGGAAGCCGCGTGCGCTTGCGCCCCGAACACGACCGCAGCCGGCATGCGCGCCTTGAGGCCCGCCTCCAGCCGGTCGCGGAGCACGGCCATGCGGGCAGTCTCGGCGGCGAATGCCAGCCGCAGCTCGGCTGCCGCCGCCCCGAAGCCGACGATGCAGGCCACATTCTCGGTGCCGGCGCGGGCGCCGCGCTCCTGGCCGCCACCCTTGATCAGGGGATCGGTGAAATGCAGCGCCTGGTGGCGCTTGACCAGCGCCCCGGCCCCCTTGGGGCCACCGATCTTGTGCCCCGAAAGGGTCAGAAGATCGGCTCCCAGCTCATTGATATCGAGGGGAATTCGACCGGCGCCTTGGACCGCGTCGACATGCAGGAGGGCGCCCGCCGCCTGCGCCAGCGCGGCCACCTGCGATACCGGTTGCACAACCCCGGTCTCGTTATTGGCCAGCATCACGGAAACCAACGGCCGCTGCCGGCCGTTGCGGGCCAGCGCCGCGAGCGCTCGCGCCAGCGCCGCAAGATCGAGCCTGCCATCGGGGCCGACCGGCACCAGCTCGACGGCGTCGCGCGCAAAGCGGCCGCCCGCCAGCACGGAGGGATGCTCGATGGCCGAGATGAGCAGGCAGTCGCGCGGCTCCACGCCCGCCGGCGTTCCCACAAAGGGGGAAAGCGCCATCATATTGGCTTCGGTGCCGCCCGAGGTGAACACCACATTGCGGGGCTCGGCGCCCACCAGCGCGGCCACGCTCTGGCGCGCTTCCTCGATCCGGCGGCGCACCGCGCGGCCCTCGGCATGGACCGAGGACGGATTGCCGCAGACCCCGAGCGCGTCGGCTACGGCCGCGCGCGCCTGCGGACGCAGGGGCGCCGTCGCATTCCAATCGAGATAGATCCGCTCAGCCATGGTCTCCGACCGCCTTTGGGCGACTTGTACTCCCAAACCATCCGGGCGCCCACCACCCTTTGAAAATGCTTGCTTCTCGGCCCCGGTGTCGTGCTAGAAAACGGCTGCCGCGACGGCTGGGCACCGCCCAGTGGGCCCCAGTGGCAATGCTCATTGCCGCGTCGATGCCAAAGCCACGTCAGCGCAAGCCGCGTCGGTGCAAAACAGGAATATTTCCAAATAGTTAGGCACTTCCGCCGGTTTTCGTCTAGCACACTTTAGATGGTGCGCGGCAGCGTCCCGCGGCACCGACCGTCAATCGACCTATTAACCGAGGTTCCCAAATGCCCGAGATCATCTTTACCGGCCCGGCCGGGCGGATCGAGGGCCGGTATCATCCGGCACGGCAGAAAAACGCGCCCATCGGCATCGTGCTGCATCCGCACCCGCAGTTCGGCGGCACGATGAACCATCAGATCATCTATCAGCTGTACTACGCTTTCGTGCATCGGAACTTCTCCGTGCTGCGCTTCAACTTTCGCGGCGTCGGACGCAGCCAGGGCACGTTCGACCACGGGCAGGGCGAATTGTCGGATGCGGCGGCCTCGCTCGACTGGGCGCAGTCGATCAATCCGGAAGCCAGAAGCTGCTGGATCGCCGGCTTCTCGTTCGGAGCCTGGATCGGCATGCAGCTCCTGATGCGCCGGCCCGAGATCGAGGGATTCATCTCGATCGCGCCGCCGGCCAATCTCTACGACTTCTCGTTCCTGGCCCCCTGCCCGTCCTCCGGCCTCATCATCCATGGCGACAAGGATGCGGTCGTGCCGCACAAGGACGTCACTGGGCTCGTGGACAAGCTCAAGACCCAGAAGGGCATCGTCATCGACCAGAAGGTGATCCCGGGCGCCAATCATTTCTTCGACGGCAAGATCGAGCCGCTGATGTCGGCGGTCGGCGCCTATCTGGACAAGCGCCTGAAGACCGAGCGCAAGCCCGCGGCCTGACGGATCGGGGCGCGGCACTCGCGGACCAACCGTAGGGTGGGCAAAATTGCCCGGCACAGCGATTGTCGTTTGCGCGGCGCCGCGCAATTTTGCCCACGCGATTGCACGCGAGGTCCGAACGCGTGGGCAATGCGCCGGAGCGCGTCCCGCCCTCATCAACGCTGCGGCATCGGCGCGTCGCCCACCCTAAAAGACCGAGCGTAGGCCCGTGGCGTAGTAAACAACGGCCGCGCTCAAGGCCGCGCCACCACGCCGCCCGGCATCGGGTGCGGCACCCCGGTGGTGGTCGGAAACGAAAGCGGCAGGCCGTTGAGGCTGCGCACCGCCAGAAAAGCGAAGCCCTGGGCCTCGAGCGAATCGGCCGACCAGCCCACCGTATCGGCGGTCTTGACGCGCGCCGGCGCCAGGCGCTGCGCCAGCATCCGCATCAGCACCGGGTTGCGAATGCCGCCGCCGGCCACGATGAAGCTCGCGGGTGCGCGCGGCAACAGGGCGATGGAGCGGGCGACCGCGGCCGCCGTCAAGGCGGTGAGCGTGGCGGCGCCGTCCTCCAGGCTCTTGCCGGCGAGCTTCGCGTCGGTGGCGATCCAATGGTGGAAGGCGTTGCGGTCGAGCGATTTCGGCGGCGGCTTGGCGAAGAACGGATGGGCCAGAATGCGCTCGACCGCGGCCTCGTCCACCTGCCCGGCCGCGGCGGCGCGGCCCTCGCTGTCGTGGGGATTGCCGGTGCGCAGGCGCACGAAATCATCGATCAAGGCGTTGCCTGGACCGACGTCGCAGGCGATGAGCTCGTCATCCCCGTCGATATAGGTGAGGTTGGCGACGCCCCCGATATTGAGCACCGCGATCGGACCCGGCTCATCGAGCAACCGCACCATGGCGCGGTGAAACACCGGCACGAACGGGGCGCCCTGCCCGCCGGCCGCCACATCGGCGGCGCGGAAGTCGTACACGACCGGAATGCCGAGCCGGCCGGCGAGCGCCTCGCCTTGCCCGAGCTGAACCGTCAGATGCCGGAGCGGATCGTGCAGCACGGTCTGGCCGTGGAAACCGACCACCGCGATATCGCTCGCCGCCATGCCGTTGGCGGCGAGGAAAGCCTCGACCGCCTCGGCATGGGATCGCGTCACCAGCTCCTCGGCGTCGGCCAAGAGGCCGGGCCGCTCGACGCGATCCGCCAGGTTGACGGCCGAAGCCATCGCGTGCCGCAGGAGCAGGCGCTCCTCGTCGCTGTAGGGCCGATAGAGGGTCGGTCCGATGCGGCCGATCTCCTCGCCATCGGTGTTGATGAGCGCCACATCGACGCCATCATAGGAGGTGCCGCTCATGAGACCGATGGATGAGAGCATGGGCATACGGCCATCCTTTGAATCCCCGCCCCAACCTGATACACCACCGGCCCGAGCGAGGCGATGAGCCGAGACGATAGACCATGAGCGCCTACAAATCCGAATTTCTCGACGTGCTGGCGAGCCGGGGCTTCATTCATCAGCTCTCGGACGCGGCCGGGCTCGATGCGCGCGCCGCACAAGGCGCGATCACCGCCTATGTCGGCTTCGACGCCACCGCACCGAGCCTGCATATCGGCAACCTCTTGTCGATCATGATGCTGCGCTGGCTGCAGAAGACCGGCCACCGCCCGATCGTGCTGATGGGCGGCGGCACCAGCAAGATCGGCGATCCCTCCGGCAAGGACACCACCCGCACGCTGCTCACGGACGAGCAGATCGACGCCAACATCGCCAAGATTCGCACCGTGTTCGCGCGGTTCCTCGATTTCGACGCCGGCACCATCACGGCCAACAATGCGGATTGGCTGGACCAGCTGCGCTACATTCCGCTCCTGCGCGACGTCGGGCGTCATTTCACGGTCAACCGGATGCTGACCTTCGACTCGGTCAAGCTGCGGCTGGAGCGCGAGCAGCCGCTGACGTTCCTCGAATTCAACTACATGATCCTGCAGGCCTACGATTTCGTGGAGCTGTACAAGCGTCACGGCTGCATCCTGCAGATGGGCGGCTCGGATCAGTGGGGCAATATCGTCAACGGCATCGAGCTCGGACGCCGTATGCTCGAAGCCGAGCTGTTCGCACTGACCACGCCGCTCCTGACCACGTCGTCGGGGGTGAAGATGGGCAAGACCGAAAGCGGCGCGGTCTGGCTCAATGCCGAGATGATGCGTCCCTACGACTACTGGCAGTTCTGGCGCAACAGCGAGGACGGCGACGTCGTGCGCCTCATGAAGCTGTTCACCGAGTTGCCGCTCGAGGAGATCGGCCGGCTGGGCGCGCTCAAGGGTCACGAGCTCAACGAAGCCAAGAAGGTGCTGGCGACCGAGGCGACCGCGCTCTTGCACGGCCGTGCCGCCGCCACCGAGGCCGCCGAGACCGCGCGGCGGACGTTCGAGGAAGGCGGTTTGTCGGAATCGCTGCCGACGATCGAGATCGCGCGCGCCGAGCTCGAGAGCGGGCTCGGGGTGCTGGTGGCCTTCGTGCGCGCCGGCCTGGTCGCGTCGAACGGCGAGGCGCGGCGCCAGATCAAGGGTGGCGGCCTCAAGGTCAACGACGCTGCCGGTCACCGACGAGAAGATGCTGCTCACGGGGCGCGATTGCACGCCGGAAGGCGTCATCAAGCTCTCGCTCGGCCGCAAGCGGCACGTGCTGCTGCGGCCGGTCTAGCGCACGCACCTCGCACAAAAAAACCGCGGGCTCGCGCCGCGGCGGTCTGCCTTTATCCTACGCCACCGGTTTCAGCGCACCGGATCGCCGTAGATCTGCGGAATGTTGCCGATGGAATACTGGTTGTCGGTGTTGGGAAATTGACTGGCGCTGCTGGTCGGAATCTGGCCGTTGGGGAAATCGAAGAACTTGCGCAGCAATCCGGGGGCCACGGCCGAGATCGGATTGACGTGCAGCACCGGCCCGCTGGTCGGGCCCACGACCTCGAAGGTGACGCCGACCAGGCCTTCCTTGCTGCCGCCGCCGAGGAAGATGCCGAACAGCGGGATCTGCCCGAACATGTTGTTGAGGCCGTAGAGCGGAATGAAGGTGCCGCGCATGTGCACGTCGTCCTTCAGGTAATCGACGTAGCCGTCGACGGTGGCGCCGATCGTGGGCCCGCTCACGATCGCCTCGCGGATCGAGAAGCGGCCGAGCGTGCGGGTGAACTCGACCCGCATGCGCGAGAAATCCACGCCGGAGCGCTGGCCGCCGGGCGCGCCGGCGACCACCCGATCGAGCGACGCTTCGCCGCGGACCGAGAAATCCTGAATGTTGAGCAGGCCGTCCTGCGCCGCGGAGACGTCGGTGGAGGTCGGGTCCATGGCCACCCACATCTCGCCGCCGAAAATCTTGCCGTACATGTCGGTGAAGCGGAAGAAGGCCCCGGCATCCTTGGCGTTGATGTAGATGATCTGCCGGCCGCCGTTGTTGCGGCCGCGCAGGTCGGCGCTGAACGCCGCGTCGTGCCCGAGCTTGGCGCTGACCGCCAGGCTCTTGATGGCGCCGCCACGCCGCGACATGGTGAGATCGAGACCCCGCAAGGTCTCGCCGTGGAAACCCGCCACGGTCCCGACCTTGATATCGAGATCGACGTCCTTCGACTCTTGCTTGCCCGAGGCGTCCGGCTTGCCCTGACCGGAGGCCGGGCCCGCCATGGCGGATTTGACGAAATTGCGGCCGTCATAGACGTCCCCGCGCATCATCACCCGCAACGCGCCGTCGGGACCGCGCTCGGCCTTGAGCATGGTCTTGTCGCCGTCCGAAAGGTTGAAGGTCGGAAAATTCGCGGTCTGGACCTGGCCGCTGTCGTCCATCTCGACCGCGCCCTTGACCGACGTGCCGGGCCCATCGATCACGATGTCGTCGAAACGGGTGGAGGGCGACCGGCTGACGACCGTGAAGGTGGCATGTGCGGGTTTTCCGGACGGCTTGCTCCACCCCGGCAGCAAATTCTCGATCCGCGACTGGGTCAGATCCGCATCGACCGCCAAGCGGCTTTCGCCGCCTTCGAACGCGCTGATGCGGCCGTTGACCTTGACCGGCACCGGCCCGCTCACATAGCTCGCGACATCGAAGCCGAGCTTGGCGCGCGCCGCCTCGTCGAGCGTGCTCTGGATGCGAATCTCGGCATCGCCGTCGCCGCGCGGCTTGCGGTAGTCGAGCGCGGCCGGGATACCGTTGAGCTTGACGTCGCCCTTGATCCAATAGCCCTGATTGTTGGCGACCACATGCAGGCTGGCGCCTTCCACCTTCTGGCCCATGACCATGTGCTCGGCGGAGAAATTGGCGACGTCCATGTTGATGGCGTAGATCGACGAGCCGGGCGGCAGATCGTCCTTGAGCGGCAGATTGAGCGAAACCTGCGCCGCGACGGTTCCGCGGCTGCTCGTCGGATCGAGCGGCGAGCCGGAGAAATCGCGCAGCCGTTCCAGCGCCAAGAGCTCGGCGGCGGCCTGGACGGGTCCATCGAGACGGAAGCGCGCCTTGGCGGGCGGCGCCTTGGGGAACGTGTCGGGCACCTCGAAGGTGCCGTTGCTGATGGTGAATTTGTGGCCGGGGGACAGCTCCACGCCGCCGTGGCCGAGCGTGACGACGGCCTTGCGCCCACTGACCCGCAGCGTCATGTCGGCGTCGCGGATCGGCGGCAATCCGTCGACCGGCCGAACCTCGACGCCGCTGCCGATGATCTCGATCGACAGCCCATCGTCGGGAATCGGCGGTCCGCTGGTGCGCAACGTCGACAGCGGCGCATTGGTGGCGATGGCGAGCCGCTCGACCGTTCCGCCCGTCACATGGTCGTCGACCCAGGTGCGCACCTTGGGGGTGATGCAGAACAGCCAGAGCTTCTTCATGGCCGCCACCGACATGCGGTTGGCCGCCACCCCGAAGGTCAAACGCGGGTCGGAGGTCGAATAGTCGAGGTTGCCGGAGATGGCGAGCCCGACCTCCATGTTGCCGATATCGCCTTGCACCACATCGATCCGCTGCTTGTCGGTATCGACCCGCAGGCGCAGCAGGAAGCGGTTGAGGATCAGCGGATTGGCATCGGCGATCGCGGCCGAGGCCAGCACCACGGTCCCGCCCGTCACCTCCACGCCCCAATCACCGCCGTGCTGCTCGCGCGGCGCGTCGATCTTGGCGAGCAGCGTGACGCGGTTGCCGCCCGAGACGATCTGGAACGGCATCGCCAGGGACTGGCGCTGGGCATCCCAATCGAGATTGAATTCGGCCCGGTCGATGGGGATCTTGATCTCCGGCTCGTCGAGATCGATGAGGAAGCCCTTTTCGGCGATAATCCGCCCGTCCACCGACTGCGGGATGCCGTCCGGACCGATATCGGCGTGGATATGACCCGACAGGGGCATATCGGGCTCGTATTCCCCCACCAGCCGCATCGCCAGCATCATGTCCTTGGCGGGCAATTTTTCGGTCTCGATGTCGACGATGCGGTGCCCATAAAGACCGGGCGTCATCGCGGCGCGCAGCAACCAAGGCTGCTCGGCGCTGTCGGAGCTCAAGCGTCAATGCGATGCCGCCGGTCTTGGGCCGCGTGAGGCTGAGATTGATGTCGCGGAACGACCACTGCTTGCCGTTGCGCTGGTCGTCGACCGTCAGGTTTCCGCTCTTGAGACCGAGCTCGCTCAATTCATGACCGTCGAGACCGGTGGCGCCGATCCCGTCGAGCCAGGCCAGCAGCGAGGCGAAGTCCGGGATCACCGGGCCGGTCCCGGCAGCGGGCGTGGTCGCCGTGATGACCGGGTCGGCGGTGTGCGGCAGCGGCGTGCCATCCAATTTGACCGGAATATCCGCCGCCGAAGCGGTCACGAACGGGCGCTTGTTGGCGCCGGCAAAGACCGTGACCTTGCTGTCGGGCTCGATGCGGATTGCCATCTCGGCGCCGACCAGGCTCAGCCGCTCGGCGCGCATATGTCCGGAAAAGAGCCCGGCGCTCGAGAGGCCGACCTCGGCCTTGGGGGCGGTGGCCACGATGGTGCCGTCGGGGTCGCGCACCACGATGTCGCGCATGCGCAGCGCCGTGCGTCCATTGGCGTCGCGCTCGAGCTGCGTGCCCCCGACCTTGACCTGATGATAGCCGCCGAAATTCTCTTCCATGGCGGCGACCAGCCAGGGCGAAGCCAGGTCGAGATCGATCGGCCCGCTCGACAAGCGCCACCACAGCGCGAGCATTCCGATGCCGACGAGACCCACCAGCGCGGAGGCCGCGAAGGTGCACTTGCGCAGCTTCGGCCGGCCATGGAACAAGCGGCCGGGCAGATCCAGGATCTGACGCCAACGCGGCAGCGGCGCCAGCCGAAACGGCGCCAGGCAATCCTGCACGTCTTGATCGCCGGCCAGCTCGCCGGCCAACTGCTCGCAAAAGTGCGATTGGAGGCTGGCCTCGAGCCTCCGAAGCGCGCTCACGCTCGGATTCGTGTGTTGATCCGCCATTCCCCGACCGGGCGTCCCCTCGACCGCCGAATCCCGCCGCCGCCTTTCGGCCCGGTGCTGGTTGTGCCGTGGTCGAAGATTCGCATGAATCCGGTCGACCCGCCAGCACTCTCACGCGTATGGTCCGGTTCGACATTGACCCCGAAAAAGGGACGAAAGGAAGGCGCAAATGGGGAATGGGCTCGAAGTCGGCCGGAAGGCCCCGGCATTCTCGCTGCCGCGTGACGGCGGCGGCAATGTTTCGCTGGCGCAATTCAAGGGTCGCAAGCTGGTCATCTATTTCTATCCCCGCGCCGACACCCCGGGCTGCACCCGGGAGTCCATCGATTTTTCGCAGCTGCGCTCCGATTTCGACCAAGCCGGCACCGATATTCTGGGGGTCTCGGCCGATCCCGTGAAGGCGCAGGACGCATTCAAGAAGAAGCATGATCTGACCATCGGGCTCTTGTCCGACGAGACCCATCAAATGCTCGAGGCGTACGGGGCGTGGGGGAAAAAATCGATGTACGGCAAGAGCTTCACGGGAGTTCTTCGCACCACCGTCCTGATCGGCCCGGACGGCCGCATCGCCCGCATCTGGCCCAAGGTGAAGGTCGAGGGCCATGCCGCCGAGGTGCTCGAGGCCGCCAAGGCGCTCTGACCCGGGACAGGTGAAGCGCGATTACGCGTTTCTTCGCGGTGGATTGGGGGAAAATTAACCATGTTGGGTTGGAATTGGCGTTCAGTAGCGCCGGTACTGCGGGATTTCACCCGGCGAGGATGCGTCAATGCCTCACCGGTCCGAACTTCATCACCACGCCAGTCCTCACCCTGCCCATTACCCCACCGTCCGCATGCGGCCCGTTGCGGTTGCGGCACAGCTCGCAGGCGCGGACTACACCCTCATCCATGCCGGGCGTCAGTTGCGAATCGGACCGATCGCCTTCTGGATCGTGGTCGGCACGCTGGTCATCATGGCGGCGTGGAGCATCACCACGGCGACCTATTTCGCGTTCCGCGACGATGTGCTGACACGCCTGGTCAGCCGCGAGGCCGAGATGCAATTCGGCTATGAGGATCGCATCGCCGAGCTGCGCGCCCAGATCGATCGCCTGTCCAGCCGGCAACTGCTCGACCAGGAGCAATACGAGACCAAGCTCGATCAGGTGTCGCGCCGCCAGGCGACGCTGGAATCGCGCGCCGCCGCGCTCGGCGCCCTCGCCGACCCCTCGGTCACCGGCTCGCTCAAGCAGCCCGCCCGCGCCGGCGTGCCACAGCACAACCTGCCGCTCAAACCTTCGCCGCTGAGCGACGCGGGGGCTCCGACGGGGACCCGCGATGCCAGGCTCGGCGCCGGGAATCCGGCAATCGGGAAACCGGCGGCCGGGCGCTCCGCGGTGGTCGGGAGCGAGGACATCGACGGGGCGCTGACCGGCATGCAGGCTTCGCTCGATCGGATCGACGCCCGCCACCGGGCCGTCCTCAGCGCGCTCGAAGAGACCTATCATTCCAAGGCGCAGCGCATGCGCACCGTGCTGGCCGATCTCGGCATCGACACCAAGAAGATCGCACCGGCACCCAAGACCGGCACCGCGAGCGGCATCGGCGGCCCCTACGTGCCGGCGCTGCCGCCGTTCAATGCCAGCGCATTCGATCGGCAACTCTATTCGGTCAAGGTCGCGCGCCTGGAGATCGATCAATTGAGCCGCTCGCTGGTCAGCATCCCGGTGCGCAGGCCGATCGCCGGCGAAGGCGAGATCATGTCGGGCTTCGGGGTGCGGATCGATCCCTTCCTCAGCCGACCCGCGATGCATACCGGCCTCGACTTCCGGGCCAATGTCGGCGACCCGATCCTGGTCACCGCCAACGGCACGGTGACGACGGCGGGCTGGACCGGCGGCTACGGCAAGATGGTCGAGGTCGATCACGGCAACGGATTCTCGACGCGCTACGGCCACATGTCCGAGATCGACGTGAAGGTCGGGCAGCAGGTCAAGCTCGGCCAGAGCCTCGGCAAGGTCGGCACCACCGGCCGCTCGACCGGTCCGCACCTGCACTACGAGACCCGGATCGACGGCGAGGCGGTGGACCCGCAGCGATTCCTCAGCGCCGGCAGCAAGCTCGCCGACGTGCTGTAGGGTCGACGCCGGTTCCAGCGCGCTTTAAGGGTTTCGACCCGCACCGGACCAACCCTGTCATCAATTACCGCATTGCCCAACGCGCCAAACAGCGTACGCGGGCCAGCTGAGCGCCCCCGCGCCTCGGGCGCAGCCTTGCGGCAGCTTCGGTCCACACCGAAAATGGCGAGCAGCAAAACGCGGCGCCGAATCAAAACCCCGGGGGAGCTGGTGCTTCCCCCGGGGATCGAAGAGCAATGTCCGAAACGCGCTACGCCGGCGCTACGATCCCGGCAAGAAGTTGAGCTGGACCCTCACAAGACCCGACAGCACGTTTTGGTCCGCGACGGTCGCAGGACCCGCCGCCCCGGCGACGGCGCCGGGCTGGGCTCCGCTTGCGGCTATGGCGGCGACCGGTCCCGAAAAGGCCGTCGTCAGCCTTGTGTAGAAAACATCGACGCCGATTTGGAGCCAGTCGTTCGGGCTGTATTGCGTCCGCGATCCAATGGTCCAGAAGCTGTAATTGGGGCTACAAGAGTTGCCGGCCGTCGGATTGCCGCCGATCGGGGTCGTAACCGCGTTAAAGACCCCCACGCCGCAGACAATCGATCCGGCCGCCCCCGCCAAATGGCTGTTTATCATAGTGATGGCATTCTGGTCGTAGCGGATGGATTCAAAGCCGCCGTAGAGGCTGGTCCTCCATTTGTCGTTCCAACCGTGATCGTAGGCCGCGTTGATGCTGAAGGCTTTTGTCAGCTCGATCGGCGATTGGGTCCCTGCAACGCCGTTGACGGGACTGTCAAAGAAGCCATCGATCCCCCAGGCGGCTCCTACCTGTCTGCTGCCGTTGAACAATAGCCACTTCTGGCCTTGCCCGGCAAACCCGTCGGCGCCGTCGGATGCCACGAACATGGCCCCGATGGTGTCACCAGTGCCTACCGTGGGAACGTTGAGCGTACCGCCGACACCGAACGCCCAGCCCACCACGGAGCTGGGATGACCGTTGGTGGTAACGTCGGGCGTCAGATAATATCCGCCTGCAACCTGGTGGGCGGCACCACTGACACCGAAATTGCCCCATGTCTCATCGACTCGCGCATTGGCGATCAGGTCAGGAACCTGGAAACCGCTGCCACCGGCGTTTTGCGACAGGCCATTGTCCATCGTGTACGTACCCAGCGAGAAAAACCCAGGCTGCGATCCATCGACGACCCCTGCCGGAAAGTGGCCGCCCGGGTCTTCCGCGGAAATCGTGGCGGAGAAACCGTTCGGAGCCTTATAGGTATAGGCCGCCAGGGTAACGCCGTACGCATCGGTGTCGCCACTGGTTCGCGGCTTGCCGTACGTGACACTGTTCAACCCGAACATGTCGAATTTCGACCGCGCCTTGCCGACCGTAAATCCTGCGAATTCCATGTAGCCCCGATCCCAGAAAACTGTCGGGGCGGTAGCTGACGCGCCGGGCGTTATGGTCTGGACGCCCGAGCGGAAATAGCCACGCACGAGGCCCAAATCGGTCGCAGCCCGCACATCGACCGTTATCGCCGCTCGCATTTCGTAATTGATATCGTTGGTATCGACATTGGTGCGGCGCCCTTGAAGTCGCCATCGAGTTCGGCGCCGGTGGGGATGCCATCGCCGCTCGCGTTGCCGGCACCGATGAGCCGAATATAGCCGCCTATTTTGATGCAGCCCTGCGTGCCTGGGATATAGAAAAAGCCAGGGCCGTACTGGGTACAAATCTTCACATACGCAACCGGAGCCTTGACCACCGGCAAGTCGGCCGCCGACGCGGTTGCCGCGGCACCACATTGCACGGCGACCAAAGCTGCCGCCCCGCACAACAGTTGACGATTGATCCGATGATGGCCCACGAAAACCCCCTTTGCGTAAGAATCCCCTATTACGCGTAAATCTGGCGCGTCACCGAGCTGCGGGTCAAGGCCGGTCTTAGCTTTTGTCAGATCATGTGGTTTTTAAGCAACGGATTCCCGCTGCGGCCAACCCATTTGGGGCAGCTTGTCCACACAACCGATTGTGACAAAATGAAATAAGTTCGTCAGGACGGCACCGTCGCCATTGATCGACTGATGGGATGGTCGTCGTGGATGAAAATGCAGAACGTGTTGGGCATGTGCCGTTCTAGTGAAGCCCGCAATTACGGGGAGCCATCAGGTCTCGATGGTAACATAGGAATACGGCGAGGCGGTGGACCCGCAGCAATTCCTCAGCGCCGCCAGCAAGCTCGCCGACCTGCTCCAGGAACCGGTGCCGGTTCCTGCGCGCATCCGGCTGCCGCGCCGTCAGCTCGGGTTGTCGAGACTAATACGTTGAAGGTGCCTGGACTATTTCAACGTTTGTGAACGTACCCTAACGAGATTGATCCGGGACCGCCCGAAACCACGAAAAGCCGAGCCCGTGAGGACCCGGCACCGGTGAGCGGCAGATAGACGAATATCCGCTCTCGTGAATTGCGGACCAGACATGCACGATCTGAGCTTTACCGGTTTGACCCCAAGCCGAGCTCCGGCGGTGGGGCCGGTTGCAGAATGGCTCTCTTGCCCGCTGACGTGCTGCTTCCGATCCGATATTCTCGGCGGCAGCTTGAGGTCCTCCGGGGTTGATGGTCCCATGCGACGCCATCACGATTCTCGGCGGTGCGGCGGCATGGCCGCTCGCGGCGCGGGCGCAGCGGCCTGCGATGCTGGTGCTCGACTGAAGGTGAAGGAAGTCGGAAGGCGTCTTGGTCATGAACTCCGTCGCGAACGCCGGAGTCAGAATAAGGGAGGGTAATCACATGGAGAAGCTACTCGTGACTGCCGGTGCAATTTCGTTCGGAGTGTTGGCAGGGATCGCCGCCGCGCGCGCGGCCGATGTGCCGATGCCTTGGGCCTATGGGTTTCTGACACCGCCCGCGCCGCAACCGGGCGGTGCTCCCGCTGCTGCGCCAAATCCTCCCGCCCCGCCCGACAACGTGACCAAGCTCACGATACCCGGGTCCACCTTGAGCTTCACGCGCGCGCAGCTCACCGATCGGTTCAATCCGCCCGATTGGTTCCCGCAGGAGCACATCCCGATGCCGGATATCGTCGCGCACGGCCGGCAATCGGCGAAGCCCGTGATCGCCGCGTGCAGCCAGTGCCACCAGACGAACGGCAAGGGACGCCCGGAAAACGCGGGCGTGGCGGGCCTGCCGTATAACTACATCGTGCAGCAACTGAGCGAATTCCGGAATGGCCACAGGAAGACCTCCGATCCGAGGAAGACCAACACCGCCACCATGGCGGGATTCGCCACGGCGTTGACGGACGAAGAGATCAAGCAGGCCGCCACCTGGTTTTCCTCAATGCCGTTCACCCCGTGGGTCAAGGTCGTCGAGAGCTCGACGGTGCCGAAAGCGCGCCCGGCGGCCGGCTTGTTCCTGAAGCTCGAAGGCGAGGAAGCCGGGGAAGAGCCGATCGGAGATCGGATTCTCGAAGTCCCCGAGGACGGTCACCAGACCGAATATCTGCGCAATCCGCATTCCGGTTACATCGCTTACGTTCCGCCTGGAAGCCTCAAGAAGGGCGAGGCTCTCGTGCAAAACGGAATCACGGCAGCTGGCGGCAAGGTCACCCCGTGCACGGCGTGCCATGGCCCTGATCTGCACGGACTGGGCCCGGTGCCGCCGCTGGCGGGACGCTCGCCGAGTTATATCGCGCGGCAACTCTACGACATGCAACACGGGAATCGGAACGGCACCTGGACCGCTCTCATGGTGCCTGTCGTCGGCAACCTCGATCCAGAGGACCTGCGGACGGCAGCCGCCTATCTTGCCTCGCTGCAGCCCTGACCAAGTCTATTTGCAGCATTACTCGATCCTGACCGGTGATACGCGGCGTCCGTCACGCCGCGTTTCGCCATTTCCCGAAACAGGCTTCAGCCGGGTCGTGATGATCTTCAACCCGGAGACTGCTCCGCAGGCCGCGCGTTGCCGGACTGCTGAAGCCGAGCGCCGTGTGGGGATCACGACGACTACGGACTGGTGGTCGCGGAGGGGCCGTCTGCCGCCGACAAGCGCTTCAATGACCGCTCATGGCACGGCAGGAGACGAGCTATCCCGGTTGCGTTGGAGGACAACCATCACCCCCGATCGGTCGAGCGGGGTGGCGCCCAATCTGAGCAGGAGGTCGGCGGTGTCCTGCCGGAGGATACGCGGGATCTGAGAGGACCTTGCTCCCGATATCCTTGGTGATGATGGAATAGGAGATGCTCAAGGGCGTCTGCCCGAAGTCGTCCTTGGCATCGAGCTTCGCGCCCTTGGCGACGAGGAACTCGATGACGTCGTTCAATCCCTGATACGAGGCGCCGTGCAGCGGGGTCCAACCGAACTGTCCGACGCCGTTCACGTCGGCGCCCCGCTCCACCAGGAACTTGACCGTCTGAAGTGCCGTCGCCCGTTCGCGGGCCGACCGTGGCCTGACCACGTCGGTGCCGCCCCCGGCCGCCAGCATCAGCGGCGTCGTGTTTTTCTCCGTGGGAATGAGCGGATCAGCCCCGCCCTCCACCAATGCCTTGACGGCGCCGAGATTATTGATCTCCGCCGCCAAGGCGAGCGGCGTGGCGCCTTGCAGGGAAACGCCGTTCACGGTGACGGCGGTGGGCTTTTCCTGCTTGAGCCGGACATTCGGTTTGGCCCCGTGCGCGAGCAGCGCCTTGACGACCGGCACCGCGGTTTTATCCAGCGCGGCGCGATGCAAGGACGTGTAACCGTCCCCGCCCACGGCGTTGGGATCGGCGTTCTGGTCGAGCAGCAGCGTCGCGACATCTGCGTGACCCATCGCGCTGGCGATGATCAGGGGCGTCAAACCCGTTCGCGGCATGACGTCGTTCGGGTTGGCGGCGGCAGCGAGCAGGATGCGCGTGTAGCTCGCATCGCTCTGCTGGGCCGCGAACATCAACGCGGTCGATCCCCGTTTTGAACGGGCGCCGATATCGGCGCCGCCGCGCACCAGCGCCTCGGCCGCCGCGGCGTGGCGTTCCGAGATCGCCCACATCAGGGCGGTCTGTCCGCCGTTGACCTCCTGCGCGTTGGGATCGGCGCCGGCTGCCAGCAGCGCGCGCACGGTTTCGAGGTTGCCGCGGCGGGCCGCCTCCATGAGCGGCGTTTCGCCCGACAACAGGTGGGCATTGGGATCGGCGCCGGCCGCCAGCAACCGCACGGTCATCGCCGGGTCGGTGTTGGCGGCGGCCGCATAAAGCGCGGTGGCGCCGTAGTCGTTGGCGCCCTTGGGGTCGGCGCCGGCGCGCAACAGAAGATCGGCCATCTGGGCGTCATTGCGGGTGGCCGCCCAGATCAACGCATCGGTGCCTTCGGCCCCGCCGAGACCTTCCTCCCCGCGGTTGCTCAGCAGCGAGGCCACGACCTCCCGGTTTCCCTGCTTGGCGGCTTCCACCAGCGACAGATGGCCGGCGTCGGCGGCGAGCGCAGGGCCGGCAAAGAGCGGCACGCCCAGCAGTCCCGCAACAATCATCGCCCTGATGCTCATCATCGTGCCCTCGCTCAAACGGACGGCAGCTCGAGCCGTCCGGTGCTGTCGCCGAGGCTTTCCACGTGGGGAACGTTTGCCTTGTCCAGCATGGTGAGGAAGAGATTGTTCATCGGCGTGCCGCGAGGATAGCGGACATGCCGCCCGGCCTTGATCCCGGCAGCATCGCCGGCGAACAGCAGGGTCGGCAGATCCGTATAGAGGTGCAGGTTGCCGTCGCTCAGCGCGCCGCCGTAGAGCAGAAGCGCGTGATCCAAGAGCGAGCCGTCGCCGTCCGGCGTGGAGCGCAACTTGTCGAGGTAGTAGGCCAAAAGCTTCATATGGAAGATGTTGATCTGAATGACCTTCGCGATCTTGCCGGCATCGCCCGAGTGATGCGTCACGGAATGATGGGCGTCGCCGAAGCCGACCTCGGGATAGGCGCGGCCACCCATCTCGTGGCCGACCTGGAACGAGCAGACGCGCGTCATGTCGGTCTGCCAAGCCAGGACCATGAGATCGGCCATCAATTTGTAGAACTCCGAGAACTGCGGCGGGGAGCCGACGGGACCTGCCATCGCCGGCAGGTCGTGGCCGCTCTGCGCCTCCGCGAGCTGGATGCGCCGCTCGACATCGCGCACCGCGTCGAGATACTGGTCGATCTTGCCGCGGTCCGGTCCGGCGAGCTTTCCGCGCAGCCGTTTGACGTCCTCGCCGACGGCATCGAGGATGCTGCGGTCCTCCTGCCGCAGCGCCAAACGCGTCTTCGCATCGGTCGTGCCCGCAACGCCGAAAAGACGCTCGAATACGGCGCGTGGCCGGTTCTCCATCGGGAGCGGCGTGGTTTCGTTGCGCCAGGAGATCGTATTGTAATAGGCGCAGCTGTAGGCGGACTTGCAGGCGCCCACCACGTCCGGCGGGTCCAGACCGATCTCCAGCGAGGCGAGCTGGGTGTGCTTGCCGAATTCCCGCGCCGCGACCTGGTCGACGGAGATTCCGGCGCGCAAGTCGGCGCCGGAGGTCATCTTGCAGTGCGCGCCGGTCAGCCAAGCGGTGCACGCGCGCGGATGATCGCCGCCGATCTCGAACCCCAGCGCCGCGGATTGATGTTGATCGAGCCCGCTCAGCACCAGCATGCGGTCGCGGAATTGCGCGATCGGCTCGAGGATCGGCGTCAGGGCGAAGTCGGCGCCTTCGGTTGCGGGCGTCCACTTGTCCATCATGATCCCGTTCGGGACCTCGACGAAGGACAGGCGGATCGGCCGCGCCGGCTCGGCGGAAAGCGCCGGGGTCATGGCGTCCAGCACCGGCAGGGCGAGCACCGCGCCGGTCCCGCGCAGGAAGGCGCGACGGGGAATTGATTTCCTAGCTATGATCATCGCTGACCCTCCTCATCTGGAACGGGGTGCTCTTGACGATACCGAGAATGATGGACGACCACCGATTGTCGTTCAAGGCAGCCTCGCGCGTGATCTTGCGCAGGGCGGGCCCGTCGTATTCCTCGACGCCGCGACCCAGAGCATAGGTCATGAGCCGCTCGGTGAAGGTCTCCAGGAATTGATCCTTTTTGCTCAGCAGGAGCTCGCGCAGGCCCTCCGGCCCGTCGAACCGGGTGCCGTCGGGCAGGACACCGGTGGCATCGATGGGTCCCGCCCCTGCTCCGGTGGAGTCGCGCCACCGGCCGAGGCCGTCGAAGTTCTCCAGCGCAAAGCCGATGGGATCCATCGCGCGGTGGCAGACGGCGCAAGTGGGATTGGCCCGGTGCTGCTCCATGCGTTGGCGCATCGTCAGCGTTCTGGTGCTCGCATCCTCCTTCAACGATGGAACATTGGGAGGCGGCGGCGGAGGCGGCAGCCCCAAGAGCTGCTCGAGCACCCACTTTCCGCGTATCGTCGGCGACGTCCGGTCCGGATAGGAGGTCACCGCCAATATGCTGGCTTGTCCGAGCA
This sequence comes from uncultured Alphaproteobacteria bacterium, assembly GCA_963744275.1. Lineage (GTDB taxonomy): Bacteria > Pseudomonadota > Alphaproteobacteria > Rhizobiales > Xanthobacteraceae > VAZQ01. The sequence continues at coordinate 248,879 of CAVUSX010000007.1, forward strand.
GGCCCTTGCGCTTCGGGTCGGTGATCGCAACGCGGCGAAATTCGCTGCCGTAAACCCCCGCGATACCGTAATGCTCGGCCAAGCGCTGATTGAGGAAGGTGTAATCCGTCGTCAGCAAATCGACCGGGCTGCGGTCCTCGCGCAAGTTGCTTTCGATGAGCAGCTCGGTCTCCTGCCCGAGCGCCTGGCGCAGGTTTTCGTCGAAACTCGGAAAAGCCGCGGGGTCCGGCTGAATCCTGGCGATATTGCGCAGGAACAGCCATTGGCCGGCGAAGTTCGTCACCAGAGCCCGCGAGCGCGGATCGGCCAGCATGCGCCGGACCTGGCCTTCCAGGACGGACGCGTCACGAAGGCCGCCGCGCTCGGCGACGGCGAGCAGCTCGTCATCGGGAATGCTGCTCCACAGGAAAAAGGACAGGCGCGATGCGAGCTCGACATCGCTGATCCGGTAGACGCTCCCGGGCGCCGCGTTCGGCGGATCGAACTCCATCCGGAAGATGAATTCGGGCGACACCAGAATCTTTTGCAGCGCCAGCCTCACACCCGCCTCGAAACCGCCGCTCTCCGCGCCGCGGCGGTAGAGCGCGAGCAGTTGCCGCAGATCGTCGGCGGTCGCCGGTCGTCGATAGGCGCGGTGCGCGAGGTTGGAGATGATCTTTTCGGCGCAGGCCTCTTCCTGCTCGCCCGCGGCCGGATGGCAGAGGAAAATCCGGTCGCGGCTGGGCGTTGCACCCGGCCCCTGCACATTATACGGGCCCGCAACCGTGATGCTGCCGATGCCTTCGAAGAAGGCCCTCTCACGCGCCTTTCGCAGAATGCCTTCCGGCGCCACGGTATCCTTCACGAACGTCGCAACAATTGCCCGCGTGCCCGCCTTCACCGGCAAACGGACCTTGAGACTGGGCACTGGGGTCTTTCTCCGCGCCGTACCCGCCGCCGCGCGGATCGGCCGCGATGGTGAACAGGTCCAGCCGTTGCCCGTCGAGCCGCAGATCGAGCTTGCGTTCCCGGCCGAGACCCAAAACCTCGTCGAATCTGCCCCGTTGCAGAGCCACCGAAATCTCATATTCGCCGTCCACCGGGAATTGGTGGCTGACGGAAGTGCCGCCGCGCGAGCCGAGCGGCATGTCCTCGCTCATGCGATCGACCTGAACCAGCCCGTGCGGGACGTCATAGGTTTGATAGGACGGCGGCAGCGTGGTATCGCCCACGGCCAGCCGGCTGATCTTGCCCGCCGCCGCGAGGTACCGTTCCAGCAACACGGGCGATACGTTCAGCACGTCTCCGATGTTGTCGAAGCCGTAGCCCATGTCGTCGGCGGGCAATAGTTCCCCGACGTCGATCTCGATCGCCAGGAGATCGCGAATGGCATTGGCGTACTCCGCCCGGTTGAGGCGATGGAGCGTGGGGCGTCCGGGATTGGGCTTGACCTCCGCCAGACGGTCGCGTCCGGACTCGATATAGTCGGTGAGGGCTTCGTAGGTGGCCGCGTCGGGCCGCCACCTGCCCGCCGGCGGCATGTCGTGGTTGCGCAGCTTGCGCAGCAGCTTCTCCCAGATGGCGCCGTTGTCCTCCAGGTCGGCGAAGTCCAAAACCCTCAGGTTCACTCCGGCCCGCGGCATGGTGCTGCTGTGGCACCTGAAGCAATACTGCTCCAATGTGGCGTGGTAGGCGGTTGCGGGCGTGGAGATGGGAAATTTCGTCAGCACTATCGCTGCGAGACCCGTGCCCGCGAGGACCAGACCGATTGAGGCCAGTATCGGCGCTCGAATCATTCCTTCCTCCACGACGCAGGGTCGGATGGCGGATTCGGATGATGGCGGACTCGGATGCCGGATTGTTCGGCTAGGCTGACCTAAGGTTCGTTTCAAGTCAAGTTGCACCGCCGGGCAACCGCACTGAGCGCGCGCATATCTTTGGTCGGCTCAGTGTTCGTATCGCGGCAGGACCGGTGATTTTCGCCCTGCTCGGGCTCGATATCAAGGTTTTGGCGCTCCCGATGCCGCGGCGCTCCAGGTCTTGAAGTCCTCGTCCGAGACGGTCGGCAGCTTCTTCAGGAATGCGACGATTGACCAGATTTCCGGGTCCGGCATTTCACCGAAACCCGGCATGCCGGTCATGTTGATTCCGTTCTTGATCACCCAGAAGAGCTGGGCCGGCGTGCGCTCATTCACCACCTCCTTCAGATCGGGCGGATCAGGTCGCAGGCCCTCCGAAAATTTTGCCCAATCGACGCCCGGACCGCCGTGGCAGCTCGGGCATCCATGCTCCGAGAAGGTGCGCGCCCCGGCGCGCAGCGTTGCGGGGCTGTCCAGCGAATTCGGCGGCGCATCCGTGGCATGGCGCGCAATGGAGGCCATCCGCACCCTCACGAGCGCCCAATGCACGATCTCCGGCTCCTCGGCCGTGGTGGCCACGCTATAGAAGCCGCCGAAGAAGAAGACGGCTGTGCCAATCCCGGCAAGAATCGCGAGGAGGCCGATCAACGCCAGAAACTTGAGCATGGAGGAGGTCTCCGGTCGAGGTCCGGTGGGCCGTACCCTTCGGAGGCGACGAGGATCGGCAGCGGTCGTCAGGGCCGGGCGTTCGAAGGCCGAAAGCGTTACCGCTTCGGGACTCGTCCGTCAAAATGTCCTTTGCGGTGTCGATCAGCTGGACAGCGCCAGATTTCTCCAGGCCGAATAGGATGGACTTTGGATCGCTTTTTTTGATTTTGCAAAGCTTTAAGTAGGGGCTTCCAAAACCAGGTCATGACCCGAGCTCCCGATTGCAGGTGCCACCTCCCCCTCGACATTCCCTCACCGCCGCGCCAAGCTTCCGCAAGCGTTTCACACGAGAGGGAGGTGCCCATGACGATGACCCGCAGGCTTGCGCTGTTGGCGCCCGCGACCGTCGCGCTCGGCGCGGCCGCATTTTCGTCCACGCCGGCACGTGCGGCGATGAAGACCGAATCCATCGATTACAGCCACGGCAACACCAAGCTCAAAGCCTATGTGGCCTACGACGACAGCGTAACCGGCAAGCGCCCGGCCATCTTCATGGTGCATGCGCGCAACGGTCTGACCGATTTCGCCAAGCAGCAGGCGGAGGAATGGTCGAAACTCGGCTATTACGTCTTCGCCACCGACATGTTCGGCATGCTGCCGAAAAATCTCCAGGAGATCACCGCGCAGACCGACATGTTCCGCAACGACCGCGCGCTCATGAAGGCGCGCGCCCAAGCCGGCTTCGATGTTCTTGCCAAGCAAGCGCTGGTCGACACCTCACGCATCGCCCTGATCGGCTACTGCTTCGGCGGTACGGTAGGCGTCGAGTTCGGGTCGACCGGCGCGCCTCTCGCCGCCAATGTCGCGATCCATGGCTCGTTCGGCGGTCACGCCTCCGGCTGGGCGAAGAATGCCAAGGGCATGTTTCTCATCTTGCACGGCGCCGAGGACCCGAACTATCCGGTCGAGTTCGGCAAGGTGATCGATGAGCTGAAGGCCGCCAAGACGCCGTTCGAGGTCGAGATGTATAGCGGCACGGCGCACGGCTTCTCAGAACCGAAGAACAAGGCGGAAGAGCGGGCCATCGCCCAGGCCAAAGCGACCACCGGGCGCACGCTCAAGGAGCTGTTCGGGGTGTGAACGCGCCGGGGTCCTCCCGGTGAACTGAAATTCGCCGGGCTTCGTGCGCAAACCTCGACGACACCCCGGCTGAGCCGGAGACCGCTCTTGGAGGTTAGAAGTCAGACTTGTCGGCGGTCGGCAGATGCGCGTCCTTGTCGGAAAACTGGTTTAGCTGATAGTCGTGCTGCACATTCTCGGCGCAGACCCGCTCTTCCCACGGGCTTGCGCTGCGGCCATACGTGATGGTCGCCGACCAGGGCATGGTGAAGACGCCGGGGTCCTCCACCGTGAACTCGAGCTGCAGGCCCTTGCCCCGGTAGTTGGGATCACGGCCCCGCCGGAGCGCGGCCATTCCTTCTCTGCCCGCGCGATCGCTTCCTTGGTGGCCTCGTAGTCGATCAGGCGATAGCGCTCGACCACGTGCAAGGCTTGGCTGTACGGGGTGCCGAAGCGATCAATCATACGATACGGCCCGAGCCGGACCCCTACGGTGTCGATGACGAGCGTATCGCCCTCGTAGTGGCCGACCGAATCCCCGTGCAAGGACGGGGCGACCTTCGCGGGGTGCGGCTGGTTGAGCCGCACCGTGCGGAAGTCGCTGTCGTGCGCATAGACGAGAGTGACCTTGTCGGGCTGTTGCAACAGCTGGACAAAAAAATTCCAAAAAATATAGGGCACCGGATTTTGCAGGCACATGCTGTCCGGGTCCGGAAAGGCGTGGCCCGACAGTGAGATTTCGCCGAGCTTCTTGACCACCTCGGCGGCCTCGGGCTTGAGGATCGGATTTGAGTAGTCGCCGACCAGCTGGTCGAAATTGCTGGCGCCGGAGGGCAGCCGCGATTTGTTTCTGATCGGGCCGGGTCCCGAGAGCTGGGGGCCAAAGCCGAGCCCGGGATGCGCCCAAAGGCCGGAGAAATCCGGGATCGATGCCGCGCTTTGCGCAGCGCCGCCTGACGTGGCGACCGCGGGCGCCGTCCCTTGCCCGACGGCGGGAGACGCAACCGCGCCCGCCCATGCGCTCAGTGCAAAAAACAATTTCAGCCGTACACGCATGTCACCCTCGCTATCCCGGGTTGCGATGGCTCTCATCAGGGTACATCGTTTCGGTCCGGGGAGGGAGTTGTTCCAGCGGTGACGAACGGATCGACCCGCGCTACTCCCCGATCTCCCGCGGCCGACCCATCAGCACCGGCTGGAACAACACGGCGAGGGCGAGCGGCCCCTGCCCATCCGGCTGCCGCGCCGTCAGCTCGGGTTGTCGAGGCTGAACACGCCGCTGTCCTCGTCATAGGCGAAGGCCTCGGCATAGCGGGCCCAGGAGATGACGGCGCGCAGCGTCTCCTCGGCCGCCTCGTCGGCCATGTGATCTTCCAATTCGTCGCGGAAGCGGCTGGCCGGCGCGTGATGGGTGGTGCGCTCGTCGAGCACATGCTTGATGTGGCCCGCCAGCGGCACGTAGGTCAAAAGGTGCTGCTTGAAGAGCCGCTTGCGGTCATCGAAATCCAGACGCACGAAGCTCTTGCCGGCCTCGGTCAGGCGCAGATCGCCCTCCGCCAGCTCGGCAAATCGAAACAGCTGGAGGGTTTCGGCGGCCGGAAACAGCTCGTCGATCTCCATCTGCAGGCTGGTCGCCAGCGGCGGCAGGTCGGCGCGCCCGTTGTAGGGCTCGGCCGCGACCGCCTCCATCAAGCCCGCCAGCACGTTGGAGGATACCCGCGGCAACACCATGGAGATGCCGGTGCCGGCAAAGCCTTCGCGGGCGGTCTTGGTGGCCGGCCCCGAGGTCATGCGGGCATAGATGTCGTCGACCAGCTGGCGGAACCTCGGATCGAGGCGGCTGCGCGGCTGCGGCAGGTCGACCTTGATCTCGCCCATGATGCGTCCGGGATTGGAGGAGAAGATCAGGATGCGGTCGCTCATCAGCACCGCTTCCTCGATGTTGTGCGTGACCATGAGGATGGAGGAGATCGGCATGCGGCCTTCGCACCAGAGGTCGAGCAGATCGGTGCGCAGCGTCTCGGCGGTCAGCACGTCGAGCGCCGAGAACGGCTCGTCCATCAGCAAGACCTGCGGATGCACCACCAAGGCGCGGGCGAGCCCGACCCGTTGCCGCATGCCGCCCGAGAGCTCCTTCGGATAGGCGATCTCGTAACCGTCGAGGCCGATCAGATCGATGGCCGCGAGCGCGCGCTTCTTGCGCGCCGCCGGATCCACGCGCTGGGCCTCGAGCCCGATCTCGACGTTCTCCATGACGGTCAGCCAGGGGAACAGCGCGAAGCTCTGGAACACCATGGCGACCTGGCTCGCCGGTCCCTCGACCTCGGCGCCGCCGATCTTGACCGTTCCGGAGGTCGGCCGCATGAGCCCGGCGATGATGCGCAGGAGCGTGGACTTGCCGCAGCCCGAACGGCCGAGCAAGGCGACGATCTCGTTGCTGCGCAGGCTCAGATCGACGTCCTCGAGCACGAGGTGGTCCTTGGCGCCGCCCTCGCCGTAGACGTGTCGGACGCCGCTGACCTCGACCAGGGCGGGCGGACGCGGAAACGGGCGCGCGCGCCGAAACGGCTGTATCCATGGCTCGATTCCTTCTCAATCCGGTCCTTGATCGATCGAAGCGGCGCGACGATCACAGGGAGCCGGTCAGGCGCCCGTCAATCACCGGCAGCGGCCTGTTCATTTGACGGCTACCGTCGCCGCTCATGGTCAAGGCGGTTCCTCATCGGCGTCGGAGGGAGCCAACAAGTCGGGCCCCGGTGAGACCAACCCGATGAACTCGGCAAATGCGCTTCGTCAACAGAAGAGTGGGTGCGCGAGGCGTGAAATCGACGGGCGCGGAGCACGGGCGAGATCTCGCGCAAATGCCGGCCCGAAATATGACGGGGATATTACGGCCGGCCCAGTCTCGGCAGGCGCCTGAACGATCGCACCCGCTGATCGTGCCCGACCGTGCTGCCGATCAGGTAGTCCGCATAGCCCTCGGCCACCTCGCCCAGCACCGCGTCGATCTCCGCCTTGCTTTCGGCCTCGAGCTCGAGGAGCGGCAGGCGCACCCGAGGCGACATCATCCGCATCGTGCTCAGCGCATATTTGACCGGCACCGGGTTGCTTTCGCCGAGCAACGCACCGGTCAATCTCGCCACCACCGGGGCGAGATGGCGGGCGCGGGCCGATTGACCCTGGTTCAGCGCCAGATACATGGCGCGACAGAGGCCGGGCGCGACGTTCGACGTCACCGAAATGCAGCCATTGCCGCCCTGCCCCAGGAACCCCAGTGCGCTCGCGTCATCGCCCGACAGCAATCGAAACTTGGACCCCAATCGAGCGCGCAGGCGCTGCGGCCGCGTCACGTCGCCGGTCGCGTCCTTCAGGCCGATGAATTGCGGGCATTCGGCCAGCCGCGCGACGGTCTCATCCGCCAGGCCGCAAACCGTGCGCGAGGGAACGTCGTACAGGATGATCGGCAAACCGATGGCGTCGCCGATCGCGCGGAAATGAGCGTACATCCCGGCCTGCATGGGCTTGTTGTAATAGGGCACGACCGACAGCACCGCATCGGCGCCCGCGGTCTGCGCATCCCGCGCCAGCTCGATGGCGTGGCTGGTCGCGTTCGATCCGGCGCCGGCGATGACCGGCACGCGGCCCCGCGCCACGCCGACCGCGATGCGAACGATCCGGTCATGCTCGGCGCGGCTCAGGGTCGGGGCTTCGCCGGTCGTGCCGCACACCACCAGGGCAGCGGCGCCTTCCCGGATCTGGCGGTCGCACAGCAGCTCGAAGGCTGCGCCGTCGACGTTTCCGTCTCGATCGAACGGCGTCGGCAGCGCCGGTGCGTAGCCCGACAATCTCGACACATGCTTTCCGGTGATCATGGAAACACCTCGGCCGGCCGCGTTCATAGTCGGTTTGCGCAAACGACCAAGCGAATCGCAGTGGGGGGATAGGCGATTAAGCCGCGAAATTCCCGACCGGATGAGGTCTGCCGTTGATATCCAGCTCGAGAACGCCAGGGACCATGATCACCGCCTGCGGACGGTTCCCATTCTCGAACATTGCAAACTTGAGGGCTTCAGTGCGGCCGACGAACAGGCCGCCGCGCAGCCCCTGTTGATCCTGCACGACCCAGTGGCCGTGGCTGTCCTTGCCGACGCGGAACAGGCTCGCATGTGAGAGGATGCGACGAGGGAGGTTCGGCTTCGTTCATGACACTTCTCCTTTGAGCTGGTTGCAAGAGGCGGGAAGTCAGCGAACGAGCGGCAGATCGTCGTCGTTCTTGGATGAAAGATGGTAGCGGCCGTGGAACAGCTCGGCCTCGATCCGCGCCCGATCCGCCCGCGCCCATGCGCGCGAACGCTGCAGGTCCGACAGCAGCGATGCGGCTCTCCCCAATGTCCTGGCGATGGCGATTGAAATCGTGTTGATCAGAACGAGCATCTGAGGCTCCCTGGCGCAACCGATCAAGCCTGCGCTGCGCTCGAGGATCGCTGCCGGCAATGTGCTCATGGCTTCATATGAATTCGAGAGGGATTCCGAACGGATTTCATAAGTACCGAATAAGCGATCGAGTACGCGCGGCCGCAGTTTCCGGGCCATTCGAGATCCGGTCACGCGAAATTGTCGCAGCACATGACCACGGCAGGCGAAGCGGGCGCTTGCGGACGATGCAGGACCACGCTCCCCGCCGGCAACGGCTCGGCGCCTCGGCGCGCCTCGATCCAGGCGCTCAGGATCGCGAGCGGCAGCGATTCGTGGCGGGCTTCGGCATTGTCGCCGAGCCAGGCCGGGAGGTTCCACTGCTTGCTGAGCGAGCAGAGCCAATAGCCCTCCTCGCAAACCAGCCGGCGCAGCCGCCATTGCGGCAATTCGAGCTCGACCAGCGCCAGCGCCGCCTCGGTCCAAGCCTCCAATTCGACCAGCCGATCGATCTTTGCGGCCCTGGAGGCGCAGCCCGGCATGGCGAGCCGGGTGCAGGCGCCGGCGACGATCCCCGCCATCAGATCGGGCGTGACGGCCTGCGCAAGCCGCAGCCGATCCTGCAGCTCGACCAAGAGACCACCCGCATCCCGCCCGAAGAACATGAACCCTCTCCATCTCATGCGCGGCCTGTGATGGCCACCGATGGAAGATGGCGAAAATGTCATATAGATGCGAGATGAGCGGTCGAGCGGCGGTATAGGGGTTTCATAAAGATCGGCGGCTCGATTTATAGGAGCTCGACCGGGGTCCCTATTCCCAAAGCCTGATCCTTTCACCTGGCCACAATTACCGACTCGGCCGCATGCAGGCGCTCGGGATCAATTTCGATCTTCAGCCTCGGGGCGCTTATGAGTTTTCTATTTCCGAGCTCCGGCACGGATTGGCCGCGTTTGACGTCCGTGCCAAACTAGGATTTGTCCGGGCTGCCACCGGTCCATGGTCGGCAATGCGCAGCGGGGATTGGGTTGGGTGCAGCTTCATTGCCGGAGGGGCTCGTCGGATATCTCGCCCCGGAGGGCTTCCTGACCGAGCTTCGCGACGAGCTGGGGGACGCCGTCGGCGAGGTCCATGGCCGGCTGGTTCTGGCAAATGGGCCGGCCAAGCCGGTGGCCTGGGCGGCCAATGTCTGGTGCGATCCCGTTCGAATACCGGTCGCCTCGATCGGGGATGCGGCGAAGAAGCTCCGCGCCATCCAGCGCAATTGGGCCCTCTACTCCCATGCATTTCATCGTCGCGCCGCGCTGATCGAGGAGAAGCTGCCGAAAGTCTCGGCCAAGCCGATCGTCTTCGGCGCCGGCGCCCCCAAGGCGCCGCTCGGCTCCTGGACATTGATCGATGCGGACACGATCCTCGCCTCGCCCGCATTGCTCGAGCCCCTTCCCCAATGGCGAGGTGCACTTCGTCGAGGACCGTGCGGCGCCGCCCAGCCGCGCCTACCTCAAGCTTTGGGAGCTGTTCACGCTCCTGGACGAGCGGCCCAAGCCGGGTGAGCTTTGCCTCGATCTCGGGGCGAGCCCGGGCGGCTGGACCTTCGTCCTGCAACAGCTCGGCGCGCGCGTCCTCAGCATCGACAAGGCCGCCTTGGATGAGCGGCTCGCCGGGCTGCCGGGCATCGAATTTCGAAGAGGCAGCGCGTTCGCGCTCGATCCACGCACGGTCGGACCGGTCGATTGGCTGTTCTGCGACGTCGTTTGCTACCCCAAGCGGCTGCTCGCTTTGGTGCAGAAATGGCTCGCGGCCGGCGACGTCCGCCGCTTCGTGTGCACGGTCAAATTCCAGGGCGCGACCGATTTCGAGACGGCGCGGCAGCTTGCTGCGATCCCGGGATCGCGGCTGCTGCACCTGCATCACAACAAGCATGAGCTGACTTGGATCAAGCTGTGACGACGATGTGCGGCGGTTGTGCCGAGAGCGGGACGCGATGAAGAAGAACGCTGATTTACATGGCGGCGAAAAGCGATTGACCCAGCGGATTTACGTCACTTCCGGCCGCCGAAATCAGGCGGCCATTTGACAAATCGCAACACATTCCTGTTCGTCCGTGCCCAAATGCACGTGCACTCCAGCACGGAGGCCGTCATGAACCGGACTATCAAGAACCTCTTCGATCGCGGCGTTGCGTCGATGCCAGTCTGCATGATCCTGATCGCCGGGACGCTGACCAAGGTAGGATATCCCGAGTGGGGTTTGGCTTGGATCGCGGGGCTTTGCGCGCCGCTGATCTTCGCTGACCTTTCAAGCTTACGCGGGCGGGATCAGGCGCCACTGTGATGCCCCGGTGACGACCTGCGGCTGTTTCCCTGATTCCGCGATCACGGATGGCCGGCGTTCGCATCCGCGGACGGCAGAAGTCAGTCAATTCAGCCGACATCTCAATTGGTTGCCGGCAGCGACGGCGTGGTCACCGTCATCCTTCTGTCATCCGCTCTATATGAGAATTCCTATAAAGGCGCGCTCGCTTCCCTCTCGAAAAAATATCCGCTCGGTGGCAACTGACACCCGATCGAGCAGGGTGAAAGAGTCGGCGCGCTCTTGATGCAAATCAAAATCGCCGCATCGCGCGCCCCTACAGATGACAATGCCCTGTTCCGTTCACCGCTAGGAGCAAGCAAATGATGGACATCATCATGTTGGCCCTCGGGCTCGCCTTTTTCGCCGTCTCGGTGGGCTACACCATCGCCTGCGACCGACTGTAAGGGGACCCCTGCCATGATCTTCGATTATTCGCTCGCCGGCCTCGTGACCGCGGGGCTCATGTTCTACCTCGTCTACGCCCTGCTTCGGCCGGAGCTGTTCTGACAGCCGGGGCTGTCGACAGCCTGTTCACAGGGCTGTTTTGACAGCTTGAGCTTTTCCAACAAAAGGCTGGAACGACCATGACCGTCATCGGCTGGATTCAAATTCTGCTCTATTGCGCGATCATCGTGGCGATCATCCCGGTGCTCGGCGCCTATATGACGCGCGTCTTCAACGGCGAGCGCACGCTTCTGTCGCCGCTTTTCCGCCCGGTCGAGACGCTGCTCTACCGCGCCGCCGGCGTCGATGAGCGCCGCGAGCAGACCTGGGTGATGTACGTCGTCGGCATGCTGATCTTTCACGCCGGCGGCTTCCTGATCCTCTATGTCCTGATGCGCGCCCAGGCGCTGCTGCCGCTGCAGGACCTGTTCAATCCGGCCGGCCAGTCCGCGGTCTCCGAGGATCTGTCCTTCAACACGGCGGTCAGCTTCATCACCAACACCAACTGGCAGAACTACGGCGGCGAAAGCACGCTGTCCTATCTGGTGCAGATGCTCGGCATGACGCACCAGAATTTCCTGTCGGCGGCGACCGGCATCGTGCTGGCGGTGGTGCTGATCCGCGGCTTCGCGCGCGCCTCGGTCAAGACGGTGGGCAATTTCTGGGTCGATATCACCCGCTGCACGCTCTACATCCTGATCCCGATCTGCGTTCCCTATGCGCTGTTCCTGGTCTGGACCGGAATCCCGCAGACGCTCGGCCCCTATGTGGACGCCATGACGCTCGAAGGCGCCAAGCAGTCCATCGCGGTCGGCCCGGTCGCCTCCCAGATCGCCATCAAGATGCTGGGCACCAACGGCGGCGGCTTCTTCAACGCCAATGCGGCGCATCCGTTCGAGAACCCGACCGCGCTGTCGAACTACGTGCAGATGATCTCGATCTTCGCGATCGGCGCGGCCTTGACCAACGTGTTCGGCCGCATGGTCGGCAACCAGCGCCAGGGCTGGGCCATCTTCGCCGTGATGGGCGTCTTGTTCCTCGCCGGCGTCACCGTCTGCTACGCGGCCGAGGCGCACGGCACCACCATGCTCGACATGCTCGGCCTCGGCGGCGGCAACATGGAGGGCAAGGAGGTCCGCTTCGGCATCGTCGGCTCCGCCCTGTTCGCCGTCATCACCACGGCCGCCTCCTGCGGCGCCGTCAATGCCATGCACGACTCCTTCACCGCCATCGGCGGCATGATCCCGCTCATCAACATCCAGCTCGGCGAGATCATCATCGGCGGCGTCGGCGCCGGCCTCTACGGCATGCTGCTCTACGTGATCATCGCGATCTTCGTGGCCGGCCTGATGGTGGGCCGCACGCCTGAATATGTCGGCAAGAAGATCGAGGCCAAGGAGGTCAAGATGGCCATGCTCGCCATCCTGGTCCTGCCGCTGATGTATCTGGGCTGGACCGCGGTCGCCACCATCGTTCCCTCGGCGGTCGCCGCCACCAACAATGCCGGGCCGCACGGCTTCACCGAGATCCTCTATCTCTACGTCTCCAGCACCGGCAACAACGGCTCGGCGTTCGCCGGCATCTCCGCCAACACGCCGTTCTACAATCTCACCGGCGCGGTCGCGATGTTCGTCGGCCGCTTCTGGATGATCATACCGGCCATGGCGATCGCCGGCGCGCTCGCCGCCAAGAAGGTCGTTCCGGCCTCCTCCGGCACGTTCCCGACCACCGGCGGCCTGTTCATCGGTCTCGTCACCGGCGTGGTCCTGATCGTCGGCGGCCTCACCTTCTTCCCGGCGCTCGCGCTCGGACCCATCGTCGAGCAATTGGCGATGCGCGCGAACACCCTTTACTGATCGGACCTCTTCGGAGTTAAAGCCATGGAATCCTCATCCACCCGCAAGCGCTCGGCCGCCTCCGCGCTGCTCGATCCCAAGATCGTCTGGCCGGCGATCGGCGCCTCCTTCGTCAAGCTCGATCCGCGCACGCTGATCAAGAGCCCGGTCATGTTCGTGCTCGAGGTGGTCACCGTGCTGGTGACCATCATCCTGATCCGCGACCTGGTGACCGGCGGCACGCATCTCCTGTTCGAGGTCCAGATCATCGTCTGGCTGTGGTTCACGGTGCTGTTCGCCAATTTCGCCGAAGCCGTCGCCGAAGGGCGCGGCAAGGCGCAGGCCGAGACGCTGCGGCGCACGCGCACGGAGACGCAGGCCAAGCTCCTGACCGGCTCCGACCGCAAGAGCATCCGCCTGGTGCCCGGCATGGACCTCAAGATCGGCGACGTCGTGCTGGTCGAGGCCGGCGACATGATCCCCTCCGACGGCGAGGTGATCGAAGGCATCGCCTCGGTCAACGAAGCCGCGATCACGGGCGAATCGGCGCCGGTCATCCGCGAATCCGGCGGCGACCGCTCGGCCGTCACCGGCGGCACCCAGGTCATCTCCGACTGGGTGCGGGTGCGCATCACCGCCGCCCAGGGCTCGACCTTCATCGACCGCATGATCAAGCTGGTCGAGGGCGCCGAGCGGCAGAAGACCCCGAACGAGATCGCGCTCAACATCCTGCTCATCGGCCTCACCATCATCTTCGTGTTCGCCACCGCGACCATTCCGAGCTACGCGACCTATGCGGGCGGCGCGGTGTCGGTGGTGATCCTGGTCGCGCTGTTCGTGACCCTCATCCCGACCACCATCGGGGCGCTCCTCTCCGCCATCGGCATCGCCGGCATGGATCGGCTGGTGCGCTTCAACGTGCTGGCGATGTCGGGGCGCGCGGTCGAGGCCGCCGGCGACGTCGACACGCTGCTGCTCGACAAGACCGGCACCATCACGCTCGGCAACCGGCAGGCGACCGAGTTCAAGCCGCTGCGCGGCGTGACCGAGCAGGAATTGGCCGACGCGGCACAGCTCGCCTCGCTCGCCGACGAGACCCCCGAGGGCCGTTCCATCGTGGTGCTGGCCAAGGAGAAATACGGCCTGCGCGGCCGCGATCTCGCCGAGGTGAAAGCCAACTTCATCCCGTTCTCGGCGCAGACCCGCATGAGCGGCGTCGAGGTCGGCGGCTCCTGGGTGCGCAAGGGCGCGGTGGATGCCATCCTGGGGTTCCTCAATGCGCCGCCGGTGTCGGTCGGCGCCACCGTGCGGGCGCTGCAGCCGGCCGTCAGCGCCGAGGTTGCCCGCGAGATCCAGACGATCTCGGACAGCATCGCGAAATCGGGCGGCACCCCGCTCGCGGTCGCCCGGGACGGCAAGCTGCTCGGCATCATCCACCTCAAGGACATCATCAAGGGCGGCATCCGCGAGCGGTTCGCCGAGCTGCGCCGCATGGGCATCCGCACCGTCATGATCACGGGCGACAATCCGATGACCGCGGCCGCGATCGCGGCGGAGGCCGGCGTGGACGATTTCCTCGCCCAGGCCACCCCCGAGGACAAGCTGCGGCTCATCCGCGACGAGCAGGCCAAGGGCAAGCTGGTCGCCATGTGCGGCGACGGCACCAATGACGCGCCGGCGCTGGCGCAGGCGGATGTCGGCGTCGCCATGAACACCGGCACGCAGGCCGCCCGCGAGGCCGGCAACATGGTCGATCTCGACTTCAACCCGACCAAGCTGATCGAGATCGTGGAGATCGGCAAGCAGCTGTTGATGACGCGCGGCGCGCTCACCACCTTCTCGATCGCCAACGACGTGGCCAAGTACTTCGCCATCATCCCGGCGATGTTCCTGGCCTTCTATCCGCAGCTGCAGGCGCTCAACATCATGCACCTCGTAACGCCCGAGAGCGCGATCCTGTCGGCCATCATCTTCAATGCGCTGATCATCATCGCGCTCATTCCGCTCGCCCTCAAGGGCGTGCGCTATCGGCCGATCGGCGCCGGCCCGCTGTTGCAGCGCAACCTGCTGATCTACGGCGTCGGCGGCGTCATCATTCCGTTCGTCGGCATCAAGGCCATCGACCTCGCGGTCAACGCCTTGCATCTGGTTTGAGGAGAAAGACCATGTTGAAGGAAATCCGCCCCGCGATCGTGATCCTGGTCGCGCTCACCCTCATCACCGGGCTCGCCTATCCGCTGGCGATCACCGGGATCGCGCAGGTGCTGTTCCCGCACCAGGCGCAAGGCAGCCTCATCGAGCGCGACGGCATGGTGGTGGGCTCGGAGCTGATCGGCCAGGTGTTCACCGACGACAAATATTTCCACGGCCGGCCCTCCGCCACCAACACGCCCGATCCGAAGGACCCGACCAAGAACGTGGACGCGCCCTACAACGCGGCCAATTCGGGCGGGTCGAACCTCGGCCCGACCAGCAAGATGCTGGCCGATCGCCTGCAGGGCGACGTCGACAAGCTCAAGGCCGAGAACCCCTCGATGCCGGTCCCGGTCGACCTCGTCACGACCTCCGGCAGCGGGCTCGATCCGCACATCTCTCCGGCGGCCGCCTTGTTCCAGGTCCCGCGCGTCGCCAAGGCCCGCGGCCTGCCGGAAGATCGCGTGCGGGCGCTGGTCGACCAACAGACCGAGGGTCGTCTCTTCGGCCTGCTGGGCGAGCCCCGCGTCAACGTGCTGGCCCTCAATCTGGCGCTCGACGCAGCGCGACGACGTGGATCGATTCCTGAACACTGTAGGGCGGCAAAATTGCCCGCACTGCGATAGACCGAAGCTGCGCAACTTTGCCCACGCGTCAGCGGGCCGCGCGTGGGCACGCGCGCACGCGTGCAGCATCGACGTAGCAATGGCCTGCCACCCTACGAAATCGCGCGTTAGATCTCCGGTCTGCCGTAACCCGGGCCGGATCATGCTAATGTCGTGAATTGGTCCGGTGCGACCCAGCCGGCGGAACGCATGAGCCCTGATGTCGGAACAGCGGCGCGACGCTGATCAGCGACCATCGCCGGAGGCGCTGCTCGAAGCGGCCCGGCGGGAGGACAAGCGCGTCGGCAGTCTGCGGATCTTCGTCGGCGCCGCCCCCGGCGTCGGCAAGACCTACGAGATGCTGCAACAGGCCCGCGCCCGCAAGAAGGACGGCTACGACATCGTCGTCGGCATCGTCGAGACCCACGGCCGCCGGGAGACGGAATCGCTCCTGGAGGGCCTCGAGGTCGTTCCGCGCCGGCGGCTCGAATACAAGGGCCAGTGGCTCGAGGAGATGGACCTCGACGCCATCCTGGCCCGCCGCCCGCAGATCGTCCTGGTCGACGAGCTCGCCCATACCAATGCGCCCGGCAGCCGCCATCCCAAGCGCTACCTCGACGTCGAGGAGCTGCTGAGCCGCGGCATCCACGTCTACACCACGGTCAATATCCAGCACATCGAAAGCTTGAACGACGTGGTCGCGCAGATCACCCATGTGCGGGTGCGCGAGACCGTGCCGGATTCCGTGTTCGATCGCGCCGATGCGGTCGAGCTGGTCGATCTCACGCCCGACGATCTGATCCAGCGCCTCAAGGAGGGCAAGGTCTACGTTCCCAAGCAGGCGGAGCGCGCGCTGCAACATTTCTTCTCGCCCGCCAAGCTCACCGCGCTGCGCGAGCTGGCGCTGCGCCGCACCGCCGACCGGGTGGACGAGCAATTGCTCGCGGAGATGCAGGCGCACGCGATCTCGGGGCCGTGGCCCGCCGGCGAGCGCATCCTGGTTTGCGTGAGCGAGGACCCGCGCGCGGCCGGCCTGGTGCGCTACGCCAAGCGTCTGGCGGACCGGCTGCATGCGCCGTTCACCGCGCTCTGCATCGAGACCCCGCGCAGCCAGCAATTGAGCGAGGAGGAGCGCGACCGGATCGCCGACACGCTGCGGCTGGCCGAGCGGCTGGGCGGCGAAGGCATCACCATCCCGGCGAGCGCGCGCCATATCGCCGACGACGTGCTCGGTTTCGCCCACGACAACAACGTGACCCAGATCGTGATGGGCAAGTCGACCCGCGCGCGCTGGTTCGAGATCCTGCATGGCTCGGTGGTGCACGACCTGGTGCGCAAGAGCGGCAACATCAGCGTGCATGTGATCGCCGGCGATCAGCTCGCCGGCGAGCCGCTGCCCAAGAAGACCATCCGCACCGCCGAGCACGCCCCGGTCTTCGACCCCCTGCCCTATCTGGCCGCCGTCCTGGCGGTCGGCGTCGCGCTCGGGCTGGCCGAGCTGATCCAGCACCTGCTCGGCGGCATCGAGACCGTCGATCTGGTGTTCCTGACCGCGATCGTGGTCATCGCCATCCGCTATGGGCTATTGCCTTCGCTCACCGCCAGCGTCGCCGCATCGCTTTGCTACAATTTCTTCTTCCTGCCGCCGATCTACACCTTCACCATCACGGATCCGGTCAATGTCGCCGCCTTCGTGCTGTTCACGATCGTGGCCGTCATCGTCTCGCATGTCGCCGCGCGCAGCCGCAGCCAGACCGTGATCGCGCACGGTCGCGTGCGCACGCTGGAATCTCTTTACGCCTTCAGCCGCAAGCTCGCCGGCGCCGGCACGCTCGACGACGTGCTGTGGGCCACCGCCTATCAGACCGCCCTGATGCTGAACGTGCGGGTCGTGCTGCTGCTGCCGGAGAACGGTGCCATTGCGGTGAAGGCGGGCTATCCGCCCGAGGACACGCTGGGCGAGGCCGATCTCGCCGCCGCCAACTGGGTCTGGGAGAACAACCGCTCCGCCGGGCGCGGCTCCGATACCCTGCCGGGCGCCAGGCGCCTGTTCCTGCCGATGCGCACCGGCCGCGGCAGCATCGGCATCGTCGGCATCGACAGCGACAAGCCGGGGCCGATCCTCACCCCCGATCAGCGCCGGCTGCTCGATGCCTTGATCGACCAGGGGGCGCTGGCCATCGAGCGCGTCCATCTGGTCGAGGACCTGGAGGGGGCGCGGCGCACGGCGGAGACCGACCGTTTGCGCTCCGCCCTCCTCACCTCGATCTCGCACGATCTCAAGACCCCGCTGGCGGCGGTGCTGGGGGCGGCCGGCACGCTGCGCGATCTTGCGCAGGCCTTGACCGACGCCCAGAAGGCCGAGCTGCTCGCCACCGTCATCGACGAGTCGGAGCGGCTCAACCGCTTCATCGCCAACCTGCTCGACATGACCAAGCTCGAATCCGGCGCCATCACTCCCAACGCCGCGCTGCACGACGTCGGCGAGATCGTCGGCAGCGCGCTGCGGCGCGCCGGCAAGATCCTGGCGGGTCACCACGTGGAGCTGGAGCTGGCCGCCGGACTGCCGATGCTCGCGCTCGATGCCGTCCTGTTCGAGCAGGTCCTGTTCAATCTATTGGACAACGCCGCCAAATATTCGCCCGAGGGCTCCACCATCCGCATCCTGAGCTGGCGCGAGGGCGAGACGGTCGTGCTGCAGATCCTGGACGAGGGCGAAGGCGTCCCGGCGGCCGATCTCGAGACCATATTCGACAAATTCCATCGCGCCCAGAAGGGTGATCACGTGCGCGCCGGGACCGGGCTCGGGCTCGCGATCTCGCGCGGCTTCGTGGAAGCCATGCAGGGCACCATCACGGCGGCGAACCGCACCGACCGTCCCGGCGCGGCGTTCACCATCCGGCTGCCGGTTCCCGCCGCGGCCGACAACACCGGGACGGCCCGGTGAGCGCCGCTCCCCTCAAGATCCTGGTGATCGACGACGAGCCGCCCATCCGCAAGCTGTTGCGCATGGGCTTGTCCACCCAAGGCTACGAGGTGCTGGAAGCGTCGAACGGAAAGACCTCGCTCGAGCTCATGGGAAAGAAGCCCGATCTGGTCATCCTCGATCTCGGGCTTCCCGACATCGCGGGGCACGAATTGTTGCGGATGATCCGCGCGCGCGACGACAGCGTCCCGATCGTGGTTCTGTCCAGCCGCGGCGACGAAGCCGGCAAGGTGCAGGCGCTCGATCTCGGGGCCGACGACTACCTCACCAAGCCGTTCGGCATGGACGAATTGCTCGCCCGCCTGCGCGCGGCGCTGCGCCATCAGCTGCAGGCGCACGGCGAGCGGCCGGTCTTTCGCCTCGGCGAGCTCACGGTCGACCTGGTGCGGCGCATCGTCAAGATCGGCGACAAGGACGTGAAGCTCTCGCCCAAGGAATACGAGCTGCTGCGCGTGCTGGTGCAGCATGCCGGCAAGGTGCTGACCCACCGTTTCCTGCTCGGCGAATTGTGGGACGAGCTGACCGACGCGCAATATCTGCGCGTCTATGTGCGGCAGCTGCGGCAAAAGATCGAGGCCGATCCGGAGCGCCCGCAATACATATTGACGGAGACGGGAGTGGGGTATCGGTTGCGGGCGCCGGATTAAAGCGGCGGGACTTTCCTCCGCACCGGTGTCATCGCCGGGCTTGTCCCGGCGATCCCGATAAGGGACGCACCGACGTGCCCATCTAAGCGAGATGGCCGGAACAAGCATGCCCTCGGACCCGATCCGAGGGTCCGGCCATGACAGTCTGCACACTCACTCGCCCTTGATGCCGGCCTCGCGGATGACCTTGCTCCATTTCACCGCTTCGGACTGCAGATAGTCCGACAGCTCTTCCGGCGTGCCGGCGATCGGCTCGAACAATTGCGGATCGAGGAAGTTCTTGCGCACCGCCGGATCGGCGAAGAAGCGGCGGACCTCGCCGTTGATCTCATCGACCACCGGCCGCGGCGTGCCGGCGGGCGCGAACAGGCCGAACCAGGACACCGCCCGGTAGCCCGGAACCCCGCCTTCCGCCACGGTCGGAACATCGGGCAACAGCTTCATGCGCTCGGCGGAGCCAACGGCAAGGAAACGGACTTGGCCGGCGGCGGCGGGCTGCACCGCGCTCGCGGCGCTCACATACATGAGCTGGATGTGGCCGGCGATCACGTCGGTCATGGCGGGCGCCGCACCCTTGTAGTGAATGGGAACCATCCGGGTCCCGGTCAGCGTCTGGAGCAATTCCATGTTCAAATGCGCGGTCGAGCCGATCCCGTAGGTTCCGTAATTGAGCTCGCCCGGGTGTTGCTTGGCATAGGCGATCAGCTCCGGCACGCTGTGCACCGGCAGCGATGGATGCACGATGAGACCGTGATTGATGAGCACGAGCCCCACGATCGGGGTGAAATCCTTGATGTCGTACGGCAGCTTGGCATAGAGGCTCGGATTGGCCACGAAGGTCACTTCCGGGCCGATCAGCAGCGTGTGGCCGTCGGGCGGCGCCTTGGCGACAAATTCGGCGGCGATGATGTTGTTGGCGCCGGCCCGGTTCTCGACGATGGCCTGCTGGCCCCAGACCTGCGCGAAGCGCTGCGCCAGCATGCGCCCGAGCGTATCGGTCACGCCGCCGGGCGGCGCCGGCACCACGATGTTGATGACCTTGCTCGGGTAGGTTTGGGCTTGCGCCGAGGCGACGCCGGCGAGGAGGCCGATCGCGAGCAAGACACCAAGCGAACGTGCCGTCCAAACCGCCATGGCGTTGGCTTCTCTTGCGTGCCGCTTGAGTTGATTATTTCAGAAATAGGGCCGAAAGGAAACCGAGCAGGACGCAATCGCTTGTAGGGCGCAATCGCTTTATTGCGCCGGCAGCCTCTCCGGCGCGCAATGCCTTGCCCCGCGGCAGACGGCGCAATAAAGCGATTGCGCGGTACGCGCCTGCGCCCTACGCGCCTGCGCCCTACTCCACGTCCGCGACCTCGGCCGGGGCGCCGCCGAAGGCCTTCTGGGCCAGCGCCGCCTCCATGAACGGATCGAGGTCGCCGTCGAGCACGCCGCCGGTGTTGGAGGTCGAAACGCCGGTGCGCAGGTCCTTCACCATCTGGTAGGGCTGCAGCACATAGGAGCGGATCTGGTGACCGAAGCCGATATCGGTCTTGCCGGCGTTCTCGATGGCGGCCGCTTCCTCGCGCCGCTTCAGCTCGAGCTCGTAGAGGCGCGCGCGCAGCATCTGCCAGGCCTGGGCGCGATTGCGGTGCTGCGAGCGGTCGTTCTGGCAATAGACCACGATATTGGTCGGGATGTGGGTGAGGCGGATCGCCGATTCGGTCTTGTTGACGTGCTGGCCGCCGGCGCCGCTCGAGCGCAGCGTGTCGGTGCGCACGTCGGCTTCCTTGATGTCGACCACGATGCGGTCGTCGATGACCGGATAGGCCTTCACGCTCGCGAACGAGGTGTGCCGGCGCGCGTTCGAATCGAAGGGCGAGATGCGCACCAGCCGGTGCACGCCGTTCTCGGTCTTGAGCCAGCCATAGGCGTTGTGGCCCTTGACCTGGATGGTGGCCGACTTGATGCCGGCCTCCTCGCCTTCGGTCTCCTCCATGAACTCGACCTTGTAGCCGTGCTGCTCGGCCCAGCGCGTATACATGCGCAGCAGCATGTTGGCCCAATCCTGGCTCTCGGTGCCGCCGGCCCCGGCATGGACCTCGACATAGCAGTCGTTGGCGTCGGCCTCGCCGGAGAGCAGCGCCTCGAGCTCGCGGCGGGCGACCTCGGTCTTGAGCCGCTTGAGCGCCGCCTCGGCGTCGGCAATGACCTGCTTGTCCTTCTCGGCCTCGCCGAGCTCGATCATGGTGACCTGGTCGTCGAGATCCTGCTCGACGCGGCCGATGGCGGTGAGCTGGCTTTCGAGCGCGGTGCGCTCCTGCATCACGCGCTGGGCGCGCTGCTGGTCGTTCCAGAGATTGGGATCCTCGGCCTCGCGGTTGAGCTCGGCGAGGCGTGTGCGCGCCCGGTCGACGTCAAAGATGCCTCCTCAGCAGCACGACCGACTGCTTGATCTCATCGACGATATTCTGGATTTCCGCGCGCATGACGTCTTCCGTTGGTGGCCGCGGGGACGCGGCGGCTTGAATAGGAACCTTGCATAGGAAGGAGTTGGCGATCCGGCAAGCACAATTCAATCGCGCCGGATCAATACAGCCCGCCGACCCCGCGCACCGCGCGATCGGCCTCCGGCGAGACCGTCAGCGGCCGGCCATCCGGATCGGTGACCCCGACCACCGAGTAGCTGTCGGGCGGCGCGGTGCCGGGCTTGAAGGCTTCGGTGATCACCTGCGAGGGCGGGTCGCCCGGGCCGGCGCGCATTCCGCTCTTCACATTGACGCGGACGAGCTTGATGCCGACCGGCGCCTGGAACGGGACGTTGGGCTTGTCGGCCAGGTACGACCTTCATGAAATCCCGGAAGATGGGGGCGGCGAGCGCGCCGCCGGTGGCGGTGTTCGAGATATGGCGCGGCTTGTCGTAGCCCATGAACACGCCGACCACGAGATCGGGCGAGAAGCCGATGAACCAGACGTCCTTCTCGTCGTTGGTGGTGCCGGTCTTGCCGGCAATGTGCTTGCCCAATTCCTTGATGCCGGAGGCCGCCGCGGTGCCGCGGATCGGCACATCCTCCATGATCGAGGTGATCTGGTAGGCGGTCATGGGATCGATCACCCGCTCGCGCTTGTCCAGCAGGGTCGGCTCGTTCTGGTTCGTCCACTTCGCGGCGTCGCAGCCGCGGCACTCGCGCTGGTCGTGCCGGTAGATGGTGCGGCCGTAGCGGTCCTGGATGCGATCGATCAGGGTCGGCTGGATCTTGCGGCCGCCGTTGTCGATCATTCCATAGGCGCCGACCATGCGCATGAGCGTGGTCTCGCCGGCGCCGAGCGCATAGGACAGATAGGGCGGCAGATTGTCGTAGACCCCGAAGCGCTTGGCATATTCGCCGATCAGCGGCATGCCGATGTCCTGCGCCAGGCGCACCGTCATCAGGTTGCGCGAATGCACGATGCCGGTGCGCAGCGTCGAGGGGCCGAGGTAGTTCTGCTCGTAGTTCTCCGGCCGCCAGATGCCGCTGCCGGTATCGATCTCCAGCGGCCCGTCGAGCACGATGCTCGAGGGCGTGTAGCCGTTGTCGAGCGCCGCCGAATAGACGATGGGCTTGAACGAGGAGCCCGGCTGGCGCAGCGCCTGGGTGGCGCGGTTGAACTGGCTCTGGTCGTAGGAGAAGCCGCCCACCATCGCCAATACGCGCCCCGTATAGGGGTCCATGGCCATGATGGCGCCCGAGATCTCGGGCACCTGGCGCAGGCGGTACTGGCCGTCCTTGCCGGCCACCGGCTCGACATAGACGACATCGCCGGCGCCGAGCACCTGGCTCACCTTGGTCACGTTCTTGACGGCGGGCGACTTCGCCCATTTCACGGCGTCGAGCGCGACCGTCCCGGTCTCGCGCTCCTTGAGGACGGCGCCGACCGGATCGCGGCCGGGCTGCAGGCCGACGCGGGCCGCCTGATCGCCGGCGTCCAGCACCACCGCCAGCCGCCACGGCGCGACATCGGCCAAGGCCCTCACATCCGCGAGCTTGGCGCCCCACTCGCCGGCGGCGAGATCGAGCTTGGAGACGGCGCCGTGATAGCCTTGGGTCTCGTCGAACCGCACCAGGCCGTCGATCAGCGCCTTGCGCGCCACCAGCTGCAGCTTGGGATCGAGGGTGGTGCGCACCGACAGCCCGCCCTCGTAGAGCTTCTGCTCGGTGTAATTGTCGGCGATGTAGCGGCGCACCTCCTCGGCGAAATATTCGGCCGAGACGATGTGTGCCCCCGTGGCCCGCGTCGGGGTGACCTTGAGGGGATCCTTCTTGGCCTCCTCGGCCTGCTCGGCCGTGATGTAGTGATCCTCGGCCATGCGATCGATGACGTAATTGCGGCGAATGACCGCTTCATCGTGGTGGCGGAACGGATTGTAGTTGTTGGGTCCCTTGGGCAGCGCCGCCAGGTAGGCGGCTTCCGGTATGGTCAGCTCGTGCACCGACTTGTCGAAATAGACCAGCGATGCCGCCGCCACCCCATAGGCGCCGGCGCCCAGATAGATCTCGTTGACGTAGAGCTCGAGAATCTTCTGCTTCGAGAACGTCCGCTCGATCTTCATGGCGAGCAGCGCCTCGCGAATCTTGCGGCTGAACTTCAATTCGTTGTTGAGCAGGAAGTTCTTGGCCACTTGCTGGGTAATGGTGGAGGCGCCCTGGGGACGGCGGCCGCTGCCGTAATTCTCCAGGAAGGCCAGGCCCGCCCGCATGATGCCCTGGAAATCGATGCCATTGTGCTCGTAGAAATTCTTGTCCTCGGCCGCCACGAAGGCGTTGGTGACGAGCTTGGGCACCGCCTGGATCGGGATATAGAGGCGCCGCTCGCGCGCATATTCGGCCAACAGCGAGCCGTCGGCGGCATGCACGCGCGTCATCACCGGGCGGCTCGTAGTTCTCCAGCTGGGAATAGTCGGGCAGATCCTTGGAGTAATGCCACAGGAGACCGGCCACCGCGGCGACGCCGACCAGGAACACGATCGTTCCCGCCGTGAACAGGAAGCCCATGAAGCGCAGCAGTAATCTCATCGCCGATGTCCCATTGGCCGGCATTCCATGGGCCGAGGTCTCATTGGCCGATGTCTCATGGGCCGATGTCCCGTTGCCTGCGCCGCGCGAGCCGACCGAATCTGGCAGGTTTTTTCGCCTGCCGCCAGCACCCTCCCGGCCCCATGCATCCGTTTCAGTCGCGCCGTTTTATGTTGAAACTGAGGCCGCTTAGCCACCATGGCGCTCAATTCTGGCCGCTTGCGCGGCTGCTCCCGGCGAGCCTGGTGACGAAGAAGCGATCGATGGCCTGGGCGATCGAATCGGCGGTGTGCTCGCGCCAGTCGGCGGAGGTCAGGGATTTGAGGTCGGCCCGGTTGGAGACATAGCCGAGCTCGATCAGCACCGAGGGAATATCGGGCGCCTTGAGCACGCGGAAACCGGCCGACTTGAGCGTGTTCTTGTGCATCCGGGTCGCGGTGCGCATGGATTCTATGAGCCCGTGCGCGAACTGCACCGAGAACGTCTTGGTCTCGCGCTGGGCGAGATCGATCAAGATGTCGGCCACGTCGTTGGGCTGGTAGGTGAGATCGACGCCGGCGATCACATCCGCCCGGTTCTCGGTCTCGGCCAGCCGCGCGGCCTCCGAATCCGACGCCGTCTCCGACAGCGTATAGACGCTCGCCCCCTGCGCGTCCCCCTCGCCGCGCGGCAGCGCGTCGGCATGGATCGAGATGAACAGCGCGGCCTGCTGCGCGCGCGCAAACGCCACCCGATCGGCGAGCGCCACGAAGGTGTCGTCCGAACGGGTCATGACGACGTGGTACTTGCCGGCCTTCTCGATCTTGTCGCGCAACAGCAGGGCGAATTCGAGCACGATGGTCTTTTCCATCTCCCCGCTCGGCGCCTTGGTGCCGTTGTCGATGCCGCCGTGGCCCGGATCGAGCACGATGACCGGGCGCGCATCGGTCTTGGGCTGCGGGCTTGGCCACGGGGGCTCGGTTCCCGCACCCGATTCTCGAGCGCCATGGTGCGCATGAACGCATCCCGGTCGACCGCGGAGAGATCGAGCACCAGCCGCGCCGGCTGATCCGCTGTGGCATCGAGCACGAAGGATTTGTCGACCCGGGCCGGCCGGGTGAGGTCGATCACGATGCGCGAGCCGCCCGTCATCATCAGCCCGTAGCGGAACGCCTTGACCAGGCCGCGACCGCTCTCCCCGGTCTGTGGCGGCAACCGGAACACCACCTGCGGCAGGTCGAGGATCACCCGATAGGGATCGGCGAGCGTGAAGGCGCGCAGCTCGATCTTCTGGCTGAAATCGACCACCATCCGGGTCTGCGTCTCGTCGCCGCCCAGGCGCACCTCGCTCGCCACCGGGAAATCCTTGAACGCATCGGCGGGCACACCGGTCGCGGCGGTGCGCTGGCCGTGACCGCAGGCGCCAGCGCCGCAGGCGCCAGCGTGGCGGCAGCGGGCGCAGCCGTCGCGTCGGCCGCCGCGGCCTCCCAGGGGATGCCGAGCAGGACCGCACCGACGAAGACCAGCAAGCTTGCCGCGCGGACAGACATCGAGTTCCGAGCCCTCCGGGCACCTCCTTAACCCATTAAGGGGGGCATAGTTAACCGCCACTTAAATGACTGCCGGATCCGGTCCGCCCGGGCGCGGCGGCGGGGTGCCGCGCCGCGGCCGGAACCCCGACATTCGGGGCGGATTCCCACCGCAATCGGGTCGTCGGGCGCCCTCCTCTAGGACTTTGGTCACAACTGCGTGCGCAAGTGCCGGGATAAGCCCGCCCGCAACTTCACGCTGCTTGCCAATGCGCCGATGCGGCCGTAAGAAGGACTTGCTGATGGTTGAAAGTTCCGGTTGTGCCGCGTTTGGGCATCCGCCAGCCACTCAGGGATCGCTCTCCGACGACCATCGGGAGGAGACTTGAGCGGCAGCAGCGAGCCGTTGGTCACGCATTCGGCGTGACGGCGGCGAGCGATCAAAGCCGATGTCCTTGTAGAGCATGATCGGTGTCGCTTGCGGCTGGTGCCTCGCGGGTACCTCCTGCAGGTTCGATGGCAGCTTCTGCGAGCGATCGCAGCCGAGCTGCCCGCGACGACAGCCATCGGCCGAGAGAAGCTACGGCCGCGCCTCGAGCGCTGCCGCACCGCCACGGGCCGAAGGTCATGCTACGACCGCGCGTCGAGAGCCAAACCCATCGCAGCAGCATCGCGTCGCGCAGCGACGCCATGGGCCGCGTTTGCGCATTCCGCGCAAGCCCGGCCGCGCCCGCCGGGATGCTTTCACGTGCTGCGAAGGCCCTTCCATTCAACCGCAATCAGGCCGTTTCCTGGTCGCGCCGTTCCTCATTGCCCGCGAGGCGACGATGGGCGGCCGCGTGCCGGCGTGCCATCACGAGATTCTTCCATGCCCAACAAAATGCTGATCGATGCGACCCACCCGGAAGAGACCCGCGTGGTCGTTCTGCGTGGCAACCGCGTCGAGGAATTCGACTTCGAGTTCGCCAACCGTAAACAACTTCGCGGCAACATCTATCTCGCCAAGGTGACGCGCGTCGAGCCGTCGCTGCAGGCCGCCTTCGTGGATTACGGCGGCAACCGCCACGGCTTTCTGGCCTTCGGCGAAATCCACCCCGACTACTATCAAATCCCGGTCGCCGACCGGCAGGCGCTGATCGACGAGGAGGAGCGCGCCGCGCGCGCCGCCGAGGTCGAGGCCGACAATCGCGCCGGCCGCCGCGCCCACCGCGAGCGGCGCTCCAGCCGCCCGCGCGACGAGATCAAGAGCGCCCCGGTCGAGTCCCACGGCGAGGCCACCCACGACGACCACGCCTATGGCGACCACGCCCACGGCGACTCGCATGACGAAGCGGACCACCGTGAAGCGGCTGCGGACGACACCGCCGCCATGGCGGCGGCTTCCGAGGTGATGGCACCGCCGGCCGATGATGCCGGCGATCACGACCCATCGGATGCGCGCGAGCGGCGCGACGCGCCGGAGGGCTGCCCAGGAGGCGCCGAGCCACGGCCGCTCCTACGAGCAGCCGATGGGCGGCGAGCACGCCGATGCCGGCGGCGAGACCCCGATGGAGCTCGACCTGATCGCCTCGAGCGCCGCGGCCGAGCCCGTTCCGGGAAGCGCCGAGGAACGCGCGGAGGCGGCCGAGAGCGCCGCGGCCGACGAATCCGCGGCCGCAGCCCCGCCCGAGCACGGCGCCGGCGAGGACAACGTCACCGAGATCAACGGCGCCGGCGGCGAGGAGGAAGCGGTCGAATCGGTCGGCGGCGCCGACGCGATGGAGGAAGTGCCCGAGCGCATGTCGCGCATGCGGCGGCAATACAAGATCCAAGAGGTGATCAAGCGCCGCCAGGTGATGCTGGTGCAGGTGGTCAAGGAGGAGCGCGGCACCAAGGGCGCGGCGCTCACCACCTATCTGTCGCTGGCCGGCCGCTATTCGGTGCTGATGCCCAATACCGCGCGCGGCGGCGGCATCAGCCGCAAGATCACCGATTCGGTCGACCGCAAGCGTCTCAAGGAGGTGGCCCAGGAGCTCGAGGTGCCGGAAGGCATGGGCGTGATCCTGCGCACCGCCGGCGCCAGCCGCACCAAGACCGAGATCAAGCGCGACTTCGAGTATCTGCTGCGGCTGTGGGAGACGGTGCGCGATCTCACGTTGAAATCCACCGCCCCCATGCTGGTCTACGAGGAAGGCTCGCTGGTCAAGCGCTCGATCCGCGATCTCTACAACAAGGACATCGACGAGGTGCTGGTCGCCGGCCCCGAGGCCTACCGGGACGCGCGCGATTTCATGCGCATGCTGATGCCCAGCCACGCCAAGAACGTGAAGCCTTATACCGACAACGTGCCGATGTTCGGCCGCTTCGGGATCGAGAGCCAGCTCGACGCCATGTTCCAGCCGGTGGTGCAGCTGCGCTCCGGCGGCTACATCGTGATCAACCAGGCCGAGGCGCTGGTCGCCATCGACGTCAACTCGGGCCGCGCCACCCGCGAGCACCATATCGAGGATACCGCGCTCAAGACCAATATGGAGGCCGCCGAGGAGGTCGCCCGCCAGCTGCGCTTGCGCGATCTCGCCGGCCTGATCGTCATCGACTACATCGACATGGACGAGAAGCGCAACAACCGCACGGTCGAGCGCCGGCTGAAGGAGGCCCTCAAGCACGACCGCGCCCGCATCCAGGTCGGGCACATCTCGCACTTCGGCCTCCTGGAGATGTCGCGCCAGCGCATCCGCTCGAGCGTGCTGGAGAGCTCGACCGAGAAATGCCCGCATTGCGGCGGTACCGGCCATGTGCGCTCGGTCTCCTCGGTCGCCCTGCAGCTCTTGCGCGCCATCGAGGAAATGCTGCTCAAGGGCGCCACCCACAATCTCATCGTGCGCACCCGCACCGAGACCGCGCTCTATCTGCTCAACAACAAGCGCGCCCATCTGCGCGAGCTCGAGGAGCGCTTTCAGCTCCTGATCACGGTGAATGCCGACCCCACGGTAGCGGGCCAGGTCTCCTACGTGATCGAGAAGGGCGAGCAGGTCCACAGCATCGAGCAGGCCAAGGCGCTGGTGGCCGTGCGGCCCACCACCATCGCTCCGGTCATCGAGGAGGACGAGGACGAGGCGGCGGAGGATTTCGACGAGGAGGTGTCCGGGAACGTCGAGGAGATCGGCGAGGCCGCCGAGCCCGGCGAGGACGAGCACGAGCACGAGGAAGCCGGCAACGGGCAGGCGGCCGAGAGCGCGCCGGGCGAAGGCGAGCGCAATGGACGCAAGCGCAGGCGCCGGCGGCGCGGGCGGCGCGGCACCGAGGGCCGCGAAGGCGAAGCGCCGGCGCCCGAGAACGGCGCCGGAGCGGTCGCGGCCCGCGAAGTCGCGGCGCACGGCGACGATGAGCGCGAGCCGCCGGTTGGCGGCAGCGACGCCGAGGCCGAGACGGAATTCGGCGGACCCGAGGCGGCGGGCGAATCGCAAGCCGATGGCGAGAAGCGGCGGCGGCGGCGCGGACGCCGCGGCGGCCGGCGCAGTCGCCACGGCCGCGACGGCGAGGCGCTGCCGCAGTCGTCCGATTCCGCCCCGCAATTGGCGGAAGACGGCATGCACCATGGCGAGGCACGGGAGAGCGAGCCGGAGCCGCGCGATCTGGTGCATCCGGAGATGATGGAGCAAGAGATGCTGCAGCATGCGCCGCAGCCCAGCCGCGAACGCGCGGATGAGCAGCCCAACGCCTATCAGCGCGACGATGGTGAGCCGAGCGTCGAGCGCGCCCAGCCCGAGCCGGCGCCGTATCGCGAGCCAGCGGCCGCATCGTCAGCGCCGGTCCCGCCCGAAAGCGCGGCGCCGACGCCGCGGCGCGGCTCTACGGTGCGCGAGCCGGCTACCGACCGCCTTCAATTTCGGCGGCGAGGCCAGCACCCCGGCGCCGCTCGCACGTGTGCAATCCGAGCCGCCGGAGCAACCGGCGCCTGCCGGCAGCAGCGAGAGCGAGGACGCCGCCCAGCCACGGCGCGCCGGCTGGTGGAGGAAGCGCGTGCTCGGCAAGGGATGATCGCGGTCGGTATGTTCGGTCGTCGCAATCTCCGACGATGGACACGGTCCCCGTCCCGCAGCGATCGCGGGGCGGCCCCTCCCTGATCATGTTTCCGCCGCGGGATTTGCGCGATGAAGAGCGGCTTTGTCCAGCGTGACGCGCTGACGTTGGCCGATCGCTACGCCCGCCAGGGCGTCGGCAGCGATCTCGCCATGCGCATCTATACGACGCGGCTGCTCGGCCGCGAGCCCGCGCTGGTGCTGCACGGCGGCGGCAATACCTCCGTCAAGACCACCGTGCGCGATCTCCTGGGCGAGGAGGTCGAGGTCCTGTGCGTCAAGGGCTCGGGCGGCGACATGGCGGCGATCGAGCCGGCCGGGCTGCCGGCCGTGCGGCTCGAGCGCCTGCGCAAGCTGCGCGCCCGCGCGGCGCTGAGCGACGAGGACATGGTGCGCATCCAGCGCGAGAACCTCATCGATCCGATGGCCCCCAACCCTTCCGTCGAGACCCTGCTGCACGCCTTCCTGCCGCACAAGTTCGTCGATCACACCCATTCGACCGCGGTGCTCAGCCTGATCGACCAGCCCAACGCCGCGGCCTTGTGCGCCGAGACCTTCGACGGGCGCATGGGCATGGTTCCCTATGTGATGCCCGGCTTCGCGCTCGCCAAGCGGGCGGCCGATATCTACGCCTCCGCCCCCGCGGTCGAGGGCCTGATCCTGCACAAGCACGGCATCTTCACCTTCGGTGCCAGCGCGCAGGAGGCCTACGAGCGCATGATCGAGATGGTCACGCGCGCCGAGGAGCGGCTCTCGCGCAACCGCGTCGCGGTGTTCGGGACCGCGCTGTTGCCGCAGGCGGTGGCGCCGCTCGCGCAGGTCGCCCCCATCCTGCGCGGCGCCTGCAGCGCCAAGGACGAGCGCAGCGAGGGCGCCTGGCGCCGGCTCATCCTCGATTTCCGCGCCACCCCCGCGGTCCTCAACTTCGTCAACGGCGCCGAGGTCGCGCGCTACAGCCAGGCCGGCGTCGCCACCCCCGACCACACCATCCGCACCAAGAACTGGCCGCTGCTGCTGCGTGCGCCCGAGGACGGCCGGCTGGATGCCTTCAAGCGCAATGCCCAGCGCGCGGTCTTCACCTTCGTGGAGCGCTACAAGGATTATTTCACCCGCAACAATGCCCGCGTCGGCTCGATCAAGCGGATGCTCGACCCGCTGCCGCGCGTGGCCCTGCTGCCGGGTCTCGGCCTGTTCGGCATGGGGCGCACCAAGAAGGACGCCCGCATCGCCGCCGACATCGCCGAGGCCGCCATCGCCACCATCACGGATGCCGAGGCGATCGGCCAGTTCGAGTCGATCCCGGAAGCCGACATGTTCGACATGGAATATTGGTCGCTCGAGCAGGCCAAGCTCGGCACCGCCGAGGAGAAGCCGCTCGCCGGCCAGGTCGCCGTCGTCACCGGCGCGGCCGGCGTCATCGGCACCGCGACCGCCAAGGCGTTCGCGGCGGCGGGCGCCGAGGTGGCGCTGCTCGATCTCGACGAGGCCGCGGCCCAAGCCAAGGCCAAGTCGGTCGGCGGCACGGCGCTGGCGGTGCGCTGCGACGTGACCGATGCCGCCTCGGTGCGCACGGCGTTCGAGCGCGTGGTGGAGAATTTCGGCGGCGTCGACATCGCGGTCTCGAACGCGGGCGCGGCCTGGCAGGGCCGCATCGGCGAGGTCGACGAGGAGGTGTTGCGCAAGAGCTTCGAGCTCAATTTCTACGGCCACCAGCGCGTCGCGCAGGCGGCCGTGAAGGTGATGCTGGCGCAGGGCACCGGCGGCTGCCTGTTGTTCAACGTGTCCAAGCAGGCGGTCAATCCCGGCTTGAACTTCGGCCCCTACGGCCTGCCCAAGGCCGCGACCCTGTTCCTGGTGCGCCAATACGCGCTCGACTACGGCACCGAGGGCATCCGCGCCAACGCGGTCAATGCCGACCGGGTGCGCTCGGGCCTGCTGACCGAGGAGATGATCGCCTCGCGCTCGACCGCCCGCGGCCTGACCGAGAAGGATTACATGAGCGGCAACCTGCTCGGCCGCGAGGTCACCGCCGAGGACGTGGCGCAAGCCTTCCTGGCCCAGGCCCTGGCGCTCAAGACCACCGCCGACGTCACCACCGTGGACGGCGGCAACATCGCGGCGGCGCTGCGGTAGCGGCGGGGCGGTGCACGCGCGACCGGTTCGTAGGGCGCAATCGCTTTATTGCGCCATCTGCCTCGCCGAGCTCGCAATCCCTTGATAATTACGGTGACAGTGCATTTATTTACTCGCATCCGTTTAGGTCTGCGGCTTCGGTCTACGTTTGCGCGGCTTGAGGCTGCGCTTGGTGGCGCGCAGGCGCGTGAACGCTTCGGCATCCGCGGACGCGATGAGGTCCGCAAAATCCGGAAAGCGTTCGCGAATGGGCGCCCGGGCCGTGATCCCGTCATCCCTGCCCGTGAGATGCGCGCGCGTGCTCGACCAGCCTCACCGAGCGGCGCAATAAAGCGATTGCGCCCTACGGCATAAGCGGGCGCTTGACGCGACCGCGCAAATCAGTGCATTCGTGAAATTGAAACTCGCGATTTGCGCCTCGATAACCGCGGTTATTTGTATTTTGATTGTTTTATCAATGCGAGCCGATTCAGCTCGTAGGGCGCAATCGCTTTATTGCGCCAACACCCTCGCCGAGCGGCGCAATAAAGCGATTGCGCCCTACGGGTCCGCGGGCCCCCTCACGGTCGGAATCTATTGTTGTTTACAATGGGAAACGCTCGCCCGGGACCGCAGGAAATCCGCTTAACCGATTGTCGAAATTATGGTTTCGCTCGCACACTGGCAATACTGTCGCGGCATTGTTCTTTTCCGCGAAGCTCCCACTTGTAGGGCGCGTCAAATGAGATGCACGCCTCTGAACTCGTAGGGGCAACCCTTGTGGTTGCCCCTCGGGCCGCGTACGCGGAGAGGCGGGCGGGCACAAGGCCCGCCCCTACGATCCATTCACTTTGGTTGAAGCACGCGACTACGCGTCCGCGCAACGCTCGCACGCGCCCTACTCGCTCGCCAAGATCACGTTCTTCAACATCGGGAAAATCTGGTTCTCCCAGCTCTTGCCGCTGAACACGCCGTAATGGCCCACCCCCGGCTGCATGTGATGGCGCTTCATGTAGGGCCGCAGGCTGGTGCACAGGTCGTGCGCGGCCGCGGTCTGGCCGACCGCGCAGATGTCGTCGCGCTCGCCCTCGACCGTGAACAGCATGGTGCGGCGGATCGCGCGCGGGTCGACCCGCCGCCCGCGGAAGTCGATCACGCCGCGCGCCAGCGCGAACTCCTGGAACACCAGGCGCACGGTCTCCAGGTAGAACTCGGCGGTCAGGTCGAGCACCGCGAAATATTCGTCGTAGAATTTCTTGGTCACCTGCGCCTTCTCGATCTCGCCCTTGACCAGATTGTCGTAGAGATCGCTGGTGGGCCTTGAGATGCCGGTCGATGTTCATGCTCATGAAGGCGGCGAGCTGCACGAAGCCCGGATAGACGCGCCGGAACGCGCCTTTGTAGCGCAGCGGCACCGTGGCGATCAGGTTCTTCTCGAACCATTCGATCGGCTTCCCCTCGGCGAGCTTGTTGACCTTGGTCGGGTTGACGCGCGGATCGATCGGTCCGGCCATCAGGGTCATGCTGCGCGGCGCCGCCGCGTTGCCGGCCTCCGCCATCACGGCGACCGCGATCAGGGCGGCGACGCACGGCTGGCAGACCGCCACCACGTGGGCGCCGGGCCCGATCACCTCGAGAAAGTGGATCAGATGCGCGACATAATCGTCGAAGCCGAATTGGCCCTCGCTCGGCGCGACGTCGCGCACATTGTGCCAATCCGTGATGTAGACGTCGTGCTCCGGCAAGAGGGTGCGCACGGTGCCGCGCAGCAGCGTGGCGAAATGGCCCGACAGCGGGGCGACCAGAAGGACCGGCGGCTGCGCCTGCTCGATGTCCTTCTTGAAGTGCAGCAGCGTGCCGAACGGCGTGACCTCGGCGAGCTCCTCGCGCACCTGCACGTCGCGGTTGCCGACCTTGACCTGATCGATCCCGAAAGGCGGGCGCACATGGGTGAGGCCGGCGCGCGCGATCAGCTCGTAGGCGGCGGTGAGATTGCGCAGATGCGCGGTGCCGGCGATGTCGGACAGCGGCTGGCCGATCGCCTTGAGGGCGGACGCCGCCAGCATGCGAACCGGAGCCAAGACGTCCGACTGCGCCTGGTATGCCTGGTAGAGCATTACGTTATTTTCGTCGCTGCACACGGCAACGACCCCCTTAACCCCTTCACGCTCAACCCGGCGAATAAAAGCTAGTGGATTTCTTGCTGCACTGCGAGGTATTTATCTTGGGTTG
Source organism: uncultured Alphaproteobacteria bacterium (assembly GCA_963744275.1). Classification (GTDB taxonomy): domain Bacteria; phylum Pseudomonadota; class Alphaproteobacteria; order Rhizobiales; family Xanthobacteraceae; genus VAZQ01. The sequence goes on from CAVUSX010000007.1 coordinate 282,908, forward strand.
GGGATGCCGACCCTTGCCGGGGGCGCACGACCAGGCGGCCGCCGCTATCGGCCGCGGCTCGAGGTGTGCGTCAGCAAAGCAAATCCAGCGCCTTTCGGCGCGCGTGCCGGCTCGGACAGGGGGAACCAAGGTCATGGCGGAAGCCACACTCACGATAGCCAGCAAGAATTACGGCTCCTGGTCGCTGCGCGGCTGGCTCCTATGCAAATTGGCCGGCCTCGATTTCGAGGAGGAGCAGAGCCGCAGCGACGACCCCTCGGTGCGGGCCGAGCTGCTGCTGCTCTCGCCCTCCTTCCTGGTGCCGCGCCTGACCCATGCCGGGGTCAAGGTCTGGGATACGCTCGCCATCGCCGAATATCTCGATGAGCTCAAACCGGAAGCCGGCCTGGTGCCGAAGACGCGGGCCGAACGCGCCCGCTGCCGCTCGATCTCGGGGGAGATGCATTCCGGCTTCAGCAATCTGCGCTCGGCGCTGCCGATGAACATCAAGGCGCACTATCCGGGGTTCAAGGTCTGGGCCGGCGCGCGCGCCGACATCGACCGCATCACCGCCATCTGGCGCGAATGCCTGTCCGCCTCCGGCGGCCCCTACCTGTTCGGCAACCGGCCCTGCATGGCGGATGCCATGTTCGCCCCGGTGGTGACGCGCTTCACCACCTACGACGTGGCGCTCGAGCCCGACTGCGCCGCCTATTGCGCCGCCGTCATGGCGATGCCGGCGATGCAGGAATGGGTGGCCGCCGCCAAAGCCGAGCCCGACGAGCTCGAGGAGCTCGACGTCGAGTTTTGAGGTTCGCTCCGCTTTACCTCCCCCTGCAAGGGGGCGGTCGACCCGCGAAGCGGGTCGGCGGTGGGGGTCACGCAACAAACACTGAACTCGTGGGGAGGCGGGACCCCCACCCGGCGCCTTCGGCGCCACCCTCCCCCTTGCAGGGGGAGGGAAAACGCTGCTGCACGCCAAGATGTAGAAACCCAGCGCGTCCGAAGTCCCGGCGCCATCACCCCGCCCGCCCCGCCAGCCATCTGCTGATCCGCGCCACCGCCTCGTGCATGTCGGCGGTCGCGCCGGCGTAGCAGAAGCGCACGAAGCGGCTGCCGCTCACCGGATCGAAATCGATGCCCGGTGTCGCCGCCACATGCGCCTCCTCCAGCATTTGCTTGGCGAAGGCGAAGCTGTCGGAACAGAAGCGCGACACGTCGGCATAGAGATAGAAGGCGCCGTCCACCGGCAGGATCCGCTCGAGCCCGGCCTTCGGCAGGCCCTCGAGCAGCACCAGCCGGTTGGCTTCATAGATGTGCTTGACGGCTTGCGCCTGCGCGTCCCCGTCGAAGGCCGCTTGCGCCGCGATCTGCGAAAGCGCCGGCACCGAGATGGCGAGATTGCCCTGCAGCCGGTCGATCGGGCGCACCAGCTCGGGCGGCAGCACCATCCAGCCCACCCGCCAGCCGGTCATGCAGAAATATTTGGAGAACGAGTTGATGACCACGACATCGTCCGACAGCCGCGCCGCGGTCTCGGCCGCAAAGGCATAGTCGAGGCCGTGATAGATCTCGTCCGAGATGAAGCGGATGCCCTCAGCTTGCGCCGCCGCCATGAGATTGCCGAGCGCCGCCGCCGTCATCATGGTGCCGGTCGGGTTGGCGGGGCTCGCCACCAGCACGCCCTTGAGCGGCGCCCGGCGATGGGCCGCGATCAGCAGGTCAGGCGTGATCGCCCAGCGCGAGGCCGCCGTGGTCTCGATCAGGACCGGCTCGCAGCCGAGCGCCGTGAGAATATGCCGATAGGGCGGATAGCCCGGCACCGCGACCGCGACCCGATCGCCCGCATCGAACAGCGCCAGGAACGCCATGACGAAACCGCCCGACGAGCCGGTGGTGACCACGATGCGCCCCGGATCGATCTCCAGCCCATAGTGCTCGCCATAGTGGCGGGCGATGCGCGCGCGCAGCGAGGGCATGCCGAGCGCCTGCGTATAGTCGATCCGCCCCCCAGCGCGGCGCGCGCCGCCGCGATCGCGCAGGCCGGCGCCGACGCCGCCGGCTGCCCGACCTCCATATGCACCACATGGCCGCCGGAGGCCTCGATGCGGGCCGCCGCCGCCATGACGTCCATCACCATGAACGGCGGCACCGCGCTGCGGCCCGAAGGCGCGATCAGCCCTCTTGCCCGTTCCAGCATCATCTCGAGCCCTCCGCTCAAACCGGCCGGGGCGCACCGCCCCGCTGCCGCCGCATTTATGCGGACTTTCAGGCGCCTTGCTGCAATTAGACGTGATCGCGACCGCGTTGACCCTGTTCCGGCACGCTACTACGTTGCACGGGGCGGCGTTACACGGGGTGGGCGGCAAACCGGGACACTTGCGTGGGACAGGTAACGCGGAACACCGCCCTCGGGGCGCAAAGCGGGGCGCAAAGCGGGGCGCAAAGTCGAGCCGACATGACCGGAAACCAACGACCTATCAAGGCGCGGCTGTGCAAGCCGGCGGCGCGGAGCATGGCGGTGCTGGTGGCGGCCGCCTTGGCGGCGACCGCTATTCCGGCCGGCGCGCAGCAACGTGGCGGCGGGCCGCCGATCATCCGCGACGCGGAGATCGAGCAGCTGTTGCGCGAATATACCCAGCCGATCCTCAAGGCGGCGGGTCTGGCGCAGCAGAATGTCCGCGTGGTCATCATCAACGACCCCTCCTTCAACGCCTTCGTGGCCGATGGCCACCGCATCTTCATCAATTCCGGCGCCCTCATGCAGGCGAAGACGCCGAACGAGGTGATCGGCGTGCTGGCGCACGAGAGCGGCCACATCGCCGGCGGTCATCTGGCGCGCATGCGCGAGGAGATGGCCAACGCCTCGACCGAGTCGCTGGTCGCCATGCTGCTGGGCATCGGGGCCATGGTGGCGGGCGCCCGCAGCGGCGGCAGCGGCGGCGACGTCGGCATGGCGGCCTTGACCATGCCGCAGAGCGTCATCCAGAGCACCATGCTGGCCTACATCCGCACCCAGGAGGAGCAGGCCGACCGGGCCGGGGTGAAGTTCCTCACCGCGACCGGTCAATCGCCCAAGGGCATGTACGACACCTTCAAGCGCCTGAGCGACGAGCTCCTGTACCAGGCGCACTACATCGATCCCTATCTGCAGACCCATCCGATGCCGAAGGAGCGCGTCGCCGCGCTCGAGGAGCTGGTCAAGACCAGCCCCTATTGGGACAAGAAGGATCCTCCCGAGCTGCAGTTCCGCCACGACATGATGCGCGCCAAGCTGTACGGCTACATGGATCGCGCCGGCATCAACGCCAACCGGTATCCGGCGAGCGACCAGAGCCTGCCGGCGCGCTATGCCCGTGCCATCGCGGCCTCCCGCTTTTCCGATCCGCGCGCCGCCATGGCGCAGATCGACGCGCTGATCGAGGCGCAGCCGCAAAATCCGTATTTCCATGAGCTCAAGGGCCAGACGCTGCTGGAAGGCGGCAAGCCCGCCGAGGCGATCGCGCCGCTGCGCCGCGCCGTGCAGCTGGCGCCCAATCCGGCGCTCATCCAGGTCATGCTCGGACAGGCGCTGGTGGAAAGCAACGATCCGGCGCATCTGGGCGAGGCGGTAACGGTGCTCGAAGCTTCGCTCACCCGCGATCCGGATTCGCCCGAGGCCTACAACCAGCTCGCCATGGCGTATGGCCGCAAGGGCGACCTCGCGCACGCGGATCTCGCGTCCGCGCAGTCGGCGCTCGAGCGCGGCGACATCAAGGTGGCGCGCATGCTCGCCAACCGCGCCCGCGACCGCTTCCCGGTCGGCTCGCCGGGCTGGGTGCGGGCCGACGACATCTCGAACCGTGACAAGAAGGGGACCGCGAGCGCCACCGTGGTGGTGCATCCCAAGGATCCGCCGTAGCATCGCTCTCGAAGAGGACATGAAGATGAAGCTCAATCTGGTGGCGCTCGCGGTGGTTCCGCTGGCGATCGCTCTCGCGGCCTTCGCACCGGCGCCCGCTGGCGCGCAGACGCCCGCAGGCGCGCAAACGCCCGCTGGCGCGCAAACGCCCGCAGGCGCGCAGACGCCCGCCGACGCGCCGATTTTCGCGCCCGACCAGCGCGGCGAGATCGAGAAGATCGTGCACGATTATCTGCTGAGCCATCCCGAGGTGCTGCAGGACGCCATGGCGGAGCTGGACAAGCGCCAGAACGCCGAGGACGCGGAAAAGCATCTCGCCGCCATCAAGGACAACACCGCAGCCATCTTCAGCTCGCCCCACCAGGTCAACCTCGGCAATCCGCAGGGCGACGTCACCATGGTGGAGTTCTTCGACTACAACTGCGCCTTCTGCAAACGCGCCATGTCCGACATGCTCGATCTCCTCAAGAACGATCCCAAGCTCAAGGTCGTGCTCAAGGAGTTCCCGGTGCTCGGGGAAGGCTCGGTGCAGGCCGCGCAGGTCGCCGTGGCGGCGCGCATGCAGGACAAGACCGGCAAGAAATATCTCGATTTCCACACCAAGCTCCTGGGCGGCAAAGGCCCCGCCGACAAGGCGCGCGCGCTCGCCGCCGCCAAGGACGCCGGCTTCGACATGGCGCGGCTCGACAAGGACCTGCAGAGCGACGAGGTGAAGCAGACCCTGGAGGACAACCTCAAGCTCGCCGAGAGCCTCGGCCTCAACGGGACCCCGAGCTACGTGTTCCCGGCGGAAGTGGTGGTCGGCGCGGTCGGCCTGCCGGCGCTCAAGGGCAAGGTCAATATGGCGCGCTGCGGCAAGGAAATCTGCTGACCGCCGCCTGACGGAAGCAGCGCGCCCGCACCTGCCCGCGCTCCGCCCACGGCCCGGCGTGGGGGGCCGGCACCCTTTCCGACTTCACCTTTATGGATCGGGCCCCTATAAGGCTGCACGGCACCTTTTGGCCGCACACCACGTCACTTTGCAGGGCGCGATGGCGAAATCCGTCTACGTTCTCAACGGTCCGAATCTCAACCTGCTCGGCACGCGGGAACCGCAGACCTATGGACACGCCACGCTCAAGGACGTGGAGCAGCTGTGCCGGAGCTGCGCCACCCGGCACAAGCTCGGCATCGAGTTCCGGCAATCGAGCCACGAGGGCGATCTGATCGACTGGATCCACGAAGCCGCCGCCGAGAAGGCGGCCGGCATCGTGCTCAATGCCGGCGGCTACACCCACACCTCGGTGTCGATCCGCGATGCGGTCGCGGCGATCGACGTTCCGGTGATCGAGGTCCATATCAGCAACATCTTCGCTCGTGAGCCCTTTCGCCACCACTCCCACATCGCGCCGGTGGCCAGGGCCTCGCTGTGCGGCTTCGGCATCGAGGGCTATGGGCTCGCGATCGACGGGCTCGCCGCCCTGACCGCAGCGAAGCGCGAGGCCTGAACCATGGCGGGCGCACCCGACGAGCAGGACAAGCCCGAGGGCAAGAAACCCGCCAAGGGCCCCTCGCGGCCGGCAGCCACGAAGTCCGCGGTCGATCACGACCTCATCCGCGAGCTCGCCAGGCTCCTGGAGGAGACCGGCCTCACCGAGATCGAGTTCGAGCGCAACGGCGAGCGCGTGCGGGTCGCGCGCCGCGCCAAGCGGGCGGCGGCCCCGGCGGCCACGATGTCGGCGCCGTCCGCGAGGCTCCCCGCAGAGGATGACGGACCGGTCGATCACACCGGCAATCCGGGCCTGGTCACCTCGCCCATGGTCGGCACCGCCTATCTGGGAGCGGAGCCGGGCGCGCGCGCCTATGTGGAGATCGGCAGCCGGGTGCGCGCCGGCGAGACGCTGCTCATCGTCGAGGCGATGAAGACCATGAACCAGATTCCCGCGCCGCGGGCCGGAACGGTGACGCAAATTCTGATCGAGGACGGCCAGCCGGTGGAGTTCGGCGAGCCGCTGATGATTGTGGAGTGAGCAGTGATTGGTGAGTGGTGAGTGGTGAGTGGTGAGTGGCGAGTGGTGCGCAGGACGGTCTTCACTCTTCACCATTCGCTACTCACTACTCACTACTCACCACCATCTTGGAATCCCATGTTCGACAAAATTCTCATAGCCAACCGCGGCGAGATCGCATTGCGGGTGCTGCGCGCCTGCAAGGAGCTCGGCATTGCGACCGTCGCGGTGCATTCGACCGCCGATGCCGATGCCATGCATGTGCGCCTGGCCGATGAAAGCGTGTGCATCGGACCGCCTGCCGCCCGCGACAGCTATCTCAACGTTCCGGCGCTGCTCGCCGCCTGCGAGATCACCGGCGCCGATGCGGTCCACCCGGGCTACGGCTTCCTGTCGGAGAACGCGCACTTCGCCGAGATCCTGGGCGAGCACAACATCCATTTCATCGGCCCGCGGCCGGCCCACATCCGCCTGATGGGCGACAAGATCGAGGCCAAGCGCACCGCCAAGCGGCTGGGCATACCGGTGGTGCCGGGCTCCGAGGGCGGCGTGACCTCCGACCCGGAGGCGCTCGCGATCGCGCGCGACATCGGCTTTCCGGTGCTGATCAAGGCGGCGGCGGGCGGCGGCGGCCGCGGCATGAAGGTGGCGGCCTCGGCCGAGGAGCTGTCCTCGGCGCTCGCCACCGCGCGGGCGGAATCGAAAGCGGCCTTCGGGGACGACACCGTCTATCTCGAGAAATATCTCGCACGCCCGCGCCACATCGAGATCCAGGTGCTGGGCGACGGCCGCGGCCGTGCCATCCATCTGGGCGAGCGCGACTGCTCGCTGCAGCGCCGCCACCAGAAGGTCTGGGAGGAAAGCCCCTCCCCGGCGCTCAATGTCGCGGCCCGCAACGTGATCGGGGAGACCGTCGCCAAAGCCATGCGCGAGCTCGAATATCTCGGCGTCGGCACCGTCGAGTTCCTGTACGAGGACGGCACCTTCTATTTCATCGAGATGAATACGCGCATTCAGGTCGAGCATCCGGTGACCGAGGAGATCACCGACATCGATCTCATCCTGGAGCAGATCCGCATCGCCGCCGGCAACGAGCTCGACTTGAAGCAGAGCGATATCCGGTTTCACGGCCATGCCATCGAGTGCCGCATCAATGCCGAGAATCCGGCGACGTTCCGGCCCTCGCCCGGCAAGATCGTGCACTACCATCCGCCGGGCGGGCTCGGCGTGCGCGTCGACTCCGCCGTGTATCACGGCTACACCATCCCGCCCTACTACGACTCGCTGGTCGGCAAGCTGATCGTCCACGGCAAGACCCGGGCCGAGGCGCTGATGCGGCTCAAGCGCGCGCTCGACGAGTTCGTCATCGACGGCATCGAGACCACCGTCCCGCTGTTCCAGGCCCTGGTGCGCGAGAAGGAGATCATCGACGGCGACTACCACATCCACTGGCTCGAGGAATATCTGGCACCTGTGGTTTCGTAGGTTGGGTTGAGCGCGGCCACGGCGCTCATATTGGGTCTCGGCAGACCTTCCGCGCGTAACCCAACATCGGCGCCGAAGTGTTGGGTTACGCGCGGAATTTTCTCACTGCCAAACAACCAGCACCGTGGCCGCGCTCAACCCAACCTACTGACTTGGCGCGCGCGGCAGCAGCACGTCGTCCTCCAGCGTCTCCTTCTCGAAATCGTTGATCAGGACGTCGACCCGCAGCGTCCAGCGGCCGCCGATCGGAATGCGCAGGTCGTCGATGCGCCAGCCCGCATCGCCCGCCCGCTCGGCGTCGCGGCGCAGCGGCTCGATCCCGGCTTTGGGATTGGACAGGAAGATGGTGACGCCCGCGACCGCCATCGGATGGAACATGGGGTCGAGGACGTCGATGCTCATATCGGCGCCGCGCGCGCGCACCGGCTCGACCTCGATCTGCGCCATCGCCTTGCCGCCGTGGAAATGGATCGAGGTCTGCTCGGCCCCGATCAGCGCCCGCGGCGGCGGCGTGAAGCGCCAGAGCGCGACCATTCCCAGGATCGCGAGCGCGAGCACCGATTCGGCCGCGATCGAGGCGACGAGCGGGCGCGCCGCGCCCGGCAGGCGCGCCTTGAGGTGCGGCACCAGCACAAAGCGGTTGGCCGCCGCCAAGCCCAACAGGCCCAGCACAGCCACGAGCTTGCCGGCCAGAACCATGCCGTAGCGTGTCGTCCACAAGGCATCGGGGCGGTCGAGCTGCAGCCAGGCCAGATAGCCGCCGGTGGCGACCAGAACCGCGAGCGGAACCGGAATGAGGCGAGAGAACCTGGCGAGCTCGATGTCGCCGCGCCCGCCGGCGTGCACGATCGCCCCCAACGGCAGCAGCGATCCGACCCAGAACGCGATGCAGACGCCGTGCAGGAAGACCGCCGGCCGGCTGAGCCGCTCGAGCCCGGCCGTCGCCGCATGGCCGCTCAGGGCGAGCGCGAAACCGGCACCGGCGAGCGCGCCGGAAGCGCACAGCCCGACCAGGGCCGGCTTGGTGGCGCGCAGCGACACGAGCCCCAGCAGCATCGCGAGCGCGGCGACCACCGCGGTCCAGCCGTAGGAGGTGGCGAGCCCGCTCGTCCACACATCGGGACGCCAGAGCTGCGTGAGCGGCAGCGCCAGAGCGTCGAGACCCTGCAGGCCGAGCGACACGATCGACGCCGTGACGCCGCCCGCCATGGCGCCCGCGATCCAGGTCTCCGTGCGTCCCGGCAGCGGCCGTGCCTGCGCGATCAGGGCGATGAAGCTCGCCCCCCCGATGCCGACGAAGAGCCCGAGATAGATCAGGAGCCGCGTCGCCCAGATCGCCACCCTGACGGTGGGGTCGGTGTCGAGCGCGGCGAGCGCGGGCCCCGCGCTCGGGGCACCGATGGAGAACAGCACCGAACCGCCGACCGGATGACCGTCCGCCGAGATCACCCGCCAGCTCAGCACATAGGTACCGCGTCGCAGCGATGGCGGCGGCACGATCGTGAGCGAGCTGTTCTGCGCCGCCACAGTGGGCGTGACGGCCTCGCCGGTCGGGCCGACCAGACGCACGATCAGCGGTGAAACCGGCTCGTTGAAGTCCAATCTCAGGGTCGCGGGCGGCTGCGCCAGCGTGGCGCCGGCGGGCGGCTCCGATCCGACCAGCGACGCATGCGCCCATGCGGGCGGCGCCGATGCCAGGCCCGCCAGCACGGCCAGCAGCAGCGCTGCTGCGCAGCCGAGCACACCCAGGCGCCGGCGCGCGGCGCGCGCCGGCATTCCACGCAGCCGCTCCCTCACCGCTTCGGCTGCAGCTTGAGACCGGCGGCGGGCTCCGCCGGCTCCGGCGCGCCGGCCGCGGGAATCTCGATCCAGCGGTTGACGCCCTTCTCGCAGTCCTGCACCACCGCGAAATACATCGTCTGGCCGGCCGGCGCCGCCTCGCTGATATAGCCGGTGAGGACGAACTCGTCGTAATAGGCGTCGGGCAGATTGCCGCCGGACCAATCGACCTCGGTCACGCCTTCGTTGACGGCGGTGCCGCGCACGCTCATCGGCTTTGCATACTTGCCGCGCACGACATCGAGCTTCCAGCCCGGCTTGGGCATCGGCTTCACGTCGAGATATCCCTCCGGCATGCGCACCCGGATCGCCACCGTGGCGGATCCATCGCAGCCGTGCGGAACCCGCAGCACGGCCTTGTAGGACGCGCCGACGGGGGCTTGCTGATTTTCGAGCGTGATGTGGGCGAACGCGATGGTTGCGCTTGCGAGCGCGCCGGCAGCGCCGAGAGCGGCCGCGCCGAGAAAGGTGGTGCGAAACATGGATCGTCTCCGAGATCAGGAATGAATGCGCGCGGGCCGCGGTTGGGCCCGCATCGAATACGGCACATTCAGTCGAGGCTCGGAGGCGCCTGCGAGGGTCCGGCCCGCACCGCGCGTGGCGCGATCCGGATGGTGGCGGGGACAAAGAACGCCGCCTCGAGCCGCCGCGGCGCGGTCGGCCCGCAGCACGCTCAATGGCGCCGGCAGCACGGCCGGCGCGGCCCCGGCCGCGCAGGTCACGCAGCACGGATGCTGGCTCTTGGCCGGGTCCGGGGCGGTCCCGGGGTCGGAGGGCGAGCCGCCATTGCCGTGGCAGATGACCGCAAAGCCGGCATCCTCGGAGAGGTCCGGCGCCAGCATGAGCGCGGCCTGCGCCATCACGACACCGGCCAGGAAGGCCTGCACGGCGATCAGGCCGGCCGCGATCACGACGGCCGGACGGCGGTAACGGCGCAGACGGGTGATCAAACCCAGCTTCATGACGGCTCCCGATCTCGCCCGCACCATACCGCTATTCGCCGGGCCCGACACCCCACCGCCGGCGCGAAAGCGACGCCGGGCGTTCGCCCGACCGGGCGGACCAAGCCGGCGCGAGCCGGCCTCGGCCTTCCAAAAATCGATCCATTTCTCGACCAGTCCTGCTAAAATTCGTTTCATGGCCAATCGTGAGTCCGCCTTTATCGACATCACGCCGGAGGTGCTGCTCAAGGCCTATGCCTGCGGCATCTTTCCGATGGCGGAGAGCGCGGACGATCCGGCGCTGTATTGGATCGAGCCCGAAAAACGCGGGATCATCCCGATCGATCGCTTTCATGTGCCGGCGCGGCTCGCCCGCACGGTGCGCTCCGACCGTTTCATGGTCACCGTCAACCGCGATTTCGACGGCGTGATCGAAGGCTGCGCGCAGTCGCTGCCCGATCGTCCGCGCACCTGGATCAACGACCGGATCCGCACGCTCTACCGCAAGCTCTACGAGCGCCGCCACTGCCACAGCATCGAGGTCTATGACGGCGACCAGCTGGTCGGCGGCCTCTACGGGGTCACGCTCGGGCGGGCCTATTTCGGCGAGAGCATGTTCCACCGCTCCCGCGACGCCTCCAAGGTCGCATTGGTGCATCTGGTGGCGCGCCTCAAGGCCGGCGGGTTTCGGCTGCTCGATACCCAGTTCGTGACCGACCACCTGCGGAATTTCGGCGCGGTCGAGCTGCCGCGGCGGCAGTATCACAAGCTCTTGGAGGCCGCGCTGATCGGCGAAAGCGATTTCCTGGCGCTGGGCAAGGGTGCGGTGCCGGGCGCGCAGGTCCTGGCGCAATTCACCCGCGAAGGAAGCACACCGGCTTGACCGGCCGCTAGCGCGTAGCGCGGCGGCGCCGGTGGCTGGCGTGGCTGTTGCTGCGTGGAGGGCTGCGGCTGCGCGGGTTGTTGCTGGGCGCGTTGTTGCGGTGTCTGCGCCCGCGTCGGCGGCGGCGGTGTCGGGGTCGGATCCGGTGTCGCGGTGACGGTTTGGGTGGCGCCCTTACAATTGGTGAGCCAGACGTCGTAGATCGCGTGCTCGACCCCATGCAGGCCGGGACTGGCCGCGAACATCCAGCCGGTGAAGATGCGCTTGACCTCGCCTTGCAGCGTGACCTCATCGACCTCCACGAACGCATCCGTATTCGCGGTCTCGGTGAGCGGCCGCGTGTAGCAGGCGCGGGGCGTCACCTGCAGGGCGCCGAACTGCACGGTTTCGCCGATCGCGACGTCGAAATTGATGATGCGGCCGGTGATCTTGTCGAGACCGGAAAAAAGCGCGCTGGTATTGGCGATCTTCTGCGTCGGCGGCTCGGGGATGATCTGATCGCCCGGCTGCGGCGAGGTATCGGCCGGTTGCACGGCGCCACGCGGTGGCAGGCGGCCGCTGGCGCCTGGCGGTGAGGCCGCCCGGCGGTGAGCCGCTGGGTGGCGAGCCGGGCGGGCCCTGCGAAGCCGGATCGGTGCGGGCGACGCCGGGCGGCGGCGGCAGCGGCTGCGATTGCACCGCGCCCGGCGGCGCGAACCGTCCGCTGCCGGGCGGCGGATAAGCTGGGGGTCTGCTGCAGCGGCGGCGGATAGGAATTGTCCGGCACCGGTTGCCGGTTGCCGTTGGGCACGCCGGCCGGCGGCCGCGGCGGCGCGCCGAAGATCGAGCCGAACTGCGCGAACACGCTGCTGGGCCCGAGCGCAAACGCGACGGCAATGAGCGCGGCGGTGAGGCGAGTTCGAACCATCGGGCGGGTTAACACGCAGAATAGGGCGGGGGAAGGGCGCGAGGGGGCGAATGGCGCGTAGCGGCGGCCACACTATTCCCTATTCGCTACTCGCCCATCCTCAGGGCCGCCAAGCCTTATAGTCGCCGGTGGCCTTGGGTCTGCGGCCCTGCGCCAGGGTCGAGCCGGTCGGCCGATGGGCGCCCGGCGTGCCGGTGAGGTTGGGCCGGTGCGGCTTCCACCAGCTGCGCGGCGTCACCTGCTCCTCGCTCGGCAACGCGTCGACCGTGTGGTGCAGCCAGCCATGCCAGGTCGGCGGCACGCAGGACGCCTCGGCGACCCCGTTGTAGACCACCCAGCGCCGCTCGAAGCCCAGCATCGGATCGATCTTGCGGCCCTTGGTGCGGTAGTAACGATTGCCGAACTCGTCCTCGCCCACGAAGGCGCCGAAGCGCGCGGTCCACAGCTGGGTGCCGAAGGTCTGGCCGTTCCACCAGGTGAAGAAGCGCAGCAGGAAAGTCTTCATGGCAGGAAAGTCTTCGTAAGCAGGAAAGTCTTCATGGCGCGTCGGCTGACCCATTTACGACGGGCCCGGATGCTGGCCGCGCCGGCAGAGCGCCACGTTCATGCCAGTTCGATTGTGCCCTGTCCAGCCGGTGCCGCTGATGTGGATGCACCGGTTCCCGCGGCAAAGCCCCGAGATCAATCGGCTTTTGGGATATCGGCACCACCGGAGGTCGGGAACGCTTCCGTGAGACAGGCCATGATGGACCCGGGCCGGTGCCCGACCTCGCTTTCGCGCAGCGAGCTTTTCCTGAAAATGCTTTATTGCAGCGAATCGATCGAGGCATCCATGCAATCCATGCTCGAGAGCATCAGGGACCCCATCCAGCAATTGGCGGCCGCCCTGGCCTTTGCGCCCGAGGAGGTCGCCGGCGGGCTCATTCTCGCTTTGGCGGCACTGATCGCGCTCGCCGTCCACTGGATCGCGGTGCGGCTGCTGCGCCCGCTCTTGAGCGGGCGTCATCCCTATTGGAGCGCCCTCCTCCATGCCACCAATGGGCCGACCCGGCTCGCCCTCCTGGTGCTGGCGCTCGTCATCGTGCTGCCCGGCGCATCGTTCGATCCCACGATCAGCGACATCGTCGCGAAAATCCTCACCGTCGCCACCATCGTGCTGATCGGCTGGATCGCGATGACGGCGGGTCATCTGGCCGGCGATCTCTACGTTGCACGCGCCCGTGCCGAGGGCGTCGACATCATGCTGGCCCGCAAGCATGTGACGCAGGTACGCGTCCTGCGCCAGGTCGTCGATACCGTGATCGTCGTCGTGACGGTCAGCATCGCATTGATGACGTTCGATCCCGTGCGCCAATACGGCGTCAGCCTGTTCGCGTCGGCGGGAGTGGCCGGCCTGGTGGCGGGCCTCGCCGCACGGCCGATGCTGAGCAACCTGATCGCCGGGCTGCAGATCGCCACCACGCAGCCGATCCGTCTCGAGGACGAGGTCGTGGTCGAGACCCAATGGGGCCGCGTCCAGGAGATCAACTCGACCTATGTGGTGCTCGGGCTGTGGGACCTGCGGCAGATGATCGTGCCGCTGAGCTATTTCATCGAGAAACCGTTCGAGAACTGGACCCGGAACTCGACCACCCTCATCGGCTCGGTGTTGTTTCACCTCGGCTACACGGTACCGATCGAGCGCTTGCGCGCCGAGGTGATCGAGATCGTCAAGGCTTCGCCTTATTGGGACGGCGACATCCTCAAGCTGCAGGTGCAGGACGCCAAGGAGAGCTCGCTCGAGCTGCGGGTGATCGCCAGCGCCCGCTCTTCCGGCGAGGTCGCCGAGCTGCGCTACCTCATCCGCGAGAAGGTGATCGAGTTCCTGCAGCGGGAACATCCGGCCTGCCTGCCGCCGCTCACCGCCCCGGCCCCGGCCCCCGTCACGGAGCCGACCGCCGGCACCGACGTGCCGCCGCTACCTGCTCCATCGGCTTGAGGGGGCGGAATCGGGCACGCCGCGCAAGGTTGCGGCCGGCAGCCGGCGTGCCTATGCTCGCCGCATGGCGGCGTAACCTTGGCGCACCGACGAAAGCAGGCGCCACAAGGCCCGCGGAAAACAATCCTGCGGCGTTCCAACCGGGAGGAACCAGCCGATGAACAAGCAGGTGCATGGGGCTCGCATCAGCGCATGGCTGGCGCTGGCCACCTCGGGCGCGTTGCTCGCGCTCACGATGGTGCAAGCCGTGGCCCAGGGCACAGCTGCGGCCTGGCCCACGCGGCCGATCCTCGCGGTCATTCCGTTCAGCGCCGGCAATGCCAACGACGTGGTCGGGCGCGTCGTGCTCGATCAGCTGTCGCAACAGCTGGGCGAGCCCATCGTCATCGAGAACCGGGCGGGCGCGGGCGGCACCACCGGGGTCGCCTCCGTCGCCAAGGCGGCGCCCGACGGCTACACCATCCTGGTTCACTCCTCCACCTTCAGCGCCGCGCAGGCGATCTACAAAACCCTGCCCTATGACACGCTGCATGATTTCGCCTCCATCATTCCGCTCGGCTTGCAGCCGACCGTGCTGGTCGCCTCCCCGTCCAAGGGCTGGAAAACCGTGGGCGACCTGATCACCGCCGCCAAGGCCAAGCCCGGCGCCCTGACTTTTGCGTCCGCCGGCATCGGCAGCGCCTCCCACCTGGCGGCCGAGCGCCTGCGCTACAGCGCCGGCTTCAACGCGCTGCACGTTCCCTACCGGGGGCCCAACGAAGCGCTTTCCGACGTGATCACGGGCCGCATCGACTTCTATTTCCTGCCGATCGCGCCGGCTCTGCCCCTGATCAACGCCGGCAAGCTGGTGGCGCTCGCGGTCAGCACGGCCAACCGGGCGGCAACGCTCCCCAACGTGCCCACTACCGCCGAAGCCGGCCTCAAGGATGCGGCCTATCACTTCTGGACCGGCCTGTTCGCGCCGGTCGAGACCCCCAAGAGCATCATCGCCAAGCTCTATGACGAGACCCGCAAGGCGCTGGCCGTGCCCTCGGTGCAGGAGCGGCTGTTGAAATTGGGCGTCGATCCGATGCCCATGGACACCGCGGAATTCGACGCCTATTTCCGCGAGGACGTGGCCTCCACCGTCAAGCTGGTGCGCGACGCGGGGATTCCGCAGACGGAGTGAGGGGGGGCATGCGCAACGCCGAGGACACCGCAAAGCTGGAAGTCCTGCGGGAAGCGGCTCGCGTCGGGGTCGCCGCATTGGATCGGGGCGAGTTCAAAGAGTTCGAAGATATCGAAGACTTGCAATCCTATTTGAATGGCCTATCCGAGAAGGTCATTTCCGGCACTGTCCGAATAGAGCTTCATCGCCGGGCCAAAATGGCGCGTTCGTCTTGGCGCCCCCGCAGATCTCGATTTCGCAAACATTACTCCTCAGACTGCGGTCCATCTCGTGCGAAGAAACTGCAAGCGCATGCGGGTTCGCTCCATGTTGCGGTGGCTGGTCGAGAACGGCTCGGCTCCGCTGAAGACGAAATCTACCCCGCTGCGGTCGGCGTCCCGGATGCGCCGCCGGCGCAGGGCGAGCTGAAGCCCGCGTCCGCGAAACGATGGATCGGTTGTCGCGTCCGCCAGATAGCCGACCCGGTCATGGAGATAGAGGGTCGCTGCTGCGGCAGGACGCCCATCTATTCGTGCGAGATAGAGCGACCATCCCGCTTGATCGAGCCAGGTTCTGACATTGGCCTTGAATTGGACCTGATCCTTTTCGGCAATGCCCCATCCGGCGACATAGGCGTCGAGATATTGCTCCATCTCTTCGGTCGTCCGAACACACTGGATATCGAATCGACTCTCGGCGGAAGCCGCGAGATCGGGCTCCCCGATCAGGCAGGCATGGTACGCGGACTGGAATAAGCCGAGCCGCGCCAGCTCCGGCCCAGGCTTGCATCAAACATGCCCGGCACCATCTCGAACGTCGGGGCCAAGCCTTGCTCGCGATACCATCGGACCAACGGCTCGACATGCCGCTCGTGCCCGGGGCGCAGCCCGATCACGCGCGTAAACGATGGCAGGAAGCGCGACGCGAGCGCGACCACCGCCTCGTCCACCCACCAATACGCGATACCGATCGGATTGCCGGGAAGTCGCTCCATGCGGGAAACGGTGTAGGACGCATCCGCCGACAACACCCGCTGCACCAGGTCCAAAGAAGGGAGCAGCCTATCGCTTGCTGTCATGAGGTGCCCACTCTCTGCACTGCAATGGTCACGTGAAAACCACGGAACGTCATTCGGCCCTGTGAAACAGGGTCCGCACTCGGCCGCCATCCCTTCAAGCCGAGTTCGAAGGAAAGCCGCGTGTCGTAAGTCCAATTCACCCCCTCTGGCTGTATTATGCAATCCGTGGTAGAGTGGTCGCGTGAAGAGAACAAGGGGAGGCGACTACAATGGGTGGAAGGCGCTGGGGCTTTCATTATGGATGCTTGGGTATTCTAGCCATCGCAATGACGATTTCGCCCGGCATGGCGCAAAATCCCTCGCCGCCGGCGGCGTCGAGCACTTCAGGGCCCCCACCGTCCGATTGCGACATCTTGCCTCTGGACATCTCGACGGCCAGCATCGTTCCGGCCACGGGCGACAGCCTGCAGCGCAAGCGCTGGCAGCCCCAAGGCGGGGTTGTTCAGTTCACCCTGCAGAGTCTCGCCGACAGCCTGGACAAGACGTCCTTCTATGTCTGCTACAAGTGGAAAACCCAGGACGCAGTAAATCCGGAACATTACGACGCAGTGCGTCCCGATCGACTAGAGCGCAACCATGACGGCACGAGCTGGACGCTGACCACGACAATACCCAGCAAATTGACGGATGTGCCGCGTGGCATGAAGGTAGACTACTTTTTGCCGCTTATTCCGCTGGCAGACGTTCGAATCATCGCCGTCAAGGCGGACGAGAACGGAAAAAAGACGCTGGCGGCTGATGCGAGCGTGACGATCGGGATTACTCATCCGGCGGCGGCCATATTCCTGGCAGCCGCCACGGTCGCCATCGTGCTTTTCGCCCTGTACATCATCGCGTACCTGAGATTGAAGCACGAAGGCATAAAGAAGGCGTCTTGGCCTCTACGCATCATTTCGACACCGAGCGGCTACGCCAGTCTCTCCCAGCTGCAGATCGTGCTGTGGACCCTGGTGGTGGCGGCTTCGGCGGTCTATGTGATGGCGCTGTCAGGCGACCTTATTGAAATCACCAGCGGCACGCTCGTGCTGCTCGGCATAGCGGGTGCCGCGGCGGTCGGGACCAAGGCACACAGCGAATTCGCAGGATTCGGCCGCCCAGGCCGCGGCCGCCCAGGCCCAGAAGGACGCCGACACGGCCAAGATCGCGGCTCAGCAAAAAGCCGCCGTAGCTGCCGCCGCCGCGGGGAATCCTGTCCTGGCTGCTGAGCAGGACATCGCTCAAAGAGCGGTGGGCGAGGCAGAAAAACGGGTCGCCGCGGCTACGCTGAGAGCCCAGATGCTTCAGGAATCCGCCGGACACGCAAATCCCCCGGTGGTCGGACCTCATCGTCAACGAGAATACCCAGATCGATGGAACAACGACCCGTGAAATCGATGTCACGCGCTTCCAAATGCTGTTGTTCACCCTGATCACGGCGGCGTTCGTGCTCATGAATGTCCTGACCACCTATGTGATTCCCGATATACCGACTCGGATTCCTCGACTCTCATGGGCATCAGTAACGGCGTTTATTTGAGCGCAAAGGTGGCGCAGGGAACGTAACGGGGGCGATGGCCCTGGCGCGCGAGGTATCCAGGCACCTCCGGACCCGGCTCGGAACATTCCTCGCAGACACTTTCGGTGGAGGTCCCGGCTTTTTTTGGCCCCTGACCGACCCGCATGACAGTCTTGCGACCGGATGTCCCCAGATGTCACTTTTGAATCTGCCCGGAATCTCCGATACTTGCGGGGCGGGACCGATTCTTTCCCCGCACTTCACACTATTCCCACCAGATTTAGCGGTTGATTCAAATTCTCGCACTAACCCTTGACGGTGACGGCAGAGTCGTCTTAGCTTCTGTCCGTTCGGCGCGAGTGGTTCGTGGGTCCCGCCGGGCGCTCTCCTGACAGGGTTTGCGTAACCGCTCCGTGCGCCGCGAAGGCTCCGGGGACCGGCATAGCTGTGCCTCGAGGGACGAGCGATCCAGGCGTGCCGCAACAATCCGGGCCCCAGACCCGGATGGCGGAACAGGCGGTAAAACAGAGCGTGAACCCGGGTCAAACCGGATCAGCCGCGGTCGGGACAGGCCCGCGGGCAGCACAGGTGTCGGCAGCCTATATAAAGGGTCATCCCTTTGGGCCGGCCGGAGCCTAAGGAAAAGGGGCAAGGCGATGCGAATCGAGCGGCGTTACACCAAAGAGGGACAATCGGCTTATGCGGACATCGCGTTCCGCCTGACGGCGAGCGAGATTCGCAACCCGGACGGCTCGGTCGTGTTCAAGGCCGAGAACGTGGAGGTGCCGGCCGCCTGGTCGCAGGTCGCCGCCGACGTGCTGGCGCAGAAGTATTTCCGCAAGGCCGGCCTGCCGGCGCGGCTCAAGAAGGTCGAGGAGCCGACCGTTCCGTCCTGGCTGTGGCGCTCGGTCCCCGACAGCGAGGCGCTGGCGCTCATGCCCGAGAAGGAGCGCTCGGTCGGCGAGCATTCCTCCAAGCAGGTGTTCGAGCGGCTCGCCGGCACCTGGACCTATTGGGGCTGGAAGGGCAGCTATTTCGACAGCGAGGCGGATGCGCGCGCGTTCTTCGACGAGCTCGTCTACATGCTGGCCATGCAGATGGCGGCGCCCAATTCGCCGCAATGGTTCAACACCGGCCTGCACTGGGCCTACGGCATCGACGGGCCGAGCCAGGGCCATTTCTACGTCGACTTCCAGACCGGCAAGCTCGTCAAGTCGAAGTCCGCCTACGAGCATCCGCAGCCGCACGCCTGCTTCATCCAGTCGATCAAGGACGACCTCGTCAACGAGGGCGGGATCATGGATCTGTGGGTGCGCGAAGCGCGCCTGTTCAAATACGGCTCCGGCACCGGCACCAATTTCTCCAAGCTGCGCGGCGACGGCGAGAAGCTGGCCGGCGGCGGCCGCTCCTCCGGCCTGATGAGCTTCCTCAAGATCGGCGACCGTGCCGCCGGCGCCATCAAGTCCGGCGGCACCACGCGGCGCGCCGCCAAGATGGTGATCGTCGACACCGACCATCCCGACATCGAGCAGTTCATCGACTGGAAGGTGAACGAGGAGCAGAAGGTGGCGAACCTCGTCACCGGCTCGAAGATCAACCAGCGGCACCTGCGCGCGGTCATCAAGGCCTGCGTGAACTGCGAAGGCTCGGGCGACGATTGCTTCGATCCGGAGAAGAATCCGGTGCTGCGCCGCGAGATCAAGGCCGCGCGCCGCAACCACGTGCCCGACCCCTACATCAAGCGCGTGATCCAGTTCGCCAGGCAAGGCCACACCGATCTCAATTTCCCGATCTACGACACCGACTGGGATTCGGACGCCTATCTCACGGTTTCCGGCCAGAACTCCAACAACACCGTGCGGGTGACCGACGAGTTCCTCAAGACGGTGGAGGCCGACGGCGAGTGGGACCTGACCTGGCGCACCTCCGGCAAGATCGCCAAAACCCTCAAGGCGCGCGACCTGTGGGACAAGATCGGCTACGCGGCCTGGGCCAGCGCCGATCCCGGCCTGCAGTTCCATACCGCCATCAACGACTGGCACACCTGCCCGGCCTCGGGGGAGATTCGCGCCTCCAATCCGTGCTCGGAATACATGTTCCTCGACGATACCGCCTGCAATCTGGCGTCGCTGAACCTGCTGGCGTTTCGCACCTCGCAACCTCCCGCCGCCGGCGCCGGAGGGTTGCAGTGGGGGCAGCTCGACCTCGAGGGCTACGAGCACGCGGTGCGGCTGTGGACCGTGGTGCTCGAGATCTCGGTGATGATGGCGCAGTTTCCTTCCAAGGAGATCGCGCAGCTCTCCTTCGAGTTCCGCACCCTCGGTCTCGGCTATGCCAATATCGGCGGCCTCTTGATGTCGTCGGGCATTCCCTATGACAGCGACGCCGGCCGCCAGATCTGCGGCACGCTGACCTCGATCATGACCGGGGTGAGCTACGCCACCTCCGCCGAGATGGCGGCCCAGCTCGGCGCCTTCCCGGGCTACAAGAAGAACCGCGAGCACATGCTGCGCGTGATCCGCAATCACCGCCGCGCCGCCCACGGCGAGCGCTCCGGCTACGAGAAGGTCGCCACCCCGCCGGTGCCGCTCGACCACAAGGTCTGCCCCGACCAGCGCTTCACCGAGCACGCCATGCGGGCCTGGGACCGGGCGCTGGCGCTCGGCAGCGAGCACGGCTTCCGCAATGCGCAGGTGAGCGTGATCGCGCCCACCGGCACCATCGCGCTGGTGATGGACTGCGACACCACCGGCATCGAGCCCGATTTCGCGCTGGTGAAATTCAAGAAGCTCGCCGGCGGCGGCTATTTCAAGATCATCAACCGCGCGGTGCCGGAAGCGCTGCGCGTGCTCGGCTACGGCGAGGCCCATATCGCCGAGATCGAGGCCTATGCGGTCGGCCACGGCTCGCTCGGCCAGGCGCCCGCAGTCAATCACGCGACCCTCAAGGCCAAGGGCTTCACCCCGGACGCCATCGAGCGGGTCGAGAAGGCGCTGCCCACCGCCTTCGACATCAAGTTCGCCTTCAACAAATGGACGCTCGGCGAGGCGTTCTGCCGCGAGGAGCTCGGCATCGAGTCGGCCGACCTCGATTCTCCGAGCTTCGATCTCCTGGCCCATATCGGCTTCTCCCGGCGCGAGATCGACGCCGCCAATATCCATGTCTGCGGCGCCATGACGGTCGAGGGCGCCCCGCATCTGCGGCCCGAGCATTACGCGGTGTTCGACTGCGCCAATCCGTGCGGGCGCACCGGCAAGCGCTATCTCTCGGTCGACAGCCACATCCGCATGCTGGCGGCAGCCCAGCCCTTCATCACCGGCGCCATCTCCAAGACCATCAACATGCCCAACGACGCCACGGTCGAGGACTGCAAGGCGGCGTATCTGTTGTCCTGGAAGCTCGGCCTCAAGGCCAATGCGCTCTACCGCGACGGCTCCAAGCTCTCGCAGCCGCTGCAGTCGCAGCTCATCGCCGACGACGACGAAGAGGAGGAGATCGAGGCCTTCCTGGAGAAGCCGGCGACGGCGCGCGCCGCGGCGCTGGCCGAACGGGTGGTCGAGAAGGTGGTCGAGCGCATCGTGGTGATGCGCGACCGCGAACGCATGCCCGACCGCCGCAAGGGCTACACCCAGAAGGCGGTGGTGGGCGGCCACAAGGTCTATCTGCGCACCGGCGAATACGACGACGGCCGGCTCGGCGAGATCTTCATCGACATGCACAAGGAGGGCGCGGCGCTGCGCTCGATCCTCAACAACTTCGCGATCGCGGTCTCGCTCGGCCTGCAATACGGCGTGCCGCTCGACGAATATGTCGATGCCTTCACGTTCACCCGCTTCGAGCCGTCCGGCCCGGTGCAGGGCAACGACTCGATCAAATACTCGACCTCGATCCTCGACTATGTGTTCCGGGAGCTGGCGGTGAGCTATCTGGAGCGCTTCGACTTAGCCCATGTCGACCCCAACGAGGCCGGCGCCGGCTTCGGCGAGCTCGGGCGCGGCGTCGAGGAAGGCAAGCCCGCTTCGGCCGCGGGCCGCTTCGTCTCGAAGGGATTGACGCGCTCGCGAACCGACAAGCTCGTGGTCATGCCAGGAGGTGCGGCGACCTCTGCACCCTCCCCCCTCGTGGGGGAGGGTCGCGGCGGGAGTGCCTCCGTCACCGCCATGGCGAGCGGCCCGCGCGGCGAAGGCCCGCGCGGCGAAGCCGCCAGCGCCGCGGCGCTGCGCACCACGCCCGAGCAGAAGCTCTCGCCCACCGAGCGGCTCGAGCAGCAACAGCTGCCGTTCCTGCGCAGCGAGGCCCGCGCCAGCGCGGCCGAGCGGCGCGCCCAAGCCAAGGCCAAGGGCTACGAAGGCGAAGCCTGCGGCGAATGCGGCAACTTCACGCTGGTGCGCAACGGCACCTGCATGAAATGCGACACCTGCGGCAGCACCACGGGGTGCAGCTGATCGGGCGTTGCCCACGCGCTCAGCAATGCTGACGCGTGGGCGGCTCCCTCAATCCGGACAGGCAACCCGATGACCCGCGACAACGTCATCTACCTCGTCATCGGCGCCCTGGTGGTCGCCGTCGCGGCGCTCGGCTACCAGCTTTACGAAGCCAAGAAAGAGCCGGCCGGCCTGCACATCAATCTCGGCGACAAGGGCATCTCGATCCAGGGGAAATGATGGTCGTCAGGGACGCACGGCTCCTCACTCCTTCTCCCATTTGGATGAGGAGGCAGCCCAAACGCCTCACGCTGCCTTCGTTTTCGCGGTTGGGATTTTGGCAATCTCCGCCTTGAGTGCCCGCCGCGCGTGCCACAAGTCATATGCCTGCTGCATCCGCAGCCAAAGTTCCGCGCCGTTGCCGCAAAACTTGCCGAGCCTGATCGCCATCTCCGGGCTGATGGGAGCCTTCTCGGCGAGAACGCGATGCAGATGCTGGCGGGTCACCCCGAGCTTGCTCGCGGCGTTCGCCACACCCACGCCGATCGCCGGCAGCACATCCTCTCGCAAAATCGCGCCTGGATGCGTGGGCTCCCGTGCAGGACGCCTTGCAGCCATCTCGGTCTTCTCGTTCCTGCCCATAGTTATCCTCCTTTGTCTCAGGGCCTAGCCGTTGCCGTGCTTAATGATATTGCTCCAGGTCGACTTGCAGCGCATCGCCTTCCTCGAACTCGAAGGTGATGCACCACGGCCCATTGATATGCACGGTGTAACGGACCGGTTTGCCTCTCAAGACATGGAAATCGAAGCCGGAAATGTTCATCTCCTCCGGACGCCCGGCGTGATCCAAAGCATCAAGTCGGCGCAGACAGCGCTCCTGCAATGCCCTCTGAATGCGAGCGGTCCGGCCTGTTTCGAACAGTTCCTTCAGGCCTTTATGCCGGAAGCTTCGAATCATGTCATATTGTAACCAGGTACTTTACGACTGTAAATGAATACGTTACATAAGAAAAGCCCTCGCAGGAGCCCATATGCACTCGTCATTTCCGGAACTTGGGGCCCGACCGATCCGACGCGCGCCATGCCGGTCGACACGCGCCGAGGGTCCGCGCGCCGAGGTCGCCGGCACCCGCTCCCTCAATCCGGGCCCACCCTACACGCGTCCACTTCGCCACGAGACCCCTGCCCGCCCAATCTGGCGCTCCTCCGCGCGCTAGCATAAAAGAAGGAACTCAATGACTTAGTCTTCGGCTGACCAGCCCACAGAAGCTGGCGGCCGTCCTGGGGAGGGAGCACAACGAAATGACGTCATTGCCCGCGGAAACCGTGCGTGCGACTTGCGCCCGCAGTGTGCGGTGGATCACCGCATTTGCCATGAGCGCCTGCATCGCGCTGGGTGCCGACAGCGCCTTCGCCCAGAACAACGGAAAGATCCCGGAGCTCGCCTCGAACCCGTCCGACTGGGCCTGGGTGCGCATAAGGCCGGACGGCCGCAACGCCCTGTTCGGCGATGGTTGGCTCGATCCGGCGCCCGGGCTGCGCGGGCCGATCCGGAACGACCCGGACCATCCGCTGCGGGGCAATGCGGATCGGGCCACCGGGCAGGTGACGCTCGCCATGGGCAACTATCGGGACCCGATCCTCAAGCCCTGGGCGGCCGAGCAAATGCGGATATCGAACGAGGAGGTGCTCACCGGCAAACGCGGGATGCCGTTCCTGGCCACCTCGCGCTGCTATCCGGGCGGCGTGCCGGGACAGCTCTTGTGGACCACCGAGCGGCTCTTCTTCATCCAGGAACCGAAGGTCGTGCACATGGTGTGGGAGCGCGACTCCCTCTCGCGCCGCATCTACATGACCGACAAGCATTCGCAAGAGGTGAAGCCGTCCTGGTTCGGCGAATTCATCGGCCGCTACGAGAACGGCGAGCTCGTCGTCGACACCATCGGCTTGTCCACGAAGCTGAGCTTCATCGACATGTTCCGCACCCCGCACAGCGAAAAGCTCCATGTGACGGAACGCTTCAAGCTGACGGCGGACGAAAAATTCCTGGAAGCCGCGGTCAAGGTCGAGGATCCGGTTACTTTCAACGAGCCCATGTACATGACGATGCGCTGGCGCAAGCAGCCGGGCCCTTGGCAGGAGTTCATCTGCGCCGAGAACAATGGCGACCGCTTCGAGCACAATCTGTTCCCGCTCCCGCAAGCCGAGCGGCCGGATTTCTGAGCACCGGAGCCGGCGGCCTGCTCGGTCTTCTGCCTTCTGCGCCTGGCGCAATTGTGGTTAGTCTTCGAGGAGCTGCACGCTTGCACAGGAGCCCATCATGCATTTCGTCATTTCCGGGACGTGGGGTCCGACCGATCCGACGCGCGCCATGCTGCCGTTCATCTTCGCCGCCTCGGCGGTGCAGGCCGGCGACCGCGTCACCCTGATGCTGTTTCACGATGCGGCGCTGATGGCAGCCGAGGGCGCCGGCGCCAAGCTGGTGCCGGTCGGGCCGCCCAACCGCTATGAGGAGGTCGCCGGCCATCCCAACGTGACCCTCTGGGCCTGCCGACCCTGCGTCGAGGCGCGCGGCCTCACCGCCGCCGGCCTCGATCGCCGCGTCAAGCTCGGCGGCATGAACGAATTCCATGCCGCCGCACGCGAGCCGGACACCAGGATGGTCAGCTTCTGACTCCGTCCATTGGGCGCGTGACGAAACCAGCCGCCCCGCATGGTTTCCCAATCCTCAACGCGCAGCCCAAAAGGTCACTAAGATTGCGGCTCGCATTCGAACGAAATGATCGCAAGTCGGCGCTACAGTCGGGGTTGCGCAGGAGAAAGCAGTGAAACAGGAACGAGGCAGATGCAGACAGTGATCAAGGCCGACGACGGGGATCTGATTACGGTTCACGCCGACGACATGTCGATCGAGCAGTTGACGGTGCGGCTGGAGCTCGAGAGCCCGGCCTATGGCGGGGCCGGAGAGTTCGACCAGCTCACGCTGTCCACCCGCTGCGCGCGCGAGCTCGGCCGGGCCTTGATCCAATCCGCCGAGCTGGTCGAGCTCAATTCCCGCAGGCTGTGCGGCGTCAAGCATTTCGATTTCATCTCGTTCAGCGCGGGCGTCATGAAGCCCGATCCCGCGCCTCGTCCGGCCTGACAACCGGCCGATCGAAGCCCTGCAAGGCCGACAAGAAAGAGCAGAAAAAAATGCCGCGTTA
Source organism: uncultured Alphaproteobacteria bacterium (assembly GCA_963744275.1). Lineage (GTDB taxonomy): Bacteria > Pseudomonadota > Alphaproteobacteria > Rhizobiales > Xanthobacteraceae > VAZQ01. Next base: position 308,156 of record CAVUSX010000007.1, read on the forward strand.
TTTTTTCGACGTCATCAGCGACGCCGGTACGTCGCACGATCATCAAGGCCGCGAGTTCACCTGCCCGGATGGCGCCAAGCGGCAAGGCGAGCTCTTCGCCATCGATCTTCGCTTCGCCCCCGATGCCGAGGGCCGCACCGGCGACAAGATCTCGGTCTGCGATGCGCGCGGGACCGTGCTGTTTTCAATCCCGGTGCCGGGCGACGTCTGAAGCCGGCGACCGCCGACGACTTGGCCGCATAGCCCTTCCGGCGCGCCCACGGTCCTGCTCCGGGGCTCGTCCTCCGGCCGCCCCTCCCTGCCAGCGTTGACAGCACGGCTGCCGATATCGACAGTCTCGCCGGGCGCGTCCACCCGGGCGCCTTGGCAGGGTACCGGCTTTGGAATTCGTCGTCCTCCTCCTGTGTCTGATCGTGGCGGGGCTTTCGCTGTTCACCGCCCGGCGCCGCCGCAAGCCGGCGCCGCAGCCGGATCCGCCGCCGGATCCGCCGCCGGCGACGCCAGTAGATGTGCCCGCGGTCGAAGCGACCGCGCCGGCGGCCCCCGCGAGCGAGCCGGTACCCGCCCCCGATGAGCTCGACGCCGAGCGCGCTGAACGCCGAGGCGCTCGACGCGGCGCTTGCGACCGAGCTGCCGCCACCGCCTCCGCTGGGCGACCGGCTGCGCGCGATCGAGCGCGTTCTGGTGTCGTTGGGCTCGACCTGCAACCATCCGCGCGAGCTCGCCGCGCGGGCGCAGTTCAAAGACGCCGTCGGCGTCTTCGAAAACCTCGACATCGACCTCGACACGGTCGTGCGCTATGCGCTCGGCCCCGATTGGGGGATCGCTTGCGCTGCGCTCGCCGCGCTCGCCACGCGTCCTGACGGCAACGACGCGGTCGATCAGATCCTGATCCAATTCGACAAGCTGGTGCCATGGGCGGTCTATTTCGCGCTCGCCTATTTCGTCGCGATCGTGCCGCGGCCGCCGGTCGGCGCCCCGCTGGTGAGCGCCAAGGACCATTGGCGCAACATGCCGGTTCTCTCGCAGCTGTTCCGCGACTATTTCGTCCAGCGCGCCAAGCTCGGCGACGCCGCCGAGTTCGGCGGCGCGCTCTATTCGCAGGCCGCCTCCCCCACCCCGATCATCAAGGCGTTTCTCGAAAGCGTCGATCATCCGCTGGCGACCGCGCTGGTGGGCCGGCTCGAACTTCGATCCAGAAGGGCAATATCGATCATGCGCTCCTGGCCTCGTTCGGCCGCTTCTGGGCGGATCCGAAGCAGCCGCAGAGCCTGGTCGAGCCGGACAGCTGGAGCGCGCCGCTCGCCACCGCCCAATCCACGCTGCTGCAGGCTCCGGTCCGCTCGCTCCTGGTGAGCGGCGAGCAGCTGGTGGGCAAGACCTCGTTTCTGCAGCTCCTGGCCAAGCGTCTCGCCGGCGCCAGTTGGAGCGTGTTCGAGGCGAGCGGCACCGATCTCATGGCGGGCCAGATCTGGTTCGGCCAGCTCGAGGGCCGCGTCCGCCAGATGGTCGAGGAGATCACGGTCAAGAAGAAGCTCATCTGGTACGTGCCCGACCTGCTCCAGCTCGCCCGCAGCGGCACCCATCAGGGCCAGAGCGCCAGCATCCTGGATCAGATTCTTCCCGCCATCGCGGCCGGCCGGTTGGTGATCTGGACCGAAGCCAGCCCCACCGCCACGGCGCGCCTGCTGCAGATGCGCCCGGCGCTGCGCAACATCCTCGAGGTCATTCGCCTCGAGCCGCAGTCGGAGGCCAATACCTCCACGCTCGCGCGCGCGGTGGTGAGCCGGCTGTCCGACGAGCTGCACATGACGATCGATCCGGACTGCGCCGCCGTGGCGCTGGGCTCGGCCCGGCAATATCTGAGCGCAGCGAGCTTTCCGGGCTCGGCCGCTCCTGCTTCTGCGCCTGACCGCCAGCCGGGCCGACCAGCGCGACAAGATCACGCCCGCCGACGTGCTCAAGACCTTGTCCCAGCTCACCGGCCTGCCGGTCTCGATCCTGGACAACAACGAACGCCTCGACCTCGCCTCGATCCGCAAGTTCTTCGCCAGCCGGGTGATCGGCCAGGACGAGGCGGTGGCGAGCGTCATCGACCGCATCGCCATGCTCAAGGCCGGATTGAGCGATCCGGGGCGGCCGATCGGGGTCTTCCTGTTCGCGGGCCCCACCGGCACCGGCAAGACCGAGCTCGCCAAGACCACCGCCGCCTATCTGTTCGGCTCGGTCGAGCGGCTCTTGCGTCTCGACATGAGCGAATTCCAGACCGCGGAATCCATGGCCAAGATCCTCGGCGACGGCAGCCCCCATGGGGAGACCGATTCCCTGATCAGCCGGGTGCGCAAGCAGCCGTTCTCGGTCATTCTGCTGGACGAGTTCGAGAAATCCCATCCGCGCATCTGGGACCTGTTTCTGCAGGTGTTCGACGACGGGCGGCTGACCGATGCGCTCGGCCAGGTCGCCGACTTCCGCCATTGCCTGATCATTCTCACCACCAATCTGGGGGCCACCAGCCATCAGAGCGCGGGACTGGGCTTCGCGCCGGCGCCCGACGCCTTCACCAGCGAGCAGGTGCTGCGCGCCATCAGCCAGACCTATCGGCCGGAATTCCAGAACCGGCTCGACCGGGTCATCGTGTTCCGCCCGCTGACGCGCGATCTCATGCGGATCATTCTGCACAAGGAATTGAGCGGCGTGCTGGAACGCCGCGGTCTCAAGGACCGCGCCTGGGCGGTGGAATGGGAAGCCTCGGCGCTCGAGTTCCTGCTGGAGCGGGGCTTCTCGCCCGAGATGGGCGCCCGGCCGCTCAAGCGCGCGATCGAGCAATATGTCATCGCGCCCTTGGCCGCCACCATCGTGGAGCGGCGGTTTCCGGAAGGCGACCAGTTCGTCTTCTTCCGCAGCGACGGGCGCGCCATCCAGGCCGAGTTCGTGGATCCCGACAGCGATGCGCGCCCCGCCGCCGCGGCCGCCGCAGCGGAGGCCGCCGGCCGCCCCCCTTCCCTGCCCGCCATGATCCTGGCACCGCGCGGGACCGCCGCCGAGTTCGCCGCGCTGGCGAGCGAGGCCGCCGGCGTCAAGGAAACACTGGCATCGCCGGACTGGGAACGCCTCAAGCTCGCTCTTTCAAACGAGATGATCGCGCCCGACTTCTGGAGCAAGCCGCAGCGGTACCGATCGCTCGCCCGGCTCGCCCTCATGGACCGGGTCGCGGCCGCTGCCCGCACCGCCGACGCATTGCGCACGCGGCTGGCGCGCGGAACCGGCGGCCCGGGGCACTACTCCCGCGAGCTGGTCGCGCGGCTCGCGCTCAGCCTTCATCTGGTCAAGGCCGGCCTTGCGGATGCGTTCGAGGACGCCGCCGTCGAGGTCGCCCTCATGGTCGAGCCGGCGCTCGAGAGCAGCGGCGGCGACGGCAAGGCGACGGCGGCCTGGTGCCAGCAGCTGCGCGAGATGTATCGCGGCTGGTCGCACAAGCGGCACATGCAGATGTCGGAGCTGCCGGCCGGCCTCCCGTCCGGCGATCCACCGGTGCTCATGATCTCCGGCTTCGGCGCCCATCGGGTGCTGCAGCGCGAGTGCGGGCTGCATGTGCTCGAGCTCGCGGACGGCCACAGCGGCGCCAACCGGGCGACCGCGCGGGTGCGGCTCGCCGTCACGCCGCTGGGCGATGTGCCGCCGGCAAAGCTTGCGAGCGCTGTTCGCAAGGCGTTCGGCGCGGTGCCCCTCTCGAGCGCGGTCGTGCGCCGCTACCGCGGTGAACCCTCGCCTCTGGTGCGCAACGCCGACGGCAGCTGGCGCAGCGGCCGGCTCGACGCCGTGCTGGGCGGCGATTTCGATCTGCTCGGCGCCGACGAGCCCACCGCGTAGGGAGCGCTGGCGGATCGGCGAAGCCGGGCAAACCCGGCCTCGCGAGTGCCATTCGAGCACTACGAGCTCGCCGGATCAGCGCGGCGCGCGCTCGCTGAACAGGACGCCGCCCTTGGCTTTGGTGGCCGGGTCCGCCTCCACGATCGTCACCGTCACCGCATCGATCGGGGCCGCGAAATTGCGCACCACCGCGTCGGTGATGTCCTTGATCAAGGCTTTCTTCTGCTCGAGCGTGCGTCCCTTGACGGCGTGAACGTAGACTTCCGGCATAGTGTCCTCCAGGGTTGAGTGCTGTGACATGCATGTCCCGACGTCGCGGGGCAAGACGACTAGCATGCGAAGCATGATCCGCGATATGGATTAAAACGGTGAGCGGGCTTCTTTGGGCGCACGTTGCCCCGCGTGCTCCTCAGCCCAGGCGCTCGCGCGAGGCCATCCGGCGCCCGCCTGGTGCCGGCGACGCGAACGTGATGATGGGACCCCGCACGCGCGCTAGCGGGGGCTCGGCCGCGAAGCGAGGTCCTCGCCAAAAGCTTCCTTGTACCGTTTCGCCAATTCTCCCGCCGTGCGTTTGGCCGGAAGCCAGTCCGTTTCGCCTTCTCTACGCGACACCACCGTACCATAGACCTCGTGCGCAATGATCTTATAGAACTTCTCGCGCAGCTTGAGCCGCAAGTAACGGGCATCGTTCTCCCCGAGGTATGTGCGAAAGTGCCTGGAGCAGCAGCGGATAGCACTTCAGCTCCGTGAGCAACATCACGATCGTACACTCGACTCTGGTCGGCTGGAACTCGATCAGACCCTCGATCGCTTTCCGCGCACTCTCGTAGGCCAAAAACAACATATAGATGAGATTGGACAGGGCTTCGTGCCAAGGGTCCGGCTCGGTCACCGCGACCGAGCTCCCCTTATCCAGGTTCGCGGCTTGTGGCGGCTCGATGGCCGCCAGCTTGCGCTGCAGACCCGAACCGCCTTCATGTAGGTGTAGAATTCCGTGATGTGGGTGACGACGGTGGCCTCGAGCAGCTGGAGATCGCGGGCATTGTTGTCGAAGACCGGAAAATACTCCTCCTTCGATTCGGCGCTGTCGGAGTGCGCCGGCTCCTTCGGGGTCACGGCACTCGAATTTTGTGGAGGGGCATCGTATTGATCGATGTAGCGTTTTCCGACGTCGAAGATGGTGCCGACGCGGCAGACGGTGCTGATCTCGCACGCAAACAGGTCGATGACGCCCAGCCGTGCCGAGGCGGATTGATAAGCCCAGGTGATGATGGCGCCGCATGCCACTGCCACCGCGCTGGGATAGGAGGGTGTGTCGAGCAAATTTGCCAGGAAGTCCACCCGTCTGATTCCGGCCATGTGCAACATGCCTATCGTTGCGGCGGCCACAACGACATACAACAAATATAGGAGATAGTAGGCGAACGGGAGCAAAGCGAGGGTGAAGAGCAGCCTCAGGTCGAAGACGTGATTGGACCGAAAGAATCGGAAGAGAGTGGATGCCGATTCCGCCGCCGTGAGCTCTCCGACGTGTCCCAGCCCGACCGCACGAGCCAGGGTCCTGACCGACTTCCACGAAAACAGGGCAACTTGGTCTGCGCCAGCCATCTGTTCCCTCATAGGTTGTATTCACCCCAAGGGCCGGCGCTTTGATCGGTTGGTCGTTTATTGCGTTTGATCATCGGGCCGCCCGAAGAGTGAGGCTAGCCCAAGGTGTCCGCCATGAACAGCCCTCCTCGATGGTCGGTCAGCTTGCCGGTCGCGGTGCGTCCGCTTTCTGCCGGAGACGCGCCCAGGCACGGGCGGTGATCCGAGCGGGCAATCCTTGCCGGCAGCATTGATCCGCGACCAAGCAGCGGCCGTTGCGCGCGTCGATCGTTCTGCCCGCTATCGAGGTGTCTCGCCCGCCGGCGGACGCAGCGCCGGCAATCGTATCCAATCAGGCAGCATCGAGGTCAAAATATTGTCGCGCATGAAATAATGATGAAACAAAGCCGCGGCGGCATGGAAACCGGCCAGCCAGATGATGACGTTGCCCAGGATCGTGTGGATGTAAGCGACCGACTGGCCGAGACCCGGCACCGGCGACAACATCGGTCCGATATTGCCGATACCGAAAATCGTGAGCGGATGGTTCTCCAGCCAAGCCCCCGCGATCGCGGTCAGCGGTATGGCCAGCAGCAGGGCATACAAGGCCAGATGCGCCGCACTGGCGGAGAGCTTCATCCAGGGCGCCATGGGTGGCGGCTCCGGAGTCGGCTCGTAGAGGCGCCACAAGATCCGCATGAGGACGAGGCCGAACAACAGAATGCCGATCGTTTCATGGGTCTGCCGCGCGGTATCGAAAGCGGCCGAATAGACCCGCGTCTCGCCCCCGCCCGGGCTCACGATATAGGCGGTCCCGACCAGAGCCACGGTGAGCCAATGGAACAGCTGCGTTGCGGCGCCATACCGAAGGCGCGAGCTGCGTATCTTCAAGACCGACATGTTCGGTAGCCTCCAGCGATCCCTTCGACGTGGTGGCGCAATTTGTGCGTTGCAACGCGGCTCAGGTATTAAATCTTGGCAATGGGGCGGGCAATAGCAGGACCGGCGGTCGAGCGTCATTTTGCTCCGGCGATCGCGGTCAGCATCGTGTCAGGGTCGGGCCGCGAAGTCGCGCAATTCTACCGATCAGGGGGCAAACCACCGATCAGGGGGCAAAGGGGCGTGACATCGCCCAGGCGCTGCTCCCGGTGCGCGACGGTGCGTGGAAGAGAGCGAAAAGATCAAATCCGGGCGAAGGCGCCGCCGCCGCGGGAGCGGCGCTCGCCAAGTCCCGGATCGGCGCTTGCTTTTGCGCCGTCGTGATCGGCCTCTTGGCCGGGGCCGCCGGTCTTGCCCGCGGCAAAGGCGGTGCCTCATTCATCGCGAATGCGGTTGGCGTCGGCTCCGGAAGGCGGGGCGGCCTCGGCATTTTGCGGTTCGGCTTCGAGCCCGGCGTCGGCGCGGCCGACCGGCACGGTCGCGACCCGGGAGGCCGGAGCGCGTGCCACGCGCATCAGGTGCGACTTGCCGGTCTTGCCGAGCTGGCATTGGGGGGCGAGGAAGGCGCCCGAGGGATCGTCGCATGCCGGGGCGCGCGGCCCGGCGGCACGATCTGTCAGCGCGCTCGCATGCGTGGTCGCCGGCGGCGGGCGTTCGCCGGCGCCGCCTGCGTCGGCGCCGTTCGACCAAGACTGCGGTTGTCACCGTCTTTGAGACCGCCGTGTCGGACAGCGCGGATGCCTCGCGCATCCCCTCGCCGGAGGCTTGCGGCGCCAGTTGCGGCACGAGCGCCAGTGCGGTGCCGGCGGCAATCGACATCCCGGCCGCTATCGTCATGACGACGCTGCGCACCTTGCGCCGCATTTGCGGAGAGGGACAAAGATAGCCGAATTCGGGGTGAAAGCTCTGCGCGCGCGCAGGTGCCGCGTGAACGTCCTTGCTGGACATGTCGATACCCTTGATGTACCCGCGTCGCGGCCCTCCTGCACCCGCATGGTGAACAACGTGCTAAAGCTCGCGTTGTTCCAGCGCGTCGTTGGAGCCGTCGCCGCCTCGATCGGCCTTTGGGCATTCTGATTTGTGGCTCGTGCATGCCCGGCGAAGACCGTGCTGTGATCATCGGCGAAACTTCCGAGAATTTGCTTAAGTTGTGCGGATGGTTTTGAATCAATGGATTCATGATTGCGCACCGTTCCGATTTGTTGCTGTGAAGCGAGCTGCGGGCGCAAGGGCGGAACGGTTCCGCGGCCGTCGCGTCGGATCAATCGCCGAGGACGGCGCGGTCCCGCCGCCTCCGGCACGACCGAGCCGCACCGGAGCCCTGCATTTGTAATGATTTTGTCGCATTCCCGGCCGGCGCATTAGGTCAGGAAGGCTGGCTTTACTCGGGAACGAAACGAGCTACGATCCTCACAGGGGTCGGGAGACCAAAACTGCGTTGGCGGGAGGCCACGACATGGAACTAAAAACCAGCAGCTCCCGAAGCTATCGAACGTCGCGACCTGTCAATGAATGCGCCCAGTGCCGGGAGACGATTTTTCTGCCGGAGTGGTCGGAATACCTGGACACCCGCCGGGTGCGGCATTTGTGGGAATGCGAGGCCTGCGGCTACAAGTTCGAGACCCTGGTCTGCTTCCCGGAACTGTGATTTTCAGCGACTACGGTCGAAGCCTCGGCATTGGCGAGCTTTGCGCGCCCGGTCCGCCCTCGGCGCCCTTCGGCGCGAGACGCTGGCCGTCGGCGAAGCGCAATCCGTTGGCGAAGCGCAATGGACATCGCGAAGCGTAATGGGGGCGCCGCACAGATGCGTCGCGGTTTGGCGTCGAGCTGAAGCGGATCTCGGCTTCACGACAGTCGGGCAATCACGACAGTCGCGTAAAGAAGGTGGGCTCCACTTCCGAAGCCCACCGCCGCACGCCGCACACGCCGCACATGCCGCAAGAGCCAGTCTCATACCATGAGCCACGTCTCGAGCGCGGACGCCCTGACGGCAGCCGGTCAGAGCACGAACGAATCCCGCGGTTCGCCCGTCATCGCCGGCGCGCCGCGCTCGTCGGCCACGCGCTCGGTCTCGCCTTGGGTCTTGCCCCGCGGCGCCGCCGGCATCTGCAGCACCGTCGCGCATTGATTGTCGCACAGCGACGTGAGCAGCACGACCTGTCCGTTGGGAAACTCCAGCGCGTCGTGGTGCATCGTGGGCTGATCGGTATTGACCTGGCGAAAACGGGCGACCCTCTGCCCGATCTTCTTGGTCGGGAAGATGGCGAGCGCAGCCTCGCACTCGACATCCCGATCGAACGCGAGCTCCGTTCCGGGCATGAGGCAGACAGCTACGCGCGGATCGGAAACCGAGGCAAAGCCGCGCGTGATCGTGTTGTGAAATTTCGTCGTCACCAGCCTGTCTTCGATTTTTGCGGGACGCGTGGCGACATGGTGCAGACTATAGTCGCACATCGATGGTGCTCCACTTCTTATTATGAACAGCCGGGCTTGGTTGTCCTTCTGCGAGCGAGCCGACCAAGGCTTGGTGGCGAACTTTTGTCGGCGCCGAAGGCGCTTCCATCACAATATCGCGATTCCAGACCACGGGATCGCGATGCCGCGCGGCTGGCGGCCCTCGCACAAAAAACCATCACGTGGCGCGGCACGCAGCAGGCAATGGCGAGGGCGATCGCTCGCGCGGCGCGGCGACCAGCCCCGGGAATCCGACCGATTGAACCCGGCGGGCTCTTGGCCTAGGCTCGCACCGCTACCCCGCCACGTCAAAACAAAACGATCCGCAATCGAGGGAGGCTTCAATGCAGCGATGTCTCGCATCCTTGTCGGCTGTCGCCATGCTCTTGTGCGCCGGCCCTGCCCTGGCGCAGCTCAAGGCCAAGGCCGAGAACGTGCCCGAGATTCCCTATGACTCGGTGCCGAATTTCCTGAAGCTCCCGGCCGGCGAATATCTCGGCGAAGCCGTCGGCGTGGCGACCAATTCCAAGGGCCACATCTTCGTCTATCATCGCAGCGCCACCACCCGCCTGTTCGAGTTCGACCAGAACGGCAACTTCCTCAAGGAGATCGGCAAGGGCTATTACGGCTTCGAGTTCGCCCATTCGGTGCGCGTCGACGCCGAGGACAATATCTGGACGGTCGACGAGGGGACCAACATGGTCACCAAGTTCAGCCCCGAGGGCAAGGTCCTGATGGTGCTCGGCCGCCGGCCGGCCGCCGTTCTGGGCGAGGTCGCGACGCCCACCGGCCCGAACCAGCCTTCGCAGAAGTACATCTTCTGCCGCCCGACCGATGTGGGCTGGGACCCGCAGGGCAACATTTTCGTCTCGGACGGCTACTGCAACAACCGCGTCGTGAAGTTCGACAAGCAACGGCCGCTTCCTCGCCCAGGTGGGCAGCGAGAAGGTCGGCAAGGAACCCGGCCAGTTCAACCTGCCGCACGGGCTCGCGGTCGACGGGCAGGGCAACTGTCTACGTCGCCGACCGCGCCAACTTCCGTTACCAGGTCCTCGACAACAACCTCAAGCCGAAGGCGATCCTACGACAATGTCGGCGTCGGCTGGACGGCGTGCGTGTCGCAGGGTCCGCACCAGTACCTGTTCGCCTCCAACTCCAATCCGAACGGCAACATGCCGGGAAGCTGGGCGATCACCGGCGAGATCTACAAGATGGAGCTCGACGGGACGATCATCGGCAAGTTCGGCCATGCCAGCAAGGAGTTCGGCGGCTTCCAGGTCGTGCACATGATGGATTGCCGCAACCCGAACGAGATCGTGGTCGGCGAGATCGAATCCTGGCGCGTGCAGAAGCTCATCTTGAAGCCGCAGGCCGCCAAGGCGGTCACCCGTTGAGATACAGACACAACATCCGGGTTGAGGAGTTTCCCATGAAACGCTTTTCACAGCTTGCTGCTGACCGCTCTCGTGACCGCCTTGGGCGCCTCTCCGGCCGCGGCCCAGACGCCCGTGCCGGAGATCGCCTTCGAGTCCGCCCCCAATCCGCTGGCGCTGCCCGACGATATCTATCTCGGCGAGGCCGCCGGCGTCGCCACCAACTCCAAGGGCGACATTTTCGTCTATACCCGCACCGGTCATCCGACCGTCTCGCTCGGCGGCGCGCGCGCGTTCGCGCATGGCGGCTCGCGCCTGTTCGAGTTCGACCGGAACGGAAAGTTCGTGCGCGAGATCGGCCAGGGCATCTACGGCTTCATGTTCGCCCAGCAGGTGCGCATCGACCCGCAGGACAATATCTGGGTGGTCGACCAGATGACCAACTATGTGATCAAGTTCGATCCCGAAGGCCGTGTCGCCATGCTGCTCGGCCGCAAGGCGGAAGCGGTCACGATCCCGGCGCCGCCGGCGCGCGGCCCGCAGGCGCTCGCGGGCGGCGCTCCGGGCGCCGGCGAGCAGACCGACCTCTTCAACCGGCCGACCGACGTCGCCTGGGATGGCGCCGGCAACATCTACGTGGCCGACGGGCTCGGCAACGCCCGCGTGGCCAAGTTCAACAAGAACGGCGTGTTCGTCAAATCCTGGGGCTCCAAGGGCACCGAGCAGGGCAATTTCGGCACCGCCCGCTCGATCGCCGTCGATGCGCGCGGCAACGTCTATGTGGCCGACGGCGGCAACAAGCGGATCGAGGTGTTCGACGGCGACGGGAACTTCAAGACGCAGTTCACCAATGTGGGCACCCCGCAGGCGCTCTGCATCACGCCCGGGCCGAACCAGTTCCTCTACAGCTCGAATTCCAATCCGCCCAACGACATCGACGTCGGCGGCGAGATCTACAAGATGCGACTGGACGGCACGATCGTCGGCAAGTTCGGCCGCGCCGGCAAGCTGCCCAAGGAGTTCGGCACCGTCAACGCCATCGATTGCCGCAGCGAGAACGCCCTCTACGTCGGCGAGATCGGCAATATGCGGGTGCAGAAGCTCACGTTGCGATAGGGCGTCGCGGGCACCTTACCTCCCCCTGTAAGGGGGAGGTCGACCCGCGAAGCGGGTCGGGTGGGGGTCACGCAACATCTGAATTTGTCGGGAGACGGGACCCCCACCTGGCGCCCATAGCGCGTCGAAGACGCGCGTAAACGCGCTAACGGGCGCCACCCTCCCCCTTGCAGGGGGAGAGAATCGGCACCGTAGTGCCGAACAACAACGTTCAAGCCTCAACGCAGGAACCAAACGTGCTGATCATCGACAACGAGCTGGTATCGCAATTGCTCACCATGGACGATTGCATTCGGGTGCAGGAGGACGCCTTCACCAAGCTGCCCTCCGGCGGCGCCATCCATCGTCCGCGCATCGACATGTATTTTCCGTGCGAGCGCCAGGACGGCTATTTCCGCTGGGGCACCATGGAGGGCGCCAACGACGGCTATTTCGCGATCCGCATGAAATCGGACATCATCACTTGGCCGAAAGACGGTAGCGGCAACTGGACCGAGGAGAAATACTGCCGGGAGCCGGGAACCTATTGCGGCCTCATCCTGCTCATCTCCACGCGTACCGCCGAGCCTCTCGCCTTCATCAACGACGGCGTGCTGCAGCACATGCGGGTCGCCGGCGGCGCCGGCATCGGCGCCAAATATCTGGCGCGTGCGGATTCCCACGTGGTCGGCATGCTCGGCTCGGGCGGCATGGCGCGCGCCTATCTGGAGGCGTTCAAATGCGTCCGCGACATCAAGCTGTGCAAGATATTCAGCCCCTCTCCCGCCAACCGCGAGGCCTTTGCGCGCGAGATGGCCAAGCGGCTCGATATCGAGGTGCGCGCCGTCGCCGATCCGCGCGAGGCGGTGCGCGGGGCCGATATCCTCTCGTCCTGCACCGACAGCATGCAGCCGGTCTACGACGCCGATTGGATCGAGAAGGGCATGCACGTCACCAATCTCGGCCGCCGCGAGATGCCGGACCGCGCCATGGACAAGTTCGACGTGGTGGTGCGCCAGGGCACCGCCGGGTTGCAGATGAAGCAGAGCGAGCGCTTCCAGGCCGAGCGCGGCCTCTCCCCGGCCGCCTTCCTGGGCGGCACGGTCGAGGAGATGAAACGCATTCCGGAGAAGAATCCGCAACCCGGCTTCGGCGGCGACAGCCCGGACTTCATGGACCGCGGCAAGGGCGGCGACAAACCCGATTTCGCCGATCTCGTGACCGGCAGGTGCAAGGGCCGCACCGGCCGCGACCAAGTCACGTTCTATCGCAATGTGGGGAACCAGGGCCTGCAGTTCTCATCGGTCGGCGGCTTCGTCTATGCGCAGGCGCTGAAAGCGGCCAAGGGTCGGGAAATTCCCACCGATTGGTTTCTGCAGGACATCCGCGATTAGCCGGCCTCTCCGGCCCTAATCCGCCAGGCTCCAGACCACCCGCACCCGCACCGACAGCGTCATCTCGCCGGCCTCGACCGGCACCGGCGCGGCTGCTCCCGACGCCACCATGGCACGCGCCATCGGGCGCGGCGACGGCACGCTCTCCTCGGTGAGGCTCATGACCTTGCCGAGCGTGAAGCCGGCCGCCTTGGCGTAGAGGTCGGCCTTGTCCTTGGCATCGGCGACCGCCTTTCTCCGCGCCTCGTCGAGCAGTCCGTCCTGGTTGGACACGATGAACGCGATGCCCTCGATGCGGTTCGCGCCCGCGACCGTGACCTTGTCGAGCAGGTCGCCGAGCTTGCCCAGATCGCGCACCCGCAGCGTGACCTCGTTCGCGGCCGTATAGCCGATGATGCGCGGCCGATCGGTGGGGCTGGGCTTGTCGGGACGGTAATAACGCGCTTCGAGCGCGAGGCCGCTCGTCTGTACATCCTTGGGCTCGACGCCGGCCGCGCGAATCGCCTCGATTACCTTGGCGAGCGCCGCGCTATTGGTCTTGAGCGCCGCCGCCGCCGTCTCGCTCTCGGTGACGACCCCGGTCGAGACCAGGGCCGCGTCGGGAACCGCATGCACCTCCGCGCTGCCTGCGATCGTCAGGGTGCGGGCCGCAGCCGTTTGCGCCGCCGCGGGCGGCATGGAGAGAAAAAGCGCCGCGCCCAACGCCATCCATGCGGCCAACCGATGCACGACCAATGAATGCAGCTTCAATGAATGTTTGTTCAAGCGATTCATGTGAGGGCTCCTGTCCGGTGATCCGGAGCAAGCATCATGAGCCGGCCAAGATGGGAAAAATAGGGCGCCCCCCGGCCGCGACTGCGGAACTCGCAGCCGCGAGCCGCGTTGCAGTGCGGCAACCGCAACTCGAATTTGGTCTTTTTTGTGCCGCTGACGGCCATCGGATCGTTGCGATCGCACGCATAAAAGCAGACGCGAACGGTCACCGTCGAAATGAAGTCATAACAGCAACAACAACATGAATGACACATTCAGGCCTTATACAGAAAGCATGACTAGTATATTCCACGGTTCGAATCTCCGCGTTGGAGATTCTCGACGACCGCAACGGAGCCCCACACAGCTCTGCCTGTAGGAAGCTCAACCGGTACGAAGCTCAGCCCCGCCTCGAGCCGATCATGCGCAAGCACGTCGTGCAGAAGGCATAATCGAGCGCAAGTTCGTGAAGCAAGTTCGTGAAATATGAAGCTCGTGAGAACATGAAAAGGAGAAGCCTCATGGAGAAGTTCAGGTTCGTTATCGCCGCGGCGGGCGCGCTCGTCATCGGCGGCGCGTTGGCGACGGGATCGGCGCAGGCCACGGTGTTGGGCGGCACAAGCGCGCTCCGGGCGGCGGCCGAGATGGGTGCGATCGCCGAGCAGGTGCAATTCCGCTTCGGCGGCCGTGATTTTTGCTGGGCCGACGACGGCTGGAGAGGCCCGGGCTGGTACTGGTGCGGCTACGCCTATCGGCCCGGCTTTGGTTGGGGCGGTCCGGTCGGTTGGAACAACTGGCGCTTTGATCACGATCATCGCGAGATCCGCGACCGCGACGACCGCTTCCGCGACCGCGACGACCGGTTTCGCGACCACGACGACCGGTTTCGCGACCACGACGACCGTGGCCACGACCGCGATCACGACCGGCGCTTCTAAGCCGACACAAGCAAGCCTCGCGACCGACGAGCACCCCTTCGAAGGGGTGCTCGGATTGGTCGCGAGCGCACCGCGAAGCACCCAACCCATGTGCCGGACGAGGCCAGGATGGCCGGCGCGCAATGGATGATCTACGGCGCGAACGGCTATACCGGGCACCTCTTGGCGGCCGAAGCGAAGCGTCAGGGCCTGCTTCCGGTCCTGGCCGGCCGGCACGCCGGCCCGATCGAGGCGATGGCGCGCGAGCTCGCTTTGCCGGCCCGGGTGTTCGATCTGGGCGATGCCCGGACCGCGGCCGCGGCGCTCGCCGATATCGCGGTGGTGGCCCATTGCGCCGGCCCCTTCGCGCTCACCAGCGCCCCGATGATCGACGCCTGCCTGGCGAGCCGCACCCATTATCTCGATATCACCGGTGAGCTCGATGTCTTCCTCGCGGCGCAGCGCCGGCACGCGCAGGCGCAGACGGCCGGGATCGTGCTCTGCCCCGGTGTCGGCTTCGACGTCATCCCCACCGATTGCCTCGCCGCGGTGCTCGAGGCGGCGCTGCCGGACGCGACCCATCTGGTCCTGGCATTCGACGCGCGGACGTCCATGAGCCGGGGCACCGCCCGCACCCTGGTGGATTCCTTCCGGCGCGGCCGGCGCGGCGGCCGGGTGCGCCGGAACGGGCTGATCGAGGAGGTGCCGCTCGCGCATCGCCGGCGGCGCGTGGATTTCGCCGGCGGGTCCGCCATGACGGTCGCGGTCGCCTGGGGCGATTTGGCCACCGCCTATGTGTCGACCGGCATTCCCAATATCGAGATCTACGCCCGCGCGCCGCTCGCGGTGGCGGTGGCCGGCCGCGCCCTCGATTGGGCCCGGCCCTTGCTCGCGAGCGCGCCGGCGCAAAGCCTGCTGCGGGCGCTCGCGGACCGCAGCCGTGGCCCCTCCGAGAATGAGCGGCGCTCTGGCGGCGCCCGTTTCTGGGGCGAAGTGCGCAACCCCGCGGGCGAGCGACGGACCGCGCGGCTGGAGACCGCCAACGGCTACCGGCTCACGGTCGACGGCACCCTCATGGCGGCAAGACACCTGCTGGAGCACGCACCCGAGGCCGGCTACACCACGCCCAGCCGGCTCATGGGCGCGCGCTGCGTGGAAAAATTGCCGGGATCGAGCGCCATCCGCGTGGAATAGTGCCAGGGCGAAAGAAGGTGCTATGGTGCTCGCCGGCACAGGAGCAATCGATGGCTGCAGATTCGAAGAATTCGCGCTCGCAATCGCGCTTGGAGAAGGCGGCCCGAGAGGACGACAAGGTGCGGGTGCATTATGAGGTCGAGGCCCGGACCGTGGCCGAGAAAACCGCCCGTCTGCGCGCTCTCCGCCTGGCCAAGGAGGCGGCCGACAAGGTCGTCGCCGACCGGATGCCGGCTCCCCCGAAGAAGGCCAAGGCGGTCAAGAAACGGCCGAGTAGCGGCGAGTCCTTGTCCGAGTGGCTGGCGGATCAGGACAAGATGGGCCGTCGCGGCTAGAGCGGCGGGCGCCGGAGCATTTTCAGGAAAAGTGGAGAACGGTTTTCCGTCCGAAAATGCGACAATGCAAGAATGCTGGCTAGCCGCGCCGGGCCGGCGCGTCACAGCTCTTGCATTTGAACTCGGGCGGCGTCTGGCCGGGCTCCACCATCACGGAAGCAAACTCGCCGCAGCGGCCGCACTGCCGCACCAGCTTGGTGGGCAGCTTCACGATGGGTTTGGTCGCCGCCGCCAGCGCCTGATCGGCCTGCGCCCGCAGCTCCGCCTTGGTCAGCGCCGGCGCCCGCTGCCGCCGGGGGGGCGGCGCCGCCATCTCGGGCGCGCGCGGTGCGTCCTCGGCCCCCTCGGCCTTCTCCTTGCCCTGCTCTGCCATGCTCGCATCCTCTATGTGCATCCGCGCATCAGCGGGGCTGATCCGGGCCGCGCCGGTGGCGATCGCGTGCCTGCCGATCGCGTCACTGTCGCGCGCGGTGGGCGATCGACGCACGCGTCGCCCGATCGGAAGCGAAGCGATAGCGCATGAGCGCCCACCTGCGCAAATGCCGGCGCCTTCGTGGCCCACGCACCTCGGGCGCGAGCGTCAAGACGACAGCGCCTATTTTCCGAACAACTTATCGGTGGCGGTAATCAAACCTATGGTCGGATTGGCCGCGCAATAGGCCGCCAGCTTCTTCGCGTTGGACTCGAATTTCTCGGTATCGAAGATCGGCGGATCGTCCTCTTCCCGGTAATACCCGTCCAGCCATGCCAGGATGATGCCGATCTCGCTCTTGTGGCTTTCCAAGAACTGCTTGCACGTGGTCGTCGAGAAATCGATCTTTTCGGCACGCACCGGGCTGCCGGAGAGAAGGCAGCAACCGACCAGCAATGCAGCGGAGGTTTTCATGCGAAATTCCTGTCGAGCGCGACGTGGCGCGAGGAAGCATATGCCCATTTGGCGGCGGATTCACCGGGGAGACAACAGACCCACGGGGTTGTGGCCGATGCGCGCACGGAAGTCGAGCCTGTATAGAATCGAACCGCAATTCTTGTCGACCCCCGAAAACCGGTTTTGACTGCAGTTTTCGGGGTGTCTTCCCGTCCCCGGTACCCTTCCGGGCGGGAGGCCCATGGCGGAGCCGCCCGAGCGGCATACCGGATGGAACATCCCGGATGGAACATCCCGGATGGCATGTCCCGGATGGCATATCGATTGCCAATTCGGATTGCGCTATAGTGGTCCCTGCCCCCGATGCGAAGCTCATGAGGCCCATCATGAACACCGACCGCCGACAGCTTTTGGCCTTCATCGCCGGGGCCCTTGCGGCGCCCTCGCTGGCGCGTGCACAATCGCCCGGCATGAGCCGCCTCACCGCCTTTGCGTTCTCCTTCGCCGGGCTCGAGGGCGGCGATATCCGATTGTCCGAATACGCCGGCAAGCCGATCCTGGTGGTCAACACCGCTTCGCTGTGCGGCTATACTCCGCAATATACCGGCCTGCAGCAGCTGTGGACGCGCTACCACGACCGCGGGCTGATGATCGTGGGAGTGCCGTCCAATGATTTCGGCGCCCAGGAGCCGGGCACCCCGATCGACATCATGAAGACCGCGCACGACGAATACGGCGTCACGTTCCCGCTGGCCGCCAAGGCCGAGGTCAGGGGTCGCAACGCGCACCCGTTCTACAAATGGGCCGCCGTCGAGCGCCCGGTCGAGACGCCGCACTGGAATTTTCACAAATACCTGGTCGGGCGCGACGGCCATATCGCCGCCGTGTTCCCGACCGAGGTCGAGCCGATGGATGCGCGCGTCATCGATGCGGTCGTGAAAGAGCTCGATCGCGTCGAGTAACCGCGTCCCCCGCCCGCTCCGGCTCGCGGATAAGGTGCCGGCCGGGGATGCGTTGACAAGCTGTCATACCAACGGCCTATTACCCGCGTCCCAACGTCATCGCGATCCATGCATGTCCAACAAGGGAGGATTCGAATGGGTGTTCAAACGAAACTGCCGTCCGACATCGAGGGCCTTGCCAAGATGGTACCGCCGGTCTCGCGCCGCGGCTTCATGACGACCTCGGCCGCCGCGGCCGCCGGCTATACGCTCCTCGCCGGTCCGGTGCGGGCCGACGCCATCAAGACCGACGCCAACGGCCTCACGGTCGGCGACGCCAAGGTCAAGGTGGCGGGCGGCGACATGCCGGTCTACTTCGCCAGGCCCGCCAATGTGGCCAACCCGCCGGTGATCCTGGTCGCCATGGAAATCTTCGGCGTGCACGAATACATCCGCGACGTCACCCGGCGGCTGGCGCATCTGGGCGCGCTCGCGATCGCGCCCGATTATTATTTCCGCGCCGGCGTCGATCTCACCAAGATCGAGGACCTGCAGAAGCTGTTCCCGATCGTCAATGCCAAGCCCGACGCGGAGCTGTACGCGGATCTCGACGCCACGGTCGACTGGGCGAAGCAGCAGGGCGGCGACACCAACCGGCTCGGTATCATGGGCTTCTGCCGCGGCGGCCGCACGGTGTGGCTCTACTCGACCCACAATCCGAACCTCAAGGCCGGCGTCGCCTTCTACGGCACCTTGGCGGATCCCGAGAACGCCATCTGGCCGAAGAACGCGCTCGACCTCGCCGCCCAGGTGAAGGAGCCGGTGCTGGGCCTCTATGGCGCCGACGACACCGGCATCAAGGTCGAGCAGGTCAAGGACATGGAGGCGCGCCTCAAGGCCGCGGGCAAGACCGCCGAGTTCCACATCTACGACGGCGCGCCGCACGGCTTCCACGCCGATTACCGCCCGAGCTATCGCGAGCAGCAGGCCAAGCAGGCGTGGGGCGAGCTGGTGAGCTGGTTCAAGAAGTACAAAGTGCTGTCCTAACTCCAGGACGGCCCCGATGTCGACGAGCGCGGCGCCCCGAGCGCCGCGCTTTTTCATGCCCGTCAACGCCCCTACGGGACGCTTGCCACGCTGGATCCGAGCGCCGCGGTGGTGCCGATGCCCTCGTGCGAGCCGTCGAACAGATGATCGACGTTGCTCAGGCGCGACCGCGCGATCTCATCGCCGGACAGCTGATGCAGCGGCTGCCACGGCGGCACCCGCAGGGCCGCGTCCAGAAGCTCGATCCCGCCGCCCATCTCGATCGTGTACCGGGCCAGGCTGCCGATGTCGCGCTCGACCAGCACGATCTCATCGGCGGTGTAGCTCGCCGCCTCCGGACGCTCGCGCTTCTTGGAGAGCCAAATCTGGTGCACCAGGATGCGGGCTTGCGGCGGAACGTAACGGCGCGAGCCGCCCAGGAGAACGAAGGCGCACATCAATTCGCAGGCGGCCGCTGGCGACAGTTGCGTCGTGGTGCCCCCGTCGGGAGCCGTGCCGATCACCGTCGTGCCGACCGTCGTGGTGATGTCGAGTGTGCGCAGCACGCGGCCGAGCGCCAAGGTATCGACGACCGAGCCGCCCTCGGAATCGAGCACGAGCGTCGCGCCGTGGACATCCTTCTCCGCCGCAAAGGCCGCGAAATCATCCGGGGTTCGGTCGGTGACCGGCCCGACGGCGGAAATCCAGGTACGGCAGGTCTTGCCGCAGATATCCGCCGGCTGCTCGTTGCGCCATTCGAACCGCATCGACGAAATTCTCGAGTTGTCGGTGGGAGCGCCGCCGGCCATAGCCGACGCGCACATCCAGGCGAGCCAAAGGCCGCCGAGTGCATTTCGGATCACGCTTGCCCTTTCCCATCCGGATCTCTCGACCGTCGTGCGGATGCACCGGCGACTGATGTCGCTTCTACGGAAGCAAGAAATCGGCCCTGCCCCAAAGCGGGGCGCAGTACGTCCGTTACCACCACCCTTTTAAGGCAGGATTAAGAAAATTACGCAGAAGGCCGCCGGGGAATAGGGACGCGGGCGCGCGCCCATGCGATCGGTGGCACTCCACACGCCGGCAAAAACCCGCCCGAGCTCTCGCTCGGACGGGCTTTAGTCGGCGCGAGCGCCAAACCGGAGCGCGGCCTATTGGCGAGGCTGCGCCGGAACGACCGGGGTCGACGGCGGCGTATTGGGGACGGGAGCCCGCGTTCCCTGACCCGACGTGGTCTCGGGAGGATTGGCGGAGGTCACCTCCGTGCCGCGATAGTTGTAGGCGACCAAGCCCAGCAAAGCGACCGCGACGATCGCGGCGATGATCCAACCGGAATTGTTGGTCGTGCCGGTCCGGCCGACATAGCGATCGGACAGGTTGGGATCGCGTTCAAACTCTCGGGGATCTGACATCGCGTTAGCTCCTCTCCTCGGTTTGCGTGAAGCTATAACGCGTCGATCGGGTGCGAGTTCCGATCGCTAGGCGGCTCGCGGATTCGAATCGCGTCGTGGTCGCGACTGCGCCGCTTTCATCCTCGAGCCGTCGCATCAGATGCTCGAGACGGGCGGGCAGCGGCGCCGCAAGATCGTATTGTGCGGCGAGCATTCGTCCGATCGCTGCTCGGATGACGCTATCGCGGGCGTACGCCCCTTTGAGCGATGCGGATGGTTTGCGACGCATACCGTCCTCCTTGACCTGCTGTGCCCGGCAACCGGCGGTCTCGCCGCACCGACACAAGCGCAACCGGTGCGCTCCGGCTTCGTTCCGCGGAACCCGCTCCTGGAACCGCGGAACCGCCAAGTTGCGTCAATTTTTATTTAATAGGGTTACACGTCTTGATCGCTTACGAGGGGCTGATCGGAACATCTCGAAATGCGCCGAAGTGCAGCGAAACGGCGCGCGGTTCGGCGCAGTCGCGCAAACCGGTCTGGTTGCCGTGAATTTACTTTGGCCGCACGCTCTGGTCTCCGCCCGGACTACCGGGCGGCGGAATGACCGGCATCGGACCGGTTTGCGGGGTCGGAGCCTTGATGTCGGGATCGACGTTGGAAGGGGGACACAAGACCCCGTCGGTTTGCGCCAGCTTTTCGCTCAAGGTTTGATCGCCGGCCCCCCGGCGCGCAGCCTCCCGGCCGGCTGCAATCGCTGATCATCGGAACACGCTTTCGGATCGCGCGCCTGCGGTACGCTGCGCGGCGGCACAGCGCCCCGTGGCAGCTGATTGCTCTGGGCCGCACAAGGTTGCACGCTCAACAACAACAGCAAACCAGCTGCGCATGAAAATCGATAAATCGATCGAACATCGTCCTTCCCAGGAATGTCCCAAGGAAATCGTCCAGACTTCTCCCCGGACGCGGCGGGTTCCGTCGGCAACAAGCCTGCCGCTACTATCTACAACGCGGAGAGACGGGCCGTGTTCCCGGTTCCGGGAGGAACCGCCGGCGACGGGAGCGATCCGCGACATGGTCGGGAAAGGTCCGGCGCAACGGCACGCGCCGGCGCGTCGGAGACGAACAATTCCCCTCCCGCCAGGCGAGATCAGCTGTAACCAAACCGCTGCATCCATCCGCCTGCAATCCGCCGAAATGCCGCATCATCCATTTCGCCGAGATGATTGCGCCAATCGCCGGATACGCCCTTGCGAAAGAACGAGTCGCGATTCTCGTCGCCGCGCGTGCGGCCGCCGCTCAATTTTTCGAAGGAAGCCTCCCCCTGAACGTCGGTCAGCACGGCCTTCGAAGCCTCGACACCCAAGAATGCAAAAAGCCCGGCAAGCACGCGCTCCGGGTCGGATGCAATATCCTCATAGCGAACCTGGCGGGTACGGCCAGGGTTTCGGTCGATGAATTTTTGCGCGGTGGCGAGCTCGGTCGCCCAAATCTGGGCGAAGGCCCTCGCATAGGTCCCGACCGTGCCGAATTGCTCGAGCGTCGCCCCGGGCAGCACGCGCAGGTTATGGAACCAGCCCGAAACCGCGCAGTCGCGGCCATCGCGGATGACGTGAATGAATTTTGCCGCCGGAAAAAGATCGCTGAGCTCGTGAAAGTAGCGACTATTGTCGGGGGTCTTCTCGCCATCGCCGGGCCGGCTTGGGCTCGCTTTGCTCGGCCAGGAACAAGCCGATGCAAAACGCCAGAATGACGGAGAGATAATCGCCGTTTGGCCGCGGATATCCCTCGATTTCATTGAACAGCGAAGCATTCTTTTCTGCGATCAGTCCGCTGTGCTGCTCCAGGGCCATGTTCAGGGCCGGCTTCAGGTTATCGAGGAAATGGCCCTCTCCGTTGCAGCTCACCTCCGGGTGCGCGTTGAGCAAGAGCTGCAGCCATGTCGTGCCCGACTTGGCTGCCCCACCAATAAAAAAAATCTGCTTGCTGCGCAACTCGGTGACCGCCGCCTGCGATTTCTCGTAGAGCAACATGAGGCCCGCGCCCGAAGAATCAATGAAGTAAAGGCGATCCAAACATGCGCGCCATTTGTTTCCGTGGAAAATTAAATTCCTGTAATGCGTACGATGATGTTCGGCGGTCGCGGCCCAGGTGCAGAGACAGGCGCAAACGCCCCTCCAGCCGCGTGCGGCGGAGCAATCGGCGCGGCGGCATGCGGATGGCGCCGTCGAAAAAAACACGTAAACTGCTTTGCGCCCCTCTGCAGCGTCCCTCCAAGCCGCTGTCCCACCCTCGCCTACAGGATCGTCCGCCATGTCGCTCATTATCAGCGTGCTGATTACCTTCCTGGTCATTATTCTCATACTCTATCTGGTGAACATGCTGCCGATCGATGGCCGCGCCAAGCAGATCGTGCGCGTCGTCGTCATCGTGCTCGGCATCATTTCGATGTTGAAATATCTGGCGGTGTTCTAGGATCGGCTGCCGGCCGGCCCGGCCGGGGAGCCCATCGCCGGCCACCACGCCTGAGCGCGGAGCTGCTCCCGCCGGCGGCCGCGTCGGCGATCGGCCCCGCGGACGCGGCTCAGCGGCGCTCTTCATGCATTGTTTACCTCTGTGGCGAGCCCGCGTGAGCGCGCAATGTCGATGGCTCCCGCCGGTGCACATCGTTTATTCATCATTTTCCGGCCATGTTGGCGGCGAACCTCTGTGCGGATGACCCCGCTTGCCATGACCACTAAACCATCCCTGATCGACGAGCTCGAGCAAGCGCTGGCCTCCGGCACGGATGCGCATCGCGTCGAGATGCTGACGCGCATCACCGACCTCTTCCTGGCGGGCGCCAGCCGCTACTCGGACGTCCAGATCAATCTGTTCGACGAGGTCATCACCAAGCTCACGATCGCGATCGAATCCAAGGCCCGGGCCCGGCTGGCCATCAGGCTGGCGGACAACACGCATGCGCCGGTGGGCGTGATCCGCAGGCTCGCGGCCGACGACGACATCGAGGTCGCCAGGCCGGTCCTCAAGGGCTCCAAGCGGCTGGACGATGCCGACCTCCTGGCCATGGCCAACAGCAAGGGCCAACCCCATCTGCTCGCCATCTCGGAGCGCGCATCGCTGAGCGAAGCCGTCACCGAGGTGCTGGTGACGCGCGGCGACCGCGAGGTCGCTCATTCGGTGGTCAAGAATGCCGGCGCCCGGTTTTCCGACGCGGGATTCCGCATCCTGGTGAAGCGCTCGGCCAGCGACGACGGCTTGGCGGTGCAGGTCGGCTCACGCCGTGACCTGCCGCGGCAGCACTTTCTGTCCCTGCTCGACCAGGCCTCGAGTACCGTGCGCCAACGGCTGGCGATGGAGAATCCGCGCTCCGGCGCGGCGGTGGCCAACGTCCTCACCGAGGTGGTGGGCGGCATCCGCACCGAGACCCGCAAGGTCTCCGACGGCTATGCGGCCGCGCGCCAGGAGGTGCTGGCGCTGCGGCGCGCCGGTCACCTGGGCGAGAGCGAGGTCTACCGTTTCGCGCGCGAGGGCCGCTTCGAGCAGACCGCGGTCGCGCTCTCGATGCTGTGCGGCATCGAGATCGACGCGGTCGAGCACGCCCTGCAGGAGCAGGGCCATGAGATCGTGCTGATCCTGGCCAAGCTCGCGGGCTTCTCCTCGACCGGCGCCAAGGCGCTCGTCTTGCTCAAGACTTCCGACCGCGGGATCTCGGCGCAGGACCTCGACCACGCGCTCAAGAGCTACGACCAGCTGCAGGTCGCCACCGCCCAGCGCGTGCTCGGCTTCTATCGCACGCGGCTGCAGGCCCAGTCGCTCCCCGCCAGCGCTTGATTTCAGCGCGCCTTGATGCGCGCCAGATGGTCGACGATGAAGCGCGGCAGCGCGAAGGCCGCCTTGTGGACCTCCGGGGTCCAGTACTTGGTGGGAGGCCGGCCGGCCTTGCGGTAGCGCTCCACCAGGGTCTTGAGCGGCACCTCGCGCAGGCGTTTGTCGTCGGTGGCCCAGCCCATGGCCATATGGCCGCCCACATAGGTGGGGATCGCCGCGATATAGCAGCCGGCGTCGGCGAACAGCTTGCGAAAATGGCCGACCGAGGCGGTGAGCTCCGCGGGCTGCATGAACGGCACGCCGTTTTGGGTCACCAGAACGCCGCCCGCCGTCAGGCAACGCTTGCAGGCGGCGTAGAATTTGCGGGTGAACAGCACCTTGCCGGGGCCCTGCGGATCGGTCGAATCCACGATGATCACGTCGAAGCGGCGGTCGGTCCTGGCCACGTAGTCCATGCCGTCGTCGATCACCAGATCGAAGCGCTTGTCGCCCAGCACCGGCTTGGTGAATTGCGCAAAGTGCTCCTTGGAGAACTCCACCACCGAGGCGTCGATCTCCACCTGGGTCAGGCGCACGACCGATTTGTGCTTGAGCACCTCCTCGGCGATGCCGCAATCGCCGCCGCCGACGATCAGCACCTCCCTGGCCTTGCCATGGGCGAAGATCGGCACATGGGTCATCATCTCGTGATAGATGAATTCGTCGCGGGTGGTGACCTGGGTGGCACCGTCCAGCATCAGCATTTTTCCGAAGAATTTATGCTTGAATAGAACCAGATGCTGGTGCTCGGTCTGCATCTCGTACAGCACCTGCTCGACCGCATAGCTCATGCGAAAGCCGAGCTCGTCGAATAAAGTCTCGGCAATCCAGCGTTTCTCGGCCATGCCGCCCTCGCAAAGCAAAACGGCCGGACAGGTCCCGGCCGTCGCCAAGCTCTAGAGCATTTTCAGGAAAAGTGGAATCCGGTTTTCCGTCCGGAAATGCGACAATGCAAAAATGAGCACTTTCAGGAAAAGGGAAATCCGGTTTTCCGTCCGGAACCCCTCAGCCTCAGGTCTCGCGTCCGCGCAGCAGTTCGTTCACGGCCACGCGCTGGGCCTTGAAGGCCGCGCGCAGAATCGGGATGCAGGCATCCGGCTCGGCCTTGCCGCACATGAACACGTCGAGCGCCGCGTAGCCGATATCCGGCCACGTGTGGATCGAGATGTGGCTTTCCGCCAGCACCGCCACGCCCGACACGCCGTTGGGATGGAAGTGGTGCAGGTGCAGGTGCAGGAGCGTCGCCCCGGCGGCCGCCACGCAGCGGCGCAAGGTCGCATCGATCAAGTCGATGTCGTTGAGGCCTTCGGCCCCGTGCAGGTCGACGATCAGGTGCACGCCGGCGCAGGGCACGCCGTTGCGAACCGCAAAATGGTCGTCACGTTCCTCGGCCGGCACGGGCGCGACGACCGCAACTGGACCTTTTTTGCGGGTGAGACTCGTCTTGCGGGTGGGGCTTGGATTCTCCAGGCCCTTCCCCGATCGCAAGAGGGCGTCTTGGCGCATTGCGTCCTCCCCAACCAGAGATCCAACCCGAGTGCCGGCGCGCCGGAGTCTCGGAACACTTACGTCTCGGAACGTTAACGTCTCAGATGCGAATGCCGCCGACCCGGTCCGTTGTG
Organism: uncultured Alphaproteobacteria bacterium; assembly: GCA_963744275.1. Lineage (GTDB taxonomy): Bacteria > Pseudomonadota > Alphaproteobacteria > Rhizobiales > Xanthobacteraceae > VAZQ01. Next base: position 333,782 of record CAVUSX010000007.1, read on the forward strand.
GCGGACAGATGACAGCGGCTTGTTTCCAAATAAGGCCAGCGCCCCCTAAGTCAAGCAGATTCTGGCCGGAAACATTTAGAAATTCGTTGCAGCGGTCGCCGCCGCGCTACGACTTGTTGACGGCGCGAGCGGTTTGCGGGTGGCGCTTGCGCTTGACCCCGCCTCAAACCGCGCCAACTATGGGCCGCATTGGCGGCTGAGCATGGAGACGCAGGATGGACAGGCAGGCCGGACGGCGCGGTTTCTTCTCGCAGTGTGCGTGTTGCGATTCGGCTTCGGGCTTCGCCGGCGCGGCAGTGAACCGGAGGAATTTCCTCTCCGGCAGCGCCGCCGCGACCGCGCTCGGGTTCGCCGGGGCATCCTCCGTCGCGGCGCCGCCCGCCCTGGCGCAGGCTCCGGTCGCGCAGGCGGCAAAACCGCGCCGGATCGACGTTCACCACCATATCGTTCCGCCGGTCCAGGCCGCGGCCCTGGCCAAGCACAAGAGCACGGCGGCCAAATGGTCGATCCAAATGTCGCTGGACGACATGGACAAGGCCGGCACCGACACCGCGATCGTCTCGATCCTCAATCCGGGCGTATGGTTCGGCCAGCGGGACGAGGAGGCCCGCACGCTCGCGCGCGCCTGCAACGAATACGCCGCCAATCTCGAGCGCGATTACAAGGGCCGCTTCCGCTCGTTCGCGGTCATTCCGCTGCCCGACACCGAGGGCAGCCTGCGCGAGATCGAATATGCCTTGGACGTGCTCAAGGCCGAGGGGATCGCGCTCTGGACCATGTATAGCGGCATGTATCTGGGCGATCCCTCGTTCCTGCCGGTGTTCGAGGAGCTCAACCGCCGCAAGGCCGTGGTCTATACCCATCCGACCGTGCCGGATTGCTGCAACGGCCTGATCAAGGGCCTGCCGGTCTCGACCCTGGAATACGCCCACGACACCACCCGCACGATCGCGAGCCTGGTTTTCGGCGAGGGCAATACCGCTCTGCGCTATCCGGACGTGCAATACATCTGGTCGCACAGCGGCGGCACCTTGCCGTTCCTGACCAGCCGGTTCGTGGAGCTGGCAGGCCGCCAGAAGGACAAGTTCCCGGACGGCCCGCTGCCGATTTTCCAACGCTTCTATTACGAGGTGGCGCAGGGCAATACGCCCGGCCAATTGGCGGCCCTGATGGATATGGTCAAGATCTCGCAGGTGATGTTCGGATCGGATTATCCGTTCCGCAAGGGCATCGAGGCGGTCGAGGGCGTGCACAATTACAAGTTCAGCCCCGACGAGATCAAGGCGATCGACAGCGAGAACGCCATCCGGGTGATGCCGCGGCTGCGGGTTTAGCGGGGGCCGCTTCGCGGCTGCGCGAAGGCCTCTCCCACTGTCGTCCCTGCGAACGCAGGGACCCATACGCCGTGCCCTATCGGTCGGCTGCGGCGTATGGGTCCCGGCTCTACGGCCGGGACGACAGAGATGCGGTGCTATTCCTTCTCCGGCAGGTTCAGCCTGATGTGCAGCTCGCGCAGCTGCTTGGGGGTGGCTTCCGAGGGGGCGCCCATCATCAGGTCCTCGGCGCGCTGGTTCATCGGGAACAGCACCACCTCGCGCAGGTTCTCCTCGCCGCAGAGCAGCATCACGATGCGGTCGATGCCGGGCGCGATGCCGCCGTGCGGCGGCGCGCCGAGCGAGAGCGCATGCAGCATGCCGCCGAACTTCTGCGTGAGCACGCTCTCGTCATAACCCGCGATCCCGAAGGCCTTCTTCATCACCTCCGGGCGATGATTGCGGATCGCGCCCGAAGACAGCTCGATGCCGTTGCAGACGATGTCGTACTGGATCGCCTTGAGGCCGAGGATCTTGTCGCTGTCGGCCGGATCGAGCGCCAGGAACTCTTCCGGCGCCATATTGGGCATGGAGAACGGGTTGTGGGAGAAGTCGATCTTCTTCTCCTCCTCGTTCCATTCGTACATCGGGAAATCGACGATCCAGCACAGCGCGAACTGGTCCTTGACCACCAGGCCGAGCTCCTCGCCGATCTTGGCGCGCGCCAAGCCGGCGAACTTGACGAATTTGGCCGGATCGCCGGCCACGAAGAACACGGCATCGCCGTCCTTCAGCGCGAGCGCGGCCCGCAGCGCTTCGACCTTCTCATCGCCCAGATTGTTGGCGATCGGTCCGATGCCCTTGACCGGAACGGCGGCGGCGTCGGCGCCCTCGGCGGCCCGAAACATGATGTAGCCGAGCCCCGGCTCGCCCTCGCCCTGCGCCCAGGAATTCATCCGGTCGCAAAAGGCGCGTGAGCCGCCGCCCGGCGCCGGTATGGCCCACACCGCCGCTTTCGGGCTGGTCTCGAGTATGCGCGCGAAGACCTTGAAGCCGGAGCCGCGAAACACCGCGGTGACGTCCTGCATCTCGATCGGATTGCGCAGGTCCGGCTTGTCGCTGCCGTATTTGCGGATCGCATCCGCATAGGGAATGAGCGGGAATTTCGCCGTCACCGGCTTGCCGCCGCCGAACTCCTCGAACACGCCGCGCAGCACCGGCTCGACCGCCGCGAACACGTCCTCCTGGGTGACGAAGCTCATCTCGATGTCGAGCTGATAGAACTCGCCGGGCGAGCGGTCGGCGCGCGCATCCTCGTCGCGGAAACAGGGCGCGATCTGGAAATAGCGGTCGAAGCCCGCCACCATGATCAATTGCTTGAACTGCTGGGGCGCCTGCGGCAGCGCGTAGAACTTGCCGGGATGGATGCGCGAGGGCACCAGGTAGTCGCGCGCGCCCTCCGGGCTCGACGCCGTCAGGATCGGGGTCTGGAACTCGAAGAACCCGCCCTCCTTCATCCGCCGCCGCAGCGAGTCGATGATCAAGCCGCGCTTGATGATGTTCTGGTGCAGGTGCTCGCGACGCAGGTCGAGGAAACGGTACTTGAGCCTTATTTCCTCAGGATAATCGTGCTCGCCGAAGACCGGCATGGGGAGCTCGGCGGCGGCGCCCAGGACCTCCATCCCGCTGATGAACAATTCGATCGCCCCGGTCGGCAGATCCGGGTTCTCGGTGCCGGGGGGCCGCAGCCGCAGCTTGCCGTCGAGGCGCACCACCCATTCCGAGCGCAGCTTCTCGATCTCCTTGAAGACCGGCGAATCGGGATCGGCCACGCATTGGGTGATGCCGTAATGGTCGCGCAGATCGATGAACAAGAGGCCGCCATGGTCGCGGATGCGGTGGCACCAGCCCGAAAGCCGCGCTTCCCGGCCGATATCGGCCGCGCGCAACTCGCCGCAGGTATGGGAGCGATAGCGATGCATGGTGGTGATCGGGGCCCGTAATGTCGCGCGGAAAGGCACATGCAGGGGGCCGCTTGTCAAGGCGGCCCAAATCCCGCCAAGCCTTGCCGGGAAAGGCGTCTCGACAGGCTGCCGCCGATCTGCACACTCGGGCGCGGTTCCCTCCCGTTCGTTCCCCTCGAAAGCCCGGGCATATGACCAGCGCGACCACTTCGGGTCCACCGACCGCCGTTGCTGCCGCCCGCTCGGCCAGCCCGGTCTCCATGACCACCGCCGAGGCCACGGTGGCGGCGCTCATCGCCCACGGCCTCGACACCATCTATGCCCTGCCCGGCGTCCACAACGATGTCCTGTTCGACGCCCTGTTCAAAGCCTCCGACCGCATCCGCACCGTCCACAGCCGCCATGAGCAGGGCGCCGCCTATATGGCGCTGGGCGCCGCGCTCGCCACCGGGCGCACCCAGGCCTATTCGGTGGTGCCGGGGCCGGGCCTGCTCAATTCATCGGCCGCGCTCCTGACCGCCTATGGCACCAATGCGCCGGTCCTGGCGCTGATCGGGCACATTCCGCAGGCCGCGATCGGCCGCATGCTCGGCCATTTGCATGAAATCCGCGATCAGGCCGGCATCATCGAGCGCCTGGTCGATCACTACGCCCGCATCCACACCCCCGCCCAGGCCCCCGGCCTGGTGGCGGCCGCCATCGCCTCCATGACCAAGGGCCGGCCCGGCCCGGCGGCGCTCGAATGCGCCATCGATGTTTGGGGCACGCGGGGGCCGGTGCCTCCCATCGGGCCGCCCAGCCCCGCCGCGCCGGCACCGCTCGACGAGGACGCGATCCGCGCCGCCGCCAAGCGCCTAGGCGGCGCGGTCCGCCCGCTGATCGTCGCCGGCGGCGGCGCCCAGGACGCGGCCGCCGAGGTCACGGAGCTCTCGCGCCTGCTGCAGGCCCCGGTGCTGGCCTTCCGGCGCGGCCGCGGCGTGCTCGATGCCCGCGATCCCCTGAGCGTGACGCTCCCGCTCGGGCACCAGGAATGGGCCAAGGCCGACGTGGTGCTCGCCATCGGCACCCACCTGCACTACCCGCTCAACCAATGGGGCCTGGACGACGACCTCGCGGTGATCCGCATCGATGCCGATCCCGAGGAGCCGGCGCGCTTCCAGCCGCCCGCCGTGGCCCTGGTGGGTGACGCCCAGCCGATCCTGCGCCGCCTCATCGACCTCCTGCCGCAGCACAATCGGGCGAGACCGTCACGGCGCGAGGAGATGGCCGGCCGGCAGGCCGCCTTCCGCCAGGAGCTGACCCGGCTCGGCCCCCTCCTCGGCTTTCTCGACGTGATCCGCGCGGCGCTGCCGCGAGGACGGCATTTTCGTGGAGGAGGTGACCCAGATGGGCTTTGCGGCCCGGGTGGCCTATCCGGTCTACCGGCCGCGCAGCTATATCTCGCCGGGCTACCAGGACAATCTCGGCTGGGGCTTTGCGACTGCGCTCGGCGTCCAGGACGCCCGCCGCGACGTGCCGGTGCTCGCCATCAGCGGCGACGGCGGCTTCATGTTCACCGCCAACGAGCTGGCGACCGCGATGCGCCACCGCATCCCCCTCACCACCGTGGTGTTCGCGGACGGGGCCTTTGGCAACGTGCGCCGCAACCAGGAGGAGCGCTACGGCAACCGCCTGATCGCCTGCGACCTCGCCAATCCGGATTTCGTCAAGTTCGCGGAGAGCTTCGGGGCCGCCGCCGAGCGCGCCCGCACGCCGCCCGAGCTCGCCGCCGCGCTCGCCCGCGCGTTCAAGCGCCGCGATGGGCCGAGCGTGATCGAGGTCCCGGTCGGGCCGCTGCCCTCCCCTTGGGAATTTCTGCGCCTGCCCCGCGTCCGCGGCCGCTCGCGGCCCTGACAAGGACAAACGCCTGGGCTATCACTCCATCATGCAGCCGATTACCACCACCAAGAAGCTCGCCGAAGCCTGTGCCCGACTGGCGAAATATCCGTTCGTGACGGTCGACACCGAGTTCCAGCGCGAGACCACCTATTACCCCAAGCTCTGCATCGCCCAGATCGCGAGCAGCGAGGAGGCCGTCATCGTCGATGCCCTGGCCGAGGGCATCGACCTCACGGCGTTCTACGACCTGATGGCCGACGAGCGGGTCATCAAGGTCTTCCATGCCGCCCGCCAGGACATCGAGATCTGCTGGCATGCCGCCGAGGTCATTCCGACCCCGCTGGTCGATACCCAGGTCGCCGCCATGGTGCTGGGCTACGGGGATTCCATCTCCTACGAGCAGCTGGTCCAGCGCATCACCGGCGACAGCCTCGACAAGTCGCACCGCTTCACCGATTGGACGCGCCGGCCGCTGGCCGAGGCGCAGCTCGCCTATGCGGTCTCCGACGTCACCCATCTGCGCGACGTCTACATCAAGCTCGCCGCCGATCTGGAGGAGCGCGGACGCATCGAATGGATGCGCGAGGAATTGAAGATCCTGACCTCCCCGGACACCTACCGCATGGAGCCGGAGCATGCCTGGGAGCGCCTCAAGACCCGGGTGCGCAAGCCCAAGGAGCTCGCGGTCCTGATCGAGGTCGCGGGCTGGCGCGAGCGCGAGGCCCGCAGCCGCGACGTGCCGCGCGGGCGCGTGCTCAAGGACGACGTGGTCGGCGACATCGCCATCCAGGCCCCCACCACCATGGAGCGGCTGTCGGGCCTGCGCTCGCTGCCGCGCGGCTTCGAGCGCTCGAAATGGGGCGAGGCCATCATCGAGGCGGTCAAGCGCGGGCTCGAGCGCGACCCCAAGACCCTGCCGCGGCTCGATCGCGCCAAGCCGGTGATCAACGGCCAGGCCACCGTCGAGCTGCTCAAGGTGCTGCTGCGCATGACCTCCGAGCGCCATGGCGTCGCCGCCAAGGTGATCGCCACCGTCGATGACCTCGACCGCATCGCCGCCGACGACGAGGCCGACGTGCCGGCGATGACGGGATGGCGGCGGGAATTGTTCGGCGAGAAGGCGCTGGCGCTCAAGCAAGGCCGCCTGATGCTGGCGGTCGAGAAGAACCGCGTGGTGGCGGTGGAGCGGAAGTGAGGCTGCGGGAGGCTGGGAAGACGGCGGTCGATCCGGGGCAAAGTGGGGCCAAGGGCCCCGTCGAAAGCGCTACGAAAGGCTGCCACCATCAAACGCCAGAAAATGGATCGAGCAGCGACACACCGGCGGCGATGTCTGCGACATTTCGGGTCACCAGTGTCAAGCCGTGCACTTTGGCGGTGGCCGCCAGGAGCCCGTCGATCAGCGGCAACGGATCGGGAATTCCCAAGAGCGCCCAGGCTTCCGCGACCGGCTCATCGATAGGCAGGACGCGATCTCCGAGCCGAATCCGCATTTGCGAGAACCATCGATCGAGAGATTTGGCCTGCTCCGGATCGCTCCGCCGTTTCAACTCGATGCCATGACGGATTTCGGCGAGCACCAGGACGCTCGTCCCGATCTCCTCGACAGGGATGCGGGCGACCCAACGGGCCACGTTCGGATGGGCCCGGTCGCGCTTGCGGATTTCGGAAATGACGTTGGTATCGAGCAGGAATTTCAAAGATCGACCTCGCGCCAGCTTCCATGGTGCGAACGATCAAAAACGCCGGCGAAAACCTCATCGGGAAGCTCCGAGCCGAAGACATCGAAGGCGGTCTTCACCTCGGGATGCATCAAGGCCTGCGCGAGCGTGGATCGGAGCGCCTCGGCCTTTTCTGCCTTGCCGCGCAGCATCTCGGCCAACGCCCGGATCAGGCTCGCATCTCTCTTGGGCGCCTGAACCTCAACGCGAACAAGACCTCTTGCTGCCGCGCGACGACGGTGCGTTCGGGTCGCCTTGCGTTGGGATTTGGTGGCCATGGGTCCTGCTCCGCTTCGCCAAGCTGTTCCGGTTATATAACCGGAAATGCGGTGAAAAACCAAGTGGATTCCTTTTCGGGCACGGCGCTCGGGTGCCGATACACCGTTCACCACAACGAATGGCGTTCGGCGCAGGGATACTACGCATCCGTCGGGTCTTCCGTCCCACCGAAGAGATGCTATCTCGTATTTGTCGCCGAAACGATGCTCGCCGAGGCTCAACACCGCAATATTGGAATTGGACGTGTCCCAATGCCGAGTCCGAACAAAACTCTGCTCGTAATAGGGGCTTCTCGCGGCCTCGGTCTTGCTCTGACCCGCGAATATCTCAAGCGCGGCTGGCGCGTGGTCGCAACGGCTCGAAACAACGCAAAGACCGCGCTCCATGAGCTTTCGGAGGCTTCGAGCGGACAGCTCGAAATAGAGACCGTCGATATAAATCATCCCGATCAGGTCGCTGCGCTGCGGGCGCGGCTGGGGCTGAGAAAATTCGACATCCTGTTCGTCAATGCGGGCGTCAAGAACGACGATCGGGAAACGATCGCCGATGTATCGACCGACGAGTTCGTGCGGGTGATGGTGACCAATTCGCTGAGCCCGATGCGGGTCGTCGAGACCCTGCAGGATGTCGTGCGCCCTGCTGGCACGATCGCGATCATGTCCTCCGGACAAGGGAGCGTCGCCAACAACGTGAACGGGAATTACGAGGTGTACCGTGGCAGCAAGGCGGCGTTGAACATGTTCATGCGAAGCTTCGCGGCCCGCCACCGGAATGATCCGTGGACCCTGCTGCTGCTGGCTCCGGGCTGGGTCAGGACCGACATGGGCGGCCCGCAAGCGCGTCTGAGCATCGAGGAAAGCATTCCCAAGCTCGCCGACACCATGGCGGCGCAAGACGGGAAGCCGGGCCTTCAGTACCTCGATTATCTCGGCCGCACCGTTCCGTGGTGAGTCCTGGAGCGATCAAGAACAATGGTGGTGAAGCCCCAAGCGTTTGCTCCGCGAGGGCAACAACTTCAGCGGCGCGGAAGCGCTCGCCCATTGGCTGCGCCAGCGCGGCGCCGTATCGGGCCGGAGACGAGATGAGGATGCAATGGGGTGACGTCGCTCTTGAAAGAAGCGCCGTCAGGCTTGCCAGTCGTCACAACGCAATCCGGGCACGCGCCCGAATTCGTCCGTGTTGTGCGTGACGAGAGTGAGGTTGCGCGCCTTGGCCTGTCCGGCAATCAGCACGTCGTAAGGGCCGATGGGTGTTCCCCGGGACGCCAGAAGGGCACGCACCTCGCCGGCCTGCCGGGCGTCCTCCTTGTCGAACTCGAGCACCACGAACTGAAGCCCGTCCACCAAGGCGACATCGTGCGCTGCCCGTCGGCTCTTGAACGCGCCATAGAAGAGCTCGTGCGCCACTATTGCGGATATTGCGATGTCGGCAGGCCGCTCCCGTCGCGCACGTCGCGCCAGCTTCGAGCTCGCGTCGTTCAGCAGGCCGATGACGACGTTCGCGTCCAACAGGTAGCGCATCACCGGAACAGTTTCGCAAGAGCGGGACGCTCCTGCTCCTCGGCATGCTCGCCGACCGCTTCAACAAAGTCGTCATCGAGCTTGCCTACGATCGAATCCAGCCAAGCCCAATCCTCGGCCACGGGCTCGAGGATCACGGCGCTGCCATGACGGCGGATGCGCACTTCTTCTCCTGGAAAGCGAAAGTCTTTCGGCAAGCGCACCGCCTGGGATCGACCCGACCAGAAGATCTTTGCCCGTTCCATGTCTGCCGGCTCCGTGTCATATACCAATGATATATAGCACCCATGGCGAGCGAGTGCAAATCCTGGCGGTACATGAAGGCGGCGTCTCGTGGGCGTCGTGCCTTAGCAGCAGTTGCCGTCCTGCCCGGAGCAGCCGTGGTACCTCGCGTCCAAGAGGGTCCAGGTCGACCTAGCTGCGCTCGTCGGCCGCGACAAGGCCGCCATGCGGTAAACGCCAGCGGAAACTGGCGGATCACATTCGGCTGGACGGAAGGTCTCGGCGAGCGTGGGCGTGGCGGTCGTGGGCCTTCAAAAATCCGGCTTCTGCGCCACCGGCGTGCCGTAGTCGATGCCGAACGGGTTGATGTTGTTCTCCGAGCAGATGTCCTCCGCCATGGTCCGGTTGACACGATCGTACTGCCGCAGCGCCTGCCAGGGCTGGTTGAACGTGTCCGGGTCATCGATGGTGATGAGGATCTCCAGCTTCTTGCTGTTCTCGATCAGGTGCCAGCGTTCGACGACATGCAGCTTGTCGGTGTGGGGCGTGCGATAATTGTCCAGGAACGTCTTGTCGTTGAGGCCGATGGTGTCGACGACCAGGGTATCGTCCTCGTAATGGCCGACCGATTCTCCGTACCACGACGGTTTCGGGTTGGTGGAGTGGGAGGCATTCAGCCGGATGTGCCGCACCTCGGCGTTCCCGGAGAAGATCATCGTGACCTCCATCGGGGTTTGCAGGATGTAGAGAGCGCCCCCGAGCAGCACATCGAAGCCCGGAACGCCGGCAGGCTTGCACGAGGAACGCGCCGTGAAGGCGAACCCGCCCGCCAGTACTCCGTCGTTGTCCTTCTTCATCACGTCTTTCGCCCATGGCTTCAGATTGGGGTTGCCGATGTCGCTGATGCGTTGGGTCGGCTGTTGTCCGGTGACGCCGGATTCGTCATTCGAAATGTAGCGATGGGCCGGGTCCTGGCCGATCGGTTTCGGCGAGCCCGGAACCGGAAGGAATGCGCCGATGCCGATGCCGACCCAGGCGGTCTGGGGGGTGGGCGAGAAAACCGGCGGCGCGCCCGCCGCCATGGCTGGTCGCGCCGCCGCCGTCCCGGCGAACGCCACCAACAGCCCCAGCGCAAGCAGCCGCGGTTTCCTGCAAGTTTTGCGCATCGTTGCCTCCTCGGCCGCGGCATAATTCGCTTGCGGCCCGCCCTTCACGAAGGCAGGTCGCGGAGCAATTTGCAAGCCGATCGGCCGGATCGCCGGGGCGCCCCTGCCCGGCCTCCATCACCCTGAAGATTTTTCGGGATCAGCCGGCATAGGCCTTGTCGAGGTCGGCGATCACGATCTTTTTCATCTTCATCATGGCCTGCATGGCGCGATCGGCCTTCTTGCGATCGGGATCGCTCAGGTAACGGACGAGCGCCGTGGGCACCACCTGCCAGGACAGGCCGAATTTATCCTTGAGCCATCCGCATCTCAATTCCTCGCCGCCATCGGCAATCAATCTGTTCCAGAAGTAGTCCACCTCTTCCTGGCTCTCGACCCTGATGAAGAAGGAGATCGCCTCGTTGAACTTGTATTTCGGGCCGCCATTGAGGGCATTGAACCGCTGCCCCTCGAGCTCGAAGGTCGCCATGAAATCATTGACGGTCTCGACCTTGGCATTGGGAAACACCGATTTGTAGAAGGCGACAGCCTCGCGGACGTTGTTATCGAGCCAGAGGAACGGCGTGATGGAAGTCATGACGAATGTCCCGGTTGGTGGGGTTCAGGAATCCTTCGTGCTTTGCCTCGAAGGCCGTGGCGCGGGCGAGATCGGCGACGGGGGGATCGACGAAGATCGTCGGCCATCATGAGCGTGGGCTCACCCGCAGGACGAACGGGGATACGGGAGTCCGACAGGAATCTGAATTTTTTTGTCGGCCGGTTTCGTATTACCCCATCCCCCCGCCGGGCGCCGCTACCCCAGGTCCATCACCGGCTCGCGGCCGATCAGCCGCGCGAGCTGGCGCAGCCGCACGAACACCCGTTCTCCGGCCAGCGCCTTGAGCCCGTTCTCGAAGCGCAGCACCAGCCGGCCGCGCTCGACCAGCATGGGGGTCTTGGGCAGGATGCCGGTGGTGGAGGCGGAGACCAGATAGGCGACGCGCAGCGCCGCGCCGAGCACGCGGGCGCGGTCCAGGACCCGGGTGGAGGCCAGCTCCCGCAGCCGCGGCGAGAGCTCCTCGTCGATCAGCCCGACATGGCGAAAGAACACCGCCAGCGCCAGGAAGGTGCGGCCCGGATGGTCGATCGCCACGAACGCCGCATTGGCGATGATGTTGAGCGATTGCTCGCCGCGATAATCCGGATGCGCCCGCCAGCCGATATCGGCCAGCAGGCAGGCGGCGTGGCGCAGCCGGCGCTCCTCGGGCGGCTCGTCGAGACCGGACGACGAGATGAACCGATCCGTCCAGGCGATCAGCTCCTCGCCGTGGGCGGGCGAGCGCGAGCGCAGCAGGTTGAGCTCGGAGGCGGCGGCGATCAGCGGATCCTTGCGCCGCTCGTCCTCCTCGAGCAGCGAATAGAGCAGGCCCTCGCGCACCCCGAGCGCCGAGATCACGACGTCCTTCGGCCGCGCCAGCCGCACCAGGTGCTCGAGCACGAGCGCCGCATAGGCGAGCAGCGGGCGCCGCGCATCGGCGACCACCTCGATCTGCGACAGCGTCTCCGGATTGACCCGATGCACCAGGCCGGAGAAATCGAGCGCTTCGCGGGCCGGGATCACGTAGCCGTGCATGACATGGAGCGGATAGCCGGTTTGCCACATGTGCAGGCGGGCGAGCGAGCGCCAGGTGCCCCCGATGGCATAAAAGGTGCGCCCCTTGCCGGCGTGCAGCAGCTCCGCGCCCGACAGCGCCTTCTTGACGATCTTGTCGGCCTTCTTGAGCGACTTTGCGGAAATGTCCTGCAACGCGAGCCCGCCGAGCGGAAGCGTGACGCCGGGCTTGACGCGATGGTGGTGGATGTCGGTGAGCTCGAGCGAGCCGCCGCCCAGGTCGCCCACGATGCCGTCGGGCCGGTGAAAGCCGGAGACCACCCCGAGCGCGCTCAGCTCCGCCTCGCGCTTGCCCGAAACCAGCGCGATCTTGCGTGCCGCAGACGCGCTCCGCCTCGGCGATGAAGGCCTTGCCATTGGTCGCGTCCCGGCAGGCCGCGGTCGCGAGCACGTGCAATTGCGGAACCTCGATCCGGTCGCACAGGACGCGGAACCGGCCCAGTGCCGCCAGCGCCTTCTCCACCGCATCGGCGGCCAGGAGCCCGGTCGACTGCACCTCGCGGCCGAGCCCGCACAGCACCTTCTCGTTGAAGATGGGCGTGGGGCTGCGGGTCAGCCCCTCGTACACCACCAGGCGCACCGAGTTCGAGCCGATGTCGATGACGGCGACCGGCGGACCATGGTCGAGCCGGCCCTGCGCCGGCTCCTCGGCGACAACCCGCCGCCGCCTGGCTTCAATCAAGCCGACGGATGAGGCTGCGCGGCGACGATTCTTTGAGTGATTTGCCACGTCCTGAAAGGCTCGGATTGGTCATGAAATATTTGTGGGCATTGAAGGGTTCCTCTCCCTCCGCGGCTTTTATGCGATTCGAGGTGCCGTCGGGCAAGAGTTTCCAGCTTTGCTCGTTATCCTTGAAATTCGCCACCATGATCTGCTCGAGCACCTGCTCGTGCACGGTGGGATTGAGAATCGGGCACAGCACCTCGACCCGGCGGTCGAGATTGCGCGGCATCATGTCGGCGGAGGAGATGTAGACCGCCGCCTTGGGGTGCGGCAGGCCATGGCCGGAGCCGAAGCAATAGATGCGGCTGTGCTCGAGAAAGCGTCCCAGGATCGATTTGACGCGAATATTCTCCGACAGGCCCGGCAGGCCCGGCCGCAGGCAGCAGATGCCGCGCACCACCAGATCGACGGCGACGCCGGCGTTCGAGGCCTCATAGAGCATGTCGATGATCTCGGGATCGACCATCGCATTGTCCTTCATCCAGATCGCCGCCGGCCGGCCGTGCTTGGCATGCGCGATCTCCTCGCCGATGTGCTCGCAGATGCGGTGCCGCAACGTCAGCGGCGAGACCGCCATTCGCTCGAGCTCGGCCGGCTCCGCATAGCCGGTCACGTAGTTGAAGACGCGCGCGACGTCGCGCGCGATCACCGAGTCGGCGGTGAAGAACGACAAGTCGGTATAGATGCGGGCGGTGACCGGGTGGTAATTGCCGGTCCCCACATGCACGTAGGTCGCGAGCGTGCCGCCTTCGCGGCGCACCACCAGCGACAGCTTGGCGTGGGTCTTGAGCTCGATGAAGCCGTACACCACCTGGGCGCCGGCTCTTTCCAGGTCGCGCGCCCAGCGGATATTGGCTTCCTCGTCGAAGCGCGCCTTGAGCTCGACCAGCGCGGTGACCGACTTGCCGGCCTCCGCCGCCTCGACCAGGGTGCGCACGATCGGCGATTCCGCCGAGGTCCGGTAGAGCGTCTGCTTGATGGCGAGCACGTCGGGGTCGCGCGCGGCCTGCTGCAGGAATTGCACCACCACGTCGAAGGATTCATAAGGATGGTGGACGATCAGGTCCTTTTGCCGGATGGCCGCGAAGCAATTGCCGGCATGGTCGCGGATGCGCTCGGGAAAGCGCGGATTATAGGGCACGAACTCGAGGTCGGGCCGGTCGAGGCTCGAGAGCTGGGACAATTCGTTGAGCGCCAGCACCCCGTCCACCAGGAAGATCTCGTCGTCGCTGACCGCGAGCGCCCGCGCCACGAAGCGCCGCAGCTCCGCCGGCATGGCGGCCTCGATCTCCAGACGGATCACCGAGCCGCGGCGGCGCCGCTTGAGCGCGGTCTCGAACAGGCGCACCAGGTCCTCGGCCTCTTCCTCGATCTCGACCTCGGAATCGCGAATGACCCGGAAGGCGCCCTGCCCCTTCACGGCATAGCCCGGAAACAGGCGGCCGATGAACAGGCCGGTCGCCTGCTCGATGGTGACCGCGCGCGAGACGCCTTCCGGGGCCGGCAGCCGGATGAAGCGCTCCGCCTTGTTGGGCATGCGAATGAGCGCATTCATCGCCCTGCCGTCGCTGACGCGCGCAAGCTGCAGCGCGATGGTGAAGCCGAGATTGGAGATGAACGGAAACGGATGGGCGGGATCGATGGCGAGCGGGGTGAGCAGCGGGAAGATATGGCTGAGGAAATGATCCTCGAGCCATGCCTTCTCCTTCTTGGTCATTTCCGGTCCCTCGACCAGGGCGACGCCCTGCTCCACCAGAGCATGGCGAAGCTCACGCCAGCGCTTCTGCTGGTCGCTGGCCAGCGCCGAGACCGCCTCGCCGATCAGGCCGAGCTGCTCGGCGGGAGTGAGGCCGTCCGGGCTCTTGTCGGTGATGCCGGCCTTGAGCTGCCCCTTGAGGCCGGCGACCCGGACCATGAAGAACTCGTCGAGATTGTTGGCCGAGATGGCGAGAAAGCGCACGCGCTCGAGCAGCGGATGGGCGCCATTGTTCGATTCCTCCAGCACCCGGCGATTGAAATGGAGCCAGGACAGCTCCCGATTGATGAACCGATTCGGGCTGGAGAACAGATCGAGGGCGAGCGCCTCCGGGGCCGCGGCCGAAACCTTTTCTGCCGCCAGAACAGGGGCTTGCGCGCGGTCCGTCATGTACGAAATCCGTCTGTCATGAATGTCATAATTAGTGGCCTATCGTGTCCATCCGATGACATGATCGCGCCGGCCGACGGGGTGTCGTCAAGCGGCTCGATTCTGGGCGGACGGCTCGCCCGGCGGCGTCGGCGGCTAGCGCAGAATTTCGGCGGCCAGGGCCCTGGTCAACGGGCGCTTCTGGCGCATCGCCTCGCGCGTCGAGCTCGGCCACCACCGCGCGCGCGGCGGCGATCGAGCGCTCGATCCGTTTCACCAGGAAGCCGACCAGGCTCTCGTCGACCGCGAGCTGCCGATCCGCGAACAGCTTCACCAGCACCCCGCGCAGCAGGACGTCATCGGGCGCGGTCAAGGCCACGACCGGGAGCGCCTTGAGCCGCGAGGCCAGATCCGGGATCGCGAGCTTCCATCCGGCCGGCGCGCTGCGCGCGGTCAGCAGCAGGAAGGCCGCCTCCTCGCGCGCCAGATTGAGGAGATGGAACAGCGCCCGCTCGTCGAATTGCCCGGCCGCGATGTCCTCGACCACCAGCGCGCCGGTGGCGAGCGCGCCCGGCAGCAGAGCGGCCGCGAGCGAGCGGGCGGCGAGAAAGCGCGCCCCGGCCGCACCCGCCCAGATCGCCGCCAGATGGCTCTTGCCCGAGCCCTCGGGCCCGACCAGGACGACGGTCTGGCCCGGCCAATCAGGCCAGCGGTCGATGAGGGCGAGCGCCGCCGCGTTGCACGGACCGCTCAGGAAGTCCTCGCGGGCGAAGCTCTCGGCATGGTCGAGCGCAAGCGCAAGCTGACGCGGAATTTGCTTTACTGCCATCTGGATCAGCCGGATTCTTCATCCAGATAGAACGGGCTGGCGAAGTAGCGGCTTGAGCCCGAAGCGAAACAGCACGCCGATCGCAGCGGCGAGCGGCACCGCGATCAAGAGGCCGACAAATCCCAAGAGGTAGCCGAACGCGAACATGGCGAAGATCAGCCAGACCGGATGCAAGCCGACGCGGTCGCCCACGAGCTTGGGGCCCAGCACGTTCCCCTCGAAAAATTGCCCGACCAGAAAGATGCCGATCACGGTCGCGATGGGGATCCAGCTCGGCCAGAATTGCCCGACCGCGACGCTCGCCCCGATCAGCAGGCCGGTCATCGAGCCGATATAGGGCATGAAGGTCAGCACGCCGGCCGTGAGACCGATCAGCAGGCCGAAATCGAGCCCGACCAGCGACAGCGCCACCGCGTAATAGATGCCGACCACCAGGCACACGCCGGCTTGGCCGCGCAGGAAGCCGGAGATGGCGGCATCGATCTCGCCCACCAGAGCGTGCACGGTCGCGCGATTTTGCGGCGGCACCCAGCCGTCGAGGATGGCCACCATCTGGTGCCAGTCGCATATCAGATAGAAGGTGACGACCGGCATGATGACGAGCACCGAGATGAACGAAGCGAGCGCTTTTCCGCCGGCCCACACCGACAGCATCAGTGTGGTCATGTAGCCCGCCCCCTGGGCCATCACCTGGCTCATGGTCTTGCCGGCGTCGCCGCCATTGAGGAGCTGGCGCAGCCATGGCGGCCCGGGATCGGACAAGATCGCCTGCAGGCGTGCCACATAGGTCGGGATGCTGGCGATCAGGGCCGCGCCCTGCTCGGCGAGGATGGGCACCAGCAGCAGCGCCAGCAAGATGAAGGCCAGCACCACGAAGCCGACGATCAGGAGCGCCGCCAGCGTGCGGTTCATGCCCAGGCGCTCCATCCGGTCGGCCAAGGGAGTTTGCAGATAGGCGAGCGCCAAGCCGGCCACGAACGGCAGCAGGATATCGCTCAACAGCCACAGCAGAAAACCGAATACCAGCAAGACCACGATCCAGAACGTCAGATGTCGCCGCTGCATCATCGCTGGCCCCGATGGGTTGCGGGCCGATCGCCTGCCGGCCGCTGGGCTGGTCGCATGTCCGAACCTCCATCGCCCGCCCGCCGCCGCAGGTCGGGGGCCGGCCTTTCAGGCAACAACCGCCAGCGCCGGCTCAATGCCCGGATTCCACCGAATTCATGTGCCGCACCCATTCGGCGACATAGAAGGCGATCGAAAGCAAGGTCAAGGCCGCCACCAGCGCCGTCAACATCACGATCGCCACATCGGCATCGAACGCGAAGCCGAGCGCGCCCAGCACGACGAGGGCGAGCACGATCTGCGCGACGGTGTTGAGCTTGGATACCATGAGCGGCTTGAGCGCGACCGGCTTGTCCACCAGCCAGGACAGCATCACGGCGCCCACGATCATGATGTCGCGCGACACGACCAGGATGACGAGCCAGCGCGGAATGGCCTCGGCGATGCCGAGCGCAACATAGATCGAGACGATCATGGCCTTGTCGGCCAGCGGATCCAGATAGGCGCCGAGCTTGGTCGCCATGCCGAAGCGCTTGGCCAGGAAGCCGTCGACCGCATCGCTGGCGCCGGCCGCGAAGAACAGCAGAAACGCAATCCGCATCTCGCCCGAGGTGATGGCCCAAATGACGATCGGCACCAGCAGGATGCGGGCGAGCGTGATGAGATTGGGAATGCTCACTCCTGCGCGCCCCGGCTCACGCACCGACCCAGCGCCGGCACTTTCTTTCCCCGTTTTCGAGTATAGCGGCGATCGAGCCGTTGCACAGTCCGCGATTCCCAAGTACGTGAAGCCGCGCACAGATCAGAGGATGCCATGGCTGACAAGGGCCTCACCTATGCCGAGGCCGGCGTCGATATCGATGCCGGCAACCGCATGGTCGAGCTGATCAAGCCGCTGGTGCGTGCCACGGCGCGCGTGGGCGCGGATGCCGAGATCGGCGGCTTCGGCGGCCTGTTCGATCTCAAGCGGGCGGGATATTCCGATCCGGTGCTGGTGGCGGCGACCGACGGGGTCGGGACCAAGCTCAAGATCGCCATCGAAACCGGCCGGCATGCGACGATCGGCATCGACCTGGTCGCCATGTCGGTCAATGACCTGGTCGTGCAGGGCGCCGAGCCGCTCTTTTTCCTCGACTATTTCGCCTGCGGCAAGCTCATGCCCGAGATCGGCGCGCGCGTGGTGGAGGGCGTCGCCGCGGGCTGCCGCATGGCCGGCTGCGCGCTGATCGGGGGAGAGACCGCCGAGATGCCCGACATGTACCGGGCCGGCGATTATGACCTGGCCGGCTTCGCGGTCGGCGCCGCCGAGCGCGACGCGCTATTGCCGCGCCCCGATATCGCGGCCGGCGATCTGGTGCTGGGGATCGCCTCCTCCGGCGTCCATTCGAACGGCTTTTCACTGGTGCGCCGCGTGGTGGCCAAGAGCGGGCTCGCCTGGGATGCGCCGGCGCCATTCGATCCGGCACGTACGCTGGGCGAGGCCTTGCTGACCCCGACCCGCATCTACGTGAAATCGTGTCTTGCGGCGCTGCGCGAGACCAAGGCCATCAAGGGGCTCGCCCATATCACCGGCGGCGGCTTTCCGGACAACATTCCGCGCGTGCTGCCCGAAGGGCTCGGCGCCGCCATCGAGCTCGCGCGCGTACCGGTGCTGCCGGTGTTTCGCTGGCTCGCGGCGACCGGTGGCATCGCCGAGCCTGAATTGCTGCGCACCTTCAATTGCGGAATCGGCATGGTGGCGGTGGTGGACGCCGCACGCGCCGACGCCGTGACGGCGGCGCTGACGCGCGCCGGCGAGAGCGTCCTGCGGCTCGGTACCGTCGAGATTGCGCGCGGCGAAGCGCCGCGGGTCGCCTTTGCGGGACACCTCGATCTCGCCGGTTGAACCATGATCAAGAAGCGCGTCGCCGTCCTGATCTCGGGCCGCGGCTCCAACATGGCGGCCCTGATCGCGGCGGCGAAAGACGCGGCCTTCCCGGCCGCAATCGTGCTGGTGCTGTCCAACCGTCCCGACGCCGCCGGCCTCGCGGCGGCGCGCGATCGCGCCATCGAGACCGTGGTGGTGGATCATGCGGTTTACGGGAGGGACCGGGAGGCCTTCGAGCGCGCCATGCAAGAGCGGCTGGAAGCGCACCGCGTCGAGCTCATCTGCCTGGCCGGCTTCATGCGATTGCTCACGCCCTGGTTCGTCGGCCGCTGGCACGGACGCATGATCAATATTCACCCGGCATTGCTGCCGGCCTTCAAAGGCCTCGATACCCACCGGCAGGCGCTCGCCGCCGGCGTGAAAATCCACGGCGCCAGCGTGCATTTCGTGGTGCCCGACATGGATGCCGGGCCGATCATCGCCCAGGGTGCGGTCGCGGTTCGCGACGACGACACCGCAGCGACGCTGGCGGATCGCGTGCTGGCGATCGAGCACCGAATCTATCCGGCGGCGCTCGCCCTCCTCGCCGCCGACCGCATCACCATCGTCGACGGCCGCTGCCGGATCGAGGGCGCCGCCGGCGGCTCCGGTCACCTGATCGTGCCCGAGATCTGAAGCGCGCCATTATTTCCGCCCGTGGTTCCGATCGCGGAGACCGATTGCCGCCCGATGACCCATGATCAATGCATCTTCGGCTCGCGGTCGCTCACCAGCTCGTACGCAAATGTACGCAAATAGAGCTTTGCACAGCCGCGGTCGATCAGAGCTTCGCGTCCGGCGCGCCGGACCGCGCGTTTCGCCGCCATATACCGCCGGCAAGAACCACGATCACGGCCCCGAGCACCCCGAATCCCAGCTCCGTCAGGTTCAGGCTCAGCTGTTCCGCAAAGTGGCGCGTCGCGACCGAGATCACGGAATTCGCGTCGAGATCCATGAGCACGAGCCCCTTCACGCGCGCCGCAATGACCGGATCGCGGACGAACAATTCGCCCGCCACCCAGCCCAGCACCGCGCCGCCGGCCCAAACGATGATCGGAAAGCGCTCGATCAGCGCCAGCACCAGCGCGCTGCCGGCGACCACGATCGGGATGCTGATCGCGAGCCCGAGCCCGAGCAGGACGTATCGGCCGTTGGCCACGGCGGCGACGGCGACCGCATTGTCGAGGCCCATGATGACATCGGCCACCACCACGATCCGCACCGCCCGCCACAAGCTGTCCGCCGCCGGCGTGGTCTCGGCCACATCGTGCTGCTCCGGGCCCACCAGCTTGACGGCGATGAAGATCAAGGCGCAGGCGCTGATCAGCCGCAGGAACGGCAGCGCCATAAGAAGCGACACCGTGATGGTGAACACGATGAGCAGCGCCGCCGCTGCGCCGGCCCCGATGATCATGCCGCGCCGGCGCTGGCGTGCCGGCAGGCTGCGGCACGCCATCGCGATCACGACCGCATTATCGCCCGACAGGATGATATCGATCCAGATGATCTGGACGACGGCGACCCAGAACTGCGGCTGGGAGAACTGCGCCAATATGCTCGACACGTCGTCCCTGCTGTTGGGGCGGGCAGCTGCCGCCCGCCGGCGTTTCCGGCGGCAGGTCCGCGCCGGCCTCTAGAGCATTTTCAGGAAAAGTGGAGACCGGTTTTCCGTCCGAAAATGCGACAATGCAAGAATGTCTAGCCGACGATCTCGTTGCCGGCGAAGAACTGCGCGATCTCCTTGGCGGCGGTCTCGGGCGCATCGGAGCCGTGCACCGAATTTTCGCCGATCGACACCGCGTGCACCTTGCGGATGGTGCCGGCCGCGGCCTTGGCCGGATCGGTGGCACCCATGACGTCGCGATATCTCGCGATCGCATTCTCGCCCTCGAGAACCTGCACCACCACCGGGCCCGAGATCATGAAATCGACCAACTCGCCGAAGAAGGGCCGGGCGCGATGGACCGCGTAGAATGCCTCCGCCTGCTCGCGCGTGATGCGCAAGCGCCTCTGCGCCACGATGCGCATGCCGGCCTGCTCGATTATGGCGTTGATCGCGCCGGTCAGGTTGCGCGCGGTGGCATCGGGCTTGATGATCGAAAAAGTACGCTCAACCGTCATTAGGTTCATCCGCCGTTGGGATTGGAGTGAAAACAATGGATCGCGGCGGCTTATAGAGCATTTCCCGAAAAAAAGCATTCCCTGGGCGAGGCTTTGAACCTGGCGGGCCCGAAGCGCGACTGAAGTGCAGGATGTGATGGACATCACACCGCAACCAGGAGAGAGCCCCCATGTTCCGCAAGACCATTCTCGCCGTCGCCGCCACCGCCGTCATCGGCGCCGCCTCCCTCACCCCCGCCTCCGCGCACCCCCATGGCTTCGGCTGGGGCGGCCTCGGCTTCGGCCTCGGCCTGGTGGGCGCCTCGATCGCCGCCCAGAACTATTACGCGCCGGTCGACAGCTGCTACCAATACCGCACGGTCCTGACGCGCCACGGCACCTACCGGAACATCCTGGTCAACGTCTGCGAGTAAGTCCCCAATTCGAGCTGTCTCAGGCGACAGGCGTAAGCCCCGGCCTCGCAACGCGAGCCGGGGTTTTTTTGTGGCCGCAGCCGTTTGCATTTCTCCCCGCTTCGATAAACATTGCGCTCCCGCAGACAGCCACGGTTTTCCGCAAAGCAATGCTCGTCATCGATGAACTCGCGGTGCGCGTGGCCGGCCGGCTCTTGCTCGAGGGCGCCTCAGCGCATATCCCGACCGGCGCCCGGGTCGGCCTGGTGGGCCGCAACGGCGCCGGCAAGACCACCCTGTTCCGGGTGATCGCCGGCGAGCTCGCGCCCGAGCACGGGGAGGTGCAGCACACCCCGCGCGGCAGCATCGACCGGCTCGCCCAGGAGGCGCCCGACGGTCCCGCAAGCCTGCTTGAAACCGTGCTCGAGGCCGACCGGGAGCGCGCCAGCCTGCTGGCCGAAGCGGAGCTCGCCACCGAGCCCGACCGGATCGCCGAGATCCAGACCCGGCTCGCCGATATCGGCGCCCATGCGGCGCCGGCGCGCGCCGCCGGGATTCTCGCCGGCCTCGGCTTTTCCCATGCCGATCAGCAGCGCCCGTCATCCGAATTCTCAGGCGGCTGGCGCATGCGGCTGGCGCTCGCCGCAACCCTGTTCGCGGAGCCCGATCTCCTGCTGCTCGACGAGCCGACCAACTATCTCGACCTCGAAGGCACCCTGTGGCTGCAAGAGCATCTCGCGCGCTATCCGCGCACCGTGATCATCATCAGCCATGACCGCGATCTCCTCGACCATGCGGTCAACTGGATCTTGCACCTCGACGCCGGCAAGCTCACGCTCTACCGCGGCGGCTATTCCGCCTTCGAGCGCCAACGGCGGGAGCGACAGGCGCTCGACCGCAAGCTCGCCAAGCAGCAGGAGAGCGAGCGCAAGCGGCTCACCGCATTCGTCGAGCGGTTCCGCGCCAAGGCCACCAAGGCGCGTCAGGCGCAATCCCGAATGAAGCTGTTGGCGAAGCTCGAGCCGACCGCGGCGGCGGTCGCCGAGGAAGTCCTGCCGATCGAGTTTCCGCCGCCCGCCAAGCCCCTGTCGCCGCCGATCATCGCGCTCGACGACGTCTCGGTCGGCTACGAGCCCGGCAAGCCGGTGCTGCGGCGGCTCAATCTGCGCATCGACGACGATGATCGCATCGCGCTCCTGGGCGCCAACGGCAACGGGAAATCCACCCTGGTGAAGCTGCTGTCCGGTCGCCTGGCCCCGATGGGGGGGCGGATCACGCGACCCGACAAGCTCGAGATCGCCTATTTCGCGCAGCATCAGCTCGACGAGCTCGCGCCGCAGGACAGCGCCTACGACCATTTGCGCCGGCTCCTGCCCGAACAGCCGGAGGCGAAGGTGCGGGCGCGCGCCGGCGCCATCGGGTTTCCGGGGCCGAAAGCCGACACGCCGGCCGGGCGGCTTTCGGGCGGCGAGCGGGCGCGGCTGCTGCTCGGGCTCGCCACCCTGGGGGGCGCCCATCTCATCGTGCTCGACGAGCCCACCAACCATCTCGACATCGACAGCCGCGCGGCCCTCATCACCGGCATCAACAGCTATCCGGGGGCCGTGATCCTGGTGTCGCACGACCGCTATCTCATCGAGGCCTGCGCGGACCGGCTGTGGTTGGTGGCGGAGGGCCAGGTGGTGCCGTTCGAGGGCGATCTCGACGAATACCGGGACACCGTGCTGGCCGAGCGCGGCGGCGCCAAGAGCGCGGAACCGGGCCGCAAGGCCGCCGACACGCCGCGCGGACGGGTCGAGATCAGGCGGGCGGCGGCGCAGATGCGCACCGAGCTCGCCCCCTTGCGCCATCGCATCGCGCAAGCCGAGACCGCCGTCAAACGCCTGGGAGGGGAGATCGCCGCCATCGACGCGGCGCTGGCCGAGCCCGGCCTGTTCGCCCGCGATCCGGCACGGGCGGCCGTACTCGCCAAGGGACGCGCCGATGCGGTCAGCGCGCTCGCGCGGGCGGAAGACGATTGGCTCGACGCCAGCGCCGCCTTCGAATCCGCGATGAGCTGATCGGGGGACCGCACGCCGGCGCACGCGGGCGAAGGCCGCGGTCAGGCCGGTTTGGGCTTCTTGGCCGGGGGCTTTTTCGGCTTGGGAGGTTCGGGCGGCGGCTCCTCGGCGCGCTCGATGGCATAGAGGCGCCCGGCGGCAAAGCGGTAGATGCCCGGACGCGGGCCGCTCTTATAGGTCAGGGTCACCGAGCGCTCACCCCGATCCGTGGTGCCGAGCTCGATGTTTTCGGGCGCCCCGGCGCGGCCCACCACCTCGCACTCGGTCATCTCCAATGCGATCCCGCCGCGCGCGGCGGCCGCATCCTGCCCGACGCCGGCGCATCGTCCCTGCGGATCCACGAGATCGGCGGCCGTCACCGGCCGCAGCTCGGTATCTGTCGGCGCGGTTGCGACGCTCAGCGAGTCGAACTTACCCAGCTTGGGCAGGACATTGAAGCTGCTGATGTCGGTCGAGCACGCCGCTATCGGCAGCGCCAAACCAGCGAGCGCAATCACCCGCAGCATCTTCTCCGGTCGTCGCACGCCCACGTTGTTTTCCACCCCTTAAGGTCTGGCCTCGACGGGCGGCCCCGCAGTCTCGGATTTTGCGCGGGGACCCCGACGGGATCAACTGGTCATTTGCGGCCGCATCACGGCAAGATGGCGATTGGTTAAGACCGGCGCGCCGCGACGGCGAATCGGTTCCGACGTCCACAATAGGCCGACTGGACTGCCGGTCACGCCTTGCGCTGCCAGCGGCCGGCCTCGTCCGGCTGCCAATAGGTGACCGCGAAGCCGCTCTGCTTGGCCTCGCCCCAGCGGGCGCGCGCCGCATCGACGGCATCGGGGTCCTCGCCATCGAACAACAGCACGATGCGCTCGTAGCTCGCGACATCCGCCGGCAACGGCACGCCGTCGATGAGGAAGCGCACGCTCGCGCCATTGGGATTGTCGTCATGGACGGTGAGCAGGATCGGCTGCTCGCGCGCCTCCCCTTCCCGCCAGGTGCCGTGCGGCAGGAAGCTGTCGTCGCGAAACACCCAAAGGTGCGCATCGAGCGCCTCGGCGCGTTCCTCGGACGCCGCCTGCACCACGACGCGCCAGCCGCGCTCGAGCGACTTTTCCAGGAGCGCCGGGAGCACGCGCTCCAGCGGCTGGCGCTGCAGATGGTAGAACAGGATCTCGGTCATTGTGCGCGCCCGGCGCTCGCCCGCGTCATTTCTCGTAGTGGTCCGCCACCAGGCGATCCAGGAGCCGCACGCCGAAACCGGACGCCCAGCTCTTGTTGATGTCGGTCTGCGGCGAGCCCATGCCGGTGCCGGCGATGTCGAGATGGGCCCACGGCGTCTTGTCGACGAAGCGCTGCAGCAGCTGCGCCGCGGTGATCGATCCGCCATCGCGGCCGCCGGTATTCTTCATGTCGGCGAACTTGGAATCGATCTTCTTGTCGTATTCGGCGCCGAGCGGCATGCGCCACAGCCGCTCCCCGGTCACGGCGCCGGCCTTGAGCAGGCGCTCGGCGAGCTTGTCGTCGTTGGCGAACAGCCCGGCATGCTCATGCCCCAGCGCCACGATGATGGCGCCCGTCAGGGTCGCCAGATCGACCATGAACTTGGGCTTGAACCGCGTGTTGACGTAATGCAGCACGTCGGCGAGCACCAGCCTGCCCTCGGCGTCGGTATTGATGATCTCGATCGTCTGTCCCGACATGGTGGTGACGATGTCGCCGGGGCGCTGCGCCTTGCCGTCGGGCATGTTCTCGACCAGCCCGATGGCGCCGACCGCATTGACCCTGGCCTTGCGCTGCGCCAGCGTCTGCAGGAGGCCGACCACGCAGGCGGCGCCGGCCATGTCGCCCTTCATGTCCTCCATGCCGCCGGCCGGCTTGATCGAGATGCCGCCGGTGTCGAAACAGACGCCCTTGCCGATGAAGGCGACCGGGTCGCCGCCCTTCTTGCCGCCGTTCCAGCGCATGATGACCAGGCGGCTCTCGTGCACCGAGCCTTGCCCGACTCCGAGCAGCGCGTTCATGCCGAGCTTGGTCATGGCCGCGATATCGAGCACCTCGACCACGATGCCGAGCTTCTTCAAATCTCCGACGCGGCGCGCGAACTCCTCGGGATAAAGCACGTTGGCGGGCTCATTGACCAGATCGCGCGCCAGCACGACGCCGTTGGCCACCGCATCACGCGGCCCGAACGCCTTCTCGGCGCCGGCGGGGGTCGCGACCGCGACCGTCACCTTGACCTCCTTGGCGCGCTCCTCGTCGTCCTTGCGCTTGGTCTTGTAACGGTCGAACGCATAGGCGCGCAGCCGGATGCCGAGCGCGAGCTCGGCCACCTGATCGGGCTTCATGGCGCCGCCGGACAGCTCGGCGACGACCGTCGCCGCGGTGGCGGTGGCGGGGATCTTGCCCATGGCGATGCCGCCGAGCTTCACCAGATCCTGCTGCTTGAGATCGCGCGCCTTGCCGACGCCGAGCACGACCAGGCGCGCCACATCGAGCCCTGCCGGCGCCACGATCTCCAGCGCAGAGCCGTTCTTGCCCTTGAAGTGATCGGCGGCGGCCGCGCGCGCCACCAGGTCGCCGGTCGGCGCCAACGCCTTGCGGGCGGCGGAGCCGTATTTGAGCCCCTCCTCGCAAAACACGATGAGAACGCCCTTGGGGACGGTGGCCAGCGGGGCAAATTCAAGCTTCAAGACGGTGGACATGGGGAGGCGGCCCTCTGCATGGGAAGCGGATCGATCGGCCCGGTATCCCCGGTGCCCCGCTCATCGGGAGACAGATATGACCCGGTGCGGCCCCTGATGCAAAGCCCCGCCGCGCCTATCCGCGGCATGAGCTTCCGCTTGGCCGTCGCAGACGGTCGGACGTCACGCAAGAGCATCAAGGGTCATGGCGCGCGCATGGGCCGCTCGCCGACCCATCATCTCGCGCACGAGCGAATCCGCATAAGTCATTGGTGATATTGCTGGAGGCGCGCGCGCCGCGCCCGCCGGCGGTTCCGCTCGCCCTCTCCTTCACGACCTTCGTGCAGATCGCCTTCCTGGTGCACGTGTGGCGGCATCGGCCGTCGTTCGATTTTACCCGCTATGCGATGTTCGTGGCGTTCTTTCCGCACCTGATCGCGGGGCCGATCGTGCGCTGGAGCGAGCTCGGTCCTCAAATCGGCGACCGGCTGCGTTATCGGCTCGACGTGAGCAATGTCGCGCTCGGTCTCACCGTCTTCTGCCTCGGGCTCGGCAAGAAAGTGCTCATTGCCGACCGGCTGGCCCCGCATATCGCCCCGGTGTTCGACGCCGCCGCCTTGGGCGAGCCGATCACCACGCTCGCCGCATGGGGCGCGTCCTTCGCCTATTCGGCACAGCTCTATTTCGATTTTTCGGGCTATTGCGACATGGCTGTGGGTCTCGGCCTCCTGTTCAACTTCAGGCTGCCGATCAATTTCGCCGCTCCTGGCCGGCTGAAGGGCCTTTGAGGAGCCTTGGACCGGGCATCCGGCCGCCGCGTTTCGCGGTCGTCGATAAATCCGTCCACGGTCGATTTTGCGGCGGCGGCCGTTCCCTTGAATACCCCTTGAATGCCGGGTGGCGGCCCGGGCGGTCGCGCAACCGCGTCGTTTGCTGGTTTGGCGGGCTTTCGGGCGCAAGCGGAACCGTTTTCGCCTCGCCCGGCCCGGTATCCGGGTGGCACCGAGAAGGAATTAACCATATCGAGCACGGCAGCCGATGACTCGTCTTAACCCTTTGTTGTACATATGCAACAGGTTCGCCTTGGCGAGGCCACTTTGTTGCAGGATCAAGTGGTCTCTCGGGTGGGGGGCGGTTTCACCATTGGCGGCGTCACTGCGGGCTCGGGGGCCCGCGTGTGATCTAATGGGCGACCGATTTTGGGGTAGTGCGGGCGGATGGGGTCGATCGGGCGTTATATTTTCCGCACCACATTGGGTGCGTTCCTGCTGGTGCTCGTCAGCGTGACCACGCTGATGTGGATCACGCAGGCTTTGCGCGACATCGACCTGATGACCAACGAAGGTCAGGGCATCCTGACCTTCGTGGGCCTCACCGGCCTCATCATTCCCCTGCTGGTCATGATCATCGCGCCCATCGCCTTCATGGTCGCGATGGCCTACGTGCTCAACAAGCTCGCCACCGATTCCGAATTGATCGTGATGAACGCCGCCGGCATGTCGCCCTGGCATCTGTTCCGCCCGTTCCTGGCGGTCGGGGCCGTGGTGGCGCTGCTGGTCGCCGGGATCGCCGCCTATGTGTCGCCCCGCTGCCTGCGGGAGCTCAACCAATGGGTCAACGAGATTCGCGCCGACCTCGTCACCCATATCGTGCAACCGGGCCGCTTTGTCCCGCTCGCCTCGGGCGCCGTGACGCTGCAGATCCGCGAACGGCTGCCGAACGGGCAACTGCTCGGCATCTTCATCGACGATCAACGCGATCCGAAAGAACGGGTGACCTTCCTGGCCGAGCAGGGCGACATCATCACCCGCGACAGCGAGACCTACCTCTTGCTCGCCGACGGCAGCGTGCAACGGCAGCAGACCGGAGAGCGCGACCCCAACATCGTCCTGTTCGACCGCTATGCCTTCGACCTGTCGCAGCTCTCGGGCACAGGTCCGGCGGGGGCGCCGAAAATCGGCTCGCGCGAGCGCTACATCTGGGAGCTCTACGGTCAAAACCCCGACGATCCCACGCTCAACGACCGGCCGGAGCAGATGCGGGCCGAGCTCAACGACCGCATCGTCGCCCCGCTCTACCCGCTCGTCATCGCGGTGGTGACCTTCGCCTACCTGGGCGCGCCGCGCACGACCCGGCAGAGCCGGACCTTGTCGCTCGTCTCGGCGATCGGGGCCGTCGTGATCCTGCGCGGCTCCGGCTTCGTCGGCATGCTGGCCGGAACCCGCGTGCCGGCCGCCCTGGTGGTGCCCTATGCGGCGCTGATCGCGGCCTTGGGGTTCGGCTACTGGGGGATATCCCGCGGCGTCATCATCGAGCCGCCGGCTTTCATCGCCGACGCCATCACGAAACTCACGGAACGGCTGGCTGAGCTCTCGGCGCGCCTGGCGGGGCAGACCCGATGATCACGGGCACGCTCTCACGCTATTTCGGGCTGCGGTTCCTCAACGCGGTTATCGCCGTCTTTGTGGGAGCGATGTCGTTGGTCGCGATGATCGACTTCCTGGAGATGTTGCGGCGCACCGGCGACATGAACAACGTCTCGGCGCTGTTGGTCGCCAAGATCACCGCATTTCGTCTGCTGTTCGTCACCGAAAGGCTCATTCCGTTCGCAATTCTGGTCGCCGCGATGTCCTGCTATCTGAGCCTGTCGCGCCGGCTCGAGCTGGTGGTCGCCCGCTCGGCCGGCATCTCGGCGTGGCAATTCATTACGCCTGCGCTGGTGGTCGCGTTGCTGATCGGCACCGCCGCGACCACGATCTACAACCCGCTCTCCGCCATCCTGCGTGAACGCTCGGTGCGGCTCGAAGAGACGGTTTTCAACTCCGAAGGCGGCGTCCAGGGCTCGGGCGGAAGCTTCTGGGTGCGCCAGCGCAGCGACGACGGGCAGGCGATCATCAGCGCCAAAGTCAGCCGGCGGCAGGGCATCGAGCTGGGCGGCGTCAGCGTGTTTCGATACGACGGCGCCG
Organism: uncultured Alphaproteobacteria bacterium; assembly: GCA_963744275.1. Taxonomy (GTDB): domain Bacteria; phylum Pseudomonadota; class Alphaproteobacteria; order Rhizobiales; family Xanthobacteraceae; genus VAZQ01. Next base: position 362,353 of record CAVUSX010000007.1, read on the forward strand.
GCCATTTCCGCGATCGGATCGAGGCGAGAAGCGCCGTGCTCGAGGCCGGATATTGGCGCCTCGAAGGGGCCCGGATCCATGCCAGCGGCACGCCGCCGACGGCGCTCGAGACGCTATCGGTTCCCGACCACCCTCACGCCCGAGCAGGTTCGCGAAAGCTTCGCCACCCCGGAAACCGTCCCGTTCTGGCAGCTTTCATCCTATATCCAGCTGGCGGAAAATGCCGGATTGGCGGCCGCGGCCTATCGGCTGCAGTATTATCAGCTGCTGGTGCAGCCGTTCTATTTCGCTTCGATGGTCCTGCTCGCGGCCGCGGTCAGCCTTCGCTTCTTCCGCTTTGGTGGCGTGCAGAAGATGGTCCTGGGCGGCATCACGGGGGGCTTCTTCCTCTTCGTCATGGCGAAGATCACCGGCGACCTGAGCAAAGCCGGACTGATGCCGCCGCTGGCGGCCGCGACCCTGCCGGCGCTGTTCGGCGGGGTCACCGGACTGCTGACGCTGCTCTACCAGGAGGACGGGTGATGGCGCCGCCGTCCAGCCCTCGTCCGCTCCGCGCACGCCGCGCTCGTCGCTGCGGCGCCGCCATCCTGCTTGCCCTCGCCGCGTTGGTGATGGGCATCGGCGGTGAGCCCGTGCGCGCCCAGCAGATGCTCACCTTCCCGCCGCGGCCGGCGCCGCCGACCCGGCCGCCCGCCAAGGCCGGCGCCGACCAGCAGATGCTCGTGCGCGCGGACGAGATCGACTACGACTACACCAACGATCGCGTGTCCGCGGTCGGCAACGTCCAGATCTATTATTCCGGATCGACGCTGGAGTCCGATCGCGTCATCTACGACCAAAAGACCAAACGCCTGCACGCCGAGGGCAATGTCCGACTGACCGATGCCGACGGCAAGGTCACCTATGGCCAGATCATCGATCTCAGCGACAACTTCCGCGACGGCTTCGTCGATTCGTTGCGGCTCGATCTGCCGGAACAGACCCGGGTCGCATCCAGCCGCGCCCAACGGACCAGCGGCAACTTCACGGTTTTCGAGAACGGCGTCTATACGGCCTGCGAACCCTGCAAGGACGACCCGCTCAAGCCGCCCGAATGGCAGGTGAAGGCCGCCCGGATCATTCACGATCAGGGCGAGCAGATGCTGTATTTCGAGGATGCGCGGATCGAATTCTACGGCGTGCCGCTCGCCTATATGCCGTACTTTTCAGCCCCCGATCCGACCGTCAAGCGCAAGACCGGCTTTCTCATGCCGATGCTCAGCACGAGCTCGCTCTACGGCGTCGGCATGAGCGTGCCCTACTATTGGGCGCTGGCGCCCGATTACGACGTCACCGTTGCGCCGATGATCACCTCGCGCCAAGGCCCGCTGCTGCAAGGCGAATGGCGCCAGCGCCTGGTCGACGGTGCATACAACATCCGGGCGGCGGGCATATTCCAGCTCGACCGGCAGCAATTCGTCGATGCCGGCGACACGCCCGGCGACCGCAGCTTTCGCGGCAGCATCGAATCGAGCGGCCAATTCAACCTGTCGAGCAAGTGGATCTGGGGCTGGGACACGACGGTCCTGACCGACAAGACGTTCCTGAACGACTATCGCCTTTCGCAGATATCCTCGAATACCGGCAGCCTGAGCTCGGTGCTGCCGGTGCCGGACTACGCGCTCTCCCAGCTCTATCTCGCCGGGCGCGGCGATCGCAGCTATTTCGACGCCCGCACCATGTACATGTACGGATTTTCCAGCTCCGACGTGCAGAACCAAATCCCCGTGGTGCTTCCGGTGATCGACCACGACTATACGGTCGATCAGCCGATCGTCGGCGGCGAGCTCAGCTTCCACAGCAACCTGACCTCGATCACCCGCCAGTCCGCCGATTTCGATCCGATCTCGGCAACGGCGATCAGCAGCGGCCTCTGCACGCTCAACACCGCGGACCCGAGCGCGGTGAACAAGACGAACTGCGTGCTGCGGGGTGTTCCCGGCACCTATACGCGTTTCTCGACGGAGGCGGATTGGCGGCGCACCTTCATCGACCCCTATGGCGAGATGTTCACGCCGTTCTTCTCGCTGCGCGCGGACGTCGCGTCCGTGCAGGTGAGCAATCAGCCGGGCGTGTCCAACTACATCAATACCGGGGGCACCGATATCGCCCGCGCCATGCCGACCGCCGGCCTCGAGTACAAGTATCCGTTCATCAGCGTGCAGTCCTGGGGCACCCAGACGATCGAGCCCACCGCACAGGTCATCCTGCGTCCGAACGAGAGCCAGTACAACGCGCTGCCCAACGAAGACGCGCAAAGCCTGATCTTCGACGATTCCAACCTGTTCAAGGTCGACAAGTTCTCCGGCTGGGATCGCGTCGAAGGCGGCGGCCGCGTCAATGCGGGCCTCCAGTACAACGCCCAGTTCAACCGCGGCGGCAACGTCAACTTCCTGTTCGGCGAATCCTATCAATTGTTCGGGCTGAATTCCTTCGCCGTCGGCGGCCTCACCAATACCGGCGTCGACAGCGGGCTCGACACCACCCGGTCCGACTACATTGCACGCGCCTCCTACCAGCCGAACTCGACCTATATGTTCACGTCGCGGTTCCGCTTCGACCAGAGCACTTTCGCGGTGCAGCGCATGGAGCTCGAGACCAGCGCCAATTTCGGCCGCTGGAACACCACGGTGATGTACGGCGACTATGCCGCCCAGCCGGCGCTCGGGCTGGACCAGCGCCAGGGCGTCCTCGCCAACGGCCGGTTCAAGCTCAATCAGAACTGGGTACTGCTCGGTGGAGTGCAGTATGACCTCAAGGCCGAGAAGATCAGCCAGACCCAGGTCGGGGTCGGCTACATCGACGATTGCCTCATCTTGGCCTTGAATTACATGACATCCTATTCCTACAGCGGGTCCACGGCGGCCAACAACACGGTTTTCCTCCAGCTGAGCCTGCGGACCCTGGGCGGGGGTACGGTGGGTACGGGGACGTCCGCCATCAGTAACGGGCTTTCGGGCATGACCGGGCTTACGAACCAGCATTGACGCGGCACGCCGGAGACGGGTGGAAAAAACGTGGCCCGATGTCGCGCCCCGATTGCAAAGCGGCGCGGATCGGAGGAAAAGCATAGGCTCTGACCGGCGAAGCAGTGAGGGCACCGGTTCGGTGAACACAGCGATGGCAGCCATTCTCGAGCTTCTCTTCCGCAATTTTCCCCTGCGAGCCGGCGCGCTGGGCGCCGCCGCCCTGGTGGTGATGGCGGCGGTCAGCGGCGCGCAGGCCCAGAACGTCGCCGTTTTCGTCAACGGCGAGCCGATCACGCAGCTCGACATCGACCAGCGCAGCAAGCTCCTCGAGGTGTCGTCGCCGACCCACAAGGCGCCGTCCCGGCAGGAGGTGCTGGACGAGCTCATCGACGAGAAGCTGAAGGTGCGCGAGGCCAAGCGCTGGGGCATCGACCCGACCAATTCCGATGTCGATACCGCCTTCACCGCCGCGGCGCAGCGGTTTCACCAGACCACCGAGCAATTCATCCAGACCCTGAACAAAGCCGGCGTCACCCCCATGACCTTCCGGGCGCGCCTGCGGGCCGACTTGGTCTGGCAGCCGCTGGTGCGCGGCCGCTACCAGTCCTCGCTGGAAATCTACGATCAGGATATCCTGGCGGAGATGCTCAACAAGAAATCCGACGACGACGCCGCGACGGGCTACGACTATACGCTGCGTCCGATCCTGTTCCTGGTCCCGCCCGGATCGGCGGCGACGGTGTTCGAGGACCGCAAGAAGGAGGCCGAGGGATTGCGCAACCGGTTCCGGAGCTGCGACGACGGGCTTCCCTTCACGCGTGCGCTTCGGGACGTGGCGGTCCGCGATCAGATCATCCGCAGCTCCGCCGACGTTCCCCCCGATCTGCGCAAGGGTCTCGACGACGTCCCGGTGGGCCAATTGACGGCACCGGAAATCACCACTCTCGGCGTCGAGATGTTCGCGGTCTGCGCCAAGGACCCCTCCAAGGCCGACAACTCCGCCGGCAAGAAGCTGGCTAAGGAAACCCTGTTCAACCAAAAATTCGAGCAGCAGTCGAAGCGTTATCTGCAAGAGCTGCGCCGCCAGGCGCTGATCGAGCCGGGCCCGGCCAAGTAGGACGCCCGCGATGTCCCTGCCCCTGGGGTTGACGCTGGGCGAGCCGGCGGGGATCGGCGCCGACATCACCTTGGCGGCCTGGCGGCGGCGCGCGGAGCTCGCGCTTCCGGCTTTCTACCTCCTCGCCGATCCGAAATTCCTGGCCGAGCGGGCCAAGCACCTCGGGCTCGATATTCCGCTCGCCGTGGTCGAGCCGGGCGCGGCCACGGCGGCGTTCCGCACCGCCCTGCCGGTGGTCGATATCGGGGTCGCCGTCACCGCGCAGCCCGGCCGTCCGGACGCCAGCAGCGCGCCGGCGGCGCTCGCCGCCATCGACCGCGCGGTCGCCGACGTGCTGGCCGGAAGGGCCGCCGCCCTCGTCACCAATCCGATCGCCAAGAATGTCCTCTACCGCTCCGGCTTCGCCGAGCCCGGCCACACCGAATATCTGGCCAAGCTCGCGCAAGGGGCGGGCGGCGAGCGCCCGCATCCGGTCATGATGCTGTGGGCACCCGAGCTCGCGGTCGTTCCCGTCACCATTCACCTGCCGTTGCGCGAGGTCGTGGCCCGGCTTTCGACCGATCTGATCGTAGAGACCGGGCGCATCGTGGCGCACGACATGATCGCCCGCTTCGGGGTCGGCCGCCCGCGGCTGGTGGTGGCCGGCCTCAACCCGCACGCGGGCGAGGACGGTGCGCTCGGCCGGGAGGATATCGACCTGGTGCGGCCGGCGGTCGAGCGCTTGCGGGCCGAGGGCATCGACGCGCGCGGCCCGTTGCCGGCCGACACCTTGTTTCATGCCGCGGCGCGCGCCGGCTACGACGTCGCCCTCACCATGTATCACGACCAGGCGCTGATCCCGATCAAGACGCTGGCGTTCGATCACGCCGTCAACGTCACGCTCGGGCTGCCGTTCATCCGCACCTCGCCGGATCACGGCACCGCCTTCGACATCGCCGGCTCCGGTCGCGCCGATCCCTCCAGCCTGATCGCCGCGATCGCGTTGGCGGCGCGGCTTTCCGCCCGCGCGCAGCCGCGGCCGCTCGCGCTGCGGGCATGAGCGCCATCGACGACCTGCCGCCGCTGCGCGAGGTGATCGGTCGCCACGGCTTGCGGGCCAAGCGTTCGCTCGGCCAGAATTTCCTGCTCGATCTCAATCTCACCGCCCGCATCGCGCGCGCGGCCGGCCCCTTCGACGGCGTGACCATCGTCGAGATCGGGCCCGGTCCGGGCGGTCTCACGCGGGCATTGCTGGCGCAAGGCGCGCGCCGGATCGTCGCGATCGAGCGCGACGAGCGGGCGCTCGCCGCGCTGGCGGAGATCGCGGCGCATTATCCGGGCCGCCTCGAGGTGGTGGCGGCCGATGCGCTCGCGTTCGATCCGAGCTCCCGCCTCCACGGCGAGCGCGCCCGCATCGTGGCCAATCTTCCCTACAATATCGCGACCGTGCTCTTGATCTCCTGGCTCACCCTCGAGCCCTGGCCGCCCTGGTACGACCGGCTGATATTGATGTTCCAGCGCGAGGTCGCCTGGCGCATCGCCGCCGGCCCCGGCTCGAAGAGCTACGGACGCCTGTCGGTGCTGGCCGGCTGGCGCTGCGAGGCCCGCGTCCTGTTCGACGTGCCGGCGGCCGCCTTCGTGCCGGCGCCGAAAGTCACCTCCTCGCTGGTGGAGCTGGTGCCGCGCGCCGCGCCGCTGCCCTGCGACGCCAAGGCGCTGCAGCGGGTGACGCAGGCCGCCTTCGGACAGCGCCGGAAAATGTTGCGCCAGAGCCTGCGCTCGCTCGGGGTCGAGCCTGCGTGAGCTGCTCGCGGCCGCCGGCATCGCCGAGACCGCGCGCGCCGAGGAAATATCGATCGAAGGATTCGTCGCGCTCACGCGCGCCTTCGCGGCGAGCGCCGCCGGCGCGCGTGCCTGAAGCATTTTCAGGAAAAGTGGGCACCGGTTTTCCGTCCGAAAATGCGACAATGCAAAAAGCGAGAGCGGTTTCCTTCTGCCGTTGATGTGAAACCGCTCTGAAGCGCGATCGGGCGGCTCACAGCTTGGATTGCAGGCCGCGCACGAAGGTCGAGAGGCCGGTCTGCCGCTCGCGCTTGAGGCGCTCGGCGGCGAGGATCGCCTGCACGTCGGCAAACGCATGGTCGATGGCGTTGTTGATCACCACGTAGTCGTATTCCGCCCAGTGACTCAATTCGTCGAAGACCTTGGCCATGCGGGCGGCGATCACCTCGTCGGAATCCTGGGCGCGGCTATGCAGGCGCCGCTCGAGCTCGGGGATCGACGGCGGCAGGACGAACACGCTGACGAGATCGCCGCGCACCTTCTCGCGCAACTGCTGGGTGCCCTGCCAATCGATATCGAAAAGCACGTCGCGGCCGCGCGCCAGCGCGGCGTCGACCGGCGCGCGCGGCGTGCCGTAGCGATTGCCGAACACCTGCGCCCATTCGAGCAGGCCGGCGTCCAGCACCATCCGGTCGAAGCTCGATGTCGTCGACGAAATGGTAATGCTCCCCCGCGATCTCGCCCGGCCGCTGCTTGCGCGTGGTCACCGAGATCGAGAGATCGACCATCGGATCGGCATCCAAGAGCCTGCGCGACAACGTCGTCTTGCCGGCGCCCGAGGGTGAGGACAGCACCAGCATCAACCCGCGGCGCGCGATCATGGCGTGCTCGTGGCCGGCGGCCGTCACCATCGTTCACGCCGGCAGCCCCCCTCAGCCTCCCTCGCTCGCGGGCGCGGGAGGGTCGGGGCGGGGGTGTGGTGGAAGGATTCGGTTTGCCGCATGGCCGCATTATTCCAAGTTCTGCACCTGCTCGCGGAATTGCTCGACCACGCTCTTGAGCTCGAGGCCGATATTGGTGAGCTCGACGTCGTTCGACTTGGCGCAGAGCGTATTGGCCTCGCGGTTGAGCTCCTGGGCGAGGAAATCGAGCCGGCGGCCGATCGATCCGCCCTGGCCGATCAGGTGACTGACCTGCGCGGCGTGCGAGGTCAGCCGGTCGAGCTCCTCGCGGATGTCGGCCTTGCTGGCGATCAGGATCGCTTCCTGGTGCAAGCGGTCGGGATCGAAGCGGCCGGAGGCTTCGAGCAGCACCGCCACTTGCTCGGCGATGCGCGCCTTGATCGCCTCCGCGCGCCGGCCCGGCGCCGCATCCGCCCGCGCCGCCAGCGCCGCGATCTCTTTCAGCCGCTGCGTCAGGATATCGCTCAAGGCCGCGCCCTCGTGCCGGCGCATGGCGGCGAGCTCCGCGACCGTCTGCTGGAAGCCGGCGACGACGGCCGCCTCGGCGGCGCGCCGATCCTCCTCCTTCTCGTCCTCGTCGATCACCTCGATGACACCCTTGAGCGCGAGAATGCCGTCGAGCCGCGGCGGCGCCGCCTCCACGCGGCCGGCCAGGCTGCGGATGGTGGCGAGCGCGGCCGCCAGGACCGGTTCGTTGATCCGCACGATCGGGACGACGCCCTGGCGCTCGACCGTGAGCGTTCCGTAGACGGTACCGCGGGTCAGCACCTCGGCGGCACGGCTGCGCGCCGGAATTTCCACGGCGTCCCAGCCCGCCGGCAATCGCAGCCGCAGATCGAGCCCCTTGGCATTGACCGATTTCAGCTCCCACGCCCAGGCATAGGGCCCGCTGACGCCGTGGCCGCGCGCAAAGCCGGTCATGCTCGAAAGCGTCATCGGCATCACCTGCGTTGCGCTGACTTTCCAAGAGGACAGATTCGGGCGCGACCTTACCGGCGGGTGGCCACGGTCACAAGGGCACCGCAGTTACCGGAACCGCGCCGCCGATCCGGGCCGAATGGCGTTACTGCGGCTGGGGCTGGGGCTGGGGCTGGGGCTGGGGCTGCGGCTTCGGCTGCCGCTTGGGCGCGGGAGCACCCGGCTTGCCGGGCGCCGCCGCCCGCGCCGGCGCCAGCGCTTCGTCGGTGGCGGAATCCTTCGCCTCCTGCTCGATCGTGCGCAGCTTGCCGACGTTCTTCTGGTGCTGGTCGTAGCTGTCGGAAAAGGAATGGCCGCCGGTGCCGTCGGCCACGAAGTAGAGCTCCTTGGTGCGGGCCGGGTTGGCGGCGGCCTCGAGCGAGGCACGGCCCGGATTGGTGATCGGCCCGGGCGGCAGCCCGTCGATGACGTAGGTATTGTAGGGGGTGGGCTGCTCCTTCTCGCTCTTGGTGATCGGATGATCGAGCTTGCCCTTGCCGAAGACGAGGCCGTAGATGATGGTCGGGTCCGATTGCAGCTTCATCTTCTGCTTCAGCCGGTTGACGAACACGGCGGCGACCCGGGTGCGCTCTTCCGGCTTGCCGGTTTCCTTCTCGATGATCGAGGCCAGGATGACGAGCTGCTCCGGCGTCTTCAGCGGAAGATCCGGATTGCGGTGCTCCCAGACATCCTTGAGGAAACGCTGCTGCGCCGCCTGCATGCGCTGGATCACCTGCTCGCGCGCGACGCCCCGGCTCTCGTTGTAGGTGCCCGGCAGCAGGCTGCCTTCGCGCGGGACCGTGGCGATGTTGCCGCTGAGCACGTCGCTGTCCAAGAGAATCTGGACGGTCTGCTCGGAGGTGAGGCCTTCCGGCACCGTGATCGGGTGCTGCACGACCTTGCCCTCCACCATCGTCTCCACCACGTCGCGCACGCTGGCACGCTTGGTGAACATGTATTCGCCGAACTTCAGCTCGGTGCGCGCCTTGAGGGCAAAGACGCTGCCGATGAAGATCGCGTTGCTCTCGCCCATCACCCCTTCGCTGCGCAGCAGGTCGGCGATCTCGATCAAGCCGAGCCGCGGCGGAATGTTGACCACCTTGTCCTCTTCGAGCGGACCGGGGGCTTCGAAGCGGCTCTTGCCGACCACGAACGCCGCCACGCCCGCCAGCACCAGCACGATCAGCAGGGTGAAAACCGCGTTGCCGGCGATGACGAACGGATTGCGTACCCGACCGGAGCGGCGCGTGGGGACCGCCACTTGCTCGGGCTCGAGGGCGGCGCGCGGACTGCGCGGCGTGATGCGCTTCTGCTCCAGTTTTTGCTCCAGTTTCTGCTCCATGAGCGGTGCACCAATTCCCTCGATCTGCCGTCCGGACAAGGACGGATTGGGTCCCGCCGCGCCCGGCCCCGTAGGGACCGCGGCGGCCGAATGAAGCGAGCCCGCCCCGGCTCGACCCGGCGTACGAGCTACCAGCGCGGCCCGCCCCGGATAGGCCGGTCTCGCCCCATCGCTGCCGCCCGCTCCCGCGTCGAACCAGGGTGGATCGAGCGGCAAACTTGAGGCGGATCGATGGCGCACGACGGGAGCATCCACACGATCGCGGCGGGACAGCGGCTGGGAGGTCGGGGTTTCACCCGATCCGGCGCGGGCGCCCGCGCCCGGCGTCGGCTTGATCATGCGTTGGCGATCGGACGCCACGGGCGGGAATTTCGATCCGTTCGGCTTGGCGGCGCCCGACGACCTGGCTTGCTCCGCATCCGCGCCGGCACCCGCTGAACCAGCAGGCTGGGACAGACCAGCAGGCTGCGGGACCAGCAAGCTGGGACACCAGCGGGCCAATTTGGTCGATTCGAAATAGCCGAGCGCGAGGGCATACGCGGACGTTGCGGCCCCCTCCCGTTGCCACCCGGCGGCATGCTTTGCGAATTCACCCCGCCCTACCCCATACTAACGCTCGCCATCGTCGGCGTCGGACAGCTCAACAGGCATGATCAACGTCGATCAAGCGTCGGCTATGATCGACGCGCACCATGGTTCACGCTCGCGTGGTGCACGCGTTTCAAGGTCGACGCTCTCGATGGCCCGCTGTGGCCGCGTTTCGCTCCCGGCACAACCCCAAATGCCTTGATGAATTTCGCAGAATTTTGGGCCTTTGCCCACAGAATTCCACGGCCTTGAACGATCAGAGTTAAGCCGTCGCCCCGACCGCGCGGAATATGGCAAAAGGGTGGTCGGGCGCCGCCGCCCCTAGTCCATCAGCCGGCGGAAGACCACGGAGGCGTTGGTGCCGCCGAATCCGAACGAATTCGACAGCACGACGTCGATGTCCCGCTTTCTGCTGTGGTGGGGCACCAGATCGATGGGCGTCTCCACCGAGGGATTGTCCAGATTGAGGGTCGGGGGCGCGATCCGGTCCCGAATCGCGAGGACGGAGAAGATCGCCTCCACGGCGCCGGCGGCGCCGAGCAGATGCCCGATCGAGGACTTGGTCGAGGACATGCTCAAGCGAGCGCCCGCGTTGCCGATGAGCCGATGCACCGCCGCGATCTCGATCTCGTCCCCGACCGGCGTCGAGGTCCCGTGGGCGTTGATGTAATCGACCTCCGCGGGCGAGATGGCGGCGCGCTTGAGCGCGGCCCTCATGCAACGCAGCGCACCGTCGCCGTCGGGCGCCGGCGCGGTCACGTGATAGGCATCGCCCGACAATCCGTAGCCGACCAGCTCGGCATAGATTTTGGCGCCCCGGCGCTTGGCGTGATCGTACTCTTCGAGCACCACCATGCCGGCGCCCTCGCCCAGCACGAAGCCGTCGCGGTCCCGGTCGTAGGGACGCGAGGCCCGCGTCGGCTCATCGTTGAACCCGGTGGAAAGCGCGCGCGCCGCTGCAAAGCCGGCAATGGAAATTCGATTGACCGGCAACTCCGCCCCTCCGGCCACCATGACGTCGGCGTCGCCCAGCGCGATGAGCCGGCCCGCATCGCCGATCGCATGGGTGCCGGTCGAGCACGCGGTCACCACGGCGTGGTTGGGGCCCTTGAGGCCGAATTCGATCGACACGCAGCCGGACGCCAGGTTGATGATGCGTCCCGGAATGAAGAACGGGGAGATGCGTCGCGGGCCCCGTTCTTTCAAGATGATGGCGGTCTCGGCGATGCCCTCGATGCCACCGATGCCGGAACCGATGAGGACCCCGGAGACGATCTGGTCTTCATAGGCGGTCGGCCGCCAACCGGCATCGTCGAGCGCCTGGCGCGCCGCGCACATGGCAAAGACGATGAATGGATCGAACTTGCGCTGATCCTTGGGCTCCATCCACTGGTCGGGATTGTAGGTGCCATCGGAGCCGTCGCCGCGGGGAACCTGGCAGGCGAACTTCACCGGCAGGTCGGAGACATCGAAGTGCTCGATGCGCCTGGCGCCGCTCTTGCCGTCGAGGAGACGCCGCCACGTGGGCTCGACGCCGCAGGCGAGCGGCGTCAGCATTCCGAGCCCGGTGACGACCACACGTCTCATTTTTGGTTCCTCAGGGTTTCCGATCGGCACCCGACATACCATCTTTCAGCGGTCGCGACCGCTCTTTGTCGGGTCCGCAACGGCGGTTCCCGCCACGCCTATTGATTGAACCCGCGTCTGACGGCAGATAATCTGCGCCTTCGCGGCGACAAGGTCCCTCAACGCGATCCGCGCGCGTTCGGCATCGCCCGCGCCGCGCGCCGCATGGCGCCACGGTCACGGCCGAGCCTGCCGAATTGTGAGGATCGCGGTCGGATGAAAGGCGTCAGCTCTTCGCGTTCTTCTCGAGAAATTTGACCGCGTCGCCGACCGTCAGGATGGTCTCGGCGGCGTCATCGGGGATCTCACAGCCGAACTCCTCCTCAAAGGCCATGACGAGCTCGACGGTATCGAGACTGTCGGCGCCGAGGTCGTCGATAAAGCTCGCATTGTCGGTGACTTTTTCGGCTTCGACACCCAAATGCTCAACGACGATCTTCTTCACCCGCTCGCCAATGTCACTCATCGCTGCACCCTCGTGTCCTTGCATTGGGCTCGGCCGGTCAGCGCCTGCGAGCCATTGTGAAATCGGCTTGTCGTGGTAATCCGCGTCGGATCACCAAGTCGCGAGCCGACTTGAATGATCGCTCCGCCCCCGTGGTGTCCGCCCAGCCAAACCGAAGCTCGGTTACCACACTTCAAAAGCCTTGACCAGCATACGCTGAAACCCGCGGAAAGCCTTCAAATCATCGCCATGCCGCCGTTCACATGCAGCGTCTGGCCGGTGATATAGGATGCCTCGTCGGAGGCGAGATAGACCGCAGCCGCGCCCACATCCGTGGCGGCCCCGAGGCGGCCGGCCGGGACCCGCGCCAGGATGGCATCGCGCTGCTTCTCGTTGAGCTTGTCGGTCATGGGCGTCGCGATGAAACCCGGCGCGATGCAGTTCGCGGTGATGCTGCGCTTGGCGTATTCCTGCGCCAGCGACTTCATCAGGCCGATCATCCCGGCCTTGGCGGCGGCGTAATTGCCTTGCCCGGGGTTTCCGGTCACCGCCACCACCGAGGTGATGCCGATGATGCGGCCGAAGCGTCGGCGCATCATGCCCTTGATCGCCGCCCGCGCGAGACGGAAGCTCGCCGTCAGATCGACCGCGATGACCTCGTCCCAGGCCTCGTCGCTCAATTGCACGAGCAGATTGTCCCGCGTGATCCCGGCATTGGCGACCAGGATGTCGAGCCGGCCCATCCGTTCCTCGGCGCCGGGAACCAGCGCCTCGATCTCGGCCTTGTCGGCGAGATCGCAGGGCAGCACGTGCACCCGCTCCTTGAGCTCGCAGGCGAGCTGGTCGAGCGCATCCCGGCGCGTGCCCGAGAGCGCCACCACGGCACCCTGCTGATGCAAGGCCCGTGCGATCGCCCCGCCGAGGCCGCCGGTCGCCCCGGTGACGAGCGCCATCCTACCGGTCAGATCGAACATGCATGCGCTCCTCGCTGGCGTTCCGTCGGGACCGCGCTCAGCCGTGCCCCGCCATGCCGCGGGCGGCCTTGAAGGCGGCGACCTCTTGCGGCGTGCCGATCGTGACCCCGCTCGCCCCTTCGGCAATCCGCTTGACCAGCCCGGACAATACCTTGCCGGCACCGACCTCGTAGAACGTGGTCACCCCCGCGGCCGCCATGAAAGCGACCAACTCGCGCCAGCGCACCGTTCCGGTCACCTGCTCGATCAGACCGCGCACGATCTGCCGCGGATCGCTGGTCGCCGCCGCCAGCACGTTGGCGACCAGCGGCACGACCGGCGGCTTGATCGAGACCGCGGCCAGCGCGTCGCGCATGACGTCGGCCGCCGGCTGCATGAGGGCCGAGTGAAACGGCCCGGACACCGGCAGCATCATGGCGCGTCGCACGCCCTTGTCCTTGGCGATCGCGACCGCGCGCTCGACGGCTGCCCTGTCGCCCGAGATCACCACCTGCCCGCCGCCGTTGTCGTTGGCGGCCTGGCAAACCTGCCCTTGCGCGGCCTCGGCGGCGATCACGGCGGCCGCCTCGAAATCGACCCCGATCAGCGCCGCCATGGCGCCGGCGCCGGCCGGCACGGCGAGCGCCATGGCGCGGCCGCGCGTGCGCACCAGCCGCGCCGCATCGGCGGTCGAGATCGCGCCCGCCGCCGCCAGTGCCGCGTACTCGCCGACCGAATGGCCGGCGACGAATTGCGCTTCACGGGCGAGGTCGACTCCGGCTTCGGATTCCAGCACCCGCATGGCCGCCAGCGAGACCGCCACCAAAGCGGGCTGCGCGTTCTCGGTCAGCATCAAGCGGTCCGCGGGGCCATCCCACATGACCGTGGTGAGATGATCGCCGAGCGCGGCATCGATTTCCGCGAACACCTGCCGGGCGCACGGATAGGCATCCGCCAGCGCCTTGCCCATGCCGACGGACTGGCTGCCCTGCCCCGGAAACACGAATGCGACCGACATCCCCGACCCTGCCCACCCCTGGCGCAAATGGCTTCAAGACAGCCGCCTGGACCCGCGCGCTCACGCGCTTTGCAAGCTTCCTCGACACAGCGCCTACCGCAGTGCCCAGCGGCCGGCAACCGGTTTCGTAACCAATCGGAAACCTTGGTTCCTAACCGGCCCGCAACCCTAATGGCTGTAAGCTTTGCCATGGCCTCGCTTCCACCCGGTGCCAGGGAGGCAGACTTCGGCATCTACGCTTAGGCCGATGGCTTGGCCCTGAGGCTGTTGGCCCTTGAGACTTGGGAATCACAGGTTCGGACCGTGAACCGGACGAGCGCGGCATTCGGACATGGGTGAATCCCGCTTGGTGACCGAGTCCGATCTCGTACGGGCCCGCCATGACACCGGATTTCGCCAGCGGCTCTTGACCGAGAGCCTCGAGCTTCTGCTGGGCGAGCTCAGCAAGCTGCAACGCGCCGCTCAAAACGCCGCCCGCGCCGACCAGATCCGCGAAGGGGTCGAGCTGGCCCTCAAGCTGACCGATCTGCTGCGGCGGATGGCGCCGGGCGCCTCGCGCGCGGCGTGAGCCGCCGAGCCGCCAGCGGCACCAGCCGCCAGGAGCATCAGCCGCAGGCGCTCGGCCGAGCTTGCCTTTTCGTCGAAACCTCCTATAAGGCCAGCCTCTGCTCAATTCCGGCCGGGAGCTGAACGGACGGCCGCGCGCCGACTCCTCGGATTGATCCTTTCGATCTCGAGGGTGCGTCCTGCGGCAGGACCTCATGGTCCGGCGTCCCCCTGTTCCCGCCTTCTCTAGCTTTCGAGCCTTTCCCGAAAGGGCTTGAAGGGCTGCGCGCCGGGATGAGCACCATACGGGGAAAGGACTTCGCATGCCTCTCTACGAACACGTCTTCCTTGCGCGCCAGGACGTCAGCGCGCAACAGGTGGAGGAGCTGACCGCCCAGCTCACCGGCGTCATCGAGCAATTGGGCGGCAAGGTCACCAAGCTCGAGCAGTGGGGCGTGAAGTCGCTCTCCTATCGGGTGCGCAAGAATCGCAAGGCGCATTTCACCTTCATGAACGTCGATGCGCCGTCGGCCGCGCTGAGCGAGATCGAGCGGCAGGAACGGCTCAACGAGGATGTCCTGCGCTATCTGACCATCCGGGTCGACGAGCACGAGGAGGGCCCCTCCGCGATGATGCGCAAGTCGGACCGCGATCGTGATCGCGACGACCGCGGCGGCGGCTTCCGGGATCGCGGCGACCGCGACCGCGGCGATCGCGGTGGCGGCTTTCGGGATCGCGACCGCGGCGACCGCGGCCCGCGCGACCGCGCCCCGCGCGATGAGCCCGTTGCCGAAGAAGCCGCGGGAACGGAGGAGTGACGGACATGGCTTTTTCACCGACCCAGACACGCCGCCCCTTCTTCCGCCGCCGCAAGACCTGCCCGTTCTCGGGCGCCAATGCGCCGAAGATCGATTACAAGGACGTGAAGCTGTTGCAGCGCTACGTCTCCGAGCGCGGCAAGATCGTGCCGAGCCGCATCACCGCGGTCTCCGCCAAGAAGCAGCGCGAGCTGGCGCGGGCGATCAAGCGCGCGCGCTTTCTCGGCCTCTTGACCTATGTGATCCGCTGACGCGGATTTCGCGCGGAGCGTTGGGCAGACCGCGAACGACCGGCTAGGCAGAGCTCATCTGTCGACTTGGTCGTCCGCATGGTTGGGACGGACATCGATCCGTCTCTAACCGCTGAAGGAAGCGGGACAGCTTGGAATGACGCAGATCGTTCTCATCGGGCTCGCAGCCGGGACGGCGGCCGCTTTGCTGTTCGCGTCGGTGGCCTCCGGCGAGACCGCCGCCATGCTGCTGCTCTTGCTGGCACCGCTGCCGATCCTGATCGTCGCGCTCGGATGGAGCCACTGGGCCGGCCTCATCGCGGCGGCGTGCGGGCGCGGCCTGCCTGGCCGTGGTGGGGGTGGATTTCCTCGCCGCCTTCCTGTTCGGGGTCGGGCTTCCGGCCTGGTGGCTCGGTTATCTCACCATGCTGGCGCGGCCGGCCCCCTCGCCGGATGGGCACGAATGGTATCCGGTCGGTCGCCTGGTGCTGTGGGCGGCCTGCATCTATGCCTGCATGGTCGCCACCCTGCTGTTGAGCTTCGGCACCAATCTCGCCAGCCTGCAAAGCGCGTTGCACGCCGTCCTCGACAGCCGCCTGGACGAGGTCGTCGGCGAGCAGCTGGAAAATCCGGACGACGCCGCGCGGCTGGTCGACATGATGGTGGTGTTCGTGCCGGCGGCCGCGGCGGCCTCCTTGATGCTTTCCACCGTGTTCAACGTTTGGCTCGCCGGCCGGATCGTGAAGATTTCGGGCCGCCTGCGGCGGCCCTGGCCGCGCCTTTCCGACATGCGGTTCCCGTCGGCGGCGCCGGCGCTTCTCGGCGCCGCGGTGGCCGGCTCCTTCCTGCCGGACCTCCTCGGCATCGCGGCGAGCGCTTTGGCGGCGAGCCTGATGATGGCCCATGTGCTGCTCGGGCTCGCCGTCATCCACGCCACCACCACCGGGCTGAGCGGCCGCGGCTTCATTCTCGGCTCCGTCTATGGAGCCATCGTGGTGTTCAGCTGGCCGGTCCGCTGGCCGCTCTTGCTCATCGGCTTGATCGGCGTGAGCGATGCGCTGTTCGACCTGCGCGGACAAATCGCACGCTGGCGCACCCCGCCGGCGGCGCCGACCTGATTTCTTGTTTCCAACATGCAGAGGAGAGACAGATGGAAGTTATCCTGCTGGAACGGATCGCCAAGCTCGGCCAGATGGGCGACGTGGTGCGCGTGAAGGACGGCTTCGCGCGCAATTTTCTCTTGCCCAAGGGCAAGGCGTTGCGGGCGAGCGAAGCCAACCGTTCACGCTTCGAGAACATGAAGGTCGACCTCGAGGCGCGCAATCTGGAGCAGCGCGGCGAAGCCGAGAAGGTGGCCGAGCGGCTCAATGGCCAGAGCTTCACCGTGCTCAGGCAGGCGGCCGAGGGCGGCCAGCTCTACGGCTCGGTCACGCCGCGCGACCTGGTCGGGCTGATCATCGATAAGGGCTTTACGGTCGCGCGCTCCCAGATCGTGCTCAACGTGCCCATCAAGATGATCGGCATGTACAAGGTTCCGGTGACGCTGCACCCGGAAGTCGAGGTCACGGTCAGCCTCACGGTCGCCCGCAGCGCCGACGAGGCGGAAAGGCTCCAGCGCGGCGAGGATATCAGCGTCAACCGCGAGGAGGCGGAAGAGGCGGCGGCCGCGGCGGCCGCGGCGGCCGAGGCCTTCTTCGAGCCCGAAGCGATCGAGGCGCTGCGCGCCCAAGAGGGCGAGCCGCAGGAGCCGTCCGCGGCGGATGCCGAACCGGCCGGTTAGCGTAAAGCGCGCTATTCCTCGAATTCCTCGAGCGGGGGCCGGGTCGGCGCTGGCGGAGCCGAAGCCAGCGGCTTGACCTCGGCCGTTCCTTCCGCCCGCGTCGGACGGCCCTTGGGCGATCCCGGCGGCTGCCGTCGTCTTGGGGTCCGGGGTCTGCTGCGCGCGTCGGGGAATTGCCGTATCCGGGGCCGCGGCGTCCCGGCCGTTCGCGGCAGCGGGCGTGGTCCCGGTGGCCGGACTGCCGGTCGGGTTAGGCGGGCGCTTGGGCTGCGCGGCCCCCGGCGCCCGCGCATCGCCGCCGGCACCACCCGCCAGATAGGCCGCCATGGTGGAGGCCATCTCGGAGCCGGTCGTGTAGTGCTCGCGCAGGAAGCTGGCGCCGGGATTGCCCTTGAGGTCGCGTGGGCTGCGGTGGCAGCCCGAGCAAGCTTCCGAGAATATCTGCGAGGCGGATTTGCCGGCGTCGAGATTCTGGGCGCAGGCCGCAGCGAGCGGCACAGCCGCCAGCGGCACAGCCGTCACCAGCGCCACCAGCCAGGGTGAAAACCGCCGAAGTCGCGACACCATGATCTCCCGCTCCACCGCCGACCCGGGGTGCGCCGGGGCCGAGCCACCGGCACCCCACCCCACCGGTCGCTTAGCCGATTCCTGAGCCGAAAAAGGCGTCGGTCGATCCCGCTCCCGCGGCACTTTGCCCTTCATTTTCCACATCAGCAACCAACTCGCCTGTCGCGCATTCTAACGCTTGGACTATTATACAGAAAGAACACGGCCTTTGTCGGGTATCGAACAGACGAGGCCGCAGGCAACGACGCCGGTGGACGCCAATTGTGTCGGGGGCGTGGCGTGACCGCAGTCGCTGCATCCAGGATGCGCGATGAACCGGTTGGTGGGGATCGCACTGAAAAAATTCGTTCGCGCGGGCAATCTTCGGATCACGACCGCGGGTGGAACGACTTACACCTTGGGTGACGGCACCGGGCCGCAGGTCGCGCTCCGCTTCACCACGCGGGCGGCGGAGCGCGGGGTCATTCTCGATCCGGAGCTCAAGCTCGGCGAGTCCTATATGGACGGAACGCTGATCGTCGAGCGCGGCACCATGGCCGATGTGCTGGCGGTGCTGCAGAGCCCGGCCGCCGAGCCGCCGCTGTGGTCGCGCCCGCAGCAGCTCCTGCGCTATCTCTACCGCCGGCTGGCGCAGCTCAACCGGCGGCGGCGCGCGCGGCGCAATGTCGCGCATCATTACGATCTCGACGACCGGCTGTATTCGCTCTTTCTCGATGCGGACCGCCAATACAGCTGCGCCTATTTCGAGACGCCCGATCAATCGCTCGACGATGCCCAGCTCGCCAAGCGCCGGCACCTGGCCGCCAAGTTGCTGACGCAGACCGGCCAGCGCGTGCTCGACGTCGGCTGCGGCTGGGGCGGGCTCGCGCTCTACCTCGCGGAGAATTGCGGCGCCCAGGTTACCGGCATCACGCTGTCGGAGCATCAGCTGGCGGCGGCGCGCGCTCGCGCGGCGGAGAAGGGACTGGCGGCGAGCGTTGATTTCCGGCTGCAGGACTACCGCGAAGTGGCCGGCCCGTTCGATCGCATCGTCTCGGTCGGCATGTTCGAGCATGTCGGGGTCGGCTTCTATGACGAGTTCTTCCGCAAATGCCGCGCCGCGCTCGCCGACGACGGCGTCATGCTGTTGCATGCGATCGGCCGCTCCGAAGGCCCCGGCGTCACCAACCCCTGGATCGGCAAGTACATCTTCCCGGGCGGCTACATTCCGGCGCTGTCCGAGGTCCTGCCGGCGGTCGAGCGCGCCGGCCTCCTGGTCACCGACATCGAGATCCTGCGTCTGCACTATGCCGAGACCCTCAAGGCCTGGCGCCAGCGCTTCCTCGCCCATCGCGACGAGGTCGAGCGGATCTATGACCGGCGCTTCGTGCGAATGTGGGAATTCTACCTTGCGGCCTCCGAGATGGCCTTCCGCGAGCAGGGCCTGATGGTGTTCCAGATGCAGCTGACCAAGCGCCAGGGCGTCGTGCCGATGACCCGCGACTACATCGAACGCGAGACCGCGCGCTTGCGCGCCCTGGAAGGCCGGCGCCGCCCGCCCCTGCGGCTCGCCGGCGAATGAGCGCCCGCCGGCGAATGAAGGCTCGCACGCGGATGCGGCACTGCAACCGCCGGCACCGTCGTGACGCCGATCATTGCATTCGTGGCGGCGCCCGCTCGCTCCTACCAGCCCTTGATCGTCAAGTCCCTCGACATTGATTCTCGCATGCCGGTGAGTATCGGGGACATCGGCAACGAGCTTTTTTCCGAATCGCCGGTCGGTGCTAGATCGCTATCCATCGGTCGAGTTGGCGGCGCCCGGCGCTCGGTGCCCGGTGCTTCTCGGTTCGACGCATTTTGTTGCTTTATGCGTATCACGCACGCTTTGTGCGTATCACGCCACGCTTTCGTCCGATTGCATAGCCACCGCTGGGAAATCATGGCACCGCTCGATTCGACCGCGCGCAAGCAGGCGCCCGAACCTGCTACCGCCTATCGCATGGCTCCGCACAATATCGAGGCGGAACAGGCGCTCCTCGGCGCCGTCCTGGTGAACAACGAGGCGCTCTACCGGGTGTCCGACTTCCTGGAGCCGGTGCACTTCTTCGAGCCGATCCATCAGCAGATCTATGACCACGCCCGCAGCCTGATCCGCACCGGCAAGCTCGCCTCTCCGATCACCCTGAAGACGTTCCTGCCCGCCGACATCGACATTGCCGGTCTCTCCGTCGCCCAATATCTGGCCCGCCTCGCCGCGGAAGCGACCACCATCATCAACGCCGCCGATTATGGCCGCGCCGTCTACGATCTCGCGATCCGGCGCGACCTCATCGGCATCGGCGAGGACATGGTCAACATGGCGTTCGATGCGCCGGTCGATTTCGCGCCGCGCGAGCAGATCGAGGACGCCGAGCGGCGCCTGTACGAGCTCGCCGAGATCGGCCGCTACGGCGGCGGCTTCCAGAGATTCGAGACCGCATTGACCACCGCGCTCGAGATGGCGGCCCACGCCTATCAGCGCGACGGCAAGCTCTCGGGCCTGGCGACCGAGCTCAAGGATCTCGATTCCAAGATGGGCGGCCTGCAGAAGTCCGACCTGATCATCGTGGCCGGCCGCCCCGGCATGGGCAAGACCGCGCTCGCCACCAACATCGCCTACAACGTCGCGCGCGGCTGGCGCGGCGAGGTCCGCCCCGATGGGCACATCGAGACCGCCAACGGCGGCATCGTGGGCTTCTTCTCGCTCGAGATGTCGGCCGAGCAGCTCGCCACCCGCATCATCGCCGAGCAGACCGGCATTCCCTCCAGCACGATCCGGCGCGGCGCCATCGACCAGCGCGGCTTCGACAAGCTCAAGGACGTGACCGTCGAGCTGCAGCATCTGCCGTTGTTCATCGACGAGACCGGCGGGCTCAACATCGCCCAGCTGGCGGCGCGCGCGCGCCGGCTCAAGCGGCAAAAGGGCCTGGATCTGCTGGTCATCGACTACATCCAGCTCTGCAGGGCTCGAGCCGGCGCGGCCAGGAGAACCGGGTGCAGGAGGTGACCGAGATCACCACCAATCTCAAGGCGCTCGCCAAGGAGCTCAATGTGCCGATCATGGCGCTCTCGCAATTGTCACGGCAGGTGGAGAACCGCGACGACAAGCGCCCGCAGCTCTCGGACCTGCGCGAATCGGGCTCGATCGAGCAGGACGCCGACGTGGTGCTGTTCGTGTTCCGCGAGGAGTACTACCTCAGCAACAAGGAGCCGCGGCCCGGCACCGACGACCACATCAAGTGGCAGACCGAGATGGACGCGGCCCACGGCAAGGCCGAGATCATCATCGGCAAGCAGCGCCACGGCCCCACCGGCACCGTCAACCTGCAATTCGACGCCGCCGTCACCCGCTTCGACAATCTGGCGCGGGACGATCAGGCGCTCCAGCAACATTAGCCGCCACCCGCAACGCCGGCGTGCTGGACGCCAACCCCGCAGCCAGCCATAACCCCCCGATGTCGATTCAAGATGCCCCCCTCGAGCCCGGCAAGGCGGCCGCGGCGGCGGCCGACAAGGCGGCGCCTGCCGGCGTGGCGCCTGCCGGCTCCGATGCGGCGGCGGCCGGCGGTCTTCTGACCATCGACCTCGCCGCCATCGAGGCCAATTGGCGCCTTCTGTCCAGCCGCACCGTGCCGATCGAATGCGCGGCCGTGGTCAAGGCCGACGCCTATGGGTGCGGCCTGGAAACCGTCACCGCGCGGCTCGCCAAAGCCGGCTGCAAGACCTTCTTCGTGGCCGACCTGGCCGAAGGCCGCCGGGTGCGGGCGCTGGCGCGCGAGGCCGTCGTCTACGTGCTCAACGGGCTGTTGCCCAATACCGCGCAAGCCTTCGCCGACGCCGCCTTGCGACCCGTCATCAACGGCCCGGCCGAGCTCGCCGAGTGGGATGCCTTCGTGGCCGCCAGCAATTGGCGCGGCGGCGCGGCCCTGCATGTCGATACCGGCATGAACCGGCTCGGGCTGAGCCCCGATGAGGCGGTCGCGGTTTCCTCCCGCGTCCAGCTGGAAAACCACGGCTTTACGCTGCTGATGAGCCATCTGGCCTGCGCCGAGACGCCCAGCCACGTGATGAACGACCGGCAAATCCGCATGTTCCGCGAGCTGCGCATCCTGTTTCGCGGCGTCTCCTCCTCGCTCGCCAATTCGTCCGGCATCTTTCTCGGCGGCGGCGCGGTCCATTGCGATCTGGTGCGGCCCGGAATTGCCTTGTTCGGCGGCAATCCGACGCCGGGCAAGACCAACCCGATGCGCCCGGTCGTCGAGCTGAAAGGCCGCATCCTGCAGGTGCGCGAGGTCAAGCGCGGCGACACGGTGGGTTACGGCGCCACCTTCACGGCCCAGCGGCCGTCGCGTGTCGCCATCGTGGCGGTCGGCTATGCGGACGGCTTCCTGCGCTCGGCCGCCGGCGACCGCAACAAGCCCCCCGCGCACGTGATCGTGGCCGGCAAACGCTGTCCGCTCGCCGGACGCGTCTCCATGGACCTGATCAGCGTCGACGTGACCGATGTTCCCGACCGCGGCGCGCGCCGCGGCGAATTCGCCACCCTGATCGGACCCGAGCTCGGCATCGACGAGCAGGCGGGCGCAATGGGCACCATCGGGTATGAGCTGCTCACCCGCCTGGGCCGCCGCTTCCACCGGGTCTACAAGGGCGCGTGAGCCCGACTGGCGAATAGCGAATAGCGAGTAGCGAATAGTTCAGTCTGTAGCCCGGATGGAGCCCTCGCGTAATCCGGGAGCGCCGTTCCCGCATTTCGCTGCGCTTCATGCGGGCTACAGGCTACAGGCTACAGGCTACTCGCTATTCGCCACTCGCCATTCGCGACTCTGCAGTCTCCCCCCATGGCCCGTCGCGAGCTCACCTTCGTCTGCCAGAACTGCGGCGCCGCCTATGGGCGCTGGCAGGGCAAGTGCGACGCCTGCGGCGAATGGAACACCATCACCGAGGAGGGTGCCGCGCTTTCGCGCCCCGCGATGCCGGGGCGGGCGCCGCGCAAGGGCCGCAAGTTCACGCTCGAGCCGCTCACCGGCGAAACCCACGACGCGCCGCGGCTCGCCTCCGGGATCGCCGAGTTCGACCGCGTCACCGGCGGCGGCTTCGTGCGCGGCTCGGTGCTCCTGCTGGGCGGCGATCCGGGCATCGGCAAATCGACGCTGCTGCTCGAGGTCGCGGCTGCGCTGGCGCGCGCGCGGCCACCGCGCGGTCTACATTTCCGGCGAGGAGGCGGTGGCGCAGGTGCGGCTGCGCGCCGAGCGGCTGAAGCTGCAGGACGCGCCGATCGAGCTCGCCGCCGAAACCTCGGTCGAGGACATCATCGCCACCCTCTCGGATCGCGATACGCCGCGCCTGGTCGTCATCGACTCGATCCAGACCATGTGGACCGACGCGGTCGATTCCGCGCCCGGCACCGTGACCCAGGTGCGCGGCGCCGCGCAGGCCTTGATCCGCTTCGCCAAGCGATCCGGCGCCGCCGTCATCCTGGTCGGCCACGTCACCAAGGACGGCCAGATCGCGGGCCCGCGGGTGGTCGAGCACATGGTCGACGCGGTGCTGTCCTTCGAAGGCGAAGGCTCGCACCAGTTCCGCATCCTGCGCGCGGTGAAGAACCGGTTCGGCCCCACCGACGAGATCGGCGTCTTCGAGATGACCGGCCTCGGCTTGCAGGAAATCGCCAATCCGTCCGAGCTGTTCCTGTCCGAGCGCGATCTCGGCAGTCCCGGCACCGCGGTGTTCGCCGGCATCGAGGGCAGCCGGCCGCTGCTGGTCGAGATCCAGGCGCTGGTCGCCCCCACCTCGCTCGGCACCCCGCGCCGCGCCGTGGTGGGCTGGGACCCGAGCCGGCTCGCCATGGTGCTGGCCGTGCTGGAGGCCCATTGCGGCATCAGGCTGTCGGGCCATGACGTCTATCTCAACGTGGCGGGCGGGTTGCGCATCCAGGAGCCGGCCGCCGATCTCGCCGCCGCCGCCGCGCTCGTCTCCTCGCTCGCCAATGCGCCTTTGCCCGCCGATGCGGTCTATTTCGGCGAGGTCTCGCTCTCGGGCGCGGTGCGGCCGGTCGCGCAAGCACCTGCCCGCCTCAAGGAAGCCGCCAAGCTCGGCTTCGGCCGCGCCGTGATGCCGCAGAGCGCCGCCGGCGAAGGCGGCGGCGAATTCGGCCTGGCGCTGCTGCCGGTCCCCAGCCTCTCCCATCTGGCCGCCGACATCGCGGCGCTCGCCAAGACCCCGCCGGCCAAGACGTCCGCAGCCGGCACGCGCGGCCGCGGCGAGCGCCGCGCGCCGCAGGATGATTGAATCGCCTCGGGGCGCCCCATAGGCGCGGCATTGCGGCTGACCGATCCCTGACTATTCAATATCCTGCTACGCTCTTTCCGGCAGGCGGCCCGGTTGCACGTCGGCAACAAGCTGTCGGCAACTTGGGTCCCTCGCCCGACGGCTCCGACTTGGTGACTCGCATGTCGCGCTGGTTTCTCAGCTATCACTCGCCCGATCAGGCGCTGGCGCAGCGGCTCAAGGCCGCCATCGAGCGCCGGGACCAGGCCGCGCGCGTATTCTTCGCACCGACGCATTTGCGGGCCGGCGGCTCCTGGTCGGAGCAGCTTGGCGCAGGAGATCGCCGAGGCGAGCGCTTTCATCCTGCTGGTCGGCGCGGCCGGCATCGGCAAATGGCAGGTGCCCGAATATGACGAGGCGCTCGATAAATGGGTGAACTCGGGGCGGAGATTTCCCGCTCATCGTGGTGTTGCTCGAAGGCCAGACCGCGCCCGGGCTGCCGTTTCTGCGCCAGCTGCACTGGATCGTCTCCCCTGATCCGGCATCGCGAGAAGCGACCTCGCGCGCCTGTTCGATGCCGCCGCCGGCGGCGGCGGCAGGCCCGGCGAATTGTGGCGTTACACGTCTCCCTATCGCGGCCTCGAGGCCATGGAGGAGAAGGACAGCGACTATTTTTTCGGCCGCAAGCGCGAGACCGTCGAGGTGCTGTCCGCGCTCGCCGGCGCGCCGGACCGGCTGCCGGTGCTGATCGGCAATTCCGGGGTGGGCAAATCCTCGCTGGTGCAGGCGGGCGTGCTGGCGGCGCTCCAGCGCCAGGCCTGGCCCGAGGAGGCGGGCGCCCCCAATGCGTGGCCGGCGGCCTTTGTGGACAGCCGCCAATGGTGCTTTCTGTCGCTCAAGCCCGGCACCGACCCGCTCAAATCGCTGGTGGAATTGTTCCTCGACACTTGGCAATTCACCGCCACCGATTTCGAGCGGATCAGGCAGCAGAACGGCTTGATCGAGCTGTTGCGCGACGGCAAGGCCACGCTCAGCGATCTGATCGACGCGACCGAGCGCCGCCGCAAGGAGCTCGATCAGCCCAAGCCGCCGGCCTTTTTTCTCTATGTCGACCAGGGCGAGGAGCTTTATGTGCGCGCCGAGGAGCGCCAGCGCCGGCGCTTTTCCGAGCTGCTGGCGCAGGCGCTGCCGGACCCGCGCCTGCGCGCCATCATGAGCATGCGCTCCGACTTCCTCGGCCATCTGCAAAACGACACCCCGCTGTTCAAGGCCCGCCAGCAGATCGACGTGCCGCCGCTGGGCGAGGAGGAGCTGCGCGAGATCGTCAGCCGGCCGGCGCAACTGCTTGCGGCCCGGTTCGAGACCGACGGGCTCATCGACATCATCACCCGGCGCACCGCCAAGGATTCGATCAAGGACGTCGGCGCCTTGCCGCTGCTCTCCTACACGCTCGACGACATGTGGGCGCACATGGTGCAGGCCAACGACGGCATGCTGCGCCTGCCGGCACAGTCCTTCGAGCTCGGCGGCGTCCTGGTCGACCGCGCCGACAAGTTCCTGGCGGCGCATCCCGGCGCCGAGGATGCGCTGCGGCGCGTGCTGACGCTGCGGCTCGCGACCGTGCGCGACGACGGCGAGCCGACCAGGCGCCGCGCCGCCCGCGGTGAATTTTCGCCGGAGGAATGGCGACTGGTCTCCGAGCTCGCGGACTATCCCAATCGACTTCTCGTCACCGTGACCACCGAGACCGGCGAGACCTATGCGGAGGTCGCGCATGAGGCGATTTTCCGGCGCTGGGGCAAGCTGCGCGAATGGATCGCCGCACAGCGGGAATTCCTCGTCTGGCGCAGCGGGCTCGAAGCCGCCCGTCGCGCCTGGCAAGCGACGCCGCAGCGTTCGCGAGACGACGCGCTGCTCATGGGATTTCCCCTCGCCCAGGCGCGCGCTTGGCTCGCCAAGCGCGCCGCCGACCTGCCGGAGGTCGACCGCGGGTTCATCGATCGCAGCCGCAAGATCGCCAGGCGGCGTTCGCTGCGCATGCGCCTGCTCATCGGCGGATTGGCGCTGCCGATCGCCCTCGTCCTCATCGCGGGAATTGTCGCCGTGGGCGCGCTGCTGTGGCGCAATCTCGAGATCGAGCGCCCGTTCGCCTCAGCGCAGATCCAGCCGTTCGTATTGACCGCGGCGGCCGAGCGCGCGCTCAAGCCGCTGGACGCCTTCCGGGAATGCGCCTCCGACACCGGGACGGATCATTGCCCGCAGATGGTGGTCGTGCCGGCGGGCTCGTTCATGATGGGCTTCGCGGGGAATGATAAGAACCAAGCGGCGGCAGAACCCCAGCATTCGGTCACGCTCGCCGCGCCGTTTGCGGTATCGAAATACGAGGTGACCTTCGACGAGTGGGACACCTGCGTCGCCTACGGCGAATGCGGGGCCGTGGGGGATGCCGGCTTCGGGCGTGGCCAGCGGCCGGTCATCGCCGTCAGCTGGAACGGCGCGCAGACCTATGTGACATGGCTGTCCAAGGTGACCGGCAAGACTTACCGGCTGCTCAGCGAAGCCGAATATGAATATGCCACCCGCGCCGGCACGCAATCCGCTTATCCTTGGGGCGAAGAGCTCGGCACCAACAATGCCAATTGCAAGGGCTGCGGCAGCCCGTGGGATGGCGCGCAATCCGCGCCGGTCGGCTCCTTTCCTCCCAACGCATTCGGCCTCTACGACATGGTGGGGAACGTCTTCGAGTGGATCCAGGATTGCTGGCACGACAATTACGACGGCGCCCCGACCGACGGATCGGCCTGGACCAGCGGCGACTGCAGCAAACGCGTCATCCGCGCCGGATCCTGGTACTATCCGCCCGACTTGGTTCAGTCCACTTTCCGCTATTGGAGCAATTTCGAGACCTGGGGGACGGTCACGGGATTCCGGGTCGCCCGCACGCTTTCCGCCGGAACCGAAGCGAGCACGGTGCCCCCCTGAGCGCGTGAGACTAGAAGATCTGGTTCCGGCCGGACTGACGCACAATCTCTCGGTCGTCATGCCCGGCCTTGTGCCGGGCACCCACGTCTTTCTTGCCACTGAGCAAGGCGTGGGTGGCCGGGACAAGCCCGGCCATGACACCCTGGGTGACTGCGGGTGATCGGAACACGCTCTAATATAATACACCGATTACAAGCCCGCGATCGCGCCGAGCGTCATGAAGCCAGGCTCGTGGCCGCCACCTGCTCGATCACGAAACGAAAGGTGCGGCCGCCGTCGTGTGCCCACCAACCCTCTCCGGTTCCCTCCCCGGCGAGCCGGGGCGGATCCGGGAGCGGACCGTAGTCGCCGGCGCATCGCGACGCATCGAACTCGGCCAGCGCCATGGCGTCGTCCCACAGATCGTACAGCGGCTGCAGCGGCCGGCGCGCCACCACCTGGCCGTCACGGTTGAGCTCCACGCGAACGATTTGAAACATGCGGCAGTCCTTGATTCGGCTCGATCGGCCGCACGTTAATCCGGCTTCTGTAGCAGGATTTTGACAGCGCCTCGGCTCGCGCGGAATTGAGACGAGGTGCTCTCGTGGTCACATTGAAGACATAAGTTTTTTGAGCGCCCAAGTTTTTTCAACGCCGAGCGTCCAGGCGGCAAAAAATCCGGAGCCCTGCCGCGAAGGCGTAATGGTTCGGAAACCCTGTGCGGCGAAATGCAACGCCGCTGCGCAACGAAAACAGATCGTCAAGAATGTGGCCTTAGCATTGCGAAGCCTCGGCGAGCGCGGCTTGCTGCGCCGACGGCGCAGAGGAGGATGCGAGCCATGACCTATCGGGTTGCCTCCGTTCCCGCGGGAACCGCGCTCGGCCGAACAGAGCTGCATCCACATCTCGTCTGCAGCTGGACGCTCGATCCGGCTTCGCATCGCCTGTCGTGCGCCTGGGCGCCGCCCGCCGCCGGCTGGGACGTCACGTTCCTGTCGCCGCGGATCGCGGTCGCCGGCATACGCGCCAGATTGGCGCAGGCGAAGCCGCAGGCTTGATCGACGAAACCGTCCTGAAGCTTCAGCAGCCGCAACCATCAAGGCCCTCGCCGCTGCGGATCGTCCTTCGCGGCGCCAGACCTATCGTCACGCCGCTTCCGAGCGATCGCGCGCCGCGCCGGCTCGGGTCGCGCCCGATCGGTGCGCTCGCCGCTTGCCGGCCGCTCGCCTTCGGGGCCGGCGAGGACGCGTGCAATCCAAGCAACAAGTGATTTGCGTGGCGCTTTGCTCACGCACCGCAGCAAAGCACGGAACATCTGTCGGCCAGATGACAGACGGCTCGGAGACGGACACGCTAGACCGTTGGATATCAGCCGATCTCGCCGAGCCGGATCGAGAAGCCGGGCAGCGCCGATGTCGAGAGCGCATCCTGCGGCCCGTGTTCGACGACCGACGACCATACGTCGCCACTGGGGTCGGTATGCACGAAGGCGACGCGCTCGTTGGCGTCGACGACCCAGAATTCCCGGACACGGTGGCGCGCATAAAGCCGCGCTTTGAGCCCGCGGTCGTAAGCGAGACTCGTCGCGGCGACCTCGATCACCAGGTGCGCTTCCCCCGGGTCGAGCCGGGCGAACCCCGTCGATGATCTCGTCAGCAGCTCCTTGGGAAAAACCGCGATATCCGGCTCGAGCATGACCGTATCGGTAAGCCGCAGCGTGATCTCAACTCCAAGTGTCAGATGGTCCGGCAAGGCGCGGACGACGGCGATAAGCAGGGCCGATTTCATCCGCTCATGCGCGATTCCCTTGGCCGCCATCATCACGATCTCGCCCTCGACCAGCTCGAACCTTTCGTCCTCGCGGAGGATGCCGGCTTCGATCATGCGGCTCACGTCCTCGACGGTGAAGACCCGGCGAGGCAAACCTTCGGCAGCCGTGGTGGCGGCAATATTCATGGCTTGGAGTATAGCACCGGCCGCCTTTCGGCGCGATAGCACGGCGACACGGCGCAACCGCAATAAGGATCTTCAGGCGCCGCGCGCCGCCGCCTCGTCCAACAACTTCAGCAACCTCGGCGGCGACATCGGCAGCGACTGCGGCCGCACCCCGGTGGCGGCGCCGATCGCGTTGGCGATCGCCGCCATGGTGGGCACCACCGGCACCTCGCCGACGCCGCGCAGTCCATACGGATGCTTCGGATTGGGCACCTCGACGATCTCGGTGCCGATCATCGGAACATCGGAGGCGACCGGCATGCGATAGTCCAGGAAGCTCGGGTTCTGCAGCCGTCCGTCGTCGCCGTAGCAGTATTCCTCGTTCAGCGCCCAGCCGATGCCCTGCACGGCGCCGCCCTGGTATTGACCCTCGACCTGCAGCGGATGGATCGCCTTGCCGGCGTCCTCGACCACCGTATAGCGCTTGATGTCGACCCGCCCGGTCTGCCGGTCCACCTCCACGTCGACGATATGCAAGCCGAAGCCGGGACCGGCGCCGGTGACGTTCATCTCGGAATGGCCCGCGATGGCGCCATGGGTCACCATGGTCTTGGCGGCGATCTCGGCGATCGACAGCGGCGCGAAGGTGCCGACATTGGAGCTCGCCGGCCGGCAATGGCCGTCCTCGAACGTCACCGCCTCCTCCGGCACGCCCCAGATTCCGGCGGCACGCCGGCACAGCTCGGCGATCGCCTTGCGGGCCGAATCCACGATCACCATGCCGGTGGAGAAGGTGGTGCGGCTGCCGGCCGTGACGCGATTGAAGCCGAGCGAGCTGGTGTCGGCCATGATGGCATGCACCTTGTCGACCGGGATGCCGAGCTCCTCGGCCGCCATCATGCTGATGGAGATGCGCGAGCCCGCGACGTCCGTGGTGCCGAGGCTGAGCGTCACCGAGCCGTCGACCGCGATGTTGAGGCTGCCCGCGGTCTCGCCGGCCTTGTTGAACCAGAAGCCCGCCGCGACGCCGCGGCCCTGGCCGGGCGGCACCGGCGAATTGTAATGCGCGCAGGCCTTGGCGGCCTCCAGCGTCTCGACGAAGCCGATCGGCCCGAAGGTCTCGCCATAGAGGGTCTTGTAGCCCTCGCGCGCCGCGTTCTTGAGACGAAAATCGATCGGGTCCATGCCGAGCTTGCGCGCCAGCTCGTCGATCACGCCCTCGACCCCGAACACCACCTGCGGCACGCAGGGGGCGCGGAAGGAATTCACCTTCGGCCGGTTGGACACGACCTCGGAGGAGACCGTCTTCACGTTCTTGAGATTGTAGCGCGTGAACATCGCCTGCGGCGCATTGGCGAACATCGAGCCCGTGAAGGCGCCGGTCTGGAACACCAGCTCGGCCTCGGCCGCGGTGATGATGCCGTCCCGGGTGACCCCCATCTTGACGCGCGAATGGGTGCCCGAGACCGGACCGGTGGCGCGGAAGACTTCTGCGCGGGTGAGCGTGATCTTCACCGGCCGCTTGGCCTTGCGGGCGAGCAGCACCGCCACCGGCTCCGGATAGAAGCCGGTCTTGCCGCCGAAGCCGCCGCCCATCTCCGATTGAGTCACCCGGATCTTGGCGGCGTCGATCTTGAGGATGTCGGCCAGCCGGTCGCGAAACACCCACGGCCCCTGGGTGGAGCACCACAGCTCGATCTGGCCGTCTTGCGTGGCGGTCGCCACGCAGGCCTGCGGCTCGATATAGCCCTGGTGCATCGGCTTGGTGTCGTATTCACGCTCGACGATCAGGTCGGCCTGCGCGAAGCCGGCCGCGACGTCGCCCATGGCGAGCTCCAGCCGCTCGATCACGTTGCTGGGCTGATCGGCGCCATTCGCACCTTTGGGGATTCCCTTGGTGCGGACATGCTCGTGCAGGATCGGGGCGCCCGGCTGCATGGCCGCCACCGGATCGATCACGTGGGGGAGCACCTCGTACTCCACCTTGATCAGCTTCAACGCCTGCTTGGCGATCGCCTCGCTCACCGCCGCCACGGCGGCGACCGGGTGGCCGTCATAGAGCGCCTTCTCGCGCGCCATGGCGTTGCGGGTCATGTCGCCCCCGATGGTGCCGGGCTTCAGCTCGGGAAAATCGTCGCGGGTCACCACCGCCTTGACGCCCGCCAGCCGCTCGGCCGCCGCCACGTCGATCGATTTGATCCGGGCATGGGGATGCGGGCTGCGCAGAATCTTGCCGACCAGCATGCCGGGCAGGAACAGGTCGGCGCCGAACTTGGCGCGCCCCGTCACCTTGTCGATGCCGTCGTGCTTGACCGGCGAGGTGCCGACCACCTTGAGCTTGCGGTCGCGGTTGTAGCCGCTCTTCTCCAGGATCGTGGGCGCGTTCATTTGGATTCTCCCCTCATCTCCTTGGCGGCCGCCTGCACGGAGCGCACGATCTTGTCGTAGCCGGTGCACCGGCACAGGTTGCCGGCCAGCCAATAGCGGATCTCGCTCTCGCTCGGATCCGGATTGCGTTCCAGCAGCGCCTTGGCGGCGATCAGGATCCCGGGCGTGCAGATGCCGCATTGCAGGCCGTTGAGCTCGAGGAAGTTGCGCTGCAGCGGATGCAGCTGCGCACCCTTGGCCATGCCTTCGATGGTCTCGACCGTGCTGCCCTCGGCCTCGACCGCCAGCACCAGGCAGGAGCACACCATGACCCCGTCGATCATCACGGTGCAGGCGCCGCAATCGCCGGTGCCGCAACCCTCCTTGGTGCCGCTGAGCATCAGCTCGTCGCGCAGGACGTCGAGCAAGGTCTGCTGCGGCTCGCACAGGAACTCGCATTCGTCCCCGTTGACGGTCGCGCTCACGTGATATTTCTTGCTCATCGGCTCCGCCTCGCCCGCTCCAGCGCCACCAGCGCGGTACGCCGCGCCATGACACCCGCCACCTTGATCCGGTATTCCTTGGTTCCGCGCTTGTCGTCGATCGGCCGGCAGGCGGCGCTCACCGCTGCCGCGAGCCGCTCGAGGGCGGCTTCGTCGATCGACGTGCCGATCAGCGCCTGCGCGGCCTCGCCCACCAACAGCACGGTCGGGGCGACGGCGCCGAGCGCGACCCGCGCCGCCGTGCAGATGCCGCGCTGGTCGAGGGTGAGATTGACCCCGACCCCGACCACCGCGATGTCCATCTCGGTGCGCGGAGTGAAGCGCAGATAGGCGTCGCCCGCATGCGCGGGCCGCGGCGGCAGGAACAGCGAGGCCACGATCTCGTCCCGGGCGAGCGATGTCTTGCCGGGCCCGGTCGGGATGCTCTCGACCGGCGACCTCGCGCACGCCCTTTCCGCCCACGATCCGGGCGACCGCGCCGGCCGCCACCAAGGCCGGCACGCTGTCGGCGGCAGGCGAGGCGTTGCACAGATTGCCGCCCACGGTGGCGCGGCCCTTGATCTGGATCGAGCCGATCAGCTTGACGCCGTCCACCACGCCCGGCCAGGCCGCCGCGAAGGCAGCATGACCCACGATCTCCATGCCAGGCACGGCGGCACCGAGGCGAAAGCCGCCGTTCTCGGGCGTGATCGCGCGCAGCTCGGCGATCTTCTTGATGTCCACCAGGAGCTGCGGCTCGATCAGATCGGTCTCCATCTGGACGATGACGTCGGTGCCGCCGGCGAGCAGGCGCGTCGTCCCGCTCGCGCCCGCCAAGAGCGCCACCGCGGCCTGCAGGCTCTGCGGCGCTTCGTATCTGAGTTCGACCATCATGCTCCCCGGCCGTTGCCGCACTGTCGCGGTGGCGGATCATGTCCTGAAACGGCGGCGAGGCCAAGCCTGTGTCAAAAGCCCTCGTCATCTGTCGAGCGATCCGTCGTGTTCGCGGCCGCCGCATCCGCCGCCCGGCTGCGCCGATCGGCGTCCGTCATTTCGCGTTCATCCGCCTGCTTTAGACCGCACCCCGGGGCGACCGCTTTCGCCGCTCCGGACCATGTAACATAGTTACGCCGCCGCGCCCCCTGCGGCACCCTCGCCAGCACGATCGCCATTGTGCTACGCTTCTGTTTCGGGACTTAACGGCTCAAATCGAAATCAACAAAACTGGGAGGACTACGATGCATAGCTCGGTGCGTTTGCCCATGCTCGCCGGCGTGGCGCTGCTCGCTCTTTCGGGGATGGCGCAGGCCCAACAGGGGCCACAGGCGCCCAACATGACCTTCTTCGTCACCAGCAACGGGCCCGGCAAGGGCGCCGATCTGGGCGGGCTGGAAGGCGCGGACGCGCACTGCCAGAAGCTCGCGGCGACCGTCGGGGCCGGCGGCAAGACCTGGCACGCGTATCTGAGCAGCAACACCAACGCGGCGGCTCCGGACAAGACGGTCAATGCCCGTGACCGGATCGGCAAGGGCCCGTGGCAGAACTTCAAGGGCGACGTCATCGCCACCAGCGTCGATGATCTGCACAACGACGCCAACAACAAGATCAGTGCCACCACCGGCCTGACCGAGCGCGGCCAAAGGCTGCCGACGTTCGGCTTTGCGCCGAACTACCACGACATGATGACCGGCTCGCAGCCGGACGGCCGGGCGTTTCCGGGCAACATGAACATGACCTGCAACAATTATACGAGCAGCACGTTCGGCAAGGTCGAGGTCGGCCATGTCGATCGCACCGGTCTCACGGACACCCCGCAGGCGCATTCCTGGAACTCGTCGCATCAGTCACGCGACTGCTCGCAGGAAGGCCTGATCTCGACCGGCGGCAACGGCTTGTTCTACTGCTTCGCGGTGCAATAGCGCGCTTCCCGGCCCGCAAGGCCGGGGTCGGCGGAACCGACGCGGGCCGATCACCGGCTCGCGGCCAATCAAAATCTCACGGGAGGATTGAAATGAACACCACCATGCGCTCGTCCATATTGGCGTCAGCCGCGCTCCTCGCCCTCGTGCTGGGCGGGGCCGCGCAGGCGCAGCAAGCCGACATGAGCTTCTTCGTGACCAGCGAAGGTCCCGGCAAGGGCGGCGATCTCGGCGGTCTCGCCGGCGCCGACGCGCATTGCCAGAAGCTGGCCACCGCGGTCGGCGCCGGCGGCAAGACCTGGCACGCTTATCTCAGCTCCAGCACCAACGCCGCCAATCCCGGCGCCACGGTCAATGCCCGCGATCGCATCGGCAAGGGCCCCTGGAAGAACGCCAAGGGCGTGGTCATCGCCACCAGCATCGATGACCTGTTCAGCGCCGGCAACAAGATCAGCAAGGAATCCGGCCTGACCGAGAAGGGCGGGATCGTCAACGGCGTGGGCGATACGCCCAACCAGCACGACATGCTGACCGGCTCCACCATGGATGGCCGCGCCTTTCCGGACAACGTCAACATGACTTGCAACAACTGGACCAGCAGCAATTTCGGCACCGCCATCGTGGGCCACGTCGATCGGAAGGGCAATGCCGACACCGTGTTCCAGCATAACTGGAGCTCGGCGCATATGTCCCGCGGCTGCTCCCCGCCCGACCTGGTCGCCACCGGCGGCAACGGCTATTTCTACTGCTTCGCCACCAACTGAGACGACACTGCCCACGCTTCGCTGGACGACGCGTGGGCAAAATTGCGCACGGCCCTTGCACGATCGTTGCATCAGGGGTGCTGCCGTAGGGTGGGCGACGCGCTATCGCCGCAGATTCAATGTGGCACGGCGTCGAGCGCGTTGCCCGCGCGGTCCGCTGTGCAGCGTGCACGCGTGGGCAAAATTGCGCGCGGCCCTGCCCTATCGTGACGCCATCGCAGGCAATTTTGCCCACCCTACAGCCGCTGAGTTTGCGATGACGGCAACGACAGGGCCGCCCCAAGGGCCGCCCCTACGGTACGAAACGAATTGCGTAGGGGCGCCCCTTGTGGGCGCCCTTTTCGCGAGCGCCCGATAGAAACGCCCTGGTGGTGGGCGCCGCTATCTTGCTTGACATGCGCGCCCCGCAGGAGCCGAATGGTCGCGGCATGCAGAACGTGCTCCGCCAGAAACAGAAATGCGAGGAAGCGCCATGCGGTCATTAGCTCCCCTGGGAATTCTCGGATTCGTGATCTTCGCCGCGCCCTTGGCCGATGCCGCCACCATCTCGGGCACCGTGACCGGCCCGGACGGCGCGCCGTTCCGGGGCGCTTTCGTGCAGGCCCGCCATGCCGGGCTCAAGATGACGGTCAGCGTACTGTCGGACAATCAAGGCCGCTTCTATGCCGAGAACCTGCCGGCCGGCGAATATCGCCTGCAGGTGCGCGCGGTCGGCTTCAAGACCAACCCCAAGAGCGGCGTCAATCTCACCGCCGATCAGAACGCCTCCTACGATTTCGCGCTGCAGCCCACCCCGATCCGCTGGACCGAGATTTCCCAGCTGCAGGGCTATCAGCTCCTGCCCAATGAAAGGGGCAAGGACACCCTGTTCCAGAATTGCATGGGCTGCCACGGCTTCCAGTCCAGGATGGCGGCGGTGGTGCGCGACGAGGACGGCTGGCGCGACCGCGTCAACTTCATGCGCGAGGCCATGCGCTCCTCGCTCGCCGACCGCAACGGCTTCAACGATCAGCAGGCCGACGACGTCGTCTATTATCTCAGCCACGTGTTCAGCGAGGACTCCAAGCTGCCGAAGTCGCCGGCCGACCTGCCCTCCTACAAGGACACCGTGTTCCAACCCTCCGACGAGGCGCTCAAGATCGTCTACGTGGACTACGAGATGCCGGGTCCCAACCGGTTCCCGTGGACCTCGAACGGCGACAAGGACGGCTTGCGCTGGACCCCGGAATACGGGCAGGCCAACAAGGTGATGCGGTTCAATCCGCAGACCGGCGAGAGGACGGAGTTCCCGGTTCCCAATATGGGCCCGGCGCTGATCCACTCCGCCGTGCCGGCACCCGACGGCTCGGTGTGGATGACCGAAGCGGGCTCCAAGAAGATCGCCAAATGGGATCCCAAGACCCAGAAGATCGTCGAATATCAAGATGACTGGCGCAAGCACACCATCCGGGTTGCGCCGGACGGACGCGTCTGGTCGACCGGAGGATTGACCGTGTTCGATCCGAAATACGAGACGTTCACGCATATTCCCGAGGTTACGACCGCCTACGGCATCGCGCTCGATCCGCAGAACAACGTCTGGGTCACCGAGATGACCAAGACCGGCTTCCTCGACAAGGTCGATCCCGTCACCCTCAAGGTCACCAAATACATCCCGCCCTCACGTGACCGGCCGCGGCGCGTCCAGGTCGATACCGACGGGATCGTGTGGTTCTGCGTGTTCGAGGACGGCAAGATCGACCGCTTCGATCCCAAGACCGAGACGTTCAAGGAGTTCCCGCTGCCCAATGCCAGGTCGCATCCCTATGCGCTCGCCATCGCGCCGGATCACGCGCTCTGGTACTCATCGGAATCCCGCGACGTCATCGGCCGGCTCGATCCCGTCAGCGGCAAGGTGACCGAGTATCCCATGCCATATGCCGACAACGGCATGCGCGACTTCTTCCTCGATAAGGACGGACACATGTGGTACGGCTCGCCGCCCAACAACCGGGTCGGCTATTTCTATCTGTCCACCAAGCAGCACAACGCGGCCAACTGACCGCGTCGAAGCGCTTTTTTTCATGAGAAGCCCGCCCCGGACCCGATCCGGGGCGGCGATCCGGTTTTTCCGTGCCACGATGCCACGATGCGCAAACGCCTGCGCCTGCGTCAGATCATGAACAGCTTCGGATCCTGCTCGCGATCGCCCGCTGGCTCGACGGCGGCGCGCGGCTTGGCAACGAGCGGCTTGGCCACGACGGCTTGGCCACCGGCTTGGCCACAAGCGGCTTGGCCACAAGCGGCTTGGCGACCAGCGACAGGATGCGGTCGAGCAGGGTCTTGGCGGAGATCGGCATGGTCAGGTAGACGTTGACGCCGAGCCGCTTCGCCTCCGCGATGCGCCAGCGCTCGGCGGTGGCCCCGAACATGATGATCGGCATGGCCGGCCTCGCCAGCATGCCCGGAGTGCGCACGATCCGCACCAGCTCGGCGCCGTTGAGCAGCGGCAATTCCCAATCCAGGATCACGATATCGGGATCGAGGTTCTTGATGGCCTCGAAACCGGCGAGGCCGTCGACGACCTCGTCGATCCGCTTGATGCCCACATTGACCAGGAGGTTGCGGATCAGCTTGCGCAAATACTGATTGTCCTCGGCGATCAGCACCCGGAGCGAGCCGGTGATCGCATCGATCGGACTGGATAGAGTGTTGCGCATCCTCGAATGCGTAATGGTGGACAGCTTAACGCCGATTTATCGAAAGGGGCGGCATCGGGCGGTATCATTAATCCGCGCTTGCCGCCCGCTGCCGCTTTCAGCCGCCCCAGGGGCGCCGGCATCTGGACTTCATCGGCGCAGTGGGCAAATCTCGCCGGATCGTCCCGCCGGCCGGACGCCGCAGAGTGCCCGCCGGGGAGAAATCTCCACACAGCATTCACCATACGGGATTCACCATACGGAATTCACCACCGAAACCCCAAGGAGGAGCTCATGTCCATCTCGCGTCGCAATGCCCTCATCCTGTCCGCCGCCGCCGTCACCGGCCTGCAGGCGAGCCGGGCACAAGCCGCCATCAAGACCCAATGGGTGGACTACAAGGAGGGCGACACTCCCCTGCGCGGCTATCTCGCCTATGACGACAGCGTCACCTCCAAGCGTCCGGGCGTGCTGCTGATGCACCGGCGCGACGGCATGACCGACCTGACGCTGCAGAATGCCGAGATGGTGGCCAAGCAGGGCTATGTGGTCTTCGCGCTCGATATTTTCGGCCGCGACCATCAGCCCAAGGATGTCCCGCAGCAGATCGAGGCCTCGGGCTCCTTCAACAAGAACCGTCCGCTGATGCGCGCCCGCACGGAGGCCGGCTTCGATATCCTGCGGCAGAACCCGCTGGTCGATACCGCCAAGATCGCCACGCTCGGCTACTGCTTCGGCGGGACGGTCGCGATCGAGTTCGCCGAGATGGGCGCGCCGGTGGTCGGAACCGTCACGATCCACGGCAGCTTCCGCGATTTCACCCCCGATGCCGCCAAGAACATCAAGGGCCGCGTGCTGATCCTGCACGGCGCCGAAGACCCGGTCGCCCCGCTCACGGAGGTCGACCTCCTGGTCAAGGAGCTGCGGGCCGCCAAGGTCAACTGGCAGCTCGAGCTCTACAGCGGCACCGAGCACGGCTTCTCGACGCCCAAGAACGCGTCCGAGGAACGCGCGAATACGGAATCGCAGGCGGCAGCGGCCAGGTTCTTCAAGGAAGTCTTCGGCATCCCGGTCTGAGAGCGGACGCCGCAAAGCCGCTCGCGGCGATTGTCGCCAAGCGCGTCATTCGCCGCGGGTGGCGCATCGCACGCAGCGGGGTCCCTGGTCCCGATCCGGGCTCGCAGACGGCACCATGCTGTCGGCCGCAGGCTCCAGCATCCGGATGGTCGGCAACAGATTGCGATCATCCAGCCCGAAAATAATCTGGCTGAGCGTGA
Organism: uncultured Alphaproteobacteria bacterium; assembly: GCA_963744275.1. Lineage (GTDB taxonomy): Bacteria > Pseudomonadota > Alphaproteobacteria > Rhizobiales > Xanthobacteraceae > VAZQ01. The sequence goes on from CAVUSX010000007.1 coordinate 400,742, forward strand.
AGCTGGTGGCGCGATCATCGCTAGCGCGGCGGCTCATGGCAGGACTTTCTTTCACCATTGTGGAACGCAGTTGGGCACCGCGTCCACGCTTAGATATGTGCACCGCACCGGCGACACAATGCCTGGCGGCCCGCCGCAGGGTCGTAGGGCGCAATCGCTCTATTGCGCCGCTCGGCGGAGCCGCGGGTGCCTGAACTCGAGGGAGGGAGCGGGGCGCGGCCGATTGGCGCAATAAAGCGATTGCGCCCTACCAGGGTGATCCTCTAGCGCGGATCGACGATGCGGCCCTGGAACAGGACCGCGCCGCTGGCGTCATCGACGATCGCGAACAGGAACGGATGATCGACGTGGAACACCTGCATCTCCTCGGGCGGGCGCTGCGCCGAAGCCGTTACCACCGTGATCGCCGTGGCGGCGGCCGCCTCGGTGCCGTCCTCCATCACGTCGATGACGGCGCGGTGCACGATCGAGCCGATCGCGAACGGCACCTGCGATGCCGGCCGGCCGGTCATGCCGCTGAAGTCGGCTTGCTTGAGATCGAAGGCCCGCACCATTCCCTGCGCCTGGAACGCCGACACCAGGTTGGCATCGAAGCTCGCCTTGAACCGCGGCAAGGCGAGGTCGGTCGGCTTGGTGGCGTCGGGCGCATGCAGCGCGCTCGCGAGCTGGGTCCATTCGTCGGCCTCGAACCGGCGGCTGACCGCGTCCAGCCCGGCGACGTCGTTGGGCAGCACGATGATCATGCCGATCTGGCCGACCTCATAGGGCAGACGCAGCGCCCGATAGAGCGGCTGCACGACCAGCGCGTAGCTGCCGTTGCGCCGCATCGTCGGCACCGAGATCTTCTTCTGCCGCGACAGGTTGAAGGCCTCGTCCGTGGTGGCGGCCTTGGCGAAGACCGCGGCCCACTTGGCCTTGAAATAGACGGCGTTGAGAATGACGGCCGCGGCCGAGTGGTCGAGCGTGTCGAGGATGCGCTCGATCTTGCCCGCGGTCTTGCGCTTGACCCAGGCGTTGACGTCGTCGAGACCGGCACCGCGGAAAATCTCGGCGCCGAACTTGTCCTTGAGGAGCGCCGCATAATCGCCCGCCACCAGATCGCCGCGCCCCGCCAGCATCAGGGCATTGGCGCTCAGAAGGCGCGCGGAAGGCTGCGGGCTGCCGGCCGCCACGCAGCGCCCGCCCTCGCGCGCCGCCGGAAACGCGCAGCGGCCATCCGGCCGCAAGGCGCCTTCGCAGCGGGCGCCGCTCTGGGCGCCGCCTGCCGGCATGGTGATTTGCATGCCTTGCGGGCAACGCGCGGCGCTCTTGTCGTAGAGCTTGAGGGCCGCAAGCAGCGCGGCGTTCGCGGCCGCCATGGCGGAGCGATCGAGGCGCTGCGCCAGCACGCTCGCCATCTCCCGCTCGGTCTCTCCGCGTGCCCCCGACAACGCCATCGCCATCGCGGTGCCTACCGAAAGCGGCGAGAGCACGATGTTGCCGGGCGCGGCGGAGACCTGCTTGAACAGTGCCGATCCGCCGGCATTGTAGGCCTCCGTCAGCGCCCGCGCATCGTCTTGGGCGCGCCCCGGAGCCGTCATCAGCAGGGCCATGGCGGCGCCGGTGACGAGCGCGAAGCCTCTCCGCCGGTTCATCCCGTGCATGGCCTTGATCTCCGGTTTCGCCGTCGCCGCAGCCGCGCGGGCGCGCCATTCTGCGGGGGCAATTGCATCGAAATCATGGATCAACGGCAATTCGGCCCGAAGCCGCCGTCATGCCCGACGCAGGCGGCAACCGCCCGCGCCCGCAAGCCCAATGAATCGCACAGAATTCGAGAGCCCGGGCACCACACAAGGGGTGACGGCACGGCTGCGGGCGGCTATACAGCGGGCGAGCGATAAGTGGCCCTTCCGGCTCGCTGCGGGAGCACAAAAAGGCGCGCAAGCAGGGGTTTAGGGCCGTCCTTGGGGCAATTGAAGCAGGAGGTCGAACGCGTTGGGGCATTGCTTGCGAGATCCCCGTCCGGCTTGGCGCCGATCCTGCGGCCGGGATCATCAGATGCCTCGATTCGTCCGGTTTCCAGTACGGCTCGCGTGACCTTTGAGAGGGATCTGATCTCGCCATGCCCATCACGCTCCTCGACGTGATCCTGATCGGCGTCATGTTGATCTCCGCGGTCCTCGCCATGATTCGCGGCTTCATGCGCGAAATCCTCTCGATCGCGGCGTGGGTGCTGGCGGCGCTGGCGACCCTCTACTCCTATGCCAAGCTGCTGCCCTACGCCAAGAGCTACGTGAACAACGACATCGTGGCGACCGCGGCGGTCGTGGCCGGCACCTTCCTGCTCACGCTCTTGGTGGTTTCGGTGGTCACCGTGCGGTTTTCCGACATGGTGCTGGACAGCCGGGTCGGCGCGCTCGACCGCACCCTCGGCTTCCTGTTCGGGCTGGCGCGCGGCCTCATCATCGTGGTGGTGGCCTTCCTGTTCTTCGCCTGGCTGGTGCCGAGCAAGACCCAGCCGGCCTGGGTCGCCAACGCAAAATCGAAGGTGGTGCTGCAAAGCACCGGCGATTGGCTGATGTCGATGTTGCCGGACGACCCTGAAAGCACCATCTTGAAAAGGTTCAAGAAGCCGCTGCCCGAGGACGCCGAGCCGGCCGACGCTCCGCCCGGCCAACGCGGCAGCCTCGACACCTCGACCGGCGCGCCCGGCTAGGGAAAGCGGGCGCGTCGAAATGAAACCGGAGAGCCGATGCGCCAGATGATCGAACCGCCAAACGACCTGGGACCAAGCGACGCCCCCTCCCTCGACCTCGATCTGCACGGCGACAGGCTGCGCGAGGAATGCGGCGTGTTCGGCGTTTTCGGACATCCGGATGCGGCCGCGATCACCGCGCTCGGGCTGCACGCCCTGCAGCATCGCGGCCAGGAAGCGGCCGGCATCGTCTCCTTCGATGGCCGCCGCTTCCATTCCGAGCTCCGGCTCGGCCTGGTCGGCGACACCTTCTCGCGCCGCGAGGTGATCGAGCGGCTTCCCGGCATGTCGGCGATCGGGCATGTGCGCTACTCGACCACCGGCGAGACCATCCTGCGCAACGTGCAGCCGCTGTTCGCCGAGCTCGATGCCGGCGGCTTCGCGGTCGGCCACAACGGCAACCTGACCAACGGCCTGACGCTGCGCCGCCAGCTGATCCGCGAAGGCGCCATCATGCAGTCGACCACCGATACCGAGGTCATCCTGCATCTGGTCGCGCAGTCGCGCCGCAACCGTTTCGTCGACCGCTTCATCGATGCGTTGCGCGCGCTCGAAGGCGCTTTCTCGCTGACTGCGCTCACCAACAAGAAACTGGTCGGCGCCCGCGATCCGCTCGGCATCAGGCCGCTGGTGATCGGACGCCTCGACGGCGCCCACATCCTGGCGTCGGAGACCTGCGCGCTCGACATCATCGGCGCCAAATACGTGCGCGACGTCGAGAACGGCGAGATCGTGGTGTTCGACGAGGAAGGCATCCATTCCCACAAGCCGTTCCTGCAGATGCCGGCGCGGCCCTGCATCTTCGAATACGTCTATTTCGCGCGGCCGGATTCGATCGTGGGCGGCCGCTCGGTCTACGAGGTCCGCCGCACCATGGGGGCGGAGCTGGCGCGTGAAGCGCCGGCGGCGGCCGACGTGGTCGTGCCGGTGCCCGGATGGCGGCGTACCGGCCGCCATCGGCTTTGCCCAGCTGGCGGGCATTCCCTTCGAGATGGGCATCATCCGCAACCACTATGTGGGCCGCACCTTCATCCAGCCGACCCAGTCGATCCGCGAGATCGGGGTGCGCATGAAGCATTCCGCCAACCGCGCGGTGGTCAGCGGCAAGCGCATCGTGCTGATCGACAATTCGCTGGTGCGCGGCACCACCTCGCTCAAGATCGTGCAGATGATGCGCGACGCCGGCGCCAGCGAGGTGCACATGCGCATCGCCAGCCCGCCGATCACCCATTCCGACTATTACGGCATCGACACGCCCGAGCGCGACAAGCTCTTGGCCGCCACCCACGACATCGAAGGCATACGCAAGTTCATCGGCGCGGATTCGCTCGCCTTCCTCTCGGTCGAGGGCATCTATCGCGCCATGGGCCATGAGCGGCGCGATCCGCTGCGCCCGCAGTTCACCGACCATTGCTTCACCGGCGACTATCCGACCCCGCTCACCGACCGGACCGCCGAGGTCGCCACGCCGCGCCAGCTGTCGCTCCTGGCGGAAGCTTCGTAGCCCGGATGAAATCCGGGACCGCCGCTCCCGCATTCCGCTTTCGCTCCATGCGGGCTACGGGCTGATTCCCAATTCCTGACCCATGACCCCTCCCCTCGCCGATCGTATCGCGCTCGTCACCGGCGCCTCGCGCGGGATCGGCCGCGCCACCGCGCTCGCGCTGGCGCGCGCCGGCGCCCACGTGGTGGCGGTCGCCCGCACCGTCGGCGGGCTGGAGGAGCTCGATGACGCGATCCGCGCCGTCGGCGGCTCGGCCACCCTGGTGCCGCTCGACCTCAAGGATACGCCCGGCATCGTCCGGCTCGCCGCGGCGCTCGCCGAGCGCTATCAGCGGCTCGACGTGCTGGTCGGCAATGCCGGCATTCTGGGACCGCTGTCGCCGCTCGATCATGTGGAGCCCAAGGCCTGGGACGAGGTGCTGGCGGTCAACGTCACCGCCAACTGGCACCTGATCCGCGCGATGGGCCCGCTCTTGCGGCGCGCGGGCGCCGGCCGCGTGGTGTTCGTCACCTCCGGCATCGTGGCCCGCCCGCGTGCCTATTGGGGACCCTATGCGGTCTCCAAGGCGGCCCTGGAGGCGCTCGCGCGCACCTATGCGGCCGAGACGGTCTCCACCCCGGTGCGGGTCAATCTGTTCAATCCGGGCCCCACCCGCACCCGCATGCGCGCCACCGCGATGCCGGGCGAGGATCCGAGCGAGCTGAAGACCCCGGAGCCGGTCGCCGAGAAGATCGTCGCATTGTGCCTTCCGCAATTCCAGGACACCGGCAAGCTCTACGATTATCGCGCGGAATAACGGCGTAGCCGGGCAGCAGCTGCCGTGCGCGTTATGGAACATATACTTCGTATATTCATGCAGGCCTATTCGGAGCCTGATCAGCCTTCATTTCCGGGCTTTCTCCGAGCCGCGCAGCTTTTCGTTTGACAAAAAATTACACAAAAATTATCCTCCCGCCTGCGACGCAGATCGTCAGGCTTCAGGTAGCCCCTCTAATGCTCTGATTGAACTGACTTTCTGACCGGGCCCGGCCGAGAAATCGGGCATAAACAGAAAACGGATGCAAGCACATGACATCCATCACCGCATTTCCTCGGGAAGCAGCTCTCAACCGGACACGCAAAGATGCCGATTCCCTTGATCGCGGCCCGACAGCCGCCAGCGAGGAGGACCGCCAGCGCGGGCGCGTCAACCTCTTCGCCGCCATCGCGGTGGTGCTGCTCATTGCCGCCGGGTGGTGGCTGGTGAATTCGTTCGTCGAGATGCAAAAGGTCCAGGGCTGCTACGCGTCAGGAACGCACTACTGCTCCTTGATCTAGGGCCTCGATCGCGGTCGTTTCAGAACACCGCATCCGGCTCCTGCTTGAGCGCGGTCGCCCCCATGACGCGCAGCCGAGGGGCCTTGGGCGCGACCCCGCCCCTTGCTTCGACCGTCACCGCGGCGATCTTGAACAGGCCGATGCGCTCGTTCATGTCGCTCGCCTGTTGCTCGAGGGTCTTGGCAGTCGCGGCGTTCTCCTCGACCAGTGCCGAATTCTGCTGCGTCACCTCGTCCATCTGCCCCAACGCAATGTGGACCTGCTCCAGACCGGTCGCCTGCTCGGCGCTCGCCGCGGCGATCTCCGCGACCACGCCCGCCACCCCCTTGATCGACTCCACGATCTCGGCGAGCGCGGCCCCCGCCTGATCGACCAGCTCGACGCCACCCTGAACCTGACCATTGCTGTTGGTGATCAGATCCTTGATGTCTTTGGCGGCTTGCGCGGAGCGCTGCGCCAGGCTGCGGACTTCCGAGGCGACCACGGCAAAACCGCGGCCCGCTTCGCCGGCGCGCGCCGCCTCGACCGCGGCATTGAGCGCCAGCAGGTTGGTCTGCCTGGCGATCTCGTCGATCACGCCGATGATGTCGGCGATCTTGCGCGAGGACCCGGCGATCTCGGCCATGGCTTCGACCACTTTGGTGACGACGCGACCGCCACGATCAGCCAGCTCGCGCGCCCTGCCCGCCGATTCGTTGGCCTGGGTGGCGCTCTCGGCGTTCTTTTTCACGGTGTCGGAGATTTCCTCCATCGAAGCCGACGTCTGCTCGAGGCTCGCCGCTTGCATCTCGGTGCGCTGCGAAAGATCCGTCGTGCTGGTCGATATCTCGGCCGCCGCGTTGGCGACCTCCCGGGTCGAGGCCGCGATGGAATGAATGGTCTCCTGCAGGCCGGCGATCGCCGCGTTGAAGTCGTCCTTGATCTGGCGGTAGCTTTCCGAAATATCCTCGCTGATGCGGTAGGTCAGGTCGCCTGCGGAGAGGCTCTTGAGCGCAGCGGCCAGCAAGCGGACCACCTCCGCCTGCTCCTTCGCCGCCTTGGCCCGCTCGCCGGCGACTTTCGCCTGCAATTCCTGCTCCTGCCTTTGCCGCCGCGCGGCGTCCTCGGCCGCCGCCTGCCGGCTGTCTGCGATGGTCTGGGCTTCGAGGCGGGCCTTCTCGATCGCCTTGGCCTTGAACGCTTCGACCGCGGCGGCGATATCGCCGATCTCGTCCTTGCGGCCCAGCCCCGGCAGAACCACATCGAAATGGCCCGCCGCCAGCTGGCCCATCGCCGACGTCATGCCTTTGAGCGCGTTCGACATTCGCCTGGCGATAAAGATCGTCACCGCCCCGAGCAACAGGATCACCACCGATCCTATGGCGATGGTGCGCTTTGCGTTCGACCATACCTGCTGCTGGAGATCGTCCACGTAGACGCCGGTACCGATCACCCAATTCCAGGGCTGAAAGCCGACTACATATGACAATTTCGGCTGCGGCTCGGCCGAGCCCGGCTTTGGCCATTGGTAGGCGACGAAACCGGCCCCCTGCCGCTTGACCACTTCGACGAACTCGACGAACAAGTATTTCCCGTCCGGGTCCTTGATGTCGGCGATATTCTTGCCGTCGAGCTCGGGCTTCATCGGATGCATGATCATCCGCGGCTCGAGATCATTGATCCAAAAATACTCCTCATTTCCATACCGGAGCGCGCCAATTCTCGCCGCGGCACGCGTCTTGGCCTGCTCATCGGATACTTCGCCGCGCTTGGCCGCCGCCTGCTCCTCGGAAACGATGTGCAAGGCGACCTCGCCCAGATGACGCAGCTCGACCTTCTTCTGATCTTCGAGACCGCTCTTGAGCTCGCTCAGCTGAAACAGCGCGATGCCGAACAGAGACAGGAAGCTCAGCCCGAGCACGGCGTAGATCTTGCCGCTCATCTTCATTCTGAATTGTGACATTCTGAAACCCCGGTGGACGAAATCAGAAAAAAACGCGCACGCGCCTTCGGTCGCGGCGGCACGCCGCCGCGACGCGTGCGCGATCTGGGGCGGGGGAATCCCGCGTCGGCAGGCACCTCAATCCGGAATCGTGCGCACCACGCTCGAGGTCGGATGGTCGCCGAGGGTCGGCAGCTTGTTGTTCTTTCCTATGATCTCGTCGTAGGACGCGATCGTGCTGAGCGTCGACTTCGCCTTCACGAACACGACCTTGTAGCCGGCGACCTTGAGCTGCCTGAGCAATTCGGGTGCGGCCTCGGCGGTCGCGCGCTGGAAATCGTGCATCAGCACGATGCCTTTGCCGTTCTTCTTGAGCTTCGCCATCACCGATGCGATCACCTGATCCGGCTTGTGGATCTTGAAGTCGAGCGAGTCCATGTCGGTCGAGAAGATGCCGATATTGCGCTCGCCCAGATAGGTCACCATCTCGGGCGCATGACTGAGCGCCGGGAAGCGGAAGAACGGCGCGGGCGGCACGCCCAGCGCCCAACGCACGGCGCTGATGCCCTTCTCGATCTCGTCCTTGCCGTCCTGGACGGACAGCTTGGCGAGGTCCTTGTGCGACCAGGTGTGGCTGCCGATCGTATGGCCGGCGGCGGCGACTTGGCGCAGGATTTCGGGCGCCCACATCGAGTGCTCGCCGATCGCGAAAAAGAGCGCCTTGGTGCAATTGGCGGCGAGCGCCGCCAGCACCGCCGGGGTGTTGTGCGGCCAGGGGCCATCGTCGAAGGTCAGCACGATCTCGCCGGGCTGCAGAAAATCATGCTGCTTGAAAGTCTCGAATCCGAAGCCCGGACCGTCGGTGGTGTCGATCTCCACGGTGCGGGAGACGCCGAGAGCGTCGGGATTCTGGCATGCGGGCGCGGCGGCGGCCAAAACCGGCGGTCGCGCCGGGGGCGCCGCGGGCGCCGACCCGATGGATCCGGTCGTTTCGGAGAGCCCTGAAGCGGCCGGCGTAGCCTTGGGGGCCGATATGGCAGCGGTCGTGGTCGCCGGAACTGGACCGGGAATGCGGGTGGCGGTCGCGGGTGACCACAGGAAGAATACGATCGCGAAGCTGACCAGGAGTGCCCCCAAGCCCAGAACCCCAACCATCACTGAACGCATAGCTGTCCCCTTCGGCCAGGTGCCGACGCGGCCCTGGAAGTCTCAATTTCCCCGAAGAAGGTGAATCTGCTGTTACCAAGCGGCGCTTATATATCGGGCGGTCCCGAGCTCCGCCGCTATTTGCGCGCATCATGACATGTCGAGCCGATGATTCGGCACTGACGATTCGGATCGGGTTCATCTCGCCAGAGCCTTCTTCGGATGCGGCGCTCATGCGCCCTTCTGTTGCGCCCGCTCTTGATGATCGGTTGGCAATCCGGCCGCCCGCCCGGCGCACCTGCAGATTCGACAACCATTGGGGGTAATTCCCTATTGATTTCACAGAGAAAATCCCGTCCCGGAGGACCGTGAGCGCCGGCCCCGGCGCAGCGCGGCCGGGCTGCCGCTGCGCACCCGCCTGCTGCTGCTCGTGGTTGCGAGCGTCATGCCGCTGCTGGCCTTCAATCTCGGCAGCCAATACCTGCAATATCGCGACGCGATCACCGCCACCGGCGGGCAGACCCTCGAGCTCGCGCGCAGCATGTCGCAGGTGGTCGAGCAGGAGCTGACCGCCCGCATGGTGGCATTGCAGGTGCTGGCGACCTCGCCGGCGCTGCGCGGCAACGACATCGCGACCTTCCGGGCGCAGGCGCAGGCGGTCATCGCGCAGCAGTTCCCGGGCTCCAATGTCATCCTGTTGCGCGAGGACGGCCAACAGCTGGTGAACACGCTGGTGCCGCTCGATGTGCCGCTGCCGGCTCGGCCGAACCTGGATTCGCTGCGCCAGGTGTTCGCGTCCGGCGCTCCGGCTGTTTCCGACGTGTACATGGGGGCCGTGGGTCCGCGGCTCGTGGTCGCGATCGACGTGCCGGTCACGCGCGACGACGGCAGCGTCGCCTACGTTCTGTCGACCAATCCGGCGCTCGATGATTTCGGCGCCATCCTGCGCCGGCAACGGCCTCCGGAGGGCTGGCTGGTGTCGGTCTATGACCGCCGCGGTGTCACCGTGGCACGCACGCTCAACCCGGAGCGGTTCGTCGGGACGCTGGCCGGCTCGGAGATCCTCGGCTTCATGCAGGTCGCGCGCGAGGGCATTTTCGAGAACGTTTCGCGCGACGGGATCGGGCTCGTCTCGGCGTTCAGCCATTCCAGGAAATTCGGCTGGTCGGTGGCGGTCGGCGTGCCGCGGGCGCAGCTGATGGCGCCGGCTCTGGGCGCCGCTACCCGCACCCTGGGGGTGGGCGGCATCCTGCTCGCGCTCAGCATCGCCTTGGCGCTCTTGGTGGCGCGCCAGATCACCGGCCCGATCGCCGCGCTGCGCCGGCTCGCCGCCAGGGGCGAGGGCGACGCCGCGCCGGCGAGCGGATCGACCGGCTTGCGGGAGGCGGACGAGGTCGTGCGCGCCCTGACCACCGCCGACGACGAGCGCCGGGCCAGCGAGCACGACCGGGAGAAGGCCCGCGCGGCCTTGCAGGAGAGCGAGGAGAAACTGCTGCAATCGCAGAAGATGGAGGCCATGGGCCAGCTCACCGGCGGTCTCGCCCACGACTTCAACAACCTGCTGCTGGTGATCATCGGCAATCTCGACGATCTGCTCGACGGCAAGAAATGCGGCCCCGCCGAGCAGGAGCTCGCGCGCCAGGCCCTCGAGGCCGCGCAGCGCGGCGCCGATCTCACCCGCAGCCTCCTGGCCTTCGCTCGCCGGCAGCCGCTGCAGCCGCAACTCATCGCCATCAACGATCTCATGAGCGGGATCGCCAGGCTCCTGGGTCGCACGCTGGGTGAACGGATCGAGGTCTCGCTCGAGCTTTCTCCGGCATCTGGCCGGTGGTGGCGGATCCGGCGCAGCTCGAGGCGGCGCTGACCAACCTGGCGACCAACGCCCGCGACGCCATGCCCAAGGGCGGCCATCTGACCATCGCCACCGCGAACCGGCATCTCGACGACGACTACGGCGCCCAGCATGCCGACGTGTTTCCGGGCGACTACGCCATGATCGAGGTGAGCGATACCGGCACCGGGATGCCGCCCGGCGTGGCGGCGCGGATTTTCGACCCGTTCTTCACCACCAAGGGCTTGGGCGAAGGCACCGGCCTCGGGCTGAGCATGGTGTTCGGCTTCATGAAGCAGTCGGGTGGCCACATCAACGTCTACAGCGAGCCCGGCGTCGGAACGACGTTTCGGCTCTACCTGCCGCGCGATCAGAAGGAGGCCAGCGTCGCGGACGGCAGCATCCCGGAGGCGAGCTTGAGCGGTGGCGGCGAGACCGTGCTGGTGGTCGAGGACAATCCGGCGCTGCGCCGGGTGGTCGTGATGCAATTGACCAAGCTCGCATACCGGGTGCGGGAATCGGAGAACGTGGCGGCCGCCGTCGCGATCCTGGAAGGCAATGAGCGGATCGATCTGGTGTTCGCCGACGTCGTCATGCCCGGCAAGCTCGACGGCTACGATCTGGCGCGCACGGTGCGCGAGCGCTGGCCGGCGACCAAGATCCTGATGACGTCGGGCTTCCCGGGCACCAAGCTCGATCATGCCGCCACGGTCGCGGCCGACATCCCGCTTTTGACCAAGCCCTATCGCAGGGATGCGCTGGCGCGGGCGCTGCACGAGGCGCTGGGCACCGCCCGCCACGGCCAGCCGCGATCAGCGCCGGACTGAAACGGTGGAGACGGAGGCTTCCTGCTCCCAGAGGAAGACGTCGAAGGCTCAAGCTTGCCGCAGCATGTCGGCGCAATCGGCCGCGCCCGCCCCGGGCCCGCCGGCAACCGCATCCTCCTCGATGCCGACAGCCCCGCAGGACGCCTCGACCGCCTCGATGAGATCCCGGGCCTTGAACGGCTTGAGCAGGCAACGCGTCGCCCCGAGGCCGCGCGCCATCTTGAGAAAATCGGGAACCGGCCACGAGACCTCGCGGAACGCGTAGCCCGAGATGGCGATGATCCCGATCTTCGGCGCGCTCTGGCGCAGGATTCCGATGGTCTCGAAGCCGTCCATCCCGGGCATGAATATGTCGACGATCACGGCATCGAACGCATAGGCTTCGATTGCCGCCACGCCGCGGCGACCGCACTCGGCGACCACGACGTGATGGCCTCTGTTCTCCAGGATCAGCCGGATGGTATTGCGGACCGAGACTTCATCATCGATGACGAGAACGCGTGCCATTGGGCTCCCCTATCTTGACGCGCCTGTTGCGACCTGGAACGCGTGTCGCCATGGTCGAATGACAACGCGGACGCGACAGTGTGCTGATAGTCGAGCCGATGCGGCAGCCGCACCGAGATGGTGTTCAAAACATAACAGGTCGGCGATAAATCTTGCTATACGTGCAAGTACCTTGGCCGGGTGGTTTTGAGCGGTTGAGCGCCAGTTGAGCGCCGACTTCCGGGGCGGCGTTATCTGGCTCGCTCTCGGACCTGCATGAACCGGAGCGTTCTCTGCGCGGTGGCGACGGACAGCCGCTCATAGTCGTTGCGCGCCATGTCGATGATCTGATCCGAGATCTTGTGGCTCGAATGCCGGTTGCGCAGGATGGCTTCCGCGGTCGTCCATTGCAGACCGGCGGCCTTGCAGGGGACCAGCAGCGCATCGTTGCGAAGTCCCACCATCAATCCGCAGACCATCTTCAGCGAGGCGGAGCAGAGCCGCGCGAGCGCCACCGTCATCTCTTCGTATTTGCCCTGGTGAACGAACCCGAGCAGCGCGCGCTCGTCGAGCTTCCCGCTCTTTTCCAGGGCGAGGACGAGCTGCTCGGCCTGGCCGAAATCGCGCTGGGCCACGACCGTCTGGCCGACCGCTTTGGCGGTGTCGTCGATCACCCGTTGGATCTCGTCGCGCGTCTCCGCCGGCGCCAGCAGGAGAATTCTCGAGCGGACCGTCTCGGTCGCGCGTTGCAGGAGCTCGTGCAGAAAGCGCGGCGGAATGTCGAGCCGAAGCGCCACGCTTTGCGCCAGCCGCTCGTCGGCTTCCGCGTCCTTGACCAGGATGCCGTAACCGGTCTGCGAGAAGCGGGCGCCGGAATTGGTCGCGAGCTTGAAGACGACCTCTTCGTCGCCGCGGCTCAAGATGACGTCGGTCACCGATTCATCGAGCTGATGGCGCCCGGAAATCGCCAGCAGATGGGCCTGTCCCATGGTGGCGGCGATATCGATGAGATCGCTGGTGTGAAGCCGTCGCGACTGCGCCAGCACCGGCCCGGCGACCTCGATGTCCTCGTTGCGCGCCAGGCTGCGGATGGCCTCGATCGGCGAGTTGTCGATCGGGGCGAGCCGGCGGCTGAGCTCGACCAGGGCCTTGCCCTCGATCTTGCGGATCAGGAGGCACAGGACGTCGTCGAAAACCTTGATCTGCTCGTCGTTCAGGCGCTCGGCGTCGTTGAGGAAGAGGTCGGTCACCCGCCGCAGCGTCTTGATGCGGTTTTCCAGGAGGTCGTCATTGACCGCCCATTCGAGCTCGGCGATGAGCGATTCACAAACCGGCCGCATGAAATGTCCCGAAACGCCTGACCTGCCGGGATCACCACGAAACGATGAGCGCCGGGCGATCGAACATGTCGATCGACCCTGGTTCATCATCGCTTCCAGAAACAACCCCGCGGCCGTTCTGCCCGTGCAGCGATTATGACGGCGATATGCTGTCAACCGGTAAAGAATTATCCTGTATTTCCACGCAGAGGCGGAATGCCCCGATAAGCCACTGGGCGCGCGTAGCGCGCCGGGGGCGCCGTCACGGCAGATAGACCGCCCGGTCGTTCCAATGAATCGAGTCGATGCTGACCACGCGTTCGTGGCCGTCGAACAACGTGGCCAGGATCCCGCCGGTCCCCTTGTATTGGAACGCGCTGACGGTATCGCGGCTCGGCACCGTGGCGTTGCGCATGGGATCGAGGCCCTGGGCGAGCTTGACGATCTGATAGACGCTCGGATCGGCGCCGGAGAAGAGCTTGATCTCGCCGGTGCCCCGGCGGGCGACGCGCCGCTCGTATTTGAGATGCAGCTCCATGCGCTCGCCGCCCGCGCCCACGAATTCCCAATCTTCCGAGGTCTGGATCGGCTGCCCGCCGGTGCCGGTGGTGGAGCGCTCCATGCGGTGGCTCACGGCGGCCTGGTAGACCCCGAACGGACCCGGCGCATCCTTGGGGTCGGCCGTGAGCCCGCCGATCACCATGCGGCCCGCCAGGTCGCCGCCGCTCTTCTTGACCGGCACCTCGAGATAGACCAATTGACTGGTGCCCTTGGGGGTGCCGTCCGCGGCCGTGATGTCGCTGCGGTCGACGAAGATCATGCGCAGATTGCAGTCCTTGGCTCCGCCCGAGGTGGCCACGTCGGTTTCCCAACCGGGGGGCAGAAACCTCTTGAGCGCCGCATCCGACACCACGAAGTCGAGCTGCATGCGCGTCTCGGCGCTGCGCTCGAGCAAGCTCTCCGCATGGGCGCGAGCGGCGAGACCTGCGACCAGCAGGAGCGCAAACCCCTTCACGATCTTTGCCAGCATGACGGTTCCTCCGGCGTCGGAGCCTCGAATTCTAGCATCGCGGGCGATGGCGGCCAACGCCGCCGCGGAATGTCGGCGCGCGCAGGCGGAACGGCAAACATTGCTCGACCTGGGCATTACCGCTATTTTGTCGATTATCCGGCCGGCAGCGTTCGCAGGCCGAAAGGGGCGCGCCGAAGCGCGCGCGCACCCGAAGGGAGGAAGCGATGCCTTACCTCATCCGTGTCACGGCGGCCGCCGCTGCCTTGCTGATGCCGATTGGTAGTTTCGCGGCCCAACACACCGGTGGTGACGCCGGGAGCGGCGCACGTCTGACCCAAATGTGCGACGCGGGCAGCCACGAGATCGCCGGCCTGCCGGTCGATCAATTTCAACGGCTGGTCAAGACGGACGACGCCCAGCGCGCCGCGCTCGACGATCTCGCCAAGGCCGCCCTCAAGGCCGCCCAGGACATCAAGGCCGCCTGCCCGACCGAGCCGGCGCTGACCGCCCCGGGCCGGCTCGCCGCCACGCAAATGCGCCTCGAGGCGATGGTCGCGGCGGTCGCGACCGTGCGGCCGCCGCTGGAGAAGTTCTACGGCCTCTTGAGCGACGAGCAGAAGGAGCAGGTCGTCGCCCTCGCCCAGAATCAGCGTCAAAGCCGCACCCACGGCCTCTTGGACCAGGATTGCGGTTCGGGCGCGGCCGACTGGCCGGCCGCCGACATCGACCGGATCGTGCGTCCGACCGAGGCGCAACGCGCCAGCCTGGTGGCGCTGCGCGACGCCGCCGCCAAGGCCGCCGACATGACCAAGAGCTCGTGCCCGTCCGACAATCTGCTCACCCCCACGGCGCGGTTCGCGGCCCTCGGCAAGCGGCTCGACACCCTGCTGCAAGCCGTCAAGACCGAGACCGGGCCGCTCAACGATTTCTATGCAATGCTGGACGACGAGCAGAAGGCGAGGTTCGACGGGATCTCGATGCCGCAAACGAGCCAGAGCGAGCAACCAAAGTCCAAGCCCTCGACCGTCCATCACCGCCATTTCGTCAGTCTCGGATATTTCATCCGGCGGCTGTTTCGCTGGTTCTGAGCAGCGGCGGCGGGTTGTGGCAGAGTAGCGGGAGGGGCACGGCTGTAGGGTGGGCAAAGGCGGCCGCGAGGCTTTGATTGATGCACCACGCTGGGTCCGCCGTGCCCACGCGGAGCAGCTCAATCTGAGGAGACACTTCGCGTGGGCACGGCGCCCAAGGGGCGCCTCTGCCCACCCTACAGATGATTCCGTTTGATCGATATCCGCTCTAAGCCCAGCTGAGGTCCTGTTTCCCGAACGGAAGCGACCGGATGCGCTTGCCGGTGATCGTGAAGATCGCCTGGGCCAAGGCCGGTGCGATGGTCGAGATCGCTTCGTCGCCGACGCCGAGGATCCATTTGTTGTCGGTCTTGAGAAACCGGATGTTCACCTGCGGCGGATAGTCGGCCATGCGGGCGACCTGGTAGGCGTCGAAGTTGCCCTCGACCGTGCGGCCGTCCTTGATGGTGATCTCCTGCCACATCGCATCGCTCAGCGCCCAGGCGATCTGGCCCTCGATCTGCTTGCGCACCGCCAGCGGGTTGACGAACGAGAAGCCCTCGTCGAACACGACGTCGACCCGCTCGAGCCGCAGCACGCCGCCGCGCGTCATCGATACGGTGACCACGTGGGCGCAGATGGCGACGGCGTGCTTGCCGGTATGCCGATGATCGTCGATGCTGATGCCCCGCGCCCAGCCCTGCGGCAATGGCGTGCCCCAGCCCGACATCTGCGCCACCAGGTCGAGCGCCTTGAGCCAGTCCTCGCGGTTGGGGAATTTCGTGTTCCGCGCGATCAGCTCGCGCCGGTACGCATAAGGATCCTTGCCGGCCGCATGCGCCAGCTCGTCGACGAAGCTCTCGAGGTAGAAGACATTGGCGGCGCTGCCGCTGGAGCGGCGGAATCCGACCGGAACGTGGCTGTTCTTGGCATGGACGTCGAAAAAGAACGTGGGCACGAAGTACGGCAGCTCGTCGAGGCCGCGCACCGTCCCTTCGGCCACCCGGTTCTTGTAGGTGCCGACCCGGATGGGATTGCGGTCGTACTGATCGGCGATGTTGTGCAGGCTGACGGCCAGCGGCCATCCGTCGGCATCGAGCGCCGCCTCGAACTGGGCGATCCCCATGGGACGATATTTTTCGCCGAGCCGCATGTCCTCTTCGCGCGTCCAGAGAACCTTGACGGGCCTGCCGTTGAGGGTCTTGGCGATGGCCACGGCCTGGCGGATCTGATCGGAGCCGCCCCCGCCCCCATAGCCGCCGCCCAGGAAGGTGGTGTGAACGAACACCTTGTCGGGCGTGACCCCGGCCTCGTCGGCGGCCCGCAACAGCCCGAACTGGGGTGATTGGTCGCCGGTCCACACATCGACCCGGTCGGGCGTAACCATCGCGGTGGCGTTGCCCGGCTCCATGCGGGCGTGGGCGAGGAACGGCGTGGTGTAGGTCGCCGCCACCACCTTGGCGGCCTTCGCCTTGGCTTCCGCGTAGCTGCCGCCTTCCTCCAGCACGATCGTGCCGGGCTGCTTCAAGGTCTCGAAGTCGGCGCGGAACAGCTCCTCGCTGGTGCGCCCGGCATTGGGTCCCAAATCCCATTCGATCGGCATGCGGTCGAGCGCGGTCTTGGCCCGCCACCAGGTGTCGGCGACCACCGCGACCGCCGCATATCTGTATTCCCTGCCGCTCGTTCCGAAATCGGCGTCGTTCCTGGGGCCCTTGCCTTCGATCACCACCGCCGAGTGGATGCCGGGACGATCCTTGACGGCATTGAAATCGTAGCTCTTGAGCTTGCCGCCGAACACGGGGCACGCCTTGACGGCCGCATACAGCATGCCGGGCAGGTCCACATCGATGCCGTAGACGGCCTTGCCGGTGACCTTGAGCGGCACATCCCGGTTCTTCTGCTCGGTGCCGATCAGCCAGAACTGGTCCGGCCCTTTGATCTTGATCTTCCCGGGATCCGGCAGCGTGATCTGGGCGGCCTTCGCGGCCATCGCCCCATAGGTGGTGCGCCGCCCGCTTGAGGCGTGCGTTATCACGCTGTCCTTGGCGATCAGCTCCGATCTCGGCACGTTCCAGGTCTGGGCGGCGGCGAGCAGCAGCCGCTCGCGCGCTTCCGCGCCCGCCATCTGCAGGTAGTAGCGGCTTTCGCGCACCGATCCGTTCGAGTTGGTGTCCATCCGGCGGTACACGCCGGGGAAGTTCTGCGGCTTGGCGGCTTCGCCGCCGCCGTCGCGGATGGTCGGATCGCTGCCGCCCGGAACCTTCATGGTCCATTCCGGAGCCTTCTCGACCGCATTGCGCTGCGGCGAGGCATACTCCGCCTTGACCTTGCTCCAGTCGCACTGAAGCTCTTCCGCCACCATCATCGGGCAGGAGGTGAAGACGCCGGTGCCCTGCTCGGTCTGCGCAACCCGGATCGTCACCGTGTCGTCGGGCGCGATCGTCAGCCAGGCATTGAGCTCGGGCACCGTGGCGTCGTGGTACCAGGGCTGGCCCTGGATCGCGGCCGCCTGCGCGCTGGTCGCCGGCAGGTAGAAGCCGAGCACCATGGCGCCGCCGACCGCGGCCGTGGAGGCCAGGAAGTCGCGGCGGCTCATGTCGACTGTCTCAACCTTATCCACCTGCCGGGTGGGCGCAATCTTCGCGGTCATGGTCGCTCCTCCCCTTTAGGCCTGCAGCTCGGCGGCGCGGTGGATGGCGGCCCGGATGCGCGGATAGGTCCCGCAGCGGCAGATGTTGGTCATCGCGCTGTCGATCTCGGCGTCGGTCGGTTTCGGCTTGCGCTTGAGCAAGTCCACCGCCGCCATGATCTGCCCGGACTGGCAGTATCCGCACTGGGGAACATCGAGCTCGATCCAGGCCAGCTGGACCGGATGCGTCCCCTCGGCCGACAGCCCCTCGATGGTGGTGATGGTCCGGCCGGCGACGGCCTCCGCCGCCACACTGCATGACCGCGTGGCCTGCCCGTCGATGAGGACCGTGCAGGCGCCGCACTGAGCGATGCCGCAGCCATATTTGGTGCCGGTGAGCTTCAACGAGTCGCGCAGCACCCACAGCAAGGGCGTCTCCGCCTCCACATCCGCCGTATAGGCGATGCCGTTGACCATCAGCGAGATCGACATGCCGCTTCCTCCCATTTTGGCGAAGGACTGCAGATTGACCCGCAAGCCCAGCCGTGCCGGACTCGCGCAACAGCAGGATTTCGTTTTCGAGTTTCTGAGGCGGACCCCGATTCCGTGCGCGGGGCGATACACAAGCTAGGACCTGCGGCCGGCGCTCGTCAAGACGGCGGCAAGACCGCTCACAGACCGGGTTCGATCGCAAGTGCAAACCATTGATTTCTGACGTACGATGGGGTCGCGGAAGGGGCATTCGCATACGAGGCGATCGACAATGGATTATCGAACCCTGGTCGGCGCGGCGACCTTCGCCGCCATGGTGCTGGCACCTCTCGCGGGCGCACGCTCCGACGAGGTGTCCGCGTATCCCGACTGGCGCGGCGAGTGGGTGCGCGCGGTCGGGGTGCAGTGGGACCCCTCCCGGCCGCCGGCGCGCGGACAGCAGGCGCCGCTGACCGCGGAATATCAGAAATCGTTTGAAGCGGCGCTGGCCCAGCAGGTCGTCGGCGGCCAGGAGTACAATCCGCAGGTGCGCTGCCTGCCCTCCGGGATGCCGCGCATGATGATCGGCTACGAGCCGATGGAGGTCGTGGTCACGCCGGAGGCCACGTTCATTCGCCTGGTCTACATGTCCGAGCTGCGGCGCATCTATACCGACGGGCGCGACTGGCCGGCGCATATCGAGCCGTCGTTCGCCGGCTATTCGATCGGCCATTGGGTGGACCCGGACGCGAGCGGACGCTTTCGCGCGCTCGAGGTCGAGACCCGCGGCTTCAAGGGACCTCGTGTGGTCGACAGCTCCGGCATTCCGACCGACTCCGACAACCAAACCGTCGTCAAGGAGCGGATCTATCTCGACCAGGCCGCCGACACCTTGAACGACGAGGTGACGCTGATCGACCATGCATTCACGCGGCCATGGACGGTGACGCGCAAGTTCAAGCGCGAGCCGAAGATCGCCTGGACCGAATATTTCTGCGGCGAGAACAACAATCTGGTCAACATCGGCACGCACAGCTACTACATCAACTTCGACGGCAAGCTGATGCCGATGGAGAAGGACGAGCCGCCGCCGGAGTTGCGCGATTTCGACAAGCCGAAGAAATGACCGACGGCGTCCGTCTCGAACGACGCTGTAATATGTGGGGGCAACATGTGGGGGATATGATGAGGAGCTTCATCGCGGTCTTGCTGCTTCTAACCGTGCCGTCGCTGGCCGGCGCCGCCTCGCGGCCCGAT
Organism: uncultured Alphaproteobacteria bacterium; assembly: GCA_963744275.1. Classification (GTDB taxonomy): domain Bacteria; phylum Pseudomonadota; class Alphaproteobacteria; order Rhizobiales; family Xanthobacteraceae; genus VAZQ01. Next base: position 420,263 of record CAVUSX010000007.1, read on the forward strand.
TGGGCGTTTCCCACCAAGCCGCCCGAGGTGGTCCCGACCCCGCCCGATGACGGCAAGCCCAAGCAGGTCGCGGGCAGCACCAAGACCTATGTGCAGTCCCAGATCGACGACCCGATGAACCCGCCGGACTGGTTCCCGGACGAGCATGCCCCGATGCCGCAAGTGGTCGCCCATGGGGCGGCAAGGGCGTGCGCGCCTGCATCGGCTGCCACATGCCGACCGGGCTCGGCCATCCGGAAAATTCCCGCCTGCCCGGCTCGACCGCGGCCTATCTGTTGCGTCAGCTGGCGGACTTCAGAAGCGGCGCGAGAGGCGGCGAAGCCGGCGGCGCCATGGTCACCATCGCCAAGGGCCTGACCGAGGACGAGATGACCTCCGCCATCGGCTATTTTTCCGGCCTGAAGACGGCGCGCTGGACCCGCGTGGTCGAGACCGACACCGTGCCGAGGAGCTATTTCAAGGGGACGGCGCGGCTGCCGCGCCCCGACGGCGGCACCGAGCCGATCGGCAATCGCATCGTCGAGCTGCCGGAGGACCTCGCCCGTTTCGAGATGCGGGATCCCCATTCCGGCTTCGTCTCCTATGTTCCGACCGGAACGCTCGCCAAGGGCGAGGCTCTGGTCACGACCGGCGGCGGCGGCACGACGCTGCCATGCGCGATCTGCCATGGTCCGGCGCTCAAAGGGATCGGCGACATACCCGGCATCGCCGGACGCTCGCCCGGAAACATCGCGCGCCAGCTCTACTATATCCAGACCGGCGCGCGCGGCGGCACATCGCCGGCGTTGATGAAAGGCGTCGTCGAGAAGCTCAACGCCGACGACATCCTGGCGATCTCCGCCTACGTGGCATCGCGCGAGCCTTAAGCGTCAGGCGCAAGCGCCACCGGGCTTTGCGCATTGACCCGCAAGCCCGGTTGCGCAGGAATCGACCGGAATCACGCGTAGGGTGGGCAAAGGCGCTCTTGGGCGCCGTGCCCACGCGAAGTAACGGCACGAGCGATCGAGCGGCATCTGCACTTCAAAACAGTCGGTTGGCCAGCCGTTCCGCCTCCCAACTCTCGAGGAACTCGAGTTCGCGCGCAATCCAACTGACTGGCTCGCTACCCCATTCTTGCGCGCGGCTCGCGTATTCGCCCATCAGCCAAATGTGACGAATGATGACGAAGACGTGCGCGGCCTCGAAATCCGTTGCGGTTATCGGTCGGACCGTTCGATACCCATCGATGAAAGCGTCCCACACGGCAGGTAGCTTCCGGCCGAAGGAAGCTCTTCGCCCACAAAAAGACTGACAAGTCGTACGCCAAGTAGCCGGGACCGCCGTCATCAAAGTCGAAGAATGCCGCGGCACCAGCATCGGTTATGCGCGCGTTGGAGCCATGGCAATCGCCGTGACAATGGGTCCAGGTCAGATCATCAAATGTCTCGATCCTTTCGGCGGTCCTCGCGGCGATGTTTTCAAGATCGTTGCTCGCCTCGGCGTCGACCATGCTTCGAAACTCCTGAACGCGCGCAAGCGGCCGGCGCAACAAATGGTCCAGATCGAGCCTGTACAGCGGCGCGGAAGCACGATGCGACTCGGCGGCATTGTGCAACATGGCAAGGGTCACGCCGTTTGCGCGCGCATCTGCGATCGATGCCGCGTCGGGCGCCCGCCCTCCGAGAGCGCGAAAGAGCACGCCTTCACGCAAGCCCTCCGGCGACCGACCACGAACGAACAAAGCCCCATCGCGCGTCTGGACCGGCGCGGCGATCGGCACTCCAGATCGAGCAAGATGGGCCATGAAATCCGTTTCGGTCCTGACGTCTGCGACACCGCGCGCGCGATGGTGTGAAAGACGAAACACGTAACGTTCGTTGGTCGCTGTAACGACCAGATAAATGTCATTGAAGCCGCGATTGAGCATTCGGCAATTGAGCGGAAAGGGAAGTGCGTAATGCTCGGTCAGGAAACGCGTAATCGTCTCCGCCCGACACGTCGAATATAGTGGCTCGAAATCAACCAAAGCCGGCACCCCAGAGCACGGAGACGAGAAATCATCTTATTATTTTGCGACGCTCGTATGGAAGACGGGGCCGCAATCCGCAAACGTTCGATGGACCCACATCGGCGCTCTCGAAGGTCACATGGCTATTCGACAAACCGAACGACCGGTATTGGCTCGACGCCGGCCAGGGGCCGCGACGGCCGCGCCGGAGCAAGGCCAAAGCGGTGCAAGCCAATGCGACTGCGAATTCTTCATAGCCCTACCCGCGGAAGAAATTAGAATAACAGTTGCCATCCGTGAAAGTTGTCGCCCGAGTGCAACACCTCACGGAATTTGCATCATTGACGACGGCGGCGAACGGCCGCTTCGGGTCATTCGCGACTGAGGCGAGCGAGCAGCAAGTCCGGCTATGACGGCTATGCCCGAAAGGGAAAAGAGGTTCACGGCATTAGCGACCGCCACGATGAGGGCGGACGCAGTGTCGAGGTACGCGGCTATGGATCACGGGCGAGCGAAATTGCCGAGCCCAGCTGGAGCGACAACAGGAGGCGAGTGCCATGCGATTGGTCGTGACGATGATGATAATCCTTCTGCGCGTCACCACGGCGTCAGCACAGGAGCCCCTTCTCCGGAAGCGATCAATGCCGCCAAGGAGCTCATGTCGATCATATCGCCCGACATGATCGGCCAGATGAGCCAAGGCATGATCGGCAAATGTGGCCGCAGATCGAGAAGACGTTCGGTCCAATGTCGATGCGGCGACCCGCGCGGAGCTGCGCGCCGATTCGAGCGCTCGCTGCAGCAGTTGTCCTCGATGCGATGCAAGACGTGCCGGCGATTTATGCGCGCTATTTCACTGTCGACGATCTTCACCAGCTCGCAGCCTTCTACAAAACGCCGCTGGGTACGAAAGCGCTGGCGCTCTTGCCCAAGGTCCAGGCCGATTCCTTCGGCACCATGATGCCGCGGATGGTCGGCTTCCAGCAGCAGCTGCAAGGCCGCCTGCAGGCGATCCTGCAGAAGCACGGCGTTCACTGACCGTCGCGCCGTGCACCGCCGGTTCCAGCGATAGTCGCAACCAACCATGCGAGCGCCGCTATCGCGGCAGCGCCGCGAGCTGCGGGACGTCGGCTTCCTTGGGGGCGACCGCCTTGGCGGTGATCAGCGTCATGGCGACCGTGTCGTAGTAGCCCATGGTGGCGACCAGATCGATCAGGCCCTTCTCGCCGAATTGCTTCACGGCCGCCGCATAGGTGGCGTCCGACACCGCCTTGTCGCGATACATCTCCATCGCGTAGTTGTAGAGGATGGTCTCGTCCGCCTGCATTTTTCCGGACGCTTGCCGGCCGCGATGTCGGCGCCGACGCTCGGATCGAGACCGCCGCGCACGGCCGCCCGGTAGTGGGCGCGCCAGATCCAGTCGCTCGACCATTGCCGCGCGGTGAGCATGATGGCGAGCTCGGTCAGCCGCGGCGGCTGCCCGGCGCCCCAGCGCACGTAGTCCGACACCGCCTCGAGCTTGGCGGCGAGCTCGGGGCTGCGCATGTAGACCTTGTAGGGCGGGTTCTTCAAAGCCGTGGTGTTGCTGCGCGGCGGCTTCTGCAAATTTTCGAGATAAGCCTTCTGTTCCGGGTTCAGCTGGTCGGCAGTGAGCGCCGGGTAACGCTCCTGCGCGGCGGCGGAAAGCGGCAGCGCGAAAGCGGCGGTCATGAGCGCAGTCGTGAGCAGGTGCCTCATCGATTCCTCCCGTTGTCGGCTTCTGAACCGAGCCGTGCCTGAGTGTAGTTCCGCGCTCCGTATCGGCACAATACCGCGGCGGCTTCGCGGTTCGCGGCGAGCACCGGCGCGGTTCGGTTTCCTATTGCGCCGCGGCGGGAGGCGCAGGCACTGCCGGAACCGGGGCCGGAACCGGCCGGGCGCCCGGAGCGATGAACGGCGGCAGCCCTCCGGCGCGACCGCCGACCGAGAAGAATGGCCGTGGCGGCCGGCAGAACAAGTCGCCGCGCTCCTTGAGGTCGGCGATCAATTGGTCGGTGATCTCGACCTCGACCGCGGGCTGTTTGGCACTGGCCCAGAACTTCCTCACGGCCTGCCGGGTCCGGTCGCCCAGCTTGCCGTCGATGCGGCCCTTGAGGCAGTCGAGCCGCTTGAGCTCGGTCTGCGCCTGCCTGATCTGCTCGGGCGCGTTGGCCGGCAATGCCGCCGGCGCTGCGGCAACGGGCGACCGGCCCTGTTCGGTGTTCCCTCCCCCGCCGTTGGAAACGTTCTGCGCGAGCTCGTGCAAGCGGCCCGCCGCAACCGCGCCGCTCGCCGGCCCGCATAGCGCAATCACAATCGCAGCCCATGCGGCCCGCCAGACACAGCCGTGCATCGCTATCGGCCCCTCACAATCCGAATTTGGCGTCCAGCGAATATTTGCCCGGGCCGGCGACATACAAGAGGAGGAAACCGCCCATAATGCTGACGTTCTTGTAGAAATGGATCAAGTTGTCGAGCTGGGCCGCCCCCGTCATCGTCCAATAGTGATGACCGATGAACGCGGCTCCCAGCGTATAAAGCGCCAACAGCACCGCCAATGGGCGCGTGAACGCACCGACCAGGATCGCGATTGCGACCGGAACCTCCATGAAGATCGCCACGGCGGCGGCGAGCGCCGGCACCGGGGCACCTTCCTGCGTCATGAAAGCCACGGTCCCGGAATAGTCCGTCAACTTGCTCCAGCCGGACAGCAAATACAGCGCAACGAGCAGCACGCGCGCCACCAGAAGAGCTTCATCCTTGATCTTGTCGGAGCCGAAGTGGAGCAAGCTCGAGTCTCCTCGAATGGGCGACCAATTCGATCACAGCGCCAGGATAAGCCAGTCGCAGCGCCAGGCAAGACCATGACCACGGTCGATTTTCCGCAAGCGACGACGTCCGCCGCCGGCTTCGGGACAAGCTCGAGACCGGTGATTTTTGGCCGGACATCGGGCGCGAAATTGGGCAGTATTCTCCCCAAGGCCAAAATGAGCGGAACGCTCGTTCAGGGAGGATGATCATGCGCAAAGCCTGGCTGCTCGCGACCGTGCTGGCACTTCCGGTGCTGGCACTTTCGCCCACGCTCGCATCGGGGCAGACGACCGAAGACCTCAACAGCGACGGCAAGAACACCGACAATGTCCTGACCCAGAGCATGGGGCTCGACCGCAAGAGCTACAGCCCGCTCGCCCAAATCGACAAATCGAACGTCAAGCGCCTGGTGCCGGTCTGGAGCACGAGCCTGATGAACGACCTCGGCGAGCTCGCGGCCCCGGTGGTCTATGACGGCGTCATCTACGCCATCAACGCCAAGTGGACCTTCGCCATCGACGCCGCGACCGGCCGCCAGATCTGGCGCACGCCGGTGCAGACCGAGCCCGGCAATGACGCGCGCGGGCAGCGCGATCTATCGCGGCGCGCCGGCGATCTACAACGGCAAGCTGTTCCGCGTCACCGTCGACAACCACCTCGTCGCGCTCGAGATGAAGACCGGTCGGGTGCTCTGGAACAAGAAATTCGCCGAATGGAAGGAAGGCTATCACTCGAGCGGCGCGCCGATCGTCGCCAATGGCGTGCTGATCTCCGGCGTGGCCGGAGGCGAATCCACCACGCGCGGCTTCCTCGACGGCTGGAACCCGGATACCGGCGAGAAGCTGTGGCGCCGCTACACCATTCCGGCGCCGGGCGAGCCCGGCTCGGAGACCTGGCCGGCGAACAGCGACGCCTGGAAATACGGCGGCGGTCTCGCTCTGGCGCTCGGGCTCCTACGATCCGCAGCTCGACCTGGTCTATTGGGGCGTCGGCAATGCCGAGCCCTACGATCCGCGGCCGCGCGAGGCGCGCGACAGCCTTTATACGACAGCGTGCTCGCGATCCGGCCGAAGACCGGCGAGATCGTCTGCTACTACCAGTACACGCCGAACGACGTTTACGACGTGGACGCCACCGACGAGCAGGTGCTGGCCGACCTGCCGATCGACGGTCAGATGCGCAAGGTGATGATCCAGTCGAACAAGAACGGCTTCATGTACGTGCTGGATCGCACCAACTGCAAGCTGATCACCGCGCATCCCTATACCAAGGTCAACTGGGCGAGCGGCATCGACCTCGCCAGCGGCCGCCCGCAGCTCACCGGAGTCTACAAGGACTTCCTGGCCGGCGGGGAAGTCGAGATCCTTCCCTCCCGCGGCTCGAACGCCGTGCCGATCGCGCTCGATCCGACCAAGGGGCTGGTCTACGCGGCGCCGTGGGACGTGCCGCGCGTCCAGCAGCTGGCGCCGCCCAGGCCGCAGGTGATCGGCGAGAACTCCACCGGCGTGAACGCGCGTCAGCCGCGGATCGAGCCCGGCCAGGTGGTCGGCTACTATATCGCGATGGATCCGCTCACCGGACAACGCAAGTGGGAGGTGCCGTTGAGCGACCTGCCGAGCTCGGCCGGCATGCTGGCGACCGGCGGCGGGCTGGTGTTCACCGGCAAGCTCACCGGCGAATTCCTCGCGCTCGATGCGGACACCGGCAAGACACTCTGGCAGTTCCAGACCAGCTCGGGCATCAATTCGACCGCGATCACCTACACCCATGACGGCCGACAATATGTGACGGTCGCCTCCGGCTTGGGCGGCATCCTGGCCAGCCGCGCCGTCGGCGGCAAAGTTCCGACCGGCGGCTCGCTGTGGACGTTCGCCCTCATGCCGCAATAGCGGCGGCGATCAACTCGCCGGCCTCGCGGCGGCCGCAAGCGGCGCAGCGAGGCCCGGGCATTCCTTCACGGCGCTCGAATCCCGGTGCCCATATTGGTATAGTGCGTCGCGCGATATTGGCTGACTGTGTCGCACAGGAGGTTCCGATGTCCAAACATGCAGGAAGCTTCACGGCAGGCGTTCTCGCCGGCGCGGTTGGCCTGGCCGGCAGCCTGAGCCTGGCGATGGCGCAGGGCGCCTCACGGCCCGATTTCGCGCCCAACCCGAGTGCCGGATGGTTCGCCTATAACCGCGAGTTCATCCCGCCCCCGAGCGGTCCCGGCCCCGTGGTGAACGACCCCGCGCATCCGCACGTCTCCAACGACGAGTTCCGCGCCACCGGAAAGCAGCCGACCACCTCCGTGGCCGATCTCGACAATCCCATCCTGCAGCCCTGGGCGCGGGAGAAGATCCGCGAGCGCAACGAGGCCGTCCTCGCCGGCAAGCAGGTGTTCTCCCAGCATGCGATCTGCTGGCCGATGGGCGTTCCCGCATTCCTGCTCGAGCCGATGACGCGGCCGATGCACTTCGTCCAGGGGCCGAAGGAAGTGGTGATGATAACGTCGAGCTTCAACGACGTGCGCCACATCTATCTGGCGGACAAGCATTCCGACAACCTCAAGCCGTCGTGGTACGGCGAATCCATCGGCCATTACGAGGGCGATACGCTGGTGGTCGACACCATCGGGCTCAATGACCGCACGTTCGTCGACGGATTCGAGACGCCGCACACCGCGCAGCTGCACGTGATCGAGCGCTTTCACCTGATCGACAACGGCGAGATCCTGGAGGTGAACGTTCACGTCGAGGATCCGGGCGCCTTCACGATGCCGTGGGACGCCATCGAGCGTTACCGGAAGTACGAGCTGGTGGCGTCCAAGAAATCCGCCGCCCGGAACCTGGTCCAGCTGGCGACCCCGGAGGACGGGCCGCTGACCGAGGCGGTCTGCGCCGACAACCCGGACACCTTCATGGGCATGGCGCACAAGCCCCTGCCGGAGGCGACCAAGCCGGATTTCTGAGGCTCGCCGATTTCCGCCATCACGCGCGGGTTTGACCCGCGGGTCCGTCACGTCGGCGCAGCGGTAGCGGGCCGCCTCACGGCCGGCGCACGCCGGGAACCGAGGAAATGTCGCGGTTCTGCTCGCCGCAGACATAATCCTGTATGCGCAAGTCGTCGTGCTGCCGGTAGACGAAGCGCGTCTGCCAATCGCGGCTGTAGTATTCCGGATCGTGGATGGTGACCACATCCTCGATCTCCGTCGGGCTGATCCGGCGGATCCGCTCGATGGTGTGCAAGAGGTCGGTGTGCGGTGCGCCGGTTGACGTCGATGAAGGTCCGCTCGTTGAAGCCTGCCGTCTCGATCACCAAGGCGTCACCGTCGAAGCGGCCGACCGAATGCCCGTTGAAATAGGGGTATGGGATCAGCTCCTTGTCGCTCGGCAGCGGCTGATCCATCTGGACCGCGCGGACCATGTGGCTGAGCTCGTAGACGAACGTGACCTGCCCGTGCGGCGCATTGATGATCTCGAACGGATAGGGATTGGCGAGCGCGCGCGGCAGGCCGCCGGGCACGCACCAACGGCGGGAGGCGTCCGTGATCGAGCCGTCCTTCAGGCCGGCGATGTTCATCTCATAGGCGGCCTTGCCTGCCGGGGTGAGCGGCAGCTCGCCCCCACCGACGATCTGGATCTTGGCGTCGTATCGGGTCACCCAGAAGGTTCCGAAAACATCCGGCGCCGCGTCGGCCGCGACGGCCGGTTCGGGCACGGCGAGCGCCGCCCCGGCCAATGCGGCGGCCATCAAGCACGTAGCCACCAAGCCGGGGCGCGCAGAAGGATTGCCCATCAGACCAGACTCCCTGAAACACAACTCCCCAGACATTTGCTCTATTGTCTCGTCGAGGTTAGCACCCCGCCCCGGCGAAAAAACAGCCCCTTCCGGGTCCTGCGGCGTTGCAAAAACCCAAGCACGCCTTGCGGGCGCCGATTGACATTATTTCGACTTACGCCTGAGATGGCGTCGTGGCGGCGGGTTCCGGCGCAAGGCGCCCGTCGCCGAAAATCATGAACCGGGAGGCGCCCATGACCTTCAAAGCTCTCGGCCTCGCGGGTATCGCCGTTGCGGTTTGCACGATGCCTGCGGTGGCACATCACTCCTTCGCCATGTTCGATGCCGGCAAGAAAGTCACCCTGGCGGGCACCGTCAAGGAATTCCAGTGGACCAACCCGCACGCCTTCATCCAGATGATCGTGGCCAATAGCGACGGCCAGGCCGAGCAGTGGTCGATCGAGATGGGCGGCCCCGGCGGCTTGGCGCGGCAGGGCTGGGTGCCCAAGACGCTCAAGCCGGGCATGAACGTCTCCGTGACCATGCATCCGCTGAAGGAGGGCCATGGTGGCCAGTTCCTGGCGGTGAAGCTGCCGGACGGAACGCAGCTGGGCAATCCTGACAACGAGCCCAAGCCCGAGCAATAACGCGGCCGGCGCGGAACATCCGGCGCGGCCGCGGTCGGGGTCTTACGCTGCGTGTTGTCGGGGACGGTTGCCTAGCCTCCGTCACCCGCCCGGGACCGCTTCCCGCATGGGTCGGCTATTGGCAAATCCACACATAGCCCACGGGAGCCAAAGCCCAACAGGAGCCGACCCCATAGGGATACCACCGGCCACGCCAAAAGCGCCTTCCCGTCCCATACCAGATGCCGGGACCGTATCGTCGGCCGACAACGCCCCGATTGACATGGACGTTCCTGGTAACGTGAACGCTCCTGTTGACGTGAACGTTCCTGTTGATGTGAACGCTCCTGTTGATGTGGACGTTCCGGCTGACATGAGCGCCTCTGCCGACACCGCGGGCGGCAAGCGCGGGCGTGAGGCCAACGAGCATAACCGCCAGGGCGGCCGCTACAGACAATCTGCTGATCATCTTCTTACTCCCGGACTATGACGACCCCCGTCGTCATTAGGAGCCTGCGGCAATGAACGGGATGTGAATGGCAGCGATCGGCTGGGCGGCGCCGCACCGGTTCCAACCGGGCGGACGCCTGCCGGCAACCTCGAAGCCCGCCCGGGCGCGTCCCGGTCGGGCCTGGCGCGGCTCTAGAATTTCATCATCGCAGCACGCGTCAGCGTGACGTTGCTGGTGACCCCCACCCAGCTGCCTATGGCGAGATGGTACGCGGCATATTGCTCGTGATATTCGTCCTCGCCGGCCGAGCAGTCCACCGGCACGATGACCTTGTAGCCGCGCTGGGCCGCCTCCTGAGCGGTGCCGACGGTCGCTCCCTGGAACGAGTTGCCGCAGATGATCACGGTCTTGATGCCGGCTTGCTTGAGCGTCGGCTCGAGCGTGGAGCCCAGGAACTTGTCGGTCCCGGTCTGGCGGTACCATTCGCCGTCGCGCGGCTTGATCGCCGGGTCCATGATGTCGTCGGGCTTCGCCTTGCCGCCGGCGCCGACCAGGCTGTACCAGACCACCATGTTGTGCGCGCGCGCTTCGTCGTGCAGCCGTTTCATGCTCGGCACCGCGGCGACGCAGCGCGGGCGCGCGCTGCAGCCGGCCTTCATGATGTCGAGAAACAGAAGCGCCGTGGTGGCGGGATCGACCGTGACCTCCTTGAGCGCCGGCGGCGGCGGCACGACCGCCGTGCTCCATTCCGAGATGACGTCGGCACCGGACGGAGATCCGAGCAAGGCGACGAGCAGCGATGCGGCGGCGGCAGTGGCGAAGCGTGATGTTGTCATGTTGTCCTCCCTTTATCCTGGCGGCCGCCGAAGGCGCGGCCTCGTCCCAAACATAGAGCACTCGCCCCGCACAGGCCATGGCGCGCATGGGCGAGCCGTCATCTGCGAGCGTCGGCGCGGTCCGCATGCAACACCCAGCGCCGCCCATTTGTTGCTCGGCACGCCGGCTCCCAAATCCCTCCCCACCTAAGCCGGCCGGTGCGCCCGCAGGAACGAGCGGATTTGGCGCACCGCCAGGGGAATCCGTTCCTTCGGCTCCTTCCAGGGGAACATGCTCACCTCGGCGTTCGGGGCGAGCATCGCGGTCTCCATGGCGACGGCGTAGGGATGCGCCGGGATATCATCCGGCAGGATCAGCACCGGGGTGCGGCAATTGCGCACGAAATCGCGCGTCACCGTGAAGACGAAATCCGGGTTGGTGCGGTACATCCTGGTCAGGAACTTGTCGACCATCTCCATCGTGATCTCGGGCCGGCGCGCCGTCAGGGCCGGGCCCCAGTTCTTCATGTTGCCTTGGTAGAACGCGTCGCGCGCCTCGGGACGCGAGCCGCTAGGCTGTGCCAGCACGGCGGCCACGATGCGATCAGGCGCCCGCTTCAACAGGTTCCAGACGAAGGGGCCGCCGATGCAGAAGCCCATCACCATGAACTTGTCGATGCCCAAGTGATCCATCAGGCCGAGCTGGTCATCGGCATAGGAGTCCCACGGCCGATCGATCTCGAGCGGACCGGAGGACTGGCCGCCGGTGGCGTTGCGCAGGTCCGAGGTGATGCAGCGGTACTCCGCCTTGAGCTCCTCGATCGGGTTGAAGGGCGCGCCCGTTCAAGCCGGCGATCGTCGAGTTCAATCCCCCGCCCGGAATGATCAACAACGGGAAGCCGGAACCAGCCTCCTCATAGTGGATGCGAACGGCGCCTTTTTCGTAGAACGACATGGCGGCTCCGCCCTGCCCCGTCTGCTGGGCAAACACGCGCGACGTCGCCGCCACCGCCGTCACCGCGGCGCCCGTCGTCAATATGTTGCGTCGGATCGGATCCATCATCGGCGCCTCCTTGATCATCGTCGCGGCGGCTGCATGCGGCTCCAAGCGTTGCGGACTGGAACAAGGCCGCGATTGGATTCCAGATAAGACCGGTGGTGCGCAATCTTTGTAGCACAGGTTTTTTGAGCGCTGAAGGGCCGGCGCCCGCCTCCGGCACGGCCCGACACCGGCCCTTTGCGGGCCACCCTCCGCCGCCGCAACGCCGTTCCGGTCACGCGGTCAAGCGCGCTGAGGCTTGATCGCGTTGCGCGCCTGATCGCGCCTGTGCCCTGATCGCACCTGCGCCCTGATCGCGCCTGTGCTCTTCCGCGTGCCGGCACGAAGGGTGTATGCTCCTGTCGAACTGCGTCAGAAAAGCTGCGAGGGAGATCATCATGCCGGGCAGAATCTCGATCGGCGCCGCCGCGCTCGTCGGCGCGCTGGCGCTCGCGATGACCGCTGCGGCGGGGCAGGACGTGAGCAAATATCCCGATTGGGGCGGCCAATGGCTGCGGCCGCGCGGGGTCGGAATTCAGTGGGATCAGGACAAGCGTCCCGGCCTCACCCAGCAGGCGCCGCTCACCCCGCAATACCAGAGGAAGCTCGAGGCCAGCATCGCCGACCAGCGCAGCGGCGGCCAGGGCCTCGACAACCGCTTCACCTGCATGACCAACGGCATGCCGCGGATGATGGCGGCGATCGAGCCGATCGAGTTCGTCATCCTCCCCGCCCTCACCTACATCAACTTCGAGGCGTTCATGCCGCGCCGCATCTACACCGACGGGCGCGATTTCCCCCGCAACGAGGAGCCGAGCTTCGCGGGCTATTCGATCGGGAGATGGACCGATAGCGCCGGCGGCGGCCGCTTCGACACCCTCGAGATCGAGACCCGCAACTTCAAGGGACCGCGCACGGTCGAATCCACCGGCATCCCGCTGGCCGACGACAACCAGACCGTGGTCAAGGAGAGGATCTCGCTCGACAAGGCCAACCGCGACATCATGCACAACGTCATCACCATCATCGACAACGCCTTCACGCATCCCTGGACGGTGGACAAGCGCTACCGCCGCGACCGCAACGTCATATGGTTCGAGGACAATTGCAACGAGAACAACCATCACATCGTGATCGGCAAGGAGAACTATTACATCAGCAGCGAAGGCAACGGCTTTCTGATGCCGGCGCGGAAGGATGAACCACCTCCCGATTTGAGATATTTCAAGCCGCCCCCGAATTGACGGCGACCCTGGAGCTAGAGGAGCACCACCGCATGGGCTGGAACGCGCGGCGACATCGCTCGGCGACGATCGGCATGCTTGCGGCGCTCGGTGTTGCCGTCGGATATGGCGACACGGCCGCCGCGCAGGCGCCCTATACCATTCGCTACGGCGTGGACACCGAGCGCAACATCAATGCGCTGTCGCAGGTGATCGCCGAACGCCAGGGGTTTTTGGCGCGCGAGGGAATAAAGCTGCAGCCGGTGCGTTTTCTGAGCGGGGCGGACCGCGCCGGCAATCGTTCCGCCATGGTGGCGAACCGGGACAACTTCGACATGACGCGGGGACAAGCCCCGTTCCTGATCGATGAGGTGCTCAAGGGAAGCAATTACGTCGCGGTTGCCGCCGTGGTGAACAATCCGGTCTATTTCATGGTCGCTCGCCCGGACATCAAGACCTTCGCCGATCTCAAGGGCAAGGACCTGGTCGAGCCTTCCGCCATCGACCCGATCACCCTCACCGCCCGCAAGCTGATGGAGATGCACGGGCTCGCGGACGGAGCCGTCGAGATGAAGTATATCGGCGGCTCCGAGCCGCGCGTCGCCTGCATGCGGTCCGGCGCCTGCGCGGCGGGCTCATTATCCCAGCCCGCCGTATTCGCGGCGTTCGACGCCGGATTCCACACCCTGGCGATGCACATCGAGACCGGTCCGCTCCTCTACGTGGTCGAGATCGTCGATCGCTCCTGGGCGCAGGCCCATAGCGATGTCGTGGTGAGATACCTGCGGGCTACAGCCGCCGCGACGCGCTTCATTCACGACCCGCGCAATCGGGATGACGTCGTCAAGGCCGCGATGGAGCTCACCGCCCAACCCGAGAACCGGGCGCGCGAGATGCTCTCTTATGTTTGGGACGACAAGAACCACGTGCTGCCGCGGCAGGGTGAGATCGACATGGACGCCCTCAAGGCGATGATCGCGCTGCACGGCCGCTACGGGATATTGAAAGAGCCGTTGCCGGCGCCGGAACGCTTTGTCGATCTCCGCTACGCCGAGATGGCCGGCATCCAGTGACGCCGGCCCCAAAGCCGCACGTTACTTCTGCGGCGGCTTGAAATAGTGCAGGTCCGGCGGCGGCTGGTCCTTCTTGGCGGGCATCAGACGGCCGTCGCCGCTCATGAAATAGTTCTGCCCGGCGATGCCGATGTGGTTGTTGCCCTCGGCGCAGACTTCCTCGAACCATTCGGGCTGCGCCACGTGCTCGCGCGTGTAGGTCTTGGTGACGGTCCACGGATGGGTCAACGCGTTGTCGATGGTGGTGATCTCGTCGGTCAAGGTGTCGGGCTTGCTCTTGTCCCAGTGGATTTTCTCCTGCACCACGGTCTGATTGTCGGGATGCAGCGGGATGCCGGCGGCGTCGAAGGCGCGCGGACCCTTGAAATTGCGCGTCTCGACATCCAGCGTATCGAAGCGGCCGTCGCCGTCGGTGTCGAGCCATCTGCCGATGGAATAGCCGCGGTAGGTCGCCTCGGTATAGCCCCTCGGCCAGTCGCGCCCGTCGGTGAAGATGCGCCGTGAGTTGTGGATGTGCTCGAGCAGGATATGGGTGGTGTCCGGCGTGATGACGATCTCCATGTCGCCATAGGGATTCATGATGCGGGGCATGCCGGGCGAGATGCAGGCATAGGTCGGATCGCCGCCCTGCCCGCCCGTCGCCTGGTCCTTGAGGTTGGCCTCGAGGATGGCCTGAAACTCGGGCTTGAGCGGCGCCTGCTGGGCGAGACCCTGGTTCCTGGTCGGATCATAGCCGGGCTGGCCGCTCACCCCGGGAACGCGGGCCCGCACCCATTGGCCCTTGAGGTCGGGATATCTCAATTCATCGAAGGCGCGCGCCGGCGCGAAGGCCAGCAGCGCGGCGGCGAGCACGGTGGCACCCAGCAAGTGTTGACGAAGCATGATGTCCTCCCGGGAATTGCGGCGCGCCGCGTCACCGCGGCTCTCGTCTCGAGCCGTCACTTCTTTGTTTGATTGAAATACGAAAGGTCGGGCGGCGCCTGATCCTTCCTGGACGGCATCAGGTTGCCGTCCCCGCTCAGGAAGTACATGTCGTTGCCGATATAGATGAGGCCGGTGCTCTCGCCGCACATGTATTCGGGCCAGAACGGCTCCTCGGCGGGGTCGCGCCGGTATTTCTTCGCCACCGTCCAGGGGCGCGTGAGCGCATGGTCGAACACCGTCATATCGTTGTGCAGGAGGGTCGCATCGGCCCGGTCGAGATAGATGCGCTCCTTGACGATGGTCTGGTTGTCCTTGTGCAGCGGCATGCCGCTCGGCTCGAAGGCGCGCGGGCCTTTGAAGTAGCGGGTCTCGACCTCGAGCGTGTCGAAGCGGCCGTTGCCGGTGGTATCGCGCCAGCGGCCGATGGAGTAGCCGTCGAAGCTCGGCAGCACGTCGGCCGGCCAGTCGCGTCCGTCGGTGAAAATCCGCCGGCGCGTATCGCGGTTGTGATCGATGCGCACATAGGTGACCTCCGGCAGCACGATGAACTCCATCGGCTGGAACGGCCCCATGATCGCCGGCATGCCGACCGCCAGGCACTTGGCGCTCGGCCAGAAGCCCTGTCCGCCGGCGGCCTGATCGGCGAGGCTCGCCTCCAGGACCTTCTGATATTCGCCCGTCAGCGGGGCTTGCTGGGCGAGGCCCCAGGACTTGTCCGGATCGAACGGGGCCTGGCCGACGACGCCTGCGGGCGGGCGCGCCCGCAGCCACTGGCCCTTCAGGTTCGGGTATTGCGCGTCATCGAACGCCCGCGCCCCCGAACCGGTCACGATCAGCATCGCCATGGCGGCGACCGCACCGATCAAGCCTCGGAACAGCATGATGGTTCTCCCTCTGATCACGGCCCAAAACCGGCGATGACTGGCGAAGACCGGCGAGCGCTCGGCGAAGCAAATCAGGACTTGGCGAGGCGAACCAAAATGCGGTTCGGGCCGAAAAAGCAGACGGCAGTCACAAAAATGATGCCCGCCGACGGCAATGTGGCTGCCACTGGAAAGCGGACTTCGGCACGTCCGGCTGGCGGCTCTGCGCATGAGGTTACGCGGTTCCCGCCGTGCGGGGAAGCAGGCTCGATCGTGACGTCCATCGTGGCTGTTGAGAACGGGCGCGGACGGTGCTCACCATATTGCACTGCGACAGGCGTCCATATGGCGCCCACCGCGCCATCCGTCGGTGCGCACGGGGGCAGGCGCTCGCGCCGCCCGCGGCCCGCGTCGGCCACCTCGCCGAGGTCGGAATATGGCGCCGTTCGAGGGCGCGAGCGGCGTCTTGCGCCGCTCGGCTTTCTCAATCATACAGGCGCACGGTCGACGCGCCTCGTGGTCTGCGCGCCGTCTGCCCTCGTTGAATGAACCAAACGCGCTGCGGTGATCCCGCGAGCAGGAATTGGAGCACGAAATGGAGATCCTCGGCTTGGGGGCTGTCGCGTTCTTGGCTTTCTTCGTGCTCTCGACAATTCTGGGGAGCTTCTTCACGGTCAACACCGCCCAGGTCGCGGTCATCACCCGGTTTGGAAAGTTTCTTCGCGTCGCCGAACCTGGCTTGAACTGGAAAGTGCCGTTCATCGACAGCGTATCCGGCAGGATCAGCCTGCGCGTCAATCAGATCACTTTGACGATGGAGACGAAGACGAAAGACAACGTGTTCGTCACCATCCCGATTTCCGTCCAGAATAGAGTGCGTCCCGAAAAGGCCTTCGACGCCTACTACAAGCTGTCCGACCCCGCCCAGCAGATCAAGTCCTATGTCGAGCAGGTCATTCTCGGGCATGTCCCCGGCATGACCTTGGACGAGGTGTTCGCGAGCCAATCCGGCATCGCGGCGGCGGTGAAGAAGGAGCTCGATGTCGATATGGCCGGGTTCGGATATGAGATCGTCAATGTGCTGGTCACCGACATCGTTCCGGACGCCAAAGTGAAATCCGCCATGAACGACATCAATGCGGCCCAGCGTGAGCAGGTGGCCGCGAACGCGCGCGGCGAGGCCGAGAAAATCCTGGTGGTCAAAAAGGCCGAAGCCGAAGCCGAAAGCAAGGCGCTCCAGGGGCAGGGCATCGCGAACCAGAGAAAAGCCATCATCGAGGGGCTGCAAGGCTCGATCGAGCAGTTTCAGAAAGTCGTCGGCGGCACATCCACTTCGGAAGTCATGCAGCTGGTCCTGGTCACGCAATATTTCGATACGATCAAGTCCATCGGGGAAAGCGACAAGACCAACACGCTCTTTCTGTCGCACTCGCCCGGAGCCGTCAAAGAGATATCCGATCAGGTCCTGCAATCCATGATCGGCGCAGACCGAGCGAAGCTCTAGGAACGGGTCGCGCCATCCCGGAGTCCACGCCGACGCGCGACACCATGTCCTCGTTTGCGCAAGTGCCGCTGCAGCCCCGACGTCTGGCGCTTCCGGCCGTGCTGGCCGGCGGCATCGCGATCGGCTTCTCGCCGATATTCGTGCGCCTGTCCGAGCTCGGGCCGATTGCGACCGGGTTCTATCGCCTGCTGCTGGCCCTGCCCCTGCTGTGGCTATGGATGCGCTGGGAAGAACGGCACACGGCGCGCGCAACGGCCAGGATCGAATGGCTTCCTATCGCGGTGCCGGGCATTCTGTTCGCCGGGGATATCCTGTTCTGGCATTGGTCGATCACCACCACCACGGTCGCGAATGCCACGCTGTTCGCAAATCTGGCGCCCGTCATCGTGACGGCCGGCGCCTGGCTCTACCTGCGCGAGCGCGTCACCTCTCCGTTCCTCGCCGGAATGGCGCTGGCGATGGGCGGCGGCGCGCTGCTGATGCATGGCAAGCGCGGCGTTGGGGGCGCGCTACGTGCTGGGCGACATGCTCGGGCTGATCACCGCCTGCTTCTTCGGCAGCTACGTGGTGGCTGTCGCGCGCTTGCGTCATCGCATTCCTGCCTCCACCATCATGTTCTATTCGAGCGCCGTGACCTGCGTCCTCTTGCTGGCGGCGACCCTGTTGTCGGGTGAAAGCTTGCTGCCGGTCACCGCGCGCGGTTGGGTCGCGCTCTTCGCCTTGGCGTGGATCAGCCAGGCGATCGGTCAAGGCTTGATCGCCTATGCGCTCGGCCATCTGCCGGCCTCGTTCTCGTCCTTGGCGATCTTGATCGAGCCGCTGACGGCCGCGGTCCTGGGCTGGGTTTGGCTCGGCGAGGCATTGGGCGCCCTGCAAGCCGTGGGCGCCGTCATCGTGCTCGCCGGGATCGCGGTGGCGCGCCGGGCGAGCGGACCAATAGTCGCGTGATGGGACGAGGAAGGCCGGCCGCAACGGCGTGATCCTCGCAGCCTGAAAATCATATTGACCGTGTCGACCTTTGCTGTACCAATTCGGCCGGGGTCGTGGACGCTGTCGGGGACGCTGTTGTGAACGGCTTATGACAATTTGATCGTCCTATGCAGGCCCGGCAAAGCACCCTTGCGGCGGCGATGAGTTCCTTGGTCGATCTATGAGTTCGTTGGTCAATCCATGCTTTTCAATAGCCTGCCTTTCATCCTGATATTTTTGCCCATCGTCGTCGTTCTTCATTTCACCTTGGCGCGCTGGAGCGTCGATGCCGCCGTATATGGCACGACGGTCGCGTCGTTCGTGTTCTATGCCTGGTGGAATCCGGCCTTCGTGGTTCTGCCGATGCTTTCGATCCTGGTCAATTACTCGCTGGCGCGCCGCATCTCGGCCCTGGAGCAAGAGCCAGGCACGCTGGCTCTATATTGCAGGTATCGTCGCCAACGTGCTCGTTCTCGGTTATTTCAAATATGCCGACTTCATCCTGTCGATCTTCACCGGCGCGAAGGCGCTGCCGCCGAATGTGCCCTGGCGCTGTCTTTCACCACCTTTGTCCAGATCGCATTCCTGTCCGACGCCTATCGGCGGCGCGTGAAGTTGCGTTTCAGTCGCTACGCGCTGTTCGTCGCTTTTTTTCCTCATCTGATCGCGGGCCCGATCGTGCGCTGGACGAGCTTCGGGCGTCAGCTGGATGACCCGGAACGCTACCGCGTGAACTGGGACAATATCGCTCTCGGCCTGACGGTCTTCGTCTTCGGGCTGGTCAAGAAAGTGCTCATCGCCGATCCGATATCGGGCTTCGTCTCGGCCGCGTTCAATTC
Organism: uncultured Alphaproteobacteria bacterium; assembly: GCA_963744275.1. Classification (GTDB taxonomy): domain Bacteria; phylum Pseudomonadota; class Alphaproteobacteria; order Rhizobiales; family Xanthobacteraceae; genus VAZQ01. Next base: position 439,164 of record CAVUSX010000007.1, read on the forward strand.
CGCGGCGGCCGGCGAGGCCTTCACCGCCTTCGGCGCCTGGACCGCCGCGGCCGGCTTCGCGACGCAGATCTATTTCGATTTTTCGGGCTACTCGGACATGGCCGTGGGCCTGGGGCTTTTGTTCAACTATCGGCTGCCGCTGAATTTCGCCGCTCCGCTGCGCGCGACCAATCTGGCCGATTTCTGGCGCCGGTGGCACATCACCTTGTCGCGGTTCTTGCGTGATTTCGTCTATGTTCCGCTCGGTTTCGGGCGGCCGGGGACCGATCCGACGTGCCCTCAACCTGCTGGTCACCATGCTGATCGGCGGCCTCTGGCACGGTGCAGGATGGACCTTCGTGATCTGGGGGGCGATACACGGCGTCCTGCTCGTGCTGACTTTCATATGGCAACAGCTGATCGGACCCGCGCGTCCCAACAAGGTGCGAGAGTTCTTTGGGTGGCTGTTCACGTTCGGCGCATTTGTGTTCGCCATCGTGTTCTTTCGGGCGCCCAATATCGAGACGGCTTGGCTCCTGGTCAAGGCGATGGCGGGCTTCGGGGATCACATGGCGGCCATGGGTCATGCCCAGTTCGACGATTGGATGATCCACCATGGCTATTTGTCGAGTGACTTCGCAAATGTATGGATCGGCGCCACCTGGTCGGTGGCGGGAACGATGGCCGTCGTCGCCGCGCTCGCGGTTGCGCTGCTGGTTCCCGACACGATGGAGATCGTCGGCTACAAGGAAGGCGAAGCTCACTCGAACTGGCGGCGCCCGGTCGGGTTCCTGGCCTGGCGCCCCACGATGGCCTGGCTGCGCCCGGTCGCCGCGATGGCCATGGCGGTGCTGATCAATTTGGGGCAGGTCAGCGAATTCCTCTACTATCAATTCTGAAGGAAGTGCGATGCCACCGCGGCGGTATGCCTGTCACGTGATATTCTGCGCCTTCTTCACGTTTTTCTGCGTGGTGGCGACCAATCTTCTGATCGACCCGCAAGGCGTCTTTGGCACCGGGATATTCGGCGCATCCCCGAACCTCAACTTCCGCTACGCGAGTCTCGAGAACTATCGGAAGACTTCGGGTCGGAAACGACAGCCTGCTGTTCGGGTCGTCGCGTGCGCGCGCCTTCTCCATCGCCGCGCTGTCGTCGCGCATGGAGGGGGACGATTTTGCGTCATTCTGGTTTCCGGACGGCATGGTGGTCGATTTTCTGCCGTTCCTGGAATACGTCTCGAACCAAAAGGCCGCGCAGGGAAAGCATCTCAAGGCGGTGTTCCTGCTGCTCGACATGGATAGTTTGGGACGGCGGCTCGAAGCCACTCATCAGGCGATCCAGATGATGATGCCGCCGGGATTGCCCGGCCAAAGCACGGTGGAGTTCTGGTGGAAGAATTTGAGCGCGGTCGTGTTCCGCTCCTGGATCAACACGGTGAAAGCGTATTTGCGGCAAGGTCCCTGGTCCGGTCCGCAGGCTAGGGCGACCGACACGACCTTCCCGTCGCTCTATGAGGCCGCGACGGGGCGCGGCGGCTCCGGGCCCGCGAAAGTGGAGCTCATTGCCGAGAGCGCGCCTGCCGCCGACAACGCCGATCGGCCGGTGGCCGACAACGTCGACCCGCGCACGGGCGACCAACTGGAGCGGGTGACGATGCGGGTCGATTTCCCGCGCCACATTCAGGCTCTGGAGCGCATCGTGTCCCTGTGCCGGGAGAACCATATCGAGCTCGTGATTGCGACCTCGCCGTTATCGCTGGAGGAGACGGCTGAGTACAATTGGGCCGACATGGCGAAGGCCATCGACATCGTGCGCCGCATCGCTCCGATCTGGGATTTCTCGGACACGGGGCATTTGCTGGACCGGCCGGAGCTTTGGGACGATCCCAGCCACTTCAAGCCCGTGGTGGCCGACATGATGCTCCGGCGCATCTTCGGCGAAACAGTGCCGGACGGATGGAAGAGCTTCGGGCGCTACATCGGCCGGCCTCCCGCCAGCTGATCAACCCCTGCGCCCTGGCCGCAGCCCATCCCACAAGCGATGAAGGATGATGAGGCTCATGGTGCCGGCGAGCACCCATCCGATCGCCTGCGCATAGGGATGCGCGAGGTAGGAGCCTGCGATGTCGACGATATGGGCGCGGTACACCGAGAGCACGCCGACGCCGAGCGCGATCCCGTACGCCAGGCTGGCGGCGCCGAACAGCATGAAGACGCGGCGCAGCCGCGGCTCCGGCGCGGCGCGGCCGCCCAGCCGCGAACCCAGATAGGCCAGCGCCGCGGGCGCGCAGATTGGGGATCTCCAGAAGATCCATCACGACATAATACCCGTCCAGCTCCAGCAGCGGATTGAGGTTCACCAGCGCCAGCACGTAGCCCGTGAGGCTGAAGCTCCAGAGCACGTCTTGCCAGCGCCGCGCGAGCGCTGGGCGAGCAGCGCGGCGAGCGCCGCCATGCCGCTGAGAGCCAGATTGGAATACGGGCCGGCGGCGCTCACCAGGATTCTCGGCAACCTGGCGGCCGCCCAGATATCGCTGGTATCCACGAAGGCCACCGGCGCCAAGAAGTACCAGCCGATGCCAGCCCGATTGACCTGCCGGCCGAAGTGCTTGCAGGTCGCGGCATGCGCCGCCTCGTGCACCACGACGTGAAGCGCGAGACACGCGAGCCAAACCGGCAGTGACTGCTGCAAGGGCGCCCAAGACCCGCCAGCCAGGTGCCCCGCGAAGGCGATCGCGCCGGCGCAAACGACGGCGAGCAAGACGGCTTGGGCGGGCCGGGTATAGAGCACGCGCAAGCCGCGGTAGAGCGCCGTCACCTTGCCGTCCATGTCGGACAGCCACCAGTAACGGGTGCACAGCGAGAGCAACGGGCGCAGCCGCGTCGGCCCATGTCGGCGGCGTCGGGCGCCCGCCCTCGTCAATATCCTGGAACCGGACGAACCCGGCCTCGAGCCAACGGCCGAGCGCGCGCAGGACCTCGTCCGGCGCCGGCCGCCCAAATCGCCTCACATAGGCCCCGCACAAATCCCCGATCGTGCGTTCGCCATCCATCAGCTGCCACACGAACAGCCCCTCCTCGGACAATTTCATGTAACGGCGTCCGCCCGCGTCCTTGAGGATGTAGACCGGCGCAGCGGCGGCGCATTGCTGGCGCTCGACGATGCAGTGCTCGGCCTGTCGCGGACGCAATCGTTCCAGTGCCGTCATCTCGTCCATGGCGCTGCACCGTTCAAAAATGATCGGCGCTGCAGCACCAGCGCGACCAGGGAGCCGGATCGAAGTCCATGGCGGCATCGATGAGAGCCTGCAGCGCGCCCTGCGCCTGCCCGGGCGCACGGGTGTTCAAGAACGAAAGGCGATGGCCGTCGCGGTCGGGCCGCAGCAGCAGCGGGAGCAACGGAACGTCGGCACTGCGGGCGAGCCATTCCGCGCCTTGGGGCAGCACCAGCGCGCCTGCTCCGAGCCTGCAGGTGACGGTTCGCTTCGCGCCCGGCCGCGGCAGTTGACCGTCGGCGAAGATCAGCACAATTCCGCCCTCGCGCAGGATGCTGCGGGCGCGCCGCAGCGCGGCGACCTCGCCCAGCCTGGCGATATCGAGATCGGCAAAGGGAAATCCGCTGCGGAAGAGCGCGGCGTGCCGTTCCGCCGACAGCATCACGTTGGGATTTCTCTGCGAGTTCTGGATGACGGCGAACTGCCGGATCGTTCCCCTCCGGCTCGCCATGGCGAGCCAGAGCGGAAGTATCGAGGTCGCGGGGCCGTAGTGCAGCGTGACCGCGAGTCCGCCGCACCCTCGATTCGGCGCCACCGGGAGGCCATCGACGCTTGCTCGCTCGATGATCGTGCGCAGGAGATCGGCGCTGCCGGAAGCCAGCAGCTGATCATGAAATGCGGCGTCGGCGGAATAGAGGAAGCTTCGGCGGGCGTGCGTCCCGGCTTGCTCGGGTCCCATCCCCAAATAGGCCTGCAGCCTGGTCTCGGCCCGGCCGATCGAGGTCGCGGCGACGGCCGGATCGGCACAGCTCTGCAAGGCCGTCTGACGCGCCGAGAGGTAGGATGTCCAAGCGCTATCCGACAACATCGGTCAACCCTCCCTATTCGACCGCATAACCGGTGCGCTCTCCGCCCTACCTCCCCCTGCAAGGTCTGTTGCAGGGGGAGAGAAAACGCGGCGGCGCAACAAACAACAAGGTGCGTTCTCGCGCTTACTTCTTGCCGGCGTGGGCGTGCGAAATCCGCGCGCTCAGGCTCTCGGCAATCTCCCGCCCCGACGCGTCGGGCATGCCGAGCACGGTCTTGAGCTGGTCGGGGGACACGACGCGGGAAAGAAAGTCCGGATCCTTGGCCGCGCGATCGATGAGGTCTACGAGGTCTTTCATGACAGTTCTCCGTCGAGGGGTTTCGAGCACCCGTATGGGCGTTACGTATGTTTGTCAGCCGGCACCCCTCCGACGTTCAGGCCAATCGCGCCCAAAAATCCATTTTCCATCAATTCGTGACGGCGATCACAGCGATCCGGACTCCTGCCGGGAGCGTTGCTTTGCGGGGCCCGACGCTGTCTGCGCTGCTCATGACGGACCAACCGTTGCCGCGCATTGACCGGACCGGCCTGCAACACATCGACAAGCTCGGCCGGCTCGATCCGGCAACCGGCGTGTGGACCGAGTTCCCGCTCATGTCGGCGGAGACCGACGTGCGACGCATCGAGGTCGATCCGAACAATCCGAAACGCATGGTGGGCTGGAGCCGGATGGGCTATATCGAGATGCTGCAATAAGGGCGCCGGATTGCCGTAGGGTGGGCAAAGGCGGCCTTAGATTTCGAGTGATGCACCACGCTGGGTCCGCCGTGCCCACGCGCAGCGGTTCAATCTGCGGAGAGACTTCACGTGGGCACGGCGATCATAGCCCGCGAAGACGGGCGTAAACGCCCTGATGCGCGCCTTGCCCACCCTACAACGGCCAACTCTGCGTCCCCCGCTCAGGACCGCCCGAAAAGGGCTTTGATTTTCTCGGGAATCCATCCCCAGGCCGTCATGGGGCTGGGGGTGCCCGCGAGGTGCTCGACGACGACGAGGCGGTTGACTTCACCGCTCAAGACGGCGTTGAGGAAGGCGGGATAATCGTTGAAGGACACGCATCCGTTCGACTGGCCGTTGGGACCGAGCATGTAGGAATGCGCCAGCATCCCGTCGCGGCCATACATGTTGCCGCCGCCGACCGGATTAAGACGGATGGCGCGAACGCCGTGAAAGGGCTCCTCGCGCAACGTGAGGTCATAGACGTTGGGTGGCGTCGGCCCCATATCCTTCTCGCTCACATAGCGCGGATCATCGAGGTAATTGCCGTAGCCCGAATGCGCTTCCAGCCTCTGCCCATTCGGCAAATAAACCCTCTGCGCGGCGATATCATAGATCGCAGTGTGGTCGTCGGCGGCGGGGGCCTGGCTCGAGCCAACGGACGCGTCTGCGACGCGAAGCAGCTTCTTGGAAGCGCTGGCCGGCGGCACCGGAGGAAGTGTTGCAAGGCCTCGGGCGGACGAGCTGGCGGCACGCCGGGCGGCTGCATGTCCGCCGCCCGGATCGAGCGCGGACGAAAGCATGCGGCCCACGCGCTGATCCGTCTCCACGCTTTGGCGACTGCCGGGCCATTCGACCGCGCTCGCAAAACGCTCGTCGAACGAGGCTGCTGGCGCGTCGATTGCAGGATCTCCGGCGGATGAAGCGCGGCCCGCGGGCGACTTGGCGAACTCGGACCATCTGTCCCCGTCCCCGTCCCCGGTCGCAGACGGAAACATGGCCTCGGTATCCAAGCTCGCTACGCGCAATCTCCGATTGTCTTGGACTTGCGATCCGAGCGAAGCCCGAAGGTCGAAATTCCGAGGCTGGATCGTTTCGGAATCCGAAACGGCTGGCGGTACGGCCCGCAATCCGATGGCGAACCCGATGGCCAGCGCGGCAATGCCTGCGGAGATCAAGCGCGATGGCGGGCGAACCCCCGCCCCCCGCCCCGACCCAACAGCCTTGCTATATGTAGCTCGACGCCCCGCACCCGCATCCCCCAATTGCGCGGGTCAAGTAACAGAGCAATTGCGGCAAAGGAATGGTCGGGAAGAAGCCATTCTCGCGGCAAAAGCGGCTGTTTCCTTAGCCCCTTACGGCCCGCTTCCCTGAAGGTTTTCGTAACGCCTGCCCCGCCCCGCAGAGAGAGTTGTTGAAGGCGCCGCGTCCTGGAAACCGATGTGGCGCTCAGCGCACCGGCATTGGGGGTCGCAAAGTCGGCTCCGGCGGGAGGGGCGCCGCCGATGGCGGAGGGGCTGCGTCCGGCGGCGCGGTCGCGAGCGGTGCCGCCAATGACTGAAAAGCGGGATGCGGCGGTGGTACCGGCTTACGCGCGGCGGTGGTGGCGGTGGCCGGCGGAAGCGCCGATATCCGGCGCCGGATGTCCTGCCCGGCCGACTGCAGCTTGGCGATGTCGCGCGCCGTCTGCTCCTGGCCGGCGGCGAGCTGCTCGACACTTTGCCGCACGGCGGCGAGGTCTTGCGCCATCGTCGCCAGCTGCTGCAACTCGGCAGACGGGGTGGTGGGCGCCGGCGACGCGGCCGTTTCCGATGCCGGCGGCGCAACGGCTCCAACTGGCGCGGATGCTGCCTGCGGCGTCGATGCCTGAACGGCTGGTGAGCTCGGCTGTTCGACGGCGATCTCGCGGCCGGACGACGGCTCGATCGCCGGCGGCGACAACAACCAACCGAGCTGCTGCGGGGCCGAGTTCACGATCATCTGCTCGGCCGTGCCGCCGTAGGACTGCCAGGCCAAGGTGGCGGCGACGCCCATGCACGCCGTCGCCAGGAAGCGGGCGAGGTTGCGCGAGGTTCGCCTGCCGAGCGAAGGCCGATCGGCCGGCAAGGGGTCATCCTTCAAGGCGGCCGGCTGAAGCGTGGTGTCCCGCGACGGCTCGGTCACACGCGGGCCGGCGGAGAAGTCGGATCCCGCCGCGGGGCGACGCCGGTCCGAAGCAACGTGCGCGAGCCTGGACAGAGCTTCTTCGGCGTCGGTCCAGTCCTCAGGTGCCAGCAAGACGACATCACTGTCGTGGCGCGGATCGGCTTGCACAGGAGTTCAGCTTGGTATCCATTGTCGGGCGACCTGTATTATCGCACCTCAACCCCCCTGGATGCCGAATACAGGCCACCGCGGTGTGACCAAAGCATGGCGGCACGGTGCGCGGCGATCGCTATCGCCAAAGCCCACCGCGCACGCGCGAGGACGACCGCTAAGCCGTGCGTCCCGTGGCCGGCCCGGCAGAATCCGGATTTCTGCCCGCCACATCGACGGCGAACAGTTGCGCGCTCACCTCCATCAACTTTTGAGTGTCGGCCAACAGCTTGCGTCCTTTTTCCGCGAACATCTCCATTCGGCGATTGAGCCATTCCTGATAGACTGCAGTCGATTCAGAAATCGAGCGCGCCGCCGTCAGCTTCGAAAGCAAATCCGCTGTAAGGTCCTGCTCCGCCGCCGCGAAGGACATCCATTCCCGGCTGAGCCCCGGAAGCGTTTCGACCAGCTTGGACTGCGTCTCGAAGACCGCGTTCAAGCGTTTTCTCGCCAGACCGGTGAGTTCCGGCGGAAACAAGGTTGGCACCGCGGATTGGGTGGCGTTGTTGCGATCCATGGCGTTGCTCCGTCACAGTGTTGGTATTCAGGGGTTGGTATTGTGGTGTTGGTATTCAAGCCGCACCCGCCCCATGCTTGGCGGAGCGGTTTGACTCGGTGCATGCCCAACGAATTGACGACGCGGGAGCAGTTGTCGCGAAAGCTCGCTCTCCGGCCGTCGATTCAGGTTCACGCGATCACCCGACTGCGTCAGTTCAAAAATGGACACCGCGGACCAAAAATACTTGTGTTCGGGCGGAACTTTTCAAGCCGAGGACGGCAGGCGTGTCGCGACCCGTCTTCGAGCTTGCCCGGTGCCCCCGCGCGCCGGATGAGACGCTTGCCCTCGACTGGGTCAAGGGCGGCATGGGCCTGACGGCGTCGGCGCGCCGCTTGCATCTCATCGCCTTCCTCCCACCGCCGCTCAGGCTCGCCGCGCCCGGCGACTCGGCCACTGGCAGACCCGTTGTTCCGGCGTTAGAGTGTTCCGCCGTCGCATAATCCTGCGCCTTTGTAGAGGGAGACAATTCATGAAGAAGATATTGGTCGCGTGCTTGGTGCTACCGCTCGCGCAAACTGTCGCGTCGGCTCAGGTTGCGGGCGATGCTGCGGCCGGAAAGGCATATTGGGATCGAGAAGCGCCCCGATTGACGGATTGCAAGGACTGCCACGGTCTGAACGGCGAAGGTGCATTCGGGCCGGACCTTGCAGGCCGGGGGCTGAACGCCGCACAGATCGAACGCGCCGCGCGCCGGCCCTGGGGAGTGATGCCGGCTTTCGCCGAAAGTCAGCTCAGCGCGAAGGATGCAGCCGATCTCGCCGCCTACTTCGCCTCGCTGCCGAAGCCGGCGGCCCCCGGCAAATGGCGCGTAGAGGTTCCGCCCGACGCTCCTCCGGGCCAAGCCACCCTGATCAATATGGGCTGCGGCCAGTGCCATGGCGCCACCTTCAACGGCCCGCGCGGGAACAGCCTGGGCGCGTACAATATGGACTTCGACGGCTTCGCCAACCTGGTCTACAACCACACGACCGCGATGCCGCAGTATCGGGCAACCCTCGGACAAAACGCCACCAATCTGGATATGGGCAATTTTTCCAGGTCGCGCCTTTCCGAGGGACAATTGCGACAAATCTACTTCTGGGCGCGCGATGAAATCGGGCCACGCGCGCCGATGGCGGGTCAGATCGCCAAGGGTGAGACTGGGCCGAGCGGCGTGACCTACGCGGTGACGATCACCAACAACGGCGTCCAGGGCAGAGGCGTGATCGCGGAAGGCTTGACGATCAACCTCGCGATCCCGGCCGAAAACACCGTGGTGGCGGCGACCGGCGACGGATATCAGGGCACGCATATCGATGACAAGACCAAGGCGACCGTGGCCAGCTGGAAACTGTCGCGCAGTGCCCCTAAAGATCAGGCGAAGCTCAGCATCACGCTCGCGAACGCCGCAACCGCGACCGCCAACCTCAAAGGCGACATCCACTGGACCAAGCCGGCGCCGAAGAACGGCCCGAGCACGGACGTGGTCAATATCGCGCCGCCTCCCCTGTAACCGAAAAAGCCGGCAGGCCTTGTGTGGGGCCTGCCGGCCCGCACGACCGAGGGTCGCGTTTGCGCCGTGGCGGCGCGCGCATGCATCTTCTGGCGCGCTTTGATGCCGCCTCCATCTCCGGTTTCGATTGTGGATCCTATCGAATTCTCGAGCTGACGTGATTGCAGCCTGCAGGCCGCTGGTGCGCCGATGCGCGGTGCCGGCGTCATCCCGGTGATTGGACGGCGAGATTTCCGCCTGCGCGACCCGCCGGGCGTGTGCTAGTTTTCAGTGCCGACGAGCTGGCTCCTCGCCGAGCCGGGGCGGCTGATTGCGCAATGATTTTCAAGCAAAGCGGGAGGATCATGATGAACAGGCGCCAATTCTTGTCCGCAGCCGCGGCCGCTGCGGCGTTATTCGCCCGGGTCCCGAACGTGCTCGCGGCGAGCTATGATCTCATCATCAAAGGCGGCCTCGTCATCGATCCCTCGGTCGGGCTCGATGCCATCCGCGACGTTGCGATCGTCGGCGGCAAGATCGCGGCGGTCGACCCCGACTTCGCGGCCGACGCCACGGAAACCATCGATGCGCGCGGCAAGATCGTCGCCCCTGGCCTGATCGACATCCACACCCATGCCGGCCGTAGCAAGGAAGGGCCGCAATTGGCCCTGCAGGACGGCGTCACCGGCTGGGTCGATGCCGGCTCGGGCGGCGCCGACAACATCGATCAGGTGGCCGCCGTCGCGCGCGGCGCCCCGCAAATCGGACGCCTCCTGGTGAATATCGCGCGCACCGGCGTCACCGCGGCGGGCGAGCTGCACGACATCAACGCCGCCAATGTGGCCCTGGCCCAAGGTGCGATCGCACGCCATCGTGACGTCGTCGTCGGCGTCAAGGCGCGGCTGTCGGAAAACGTGGCCGGCGCCAACGATCTCGAGGCGCTGCGGCGCGCCCAGGAGGCGGCCGCCCCCTTCAATCTGCCGGTCATGATCCACATCGGCCAGACGGTCTCGCCGATGCGCGCCATCCTGCCGCTGCTCAAGCGCGGCGATATCGTCACCCACATGTACGCGCCGGCGCCGAACGGCATCCTCGACGACCAGGGCCGGTTGTTCCCGGACGTGGCGGCCGCCCGCCGCCGCGGCGTCATTTTCGACTTCGGCAACGGGGTCGCGGATCATTTCGACTGGCCCACGGTGGAGCGCGCCGTAAAGCAGGGTTTCTGGCCCGATACCTTCTCGACGGATTGGAACGTCATGTCGAAGACCACCGGCGTGGTCGACTTCCCCAACGTCATATCGAAGTTCATCATGCTGGGGATGCCGCTCAGCCAGGTGGTCGCGTGCGCGACCGTCAATGCGGCGCGCGTGTTCCCGTCTTTCGACAACCGCGGCACGCTCAACGTGGGGGCGCCGGCGGATGTGGCGATCCTGGAGCTGCGCGAAGGCATGTTCGAGTTCGTCGACAACTACAAAGGCACGCGCACTGGCCGTCAGCGGCTGTTCCCTGCCGGGACCGTGATCGAGGGCAAGCGGGTGCCGGCGCGCGCCTAGCTGCGTTGCCCGTGAGCGTCGCGGAGGGCCGCGAGGAGACGCCCTCGCGCTTGCCGCGACGCTCGAACAACAACCGACCGCTGACCGGTACCGTTGGGAGGCTCTCGCGTCGCAACATGGCGGGCACGACTTTTGACCCACTAGTTCGGTCGTGGCGCAGGTCTGCTTTCGCGCGCGCCCGAAATGGCGTAGGTTGGGGGTTGCCCCCGATTGGGTTGCCTGCCAGGCCGACCACGACGGTGCCTTGGTCTCATGCGAAAAGACCAGCAATTGTTCCAACGACAACAGGATGCGCAAATTTCGCGTGCGCACCTTGAATGAGGGAGAAACGATATGAGAATCACATCAGCGGATCTTCGCTGCCGCGATATTGGCGGCGACGTTCGCGCTCGGCCCGGTCGCGGCCCAGGCGCAGAACGTGCGCGTCCGCGGCACCATCGAGAAGCTCGACGGCAACGACCTGATGGTCAAGTCGCGCGATGGCGCCGAGCTCAAGCTGGCGCTCAAGGACAACGTGCGCGTCGGCGGCGTCGTCAAGGCCTCGCTCGCCGACGTCAAGCCCGATACCAACGTCGCCATCACCTCGAAGCCGCGCCCCGATGGAACGCTCGAGGCGGTCGAGCTGCGCATCTTTCCGGCCGGGCAGCCCTTCAACTCCTTTCACGGCGACTGGGACCTGATGCCGAACAGCTTCATGACCAACGGCTCATTGGAGACCTCGGTGGCCGGCGTCGATGGCCAGGTGCTGACGGTCAAGTACAAGGTCAAGGGCAAGCCCGACGAGGAAAAGAAGATCGTCGTGACGCCGAAGACCATCGTCGCCACCACGGTTCCGGGCACCAAGGCGGATCTCAAGCCGGGCTTGAAGGTATTCGTCGCCGGTGCCCCCAAGCTGCCCGACGGCTCGCTCGATGTCGCTGCGATCCAGGTCGAGAAGGAAATTCCCCCGCCGCAGTGATCGAGACGACAATCGGCGAACGGGCGGGTGGCTCGGCCACCCGCATCGCCTCCTTCTGCAGCCGCACCACGACCGACCAGCCGCCGCAGCGCTGCCCGAGCGCAAGATGAGCTGCCGGCGCCTCATGTATCGCCTGTAGCGGCTGAAACAGGGGTGCCCGCCATGGACCCTCTGCGCCGCCGATATGACGCCAGCCCGGCCCGGGAGCAACGCTGGTTGTTTTCCGGTCGCAACGATCGTTTGGGGCTGCCAGTGACCACGCGCCAGTTCGGGCGATTGTTCAAGGATGCAGCGAAAGCAGCCGGCTGCGCAAGACGCTTTCTCTGCATACGCTTCGCCACAGCTTCGCGACCCATCTGCTGAGCGCGGTACCGATATCCGGCTGATTCAGGCGTTGCTCGGACACGATAAGCTCGAGACGACGGCCCGCTACACGCGCGTGGCGACCGGCATAATCGCCAAGATCGAAACCCCGCTCGATGACCTGAGACCGCCGCACCGCAGGCGTCCGAGACGCAAGCCCGAGGAGCCGCCGGCGCCCTAGCGCCGCTGGCCAATGGCTCGACCGGCCCTGGAGGTCGCGGTTCCGCGACCACGGCCCGGCTTGGCGTGAAGCCAATCGCGGGCATGTCAGCCTCGAACAATTGAAGGTGATGAGCGCGATCGAGCGCTGTCGCACGGCAGCGCTCGGCGGGCATGTGGGGCGTTGCGAGAACGCGGCCTGCGGCCACACGGTGATCGCCTACAACTCCTGGCGCGACCGGCATTGCCCGAAGTGTCAGGGTGCGGAGCCGCGCCGATGGCTGGCCGACCGCAAAGCGGAGCTCCTGCCGGTACCGTACTTTCAGGTCGTGTACACGCTGCCGGGCGGGCTGCGCGACGTCGCCTACCAGAACAAGCGTGTGGTCTGCGACCTCCGCGCTGGCATCAAATCCCCATAGCCACCTGCAAGCCGGTTCCAAACCTCCCGCGACTTCGTGCCTTGGCGCTTTTCGGCCGCCGGCGGCCGGAGCGCGTGGTCAGGCCGCCATCCCGACGGCCGAAAACCTGCACAGAACCCGGACATGGACCGCTATCTTGGCGGCTTCCAATAGGAGCTATGATGTTGTGTCCGCGAGCTCCCGGGCAACATCGCGAGCGCAGTCGATGAAGCGCTCCGCGGTCGGAACTCAGCATCCGACTTTTCAACCTCACGATCCCGGTTGTCAGTGAACGTATCGGCAGATCGATGGGCAGCCGCTTCAGGCCAAGCCTCTTCCCGCTAAGTTGCAGAGTTGACCCTGACAAGACGCCGACAAATCGGCCGGTCGCCAGAAGTGCCGTTGCGAGTTGAACCGAGTTCGACCCGACCGTGTGCGACGGTGGCTCAAACCCTGCCGTCCGGAAGGCCTCGACTATGAGGGGACGCACGAAACTTCGAGTCGGGCGGAATACTCCAGCGCGCCTTGCACAAATCTAAAAGGGAAAGTTTACGCCGGCGGTGCCACTCGCTTCCGACGGCCGCGGCCAGAAACATTGGATCACGAAACAGGACTTCGAAGTCGAGGTCGGCCGCGCCTGAGGTCGGTGCCGCCAATCGCCCGAGTATGAAGTCGATACGGCGTTCGCGCAAATCCACGTACTGGTCTGCGAATGTCGCCGCAGGAAGGACCTCGAATACAGCCTTCGGATATTGCCGCGAAAACCGATCAATTACCACTGGGACAAAGCCGCCGAGCATCGAATCGGTCGTGCCAAGTCGAACTTCGCCTGAGCCTGGATCGGAAAGTGCTTCGATTTCCTGCGCGGCTTGGCGCAAATCGTCAAAAACTGCGATACTCCACTTTATCAGCGCCCGTCCGTAGAGCGTTGGCTCGACCCCTTGTGAGGTCCGATTGAGAAGCCTCACGCCGACAACGTGTTCAATCTCGCCAATGGCCTTTGAGACCGCCGGTTGCGATATGGCGAGCTGCGCCGCAGTCTTCCCCATGCTGCCGGTTTCTGCAATTGCGAGAAGCACGCGCAGGTCCCGCAACTTGAGCCGCCGCAGAACGCGCTCGTCCCATTTCTGTTTACTGGCCATCGTCCCAACCGTTATGAGGGCATACTGGAATGGAATTGGCGGCCGTTGCAAGAGCCGGCTACCCATTGTGCCGACCCAGAGTGAACGGACTCACACGGAGGGATCAATGCGATACTCTCGTCGTAGCTTCCTAAGCATTACGGCTGGTGCAGTCGTTTGTCCCACTATAGCATCCGCCCAAGCTTATCCCTCGCGGCCAGTTCATCTAGTTGTCGGGTTCCCGCCCGGAGGGGCGGCCGACATCGGCGCTCGCATTATCGGGCAATATCTGACGGAACGTCTCGGGCAGCCGTTCATCATCGAGAACCGCCCTGGCGCTGCCAGCAACGTTGCTACGGAGGCGGTCGTGCGCGCGCCCGCAGATGGCTATACACTTGCGCTCGTGAATTCGTCGCAGACGATCAACGCAACCCTTTACGAGAAGCTCAACTACAATTTCATTCGCGATATCGCCCCTGTTGCTAGTCTCTATGACCAGCCGCTGGTTCTTGAGGTCAACACGAGCATCCCGGCGCGAAGCGTTGCCGAATTTATCGCCTACGCCAAGTCGAATGGACGGGTGATGAACATGGCGTCGGCGGGCATTGGCAGCCCGCAACACGTTGCCGGTGAACTATTCAAGATGATGGCGGGCGTCGATATGCAACACGTTCCCTACCGTGGGGTCGCGCCTGCCTTGAGCGATCTGATTGGAGGCCAGGTGCAGGTGATGTTCGACACGCTCAACTCTTCGATCGAGCAGATCAAGGCTGGCAAGGTGCGCGCACTCGGTGTCACCACATTGTCCCGGTCCAGCGTACTTCCGGACATCCCAACAATCAGCGAGGTCGTGGAAGGCTACGATGTCGTCGGCTGGTCGGGAATCGGTGCGCCAGCAGGCACGCCCACTGAGATCATCGGGACGCTTAACCGCGCGATCAACTCCGGCCTTGCCGACAACAAGCTGAGGACTCGTTTCGAGGAACTTGGGGTGACAGTGCTTCCAGGCTCTCCCGTCGCGTTCGCATCGTTGATAGCCGATGACGCGTCCAAGTGGTCCAAGGTGATCAAGTTCGCCGGCCTTAAGCTGCAACAATAAGCTGTTCGTCGCGATCGAGGAGAAAACCCCTGAAAACCATTCTCGCGATTGGAATCTCGATGCGCCATAGGCATTCTTCGGCGTGCGCATAGGCTGTGTCCGGCCGGATATTTTACGGCAAATCAGCAGCGGGCGCCGCTCTGAGCGGGCGGACACGCCGGACGACATGCGCGCAGAGGCAAAATCGCCGACCCGATAGAGTTCAGCTGGGGCAAGTACGACCAACAGGCCTCAACACGCGATCGTTCGCCGAGCCTTCGTGCACTCTAAGACAGTGGAGACAAAGATGATGAGTGACGCCCTTCGTTGGGTCGCACCCGTGCCGCTCGCGTTGGCGGTTCTCATCATGCAACCCCCGACACAATCGGTGGCGAAAGCAACAACCACCGAGCTGGACTCCGGCGGGGGCACGTCCAAAGCAATCAACCCCGGCGAGGTTCGGGTCGCTGGCCAGCGTAAGTTCGGCGGCACCTCTAACAGCGGCACCCCTAGCGTCGGCACCCGTAGCATGGGCACGAACAGCAGCCAGGGAACCGGGCGTCGCTTCGTCGACAATCGCTTCAGCAAACGGACCGTCAGCGGTGGGAGCGGCAGCTCGGAAAGCGGAACAAGCAAATCCGGCTCCAGCAATTTCTTCACGAAGAGAGCCGAGGGCACGAACAAAGAGAACACGAACAAAGAGAACTTGGGCCAATCCGGCACCGGCAAAACGGGGAGCGCCGGGGCGGGCAAAATGCGCACCGGAACCAACTCGACGAGTGGGACGAACGGCAAAAACGCTATGGGGCCTGCTGGAAAGACCGGTTCCGGCAGTTCAGGTACCGGACAGACCGGCTCCAGCGGTGCGGGTACCGGCTCTTCCGCCTCGAACGGCGGGACTAATGGCAAGATCGGCATGGGGCCTGCACTGACTGGTTCCGGTGCAAATACCCTCACCTCAACTCGGGCACAAATTAACCCCTTGGGCATCAAAATCCCGGGCACCGGGGTCACGACGACAACGGATAAAGCCTCAGGGGTCACGACGACAACGAATAAGGTCGACGGGATCACGACGAAAACGACGCAAACGGATAAAGCCGGGGACACGAAGACAACGAATAATGTCACTGGGGTCACGGTGCTAACGACAAAAGACGGCGGTCAGGTGACGAATAAGAACACCGGGATCACGACGAACACGAATAACATCAACGGGACCACGACGACAATAAATGGAAAAACCGGGGTCACGACGTCAACGGATAAAGCCACCGGGGTCACGACGGCAACGAATAAAAACACCGGGATCACGACGACACAGAATACAAAAACCGGGATCAACACGGCAACGGATAATGCCGGGGACACGATAATAAATAATAAAAACACCGGGATCACGACGTCAACGGATAAAAACACCGGGATCACCACGACAGCGAATAGCAACACCGGGGTCATCACGACAACGAATAAAAGCACCGGGGTCACGACGACAACTAAAGCCGGCGGCGATGGCACGGGTGCCGGTGGCACCACGACGAAGGGCGGTGGCACCGCGACAGCCAAGACAGGCGGTGGCACCACCACCACCACCGCTGGCGGCGGTGGAAAAACGGGTCAAGGCGGGATAGGCCCCGTTGCCGGCGTCTTCACCAACTCGACGCCGATCAACAATCAGAGCGTGACCATCTTCCGCGGCCCGCGGCATGTGTGGATCGGCGGCGTGGAGCGCAGCTTCGTGGCAGCGGGCGTGCTGCCCGGCCTCTATCTCGGCTCCGACTATTACGCACCGCAGGGTTACATCGCGGTCGCTCACCCGGCCTGCTACGGCAAGACCGTCGAAGGCTGCCTGCTGCGATGGCAGCAGGTTCCGCTGGAGAGCGGCGGCAGTGACGTGCAGTGCGTGCAACTATGCCGTTCTTCGGGCGGCCTGGCTCAGGGACCTGCGGCTCGGCAGATCGCTGCGGCAGCGCAGGCGTTGGCCGCGGAGCCGATGGCACCCGCGCCCGCCCAGGCGCAGACCGCCGGCGGATGCGAGGTCGCCATCTACGCCGACGCAGACTTCGCCGGCCAGGCCACGAGCACGGTGGAGAATCAGCCGCGCCTGGGCGATGTCGGCTGGAAGGGCGAGATCGCGTCCGTGCAGGTCAAAGGCGGGACGTGGGATTTCTTCTCCGACGACGATTACGGCGGGCAGACCATGCGGTTGCCGCCCGGCGAATACGCCCAATTGGGCCCGCAATGGACGAAGCAGATCAGCTCATTCATGTGCCTCGGGCAGCAGTGAAACGGCGGATGCTTTGACTATCTCTAACACATTGGGAGACAAAGATGATGAGTGACGTTCTCCGCTGGGTCGTACCCGTGCCACTCGCGTTGGCGGTTCTTATCATGCAGCCCCCGACACAAACGGTGGCGAAAGCAACAACCACCGAACTGGACTCCGGCAGGAGCACGGCCAAGGCAATAAACCCCGGCGAGGTTCGCGTCGCTGGCCAGCGTAAATTCGGCGGCACCTCTAACAGCGGCACCCCGAGCGCCGGCACCCGTAGCGCGGGCACCCGTAGCGCGGGCACCAACAGCAGCCAGGGAACCGGACGTCGCTTCGTCGACAATCGCTTCAGCAAACGGACCGTCAGCGGAGGGAGCAGCAGCTCGGAAAGCGGAACAAGCAAATCCGGGTCCGGCAGGTTCTCCACGAGGAAAGCCGCGGGCACGAACCAAGAGAACACGAATAAAGAGAACGTGGGCCAAACCGGCACCGGCAAAATTGGGAGCGCCGGGGCGAGCAAAATGCGCACCGGAACCAACTCCACGAGCGGGACTAACGGCAAAAACGCTACGGGGCCTGCTGGAAAGACCGGTTCCGACAGTTCGGGTACCGGCACTTCCGGCTCGAATGGCGGGACTAGCAGCAAGATCGGTATGGGGCCTGCAGGAAAGACCGGTTCCGGCGGTTCAGGTACCGGACAGATCGGCCCCAGCGGTGCGGGTACCGGCTCTTCCGCCTCGAACGGCGGGACTAACGGCAAGATCGGTATGGGGCCTGCAATGACTGGTTCCGGTGCAAATACCCTCACCTCAACTCGGGCACAAATCAGGACACCCGGCACGCCGGGTGACCTGTGCTCGGGGGTCGGGGCCCCCAAGAGCTGCTTCCTCAATCAGGGCAAGGGCGTCGGCGGCACCGGAGGGAGCGCCGCTGCGCTAGGGGCCAAGACCACGACGGACATCGGCAGTCCCGTGCTGGTCCCCACCACTGCGCCCGCGATCCCAAGCAGCAGCAAGGGTGCCAACAACACGACAGCTTGCCAGCTCAACCCCACATCAGGTGCATGCGCCAGCAACACGACCCCAACGGGCGGCGGCACCGGCTCGGGCGGCACTAACCCTAATACGGCTAACGGCGCTGCACCAGCTAATAACCCCGGCGGCGGCACCACGACGAAGGGCGGCGGCACCACCACCGCAGGCGGCACCACCACCACAGGCGGCGCCACCCCAGCGGGCGGCGGTGGAAAAACGGGTAAAGGCGGTAAAGGCGGGAACGGCGGTCAGGGCGGGATAGGGCCCGTTGCCGGCGTCATGGGCGGAATGGGCGGCGGTCCCGTCACCAACTCGACGCCGATCAACAATCAGAGCGTGACCATCTTCCGCGGCCCGCGGCATGTGTGGATCGGCGGCGTGGAGCGCAGCTTCGTGGCAGCGGGCGTGCTGCCCGGCCTCTATCTCGGCTCCGACTATTACGCACCGCAGGGTTACATCGCGGTCGCTCACCCGGCCTGCTACGGCAAGACCGTCGAAGGCTGCCTGCTGCGATGGCAGCAGGTTCCGCTGGAGAGCGGCGGCAGTGACGTGCAGTGCGTGCAACTGTGCCGTTCTTCGGGCGGCGGTCTGGCTCAGGGACCTGCGGCTCAGCAGATCGCTGCGGCAGCACAGGCGTTGGCCGCGGAGCCGATGGCACCCGCGCCCGCTCAGGCGCAAACCGCCGGCGGATGCGAGGTCGCCATCTACGCCGACGCAGACTTCGCCGGCCAGGCCACGAGCACGGTGGAGAATCAGCCGCGCCTGGGCGATGTCGGCTGGAAGGGCGAGATCGCGTCCGTGCAGGTCAAAGGCGGGACGTGGGATTTCTTCTCCGACGACGATTACGGCGGGCAGACCATGCGGTTGCCGCCCGGCGAATATACCCAATTGGGCCCGCAATGGACGAAGCAGATCAGCTCGTTCATGTGCCTCGGACAGCAGTGAGGCGGCGGATGCTTTGACTATCGCTGCGCCCCGGCCCGTTCGGCCGGGGCGAAGCATGTCTGACGTTTTTCCGACAAAGTCGACGAAATCGGCCCCAACCTCCCCGTCTGATGCCGCAAGTACGGCGTATAACGTCTCCCCCACCCTTGTCGGCGATCTTCTGCGTGGCATGGGCTATAGCTTGCAGGCCAACAGCAAGACGCGCGAAGGAGACCAGCACATCGATCGCAACGCCCAATTTGAGTACATCAATAGGCAGGCGAAGGCGTTCTTGACTGCGAAGGAACCGATCATTTCGGTTGACACGAAAAAGAAGGAATTGGTGGGCAATTTCAAGAATAACGGCCGCGAGTGGCGACCAAAAGGCACGCCCGAATTGGTCAAAGTTCATGATTTTATTGATCCCAAGCTGAGCCGCGCTGTTCCATACGGCGTGTATGACATCACGAACAATGTCGGATGGGTCAGCGTGGGCACCGATCATGACACCGCCAGCTTTGCGGTCAGTGCGATCCACCGATGGTGGCGCACGATGGGAAAGAAACGTCATCCCAAAGCCAAACGGCTAATGATCAGCGCGGACGGCGGCGGCAGCAACGGATATCGTGTGCGTTTATGGAAAGTCGAACTGCAGTGGCTGGCCGACGAGCTCAAGCTCCCCATCACGGTCTGCCACCTGCCACCCGGAACCAGCAAATGGAACAAAATCGAGCATCGTTCTTCTCGTTCATCACAATGAACTGGCGAGGCAAGCCCTTGCGCAGCTATCGCACTATTGTCCAGATGATCGCAGCAACGACAACCGATGCTGGCCTCAAAGTTCGGGCCGAACTGGATGAAAGAAAGTATCCCAAGGGGCTCAAGGTATCCGACGATCAACTGGCCGCTGTCAACATCTCCCGCCACTCGTTCCACGGCGACTGGAACTACACCATCTCACCACGCCAAAGAGCTGTCACTCGTCGTAAGACGAATTGACTTACTTATTAATGGACACGCCCTAAGGGAGATACGTCTTAGAGAGATCATGCGTCGTCGCCAGCGGTTCGTCTTGAGCGGCTGGCGCTTGACGCAAGTGCGCAAATCAGTGCATTCCTGAAATTGAAACACGAGAGCTGCGCCCGGCCGGAACCCCGGGCCGGGTTTTTTGCTTGATATCACGATGAGTTCAGATTTCCTGCTTCGGCCGCGGCCAAAGACACCTTCGCAAGCCTTGCATCGATTGCATGGCTCCGCGTCTCTTCAGCCCTGATACGGCAATTTCGCATTGTTGTTTACAATCCCGCCAGCTCCACAGCCATGCATTTTTGTGCACTTGCCGAGGTGCTCCGCGGCGTCTCGTTCACGCCCGATGCGGCGGAGTTGGACAGAGAGGAATTGAACCACCGACACCTGCATTTTCAGTGTTGACGCCGGCGGGCAAATCACTTTATTCGTGAAATTGAAACTCCCGAATTGCGCGCCGATCCCGGGCCCTGCCCCGCGATCGGCATTTTTTATGCGCCAGTCGGGTTCGAGCGCCCGGTCCGCCATCAGCGGCCGGGCTTTTTTTCATCCAAGGCAAAAGAGGAGCTACCCGAATGCCATTTGAAAAAGGACAAAGCGGAAATCCCCTCGGCCGGCCGCCGGGCGCGCGCAACAAGGCGACGATGATCGCCGAATCGTTGCTGCAAGGCGAGACCGAGACGATCACCCGGCTGGCGATCGAGCGCGCCAAGGCCGGCGACATGGCGGCGCTGCGCATGTGCCTCGACCGGGTGGCGCCCCCACTGCGGCATCGCGCCATCGCGTTCGAGCTGCCGCCGCTCGAAAGCGCCGCCGATGCAGTGGCGGCACTGGCCGCGATCACGGCGGCGGTCGCGGAGGGCGAGCTCACGCCCTCCGAGGCGGGCGAGCTGGTCAAGCTGGTGGACACCTTCGCGCGCGTGCTCGACCTGGTGGCTTTCGAGCAGCGGATCGTGCGGCTGGAGCGCCATGTCCGCACATCAGCGGCCGGCAACCAGGGCAACATGGAGCATCAGGGCCAACATGGCGTGGAAACATAAGCTCTCCGCGGACCGCCGGCTCGATCGGGTGGAGAAGGCTTGCACCGCCCCTGTCCGGACCCGCTTCGTATGGCAGGGTGAAAACGAGACCCGAGAACAAGTGGAAGCCAAAATGCGCGCCATGATCGCGAACGGAGAAGCAAGCCCGCGCGACCGGCTCATCATATATAAATGGAACGCGTCGGCGGATGGCGGTGCGGGCAAGTGACCCCGGTCCATTGTTCTTTGATTGTATTTTCAAAGAACCGGAGTTTGGAGCACGCCCCCGAAGTCGAGCCCGGTCCATTGTTTTCAGATTGTATTTTCAATGGAGCCGCGGCCTGGAGTGCACCCCTGCGGTGAGACACGGAAACAAGGACGGATCACTCCGGCACGCTGCGCAACAGCGCGCTCGCCTCATCGATGATCGGCTTGGGGTTGGCGTAGATGCGCTCGACCCGGGCCGCGACCTCTTCACCCGGGGTGATCTTGATGATGAGCCCGGCCGCTTCCGCGGCGCGGATGAAGTCCGGGTCCTTCGCCACCTTGGCGAAGGCTTCCCGATAGGCCGCGACGATCGGGGCCGGCGTGCCGGGCGGCGCCAGGAAGGGGCGGCCGTATTGCTGCCGCTCGACGAACAGGGCGAGCACGCGGGCGTTGGATTCGCTGGTGGCGAACTCGGCGGCGAGCGGAACAGCGGGCAGGTCGGCATGCGGGGCCGCGGTCAGCTGCATCAAGATGCGCAGCTTGCGCTCGCGCAGCCAATCGGCCTTGTTGGCTTTAAGGCTCGCCCAGTCGTCGCCGAGTATGCCCTGCACCTCGCCGCGTTCCATGGCGAGCGTAATGCCGGCGGTGCCCGGGTAGCCGCGCACCGTCCTGGTCCGGGTGCCGATCAGTGCGTTGAGCAGCACCGGCCACACCGTCACGTCCGAAGCCGCCCCGCTGCCGCCGACCAACAACTCCTTGGTGAAGAGGTCGGCGGCGGTCAAGAACGGCGTCGCATGCCACACCGCCACCACCGCCGTGTAATCGTTCAGGCTGACCAGCCAATTGAAGCGGCGCGCATCGAAGCGCGCGCTGGCGTTGCCGAGCAGATTGTCGAACGCGGTCGCCATCGGCACGATGCCGATGGCGGTGCCGTCGCGGGGCGCCACGTTGGCGAGCCAGTTCGCCGCGATCAGCGAGCCGGCGCCCGGCATGTTCTGCGGGATCACGGTCGGATTACCGGGCAGATAGCCGCCGAGGAAACGCCCGGCCAGGCGGCCGTACAGATCGTAGCCGCCGCCCGGCGGCGTCGCGATCGCCAAGGTGATCCTCTGGCCGCTGAAATCGACCTTCTGGGCGAGCGCCGGCGCGCGGCCGCCGATGGTGGCGGCGGCGAGCAACAACACGGCGAGCAGCACGCGGGTGGGGCCGGAGCAAACCATGGTTCTGCCTGCGCTTGCCGGCATGGCGTTTGCCGGACGGCTCACAGGGTAACGTCAAAGGGAGGCGAAGAAAACGTGGACCGCAAGGATCGCGCAAACAGCGCTCATGCCCGCGATGTCGCGCGCAGCGCCACGGCGGCCGCGATCAGGAGCAGACTGGCCGCCAGTCCGAAGGCCGCGCCCGGCAGATGCCAGACGCCCTGCGCCCCGATGAACAGCGCGAAGGCTTGCGTGAACAAGGCGGGGCCCAGCATGTTGGCGACGCCCATCAGGCTGCTGTTGGCGCCTTGCAGCTGGCCCTGCTCGCTCGCGCTCACGCGCCGGCTCATCAATCCGAGCGCCGAGGGACTGGCGAAACCCCACAGCGCGAGCAGCGGAATGCCGGACCAAAAAATGAGGCCGGTCGGGGCGAGGCCGAAGACCGTGAAGCCGGCGACCCCGAAGCCGAGCCCCATGATCAACGTGGTGCGCTCGCCGAAGCGCTGCACCGCGCGGCCGATCAGGCCGCCCTGCACGATCATGGCGCAGAGCCCGACGCCCGCGAGCGTGAGACCGACCGTGCGCTCGTCCCAGCCGTAGCGATACTGCATGTAGAGCACGCTGATGCTGGGCAGGCTGGCATGCGCCAGATTGCTCAGGAAGCTGACGGTGGCGAGCGCGGTCAATTGCGGCTGCGAGCGCAGCAGCGTGAGCGCGCCGAACGGATTGGCCCGCCGCCACACCAGGGCCGAGCGCCGCTCCGCCGGCAGCGATTCCGGCAGCACCAGCAATCCGTAGAGCGCATTGGCGAGGCTCAGCGCGGCCGCGATCCAGAACGGCAGGCGCGGCGAGATGTTGCCGGCGAGCCCGCCCAGCGCCGGGCCGAACACGAAGCCGGCCCCGAAGGCGACGCCGAGCAGGCCGAAACGCCCGGCGCGTTTCTCGCCCGGCGTCACGTCGGCGATATACGCATAGGCGGTCGAGATGCTGGCCGCCGTGATGCCGGAGATCACCCGCCCCACGAACAGCCACAGGAGCGAAGGCGCCAGCGCCATCAATATGTAGTCGAAGCCGAGCCCGAAATTCGACATCAGGATCAGCGGCCGGCGGCCGAAGCGGTCCGACAAGGCGCCCTGCACCGGCGAGAACACGAACTGCATCAGCGCCCAGGCGGTGCCGAACACGCCGAAGATTTGCGCCGCCCGCGCGGTGTCGCCGCCGAGGAAATCGACCACCAGCCGGGGCAGGACCGGGATGATCATGCCGAGCGCCAGCATGTCGAGCAGCACGGTGATGAAGACGAAGACGAAGGCCGGCGCGCGCCGCGCCGGCGCGGTCGGGGCCGGCGCGCTCGCCGGTGGAATTTCGCTCATGGGCGAACGCTCATGGGTGGGCGCTCATAGGCGAACGCGCTCCGCTACTTCCGTTTCGAGTACGGATTCTTCTTCTCGCGCAAGGTCAGCCGGATGGGGGTGCCGGGCAGATCGAAGCTCTCGCGCAGATTGTTGACCAGGTAGCGCTGATAGGCGTCCGGCACCGCGTCGGCCCGGCTCAGGAACAGCACGAAGCTCGGCGGCCGGCTTTTCGCCTGCGTGATGTAGTCGAGCCGGATGCGGCGGCCCGAGACCGCCGGCGGCGGATGCGCCTCGATGACGGCGGGAAGCCAGCGGTTGAGCGCGGCGGTCGGCACGCGCCGGTTCCAGACCGCATGGGCGTCGACCACGGCCTGCATCAGCCGGTCGAGCCCGGCGCCGGTGAGACCCGAATGGGCGATGACCGGCACGCCTTTCACCTGCGGCAGCCAATGGTCGGTATCGGCGCGCAACTTGGCGACGGCGCTCGGGCCGCTTTCGATCAGGTCCCATTTGCTCATGCCGATGACCAGCGCCCGGCCCTCGCGCTCGACCAGGGCGGCGATGCGCAGATCCTGCTCCTCGAACGGCGCGGTCGCATCCATCAGCACGATCACGACCTCGGCGAAGCGTACCGCGTTGAGCGTATCGCTGACCGAGAGCTTCTCCAGCTTCTCGTCGATGCGGGAGCGCCGCCGCATGCCGGCGGTGTCGTGAAAGCGAAAAAGCCGGCCGTGCCAGCTGACATCGACCGCGATGGAGTTGCGGGTGATGCCGGCCTCGGGTCCGGTCAAGAGCCGCTCCGCGCCGAACAGCCGGTTGATCAATGTCGACTTGCCGGTATTGGGGCGCCCGATGACAGCAACCCGGATCACCGGCAAGTCACCCTCGCCGCGCGCCTCGTCTTCTTCCGGCTCGCTCGCCTGCGCGGTCGCTTCGGGCAGCGCCTCGCGCAGCGCGTCATAGAGATCGGAAAGCCCCTCGCCGTGCTCGGCCGAGAGCGGGATCGGCTGGCCGAGACCGAGCGAATAGGCTTCATCGACGCCCGCCCGGGCGGCGCGGCCTTCGGTCTTGTTGGCGATGAGGATCGCGGGCCGGCCGGATTTGCGGACCAGGTTGGCGAAATCCCGATCGATCGGGGTCGGGCCGATCCGCGCATCTATCATAAAGAAGATCGCGTCGGCGGCCGCGATCGCGGCCTCGGTCTGCGCCATCATGCGGCCGGACAGGCTGTCGGGCGCCGCCTGCTCGAGGCCGGCGGTGTCGATGACCGCGAAGTTCAGATCGCCGAGCCGCGCCCGCCCCTCGCGGCGATCGCGCGTAACGCCGGGCTGGTCGTCCACCAAAGCAAGGCGCCGCCCGACCAGGCGATTGAACAGGGTCGACTTGCCGACGTTCGGCCGTCCCACGATGGCGACCGTGAAGGTCATATCCGCTGCGATGGCGATCGCGCCCCAATGCGGGGGCCAGCCCCCTTGCTCATGTCAGCGCGTGACTGTAGCGGGCGCCGGCGGATCGGGCCAAGCGGTCTGTCCGGCGCCCGGTGCGGCCGACTGCCGGGTCGGCGGCGGGTCCGGCCAGGGCGAGGCTTGTGGCCCCGCCGACTGGGTCGGCTGCGAGCCCGGCCAAGGCGAGGATTGTGGCGAGGACTGCGGCGAGGATTGCGGCGCGGCGGACCGGCTCGCGGACGAGCTTGATTGATTGGCCGGCGGCGTCGCCGTCACCTTCGGTTGGGGTTTGGGCTTGGGTTTCGGCTTGGGCTTCTCGGCGGCGGCCTGCACGACCGGGGACGCCTCGGCGGCCGGCGGGGGCGGCTGATAGCCTTTGACCAAATCCGGCGGCAGGCCCGGCGTAACCCCGGGGGTGCCGTCGGGAAACAGCGGCTTGCGCTCGCCCGGCAGCGGCTTCTTCTGGCCCGCGAATATGTTGTCCATGATGTCGGTCGGATCGAAGCTGCTGCAGCCCGACAGCAACAGAACGAGCGCGAGCCCCGATGCCACCCTCACCATGCGAGCCAAGCGTTTCATTGCCTCAGCCCTCCTCAACTCTTGCCCTCGGAAGCCATCAGGGAGCTCAGCATCTCCATGCGGTTGCGCTCGTCGGGCGGCGTTCCGGGGTCGGTGTTGATCATCTCGATCCAGCGCTTGGCGGTCGCGGTGTCGCCGGCGTGCCAGGCCGCCAGCGCGAGCAATTCGCGCGCCGTGTGCCTGAAGGTGTGGTCGGGAGCAGCCAACGGCTCGAGCCGCTGGCGGGCCTCCGCGAAGGAGCCGCTATCGACCAGCAAGGCGCCGGCCCGCAGCCCGGCGAGCTCGCGCAGCTCCGCGCCCACCGACATGTTGGCCGCGATCTTGTCGTAGGCCGCGACGGCGGCCTTGGGATCGGTCTGCGCCAGCTCGGCGGCGGCCCGCACCTGCGCCAAGGCGCTGTAGGTCGTGGTCGAATCCTGGGCGATCTTGCTGAAGGCCGCCTCGGCCTCGGCATGCTTGCCCTGCTCGCTGAGCGCGATCGCGGCCTCGAATGCCGCGCCGGCCTCGCCGGCCTTCTTGTTCTCCCACCAATCGTAACCGCGCCAGCCCGCCACGCCCAGCACGATCAGGACCGCCGCGGCGATGACCAAAACCTGATAGCGCTCCCACAGCTTCTTGAACTGTTCGCGCCTTACTTCCTCATCGACTTCCTGAAAGATATCGGACACAGGTCTGGTTCTCTTGTGGTTCTGGTTCTCGGCCGTGGTTCCCGGCCCGTCGCCGGCCACGTCGTCAAATTCCGTTTGAGGCGACAGGTGCCCACGGTGGGTTACCGCCGGCCGCCCACTCCCCACCGTCAGGGCCGATACTCTATCGATATGGCGGCGGCAAGGCAAAACCCGCCCGCAAACTGCGTTAAGCCGCTGAAATGCGGGCCCTTATCGTCGCAGGGATTGGCTCGGCCCGCCCCGTCGCCAACCTCAACCTTTGACGATTATCTTGGGGGCCTTCGGGGCCTTCGGTCGCATCTCGTAGACCTGCTCGGGGCCCGGAAAGGCGCGGCCGCGCACGTCCTTGGCATAGGCCGCGATCGCGGCTTCGATGCCGGGCCCGAGATCGCCGTAGCGCTTGACGAATTTCGGAACCCGTGGGGAGAGGCCGAGCATGTCCTCGAGCACCAGAATCTGGCCGTCGCAGGCGACGCTGGCGCCGATCCCGATGGTGGGGATCGCGACCGCCTCGCTGATGCGGCGCCCGAGCGGCTCCGCCACCGCCTCGATCACCATCGCGAAGGCGCCGGCGTCCGCGACCGCCTTGGCATCGGCCTCGATCGGGGCCCAGTCGGCCTGGTCGCGGCCCTGCGCCCGGAACGCTCCGATCGTGTTGATCGATTGCGGGGTGAGCCCGACATGCCCCATGACCGGCACCCCGCGCTCGGCCAGGAAGGCGATGGTCTCGGCCATGCGGCGCCCGCCTTCGAGCTTGATGGCGCCGCAGCCGGTTTCCTTGAGCACGCGCGCGCACGAGGCGAAGGCCTGCTCCTTGGATTGCTCATAGCTGCCGAACGGCATGTCGACCACCACCAGGGCGCGGCGCGAGCCGCGCATCACCGCATGGCCCTGCAGGATCATCATCTCGAGCGTGACCGGCACGGTGGTCTCGAGCCCATGCATGACCATGCCGAGCGAATCGCCGACCAGAATCACGTCGCAATAGCGGTCGACCAGACGTGCCGTATGGGCATGATAGGAGGTGAGGCAAACGATCGGCTCGCCGCCCTTGCGGGCGCGAATATCGGGCG
This sequence comes from uncultured Alphaproteobacteria bacterium, assembly GCA_963744275.1. GTDB lineage: Bacteria > Pseudomonadota > Alphaproteobacteria > Rhizobiales > Xanthobacteraceae > VAZQ01. The sequence continues at coordinate 466,762 of CAVUSX010000007.1, forward strand.
CGGTGATTCGCTTGATGTCCTGCTGCAGCGACATTGCTCAACTCCCGAACGCCCGCCCGAAACACCGGTCTAAGGCCGCCTGTTTAGAGCATTTCGGGCGCAGAAGGTATGCGTTATTCGGCCTGAGGGGCGCGCGCGCGGCAGGGGAGTTCAAACAGATGAAGCGTGCCGGGCAGGCGACCCGGCCGGCCGATCCCGCACGCCGCAATCGCCCGGATGCCGGTCGGGGGGCGGATCGCCGGCCGCGGCAAAAGGCCTCCGGCACCGCTTTCGGCGGCCCCGACAGGCTGCTATAATGTAAATTGCTTCGGGTCATCCGGCCGCGGATCCGTTCCGCGCCCCCGGATGATGCGCTCCTGCGTCCGTCCTGGAAAATTCCGGCTGCGGCCCGATCGCTAGGGAGAAAATTCAATGCGAACAAAGCTTATGCTGAGCATGACCGCCGGTCTGGCCGTCATTCTATCTCAAGGCGTATCTCATCACGCTCTGGCGGCCGGAGCGGCCCTGACCGGGCAGGTCTCCTCCGCCGAGGAAGGCAATATGGAAGGCGTGGTGGTCAGCGCCAAGAAGGCCGGCTCGACCGTCATGGTCAGCGTGACCACCGACGCGCAAGGCCGCTACACGTTCCCGGAGAACCGCCTGGAGCCGGGCCAGTATACTCTCGCCATCCGCGCCGTCGGCTATGACATGGCGGCCCCCGCCACCGCGACGGTTCCCGCGGCATCGAGCGCCACCGCCGACATCAAGCTCGTCAAGACCAAGAACCTCGCCAGCCAGCTCACCAACGCCGAATGGATGATGAGCATCCCGGGCACCGAGGATCAGAAGGCGCAGCTGCTCAACTGCACCAGCTGCCACACGCTGGAGCGCATCGTGCGCTCGACCCATAATTCGGACGAATTCACCCAGGTCCTCACCCGCATGGCGGGCTATGGGGCGGTGAGCCAGCCGATCAAGCCCCAGCCCATGCTGGACAAGGCGCGGGCCGGGACGCCGGAGCAATACCGCAAGATGGCGGATTATCTCGCCACCATCAATCTGAGCACCACCGACCACTGGGCGTACGACCTCAAGACCCTGCCCCGCCCCACCGGCCGCTCCACCAAGGCGATCGTGACCGAGTACTCGATGCCGCGCTCGGTGATCGAGCCCCATGACGTGATCGCGCGCGACGGCGTGGTCTGGTACTCCGATTTCGGCAATGAGTTCATCTCCAAGTTCGATCCGAAGACCTTGCAGCTCACCGAATATCCGGTGAAGAAGTTCAAGCCCGATGCGCCGGAAGGCAACCTCGCGATCGACTTCGACAAGAATGGCACGCTCTGGTTCGACACCATGTACCAGGGCTCGCTCGGCAATCTCGACCCGAAGACCGGCGAGATCAAATACTATCCGCTCGATCCGAAGTGGAACGACGTCAAGGTGCAGCTGAACTTCGTGGGCCTTCACCATGAGGTCGACGGCAAGGTCTGGACCAAGAGCGTCGGCACCCAGGACATCTTCCGGGTCGATCTCGCCACCGGGCAATGGGAGAAATTCCATCCGACCGACGAGATCGCCGGCGGCTCGCACTACGGCATCTATCAAGTCGCCTCCGACTCGCACAACAACCTCTGGATGGCCGAGTTCACCGAAGGCCATCTCGGCAAGATCGACGCCAAGACCCTCAAGGTCACCTGGTACGCCCCGCCGACACCGCATGCGCGCCTGCGCCGGATGGTGATCGACGACAAGGACCACATCCTGGTGACCGAGTATCGCGGCAACAAGGTCGCGGAATTCGATCCGGCGACCGAGAAGTTCACCGAATATACGCTGCCGACCCAGTACACCAACCCGTACCGGGCCGTCTTCGACAAGAACGGTGAGCTGTGGACCGGCGGCATGGCGACCGACCGCGTGGTGCGGCTCGATCCCAAGACCGGCAAGGACGTCGAATATCTGATGCCGAAGGACACCAACATGCGCACGGCGTTCGTGGACAACTCGACCAGCCCGGTCACCTTCTGGGTCGGCAGCAACCACGACCACGCCCTGGTGAAGGTCGAGCCGCTCGACTGACGGCGTTTCGGAAAGGCGCCGAGCGCCTTTCCCCCAAGCTCTGCGTGAGACAGCGGGTTCCGTTTCCAACGAAACGGGACCCGTTTTTGCAGCAGCCCTCGAGTCGGATGGGGTTTGTTGGGATCCGACACAACCGCGCGCACGGCTGCGCCGATGCCGCGAGCCCGGATGGGGCAATGCCATGGTCATGTATCATGCCGGCAATCGCGAACTGCAGGACCAGTTCGGCTCGCGCGCGCTCGCCGACCGTCTCGCCGACAAGCTCCGGCGCGATCGCTTCAAGGAAAGCGACAAGGCCTTCATCGAAAGCGTCGGCTTCTTTTTTCTCGCTACCGCCAACCATGAGGGCGAGCCCGACTGCTCCTTCAAGGGCGGTGCACCCGGCTTCGTCCAGGTGCCGGCGCCCGATCTATTGGTGTTTCCCGACTACGACGGCAACGGCATGTTCAAGAGCCTCGGCAATATCAGCGTCAACCCCAGCGTCGGTCTTCTATTCATCGGCCTCGATGAGAAGCCGCAGCGCCTGCGGGTGAACGGACGCGCCACCATCGTGAGGGACGACCCGCTCATGAGCCGAACGGCCGGGAGCCAGCTCATGGTCCGGGTCACGCCGACCGATATCTTTCCCAATTGCCCGCGCTATATCCCCGACCTGCCGGGGCGCGCGCCGTCCCCCTACGTTCCGTGCGCGGGGGTTCCGCCGAAGGAGCCGGCCTGGAAAGGCTTCGACGATTTCAAGGACGTGGTGCCGCCGCGGCGGGCGTGAGGAATGTTTGCTTGTTGTTTGTAGGATGGGTTGAGCCTCTTCGCGAAACCCATCGACCGCCGCCGAGACTGGCTTCGGCGTCTCGATTAGGAGTCTCCCGGCCCGATGTTGGGTTACGCGCGGATCAGCGCACCCGATCCCATCAAACAGCGACGGCCGCGCTAACCCAACCTACAGAGACCGGCCGCGCTTCCCTAGGCCGACAGCAACAAGCCGGCGGAATTCGGAATCTCGACGTCGATCTCGAGGATCGAGACGGCGTCGCCGCGATCCATCTTGATCTGGACGTTCTCGCGCTCGATCGGAAAGTGCTTCTCGATCACCACCAGGATCTCCTCGCGCAGGATGGCGAGCAGATCGGACTGGCCGCGGACGCTGCGTTCGTGCGCCAGCAGTATCTGCAGCCGCTCGCGGGCGATCGGCGCCGAGCTCTGGCGCCGGAACAGGCCGAACATGCTCATGCGGCCCTCCGTCCGAACAGCTTGTCGAACAGGCCTTTCTTGTCGTTTTCGATCGTCATCGGCACGTCTTCGCCCCTGAGGCGGCGCGCGGCCGCCATGTAGGCGCGGGCAGGCGCGCTCGCCACGTTGCTGAGCGTCACCGGCGAGCCGATATTGGAGGCGCGCAGCACCTCCTCGCTCTCCGGGATGATGCCGAGCAGCGGCGTCGACAGGATCTCGAGCACGTCCTCGATGCTCAGCATCTCGCCGCGGGCGGCGCGCGCGGCATCGTAGCGGGTGATGAGAATATGCTTCTCGATGCGCTGGCCCTTCTCGGCCCGCTCGGTCTTGGAATCCAGGAGCCCGATCATGCGGTCCGAATCGCGCACCGAGGAGACCTCCGGATTGGTCACGATCACGGCCGCATCGGCGAACCGCATCGCCAGCGTGGCGCCGCGCTCGATGCCGGCCGGGCTGTCGCAGATCACCCAATCGAATTTGGCGCGCAGGTCCGCGATCACGCGGCCGACGCCCTCCTCCGTCAAGGCATCCTTGTCGCGGGTCTGCGAGGCCGGCAGCAGCCACAACGTCTCGATGCGCTTGTCCCGGATCAGCGCCTGCGGCAGCTTGGCGACGCCCTGCACCACGTTGATCAAGTCGAAGACCACGCGCCGCTCCGCCCCCATCACCAGATCGAGATTGCGCAGGCCCACGTCGAAATCGACCACCACGACGGATTGGCCCGATTGCGCCAAAGCGGCCCCGAGCGCGGCCGTGGACGTCGTCTTGCCGACCCCGCCCTTGCCAGATGTGACGACTAAGACTTTGGCCATCTTGCTTTCCCTCTGCGCTGTTTCAGTCCAAGGCTTCTTCAGTCCAGGGCTTCGACGTTCAATCCGGCCGCTTCGAGCCAGACCTGAACCGGCCGGCCGCGAAGGCTCGCGTCCATGTTCTCGGCGGTCTGGTAATATCCGTCGATGGCCAGAAGCTCGGCCTCGTTGCGGCTGCAGAAGATGCGGGCGCGGGCGTCGCCCATCGAGCCCGCCATGGCGCGGCCGCGCAGCGCGCCGTAGATGTGGATCGATCCGCCGGCGACGATCTCGGCTCCCGACGCGACGGAGCCCAGCACCGTCACCTCGCCGAACGGGAAGTTCACCGATTGGCCGGAGCGGATCGGGCTCTGGATCAGCATCGAGACCGGTTCTTGGCGCTGCGGCACCGCCGCGGCGGAAGCCTCGGGTGGGGCCGCGCCGCGGTCCTCCGGCGGCGGGGGTTCGGGCGCCCTCTCCTCGCCGCCCGCACGGCCGCCGAGCAGAACCGGAGGCACCTTGGGTCCGAGCGCGGCCTGATCGACGCCCTCGAGCCCCATGATCCTGATGCCGCGCTCCGCGAGCTGATCGACCAGATGGGCGATCGCGGACTCGCTGAGCGTCACGGCGGCGAGATCGAGGATGACCGGCTTGCCGGCGAAAAATCCGGGAGAATTGCGAGTCCACTTGTCCAATTCGGCCAGCCACTCGGCGACCGGCGGCTCCGGGGCCAGCGCAAAGGCGAAGAACGAACGGCCACGGAAACGAATCGAATGCTGGGGCGGGACGGCGATGTTCACGGGCGGCCTGCGATTCTTATCAATGGGTTAACTTGATTTAGCGCGCCCGATGGTTAACGAAACGTTAAGGTCCCGCCGCTTCTTGGCCGGCCGTGGTGAACGGACCGCGCTCGAGCGCTGCTTTCGTAAGCCAGATCGGCGGGCGCCGAATTGATATTGGCCATGGGCCGGTGTGCCGATCATAATGGGCTGCGCCACCGGTGACGCCGATCACGACCCAATGGAAGCGGCACATGAGCTACGAACATCGCAAAGCAAACATCGCCGCAGCCGCGGTCCTGGCCCTGGCTGCGCTGTTCATTGCGCGCGCCGGCGCGGCGGCCGACAAATATCCGGTGCGGCCGGTCACCCTGATCGTGCCCTTCCCGGCCGGCGGCGGGGTCGATGCGGTCGCCCGCATCGTGGCCGACAAGCTCGCGACCGCGCTCGGCCAGCCCTTCATCATCGACAATCGCGGCGGCGCGGCCGGCGTCATCGGCATGCGCATGGCGGCGCGCGCCGCCGCCGACGGCTACACGCTGGTGCTGGCGCATACCGGCTCGACCTCCATCAATCCGAGCCTCTATGCCAATCCGGGCTACGATCCGCGCGCCGATTTCGCGCCGATCGGCCTCATCTCCTCGACCCCGGTGGTGCTGATGGCGCATCCTTCGTTTGCCGCGCAGTCGATCGCCGAGCTGATCGCCATGGCCAAGAAGGAGCCGGGCAAGATCAATTTCGGCACGCCGCCGCCCGGCACCGGCGGCTATCTGGCGGCCGAGCTGTTCAAATCGATGTCCGGCGCCGATATGACCATCATTCCCTACAAGGGGACCGCTGCCCTCACCACCGATCTCCTGGGCGGGCACGTTCCGGTCGGCTTCAACGTCATCGCGCCCGCGATGGGCAGCCTGCGCGGCGGAAGCCTGCGCGCGATCGCGGTGGCGGGCCCCACCCGCTCGAGCCTGTTCCCGCAAGTGCCGACGGTGGACGAATCCGGCCTGCCGGGCTTCGAGGCGGTGTTGCACTACGGCCTGCTGGCGCCGGCCGGCACGCCCAAGGAGATCATCGCCCGGGTCAACAAGGAGCTGCGCGCGCTGGTCGCGTCGGCGGACGTGCGCGAGCGCATCGCGGCCGACGGCGGCGATCCGCTGCCATCGAGCCCGGAGCAATATGCCGCCGACATCGACCGCGAGGAGGCGAAGTGGTCGGCCTTGATCAAGAAGCTCAATCTCAAGGTCGAGTGATCGCGAGCGCTTCCGGGTTGATCACATCGACGGGCTGGCCGCGCTCGAATGCCAGCACGCGGTCGAACTGGTCGGAAAAATAATCCTCGAGCTGGTCGAGCGCCACGAAGCCGAGATGGGGCGTGCACAGGGCATTGGGCAGCGCCAGCAGCGGATCGCGCGCGCCCATGACCGGCTCGCGCTCGAAGACGTCGACCGCCGCCGAGCCCGGACGGCCGGCCTTGAGCGCCTCGACCAGCGCGCCGGCTTCGATCAGCTCGGCCCGGCTGGTGTTGACCAGCAGCGAGCCGGGCTGCATGCGGGCCAGATCGGCCCCGGTGATGCAGGCGCGGGTCTCCGGCGTCAGGCGCAGGTGAATGGAGAGCACGTCGGCATGCGCGAACAGCTGGTCGGGGCCGGCCGCCACGTCGAAGCCTTCCGCCAGGGCTTGCGCGCGGCCGCGCTCGCGCGACCAGACCAGCACCCGCATGCCGAAGGCGCGGCCATAGCCGGCCACCACCTTGCCGATCCGCCCGAAGCCGAGAATGCCGAGCCTGCGCCCGTGCAGCACACGCCCGATGTCGTGCTGCCAGCCGCCGCCTTTGAGGCGGGCGACTTCGCCGGGGATGTGGCGCATGGATGCCATGATCAGCCCCCAGGTCAGCTCCGGGGTCGCCATGGAGGCCCGGTTGGCCGAGGCGCAAACCGCCACGCCGTGCGCCGTGCAGGCGGCGACATCGATGTTCGGACAGGGCCCGCTGATGGTGATCAATCGAAGCCGCGGCAGACGCGCGACCAGCGCCGCGGAGATCGGGGTGCGCTCGCGCAGCAGCACCAGCGCCTCCACCTCCTTGAATCGCGCCGCCAGCGCATCGACATCGGGCAGCGCATCGGTCCAGATCGAGACCGCGTGGCCCGACATTTTTGCAAAGGACGGCAACGTGCGCACCACGTCCGCATAGTCGTCGGGTATCCCGATCCTCATCATGGCTCCTTTGTGCTCCAACCGAGCCTTCCACGAGCGCACTTTGATGCCCTGGCCGCGCCGGCACAAGCGCTCGATGGGCGAGCGCCCCCGCTTGATCAAGACGGCGGTCGCATGCGACCGTTCAGCCGTATCCCGCGCTCGGGGCGCGAGCCGGGTCGCGGGTTCGAGACCAGAGGGCCTTTGCAAGAGGACCGTACAAGAGGACCGTATATGTGTCGCAGCATCAAGACTTTGCACAATTTCCAGCCGCCCGCGACGGACGCGGAGATCCGCGCCTCGGCGCTGCAATTCGTGCGCAAGCTGAGCGGCTTTGCGCGGCCATCGCAGGCCAACCAAGCCGCGTTCGAGCGCGCCGTGGAGCAGGTGACGGCAGCCGCGCACGAGCTGCTGGCTTGCCTCGTCACCAGCGCGCCGGCGCGCGATCGTGACGTCGAGGCCGCCAAGGCCCGCGCCAGGGCGGCCGAGCGTTATCGTTCCCCCGATGCGCCGGCCACCCGCTAGCGACCCCCTGACCGGTGGAAGGCGCCGGGCACGCGCGGCGTCGGTAATTTTCCTTAAAATTGAGCCTCCGGGTTACGAAATCTAAAAGTCCGGGGAATGTACATACTCGAGAGGTGGATAGAACCCCGGAGATTAATCCCATGTCCCAGCTGCTGACGCGCTTCTTGAAGGAAGAAGTCGGGCGCGACCGCCATCGAATATGGCCTCATCGCCGCCGGCATCGCGGTCGCGATCATCGCGGTCGTGCAAGGACTCGGAACCAATCTGAACTCGACCTTTGGAAGCGTTCAGACCGCTATGGCCCCCGCCGCCGCGTAACGCGGGCACAAACGGGTCCCGACATCGTTCGGGGCTCCGTCCGTCGTGTCGGAAGGGGATGCGCTCCAAGGTGCGTCCCCGCGGTGAGATTCGCAGGCGAGCGACCGGCGGCGGAGTGATGACGGCGCTGCGCGCTCTCGGCCGAGCGCGCCCGCCTTCTGCGAACATAGTTACCGTAACTTTACCGCTGGGATCAGCGCGCGTCGCGGGATGCCGGCGCAATAATACATGTAGAACCCCGTAGCGCAGAAGATCGAAAATCGTTCACCCTCATGGCCTACCCTGAGAGACCGCGCGCCGGACGAGATGAAGATCCCGCGGCGCTCGGCCGACACTCTCCAGGAGCCCCCATGGACCTCTACCGCCTCGTCTATTGCAGCAACTACGCCTTGAAGAGCAGTGGCGCCGCCCTCGCCGACGACTTGAAGCGCATTCTCGGCAGCGCGATTCTCCACAATCAGGCGGACGGAATCTCCGGCGGTCTCGTCTTCAGCTGCAATCACTTCGTCCAGGTTCTCGAGGGCGCCCAGGCGCCGGTGGAGAGCACGTTCGGCCGCATCATGCTCGATCCCAGCCACACCCGCGTCGTCCAGATCGAGGCAAGGCCGATCGTCGAGCGCATGTTCGGCGCCTGGTCGATGGGCTATGCCGGCAACGCCGCGCTGTTCGCCACCCTCAGCAAGAGCTTGACGGCGGAGGGCGCGATCGATCCCGCGCGGATCGACGTCGAGAATCTGGTCGCGTCGGTGCACCACCTGGTGCAAACCGAAATGCACATGGCTTCGACGCCGTCATCCGCGGCACCGCAGCCGGCGGCCTGACCGCGCACGTGGCCCAGGTGCCGGCCGTATCGCCAGCTCGCAGAAAAGAGGCGCTGGTGTTTCGCGGCCGACGCATGGCGAGCCTCCGGCTCCGGCGGAATTATTCCGCCGGAGCGCAGGACGATCGCCGCGGAAAATCCGACGGCTGCGAAGCGTTACGGGATTATTTCTTGATCGGCCCATTGATCGCCCAGGTGACGCCGAACGGGTCCTTGACCTGGCCATAGCGGTCGCCCCAGAACATGTCTGCGGGCGGCATGATCGCGGTGCAGCCGGCCTCGACGGCGCGATTGTACCAGGTATCGACGTCCTGCACCGGCAGCATGACGTTGAACGCAGCCGGTTCCTTGAGCGGATGGCCGTGCTCCGGATACGCGTCGCTCATCATCAGCGAGCTGCCGTTGATATAGAGATGGGCATGCATGGTGCGGCCCTTCGCATCCGGCGGATGCACGACGGCGATCTCGGCCGCGAATGCCTTCTGGTAGAATTCAGCCGCCTTCACGGCCCCATCCACCATGAGATAGGGAACAACGCCGCCTTTGACTTGCGGATTCTCTGCCATGGAAATCTCCCGTTTGGCTCCGATACCATTAAAGACGAAGCACGACCGCCCCGGCCGACAGGGTGCCGCGAAAATTCTCAACCCCACGCCCGTATGTCGACCGGGTTCCTAGCCCAAACGAATGCCCAGGTCCGGCAAAAAATCGCTGGCCCCTTGTCGGGTTCGGCCTGGCCGGGGCGTCCTTGGGTCGGAACGATGGAGGAGGAGAAAACAAATGGCTGCCGAGCACGAGCTCGTCCTGACCCGGCTCATCGATGCCCCGCGCGCGAACCTGTTCCGCTGCTGGACCGAACCCGGCCTGCTGAAGCAATGGTTCGCGCCCGCGCCCCTGACCACGCCGGTGGCCGAGGTGGATTTGCGGATCGGCGGCGCCAGCCGCATCGTGATGCAGGCGCCGGACGGCCAGGAGATCCCCTGCCCCGGCACCTATCTGGAGATCGTGCCGAACCGCAAGCTGGTGTTCACCGACGCCTATACGGGCGACTGGATGCCGAAGGCCGGCGCGCCGTTCATGACCGCGATCATCACCTTCGACGACGAGGACGGCAAGACCCGCTACACCGCCACGGTGCGGCATTGGTCGGCGCAAGACAAGAAGACCCATGAGGAGATGGGTTTTCATGGCGGCTGGGGCCTGTGCACCGATCAGCTCGCAAAGCTCGCCAAGAGCCTCTGAAGATCCGTTGCAAGCCTCTCCAGACGCGCCGCCGACAAGACGCTCCTCCAAACCAACGAAAGAACCCCAATGGCCATTCGGAGCATAACCCCGTTCCTGTGGTACGATTCCAATGCTGAAGATGCCGCCAATTTCTATGTCTCGATCTTCGGCAATTCCCGCATCACCCACCTCTCGCGCTATGGCGACAGCGGGCCGGGCCCCAAGGGCAGCGTGATGGTGGTCGGCTTCGAGCTCGAGGGCCAGCGCTTTACCGCGCTCAATGGTGGACCGACCTACAAGCTGACCGAGGCCTTTTCCCTGCTGGTCGACTGCAGCGAGCAGGCCGACATCGACCGGCTTTGGACGGCGCTGGGCGAAGGCGGCGCTTACAATGTTTGCGGCTGGCTCAAGGACCGGTTCGGCCTGTCCTGGCAGATCAACTATGCGGGGCTCGCCGACCTGATGACCGGCAATCCCAGCGCCGCCGGACGGGTGATGGGCGCGATGATGAAAATGAAGAAGGTCGACGTGCAGGCGCTCAAGGACGCCGCGGCGGGCTAGCGATCGTCGGCGGGCGGATACGCAGTGCTGGCCAACGCTCAGCGCTTGGCGAACACGCGTGCATAGGCTTCCGGCTTGAAGCCGACCGTGATCTCGCCGCGTTGGTCGAGCACCGGCCGCTTGATCATCGAAGGCTGCGCCAGCATCAGGGCGATGGCCTTCTTCTCGGTCAGGCCGTCGCGGTCGGCATCCGGCAGCTTGCGGAAGGTGGTGCCGGCGCGGTTGAGCAGCGTCTCCCATCCGACCTTCCGGGCCCAGCCTTCCAGCGTGGCCTTGTCGATGCCGGAAGCCTTGTAGTCGTGGAACGCGTAGGCGACCTTGTGCGCGTCCAGCCAGACGCGGGCCTTTTTCATGGTGTCGCAGTTCTTGATGCCGTAGAGGGTGGTCATGATCTGAAGCGGCGGATTGTTGGTCCGGTTGACATAGAGCATTTCGCGCATCTTGCAATCGGCCTCATGCGGATTCCAGCACCCACGATGCGGGCGTCGTTGCCCCTTCAGCCGGGCAGGTCCGCCGCCGCGGCGCGCGGGAATACGGTCGTAGTAGCGGCAGAGCAGCGCCGCGGCGGCGCCGGCGGCCGGCACGGCGAGCAGGATTCCGGTCGACAGCGGAAGGCCCGCCCAGGCGAATCCCGCCGCGATCAGGCAGGCGCCGCCGCAACCGATGTCCCAGGCGCCCTCGGTGACGATGTGGAAGCGCAACGGACAGGGCGACGCCTTGGCCAGGTTGTAGAGCGCCGTCATCATCGCCGGCATCAGCAGCGCGGTGGAGAAGGCTCCGGCCGCGTTGGCGCTGACGGCGAGCCAGGGCGAGCCGACGCTCGCCGCCCGCAGGAGGACGACGACCGCCGCCGCCGCATAGGCGATGAGGACGGCGCGGCGGCCGAATCCGGCGTCGATGTGGCGGCCGATGAGGAGCCCGCACGCGGCGCCGACCAGAGCCGCCAGCGCCATGGCGCCGCCGTAGGCCGAGAAGCTTTCTCGAAGCGAGATGAAGAGCGCGATCTGCCAGACGTAGTGATAGCCCGCCGCAAAGGCGCCGTCCGCCAGGAAGAGGGTCAGCCCGAGACGCGCGGCCCGAAAGGCGCCCGGCGCCGCCGCCGCCACCGCGACGTCCGGCGCGCCGATGAGCGGCAGGACGGCGAGCGCCTGGATCAGTCCCACGGCCGCGAATGTGCGCGCAGGACCGGCGGTGACCAGCGCCCAGCCGCCGATCAGCGGGGCCACGATCCCGAGCAGCGTGGCCAGGGCCTCGCGGGCGCTGATCTGGTGGCCGCGATGCTCGGCGTCGCCGATGGCGGCGAAATAGGCGTGAAAGCAGGTCCAGTAGAAGACGCCGCCGAGCGAGGCCACCAGGGTGAAGGCCGCCAACGGCAGGTCCACGCCCTGGACCCGGGTCAGGATCAGGTAACTGGCGGCGTTCGCGAGCGTGCCGAAGATGAGGGCGCGCTTGATCCCAAAGCGAAGCCCGAACGGCAGAACCGCCGGGCGCATGACGAAGCGGCCGGCCAGCAGCGCCGCCAGCGCCGTCAGGGTGGCCGGGACCGAAACCCCGGCGCGCAGCAGATAGACGTAGATGAAGACGCCGCCACCGGCCTCGGCGAAAGCCTGGACCCCATAGTGCAGGTTGGCGCGGTTGACCGCGCGGTTGCGAAAGAAGGCCATGAGATGGTGAAGTCCTGCAAGGCCGACGCCCTCGTAGGGCGCAATCGCTTTATTGCGCCAATCGTCCGCGCCCCGCCGCATACATTTGCGTTCAGGCGCAGGCGACTCCGCGGAACGGCGCATAAAGCGATTGCGCCCTACCCGGCGCACTGCGCCAGTTTCAATTTCCTGAATCCACTGATTTGCAGAGTGGCGTCAATGGCGAAATGCTCACCACGCTGTCGTTCTACCAGCGCGCCAGCTGGGTGATTTGAATGAGGTTGCCGCAGGTGTCGTTCATCTGGGCGATGGTCGAGCCGGTGACCGCGGTCGGCGGCATGGCGAACTCGGCGCCGCGCGCTTTGATGCGCTCGTAGTCGCCCTTGACGTCGTCGGTGAAGAACATGACCGCGGGCTGGCGCTGCTGGAATATGGCCTGCTGGTAGGCCTTGGCGGCCGGGTTGTCGTTGAGCGCGAGCTGCAGCTCGGTTCCGTCCGGCTCGTCGGGCGAGGCCACGGTCAGCCAGCGGAACGGCCCGTTGCTGAAATCGGCCTTCTTGGTAAAGCCCAGCACATCGGTGTAGAAGCGCAACGCCTTTTCCTGGTTGTCCACGTATACGCTGGTCAACTTGATCTTCATCGGTATTTCCTCTGTTTGTAACGTTCGCGAGTGCCGCTTTTGTAAACAAGACTTGGCGTTGAATTGTGCGTTCGGACTTCAATCCGTCCGCGCCAAGACCTGCTCCAGGTTTGCAAAGAATTGCTGCCAGCCGTGCTTGGCGCCCTGGTAGGCCTGCCGCTGATCCCCCCGGAAGCCCGTCTGCTCCATGCGCAAGTGGGTTCCGGTGCCCTTGGCGGTGAGAGTCCAGGTGACCACGCTCTCGAGACCGAGCGCACCCCACGTGTAGGACAGCGTCTTGTTCGGCTCGACCGTCCGGACTTGGCAGTCGACGGCGCCCCAGTCGGCGCGAAGATTGAAACTGTGGCCCACCACAGGCTTGAAGTCGTTCTTCATGAGCCACTCCTCGATCAGGTGTGGTTGCGTGAGCGCGCGCCAGATCTTTTCCGGCGGGAACGGTATCTCCCGTTCGACGACGACGGAGCGCGTTTCGGTCGCGGTGTTGGTCATTGGTCCATCCTCTTGAGCGCAACCCGCTCCTCAAGCGCTCTTTGGCCTCTTCCGAGAGCCGGCGGCGGCTCGCACGGACGTGTTCAGTGCGGCGGCGGCGCGAATGAGCGCCTTCAACGCCTTTTCATCGATCTTCTCGCCCTCGTGGAAATCGATGGCACGCCTGGTGTTGCCTTCGAGGCTGGAGTTGAAGAGGCGTGAGGGGTCCTCCAACGCGGCGCCTCTGGCGAAGGTCAGCTTCACGACTTTCTTGTAGGTCTCACCGGTGCAGATGATTCCGGCGTGCTCCCACACCGGAGCCCATCCCCACTTCCACTCCTCGACCACTTCGGGGACGCTCTGCTTGATGAGAGTCCGGACCCGGGCGAGCGTCTCGCCCCGCCAATCGCTCAGCTCCTTGATTCTCGCATCTATCAGCCGGGAGGGAGATCTCCTCCCTTTCCTTCCTTCGCGCTTGCCTTCTTCTTCATGGTTGTCTTCGCTCCTTTGGCGGCGCCGGAGAGCGCTTTGGTCGCGGGTTTGCTCATTGGTCCATCCTTTTGAGTAAATCTTCGAGGTCGTCGAACCGGCTTTGCCAGAAGCCGGCCATCTGGCTCGTCCAGTCGATGAGCGGGGCCAGGGCGCCGAGCTGCGCGCTATAGTGCGTCTGACGACCTTCGTGGCGGTCGTGCACCAGCCCGGCCTGCTTCAGAACCCCGAGATGCTTCGAGACGGCCGGTTGCGAGACCCCGGCCCGGGCCGTCAGGGCCCCGACCGTCTGCTCGCCTTCGCGGCACAGCCGCTCGAAGATGGCCCGTCGCGTCGGATCGGCGAGCGTTCTGAAGAGGGTATCGTGGGACTGCGGCATCGCAATTGATAACTCGTTGGCTATGGGTTACACCTATAACCGGCTGGCTATATGAGTCAAGGGGGAAACGGTGGCCAGGATTGATCCTTCTCACCATCATGACGGCCAGCGGCGCATCGCCAATTGCCGTGGAGGCCTGCGATGAAGCGGGCCATAAATTCCGTCCGAGCCGCTGAAGCTTTCGGCCGCACGCGCCTATCCTATTCGTTCTTCATGCGGGACTTCCTTCACAGCGAGATCGCCGCCGTGGAAGGAATGGCCAACTTGCCGGACGACCCGGAGCTCGCGATTGCGGCCGGGCGCGGGCTTTGCGAGAACCTGCTCGAGCCACTGCAGGACACGTTCGGCCGGCTCCATGTCCGCTCTTCCTATCGTTCGCCGCAGGTCAACACTTTCGGATGCAAAAATCGCCTCAGTTGCGCCTCCAATGAGAAGAACGCCGCGCGGCATATCTGGGACCGGCGAGACCGGCGCGGGATCGGCGCGGTCGCATGTATCGTCGTGCCTTGGCTCGTCGACCGGCTGGACGAAGGCCTCACCTGGGAGGCGATGGCATGGTGGATCCATGACAACCTTCCCTACAGCGAGCTGCAGTTCTTCCCGAAGCTCACGGCGTTCAATATCGGCTGGCATGAGGCGCCGAAACGCACGATCTACAGCTTCGTTCCCCCGCGAGGCTTCCTGACCAGGCCCGGCTTTCCAAACCACGCCGGCAATCACAGGCGCCTGTACCAAGGGTTTCCCGAGCTTAGACCAGCTTCGCCACGAGCAAGCTGCCGATGATCAGTCTCGGCTCAGCGGGATGAGCGCACGAAGCCGCTCGTCCCGCAGATAGAGCCCGCCCCAGACAAGAATGCCGAAATAGACGCCGAACAGGACGGAGCTGAACAGCGGATCCTCGATGCGCACCTTGCTGGCGACGGCGCCGCCGAGATATGCCGTGAGCAAGATCGCGCCGAGGAACGACGTGCGGGGAATCGCATACAGGATCGTGCACACGAGACAGATGATCCCGAGCGGGCGGATGATATCCAGAGGGAAAACCGATCTCGGTGGTTGCCTCGACGACATGATGTTCCAGCACGAGCTTCGACACGCTGTCGAAGAGCAGAAACGCGATCATGAGACCCGGTCATGCCCCAACCGGTCCACTGCATCCATTTCGGGCGTCCCGAACGCCTCGAGATTGCAGTCGTCATGAGGTCGCCTCCGGTGTGAAATTGATGAATTGCTTCAGCCATGGTCTTGAGCTCCTCGCAGCGTCTCGAGGTATGCCGCCATGCGATCCGTCCCCATGCTGATCATCTGGCCGAAGCCCATCTTGGCGGCCAAATCGCGATCAGCGATGGAATCGAACAGCGTGACCAGCTTCCACCGCGTTTGCTGTCCGCGCGCTTCCAGCGTGATGGTGTTGTGCGAGGTCGGCGGCGGGGGATTGCGATTGGGGTCCTTGATGGTTCGCCACGCCAGGCGTTCCGGCTGCGACGATCTCCTCGAAGACGCTGTCGATCGTGTAGCGCGTGCCGTTGGGTGCCTGCATGACGTGGTGCCAAGCGCCACCGGGTCGCAGGTCCATCTCGCAGACCGGGTTGGTGAAGCCGGGCCCGCCGTACCACACCGCGACCTGCTGGGGGTCCGTGATGGCCTTCCACACCAGCTCGCGCGGCGCGTCGAAGTCGCGCGTGATGATGATGACAGGCCGGTCGACGGCGCTGACGTCGATGATCGCTGTCATTTCTTGTTTCCTTCTCTGATGGTGCGGGCGCGTCGCGGTCGTTTCGAACGGTCTCGTTTCTTGCCGATATCGCTGCATTTGCAGCACCCGCAGATGCTCAGCGAGGCTGTCGAGGCTCCGGTCCCAGAAACGCCGATAATCCTCGAGCCATTCGAAAACCTCCTGCAGCGGCCCGGCCTCGAGATGTCGGGGACGCCATTGCGATTGACGGCCCTGCGAGATGAGGCCGGCCGCTTCCAGCACCTTGAGATGTTTGGAAACGGCGGCAACGCTCATCTCATACGGCTCCGCGAGCTCCTTCACGGTCGCATCGCCGGTCGCCAAGCGTGCGAGGACGCCGCGGCGGGTGGGATCTGCAAGCGCGAAAAACACCGAGCTCAGGCGATCTTGGACCATATTAAACCATATAGTTGTCAACTGTATGGTTAAATACATATCCCAAGCCAGCTCCCGGCTCAAGAGCATTTTTGCGGGGCGACCTGAGGCGGGAAGAGGCGGAAAAATACCGCCAGTCGCAGTTCCCTCATGGGAGGTCGGACAATCCCAGCAGGACGTCGGTTACTTCATCGGAAAAGCGCTTCTTGCGTCCATCGATGAAAACCCATTCCGGATTTTCGATATCGCGCGTCGCTCCCGGCATGCCATGCTGCATGAGCGCCCGGGCGCAGCCCGCCCAGTCACCGCCCTCGACCGGCGCGTTGCACGATGCCCATGACAAAGTCCCACAGACATTGTCGCCGTAACCGTGCTCCTCCTGCCAGCTGGCGCCATGCTCCAGAAGGAAGCGCGCCAAGTCGGCGTTGCCGCGAAAAACCGCCAGATTGAGCGCGGAGGCGTCCCAGTCTCCGCCCCGCGCCGCGATCGGCCAGCCGCATTTCACCATCAGCATGGCCCCCTCGTCGCCGCCCTCTGCCGTCATGTCCGGCAGCAACCGCAGTCGCGCTGGCGGCAGCGAATCCGGCAAATCGGGCCGCAGCGACCGGATGCGTCGCGCTTCATGCTCATCACCGCGCGCGCAGGCGGCAATGAAGCGCTCGTCCTCGGAAACAGGCTCCGCTCCGGCGCCGTCACGCAGCAGCTCCGCGACCTCGCCGAGCCCGAGCTGCAGCGCCAGTCTGTAGGCGCTCACGCCGCTTGCGGTCCGCGCCGATGGATCGGCACCCGCCCGCAACAGGATCTCGACGTGGCGGCGCGATCGCCGTCGCTTGATGGCCCAGAGCAAGGGCGCGCCCCACTCGCTCGACGGCGGATGGGCCGGCGCCTCGTTCGCGTCGGCGCCGTGCTGGAGCAGCAGCTCGAGCGCGGCGAGATTGTCGAAGTCGAGCGCGTGGTAGAGCGCGTTGGTGCCGGCAACCCGTGCGCCGTTCTCCAAGAGCACGCGGGTGCATGCACCACCACGCTCGAGCGAATGGTAGAGCGATTCGCCGTCATTCGGATCGGCCCCGGCGTCCAGCAATATTTTCGTCAGCTCGACGTCATGACTTTTTCCCGCGGCGCCGTAGAGCGCAGACAACGTTTGATTTTCATCGGGCGCGCTCACCGATGCCGGCGGCCAACGAAGCCCGATCCGCCGGTTGGGGTCGGCGCCGGCCGAAAGCAGAAAACGCACGCTCCGGTGCAGGCGCTCACGAAGCTCCGGCACTTGCAGCAGGCTGGAGTGCGTGACGGCGACGAGCGGCGGCAGACGCAGCGGCCCACCCGGACGATCCACCCATGCCGGATCAGCCTTGGTGGCAGCCAAGAGCGCGGCTTCATCGCCGATCGCGCAGGCGAGATACGGGCTTCCCGCAGGGAGATCGGGATTCTCGGCCAGCATCCGGGCGGCGACACGGGGATTGGCGCGATCGATCCCGCGCCCGTCCACGTCACCAGAATAGACGAACGCAAGCCAACGCCGCAGCAGGCTCGCACCATCGTCGCGCGACCCTGATTGCGCCTCGACATATTGCTTCAGGTCCGACCAGGAAGCAAAACCGTAGCTGCGCGCGACACAGGATTGCGCGTCGTGCAAGCGAAGCTCGAGCGCCGCGATCTCGTCGTCGGTCCTCCCGGCGGCCGCCGGGAGGAAATGACGAAGCTGCGCGATCGCTTCGGGACTGCGGTCGCGGTAGCGCCGCATCAGCTCTTTGGCTTGCTTCTTCAGATGGTCGAGATTCGGCCGATCAGGCAATCGGTTCATGGAGACCTCCGTGCATCAAATCGCCGACGGCCCGCAACACCGGCTGCACAAAGGCTCAATCGCTTCACAAGCAATGCAAGTGGGTTCAACCCTTCCCGCGGGCCCGGGCGCGGCTTGCACCGCAAACAGGGACGCTACCGCGGGCGGGCGCAATATTCAACCCGCGACAGAACTCACGTGAAATCATGGCGGACCGGCGACAATCATCGGCGGTCGTAATATCGGGCGAAGCGGCCCCGGGCGAGAGACAGGGCCGTGCTGGAGGTTCGCGTCGGCGCCCAGCGCTCGCAGGCCCCGGGTTCGGGCTAGCGTTGTGAGATTTCACAGCACTTCGCCCCTTCCCTTGTGGATCGTTGGCAATACTCAGGCGCCTATGCGCTCTGTAGGTTGCGGCCGGCCGAAGCGGGCGCGATCGGCTCCCGCGATGGCGACAACGCCATAAGACGACCGGCGATGCCCTTGCGAGGACCAGGACGGCCGGATTTTTCCTCACCTATTCCACGCGGCGTGGGCCAGGGGCGAAGCCGATCAGAACCTCACGATGGCCTGACTGCGGCGTCACGACCGAGCACGAAAGCCGACAGGGGCAGGCATTGATCGTTTTTCTTCATTCCAAGAGGAGGACACGCTTATGACGACAGCATTCAAGGCTCGTGAGATCGTCCCTGAAGCCGATTGGCTGAAGGCGCGCAAAAAACTGCTTGTCAAGGAGAAGAAATTCACCCAACTCCTGGAGGAGCTGAGCGAAGAACGCCGGAGCCTGCCTTGGGTAAAGGTCGCGAAGGACTATGTCTTCCACGGGCCGAACGGCAAGGAGACTTTGGCCGACCTGTTTGACGGGCGCAGCCAGCTCGTCATCTACCATTTCATGTTCAGCCCGGATGACGAGGCCGGATGCCCGCACTGCTCACTTCGCGCCGATTGCTTTAATGGCATCAATGTGCATCTCAAGCAACGCGATGTGACAATGATCGCGGTTTCCCGCGCGCCCTACAAGAAGCTGGCCACCTACAAGAAGCGAATGGGCTGGGGTTTCAAGTGGGTTTCTTCCGGCGATACGGATTTCAATTTCGACTATCATTTCTCATTCACGAAGGAGCAGATCGCTCAGGGCAAAGCCTTTTTCAATTACGAAATGCAAGACCCCGGCCCGACCGATCGCGAAGGGCACAGCGTGTTCTACAAGGACAAGCGTGGCGATGTATTCCATACCTATGCGTGCTATTCGCGCGGGAACGAGCCGCTCAATCTCCATTACCATTACCTCGACATGGTGCCGAAGGGCCGCGATGAGAACGGCCGTGGTCCATTTTGGGTGCGCCGCAAGGACGAATACGTCAACTCGCGTGCCGTGGAGAAGTAGGCCGTGGCTGACGGCGGGACGATGGCGTTTTCGGCGTCGACGTATCTCTTTGCGCTGGCCACCATCTCGGTCACGTTTGTCGGATTCTCCGCGTTGGTGATCATCCTGCGCCAGACAATTGGTGGGGAGATGTCGAGATTGGATGTCCTGGTCACGCGCATCTTTATTCAATTGGGGTTCATCGTCGCAGCCGGAGCCTTGCTGCCGCCGCTGCTGATGCTCTTTTCCCTGCCGCCGGGCCTCACCTGGCGAATATCGAGCATCGCGGCGGCGGTGCCGTCGTTTCTTTTCGCGGTAACCTACCCAAGCAGGCGCCACGCGGCTTCGGGCGCGCGGACGCCCCCGGCCGTCTGGATCGATGTACTCATTCTATTGGTGGCAGCGCTGGTCCTGGCTTGGAACGGCGTCGGCATCGGATTGGAACCGGCCCCCGGGCTGTTCGCCGCAGGATTGACCGCCATCCTATTCTTGTCAGGCTGGGCATATCTGCAGGCGCTGGACACTCTCCTCAGACCCCACATTGATCGCCTCAGCAGCGGGGCAAGCACTGGTCGCCGTGGGCGTAGGGAGGACTTGAGTACAGGCGATGCCCCCTCAGAAACGTCCTGACACCTGCGCCCGGCTCTCTCAAGCGCCCGAGACACCCGCCATAATCCCGGCGCAGCCCCTTCGAGCGGGGCACTACGTTTGCTGGGAATCGCGCGCCGGCCCCCCTGGTGCGAATGTGAAATGGCCGGCGTACTACCCGGGAATTCGTCGCCTGCCTCCCGCGCTTCTACCTGCTCTACGACAAGATTTGTCGGCCGGACATTCTGGCCCATGCCTTTGCGCAAGCCCGTTGCTATGACGGGGCGTCCGGAACCTCACGGCAACTTGCAACAACGGAGGTGCAGCATGGAAATGGCGTATCGGGAGCGGTGGCAGGCTGAGATTGCCGAGCTCCAGAGGATCTTGTCCGGGTTTGACTTGAGAGAGGAGTGCAAGTGGGGAAAGCCCTGCTACACAATGGATGGAAAGAACGTCGTCATCATTCAGGGCTTCAAGGAATATTGCGCATTGGGGTTCTTTCAGGGCGCGCTGCTGAAGGACCCGAAGAAGTTGCTGGTGCAGCTCGGGCAGGTTCAGGCAGGGCGGGTGATGAAGTTCACCAGTGCCAGGGAGATCGCGACCAAGGCGGCCACCATCAAGGCCTACGTGCGCGAAGCCATGGCGGCCGAGAAGGCGGGAATGAAGGTCGAGATCAAGCCCCGAAAGTTTCCCGTGCCCGAGGAGTTGAAAGAGAAGTTCCGCAAGGATCCGCAGTTCAAGCGCGCGTTCGAGGCGCTGACGCCGGGTCGGCAAAGAGGATACCTGTTTCACTTCGCCGGTGCGAAGCAGTCCGGGACGCGGACCGCGCGGATCGAGAAGGCGATGACTGCGATCTCCGAAGGAAGAGGGTTCCTGGAGCGGCGATCGTGAAACCGTTGAGGGCGCTGCGAGAGGCGAGAATCGAGGTGGCACCGCTGGATCAGCGACAATCAAAAACGCTCGGTTGATCTCGCTGCGCTAGGCGGCTTTTCCAGGTCGCGACGCAAGTCTTCATGTTGTCCAGGACAAAGGACCACCCCGCCGATCCGTCGGAAATTTGCGATTCTGATTTTGAAGAAGAACTTCGACGATCGCGATTTGCCGGGTTTCAGCGACTATCGGTTGGCCGATTTTCCACATCGACTGGCGACCGGAAGATCGTCGCGGAAAATACCGTCAGCGCCGGTCGCATGCTTCATACGGGGTTCCTCCTTCAGATCTGCCGTTGTCGGCCTTATCGGTCCTCGAAGATCGTCTCGATCGACTGGCCGAAGAGGCGCGCGATCTTGAAGGCGAGCGGCAGGCTGGGGTCGTACTTGCCGGTTTCGATGGCGTTGACGCTCTGGCGCGCGACGTCGAGACGCTCGGCCAGTTCCGCTTGGCTCCACCCGCGTTCGGCGCGCAGTTCCTTGAGTCGGTTCTTCATGGGCCGGCGCCTCTAGCGCTTCGCTGCCCACCACCCGGCCCGGGCAACTAAGGTGGAGAGTAGCTGGGCGAAGACGAGCCCAATCCACCCCAGCGCAAAGTAAACGCCGGGCGTGCCGCGGGGACCCATAAGCTGGGCGAGGAACGCGCCACCGTTCACGAGCCACAGCAGCATGATCGGCGCGGTCAGCAGGATGGCTGTGGTGGACCCGATGAACCAAGAGAGCTTACGCGCTTCCTTCTCCATCTCGTCGAGCCGGCGCCAGGTGATCAGCCATCCTACCGCCGCCGCCCACGCCAGGCTCGCGAACTTGGCCAGCGCCAGCCAAGGCGCCTCGACCTGCCTATCGTGGCCGTAGACGGCCAGTATGATGGCAGCCGCGCCGAACCAGATGATCACGGCGCCCACGACGGCGACCGCCACGGACCCGATGAACGCGACTTGTCGGTGGCTTGGCATGGACGGATACTCCTCCTGTATGTCAAGCACACTTGTCATGGCCGGAGGCGGGTGTCAAGCGTGCTTGACATACATCAGCGCTCATCGTCCCAGGACGTGCAGCTTCTCGCGGCTGATCTCACCCGGGCGGGGATGGCGAGGCCGGACCCCTCCGCACTGTCGCCGGTGACATTTGGACTCCCATCAGCGCAGTTTCGCCGCCGCGGCCCGGCGACGTCGGCCAAGCTGGCGCAGCGAAAGCGCGTGCAGCAGGATCGAGCTCGGCACGACAAAAGCTGGCGTCAGCACCCCCGGATAGGCGCCGGCGCCGATGCTCTGCACATCCGGAACGATCAGCTGGAACGGGCCGGGCGAGGTGATTGCACCGAGAGTGACCGCGACGGCGAAATCGGCGAGGCCGAAAATGTTCCAGGCGATGGCGGCCCTGCGTCCCGCAGTCGTGCCGGTCGCCACGGCGGTCGCGGCGTACACCGCGAACAGGCCGGTAAGCATATCGCCAGCTCCCGCCGGCAACGCGAATACACCCGGCAGCGTGCCATGCAGCCAGGCAACGAGAGCCCAACCGCCGAATACGCGATAAAGCTGAAGCGCGACGAGCCAGCTTGCCGGCATCGCATCGAGCACCTGCCCCACCCGGCTCGACGACAGCAACAGCGGCGCACCGATGACGACCGGCAGGAAGATCGCCAGCGGCAGTACCGGTAAAGGTGAGGCGCCCGTTGCGAAGGCGCCATCGATGGCCGCGCTCCAGGCCAGCGCGAACCACAACGTGTAGGGGATCATGATCGCCAGCCAGGTCGTGCGGCGTTGGCCTGGCGTCAAGTCGGCGTTTTCGAGGCCGAGCCACAAACCGACCGCGATGAGCCCATGGGCCGTCAACTGGTGGGCCGTGGTCTGAACGCCGCTGGCCGGGATGATCGGCAGCCAGTAGGTCAGCAGCATCCACAGCAGCGTGAGCGGCACGATCCAATGACGACCGCGCCAAGCGGGGCGCGACGGAACGGTACCAGCGGTGAGAAGGGCGGCAGCCATCAGCGCTTCTCCGATAGGCCGTTAGATCAGATG
The DNA here is from genome assembly GCA_963744275.1 of uncultured Alphaproteobacteria bacterium. Classification (GTDB taxonomy): domain Bacteria; phylum Pseudomonadota; class Alphaproteobacteria; order Rhizobiales; family Xanthobacteraceae; genus VAZQ01. Next base: position 489,668 of record CAVUSX010000007.1, read on the forward strand.
TCGAATCAGCGCAGCTTCGAGCATCACGGCCGCAATGGCCGATCAGCATTGGGCTCACGGGCTGAGTTATTGCTTGGGCGCCTGCGTTCCCATGAGCAGACGCAACGGCAACAGCGGGCCGACCGGAATGTACTCGTGGTCCACCAGATTCTGTTGCGCGAGCGGCAAGGCCTCCATGATCGAGCTCGCCTCCGCCACGTCATTCGTATTCAGCAGGAAAACAGCTCCTCTGCCGTCTTCCCGCGAGTGCCAGTCGCGGATCTTCCCATCAAGATAGAGCTGGACGGTCGCGCGTATCTCAGCCGGCATGATGGCCATGACCTGCTCGCGTGTTACGCCAGGCTTTGCTTTCAGCAGCGCAAAGACAGCGGTGGACGTTGAAACGGAAGGTTGAGTTCGGGCGTGAGATTGGCCGATCATCTGGGATGCTCCGTTGAAGGGTTTTGCCCGCCAGACATAGGGCCGCTTCCCGTGAGCGACTATCCGCGATAATGTCGATGGGCTATGAAGCAGAACTTCACAGTCAGGCAGGGCGCCCTCGACGGCGTGGAGGCGTTCTTGAGCGTTGCCCGGCACCGCAATTTTCGCCGGGCAGCGGCCGAGCTCGGCGTGACGCCATCGGCGATCAGCCAGGCGGTGCGTGCGCTCGAGACGCGCGTCGGCGCAGCGCTCTTCATACGAACCACCCGAAGCGTCGGCCTGAGCGAAGCCGGCGAACGATTCCTCTCGCGCGCCAAGCCGGCCTTCGAGGAGCTCGTCGCCGCGAGCCAGGCCGCGCATGAGCTCGGACAGCGCCCCGCCGGATTGCTGCGCCTTTCAGTGCCGCCCGCGGTGGTGCCGATCCTGCTGGAGCCGCTGATTGCATCCTTCATCCGGGCCTACCCCGAGGTCGAGGTGGAGCTTGCGGCAAGCGAGGAGCTGGTCGACCTCGCGGCCGAAGGGTTCGATGCCGGCATCCGTCTGGGCCAGTTCATCGCGCCCGACATGGTCGCCGTGCGGCTGACGCCGCCGTTCCCATTCGTGGTCGTCGGCAGCCCCGATTATGTCCGCCTGCGGGGAGCGCCTGAGCGCATCGGCGATCTGCGCCAGCACGCCTGCCTGCGCAGGCGCCGCTCGAACGGATCGATTGCGGCCTGGTCTTTTGTCGACGGCAACAAGGCGGTCGAGGCCATCGTCTCCGGGCCGCTGGTCGCGCACGACTACCCGACCCTCATCGGGGCGGCAATCCAAGGCGTCGGACTTGCGCAGGCGCCCGCTCCGCTCGCCAAGGCGGCGATCGCCGAAGGCCGGTTGCAAGCGCTTCTGACGCCCTTTGCGGTCACGGCTCCGGGAGTTTTCCTCTATTACCCGGACAAACGTCAGGTCCTGCCGAAACTGCGCGCATTCATCGAGCACGTGAAATACAAAGTCCCTGACGCGCCGGGCGACAGCGCAATTGCGCGCAGGGTCCGCAAGCTGCCCGGCGCAAACAGCTCCTGATTCAAAAGGAACCACGTGCAGGCGGTCAAAATAGACCAGCGATTATCAATTCCGGCGATCTGTAGCCTGGATCTTTGGGCTACCGCCGAGCGGTCAATTTGGTGGCGAGCGCTACGGCGCGATTTCCCACAGCGATGCATAATTCATGATTGGGCGCTCGAACGTCGCGCCCTTGGTCACGAACACCTTGCCGAGACCAAGCATTGGCTGAAATGTGTCCAGCTGCTTGGCATCCTCCAACGTGCGCCACACGCTGACATTGGCGAGCGAGTTCGCAGCCTCATCTTCTCCCACGTAGAAGTGGATCAGCCCCCGCATTTCACGGATACCAGGTCCGAGCACCGCAACCAATTCCGCCATCATTTGCTTGAGTTCGGCGAACTGCTGCGGATGGCAGCGCAACACTGACACACGGACGATCGCCATGTTCGACCCCCTTTTCAAGGCTCAATTACGTTCGACTACTATCGAGGGACCAAGATACTATCGGCTGAGAACGAAGTGGGTGGCATGTTCGGTCGCCTGATGTTCGGTAACCCTGTAGCCGAGCGCCGGCAGGTCGATTCCGGCGAACATCGCTTCACCTTGCCCGAGCACGATCGGCGACAATGCGATATGCAGCTCGTCGATCAGCCCGGCGCGAAGATATTGACGCACTGTCTGGACGCCACCGCCGATCTTCACGTCGCGACCATTGGCGGCAAGCTTCGCCTGATCCAGCGCCGCCTCGATGCCCTTGGTCACGAAGATGAAGGTGGTGCCGCCTTCCATCTCGATCGGGTCGCGCTGGTGGTGGGTCAGGACGAAGGTCGGCGCGTGATAGGGAGGATTCGCACCCCACCAGCCCTTCCAGGTTTCATCCGGCCAGGGACCGCGGATCGGCCCGAACATGTTGCGACCGAGGATGAAAGCGCCAAACCCGTCCATCGAACGATGCGCATAGGCTTGATCAACGCCATCCGAGCCGCCAGCCTTACCAATCATTGCCCGGAACATGCGGGTGCCGAAAAGCCACTGGTGCAGCTCCGACCCGCGCTTGCCGATGGGATTTTCAAGGCTTTGCTCCGGCCCTGCTCCGAAACCGTCGAGCGAGACAGAAAAGCCTCCAACGCGCACTCTCGTCATAACGTCCTCACGATATTGGGTTCCAATAGGATAACGCAGGGGAGTCGGGGCGTCGAAGCTGATTTTGCGTGCGCCCTCCCCACTGTCCGCTACGGGCTTTGTTTCTTACCTCCTGCGCGGAGCGCCGATTGCACGCGGCACTACTCCCCACCGGTCGATCGCCCTCACTCCCACTCGATTGTTCTGATGCATCGATAACGCATTGATTTATAAGGCAAAATATTTCCTCTGACGACGAAGAACCGAATCCCAGATCCGTCAGAAATTTTCGCTATTGAATTCAAAGGAGAAATTTCGGCGATCCGCGATTTGCTCGGTTTCGAAGACTATCGATATCGATTGGTCTATTTTCCTCGGAGTTCTCCGCAAGAGCGGCATCTCCAGCCTGCCAAAAAGACCGTCAGCGATGGCGAAGTCCGTCGTCCGTCAGTAGCGTGTCCCTCGCGCCGGTTTCGATACGGCGCACTATTCGCGGATTGAACGACGCCGCTTCAAGCGATCGCAGCTCGGCTTCCGACCGGATTACGGCAAGCGTCGCCGGCGGCCTGCCGCACGTCAGTCGCGCGATATGGACAGTCCCGCGAGAAGCGGAGCGTACGCGGCGAGCCTGCCGGATACGAATTCCGTGAAGAGCCGCACGCGCTTCGTCTTGCGTGTCTCCCCCTGTGTGAGAAGCCAGAGCGTTCCGTACATGTGCAGGTCGGTGCCCGGCACTCTCACCAGCAGGGGGTCGGCATCTCCGACGAAGCACGGCAGCGTCGTGATCCCGAGCCCTTGCCGTACAGCAACGATCTCCGCCGCGGCGTCCGTGGTCCTGAACGGAACCCCCGTGGTGCGCACCTCACCCTCGCTGGCCCACTCCGGAATGCCATGCATGCTTATGACGATCCACCGGATGGGATCCGGCGCGCCCGCTCGCCATGCGGCAAGTCGATCGCGGGATATGTAGACGCCGCCGAACAGCTCAGGTCCCTTCAGGCCGTGAAGATTGAGCGGCAGGGTTTTGCGGTCATAGACGACGCGGATCGCCACGTCGGCCTCCCGGTTGGTCAGGTTTGCCAGGTCGCCGGCCGACAAGATCTCCATCTCGATGTCCGGATGCAGACGCGCGAAATCGGCGAAGTCCGGCATGAGCAGGTGCGTTGCGAGGGGCGGTGCCAGCGTCACGCGCAGAAGCCCGCGTACGCTCTGGTCGCGACCGAAGACGCGCGTCTCGAGCTGGTTCGACGACGCTTCCATCTGGTTCGCGAGTTCGAGGACCTCCTCGCCCGCAGCCGTCAGGCGGGAGCCCGAAGGCAGCTTTTCGAACATCAGCGCCCCGAGATGTTCCTCGAGCTGAGCGATGCGCCGCAGCACGGTCGCGTGGTTCACCCCGAGGCGCCCGGCGGCAGCCCGCACCGAGCCGCCGCGCGCGACGGCAAGAAAGTAGCGAACGTCATCCCAGTCGATCATGGTGCAATCCCGCACCGCTGGGTGCGCCTTCCAAAAGCCCGTATCTAACGGATCGTATAGCAGTATGGGCGGAAATCATAGCTTATGTCGACGAGCCCGGCCGAATTCCGACGGCGGACACCGATCATCGCGGCCGGCGTCAATCGTCGATCCGGATCGTTTTCGCACCACCGATGTGCGCTTTTCCGCACTCAACGCCTGACCCCGGCGGACCTATGTCGAGGTTCTCGGGGCGTCCCCGAACGATCAGAGGCGGAAGCCTGGAAGGAAGCAGTCATGGGAAAGCTTGAAGGTAAGGTTGCAGTCATCACGGGTGGATCGAGCGGCATGGCGCTGGCGAGCGCCCAGCGGTTCGTTGAAGAAGGCGCCTATGTTTTCATCACGGGCCGGAGACAGGAGGCGCTGGACGAGGCCGTCAAGCTGATCGGCCGGAACGTGACCGGCGTGCGCGGCGACGCGGCCAATCTCGACGACCTCGACCGTCTGTTCGACACGGTCAAGCGGGAAAAGGGCAGGATCGACATCCTGTACGCGAGCGCTGGCACGGGCGAAGCCGTCCCGCTGGGCGAGATTACCGAGCAGCATTTCGATGCGACCTTCGGCCTGAATACGCGCGGCACGCTGTTTACGGTCCAGAAGGCGTTGCCGCTGTTCAACGACGGCGGATCGATCTTCATGACCGGGTCGGTTGCTTCGATCAAAGGTTTTCCCGGTTACAGCGTGTATGCGGCGAGCAAGGCGGCGCTGCACGCATTCGCACGCGGGTGGCTCAACGAACTCAAGGGCAGGAATATCCGGGTGAACGTGCTGCACCCAGGGCCGATCGCCACACCGATGCAGGACCAGGTTCTCACCGACGAAGCGAGGCAGATGTTCGAATCCCTGATCCCGCGGGGAAAGATGGGTCGTCCCGAGGAAATTGCGGCAGCCGCGCTCTTTCTTGCTTCAGACGATTCGAGCTTCGTGAATGGGGTGGAGTTGTCCGTCGACGGCGGCTTCTCGGCCATCTGAATTCGCGCCGAGCGATAGCGGAGAGATACGATGAGCACCGAAGAGAATGTCCAGCTTGTGAAGAATTTCTTTGCAGCCATGGGCAGCAGCAATGCGCGCGATCTGCTGGCGTTGGCTGCCGAAGATATCGAGTGGATCATTCCGGGCGAAGGCTGGCCGCTGGCAGGCACGCACCGCGGGCACGCAGAGTTGGCGGCTGTGCTCAAGAAGGCGTCCGAAGAGATGGAAACGCAATACCAAAAGCCCCCCGAATTCGTGGCGCAGGGAGACCGGGTTATGGTCGTCGGCGTCGCTGCGGGAAAAATCAAAGCCACGAATAGGCCGTTCAAGGACGAGTGGGTCTTCGACATTACCGTTCGAGACGGCAAAGTCGCACACATCCAGGAGTACATCGACACGCAAGCACTGGCGCGGGCCTCGCAGATCGACGCAAGGACCTAGTCAAGCTCGACGTGCGAATTGTGATGGCATGACACGATGTTGTGCCGACCAACATCCATTTCCTGAGAGGGCTCCTGAATGAGCCGTGGATCGCCGCCTCGCAGGCCGCACGCTCGTAGAATGCCAAACCGTAATGGAGATCCCGATGTACGACCAATCCAAGCTATCCGAGTTGATCCGGTTCGCACGCGTGGACGCGGGCGCCACTGTCATTGACGTTTACCCAGGCGACGGCGATTGGACCCGTCTCTTCTCCGACGTCGTGGGACCCAAAGGACGAGTCTACAGCTTCGTGCCGGCCGAAGTCGCCCACTTCAAGAACGATCCGGTCGGCCTCATGCGAACGCTTGCGAAGGAGCCGGGCCGAGAGAACGTCGAAGCCGTCTCGGCGGACCTCGTAGCGATGCCGGAGGTCACCCAGCCAGCGGATGTCCTGTGGCTGCACCTGTTCTACCACGATCTCCACACCGCGCTGATGCAGGCCAGGGGCGCGACGGCGGCCCACTTCAATCGCGCTGTCTACGAGCGGCTGAAGCCCGGTGGGTCCTACGTCATCGTAGACCACGCCGCCGCCGTCGGGGCCGGCACGAGCGACGCCCAGTCGCTGCATCGGATTGAGCCCGCATCCGTTCGCGAGGAGGTGGAGGCGGCCGGCTTCGTACTGGACGCGGAAAGCACCGTGCTCGCGAACAAGGACGATCCGCACTCGATCAAGGTGTTCGATCCCTCGATCAAGGGCGAGACCGATCGCTTCGCCTATCGGTTCGTGAGGCCCTGACAGCGTAAAGGCCGCGGCCAGATGGTGCTATTTCAGCGGCAAAAACAGTTCCGCGACCGCCTCATGCTCCGGCACCTCAGGGAAGAGGCTCAGCCGCTGGCAATAGATCGGGAAGTCGCGTGCTTCCTCGCCGCTGGCCGGAAGCCAGTCGCGATAAAGGTAGAGCGCGGCGGGCTCCAGATTGTCGGTGTTGCCGACGACGCGCAGCACCGCGCAGCGTCCGCCAGGGATCTCGCCGGCTTTGATCTGCTCGCCGTTCGCCTCGATCGGTTGGTCGGTCCCGACACAAAGGTCCACGCTATAATCGGCAGGCGACGCAGGACGCCGCTCGGAACGCCAGACATTGAAGGTCGGACTGGTCTTGGGGTGCAGGCCAGCGGCCATGCGCCACGCGATGAACCGCCGGATGGTAGCGCCGAGCGTCGCCGGGTCGCCGCGATGCTCCATGATCGCCACCGCCGTGGGGGGCACATCGCGAATTGTCACGTCGTCAGTGGTAAAAGTCTTCCGCATGAGCTTGCTCCTCGCGTTGTCGAGAGGCCCGAAGGCCGCAAGCCACGGCTCCCAGTCGGGAGATTTCCGGAACCTCGAAGGCGATTGCCCGAACCGTTGCCGAAAGGCGCGGGCGAAGGCGTCCGGTGCGTCGTAGCCGGCATCCATCGCTATGTCGGTGACGCTTTGGGCGTCCATGTAGGCCAGCCGGTGCGAAGCGCGCTTCATACGGGCAAGCTGGACATAGCGATGCACGGATAACCCGAAGGTCGCCGTAAACTGCCGGTGGAAATGAAACTTCGAGAAGGCCGCAACACCGCTCACCGTTTCCAGGTCCAGATCACCGTCAAGATGCCGGTCAATATAGTCCAGCACCCGCCGCATCCGGGCTTGATAGTTTTGAAGCGCCGCCTTCATCGTCCCTCCTCCGTGGCGGCTCCAGTTAGTCGCTGACGGCCATAACGTGCTCGACCGATCTTGCGGTTTGGCATGGATCGACCCGGAATTTCCAACGACCACTTACAGGCAAGCCTGATCAGGCGCGATCCTATGGATGTTCCCGATGGCATCTGTTGATCGAGCCGGTCCACAACATTACGCTGACAGCAACATTACGGTGACAGTGCACCAAATTTCTCCGGCTGCATTAAGCGCACCGTCACCGTAATGCGGGCCCTACGCAGCTCTTCCACTCACCTTCTGGTGGCATGAAGGATCCATGACCGCTACAATAGCTAGCCAGTATTTGGACTCAAAACCGAAAAGAAGTCATGGGGGCACAAAGATTCTTCTCTCAACCCCAGAAATATCGATATCCGCAGCGGAACTGAGCGCCAGGATCGACATGATTCTTGATGGCGAATTGTCGCCTCTTGGATTCGAAAGATTTCGCCCACGCGTGTGGCTAGAAAGCAAGCATCCGCCGATACGCAGGCTGTTTGAGTTTCAGCCGATTAAAGGCGATGTCTATTCCGCACGCTGGGGGTTTTCGCTTGATTTTGTACCAATTCAAAGAGCCGAAAAGTTGGCTTGGAAGCGCACCGCAAAGACCGCCAGGCTCGATTTGAGCATCGATCCTATCGACATCGAGGGCCGTCCTCGCGAGTGGTTTTCGGTATGCCGTTCCGCCTATCCTGCGAAAAAATACGATTGGGACAGCTTTGTCCGGACCGTAAAGGACACAACAAGGGGAGCCCACCCAGACTTCAATCGCGTCAATTCAATAGAGGACATCGTTGCGATTTTCCGCGAACGATCGACCATGAAATTCAAAAGATTCTCGCTCGAAAATTATATCCAGACGCACATTGCCTGGGGACTGTGCCTTATCGCAATTGGCGAGCCTGATGAAGGCGAAAAGCATCTGCAAAATTATTGCGCTAGGTTCTCGATCGATCGGAACGATCGAATTCTCCGCCAAGCCGAGCAAACCGCAATAGCGCTCGCCGACGAACGGTAACGGCGGGAGGGGCGCGTTCTACTCCCACTCGATCGTCCCCGGCGGCTTGCTGGTCACGTCATACACCACCCGGTTCACCCCCTTCACCTCGTTGATGATGCGCGTCGCCACCCTCCCAATGAAGCCCATGTCGAAGGGATAAAAGTCCGCCGTCATGCCGTCGCTGGAGGTGACGGCGCGCAGGCCCACCACGTAGTCGTAGGTGCGGAAGTCGCCCATCACCCCCACGGTCTTGACCGGGAGCAGCACCGCGAAGGCCTGCCAGATGTCGTCATAGAGGCCGGCGCGGCGGATCTCCTCGATGTAGATCTCGTCCGCCAGGCGCAGGATGTGCAGCTTCTCGCGGCTGATCTCGCCCGGGCAGCGGATGGCGAGGCCGGGCCCCGGGAACGGATGGCGGCCGACGAAAACCTCGGGCAAGCCGAGCTCGCGGCCGAGCGCCCTCACCTCGTCCTTGAACAATTCGCGCAGCGGCTCGATCAGCGCCATGTTCATGCGCTGCGGCAGCCCGCCCACATTGTGGTGCGACTTGATGGTGACCGAGGGGCCGCCGGTGAAGGAGACGCTCTCGATCACGTCCGGATAGAGCGTGCCCTGGGCCAGGAATTTGGCGCCGCCGAGCTTCTTGGCTTCGGCCTCGAACACCTCGATGAAGACCCGGCCGATCACCTTGCGCTTGGCTTCGGGCTCGCTGACGCCCTCGAGCGCGGAGAGGAATTGCTCCGCCGCATCAACGTGGATGAGCGGGATGTTGTAGTGGCCCTTGAACAGGCTCACCACCTTCTCGGCCTCGGCGAGCCGCAACAGCCCGTGATCCACGAACACGCAGGTGAGCTGATCGCCGATCGCCTCGTGCACCAGGAGCGCCGTCACGGCGGAATCGACCCCGCCCGAGAGCCCGCAGATCACGCGGTCGCGGCCGACCTCGCGGCGGATCTTCTCGATCGCCTCCTCCTTGTAGGCCCGCATGGTCCAATCGCCGGAGCAGCCGGCGATCTTGCGCACGAAATTGCGGATGAGGGCGGCGCCGTGGGGCGTGTGCACGACCTCGAGATGGAATTGGGTGGCATAGAAGCGCCGCCGCTCGTCGGCGATCATGGAGATGGGCGCATTGGGCGAGGTGCCGACCACCTCGAAGCCGGGCGGCAGCACGGTGACGCGGTCGCCGTGGCTCATCCAGACCGGATAGCGCTCGCCGACCTGCCAGACCCCTTCATAGAGCGCGGACGGCTTGGTGACCTCGACCTCCGCGCGGCCGAATTCGCGGTGATGGCCGGCCTCGACCTTGCCGCCGAGCTGCGCCGCCATGGCCTGCTCGCCGTAGCAGATGCCGAGCACCGGAACCCCGGCCTCGAAGATCGCCATGGGGACGTGCGGCGCGCCTTCCTCCAGCACCGAGGCCGGCCCGCCCGAGAGGATCACGCCCTTCGGGCGCATGGCCGCGAAGGCGGCCTGCGCATGCTGATACGGCACGATCTCGCAATAGACCTTGTCCTCGCGCACCCGCCGCGCGATCAGCTGGGTCACCTGCGAGCCGAGATCGATGATGAGAATCTTGTCGTGCGTCTGGTCGTGCATGTCGCCCCGAATGGCTCCCGAATTGCGCCCCGCCGGCGCGCTCAGCTGCAGGCGACCCCGGCCGCCGCCCGGCCGCGCCGCGGAGCCCCGGCACGACCAAGAAAAATTTGAAATATCAATAGGCTAGAGTTCATCCTTCAATCGATCATGCGCGCTGTGCTGTGAAGCCGGAACCGCGCCAGGTGCAGACGGAATTGCCCGGAACGATTGCAAAATCCATGTGGCGCTTGCACCCGCATTCGGTCAAGACCGCTGACGCTTTCTCCCGCGCCCGCCGGCGCTTGCCCGACCCGGTTCGCGCCTTTTCGCGCGCATTCCGCCGGCATTTCAGCTGCGGGAATCCGCTTGGCGTCTTCCCACGTAATTGTGCAGTGGTATAGATAGGCTTCCCTGCTCCGGTTTTCTCCCCATTCGAACGAGGCACCCATGCGGAACCACCTCTGGCGGCTCATTGCGATCGTCGCATTCGGGTCGGCGATCTCGAGTGTCTCGGCGCGCGCCGACGACGAGGGGTATTACACCTTCACCTCGGCGCTCTCGACGCCCAACAGCAGCTTCTGCCTCAACGTGCCGGGCTCGGACTACCAGCCGGGCAAGCGGGTTGCGCTGATCGGCTGCACCAAGAACTCCCAGCCAAATCTTCGAGCTCGCGAACGGCAGCAATCTGACGGCGGGCGGGCTCTGCCTCGACGGTCTCGCCGCCAATCGCGGCCAGCCGCCCGCCGCCGGTGACCCGGTTGGGCTGGCCGAATGCGACGGCAGCGATCACCAGGTGTGGGAGCTCGATCCGTTCACCAGCAACGCTTCCTTGTTCGCCATCGTGGATCCGAACGGCCTGTGCGTCACGGTCGACGGTCCGACTGCGGCGCCCGGGACACTGCTGGTCCTGGCGCAATGCGCCGAGATGCAAAACCAGGGCTGGGTCCAGGGCGGAGCGGCACGGCCGATGCCGGTCGCCCAAGGCGGCACCTATGTGGGTGGCTACGGCGGATACGCGGAGCCCGAATATTACTGGTACACCGGCCATCGCTACTGCTGGTACGACGGCGGCTGGCACGGGGCGGGCTGGTACTGGTGCGGCGACAACTTCCATAACGGCATCGGCTGGGGCGGCCCGATCGGTTGGCATTTCTGGTTTCATTTCGGTCACAAGTGGCTGCCGCACCCGGTGTTCTTCAAGTCCTACCTCGGCAAGCCGCCGCATAAGCATGACGTGCTCGCCATCCAGAAGAACAAAGGCTTCCAGGGTGGTCAGGGCAAAGGCAACCAGGGTGGCCAAGGTGGACAGGGCGGCCAGGGCGGCAAAGGCAACCAGAGCGGCCAAGCAGGCAAAGGCAATCAAGGCGGCTCAAGGTGGCCAAGGTGGCCAAGGTGGACAGGGTGGCCAAGGCGGCGTCCAGGGCGGCAAAGGCAAAAACAAAGGTAAGAGCACCCAGGGCGGCCAGGGTGCTGGCGGCGGCGGCGGCGGTGGTGGAGCCGGAACCGGAGCCGGAGCCGGCAAGCAAAAGACATTCCGAACCAACACCGGCAACAAAGGTGGCGGTGGCGGCGGTGGTGGCGGCGGCGGCGGCGGCAACAAGGGCGGCGGCGGTGGCGGCAACAAAGGCGGTGGCGGTGGCGGCGGTGGCAACAAAGGTGGCGGCGGCGGTGGCGGTGCCGGTGCTGGCAAGCAAGACCGGAAGCATCCCTCCGACATCCGCCTCAAGCAGGACATCGTCCCGCTGGCGCGGCTGGAGAGCGGCATCGAGCTCTACCGGTTCCGCTACAAGGGCAGCGATCCCACGACCTATGTGGGCGTGATGGCGCAGGAGGTGCAAACCGTCATGCCGAGCGCCGTCTCGCTCGGCCGCAACGGCTATCTGCAGGTCGATTACGATCGTCTCGGCCTGAAGTTCATGACCTGGGATACCTGGGTGCAACGTCACGGAGCCGAGCTGCACCCGGCGGATTGACGTCGCCGATTTCCGGGACTTTGAGCGCGCAGCGCTCGAGTACTGAGCGATGCGAGGAGCGTTTTCGGGGAGCCCGAAAACGCTCTTTTCTTTTTTGGATCGCCGCGCCCTTCACCACTCCGTGACGGTGGTCTCCGTCACATCGGGTTGCGCGCGGACCGCGGCAGCCTCGGAACGCCGCATCAGGGCCGATACGAAAAATCCATCCGTCTCGGTGCGGCGCGGCGTCATCAGCAGCCCTTCCGGCAACATCATGGCGGCGTGCCCGAATACCAGCGCGCGCTCGCCCAGAGGCCGTGTCAGCTCGGCGCCCGGCATGGCGATGAAATCCGGGTGCCGCGCCAGGAACCCGCGCACCTGGTCGCTGTTCTCCTCGGCCAAGAGCGAGCAGGTGACATAGACGATGCGGCCGCCCGGCTTGATGAGGCCGACCGCGCGTTCGATGAGCGCGGCCTGCTCCTGCACGCGGATCTCGAGCGCGCCCGGCCGCATCCGCCACTTGGCGTCCGGATTGCGCCGCCAGGCGCCGATGCCGGTGCAGGGCGCATCGATCAGCACCCGGTCGGCGCGCCCCTCCAGATCGGCGAGCGCGTCGCCGACACCCTTGGGGGTGAGAATCTGGATGTTGCGGGCGCCGGCGCGCGCGACGCGGGCATGAATGGGCGCGAGCCGGCGCTTGTCGCTGTCGGTCGCGTAGATCTGGCCCTGGTTCTGCATGATCGCGGCGAGCGCCAGGGTCTTGCCGCCGGCGCCGGCGCAGAGATCGACGACATGCTGGCCGGGCCGCGCATCGACCAGCAGAGCGGCGAGCTGGGAGCCCTCGTCCTGCACCTCGACCAGGCCCTTGATGAAGGCGGGCTCGGCATGGATCGCCGGATTCTTGGTTTCGGCCCCGAGCACGATGCGCAGTCCGAGCGGCGACCAGCGCGCCGGCGTCGCGCCCAGATGCGCGAGCGCGGCCGCGACCCGCTCGCGATCGGCCTTGAGCGCATTGACGCGCAGATCGAGCGGCGCGCGGCTGGCGAGCGCGGCGCCTTCCTGCGCCCGCTCTTCGCCGAACACCTTGGCGAGATGCGGGTCGAGCCATTCCGGATAGTCGCCGGCGATCCAGGGCGGCGCGCCTGTAAGCTCGGCGCTATCGCGCGTGGCACTCTCGAGCGCAGCGCGCTCGGGCGCCTCGAGCGGCGCCGGCGAATGGCCGACCCCATCGCACAGGCGCGCGATCGCCTCCACGTCGAGCTTGCGCTCCAGGCGCAGCATGCCGAGCACCAGGTCGCGCGGCCGCTCCCCACCCATGAGAAAGGCCGCCGAAGCCTTGCGGCGGAGCGCGTCATAGACGATGCCCGCGATGGCGGCGCGATCGCCGGAGCCGGCGAAACGGCGCGCCAGGCCCCAGGCCTTGAGCGCATCGGCCGCAGGCCGGCGTTGCGCCTCGATCTCGGTGAGGACCTCGATGGCTGCAGCTAGGCGGGCGCCGGGCGTCATATCCCGACGCCAATCCCGACCACGATGTCCAAGATGTAGCTTCCCCACATGATCGCGAGCACGATCGCGCCCACGATGAAGACGCCGCCGCGGCGGCGCGGATTGTCGTCGCTCACCTGGATGACGGACTGGATCACCTGCAGCAGCACGAACAGCCACGCCAGCGCGACAAAGACGAAGCCGGCGTGGCGGGTGTCCCAGGCCAGGATGGTCAGCACATAGAGCAGCACCGGCAATTCGAGCTGGCTGTGGAACGCATCGGCGACCCGGTCGGAGCCCGGCGCGCGCGACGCGACCTCCATGCGCAAATAGGCCATCCAGAACAACAGCACGAAGGTGAGGATCACCTCGACGAAAAGCGGCAGCAGGACATCGCGCAGCGTCATGGGGTTCCGGGGGGTGTGAAGGCCGCACCTTGGGCGGATGGGGGCGTGAAAGCAATGGCGTAGTTGTAACTAATCTATGTCGATTGCGTGGGTGCGAAGGCCTATGGGCCGGGACGACAGACGGCGGCTGTCTTCCGACATTTCCTTTACGTGCCGGCGCGCAGATCGACAGCGCGGTGAAATCGTGGCCGCCTCACACCCGGCTCGGGTAGTTGGGGCTCTCGCGCGTGATGGTCACGTCGTGCACGTGGCTTTCGCGCAGGCCGGCGCCGGAGATGCGCACGAACTCGGCCTTCTCGTGCAACTCGGCCAGCGTGCGCGCCCCCACATAGCCCATGGCGGCACGCAGGCCGCCGCTGAGCTGATGCAGCACGGTCGCGGCCGCGCCCTTGTAGGGCACCTGGCCTTCGACGCCCTCGGGCACCAGCTTGAGCGAATCCTTGATGTCCTGCTGGAAATAACGGTCGGCGGAGCCGCGCGCCATGGCGCCGACCGAGCCCATGCCCCGATAGGTCTTGTAGGAGCGGCCCTGATACAGAAACACCTCGCCGGGCGTCTCGTCGGTGCCGGCGAGCAGCGAGCCGATCATGGCGCAATCGGCGCCGGCCGCCAGCGCCTTGGCGAGATCGCCCGAATATTTGATGCCGCCGTCGGCGATGACCGGGATACCGCGCGCGTGCGCCACCGAGACCGCGTCCATGATGGCGGTGAGCTGCGGCACCCCGACCCCGGCCACGATCCGGGTGGTGCAGATCGAGCCCGGCCCGATGCCGACCTTGATGGAATTGGCGCCGGCATCGATCAGCGCCTTGGCGCCGTCGGCGGTCGCGATATTGCCCGCCACCACCTGCACGGCGTTCGACAACCGCTTGATGCGGGTGACCGCGTCCAGCACCGGCTTGGAATGGCCGTGGGCGGTGTCCACCACCACCAGATCGACACCCGCCTCGATCAGCGCTTCGGTGCGCCGGAAGCCGAGCTCGCCCACCGTGGTGGCGGCCGCCACCCGCAACCGGCCCTGCTCGTCCTTGCAGGCATCCGGATTGGCCACCGCCTTCTCCATGTCCTTGACGGTGATCAGCCCGACGCAGCGGTATTGCGCGTCCACCACCAGCAGCTTCTCGATGCGGAACTGGTGCAACAGCCGCTTGGCCTCGTCTTGCCCGACGCCCTCGCGCACGGTGACGAGCTTCTCCTTGGTCATCAGCTCGGCCACGGTCTGGCGCGGATCGGTGGCGAAGCGCACGTCGCGGTTGGTGAGGATGCCGACCAGCTTGCCGGGCGCGCTCGGGGGGACATTGATCGTGGAGGTCCCGGCCGAGCGCTCCACCACCGGAATGCCGGAAATGCCGAAATCCTTCATCAGGGTGCGGGCCTCCGCCAGGGTGGCCTGCGGATGGATGGTCACCGGATTGACCACCATGCCGGATTCGAACTTCTTGACCTGGCGGACCTGGGCGGCCTGCTCCTCGGGCTCCATGTTGCGGTGAAGGACCCCGATGCCGCCGGCCTGCGCCATGGCGATGGCCATCTTGGTCTCGGTCACCGTATCCATGGCCGAGGCGATGATCGGCATGTTGAGCTCGATGCCGCGGGTGACGCGGGTGCGCACGTCGGCGTCCGAGGGCATCACCTCGGACAGCCCCGGCTTGAGCAGGACATCGTCGAAGGTGAGCGCCTCACGCAGATCGCCGTTCGCCATCAAGGCCATCGCCAACTCCCCTCGCCCGGTTCGGGCCTTGCCCGCCTGCGGGCCTGCCCGTCTCCGGGCCTAATCGGTGCCGTCGCTGGACCGTGGTTGAAAGAGGCGGTCCGCCGCGGGCCCTTGCGGCCCCGCGTCCGAGTCGACGACCCATTTTGGGTTGGCGCAGGTGGTTAGCACGCTCCGGCTGGTATGCCTAGGGGGCTTTGGCACAAGCCTGCCCTGCCCCGGCTGCAATTGGGTGTAAAACGAGGCCGAATCCATTCGGTGGCCGGCCCAGGAGGATCACATGAGGATCATCTGCTTTGTGCTCGGATTGCTGCTCACGACCACGCTCGCCCGGGCCGAAGACGCGGCCGCCCTGATCTCACAGTACCGGCAGGCGCACGGGCTGTCGGCGGTCAAGACCGACCCTGAGCTGACCGCGGTGGCGGAGCGCCAGGCCCGCGCCATGGCCAAGAGCGGCGTGATGGATCACAACGTGGCCGGCCCGTTTGCGGCGCGCGTCGCCGATGTGCGGGTCGGCCGCGCCGGCGAGAACCTGGCGCAAGGCACCAAGACCTGGGCCGAGACCATACACATGTGGGAGGGCTCGTCCGGGCACAACGCCAACCTCCTGCTCTCCGACGCCACCCATATCGGGGTGGCGGTCGCCTACAACGAGCAGACCCACGAGGCCTTCCGGGCGCTGGTCATCGGCCGGATGGTCCCGAAGCAGGCGTTCCAGCCGACGCCGTTCAATCCGGCGCCGGGCGTGGAGAATTGGTTCTGATGGGGGCGCGGCGCTTGCGGTCAAAGCGAGTGGACCTGCTTGACAATTTTTCCCGGCCACAGCTTCGTTGAAATCTAAAATAGATCTTCTGACCGATACAAATGCTGCAGAAATGCAGTGAAGTTCGGCGCTATCACAATAGCGTCTTCCAAATTCAGGACGATAAACGGAACGGCGACGATCACGGGGGGAGTCGACCGCGTATCGAATGCAAATGCTTCCCCTCCGCCGCTCGATCCAAACAGAAATAGACCCGGCGCACATTCCTCGACATGATATTCATCATTGTTTTGAATCAAATCTTCCACAGGCCACGCCCTCAGGTAGTTGTTCCCAACAAAGCCCTCCCCGCCATTCGTCCGTCCCAAGAATTGAACGTAGTCGGCCGGCAACAGAAACTTCAGATTCGATTGACATTGCGACACTCCGTCAGAACTTGCAGGCGGGTTGGCCTTGAAACGCGCGAACAGGCTCTCAGGGCTCATGAGCGCCATTTTGACTCTCCTCGCTCCATTCTCTCATTCGCAAGCTTCGAATGCCGCCATCAGAGCAGCCGCTCCTTCTGCGGCTGTCGGTTGGCACCGTATCTCCGTTTTCAGATTCAGAAATCGCTTTCGATACCCGCCGTTTCGGGTCGGTGTGAACACCGATCCTTGTCATCGAGCATCATTCCAACGCATTGGGTGGAGTCGGCAAAGGCTTCATACGACCGAACACCGGCTGCCTTGACCAATTTCCTTATCACATCCCACGTATCGCTGTTGACCAGAGATTCAGGATCCGGAACATTCTGAATAAATTCAGCCAGGACATGAAGAATTCTGCTCCCCAGAGACTCTTGTCGTTCTCACTGGTCACTACAATAGGCTCACACGCGATCCAGAAGCCTTTGACCGTTCTCGAGTCTGGATGCAGATAAATTTTCTCTTCGCGCAGATAAGCGACTGCGAGCTTCACGGCTGCTTTCATCGGTGGACCTCGATTCTCACGATCACACCACGCTGCCTTCCGAACTCGGCTATCCGGCGCAGCACTTGGCGCTGCTCTGCGGTTCCCACACCTGGTACGATCACGGTAAGCGTGCGGGAAGTGATCTCGTGTTTCGCTATCCGTATGCCAGCGTACTCTCCGCCGGCATACTCGGCAAGGTCGTTAACAGCCTTGCCGAGTTTGTTGTACAACGCGTTTACATTTTTTCCGCTCACTTGATAGGTGGGCAATTCAAGATCAACACTCTTGAGACTTGTCACACCGCCGGTCGATTGATCCCAAATGTCGATATTCGGATGATCTGGATGCAGATTGTGACCGAATATTCTTTCGAGTATTCGGCCGCGCCTGGTCGCAGGCAGGTCCCACACTCCTCTCGATGTCTTCGAGTCGTCCGCTGCCGGCGCACGCCTTGGCAACAGCCAATTGACTACCTTGTGGCCGAGCGCCGGTGTGAGCCCGCCGACGACCCCCTGCCCGTAGGCTTCGCCGACGCCTTCGGTGGCCGGCCTGCCTTCGACGATGTTCCTGGTGACCCGCTCGCCGACTGCGAGCGCCGGCTGCACGCCGAAGATTTGGAAGACCAGGTGCTTGACGGGGCCCTGAAAGAAGCGCGCCGGGAATACCGCCCAGGACGCGCCCGAAAATGCGCCCGAGATTTCGGCTTGCTTCCAGGCGCGGCTCCAAGCGCCTTCCGGGTCGTTCGGCGTCTTTTGGAGCTCGGCCATGTAGGCTGGGCCGAGCGTCTGGGCGGCGCTCAAGGCGGCGGCGCCGAGCGAGCCGCCGACGACGGCTCCGGTGGCAGCCCCTACGGGGCCCGCGAGTGCTCCGAGCTCGCCACCGATGACACCGAGCGCAACTCCGCCGGCGAGAGTCGGAGAGGATTGCGCGAACTGGTAGGCGACCTTGGGAGCAATCCGCGACGGATTCGCCAGGTCCGACCAGCCGAGCGGCTCCGCGGCCGGATTATTCTGTGCCGGGAGGGACGGCGCACCGGGAGCGAGAGTCTGTCCGAGCTGCCGGGTCGCCGCTCCGAGACCCTGGTAGAAGGCCTGCAACGTGCCCGGCATCGGCGGCGTTGCGGGAACGCCGATGCCGGGAAGCGATCCTGCGGGCGAGGAAGCTGGCGGCGCGGACGATGACGTTCCGAGGGTGGCCAGTGAGCTGAGGAAGCCACTTCCCCATCCAGGGGGCTGCGGCGATGCTCCAAGCGTCGCCAGCGAGCTGAGGAAGCCACCTCCCCACCCGGGGGGCTGTGGCGATGCTCCAAGCGTCGCGGTCTGTCCGAGCTGCGGGGTGGCGGCTCCGAGATCCTGGTAGAAGGCCTGCAGTGTGCTCGGCATCGGCGGCGTTGCGGGACTGCCGATGGTGGGAAACGACACTGAGGGCGAGGGAGCTGGCGGCGCGGACGAAGGCGTTCCGAGGGTGGCCAGCGAGCTGAGGAACCCGCTTCCCAACCCGGAGGTCGGCGGCGACGTTCCAAGCGTCGCCAGCGAGCTGAGGAAGCCGCCCTGCGGAAGCGCGGGGACGGGCGGTGGTTGCGATGATGACCATGACGAAGGGTCGACGCCCAAAGTCAGCGGCCGCGAACCGGGGAGCATCGGCGGCGGCCATGAGGGAATCGGTGACGGAGAATTGTTGGGCGGCGGGCTGAACAACGGCAAATTCGGCGGGTCCCACGCCATCGCGCCGATGCGGCTCGCCGGGATCAGCGACATGAAGGCCGTAAGGGGATCCGGCGGCGCCGCGGAGCTGGCGGCGCTCGGTTGCGCGCCGGACGGAACTAGCCCCGCGCTTGGCGTCGCAGATTGCGGCGGCACGAACCAATCGTCCGGACCGTCCGAGGGCGGTGGGTCGGGAAACTCTTTGGGATGGACGACGATGTGCGGCAGCGCGCGAATGCGCGCCCACTGCGCCGGATCGGTGGGATCGAATGGGTCGTCGGGATCGAATGGCATCGGGTCACCGGCTTGTGCTGGTGGTGAAAATGAAAAAAGCTCCCGCGACGGGGAGCCTTTGTTTGGTTGGTAGATCGAGGAGAGAGCACGCGTGTGCGGCCGCCGCGGCCCGTAGGGCGGATCAGCGGCCGGAGGGACTCAAGTTCGTGATCGAAGGGCCGTCAGGGCGTTTACGCCGGTCGCCGGCACTCGCAAGGCCGGAATGGTGGGTTACGCCGATCAGCGTTTTGAACCTGAATGAACGTCCGGGGCGGCGCTAACCCACCATACGAGCATAAACGAAAAAGCCCGGCGCGGTTTCCCGCATCGCAAAGTCGAGTCTACCCGACTTGCGCACCCATAAAAAAACCGATCCCGGGCCAGCCCAGGATCGCGCACAGTTCGTGAGTTTCAATTTCACGAATATTCTGATTTGCGGAATCGCGTCAAGCAATCCGGGGAGCATTTTCGGGAACTCAGCCGCAGCATGCTATAGGGCAGTCCACGCCACCGCCCGCCGCACCGGTTCACCTGCTCCGCGCCCGCATCGTCCGGGCGCTGGTCATCGGCCGGATGGTCCCGAAGCAGGCGTTTCAGCCGATGCCGTTCAATCCGGCGCCGGGCGTGGAGAATTGGTTCTGATGGGGGATTGCTCTTTCGATCAAAGCAAGGCGACCAGCCTTACAACTTCGTCGTGGCTTCCTCTCAATTCGCCGGTCGCGCACCGAAGAGACTTTCCGACCGATACAAGTGCTGCAGGAACGAATTGAAGTTCGGCGCGATCACTATCGCGTCTTCCAAAGACACGATAAATGGGACAGCGACAATCGGCGGAGGAGAGGAGCGGGCATCAAACGCGAATGCCTCCCCTCCTCCACTCGAGCCGAACAGAAAGAGGTCGGGAGCAGCCACGTCAACAAAATAGTCCTTATTAAACTGGATCAAATCCTCTATCGGCCACGCCCTCAGGTAGCTCTTTCCGATATACCCCTCGCCACCATTCATCCGCTCGAGGAACTGCACGTAGTCGGCCGGCAGCAAAAACCTGAGATTCGATTGGCAACGCGCGACTGCGTCACGACTTGCAGGCGGATTGGCCACGAATTTTGCGAACAGGTTCTCAGGGGTGGTCGGCTCCAATTGGGATTGCCTCGCCCGGCTCGTGGTGCACGAACTGCAAGGAATAGCCGTAATCCTCAATCGCCTTGCCGGCAAGCCTATAGAGCTTACCCGCCTCATCGCTCAGTGGAAATTTTCCAACCACATAGAAAACTATCTTCCTCCCGATTGCGCGAGGATACTTGGCGTAAAGTTGGCCGCTTTCGACAAATTCCAAATAGGTATTCAACTTGGCTTGAAGGACCAGGAGGTGCTCGCCCTCGTTCTCATCCCAAGCGAGATGGTCGCTGATGATGAGAAGTACGTCGCCATTCTCACGGTTAAAAGCAAGACGATCGACTTTATCAACTTCTTCCACGGTCATGAACTCTTCGCTGTAGGCGCACGAACTAAAATAGGTCTTCTGACCGATACAAATGTTGCAAGAATGCGGTGAAGTTCGGCGCTATCGTTATAGCGGTGGTCCAGTCCATTCCAACAAATGGCGCGACAACGATTGGTGGTGGAGTGGAACGGGCGTCGAATGCAAATGCCTCACCTCCGCCGTCCGACCCAAAGACAAGCAGCCCCGGCGCTGCCTCAGCAAAATAAGTCCCGGTGTTCATCTTAACAAACTCCTCAACGGACCAAAGCATCAGGTAGTTCTTTCCGATGAAACCTTCGCCACCATTCATTTGCCGCAGCGCCTGCCCGTAATCCGGCGGCAATGAAAAGCCGAGGCTGGCCTCGCATCGTGCTAAGGAGTCAAGGGTTGCCGGCGGCTTGCCCTGGAAGCTCGCAAACAGATTCTTTTGGCTCACGTACGTCATCGCTCGAGTTCCCGCTGCATTCGGAACCACCAATCGTTAACCGCGTAGTGCTGTCTAGGTGTTAGAACCATCTTGTTCGCCCGATCAATGTGGTCGCCGCCAAACTTGACCGTATGGAGCTCGTGTATGTGCATGTCCTGGTAGGTTGCTGGATCAGCGCTGCGGATTCTCCTGTTGGCACGATCGGCGGTCTTTCTAGCGATCTCGTATTCCGCGCCTTGCAGCAGTCTGAACGGGCCCTTGGGCCTGGGAACATAGTCAGGATAACCTGTCCAATCGCTAATCGAGAAGCTACCTTCCTTGAAAGGTGGGATGACCGGGTCCGCGGACCGATGGCCATCTTCCATTCGCAACGGAGCGCGCGTCGGGAGAAGCCAACTGACTGCATGGTGACCAAGCGCCGGAGTGAGTCCACCGACAACCCCCTGCCGATAAGCCTCGCCGGCACCTTCGGTGGCCGGTCTGCCTTCGACGATGTTCCTGGTGACCCGCTCGCCCATCGCGAGCGCTGGTTGCGCGCCGAAGATTCTGGAAGACCAGGTGCTTGACGGGGCCCTGAAAGAAGCGCGCCGGGAATACCGCCCAGGACGCACCCGAAAACGCGCCCGAGATTTCGGCTTGTTTCCAGGCGCGGCTCCAGGCCCCTTCCGGGTCGTTCGGCGTTTTTTGGAGCTCGACCCTGTAGGCGGGGCCGAGCATCTGGGCGGCGCTCAAGGCGGCGGCGCCGAGCGAGCCGCCGACGACGGCTCCGGTGGCAGCCCCTACGGGGCCCGCGAGTGCTCCGAGCTCTCCACCGATGACACCGAGCGCAACTCCGCCGGCGAGAGTCGGAGAGGATTGCGCGAACTGGTAGGCGACCTTGGGAGCAATCCGCGACGGATTCGCCAGGTCCGACCAGCCGAGCGGCTCCGCGGCCGGATTATTCTGTGCCGGGAGGGACGGCGCACCGGGAGCGAGAGTCTGTCCGAGCTGCCGGGTCGCGGG
>CAVUSX010000008.1:0-46197 GCA_963744275.1 uncultured Alphaproteobacteria bacterium
GCCGAAGGTCGCGACCGCGTAGACGGCGCTCTCGCGCGAGGAGCCGCAGCCGAAATTCCGCTCCGCCACGATGATTCCCGCCTTGCGATAGGGCGGTTGATTGAGGATGAAATCGGGCTTCTCCGATCCGTCCGGGTTGAAGCGCAGATCGTGGAACAGCACCTGCGCGTATTTAGGGCCCTTCTCGACCTTGTTGAAGCGGGTGGGACAGAGCGCATTGGTGTCGATATTGGGCTGGTCGAAAGGCACCGCGACCGCTGTCCAGGTGGTGAATTTATCCATGGCGGCTTGGCCTCCTCAAAGCTTGCGCACGTCGGTCAGCCGGCCCGTGATGGCGGCGGCCGCCGCCATGGCGGGGCTCAGCAGATGGGTGCGTCCGTTGCGGCCCTGGCGGCCGCGGAAGTTGCGGTTGCTGGTCGAGGCGCAGCGCTCGTGCTCGGCCAACAGATCGCCGTTGAGCGCGGTGCAGAGCGAGCAGCCGGCATCGTGCCATTCGAAGCCCGCCGCCAGGAAGACGCGATCGATGCCCTCCTGCTCGGCCTGCCGCTTGACCGCGCGCGATCCCGGCACCACCCAGGTCGGAACCACCGCATGCCCGTGCTGCGCGACCGCCGCGGCCGCGCGCAAATCCTCGATGCGGGCATTGGTGCACGAGCCGATGAACACGCGATCGACCGCGATGGAGGTCAGCGCCATGCCGGGGGTCAATCCCATATAGTCGAGCGCGGCCGCGACCTCCCGCCGCTTTTCCGGATCGGCGAGCGCGCCGGGATCCGGGACGCGCCCGTCGATGGCGGTTGCCTGCTCCGGGCTGGTGCCCCAGGAGACGGTGGGAGCGACATCGGCGGCAGCGAATTCGTGTTGCGCGTCGAATACGGCGTCGGGGTCGCTCGGCAAGGTGCGCCAATAGGCCAGCGCCCTGTCCCACTGCGCGCCGTGCGGCGCGTTGGGGCGGCCGTTCAGATAGGCGAAGGTGGTGTCGTCGGGCGCCACGATGCCGGTCTGCGCGCCGGCCTCGATCGACATGTTGCACAGCGTCATGCGCTGCTCCATCGACATGGCGCGCACCGCGCTGCCGGCGAACTCGATGACATGATCGATGCCGCCGCCGACCCCGATCCGCGCGATGATGGTGAGGATCACGTCCTTGGCCGATACGTGCGGATGCAGCGCTCCCTCGATCACGATGCGCATGAGCCGCGGCTTGCTCCGCCACAAGGCCTGCGTGGCCAGCACATGCAGCGCGTCGGAGGCGCCGATCCCGAAGGCCAGGCAGCCGAACGCCCCATGGGTGGTGGTGTGCGAATCCGCCCCGGCGATGAGCAAGCCGGGCTGCGTGATGCCGAGCTCCGGCGCCACCACATGCAAGATGCCCTGCTGCGGATCGTCGAAGCCGAAATACCGCACCCCATAGGTGCGGGCATTGCGGTCGAGGCGCTCCAGCATCCCGCGCACGGCCGGATCGCGCACCCCCGCGAGACCGAGCTTGCGGTCCCGGGTCGGCACGTAATGGTCGGCGCAGGCGATCACCTGCTGCGGCCGGTGGACGGTACGCCCCGTCGCCTCGAGATCGTCGAAGGCGTGCCGGGCGCCCTCGTGCAGCAGCAGATAGTCCACATAGAGCAGCCGCTCGCCCTCCACCTGCGTCATCTGATGGCGCTGCCAAATCTTGTCCACCACGCTCCGGCGGCGGCTCAAATCCCCGGCCATATGCTGTTCCTTCTTGCCTCGTAGGGTGGGCGACGCGCCAACTCTCCAACATCGAATGGTGGCACGGCGTACCGGCGCGTTGCCCACGCGGCCGGCCTCGCGGCGTGCAACCGCGTGGGCAAAATTGCGCAGCGCCGCGTGTCGTCCTGATCACTCTGCCCGGCAATTTTGCCCACCCTACGCTCACTCTTTTGTTTGTGCTCGAAACTTCAACGCATCCCGAGTATCTGCCGCGGCGCGAACAGGCGCGCGATCCCGATCGCCACCATGCTGACCACCACGATCAGCACCGAGATCGCCGCCGCCACCTCGACCGAGCCGTCCTCGATGAACTGCAGCACCATGGTCGACATGACCTCGGTTCCGGATTGCGTGAGTATAGCCGACATGGGCTGCTCGCGCAGGCAGAGCGAGAAGATCAGCAGCCAGGCGACGAACGCCGCCGGCCGCAGCACCGGATAGGTGATGTCGATGAGGCTGCGCAGCCGTCCGGCGCCCAGGATGCGGGCCGCCTCCTCCAGCTCCGGGGACACCTGCCGGAAGAGCGAGCGCACGAACACCAGACCGATCGGCAAATGCCGTGCCACATAGGCGATCAGGATGATGGTGAGGGTGCCGTACAGGATATTGATATAGCCCAGCATGATGGCGACGCCGAGAATGATGGAGGGAAATCCGTAAGCCACCATCACGATGGCGCCGATGAAACCGCGCCCCGCCAGCTCGCTGCGCTCCACCAGCCAGGCGATGGTGATCCCCAGGACGACGCAGACGCTGGCGCCCGCAAGCGCCAGGATGAGGCTGTTCTGCACCGCCGGGAACACCGTGAAGCTGTCGTCGAGCACGGCGCGGTAATGCTGCAGCCCGAGATTTTGGCTGGTCAATTCGGCTCCGAACGCCTTGAGGAGCGAGAGCACGACCAGCGCCCCGAACGGCAGCGCGGACACGCAGGCGACCGCGGTCAGCGCGACCGCGAGCGCCGGGTAGCGCCAGGCTCCGAGCCCCATAAGCTGCGGCGCGCTGGCCTTGCCGGTCACGGTGACGAAGTTGTTCCTCTTGAGGTAGCGCTGTTGCAGCCATAGGCAGGTGAGCGTGAACAGCGCGATCGGCAGCGCGGCCGCGGCCGCGAGCTCGAGCCGCGGCGGATAGGTCAGCAGCCCGTAGATGGCGGTCGACAGCACCGAGAAGTTGGCCGTGGTGCCGATCGCGGCCGGCGCCCCGAAGGACGACAGTGCGTCCAGCATGCACAGCGTAGCGCTCGACACGATGGCGGGAGCGACGAGCGGCAGGGTGATGGTGCGCGTGGTGCGCCAGCGCCCGGCGCCCAGCATGCGGGCCGCCTGCTCGTGACTGGCGTCGATGTTGCCGAGCGCGGCCGCGACCGCGAAGAACACGATCGGAAACAGGTGCGCGGTCTCGATGAAGACGAGCCCGCCGAAGCTGAAGATGTTGAAGGGCGGCGTCGCGAGACCGAGCCACCCCACCAGAAGCTTGTTGAGCGTGCCGGAATTGGGCGCCGCGAGGTAGATCCAGGCGATCACGGTGATGAAGGATGGAATGATGAAGGCGACCGCGATGCCGGCGCGCAGGCATAATTTCGCCGGCACGTCGGTGCGCGCCACCAGCCAGGCGAGCGGTACCCCGATGGCGAGGCAGCCGGCCGTCACATCGATCATGAAAAGCAGGGAATTGCGCGCGGCCGTGAGCAGGCTTTTGTCGGTCACGAGCTGCGCGAACGCCGAGATGCCGACATGTCCGCTGCCGTCGATGAAGCTGTGCGCCACCAGCATCGCGATCGGAAAGACGACCAGCGCGCCGCAGGCCAGCAGCGCCGACGCGACCGCGACGAGCCGGAACGGGTCGCCCAGCGCGCTCTCTCCGAACGTCCGGAGCCGGGAGATTGCGGAAGCGCTCATGGACCCGGCTGCCGCCTGCGAGCGCCGGCGCTCATTGACGGCCGAACACCGTTTTGAATTGCTGCAGGAACGCCTGGGTATTGGCGGCATCGGCGGGCGAGGGCGGCGGTGCGGAAACCGGATGGAGGCTGGCGAGCGCCGGCAGCGTGCCGACCGGCGGCGCGTCCGGATGCGCCGGCCAGAACACACCGCCTTGCGACAGCGCGCTTTCGGCCTGCGGGCTGGTCAGCACCTCGACCAGGAGCTTGGCGGCGTTGGGGTGGGGGGCGTCGCGCATCAGCCCGAGCATCGATTGCACCACCACCGAGCCTTCGGAGAGCACATAATAGTCGATCGGCTGGCCCTTGAGGCGCGCCGTCATGATGTTGAAGGACGAGATCATGGGCGAGAGCGCGCGTTCGCCGCTCGCCACCATGCGCACGGAATCCGGATTGCTGCGCACGAACAGAATGTCCTGCTTGGCGAGTCCAGCGAGCGTGCCCCAATCGAGGGCGCCGGTCGCCAGCATGGTCATCAGGAAGGTGAGCGTGTTGCCGGACACCTCCGGATCGGCCAGCACCAGCTTGCCCTTCCATCTCGGGTCGAGGAAATCCTTCAGGCTCTTCGGCAGCTGGGCCTTGTCCTTGAACACATTGGTGTTGTAGGCCGCCGGTAGGACATAGACATCGGGCGTGTAGAAGGCGCCGTCGGCATCCGCATTGCCGGGGCGCAGCCGCTCGAAGCTCGCGGTCTTGTAAGCCTGGTAGAACCCCTTCTGCTTCCAGAGCGCCGCCACGGTGGGCTGCGACATGTGGCTCACATCGACGCGATGCTGGCCGGCCGCCCGCTCGGTCTCGATCTGGGCGATCAGGGCGGGCGAGCTTTTCGGCACGATGCGCAGGGAGACGCCCGGAAAATTCGCCTTCCAGTAGTCGCTCAGCCGCTGCGCCTCGTCCTGGCGGCCATCCGTGTAATAGACGACCTCGCCTTCCTTCATGGCGGCCTGGTAGAGTTCCGCGAACTTCTCTTGGATTGTATCGCCTTGAGCAAATACGGGCTGCCCGGCCAGAACAAATGCCGCGAGCAGAGTCGAAAGCAAAGCAGCAACACGCATTCGGCGCCCTTGGGACATGTCCCATCCAAATCACAGACCGCGCGCAAAGGCAACGATGGGCCTGTAGGGCGCAATCGCTTTATTGCGCCAAACGACCGCCCCTCCGCTTCGGAGCGTGCGATGCGTCAGCGCGTTATGGCATCGCAGAGCGGCGCAATAAAGCGATTGCGCCCTACGCACGCGATTTGACGCACGCGGCAAACATCACCAAGATACGCCGCAGGTTTCGAACGGTTCCTATTCTCATTGGCGCGCCGCAATGATTTTCCGCCAGCTCTTCGACGCCGTGTCCGGCACCTATACGTACCTCCTGGCCAGCCGGCGCGGCGGCGAGGCGCTCATCATCGATCCGGTGTTGGAGAAGGTCGACCGCTACATCCAGCTCATCGGCGAGCTCGACCTCAAGCTGGTCAAGGCGGTCGACACGCACTTGCACGCCGATCACGTCACTGGTCTCGGCGCGCTGCGCGACCGCACCCAGTGCGTCACCGTCATGGGCGAGCAGAGCAAGGTCGACGTGGTCTCGATGCGGCTGGCGGAAGGCGATCAGCTCACGATCGAGGGCATGGCGCTCGACGTGCTCTACACGCCCGGCCATACCGACGATTCGTATTGCTTCACCATGGCGGACCGCGTGTTCACCGGCGATACGCTACTGATCCGCGGCACCGGCCGCACCGACTTCCAGCACGGCGACCCGCGTGCGCAATTCGATTCGATCTTCAACAAGCTCTTGCACCTGCCGGACGAGACCATGGTGTTCCCGGCGCACGACTACAAGGGTGAGACGGTCTCCACCATCGGGGAGGAACGAGCGTTCAACCCCCGCCTGCAGGTGAAATCGATCGACGAATACGTGGCGCTGATGAACAGCCTCAATCTGCCCAACCCGAAAATGATGGATGTGGCGGTGCCGGCCAACATGCGGGTCGGGCTCGCCCAGGAGGAGATCGCGCGCCGCGGCTGGGCGATCGGCGCCGCTGAGGCATTGACCCTCATCGGCCGGCCCGACGTCGCGCTCATCGATTTGCGCGAGCCGCGCGAGCGGGCGAAGCACGGGGTCATTCCGGGCTCGCTCCACACCCCTTACGCCGACCTCGGCGCCAGCGTGCGGCCCGGCGGCATGCTGAATGAGCTCGCCCGCGCCACCGGCAAGCGCGTCGTGTTCTATTGCGCCTTCGGGGAGCGCTCCGCCATGGCGGTGCAGGCCGCGCAGGAGGCGGGCCTCGCCTCGGCCCGCCACATCCAAGGCGGCGTGGACGCCTGGAGCAAGGCCGGCGGCCCGCTCGAGCGTTGAACAGCGCCGCCTCAGGCGCTGCGGTAGAGCTTGGTCATCACGAACTCGCGGTGGCCGAGCGCCTCGGCGGCGGTGAGCCGGCCGCTGGCGGTGCGCACCACCATGTCGATCAGCGCGTCGCCGGCCTGCGGGATGGTCATCTCCCGGCGCAGGATGCCCGAGACATCCACGTCGACATGCTCCGACATGGTGCGCACCGTGCGCGGATTGCCGGTGATCTTGATCACCGGCACGATCGGGTTGCCGATGACGTTGCCTTGCCCGGTCGGGAAGGTGTGCACCACATAGCCGGCGGCGCCCATCAGGGTCACGCATTCGGCCGCCGCCGAGGACGTGTCCATATAGTAGAGGCCGGGCCCCTTGGCGGGCGCTTCGGCCGGCGCCAGCACGTCGATGTATTTGCAGGTGCGGCCGATCTTCTCGAGATTGCCGAGCGCCTTCTCCTCGATGGTGGTGAGGCCGCCCGCGATGTTGCCCTTGGTGGGCTGGGATTCCGAAAGATCGTCGGTCTTGTGCGCCTGGATGACCTCGTTCTCGTAGGCTTGCCAGACCTTGTACCACTTCTCGCCGATCTCGGGCGTCGCGGCGCGCGCCTTGGCGAGATGCTCAGCCCCGGTGATCTCCGAGGTCTCGCCGAACACGCCGTAGAGGCCGTGCGGGATCAGCTTGTCATACAGGTTGCCGACGGTCGGGCAGGAGGCGAGGCCGGTGGTGGTATCGCTCTCGCCGCATTTGGTCGACACCCACAATTCGGAGATGTCGCATTGCTCGCGCTTGCGCTCGGAAGCCCACTGCACGTAATCCTTGGCGACGCGGGCCGCGCGCGCGACCGTCATCAGGTCGCCATGGCCCTCGATGCCGAAGCCGGTGACCGGCTTGCCGGTCTTGGCGATGCCGTCGACCACGCGCTTGGTCCAGCCGTCCTCGATGCCGATGACCACGACCGCGGCCACGTTCGGGTTGGCGCCGGTCCCGATGATGGTGCGGAAGAACAAGTCGAGGTCGGCCCCGAACTGCAGCCGCCCATAGGCGTGCGGCAGCGCCAGCGTGCCCTTGATGTTGTTGGCGACCGCCTCGCAGGCCGCGTTGGACAGATCGTCCAGCGGCAGGATGACGACGTGGTTGCGCACCCCGACGCGGCCGTTTTCGCGCCGCCAGCCGGTGAACTCGAGATTCGATTTGCCGTTCGATCCGGTCATGATGCTCACCAGCGCTTGGTCTTGAGGTTGTGGACGTGGACGTGCTCGCCCTTGGCGATCGGGGCGACCGCCTTGCCGATATCCTGGCCGTATTTCCACACCGTATCGCCGGCCTTGATGTCCTTGAGCGCGATCTTATGGCCGATCGGCACGTCCATCTTGGACTTGAGCGCGAAGGCGGAATTGTCGGCCGTCACCACGCAGGTCATGTCGGTGCCGGCCTTCAAGTCCTCCACGACCACGACCCCGACCGTGTCCTTCGCGTCGTGAACCAGGAGATGGGGAATGCTCATCGTGACGTCTCTGATGTGTGTTGGGCGCGATGTCCGTTGCGCCCGGTCGCCCGCGCGCATGGCCGGGCGCAGCCTATCGCAGCCTCCGGCCGGCTAGTCAATTCCGGTAGCATGGTCATATTGTATTATTGTATGATGATGGTCAAATGCCCCGTGTGGGGCAAGAGCCGGTTGTGCCGCCGGATTGTATGATGGTAATATCATAATATCGAAACCCGGCACGTCGAGACCGGGGCAGAGGTGCAGTCATGTCCGATCCCGTCAAGGTAGGCATCGTCGGCTTGGGCCGCTGGGCGCGTGTGCTCACGCGCGCGGCGGCGCGCTCGGAGCACATCAAAGTCGCGGCCTGCTTCAGCCGCACCGAGGACAAGCGGACCGCCTTCGCGCGCGAGACCGGGGTGCCGGCGGTGGCGGAGCTTTCCGCCATGCTGCGCGATCCGCAGATCAAGGGCGTGATCCTCACCGTCCCCAACGAGCAGCACCTGCCGGTCGCCCTCGAGGTGGCGCGCGCCGGCAAGCACGTCTACACCGAGAAGCCGATCGCGAGCACGCTCGAGGACGGGCTCAAGATCGAGAATCTCGAGCAGGAGTTCGGCGTCACCGTCACGGTCGGGCACAGCGCGCGCCTGATGGCCGGCATTCGGCGGATTCGCGCCGCCATCGACGGCGGCGAGCTCGGCCGCGTCGCCTTCATGGAGGCGAATTTCTCCAACGAGCGCGCGCTCGAGCTCAACCCCCAGACCTGGCGCTGGTACAAGAGCCGCGCGCCCGGCGGGCCGCTGTCGCAGCTCGCCATCCACCAGTTCGACGTGTTGCATTATCTGGGCGGCGAGGTCGTGGAGGTGAGCTCGATGGCCTCCAAGCTCTCGCCGGTGGGCGCCGAGGTCGACGATCAATCGATGACGCTCTGCCGCTTCGCCGACGGCAAGATCGGCTATGTGGGCTCGTGCTGGACCTCGCCCGGCATCTTCGCGCTGCGGGTGTTCGGCTCCAAGGGCTTGATGCATTACGAGATCGATTTCGGCACCTGGGATACGCCCGACAAGCTGCACCAGTCCTCGACCCTCTACATCCAGCGCGGCAAGGACGGCTACGCCAAGCGCGAGCAATTGGAGGTGCCGCAAAGCGACATGTTCCTGGCCGAGCTGGAATTGTTCGCCGAAAGCTGCCGCACCCGGCAGGGCAACGAGCTCTGCGCCCGCAACGGCAACGTGGCGGTCGCCATGGTGTATGGCGCGCTGCGCTCGCTCGAGGAGGACGGCCGCTACATCAAGCTCAGCGACATCCTGGCGGCCGCCAAGACCCGCCTCAGCACGGGAGCGCGCCATGTTGCCTAGCCGCTACTTCTCCGACCTGACGCAGCCCGACATCGCCGGCCAGTTCAAGAAGAACCCGTTCGTGATCCTGCCGACCGGCAGCGTCGAGCAGCACGGCCCGCATCTGCCGACCGGCACCGACACCTTCGCCGCCAATGTGATCGCTCATGCGGTGGCGGAGCGCATGGACGGCCTCGTGCTGGCGGCGTGCCCGCTCGGCGTCACCCCGATGCACATGCCGTATCGAGGGCACGCTCTCGCTCACGCCCGAGACCTATACGCGCCTGACCGTCGAGACCTGTGCCTCGACCGCCCGGCACGGCGCCAAGCAGCTCATGATTCTCAATTGGCACGAAGGCAATATCGCGCCGCTTGCGATCGCCGCCGAGGAGCTGCATCGCCGGCACGGCATGCAGGTGCTGACCGTGCAGGCCTGCTACGTCGCGGCCGACATGTTCGGGCACGAATGCAACGGGCTGAGCCACGGCGGCGAGATCGAAGCGCTCGCCGTCATGGCGTACCGGCCCGAGCTCGTGCATCTCGACCGCATCGATAATTCCTCCGATCACAGCCACGGCAGCAAGATGGACAAGCTGCGACGCACCCGCGCCTATCAGCCGGTGCTCACCGATATTCGCTGCATCGCTCCGACCGGCTGGTACGGCACGCCCGAGAAGGCGACGCCGGACCGCGGCCGCGGGATGCTGGACGCCATCGCGGACGCCATCGCGTCGGAGGCGAGCGAGATCTTCCGTCAGCTGGAAACGGTCCTCGGCGGCGTCGCCGAGGTCAAGCACCTGCGGCAGGTGATCTGATGGCCCGCGTCGTCACGCCCGATCAGGCCAAGCGGCTGGGCCTTGCGGGACGCGCCTCGTTCGAGATCGTGTCGGGCGAGATGGGGGCCCGCAATGCCTCCGCGCGGCTGGTGGAGATTCCGGTGGCGCGCGAAGGCGAGCCGCTCCGCGGACCGCATGTGCATCACGGCTTCGAGGAGTGCATGTACGTGCTCGCGGGCGAGGGCCGCACCCTGACCGCCGCTGGTGCGCATCCGGTGCGCCAAGGCGACACCATCCTCGTTCCGGCCGACGAGCCGCATGTGACGCGCAACACCGGCACGGTGCCGCTGGTGCTGCTGTGCTTCTTCCCGACCCCGGACGTGGGCAAATTCACCGAAGACCTGGCCTTGATCTGGAAGTGACCGCCATGCCGATCGAGGTCGTCTGTCTGCGCCCGCAAGCGGATTTCGCCCGCGTCGATGCCTTGCCGCCGCCCTCGCTGTCGGTGCGCTATTGCGCCCCGGCCGATGCCGCGCTGCCCTCCTATCTCGAGACCGCCAAGGGCATGGTCATACCGGCGGTCGGCCCGAAGCTGCCGGCGGCGCTGTTTGCGAACACCGCGTTGAAGCTCGTGCAGGTCACCGGCGCCGGCGTCGACCGCATCGATCCGGCCGCCGCCAGGAGCAACGCCATTGCGGTCGCCAACATTCCGGGCGGCAGCAACAATGCCATCGCCGAATATGTGATGACCACCGCATCCCTGCTGATGCGGCGGCTGGCCTTCGCGGATGCCGAGATCAAAGCGGGCCGCTACACCGAATGGCGCGCCCGCATGCTCGCCGCCAATCTGGGCGGGCTCGAGGACGCCCTGATCGGGATCGTGGGGCTTGGCGTGATCGGCCTCGCGGTGGCGCGGCTGGCGCGGGCGTCCGGCTGCCGCGTCTGCTATTACGATCCGGCTTCGCCCAATGCGGCCGCTGCGGCGGAATTGCAGGCGAAATCGGTCGGCCTCGATGAATTGCTGGCCGTGGCCGACGTAGTCTCGCTGCATGTCCCGTTGCTGCCCGCCACCACCGGTCTGATCGGCGCCCGCGAGCTCGCCCGCATGAAGCCCGGCGCCGTGCTGATCCAAGCCTCGCGCGGCGGCATCGTGGACGAAGCCGCGCTGGCGGCCGCGCTGCAGGCCGGCACGCTGGCGGGCGCCGCCGTCGACGTCTATGCGACCGAGCCGCCGGGCGCCGACAATCCGCTCCTGCGCCTCGAGGGCGAGGCCCGCAACCGGGTTCTGTTCACGCCCCATATCGGCGGCGTTACCCGGCAAGCCTCGACCTTCCTGTTTCGCACCGCCTGGCAGAACGTCGCGCGGGTGCTGGTCGATGGACTCGAGCCGCTTTATCGGGTGTATTGAACCATCGCGTGATGATTCCTGTTGTTGTTGGTCTTGGCAGAGTTTGCTCCGTCGAGGTTGTCCGTTGAAATCATCACCGTCCCCGAGCCGAGACGAATCAGCGCCTGCCGGGCCGGCGGTGCCGGCCATCCGCCGGTCGGCGGCGCCGCTGCGGCGCGAGGTGCTGGAGGCCCTGCGGCTGTCGATCGTGAACGGGCGGCTGGCGCCCGGCTCGCGCCTGATCGAGCGCGAGCTCATCGCCATGATGGGCGTCTCGCGCACCGTCATCCGCGAGGCCTTGCGGCAATTGGAGGCCGAAGGCCTGGTCGACGTGGTGCCCAATCGCGGCGCCATCGTGCGCGAGCTGACCCTCGACGAGGCGCGCGACCTCTACGCCATCCGGGCGCTGCTGGAAGGCCTGGCGGCGCGCATGTTCGTGCAGAAGGCCGGCCCCGACGAGATCGCCGAGCTCGGCCGCGAGCTCAAGGCGACCGCCGCCGCCTACCGGCGCCGCGATCCCGAGGAGACCATCGTCGCCAAGAACAAGTTTTTCGAGGTGCTGTTCCGCGGCGCCAAGAGCGAGACCCTCTCCACCATGCTGGCGGCGCTCATGGCCCGCATCTGGCGCTGGCGGGCGCTGGGCCTCTCGCACCCGCAGCGCTCGCCCGGCCGCTCCGAGCAAAGCATCAAGGGACTGCAGGCGCTCCACAAGGCGATCGTGCAGCGCGACGCCGACGCCGCCGAGAAGCTGGCGCGCGACGAGGTGATGAACGCCGCGGAGGAGATCGTGCGGATCCTGGGGCGATAGAACGAGCCTGCTGTCTCGGCGGATGCCTCCTCCGCGCGCCTGGATCGCGTGTGGGGGTAGCGCGAAAAGGGCGCCCTCGTTACGATCCAAAACGAAGTATGTCGGATACAGGTATTACAGTACGGACATGACGAACTGAGATCAGGCCGTCGTGAACGACGTGCGCTTCGCGAAACCGCATTCGTGACACGGATCGCCAAACTGTCGCGAGCGCTCCGCCGGTCTATGAAGCGCTGACGACTTCCGGGAGGGTTCCGATGCTGTTGAATTCGACGAGACACCTTCCCAAGGCGACCTACGTGCCGCTCACAGTTCCAGTCAAAGACGGCACGCCTGGACGAGCGCTGGCAAAGTTCAGCTATGCCGGTCATCTGTCACTCCAGACCGGGGAGGTCGCTTCTGCGCTTCATTCGATAAGTGCTGCCGACAAGGGCACGCAAGCGTCGCTGACCCCTGAATTCGCCGATCTGGCAAATTCTGCCCGCGTTTGAGGGGGCGCCTTTACCCACAGACCTGCCGTCCGCCACCGTATTCGCGGCGATTTCCACCAGCGACCTTCTGGCTTTCGGTCAGATTGTGAAGACCCAGCGGCAGGAGAAGCTGCCGAATTCGCGACCGGCGCGCCGTTGACGGGCAATTGTCATTTACAGGCGCAGGCCTTCGATCTGGTTCATTCGGCCGCCATCGCCATCAAGGGACTGCAGGCCAATGTCACGGCAACGCCGATCGGCATGCTGAATTTCGAGCGGCTGGAGATGACCCCGGCGGGAATTGAGCGCGGCGAGCTGCTTGCCACAATTTGCTTGGCTCCCATGGAGCAGACCTCCGTGACCCAGAAAGAATGGTCCGTCATCGATCAGGAATACACGTCCATCGTTACCGATTTTCTGGAAAACTACAGCCAGACGGGGCGTCACCGATGCGACGGAGCTGGCCCAATCGACGAATTCGCAAAACCAGCACAGCAATCAATCGAACATCACCGCATCGGTTTCAGGTAGTTACGGGTTTGTGACCGCATCGGCTGCGACCGCGTTTGGAGCCCAGGATTTCCACCTCGCTGTCAGCCGCCAATAGCAGTAAACATGCAGTTACGACCACGCGGCAGGCCTCTTCAAGGAGCAAGCAGTCGCACAAGATTACGATTTCGACCTCTACGGTGACGGGGACGTCAGAGACGACGACTCGGACGCTGGAGAATCCGAGCACGACGGTCCCGTTGCGGATCGACTATTTCAGCTTCATGCGCAAGTGGCATGTTGGCCTATACCGCTACGGCCTGAGGCTCACTTACGACATCGCAATCCCGGAGCCGGGCGGCGCGCTTCGGGAGATATTCGCGCAACTCGCCGTGCTGAAGCAACAAGCGTCTGGCGTGTTCAATTTTGACGTCCAGTACGGCGACATCACTCCATCGAGCTATCAGAAGCTGGCGAGTGAGTATGGAGCGACTGTGCCGCTTCCGCCGGACACGGCCTCCAACGGCTTTTCCAAGAACTTCGATCTGACCACGGGTGTCGGACCGGGATGCACCGTGACCTTCACTGTTCCCCCAGGATGCTGGCTCAGCTCCCTGAAAGTGCGAGTCTCTGGTTTTCTCGAATAGCGCTCCAAACGGTTCGCAGATTTTGGATCCCTTGACCAAGGTTGCCCCTACTCCTCTGGTTGCCGCTCCGCAGGGAGCGAATCGAACCTGGATATGCTGGGTAACAGCGGCGCAAATTTGGGCGATTACCGGATCGACGGAGTCACGATGGGCTCGAGCTGGGAGTGGGACCTGTCGCAAGACATGCATCACTTTACCGGATCGCAGTCCGTCACCATTTACTCTGCTGAGATGACACCGGACCGGTCGTACGCTTTTGTCAGCGGCACCTACGAACCTACCGGCGACGCCATGCAGAAGTGGGTCGCAGAGACCTGGACCGCACTCTACAATGCCGCCCAGGCCACGTTTTATTCCAGCCAGCAGTCGAGGGTGAAGCGGGGCGAGGGGATTGTTCACGCTGTTCGCCGGGCTTGTCCCGGCAATCTCGATAAGGGGCGCACGACCGTGCCCACTTAAGCGAGATGGCCGGGACAAGCCCGGCCACGACAAGGGTCTCCAAAGCCTGCTATGTCGTTTCGGCGGAAAGTCGGTCTTACGCTTTGAAAATGGCCGCGTTCGTCGATCGACTTCTGTCGGGGGGGGGGAATCGCCGCTCAATTCAGCGGAATATCCGCCTTCTTCACCACCTCGGACCAGCGCACCACGTCGTTCTTGATCTGCGCGCCGAACTCCTCCGGCGGGCTCGCCAGCACGTCGTAGCCGAGCGTCTTGATGCGCTCCTTCATGTCGGCCGTCGCCAGAATGGAGATGATCTCGGCGTGCAGCTTCTTCACGATGGCCGGGTCGAGCCCGGCGGGGCCGAGCAGTCCGGCCCAATTGGCGACCTCGAATCCGGGCAGCCCGGATTCGCTGATCGTCGGCAGATCCGGCATCAGCGCCGACCGCTTCTTCTCCGCCATCGCGATCGGGCGCACATGGTCGGATTTCTCGGTGAGCAGCGCCGGTACGCTCGCGAACATGGCCTGCACCTGGCCGCCCATCAGGTCGACCATGGCCGGGCTCATGCCCTTGTTGGGCACATGTACCATCTCGATGCCGGCCATGCTCTTGAACAGCTCGGCCGCCAGATGCGAGGCGCTGCCGATGCCGGCGGAGCTGTAGCTGAGCTTTCCCGGATTGGCCTTGGCGTAGGCGATGAATTCCTGGACGGTCTTGGCCGGAACCGTGGAGTTGACCGCCAGCGCATAAGGGCTGATGGCCACGTTGACGATCGGGGTCAGGTCCTTGGCCACGTCATAGGGCGCGGTCTTGCTGACCGCCACCGACAGCGAGAGGCTGCTCGGCGTATAGAGCAGCGTATAGCCGTCGTCGGGCGAGCGGATGACCGACTTGGTGCCGATGACGCCGGCGGCTCCGGCGCGGTTCTCGACGATGAATTGCTGACCCAGGCGCTCGCTCAGCCTCTGCGCCAGCAGGCGTGCCATCACGTCGACGCCGCCGCCCGCCGCTACCGGCACGATGATGCGAACTACCTTGTCCGGATACTCGGCGCGGGCCGGGTTGATCAGATGGGCGCATGCGACGAGCCCAAGCAGCGCGGCCAGGGTCCTTTTCATCAGATCGTCTCCACTGAGATCGTCTCTACCGAGACCGGTATCGGAAGTTTGGCTGGTTGAACCAGCCCGGAGCGAGCATCCTAGCATGACGGCCCGGCCATTCGCTGCATCGAATTGCCGCGCCGGTCGCGCACTATTTGGCGCCTGCCGGCTCGAGGCCGTAATAGAGCGTGACGGTATGCTTGGCCTCGGCGAAGAACAACCAGCGCTCGACCAGGATGCCGGGTACCTGCGCCAGCACGGCGATCAGGTCGGCGATCTTGGCGAGGCCGCCGCCGGTTGCCGCCGCCAGTGCGGTGGCGACAAGCGGAAGCCCGAAGGCGAACAGCTGGGCGATGAGGCGCAACCGCGCCGCATGCTTGCGGGCAACCCGGTAGCCCATTTCCTTGAGCAGATAGTTCTCTTCCGTATGCGGCCATTCGACCGATCGCACAACGCCGCCGGCGAGCCGGGTCGCGCTGTTGAGCGTGGCCGCCGGGGCGAGCCGGTCGTTGTGCCGCCAGGTCGCGAGCTTCCAGATCCAGCCGAACCCGACGGCGAGCAGCGCCACGGCTTCGACCAGGCGATCCGGCTGGTCGAACAGCGCCAAAATGGCGTTGAGCAGCACGGCCCCGGTCATGAGTGCGAAGATGAGGTAGGCGGGCGTGGTGAACCTGCTGTTCCACTGCGCGATCGGCTTGAGGGACGCGTAGATCATGCCGGTGGTGAAGACCGTGATCGCGGCCGCTGCCGCCATGGCGACACCGGCGGCCGCCACCATCCCGTCGGTGCGCTCGAAAACGATCCAGCCGACTCCGAACCAAGCGGTCGGCACGAAGGTCGAGACGCTCGCGACGCCTTCGCGCGACAGCCATGACGAGCGCCACTGCGAGAAGGCGCGCCAGGCCCGCTCGGGTCGCCCCAAATGAAGCGTGGAGCACATGAGCCCGGCCACGATGAGACCAAGCGCGATGCCGAGACTGGCGAGGCCGAGCCCGCGATCGGGCGGCAGCCGGCCGCAGGCCGCCAGCGTTCCCAGCAGCGCCAGCAGGCCGTAGCCGGCGCCGCTGGCGGACGTGAAGAAGATGATCGAGAACGCCGGATGCATGGTCAGAGCCGATTGCTGCGAGAGAGAATCGACCAAACAACCGCGCTCTCCATCTTCCCTCCCCCTGCAAGGGGGAGGGTGACCCGCGAAGCGGGTCGGGTGGGGGTCACGCGACAAACTCTGAATTTGTTGGGAGACAGGACCCCCACCCGGCGCCTGCGGCGCCACCCTCCCCCTTGCAGGGGGAGGGGATGAAGGCAGGCCGAGCTTGTTGCGTGTGCGTCTAGTCATCGCAACCCGCCTCAGTCCGACAACATGCGGTCGACCCAGCCCAGGAAGCCGCCGGTGACGGCGGCCGGTTCGAGCGCGGAGGCGGGCGTGGTCGCCATGTCGACGTTGCGCGCGCGCGGCGGCAGATATTTGTTGACCGGCCGGTAGCCGAGCTCCGGCATCAGGTCGCCGCCGCCGCGTTCGCGCACCAGCCCGACACCGGCGAAGCCGGATCGCCGAGATCGCCGAAGTGGCGCGCGCCGGTCGGGCAGGCGGCGACGCAAGCCGGCACCCGGTCCTCCGGCTCCAGGTTTTGATTGTAGATGCGGTCGACGCAGAGCGTGCATTTCTTCATGACGCCGACGACCGGATCGAGCTCGCGCGCCCCATACGGGCAGGCCCAGCTGCACAACTGGCAGCCGATGCATTTGGCTTCGTCGACCAGCACGATGCCGTCGGAGGCGCGTTTGTAGGAGGCGCCGGTCGGGCAGACCGTGACGCAGGCCGGCGTCTCGCAATGCAGGCAGGAGCGCGGAAAATGCACGGTGCGGCCGCCGCTCTCGCAGGATTGCTCGTAGGTGTGAACCCGGTTGAGCCAGACGCCGTCCGGTTCCGCGCCGTAGGGATCGATGTCGGTGAGCGGCGCCATATGGCCGCCGGTGTTCCATTCCTTGCAGCTGGTGACGCAGGCCTGGCATCCGACGCAGGTATCGAGATCGATGACGAGGCCGAGCTTCTTGCCCGTGCGCGACGGCAGGCTGGTCATGGCGCCGCCTCGGGCGAGCGGCTCGCGCGCGCACGGCGGAATTGGGCGCCGAAGTCGAGCCAGCGCGGAGATGGCGCCATGCCGGGGGGCGCTTTGAGCGCCGGCAGTTGCGGCGCGGATTCGCACGCCTCGCCCGCATCGCACTTGCGCAAGCGCACCCGCAGGTCGAACCAGGCCGCCTGCCCGGTGACGGGATCCGAATTCGAGTGCCGCGCGCCCTGCGGGTCGGGCGCCAGCAGGTCGGCGATGGCATGGTTCAGCAAGAAGCCGCGTAGCGCTTCCGGCGCATCGTGATCGAGCATGCCGGCGCCGCGCGCGCTTGCCGACCGCGTTCCAGGTCCACACCGTATCGGGGTTCACCCCTTCGACCAGGCGCACCTGTCCCTTGACCTTGCCGTGCGGGCTCTCGATCCAGACCCAATCGTCATCGAGGAGGCCGCAGCGCGCCGCGGTGTCGCGGTGCACGAACAAACGGTTCTGGCTGGTGATCTGGCGCAGCCAGGCGTTCTGCCCGCCCCAGGAATGATACATGTGCATCGGCCGCTGCGTGATGGCATGCAGCGTGTAGGCGTTCGTATCGATGGCCGCATCCTCGAGCGGCGCGTACCAGATCGGCAGCGGATCGAAGTAGCGCGCGAGCCGCGCGCGCAGCTGCGGCGGCGGCAGGACCGCTCCGTGGCCGCGCGCCGCCAGACGGAACTTCTGCAGCGGCTCCGCATAGAGCTGAAAGACCGTGGGGGAAGGCGCCGCCAGAAATCCCATGTCGACCGCGAAGTCGAGATAGGATCGGTTCGCCATCTTGTAATATTTCTGCTCGGGCGCGAGCTCGTGATGCCAGAACCTGCCATTGGCGATGTAGCGGTCGAGCTGATCCGGATTGGGCGCCCCCTTGCCGATGGCGTCGCCGTTCTCGCCGCGCCAGCCGGCGAGCGGTCCGATGCCCGGCATGCGTTCGTGGCGCACCATGTAGTCCGCATAGTCGCGAAATTTGGGTTGTCCGGCCTCGTCCACCATGCCGGGCAGGCTGAGCCGGGCGCCGAGATCGAGCAGCACCGACTGGAACGGCCGCACGTCGCGATCGAGCGGCACCACCGGCAGCCGGATGGCATCGCCGGGACCGTCCGCATGGCTGATCGGCCGGTCGAGCAGGCTGATGCAGTCGTGGCGTTCCAGATAGGTGGTGTCCGGCAGCACCAGGTCGGCATAGGCGACGGTCTCGGAAAAATAGGCGTCGGAATAGATGATGAAGGGGATCTTGTAGGCGCCGCTCTCATCCTGGTCGGTGAGCATCGCGATGGTCCCGGTCGTGTTCATCGCCGAGTTCCACGCCACGTTCGCCATGTAGAGGAACAGGGTATCGATCCGGTAGGGATCGCCCGGGCCGGCGTTCGCGATGACGGTGTGCAAGAGCCCGTGCGCCGCCAGCGGCGCCTCCCACGAATAGGCCTTGTCGATGCGCTCGGGCCTGCCCTGCGCGTCGACCAGCAGATCCTGCGGCTCGGTCACGAAGCCGAGCGGCATGCCGGAAAGCGGCGTATCGGGACGGCCGCCGCCCTTACCGGCCGGCTTGCCGCCGGTCGGTGGCGGCTTGGGGTAGGGGGGCTTGAAGCGAAATCCGCCCGGAACGTCCACGGTGCCGAGCAGCACCTGCAGCAAATGGATGGCGCGGCAGGTGTGGAATCCGTTCGAATGCGCCGAGATGCCGCGCATGGCATGCATCGCGACCGGGCGTCCCCGCATGGTCGCGTGGCGCCGTCCTCGCGTATCCGTCCAGGCGACCGGCAGCTCGATCGATTGCGCGAACGCCACCTGGGCGAGCTCGGCCGCGATCCGGCGGATGGTGGCGGCCGGCACGCCGCAGCGGCGCTCGACCGCGTCGGGCGAATAGGCTTGGTCCAGATAGCGCTCGGCGATGAGCCCGAACACCGGCACGCAGCTGCGCCCCTCGACCACATAGCTGCCGGTCAAAGCCGGGGCGATGCCGGCCGCGCCGGCGTCGACCGCGCGGGCTGCGACCCGGTCCCAGGCCAGCGGCTCGCCCTCTCGGTTGCGCAGGATCAATCCGTCGTCGGCTGAGCCGGGCTCGTGAACGATCAGCACAGGAGCGTTGCTGTAGCGGATCAGATAATCGAGATCGACGCGGCCGGCCTTGAGGAGCTCATGCACGAGCGCAAGCACGAACAGGCCGTCGGTGCCGGGTCGGATCCCGATCCATTCGTCCGCGATGGCGTTGTAGCCGGTGCGGCACGGATTGATCGAGACCACCTTGACGCCGCGCGCCTTGAGCTTGCCGAGACCGATCTTGATGGGATTGGAATCGTGATCCTCCGCCACCCCGAACAGCATGAAGTATTTGGTGAGCTCCCAATCGGGCTCGCCGAACTCCCAGAACGATCCGCCGATGGTATGGAAGCCGGCAGCCGCCATGTTGACGGAGCAGAATCCGCCATGCGCCGCGAAATTGGGCGTACCGAATTGCCGCGCCCACCAGCCGGTCAGCGACTGCGACTGGTCGCGCCCGGTGAAGAAGGCGAGCTGCTTGGGATCGCTCGAGCGGATGTGCCGCAGCCGCTCAGCCGCGATTGCCAGCGCCTCGTCCCATTCGATCTCGCGGAATTCGCCGGCGCCGCGCGCTCCCGTGCGCAGCAGGGGCTTGCGCAGGCGCGCCGGGCTCAGGTGCTGCATGATGCCGGCGCTGCCCTTGCCGCAGATGACCCCGCGGTTGACCGGGTGGTCGCGGTTGCCGGCGATGTAACGGACCTCACCATCCTTGACGTGGACGTTGATGCCGCAGCGGCAGGCGCACATGTAGCAGGTGGTGCGGTGAACCGCGTCGGAGACGACGGGCGAGGTTTTCACGCCATCGCCTTCCGCAGGCGCGCTTGTGTCGGTGAGGGGACGCTGGGTCGGTGCCGCGTTGGCGGCCGAACGTGCGGTCATGATGCCGGCGAATTGCCGCCGCCGGCCTCGCCGGGATTCTTTGGCCGCGGGCCGCGCATATAGTGCTTTTCGGGCCGGTAGCGGTCCGGTGCGACCCATCGGCGCCAACGCGCCTTCAGCCGCGCGACCGCTGCCGCGAAAAAATGACTGACTTTGGGGCGATCCGGGAACGAAGTCATGGGTGGAGCCCTGAAATTCGAGAATAACTTTCCTCTCAGGCGATCTATCAATCCAACGCATAATTCTTATGATACCGATCGAATTTATCGATCGAAGTGCCGCCCGAAGTACCGCCCGAAGTAACGCCGAAGTACCGCCCATGACCCTCGAGCAGTTGCGGATTTTCGTCGCCGTCGCGGATCGCGGCCATGTCACCCGCGCGGCCGTGGAGCTCGGGATCACGCAATCCGCGGCGTCTGCGGCCATCGCCGCCCTCGAGGCGCGCTATGACGCCAAGCTGTTCGACCGGGTGGGCCGCGGCATCCACCTGACCGAGACCGGCCTGCTGTTCCTGCCGCAGGCACGCTCCGTGCTCGATCGCGTCGCGACGGCGCGCGCGGTCCTCGAGGAGCGCGCCGGCGAGGCCACCGGCACCGTCGCGGTGGCGGCGAGCCAGACCATCGCCAGCTATTGGCTGCCGTGCCGCCTGAGCGCCTTCCGCTCCACCCATCCGGGCGTGCGCCTCGACGTGGTGATCGGCAATACCAGGGAGGTCGAAGCCGCGGTGGTCGAAGGCCGGGTCAACCTCGGATTGGTCGAAGGGCCGACCCGGCATCCGGCGCTGCTGCGCTGCGTGATCGATCAGGACCGCCCGCTGCTGGTGGTCGGCGCGCAGCAATCGCCGTTGCCGGAGATCTCACCCGGCCGTCTCGATCTGCGCGCCATATCCTGGGTCATTCGCGAGGAGGGCTCGGGCACGCGCCACGTGCTGGAGGACCTGGCGCAGCGCGAAGGCTTGACGCTCGCGCAGCTGAAAATCTTCCTGGTACTGCCGGTCAATGAAGCGGTGCGCGAAGCGGTGGAAGCCGGCGCCGGCGCCACCATCATCTCGGAGCACGTCGTCGCCTCGGCAGTCGCGGCCGGCAAGCTGCGCGCCATTGCGATCGATCTGCCGCCGCGCGATTTCACTTTGGTGCGCCACCGCGACCGCCATCTCAGCTTCGCCCAGGCGGCCTTGGTCAGGCATCTCAGCGAGAGGCGGGATGGGGCCGCGACGGAGGCCTTAAGCCCGCCGTGATCGCGCGCAATCGGATAATTTGACCTGACGGCGCAAATCAGCTTATTCGTGAAATTGAAACTCGCGAAGTGTGTCCCGATCTCGGGTCTGCCTGCGCCCTTCCTGCGGGTTCCTCGCCGGCTTGCCGGCCACTGTTCCGGCAATGATGTTCATGGTCGTCGGACGCCGACCTTCGGCTGCAAACCTATTGTTGTTTACAATAGGCCGCCTTGATTTTGCAGGCGAATTTTCCGCGCCGAGGGATCAATAACAATGGCCGCCGTGGGCTCCTGACCTTGATCGTCAGGCCGTGCGACGAACAACCCCGGTAGGGTGGGCAAAATTGCCGGGCACTGCAGTCATGATTGCAGGAGGCCTTGCGCAATTTTGCCCACGCGCGCGCGCTCGCCGGTCAGTCGTAGAACTCCGGCGAATGCTTCAACGTGTCGGTCT
Source organism: uncultured Alphaproteobacteria bacterium (assembly GCA_963744275.1). Taxonomy (GTDB): domain Bacteria; phylum Pseudomonadota; class Alphaproteobacteria; order Rhizobiales; family Xanthobacteraceae; genus VAZQ01. The sequence continues at coordinate 21,633 of CAVUSX010000008.1, forward strand.
GCACCTTGTCGTGATTGATCCACAGCTTCGCCTGCTCCTTGGACAGGAAGTCCGCGATGCGCTGCATGGAGGCGAGGGTCTGGTCCTTGTCGGTATTGCCATCCGGCACGCGCCGGTTGTCGAAGTTGTCCTTGAAGTGGACGGCGTCGCCGGTGAGCAGCACCTCGCCGGTCTTCGGCAGCTTGACGATCAGCGATTGATGTCCCGGCGTGTGCCCGGGGGTCGAGATGATCCTGACGCTGCCGTCGCCGAACACGTCGTGATCGCCGTCGAGCTTGGTCACCGGATGCGCCGGATTGAAGCGCGGCTTGCCGTTCGGGAGCGGCCAATCGTACTCGGCCTTCTGCACCAGCAGCATGGTCTGCGGGAACATCTCGACATTGCCGGCATGGTCCGGATGCGTGTGCGACACCGCCATGAACTTGATGTCGGATGGCTTGACGCCGAGCTGATCGAGCTGGGAGGCGAGGGTCTTCGGCTTTTTCCAGGCCGGCCCATTGCCGGTGCCCGGCTGGCCATTGGGCATGGCCGCAATGGCTTCGGCGACGCCGGTGTCCCAGAGGAACCAGCCTTGGGCGTGATGGATCAGGTAGCAATTGTCCGAGATGGCGAGCGGCTTGCCGACATTGACGCCGGGCGACCAGCGCGCCTGGTCGGGGCCGACGCCCTCGCCGCAATTGAGAACGTAGAGCTTGTCGACGCCCGTTTTGGTCTGCGCGAGACCGGGCTGAGCCGACAGCATGACTGCCACTGACGCGGCGGTGACGAGATAACCAAGCTTCATGAGAGCCTCCCTTGAGGGGTGATCGTAGGCCGATATCCCCGGTGACCATTGAAGAACCGCAAGCATAGCAATTCACGAAAGCCCCGAACAGCCGAGCTGGGAGCAATCGAGTACCTTGGCGGCGAAGCCAAAAAAGGGCATTCTGCGCCGCGGGGGCTGCAAGCATGCTTGCGAATCCAGCCTAAGAGCTTCGTTCAAAACGAGCGCCGGTGTGAGGCGCGCACGATCTGGGGAAATGCCATGAGGAGCGTGATCTCGATCTTGATGCTGGCCTTCCTGCCGATATCGATGGCCCACGCCGTCGACCGGCCGGACTGGGCCTATCCGCCCAAGCAGCAGGCGGAGGTTCCCAAGGAGCCCGATGACGGCAAGCCGTTGCAGGCGGCCGGCAGCACCCGGACCTATACGCGCAAGGAGATCAACTCGCAGATGGATTCACCGGACTGGTATCCGGACGAGCACCCGCCGATGCCGACGATCGTAGCCCATGGCAACGGCACCACGGTGCGGGCCTGCATCGGCTGCCATCTTCCGCATGGCCTCGGCCATCCCGAGAACTCGCGCCTGGCCGGCACCACGGCGGCCTATCTGACCCGCCAGCTCGCCGACTTCAAAAGCGGCGTCCGCGGCGGCGAGGGCGCCGCCGTCATGACCAGGTTCGCCAAGGAGATGACCGACGATCAGGTCCGCGACGCGACCGGTTATTTCGCCGGCCTGAAGCCGAAGCGCTGGACACGCGTGGTCGAGACCGACACCGTGCCGACCTCCTATTTCGAGGGGACTCGCCGGCTGCAGTTTTCCGACGGCAAGACCGAGCCGATCGGCAATCGCATCGTCGAGTTGCCGGAGAACAAGGAGCAGGTCGAATTGCGCAGCCCGCATGCGAGCTTCGTGTCCTATGTTCCGGTCGGCAGCCTCGCCAAGGGCGAAGCGCTGGTGACGACCGGCGGCGGCGGCAAGACGCTGCCTTGCGCGATCTGCCATGGCGTCGGTCTCAAGGGGCTTGGCGACGTGCCCGATATCGCGGGCCGTTCGCCCGGCAACATCGCGCGCCAGATCTACTACTTCCAGACCGGCGCCCGCGGCGGTCCGTCGGCCGCCCTGATGAAAGGCGTGGTCGAGAAGCTCACCGGCGACGACGTGATAGCGATCGCCGCCTATGTGTCGTCGCTGGAGCCGTAAGGCGCTTTGCGAGGAGGTGTCATCGCCGAGCATTGCCCGCGCAGACATCGGGGCGTCTACGCCGTCTTCGCGGGCTACGTGTCCACGCCCTTGCGATTGATCCGCAGGGCAGGTGGTGCCAACCTGAGCGAGATGGCCGGAACGAGCTTGCCCTCGGACTTGATCCGAGGGTCCGGCCACGACAACTCGCATGGCGATGGGGCGTCAGGAATTACGCCGGCGTGTGCCCTTCCGAAATCCGGGGTCGGCTCTGCGGCGGGCGCAGCAAGGCCACGCTGAATTGACTTCCATCCTCGAGCCCGCTCGCGCCGGGCCCGCGCTACGGCCAGGCCGCCACCGCGCGACGGGTTCCATCGCGCCTCCTCGCGGCGCAAAACGGGGTGCTTCCCGGCCCATCGGGCGGTTGCATCGGCCGCACTGCGAATGTCATAAAGTGGCCCTATCTTCAACGGCTTCGCGAAATTACCATATTCTGGAGCCACCAGGGTTCGTCCGGCGACCGACAGCGGATACCAAGCGGGGATTTTCGAATGCGAAGGCATCTTGCGGCCCTTATGATCATGGCTCTGCCGATCCTGTGCCTTGGCGCGCGCGCGGTGGATGCGCAGGAGCCCAGCGCCAACGGGTTGTGGCAGAATATCGATCCCGAAACCAACAAGCCCGACGGCTGGTTCTACATCTACGAGCACAATGGCACCTACGAGGGCGCCATCGTGAGAATGTTTCTGAAGCCGGGCGATCCCCCCAATCCGGTCTGCGCCAAGTGCGAGGGCGAGCAACAGAATGCGCCATGGCTCGGCCTGATCATCATCAAGGGTATGGATCGCAAGGGCTTGGAGTACGCGAACGGAACGATTCTCGATCCGCGCTATGGCACGGAATGGAAAGCCTTGATGACGCTCAGTGCCGACAGCCAGGACCTGACTGTGCGCGGCTTCCTCGGCCTCCCCGCCTTTGGGAAGAACCAATACTGGAAGCGCCTGCCCGAGTGCTCCTACAGTCAGCTCGATCCCGTGGTTGTGACCAAGCTCAAGATTCCCGCCCCGAAGCCGGGTGCGCCCGCCCCGAAGGGGAAGCCACCCGCGGTCTGCTGACGCGCTCCGCGCGGCCAAAAATCGCATCTTGTCGGGTCGCGTCCCGCCGCCATCCGCGGCGGTGACGCTTGGCCGCCGCGATCATCGTCATCCGCAACCCCGGCCGGAGCTATCGGCACCGTTGTGATATGGCTGCAAGCGAATGGGGCGCCGGCGTGGCGCGCCATGAACCGTTGACGGATGCGAGTTGCGAACCGCCATGACCGAGCCGACATCGATCTTCCGGAATTGGTCATTCGTCCTGTTCTGGCTGTCGCGGGTGTGCGCCAGCATCGCGGTGCAGATGCAGGCGCTCGCGGTCGGCTGGCAGATCTACAACCTGACCGACAGCCCGTTCGACCTCGGCCTGGTCGGGCTCATGCAGTTCCTGCCGTTGGTGTCGTTGATGCTGGTCGCCGGGCAGGTCGCGGATCGGTTCGACCGCCGCGCGATCGTGCAGTTGAGCCTGGCGGTCACCGGGCTGTCGGTTTCGGTGCTGGCGATCGGGACGGTCGCCGGCTGGATCAATCGCGACGTGATCCTGGTGACGATCCTGGTGTTCGGCTCGGCGCGCGCCTTCCAGACGCCGACGACCGCGGCACTGCTCCCCGCCGTCGTTCCCACCGCCCAGCTGTCGCGCGCGGTCGCCGCCTCCTCGTCCACCAATCAAATCGCGATCATCGCGGGTCCGGCCGTCGGCGGCATGCTCTACGCCGTCAGCCCGCCATTGGTCTATGCGCTCAGCGCCGCGCTGTTCCTCATCGCCAGCCTGCTGATCTGGCCGATCAAGATCGTGCGGCAGCCGCCGCGGCGCGAGCCGGTCACCTTCGAGCTGGTGTTCGCCGGCATCGTCTACATCTGGCGCAATTCCATCATTCTGGGCGCCATCTCGCTCGATCTGTTCGCGGTCCTGCTCGGCGGCGCCACCGCCCTGCTGCCGATATTCGCCCGCGACATTTTCGGCACCGGGCCGATGGGATTGGGCCTCTTGCAGATGTCGCCCGCGCTCGGGGCGCTGGCGATGTCGATTCCGCTGTCGCGCTGGCCGATGCGGGGACGGGTCGGACCCACGCTGTTCGCGACCGTGGCCGGCTTCGGCTGTGCCACCATCCTGTTCGGCCTGTCGCGCTCGTTTGCGCTGACCATGGTGGCGCTCGCCGTCTACGGCGCCACCGACATGATCAGCGTGGTGATCCGCGACACGCTCATCCAGGTCGGAACCCCGGACCTGATGCGTGGTCGGGTGAGCGCCGTGCACTCGTTGTTCATCGGCACCTCCAATCAGCTCGGTCAGTTCCGCGCCGGCGTGACCGCCGACTGGTTCGGAGCCGTTGCCGCGGTGGTCATCGGCGGCGGCGCCACTTTGCTGGTCGTTCTCACCGGCCTGAAGGTGTTTCCGGAGCTTGCCGGTATCAAGAGCGTGGAGGGCCTTTCGACCTCCTCGCCGCCGGCGCAATAGGCCTCACGCGAACTCAGGGCCGTGCTGTAGAATGGACTTGTGCGGGAACTTTGCGAACCTGCCCTCGTTCTCATGAGCCGGATTGCGTGCCAGACCTCGGGTATTGAGCGACGATGAAGCTATTCGAGTGCCAAAACTGCCGGCAGCCGCTTTATTTCGAGAACACGCGCTGCGAGAGTTGCGGCAAGCAACTCGGCTATTTGCCCGCCCATAACACGGTCACGGCGCTCGATGAGAAGAACGGCGGCTTGCGCGCGATGGCGGAGCCGAAGGGCAGCTACCGCTACTGCGCCAATGTGCAGCACAATGTCTGCAATTGGCTGCTGCCGTTCGACCACCCCGAGCAGTTCTGCGCGGCGTGCCGTCACAACCGGATCATTCCCGACCTGTCGCAGCCGCACAATCTGGCCCGCTGGCGGAAGATCGAGACCGCCAAGCACCGGCTGTTCTACACGCTCCTCAAGCTGCACCTGCCATTGGTGACCAGGGCCGAAGACCCGGAAGGACTGGCCTTCGATTTCATCGCCGACCGCGCGGTGGACGGCGGTCACGCGCCGGTGCTGACCGGCCACGACAGCGGCCTCATCACCATCAACCTGGCGGAAGCCGACGACCCGGAACGCGAGCGCCAGCGCTTCGAGATGGGAGAGGCCTATCGCACGCTGTTGGGCCATTTCCGCCACGAGATCGCGCATTATTATTGGAGCCGTCTGGTGGCGCGGACCTCGTTCCTGGCGGAGTTCCGCAGTACCTTCGGCGACGAACGCAAGAACTACGTCACCGCCCTGCAGCAGCATTATGCCGAAGGCGCGCCGCCGGATTGGCCGGAGCATTTCGTGACCGCCTATGCGAGCGTCCACCCGTGGGAGGATTTCGCGGAGACCTGGGCGCACTATTTCCACATGGTCGATACGCTCGAGACCGCGAGCGGGTTCGGTCTCAGCCTCTGGCCGAAAGTCGCCAAGGGCATGGAGCTGTCGGCCAGGATCGATTTCGATCCGCACCGCGCCCCGTTGGACCGCATCATCGAGGCCTGGTTGCCGCTGACATTCGCGGTCAACTCGATCAATCGCAGCATGGGCTTGACGGACCTCTATCCGTTCGTGCTGGCGCCGCCCGTCATCGTCAAGCTCGCCTTCCTGCATCGGCTGATCGAGGCGCGCGGCCGTCCGCAAGCCCGTGCCACCGGCACCAGCACCATCCGGGCCATCGTGGCGAGCCTGCGCCGCCCGGTCGGCTCACCCGAAGGCGGCTGAACGCGCTCGACAGGCGGGGCTTGCTCCTCCCGGGGGGGGACCGGAGCGGGGCCCCGCCCGGATTAACCCACCCGCGGCACTGCCCTGCGTCGATGTCATTCGACCTCCCGGCAACATGCTCTAAGATCGCTCCCGGCTGAAACCGGCGGGTGCCTAATTTTGTCGCGGCCCGGAAATTGCATATTTTAGTTTCTTTGAGGGTGGGAGGCAGTCAGATGAGCGTATCCAAGCAGGGGCGGGTGCCCGAATTTGCGGCGCCTGCGCGGCCGCTCGGCGGCCCCGGCGATCTCGGTGCACGCCAGGGGTGCCGGCTCCATGCATCCACAAGTCGAACCCGCACAGTTCAAGCCTAATGTCAGTCCGCATCGGCCTCCACCACGCCACCCGCTATCAATACGACCGACCCGTCAACCTCGGGCCGCAGGTCGTGCGGCTGTGTCCGGCGCCGCACGGCCGCACGCGCGTGACGAGCTACTCCTTGAAGGTGACGCCGCCGCAGCATTTCGTGAACTGGCAGCACGACCCCAACGGCAACCGGATCGCGCGCTTCGTGTTTCCGGAGCAGACGACCGAATTCTCCGTGACGGTCGATCTGGTCGCCGATCTCGAGGTGGTCAATCCGTTCGATTTCTTCATCGAGCCCTGCGCCGAGACCTATCCGTTCGTTTATCCGTCCGAGCTGCGGCCCGAGCTCGCGGCCTGCCTGGAGACGGAGCCGGCCCGCAAGCATCTGCGGGCGTTCCTCGACGCCATCTCGCTCAAGCCGCGCAAGACCATCGATTTCCTGGTCGAGCTCAACCAGCATTTGCAGCAGAAGATTCGCTACGTGATCCGCATGGAGCACGGCGTCCAGACCGTCGAGCAGACGCTCGCGTCCGGGCAGGGCTCCTGCCGGGATACGGCCTGGCTCCTGGTGCAGGTCCTGCGTCAGCTCGGCTTGGCGGCGCGCTTCGTGTCCGGTTATCTCATTCAGCTCAAGCCCGACATCAAGCCGCTCGATGGGCCCGCCGGCGCCGAGCGCGACTTCACCGATCTGCATGCCTGGACCGAGGTCTATCTGCCGGGGGCCGGCTGGGTCGGCTTCGATCCGACCTCGGGCCTCTTGTGCGGCGAAGGCCATCTGCCGCTGGCGGCGAGCCCGCATTACGGTGCCGCAGCCCCGATCAGCGGCTTGGTTGGACCCGCCGAGGTGGTGTTCGGGTTCGACATGAACCTGACGCGGATCGCCGAGCAGCCGCGGGTCACGCTGCCGTTTTCCGACGAATCCTGGACCGCCTTGGACGCGCTCGGCGATCGCGTCGATGCGGATCTGGCGGCGCATGACGTGCGGCTCACCATGGGGGGCGAGCCGACATTCGTCTCGATCGACGACTATCAATCGGCGGAATGGAACACGGATGCGCTGGGGCCGAGCAAGCGCCTGCGCGCCGACGAGCTCATCCGTCGTCTGCATGAGCGCTTCGCGCCCGGCGGCCTTTTGCATTACGGCGAGGGCAAATGGTACCCGGGCGAGCCGCTGCCGCGCTGGGCCTTCTCGCTGTTCTGGCGCCGCGACGGCGTGCCGCTCTGGCATCATTTCGAGCTGCTGGCGACCGAGGCCAGCGCGCGCCCGCCCTCGGAGGACGAAGCCCAACGCTTCGCCGAAGGCATGGCGGCGCGCCTGGGCATCGCGCCCGATTTCGTGCAGCCCGCCTTCGAGGATCCGGCCGATCGCTTGATCAAGGAGGGCCAGCTGCCCGCCAATCTGGATCCGGGCAATCCCAAGATCGATGATCCCAACGAGCGCTCCCGCATCATGCGGGCGTTCGAGCGCAAGCTCGGCAAGCCGGCCGGCTACGTATTGCCGGTGCAGCGCTGGGGCGCGCTGGCCTTGCCGGGTTGGATCAGCGAGCTGTGGCAGACGCGCCGCGGCCGTCTGTTCCTGGCGCCCGGCGATTCGCCCATCGGTCTGCGCCTGCCGCTGAGCTCGCTGCCCTATGTGGCGCCGGTCGACTATCCGCATCTGGTGCCGGCCGATCCGTTCGCGCCCCGCCAACCATTGCCCGGCTCCGCCCCCAACCCTTCCACGCCTGCGGGAGAGGCAATGGCAGGGGGCGCGCGCACGGCGGCCGAGCTGCGTGGCGCTGCGCTCGCCGGGGACGCAAAGGCCACGGCGGCGCCGGTGCTCGATCGTCCGGTGCCGCAGGCCATGCCGGCCCCGGCTCCGCCGGCTGCCGCCATTCCGGTGCGCACCGCGCTCGCGATCGAGCCGCGCGACGGCAAGCTGTGCGTGTTCATGCCGCCGGTCGAGCGGCTCGAGGATTATCTCGATCTTCTCGCCGCCGCCGAAGCGACCGCCGCCGAGATGGGAGTTCCGATCCGCCTGGAGGGCTATCCGCCCCCGCACGATCCGCGCATCAGCGTCATCAAGGTGACGCCCGATCCGGGCGTGATCGAGGTCAACGTGCACCCGGCCGCCTCCTGGCGCGAAGCGGTGGAGACCACGACCGCGCTCTATGAGGAGGCGCGCCTCACGCGGCTGGGCACCGACAAGTTCATGATCGACGGCCGCCATACCGGCACCGGCGGCGGCAATCACGTGGTGCTGGGCGGAATGGCGCCGGCCGACAGCCCCTTCCTGCGGCGGCCCGATCTGCTCAAGAGCCTGGTGCTGTACTGGCAGCGGCGCCCGTCGCTGTCTTATTTCTTCTCCGGCCTGTTCATCGGCCCGACCAGCCAGGCGCCGCGCATCGACGAGGCGCGGCAGGACATGCTGTATGAGCTTAAGATCGCGCTCGCGATGGTGCCGCCGCCGGGAACCGGCGAGCCGCCGCGGCCGTGGCTGGTGGATCGGCTGTTCCGCAATCTTCTGGTCGACGTGACCGGCAATACCCATCGGGCGGAGCTGTGTATCGACAAGCTGTTCTCGCCCGACAGCTCGACCGGACGGCTCGGCCTGGTCGAGTTCCGCTCGTTCGAGATGCCGCCCGACGCGCGCATGAGCCTCGCCCAGCAATTGCTGCTGCGGGCGCTGGTCGTCTGGTTCTGGCGGCATCCCATCGAGGGCGAGCCGGTGCGCTGGGGCACCGCGCTGCATGACCGCTTCATGCTCGAGCACTTCGTGTGGCAGGATTTCCTCGAGGTGCTCGACGATCTCGCGCGCGCCGGCTACCGCCTGGATCCCACCTGGTTCGCGGCGCAGCGCGAATTCCGCTTTCCCCGCTACGGCAGCGTCGAATACGGCGGTGTGCAGCTGGAGCTGCGGCACGCGCTCGAGCCCTGGCATGTGCTGGGCGAGGAGACCGCGGCCGGCGGCACAGCGCGTTTCGTCGATTCCTCGGTCGAGCGGCTGCAGGTCAAGGTCGAAGGCGTGATCGAGGGCCGCCACATCGTCACCTGCAACGGCAAGCGCCTGCCGCTGGCGTCGTCAGGACGTTTCGGAGAATACGTGGCCGGGGTCCGGTTCAAGGCCTGGAAGCTGCCGTCATCGCTGCATCCCAACATCGACACCCACGCGCCGCTGACATTCGACATCATCGACGCCTGGAGCGACCGCTCGCTCGGCGGCTGCGTCTATCATGTGGCCCATCCGGGCGGGCGCAGCTACGACACTTTTCCTGTGAATTCCTACGAGGCGGAGGCTCGCCGTCGCGCCCGATTTCAGGATCATGGCCACACGCCGGGCCGAATTGGCAGTCCGCCGGCGCTCGAGCGCTCGATCGAGTATCCTCTCACGCTCGATCTCAGAAACGCGACTTAGAGCGGTTTCACATTAGCCGGAGAAAGAAACCGCTCTAACTTCTTGCATTGTCGCATTTTCGGACGGAAAACCGGTATCCACCGCTGCCTCCGCAGGGGCAGGCATTTTCCTGAAAATGCTCTAAAGGCTCGTTGGCCGCATGGCAGCACGTTCCGATACCGCGGTCGACGCGCGCCCCGCCGGCCTCGAGCGCATCTTGTCGGCCTATCGGCCGCTGGCCGGCATCTTCGATGAGATGATGGATGCGGACGGACGGGTGCGGCCGCACTGGCTGCCGTTCCTGAGGATGCTCGCCTCGCTCGGCGGCGAGGAGATCAATCGACGCTTCGCGGTGGCGGATCGCTACTTGCGCGATTCCGGCGTGTTCTACCGCGTCTACGAAGACCCGGCCGGCGCCGAGCGGCCGTGGCCGCTCAGCCATATGCCGCTCATCATCAATCCGGCCGAATGGGCCGAGCTCAAGAGCGGTCTCATCCAGCGCGCCGAGCTGCTCGAGCTGGTGCTGGCGGACGCCTATGGGCCGGCCACCATCGTGCGCGACGGACTGGTTCCGGCCGTGCTGATCGCCGGCAATCCGGAATTCCTGCGGCCGCTCGTGGGCGTGGCGCCGCCCGGCGGCGCGCATCTGCGGTTCTATGCGGTCGATGTGGGGCGCGGCGCCGATGGCCGCTGGTGGGTGCTGGGCGATCGCACCCAGGCGCCTTCGGGCGCCGGCTTCGTGCTGGAGAGCCGGCTCGCCTTGCAGCGCGCCATCCCGGAAGTCTATCGCGCCATCAGGGTCGAGCGGCTGGCGCCGTTCTTCCAGGCCTTTCAGTCGGCGCTCTCGAGCTTCAATCGGCAGGACAATTCACGCGTCTGCCTGCTCACGCCCGGGCCGATGAACGAGTCCTATTTCGAGCATGCCTATCTGGCGCGCTATCTCGGGCTTTTGCTGGTCGAAGGCGAGGACCTGACCGCGCGCGACGACGGCGTCTTCATCCGCACGGTCTCGGGCCTCAAGCGCGCGGAGGTTCTGCTGCGCCGCCTGGATGCCGATTTCTGCGATCCGTTGGAGCTCAATGCGCGCTCGCGCCTGGGCGTCGCCGGCCTGGTGCAGACGCTGCGTGACGGCAAGGTCGTCGTCGCCAATTCGCTCGGGGCAGGACTTGTCGAGGCGCGCTCGATGCTGGCCTTTCTGCCGGCGCTGGCGCCGGTCCTCATCGGCGCCAAGCTCGCCATCCCCAACATCGCGACCTGGTGGCTCGGTCACCAGGACGCGCGCGACGAGATGGTCGGCAAGCTCGACAAGATGGTGATCGCGTCGGCCTTCACCGACAATCTGCCGGGCCGCAGCATCGGCGCGGCCGCGCTCGGCGCCACGCTCGACAAGGATCAGCGCCGGCAGATCGAGCAAGCCATCACGGATCGCGGGATCGACTTCGTCCTGCAGGAGGCAGTGACGCTCTCCACCATGCCGGTCTGGCACGAGGGCGGCTTCGAGCCGCGCCCGTTCATTCTGCGGCTCTATCTCGCCCGCGTCGGCGACGGCTGGGCGGTGATGCCGGGCGGCTTCGTGCGCATCGCCGACGGGACCGACGCGCACGCCGTCAGCCTGCAAAAGGGCGGACGCACCGCCGATGCCTGCGTGCTGTCGGAGGGGCCGGTCGCCGAAACGACGCTGCTGCCGGCGCCGGAGCGGATCGTGATCCAGCGCGCGAGCGGCGTACTGCCGAGCCGCGCCGCCTACAACCTGTTCTGGGTCGGCCGCTATGTGGAGCGCGCCGAGGCCACGCTGCGGCTGGTGCGGGCGCTGATCAATCGCATCACTGAAGCCGACGAGGCCGCGGTCGCGATCACCGCGCAGGTCAGCGCGGTTCTGGAAGTCTGGAGTGCCGGACCGAGCGACATTCCGACGGCCAAGTCCGGCTTGATCGCGGAAGCCGCGCTCACCCGCCGCGACTGCGAGGGCTCGCTGCCGCGGCTGGTGGCCGGCGCCCGCTCGGCCGCGTCGGTGATCCGCGACCGGCTGTCGCCCGACGCCTGGCGGGCGCTCAACGATCTGGTCGCCGCCATCGATGCGCCGCTGCCGGTGGGATCGTCCGAGAGCATCATGCTCGACCGCGTCGAGCGGGCTTTGCGCATCATCTCGTCGTTCTCCGGCCTGGCGCAGGAGAACATGACGCGGCTCGCCGGCTGGCGGTTTCTGGAGCTCGGCCGCCGCATCGAGCGCGCCATCCTGACCTGCAGGTTCGTGCGCGAGTTCGCCGATCCGCATGCGCCCGACGGCGCGCTGGACGTGCTGCTCGAGCTCTGCGACAGCCAGATCACCTATCGCCAGCGCTATGTCATGATCGCGGCGCGGGCGCCGGTGATCGATCTGGTCATGCTCGATCCCAACAATCCCCGCTCGGTGATCTACCAGCTCGAGCGCGTCGAGGCGCATCTGGCCGCGTTGCCCAGAAATGTCGCCGACGGCCGCCTGTCGCCGCCGCAGCAGATCGCCGCTTCGATCGCGACCGGCTTGCGGACCGCGGATGCGTCAAACATCGATGTGACGCTGATTCTCGGCAGCGAGAACGCGCTGATGAAGTTGTCCGAGACGATCGATTCCTCGCATCTGGCGCACGAAGAGCGCTCGAAGGCAGGATGGGAGGCGCTCGCATGATCTACGACATTCGCCAGACCACGACCTACGACTATGCCTCGAAGGTCTCCTATGCGCATCATGTGCTGCATCTGATGCCGATCAACCGGCCACGCCAGCGCGTCCACGCGGCCGTGCTCGAGATTCTGCCGCTGCCGGTGGAGCGGCGCGAAGGCTTCGATTTTTTCGGCAATCACGTGACCTGGATCGGGCTCGAGGAGGCCCATGACAGCCTGTCGATCAAGGTGGTGGCGCGCGTGGCCGTCGAGGCACCCCCCGATCCGGCGCCGCCGCAGACGCCGCCCTGGGAACAGGTGCGCGCCGCCGTGATGATGACGAGCGATCTCGGGGCGAGCTCGCCGGCGCACTTTCTGTTTCCCAGCCGCCAGGTCGCGCTCGACCCCGAGATCGCCGACTATGTGCGCAAGAGCTTTCCTCCCGGCCGGCCGGTCTTTGACGGCGCGGCTGATCTCATGGCGCGCATCAAGAGCGATTTCAAATACGAGATCGGCGTCACCAGCGTCGTCACCACGCCGACGGCCGCCTATGCGCTGCGGCGCGGCGTCTGCCAGGACTTCGCGCATATCATGATCTCAGGCCTGCGCGGCATCGGGTTGCCGGCGGCGTATGTGAGCGGCTATCTGCGAACCGTGCCGAAGGAGGGCCGCAAGCGGCTCGAAGGCGCAGACGCCATGCATGCCTGGGTCATGGTCTGGTGCGGCGAGGTCGCGGGCTGGTGCGGCTTCGATCCGACCAACGCGATCCTGGTAGGCGACGACCATGTGACTCTCGCCATCGGCCGCGACTATTCCGACATCGCGCCGATCGCCGGCATCGTGTTCGGCTCCGGCGACCAGCATCTCGAGGTGGCGGTGGACGTGATCCCGGTGGAGTCTGTGACGTCACGTCCGGCCGAGGCGTAGGGGCGTCTGCTGCCGTGAGCCGTGCCGGGAGGAATCCGTTGTCAGATTATGCGATGACCAATATGACGACCGAAGTGTCGTCCAGTTGGGCCAGGCTTTGCCTAATGGATCGTACGCCATCGATCATCGGTAGGCCGGCATCGGGTTCGTCGGCGTCGTTGAATTTGTTGTAGAAATCACGGAGTTGCTCGATTGATAGAGCGGACGGATTGAGCTTTTCGAGATATGCGTCTTTATGATCCTTGCAGAATATGACGTGCGTGTTCCCGCGCGCTTTTGTAAGAAAGCCGGCAAGTTCATCATCGGGCGATTTCAACAAATTGATCTGATGCTCCTGCTCAAGACAGCACAGAAGGGTTGCCAGGACGTAGCCCGACCATTGATAGTCTCCGACCTCCCTGCCGGATCGAGCGAGGAAATCCCAATAGGTGTCCTTCGGCGTGCCAAAAAGCCGCTTCCTCGGCACGGCTGCGTCCCGCAGGCCGCTCAGTGCGGCCCGCGGCAGCAATATGAATGAAGCCACGGCGGACATGGTTTATCGACCTCTTCAAACCAACAACAAGCTAACCGACACGACATGCCAACTTCAAGAGCCGATAAATTCAATCTTCACGGCTATCGAGCCCGCCGCTGTCCTCCACAAATCGGATGATCGTATCCACGCCCTCGCCCGTGTGCAGGTTGCTGAAGACGAACGGCCGTGCGCCGCGCATGCGCTTGGTCTCACGCTCCATCAGCTCGAGCGAAGCGCCCACGTGGGGTGCGAGGTCCACCTTGTTGATGACCAGGAGGTCGGAGCGGGTGATGCCGGGACCGCCCTTGGAGGGAATCTTGTCGCCGGCCGCGACATCGATCACATAGATGGTGATGTCGGCGAGCTCGGGCGAGAACGTGGCAGCCAGGTTGTCGCCGCCCGATTCGATCAGGATCAGATCGAGCTGCGGAAACCGCGCCCGCATGTCCGCCACCGCCGCCAGATTGATCGAGGCATCCTCGCGAATGGCGGTGTGCGGGCAGCCGCCGGTCTCGACCCCCATGATGCGCTCGGGCGCGAGCGCGCCGGAGCGCACCAGATAATCGGCGTCCCATTTGGTGTAGATGTCGTTGGTGATGGCGGCGATCTCGTAGCGCTCGCGCATGCGCTTGCACAGGGCGTCCATCAGCGCGGTCTTGCCGGAGCCGACCGGGCCGCCGACACCGACGCGCAGCGGGCCGTTGGGAGTGGGCTGGGTCATGAGGAAGCTCCGTCCGCGCTCAGCTGCGGAACAAGCGGGTGTACTGGGTCTCGTGGCGCATGCTCGCGATGTCGGCCCGAAAGGCCGCGCCGCCGACTTGGTCGAGCGGGCAGGCGAGCGCCGTTTGCGCACAGCCGGCGATGATCGCCTCGAGGCCGGCGAGCACGCGTTGCCCGTCGGTCTGACCGAGCGGAACGAGCCGCAATCCGGCCGACACCAGATTGCTCGCGACCGCCTGCAGAAAGGCCGCGAGCGCGGGCTCGAGCGCGATGGCGTGACCGGCGCTCGCGACCGCGACCGCGACCGGATAGGCGAGGGGACCATCCCACGCTGCCGCCAGCCGATCGAGCGCCGCGCACCCCCAGGCCGCGCGCGTGGTCTCGAAAAACGCGCGACCCTGCTGGGTGGTTTCCAAAAAACGCTCGCGCGTCGGCGTGAAAGCGGCGGCCAGTTCGGCGACTGCGGCCAGCGCCTTTTCGTCTCCTGCAACAACCGCCCGGTGCGCATGAGCGAAAAGCACTGCATCGCAGAACCCGCCGCCCTGGCCGATCATCACCGCCAGCCAACGCAGGAGGCCCGCCGCATCCGCGATATCGCCGGCTTCGACCGCCCATTCGAGCCCGCCCGAATACGAGAACGCGCCGACCGGATAAGCCGGCGACAGCCAAGCCATGAGCCGATAGAGCGCCGCGGTTCCCAGGGCATGATCGGCGGATAATGTATCCAGGATCCTTTCCTCGACCCGAGCGAACTCCCTCGCCCCGGAGGGGAGAGGGGGGCTCCGGCCTTCGCTTACTTTCCACGATCCGGCTCGTGGAGGTGAGAACTATACGCACCCGATTCCGGATCGAACGGCGCCTCGATCGCCGTCACCTGCGCGCCCAGGCGTTCCAGCATCGCGGCCAGGACATGATCGCGGCGGATGCGCAGGCGCTCGCCGATCAGCTGCACGTCGGCATGGCGGTTGCCGAGGTGCCAGGCGAGCCGCGCCAGCTCGCCGGCATCGGGTGCCGTGATTTCATAGAGAGGCTCCGGCTTGCCGATGACCCCCACCACGGCGCCGTCGTCGAGCACCAACCCGTCGCCATCGCGCAGCGTGGTGGCGTGGGGCAGATCGAGCAGCAGGGTAGTGCCGCGCTCGGCGGTGAGCACCAGGCGGCGCCGGTGCCGCTCGCCCGCATCGAGCACCACGCGGTCGATCGCCGCCGCATTGTCCCACTGTCCCGCCAGCCGCACCGCATACGCACGCCGCATGAGCAATGCCTCGATCAAAACAAGAAGTAGCGCTGTGCCATGGGTAGCACTTCGGCGGGCGCGCAGGTCAAGAGCTCGCCATCGGCCTTGACCTCGTAGGTCTCGGGATCGACCTCGATCCTGGGGGTGGCGCCGTTGTGGATCATGCTCTTCTTGGAGATGCCGCCGCGGGTGTTCTCGACCGCCACCAGCGTCTTGGCGATGCCGAGCTTCTTGCCGAGCCCGGCCCGCACGGCGGCTTTCGAGGAGAACACCACCGAGGAGGCGGTGCGGGCGCCCGCGAAGGCGCCGAACATGGGCCGGTAATGCACCGGCTGCGGAGTCGGGATCGAGGCGTTGGGATCGCCCATCTGGGCGGCGACGATCGAGCCGCCCTTGATGATCATGTCCGGCTTGACGCCGAAGAAGGCCGGCGACCAGAGCACCAGATCGGCGAGCTTGCCCTTCTCGATCGAGCCGATGAGCTTGGAGACACCGTGCGCAATGGCGGGATTGATGGTGTATTTCGCGATGTAGCGCTTGGCGCGGGCATTGTCGTTGTCACCCTTGTCCTCCTTCAGGCGCCCGCGCTGCTTCTTCATCTTGTCGGCGGTCTGCCAGGTGCGGATGATGACCTCGCCGAGCCGGCCCATGGCCTGGCTGTCCGACGACATCATGGAGAGGGCGCCGATGTCGTGCAGGATATCCTCGGCCGCGATCGTCTCCTTGCGGATGCGGCTCTCCGCGAAGGCCAGGTCCTCGGCGATCGAGGGGTCGAGGTGATGGCACACCATCAGCATGTCGAGATGCTCGTCGATGGTGTTGCGGGTGAACGGCCGGGTCGGGTTGGTGGATGACGGCAGCACGTTGCGCAACCCCGCCACCTTGATGATGTCCGGCGCATGGCCGCCGCCGGCGCCCTCGGTGTGGAAGGCGTGAATGGTGCGGCCCTTGAACGCCTTGATGGTGTCCTCCACGAAGCCGGATTCGTTGAGCGTGTCGGTGTGGATCATCACCTGGATGTCGTGATCGTCGGCGACCGAAAGACAGCAGTCGATGGCCGCCGGCGTGGTGCCCCAATCCTCGTGCAGCTTCAGCGCACAGGCGCCGGCCTTGACCATCTCCTCGAGCGCAGCCGGACGCGAGGCATTGCCCTTGCCGGCAAAGCCCAGATTGACCGGGAAGGCGTCGGCGGCCTGGATCATGCGCGCAAGGTGCCAGGGGCCGGGCGTGCAGGTGGTCGCATTGGTGCCGGCCGCCGGTCCGGTGCCGCCGCCCAGCATCGAGGTGACGCCCGACATCAGGGCTTCCTCGATTTGTTGGGGGCAGATGAAATGAATGTGCGTGTCGAAGCCGCCGGCGGTGAGAATCTTGCCTTCGCCGGCGATCGCCTCGGTGCCGGGGCCGATCACCAGCGTGACGTCGGGCTGGATGTCCGGATTGCCGGCCTTGCCGATGCCGGCGATCTTGCCGTCCTTGATGCCGACATCGGCCTTCACGACCCCCCAGTGATCGAGGATCAGCGCATTGGTGATGACGGTGTCGAGCGCGCCGGCCCGATTGGTGATCTGGCTCTGGCCCATGCCGTCGCGGATCACCTTGCCGCCGCCGAACTTCACCTCCTCCCCGTAGGTCGTGAAGTCCTTCTCGACCTCGATGATCAGATCGGTATCGGCGAGCCGCACACGGTCGCCGGTGGTGGGACCGAACATGTCTACATAGGCACGGCGCTCGATCTTGAATGACATGGGGATATCCTCAGAGCTTGCCCATGATGGTGGCGCGGAAGCCGAAGACCTTGCGAGCGCCGGCGAATGGAATGAGCGTCACGTCGCGGGTCTGGCCCGGCTCGAAGCGCACCGCGGTGCCGGCCGGGATGTCGAGGCGCATGCCGCGGGCCTTCTTGCGCTCGAAGCTCAAGGCCGGATTGGTCTCGAAGAAATGATAGTGGCTGCCGACCTGGACCGGCCGGTCGCCCGTATTGGTGACCGCGACCGTCACGGTCTTGCGGCCGGCATTGAGGGTAATGTCGCCGTCCTGGGTGATGATCTCGCCGGGTATCATGCTTTTCTCCTACCGGATCGGCTCATGCACCGTGACCAGCTTGGTGCCGTCCGGAAACGTGGCCTCGACCTGGATCTCGTGGATCATCTCGGGAATTCCCGGCATCACCTGCGCGCGCACCAGCACGCCGGCGCCGGCCTCCATCAGCTCGGCGACGGTGCGGCCGTCGCGCGCGCCTTCCAGGATGAAGTCGCTGATGAGGGCGACCGCTTCCGGATGGTTGAGCTTGACGCCGCGCTCGAGCCGGCGGCGCGCCACCATCGCCGCCATGGCGATCAACAACTTGTCTTTTTCCCGCGGGGTGAGGTTCATGTCCGCAACCCTTGCCTCAATGAAGCCAGAGCCGCGGCAGCCGCCCGCCGCGGATGGAGGTGAGAATAAGAGCGAGGTCGTGGCGGAGCGCCGCCCCCTCGGCCGCCACCAGGCGCACGACCGCGCGCCCGCTCCAGGCGGAGACCCCGACCTCGCCGCGGCACCGCCGGGTCGCGGCGCGCACCGTTGCCACGAGCGTTTCGTCGCCGGGTGCCACCAGCACGTTCGCCATGGCGACGCCGCCCTTGGCGACCGCCGGCTGCGCGAGCTTGGCCGCAACGTCGCCGTCGAGCCGCGTGCTCTCGGCATGGAGCAGCCTGCCGCCGCGGCGTACGCGCCAGCGGTCGAGCAGGAAACCGTCCGTCACCGTCTCGCCCATGCCGGAGCGGCCGAAGATCACCGCCTCGGCCAAGATGAGGCGCGCATCGGCGGCGAGGTCGACATCGATGGTCCGCCGCAGCCTTGCGCGGTCGAACAGGATCGTTTCCTGCGGCAGCCAAGCCAGTTCGGCGCCGGCCGCGACACTGAGCTTCGCCGCGATGATGGTCTCGGAACCGAGCGTTCGATAGACCTTTTCCGCCGCCGCGCTGGTGACGAGCAGGCGCGCGCCCGGCCCGACTGCAAATTCGAGATCGAGATGGTCGCCGCCCGCCATGCCACCCGCCGTATTGACGATCATGGCCTCGAGCTCGCCCGCGGGCTGGCCCGGGCACCGCACCCGCCAGGCGCCTTGCTCGTGCACGCGGCTGCGCCGGCTCGCGCCGTCCGCCCATTTGGCGTTCAGGGCGACGCGCCCGATCGCCCGGTTGGCGGCGAATATTCCGTCGGTTGTGTCCAAGAGCATGAATGTTGACCCGGCCGGCGTGCTGGCGACGCCACGTCTCCCCGATGGTAGCTTTATTCCGCCCGCGTGCTGAAGGGGGGCGTCGCTCAAATCGCCATGGCGCGCTTGAGGGCTGCTTCCTCCATGCCGGCGCGATCGCAGGAATACACGATCGTGCCGCGGTCCATCACCACGAACTGGTCGCCCAGCTCGCGGGCAAAATCGAGATATTGCTCGACCAGCACGATCGCCATCTGCTTGAGCCCGCGCAGATACGAGATGGCGCGGCCGATATCCTTGATGATCGACGGTTGGATGCCTTCGGTAGGCTCGTCCAGCAGCAACAGCCGCGGCCGCATGACCAGCGCCCGCCCGATCGCCAGCTGCTGTTGCTGGCCGCCCGAAAGATCGCCGCCGCGGCGGCCGAGCATGTCGCTCAAGACCGGGAACAGCGAGAATACGTCGTCCGGGATCGTGCGCTGGTCGCGCTTGAGCGGCGCAAACCCGGTCTTGAGATTCTCCTCGACGGTCAGGAGCGGAAAGATTTCGCGGCCCTGCGGCACGTAGGCGATGCCGGTGCGGGCCCGCTCGAACGGCCGCAGCTTGGTGATGTCGCGGCCATCGAGCATGATCGCGCCCTTGCTGATCGGATGCTGCCCGATCAGCGCCCGCAACAGGCTGGTCTTGCCGACGCCGTTGCGCCCCAGCACGCAGGTCACCTCGCCGGGCGTCGCGCTCAGCGACACCGAGCGCAAGGCCTGCGCGGCCCCGTAGTGCAGGTCGATGGCGGTGACTTGGAGCATGTTGTTTCACTCAGGGAGGAGTAGTGAATATGGTGAATTGTGAGTGGGGAATGGTGAGTAGTGCGACCAAAACCAATTCACTACTCGCACTACTCACTACTCGCTACTCTCTCCTTCTCTTCACCGTCCCAAATAGACCTCGATCACCCTTTCGTTCTCCGACACCTGGTCGATCGATCCCTCCGCCAGCACGGAGCCCTCGTGCAGCACCGTCACCTTGACGCCGAGCTCGCGCACGAACGCCATGTCGTGCTCGACCACCACCACGGTACGGTCGCGATTGATCTGCTTGAGCAGCTCGGCGGTCTGCTGGGTCTCGGCATCGGTCATGCCGGCGACCGGCTCGTCGACCAGCAGGACCTTGGGCTCCTGCGCCAGCAGCATGCCGATCTCCAGCCATTGCTTCTGGCCATGCGAGAGCCCGCCGGCCACGCGATCGCGCACGGCGGTGAGCCGGGTGACCTGGAGAATGCCATCGATGCGGCCGTCCGATTCCGGAGTGTCGCGCCAGAACAGGGTCGCGCGCGGGCGGCGGTCGCTCTTGAGGGCGAGCAGGATATTGTCCTCGACCGTGTGCATCTCGAACACCGTCGGCTTCTGGAACTTGCGTCCGATGCCGAGCTCGGCGATCTCGCTTTCGTCGAGCTTGGTGAGGTCGTGGCGGCCGTCGAAGACCACATCGCCGGTATCGGGCCTGGTCTTGCCGGTCACCACGTCCATCATGGTGGTCTTGCCGGCGCCGTTGGGGCCGATGATGGCGCGCATCTCGCCCGGCTCGACCGCAAACGAAAGATTGTTGAGGGCCCGAAAGCCGTCGAACGACACCGTGATGCCGTCGAGATAGAGCATCGCGCTGGTGATGCGTTCGGCCATCGTGTCCCCCGTCATTCCGCCGGCCGTGGCGCCGGCGCGGCGGGCGCGGAATTGCTCGCCGCCTTGCGGGCGCGCTGCTCCGCCGCCCAATGGCGGAACGATCCCACGATGCCGCGCGGCAGCAATACGGTCACCGCGATGAAGAGCCCGCCCAGCATGAACAGCCAATAGGGCGCCAGAATTCCGGAGGTGAAGTAGGTCTTGGCGTAGTTGACCAGCACCGCCCCCAACGCCGCTCCGATCAGGGTGCCGCGCCCGCCGACCGCGACCCAGATCACCGCCTCGATCGAGTTGGCCGGCGAAAATTCGCTGGGATTGATGATGCCGACCTGGGGCACGTAGAGCGCGCCCGCGATCCCGGCCATGCAGGCCGACAACGTGAAGACGGCGAGCTTGTAGGACTCGACCCGGTAGCCGAGAAAGCGCGTGCGCGATTTGGCGTCGCGGATCGCGACCAGCACCTTGCCGAATTTCGATGCCACGATCGCCCGGCAGATGATGAAGCCGATCATCAGGGCGAGCGTCGATATGGCGAACAGGGCGTCGCGGGTGCCCTGCGCCTGGACATTGAAGCCGAGGATGTCCTTGAAGTCGGTCAGCCCGTTATTGCCGCCGAAGCCGAAATTGTTGCGGAAGAACCCGAGCAGCAACGCGAAGGTCAGCGTCTGGGTGATGATCGACAGATAGACGCCGGTGACGCGCGAGCGGAACGCGAACCAGCCGAACACGAAGGCGAGCACGCCGGGCGCCGCCACGATCATCAGCAACGCGTAGGGAAAGTGCTGGAAGCCGTACCAGTAGACCGGCAGCTCCTTCCAGTTCAGGAACACCATGAAGTCGGGCAGGATCGGGTTGGCGTAGACGCCGCGGGTGCCGATCTGCCGCATCAGGTACATGCCCATCGCGTAGCCGCCGAGCGCGAAGAAGGCGCCGTGGCCGAGCGAGAGGATGCCGCAATAGCCCCAGATCAGATCGAGCGCCAAGGCCAGCAGCGCGTAGCAGATGTACTTGCCGAACAGCGAGACGAAATAGGTCGAGACGTTGAACGGCGAGGTCGGCGGCAGCGCCAGATTGAGCACCGGCACCACCACCGCGATGGCGGCCAGCAGGATGACGAAGACGAGACCGCCGCGGTCCATCGTGCGGATGAGCGGGAACGGCGTCACGCTTCCACCGCCCGGCCCTTGAGGGCGAACAGCCCGCGCGGACGCTTCTGGATGAACAGGATGATGAGCACGAGAATCGTGATCTTGCCGAGCACCGCGCCGGCGAACGGTTCCAGGAACTTGTTGGCGATGCCGAGCGTGAAGGCGCCGACCAGCGTGCCCCACAGATTTCCGACGCCGCCGAACACCACCACCATGAACGAGTTGATGATATAGCTCTGCCCCAGATTGGGGCTGACATTGTCGATCTGGGAAAGCGCCACGCCTGCGATGCCGGCGATGCCGGATCCCAACCCGAAGGTCAGAGCATCGATCCGGCCGGTGCGGATGCCCACGGCGGCGGCCATCTGCCGGTTCTGGGTGACGGCTCGCATCTCGAGCCCCAGCCGCGTGAGCCGCAAGAGCCCCATGAGCGCGATGAAAACCAGGAAGGTGAAGACGATGATCCAGAGCCGGTTGTAGGTGATGGTCATCTGCCCGACCTGGAAGGCGCCGCTCATCCACGATGGCGCGCCGACCTCGCGGTTGTTGGCGCCGAAGCCGGTGCGCACCGCCTGCTGCAGGATCAACGACAGGCCCCAGGTGGCGAGCAGCGAATCCAGAGGCCGGCCGTAGAGGAAGCGGATGATGCAGCGCTCGACCAGGATGCCGACGACACCGGAGACCATGAAGGCGAGCGGAATGGCGATCGCCAGCGAATAGTCGAACAGCGCCGGGTTCCGGGTGCGGATCAGCTCCTGCACCACGAAGGTGGTGTAGGCGCCGAGCATGACCATCTCGCCATGCGCCATGTTGATCACGCCCATCACCCCGAACGTGATGGCGAGCCCGATGGCGGCGAGCGCCAGCACGGAGCCGAGCGAAAGCCCATACCAGGCGTTCTGCAGCGCGCTCCAGAGCGCCAGCCCGCTCTGGATCGAGGCCACGGCGTCGGTCGCGGCCTTCTTCACGGCGGGCGAGCTGTTCGCCGGCACGTCCGCCAGCAACGCCACCGCGTCCTGGTCGCCGCGGCTGCGGATCACCTCGACGGCTGCGATCTTGTCGGCATCGGAGGCGTCGTCGAGATTGAGCACGACGGCGGCGCGCGCCTCGATCAGCGCCCGTTTGACGCGCGGGTCGGTCTCCTTGGAGACGGCCTGCTCGAGCGCCGGCAACGCGGTCGCATCGCGCGATTGGAACACCGCCTCGGCGGCTTCGAGCCGCTTGTCGGGCGTGCCCACCATCAAGGTCAGGGCGCCGAGCGCCGCTTCGATCACGCGCCGCAACCGATTATTGATCTCCACCGGAGCGAGATCGGCGGGCGCGGCTGCAGTCGCCGGCTGACCGGTGGCGGCGTCGATCAACTGGTCGGAGCTGTCGTTGAAGAACACCTTCATGGCGGTGGCGCTGAACATGAGCCGCCCGTCCTGCAGGGCTGCGAGCACCGCGGGGGCGAGCGGGCTTCCGCTGGACGCGATCCCGTTGATGCCCAAGGTGGTGTCGTCGAAATCGCCGGTGAGGAAACGGGCGATCGCATCCTCATAGGGGCCGGCGTGTGCCGCAGGCGCGAGCGCGGCCAGGACGCCCAAGGCGAAAACGAGCGCCAGCAAGCGATGACAGAAGCCCAACATTTTGATTTCCGGCATGGGGAAGGCCGGAGGCGGCATTGCGCCGCCTCCGCGCTCGTTTCAAGAGGTCAAGCGGGCGCGATCAGCTGCCGCCGCACTTGTTGGTCACCTTGTTGTAGTTGCCGCACTTGAGCGTCACCCAGTCGGCGACCAGGTCCTTGGAGCCTTCCAGATACGGCGACCAGGCCGCGCCCGGAACCAGGTCGGGGGTCTTGTAGACCACGTTGAACTGCCCGTCGCCCCGGATCTCGCCGATATAGACCGGCTTGGTGATGTGATGGTTCGGCAGCATGGTCGACATCCCGCCGGTCAGGTTGGGGGCCTGGATGCCGGGCAGCGCCTCGATCACCTTGTCGGGATCGGTCGATTTCGCCTTCTCGACCGCCTTCACCCACATGTTGAAGCCGATGAAATGCGCCTCCATCGGATCGTTGGTGGTGCGCTTGTCGTTCTTGATGAAGGCGTGCCAGTCGTTGATGAACTTGGTGTTGAGCGGCGACTTGATCGATTCGAAATAGTTCCAGGCCGCCAGATGGCCGACCAGCGGCTTGGTGTCGAGACCGGCGAGCTCCTCCTCGCCGACCGAGAACGCCACCACCGGAATTTGCGTGGCCTTGATGCCCTGGTTGCCCAATTCCTTGTAGAACGGCACGTTGGCGTCGCCGTTGATGGTCGACACCACCGAGGTCTTCTTGCCGGCCGAGCCGAACTTCTTGATGTCCGACACGATGGTCTGCCAGTCGGAATGCCCGAACGGCGTGTAGTTGATCATGATGTCCTCGTCCTTGACCCCCTTCTGGTTGAGGTAGGCATGCGAGGATCTTGTTGGTGGTCTGCGGATAGACGTAGTCGGTGCCGGCCAGCACCCAGCGCTGCACCTTCTCTTCCCGCATCAGGTAGTCGACCGCCGGGATGGCCTGCTGGTTGGGGGCGGCGCCGGTGTAGAACACGTTGCGCTCGCTCTCCTCGCCTTCATACTGCACCGGGTAGAACAGGATGCTGTCGAGCTCCTTGAACACCGGCAGCACCGACTTGCGCGACACCGAGGTCCAGCAGCCGAACACCACCGCCACCTTGTCCTTGGTGATGAGCTCGCGCGCCTTCTCGGCGAACTTCGGCCAGTCCGAGGCCGGATCCACCACCACCGCCTCCAGCTTCTTGCCGAGCAGGCCGCCCTTCTTGTTCTGCTCGTCGATCAGCATCAGCATCACGTCCTTGAGCGTGGTCTCGCTGATCGCCATGGTGCCGGACAGCGAATGCAGAATGCCGATCTTGATGGTGTCGTCGGCCGCCCGGGCGGACGGTGCGGCCAGCAAGCCCAGCACCACGGCGGCGGTGGCCGCCAGCCAAGGGTGAGACCGCGGCCGCTGCGCGACCGCTCGAATGGATGCAAACATCGCAATGCCCTCT
>CAVUSX010000009.1:0-149251 GCA_963744275.1 uncultured Alphaproteobacteria bacterium
GCCTTTACTTTCGACGACGGCTATGCCGACAACCTGACCCACGCGCTTCCGGTCATGGAGCGCTTCGGAGCGCCTTTCACCGTCTACGTGACCACCGGAATGGTCAGTCGCGATATCGATGCCTGGTGGTTCGGGCTTGCCGCGTTGGTTCGAGCGCGCGAGCGCATAGAGCTGCCGGAGCTCGGCTGGGCCTGGGAATGCGCGGATGGGGCGAGCAAGACGCGCACCTTCAGGGCGATCGAGGCCGCGATCCACAAGGATTTCGGCGTTCTGCCGCATGTGCGGGCGGCGATCGCGGACAGCAAGATCGATTGCAGCGCGCTGGTGGATCGCGAAGCGCTCACGCAGCGACAATTGCAGCGCCTGGCGCGGCATCCACTCGTGACCATCGGTGGACATACGACCACCCACCGGAACCTGGCGCAGGCATCCCCGGAGACGGTGCGGTGGGAGATGGCCGAAAACCGCAAATTTCTTCAAGACACGACCGACCGGCCGGTCGAGCACTTTGCCTATCCGTTCGGACATGAAAGGGCTTGCGGCATCCGCGAGGCGGAGATTGCGCGGAGCGTGGGCTTCCGAACCGCGACGACGACACGCCTGGGCGCGCTCTTTCCGGAGCATGCGCATCACCTTCACGCCCTGCCACGCCTGCACCTGAGCTGCGATGACACGCCATCGACGCTTCGCTGCAAGACCGATGGTGTCTATCGGGCGATCCATTCGCGGTGGGGGGATCCGGTCGCCCGCATGTGAGCGGTCGAAGGATCATGAGCCCATGCTCCCGATCAAGCCTTCAAACCATCGACGCCGGGCGCAACGTGCGCTCTGCGTCGCGATCGGCGCCTGGCTTTTGACCGCGCCCGCCTGGGCGCAAGACGCGCCCTCCGCGACCACGTTGCGGCGCGGCATCGGCATTGCCGATGCGATGGGGTGGGCGCCGGTCGAGCCGGCGCCATCGCGGGCCTTCGTCTATCCCCCATTCGAGGAATTCGACGCAATCTCTGGGAAACGAGCTGAAGGCGCTGCGGCGCACCGGGTTCGATTTCGTCCGTCTGGCGGTCGACCCGGGCCCGTTCCTGCAGTTTCAGGGTTCGCGGCGCGATCACCTGGACGACATGCTGATGGAGCGCGTGCGGCTGATCCGCTCGTCCGGCCTCTCGGTCGTCGTTGATTTCCATCCGAGCGACCTGCATGAGGACTACACCGCGCAGGCGCTCACGCGCGGCGCCGGCTCGCCGGTCTTCCAGGCGTATACGCGCCTGCTCGTGCGAACCGCGGTGCTGCTCGACCGATTGCCATCGCGCGGCGTTGCGCTCGAGATCATGAACGAGCCGCCGGTACCCCCCGGCCGCTGGCAGCCGATGCTCGATGCCGCTTATGCTGCCATCCGGGCGCGTGCGCCCCGTCTTCTGCTGGTGCTCGACGGCGGGGACGAGGGCAGCGCCGAAGGCGCGTTGGGGCTCGGGAAGTTCGCAGACGATCCGGCGGCGCTGCTTTCGTTCCACTACTACGACCCGTATCAGTTCACGCACCAAGGCGCTCCCTGGGTCGCGGCGCGCTACCTGTCCGACGTTCCCTATCCGGCACTGGGCCGCTCGTTGCAGGACAGCCTCGATGCGAGCGCGGCCTCGATCGCGAGCAGCGATCTTCCGTCATCGCAGAGAGCGCTGGCGATCCAGGACGCCCGCCAGCGCCTCGAGAGCTATCGCAGGTCCGCCTTCGACCGCGGCACCATCGCGCAAAGCTTCGAGCGCGTCGCCGGCTGGGCGCGCGACCATCGCGTGCCGCCGGATCGCATCATCCTCGGAGAATTCGGGGCCAGGAGACAAGATGGTCCGCTGGGGCGGGCGCGCAACGCCGAGCGGGCACAGTGGCTCCGCGACGTCCGCGAGGAGGCCGAAGCGCGTGGATTCATCTGGGCGGCTTGGGTCTACCGCGACACCGGCGGATTTTCGTTGCTGCGGGACGAAAACGGCACCGAGCTCGATCCGGTCGTGATCGAGGCGCTCGGCCTCGATCGGCCATGAGAACCGCATCCGACAGGCATTCATCCGGGACTCCCCACATGCTGGAAAAAAATCAGGCCGACCGTCAGCGTCATCATCAAGGCCCTGAACGAAGAACGGCATATTGCGACCGCGATCGAGAGCGCGCTCGCCGCGCTCGCCGGCATCGACGGAGAGGTCATTCTGGCCGACGGCGGGTCGAGCGACCGCACGATCGAGATAGCGCGGCGATATCCGATCACGATCGTCCAGCTGAACAACGCCGACGACAGGTCCTGCGGAGCAGGCGCGCAGCTCGGCTTTCAGTACAGCAGCGGCCGCTACCTCTTCCTGATGGACGGCGACATGGTGCTCCATGACGGCTTCCTTCCGGCTGCGATCCGGTTCCTCGACGACGATCCGACCGTTGCCGGCGTCGGCGGTATCGTCATCGATCGCGATATCGCGAACCTCGAATTCGAGCAGCGAAGCCGCAGGTACGATCGGGACCGTCACGCCGGCCCGGTCACGCGCTTGAACAGCTGCGGCCTGTACCGGCGCCGGGCGGTCGAATCGATCGGCTATGTGACGGACCGCAACCTGCACGGCGCCGAGGAATTGGACCTGGCGGCCCGCCTGCGTGCCCAGGGCTGGACATTGGCGAGGATCGACCGTCTGGCGGTCGACCATCACGGCCATACCGAGAATGCCTATTACCTCTTGTTGCGCCGCATGCTGACCCGAAACGCCTGCGCCACCGGCGAGATACTCAGAGCGGCGATCGGCCGACCCCATTTCTGGTACGTCGCCGGAGAGGACAACAACACGCTGTTGTGCTTCCTCATCGCCGCCTGGTGGGTGACGATCACGCTCGTTCCGTTCATCCTGAGCGGCGTCTCCGCGGCCGCGGCGATCGCCGGCCTCGTTCTGCTTCCCTTCGTGGCGATGTCGCTGCGCTGGCGCTCGATTCGCCTCGGCCTGTACTCGGTAACGGCGTGGAACGTATACGCGCTCTGCTTCCTGCCCGGCTTCATCCGGCGTCGTGTTGCTCCGGCGCGCTGGATCGACAGCACCATCCTCCAGCAAGGTGCGCCGACGGCTCGACGCCGCGCGCGCGAGGATGAGCACACCGCGACCAGCGTGGGGACCCGCTGAATGCGCGCGCTCGCAACAACGGACAGCCGAAATTGTCGCCGTCAATGACCGCGTTGTCGCTCGATTCATCGACCCCTCAGTCGTTTTCCGCCGGCGGGAGCGAGCGTCTGACGCGCGACGTGCTCTTTCTCGCGACATTTCTGTTCGTCTGGTTGACGGCCTCGCCATTTCCCGATCTGTCGGACCCGAAGCTGCTCGAGCCGAATGGCGAGGGAAACTTCATCGGTCAGCTTCTCGCAATCCTGGTGACGCTGGCCTTGGGGGCCTTCGTCTTCGTCAAGAGGACCGATGTCGTTCGCAAGGCGCTGACGCCGATACTCGTCCTGACGTTCCTGTGGTTTGCATGCTCGGCGGCCCTTTCGTTGTATCCGGGACTGGCCGCGCGCAAACTGGTTCTTGCCGCCCTCACGGTCTTTCAGGCGGCGGTATTCCTGCTGGTGCCGCAAGGGCGAGATCACTTCAGCCGGCTGTTGGCGGTCGGAGCCCTGATCGTTCTCCTGCTCTGCTATGCCGGGGTCATATTCCTGCCCGAGCTCTCGATCCACCAGCGCCACCGACCTGGCCGAGCCCGACCTCGCCGGCAATTGGCGCGGCTTCTTCACCCACAAGAACGGCGCCGGGGCCGGCATGGTGGTCCTCGTCTTCATCGGCATTTTCGTCGCTCGGACGTCCAGTGCATTTCTCGGGGCGCTGATCATCGCGCTTGCGGCGATCTTCCTGGTGTTCACCGAATCGAAATCGCCGATCAGGTTGTTGCCGGTAGTGCTGGGGCTGAGCTTCCTTCTCACCCGGCTTCGCAATCCAGCCGCCAAATTCATCGCCGCGCTCGGCGTGCCGGCGGTCATCGCCGTCCTGACGATCGGCTCGGTCGAATTCGACCCGATACGCGCGCTCGTCGCCGCTTCGGATTTCCGATCCGACCTTCACCGGCCGGGACGAGATTTGGAGCTTCGCGCTCGACCACATCGCGCAACGACCGGTGGTCGGTTTCGGATTCCAGGCGTTCTGGGGAACGCCCGAGCTCCTGTCCAATTGGACCTACCTCAAATCCTGGGGTTATCGCGCCAGCGATGCGCACAACGGATTTCTGAACGTGGCCGTGATGACCGGTCTCGTCGGCCTTGCGGTCTCGATGGTCTGGATATTCGTCCAGCCGCTTCTCGACCACATTCGTACTCCCGCCGATCGCACCGATCCGGCCTTGAACATGCTGTTCCTCCAGATCTGGCTGTTCGGCCTCTGCCTTTCCGGATTCGAGTCCGAGCTCTTCAGCGGGGGCGACGTGCTCTGGTTCATGATGGTCGTCTCGATCATAGGCCTGCGATATCAGGCGACCGCAGAGTTGGTTGCGAGCAACGTATGATGCAGTCGCCATCCTGTCTCCTCTCGATCAACAACTATTTCTATCCGCGCGGGGGAGCCGAGGTGCTGTTCCTCGAGCAAAACCGGTTGTTCGAAGGCATCGGCTGGGATGTCGTGCCCTTCGCGATGCGGCACGCGAACAATCTGCCGAGCCCCTGGGCGGAATACTTTCCCGACGAGATCGAGCTCGGCGGCGGCTATGGCTTCGCGGGCAACCTCCTGCGCGCGCAACGCGTGATCTTCTCGATGCAGGCGCGAAAGAAGATGCGCGAGCTGCTCGATCGCGTGCACCCGCGCGTCGCCCATGCGCACAACATCTATCACCACCTCTCACCCTCGATCCTTCCGATGTTGCGCAAGCGCGGCATTCCGGTCGTCATGACGGTGCACGATCTCAAGCTCGCATGCCCGGCCTATACGATGATGGCCGACAACCTGCCGTGCGAGCGCTGCCGCGGAGGAAAGATTCACAACGTGGCGGTCAATCGCTGCATCAAGGGATCGCTCGCGTTGAGCAGCCTGGTGATGGTCGAAACCTTCGTGCACCGGCTGCTGCGGCTTTATGAGG
Organism: uncultured Alphaproteobacteria bacterium; assembly: GCA_963744275.1. Classification (GTDB taxonomy): domain Bacteria; phylum Pseudomonadota; class Alphaproteobacteria; order Rhizobiales; family Xanthobacteraceae; genus VAZQ01. Next base: position 5,074 of record CAVUSX010000009.1, read on the forward strand.
CCAATGTCAGCCGGTTCGTCGTGCCGAGCAGGTTCGTGCTGGAGAAGCTGGTGCAGTGGGGATGGGCGCGCGAGCGCTTCACCTACATCCCGAATTTCGTCGACGTGGAAAGATTCCGGCCGAGCCAGGCGATCGGCAGCCGCTTCGTCTATTGCGGACGCCTGCAGAGCCTCAAGGGCGTCGAGACCCTGGTGCGGGCGGCAGCGCTCGCCAAGCAGCCGCTGACGATGGTCGGAAGCGGGCCGGAGGAGAAGCGGCTGCGCCAGCTCAGCGAGGACCTGGGCGCCGACGTCCTGTTCCTCGGACATCAGACCAAGGCGGCGCTGGTCGACGTCATCCAGTCGGCGCGCGCAATCGTGGTGCCCTCCGAATGCAACGAGAACGCGCCGCTCGCGTTGCTCGAAGGTTATGCCGCCGGGCGGCCGGTCATCGGCTCGCGGATGGCCGGCATTCCGGAGCTGGTGCGCGAAGGCGAGACCGGCGCGCTGTTCGCGGCCGGCGAGGTCGAAGCCCTGGCGGCGTCGCTCGAGCGATTTGCGGAGCTGCCCGACACCAGATTGGCGGAAATGGGCATGGCCGGCCGACGCTGGGTCGAGCGGGATTTCACCGCGGCCAGCTATCGAGATCGTCTTCTCGCGCTCTATGGCGCCCTGGGCAAACACGGCTGAGCAGGCGGCAGGGAAACTGCGATGACCACCATCGAACGCTATTACGAGAAGGTGTCGCAGCCGGGCGCGCCGCTGCGCGTCACGATGCTCGGGATACGAGGCTTCCCGAACGTTCAAGGCGGCGCGGAAAATCATGCGCAGAACCTGTCGGTCAATCTCTCCAAGCTCGGTTGCGAGGTGGAGGTGATCGTCCGCAGCCCCTACGTTCCCAAGGCAAGCAGCCGGACTTTCGGCCGCATCAAGCTCGTTCGCATGTGGTCACCGCGCCATGAAGGGTGTGGAGACCTTCGTGCACACTTTTCTCGGCGTATTGCGGGCGGCATGGACGCGGCCGGATATCCTGCACATCCACTCGGTCGGGCCCGCATTGTTCACCCCGCTGGCGCGCGCCTGCGGATTGCGGGTCGTGGTGACGCACCACCTCTTGAATTACGAGAACGAGAAATGGGGACGAGTGGCGCGGGCGATACTGCGATTGGGCGAGCGCGCCGGAATGACCTGCGCCAACGGCCGCATCGCGGTATCGGCGGCATTGGCGAGCGCGCATGGAGCGCACCTATCGGGTGCCCGTGCGCACCATCCCGAACGGGATCCACAATCCGCAGAAGACGCAATCGACCGCGACCCTGGCCGCATTCGACCTCGAGCCGGGTCGCTACGCGCTGACGGTTGCCCGGATCGACGAGCAGAAGCGCCAGCTCGATCTCATCGCGGCCTTTGCGCGCGCCGGACGACGTCCTTGGAAGCTCGCGATCGTGGGCGGCGCCGATTATTCCAGTGAATATGCCCGCGCGGTCGCGCAAGCCGCGCGCGAAACCGCCGATGTCGTCCTGCTCGGACATCAGACCGGTGAGGCGCTGGCCGAACTATTCACGCATGCCGGCGTGTTCGTGCTGCCCTCCAGCCATGAAGGCCAGCCGATCGCGGTGCTGGAAGCGATGAGCTACGGCTGTCCCACCATATTGAGCGATATTCCGCCCCATCGCGAGATCGGCGCCTCGAATTCGGAATTCGTGCGGGTCGGAGATATTGCGGCGATTGCGGAGCGGCTCGATGCGACTTTCCGCGCCGGGACCGGGCGCCGATTGGACGGCGTCGAGCGCGAGCGGCTGATGCGAGATCACGATTGGGGGCAAATCGCCCGGCATACCCTCGAGGTCTATGTCGCGGCGCTTCCGGAAGGCAGGGCGTCCGTCATTTGCCCGGTGCCGTGACACGACCCTCGAGGGTGGTCCCGCCATCGGCACCAAGTCCGCTCCACTTCATCGCCGAAACGAAGAAATAGAGGCTGCCGGCGAGCAGAACCGCACAGGTAGCGAAGCCGACCAGCGGAGATCCGACGATCGCATAGGCGCAGAGCATGAGCGTTCCGGCCACGATGAAAACGAGATCGTGCCGGTGAATCGTCCGGATGGCGAACATGCTCTGCACGCGCACCGCAACGATCGGATTGAGCACGAGCATCGACAGAATCATCGCCACCGGAATCGACGCCAGGCCTATCAAGGGGGCGGTGATGAACGGCATGGTGGTCAGCACCAGAAACGATGACGCCGTGAGCAGGAGCGCGACATTGGCCTGACCGGCGATGATGAGAAGCCGATCCGAGGTCTCGTAGAAGGAATGGATGAAGGTGGGGATCGCCAGCCAGATCAGGAAGGTCTGCGCACTCGCGTAGTTGCCGAACAACGGCAGCAGGAACGGGGCCACGCACAGAATTCCGCCGATCGTGAGGGTGCCGCAGCCGATCATCAGATGCCGGCAAAGCTCCATTTCTTGCCGCAGCGTGCCGAGCTCGCCGGTCTCGATCAGGCTGGCGGCGCGCGGCGCAAATCGCTTCAGCATCGCGAGCTGAAAAAATCCGTACAGACCCGCAATTCGCGTCGCCAGGGCGTAATCGGCCACGACCCCCGAGGGGAACAGGACACCGGCGACCAGAATATCGACGGCACCCAATTGGTTGGCGAACAGCGTCGCGACCACGAATTTTCCGCAGTAGCTGTAGTCCCAGGCGGTCCAGGGTCGCAGCCCGCGCACGGACCGGTTCCACAGGCTTCGCGCCGACCACAGCCAGGGGACCAGCACCGAGACGGTCAGTGCGTAGGCGACATATTCCGCCGGCAGCTTCAACCACGCGACCGCCGGCAACAGGATGATGCGCACCACGTTGGGAGCGACCTCCCCGAGCGCGATCGATTCGGAAATTCGGGAGCGTCCTTCGAGCGCACCGGTCGAGATGACGAGCAACGTGCTGAAGATCGCGAAGGGCGCGAGCTCATGAAACCAGATTGCGAGGCCGGGTTTTCCGAGAGCGCTCGCGATCGCGCCGGCGGAGAAGTAGCCCGCGAGCGCGATCATGGTCGAGAGCGCGGCGCCCAGCATCGCGGTATAGCGATGCAGCCTGATCTCCGCGCTTCGGTCGTTCGGCCGGCGCGAGACGTGAAAGAGGAGAACGAGCGAGCCGCCGACGCCCAGCGCGGTCGCGGTGAGCCTGTAGAAGCCGAAGGCCGTCATCAGGTCGCCGAAACTGTCCTTGGACAGGATGCGGCTCAGGATGACCAGCACGACGAATTGCGAGGCGAGCCCGAACACGCGGGCGCCCGACCCCACCGCGAGAATGGTCAGATAGGCGCGAAAGCGGCCGCCCTGGCGTGCCGGCTGCAGACGACCTGCCAATGATTGCGCAAATTGCATGAAGGGATCACGTTGTGCTCGAGGCCGGCAATCTAGCCTTTGATCGCGGCAAGCGGCACATCGGGAGGCGAATTGCATCGAATTCTTCGCGTTTACCCTAATGGAAGCAGCCCGCCGGCTGACCGGCGCGCAACGAGACAAACAAGGGACGCAGCGCGATAATGCGAGCCAGGGCGATGAAGGAGCAGCTGGCGGGCAATGTCGATCGGATCAACGATAACGATGGAGATCGGACAGGTTGCCGGGAAGAGGACGCTTGCGACCGTTGCATGACCTGCTCCGCGCCGACGCGCTGTCCGGCCGCCATCTGTGGGCCGCCGGCGCCAGCGTCGCGCTCGAAGCGCTCGCGCGCGGCACGAGCTTGGGCGGCGCGCTGCCGGCGCTGCACGGACGCTCGGTCCTCCTCGCCATGGAGCATCAGCTCGCGACCGCCTTGGCGCTCATCGAGCTCGACGGCGTCGCGGGCCGGCTCGTCCTGTGCCCGCCGGGTTTGTCCGCGGAGCATCGCTCCCAGGTGATGGCCGGCGCCGGCGTCGACGCGGTCGTATCCGACGGCGATATCGTCGCAATGGGCCGGCGGCGGCGGCGCTCTTGCAAGTCGCCGGCGGCTCAGCGGTGCGACCGGCCGACGCGAGCGGTGGTCCGCGACCGGCAGACCGAATGGGTCATGCTGACGTCGGGAACGAGCGGCGCCCCGAAGATGGTGCAGCATAGCCTGGCGAGCCTGACCGGCGCGATAGAACGACGCGCAGGCGCGATAGAACGACGCGCAGGCGCGATAGAGCGGCGCGCAGGCGCGATCGAACCACGCGGCCGGCAGGGCGGCCCGATCGTCTGGGGCACGTTCTACGACATCCGCCGCTTCGGCGGACTGCAGATTTTGCTGCGCAGCGTCCTCTGCGGCGGGTCCCTGGTGCTCTCGGATGCCGCTGAATCGATGGGCCTCTATCTCGAGCGCGCCGGGTCGCTGCGCGTGACGCACATCTCCGGGACGCCCTCGCAATGGCGCAACGCGCTCGCCTATGCGACGGCGGGCGCGATCTCGCCGCACTGCATCCGTTTGTCGGGCGAGATCGCGGACCGGGCGATCCTGGATGCGCTACGCGCGCGCTATCCGCAGGCCGAGGTGGTCCACGCCTATGCGTCGACGGAAGCCGGTGTCGGATTCGAGGTCGATGACGGGCGGGAAGGATTTCCGGCGCGGCTGATCGGCGGCGGCGGCGAGGTGGACATCAAGGTTCTGGATGGATCGCTCCGCGTCCGCTCGGCGCGCGCCGCATCCTGCTACGTCGGTGCCGGCGCCCCCCCGCTCAAGGATGCGGACGGCTTCATCGATACCGGCGATCTGGTGGAGCAGCGCGGCGAGCGCTGCTATTTCATCGGCCGGCGCGGCGGCATCATCAATGTCGGCGGGCTCAAGGTCCATCCCGAGGAGGTCGAGGCGGTCATCAATCGGCATCCGGACGTACGGGCGTCGCTGGTTCGCTCGCGCCGGAACCTGATCACCGGCTCGATCGTCATCGCCGACGTGGTCCTGCGCGTCCGGCGCGACGGATCGCGCGACCGAGGTCAAATGCGAGATCCTGGCCGCCTGTCGCGAGGCCTTGGCGAACTACAAGGTTCCGGCGGCCATTCGCTTCGTCGCCGCCTTGGACGTGGCGGCGACCGGAAAATCGCTGCGGCACCCGGTGCAACAACCCGATGTGGGTCGCGCGGCGTCGTGAGCGGACCCGTCTGAGGCCGGACATCGTCTGGTCGTGCGATTCAACCCAAGGGAATGGATCGGTTCGTAGGGGCGGGCCTTGTGTCCGCCCGCCTCTCCGCGTACGCGGCCCGGCGGGCGACCGACACCAGGGCGTTTACGCCCGTCTTCGACGGGCTACAGGGTCGCCCCAAGGGTCGCCCCTGCGAACACAGAGCTCGCTGCAACCCCTTCACTTCAATTGAAGCACACGACTAGGCATCGATGCTCTGCGGCGGCCGGCCGGACGCCTGCCGCTCGGCTCGGGCCTTAACCATTCGGCCGCGCGGCCTCGCCGCCGCCGTGCCCGCCTGCCTCGAGCCCCGCCGCTGGCATGCTTCTCGCTGCCGATGATCGTGGATGCAATCGGTTGTCTCGATCCCGCACACAGTCGCGCGCGCGGTCGGGCAACAACGGGCTCTCGATCGAAATCGGCCATGAATTTTCACCACCCGCTCGCCCTGACTTCCCGAATTGACACAAGCCGGTTGCTGCGGCGATTGACGTCCATTGCGCGCACGACCGTCTTGGGCGCGTTCCTGCTCGCCGATTTCGCCGTGATCGTCCTGATGTCCTGGCTCACCGGGATTTCGTATCACTTGATCGTCTACCAGGACGCCGGCGAGTTCATTAACTATCTCAAGGTCGGGCTCCTGTCGGCGATCATCTTCGTGATCCCCAACGTGTTTCGCGGCGAGTACAGCCTGCCGAATTTCTTCACCTTCAGGCCGCATCTGCGCCGCTCGATCCAGCTCTGGAACGTCACCTTCGTTTGCCTGCTGGCGCTCGGCTTCCTGGCGAAGATCACGGTCATCTATTCGCGCGGCTGGATGCTCCTGTTCTATGGGCTGACCATTTGCGCGCTGCTGGGGCTGCGCTACGCCTATGTCCGCATGACCGTGCTCGGCAGCCGGACCGGATTGATCTCGGCGCAGCGCATATTTCTCGTGGGCACGGGCCGCAACATCGAGGATTTCGTCACCCGCTATCATCCGCGGACGTTCGGAATCAACATCGTCGGCTGCCATTTCCTCACTCCGACCGAGGCGCAAGCCGCGCAAGGCGCGAAGGATCAGGCGCTGGCCCGCGATCTCGAGCAGGTGATCGCCGGCGCCCGGCTGCTGCAGCCGGAGGCCATCCTCTTGGTGATGCCCTGGCACGACACCGACTTGATCGATCGCTGCGTCGAGACCCTGCGCAAGATCCCGGCCGAGGTTCATCTCGGGCCGGAGCACATCCTGGATCGCTTCGAGCAGGTCCAGCTCCTGCGGATCGGCCCGATCTCCAGCCTGCAGCTGCGGCGCATGCCGCTGTCGCGCCTGGAATTGCTGGAGAAGCGGGCAGCCGATCTGCTGCTGGCGTCGGCGGCGCTGCTCATGCTCACGCCGCTGCTCATCGCGGTCGCCGTCCTCATCAAGCTGGACAGTCCGGGGCCGGTGTTCTTCCTGCAGCGCCGCTTCGGCTTCAACCAGAAGCCGTTCCAGATCATCAAGTTCCGGTCGATGGGGATCTGCGAGGACGGTCCCGTCGTTCGCCAGGCCAGGAAGGGCGATCCGCGCGTCACCCGGATCGGGCGCTGGTTGCGGCGATGGAGCGTGGACGAGGTTCCGCAGCTCTTCAACGTGATCAAGGGCGACATGTCGCTGGTGGGGCCGCGACCGCATGCGCTGTCGCATGATCGCGAGTTCGAGCGGCGCATCTCGACCTATGCGCGGCGGCACAACGTCAAGCCCGGCATCACCGGATGGGCGCAGATCCACGGGCTGCGGGGCGAAACCGACACCGACGACAAGATGCGCCAGCGCGTCGAGCACGACCTCTACTACATCGACAATTGGTCGGTGTGGCTCGATCTGCAGATTCTGATCCGCACCGTGATCTCCCCGTCGACCTACCGGAATGCGTATTGAGCCGGAGCGGGCGGCTGGCCGCGGGTAGCTTTCCTCCCGATCGCGCCCGATTGCGTATCGGGTGGCGTTGCGAAGTCCAGGCCTCGGCGCGCGCGGTCAGCTGATCGGCCACTCGTCGAAGTTCGGCGCCACCAGATGCCCGGTCTCGCCGCGCCAGAATTGCGACGCCTTGCGGGTATAGGCGAGCCCGGTCTGCAGGATATGGCCATAAAGGCAGGTGTGGAGGCCGTCCACGAAGACCGCCTGCCGTGCGCCGGCGTCGACCTCCTCTCCGCGCTGCAGCGCGCGCGCGGCCCGGATCGCCGGGTCGTCGGATCGATAGAACGCGGTTCGCACCTCGAAGGCCTCGATCTTCGCCGGATCGGGCTCGTTGTAGACGCGCACCCAGCGCTCGACCCCCACGAACGCGGGCTGCACCGTGCGGAACAGGTTCTCCAGCCAATCCTCCATGTGGTCGACCGTCGGGTTGAGCGTATGCACGGACAAGAGCGAGCGCTGGAACAGCGCACGCACGAAGTCCTCGAACGCCTTCCCGCTCGGGCTGAGCTTCGCCATGAAGAGCTGCGAGAACGGGTCGGCCTTGCCGTCGAGAAAAACCTGGCGGAACACCTCGGCATCCAGATAGGCCGAGTATTCATGGGCCGCTTCCACGACCTGCGGGCTCACCGCGGGCGTGCCGGGCGTGCCGCGCAAATAGGCTTGCATCTGCGACCAGGTGCCGCCGGCGGCACGCGACAGCGCCGGCTTCATGACGTTGTCGGTGGCCTGATGAACGAGCCCGCCCAGCACGAAGGCGAGGTTGCGCTCGAGCTTCGGATCGCGGCTCGATTCGCTCCAACGGTCGCGAACGCCTTCCAGCATCGGCTGCATCCACTTCGCCCCCAGGCGCGTGAGCGTGCCCAATCGACCGGCCTCACGGTTCTGCGCCAGCGCGGCCCGGAAAACCGGTTCGATCGTCGCGTCGATCTGCGCCAAACGGCTGCAGTCCTCGAACGCCGCCCAGTGGGTGAGCATGTCCGACATCGCTCACTCCGCCTTGATGTTGGCGGCACGGATCACCTTGTCCCACTTCTCGGTTTCCGCGGCGATGAACACGCCGAGATCGGCGGGCGTGCCGGGGAGGGTCGTGCCGCCGAAATCGGCGAGGCGCGCCTTCAGCTTCGGCTCGGCGAGAGCCGCATTGATCTCCCGGTTGAGCTGCGCGACGATTTCGGGCGGGGTATTTCTCGGAGCGCCTATGCCGTACCAGCCGCTGGCCTCGAAGGTCGGCACGACCGCGGCCACCGGCGGGACGTCGGGCAATTGTGCGCAGGCGGTGGCGGTCGATACCGCGAGCGGGCGCAACGTGCCGGCTTTGATGTATTCGATCGCGGAGGGCAGCGAGGCGAACATGACCTGCACTTGTCCGCCCAGCAGATCCGTGAGGGCCGGCGCCGAGCCGCGATAGGGTACGTGAACCATGCTGATCCCGGTCATCATCATGAACAACGCGGCCGCCACCTGAGAGATCGTGCCGGCCCCGTACGAAGCTATGCTGATCATGCCCGGATTGGCCTTGGCATAGGTGATGAGCTCGCTCAGCGTCTTGGCCGGAAACGCCGCATTGACCACCATGACATGGGGCAGCCGCATGACGCCGGCGACCGGGGCGATGTCGCGGATGAAGTTGAAGTCGAGCTTGTCGTAGAGCGTCGTCGCGTTGGTGGCCGGTGGCGCGTCGAAAAGCAGGAGGGTGTAGCCGTCGGGCGGCGCGCGCACGACCGTTTCGGTGGCCAGGTTGCTGCCCGCGCCCGGCCGGTTCTCGATGAAGAACGACTGCCCGAGCCGTTCCGAGAGCGCCTGCGCGAGCAGGCGCCCCGTGATGTCGACCCCGCCGCCGGGCGGGAATCCGACGATGATGCGGACCGGCCGTGCCGGATAGGATTGCGTCCAGGCGCTGCGGGACAGCGCGGGCAGGGCGGCGGCAGCGCCCGCCAGGCGCAGAAACCGGCGGCGCGGAAGTTTCATGATGGTTCCCCTGAAATGGGCGGCGTGGAGGCGGATCGCCGTCGGCAGGCTAACAGCAAGGTGCCGGCATCGCCACGGTCGCGCCGGTGTTTTGCGGCACCGCGTTTCGCAATCAAACCGGAGCGTCGGCCGCGCGAGCTTCGGCGCCGGTTGCGCTGCGGTAAGACCATGGCGGCGACGCGCTTTTCGGCGCGAGCTCGCCGCTGCGGAGGCAAGCTGAATTGCCGCGGTGAAATGCCTCCGAGCGCGGCGCGCAGCAGGGAGGGCGGTTGTTGACATCAAGGTTTGAGACGGCCACCATCCATGCGAGCCACGCCGGATGGGTGGCAGCAGTCGACGGGCGGCAGGCGGATTGTGAGACCCCCTGACGCGCTGCAAATTCCTGGCTCGGCTGGCGCATCTCTTGTGCGTCTGGTCTGGCCTGGTCTTGCGCATCTGGTCTTGCGCATCTGCAAAAAGTGCAAAAAAAGCGCGCCGCTCCAAAGAGCGCGCATCTCGAAAGAGGGAAATTGATTTTCCGGATAGTTCCGAACGAGGTTCGGGCGGGAGATCGACGATGAAAACCCGGCGCCAGGTTGGTAAGGGAGGAAGATGATGCGCAAGTGCAGTTTTGTCGGGGCGGTCGCGCTCGCCGCGACGCTGTTGGCCACGACCGGGATGGTCCGGGCGTTCGACGACGGCAAGTATCCGGATCTCAGCGGCGCCTGGGAGCGCACCGGCGGCGCCGCGCCCCGGTTCGACACCAGCAAGCCGCGCGGCCTCACCCAGGAGCCGCCGCTCACGCCCGAATATATGACCCTCTACAAGGCCAGCCTGGCCGACCAGGCGGCCGGCGGGCAGGGCGACCACACCGTCTACAAGTGCCTGCCCTGGGGCATGCCGGCCATGATGAACGGTTACGCGCCGATCCAGATCGTCGTGCTGCCCGAGACCACCTACATGCTGATCGACGACGGCAACGACTCGTTTCGCCGAATCTTCACCGACGGGCGCAGCTTCCCGGCGAACGCCGAACCGGCCTTCACGGGCTATTCCATCGGAAAATGGCTCGATACCACCGGCAGCGGCCGCTACGACACGCTCGAGGTCGAGACCCGCGACTTCAACGGGCCGCGGGTCTACGACAATACCGGACTGATGCTGCATCCCGACAATCAGAGCGTCATCAAGGAGCGCATCTATCTCGACAAGAGCGATCCCAACAGCCTGCACGACCAGATCACGGTCGAGGACCACGCGCTGACCCGGCCGTGGAGCGTGCTGAAGACCTACAAGCGCGATGCGAACCCCAAACGCGTATGGCGCGAGGACGTGTGCGTCGAGAACAACCCGCATGTCGAAATCGGCGGCGACACCTACATGCTGAGCGCCGACGGTTACCTGATGCCGGTGAAGAAGGGCCAGAAGCCGCCGGATCTGCGCTATTTCAATCAGGTGAAGAAATGAGGGCGATCCGAATGCAGGCGGTACGGAAGGGGAGGACCATCATGGCTTACCGCGGGTGTATGGCGGCTGTGACGCTGGCGGCTTGCCTGTGCATGCTCGCGGCCAGCGCGCAGGCGTTCGACGAGTCGAAGTATCCGAACTGGAAGGGCAGGTGGCAAAGGCCGGACGGCGAGCGGCCGGTCTGGGTCCGCGCGGGCGACAAGGCGCCGCTGACTCCGGAATATCAGGCTTTGTTCGAGTGGAACGTCGCCGACCAGAAGGCCGGCGGGATGGGCACCGAGCCGTCCTGGATGTGCCTGCCGCCCGGCATGCCGCGCGCCATGAACGTGTTCGAATCGATGGAGATCGTGATCACGCCGGCGACCGCCTTCATCCTGATGAGCCACATCCACGACAATCGCCGGGTCTATACCGACGGCCGCGACTGGCCGAGCGAGGTCGAGCCGACCTTCGCGGGCTATTCGATCGGCCATTGGGTCGATAGCGAGGGCGCCGGCCGCTACGACACGCTCGAGATCGAGACCCGCTACATGAAGGGTCCGCGCGCCTACGACACCAGCGGCTTGCCGCTGCACAGCGACAACCGGACCATCGTCACGGAACGGCTCCACCTGGACCGGAACGATCCCAATCTGTTGCTGGACGAGATCACCACCTTCGACGATGCGCTGACCCGCCCCTGGACCGTGATCAAACGCTACGCGCGCGATCCCGATCCGAGGCCGAATTGGCTGGAGGCGATCTGCACCGAGAACAACCCCCATGTCCGCATCCAGAACGACAACTACTATCTCGGCGCCGACGGCCTCTTGATGCCGGCGAAAAAGGGCCAGAAGGCGCCCGACTTGAAGTACTTCGGGCAGGCGCAGAAGTAACTGTCCATGCGACGATCCTCGGGCGCGGCTGCCGGCCAGCGCCCGGGCAATTTCCGCAAGTCCGGTCAAACCCGGCTGCTGCAGGAGAGAGCCATGCTGCTTCTGATACGCGCGAGCGGGCTGGTCGCGGCCCTGGTCCTGGCAGGTCCCGTCTCGGCGCAGCAGGCGCCCACCAAAGGCACGCATGTCGCGAAGACACATGTCGCGAAGACACATGTGGCGAAGCATGCGAGCAAGCTCGAGAAGCCGCCCGCGCCGGACGGGAGCTTGCCGGTCGGCTACCAGAAATACTGCGGCGCTCGCTTCGTCTGCTATACCGGTATTCCGCTCGATTGCGCCGCGGATACCAGGCCGTATCAAGACATCTCGAATCACGAATGCTTCTGCTTGAGGGACGCCTGCCCGCAATGACCATGCGCCTTAGCGCATCCGACTGAGAGGTTCGCCATGACGAGCGCGCTTGCTGTCAGCCCGCCCAAGCTATTCGGCCTCCTCATGCTCGCGGCCTGCGCGTCGAGCTGGCCGGGTGCGGCCGGCGCCCAGGAAAAGGCGGCCGACAAACTCATCCCGGTCACCGTCGAGCTCGGCGACGTATCGCTCACCAAGCTGCCGTTCATCATGGCGGCCGACAACGGCATCTACGAGCGCAACGGCCTCAAGGTCAGCCAGTACATTACGCCGGGCGCCGCCCAGGCGGTGCGCGGATCGGGCGTGATCGTTCCGCCCGAGAACATCAAGAGCGTGGTCGGCGAGATCAATATCGGGGGCGGCAGCCCCACAATGGTGCGCATGACCTCGGTCGCGACCGCGCCGCACCGCGTCATCCTGGCCACCACGGATGATGTGTCCCGCTTCCACGTCATCAGCCGCGCCGACATCACCAAGCCCGAGGACCTCAAGGGCAAGCGCATCGGCTACGGCAATCTGGGCGCGCTCGATCACCTCTCGATGATCCTGTTCCTGCGCACCATGGGCTGGGATCCGAACCGCGACGTCTCCATGCTCTCGAGCGGCAACGGGCCGCAAAGCATCGTCAAGAATCTGGTCGACGCCTTCGCGGGCACCGATATCGCGCTCACCGAGGCCAAGAAGCTGGGGCTGCGCGATCTGGTCGATCTCGGCCAATACCATTTCGCGATGCCGGGCTCGGGCGTGAATGCGCTGGCCGATTGGCTGCCGCGGAACCGCGACACCGCGGCCCGTTTCATGAAGGCGACCGTCGAGGCCATCGCCCTGATGAAGACCGACAAGACGGCCGCGTTCGCCTCGATGACCAAGTGGTACGGCATCAGCGATCCGGCGAAGCTCGAAGCCGTCTATGCCGAGGCGTCGCAGCTCCCCGGCAAGCCCTATCCGTCGATCGAGGGGCTCAAGGTGATGCAGTCGGTCTACACCTGGCGCGAGATGACGAGCCGTAAGCCGGAGGATTTCACCGACCCGAGCTTCGTGGCCGAGCTCGACCACAGCGGCTACATCGACAGCCTGTACAAGCAGAGCGCCGCCGCCCGGCAGTGACCGGATCGAAAGCGCCCATCAAGCCAAGGCGGCCATCGCCTGCGCCCGTCCCGCGTGCGCATCGAGCATGCCGGCGGGACGCCCGGCTTCGCGGGCTATTCTCCCATCCTCATTTCCAGGAAGCAGCTTCAGGACGCCGCGGCCCGCAGGTGCAGGGTGAGATGATTGCAGACGCCATCGTGACGGTAGCTGAGCTCGGAGGCATAGGATCGCACCAGGCGCAGGCCAAATCCGCCGATGCGGGTGGCTTCGATCGTAGCGGCCGGCGGGCGCTCCGGAAAGGTGGTCGGATCGAACGGCCGTCCTGAATCGGTTATCTCGACATCGAGACCGCTCTCGCGCCGGCGCAAGGTGACGCCGAGCTCCGCGGGCTCGGCCTGCGCGCCGCCGTGCTCGAGCACATTGGCGGCGATCTCGGCGACGCAGATGCGCGCCCCGAAGGCGGTTCGCTCGGCGATGCCCCAGCGTCGGCCCACGTCCTCGATCCAGGCATCCGCCGCCGAAATTTCCTCGGGCGTCACACGAAAAGTCCGTGTCTGGCCGTCCGCGCCCGACATCGCGTCGATCTCAGCCACGCTGCAGCGTACCGAGCGCGGCTGCCGCCTCGGCATCCGATCGAACGATCGGCAACAGGTCGGTGAGGCCGGAGGTGGTCAGCACCTCGGCGACCATCTCGGTCGGATTGAGCAGGACCAGCCGTCCGCCGCGGCGCGACAAGGCTTTGGCGGTCTGCACCAGATGCCGCAGCCCAATGGAGGCGACGAAGCTCACGCCGCTCATGTCGAGGATCAGGCCTTGCTTGGAACCTGCGAGCGTCGCCAGCGGCAACGCGATGACCTCGGCACCGACGATATCGAGCCGCCCCTTGAGGGCGACGCGCGCGGTCGCCCCCTGATCCTGCGATGTCACGATCTCCATTTTTCCCCGCTCCTGCTGGCAAACATCCACAGGTCCATAGCATTATGTGACAGTTTGGTGAAACAGCATTATGTGACAGTTCGGTGACAGGGTTCCGCCGAGAGCGCGTTTTCGCGCAAGAACCACTTCCAAACCGTATGTCCGGCCCGGGGCTGCGATGGCCTACTCGCCGATGGCAGGGCGCGGGGCCGAATGGGCCTCGCAGAGTTCATTGGGTCTTGCCACGATAGCCGTCGCTGAGGGTTTGCAGGAACGCGATGATGTCGTCCATTTCCTCCTCGGACAGTGCCGGCTTGTCCCCGATGTGGCGGTCGAACGGAGGCTCGACATTGACATTGGCGCGGTATTGCGGCGGCAGATCGTCGAACTTGTGCACCGAGCCATCCGGATTGCGGGGATACCATTTCTCCGGATTGGTGTCGCGCTCGGCGTAGAATTCGAGCACCTGTTTGAGGGTGTGGAATACGCCATTGTGGAAGAAGCTTCGGCGGGTGGCGACGTTGCGAAGCGTCGGCGACTTGAACATGCCGCAATATTCCGGATGCGCCCGCAGGTCGGTGCGCAGCGGGCCGCAGAGACCGAGATCGTAATAGGCCGGATCCGCGTTGGCCGGAATCTCCTTGTTGCGCGGCACGCCCAGCGCCACCAGGCCGTGATCGGTGAATACCGGCGCGGCGCCCTCCAGGCCGGGCGAGCTGAAATGGCAATGGGCGCAATTGCCCTTGGCCGGATCGTTGAACAGCGCGAGGCCGCGCGCCTCCTGGGCCGTCAGCTTCAGCTTGCCGGCGAGATAGTCGTCGTACTTGCTGCTGAAGGGCTGGAACTCGACATAATCCTGCTCATAGGCCTCGAATGCCTGCAGGACGGCCTCGAAGGCCTTTTCGGTATCGGCGAACACCGCGGCGCCGAAGGCCTCACGCAGCTTGGCCGCATAGGGTGAGCGGCTCACCCTGGCGACGACGGCTGCCGGACTGTCATTGGCCATCTCGAAAGGAGACAGCAGCGGCAGCCGCGCCTGGTCGCGGCCGCGGTCCACCCGTCCGTCCCAGGTCAGCCCACCCGTCGGCCCGTTGTCGACGCTGGCGTCGCCCTCGTCGTCCGACTCGTAATAATGCTCGGTGAACTGCGGCGTCGCTTGCATGTATCTGAGCGAGGGAACGGCGCGCAAACCCATCTGCCGCAGGTCCTTGCCGCCGGGCTCGACCGCGCGCGCATCGGGCGGACCATAGGCGCGAGCGGGATCGTGGCAGGAGGCGCAGGATAATTTACCCGAGGCCGAGAGCGTCGGATCGGAGAACAGGCCACGGCCGATCGCGGACAGCACACGCGCTTGCCTATAAACGACAGCCCGTGACATTCCTTTCGGCGCGCCCGCAGCTTCACCGGCACCGGCCGCGATGAGCAAGCCACACAGCAAGATGATGAGGGACCGTTGCGCCATCGCCCGCAGTATGGCGAAATCAATCGCCTTTGCCAGCTTCAGTGCCGGCTCCAGCCACGCCGCCGCGACCCTGCCGCCCCTCGCTTTGGCGGCTGTCATTAAAGTGCTATAAAGGCGCTGCTAGATTCATCGGCCCGTCGTCGCCCGTCCCCGCTCATCAATCATCAGACGCCATGTGGATATCATGAAAACACGCATCATTTTCACCACTACGCTCTTGGCAGGAATATTTTGCAGCGCAGCGCTCGCCGGTGCCGCGAGCAAGCCGGCGAAAAAAAGGCCGGGTCTCGACGCGATCGAAACCATCGTGGTGATCTATGCCGAAAATCGCAGCTTCGACAATCTCTACGGCTATTTTCCCGGCGCCAACGGCCTGCAGCACGTCACCGGGGCGATGTCCCTTCAGCGCGACCGCGACGGCTCGGTGATGAAGGAATTGCCGCCGGTCTGGGGCGGGCTCACCGTCATGGGGGTCACGCCGCCGGTCACCGAAGCGCAGACCCAGCACCTGCCCAACCAGCCGTTCGCGATCGACGATTCCAAGGGCTTCGATACGTCGCTCGATGTCATCACCCAAAGCCCCTGGCATCTTTTCTATCAGAACCAGATGCAGATCGACGGCGGCAAGAACGACAAGTTCGCCGCCTATGCGGATACGGGCGCCCTGGTCATGGGGCATTACAAGGACGATGCCGCCAAGCTGCCGCTCTGGAAGATCGCGCGCCGCTATACGCTCGCCGACAATTTTTTCATGGGGGCCTTCGGCGGCTCGTTCTTGAATCATTTCTGGCTCATCTGCGCCTGCACGCCGAAATACCCCGGCGCCGACCAGAGCCCCGCCAAGGACAAGATCGCGGTCGTGGAGCCCGACGGCGTCAGCCTGAAGCTCGCCGACAACTCGCCCAAATCGGCGATCGACGGCGCGCCGAAGTTCGTCCGCGACGGCACCATCACGCCCGACTTTTTCGCCGTCAACACGATGCAGCCGCCCTATCAGCCGAGCGCCAACAAGCCGGCCAAGGACGGCGATCCGGCGCTCGCCGATCCGGCCAATCCGACGACGCTGCCGCCGCAGACGGATCAAACGATCGGCGACCTGCTTTCCGGGAAGGGCATCAGCTGGGCGTGGTATGGCGGTGCCTGGCAGGCGACGCTCGACGGCCAGAAGGTGTCGCCGGCGCCGGTCTTCCAATATCATCATCAGCCCTTCAACTATTTCGCCGACATGGCGCCGGGCACCGCTGCGCGGGCCGAGCATCTCAAGGACGGCGGCCTCGACGGCGCCGAATTCATCAAGGCGATCGACGGCGGTACGCTGCCGCAGGTCACCTTCTACAAGCCGCAGGGCAATCTCAACGAGCATGCGGGCTATGCGGCCGTGCTCGCCGGCGACCAGCACATGGCGGAGCGTCATCGCGCATCTGGAGAAGAGCCCGCAATGGCCCCATATGCTGGTGGTCGTGACCTATGACGAAAACGGCGGCTTTTGGGACCATGTCGCGCCGCCCAAGGGCGATCGTTGGGGGCCGGGCTCGCGCGTTCCGACGCTCATCGTCTCGCCGTTTGCGCGCCGCCACTTCGTCGATCACACCCAGTACGACACGACCTCGATCCTGCGCTTCATCAGCAGGCGCTTCGCTCTGCCGGAGCTGGCCGGCAATGCGGCGCGTGACGCGGCGCTCAAGGCCGGCGGCAGCAAGCCGATGGGCGACCTCACGAAGGCACTCACGCTTTCATCGCGCTGAGGCAGGCTGCCTACGCTGGCTGGGGCGGTTTCCGATTTCAATCGATGCGAAACCGTTCTAATGTCGGCGCGGTTGCGGGCTGATCGCGACCGGACCGAGAGGGAAGGGGCCATGCGAAGTAAAATGTTGCTCGCAATCGCCGCTCTGGCGCTGCTCGCGCAAGCTGGATCCGACGGCGCGGCCGCCCAGACCCGCACCACGCTCGACATCTACGTGATCGACGTCGAGGGCGGCAACGCCACGCTCTTGGTGCCGCCATCGGGCGAATCGCTCCTCATCGATACCGGCAATGTGGCGCCGGACGCGGCGGTCAGGGACGCCGGGCGCATCATGGCGGCCATCCAGGACGCCCGTCTGACGCAGATCGACCATCTCATCATCACCCATTGGCACGGCGATCATTTCGGCGGCGTAGCCGAGCTCGCCAAGCTCATCCCGATCAAGCATTTCATCGATCATGGGGCGAACGTTCAACCCGCGCCTGCGGCCGATGACTTTATTGCGAAAACGTACCCGGAGCTCTACGCCAAGGCGCGACACACGGTCGTGAAGCCGGGCGACAGGATCGCGGTCGCGGGCATCGAGGTGCGGGTGGTGACCGCCGCCGGCGCGACCATAAAGACCGCGCTTCCCGGCGCGGGCGCGCCCAATCCGTATTGCGCCAGCTTCAAGCCGGGCGACAACAATGCCGAGGACCCGATGTCGGTCGGCGTCCACGTCAAGTTCGGAAAATTCCGCACGCTGCATCTGGGCGACCTGACGCGGAACAAGGAATTCGAGCTGATGTGCCCCAACAACCGCATCGGCGCCATCGATTTGCTTCTCGGGCCTGCATCACGGACAGGCGACGTCGAATTCCGAGGTGCTGGTCCACGCCGTCCATCCGCGCGTCGCCATCATGAACAACGGCACCCGCAAGGGCGGCGAGCCCGAGACCATGCGGGTCGTCCACACCTCGCCCGGCCTCGAGGATCTCTGGCAGATGCACTTCTCGCAGCTCAGCGGCCAGGAATACACCGTGCCCAGCATCTTCATCGCCAACATGCTGGATGATCCGCTCGCCGCGATGCCGCTCGAGCCGATCGCCGCGCCGCCGTTCGGCTCCAATGCGCCGCCGCCGCCCGCGCACAACGGGCCCGCCTATTGGATCAAGGTCAGCGCGCAGACCGACGGCACCTTCACGGTGACCAATACCCGCAACGGTTTCTCCAAGACCTATCGGGCGAAGGGGCAGCCGGGAACGAACTGAGGCCGAGGAACCGATGGTGCGCCGCAGCGCTATCAATCGACGCGACTTTCTCAAGCGCACGAGCGTAGCGGCCGGCATCGGGGCGCTGGGCGTGCCGGTGGCGTCCGCCGCGGCGGTGCAGCGCGGCGTTGCTCTCATCATCGATCCGGGTGATACGGTCGCGGCGAGCGCGCCCGGGCGCTGGGCTGTGCAGGAGCTGCGCCAGGCACTCACGGCACGTCAAATCGCGGTCGAGACGGCGGGCTCGCTCGATCAGGCGCGCATGGCCGCGACCCGCATTCGGATCGCCGGCATCGCCTCGCCGGCCGCCCAGGATCTGCTGCGGCGAGCCGATATGACCATCACGGCGGCGTCGGAATCGCTCGCGCTCGTCCCCTCCAGCGACGCCGACGGAGCCATCCTGCTGGCCGCCGGCAACGACGCGCGCGGCCTCACCTACGCCGTCACCGAGCTCGCCGACCGCGTCCGCCACGGCGCCGATCCGGTCGCGGCGCTCCGCGTCGCGCGCGCCATCGTGGAGCAGCCGGCCAACAGCGTACGCAGCATCGCGCGCTGCTTCGAGAGCGACGTCGAGGACCGGAGCTGGTTCCACGATCGCGCGATGTGGCGGGAGTATCTGTCGATGCTGGCGACGCAGCGCTTCAACCGGTTCAGCATGACGTTCGGCTTGCAATACAACTACCCGATGGAGGTGAGCGACGTTTATCTCTATTTCGCCTATCCGTTCCTGCTTTCGGTTCCGGGCCATGAGGTGCGGGTGCGCGAATTGCCGGCGGCGGAGCGCGACCGCAATCTCGAGACGCTGCAGTTCATCGGCCAGGAGACCGTCCGGCGCGGCCTCGAATTCCAGGTCGGGCTGTGGACCCACGGCTACAAGTTCGACAGCCCGAAGGCGAACTACCACGTCGAGGGCATCACCGCGCAGAACCATGCCGCCTATTGCCGCGACGCGCTGACGCTGCTGTTGCAAAGCTGTCCGCAGATCAGCGGCATCACCTTCCGCATCCATGGCGAGAGCGGCATACCGGAGGGCGATTTCGCGTTCTGGCGCACGGTGTTTTCCGGCATCGCGCCGGCCGGCCGCCGCATCGAGATCGACATGCACGCCAAGGGGATCGACCAGCAGACCATCGACGTCGCGCTCGAGACCGGCATGCCGGTGAAGCTCTCGCCCAAATATCTCGGCGAGCATATCGGCCTGCCGTATCACCAGAGCGCGATCCGCGAGCTCGAACGGCCGCCCCGCACGGCCGCCTCGGAGCACTTCGCGCTCAGTAACGGCCTGCGCCGTTTCACCCGCTACAGCTACGGCGACTTCCTCAAGGAGGATCGCCGGCACGGCGTGCTGTTCCGCATCTGGCCCGGCACCCAGCGCGCGCTCCTGTGGGGCGATCCGAGTTTCGCCGCCGGCTATGGCCGCAACGCCGGCTTCTGCGGCAGCCAGGGCGTCGAGCTGTGCGAGCCGCTTTCGTTCAAGGGGCGGATGGGCTCGGGGCGGCCGGGCGGGCGCACCGCCTATGCAGATCAGAGCCTCGCGCCGGAATACGACTGGCAGAAATTCGCCTACACCTATCGGCTCTGGGGCCGGTTGACCTACAATCCGGATGCAGCGCCGGAGACTTGGCGCCGACAGCTCGCGAGCGATTTCGGGCCGGCCGCCGCCGCCTGCGAGGCGGCGCTGGCCAAAGCGAGCCGCATCCTGCCCCTTATCACGCTGGCGCACGCCCCCTCGGCCTCGAACAACGCCTATTGGCCGGAAATGTACACCAACATGTCGATCGTGCGCGACGACCCGCCGCGCCCCTATTACGACGCCGGCAAACGGCCGCGCTTCGCCGCGGTCGAGCCCTTCGACCCGCAGCTGTTCTCGCGCATCGACGAATTCGCGGACGAGCTCATGAGCGGCAGGCCCGGCGCGCGCTATTCGCCGCTGGAGGTGGCGCAATGGCTCGACGATCTCGCGGCCGGTGCCGCCCGGGAGCTCTCGGACGCGGCGACCACCGAAAGCGTCGCCTTTCGCCGGCTGTCCGTGGACGTCGCGATCCAGTGCGGCATCGGACGCTTTTTCGCCGAGAAATTCAGGAGCGCCGTCCTCTGGTCGCTCTATGAGCGCAGCGGCGACCGCGAGGCGGCAGTGGCTGCGCTCGCGGCCTATCGGACCGCCCGGCAGGCCTGGGCGGAGGCCGCCGACGCCGCCATCGTCTACGGCGCCGATGTCAGCTATGGCGAGGAGCCGTGGCTGCGCGGCCATTGGCGCGATCGCCTGCCGGCGATCGATGTGGATATCGCCGAGATGGCAAGGCAAGCGGATGCAGGCAGCATCGGCCCGCGCGGTGATCAGGCAAAGGTCCGCGCGGCGATGCATCAGGTCCTGTCGCGTCCGCAGCGGCCCGCCGCCGATGGCGAGCACCAACCCTCGGAACGCCTCCAGCCGGGCGCGCCGTTCGAGGTCGCGATCCGGCTGCCGGGCGAGCGGACCACGGCGCTTCTGCACTATCGCCACGTCAATCAGGCCGAGGTCTGGCAGACAATGCAGATGCAGCGGCAGGGCGATCGCCATGCCGCCGTGATCGGCGCCGACTACACGCGCTCGCCCTATCCGCTGCAATATTATTTCGAGCTGCGCGGCGACGACGGCCCGTCGCTCCTCCCGGGTCTCGACCCGGACCTGACCAACCAGCCTTACTTCGTGGTCCGGCAGGCTCGCCTGTAGCCCGCATGGAGCGAAGCGCAATGCGGGACAGCCGTCCCGGATTTCGCTGCGCTCCATCCGGGCTACGGGCCATTACCGATCAAAGCTTCCCGGCAACCCCCGCGTTATGCTCGATCGGCCGACCTTCTATCCCCTGATCACGACCTGCGCGTAGGCATCGAGGCCCGGGATCGTGAAACGCAAGCGTCCGTCCTTGCGCTGTGCCGGCAGGGCCTGCCCGGCGATGCCCGGGGTAACAAGCTCAATGCTCGCTGGACCGTCCCAGGCGATTTCGGTCTCGATCGGTCCAAGCGGTATGACCGCGTCGAGCGGCGCCGGGCCGGTGTTGTTGACCATCTGAACCACTTGGCCCCCCTTCCACCGTCCCAGTGTCACGTCCACGGTGCCGGGCGCGTCGGTGGTCAGCATGGGCGGCTTGGCGGCGCCGTGCCGCAGCATCGCGTGCAGCAGCGTGACGTAATCGCCGTGCCCCAGCGTCTGGATCATCTGGCCGAAGCCGGTGGAAATGTAGAAGACGGAGCCGCTCTCGGCCGGGGAGAACAGAATGATGGGATCCTCCGCCACGCGCAGGTCTTCGATGTCCTCGGGCGCCGCCGCGTCATTGGAATGCGCGGCCCGGTACCAGACCTGCGTTTCCGCGGCCGCCTTCACCTCGCGGTACGGTGCGGTGAGCGGCAGCGGGCCGAGACCCTGCAGGCTTGCTGGAGGCGCCTTCGCCACCAAGGCCGTATAGCGGGCACGCTTGCTGGTCTGCGTCCAAGCGCCGCCGATGAGCTCGGTCAGTGCGCCCGGCAAGGCGCGAAAGCCGGCCGGATCGGCCGCCGGACTATCGAGCAGAATGAGCCGTCCGCCGGCCCGCACCCATGCGGCCAGCGCTTGCGCCTGGGCTTGCGTCAGCCAGGCCGCGGTCGCCAGCACGAGCGCATCGAAGCTGCGCAATTTCTCCGGCGAAATCTGCTCGTCGTAGACGAGGCGCAGCGGAACATGGCGCAGCTTCAATCCGGTATAGAGGCCGAGCGCCTCCACGCGCAGCGCCGCGGCGGTCTTGCCGGTCATGGCCGAGCCTTCGAGCAGCGCCTCTTCGGGCCACACCAGGGCGGTCGACCCCAGCGGCTCGAGCGAATTGAAGACCTCCGCCTGCTGCTGCATGAAGGCGAAGACCTCGCGCGCCCGCGGCAGCGTGCGGGCATCGAGCAGGCGTTCCGGTATCGCCAGCGTCACCAGCTTGAGCCCGGCCCCATGGGCGAGCGCCTGATAGGCGCAGCGGGTGAACTCGTCCGGCGGCATGAAGGTCTGGCTCAGCCGCAGATCGCGCATCTCCATCTTGATGTTGATCAGCGGCCGCCCGCCTGCCGCGATGCCTTGATCCGCCGAGAGGCCGACCCACAGCCGCGAATCGCGCGCGGTGCGCAGCTCCGCCGAGGTGAACAGAAGCTGGCTGAACGAGGCGTGCTGCACCAGCGAGGGCAGATGAAAGCCGGCCGCCAGCACCGAATCCGGCCGCTCCGCGCCCCACAGCTCGGCCATGAAGAACGACTGCGGGTTCACCTCCCGCATGACTTTGTAGTAGCCCGCCATCTGCGCGCTGATGACCGTGCGCCGCCAGCGCAGAAAGTCCCGCCAGGCGGCGGGCTCGAGCTCGGCATCGACCGGCAGCTTGCCGTCGTAGGCCCGCATGCAGTTGCCGCAATAGCAATAGCCGTCGAACCCCCCGGCATTGAGATGGAAGCCGTCGACCGGATAACGGTCGAGAATTTCGCGCATGACCGGGTAGGCGAAATCCGCGTTCTGGTAGCCGCCGAGCGGACAGGTCGCGTAGTAATCGTCGCGCTGCACGAAGGCGCCCTTGGGGTCGCGCCGGAACCACTCGGGGTGGTCGCCCCACACGTCCGCGCGCGCCTTGGCGAAATCCACGCGCGCGATGACCCGCAGGTTCTGCGCGCGGCAGGCGGTCGCGATCTCGCCGATGAGGTCGCGCTCGCCCACCACCTCGCTCACGTGGTGGTATTTCACGCTGCTGCGGTAGAACGCATAGACGCCGCCCACGCTGATGACGACCGCCTCCGCTTGCGTGGCCCGGCAATCCGCCACGAACCGCTTCACGTCGAGCGTTCGCAGCTCGAATTCGCGCGGATTGGGATGATAGATGCGCAGCGGCCGCTCATGCCACAAGCCGGACCCGGCGCGCTGCGCGATCGCGATCCCGGGCGCGCAGCTCCACGCCGCGGCTGCCGCGGCGGCGGATTGCAGGAATTCGCGTCGATCCATGGTGGGCCTCTTCGCCTGTCCGGGTCGCGGCATCGAGCGCTTCGCACCCAAGTGTACCGCTGCGCGCCGGCGATGTCAGGATCGAGTCGGCAAGCAGCATTGCAGGCTTGCGATGCGAGCTTCTGCGTATCCGGGCGGCACGCGATCGTTTGCGCGGCTCTGGGGCGCACCAGAAGTGTCGAACGGAGCGGAACGGACCGGCGCAGCGCCGGGAGCGCCCGAGAAATATCTCGATCTGTCCTACTACCAGCAGGCGCTGGCCGGACTTTAGCTCGGCCTTCGGTCCGCCCTAGCCGACCAGAAACACGACCGCGGCGATCGCGCACGACACCACGACGGCGGCCATGAGCCAAATGACGCCGAGCAGCGGCCAAATCGAGCGTGTGACCCGCGGCTCGATGCCGGCGGGGGTTTCGGGCGCCATCGGCTCGAGGGCCGGCTCCGCCCGTCGCAGGACCGCGGCCGCCTGCTCGATCTCCGCGATATCGCGGGCGAGCTGATCGGGCGCCCGGGATTCGCGTGCCGGCTCCGTCTGCCGCAATGCCGTGGCCGCCTGCTCGATCTCGGCGATGTCGCGGGCGAGCTGATCGGGCGCGATCGACCCGAACGGCGGCGCCGACGTCGCGGCGGCATCGGACGTATCAATTTTGGCATCCGCAGCCGCTGCGCGATCATCCCGGCCGAGCGCGCGCAGCGCCGTGCCACGCGCCGCCGCGAGCTGGGAGACCACGCTCCAGGCATGGTTCCAGTCGGAGCTATCGGTCGTCTTGGAGCCGCGCGCCTCGGTGTTCGTCATGGTGAAATCCAATAACAGCCCCGGATTCAGATACCACGACGGGTGCGCGGCGCGACCTCAATCAAGCCGTAACCTTAACCTCGCCGCCGCGGTCACGCGGGCGCGGCGCGCCGGCCGGAACGGGCCACCCCCATACCGCGCATCGTTGGCAATGGTCGCCGGATTGCTGTATTCACTGTGCCTTATACCTTGATACCTTTGGCGGGGGGCTCGAACGGGCATGCGCAGCTGGCGGTTGGTGATGCTGGTCCTCATTGCCGGCGGCGGCTTGGCCTATTTCGGGCTGGGGCGGGGATTGTGGTCGGCGGCCGCGCCCTCCGGCCCGCGCGCCGCCGCGCCCGCCATTCCGGTGATGGCCAGCAAGGTCGAGCGCGCCGATATTCCGGTCGAGCTCACCGGGCTCGGCACCGTGCAGGCCTTGAACAGCGTGCTGGTACGCTCGCGGGTCGACGGCCAGATCGTCAAGATCAACTTTTCCGAGGGCAAGGACGTGCACGCCGGCGACGTGCTGGTCGAGATCGACCCGGCGCCGTACGCGGCGGCGCTGGAGCAGGCGCAGGCCAACAAGGCCAAGGATCAGGCGCTGCTCGACAATGCCCGTCTCGACCTCGATCGTGACAGCCGGCTCATCAAATCCGGGGCCGCCACCGCGCAGCAGCTGGACACCCAGAAATCCCTGGTGGCGCAACTGGAAGCCAGCATCAAGGCCGACCAGGCCGCCATCGACATGGCGCAGGTGCAGCTCAACTACAGCAGCATCCGCGCGCCGATCGACGGGCGCGCCGGCACCCGGCTGGTCGATGCCGGCAACATCGTGCGCGCGAGCGATCTCACCGGGATCGTCACCATCAACCAGACCCACCCCATCTTCGTCGATGTCGCGCTGCCGGCCGATTCGCTGCCGCGGATTCGCGCCTCCCTGAAGCAAGGCGATATCACCGTCACGGCGCAGGATCCCGGGCGGGCAGAATCTCGCCACCGGCACGCTTTCCGTCATCGACAACCAGATCAATGCGGCCACCGGCACCATCAACTACAAGGCCATATTCGACAATACCGAGGAAGTGCTGTGGCCCGGGCAATTCGTCAATGTGCGG
Source organism: uncultured Alphaproteobacteria bacterium (assembly GCA_963744275.1). Classification (GTDB taxonomy): domain Bacteria; phylum Pseudomonadota; class Alphaproteobacteria; order Rhizobiales; family Xanthobacteraceae; genus VAZQ01. Next base: position 30,157 of record CAVUSX010000009.1, read on the forward strand.
GTGCAGGTCGAGATTCTCAAGGGCGTGATCGCGGTGCCGGTGACGGCGGTCCAGCACGGGCCCGAGGGAGCCTATGCGTTCGTGGTCGGGTCCGATCGCATCGTGCAGAAGCGATCGATCAAGACCGGCGTCTCGAACAAGACTTCGGCGGTCATCGACGACGGCCTGCAAGCCGGCGAGCTGGTGGTGACCGACGGCCAATACCGCATCGAGGCCGGCAGTACCGTCGAGGTGCTCGGCCAGCCCGCGAAATCGCCCGGCTGAAACCCTCCATGGCATCCCGATGAACTGGTCCGCTCCCTTCATCGTCCGGCCGATCGCCACCACGCTCCTGATGATCGGCGTCACGCTGGTCGGCCTGGTGGCGTATTTCGTGCTGCCGATCGCGGGCGTGCCGCAGGTCGACGTTCCGACCATCCGGATCACCGCGAACCTGCCCGGCGCCAACGCCGAGACCATGGCGTCGTCGGTGGCGGGGCCGCTCGAGCGCCAGCTGTCGCAGATCTCCGGCGTCACCTCGATCAGCTCCGCCAGCTCGCTCGGCGAGTCCGACATCCAGGTGGACTTCGATCTCGGCCGCAACGTCGAGGGCGCCGCGCAGGACGTCCAGACCGCCATCAGCGCGGCCGGCGGCCAGCTGCCCAAGAACATGCCCAATCCGCCGACCTACGAGAAGGTCAATCCGGCCGACGCGCTCTTGATGTCGGTCGCCGTCACCTCGAAGGATCTGAGGATCTCGGCGGTCGACGATTATGTCGAGAATTACCTGGCTCCGAGCATCGCGCGCGTCACCGGCGTCGGCCAGGTCGACTACCACGGCCAGCAGAAACCTTCGGTGCGGATTCAGATCAATCCCACGGTCGTGTCCGCGATGGGAATAAGCCTGGAGGACATCCGCGCCGCGATCGGAACCGCGACCGTCGATGCCCCGAAGGGGACGCTCGATGGTCCCAAGCAATCCCTGACCTTGGATGCGACCGACCAGATCTTCGACGCCGCGGCTTTCGACTCGGTCATCATCGCGTATCGCAACGGCGCGCCGGTGCGGATTCGCGACGTCGGCAAGGCGATCGACGGCGTCGAGGATATTCGGCAGGCGGCCTGGGTCGACGGCGAGCGCGCCGTCATCATCGACGTGCACAAGCAGCCCGGGTTCAACATCAACGAGACCGTGCAGCGCGTCAAGGACGTGCTGCCCAATCTGCAACGCTCGCTGCCGCCCTCGATCAAGCTGCATGTGCTGGGCGAGCGCACCCAGACGATCAGGGCATCGGTCGGCGACGTCCAGTTCACCATGGCGGTGAGCATCGGCCTGGTGGTGCTGGTCATGTTCGTGTTCCTGCGCCACGTCCGCGCCACGCTCATTCCGAGCGTGACCATCCCGGTGTCGCTGCTTGTGCACCTGCGCCGTGATGTACCTCTGCAACTATACGATCGACAACGTGTCGCTGATGGCGCTCACGATCGCGGTCGGATTCATCATCGACGACGCCGTCGTCATGGTCGAGAACATCATCCGCCACATCGAGGACGGCAAGCGCCCGCTCGCAGCCGCGCTCGTCGGCTCGGGCGAGGTCGGCTTCACCATCCTGTCGATGACGCTGTCGCTGATCTCGGTCTTCATCCCGCTCTTGCTGATGGGCGGATTGATCGGGCGTCTGTTCCGCGAGTTCGCCGTCACCGTCAGCGTGGCGATCCTGATGTCGGGCGCGGTGTCGCTGACCTTGACGCCGATGATGTGCGGGTGGCTGCTGCGCCCGGCGCATGCGGGCGGGCAGGACTGGCGCATCGTCAGCTATCTCGAGGCCGTCTACCAGCGCTCGCTCGCCGGCTATACGGTCTCGCTGCGCTGGGCGCTGCGTCACCGGCTGTTCATGCTGGCTCTGATGGCGGCCACCATGGCGGCCACGGTCGTCCTCTACAAGGTCATTCCGAAAGGGTTCTTTCCGCAACAGGACAACGGCATCATCCTCGGCACCGCCGAAGCCGGCCAGGACATCTCCTACGCCGCCATGGTGGAGCGCGTGCACGAGATGGCCAAGGTGGTGGGCCAGGACCCCGACGTGCAGACCGTCTGGTACTGGGTCGGCGCCAATCCGACCGTCAATACCGGCCGCATATCGGTCGAGCTCAAGCCGTTCGACCAGCGCAAATCGACCTCGACCCAGATCGTGGCCCGTTTGCGCAAGGCGACGGTGCGGCTTCCGGGCATCGCGTTCTTCGGCCAGGCGCGCCAGGACGTGCAGATCGGCACGCGCGTGAGCAAGACGCAATATCAGTACACGTTGCAGGACCCCGACGTCGCCGAATTGTTCAAATGGGCGCCGATCGTGATGGCCAAGCTCGCCACGCTGCCGGAATTGACGGACGTGACCGGCGATCTGCAGGCCTCGGCGCCGCGCATGATGCTCAAGATCGACCGCGACGCCATCGGCCGCCTGGGCATCACGCCGCAATTGATCGACGATACGCTCTACGACGCGTTCGGGCAGCGGCAGGTGGCGACCGTGTTCGGGCAGCTCGACCAGCACCGCGTGATCCTCGAGGTCGATCCGAGCTTCCAGGAGGATGCCTCCTCGCTCGCGAAGCTCTATGTCCGCTCGGCGCTCGGCGGACAGATGGTGCCGCTTTCGGTGCTCACCCGCTCCGAGGTCTCGGTGTCGCCGCTGACCATCAACCATCAGGATCAGTTCCCTTCCGTGACCCTGTCGTTCAATCTGGCGCCCGGGCATTCGCTGGGCGACGCGCTCGTCGCCATCGCCGACTATGGAGCGCTCGATCGCCAAGCCGGCGGCCCTCACCGCCGTCTATCAGGGCTCCGCCAAGGTGTTCGAATCATCGCTCGCCACGCAGCCCTACCTGATCGCCGCCGCCATCATCGCGGTCTACATCGTGCTCGGCATCCTGTACGAGAGCTTCATCCATCCGATCACCATTCTCTCGACCCTGCCTTCGGCCGGCGTGGGCGCGTTCCTGGCCCTGATGCTGCTGCACTACGATTTCTCGCTGATCGCGCTCATCGGCATGATCCTCCTGGTCGGCATCGTGAAGAAGAACGCCATCATGATGATCGACTTCGCCCTGGTGGGCGAGCGCGTGCGCCAGCTGACCCCCGAGCAGTCGATCTACGAGGCCTGCCTGCTGCGCTTCCGCCCCATCATGATGACCACCATGGCGGCGCTGCTCGGCGGCCTGCCGCTGGCGCTGGGCACCGGTCCCGGCTCCGAGCTGCGCCGCCCGCTCGGCATCGCCATCGTGGGCGGGCTGCTGCTGTCGCAGTTCCTGACGCTCTATACGACCCCGGTGATCTACATCTACCTGAGCAAGATCGGGTGGCGGCGGCGCGCAGCGGCGGTGCCGGACGGGGAGGCCGAGATCGGCCGGCTGCGGGCGGCCGAATGAGGTCAGTGGCCTCGGCTCGCCAGCGCGTGTGGCCGGCACTTCGGGGAGGAAGGTGATGAAGCTTCCCTGCCACGCATTCGTGCGTCTGGCCGCCGGCGCGGTCGCCCTCGCTGTTGTTTCCGTGGGGGCGCTCGACCGCGGTGCCTGGTCGGAACCGGCGATCAGGGTCGTGGTTCCGTATCCGCCCGGTGGCGGCGCCGACGTGGTCGCGCGCATCATGGCGGATGCGATCGGCAGCATGCAGGGACCGACCATGATCGTCGAGAACCGTCCGGGGGCGGCCACGATGATCGGTACCCGCGACGTGGTCCGCGCCCGGCCCGACGGCAACACGCTGCTGGCCACCAACAATGCGCTCGCCATCGTGCCGCATCTGCGCAAGCTCGACTACGATCCGCTGTCGAGCCTGGAGCCGATCTGCATCATGGCGACGACCCCGACGGTCGTCATGGTCAGCAGCACGTCGCCGTACCGCACGCTCGACGATCTGCTCGGCACCGCCCGCGCCAGACCCGGCGACTTGACCTTCGGGGCCACCCCCGGGGCCAAATCGCATGTCGACTTCGAGATGATCCTTCATCCGGCCGGCGTGCGCATGACCTTGGTCCCGTTCAGCGGCACGCCGCCCATCGTCAATGCCATTCTGGGTGGGCAGGTCGATGCGGCATTCGTCGATTATCCGGCGGCAGCGGGGCTGTTTCAGGCGGGGCGGCTGCGGGCGCTCGCGGTCGGCTCGCGCGCGCGCATCGAATGGCTGCCGGACGTGCCGACCATCAGCGAGCTCGGCCTGGGGGACTTCGACATGGAGGTTTGGTACGGCCTCTTGGCGCCGGCGCAGGCTCCGCAACCGGCGATCTCGCAGCTCGCCGCCTGGCTCGCCAAAGCCGGCAAGCTGCCGCAGACGCGGGCGCGGCTCGCGGCCCAGGGGATGCAGGCGGTCGATATGTGCGGAGCGCCGTTCAGCGCGCATCTGCGCCAGCAATATGACGACTACGGGCGCGTCATCCGCGAGGCCGACATCAAGTCGGAGTGAACCGGCGCCAGCCTTCAGGCGACGAGGTGCATCTGGCGCTCACCGGCGGGGCGATCGTGGCCGAGTCCTGTCCGGGCGGCTCGAGGGCAAATGAAGGCTTGCGGCCGCCATATTGTTTGGCGACCGGATCGGGCCTGATGCTCGGCAAGTCGGCACCGCGGTCGTCACCGCCGCCCTCACCAACGCGATCTTCGCCGCCACCGGCAAGGGCAAAAAATCGCCACCTGCCGACCGGGATTTTAGTATGGAGATACTGTAAGAAGATAGAAAATTGTAAGGTAGGGTAGATGGTTTGTAGCGATGGTAAATAAGATAAGACGATTTCGCTGAGACGAGCGGAGATATCTACGCTACAATAAGACGCGCATCAACGCTATGACGATAAGGAGGACGACTCGATGTAGGATGCTGTTGACGGTGGGTTGCTAGAATTAGGAACGCTTACGACGGCAGCTTTCGCGCATAGTGCAGACGAGGGCGGCGTCTCGATGTTCTATGACGTGGGCCAGGGCAGGGGTGGCAGCGCAATATCGTCATGAAAGAGAGCTTTTAATTGAAGGTTAACATCAGATAATGGTAAGATGACTAGAGCGGTTATTGGGAGGGAGACAAGATAGTGATAGAAGTGGCGAACTTCAGCCGAAAACAGATTTTCAGGGCGCGAGAGAGAAACTGTATCTGGTAGAGCGCTGGAAGCGCAACGGTTAGAGATACGCTAGCTTAAGAGGTGACTATCGAGATAAGAGAGTGTGGAAGAGTCATGGAAAGTCAAGCAGGAGTTCGCTAGATAGAGAGAGCAAGAGAACAGGATCTATTAAGAGCAGCGCTGAGTGGAGGGAAACTATGACTTCACGGCGATGATGAGTGGACGGCGCGGATGGAAGATCTGCATTAGCGATGGGAAGAGGCTACAGCAAAGACAATAAAGACAACGATACTAAGATTTAAGTAGGGAGTAGAGCAGGACATATTACAATAACAAAGACCGCTAGGCCAAGCAGGAGGCCATCATGCGCGAAAGCTTCTCAGGCTCGATGTCAATGGTAGACATTATAGTGAACGCTATCGGCGCTGTCGTTGCGCTGTCCACAAACGAAGGCGGCACAACGCTCGCCGCCGAAGGCATATACAGTCGTTGAAGACGCCCTGGGGCGAACCGGACCTGCAAGGAATCTGGACGGACGAAACAGATACGCCGTTACAGCGCTACGCCAAATACGCCAACCAGGAATTCTTCACCGAGGAGCAGCGCGCGGAATTGGACTAAGGAACGATCGGCGCTGCGCGGCCGCGACAAGCGTGCGCGAGCGCGGCACCGAGCGCGACGTCTCCGGAGCGTACAACAACGATGTTCATGGCCCTCAAGCGGACCGGCGCGCGCACATCGCTGATCGTCGATCCGCCCGATGGGCGGATACCGCCGAGGACGCCGGAGGCGCAAAAGATCGCCGCGCCGATCGCGAATTTCGCATAGCGCTGATGCAGGCGACCGCAGACCTGCAAGACCAAGACAGACTGCCTGTGCGCGGCGGCAAATACGATCCGACGCCCGCCGCCGCGCCGCGACGAGCTACCCGCCGCACTACAACACCGCGCGCATGAACCGCCATGACAGTCCGGAGGACGGCGCCTGGCGGACCGCTGCCTGACCATCGGGCTGCCAGAGTTCGGCGCGGCAACGGCGGCGGCAGCTTCCGGCGCATCGTGCAGACGCCGGGCGGCATCGCGATCGAACTATGACGTGGGGCAGGGGCAGGGATGGCAGCGCAACATCGTCATGAACGGCAGCCCGCACCTGCCGGCAGCATCCGCCAATGGTTCGGCGATTCGCGCGGCCACTGGGAGGGCGATACGCTCGTAGATCGACGTGACCAATTTCAGCCCGAAGGCCGATTATCGCGGCTCGCGCGAGAACCTGCACCTGGTCGAGCGCTGGACGAGGACTGCCCCGAACACGCTGGATTACGCCGCGACCATCGAGGACCCGACCGTGTGGACGCGACCTTGGACCGTCAAGCAGGAGATCACGAAGCAGAGCGAAGAGGAAAACAGGATCTATTACGAGCCGCGCTGCGTCGAGGGCAACTATCGGCTTTCCGCCTCGATGATGAAGGCGCGCGCATCAGGAAGAACTGGCGAATTCGCAGAGGGACGAGGGCCTGATCCGGCTCACTAAGGACAAGCAACGGATATTGTGGGCGTACGAACAAGATCCGCAAAAAAAAAAAGAAAAAAAAAAAAAAAAAAAAAAAAAAAAATAGCAATAGCAGCTAAACAGCAGGGAACAAAGGGAGACCATCATGCTCGAACGCCGCTTGGGCTCGATGATAACGGTCGCCATCGCGGCGGCCGCCGTAGGCGCGATCATCTCGATGTCGATCACACGGACGCTCGGGTCAGACGCAGCCGGCGCGCACAGCCACGCGTGGGCGGCAAGCCGAATTTCAGCGGCATCTGGCAAGCGAACAACGAAGCCAACTGGGATTTGCAGGCGCACGCGGCGCTGCCTGGACGCGGTCACGCAGCAGGGCGTTTATCCGTATGACTATGCGCGGGTGCCGGCGCGCCGGTTCTCGCGCTGGGTGCGGCCGGCGCCGTGCCGGGATCGCTCGGTGTCGTGCAGGGAGACGGGCAGATTCCGTACAAGCAGCGAAGCCTGCTGATCAAGAAGCAGAATGCGGAGCACTGGATCGACCGCGATCCGGAGCTGAAATGCTACCTGCCGGGTATCCGCGCGCGATGTACATGCCGTATCCCGTTCGAGATCACGCAGAGCACGAACAAGATTCACGTCGCGTACGAGTTCTCAAATACGGCGCGCACGATTCATCTGGACAAGGTCGAAGGCCCGCCGGACGATACCTGGATGGGCCACTCGGTGGGGCGCTGGGACGGAGACACGCTGGTCGTGGACGTGACGAACTTCAACGATCGGACCTGGCTCGACCGCGCCGGCGACTTTCACAGCGACGCGCTGCACGTGATGGAGCGCTTTTCGCCGATGTCGCCGGACATGATCGGGTACGAAGCGACGATCGACGATCCGAAGGTGTTCACGCGGCCGTGGCGCATCGCGATGCCGCTCTATCGTCGGATGGAGCCGAACATGCAGCTGATCGAGTATCGCTGCAACGAATTCGTCGAGGAGTTCATGTACGGGAATCTTCGCAAGCAGCAGCTGGTCAAGCACTGGGAGGGCGATACGATGACGATCGACATCACCGCAAGGTGCCGCCGGCGACAGCTTCTATGAATGGTACCGATAAAAAAATAAAAAAAAAAAAAAAAAAAAAAAAAAAAAAAATTTTTTTTTTTTAAAAAAATATAGGCGCAATGGAAAGAGGAATAGATGCAAACCAAGCTCGCTCTTAGTCACATATCACGGGTCTTGCGCTGGCCGGATGGGCGCCGCGGCGTCGGCACACCACGCGTTGCGGCGGAGTTCGATGCGAACAAGCCGGTGAATTTCAAGGGGACGATCACCAAGATGGAATGGGTCAATCCCCATTCCTGGCTGCATGTGGACGTCAATCAGCCCGACGGCACGGTCGTGAACTGGGCCATCGAAGCCGGCACGCCGAATGTGCTGTTTCGGCGCGGGTTCACTAAGGAGACCCTGCTGCCCGGCACCGAGGTCCTGATCGACGGATACCAGGCGAAGGACGGCTCGCATCGCGCCAACGGCCGCGACCTGACTTTGCCCGACGGCCGCCAATTGTTTCTCGGCTCCTCCGGAACCGGTGCTCCCTATGAGCTGCCGGCCGGGACCCAATAGGCGGAACAGCTGAAGACGAGAATAATCGAGGCCACGCTTGTCTCACCAGATAGAGCCTCTAACCGGATTTCGACGGGATATGTATCCTCTGGATTTCTTCGGGTGGCTGGCCAATTGTCGTGGAGCGTCGGCTCCACGAATCGCAATATGCCTATTCCATCGTCGAATCGGTTCACGTATGGGCGATGGCGGTATTCTTCGGCTCGGTGGTGATGTTCGACCTGCGACTGCTGGGTTGGATCATGCCGCGGGTGCCGGCATCGGAAGTCGATGCGCCGCCTGCTGCCGCTAGACCATCGCGGCGTTCGTCGTCATGGTCATCAGCGGCACGCTCTTGTTCTACGCCATACCGCTGCGCTCCTATCAGAATATCTTCTTCAGGGGCAAAATGCTGCTTCTGTTGCTGGCTGGCTTGAACGTGTGGCTCTTTCACGCGCGGGTGTTTCCCAACGTCGCCGCCTGGGATGCCGACGGCGCACCTCCGCGGTCGGCCAGGATTGCAGGCGCGATTTCGCTGGTGGTTTGGGTCAGCGTGGTCTTCTCGGGACAGAATGATCGCCTATAACTGGTTCGATTGCGACCGGCAGCCGCAACCGGCGTTCATCAATTTTGTCACCAGTTGCGCAGCCACCGAAGTTGGGGCTCTGATGTCTTTGCTGCCGTTCTTTCAGTGGTGCTATCAATCGGCAATCGGCGAAACGATACGCGAATTCGATTTGGCTGTTCAGTGAAGGCTTCCAGCCGCCGTATTGTCTGGCGACCGGTATCGGGCCTATCTGAGGGTCATGCAGGCGCGAGGAAACGTGCAGGCGCGAGGAAACGCAATGCCGGACGGCATGGCCGCAATGACGCCGCGTTTTTCCCGTCCGCTGGCGCTGGTGACGGCCGTGGTGGTGCTGTTGCTCGCCGGCACGGTGGCGCTGTGGGCCTACTACGGCACGGCGGTGTTCTATGAGACCATCCTGGCCGGGCTTGCGGCCTGTTTCTGATCCGAGATCGGGGCGTCGAGAGAGCCATGACCAACCGTCACATCCGCACCCTCACGGTGCTCGCCGCCTTCCTGGCCGGCCTGGTGCTGTCGCTCGGCGTCATCTTGATCGTGCGCGACCGCGTGAGCGCGCCCGGCGCGCCGGCGGCGACGGCCGCCATCGGGGGCCCGTTCCGGCTGACCGATCAGGACGGGCGGGTCGTGACCGAGGCGGATTTGAAGGGCCGGCCTTCGCTGGTCTTCTTCGGCTTCACCCATTGCCCCGACGTGTGCCCGACCACCTTGTTCGACATCACCCAGATCATGCAGGTGCTGGGGCCCGACGCCGACCGCACCCGCGCCGTGTTCATCACGGTCGATCCCGAGCGCGATACGCAGGACGTGCTCAAGGACTACCTGTCGAGCTTCGACCCGCACGTGGTGGCGCTCACCGGCGATCTGCCCTCGATCACCAAGGTGGCCAAGGAATATCGCGCCTACTTCAAGAAGGTGCCGCTCGACGGCGGCGGCTACACCATGGATCACACCGCCATCACCTATCTGATGGACAAGGAGGGCCGCTTCGTCTCGCCCTTCAGCCTCAAGCGCACCCCGGAGGCGGCCGCCGCCGACCTGCGCCGCCAGCTCTGATCGGCGACGGATGGTGCGCCGCCACATAGGTGGCGCACATAGGCTGTCGGCAGCAACTTTCGTTCCTCGCAACCGCCGCGGTCGTGTATGTACGGCAGGTATCGGCTGTGCGTAGAATGGCCCGGGGCGGACGCGGGGGAACATCTCATGCGCAAATCTCGGCGGCGCCAGGGCGGCACGGCCGCGGAACCGGCGCGCGAAAAGATCGCCGGCCCGAGCGACAAGATCAACATCCCGACCGACCTCTTGCGCACCTTCGTCGCCATCTATCAGCTCGGCAGCTTCACCAAGGCGGCGCATCTGTTCGAGCTCACCCAGCCGGCGGTCAGCGCCCACATGAAGAAGCTCGAATCCCTGATCGGCACCGATCTGATCGAGCGCAACGTCGCCGGCGTGAACCTCACCGCCTGCGGCGAGGAGGTCCTCAAATACGCGCGCCGCATCTTGTTGATCAACGACCAGATCGTGAGCTCCGCCAGCGTGCAAAGAACGCTGCCGATCATCCGGCTGGGCATTCCCAACATCTTCGCCGCCTTCAAGCTCCGACGAATCCTGGCCGAGTGCCCCGGTACGGTCGGCAAGTCGCGCCTGCAGATCTGCTGCGACCACTCTCCCGGGCTCCTGCGCAGCATCGGCAGCGGCTATCTGGATCTGGCCTTCGTGATGAGCGACGAAGAGGAGGGGACGAGCCCGTTGCGGTCCTGGTCCGAGGAGCTGGTCTGGGTGCGGGCGCCGGATTTCGTCTTCGATCCCGACCTGCCGGTGCCGCTGGTCAGCTCCCCCAACGTGCTCTTGCCCGACCGCATCTCCATGGACGCGCTCGAGCAGGCCAATCAACCCTACGAGATCGTGTTCACGGCCTTCGACAGCCTGGCGCGCCGCTCGGCCGCCATGGCGGGGCTGGGCTATCTGCCGCTGCCGCGCCCGCTGGTCCCCGACGGCCTGGTGATCGAGCGCCCCGGCCTGCTGCCGGCGCTCGCCCCCGTCACCATCGACATCATCGCCCGCGAGGAATTGGACACCGCCAGCCTGACCCCGCTCATCGACAGCGTGGAGCACATTTTGCGGTCGGATTAGCCGCTCGGCGGTAGGTGGGTCAGGGCGCCATCGGAGCGCCGAGCCGGCGAGGCAATCCGGCATATTGGGCAGGGGCGCGATGTCATCTATAAGCGGCTCGCATGAGCCGACCTTCCCGATGCAGCGAGACATGATGCCTTCGCGCCCGATCAAGCACCGCTCGCCGCCGGATTTGGCGCGCACCCTCTCGCTGGCCTGCCTCGCGCTGGCCTTGGGCCCGCTGGCGTTCCTGGTCCCCCATGCGCCGCTCGCGCCCGCAGCCGCCTTCGCTCAGGCGGTCGGGGCCGAGCCGCCCGTGCAGGTGCCGGGCTTCTGGGACCCGCGGCGGCGGCCGGAGCGGCCCGATCTCAACCGGGTCGTGGTGATCCGCTTCCTGACCGAGATCGACTATCCGCCGTTCAATTTCGCCGGCCCGGACGGCAATCCGCAGGGCTTCAACGTCGATCTCGCCCGCATGCTGTGCGAGGAGCTCAAGATCGCCTGCACCATCCAGATGCGCCGGTTCGAGACCCTGCTTGGCCGCGCTCAACGAGAACCGCGGCGACGGCGTCATCGCCTCGATCGCGGTCACGCCCGAGATGCGCGCCAAGGTCGATTTCACCGATCCCTACTATCGCACGCCCGGCCGCTTCGTGGCCCGCCGCAATTCCCCGCTCGACAATCCGCTGCCCGAGAAGCTCGAAGGCAAGAAGGTGGCGGTGGTGGCCGGCACCGCGCACGAGGCCTACCTCAAGGCGCTGTTCACCGAAGCCGAGGTGCGGCCCTATCCGACCGCCGAGGTGGCGCGGCTGGCGCTGCGCCAGGGCGACGTCGATCTTCTGTTCGGCGATGCCGTGTCGCTGGCGTTCTGGCTCAACGGCACCGACTCGGCCAATTGCTGCGTCTTCCGCGGCGGCCCCTATCTGGACAGCCGTTACTTCGGCGAGGGCGTCGGCATCGCGGTCAAGAAGGGCAACGAGACCATGCGCCTCGCGCTCAATTGGGCGCTGTTCCGGGTCTGGGAGCAGGGCAAGTTCACCGACCTCTGGCTGCGCTATTTCCCGGTCAGCCCGTTTTGAAGCCGCCGCGCCGCGCTCTTCGGCGCCACCGTCCCCCTTGCAGGGGGAGGGATTCGGCAAATCCGGCCGAAAATGTTCTATATGTCCGCCTCAGGAGCGTCCATGTCGATGACCGAAACCCCACCCGCCGATCTGCGCGAGCTCGCCGAGCGCTCGAATGCCTGGCCGTTCGAGGAGGCGCGGCGGATCGTGGCGCGGCTGCAGCGCAACGCCAAGAATGCCGACAAGGACGCCGTCATCTTCGAGACCGGCTACGGGCCCTCGGGCCTGCCGCATATCGGGACCTTCGGAGAGGTCGCCCGCACCACCATGGTGCGCCATGCGTTCCGGGTGCTCACCGACGACAAGATCAAGACCCGGCTCATCGCCTTCTCGGATGACCTCGACGGGCTGCGCAAGGTGCCCGACAACATCCCCAACAAGGCGCTGGTGGCGGAGCATCTGGGCAAGCCGCTCACGCAGGTGCCCGATCCGTTCGGCACCCATTCGAGCTTCGGGGCCCACAACAATGCGCGCCTGCGCGCCTTTCTCGACACCTTCGGGTTCGAATACGAGTTCCTGTCCTCGACCGAGTGCTACAGCTCCGGCCGCTTCGACGCCGCGCTGCTGCGCGTGCTCGCGCGCTTCGATGCCGTGATGGCCATCATGCTGCCGTCGCTGCGGGCCGAGCGGGCGCAGACCTATTCGCCCTTTCTGCCGATCTGCCCGCGCACCGGCATCGTGCTGCAGGTGCCGATCGTGGCGCACGACGCCGCGGCCGGCACCATCACCTACGAGGATCCGGAAAGCCGCGAGCGCGTCACCACCCTGGTCACCGGCGGGCGCTGCAAGCTGCAATGGAAGCCCGATTGGGCCATGCGCTGGCTGGCGCTCGGGGTCGATTACGAGATGGCCGGCAAGGATTTGATCGAATTCAGCCAAGCTGTCGGGCGAGATCAACCGCGCGCTCGGCGGCACGCCGCCCGAAAGCTTCATCTACGAGCTGTTCCTCGACGAGCACGGCCAGAAGATCTCCAAGTCCAAGGGCAACGGCCTCACCATCGACGAATGGCTGCGCTATGCCAGCCCGGAAACCCTCGCGCTCTACATGTATCGCGAGCCGAAGGCGGCCAAGCGGCTCTACTTCGACGTCATCCCGCGCCAGGTCGACGAGTACCAGCAATTGCTGGAGGCCTATCAGAAGCAGGACCCAAAGCAGCGCCTGTCGAATCCGGTCTGGCACGTGCATTCCGGCCATCCGCCCGTGTCCGATATCCCGGTCCCGTTCTCCATGCTGCTGACGCTGGTGTCGTCCTCCAATGCCGAGAGCGCCGAGACGCTGTGGGGCTTCATCGGCCGCTATCGCCCGGGCGTCACGCCGCAAACCCATCCGCGGCTCGATGCGCTGGTCGGCTACGCCATCCATTATTACCGCGATTTCGTGCTGCCGGCGAAGACCTATCGCGAGCCGACCCCGGCCGAGCGGGCGGCGCTGATCGACCTGCGCGACGCGCTCGGCCAATTGCCCGCGGATTCGACGCCGCAGCAAATCCAGGACGTTGTCTACGAGGTCGGCCGGCGCGAGCCGTTCCTCGACCACAGCGGCAAGACCAAGCCCAAGGACGGCAAGCCGGGCGTGTCGCTCGACTGGTTCAACATGCTCTACCAGGTCCTGCTCGGCCAGGAAAAAGGCCCGCGCTTCGGCTCGTTCGTGGCGGTCTACGGCCTCAAGAACACGGTGGACATGATTGATGGGGCGTTGGCGAGGTCGAGTTAGTGAATGGTGAGTAGTGAGTAGTGAGTAGTGAGTAGTGAGTAGCGATCACGACTCACCACTCAGACTACTCACCACTACGACTCACCACTCACTACTCACCATTCGCCACCCACTACCCACCACTCACCACCGCTCACTGGCTCGCCCACACGATCCTCTGCAGCCACAGCACGTCGCGCAGCGAGACGGTGCGCTCGGTGGCGGCGGCATCGAGCGAGCGCAGCTCGATGAGCTTGGAGGTGCGCCGCTTGAGCTCGCTCACCGTCACCTTGCCGTCCTTGCTCTTGACCACGACCCGGTCGCCGCGGTGGATCGAGGCATTGGGCGACACGATCAGGACGGTGCCGTCCCGATAGGCGGGCTCGAGCGAATTGCCGGAGACCTCGATGCCGTAGGTGTTCTCGTCGTCGATGTCGGGGAACGTGATCTCAGCCCAGCTCTTGCCGACCGGAATGCCGGCATCGTCGAACGCGGCGCTGCTCTCGGCCGGATTGCCGGTTGCGGAATAGCCGATGAGGGGCAGCGCCTGGGCCATGACATGGCCGCTCTCCCCGATCAGCAGCACGAAGGTGTCGAGGCTGGTATGGGTGGCGGCCAGCGCCTTGGCGACGGATTCGGTGGACGGCCAGCGCTCGCGCCCCTCCGGGGTGATGCGCTTGGACTTGTTGAACGAGGTCGGATCGAGCCCGGCCGCCTTGGCGAGGCCGGAGGCCGACAGGCCGGCGCGGGCGGCGAGCCGGTCGAGGGCGGTCCAGAGCTGCGCGTGCGTGAGCATCGGTTCCCTTGGCCCGGGTGGAGGACTTCATTCCCGGGATAGGATTTATAGCCCATCTGCGTCTTGAGGCGAGCGCCCAGTCGCTGCGGCCTTGGGCGGGCCGCATGCCAGCCCGGCGATGGCGGGTGCGCTTGCCGATTGACGGGCCTGCAAAATCCGGGATTGGTCGAATTCGAGTGGAGGCCGACCGCCTCCGATGCCAGCGGGGCGCGCGTGCCGACCATCTACAAGATCTGTCCGGCGCAGCTGTGGCGGGACGCCCGGCAGGCGGGGGTGTTTCGCGGCGCGCCGCTCGACCTGCGCGACGGCTTCATCCATTTTTCGACCGCCGGCCAGGTGGCCGAGACCGCCGCCAGGCACTTCGCCGGCGCTGCCCGACCAGGTCCTGGTCGCCATCGATGCCGCCTTGCTGGGAGAGGCGCTCAAATGGGAGCCCTCGCGCGGGGGCGACCTGTTTCCGCATCTCTACGGGGTGCTGTCGCTGCAGGCGGTGCTGTGGGCGGTGCCGCTGCCCTTGGGACCCGACGGCCGCCACGTTTTTCCGGAGCTTGCGCCGTGATCGGCATGTTCGACCGCCTGGCCCGGCCACTGCTGGGCCTCCTGGATGCCGAGGACGCCCATCGGCTGGCCGTGCAGGGGCTGCGGCTGGTGCCGCGCGGTCTCGCGCCCAAGGACGACCCGCGGCTTTCGGTGCGGGTCTTCGGCCTCAATTTTCCCAATCCGGTCGGCATGGCGGCCGGCTTCGACAAGCATGGCGAGGTGCCGGACGCGCTCTTGCGGCTCGGCTTCGGCTTTGTGGAGGTCGGGACGGTGACGCCGCTGCCGCAGCCCGGCAATCCGCGCCCCCGCCTGTTCCGGCTGCCCGCCGACGAGGGCGTGATCAACCGGCTCGGCTTCAACAGCGAGGGCGCGCGCGCCGTGCTGGCGCGGCTGGCCGCACGCGCCGGCGCCGGCGGCCTCGTCGGGGTCAATGTGGGGGCCAACAAGGACAGCCGCGACCGCATCGCCGACTATGTGAGCCTGATCGAGACCTTCGCGCCGGTCGCGAGCTACTTCACGGTCAACATCTCGTCCCCCAATACGCCGGGCCTGCGCGACCTGCAGCAGGGACAGCTGTTCGACGATCTGCTCGCCCGCGTGGTCGATGCGCGCGCGCGCGCCAGCCGGCGCGCCGGGCTGACGCCGCTCCTCATCAAGATCGCGCCCGATCTCACCTTGAGCGAGCTCGACGACGTGGTCGGCGCGGCGCGCCGCCGGCGCGTCGACGGCATGATCGTGGGCAACACCACGGTCGCGCCGGCCGCCCAACCTGCGGGACGCCAAGACCGCCAGGGAATCCGGCGGGCTCTCCGGCCGGCCGCTGTTCGCGCTGTCGACCCGCATGCTGGCGGAGACCTATGTGCGCGCCGAGGGCGCCTTTCCGCTGGTCGGGACCGGCGGCATCGATTCCGGCCGCACCGCCTTGGCCAAGATCAGGGCCGGGGCCACTCTGGTGCAGCTCTATTCGAGCCTGGTGTTCCGCGGGCTCGGTCTGGTGGGCGAGATCAAGTCTGAATTGGTGAAGGCGCTCGCGCCCGGCCGCCATGCCGGCCTGCCCGAGCTGGTCGGCGTCGACGCCGCCACCATGACGGCCGAGAGCTGGCCGCGGTAATCTGCAGCGCGCGGCGCCGCGGCATGTAGGGTGGGCAAAGGCGCGTCTTGCGCCGTGCCCACGCGAAGTCTCTCGACAAATTGAGCCGCTGCGCGTGGGCACGGCGGACCCGGCGTGGTGCATCAATCGAAGTCTCGCGGCCGCCCTTTGCCCACCCTACACGCTGATGTCCCACTCGGACTGACCGCGCGGCGCGCGCGAGCCGCAGCACCAGCCAGATCGGCACCACGATCACGGCGCCGAGCAGGAGATAGCGCCACAGGAAGCGCACCGCATCGAAGCCCATGTCCCAGATGTGCTGCACCAGCCGCCGCAGGCTGTCGAGGATGTTCCAGGGATCGAAGCCGAGCGCCTCCAGGATCACGCCGACCAGGATCGACAGCAGCACCAGCCGGAAGATCACCGACAGCGGCGGGCCGCCGAAGAAGCGGGTGACGATAGTCGGGCTTCGGGGCTTCTTTCGAGGTCTCGGTGGGCATGCTCATGTGGCTCATCCTATCACGTTGCCGGTCCGCACCGTCAAACCGATTGCGCTCCGGCCGCGGGCGCGGCGCGCCCGGTCTCGATTCGCGTGAGCATGTGCTCGAGCGTCTCCAGCCGGTCGGCCTCCCGGGGCGGCTTGTCCCAGCGCAACCGGTTGATGCGCGGAAACCGCATGGCGAGGCCGGATTTGTGCCGGGTGGAGCGCTGCAATCCCTCGAAGGCGACCTCCAGCACCAGGCCGGTGTCGGGCTCGTGCGTCACCTCGCGCACCGGGCCGAAGCGCTCGACGGTGTTGCGCCGCACGTAGCGATCGATCTCGATCAGCTCCTGGTCGGTGAAGCCGAAATAGGCCTTGCCGACCGGCACCAGCACGTCGCCCTCCTCGGCCTTGGTCCAGACCCCGAACGTATAGTCGGAATAGTAGGACGAGCGCTTGCCGTGCCCGCGCTGGGCATACATCAGCACCGCATCGACCATGAACGGGTCGCGCTTCCATTTCCACCACGGACCCTTGGGCCGGCCCGGCACATAGGGCGCGTCGCGGCGCTTGAGCATGACGCCCTCGACCGCGTCGGCGTCGCGCGCCCGGCGCCCGAGCGGGCCGGATCGGCGCGCGCGGCCGCGAGCTCGTCCCAGGTTCGGAACGGCACCAGCGGGGAAAGATCGATGCGCGGCTCGTGCAGGCGCGCCACGAAGGCCTCGAGCCGCGCCCGGCGCTCCACGAACGGGCGCTCGCGCAGGTCGGTCTCGCCCTCGACCAGGAGATCATAGGCGCGCAGATGCACGGGGAATTCCGCCAGCAGCTTGGGGGTGACGGTCTTGCGATTGAGCCGCTGCTGCAGGACGTTGAAGCTCTGCACCCGGCCCGCGCGCACGACCAGCAATTCGCCGTCGATGGCACCGCAGAAGCGCAGCGACCGCGGTGAGGTCCGGAAAGGCGTTGGAGATGTTCTCGCCGGTGCGGGAATAAAGCCGTGTCTTTCTGCTGCCGTCCGCGTCCTCGGCCGCCACCGCCTGCACCCTGATGCCGTCCCATTTCCATTCCGCCATGAAGTCGGCCGGATCGAGCCCGGCGAGCTCGCCCTCGTCGATGGCATGCGCCAGCATGGCGGGCCGGAACGGCACCGGATCGCGGCTCGAGGGTTTCTCGGCGCGGCCTTCGAGCCAGGCGAACAGCTCCACATAGGGCGGCGCGAGCCCCGGCCAGATCAGCTCGATCTCCTGCACGTCGATGCCGCCGAGCGCGGCCGCCGCGGTCTTGGCGAGGCGCGCCGATACCCCGATGCGCAAGGCGCCGGTGACGAGCTTCAACAGCGCCCAGCGCCCGGTCTCGTCGAGCTGGTCGAGCCAGCGCGCCAGCTGGCCGGGCAGCTCCGATTTGCCGAGCCTGGCGAGCGTCCCGATCACGGCCGAGAGCGCAGGCGAGGGGGCGCGGCGCATCGACGCTCTGTGGCGTGCGGCCACATCAGCGCGACCGTCTCCGACAGGTCGCCCACATAATCGTAGGACAGTGCGAACAGGACCGCATCGGTGCGCTCGGCCGCCAGCGCCCGGATCACCCCGGCCTTGGCGTGCCGGAACGACAACGCGCCGGTCAAGGCCGCGAGCGCCCAGCCGCGCTCGGGATCCGGCACGCTGCGGAAATATTCGGTCATCAGCCGCAGCTTGTTGTTGCGGCCTCCCTCGTAGCCCAGACGGTCGAGCAATTGCGCGAAGCGGTTCATGCCGGCCCGCTGTCCTGCGGCGCGCTGTCAGTTGCGCTGTCGTCCTCCTCGCCATAGCCGACGAGCGCGAGCGGCCGCGCCTTGAGCCCGTGGGTGACGGCGAAATGCACCAGCGCATCCTCCTGCCCATGGGTGACCCAGATCTCCGCCGCGCCGGTCGCCCTGATGGTGGCGGTGAGCCCGTCCCAATCGGCGTGATCGGAGATGACCAGCGGCAGCTCGACGCCGCGCTGGCGGGCGCGCGCCCGCACCCGCATCCAGCCCGACGCAAAGGCGGTGACCGGGTCCGGGAAGCGGCGCGACCACAGCTCGTTCAAGGCCGAGGGCGGGCACAGCACGATGGCGCCGGCGAGCTGCGCCTTGTCGGCGTCGCGCGCCGCCCGCATTTCGCCGAGCGCGATGCCGCGGCTCTGGTAGTAGCCGGTGATGCGCTCGAGCGCGCCATGCAGGTAGATCGGCTGCTCGTAGCCGGCCTTGCGGATCAGCGCGATGACGCGCTGCGCCTTGCCGAGCGAATAGGCGCCCACCAGATGGGCGCGCTCGGGAAACACCGCGACCGAGCGCATCAGCTTGCCGATCTCGCCGTCGGGATCGCCGTGGCGAAACACCGGCAAGCCGAAGGTCGCCTCGGTGATGAAGACGTCGCATTTCACCAGCTCGAACGGCGCGCAGGTCGGATCGGCCACGTCCTTGTAGTCGCCGGAGGCCACGATCCTCGCGCCCGCGTGCTCGACCGCCACTTGCGCCGAGCCGAGCACGTGGCCGGCCGGATGAAACGTCACCGTGACGCCGCCGATGTTCAGGCTCTCGCCGTAGCGGACCGCCTGCACGCTGCCGGCGAAATTGTCGCCGTAGCGCAACCGCATCAGATCGAGGGTCTCCTGCGTCGCCAATACGCTGCCATGGCCGGCGCGGGCATGGTCGGAATGCCCGTGGGTGATCACGGCTCGCTCGACCGGCCGGGTCGGATCGATATGAAAGCCGCCGCGGCTGCAACAGAGGCCGGAGGGGGTCGGCAGCAGAATGTCTTCGGGGCGCATGGGCCTTAGATATGTCATAGCTCGGCGGCTGCGAGGCTTGCTGGCAACAAGGTGCATTGGCGTGCAAACCGGTCCCGTTTTCATCTCCTCCGGCGACCTGATCGCCGACCGGCGCTACCAATGGGCGCTGGATTATCTCGCCCGCGGCGAGCGGGCCGAGGCGGCCGAGATTCTGGAGCAGGTGCTGGAGCGCGCGCCGGCCTTTGCGGCGGCCTGGTTCTGGCTCGGCGCGATCCGCGAGGCGCAGGGCGAGCGGGAACGCGCCGTGGCGGCCTTTGCGGCCGCCCGCGATGCCGATCCGCAGGATTATCACGGCGCGCGCCTGCGCCTGGCGCGTTTGGGGGTGGGCGAGGCCACGCCCGCCATGATGCAGCGCCATGTCCGCCGGCTGTTCGATCAGCATGCCGCGCGTTTCGATGAAAGCCTGCTGCAGCATCTCGATTACCGCGCGCCGCAATTGCTGCTGGAGGCGGTCACCGCCGCCAGCCCTGGCGAGGCGGATTACCTCAATGCTCGATCTCGGATGCGGCACCGGGCTTGCGGGCGCGGCCTTCCGGGGCCAGGTCGATCGGCTCACCGGCGTCGATCTGTCGGCCGCCATGATCGAGGAGGCGCGGCGCAAGGCGCTCTATGATCGGCTCGCGACCGGCGAGCTCCTGGAATTCCTCGCCACCGAGGCGGTCGCTGGCGCCCGTTACGATCTCGTCTTGGCCGCCGATGTGCTGGTCTACATCGCGGATCTGGCGGGCGTGGCGGCGGCGGTGCGCCGCGTGCTGACGCCGGCGGGCCGGTTCGGCTTCACGGTCGAAACCCATGCGGGCGAGGGGGTGCGGCTGGGCGAGAGCCTGCGCTATGCCCACGGCGCCGCGCATGTGCGCGCCGCCATGGCGGGCGCGGGCCTCGGGCTCGCCGCGCTCTGCGAGGTGTCGACCCGCACCGAAAAAGGCGAGCCGGTGCCGGGCCTGTTGGGGGTCGCGGCTGCATGCTAACAACGATCCGGTCGATGACACGGGTCGTGTCGGAGGGAGGCGACGCAGGTCGCGGTGCAAGATGACCCCGGAATTGTTGATGCTGGCCTTGAGCGTGGTGCTGGGGCTCGTGCATATCGTCGTGAGCGCCATCGCCACCACCCATCAATACGGGCCCAAGTGGAATCTGAGCGCGCGCGACGCCCCGATGCCGCCCCTGGAGATCGTTGCCGGACGGCTCAATCGCGCCCTGCATAATTTCCTGGAGACGTTTCCCCTGTTTGCGGCCGCGGTCCTGATCGCCGATGCCACCAACCGGCACGGATGGCTGGCGGTCTGGGGCTCGCAAATCTATTTCTACGCCCGCGTGCTCTACCTGCCCATCTATGCGGCCGGCCTGCCGGTGATCCGCACCGTGGTCTGGGGCGTGGCCACGCTCGGCATCGTTATGGTGCTCCTCGACTTGTTCTAATCCGACGTTTCCAGCGGGCGATCTCGTAGGGTGGGCAACGCGCCACCGACACTGTCAAATACACGCGACGGCGGACCGGCGCGTTGCCCACGCGTGCGGCCTCGCGGTGCGGCCGCGTGGGCAAAATTGCGCGGAGCAGCTCAATCTGCCGAGAGATTTCGCGTGGGCACGGCGCATAGCGCCTTTGCCCACCCTACAGCACGGCATCGTCATGGTGCTTCTCGACTGGTTTCGCTCGACCGGTTGGCGCTGCGGGGCTAGCTTTCGAGCGTGTCCATTCTCGAAGCGTCGTCGGCGCCGAAACTGCTGCCGAAGCGTTCGCCCGCTGGTTTGCGAGCCGCGGCTGGCGGCCGCGCGCCCATCAGCTCGAGCTGTTGGCAAAGGCGCGCAAGGGGCGCTCGGTGCTGCTGATCGCGCCGACCGGCGGCGGCAAGACGCTGGCCGGCTTCCTGCCCACATTGGTGGATTTGAGCGAAGGCGCCGCACAGCGGTCGGATCAGTCGGCGGCCACCGGAAAGCTGCGCTCCAGCGGACGCGACCTGCGCCGCGACGGCGGCCTCCACACGCTCTACATCTCGCCCTTGAAGGCGCTCGCGGTCGATATCGCCCGCAACCTCGAGCAGCCGGTCGCCGAGATGGGCTTGCCGATCCGCATCGAGACCCGCACCGGCGATACCCCGGCCTCGAAGCGCCAGCGCCAGCGCCGCGATCCGCCCGATATCCTGCTGACCACGCCCGAGCAGCTGGCGCTCATCCTGGCTTCGCCCGACGCACCCTATCTGTTCGGCAGCCTCAGGCGCGTGGTGCTCGACGAGCTGCACGCCTTGGTGACCTCCAAGCGCGGCGATCTCCTGTCGCTCGGCCTGGCGCGGCTGTTTCGGCTGGCGCCCGCGCTCTCAAGCGTGGGCCTGTCCGCCACGGTGGCGCTGCCCGACGATCTGCGCCGTTTTCTGGTGCCGCAGCCGCCCGGGCGGGAAGCGCTCGCCGATATGGTGGTGGCGCAAGGCGGCGCCGCGCCCCATGTCACCATGCTCGATACCGCCGAGCGGCTGCCCTGGGCCGGGCACTCGGCCCAGCATGCGCTGGGCGAGATGTACGGCCTCATCAAGCTGCACCGCACCGCTCTCGTCTTCGTCAACACCCGCAGCCAGGCCGAGCGGATTTTCCAGGAGCTGTGGCGCATCAACGACGATGGCCTCGCGATCGCGCTCCATCACGGCTCGCTCGACGTGGCCCAGCGCCGCAAGGTCGAGGCCGCCATGGCGGCCGGGGCGCTGCGCGCCGTGGTGTGCACCTCCTCGCTCGATCTCGGCGTCGACTGGGGCGACGTCGATCTGGTGATCAATGTGGGGGCCCCCAAGGGCTCCTCCCGCCTGCTGCAGCGCATCGGCCGCGCCAACCACCGGATGGACGAGCCCTCGCGCGGCGTGCTGGTGCCGGCCAATCGGTTCGAGGTCCTGGAATGCCGCGCCGCGCTCGACGCCATCGCGGACAACGCGCAGGATACCCCGCCGGCCCGCACCGGCGCGCTCGACGTGCTGGCGCAGCATGTGCTGGGCTGCGCTTGCGGGGCGCCGTTCCTCGCCGACGAGCTCTATGACGAGGTGCGCAGCGCCGCCCCCTATGCGGGTCTGGGGCGCGCCGACTTGGATGCAGTCGTCGATTTCGTCGCGACCGGCGGCTATGCGCTCAAGGCCTATGAGCGGTTCGCCAAGATCAGGCAAAGCAAGGATGGACGCTGGCGCATCAGCCATCCGGCAGTGGCGCAGCGCTACCGCATGAACATCGGCACCATCGTGGAGGCCGACATGCTCAAGGTGCGTCTGGTCCGCTCGCGCGCCTCCAAGGCGATCCCGCGCGGCGGGCGCATGCTGGGCGAGGTCGAGGAATATTTCATCGAGACCCTGGTGCCGGGCGACACCTTCGTGTTCGCCGGCGAGGTCTTGAGATACGAGGCGCTGGCGAAGGACGAGGTCTATGTGTCGCGCGCCGCCGCCGATGATCCGAAGGTGCCGTCCTACGAGGGCGGGAAATTTCCGCTCTCGACCTATCTGGCGGATCGGGTGCGCGGCATCTTGTCCGAGCGCGATGCCTGGCGGGCGCTGCCCGATCAGGTGCGGGAATGGCTCGAGATCCAGGCCTGGCGCTCGCGGGTGCCGGACCGGCGCGAGCTCCTGGTCGAGACCTTTCCGCGCGCCGACAAATACTATCTGGTCTGCTATCCGTTCGAAGGCCGGCTCGCCCATCAGACGCTCGGCATGCTGCTCACGCGTAGGCTCGAGCGCGCCCGGCTGCGCCCGCTCGGTTTCATGGCCAACGAATATGCGCTCGCGGTCTGGGGATTGGGCGACGTGGCTTTGCGCCTGGCGCGCGGCGAGCTCAGCCTCGACGCGCTGTTCGACCAGGACATGCTGGGCGACGATCTCGAAGCCTGGCTCGCCGAATCCGCGCTGATGAAGCGCACGTTCCGGACCTGCGCCATCATCGCCGGGCTGATCGAGCGCCGCTTCCCGGGCAAGGAGAAGTCGCGGCGCGAGGTCACCATCTCGACCGACCTCATCTATGACGTGCTGCGTGCCCACGAGCCCGATCACATTCTGCTGCGGGCCGCCCGCGCGGACGCCGCCCACGGCCTCTTGGACATCGCCCGGCTCTCCGAAATGCTCTCGCGCAGCAAGGGGCGAATTGTCCATAAAGCGCTCGATCACGTCTCTCCGCTCGCGGTGCCGGTGATGCTGGAGATCGGTCGCGAAATGGTCCATGGCGAGGCGGGCGATGCGCTGCTCGCGGAGGCGGCGCAGGAGCTGGTGCGGGAGGCGATGCAGTGACGAGCGAGCCGCGCTTTGCCGGCAGCCAGCTAATGCAGCGCGGCCATCGACCGACACGAACGTTCAGGTCGCCGGCGCCGTCTTCGTGGGCGATCCGGCCGGCGCCCTCTATTGGCCCGAGCAGGGGCTGCTCGCGGTCGCCGACCTGCACCTGGAGAAGGGCTCGAGCTTCGCGGCGCGCGGCGTGCTGCTGCCGCCCTATGACACCGCCGCCACGCTGGCGCGGTTGGCGCGGCTGATCGCCCACTATGCGCCGCGCCTGGTGGTCGCGCTCGGCGATAGCTTCCACGACCAGGGCGGCCCGGCCCGCATCGCGCGATACCGACCGCGCGGCGCTGCGGACATTGCAGCGCGGACGCGAATGGATCTGGATCGCCGGCAACCACGATCCGGAGCCGGCCGCGGGCATCGGCGGCAGCTTTTGCGAGGAGCTCGCGTGTGACAGCGTTGTTTTCCGCCACGCGCCGAGCGATGGATGCATGCGACGGTGAGATCGCCGGCCATCTGCACCCGATCGCGCGGGTGCAGCAACGCGGACGCACCACCAGCCGGCGCTGCTTCGCCGGCGACGGGCGGCGCCTGGTGATGCCGGCCTTCGGGGCCTATACGGGCGGCCTCAACGTGCGCGACCGCGCCTTCGCGGACGTGTTCGGCACCCTGTCCTTCACGGCCCACATGCTGGGCGAGCGTCGGCTCTATGCGATCCCGGCGGCCCGCTGCCGCGCGGATTGAGGCCGCTCAATCCCGGCGGAACACCACCGAGGCGAACCAGCCGGTGAGGAGCGCCATCATGGAGGTGGCGAGGCCGTAGAGCGTGCCATGGGTCTGCGCGCTCGAGGTGACGAACTGCTCGAAGCCGGCCTTGTAGATCTCGAGCGCCGAAGGCGTGCGTGCGATCATCATGCCGTCGAGGAACAGCTTCACGTCGATCTCGTAGGTCCCGGTCGGCACCTCGGCCGGCAGCGCGATCGAGGCGCGGAACAAGGCGGGGGTGAGAAAGGTGACGCCGTTTCCTTCCTGGCGATAGAGGCCGTGCTCGTCCTTGAGCTCTACCAGCGCCTTGCGGAACGTCTCGCCCGGCACGTCGGTGGCGGCGGCGGCGTCCACGCGCTGCGGCAGGGCGAAATTATCGAGCCCGAGCTGCAGGCGGCGCAGCGTCTCCGTGCCGGCGATGGCTTCGAGCGGCCGGTTGGTCAGCACCGCCAGATAGGAGGGCGCGTTCTCGAACACGCGTGACTCGTAATTGACCCAGATTCCCAGCATCCGTTCCTTGCGAAAGGTGACGATGTCCTGGCGCGGCCCGATGACGGTGACGGCGACGTCGTAATTGCCGCGCAGCGGCAGGGCGCCGGTGTCGCGCTCGATGCCGCCGAACAGCACGACCTCGCTGCCGTTGAAGCTCGACGTCACCATCACGCGGTGCTCGGACAGCGAGGTGACCAGCCGCTCGGCGGCGGCCGGTGGCGCCGCGCCAGTGACCCAGACGGCGGCGGCGAGCAGGAACAGCGGGGCCCGCCGCAGCATCAGCCGCCCTCCACCGTCCGCAGCGAGAACAGCAACTCCGGCGGCAGCGTGAGATCGAGCCCGAACCTTATTCCGACCGCCAGCACCAACAGGCCGAGCAGGAGCCGCAACCGCTCGCCGCTGATCCGGTGGCCGGCGCGGGCTCCGAACTGCGCGCCGGTGACGCCGCCGACCATGAGGACCAGCGCCAGCACCGCATCGACCAGATGATTGGTCGCCGCATGCATCACGGTGGCGGACGCCATGGTCACCAGGGTGAGCACCATCGAGGTGCCGATCACCGTCACGGTCGGCACCCGCAGGATGTAGATCAGCATCGGCACCAGCAGGAACCCGCCGCCGATGCCCATGACGGCGCCGACGAAGCCGATGATGTAGCCGATCGCGATCACCGGAATGACCGAGACATAGATGCGCGAGCGCTTGAACCGCAGCTTGAGCGGCAGCC
This sequence comes from uncultured Alphaproteobacteria bacterium, assembly GCA_963744275.1. Lineage (GTDB taxonomy): Bacteria > Pseudomonadota > Alphaproteobacteria > Rhizobiales > Xanthobacteraceae > VAZQ01. Next base: position 55,789 of record CAVUSX010000009.1, read on the forward strand.
CGTGAATCCAGGTGTGGCTGCCGGGGCGGCGCAGCTCGACCGGCTTGCCCTGCCGCGCCCGCATGATCGCGCGCACGCTCTCGATCACCATCAGGCCGCCGACCACCCCGAGCAGCAGCACGTAGGAGAGGCCGATGGTGATGTCGAGCTGGCCGATCGAGCGCAGCATGGTGAACAGCCAGACGCCCGACGCGGTGCCGACGATGCCGCCGGCGAGCAGCAAGGCGGCGAGCGGCACATCGATGGTTCCCCGCCGCCAATAGCTGATCGCTCCCGAGCACGAGGAGGCCGCGATGTGGCTGGAGACGGTCGCCACCGCCACCGCCGGCGAGACCCCGAGGAAAATCAGGAGCGGCGTCATCAGAAATCCGCCGCCGATGCCGAACATGCCGGAGATGAAGCCGACCGCGAGCCCCATTCCCAGGATGAGAAAAATGTTCACCGGCAGGTCGGCGATCGGAAGATAAATCTGCACCGGAGCTGTCCGTCGGTTCGAGCGATCCCGGAACGGTCGATGCGGGTCGAGGGATGCGGCCCGGCACTGCGGTCCAGCGATAAAGCATTTTCAGGCAAAGTGGAAACCGGTTTCCCGGCCCCGGCACGGCCTTGAACGAAGCGCGCGCCGCGGCTGCTTTCAGCGCGCCGCGGACGTGGCCGAACGGTCGGATTTGGGGCTCGAGCCGCGCGGCTTGGCGGCCCCGGGTGAGGGCGCAGCGGCAGTGTCCCAGCCGCCGGGGGGAACCGCGGCCTGGGTGGCGGCCTCGGGCTGCTCGAGGGCAGTCCAGGACTGGACAGCGCGCTTTGCGGCCGCCAGCGTTTGCGCGTCCAGGCGGCCGGCCACGTCGTCGCGTTTGGCGGCCGATTCCCGGTCGCCGTCACGGGCCGCCAGCGTGAACCATTTGTAGGCCTCGGGCAGGTTCGGCTCCATACCGATTCCGCGCCCGTACAGAATTCCGAGATTGTACTGGCTGTCGGTGAGGCCGTAATCGGCCGCCTTGCGGAACCATTTGGCGGCGTTCTGGTAGTCGGGCTTGCCGTCGATGCCTTCGGCATAGAGCACGGCGAGATTGTGCATGGCCTTGGCGTTGCCGGCGCCGGCCGCCGCCAGATAGAGATTGCGGGCGGCGTCGAGGTCCTTCTTCACCCCGAAGCCCTTCTCGTAGAATCCGCCCAGCCGGAATTGCGCCGGCGCGAGCCCCTGCTTGGCGGCGTGGTCGAACCAGGCGGCGGCCTCGGTCAAATTCTGCGGTACGCCGCGCCCTTCGGCATAGCGCTGTGCGATCTCGTATTGGGCGGCGGGATCGCCCTTGGCGGCGGCTGCGCGCAGGCTGCCGCCGATGGCGGCCGGCAGCTTGTCGACGCTCGCCACGCCGGTCGCACGCGGCGCTGCCGCCGGCGGCGCCGCCGTAAGCGGCAGCTCGCTCGCAGGCAACGCAGGCATCGCGGACATCGCCGGCATCGTCGGATTGGGGGCGGGCGACGGCGAGATGGAGCCGGTGACGTCTTGTTTCTCGGCCGCGGCGGTCGGACCAGATACTGGCGCGGGCGCGGCTGCCGGCTGGATCGCGGCTGCGGGCGCGGCATCGGGCGTGGCCATCGATTGTCGGCCCGGTGCGGCGGCCGGCAGTTTCGGGGCCGGCACGGTCGGGTCGTCGACGACTTTGGGAGCGTCCGGAGCCGAGGCCGGCTCGCCGGCCTGCGGCGATGATTGGGTCTGCTGCGGCGGGGAACCGTCGTCCGACTCGTCGGCGGAGCCGAGCAGGCTCACCACCAGATGAAGCGAGCTCAGCACGATCAGCACCACGCTCGCGGCCACGAGCAGCGAACGCACGCGGTCTCCCCATCCGCCCGAGAAGGCCTTGCTCCGGGTCGCCTTGCTGGCGGCGGGGGCCGGCTTGTCGCCGCGCGCGACGCTCTCGCTGTTGGCAGCCTGGGCGGCGCGGCGCGCGGCGGCGATGAAATTGGCCTTGCTGCCCGGCTCGGCAGCGACCGGCGGCTTGACCGCGCCGAGCGCGGCCTCGGAGGCCGCAATGCGATCCCCCGGCGAGTTGCCGCCGCGTGCCCGCATGGCCCCCGGCTCGAGCGGATGATCGGGCGGCAGGCTGGGATCGATCGGCCGCTGTTCATGCTGGGTCGGTTGGGCCGGGCGTTCGGCGGCGCGGACGGCCGGCGCCGGCGACACCGTCGGGGCCGCAGGCGCGGCGCGGGCCGGGGCGACCGGCGGCGGGGCGGGAGCGGCTGCGGCGGTGAACGCCGCCGGCTGCGGGCTCGGCCTGCTCGCGGCCGGCGCCGGGCTGCCGCCGCGGATGTCGTTCTCGATCCCGGCGAGACGATCGATCAACTGGTCGAGGGCGCCCTGGACGCTCTCCAGCGAGCTCTGGGTCTCCTGCACGTCCGCCCGCAGCGACACGACCTCGGGGGACGGCGGCGGGGCCGGGCGCTCGAGATCGGGCTGGCGTTCCAGGAAGGCCAGCAGATCGCCGAGCGCGCTCTCGATCGTCTCGAGATGATTGAGGCGGGCATTGGAGGTGTCGAGCTTGTCGACCAGATGGGTAATGCGGTCCTCGAGCTGGCCGACGGCGGCCTGATCGGCGCGGGTGAATCCGATCTTCTCCAGCCGGTCGGCGAGGCCCTTGACCACGGCGTCGAGATCGCCCGGGCCGCCGGCGGCGATCTGGTGGCGGCTCTCCAGCACATCGGCCATGGACGAGATGCGATGCTCGAGCGTCGACAGGAGCTCGGCGGAGCTCGCGATCCGGTCCACCTTGGCGGCGAGGCCGCGCACTTCGTCGGACAGCTTGGCGAGCGCGCCGTCGGAGGCCACCTGCGAGGCGATGCCGCGCAACCCGACGATGGCGCCCTCGAGCTGCTCCATCGCGGCCGGATCCTGCGAGTTGGAAGCGATGAGATCGATCTTGCGCGACAGCTCGCGCACCGTCGCGTCGACGCCGACGAGATTCTCGGCCGGCGTCAGGGCGCGCAGCGCATCGCGAATTTCCGCCAGCCCGCGCTCGACGCTGGCGCTGGCGACGTCGGCGCTGTCGGACGGCCGGCTGAGCGAAAGCCGCTCGGACAGGCCGCGAACCTCGCTCTCCAGGGCCTCGATCGATTGCCGCGGCATCGCCTCCTTGAGCATCAGGCCGATCTCGGCGAGATCGTCACGCAGCGTCTCGACCGCCGCGTTGACGCCGCAGGGCCGCAGCGTCTCGATCCGCGTGGTGACGGTGCGCAGCTGCTCCTCGAGGTTGGACAATCCTTGCGTCGGCGCGCGCGGCAGAACATCGGAACGTGACGAGGGGTTCGCGGACGGCCCTCCGTCGGCTTCCAGCGCGCGCTGGCGCTCGGCGATCTCCATCAGGGCCTGCTCGAGCGGGGTCGATGCATCGGCATTGTGGGCCGGCGCCGCGTGAGCGAGACCGGCGCCATCGCGATCGCCGAACCGCTGCTCGACCGCTTGACTGGCGGCGCGTCCCGACGCGATCAGCTGGTCGAGCCGGCGATCGAGCTTCCAAAGCACGTCGGTGAGCTCGCGCGGCGGCTCTTCGGGGTGCAGGTTGGGCCGCAGATAGGCTTGCGTCGCGTTATGGCGCGACAGCTGATCGAGCTGGCGACCGACCTCGTCGAGGCGCCCCCTGACCTCGGCGATATCCTCGGCCGGCGCGCGGCGGTGATGGTCATCTTGATCCGGGTGGGAGTGACGCCCCGGCGTCCGTTCGTCGACGTCGGCGGCATCATCCTCGCCGCGGGCCGGCCCGGAGGCCTCGATCCCTTCGTTCCTGGCATGATCGCTGATGACCGAGTCGAGCCACTCGCCGACCGACATGCCGGAACGGCGCGCGGCTTCGAGCGCGGCTTCGCGCGTCTGCTGCGGGAGGTCCTCGACTTGAAACTGATCGCCAAATGTCATGCCCGCATCCACGGTTCAACAGCGAGGAGCGGGAGCCGGACGGCCCACTGTGAACCGATGCTCGCTGACAGGTGGGGACGGCGCGCGCGACCCTATATCCTCGATTCCAGTTTTGTTGGGTTACGGTAAATGGACGGTTAATTTTGCTTGGCCGGTGCGCCGGCATTGCGATATTTCGGAAGGATCATGCGGTCCGGGCGGCGGTATCCGTGTGCTCCGGGATCACCCGCACCGATTCGCGCGCCGATCCTTGCAGTGCCAGCGCCGGCGGGCCGCCGCGCCGCTATGGGGCCGCCGGCCCCAGCCCATGGAGGAAATCGTGCCGACCTACCGGGCGCCCGTCGAGGAGGTGATGTTCCTGCTGACCGACGTGCTTAAGGTCGCGCGCTACGACAACCTGCCGGGCTTCGCCGATGCGGCGCCCGATCTCGTTCTGGCGGTGCTGCGCGAAGCCGCCAAGCTCTGCGAAGAGGTGACGCAACCGCTCAATCGCAGCGGCGACCAGGAGGGCTGCGCGCGCCACCACGACGGCAGCGTGACCACCCCGAAGGGATTCAAGCAGGCCTATCGGCATTACGTCGACGGCGGCTGGATGGGCATCTCGGCTCCGCAAGAATTCGGCGGACAGGGCCTGCTCGGCCTCGTCTCCATGGCGATCCACGAGTTCATGAACGCGCGCCAACATGGCCTTCGCCATGTATCCGGGCCTCACCCAGGGCGCGCTTGCCACCATCCTGATCCACGGCACGCCGCCGCAGAAGGCGCTCTATCTGCCCGCCATGGTGGCGGGCCGCTGGACCGGCACCATGAACCTGACGGAGCCGCAATGCGGGACCGATCTCGGGCTCTTGCGCACCAAGGCGGTGAAGCAAGCCGACGGCAGCTACCGGATCACCGGCAGCAAGATCTTCATCTCCGCCGGCGAGCACGATCTGGCGGAAAACATCGTGCATCTGGTGCTCGCCCGCAGCGAGGGCGCGCCCGCCGGCATCCGCGGCCTCTCGCTGTTCATCGTGCCGAAGATATTGCCCGATCCCGACGGCGCGCTCGGTGCGCGCAACGCCGTCTCTTGCGGCGCGATCGAGGCGAAGATGGGCATCCACGGCAACGCCACCTGCGTGATGAACTACGACGGCGCCACCGGCTGGTTGCTCGGGGCCGAGAACCGCGGCATCAACGCCATGTTCACGATGATGAACCAGGCGCGGCTCGGCGTCGGCGTGCAGGGCCTGGGGCTGTCCGAGGTCGCCTATCAGAACGCCGCCGCCTATGCCAAGGAGCGCCTGCAGGGGCGGGCGCCGAGCGGCGCCCAATTCCCGGCTGAGCCCGCCGACCCGCTGGTGGTGCACCCGGACGTGCGGGCGATGCTCATGACGATGCGCGCCTTCAACGAGGCCGCCCGCGCCTTGGTGATGTGGACGGCGCTGCAGGGCGACGTGGCGCAGCGCTCGGACGATCCGGCGTCACGGCAGGCGGCCGACGATCACATGGCGCTCCTCACCCCGGTGATCAAAGCCATGCTGACCGATCGGGGGTTCGCCAATACGGTGCTGGCGCAGCAGATCTTCGGCGGGCATGGCTATATCGCCGAGCACGGCATGGAGCAGTTCGTGCGCGATGCGCGCATCGCCATGCTGTACGAGGGCGCCAACGGCATTCAGGCGCTCGATCTGGTCGGCCGCAAGCTCGCCCAGGACGACGGCCGGGCGCTACGGGCTTTCATGGCCGAGGTCGCGGATTATATCAGGCGGCACGGCGAGGCACCGATGAAACCTTATGTCGGGGCGCTGGCGGCCGCGCTCGGTGATCTGCAGCAGGCGACGGCATGGCTGATGCGCCATGCTGTTGCGAGCCCCGATGATGCGGCGGCCGGGGCCACCGACTATTTACACCTGATGGGACTCCTCGCCCTGGGATATATGTGGTGTCGAATTGTCGAGGCCGCGCTCGCCCGGCTCGCCGTCGACCCGGCCGCCGACCGCATGCGCCACAAGCTCGCGACCGGGCGTTTCTTCGTCGAACGGATGCTGCCGGAGACGGCCTTGCATCTCGCCCGCATCCGGCTCGGGGCCGCGAACCTGATGGAACTGCCGGCCGCGACGTTTTGAACGGAGCTAAAGCCCGGGTAGGATGAACAAGCCAAGCGCGTGCACATCGGTGGGTGCTTGCGCGCGATGGTGCAGGTCGCTTCGCAGTGAACGACCTGCCCCGTCGGGGCGCTCTCGACCCAGATCAGCCTCCAGCGCAATACGTACAGCCCGCCAGCTGCGCTCGGTTCACACCCCACGTCCCGGACGGGATGACTGTTATCCCGGGAATGATGTTTGCGGCCCAATCCTTTGCGGCGTCATCGGCGCTCACTCCGGCGTTGCTGGCAAGCCTCTTGCTCAGGACCGTCAGCGCGACGTTACAGGCGCCGAACACCGTACCGCTGGCCAAGAGTTCGGTCGACAGACATCTCATCGACCACCAGCACGCCGGGCTTCGGGCGGAAGAAGGGGTTCTTCACGGCCATTGCCTTGGTCTCGGGATCGGTAATCTTGAGTGACTTACCGATCTTGTATTTCTCCCACATCGCACTGTTGAGGGCGAGCGGAAAGGCTCCGTGGCGCAGAATCACCACGGCCGCGGCGGAATTGGGCGGGTTGGGTGCCAAGAAAGTGTAAGCAAACGCCAGTGGGAAACCGGAATTGACTTCGTACGCGTCGACAACCTGCCGATAACGTCCCTTGAGCATTCCGGGCCACTCCGAGCTGTCATTTCCAGGGGCGGATTGTTGTGCCCTCAGGGGAGCGGCGGCGAGTTCGGCGAGTCCGATCACCATTCCACCGGCAAGACGACCGAAGAAACCTCGACGTGGCACCGACACGGCCGTATTTGAGCTGGGGTCGATCATGTGTTTCTCCATGTTGAGATCCGACGTCCGACGTTACCAAAAGTGAAGAGCATTTTGAACCTGGTCTTGCTCAGCGCACGTTTCTAAGGTTGGGCTGCCAAGTGCCGCAGTCGCCCCGTCCTTGTCTCAACTGAGCGCCTCGGCGGTGCCGAAGCCAACGATCGTGGCGGGTCGGGAACTGCCGGCGTGACAACCACTTCCCCCTGCACGGTGGAGTCGTGTAGGTTTAAATCCGTTTGCCCGGCAAGAGCCGCCCAGGAGCGCCTTGATGAATCACCGATTTTTTGTTGGCGCCGTCATGCTGGGAATTTCGCTGGGCTCAACGATGAGCGGCGCGCGGGCGTTTGATGAAACTCGCTACCCCAACTGGAAGGGTCAGTGGCTTCGCTCCGACACCGGTATCCCTCGATATGATCCAAGCAAGCCTGCGGGCCGCGGGCAAGAGCCTCCTCTAACCCGGGAATATCAAACAATTTGGGATGCGAGCTTGGCCGACCAGGCCGCGGGGGGCCCAGGCAGGGATCCGGCTTCCGTCTGTATCGCGCCAGGCATGCCTCGCATCATGAACAATTATCAGGGAGCGGAGTTCGTCGTTACGCCGCGCACCACCCACGTCTTGATGGAGAACATCTACGACTTTCGCCGGATTTTTACCGATGGGCGTCCCTGGCCGGAAGAGATCGATCCGACCTTTTCCGGATATTCGATCGGCAAGTGGATCGATACCGGCGGCAAGGGCCCATATGACGTGCTCGAGGTCGAGACGCGTGGACTCAAGGGTCCCCGCGTCTTCGACAGCACCGGCCTTCCTCTGGCCTCAGACGACCAAACCGTCATCAAAGAGCGTATCTTCCAGGACAAAGCCGATCCGAATGTCCTTTATGACGAGATGACAACGATCGACAATGCATTGATGCGTCCCTGGAAGGCGGTCAAAACCTACCTTCGCGCACAAACGCAACGACCAGTCTGGCACGAAAGCATTTGTGTCGAGAACAGTCCTTACGTCGAAATTGCAAAGCAGATTTACAAGCTGAGCGCAGATGGATTTCCTGATGCCGGCGAAAAAAGACCAGCCGCCGCCCGACTTGCGGTATTTCAATCGAACCCAAAAGTGAATGAGGGAGCAAGTCATGCGATACCGGTGGTCTTTTGGCGCTGTCTCGCTCGCGATCTTTCTTTGCTCGTCTTTGGTAGGCGCCCGGGCCTTCGATGACGGCAAATATCCCGATTTCAGCGGCCAATGGCTTCGGGTCAACCTGGGCAAGGGAGGCCAAGTCTCGTTCGATCCCACGAAAGCCTGGGGCCTTGGACAGGAAGCGCCGCTCACGCCCGAATATCAGGCGATCCTGCGAGCAAGCATCGCAGACCAGGAGAACGGCGGTCAGGGCAATTGGAATTCCGGCGCGCGTTGCCTGCCTCCGGGAATGCCGGCGACGATGAACGGGTATAACACGATGGAATTCGTCGTGCTTCCGGAGATCACCTATGTTCTGGTCGAACACAATGTGCCCATTCATCGGCGGATTTATACCGACGGGCGCGGTTGGCCGGACGAGGTCGAGCCGACATTTCAAGGTTATTCCATCGGCCAATGGGTGGATAGCACCGGCAGCGGCCGCTACGATGTGCTCGAAGTCGAGACGCGTTACTTCAAGGGGCCGCGCGCTCTGGACGCGACCGGCATACCCACCCACGCCGACAACCAGTCCATCGTGAAGGAACGTATCTACCTCGACAGGGCCGATCCCAAACTTCTGCACGACGAAATTACGTTGATCGATCATGCCCTCACGCGACCGTGGACCGTATTGAAGACATTCCGACGCAACGCCGAGCAATATCCAGGATGGGCGGACCAAAATTGCCCATCGACAACTCGTCTCCTCAAGATCGGAAATGAGGTGTATTTTAAAGGAGCTAACGACGACTTGCTCCCCACCCGCAAGGATCAGCCGCCTCCCGATCTCAGATTTTTCAATCAGTCTCGGCAGTGAACGCATCGCCTTGGGCTATATGGTGTCGAATCGTCGAGGCCGCGTTCGCCGGCTCGTCCTGGACCATGCCGCCGAAGGCATGCGTGGTAAGCTCGCGACCGGCCTTTTTCGGGCGGATGCTTCCGGAGACGGCCTTGCACCTTGCCCGCATCCGGCTGGACGCCACAATCTGATGGAATTGCCGGCCGCGGCGTTCTGAGGGACGATCGAGGAGGGAGCTCCTTCCTCGACACCGCAAACGGATCGGAGGCCCGATGGCTGACGCGTTCATCTACGATCATCTGCGCACCCCGCGCGGGCGCGGCAAGGTCGACGGCGCCCTGCACGAGGTGACGGCGCTCGATCTCGCCGCCCAGACGCTCGCCGCCATCAAGGAGCGCAGCGCCCTCGACCCCAAGCTGGTCGACGACGTGGTACTGGGTTGCGTCGATCCGGTGGGCGAGGCGGGCGGCGACATCGCGCGCGCCGCCGCCCTCGTGGCCGGCTACGGCAACAGCGTTCCGGGCGTGCAGATCAACCGCTTCTGCGCCTCCGGGCTCGATGCCGTCAACTTCGCGGCCGCGCAGATCATGTCCGGCCAGCACGACATGGCGATCGGCGGCGGCGTCGAATCCATGAGCCGCATCGGCATCGGCGCCTCCGGCGGCGCCTGGCCGGTCGATCCGTCGATCGCGCTCAAGTCCTATTTCATGCCGCAAGGCGTTTCGGCCGATCTCATCGCCACCAAATACGGCTTCGCGCGCGCCGACGTCGACGCCTATGCGGTCGAGAGCCAGAAGCGCGCGGCGGTGGCCTGGGACGAAGGCCGCTTCGCCCGCTCCGTGCTCACCGTTCGGGACGTCAACGGCATGGCGATCCTCGCCAAGGACGAGCACATGCGCGCCAATACCAGCATGCAGTCGCTGGCCCAGCTGCAGGCCGCCTTCGTGCAGATGGGCGAGATGGGCGGCTTCGACGCGGTCGCGGTGCAGGCCCATCCCGAGATCGAGGCCGTCAATCATGTGCACCATGCCGGCAATTCCTCCGGCATCGTCGATGGCGCCGCCGCGGTGCTCATCGGCAGCCGTGCCGCCGGCCGCGCCGCCAAGCTCACAGCCGCGCGCCCGCATCCGGGCCTTTGCCAATGTGGGCTCGGAACCGGCCCTGATGCTGACCGGACCGGTCGACGTCACCCGGAAGGTGCTCAAGCGCGCGCGCATGCAGCTTGCGGACCTCGATCTGATCGAGGTCAACGAGGCCTTCGCCGCCGTGGTGCTGCGCTATCTGCAGGCCTTCGATCTCGATCCTGCCAAGGTCAATGTGAACGGCGGCGCGATCGCGATGGGCCATCCGCTCGGCGCCACCGGCGCCATGATCCTGGGCATCGCGCTCGACGAGCTCGAGCGGCGGAATCTCGCCACCGCGCTGGTGACCTTGTGCATCGGCGCCGGCATGGGCACCGCGACCATCATCGAGAGAGTGTGATCTGCGAAAATTTGGAGAGGCTGGAATGCCGAAGATCGACATGGCGAGCGTCAAAGTGGAATCGTCCTCTGGCTATCCGGAGCCGTATCGCGCCGCGGTGGCCGGCCGTTCGCGCCAGCGGCTCGGCAATGCGGTCGGCCTCGATCAGTTCGGCGTCAACCTGACCCGACTGAAGCCGGGCGCGCAATCCGCCCAGCGCCATTGGCATGCCGCCGAGGACGAGTTCGTATTCATCATCGAGGGCACGCTGGTGCTGTGCGAGAACGATGGCGAGACCGTGCTCGCGGCCGGCGACGCGGCGGGATTCAAGGCCGGCGTCCCCAACGGCCACTGCTTGGTCAATCGCTCGGGTAAGGATGCGGTCTATCTCGAGATCGGAACGCGCTGCGAGCGCGAGCAGGTGGACTATCCGGACATCGATCTGCGGGTTCGCAAGGACGAGAGCGGCTTGATCTATACCCACAAATCCGGCGAGCCGTTTCCGCGCTGACGATCGCACGCTCCAGGCCATAAGGGAGACGTTCATGCCTTACGTGAACTTCAAGATCGAGACCGACGCCGACGGCATCGCGCTCGTCACCTGGGACAGCCCCGGCCGCTCGATGAACGTGATCGATTTGAAGGTCATCGAGGAGCTCGGCGCCATCGTGGAGGAGGCCGCGGGCGATGGCGCGATCAAGGGCGTCGTCATCACCTCGGGCAAGGAGACGTTCTGCGCCGGCGCCGATCTCGCCATGCTGGAGACATCCGGCCGCCAGTTCGCCGACATGGTGGCGGCGCGCGGCGAGGAGGCCGCGATCGCCTGGCTGTTCGCCGAGAGCCGCAAGCTGTCGCAGCTCTACCGGCGCATCGAGACCTGCGGCAAGCCTTGGGTGGCGGCCATCAACGGCACTGCGCTCGGCGGCGGCTTCGAGCTCTGCCTCGCCTGCCACCACCGCATCGCCGCCGACAGCGAAAAGGCGCGCGTGGGCCTGCCCGAGGTCAAGATCGGGCTGTTCCCCGGCGCCGGCGGCACCCAGCGGGTGGCCCGCCTGTTGAAGCCGGCGGACGCGCTGCAGTTCCTGCTCAAGGGCGATCAGCTGCGCCCCGCGCGGGCCAAGACCATGAAGCTCGTCGATGCGCTCGCGCCACCCTCCGATCTCATCGGCGGCGCCAAGGCCTGGATCAAGGGCGGCGGCGGCGCCAAGGCGGCCTGGGACCTGGAGGGTTTCCGGCTGCCCGGCGGGGCGGTCTATTCCAAGGCCGGCATGATGACGTTCCCGGCCGCCAACGCGATCTACCGGCGCGAGACCTACGACAATTATCCGGCCGCGCGCGCCATCCTGCAGGTGGTCTACGAGGGACTGCAATTGCCGATGGATCTGGCGCTCAAGGTCGAGTCGCGCTGGTTCGCCAAGATTTTGCGCTCGCCGCAGGCGGCCGCCATGATCCGCTCGCTGTTCGTCTCCCTGCAGGAGCTCAACAAGGGCGCGCGCCGGCCCGCGCAGGTGCCGCCGACGCGATTCAAGCGCGATCGGCGTCATCGGCGCCGGCTTCATGGGCGCCGGCATCGCCTATGTGACGGCGCGCGCCGGCATCGACGTCGTGCTGATCGATCGCGACCAGGCATCCGCCGACAAGCGGCAAGGAGCATTCGCAAAAGCTGATGAGCAAGCAGGTCGAGCGCGGCCGCGCCACGGCGGCGGAGCGCGATGCGGTGCTGGCGCGCATCACCGCGACCGCCGATTACGGCGCGCTCAAGGACTGCGACATGGTCATCGAGGCGGTGTTCGAGGACCGCGCCGTCAAGGCCGAGGCGATCGCCCGACCGAGGCGGTGATCGGCGCCAAGGTGATCTTCGGCTCCAACACCTCGACGCTGCCGATCACCTCGCTCGCGCAGATTGTCGAGCGGCCGGCGAGCTTCATCGGCATGCATTTCTTCTCGCCGGTCGAGCGCATGCTGCTGGTCGAGATCATCATCGGCAAGGAGACCGGGGATGCGGCGCTCGCCGCCGCGCTCGATTACGTGCGCGCGATCCGAGGACGCCGATCGTGGTCAACGATTCGCGCGGCTTCTACACCTCGCGCGTGGTCGGGACCTATCTGCGCGAAGGCCATCTGATGCTGCCGAGGGGGTGCCGGCGGCGATGATCGAGAACGCCGCCCGCATGGCCGGCATGCCGGTCGGCCCGCTCGCGCTCAACGACGAGGTCGCGGTCGACCTCGCCTGGAAGATCGTGAAGGCGACCGAGGCCGATCTCGGCGCCCGGCGCGATCGATCCGCGGCAGAAAGCGCTGCTCGAGCAATGGTGGAGAAGCGGGGCCGGCTCGGGCGCAAGAACGGCAAGGGCTTCTACGACTACCGCGAGAGCGGCCCGAAGCGGCTGTGGCCGGGCCTCCCGAGCTGCAGGAGACGGGGCTCGACCCCGACGCCATCGATGTCGAGGAGCTCGAGCAGCGCCTCCTGGTCATCCAGGCGCTGGAGACCGCGCGTTGCGTGGAGGAGGGCGTCATCACCGATGTGCGCGAAGCCGATGTCGGCTCGATCCTCGGATTCGGCTTCGCGCCGTTCTCCGGCGGCACGCTCAGCTATATCGACATGATGGGCAGCAAGCCCTTCGTCGAGCTGTGCCGGCGGCTGGAAGAAGCGGCACGGGGCGCGCTTCAAGCCCTCGCGGCTGCTCAAGGACATGGCGGCAAGGGCGAGACCTTCTACGGCCGCTTCGCGCCGCCCCGGCGCGCCGCCGCGTGACGACGAGGCGCCCGCTCCGCCGCACGCAATGGCAGCCATGTGTGGGTGCGTCGCAGCAAACGAGACAATCATTGATTTGCACCCGTGCAAGCGACCTCGCTCGCAGCGAGCCAGAAGAGATCGCATCGCGCAAGGCGGGCCGCTATCGGGCGGTTATGGTGAACGTCCTTGCAGCCATGTTGCGCGGGCCTATCGGGTCCCCGCGGAGGAAAAGCGCATAGCCGGTCATTCCGATGTGTCCCGGCTCGCGTCCGGGCGTCATGAACGAGGCATACACGCCGTTCCTCAGACCCATCCCGTGACCCGTCATCGTGACCGGGCGGGTGGAGTTCTGCATGAGCTGCGGGAGGCTCCAGTCTTGCGCCGCCAAGGCTCGTCGCGGTCGAGTAGTACCACGACAGGCTGACGGCAGGGCATTCTTGCCCGGCAGCGCAATTGAGCTCGGTGCAGGTGAAGGTCATCATGTAGAGCCTCAGGGCATCGTTGTACACGATCTGCGCGTGGCCTTCCGACATCGGGCCTGCGACGCAGGGCGAAGTCATCACGGCGCTTTCGAGCCCGCCGCGGCCTTCCTGCGTCCAGCCGCCCTTTCCGTTGGAATCCACATGCCATTTGTAGAACTGCAGAGCGGCCTTCGACCCGATGCCCCGACTTGTCACCAAGCTTGGCGCGCGCCATGTGGATGAAGGCGTCCGGCTTGGTCGCGGGCGAGCCGGTGAATTGGTAGGGCACATAGAGGTAGTAATCGCCCGACGGATCCATGTCGTCCACGAATGCGCTCGGTAGCGAATCCCCGTAGAACTTGTCCAAACCGGTGGTTGGCGGCGTTCCGGGCAGCGTTACGCCCGCGTAGCGGCCATTGCCGTATTCCAGCCAGTCGTTCTCGACGCCCGGCCTCGCAACCGGCATGGGCCAGGTTCTGCCGCCATCCGTGGAGCGAGCCACCCCGACGGAGACCCAGCCCGCTGCCGCGCCCTTGGACGCGTGCGGGCAATGGATCTCGGCCTCGTAGATCATGATCAAATTACCCGGCCCGCGCGTCGGGTCGTGCACGATTTCGCCGGGCGCGGCATACTGCTCGTCGAAGTGGGTGACCCCGGCGTAGTTGCAGGGACTGCCGATGGTGCGAGGGGCCCAGAAGATCGCTTGGCCATGGTCGGGATTGCCAAAGCCCGGCGCCAGGGTGAAATTCAGGAAGTCCCGCGTCTGCAAGACGAGCGTGTCGCCAAAAAGCTGCCTGCCGACCTGGTTGGTACCCGCGACGATGACATTGTAGGTTGCCGGGTAAATCGCCGGCAGGAACGAGATGTGCTCATCCGGGACATACTTCAGGGTACCGGGAATGCTTACCGCGAGGTCGTTCGAAACCGACATCGTGATCGAGCTGTCGACATGAGTCGCTGGGCCGGTTTGATCGGAAGCGGACCGGGTTGCCGGGCTCGCGATCCGCTCCACGCCCATCTGCCGTTGGCTCGATTCCAGCTTTGGCGCAAAGCGCGACAAGGTGCTCCGCGTCTGCCGCTTGCGCGTTCACGGTCGGACTGATGACCAAGGGCAAGCTCATGATCATGATGAATAACCGAGCTCTTCCCCAAGCCCTTCCATCGCCGCAAAAAGTCATAGGTCACCCCTTGCTCTCGTAATACCCTGGCCGCAGCTCCTACGGGGCCTGCAGCTGGCGCTCGCCATGGGATGTAACAAGCTTCGCTTTTGATATAAAGTCGGCACCGGCGTGCCCCCAATGCCTGTCCCGATCGAAAGAATAACTCAATGAAAACCGATCTCGAGCTGACACTCAGCGTCGCCGACTATCACCGCACCCGGCCGCTGCTCAATGGCGATGTGAAATTGGAAGGCATCAATCCGAGCTTTTATACGGCTGCCCGCGGAGAGGCCTGTCTGCGTCCGGTCTACGAAGAGTTCGACGTCGCCGAGATGTCGCTGTCCTGGTACGCCATGGCCCGATCCCGCAACGAGCCGGTCTATGCGTTGCCGATATTTCCGATGCGGATGTTCGCTCAGCCCTACATCTATTGCGGAGCGAATTCCGGGATCAAGGAACCCGGCGACTTGATCGGCAAGCGGATCGGCATGGACCGCTATCGCCTGACGATCGGCCTGTGGGCGCGCGGCATCCTGCAGGAATTCCACGGCGTGAAGCCGAACCAGCTTCATTGGTTCACCACCGATCCGGAAGGCGCGGGCTTCCAGGCGTCAGCCGATGTCGAGGTGACCGTCACGGGTGAGGACGCCGAGGACATGCTGCTGAAGGGGGACGTGGACGCGCTGATTTCACCCAATGTCCCGGATTCCTTCCGTGCCGGCGACCCGCGGATCCGGCGTCTCTTCGAGCCGTGCCGATCGGCAGTCGAGCACTATTTTGCAGCTACGGGAATTTTCCCGATCACGCACACCCTCGTGGTCCGCGAAGCGCTGCTGGAGCGCGAGCCGTGGATCGTCGACAGCCTCATCAATGCCTTCGAGGCCGCCGACGCTTTCTGCCGCAGAGAATACGATTATCCGAAGCGGCTGCTCTTTCCGACGGCACAATTGATCCTGGAGGAGGAAGAGCAGCGCTTCGGCAAGAATCCGTGGCGGGAGGGTCTCGCCCCCAACGCACATACGCTGGACAAATTCATGCAGTATGCCGCCGCCCAGGGGTATACGCCGCGCGTCCTCAGCATCGCGGAAGCATTCTGGCCGGGCATCAAGGCGGCCGACGTTTCCGCGCGGCCGCCGGCTCGCGCCGTCGGTGTGGCCTAGCTGAGCGATAGGTGCGCCGCATTTTTTTGGACGTGCCGCATTCGGTCGATCCGAAATCTTCCTGGTCCGGGGAATTGGTTGGCCATTGCGAGAATGGCGAGCTGGTCGTGGACACCATCGGTTTTCCCGACCAGCATGAACTCGAATTCGTGGACGATTGGCGCAACCTGCCCGGCCCGCTCGCGAATGCCCCCGACCGGACGCCCGCGCCCTTGGCCGACGGGCGGTCGCAGCCGGCGCCGGCGCCGGCGCTTGAAGCCGCCGGCGCGAGGCTTATGTGATTGCTCTCCCGGGCGCGGCGCCATAAGGTCGCGGCCCAATTCGCCGGTTCCCCCTGCATGGCTCGTGACCAAGTCGATATGACGCCGATCGAGACGCGCGATGAGCTCGTCGCGTGGTTCGCAGCCGGTATCAAGCCGAGATCGCAATTTCGCCTCGGCACCGAGCACGAGAAATTCGCCTTCACGGTCGAGGGACGCCGCCCCGTGCCCTATGAAGGGAGGCGCAGCATCCGCGCGCTGCTCGAAGGCATGCAGCACCTGCTCGGCTGGGAGCCGATCATCGAGGAAGGCAACATCATCGGCCTGTTCGACGTGACCGGCGGCGGCGCGATCTCGCTCGAGCCGGGAGGCCAGTTCGAGCTCTCGGGCGCGCCGGTCGAGACCGTGCATCAGGCCTCGGCCGAGGTGATGGCGCATCGCGCGCAGGTGAAGGAGGTGGCGGCTCCGCTCGGCATCGGCTTTCTCGGCGTCGGCATGACGCCGAGCTGGAGCCGCGCCGACATGCCGATGATGCCCAAGGGGCGCTATCGGATCATGACCGGTTACATGCCCAAGGTCGGCAAGCTCGGCCTCGACATGATGTATCGAACCTGCACGGTGCAGACCAATCTGGATTTCTCCTCCGAAGCCGACATGGTGGCGAAGTTGCGCGTGGCGCTCGCGCTGCAGCCGGTGGCGACCGCGTTGTTCGCCAATTCGCCGTTCACCGAGGGCAAGCCCAACGGCTTTCTGTCGTTTCGCTCCGAGATCTGGCGCGACACCGATCCCGATCGCTCCGGCATGCTGCCCTGGGCGTTCGAGCCCGGGATGGGCTTCGAGCGCTGGGTCGACTACGCGCTCGACGTGCCCATGTATTTCATCAAGCACGGCGAGCGCTATGTCGACGTCTCCGGCCAGTCGTTCCGCGACCTGATGGCCGGCAAGCTCGCCGGCATGCCGGGCGTGCGCGCCACCATCTCGGATTGGGCCAACCATATCTCGACCATCTTTCCGGAGGTGCGGCTCAAGCGCTATCTGGAGATGCGCGGCTCCGACAGCGGACCGTGGCGATGGTTGCCGGCATTGCCGGCCTATTGGGTGGGTCTCCTGTACGACGACGATTCGCTCACCGCCGCCTGGGACCTGGTCAAGGATTGGAGCGCGCCGGAACGCCAGCAGTTGCGCGACGAGGTGCCCCGCCGCGGCTTCCAGGCCACCATCCGGGGGCGCAGCGTCCTGCAGCTCGCCAAGGCGACGCTGGCGATGTCCGAGCAAGGGCTGCGCCGGCGCCGGCGGCTCGACCGCAACGGCCGCGACGAGACGCGCTACCTGCGCCCGCTGCAGGAATTCGTTGCGCGCGGGATCACCCCGGCGCAAGAGCTGTTGGAGAAATATCACGGGCCCTGGGGCGGTTCCGTCGACCCGATCTACACCGAATACGCTTATTGACGCTGGGCGTGAGGACGCCCGAATTCATCGTCGGGATGGTTCCAGGACGGCGTCCCCGGTGGTGTCGCAACCCCGCATAAAGGAAGTGTTAAATCGCGGCGCGGTGGCGATCGTGGCCCTCGCCTCGGGTCGCCTGGTTATCTAACATGGCTCGCATGCGGGGGCGGCCGCACAGGAAGGCTCGGCGTATGCGACGCGGCGGCGTGATATTGACGGGCGTCCTCATGATGCTGCTCGCCGCCCTCGCTGCGCTCGCTCCGGCGCGGGCGCAGGTCGGCTTCGACCGGCTCGGGGGCGATTATACCAGCTTCCCGGTGCACTCCGGCGATCCGGCCCAGTGTGCCGCACGTTGCGAGGGCGACCGGCGCTGCCGTGCCTGGGCCTTCTCCTATCCGGTGACCGAGAACGCGCTCGCGATCTGCTGGCTCAAATCGCGCGTACCGCCGCGCGTCGCCTCGGGCGTGCTGCGTATCGGGCGTGCGCGGCGCCGGCGTCATCGAGCCGCGCAGCGATCCGATCGAGTTCGGCATCGACCGCGTCGGCGGCGACTACCGCAGCCTCGAGCTTCCGGCCGATCCGAGCGGCAAGAGCTGCGCCGCCGCCTGCACGCGGTGAAGCGCAATGCCGGGCCTGGACCTATGCGCGGCCCGGCTATGTCGGCCCCGCCGCCACCTGCTTCCTCAAGGACCGGGTGACCAGCCCGCTGCACCGTCCTTGCTGCATCTCGGGCGTGGTGCGGTAGCGCTCCGTCTCAGAAGCCGGTGAACGAAAGCGCCGTGCGCTCAGCCGGTTCCGCCGACCGTGATGCGATCCAGGCGCAGCGTCGGCTGGCCGACCCCGACCGGCACGCCCTGGCCGTTCTTGCCGCAGGTGCCGACGCCGGTGTCGAGCTTGAGATCGTTGCCGACCATGCTGATGCGCTTGAGGTCGGTCGGTCCGTTGCCGATCAGCATGGCGCCCTTGAGCGGCGCCCCGAGCTTGCCGTTGTCGATGCGGTAGGCCTCGGTGACCTGGAACACATATTTGCCCGACGTGATGTCGACCTGCCCGCCGCCGAAATTGACCGCATAGATGCCGCTCTTGACCGAAGCGATGATCTCGGCCGGGTCGCGCTCGCCGGCCAGCATGTAGGTGTTGGTCATGCGCGGCATGGGGACATGGGCGTGGCTCTGGCGCCGGCCGTTGCCGGTCGGCTTCATGCCCATGAGGCGCGCGTTCTGGCGGTCCTGCATGTAGCCGACCAGGACGCCGTCCTCGATCAGCACGGTGCGGTTGGTGGGCGTGCCCTCATCATCGATCGAGAGCGAGCCGCGGCGCTGGACCAGCGTGCCGTCGTCGACCACGGTCACGCCCTTGGCCGCCACCATCTGGCCCATGAGCCCGGCGAAGGCGGAGGTCTGCTTGCGGTTGAAGTCGCCTTCGAGGCCGTGCCCGACCGCCTCGTGCAGCATCACGCCCGGCCAGCCGGGTCCGAGCACGACATCCATCTCGCCGGCCGGCGCCGGCACCGCCTCCAGGTTGACCAATGCCTGGCGCGTGGCCTCCTCGACCGCGTGCTGCCAGCTTTCTGCCGCCATGAACCGCTCGAAGCCCTCGCGTCCCCCATAGCCGTAGCTGCCGACCTCCTGCCGGTTGCCGTCGCCCGCCACGACCGACACGTTGACGCGCACCAGCGGCCGAATGTCGCGATAGGTCTCGCCGTCGGCGCGCAGGATCTCGACCACCTGCCAGGAGGTGCCGAAGGAGACCGTCACCTGCCGCACGCGCGGATCCTTGGCCCGCGCATAGGCATCGATGGTCTCCAACAGCCGCACCTTGGTCTCGAAGCTGGGAGCGCCGAGCGGATTGTCGTCGCCATAGAGGCGGACATTGGTGCGCCCCGGCGGCTCGGCATAGTGGCCGCTATAGCCGCCCTTGACGGCGCGGACCGCTTCCGCGGCGCGGGCGAGCGCGGGCTCGGACAGGTCGGAGGCATGCGCATAACCCACGGCCTCGTCCTTGACGGCGCGCAGCCCGAAGCCCTGCGAGGTGTCGTAGGTGGCCTGCTTGAGCCGCCCATTGTCGAAGCCCAGCATCTCGGATTGGCAATATTCGAGGAACAGCTCGCCGTCGTCGGCGCCTTGCAGGCCGTGCCCCAAATGGCGGCGGACGTCGTCACGGTCGAGGCCGGCGCGGTCGATGAGCGAGATGGTCGGTGCGGTCATGGTTGAGCCTTGGGTTCGGGGCTGCTGTCGGCAAGATAGTCGCCCGCCGCCCAGGTTGCGAGGGCCTGCGCGCCGTTGCGGCGCCGGGAGCGCGTCCCGCCTGTCGTAGGGCGCAATCGCTTTATTGCGCCATCGGCCTCGCCAATTCCGCAACGGCCTCGGGGCTTGGCCAAGCGGCGCAATAAAGCGATTGCGCCCTACCGTACGCGCGGGCTTAAGGCAGCTTGTCGTAACCCTCGCCGAACCCCTTGAGGCTCATCGGAAATCCGATGCCTTCCTCGGGGGTCTGGAAGATGATGAAGGTCGCGGTGGTGCCGGTCCGCAGCTGCTTGATCAGGGTGTCGTCCATGACCACCTCGGCCACGCAGCCGCTCGGCAGGCAGCGCACGAAGCCGGCGCGCCCGACATCGACCTGGTCGATCTTGAGCCCGAGCCCGGACGGCAACAGCACGCCCATGGGGGCGACCACGCGCATCAGCCGGCTCTTTTGATCGGCGGTCTTGAGCACGATCACGGTGATGCCGACATTGGCGCGGTCCTCGGCGGTGACGCTCTGGATCAGGGCGCATTGCTCGCCCTGGGCGCCGGGCGGGGTGTCGCAGCGGATTTGCCAGTCGTTGAAGACGGAGCGGACCACCCCTTGGGCGGCGGCCGGAACGCTCGTTCCCAGGAGCGTTACAACGAGCGCCGCCATCGCCGAGCCGGTCGAGATGGCGACCGCAATCCTGCGCAAGAGTGTTCCCGGGTCGGATGAACCCATAGCTGCCTCAGATCCTCGCACGCCGCCCCGCCCGGGGAAAATTCGAATCACGCCCTCGACCATGGATCGAAACCATGGTGCCCCCGCGCCGTCAACCATTGGTAAATCGCCTGCATTGCGGCCGGCATCGGGTCCGGGATGTGGGCGAGAAACCGCCGGTTCGCGGCCCCTCTTCGAGCGGACGGTGGGTCATCCGGAGTTTGCGACAAGGTGCATTGCGATATGGCCGGAATTGTGGTTTGACGGGCTGGGATTTCCCTGAAGGTCCCGCCGCATGTCCGCCGAGGAGCCGCCTGTGGGGGGTCGCTGCGCTCGGCCAAGCGTTCCGCCCACACGTTCAAGGAGCGCACCGCGCGGTGGTCGCATGCCGGTCTCGTCGGACGGCGGCCACCCGGATGGCGGCTTCATCGAAGGAGCGATGACGAAGATGCTGGTTTTCAAGCGATTGGCCGCCGTGGCGGTCGTGATCGGAGCGCTCGCGATCGGGGCCCTCCTGGCAGGCGGCGAGACGGCGTTCGCCGCCTACGGGCTGGCGACACCCTGGCAGTTCGGCTTTCAGGACTCGGCGACGCCGGTGATGGATGAGATCACCTCGTTCCATGACCTTCCTGCTCTACGTCATCACCGCCATCTCGGCCTTCGTTCTCGCCCTCCTGGTCATCGTCATGGTGCGCTTCAACGCGCGCGCCAATCCGACGCCCTCGCGGGTGACGCACAATACGACGCATCGAGGTGATCTGGACGGTGGTCCCGGTCGTCATCCTGGCGATCATCGTGGTGCCCTCGTTCCGCCTCTTGTTCCATCAGATCAACACGCCGCCCGCCGACATCACCGTGAAGGCGACCGGCAAGCAGTGGTATTGGACCTATTCCTATCCGGACAACGGCAAGTTCGAGTTCGATTCGCTGATGCTGCAGGAGAAGGACCGCAAGCCCGACCAGCCGCGCCTGCTGGCGGTCGACAACGAGCTGGTGGTGCCCATCAACAAGATCGTGCGGGTGCAGGTGATCGGGGCCGAGGTCATTCATTCCTTCGCGGTTCCCTCGTTCGGCATCCGCATCGACGCCGTTCCGGGCCGGCTCAACGAGACCTGGTTCAAGGCCACGCGCGAGGGCGTCTATTACGGCCAATGCTCGGAGCTGTGCGGCAGGGATCACGCCTTCATGCCGATCGCGGTGCGGGTGGTGAGCGAGCAGGCGTTCAACGAGTGGGTGGACGCCGCCAACAAGCGGCCCGATTGGAAGACGACCGGCGTGGAGCGAACCGCGCCGACCGCGGTCGCGGACGCTGATCAATCAGCCGCCAGATAGCGCCGCGGGAGCGGTGAGCGCAATGGCGGAAGGACTGGACGTCGGAAGGAACTGACAATGGCTACACCGGCAACGACCCACGGGGCACACGACGACCATGGCGCGCATGACCATGGCGCGCATGACCATGGCGCACACGACCATGGCGCACACGATCACGGCGCACACGCAAATCCGACCGGATGGCGGCGCTTCGTCTATTCGACCAACCACAAGGACATCGGCACGATGTACCTTGCGTTTGCGCTGATGGGCGGCCTGATCGGCGGCCTGCTGTCGATGGCCATTCGGCTCGAGCTGATGAAGCCCGGCATGCATCTCATGGAAAACCACCAATACAACGTGTTCATCACCGGGCACGGCCTGATCATGATCTTCTTCATGGTGATGCCGGCGATGATCGGCGGCTTCGGCAATTGGTTCGTGCCGCTGATGATCGGAGCGCCCGACATGGCGTTTCCGCGCATGAACAATATCTCGTTCTGGCTGCTGCCGGCCTCGTTCGCGCTGCTCTTGACCTCGATGTTCGTCGAAGGCGAGCCGGGCGGGTTGGGCGCCGGTACCGGGTGGACCATCTATGCGCCGCTGTCGACCACCGGGCATCCCGGACCGGCGGTCGATTTCGCCATCCTGTCGATTCATCTCGCCGGCGCTTCGTCGATCCTGGGCGCGATCAATTTCATCACCACCATCTTCAACATGCGCGCACCCGGCATGACGCTGCACAAGATGCCGCTGTTCGTCTGGTCGCAATTGGTGACGGTGTTCCTGCTGCTGCTGTCGTTGCCGGTGCTGGCGGGCGGCATCACCATGCTGCTGACGGACCGCAACTTCGGCACCAAGTTCTTCTCGCCCGACGGCGGCGGCGATCCGCTCCTGTACCAGCACCTGTTCTGGTTCTTCGGCCATCCGGAGGTCTACATTTTGATCGTGCCGGGGTTCGGCATCGTCAGCCAGGTCATCGCGACCTTCTCCAAGAAGCCGGTGTTCGGCTATCTCGGCATGGCCTATGCGATGGTCGCCATCGGCGGCATCGGCTTCGTGGTCTGGGCGCATCACATGTACACGGTCGGCATGTCGGTCGGCGTGCAGGCCTATTTCATCCTCGCCACCATGGTGATCGCGGTCCCCACCGGCGTGAAGATATTCTCCTGGATCGCCACGATGTGGGGCGGCTCGATCGAGTTCAAGACGCCGATGCTGTGGGCGATCGGCTTCATCTTCCTGTTCACCATCGGCGGCGTGTCGGGCGTCGTGCTCGCCAATGCCGGCGTCGATCGCTCGCTGCACGCCACCTATTACGTGGTGGCGCATTTCCACTACGTGCTGTCGCTCGGGGCGGTCTTCACCATCTTCGCGGGCTGGTACTACTGGTTCCCGAAGATGACCGGCTACATGTACAACGAGACCATCGGCAAGCTGCACTTCTGGCTCACCTTCGTGGGAGTCAATCTCACGTTCTTCCCGCAGCACTTCCTCGGGATCGCCGGCATGCCCAGGCGCATCGTCGATTATCCGGATGCCTATGCGGGATGGAACATGGTGTCCTCGGTCGGCTCCTTCATCTCGGGGTTCGGCACGCTGGTGTTCTTCTTCGGCGTGGCGCAGGCCTT
The DNA here is from genome assembly GCA_963744275.1 of uncultured Alphaproteobacteria bacterium. Taxonomy (GTDB): domain Bacteria; phylum Pseudomonadota; class Alphaproteobacteria; order Rhizobiales; family Xanthobacteraceae; genus VAZQ01. The sequence continues at coordinate 79,146 of CAVUSX010000009.1, forward strand.
CATCCGCAAGGAGAGGGCGGCGGACAATCCCTGGGGACCCGGCGCGACCACGCTGGAATGGACCCTGTCCTCGCCGCCGCCGTTCCATCAGTACAGCGAACTGCCGCTCATCAGATGAGCCTGAGCAACCGTGACTGACATTTCCGCGCTCGATCATCATCCGCAGCCCGGCTCGCTCGCCGCTATCCATCTGGTGAGCGAGGCCAGCGTCGGGGACTACCTCGCGCTGATGAAGCCGCGGGTGATGTCGCTCGTGGTGTTCACCGCCCTGGTCGGTCTTCTGGTCGCGCCCGGGCACATCCATCCGGTGATCGCCTTCACGGCGCTGTTGTGCATCGCGGTGGGGGCCGGCGCCGCCGGCGCGCTCAACATGTGGTTCGATGCCGATATCGACGCGGTGATGAGCCGCACCGCCCGGCGGCCGATCCCCAGCGGCCGGGTCGCTCCGCGCGAGGCGCTGGCGTTCGGAATGACGCTGGCGGTCGGCTCCGTGGTCGTGCTCGGCCTCTTGGTCGATTGGCTGGCGGCGCTGCTGCTCGCCTTCACGATCTTCTTCTACATCGTCGTCTACACGATGTGGCTCAAGCGCGCGACGCCGCAGAACATCGTGATCGGCGGCGCCGCCGGCGCCTTTCCGCCCATGATCGGCTGGGCGGCGGCGACCGGCAGCATCGGGATCGAGCCGGTCCTGCTGTTCCTGCTGGTCTTCTTCTGGACGCCGCCGCACTTCTGGGCGCTGTCGCTCAACCGCACCGAGGATTACGCCCGCGCCCGCATTCCCATGCTGCCGGTGGTGGCCGGGGCGGCGGAGACGCGACGCCAGATCCTGCTCTATTCGCTCTCCCTGGTTCCGATCGGCGCGGCGCCTTGGCTCTTGGGCTATGCGGACGCGATCTATGGCGTGACCGCGCTCGTCGCCGGCGGCTTGATGGTGGCGCTGGCCTGGCGCCTGTGCGCCGAAGGCGCCGGCCCGAAGGCGGCCTCGTTCGCCAAGCGGCTGTTCGGCTTCTCGATCCTCTACCTCTTCGTTCTTTTCGCCGTCCTCCTGGTCGAGGGCGTGGTGGGTGGTCCCCTCGGCCATGCGACGGTATGAGGGCGCGGGGTGATGGACGAGGTGACATGGACGACAAGCCGGTACGGATCGTCCTCACCGAGGAGCAGAAGCGCAAGCGGCGCGCGCGCTCGATCGCGATCGCGGTCGCGCTCGGCGCGCTGGTCGTCTTGTTCTACATCGTCACGCTGGTGAAGGGACCGGGCGTGTTGAATCAGCCATGACGCCCGCGGATCGAGACAGCGACCGACGAGGACATCGACCGAGAGCCCGATGCCAAGAGCCCGATGCGATGAGTGACCGCAATTCCAGCCACACCGGCGCGCTGCGCCGCCGCGATCTCGCGGTGGCGGCCGCCTGCGGGGTGTTCGTGGCCACCATGGTCGGGGCGGCCTTCGCGGCCGTGCCGTTCTACAATTGGTTCTGCCGTGCCACCGGATTTCAAGGCACCACCCAGGTCGCGACCTCGGCGCCGGCCGCCGTGCTCGACCGCAAGGTCACGATCCGGTTCGACGCCAATGTCAGCGGCAACCTGCCGTGGCGGTTCGAGCCGGACCAGACCTCGATCGAGGCCAGGATCGGCGAGGTCGTCACGGTGGGCTACACGGTGGTCAATGAATCGGCCCGCACGACCGTCGGCGAGGCCTCCTACAACGTCACGCCGCCGACGGTCGGGGCCTACTTCTCCAAGATCAACTGCTTCTGCTTCACCGAGCAGACGCTCGCGCCGGGGGAGAAGCGCGACATGACGGTCGTGTTCTTCGTCGACCCCAAGCTGGTGCAGGACCACGATCAGGACGACCTCGACAGCATCACCTTGTCCTATACGATGTATGCGGTGCGCCAGTCGGAACCGCCGCGCGTCGAGGTGAAGCCCGCAATTGCTCCCGGACGGAGCTGATACGATCAGGGCCGGCGTGGCGCGCTTCGCGCCCGGCGGCAGACGCGAAAGAGAGACGGAGAGAAAAACGATGGCCGATGCCCACGCCAAGCCGCACCACGACTATCACCTGGTCGATCCGAGCCCCTGGCCGGCGATCGGCGCCGTCTCGGCCTTCGTGCTGGCGGTCGGCCTCATAACCTGGATGCACCACATGTTCGCCGCCGCGCCGTGGATTTTCGCCGCCGGCGCGCTCGGCACCCTGTACACCATGTTCGGCTGGTGGAGCGACGTCGCCCGCGAGGCGACCTACGACGGCTACCACACGCGCGTGGTGCAGATCTCCCATCGCTACGGGATGATCCTGTTCATCGCCTCCGAGGTCATGTTCTTCGTCGCCTGGTTCTGGGCCTATTTCAATACCGCGCTGTTTCCGGCCGACGTCCACCAGGTCGTGCGCGATCAGTTTCTCGGCGGAACATGGCCGCCCCAGGGCATCGAGACTTTCGACCCCTGGCACCTGCCGCTGCTCAATACCCTGATCCTGCTCACCTCCGGCACCACCGTGACCTGGGCGCACCACGCGCTGTTGGAGAACGACCGCGAGGGCCTCAAATGGGGGCTCATCCTGACCATCGCGCTCGGGCTTTCATTCACCTGCGTGCAGGGCTGGGAGTATTACCACGCCGCGTTCCACTACAGCGGCCACATCTACGGCGCCACCTTCTTCATGGCGACCGGCTTCCACGGCGCCCATGTCATCATCGGATCGACCTTCCTGATCGTTTGTCTGATCCGCGCCTATGCGGGCCAATTCACGCCGACGCAGCATCTCGGCTTCGAGTTCGCGGCCTGGTATTGGCACTTCGTCGACGTGGTGTGGCTGTTCCTGTTCGCCTGCATCTACGTGTGGGGCTCGGGCGCGGAGCACGCCGCCGCCTGACGGCGCGGCGGGGTAGGGCGCAATCGCTTTATTGCGCCGCTCGCCGCTCGGCGAGGCTGATGGCGCAATAAAGCGATTGCGCCCTACGAGCTGCGTCCCGGCCGCCGCAAGCCGGACCGGGGCGAGCCGCTGCGCGCCGCTTGCTGGGCCCTGCGTCATGCCGGATGAAGATCGCTTCCGCGTCGCATCTGCCGGTCGGGCGGGGACTTGCCGGCCGTTGCCCGCGCTGCGGCAAGGGCAGGCTGTTCCGCGGCTTCCTGACGCTGGCGCCGCGTTGCGAGCGCTGCGGGCTCGACTATTCGTTTGCCGATTCCGGCGATGGCCCGGCGGTGTTCGTCATTCTCATCGCCGGCTTCATCGTGGTGGGCGCCGCCCTGGTGGTCGAGATGCTGTACGAGCCGCCCTACTGGGTGCATGCGCTGCTGTTGGGGCCCCTTGATCCTGATCACGACGCTTTGGCCGCTGCGCGCCATGAAGGGTCTCATGATCGCGCTGCAGTATCACCACCAGGCGGCGGAAGGCCGGCCGTCCGACGGCGATCCGCATGGCGGCAATCCGCATGGCGGCAAGGCGCCGTGAACGGCAGTGCGCGAGCGCGCCGCCGGCTCGCCGGCGTGGTGGTGCCGGGGATCGCGGCGCTGATCGTGTTCGCGGTCCTCCTCGGCCTCGGCAATTGGCAGCTCGATCGCAAGGCCTGGAAGGAAGGGCTGATCGACACCCTGGAGCAACGCCTGGCGGCCGCGCCGGCCGCGTTGCCGCCGCCCGCGGCTTGGCCGAGCCTGGCGCAGGAGCAGGACGAATACCGCCGCGTGCGCTTCACTGCGCAGTTCCTGCCCGACCAGGAAGCGCTGGTCTTCACCAGCGGCTCGGCCTTCCGTCCCGACGTGTCGGGCTCCGGCTACTGGATCTTCGCGCCGGCGCGGCTTGCCGGCGGCGGCCTGATCGTGGTCAACCGTGGCTTCGTGCCGGAGGGCCGGCAGGACAAGGCGAGCCGCGCGGCCGGCGAGGTCGCGGGCCCGCTCGACATGGTGGGGGTCATGCGCTGGCCGGAAGCGGCCGGATGGTTCATGCCGCAAGCCGATCCCGGCCATAATCTCTGGTTCGTGCGCGATCCATCGGCCATCGCGCAAGCCAAGAAATGGGGCGAGGTGGCGCCCTTCTTCATCGAGCTGGAGAGCCCGTCGCCGCCGGGCGGCCTGCCGCAACCCGGTCCGCTCAAGGTCAACCTGCCGGACGACCATCTGCAATACGCGCTCACCTGGTTCGGTCTGGCGGCGGTGCTGGCGGTGTGGTTCGGGTTCTGGCTGCGCAGCCGCTGGCGGGAGGGCGCGCCGTCAGGCCCTTGAGCCGAGCCGGCCGCCATCGCCTCATTTCGGCGCCAGCGCCTTACTTCGGCGCCACCATCTCGTTGAATTGCGCGATCACGTCCTTCGGGGTCGCGGCCATTTGGGAGATGAGCTTGACCACGGCATCGCCGTCGATCGGGCTCACATCGAGCCCGAGCTTTTGCGCATCGGCCACGAAGGCCGGGTCGCGGCTCATGTCCATGAAGGCGCCTTGCAGGGCCTTGGCGCGATCGGGCGGCAAATCGGGCGGCGCCGCGATCGGCAAGGCCATGAAGAAGGGCGCCTCCGCGAAGGCGATCAGCGCCAGCGCCTTGGGATCCTTGGTCAGCTCGCGCCCGATCGGCACCTCCGGCAGCTCGGGCAGGCGGGTGGTGCGGCTGAACGCCACCAGCGGGCGAAAGGCCCCGGCCTCCCACAGCGACCTCTGGCCGGCCTTGAGCGCGCTCACCCCGTTGATCTGCCCGTCGACCTCGCCGCGCTGCTGCGCCAGGAAGACGGCCGCCGCGCCCGCATAGCCGCGCACGATCTGCACGTTGAGGTGCAGAACGTCCCGGGCGATGATCGAGAAGATCAGATTGGTCGCGCCCGCCCCGGTGGTGCCGAGCCGGGCCGGAGTGCCGGGCTTCTCGAGATCGGCGACGGTCTTGGCCGGGAAGCTCGCATTCACCTGCAGCAGATAGGCGTCATTGGCGTAGGACGACACGCTGCCGAGCCAGGTCAGCTTCAAGGGATCGAACCGCACATTGGGATCGCCCTGGATGGCGAGCTGGGGCGTGCCGCGCTCCAGGATCGCGATCGCCGAGCCGTCCTTCTCGGCGTTGACATAGAGACGGTTGGCGAGCGCGAGGCCGTTGGCGCCGGCGAGGTTCTGCACCACGATGGTCGGCTTGCCGGCGAGAAAATTCGGCATGTGCTTGGCGATGAGCCGGGCCGTGAGGTCGTTGATGCCGCCGGGCGCGCTCGCCACATAGAGCGTGATCGTGCGGCCCTTGTAGAACTGCTCGACCGTCTGGGCGCTGGCGCGCGCGCCCGGGAACGTCGCCGCGCCGATGCCACCGATGCCCGTGAGGGCCAGCAACAGCAAGGCGGGGAACCGCTTGCGCCAAGGCGGGTGGGTCATCGGTCTTCTCCAGCGGCGGTAATTCTCGAGCCAAAATGACCGGATCGCCGCGCCGCGGTCAAGCGCGGAACGCTTGCCCGCCGCCGCCAGGTTCCTTGAGGCCCGTGGGAGGGCGCGACGAATTCCCGCCGCCTGCGCCCTGGAAAAATCGGGCAAACTTCTGCAATATCAGCCATAAGCTCAGCACCGAGAAAGCCGAATTGTTCCGCCCCGGAGACCGCCCATGTTTTCCAAGATCAACCACGTCGCCATCGTCAGCGACAATTACGCGCAGCTCGCCCAGTTCTACGAGGCGGTGTTCGGCATGAAGACCTCGCCCAAGACCCGCCCCGGCCGGGCCGTGACGGTGGGCGACGGCTATGTCGGGCTCAATATCAATCCGCGCCGCGCCGGACGCTCGGCCGGGCTCGATCATTTCGGCATCCAGGTCGACGATTGCGAGACGGTGTTCAACCGGATGCGCGCGAAATATCCGACCGTGAAGTGGCTCAAGCGCCCCTCCAACCGCCCCTTCGCCGGCATCACCACCCATGACCCGGACGGCAACGTGTTCGACATTTCCCAGAAGGACATGGCGAACCGCACCTCGATCTATGTGGAGAACGACGGCAAGGCCAATCCGCGCCACATCAATCATGTGGCGATGCGCACCATGCGGCCCGATGCGATGGCCGAATTCTATCGCGACGTGTTCGAGCTCGCGCCCAGCAACGTGGACAAGCAGGAAGGCGACGCCAATCATTATCTGACCGACGGCCACGTGACGCTGGTCATCATGCCATGGGACATCACCGACTACGACGCGACCGGCATCATCACGCCCGGCATGGATCATATCGGCTTCAAGGTCGAGAGCCTCGAGGCCCTGAAGGCGGACGTCCAGCGCATCGCCGACGACAATCCCCGCCTGGCGCCGGCTCCGGTCGGCACCGGCAAGGAGGGCGCGGCGCTGGCGAAGCTGTTCGAGCGCAGCTGCTCGCTCGGTCAGCACTGCCTGGCGGATCCGGACGGCATATTGATCGATGTGATGGCGGACTGAAGCTGTAGGGTGGGCAAAGGCGGCCACAAGACTTCGATTGTCGCACTATGCCGGGTCCGCCGTGCCCACGCGGAGCGGCTCGATCGGTGATAGACTTCGCGTGGGCACGGCGCGAATGGCGCCTTTGCCCACCCTACGCGGTTCTTGGTTGATCGGAGTCCGTGCCGGCACGATCGTTTTCGGTGCGCACGGGAGCCATGAGAAGGACTTGAACGATGCGCTGGAAATTTCCGATATCCGCCGCTGCGCACGCTGGGCCTCGCGCTCGGCGCGAGCGCCGCATCCGCGGACCAGATCGCCGATTTCTACAAAGGCAAGCAGATCAACTGGATCCTCAGCGCCGGCGCCGGCGGCGGCTATTCCGCCTATGCGCTCGCCTTCGCGCCGCATTTCAGCGCCCACATTCCGGGCAATCCGCACATCATCGTCCAGAACATGCCCGGCGCCGGCGGCATCCGGGCGATGCTCTACCTGCAGAGCGTCGCGCCCAAGGACGGCACCACCATCGGGCTGGTGCATTCGAGCGTGCCGTTCGCGCCGCTCTACGGCATCAAGGGCGCCAATTTCGATCCCCGGCAGATGAACTGGATCGGCAGCATCAATGCGGCGACCGGCATCTGCGTGTCCTGGACCGCTTCCGGGATCACCACCTGGCAGGATCTCATCGACAAGGAGTTCATCGTCGGCGGCACCGGCGCGGGCTCGCAGATGGAGACCATGCCGGCCATGCTCGACAAGCTGTTCGGCACCCACATCAAGGTGATCTCGGGCTACAAGGGCGGCAACGACGTCTATCTGGCGATGGAGCGCGGCGAGGTGCAGGGCCGCTGCGGCGGGCTGATCTCCTCCATCAAGTCGACGCGCCCGACCTGGTTTCCGCAGAAGAAGGTCTCGGTGCCCATCCAGATCGCGCTCGAGCGCGATCCCGAATTTCCCGATTCGCCGGCGGTGATCGAGTTCGCCAAGGACGCGCGCACCAAGGCCGTGCTGCAGCTGATCCTGGCCCCCATGGGCATGGACCGGCCGATCCTGGCGCCGCCCGGCACGCCGCCCGACACCGTGGCGGCGTTGCGCAAGGCCTTTCACGACACCATGAGCGATCCCGCCTTCATCGCCGAAGCCGACCGGCAACATCTCGAGATCCAGGACGTCGACGGCGACAAGATCGCCCGGCTCCTGCAGGACGCCTACAAGCTGCCGCCCGAGGTGGTGAAGGCCGCCAACGAGGCGATGGCGCTCACCGGCGCCGGCGGCGAGAATTAGGTGGTGCACACATTTTCGCGGTCTTTCATCCCTCAACCAAGGAGCGGACAATGAACCGGCACCTCACGTTCGGAATGACATTGGTCGGCGGCATCGCCATCGGGGCTTTCGCGGTTGAAGCCCTTCATGCGCAGGCCAAGCCCCCGGCCTACGTCATTGCCGACAACATCGTGAACGACCAAGCCGGATATACCAAGGATTTCATTCCGCCGGTCACGAAAGCGATCGAGGACGCAGGCGGCAAATTTCTCGCACGCGGCGGCAAGACGATTGCCATGCATGGCGCGCTGACGGCAAACCGCGTCGTCGTGCTGCAGTTCGAGAACCTGGATAAGGCGCAAGCGTGGTGGAACGCACCGGCCACGAAAGCCGCCTTCGCGATCGGCGAGAAATACGCGACCCTGCACGACTATGCGGTCGAGGGCGTCTCGCCATAGACGACTTCAGGGCGCGGTGCGTGAGAGCGGGCTCACCTCATCCGGTCCTTGATCTTCTCGAGCGCGGCCTTGGCGCAGACCACGTCATTGTCGCCGCCGGGCGCGCCGCTCACGCCGAGCGCCCCGATGACCTCGTCGCCGACCTTGATCACCACGCCGCCGGCGTTGAGCAACAGGTGGGGCACCTTGGCGAACGCGCTCGACACCCGGCCGCCCTTCGCGCGCTCGACCAGCTCGGCGGTATCCATGCCGAAGCTCGCGGCCGTATAGGCCTTGTCGATGGCGTTGAGGACGTTCTGCGCGGCGGCGCCATCGCCGCGCAACGCCGCCTGCTGCACGCCGCTATAGTCGAGCACGACTGCGCCCACGTGATAGCTCTTCTGCGCGCAGGCCGTGACCGCGCCCAGCACCAGCTCGGCCGCGAGCGCGGCGGACAGGCGCTTGGCGCTCACCAGCCCTTCGGCCCGGGCCGCAGGTTGCGCCGACGCCGCGATGGCGAGCGCGGCCGCACATTTGAAAAGCTTGGCTGCGTATCGATGTCATGGCCATCCCTCCCGCTACTTGAGCCGATCCTTGATCTTGTCGACGCCGGCGCGCGCACAGGCCGTGTCCATATTGTTGCCGCGCGCGCCGCTGATGCCGATGGCGCCGACGATCTCGTCGCCGGCCTTGATCAGCACGCCGCCCTGGGCGAGCAGGAGCCGCGGCAGCCTGGTGATCGGACCGGGCGGCGGGCGGGTTTTCGCGCGCTCCACCAGGTCGACGCCGTCCATGCGGAACGAGAGCGTGGTATTGGCCTTGTAGTCGGCGGTGTCGACGGTGTGGATGCCGGCGCCGTCGCCGCGCAGGAACGCCTGTTGCAGACCGGCCGGATCGAGCACGACCCCGCTGACCTGCTGGCCCTGCTTGGCGCAGGTCTCGACCGCCGTGGTCAGCGCCTCGTAGGCGAGCGCAGCCGTCAGATAGCTCTTTTTGATGAGGCCTTGGGCGCTCGCGGGTCCCGCGCACAAGGCCAGGAGCGGCAGCGCAACGGCGGCCCGGCCCATTAAGGCTCCTTTCAAACGCATTGTGATGCCTCCCTTTTCGGTGCATCGGCCGCGCACCTTGCTTGAACGATAGGCCAACTCGGGCCGGGGAAAAAGGTCCGGTGCGGCCTTCGCCGCGCGCGCGTGCCGGCTCTCGGGCATGCTTTCTGCGGTTCCGCGACCTGTGTGGCCGGCTACTCAATCGGCTTCGATTGCGGTACGCTGATCGACATTGCCTAAGATCAAGGCGTCCTCGGCGGTTGGCCGTCTCGGATGGAATGGCGCGGCCGACGACGAACGGGAGGTTGGCATGAAGGTGCGCAGGGACTTGCCCGTGTTGGTGATATTGACGGCAGCGGTTGCGGCAACGGCCGCGGCCCAAACGGCGGCGCCCGCGGCGGTGACTGCCCGCGATGCCGCATCGATCCCGGATTTTTCCGGCGCCTGGGCGCATCCCGGGATCGGTTTTGGCCTGCCGTTGTCGGGGCCCGGCCCGGTGCGCAACAAATCGCGCCTGCGCTCCGGCGCCAGCAATCCCGATCAGCTGGTCGGCGACTACAGCAATCCGATCCTGAAGCCGCAGGCCGCCGAGCTGGTCAAGAAGCTCGGCGACATCTCATTGTCGGGCCGGGCTTTTCCGGACCCGGACAGCCAGTGCCTGCAAAATCCGGTGCCCTATATCTTCTGGAACTTCTACCTCCAGCTGCTGCAGCAGCCCGACAAGGTCACGCTCGTCTACCAGCACGACGACGACTTCCGCCAAGTGCGCCTCAACCAGCCGCACCCCGCAACCGTGATCCCGTCCGTGCATGGGGATTCGGTCGGCCATTACGAAGGCGACACGCTGGTCATCGACACCGTGGGGGTCCGGGTCGGGCCGTACCGCACGATCGACCGTTTCGGCACGCCGTATACGCCCGCCTTGCACGTGGTCGAGCGCTATCGTCTCATCGACTATGAGGCCACCAAAGCAGGGCTGGATAAACTCAAGCAAGAATGGCCGCCCGTCGGCGCCACCATCGATCCCAATTACAGGGGCAAGGGCTTGCAGCTCGAGTTCACGGTGGAGGATGAAGGCGTCTTCACCATGCCCTGGTCGGCGACGATTACCTACGGCCGCGACGCGAATCCCTGGGAGGAACGCATCTGCGCCGAGAATGTGCAACACGAGTATGATGGACACTTCTTTTCCGACCGGGACGCGCATGTGCCGACCGCCGACAAGCCGGACTTCTGAGCGGCGTCGGTCCCGAGAGCGGCTTCGGTTCTTTCTCCGGTGAACATCGGTCGGTGTCGGGCGCAAGCGAGGGAGCACGAATGCAAATCGAGAAGGAGCAGGTCGGCGACGCCTATGTGGTGACGGTCCATGGGCGCCTCGACGGCATCTACAGCAGCGCGTTCGCCAACCAGGTCGGCGAGCTGATCACCGGGACAACTCCGAAACTCCTGATCGACTTCAGCGACATCGATTTCGTCACCAGCGCGGGGCTGCGGGCGCTTCTGCTGCTGGTGAAGAAGGCCAAGGCATCCGGTAGTGTCTTTGCGCTCTGCGGCGTCAATGAGCAGGTGCTGGAGGTCCTCGATATCAGCGGCTTCACCGCGATGTTCAGCATACATTCCGGCCGCGCCGAGGGTATCGCGGCCTTGAACGTATGACGCAGCCGACGACGTCGATGCTTCCATCGGCCTGGCGTAGGCTGGCCCCGGTGTAGGCTCCCGCCCCGCCGGCGGCATCCGGCGCAAGCCGGCCGAAACGGCTGGCAATCGCGCGCCAACCAGCGACGCGCGTTGGGGTTGTCGTTAAATCCGCACGCATACGCATTCACAATGCCGGCCTTTAGCCGGGGCAGTGGGATTCAATGGGGCATCTGATCTTCGATATTCTGATGGGATTCATCTCATTTGGTGGCGTTGCCGTTCTGTTCGCCAGCTTGATCGGGCTCGCAACCCTGATACTGAGTAGGCTCATTCGATAGGCGGGCAGACCGCGTCAGTCGACGCTCACGTCCGCGGGTCCTGGATGAATTGGCGCAGTTGCCCTTCGAAGCAGTCTGCTGATGCCGGCTCCCGCCGCTTGCTGGATCGCCGCGCTGATCTATTATGATTTCTCGAATCGTATTCCGAAAGACGTGAGGCGGCGATGCTAGGCTGGTTCCAGGCGCTGATGCCCAGGGAGGAGCGCTTCTTCGAGCTCTTCGTGCGGCACGCCACGATCGTGGTCGCCGGTGCCGAGGCATTGTGCGGACTGCTGCAAGGCGGCGAGAGCGTCGAGCACTACTGCCGGCAGATATTCGAGCGCGAGGCTGAAGCCGACGAGGTCACGCGCCAGGTCTTGACGGCAGTACGCCGCACATTCGTCACGCCGTTCGACCGCACCGACATCCAGGATCTCACCACTTCGATGGATGACGCCATCGATCAAATGAACAAGACCGCGAAGACCATCACGTTGTTCGAGGTTCGCAAATTCGAGCCACAGATGCAGCAGATGGGCGATATCATCCTGCAGGCGGCGAAGCTGGTGCTGGAGGCGGTGCCGCTTCTCGGCGCGATCGGCAAGAACGCCGGCCGCCTCAATGCGCTGACCGAGAGCATCATTGGAGTCGAGGAGCAGGCGGACAAGCTCTACGACCAGGGTCGCAAGGCGCTCTATATCGCCACACGGAACGAGAAGGCGGCAGGCAATGCGATGAGATTCATCATCGGGACGGAAGTCTACGATCATCTCGAGAATGTTGTCGATCGCTTCGAGGATGTCTCGAACGAGATAAATTCCCTCGTCATCGATCACCTTTGAAGATCGTGATCGGTGATGACCATCCTGAGCTTTCCGGTTCTGTTCGGCCTCATCGTGGTCGCGCTGGCATTCGATTTTCTCAATGGCGTGCACGATACCTCGAATTCGATCGCGACCATCGTCTCCACGCGCATGCTGCGGCCTCGCTATGCGGTGATTTGGGCGGCCTTTTTCAACTTCATAGCGTTTCTGGTGTTCGGCGTGCACGTGGCGCGGACGATCGGCGTCGGCATCGTGTCGGCCGAGGTGATGGATGCCGGCGTGATCTTCGGCGCCCTTATGGGCGCAATCTCCTGGAATCTCGTCACCTGGTGGGCCGGCATTCCGTCCAGCAGCTCGCATGCGCTGATTGGCGGCTTGGTCGGCGCCGGTGTCACCAAGGCGGGGTTTGCATCGATCGTCTGGCCCGGCCTGTTGACGACTGCCGCGTTCATCGTGCTGTCGCCGATGTTCGGATTTTTTCTTGCTTTGCTGTTGGTGCTGACCGTGTCCTGGGCGTTCGTGCGCGCAAATCCGCGCGCGGTGGAGGGCACCTTTCGATGGCTGCAATTCGCGTCGGCATCGCTCATTTCGCTCGGCCATGGCGGCAACGACGCGCAGAAGACGATGGGCATCATTGCGGTGCTGCTGTTCTCGCAGGGCCGGCTCGGCGGCGAGTTTTATGTGCCGTTCTGGGTGGTGGTCACCTGCCAGGCGGCGATGGGGCTCGGGACACTGATCGGGGGGTGGCGCATCGTTCATACTGTCGGCTCGAAAATCACCCGGTTGACGCCGGTCCAGGGCTGTTGCGCCTCGACCGGCGGTGCAATCATGCTGTTTGTCGCGACATTTCTGGGAATCCCGGTTTCGACCACGCATACCGTCACCGGGTCGATCATCGGCGTCGGTGCGGCGCGCAAGGTGTCGGCCGTTCGTTGGAATGTTGCGGGAAATATCGTGATTGCATGGGTCGTCACGCTGCCGGCCGCCGGCCTGATGGCGAGCCTGTTCTATACGCTATGGCGCCTGACCCCATGAGGCGGAAGGCAGCCCCGAGCCTCCAATATGCCGCGCTGCCCTATCGGCGCCGCGCCGGTGGCATTCTCGATGTCATGCTGATCACGTCGCGCGAAACCGGGCGTTGGGTGATTCCCAAGGGCTGGCCGGTGCGGAGACTGGGGCCATCCGGTTCGGCGGCGCATGAGGCGAGGGAGGAGGCCGGACTGGCTGGACGGGTTGGCAAGCGGAAGATTGGATTATATCGTTACCAGAAGCGGCTCGCCGATGGGTCGGTGTTGCATCTCGCAGTGGAGACTTTTGCGTTCGAGGTCGAGAAGCAATTCACCTCCTGGCCAGAGCAGGACCAGCGGCGCACCAAGTGGTTTTCATTGCAGGAGGCCGCCGACGCGGTGCAAGAGCCCGAGTTGAGCGCAATGATCCTGGGGCTGGCGGCGCATTTGGTTTAGCGCGGTTGTTCTTTGTTCGCGAGGGGGCTTGGCACTTGCCGGCGGCAGCGCCGGCTGAAGCCTCGAAACCGACCTGGGCGGCGGCGGCTTCGCCACAGCTACGCGGCCCGCATCATCAGAATCGTCAGAACCGGCGCGAGAAGTACGCAGACGGAGACGGGAACGCTGGCCGGCATGAGACCCGTCGCGTGCCGTCGGGCAAGAAATAAGAGAGGCCGCGACTGCAGCCTCTCTTTCTGTTCCGGCGAAAAGCGCCCCTAATTCCAGTGCCAATGCCGGTGGTAGCCGGGAACGAAGGCAAAGGGGCTGCGGTCGTATCTGTACGCGTGGCGCAGCGAGCGATGATACACCGGGTTCACTCCGCCAAAGTGCTGCCCCATCGGGCCGGTCCGGTATCCGCCGGTCTCATTTCCGCCGTCGTTCTCGTTTGCCGCCTGAACCGCAGAGGCGGCACCCAAGATCAGGGCGGCCGCGAGGGCTAGCTTCGTCTTGGTGAACATCGGGAATCTCCATTGTTGTCTTCCTGACCTGACAACAAAGTGCGCCCGCCCTTGGTTCCCGAACATTACAGATCGTTAAGGGACGCGGTCCCCGCGATTGGAGCATTTTCAGATCACCCCACCGCGCAAGCGATCTTGTCCTTGACCAAAAGCGGTCCTCGCACCTTGCCGGTCATCCCGGCGCACCGCAATTCAAGAGCTAAGCCCGAAGACGAGATATTTTCTCCGCTACATTGCGGTGATCGGCCTGATCTCCATGACCTCGATGGAGGATTGCGGAATTTGCAGATGCGGGTGGCTTTCGAAAGACTTCGCGGCCGCTTCATGCGACGCGGCTTCGACGAAAGAGTACAACATAATATCATTCTTGCAGTCGGAAGTTCCGCTTGATGAAACGCGCTTGGTCTTGCCGCCAGAGCCCGTGTCGGTGATCATTTTCGCATGCTCGCCCATCCATTTATTCCACTCGCTTCTCATCTTCTCTTCAGCCGTCTTCCTCTTGTCGGGATCGGTCTTGGACCACTCCTCGAGTACCGACGTCGGTGCCAGGTAAAGGACGAGGAATTTCTTCATGTGGCATCTCCCTGAGTAAGCTCGAATGTTACAATTCCAAGTCCGCACAGCTCAAGCACAAACGGCAAATCCGCGGCTCATCGACGGTTCATCGTATTTCCCTCGAATACGTCGCTATCGACCTGAAGGCCTTCCAGGTTGTTCCGGCCAGCAGTGGCGGCATCGCTCCGGTTACCAGCCGCAGCAATGATCCGACTTACGTCAAGCTGAAAGTGGCATGGAGCAAGGAGGGACTCCAGGCCCAGCAGGGCTTGACATTTCCCTGGCCAGACCAAAGCTTATTACGAGTCCCGTGGCGGGACGGCGTGAGCAAGTGACAGGCCGGAGGAATTGCAATGACGCCACCGGGGATGTGCGCTGTGATCATCGCTGAGGTCTCAGCTCGGATCGCAGCCGCAAGAAGTCACAAACGGTTGATCGGTAGCGGTCGCTTGGGCCGGGCTCTATGCTTGGGCCGTATCAGTGATGCGTGGCCCGCCTTGGCGGCTCTAGGTGTTTGTCTCTAAGTGCTTGCCTTGGAATGGATGCGTTATCGGCCATACGCCGTTCACGGCCACTGAGCCGAGGGCCAACTGCTCCGCCGTTCCAATTCCGCCTTGCTCCAAGGCTGCTTGCAATGCGGGCTTGCGCAGCCCGGCTTGCAAAGCCTGCGAGGAAGGCGCTCAAGGGAGAGGTCGTCATGGCTCAACTGCACGCGCTTGCCGGCTCGGACGCGAGCCCCACCCTTCCGGATGTCCGCAAGATCGCAATGAGCGATCTCACGGATGCACTGGCCAAGGGCATCGACGACTTCCGGGCGTTTCCGACCCATGTGATCATCCTCGGCATCATCTATCCGATCGTCGGCCTGGTGCTGGCCGGATTGACGCTGAGCTACGACGTGTTGCCGTTGCTGTTTCCGCTGGCGGCCGGCTTCGCCCTGATCGGGCCGTTTGCGGCTCTCGGCTTCTATGAGTTGAGCCGGCGACGGGAGCTCGGTCTTGACGTGTCATGGCGGGACGCATTCGGAGCGCGGCGGTCACAGTCCACAGACAGCATCATTGCACTCGGCCTCTTGCTCCTCTTCATTTTCGTTCTTTGGATTGCAGTCGCGCAGGCGATCTACATCGCAAATTTCGGATATGCTCCGGCGCTGCCGATCCCCGATTTCCTCCGTCAGGTTTTCACCACCCGGGCGGGGTGGATGCTGATCGTCGTCGGCAACGGGGTCGGCTTTCTGTTCGCCGCCACGGTGCTGACGATCAGCATCGTGTCGTTCCCGATGTTGCTCGATCGGGACGTGGGTGCGGTCGTGGCGGTCCTGACATCGGTCCGAGCCGTGCTGAAGAACCCGTGGACTATCGCCGTCTGGGGATTGATCGTCGCCGCGCTCCTGGTGGTGGGCTCGGTTCCGCTGTTCATCGGGCTGGCGGTGGTATTGCCGGTGCTCGGACATTCCAGCTGGCACTTGTATCGCAAGCTGGTGGAGCCGGACCCGCGGCCCCGACCGGACCAGCCCTCGCGTCCACCGCGACAACGGCGTTACGCAGCCCAATTCCCGGCAGCCCTGTTCGCCGGCGAGGAGCGGCGGTAGCGGGTCACGGGGCGCACCGCGGCACGGCCGGCCTTGCCGCAGCCGGCCTTGCCGCGCTCGTGCCCTGGTATTGATATTGGTATAGTCCGGTCCTCGATAATTGCCGACCTTTGTCACCGAGGAGGACCCGATGTCCAGATTTGCAGGATGTTGCACGGGCGTTCTCGCCGGCACGATCTACCTGGCCGGGAGCGTGAGCTTTACGGCGATGGCTCAAGGCACGCCCCCCGATTTCGCCCCCGATGCGAGTATCGGGTGGTACGCCTATAACCGCTTGTTCATCCCACCGGCGAGCGGTGCCGGCCCGGTGATGCAGGATCCCACCCGTCCGTACGTTTCCAACGACGAGTTCCGCGTGACCGGGAAGCAGCCGACCGAGCGCGTGGCCGATCTCGACAGTCCCATCCTCCAACCCTGGGCGCGGGATGTGGTGCGCAAGCGCAACGAGATCGTCCTTTCCGGAAAGCCCGTACCCACCCCGTCGGCCAGTTGCTGGCCCAAGGGCGTTACCGGATTCCTGCTCTCGCCCATGACCCAGCCGATGTATTTCGTTCAAGGGCCGAAGGACGTGGTCATGATATTGACCAGCTTCAGCGACGTTCGCCACATCCACCTGACGGACAAGCATTCCGACAACGTCAAGACATCCTGGTATGGCGAATCGATCGGCCGCTACGAAGGCGATACGCTGGTCGTCGACACGATCGGAATCGACGAGCGGTCGTGGGTGGATGGATTCGGCACGCCGCACACCAAGCAGCTTCACGTCATCGAGCGCTTCCACTTGATCGAGGACGGCAAGGTGCTGGAAGCCGACGTCCACGTCGAGGACCCGGGTGCCTTCACGATGCCCTGGGACGCCATCCAGCGCTTCCGGCAATATGAGGCGGCCGTGCGCAAGGTTCCGGTCGAGCGCCTCACCCAGCTGGCGAGCGAGCCGGAAGGCCCACTGTCGGAGCATATCTGCGCCGAGAATCCGGGCTCCTTCTTTTTTGCGGGTGCGCGCGCCCTGCCGCTACCGCAGGCGGCCGTGCCGGATTTCTGAGGCGGTCGCGCTGCTGCCGTGCATGACCACGGAGACGCTCATGCCGGACTTGAGCGCGCTCTGGGCTTTTTGCACTGCGGCATGACGCGGCGGCTGCTTCTTTTCGCCGTGGCGGAATGCTAGCCTCGAAACAACGATAAAATGTCTTTGGCAGGTATCAGGGAGATTGGTCCGATGGGCAGTCCTCTCGCGCGCTCCAGCTTTGCAGCCTTGGCCATGGCGCTCGCGGTGTCCGCGCCGGCGCACGCCGCGCCTGATATTTTCGGGACCTTCTGGGCGACCCGCTACGACCCCAGGATTCAGATCGTGGGCGGCGGCGATCTGCCGCTCACCCAGGAAGGCAAGGCCGCCTATGAGATGAACATCGCCGGCTTGAAGGACGGCTCGATCACCGACGCCGCCCGCAAGTACTGCGTGCCCGACGGCGTGCCGCGCGTTCTCGCCGGTCCCTATCCGTTCGAGATCATCAATGCGCCGCGCGGGCAGATCACGTTCGTCTACGAGCTCAACCACCAGGTCCGCCCGGTCGCGATGGACAAGCCGCTGCCGAGCGACAAGGAGCTGATCCCGTACCCGTATTTCAACGGGCACTCGGTCGGTCGCTATGACGGCGACACGTTGGTGATCGAGACGGCCGGCTTCAACGAGAAGACGTTCATCGACTCGACCGGCGCGCCGCACACCGACGAGATGCACACGTTCGAGCGCATCCGCAGGATCAGCCCGACCGAGATCGAGGACGTCGTCACCATCCACGATCCGCAATACTACACCCGCGATTGGCAGGCGCGCTTCGTCTACCAGCAGCGCGACGACGTGTGGCTGCAGGATTACGTCTGCGGCGAGCCGCATCGCGACATATCTTCGGTTGCCGGCGTGCGCCGTCAATGACGCGAAAATGAGGTGTCGAGGGCGAGCGCCCGATCGTCACAGGGGAGGACCCGATGTCCGGATATGCAGGATGCTTCACGGGCGCTCTCGCCGGCGCGGTCTGCCTGGCCGCGGGCTTGAGCTCCACGGCGATGGCCCAGGGCACCGTGCCCGATTTTGCACCCGATGCGAGTATCGGGTGGTACGCCTATAACCGCATATTCATCCCGCCGGCGAGCGGTGCCGGCCCGGTGCAGCAGGATCCGGCGCATCCGTACGTCTCGAACGACGAGTTCCGCGTGACCGGAAAGCAGCCGACGGCCCAGCTGGCCGATCTCGACAATCCGATCCTGCAGCCCTGGGCGCGGGAGGTGGTGCGCAAGCGCAACGCGCTCGTTCTCGCCGGAAAGCCGGCCAACCCCCCGCACGCGAGTTGCTGGCCGGTCGGCGTTCCCGGATTCTTGCTCAGACCCATGACCCAGGCGATGTATTTCATTCAGGGGCCGAAGGAAGTGCTGATGATCCTGGCCAGCAAGGTCGAGGTCCGCCACATCAGGTTGACGGACAAGCACTCCCCGAGCGTCAAGACCTCCTGGTACGGCAAATCCATCGGCCGCTACGACGGCGATGCGCTGGTCGTCGATACGATCGGGCTCGACGACAGGACCTGGGTGGACGGATTCGGCACGCCGCACACCAAGCAGCTTCACGTCATCGAGCGCTTCCACTTGATCGAGGACGGCAAGGTGCTCCAAGCCGATGTCCACGTCGAGGACCCGGGTGCCTTCACGATGCCCTGGGACGCCATCCAGCGCTTCCGGCAATATGAGGCGGCGGTGCGCAAGATTCCCATCGAGCGCCTGGCGCAGTTGGCGAGCGCACCGGAAGGCCCGATGACGGAGATGATCTGCGCCGACAATCCGAGCTCCTTCATTGCGGATCCGTCCGCCCTGCCCATACCGCAGGCGTCCGTACCCGATTTCTGATGATCTCGAAGAAAGACGAGATTGCCGATTGCAAACGGCGGCGGACGTGGTCGGCCCGGTGCCGGCGGACCTGGGGGGCTTCACCATCCAATCGATCGGAATCCTGACCGGCAGCCGTAACCCTGGTGACGCGCAGGCCTTCATCAAGTTTCTGACCGGCGGCGCCGGCCGGGCATTGTGCGCAAAGACCGGGTTGCTGCCGATCGATTGACCGCCGTTGATCCCAACGACCCTCGCCACATGCGCCCCAATGGCGTGCGCCCGCTCGCTTGCGCGCCTTGCCATCGTCAGGCAGCACTTGCCATCGACCGCCGGCCCGATGAGGTGTATGTGCCGGGCTGCGGCCCGCGCATGATCTGCCCTGGCTGCGGCCTCGTCGGCGCCGATGCGAGGCCGGATTGGACCGGGCGGGCGTCCGAAGAGAGCCCGTCATCGGGCCGGAGACGACTTTGGGAACGGAGGGATCGCCTGCATGACCACGAACGGCACGCCAAATCCAGCGGCAACGGAGCCTAAGAAATTTCTCCTCGATCCCTACCGGGAGTGGGCCGGCGGCGAAGGCATCCCCATCCATCTCGATTTCGGCCACGACCTGATCGCGCTGGAGACGGCCGCCTGGGACCGCTATGACGCCCGCGGCTGCTTTGCATTCACCCATGGCGCCGGCGACTTCATGAGCAACTACGTGATCGAGGTCCTGCCGGGGCGCAAGACGCGTCCCCTGCGGCATCTCTACGAGGCCTTTTTCTATGTCCTCCTCGGCCACGGCTCGACCACCGTGTGGCTGCCGAACGGCGAGACCCGCAGCTTCGAATGGGGCCCCAAGGCTTTGTTCGCGATCCCGCTCAACTGCCAATATCAGATTTTCAACAATTCGGGGTTCGAGCCGGTACGGCTGTCGTGCACGACCGATGCGCCGATCACGATCAATCTCTATCACAATCTGGATTTTGTCTTCGACAATCCGTTCTCCTTTCCGGATCGCGCCGGGCTGTCGAAGTATTTCGACGGCGAGGGCGATCATCGCACCTACGATGTCATCCAGAAGACCGCGATCAGGAACGTCTGGGAGACGAACTTCGTCCACGACCTCACCAGCTTCAAGCTCTACGAGCTGGAAGCGCGCGGCAAGGGATCGATGAACGTGAGCTTCATTCTCGCCGATGGGACGATGCACGCGCATGTGTCGCAAATCCCGACCGGCCGCTACAAGAAGGCGCACCGTCACGCCGCCGGCACTCATGTGCACGCGGTGGACGGGGAGGGATATTCGCTGCTGTGGTACGAAGGCAATTCGGAGTTCAAGGAATTTCCCTGGAAGCATGGCTTCATGTACACGCCGCCGTTCTGGATGTTCCATCAGCATTTCAACACCTGCGACCGGCCGGCGCGCTACCTCGCCTGCAGCCTGGGAAGCCGGCGCTATCCGTTCATCTCGCTCCGGCGCAAGAGCTCCGAAGGCGGCGGCTCGGTTTCCGTGCAGCAGGGCGGCCGGCAGATCGAGTACGAGGATCAGGATCCGCGCATTCACCGGAAATGGCTCGAGGCGATCGCCGCGACCGGCGTGGCATCCCAGATGAGCGACATTTTCGACGAGCCGGCGATTCTCGCTCTGCCGCCTGAAAGGTTGACCGGCGTCATCAGCACGCCGCGATCCATCGGGCCGGCCATCTGAAAGCATCGGACAGCGACATGCATGATTTCGAGCTGGAGCACGAGCATGACGAGATGTCCGAGGCGGATCGCGACGCCATCGCGCGGGCGATCTGGGAGCAGGATACGGTCGAGCTGCGCACCGTCGGCATCGACATCGGCAGCTCGACGTCGCATCTCTTGTTCGCGCGCGTCGTTCTGAAGCGTCAAGCGCAATCATTGTCGAGCCGGTTCGTCGTGATCGACCGGCAGATCATCTGGCGCTCGCCGATCATGCTGACGCCGTTTCTCGCCGACGGCACCATCGACGCCGCGGCGCTCGACCACTTCGTGCGCCATGCCTATCACGATGCCGGGTTGCGCAGCGGCGACATCGACAGCGGCGCGGTGATCCTGACCGGCGAGGCGATCAAGCAGAAAAATGCCCGCGCCATCGACGAGATCTTCGCCAGGGAGTCGGGAAAATTCGTCTGCGCCACCGCCGGGCACAAGCTCGAGAGCATCCTGGCGGCGCATGGCTCCGGCGCGACCGCGCTGTCGCGGCGGCGCGGCGCCTGCGCCCTGCATGTCGACGTCGGCGGCGGCACCACCAAGCTCGCCCTCATCGACAAGGGCGAGATCGTGAGCGTCGCCGCCTTTGCGGTCGGCGGCCGGCTCGTCGCCCAGGATGCCGCAGGCGCATGGACCCGCGTCGACAATTCCGCGCAGCTGGTGGCGCGCGAGCTCGGCATCGCCACGACGCCGGACGCCTTGGCCGACGCGGCCACGCGCCGGGCGATCGCCAAGCGCCTGGCCAGGCTCGCGGTCGATCAGATCGCGGGCGCGCCGCTCGATGATCTCGGCCGCGCGCTGGAATTGACCGAGCCCCTGGCGCGGAGCATCGCGCCGGAATTCATCACGTTCTCCGGCGGAGTCGCCGAATACATCTTTGGCCGCGAAACCGCCGATCACGGCGATATCGCCAAGCCGCTGGCCGATGAGATCATCGCGCAGCTCGGACGCGCATATCGATCCCGCTCATCGAGCCGAGCGAGCGCATTCGCGCGACCGTCATCGGCGCCTCGCAATTCACCGTGCAGGTCAGCGGCAAGACCATCTACCTGCCCGATCCGGCTGTGCTGCCCGTCCACAACGTTCCCGTTGTCCATTTGGGCTCGGATCTTTCAGCCGACATCGATGCCGACGAGATCGTGGCGGCCTTTTCGAAAGCCGCCGGCCTCATCGACCTGGCGCCCGACGCCCGCATCGCGCTCGCATTTACCTTCGCCGGCGCGCCCGAATACCCGCGGCTCGCCGCCATGGCGCGCGCGATAATGCGGTTTGCCGCGCCGAAGGGAAGACGAGAGCAACTGCTCGTCCTCATGATCGACGGCGACGTCGGCCGTGCGCTCGGCCGCATCATCGACAAGGAGCTCGGTCTCGACGGCAAGCTGGTGTCGATCGACGGCATGCAGCTGCGCGAGCTCGATTACGTGGACATCGGCGAGCTCCTCGATCCGCCGGGTGTCGTTCCGGTCGTCATCAAGTCGCTGCTGTTCTCGTGACGCTCGGGTCGTAGGGCGCAATCGCTTTATTGCGCCGCTGCGCGAAGTCTCTTGCGCCTGAACCTGAAGGCACGGGGCGCGGCGGGGCCGATTGGCGCAATAAAGCGATTGCGCCCTGAGGTGCGTCCGACTAGCGCGCCGTCTTCTCGCCGGCTGCCGTTTCGCTCGGCGTCACGCGCCGATCGAGCCAATCGGCGATCACGGCGGCGATTTCGAGATTGTTCTTCTCCAGCATCAGGAAGTGGCCGTTGCCGCGAATGCCGATGTCGGCAAGCCGGGTGAAGTCGACCGGCACGCCGGCCTGTTTGAGAAAAGCGGCGTTGCAATGGGCGGTCGGCGCCCCGAAGGAGGCTTCGGCGGACATCTGCAGCGTCGGGATGTTCTTGAAGTTGATCAGCTTGTGCGCCGGCTCCTGCTGCCGCCAGCAGCGGGCGAGCTCGGGCGCGTCGGGCTCCTCCTGCCGCGTGAGGCCGAAATCTTCGACGCGGTTCACCGGGGGATCGTAGGTGATGGGCGCATAGGTCACGCCGAACGGCTTGGCCAATGGGCCGTCCTCGAACCAGTGCGGCGGGCCGACGAGCTTCACCTCGTAAAACGACGAGGTGCCGGCCTCGACCATCAGCAGCGCCTTGACGAGCTGCGGCCGCGCATCCGCCGCGAGCCACACCGGAGCGGCGGACTGCGAATGCGGCATCAGGATCGAAGCGCCGATCCGGTCGAGCAAGGCGATCGTGGCATCGCGGTTGACCGCTTCGCGGACCTTGGCATCGCCGATCATGGGCAGCGTCTCCGCCATGAACTGATCGAAGACCGGATCGCCGACCGTGCCGCTGCCCGGCCACTGCGTGTGCAATCTGGCCTGCGGGAAGAGGTTGTATCTCTCATAGGCGATGAAATCGCGCTCGACCGATTTCGGCGATCGGATCGACTTCGGCCCATAGACCGCCTCCACATAGGGCGAGCGGCCGCGGCCGACCTGGTCCATGATGTAGACCGCATAGCCCTTGGAGAGGAAATACTGGCCCCAGCCGTCGCGGCCATCGGGCGTGCCCATGTAGCCTGCGCCCGCGAGGCAGCAGCCCTCGATCATCACGATCGGGTAGGGATGCGTGCGGTTGGTCGGGATGTAGTATTCGACATAGGCTTGGCCGGCGAGCACCGGGCCGTCTTTGGTGTCCACATACTTGCCGCCGACGAAGAAGTGGCCGGTCTTGGCGATCGACAAGGGTCCGACGCCGTCCGCGCGCGCCGGTATGGGCATCGCTCCGGCGCAAGCGAGGATGAGAAAAGCCGCGGCGAGGCGGCTGATCCGCTCGCGGAAGCGGGGGATCGACAGGAATTTGCCAGAGGCGGTCTGCATCGGTTCGCTCCCGTGTCGGCGGACGCCGAAGCCGCAATTATGGACCCGGCATGCGCGGAAGCAAACGGCCCCGCGCGCGCATTTTACACGTCGGGCAGTGCGGTCCGCAGGCTGCATGAGGACGCTTGGCCTCACCGCTTGCACGGCTCACCCGTGCAGACGAGGTGATCGGCGCTTGCCTATTTTGCGCTCTTGAAGAAGCTCAGATCAGGCGGCGGCTCGCCCTTGGACACCGGCATCAGCCTGCCGTCTTGGCTCACGTAATAGGCTCGCCCGCCGATGCGCACGAACGGATTGCCCTCGGCGCAGGCCTCCGGCACCCAGACCGGCCGCGGATTGGGATCGTGGCGATAGGTTTTGGTGACCGTCCAGGGAGCGGTGAGGGCGTGATCGATCACCGTGATGTCGTCGCGCAGCAGATTGCGATCGCCGGGATCGAGGTGAAGCCGCTCCAGGATGATGGTCTGGGCGTCGCGATGCAGCGGAAGTCCGCTGGTGTCGAACGTCCGCGGATTTTTCAGGCCGCGGGTCTCGATTTCGAGCGTGTCGTAAGCGCCGGTTCCGGCGCGGTCCAGCCATCGCCCGATCGAATATCCCACATAGCTCGGCTCGCCGGCCGCGGGCCAGTCGCGCCCGTCGGTGTAGATTCGGCGGTAGGCATCGTTGACGTGGCTGATCAGCACATAGGTGATGTCCTTCGTGACCACGACCTCCATCGGGCTATAGGCCATCATCATCATCGGCATGCCCTGCGGCAGACAATACCATTGCGGCGCGTCTCCCGGCTCGCCGCTGGCCTGCGCCTTGAGGTTGGCGTCATAGACAGCCTGGTATTCCGGCGTGAGCGGGGCCGGCTTCTCGCCCGGCAGGACCCATTCCGGAGGCGCGGTCCGCACCCACGCGCCCTTGAGGTCGGGATACCGGGTCTCGTCGAAGGCGTGGGCGCGAGGCATCATGCCCAGCGCCGCTCCCAGCGCGGATGCTATGGCCAGGCTGCGTGCATGCATGCTCGTTCTCCGCATTTGTATCGGGCGATCGGTGGCAAATGGACATGATAGAGCATCGACCCTGGCACTGCGTTTCGCAATCCGTCGTGAGGGTAACGCCAGGGCCCGACGCTGCCGGCGCCGCGGCTCAGATCTCGAAGGTCATGGGCTGGTTGATCTCGGGCCCGGTGAAGGACGCCGCCATCGGCCGGCGCACGCCCGGCAGCACCGCGACGTCGTAGAGCTCCGTCACCGCACCCTCGATGCGCATCCATTGCACGATGTCGCCCGAGGCCAGGTTCACGATCTGCACGCCGCACCAGGCGTCGGCGTCGCGCTTCTTCATCTCGGCGTCGAGCGCGAGGCCCGCGAACGAGCCGTCGCGCGCCAGCGACAGCCCGACCACGGCGTGGCCGTTGTGGAACGCCAGCCCGCGCAGGAAGCCCGGACAGAACGCGCGCGGCGTGAAGTCGCCGCCGGCGAGATCGACGGTGCCGAGATGCCCGCTGCCGGAATTCAGCACCCAGAGCCGGTTGTCGTACCAGCGCGGCGAATGCGGCATCGACAGCCGCTCGGTCACCACCGCGCCGGTCGTCACGTCGATCACGATGCCGCCCTGCGCGCGCCGCGCCCGCCAGCCGTTCAGCACGTCGCTGCGGCTGGTCGCGCTCACCCAGGCGGCATTGCCGTCCCGCACGGCGAGGCCGTTCAAATGGCAGCGATCCTCCGCCGCCAGCCGGGAGATGAAAGACGGCTTCCAAAGCTCGCGGAAGGCGTGCACCGGCGACAGCAAAGCCAGGCACGAATACAGCGTGTTGACGAACACGATGCGGCCGTCGCCGAGCACGCTGATGTCGTGGATGTCGAGCTCGCCGGTGGTATGCGCCACGCGCGGCACATAATAGCGGTCGGCGTCGCCCATGGTCTGGCCAGGGGCCAGGATGTTCTCGAAGCGCCAGACCTGGAACGCGGTCGCCAGCACCAGCCGCTGCGGGTCGGCCCACAGCCCCATGGCACGCCCGGTGCCGACCTCGTGCACCGCGAGACCCCGGTCGCTGTCGACCCCCACCAGATAGAGCCGCCCGGTCTGGTAGGAGGTGAAGGCGAGGCTGACCTGATTGGCGCTGAGCCAGTCCGCCAGGCCGCGCGAGCAGGAGATATGCGCCGCGGTCAGTTGCGGCAGGGGCGCGGAAGCAGGTAGCGGCGCGGCGGCGTCGGCGGGCTCGTTGCTCAATGACATGTGCTCCAGGGGCCGGAGGAGATCGGGGGACCACGCAAATCGTCCGGCGTCAACCCTGCAGCGGCCGCATGTGGCAATGCAGCAACATGACGTAAGAATCGGGGTCAAGTGGTATCGAAATCCGGACCGCGACTTGCTTCCACCCCCCGGCTGCCGGAGAATGCCGGTCGGTTGGATTCTTCCGTCACTTGGCGAAATCCAGCCTTTGTCGGGCATCTTGCTGTCTTTGTCGCCGCATTTCGGGGCAATGGTGGAAGCGGTCGCGAAGCTTTGCTCTCTGGCCTGAACCGGCGCCGCGCGAGCGGCACATCTTCTGGCTGACCGTCGGCGATATCGATCATGTCCTATGCCGCAGGAGATGTTGCAATCGCCGGCTTCGCGGGCCTGGCGCGCGATGTCGACGCGGCCGGCGCGAGGCTGGGGCGGCGGCGGGGCTTGCGCGATGCGCTTTTGAGCACCGCCGCGGCCGGAGCGCTGTCGTTGGCGATCGGCGGCCCGGCGCTGGCGGGGCCGGACCCCTGCACGCCCTCCGGCGGAGGCACAATCGAGACCTGCACCGGCAACCAATCCGCCGGGATCGCCTTTACCGGCCCGCCCGTCACCACGCTCGACGTCAACAACCTCACCCAGGCCATTACGCCCGCGAGCGGGACCGATGGCATCAACTTCACCTCAGCTGGCGCCGTCACCATCATCAGCGATACTGGGACCTTCGGCATCACCACCGCGGGCGTCGGCGCGTACGGGATTTTTGCCCAAAGCGCTGGCGCTGTCACGGTGACCTCGACCGGCAACATCACGACCGCGGGCATCAAGAGCGGAATTCTTGCCCTCAGCACCGGCAATGGCCCCGTCACGGTGACCTCGGCCGGCAACATCACCACCGCGGACATCGGCGCGTACGGGATTATTGCCCGCAACTTTGGCGCTGGCGCCGTCACGGTGACCTCGACCGGCAACATCACCACCGCGGGCAGCTACGCGCCCGGGATTGTTGCCGAGGGCCCTGGCGCCGTCACGGTGACCTCGGCCGGCAACATCGCCACCGCGGGCTACCAGGCGTACGGGATTTCTGCCGAAGGTTTTAGCAGCGGCACCGTCACGGTGACCTCGACCGGCAACATCACCACCGCGGGCAGCCGGGCGTACGGAATTTTTGCCCGCAGGACTAGCGGTGGCGCCGTCACGGTGACTTCGACCGGCAACATCACCACCGCGGGCAGCCGGGCGTATGGAATTTTTGCCCGCAACGCTGGCGCCGGCGCCGTCACGGTGACCTCGACCGGCAACATCACCACCGCGGGCAACGGCGCGTCCGGGATTTTTGCGGCCAGCCTTGGCGGCGTCACGGTGACATCGACCGGCAACATCTCTACCGCGGGCGGCAACGCGTACGGGATTCATGCCGAAGGCGTCGGCACGGTCACAGTGACTTCCACCGGCAACATCACCACCGCGGTGGCTACCGGAATCGTTGCCTATAGCAGCGGCGGTGGGGCGGTGGCGCTCACCTCGACCGGCAATATCACCACCACGGGTAATAACGCGAACGGGCTTTTTGCCACAAGCCAGGGCGCCGTGACGTTGACCTCGACCGGCAATATTCTCACCACGGGCGCCGGCGCCTACGGGATTTTCGCCAAGGGCCAATTTAGCGGCGCGGCGATGGTGACCTCGACCGGCAATATTTCCACCGCGGGCAGCCGTGCGTTCGGGATTTATGCCCTAAACCAATTTAACGGCGCGGTGACGGTGA
Source organism: uncultured Alphaproteobacteria bacterium (assembly GCA_963744275.1). GTDB lineage: Bacteria > Pseudomonadota > Alphaproteobacteria > Rhizobiales > Xanthobacteraceae > VAZQ01. Next base: position 106,578 of record CAVUSX010000009.1, read on the forward strand.
CCTCGACCGGAAATATTTCCACCGCCGGTAGCAGCGCTTACGGGATTTTTGCCTCCAGTACCGACGGTGGCGCCGTCACGGTGACCTCGAGCGGCAACATCGCCACCCAGGGCTTCTCGGCAAGGGGGATTTTTGCCTTCAGCGCCGGCGCTGGCGCCGTGACCGTGACCTCGCACACCAATATCGCCACCGTGGGCACCGGCGCTTACGGGATTTATGCCATAAGCCATCTTGGTGCCCCTGTGACGGTGACCTCGAGCGGCAATATCACCACCCAGGGCCAGCAGGCGACCGGGATTTCTGCCCGCGGCACCGGCATCGTGACGGTGACCTCGATCGGCAACATCGCCACCCAGGGCAACGGCGCTTATGGGATTGCTGCCGCCAGCAATGGCGCCATCACGGTGACCTCGACCGGCAATATCGCCACCGCGGGCACCGGCGCGGGCGGGATCTTCGCCACCGCCACTGGCGGCGCCATCACCGTGACCTCGACCGGCAACATCACCACTACGGGCAGCGGCGCGGACGGGATTAACGCCCAAAGCGTTGGCAGCGCGGTCGCCGTCACCATCAATTCGGGCGCGGTGTCGGGCGGCTCGGGGGCCGGGGCCGGCGTCTTGATCAATGCAGGTGCCCCCAGCACGCTGACCAACTTCGGCGCGGTGACGGCGCTGTCCGGCGTGGCAATCAAGAGCTCCACGGGCAACGTCACCGTCAACAATTTCGGCACCGTGACCGGCAACGTGATTCTGGGCAGCGGGACCAACGCCTTCAACAATATGGCCGGTGGCCTGTTCAACGCCGGCGCGACCGTCAATCTGGTGGCGGGCGGTGTGCTGACCAACGCCGGCGCGCTGTCGCCGGGCGGCGCGGGCGTGATCCAGACCACGGCGCTGACCGGCAGTCTGGTGCAGCCCGCGACCGGGCTGTTGCTCGCCGACATCAACATCGCGGGCGCGACGTCCGACCGGGTCAATATCACGGGCACCGCCAACCTGGCCGGCGCCGTGCAGGTGCAGGTGCAGAACCTGATACTTGGGCCATGGCAGCAGACGGTGCTGTCGGCGACGGGCGGAACGACCAACAACGGGCTGTCGCTGCTGGCGAGCCCGGTGCTGCATGCGCAATTGATTTATCCCAATGCCACCGACGTGGCGGTGCAGAGCTCGGGGATCAACTTCCTGATCCCCGGCCTCAACGGCAACCAAGCCGCGCTCGCCGGCGGGCTGAACGGGGCGGCGCAGAGCGCGGGCCTGGGCGGGCCGGTGTTCAACGCCCTGCTCAACATCACCTCGCCCGCCGGCTACGCCAATGCGCTGACGCAGCTCGACGGCGAGGCCGCGACCGGGGCGCAAGGGGCGTCGTTCCAGCTCACCAACGCGTTCCTGGCGCTGCTGACGGGCCCCACCGGCGGCCCCGGCAATGGCGGCGGCCCAGCCATGCCGTTCGCACCCGAGCGCGCCGATGCGTTTCCCTCCGACGTGGCGCTCGCCTATGCGTCGGTGCTCAAGGCGCCGGTCTACAAGGCGCCGATGGCCTACGAGCCGCACTGGACCAGCTGGGGCGCGGCGTTCGGCGGCGGCAGCACCACCAACGGCGATCCGGCCGGGGCCGGCACCAACAAAGTATCGGCGCATACCGGAGCGTTCGCGGCCGGCCTCGACTATCACGTCGCGCCCGACACGATCCTGGGTGTGGCGCTGGCCGGCGGCGCGGTCAATTGGGCGCTCGGCGGCGGGCTCGGCGGCGGCCGCGGCGACACCTTCCTGGCCGGCCTCTACGGCTCCAAGCAAGCGGGCCTGGCCTACCTCTCGGGCGCACTCACCTTCTCGTCCAGCTGGATGTCGACCAGCCGCAGCATCGCGGTGGTCGGGCCCGATACGCTGACGGCTTCGTTCAACGCCCAGAATTTTGGCGGCCGGCTGGAAGGCGGCTACCGGATTGCGGCCGCCATGCCGTTCAACGTCACGCCCTATGCGGCCGTGCAGGCGCAGACCTTCCATTCGCCGGGCTACAGCGAGACCGGCACGCTCGCGGCGCCCGATCCGTTCGCCCTCACCTTCAATGCGCAGAGCGCCACCGTGGTGCGCACGGAATTGGGCAGCCGCTTCGACCAGACGTTCGCGCAAGCCGGTGCCGGCACCGTCGACCTGTTCGCCCGCCTGGCCTGGGCGCACGACTGGCAGAGCAATCCGAACCTGACCGCGACCTTCATCGGCTTGCCGACCGTGACCTTCGTGGTCAACGGCGCCGCCCCGCCCAGCGACCTCGCGCTCGTCACCACCGGCGCCGAATGGCGCTGGCGCACCGGCTGGTCGGCGATGGCCAGGTTCGACGGCGAATTCGCCAGCCGAACGCAGACCTATACCGGCACCGCGCGGGTCAAATATTCCTGGTGATCGCCGGGCGGCGGAGCCGATGCTCACCGTGCGCGCCGTATCTTTCTTTATTTGCAGCGCGCTTGGCGGCGCTTTTGACAGGGACCGATCGCCGTCCCGCCACGATGAGCGACTCGGCCCGACAACTGCTCATTGCTTAAATGCGAGTCCTTGCCGTCCCGGCGCGTCACGCACCGATGCCGGACGGCATATCGAATGGGTTTGGCAAGATGGTGACGCTGGCCATGGCGGTATTCCGCGCAACCCGCGGAAGATATAATCCCCGTCTGATCGTGCGCTTGACCCCTCCGCGCAAATCAGTCTATTCGGGAAATTGAAACTCCGGAATTGCGCCGATTTCATCCGGGTGGGAAGCCGCTGCGGGTTTTGTTTGTTGGCCCGGAACGATCGGGCCGCGACCGTAGGGCGCAATCGCTTTATTGCGCCGCTCTGCGAAGTCTCTTGCCCCTGAAGGTGCGGGGCGCGGCGGGGCCGATCGGCGCAATAAAGCGATTGCGCCCTACAGGTCGCAATGCGGCGGCTGCATGGCTCCGAGGCTGTCAAAACCGCTATCCATTGTTCGCCGATTGTATTTTCAATGGCGCTGTGGTCTGGAGGTATGCATTTCTGCAAACCGTTTGCCGGAGGGCTCCACATCTGTTCTTGCGCTTGACCCGCTCGCGCAAATCAGTCTATTCGGGAAATTGAAACTCCCGAATTGCGCCAATTTCACCCGGGTTGAGAACCGCCCCGGGTTCTTGTTTGTTTGGTCCGGCGCGATCGTAGGGGAGCCCCATGGCCGGTCGAAGACGGGCGTAAACGCCCTGGTGGTGGGCGCCCGCTCTGAGGGTAACGTCAGGGCGGCCACGAGGGGCCGCCCCCTACGGTTGAAGTCCCGGACATTGTTCTTTGCTTGATATTTGTTGTTCTTCACGCGCACTCGCGGCGCTTTGTCGTTGGTTCTGCAAACGAAATTCCCGGCGTTTGTAAAACGCATTGTTCTTTACAATGCGCCGTGTTGATTTTGCAGGCGAATTTCGGGCGTGCAGGAGCAAGAACAATGGCGGCCCGAATGTCGCGGAAACGAACCCGCTCCTTCCGCAGTGCTGAAACTGAAGCGTGGCCGGGCGCGGCGGCCGGAGCCGACCCTGCCCGGCATTCTGGCGCGCGCGAATGTGAATTCCCGCATGAAACCGCAGACCGAATAACCGCCGCAGATCGTCGAGGGTTGGGGGAACGCGCCGGCCAGCCGCCTTCCTTGTGTCGGCGGAAGGTTGCGACTAGTGTGCCGGGGCCACTGCGTCCCGCCGTCCGATCCTGCCGGGAATGCCAGTAAAATCAATTGGTTGCGGCCCCGCGTTTAGGCCGCGCGATCAGCCCGACGAGAGCCTGGAAATCCAACCGTGCGCTATGTCTCAACCCGGGGCGAGGCCCCTTCGCTCGGCTTCGGCGAGGCGATGCTGGCCGGCCTTGCCCGCGACGGCGGCCTCTATGTGCCGGAGGCTTGGCCGCGGCTCGCGCCGGACGTGATCGCGGGCTTCGCCGGGCGCCCCTATGCGGAAGTGGCGGTCGAGGTGATGCGTCCGTTCGTGGGCGACGCCATCGCGGAGCACGACCTCGCCCGCATGGCGCGCGAGGCCTATGGAAGTTTTCGCCATCCCGCGGTCGCGCCGTTGACGCAGCTGGGAGCCGGCGATTTCGTGCTCGAGCTGTTCCATGGGCCGACGCTGGCGTTCAAGGATCTGGCCATGCAGCTGTTGAGCCGGCTCATGGACCATGACCTCGCGGCGCGCGGCGAGCGCACCACCATCATCGTGGCGACCTCGGGCGATACCGGCGGCGCCGCCGTCGAGGCGTTCCGCGGCCGCGCCCGCGCCGACCTGTTCGTGCTGTTCCCGCACGGCCGCGTCTCCGACGTGCAGCGGCGCATGATGACGACCGCGACCGACGACAACGTGCATGCCATCGCCATCGAAGGCACGTTCGACGACTGCCAGGCGATCGCCAAGGCGATGTTCAACCATCACGCCTTCCGCGACCGGGTCGCGCTCTCGGGCGTCAATTCCATCAACTGGGCCCGGATCGCGGCGCAGGTCGTCTACTACTTCACGGCGGCGGTCGCGCTCGGTGCCCCTTACCGCAAGGTCGCCTTCACGGTGCCGACCGGGAACTTCGGCGACGTCTACGCCGGCTACGTGGCGCTGCGCATGGGCCTGCCGATCGATCGGCTGGTGATCGCCACCAATGTCAACGACATCCTGGCGCGCACGCTTTCGACCGGCACCTACGAGCTGCGCGAGGTGACCCCGACGGCCTCGCCGTCCATGGACATCCAGGTGGCGTCCAATTTCGAGCGCATCCTGTTCGACGTCTATGACCGCGATCCGCGGCCGGTGCGCGCCCTGATGGCCGCGCTCGCCCAGTCGCGGCGGTTCGTGCTCTCGGCGCATGCGCTCGCGGGCCTGCGGACGATCTTCTCCGCCGATCGCGCCGACGCGCAGGAGACCGCCGCCAGCATCCGCACCGTGCTGCGCGAGAGCGGACATTTCATCGACCCCCATACCGCCGTCGCGGTGGCGGTGGCCGAGAAGGAGACGCGGGATCGCAGGGTTCCGATGGTCGTGCTGGGCACCGCCCATGCGGCCAAGTTTCCGGATGCCATGCAAGCCGCCTGCGGGGTGCGGCCGCCGCTTCCCGATTGGCTCAGCGGTCTCCTCGAGCGTCCGGAACGCGTCACCCTGCTGCCGGCCGATCCGGCGCAGGTCGAGCACCACATCCTCTCCACCAGTCGGGCCACCCGTGAAGGAGCTGCCGCATGAGCGTCGAAGTGACCCGCCTGTCGTCCGGTCTATGTGTCGCCACCGACGCGATGCCGCATCTGCACACCGCCTCGCTCGGCGTCTGGGTCGGGGCCGGCAGCCGCGACGAGGAGCCCGACGAGCACGGCATCTCGCATCTGCTCGAGCACATGGCGTTCAAGGGCACCTCGCGGCGCACCGCGCGCCAGATCGCCGAGGAGATCGAGGCGGTCGGCGGCGATCTCAATGCCGCCACCGGCGTGGAATCGACCGCCTATTACGCCCGCATGCTCAAGGCCGATGTGCCGCTCGCGCTCGACGTGCTGTCCGACATCCTGTCCGATCCCTCATTCGATCCCGAGGAGCTGCAGCGCGAGCAGAACGTGATCGTGCAGGAGATCGGCGCCTCGGAGGACACCCCCGACGATCTGGTGTTCGAACGGCTGCAGGAGGCCGCGTTTCCGGGCCAGCCGATCGGACGCTCGATCCTCGGCAAGCGCGAGACGGTGCGCGCCTTCGACCGCAAGCGGCTCGCGGTCTATCTCAAGCGCAACTATCGCGCCCCCGACATGCTGGTGGTGGCGGCGGGCGCGGTCGATCATCGCTCGGTCGTGGCCGAGGTCGAGGAGCGATTCGCGAGCTTCGTCGGACCGGCCGGTCCCAACCCGGAGCCGGCGCGGTTCGTGGGCGGCTCGCATACCGAGACGCGCGACCTCGAGCAGGTGCACGTGGCGCTGGCGATGCAGGGGCTGCCGCAGCGCGATCCCGAGCTGTTCAGCCTGCAGGTGTTCGCGAGCGCGCTCGGCGGCGGCATGTCCTCGCGCCTGTTCCAGGAGGTGCGCGAGATCCGCGGCCTTTGCTATTCCATCTACGCGTTTCACGCGCCCTATTCCGACACCGGCATGTTCGGCCTCTATGCCGGCACCGACGCCACCGATCTGCCGGAGCTGATGCGCGTGGTGGTGGGCGAGATCGAGAATGCGTCGCTCACCATCACCGAAGCGGAGGTCGGGCGCGCCAAGGTGCAGATGAAGGCGAGCCTGCTGATGGCGCTCGAGAGCTCCGGCGCGCGCGCCGAGCAGATCGCGCGCCAGATGTTCGCCTGGGGACGCCCGGTGCCGATCGAGGAGCTGGTGGGGCGGATCGAGGCCGTCACGGTCGAGAGCGCGAGGGCGGCCGGGCGGGCCCTCATCGCGCGCGGCCGGCCGGCGGTTTCCGTGCTCGGGCCCGGCCCCGGGCTTGAAAGTGCCGCCACGATCGCGGAAAGTCTGGCTCGCAGGGCGGCATGACAACCGACGGAAGACGGACGACAGACGAGGAAGCTTGAGCGGGCCCGATTCCGGTTGTTCCGTGGCTGCCTCCGTCGTGTGCCAGCTGTGAGCCGAGCGTCCATGGCGTTCTTTCGAACCGTCACCTTGTCCGAGCAACTGCCTGCGATCGTCGGCGACCGCGTCGTGCTGCGCGCGCCCCATATGTCCGACTACGCCGAATGGGCGGCGTTGCGCGAGGCGAGCCGCGCGTTCCTCACGCCCTGGGAGCCGACCTGGCCGCCCGACGATCTCACCCGCGGCTCGTTCCGCCGCCGGATCAAGCGCTACACCGAGGACCAGCGCAGCGATCTCGCCTATCCGTTCTTCGTGTTCCGCAAGGTCGACAGCGTTCTGGTCGGCGGGTTGACGCTGGCCAATATCCGGCGCGGCTGCGCCCAGACCGGCAATCTCGGCTATTGGACCGGCGCCGCCCATGCCCGCAAAGGCTACATGACGGCGGCGGTCACGAGCTTCCTGCCGTTCGCCTTCCAGACGCTGCGGCTGCATCGCATCGAGGCGGCCTGTATCCCGGCCAATGCCGCGTCGATCCGCCTCCTGGAGAAAACCGGATTTCGGCGCGAAGGTTTCGCCCGCGAGTACCTGTGCATCGACGGCGCGTGGCAGGACCATCTGCTTTATGCCCGCCTCAAGCACGATCCGCCGCTTTGAGCGCAGCCCGCGGTGACGCGCGGCGGCCTTGGGGCCGCCACGGTTTGACTGCTATAAGAGCCGCATAGGGCGACGTTTGCAGTCTCGGATGTTGTTGGAATGCTCCGAATGAATTCCATGCGGGGTGCAAAGATCGAGCCTTCTCGGCATGGCGCAAGGCGGACAGCGCTGCTGGCTGCTGCGCTCCTTCTGTCGGGCTGCTCGTCCGCCTCGACCCCGGCCCCGGCCGGCACGGCCAATGCCGGCGCGACCAGCCGCTTCTCCGCCCTGTTTTCCGGGTCGGCCAGTCCCCCCGCGCAGGCGGCGGCCGGCGGATCGGCCTTCAGCGGCAATGATTGCCCGTCCGTCGATATTCGCACCGGCGCCGAGACCTACACGGTCAACGGCAAGCCCCCGGAGGCGTCGGCGACCGACGTGCGCTACCAGCTCAGCTTCACCGACTTCGCCCGGCAATGCACGCTGGTCGGCGGCAACCTGGTGATGAAGGTGGGGGTGCAGGGCCGGATCATCGTCGGTCCGATCGGCGGTCCCGGCCCGGTCGACATCCCGTTGCGCTATGCCGTGGTGCAGGAAGGCGAAGCTCCCAGAACCATCGCGACCAAATTCAAGCGCGTCGGCGCCGAGGTTCCGCCCGGCCAGACCAACGTGGTGTTCTCCGACGTCGAGGAGGACTTGAGCTTTCCGATGCCCTCGCGCGCCGAGCTTGCCGGCTATATGGTGTATGTGGGCTTCGATGCGATCGGCGACGCGCCCGAGAAGAAGAAACCCGCTGTGAAGAAGCCGGCGGCGAAACGTCAGCAGTCGCAATAGTTGGTGAGCGAGAAACGGCCGGAAACGGCACGGAGATCAGGCAACGGAACGCAACGTGAAGCAAGTCACCTAAAAATCGGTGGCGGATCGGCATGCTGCCACCCAGGGGAGGAAAGCATGATAGCCTTCATCGCAATCGCCTGGTTGCTGGCCATTTGGGCGACCGTGCTGGCGTTCTCCGTCTACTTCAGCCAGAACATGAAGTGAGCCGCGCTCGTCCGCCGGCAAGACCGCCATGAGATCGATCGATTGATCAGTTCAGCTTGCTCTTCACGTCGTCGATGCCCTTGACGATGAGGCGGTCGGCGACGTCGCCCTTGACGGTCTGGGTGAGAATTGTCTGCGCCGCGCTGACGGCGGCTTCGGCGGCGGCCGCACGCACGTCGGCGAGCGCCTGGGCCTCGGCTTGCGCGATCTTGGTCTCCGCCATCTTGCTGCGGCGGGCGATGAACTCCTCCATCTTGGCCTTGGCCTCGGCCATCATGCGCTCGGCCTCGGCGGTGGCGCCGGCGATGATCGCGGCCGCTTCCTCGACCGCCTCGCGCTGCTTGCGCTGATACTGGGCGAGCAGCGCCTGCGCCTCCTCCTTGAGGCGGAGCGCCTCGTCGAGCTCGGCTTTGATGCGGTCGCGGCGCTGGTCGATATATTTGACCATCATCTCGTGCACGCCGAAATAAACGAGCACGCCCAGAAAGGCGACGAAGGCGACCGCCACCCAGAATTCAGCGTCGAGCTCGAACATCTTCAGTTCTCAGCTTTTGAGGGCTTCGGCGACCGCGGCCGCGACGGCATCGCGGCTCGCCGGCGCTATGCCGATGAGCCGCTCGACGATCGCGGCGGCGGCCTCGGTCGCGATGCCGCGCACGTTGACCATGGCGGCCGTCTTGGTCTGCGCGATGCCGCTTTCCGCCTGCGCGATGCGGGCGTTGAGCGTCACCTCGAGCGCCTTGTGGGCGGCCTCCGCCTCGGCGGCCTGCCGTCGGCGGGCATCGTTGACCAGCGCCTGGGCGCGGCCGCGGGCGTCGGCCAGGGCTTTCTCGTAGGCCGCGATGGCGGCGTCCGATTCGCCCTTGAGGCGGAGCGCCTCCGCCAGATCGCCGTCGATGCGCGCGCGCCGCCTCACCAGGATCGAGTCGATGCGCGGCAGCGCGATCCGCGCCATCAGCAGATACAGCGCCACGAAGGTCAAGGTCAGCCATAAGAGCTGCGACGGGAAGGTCTGCTTGTCGAACGGCGGGAACTGACGGGCGCTGCCCGCCTGCGGGAACCCCGACCGATGTGCCGGTGGGTGCGGTCTCGTTGGCCATCACGGGCTCCGACGGCTATGCCGACTTTGCTGCTCTCAGAGTCGAACAGCAGCAACAATGCGATCAGCAGCGAAAAGATGCCGAGCGCCTCGGTCACCGCGAACCCGAAGATGAGATTGCCGAACTGACCTTGCGCGGCCGACGGGTTGCGCAGCGCGGCTGCGAGGTAATGACCGAAGATGGTGCCGACGCCGACGCCGGCGCCGCCCATGCCGATACAGGCGATGCCAGCGCCGATGAATTTTGCTGCGGCCGGATCCATGGAAGTCTCCTTTTCGAGTCCGTCTGGTGATCGAGCGTCAATGCCCGGGGTGGATAGCATCGTTGAGATAGATGCAGGTGAGAATGGCGAAGACATAGGCCTGCAGGAAACCCACCAGCAATTCAAGGGCCGTGAGCGCGACCGTCATGCCGAACGGCACGATCGCCCCGATCCAGCCCAGGACCCCGAACGCGCTCAGCATGGTCACGAAGCCGGCGAACACCTTCAGGGTGATGTGGCCGGCCAGGATATTGGCGAACAGGCGAACGCTGTGGGAAACCGGACGCGACAGGAACGAGAGCACCTCGATGAAGGTCACCAGCGGCAGGATATAACCAAGGAATTCCGCTCGGCACGAACAGCTTGAAGAAGTGGAGGCCGTGTCTCCAGAGGCCGTAGACGATCACCGTCACGAATACCAGCATGGCGAGCGACACGGTGATGATGATCTGGGCCGTCACCGCGAACGTGTACGGAATGAGTCCGATGACGTTCACGGTCAGGATGAACATGAACAGCGAGAACACCAGCGGGAAGAACTTCATGCCCTCCGGTCCGGCGGTGCTTTGCAGCGTATTGGCGACGAATTCGTAGGACATCTCGGCGACGCCCTGCAGCCGGCCCGGCACCATCGCCCGCGCGCTGGTGGCGCCGAGCATCAAAAGCGCGATGATGCCGACCGAGACGAGCATGTACAGCGCCGATTTCGTCCACGCGATCTCGACGCCTCCGATGTGCCCGAAGACGAAAAATTTGGTGATCTCGAATTGGTGGATGGGATCCATGAAAGGGCAGGTCCTTGACGCCTTAAGTCCTCGTCGCCGCGCGGCCTTTTCGGGCCGGCGCGGTCATCTCACTTCTTCTCGGCGGGCGGATCCAAAGTGTTGGGCGGGACCACGCCCGCGGCCCGCATCATATTGAGCACTCCCGCCGCAAAACCACCCAGCAACAACACGATCATTCCCCACGGCGAGGTCCCGAGCAATCGGTCGATCAACCAGCCAATGGCGGCGCCGACCAAGATCCCGGCGACGAACTCGGCCGACAACCGGAAACCGCGCGCCAGCGCCGAGGGATCCGGCCTTGGCACCACCACGCGGGTCATTTTCGGAAGCACGGTCGGATTCATGCTGGCCGAGCCGTTCGCCGAGTCGCTGCAACCTTGCGGACAGCGCCGCCTCGTCGGCCGGTGGCTCGTCGCGATCATCGTCTCCACGCGCTTGGGCCATGTGCGGACACATCTTGCATTCGAGACATCTCTTGCCGAGACATCATGCAATCTACACGATGCTTCACAACATCATGCATTCGATGTAGCCGACGCGTCAGCCGACCCAAGCAACGCTTCCAGCAAGATCGCGGCCGATCCGCCGCCCCCGAAGCCGCGCGGACCATACTGAGTGGGTTCGGCCAAGTCAAGAATCGCCATATATTTGTTAAGCTATTGAAATAATGAAAAAATATGTCGATTTCCGGAGCCCCGGCGGGAGCCCGCAAGGGCTTTTCGGTGCATCGCAATATCGGGGCGGTTCTGTGCCGGCCGGCATGGTGATAGCTTGCCGGCGGGAGAAACGCGGTTGCGGGCCCACGGGAAGCGAGGAGTGCGCCATGATTCGGATCGGCCCGTTGCTGTTCGCCATCGCGGCTTGCGCGCTCTTTGGCGCTCCCGCCTGCGCGCAAGGCGCGCAGCCGGAGAACGAGGAGAGCCGGTTCAGCTTCTTTCGCGCCGATGACGGCTTTTTGCGGCTCGACGGCCGCACCGGGCAGGTCTCGCTGTGCACCAGGCGCCCGGTGGGCTGGCTCTGCCAGGCGTTGCCGGAAGAGCGGGCCGCCTTCGAGGCGGAGGTCGCGCGCTTGCAGCTCCAGAATGCCGCCCTCAAGCAGGAGGTGCTGGCGCACGACCTGCCGCTGCCGGCGGGGCGTCGGGCCGGAGCCGCCGCCGGCTGGCGCGCAGCGCTCGCCGCTCGACCACGATGCCAATCAATTCATGAGCGTCATCGAGAACGTGTGGCGCCGGCTGGTCGCGATGATCGCGAACGCGCAGCGGGACCTGCTCAGCAAGTCGTGACCACGCGGCATGGCGAGGATGCGGCCGGGCCGCACGAGCTGTCCGAATTGACCAGCGTGACGGCCGCGAGCGTGACCACGGCGACGCTCGTGGTGCGCACCAGCGGGCCGGGGTTCACCGAGATCACGCACGACGCGGCGCGCTTCATCGCGGCGGCCGGCGCCCGGGATGGAGCGCTCCTGCTCTATCTGCGCCATACCTCGGCCTCCCTGGTCATCCAGGAAAACGCCGATCCCGACGTGTGTGCCGATCTCGCCACCGCGCTCGAGCGCCTGGTGCCGCCCGGTCAACGCTGGCGCCATGACAGCGAGGGGCCCGACGACATGCCTTCGCACGTCAAGACCATGCTGACCGGAGTGTCCCTGCATGTTCCGGTGCAGGACGGGGCCCTGCAGCTGGGAAACTGGCAGGGCATCTTCCTGGCCGAGCACCGCACGCCACGGCGCCGCCGCGAGGTCGTTCTGCAGTTCATCGGCGCGCGCCGTTGAGCGGCGCATGCCATGAAGGCCGGCCATGCGTGCCCTGCGTCATGCTCATTTGACGGCGCTACCCGGAAGCGGCATGCATCGCGCCTGCGCTGACAGCCGGTTTTCCGGCAGAGAGCTCGGCGGCCAAATCGCTCTGGCGGCCGAATTGGCGACGTTCAACGGGGGGAGAGGCCGAGTGGTTTCCGGTTCCGATGAGACGGAAGCTGCTCCGCCGCGTTCGAGCCGCCCGGGCATCCAAAACGATGCTTGAGCTTCCCAAGCCCCAGGACCTTCTGCCGGTCGCCGAGACGCTTCTCATCGCGGCTGCCGGCGGCATCACCTTCACCCTCATCGGAGTGCCGGCTGGGCTCGTGTCCGGCTCCGTGCTGGCGGTCGCGACCGCGGCCCTCGCGGGCCGGCCCGTGCGGGTTCCGTTGTGGCTGGCGCGCGTCTGCTTCGTGCTGATCGGCATGCTGCTGGGGGCCGTGGTCACGCCCGAAACCCTGGCCGGGATCACGACCTGGCCGGCCAGCGTGGCGCTCCTGACCGTATCGACGCTGTGCATGATGGTGGCCACCACCTGCTATCTGCGGTTTGCCCATGGCTGGGACCCGCTCTCGGCGCTGCTGGGCGCAAGTCCCGGAGCCATGGCCCAGGTGGTCGCGCTGGCGGCGGAATTCGATGCCGACATGCGCGGCGTCGCCATCGTGCAGACCATGCGGGTGCTGATGGTCACGATCGGGGTGCCGGGAGGGCTGGCGCTGTTCGGCTTCGCGGCCGGCGGCGTGATCGTGGTGCCAGGGCCGGCATCGGGCTCCTCGCTGGTGGAGCTGGCGATGATCGCGATCCTGTCGTCGCTGATGGCGTTCGCCATGGGGCGGCTGCGGGTGCCGGGCGGCTTGTTGTTCGGCGCCATGGCGGGATCCGCGCTGTTGCACGGCTCAGGCTACGTCCACGCGGTCCTGCCCTGGTGGGTCGGCAGCAGCGCCGTCGTCATGCTGGGGGCGGTGGTGGGATCGCGCTTTGCCAATGCGACCCCGAGAATGCTGCTGGACTATGTCGGGGCCGCGCTCGGCTCTTCCGCGGTCGCGCTCGCGGTGGCCTCGGTGTTCGTGCTGATCGTGGCGCGTTTTCTGCCGTTCCGCCCGGCCGACGTGGCCATTGCGTTTGCGCCCGGCGCCCAGGATACGATGATGGTGCTCGCGCTCGCCCTGCACCTCGACCCGGTCTATGTCGGGGCGCATCAATTGGCGCGCTGGCTGGTCGTCACCTTTTCGGTGGCGCTGTCGGCGCGGTGGCTCGCCCGGCGCAAGACCGTGCCGCAGGAAAGCGGACCCGAGGGCCGGCCGAAGCCGGGGCCGCGCGCGCGTTGAGGGGGGACCTATTCGGCGGCGAGCGCGCGATCCTTGAGGGGAAGCCGCAGCCGCTCCCACACATCGACCAGCGCCTCGGCCAGCGTGTCGATCACCGCGTCCTCGTGGAAGGGCGTCGGCGTGATGCGCAGCCGTTCCGTTCCCTTGGGCACGGTCGGATAATTGATGGGCTGGATATAGATTCCGTGCTCGGACAACAGGAGGTCGGTCGCCTCCTTGCATTTTTCGGCATTGCCGACGAACACCGGCACGATGTGGGTGTCGTTGGGCATGACCGGCAGCCCGGCGGCCGCCAGCACCGCCTTGACGCGGCCGGCGCGGTCCTGATGGCGTTGGCGCTCGAAGCTCGAGGTCTTGAGATGGCGGATCGCCGCCGTGGCGGCGGCGCAGATCGCCGGCGGCAGCGCGGTGGTGAAGATGAACCCGGGCGCATAGGAGCGCACCGCATCGATCAACGCGCCGCGCCCCGCGATGTAGCCGCCCAGGCAACCGAACGCCTTGGCGAGCGTGCCTTCGATCACGTCGACGCGCCCCATCACGCCCTGCTGCTCGGCCATGCCGCCGCCGCGCGGACCATACATGCCGACGGCGTGCACCTCGTCCAGATAGGTCATCGCGCCATATTGCTGCGCGAGGTCGCAAATGCGCTTGATCGGCGAAAGGTCGCCGTCCATCGAATAGAGGCTCTCGAACACGATGAGCTTGGGCTGCGCCGGATCGGCCGCCTTCAGCAGATACTCGAGATGCTCCATGTCGTTGTGCCGGAAGATCTGCTTTTGGCATCCGGACTGGCGCACGCCCTCGATCATGGAATTGTGGTTGAAGGCGTCGGACAGGATCAGGCAGCCGGGAAGCAGCTTGGCGATGGTCGAGATGCCGGTCTCGTTCGACACATAGCCCGAGGTGAAGACGAGGGCGCTTTCCTTGCCGTGCAGGTCGGCGAGCTCATGCTCGAGCGCGACCAGGGGATGATTGGTGCCGGCGATGTTGCGGGTGCCGCCGGCGCCGGTGCCCATCCGGGTCGCGGTCTCCACCATGGCGCCGATCACCTTGGGGTGCTGGCCCATGCCCAGATAGTCGTTGGAGCACCACACGATGACGTCACGGGGGCCGTTGGGGGAATGCCAGATGGCGCGCGGAAAGCGTCCGGCCAGACGTTCGAGGTCGGCAAAAACCCGATAGCGCCGCTCGTCCTTGAGCCGGGCGAGAGCGCCGGCAAAAAACACGTCGTAATCCATGAAAACCTTCCCGGCGGCCCTATTGGAACCCTTCAGGAGCATTTTTAGAGGGGTTGCGGGCGGTTTGTCGAGCCGATAATGGGGCGGTCAATTGCCGCGCAATCCCCTCGATGACGGTATTGGCGGGCCCCGGGCCGCGGGCGGATCGGCCCCGTGGCCGGGATTCTAGGCGACTTTGACGGTCCGGCCGGGCTCCCGCTGGGCGGTTCCTGCAAGCCACGGGCTCCAGGGCTCCGGCGGGACCAGCCCCTCGGTGGCCCAGACCGGGAGGATCAGCCCGTCCTTGCTGATGCGGCCGATCATGACCGGCTTATAGAGGTGGTGGGTCCTGCCATCCATCTTCACCGTGAAGCCGCTCGGCGCGGCGATCTGGCGGCCGCCGAGCGCGGCCCGCACCTTGTCGATCTCGGTCGTGCCGGCGGCTTCGACCGCCTCGGTCCAGAGCTGGAAGCCGATCCAGGTGGCCTCCATCGAGTCGTTGGTCATCGCCTTGGGCTGGCCGGTAAAGCGCCGCCAGTCGGCGATGAAAGCGCGGTTCTCCCTGCGGTCGACGGCATGCAAGTAGCTCCAGGCCACCATATGCCCCGCCATGTTGGAGCGCATGAGCGCGGGCAGCTCGGCCTCGTTGATCGACAGCGACATCACCGGAATGGTCGCGGCGGTCACGTGCCGGCGCGCCAGCTCGCGGAAGAAATGCAGATTGGCGTCGCCGGTGATGGTGGCGATGACGGCCGCGTGCTTGCTCTTGGCGAAACGGCGAATGTCCTCGACCAGCACGCGCCAACCGGTGAAGTCGGCCGGGACATAGCGCTCCGCGATCATGTCGCCGGCGATGCCCAGCGATGCCAGGTAGCCCTTGAGCACCGCATTGGTGGTGCGCGAATAGATGTGGTCGGACCCGACCAGGAAGAAGCGGCGATGCCCCAGTGTGCGCAGATAATTGATGGCCGGCACCGCCTGCTGATGCGGGGTCGCTCCGGTATAGAAGATGTTGGGCGAGGATTCCTGGCCCTCGTATTGGCTCGGATAGAACAGCAGGTTGCGCTCGCCTTCGACGATCGGCAGCACCTCCTTGCGCGAGGCGGAGGTCCAGCAGCCGAAGATCGCCGCCACCTTGTGCTCGACCACGAGCTTGCGCGCCTGTTGCGCGTAGAGCCTGGGATCCGAGCCCGGATTCATGATGATCGGCTCGATCGGACGGCCGAGCAGCCCGCCGCGGGCGTTCTTTTGCTCGATCAGCATGACCAGCAATTCCTGCAGCGGCCGCTCGCTGGCCGTCATGGTGCCCGACAAGGAGTGCAGGACGCCGATCTTGATCGAGCCGCCCTCGAGATCGGAAAAATAGCGCGACACGGTGTCCACCAGCCACTGCGAGCGGCCGATCAGGTCTTCCGCGGTCCCCAGCACGGCATGGCCGGTGTCTTCGACTTGGGTGACGGCGGTGCAGATCTCCGGCAGCACATTTGCGACGGTGCCGGCAACGCTTTCCGCGCGGTTGCCGATGCGATCGATCTCCACCGCCTGATGATCGAGGATGCCGGTGAGCTGGCGGTTGGTGTCGCTCATGGTGGTGACGCTCGAGGATACCGCCGCGATGGCGCTGACGGTCTCTTCGACCGCCTGCTGGATATCGCGAATCTGCGACCCGATGTCGCCGGTCGCCTTGGCGGTCTGCTGCGCCAGCGACTTCACCTCGCCCGCCACCACCGCGAAGCCGCGGCCGGCGGCGCCGGCGCGGGCTGCTTCGATGGTGGCATTGAGCGCCAGCAACGAGGTCTGGGCGGCGATCAATTCGATCAGCTTCACCACCATGCCGATGCGCTCGGCGGCGGCGGCGAGGCTGCGAACGGTACGGTCGGTGCGCGCCAGGTCGTCCACGGTGCGGTCGGTCGCATCCTTGGCGGCCGCCACCTCGTTGCCCGAGCGTGCGATCAAGCCCAAGAGATCGCGCGCCGCGGCGCCGACCGCCTCTACATTGCGGGCGGCGTCGGCGGCCGATTCCGCCGCCGAGGTCGTACGCAGGCGCATGTCCTTGCTGCGCGCCCCGAGGTCGGCGGCGGTCACGCGAATCTCCTCGCCCGCCTTGTCGAAGGCGGAGATCATCTCGACGACCGCCGCTCGGAATTGCTGGGTGATGAAGGTGTGACCCGCAAGGTGAAGCTTGGATTCCGATTCACGGCTGCGATGGGCGACCGCGAGCGCATCGGCATCGATCAAAGACTGACGCATCCGCTCGGCGGCCGCCGCCATCTCGGCCATGGGTCCGCGGCCGATGCGGTCCGGCAGGGCGGCATAACGATCGCCGGCGGCGATCTGGGCGATGGGCTCGATGACCGAGCGCAGGCGGCGTTCGGTCCACCACGCCGCCGTCAGTCCGGTTGCCAGTGCCGCGGCAGCGGCCAGCGGCAGGCTCTCGGTGGCCCAGGCGGCCATGGCGGATGTACCGGATGCGAGCAGCACGGGGAGCAATATCCACCCCGCGGGCGCCCGACTTCGAATTTCAGATGTCATTTCGAAAAGTTATCAGAGATTGCAGATACTTTGACGAAACTGCGTGTTTTCGATTACCAAATCCTTTCCCCGTATCGCACCGCAGGGGGATAATTTATCGGCACTGCGTCTAAAAACTGTGCGTTTGCCCGCGGACTCGAGAGGAATGCAATCATGACTGAACGAACGGTGGGCTTCGCCAACGGCCTGACCAACTACGGCGACCGCGACTTCTCGCTCTACCTGCGCCGCTCCTTTGCGAAATCCATGGGCTATTCCGGCGCGATGCTGGCCAGGCCGGTGGTCGGCATCGCCTATACGGCATCCGGATTCAACAATTGCCATCGCCACTTTCCCGAGCTGCTCGAGGCGGTCAAGCGCGGCGTCCTGACGGCCGGCGCGCTGCCGGTCGAGTTCCCGACCATCTCGCTGGGCGAGGTCTTTCTCGAGCCCACCAGCCTCAAATATCGCAACCTCATGTCGATGGACACCGAGGAGATGATCCGCGCGCAGCCGATCGACGCGGTCGTGCTCATGGGCGGCTGCGACAAGACCGTGCCGGCACAGCTGATGGGGGCGGTTTCGGCCGGCCGCCCCGCCGTCATGCTGGTGGCGGGGCCGATGATGACCGGCCGCCATCGCGGCGAGCGGCTCGGTGCCTGCACGGACTGCCGGCGCTTTTGGGCGCGCTACCGCGCCGGCGAGGTCACGCAGAGCGAGATCATGGAGGTCGAGGGCCGGCTCGCGGTCACGGCCGGGACCTGCGCCGTGATGGGTACCGCCTCCACCATGGCATGCGTGGCGGAGGCTCTCGGCATGATCCTGCCGGGCACGGCGGCGATTCCGGCCGTGCATGCGGATCGGCTGCGCGCCGCCGAGGCGACCGGCGCGGCGGCGGTCCGGCTCATCGGCTCGGACCTCACGCCCGATCGGATGATCAATGCCAAGTCGGTCGAGAACGCGCTGCGCGTCATCCTGGCGATCGGCGGCTCGACCAATGCGGTCATCCATCTGACCGCGATCGCGGGCCGTGCCGGCGTGAACGTGTCGCTGCAACGCTTCAATGAGCTGTCGGACTCCACGCCCTTGCTGGTCGACCTCAAGCCGGTCGGCAACGGCTACATGGAGGATTTCTTTGCGGCCGGCGGCATGGGCGCATTGTTGCGCGAGCTCAAGCCGCTCCTGCATCTCGACTGCATGACGGTCACCGGAGAGACCCTGGCCGAGCGGCTCGCCTCCGACGGGGAGCCGTGGATCGACCGTTCGATCGTCGCGGCGCGCGAGCAGCCGATCGAAGCGAGCGGCGGCATCATCGCGCTGTTCGGCAATCTCGCCCCCAAGGGCGCCATCTTCAAGCGCGCGGCCGCCGACGCCAAGCTGTTCGAGCATCAGGGCCGGGCGGTGGTCTTCTCCTCGCTCGCCGATCTCGCAGCGCGCATCGACGATCCGGCGCTCGAGGTCACGCCGCAAGACGTCCTGGTGCTGCAAAATGCCGGACCGCACTCCGCGGCCGCGATGCCCGAAGCCGGCTATCTGCCGATCCCCAAGAAGCTCGCCCAGCGCGGCGTCAAGGACATGATCCGGGTTTCCGATGCGCGCATGAGCGGCACGGCCTTCGGGTCGATCGTGCTGCACGTCACCCCGGATTGTGCCTCCGGTGGACCGCTCGGCCTGGTGCGGAGCGGGGATCGCATCCGTCTCTCGGTGGACGCGCGGCGCATCGATCTCATGGTGGAGGACGCCGAGTTGAAGCAGCGCGCCGCCGCCGCCGCGCCGGCGCCCGACAATCCGGCGCGCGGCTATGCCAGGCTCTACGCCCAAGAGATACTGGGCGCCGACCAAGGCTGCGATTTCGCGTTTCTCAAGCCGCGCTAGTCGGTGGCCGCAGCATGGCGCGCGGAATGCGCTTGGGGCACGTGAGCTTCATAAAGATCACATAACGATAAAATATCGCGATGATATATAAAATTTACTCCTGGGTTGCTTCCGCAGTCGATCGTCGACCATGAATTATGTGTAGTAACTATATGAAATATAACAAGTTTTTGTACTATGCGCCTTTACGGGCGGCGTTCTGAAAGGTTAATTATTCTTGACAGAACCGTAATAATTTAATTTCCGACGATATTTCATTTATGTTTTTTTTATTGTACGCTGGACTTCCACACGGGGGAACCGTGTCGGCAACCAAGGAGGAGTCGACCATGAATTCCAAGATCGCTTTCGCCGTATTGTCGCTCGCCATCGTCCTCAACGGCTCGGCCGCCTTCGCGGGCGGCAAGAAGGCGCCTGCCGATCCGCGCACCAACCTGATCTCGCTTGCGAAAAAGAGCAAAGGCGGCGGGGAGGACTGGTGCGATATCGACCCGAACTGCAATGGCTGGTCGAAGTGGAATACCCAGCAAAGCGGGCACAAGGGCTGAATGAGACGCGTTAGCTCGGCGGCGACCGATCGGAGCATCCTTCGCGTCGGTCGGCCACCAGATCGCGGCACTTGATCTCAAGTCCCCGGGGTTTGCGCCCCGGGATTTTTTTGCCGACAGCGGACGCGGAAAACTGTGCGATAGTCGGCAAGACCAGGACGGCGGAGATCGGGTTCACCAGTGATCAGGACCGTGACCGGAGACATCGCGGGCGTTGACGGCCGGATTCTCGCTCATGAGCATTTGCAGATCGATCTCTCGGCCCAGAAGGGGCCGGCCAATCGCATCGGCGAAGCGGAAGAGCAGGCGGTGGTGGACGATCTTCGCCATGCCAAGGAATTCGGACTGGCGGCGATCACCGATCTGAGCGCTCCCGATTGGGGGCGCGATCCAGTGGCGCTGCGGCGGATCAGCGAGCAGGCCGGCGTTGCGGTCGTGTGCGCGGCCGGCTTCTACTGGGATCCGTTCCCCGCCGTTGCGACCAACGGAACGGTCGAGCAATTGCGCGACATCATGATTTCGGAAATCGAGACCGGCGTCGGCGCCACCGGCATCCGCTGCGGCGTCATCAAGGTGGGAACCACCCGCGGCGAGCCCGACGATGTCGCCGAGCGGCTGTTCCGGGCCGCGGTCGGCGCCGCCTTTGCGACCGGCGCACCGGTCATCACCCATACGTCGAGCCCCGATCAGGCGGCGTGGCACGTGCGGGTCCTCGAGCGCGCCGGAATGGATTTGTCGCGCGTGGTGATCAGCCACATGGGCGCGGCGCACGACGTGGGCGAGCTCGTCGAGCTCGCGCGCTCCGGCGTGTTCATGGGCATCGACAAGGTCAGCTTTCCGAAGGGGCCGACCAATGATCAGCTCGCCGATCTGGTGCGGGACGCCTGCGAGAGGGGACTCGAGCGGCAGCTCATCCTGTCGTCGGATATCGCACGCAGGACCTTGCTGCGGCGCTACGGCGGGCGAGGCTACTGCACGGTGCTCGCCGATTTCGTGCCGATGCTGTCGGATCGCGGTATAGTGCCGTCCCAGATCGAGACCATGCTGCACGCCAATCCGGTGCGGCTCCTGACATTGTCGCACGCGCGGCCGCAAGGTTGATGCTGCGGCCGCATCCGAACCGGCATTCTGCACCTGCAAGGCAGCTGATGAGCATGCGAAGCGCGATGGAGCGAGCCTTCGGCATTGTGGTGGCCGGTGCCGCATGGATGATTCTCCTGCACGGCTCGGCGCCGGCGCAAAGCAGCCGGGCCGCCGAGGTCGCCTCTTACGCAGGCGCGGATCGCGCGCAGCATCTGATCGATGGCGCCAAGCGCGAGGGCGCGCTCACCATGTATTCCAACGCGCCGCCCGACGACAACGCCGCCTTGGTCGGGGCCTTCGAGAGGAAATACGGCATCAAGGTCAATCTCTATCGGGCGAGCTCGGAGGAGATCCGCCAGCGCGCGCTGATCGAAGCCGGCGCCAAGCGGTTCGACGTGGATTTCATCCTCAACAACGGCCCCGCGATGGAAGCCCTGGCGGGCGAGAAGCTGCTGCAGGAGGTGAAGTCGCCCTATGTCGCCGATGTGATGCCGGGCGCGATCCCGCCGCACCGCCAATGGGTCGGTTTCTGTCTCAACGTCCTGGTTGCGGCCTACAATACCGACCTGGTCAAGAAGGCCGAGCTGCCGAAGAGCTATTCCGATCTGATGGATCCCCGCTGGAAGGGCAGGATCGCCATCGAGGCCGACGATTCCGACTGGTTTGCCGGCCTGATGGGCGCGCTCGGCGAGGAGGCGGGCGTCAAGCTGTTTCGCCAGATCGCCGCCAGCAACGGGTTCTCGGCCCGCAAGGGCCATACGCTCCTGACCAACCTGGTCGCGGCCGGCGAGGCGCCGCTGGCGCTGACGGTCTTCAACTACACGGCCGAGCAGCTGAAGAAGCGCGGGCGCGCCGATCGACTGGTTCGTGATCGAGCCGCTCATCTCCATGCCCAACAGCATCGCGGTCGCCCGCATGGCGCCGCATCCTTCGGCGGCGGTGCTGATGTTCGACTTCATGCTGTCGGACGCGCAGCAGATCCTGGCCGATCGCGACTATGTGGCCACCAGCCGCAAGGTCGGCTCGCCGCTCGACCGCGACCGCTTGACGGTGATGGATTCCGCCGCGTCCCTGGCGCAAGCCGACAAATGGGAACGGCTCTACCGCCAGATCATCTTGTCCCGCCCTTGACGGTGCTGGTTGGAACGATGCACGCACTTTCCATTCCCAAATCCATCATCGACCGCGTCATCGAGCGGCGCGGGCGCGAGCATGTCTACGACGATCTCGATCCCAAGAAGTCCGCCCTGGTCGTGGTCGACATGCAGAACGCCTTCATGCTGCCCGGTGTCGCCCATTCGCTCTGCCCGATGGCGGAAAAGATCGTGCCCAACATCAACCGGCTCGCGCGGGCGGTGCGCGCCACCGGCGGGACGGTGTTCTGGATCAAGACCACGTTCACCGAGGAGGCCTTGCGGAGCTGGTCGACCTATTTCGAGATGGCGAGGCCCGGAACGCGTGGCCAAGCGCATCGAGGCGCTCAGCGCCGGCAGCCGCGGGCATCAGCTCTGGGGCGGGCTCGACGTGCAGGCGCAAGATCCGATCGTGGAGAAGAATCGCTTCAGCGCGTTCATCCAGGGCTCCTCGGGCTTGGCCGCCGCCTTGCGTGAGCGCGGCCTCGACACCGTCCTGGTGACCGGCACCGTGACCAATGTGTGCTGCGAGTCGACGGCGCGCGACGCCATGATGCTCAATTTCAAGACCATCATGGTGACCGACGGCAACGCCGCCGCCACCGATGAGGACCACGCGGCCTCGCTGGTCGCGTTCTATCTGACCTTCGGCGACATCATGTCGACCGACATGCTGATCGGTTGCCTCGAGCGCAATGCCAAGCCGCTTGCGGCGGAGTAGCCCCGCATTTCATGCGGGCTACGAAGAACTGCGCTTCGCCGTCTCGATCGCCCGCCAGATCCGCTCCGAGGTCGCCGGCATCTGGACATAGGGGGCGCCGATGCGGTGGAGGGCGTCGTTGACCGCGTTCATGACCACGGCGAGCGCCCCGACGGTGCCGGATTCGCCGGCGCCCTTGACGCCGAGCGGATTGGTCTTGGTCGGCACCTCGTTCTCGCCGAGCGCGAAGGTGCAGAAATCGTCGGCCCGCGGCATGCAGTAATCCTGGAAGGAGCCCGTCACCAGCTGCCCTGATGCGTCGTAGACGATGTTCTCCATCAGGGCCTGGCCGACGCCTTGGGCGATGCCGCCGTGCAGCTGGCCGGCGACCAGCAACGGATTGATCATGCGTCCCACATCCTCGACCGCGGTATAGCGCACGATCGCCACGGCGCCGGTTTCTTCGTCGATCTCCACCTCGCAGACATGGCACCCGTTGGGAAAGGTACGCTCGCCGCCATCGAACGTTCCGGTGTCGAACAGGCCCGGCTCCATCCCGGCGGGCAGTCTTCTCGGCGCGAAGGACTCGCGGGCGACCTCGGTGAGACCGATGGTCTTGTCGGTGCCCACCACGGTGAAGCGGCCGCGCTCGAACGCGACATCGTGCTCATCGGCCTCCATGAGGTGAGCGGCGAGCTTCTTGCCCTTGGCGATGATCTTGTCGGCGGCGAGCAAGAGCGCCGTGCCTCCCGCCACCGTGCTGCGTGACCCGAAGGTGCCGGTGCCGATCGCGACCTGGTCGGTGTCCCCATAGTTGAAGCGGACGCTTTCGGGACCGATTCCCAATCTGTCCGCGATGATCTGGCGGAACGAGGTCGCATGACCTTGCCCATGATCATGGGTCCCGATCGCCAATGTCAGCGTGCCGGTCGGATCGAAACGCAGCTCCGCATGCTCGATCAGCCCGAAATTCGTCGCCGCGACCGTGTTGGAAACCCCGATGCCGCGCAGCTTGCCGCGCCGCGCCGACTGCTCGAGCCGAACCCTGAAGCCCGCATGGTCGGCCTTGGCGAGGCCATCCTGGAGGTTCTTGCCGAAATCCCCGCAGTCATAGGTGTAGGTGAGCGCGGTCGCAAACGGCATGGCGTCGGCCGCGATGGTGTTGCGCCGGCGCAACTCGGCTGGATCCAAATTCATGGCGCGGGCCGCGAGATCCACCATGGTCTCGAGCACATAGGCGGCCTCCGGGCGGCCGGCGCCGCGGTAGTGGCCGGTCATCATCGTGTGTGTGAGGACCCCGGTCACCTGGACATGCATGGCGGGGATCACGTAGGTGCCGGCCAGCACGCCGAGATTGTTGGTCGGCGGTCCGGCATTGCGGTCAGAGCAGTGATAGGCGCCGATATTGGCGAGCGTGCGCACCCGCAGCCCCAGAAAGCGCCCGTGGCGGTCGAGCGCGAGCTCGGCCTCGCTGACATTGTCGCGGCAATGCTCGTCCGCCAGGATCGCCTCGCTGCGCTCGGCCATCCATTTCACCGGGATGCCCAGCAGCCGGGCGGCGAGCGCGGTCAGCGGATATTCGGGATAGAGCGCGCCTTTCATGCCGAAGCCGCCGCCCACATTGTCCGCAATGATGCGGAACTTGGTCTCCGGAAGCCTGAAAATCTCTTCCGCCATGGTCCGCCGCATCATGTGCGGGACCTGTACGGTGCAGCGCAGCGTGATGCGATCCTCGCGCGCATCGTAGTCGGCGAGGCAGCCGCGCGGCTCCATGGAATTGGTGGTCAGGCGGCTGATGACCATGCGGTGCGAAACCCGGCGGTCGGACGTGGCGAAGGCCTGCTCCACCGCCGCCTTGTTGCCGAGCTCGTGCACGAAGGCCTGGTTGTCGGGGCACGCGTCCCACACCGCCGGCGCGCCGGGCGCGACCGCGTCCGCGACCGCGGTCACCGCCGGCAGGGCCTCGTAAACGACCTCGATCGCCTCCGCGGCGTCCTTGGCCTGCGCCATCGTCTCGGCCACGATCAAGGCCACCGGATCGCCGATGTAGCGCACCCGCTCGCGCGCGAGCAGCGGTTGCGGCGAGATGAAAGCCGGCGTGCCGTCGCGCCGCTTGCGTGGGTGCCAGGGCCGCTGCAGACCGAGCGCCAGGACCTCCGGATCGTTTCCGGTCAGGATGAGCCGGACGCCCGGCAGGGCCTTGGCGGCGGTGGCGTCGATCTTGGCGATGCGCGCATGGGAATGGGGCGACCGCAGCACATGGGCCCGCACCTGTCCGGCCGCCGCCACGTCGTCGACATAACGCCCGGCGCCGCGCACCAGATACGGGTCCTCCTCGCGCGGGACCGGTTGGCCGATGCCGAATTCACCCATCCGTGCCTGACGTCACATTGCAGCCGCGCCACAATTGACGCCGGTCGTCATCGAATATTCCAGCAGCCGATATTCCAGCCCATGGCTTTGCGGTCAAGGAAATCGGTGCCCCCGGATTGACCGGCCATCGGGCATTTGCGCTAAGCTTCCCCCGACAGGGCAAGCTTTGCTCGACTGGAGGAGGCGTCCAATGGTCCGGGAATCCCAATCAGGCTTGCGTCACCCTGCAGGCCATATGCATTCGGTCGTATGGTGCGCGCGCCGTGCTTGGCCGGTTCCGATGCTGGCGATTGCGGCGGTGGCGCTGCTGGCGGCCGCGCAGGCGCAGCCGGCGCCGAGCCCGACGCTCGCCAAGGGCATCTGGAGCCAGATCGCCCCGATGTTGCATGCTCAGAACGAGGCCGCGTCGGTCGTCATCGGCAGTCGCATCTATGTCATGGGGGGCTTCACGCTCGGCACCGATGGACCGATCGACCGGGTGCAGATCTACGACACCGCCAAGAACGCGTGGAGCGAAGGCACGCCGCTGCCCGATCCCGTGCATCACCACGGCGCCGCGCTGGTCGGCGGCAAGATCTACGTGGTCGGCGGGTTCCACGAGCCTTTCCCCAAGCGCGATCCCATCGACCTGACCTGGGTGTTTGATCCGGCGACGAACCATTGGGACAAGCGCGCGCCGCTGCCCGCGCCCCGCGGCGCCATGGTGGTGGGCGCCATCGGCAACCTGATCTACGCCGCCGGCGGCGAGCACCGGCGGCCGGCGGGCGCACCGGTGCCGAAGGGCGCGCCGCCCCCTTATGAGCCGATCACCGACTTCACGGTCTACGATACGCAAACCGATCGCTGGAGCACTCTCCCGCCCATGAAGGTGGCACGCGACCACGCCTATATGGGCGTGATCAATGGCCGCTTCTATGTGATCGGAGGCCGCAACCGGCCCAAATACGACATCACCACGGTCGAGGAGTTCGACCCCGCGAAGGGCTCCTGGACCGAGAAGGCCCCGATGCCGACCGGCCGCTCCGGCGGCAACGCCGCCGTGCTGAATGGCAAGCTTTACGTGTTCGGGGGCGAGGGGAACGATGCGAGCCCGATCGGTCTCTATAACGAGGTCGAGGCCTTCGATCCGGCCGCCAACAGCTGGACGCGGTTCGAGCCCATGCCCTTGCCGCGCCACTCCCTGGTCACGGCGACGGTCGGCAACCGCATCTATCTGCCGGGCGGCTCGAAGGCGCGCGGCGGCGGACCCAATATCACCGACTATGTGGATGCGTTCGAGCCCGCCAAATAAGGCACCGATGGAGGCATCGGCCAGGGCCCGCGGCTGCTTGCGGTCGACAGCGGCAGGACGATCGAGTAATCATTCGGCTGCAACACGTCGTTGCGCCCGATGTCTCGAGCCCCGAAGTCATGCCCGGAAACCCACGGCGTTTCGCGCTTCTGCTGGTCAAGCCGTCGCATTACGACGATGACGGCTACGTCATCCAATGGTTCCGGTCCGCGATTCCGTCGAACTCGCTGGCGGCTCTGTTCGGGCTGGCGCAGGACTGCGCCGCGCGCCGCGTGCTCGGCGACGACGTCGAGATCGAGATCCATGCCTTCGACGAGACCAATACCCGCATCCGGCCCGATCGCCTGGCCCGGATGATCGAGGACGCCGGCGCCGGCATGGTCATGCTGGTCGGCGTGCAGTCCAATCAATTTCCCCGCGCGCTCGATCTGGCCCGCCCGTTGCGTGCGCGCGGCATCGCGGTCGGCATCGGCGGGTTCCATGTCTCCGGCACGGTCGCCATGCTGGACGGCGTCGATCCCGACCTCGCGCGCGCCGAAGCGCTCGGCGTCTCGCTGTTCGCCGGCGAGGCCGAGGGGCGCTTCGAGGAGGTGCTGCGCGATGCCTTCGCGGGCCGGCTCAAGCCGCACTACAACTACATGGACGATCTGCCCGGCATCGAGGGCGCCCCTATACCGCTCCTGCCGCGCGAGCGGGTCAAGCGCACCGCCGGCGCGGTCACCAGCTTCGACGCCGGGCGCGGCTGTCCCTACCAGTGCTCGTTCTGCACCATCATCAACGTGCAGGGCCGCAAGTCGCGCCGGCGCTCGCCCGCCGACATCGAGTTGCTGGTGCGCGCCAACCTGGAGCAGGGCCTCAATCGTTTCTTCATCACCGACGACAACTTCGCCCGCAACAAGGATTGGGAGCCGATCCTCGACCGCCTGATCCAGCTGCGCGAGCAGGAAGGGCTCAAGTTCAGCATCATCATCCAGGTCGATACGCTCTGCCACAAGCTGCCGAATTTCATCGAGAAATGCGCGCGCGGCGGCGTCAAGCGCGTCTTCATCGGCCTGGAGAACATCAATCCCGAGAGCCTGGCCGGCGCCAAGAAGCGACAGAACAAGATCACCGAATACCGCAAGATGCTGCTGGCCTGGAAGCGGGTCGGAGTGTCTGACTTATGCGGGCTATATTCTGGGATTCCCCAACGACACGCCGCAATCGATCCTGCACGACATCGAGGTGATCAAGCGCGAGCTGCCGATCGATCTGCTCGAGTTCTTCTACCTGACGCCGCTGCCGGGCTCGGAGGATCACAAGAAGCTCCATACCGCAGGCATTCCGGTCGATCCCGACATGAACAAATACGATCTCAATCACGTCACCACCGGCCATCCGCGCATGTCGAAGGCCGAGTGGGAGCGGATCTACAAATCGGCCTGGCAGAACTATTACACCTTGCCGCATATCGAGACGGTGTTGCGCCGCGCCGCCGCCACCAAGGCCAACGTGGCCAATGCGCTGTTCCTCATCACCTGGTTCAAGGGCTGCATCGACATCGAGAATATCCATCCGCTGGAAGGCGGCTATCTGCGGATGAAGTTCCGCCGCGACCGGCGCTCGGGGCTGCCGCTGGAGCCGGCTCTGCTGTTCTATCCGCGCCATTGGTGGGAGTCTCTGGGCAAGCAGGTGCGCTGGGCCAAGCTGTACCTCGGGTTGCGGCGAATCTACCTGCGCATCAAGCATGATCCGCAGCGCTTCCAATACATGGACCTCGCGCTCACGCCGGTCACCGACGACGAGGTCGAGACCCACGAGCTGTTCCGCTCGCAGGCCGCGCAGGCTTATGTGGGCCAGGAGCAGCATCTCGACAAATTCCGTCGCACACTGGGAAGCCCCGCACGCGCGGCGGCCGAGCAGGAGCTGCCATTGGCCGCCGATTGACGCGCACCGCGCACAGGAGCGCCGCGCACAGGATGAGGGCAGATGGCCGTGAGCGAGCCGAGCCCAGTTGCGGGAACGCCGGCCGCTCCGCCGCGGCGTGAGGTCATCTACCGGCACGCCGTCGTGGTGCGGGCGACCCATTGGATCAACGTGCTCTGCCTCGCGCTGCTGCTGATGAGCGGGCTGTGCATCTTCAACTATCACCCGGCGCTCTATTGGGGGAACTACGGCTACCGCGGGGTTCCCTCCTTCGCATCCATTGATTCGGCCGTCGATCCCGGCAGCGGCGCGCCGGTCGGAGTGACCCGCATCGCCGGCTGGAGCTTCGTCACCACCGGGGTTCTCGGCGTCTCCTGGGACCCCGAGCGCGGGACAGTGCGGCGCGCGTTTCCGGTTTGGCTGACATTGCCGCGCACGGATCTCGGTGCGGCGCGCGACTGGCATTTCCTGATGGCCTGGTTGCTGGTCGCCAACGGCGCCGTCTACCTCATGTTCGGCGTGCTCAGCGGCCACTTCCGCCGTGATCTGGCGCCGGCGGCCGACCAGCTGCGCGTGCGTCACATCCTGGCCGATGTTTGGGATCATATCCGGTTGCGGGTGCCGCGCGGCGAGGCCGCCCGGCGCTACAATATTCTGCAGAAGCTCGCCTACCTGACGGTGGTCTTCCTGCTGCTGCCGGTCATGGTGCTGAGTGGGCTGACGATGTCGCCGGCGGTGACCGCCGCGCTGCCCGGCCTCTTCGATCTGTTCGGCGGGCGCCAATCGGCGCGCACGATCCATTTCCTGGTGGCCGATCTCTTGGTCCTGTTCGTGCTCGTCCACGTGATCGAGGTGCTGCTGGCGGGCGTCGTCAACGGGATGCGCTCCATGATCACCGGCCGCTATGTGATCAGGCCGCAGGTCGAGCCATGAGCCGGCCGATCTCCCGCCGCACGCTGCTGCGCGCCGGCTCGGTGGCGGGGGCGGGCCTGTTGCTGTCGGGCTGCGACGGCGTGCTCGATTCGCCGGCGGTGCGCGGCGCGCTCGATTTCGGCCAATTGCTGTCGTTGCGCGTCCAGCGGCTGCTGCTGGCGGGGCAGCCGCTGGCGCGGGAGTTCAAGGTCGAGGACATTTCGCCGGAATTCCCGCTCAACGGCACCGCCATGCCGAACGGCTTTGCTTATTTTCAAATGATGGTGTCGCAATTCGCGGGCTTTCGGCTGACGGTCGACGGCCTGGTGCGCCGCCCGCTGTCGCTGTCGCTCGCCGAGATCAAGGCGTTGCCGGCGCGCACCCAGATCACGATGCACAGTTGCGATGAAGGCTGGAGCGCGATCGGGCAATGGACCGGCGTTCAGCTCGGCGCCTTGCTGCAGACCGCCGAGCTGATGCCCGATGCGCGCTATGTCGTCTTTCACTGCCTCGACGAGCTGGAACGCACGCCCGACCGCAGCGGCATCTACTATGAAAGCCTCGATCTGTTCGACGCCTTCCATCCCCAGACCATCCTGGCCTACGGCATGAACGGCCAGACGTTGCCGGTCGCCCACGGCGCCCCGCTGCGCCTGCGGGTGGAGCGCCAGATCGGCTACAAGAACGCCAAATACGTCGCCCGCATCGAGGCCGTCGCGACGCTCGACCGGATCGGCCGCGGCAAGGGCGGCTTCTGGGAAGACCGCGGCTACCAATGGTACGCGGGGTTGTGAGCCTGCCGCCGGATCACTTCAATCAATAGATGAATCAAACAATCAACAATCAACAATCAACAATCAATGATAATCAATCGATCACCTCGTGGGCGGAGACGTCGGTGGTCGGCGGCAGCGCCACGCCAAGCTGCTGCGCGGTCTTGCGATTGATCACGAGATCGAGCAGCGAGAGCTGCTCGATCGGCAGATCGCCGGGCTTGGCACCCTTGAAAATCTTGTCCACGTAGCCGGCGGCATGCCGGTAGAAATCCTTGAGGCTGTCATCCAGGCTCATCAGCCCGCCGGCCTCCACGTAGTCGCGCTCCGAGAAGATCGACGGCAGGCGATATTTGAGCGCCAGATCGGCGATCTGTTGCTGCCGGGTCAGGAAGAATTTGTCGGACGAAACCTTGAGCGCCTCGACGCGCGCGCGGGCCAAGGCTTGAAACGCGTCGTCGATCTCCTGCGGCGTGCGCGCGTCCACCGGCACCAGCTCGATCCCGGCCGCCTGGGTGGCGGCCTGCGTGCTCTTCAAGTTCGACGCAGAGCTGGAATCTTCCGGATTCTGCAGGAGCCCGATCCGCGTCACGTTGGGCACGACCGCCGCCAGCAACTGCAATTGCTTCGACGAGGTATCTTCGCCGGAGCTCGCGAGCCCGGTCAGGTTGCCTCCGGGATGCGCCAGGTTGGTCACGAAGCCGTTGCCGACCGGATCGGTGGAGTAGCCCATCACGATCGGGATGGTGTGCGTAGCCTGCCGCACCGGATAGACCATGGCGGGATTGCCGACGAAAATCACGTCGATATTCAGCTTCGCGAAGTCGCCGACCAGCTCCAGGATGCGCAGATAGCGCCCGTCGGCGAAGCGCCACTCGATCAGATAATCCTTGCCCGCCACATAACCGAGCTCGTCCATGCCCTGCAGAAATCCGTCATAGGCGGCCGATCGCATGCCTTCGACCACGATCGCGACCCGCCGGACCTTGGCGTCCTGCTGGGCGCGCGCGCGCAGCGGCCACGCGGCCGCAGCGCCAGCGAGAAGGCCGATGAATTCCCGTCGCCTGATCATGGTCACATCCTAGCGCCGTCCGGCCGGCCTAAGCGCCGCCAAGCTAGCATAATCCTTGTCCATTTTTGGACAAAAGGCCGCCCGCAAAGGCCTTGATCCGGGCGGTCACCCACAGCTACCCTCATTACAGCAGGCCGGGTGCCGCGATAAGGTGGGCCTAAAGCGTGACGCGAGCGGCGGGCAAATCCCGCGACCGCTCGCGGATAGGCAGCAAAATCATAGACTGCAAGTCATGGATCCGAGCCGCAGAGCCGGACAATCAGGGAGGTCTATCCGTGTCGCAATCCCCCTCGCAGCATCCGGAAATCTCGTCGCGAGTTCGGCGCCATCGTGCGCTCGACCGGCGGAAATTTCCTCGAAATGTTCGATTTCTTCCTGTTCGGATTCTACGCCACCTACATCGCCAAGGCTTTCTTCCCGACCGAGAACGAGGTCAACGGATTGCTCCTCACCTTCACGACGTTTTGGCTCGGCGCCTTGATGCGGCCGGTCGGCGCGATCGTGCTCGGCGCCTACATCGACCGGATCGGCCGCCGCAAGGGATTGATCGTGACGCTCGCGATCATGGGCGCCGGAACGGTCTTCATCGCGGTCACCCCGACTTATGCGACCATCGGCATTGCGGCGCCGATCATCGTGCTGATCGGGCGGCTGTTGCAGGGCTTTTCCGCCGGCGTGGAGCTCGGCGGCGTGTCGATCTATCTGTTCGAGATCGCCGGCCCGGAAAACAAGGGCTTCTACACCTCGTTCCAGTCGGCGAGCCAGCAGGTCGCGATCTTCGTGGCGGCGATCATCGGCTTCGCCATGAGCGCGAGCCTGACGCCACAACAAATCGGCGACGGCGGCTGGCGCATCCCGTTCTTCATCGGCTGCATGATCGTCCCGTTCATTTTCGTCCTGCGCCGCTCGCTGCAGGAGACGCCTGAGTTCCTGGCGCAGAAGAAGCATCCGACCACGGCGGAGATTCTCGGCTCGATGGTGGCGAATTGGCCGATCGTGCTGCTCGGCATGCTGCTGGTCGTGCTCACGACGGTGACGTTCTATCTCATCACCGTCTATACGCCGACCTTCGGCAAGAGCGTGCTCAAGCTCACCGAGGCGGAAAGTCTCCTGGTCACGCTGTGCGTGGCGGTCACGAATTTCTTCTGGCTTCCCGTCGGCGGCGCGCTCTCCGACCGGGTCGGCCGCAAGGCCGTGCTGCTGACGATCGCGGTTCTGGCCTTCTTCACCGCTTATCCGGCCTTGGCTTGGCTGGTCTCCTCGCCGACATTCACCAAGATGCTCATGGTCGAGCTGTTGTTCTCGTTCTACTTCGGTATCTACAACGGCGCGATGGTGGCGGCGCTGTCGGAGCTGGTTCCCAAGCACGTGCGGGCGACCTGCTTCTCGCTGGCCTTCAGCCTGGCGGCGGCGCTGTTCGGCACCGCCACCCCGCTGGTGTCGACCTGGTTGATCAAGACGACCGGGGACAAGGCGTCGCCGGGATTCTGGCTGATGGCCGCCGGCCTGTGCGGGATCGTATCGACGTTGGCGCTCTATCGCGGCGGTGCCGCCATGCAGGTGCGGGTCGCGGCCAGCGCGTAGGTGCGGCGCAGAGCATTTTCGTTTGGCTCGACCCCTCAAATTGTCATGGCCGGACCCTCGGATCATGTCCGAGGGCATGCTTGTTCCGGCCATCTCGATGGGGATTGCAGAGTGCCTTCGTTGTCGAGATCGCCGGAACAAGTCCGGCGATGACACTAGTAGAGCCGCAACAAACTAATTCGAGCTCACCGCCGCCTTGTAGCGCGCGACGACTGCGGGCGGGGTCCGGGCGATGCGGGTCATGAGCTTCTGCATCTCGTCGCCCGCCAGCGGGCTGACGTCGAGCTGCATCGCCTTGGCCTCCGCCAGGTAATCCGGGTCCTGGTGCGCCCGCATGAAGGCCTGCTTGAGAATGGACGCCTGTGCGGGCGGCAGCGCGGGCGGCGCCATGAATGGGCGCGACATCAGGAACGGGATCTCGGCGAGCTCGAGCACGGCCTTGTCTTCCGGTGTCGGTGCGAGCTCGCGTGCGGTGGGCACGTCCGGCAGGCCTTTCCACCGGGTCTCGTGGCCGAACTGCATGAGGTAGCGCAGCATCCCGCGTTCCAGCCAATCCGCCATGCTCTTCTGCAGGGTCGAGGTCGTGATGGCGCGGCCTTCGATCTCGCCGCGCCGCAGCGCCAGCAAGGTGTCGGTGCTGCTGCGATAGCCGCGAATGTACTGGATGTTGAGCCGGAACACGTCGCGGGCGATCAGCACGATATCGGTTTCCGAGCCGCCGGCCGCCTGTCCGCCGAAGATCGCCGGCCGCCCGGGCTTCTGCAGGTCGGCGATATCGGTGATGCCGGTATCGGCCCGGATGACGAGGCAGAAGGCATCGTCCTCGTAGCGCGACGAGGTGCCGAGCCAGGTGAAGTTCTCCGGCTTGAACTTGGCGGCGGTATTTCCGAGCAGCGGCTCGAGCGGATTGTCGCGCGCCATCATGCCGAAGGTGAGCCCGTCGCGCGGCACGGTCGCATACATGGCATTGGCCATCGCCATTCCGCCGGCGGCGGGCTGGTTCTTGACCACGATGGCGGGCTCGCCCGCGATGTATTTTCCCATGTGGCGGGCGAGCAGCCGGGCATATTGGTCGTAGCCGCCGCCCTCGGCCGAGCCGACCAGCAGCGTGATGGTCTTTCCTTTGTAGAAGTCCTCGGCGCATGCGGGGCCGGTCAGCGCTGCCAGAAGGCAGGCGGCCGGAAGACCCGCGAGGGCGAGCACCAGATGCGTGGGCCGCGGCATCGTCTCCCTCTTCGTGGCTCGGCTCTCGGGTCGGCTTCTCGGGTCAGCCGCGGCCGCGGTTCGCGATCCAGCGTATCATCACATAGAACACCGGGGTGAACATCAGCCCGAACAATGTCACCCCCAGCATGCCGAAGAACACCGCGGTGCCGAGCGCCTGACGCATCTCGGCGCCGGCGCCGGTCGCCAGCACCAGCGGCACGACGCCCAGCACGAAGGCGAGCGACGTCATCAGGATCGGGCGCAGGCGGGTGCGGGCCGCGCCCACGGCGGCCTCGCGGCGATCGGCGCCTTGCTCCTCGGCCTGGCGGGCGAACTCGACGATGAGGATCGCGTTCTTCGCCGCCAGCCCGATCAGGACCACGAAGCCGATCTGGGTGAGGATGTTGTTGTCCATGCCGCGCAGCAGCACGCCGCTGATGGCGGCGAGCAGGCACATCGGCACGATCAGGATGACGGCGAGCGGCAGCAGCACGCTTTCGTATTGCGCCGCCAGCAGCAAGAAGACGAACACCACCGCGAGGCTGAAGGCCACCACGGCGGTATTGCCGGCGATCTTCTCCTGCAGCGCGATCTCGGTCCATTCGAAGCCGAAGCCGGCCGGCAGGTTGGTGGCGATGAGGCCCTCCATGGCGGCGATCGCCTGGCCGGTGGAGAAGCCGGGCAGGGTCGAGCCCTGCACCTCGGCGGCCGGGAACAGATTGTAGCGCGGCACCCGATACGGGCCGGTGATCTGGCGGAAGGTCGCGACCGATCCGAGCGGCACCATGTCGCCGGCGCTCGAGCGGGTGCGCAGATTCTGCACGTCGCGCACCGAGAGCCGGAACGGATTGTCGGCTTGCGCGGTGACCCGATAGGTCCGCCCCAGGATGTTGAAGTCGTTGACGAAGGTCGAGCCCATATAGGTCGAGAGCGTGTCGAAGAAGCGCGTGATCGGCACGCCCAGCATCTCCGCCTTGGTGCGGTCGATATCGGCGTAGATCTGCGGCGTCAGCGTGTTGTACAGGGTGAAGACCTGGACCAGGCCGGGGGTCCGGTTGGCGGGGCCGACGATGGCGCCGACCGCCTGCTCGAGCGCGCGCGGGCCGCGGCCGGCGCGGTCCTGGACGTACAGCTTGAAGCCGCCGCCGGTTCCGATGCCGGGGACCGAGGGCGGCGGGATGACCAGCACGAAGGCTTCGCGCAGCGACTGCATCTGGGCGCGCAAGTCATTGAGGATGGTCGCGGTGGCGAGCCCGGCTTTGACCCGCTGGTCGAACGGTTTCAGGGTGACGAAGATCACGCCCGCATTGGGGGCGTTGGTGAAAGTCGCGCCGTCGAAGCCCGCGAAGGCGACCGCGTGGTCGACGCCGGGGCGCTTGAGCAGGAGGTCGGCGGCCTTGCGCACGACCTGGTCGGTGCGCTCGAGCGTGGCGCCCGGCGGCAACGAGATCGCCGCGATGAAGTAGGCGCGGTCGAGCGCGGGGATGAAGCCTGACGGCGTGCGGGCGAATTGAAAATAGGTGAGCCCGATGAGGCAGCCGTAGACCACCAGCATCAGCCCCGCTACGCGCAGCAGCCTTCGCGTCAGGCCGCCATAGCCCGCCGACAGCCGCTCGAACAGCCGGTTGAAACCGCTGAAGAAGGCATTGAACGGCCGGCTCAGCGTCCGCCGGATGCCCGCCTTCGGAGCCTCGCCATGCGGCTTGAGCAACAGCGCCGCCAGCGCCGGCGACAGCGTCAGCGACACCGACGCCGAGATGATGGTCGAGGCCGTGATGGTGAGCGCGAACTGCCGGTAGAACGCACCCGATATGCCGGCGATGAAGGCGCTGGGGATGAACACCGCGCACAGCACCAGCGCGATCGCGATCAGCGCGCCGCCGACCTCGTCCATGGTCTTGTGGGCCGCCTCGCGCGGGCTCAGGCCCGCCCGCAACTCCCGCTCGACGTTCTCCACCACCACGATGGCGTCGTCCACCACGATGCCGATGGCGAGCACCAGGCCGAACAGCGTCAGGTTGTTCAGCGAGAAGCCGAAGGCGGTCATCACGAAGAAGGTCCCGATCAGCGATACCGGGATGGCGACGATCGGGATGACCGCGGCGCGCCAGGTCTGCAGGAACAGGAGGATCACCAGCACCACCAGCACGACCGCCTCGAACAGGGTCTTGATCACCTCGTCGACCGACTGCTGGATGAACTCGGTCGTGTTGTAGGCGACCCGGTAGCTCATTCCGGCCGGGAAGCTCTTGGCCAGCTCGTCCATGGTGGCGAGCACGCCGGCGGCGGTCGCCAGCGCATTGGAGCCCGGCCGCTGGAAGATCGCGATCGCGGTCGCCACCTGGTTGTCGAGATAGGCGTTGGTCGTATAGTCGAGCGAGCCGAGCTCGACCCGGGCGATGTCGCGCACGCGCGTGACCCGGCCGTCGGCGTCGGTCGCCACCACGATGTCCTGGAACTGCTCGGGGCTCGACAGCCGGCCGAGCGTCTGCACCGCGAGCTCGAAGCCGCCGGGCGATGTCGCCGGCGGCTGATTGATGGAGCCGGCCGCCACCTGGACGTTGGCGGCCCGCAGCGCCGTGACGACGTCGTCGGCGGTCAATCCGCGCGCCTGCACCTTGGCGGGATCGAGCCAGACCCGCATCGAATAATCGCGCGCGCCGAACACGATGGTGTCGCCGACGCCGTCGATGCGCGTGATGACGTCCTTGATGTTGATGGTCGCGTAGTTCGAGATGTACTGCTGGTTCAAGCTCCCGTCCGGCGAGATCAGGTGGATCACCAGCATCAGGTCGGGAGATTTCTTGCGCACGGTCACGCCGACGCGCTGCACCTCGTCCGGCAAGCGCGGCAACGCGACCGAGACGCGGTTCTGCACCAGCACTTGCGCCTGATCCACGTTGGTCCCGGGCTTGAACACCACGCTGATCGACAGCGCGCCGTTGCCGGTCGATTGCGAGATCACGTAGAGCATGTCGTCGACGCCGTTGATCTCCTGCTCGATCGGGGACGCGACCGTCGTCGGCGATCACCTCGGCGGACGCGCCCGCGTAGGTGGCGTTCACCGTCACGGTCGGGGGCGCGATCTCGGGGAACTCGGTGATCGGCAGCGCCCGAAACGAGATGAAGCCGACCAGGGTCACGATGATCGACATCACGCTCGCGAAAATCGGCCGGTCGACGAAGAAGTGGGAAAATCGCATGCCAGATGCCCCCTCCGCTGCGTGCACTTTTCGGTATTGCGTTCCTATTGCGCCGCGGGCGCCGGCGCCGGTGCCGCCGGCGGGTCTCTTCGATCTTGCCGTCCTGGGCCGTGACTTTTCCGCCCGGTCGCGCCCGTTGCAGGCCGTCGATGACGATCCGGTCGGTCGGCGCGAGCCCCGAGCGGATGACGCGCAAGCCGTCCACCATCGGACCGAGCTCGACCAGCTTGGTGCCGACCGTGCCGTCGTCCGCGACCGTGAAGACGATCTTGCTCGATTGATCGGACGCGACGGCGCTGTCCGGCACCAGGAGCGCGGCGTGCTCGCCGCCGAACAGGCGAAGCCGCCCGAAGAAGCCGGGGGTGAGCAGCCCGTCCTTGTTGTCGAATATGGCGCGGCCCCGGATGGTGCCGGTCTTGGGATTGATCTCGTTGTCGACGAAGTCCATGCGGCCCTGATGCGTGTATTCGGTCTCGTCCGCGAGCCGCACCGACACCGGGTTCTGCGCATCGCGGGAGGAGGGCCGTCCCCCGGCGGCGGCGAGCCGCGCGTAACGCAGGAAGTCGGCCTCGCTGCCGTCGAAGACGAAGTGAATGGGATCGATCGACACGATGACGGTCAGCAGCGTCGAGCCGGTCTGGCCGCCGGTGATGAGATTGCCGGCATCGACCCGCTTGTCGGAGATGCGCCCGCCGATCGGCGCGCGCACCTCGGTCCATTCGAGATTGAGCTGCGCCTGCTTCAAGGCCGCCTGCGCGGAGGCGACCTGGCCGGCGGCGTCGTGCTGGGTCGAGGTCCGGGTGTCGAACTCGCGCTCGGTCAGGCTCTGGCTGCGCACCAGGGGGGTGGCGCGTTGAACGTCGCTGGTGGCGATCTCGAGCTTGGCCTGGGCGCGGTCCACGTCGGCCTGGGCCTGCTCGACGGCGAGCTTGTAGGGCCGCTGGTCGATGACGAACAAGAGGTCTCCCTGCTTGACGATCTGGCCCTCGTTGAAATGGACCGAATCGATGAATCCGGAAACGCGGGCGCGGACCTCGACGGACTCCAGCGCCGTAAAGCGGCCGGTATATTCGTCCCATTCGGTGATGGTCTTCTGCAGCGGGCGCGCGACGGTGACGGGCGGGGGAGGGGGAGCCGCGCCGGCGACCGGCTTGCTGTCGCAACCGGCCAGCAGCTGGGCCGTGAGCAGGATCGAGCACAGAGCAATCGCGCGGATCATTGCGTTCTCCTCCACAGCGTGGCCGGGCGAGCATTCGAGAAGTACCGAGGCCCCACCCCCGACATTGTACAGTTACATATTGACAGATATTCGGGCCCGCCAGCTCATGGCGGGTACTCTTCCGTGCCCATCCATGCTTAATTCTTGGGCGCGATGGCGAGACCGACAAGGCGATCACACGACCGCGTGATCGCAAGACTGGGTGATCGCAAGCTGGGTGATCGCAAAAGCTGGGTGATCGCAAGGCTGGCTGATCATAAGACGGAGGCCCGCAGATGCCCGACCGTGTACGCAAACGCCCGAGCACCGCCAAGGCCCTGGCCCGCTGGGACGACGAGGGCGGTGCCACCAAGGGCGTGCCGCAGGAAGACCGCGATGCCCTGATCTCGCTCGGCCAGGAGGAAGCGCATATTCTGCGCTGCCTGGGTGCCGCGGTCATCATGCAATGGAATGATCTGCCGACCGATGTCCAGCACGAGCTGTTCGATTCCGCCATCTCCATGGGCAGGCTGCGCCAAACCGCCGAGCTCAAGCGCCGGATCGCCCGCTTCCTGCACCAGCACAACAAAGATCGAGAGCCGGGCTGAGCCGGCGCGGCCGCGCGCGAGATCAGCCGGCGTGATCAGGCGTACAGCTTTTCCAAGAGCCCCTTGAGGGCCTCTTTGCCGGCCCGGCTGGCCATCGCCATGGTGTTGAAATAGACCGATGACTGCTTAATCGCGCTCGATCGGCCGGCGCGATAAATCTCCCATCGCCATGGATCCGGGGGATTGCCCCGGTTTTTCACCACGACGGAATAGTCTGTTGGTTCAAATCCGCTCATGCGGCCAATATGCAGCAAGCAGCCCCCGATTGCCAGCGAATGTGCGGCACATGGTTGTCATTTATGGTGCTGCGGCAGAGGTTTGGGTCGGGAATCAGGTCCGCACTGCCTCCCTCACGGCGCCCTATGGGTTTGATCGTCATCGGCTTTCGCCCGCGCGCCGCGCCAATTCAGCCCCACATCCGACGCAGCTTGGCCCCGATATCGACCGGCGCGCGAGCGGGCGCGGTCTCGCCGCCCGGCCCGGGCCGGGCGCCCGGCCAGGTGCGGCTCGCGAAATGTCGTAGCGTCGCGGCCGGAATGAAGCGCGTGCGCGCGGCATAGACGTGGCGATCGCCGTTCCGCCTCTGCTGATGGACATAGAAGCGTTGCGGCACGATCAGATGGAGCTGGTCCTTGGCGCGCGTCATGGCGACGTAGAGGAGCCGCCGCTCCTCCTCGATCTCGGCGGTGGTGCCGGTTCCGAGGTCCGAGGGCAGGCAGCCGTCCACGACATTGAGCACCAGCACCGACCCCCATTCCTGGCCCTTGGCGGAATGAATGGTGGAGAGGATGAGATAGTCCTCGTCCAGGAGCGGCACGCCGGCTTCGTCGCTGGTGGCGTCGGGCGGATCGAGCGTGAGGTCGGTCAGGAACCGCTCGCGGCTCTGATAGCCCGAGGCGATGAGCGCGAATTGCGCGAGGTCGGCCTGGCGCACCGCGGCGTCCTCGTGCAGGCGCTCCAGATGCGGCGCATACCATCGCAGCACGAGGTCGAGCTCGGCCGGCCAGCCGACCGAGCGGCCGCGCACCAGGCGGACCGCCTCGACGAAGTCGGGCCATGATTGCGCGGCGGCGGCCGGCGGCCGGAACGTCTCCAGGCCGGCGAGCGGATCGGGCTGCGCCATGCGATCCAGAAGGCGGGCCGCGGTCGCCGGACCGGCGCCCGGCATGAGCTGGATCACGCGGAACCCCGCCACCCGGTCGCGCGGGTTCTCGGCGAAGCGCAGGAAAGCCAGCACGTCCTTGATGTGGGCGGCCTCCAGGAACTTGAGCCCGCCGAACTTGACGAACGGAATATTGCGCCGGGTCAGCTCGACCTCGAGCGCGCCGCTGTGATGGGAGGCGCGGAACAGCACCGCCTGCGTCTTCAAGGCATGGCCGGCCTCGCGGTTCGCCAAGACCGTCTCGACCACGTAGCGCGCCTGCGCGGCTTCGTCCGCCACCGTGACCAGATGCGGCCGCTCGCCGCCCACGCGTTCCGACCACAGGTTCTTGGTGAAGCGCTCCTGCGCCAGCTCGATCACGGCGTTGGCGGCGGCCAGGATCGGCTGGCGTCGAGCGGTAGTTGCGCTCGAGCGTGATGATCTCGGCGCACGGGCTGAAATGCCCCGGGAAATCCAGGATGTTGCGCACGCTGGCGGCGCGAAACGAATAGATCGATTGGGCATCGTCGCCGACGACGGTGAGGCCGTCGCCGCGCGGCTTGAGGGCGATGAGGATGGAGGCCTGCAGCCGGTTGGTGTCCTGATATTCGTCGACCAGCACATGATCGAAGCGGCCGGCGACGTCGCTGGCGATCGCCGGCTCGGCC
The DNA here is from genome assembly GCA_963744275.1 of uncultured Alphaproteobacteria bacterium. Lineage (GTDB taxonomy): Bacteria > Pseudomonadota > Alphaproteobacteria > Rhizobiales > Xanthobacteraceae > VAZQ01. Next base: position 147,024 of record CAVUSX010000009.1, read on the forward strand.
ATCATGTGCGACCAATAGAGCAGGAGATCGTCGTAATCGAGCACGCATTGCTTCTGCTTGGCCTCCACATAGGCGGCGAACAGCGCCCGCAGCTCCGCCTCCCACATGGCGCACCACGGAAAGAACGCGCCGAGCACGTCCTCGAGCGGCGCCTGCGCATTCACGGCGCGCGAATAGATGGCGAGGCAGGTGCCCTTGGCGGGGAAGCGCTGCTTGCGTCCGGGAGAAGCCGAGATCGTGGCGGACGAGGTTCATCAGATCGGCCGAATCCTCGCGGTCGTGGATGGTGAAGGCGCGCTCGAGCCCGATATGTTGCGCGTATTCCCGCAACAGCCGCGCCCCGATCGCATGAAAGGTGCCGGCCCAGGCGAGCTGCTCCGCCAGCGGAGACGCCTTCTGGCGCAGCACGGTGGCGGCGATGCGATCCACCCGGCGCATCATCTCGGCGGCGGCGCGGCGCGAGAAGGTCAGGAGCAGCATGCGGCGCGGATCGATGCCGTTGACGAACAAATGCGCGACCCGATGGGCGAGCGTATTGGTCTTGCCCGACCCGGCGCCGGCGATGATCAGGAGCGGGCCGGCCGCGAGGAACTCCGGGCCGCCGTATTCGACCGCGCGGCGCTGCTCGGGATTGAGCCGGTCCAGATAGGCGGCGCTCGGGGAGGCGGCGCTCGAGGCGGCGGCGGTCATGCGGGCGACGCTTGCGGGCGAAGCCGCGGCGGCCGGGAAAATCCCGTTTGAAATTCGCGCCTTGCGGCCATTGCTGCCCCCTGATTCGCCACCCGCATTAGAACGGTCCATGAACGAAATGCCAAGGCGAAACGCCTTAGCGCCGGCCGCTCACGCGCTGCCGCAATCAGTCATTCCAAAATCGCATGGAGGAATCGGTGCTCGGGCCGTCCAAAGCCGGCGCGCCATTGAAAATACAATCCCGTAGCAATGGCGCGCGGTTTTGAAGGCGCCCGAGCCATGCGGCGGGCGCAAAGCCGAGGGCATGGGCACTCCGGCCTTCTCCGAGAACCGATGCAACTAATCCCAGCGTCTCTTGTTTCGTGTCTCACCGCAGGGGTGCAGTCCACATTGTTTCCATTGTAAAGAACAATGGAATTTCATTGTTATTCGGGTTTGTGGGCGGGGCGGTGGCTGCGCGGGTAGGGCGCAATCGCTTTATTGCGCCACTCGGCGAGCGCTGAGTGGCGCAATAAAGCGATTGCGCCCTACGAGCCGAGCCCGGCAAAGACAATCGAGGCGCAATTCGCGAGTTTCAATTTCGCGAATAGTCTGATTTGCGCGGTCCGGTCAAGCGCGCGTCGCGCGGTGCCGGCGCCGGTCGAGACGCCCCGGTTTCCGAACGCGCTGCTCGCGGCCCCATGGGACGCACCGGCAGCTCGACATGCCGGCCGTCGGGAAATTCGAGGGAGCGCGAAACAATATGCCCGGCACGGCCCTCGATGATGAATCGGGTGCCGTCAGGGAACCGGCTGGGGAGACGATCGGCTCGGCCCATCACAACCTCCTCAAAGATGCCTCGCTCGCGAAAAGGCGACGCGCTGGAAATTCCGCGCCGCCGGGGCGGTTCCGGCTCCGGGAGGATCGAGGTACCGATTTCTGTGAGTTGCTGTGGACATCCGCTCCAACGCCCGCTTTTGCGCGGAAAGTTGCTCGGCATCAAAGCCAGTTTGCGGGTCCTGCGGTCCGACGGTTACCGGCCCATGGAGTTGACACGGAGTCGACCCGGAGTTGACCGCGGCGATCAAACGCGCTCTTGATGGCTGCATGAGCGCAGACGAGAGCAGCGAACGCTTCGTAACGGCCCTGGGCCTCGCCGCGCTGGACCTGTGGGGCGAGCTGCCGCAGGAAGTTCAACAGGTCCTGTTCGAGCAGGCGGTGGTGCGGGGACACAAGACCGAGCGGGACGAAAGCCTGCGCGAGCAACTGGCGCAGTTTCTTCACGACCACCATGAACGGACGGCCAAGCGCAATGCCGGGCAAGCGGGTGCAGTTTGACGCGGAGACGTGGGCTGCGCTCGACCTGCTCGCCCGCGACCGCATGATGGATTTCCAGGAGCTGGCCGACGAGGCGTTCCGCGACCTGTTGCGCAAGCACGGCCGGCCGACCGAGCTCCTATCCGCGCTGCGGCAGAGCGCCGGGGTGACTGCCACGATCCACAAGCTGCCGGCCAAGAAGGCGCCGCCCAAAGGCGCGGCCAGGAAGCGGCGCGGCGGCG
>CAVUSX010000010.1:0-122882 GCA_963744275.1 uncultured Alphaproteobacteria bacterium
CCGAAGCTGCGGGTGGGGTTCTTCTATATTCCCCACGGCGCGGTCATGTGGAACACCAAGCACGGGAAGGAGATGGATCACTGGACCCCGAGCGGTGCCGGCGCTGATTTCAAGCTCAGCCCAATTCTCGAGCCGCTCGAGAAGCACAAGCACTCCGTGACTTCGCTCTCCAATCTCGAGAACAAGGCCAGCGTCGCCTCCGTGCACAAATACAACCCGGCGACCTGGCTCAGCGGTATCAAGCCCGATCTCAAAGCGCCCGGTCCCAGCATGTCTCCGACGATCGACCAGATCATTGCCGGGCGCATCGGTCAGGAGACGGCGCTGCCCTCGATGGAGGTCCGCTCGGAGAGTGAAACCCAGGCGGTCGCGTGCGAGGCGGGATTCGGCTGCCTCTACAGCTCCACCTTGTCGTACCGGGATGCACACTCGCCTCTGCCGATGGAGTCCAACCCGCGCAAGGTTTTCGCGCAGTTGTTCGGTGAAGGCGCCACGGCGGAAGAGCGCGTGGCCATCGTCAAGCAGAAACGGAGCATCCTTGATTTCATCACCGAGCGTACCCGGGCGCTGCAACAGGAGCTGGGTCCGAGCGATAAAGTGCTCCTCGACAACTACCTGGACACGGTGCGCGAGATCGAACGGCGCGTTCAGCTCGCGCAGAGCCGCGATCTTTCGGGCGTGAAGGCACCGGGGATCCTTGTGGCCGAGCAGGATTTGGCGATCGACAAGGAGGTGCGGTTGTTGTTCGATCTGGTCGCGATTGCGTATCAGGCCGATCTCACGCGCGTGGCCTCCTATATCATGATCGGCGAAGGCACGAACCGGACCTATAATCACATCGGCGTGCCGGACTCCTTCCATCCGCTGTCACATCATGCCGATTATGTCGATCGGCTCGAGAAGCTGGTCGAGATTCAGCGCTATCACGTGCAGCGGTTCTCGGAGTTCGTCGCGAAGCTCGCCGCCACGCCCGACGGCGAAGGCACGCTCCTGGATAACTCCATGTTGCTCTACGGCTCCAACATGTCCAACAGCAACCTGCACAGCAATTATCCGTTGCCGACCCTCCTGGTCGGCGGCGCCGCCGGCGCGCTCAAGGGTGGACGGCAGGTCGGGGTTCCCGAACGCACGACGATTTCCAACCTGCACCTCACGCTGCTGAACAAGGCGGGTTTGGAGATGAAGAGCTTCGGGGACAGCACCGGCGAGCTCGCCGGTGTCTGAGCGCTTGGGAGCACCGGCCATAAATCACAGGGCAATAAATCGCCGGGCGATCGTGAAAGGCGCCTTGGGCGGCGTGCTGGGTCTGACCCTGCCGCCCTTTTGCGCGCTCCGCTTTCTCTCAGGAAAGCCCCGCTGTCGTTCCGGTGAGCGATGGTTTCGTGATGCTCACCGGCGCCGGGGGCGATGTCCTGGTGCGGACGGCAAACACCGGTCAGGTGCTGGTGGACAGCGGCGCTGCCGCCTTCACCGATGCGGTGCTTGCGCACCGGCGCTCCCTGCCCGGCGGGAGCGGTGCCACGACCGTGTTCAACACGCACTGGCACCGGGAGCAGGTGGGCGGAAACCTCGCCTTCGGGTGGGCGGGGGCGACGATCATCGCTCACGAAAAGACCCGGGTGCATCTGGCGACGGAGTATTACCTGCACGACGAGGACCGGTACGAGAAACCGCTGCCCGCCGAGGCGCGCCCGACCTTGACCTTCTTTACCGGCGACCGAACTCTCGCCGGCAATGGCTGGGATCGACTACGGCCACCTGCTCGAGGCCCACACCGACGGCGATATCTACGTATTCTTCCGCGACGCGAACGTGCTGGCCGCGGGCGATGCCATCTCGCCCGTGAAGGAACCGGTGCTCGACTGGTTTGGCGGCGGCTGGCTCGGCGGGCGCGCCGATGCGCAGGAAAAACTCCTGAAACTCGTCGACGGGAAGACGCGGATCGTGCCGAGCTACGGTCCGGTGGTGGGCCGCGCCGAGCTGCAGGCGGAGTCCGACATGACGAGCATGCTCTTCGATCGCATGCTCGACCTCCTCAAGCAGGGCATGAGCGCGCAAGACATGCTCGATGCGGGACTGATGAAGGGTCTGTCGCGGACTTTCCACGACCCGTACAGGTTCGTCTACGACGCCCACAAGGGCTATTGGGCGCATCACAATTCTCTCTCACCGAATGTGCTCTGAGGGACACCGTCATGAAGCGTGCCATTTTCGCCGTCATTTTTTGCCTTGCAGCGGCCGGCGCGGCCGCCGCCGAGGATGCCAGCCTTGCCGGCCTGATCCAGGCCGGCAATCGGGACACCGCGCTCAAGATGATTGCCGCGGGCGCCGATGTCAACGCGGCCCAGGGAGACGGTACGACGCCGCTGCACTGGGCCGTCTACAAGGTCGACGCGGAACTCGCCCGCGCGCTGCTCGAGCGCGGGGCGAAGCCCGATGTCATCAACAATTACGGCTCGAGCCCGTTGGCGGAGGCGGTGAAGGTCGGCAATGCTCGCCTGGCCGCAATGCTGCTCGATGCAGGCAGCAACGTCGAGGTGCCGAACCAGGAGGGCCAGACGGCCTTGATGCTGGCCGCGCGCGCCGGATCTGTGGAAGTTGCCGACCTGCTGGTGCGCCACGGCGCCAATGTCAATACGCGAGAAAAATGGCGCGGCCAGACAGCCCTGATGTGGGCGGCGGACGCACGCTCGCCCGCACTGACGCGGTTTCTCATCGACCATAAGGCGGACGTCAACGCCCGGGCGATGGCCAACGACTGGCCGAGCCAGATGACCGGCGAGCCGCGCAATCAGTATCGCCCGACCGGCGGCCTGACACCGCTGCTCTATGCGGCGCGCTCGGGATGTACGGATTGCGTGCAGGCGCTGCTGGACGCCGGCGCGGATGTCAACCGGCCGAGCCCCGACGGAGTGACGCCGCTGATGGTGGCCATCGACAATTTCGCGTTCGACACCGCAAAGGTCCTGTTCGAGCGTGGCGCCAATCCGCATCTGTGGGACTGGTGGGGCCGCACCGCGCTGTACGTGGCGATCGACATGAACACGTACAATCTGGATGCTTACGCCGAACGCACCGGTCCGCCCATCGCCACGACGAAGACCACCGCGCTCGAGCTCGCCCGAATGTTTCTCGACGCCGGCGTCAACCCCAATCCGCAGTTGAACATGCACCGGCCCGGGCGCGGCGGCAACTCCGGTCGCTTCGTCGACGAGATCATCACCACCGGCGCCACGCCCATGTTGCGCGCCGCCGGGGGACAGGACGCCGCGGCCGTGCGGCTGTTGCTGGCGCACGGAGGGCGTATCGACGTGCCCAACGTGATGGGCGTGACCCCGCTGATGGCCGCCGCGGGGCTGGGCATGAGATCCGTCAGCCCGCGCTTCGATCCCACCGCCAAGGATGCGCAGGATCGCGCAATCGCGACGCTCGAGATCCTGTCGGCGGCCGGCGCCGACGTGGGCGTGAATGCGCGCATGACCGTCAAGGACAGGACCGCGCGCATGGGGCGCGGCGGCACGCTGCCGGAGCGGGACGGGCAGAGCGCGATATACGGCGCGGTGCAATGGGGCTGGCCCCGCGTGGTCCAGTATCTGATCGATCACGGCGCGGAAGTCGCCGTCACGGACGACCTCCACGTGTCGCCGCTCGACGCGGCTTCGGGGCGGGCCGGCAGCGCGGACAATCACCCCTCCCCGGAGGTCGCCAAAATAATCCAGGCGGCAATCAGCCGTTAGACAGTAGGGTTGGGGTTGAGTCTTTTCCCCGCTCACAGCGACGATCGTGGTCGCGGAGCTCGAGGAGAGCGCGAACAGGTAAGGCCCTGTCAGGAGAGCGCCCGGCGGGACCCACAAACCACTCGCGCCGGACTACGAGACGTCGAGACGACGGCGCCAAGCTCGATCATCTGTGCCTGCGCATTTACCCGTTCGACGCTGCCGCGATCGCCCGCCATGTGGCGGCGCCTGGCTCACTCCGGCGCGGGCGTCTCGCGTTATGGGGACGGAAGGCCAGGGACCTTCGGTCTACCTCACCGATCCGGACGGCAACGGCGTCGAGCTCAAGGGTCCGATGGCGATTGAGGCGCCACCATCAGTGCGGCTGCCATCCATCTGCACGCATCTGGATTGGGCCGACCCACTGCCTTAAACTCCGCCGCGGAGCTGCGGAAGAAATGGCGGGAAGAGATTGATTTGAACGGGGGGCGGATAACTTGCGATTGATTTGGCCGTGGCAGGACAGGCTTCGCAGATTTTCCTGGCTCAAGGCGTGCACGTTCGCGCTCATGTTCGCACCGGCGATCCGCTTCAGCTATCAGTTTGCCACACGGGAATACGGCCTCCTGCCGATGGCGCTCGGCAACATGACGTATTGGTCGGGCGTGTGGGCGACCGTCATCCTGCTCGCGGCGCTGGCCGTAACGCCGGCGCTGACGATATTGCGCTCCCCGGCCCTGGTCGACGTGCGGCGGATGATCGGGGTGACGGCCCTCGTCTATACGTTCGCCCATATGGTCTGCTATTTCGCTCTGCGATCCTGGAATTTTGCGACCATCGCCAACGAGACGTTGACGCGAGCGACGCTGATCGTCGCGACCCTCTCTACCATCGGCCTGATCGCGCTCGCGGCGACCTCGCTCGACGCCGCGATCCGGCGCCTGGGGACGAGAAACTGGCAGCGGCTGCACAGCACGAACTACGCCGTAACCGCCTTGGCGATCCTGCACGTCCTGCTGGCGCGCGGCACCTATCCGGAGCAGTACCTGCTCGTTGGAATATTCATCTGGCTCATGGCCTGGAGGGTGCTGGCCCGATATGGGCTGGGTGCCGACGGAAGAGCGTTGGCGCTGCTCGCGGTGGCGTCGTGTCTCTGCACTGCGCTCATCGAAGCCGGCTTCCTGTGGGCACGCCGCGGCTACGCGCCGCCGTCGAGCCTTGCCAATAATTTCAATCCCGCGATGCTGGAGGTGGGCATCCCGGCCGCCTGGCAAATCCTCGGGCTCGGCCTCCTGGCTGCGCTCGCAGCCGCGGTGCTCGGGTTGGCCGCCGGCCGCCAAGCCCTCCGCGGCAAGGCCGCCGGCCTTGCGGCGCGCCACACCGGATAGCGTGACCGCGCAAAGTTGAATCGCTGCGCACCTCGATTCCAATGTCGTCCCGACCAAGGCCGCGAAGCGGCCGCAGAGCCGGGACCCATACTCCGCGGCCGATCGAGAGGGCACGGCGTATGGGTCCCTGCTTTCGGAGGGACGACGTCAGTGGAGTTGTCGACGAACGGAGCACCAATGCACCAGCTCCGCGGTCATTTCCGCGATTGATTGAAATATCTCAAATCCGGCGGGGACTGGTCTTTCTTGACCGGCATCAAGAGGCCGTCCGCGCTCAGGAAGAAGTCGTCCTTGCCGATGCGGACATGCAGGTTGCTTTCCGCGCAAACGACCTCGCGCCACACCGGCTGCCGGTCCGGCTCGCGGCGGTAGCTCTTGGTCACCGTCCAGGGCCTGGTCAAAGCATGGTCGATGACGGTGATCTCGTCGTGCAGCACGTCAGGATCGGTCTTGTCGAGATAAATCCGTTCCTTGACGATGGTTTGGTTGTCGCGATGCAGCGGCAGGCCGCTCTCGTCGAAGGTGCGCGGGCCCTTGAAATCGCGCGTCTCGACCTCGAGCAGGTCGTAGCGGCCGTCGCCGTCCTGGTCGATCCATCTTCCGATCGAGTTGCCCGTGAAGCTCGGCTCGACCTCCGCCGACCAATCGCGACCGTCGGTAAAGATGCGACGTGAATCGTGGATATGGTCGATCAGGACATAGGTGGTCTGCGGCGTGACCACGATCTCCATCGCCTCGTAAGCCACCATATCGCGCGGCATGCCGGGCGCGAGACAAAGATAGGTCGGGTCGGTGCCCTGCCCGCCGGCCCCTTGGTCTGCCAGATTGGCGGCGTGAATGGCCCGATATTCCGGCGTCAGCGGCGCCCGCTCGCCGTAGCGGTCCTGCTGGTCCCAGCGCGGCGAGCCGATGCGGTTCCATTGTCCCTTCAGGTTCGGATATTGGGCGTCGTCGAAGGCCCGGGCGCCGGCCGTTCCGATCAGCAACACCGCCGCCATCGCGATCGCACCGATCGAGACTTGGTAGGGCATGAGCGTCCTCCTACGACGAGCGAGCCAGCTGACCGGCAGCGCGGCCGCGCCTCAATACCTTGCATTCCCGGGCGTGCGCGGAAATGGAATGGCGTCCCGCACGTTGGCGAGCCCGGTGACGTAGGCGAGCGTGCGCTCGAAGCCGAGCCCGAAGCCGGCGTGCGGCACGCTGCCGTAGCGGCGCAGGTCCCGGTACCAGGCGTAATGCTCCTTATCGATGCCGCGCTCGCCCATGCGGGCGTCCAGCACGTCGAGCCGCTCCTCGCGCTGGCTGCCGCCGATGATCTCGCCGATCCCGGGCGCCAGCACGTCCATGGCGGCGACGGTGCGGCCATCGTCATTGACCCGCATATAGAACGCCTTGATGTCCTTGGGGTAGTTCATCACGATCACCGGCTTCTTGGCGTGCTTCTCGGTCAAATAGCGCTCGTGCTCCGACTGCAGGTCGATGCCCCACTTGACCGGGAACTCGAACTTCTCGCTCGCCCGCTCCAGCACCGCAATCGCCTCGCCGTAGTCCATGCGCACGAACTCGGAAGTGACGATTCCTTGCAGCTTCGCCACCAGCCCCTTCTCGATACGCTCGTCGAAGAAGGCGAGATCGTCTGCGCGTTCCTTCAGCAAGGTCTCGAAGATGAACTTCAAGAGCCGTTCCGCCAGCGTCGCATCGTCCGCGAGATCGGCGAAGGCGATCTCGGGCTCGATCATCCAGAACTCGGCGAGATGGCGGCTGGTGTTGGAGTTCTCGGCCCGGAAGGTCGGCCCGAAGGTGTAGACCTTGCTGAGCGCCAGGCAATAGGCCTCGACATTGAGCTGCCCCGACACGGTCAGGAACGTCTCGCGGCCGAAGAAATCCTTGGCAAAATCGATTCCGCCCTGGGGCGTGCGCGGCAGGTTGGCGAGATCGAGCGCCGACACCCGGAACAACTGCCCGGCTCCCTCCGCATCGGATGACGTGATGATCGGCGTGTTGACCCAGAAGAAGCCGTTCTGATCAAAGAACCGATGGATCGCCTGCGCCAGGGTGTGCCGCACCCGCGTCGCCGCCGCGATCACGTTGGTGCGCGGCCGCAAATGCGCCACCTCGCGCAGGAACTCCATGGTGTGCGGCTTGGGCTGGATCGGATACGTATCCGGGTCCTCCACCCAGCCGATCACCCGGATGGCGCTCGCCTGCAGCTCGAACGGCTGGCCCTTGGCGGGCGACGGCACGATGGTTCCGGTCGCCTCCAGGGCGCAACCGGGCGTGAGCTTTTGGACCTCGTCGGCGTAATTGGGCAGCGTATTCGGCGCCACCACCTGCAGCGGATGGAACGACGATCCGTCCGAGAGATGCACGAACGAGATGCCCGCCTTGGAGTCGCGGCGGGTGCGCACCCAACCTTTGACCGTGACGGGCGCGTTGGCCGGCCCTTGGCCGGCCAGAATCGCGCGCACATCGAGCTCTGTTCCATCCATCGATCGAGAGTGACAGAGGCGAAGCGATCTTGTCCAGCAATTCCAACACATCGGCGCACGCCGCCCGGTCATCCGAATCGATCCGGCCATCCTTCGAGACGGTCGCCTTAAGAGCGCGACCTCCTCAGGATGAGGTTGGAGGTTGAATCCCCCGCAAGCTCGAAAAGTCCGTGATGGCCATCACGGAACGGTCGATTGCGCAACGAAGCGCGTGAAAATCCTCGAACGGCCGCCGCGGCCACTTCCACCAATGCAGGACGGGCACCGTTTGGACGAACATCGACCGAACGCGCTGCCGCCTGCAAAGAGGACCGCCATGGCACAGATCCGCTGGACCCACAAAGGAAACGGCAATTGGACGACCGCGTCGGATTGGAGCTCCGGCACCGTACCCGGCGCCGCCGACGACGTCTTCATCGGCCTCAGCGGGATCACCGTGACGAGCGACGGCAGCGTGACGGTGAACAGCATCGGCACCAACACAAATGCGACGCTCGACATCGGCGGCATGAGCACATTCACCGCCACCAACGGAACGGGGTCGAGCGAGAATCTCGGAACCATCAAGGTGAACGGCGACAGCACGCTCGATATCGGCGCCGGCACGTTTGCCGACTACGGCACGATCATTTTGGGCCCGAACGGCGCTTACAACACCATCCTGATCGACAATGTGGTGCAGCTGCAAGGCGGCGGCAGCATCGAGATGGCGCAGAATCTCCACGGCATCAACAGTATCCAGGGCAACCCCAGCAAGCCCAATCAGCTCAGCCAGCTCGACAACGTCGACTGCGACATCGCGGGCTCGGGCTTCATCGGGAACCTCTACTTCGACAACCAGGCAAGCGGCATCCTGGAGACCAATTCCAACCTGGGCGCCGGCACGCTCGAGCTGTCCGACAGCAGCATCGCCGGCCAGGGCTTCCAGAACGAGGGGCACATCTTCGCCGACGACGGCGGCACGCTCGAGCTCTTCGGCTACGCCGGCAGCCAGGGCTTCTTCAATTTCGGCACGTTCTACATGAATTCGGTCGGCGACCGCACGGTGCTCGAGATCAAGGACGACGTCGTCCTCAAGGGCGGCGGCAACGTGACGCTGTCGGACAATTTCCACAACGACATCGTGACCGACGGAAATGCCGCCACGCTCGAGAACGTCGACAACACCATCTCGGGCTCGGGGCTGGCCTACGACACTAATCTGACCCTGATCAACGATGCGCAAGGCAAGATCGAAGCCGACTACGCGAGCTCGCCGCTGATCATCTATACGGGCGGCAACATGATCACCAACGCCGGTCTCATGGAGGCGATCAACGGGGCTGCGCTGGAGATCCAGAGCACGGTCGCCAATTCCGGCACCGTCGCGGCGAACGGCGGGAACGTGACCTTGGTCGACGACCTGACCGGGACCGGCAAGGCTGAGATCTTCAGCGGCAGCCAGATGGAGCTCATGGGATCCGCGAACAAGGCCGCGGTGGTGTTTGAGAACAACACCACGGATACCGGTGTGCTGATGCTCGACCACTCCCTCTTAGGCGGCGGGTCGGCCGATTTCTCGGGAACGGTCGCCGGAATGCGCAACGACGGCACCAACAGCGACACGCTCGGCCTGCAGGACATCAATTATGCCAGCGGCGTCACCTGGTCGATTACGGAGAATGCAAACGGAAACCGGGGTGCGCTGACGGTCAGCGACGGCAACGGCGACGTCGCCCACATCGCGCTGCTCGGCCAATATCTCGCGGCCGGCGCAACGGCGAATTCGGCCACCTCGAACCTGTTCCATGTCGCCGCCGACACCATCGACCATACGACCGGCACGCTGGTGACCACGAGCTTTCACGGCTGACCCCGCAGCGATTCGGGCCGCTTCGTGCTCCAATTCGACTATCTGATGTACGGCCAGCCGGCGAACGCGACGGTGGTGAGCCTGGCGCGCGACAACAACCTTCCGCTCGCCTGGCAGACGAACATCTGGCGCGGCGCCTTCGGGCAGGGTGCCGGCTGCGGTGGGTCGCCGGGTCATGGGACCGAGTGCACGCACGCCCAATATCTCGGGCTCCTCGAGGAAGGCGTTCACCCTATCGGCGGATCAGCGCCAAGCGGGCGCGGCTTCTACATCGAGGTCTTCCCTTACGACGCGATCGCCCATCCGCAAATAATTTCTCAGGTCCACGCCGAGCTGGTGGGCGAGGTTCCGCCGATCCCGCTGCCCCATCCCACGCCGCGGCCATGCCCGCCAGGCATGCGGTGCCCACCGCCTTCTTGAAGGTGGCAAGCCGGCGGACCTGCAGATGATGCACCCGCGGCTCACGCCCCGCTGCGCACCGCGGCCTCGAGCTTGTCGCCGAATTCCTGCAGCTCCTCGGCGTCGATGTCGCTGACCGCCCAGAAGCCGAGATCCGAGCGGGTCCAGCGCCAGATGTTGAAGCCCTGCACCTGTGCGATCGTGGCCCGCGGCTCCGGCCCCGCGCCGCCCGCGACCTGCGCGACGAACAGATTGATGACATGGGCGCGCCGCTTGTAGACGATGGCGGCGACCGGGCGGGCGTCGAGGTAGTCGACCCGGCCGCCGATGAGGGTGAATCCCTGCGCGGTCAGATCGACGACCGGCGGCGCGACGTCGAGGCGGCCGTTGAACCAGGGCTTGACGGTGTGCTGATCGGTGGACTGCACGTCGATCAGGTGATCGCCCTGCAACGAGCGCAGATGCGCCGAGACCACGTCGCCCAGGATGCGCTGATCCTCCTCCTGGCGCATCACGAACACGACCAGGCTCGCGGCCAATGCGCCCGAGAGCACGCTGCCCATGGCGAGGCCCTTGAGCAGGCTGCGGCGGCTCCCCACCGCGGCGACAGGGCGACGCTGCGGCAGCGCGCCTTCGATGCGCGCCCGCAAGGCCGCCGGCGCCTGGTGGCGCAGCGCCGGCGCCGACAGCGCCTGGCGCATCTCGCGGTAATCGCGCAGCTGCGCCGCGCAGGCCGGGCAGCTCGCCACATGGGCTTCCACCTCCCGGGCATGCCCGGCGTCGAGCTCGCCGTCGACGAGCGCGTGCAGCAGGATGCGGGTCTCTTCGCAGGTCATGTCGACCGCTCCTCATATTGCGGCGCGCGCTCCGCCTCGAGCCAGGCCGCGCGCAGCATGCTGCGCGCGCGCCCCAGACGCGACATCACGGTCCCGATCGGGGCGCCGACCACCTCGGCGATCTCGCGGTAGGAGAGATCATTGATGTCGCGCAGCACGAGCGCCTCGCGAAACGGCTCCGGCAGCGCGTCGACCAGCGCCCGCACGGTCTCGGAATCGTGCCGGCGCAGGATCGCGGTCTCGGGCGAGCTTTCGGGCTCCTGCCACAACGGCGCGGCATCCTCCGCCACGTCCGCGACCTCGGCGGCAGCGCCCGAGCGCCGCGCGAACTCGGCGCGGCACACGTTGCGCAGGATCGCCATCAACCAGGGCTTGGTGGCCTGGCCCCGCAAGCCGTCGAAATGCCGGAACGCCCGCAGGTAGCATTCCTGCACCGCATCGTCGGCATCGGCGGCGCTGCGCAACAGATAACGCGCGAGCGTATAAATGTCGTCGAGATGCGGCAGCGCGGCGTCGCGAAAGCGCCGCGCCTTGTCCGCATCCTCTTGACCGACGCCTGCCGCCATCAACTCGCCTCTGGAGCGGTTCACATTATCAGAGACCAGAACCGCTCCGACATCTCGCATTGTCGCATTCTCGGGCCGGAAATCGGATTCCTCCCTTCCTGAAAATGCGCCGGGCTGCGGGCCCGCACCGCGCGGAGATCGGCGGCGCAGCCCCAGCATCACGGGGCGGCACCGCCCTCCTGTGCGGGCTCGACCACGATGGTTCCGGTCATATGGGGATGCAAGGAGCAAAAATATTCGAACGTGCCGGCGGTCGTGAAGGTGAACGAATACTTGTCGTTGGTGTCGAGCACTTTCGACCTGAACTCCTTGCCGGTCGCCGCGATGGCGTGCGGGATGTCGTCATCGTTGACCCAGGTGACGGTGGTTCCGGGCTTGATGGTCACGCGCTGCGGCACGAAGGTGAAATTGTCGATCTTCACCTCGGCATCCTGGGCGCCCATCGGAGCCGCCATGACGGCGGCTCCGGCGAGCAGGCCCAAGAGGCCGCCCAAGAGGCCGCCGAGCACGGCGCTGCGTACGAGATCGCGCTTCATGATCATGTGTCCCTCAGCCCTGCAGCGGCGTATCGACGATGGCGAGCCGCTCTCGCCCCGGCATGAAGTTGATGCTGGCGATGCCGAGCACCGAGCGCAGCTTGTCGTCATCGACCTTCATGGGGCCGGGCGAGGGGGCGGTGCCGGGCGCCGGCTGCGGGAAGGCGGTCGAGCGGGCGGTGTGGAAGGTCACATTGCCTTCGACCTTCTGGATGATCTGATGGATATGGCCGTTGAGCACGGTCACCGAGCCGAAGCGCTTGAGCATGCCGAGCACGCGCTCGCCGTCGTCGGTGCCCCAGCCCCATTGCGGATAGATCACCCAGAGCGGGATATGGGCGAACACCACGATCGGGGTCGAGGCGGAGCGCGACTTGAGATCGTTGTCGAGCCACGCGAGCTGGTCGTTGCCGAGATTGCCGAGGCCGCCGGCCTTGAGATCCACCACATTGACGAGGCCGACGAAATGCACCCCGTTGGCGTCGAAGCTGTACCAGCCCGACCCATTGGTGCCGCGGCCATAGCGCTCGCCATAGAGCTTCACGCCTTCGTCGAGGACGTCGTGCTCGCCCGGCACGTAGTGCACGTCGAGGCGCGCCTGCGAGATGATGCGCTCGGCGTCGTCGAACTCGGAGACCTTCGACAGATGGGTGATGTCGCCGGTATGGATCATGAACGCGGGTTTCACCGGCAGCGCCTTGACCTTGTTGATGGCTTCCTCGAGCGTGCCGAGCGCATTGGGATTGGCGGGCTTGTCGAAGCCCACATGGCTGTCGCTGATCTGCAGGAAGGTGAGCCCGCGGGCGCTTTGCGCCCCAGCGCTCTTGGCGCCAGCGCCTTGCGCATGGGCCTCGCCGACCAGGCCGAGCGAGCGCGGCACGCCGCCCGCGACCGTCCACAGCACGCCGGTTCCAGCCCAGGTCATGCATTCCAGCACCCTGCGCCGGCTCAGGCCCGTCTGCTCGTCCTGGTCGTGACCGACTTGGTCGTGGCCGACTTGGTCGCGGCCGTCTTTGTCGGATGTGTCGTTATGGGACGTCATCGCCAGTCTCCGGGTTGGTTTCGGTTGCTCCGAGGACTAGATCGGGCGAGGCCGCTATTTATTCCCGGCTGCGCGTGATTTAAGGAAGCCCAAGGAAATCCGATGAAATTCCTCGACGAAGCCAAGGTTTACATCCGCTCCGGCGACGGCGGTAACGGCTGCGTGGCGTTCCGGCGCGAGAAGTTCATTGAATTCGGCGGTCCGAGCGGCGGTGACGGCGGCCGGGGCGGCGACGTGATCGCGCTCGCGGTCGATGGCCTCAACACGCTCATCGACTACCGCTACCAGCAGCATTTCAAGGCCAAGAGCGGCGGCGGCGGCATGGGCAAGGACCGCCACGGCGCCAATGCGGACGACATCGTGCTCAAGGTGCCGGCCGGCACCCAGATCTACGAGGAGGACGGCGAGACCTTGCTGGCCGATCTCACCACGGTCGGGCAGAGCGCCCCGCTCGCCCGCGGCGGCAATGGCGGCTTCGGCAATGCGCATTTCAAGTCCTCGACCAACCGCGCGCCGCGCCATGCCAATCCGGGCCAGCCCGGCGTCGAGCGCATCATCAGGCTGCGGCTCAAGCTGATCGCGGATGCGGGAATCGTCGGCCTGCCCAATGCCGGCAAATCCACCTTCCTGGCCGCCGTGAGCGCCGCCAAGCCGAAGATCGCCGACTATCCGTTCACCACGCTCAATCCGCAGCTCGGGGTGGCGCGCATCGACGAGCGCGAATTCGTGCTGGCCGATATCCCGGGCCTGATCGAAGGCGCCCATCTGGGGGCTGGGCTGGGCGACCGTTTCCTCGGCCATGTGGAGCGCTGCCGCGTGCTGCTGCATGTGGTGGACGGCACCAGCGAGCATGCCGGCACCGCCTACAAGACGGTGCGGGCCGAGCTCGCGGCCTATGATCACGGCCTCGCCGACAAGCCCGAGATCGTGGCGCTCAACAAGGCGGATGCGCTTTCGGCCGACGAGGTCAAGCGCCAGCTCGCGCGTCTGAAACGTGCCGCCAAGACGTCTCCGCTGCTCGCTCTCGGCCGCGACCGGCGCCGGGGTCCCGCAGGTGCTGCGCGCCCTTCTCACGGTCATCGATGCAGCGCGCGCGACCGCCGATCCGCGCGCGGCCATGCGCGCACCGGCCTGGCAGCCATGAATTTGCAACCATGACTCGGCAACCATGACCAAAGCCCCGGCGCTCGCCGACTTCCGCCGCATCGTGGTGAAGGTCGGCTCCTCGCTTCTGGTCGATGCGGCGGCCGGGCGGGTGAAGGAGGAGTGGCTCGCCTCGCTCGCCCAGGACATCGCGGCCCTGCATGGCGGCCAGCGCGACGTGCTGGTGGTTTCATCGGGCGCCATCGCGCTCGGACGCTCGGTGCTGCGGCTGTCGCCCGGGCTGCTCAAGCTGGAGGACAGCCAAGCCGCCGCCGCGGTCGGCCAGATCGCGCTGGCCCGCATCTGGGCGGAGATTCTCTCGCGCCACGGCATCACCGCCGGGCAGGTCCTGGTCACGCTCCAGGACACCGAGGAGCGGCGCCGCTATCTCAATGCGCGCTCGACCATCGAGCG
Organism: uncultured Alphaproteobacteria bacterium; assembly: GCA_963744275.1. Lineage (GTDB taxonomy): Bacteria > Pseudomonadota > Alphaproteobacteria > Rhizobiales > Xanthobacteraceae > VAZQ01. The sequence continues at coordinate 14,382 of CAVUSX010000010.1, forward strand.
GCTGCTGGAATGGCGCGCCGTGCCGGTGATCAACGAGAACGACACGGTGGCGACCAACGAGATCCGCTACGGCGACAACGACCGGCTCGCCGCGCGCGTCGCCACCATGGCGAGCGCCGACCTGCTGGTGCTGCTGTCCGATATCGAAGGGCTCTACGATGCGCCCCCGGGCGAGAATCCACACGCCAAGCTGGTTCCGCTGGTGAGCCAGATCACCCCGGAGATCGAGGCCATGGCGGGGGCGGCCGGCTCGGAGCTCTCGCGCGGCGGCATGCAGACCAAGATCGAGGCGGCCAAGATCGCGACCCGGGCCGGCACCCATATGGTGATCGCCTCCGGCCGCGTTCCCCATGCCCTCGATGCGATCGCTCAGGGGGCGCCCTGCACCTGGTTCCTGACCCCCGCCAATCCGGTCACCGCGCGCAAGAAATGGATCGGCGGCTCGCTCGAGCCCAAGGGCACCTTAGTCATCGACGCCGGCGCGGTGGCGGCGCTGCGGCGCGGCAAGAGCCTGCTGCCCGCCGGCGTGATCCGGGTCGATGGCCAATTCGCCCGCGGCGACGCAGTCATCATCCGCGGTCCGGACGGGGACGAGGTCGGCCGTGGCCTGGTGGCCTACGATGCCGGCGATGCCGAGCGGATCAAAGGCCGTTCGTCAGCGGATATTCTCCTGATCCTGGGCTTCGAGGGCCGCACCGAGATGGTGCACCGGGACCATCTGGTGCTGGGCCGGCATTGAGCGCGATCGAGACCAGGGCGGCGGCCGCGACGGCCTATTCGGCCGGTTGCTCCGCGACCTGCCGGCTATCGAGCGATTGGGCGAGATTGGTCCACTCGGCGGCCATCTCCCGCAAGATGATGCGGGCTTCCCGACTGGTCACGGTCCTGGCAATGGACAGACAGTGTTCGGCATAGCTGACGTATTCGTCCCAATCCGCCACGATCATCCTCCGAATGCTGAGAGATCTCGAACCCACGCACCCGACCGAATGCCAGGTTTCTTGCGGCGGTGCGAAGCCGCCGCTGGCACAGGCATAGCTCGGATGGGGCGCGCGATAAAGGCGAGCCTTGTGTCGGTACACGACATTAATCCTAGGTTTGGGCGCGGCATGACGTAAGTATTTGACATTGCTCGTTTTTAAATTCGAGCAATGACTGCATCCTGGGATTTCGGCGGATTTCGCGGCGAAACGCTTGCGAAGACGCGATCGAAGCGAGCTCTGGGCGATATTCAATTTGCCAATAAAAAGAAGACCCTGGAGCCGGGGCGGCCCAGGGTCTTTCGCCGGATGGGTGAGGGGTTGGGGGGCTGGGGGGCACGCCACCCGGCGCGTCAAGACAATCCCCGAAAACCGATGCCGTTCCATCGCGGCTTACAATTTTTTTCGACCGGGGCTGCGGCTGCTTCCGCGCCGGCCCGGACCGCTGCGGGACTTCGTCCGCGCCGCCAGATCGGCCGGCAGATCGATCTTACGGCCATCGGGAAATTCCAGATATCGCAAGCAGATACGGCCCCCGCGCCCTTCGATCACATAACGGGTGCCGACCGGGAACCGGCTCGGAAGACGACTGCTCTCGGCGCCCATGCATTCCTCCCACGCACGCTACAGCTGCGCCGAGAATGCATGACAGACGTGCCAATTCAGTGACGGAAAGGCGGCCGAAAAGCTCGGCTGTGGATTGCTGTGGAGGGGAGTGGAACCGGCGCCGCGATCAGAGCCCGAGGCCGTTCTCCTCGGCCAGCGCCTTGAGGGAGGTCTCCGGCCGGGCCCCCAGATGCCCGATCACCTCGGCGGCGGCGAGCGCGCCGAGCCGCGCCGCGGTGCGATGGTCGGCCGCGCGCGCGAGGCCGACCAGGAACCCGGCGGCGAACAGATCGCCCGCCCCGGTGGCGTCGACCACGTGCGCGACCGGAATGGCCGGGACCGCCTCGGTCTCCTCGCGCGTCACCACCAGGCAACCCTTCTCGCTGCGCGTGATCACGGCCAGGCGCGCGTCCTCACGCAGCGCCGCGAGCGCGGCATCGAAGTCGGCGGTCTCATAGAGGCTGTGCAGCTCGCGCTCGTTGGCGAAGACCAGGTCGACCGCGCCGGTGCGGATGAGGTCCAGAAACTCGCCGCGATGGCGGTCGACGCAGAACACGTCGGAGAGCGTGAGCGCGACCCGGCGCTCGGCCGCGTGGGCGATCTTGGCGGCCTTGAGAAAGGCCTCCTTGGCGTGCGGGGGGTCCCACAGGTAGCCCTCCAGATAGGTGATGCCCGCGCTCGCGATCGCGTCGGCGTCGATGTCGGCCGGATGGAGCTCCTGGGCGGCCCCCAGATAGGTGTTCATGGTGCGCTCGCCGTCGGGCGTGACCAGCACGTAGCAGCGGCCGGTCGAGGGCCCGGAAGCCGCCGCCGGCGTCGCAAAGCCGACGCCCGCGGCCTGGATGTCGTGGGAGAAGACCCCGCCCAGAACGTCGTGCTTGACCTTGCCCACGAAGGCCGCCCGCGCCCCCAGGCTCGCCACCCCCACGATGGTGTTGGCGGCGGAGCCGCCGGAGATCTCGACCGCCGGCCCCATGGCGTCGTAGATCGCACCCGCCCGGGCCTCGTCGATGAGCGCCATCGTGCCCTTGCGCATGCCGTGGGCGACCAGGAAATCATCCTCGGTGCGGGCGATCACGTCGACAATGGCGTTGCCGATGCCGATAACGTCGGTGCGAAGCGGGGGCATGGAAACTCGAAGGGTGCGAGGGAAAGCGGAATCGCGCGCACTATAGCGGTCGATGGCGCGGAGGCAATTGCGCGAAAGGCGAATAGCGAATAGCGAATGGCGAAAGGGAGTGGGTAGGGGTAGTGAGTAGTGAATGGTGGTAATGGAATGGTACTCACCACTCGCCACTCACTATCTCCGCCACTCGCTCTCCAACGAGGACTGCCCGCAATGGCCTACAAGGAACGCGTATTTTCCGGCGTGCAGCCGACCGGCAACCTGCATCTGGGCAATTATCTCGGCGCCATCGTCAAGTTCGTGGCGCTGCAGGAGCGCTACGACTGCATCTATTGCGTGGTCGACCTGCATGCGCTGACGCAACCGATGTCGATTTGGGGTGGGCCGAGCGGTCTGGCGCTCAATACGCGCGAGGTGACGGCCGCCTATCTGGCGGCCGGCATCGATCCGAAAAAGCACATCGTATTCAACCAAAGCCAAGTCCATGAACATTCCGAGCTCGCTTGGATATTCAATTGCGTGGCGCGGATGGGCTGGCTCGGCCGCATGACGCAGTTCAAGGACAAGGCCGGCAAGGATCGCGAGAACGCCTCCGTCGGCCTGTTCACCTATCCCAACCTGATGGCGGCCGACATTCTGGTCTATCGCGCCACCCACGTGCCGGTCGGCGAGGACCAGAAGCAGCATCTCGAGCTGTCGCGCGACATCGCCCAGAAGTTCAACAACGACTTCGGCCCCTCGATCCAAGCGCACGGTCACGGCGATATGTTCTTTCCGCTGCCCGAGCCGCTGATCCAGGGCCCCGCCACCCGGGTGATGTCGCTGCGCGACGGCACCAAGAAAATGTCGAAGTCGGATGCGTCGGATTATTCGCGGATCAATCTGACCGACGACGCCGACGCGATCGCGCAGAAGATCCGCAAGGCCAAGACCGATCCCGAGCCGCTGCCGCACGAGGAGAAGGGCTTGGAGCATCGTCCCGAGGCCGACAACCTGGTCGGCATCTATGCGGCGCTCGCCGAGACCAGCCGGGCGCAGGTGCTGGCGCAGTTCGGAGGCGCGCAGTTCTCCGCCTTCAAGGCGGCGCTGATCGATCTCCTGGTCGGCAAGCTCGGCGCCGCTCAACGGCGAGATGCGGCGCCTGATCGCCGACCCGGCCTACATCGATCACGTGCTCGCCGACGGCGCCACGCGGGCGCAAGAGATCGCGGCCGAGACCATGAAGGCCGTGAAGGACATCGTGGGTTTCGTGCGCCGGTGACGACCGCGCCGGGAGCCCGCGGGTCGAGCCGGGCCGCATGTGGCCTTGTCCGGCCACATGGGCTCATGGCAGGATTCGGCCGCAGGCGGCGCCGTCGACGATCGGGGTCCGGCAGCCGCCGGGGGAGGGCCGATGAGCCTGAGGCGGCGCAGCTACGAGCCCGGCCACTCGCCGAAGTTCCTGGTCATCATCGACGAGACGCCGGAATGCGATCGGGCCCTCTATTTCGCCAGCCGGCGCGCGCTGCGAACCGGCGCCAGCGTGCTCATGCTGCGCGTGATCGAGATGCATGATCGAAACCAGCAATGGCTCGGCGTCGCCGACATCATGCGGGCGGAAGCGCACGAAGAGGCCAATTCGGCGCTCGACCGCGCCGGCGCGCGCGCCCGCAGCATCACCGGCGTCATGCCGGAACGGGTCATCCGGGAAGGCGAGAAGGCCGAGGAAATCCTCAAGCTGATCGAGGAGGACGAGGACATCGCGCTGCTGATCCTGGCCGCCAGCAGCGGCACCGAAGGACCGGGTCCATTGGTCTCGAGCCTCGCCAAGACGGCCGGAACCTTCCCGATCCCGGTCGCGATCGTGCCCGGCCACCTCAGCGACGAGGATCTCGAAGTCGATGTCCTGAAGGGCCGCGTTCCGGCCCCCGAGAGGCTTGAACTTCCATCCGCCACGGCCACCTATTGGAGAGGCCGACAAGGTATAAGGTCCGCCTCGAGGCGAACGCGTCCAGGTGAAGGAGACTGCGATGTTCATTCAGACCGAGCCGACCCCCAATCCGGCGACGCTCAAGTTTCTCCCCGGGCGCGCCGTCCTGGCGCACGGGACCCTGGAGATGCGCGACAAGACCGCCGCCAACCAGTCCCCGCTGGCCGAGCGGTTGTTCGGGATCGAGGGCGTGAGCGGCGTCTTCTTCGGCTCCGACTTCATCTCGGTGACCAAGACGGGCGGCGAATGGCAGCAGCTCAAGCCTGCGATCCTGGGCGCCATCATGGAGCATTTCATGTCCGGCGCCGCGCTCTTGCGCGCCGAGGACCAGGCCGCGGGCGGCGAATCCGCGACCGACGAGTTCTTCGCCCCGGAGGATTCCGAAACGGTCGGCATCATCAAGGATCTGATCGAGACGCGGGTGCGGCCGGCGGTCGCCAATGACGGCGGCGACATCACGTTCCGCGGCTTCAAGGACGGGATCGTCTATCTGGACATGAAGGGCGCCTGCTCGGGTTGCCCCTCCTCGACCGCGACGTTGCGGCATGGCATCCAGAACCTGCTGCGTCACTATGTTCCGGACGTCGTGGAAGTCCGGCCCATGGGGGTTTAGCCCTCAACAAGTCCGCCTAGCCCCTCGCTGCCGCGCGCCCCGACCCTCCGGTCCAAGCCGGCGCTTGCGTGCCGGTGCTTTAGCCGGCACCTTGGCTTGTACCGCCACGGGGGCCGCGCGCCAGACATTCTTGCATTGTCGCATTTTCGGACGGAAAACCGGTCTCCACTTTTCCTGAAAATGCTCTAAACCAAAGCCACCATGCATGTCCTTGCCATTGACTGCGCGCTGGATGCCTGCGCGGCCGCCGTGCTCGACGGCGATGCGGGCGGCATCATCGCCAGCGAGACCCGCATCATGGTGCGCGGCCATGCCGAAGCCTTGATGCCGCTGATCGCGCGGGTGATGGACGAGGCCGAGATCGAGTTCAGGGATCTGGGCCGCATCGCGGTCACGGTGGGACCGGGCAGCTTCACGGGTCTGCGGGTCGGGATCTCGGCCGCGCGCGGCATCGCGCTCGCGGCCCGCAAGCCCGCCGTCGGACTGACGACGTTGGCCGGCTTGGCGGCGCCCCATATCGCGGAGGACGATACAACGCCGGTGGTGGTGGCGATCGATGCGCGGCATGGTCACGTCTACATGCAGGTTTTCGGTCCGGGCGGCCGCACTCTGCTGGCGCCCGGATCGCGCCGCTGCGCGAGGCGGTGCGGGCCGCCACCATCGGGCCGGCCCGGATCGTCGGCTCGGCGGCTGATCTGGTGGCCGGATCATGGCCGCAGGGCGCGCCGCCGCCGGCGCTGGTCGACCAGCGCGCCGCGCCCGATATCGCCTGGATCGCGCGGCTCGGCGCCGCCGCTGCGGACGCCGAGGGCCCGCCGAAACCGCTCTATCTGCGCGCTCCCGACGCGCAGCCGCAAGCCGCCGGCGCCAGGCTGCCGCGCCGATGATGGGCTTCATCGTCAAGCTGTTCGTGCGCCCGCAGCCGATCGTGTCGGAGGCAACGCCGCGCGATGCCGCCGACATGGCGGCGCTGCATGGCGCGTCGTTCCACCGCGGTTGGAGCGAGGACGAATTCGAGCGGCTCCTGCTCGATCGCGCGGTCGTCGCCCACCGGGTCATGATCGGCCGAAGGCTCGCTGGATTCATCATCTCGCGCATCATCATGGGGGAAGCCGAGATTCTGTCGGTCGCGGTCATGTCGGCGCGCCGCGGCAAGGGCCTGGCGCGGCAAATGCTCAACCTGCATCTGCGCAGGCTGGCGGGGCTCGGCACCCGCACGGTCTTTCTCGAGGTCAATGAAGGCAATGTGCCGGCCAACCGGCTCTATCAGCGCGCCGGGTTCCGCACCGTCGGCCGCCGCGAAGGCTATTATCCGGACCGCACCGACAAGAACCGGGTCGGCGATTTTCCCGGGCCAGGTCGCAGCGCAGCCGCGCTGGTGCTGCGCTGCGAGCTGCCCTGACCGGTCTCTCCCAGGGCTCTTTCCGTCGGTCCGCTCGCGGCCTATCCTGCGGCAAAACGAGCCGCCCAGGCGGCCGCACCGGGAGAGCGCCTCAATGAACCGCAGCATCGCGGCCCTGATGTTCGTGCTGGCGGCCGGCTCCGCCGCAGCGCAATCGACGGCCGCGCCCGCGCTCGATGCCACCCAACTGGCGGGCCGCAATCTCTTCGCGCAGCATTGCGTGGTCTGCCATGTGAAGACGCTGATGACCGCCGCGCGCACCTACGGGCCGGCTTTGTCCAAGAACTCGCTCGGCGGCCAGCCTGATGTCATGCGCGAGCTGATCAGCAACGGCACTCCCAACATGCCGGGATTCAAGTACAGCCTCGCGCCGACCGAGATCGGGGCCATCATCGCGTATCTCGAGACGCTGCCACCGCAAACGCCATCCGCTCCCGCAAGCCCGGCGCCGCGCTCCGCCGTGCAAGACGATTAGGAGGAACCCGAATGACCCGCACCAGCAACCTATTGAGCCATGCCGCCGGCCTTGCCCTCGCGGTGGCGCTGTCCTCGAGCCTGCCGAACTTCGCCGACGCCGCCGACGTCATGCTCAGCGGCACCGTGAAGTCGTCGTCCGGCGAGAGCATGGGGGGCGTGACGGTGTCCGCCAAGGCGGAGGGCGCCACCATCACCACGACCGTCTTCAGCGACGAGGCCGGCGGATATTACTTTCCGCCGCTGCCCGCCGGCAAATACCGGGTCTGGGCGCAGGCGCTGAGCTTTGATGCCGCCAAACGCGAGGTCGACCTCGCGGCCGCGCAGCACCAGGATTTCGTGCTGCAGCCGATGACCGACCTCGAGCAGCGGGTGCGGCAATTGCCCGGCGATCTCATCCTGGCCGGATTGCCGGACAGCACGCCGGACGACCGGCGCCTGAAGCAGATCGTGCGCAACAACTGCACCAGCTGCCACACGCCGAGCTACCCGCTGCAGCATCGTTTCGACGAGACCGGCTGGAACGCCGTCATCCAGACCATGAAGCAGATCAACGTCTACGGCGTCTACAATCCGGCCGCGGAGAAAAATCCGGTCCTCGATTTCCATCAGAAGGAGCTTGCCGCCTATCTGGCGCGGGCGCGCGGGCCCGCGGCAGGCGGCTTCAAGATCACGACCCGGCCGCGGCCGACCGGGCGAGGCGGCGCGCGCGGTGTTCAAGGAATACGACGTGGCGCTCAATCCGGATCAGACGCTGCCGGCCCCCGACCATCCCAACGACGGCAGCGATTGGTCCTTGGGGACGCCGTCGCGGGTGGGCTCGCTGCCGCACGACGCGGCCGCCGATCTCGACGGCAATCTGTGGTTCGCCGCCACCATGCCCAATCGCACCATGTCGGTCGGACGGATCGACGCCAAGACCGGCGCCATCAAGCCGTTCCGGGTCGACGCCCCCAACGGCATGGCGGCGGTCTCCCACGGCCTGATCCGGGACGAGAAAGGCGTGATCTGGTTCAACGCGCGGATCGGGCGCGGCAGCCTCGCGAAGGTCGATCCCAAGACCGAGAAGGTCTCGGTCTACATCCCGCCGACCGGCATGTCGCAAATCGACGGCCCGGTGACGCTCGACTTCGATCCGAGCGGCGGCATCTGGGCCGGCACCCAGGACGGCGTGTTGCGCTTCGATCCGGCGGCGGAAAAATTCACCGAGTTCAAATCGGTAACGCCGCGGACCCCCAAGGGCGGCATCGGCACCACCTACGGCATCGCAAGCGATCGCGACGGCAATGTATGGTGGACCCAGATGGCGTTCGACATCGTGGCCAAGAGCGAGGTCAAGACCGGAAAATCGCTGGAATGGACGCTGCCCCCGGTGGTCGAGCAGATCAAGCTCGCCACGCCGGCCGACATCAAGTTCTACGACACCTATGCGCCGACCGACATCGGCACGCCGTTCCCGTGGTCGCAGGGGCCGCGGCGCATGGGCATCGATCGCGAGGCCGGCGTGCTGTGGATCGCCAATTCGTGGGGCGGCAGCCTGACCCGCGTCGACACCGCCACCGGCAACATGACCTTCGTTCCCATGCCCAACCCCGCCACCCAGCAGCCCTACGAGGCGCGGGCCGACAAGAGCCATAACGTCTGGGTCCCGATGTGGACCACCGACCAGATCGCGAAATACGATCCCGCGACGGCCAAATGGACGATGTTCGACCTGCCGACGCGCGGAACCGAGGTGCGGATCGTCAATTTGCTCGAGCAGAACGGCCAAAAGGAAGTGGTGTTCGCCTTTCCGCGCTCCAGCAAGGTGGCGGTCATGACGGTGCGCAGCGAGGCCGAGCTGGCGGCACTCGAGCAGCAGGCCCGGCCGTAAGGCGCGCCGGAATGAACCGGCCGCGCCGCCTTCCGGGCGACGCGGCCATTCCTTTTTGGGGCAAAACCCGCTAAGACGAGCGGGCCGCGCGGGGGATCCCGCGCAGAAGCAGAAATATCAATTCCTGCAAAGGGTTAAGATCGCCGAACCGGCATGAGCGGAGCCCGTAAAGTCCATATCAAGTCGTTCGGCTGCCAGATGAACGTCTACGATTCCCATCGTATGGCGGACACGCTCGCGGGCGAGGGCTACGCCGAAACCGCGACCCCCGGTGACGCCGATCTCATCATCCTGAACACCTGCCACATCCGCGAGAAGGCGGCCGACAAGGTCTATTCCGAGCTCGGCCGCCTGAAAGCAGCTCAAGGCGGCCGCCGCGCAGGACGGCCGCCGGGTCGTGGTCGCGGTCGCCGGCTGCGTGGCGCAGGCCGAAGGCGCCGAGATCATCCGCCGCGCCCCCACGGTCGATCTGGTGGTCGGCCCGCAGAGCTATCAGCACCTGCCGGAGCTCCTGGGCCGTGTCGGGCGCGGCACCGCGGTGGTCGACACCGAATTTCCGGTCGAGGACAAGTTCGACAGCCTGCGGGCGCCGAGCCCGCAAGCCACGCGGGCGCGCGGCATCTCGGCCTTCGTCACCGTCCAGGAGGGCTGCGACAAGTTCTGCACGTTCTGCGTCGTGCCCTATACGCGGGGCGCCGAGCTGTCGCGGCCGGTCGCGAAAATCGTGGCCGAGGTCGAGCGGCTGGCCGCCGCCGGGGTACGCGAGGTCACCCTGATCGGACAGAACGTCAATGCGTATCACGGCGAGGGGCCGGGCGGCGGCCCGTGGCGGCTCGGCCGGCTCTTGCATGCGGTGGCGCAAGTGCCCGGCATCGCGCGCCTGCGCTACACCACCAGCCATCCGGGCGACATGGAGGACAGCCTGATCGCGGCCCATCGCGATCTCGCCGCCCTGATGCCGCACCTGCATCTGCCGGTGCAATCGGGCTCGGACCGCATCCTGGCGGCCATGAACCGCCGGCATACGCGGGCCCACTATCTGGACGTCATCGCGCGGTTGCGCCGGGTGCGGCCCGACATGGCGTTCTCGTCGGACTTCATCGTCGGCTTCCCGACCGAGACCGAGGCGGACTTCCGCGCCACCCTCGCCCTGATCGACGAGGTGGGATTGGCCGGCGCCTACACGTTCAAGTATTCGGCGCGACCCGGGACGCCGGCCGCCGCCATGGCCGAGCAGGTGCCGGAGGACGTGAAGCATGAACGGCTGCTGCGTCTGCAGCGCGTCATCGAGCGCCAGCAGACCGATTTCAACGCCGCCTTCCTGGGACGCAGCCTCGAGGTCCTGTTCGAGCGCAGCGGACGCCATGCTGGCCAGATCGTGGGTCGATCGCCATATCTGCAGACGGTGCAAGTCCAGAGCGCGCAAAAACCAGGGTCCGGCTCCGCCATCGCGATCGGGGACGTAGCGGCTGTGACCGTCACGGAATTGAGCACGAACAGCCTGTTCGGCGCGCTCGCAAGCGACCCGCCGCGCCGACAGGGCGCATTACTGGCGGAACCGGGAGGCTAGAGCCGATTGCGCACCACACGGTCGAACAATGGAACCCTCATGCCGCCGGCCGACGCCGTGACGGATGCGGCGGCGGCCCAGATTACGCTCGCCTTCGACGACAATCGGCTCGCCTCGCTGCTGCTGGGGCAATACGGGCAGCACCTCGCCTTGATCGAGCGTCGGTTGGGAGTGGTGGCCGATCAGCGCGGCAACCAGGTCACCATCGCGGGGTCGCGCGACGCCTGCGAGCGGGCGCGGCGCGTGCTGGAGGGCCTCTACGAGCGCTTGAAACGTGGCGACGAGCTGGTCTCCGGCGACGTCGAGGGCACCATCCGGCTCGCCATCGCGCAGGGCTCGTTGTTCGACTTCGATCCCGCGGCCGCGCGACCGAGCTTCGAGGAGATCAATCTGCGCAAGCGCCCGGTGCGGGCACAGACCGCGGCGCAGGACGGCTACATCCGGGCGCTCAAGCGCCACGCCTTGGTGTTCGGCACCGGACCGGCGGGCACCGGCAAGACCTGGCTTGCGGTCGCCCGCGCGGTGCAGCTGTTCGAGCGCAAGGAGGTCGACCGCATCATCCTGTCGCGCCCGGCGGTGGAAGCCGGCGAGCGATTGGGCTTTCTGCCCGGCGACATGCGCGAGAAGGTCGACCCGTATCTGCGACCGATCTATGACGCGCTCTACGATCTGATGGACGCCCGCATCGTCGAGCGGGCGCTGCAGTCCGGCGAGATCGAGATCGCGCCGCTCGCCTTCATGCGCGGACGCACCTTGTCCAATGCGGTGGTCATCCTCGACGAGGCGCAGAACTCGACCGCCATGCAGATGAAGATGTTCCTGACGCGGCTGGGCGAGAACAGCCGCATGATCGTGACCGGCGATCCGAGCCAGGTCGACCTGCCGCGCGGCCAGACCTCCGGGCTGGCCGAGGCCACCAAGCTGCTCGCCGGCGTGGAGGGTATCGCGCAGGTGACCTTCACGGCCGAGGACGTCATTCGCCACGAGCTGGTGGCCCGCATCGTCGCGGCCTATGACGCGGCGGCTGCGGCGGCGCGCCGGCGCGAGGCCCATGAACGCGAAACCCATGAACGCGGGGTCGACGAATGAAGCCCGCACCGCGCAGCGCCGGGGTTCGCTCGCGGTCGCGCCGACCGCAGGTGGCGCCCGTCATCGATATCATGGTCGATTCACCGCTCTGGAAGACCCAGCGCGGCGTCAAGGCGGTCCTGCAGCGGGCGATCGGCGCGGCCGCCGCCATGGCGGCCACAAGCGGCGGCGAGCTTGCTATCGTGCTCACCGATGATTCGGCAATCCGCGCCCTCAACCGCGACTGGCGCGGCAAGGACCAGCCGACCAATGTGCTGTCGTTTCCGGCTCATGCCCCCGCTCATGCCCCCGCTCTTGGCCCCTCCCGTGCCCATGCGCGCGCGGACGAGCCGCAGGGCCGGGTCCGGCTGCTCGGTGATATCGTGATCGCCTATGAGACCATGGCGCGCGAGGCGATGGCCGAGGGCAGGCCATTTCGGCACCACCTCACGCATCTGGCGGTACACGGCTTCCTTCACCTCCTGGGCCACGATCACGCGCAGGACGCGCAGGCCGACGCCATGGAGGCGCTCGAGATCGCCGTGCTGGCGCGGCTCGACGTGCCCAATCCCTACCTGACCCCTGCCCCGGCCCTCCCCCGCCTGCGCGGGAGGGAAGGGAGGGGGCCCGATTGCTGACCGCCATGCCCGAGCAAGACGCGCTGAGCCCGCTCGAGCCGCCCGGTCCGGCCAGCGAAGGGCGCAATCTTCCGGTGCCGGTGGCGCACGGCAGCCTGGTGGCGCACGAACGCCGCGAAGGCTGGCTGATCCGGGCCCTGCGGGTGCTGTTCGGATGGAAGGCCAACTCCATCCGCGCCAACCTGACCGATGTCCTCAAGGCGGGCGCGGGCGAGAGCGGTTTCTCGCCCAAAGAAAGCGTCATGCTGCAGAACATCCTCGGCCTGCGCGAGCGGCGGGTCGCGGACGTCATGGTTCCGCGCGCCGACATCATCGCGGTCAAGCAGGAGATCGGGCTCGGCGAGCTCATGAAGGTGTTTGCCAATGCCGGCCATTCGCGCCTGGTGGTCTATGACGAGATGCTCGACGATGCGGTCGGCATGGTCCACATCCGCGACTTGGTGGCCTTCATGACGGCGCGCTCGGAAGTGCGCCCCAGCGCCAAGCCGCGGCGCCGGAAGCTGCCGGCCGCCGGCCTCGACCTCAAGGCGGTCGATCTGTCCATGCCGCTGTCGGCCGCCAAGCTCATTCGCGAGATGCTGTTCGTGCCGCCGTCGATGCCGGCGATGGACCTGTTGGCGCGGATGCAGACCAGCCGCATCCATCTCGCCCTCGTGGTCGACGAATATGGCGGCGCCGATGGCGTGGTATCGATCGAGGACATCGTGGAGGAGATCGTCGGCGAGATCGAGGACGAGCACGACGAGGATATAAGCCCGAACGTGGTGCGCCAGCCCGACGGCTCGTTCCTGGCCGACGCCCGCGCCCAGCTCGACGACGTCACCGCCACCGTCGGGGCGGATTTCGACGTCGGCGAGATCGCCAACGAGGTGGATACGCTCGGCGGCTACATCGCCACCCGCATCGGGCGCGTGCCGGTGCGCGGCGAATTGGTGCCGGGACCCGGCCCGTTCGAGATCGAGGTGCTGGACGCCGATCCCCGCCGCGTCAAGAAGCTCAAGATCTATTTGTCGGCCGACCGCCGCAACGGCCACCGCGGCGAATCCACGCGACGGCCGGCCGATTCCCCGACCGGGCCGACCCCGACCGCCTCGCCATCACCGCATCCTGATGCGCCGCTCGCCCGCGACACGGCTGCCGGGCGTTCCCCGGAGGCGACCAGCCCGAAGACGCCGCCGCAATCGTGACCAAGCTCGCACCCCTGGCCCATTGGATCATGCTGGCGTGGGGATGGCGGCGCGTGCTGGTGGCGTTCCTGGCCGGCGCCCTCTCGACGCTGGCGCTCGCGCCGGTGAATTTCTGGCCGGCCCCATTCCTGACCTTCCCGATCCTGGTCTGGCTGGTGGACGGCTCGGCCGCTGGCCGACTGGGCGGCGCGCTGGCGGCCGCGGGTGCCGGCTGGTGGTTCGGCTTCGGGTATTTCGTGGTCGGCCTCTATTGGATCGGCAACGCCCTTCTGGTCGATGCCAGGACGTTCGGCTGGCTGCTGCCGTTCGCCGTCATCGCCTTGCCGGCCGGACTCGCGCTGTTCACCGGCTTGGGGGTCGGGCTGGCGCGTCTGATGTGGGGGCGCGGCCCCGGCCGGGTTTTGGCGCTGGCGGTGGGGCTCACGGTCTCGGAATGGCTGCGCGGCCATCTGTTCACCGGCTTTCCCTGGAACGCCTTCGGGTATGCCCTGACATCGCCGCTGCCGCTGGCGCAAGGCGCCGCGCTGATGGGCATTTGGGGCCTGACCTTTCTGGCGGTCGCGGTCTATGCGAGTCCCGCCGTGCTGGCCGACGATCGCGCCGATACCAAGCGGGCCTGGCTCGCGCCGGCGCTGAGCGCCGTCATCCTCGGCGGCCTTGCGGTCTATGGCACGCTCCGGCTGCGGGCGAACCCCACCTCCTATGTGGAGGGCGTGCGGCTTCGCATCATGCAGCCGAATCTGCAGCAAGACGAGAAGTTCAACTATTCCCAGCGGCAGCAGGTGATGAGCCGCTATCTGGCGCTTTCCGATCGCGCCAGCGGACCACAATCGAGCGGCATCCGCGACGTCACCCATCTGATCTGGCCGGAATCGGCGTTTCCGTTCTTTCTCACGCGCGATGCCGGAGCGCTGGCCCAGATCGCGGCCTTGCTGCCGGCCGGCACCGTCCTGATCACCGGGGCGGTGCGGGCGCCCGAAGGCGTCCCGGATGCCGCGGTCACGCGCGCCTACAACTCGGTCTATGTCATCGACCACGACGGCTCGATCCTGTCGGTCTACGACAAGGTCCACCTGGTCCCGTTCGGCGAATATCTGCCCTTCCAGGATTTCCTCGAACAGCTCGGCCTGCGGCAGATCACCAAGATGCGGGGCGGCTTCATCCCGGGCGACCGGCGCCGGGTCCTGAAGGTGCCGGGCGCCCCGGACGTGCTGCCGCTCGTTTGCTATGAAATCATCTTTCCGGAGGCGGTACCGCGCGGCGAGCGGCCCGGCTGGATGGTCAATCTCACCAATGACGGCTGGTTCGGGGCGAGTGCGGGGCCCTACCAACACCTCCAGCAGGCGCGCATCCGCGCCGTCGAGGAGGGGCTTCCCCTCGTGCGCGCCGCCAATACCGGGATTTCGGCCGTGGTAGATCCGGTCGGCCGCATCATCGATTCGCTGCCGCTGGGAACCGAAGGGGTGCTCGACGCCAGGCTGCCGCGGCCGACCGCCCTCACACCCTATGCCCGCACCGGCGACCTGCCGACCGGGCTCTTGGTCGCCGTAGCGGCGGCGCTGGCGCTGCGGAGCCGCCGCCGGCCGCCCATCGGTTGATCCGGTCTCGCCACGTTAAGCATAAAGTTTCTTTTTTCGGCCATTACGCAAAAAATTCTGTGTGCTTCGACCCCGCTCGACCGCGCAAAAATGCCGCCGGGTCGAGCGCATATCACATAAGGATCAGCGGCTTTAGCCGTGATGCGGAGAGACCGGCACCGCGTTTGGAGCGGTTAGGTGTGCCGTCGAACAGCCGCGAAAACGCCATATAGGCCATGCCTTCCGGCACTTGACATTGAAGAAGCGGTGGACCCATTACGTGAAGTCGAGGTCCCATAGGAGAACATTATGGCTAAGAAGGCCCCGAATCCCATCGACAAGCATGTCGGCAGTCGCGTGCGGATGCGCCGAATGATGCTGTCGATGAGCCAAGAGAAGCTCGGCGGCGCCTTGGGTCTCACGTTCCAGCAAGTGCAGAAATACGAGAAGGGGACGAACCGAATCGGCGCCAGCCGATTGCAGCAGATTTCCCACATTCTGCAGGTCCCGGTGGCGTTCTTCTTCGAGGGCGCGCCGAGCTTCCATCCGCAGAGCGAGGGCGACGGCATGGCGGAAGCCCCCTCGCCGACCTACGTCTCGGATTTCCTCGCCACCTCGGACGGGCTCGCCCTCACCAAGGCCTTCATGGAGATCAAGGAGCCCAAGCTCCGGCGCCGTATCGTCGATCTGGTCGAAGAGATCGCCGGCCGGGAGGACTGAGCCCGGGTTCGCATTTTTAGGGACAAACCGCTATTCATGTGGCCGGTAGATACGCCGACCATTCGATCGTCAGGTCACCTCGCCCCATTGCCAGCGCCGCCCGGTCTTGATCGCTCGAATCTGCCCTCGAGTCGCGAGCCCGCAAGTCTCGAGCCGGTTCCGGCCCCTCGCGTCTTGACCGCGCGCGGCGGCGCTGCAAGAAACACGGCCTGCGGATGAGCCGGCCGTTCCGGTGAGCAAGCGGGGCTTGTGAGCCAGCAGCAGGATTTCGAGCAGAACTTGGCGTGCTCGGGCAACGGGGAGTGTTCCAAAGTGTCACGCGCGAACCATCTTTTTACCAGCGAATCCGTCTCCGAGGGACATCCCGACAAGGTCTGCGACCAGATCTCGGATGCGATCCTCGATGCGTTCCTCGAGAACGACATCAAGCTCGGCATCGCCGACGACAGCCAGGTCAATACCCGGCTGGGCTGCGAGACGCTCGCCACCACCAACAAGATCGTGATTGCCGGCGAGGGCCGTGGACAGGCGCCGTTGTTCAACAAATTCGGCAGCCAGGCGGTCGTCAATCGCGAGATGATCTCGCAGATCGCGCGCAGTGTCGTGAAGGAGATCGGCTACGATCAGGAGGGATTCTCCTTTCACGGCGCCGAGATCGAGATCCTGCTGCACGGCCAGTCGCCCGATATCGCCATGGGGGTCGACGCCAAGAAGAAGAAGGACGGCGAGCACGAGGGCGCCGGCGATCAGGGGATGATGTTCGGCTTCGCCTGCACGGAGAGCGAGGTCTATGAGAAGAACTCCTTCATGCCGGCGCCGATCTTCTTCGCCCACCGCATCCTCAAGATGCTGTCGGAGAAGCGGCGCTCCGGCCAGCTGTTCGACCTGCAGCCCGACGCCAAGAGCCAGGTGACGGTGCAATACGTCAAAGGCCAGCCGGTCGGCTGCACCAAGGTCGTGGTCTCGACCCAGCACAATGCGCAAACCCGCAATGCCAAGAAATACACCCCCGGCATGGTCAAGGAGCTGATCGCCGACACCGTGGAATCGGCGCTGCCGGAGGGCTGGATGCCCAAGAAGGCGTCCGACTTTCTGGTCAATCCGACCGGCAATTTCGTGGTCGGCGGCCCTGACGGCGACTGCGGGCTGACCGGCCGCAAGATCATCGTCGACACCTATGGCGGCTATGCGCCGCATGGCGGCGGCGCGTTCTCCGGCAAGGATCCGACCAAGGTCGACCGCTCGGCCGCCTATGCGGCACGCTATCTGGCCAAGAACGTCGTGGCGGCGGGCCTGGCGGAGCGCTGCACCATCCAGATCGCCTATGCGATCGGGGTTGCGGACCCGATGTCGCTGTTGGTGGATACCCACGGAACCGGCAAGGTCGACGAGGCCAAGCTGCAGAAGCTGTTGCCCGAAATCTTTCCGCTGCGTCCGACCAACATCCGCCGCGCCCTCAAGCTCAGCCGGCCGATCTATCGCCGGACCGCCGCCTATGGGCATTTCGGCCGGGCGCCCGAGAAGGATGGCGGCTTCTCCTGGGAGCGGATCGATCTGGTCGATGCGCTTCGCCGCGCCTTGAAATAGCGGCCTCGAGCATAGCCAGCACGGCCGCCGGCGGGACATCGACAATGGCAGCCGCAACGGACGAAGGCCGCGGCCGGCGCGGTGCCTTCTTTGGCCGCCGGCAGGGCCACAAGCTCAGCCCCCGCCGCGCCGACTTGCTCGAAACCCTGCTGCCGCGCCTCGCGCTCGATCTCACGCAGCCGCCGGGCGAGCCGGCGGCGCTGTTCCGTGACCCGGTCGATTCGATTCGGCTGGAGATCGGCTTCGGCGGCGGCGAATACCTGGTGGCCGAGGCCGGGGAGCGGCCGCGGACCGGTTTCATCGGGGTCGAGCCCTTCGTCAACGGCATGGCCAAGGCGCTCTCCGCCATCGCGGCGCGCAAGCTCGACAATATCCGGCTGCATCACGGCGACGCCACCGACGTCCTGGCGTGGCTGCCGTCCGCAGCGCTCACCTGCGTCGATCTCGCCTATCCGGATCCGTGGCCGAAGCGACGGCACTGGAAGCGGCGTTTCGTGCAGGATGCGAGCCTGGTGGAGATCGCACGGGTATTGCGGCCGCAGGGAGAATTCCGCTTCGTGACCGACATTCCCGACTATGCGGCCTGGACGCTCGAGCGCGGCTTGCGCTCGCCCGATCTCATCTGGACCGCCGAGCGCGCCGATGATTGGCGGCTGCCGTGGCCGGGCTTCACCAGCACGCGCTACGAGGCCAAGGCGAGCCGCGAGGGTCGCTGCCCTTGCTATTTGATCTTTCGGCGCCGCTGACGCGAGCCGCGCCGAGAAGCGTCACCCGCCGGCGATCACGATGGCGGGCTCCTCGGCCTTGCGCGAGCTCAACGGCCCCATTTGCCAGAACCGGATCACGCGCGCGGCGGTCGCCGCCGTCAGCCGCTCGAAATTGGAATAGGCGGTATCGAGCCCCTGGTTGGAATTGGCCTTGCGGCCGAGGCGGGCCCCGATGATGGCGCGCGCGGTCGGCCACCCCCAGCCGATGGATTTGCACAGAATGAGGATCGGATCGGGCCGCTCGCCGCCCATCAGGCGGTCCACCACGTCGATCGGGACCGCGCAAAGATCGGCGAGCCCGGCGATCATCTCCTCGTATTGGCGCGCCTGCGCAAACTCGACGATCTTGCCTTCGTTGAGCTGGCCGCGCAGACGCAGGCCCGCAACGGTGTGCTGCGCCTCGCGATAGTCGCGCGGCGCCGCCTTGGTGGCGACCTCTATCGACACCCGCGCCAGCACGCTGCGGATTTCAGCCTGGACTTCGGGCGTCGCGGAAACGAACAGCCGCTGCTGCACCACCGCGGTCGCCTTGAGCAGGAGCACGCGAAACAGCGGCGGCGGAATATCGGGCCGTTGCCCGACCCTTTCGGCGAGCACGTCGTCGCCATCGGACCTCGCCACCAGGGTCGTGAAGCCGTCGTCGGAAATGACGGCGCTGCGGTTCTCGGCGACGCTGCGGGCGACATCGCGGTCGCCCCGGCGCACCAGCACATTGGTCACCATCGCGGCGATGCCGGCGCGGCTCGAGATGGCGAGCAGATGCGCTTGGCTCTTGGTCTCGGCGATCTCCAAAAGGTCGGTCTCGGCCAGGCGGCGCGACTGCCGCAGGACCGGGCCGGCCACCAGGATATCGTCGTCCCGGGCGAGCCTCGAGATCAATTCGCCCGGCGCATTGCGCACCGGCGCCAGGTGATGCGACAGCTCCGCGCGCGCCTTCGATTCGATCTCGTCGATCAGGCGGTTGAAGACGTCGTCGAACAGCCGCACATGCTCGTCGTTGAACAGGCTCGCGCCATCCAGGAACAGGGCCGTGATGCGTCGGAGCGCCTGCTCCCTTCGCCGCGGTGAGCCGTGCTGGACGATATCTTCCAACTCCGGAATGAGCGATGGGACCGCCGACATATGCAAGCCTACACGCACGACGCTGAAAAAATTTTCCCGCCTGGAGTGTTGAACCCTAGTTAGGGAATCTGAAGGAACGGTTAGTCGGCAGCCCCGGGGACGCGGGCGCGACACGATCGGGACGCACAAAAGGCGTCAAATCGGCCAAGAGATCGGCGCGCCCGCGGTTTTGCTCGGGCGCGGACCCGAAGTGGCCCGCTTGCCGCCTCGGCGCGCTCGGCGGTGCGCCCGGGCGCCGATCTCGATCATCGACAAGGAGAGCCCGACGCTTCGGCCGCAATTTATCGCAATTGGGACATTTGTCGCAATTGGGACGGCAATTGGGACAGAAGCAGGATTCCGTCCAGCCCGAAAATGCCCGCCGCCGACCGCTTGCGCGCCCGCATAAAATCGCTATATTTGCGGGGTCTGCCATGGGCGTGGATATGGACATGTGGATATGGACATCCTGTCTATAGCGGACATCTCATAACGATCGGATTGATCCGATCGGTTTTTGAGAGTGGGTTCCTCCCGGGGCCCGCTCTTTTTTGTTACCGCGATCCGCCCCAGCGGCCGATCGCATGCCCGGGAACGCGACCACATCAAGCGATTACGACACATCAAGCGATGACATCGAAGGCAGGGTCGAGGGACCACCGAACGGATGAATGAAATTCCCGACCAGCAAGCATTTTCCGAGCCGCGCCTGATCGTGGAGCAGGGCGTGGCGGCGCGCCTTGCCGCGATCGTGGAGCCGGTGCTCTGCGGCCTGGGCTTCCGGCTGGTGCGGGTGCGGGTTTCCGGAACTTACGGCTGCACCCTGCAGATCATGGCGGAACGCGCGGACGGGACCATGACGATCGACGATTGCGAGGCGATCTCGCGCGCGCTGTCGCCGGTTCTCGACGTCGCCGATCCGCTGGAGGCCGCCTACCGGCTGGAGGTCTCCTCGCCGGGCATCGACCGTCCGCTGGTGCGCCGGTCGGATTTCGAGCGCTTCGCCGGCCACCAGATCAAGGTGGAGATGGCGATCTCGACCGCCGGCCGCCGGCGCTTCCGCGGCATGCTCCTCGGTGCGCAAGGCGAGGCCGCCCACGTCCGGCGCGATGATGCCGCGGCGGGCGACGAAGCCGAGGTCCTGCTGCCGATCGGAGACATGACGGAGGCCCGGCTGGTGCTCACCGACGCCCTGGTGGCCGAATTGCTGCGGCGGGGGAAGAAGGCGGCGGAGCGCAACGCGCTGCAACCGCCCGACCCGCAGGACCCGCTCGATCACGGGCCGCAGGACGAAGCGACCGCCCCAGGCGGAGCGCCCGGACAAGAGACGCCGCGAGGCCGAGAACGGGTCCCGGCGGTCCAGAGATTTTCGGCCCGCGCCGGCCCACAAGCCGCGCGTGGCCCAGCACGAGGGAGAGTGACCGATGGCTGTCAGCGCCAACCGGCTCGAATTGTTGCAGATCGCCGACGCCGTCGCCCGTGAAAAGGCGATCGACCGCGGCATCGTCATCGCCGCCATGGAGGACGCGATCCAAAAGGCGGCGCGCTCGCGCTACGGCAGCGAGACCGAGGTCCGCGCCGAGATCAATCCGAAGACCGGCGAGATGCGCCTCTCCCGGCTGTTGCTCGTGGTGGAGCAGGTCGAGAACGACTCGACCCAGATTTCGCTGACCGACGCCAAGCGGCGCAATCCGGCCGCCCAGGTCGGCGACTTCATCGCCGAGGCGCTGCCGCCGCTGGAATACGGACGCATCGCGGCCCAATCCGCCAAGCAGGTGATCGTGCAGAAGGTGCGCGAGGCCGAGCGCGACCGCCAATACCAGGAATACAAGGACCGCATCGGCGACATCGTCAACGGCATCGTCAAGCGGGTCGAGTACGGCAATGTGGTGGTCGATCTCGGCCGCGGCGAAGCCATCGTGCGCCGCGACGAGCTGTTGCCGCGCGAGGTCTTCCGCAACGGCGACCGCATCCGCGCCTATATCTACGACGTGCGGCGCGAGCCGCGCGGCCCGCAGATCTTCCTGTCGCGCACGCATCCCCAATTCATGTCCAAGCTGTTCGCCCAGGAGGTGCCGGAGATTTACGACGGCATCGTCGAGGTCAAGGCGGTGGCCCGCGATCCCGGATCGCGCGCCAAGATCGCGGTGATCTCGCGGGATTCCTCCGTCGATCCGGTCGGCGCCTGCGTCGGCATGCGCGGCTCGCGCGTGCAGGCGGTGGTCAACGAGCTGCAGGGCGAGAAGATCGACATCATTCCGTGGACGTCCGATCCGGCCAATTTCGTCGTCAATGCGCTCGCCCCCGCCGAGGTCGCCAAGGTGGTGCTCGACGAGGAGCGCCAGCGGATGGAGGTCGTGGTGCCGGACCAGCAGCTCTCGCTCGCCATCGGGCGGCGCGGCCAGAACGTGCGGCTCGCCTCCCAGCTCACCGGCTGGGACATCGACATCGTCACCGAGCAGGAAGAGTCCGAGCACCGCCAGGCCGAGTTCGAGAAGCGCACGAAGCTCTTCATCGATGCGCTCAATGTCGACGAGGTGGTCGGCCAATTGCTGGCGTCCGAAGGCTTCAACTCGGTGGAGGAGCTGGCGCTGGTGGATGAGAAGGAGATCGCCGGAATCGAGGGCTTCGACGAGGACACCGCGCGCGAGCTGCAGGCGCGGGCGGCCGAGTATCTCGCCAAGCTCGATGCCGAGCTCGACGCCAAGCGGGTGGAGCTCGGGGTCGAGGACGCGCTGCGGGAGGTCCCCGGCGTCACCACCGCGATACTGGTGGAGTTCGGCGAGAACGGCATCAAGACGGTGGAGGACCTGGCCGGCTGCGCCACCGACGACCTCGCCGGCTGGAGCGAGCGCAAGGACGGCGAGACCACCAAGCATGCCGGCATTCTCGAGGAATTGTCGCGCGAGGAGGCCGAAGCCCTGATCATGCAGGCGCGCGTCAAGATGGGCTGGATCAGGGAAGAAGATTTGGCGCCGCCCCCCGCCGCGGAAGAGCCGGCGGAGGCCTCCGAGGCCGAGGTCGAGGCCTAAAGGACCGTTGGACGGATGCTCGCACATATGGATCTCGTGGACCTCGCGCCCAAGGACTGACGCCGAAGGAATTGGCGCCGGAAGAGCTCGACGCCGGGCCGCGCAAGACCGCGCCCGGCGCGGAGCGCTTCTGCGCCGCGACCGGCACCGTGCGTCCGGTCGCCGATATGATCCGCTTCGTGGTTTCGCCTGACGGCCTGGTGGTGGCGGATCTCAAGCGCCGACTGCCGGGGCGCGGGATGTGGATCACGGCGACCCGCCAGGCGCTGCGCACCGCGGTCGCCCGCAAGGTCTTCGGGCGCGGCTTCAAGCGGGACGTGCAGGTCGCCCCCGATATGGTCGAGGCGACCGAGCGGCTGATGGAGCAGGCCGCGCTCGGGGCGCTCGCCATCGCCCACAAGGCCGGCAGGGTCGCGATCGGGTTCGCCAAGACCGAGCAGGCGCTCAATCGGGTCCGGGTCGCGGCTCTCATCCATGCCGCCGAGGCGGCCGCGGACGGGGCCAGAAAGCTCGATGCCGCCATGCGCCGGGGGCTCGACCTCGATACCGGCAAGATCGCCATCATCGACACGTTCACCTCGACTCAATTGGATTTGGCTTTGGGGCGGTCAAATGTGATACATGCAGCCCTGCTTGCCGGTCGCGAAAGCGACACATTCGTGGCACGCGCCGGGCTCCTGGGTCGCTTTCGAACCGGTGGTTTGGGCGATCGCAATGAGCCAAAGCCAGCAGCGAAGACCGAAAAGTAGGAACTGAATGGTTGAACCGACGAAAAACCCCGGCGACAAGACGCTCAGCGTCGCCCCCACCAAGACCTTGACCCTCAAGCCGCGGGGCGTCGAGCAGGGGGTCGTGCGCCAAAGCTTCAGCCATGGCCGCACCAAAGCGGTCGTCGTGGAGAAGGTGAAGCGTCGCGTCGGCGGCCCGGTCAGGGCCGAGCCGCCGCCTCCCGCCGCGGATGCGGCAAACGCCAAGCAGCGGTCCGCCACGGCCCGGCCGGCGGTGGTGCCGCAGGCGGCGGCGCCCGCGACCGTGCCGGCGCAATCGCCCGCCGTCCCCGCCCCGAAGCCCTCGGGCGTCGTGCTGCGCACGCTGACCGAGGACGAGCAGAAGGCGCGCGTGCACGCGCTGGCCGACGCTCGCCTGCGCGAGGCCGAGGAGCGCAAGATCGCCGAGGAAGAGGCCCACGTGCGCATCGCGCGCGAGGCCGCCGAGCGCACCGAGCGCGAAGCCGCCGAGGCGCGCAAGCGGGGCGAAGACGATCGCCGGCGCCACGACGAGGAAACCAAGCTCAAGGCCGAGGCCGAGGCCAAGAAGCGTTTCGGCGAGGGTACCACGGCCGCCGCGCGCCCGGCCGCGCGCCCGGTGCTGGAGGCCGACGAGGAGGAGGCCCCGCGCACCACCCGCCGCGGCGGTGTCATCATTCGCCCGGCGCCTGCCCCCAAGCCGGCGAAAGTCACGGGCGAGAAGCGTCGCGGCCGCCTCACGGTGGTGACCGCGCTCAGCGCCGACGAGGTGCGCGAGCGCTCGGTGGCGTCGTTCCGCCGCCGCGTCCAGCGCATGGCCGGCCATCGCGACACCGAGCCCAAGGAAAAGCTCGTCCGCGAGGTGATCATTCCGGAAACCATCACCATTCAGGAGCTCGCCAACCGCATGGCGGAGCGCGGGGTCGACGTCATCCGCCTGCTCATGCGGCAGGGCCAGATGGTGAAGATCACCGACGTGATCGATGCCGATACGGCGCAGCTCCTGGCCGAGGAGATGGGCCACACCGTCAAGCGGGTCGCCGAATCCGACGTCGAGGAAGGCCTGTTCGACGCCAGCGACGATCAGGCCGCGCTGGTGCCGCGCCCGCCCGTGGTCACCATCATGGGCCATGTCGACCACGGCAAGACCTCGCTGCTCGACGCCATCCGCTCGACCGAGGTGGCGGCCGGCGAAGCCGGCGGCATCACCCAGCACATCGGCGCCTATCAGGTGACGGCCCCCTCCGGCCACAAGATCACCTTCATCGATACGCCGGGCCATGCCGCGTTCACCGCCATGCGGGCGCGCGGCGCCAAGGTGACGGATGTGGTGGTGCTGGTGGTGGCGGCCGACGACGGCGTGATGCCGCAGACCGTCGAGGCGATCCACCACGCCAAGGCCGCCAAGGTGCCGATCATCGTCGCCATCAACAAGATCGACAAGCCGGACGCCAAGCCGGAGCGGGTGCGCACCGAGTTGCTGCAGCACGAGATCCAGGTCGAATCGCTCGGCGGCGACGTGCTCGACGTGGAGGTGTCGGCGACCAAGAAGCTCAATCTGGATCGGTTGCTGGAGACGCTCGCCCTGCAGGCGGAGCTGCTCGATCTCAAGGCCGATCCCAACCGGCCGGCCGAAGGCACCGTGATCGAGGCCAAGCTCGATCGCGGGCGCGGACCGGTCGCGACCGTGCTGGTGCAGCGCGGCACGCTCAAGCCCGGCGACATCGTGGTCGCGGGCGCCGAATGGGGCCGCGTGCGCGCCCTCATCTCGGATACCGGCAAGCCGCTCACGGAGGCCGGACCTTCGATGCCGGTCGAGGTGCTCGGCTTCAGCGGCACGCCCGACGCCGGCGACCGGCTGGCAGTGGTCGACAGCGAATTGCGCGCCCGCGAGGTCACCGATTACCGGGCGCGGCAGAAGCGCGACAAGATGGCGGCGCGCGCGACCGGCTTGCGCGGCTCGCTCGAGCAGATGATGAGCCAGCTCAAGACCGACGGCCGCAAGGAATTCCCGCTGGTCATCAAGGGCGACGTGCAAGGCTCGATCGAAGCCATCCTGGGTGCGCTCGAGAAGCTCGGCACCGGCGAGGTCGGAGCGCGCATCCTGTATGCGGGCGCCGGCGGAATCACGGAATCCGACGTGACCCTGGCGGAGGCGGCAGGCGCCGCGATCATCGGCTTCAACGTGCGCGCCCACAAGGAGGCGCGCGAAGCCGCCGAACGGGCCGGCGTCGAGATCCGCTACTACAACATCATCTACGATCTGGTGGACGACGTTAAGAAAGCCATGTCCGGCCTGCTGGCGCCGACGCTGCGCGAGACCATGCTGGGCAATGCCGTTATCCTGGAGGTCTTCAAGGTCTCCAAGGTGGGCAACGTGGCGGGCTGCCGGGTCACCGACGGCACGGTGGAGCGCGGCGCCAACGTGCGCCTCATCCGCGACAACGTCGTGGTCCACGAAGGCAATCTGTCCCAGCTCAAGCGCTTCAAGGACGATGCCCGCGAGGTGGTGGCCGGACAGGAATGCGGCATGGCGTTCGAGAACTATCACGACATGAAGGTCGGCGACGTCATCGAATGCTACCGGGTCGAGACGATCCAGCGGTCGCTTTGATCGTCGAGGTCGCGCTCCGCCTGCGCTCGGGCGCCGCAACGCTCCTATGGAACAGACGATCGCCTATCGGTTCGGACCCGACGACTACATCGCGCAGTTGCGCGCGAGCCGGTCGATCGGCCCGTTCGGACGGCTCGGGCGCTGGGGACGGGCGGCATTGTTCGGCATGCTGATCGGCGGACTGGTGATCGTCTTCAGCTACGATACGCTGCTCGCCGCTCCCGCGCTGGTGCTGGCGGCCGCTACCATTGTGTTTGCGCTGGTGACGCTGGTGGCGCCCCTCGGCGAATATCTGGCGGAGCGGCTGATGGCACGCTGGTTGTTCCCGCGCTATAGCTTCGCCAACAAGGACGTGACATTGGGGCTCGGCGAGCAGGACATCCGCTCGCGGATCGAAGGGAGCGAAGGCCGGATTTCCTGGCGCTCCATCACACGGGTGATCGAGACCCGGGATGGTCTCTTCCTGGCGCTCAGCCGCGCCGAGCTGATCCAGGTTCCCAGGCGCGCCCTGCCGTCGGCCGCGGCCTTTGCGGACCTGGCCGGTCAAGTGCGCGCCAAGGTCGCGGCATCGATCGCCGGCCCATAAGCTCGAAAGCCGGCGCGGCGCGAGACCGCGCGATCGCGACAAAGAAAGCTGCATCATGACGCGCCCCAAACAGCGAGGTCGAGCCGAGCCGTCCCAGCGCCAGTTGCGCGTCGGCGAGCTCGTTCGCCATGCGGTATCCGAGATGCTCATACGCGGCGACGTCCACGATCCGGTGCTCGAAGGCCATCTCATCACCATTCCGGAAGTCCGCATGGCGCCGGATTTGCGGCTCGCCACCATCTACGTGATGCCGCTCGGCGGCCGCGACGCCGACGAGGTGATGGCCGCGCTCGAGCGCAACAAACGCTATCTGCGCGGCGAGATCTCCCACCGCGTCAACCTGAAATTCGCACCCGATATCCGCTTCCAGATCGACGAGCGGTTCGAGGAGGCGGAACGGATCGAGAAGCTTCTGCGAACCCCGCAGGTGCGGCGCGATCTCGAGCCCGAGAAGGACGACGGCACGTGAGCACACCGACCACCGTCACGGACGAAACCGTCCCCGCCGACGATCTCCCGCTCGGTGATGTTCCGATCACGGCCGATGCGGTTGACGCCGCAGTGCGGCCGAGCGGGCAGCGCCGGCGTCCCAAGCGCGAGGTGAACGGCTGGCTGGTGCTCGACAAACCGGTCGGCATGACCTCCACCCATGCGGTCAGCGTGGTCAAGCGGCTGTTCGCGGCCAAGCGCGCCGGCCACGCCGGCACGCTCGATCCGCTCGCCTCCGGCTGCCTGCCGATCGCGCTCGGGGAGGCGACCAAGACGGTTCCGTTCGTCATGGACGGCCGCAAGACCTATCATTTCACGGTGCAATGGGGGGAGGAGCGCGACACCGACGATGCCGAAGGCCGCGTCGTCGCATCGAGCGCTGCGCGCCCCGACCCGGAGACGATCCGCGCGCTGCTGCCGCGCTTCACCGGCACCATCGCGCAGGTGCCGCCGCGCTTCTCGGCGCTCAAGATCGAGGGCGAGCGCGCCTACGACCTCGCCCGCGAAGGCAAGGTGGTGGAGCTGGCGGCGCGCCCGGTGGACATCCATCGCCTCGAATTGGTGGCGATGCCGGACGCCGCCCATACGGTGCTGGCGGCGGAATGCGGCAAGGGCACCTATGTGCGGGCGCTCGCCCGCGACCTCGGTCGCGAGCTCGGTTGTCTCGGGCATGTGGTGGCGTTGCGGCGGACCGCGGTCGGCTCGTTCACGCAGGACCGCGCCGTCGACCTCGACGCCCTGCGGGCGTTGATTGCCCCCGGCAGCGAGCACGTTGCGGCCTCGACCCCGGTGCTGTTGCCGGTCGAGGCCGGCCTCACCGCCCTGCCCGCCATGGTGGTGAGTCGCGCCGATGCCGCCCGGCTCGCGCGCGGCCAATCGGTGCTGCTGCGCGGGCGTGACGCACCCCTGATGGAGGGCTTCGTGGCGGTCTTCGTCCAAAGCGCTCTGCTGGCGCTGGCCGAGGTGGAAAAGGGAGAATTGCGCCCCCGCCGCATCTTCAACCTGGCGCGCTGACCGAGGGGCACGGGGCGGCGTCCGCGCACGCAGTCGCGGTAATAAACGTTAACGCCATGGCTGTTGCCGCGTAAATTCCGCTGGCATCGGGAGAATTTTCCACTATATATTGCGCCGCGGTCGCGCTGGCCCTTGCCGGCGCGAGCCGTTTGTGGGCAACCGCGCTGGACGACATCCCGGCCCGGCCGCCGTTCGTGAAGCTTCCTCGTCGACAGATAGGAGACCCGATGTCGATTACCCCCGACCGCAAGGCGGACGTTATCAAGACCTATGCGACCAAGACCGGCGATACTGGTTCGCCGGAAGTGCAGGTGGCGGTCCTTTCGGAGCGCATCAACAACCTGACGGAGCACTTCAAGACCCACGTCAAGGACAACCATTCCCGGCGTGGATTGCTCAAGCTCGTGTCCCAGCGTCGCCAGCTTCTTGATTATCTCGCTCGCACCGATGAAGGACGTTACAGATCATTGATCGAGCGGCTGGGCATCCGCCGCTGAGACTATTGTTGCGCGGCTTCCGCCGCGCCTCTGATGCGTGCAAGCGCTATTGCAAATGCAGGGCGCTGATCGTCCGGCAGCGAGGCCGCTGCCGATCCGCGAGACGGGCCGATTTCCATTCGCCCGTCCGTTCACAGGAGGGCCCGAAGGCCATGGCAGGATCGCCGGATGCTGCATCCGTCCGCGCCCCGCGCGCGCCGCAGCGTCTCGCCGTCTTGCCGATGGCTTTCGCCCTTCGGCCTCCTCCTCTTCCCTTCCCGGCAAGCCGGCGGGGTCAGGACGGGGGACAATCATCATGAAAGACCATCACAATGTTCGATATCCATCGCGTTGAGCTCGATTGGGGTGGGCGCAAGCTCGTCCTCGAGACCGGCAAGATCGCCCGCCAAGCCGACGGCGCGGTCGTCGCCAGCTACGGCGAATCCAAGGTCCTGGCCACCGTCGTGGCCGCCAAGGAGCCCAAGACCGGCATCGACTTCCTGCCGCTCACCTGCAACTACTTCGAGAAGACCTATGCGGCCGGGCGCATTCCCGGCGGCTACTTCAAGCGCGAAGGCCGCCCGAGCGAGCGCGAGACGCTCACCTCGCGCATGATCGACCGGCCGGTGCGGCCGCTGTTCGCGCCGGGCTGGCGTTGCGACACCCAGGTGATCGTCACCGTGCTGTCGCACGATCTCGAGAACGATCCCGACATATTAGGGATGGTGGCCGCATCGGCCGCGCTCACGCTCTCGGGCGCGCCCTTCATGGGCCCGATCGGAGCCGCCCGCGTCGGCTTCATCAACAACGAATACGTGCTCAATCCGCAGCTCGACGAGATGCCGGAGAGTCGATCTCGACCTGGTGGTGGCCGGCACCCAGGACGCCGTGCTGATGGTCGAATTGGAAGCCAAGGAGCTGTCCGAGGAGGTGATGCTGGGAGCCGTGATGTTCGGCCACCGGCATTTCCAGCCGGTGATCGAGGCCATCATCCAGCTGGCCGAGAAGGCCGCCAAGGAGCCGCGCGAGCTCGCCACGTTCGACGACGCGGCGCTGGAGAAGGACATGCTCGGCCGCATCGACCAGGATCTGCGCTCGGCCTACGGGATCGCGCAGAAGATGGAGCGCCAGAAGGCGGTCGAAGCCGTCAAGGCCAAGGCCATGGCGCACTACCTGCCCGAGGGCGTCGAGAACCCGCCCTATACCAAGCAGCAGGTCGGCTCCGTGTTCAAGGAGCTCGAATCCAAGATCGTGCGCTGGAACATCCTCGACACCGGCCGGCGCATCGACGGCCGCGACGTGAAGACGGTGCGGCCGATCGTCTCCGAGGTCGGCATCCTGCCGCGCGCGCACGGCTCGGCGCTGTTCACCCGCGGCGAGACGCAGGCATTGGTGGTGGCGACGCTCGGCACCGGCGAGGACGAGCAGTACATCGACGCGCTGCCCGGAACCTACAAGGAGACGTTCCTCCTGCACTACAACTTCCCGCCGTTCTCGGTCGGCGAGACCGGTCGGCTCGGCTCTCCGGGCCGGCGCGAGATCGGCCACGGCAAGCTCGCCTGGCGCGCCATCCGTCCGATGCTGCCGCTGCACCACGAGTTCCCCTACACCATCCGGGTGGTGTCGGAGATCACCGAGTTCGAACGGCTCGTCCTCGATGGCGACCGTGTGCGGCACCTCGCTCGCCCTGATGGATGCGGGCGTGCCGCTCAAGCGGCCGACCGCCGGCATCGCCATGGGGCTCATCCTGGAGGACAAGCGCTACGCCGTGCTGTCCGACATCTTCGGCGACGAGGACCATCTGGGCGACATGGACTTCAAGGTGGCGGGCACCGAACGCGGCGTGACCTCGCTGCAGATGGACATCAAGATCGCCGGCATCACCGAGGAGATCATGGGGGTGGCGCTGAACCAGGCCAAGGACGGCCGCATCCACATCCTGGGCGAGATGTCAAAGGCGCTCACGCAGGCCCGCGCCGAGCTCGGCGAGCATGCGCCGCGCATCGAGGTGTTCTCGATCCCGGTCGACAAGATCCGCGAGGTGATCGGCACCGGCGGCAAGGTGATCCGCGAGATCGTGGAGAAGACCGGCGCCAAGATCGACATCCAGGACGACGGCACCGTCAAGGTGGCGTCCGCCAGCGGCGACGCCATGAAGGCGGCGATCAACTGGATCAAGTCGATCGCGTCGGATCCCGAGGTCGGCCACATCTACGAGGGCACCGTCGTCAAGGTCATGGACTTCGGCGCCTTCGTGAACTTCTTCGGCGCCAAGGACGGCCTCGTGCACATCAGCCAGCTGGCGCCGCGGCGCGTCCAGAAGGTGACCGACGTGATCAACGAGGGCGACAAGGTCAAGGTGAAGCTCTTGGGCTTCGACGAGCGCGGCAAGGTGCGGCTCTCGATGAAGATGGTCGACCAGGCGACCGGCGAGGACCTGGAGGCCAAGCAGAAGGCCGAAGGCGAGCAGCAGCAGGCGGCGGGCGGCGAGTGATCGCCGGCGCGCCCGACAGCGGATTTTATTGATGGACACGGCCGGGGGCATCACCCCGGCCGTCGTCTTTTGGTATCACTTGTCCCGGCCCTGAGCTCGGGACCGTTCCAGACATCAACTCCCCGCTTTCGCCGGGACATGGTTTGAAACGGTTCCGGCCAAAGGCCGGGACAAGCACTTCTGCAAGCTCGTCCCAAAGGGCTTGCGCGTCACCTCAGGGAGACTTCCACATGGCCTCGCCCCCAGCTTCGCTCGTCACCGCTCTCGCCCTTGCGCGGCACCCTCCTTGCTTGCGGCACCGCGCTCGCCCAGCTCGACAAATTCGTCATCACGGGTCCGGCGGCCGAGCGCATCGAGGAGAAGAACGAGATCTCCCTCGACACCGCCAAGCAGATCGCCGCCCATTGCGAGGCGGCGGCGCGGGCCAAGGGCGCGGCGGCCTCCATTGCGATTCTCGATCAGTTCGGCGAGCAGGTCTATTTCGAGCGCATGGACGGCCTGCGCGGCCATCGCCAGCTCGACGCCGCGATCATGAAAGCGCATGCGGTGATCGTCACCCACACGCCGAGCCACGAGGAAGTGAACCGCACCATAACGGGTGACCAGAGCGAGTT
This sequence comes from uncultured Alphaproteobacteria bacterium, assembly GCA_963744275.1. Taxonomy (GTDB): domain Bacteria; phylum Pseudomonadota; class Alphaproteobacteria; order Rhizobiales; family Xanthobacteraceae; genus VAZQ01. The sequence continues at coordinate 45,705 of CAVUSX010000010.1, forward strand.
CCACTCCGGCTTCTATCACGACATCTTCTTGGCTTCGGGCGGGCTGCCGATCGTGGTCGATCATCAATTTCTCGGCGCCATCGGGGTGGGCGGATCGGGCTTCGACGAGGTCTGCGCCCGCGATGCGCTGCAAGCGGTGATCGGACCGCAGCCCCCGCTGACGCCGACCATCCCGCGCCGCCAGGGTGGCTAAGCCGCGTCTTCGCTAATCCGCCGCGCTCGGGACCCGCTCGCCGTTGCCGCCATTGAGCTCGCCCGAGCGCGCCAGCAAATCGGGGTTCGGCATGGTGATGATGTTGTAGCCGGAGTCCACGAAATGGATGTCGCCGGTCACCCCGCTCGACAGATCGGAGAGCAGATAAAGCGCGGCGCCGCCGATCTCGTCGAGCGTCACCCCGCGGCGTAACGGCGAATGGCGCTGCTGGAAGCTGAACATGGCCCTGGCATCCGATATGCCGGCGCCCGCCAGCGTGCGGATCGGGCCGGCCGAGATGGCGTTGACCCGGATGGCGGAGGGGCCGAAATCGACCGCCAGGTAGCGCACCGAGGCCTCCAGGGCCGCCTTGGCGACCCCCATCACGTTGTAGTTCGGCATCGCGCGCTGGCCGCCGTTGTAGGTCAGCGTCACCATGGCGCCGCCGCTCGGCATCAGCGCGGCGGCGCGCTTGGCCAATTCGGTGAACGAGAAGCAGGAGATCATCATGGTGCGCACGAAATTCTCGCGCGTGGTGTCGGCATAGCGGCCCTTGAGCTCGTTCTTGTCGGAGAACGCGATGGCGTGGACCAGAAAATCGAGCGCGCCCCATTTCGCGGCGATCGCCGCGAAGACGGAATCCATCGACGCGACGTTGTCCACGTCGCACGGCAGCACCAGCTCGGAACCGAGCGATTCGGCGAGCGGGCGCACCCGCCGCCCGAGCGCATCGCCCTGATAGGTCAGGGCGAGCGACGCCCCATGGGCCGCCAGCGTGCGGGCGATCCCCCAGGCGATCGAATGATCGTTGGCGACCCCCATGATCAGCCCGCGCTTTCCGTGCATCAGCCCCGGCATACTCGACCTCACTGGTTACTATTGCGCGCCCGTCGGCCAGAAAGACTACTCAACTCTACGCGTCCAGCCGCTTGAACACGACCGATGCATTGGTGCCGCCGAAGCCGAACGAGTTCGACAGGACACAGCCCAGCGAGACGCCGTCGCGCCGCTCGCGCACGATCGGCATGCCGGCAAAGGCCGGATCGAGGTTGACGATATTGGCGCTCTCGCAGATGAAGCCGTTGCTCATCATCAACAGCGAATAGATGGCCTCCTGCGCGCCGGCGGCCCCGAGCGAATGCCCGGTCAGCGCCTTGGTGGCGGCGATCGGCGGCGTGTTCTTGCCGAAGACCTCGCGGATCGCCTCCATCTCGCGCAGATCGCCGACCGGCGTGGAGGTGGCATGCGGGTTGATGTAGTCGACCGGCGCCTGCACGCCTTTGAGCGCCATCCGCATGCAGCGCGCCGCGCCCTCGCCCGAAGGCGCCACCATGTCGAAGCCGTCGGAGGTGGCGCCGTAGCCGGCCAGCTCGGCATAGATCTTGGCGCCGCGCGCCTTGGCGTGGGCGAGCTCCTCGAGCACCAGGACGCCGGCGCCGCCCGCGATCACGAAGCCGTCGCGATCGACGTCGTAGGGGCGCGAGGCCTTGTCGGGCGTGTCATTATACTTCGACGACATCGCCCCCATGGCGTCGAACAGGACCGAGAGCGTCCAATCGAGCTCCTCGCAGCCGCCCGCGAAGATCATGTCCTGCTTGCCCATCTGGATCACCTCCATCGCATTGCCGATGCAATGGTTGGAGGTCGCGCAGGCCGACGAGATCGAATAGTTGACGCCCTTGATCTTGAACCAGGTGCCGAGCGTCGCCGACGTGGTCGAGCTCATGCACTTGGGCACCGCGAAGGGGCCGACGCGCTTGGGTCCCTTGCTGCGGGTGACGTCGGCGGCCTCGACGATGGCGCGGGTCGAAGGCCCGCCCGAGCCCATGATGATGCCGGTCATCTCGTGGGAGATTTCGCCGGTCTCGAGACCGGCGTCGCGGATCGCCTGCTCCATGGCGATGTGGTTCCAGGCCGCGCCGCCGCCGAGGAACCGCATGGCGCGGCGATCGATCACGCCTTCCGGATCGAGGCTGGGGGCGCCGTGCACCTGGCAGCGAAATCCGAGCTCCACGTACTTGTCCGCACGCACGATGCCCGACTTCGCCCTCGCGCAGGCTCGCCAGCACCTCCTGGGTATTGTTTCCGATCGATGAGACGATGCCCATGCCGGTGACGACGACCCGCCTCATGGAAGCCTCTTCCAATCTCTACCTGATCGCATTTTCGGAAGCGGTATACCGGATGCCACTATTCCGTTACGCGCCGCTCGGCTGCATCTCGTCCTGACGGAACAGCCCGACCTTGAGATCCATGGCCCGATAGATGATCGAGCCGTCGGCCTTGAGCCAGCCGTCGGCCACGCCCAGCACCAGCTTGGAGCGCATGACCCGCTTGATGTCGACCCCGTAGATCACCTGCTTCATGGTGGGCAGAACCTGGCCGGAGAACTTGACCTCGCCCAGACCGAGCGCCCGCCCCTTTCCGGACGAGCCGAGCCAGCCGAGGAAGAAGCCCAGGAGCTGCCACAGCGCATCGAGGCCGAGACAACCCGGCATGACGGGATCGCCTTTGAAGTGGCAAGGGAAGTACCAGAGATCGGGCTTCACATCGAGCACGGCGCGCACCATTCCCTTGCCGTGCTCGCCCCCGGTCTCGCTGATCTCGGAGATGCGGTCGAACATGAGCATGGGGGGCAGCGGCAGCTGGGCATTGCCGGCCCCGAACAATTCGCCGCGGCCGCAAGCCAAGAGTTCTTCGTAGTCGTAGCTCGAGCGCCGGGTCATCAGCATCCTGTGTCGCCTGTCTGGCCTGTCAACCGCCGAAATTTTTCGTTGATCCAATATAGGGGGTGGAGGGGGGGCAAAGCCAGACATCCGCTCCGGTTGTGCGCAGCCTTATGTCGCGGCTGCGGGGCGCGGAGCCCGATCCGGGGTCGCTTTGCGTTTTCGGCGCGATATGTTACAAATGTAACGATCCTGCCAAAAAGCCAATCACAATAGGGTATTGAGCGCCCATGACGTTGCCCACCACACCATCGCGGGCCCTGGTCTTCACGGCCGCGTCACCCGCGGCCGAACACGCGCCGATGCAAGCGCGGCGTGCCGCGCTCACCGGCTGCCCTTGGCATGACGTCAAGGCGATGCTGCGGCAGGTGGGGCTGCGGCCCACCCGCCAGCGCATGGAGCTCGGCTGGTTGCTGTTCGGCAAAGGCGACCGGCACATCACGGCCGAGATGCTGTACGAGGAGGCCAACAACGCCAAGGCGCCGGTCTCCTTGGCGACCGTCTACAATACGCTGCACCAATTCACCGATGCGGGGCTGCTGCGCCAGGTCGCGGTCGAAGGCTCGAAGAGCTATTTCGACACCAACGCATCGCAGCATCATCATTTCTTCGTCGAGGAAGAGAACACGTTGTTCGATATTCCGGACGCGGATGTTTTCGTCGGCAAGCCGCCGATCCCGCCGGAAGGCTACGAGATCGCTCGCATCGACGTGGTGGTCCGGCTACGCCGCAAGGCGCGTTGAGCGTTCCGGATTTGCAGGCGACGAGGCACGCGGCAGCCGCGTGAGCCGTTCAAATCCCCGCGTCGCTTCACCAGACGTAGCGAATGACGCCGGTGCCCGCATAGGTGCTGGCGTGGCTCGCGAACTCGCCGTCGAGCTTGCCGAGCACCGACACCCCGTTGAGGAGGCGCAGCTCCGCGCCGGCCGTGGCCAGCGCCGAATCGCTGGCCGGCGCCGCCCCGTTCACCGTGAAGCTCGCGCCCGGCAGCGTCTCGAACGTCGCCGCCAGCGTGGGATCGCTCACCCAGTCATGGGCCCAGGCGAGTCGCGCCTTCAGGGCGAGGGCGGACGTGGGAGCGACCGCCACCACGCGCTCGAAGCGCGTGCCGAGCTCGCTCCTGGTGTCGGTCGCGGTGCGGGCCGCGAAGGCGAGCCCGAAGCCACCGCCGCCGAGATCGGTTTCGCTGTAGCTGGGCGTCGAGAAGCTCTGCGCTTGCACGGCCGCATAAGGAATGACGGTCGCGACCGGCCAAGCCAGGCGATAGCCACCTTCCAGCCGCCCGCCGAAGCTCTCCGCATTGAAGCGCGCCGAGAGCTGGTCGCCCGCCAAGACCAAGCGATCGGTGCTGACCGCGTGCCAGGTATAGGCGAGCGATCCCGCCAGATAAGCGGGACCGCTGCGGGTCTTGCCGTATACGCCGGCCTGCATCGCGTTGCTGCGACCGCCGCCGAGCCCGTCGGCGAGGCCCCAATTGGTGTCGCCGCCCGCGAGCGCCACGCCGATCACGGTATCCGCGCTGACGTGATAGTCGAGCGCGCCCGCGAAGCCGCCGGCGCGCGCCGACAGGTCGTGGGTGCCGAGCCCGCCCGGATCGCCCTCGGTGCGGTTATAGCCCCCGTAGGCACCCCCGCGGATGCTCCAAAGCTGCTCGAAGGTGCGCGGCGGCGCTTTGAGGATCGCGGCGTAGGCGAGCGCAGCTTCGGGTGGCAGCGTCGGCTGCTCGGCCGCGAAGCCCATCGACTGCCCGCCCGCGCCGCCTGCGTCACCCCCGCCATCGACCAGCGGGTCGATCATGTAGTTGAGAAACTCGTCCATCAGCTGGAACGCGCTCTGCTGGCCGCCGGTGGCGGCTTCGCCCGAGAGCTGCGACAGCGCGCTCGCCAGATTGGTGCCGGTGAGACCAAAGATATTGAAGAACGCCGGCGGCAGCGCGCCGCCGTTGTTGAAATAGGTGTTGATCGCGTTGGCGACATTTTGCTGGTTCTGGCCGAGCCCGCCGTTGCGCCCGAGCTGCGAGGTGAGCCCGAGCACCACGGTGGTCGGCGTATAGGAGAGCGTGCCGCCGAACCCGCCCGGGCTGAACGCCAGGGCGTTGAACGTCGATCCTCCGAATCCGCCATGGGCGGTCATGATCGTGTAGCTGCGCGTCACGTAGCTGCCGGGCTGCAGCGAGGCCAGCACGGTGCCGGAAAGCGCCGCGGTGCCGGAGACGTTGGCGGTCGCGGCCGTGGATGGCGACAGGTGGACCAAATAGGTGGACCCGGCCTGGAAATTGAGATTGCCCGTGACCGTGACGGCGCCCGGCCCGGTGGCGGGCCCGGGCGCGAATACGCCGCCATTGACGCTGGTGGTCGGCAGGATGCCGGTGCCGCCGAGCGTGCCGCCCGGATTGACCGTGATGCCGCTCGCCGCCGACAGATCGCCGTTGACCAGGAGCGTGCCGGCATTGACGTTCCAGGCCTGGTTGCCGGTGCCGGTCAGCGTCCAGATCGAGGCGTCCACTTTGTTGAAGGTGGCGAAGCCGTGATATTGCTTGGTCGCGCCGATCGTGCCGAGGTCGAAGGTGCCGTGCCGGGACCGCCGAGCTGAAACGTATCGCGCCCGCTGGCGAAGACGCTGCCGTTGATGACGCTGGTGGGCGCGATGGTCAGCGTGTTGCCGCCGCTGCCGGCCGTGAAGAAGATCGCAGGGCCGCTCGCTCGCGGTGATCGTGCCGGCATTGAATATGGTGGTGTTGGTCGAAACGTCGCGATGGTGTCGAAATCCCCGTGATGGAGCCGCCGACGTTGTTGACGATGGTGCCGTGTCCATCGAGATCGCCGAGCCGCCGCCGACCGCTGACGGTGCCGAAATTCGTGAGAAAGACAGCGTTACCGTTCAATGCCGAGGCGATCAGACCCGCCGGAAATGGTGCCGAAATTGGTGACGCAACGGGCGTGCTCGATCCCGAAATCCCGCCGCCTTCCCCGGTAATGACGCCGGATGCGTAGTTGATGAGCGTGAGCGAATTGACATTGACGGCGGTGCCGCCGAAGCCGGGCGTAGGCGCGGAAATCGTGCCGTAGTTGTAGATCGTCGCGGTGTTCGCCTGATGCCGCAAAGCGTCAGCCGTGATGGTGCCCGAGGCATTGTTGGTGAGGGTCAGGGTGTCGGCGATTATCCCGTTTCCGCCGCCGCCGACGCGAGCCCGGAAATGAGACCCGAATTGGTCACCGTCATGACGCTCGGCGTGCCGCCGCCGAAATGCGCTGTGGTGCCTTGAATGACGCCGGTGCTGGTGTTGGTGACGACGAGGGCGCTGCCCGACCCGTTGATGCCCGCGCATCGTTGTTACCCGGTGAGTCGGAAGATCAGTTCGCCCGATCGTTCCGGAATTGGTTACGGTCAGAGGCCCGTTGGTATTGATTCCGTAGACGTTGCCGAGAAGCCGAGGTGCCGATTGGTGGTAATGGTGCCGGAATTGTTGATGGTATTGTTGTTGTTCAGGTCGATGCCGGTCGATGTGCCCAGGACCGACGCCCCGGATTGCACGTTGACGGTCACGCCGTTCTGAGTGCTATTGCCATAGCCCGTGTTTGCGCCCGGCCCCTGATCCTGGGTGGTGCCGGTACACGTGACCGTGATGTTGTTTCCGGTCGCTGGCGCGCAGGCGGCCAGGGATTCCGAGGCGGGCATCAGGGCGGCGCAGAGGCCGCCCAAGCACGGCGGGCACGATGGCAAACGCCCGGCGCCGCACGCTCTGGCTCGACACCACGCATGTTACGTGACACACAACCAAGGCGCATCCGCATCGCAAATTCCCTACGCCGAAAACTTCCGGGCTGATCCGTGGTCGCTCGGCGAGGGGCGGTGAACCGCGACCGTCCCCTTCGACCGAGCAGCAGCCGAGTTTAGGGGCCGGCGGGCGCGCGATCATGACGGTTTGGGGACGAGTTCAATTTTAGACAGCGGGTGTGTCAAATTGGACACATGGGCCAATCGCGGTCGCGAGCCCCTGTCAGGCCGCCAATTCCGGGCACTTCTGGGCTGGGGAACCATACCCCGGCGGCGGCAGGGATTGTGCCGGGGAACCGGTTCAACTCGGTCTGCCGAAGCAAACCCGTCAGCCGCGGATCAATCGATCTTCTCGTTCGGGTAGACGCCCCACAGGCGATCCTGCACGATCCAGCCGTCGAAGCCGGTACCGAAGATGCGGCACCAGGTGCCGCTGCAGTGCTTGACCGAGGCGAGCACGCCCGGCTGCAGGCGGGCCACCAGGTCGCTCTCCGCATCGGCCTTGTCGTAGAGCGGCACCAGCTCGTCTTTTTGCTTGGCCGACACCAGCGCGGTGCGCCGGCCGGACAGGAGCGAGTGATAGACCCAGCCCTCGGACCCTTCCCAGTCGCGGATGCGACGCCAATTGTCCGATTCGGCGGTGATCTCGACCGGCAGGCCGGCGCGGGTGAACACGAAGGCGATCTCGTGGTCCCGGTTGGGTCCGCCCCGCACGGTGACGCGGTCGGGCTTGAGGCTGACGTAGCGCGGGACCGGCAGGCCGCTGGCCGCGCCCACCGCAATGTCTCCGGCCGCGCCGGCGGCGGTGGCGACGAACGCCACCAGCAGCGCCAGAATGCCGGCCGCCGCGCGGCGCGCATTGGTCCGGCGTGGCTCGGGGTCGGTTCGGCTAAGCGGCGTTGGCAAGGTTCATGGGGCGGAGCAAACACAAGGAACGACGGGCATGAATACGGCACAATGCTTTGTCTTGACCGGACCTTCTGGTAGACAAGACCGAAAGGTCGCGATCACCCCGCGCAGACCTGCGGAGTGTCGGCCTGCACGGTTAAAGAGGCCTGAACGCCCGCCAGAAAAACCGCAAGTGATGCCTATTTGCCACGCCCCGGCGTGGCCGGAGAGCACGGATAGCGATTTTCCGTCCGGAACCACGGTCGATCCACAAGGCCAGCTAGCAGCCAGGTAGCAGAATGCCGAAACCCAAACAGCTCTTGGTGGTCGTCACCCGCAAGCTGCCGGACATCGTCGAGACCCGCATGCGCGAGCTGTTCGACGCCCGCCTCAATCTCGACGACGCGCCCATGAGCCAGTCCGATCTGGCCGAGGCGGTCAAGAGCGCCGACGTGCTGGTGCCCACGGTGACGGACCGCATCGATGCGGCGGTGCTCAGCAAAGCCGGGGAGCGGCTCAAGCTGATCGCCAATTTCGGCAACGGCTTCGACCATATCGACGTCGCCACCGCATTGAGCCGCGGCATCACGGTGACCAATACGCCGGGCGTGCTCACCGAGGACACCGCCGACATGACCATGGCGCTGATCCTGGCGGTGCCGCGCCGGCTCACCGAAGGCGCCGCCATCATCTCGGGCGACCAGCCGTGGAGCGGCTGGTCGCCGACCTGGATGCTCGGCCACCGCATCTGGGGCAAGCGGCTGGGCATCATCGGGATGGGCCGCATCGGGCAGGCGGTGGCCCGGCGCGCCCGCGCCTTCGGGCTGCAGATCCACTACCACAACCGCCGCCGGGTGGCGCCGCACATCGAGGAGGAGCTGGGCGCCACCTACTGGGAAAGCCTCGACCAGATGCTGGTGCGCATGGACATCATCTCGATCAATTGCCCGCACACGCCGGCGACCTATCACCTGTTGTCGGCGCGGCGGCTCAAGCTGGTGCGTCCGCAGGCCTATATCGTCAATACGGCGCGCGGCGAGGTGATCGACGAGAACGCGCTGGCGCGGCTGATCGGCGCGGGCGAGATCGCGGGCGCCGGCCTCGACGTCTTCGAGCACGCCCCGGCGGTCAATCCGAAGCTGGTCAAGCTCGCGCACGGCGGCAAGGTGGTGCTGCTGCCGCATATGGGATCGGCCACCATCGAAGGCCGCATCGACATGGGCGAGAAGGTCATCGTCAACATCAAGACGTTTCTCGACGGCCACAAGCCGCCCGATCGCGTGCTGCCCTCGATGCTGTGAGGCTCGCGCAGCAGGCGCCGACTTGGATATGCTCGCGTTGAGCCAAGCACCTCGGAGGAACCCGATGCGTCTACGGATCGCGGGCGCCGCATGCGCCCTTTTGGCCAGCGTCGGCATGGCCGGCGCCGCCCCGCTCGCTCCCGCTGATATTCAGACGACCTTCTTCAACGGCCAGCCCTTCACCTCCTCGACGCCGCAGAACATCAAATACACGATGGTGTTCACCGCCGACGGCAAGATGACGCGCGAGCCGCTGGGAAAATCCGGCGTCAAGGGCGAAGGCACCTGGAAGCTCAGCAAGGACGGCTTCTGCACGACCTGGAAGAACTCGGCCGCCAATTGCTTCAATCTGGTGCCGAGCGGCGACAACAAATGGTCGGTCATGAAGGGCACGGCCGCGATCGGCACCTGGACGAAGTGACGCCGCACGGTCGCGTGACCGCGCATCGCGCTTGCGCGCGTCATCGGTGCATGTCAGCGGTGCATGGACAGATCGTGGATCGTGGGATGCTGGCCGGACAAGGGATTGGCCGGGTCCCATGCATAGGCCAGGGTCTCGAACCGCATGGAGCGGGCGTCGACCATCAACAGGCGTCCGACCAGGCCTTCGCCGAAACCGACGATCTCGCGGATCACCTCGAGCGCCATCATGGAGCCGAGCACGCCGGTGAGCGCCCCCAGGATGCCGGCTTCGGCGCAGGCCGGAACGCTGCCGGCGGGCGGCGGCTCGGGAAACAGGCAGCGATAGGTCGGATTGAGCGCGCCGCCGGGCGCACGCTCATGCGCCCGGATGGTGGTGAGGGTGCCGTCGAAGGTGCCGACCGCGGCGGTCACCAGCGGCCGCTGCGCGAGGTAGCAGGCATCCGAGACCAGATAGCGCGTGGTGAAGTTGTCGGAGCCGTCGGCGACCAGATCGTAGGCCCCGATCAGCGCCAGCGCATTGTCGGCGACGAGCCGCGTGGCATGGGTCTCGACCGCCACGTGGGGATTGAGGCGGCGGATCGCATTGGCCGCGCTCGCCACCTTGGGGTCGCCGATCTCCGGCGTGCCGTGGATCACCTGCCGCTGCAGGTTCGACAGCGCCACCGTGTCGTCGTCGACGATGCCAAGCGTGCCGACCCCGGCCGCCGCGAGATACATCAGGACCGGCGCCCCGAGCCCGCCGGCCCCGACCACCAGAACGCGCGCGCGCTTGAGCGCCGCCTGGCCGGGACCGCCCACCTCGCGCAGCACGATGTGGCGGGCGTAGCGTTCGAGCTCCTCGGAGTTCAACATGGGCCGGCTTATATCACTTTCGTGACGCCGTGACCGCGCATTGCAGCGTTGCGTTGACGCCGGCGCGAGCCCCGTGCGATTTCGCGCAGACCCGCAGTTGCGCCGCGGCGGCGATCGGATAGGCTTGCGCCCGATCCATGCCTCCGATGCAACATCAGTCGCGGGTCGCGATGCGTATCGCCGGAACGATCCTGATTGTCTCGATGGCGCTATGGCCTGCGAGCGGGCAGGCGCAGACCGCCCCGAAACCCGCCAACCACGCCGGCAGTCCGGCCGCGACCGACAGCAAGAGCCATCCGGCCGCCGCCGCCAAGCCCGACACCCGGAACGACCCCAAGAAAAAGTCCGCCGCGGCGCAGCCGGCCCACGATCTCAATGGCGGCGCATCTCTCAGCGAGCGCGCCTCGATCCAGTTCGACCTGGCCTGCATCGGGGCCTACAACGGCCTGATCACCGGCGAGGCCAACGACAAGACCACCGCAGCCATCAAGGCGTTCCAGAAGGACCATCGGGCCAAGGAAACCGGCACGCTCGCCCCGCCCGAGCGCGCGCAGCTCGCCGCTCTGTCGAAAGAAAAGCAGGACCAGGTCGGCTGGCGCATGGTGGACGACCGGGTCACCGGGGCGCAGATCGGCCTGCCGACCAAGCAAGTGCCCAATTCCGGCCCCGGCAAGAGCGGCACGCGCTGGTTTTCCGCGCAAGGGCAGATTCAGGTCGAGACCTTTCGGATGCGGGGTCCGGGCACCACGCTCGCGGATCTGCTCGATCAGCAAAAGAAGGAGCCGGCGGGCCGCCACATCGAGGTCAACCTGCTGCGGCCCGACTTCTTCATCTTGTCCGGCATGCAGGGGCTGAAGAAATTCTACGTGCGGGCGCAGATCCGGGAGGGCGAGGTGCGCGGCATGACGATCCTCTACGACCAGGCCACCGAAGGCATCATGGATCCGCTGGTGGTCGTGATGTCGAGCGCATTCGCACCGTTTTCGGGCAGCGGGATCGCGGCGATGACCGGATCGCCGGGAATCCGCAAGGTCGAGTACGGCTCCGGCATCGTGGTGACGGCGGCGGGTCACGTTTTGAGCGAGCGTCGCCTGACCGATAGCTGCAACGTCATCGAGGTCGCCGGCTACGGAAATGCCGAGCGGGTCGGTGAGGATCAGGCGGCCGATCTCGCGCTCTTGCGCATCTACGGCGCCGTTGATCTGGCTCCAGCCGCGCTCGCGCCCGAGGGCGCCAAGGGTTCCGAGCTGACCCTGGTGGGCATCTCCGATCCGCAGGCCCAGGGCGGCGGCAATGCGGTCTCGGCCGTGCCGTCGCGTCTCAGCGGCGACACCATCCTGCCGACCCCGCCGCCGGGCTTCGACGGCGCCGCCGCCATCGACAGCCAGGGACGCCTCTTCGGCATGGTCGAGCTCAAGGATGGCGCGCTCGCCAATGCGGCAGCGGCGGCTGCGCCCCAATCCGCGACGGTCGTCCCAGTGGAGACGCTGCGCAAATTTCTCGCTGCCCAGTCCGTCACGCCCGCGACCGGCGGCAGCGGAACAGACGCCGCCAAGGCCGCGCTGGTACGGGTGATCTGCGTGCGCCGGTGACCGATTTCCACCCTCATGGTGAGGAGCCGCGCCCGGGCGCGGCGTCTCGAACCATGGCGGCCATCCTTCGAGACGGCCGCGCGAAGCGCGGCCCCTCAGGATGAGGGCTGTTGTTTGATTGGACGCACAATATAGCGCGTTGATTTGAAGCGCGGCACTAATCCTTGGACGGATCGCGTTTCGCATTGGCGTCGGAGATCGCCTGCCAGAGCGCGATCCCGCCCCGCTCGATGACGGATTTGTCGCAAGCCGCGCAGTAATATTCGCGGATGTCCTCGCCCGTGAAGGTCTGCTTGTCGACCAGCTCCATTTCGCGGATGCAATGCGGGCACTTCATTTCACCCTCCGTTACTCGTTCCTGAATTTCGCCGGGCGTTTCTCCACGAAGGCCGCCATGCCTTCCTTCTGGTCGGCGGTCGCAAACAGGGTCGCGAACAGGCGGCGCTCGAAGCGGAAACCCTCGGAAAGCGGCGTCTCGAAGGCGCGGTTGACGGCTTCCTTGGCGGCGAGCACGGCCGGCAGCGACATGGCGGCGATCGTCTCGGCCACCTTGTGGGCCTCCTCCATGAGGCTGGCGGCCGGCACCACCCGGGCCACCAGGCCGGCGCGTTCGGCCTCGGCGGCATCCATCATGCGGCCGGTCAGGATCATCTCCATGGCCTTGGCCTTGCCGATCGCGCGCGGCAGCCGCTGGGTGGCGCCGATCCCCGGCATGATGCCGAGCTTCATCTCGGGCTGTCCGAACTTGGCGGTGTCGGCGGCGATGATCAGGTCGCACTGCATGGCGAGCTCGCAGCCGCCCCCCAGCGCGAAGCCCGCGACCGCGGCGACGACCGGCTTGCGGGCGCGCGCCACCGCGTCCCAGCCGCCGGTGAAGTCGCTCATGAAGACCTCGACCGCGGACTTGCCCGCCATCTCCTTGATGTCGGCGCCGGCCGCAAAGGCCTTGTCGGAGCCGGTGAGCAGCATGCAGCCGATGGCGGCATCGGCGTCGAAGGCCGCGACCGCCTGGCCGAGCTCGTGGTTGAGCCGTGAATTGAGCGCATTGAGGGCCTGCGGCCGGTTGAGGCGAATGACCCCGACGCGGCCGCGCGTCTCGACCAGAATATCCTGATACGTCATGGCAGAGCCCCGTGATGAACCGGAGCCGGCCTTGTGCGGGCACCCACGTCTTTCTTGCCAGAGCAACTGGCCACCCCGGCCTGACGACGGGTGCCGACTGGAACACGCTCTAGCCGATATTTCCAAGGCCTGCCACCCTGGCCTACACTGCGGTTCCGGGAGGACTGAAATCATGAATCAGACAGCGATCGCGATCGCGGCCGGCGCCGCGGTTTTGACGGCCGGCATCATCTTCGGCTTGGCGGCAACCCGATCGGCGCGCGCCGCCGAGGATGATCCGCCGCTGGCGCTGGCGCGCGACGGCTTCTTCTATGTCGGCGGCCACAACACCACCGTCGACGGCCACACCTATGTGGTGGGGCAGATGTATGTGGAGATGCGCATCCCGGTGAAGCAGACGCATCCGTTCCCGATCATCATGGTGCATGGCGGCACCCGCACCGGCACCACCTATACGGGGACGCCGGACGGCCGCGAGAGCTGGGCGCAGTATTTCGCCCGCCGCGGCTACGCCGTCTATGTGGTGGACCAGCCGGGACGCGGACGCTCCGGCTATTTGGCGCAGGCCTATGGGCCGCAGACCCTCGCCGACGGCGAGAGCGGCCAGCGCCGTTATCTGCAGCAGGAGAAGTTCCAGCTGTGGCCGCAGGCGCATCTGCATACCCAATGGCCGGGCAGCGGCACGCCCGATGATCCGGTCACCCTGCAGATGACCGGCAGCTATGTGCCGGAGATGAAGGATTTCACCAAGGCGCAGTTCCTCAACCGCGACGCCCTGGTGGCGCTCCTCGACAAGATCGGACCCTCCATCATCCTGGTGCATTCGCAGGCCGGCGCCTTTGCGTGGCCGGTGGCGGATGCGCGGCCGGAATCTGGTGAAGGCGATCGTGGGGGTCGAGCCCAACGGCCCGCCGGTCCACAGCGTCGAGCTCGTCGGCGCGCCCGATTGGTTCAAGGAGGGGCCGGTGGCGCTGCCCTACGGCGTCACCGCCGTGCCGCTCACCTATGCGCCCGCCGTCAAGGACGCGTCCGAGCTCAGCTTCGTGCGCGAAGACAAAGCCGATGCGCCCGACCTGGTGACCTGCTGGAAGCAGGCCGAGCCGGCGCGGCAGCTTCCCAACCTGCAGAAGATGCCGATCATGGTGATGACGTCGGAAGCGTCCTATCACGCGCCCTACGATCATTGCACCGTGAAGTACCTGCGGCAGGCCGGCGTCAAGGCGACCTGGATCAAGCTCGCCGACCTCGGCATCAAGGGCAACAGCCACGTCATGATGCAGGAGAAGAACAACAAGGAGATCGCCGCGGTCATCTACCAATGGCTCGACAAGGCGCTGGGGACGGCGCAGTGAGGCACGCGTCTGCTGCGTCGAGCACGGCATTCGCGACTTTTCCCGGGCGCAGCGCAGCACCTCTTGGTGGTGCGCTGCTGACCCGGGATCGTTCCAGAGCTCTGAATTCGTAACGATCCCGGATCAGCGGTGCATCGCTTCGCGCTGCACCGCGTCCGGGAAAAGTACAAAGGCCTGCAGCCCTCATCACCGCTGGCACACCGGGCAGAAGAAGGTCGAGCGCCCGGTCTGCACGATGCGCTTGATGGTGCCGCCGCAGCCGCGCCGCGGGCAGCGCTCGCCTTCGCGGTCGTAGACCGCGAATTGATGCTGGAACAGGCCGAGCTCGCCGTCGGTGCGCTTGTGGTCGCGCAGCGACGAGCCGCCGGCGGCGATCGCATCCTCGAGCACGTCGCGGATGCCGGCGACCAGCGCGCGCGCGCGTTCGTTGGGCGCGCCGGAGCGCGCCGCGATGGTGGAGGCGCGGCGCTTGGGCGACAGCCGCGCGCGCCACAGCGCCTCGCAGACGTAGATGTTGCCGAGCCCGGCCACCACCCGCTGATCGGACAGCGCCGCCTTGAGGCTCGTCTTCTTGCCGCGCGCAGGCGTGCGCCAGCATGGCGGCGTCGAAGGCGTTGCCGAGCGGCTCGGGCCCGAGCGCGCGCAACAACGGCTCCTGGTCGAGCTCGGTCGCGCGGCACCAGCTTCATGGAGCCGAAGCGGCGCGGATCGTTGAAGGCGATCCAGGCGCCGTTCGACATGTGGAAGACCACATGATCGTGGGTGGCGTGCTGCGGCTTCGCGTGATGATATTTGCCGGGCACGCGCGCGCCGCCGTCATCGCGTGCGACGACGCGGAACGATCCCGACATGCCCAGATGCATCAGCAGCACATCGCCGGAGGAGAGATCGACCAGGAGATATTTGGCGCGGCGGCCGATTCCGGTGACGGTATGGCCCTCCAGCCGCGCCGCGAAGTCGGCCGGCAGCGGCCAGCGCAGATCGCGCCGGCGCGCCTCCACGGTCTGAAGCGCGCGCCCTGCATGACGGGCTCGAGGCCGCGGCGCACCGTCTCGACTTCCGGAAGCTCAGGCATGGATGAATTACCCGTTCGGTCCCGCTCACCATAAGGGCGAAACGGCCGGCCGACACATAGAACTCCTGCCCGGCGCGCGCTATGGTCTTGGCGGACAAGGACGATCGCCAATGAACGCAGCCGCATGCGGAGCGCACAGAAGAGTTTCCCG
Source organism: uncultured Alphaproteobacteria bacterium (assembly GCA_963744275.1). Lineage (GTDB taxonomy): Bacteria > Pseudomonadota > Alphaproteobacteria > Rhizobiales > Xanthobacteraceae > VAZQ01. The sequence continues at coordinate 61,157 of CAVUSX010000010.1, forward strand.
AGAGCGCCGAGACGACCCATTTCGGCTTCCGGGACGTGCCGCTTGGCGCCAAGCAGGCGATGGTGGACGACGTGTTCCACAGCGTGGCGCAACCGCTACGACCTGATGAACGACTTGATGTCGGGCGGGCTGCATCGCGCCTGGAAGGATGCGCTGGTGACCGCCGTGAACCCGCCGACGGCGATGAGCCGGCCGTTCTCGCTGCTCGATCTCGCCGGCGGCACCGGCGACGTGGCGTTCCGGGTGCTGGCGGCCGGCGGCGCCGCCACCCGCGCCACCGTGGTCGACATCAACCCCGACATGCTCGACGTCGGGCGCGCAGCGCGCCGCCGCGCGCGGGCTCGCGGCCGCCACCTTCGTGGAGGGCAATGCCGAGGCGCTGCCGTTTCCGGACCGTTCCTTCGATGCGGTGACGATCGCGTTCGGCATCCGCAACGTGCCGCGCATCGAGGCGGCGCTGCGCGAGGCGCACCGGGTGCTGGCCATCGGGGGCCGCTTCCTGTGCCTCGAGTTCTCCACCGTCGACGTGCCGGGCCTCGACGCGCTCTACGACTTCTACTCGTTCAACGTCATTCCGGCGCTCGGGCGCGCGGTCACCGGCGACGCGGAGGCCTATCGCTATCTGGTGGAATCGATCCGCCGGTTTCCGCCGCCGGAGAGCTTTGCCGAGATGATGCGGGCGGCCGGACTGGCCCGCGTCTCCTTTCGTCCGCTCACCGGCGGCATCGTGGCGCTGCATTCGGGCTGGCGATTGTGATCACTGCGATTGCCCATCTGGTCCGGCTCGCGCGCGCGGGCCTGGTGTTCGCCCGCGAGGGCGTGTTCGCGCTGGTCGATCCGGCGCAATTGCCGCCGCCCGCGCGGCTCGCGCTGCGGGCGGCGCGCCTCATCGAGCGGCCCGTCGAGCACGATCGCGAGCAATCGTCTGGCCGCGGCCTTGACCCGGCTCGGCCCCACCTATGTGAAGCTCGGCCAGTTCCTGGCGACGCGGCCCGACGTGGTCGGGGTCGTGCTGGCGCGCGACCTGGAATCCCTGCAGGACCGGATGGCGCCGTTCCCGCAGGCGGAAGCCGAGCGCATGATCGAGGCGGCGTTCGAGCGCCCGCTGTCGCCGACGTTCGCGGTCTTCGGCCCGCCGGTCGCGGCCGCCTCCATCGCGCAGGTTCACCGCGCCGAGGTCGCGCGCCGCGACGGGGCGCGGCGCGGTCGCGGTGAAAGTGCTGCGGCCCGGCATCGAGCACCGCTGCAAGGTCGATCTCGCCGCCTTCGCGTTCGTGGCGCGCCACGCCGAGAACCTGTCGGCCGAGGCGCGGCGGCTGCGTCTCATCGAGGTGGTCGAGACGCTGCGCCGCTCGGTCACCATCGAGATGGATCTGCGGCTGGAGGCCGCCGCGCTGTCCGAGATGGCGGAGAACACCAAGGCACGACCCGGATTTCCGCGTGCCGGCGTCGATTGGAACCGCACCGCGCGCGACGTGCTCACGCTCGAATGGATCGATGGCGACGCCGCTCGTCGGACCGCGCCGCGCTCGAGGCCAAGGGCTTCGACCTCAAGGCGCTCGGCCGCGCCGTGATCCAGACCTTCCTGCGCCATGCGCTGCGCGACGGCTTCTTCCATGCCGACATGCATCCCGGCAATCTGTTCGTCGACGACGACGCGCAAGCTGGTCGCGGTCGATTTCGGCATCATGGGCCGGCTCGGCCGCAAGGAGCGCCGCTTCCTCGCCGAGATCCTGCTACGGCTTCATCACCCGCGATTATCAGCGCACGGCCGAGGTGCATTTCGAGGCCGGCTACGTGCCGCCGCAGCATTCGGTCGAGAGCTTCGCGCAGGCGATCCGCGCCATCGGCGAGCCGATCCACAACCGCACCGCCGAAGACATCTCGATGGCGAAGCTCCTGATGCTGCTGTTCGAGGTCACCGGCCTGTTCGACATGCGCACGCGCCCGGAGCTGCTGCTCCTGCAGAAGACCATGGTGGTGGTCGAAGGGCGTGGCGCGCGGGCTCGATCCCAAGCTCGACATGTGGACGGTGGCGGAGCCGGTGGTGCGCGAATGGATCGAGCGCCATCTCGGCCCCGCCGGCCAGCTCGAAGACGCCGCCGAGGGGGTGCGCGAGCTGGGCCGCATCGCTCGGGCGGCCTGCCGGCGCTCATGGGGCGCGCCGCCGTCCTGACCGAGCAGCTCGACGCCATCACCCGCGACGGCCTGGTGCTGGCGCCCGAGACGGTGGCCGCGATCGGGCGCGCCGAGGCACGGCGCAGCCGCTGGTCCGCGCCGGCCCTGTGGGTGATCGCGGCGCTGCTCGCCTGGCTGATCATCCGGGTTGGTAGGCATGCGCCTGAGACATCGCATGCGGCATCGATCCGTCGCGGCGGATGGCGGCCAGAGTGATTGCATTGATGGCAATGCAATCATCCGCTAGGATAGGGTTCGCTGAAGTTGCGGCGGAGCCGACCGGATGGCCAGCATCACGATTCGCGGGCTGGATGACGACCTCAAGCAGCGCCTGCGGCTGCGCGCGGCCCGCCATGGCCGCTCCATGGAGGACGAAGCCCGCACCATCCTGCGCGGCATGGCGGACGAGAGCACCGGCGCTTCGCCCGCGACCGGCGCGCCGCGATGCCACGGCGAAGCGCGCCGCGCCGCTGCCCGAGCCGCACCGGCCGAGCGCGTCCTGTCTGATCATCGGCGGCGGCATCGCGGCCTACAAATCGCTCGACCTCATTCGCCGGCTGCGGGAGCGCGGCGCCACGGTGCGGTGCGTGCTCACCGCGGCGGCGCAGAAGTTCGTCACGCCGCTCGCGGCCGGCGCGTTCGAGCGGCGAGCGCGTCTTCACCGACCTGTTCGATCCGGCGAAGCGAGCTCGACGTCGGCCATATCCGGCTGGCGCGCGATGCCGATCTCATCGTGGTGGCACCGGCGACCGCCGACCTGATGGCCAAGATGGCGGGCGGCCATGCCGACGACCTCGCCACCGCGGTGCTGCTGGCGACCGCGGCCCCGGTGCTGATCGCGCCCGCCATGAACCCGCGGATGTGGGCCCATGCGGCGACCCGGCGCAATCTCGCGCGCCTCGGCGGCCGACGGAATTGCGGTGGTGGGCCCCGGCGAAGGCGAGATGGCGGAGCGCGGCGAGGCCGGCATCGGCCGCATGGCCGAGCCGCTCGAGATCGTGGCCGCGGCCGAGGCGCTTGCTGGCGAAGCGCGACGGCCAGCGGCCGCGCAGCCGCTCGCCGGCAAGCGCGTGCTGGTCACCTCCGGCCCCACCCATGAGCCGATCGATCCGGTGCGCTACATCGCCAATCGATCGTCCGGCAAGCAGGGCCATGCCATCGCGGCGGCGGCCGCCGCCGCCGGCGCGCAGGTGATCCTGATTTCCGGACCCGTCACCATTGCGGACCCGATCGGGGTCAAGACCATCCGGGTCGAGACCGCGCGCGAGATGCTGGCGGCGGTGGAGCAGGCGCTGCCGGTCGATTGCGCGGTGTTTGCCGCCGCGGTCGCGGACTGGCGGGTGGCGGAAGCGGAGCCGCCAGAAGATCAAGAAGCAGAAAGGCGCCACCCCGGCCCTGACCCTCATGGAGAATCCCGACATTCTGGCGACCGTCGCCCACCGCAAGACCAAGCGGCCCCGACTGGTGATCGGCTTCGCGGCCGAGACCGAGAAGGTGGTGGCGAACGCGCAGGACAAGCTCAAGCGCAAAGGCTGCGATTGGATCGTGGCCAATGACGTCTCGGCCGCGACCGGAATCATGGGCGGGGATCGCAACCGTGTGCATTTGATCACCAAGGGCAAAGTGGAAGACTGGCCGCCGCAGTCGAAGGACGCGGTTGCGGCGGCGCTCATCGCGCGCATCGCCGCCGCGCTCTCGCGGATCGGCAGCCGTGAGCAAATTTCAGCTTCAGGTGATGCGGCTCCCGCATGGCGCCGATCTGCCGCTCCCGGCCTATCAGAGCGAAGACGCTGCGGGCCTCGATCTCATGGCGGCGGTGGCGGCCGACGCACCGATCGTCATCGGGCCCGGCCGGCGCGCCTTGATCCCGACCGGTCTGGCGATTGCGTTACCGGGGGGAACCGAAGGCCAGGTGCGGCCGCGCTCGGGCCTGGCGGCGCGGCATGGTGTCACCGTGCTCAATTCGCCCGGCACCATCGACGCCGATTATCGCGGCGAAATACAGGTGATTCTGGTCAATTTGGGCCAGGATCCGTTCACCGTCACCCGCGGCATGCGCATTGCCCAATTAATCATCGCTCCCACCGTTCGGGTCACGATTCGCGAGACTGCAAAACTTGATGAAACCACACGCGGAGTTGGGGGTTTTGGTTCTACGGGGCACGAGTGACCAGATCGGGCGAGTTCCCTCGCTCGGCTTTGCCGTCGCTGTATCACTGTGGAACCACGTATGTCATTGTTGCCGCGCAAAGGCCTGCTTGCGATCGCCGCCGTCATCGACGTCGCGCTGCATGCGCGTGGCCAGCCCGTTGCCGCCAAGGCGCTGGCGAGCCGCCACCGGCTGCCGCCGCGGCATCTCGAGCCGGTGCTGCAGGCGCTGGTGCGCCAGGGCGTCCTCAAGGGCGTGCGCGGACCACGCGGCGGCTACGAGCTCGCCCGCGAGCCGCGCCGCATCACGGCCCAGGACATCTTGCGCGCCATCGGCACCATGGAGGAAAACGGCAACGGCGCGGCCACCAAATCGGCCTTGATGGCCGACGTGGTGATGCCGGCCCTGATCCAGGCCGAGGGTGTGTTCTCGGGCGCGCTCGGCCACATCAATATCGAGGATCTGGTGGCGGCGGCCGAAACGATGCAGAAGCCGATGGCGTGAGCCGCTCGCTCAGCCGAGCTTCTGCTCCTTCTTCAGCGCATCGAGCCACGGGCACAGCCCGGCATCAGCGTGTAGTTGCCTTCGATCACCTGGACGGGCTGGCGCAAGCCGGCCTCCGCGGCCTGGCGGCGCAATTCGCGCGCCTCGATCTGCTTGTCGGGCGTCATCCAGGAGCGGTCGTGGCCCCACAGGCTCGCCCCGAACTTGCGCTCGAACGGCTGCCAGGTGGCGGGATCGATGGATTGCGCGCCCCAGCCGTACTCGGTCATGAAGCCGGAGGGATTCCAGGAATAGAACGAGGTGATGTAATCGCCCGAGTGGCGCCCGAGCGTGACGGCGATCTGCCCCTCCTGCGCCTGCGCCAGGTCGTAGCCCTGGCCGACGTCGTCGAAGCTGAAGAGCTCGATCATCATGTGATGGGCGGCGTTGCGGCCGGTCTCGATGAAGGCGAGGCTGTGGTGGCGCTGGTTGACGTTCATGAAGTAGCCGCGGAACGGGCGCAGCCAGAAATCGCTCAGGCGAAAGCCGAGCAGCTCGCGGTAGAACGGCATCACGCGATCGATGCTGTCCACATGCAGCACCACATGCCCCATGCCGAGCGGCCCGGTGCGGAAGCCCGAGATGTTGCGTCCGGGCACGAACGGCTCGGCGGCGGTTTCCGCGCCATGGAAGAATTCGAGCCGGTTGCCGGCCGGATCATGCAGCACGATGAGGTCGCGCACATGGCGCTCGTCCGCGAGCGCCCGCGACCCTTGCGCGACCTTGGTGCCGGCTTGCTCGAGCCGGCCCGCCAGCGCCGCGAGCGCGCCCGCGTCCGCCACCTCCCAGCCCATGCAGCCGATGCCTTCGCCGCCGTCGGCGTCGACCAGGAGCCGCTGCTTGCGATCATCCATCCGGAACGCCAGCGTGGAGCGGCTCTTGTCGACGCGCTGCAGGCCGAGAAACCGGCTGCCGAAATCGGCCCACTCCTCCAGCGCCTTGGCGCGGACCCCGACATAGCCCAGAGCTTGCACTTCGCTGGAAATTTGCATGTCGGGTTCTCTTTGTTGGTGCGGCCTATTTGTAGCCCGCATGGAGCGAAGCGCAATGCGGGAACGGCCGTCCCGCATTGCGCTGGCGCTCCATGCGGGCTACGGACCCCTCAGGCCCGCGCGGGCGCCGCTTTGGCCACCTTCGGCTTCAGCCGCTTGTAGACCTTCCGGGCGTTGCCCTCGAAGATCTTGTATTTGTCGTCGGCGCTGAGCCACGAGCACCTTGTCGATGTAGCGCTTGGTGTCGTCGAAATCTGGCCGGTTTCCGGATCGATGCCGCGCACCGCGCCCACCATCTCGGAGGCGAACAGGATGTTGTCGATCGGCACCACCTTGGTCAGGAGCTCGATCCCGGGCAGGTGATAGACGCAGGTGTCGAAATACACGTTGTTGCGCATCATCTCGTCGAGCGGCGGGCGCTTGTTCAGTCATGGCGAGGCCGCGATAGCGGCCCCAATGGAACGGCACCGCGCCGCCGCCATGCGGGATGATGAGCTTCAGGGTCGGGAAATCCTTGAACAGGTCGCCCAGTGATGAGCTGCATGAAGGCGGTGGTGTCGGCGTTGATGTAATGGGCGCCGGTGCCATGGAAACCGGATTGCACGACGCGCTCACATGCACCATGGCGGGCACGTCGAGCTCGACCAGCTTCTCGTAGAATTTGTACCAGTAGCGGTCGGTCAAGGGCGGCGCGGTCCAGTGCCCGCCGGAAGGATCGGGATTGAGGTTGCAGCCCACCATGCCGAACTCGTTGATGCAGCGCTCCAGCTCCTCGACGCAATTGTCGGGCGGCACGCCCGGCGTCTGCGGCAATTGGCACACGCCGACGAAATTGTCCGGATAGAGCTTGCAGACGCGGTGGATCAGCTCGTTGCAGACCTGCGACCATTCCAGGCTGACGCTGTAATCGCCGATGTGATGGCCCATCCCCATGGCGCGCGGCGAGAAGATCACCAGATCGGTGCCGCGCTCGCGCTGGAACTTGAGCTGCGCGCCCTCCAAACCCTCCCGGATCTCGTCGTCGCTGATCTTGAGCGACGCCCGCGAGGGCATCTTCGAGCGGTCTTTGATGGCCGCGATCTGCTCCTGACGGAAGCGGCCGAGGTCCTTGGGTTCGGTCGTGTAATGCCCGTGACAATCGATGATCATTGGTACCTTCACTGCGGATGAGGGCTGCAAAGCCCGGCGACGGGGTGGAAACGCTGAGCCAGCGCAATGCTAGGGACCCGGCTTGACGCTTGTCAAACCGTGATTTTTCCGGTCGAACATTCTGCGCCCCCTCCCCGACCCTCCCGCGCCAGCGGGGGAGGGAGAGCGAGGCGGCGCATAACCGATACCGCATGGGGAAACGATGGCTGACATTCCGCGTCTCAATGGTGTGATCCGGGCCCTGGAGCAGGGCAAGCACGCATTCACGGCCTTTTCGCCGGCCGATCCGGAGGCCGCGCTCGCGCTCTCCACCGCCAAGTACGACGGCATTATTTTCGAGATGGAGCACAATCCCTACGACATCAGGGCGTTGCGCGAACTCGATGCAATACATGCTCAACCGCCGGCAGATCGCGCAATCGGGCTCGCTCGCTCCCGCCGTCACCCCGATGGTGCGGATTCCCCCCAATGGCGCCGAGAAGGCGCAGTGGCAGGCCAAGCAGGTGTTCGACATCGGCGCCTATGGGATCGTCTGGCCGCATATCAGCTCGGTCGAGGAGGCCCACAATGCGGTGGCGGCCTGCCGGTATCCGCGCCTCAAGACCGCACCAATGTATGAGCCCGCCGGCCTGCGCGGCGACGGCCCGACCGCCGCGGTGCGCTACTGGGGGCTGACCCAGCAGGAATACTACGAGCGGGCCGATGTGTGGCCGCTCAACCCCAAGGGCGAGATCTTCGTGATCCTGATGATGGAGGATACCCGCGGCATCGAATGCCTGGGCGAGATCCTCACCAAGGTGCCGGGCATCGGGGCGGTCCTGATCGGCGAGGGCGATCTTTCCCAGGAGCTCGGCTATCCGCGCCAATACGAGCATCCGGTGGTGCTCGAATGGATGGCGAAGGTCGTGAACACCTGCAAGAAGCACAATGTGGTGGTAGGCCACCCCCATGTCGACAGCAGCAACGTGGAGCGCATCATGAGCGAAGGCTACCGCTTCCTCATGGCGGCTCCGGTGCGCAGCTACGCGGCGCTCGACAAGGGCCTCAAGCTCGCCGGCCGGGCGTAGCGCGCGACCGTAGCGGCCGTAGCCCGGATGAAATCCGGGGCAGCGCTCATGCGCGGCGAGGCTGTTCCCGGATTTCATCCGGGCTACAGCAGCCGCGCATACCCGATGCTTTCGGCGTTCACGGTCTGGACTCTTACGGTTCGGCTTCCCTTGGGGGTAAAGTCGACCGATTCGCGGGCGGCTCGAACGGCGGGGTACGCGCAACGGGTGGGATTGCTCGCGGCTTAAGGCTGTGCGACCTGAACTGGGCCGGGGTCGCGCGGCGCCGGCGCAATGCGGCGATTGGGGCAAGCGTGAATGCCGGACACGATCCGGATCACCGGCGGAAGCATCTGGAATCGTCGGTGGCGCAGCCGCTCTTGCGCCGCCATCGCCACCGGTCTTTGCGGCATCACGACCTCCGTGCCGGCAGGCGCCGCGGAACCCGTCCAGGTGGCGACCATCGGGGCCTATGTGTCCGCCGTCTCGCAGCTCGACAGCCATGAGATCGCGGCACTGGGGCTGACGCTCGGGATCCTGTGCTTCGCGGTCGTCACCGCCATCATGCTGGTGCGCACGCGCCGGCGCCTGGCCGAGACCGAGGCCGAGGCGCGCGACCAGGCGGTCGCGCTGCGGGCGCGCGCCGACCGCGCCAATGCGCTGCTCCAGTCCGAGCCGCAAGTCGTCATCGCCTGGTCCACCACCGATGAAGAGCCCGAGATCATCGGCGATCCCAACCTGGTGACCGGCTTCGTGACCGACCTGGTGGCGCATGCGGTGGTCGACTTGACGGCCGCCGACCATGTGCTGGACTTCGGCAGCTGGCTCGAGCCCGACCAGGCGCGCGCGATCGGCAACGCGGTCGAGGCGCTGCGGGCGCGCGGCGTCGGCTTTGCCATGACGCTGACCACGCAGGCCGATCGCCTGATCGAGGCCGACGGACAGGCGATCGGCGGGCGCGCGGTGCTGCGCCTGCGCAACGTGAGCGGCATCAGGCACGAGCTCGGCGAGCTCCTGATGCGCCACCAGAAGCATGTCGAGGAGACCGACGCGCTGCGCATGCTGGTCGATGCCGTCACGGTGCCGATCTGGGCGCGCGACGCCGGCGGCCGGCTGGTGTTCGCCAACCCGGCTTATGCGGGCGCGGTCGACGCGCGCGATGGCGCCGACGCGGTGGAGCGCGGCATCGAATTGTTCGACGCCGCCGCGCGCGCCGGCCTCGCGCAGGCGGAGCACGGCGCGCAGCCCTACACCGGACGGCTTCCCGCCATCATGGCGGGCGGACGGCGCAGCTTCGAGGTGCAGAGCTTTCCCAACCGCAGCGGCAGCGCCGGGATCGCCATCGACGTCACCGCGGCGGAGCGCATGCGCAGCGATCTTTCCCGCATGGCCGAGGCGCATCGGCGCACCCTCGATCAGCTGACCACCGGGGTCGCCATCTTCGGCGCCAACCAGAAGCTCGCCTTCTACAATGCGGCCTACCGTTCGCTCTGGGATCTCGATGCCGGCTTCCTCGACCAGGAGCCGAGCGACGTGGCGGTGCTCGATCACCTGCGCGCCGCCCGCAAGCTTCCCGAGGAGCAGGATTTCCGCCAGTGGAAGGCGGCGCTGCACGACGCCTATCACGCCACCGAGGCGCGCGAGCACATGTGGCACCTGCCGGATGGGCGCACGCTGCGCGTGGTCACCACCCCCAATGCCGAAGGCGGCGTGATCTATCTGTTCGACGACGTCACCGAGCGGCTGGATCTGGCGCGCCGCTACGATGCCTTGATCCGGGTGCAGGGCGAAACCCTCGACAATCTGGCGGAGGCGGTCGCGGTGTTCGCCAGCGACGGCCGCCTGCGCCTGTTCAACCCGCACTTCGCGCGCCTGTGGAAACTGCCGCCCGCGACGCTGGCCGAGCGGCCGCATATCGAGACCGTCGTCGGCTGGTGCCAGCCGCTCTCGGGCGCGAGCCCGCTCTGGCAGCGGCTGCGCGCCGCCATCACGGCCATCGACGACCGCGAATCGGTCAGCGGCCGGCTCGAGCGGCGCGACGGCAGCGTGGTCGATTGCGCCACCGTGCCGCTGCCCGACGGCGCCACGCTCGTCACCTTCCAGGACGTCACCGACACCGTCAACGTGGAGCGGGCGCTGCGCGAGAAGAACGAAGCGCTCGAGGAAGCCGACGAGATCAAGGTCGATTTCGTGCATCACGTGTCCTACGAGCTGCGCTCGCCGCTCACCAACATCATCGGCTTCGCGCACTTCCTCGGCGACCTGGCGACCGGGCCGCTCAACGAGAAGCAGCGCGAATATCTCGGCTACATCACCACCTCGACCAATGCGCTGCTCGCCATCATCAACAACATCCTGGACCTCGCCAGCATCGACGCCGGCGCGATGACGCTCGATCTCGGCCCCGTCGACATCCGCAGGACCATGCACGACGCCGCCGAGGGCGTGCAGGACCGGCTGGTGCAGAGCGACATCTCGCTCAACATCCGGGTCGCGCCCGATATCGGCAGCTTCGTGGCCGACGAGCGGCGCGTGCGCCAGACGCTGTTCAACCTGCTCGCCAACGCGATAGGCTTCTCGCCGGCCGGCGAGACCATTACGCTTTCGGCCCAGCGGCTGAAGGATGCCGTGGTGTTCTCGGTCACGGATCGCGGCCCCGGCATTCCGGCCGACGTGAAGGACAAGGTGTTCGATTGGTTCGAGACGAATTCGTTGGGATCGCGCCACCGCGGCACCGGGCTCGGCCTGTCGCTGGTGCGCTCCTTCGTGGAGCTGCATGGCGGCACCGTGACCATCAACTCGGCGGTCGGCACCGGCACGACCGTGACCTGCGTCTTCCCGCTCGGCCAGCTGGCCGAGCGGCCCGCCGCATGAGCCCCCTCCCAGCGATACCTCCCCCTGCAAGGGGGAGGTCGACCCGCAGAGCGGGTCGGGTGGGGGTCACGCCACAAACTCCGAAGCTGTTGGGGCGCGGGACCCCCACCCGGCGCCTTCGGCGCCACCCTCCCCCTTTCAGGGGGAGGGATTCAGCACCGCCATGCCAAGCACCATGATGGCGGGCCTCCCCGGCGAAACGAGCTTCTCGGTGGTGTTGCCGGACGAGCGGGCGACGCGCCGGCTCGCGGTCGACGTCGCCAATGCGCTGCGGCCCGGCGACATGGTCACGCTGTCGGGCGATCTCGGCGCCGGCAAGACCACCTTCGCGCGCGACCTGATCCGTTATCTCGCCGCCGACGAAACCACCGAGGTGCCGAGCCCGACCTTCACGCTCATGCAATCCTACGAGCTGCCGCGATTCCAGGTGGTGCATGTCGATCTCTACCGGACCACCGGCACGGCCGAGCTGGCGGAGCTCGGCTTCGACGACCTGCCGGAGGGCGCGGTGGTGCTGCTCGAATGGCCCGACCGCGCCGGCAATCGGCTGCCCCCCGACCGGCTCGACATCGCGCTCACGCTCGCCCCCAAGCTCAAGGCCGAGTTCCGCCATGCGCGCGTGACCGGTCACGGGACCTTCGCGCCCCGCGTGGCCCGGATGGCGGCAGTGCGCGGCTTCCTGGCGGAGAGCGGCTTGGGCGAGGCGCAGCGGCACTGGATGCCGGGCGACGCCTCGACCCGCGCCTACGAGCGGCTGACGCTCGACGATCAGCAGCTCATCCTGATGAACTGGCCGCGCCGGCCCGACGGACCGCCGCTGCGCGGTGGTAAGCCCTACAGCACCATCGCGCATCTGGCCGACAGCGTCATTCCGTTCGTGGCCATGGCCAAGGGGTTGCGCGAGCGCGGCCTGCTGGCGCCCGAGATCCATCACGCCGATCTCGAGCAGGGCCTCTTGGTGATCGAGGACCTGGGCGAGGAGCAGGTGGTGGCGGGCGATCCGCCGGCCCCGATCGAGGAGCGCTACGAAACCGCGGTCGACGCGCTGCTTGCGCTGCACGATCAGGCGCTGCCCGACCGCCTGCCGGTCGCACCGCATCTCGAATACCAGATTCCCTCCTACGACCTGGAGGCCTTCCTGATCGAGGCCGAGCTCGTTCTCGACTGGTATCTGCCGCGCCTCGACCTGACGGTGTCGGACGCGGCCCGCGCGCAATTCCGGCTCCTGTGGGGCGAGGCGCTGGCGCCCGCCATCGAGGCGCCGCCGACCTGGGTGTTGCGCGACTTCCATTCCCCCAACCTCTTGTGGCTGCCGCATCACCAAGGTTTGGCGCGGCTCGGCATCCTGGATTTCCAGGATGCCGTGATGGGGCCCCCCGCCTACGATCTGGCCTCGCTGCTGCAGGATGCCCGCGTCGACGTCCCCGACACCATCGAGGTCGCGTTGCTCGGCCGCTATCTGCGCTTGCGGCGCGCCGCCGATCCGGATTTCGACGGCGCGCAATTCATCAAGATCTACGTCACGCTGGCGGCGCAGCGCGCCAGCAAGATTCTCGGCATCTTTGCGCGCCTCGACCTGCGCGACGGCAAGCCGCAATATCTGCGTCACATGCCGCGCATATGGGGCTACCTGCAGCGTTCGCTGACGCATCCGGCGCTGGCGTCGCTCAACGACTGGTACGCCGAGCACGTTCCGGCCTTGCAGGGCTGAGCGTAGAGGCGAGCGGAGCACGCATGGTGGACACGCGATCGGGCGACCCTCAATCTCGGCGCAGTATCATGCCGGACCGCGCCATGGTGCTCGCTGCGGGCCTGGGCACCCGCATGCGTCCGTTCAACGGCCAGCTCCCCAAGCCGCTGGTGCGGGTCGGCGGCAAGGCGTTGATCGACCATGTGCTCGACCGCCTGGCCGACGCGGGGGTGGAGCGCGCCGTCGTCAACGTACATCACCTGGCCGATGAGATCGAACGGCATCTGCAGGGGCGGCAGCGCCCGCGCATCGTCATCTCCGACGAACGCCACGAGCTCCTGGGTACCGGCGGCGGGGTCGTCAAGGCGCTGGGCGAGCTCGGCGACCAGCCGTTCTTCCACGTCAATTCCGACACCATCTGGATCGATGGCGTGCGGCCCAATCTGGGCCGGCTGGCGGCCGCCTTCGAGCTCGAGCAAATGGATGCGCTGCTGCTGCTCGCCCCCACCGCCACCAGCATCGGCTATACGGGCCGCGGCGACTTCGCGATGACATCCGACGGCCGGCTGCTCTGGCGCGGCGAACGCGACGTGGTGCCGTTCGTCTATGCGGGCGCCGCCATCCTGGCGCCGGCCTTGTTCCACAACGCCCCCGCCGGCGCCTTTCCGCTGACCACCCTGTTTCATCGCGCCGCCGAGGCGCAGCGGCTCTACGGGCTGCGGCTCGAAGGCGTGTGGATGCATGTGGGCACGCCCGAAGCGGTGGCGGCCGCCGAGGCCGCGATCCTGGAGAGCGCAGTGTAGGGCGCAATCGCTTTATTGCGCCAACCGGCGGCGCCGCGCCCCCTATATTCGAGTTCAGGCGCAAGCGGCGGTGCAGAGTGGCGCGATAAAGCGATTGCGCCCTACGACCCACACTTCGGGAGTTTCAATTTCCTCAATCCACTGATTTGCACGTTCGCGTCAAGCGGCGCCCGTCAGGCCCGAACCAGCGGCCCGGGATTCTTGATGTATTTATCGGTGATCGCCTTCGCGGACCAATAGGCGAGCGCGCCCACCGTGCCGGTCGGGTTATAGCCGTGCTGCTGCGGGAAGACCGACGCTCCCATGACGAAGACGTTGTGCGCGTCCCAGGCCTGCAGATAGCGATTGACCACGCTCGACCTCGGATCCGAGCCCATCATCGTTCCGCCGGTGTTGTGCGTGGATTGATAGGGGACGATGGTGAAGTTCTTCGGGCGCGGATGCAGCTCGTAGTGCGTGGGATTCATCGCCTTGATGATCTCCTCGACCTTCGCCAGCAGGTAGCGCGACATTTTGTGATCGTTATCGGTGCCGTTGTAGGTCATGCGGATCAGCGGACGCCCGAATGCATCCTTGTAGGTCGGGTCGAGATCCATGAAGTTCTCGCGGTTGGCATAAACCGACCCCTGCGTATTGAAGCGCGTGAAGTGGTGATACCACTTGACCGTCGCGCGCTTCCACTCCGAGCCCCAGGCCGGCGTTCCGCCCGGTACCCCGCGCCCGCCGACCGGTGGGGCCGCGGCGGGGCCGGACGTAATGTAGCCGCCGCCAAAGAAGCCAAGGCCGGAATGATCGAAGCTCGCCGCGTTGAAGTCGTCGATGCAGGCGGACGTGCCGGCTGAACCGATGAAGGGGTTCCATTCCTTGTTTTCAAAGAAGGCTTCGCCGCCGGCTTCGAACTGGTAGCAGTAGTTCTTGCCGACGACGCCTTTGCCGCTCGCGCGATCATAGGGCTCGCCGATGCCTGCGAGCAGGAGCGCCTGGGTGTTGCCGAACACGAAGGACGACAGCACGACGATATTGGCCGGCTGCTCGTATTCCTCGCCGGTGCGCAGGTCGGTGTAGACGACGCCGGTGACCTTCCGCCCCTGCTTGTCGTAGATCAGCTTGGTGGCGAAGGCACGCGTGCGCAGCTCGAATTTCGGCTCGGGCCGCAGCACCGGCAGAACGGTGGTGTTGGCGGAAGCCTTGGCGTTGGCCTCGCAGGCCATCCGGTTGCAGTAGCCGCAATATTCGCAAGCGCCGAGCTGGACCCCCTCGACATTGCGGTAGGACTCGCTCGCGATGGCGACCGGTGCCGGGAACGGATGGTAGCCCAGGCTCCTGGCGGCGTCCGCGAACATCATGCCTGGCGCAGATGTCTTGATCGGCTTGTTCGGATATTCGTCGCTGCGCGGTCCCTCGAACGGATTGCCGCCCGGAACAATCGCGCCTTTCAGATTTCCGGCTTTGCCCGACACCCCGCAAAGCTTGTCGAAACGATCATAGTGCGGCTCGAGCTCGTCGTAGCTTACGGGCCAGTCTTGGATCGTCATGTCCTCGGGGATGGAGTTCGCTCCATAGCGCTCGGTCAGATAGCTGCGCAGACGAAAGTCCGAGGGCTGGAAGCGCCAGTGCAGCGCGCCCCAATGCAGTCCCGACCCGCCGACGCCTTCGCCGGGCAAGAATGCGCCGAAGCGACGAATAGGCAGCGCGGTTTCCGCTGCCGCGTTGCGGAAGGTGATCGTATCGGTCGAATTGTCCTGCATCAGCTCGAGACGTTGCGCGTAGCGCAACTCGTCGCGAATGCTCGGCAAGGTGAAGTTCTCGCCCGGCGTGCGGTCTTGACCGCGCTCCAGTCCGACGACCGAAAGCCCGGCCTTGGTGAGCTCGCGCGCCAGAATGGCGCCGGTCCAGCCCATGCCGATCATCACCGCATCGACTTCCTTCAATCGCACAGCCATGGTGGCCTCCCTCAAGAAAAGTCAGCGATGGATTGCGGGGGCGCCGTGTAGCGCTTGGTGAGGTACTCATCGAACTTGCCGGCATAGGTCGCGGGCAGGCCAGGGAAGCCGAGCATCTTCCAGGAGGCCTTATCGCGATTGCCGCCGTAGATCGGATCGGAGAAGAAGCCTTCCATCGCGATGGCGAGCAGCGCCCGGAAGAACGGCCCCGAGCCCAAGCCGACGAATTCGGCTTTGCCCCCTTCCATGGCTTTGAGCGCCGCAATCCGGTCGGCGGGCGCGAGACGATCGAATTCCTTCCCGTAAGTCTTGCGCGACCACGCGTTGGCCTCGGCAATGCCGGCCTCGAAGAACTCCTTCGGGGTCAAGGCGAGCTGGTAACCCTGCTCGGGCTTGCCCTTCTGGAACGGACCGCTGCGATACATCTTGGCGCCGCCGCCCCAGGCGCTCGCGAGCTGGCGATCGATGAAGGTCACGAGCCCGCAATCGGTGCCCGATGGCGAAAGCTCGTCGGCCGGAATGAAAGCGTCGACCGCCGCGGAAACAAAGGCGGCCTCGGTCGCGGTCAGCGCCAGCAAAGCCGCAGGCTCGGCGCGTGCGGCGGCCACGGCCGTCGGTGCGGTCTGCGCTTCACCCGGAACGGTCGAAGCAAGACCCGTGGCGAGCGCAGTGCCGGCACCAACCAGAAAGCGGCGCCGTGGAATCGGGTCATCTGTCATGACGTTCTCCCTGATGTTCTTCACCGAATTGCCCTGATGATAGGCGCTTTCGGAGCGCCTTGGTACCGGGATGTGCAGCGCCGACGGGGCTGGCGTTGCGTCAAGGTAGGCCGGCGCCCAGCATCTCCGCTCAGAAATCCGGCTTGCTCGCGACCGGGATGTGCCAGTCGACCAATTGCTGGGGGTTCTCGGCGCAGCTGCGTTCGACGTAATCCTGGTGCACCCGCCGATAATGCCGCACGCCGGACCACGGCGCATAGTAGGTGTCGGGGTCCTCCACCGTGACCGTAACCTCCATCGCTTGCTCGTTGTCGACCATGCGCCAGCGTTCCGCGACATGCAGCTTTTCGGTGTGCGGGGTGCGGAACGGATCGACGGGAATCCTGGCATTCTGCCCGATCGTGTCGACGACCAGCGTGTCGCCTTCGTAGTGGCCGACGGATTCGCCATACCAGGACGGTTTCGGATCGGCGGTATGGGGGACATCGAGGTAGACGCGCCGCACCTCCTGCTCGCCCGAAAAGATGATCCAGACCTCCTTGGGGGTTTGCAGGAAATAGGTCGCGAAGGCGCCGCCGCCATAGGCCATGAAGCCCGGAACGCCGCTCGGCATGCAGCTCGAGCGCGGCGTGAAGGCGATTTTCCTGCCCGCGAGCACGTCCTCGATGTCCTTCTTCATCGCCTCCTTCACCCACGGCCGCAGGTTCGAATTGGAAAGATCACCGATCCGGTCGGTCGGTTGCCGGCCCTCCTTGTTGTTGTTGGGCACGTAGGGATGTGCAGGGTCGGCGCCGAGCGGCGGCACCCGCCCCGCCACCGGAGCAAAGCCACTCCCGCCGCCCCCGACCGCAAGCCACGCGACCCCGTCCCCGGAGAAATTCGGCGGCGCTTCTCTTTGCTGCGCCACGGCCGGCGCCGCCACCCACATCGCCCCCGCCAAAGTGCCGGCTGCGAGCGCGATCTTGCTCAACCCGAACGAGGACATCCTGATCCGCCTTTCCTGTTTCGTCGCCCGGCTGGCACCGCCGCGGCCGCCGCATGGAATCGCCAAGCCCGGAGGACCGCGTCCCCTTGCGCAGGATAGCGAATTGGGCGCAGTCAGTCAGCGGCACCCGGTTGGCATTGCGTTCATTCGGCACACGCGCGGAAAACGTTGTGTGATCATTCGCAAAGGCGGATGATCACTTGGCTTCCCGTGCCGACGAATCGATCGTTCCAATCGCATGTCCCGCGCTTGGCGCGGCCACCATTAAACACATCACCCCATGGTCCACACGCCGCGCGTCTTCACCATTCCTGCCTCGGTGCCGTTCCTGCCGACGCTGATCCGGGCGCTCCTGGACGGAACGCTGGTGGCGGGCTTCGCGCCGGCGCGAGACGCCGGGCATGGCCGCGATCCGCTGGCGCTCGCCTGTGCCACCATCTATCTGCCGACGCGGCGCGCCTGCCGGCTGGCGCGCGACATGTTTCTCGAGGTGAGCGGGCTCGAGGCCGCGATCCTGCCGCGCATCGTCCCGATCGGGGACGTGGACGAGGACGAGATCCTGTTCGATCAGGCAGCGAGCGGCGTCGCGGCGCCCGACCTGCCCGATACGCTCGAGCTGCAGGATGCGCTCGGCGGCATCGAGCGGCGGCTGCTGCTGGCGCGGCTGGTGCTGGCCTGGGCCGGCCGGCTCGCGCCGCAGCACCCCGGCGAGGCACCGCTCATCGCCAATCATCCGGCGACTGCGCTCGCGCTCGCCGACGACCTCGGCCGGCTCATCGACGACATGACCACCCGCGGTGTGTCCTGGGACCGGCTCGACGATCTGGTGCCGGACCATCTTGACAAATACTGGCAGCTCACGCTCGATTTCCTCAAGATCGCCCGCTCGGCCTGGCCGCAGATTCTGGCCGAGCGCGGCATGATAGAGGCTTCCGTGCAGCGCAACGCGCTGATCAAGGCGGAGGCGGGCCGCCTCGCCCGCAGTCCCGGCCCGGTGATCGCGGCCGGATCGACCGGCTCGATTCCGGCGACCGCCGAGCTCATGGCCGCGGTGGCGAAGCTGCCAAACGGCGCCGTGGTGCTGCCCGGACTCGACACCGATCTCGACGAGGAGTCCTGGCGCCTGATCGCGGGCCCTTCCCCGGCCGGCGGAGCCGGGGCGGGGTTTGCGGGCCCGGTCGCCGCGCATCCTCAATTCGCCCTGCAGGCCTTGCTGACGCGCTTGGGGCTCCGACGCGACGAGGTGGTGCGGCTCGCTGATCCGGCAGGCCGCGGCCGCGAGCCGCTGGTGTCGGAAGCCTTCCGGCCGGCCGCCGCGACCGACCTGTGGCGCGCGCGCACCGGCGAGGCGAGCTTCGTGGCGCAGGCGGAGGCGGCGCTCGCGGGGCTCTCCTGCGTCGAAGCCGCCAATGCCGAGGAGGAGGCGCTGGCGATCGCGATCGCGCTGCGCGAAGCGCTCACCGAACCCCACAAGACCGCCGCGCTGGTCACGCCCGACCGCCAGCTCGCCCGCCGGGTGCTGGCGGCGCTGGCGCGCTGGAGCGTCGCGGTCGACGATTCCGGCGGCGACCAGCTCGCCGACACGCCGGCTGGTTTGTTTGCCCGCCTCTGCGCGCAGGCCGCCGTCGAGGGGCTGGCGCCGGTCGGCCTGCTGGCGCTGCTCAAGCATCCGTTGACGCGGCTCGCGGCCCCGGAAGGCGCGCATCGCCGAGCCGTTGCGGTGCTCGAGCGCGCGATCCTGCGCGGACCGCGGCCGCGACCCGGCAGCGCCGGCCTGGCACGCGCGCTGACGGCCTTGCGCGAGGAGCTCGGCAAGCTCCGGCGCGGAGAGCGCTCCGATCTGCACCGCTCCGATCCGCGCGCCGATCTTACCGAGAATGATTTCAACGCCGCCGCCGAGCTGATCGGGCGGCTTTCAGCCGCGCTGGCGCCGCTCGAAACGCTGGGGCGCGGCCCGCATGCGTTCGGGTCGGTGGCGGCGCGCCACCGCGAGATCATCGCGGCATTGTCGCAGGACGATGCCGGCGCGCCGGCGGGGTTCGCCGGAACTGACGGAAGCGCGCTCGGCCAAGTGTTCGATGCGGTCGCGGCCGGGCTGCCAGCCGCCGACCTACCGGTCGCGCTCGCCGATTATCCGGACCTGTTCGGCGCCGCCATCGCGGACCGGGTGGTGCGGCGGCCCGGGCAGCCGGGCGTGCGGGTGCGAATCCTGGGGCCGCTCGAAGCGCGTCTCACCAGCAGCGATCGCCTGGTGCTGGGCGGATTGAACGAAGGCACCTGGCCGCCGGAAGCGCGCAGCGACGCCTGGCTGAGCCGGCCGATGCGGCTCGAGCTCGGGCTCGATCTGCCGGAGCGGCGCATCGGTCTTTCGGCCCACGACTTCGCCCAAATGCTGGGCGCCCGCGAGGTGATCTTGACGCGCGCCGCCAAGCTCGCCGGGGCGCCTACGGTGGCGTCGCGCTTCGTGCAGCGGCTCGCCGCGGTGGCGGGCCCGCGCTGGCAGAGCGCGCTCCAGCACGGCGAGAAATATCTCCATTGGGCGCGCGCGCTCGACCGGCCGAATGCGCCGCCGCGATCGACGCCGCGGCCGGTCCCGCGGCCGCCGGTCGCGGCGCGCCCGGCCAGGCTATCGGTCACCGAGATCGAGCATTGGCTGCGCGATCCCTACACGATCTATGCCAAGCACATCCTGCGGCTGTTCCCGCTCGATCAAATCGACACGGCACCGGGCGCCGCCGACCGCGGCACCGTGATCCACGGCGCCATCGGGGATTTCACCCAGGCCTTTGCCAAAGCCCTGCCGGCGGACGCGCTCGAACAGTTGCTGGCGCTCGGCCGCCGACACTTCGCGCCGCTGGAGGAGTTTCCGGAAGCGCGCGCCTTCTGGTGGCCGCGCTATGAGCGCATCGCGCGCTGGTTCGCGGATTGGGAAACCAAGAGGCGCGCCCATGTGGAAGCCGTGCAGGCGGAAATCCGCGGCGAGATCGAAATCCCGCTCGGTGGCCGCAGCTTTCACCTCTCGGCGCGTGCCGACCGCATCGAGCGGCTGGGCGGCGGTGCCTACGCGATCCTGGACTACAAGACCGGACAGGTGCCGACCGCCCGCCAGGTGGCGGCCGGCCTTTCGCCCCAGCTCACGCTCGAAGGCGCCATCCTGCGCGCCGGCCAATTCGCCGATATTCCGCCCGGGGCATCGATCGCCGCGCTCGTCTACGTGTCGCTGCGCGGCGGCGATCCGGGCGGCGAGGAAAAATCGCTCGACTTCAAGACCTCGACCCCGGACCAGCAGGCGGACCGCGCGTTGCAGAAGCTCGCCGAGGTGGCGCGCCAATTCGAGGATCCGGCCACGCCCTACCGGTCGCGCGAGCGGCCCATGTTCCAGGGCCGCAGCTACGGCGACTACGACCATCTGGCGCGGGTGAAGGAATGGTCACTGAGCGGCGGCCTGGGCGACGATGCGGAGGCCGGCGATGACGGCAGCACCTGAGATTCCGGGCGAGGTGCTGGAGCGCCAGCGCGACGCCTCCGATCCTTCCGTCTCGGCCTGGGTCTCCGCCAATGCGGGCTCGGGCAAGACCTATGTGCTGGCGCAGCGCGTGATCCGCCTGCTGCTCGACGGCACGCCGCCGGGCAAAATCCTCTGCCTCACCTTCACCAAGGCGGCCGCCGCCAACATGGCGACCAGCGTGTTCGAGAAGCTGGCGCAATGGACTGCGCTCGACGACCGCAGCCTCGACGACTCCATCCAGGCCATGTCGAGCGAGCGGCCGCAGCCCGAGCGCCGCGCCCGCGCGCGCCGCCTCTTCGCCCAGGCCCTGGAGACGCCGGGCGGCCTCAAGGTGCAGACCATCCATGCGTTCTGCACCCGGCTGCTGCAGCAATTTCCGTTCGAGGCCAATGTGCCGGCGCGCTTCGCGGTGCTCGATGAGGCGTCGGAATCGCAACTGCTCGATCAGCTCACCTTCAATGCCTTGCTGGAAGGTGCGGCCAATCGGGACGGGGCGCTGGGCCGTGCGCTCGCCACCGTCATCGGATCGGTGAGCGACCAGAGCTTTCGGGATGTCTTGAGCGAGGCGATCCGCAAGCGCACCGGCCTGATGGGCTGGATCGACCAAGCTGGCGGCATAGAGGCCGCGATCGTCGAGCTCACGGATGCGCTCGGCCTGCGCCCCGGCGAGACCACGGCCGCCATCGAGGCGCAGTTCTTCACGGATTCCCTGATCGCGGAGACCGAATGGCCCGCGATCCGGGCCGCGCTCATGGAAGGCGGCGACGCCGACATCAAGCAGAGCAACAATTTCGGCCATTTGGAGACGCTCGCAGGCCTCGAGCGCCTCAGGATGTACTGGTCGATTTTTTTCACCAATAAAGGCGAGCCGCGCAAGAGCGTGGTCAGCAAGGCCTTCAACAACCGGTATCCGGCCCTGGCGCAGCGCCTCATCGCCGAGCAGGCACGCATCGGCAGCCTGCTGGCGCGCTGGCGCGCCGCCAAGACCCGTGATCGCACCGCGGCGCTCATCACCATCGCGGGCACCGTCATCGCGAGCTTTCGGGCCGAGAAGGACCGCCGCGGCCTGCTCGATTATGACGACCTGATCGAGAAGACCGGCGAGCTGCTCAACCGCGTGGAAGCCGCCTGGGTGCATTACAAGCTCGATCTCGGCATCGACCACGTGCTGATCGACGAGGCGCAGGATACGAGCCCGCGGCAGTGGGAGGTGATCGAGCGGCTGGTGAGCGAATTCGCCACCGGCGAAGGCGCCCGCGGAGAGCTCGGGCGCACGATCTTCGCGGTCGGCGACGACAAGCAATCGATTTTCTCGTTCCAGGGCGCGTTGCCGGAGGCCTTCGCGCAGAAACGCCGCGGCTTCATGCGCACCTATGCGGCGGCCGGGCTCGCCTTCCTGCCGCTCGAGCTCAAGCACTCGTTCCGCTCCGTCCAGATCGTGCTCGATGCGGTCGATCTGGTGTTTGGTACGCCCGGCGCGTTTCGCGGCCTCGACGATCCGGTGGCGACCGTCCATACCGCCGTGCGCCGCAAGGCGCCGGGGCTGGTGGAAATCTGGCCCTTGGCCGAGCCCGAGAAGGCCGCTGAGCTCGAGGGCTGGGATGCGCCCTTCGACACCACCTCGGAGACGAGCCCCCGGGTGGCGCTGGCGCGCCGCATTGCTGCAAGCGTCGGCGGCTGGATCGGGCGCGGGGTGCGGGTCGGCGACGGCGAACGGCGTCACGCCGCCACGCCCGGCGATGTTCTCATCCTGGTGCGCCAGCGCGGGCCGCTGTTCGAGGCCATCATCCGGGCATTGAAAAATGCCGGGATCGCGGTCGCGGGCGCCGATCGGCTGATCCTGACCGAGCACATCGCGGTGATGGATCTGCTGGCGCTGGCCGACGCGCTGTTGCTGCCCGACGACGACCTCGCGCTCGCGACCGTGCTCAAGAGCCCGCTGTTCGGCCTCGACGAGGACGCCCTGTTCGGGCTCGCCTGGCAACGCGCCGGAACGCTGCGCCAGGCGCTGCGCGCCAAGGCGGCGGCGCATCCTGGGCTCGCCGACGCTGCAGCGCGGCTCGATCGGCTGGCGGCGGCGGCGCTGCGCGAGACGCCGTTCGGATTCTACGGGCGGGTGCTCGGTCCGGAAGGCGGGCGCAAACGCTTCCTGGCGCGGCTGGGCGCCGAGGCCACCGACGCGCTCGATGAATTCCTCAACATCGCGCTCGACTACGAACGCCGGCAGCCGGCATCGCTGCAAGGCTTCGTGGCGTGGCTGCGCAGCGCCAATGCGGAGGTCAAGCGCGACATGGAGATCAGCCGCGACGAGGTGCGGGTGATGACGGTGCACGGCGCCAAGGGGCTGGAGGCCCCGATCGTCATTCTGGCCGACACCACCACGCCGCCGGCAGGACCGCCGCAGCGCCAGCCACGGCTGCTGCGGCTCGCCGCCCGGGCCGGTCTCGCGGACACGCCCGGGCCCATGGTCTGGCTGGGGCGCAAGGACGACGACGTGCCGCTCGTCGCCGCCGCCCGCCTGACGGCGAGCGAAGCGGCGGAGAACGAGCACCGGCGCCTGCTCTATGTCGCGATGACCCGGGCGGCCGACCGGCTGGTGGTCTGCGGCGCGGTGGGGAGCGCGGCAAGCCGCCGGGCTGCTGGTACGATCTGGTGCACGCGGCCCTGACCCCGGTTGCCGCCGAGGAGCCGGCGGACGACGGCGACGGCATGGTCTGGCGCTTGCGCAGCGCGCTGCCGGCCGAGATCGAAGCGGCCAATCAGAACGCCGTGGCGATGGCGAGCGCGGCCGGCGCCACGCGGCCGGCTTGGCTCGATCAGGAGGCGCCGCAAGATCAGGTGCCGGAGCGCAGCCTGTCGCCCTCGCTCGCCGAAGACGAAGGCATCGCGATCGGCCCGACCGCCGGCGGCGGCGCGAGCGAGCGGGCCAAGGCGCTGGCCCGCGGCACGCTGGTGCACCGGCTGCTGCAGGCGCTGCCCGCGATTGCGCCGGAGCGGCGGGCGGAGGCGGCGCGTCGCCATCTCGAGCGTGCCGCGACGCTGTTCTCGGCGCCCGAGCGCGACGGCATGATCGAGCAGGTGCGGTTGGTATTGGAAGACCCGCGCTTTGCCGACCTGTTCGGCCCCGACAGCCGGGCCGAGGTGCCGATCGTGGGCCGCATCGCGACCAATGGCCGGACCGTGGCGGTCTCCGGCCAAGTGGACCGGCTCGCCGTCACGCCTGGCGGGGTGTTGATCGCGGACTACAAGACCAACCGGCCGGCCCCCCGGCGGCTGCAAGACGTCCCGCCCGGATACGTGCGGCAGCTCGCCCTCTACCGGGCGGTGCTGGCGCGCATCTATCCGGACCGCAGCATCCGGGCCGCCCTGGTCTGGACCGATGTGCCTGATCTCATGGAGATTTCTGCCGAGATGCTCGACCGCGCCCTCACCTCCCTGTGAAGCCGCCTTGACGCTTTGACGCCGCGTTCATAGTTTCGATTTCCAATCAGGGCGGATCGCTCGGGGCGATTCTCCGGCGGCAAGCACAACGAGGTAATTCCCATGGCGGCTGACAAGGTTTCGGCGGTTGGCAAGGTTTCGGACGCGGACTTCGATTCCGAGGTGTTGAAGGCAACCGGGGCGGTCGTGGTGGACTTCTGGGCCGAGTGGTGCGGCCCCTGCCGCATGATCGCACCGGCGCTCGAGGAGATCGCGGCCGGCGCGCTCAACGGCAAGGTCAAGATCGTCAAGCTCAATGTGGACGAGAACCCGCAGACCGCTTCCAAATACGGCGTCATGTCGATCCCGACCCTGATGCTGTTCAAGAACGGCGAGATGGCCTCGCGCCAGGTCGGCGCCGCGCCCAAGCAAAAGCTGGAGCAGTGGATCACCGGCGCCATGTGAGGGCGGAGCTACGGGCTCGGAAGTCTGATCGCCGGGTTGCTCCCGGCGATTTCATTTTAGCGCCTTCCGGAGAGCGCGTTCCGCGTGGGCATTGCGCCAGCGCCGCGCAAATTCCTTATGGGCCGAGCAGGCGCAATGCCCACCCTACGGCCGCATTGACGGGTCTCAAGCGCCGCCGCGGGAGGCGCGCTGCACCTGATCGAACACGCTGCGGGCATCCTCGATAGCGATGAATTGCGGCGTGGGGTCGAGTGACGGCGTCCAGGACGCCATACTGTTGCGGCGCCCCCACATCGGCGTCGGCTCGCCGAACCGGATGGTGCCGCGACCACCGGAATTCTCCGTGATGCTGGCGTCCGGCAGGCGGTCGAGGCTCACGGCAGTGAACTTCGCAAACGGCCCCGAACGGGAAATCAGGATGCGCTTGTCGGTGACGGCATAGAGCATGCCGCTGCGGATCCAGGCATCGAGCAGGAAACGACCTACAATAAAATAAAGACCGATGAGCACGAACGGAATGCCCCAAAGGGCGAAGAAGCCGGGGGTCTTCTGCTGGGTGACCACCATGGTCTCCCAAAAGACCGCGAAGCCGCCCCACAAGAGGCTCATGGGAATAAGCGCCGCATCCCGGCTGGTGAGCAGAAAACCCTGCGCCGGCCGGCCCGACCAGAGGACCCGCTCGCCCGCCAGCAGGCGCTCGTTCAGATCCGACATGTCCGTCATGCTCATGAGCTCCGGCCTTGCAAATTCCTGATCCCTGAACGCGCGTTGCTAACATGGCGATGCCGGGGGTCGCAAATCGGGCAGGACATTTCATTTGTCATCTTCGGGCATAGCGCGCTCAGGTTGGCACGACGGTGCCTTCCTAAGCGAGATCACCGGGAACAAGCCCGGTGATGACACTGATGGCGCACCATCAATCCGGCGGCGTGCCGTTGAGGGCGAGCGCGGCGCCGGCCAGGTAGAGCGAGCCGGTGATGAGGATGCGCGGGGGCTGATCGAGGTCGAAGCGCCCGATGGCGGCGAGCGCCGTCTCGAGGTCCGGACTTTCCTGCGCCGGCAACCCGATGGCGCGGGCGGCGTCCGCAAGGGCGGCGGCCGGCCAGGCGTTTTTCTGCTGCGGGACCGGCACCGTCACGACGCGCCGCGCCAGGCCGGTGAAGTTGCGCAGAAAGCCGGCGCCGTCCTTGTTGGCGAGCATGCCGACGATGAGCACCAGCGGCCGCGAGACCCGTTCCTCCAGATCGGCGAGCGCGCTCGCGATGACGCGTCCGCCGTCCGGATTGTGGCCGCCGTCGAGCCACAGCTCGCCGCCCGGCGGCACCAGCGCGGCGAGCGCGCCGCTCGACAGCCGCTGCATGCGGGCCGGCCATTCCGCCTTGGCGACGCCCTCGAAGGCGGCGGGCGGAAGCTTCAGCGTGTCGACCGCCCGCAGCGCCGCGATGGCGAGGCCGGCATTCTCGAACTGATGGCGGCCATAGAGCTTGGGGGCCGGCAGATCGATCAGCCCGGCATCGTCCTGATAGACCAGCCGGCCGCGCTCCTCGGTGGCGGTCCAGTCCTCGCCCGCGATCCGGATCGGGGCGTGCAGCCGCGCCGCCTGCCGCTCGATCACCGCCAGCGCCTCACGCGGCTGCGCCGCCACGATCGCCGGCACGTCCGGCTTGAAGATGCCGGCTTTCTCGGCCGCGATCGCGGCGACGCGTGTCGCCGAGGAATTCCGCATGGTCGAGCGCGACCGGCGTCACCACGGTGGCGAGCGGCCGCTCGATCACATTGGTGGCATCGAGCCGGCCGCCGAGCCCGACCTCGAGCAGCAGAATGTCGGCCGCATGGCGCGCGAACAGCAGCAATCCGGCCGCGGTGGTGATCTCGAACACCGTGATGGGGGCGCCCGCGTTGACGCGCTCGCATTCGCTCAAGGTTTCGGCGAGCTCGGCGTCGCTGGCGAGCCGCCCGCCGCCCACCGCGCCGAGCCGGAACCGCTCGTTGAAGCGCACCAGATGCGGCGAGGTATAGACGTGCACCCGTAGCCCCGCCGCCTCCAGGATCGCCCGCATGAACGCGATGGTCGAGCCCTTGCCGTTGGTGCCGGCGACGTGGATGACCGGCGGCAGGGAGCGCTCCGGATGGCCGAGCGCATCCAGGATGCGCCACATGCGATCGAGCGTGAGATCGATCAGCTTGGGATGCAGCCCCAACAGCCGCGTGACGATGGAATCGATCTGGGTCATGCGATGGGAGTAAGCCGGCGCGGTGACATTTTTGGGATTGTCGCACGTCCGGAGCGGAAAATCGCACTCCACCCGGGATCAAATCCGGCGCATGCCTTCTTCCCGCGAACGCTTCAGGCGTGCGCCGGTACCGGCAGATTGCTGGTGGCCTCGGGGGCCGGCGACTTGGTCAGGAGCCGGCACAGATTGGCGAGCGTGGCGCGCAATTGATGGCGGTGCACCACCATGTCCACCATGCCGTGCTCCTTGAGATATTCGGCGCGCTGAAAGCCTTCCGGCAGCTTCTCGCGGATGGTCTGCTCGATGACGCGCGGCCCGGCGAAGCCGATGAGCGCGCCCGGCTCGGCGATGTGGACGTCGCCCAGCATGGCGTAGGACGCCGTGACGCCGCCGGTGGTCGGATTGGTGAGCACCACCAGATAGGGCTTGCGGGCCTCGCGCAGCATCTGCACCGCCACGGTGGTGCGCGGCAGCTGCATCAAGGCCAGGATGCCCTCCTGCATGCGGGCACCGCCGGAGGCCGCGAACATGATGAAGGGCGTGCTCTTGTCGACGGCGGTCTGCAGGCCCTTGACCACCGCCTCGCCGGCCGCCATGCCGAGCGAGCCGCCCATGAAATCGAAATCCTGTACGGCGATCACCACCGGCAGGCCGTCGAGCTTGCCATAGCCGAGCTTGATGGCATCGGTGGTGCCGGTCTTGAGGCGCGCATCCTTGAGCCGGTCGGTGTAGCGGCGCTCGTCGCGGAACTTGAGCGGATCGACCGGCACGTCCGGCACCGCGATGTCGAACCAGGTCTCGCCGTCGAACATGGATTTGAGCCGCGCCGCCGCCCCCATGCGCATGTGGTAGTTCGAGCCCGGAATGACGAACTGGTTGGACTCGACGTCCTTGTAGAACACCAGCTGCCCGGTTTCCGGGCATTTGATCCATGAGATTCTCCGGCGTCTCGCGCCGGTTGAGAAAGCTGCGGATCTTCGGCCGCACGACGTTGGAGATCCAGTTCATGGCGTTCCTCGGCAAATCATCGTCTATGTAGCCCGCATGAAGCGCAGCGCAATGCGGGACAGCCTGGCATCGAGCGAGGTCCCGGATTGCGCTTCGCTCCATCCGGGCTACAAGTTCCGCGCCGCTCACTCCGCCGCCACCCGCCTTGCCGCGCGCACGCCCTGCGCCAGCTCGGCGACCAGGTCGGTGACCGCTGTGACGCTCGATTTCGTCGCCTTCATGTCCGCCGTCAGGGTTTGCTTGAGCGCGTCGACGAGCGCCGAGCCGACCACGACGGCGTCGGCGACCGCCGCGATGGCGCGCGCCTGCGCGGGTGTCCGCACCCCGAAGCCGACCGCGACCGGGAGCGCGGTGTGGCGCTTGATGCGGGCGACCGCGGCCGCGACCTCGCCGGTGTCGGGCGCCGCCGCCCCGGTGATGCCGGTGATGGAGACGTAGTAGACGAAGCCCGAAGTATTGGCGAGCACGGCCGGCAGGCGCTTGTCGTCGGTAGTGGGGGTGGCGAGGCGGATGAAATTGAGCCCGGCCGCAAGCGCCGGCAGGCACAGCTCCTCGTCCTCCTCGGGCGGCAGATCGACCACGATCAGACCGTCCACGCCGGCCGCCGCGGCATCGACCAGAAAGCGCGCGACCCCGTAGATGTAGATCGGATTGTAGTAGCCCATCAGGACCAGCGGGGTCGCGGCATCGCCGCGGCGGAACTCCGCCACCATGGCGAGCGTCTTCTTCATGTTCTGGCCGGCCTTCAGCGCCCGCAGCGAGGAGGCCTGGATGGCGGGCCCGTCCGCCATCGGATCGGTGAACGGCATGCCGAGCTCGATCACGTCGGCGCCGGCGCCCGGCAGCGCCCGCAGGATGGCGAGCGAGGTCGCGGGATCGGGATCGCCGGCGGTCACGAAGGTGACCAGGGCGGCGCGGCCTTCGCGCGCGAGCGCGGCGAAGCGCTGCTCCATTCGCTTGCTCATGCGGCGTGCCGTTTCAGGTATTCGTCGACGCTGGTCAGGTCCTTGTCGCCGCGCCCCGATATGTTCACCACCATGAGATGGTCGGCGGGCTTGGCGGGCGCGATATCCAGCACCCGGGCGAGCGCATGGGCGGGCTCGAGCGCCGGGATGATGCCTTCGAGCCGCGCGCACAGGCCGAATGCCGCCACCGCCTCGTCGTCGGTGGCGGACAGGTATTGGACCCGCTTGATGTCGTTGAGCCAGGCATGCTCGGGCCCGATGCCGGGATAATCGAGGCCGGCCGAGATCGAATGGGCCTCGTCGATCTGACCGTCTTCGTTCATCAGCAGATAGGTGCGGTTGCCGTGCAGCACGCCGGGCCGGCCGCCCGCGATCGAAGCCGCATGCAGCCCGGTGAGGCCATGGCCGGCCGCTTCGACGCCGTAGATCTCGACCTGCGGGTCGTCGAGGAATGGATGAAACAGCCCCATGGCGTTGGAGCCGCCGCCGATGCAGGCGATGAGCAAATCCGGCAGGCGGCCTTCCGCCGCCGTCATCTGCTCGCGGGTCTCGTTGCCGATCACCGATTGGAAATCGCGCACCATCATCGGATAGGGATGCGGGCCCGCGACCGTGCCGATGCAATAGAAGGTGTCGGACACGTTGGTGACCCAGTCCCGCAGGGCCTCGTTCATGGCATCCTTGAGGGTGTTGGAGCCGGAGACGACCGGCCGCACCTCGGCGCCGAGCGCATGCATGCGCATGACGTTGGGCTGCTGCCGCTCGACATCGACCGCCCCCATATAGACGATGCAGCGCAAACCGAACTTGGCGCACAGCGTGGCGGTCGCCACCCCATGCATGCCGGCCCCGGTCTCCGCGATGATGCGCGGCTTGCCCATGCGGCGCGCCAGCATGATCTGGCCGAGCACGTTGTTCACCTTGTGGGCGCCGGTGTGGTTGAGGTCCTCGCGCTTGAAATAGATCTTTGCTCCCGCCGAAGGTCCGGGCGCGCTCTGGCGGCAATGCTGCGTCATGCGCTCGGCGAAATAGAGCGGCGAGGGCCGGCCCACGTAATGGGTGAGATGGAATTCCATCTCGTGCCGGAAGGCGGGATCGGCCTTGGCCTGCGCATAGGCCCGGTCCAGATCCAGGATCAGCGGCATCAGGGTCTCGGCCACGAAGCGGCCCCCATAGATGCCGAAATGCCCGCGCTCGTCGGGACCGGTGCGGAAAGAGTTGGGTTGCTGGACTGACATCGACACCGCTTTCAGGGACTAGCTCAGGCCGCGCGCGGCCGGCCGGCGCGATTCGGCGCGCGGCGGCATCTTGGCATCGGCATCGCGCACGGTCCGGATGAAGGCCCGAAATCATGCCGGCATCCTTCTCGCCGGGAGCGTGCTCGACCCCGGAGGATACGTCGAGGCCGTCGGGCCGGGTGATGCGCAAGGCCTCGGCGACATTGCCGGCATCGAGGCCGCCGGACAGCATGAACGGCACCGGCATGGTGAGATTCTCCAACAGGTGCCAGTCGAAAGACTGGCCATGGCCGCCCGGACGGCTGGCGGCACGCGGCGCCCGCGCATCGAACATCAGCATGTCGGTCACCTTGGCGTAGAGCTGGACCGACGACAGGTCGGCGCGTTGGCTGATCGGGAGCGCCTTGATCACCGGCAGCCGGAACATCGAACGGATGACGGCGACCCGTTCCGGCGTCTCCTTGCCATGCAGCTGCAGCAGGTCGGGCTTGAGGGCGGCGACGCACAATTTCAGGAGCTCGTCATTGGCATCGACCGTGACCGCGACCTTGCGGGCCCGGCCTTGCACCCGCTCCCCGAGCGAGCGCACCGCCTCGAAGCCGATATGGCGCGGCGACGGCGCAAAGAACACGAAGCCCACCAGATCGGCCCCGGCCTCGAGCGCCGCATCGAGCGCAACCGGCGTCGTCAGGCCGCAGATTTTGATCAGGATGGGCATGCCGGCTCCAGGTGGCGACTTGTAGGATGGGTTGAACTCTTGTGAAACCCATCAACCGCGGCTGATGGGTATCGCATAGCCCGCGAAGACGGGCGTGAACGCCCTTTGAGCTCAACCCATCCTACGGCCCTACGGCCATTTCCACCCCGGCTTTAGCGCATTTTGCAGAAATGTGGAGTCCGTCAAGCGGCCGGCGGCGGGATCACCAGACGCGGCCCCGCGGCGGCCGGGCCGGCTTCGGCCGGCGTGCGGGCCCGCAGGGTGCTCAGCTGCGCCTCGGCCCGCCGCGCCCGCCCCCGCCACCGCGCCTGCCGCAGCCAGGCCGCGCAGCCTCCGATCACCACGCCGGCGATCAGCACCACGAACACGACCCGGTACATGGGTTGCGAAACCGCCAATGCCGGATCGGCTTGATCGAAGGGATCGAGCGAGACCGTCACGACCTGGCGGTTGGCGATCGCAAACGCGATCAGCACCAGCCCCAGCACGATCAACAGCAGCGCCGTGACGATCTTGCGGATCATGCCTGAACCATTGGGGCCCGCCCGCTCAAGGATTGGGGCGGTTGAGGCGCTCGCGCATTTCCTTGCCGGTCTTGAAGAACGGCACCGATTTCCGGTCGACCGAGACATGGGCGCCGGTGCGCGGATTGCGCCCGGAGCGGGCCGGACGATGCTTCACCGAGAACGCCCCGAAGCCGCGCAGCTCCACCCGGTCGCCGCGCGCCATGGCGGCGATGATCTCACCCAGGATGGCGTTGACGATGTTCTCCACGTCGCGCTGGTAGAGGTGCGGGTTTTGCGTGGAGATGCGCTGCACAAGCTCGGATTTGATCATCGTGGCCGCCCCGCCCTGCCCCTTCGAAGAAACCAGTTGCCGGCTCAAGGGTGCCAAAGGGCCAAGAGACCGTCAAGGTTGAGACGATCCACCGTCTGCACCGCGCCCCACGCGTCGAGATGCTGGGCGAGCGCACCGAGCCCGGCCGCGCTCAGGATCGCGCTCGCAGCGGTATGCAGGAAGGTCAAATCGCTGAAGCGGCCCTCCAGCGAGTAATCGCGAACCGGGGTCTTGGGGTCGATGTTCTTCTCCTTCGCCAGCCAGGCGATGGCGGTCTGCTCGTCGCCGAGCTCGTCGACCAGCCGCAGCGGGACGCCTTGGCGGCCGGTGAAGACGCGTCCGTCGGCGACGCGATCGAGCCCGGCATCATCGAGCTGCCGGCGCGTCTTCACCAGATCGCGAAACCAGGCGTAGGAATCCTTGACCAGGTCCGCGATGGCGGCGCGCGCCTCCGGGCTGGTCGGCTCGAAGCCGTTGGGCGCCGCCTTGAGCGGCGAGGACTTGATCTCCTCCATGGTGACGCCGAGCTTGCCCAAGAGCTCGCCCACGTTGGGGAATTGAAACAGCACGCCGATCGAGCCGACCAGCGAGGTCTCCTGCGCCACGATGTGATCGGCCGCGATGGCCGCGATATAGGCCCCCGAGGCCGCCAGCCCGTCGACCACGACCACCATCGGCTTCTTGCTCTTGAGCGCGATGAGCGAGCGGTGCAGCTCCTCGGAACCGGCGGTGGTGCCGCCCGGACTGTTGATGTGAATGATCACGGCCTTGACGCGAGAGCGGGCGAGCCGGTCGAGCGCCTCCACCCGGTCCTGATCGCTGCGGATGAGGCCGGTGATCTGGATGCGGGCGATCGAGGTGCCGGCACCGCCGGTGAGCACGTCCATACCGGGCGCCCGCAAGACGGCGCCGATCCCGATCACCAGGCAAATGGCGAGCACCACCGCGAAGGCCCGCCAGAAGGTCAGCTTGCGCCGAATCCGGCGGCGGTCGACGATTTGATCGGCATCGAGCGACATGTTCGGGTTCCTCGAGAGTGCAGCGACCAGGGAGTGGCGAGAGAGTGAGTGGTGTAGTGCGTGGCTGAGTGGACCAAGCGTCACCTGACTACTCACTACCGACCACTCACCACTCACCCATTCGCTACTCGTCCGCCTTCTCCTCCGACTTCTCACCGGCGCGCTTGAGCGCGGTGCCGAGGATGTCGCCGAGCGTCGCGCCCGAATCGGAGGAGCCGTATTGGGCGATCGCCTCCTTCTCCTCGGCCACCTCGAGGGCCTTGATGGAGACCGTGATCTTGTGGCTGCGGCGGTCGAACTGGGTGACCCGCGCGTCGACCTTCTCGCCGACCGCGAAGCGCTCCGGCCGCTGCTCGCCGCGATCGCGCGCGAGCTCCGAGCGCTTGATGAAGGCCATCAGGTCGGTGCCGATGATCTTCACATCGATGCCGGATTCCTTGACCTCGGTGACCTCGCCGGTGACCACCGCGCCCTTCTTGATGTCGCCGGCGCTCTCGGTCGCGAACGGATCGCCTTCGAGCTGCTTGATGCCGAGCGAGATGCGCTCCTTCTCGACGTCCACGTCGAGCACCTGCGCGCGCACCATGTCGCCCTTCTTGTACTCCTCCATGACCTGCTCGCCGGGCCGCTTCCAGTCGAGGTCGGAGAGATGGACCATGCCGTCCACATCGCCGTCGAGCCCGAGGAACAGGCCGAACTCGGTCTTGTTCTTGACCTCGCCCTCGACCTCGGTGCCGGGCGGATACTTCTCGATGAACACTTCCCAGGGATTGCGCATGGTCTGCTTGAGACCGAGCGAGATGCGGCGCTTGACCGAATCGACCTCGAGAATCTGCACCTCGACCTCCTGGGAGGTGGAGACGATCTTGCCGGGATGCACGTTCTTCTTGGTCCAAGACATCTCGGAGACGTGGATCAGGCCCTCGATGCCGGGCTCGAGCTCCACGAAGGCGCCGTAGTCGGTGATGTTGGTGACGCGCCCCTTGAAGCGGGTGCCGACCGGGAACTTGCCCTCGATGCCCTGCCAGGGATCGTCCTGCAGCTGCTTCATGCCGAGCGAGATGCGGTGGGTCTCGTGGTTGATCTTGATGATCTTGACCTTCACCTGCTGGCCGATGGCCAGCACCTCGGTCGGATGGTTGACCCGCCGCCAGGCGATGTCGGTGACATGCAGGAGACCGTCGATGCCGCCCAGATCCACGAAGGCGCCGTAATCGGTGATGTTCTTGACCACCCCGTCGATGACCTGGCCTTCCTCGAGATTCTGCACCAGCTCCTGGCGCTGCTCGGCGCGGGTCTCTTCCAGCACGGTGCGGCGCGACACCACGATGTTGCCGCGGCGGCGGTCCATCTTCAGGATCTGGAACGGCTGCGGCACGTTCATGAGCGGGGTGACGTCGCGGATCGGCCGGATATCGACCTGGCTGCGGGGCAGGAACGCCACCGCGCCGTCGAGATCGACCGTGAACCCGCCCTTGACCTGGTTGAAGATGACGCCGGTCACCTTCTCGTTGCCCTGGAACGCCTTCTCGAGCTTGCCCCAGCTCTCCTCGCGGCGCGCCTTGTCGCGCGAGAGGACGGCTTCCCCGAGCGCGTTCTCGACCCGCTCCAGGTAGACCTCGACCGTATCGCCGACCTTGAGCTCGTTGGCCCGGCCGGGCCCGGAGAACTCGCGCAGCGGCACGCGGCCTTCGGTCTTGAGGCCGACGTCGATGACGGCGACATCCTTCTCGATGCCGACGACGGTCCCCTTGATGACCGATCCTTCCTGCAGATTGCCGTTTCCAAACGACTCATCGAGCAGGGCGGCGAAATCCTCGTGCATCGGCGCGGCAGTGGCGACAGCAGTGGCCATGAATACTCCCAAGAATAGCGGTCAGTGCCGGATTTGCGTTGATGAACGTCCCGAAGGCGCGCACCGAAGGCCACAGCGACTTTCAAGTCTGGTCGACTCTTGGTCCCGGCGACATTCGGCGCCCCCGTCGAACGGAGGCCCCGGCGCATAAACGCGCGATCGAAACGATGGTTCGGATCCGGTCGGCCCTCGGCAATCGGCCAGTAGAGAAGCGGGCGGAGCAGGCTTAACCCTCCACGACGGAAGCGCGGTCAGCCGCGCTTCCGGCCTGCTCGGACGGCTTCGACGATATCGACGGCGGCCCGGAATGCCGCGTCTATATCCAAATGCGTGGTATCGAGCAAGTGCGCATCCGGGGCGGCTTTGAGGGGCGCGACCGAACGCTGGCTGTCGCGCGCATCCCGGCGCAGGATATCGGCGAGGATCTCGGCCTCGCTGGCCTTGGCCCCCCTCGCCTGCAGCTCGAGGGCCCGGCGGCGGGCCCGCTCCGGCGCGGCCGCGGTTACCAGAATCTTGACCTCGGCATCGGGAAAAATGACGGTGCCGATGTCGCGACCGTCCAGCACCGCGCCCGGCGGCGCGCGGCCGAACTCGCGCTGGAAGGCCAGAAGAGCAGTCCTGACCTCGGGAATGGCCGAAACCACCGAGGCGGCTTCGGCGGTGGCGTGGCTCTTGAGGGCCGGCTCGTCGAAACGCGCCGGATCGAGCGCACGCGCGGCCGCCACCGCATGGGCGGTGTCGTCGAGCCGGTAGCCGCCATCGACCATGGCCTTGGCGACTGCCCGGTAGAGCAGGCCGGTATCGAGATGCCGCAAGCCGTAATGGGCCGCCAGCCGCTTGCCGAGCGTGCCCTTGCCGGAAGCGCGCCGGCCCGTCGATGGCGATGATCACTGAAATGGTCGGCCCCGAGCCCCCGCAGCATCGGCACGAATCCCGGGAAGCTGGTGGCGATGAAGGAACTGTCGTCGATCCCGACCGGCTTGGCGGAGGCGAGCCCCATCACCAGGAACGCCATGGCGATGCGGTGATCCATGTGGGTCGCCACCAGGCCGCCGCCCCCGACCGTCCCGCTGCCCTTGACGATCAGGTCGTCGCCGTCGATCTCGACCGCGACCCCATTGAGGCGCAGACCCTCCGCCACCGCGGCCAGGCGATCGGATTCCTTGACCCGCAGCTCCTTGAGGCCGCGCATGACGGTGGTGCCGTGCGCGAAGGCGGCCGCGACCGCCAGGATCGGATATTCGTCGATCATCGAGGGGGCGCGCGCGGCCGGCACGTCGACGCCATGGAGCCCCGAGGCCTGGATGCGGAAATCGGCCATCGCCTCGCCGGCATCGCCGCGCACATCCAGGGTTTCGATGCGGGCCCCCATCTCGTGCAACGTGGTGATGAGCCCGGTGCGCAGCGGATTGGTCATCACCTCGGTCACGATCACGTCGGAGCCGGGTACGATGAGGGCGGCCACCATCGGGAAGGCCGCGGAGGAGGGATCGGCCGGCACCACCACCGCCGCCGGGTGCAGCTCGGGCTCGCCCTTCAGCGTGATCTTGCGGCCGTGCGGACCCGCGGGCTCGACCGTGATCTGCGCCCCGAAATGCTCGAGCAGGCGCTCGGTGTGGTCGCGGCTCGCCTCGGTCTCGATCACGATGGTCTCGCCCGGGCAGCTCAGTCCGGCCAGCAGCACCGCGGACTTGATCTGGGCCGACGGCACCGGCGTGCGATAGAGGATCGGGATCGGATCGCGGGCGCCCGAAAGCGTGATGGGCAGGCGGCCGCCCTCGGCGGCGCTGACCGCGCGGGCTCCCATCAGGCCGATCGGATCGAGGATGCGCTGCATGGGCCGCCGGCGCAGCGAGGCATCGCCATCGAAGGTCGCGGTGATCGGGCAACCCGCCACCGCGCCCAGGACCAGCCGGCAGCCGGTGGCGGAATTGCCGAAATCGAGCACGTCGGCCGGCGCCCGAAACCCGCCGACCCCGACCCCATGGATGCGCCAGAGACCTTCGCCGGTGCGCTCGAGCGTGGCGCCGAGCGCCCGCATGGCGTTGCCGGTATTGAGCACGTCTTCGCCTTCGAGCAGCCCCGTGACGCGGCTCTCCCCCACCGCGAGCGCGCCGAAGATCAGGGCGCGGTGCGAGATCGATTTGTCGCCGGGCACGCGCACGCGGCCCTGGAGCGGACCGGTACGGCGGGCAGTGAGCGGGACGGGGGCGGAGCTGGTCACAGGGATACCTCGCAGGGGCGTCCTATCACGCGGCCCCGGCGGCGTCATGAGCTTAGTCCTCGGCTTGGTCTTGGACTTGAGTCTGCGGCGGCCGCTGCGGCAGCTGCGACCGAGGCCGCAAGTCCGGGGCCCTGGACACCGGCATCCAGTCCTATTGACAGAGCCGGCGCGACTAGCCAAGTGAAGCAGCTCCTTTTCAACACGTGCAAGGAACCCGGACCGTGGCAAAACCCGAGCTCGGCACCAAACGCCTCTGCGGCAATTGCGCCGCAAAGTTCTACGACCTCGGCAAGGACCCGATCGTCTGCCCGAAATGCCACACCGTGCTGCAGCTCGCCGCCGTCACGTCGCGCTCGCGGCCGGAGCCGGCGCGCGCCGCCGCGGTCGCCGAGGAGGCGGTGGTGCCGGAGACCCAGGAGGCCGAGTTCGTCTCGCTGGAGGAGGCCGACGCCGAGATCGAGGGCGGCAAGAAGCTGCCCGAGGGCGAGGTCGTGGACGGCGCCGACGAGGAGATCGAGATCGAGGACGAGCAGCTGGATGACGCCGCCTTCATCGAGGAGCAGGAGGAGGGCGACGAGGACGTGGCCGACATCATCGGCGACGTCGACAACGAGGAGGAGCCTTGAGGTCCTGCCCGATCTGTGATTTCAGGCGGGCGGATGGAGGCCAGCCGCATCGGCCCGGGCGTTGCCGGCATTTTCGGACCGAGATGCGGATTCCACTTTTCCTGAAAATGCTCTAGGAGAGTGGCGAAGACTTGAAAGGATCGCGAGGCGCAAGCCGATCGCGACATGCATTTTCCGGACGCGGCCGTTCCCGCCCCGCGTCCTCGAGTTGGGGCCATAGCTCAGTTGGGAGAGCGCTTGAATGGCATTCAAGAGGTCGGCGGTTCGAACTCCGCCTGGCTCCACCACTTGACTGGTTATCTGCGAATCCGGGCGAAGACCGTGCGCAGCATGAAATCATCTGAAAAGATTGCCGAGCGCCAAGACGATTTCAGCCGCCGCGCTGGCATTGTGGCTGAGCGCGGAGGCCGGCTTTTCGGCTCCCGACCAGCGCCAAGCCTGCAGCGGCGTTCTCAATCATGACGACGACGGCTATGCGCTGATAGCGGATCCGGATTCCAAGTCCTTGTGGTGCGCCGCCAGCATCGGGGAGGACGAGAAGTCGCCGCTGGTCAAGCGGGTATTGAAGACCTGCGCGCTCGGAAGTCATTGCCATATCGAGGGATCATTCACCGGGCACGGGCTGTTCTTCTGGACCCGGATATCCTCGGTCGCGTTGCTGAAGCGGTGACGGCTCCCAGACCGGCCGATCACCGCATTCGCGCATCGAACGAGGTCGAGAGCTCGTGACCCATTCGCTCGCCCTCCGACACGAAATCCCGAAAAGCTCGGCGGTGATCGGCGAAACAAGAAAGCAAGGTCTCGTCCGAATCAAGTCGAGAGGACTATTCGGAAGGAGTTGCGGTGCGAAAATACGGCTCGACCGCGCCGCTCAGCTTTATGGTCATGGGGTTTCCGTTGCGGTCCTTGGCGGTCGCGTGCGCCACCCGAACCCACCCTTCGCTGACGCAATACTCCTCGACATTGGTCTTCTCGACCCCCTTGAAGCGGATGCCGATGCCGCGCTCGAGCAATTGGGCATTGTAATAGGGGCTGGCCGGGTCGTTGGAGAGGCGGTCGGGAGGGGTGTCGTCCATTGGAAACGGTCCTGCGAAACGAAATCGGCACGATGGCCGACTAGCTCGACGGCGGATTAGATAGCGGCTCCGGGCCGGAATGCCAATTCGGCCGGCCGCGCGGCGGCAGCGCAATGCCGGTCCGCTTCGCCCGGGACAAGCCCTAACCGGGGGCGCCCTTCGGCAGCTCGAACATGCCGGCCGGCAAGCCGTCGAGAAACGCGAGCGCCTCGGCGGTCTTCACCACATCGGCGTATTTCGCGTTCATGTCGCACAGATTGATGGCGTGGCTCGCCTGCGAGCGGTCGAAGCAGCCTTCCTCGGCGAGCGCGACCCGGTAGTTGAGGCTGAAGGCGTCGAGCACGGTGGCACGCACGCAGCCCGACGTGGTGGTGCCGGTGACGATCACGCTGTCGCAGCCGAGCAGCGTGAGGTAGCTCGCCAAATTGCTGCCGAAGAAGCCCGAGGGCTTCTGCTTGTAGACCACGATATCCCGCGGCCCGGGCGCGATCGGAGTGACGATCTCATTGCCATCGAGATTGCTCGACGGGCGTGACCCCCCCGATGCCTCGCGGCCGCGCGTGTTCTTCCAGAGCCAGGAACCGCCGTCCCAATTGTCGTCCCGGCGCACGCCGGTGGTGTAGATCACCGGGATCCCCTTCTGACGACATTTCTCGATCAGGGAGCCGATATACGGCAGCGCCGCCCAGGCATCCTCGCCGCAGGAGTTGCGCCAGCGCTTGATGGATTCCAGGATCGGCTCCGGCTTGTCGCCGCAGAACGCCCAATTGACGTCGATGACCAGGAGGGCGGGCCGCTTGCCGAAACCGCCGCGCGCGCCGTAACCCGACGCCGTAAAGACCGCTTGATCGCGCTTTGTGAGGAAGGCGTTCCAGATCGGCTCCGGCGTGTCTGACATGATGATTGGCCCGAACGATTTCCAGTAGGAGGCGGCGGCGACGCGACGGCTGCGTCCTGCTCAATCCCGCGGTGCGATCTCCGGCTTCTCGTGCAGCAGCATATTCAACAACGATCTGTGGACCTTGATATCGCCATTGTACTCGATGAGGCCGAGCTGCCGAAACTTGTTCATGAAGAAATTGACGTGGGTGCGGGTGGTGCCGATCATCTCGGCGAGGGTTTCCTGGTTGATCTTGGGCACGATCGGGTCGGGCCGCTCCTCCTTGCCGTAGTTCGCCAAGATCAGCAGCAGCCGCGCCAAGCGCTTCTCGGTCGAGTTGAGCAACTGGTCGACCAGATCCTCCTGCACCCGGATGTTGCGCTCCATCAGGTAGGTGGTGAACAGCTCGGAGAACTGCCTGTCCTCCCGCAGCGCGCTCACCGTGCTGGCCTTCGCCATCCGCACCAGCACCGTTTCGCTCAAGGTCTTGAGCGTGCTCAGCCGCAGGGCATGTCCGGTGAGGCACTCCTCGCCACAGAAGCTGCCGGGCGCCAGTATCGCGACCACGGCCTCCTTTCCGCCCTCGGATACCACCGTCATCTTCACGCGGCCGAAGCGAAGGTAAAAGACGCAATCCGCCGCATCGCCTTGCGCATAGACGGTCTGATCCTTCTGAAATTTCACCTCCGACTTTCCGCCGTTCATCCGGGCAATGATGGTTTCCGGATCCGGCGGGTTCTTGCTGGGGTAGCTCATGGCAGGCGCTCCAATTGCGAGAGAGAAACTCCCTTGCTGTGGACGCGGGCAACGCGGTGCCAAGGACCAACATAAAAGCAAGCGCGGCAACCAATGTCGGATACCGTACACGTACTTTGACACAAAATAGGACAGCCTTGCCAGCCGTTTGTGCAACCCTATCAGGTTCCTGTCAGCCAACGATCGCATCGGTGGCAGCAGGTGAGGCATGCAAAAGTGGAGAGGACGCCAAGCCGAGTGGCCGACCCCGGCCGCCCGGCCTACGCCGGTGGGCGCCGGACCCCAGGCACCCGCCGCTAGATGAACATGAAAAATCCACGGAGAAGACAGTTTTAATTCGACGGCGTCTAGTTTTGGACAGCACAACCTCTCGGAGTGGGTAATTATAGCAAGCGTGATTCTAGGTATTTTGCTGGAGCCAGGCGAAGGGAGGGCGAAAATGAACAAGGATCAGCCCAATCGCGAAGTCTTCGTGGTCGATGACGATCCCATTGTGCGCGATGTGTTGTCCGAGGTGTTCGCGCAAGCCGGCTATCAGGCGGTCAGCTTCGTGGATGGCGCATCGTTCGTGGCGGCGGCGCGCGAGCGGATTCCGGCCTGCGTCATTCTCGACATCTATATGCCGGGCCGTTCCGGACTGGAGATCCTGCGGGACATCGACGCCCCCAACTATCCGGCCCCGATCTTCGTGGCTTCGGGCCGCGGCGACATCCCGAGCGCGGTCGAGGCGATCAAGAACGGCGCGTTCGATTTCATCGAAAAGCGGCTGGACGCCGCCACCCTGGTGGAGCGCGTGGGCGAGGCCATCAAGGTGCGGGCTGCGCTGCGCAACGGCAATGGTGCGCAGGCCCTCTTGACCACCTTCCCGGGCGCCGAGCTGCTGACGCGCCGGGAGCACGAGGTCCTGGCTCTGATCGCGGCCAGCTCCACCAACAAGGAAGCCGCCCAGGAGCTCGGCATCAGCCAGCGGACGGTCGAGATCCATCGCGCCCATATCATGCACAAGCTCGGCGCCAAGAATTCGGTCGATCTCGCCCGCAAGGTGATGCGGCAAGAGCGGCGGGCATGATCTCCCGGCGGCCTTTTCATGCCGAAGGTCCCGCCACGGCGGGATGACGACGGGTTTGCCTCCGGCGGGTCAGGCGTCCCCGCACCGAAGAGCTGCAAGTAATAATCGGCCATATATTCTACGTAGTTGTTTGTACGCAAGCGATTGTTGTTTTCAAACACTTGATAGTAGCAGAACTTTACTTGTTAAGCGGCACAACTGTGGCGTCGTTGTCCTTTTCGCCACAAGCCTACGGACCCGATGCAGCCTTGGGACAGCCGAGGGTGCGAACCAAACGAGCGCTTGCGCGCTGATTGCAGCCTGCCGGCAGGGGCGCCGCAAGCGCGAAAAGCCCGGTCCCCGAGGCGGACCGATGGGGGTGCAACCCGTGACGCTGCCAATACGCCCCTTCGCCTTGATGATCGGCGGCGCCCTGCTGGCGGCGGCCGTGCTCGGGTGGCTGGCCGTTGCGGTCAGCGGGACGCCGGCCCTGGCGGCCGCCCTGGCCATGGCGGCCGCCTGCCCGGTGCTGCTGCTGGGATGGTTGATGGCGCGACATTCGGCCGACCGGACCCGAATGGCGGCGGACCTGCGCGACAAGACCGCCGCGCTCATCGAGGAGAGCAACAAACGGCGTGCGATCGAGCTCGCCCTGGACCGGTACGTCCAGCGCGAGCGCCTGTTCTCGGCGGCGGTGGAATCGGCCGGCCACCCGGTCATCAGCAAGACGCTCGACGGCACCATCACGGCCTGGAATCCGGCGGCGGAGCGCCTGTTCGGGTTTACGGCGGCGGAGGCGATCGGCAACAATGTCGATATCATCATCCCGCCGGATTTCCGCGACGAGCATGCGGCCATGGTCGCGCAGTCGCTCGCCGATCGGCCTGTCGAGATGTCGAGACCGTTCGCGCCGCCAAGGGCGGGCGAAGGATCGACGTTGCGGTCAGCATCCGGCCGGTCAAATCGTCGGCCGGCGTGATCGTCGGGATGGCCAAAGTGACCCGCGACATCACGGAGCAGAAGTTCGCCGAGGAGAAATTCCGCCTGGCGGTCGAATCCTGCCCGAGCGGCATGCTCATGGTCGACCGTGCCGGCACTATCGTCATGGTCAATACCGAGATCGAGCGCCTGTTCGGCTATCGCCGCGACGAGCTGATCGGTCGCAGCGTCGATATTCTGGCGCCGACGCGGCTGCGTGGGCACCATGCGCGACACCGCGACGGCTTCATCCACCAGCCGCACACCCGGCACATGGGCGCCGTCCGCGATCTGTTCGGGCAGCGCAAGGACGGCACCGAGTTCCCGGTCGAGGTCGGCCTCAATCCGATCCAGACCCGGGAGGGTCTGCTGGT
This sequence comes from uncultured Alphaproteobacteria bacterium, assembly GCA_963744275.1. Taxonomy (GTDB): domain Bacteria; phylum Pseudomonadota; class Alphaproteobacteria; order Rhizobiales; family Xanthobacteraceae; genus VAZQ01. The sequence goes on from CAVUSX010000010.1 coordinate 103,457, forward strand.
TCTCAGCGCCATCGTCGACATCAGCGAGCGCAAGCGCCTGGAGCGCTTGAAGGACGAATTCGTCTCGACCGTCAGTCACGAGCTGCGCACCCCCCTTACCTCGATCTCGGGCTCGCTCGGCCTGCTCATCGGTGGCGCCACCGGCAAGCTGCCCGAACTCGGCCGCCCGCCTGCTGGCGATCGCGCAAGCCAACAGCCAGCGACTGGTCCGGCTGGTCAACGACATTCTGGACATCGAGAAGATGGAATCCAACCGGATCGATTTCTATTTCAGGCCGGTCGAGGCGCGCGCATTGGTCGAGCAAGCGATCGAGGCCAATCGCGGCTTCGCCGAGGGCTATGGGGTGAGGGTCCGGCTCGACCCGGCGTCCGTGCGCGGCGACGTGCACGCCGATCCGGATCGGCTGGTCCAGGTCGTGACCAACCTGCTTTCGAATGCGATCAAGTTCTCTCCGCCGGACGCGGAGGTGCTGGTCGCGGTAGAGCAGCGCGCCCACCAGGTCCGCATCTGCGTGCGCGACCACGGCCCGGGGATTCCGGCCGATTTTCGCCCGCACGTGTTCGACAAATTCGCGCAGGCCGACGCCTCCGACGCGCGCCGCAAGGGCGGCACCGGCCTGGGACTGAGCATCGTGCGGCAGATCGTCACCCGGCTCGGCGGCTCGGTGGACTTCGCGGATGCGCCAGGCGGCGGCACCATTTTTCACGTAGACCTGACCGGCCGGGCGCGGGTGACCGAACGGGAGATCGACCGCGACCGGATACCGGGCGCGGTGCGGATATTGCTGTGCGCGGACGATCCCAACCGGGGGATCGTCATCCGCGAGGGTCTCGCGCCACTCGGATTTACCACGGATTTTGCGTACACCCCGGCGGACGCGATCACCCGCGCGACAGCCACGCCCTATGGGGCCTTCGTGGTCGATCTCGATCTCCCGGACGGCGAAAGCGCCGGCCTGATCCGCGACTTGCGCCATCTCCCGCATGAGCGCGGCAAGACCCCGATCATCGGCATGACGGCCGATATCCGGCACGACAATGACGCTCCGACGTCATGGGAGCCCGATGATTGGGTGGACAAGCCGGTGGATCCCGACCGCCTCGCGCAAATCCTCGACCGAGTGATGCCCCACAAGGCGAACGGACGTGCCCACATCCTGCATGTCGACGACGATCCCGCCGTGCTCGAGGTGGTGGCGCGGGCGCTCGCCGCCACGGCCGACGTCCTGTCGGTCGATTCGCTCGATGACGCGCGCCGGGCGCTCGCCGAGCACCACTTCGACCTGGCCGTGCTCGATATCGATCTCGGCCAGGCTTCGGGACTGGACCTGCTGCCGGAGCTGCGCGGCGAGGCCGGCCGCTCCATTCCGGTGATCATTTTCTCCGCCGACGGCGCGACCCCGGCGGACCAGGCGCGAGTCCACGCCAGCCTGAACAAGTCGCGCGCCGCGCTCGAGAGCCTGGTCACGACCGTGCACGAACGCTTGACGCCCCGCCATTCGCACGCCCCACAGGAGACCGCATGAGCGCAGTTCGAAATCCTGCACGTCGACGACGAGCCCGACATCCGGGAGATCGTGGAAATGTCGCTCGGCTTGAATGCCGATTTCGAGGTGCGGGCCTGTGCCTGCGGGGCCGATGCGGTCGCGGCCGCGGCCGAATGGTCGCCGCTCCTGATCCTGCTCGACGTCATGATGCCGGGCATGGACGGACCGGCGACGCTCGCCGAGTTGCGCAAAGATCCGCGCACCGCGGACATCCCGGTCCTGTTCATGACCGCGCGCGCGCAGGCGCGCGAGCTTCAGCAATTCATCGCGCTCGGCGCGCAGGGCGTGATCTCCAAGCCGTTTGATCCGATGACGCTCGCCTTTTCGGTGCGCAGCCACCTGCGGGCGATCCGGCTGGACTCCTTGAAGACCGTGTTCGTGCGCCGCGCCAAGAGCGACGCCGCCGCGCTGGCCGCCTGTCGTTCCTCGCTCGGCCGCGACGCCAGTGCGGCCACCGCCGGCCGCATCAGGGAGATCGCCCATGGCCTCGCGGGCGCGGCCGGCCTGTTCGGCTTCGACCAGATCAGCAGCGATGCGGCGGCGCTCGAGGAGGCGGTGGTGGCGAGGCTCGCAGGCGACGGCAGCGCGGAGGATTTGGCGCTGGCGCTCGACCGCCTGGTGTCCCGCCTGGAAGGCGAATGGGATGCGCCGTGGCCAAAGCGCGCGCAGTCCGCGCAGTGGGCGCAGGCCTGACGGCCGGCGCCCGCGCGGCTTGCGCGCGGTTTCGCGCGACATCAGCAACTATTGGCTCGTGATCTCCTGACGCCGGCTGCGGGTCAAGCCGTGGCGGCCCCGAATTCGTACTCGCAGACCGGCGGTGTTGCGGAGCGGAGTGCGCCCGGTACGCCTGGGGCCGCTACACGGGGCCGCCCGGCGCTATCCTTGCGGCTCCCGCATCCCTAGAATGGCGCGCTCGTCCTGCCGCAACGGCGCGGCGGACGAAAAGTCGCCCCGGGGAAGGTTTCATGTCCACACGTACGCCATCGATGGCCTCATCATCCGCGCTTGCGGTGTCGCTCGCTTTGGCCTGCTGGCTCGCCGGCGCGGGACCGGCGCCCGCCTGGGCGCAAGCCGGTCCGAGCCTCGCCGGCAAGAATGTGCAGATGCTGATCGGCTTCGGGGCCGGCGGCGGCTACGATCTGTGGGGCCGCGTGGTGGCCCGCCATATCGGCAAGCATTTGCCGGGCAATCCGACGGTGGTGCCGCAGAACATGCCCGGCGCCGGCAGCTTCGTGGCCGCCAACAATATCTACAATCTGGCCCCCAAGGACGGCAGCGTGATGGGGATCATCGCGCGCGACGCGCCTTTGGGGCCGATCACCGGCGCCACCGGGGCGCGCTTCGACCCCACCAAGATCACCTGGCTCGGAACCCCGACGACCGAGACCAATGTCTGCATCGCGTCCGCCACCGCCAAGGTGAAGACGGTGCAAGACCTCTACACCACCCAATTGATCGTGGGCGATACCGGCGTCGGCACCGGCACCCACTCCTATCCGAAGGCCCTCGATGCGCTGCTCGGCATGAAGTTCAAGATCATCGCCGGATTTCCGGCGTCCTCCGACGTGTTCCTCGCCATGGAGCGCGGCGAGGTCGATGGCATCTGCGAGAGCCTCGACAGCGTCATCGGCAAGCGCCCGGACTGGATCCCGAGCCGGAAGGTCACCATCCTGTTCCAGGGCGGCGCCGCCCCCAATCCGCAGCTCAAAGGCGTGCCGTTCGTGGCTGATCTGGCTCATAACCCGGACGACCGGGTGGCGATCGAGTTTCTCTACGCCGGCCAGGGCATAGGCCGGCCGTTCGTGGCGCCCCCCGAGCTGCCGGCGGACCGCCTGAAGATGCTGCGCGACGCTTTTCGGGACACCATGCAGGACCCCGACTTCCTCGAGGACGCCAAGCGCAACATGCTCGATGTGGAGCCCGAGGACGGCGAGCATCTCGCCGCCCTGATCCAGAAGATCTACGCCACCCCCAAACCGATCGTGGACAAGATCGGGGAGCTGATCAAATAGCCGAAAGCCTTAAGGCTTGCGGCCGTTCTTGAACGTTTAACCTGTCAGCACCATATTGGTGCTAGCCGGTTGCGGTCGTGCCAAGAGGGCGCGCCCGCCGCACGGCCGAGGGGGTGCCGCCAAGGGCCTCCGCCAAAGTCGCTTGCAAAGGGCTTTGAAACGATGTCCCGAGTTCCGTCCCTGTCCAGCCCGTTTCTGCTCGGATTCGATGAGATCGAGCGCGCGCTCGAGCGCGTCACGAAATCCTCGGACGGCTATCCGCCCTACAATATCGAGCGGGTCGCCGCGCAGGACTGCCGTCCCGAGCGCCTGCGCATCACGTTGGCGGTGGCGGGTTTCACCCGCGACCAGCTCGACGTGACGGTCGAGGAGAATCAGCTCGTCATCCGCGGCCGGCAACAGGACGACAAGAGCCGGCAGTATCTCCACCGCGGCATCGCGGCGCGCCAATTCCAGCGCACCTTCGTGCTGGCGGACGGCATGGAGGTGCTGGGAGCGGATTTGAACAACGGTCTGCTGTCGATCGATCTCGCCCGTCCCGAGCCGGGTCGATTGGTCAAGACGATCAGCATTACGGACCATGAGTGAGCCGGACTCGAGGGACTGAAACTTAATCCAGGACTCGACCGTTGATAATGGAAAGGAGTCGAGGGCCATGAACAGCAACATGAACGATCACAGCTTCAACGACACGATGATCTCTCCCGAAGCGCTGGCGTCGCTCGGCGACGGCAAGATCGCCTATGTGCGCAGCGTCCGCTCCGAAGACGTGCCGATATTGTTTCCGCAGGCGCCGGAGATCGCGCCCGGCCTCACGCTGTTCGCGCTGCACGCCGCCGACGGCACGCCGATCATGCTCACCGACAGCCGCGAGGCTGCGATCGCCAACGCCTGGAGCCAGGAGCTCGAGACGGTCAGCGTGCATTGAAGGCGTGTCCTCGTTGGATTCGCCGCGCGTCCCACACTCGCATCGTCGTGGCCGCCGCCGGGCACTTCGTCCCGGGGGTGTCCCGGCCATCTACGTCTGCGGATCAGGCGGCGCTCGCCGGCGGCATCGCCAGCACGGCGTAGAGCGCCGCGGCGTCGCGTGAATCGCGCAGCTTGCGCGCGACCTCGGGATCGCGCAGCAGACGCGCCACGCGCGCCAGCGCCTTGAGATGATCGGCGCCGGCGCCTTCGGGCGCCAGCAGCAGGAAGACGAGGTCGACCGGCTGGCCGTCGAGCGCCTCGAAATCCACCGGCCGCGCCAGCCGCGCGAACAGACCGAACAGCTTGTTGAGCTTGGCGAGCTTGCCGTGCGGTATCGCAACCCCGTTGCCGACGCCGGTGGAGCCGAGCTTCTCCCGCTGCAGCAGAATCTCGAAGATGGCGCGCTCGTTCTGCCCGCTCAGCTCGGCCGCCTTGGCGGCGAGCTCCTGCAGCGCCTGCTTCTTGCCATTGACCTTGAGTGCCGGAATGACGGCATTGGGCGCGACGAGATCGGCAAGCGGCATGGAATTCTTCCAGGGATCCGGGAAGCTCTGCGGGCGGACGTCGCTAGCGTGGCTAGAGTTTTTCACCTTGTCGCATTTTCGGACGGAAAACCGTTTTCGCCAGGTCCTGAAAACGCCCTAAAGGCGCCGGACCATAAGGAGCCTCCCGGGCGCCGTCAATGGGCGTCCTTGGCCTCGATCATCGGCGGATCGATCCAGCCGATATGGCCGTCGCCGCGGCGGTAAACCAGGTTGACGCGTCCGTGGCCGGCGTGCCGGAACACCACCACCGCGGCGCCGGTGAGATCGAGCTCCATCACGGCGTCGCTGACCGAGAGGCGTTTGAGGGCGGTCGTGGATTCCGCGATGATGACCGGATCGAATCCCTTGCTCTCGTCGTCGTCGTCCTCATGCTCGGGCGCCGCGATGATGTAGCTTTGCGCCGCGATGGTCCGCGGCGCCGCCGCGGCGCCGTCCGGCGCGGCGCCGTCCGCTCCCGCCGCCTGATGATTCTTGAGCCGGCGCTTGTAGCGGCGCAGCCGCTTCTCGATCCGTCCCGCCACCTGGTCGGCGCTCGCATAGGCGTCCGCCGCCATGGCGTCGGCTTCGAGCACGATGCCGGAATCGAGATGGATCACGCATTCCGTGCGGAATCCGAAACCGTCCTTGCCGACCGTGACATGGCCGGAGAACCCGCCGTCGAAATATTTCGCGGTGGCTTCCGCGATCCGCGCGTTGATGCGCGCCCGCAAGGCCTCGCCGACGTCGATGTTCCTGCCCGAGACGCGAAACGACATGACGGCCTCCGATCACCGATTGCATTGACCTCGCGCCTCATCGCGACGCTTCGGCGCAGCGGCGTCGCCGCGACGACCGCACGGGCATCTACGTATGGGGGATACGCAGGCTGCGCGTCCGTACACTGTGTACATAGGATCAGGCAGGGCGGCGCGCCAGATGAGGATCGCGCCGGCCGCTCAAGAGCTCGCCCGCGCCGATGTCTGCTTCTCGCGCCGCCGCTGCACCGAGGAGGGTATGCGCATGGCCTCGCGATACTTGGCGACGGTACGGCGCGCGATCTCGATCCCGGCGCCACGCAATTTCTCCACCAGCGTGTCGTCGGAAAGCACCGCCCGCGGGCTCTCGGCATCGATGAGCTGCTTGATGCGGTGACGGACCGCCTCGGCGGAATGCGCTTCGCTGCCGTCGGCGGCCGCGATCGCCGAGGTGAAGAAGTATTTCAGCTCGAAGATGCCGCGGCTGGTCGCCATGTATTTGTTGGCGGTGACCCGCGAGACCGTCAACTCGTGCATGGCGATCGCATCGGCGACGGTCCTGAGATTGAGCGGACGCAAGTGCTGGACCCCGTGCACGAAGAAGGCGTCCTGCTGCCGCACGATCTCGGTCGAGACCTTGAGTATGGTGCGGGCGCGCTGATCGAGCGCGCGGATCAACCACGTCGCGGTCTGCAGGCAATCGGCCAGATAGGACTTGTCCTGGTCGTTGCGGGCGGTCTTGGCGACCTGCGCGTAGTAGGTCTGGTTGACCAGGACCTTGGGCAGCGTCTCGGAATTGAGCTCGACCAGAAAGCCGCCATCGACCCCCGGCCGCACGAACACATCCGGCACGATCGGCTGCACCAGCGTGGTGCCGAAGGCCAGGCCGGGCTTCGGATTGAGGTGGCGAATTTCCGCGATCATGTCGATGAGATCGTCCTCGCTCACCCCGCAGGTCTTCTTGAGGGCCGCAATATCCCGTTTGGCCAGGAGATCCAGATGGGCGACCAGCGCCTGCATGGCGGGATCGAAGCGGTTGCGCTCGCGCAGCTGTAGGGACAGGCATTCGGTGAGATTGCGCGCGCAAACGCCGGGCGGATCGAAGGTCTGCAGGACCGCCAGCATGGCCTCGATCTCGGCGGGCGGCGCGCCGAGCTTGTCGGCGACCTGCGCGAGATCGCCGGTCAGGTAACCGGCCTCGTCGACCAGATCGATGAGATATTGCCCGATCAGACGCCGCGCCGGATCGGCCACCGCCAGCACGAGCTGCTCGGCGAGATGGTCGCAACAGCGTCCGCTCGGCCGAGACGAAAGCTTCCAGATTGTAATCGCCGTCGGGCTGGCGGCTGCTGCCGGCCCCGGTCCAGTCGGTGTAGCCCGCCGCCGCATCGGCGCTCGCGCGCGACGCCATCACCTCGCCGTCATCGGCCCCGTTGACCTCGCCGTCCGGGCGCTCCGCCACGACGTCGCCGGGCGCCGCGAAGCTGCCCTCGGTCCAATCGGCGGCCGGGCGATCGTCGGCGGCGGCGTCCCGCTCCGGCGCCGGCGGCTCGCCCTCGGCCTCGCCCTCGCCGGTGCGCTCGAGCAGCGGATTGCGCTCGAGCTCGCTTTCCACATAGCCGACGAGGTCGAGGTTGGAGAGCTGCAGCAGCTTGATGGCCTGCATCAGCTGCGGCGTCATCACCAGCGCGTGGCTTTGCCGGAGTTGAAGTTTTTGGGATAGCGCCATATCGCCTGCGAAAACTGGTCCGGTTCTTGCTTATAGGGTTCCGGGTTCCGTGTATACCAGTTCGCATGGCCGGCGTTAAAGGCCTTCGCGACCGACCGCTCGAGAAAATAACGGGCTCTTAGGAAATTCGAAATTCCTCGCCCAGATAGAGGCGGCGCACCTCCGGGTCGTTCACGATCTGGTCCTTGCCGCCCTCCATCAGGACCGCACCCGAATAAATGATGTAAGAGCGGTCGGTCAGGTCCAGCGTCTCGCGCACATTGTGGTCGGTGATCAGCACCCCGATGCCGCGATTGGTGAGATGCCTGACCAGCTTCTGGATCTCCACCACCGCCTTGGGGTCGATGCCGGCAAACGGCTCGTCCAGCAGCATGTAGCTCGGCCGGCTGGCGAGCGCGCGCGCGATCTCGACCCGGCGGCGCTCCCCGCCCGAGAGCGCGATCGAGGGCGTCTTGCGCAGGCGGGTGATGCCGAACTCCTCGAGCAGCCCGTTCAGATCGGCATCCCGGCGGCGGCGATCGGGCTCGATCACCTCCAGCACCGCGCGGATATTTTCCTCCACATTGAGGCCACGAAAAATGGAGGCTTCCTGCGGCAGATAGCCCACCCCGAGCCGCGCCCGCTGGTACATCGGCAGGCGGGTGACATCCTGGCCGTCGAGCTCGATGCGGCCGCGGTCGGCCTTGACCAGCCCGGTGATCATGTAAAACACCGTGGTTTTGCCGGCCCCGTTGGGACCCAGCAGGCCGACCGCCTCGCCCCGGCGGACATGGATGCTGACATTGTTGACGACCTTGCGGCCCGAAAAGCTCTTGTCGAGGCCGTGAGCCGCGAGGCTGTCGGAACGGCCGGACAGCTGATCCGGCCGGACGGCCTGCAACCGCGGCCGCACGGCGGGCGGCTCCAGCCGTGGCGGCTCCGGCCGCAGCGGCGGCTCTGGCCGCAGCACTTGCAGCTCGGCCCGCAGGGCTGCCGGATCAGGCCGCAGCGGCGGCGGCTCGGCGCGCCCGGCCGGCGGCTTGAGCTTGGGCATTGGAGTGGGCTTGGGTTTTGGCTTGGGGGCGGGCTCGGGGCGGCGGCGCGGCCTGGCCGGGGCCAGATCCATCGGTTCGGTGCGGATGTCCGGGATCGGGCCGCCGAGCGACTCGATCTCTATCGGCATCGGCCACGGATCGTCGACCGGGGCACGCCGGCTTCGCGGTGGCCGGCGGCGCCGGATGGAAGCCCAGAGGTTGCTCAAACCGGCCTCAATCCATGGATCGACTGGTCGACCAGGTCAATTCGCCTGTGACGGTCGCGGCAGCTGACCCGGCATGGTGATTTCGCCTTTCGGGGCCGACCCGAACAGAGCATCGACGCGGCCACCGTCGATCTTGGAGACACCGGTGCCCAGATCGACCACCAGGCGCTGGCCGCGTACGACGTCCTTGTCGTGGGTCACCACCACGTTGCCGTTCAGCGTCACAGTGTTCGATTGCATGTCGAAGATGCCGCTGTCACCGGCGGCGTTCTGCCCTTTTTGGGTCACCAGCACGCCGCCGGTGGCCTCGATCCGGCGAATCTGTTGCTGCTCGCTGGCGCCGGGTGCGGCACCCGGTGCCGCCGTCTTCATGGTGCTCGCCGGCACCGGCGCGGGTTTGTTGGGGTCCACGTAGTAGACCACCAGGACCTTGCTGCGCATCTCGGTATCGCCCTGGATCACATGCACGTTGCCGCTGAAGGTCGCCATCTTGTCCTTGTCGTGCACCTCCAGGCGATCGGCCTGGATATTCACCGGCTGGTCGCGATTCTGCGAGAAGCCCTGCAGCGCGTTGGGCAGGCCTTGGGAGGCCGGCCCTGACGGGCTTGGACCTTTCTGCGCCGGCGCCTTGGTCGCCGGCAAGACGCTCAGCAGCGCCGCCACCGTGGCGACGAAAATCCAGGCGCCGCGATCACCAGGGCGCCAGTCGGACCCGACCGGTCCGCGCTTGGGAAACGTCGAGCGTGTCTTCACGGGACCCCCAGATTGCCATCGAGGTGCATGACCTGGCTGTTCGAGGTCATCACCATCGTCACGCCGCCCCCGAAACGAATAGTATCGCCTGAATTGAGCACTTCCATGCGGTTGGCGTTGATGGTTCCCTGCTGCATCCTGACCCGCACCGGCTTTTCAGAGACCACGTTGCTGGTATGGACGTCCACCACCGCCTCGCTGAGATAGACCTCGAACCCGCTCGACGACTTGACCACGATGTTCTGCCGCAGCGTCAGCATCTCGGCCTTGCTGTCGTAGATGCCGGTGTCCGCCGTCAGCTCGAACTGCGACTTGTCCGGCATCTGCGACTTGCCGTGCAGGCCCTGCAGCTCGATCGTATCCGGATTGGCCACATCCTGGGCAGCCGCCCGAGCGGTGAACTCGTAGGGTCGCGAATCGTTGGTAAAGCCGGTGATGCGGGGCGCCTGCATCGTTATTTTCGTGCCCGAGACCACCAGGCTGCTGAAGTCGACCGGCAGCGCGGTGAGCATTCGCAAAGGATTGAATCGGACCGCCAGCAGGCTCGACCCGATCACCACCAGGATGCCGACCGGGATCGCCAGCCGCAAGGCGCGCACGCCGCGGCTGTGGCGCATCGCCTTGCGGAACAGGCGGCCGCCGTCGCCCCGGCGCGTCATCGCGTAGCCGTGCGTAGTCGGATCGATGGGCGACGCGATGGTCAAACGGCTCACCCCGAATTCCCGCCTCAGGGGCCTGGGCGGCTGTCATCGATGATGGAATCACCCAACCCCACAAGGCCAGTCTAGCCTTTTCGGCGGTCAGAGTGGTCGACAAATGTGGCCCGGCCACGGCGCCCCGGCAGGCCTCGAGGCCGGCACGCCTCAAGAATGGGCAAAAATGTCTTCCATCGCCCAACCTGCGGCATCGAGCCGGACCCGGTCGGGAAGGAAGCGGAAGCAAGCCTGCGCCAGCGCGTCGCGGCGCTCGCGCGCCAGCATCGCATCGAGCTTGTCCTTGAGGGCGTGAAGGTGGAGCACGTCGGAGGCCGCATAGGCCACCTGCGAATCGGTGAGCTCGGCGGCGCCCCAGTCGGACAGCTGTTGCTGCTTCGACAGGTCGACGCCGAGAAGCTCACGCGCCAGGTCCTTCAGCCCGTGCTTGTCCGTATAGGTCCGCGCCAGCCGGGAGGCGATCTTGGTACAATAGACCGGCCCGGGCATGACCCCCAGAGCCTGGCTCAGCACCCCCAGATCGAAGCGCGCGAAATGAAAGATTTTCAGGATCGCCGGGTCCGCCAGCAGCGCCTCGAGGTGGGGGGCTTCAATTCCCTCCGCCGGCAGTTGCACCACGTCGGCGGAACCGTCGCCGGGCGACAGCTGCACCACGCAGAGCCGGTCGCGGCGCAGCGCGAGCCCCATGGTCTCGGTATCGACCGCCACCGCCCCGCCGCGATAGTGCGAAAGATCGGGCAGGTCGCCGCGGTGCAGGCGGATGGTCATGGCGGCTTCCGGTTGGTGCCCAGGAGAGGGCCGGCGCAAAGTAGCCTAATCAATAGCTCACCATGTCCCACCCTTCCAGGATGTCCGATCGAATTCCAATGGTTCTTTTCGACAGCGTCCCGCTACAAGGCCCGGTGACGGCGCGCGCGGGCGCTTTGACCTTTTTGTTACCATGCCAAAGAAAGGGCGGTACGGCTCCCGAAGCCGTTAAGGAGCAGAGGGCAACATGCGACCCGAACAAAATCGGGAGGCATCCATGGCTCAAGTCTGGCTGAGCTTCGACGAGATTCAACAAGTGTTCAGTTGCGATGCGGCTGATGCCCGCAGGCGCGTGGTCGCAAACCAGTGGGAGCGCCGCAGGTGCAGTGACGGCCTGGTCCGAGCCCAGGTTCCTTCCGACGTCGCATACGATTTCTTCATGCTCCAGTACCGCCGCGAGCCCGAATCTCGTCCCGCGCCGGCGAATGAATTCGAGGCCGCCATGGAGGCGCTGTGCCGCATCTTCGGAGCAGAGGCGAACTCAGGAACGATCCGGCCCGCCTGCACGACAACCGAAGAGAGCGCTCGGGGCCGAGAGAACGCACAGGTGCGAACCGCCGCTTGACGGTTTCCCGGTTGAGCATAGCCCCGAAGTATATGCCCCTTCGGCAGCACTCTATGTTCCGGACGTGAGGGTCGCAGGTTCAAATCCTGCCCCTCCGATCAATCCATGCTCGAGGCTGGCCGCCGACGTTGTTACTTCCGCGATTGCGGGAAATAATGCAAATTCGGCGCGGGCTGATCCTTGTAGGCCGGCATCAGGTTGCCGTCGGCCTCGTTGACGACGTAGGTGTCATTGCCGATCTTGAGCCACTCGTTGTCCTCCGGGCAGGTCTCGGCCCACGGCGGGCGCGGATCCTGCCTGCGGCCGAGTTTCTCGAGTTTGCCCCAGGGCCGCGTCAAGGCGTGATCGATCACGGTGATGTCGTCGTAGAGCGCGTTGCGGTTGGCTTTGTCGAGGTAGAAACGCTCCTTGATGATGGTCTGGTTGTCCTCGTGGAAGGGAATCCCTGAATTTTCATAGGCGCGTGGACCCCGCAGGAATCGGGTCTCGACTTCGAGGGCGCTGTACTTGCCGTCGCCGTTCTCGTCGACCCACCTGCCGATCGAGTAGCCGGCGAGCGTGCGCTCGGGGTCCGCGGGCCAATCGCGACCGTCGGTATAGATCCGACGATACATATCGTTGTTGTGGCTCGTCAGGATGTAGGTCGTCTCCGGCGTGATGATGATCTCCAGAGGATTATAGACGTTCATCATCGCCGGCATGCCTTCCGGAAGGCAAAAGGTCGACGGCCAATTGCCGGGCTTGCCGCTTTTCTGATCGGCCTTGCTGGCTTCGAAGACCTTCTGATATTCGGGTGTCAGCGGCGGCGGGCCGCTAAGCACCACCCAGTTGTTGGGCGGGCCGTTGCGATCCCATTGCCCCATGAAGGCGGGATACTTGCCGTAATCGACCACCTGGGCGATCGCCGATGTCGCCAGCAGTCCGGTTACCAGTGCAACTGCACACGTCCAGCCTGGATAACGCATAGAATTTTCTCCTGAGATCAGAAGAAGCACAGTCTGCCGGCCATTGCCGCCGGCAACACCGTCGTTGGCGCTGCACACTTGCGGACAATCGCAACATCCTGTCTCACCCGGCCCTCGTTATCAAGTGCCGACCCAAGCGCGCAGTACGAAATCGAATTGAAATCCATAAGGCCATGCTGATTATCAGTCCCCGTATTTGACCCGGTCAATTGCGTCAAGAAACGCGCGCCGTTCCACGTTGCGTCCATGTTGCGCGGAGCCGCCGACGACAAATGGTGATCCGTGAAAGCAGCCGACGGACAATGTGCCAGATCAAAGATCATCAGATTGAATTGATAGGTGAAGCGCCGCTCAAAGCGACCGCCGAGAGGTAATCCCCCGCCCCGGAGGTGCAGGACGGTACAAGAGAATCCAATGTCAAGGCATCCGCGCCGCACAGCACTTCAGAGGTGGAGAAAGCGGCAGCGCTCTGCAACATGCCATAGCCCCCGCGGTCGTTGCAGTCGGGGTCAAAGTTTCGATGCCTATTCACAAATCAGAATTCAACACGCGAGCGCGCGCACCATGCCCCCGTGGATACGGGCTCGCCTGGGCCGTAATGAGGGGCGGCGGCGCGGCGCGTTTCCGGAGCTCGTCGCGATAATCCGTCCGCGCGTTGCATCATTGTGAGGCGTTCGGACCGATACCCGGCGCCGAGCGCGCGACCACCCGATTCGCGAAATATTATAATTTTTCAAATGGTTAGAACCTAGGCCAACAACGCGAAACGAGGCTTGGTGCCCAGGAGAGGACTCGAACCTCCACGGCTTTCACCACTGGTACCTGAAACCAGCGCGTCTACCAATTCCGCCACCTGGGCTTAGTGGGCGCTAGGTATGTCAGCTGCTTTCGGCTTGTCAAATCGCGCCGGCCGGCGGTGGCGCCAAATCCGCGCTCGGCCGCCTGCCCCGGGGCTTCCGGCCCGCCCCCAAGGTGCGAAGAGCAAAATAGAATCCGATCACTTGCGATTTATCAAAGCCTCCGGAATGGATCGCCGGCATTGTCCGATTGCCCCTGACGGGGGCGACGGAGTGAAGCGGTCATGTCCGAACCTCTCGAAGGTTCCGGTCTTGGCCGCTTCATGGATCGCTCGACCGCAGCCTTCGATCGGACCTCGACTTTCGGGGCGGCCCGCTCGGCCCCTATACAGCTGGGAGCCGATCTTGTATTCGGCGGCAGGCGCCGCCGTCTGCGCGGCGCTCGTGAAAGCCGAGAGCTCAGAGGCATGATCACCCAATCCGACGTCGACAAGCTGGTCACCGTCTTCGGCGGTTCGGGCTTCCTCGGCCGCCATGTGGTGCGCGCGCTCTGCAAGCGCGGCTACCGGGTCCGGGTCGCGGTGCGCAGGCCCGATCTGGCCGGCCACCTGCAGCCGCTCGGTCGGGTCGGCCAGATCCACGCCGTGGCGGCCAACCTGCGCCATCCGGGCTCGGTCGAGGCCGCCGCGCGCGACGCCGATATCGTGATCAATCTGGTCGGCATCCTGTTCGAGAGCGGCCGGCAACGCTTCGACTCCGTGCAAGCGTTCGGGGCCGAGGCGGTGGCGCTGGCGGCGGCCGCCTTCGGGGCCCGCCTGGTCCATATCTCGGCGATCGGCGCCGACCCGGACGCGGCTTCCCGCTACGCGCGCTCCAAGGCCATGGGCGAGCAGCTGGTGCTCGCAGCCATGCCGTCCGCCATCATCCTGCGGCCCTCGATCCTGTTCGGGCCGGAGGACGATTTCTTCAACAAGTTCGCGGCGCTCGCCCGCATCGCGCCGGCCCTGCCGCTGATCGGCGGCGGACATACCCGCTTCCAGCCGGTCTTCGCCGGCGACGTCGCCTCCGCAATCCTGGCGGCCCTCGACCGGCCGCGGCGGCCCTCGACCGGCCGCTGAGCGGCGGGACCATCTACGAGCTGGGCGGTCTCGAGGTGGCGAGCTTCAAGGAGCTCATGCAATTCGTGCTCGCCACCATCGAGCGGCGCCGGCTGCTGGTGCCGATCCCGTTCGGGCTCGCCCGGATCATGGCGTCCGTCCTGCAGCTGCCGACGAGCCTGTTGGGTACCAAGCCGCCGTTGACGCAGGATCAGGTCGACCTCTTGTTGCGGGACAATGTCGTGTCCGCGCAAGCCACGCAGGCCGGTCGCACGCTGGCGGGGCTGGGCATCGAGCCGGTGGCGATGCGCGCGGTCGTACCCACCTATCTGTGGCGCTTCCGCAAGAGCGGCCAGTTCAAGACCGGGCTGGCCTGAAAGGCGGGCGCGCTGGCGCCGTTTGACACGCGCCCCGTCAGCCGCGGGAACGAAATCCGAGCGTCGAAGCTTCGCAAAAGGGAGCATGAATGAGCCTGCAGGCGAAGCTCGTGCGTCTGTGGCTGCGGCTGTTCTTCAAGCGCGGGACCGCCCGGGACATTCAAGCGGTGCGGCGCCGGATCGCGCGGCTTGGTCGTTTGGTGCCGCCAGCACCGCCGCAAACCAAGGTCCTGCAGCTCGATCTCGACGGCGTCAAAGCGGTGCGGGTCGCGACCCGAGAATCGCGCGATGACCGCCATGTCCTCTATCTGCACGGCGGCGGCCATGTGGCGGGCGCGCCCGTGCTCTACCGTGATTTCATCTGGCGCATCGCGGCCGCGACCCGCGCCCGCGTCACCATCATCGATCATCGGCTGGCACCGGAGCACCCGTTTCCGGCGGCGCTCGACGACGCCGTTGCGGCTTACCGGGGGATGCTGGCGGATGGCGCCGATCCGCTGCGGCTCGCGATCATGGGGGAGTCCGCGGGCGGAGGTCTCGTATTCTCCACGTTGCTCGAGCTGCGCGACCAAGGTACGCGCCTGCCCGCCGCCGCCGTCGCGCTATCGCCCTGGACCGATCTCGCGCTCACCGGCGAATCGCTGTGGCGCAACGCGAAAGCCGATCCGATGTTGCGCGCCGATGAGGCGCCCCTGATGGCCGGCTATTATCTTTCCGGCACCGATCCGCGGACCCCTTACGCCTCGCCGCTCTATGGCGATCCGACCGGATTTCCGCCGACCCTGATCCAGGTCGGAAGCGATGAAATCCTGCTCGATGACTCCATGCGCATGGCGGCGCGCATGCGTGCCGCCGGATGCCGGGTCGAGCTCGAGATAGCGGAGGGAATGCCGCACGCCTGGCAGCTCTGGGCCCGCGTCATGCCCGAGGCGCGCGCCGCCATCGCGCGCATCGGCGCCTTTGTACAAAGCAATGTGCAGCCTTAGCGCTGCGCCAGCCGATCAGTACCGCAGCGCGAGCGCGATCAGGCCGAGCGACCCGACCAGAACGCGCCACCAGGCGAACAGCCGCAGGCCGTGGCGCGACACATAATCGAGGAACGTCCGCACCACAAACCAGGCGGCCCCGAACGCGGCCGCAAATCCGATCGCGATGATGACGGCATTGTCCGCGCTGATCCGGACCGGGTTCTGGTAGAGATCGTACGCCAGGGCGCCCGCCATGGCCGGCATGGCGAGCCAGAACGAGAATTCGGCGGCGGCGCGGCGGTCGGCACCGAGCAGCATGGCGGCCACGATGCCGGCGCCCGAGCGCGACACCCCCGGGATCAGGGCGAGGCATTGCGCCAGCCCGATGATGAAATACATCGGCAGCGAAAACCCCGTGGCGTCGTGATGGCGCGGCGCGCACTCGAGCTGATCGACCCACAAGAGCACCGCGCCGCCGACGATCAACGCAAAGCAGACGATCCAGACATTGAGCAGCATTCTCCCGATGAGGTCGTGCGCCAGCGCCCCGACGATAGCGGCGGGCAGGAAGGCGAGCAGCACGCCGATGACGAAGCGCCGCGCCGCCGGGTCGCTGAACACCTCCGTCGCCAGCCGCCGCAGGCGCCCGAGGTAGACGGACACAAGCGCCAGGAGCGCGCCGAGCTCGATCAGCGCCACGAAGCCGGCCCCGAAGGCCGCAGCGTCGAGGCCGAGGAAGCGCTGCGCCAGCATGAGATGCCCGCTCGCGGACACCGGGACGAACTGCGTCAGCCCTGCGACGGCGCCGAGGGCGAAAGCCTTGAACAGGTCGAACCCGACGAGGGACATGGTGCGGTTTCTCGGCCACGGTTTGTTGGTCTGAGCCGGTATGTAGAGCACTAGCGGGCCGCCGGCGGAGGAACAAGTCGAAGCCCTGTGCCGGTTGCTCCCCGCCCCCCGCATCGTTAGGGTCCCGGCCGTTCGCAGTTTCGCCTCGCCGGCGGGTTCGCGCCCGGCTCGCCCAGGATCCGGCCACCCGCATGCTGACGCTGTTCCATCATCCGTTCTGCCCGCATTCGCGCTTCGTGCGGCTCGCGCTCGGCGAGTTCGGGCTGGCGGCGCGGCTGGTCGAGGAGCGGGCGTGGGAGCGGCGGGACGAATTCCTGGCCCTCAACCCGGCCGGCACCACTCCGGTCCTGCTGGCGGAAGGGCAGCCGCCGGTGCCGGGGGCCGCGATCATTGCCGAATTCCTCGACGAGACCGTCGGGGCCGAGCTCGGCGACCGGCGGCTCTTGCCTCCCGATCCCGGTCCGCGGGTCGAGGTGCGCCGGCTGATGAGCTGGTTCAACGACAAGTTCTTCGACGAGGTGAGCGGGCCGCTGACCGGCGAGCGGCTTTACAAGCGCCACATGCCGCCCGGCGGCGGCGGCGGCTCGCCCAATACCGAGGTGATCCGCGCGGCCCGCCACAACATCCGCTATCATCTGGCCTATATCGGCTGGCTGGTGCGCACCCGCGACTGGCTCGCCGGCGACCGCATGACCTATGCGGATCTGGCGGCGGCCGCGCATGTGTCGGCGGCCGATTACATGGGCGATGTACCGTGGAAGGAAGACGAAGCCGCCAAGGGCTGGTACGCGCGAATAAAGTCGCGGCCGACGTTCCGGCCGCTGCTGACCGAGACGCTGGCCGGGATTCCGCCCTCGGCGACCTACGCGGACCTGGATTTCTAAAAGAATTTGGATTGCCAGAAAAATCCGCCCTCAAGGACGCCCTGGTCGCCACGGCGCGCCGGCATGGTTTCGATGTGCTGGGCGTGACCCGCCCGGATGCGGCCCCGCTGGCGAAAGCGCGGCTCGAACGCTTTCTGGCCGAGGGCCAGCATGGCGACATGGAATGGATGGCGCGCACCGCCGAGCGCCGCGGCGACCCGCGCGCGCTCTGGCCGCAGGTGCGCTCCATCATCCTGGTCGGCTTGAACTACGGCGGCGCCGGCGATCCGCTGGAAATCCTGCGGCAGCGCACGCGCGGCGCCATCTCGGTCTATGCCCGCGGCGACGACTATCACGACCTCATCAAGCCGCGCCTCAAGGCGATCGCGCGCTGGCTCTTGGCGCAGGCCGGCGGCGACGTGAAGGTGTTCGTCGACACTGCCGCCGTGATGGAGAAACCGCTGGCGCAGGCCGCGGGCCTGGGCTGGCAGGGCAAGCACACCAATCTGGTCTCGCGGCAGCTCGGCTCGTGGTTGTTCCTGGGCGCGATCTTCACCACGCTCGAGCTGCCGCCCGACGCCCAGGAGGCCGATCATTGCGGCAGCTGCCGGGCCTGCCTCGACATTTGCCCGACCGCGGCGTTCCCGGCCCCCTACCGGCTCGATGCGCGCCGCTGCATCTCCTACCTCACCATCGAGCACAAGGGACCGATCCCGCACGCGCTGCGCCCCCTGATGGGCAACCGCATATTCGGCTGCGACGATTGCCTGGCGGTTTGTCCCTGGAACAAATACGCGCAAGTCGGCCATGAGGCGAAGCTCGCGGCGCGCGCAGCCCTCACGGCGCCGCTCTTGGCCGACCTCGCGCGCCTCGACGATGCCGCGTTCCGCCGGCTGTTCGCGAAATCGCCGGTGAAGCGCTCCGGGCGCGAGCGCTTCCTGCGCAATGTGCTGATCGCGATCGGCAACGCGGGCGATCCGGCGCTCGCCGGCGCGGCCGAACGCCTGATCACGGACGCATCCGGGCTGGTGCGCGGCGCCGCCATCTGGGCGCTGGGGCAGCTCGACCGCAGCCGGCTCACCGAAATCGCCCCTATCCATCGCGCCGCGGAGGGTGATCTGATGGTCGAGGCCGAATGGCTGGCCGCACTTGCGGAGGCAATGCCCGCGGAATAGCGCCCCAAGGTCGATCTTCGTGGCTCGCGTTCACGGCGACGGGCGCCGCCGCGGCAAGATTCCGCAAACATGGGGTCTGCCGTGAGAAGCCTCCTTGTGCTATACTTTTGCCATGAACGCTCAAGACGCAGTCGCCACTCTTCGCCGTCATGAGGGCGCTTTGCGCGCGCGCGGCGTGGCGCACGCTGCCGTGTTCGGCTCCGTAGCGCGGGGCGACAATCGGCCCGATAGCGATCTCGACATTCTGGTGGAGTTTGAGCCGGGAGCCGAGGGCTCGATCTACGAATACGTCCGCTTCAAGGAGTACGTCGCCGGCCTGTTCGTGGTGCCGGTCGACGTGATCGATCGCGCCGCGCTCAAGCCTTATCTGCGGGCGCCTGCGGCGCGAGATGCCGTCTGTGCTTTCTGACAAAGTCAGCGCCACACTCCACGACATGCTCCATCACATCCACCTGGCCGAGCGGTTCGTGCAAGGCCGCAGCTTCGAGAGTCTGCGTGACGAAGTCATGCCGCTCTATGCGGTCACCCGTTGCCTCGAGATTATTTCCGAGGCTTCGCGGCGTTTGTCCGATGAATTGAAGGCTCGGCACTCCGGGTTGCCCTGGCGCGAGATGGCCGCAGCCGGAAACTTTTATCGGCATAACTACGAGGATGTGCTGCCGCGCCGCGTGTGGAAGACCCTGCACGAAGACTTGCCGCCGTTACGCGCGGCGATCGAGCA
>CAVUSX010000011.1:0-284968 GCA_963744275.1 uncultured Alphaproteobacteria bacterium
CGGCGGCGACACCAATTAGAACTCCGCCACCGCGGCCAGCAGCCGCTCGATGTCTTCCGGGCGCGACAGCCGGTGGTCGCCGTCCTTGACCAAGGTGAGCACCACGTCGTCCTGCGCCAGCCGGGCCGTGAGGTCGACCGCGTGCTGCCATGGCACGTCCGGGTCCTGCACCCCCTGCAGGATGCGGACCGGGCAACCGGTCTCGATCATGCCGCCGAGGAGAAGGTGGTGGCGCCCCTCCTCGATCAGGGCGCGGGTGATGGGGTAGGGCGCTTCCCCATAGGCGGAGGGCCGCTCCCAGGACCCCTCGGTCTCGATCTGGCGCTGGATCGCGGGCGAAAAGCGCTGCCACATCAAGGCTTCGGTGAAATCGACCGCGGGCGCGATCAGGACCAGGGCCGCGATGGTGGCGATCCGCCGGCTGCGCCCGCCGCGCCAGCTCCCGCCCCATGAGCAAGGCCATCCAGCCCCCCATGGACGAGCCGATCACCACCTGCGGACCCTCACAACAGGTCTCGAACACCGCCAGGCTCTCCTCGAGCCAGCACCCGATGGTCCCCTCCGCGAAGCTGCCGCCCGATTCGCCATGACCCGAATAGTCGAACCGGGTCAGCGCCCGCCCATGCCGTCGCGCCCAGTCGTCCAGGGCCTGCGCCTTGGTGCCCTGCATGTCGGATTTGAACCCGCCCAGCCAAAACAGCCCCGGCGCCCCGCCCGGGCGCTGGCGCACCGCTATCGGCCGCGCCGCCTGGCCGGTTCCAACCGCCACGGATTTCAGGCAATCATTGCTCATGGATCATCACCGGCAAATCACCTCGCAGGACCGTAGCCCGACCCGCAGCCGCCCAGAATGAGCGATCTCTCACCCGTCCTGAATGCGACACCGGCGCCATGTTTGGGCGCACAGCCGTCACGCCATGCAAGAGCGTCGATGACATCGTCCGCCACCCGCGGAACCGCGCCGGGCCGCCGGAGGAAAGCACCGCCGTGAGCGACGGCTTCGAGGCGACACGCGTTCCGCGGCGCACCCTCGCCGGCGCCACCATATTGCAGATCGTGCCGGCCATGTACGAGGAGCCGCGCTCCCGCGCCGCCCTCAATGTCGCGTTTGCCCTGCTGCAGGCCGGCGCCCGCGCGCTGGTGGCGGCCGCCGACGGCCCCCTGGTGGGGGAGCTGCGGGCCTACGGCGGCGAATGGGTCGAGCTGCGCAATGACACCATCAATCCGTTCCGGTTGCGCCGGAACGCCCAAGCCCTGGAGAACCTGATCGCGGCCGAGCGCATCGATATCGTGCACGCCCAGAGCGCCGGCGGCGCCTGGAGCGCGCGCGTGGCGGCGGCCCGGATCGCGGTCTGGCTGGTCAACACGCTGCCCGACGCGCCCGCCGTCGGCCGCTACTGGCCGGCATCGATCGCAGCCGCGCTGGCGCAGGGCGATCGCATCATCGCGCCGTCGATCTACGCGGCGACGCCGGTGATGAAGCGCCATGGCATCGCCAACGATCAGATCACCATCATTCCGCGCGAGATCGAAACCGCGATATTCGACCCGCTGGCGGTTTCGCTCGAGCGCGGCGAGGCGCTGCGCAGCGCCTGGCGCATACCGAGCTTTTCCCGGATCGTGCTGGTGCCGGGGCGGCTGGCGCCGTGGAACGGCCAGATCATCGTGCCCGATGTCGTGCGCGCGCTCGCCGACGCGGGGCAAGACGGCGTCGTCTTCGTGCTGGTGGGCGAGCACAGCCACGCACCGCGCCTATGCGCGCGAGATCATGAAGCTGGCGCAGGAGCGCGGGGTCGATCGCCGGCTGCGCTTGACCGGCCATTGCCCGGACATGCCGGCCGCCTTCGCGGCCGCCGATCTGGTGGCGGTGACGGCCCTCGAGCCGCCGCTCCTGGGCAGCGTGGTGGCGCAAGCCCAGGCCATGGCGCGGCCGGTGGTGACGACGGACGTGGGCATGCTGCCCGAGCACGTGCTGGTGCCGCCCCGCATGCCGGAGGAGCTGCGCACCGGCTGGGTGGTGGCGCCCGCCGATCCGGTCGCCCTCGCCCATACGGTCCGGCTCGCCTTCGAGCTCGATCCGACCGAATACCAGGCGATGGCGGCACGCGCGCGCCAGTTCGCCGAATACATGTTCTCCCCGCAAAGCGCCGCGGTGGCGACCCGCGCCGTCTATATGTCGCTGTTGGCGCGCGATCTCTGATTGGCCGGGCCGCAATCCCGCCAATGCGGCTCTTGAATGCCGGTTGCGGGCGACCCATCTGGCGGCGGTCGCGCGGCTGTGGCGGGCGCCCAGAGCCGAAGATGAACGCATATTGCCGTTGACTTGCCGCCGGTTTGTCCCGATCCTTCGCCGGCCCGACCGTTTCAGGGCTCCACGCAACAGCATAGGAGAGTAATGCCATTCGCCGCCCGATGAGAACCCCGCAGCCCGTCCAGAAAGACGGCCCGCGCCTCAATGAGGAAATCCGATCGAACCAAGTACAATTGATCGACCAGACCGGCGCCAATATCGGCGTTATCGATACCCAGGCCGCCTTGGCAAAGGCGGTCGAGGCCGGGCTTGATCTGGTGGAGATCGCCCCCAATTCGGAACCGCCGGTCTGCAAACTTCTCGATTATGGTAAATACAAATACCAAGCCCAGAAGAAAGCAGCGGAAGCCCGCAAGAAGCAGAAGGTGGTCGAGGTCAAGGAGATCAAGCTCCGCCCGATGATCGACGACCATGACTACGAGGTGAAGATGCGCTCCATGCAGCGCTTCTTCGAGGAAGGCGACAAGGTCAAGGTGACGCTGCGCTTCCGCGGTCGCGAGATGGCGCACCAGGAGCTCGGCACCCAGCTCCTCAACCGCGTCAAGGACGACAACTCCAAATACGCCAAGATCGAGCAGGAACCCCGCTTCGAGGGTCGCCAGGTGGTGATGGTGCTGGCGCCGCGGTAGGGCGGCGCTTGGCGCCGCCGAGACGGCGCGGGCCGCTCCAGCCCGCGCGGGCCGTTTCCCACCCACAACCAGGCCGGCAGCCGATCGCCGTCGCGCTTCGATGCGCGAGCGGCCGCCGACCGGTTGTATTTTGGGACGGCCTCTGCCATAACCCCGCCCTCCCGCGACCCGGCTCACAAGGGCTGCCGTGGCTGCGGCGAAGTGCTCAATCAGCACACTTTATCGATGCATCGCCGGCGGACCGGGCCGTTTTGCCCAAATGTGTCCGGCCGGAACAGGAGAGCAAAATGCCCAAGCTGAAGACCAAGTCGGGCGCCAAGAAGCGCTTCAAGATCACGGCGACCGGGAAGGTGCTGTTTACCCAGTCCCGCAAGCGCCACGGCATGATCAAGCGGACCAAGAAGGCCATTCGCCAGTTGCGCGGCACCTCGGTTCTGTTCAAGACCGATGGCGACAATATCAAGCGATATTTCCTGCCCAACGGCTGAGCCGAGCCCTTTTTGCCGGAGCCTGATGTCTTCCGAGACGCCTTCCGCCCGCACTTTCGTGGCTGGCAGGCTGGTCGGGATCATGCTCTTGAACCAACCAACCGCCGAGGAGATCAGCCATGGCCCGCGTCAAACGTGGCGTCACCAGTCACGCCAAGCACAAGAAAGTCCTCAAAGCCGCCAAGGGCTATTACGGCCGGCGCAAGAACACCATCCGGATCGCCAAGCAGGCGGTCGAGAAGGCGGGCCAATACGCCTTTCGGGACCGCAAGCGCAAAAAGCGCACCTTCCGGGCGCTGTGGATCCAGCGGCTGAACGCGGCGGTGCGGCCGTTCGGGCTGAGCTACAGCCGATTTATCGACGGCCTCGCCAAAGCCGGGCTGTTGGTCGATCGCAAGGTGCTGTCCGATCTCGCCATTCACGAGCCGGCCGCATTCCAGGCGATCGTGGAGCAGGCCAAGGCCGCATTGCCGGCGGCAGCCTGATCCCAGCCCTGCTTTTCCGAGGCCGCAATCGCTTGACCGGGGCAGTGCTCCGGCCACGCCGATCGCCTATACGTGCGCCGTCCCGGATTTCGCTTCGCTCCATCCGGGCTACAGGGATGTGGGTGTCATGTCCGATTTGAATTCGCTGGAAAGCAAGCTGTTGGCCGAGATCGCGGCGGCCGGCGATGAGAGCGCGCTCGAGGCGGTGCGCATCGCGGCGCTCGGCAAGAGCGGATCGGTCTCCGCGCTCCTCAAGACGCTCGGCACCATGACGCCGGACGAGCGCAAGCTCAACGGGCCGCTCATCAACGGCCTCAAGGATCAGGTCGGCGCCGCCATCGCGGCGCGCCGGGAGACCCTGCGGGCCGCGGAGCTCGATCGTCGCCTCGCCACCGAGACGCTCGACGTCACCCTGCCGGTGCGGGAGAGCCCGGCCGAGAGCGGCCGCGTGCATCCGATCAGCCAGGTCGTGGACGAGCTCACCGCGATCTTCGCCGACATGGGCTTCTCGATCGCGGAAGGTCCCGACATCGAGACCGACGATCTGAATTTCACCAAGCTCAACTTCCCGGAGGGCCATCCGGCCCGCGAGATGCACGACACGTTCTTCTTCAATCCCAAGCCCGACGGCTCGCGGCTGTTGCTGCGCACCCACACCTCGCCGGTGCAGATCCGCACCATGATGAGCCAGAAGCCGCCGATCCGGGTGATCATCCCGGGCCGCACCTATCGGTGCGATTCCGACCAGACCCACACCCCGATGTTCCATCAGGTCGAGGGCCTGGTCATCGACAAGGGCGCGCATCTGGGCCACCTGAAATGGATCCTGGAGGAATTCTGCAAGGCCTTCTTCGAGGTCGACCAGGTGAAGATGCGCTTCCGGCCGTCGTTCTTTCCGTTCACCGAGCCTTCGCTCGAGGTCGACATCCAGTGTCGGCGCGACAAGGGCGAGATCAGGTTCGGCGAGGGCGAGGACTGGCTCGAGATCCTGGGCTGCGGCATGGTGCATCCCAACGTGCTGCACCAATTGCGGCCTCGACCCCGAGGAGTATCAGGGCTTCGCCTGGGGCATGGGCATCGACCGCATCGCCATGCTGAAATACGGCATGCCGGATCTGCGCGCCTTCTTCGAGGCCGACATGCGCTGGCTCGCCCATTACGGCTTCCGCCCGCTCGACCTGCCGACGCTGGCCGGAGGGCTGAGCTCGTGAGCGCGCGATTGAGTGCACGGCCGAGCGGCTCGCCGCAGCGCGTCCCCTCTCGCGCAAGCGGGAGAGGGGGAGAGGCTGCGGCAAGTGAAAAAGAAAGCGAGAATTCCCGATGAAGTTCACCCTGTCCTGGCTCAAGGAGCATCTGGAGACCGACGCGCCGCTGCCCGCCATCGTCGACAAGCTCACCATGATCGGGCTCGAGGTCGAGCGCGTGGAGGACAAGGGCAAGGCGCTGGCGCCGTTCACCATCGCGCGGGTGATCTCGGCCGAGCAGCACCCCAATGCGGATCGGCTGCGCGTCTGCATGGTCGATACCGGGGCGGGCGATCCGGTGCAGGTGGTGTGCGGGGCCCCCAATGCGCGCGCCGGCATGATCGGCGTGTTCGTGCCGCCGGGCGCGTTCATTCCCGGCAAGGCCGTAACGCTCAGCGTCGGCACCATCCGGGGCGTGGAAAGCCGCGGCATGCTGTGCTCGGAATTCGAGCTCGAGCTCTCCGACGACCATGACGGCATCATCGAGCTGCCGCCCGACGCGCCGCTCGGCGTGCCGTATGCGCAATGGGCGGGCCTCGATGATCCGGTGATCGAGATCAACCTGACCCCGAACCGCCCCGACTGCACCGGGGTGCACGGCATCGCGCGCGATCTGGCGGCCGCCGACATCGGCACCCTGAAGGAGACCGCGATCAAGCCGGTCACCGGCGCATTCCCCTGCCCGGTCTCGGCCGCGCTCGACTTCGGCGCCACGCCCTCGCTCTGTCGCGGCTTCGCGCTGCGGCTGGTGAAGGGCGTCCGGAACGGTCCCTCGCCCGATTGGCTGGCGCGCCGGCTGACCGCCATCGGGCTGCGGCCCATCAATGCGCTGGTCGACATCACCAATTTCATCACCTTCGACCGCGGCCGGCCGCTGCATGTGTTCGATGCCGCCAAGGTCAAGGGCAACCTCACGGTGCGCCGCGCCCGCGCCGGCGAAAGCCTGACCGCGCTCGACGGCAAGACCTATGGGTTCGACGACACAATGTGCGTGATCGCCGACGAAGCCGGGCCGGAATCGCTCGCCGGCATCATGGGGGGCGAGGCGACCGGCTGCTCGGAGAGCACCACCGACGTGCTGATCGAAATCGGCGGTGTGGGACGAGCTCAACATCGCCCAGACCGGCCGCAAGCTCGGCATCAACTCGGACGCGCGCTATCGCTTCGAGCGCGGCGTCGATCCGGCCTTCATGCTGCCGGGGCTCGAGCTCGCGACCCAGATGGTGCTCGATCTCTGCGGCGGAACGCCGTCCGCCAACCTGATCGCGGCCGCGCCCGACCATGGCGACCGCGTCATCGAATTCCCGCTCGATACCGTCAAGCGCCTGGCCGGGGTCGAGGTCGCCTTGCCGGAGCTGCGGGGCGTGCTCTCCCGGCTCGGCTTCTTCGTGGCCGGAGCGGGCCCCAGCGTGAAGATCGCGCCGCCCTCGTGGCGGCCGGACGTGCACGGCAAGCCCGATATCGTCGAGGAGGTCATCCGCATCATCGGGCTCGACCGCATCCCGGCGACGCCGTTCGATCGCGGGCCGGCGCCGCGCAAGCCGGTGCTGACGCTCCTGCAGCAGCGCACCCGCAAGGCCAAGCGGGCGCTGGCGGCGCGCGGCCTGGTCGAGGCCGTGACCTGGTCGTTCATCGCCAAGCCGCAGGCGGAGCTGTTCGGCGGCGGCAAGCCCGAGCTCGCGCTCGCCAATCCGATCGCGGCCGATCTCTCCGACATGCGGCCGAGCCTGGTGCCGGGGCTGATCGCCGCCGCGCAGCGAAACGCCGATCGCGGCATCGCCGACGTGGCATTGTTCGAGGTCGGCCAGGTGTTCAGCGGCGACCAGCCGGCCGACCAACTAACCGCCGCGGCCGGCGTGCGCCGCGCGCTCGCCAAGGCCTCCGGCAGCGGCCGCCATTGGTCCGGCCCGGCCGGCGCGGTCGATGCCTTCGACGCCAAGGCCGATGCGCTCGCCGCCTTGGCGGCCGCCGGCGCCCCCATGGGGGCGCTGCAGATCATGCCCGGCGGGCCGGCTTGGCTGCATCCCGGGCGCTGCGGCACCATCCAGATCGGGCCCAAGAACGTGCTCGGCCATTTCGGCGAATTACATCCGCGCGCGCTCGAGGCGCTGCGCGCGCAGGGCCCGCTGGTCGCCTTCGAGCTGATCCTCGAGCGCATCCCGGCCCCGAAACCGAAGGCGACGCGGGCCAAGCCCGTGCTCGAGCTGTCGCCGCTGCAGCCGGTCGAGCGCGACTTCGCCTTCGTGGTCGATCGCGCCGTCAAGGCCGCCGACATCGTGCGCGCCGCCCAATCCGCCGACAAGCAGCTGGTCGCGGCCGTGAGCGTGTTCGACCTCTACGAGGGCCAAGGCATCGAGGCCGGCAAGAAATCCATCGCCATCGCGGTCACCTTGCAGCCGCGCGAGAAGACCATGACGGAGCAGGAGATCGATGCGGTCGCGGCCAAGATCGTGGCCGAGGTGACCAAGCGCACCGGCGGCGCGCTGCGGGGCTGATGGCCTGGCCACCGCCATTGTTGTTGCGCGCTCGCGCCGAAATTTCCCTGCAAGATCAATGCGGGCCATTGTAAAGAACAATAAATTTGCAGTGGCAGGGGATTTGAGGAAATCGGCGCGTCATCGCGATGCCCCGACTTGGCGGCCACGCGGCGGATCGTTGCCGCGCACGATCCCGCATCGCCTCGAGTATATCAAACAAACACCCGAAGCGGCTTCCCGCCCGGACACACTTTCCGAGTTTCAATTTCGTGAATCCACTGAATCGGGGCGCTTCGTCAAGCCCTTTTCATCCGGTTGACAGGCGGAATCATGTCGTAGGGCGCAATCGCTTTATTGCGCCGCTTGGCCAAGCCCACCGATCGCGCCCCTTGGCGAGGCCGATGGCGCAATAAAGCGATTGCGCCCTACGACAGCCGGCGATGGGATCGCGAGGGTATTCGTCGTCGCGGCGACAACCAGGCGTCTCGGGTCAGTCGATAAAGAACTTGTCGCCGCAATGGGTCACGTTCCGGGATCCCAGGGCGGTCGAAATCCTCCGTGCAATCGTGGGACATCCCGAGCTTCGCCATCAGGCGTCGGGATCGAGCGTTGCGGACGCTCGCATGCGCCACGAGCTCGCTGAGGCAAATCTCTTCGAAGCCGATTGAAGCGCGGCTTGCGCCGCCTCCACGGGCGAATCCTTGTCCCCAGAACGGCCGTGCCAACCGCCAACCGGTTTCGATCGCACGGCGCGAAGGGGGCCGCAAAGCTGACGCGCAACAGTCCGGCAGCACCCATGAATAGACCGGATGCTCTGGATTTCAGGCGCCCACAGGCAGAGGCCATGGCGCAGGATCGATGGTTGATCTGGAAGTCGATCCAGGCATCGATGCATCTCGCGTCGCGAGCGGGCGGAGATGCTCCATGACGTCGGCATCTTCAGACATGTCGGCAAAGGGCTGCCTGTCTGAATTTCTCCATGACCGGAGGATAAGCCGGTGTGTGAAAAGCTGCATCGATTCCGCCCAGGGCATCGCGACGATAATTCGGCATGCCGGGAGAATGGTCGTAGGGCGCAATCGCTTTATTGCGCCGCTTGGCCAACCCCCATGAATTGCGCCGCTGGGCGAGGCCGATGGCGCAATAAAGCGATTGCGCCCTACGCGAACCCCCTACCCCGGCTTCCGTCCGAACGATTTCACCACCGCGTCGGCCGCCCGCTCGCCCGATTCCCACGCGCCCCCGACCGTGCCCCACAGCGTCTCGTGCGCGGCTTCGCCCGCGAACCAGATGCGGTCGTTGAGCGATTCCATCAGCACCTTGCGGGACGGCTGGCCGCCGGGCGCGGCGGCCGAGAAGGCGCCCATGATCCAGGGCTCGTCGTTCCAGTGGGTGGCGGTGCGGCGCTTGACCAGCTTGGCGACCTCGTTGCCGTAGAGGTTGCTGAGCCACGTCTGCGCGAAATCGAACATGGCGTCGTCGCCCTTGGCGGCGAGATCGCGTCCGAAGCTGCCCGCCACCTCCACGATGCAGAGCGAGGTGCCCGACACGTTGGCGAACAGCGCACCGGTGCGGTTGCTGTCGGCCTTCTCGAACACCAGCTCGTCGGGCCGCAGCCCGAACGGATTGCCGGGCAGCTCGAGCGCCACATGGTCGTAGCTGCCGAGCTTGAGCCTGCCGGCGGCGTCGAGCTGGCGTTTCGGCAGATCGGGCGTGAACTTGATCTTGCCGGCCGAAAGCACGTTGGTGGAGACCGTGACGATGGCGGCGCGGGCCTCGAATTGGCCGCGCGCGGTATCGACATCGACCCCGCCGCCGCGCCCCCCCAGGAGATGCGGGTGACCGGATTGGACAACTCCACCGGGATGCCGGCGGCGAGCTTGGCCAAGAGCGCCCCAAAGCCCTGCCGGCACAACAGGTCGCTGTCGCGCTCGGCCGAGCGCGCGAAGTCGGCGGCCGAGACCTCGCTCAGGTCCTTGCCGCAGCCGAACGGGCCGAGCACGAACTCGATCATCGGGCGCCAGCCGCCGAGGTCCTTGGGCAGCGCCTGGGCGCAGGAGAGATCGCTCTTGCGTGACGCATCCGCGATGGCGGTCGAGGCCCGCACCACCCCGCCCAGATAATCCTCCATCTCGCCTTCGCGCGCGTAGCGGCGCCCGATGCGCACGCGCTGGCCGGGCGGCGCCGGATAGAGGTCGAGCCCGGTCTGGGTCGCGAGCTTGGCCACCGGATTGATGTCCGGCATGTGGATCCAGTGCGCCCCGCGATCGAACGGCACCCCGAACGTCGTGGTGTCAGTGAGGCAGCGGCCGCCGACCGTCGCGCTGGCTTCCACCAGGGCAAAGCGGCGGCCCAGGGACGCAAGCCGCCGCGCCGCCGCGATGCCGGCGGCGCCGGCCCCCACGATGACCACATCGACGGTCGCGGGCCGCGCGGACGTTTGCGGCGCCGGCGCGGATCGCTTCGAGGCCGGCGACGACCGGCGCCCCCAGCACCGGGCCGGCCGTGATGCCGGCCGATATGGCGGCGGAGGCGGCGAGGAACGACCGGCGGTTCAAGCGTCTCATGGTGTGCCGTGTTTGGTGTGTGCCGTGTTGTTGTGCTGTGTTGCCGGCGCGCCATGCGGGAGCCAGATCCGGCGCAAGCCACCGATCGATCTCGACGCACCGTTGCGTGGCACGCCAGTATGGCCCGAACCGGCCGCGGCGTGCAAACGGGAGCCGGCCTTGTGAGCGCGCGCGTCGACGCTTAACTCTGGCATTCGTTGGAGAACCCCGATGCTCGATGCGGCCGCCCAAGCCCTGTCCCAGATGTTTTCCCAGCCGTTCCGCTGCCGTGCTGCTGAAATCGATCGGGCTCGCCTTGATCCTGATCGTCATCATCGGGATCGGGTTGCATCATCTGCTGGCGTGGGTCGCGGATGCCGGCGAAGGCTTGGCCGAGCAGACGCTCGGCCCCAACGCCCATGGGCCGCTCGCGGTACTGGCCTTTATCCTGTCGATTGCGGCCGGGCTGGGCATCCTGGTCGGATCGGTGTTCCTGATGCCGGCCGTGACCGCGCTGGTGGCGAGCTTCTTCGTCGACGACATCGCGCTCGAGGTGGAACGCAGCCGCTATCCGGGCGAGCCTGAGGGCAAACCGCTGCCACTCGGGCGCGCCGCCATCGAGGGGGTGCGGACCGCGCTGCTGGCGATCGTGGTCTATCTGGTGGCGCTGCCGTTCCTGCTGTTCGCGGGCTTCGGGGCCTTCATCTTCTTCTTTTGCACCGCCTACATCCTGGGCCGGGAATATTTCGAGCTGGCCGCCCTGCGCTACCGGCAGCGTCGCGGAGGTGCGCGCGTTGCGCAAGCAGCATTCCGGCACGGTCTTCGTGGCCGGCATGTTCATCGCCGCCTTCGTATCGATCCCGGTCCTCAACCTGGCGACGCCCTTGTTCGGCATGGCCTTCATGGTGCATTTGCACAAGCGCCTGTCGGGCGCGCCCCGGCCGGGGATCGAGGCGCCGCGCGGCGCCGCGTGACGGTTGCGGCCGGCGGCTTGCGGAGGCGGCCGGAAGCGGTCAATTTCGTTGCCCGAACCGCAGTGTTGATTGGAGGGACTTCATGGCTCGACTGGTGGTCATGTACGGAACGCCGAAAGATCCGGGCGCCTTCGACAAATATTATTTCGCCACCCACGTTCCGATCGCAAAGCAGATTCCCGGACTGCGCAAATACGAGGTCAGCCGCGGCGCCATCGGAACGCCGGCCGGCCCCTCCCGCTTTCATCTGATCGCGACGCTGCATTTCGATGATCTGCCGGCGGTCGCGGCCGCGTTCGCGAGCCCGCAAGGCCAGGCCGCCGCCGCCGATGTGGCCAAATTCGCGACCGGGGGCGCGGAGATGGTGTTCTTCGACAACGCGGAGATTTGAGCGCGGCGCTCCTCGCCACGGCGAACGCCCCGATAGCAAGCGGGGCGCGGGAGTGAACCGCTGTGCGCCCCTCACCTGCCACCTACTTCTCCCCCATCGTTTCCCGCGCCGCCGCCACCACATCGGGCGGCAGCGCGTAGGCGGCGGCGAGCGCCTTGGCCAGATCCTCGCCGCGGACCGGCTCGAGATGCAGATGCATGCCTTGCGCGCCCGCCACGAAGGCCGGGTCCGCCATGGTGGCGAACAGCGCCGCGCGCATCTGCGCGACGCGCTCGGCCGGCACGCCGGGGGGCAGCAGCACCGGGCGGTCCATGTCCTGGGTCAGCAGCATGAGCTCGAGCTGCGCGCGCGTGCTCGCATCCTTGGCGAATTCCATGATGGCGGGCGTGTCGGGAAACTCGGGTATGCGTTGGCGCCCGATCAGGATCGGCACCGACAGCTTGTGCTCGGTCAGCCACTGCGGGCGGATCGACTGGATGGCGGTCAGCTGCGTGCTGCAACGGCCCTCGATCTCGCCCTTCTCCATGGCCTGGAAGATCTCGCCGCCGTCCTTGTAGCCGTTGATCACCTTGATCCTGGTTGCGAACAGCTTGTTGAGCATGGCGGGCAGGATGCTGAACTGCGAGCCGGCGCCGGTGCTGCCGACCACGAACTCCTGCGCCAGCATGTCGGCCCAGGTCTTGATCGGCGAGGTGTGCCAGGCGGTGCACATGCCGTCGGCGCGGTCGAGGCTGCCGAGCCAATTGAATTTCAGCGCATCGAAGCGCGCCCCGGCGGTGCCGAACAGCGGCGCCAGCGGCACCGTCGAATGCACGATCCCGATGGTGGTGCCGTCCTGCGGGGCCTGCGCATAAAGATAGTTGGCGGCCAAGAGGCCGCCGGCGCCCGGCATGCTCTGGACGATGAAGTCGGGCTTGCCGGGCAGATGATCGCCCATGTGCTGCGCCAGCAGATGGGCATATTCCGCATAGCCGCCGGCGACCCCGGCGCTCAGCAGGATGCGGATGGTCTTGCCCTTGAAGAAGGCGGCGTCCTGCGCGACGCCGGGCGAAGCCAACAGGGTGGCGAGCAAGACGCCGAGGATCAGTCGCGCGCAGATGCTCGATGGTCTGCGGGCGCGCACGCGCCGATCAAATACCCGCCGATTCCTGGCTTCCGACTCCATGGTTCCCCGCTGGCGGAACGATGGTCGCGGCATCGTAACAGGGAAATTCCGCGTCGCCCACGGGGGCACCGGCGGCTCATGCCGAACTCGTGCTTGCAACAACAACTCAGCCGACCGAGAGCGGACGCACGGCGCACCTCTCCCCGCGCGCGGGGAGAGGGACACACGGCACGGCGGAGAAACCAGAATTCGGCGCGGTGAGGGGGCGCCTCCGCAAGTCTGAGCGTGCGGAATGGCCCCATGCGTTTTTTCAGAAGCTCAAACTCGTGGAGAGGCCCCCTCACCGCCACCCTGTCCCCGCAAGCGGGGCGAGGGAGTGAAACGCCCTGCGCCCCTTACGTGATTGCGCGGCCGACGTGTGCGAACTCTGAAAAGTTTGTGCATGCCTGGCACGTTCGCGAAAATCAGAACGCGTAGCCGATCTTGCCGCCCCAATTGTTCAGTCCCGGATTGGGGGTCGGACCGGTATTGCCGGCGCAATTGATGCCGAAAATGTAGTGGCCGTCGGACAGATGGTCGAAGGTGACCATCGCGGTCCAATGCTCGGTGATGGCGTAGCCGAGCGAGCCGCCGACATGAAAGAGCGCCGGGCAGCCGAGCCCCGAATGGCCGGGCGGGGCATTGTTCTGGTAGCCGTCGTGGATGGCGCCATCGACGAAGAGCTCGAAGAAGGTCCGGTACGGCAGCGGGAAGCTCCACAGCGCGCCGGCATAGAAGGCGCTGGTGCGGCCTTCGAGATTGGCGAGCCCGCCCACATGGGGACGCGGCACGAACATGCTCCACCACTGGCCTTGGCCCAGCGGCAAGCGCGGCAGCACCAATTCGGGATTGAGGTCGTAGGTGCCCTTCTCGTTGCCGCCGACCCCATGGGCGAAGCCGCCGAACCTGACCTCGATGCGGTAGGGATCGTAGAGCCCGAACGCGGGCGGGGCCGGCGGCGGCGCGAGCGGAGCCACATAGGGCGGAGCAGGCGGCGGCGCCGGCTGCAGATCGGCGCCAAGAGCCGGGCCCTGCGCCAGTCCCAGCGTCGACATCACCGCTAAAGCGGCTGCCCAGAGCCCCAACACGCGGCGCCAATGCAGCAATTCGGTCACGCCATATCCCCTCAATGCCGGAGGTATTGATATACTACCCAGCATTGCCCATCCGACCCGGTCTTTGAATCGCCAGAATGTGCGTTATTGGGGGCCATCACAAGGATCGATTGGAGCCAGGGGGCCGCTTTGCGGGTCCCCTGTAGCGGATTTGCCACAATCGGCGCCGGTCACGATCGGCCGCTGACCCAGTCCCGGTTTACGGCGCCGGCAGGCTGCTCACCGTCACATTGGCGGTCCCGTTCGCCTCCGCGATCACCCGTAGCGTCTTGGCGTCGTATTCGATGCCGATGAGCCGCAGATCGGTGAGATTCGACATCCGCCTGGACGCCGGCCGCGACGGTGCGGAAGTCCGCGATCGCGGCCGCGATGCTCTTGCGGGCGTTTTCGGCGAACGGCTTGAGATCGATGACGGCGTTTTCGGTGAGGGTGTCCTTCAGATACGGAACGGCCGCCCGGGCGGCGGCGCTGAGAAGCCCGAAAGCGGCCTCCGAATCCACATCGAGCGCGATGTCGGTCAGGCGCAGAACCTGCTGGTCGCGATCGAGCACCGGGCGACCCCAGACATGGACGTTGGCTTCGGCCCCCAAGCCGAGCCAGCTGGCTTTCTCGCGCGCCTTGACGCGCAGCGATATCAGCAGCCGATCCCCGGAGGCGGCCACGCTGGCGGCCCGAATGGTGGCCTCGTAGGGGCCGGCGCCGTCCTGCGGGAAGGTCTTGCCGATGAGCTGCGCCGCCAGGAGCCGATTGACCTCGGTGAACGGCACGTCGATCGGCACCGCGATGTTGACGCGGCCCTGCTCGGATTGCGGCACCAGCTCCAGGGTGGCGGGAAACGGGCAGTCCGGCTGGGTCTGGGCCGGCACCACCCGGGTCTCGGCCTGCACCCCGATCACCAGCGTCATGGTCTGCGCATCGATGCGCGGCTGGCCCGCGAAGGCCCGGGTCGGACGCACCTCGAGCCAGAGGTCCGGCAGGCCGGCACCGGCGGCGCCGAGCGAGACGGAGCGGCACATCTTCGCCCATTGACGCCGCGCCGCCAGCTCCAGGAACGGATCGGCGCGCAAGCGCGCCTGCAGGGCCGCCACCTGCTCGTTGACCTGGCGGTCCAGCATCGGCTTCACCTCGTTCGAGACCCCGATCTTGATGCCGGCGATCGACAAGGCGGAATCCCCGATCGCGACTTGCGCGGTGAGATTGGGCTCCATGCGCCAGCTGGCGGTGATGGCGGGCCGCGACAGGATGGTGGCGGTGCCGCGGATGTCGGCGTGCTGATCGAGCGTCTTGCCGGTCAGGTTCTGCAGCCCCTGGCCGAGATTCTGGTTGATGATGTTGCCGAGCGCGCCGCCGATATTGCCGACTTGGCTGGCGATCTGGCCGGTGACATGCAGGGTGCCGTTGAGCGGCGTGGAGACCGCCATGCCGGCGGCGCTGCCGGTGACGGCGAGCGGGCCGCGGCCGATCGTCCATCCGATATCGGCGTTGGTGAGCACTTGCGAGATCGGGTTGTCGCGCTTGCCGGTCAGGTTGCGCGGCGCCGAGGCCTCGAGCGCATCCCGGATGGCGGAGAGCGCGATCGCGGTCGGGGTCACGATCATGGAGGTGCGGCTGAGCTGCTTGAGCGGCGGCACCTCGACCAGCGCCGGGCGCTGATCGGTGCCAGGCGCCGGGCCCGGCGACAGGAATTGCATGGCCACGCTCGCCCCCAGGAACGAGACGAAAAGGATCGCCACGCCGATCAGGATGGTTCGCAAGCGCATGGCTTCAGGCCGAATTGATCCCCGCGTCCCCGGCGGCTTTGGCGTTGGCGCGCTGTCGGTCGGCGCAATGCTAGTCGAGGGCCGCCCGGCGCGCCAGCGCGAGCCGGCGATCTATCAACCCCGACTTTGTCGCAATTGCGGACGTTCGTCCGGCGATGACATTCAGATCGTCTTGCCGGGCCACTTGCAGAGGTCTGCGATCAGGCACGCTTCACAACGCGGCTGGCGCGCCGTGCAGACATAGCGTCCGTGCAGGATCAGCCAATGGTGGGCGTGCAGCAGGTATTGGGCGGGAATGATCCGCTCGAGCTTGCTCTCGACCTCGAGCGGGGTCCTGCCGGTCGCGAGCCCGGTGCGGTTGCCGATGCGGAAGATGTGGGTATCGACCGCGATGGTCGGCTCCCCGAACGCGATGTTGAGCACCACATTGGCGGTCTTGCGGCCGACGCCCGGCAGCGCCTCGAGCTCTTCGCGGCTGCGCGGCACCTCGCCGCCATGGCGCTCGATCAGGAGCCGCGACAGGGCGACGACATTTTTCGCCTTGGTGCGGTAGAGCCCGATGGTCTTGATCAGCTCGCGCACCCGCTCCTCGCCGAGCGCCACCATCTTGACGGGCGTGTCGGCGGCCGCGAACAGCGCCGGGGTCGCCTTGTTGACGCCGGCGTCGGTCGCCTGCGCGGACAGCACCACC
Source organism: uncultured Alphaproteobacteria bacterium (assembly GCA_963744275.1). Taxonomy (GTDB): domain Bacteria; phylum Pseudomonadota; class Alphaproteobacteria; order Rhizobiales; family Xanthobacteraceae; genus VAZQ01. Next base: position 16,256 of record CAVUSX010000011.1, read on the forward strand.
GCCACCAGCAAGGTGAACGGGTTGACGTAATGCAGCTCGCCGACCGGCTGCGGGTTGGCGGCTTGAAAGCGGCGGAACCCTTCCTCGACCTCGGCCTTGGTCCAGGGCGGAGATTCGGCCGTAGCCGGCTTGCGGCCGACGGCCAAGCTTTGCGGGCCGGGCTTTGCGGCCGGCCGTTTGGCGATGCCCTTGGACCCACCGGAACGCGCGGTTCCGGCAGCCCCCGCTCGGGGAACCGGCTTGCGGGCCTTCTTCTTGGCAGCCTTCTTGGCGGCCTTCGTGCCGGCCTTCTTGCGCGCTGTCTTGCGGACCATGGTTCCCCTATAATGAACCGCATGAGTCCCGACAACACGAGACCTGATGACACGACTCCCGGCGACGGCGGCTCGCACAGCCCCGCACCCGGCCCGGAGGCGGCGATCTTTTCGGCCGTGCTCACGCCGCATCGATCGCTCGGCCCGACCGGATTCCTGATCTTCATGCTGGTGCTGGGCGGCATCAGCTTTGCGTCCGGCATGGTGTTCCTGATGGCCGGGGCGTGGCCGATTTTCGGCTTCTTCGGGCTCGACGTGCTGCTGGTCTATTGGGCCTTTCGCGTCAACTACCGGACGGCCCGCGCCTACGAAGAGGTGCGGGTGACGGCGAGCGAGCTCAAGCTGCGCAAGGTGAGCCACCATGGCCGGGTCAGCGAATGGACCCTCAATCCGCTCTGGGTGCGGCTCGATCGTGACGAGCACGCGGAGTTCGGCATCGAGCGGCTCTATCTGGTCTCGCGCGGACGGCGGCTGCCGATCGCGAGCTTCCTCGGACCCGACGAGAAGGCGAGCTTCGCGCACGCGCTTTCGGCCGCGCTCGGGGAGGCCAAGCGCGGGCCGACCCGCACGGTGTTCGGCTAGGACTCGGGCGCGCCCAAACGCGCGCGGGCGCGCAGGAAACGGGTGGGCGGGCCGGCGCTCGCGGCCTAGATGGAGAGCAACCGATGGAGGCCTCCATGCTGTCACCCGACCGCATTCCCGATCCCATTCCCGATCTGGCGCCGCTGCCCGAAGCCGCCGCCGACTATGACGTGGTGCGGCGCGCCATCGCGCATATCCGCGGCAACTGGCGCACCCAGCCCGATATCGCCGATATCGCCGACGCCGCCGGCGTCAACGCCACCGACCTGCATCATCTGTTTCGGCGCTGGGCCGGCTTGAGCCCGAAGGCCTTCCTGCAGGCCTTGACCCTCGACCATGCGCGCGGGCTCTTGCGCCAATCCGCGAGCGTGCTCGATGCCACCTACGAGCTCGGCCTGTCCGGCCCGGCGCGGCTGCATGATCTGTTCGTCACCCACGAGGCCATGTCGCCCGGCGAATGGAAGGCCGGCGGCGAATCGCTGACCATCAATTATGGATTTCATCCCTCGCCGTTCGGCAACGCGCTCGTCATGGCGACCGGGCGCGGCCTCGCCGGTCTCGCTTTCGCGGATGCGGGCGAGGAGCCGGCGGCGCTCACCGACATGCAGGCACGCTGGCCCAAGGCGCGCTATGTGGAAGACCGCGCCGCCACCGCGGCCTTCGCGCGCCGCATCTTCGACAGCACGCAGTGGCGTGCGGGCGCGCCCTTGCGGGTCCTGCTCATCGGCACCGATTTCGAGGTCCGGGTCTGGGAGGCGCTTTTGGAGGTGCCGATGGGACGGCTGACCAGCTATTCGGACATCGCCGCCAAGGTGTGCACCAAGGCGGCGGCGCGGGCGGTCGGAGCCGCGGTCGGCCGCAATCCGATCTCTTTCGTGGTGCCGTGCCACCGGGTCGTCGGCCGGAACGGCAGCCTCACCGGCTACCATTGGGGCCTCACCCGCAAGCGCGCCATGCTGGGCTGGGAGGCCGGCAAGGTCTCGGCGTGATGTCGATGACTTGAGCCTCCAGCTCTTGCGAAATCCGTCACCACATCGGAGCCTCGGCCAAGAAAGCCGATGGGTTTCGCTTCGCTCTACCCATCCTACCGCCGCGATGTTTTTCGCAGCCTTTGCGGTCTGGACTTTGCGGTCTGGACTTTGCGGTCTGGACTTTGCTGCAGCGTTGCGCAAAGCTAAAGCAAAACAATCAGGGAGGGTTCGATGACGTTTTTCCGTAGGGCGTCTGCTCTTGCGACACTTGCGTTCGGGGCCGCGCTCGCGGTCGCGCTGCAGTCCGGCGCCGCGCGGGCCGAGATCAAGAAGCAGAACATCGACTACAAGCAGGGCGATGTGCAGCTGTCCGGATTGCTGGTCTATGACGATGCCTTGTCCGGCAAGCGCCCGGGCGTGCTGCTGGCGCATGATCGCGCCGGCATGGCGGAGAATGCCTTCCGGGATTCCGAGCTGATCGCCAAGATGGGCTATGTGGTGTTCGTCGAGGACATGTTCGGCAAGGGCTTCGTGCCCAAGGACGTGCCCGAGATGACCAAAACAATCACCATCTACAACAATGATCGCCCGTTGATGCGCGCGCGCGCGAGCGCCGGCTTCGAGGTGCTCAAGTCAAGTCCGTTGGTCGATCCCGCCAAGCTCGCGGTGGTGGGCTATTGCTTCGGTGGCACCGTGGCGGTCGAGCTGGCCGAGACCGGTGTTCCGATCGTCGGCATGATCTCGGTGCACGGCTCGTTCCGCGGCTTCCCGCCCGAAGCCGCCAAGAGCATCAAGGGCCGCGTCCTCATTCTGCACGGCGCCGAGGATCCGGTGGCGCCGCTGCCCGAGGTCGTCGCCCTGGTCGACCAGCTGCGCGCCGCCAAGGTCAACTGGGAGCTCAACCTCTACAGCGGCACCACCCACGCCTTCACCAATCCGAGCAACCCGGCGGAAGAGCGCGCCGACCGCGAATACAAAGTCGCGATGGCGCGTTTCCTCAAGGACGTGTTCAGCAAGTAGGGACGGCTGGATTCCGGCGAACCCTCGCGGCCAGCAGCCAGCTGAACATAGCCCACGTCACAAACATGCTCACTCGCGCGTCCTCGGCCGCGCGGGTTTCAGTTCACGGTGATTGTGATGGAGGTGGGCGACCGATTGCCGTTGGGATACACGACCACATAGGACACGGCGTCCATGCCCTGATACCCCGGTTCTGATTTATACATTATCTCATTGCCGGTAATCATCTTGCCGATGCAATGGCCGGTCGGGCCGGTACGCGGCACGCTGTCGGGGATGGCGCTCGTTCCGGTCGTGATCGAGACCGCACCGTGCGCGGGCATTTTTGTGAACGTTATCTTGGTCTGCAGAGCATTGCAGTTGCGGTCCCACGCGTGCTCGTGGGCGAGCAGGGAATCCATTCCCGACACCGCCGTCCGCGCAAGCTTGAGCTCCTGAGCCAAAGCGGGGTCCACATACAGCGCCGCCAACAGACCCATCAAAAGTGATCGCATGGTCGAGTGCTCCGCGTCGGGAATCGCAAGGGAACCGGTCCACTCAAAATAACTGCGTCGATTATTATCACGGTCTGCGTCACGTCAAGAAATGACCATCGTCACGACCGGCGGCCGACGGCGCAGCCGCGGACGAGCCCTTCCATTGCATCAGGATTGACGCTCTGGCCGCAATCCGCAATACGGGGGTCGCTTCGAGAAGGAACGCAAAATGCAGCTGCGGCGGCCCGTCATGTTGGTCATCCTGGACGGCTTCGGCTGGCGCGAAGACGCCGCCGACAATGCGGTCCTGCAGGCCAGGACGCCGACCTTCCACCGGCTGTGGGAGAGCGGGCCGCACGGTTTCCTGCACACCTCGGGCGAGGCGGTCGGCCTGCCCGCGGGGCAGATGGGCAATTCCGAGGTCGGCCATCTCAACATCGGGGCCGGCCGCGTGGTCATGCAGGATCTGCCGCGGATCGGCGGCGCCATCGCGCGCGGCGAGATCAAGCAGGCACCGGCGCTCACCGATCTGATCGAGAAGCTCAAGGCGAGTGGCGGCACCTGCCATCTGGTCGGTCTCGTCTCGCCCGGCGGCGTGCATTCGCATCAGGATCACGCCGTGGCGCTCGCCGAGATCCTGGAGGAAGCCGGCGTGCCGACGCTCATGCACGCCATCACCGACGGTCGCGACACGCCCCCGCAGTCGGCGGCCCAAGACATCGATCGCCTGCTCGCAGCGCTGCCGAAATCGGTTTCGGTCGCGACCGTGTGCGGCCGTTACTACGCCATGGATCGCGACCGGCGCTGGGAGCGCGTCGCCAAGGCCTATAACGCCATCGTGGACGCGGAAGGTCCGCGCTTTGCCGATGCGCCGGCGGTGATCGCGGACGCCTACGCGAACAAGAAATTCGACGAGTTCATCCTGCCGGCGGTGGTGGGCGACTATCGCGGCATGCAGGACGGCGACGGCGTGCTCTGCTTCAACTTCCGGGCCGACCGCGTGCGCGAAATTCTCGGCGCCATATTGGAGAAGGATTTCTCCGGCTTTGCGCGCAAGCGCGCGGTTCGCCTGGTGGCGGCGGTCGGGATGACGCAATACAGCGACGAGCTCGACCACCTCATGGCGGCGATCTTTCCTTCCCAAACGCTCAAGAACATCCTGGGCGAGGTGGTGGCGGACGCCGGCCGCACCCAGCTGCGGATGGCGGAAACCGAGAAATATCCGCACGTGACCTACTTCCTCAACGGCGGCCGCGAGGAGCCCTATCGGGGCGAGGACCGCATCATGGTGCCCTCGCCCAAGGTCGCGACCTACGACCTGCAACCCGAAATGTCGGCGCCCGAGCTCACCGACAAGGCGGTGGCGGCGATCAGCTCCGGCAAATACGATCTCATCGTGCTCAACTACGCCAATCCCGACATGGTCGGCCACACCGGCAATCTGGCCGCCGCCATCAAGGCGGTGGAGACGGTCGATGCCGGCCTCGGCCGCATCGTCGAGGCGATCGAGAAAGCCGGCGGCGCGCTGTTGGTCACCGCCGACCACGGCAATTGCGAGCTGATGCGCGACCCGCAGACCGGCGGCCCGCACACCGCCCACACCACCAACCCGGTGCCGCTGGTATTGTTCGGCGCCCGTAATCGCGCCCTGGTGGCGGAAGGCCGCCTCGCCGACCTGGCGCCGACCTTGCTCGAACTGATGGGACTGCCGAAGCCGCGCGAGATGACCGGAGCGTCGCTGCTGGAGGGGTGAATAAGCTCGCGCCGGCATCCCGTGCCATAGCCCTGCTTGTCCCGGCCATCTCGCTTGGAGGACACGGTGCGTCCCTCATCGAGATGGCCGGAACAAGTCCGGCCACGACAATCGCAGCGTCTACAAATCCCCGAGCTCCAGCACATCCGCCATGGAATAGAGGCCGGGCGGGCGGCCGCGGGCCCACAGCGCGGCCTTGAGCGCTCCGCGGGCGAAGATCATCCGGTCCTCGGCCCTGTGCGTGAACTCGATGCGCTCGGCGGTGCCGGCGAAGATCACGCTGTGGTCGCCCACCACGGTGCCGCCGCGCAGCGCCGCAAAACCGATGTCGCCGGGGTGGCGCGCACCCGTCACGCCGTCCCGGTTGCGCACGCTGTGATGCGCCAAGTTCACGCCGCGGCCTTCGGCGGCGGCGCGGCCGAGCATCAGGGCGGTGCCGGAGGGCGCATCGATCTTGCGGTTGTGATGCATCTCCAGAATCTCGATATCGAAGTCGGCATCGAGCGTCTTGGCGACGCGCTTGACCAGCGCGGCCAACAGATTGACCCCGAGGCTCATATTGCCGGACTTGACCACGGCGGAACGCGCGGCCTCGGCCTCGATCGCGCTCTCGTCGGCGTCCGACAGGCCGGTGGTGCCGATGACATGCACCAGCCCCTTGCCGGCGATGAGCTGGGCGAACGCAACAGTGGCCTGCGGGACGGTGAAATCGATCAGCCCATCGGCGGCCGCGAGCAGCGGCTCGAGCTGCGCCGTCACCGGGATGCCGTTGCGGCCGAGCCCCGCGAGCTCGCCGGAGTCGCTCCCGATCACCGTGGCGCTCGGCGCATCCACGCATCCCGCCAGCGTGACGCCCGGGCTCGCCGCGATCGCCTGGATCAAGGTGCGTCCCATGCGCCCGCCGGCGCCCGCCACGATCAGCCGCATGTCGGACATGGATCAGAACTCCGGGGTCGCGGCGGTATAGCGGGGCAGGACCGGGTAGGAAAGCAAGGTGGTTTAGTTCGGCTGCGGGCCGTCATAGCCTTCGATGACGATGATGTCGGCGGTCGCGGCGCCGCTGCGCAACCGCATGGCGGCGGTGTATTCGGGCGAGCGGTAGCAGGCGAGCGCGGTCGCATAGTCCTTGAACTCGATCACCACGTTGCGGGCCCGGCTCGTGCCTTCCATGGTCTCGTATTGGCCGCTGCGCACCAGGAAATGCGCCCCGAACTTGCGGAACGCCTGCGCATTGGCCGCCACATAGGCCTTGTAGGCTTCCGGATCGGTGATATCGACGCGCACGATCCAATAGCCCTTGGTCATTCTCACGCTCCTTGATGCTCGTGCGCGGCCGCGATGTCGGCCACGATGGCTTCGGCCACCGCCTTGGGGTCGGGGGCCTCCACGATCGGGCGCCCCACCACCAGATAGTCGGCGCCGGCCCGGATGGCGGCGGCCGGCGTCATCACGCGCTTCTGGTCGCCGGCGGCGGCGCCCGCCGGCCGGATGCCGGGCGTCACCAGCACCATGCTGGGACGGATCAAGCCGCGCAGCCGCGCCGCCTCCTCGGCAGAACAGACCAGCCCGTCGATCCCGATGTCGCGGGCCTGGGCGGCGCGCTCGGCCACCAGCTCCGGCACCGTGAAATCATAGCCGGCGGCCGCCAGATCGGCGTCGTCGTAGGAGGTCAGCACCGTGACGGCGAGCAGGCGCAGCTTGGTGCCGGCGCGCGCCTCGACGGCGGCGTGCATGGTCTGCGGATAGGCGTGCACGGTGAGAAACGTGGCGCCCAGGCGGGCGATGCTTTCGACCCCGCGCGCGACGGTGTGGCCGATATCGTGCAGCTTCATGTCGATGAAGACCTGGTTGCCGGCCTGCGCCAGGTCCTGCGCGAAACCGAGCCCACCCGCAAAGCCGAGCTGGTAGCCGATCTTGTAGAAGCACACGCAGGCGCCCAGACGCTCCACCAGCGTCTGCGCGGCCGCCACCGAAGCGACGTCGAGCGCCACGATCAAGCGTTCGCGCGGATCAAGGGTCATGATTTGATCCTTTCAGCGCAACAGCCGCGCATAGTCAACCAGGCGCCGCGCCACGGTCTTGAGCTGGGCGGCGGCGGCCGCATCGGTGAGCTGATCCATCTCGTCGAAAGCCGTGGCCGCATTGGGGATGGTGATCTGCTCGGGAATGACCAGCGCCCGGCAGCCGACCGCCAAGACCTGGCGCAGCGCGATCAGGGATTGCATGCCGCCGGAGCGGCCGGGCGAGGCGGCGCCGAGCGCAAACACGCGGTCCTGGAAGACGGCGAGCTGCGCTTCGCCGGCCTCGCGCACGACCGATATCCAGTCGATGGCGTTCTTGATGAGCGGCGTGATCGAGGCGTTGTATTCGGGGCTGGCGATGAACACGCCGCGATGGGTGCCCATGAGCCGCTTGAGGTTCACGGCGTGCGGCGGCGGGCCTTGCTCGCGGGCGAGGTCGGCATCGAAGATCGGCAGCGGATAGTCGGCGAGCGAGATGCGGGTGACCTCCGCCTCCGCCAGCACCAATTCCTTGCCGGCGAGCGCGGCCAGGCGCACGTTGTGCGACCCGCTGCGCAGCGAGCCCGGAATGACCAGGATTTTCGGACCAGGCATCAGGCGGCTTTGAGAAAGGCGGCTTTGAGAATTGTCCCCGCCCAAGCATAGCACGGCACGGCTCCTGGAAGGCAGGCGATCGCATTGATGAAACCAGTGCGCTCTCTGCTTTACCTCCCTGCAAGGGGGAGGTCGACCCGCAGAGCGGGTCGGGTGGGGGTCACGAACAAACACTGAGTTACGGAGACGGGACCCCCACCCGGCGCCTTGCGCCACCCTCCCCCTTTCAGGGGGAGGGAACAGCTGCGGCGGCCGTTTCAGTCCTTGCGGTAGACCCAGATGCGCGCCGGCGGAATGTTCATCCAGATGCGTTCGGAGGCTTCCGAGCGGACGCGGTCGAGCGCCTTGGGGATGGGCGGGACGGTCGCGTAGGTGAATTGCACGAAGGGGGCGCCCGGCAGCATCAGGGCGAAAGCCTCGTAGACGAGCTTGAGCCTGGTCTTGAGCGGCTTGGTGAACAGCGGCAGGCCCGACACCACGGCGGCGGCCGGTGCGGCCAGATGGCTGGCCGAGCGCGCGCTTGAGGCTGTAGGCATCGCCCTCCACCACGGTGGCGGCCGGATAGCGCCGGCGCAACAGCCGGCAGAAGGTCGGATCGAACTCCAGCAGGATGAGCCGGGCCGGATCGATGCCGTGCGCCACCAGCGCCTCGGTCACCGGACCGGTGCCGGGCCCGAGCTCGATCACCGGGCCCTTGGAATCGGGGTCCACATAGGCCGCCATGGCCCGCGCCAGCGCCCGGCTGGAGGGCGTCACCGAGCCGATCGACAGCGGCTTCTCGATCCAGGAGCGGATGAAGCGCATCTCGTCGTCGAGCGGAATGCGGTTCTTCTGCTCGAAGCGGCGGAAATGGGTCTCGATCTTCTTTTCAATAGCGCCGCGCTTCAGCTCGAAGAGCCGAATTTGTTTCTCGAATTTCTTTTCGAGCAGCTGTAATGCGGGCAGCGGCATATGGGTTAACGCAACAGAATGATTACGGTTTTGTGACGGCTCTCATCGGTAGAGGCAAGGATGACGGGGGTCAAGGACAATTCCCGTCAGGCACCGGTCAGGCCGAGCCGGCCCGGCCGCCGAGGAATTCCCTGACCTTGCCGAAAAACCCCGCCGATTCCGGATGGGTATCGGTCGACGACAGCTTCTCGAACTCGTTCAAGAGCTCGCGCTGGCGCTTGGTCAGGCTCTGCGGCGTCTCCACCACGACCTGGACATACATGTCCCCGGTCTGCTTCGAGCGCAGCACCGGCATGCCTTTGTCCTGCAGCCGGAATCGGCGTCCCGACTGGGTGCCCTCGGGCACTTTGACCCGGGTCTTGCCGCCGTCGATGGTGGGCACCTCGAACTCGCCGCCGAGCGCCGCCGTCACCATGGAGATCGGGACCCGGCAATGCAGGTCGGCGCCGTCGCGCTGAAAGAACGGATGCGCGGCCAGCGAGAGGAAAATATAGAGGTCGCCGGCCGGCCCGCCCCGCACGCCCGCCTCGCCTTCGCCCGACAGCCGGATGCGGGTGCCGTCCTCGACGCCGGGCGGGATATTGACCGACAGCATGCGCTCGCGCGTGACCCGCCCGGCCCCCGAGCAGGACGGGCATGGACTGTCGATCACCTGGCCGCGGCCTTGGCAGGCCGGGCAGGTCCGCTCCAAGGTGAAAAAGCCCTGGGCATGGCGGATGCGGCCGGCGCCCGCGCAGGTCGGACAGGACTTGGGCTTGGTGCCGGTCTTGGCGCCGGTGCCCGAGCAGGTCTCGCAGGCGACCGAGGTCGGAATCCGGATCTGGGCGGCCTTGCCGGCGAACGCCTCGTCGAGGCTGATCTCCATGTTGTAGCGCAGATCGGCGCCGCGCTCGCGGCCGGAGCGGCCGCGCGCTCCGCCACCCATGCCGAAAATGCCTTCGAACAGATCCGAGAACGCGGAGCCGAAATCGGCTCCGAAATTGCCGCCCGCCCCTACCCCGCCGTGCTCGAAGGCGGCATGGCCGAAGCGATCATAGGCGGCGCGCTTGTCGCCGTCCTTGAGCACCTCATAGGCCTCGTTGATCTCTTTGAACTTGTGCTCGCTGGCATGCTCGGGATTGCGGTCCGGATGATACTGCATGGCGAGCTTGCGAAACGCGGCCTTGAGCTGCGCATCGGTGGCGGTGCGCTCGACCTCCAGAACCTCGTAGTAGCAGCGCTTGGCCATCCTGGAATCCTGCGCCCCGAGTGTCACGGCAATTCACGGGCGGGCCGCGACCCGCCGTCCCGCCCGGCGCCCGTGGCGGGCGCGTGAAAAACCCGCAGGCCGAAGTTATTCGACCTGCAGGTCGTGGGCATCAGGAATTTCAAGGCAGCGGCAGGCATGCGAAGGCGTCCTGCCCGGCATCAAGCCGATTTCTTGTTCTTCTTGTCGTCGTCGACCTCGGTGAACTCGGCATCGACGACGTCTTCCTTCTTGGCGCCGCTGTCGGGACCGGGACCGTCGGCGCCGGGCGCGGCCGAGCCGTCCTGCGTCTGCTTGTACATGGCCTCGCCGAGCTTCATGGAGGCCTGCGCCAGCACATTGGATTTTTCCGTGATGGCGGCCGGATCGTCGCCCTTGAGGGCTTCCTTGAGATCCGCCATGGCGTTCTCGATGGCGCGCCGCTCGGTCTCGCCGACCTTGGCGCCGTGCTCGGTCAAAGCCTTCTCGGTCGCGTGCACCAGCGCCTCGGCGTGGTTCTTGGCCTCCACCGCGGCCTTGCGCTTCTTGTCCTCCTCGGCGTGCGCCTCGGCGTCCTTGACCATCTTCTGGATGTCGCCCTCGGAGAGACCGCCGGAAGCCTGGATGCGGATCTGCTGCTCCTTGCCGGTGGCCTTGTCCTTGGCCTGGACGTTGACGATGCCGTTGGCGTCGATGTCGAAGGTCACCTCGACCTGCGGCACCCCGCGCGGCGCCGGCGGAATGCCGACGAGATCGAACTGGCCGAGAATCTTGTTGTCGGCCGCCATCTCGCGCTCGCCCTGGAACACCCGGATGGTCACCGCGTTCTGATGGTCCTCGGCGGTGGAGAACACCTGGCTCTTCTTGGTCGGGATGGTGGTGTTGCGGTCGATGATGCGGGTGAACACGCCGCCCAGCGTCTCGATGCCGAGCGACAGCGGGGTCACGTCGAGCAGCAACACGTCCTTGACGTCGCCCTGCAGCACGCCGGCCTGGATGGCGGCCCCGATGGCCACGACCTCGTCCGGGTTGACGCCCTTGTGGGGCTCCTTGCCGAACAGCTGCTTCACCACCTCCTGGACCTTGGGCATGCGGGTCATGCCGCCGACCAGGACGACCTCGTTGATCTCGGCCGCCGACAGGCCGGCATCCTTGAGGGCCATGCGGCAGGGCTCGACCGTCTTCTGGATGAGGTCGTCGACCAGCGCCTCGAACTTGGCGCGGGTGAGCTTCATGGTGAGATGCTTGGGACCGGATGCGTCGGCGGTGATGAACGGCAGGTTGATCTCGGTCTGGGTGGTGGAGGACAATTCGATCTTGGCCTTCTCGGCGGATTCCTTCAGCCGCTGCAGCGCCAGCTTGTCGCGGCGCAGATCGATGCCCTGCTCCTTCTGGAACTCGTCGGCCAGGTAGCTGACCAGCCGCATGTCGAAATCTTCGCCGCCCAGGAAGGTGTCGCCGTTGGTGGACTTCACCTCGAACACGCCGTCGCCGATCTCCAGGATGGAGACGTCGAAGGTGCCGCCGCCCAGGTCATAGACCGCGATGGTGCCGGTCTTCTGCTTGTCGAGACCGTAGGCGAGCGCGGCCGCGGTCGGCTCGTTGATGATGCGCAGCACCTCGAGGCCGGCGATCTTGCCGGCGTCCTTGGTGGCCTGGCGCTGGGCGTCGTTGAAATAGGCCGGAACCGTGATGACGGCCTGATCGACCTTCTGGCCCAGATAGGATTCGGCGGTCTCCTTCATCTTCTGCAGGATGAAGGCGGAAATCTGCGAAGGCGAATAGCTCTTGCCTTCGATCTCGACCCAGGCGTCGCCGTTGCCGGCGCGCACGATCTTGTAGGGGACGAGCTTCTTGTCCTTCTCCACCATCGGGTCGTCGTAGCGCCGTCCGATCAGGCGCTTGACCGCGAATATGGTGCGCTCCGGATTGGTCACCGCCTGGCGCTTGGCCGGCTGGCCGACGAGCCGTTCGCCGTCATCGGTGAAAGCCACGATCGAGGGCGTGGTGCGCATGCCCTCCGCGTTCTCGATGACCTTTGGAGACTTGCCTTCCATCACGGCGACGCACGAATTGGTGGTGCCGAGATCGATGCCAATGACCTTGCCCATGGTATGTCCTCTCGCTTTTGGCAGGTCGGCCGGGTCCTTGACGGCACCCGGACGGAAACTTTCGCGAACGATCGCGGAGCCCTTCGTCCGACCCCCTGGATACAGGTTAGACGCCACCCCCGCGGCGTCTTGGCTCATATAGGAGGGCCCCCTTGGGCCGCAAGGCGCAAGGCGGCGAATTCACCCTGGAATGAGCCCGCGCGGCAAGGACTTGGCAGTCCCGGTCGAAGGCTGATCAGGGAAAGCCGAATGCCGCTAGCGCTGCACCCGATAGACCGCGAACGGGTGGCCATCGAGCCCCGGCACCGGCGCGAGCCAATCCGGTACGTCGCCGTCCTTGAGGCGCGCCCAAAGGCTGCCGGCTGTTTGGTCGGCCGGGATACCGACCGGTCCCTGCGGACCGCAGGTGACCACATAGTCCACGCCGGTGTCGGCGACGACCTGCCGGGCTTGCGCCGGCGGCAGCGCAAAGATCGCGTTGCCGGCCAAAATGCTGGCGGCCAGGCGGATGTGATAGGGCGCAGACAGAACCGAATGGGGCGTAAAGGCCAGGAGGTAGGGGCCCAATTCGATTTCGTTCGTCACCATGAGGCCGACCGGCAGCCGCGCCAGCGCGGCGGCGTTGTCGCGGTTCACGCAAGCCTGACGCGACGGCGGATCGATATCGAGACCGGTTGAGGTGCCGCCGGCGGACGCGAGCGATATGGCGCCGAGCGTCGTCGCGGCCGGGGTAATCAGAAGTGCCACGGCGAACCGCGGCACGATGCTGGTGAGCTTGAGCCAGACGAAAACATAGTAGCGCCGCGACCGCGACCAGCGGCACGCCGAGCCAGACCGCATAGGAATAGAACTTGATCACCCCGACCGTGGCCGCACAGGCGAGCAGGAAGGCGGCCGCGGTGGTCAGGAAGCCGAAGTCACGGCGCAGCGCGCGCGCCACCAGCAGGGCGGCGACGATGCCCAAGGCCGGAAACGCCGCGGTGGCGACGGCGCTCAGCGGCTCGAGCTGCCACATCCTGCCGAGCGATTGCATTTCCGAGATGTTCATCAGCCACAGCGCGCGGACGGTCGGATCCATGATGGCGAACGGTCCGCCGATGCAGCGCGGCTCGAGCCACAGGCCGAGCGCGCCCGCGGCCGCCGCGGTCGCGACCAGCGCGGCGCCGCGCGTCCAAAGGCGGCGCGCCACCAGGGGCAAGCTCGCCAGCCCCACGCCCAGGCCAGCCGCAATGGCGGCGGCGGCCGAATTGAGCGCAAGCTGCTCGCAGAAGCTCGAGCCCCAATGATCGGGGCCGACGCAGACCAGGAAACCCGCCAGCGTGCTGGCCGCGAGCGCAAGACCGTAGCGGCGCAACGCCGCCGCCGCAGCCGGATCGAAGAGGTAGCGCAACCCGATGGCCCCACCGCACAGCGCCAGCAGCGGCAGGCTCTCCAAGCCGATCGCCAGGGCAAGGCCGGTGACCGCCCCCGCCAAGGGGGCGGCGAAACGCAGCCGATCCGACCAGACCGTCGCGGCGATCACCACCAGCGCGAGCGCGATCTGCACATTGTGATGGTCGATGCGGGCCGGCCGGAACTGTCCCATGCCGGGAAGCCCGAACACCGCCAGCAGCAGGGCGATATAGGCGGCCTCGCGTCCGGCCAGCCGCCACGCGACGGCGGTGGCGGCGCCCATGACCGGAATGAGCCAGAGCACCGGCCAGAGCGCGAGCATCAGCCGCTCGGCCAGCGCCCGGTCGGCGAACAGCCGGAAAAACAGGAACAGACCCGCGAGCCCGGCATCGATCAAGCGCGACCAATGGGAATCAAATCCCTCCGGCGGGGCGACCCGCACCTGATGCATGTCGAACCAGCCCTGACCGGCCAGGAAGTCGCGCACCTGGACGAGCCGCATCGCGTCATCGGTGTCCGGAAAGGTGTAGCCGGTCGCGGCCCAGAACTCGGCCATGAGCTGCAACACCACCAGCAGCCAGGCTATTCCCAGCAGAACCACGAAGTTCGGCCGATGCATCGAGCCAACGGACATGAAAAGGACCTCTAGCCGGCACTCCGGCCGATCAATTATCCGACCTGCCTTGCGGATCGCTTAATGCCGCCGCAGGCTTTTGCCGGGCTGCGACCGGGCCGGGCCAGGAGCCCGAAGCTCTAGGCCTGCCCGGCCGGCCGGCGCGCGACCGCCAGCAGCGAGATGCCGCAAAACAGCCTGGTCAGCCGGTCGAGCGGGCGCAGCACCGGAACGAGCCGATTGTACAAGGCGACCTGGCCTTGCGGAGGCGAGCGGAGCTTGCGCACGCGACCGTTCCACCACCAGCCCGGCACTGCGGCCGTGTTGAACGACCAGACCCGGACCAGCTCGAGGCCGGCGCGGGAGATGACCTGCGTCAGGCCGCTGCGGTCATACCTGCGCCAATGCCCGATCGCCTCGTCCATCGGCGAGTAGAGCGACGGCATGGCCGGCACCTTCAGGATGAGGTGCCCGCCCGGCCCCAGCCGCGCGCCGAGGCGCGTCAGCAGGGCGACATCGTCCTCGATATGCTCCAGCACGTCGAGCAGAACGACCGTATCGAGCGCCTCGTGATCGGGGTTCGGCAGGTCTGCCAGCGTGGCGTCGCCGCAGATCAGCTGCACATTGGGATGTGGCCCCAGGCGCCGGACCGCTTCCTCGACAAATGTGCGCTCCATGTCCATGGCGATGATCCGGCGGGAGCCGACCGCCATCTCGGCCGTGTAGGTGCCGATGCCGCAGCCGACCTCCAGGACCCGCTGCCCCAGCCAGGGCGAAATCTCGTGCACCACCCAGCGTGTGAAGGCGTCGGCCTTGGACAGATTTTGGAGCCAAAACGCCTGGATCGCGGTGTCCGTCGTCGCCTGGTGCTGCGTCGAGCCACGTGACATTGCGGGATCCTAAAAGCCAGGGCGCCGTTCGATCACATGTCGGCAAGTCCATTGAGGATTGCTTAACGCTGCCGCCGCATTCGGGGCCATGGGCGCCAAAGGATTAAGCCGCGCATTAACGAAGCCCCGCCTAGGCTCGGCCGGGGACGATCGCGACCCGTGCCACCGGCGTCGACCGGTGCCCATCGTGGCGACAGATCTCGACGGTTGGGAGAATTCATGGGCAGCGCGAGCTCGGGACTTGATGCAGGGATCGCGGCAGGTCTTGATGCAGGACTTGATGCAAGCGATCTTGATGCAGGACTTGATGCAAGCCTTGATTCAAGCCTTGGCGGCCGCGCCGGCTTGCGCCGCGATGCCGAGAAATTCTCGATCCACGATTTCGCGCCGCGACCCTATGGGGCGCCGCAGGCCGAGGCCGCGCCGGCCATGCCGGCGCTGTCGATCATCATCCCGGTCTACAACGAGCGTCACACGCTCGCACAGGTTCTGGCCGCGGTCGGCCGCGCGCTTCCGGGCGTGCACAAGAACATCGTGGTGATCGACGATTGCTCGACCGACGGCACCCGCGAGTGGCTCCAGTCCAACTTTCCGGTCGGACCCAGGACCGGCTCCGAGATCAGCGTCGACGGCGCCGGCCGGCTCGACGTCTCGGCGTCGTATACCGCGGCGCGGACCTCGATTACGCCGCTCTACCACGACCGCAACCGCGGCAAGGGCGCCGCGCTGCGGACCGGCTTTGCGGCCGCCCGCGGCGACGTGGTGGTGATCCAGGATGCGGATCTGGAATACGATCCGCAGGACTGGGCCGCGATGTACGACCTGATCGCGGTGCGCAAGGTCGCCGACGTGGTCTATGGATCGCGCTTCCACGGCCGCGCGCATCGCTCGCTCTACTTTCACCACTACCTGGCGAACCGGCTGATCTCGCTGTTGTTCAACATTCTGTACAATCAAACCCTGTCCGACATCGAGACCTGCTACAAGATGATGACCGCCGAGGTGGCGCGCTCGCTGCGCTTGTCGGCCGACGATTTCGGGGTCGAGGTCGAGATCAGCGCCAACATCGCGCGCCAGCGCAAGCTGCGCATCTACGAGCTCGGCATCACCTATTACGGCCGCAGCTACGACGAGGGCAAGAAGATCAACTGGAAGGACGGCGTCAAGGCGCTCTGGTACTTGCTGAAGTTCAGATTCGGCCTGAGAGCCGCCCGTCGCTCACTGCCCGAGCGCCGCGAGCGCTGCCCGGCCGTCACCTCGAAGGCGAAATGGAACGCCGGCAGGTCCTCGGCCGGATGGTCCTTCGCATAGGTGAGCTGCGGCAGACGGTAGCTGACCGGGTGCGTCTCCTTGCCCTTGTAGATCGCCGGATAGAGATCGACGAAGTGCCAGCCGGGCGCGCCGGTCGCCTGCATGAATATCTGTATGTCGCCGTGGCTGTTGAAGCCGCAGGCATAGCCGGTATGGCCGTTGTCGTAGACCACCGTGTAGATATTGGCGGTCTCGGTCCAGCCGGTGCCCTTGAGATGGATGGTGAACTGGGTGCCGACCGGCCCGCTGGTCACATCAAGCGGCAGTGCGCTGGCCGCGACCCAATAGGTCCCGACCTTCTTCTTGTCATTGCCGAGGTCGACCCAGAGCGTGTGGTTCCCGCCGAGATCGTCCGGCACCTGATACTGAAACGTCGAGGCGCCCGCTGGCATCGGCCTTGGCTTCCGCGACCAGGCGCGCACGGCCTCTTCCCAGTGGCCGATGATCCGGTTGCCGGTCAGGCTGGTCCAGTTGAGCTCATAGGCCTTGCCCGGCTCGAAGCCGGTGCCGACGGTGACGACCGGCTGACCGACCGTCGCGAAGGCGGGCGTGGAGACGAGATCGCCGGGGGCCGGCAGCGACCACACCTTCGTCTGTCGCTGCTGCTCCGGTGGCGGCGGCAGCACCGGCGGCATCGGACGTGACCGTATAGGGAAGCTTGAACGCGGCCGGTCCGGCTGCGGCGACTGCTGCATGTTGCGATAGATCGAGCCGAAGTCGGAGTTCAGCACCTCCAGGATATGCAGCCCGGGGCCGCCGGTCGCCGGAATGGTGAAGCGCGCCGTGCCATGGGTGGTGATCGACGACATCCAGCCCGTATAAGCGTTGTCATAGAGCAGCATCCAGCTCGCCTGCAGCTCCTGCCAGCCGATGCCGTTGGCCTCGATCTCGATCGGGCCGCCGACCGGCCCGTGATCGCGCTTTGAGCTTCACGGTCATGTCGAGGTCGAACGCGGTCTGGGTGAAGAGCCGGTTGCCCTGCTGCAGCACGATGTCGTGCTCGAACCCGAAATCCTCCGGCGTCGCAAAGCTCGCGGTGAAATTCCCGGCCTTGTCGGTTCTGACCGGGGCGATCCGGTAGGCGATCGGCTCGAAGTCGCGCCCCAGGTACACGCCATCGCCCGCCTTCCAGCTACCGTTGACGGTGCGCCAGGCGAGATCAAACTCCTGATCGGGAGGGAACCCTTGTCCACTGACGGTCACCGGCGTTCCGACCGGCGCATGCGCCGGCGCCACGCTGAGCCGTCCCACAAAGCCGTCCTTCGGGACCGCCAGGGTGACCTGCGGTCCAAGCTCTGCGGCAAGCGGCGCCGCGAGCGCGCCCTGCGGGGCCAGGAATGCCAAGCCCAAGAATGCCGAGCCTGAAAGTGCGAAAAGCGCGCCGATAGGCGCGCTCAGCCATTTGGTGCCGAGAACTCATCAGCAGCTCCCACAAATAGGTCGTTCAAACTCAGACAGGACGACTGACGCCTTCGTCCCGCCCCTCGGTTATCCGGCAAAATCTGCAAAGCCTGCGTCCGTCGATGCGGCCGCAGGCTTGCGCTGATTGCACTTATTTCTTGAGCTCGATGGCGCCCGCCTCGATCCGCAACTGCGAGGCCGCAACCTTGAACGGCTCCCAGGTCACCGAATTGCCCTTGTTGTCGGTCGCCGTCACCTTGTAGTTGAACGTTCCGGTCGGGTAATCCGCCGGAACGATCCAGGCGGCTGCCCACAGGGTATCGGTCGGGGCCTTCGGCGGATGCCCGCCAAACGCCGCCTCGATCTTCTTGCCGTCCTGCAATTCCACGACCACGCTCTTGAGATCGTCCTTGCCCAACACCTTGCCGTCCGCGTCCAGTACGCGCGTGCGCCAGACCACCTTCTCGAGATGCTGGAACACATTGTTGAGCACGCAAGCCGGCGGGGCGCCTGCTTGATTGCCGCGCTCCATGTCGCTCGAGATGAACAGCTTGCCCGCATTCTGGGCCTGCGCGATATTCGCAAACCCGAACATCGAGACCGCAACCGCCGACACTGCCAGGATCTTCATGGTCTTCATGGGGTCCTCTCCTCCGACGTTATATTTGCGCCGCATGATAATCCGGCCGCGTGACGATTTGAAGAGGCCAGAATCGGGAATCCGAGGCCAGCCCGCCCGACCGCCATGACCCGTGAAAACCACGCCGCAACTCAGTCCCGATCCCCGCCGCGCGCCATGGCGGCGGGCGGCGGCCTGCGGGTCGTGCCGGGCTACCTCGATCGGGCCGCGCAGGAGGAATTGGTGGCGGCGCTGCGCGCGGTCATGCGGGTGGCGCCCCCCTATACGCCGCGCATGCCGAAAAGCGGGCGACCGCTGTCGGTGCGCATGACCAATTGCGGCCCGCTCGGATGGATGACCGATGCGGCCGGCTATCGCTACCAGCCGCATCATCCGGAAACCGGCGCGCCGTGGCCGCCGATCCCGGACATCCTGTTGGCGGCATGGCGGGATTTGGCGGACTACCCGCATGCCCCGGAGGCCTGCCTGGTCAACATCTACGGGCCGGCCGCCCGCATGGGCCTGCATCAGGACCGCGACGAGGCCGACATGGCGGCGCCGGTGGTCTCGCTGTCGCTCGGCGACAGCTGCCTGTTTCGGATCGGCGGCGAGCGGCGCACGGATCCGACCCGCACGCTGCGGCTCTCCTCAGGCGATGCGGTGGTGCTGGGCGGGGCCGCGCGGCTGGCATTCCATGGCGTCGACCGGATCATCCCCGGCAGCTCGACGCTGCTGGCGGAGGGCGGGCGGATCAATCTCACGCTGCGCCGCGTGACCTCGGCACCTTGAGCATCCGCGAAATTGCGTAGACGCGATCACGCGGAGGGCGTGACAGGTCGCAGGTTGTGCCGTCGCAAAAGGCCTTTGCGTTCTCGACCGCGTGCGCGCAAGCTGCCGCCGCAATTTCACCGCCTCGAGCGCGCAGGCTCGCGCCCGAAATATCGAAATTCATCGAGAAATAATCACGAGACATATCCCATGACCCGATTTCGCTGGATGCTTTTCTTATGTTCGCGCTGGCGCTGCCGGCGCTGCCCGCGCAGGCGGACGATGTGGTCTATCCGCCCGGCTCCCGCCTCGGTCTGGTTCCCGCGCCCGGGCTGCACGCCAGCACGAGCTTTCCGGGATTCGAGGACCGCGACAACAATGTCGCATTGTTGCTGGGCGCGCTCCCGCCCGAGGCCTATGCGCAATTCGAGAAATCGGACAGCGCCGAGGGATTGAAGAAGCTGGGCGCCACCTTGGAGAAGCGCGAGACCCTGGCGCTGCCGAACGGCAAGGCCATCCTGGTGATCGGCCGCCAGGACAAGCTCTCCACCTGGATGCTGGTGGCCGCGATGCCGGATATGACCGGGATGATCACGCTGCGGATCCCGGACGCCGCCAAGGAGGTCTATCCCGACACGGTGCTGCGCGCCATGTTCGCGAGCCTGGCGGTGCGCGCCGAGGTTCCGATCGCGGAGCAGCTCGGCCTGTTGCCGTTCCGGCTGGGCGAGATGGCCGGCTTCAAGATCGGCGGGGTGCTGCCGGGCCGCGGCGTGCTGTTGACCGACGTGGCGGCGGACGCGGCCGGCACCGTGATCGAGCCGCACATCATCGTCGCCATGATGCCGGGCGGGCCGGCCGAAGCCGCCGATCGCGAAGACGTCGCGCGGCAGATGTTCCGCAGCATTCCGGATCTCAAGGAGGTGCGCATCACCGGATCGGAACCGATCCGCATCGGCGGCCTGCAGGGCCACGAGATCATGGCCACTGCCAAGGATCCCGCCACCGGCACCGACATCTCGCTGGTGCAATGGCTGCGCTTCGGCGGCGGCGCCTATCTGCATCTGGTCGGCGTGGCGACGACGCCGGCATGGACGCCGGCCTATGCGCGCTTTCGCGCGGTGCGCGACGGCATCGAGAGCAAGTGAGCGATTAAGCCGGCGCCTGTCGGATGCGCGGCCGCGCCGATCGCCGGCAATTGCATGCGCCTCTGGTCTGTATGCGCCTCTTGTCATGGTCGGGCCATGGCCCGCGCATGACAAGTTTACTCACCCCACTGCGTCGGGGCGCGGCGGGGCGTCGGCGTTGTCGTTGGCCATCGCGTCCGATGCGGCCTTGGGCCCGCCCTTGGCGACCGCGACCAGCGCGGGGCGCAGCATGCGCTCGCCGATCATGTAGCCTGATTGCACCACCTGGGCCACGGTGCCGGCCGGCAGCGAGGGGTCAGGCACCTCGTACATGGCCTGATGCAGGTTGGGATCGAATTTCTCCCGCGGCTGCGGCTCGAATTTCCGCACTCCGTGCTTCTCCAGCACCTTGATGAGCTCGCGCTCGGTCAGCTCGACGCCATCGAGCAAAGCCTTGACGCCGGCGTCGGCCTTCTCTTTGAGCTCGGCGCGGAGCATCTGCAGGGCGCGGTCCATGTTGTCGGCCACCGCCAAAATGTCCCGGGCGAATGACGCGACCCCGTAGATCCGGCTCTCCGCAATCTCCCGCTCGGTCCGGCGGCGCAGGTTCTCCATCTCGGCGAGCGTCCGCAGAAGCTTGTCCTTGAGATCGGCGGCCTCGCGCCCGAGCGTCTCGATCAGGGCGGCCGCTGTGGCCTCGCCGCGATCGGCTGGCGCCGGGTCGGCGGCCGCGGTGTCGGGCTCGGCCTCGGTGTTGGCGCGGCGCGTGTCCGTCATCATGTTGGTTCCGTTCTGCAATTTGCTGCAATTTGATGGCGACTTCGCCCCGCATATCAGGGTTTGGGGCTCAAAAATCAAGTCGGCAAGGGGGTATTCATATTGCGTGGTCGCATTTTCGGACGGAAAACCGGTGCCATTTTCCTGAAAATGCTCTAACCCCCGACCAGCTTGCTCACCACCTTGGCGGTATAATCCACCAGCGGGATGACGCGCGCATAGTTGAGCCGGGTCGGGCCGATCACCCCGATCACCCCGATGATGCGGCCGGCGCCGTCCCGGTAGGGCGCCACGATGGTGGAGGAGCCCGAGAGCGAGAACAGCTTGTTCTCCGAGCCGATGAAGATGCGCGCCCCCTCGGCCCGCTCGGCCCGGCCCAGCATGTCGATCACGCCGCGCTTGGTCTCCAGATCGTCGAACAAGAGCCGCACGCGCTCCAGATCCTCGAGCGCCCTGAGATCGTCGAGCAGATTGGCATGGCCGCGGACGATGAGCTGGCGGTCCGCGCTCTCGCCGCCCGACCAGCTCGCCAGCCCCGCCTCCACCACCTTCTGGGTCAATTGATCGAGCGCGGCCTTGCCGGCTTCCATCGCCTTCTCGAGCTCTGCCCTCGCCTCGGTCAGGGTGCGGCCGCGGCCGTGGGCGTTGAGGAAGTTGGCGGCTTCGGTGAGCGAGGAGCTGAGCAGCGCGGCCGGCACGTTGAGGATGCGGTTCTCGACCTGCCCGTCCTCGCCGACCAGCACCACCAGGGCGCGCTCGGGCTCCAGCCGCACGAACTCGATATGCTTGAGGCGGACGTTGGATTTGGTGGTGAGCACGACCCCGGCCGAATGGGTGAGGCCCGACAGCATGCCGGACGCCTCGTTGAGCACCGCCTCGAGCGATTTGCCCGAGGCCGCGATCTTGGCCTCCATGGCGCGGCGGTCGTCCTCCGCCAGATCGCCGATCTCCATCAGGGCATCGACGAAGAAGCGCAACCCGAGCTCGGTCGGCAGCCGGCCCGCCGAGGTGTGCGGCGCATAGACGAGGCCGAGCTGCTCGAGATCGGACATCACGTTGCGCACCGAAGCCGGCGACAGCGGCGTGGTGATCAGGCGCGAGATGTTGCGCGAGCCGACCGGCTCGCCGGTCGCCAGATAGCTTTCGACGATCTGGCGGAAGATTTCGCGCGAGCGCTCGTTGAGCTGGGCGAGGCTCACCTGGGAAGTGCCGATCGGAATGTCGTGGGACGCCAAAGGAGCTCCGTTCAATTCGCCCCGACGGCTTCGCGCCGGGGGCTCTGGTCGGCTCGCTTCGGCACCGCGATGCCGAGCAGCCGCGCGGCCGTGCCGGCCGCCACCATGGCGAGCGTCGGGCGCCGGCAAGGTCACGGCCTGCTTGATGACCCCGACCGGATCGACGTCGCCGACCGGATAATCGGCGCCGAGCACGATCCGGTCCGCGCCCACGCGGCGAAACAGCATCTCGAGCGCGAGCGCGTCATAGACGCAGGTGTCGTAGTAGAAATGCCGCAGATAGTCGCTGGGCTTGCCCTTGATGTTGGCGACCGCCTCCGGCTTGAGGATGTTGCGGTCGAGCCGTCCCATATAGGTCGGGAAATAGCCGCCGCCATGGGCCACCACCACCTTGAGGCCCGGTATGGCGTCCATGAGCCCCTCATAGATCATCGAGGCCATGACCCTGGCCTCCTCGATCGATTGCCCGAGCGAGTTCCACAGCGCGAAGCGTTGATACCAGGGATCGCGCAGTCCCTCCGGATGGATGAAGACCGCTAGGTCGAGCGCCCGGATGGTCTCCCACAGCGGCCAGAACTTGCGCTCCCCCGAGATAAGCGCCGTCCACATTGGTGGGCAGCATCACGGCCTTGTGGCCATGCTCCTCGACGCAGCGCTCAAGCTCGCGCGCCGCCATCGCGACATCTTGCATGGGCAGCGTCGCGCTGCCGATGAAACGGGTCGGAAAGCGGCGCACCCAATCGGCCACGATCCGGTTCATGCGCCGGGTCAGCTCGAGGGCGGTCTGCGCATCCGCCCACCAGGTCGACATGTAGACCGGGCCGGTGAAGACCACATGCATGTCGATGCCGCGCGCGTCCATGTCGGCGATCTGAACCTCCGGATCGAGAAACTTGCGCAGCTCCGCGCTCGCCTGCGCGGCCTTCTGGCCGAAGCCCGTGATGGCGTTGCGGTTGGTGCAGAGCTGCCGCAACTCGTCGTCGAGCATATGGGTGTGAAAATCGATGACGAAGGGAACATCCGGATGCGGGCGGGCCATGGTCTCCTGACGCTCCTTCTGGCCTGCGCGCTGGCACTGAGTGCGGGGCGCCGCGCGGACGGAAATCGTTCGGCGCCAGCATATCACGCCGGTCCCAGTTCGCGGCTGCCGCATCGACGCGGCCGACGGCCTCAATCCCGCGGCGCTTCCCGCCTGGCGGGGAGCAGCGCCCCGCCCCTTGCCGCTGGCGTCCACCCTGCTTACAAAGCTCGCTCCATCACAAGCGATTCCGCGCCGGTTGCGCGAATACCCGGAATTGCAAGCGATCCGGGATCGCCCGGATCACCGGACCTGAGGGGCGAGATATGCGGCCGAGCCGCCGACAGAACGACGAATTGCGCGCCATCTCGCTCGAGCGCGGCGTGGTGAAATACGCCGAAGGCTCGTGCTTCGTGCGCTTCGGCGACACCCACGTGCTGGTGACCGCGACGCTCGAGGACCGCCTGCCGCCCTGGCTCAAGGGCCAGGGGCGCGGCTGGGTCACGGCCGAATACGGCATGCTGCCGCGCGCCACGCTCGAGCGCACCCGCCGGGAAGCCTCGGCCGGCAAGCAGACCGGCCGCACCGTGGAGATCCAGCGGCTGATCGGGCGCAGCCTGCGCACCGTGGTCGACCTCACGGCGCTCGGCGAGCGGCAGATCACGGTCGATTGCGACGTGGTGCAGGCCGACGGCGGCACCCGCACGGCCGCCATCACGGGCGCCTGGGTGGCGCTCTACGATTGCATCGGCTGGATGAAGAAGCGCGAGATGATCAAGACCGATCCGCTGCGCGACCATGTGGCGGCGATCTCCTGCGGCATCTGCGCCGGCACGCCGGTGCTCGATCTCGACTATGCGGAGGATTCGCAAGCCGACACCGACGCCAACTTCGTGATGACCGGCGCCGGGCTGATCGTGGAGGTGCAGGGCACCGCCGAGAAGGTCCCGTTCAGCGAGGAGCAGCTCCTCGGCCTGCTGGCGCTGGCCCGCAAAGGCATCAACAAGCTGGTCGATCTGCAGAAGATGGCGGTGATGTGAGCGTGCCTTCCGCAGCCCGTGCCGCAGCGCCAGCGCGCGCGCATCGCCGGATCGCCGGCGAGCTGGTGATCGCGACCCACAATCCGGGCAAGCTCGCGGAGCTGCGGGAGCTGTTGGCACCGTTCGGGATCAAGGCCGCCTCGGCCGGCGAGCTCGGCCTCGCCGAGCCTGAGGAGACCGGCACGACGTTCCGCGAGAATGCCCGCATCAAAGCGGCGGCGGCCGCGGCAGCCGCGGGGCGGCCGGCTTTCGCCGATGATTTCGGGCCTGGTGGTGGAGGCGCTGGACGGCGCGCCGGGGATTTATTCGGCGCGCTGGGCCGGGGAACACAAGGATTTCGCCGCCGCCATGCGCCGGATCGAGGACGAGCTCGCGGCGCGCGGCGCCGTGCGGCCGCAAGACCGCAAGGCGCATTTCGTGAGCGCGCTGTGCGTGGCCTGGCCGGACCAGCACGTGGAAGAGTTCGAGGGCCGCGTCGACGGCACCCTGGTGTGGCCGCCGCGCGGCACCGCCGGCTTCGGCTATGACCCGATCTTTCTGCCCGATGGTCACGCCCGCACCTTCGGCGAGATGACCAGCGAGGAGAAGCACGGCCTGCCGCCGCTCGGCACCGGCCTCTCGCACCGGGCGCGGGCGTTCCGGCAACTCGCGGAGGCCTGCCTTGCACCGCGATGACGAAATGGCCACGCTTCCAATCGTTGCGCAGGACGCCGGTTCGAGTCATGCGCCGGCCTTCGGAGTGTATGTTCATTGGCCCTTCTGCCTGTCGAAATGTCCCTATTGCGACTTCAACAGCCATGTGCGGCACACCGCCATCGACGAGGCGCGGTTCGTGCGCGCGTTCCTGGCCGAGATCGCCAGCAATGCCGAGCGCGCTCCCGGCCGCACCGTCACGTCGATCTTCTTCGGCGGCGGCACGCCTTCGCTGATGCAGCCCGCCACCGTCGCCGCGATCCTGGACGGGATCGGGCGCGCCTGGACGGTCGCGCCCGACGTCGAGGTCACCCTCGAAGCCAATCCGACCAGCGTCGAGGCGACGCGCTTCCGCGGCTACCGGGCAGCCGGCGTCAACCGGGTGTCGCTCGGCGTGCAGGCGCTCGATGACGGCGCGCTCAAGCGCTTGGGACGCACCCACACGGCGCAAGAAGCGCTCGCCGCCGTCGCGATCGCGCGGCAAGTGTTCGGCCGCTATTCCTTCGACCTGATCTATGCGCGCGAGCATCAAACCCCGGACGCCTGGGCGGCCGAGCTCGAGCGCGCCATCGCGGAGGCGGCCGAACATCTGTCGCTCTATCAGCTCACCATCGAGCTCGACACGCCGTTCGCGGCGCTGCGCGCGGCAGGCAAGCTCACTGTTCCGGATGAGGATTGTGCGCGCCGCCTCTACGACATGACGCAGGAGATTTGCGCAGGCGCCGGCCTGCCGGCTTATGAAGTGTCCAACCATGCCCGGCCGGGGGCGGAATGCCGCCACAACCTGGTCTACTGGCGCATGCAGGAATATGCCGGCATCGGTCCGGGTGCCCATGGCAGGCTCGATATCGATGGCCGCCGCCACGCCACCGCGACCGAGAAGCGGCCGGAAACCTGGCTGATGCGGGTCGAGTCGCTCGGCCACGGCCTGGTGACCGACGATATTCTGCTTCGCGAGGAGGTGGCCGACGAGTTCCTGCTGATGGGGTTGCGGCTGACCGAAGGCATCGATCCGCGCGGCTATGCGCAGATCTCCGGCCGCAGCCTCGATCCGCGCCGGCTCGCGATCCTCAACCAGGAGGGCGCGGTGGAGATCACGCCGGAGGGCCGCCTGCGCGTCACGCCGGCCGGCTTTCCGGTGCTCGACGCCGTGGTGGCGGATCTGGCGGCTTGAGATAGGGCGGACGGCGCGGCTCAGGCTTCTCAAGCGCACGGCGCTCTGACAAGAATATTCCAATGACCGAGGACGATGCTACGGGAGCACAGTGCGTTGGCGGCTCATCCCATGAGTCGCTGATCCGCGAGCAATTCAGCCGTCAGGCCGAGTTGTTTGCACGATCGCCCGAGCTTCATGGCGACGCTCAGGTGATGCTGCTGGTCAATGCCACGCACCCGAAACCGACGGACGTGACCTTGGACGTTGCGTGTGGACCCGGCACGGTGGTGGCGGCGTTCGCGAATCATGTGCGCCGCGCCGTCGGCCTCGATATGACGCAGGCGATGCTGGATCAGGCGCGGACCCTGACGTCGGAGCGAAATCTCACCAATGTGGAATGGCGCTCGGGCGATGTGTACGCGTTGCCGTTCGCGGACGACGCTTTCGATGTCGTGACCTGCCGCTTTGCGTTTCATCATTTCGAGGACCCCAGGAAGGCGCTGGCCGAGATGGCGCGGGTCTGCCGCCCCGGCGGGCGCGTGGTCCTGTGCGATGCAGTCGCCCCTGCTGACCCCGCCAAGGCATCTGCCTTCAACGCCATGGAACGGCACCGCGACCCATCGACGGTCGCGTTTCGTCCGTTCTCCTATTTGATCGATCTGTTCGCCGCGGCCGAGCTCCCGGCACCGTCCGTGATCCGTTTCCAGGTCGCTTACGAGCCCGAGCGGTTGGTCGCCAAATCGTTTCCCGTCGACGACGATCGCGACTCCCTTCGCCGCATGATTAGTGAGCTGATCGCCTCCAACGCGATGGAGCTCGGCCCGAGCGCCAGCGTAACAAAGTTCATCTATCCCGCGGTGGTGCTCACGGCCGTGCGGCCCGATGACGGAGGCGGCGGGCGAAGATAGGTGATCCGGGTCAGACCGCCTACGCCCCGACGCTCAGCACCAGGGCCCGGAACTCGGGTTAACGGCGGTTTTCGACTTGCTGGGGGTCTGATTCAATTGTGTGGCCTGTGATTCGGAGCCATGCCATGAACCTCACCGTTCTCGTCGCCCCAGAAAAGTCGCGTGTTCGGGCCTTGCTCGACCATTTTGCGGTGATTGAGGATCCGCGCCAGCCGTGGCGGGTGGCGCACCCGTTGCCGGAGGTGCTGCTACTGGCGGTGTGCGGTACGATCGCCGATTGCGACGATTACGAAGGGATCGCCGCATGGGGCAAGGCGCATCTGGCGTTCTTGCGTGGCTTCCTGCCCTATCATCACGGCGTTCCGGGCGCTCGCTGGCTCACCATCCTAATGAACCGCATCGACCCGAATTTGTTCTCGGCCGCCTTCACGGCCTGGGTGCGAGAGACGTGGCCCGAGCGATTGGACTTCGTCGCCATCGACGGCAAGACCTCGCGTCGAAGCCACGACCGCAGCGCCGACAAGGCACCGCTTCACCTGGTCTCTGCCTTCGCGACCACCAGCCGCCTTGTTCTCGGTCAGGAAGCGGTTGCCGACAAAACCAACGAAATCACCGCCATTCCCCTCCTGATCGAGCGGCTCGCCGCGAACGACGGCCTCAAAGGAGCGCTAGTTTCGATCGACGCCATTGCGACGAACGCCGCCATCGCGACGACGCTCCGGGACGCGCAGGCCGACTATCTCCTGGCCGTGAAGGCCAACCAGCCGACCCTACGCTCCGAGATCGAAACCTTCTTCGCCGACGCTCCCCCCGCCAGTACCGAGAGCACCACGGATGTGGACAAGGGTCATGGCCGCATCGAGCAACGAACCGTCACCGTCGCCCGCGAGGTCGACTGGCTCGATAGTGACCGCCGCTTCCCCGGTGAAGTCCGTCTGCCGGACGTCGCGACCATCATCCGGGTTGCCTCACGGGCCGAGCTGAAAGACCGCAGTCGCTTCGAAACCCGATACTACGTCTCGTCCGCCGCGCTTTCGGCCGTGCGCGCGGCCGAGGCCGTGCGCAACCACTGGGCTATCGAGAACAGCCTGCACTGGGTACTCGATGTCACCTTCGGTGATGACCAGTCACGCCTGAGAACCGGACACGGTGCAAAAAACATGGCCGTCGTCAGACACTTCGCCATCAATCTCGTACGAACCGCCGAGGACAAGCAAAGCATCAAGCTCAGGCGAAAATGCGCCGGCTGGGACCCCAAGTACCTCGCCACAATCCTTGGACACTTACCGCGTTAACCTGGATTCGGAGCCCTGCGCTCAGCACCCGGAACACCGGAAAAGCGGCGGCAATCCGCTCGAACTCCGATAACGGTGCGTCCTTGTCTACGGCCACGTGTGGCCGTGCGCCGGGCGCGCGCTGGAGGTACGCCTTCAAAACCGGCGCACGCTGGCTGGCCGGGACCTCCTCCAGCCGAACCGATTCACGACGACCGTGTTGGAGAACCGCTTTCCCCCCGGCGGCCCGTATGTTGCGCACCCAAGCCACGTTCTCTCCCAGCATCGACACCAGGTAGCGCTCGCCATCCACCAAGGCCATCACGAGGGGGAGCGATATCGGACGCCCGGAGCGGCGTCCCGTCACTTCCAGAGTGACGAGGTAGTCGCGCGCGATGCCGCGGGCAAAGACGACGGCCGAAACGCGGTTCATAATTCGCGCGAGCCGGTTGGGCCGCCGTCCCAGGTAGAGCCAGCGCATGAAATCGCCGCGAGGCATTGCGAGCTCGTTTCAATTCGCTGCAGCCGCGCTGAGCCTGATGGCAGCTCTTGCGGCAATCCCATATAAGTCGCGGTTCAGAGCCGGCCGCAGCGAACCGTCCGCCGCTCAAATCCCCGACGCCCCGAACGCCTTCGGGGGCGGGCTGATGACCTGGCCGCCGGTCGGCGAGACCTTCAGCACCGCCAGGCCGCGCTGGTTGGTGCCGTCCTGCTTGAAGCGGAACAGCCCGTCGATGCCGGTGAAGCCCGAGGGGTTGGTCAGCGTCGTCTCCGAGAAGCGCTGCTGCCCCTGCGTCTTGATCAGCGCCGCCACCAGCGCCACCGCGTCATAGGCGAGCGTGGCGGTGCGCACCGGATCCTGGCCGTAGCGGGCCCGATAGCGGGCCGAGAAATTGCGGAACCCGGTCGAATCGGGCCCCGCATACCAGGCGCCTTCGAGCGCCGGCGCGGAGAAGATCTGCGCATCCTCCCACAGGCCGGTGCCCAGGAGCTGCACCCGCTTGGTGTCGATGCCGCCTGAGATCAGGGCCTGCACCACGGTCGGCACCGCGTCGGCCCCGTCCGGAATGAAGATGGCGTCGGCGCGGGCGGAGGCCTGCGCGACGGTGCGGGCCGGGGCCTGCATCTGCGCCTTGTCGAGCGGATAGTGCTCGAGCGCCACGACCCGGCCGTTGCGGCGCGCCACCGCCTGCTTGAAGGCGCCCTCCACCACGGTCCCATAGGCATTGTCCGGCACCAGCGCGGCGAAGGATTTTTTGCCCTGGGTGGCCGCATAGCCGATGATGCGCTCGACGTCGGATTCGGGCAGGAAGCTCAACAGATAGACCCCGCGCGCCGCCACATTGGCGTCGGTCGAGAACGCGATCACCGGCACGTTGCGGGAGCGGGCGAGCTGGGCCACCGGGCCGACCGACAGGGCGAACAGCGGCCCCAGGATGATCTCGGCGCCTTCATCGAGCGCCTGCTGGGCGGCCTGCTGGGCGCCGGGCGCGGTGCCGGCATCGTCCTTCACCAAGAGCTGGACGTCCGGATTGTTGAATTCGGCCAGCGCCATCTCGGACGGCGTTCTTCATGGATTGCGCCGCCACGGCGGCATTGCCGCTGCCCGACAGCGGCAGGATCAGGGCGACCTTGACGTGGCCGGCCCCGACTGCGGTTTCGGGCTGGGCGGGCGCGGGCGCAGGGCTCGGAAGACTCGAGAACAGATCGCCCGGCGTCGTGCTGCCGGTGCAGCCCGACAGGACGGCACCCGCCATGGCCGCCAGCACGGCGAGCCAGCGGGGCACCGCGCCGGCACGCGATGGCGTCCTCGCCTGCGATCTTTGCAGCATGAGCGCCGTTCTCCCGGACCCCGACTTGGTCGGCGTCACTCCACCACGGCAATTCGGCATTTTCTCGTTGAATACTTAACTAAATGAAAAGGATAATGATTTCCAGCCCGCCGATGACGCAGGCCGCGGCCGCGGGTAAACTCATGATCGCCATGGACAAACCACGCAGCGCCCCGCCGGCAGCCGCCTCGCCCGGCACCCCGCTACCGACCGGGCGGCGCTATCTCCTCAAGGGACAGGCGATCGAGGCGCCGGCGCTGGCGCGCGGGTCTGCATGTGGTGGCGACCCCGATCGGCAATCTGCGCGACATCACGTTGCGGGCGCTGGAGACGCTGGCGGCCGCCGATCTCATCGCCTGCGAGGACACCCGCGTCACCCGCAAGCTCACCGATCACTACGGCATCACCACCCCGCTCACGCCCTATCACGAGCACAATGCCGAGGCGGCGCGGCCCAAGCTCCTGGCGCGGCTCGCCGCCGGCGCCGCGGTGGCGCTGGTCTCGGATGCCGGCACGCCGCTGATCTCGGATCCGGGCTTCAAGCTCGCCCGCGAAGCCGGCGCTGCCGGCCATGCGGTGACGGCGCTGCCGGGCGCTTCGCGCGGTGCTGGCGGCGCTCACCATCAGCGCCCTGCCGACCGACCGGTTCATGTTCGAGGGCTTTCTGCCGCCGCGCGAAGGCCAGCGGCGCAAGCGCATCGACGAGATCAAGCTCATTCCGGCCACCCTGGTGCTGTTCGAGACCGGTCCGCGCATCGCGGCTTCGCTCGCTGATCTGGCGGCTGCGCTCGGGCCGCGCGAAGCCACTGTGTGCCGCGAGCTCACCAAGCTCTACGAGGAGGTCCGCCGCGGCGATCTCGTCAGCCTGGCGCGCCACTATGCGCAAAGCGACGAGCCGCGCGGCGAGATCGTGATCGTGATCGCGCCGCCAGGCGCGCCTGCGGCCGACGCCGCCGATCTCGATGCCTTGTTGCGGCAGGCCCTGGGGCGGGTTTCGGTCAAGGAGGCGGTCGCAGAGGTCGCGGCCGTCACCGGGCGCCCGCGCCGCGAGGTCTATCAGCGCGCGCTGGCGCTCGCCGCGGACCCGGATCGCGCGCATGAATGACCCGCCGGCCGAGCGACCGCGCAAGCGGCCCGGAGGCGGCCGAACGCCCGCGACCGTGGGCGAGCGGGTCCCGCAGCCGGAACGCCAGGTCGCGTTTCGGCTGGGGATTTCGGCCGAAAGCCGCGCCGCGGCCTTCCTCATCGCCAAGGGCTTTCGCATCCTGGCGCGGCGCTTTCGCAGCCCGGTCGGCGAGATCGACATCATCGCGCGCCGCCGGCAGCTCCTGGTTTTCGTCGAGGTGAAGGCGCGCGAGAAGCTGGAGGATGCGGCCTGGTCGGTCACTGACCGACAACGGGCCCGCATCGTGGCCGCCGCCGAGGCCTGGCTCGCCCGCCAGGGCGACGCACGATTTCCGCGACATGCGCTTCGACGCCGTGCTGGTGGCGCCGGGCCGCATCCCGCACCACATACCGGCGGCCTTCGATGCCGGCGGCTAGCCGGTGTGCTTCCGTCGAATGGCGCTCACATGTGGGCGCCCGCCGGCACGTTCACGTACAGCTTCGGCCGCAACACGCCCCCTTTCCGGGAAATCCATGCAGCTCAAAGTGGCCGTCCAGATGGACCCGATCGAGCGGATCAATATCCGCGGCGATTCGACCTTCGCGTTGCTCCTGGAGGCGCAGCGGCGCGGCCATGCGCTCGCCTATTACACGCCCGACCGGCTGGCGCTCACCAGCGGGCACCTGTTCGCCGCCGTGCACGATCTCAAGGTGCGCGACCAGGTGGGGGATCATTTCACGCTCGCTGAGGCGCGGCGCGCCGAGCTCATGGAGTTCGACGTCGTGCTGCTGCGGCAGGACCCGCCCTTCGATCTCGCCTATGTGACCAGCACCCATATGCTCGAGCGCATCGTGCCGCACACCTTGGTGGTCAACGATCCGGCGCAGGTGCGCAACGCGCCGGAAAAGATGTTCGTGATGGAGTTCCCCGACCTGATGCCGCCGACGCTCATCACGCGCGACCTCGCCGAGATCAAGGCGTTCCGGGTGCGGCACGGCGACATCGTGATGAAGCCGCTCTACGGCAAGGGCGGCGAGGCGGTGTTTCGGCTGGCGCCTGAGGATCTCAATTTCGGCTCGCTCTACGATCTGTTCGCCGCCACCTTCCGGGAGCAATGGGTGGTGCAGAAATTCCTGCCCGCGGTGCGCGAGGGCGACAAGCGCATCATTCTGGTCGACGGCGAGTTCGGCGGCGCCGTCAACCGGGTGCCGGCGCCCGACGACCTGCGCTCCAACATGGTGCGGGGCGGCTCCCCCAAGGCGACCGATCTGACGGCGCGCGAGCGCGACATCTGCGCCCGCCTCGGCCCCTCGCTGCGCGAGCGCGGCCTCCTGTTCGTGGGCATCGACGTGATCGACGGCTTTTTGACCGAGATCAACGTCACCTCCCCGACCGGCATCCGCGCCATCAAGGCGCTCGGCGGCCCCGACGTGGCGGCGATGATCTGGGACCGGATCGAGGCGAAGCGGAGCTGACCGGCTCAGTCCCCGCCTCCGCCGCCGCCCGACTTCACCGCCGCCGCGAACATATCGTCGCCGCTGATCCAGGTGTCCCGGTCGCGGATGATGGCCTGCACCGGCAGGCTCGCGGTCAAGGGCGTGGCGCCGGCGCGGCGCTTGACGGCGGTGCCGATGGCCATGAACTCGATCAGGCCGCCGAGCTCATGGATGTGGGTGGTGATGCCCACCACGTCGTCGGCCCCGATCGCATTGGCCTCGTCGCGCAGCAACCCGATGGCGTGCTCGCGCGCGTCATAGATGAGCGAGGTCAGTTCGCTGATCTCGCCGCGCGCCATGCCCTTGAACATCGCCATCATGCCGCCCACCAGGCCGAGCGAATAGACCGCGGTGCCGAGCACCAGCTTGAGCGGCATGTAGCCGACGCTCGCCAGGTTCCACATCTCCTCGCAGGTGAGATCGCTGGTGACGAGGTCCTGCGCGCCGTGGGCCGGCACGGCGGTGCTCTGCGCGCGATCCGGCGGCGGTCCGAGCGCCGGATGATAGGCGGCGGTGCCCAGCATCAGCATCTCGTGCACGCCGCGAAACGGCATGATGCGGGTCTCGATGCCGATCACCGCATTGGCGCCGGCGGCGCGCGCCTCGGCGCTGATGCGGCGCAGCGCCAGATGGCGGGTGGCGTTGAAGACGTCGCTGAATTCCTTGATCTCGCCGCGGCCGAGGCTCTTGAGCGCCCCGAACAGGCCGCCCGCGACCCCGACCGAATAGGCCACGTTGCCGATGACGAATTGCTTGGGCTCATAGCCGGCATCGATCAGCGAGAACAGCTCCTGGCCGTCGCTGCTCGACGAGAAGGCGCGCGCCGGCACCGGCGTATCGGGTGCCGTGCACGCAGGAGCCGACCGAGAGGAATTCCACATTGCCCTGCATGGGGCGCAGCTCGCTGGTCACGCCCGTGACCCCGTGCGCGCCGAACTCCTTGGCCTCCTGCATGATGCGGGCATGCGACTGCAGCCGGCCCTCGCGGATGATGTCGGTGACCTGCTCGACCTCGCCGCCCAGGATGCCCTTGAGCCCGGCCCCGAGCCCGCCCAGGAAACCGAGCGAATGCACGCTGTTGCCCACCACCAGCTCGCCGGGCGCGAAGCCCTTGAGCCCGAGGCAGTAGATTTCGTTGCCCGAAAGTCCGGTCATGATCGGCGGCATGGGACGGGTCCGTGGTTGCG
Organism: uncultured Alphaproteobacteria bacterium; assembly: GCA_963744275.1. GTDB lineage: Bacteria > Pseudomonadota > Alphaproteobacteria > Rhizobiales > Xanthobacteraceae > VAZQ01. The sequence goes on from CAVUSX010000011.1 coordinate 50,113, forward strand.
CGGCCGGGCGGCCGGGTGGGGGAAAAATAACGCGGGGACGGACTATTGACGATCCGGCCGCTCCCAATTCATGGCGGCGATGCGCGGATCCGATGCAAAAGCCGCCCGGCCGAAATTCAATGCGGCAGGCGGGAATTCCCGCATCGCGCGCGCACCGCTCGGGCTGAGGTGGATTCGCCAAGATCTCAAAGTCACCGGGTCTCGGCTCGTAAATGCCCGGCACGACAGCAGCGCGATATTCAGGCCGCGCTCCGGATCCCGCACCGAATGATATTTGATGACTTCAATTCCGCGCTCCCGGGCTTGCTCCGCCAGCGCCTGGCAAGCGCCGTGATCAACCGGGCTCATCCATAGCGCGTGGTGGTCGCTCAGCGGCGGTTGCGTCAAGTCGACCGAACGGTCGACCCCGTACTCGGCGCAAAAGGAGGTGTATTGCCCTGGATTTGCCGGCCACGGCGTCTGTGGCGATTCGGCAAAGAACAGCAGCCGATAGTAGGTGATCTCGGCGGCGGCGGTCGCTTCGCGCTGCGCCCCATAGAATACGCCGAGCGTCAAGCCGGGGCGTCGAAAACGCGAGCCGCCCGGATAGGGGGCTCCGTAACGGAACGGGGTGGCGAGCAGGAAATGCAGCTCGCGGCATTCCGGCGGGATTGCCGGCTTTGTTTGATCGATGAGGGCTTCCAGACGGCGCTGCTCGGCCAGCGTATCGGTGAGCTTGGTGGTCGAGACGTGATGCTGCGCCTCCACCAACCGCCAGCAGCGGCCCTCGGCCTGGCGGACGCTAGACGACAGCGCGTCGGCTATCGAGATACTGGATGACATTGGTCAGTCCGGAAATGGTTTGGATCAAATCGATCGGGGCGCCGTCGAGCGCAGTGTTGTTGTTGGTGAGCCAAGCCGCCGATACGGCGTCGTCGCCTCCGACCACGGCATCGAGGCAGCGATAGAGGCGGATGAACATCAGGGCGAGCTCGAACGACTTTCCCTTCTCCAGCGGAAAGTCGCCCTTGCGCATCCTGGAAACCGAGGATTCAGACAGGCCGATAATGCGCGCCAAGGTGCGATTGTTGATCTTCAATCGTTCGGCGGCGCGGATCGTCGCCTTCAGGACGACCGCCGAATCATCGACGGCGGCATCCGGCGGGCCGGTTGGTGCGCAAGCTCGGACATCTCACTCTTCCCTAGACGCTGGCGCTTCAATCGTGTGAAATTTTATATGCGTTTTCTTCCTATGGCAAGGATAACACGTTCTGTAGAAATATCAAGGTAATATTATTTTTTCAGCTAACTTCTGCGACGTTGGTCGAGGGCGCCGGCGGCGCACGCCCTTCGGGCCGGCTCGGAGGGCATGGGGATCGCCGCAAAGGCGAGGCCGATCGCGCGCCTTGTCGTTCCCTAAATGTTCTTTGCGCTGGGCCCGGTTTCGGTTACTTTGAGTTCCGTGCAGGGGCAGGGGCGCATGGTCCAGCGGGTCACCACTGTGGCGTTCGAGGGCATCGAGGCCCGGGCCGTGGACGTGCAGGTCCAGGTGGCGCCCGGCCTGCCGCATTTCGCCATGGTGGGGCTGCCCGACAAGGCGGTGAGCGAGGCCAAGGAGCGGGTGCGGGCCGCGCTGGTGGCTTCGGGCTTGGCGCTGCCGGCGCGGCGCATCACCGTCAACCTGGCGCCGGCCGATCTGCCCAAGGAAGGCAGCCATTACGATTTGCCGATCGCGCTCGGCCTGATGGCCGAGATCGGCGCCATCCCGGCCGATGCGCTCGCGGGCTGCACCGTACTGGGCGAGCTCGGCCTCGACGGCTCGATCGCGGCGGTCGCGGGCGTGCTGCCGGCCGCGATCGGGGCCAATGCGCGCCAGGAGGGCCTCATCTGCCCGGCTGTGTGCGGCCCGGAAGCCGCCTGGGCGAGCCCCGAGATGGAGATCATCGCGGCGAGCTCGCTCATCCAGCTCGCCAATCATTTCCGCGGCACCCAGCTGTTGGCGCGCCCGCAGCCGAAAATCCGCCCGCCCGACGACGCCCGCGTGGATCTCAAAGACATCAAGGGCCAGGAGAGCGCCAAGCGCGCGCTCGAGGTGGCGGCGGCCGGCGGCCATAACCTGCTGCTGGTCGGCCCGCCCGGCGCCGGCAAATCCATGCTGGCGGCGCGGCTGCCCACCATCCTGCCGCCGCTGACGCCAGCCGAATTGCTCGAGGTCTCCATGGTGGCGTCGGTGGCGGGCGAGATCGAGGGTGGGGCGCTCACCAATCAGCGGCCATTCCGCAGCCCGCATCATTCCGCCAGCATGGCGGCGCTGGTGGGCGGCGGCCTGCGGGTCCGGCCCGGCGAGGTCTCGCTCGCCCATCATGGCGTGCTGTTCCTCGACGAATTGCCCGAGTTCCAGCCGCGCGTGCTCGATTCGCTGCGCCAGCCGCTGGAGACCGGCGAGATCGCGATCGCGCGCGCCAATCACCGGGTCACCTATCCGGCGCGCTTCATGCTGGTGGCGGCCATGAATCCCTGCCGCTGCGGCCATGCGACCGAGCCCGGCTTCGTGTGCAAGCACGGCCAGAACGCGCGTTGCGCCGCCGACTATCAGGTGCGGCTGTCGGGCCCGCTGATCGACCGCATCGATCTGCATGTCGAGGTGCCGGCCGTCACCGCCGCCGATCTCATCCTGCCGCCGCCCGCGGAGGGCAGCCGCGAGGTGGGAGACCGCGTGGCGCGCGCCCGCGCGCTCCAGGCGCAGCGCTACGCGGCCGCCGGCGCCCCGCACATCCGCTGCAACGCCGCTGCCGATGGTCCGCTGCTGGAGGAGGTGGCGCGGCCCGATGCCGCCGGCATGTCGCTTCTGCGCGACGCCACCGACGCGATGCATCTCTCGGCACGCGGCTATCACCGGGTGTTGCGGGTGGCGCGCACGCTCGCCGACCTCGACGGCACCGACAAGGTCAGCCGCGTGCATCTGGCGGAGGCGCTGTCCTACCGGGCGCTGGCCGACGAGATGCGCCGCGCGGCGTGAGGCGGGGGGTGACGCGGACGCTTATTTCGTCCCGCCAATCTTCCAACCGGGTGGCGGAACGGCGTCCTTTCCGACCGGATTGACGAAGACGCTTTTTGCGACATCAAGGCAGTTCGCATTCTTGTGACCGAAATAATCATCATTGTTTATGTCGAGCACCGATGGATTCCAAGGCTGGTCGCCGGCATACATCAAGTCGTTGGGACTATCTGATACATGACCTTCCAGCGTATGGTGAGGAGCGCAAGTCGCAACCGCTCCAAGCACATGGAAAATTTCATGAACAAGCGAAAACTCCCAGTAACCCGGCTTGTCTCCGGCGCCTGCAAACGGATTTCCGGAACACGCAGGCGCCCCGGGAGGAGCCCCGTTCAAATAGAGCGCCGCGACGTTGCCGACCAATTTCGGGGGCCACGCACCCCCGCCGCACGCGAAGGGCTGCTGCCTCCGTAGTAGACCGCGTATATTTTCTTCGGCCGGTCGAACCCGGCCGGCTTCAGTTGCTCTTGAATTCTGTCACGGACATACGCGCCTGAGCTGGCGATTATCGCGTCGGTTTGCGAAAGCCGAAGAAATGTAATGTCCAACTTTCCATGATTTGTGTCGAACCGAAGTGAACGGGTGCCGTGCGTTTGATCCACGAACCATTTCTGGATCGCGGCGACGGAAGCTGCGATAGTCCCGTTGGTGTCAAGCTTCTTGTCGGTTCCATCGCTTGGGATCACATACATGAGGTGTATCTGATAACCAGGAAATCGTCCGTGAGATCCTTGGTGACTTGCTTGGTCGGCGAACCCGTGGATGGCTCTTTCGCCACCGGCGTCGTCGGCAGTTGATCCGAGGGCGTCGAGGCCGGGAACACGATGGAATGAGCATCGACACCATGGATCCACATGAGCAGAAGTGACAGACCGACGATGACGCAATGCCGGCAGCTCATTGAAAGCTCCTCCTTTTGGACGCGCTGCCGCTGCGCGGGCGCGTCTTGGTTCCGGACGGCGGGATTAGTGTCGCGACGCGTTGGCTTCCGCCGCCCCGGCTACTTCCGCAGGCTCGCCCGCACCTTTTCCCAGGCCGCGATACCGGCCTGCGCGAAGGTGTCGTCCTGGTTGGTGCCGGCGATGCCGACCCCGCCGACCAGCTTGCCGTCGACCACCAGCGGCATGCCGCCGCCGACCAGATAGATCCGGTTGCCGTACGAGTTCATGATGCCGAAATAGCGCGCCGGGGCGGTCTTGTAGAGCTCCGACATGGCCTGCGAGGTGGTGCGGTACATGACCGAGGCGAACGCCTTGCCGGCGGCAAATTGAATGTTGCGGCCGGGGGCGCCGTCCATGCGTTCGGCCGCCACGATTTCACCCTCCGTGTCCAACACCACGACGCCAAGACGCAAATTCTTCTCGCGCGCGGCCGCGACCGCGCCTTCGATGATGGCGTGCGCTTCCGCGACCGAGATGAGCTGCGGCGGCAGCGCCGGCGCCTGGGCGAAGCCCGGACGGCAAAGGCCTGCCGTCAGCAGCAGCGCCAAGATCAACACGGTACGTATCGATGGACATCGAAACACCTTCATGTTGTCCTCCCGTGACTTTCGTTGCCGACAAGCGCGTTCCCGTTGCGCCGGATCGCTCATCGGCATCAACGATAATCCCCGCCGCCACCCCTGTCGACGCTCGCCGCGGCACGCTGTCGGGACCCTCGGGCCTTGCCGGAATTCGGTCATGATGGCAGGACACGCATGCGGCTGCGGTCTCGCCGCGGCGCAGTCGCTGCGGTCGCTGCGGCGCACGGCATCCTGAAATCGAGGCTCCTCATCGACACGATCGATATCCAGCTGGACGCATCGGCGCTGTGCCAGAGCTGCGGGGCCTGCTGCGCCTATTCCAGGGAATGGCCGCGTTTCTCCACCGAACCGGATGCCGATCTCGACCGTATTCCGCCCGCCTTGGTGGATGAAGGGCAGGGCCGCATGCGCTGCATCGGGGACCGCTGCTCGGCCCTCATCGGCAAGGTCGGGGTCAAGACCGCTTGCGCGATCTACCCGCTGCGGCCGGAGGTGTGCCGCACGTGCCTGCCGGGCGACGATGCCTGCGCGATGGCGCGGCAGCATTACGGCCTCCCCCCGATCGTGCCCGGCGGCTGACGGGTTCCCGTTAAGCTTGTCTTAACCGTGGGAGCAGGGCGCGCGCCGAATTGAAAGGAAATGCAACCCTCCAGGGCGCAAGCTCGGCCGACAGAAACGGCGGCAAGGCGGCGGACGGCGCATCGTGCAGTCTCTCCTACGATGGCTTCGAATGTCGGTCTCAAGGCAGGCGCTCCACTTCGTGCTGCGGGCGGCCGTGATCCTGTCGATGTCGTTCGCGATGGCGTTCGGCTTCCTGGCCGGCTCCAGCGGCCCCGGATCCAACTACGATCCCTACATGTTCGCGGTCGGCACCTCGGCGCTGTTCGGCGCCGCCTGCGGCGCCATCGCACTCCTGGTGGCGAGCCGGATCGCATTGCGCGCCAAGCTGCGCGCGCTCTCCGAGCGCGTCGAGGAGCTGTCCGACCGCAATTGGGAGCTCAAGGAGATCGAGGAGCGGGCCAAGAGCTTTCTCGAAGCCCAGGGCGACGTCATCGTGCGCCGCGACGGATCGAGCCGCATCACCTTCGTCAATGACGCGTATTGCGCGCTGACCGGCGAGCCGCGTGAAAAGCTCCTGGGCAGCAACTTCAAGCCCATCGTCATCGAGCAGGGCGATTTGGAGCTCAAGCCCGACGGCACCAGGGTGCATGATCAAGAGATCGCCGGCCGCGACGGCGCGCGCTGGATCGCGTGGCGCGACGTGGTGGTGCGGGCGAGCGGGCGCAGCAGTCCCGATGCGGGCGCTTTAAGCGGCGCCGAGGTGCAGAGCGTCGGGCGCGACGTCACCGACCGGGTCGAGGCCGAGCGGGCGCTGTGCGAGGCGCGCGACCAGGCAGAAGCCGCGAGCCGCGCCAAGTCGCGCTTCCTCGCCATGGTGTCGCACGAGATTCGCACCCCGCTGAGCGGCATCATCGGCATGGCGGACCTCTTGCTCGATACCGCGCTCACGCCGGAGCAGACCACCTATGCCAAGGCGGTGAAGACCTCCGGCGACATGCTGCTCTCCCTGATCGAGGAGATCCTCGACTTCTCCCGGATCGAGGCCGGCCGGCTCGACCTCGCCAGCGCCGCGTTCGACTTGCCGGCCCTGCTGCAGGAAACCGTCGAGCTGATCGCGCCGCGCGCCCAGGCCAAGGGTCTCGAGATCGCGTCCGACCTGGAGGACGGCCTGCCGCGCCATGTGATCGGCGATGCGGCGCGGCTGCGCCAGGTGCTGCTCAATCTCGCCGGCAACGCGGTCAAGTTCACCGAAGCGGGCGGCGCCGCTATCGTGGTGGCGGCCGGCGCCGCGCCGGACGAGATCACGTTCCTGGTGCGCGACACCGGCATCGGCATCGCGCCCGCGCAGCAGAGCCGGATTTTCGATGAATTCGAGCAGGCCGACACCAGTGCGGCGCGCCGGTTTTCCGGCACCGGCCTCGGCCTCGCCATCTCCAAGCGCATCATCGAGCGCATGGGCGGCAGCATCGCGGTCGAGAGCGCCCCAGGGGCGGGCTCGAGCTTCCGGATCACGGTGGCGTTGCCGGCAGCGGCCGGCGAAGACGCGCCGGCTCCGCCGCCGCCCGACCTCGCCGGCATGGCGGTGCTGATCGCGGCCGCGGGCGCGATCGAAGCCCCGCTGGCGGCGCGCCGGCTCGCCCGCTGGGGCGCCCGAACCCGCACGGTCGCTGACCCGCAGGCCGCCGTCACCGCGCTCGCGGAGCGGTCATCCGGACATTCCTCCGAGCACAGCTGGGACGCGATCCTGGTCGACCATGCGCTCGGCCTCGAAACCTGCCGGCAATTGGCCGCACGCGCCCTCGCCGCCACGGTGGCGCGCCGCATCGTGCTGATCACCCCGGCGGAACGCCATGAGCTGCCGGCCCTGCAGGCGGCCGGATTCACCGGCTATCTGGTGAAGCCCATTCGAGTGGCATCGCTGGCGGCGCGGCTCGGGGCGCGCACGGAGAGCGCCGAGCGCGACGATTTCGATCCGGTGGGCGGCCGCGCGCCAGCCACGGCGGTCACGCCGAGCGCGGCCGGTGCGCTTTCGATCCTGATCGCCGAGGACAACGAGATCAATGCGCTGCTCGCGCGCGCGCTCCTCACCCGCCTGGGCCATCGCCCGCTGATGGTTGCCGACGGCGCCGCCGCGTTCGCGGCCTGGCGCGTGGCCCGCGCCGACGGCGCCCCCTACGATCTGGTGCTCATGGACGTGCACATGCCGGCGAGCGACGGCATCGAGGCGACCCGGCGCATTCGGGCCGCCGAAGCGGACGGACCCCGCACCCCGATCATCGCGCTCACGGCAGATGCGCTGAGCGAAGACCGCGATGCCTGCCTGGAGGCCGGCATGGACGGCTTTCTCACCAAGCCGCTCGACCGTGAACGGCTGGCCGACATGCTCGCGACGCTGCGGCGCCCGCGGCTGGCGGCCTGACGCCGCCGCGTTGAACGTCCACCGTCGGGGAAGGATCAAAGAAGGATCGACGCGATGCAAGCTCCGCGCACCTACAATATTTGCTTCTCGGTCAACGGCGGCCATGTGTTCCGCAAGCTCGATCAGGGTGTGACGCTCGGCGACGATGGCCTTGCCTGGACGATGGACGGCCGGACCACCGAAATGCCGCTCGGAAATATCGTCGCGGTCCATCTGAAGTCCGGCGGTCAGTCGGCCGTCGTCGATCAATGCGCCATCACATTTGCGGACGACGACGTGCTCTGCGTCGTCAATTCCGATCCCGGCGGTTTTACCGATCGGGAGCGGGTCCCGATCTATCGCGATTTTGTGCGCGACCTGCATGATCGGCTTGCCGCCGGCCCCTACACCCAGGTTCGTTACAGCGCGGGTGTGCCGCTTTGGCGCTACCGCACGATGCTTGCGGCCACGATCGTCCTTGCGGTGCTGTGCGGCGGTTTAGGGCTCATGGCTTTGGCTGTTTTCGGCGATTTGAAAGGGCTCGCCATCCTGCTTCTCGGCGGCTATGCCTGCTGGAAGCACGGCCGCACCACGCTCGCCAATGCGCCGCGCGCCTACGCGCCCGACCACCTCCCCGAAGAATTGTTGTCGTGAGCCCCTAGATCGATTCCGGTCGGATTAACGCACAATCTCTCGGTCGTCATGCCCGGTCTTGTGCCGGGCACCCACGTCTTTCTTGCCACTGAGCAAGGCGTGGGTGGCCGGGACAAGCCCGGCCATGACGCGCTGGGTGAACATGCTCTAGTTCCGGTTTGAGCGCGCGTTCCTACAGCCGCCGCAGCGCGACCTCGCAGACCAGATGGTTCTCGCCCTTGGTGAGAATGAGGTCGGCGCGCTGGCGCGTCGGCAGGATGCTCTCGTACAGGTTCACCAGGTTGATCCGGTTCCAGATCGCGGTCGCGGTCTCGACCGCCTCCTGGTTGGAGAGCGTCGAGTAGCGATGGAAGTAGGATTTCGGATCCGCGAACGCGGTTCCCCGCAGGGTCAGAAAGCGGTCCACGTACCAGCCCCGCAGCACGTTCTCGTCGGCATCGAGATAGACCGAGAAATCGAAGAAGTCCGACACGTAGGGGATCGCCTTGCCGTCGCGGGGGGGCCGGCCGGTCTGCAGCACGTTGAGACCCTCGACGATCAGAATGTCGGGCCGATCGATCTCGATCCATTGGTTGGGCATCACGTCGTAGAGGAGATGCGAATAGACCGGCGCCCGCACCGGGCGGCGCCCGGCCTTGATGTCGGACAGGAAGCGCAGCAGCGCCGGCAGATCATAGCTCTCCGGAAAGCCCTTCTTGTCCATCAGGCCTTCGCGCTCGAGGATGGCGTTGGGATAGAGAAATCCGTCGGTGGTGATGAGATCGACCTTGGGGACGTTGGTCCAGCGCGCCAGGAGCGCCTGCAGCACGCGCGCGGTGGTGGACTTGCCGGCCGCGACCGAGCCCGCGACCCCGATGATGTAGGGCAGCTTGCTGTCCTCGGTGCCGAGGAATTTCTGCTGGGCGCGGAACAGGCGTTGGGTGGCGGCCACATAGAGCGAGAGCAGGCGCGACAACGGCAGATAGATCTCCTCCACCTCGCTCATGTCGAGCCGATCATGCAGGGAGCGCAGCCGGGTGACCTCGTCCGGCGTCAGCGTCATCGGGGTGTCGTCGCGCAATTGCGCCCATTTGGCGCGCGGGAACACCTGGTAGGGAGACAATCCGTCGTCGGTGCGCTGTTCCATCGCCCGTCCTCAGCTGTGCTTGCGCGCGGCTTTCTCGTCGAGGCCCGATTGATGGGTGCGCGCCGCAAGCGCGGCTTCCACCTCGGCCAAGGTGATGGCGCGCGCCTTGAGCAGAACGAGCAGGTGATAGATGAGATCGGAGGCTTCCGCGATCAAGCGTTCGCGGTCCTCGCCGACGGCGGCGAGCGCGGTCTCGAACGCCTCCTCGCCGAACTTCTTGGCGCATTGCGCCACGCCCCGGTCGAGCAGCTTGCGGGTATAGGACACCTCCGGGCTGGCCTTCGCCCGCTCCTCTATGCGTCGCTCGAGATCGTGGATGGTGAATTCGTCCATTCGCGGCCTTCATATCACCTCGCGCCGCAAGCGGCGAGAATTAAAGCGTTTTCGGGCCATCGGGCGGGCTTCGCCTCTGAGGCGCTCAGGGATCGAGCCGCATCGGCAAGCCGGCGGCCGCCATGTAGGTCTTGGCCTCCCGCACGGTGTGCTCGCCGAAATGAAAGATCGAGGCCGCCAGGACGGCGGTCGCGTGCCCGTCGCGAATGCCCTCGACCAGATGCTGCAGCGTGCCCACCCCGCCCGAGGCGATCACCGGCACGCCCACCGCGTCCGCGACCGCGCGGGTGAGCGCAATGTCGAAGCCCTGCCGGGTGCCGTCGCGATCCATGGAGGTGAGCAGGATCTCGCCGGCGCCGAGCCCCACCACCTCGCGGGCGTATTCCACGGCGTCGAGCTGCGTCGGGTTGCGGCCCCCATGGGTGAAGATCTCCCAGCGCGCCGGCGCTTCGGGCGGGGACACCTTCTTGGCATCGATGGCGACCACGATGCATTGATCGCCGAATTTCTCCGCCGCCTCCTTGACGAAGGCGCGCCGGCTCACGGCCGCGGTGTTGATGGAGACCTTGTCGGCGCCCGACGCCAGCAGCAGGCGAATGTCCTCGATGGTGCGCACCCCGCCGCCGACCGTGAGCGGCATGAAGCAGGCCTCCGCGGTGCGCCGCACCACATCGAGGATGATGCCGCGATTCTCGTGGCTGGCCGTAATATCCAGGAAGGTGAGCTCGTCGGCGCCGGCCGCGTCATAGGCGACCGCAGCCGCCACCGGATCGCCGGCGTCGCGCAAATCGATGAAGTTCACGCCCTTGACGACACGGCCGTCCTTGACGTCGAGGCAGGGGATGACACGGACCTTGAACATCGACATCTCTCAACGAAGACCATCAAACAAAGCGGGCAGGGCGTCCTGCGTCCCTCAGGCGGAGTGGGCTTGCTTGATCCGCGCCAGCGCCGCGGTGGCGTTGAGCCTGCCGTCGTAGAGGGCGCGGCCCGCGATCGCGCCGCCGAGCTTGCGGGCGCGCGGCGCCAGCAGCGCTTCCACGTCCGCCATCGAGGCGAGCCCGCCCGAGGCGATGACCGGGATCGCGATGGCGTCGGCAAGCGCGATGGTGGCATCGAGATTGAGGCCCTTGAGCAGGCCGTCGCGGGCGATGTCGGTATAGATGATGGCGGCGACGCCGGCGTCCTCGAAGCGCCGGGCGATCTCGAGCGCCGACAGAGCCGAGGTGCGGGCCCAGCCCTCCGTCGCGACCTCGCCATCACGCGCATCGAGGCCGACCGCGATGCGGGCCGGAAAACGCCGCGCCGCCGCCTTCACCAGATCCGGATCGCGCACCGCGGCGGTGCCGATGATGACGCGGTCGACGCCCTTGCCGAGCCAGGCCTCGATGGTGGCGAGGTCGCGAATGCCGCCGCCGAGCTGCAGCGGTATGGAGGTGATCTCCAAGATGCGCTCGACCGCCGCCGCATTGACCGGCTTGCCCGCAAAGGCGCCGTCGAGATCGACCACATGCAGATATTCGAAACCCTGCTCCTGGAAGGCGAGCGCCTGGGCGGCCGGATCGCGATGGAACACGGTGGCGCGCGCCATGTCGCCCTGCTCCAGGCGCACGCACAGCCCCTCCTTGAGATCGATGGCCGGAAACAGGATCACGGTTTCCACTGCAGAAAATTGGCGATCAGCTTGAGGCCGAGCCGCTGGCTCTTCTCGGGATGGAACTGGGTGCCGACCGCAGTGTCGCGGCCCACGATCGCGGTGACGGGCCCGCCGTAATCCGCCTGCGCCACCAGGCTCGCGGGCTCCGCGGTTTTCAGGTGAAACGAATGCACGAAATAGGCGTGCAATCCCTGCGGCCCGACCGGAATGCCCTCGAGCAGCTTGTGGGGGCGGACCTGGTCGAGCGTGTTCCAGCCCATGTGGGGGATTTTCAGCCCCGGATCGGACGGCGTGATGCGATCGACCTCGCCGGGAATCCAGCCCAAACCGGCCGTCACCTCGTATTCGCGGCCGCGCTCGGCCATGAGCTGCATGCCCACGCAAATCCCCAGGAACGGCCGGCCCTGGCGGCGCACCCGCGTATCAAGGGCCTCCACCATGCCGCTCACCGCATCGAGGCCGCGGCGGCAGTCCGCAAAGGCGCCGACGCCCGGCAGCACCACCCGTTCGGCGCGCGCGACCTCATCGGGATGCTTGGTCACCACGATCGGCTCGCCGTAGCCGCAGTCGCGGGCCGCGCGCTCGAAGGCCTTGGCGGCTGAATGCAGATTGCCCGAGCCGTAGTCCACGATCGCCACGCTCATGAGACGCTCACGGGACAGCCCCGGGCTCGGGAAACAGGCCCAGCACATCGGATGCGGGGTGCGGGGCTCGTGGCGAGGAGGCGAGGGCAGGGGCGCCGGCCCGCCGCCGGCTCGGCTTTGCCGACCCAGGAATCGAAGAACCGCCGTTCGGCCAATTCCAGATCGTCACCCACCACCAGGCCGATATTGCGATAGCCGCGGCGTGCCAGCCCGAACCGTCGCAACGTGCCGGCCTCGAAGCCGATGAGGAGCGCCAGCAGGACCCAGACCACCGTCCCGGCCGCCGCGGTCCCGTGCAGGTGCAGAACCACCGAGAGCGCCGCCACCACCACGATATAGCCAAGCAGCACCAGCCACATCCGGTGCCGCAGCATCCACAGCGGACCGAGCAGCAGGGCCCAGAGCGAGAACCCGTCGCGCACGAAGACGAAGCGCTCGGGCTCAGGCGCCGAGCCGGTGCCGGCCCGCGGGGGTGGTTCGTGAACCGTGTAGACCGCCATGGTTTCCCTTTTAGGGCTTCCCCTTATCCGCCGAGCTTGCCCTTGGTGGAGGGCACCTCGCCGGCCGCGCGCGGATCGATCGCGACCGCCGCCCGCAACGCCCGGGCCAGACCCTTGAAGCAGGATTCGGCGATATGATGGTCATTGGTGCCGTAGAGCGTCTCGACATGCAGGGTCACCCCGGCATTCATCGCGAAGGCCTGGAACCATTCCTGCACCAATTCGGTATCGAAGCTGCCGACCTTGTCGCGGGCGAACTCGACCCGGAACACCAGGAAGGGGCGGCCCGAAATATCGAGCGCCACCCGGGTGAGCGCCTCGTCCATCGGCATGTGCACGTCGGCGTAGCGGGTGATGCCCTTCATGTCGCCCAGCGCCTGCTTGACGGCCTGGCCGAGCCCGATGCCCACGTCCTCGGTGGTGTGGTGATGGTCGATATGCAGATCGCCCTTGGCCTTGACCGCGATATCGATGCGGGAATGGCGCGCCAGCAGGTCGAGCATATGGTCGAGAAACCCGATCCCGGTCGCGATCCCGGAGACGCCGGTGCCGTCGAGATCGAGGCTGACCTCGACGTCGGTTTCCTTGGTGGCGCGCTTGACCGCTGCCTTGCGCATGAGAGCTCCTGATTTCCCGGCCTTTTAACAGGCGCCCGGGCGCTTCGCCACCGCGGCATGACGGATTGGTCAATGTGCCGTCGCGGCCGCCGGCTTTGCCGGGGGAAACCCTATTTGCATCACTGCTCGCCGCCCCCTACATCAGGCGCCAGCACGAGGCGTCCCCAATGCAGCCCCCTTCCTCCGATGTCTGGCACGGCACCACCATACTCACGGTCCGCAAGGGCGGGACCGTGGCCATCGGGGGCGACGGGCAAGTCACCATCGGCCAGACCATCGTCAAGGCCAATGCCAAGAAGGTCCGCCGCCTGGGCAAGGGCGAGGTCATCGGCGGCTTTCGCGGGCGCCACCGCCGACGCCTTCACGCTGTTCGAGCGGCTGGAGGCCAAGCTCGAGCAATATCCCGGGCAGCTGACCCGCGCCGCCGTCGAGCTCGCCAAGGACTGGCGCACCGACCGCTATCTGCGCCGGCTCGAAGCCATGATGATCGTGGCCGACAAGGAGGTGTCGCTGGTGCTCACCGGCACCGGCGACGTGCTCGAGCCCGAGGCCGGCATCATGGGCATCGGGTCGGGCGGCAACTATGCGCTCGCGGCCGCCCGCGCCTTGATCGACGGCGCGCTCGATGCCGAGGCGATCGTGCGCCGCTCGCTCGACATCGCGGCCGACATTTGCGTCTACACCAACCGCAACGTGACGGTGGAAAAGCTCTGATGCTGCGGCAAGAGGGTTCCAATCCGCCGTCGTGCCGACCGCATGACTCTCATTCACAGCCGGCATCCAATGACCGACTTCTCGCCCCGCGAAATCGTCTCCGAGCTCGACCGCTACATCATCGGCCAGAACGACGCCAAGCGCGCCGTCGCGATCGCGCTGCGCAACCGCTGGCGGCGCCTGCAGCTCGACGAGAAGCTGCGCGAGGAGGTGCAGCCCAAGAACATCCTGATGATCGGCCCGACCGGCGTCGGCAAGACCGAGATCTCGCGCCGCCTCGCCAAGCTCGCCGGCGCCCCCTTCCTCAAGGTCGAGGCCACCAAGTTCACCGAGGTCGGCTATGTGGGCCGCGACGTCGAGCAGATCATCCGCGATCTCCTGGAGATCGCGATCGCGCAGACGCGCGAGCGCAGGCGCAAGGACGTGAGCGCGCGCGCCCAGCTGCATGCCGAGGAGCGCGTGCTCGACGCCCTGGTCGGCGCCGGCGCCAGCGCCTCCACCAAGGACGCCTTCCGCAAGCGCCTGCGCGCAGGCGAGCTCAACGACAAGGAGATCGAGATCGAGGTGGCGGCCTCGCAAGGCATGCCGATGTTCGAGATCCCCGGCATGCCGGGCGCCCAGATGGGGGCCATCTCGATCGGCGATATTTTCGGCAAGCTCGGCGGCGGACGCACCAAGACGCGCCGCGTCACGGTCGCGGAATCCTACGAGGTGCTGATCGCCGAGGAATCCGACAAGCTGCTCGACAACGACCAGGTGGTGCAGGAATCCATCAAGGCGGTCGAGAACAACGGCATCGTGTTCCTGGACGAGATCGACAAGATCTGCGGCCGCGAGGGCCGCACCGGCGCCGACGTCTCGCGCGAGGGCGTGCAGCGCGATCTCTTGCCGCTGATCGAGGGCACCAGCGTCTCGACCAAGCACGGCGCGGTGAAGACCGACCATATCCTGTTCATCGCGTCGGGAGCGTTCCATCTGGCGAAGCCCTCCGACCTCCTGCCCGAGCTGCAGGGTCGCCTGCCGATCCGGGTCGAGCTGCAGGCGCTGACCCGCGACGATCTGCGCCGCATCCTGACCGAGCCCGAAGCCTCGCTGATCAAGCAATATGTGGCGCTCTTGACCACCGAAGGGGTGACGCTCGATTTCACGCCGGATGCGGTCGATGCGATCGCCGACGTGGCGGTGCTGGTCAATTCCAGCGTCGAGAATATCGGGGCCCGCCGCCTGCAGACCGTGATGGAGCGGGTGCTCGACGAGATCTCGTTCGCGGCCCCCGACCGCTCCGGCGACACCGTCCAGATCGACGCCGCCTATGTGCACAAGCACATCGGCGATCTCGCCAAGAACACCGATCTGAGCCGGTTCATTCTCTGAGCGCCGGCTCAACCAAGCGGCGTATCCCGGTAGACGTCCTTGACCAGACAGGTGAGGCCGAACTCCGGCAGGTCGAGCTCGTCGGCGCCCTGCAGCATCGGGGGTCAACAAGCCGGGACCCGTCGGCGCGGAGCTACTGGGCGCGCGCCTTCCGCAGCCGGACATAGAGCGCGCCCTCGCCGCCGTGGGCCGCATGGGCGTCCTCGACGGCGAGCACCAGGAGCCGGAATTCCGGCAGCCGCAGCCAGAGCGGCACTTGCCGCTTGAGCACGCCGCGCCCCTCGGAGAAACCCGCCTCGTCGGGTTTGCCCTTGCCGGTGATGACCAGCACGTAACGCGCCCCTTGCGCCTGGGCGCGCCGCAGGAAGCCGAGCAGAACCGTGTGCGCCTCGCTTTGGGTCCGGCCGTGCAGATCGATGCGTCCGTCGATGGTTTCGGTTCCGCGCGCCAGACGCTGCTTTTGCCGCCGGTCGAGCCCGATCACCGGCAGCGCCGGTTTGTTGGTCGGCTTGCCGGCCGGCTTGGCCGCGGATTTGGCGGCCGGGTGGCGTGCCGGCGCGGGCTCGGCGCGGCGGCGGGCGGGCGGTGGCGCGCTCTCGCCGCCCTCAAGGCTTGCCTCGTGGCCACGCGGAGCGGACGGCTTGCGCTTGAGCGGCACGATCGAGCGGATGACGCCGTTCCACAGCCGGTGCTCGTCCTCGCTCAGGCGGCGCCGATGGCGGCGTTTGTCGGTACGCTCGAGGCTCATGTGCCGGACTTCGACCTTATCCGCGCCTGCCGCCGCGACATCGGCTGGGGCGGCTGGTGCGACCTGTGGATCGAGGCCTTGGGCTCGGCGGCAGCGCCCTGCGCCGGCTCGCCCGGCTCGGGCGCCGCTTCCTTGGTCGCCACCTGTTGGGGAATCGGCGGCTTGGGCTCCGGCAGCGGCGTATGCCGGCCGGCCTCGACCATGTCGAGCTCGCGCGGCAGCAGCATCACGAATTGCCCCTGCTGGCGGATGCGGCCCGCAATGCGCCCGGCGGTATCGCCGGCCCCCCAATAGAGATCGGCGCGGGCCGGCCCGTTGATGGCCGAGCCGGTATCCTGCGCGATCATCAGCCGGCGGAATTTGGTGACCGGCTTGTCGCTGTCGATCGGCAGATCCGCCTGGATGAAGAACGGCGTGCCATAGACGTGCAGCTTGTCGACCGCGATCGAGCGGCCGGGACTGAGCGGGACGCCCTGGGCGCCCACCGCCTCGCCCTGGTCCGACAGTCCGGTGACGCGGAAGAACACGAAGGAGGGATTGTTCTGCCGCACCTTGGCGGCGAGCTCCGGATTGGCGAGCATCCATTGCCGGATGCGCTCCATGGACATCTGCTCCGGCGGCACCCCGTATTGCTCCATGAGGATGCGCCCGACGGCGGCATAGGGATGGCCATTGTGGCCGTCGTAGTTCACCCGCAGCATAGTGCCGTCCTCCAGGCGCACGCGGGCCGAGCCCTGGATTTGAATCGAGAAGGCGTCGAACGGGTCCTTGAGCCAGCAGATTTCGAGCTTTTGGCCGTCGAGCGCGCCGTTCTCGATCTCGGCGCGATCGTAATAGGGCACGAGCTCGCCCTGCGGGTTGCGGCGGTTTATCGTGGCCCGGTTGGGAATATCGGCCTTGCCGACCGGGCGGCCGGCGACCAGGAGATCGGGCGGTCGCCGGTAGAGCGGGGTGTGGAATTCCGGATCGGGAAAGCGCGAGCCGTCCACCACGGGCTCGAAATACCCGGTCAGCAAGCCCTTGGTCTCGCCGATGCGGGCGATCGCGACCGGCAGGAAATTCTCCTCGAAGAAGGCCTGCGCCTCCGCGGCGGTGGTGGGGCGTAACGGCGCCGCCCGCCGGCACACGTGCCAGAGCGCGGTATGGATCGGCCGGCCTTCGTGCGGCTCACGGCTGGCGAGAAACGGCGTGCAGCTTTTCAGGAATGCCGAGAACGAGGCGATATGGTCGTCGGCGGCCCAGCCATCGAGCGTCGCCCAGCTCAACGGCTCGAGCTGGGTATCGGGAATCTTCAGCGGCTCGGAATCCTGCCCGTGCGCGGCGGAGCCCATGCACAGCGCGAGCAGCGCCGCGCCGGCGATCCTGGTCATCGAGCAGGCGGGAGGCAGGGCCATCGCCTCCGCTCCGGTTACTGTCCGGCTTCGGTTGCGACCAGCTTCCAATTGGGGTCGCGCGACGACAGATCGCGGGCAAAGGTCCACACGTCGGTGACGTCGGTGACTTTTTCCGGGCTGCCGTCGATCACGGCGCCCTCGCGATTGCGGGTGACCGAAACCAGCTGCGAGACGAAACGAATGGTGATCTGCGCGGTGCGGCCGCGCAATTCGGCATCCGTGATGTCGGACTTGTCGATGGAGACGAACCGGCTCTCGGCGGTCTCGCCCTTGGCTTCCCGATCCCGGATCGCGGCCTCGAAGCCGTCGTAGACATCGCGCGACAGCAGGTTCTTGAGGGTGCGCAGATCGCCCTCCGCATAGGCGGTGACGATCATCTCGTAGGCGGCGCGGGCGCCGGCGATGAAATGCTTGCCGTCGAAGCTCTTGTCCTCGCGCGCGATGGCATCGAGACCGGCCGCCACCGGCGAGCCCGGCTCGGCCAGGCCGCTCCAGCGGTCCGCGGCCGGCACCACCGCCGCCGCCGCCGCCTCGACCGGCTTGATCGGCTCGGCGGCGCGGCCCGGCAGCGCGACCACATTGTCGTTGGTGGAGGGCCGCTCGGTGGTCGAGGGGCGCAGGGTATCGCGCGCCGAAAACGGGTCATAGGGCGGCCGTTCGCGCCCGGTGCGCTGACCCAGCACACTGCGAAGCTTGACGAAGATCACCACGGCAATCGTGGCATATATGATCCACCAGAAATCGAACACGTCTTGCATGCTTTCGCAGCTGTGACGACCGAACCACAGGGGTCGGCGAGGGTCCGCAGACCGGCAACCTGCGGAGCGGAAGTCGGTTCCCATGCCCGGTTTCCATGTCCTATGTAAGCACGTGCCCGCACTGGACCAGTGGCACGCGCCGGACAACCGACACAGGTCGAGGCTCGACCCAACCATAGACGATCCCGCACGCTGCGCCAACCTGCTCCACACCGGATGGGAGCAATGCGATCGGCACATATGGGGCGCTGCCCACCCGCTGGATCCGTTCGGCATTTCAACCGTTTAGGATGGACCGGCCAAGCCCGAGGGCTGGTCCGGGCGAGCGCGCCGGGCGGCGCGGCGCGCTCGATCGCGGATCGGCAGGGCAGCTTTGCGACCGCGCGCGGCGGCTTGATTTCCGTGAAATCGGCCGCCGCCGTCCCTTAGTCTCCTTGTTCGTGCCGGGTCCCTATGTTAGCCAGCCGGCCCGGGACATCGGCAGTCGGCTCGAGCGGGCGGAGAATGGAGTCATGACCATGGCGACCAATGGCGGCGAACAACCGCAAGCGCAGGAGAATGCGCCCCAGCTCAACGTGCTCGGCCAGTTCATCAAGGACTTCTCGTTCGAGAACCCGAACGCGCCACGCTCGCTGGCGCCGAGCCAGACGCAGCCGAACATCAACATCCAGATCAATGTCGGGGTCGGCCAGCTCGCCGCCAACGATTACGAGGTCTCGCTGAAGCTCGAAGGCAAGGCGGAAAGCGCCGACGCCACCGCCCTCCTCCTGTTCGCGTTCGATTTGACCTATGCGGGCCTGTTTCGCATCCAGAACGTGCCGCAGGAGCAGATCCATCCGGTGGTCATGATCGAATGCCCGCGGCTCCTGTTTCCGTTCGCGCGCGAGATCATCGCGAGCTCGGTGCGGGGCGGCGGTTTCCCGCCGCTGCTGCTCGATCCGGTCGACTTCGTGGCGCTCTACCAGCAGCGCCTCGCGCAAATGCAGCAGGAGCCGGCAGCGGCCGCGACCTGAGCGGCACCAGCGGTCGGGACGCACGACTGTGCCAGCCTGAGCGAGATGGCCGGAACAAGTCTGAACAAGTCCGGCCATGACAAGGAAGAGGG
Source organism: uncultured Alphaproteobacteria bacterium (assembly GCA_963744275.1). Lineage (GTDB taxonomy): Bacteria > Pseudomonadota > Alphaproteobacteria > Rhizobiales > Xanthobacteraceae > VAZQ01. Next base: position 69,255 of record CAVUSX010000011.1, read on the forward strand.
CCCTACGAACCCGCCTGCACGTAGTCGGCCCAGATCGCTTTGTCGCCGAGGCTGGCGCGGAAGCCGGCATGGGCGGCGAGATCTTCCTCGGTCAAGCGCGCCGGCAAGGCGATCGGCCGCGGCCGTATCACGGCCGCACGGCCGCTCCCGGCCACAGCGCTGTCGTTGCCGGTCTCGACCAGGATGAGCTGCGCCTGCCGGCCGCCCACCAATTCCAGATAGACCTCGGCCAGGATCTCGGCATCGAGCAGCGCGCCATGCTTGACCCGCCGCGAGCTGTCGATGCCGTAGCGGGCGCACAGATCGTCGAGCCGATTGGGACTTCCCGGATGCTTGCGGCGCGCGAGCAGCAAGGTGTCGATGATGCGGTCGCGCGCGATCGCGGCCCGGCCGGCGCGCTCGAACTCGGCATTGATGAAGTTGAGGTCGAAGGACGCGTTGTGGGCCACCAGCGGGGCATCGGCGATGAACGCGATCAGCTCGTCGGCCACCTCGCGAACGGCGGCTTGTCCTTGAGGAACTCGGCCGAGAGGCCATGGATCGCGAAGGCTTCGGCCGGAACGTCGCGCTGCGGATTGACGTAGCGGTGAAACGTATTCCCGCTCGGGATGCGGTTGAGGAGCTCGATGCAGCCGACCTCGATCAGCCGATGACCCTGATAGGGGTCGAGGCCGGTGGTTTCGGTATCGAGCACGATCTCGCGCATGGCTGGCCCTGGCGCGGCGCGAAGCGAATCACCGCCGCCGCTTCGGCATTGTAGCAACCGCACGCAAGATTTCGCGCACCTGCGCGCGCGCGGCATCGAATCCACGCGACGTATCCACCACAAAATCCGCGCGCCGGCGCTTCTCGCTGTCGGGTATCTGGCGGGCCAGCAGGGCGTCGAACTTCTCCGCCGTCATCCCGGGCCGTTCGAGCACCCGTTGCCGCTGGGTGTCGCTCGGCGCCGACACCACCACGACGGCGTCGACCCTTTGGTCGCTGACGGTCTCGAGCAGGAGCGGAATGTCGAGCAGCACGACCTGCGCGCCGCGTGCCTGCGCGTCGCTCAGAAAGCGCGCCTCGGCGGCGCGCACCAGCGGATGCACGATGGCCTCGAGCCGCCGCAACGCTTGCGGATCGTCGAGCACCCGGGCGGCGAGCTTGTTGCGGTCGACCTTGCCGGCCACCGTGGTGCCCGGAAACGCCGCCTCGATGGCGGCCACGGCTTCGCCTTCGTAGAGACGGTGCACCACCGCATCGGCATCATGCACCGGCACGCCGGCTTCGGCGAAGAAGCCCGCAGTGGTCGATTTTCCCATCCCGAGCGAGCCGGTCAGGCCGAGGATGAACATGCGCCCACCATTGGGGGTCGCCGGCTCGAGCCGGCGTTTCAGCTTATGGACGCGCCGCCGCGCGCGATCAATCGGCTAGTCGGCCAAGCACCCGTGCTGCCGCAGGAATTGCAGGAGCCGCAGCAACGGCAGACCCAGAATCGTGAAGTGGTCGCCCTCGATCCGCGCGAACAGCTGGATGCCCAGGCCCTCCACCTGATAGCCGCCGACGCTCGCGGTCGCGGCCGAGCCCGCGGCTTCGATGTAACGCGCCAGAAACCGATCCGAGAAGCTCCGCATGGTGAGGCGTGCGATCTCGCAATGCTCGAACAGGACAGCGCCGTCGCGCACCACCACCACGGCCGAATGAAGCTCATGGGTGTGCCCGCGCAGAGCTTGGAGCTGGTCGCTGGCGGCCGCCGAATCGGCCGGCTTGGCGAACAGCCGCGGTCCCAGCGCCAGGGTCTGGTCGGCGCCGAGCACCAGACGTCCCGGCCGCTTCGCCGAAATCGCGCGCGGCCTTGGCATGCGCCAGCAGCACCGCGACCTGGCTCGGCGATTCCAGGGCGGCCTGCGCCTCGATCCCACGCTCGTCGACATCGGCCGGCAGGACCTCGACCGGTATGCCGGCGCCGGCCAGCACGGCGCGCCGGCTGGCGCTGCGCGAGGCCAGCACCAGCGGCTCCTGCGCGAGCCACAGTCCCATGCTCACGAGGCCGGCAGGCGCCGGCGCTCGGCCAGCAGCTTGAGCACGGCGGCGGCGGTTTCCTCGATGGAGCGGCGGGTGACATCGATGATCGGCCAATTGTGCTTGGCGCACAGCCGCCGCGACACCATGATCTCCTCGGCGACCGCCTGGCGGTCGATATATTGGTCGTCGTCGTGATGGGACTTGAGGCCGAGCAGCCGGTTTTGCCGGATCTGCACGATCCGCTCCGGGCTCGCAAAGAGCCCGACGACCAGCGGATGCGTCAGCACCTCGACCTGCGGGGCGACCATGATGCCGGGCACCAACGGAACATTTCCGGTCTTGACGCCGCGATTGGCCAGATAGATCGAGGTCGGGGTCTTGGAGGTGCGCGACACCCCGACCAGCACCACGTCGGCCTGCTCGAGCTCGTCGACGTGCTGCCCATCGTCATGCAGCATGGTGTAGTTGAGGGCATCGATGCGCTTGAAATATTCCGCATTGAGGGTGTGCTGGGCGCCGACCCGATGGCTGGTTTCGGTCCCCAGATATGACCGCATGAGCTGCAGAACCGGTCCCAGGATGGACAGACACGGCAGGCTGAGCTCGCGGCAATGGTCCTCGAGCCGCTTGACCAGGTCTTCCTCCAGCAGCGTATAGAGCACGATGCCGGGCGCTTCCTCGATCTCGCTCAAGGCCCGGTCGAGCTGCTTCTGGGTCCGCACCAGCGGATAGACATGCTCGACCGGCGACACTTTGGTGTATTGGGCGGTGGCGGCCCGGGCGACCGTGGTCAGGGTCTCGCCGGTCGCATCGGAAACCAGATGGAGATGGAAAAAGCTGCCGGTCCGCTGGGGCATGTGTTAGGCCGGGACAACCTGTGAAAGCCTGGGGAGGGCGGCAAGCCGCCAGCCCTGCGGCCGGGCGGGGTCGGGACATGATATGCAGAGTTTCCCCAAACCTGCCAAGGGGACGCGCGCGGGATGCCGGCGTGAGATCAGTGGTGACATGTGAATTGCCTGTGAACTCTTTCAGCCCACCCGGCCCGCAGGGCCGCAAAATCCCGCGCGAACGCGATGTCGAGCCTCAGCCCATGAATATTCCGCGCAAGGTTCGTCTGTGCGCAGCGGGTGGACGACCTGTTGACGAAAATGCATGAGTCTAATCCACCGCCTAAGAGTCGTAATAAGAAGAATCGCCTTAAGTTTTAGTAGGGAAGGTCGCCCCATGGAGACGCTGTGAACAAAACGTTGCTGGAAGTCCTGGAGGGCGCCGTGCGGAGCCCGCCGCCGGTCTGGATGATGCGCCAGGCCGGGCGGTATTTGCCCGAATATCGCGCCTTGCGCGAGAAGGCCGGCGAATTCCTCAACCTGATCTTCACGCCCGAATATGCGGCCGAGGTGACGCTGCAACCGATCCGGCGGTTCGGCTTCGATGCCGCCATCTTGTTCTCGGACATTCTGGTGGTTCCCCATGCGCTCGGCCAGGCCGTGAGGTTCGCGGCCGGCGAGGGACCGCGGCTCGAGCCGCTGGCGAATGGGCAAGCCCTGAAGCGGCTGGCCGGCGAGGTCGACCAGAACATGCTGGCGCCGATCTACGAGACCGTTGCGCTGGTCAAGGCCAAGCTCGACGGCGGGACCGCGCTGCTGGGTTTCTGCGGCGCGCCCTGGACGGTCGCCAGCTACATGGTGGCCGGGCAGGGCACGCCCGATCAGGCACCGGCGCGGCTGTTCGCCTATCGGGAGCCGGAAGCGTTTGCGGGCCTGATCGACATCCTGGTCGAAGCATCGGCCGCCTATCTGGTTCGGCAATTGCAGGCCGGCGCCGATGCGGTGCAGATTTTCGATACCTGGGCCGGCGTGCTGCCGCCGGAGGAATTCGCGCGCTGGTGCATCGAGCCGACACGGCGGATCGTGGCCAAGGTGCGCGCGGCCGTTCCTGGCGCCAAGGTGATCGGATTTCCGCGCGGCGCCGGCGCCCAGCTGGCGCGTTATGTCGAGGAGATTCCGCTCGATGCGGTCGGGCTCGATTGGAGCGTGGATCGCGGTTTTGTCCGCGAGCGGGTGCAGAGCCGGGTTGCGGTGCAGGGAAATCTCGATCCGCTGGTGCTGGTCGCCGGCGGAGCCGCGCTCGATCGCGCGGTCGATGCGGTGATGGACGCCTTCGCGGGCCGGCCGTTCATTTTCAATCTCGGGCATGGCATCGTGCCGCAGACGCCGATCGCGCATGTCGAGCGCATGCTCGCACGCGTGCGCGGCAAGTAGACGAAAGGCTCCCCGTGTACGACTGGGCTCAAGGCGCTGCACATCATTGCGGTGATCGCCTGGATGGCGGGCATGCTCTATCTGCCGCGCCTGTTCGTCTATCACTGCGAGGCGGAGCCGGGCTCCCGGCAGTCCGAAACCTTCAAGGTGATGGAGCGCCGGCTGCTGCGGGCCATCATCAATCCGGCCATGATCGCGGCCTGGCTCTTGGGCCTGGCGCTGGCCTACGAGGGCGGATGGTTTGCGTTCCATTGGCTGCAGGCCAAGATCGTCCTGGTGCTTGGCATTGTCGGGCGTGCACGGATTATTGGCCCGCTGGGTGCGTGATTTCGCCGCCGACCGGAACCGGCATTCGCAGAAATTTTACAGGGTAATCAACGAGGTGCCTGACGGTCTTGATGGTCGGAATCGTGATTCTGGCGGTGGTCAAGCCGTTCTGAAGCGCAGCCGACCCCTTGCGCGGCGGACTTTCTTTTCATATGTTGGCGCTATCTCCCCGAACGCAGGCAGATGCAGTCGAGTGCCGGTCCGCGTAGTGGGACCTGCCGCTGCATCGGGCCAGATGGCCTGAACGCCTCTCCCAAGATCTGCGATCTTCCCCCCCTCCGCGCGTCGACCAGCCATTGCGTTTGCTGCCCTCGCCGCCGGTCATTCCCATAGGACTACCCGCATGCGGGAAATGAAACTCCAAGACCTCAAGGCCAAGACTCCGGCCGAGCTCGTCTCCTTTGCGGAGGAGCTCGAGGTCGAGAACGCCAGCACCATGCGCAAGCAGGAGCTGATGTTCGCGCATCCTCAAGCAGCTGTCGATGCGCGAGACCGACATCGTCGGCGAAGGCGTCGTCGAAGTTCTCTCCGACGGCTTCGGCTTTCTGCGCTCGCCGGAAGCGAACTATCTGCCGGGACCGGACGACATCTACGTATCGCCCTCGCAAATCCGCCGCTTCGGCTTGCGGACCGGCGACACCCTCGACGGCCATATCCGCAGCCCGAAGGAGGGCGAGCGCTACTTCGCCCTGCTCAAGGTCAACACGATCAACTTCGAGGACCCGGAAAAGGCCCGCCACAAGGTCAATTTCGACAATCTGACGCCGCTTTATCCGGATGAACGGCTCAACATGGAGCACGAGAATCCGACCTCGAAGGATCTCTCGGCCCGCGTCATCGACATCGTGTCGCCGATCGGCAAGGGCCAGCGCGCCCTGATCGTGTCGCCGCCGCGCACCGGCAAGACCGTGCTGTTGCAGAACATCGCGCATTCGATCACCGCCAACCATCCGGAGTGCTACCTGATCGTGCTGCTCATCGACGAGCGCCCGGAGGAGGTCACCGACATGCAGCGCTCGGTGAAGGGCGAGGTCGTGTCGTCGACCTTCGACGAGCCGGCCGCGCGTCACGTGCAGGTCGCCGAGATGGTCATCGAGAAGGCCAAGCGCCTGGTCGAGCACGGCCGCGACGTGGTCATCCTGCTCGGATTCCATCACCCGGCTGGGACGCGCCTACAACACCGTGGTGCCGTCCTCCGGCAAGGTGCTGACCGGCGGCGTCGATGCCAATGCGCTGCAGCGGCCCAAGCGCTTCTTCGGCGCCGCGCGCAATATCGAGGAGGGCGGCTCGCTGACCATCATCGCGACCGCGCTGATCGACACCGGCAGCCGCATGGACGAGGTGATCTTCGAGGAGTTCAAGGGCACCGGCAATTCGGAAATCATCCTCGACCGCAAGGTGGCGGACAAGCGCACCTTCCCGGCCATCGACATCACCCGCTCCGGCACCCGCAAGGAAGAGCTGCTCACCTCGCCCGATCAGCTCAAGAAGATGTACGTGCTGCGCCGCATCCTCAATCCCATGGGCACCATGGATGCCATCGACTTCCTGCTCGATAAGCTGCGCAACACCAAGCACAACAGCGAGTTCTTCGAGTCGATGAACACCTAAGGGCTCGTTGCGGCGGTCTCGACCCGCATGGCGGCGAGCGTCTGCGCCAGTTGCTCGCTGCTCGTTACCGGCAGCGAGCAGGTCTCGCCCACGCACACAAAAGCCGCGGTCCCGGACGTCGATCTGATCTTGTCCTGCGCCGGATGGCGGCCGGGCAGCGATTGGGGGTTCGTGGCGCGCAATACGATGCGATCGAGGTAGGGGACCTTAAGGGCGGCCGCCACCAGTTCGTCGGCCTGCGGACCCGAGCCCGCAACCACGATCTCGGCCGCGCGCAGCCGCAGATCGAGCGCATTGATGAGCGCGACATGCATGAAGAGGTTTTCGTTCGCGAGCGGCAGCAGCCCGTCGAACAGCTTATCGGCGAGCGTGCGCCAGGCATCCTGGCCGCTATAAAAGGCGAGCCGCACCAGGTTTTGGGCCGCGACCGCATTCGGATTGGGAGTGGCTTCGTCGGCGGTGGAATTGGGGCGCACCACCAATCCCTCGGCATCGTCGGCGGTGAGGAAATAACCTCCGGTCTGCGGATTGGCGTAATGGCGATCGAGTCCGGCCTGCCAGTCGAGGGCGCGTTCCAGATAACCGCTCTCGCCGGTCGCCTCGTGCAGCGCCAGCGCGGCCCGGATCATGGCGGCATGGTCCGAAGCCAGGCCCGGGAACAACAAGCGCTCATCACGCCATGAATGGCCGAGGCGATCGCCACGGCCCATCTTGGCGTCGACGAACAGGAAAGCGCGGGCCGCGATTTGGATCCAGGACGGCTCTGCGAAAGCCAGGCTCGCATTGACCAGGCCGGCGACCATCAGGCCGTTCCAATCGGCCAGGACCTTGTCGTCGAGCCCCGGCCGCACCCTTTTGGCGCGCGCCGACAGCAGTTTTTGGCGCAGCGGAGCGAGCGCGGCCTCGTCCTCCATGTTGCGCGGTAAGTCATTGAGGCGGTTGAGGATATTGTGGCCTTCGAAGTTGCCTCCGGGGGTCACGTCATAATGTGCAGCAAAGAATTCGGCATCCCGTGGGCCGAGCACCTCGGTGATCTCGGCCAGCGACCAGACATAGAACTTGCCCTCCTCGCCTTCCGAGTCGGCATCGAGCGAAGCGCAAAACGCTCCGCCTTCGGTCGTCATCTCGCGGGCGAGCCAGTCGACGGTTTCGCGGGCGCGGGCACGGAACAGCTCGCGGCCGGAGCGCTGGTACGCCAGCCCCAGGAGCTCGAGCAGAAGCGCATTGTCGTAGAGCATCTTTTCGAAATGCGGGACCAGCCAGAGCTCGTCGACCGCATAGCGCGAGAAGCCACCGCCCAGATGATCATAGATGCCGCCCTGGCAGATGTGCTCGAGCGTAAGCTCGACGGCTGCGAAATAGCGGGACTCGCCGGTACGCTCCCCGGCGCGCCAGAGAAATTCCAGCATCATGGCCTGCGGAAATTTCGGGGCGCCGCGCAACCCGCCGTGGAGCGGATCCATCATGCCGCCGATTTGCGCGGCAGCGCGGTCGAGTTCCGCGGTCCCGATCGTGACCGCGCCGCTCGGCCGCGCGCTCTCCGCCAGGCGAGCCATGAGGGCCGCGCGGTTCTGCTCCACGTTCTGTGGCTCCTCGTGGAAGATGCGCGAGACGTTGCGCAACACGTCCACAAAGCCGGGCCGGCCGAATCGACTGACGTTGGGAAAATAGGTGCCGCCCCAGAACGGCTCGCCGCCGGGGGTCAGGAACATGGTCATCGGCCAGCCGCCGCGCTCGCCCAAAAGGTGGAGCGCCGACATGTAGATCTGATCGATGTCGGGGCGCTCCTCGCGGTCCACTTTGATGTTGACGAACAGCTCGTTCATCACGCGGGCGGTGGTCTCGTCCTCGAAGCTCTCATGGGCCATGACATGGCACCAGTGGCAGGCCGCATAGCCGACCGAGAGCAGGATCGGCTTGTTGCTGCGCTTGGCTTCGTTGAGGGCAGCCGGGCCCCAGGGCCACCAGTCGACCGGATTGGTCTTGTGCTGCAGCAGATAGGGGCTGGTCTCATGGGCGAGTCGATTGTGGTGGGCGCTTTGAGGGACTGACATGTGGCTTCCGGTCGGGTTCCGCTGGGACTAAAGGATAACGCAGGGCGGGCGCGCGTGGGCCAAATTCATGGGATGGAAATCGGCCCGGGGCGCGGCCGACCGCAAATGGCCGACCGAGCCGCTGGCCGGTGACCACCAACGCTTCCACGCCCCCTCCTCGATGTGATTCGCAGGCCCGCCACTTTGAGCACCCCGCAGGACACCATCTTTGCCCTTTCGTCGGGGCGGCCGCCGGCGGCGATCGCGGTCATCCGGATTTCCGGCCCCGATGCCCGGTTGGCCCTGTCGGCTATCATGGGGCGGGTCCCGGAACCGCGCCGGGCCGCCTTCGCGCGCCTGCGCGACCCGATGAGCCGGGAGGTGATCGACGAGGCGTTGGTGCTCTGGTTTCCGGGTCCTGGCAGCGAGACCGGCGAGGACACGGTCGAGCTGCAAGTCCATGGCGGGCGCGCGATCGTGGCCGGCCTGTTCGCGGTGCTGGGACGGCTGCCCGGATTTCGCCTGGCGCAGGCGGGTGAGTTCACGCGCCGCGCCTTCGAGAACGGCCGCCTCGATCTGACCGCCGTGGAGGGATTGGCGGATCTCATCAATGCGGACACGGAGGCGCAGCGCCGGCAGGCGTTCCGGCAGTTCAGGGGCCTGTTGGGGAGCCGCGCCGAGACCTGGCGCGGCCGGCTGGTCGGGGCGCTGGCCTTGGTGGAGGCGGGAATCGATTTTCCCGACGAGGGCGACGTGCCGGGAGATCTGGCTGCGCGGGCGTTCGAGATCGTGCGGCCGTTGGCGGTTGAGATTGGGCAAGCCGGCGCCGGGCAGGGCGAGCGGCTGCGGGAGGGTCTGGCGGTTGCCATCGCGGGGGCTCCCAATGTGGGCAAGTCGACGCTCCTCAACCGCCTGGCCCGGCGGGATGCCGCGATCGTGTCTCCTCATGCCGGCACCACCCGGGACGTGATCGAGGTGCAGCTCGATCTGGCGGGCTTTCCGGTCATTTTGCGGGATACCGCCGGTTTGCGTGACGCGGCCGACCCGGTCGAGCAGGAGGGTGTGCGGCGCGCCTGGGATGCGGTCGGGGATGCCGACTTGGTGTTGTGGGTGGTCGATGCGGCGGACATCGAGGCCGGCGTGTCGCTGGCGGAGCGAGAGATATCTCGGGGTTGGGGTGCAGAACTGGATCCTTCTCAACAAGACCGACTTGCTGCCGCCGGGCGCCGGCCGGGAGCTGGTGACCAGGTTGGCGGATCGGCGGCCGGGTCACATTTTATTAACCATATCGGCAAGTACCGGAGCCGGCATGGATGGGCTGCTGCAGGCCCTGACCGGGTTCGCCGAAAGGTTCTTCACGGCCGAACCGGCGTTGGTGACGCGTGAACGCCATCGGGTGGCCTTGCAGGAGGCCGCCCGGGCGCTGGAGGACGCCCTGAGGTTAGGGCCGCAGGGCGGTGAGGAGCTGATAGCCGAACAGATTCGCCTGGCCACACGGGCACTGGAGCGGCTTACGGGGCGCATCGGGGTGGAAGACGTCCTGGACGTGATCTTCCGGGATTTTTGCATCGGCAAGTGAGCAAGGAGGGCTCAGCCGGAGGCCTAGGACGGGGTCAAGTGGCCGACTGAGCCAATGGCCGGCCAAGTCGGTGGCCTACCGTTGTGGCGGCCGCGCGGAAACCAATCGTTAACGATGTTTCACGTGAAACGTTTGGCGGTTGTTTCACGTGAAACGCTACAAGATCAGCGCGCCTTTTGACCTCGCTCCGCTGCTTGAATACAAGCAGCCGTGGAGACGATTTCCGATGGATGCCCAGTTTGACGTGATCGTGGTGGGGGGTGGCCACGCCGGCTGTGAGGCGGCGGCGGCGGCAGCCCGCATGGGGGCGGCAACGGCGTTGGTCACGCACCGCTTTGCCACCATCGGGGCGATGTCCTGCAATCCGGCGATCGGCGGCCTCGGCAAGGGTCATCTGGTGCGCGAGATCGATGCGCTCGATGGGCTCATGGGCCGCGTCGCGGATCGCGGCGGCATCCAATTCCGGGTGCTCAATCGGCGCAAAGGTCCGGCGGTGCGCGGGCCGCGCGCCCAGGCCGATCGCGCCCGTTATGCGGCAGCCATGCAGCAGGCCATCCGGGAGACCGCGAATCTCAGCGTGATCGAGGCCGAGGCCGACGATCTCATGATCGCGGCCGGCCGGATCATCGGTCTGCGCCTGCGGGATGGCCGGGAGCTGGGAGCCGCCGCGGTGGTGCTGACGACCGGCACCTTCCTGCGCGGACTCATCCATATCGGCGAGCAAAAGATCGCGGCCGGGCGGGTCGGTGAAGCGCCCGCCATTGGGCTCGCGCTGACCCTTGAGCGATCGGGTTTTGCACTGGGTCGGCTCAAGACCGGTACGCCGCCGCGGCTCGACGGACGGACCATCGACTGGGCGGCGGTCGAAATGCAGCCCGGCGATGAGCCGCCGGAGCCGTTCTCGACCCTGACGGAGGCAATCGAGAACCGCCAGGTGGAGTGCGGCATCACCCGCACCAACGCGGCCACCCACCGGATCATTCGCGACAATGTGCACCGCTCGCCCATGTATTCGGGGCAGATCTCGAGCCGCGGTCCGCGCTACTGCCCCTCCGTCGAGGACAAGATCGTGCGCTTCGGCGAGCGCGACGGTCATCAAATATTCCTGGAGCCGGAAGGGCTCGATGATCCGACCGTCTACCCCAACGGCATCTCGACCGCGTTGCCGGAAGAGGTCCAGCGCGCCCTGGTCGCCACCATCGCGGGCCTGGAAAAGGCCGTCATGGTTCGGCCCGGCTATGCGATCGAATACGATTATGTGGACCCGCGCGAGCTCGAGCCGACGTTGGAGACCAAGCGCCTGCGCGGCCTTTTCCTGGCCGGCCAGATCAACGGCACCACCGGCTACGAGGAAGCGGCGGCCCAGGGATTGATGGCGGGCCTCAATGCAGCCGCCCGGGCCGGTGAGGGGCCGGAGATCACGTTTGATCGCGCTGAGGGCTATCTGGCGGTGATGATCGACGATCTGGTGACCCGTGGGGTGAGCGAGCCCTATCGCATGTTCACCTCGCGGGCGGAGTACCGTCTCACGCTGCGGGCCGACAATGCGGACCAGCGCCTGACCCACAAGGGCATTGCGATCGGCTGCGTCGGGCCTATCCGGGCGAAGCGGCATGTCGAGAAGATGGCCGCGCTCGCGCAGGCCCATGCCTATGCGGCCTCGGTCGCGCTCACGCCGACGCAAGCCAAGCGACATGGCTTGGCCCTCAACCAGGATGGCCAGCGGCGCAGCGGTTTCGAGCTGTTGTCGTATCCGAATATCGGGGTGCGGGAGCTGGCCCGCATCTGGCCGGAGTTTCACGCGATTGCGCCCAAGATCGCGGAGCAGCTGGAGATCGATGCGAAATACGCGGTCTATCTCGACCGGCAGGCCGCGGACATTGTCGCGTTTCGCCGCGACGAAGGGCTCGAGCTGCCGGAAGCGATCGACTACGCGCAGCTCGGCGGCCTCTCCAACGAGATCAAGCAAAAGCTGCAGGCGGTGCGGCCGCGCACGGTCGGGCAGGCCGGCCGCATCGACGGCATGACGCCGGTCGCGCTGAGCCTGCTGCTGGCGCACATTCGCCGGAACCGGCGCGACGTGAAATCCGTGGGTGGTGGCGGGTAGGATGGGTTGAGCTCTTGCGATACCCATCGGCGGTGATGATGGGTATCGCATGAGCTCAACCCATCCTACGGCCTCATCCGCCCTATGCCCCTTCTCGACCTCAGCTCCGATCGCGCGCGTGCGCTTGCGCTCACGCCTGTTTCACGTGAAACAGCGGCGCGGCTCGATCGCTTTGTCGCGCTGTTGTTGAAGTGGCAGGAGATCACGCATCTGATCGCGCCCTCGACGGTGCCGACGCTTTGGACGCGGCATATCGCGGATTCGCTGCAGCTCCTCGATCTGGCCCCGGAGGCCGAAACCTGGGTCGACCTCGGCACCGGCGGCGGATTCCCGGGACTGGTGATCGCGTGTGCGCTTTACGGGAAGAGCGGCCGTCGGGTTCACCTGGTCGAAGGCAGCACCAAGAAGGCGGGGTTCCTGCGCGAGGCGGTGGCGGCGACGCAAGCGCCGGCCGTGGTGCATGCGGTTCGGATGGAGAAATTCGTGGAAAGTTTCGCCGGCAGGCCCGACATTGTGACCGCCCGGGCGGTTTCTCCCTTAAGCTCGCTTTTGGGCCAATGCCTGCCTCTGCTGAAGCGGGGGGCGCTAGGTTTGTTTCCAAAGGGACAAGATGTAGCGGCTGAATTGACCGAAGCCTCTAAATGTTGGAATATGACGGTTGATCTCGTTCCCAGCCGAACCGATCCCATGGCGCGCATCGTGAAGATCCGTGCATTGGAACCGCGGGTGACTGTGCCATAAGTCTTGAACCGGCGAGGTCTTGGCGGGGCGGATTTGGGTCGATGACACAAACGACGGATGCTCCTGCGACTGAACGGGCCGAGAATAAGTCCGCGGCGCCTCTTGGTCTGTCGCCCAGGCCGCCCCGCGTGCTGGCCGTCGCCAACCAAAAGGGCGGCGTCGGCAAGACCACGACGGCGATCAATCTCGGCACTGCGCTCGCCGCCATCGGAGAGCAGGTGCTGATCGTCGATCTCGATCCGCAAGGCAATGCCTCGACCGGGCTCGGCATCGACCGCCGCAGCCGCCGTCATTCCACCTATGACGTGCTGATCGGCGAGGCCACCTTGCGCGACGCGGTCCTGCCGACGGCGGTGCCGCGTCTGTTCATTGCGCCTTCGACACTCGATCTGTCCGGGCTCGAGCTGCAGATCGGGCAGGCGCGCGACCGCGCGTTCCGGCTGCGCAATGCGTTCGTGCAGCTCAATACCGGGCGGCCGGATTGGGTCGATTTCACCTATGTGCTGGTCGACTGTCCGCCTTCGCTCAATCTGCTCACCGTCAACGCCATGGCGTCCGCCAACGCCATCCTGGTGCCGCTGCAATGCGAGTTCTTCGCGCTCGAGGGCTTGTCGCAGCTGATCAAGACGGTCGAGCAGGTGCGCGAGACGCTCAATCCCGGTCTCACCATTCATGGCATCGTGCTCACCATGTACGATGCGCGCAACAATCTCGCCAACCAGGTGGTGGCGGACGTGCGCGAGTTCATGGGCCGCAAGGTCTACGACACCATCATCCCGCGCAATGTGCGGGTGTCGGAAGCCCCCTCCTACGGCAAGCCGGTGCTGGTCTACGATCTCAAATGCGTCGGCAGCGAAGCCTATCTGCGGCTCGCCACCGAGGTCATCCAGCGCGAGAAGGAGCTGCGCGCCGAAACCGCCATTACGCCGCGGGTCTCTTGAGCCCGGATCGAAAACAGCGCAGCCCCGCAGTTGCGAACCAGCAAGAGAATAGTCGAAAGCCGCTGATGACGAGCTCGGGAGACGCCAACATGGCAGACGAGGCCGGAAGATCGCGATTGGGACGCGGCCTTGCCGCGCTCATGGGCGATGTCGGCGAGGAAACCAAGAAGGCCGAGCCGGGGGGACGCAACCAGCGTCGCGTGCCGATCGAGTTCCTGCGGCCCAATCCGCGCAATCCGCGCCGCAATTTTCCCGAGACCGAGCTCGACGAGCTCGCCGCCTCCATGCGCGAGCGCGGCATCATTCAGCCGATCGTGGTGCGCCCGGTGCACGGCGCCCCCAATTCCTACGAGATCATCGCCGGCGAGCGGCGCTGGCGGGCCGCGCAACGCGCCGGCCTGCACGAGGTGCCGATCGTTCCGCTCGACGTCAGCGACGACGAAGCCCTGCAGCTCGCCATCATCGAGAACGTGCAGCGCTCCGACCTCAATCCGCTGGAAGAGGCGGCCGGCTATCAGGCGCTGGTGAACGAGTTCCAGCACAGCCAGGACGCCATCGCCAAGATGGTGGGCAAGAGCCGCAGCCATGTGGCCAATACGCTGCGTCTGCTCAAGCTGCCGCAATCGGTGCAGGATTACATCGCGGCCGGCAAGATTTCGGCCGGCCATGCCCGCATGCTGGTCGGCCAGCCCGATCCGGAGCGGCTGGCGCGCGAGATCATGGATCGCGGCCTCAATGTGCGCCAGGTCGAGGCCTTGGCGCAGGAGCGCGCGCAGGCCTCCGGCAAGGCGATCAAGTCGCGCCAGCGCGTCACCAAGGATGCCGACACGGCGGCGCTCGAGCGGCGGCTGTCGGACGCGCTCGGCCTCGCGGTGGCGATCGATCACCGCGGCCAAGGCGGCGTGCTCACCATCCGGTATCGCGACGTGGAGCAGCTCGACGAGGTGATCCGGCGGTTGGAGACGCCGTGAAGATTCCTCGCCCCTGACAGCGGGAGGGCTGGCACCGAAGGCGCCGGGTGAGGATCCCGCGATCCCCGACGAGACTCAGAGTTTGTCGCGTGACCCCCACCCGACCCGCTTTGCGGGTCGACCTCCCCCTTGCAGGGGGAGGTAAGAATGTCACTCCTTGCGCCGGGCGGTGACGGCGATCGACAGCAGCACGCGCTGCGCGATGGTGTCGGCCAGATCCGCCATGCGGCGGGCTTCGAACGAGGCTTCGGCGAATTGCATCATGGCGCGCTCCAGGCGGGCCGCCGTCCAGCTCTTGAGCGCGATCTCGACCAGCGTCTTGCGGCTGAAATGAACCGGCGGCACCATGGTGTCGAGCGTCGCCGTGATGCTCTTGCCCTCCTCGACGGCGAGGCGGGCCTTGTGCAGCGAGCTGGTCTGGCGCAAGCCCGCCGAGATGATGCTGGCGGGCGAGGTGCCTGCCGTCTGGGCCTTGTTGAATTGAATTTCCACATCGCCGGTGCGGCCCGCGAAGGCCGCATCGATGAGCGTGTCGAGCGCCAGCGTGGAGGCATCGGTCACCACCGCGATCACGTCGTCGAGCTCGACCCGCTCGCGGCCGCGCGCGTAGAGCGCGAGCTTGCGGACCTCGCTGCGCGAGGCCAGCCGGTCGCCGCCCAAGAGCGGGACCAGCGCGGCGCGGGCATCGGGCGTGATCGCGAGCGCGGCCTCGCGCATCTCGTCGTCGATCAGGCGCTGGATATCGCGGTCGCCGTCCGCATAGCAGGGCAGCGCCACCGCGTTGGCGGCGCGCTCGCACAGGACGCGCAGCGGCGCGTTGCGCTTGAGATCGCCGGCCTCGATCACCACCCGGCAATCGGGCGGGGCGGCCGCCACCAGGGCCTCGACGGCGGGCACGAAATTGCGGCTGCCGGCCTTGACCCAGACGGCGCGGCGGCCCCCGAACATCGGTATCGTGTTGGCCTCCTCGACCAGCCGCATCGGCTCGGCCGCGAGATCGTCGCCGGCGAGCCGCGCCAGCGCAAACGGATCGCGTGGGTCATCGACCGCGCCGCTGATCAAGGCTTCCGCCCGCTCCCGCACCAGCCCGGCATCGGGACCGAAAACCAGCACCACCGGCCGCGCCCGATCAGGCCGCGCCACGAATGCATCGACCTGTCCGGCTTTGAGTGCCGTCATGGCGGGTCCGAGATGAGGCGCGCAACGGGCCGGAACACCAAGCGGCTGCCGGGATCAGGTGCCGGCCGCGAAATAGGAAGCCAGCCGCGACCGGATATTGTCGGCGATCACCTTGGCGGCGCGGGTCTCGGCGTCGCGCAGGCCGCGCAGCCGGGCGAAGCGCTGCTCCTGGCCCGGAATGTCATAGGAGACGCGCGCGAAGGTCTGGCCGTTGACCACCGGCTTCCCGGATGCGGTCTCGGTGAGCACATAGGTGGCGTTGATGCCGTAGTCCTCGATCGCCGGCCGCGTGGTGGTGGTATCGACGATGATGTCGGCGACCGTCGAGCTCATGTGGATGACCAGGCCGTAGGCCGGCCGTGGTGCCGGGCCGCCGCCGGTGAGATCGAAGATCAGGGCGTTGCGAATCTCCACCGCCAGGCGCGCTTCGTCGGTGCCCTTGCCGGTATCGATCTGCTTGACGTCGACGGCTCCGAGCGCGCCACGCAGGCCCGCGCTCGGGCTGCCGTCCAAGGTGCGGTCGGCGTAGAGCGGCTGGAAGCATCCGCCCGCGCATGCCGCCACCCCGAGCGCCGCGGCCAAGCGGGCGATCCGGCCAGCTGCGATGCCGACTGTGCTGCGTCGATCAGACCACCACATTGACGATCCTATGCGGAACAACGATCACCTTCTTGGGCGCCCTGCCGTCGAGCGCTTGTTTTACAACATCGAGCGCCAGAACGGCAGTCTCGATTTCAGCATTTGTGGCATCCCGCCCAACCGTGACCTCGGCCCGCTTCCTACCATTGATTTGGACCGGAAGTGTGACCGTGTCCTCCTCCAGCAGATGCGGCTCGAGCACCGGCCAGGTCTCGGACGCCAGCAGGGTGGTGTAGCCCAATACCGACCAGCATTCCTCGGCCAGGTGCGGCATCATGGGGTGGAACAGCCGCACCAGGATGCCGGCGGCTTCCCGCACCGCCCAGCGATAGTCGGCCATTGGCGGAGCCTCGACCTCGGCGAGCGAGGTCTGGAACGCATTGGCGAATTCGTGGATGTGGGCGACGCAGACATTGAAGCGCAGCCGCTCGATGTCCTCCGACACGCGCGCCAGCGCCCGATGCGCGGCCTTGCGCAGCGCCAGCGCGGGCGGGCTGAACACCGGTGGGCGCGGCATGTCGGTCGCCAAAGCCACCAGGGCCGCGTCGGCCACCAGCCGCCACAGCCGCTGCACGAACCGCCAAGCCCCCTGCACGCCCTTGTCGCTCCAGATGACGTCGCCCTCGGGCGGCGAATCCGACAGCATGAACCAGCGCGCCACGTCGGCCCCATAGGTCCCGATGATGTCGTCGGGATCGACCGTATTGCGCTTGGACTTCGACATCTTCTCGATCGGGCCGATCTCGATCGGCTCGCCGGTCGTGGTCAGCTTGGCGACGCGCTGCGTCGCCCTTGGTCTCGATCGTCACCTCGGACGGCAGCACATACGTCGCCGCCCGGCCGCCGATAGGTTTCGTGCACCACCATGCCTTGGGTGAACAGCCCGGCGAACGGCTCGTCGAGCCCGACCATGGCCGGTCGCCTTCATGGCGCGGGTGAAGAAGCGGCTGTACAGCAGGTGCAGGATCGCGTGCTCGATGCCGCCGATATATTGATCGACCGGCAGCCAGGCATCGACCGCGGCTGCGGTCGGTCGGCGCGGTCGTGATCCAGGGATCGGTGAAGCGGGCGAAATACCACGAGGAGTCCACGAACGTATCCATGGTGTCGGTCTCGCGCCGCGCCGGGCCGCCGCAGCTCGGGCAGGCGACATGCTTCCAGGTCGGATGCCGGTCGAGCGGATTGCCGGGCCGGTCGAACTCGACGTCGTCCGGCAGCCGCACCGGCAGCTCCGCTTCCGGCACCGGCACGATGCCGCAAGCCTCGCAATGGATGACCGGGATCGGGCAGCCCCAATAGCGCTGGCGCGAGATGCCCCAGTCGCGCAGCCGGAAATTGACCTGGCGGACCGCGACCGGGCGATTGCCGCGCGTTTGCGCCTCCAGCCGACGCGCGATCTCTTCCTTGGCCTCCTGGATCGTCATGCCGTCGAGGAACCGGGAATTGATCATGCGGCCGTCGCCGTCATAGGCGGTGTCGGTCACCACGAAGGTGGCGGCATCGGCCCCGGGCGGCAGCACCACGGGCGTATTGCCGAGCCCGTATTTGTTGGCGAAATCGAGATCGCGCTGGTCGTGCGCCGGGCACCCGAAGATCGCGCCGGTGCCGTAATCCATCAGAATGAAGTTCGCCACATAGACCGGCAGCTTCCAGCCCGGGTCGAAGGGATGGATGGCTTTGATCCCGGTATCGAAACCGCGCTTCTCGGCCTTGTCGATGAGCTCCTGGGCGGTGCCGGTCAGCCTGCATTCGGCGATGAAGGCGGCGAGCGCCGGATTCTTCGCCGCCGCTTCGAGCGCCAGCGGATGGTCCGGCGCCAGCGCCAGGAACTTCGCCCCGAACAGCGTGTCGGGCCGGGTGGTGAAGACATCGAGCTCGCTCTCGCCGTTGGGCGTGGTGGCGGGCTCGAGCGCGAAGCGGACCAGCAGACCCTCGGAGCGGCCGATCCAGTTGCGCTGCATGATGCGCACCTTCTCGGGCCAGCGCTCGAGCCGATCGATGGAATCGAGCAGGTCCTGGGCGAAGGCGGTGATCTTGAAGAACCACTGGGTCAGCTCGCGCTGCTCCACCAGGGCGCCGGAGCGCCAGCCGCGCCCGTCGATCACCTGCTCGTTGGCGAGCACGGTCTGATCGACCGGGTCCCAGTTGACCTTGGACTTTCGGCGCTCGACCAGGCCGGCCCGCCAGAAGTCGAGGAACATCTTCTGCTGGTGCTTGTAGTAGCTCGGATCGCAGGTCGCGATCTCGCGCTTCCAGTCGAGCGACAGCCCCATCGACTTGAGCTGCGCCTTCATGGCGGCGATGTTCTCGTAGGTCCAGGTCTTGGGATGGACCTTGTTGGCCATGGCGGCGTTCTCGGCCGGCATGCCGAAAGCGTCCCAGCCCATGGGATGCAGCACGTTGAAGCCCGTGGCGCGCTTGTAGCGCGCCACCACGTCCCCCATGGTGTAGTTGCGCACATGCCCCATATGGATGCGTCCCGACGGATACGGGAACATCTCCAGCACGTAGTATTTCGGGCCGGGCTCGCCGTTGCGGGTGGCGAAGACGTCCTGGTCGTCCCAGATCTTCTGCCAACGGGTCTCGGTGTCGCGGGCGTTGTAGCGCTCGGTGGTCATCGTTGCGGGATCGATCCGGCTGTCGGAGATGCGGGCCGAGTTAGGCCACGAAAGGCGCGGACTGGTCAACGCCCGGGCTCGGCGCCGCGCTCAGCCTGCAGCTGTGCTATCCGGAGGCGGCCGCGATGGTGAAATGACGACCATGGATCACACGCAAGATCAGACCGAGAGCAAGGCCGGTGCCCCGACCCGGCTCGCGGCCGTGCGCCAGGACATCGCCCAGGCCTGCGCCCAGGCGCGGCGCGATCCCGCCGAGGTGACCCTGGTGGCGGTGTCGAAGACCTTCGGGGCCGACGCGATCGCCCCGGTGCTGGCGGCGGGTCAACGGGTCTTCGGCGAGAACCGGGTGCAGGAGGCGATGGGCAAGTGGCCGGCCTTGAAGGCGCAGTATCCGGGCACGCAGCTGCATCTGGTGGGGCCGTTGCAATCCAACAAGGCCAAGGAGGCGGTGGCGCTGTTCGAGGCCATTCATTCGGTCGACCGGCCCTCGCTGTGCGAGGCGCTGGCGCGCGAGATCGCCCGGCAGGGCCGCACCCCGCTGCTGTTCGCCGAGATCAATAGCGGTGGCGAGCCGCAAAAGTCGGGCGTGCTGCCGCAGGAGGCCGACGGTTTTCTGGAGCGCTGCCGCGCCACCTATGGGCTGCCGATCGCCGGGCTGATGTGCCTGCCGCCCCAGGGCGAGCCCCCGGCACCCCATTTCGCCCTGACCGCCAAGATCGCGCACCGCAACGGCTTGCGCCTCCTGTCCATGGGCATGAGCGCCGATTTTGCCCTGGCGATCACGTTCGGGGCGACCCATGTGCGGGTCGGCACCGCCATTTTCGGGGAGCGGCGTAGCCAGGGGTAGCCCGGATGGAGCGCTTGCGTAATCCGGGAACGGCGGTCCCGCATTCCGCAAGTGCTTCATGCGGGCTACGGCCCAATATCAATTCGCGTGTTGGGTCCGAGCCGGCCGAGCAGGCGCGCCAAGTCCCGCGCATCGAGGGCCACGCAGCCGGCGGTGCCGGAGCGGTCGGCCCGCGCCACGTGCACGAACACGGCGCTGCCACGGCCGGCGACCCGCGGCCGCGTGTTGTGCGAGATCTCGATCACCAGGTCATAGAGATGATCGTCGCGCCAGAGGCGGTCGCCTGGTTCATTGGCCGACCGGCCAAAGGGGCGGTTGTAGCGCCGGTCGGCGGGATCTTCGCACCAGGCCAGCGCCCGATCGATGCGCCGGACCGGCAGGCGGGTAGGCGGCCGCGGCCCCCGGTCGGCCCGCCACCAAAGACGGATGAGCCGGAAGCGTCCGCGCGGTGTCGCGCCGTCGCCTTCGCGCTTGCCGGCCGCGATGCCGGCGCGGCCGAGCACCACCGGGATGGCGCGCCCGCCGGCCAGCAACACGCCGCGGCTCGCCCCGGCGGCCCCACGGCGCACACGAATCAGCGAAAAGACCAATTGCCGCATCAGCTTCCATAACCGTTCGCGGGCGCCGGCGCGATTCATCTCAAGGCCAAGTCCCGCTTGCTCTTTTCGCCCCGAATGTTCTACTTCGCGGCATGATGAATGCTCTAGGCTGTTATTGATGCCGAATACCCGCAAGATTCTGATCGTGGACGACGACGCCGAGCTGCGCGACGCCTTGGTCGAGCAGCTGGCGCTGCATGAGGAATTCGAATCCATTGCGGTCGAGACCGGCGCCAAGGGGGTGCAGTCCGCCAAGGCCGGCCAAGTCGATCTCGTGATCATGGATGTGGGGCTGCCGGACGTCGACGGCCGCGAGGCGGTGCGCATCCTGCGCAAGAACGGCTTCAAGGCGCCGATCATCATGCTGACCGGGCACGATACCGATTCGGATACCATCCTGGGCCTGGAGTCCGGCGCCAACGACTATGTGGCCAAGCCCTTTCGCTTCGCGGTGCTGCTGGCGCGGATCCGCGCGCAATTGCGCCAGCACGAGGCGAGCGAGGATGCGGTCTTCAATATCGGCCCCTATACGTTCCGCCCCAGCTCCAAGCTGCTGCTCAATTCCAAGGGCAACAAGGTCCGCTTGACCGAGAAGGAGACCGCCATCCTGCGCTATCTCTATCGCGCCGGCCAGAAGCCGGTCTCGCGCGAGATGCTGCTGCAGGAGGTGTGGGGCTACAATTCGGGTGTCACCACCCACACGCTCGAGACGCACATTTATCGGCTGCGGCAGAAAGTCGAGCGTGACGCCGCCACTCCCGCCATCCTGGTCACCGAATCCGGCGGCTACAAACTGGTGCCGTGAATTCGTCCCTGCATGACAATCGAGGACGACATCGCTTTCTTTGAACGGGTCCCAACACTCGGCCTGTTGGGACGCGACGCGTTGCGCATCCTGGCGATCGGCGCCGAGAGCCGTTACGTGCACGGCGGCGAGGTCTTGTTCGGGGCCGGCGACGAGGCCGATGCGGGCTTCGTGATCCAGGAGGGTTCCTTCAGTCTCTCCGTCGGCGGCGCGCCCGACGACGAGCCGCTGGTGGTCGGACGCGGCGCCCTCATCGGCGAGCTCGCCCTGATCACCGAGACCAAGCGTCCGGCGACCGCGACCGCGCTCGAGCCTTCCACCGTGCTGCGCATCCCGCGCGGCCTCTTCCTCAAGATGCTGGACGGATTTCCGAGCGCCGCCGAGAAGCTGCGCGACATTCTGGCGAGCCGCAGCGATCAATCTACGGCCGCCATCTATGCGGTGCGCGGCATTTTGGATGCGCGCGAGCCGGACTAGCGGGCCGCCGCGACGGTAACGAAAACGGCGCTACGCTTTTCGCGGAGCCGGAACCGGGATAGCTTCGGCATCCCAAAGAGGCACAGCCATGAAACTTCCGCGCCGCCAATTCCTGCGTCTGGCAGCAGGCGCTGCCGCGCTCGCCCCCGCCGCGCGCCTGGCCTTCGCGCAAACCTATCCGGCGCGGCCGGTTCATATCGTGGTCGGCTTCGGGGCCGGCACCGGGCTCGACATCTATGCGCGCCTGATCGGTCAATGGCTGTCGGACCGGCTCGGCCAGTCGTTCGTGGTCGACAACCGGCCGGGCGCCGGCACCAATACGGCGACCGAATTGGTGGTCAACGCTCCGCCCGACGGCTACACGCTGCTGATGGCCAGCACCGCGGCCTTCACCAATGCGGCGCTCTACGACAACCTGCGTTTCAATTTCATCCGTGACATCGCGCCGGTCGCGAGCCTGACCCGCAGCGCCTTCGTGATGATCGTCAATCCGATGTTTCCGGGGAGGACGGTTCCGGAGTTCATCGCCTATGCCAAGGCTAATCCGGGCAAGATCAACATGGCATCCGGGGGCACCGGAACCGTGACCCACGTGGCGGGCGAATTGTTCAAGGCGATGGCCGGCGTCGACATGCTGCACGTTCCGTATCGCAACGACGGAGCCGCCATCACCGACCTCATCGCCGGCCGGGTGCAGGTCTATTTCATCGCGCTCGCCGGCGCGGCCGAGTTCATCAAGGCCGGCAAGGTGCGCGCACTCGGGGTGACGACCGCCGAGCGGTCGCCGGCGTTCCCGGAGATCCCGACCGTGGGGGAATTCGTGCCCGGCTACGAGGCGAGCCTGCGCAATGGGCTCGGCGCCCCCAAGGCCACGCCCGCCGACGTCATCGAGAAGCTCAACAAGGAGGTCAACGCCGGCCTGGTCGATCCCAAGCTCAAGGCGCAGTTCGCCGATCTGGGCAGCGTGACCATGCCGTTGACCACCGCCGAATACGGAAAGATCATCGTCGAGGAAACCGAGAAGTGGGGCAGGGTGATCCGGGGGGCGAATATCAAGATAGAGTGAGTGGTGAATGGTGAGTGGTGAGTGGAGGTCTCGGCCGTTCACCATTTCACTACTCACCATTCACTACTCACGCTCTCCCCACGCATCTCGCCATTCCCACCCACCCGGAGCCCCCATGCAGCCACCAATCCTATCGCTCGCCGAGCGCGATCGCCGCTGGGCGCGGGTGCGTCATCTGATGCGGGAGCGCGGATTGGACGGCCTGCTGGTCGCGGGATTTCGCTCGCGCGAGATGTACGAGACCTATATCAGCGACGATTACAACGAAGGCTGCGTCCTGTTTCCGCTCGAGGGCGAGCCGGTCGTCATCACCTGGGCGCATCTGCGGGTGATGCGGGCGCGCTGGTCGCAGGAACGCGGCGCCACGCTCTGGGTCGGCGACTATCGGGTGGCGACCAGCGGGGCCGGCGTAGCGGAGGTGCTGGCCGAGAAGCATCTCGCCGAAAGCCGCCTCGGGGTGGTCGGTCTGCGCTCGCAGGCGCCGACCGAGATCTACGGCGCCATCCCGGCCAACTTCTGGATGGAGCTCACGGCGGCGCTGCCCAAGGCGCGCTGGGAGGACATCTCGGAGGAGTTCAGCCACCTGATGCTGGTCAAGAGCGACGAGGAGATGGCGCAGGTGCGCTATGCGGCGCGCGCCGCCGAGGCCGCCTGCCGTGTCATCGTCGATGTGGCGGCGCCGGGCGTCGGCGAGGAGGTGGTGTTCGCCGAGGCGACACGCGAGATGCTGCGCCACGGCATCGGGCTGCGTTATCCGATGATCGTCATGAATTCCGGACCCCAGACCCTGTCATGGGGACCGCCGCGCTGGACCACGACCGCCGAGGCGCCGCGCATCCTGGCGCGCGGCGATCTGATGCAGGCCGAGCTGATGCCGCTGTGCGGCAACCAGGAGGTCCAGGTGCAGATGACGGTCGCGCTCGATCCGCTCGACGAGACCAACTTGAAATGCGAGCGCGTGGCGCGCGCCTCCTACGACGCCGGCATCAAGGCGCTCAAGCCCGGCATGACCTTCGCGCAGCTCGTGGCCGTCATGGAGGAGCCGCTCAAGATCGTCGGGCTGCTGGGGCTATACGCCGCTCGTGCACTCGCTCGGGCCGCATTTCCTGGCCGGCCGCACCACGGTCAATCAGGAGCAGGCCGCAGCTCGATGTGCGTTTCGTCGGCCCCAACGGGGTGCGGGCGCGCCAGGCCGTGCTCGAGCCCGGCATGGTGTTCGCCTTCGAGCCCAACGCCTGCGTCGGCCGCCATCGCGTCAACATCGGCGGCACCGTGATCGTGACGGCGACCGGCTGCGAGGAGCTCAATCACATTCCGACCAGCGTGGCCCACAAGCAGTAGATCGAGGAAGTAACTCCAATCGAACACGGGGGTTTCGCGGAAACGCGAGTAGGGTGGGCAAAGGCGCGTTTGGGCGCCGTGCCCACGCGAAGCCTCTCGGCAGAATGAGCGCTCCGCGTGGGCACGGCGGACGCGGCATGGTGCCTCAATCAAAGTCTCGCGGCCGCCTTTGCCCACCCTACTTGGCCGTACGCGTTCGAGAGTTGCCCAAGCCGCGGGCGCCCGATAACCTCTCGGCTTGCAGCGGCTTTTCATCGAGTTCTATCTCTCGGGAGGAATGCATGCGCGTGCCGTTCCGTGATGCCGCCATTGCTCTCTTGGCTCTCGTTCTGTCGGCCACGTCCGCGCCGGCGCAGGACAAGACGAAGTTTCCGGACTGGTCGGGCCAATGGACCAAGGTTCCGGACGGTGGAGTGCCGCGCTACGACCCCGCCAAGCCGATCCGCCAGCAGGAAGCACCGCTCAAGCCCGAATACCGGGCCCGGCACGAAGCCAGCATGCGCGACCAGGACGCCGGCGGTTTCGGTCTCGACACCAATTATGCGTGTTTCCCCTCGACCATGCCGCGGACCATGTCGGGCATTTCCCGCATGGAATTCCTGTTCTCGCCGCAGGTGACCCACATCCTGTTCGAGCACATGACGTTCGCGCCGCGCCGGATCTATACCGACGGCCGCGACTGGCCGCAGAACCGAGAGCCGACGTTCCTGGGCTACTCGATCGGCCGCTGGAGCGATACCACGGGCACCGGCCGCTACGACACGCTCGAGGTCGAGACCCGCAACATTCGCGGGCCCAAGACCTGGGACCAGACCGGCATGCCGATGGCCGACGACAACGACGCCGTCATCAAGGAGCGGCTCTATCTCGACAAGGCCGATCCGAAAATCCTGCACGACGAGATCACCACCACCGACAATTCGCTGACCCGGCCCTGGTCGGTGCTCAAGAGCTACCGCCGCGAGAAGGAGGTGATCTGGGTCGACAATACCTGCACGGAGGCCAACCCCTACGTCACCATCGAGGGGCAGACCTACTATTTGAGCGCCGAGGGCAAGCTCATGCCCTTGCGCAAGAACCAGCCGCCACCAGATTTGAAATATTTCAATCAGGTTAAAAATTAAAATCGGTTTCCGATCCAGCGAAAGGTGAGGTTTCGTGCGCCGGTTCGCCAGCTTCGCTGCTCTGACCGCGAGTTTCGTGCTGGCGCTTTCGGTCGCGCAGACACTTGCGCAAATGCCTGCACAAACCTGGCCGCAACGAGCGGTGCGGATCATCCTGCCGCTGCCGCCCGGCGCCGGAGCGGACTTCGCGGCGCGGCTGTTCGCCGAACGCCTGTCGGCGCGCTGGGGCCAGCCGGTGATCGTGGAGAATTGGCAGGGCGCGGACGGAATTCCGGCTGTCGCCGCGTTTGTCGCCGGCCATGACAATCACACGCTGCTGTTCTCGTTCGGCGGCGTGATCACCATCAATCCGCTCTTGTACGACAAGCTCCCCTATGACCCGGCGCGCGATCTCGTCCCGATCAGCCCGGTCACCAACACCTTTCTGGCGATCGCGGCCACGCAGTCCCTGCAGGTCGATACGATCGCGGGCCTGATGGCAGCGATCCGGGCGCAACCCGGCAAGCTCAATTGGGCGGCGACCCCGGGTTTGCCGCTTTACGCCTTCGACGCTTTGCTCAAGAGCAACAGTCTCGACATGACCCAGGTCGCCTACCGCGATTTCACGCCGGCGCTGCAGGATTTCGGCCAGGGCCGCATCCACGTGGCGGCGACCTCGATCGTGCCGCTCTTGACGCAGGCCAAGACCAGCAATGCCAGGGTTCTGGCGGTGCTCAATCGCGAGCGCTTCCCGATGGCGCCGCAGGTTCCGACCATCCGGGAAGCCGGCCATCCGGAGCTGACGTTGGACGCCATTGTGGGGGTGTACGGCTGGAGAGACATGCCGACCGAGCTCAAGGAGCGCATCTCCGCCGACATCCGCGCGGTCGGTGCCGATCCGGACATCGGTGCGAAGCTGATCGCGGGCGGCTCCACGGTCACGACCGGAACGCCGGCGGAATTCGCTGCCGCCATCGAGGAGCAGCGCGCCAAGGTCGCCACGTTTGCGGCCCTGATCGGCCCCGGGTTCAAGCCGTGAGGTTTACAGCTCGAGCGCTAGCGTCACCGGCACGTGATCGGAGGGGCGCAGCGATCCGCGCATGCTTTTGCGGATCTGCAGGTCGCTGACCCGATCAGCCAGCATCGGCGCCACCCAGACATGGTCGAGCCTGCGGCCCTTGTCGGCGGCTTCCCAGTCGGCCGCGCGGTAGCTCCACCAGGTGTACAGCTTGGCCGGCTCGGGCACGCGCATGCGCATGGCGTCGATCCAGCCGCCGGTCTCTTGCACCGAGACGAGCTTCTCGCATTCGATCGGCGTGTGCGAGACGATGCGCAGCATCTGCTTGTGGTTCCAGACGTCGTGCTCGAGCGGCGCCACGTTGAGATCGCCGACCAGAATGGCGCGGTCGCCCGTTCCCAGGCGCAGGCTCGGCTGCGCCCGCATCTCGTCCAGGAACGCGAGCTTGTGGGCGAATTTCGGATTGAGCTGCGGATCCGGAATGTCGCCGCCGGCCGGGACATAGAAATTATGCAGGGTCACGGGGTCGCGCAGCCCCGCCCGCTCGCCCAGCACGGCCGCGATGTGGCGGCAATCGGTCTTGCCGCAATAGTCCCGTGCATTGAAGGATTCGAACGGCAGGCGCGAGAGCACCGCGACGCCGTGATAGCCCTTCTGTCCGTTCAGCGCGGCATGCTCGTAGCCCAGCCGCCGGAAGCGCTTGAGCGGAAACTTGTCGTCCGGGCACTTGGTCTCCTGCAGGCACAGCACATCGGGGCGAACCGCCTTGATGAACTTGGCCACCAGGTCGATGCGCAGCCGCACCGAATTGATGTTCCAAGTGGAGACGGTGAGGCGCATGGGCGGGATTGCTGGCTACTCATCTTTGAGGGCATCGCGCAGCGACGGCCGCGCGGAGCGCGGCCCCTCAGGATGAGGCTTCAATGGGGGACTGCCGCGCAGCCCTACTGTACGTAGCGCGTGTAGTCGAACTTGAACAGATTGGGATCCGGGCGCTTGGAGGTGTCGAGGTTGGAGACCGCGATGGTGGTGTCGAAGCCCTGCACGTCGGTGACGGTCCATTGCTTGAGCTTGAAGTCCTTGGAATCGAACATCATCAGCAGGCGGTTGGTGCCGATGAAGGCCTGCTTCTCCTCGATCATGACGCTCACATAGGTGTCGTCGGCCGTGACCCCGACGACGTTGGTGTCCTGCAGCAGGTCGATGTGGTCGGCAAGCAGGAAGCGCAGCGGCGTCTGCGACAGCGGATAGAGATCCTGGGTCGCCAGCTGGCGGTCGCGCACCACCACCTGGGTGCCGTCGGCGATGATGTCGATCGGGCTCGGCGGATCATATTCGAACCGCACCTTGCCGGGCTTCTGGATGAACAGATGGCCGGTGGTGCGGCGGCCATCGGGGCCGATCTGCACGAAATTGCCGGTCAGCACCTGCACGCTGGTCAGGTACGCGCTCACCCGGTTGACCAGGGCGCGCTGCTTGGCGTCGAAGGTCGAGGGATCGGTCGCCGGATGGTTGGACTTGCCGCTGAAGGGATTGAGCGAGTTGAGCGAGTCCAGGAAGGTCGAGATGCTGGGCGAGGCCGGCGCCGCCGGAGTTTCGGACGGCGCAGCCGCGGGAGCCGAGTGGTCCTTGGGGGCCGGGGCCGGGGTCGGCAACGGTATGGTCTCGGCCCGGATCGCCGCCGCGCCGGCGAGCCAGCCGGACAGCAATACCGCACTCCATACCGCTCGGCGCATGCCCGCCATGTCGTTCTCCGCCTTCGCTCGATTTTCGCTTTGCAGCTCCGCTCTACGGCTCTGCTTGCTCCGCTTGCGGCTATCCCCGTCCGGCTTGGTCCGCTAGCCCGTACGTATGGCCATAAAACGGCCTTCGCCCGTCGAATTTCGGTCAACCGGCCCGCTGAATTCCTTATACCGCTACTCGGCCTCGCCGCCCATCAGGATTTCGCGCTTGCCGGCATGATTGGGCTGGCCGACCACGCCTTCGTGCTCCATCCGCTCGATCAAGGAAGCGGCCCGGTTGTAGCCGATCTGCAGGCGGCGCTGAATGTAGCTGGTCGAAGCCTTGCGATCGCGCATGACGATCTGCACCGCCTGCTGATAGAGGTCGGCGGAGTCGCCGGCGCCCATTCCGGTCGCATCGAACACCGCGCCGTCCTCGTCCTCCTCCTCGCCGCCGGCCGTAACGGCTTCGAGATATTGCGGGCTGCCCTGCGTCTTGAGGTGACGGACGATCTTCTCGACCTCCTCGTCGGAGACGAACGGGCCGTGGACGCGGCTGATGCGGCCGCCGCCCGCCATGTAGAGCATGTCGCCTTGTCCGAGCAGCTGCTCGGCGCCCTGCTCGCCCAGAATCGTGCGGCTGTCGATCTTGGAGGTGACCTGGAACGAGATGCGGGTCGGGAAATTGGCCTTGATGGTGCCGGTGATGACGTCGACCGACGGGCGCTGCGTGGCCAGGATCACGTGCAGGCCGGCGGCGCGCGCCATCTGGGCGAGCCGCTGCACCGCGCCTTCGATATCCTTGCCGGCCACCATCATCAGGTCGGCCATCTCGTCCACGATCACCACGATGTGGGGCAGCGTCTCGAGCTCGAGCTGCTCCTCCTCGTAGATGGCTTCGCCGGTGTCCTTGTCATAGCCGGTGTGGACGGTGCGGGTGAGGCTTTCGCCTTTGCTGCCGGCATCCGCCACCCGGGCATTGTAGCCGTCGATATTGCGCACCCCGAGCTTCGACATCTTCTTGTAGCGTTCCTCCATCTCGCGCACCGCCCATTTGAGCGCGACCACCGCCTTTTTCGGGTCGGTCACCACCGGGGTGAGCAGATGCGGGATGCCGTCATAGACCGACAGCTCGAGCATTTTCGGATCCACCATGATGAGCCGGCACTGCTCCGGGCGCAGCCGGTACAACAGGCTCAGGATCATGGTGTTGATGGCGACGGATTTGCCGGAGCCGGTGGTGCCGGCGATCAAGAGATGCGGCATGCGGGCGAGATCGACGATGACCTCCTCGCCCCCGATGGTCTTGCCGAGGCAGAGCGGCAGCCGGGCGCTCGAATCCTGATAATTGTCGCTGGCCAGGAGCTCGCGAAAGAACACCCGCTCGCGCACCGGGTTGGGCAGCTCGATGCCGATCGCGTTGCGGCCCGCCACCACCGCGACGCGGGCCGAAAGCGCGCTCATGGAGCGCGCGATGTCGTCGGAGAGCCCGATCACGCGCGATGATTTGATGCCGGGCGCCGGCTCGAGCTCGTAGAGCGTGACCACCGGGCCGGGCCGCGCATTGATGATCTCGCCGCGCACGCCGAAATCGCCGAGCACGCTTTCGAGCGCGGTCGCATTCGCCTCGATGACCTCCGCGCTCATGGTGGTGCGGTCGCTGGCCTTGGGCGCGGTGAGGAGATTGAGCGAAGGCAATACATAGCCGCCCTTCTGTCGCGGCGCTTTGGCGGCGACCCGCGGCTTGCGCGGCGCGGCGACCGGCTCGTCTTCCTCCTCCTCCTCGATCTCGTCCTCCTCGAGCTCGGGGGCGAGCGTCACGCGGCTGAGCTCGTCCAGGCGCGGCTCGGTGCGGGCGCGCGCGGCGTTGCGCCGCACCGGCACATTGCCGGAGCGCCGCCGCACCAGCCAGCGGGTGAGCCGCCATTTGAGGCTGAGCAGGCCGTGCACGATCCAGCCGAGCGAGACCGAAGGGCGCGGCTCGGCGCGCTCCGCCCGCTCAGGCGTCGCTTCATCCGCCTCGGCTTCGGCCGGTTCGTGCCAGCCCAGTCCGCAGGCGAGCGAAAGCGCCAGGAAGGCACCGGCGCCCGCCAGCGCAGCGGTCACGATCCGGTCCCAGTCGGGCAGATATCCATGCGCCACCAGCAAGGCGCCGCGCAGCAAGCCGTCCCCGATGACGCCGCCGAGACCGGCCGGCAAGGGCCAGGCATGGCTGCGCGGAACGCAGGCCGCGAACAGCGACGCCAGCAGCACCCCCACGATCCAGACCATGACCCGCAGCCATTCGCGGCGCAGCGGCCGATGGCTGGCGAGGCGCCAGCCCCAGACCGCGATCGGCAACACGAGCGCGAGCGCCCCCAGTCCCAGGAGCTGCATCATCAGATCGGCCGTGATGGCGCCCGGCAGACCGAGCAGATTGCGCACCGGATTGACGGTGGCGTGGCTCAAGCTCGGGTCCTGCACCGACCAGCTGGCGAGCGCGGCCGCCAGCAGGATGGCGCCCACCACCAGGGCGATGCCCAGCATCTCGCGCAGCCGGCGCCGCACCAAATCGCGCAGACTGTCGGACAGGAAGGAGAGGCTGTCGAAGCTTTGGTTGATCGCCGGCATGGCTCGCTCCCGCCTTCAACCGAGCGCCGCGACGAGGCGATGCAGCGCCTCGGCGGTGGTGTCGTGGTCGTGCACCATGGCGACCCGGATGAAGCCTTCGCCCGGATTGCTGCCGTCGGCTTGCGGCTGGGCCAGATAGCGGCCCGGCACCACGCGCAACCCGGCCTCGCCCCACAGCTGCACCGCCGCCGCCTCGTCGCCCCCCTGCGCCGACACGTCGAGCCAGAGAAAGAAGCCGCCGTCCGGACGCCGATAACCGTAGCGGTTGCCGATGACCTGATCGGCGAGATCGAATTTGCGGCTGTAAAGCGCGCGATTGGCCTCCACATGGGCCTCGTCCGCATAGGCCGCGATGGCGACCCGCTGGGCCGGCACCGGAACCTGCGGGGCCGCGACATTGCGCAGATCGAGGAAGCGGGCCAGGAAGTTGCGATCCCCGGCCACGAACCCGACCCGCAGCCCCGGCAAGTTCGAGCGCTTGGACAGGGACTGGAACACGATCACGTTGGCAAAGTCGGCACCGGCGGTTTCGAGCATCCCGGCCGGAGCGTGCTGCGAATAGATTTCGGAATAGCACTCGTCGCAGAACACCAGGAAGCCGAAGCGCCGGGCAAGCTCGGCCAGACGGCCCAGATAGGCCCGGCTCGCCACCGCGCCCTGGGGGTTGGCGGGCGATGCGATGTAAAACGCGACCGTGCGGGCGAGCAGGCTGTCCGCCAGCGCCTCGAGATCGGGCAAGAATCCGGTCGCCCCGGTCGCCGGCAGATAGACCGGCTCGCAACCGGCCGCCACGGCGCCGGCCGCATAGGCGGCATAGAACGGATTGGGCATCAGGATGGCGGGCCGGCCGGCTCGGCCGCTGACCCAGTTGCGGGCCGCGATGGCGGCCAGGAACAGCCCTTCGCGGGTGCCGTTGAGCACCAGGACCTCGGTGTCGGGGTCGACCGGCCGCGGCAGCACGAATCGGCGGCCGAGCCAGTCGGCGGCGGCGCGGCAGAACGGTTCGATGCCTTTGTTCATCGGATAGCGGCCAAATTCGTCGATATGGGCGGCCAGGACCGGGCCGACGAAGCCCGGTACCGGATGCTGCGGCTCGCCCACCGCCAGGCTGATCGCAGGCTTGCCCGGCGCCGCGTCGCCCAATAGCTCGCGCAGCCGCACGAATGGCGAACGGCTGTTGGTGGCCCGGGCAGGCGCTGGTGGCGGCTCGCGTTCGGCGGCGTTCATGAACATCGACTAAGCGGCGCACATACCCGCCGCACGATCAGGTCGATACCATAGGTGCGGCGAGGTTAAGACTCGTTTAACCATCGGGGGCCGCAGCCCTCAAATGCATGTCCGGCCAGCAGGGCCGGCCCCGAAAAAAGAGAGGCCCCGGCGTGAGCCGAGGCCTCTCGACGGAAAGGGCGGTGCCGGGTTCCGCCCTAACCGGTCACACTCTAATTTCCCGAGCCTGCGGGTAACTCCTCCGCCAAACCCTCACTCCACCCTCCCCCGCCTACGGGGGAGGGATCGGGAGGGGGCTTACTGGATGGCTTCGCCGTGCAACGCGAGATCGAGACCCTCTTGCTCGATCTCGGGGGACACCCGCAGCCCGATGAAGATGTCGATGATCTTGAGCAGGATCAGCGTCACGATCACGTCGTAGATGAACACCGTGCCGACGCCGATCGCCTGATAGACGACCTGCATCGCATTGCCCTCGAGCAGCCCGGGGGTGCCGCCGTATTCGTTGACCGCGAACACGCCGGTGAGAATCGCGCCGGCGGCGCCGCCGACCCCGTGCACCCCGAAGGTGTCGAGGGCGTCGTCGTAGCCGAACGTGTGCTTGAGGCCGGTGCAGCCCCAGTAGCAGATGCAGCCGGCCGCGACGCCGATCCAGAACGAGCCCATCGGACCGACGAAGCCCGACGCCGGCGTGATGGCGACCAGACCCGCCACCGCGCCCGAGCAGACGCCGATGACGGTCGGCTTACCCTTCAGGAACCACTCGATCATCATCCAGGTGAAGCCCGCGGTCGCGGTCGCGGTGTGGGTGACCAGCATGGCCATGCCGGCCTGCAGGCCCGCGGTGACGGCGGAGCCGGCGTTGAAGCCGAACCAGCCGACCCACAGCAAAGAGGCGCCGATCAGGGTCAGCACCATGTTGTGGGCGGGTCCGGAGTCCTTGCGCTTGCCCAGCATCAGCGCGCACATCAGGCCGGCGGTGCCGGAATTGACGTGCACCACCGTGCCGCCCGCGAAGTCCAGCACGTTGATGAAGCTGTGCGGGTTGGAGCTGTTGAACATCCCATCCGGGCCCCAGACCCAATGGGCGATCGGCGAGTAGACGAACACCGCCCACAGGCCGGTGAACCACAGCATGGCCGAGAACTTCATGCGCTCCGCGGTCGAGCCGAAGATCAGCGCCGCCGTGATGATCGCGAAGGTCAGCTGGAACATCGAATAGACCGTCTCGGGAATCGTCGGCGCCAGCGAATTCGGATTGCCCTTGTTGTTGGCAATATCGCTCATGATGCCCTGGAGCCCGGCGCGGTCGAAGCCGCCGATGAACCAGCCCATGTCGTAGCCGAAGACGTCACCGCCTTCCCGGAACGCCAGGCTGTAGGTGAAGAACAGCCACAATATGCTGATCAGGCAGGTGATGGCGAAGCTCGTCATCACGGTGTCGCCCACGTTCTTCTTGCGCACCATGCCGCCGTAGAACAGAGCCAGCCCCGGGACGGTCATCATCAGCACGATGGCCATCGAGGTGAGCATCCAGGCGGTGTCACCTGAATTGGGCGAGCATTCCTTCTGGACTTTCGAATCGCACGGCAGCGTCTCGACGACCGGCCCGGCATCGGACGGCGCGGCTTCGGCCGCGGGCGCCGCGTTGGGCTCCTGGGCGTGCGAGGGCGTGAACGAAGCAAAGCTGAGGCAGATGCCGAGGAGGACTCCTAAAAAGAGAGTTTCAGCCCCGCACGTGTAGGCTTCTTGAACGTCATTGTTTCAACTCCTGTCCGTAGACGATGAGGTGCGGGTTTCAGATTGCCGCTGCGTCGGTTTCGCCGGTGCGGATGCGCACCGCGCTTTCGAGGTCGAGGACGAAAATCTTGCCGTCCCCGATCTGGCCGGTCTTCGCCGCCCCGGTGATGGCCTCGATGGTCTTGCCGACCTGGTCGGTCGGAACCGCGACCTCGATCTTGATCTTCGGCAAGAAACTCACGGCATACTCGGCGCCGCGATAGATCTCGGTGTGGCCCTTCTGGCGCCCGTAACCTTTGACCTCCGTGACGGTCATCCCGTGCACGCCGGTCGCGGTCAGTGCGTCTCGGACCTCATCGAGCTTGAATGGCTTGATGATAGCCATGACGATTTTCATGGGTTCTTCCCTGCTCAAGGCCCGGCCTGCGGGCTGCAGGTTCAGGCGGTCTCAACAAAGCCTCGCTGCAGGAAATTCCAGCCCCGCAAGCAATGCCGGGGTCCGGCAATCAAGCCCCGTGCCAAGTCCCGCGTTGCGGGCGCAAATTGCTGGGAATGAAGGACTTTTCTCCGAAGCCGGGGGTTAGATGGCGACCCTTCGGGGGCATTCGGAGTAATGGGGACACGATTTGCACGTTTATTAGTCTGATTGCATATAAATTAATCAGCTGCCTATCGCGTAAGCAAAGCGTAAAAATCCGAGTCCCCACCACCCCACCCAGGAGGGTGAAGTCATCGAAACGAACGGCTTTAAGAGCTTGATTCCGTCGGTGAGGCGGTTACGACCGCATCAAATCGCGTCGCGGTCAGTCTCGCCGGTGCGGATGCGTACCGTGTGGTCGATCGGGCTGACGAAAATCTTGCCATCGCCGATCTGGCCGGTCTTGGCCGAGGCCAGGATGGTCGCCACCACCTTGTCGACCTGGTCGGAATCGACCGCGATGTCGACCCGGATCTTGGGCAGCATGTTCACCACATATTCGGCCCCGCGGTAGATTTCCGTGTGGCCCTTTTGACGGCCGAAGCCCTTGACCTCGGTCACCGTCATGCCCTGCGCCCCGATGCCGGAAAGCGCGTCGCGCACGTCGTCGAGCTTGAACGGTTTGATGATGGCAGTGACCAGCTTCATGGATCTTCCACCGGGTTGTGAGCTTGCGCAATTGCGAGGGCGCTGATTTGCGATAGCGCCGAGCGGCGTCGTTAGACGGCCATAGCCTAGGCTCGATACGCCTCCATGTGCAATCCCCCGCAACGTCGCCGCGGCCGCCGCGCCTGGGCGGGTGCGGTCAGGGCGCCAAGCGCT
Source organism: uncultured Alphaproteobacteria bacterium (assembly GCA_963744275.1). Classification (GTDB taxonomy): domain Bacteria; phylum Pseudomonadota; class Alphaproteobacteria; order Rhizobiales; family Xanthobacteraceae; genus VAZQ01. The sequence goes on from CAVUSX010000011.1 coordinate 104,120, forward strand.
TGAGCTCGCCGAGCGCGCCGGCACGTTCGAGAAATCCGGGCGGGCAGGATGCGGCGGCCTCGCGCAGGAGCGGCGTGGCGCTCGCGGGATCGTTCTGCGCGAGCGCATATTCGCCGACATAGAACACGATCTCGCATTGCCGTTCGGTGCGGGCGGCGCCTGCGAGCTCCGCCGCCATGGCGATGATCTTTTCGCGCGCGAGCGATCCGGCATAGAACGCGAGCATCGGCCCCGGCCAGGGGCCGGGCCCGAATGCCGCCGCATCACGTGCGAAGCCGTCGTCCGCCGCACCGGCGCGCATCCGCGCCAAATGCCGCCACAGCACCCGGTAGGGATCGTCGGGCCGGCGTGCCGCGAGCGCGCTGAAATCGGCGGCCGCACCCGCAAAGTCGCCGAGCGCGAGCCGCACGAAGCCGCGATTGCCGTAGGCGCCTTCATGATCGGGGCCGAGCCGCAAGGCGGTATCCAGATCGGCGGCCGCGCGTGCGAAATCGCCGTTCTGACTCTCGGCCGCGCCGCGATTGTTGTAGGCCTCGCTGCTGCCTGGATCGAGCTCGATCGCCTTGTCGAAGCTCGCGATGGCTTCGTCCATGCTGCCCTTGTCCATCAAGAGCGCGCCGCGGTCGAGCCAGGCGCCGGCATGATCGGGCGCCGCGCGGGTTGCCGCTTCGTAGTCGGCGAGCGCCTGGTCGGTATCGCCGCGCAGCCGAAACGCGGTGCCGCGACCCATCAGCGCCTCCGCGTCGCCCGGCTCGATCCGCAACGCGGCACTCGCATCCGCGATGGCGCCCTCCAGATCGCCCCGCAGCGCCCGCGCCAGCCCGCGTCCGCGCAGCGCGGCGGCGAGATCGGGCTTAAGGCCGAGCGCGAGATCGTATTCCGCGATGGCGCCGGCCGCATCGCGCTTCGACCGCAGTGCATTGCCGCGATCGACATGCGCCACCGAGGAGGCGGGATCGAGCGCGATCGCCTTGTCGTAATCCGCGATCGCGCCGTCGAGATCGCCGCGGGTCTGGCGCATCATGCCGAGATTGATCCAGCCTTCCGGGTCGCCGGGGGCGAGCGCGGTGGCGGCGGTGAAATCGGCGGCGGCGCTCTCGATATCGCCGGAGCGGTAGTGCGCGAGGCCGCGAAACTTCAACGCCTGCACCCGGTTCGGCACGCTCTCGCGCGGATTGTCGATGATGGCGTCGCAGGCGGCGATCCAGCTCTGCGGCGCTCCGGTGCCGCAAACCGCGGGCGCCTGGGCGGCCGCCGGCGTGGGACGGGCGAGGGCGCACGACAGGAAGGCCGCAAGAAAAATACAATGACAAATACAAAGACCAACGATGCGATCGGGTCGCGATGCCGTGTCCACGTTTGCACCCGTTCTGTCGCCGCCGAGACTGGCGGTCCGCAGCTCAACCGTTGCTGCGGCGTTCCCGCAGCAATCCTTCCTGCGCCACCGAGGCCACCAGGGTTCCGTCGCTTGCAAAGATGAGGCCGCGGGAAAAACCGCGCGAGCCGGACAGATTGGGGCTGTCCTGGGCGTACAGCAGCCATTCGTCGGCGCGGCACGGTCGATGAAACCAGATGGCGTGATCGAGGCTCGCCGCCATGATGGTCTTTTCGAACACGCTGCGCCCGAGCGGGATCAGGGCGGTGTCGAGCAACGTCATGTCGGACGCATAGGCGAGCACGCATTGATGGATGGCGGGGTCGGGGGGCAGCGGGCCGCTCGCCCGGATCCAGACATGGAAGCGGCCGCTGTCGATGGCCTTGCCCAGATAGCGGGAGAATTCGACCACCCGCAGCTCCACCGGCCGCGGCCTCTCGTAGTAGCGCCGCACCGGCTCCGGCATCAGGGGCATCACACGCTCCCTGATCTCTTTCTCGTCCGGTAGCGCGTCCGGCTTCGGCACGTCCGGCATCTGGACCTGATGGCTCATACCCGGCTCATCGCCATGGAACGATACCGCCATGGTGAAGATGGCTTGTCCGTGCTGGATGGCGACCACACGCCGGGTGACGAAGCTCTTGCCGTCGCGGATGCGGTCGACATCGTAGATGATCGGCACCTTGGGGTCGCCCGGCAGCAGGAAATAGGCGTGCAGTGAATGCGGCGGGCGCGCCACCACGTCGACGGTGCGGCAGGCCGCCACCAGGGCCTGGCCCACCACCTGCCCGCCGAACACCCGCTGCCAGGAGTCCTGGGGCGAACGCCCGCGAAACAGATTGACCTCGAGCTGCTCGAGATCGAGGACGGCCAGGAGGTCTTGCACCGGGGATGACATTCCGAGTCCTTGTGGGATGGCGCAGCGAAAGCCGGGCGGTCCGGTGCCGGCCGCCGACACCTGGTGGCACGGGCTGACATCAAGTGACACGCGCGGCGGGCTCGAAGTCAAGCGCGCCCGAATGCTATGATGTGACGGCACATTATCAGGAGATGGACTTGGCCACCGATCAGGCGCGCGACCTCGGGAATACCGATGTGCTCATCGGTGGCGCCGGCGTCGCCGGGCTCGCGCTCGCGCTGGCGCTGCGCCAGGGGCTGGGCGACGGCTTCTCGATCACGGTCGCCGATCCTGCATTGGGCACCCCTGCGCATGACCCGCGCGCTTCCGCCATCGTGGCGGCGGCGCAGCGGCTGTTCCAGGCGATCGGGGTGTGGGACACCGTCGCGGACGAGGCGCAGCCCATCCTCGATATGGTGGTGACCGACAGCCGGCTCACCGACGCGGTTCGGCCGGTGTTCCTGACCTTCGACGGCGATGCCGAGCCGGGCCAGCCGTTCGCCCATATGGTGGAGAACGGCCCGCTGCATGCCGCGCTCGCTGCCCGCGCCCGGGAGCTCAAGGTCGCGCTCATTCCCTGCGGCATCGAAACGTTCGCGCCGATTTCCGGCGCGCCAACTGCGGCCGCGGGATTGAGCGTCGCGCTCGCCAATGGGGGGCGCCTGCGCGCGCGGCTCCTGGTGGCGGCTGACGGCGCCCGCTCGAGCATCCGGGCGCGCGCCGGCATCCCGGTGCGCGGCTGGAGCTACGGGCAATCCGCCATCGTGGCCACCGTCGCCCATGAGCGCGACCATGCGGGGCGGGCCGAGGAGCATTTCCTGCCGGCCGGCCCGTTCGCGATCCTGCCGCTCAAGCATTGCCGCTCCTCGATCGTGTGGACCGAGCAGGCCGCCGAGGCCGAGCGCATCATGGGGCTGCCCGAGAGCGATTTTCAGGCCGAGCTCGAGCGCCGCTTCGGGCTGCATCTGGGCGCCATCGCGGTCGTGGGTCCGCGCCGCGCCTATCCGATCGGATTGTGGATCGCGCGCGCCTTCATCGGGCCGCGGCTCGCGCTCGTCGGGGACGCCGCCCATGTGATTCATCCGATCGCCGGGCAGGGGCTCAATATGGGCCTCAAGGACGTGGCGGCACTGGCCGAGACCATCGTGGATGCGGCCCGGCTCGGGCTCGATCCCGGCTCGGCCGCGACGCTCGAGCGCTACCAGCGCTGGCGGCGGTTCGACACCATGGCGATGGGGGTGGCGACCGACGGTCTCAACCGGCTGTTCTCCAACCGCTCGGACGCCTTGCGCCTGGTGCGCGACCTCGGCCTCGGGGTGGTGGACCGCCTGCCCGGGCTCAAGCAGCTCTTCATCCGTGAGGCCGCCGGCCTCCTCGGCGAGGTGCCCAAGCTGCTCAAGGGCGAGAGGCTGTAGGATCACGCGTCATTGCCCTCGACTTGAGGCGCAGTGCGACCAATCAAACAAACCTAGATCGGGCCGAATTTGTAGGCGCCTTGCGCGAAGCCGCCGTAGCGCGTGGTGGTGAAATTGAGCGGCTGCGACGCCGGCGGGAACGGCAGGCCGACGATGACGTTCTCGAGGTCGGCGCTGGCGCGGGTCTGCAGATACCAATAGCGTCCGCCAAGCCCGACCGAGACCTTGTCGTTGACCTGATAGGACATGATGGCTTCGAGCTGCACCCCGGAGCCGCCGCCGCCGCTTTCCGGGATCGGGCCCGAAAAGTCGAACAGCCCGGTGCCCAGCCGCAGCCAATGGGTATCCTGCCCGCCCAGCTGCGTGTAGGGCACCCACGCCAGCTCAGTGCTGAGCTTGAGGCAATCCAGCAGCTTGAATTCGCCGAGCAGGCCCAAGCGCGCGAACTGCCAATGGGATTCTTCCGTGATGCCGAGCACGCCGGGGCCGATCGCAGGCTGGCACACGAACGGATTGCTGGCGAGCTGATCGCAGCCATACGCATTGACGGTTTCGCTGAGATAGCCGTAGCCCACGAACAGGCCGGCGCTGACGCGCTCCCGCTGCACCAGGATCTGCCCGAAGTCGATGCTGCCGTAGCCGAGCTTGCCGCCTTGCTGCTGGCTCAACGTATTGGAATAGGGCGTGAGCGCGGGCGGAAAATCCTCGTCGTTGAGGCTCCCGCTGTTGAGGCCGCCGAAACCCGCATTGCCCTTCAGGAAGGCGCCGAACGCCGTATCGGCGCGCCCGAAAGCTTCGAATGTGCCGGCGGTGAGGCCCGCATAGGTCAGGCGTGAATTGAGATTCTGGCTGGAGCGCGGATCGTCGTACAAATCCTTCGCCAGCGTGCCGCTGCTGTACCAGAAGCGGGACCCGAACGCGAAGGTGACATCGTGCAGCTGCGTGACCGGCGGGGCGACCGCCCGGGCGCGGTTGCGGGCGGCCGGATAGGGCGGCGCCGCTGGGGCCGGATCCGCGGGCTCGGATGCCGGGATCAGATAGCGCGGTGCGGCATCGTAGGCGCTGGAGCCGCGCAACCGCGCCTGATCGAGCTCGCCCGCGCGGGCTGCAGGCACCAAACCAAACATCGCGATCACTGGCAGGACGATCGAACGCAAACGCATCGCACCATTCCGGTCTTGACGCTACGGCCCTTACCTCCCTTCGATCATCGTGCATTAACCTTAACGAACGGCTAAGCGGCACCGGGCGAGCGGGCGTGAACGCCCTTATGTCCCGGCAATTTCCGCCAGGGACGCACCGCCGTTGCCAGCCTAAGCGAGATGGCCGGAACAAGTCCGGCCATGAAACTCTACGGCTTTGTTTGTTGTTAGATACGGTGACGCGCGCCGTGGCCCAGGATCAATCGAGCGGCATCGACAGGATGTGGTCGCGAAAGGCCGGGCGGGCCGAGATGGCGGCGAACCAGCGCTCGAAATGCGGCAGCGGCGGCCGCTCCGGCACCAGGGCATGGAAACGGTAGCCGAAAACGCCGACCGGAATGTCGCCCATGGAGAATGCATCGCCCGCCACATAGGCGGTCTTGGCGAGCTGGGCGTCGAGGATCGCGATGGCGGCGGTGGTCTTGGTCTTCGAGGCCGCGATGGCGGCGAGATCGCGCTGCTCCGGCGGCGTGCGCACCAGCCCCCAGAAGGTGGCATGGATGGCGGGGCCCAGCACCGACAATTGCCAGTCCATCCATTGGCTGGCCCGCGCGCGCGCCTTGGGATCGGCCGGCTCCAGCGTGCCCTTGCCGTGCAGGGAGGCCAGGTAGCGCACGATGCTGTTGGATTCCCACAGCACCAGGTCGCCGTCTTCCAGCGTCGGCACCAGCCCGTTCGGGTTGAGGCTCAAATAGGCGGGCTCGCGGTTGCGGCCGAACGCGCCGGCGATATCGACGCGCTCATGCGCCAGCTCGAGCTCGCCGACCGCCCACATCGCCTTCTGGACGTTGGCCGAGTTCTTGCGCCCCCAGACTTTCAGCATGGGCCGGTTCCTCGATGCGGTTCGGAAAGAGAGGCGCCTGTCCGTCCTAGTCGAGCGGGCGCGCCTCCTCGGGCAGCATGATCGGAATGCCGTCGCGGATCGGATAGGCGAGCTTGGCCGAGCGCGAGATCAATTCCTGCTTGGCCTGGTCGTATTCGAGTGGTCCCTTGGTCAAAGGGCAGACCAGGATTTCCAGCAATTTGGGATCGATGACGCCGGTGGGACGCTCGGATGATGCGGTGGTCATGGGACAAGCTCCGGTTCGGCTGGGGAATGCCGTGGGTCGCCGCCTACATGTCATGTCCGGGGTGGCGGCCGCAAGGCGGGTTTTCGGAATTGCGGCAATCTCGGCAAAACGACCAGACCACCGCCACGCTCTGCCGTATCCCCCCTTGCGGGTCCCTTGCAGGAGAGGTGTAGCGCGAGCGCGCGACAGTTCCGCTCAGGCCTGCGCGCGCGCCATCGGCTCGGGCTTGGCGGCGACGCGCTCGTTCACCTCTTTTGCCAGGGTCACCAGATCGACCTTGCCGGAGCCCAGCATCGGCAGATGCTCGAAGATCATGATCTCGGAGGGGATCATCAGGTCGGCGGCGTGTTGTTGCTTGGCGAAGGTCATGAATTCGGGCCGCGTCGCGTCTTTCTTCTGGGTCGCCAGGATCAGCCGCTCGCCCTTGCGGGCATCCGCCACCGCGACCACCGCGCAGGGATGTTGCGGCCACAGGTCGCCGGCCAGCGCCTCGACGGCGGCCAGCGAGATCATCTCGCCGCCGACCTTGGCGAACCGTTTGGCGCGACCCTTGATGGTGACGAAGCCCTGCGGGTCGATGGTGACGATGTCGCCGGTATCGTGCCAGCCGTCGGGCGGCGGCTCGAGCACGCCGGGACGCTCGGTCTTGACGTAGCCGAGCATCACGTTGGGGCCGCGCACCACCAGGCGGCCGCCTTCCTCGACGCCTTCGACCTTGTCGAGCCGCGCCTCCATGCCGGGCAGGATGCGGCCCACGGCGCCGAACTTGTTGAACATCGGCGTGTTGAGGGCGAGCGCCGGCGCCGTCTCGGTGACCCCATAGCCCTCCAGGATGCGCAGGCCGAACTTCTCCAGATAGACCCGGCGGGTGGATTCCTTGACCGGCTCGGCGCCGGCCAGAATGTAGCGCAGCGAGCGGAAGTCGTAAGGATGGGCCGAGCGCGCATAGCCGGCCAGGAAAGTATCGGTGCCGAACATGATGGTGGCGTTCACGCCGTAGATCAGCTCCGGCACCGTGCGGTAGTGCAGCGGCGAAGGATAGAGATAGAGCCGCACGCCGGAGACCAGCGGCAACACCATCCCGACCGTGAGGCCGAAGGAATGGAACACCGGCAGCACGTTGAAGACCTTGTCCTCGCGGCCGAAGTCGATGCGCGCACGCGCCTGGGCGGCATTGGCCAGCATGTTGCGGTGGGACAGCACGACGCCCTTGGGGGTTCCCTCCGAGCCGGAGGTGAACAGGATGGCGGCCCAGTCGTCGGCCTTGCGCGGCACCAGCGGGACGCCGGCGCGCATCAGGCCGCGGATCTTGTCGAGGAGCGTGATGGTGGGGCGAATGTCCTCGAGATAGACGATCGTCACCTGCTTGGCGACCGCCGCCACCATGTTGTCGAGCCGGCCCTTCTCCACGAACACCCGCGAGGTCAGGATGGTGGTCACCTGCGCGGCCCGGCAGGCCGCCAGAATGTTGGTGGCGCCGGCCGTGAAGTTGATCATCGCGGGTACGCGGCCGGCGGTCATCAGGGCGAAGAAGGTCACGACCGCGCCGTTGGCATTGGGCAGCATCACCCCGACGGTGCCGCCGACCGGCGCATAGCGCATCAGCTTGTCGCCCAGGATCGCCGCCCCCATGAGCAGCTTGCGGTAGCTGAGCGCGCCGCTCACCGGGTCCTCGACCGCGACCCGGCCGCGGCCGTGATCCTCGGCGGCCTGCAGCAGCGCCTGAAAGACGGTGCGGTCCGTGGAGGTGGTGCGAAACACCAGGTCCGACATGATGCCGTAGAGCGCAGCGCCGGCGGCCTGGCGGCGGGCGCGGCCCTTGAGGGCGGGATCGACCGAAAGCTTCACCGGCTCCAGCACCGTGACCTTCACCTTGGGGAACCAACGCCGGCGCACCTGGCTCCTGGACAGGCGGCTGAACGGCGTCTGCTCGAGGCCTTCGATGCGCACCGGCACCACCTCGGCATCGGTCTTGTCGGCGATCAGCGCGGCGCCGTCATAGACCTTCATCAAGCTGCCGGTGACGGTGATGCGGCCCTCCGGGAAGATGATCAGCGCCTCGCCGGCCTTGACGGCGTTGATCAGGGTGCGGGTCGCCATCGGCTTCATGGGATCGAGCGGAATGGCGCGGGTCAGCTTCATGAACGGCTTGACCCACCATTTCTTGGAGATGCCGATGTCGATGGCGAAGACCGGCTTGCGGCTGCGCAGCGACATGGCGAGGCCGGCGTCGAGGAAGCTCACGTGATTGAGCGCGATGATGACGTTGTGGCCGGCATTGTGCAGATTCTCGAGCCCCTTCACCTCGATCCGGAACAGCGCCCGGTAGATGATCGACAAGGCATCGCTGAGCGCGCTCGCCGGCATGGTGCGGCCGATCACGAAGGCGACGCCGAGCCCCGCGACGCCCAGCATGATGAAAACGCCGGGCGTGCCGAGCCCGGTCGCCCATTGCAGGGCGGCCACCGCGACGGTGCTGCCGGCCATGAACGCCGCATTGAGCACGTTGACGGCCGCGATCACGCGCGCGCGCCGGTCCGCGCCGGCCCAGGCCTGCACCGCCGCGAAGGTCGGCACGATGAACAAGCCGCCCGCGATCGCCAAACCGGCGAGGTCGATCGCGACGTGAAGACCGCGGCCCGTGGTGAACAATGAAAAGTAGCCGGTCAGGCCCGGGATCGGCGCTGCCCCGGCGGTCGACCATCCGAGATCGATCGCAAACAGGCCGATCAGGACGGCGCCGATGAGCGTCGGCAACAGAATGATGCGCCCGGCCGCCAGCCAAGCCGCCAGTCCCGAGCCGATCGCGATCGAGACCGAGAAGACCGCAAGGCAGGTCTCGCCCACCTCCTCGGAACCGCCCAGCACATTCTTGACCAGCGGCACCAGCAATCCGACCACGACCGCGCCGACCAGCCAGAACCAGCTGGTCACCATGGCGCCCCACCAGATGCGACGGTCGTCGCGCAGATGCTTGAGCAGGTCGAAGGTCGAGGCCGCGATGTTCCAACGTATCGCCAGATCGGGCGCCGCCTCTCCGGTCGGCGGGATGAGCAGGCTCGAGCCCCAGCAGGCGAGCGAGAACACGATCATCAGGAGCGCGAACGAGGTCGGGTCGCCGCCGCCTTTCGCCGCCATGCCGCCGACGATCAGACCGAGCAGGATCGCGATGAAGGTCGCCCCTTCCACCAGCGCGTTGCCGGTCGGCAGCTCGGAGCGGGCGAGATGGTCGGGCAGGATGCCGTATTTGATGGGCCCGAACAGCGAGCCGATCACCCCGTACAGGAACAGCGCGATGAACAGGACCAGCACCGAGTGGACGGCGAATCCGATGACCGCGATGACCGCGACCACGATCTCGGCGAGCTTCAGCCGCTGGGCGACCCTGGCCTTGTCGAACCGGTCCGCGACCTCGCCGCCGAGCGCCGAGAGGAAAAAATAAGGCGCGATGAAAATCGCGGCCGCCAGTTGCGTCAGCGCGTCGGCGCTCGGTCCCGCGAGCGCGTAGACCAAGAGGAAGACCAGCGCGTTCTTGAGGAAATTGTCGCTGAATGCCGAGAAGAACTGGCACCAGAACAAGGGCGCGAAGCGTCGGGTCAGCAGCAGGGACGAGGACATGGCCATTGCATCCGGTCATACGATCGGGCTCGGTGGCCCATGCGGCGGGCGATCTTAGAGCATTTTCAGGAAAAGTGGACACCGGTTTTCCGTCCGAAAATGCGACAATGCAAGAATGTTGGAGCGGTTTCTTTCCCCCGGTTGATGGGAAACCGCTCCAGTTGCGTGGTCGGCAAAAATGGAAACCGGTTTGCCTACCCGGCCACCCGCCAGGCGCCCGGATGGCGGGCCGTGATCGTGGCCGCCTCGGCGACCGAACGAACGCCCGTATGGGTGAGCTCGGTGCGGATCTCGTCGAGGAACATGTCGACCACGTGGGCGGCGCCGACCGGGCCGAGGGCCGCCAGGCCATACACGAAGGGCCGGCCCGTGAAGGTGGCCTTGGCGCCGAGCGCGAGCGCGCGCACCACGTCGAGGCCGCTGCGGATCCCGCTGTCGATCATGACGGTCGTGCGCGCGCCGACCGCGGCCACGATCGCGGGCAGCATGTCGATCGAGGCGGGGGCGCCGTCGAAGTGACGGCCGCCGTGATTGGAGACGATGATGCCGTCGGCCCCCAGCGCAACCGCCCGCTCGGCGTCCTGCGGATGCAGGATGCCCTTGATCACGAAGGCCCGCTTCCAGCGCTCGCGCAGGCGCGCGAGCTCGTCCCAGGTGTGGCTGCCGCCGCTGCGCAGCTGCATGGCGCGGGCGGTCGAGATTTGGGTGGGATTGGGGCCGGCGTAGAGCGCGAGATTTTCCGTCCGCGGCATGCCGTGCTTGATGCAGCGACATCGCCCAGGCCGGCGAGGTCGCGACCTGCCAGACGGTCTTGGGCGTGATCGGGAACGGAACCGCGACGCCGTTGCGGATATCGCGCGGCCGTTTCGACTTGCCGGCGCTGTCGACCGTGGGCACCAGGACACGGGCCCCGGCCGCATCGGCGCGGCGCACCAGGTCGAACGTGATGGCATGGTCGTCGTGCGGGAAGCGGTAGAGCTGGAACCAGAACACGTCCGGCGCGAGCACCGCGATGCGCTCGATCGCGGCATTGGCGGGCGTGGCGAGCACATAGGGGATGCGCGCCCGCTGGGCCGCTTGCGCCAGATATTCCTCCGCCCCCGGCCACATCAATCCGGGCGATCCCATGGGGGCGACCCCGATCGGCGCCGCATAGCGGGTGCCGAACAGCTCGACCGCGGTCGAGACGCCCTTGGTGTCGACGCAGTAGCGCGGCAACAGCTCGACCGCCCGAAAAGCCGCGATATTGCGTGCGGCACACACTTCATCATTGGCGCCGCCATCGACGAAGTCGAAGGCGAAGCGCGGCACCCGCCGGCGGGCGCGGGCGCGCAGATCATCGACGGTCGGAAAACGCCGCCGCCGCCGCGCCGCCCTGGCGTCCACGACGGCGGCCGCGGAGGTTCCGGCTGTACGCGGCTCGGTCTCGGCCATGTCCATTTCCCCCTGACGCTGCCCGGCCGCCAGCCTATCACCCGGGCGGGCGCCAAGCCGTCGCCAATTTGTCGATTTCACCGGTTATGGATAGTGCCAGATCGCGCATTGCGCGCGGAAGTGCCGCTGCCGAGCACCCGAAAATGATTTGGTGTTCCGGGCAGAACCAATGCTAAATCCAAGAGCCGACCGCGGCTCGCCGATCATGTTCATGGGGGAAAAATACCGGTGAAAGACAAGCCAGCCTTGGACAGCCCCCGCAACTGGCATTTGTTCGGTCCGGGCCCCAAACGCATTCTCGCCCTCGACGGCGGCGGCGTGCGCGGCGCCATCTCGGTCGCGTTTCTGGAGCGTATCGAGACCATTCTGTCGGAGCGCCTTCGCACGCCGGTCCGGCTGGGCGACTGGTTCGATCTCGTGGGCGGCACCTCGACCGGCGCGCTGATCGCCGGCGCGCTCGCGCTCGGCTTTCGCACCGACCAGATCAAGGAATTCTACCTGCGGCTGGCGCCGAAAGCCTTTCAGCCGACCCGCTGGGGCATTCCGCTGTTCCAGGCGAAGTTCAACGCCGACGGGCTGCGCGCCGAAATATTGAAGATCGTGCAGGATCGCACGCTTTCCAGCGCCGATCTCATCACCGGCCTCTGCGTGGTCACCAAGCGCATGGACACCTGCAGTCCCTGGATCGTGGCCAACAATCCCAACGCCCCCTATTGGGGGGCCGGCGACACCCATGACGCCAATCAGAATTACAGCCTCGCCACCCTGGTGCGGGCCAGCACCGCGGCACCGCATTTTTTCGATCCCGAAGTGTTTCCGATCAGCAAGGACCAGCAAGGCCTGTTCATCGACGGCGGCGTGACGCCGTTCAACAATCCGTCGCTGGCGCTGTTTCAGATGGCCACCTTCGATCCGTTCGGGATCTGCTGGCCGACCGGGCCGGACCGGCTCAGCGTGACGTCGATCGGCACCGGCACCTATCGTCCGAGCTTCGCCTATGCGGAGGAGGGCGTCGGGCGCTTCGCCAAGCTCGCCTATTACGCCCTGATGTCGCTCATGACCGATGCCGAGACCTTAACGCTCGCGCAAATGCAGTGGTTGGGAGAGTGCGTGACGAAATGGAAGATCAATTCCGAGGTCGGCACGCTCTGCGATCAGGTGCCGCAGGGCGGCAAGATGTTCCGGTTCATGCGCTATGACGTGAAGCTCGAGACGAAATGGCTGCGTGACGAGCTCGACCTCAAGGTCTCGGACGGCGACGCCGAGCGATTCCGCTGCATGGACAACCCGGCGATCGTCGCCGATATCTACGAGATCGCCAAGCTGGCGGCCGCCAAGCAGATCAAGCCGGAGCACTGGCTCGGAACGTTGCCGCAATTCCTGGCCGCGCCCGGCACCTCGGCGAACGCGCCCTCGACTTGAGTTCAGGCGCTGTTCTTGCGCTCGCGGACATCCTTCACATTGCGAAAGACGATGCCGGGGCTCTGCTGGCCGGTATAATCGAGATTGAAGGCATTGCGCGCCAGGAACACCAGGTCGCCGTCGAGATCCTCGGCGATCGAGGCCCGATAGGTCGCGACGAACCGATCGAGGACCTTGTGGTCTGCCGCCGTGATCCAGCGCGCGAGCGAGAATTCGGCCACGCTCCAGTCCATCTCCACGCCGTACTCGCCGGCGAGGCGCTCGCGCAGGACGTCGAGCTGCAGCGGGCCGACCACGCCGACCAGCGCCGGCGAGCCGTCGGTCGGCCGGAACACCTGCACCACCCCCTCCTCGCCCAGCTCCTGCAACGCCTGCTTGAGCTTCTTGGCCTTCATGGCGTCGGGCAGCCGGACCCGGCGCAGGATCTCGGGCGCGAAGCTCGGCACGCCGATGAAGTTGAGGGTCTCGCCTTCGGTCAGGGTGTCGCCGATGCGCAAGCTGCCGTGATTGGGGATGCCGACCACGTCGCCCGCATAGGCCTCCTCGGCCAGCGCCCGATCCTGGGCGAAGAAGAACTGCGGCGTGCGCAGGCTCATGACCTTGCCGGTGCGCACATGGGTGACCTTCATGCCGCGGTTGAGCTTGCCGGAGCACACCCGCACGAACGCGATGCGGTCGCGATGGTTCGGGTCCATGTTGGCCTGCACCTTGAACACGAAAGCCGTCATGCCGGGCTCCTCGGCCGCCACCACCCGCTTGTCGGCTATCTGGGAGCGCGGCGAGGGCGCCATCGCGGCGAGCGCATCCAGGAGATCGCGGACGCCGAAATTCTTGAGCGCGCTGCCGAAGAACACCGGGGTCAGATGGCCTTCGCGGAACGAATTCATGTCGAAGCGGTGGACGGCGCCGCGCACCAGATCGAACTCGGCCTGGGCGGCGGCCGCGTCCACCTTGGGGTTGAGGGCCGCCACCTCGGATATCGTCATCACGCGCAGCTTGCCGGCGGTGCCGGCGTCGCCCTTGAGCAGGCGCACGCCGCCGGATTCGACGTCGATGGTGCCGATGAAATCTCGGCCGCGGCCGACCGGCCAATTGACCGGCGCGGCGTCCAGCGCCAGCGTCTTCTCGATCTCGTCGATGAGATCGAACGGGTCGCGGCTCTCCTGGTCCATCTTGTTGATGAAGGTGATGATCGGAATGTCGCGCAGCCGGCAGACCTCGAACAGCTTGCGGGTGCGCGCCTCGATGCCCTTGGCGGCATCGATCACCATCACGGCCGAAATCGACCGCCGTCAGGGTGCGGTAGGTGTCCTCCGAGAAATCCTCGTGGCCCGGCGTATCGAGCAAGTTGAACACGCGGGCGTCGTATTCGAAGGTCATCACCGAGGTGACCACCGAAATGCCGCGCTCGCGCTCGATGGCCATCCAGTCGGAGCGGGTCGCCCGCCGGTCGCGCTTGGCCTTGACCTGCCCGGCGAGCTGGATGGCGCCGCCGAACAGCAGCAGCTTCTCGGTCAGCGTGGTCTTGCCGGCGTCGGGATGGGAGATGATCGCAAAGGTGCGGCGCCGATCGACCTCGGTCGCCGGCCGCGGTCCGGCCTGGGCACTCTCGGGGGGGCGAATGGGAACGTTCATGGTGCGCTGGATGTGGCAGTTCCGGGGGCCCCGATCAAGGTTTGCTATCGGGGGGTCGGGCGGGCGTCGGCTTTACAAAACTTTACCTGCCGGACACGGCGCGGAAAACGGCCCGCCCTAGCTTGGCGAGGGCAGGCGCGTTCGGCCTGTGACCCGGATAGGAGCCCAGCATGACGGATCAAAGCAACACAACCTCTTCCAGCCCAAGCCCAAGCCAAGGTCCGGCCCCCACGGGCCGCTGCCGGGGCCGCAGGGGCATCTTCGTGATCGCCCTGCTCGCGGTCGCCCTCGTGGCCGGGTTCACCGGCAATATGCTCAGCACGGCGTTCGGGCAGGGATTCGCCTGGCGCGCCTGGCATCAGGGCGGGATGATGGGTGGCGGGATGATGAGCGGCGGCTTCATGAGCGGCCCGCTCACGCCGGCGCAAATCGACGACCGCATCGACCGCATGACCAAGCATATGGCGATCGAGCTCGACGCCACCGCGGAGCAACAGGCCAAGATCGCCGGCATCGCCAAGGCGGCCGTCGCCGATCTGCTGCCGCTGCGCGAGAAGGCGCAAGCCGCGCACGGCCAGGCGGTCGCGCTCTTGACCGCCCCCACCATCGATCGTAGTGCAATCGAGCAATTGCGCGCGCAGCAGATCGGCCTCGCGGAAACCGCCAGCAAGCGGATTGCCCAGGCGGCGGCCGACGCCTCCGATGTGCTCAACCCGGAGCAACGCCGCAAAGTGGCGGATTGGGTGGCGGTTCTCCACGGCGGTCCCTTCGCGCCCTGGAACCATGGTTGAGCCGGCATTCTGATTGGTACTTGGAACGACATTCGTGACCGACAGCCATGATCAGCATAAGTGGGTGAACGCATCCTCCTGATCGAAGACGATTCCCGCCTTGCCGGCATGGTCGCGGAATATCTCGGCAAGGCGGGTTTCCATGTCATTCATGCCGAGAACGGAGCGCGCGGCCTGGCGCTGTTTGATCGCGAAGCCCCGGATGCCGTCATCCTCGACCTGATGCTGCCGGACACCGACGGGCTGGAAATCTGCCGGCGGCTGCGCGGGCGTTCCGATGGACCGATCCTGATGCTGACGGCCCGTGGCGATCCCATGGATCGGGTGGTCGGCCTGGAGATGGGCGCCGACGATTATCTGCCGAAGCCGTTCGAGCCGCGCGAGCTGTTGGCGCGCCTGCGCGCGATCCTGCGCCGCGGCCGCGGCGGAGCGCAAACCCGACGTGCTGCGTTTCGGCAGGATCGAGATCGACCGCGGCGCGCGCGAGGTCCGCCTCGAGGGCATGCCGCGTCCGCTCACCGGCTATCAATTCGCCCTGGTGCTGGCGCTCGCCGAGCATGCCGGCCGGGTGATGTCGCGCGACGCGCTGATGGACCTGGTCAAGGGCGAGGCGATCGAGGCATTCGACCGCTCGATCGACGTGCACGTGTCCCGCATCCGGGCGGCGATCGAGGACGATCCCAAGAAACCACGCCGCATCATCACGGTTCGCGGCGCCGGCTATGTGTTCGCCAAAGCCCAAGATTAGTGAAGCACATGCGACGCCTCTATCTGCAGGTTTATCTCACGATCGTGGCCAGCCTGTTTCTGGTCGTGCTCACCGCCGGCCTGGTCTGGCACTTCGAGCGCCGGCATGCTCCCGTTCGAGCAGCCGATCGAGGTCGCCGGCGAGGTCATCGCCGAATTGGTCCCTCCGGCCAGTGCGCCGGCCGCGGCACAACAGCAGGCGATCGACCGTCTGGCGCGGCGTCTGCGCGCCGATCTCGCCCTGTTCGGCCGGACTGACGAACCGCTTGCCGCCGCCGGCCGGCCGCTGCCGGCTCCCAACCGCGGCCGTGCCGGCAGCTGGCTGCGCACCGCGGCCGGTCCGGCGGTGTCGATCCGGCTTCCGGACGGACGCTGGCTGGTGGCGCGGCTGCCGTTCTCGCCGCGGCCGAGCGCGGCGCTGATGGCGGCGTTTCTCGGATCGATCGCGCTCGCGGTCGCGCTCGGCGCCCGGCCGGTGGTGCGCCGGCTCACTGGCCGGCTCGAGCGCTTGCAGCGCGGCGTCGAATCGCTCGGCGCCGGCGATCTGCGCGCCCGCGTCAAGGTCGAGGGCCGCGACGAGGTGGCGCAACTGGCGCAAAGCTTCAATCAGGCGGCCGCCCGCATCGAAAGCCTGGTCGACGCCCACAAGATGCTGCTCGCCAACGCGTCCCACGAGCTGCGCACGCCGCTCACGCGCATCAGGCTCGGTCTCGAGCTGGTGGAGGCGGAGCCCGCCCGCAAGGCGGAGCTCACGCGCGACATCGCCGAGCTCGACCAGCTGATCGATGAAATCCTTCTGGTCAGTCGCCTCGACGCCACCGAGGGGCTCGATCTGCGCGAGGACATCGATCTCGCGGCGCTCGCGGCCGAGGAATGCGCGCGCTACGAGGATTGCAGCGTGCGCGGACAGTCCGTGATGGTGCGGGGAGATCCGGCGCTGCTGCGCCGGATGATCCGCAACCTGGTCGAGAACGCGAAGCTGCACGGCGAGCCGCCGGTCGAGGTCGCGATCGAGCGGCAGGGCGATCAGGCAATGCTCAGCGTATCGGATCGCGCAGAGGTGATCGCCACGGCGGCGCGGGAGGGTTTGTTCTCGCCGTTCTACCGCATTCCCGGACGCAGCGGGCCGAAGGACACCGGCCTCGGGCTTGCGCTGGTGCGGCAGATCGCACGCCGGCACGGCGGCGATGCGGCCTACCATCCGGAGCGGGGCAACTGCTTTACCGTGACGTTGCCGGTCGCGCGCAACTAAAGCGAAGGCTGCGGCCGGCCGGTGGCTCAGACCAGGATCGCCTCAATTCCGTGGCGGTCCCTGCCCAAGCCATCGCGGGTCATCTATAATATTCACTCGCTCCGAATTGCCACGGGGGTCGGTGTGAAGCTGTTGGGCTGGATAAAAAGCGCCGTCGAGTTCGTCAGGACGCCGGCCGGGCCGCGCAAGGCCGGGCCGCCGCCGGATGCGCCGCCCGAGATCGCGGGCCACGAAATCGCCAGCCGCGCCGCGCCGCAGGAGGCGGCCCCGCAGGACATCCGGCCCGAAATCCAGATCGAAGTTGCGCCGGAAAGTCGGATCAGCATCGAAACCGAAAGCCGGGTCAGCGTCGAGCCTGAAAGCCGGGTCGGCGTCGAATCCGACAGCGCGCCGGACCTGGAGGAAATTGATCGCCGGCGCGGCATGGTGCGCGCCTTCTTCAACGATTACTGGTCGACCGTCGAGGAGAAGCCGACGTCGTTCGCGGAGCGGCTCGATCGAGCGGAAGGCTACATCAATGAACGGGTGGCGGCGGGCGGTGAGACTTGGCGGCTAGGCGCCGCGACCCGCAAGCAGCTCGGCCTGCCGCCCTCCAAGAAGACCTGAGCGGCGGCGATCCGAGCCCCTCCCGGCCCGGTCGCGCATCTTCCTTCGGAATCCGCAGCTACCGACTTACCTCTCGGGGGCGCCGCGCCCTGTTGTCGCCGCTATCCGGCTGCAGGCAGAGCGCGGGGCGGCGACGCTGCGCGCCCGGGTGCTCCGGCTGATCGATCCCGACATGACGGCTCGCATTATGACATTTCCCGACGGCACCGCTTCACGCCGCAGCGTGCTGCACGGGCTCGCCTCGGCGTCCGTGCTCGCGCTCGGCGGCTGCGCCAGCCTGGCGTCGACCGGCACTCGCTATGACGCCTCGCAAATCTCGACCGACCCGACCCTCATGGTGGCGACCAACCGCAAGGCCGTGGACGGCGCGCGTGCGAAACCCTGGTTTGGAGCCGAGCGTGCGTCCGCATTGAGCATCATGCACGCCAAGCTCACGCCGCCGGGCGAGGGCCGGTTCGCGCTCGCCTCGGTCGGGCTCGACGATTGGCGCCTCGACGCGATCGAGCCGGTGCCGCAAATCGGCGACCTGCCCGGACCGTCGGCGGGCGCCCGCGACGTGCTGATCTATGTCCACGGCTTCAACCAGACATTCGAGACCGCGGTGCTCGACGCCGCGCGCCTGTCGGACGGCATCAGGTTCCACGGCGACACCATGGCGTTCTCCTGGCCGTCCAAGGCGAATTTGCTGGACTACGGCTATGACCGCGACAGCGCGATGTGGTCGCGCGACGCGCTGGAGAAGGTGCTCGACGGATTGATGGCGAGCCCGACGGTCGGACGCCTCCATATCGTGGCGCACAGCATCGGCACCATGCTGACCCTGGAGGCGCTGCGACAGCTCTATGCGCATCACGGCGACGCGGTCGCCGAGCGCCTGGGAGCGGTGGTGTTCGCGTCGCCGGATATCGACATGGACGTGTTCACATCCTCGATCGATCACATCGGCCCCATTGCCCGCAACATCACGGTTCTGACGGCGACGAACGATCGTGCGCTCGCGCTGTCGCGATGGATGGCCGGCGGGGTGACCCGGGTCGGAGCCGCTCAGAAAGCTCAGCTCGAGCGGTTGGGGCTGCACGTGATCGACGCCTCCAAGGAAGGCTGGGGTTTGATCAACCACGACCTGTTCCTCTCGGACGGCCGGATTCGAGAGGTCATTCGCCGCGCGCTCGACAACCCGACCGGCGCCTGAAAGCGCGCCGACCCTTGGGGTCGCAGGAGACGTCACGGCGCCGCGAACACCTTGGCATAGCGCTCAGCGATGTCGGGAGGCGTCGAGCCGATCAGGGCCACCACCTCGTCGACGGCCGCGCCGGAGATCGGATCGGCTTCCAGGCCCGACCTCTCGGCATCGGCCAGGAACGCCGGGTCATGGGCGAGCGCCGCCACCGCGGCGCGCAACATCGCGAGCCGCTCCGCCGGAACGCCGGGCGGGGCGATGAGCGGCCGCGCCACCTTCTTTTGCGTGAGGTAGAGCTCGATGACCCTGCGGTCGGAATCGGTCTTGGCGAACTCGAGCGCGTTGCGCACGTTCGGCAGCTCGGGATCGTTCTGCAACCCGCTTTGCAGGAGCGGCGTGATCTTGCGGTCGCGAATCCAATCCGGCTTCTGCTTCTTGAGGCTCGACCACGACCAGTCGCCGATTCCCTCGACCTCGCCGCGCTCGATCGCCAGACCGATGTCGGCGGTGCCGTTGTAGCCGGTCACGATCTTGAATTTGGTTCCGAGCACCGCGTTGTAAAGCCGCGGCGTCAGCTCGGGATCGACCCCGGTATGCCCGCCGACGATCAGCTCTTTGTCGAACAGATCCTCGGCGGTCTTGTGAGCGGACGTGTACCAGGCGAAGGCCAGCCCCACCTCGCTCGACAGGCTGCCGATCCAGTTGAGCTTGTCGAGATCGAAGCGCACCGCAGCAGGATTGCTGAGCCGCGCCAGCAACATGCCGCGTTGCACGAGCGCGATCGTGAGGCCGTCCTTCGGGGCCGTATTGGCGATGAGGTTGGTGGCGGCGAGGCTGCCGGCCGCCGGCATGTTCTGCACGACGACGCTCGGATTGCCTGCAATGTGCGCTCCGAGGTGGCGCGCCACGAGCCGCGCCAAGGCGTCGTAGCCGCCGCCCACGGCCGCCCCGCAGATGAAGTTGATCTGCTTTCCGGCGAAGAAGCTCGCCGCGCCGATTGGGCGGCTGCAGCCGGTGCCTGGCACATCGTGCCCGCGAGCGCGAGTGCGGCCGCCAGCACGGCGCAGCGCCGGCGCGCCGCCATCGCCGTCATGACAGCGGCTCGATCGGCCGCTGCCGGTAGACCGCGACCCATTCGGCATTCTCCCGCATGGCCTCGACGCCGAGCTCGCGATACACCGCCCGCACCAGCGACGCGGTGGAGGCGTCGATTCGCTCGGGCAGGAGCTGGTAGGCGCGCTCGAACAGGATGCGCATGCGATCATATTGCCGGGCCTGCGCCTTGAAGGCGAGCCGCTCGGAGAACGCGGCCAGCGCGGCCGCCGATCCGGGCAGCAATCCGATGATCATCAGGAGATCGACGCCGAAGAACACGGTCTTGCCGATATGGACGAACAGGATCAAGGGCACCAGCAAGAATGCGGTCATCATCAAGAGCACGCTGGCCCAGGTCTCCAGCGATTCCGCCACGCTGTTGTGGTGGAACCCCCGGCGCCGGAAAAAGGCGTATTGCCCATACACCCAGCAGCGGCGGACGATGCCGTGACAGACCGGGTCGAGCGCACGTTCGTGCGCCACGCCTTCGGCGCGATCGAGCAATTCGAGCGTCCGCAGGCAGATTTTCACCCAGGCGAGCTCGCTCGGTTGCTTGAGCGGATAGGCGTTGGCGAGCACCCCCACCGTATGGGCGTCGACATTGGCACCATCGCCCACTGCGTCCGCCTTGACGTCGGCGGGCCGCAATCCGATGCCCACCAGCCGCCAATAGACCGCCACCCGCAGCGCCTCGGCGAGCGCCCGGTAATCGAGGAAGCGCTCCTGATGCCGGCCCCGGCGCGCGCCCAGGAACACGATGAAGATCAGCACGTAAAGGCAGCTGTAGGCGATCAGCAGAGGCTCGATCGCCTGGTAGGAGAACATGGCGAAGCAAACGAAAGCCGAGAACGTCAGCAGGAACAACAAGAGCCAGTCGCGCTTGAATTGGGTTTGGCAATCGCTCGCGAGCGCGTCGGAGATGGAATAGAGGCGCGACCAGCGCGGCGCCAGCGTGAGCGCGAGGTGCTTGGGATCGGACCGTTCGGACGCCTGCGGATCGATGCCGTCGAACAGGTAATCGAGGCTCTGGGCCATCTTGGCGCGGCCCGGTTTGGCGGACACCAGCGCCGCCGCCTCACTGGTTGAATTGCCGGGTGAGCGCGACCAGCAGGCCGAACGTCTCCCAGGCATCGAGCTCACGCCGGTCCGCGTCGGACAATTGCGCCCGCCCGTCCGAGGGTTCGATCCGGAACAGGCGGCCGGCAAATCCGAGGACGCGGTCCAAACCTCGTTTGAGCGCGCCGCCGCGATAATGGTCGATGACGGCGCGTCCCCATCTTTGAACCGCGACCGCGCGGGCCGGCGAGCCCTGCTTGCGGCGCGCCGCCACGACGTGGACCACCGGCCCGATCTCCGATCCGTCGAGGCTGGCCCGCGCCGAGCGGCTGACCTCGAGCGGTATGCCCTCCCGGGTGAACTTGACGACCTCGGCGGTGCCGCCGACCGCCATATTGGTTTCGTCACCGTCCCAGATCGCAAGCAAGACATTGCAGTGCTGGATGATGAACAGGCCGACCGCGCGATATTGCTCGGCGCGCTTCTTGGAATTGGTGCGCACCGCCTCCAGCGAGTTTCCATGCGTAAAGGGCATGACCGGGGCGGCGATGGCCTGCGCCAGCAACGCATCGAATTCGGCGACATTGCCCGGCTTCAGGCCGGGCTCGAAGTCCCGGAGATATTCCTCGCGCGGCAGCGGCAGCGGAGCGATGAGCCGCGCGCCCTGCGCCAGCGCCACCCGCGCCACCAGGCGATCGGCGCCTTCCGCCAAGGCGGACAGGACGATGATCGGGGTCTCGTCATCGGGGCCGAGATAGTCGAGCCGCAGGCGCGCGATGACGTTGGCGACCTCGACCTCGAGCCGGGCCAGGTCCTCGTCCCGCAGATCGCGATGCCCGGTCACGCCGATCACCAGTGGCAGGCGGTCGGGCAGCGGTTGCATGATCGTGGCTCCGAGCAGCTTGGCCGGGTTCGATCCATCGTCGGGATCGAGGGATATTCTCGCATGCTCGGCGCGATTCGAGAATTACACCGCCATGATTTCCGCCGAGACCCGGCAATCGGCCGCCTGCTCCGCTATTGGACCGTATGCACGGTCGGCGTGATGGCCAGATCGGAGGCCGAGGTCTGCAGCGCCAGCAGCTGCGCCAACAAGCTGAAAATGCGCTTGGTATTGGCTGATCCTTCCTCCGGGACGCAGTAATAGCCGTCGATGAAACGCGTTTCCGCGAAACACGCGGAAGTAGACTGATTGAGCACTACGTTGAGAAGCTGCTTGTCCTCCCTCACGGTGGACAATTCCGGCCGTATATCCTCTTTTCGAATGTATTCGGGTATCTGGCTCTCGTCGAATTCCAGCCCCCCGTTCTGCTGCCGCAACAGCTTGCCGAGAAACTGATAGATCGCATAGGCCGAACGCGGCAGAATTTCGAACTGCAACGGGCCCACATGGAACTTGAGCGTATCGGTGGCGGCTTCGTATCGGTCTCCTTCGGCCATGGTGAGCCGCATTTGGGTGAAAGCGCCTGCAGGGTGCCGGGATCCACGTATTTGGCCATGATGTATTGCAGCCGTCCCGGGCTCGCCTGGTCCATCGCGGCTTGACCCGCGGCGACCCAAGACATCGTCGAAGCAGAACCGGGAAAACGAGGCGATCTTGCCGTTTTCGCCCTTTTCCGTGTGCTGGTCCACCGACAGGCCGGTGACCGTCGCCAATTCGGTCCACTCCCGGAAGCAGCGCTTTCTGGGATCTTGCTGCGGACAGCCGTAATCATACGGGCGGGTTGAACTGGAATCCCAGCGTGCCGCGGTTCCGATCGTGACCTCGACCAAATCCATGAACAGCCAGAACAGCAGCTCGCGCGAGTACCCCTGCCGGATGAAGAAATTCAGAATGTACAGATCGACCGGACGCAGCAGGGCGTTGTAGAAATCCTTGGTCTCTTGCGTGGACAGGTTGAATTGCGTCTGCACCGCGATGGCGTCGGTGAGATTGTTGGTATTGCCGAAGATGATGTCGCGGCCCGGGGTGCCGGGCGGCGTGAGGCATCTGGCGGCGCCGGCGGCCCCGATGGCACCGGCATTGACGTTGAGGCACTGCGGGTTGGGTCCCTCCAGGAAGGAGGGCATCCCGACCGTGGTCGTGTTCGTCATCTGCGGGATGACTTGGCTGATGGTCGAAAAGCTCAACGGATAATCGTGGCTCGCCCGCACGATGTTGAGAAGAATGGATTCGTTGCGCGCCTGCGCAATGCTGCGACTGACGGTGTCGTAACGCGGTGCGACCGTCAAATCGACAGCCGCGCACGCGCTCAAAGTCCCGGCGAGCAATACGCCGGCGACAAAATCGCGACACAACATAACGCCACCCCTGCCCCGCAACAATTATTCTTATTTTCTTATAATCTGTGCATGCGGAGGCGCGGGCGTCAAGCACGATCGGGCACGACCATACCGTCGCCCGAACGCGTGATCTTTCGGCAACACTATTCGTTGGCGAGGGCGGGCTTTTCCCTGAAAATGCTTTAGGAGTTGGAATCCCCTGCGTGCCGGGCAAGCCCCGGGGGTTTACAGGTGCGAGCCACCGGCGCGTAGAGCTATGGGCGGCGGGTACATGCGATGAGGTGCCGGACGTGACCTTTCAAACCATCGCGGTCGAGGTGTCGGCCCGCCGCATCGCCACGGTTCTGTTGAACCGGCCCGAGCGCGGCAACGCTTTCGATCAGCGCATGCTCGATGAGCTCGGCCAGGCCTTCGCCGCGCTGGCCGCCGACGAGGCGGCGCGCATCGTGGTCTTGCGCGGAAGCGGACGTCATTTCTGCACCGGCGCCGATCTGGCGCGCGCGGCGGCGCCCCCACATCCGCCTGCGGCCGCGGCCGCGCGGTTTTCGTTGCGGGACGTGCTGGCGAGCCTGGATGCCTTGCCGAAGCCGACGCTGGCGGTGGTGCACGGCGCGGCGGTCGGCGGCGGCGCCGCCTTCGCGGCCTGCTGCGATGCCGTCATTGCGGCCGATGGCGCCTTCTTCTCGATCCCCGAGGTGCGGGTGGGGATGCCTCCACTCGGGGTCGCTCCATTCTTGGTGCGCGCGATCGGACATCGCCAGTTCCGTCGCTATGGGCTCTCGGGCGAGCGGATCGGCGCCGCCGAAGCCTTGCGCTTGGGATTGGCGCACGAAGTCTGCGCCGCCGATGCCCTCGACGCGACGCTGGAGCGGATGGCGGATGAGTTCCTGCAGGCTGCGCCGGGTGCGGTCAGGACGCTCAAGACCGCCGCCGCCCAATACGCTTCCCCGACCTTGTCGGCCATCCTGGCCAACCAAGCGCCGCACGATCCCAAGACCCCGGAGGCGCTCGAAGGGATCGCGAGCTTCCGCGAGAAACGCAAGCCGAGCTGGTATCCGACCTGACACCGGACTGCGCATGAAGGCAACGCCTCGAGATGAAGGACCCGAGCGGGCGCTGGAGGCGTCGCCCCGAACAGGCAGGATTGTGGGTGCCGCGGCGGAGCTTGTTAGCTTGTTAAATACAGGAAAAAGAACAAGCGGCGGGCTTGCGGCGGGGCAATGGCTTTCGAGCGGAGCGGCGGATCGCGGACATTAAAAGGCCCCGGCGCGGCTTCCCGCCCGGGGCACACTTCGTGAGTTTCAATTTCCCGAATATACCGTTTCGGTGATTCGTGCAAGACTTTGCCAAACCCCAAATCGCGCAGCGCGCGACGCGTGCAACACGGCCGGTCATGTCCGCCTGCTGCTGTGCGATCCGGCGACCAGGTACCCGATGCGGGCCGCGACCGCTGCCTGCCAGACGACCATCGTGGCGAAGAAGCCAGGACCGGTGACGGGAGGCCACAGGATATTCGTGGTGGCGAATTGCAGGATCAGCCCGGCGGCCGCTCCGATCAGAACAACGGTTGCCCAGTCGAAAAAATTGCGGAAGGTCTTGTCGGCGATCGAGACCGCCATCGCAATGAAGAGGCTCCAGACGAGCCCTGCCAACAACCCGGATATTGCGAGCCTGTAGGGATAGTACCAATCGACGGGAATTGGTTGGGAATCGTCCAGGCTTGTTCCGGAAGGGTCAGGATAAAGGTCATAAACGGATTGCGCGGCATCTTGTGCCAGCATCCAGCCGAGAATGCTGAGCACAAGCAGCATCCCGAGCTCGAACTTGCTCTTGATTTGCAGATAGCGACCCGCCGTGATCAGGGCGATGCCAAAGCACAGGCCGGGAGCAGCAAAACCGCCGAACAGATAGAACTGGGTAAAAAGCAGGTATGACAGCATGCCGGAAATTGCACCCATTCCGGCGATTACGAAGGCTGCACGCGCCGACGATGGGTTGGGCGGAGCCGGCGGAAGTGCGGTCATGGGCTTACCCGGTTTTGGTGGAAAAAATCAATCACCGCTCGTTCCGAACGACCGCGACGCATGTGATGTCGTCGGACTGGGGTGCACCCTTGGCGAACTCCGCCACGCGCTTGATGACGTGCTCCACCACGCTGCGCGCGGGTTGCCCGCGCTGCTCGAGAATCGCCGCTTCGAGACGCTTCATCCCGAACTGGGCGGATTGGGAGGTTTCGGCTTCGGTCACGCCATCGGTGTAGAGCAACAGCATGTCGCCGTGCGCCAGCGCGATCGAGCGCGGCACATAATTGCTTTCTTCGAGGACCCCGAGCGGCGGCCCGCAGTTGCGCAAGGGCTCGAAGGTGCTCTCGCCTCGGCGCAGGACCAGGGGCGGATTGTGACCACAGTTGCAATAGATCAATGTGCCTGAGGCGCGCATCGATCACGCCGCAGAACAGAGTCGTGAACAGGTCTTCTCGATTGTCGGCGACCAGGCGTTTGTTGGCGGCATTGATCTCCGCCTGAAGGTCTTGGCCGGAACGGACCACCAGCCGCATGATCGTTTGCGTGATCGCCATGAACAGCGAGGCCGGAACGCCCTTGCCGCAAACGTCGCCGATCGTGACCACGACCCGGTTTGCGTCCAATCCGACGACGTCGTACAGGTCGCCGCCGACCTCGCGCGCCGGCACCATGTGGGCGAAAATATCGAGCTGGCCTTCGGCGAAGTCGCTCGACTGCATGCTCGGCAGCATTGCCCGCTGGATGGCCGCGGCGCTCGCCATCTCGGCCTCGTGCGCCCGCTTCTGAGCCAACTGCGCGACCATGATGCGGTCGGCGACGACGAGGCGATAGCTGATCGCCGCGCCGAGCGCGGCCAGCGCGGTCAACAGCGGCTCGACCAGCGGTACCGCCAGCGCGCCTCGAAACGCAATCGTCGCGCCCGCGGTCCAGACTGCCGCAATCCCGAGGAAGCTGAACGCCGCTGCGGTGGGCCCGAGCGCCAGCGCGGCCGCGATCGCGAGCGCCGCCAGCACGAACGACGCGATCCCGGTGCCGGCGCGGGAAAATTCGATCAGCGCGTCGCCCCGCATGAGGTTGTTCACCGCCGTGGCGTGGATGTACACGCCGGCAATCGAGTCGCGGATGAACGTCGGTGCGACCGCCGGCGCCGTCAGCGCACAGCGCTCCGCGCGCGCGCCTTCGGGCGCGGTGGCAAAACGCTTGGACGTGATCTTGCGGTCCTCGACGTCGAGCACCGTGCCGATCAGCACGACCTTGCCGTCGAAATGGCGCCGGAAGAAGTCCTTGTCGTCCTTCTCGACGCAAGCGCAGCAGATCGGCGAGCGAAAAGGTCGGAATGTCGTCGGCGCCGCCCGCGAAGTTGAGCGTGATCGTGTCCGCCACGGCGCCGGCGGTTGCGAGCTTCGCGGATACCGGTGCACCGGTCGCGCGCGCGGCCAGCTCCGCTGCCATCGAGGGTACCGGCTCGCCATCGACCGTGAATTGAAGCGGCATGCGTCGGATCACGCCGTCGGGATCGTCGTAAGCGTTCAGCGCCCGGATGTTGCGTCCGAATCCGACCGCGGCGCGCTGGCCGGGCGAGGGCAGGACCGGACTGTCCTGATGCTGGACCTCGCCGAGCACGACTTTGCCGGCGCGCGCGCCGAGCGCGAGCGCACGCAGATAGTCCCGGTCGAAGCCGCGCAAACGGGTGCCCAGGGTGTCGTCGCCGAACGGCACCTCTGATTGCTCGATCGAGGTCGGGAACACGATGTCGAAACCCACGACCTTGGCGCCGCCGTCGATGATCGCGGTCAACACCCGGCCGATCTCGGGCGTCCAGGTGACGCTCGGACTGCCTTCGAACGGCGCGGTCCGGAAGGTTTCCTCGTCGAGCGCGAGCACGACCGTGGGCGAGGACGCCGGTGGGTGCGCGTCGCCGAAGGCGCGCCAGCGCAGCATGGTCAGCAAGTCGATCGAGAAGCCCGGAAAGGCGTCGAGCGCGGGTGAGGCGGCGAGGAGACCCGCGGCGAGCGCGATCAGAACGCCTGCTGCTGCCGCGCGCAGGCGAACCGGATCCATGGACGCTGCGGCCGGACGGGGCTATTGGAAGCGCAGCAGGCGGCTGACGACCGGCGCGGGCCGGAAGTAGCCTTGGCGTCGATCTGGAACAGCATTTTGTGGCCGCCGATGCTCGCATCGTAGATGGCGCCGCGGGCAAGGCTGATGTTCACCGTGGCCAGATCGTAGAAGCCGGCGGCCGCGGTGGTGTCGTCGATCTTGAGCTCGTGGCGTTCGCCCTTACGGTCGACGCGCTCGATCAGCAGGGTACGGTCACCGCTGGCCAGGACCTTGGGGAGCTGGACCAGCGGCGTGCGCGCATAGAGCGTCGGCTGGATGTCCGCACTCTGGAGCCGGAACGCGCTGGCGGCGCTCTTGCTCGCCTGCTGAGAGGTCAGCCGTATCTTGCCGCCGTCACACGGGACCTTGGCCTGGACGATCTGGCCGTCGCGGACATCGCTGTGATCCGCGCCCACGATCACGGTGCCGCCGGTGATGGTCTCGTGCTCGCAGGACTTGAGATAGCTGAGAACCAGGACGTCGCCGGGCGCGAGCTTGATCACCTGGCCGTTGCCGACATAGTCCATGAACTCGATGTCGGCGGTGGCGCTTTTCACATCCTCCACCAGCGCGGTCGGGATCATGGGTGCCGGAGCGTGCGCCGACGCTTGAGTCGCAAGCGCGACGGCAGCCACGGTGGCGGCGACGAGCGTTCTGAGCGCCATCAAACGGTCTCCATGGGTCGAAAAGCCTTTTCACAACAACATTTAGCATAATGGGCGAAGATTTGCATAGTGGTCCGCAGCTGCGCTCCGCGGCGCGGCGCAATAAAGCGATTGCGCCCTACGACCAAACAAAAATGCATGGCTGCGGGCGCTGGCAGCATTGAAAATACAATCTGCAAACAATGGATCGCCCTTTTCATGGCCTCGGAGCCATGCAGTTTCCGCGGGGCTTTGGTAGGGCGCAATCGCTTAATTGCGCCAACCGGCGGCGCCCCGCCCCCTACATTTGAGCTCAGGCGCAACCGGCTGGGCGGAGCGGCGCAATAAAGCGATTGCGCCCTACGACCCACACTCCGGGAGTTTCAATTTCCTCAATCCACTGATTTGCACGGTCGCGTCAAGCGATCGTTCGCAACCTCGGAATCGCACCGCCGGACATTGGCCCGCCCGGCCGGATGCCGTAGCTTCGCCGTCATGTCCTCGGCACCGTCCCCAACTCCCGCGCCCGCCGCCGGCTCGTCGGGAGCGGCGTTTCTGGCCGTGGCGCTCAAGCGCGGCGAGCGAAGATGAATCTGTCCGCGGACATGGCGCGCTATCTCGCCTGGGCAGCGGTGGTCGTGGCGGGCGCCCTATTCGCGGTCGTCGATTGGCGATGGATCGGACGTCCCATTCTCGGAGTGCTCCTGGCCGCCGGTGTCGGGGGCGGCACCATCGTTACACAGGTCAGTCCGTTCACTTTCGGAGCGGGCGGCTACTACATGGAGGGCGTGCTCGTCGCTGCCGGGTCGGCACTCGCTTTGACAGGCTATGTCTTTGCAGCCGGGGGGCGATATTTGCGTCGGTGTTTCGGCAGGCACGGTCCGTCGTGACCGAGCGGGTGTCGGGGAGCGAAAGCCGCTCTTCGATCCGTTTGATTTACCGCAAGCCTGGTGGCCAGACTCCCGGGATACCCTGCTCAATTGGGCTTTGGGGGTGTCCAGTCGATGCCATAGCTCGCAAAGATCGATTTCATCGTCCCATTGGCCTTCAGCTTGTCCAGTGACGTGTTGATATTCTGCAGGAGCTCGCCGTCCGTCTTGCGGACACCGAGCGCATCCGGCGCGGCAATCAACGGCCGATAGGCCCCCACGATCCGCAGATTTGAAAAATGCCCGAGATGTTGCTCATAGGCCGCCGTCAGGCTGCCGACGACGGCTGCCCTAATTCGCCCGTCGCCGACCGCCTGCATGGCATCCGACACGCTGGTGTAGATTTTCAGGTCGGGAAAAAGTCCCGTCTTCTGGATCAGCGACACGAAAGGACTTCCCGCTTGGGTTCCGATCACCGCACCTTTCAAATCCTCAATCGACCTATAGTCCCTGGTATCACTCTTGAGGACGAGGAGGCCATCGCCGGCGACGAAGAGCGGCTGCGAGAAATCGATCAATGCCTGGCGCTCCGGCGACACCAGCATATTGGCCGCGATAAGGTCGATCTTGTGGGCGGTCAGCGCCGGAATGAGCTCCACGATCGTCGGCATCGGCACGAGCTGGATCGAATATCCATGGTCTTTACCGATCTCCTTGACGAGATCGATCGCTATTCCGCGTTCCGAGCTCGAGGCGGCATCATGGAAGCTCCAAGGGCTGCCGATCGCATTCGTGCCGACCCTCAAAACTGTCTGGGCGTCCGCCGTGCAGATGCCGATCAAAAACACGACAGCGAATGAAAAGCCGATTTTGAACGCATTCATCCTAACCTGAGCCCCTCTTCGCCTGTTCCCGGGAGGCAGGACCAAACCTGCCGCCCCTGTTGCTTGGACACCGCCGCCTAGGCCGCGGCCAGCCGATGCGCCTTGAGGAACGAACGGATCTGGCGCACCGCCAGCGGAATCCGCTCCTTGGGCTCCTTCCACGGGAACATGCTGACCTCGGCCTTCGGCGCCAGCATCGCGCATTCCATGGCGACCGCGTAGGGATGCGGCGGGATATCGTCCGGCAGGATCAGGACGGGCGTCTGGCAATTGCGCACGAAATCGCGCGTCACGGTGAAAACGAAATCGGGGTTGGCGCGGTACAACCCGAACAGAAACTTGTCGATCATCTGCATGGTGATCTCGGGCCGGCGCTTGACCAGATCCGGACCCCAGCCGGTCATGCCGCTGGCATAGAGGAGGGTCGGCATTTCGGGCCGGAACCCGACCGGCTGCGCCGCCACCGCGGCGACGACACGACCGGGCGCGCGCTTGAGCAAATTCCAGATGAAGGGGCCGCCGATGCAGAAGCCCAGCACCATGAACTTGTCGATCCCTAAGTGATCCATCAGGCCGAGATGGTCATCCGTATAGGAATCCCAGGGCCGGTCGATCTCGAGCGGGCCGCTGGACTGGCCCGGATTGGCGTTGCGCAGGTCCGCGTAGATGCAGCGGTACTCGCCCTTGAACTCCGCGACCGGGTCGAAGGGACTGGTGGCCAGGCCGGCCATCACCGAGTTCAACCCACCGCCGGCGATGAGCAGCAACGGGAAGCCGGAACCGGCCTCCTCATAGCGGATGCGCACCGGGCCTCGTTCGTAAAACTTGGCCGCGCCGCCTGGCCCGGTCTGCTGAGCAAAGACTTGCGGCGCTGCGGCGGCCACGGTTGCGGCGGCCCCGGTTGCGAGCATTTTGCGTCTGATCGGATCCATCATCGGCGGCCTCCTTGATCATTGTCATTCTGGTTGTCCCACGCAAAGCGCGGCGCACCGGACCCAAACCACTGCTCGAGTTTCGGGCATGGCCCGTGGCGGGCAACCTTTTTACCACGGGCGCTCTCGGGGCTGAAGGCTAGAGTAACGGCCCCGGGCTCTTGCGGTACCGGTTCACGATCGCGTCAGCCGTCATGTAAGCCAGCGCCTGCATGGTCAGGGTCGGGTTGAAGCCACCGATCGATGGATGGGTCGAGCCGCCGGCGATGAAGAGGTTCGGAATGTCCCAGCTTTGACCAAATCGGTTCACCACCGACATGCCGGGATCGCTCCCCATGCGGGCGCCGCCCTGATGGTGCCCACCCGGCGAGCCCGGCCTTTCCCTGGCGCGCCATACATGGGACGCACCCATCGCACGTCCCAGCTCCTCGCTCTTGACCAGCATGTATTCAACTCGCGCCCGCTCGTTCGGCCGCCGCCAGTCGTAGGTCAAGCGCGGCGCCGGCAGTCCCCACGCATCGCGCACGTTGGGATCGAGGTCGATCATCTGATCCGCATAGGGAAGGTTCTCGGTCTGCGCGTTGAGGGCGGCATGGCGGGCGAAATACTTTGCGATGAAGTCGCGATAGGGCGTGCCCCAGCTCGGCGTGCCCGGTGGCGGGGTCATGCCCACTGTTGCGGCGATCGGACCTGCATCGAAGCCCGCACCTTGCACCGAGATCTGCGCGCCGCGGATGAAGCCCAGGCCGCCGTGGTCGAAATTGTCGGCGTTGAGGTCATCGATCGTATGCTTCTGCGCGGTCGGCCCCATGAACATGTTGACGAAGCGGTCATCGAAGGCGACGAACACCCGCCCGCCGATGTGAGTCATGATGTGCCGGCCCAGATGGCCGCTCGAATTGGCGAGACCGTCGGGGAATCGGCTGGTCCTGGAGAGCAGCAGCAGGCGCACCACGTCGTAGATGAAGGGAGAAAGGATGACGAGCTCGGCTTCGACCGTATTATCGGAGCCGTCCGGCCCGTAATACGACACACCGGTGACGCGCCCGCTGTCGTCGCTGTTCACGCGATGGCACATCGCGCCCGTGACCAGCTCGAAATTGCCGCTGGCGTCGGCCTCCGGAATCTTGGTCACCAGCGTCGAAGACTTGGCGCCCATATGGCAGCCGTAAGTCGAGCAAAAACCGCAGTAGCTGCAACCCGGTCGCCCCTTGTAGGTTTCCGAGATGATGGCGCGCGGTGTGGAAAATGGGTGATAACCGAGCTTGTTCGCGCCTTCCTCGAAAATGCGGGCCGAGGTGTCGACGCACAAAGGCGGCAATGGGAACTCGCGTTGGCGCGGCGCCTCGAAGATGTTGCCGCCCTCGATCTTGCGTCCCTGCAAATTGCCGGCTTTGCCGGACACCCCGAGGTCGTATTCGGCGCGATCGTAGTAGGGCTCGAGATCGGCGTAGCTCAACGGCCAATCGGTGAGCGAGCAGTCCTGCGGGATAGCAGCGGCGCCGTAGCGCTCGATCGTCTGCGATCGTGCGCGAAAATCGTCCTCGTGAAAGCGCCACGACACCGCACCGTAGTGGACGCTGCCGCCGCCCACCTGATTGCCGTAGTTGAGCGGCGAAAGCGGGGTCGCGCGCGTGTCGGTGTTCGGTCGCCAGGTGACGGGCTGGCGCTTGGGATTCGGGCGCAGGTCCTGCCGCTGGAAATAGCGCAATTCGTCCTGCCCGGCGAAATCCGCGGTGGTGTGCCGCGGACCGCGCTCGAGACCGACGACCTTCATGCCGGCCTTGCCGAGCTCGGCCGCCAGAATGGCGCCGGTCGCTCCGACGCCGACAATGACGACGTCGGCTTTTCCAGTTGTCATGCGGGGCTCCCGGCACGTTCGATGGCGAGCATCTTGGATCAGGCACCCCCTCATATCAACAGCCGGCGTAACCCTGAGGAATGGCCTTCCACGTAAGGCGCGCAGTTCGGATCGCCCAAGAACGTTTCTCCACGCACGCGCCGGAACAGTGTAGACTAACTCTCGATGATCAAGCGCGTGACCGCACCCGCCGACCTTCCGATGGCCGAGAAGCGCGCTGCTCTCGGCCGGGGTGCTTTTGGCGTGCGCCGGCGCGCATGCGCAGGACGCGGTGGCGGCCTTCTATCGCGGGCGAACAATTCCGATCATCATCGGCTATCCGCCCGGGGGCTCCTACGATATCTACGCCCGCTTGGCTTCGGCTCACATGGGCAAATATATTCCGGGCCATCCCAATTTGATCGTCCAGAACAAGCCGGGCGGAATCGGCGTCATGCGGTCCTTCTACGAGACGGCGCCCCGGGACGGCTCGACGATCGGCATCTTCCCGGAAACGATCGCGATCGTGCAGCTGACGCATCCGGAAATCGGCAAATGGCGCGCGCAGGACTTGTCCTACGTCGGCTCGTTTGCGAACGTCAACGCCGTCTTCATGGTGCGCAAGGGCGCGCCGGCGACGACGGTGCAGGAGCTCAAGACGACATCCATCAATGTCGGCTGCAATACGCCGGTCGGCGTTTCCTACATCAATCCCGCGATCATGAAGACGTTCGGCGGGCTCAAGTTCAAGATCATCTGCGGCTATCCGGGCACCGCCAGCCTTCCGATCGCGCTCGCACGCGGCGAGATCGACATGGTGACCGGCGCGTGGACGGCCTGGAAGAACCGTCCCGAGGTCACCAGCGCGGACGTGAAGCCGATCATCCAGTCGGGTTTGGCGCGCCACAAGGAGCTTCCCGACGTGCCGTTGATGCAGGAGGTGATCTCGGATCCGATCGGCAAGAAGGTCGCGGAATTCATGAGCGCCGGATCCGCGATCGGGCGCGCGCTCATTGTTCCGCCCGGTGTTCCCGCCGACCGCATCGCGGCGCTTCGGAATGCTTTTGACCGGCTCGCCGAAGACCCCGAGTTCTTGCAGCAGGCCGCCGAAGCGGGCGCGGAGCTCGATCCCAAGTCCGGATTGGAGACTCAGAGTATCAGCAACGCGATCCTGGCCACCCCTCCCGACGTGATCAAGAGCGCTCTCGCCATCAGCAAATAGACCTGCACGAAACGGCCCGAAAATCCGGCTGACCGGAAGCGCTCCGATCAGGCTCGGTGAAGCGCGATGAACGAGCGAATTCGTCTCGGCGGAAACGCGAAAATGCAAGGAGAGACCAAAAATGGTGATCATCAATTCCGGCCTTCACATCTGGCGTGCCCCGACCGCCGAACGTCCCTGGATGCCGAACCGCACCGCGCACCTGCCGGAGCCGATCAGCTATGAAAATCTGCGCCAGAGGATGCAGGACGCCGGCGTCGATCGCGCCATCCTGATCCCGCCCTCCTGGGAGGGCGACAGCTCGGAATATTCGCTCGAAGCCGCCGCGAAATATCCGGAGCGGTTCGCCGTGATGGGGCGAATCCCCATCGACAAGCCGGAAGGCCGGCAAATGATCGAGACCTGGAAGGATCAGCCCGGAATGCTCGGCGTCCGCTTGACCTTCCATCACGCCTGGGACCAGGACTGGATCAAGAACGGCATCGCGGATTGGTTCTGGCCGGCGGCCGAGCGATTGAATATTCCGGTCATGATGAATGCCCCCACGGTCCTGCCGGAGGTCGGGGAGGTGGCGGCGCGCCACCCCGGTCTGCGCATCATCATCGACCACATGGGCCGGCTGCGCGGCATGAAGGACGCGACGCTGCGGCTCGACAAGACCATTGCGCTCGCAAAATATCCGAACGTGCACGTCAAGCTGACCCTGATCTCGGAATGCACATCGGCCGCCTATCCGTACCAGAACATCCAACCCGAGGTCCGCAGGCTCATCGACGCCTTCTCGCCGCGCCGTTCGTTCTGGGGCACCGATCTGTCGGTGATGCTGAGCCGCTCCACCTGCACCTACCGGCAGGCGGTGACGCTGTTCACGCAGGAGATGGGATATTCGCAGACAGACCAGGAATGGATATTGGGGAGAGGGTTGGCCGAGTGCCTGCCCTGGCCGATCACGTAATCCTCGCCGCAGGGCCGCCGCAACGGCCTGAGGCCAAGAGCCCTCGCCGATCGTTCGCCGGTCGGACGGCCCCTGCCGGTTGCGGCTCGTCGAGAAAGCGGCGCGATTGTTCCGAATTTCCTGATCGAAATCCTAGTGAATTGATTCCATGAAACCAATCGCCGTAGGGTGGGCAAAATTGCCCGGCACTGCGATCATGATTGCACAGAGGTGCGCAATTTTGCCCACGCGGTTGCACCGCGAGGCCGCACCGCGTGGGCAACGCGCCGGCACGCCGTGCCAG
Organism: uncultured Alphaproteobacteria bacterium; assembly: GCA_963744275.1. Lineage (GTDB taxonomy): Bacteria > Pseudomonadota > Alphaproteobacteria > Rhizobiales > Xanthobacteraceae > VAZQ01. The sequence goes on from CAVUSX010000011.1 coordinate 138,952, forward strand.
ACATTCGCAGCTGCGGCGAGGGCGCGGTGCCCACCCTACGAAATTGCGCGATATGATTCGAATTTTGCGATAAGAAAGGACCACCCGATCCATGGCCGCAAAGACCAAGCTGTTCACACTGCTCGGAGATTATCCCAACACGCTGGCGCTCAAGCGCGGCGAGGTCCGCTCGGAGCTCGTCGAGCTCGAATTCGCGGACATCAAGGTCGCGAACACCGGCTTCAAGCCCTTGGTGCGCGACGCCAAGTTCGATCTCGGCGAGCTCGCCATCGTGACCTATCTCCAGGCCAAGGCCTACGGCAAGCCCTACATCCTGCTGCCCGCCCCGGTGGTGGCGCGCAGCCAGCATCACACGCTCGCCTACAATCGCGAGCGCGGCCACCTCGGGCCCGCCGACCTCATCGGCAAGCGCGTGGGCGTGCGGGCCTACAGCGTGACGACGGGCGTATGGGTGCGCGGCATTCTGCAGGAGCAGTTCGGGGTCGACATCGACAAGGTACGCTGGGTGACGTTCGAGGATCCGCACATCGCCGAATATAGCGACCCCCCGGAGGTTGAGCGCGCACCGTCGAGCAAGAACATGGTGCAGATGCTGATCGACGGCGAGCTCGATGCGGCGGTCGTCGGAGACAAGCTTGCCCGATCCCCGGCTGGAGGTGCTCATTCCGGACTTCGAGCAGGCCGCAGCGGCCTGGGCCGAGAAGCACGGCGCACCGATCAATCACATGGCGGTCATCCGCACGGAGCTTTCCCGCACGCGACCCGATATCGTGCGCGAAACGTTCCGGATGCTCGCGGAAAGCCGCGATGTCGGCGCCCGCAATGGCGACAAGAACTCCGCGCAGATTCAATTCGGAATCGAAGCAAACCGGGTTGCGCTCGAAACGATCATCGATATCGCGGTGCGCCAAAGGCTCATTCCCCGGAAATGGCGGGTCGAGGAGCTGTTCGACGACGTGACACGCGGTCTTGCATAGGGGCGGTCGAAGGCGAGGGCGCTGCCATGAGATTTCCATGCCGAGAGAGCCCCCGCACATGAAATCGCTCGAACGCCTCCTGACTCGTGGGCGGGAATTCGATATCCTGCGACGTGGTTCTGGCTGGCGGGAGGTCGGATGCGAACCGATTTGTTGAAAGGCCGCGAATTCATGCTCTTCCGCATTGCGGCCGGCGGCGTTCTGCTCGCGACGGCGATGCTGGCGGCGACGTCCGGCCCGCGGGCGCAGGACGCGGCGAAATTCCCCGACCTGAAGGGCGCCTGGGTGCGGCTCGACGATGTCTCGGGCGGTTCGTTCGATCCGGGCAAGCGTCCGGGTCGGGCCCAGCAACCGCCGCTGACGGCGGAATATCAGGCGGTCTGGGAGGCGAACCTGGCCGAAAGGGCCCGCGGCGGGCAGTACTACAACACCCAGGTTCGCTGCCTTCCGGGCGGCATGCCCCGGATGATGATCGCCTATCAGCCGCTGGAGATCATCATCACGGCGGATGTGACCCACATCCACATCGGTTTCTTCAACGAGCACCGCCGCATCTACACCGATGGCCGCGCCTGGCCGGCAGCGATCACCCCGACATTCTCCGGTTATTCGATCGGCCGTTGGATCGACACGGCCGGCGCCGGCCGCTACGACCTGCTCGAGGTCGAGACCCGCGGCTTGAAGGGTCCCCGCATTTTCGATCCGAGCGGCATTCCGCTGCACCCGGACAATCAAACGGTGGTGAAGGAACGGATATATCTCGACCACGCCAATCCGGACGTCCTGCGCGACGAGATCACCACCATCGACCACGCCCTGACGCGCCCTTGGACGGTGACCCGGGGCTACCAACGCGACCGCGACGCGGTCTGGATCGAGGATCATTGCGCCGAGAACAACCAATACGTCTTCATTCGCGGCGAGAGCTACCTCAAGAGCGCGGACGGCTCCCTCATGCCCACCCGCAAGGATCAGCCGCCACCGGATTTGAGGAATTTCGACCCGCCGCAAAGATGATCGCGACCGAGCACCGGGCGTCGCGCGCTGCGGGAAAGCCGGCGCGCCCTCCTACTTTCCAGCCGGTTTGAAGTACTTCAAATCCGGCGGCGCCTGGTTCTTCTTGGTCGGCATCAGATAGCCGTCCGAGGAGAGAAAGTAGTCTTCCTTGCCCAGGCTGACCCATGACCTGGGCCTCGGCACAGACCTCCTCCGGCCATCCGGCCGGCCCGGGACTGCGGTAGCGCGGATAATTCTTGATCACCGTCCAGGGACGCGTATAGGCGTGATCGATCAGCGTGATCTCGTCATGCAGGATGTCCGGATTGGCCTTGTCGAGATAGATGCGCTCCTTGACGATGCTCTGATTGTCGGTGTGGGTCGGGAGCAGGCCATCCAACGTGCGCGGACCCTTGATGAAGCGGGTCTCGACCTCCAGCACGTCGTATTTGCCGCTGCCATCCTGGTCGACCCACTTGCCGATCGAATAGCCGGAGTAGCTCGGCTCGATGTCCTCCTGCGGCCAGGCGCGCCCGTCGGTGTAGATGCGGCGATCGTCGTGAATGTGATCGATCAGCATATAGGTGGTGCCGGGAGTGATGACGATCTCCATGGGCGAATACATATGCATCACCCGCGGCATGCCGGGCGGGAAGCAGCGATACATCGTATCGGTGCCGTGTCCGCCGGTGGCCCGGTCGGCGAGACTGGCCGCCAGCACGGCCTGGTATTCGGGCGTCAGCGGCGGCTTCTCCCCGCGCGCCCATTGGTAGACCTCGCTTCTGCCCCATCCGCCCGCGATGTTCGGGTACTTGCCCATATCGATGATCTGTGAGCGGGCATCCGACATGGCGCCCGCGAGACCGATCCCGAAGGCGAGCGCGAACACGCCCATGCGCTGCTGGCGAGGCATCATTGTTCTCCCGACACATATCAGCGTGACTTTAGCGATTTTCCCAGAGACGGGAAACCAGGCGGGGCTCGACATCAAGGACTGCGTGCCCGGGCGCCGTAGAGCGATCGCATCTTAATTTGTTTCTCGACATGCCGTAGCGCTTTCCCTCCCCCTGCAAGGGGGAGGGTGGCGCCGAAAGCGGGCCGGGTGGGGGTCGCGCCAACAAGACACCGAGTGTCTAGGGGAATGCGGGACCCCCACCCGACGCGCTTTGCGGCGTCCACCCTCCCCCTTGCAGGGGGAGGTAAGACTGAGAGCGCAATGGTTTCATCGATCGCCCTGCTCGGCGCCGGGGGCCGCGGGACGGGGGAACTGGTGTCGCGGCGTTGATCGCGCGTGTATCATGCGCCATTCTCAGCCGAGCCGATGGCACCCTGATCTTGGGAATTCTCTGAACGCAGTGGAGGATCGCATGCGAAATCGTCCGGCATCAGTCGCCGTGTTTGCCGGCCTGGTCGTGGTCGGCCTGGTCGGCGGCATGGAGATGCGCGCGCGGGGCCAGACCGCCCCGGCGCCGGCGCCGGTCGCGCCGATGGATACGGCGATATTGCGCGCCCAATACGACCAGTGGCGCACCCAGTTCAAGACCTGGGGCAAGTGGGCCCCGCTGGGACAGGAGTCCAAGGGCACCACGGCCCTCATCACGCCCGAGAAGGTCGCCAGCGCCATGCGGCTGGCAAAAGACGGGATCGTGGTGTCGCTCGCCCATGCCGAGCCGCAGACGGTCGCCGCCGACGTCGGCGCCGCCGGCCTCTTCCACCGCGTCACCAACGTCATCACCGATGGCGGCACGATGGACAACTACCAGGTCAGCTACCACGGCCAGACGATCGCGCATATCGACACCTGGTGTCACTTCTTCGAGAACGGGCAGATGTACAACGGGGTCTCGGTGAAGGAGAACCTGACGCCCGAGAGCGGATGCATCAAAGGCAGCGTGATGAATTGGAAGGGCGGCGTCACCACGCGTGCCGTCATCTACGACATCCCGCAGCTGAAGGGCGTCGATTGGATGGACCCGAGCGTGCCGATCAGGCGCGCGGATCTCGAAGCCTGGGAAGTGAGGTCCGGCGTGAAGATCGGCCCCGGCGACATCCCGCTCCTCTACACCGGCCGATGGAAGCGACGCGCGGCGCTCGGTGCGTGGGCGACCCCGGTGTCGGGCTATTACCCGGACACGATTCCGTGGATGCATGAGCGTCTGCCCGCCTTCATCGGCCACGACTTCAACATCGACTGGAATCCGCGGCCGGGCTGGGAAGGGATGCGCAATCCGATCCACGTGGCGGTGCTGAACTGGATGGGGATCAACATCGTGGAGTGCCTCGATCTGGAGGAGATGATCGCGACGGCGCGGCGCTTGGACCGCTACGAAGCCTTGATCACGTTCGCGCCGCTGCCGGTGGAGGGCGGCACCGGATCGCCGGTCAATCCCCTGGTGACTTTCTAAGGCGCAGGGGCCGCAGCGACCGGTGTATGAATGCGGCCGCGGCGCTATCCTCACCGCGGCGGCAGCGAGCCCAGATATGATGCGATCGCGATGATGTCGTCTTCCGACAGCTTGGCGACGACCGGCTTCATCGCCGCCGCGGCTTCTCCCGCGCTCGAGCCGTACTGCATGTCGAAGAGCTGGCGCGCCACATAGAGCGGTTGCAGCCCGGCGAGCCGCGGGACCTCGCCCTGGCCCTGCAACGATTCGCCGTGACAGCGCGCGCATGGCAGCGTCTTCCCGGACGCTCCGCCTTTGACCAGGGCTTCGCCGCCGGCGATGCTGCCGGGCGGCACATAGGCGATGAAACCGGAATGCGGGTCGCGGATTTCGGTGCGGAACGGATCCGCCGGGATCTCGAGGATGCGGCGTCCGATCGGCTCGGTGCCGCCGCCGGGATCGAGCTGACGATGACGGCCCGCAGTGGCGATGAACGTCTTCGGCGGCGTAGCGGTCTCGATGACCTTCACCCACGTGGCGGGCTTCAAACCGGCGAAGTATTCGGCGGCCTGGCGAATGTCCTCGTCCGATGTGGCCTTGGCGATGGGACCCATGCGGGCGTTGTCCTGGCGCGCGCCCGCCTTGTAGTACGCCATCTGCCGGATCAGGTACGCAGCCGGCTGGCCCGCGATGTCGGCGGCTTCCGGATGGCCCTGGCCGGACATCAGATGGCACGACCCGCACGCAAATCTGATCCCGCTGCCGCCGGTCACCGATCGCGGCGCGGCGGGATGCTCATCGGGAAACCAGTCGGGAGGATTGGCGTTCCCGGCGATCTTGGCGGCGTCGTATTCCTTGGCGCTGCCGGGCACCTTCACGATGCCTTGCGGCTTGACCGCGCTCAGCTGGATCTTGTCCGGGATGTTGAACGCCCAGTCGGGCAGTCCGGCCGGGACCGTGAGCTCCGCCTGCGCATTGGCGGCGCGCGCGACGAGCAGTGGGGCAAGCGCGCACACCAGGACGGCGAGGCGCACGGACATGTTTACTGCGAGAATTCGGCGGATCACGGCGGGTCTCCTCTCCCATTTTGGGCACAGGGCAATCGCACATGATGAAACCGGTGCGCTCTCTGCCTTACCTCCCCCTGCAAGGGGGAGGTGGACCCGCGAAGCGGGTCGGGTGGGGGTCACGCAACAAACACTGAGTTCCAGGGGAACGCGGGACCCCCGCCCGGCGCCTTCGGCGCCACCCTCCCCCTTGCAGGGGGAGGGAAAACGCCTGCGGCATGCCAAGTGACAAACTCATATGCGATAGCCCTGCCTGCAAGGGGGAGGTCGACCCGCAAAGCGGGTCGGGTGGGGGTCACGCAACAAACTCTGAATTTGTTGCGATACGGGACCCCCACCCGGCGCCTTCGGCGCCACCCTCCCCCTTGCAGGGGGAGGGAAAACACTGCCGCGCGCCAGGAGGCAAACTCATATGCGATAGCCCTGCGTTTCGGGCGAGGGTAGCGGCGACGACCAAGCGCCGCAAGAGCCGCGGACAATCCGGATCTTCCCTTTCGCAGAATGCTTCGTACGGGCGCATGACGGCGACCTCGGTGACTACGATGAGCCGGCAGGCGACGGCGCCGGGCCTTCGGATGGAGCCATGCAAACTTTCAATCTCTCAACTATCTCGCGGATCGGCGGACCGGAAATCATTGGGGGATGGGAGCTCGAAATTTCCCATCCCGCGGCTTAAGCGTGCTCGCGCAGGAATGCGGTCAGGAGCTGGCTCACCTGCTCCGGCTGCTCCTCATGCGCCCAATGACCGGCGCCCGTCCACCATATGGACTCCTTTGAATTGGGTGTAGCCGGTCTTGCCGATGTTCATGCGGGCCGCCCACCGTCCGATTGGCACCCCAGTCTTCTTTTCCCGCGATGACCTGGGCCGGGACATCGATCGTGCGCCCCGAATAGGTCAGCTGCTCGGCGACGCGTCGGCGGATAGGCGTTGTTGCGCCGGCGCCGATATTCCTGCAGCGCGCCGGTCCAGCCGCTGCGGGTATATTCCAGCCCATAGACCTCGCACTCCGGCTCGGTCAGCCACTTGCAGGCCTTGATATAGGCGGCGTCCGGCATGGCGGCGGCGACCGTGGCCGGCATGCTCCGGTCGCGCCGCATCACATAATACTCCGGCATCTGCGCATTCTGCTCGGCCGCCTCTCTGGCGGTACGCACGGCATGCAATGGCTGCAGATTCTGGTTGCCGGGAAAATCGGCGCTCTTCATGTAATAAAAGGCGCGGAAGAAATTGGTCATTCCCTGCGGCACGTGCTTCATGTCCCGGTCGGCTTCGGGGCTCGCCCAATAATCCTGATAACCTCTGCGCGGCGGATCGAGCCTGGCATACTCCGCGTCGAGCTCGGCGTTGGTGAATTCGGGATGACGGCACCGGCGCACCGTTCGCGGTATTGAACGGGAACGATGGCAGTCCCGCCGAAACCGCCGCCTATGAGCGTGAGGCGGGGAAACATGTCGGGCCGCACCAGCGCGCCCAAGGCGGCCATGAGCGAGCCTTGGTCGTGGCCCACCATCATCGCGGTGTCGCGATAGCCGAGCGCATAGACCAGCGCGATCTGGTCGCGCAGCAGGTTGAGGGCGAGAAACGGCTGCGGATCCGCGTCCAAGGAATTGTCCCAGCCGGTGGTGCGGCCGAAGCCGCGACAGTCGGGAGCGACCGCATGATAACCCGCGGCCGCCAGGGCCGGCATCACCTTGCGCCAGCTATAGGCGAGGTTGGGAAAGCCATGAAGCATCAGCACCAGCGGCCGGCCCGGCGTCTCAAAGCCGGCCTCCAGGATGTTCACCGTCAGGCCGTTGACGTTGGGGATGAGACGCGCCCGGACTCCGGCCGGAAGCGTGCCGTTGCCATAGGGCGGCAAGTCGCGAAAATCAGCATTCGTGAGCTGCGCCCGCGCCGGCGCCCCGGCAGCGAGCGCCAAGCCGCCGGCAGCGCAGCCCGCGGCAAGAAGCCCGCGGCGCGAGAGTCGAAGCGTCGTGGCGGCGGTGGAGTGGGGGCCCGGCATGGCGATTCCTCCGCATGAGTGATGGCGCCATTGTCGCCATTCGCGGCGAGTGAGAGCATCTCCAATTGTAGTTTTTTCGCGTCGCGAGACAAGCTCGCCAAAATCCCGATGACCGGATCGGGGCGGACGGGATTTCGGGGAACGACACCTTCGGACTTCGCGGGTCTTGCGGCCAGACCGCAAAACCGCGAATAATCACCACGGATCGGCAGTCGTCCGTGGATTCCGCAACAATTCGGGGAGTCGTCATGAAGAATGCAAAGCTGCTCGGCCTCGTCGCCCTTGCGCTGCTGGCGACCGCCGCCCTGACGCCGCTTCGCGCCGCCGACATGACGTTCGAGCGGGCCTTGAATGCGGACAAGGAGCCGCAGAACTGGCTGCTCCATCACAAGAACTTTCAGGGCCATCGCTTCTCCCAGCTCAAAGAGATCGACACCACCACGGTCGCGAACCTCCGGCTCGCCTTCACGGTCGGGCTCGGCGGCATGGAAGCCGGCGTCAAGCACGCCAACGGCAATCTGGAGGCGACGCCGCTGGTCGACGACGGCATGATGTACATCACCGACGGCTGGGGCTCGGTCTATGCGATCGACGTCACCAGCGGCAAAAAGGGCGTCATCCGCTGGAAATTCAATCCCGAGGTCGATCGCGCCTGGGCCGGCGACGTCGCCTGCTGCGGCGTCAACAACCGCGGCGTCGCGCTGTGGAAGGACAAGATCATCTCGGCGGCGCTGGACGGGCGCCTGTTCGCGCTCAACCGCGCCACCGGCGAGAAGATCTGGGAGCGCAAGGTCGCGGAACCCGCGATCGGCGAGAGCGTGACGCTGGCGCCGCTGGTCATCCGCAACCTCGGCATCATCGGCTCCGCCGGCGGCGAATACGGCATCCGCGGCTGGATCGACGCGACCGACCTCGACACCGGCAAGCAAGCCTGGCGCACCTACACGATCCCGGGCAAGAGCGAGCCCGGCAACGAGACCTGGAAGGACGGGCAGGACCATTGGATGCACGGCGGCGGATCGGTCTGGGTCACCGCGACCTACGACAGCGAAACCGACACGATCTACCAAGGCATCGGCAATGCCGGCCCCGACTATGATCCGGAATTCCGCCCGGGCGACAACAAATGGGCCGCGAGCGTGCTGGCGCTCGACCCCAATACCGGCAAGATCAAATGGGGCTTCCAGTACACGCCCAACGATCCTTACGACTACGACGAGATTTCCGAGCACCAGATCATCGACGCCGTCGTCAACGGCGAGAACCGCAAGCTCGTGGTGCACGGCGCCCGCAACGGCTTCTACTATGCGCTCGACCGCGCCAACGGCGCGTTCGTCGCCGGCAAGCAATATGTCGACGAGCTGAACTGGACGCGTGGCCTCGACCCCAAGACCGGGCGGCCGCTGGACTACGATCCGACCAAGGACGTGCAGACTTACGTCGAGGGCACCCATGCGACGCGCGCGAAACCGGTGGGCACGCGCTGTCCGGCGACATCCGGCGGCAAGAACTGGGAGCCGGCGGCCTATAATCCGGAGCTCAAGCTCATCTACATTCCCTCCTCGGAGGGCTGCAGCGAGATCGATCTGGTCGTGCAGAAGGATTTCGTGGACCAGGGCGGCCCGGTGAAGCCGCGCGACCGCTTCGACGGCGGCAGCAACAAGCGCCTGAAGCAGACCACCGGCAGCATCAAGGCGCTCGATCCGGTGACCGGCGAGATCAAGGCCGTGGCCCGCACCGATCTGCCGAACTGGTCCGGCGTGCTCGCGACCGCCGGCAATCTGGTGTTCACCGGCCTCTGGGAGGGCGCCCTGGTGGCCTACGATGCGCGCACCTTGCAGGAGGTCTGGCGCTTCGATACCGGCTGCGGCGTGATGGCGCCGCCGATCAGCTACGCGGTCAACGGCAAGCAATACATCGCGGTGGCGGCCGGCCCGCACTGGCTCGGGGCGAAGCCGGCCGAGCTCAAGCTCGCCAATGCGTGCTCGATGCTCTACGTCTTCTCGCTGTGACGCTTGGTGGGTGCGGCGGGCTCCGGCCTGGGCGAGCCAACCGCGCGGGTCGCGATCAAATCAGTCGACCGACCCCAACCCGTAATCGGTCTCGCCCAGCACAAAGATGGGGGCCTCCGGGCGCGTGACATCGGCGATCATTTGCGGCGACAGGTCGCCGAGCAGATGCCCTATGCTGCGATCGAGCGCCATGAGGGTTTCCGGCGGCCAGTGGCTGTTCCCGGCGCATTGCCGCCAGCTCACGAGTTCCTGAAGCGCAAAAGCATACCAGATCACGCGGGTGGTCGTGATGCGGGTCTGGCTTTCGCCGTTCGGCCCCACGATCTGGACATCGTGCCGGATATCCGGATCCACCGCATCGTAAGTGCGGCGCCGAAGTGCCGACTGAAATTCGAGCGCCGCTTCCCGGATCTGCGCCGGAAGGTCGGTGCCGGCTTCCGCACAGGACCTGCCGAGCGCCGAATACACGGTGAGCGTAATGGCGGCATCGGGCGCCTTGTCGTCGTCGACAGTCCGGCGCCAGCCCCTCTGTCCGACATCCGGCACGAAGTTGCGGACCAGCCACAGCGACGTATCGGCGATCATGCGATCGAGCTTGTCCTTGCTGCCGAGCCATTGCAGCCCCGCGGAGCGAGTCTGCAGCAACATCTGCAGCGCGATGGCGGTCGTGTAGATGAAGTGATCGCCCGGGTTGGCCTGCCTGGCGCCGACGTTCCATCCGCCGTCTCCCAAGGGATAGAAGGCTTCCGCGGCCGATTGCGTGGCCGCGAGCAAATGCGCGAGCGCGGCGGACGCATCCGGCGGCAGGTCCGCTTTCCGCCCGATCGCCTCCGCCAGCGCCATCATCATCCAAATTGCGGATTCCGCGCGTCCGGCGTTCCAGACGCCGTCTTTCGCGTTCAGGAGATTCCTCGCGTCGGCCGCGCCCGACGGTTCCGAGCGCAGCGCCGCTTCGAAAAGCGGAAGCATGGCCGTCAAATCCCGCGCGGTGGTCGCGTGGTCGCGGAACAAGGCGGCGAGAACTTGTCCCGTCGTCCAAGCATCCGAGGCGCCGAATTGCTCGGGCATCCCCGAGCCCGCATAGGCGAGAAGCCCGGGGCGGATCCGGGCGCGCGCGTTCGCGACCTCACGCGCGAGATCGGCGGCGACCGGTACCGGCCGCAGCAGGGACAAACCGAGGTGATCGAGGGTGCGGCGGATTTCCTCGCCTTTCGGAACGGCAAGATCCGCGTCCGCCAGCCCGACATATGCGGCGCCGACCAAAAGGGCGGCCAGCGCCGCAAAGGCGGCGCGCGTCAGTCGCAACCTGCGTTGCCGCGCGCGTTCGCGCTGGCGAAGCTCGTCGAAGCGCACCCCCAGAATGCCGGCGGTCAGCTTCAGGCAAGCATTTTTCCAACCATCCCTGCCTTCCCGGGCGTCCGCCGCCAATGGCTCGCTGCGTTCCGTCGTGAGCGCGCCGTCGGGGTCCACCTTGAAGCGGAGTGATTTCGGGAAGCATTCCGGCAGGTTGGCATCCGGCTTCTCGGACGCGAACGGTTCTCCGGCGACGATCAGTGGGAAAACGCGGCTCGACCTGCCCATTGTCTTGAACGTGGAAATTTCCCGGTCGACCCATTTCGACGCCGCCGCGTAGGGCGAGCAGATGACGACAAGCGCGTGCGAGGTCGCCAGCCCATCGCGAATTCGCGCGCCGAGATCGCTATCGCCGGCCAATTCGTCACGATCGCGGAATATCGGCATCAATCGGCGCGGGATGACGCGGTCGTGCACCGTTCGGCCGACCAGGCCGCATGGGATTTGGTAGGTCTCCAGGAAACCATGAAGCTTCTTGGCCCAAGCCTCGTCGTGCCGGCTGTAGCTGATGAAGGCCCAGTATTGCGGCGGAGCGCCCACGTGGGCGATGGCGCTGGAATTGGTCAGCTGATCCATGGCGCTGCCCCTGCAACAGATGCGCCCCGATCAGGGGGAGCGCACGACCTGGCGATACGCGCCGTGCTCATCTTGCCTGGCTTTGGCGGGCACCGTCATGGGTCGCGCCTCCCGTTCTCACGTTCGCCCTGGCCGGCTCGGCGCCGAGCCGCATGACAGCCGCAAGAGGCAATGATCGATAAAGGACGCATGGAAATCCACGCAACCGGGGCCCCCTCGGGCACGCTATATCGATTTACCATCGGTGCACCTGCCGTAGCAACGCGGTCAAAGTCTCGCGGCGGACCTCGCCCGATCTCGTCAGCCCTCGCGTCAACGCAGCAATCACGTGGTTCAAGCCCCGGTTCGTTGCGGTGCGGCGATGCGTCGGCTAATCAGAGAACCGGAGGACATTGCGCAAGCAACAGCGCTCGATTCATGAGCGCTCCCTCGCGTGACCTCCGTCTGGCGCAAGCCGATATCGCGCCGCGAAGCCATTGCGGGAGGACGGTTTGGATCTCGAGGCCTCGAAGCGGAAGGTCGCGGCGCTCACGGCGCCGCGCAACGTCGTGCTGGTCGGCGCCAGCGATCGCCCCGGCAGCTGGGCGGCGCGGGTCTGGCGCAATCTCAATCGTTACAGGTTTCCGGGCCCGATCCATCTCATCAATCCGCGCCGCAACGAGATTTGGGACCAGCCCTGCTATCCGGATTTCAAGTCGCTGCCGGAGGCGCCCGATCATCTGGTGGTGCTGGTTCCGGCCGCAGGCGTCGCGCAAACGCTGCGCAGCGGGGCAGCCGCGGGTGCGCGCAGCGCCACGGTGTTCTCGGCCGGCTTCGGCGAAGCCTTCGACAGCGAGGGCGCAGGGCTCGGCCGCGAGCTTGCGGCCGTCATCGCGGAAACCGGCCTCGGCGTGTTCGGGCCCCAACTGCATGGGCAATGTCTGCGCCAAGAGCTCGCTCGTGACCCTGACGGAGGATCGGCCGCTGGCGGTGCGCACCGGCCCGGTCGCGCTGGTCGGCCAGAGCGGCGGCATGATGATCTTCATCAATGCGGCGCTCGAGGAGCGCGGCATCTGGGCCGAATATCTGATCACCAGCGGCAACGAAGCCGGCCTGTCGGTGCCCGACTACGTGGCCTATTTCTCCGACCAGCCCGAGCTCAAGGTCATCATCGTCTATGTGGAGGCGCTCGCGAACCCGGAGAAGTTCGCCGCCGCCTGCCGCATGGCGCGCGCGGCCGGCAAGGAGATCGTGGCGGTGAAGCTCGGCCAGTCGGAAGCCGGGCGCAGCGCCGCCATGGCGCATACCGGCTCGCTCGCCGGCAGCGTCGCGGTGTTCGATGCGCTCTGCGGCCGAGCTCGGGGTGATCCGGGCCGACACCCTCGACGATGCGGTCGAGGTGACCGAGCTCATGGCCCATACGGGCGCGCCGGCCGGGCGGCGCCTGGGCGCCATCACGCTGTCGGGCGCCTTCCGGGGCCTCATCCTGGACGCAGCCGAGCGAAACGCCCTGGTGCTGCCCACGCTGGCGCCGGCGACGACGGACCGGCTCAATGCCGTGCTCGGGGTCGGATCGCTGGTGAGCAATCCGATCGACGGCGGTTTCGGGGTGCTGACCAGCGCCGAGAACTACCTGGCCTCGATCGAGGCCATGCAGGCCGATCCCGGACTGGACATGCTGTTGCTGCAGGAGGCGCTGCCGCGCGAGGCCGGCTCCGCCCGCGGCGAAAACTATATCGCGATGGTGGAGAGCTACGCGGCCGGCGGTGCCCGCAAGCCGATCGCCTTCGTCACTCCGGTCTCGCACGGGCAGACCGATTACAGCCGCGCGCTGCGCGCGCGCGCGCCGCATGTCTCGTTCCTGCAAGAGGCCAACAAGGCGCTGCGCGCCATCGCGAGCGTCGCGCGGGCGCGCGAAGGCGAAGAGCTCGCCCGCTTGGCGGGCGCAGTCGGGCGTCAGCCGACGCCCGAGCAAGCGCAAGCGATCGCCCGCATGGCCACCCGCGCGAACCCGCAAGCAACCGCGCTCGACGAGGTGGAATCCAAGGCGCTGTTGCGCGCTTATGGAATCCTCGCGCCCGCGGAAGTCCTGGTGACATCGTCGGCCGCGGCGCTCAGCGCCGCCGACCGCATCGGCTATCCGGTCGTGCTCAAGGCGGTTTGCGCCACCCTCACGCACAAATCGGATGCCGGCGCGGTCGCGCTCAATCTGTCGAGCCGCGCCGAGCTGGCGGCCGAATACGACGCCATGACGGGCCGCCTGCAACAGCACGCGATCACCGGAATGCTGGTCTGCCGCCAGGTCCGCGGCGGCCTGGAGCTGGTGCTCGGGCTCCATCGCGACCCCGAGATGGGCCTCTGCGTGATGGCCGGCAGCGGCGGCGTGCTGCTCGAGCTGGTGCGCGACGTGGCGTTCTGCGTTCCGCCAGTCAGCCCCGCGAAGGCCCGCCACATGCTGGCCCGCACCCGCGCCGCAGCGCTGATGAACGGCTACCGCGGCAGCGACCCGCTCGACAGCGAGGCGGTGGTGGCGGCGCTGGTGGGGCTCGGCGATATCGCGGCCGACCTCGCGGACGTGATCGAATTCGATCGACATCAACCCGTTCGTGGCGCTGCCGCGCGGCCAGGGCGGCCTGGCGCTCGATGCCTTGGTGGTGCTGCGGCGGCGGTAGTGGGAAGGCCGCGGGGTTCCGGGCGCAGCGCAGCACGTAGCTCTTGCGTAGTGATGCGCTGCAGACCCGGGATCGTTCCAAGCTCGGAGTATGAAGGCGCGTCCGATTTGAGAGGCCCGATCTGGAACGATCCGGATCTGCGGAGCACCGCTCCGCAATAGCTACGCGCTGCACCGCGTCCGGGAAAAGCGGCCGGGTTGCGCTCTATATCCTTTTGTCGCAGGCGAGCCGGCACCTCTGATCTGGACATTTTTATCACATTGTGGCTTTTGTGCCGAAATCTCCGAGGGCGTCTGACCCGACGCCTGCAGGGTAGGACAGCATGCTCAATCGACACCCGGCCGCATCCACGGAAGCTCGCCCGCATGGCAGCGGCGATCGCCTCTTGGCCGTGCTGGCGCTGTTTTCCGCCGAGCAGACCTGCTGGAGCGTCGAGGCGGCGGCCGCAAGGCTCGGCGTGTCCACCACCACGACCTATCGGTATTTCAAGAAGCTGACCAAGGCCGGACTGATCAGCCCGGTGGCGGGGGCCGGCTATACGCTCGGACCCGCCATCATCCAGATGGATCGGCTCATCCAGTCGAGCGACCCCATGCTGAGCGGCGCCCGCGCCGTCATGATCGACCTGGTTCGCCACGCCGCCGAGGGATCGACGGTCCTCTTGTGCCGGCTGTTCCACGATCGGGTCATGTGCGTGCATCAGATCATGGGCCGCGGGCCGCAGGAGCCGGTGAGCTATGAGCGCGGCCGCTTGATGCCGCTCTATCGCGGCGCCACCTCGAAGATCATCCTGGCGCATCTGCCGCCCCGCACCCTGAAGGCCCTGTTCGCGCACGATGCCGCCGAGATCGCGGCTGCCGGGCTCGGCGCCGGCTGGGAGGAATTCCGGCGCGGCCTCGCCGCCATCCGTCGGGCCGGCGTCAGCATCAGCCACGGCGAGATCGACGCCGGCCGCGTCGGCGTCGCGGCGCCCATCTTCGACAAGGACCGCGCCGTGCTGGGCAGCCTCAGCCTGGCTTTGCCGGCCCAGCATGTCGACGACAGCCAGGTCGAACGGCTGGCGCCCTTGACGGTCGCGGGCGCACGTGAAATCGAGCGGACCATGAACAGCGCATCCGGGCTCAGCCAACCGAGCCCGGCCCGCGTCAAGATCACAAGACCGAGACACGCCTTGCGGAGGACGCCATGACCTTCTCCACCATCAAGCTCTCGCTCATCCTGTTCGGCTTGGCGCAGCTGCTCAAGCTGCAGGCGTTCCGCCATGCCGCCTTCCGGGCGCGGCTGAAAGAGCGCGATCTGGTGGCGCAGATCATGGCGCGCGACGAGGAGACCGGACGCTGGTTCCAATTCAAGGACGGGCAGGATCACCACCGGGGCCGGCCTGCATCCGGCTCCCGACATCAAGCTGATGTTCAAGAACGCGGCCTGGGGCGCCAAGCTGCTGACGCCGCCGGTCAACTGGCTCAACCAGATCAACGCCCAGAAGGATTTCATCCTCGGCGTCGATGGCCCCGAAGATCTGACCAACTGGTTCGCCCAGACCCTGATGATGAGCCAGACCGTGGGTGGCAAGATCGGCACGCGGCTGGAAGACGGCACCATGCGCTATTGCAACATGACCAATGGCGGGCCGGTGTTCGTCTACGTCAAGGACGGCAAGATCGTGCGCATGACGCCGATCGATTTCGACGACGACGACCCGAAGTCCTGGACCATCGCGGCGCGCGGCATGCACTTCACGCCGCCACCCAAGACCACGCTGGCGCCGCACGGGCAAAACGCGAAGTCGATCGTCTATTCGCCCGACCGGCTGCTCTATCCGATGAAGCGGGTCGACTTCGATCCCAATGGCGAGCGCAATCCGCAGAACCGCGGCAAATCCGGCTATGTGCGCATCTCGTGGGAGGAAGCGATCTCGCTGGTCACCACCGAGATCAAGCGGCAGAAGCGCGAGCATGGGCCCGGCGCCATCACGTTCTCGCACGGCTCGCATCATACCTGGGGCAATATCGGCTACTACCTCTCGGCGCTGTTCCGCTTCGCCAATGCGGTCGGCATGACGCGCGTGCATCACAACCCGGATTCCTGGGAAGGCTGGTACTGGGGCGCGGTGCATCACTGGGGCTACACGCTGCGGGTCGGCCAGTCGGAAACCTACGGCACCGTGGAGGACTGCCTGCAGAGCTGCGACATGATCGTGTTCTGGGCCGCCGATCCGGAATCGACCTCGGGCTCCTACGGGGCGCAGGAAGGCACCGTGCGGAGGCAGTGGTTGAAAAATGCCAAGCTCGGCATCAAGATCGTGCACGTCGATCCCTACTACAACGCGTCGGCGCAATTCCTGCCCGGCAAGTGGCTCGCGCCGCAGGCCCACCACCTCGGTCGCGATGGCGATGGCCATCGCCTATGTGTGGATCCAGGAAGGCCTCTACGACAAAGACTATGTGAAGACCCACACGGTCGGCTTCGACGTCTGGAAGGCCTACCTCGTGGGCGACGAGGACGGCGTTGCCAAGACGCCCGAATGGCAGGAGCAGGAAACCGGCGTCCCGGCCAAGGACGTGCGGGCGCTGGCGCGCGAATGGGGCAAGAAGCGCGTTTATCTCGCGCCCGGCGGCTGGGGCAACGGCCACGGCGGCGCCTGCCGCAACCAGACCGGCATCCAGTGGGCGCGCGTCATGGTGTGCCTGACCGCCATGCAGGGGCTGGGCAAGCCCGGCATCAACATGGGCAACCTGCAATGGGGCTGCCCGCTCGACTTCAATTTCTATTTCCCCGGCTACGCCGACGGCGGCATGTCGGGCGATCTCGAGAACACCTCGATGCCGGTCGAGCTCTACCAGCGCATGCCGCAGCTGCCGACCATGAACTCGAGCTTCCAGCGCATTCCGCGCATCTGGATGCCGGAGGCCATCATGGACGGCAAGGCCGAAGGCTATCCGTGGATCGGCAAGTCGATCGAGCACCAGTTCGCCAAGTTCTCCTATCCGGCGCCCGGCCACTCCCCGGTGCACATGCTCTACAAGTACGGCGGCTCGATCCTCTCCACCATGAACAACACCAATCGCTGGGTGAAGATGTACCAGTCGCCGAACCTGGAATTCGTGGTCAACCAATCGATCTGGTTCGAGGGCGAGGCCAAGTTCGCCGACGTGCTGCTGCCGGCCTGCACCAATTTCGAGCGCACCGACATCAGCGAATGGGCCGGGCTCGGCGGCTATGGGCATCACGGCCAGCAGCAGCTCAACCACCGCGTCATCCTGTTCCAGGCGCCCGCGATCGCCCCCATGGGCGAATCGCGCTCCGATTTCTGGATTTTCAACGAGCTGTGCAAGCCGCTCGGCCTCGCCAACTATTTCTCGGAAGGCTGCAACGAGATCGATTGGGTCAAGCGGGTCTATCTCGCCTCCGACCTGCCGAAGGTGATCTCCTGGCGCAAGTTCCTCAAGCGCGGCTACTACGTGGTGCCGGCCGAGAAGGAGAAGCTGCGCGCGCCGGTCTCGTTCCGCTGGTTCTGGGAGAACCGCAAGAAGGACGTGCCCGAAGCGCAGCCGCTGCCGTCGGACTACACCGAGGAATATCTGCGCGGCCTGCAGACGCAGTCCGGCAAGCTCGAGTTCGAGTGCAACAGCCTCAAGCGCTTCAACGATCCGGAGCGGCCGCCGATCGTCAAATACGAGCCGTCATGGGAGGGGCAGCATTCGGGCGAACGGTTCGAGCGCTATCCGCTGCAGATGCTCACCCCGCATTCGAAATACTCGTTCCACACCCAGGGCGACGGCAAGGATTCGTTCCTGCTCAATATCGAGGACCACCGGGTCCTGGTGGAGGGCTATTACTACTGGATCATGCGCATGAACGCGCAGGATGCGGCCGAGCGCGGCATCAAGAAGCACGATCTGGTCAAGGTCTACAACGACCGCGGCGCGGTGATCTGCGCCGCCTTGCCGACCCAGCGCCTGCCGCGCGGCGTCTGTCACGGCTACGAATCCTCGGCCATCTACGAGCCCATGGGCGAGCCCGGCAAATCGGTCGATCGCGGCGGCTGCCTCAACCTGCTGACGCCGGAGCGCTCGCAGACCAAGTCGACCCACGCCTTGGCGGGCGCCAATGCGCTGGTCGAGATCGAGCCCTGGGACCGGCGCACCGAGCATCTTTCGGCCGCCTTCGCGGCCACCAAGCCGGAGCCGAAACCGGAACTCAAGCCGGAGCCGAAGCCCAAGCGCAAGGCTCCGGCGGCACCGCTGGTGCCGGCGAAGTAATCTTAGGCGGCGAATCGGCGAGTAGCGAATGGCGAATGAGGGAAGTTTTCGCTACTCGCTACTCACTATTCGCCATTCGCTATTCGCTATTCGCCTGGAGCACGCCATGAAAAAATGGAACATGATCATCGACGTCGCCGAGTGCACCAACTGCAATCTGTGCACGCTCGCCACCATGGACGAATATGTCGGCAATGAATGGCCGGGCTACAGCAAGCCGATGCCGCGGCACGGCCACAAGTGGATCAACATTCTGCAGAAGGAGCGCGGCCAGATCCCGATGATCGACATCGCCTATGTGCCGACCATGTGCAACCACTGCGACGACGCGCCCTGCATCGCCAAGGCGGGCGGCGCCATCAGCAAGCGCCCGGACGGCATCGTGCTCATCGATCCGGAGAAGGCCAAGGGTCGCCGGGACCTGGTCGATGCCTGCCCGTATGGGCACATCTGGTGGAACGAGGAGCATGAGGTCGCGCAGGCCTGGCCGTTCGACGCCCATCTGATCGACGACGGCTGGCAGCAGACGCGCGGCCACCAGTCCTGCCCGACCGGCGCCATGCGGGCGGTCTCGGCCGAGGACGCCGACATGGCCCGCATGGCGCGCGAGGAAGGGCTCGAGGTGCTGCGGCCCGAGCTCGGCACCAAGCCGCGGGTGTACTACCGCAACCTGTGGCGCTACTCGAAATGCTTCATCGGCGGCAGCATCGCGTGCGAGCAGAACGGCATGGTGGATTGCGTCGAGGGCGCGAGCGTGCGGCTCCTCAAGGACGGCCGCCTGGTCGCCGAGGCTGCGAGCGACAACTACGGGGATTTCAAGTTCGACAAGCTCGACGAGGATTCGGGCAGGTACGTGGTCGAGATAGCGGCCAACGGCCGCGCCAGGACGGTGGAGGCGCAGCTCGGCGTCAGCGTGAATTTGGGCGAGATACGCTTGTAGCTTTTGTCTGTAGGATGGGTTGAGCTCTTGCGAAACCCATCAGCGGCGCGAAACTCATCAGCGACATTTGATGGGTTTCGCAAGAGCTCTACCCATCCTACGGACTGCGGATTGATAGGCGCCGGGGGCAATGCTCGACTTCAACATCGCTGATCTTCCCGAGCCTCGGCCCGCTCTATCAAGCGCTCGCGCCCTGGGCCGAGGCGCTGCTGCGCGTGGTCGTCGGGTTGGCGCTGGTGCCGCACGGGTTGCGGATGGGGTTCGGGTTCTTTCCGGGAACCGGCGGGCCGATCCGCGACCTGGCCATGATGGCGGCGGCGCTCGATCGCTGGGGCTATCGGCCCGGCCGGCTATGGGCGCCGCTGATCGCCGCAACCCAGCTCGTCGCCGGCCCGCTGCATGGCGCTCGGCCTCTTCACCCGGCTGGCGGCGCTGCCGATCTTCTTGTTCCTGCTGGTCTCCAATGTCGAGCGCTGGCGGGTGGGCGGCTATTTCTGGAACACGCAAGGGCTCGAATATACGCTGATGTGGACCGCCGGCGCGTTCTTCTTCCTGGTGCATGGCGGCGGCGCCATCTCGCTCGACCATGTCATCGGCCGCGCGTTCTAGTTTGGGCAGGGAATAGCGAGTAGTGAGTAGTGCAAGTGGCAAGTGGCGAATAGTGGGTCCGATGAGCGCAACGAATGACAGCCGCAAGATCGATGTCCGCCCGGAATTCTGGGACAATATTTTTGCGCCCTCCTCCTGCCTGGTGCTGATCACCACGGTGGACCGGGATGGGGGCGTGAACGCGGCGGCGTTCGGGACCTGCACGCGCGTGTGTCACGATCCGGTCTACATCGCGTTCACCTGCGGGACCGGCAAGGACACCTATGGCAACGTGCTGGCGACCGGCGAGTTCGTGGTCAATGTGGTGCCGTTCGAGCAGGCCATGCTGGACAAAGTCCTCGTCTGCGGGCTGCCGTTCCGGGGCGGCGTGAACGAGCTCGAAAAAGCCGGCCTCACCGCGATCCCGGCGCGGGCACTGCAGCCGCCGCGCATCGCCGAATGCCGCAGCCATTTCGAGTGCAAGGTGGCCTGGACCCAGCAGTGGCTGAACCGCCTCATGGTGTGCGGCAAGGTCGAGGCGGTGAGCATCGATGCCGATTGCATGAACGAGCAGGGCTTCATCCGCTGGGACAAGGTGAAACCGGCGCACTATTGCGGCATGCGCTACCAGGACCGTTTCGTGCCCGCCTATGACCGGCCCACGCGCGGGGTTTGGAGCTACGACGGCAGCGACGAGGACTTCCGTCCCGGCGAAGATTGGCGCAACGCCTACAAGAGCACGGATTGACGGGACCGGAAGGGAATTGCGATGCCTCATGCCGTGGCCGTCGATATCGGCGGCACCTTCACCGATCTGGTCGCCTACGATCACGACAGCCGCACCGTGATCTACACCAAGAGCCCGACCACCTATGGGAACCTGGTCGCGGGCGTGCTGGATTGCTTCGCCAAGGCGAAGCTCGATCCGCACGCCGTGAACTTCGTCAATCACGGCACCACGCTGGTGATCAATTCGCTGATCCAGCGCAAGGGCGCCAAGGCGGCGCTGGTCACCACCGCGGGCTTTCGCGACATTCTGGAGATCGCGCGCGGCAACCGGCCCGATCCGTTCGACCTGCACTACCGTCGCGACGAGCCGCTGATTCCGCGCGAGCTGCGCTTCGAGGTCGCGGAGCGCATCGGCGCCAAGGGCGAGATCGTGACGCCGCTCGATCGCGCGGCGCTCGAGGCGCTCGCCCATGAGCTGACCGGGCTCGGCATCGAGGCGGTCGCGATCTTCTTCATGAACTCCTACGCCAATCCGGCGCATGAGGAAGAGGCCGCGCAGGCGCTGCGCGCCCTCATGCCGGACGCCTACGTCACCTGCTCGACCGAATTGACGCGGGAATGGTACGAGTACGAGCGCACCTCGACGGTCGCCGCCAACGCCTATGTGGGACCGCAGGTCACCAGCTATGTCCGCCGGCTCGAGACCGATCTGCAGCACCAGGGCTTCGCCGGCTCGCTGTTCATGATGGGCTCGAACGGCGGCTTGCTCTCGGTCGAGCGCAGCTGCCGCGCAGCCGGTCGCGCTGGTCGAATCGGGCCCGATCGGCGGCTGCATCGGGGCCGGCGCCTATGCGGAGGCGCTCGGCTTTCGCAATGTCATCGCCTTCGACATGGGCGGCACCACCGCCAAATGCGCCCTGGTCGAGAACGGCCGCTTCTCGGTCGACTCGGTCTATTACGCCGGCGGCTACGTGAAGGGCTTCCCGATCAAAGCCTCGGTCATCGACATCGTGGAGGTCGGCTCCGGCGGCGGCTCCATCGCCTGGCTCGATCCGCAGAACCGTCTGCATGTGGGCCCGCACAGCGCCGGCTCCACGCCGGGCCCGGCCTGCTATGGCAACGGCGGCAGCGAGCCGACCGTGACCGACGCCAATCTGCTGCTCGGACGTCTCAACCCCGATCGCTTTCTGGGCGGCGAGCTCAAGCTGAGGTCGCGGCCGCGCAAGCCGCCATCGCGCGGATCGCCGCTCCGCTCGGCTTTGCGGGCCGCGACGGATCGATCCGGATGGCGGACGGCATCCTGTCGCTCGCCACCGTGATCATGGCCGGCGCCATCAAGCAGATCTCGATCGAGCACGGGCTCGATCCGCGCGAATTCGTGCTGTTCTGCTACGGCGGCGGCGGACCCTTGCACGCCAGCGCGCTGGCGCGCGAGCTTTCGATCCCGACCGTGGTGGTGCCGCCCGAGCCCGGCAATTTCTCGGCCGTCGGCATGCTGCTGGCCGACGCGCGGCTCGACCTGTCCAAGACCTTCGTGGGCGTGCTCGACCAGAATTCGGTGACCGCTCTCAAGGCCGCGTTCGCCGAGATGGAAGCGCAGGCGCGCGCCGCCCTGGTGGCGGAATTCGATGCGCGCGACGTGTTGTTCGAGCGCCATGCGGAGATGCGCTATGCGCGGCCAGCGCCACAACATCAAGGTGCCGATCTCCGGGCTCGACGATCCGCTCGCCATCCGGCAGGCCTTCGATCGCGACTACAAGCGCCGCTACGGCCATGCCGATTCGAAGGCGGCGGCCGAGCTGCAGGCGCTGCATCTTCCGGTTTCACCCGGCTGCGGCGGCCCGAGCTGGCGCGGCTGCCGCGTGCCGCCACCGGCTTGCGCGCGGCCCAGCACCGCCCGGTCTATTTCGGCACGCGTCGGCGGCACACTGGATGCGCAGATCCACGATCGCACCGCGCTGGCGCCGGGATTCAAGGGCGCCGGGCCGGCCTTGATCGAGGAATACGGGTCGACCACCCTGGTCTGGCCGGGCGACAGCTTCGAGATCGGGGCGCTCGGCGAGATCCGCATCCATTGCGGGCGGGGTTGAGCCGATGCAGCAAGAAGCCTCGACGCCATCAGCTTGCAGCCGCCGCGCTGCCGTCGATCCGATCACGCTCGAGGTGATCCGTCATCGCCTGGTCTCGATCACCAATCAGATCGACGCCAATATCAAGCGCACGGCGTTCAGCCCCTATATCTACGAATACAACGATTTCGCGGTCGGCCTCACCGGCGCGGAGGGGCAGCTGGTGGCGCAATGCACCGGCGGCATGCCGCCGTTCGTGGCCGATTCGGTCGGCATGGCGGTGCGCGACGGGCTTGCGATCTACGGCCGCGAGCGGCTCCATCACGGCGACGTGGTGGTGTGCAATCACGCCGCGGTGCAGGGCCAGCACCTCAACAATACGGTGATGTACACGCCGATCTACGCGGGCGAGCGCCGCCAGAGCCTGATCGGATTTTTCGCCATCAACGTGCACTGGATCGAGATCGGCGGCATCCGAGACCGGATCGACCGACATCTTCATGGAAGGGCTGCAGCTGCGCTCCATCAAGCTGTGGTCGAAGGGCGAGCCGATCGAGGAGGTCTACCGCATCATCGAGAACAATACCCGCATGCCGCTCGAGCTGCATGGGCGACATCGCGGCGCAGCTCGCCGGCTGCCTGCTCGGCCGCGATCTCACGGCCGAGCTCGCCGACAAATACGGCATCGCGACCTTCGGCCGCGCGGTCGAGCTCGATCCTCGACCAATCGGAGGCGGCGGCGCGCGCCTTCATCGCGCGCCATGCCGGACGGCGTCTATCGACGCGAGACCTATCTGGACAACGACCGCTCCGGCGACACGCCGGTTCCGATCAAGGTCAAGGTGATCGTCGCGGGCGACGAGCTGACGGTCGATTATTCCGAGCTGGCCGACGCAGGCCAAGGGACCGATCAATTCCGGCTATTTCGGCGGCGGCCAGACCACCGCCCGCGTCGCGTTCAAATATTTGCATCGGCGCCGCCGAGATGGCCAACGAAGGCACGTTCCGCCCGATCAAGCTGATCCTGCCGCCCGGCAAGCTGCTCAGCGCCGACCCGACCGCGCCGATGTTCATGTATCCGACGCCGTTTCCGACCGTCATCGACGCCATCATCAAGGCGCTGGAGAATGCGCTGCCGGCGCGCGTGCCCGGCGGCCATTTCGGCACCCATTCGGGCGGTGCGGTTCTTCGGCCGGCGCCCGCAACGGCACGTTCTTCGACAGCCACGACAGCGGCCACGGCGGCTGGGGCGCCTGCGCCACCCACGACGGCGCCGGCCCGTTCCGCACCATGGCGCACGGCGACACCCGCATCATCCCGCTCGAGCTGCAAGAGGCCATGCTGCCGTTCCGCATCGAGGAGTTCTCGCTGCGCGCAGGATTCCGCCGGCGCCGGCACATTTCGCGGCGGATTGGGATTCCGCAAGACGCTACCGGATGCTGGCGCCCTGCAACCTGGGCACCAACCTGGATCGCACGCTGTGCCCGCCCTGGGGCGTGCAGGGCGGCGGCGCCGCACAGCCCGGCCGCTTCACGATCGTGAAGGCCGGAGCGGACCGGGCTGAGAGCATCGACAAGGAGAACGCCTATCCGCTGGCGGCCGGCGACCTGGTGTGCGTGGAGACCGGCGGCGGCGGCGGCTATGGGCCGCCGTCCGGGCGGGCGCTGGCGCTGATCCAGCGCGACATCGATGCCGGTTATGTTTCAGCCGCGGCGGCCGAGCGCGATTACGGCGTCACGATCGGGCGCGACGGAAAGGCGCAGCGATGAAGGCGCGCCGCCCTACCGTGCGGTCTGCACGCTGAAGTATGTCTTACGCGGGTCGGCGCCGGTCGATGGGCCCGGGCATGACGACGGCGTGAGCGGGGAGATTGCGGTGAATCAAATTCTTCGACTCTGGCCTCGCCGGCATGATGGCCATTGCGGGCTGCAATACCGCCGGGGCGCAGGAGTTGAATCCAGCCCTCAAGGAGCTGGCGGCGGCGGCGAACCGGGAAGGCGCCGTGACGCTCAGCTGGAGCCAATCCACGCTCGGCGGCAGCCAGGGCGCGGCGCGCTTCCAGGCCGCGATGAACAAGGCGTTCGGCACCAACATCCGGGTCAACTTCCTGCCCGGACCCGACATGGCGCGGGTCGTCAATCAGGTGGCGACCGAGTTCTCCGCCGGACAGAAGGCCCATGTGGACATCGTGCTCGGCGCCGCCCCGCAGATCGCCCCGGTGGTGAAACTGAACTTCTTCGAGCCGGTCGATTGGAGGCAATACCTTCCGGGGCGCATCACCCCCGAGATGATCGAGCTCGACGGCCGCATCATCAGGATCGTGACCGGCCTCTCGGGCGTCACCTACAATTCGCAGCTCGCCCCCATGAAGCCGACGGTGCTCGATGATTTCCTCAAGCCCGAATGGAAGGGCAAGATCGCCTCGACCCCCTACGCGGCCGGCCTCGACGTGCTGCTCGCGCAGGATGTCTGGGGCAAGGACAAGACCGTCTCCTATGTGCGGGCGCTGGCCCGGCAGATCGCCGGCGTGATGCGCTGCGGCGAGACCGAGCGGGTCGCGACCGGGGAATATCTCGCGCTGGTGATGGACTGCACCGGACAGGATGCGCTCTTGTGGCAGGAGAAGGGCGCCCCGGTCGCGCAGCTGATGCCGCTCGATGCCGCCCAGCAGCGCTACTACTATTTCGCGGTTCCCAAGAACGCCCAGCATCCCGACGCCGCCAAGCTGTTCACGCTGTTTCTGTTGACCCCCGAAGGGCAGCAGCTGGTCTACGATACCTGGAAGATCGACCTGCACTTCCTGCCGGGCTCGAAGATGGGCGCCATGATCGCCGACTATCAGAAGCGCGACGTCAAGTTCAAGGAAGTCACGGTGCAATGGTGGAGCGAGCATCCGGAGATCGACGCCAGCCGCAGCGAGCTGATCAAGATTCTCACCACCAAGGAATGAGCCGGCTCGCAATGTCGCTCCCTTGGTCGTCCCGGCCGTAGAGCCGGGACCCATACCATTAGGGCGTTTACGCCCGTCTTTGACGGGCTATGGCAGCGATCGAGGGGCACAGCGTATGGGTCCCTGCCTTCGCAGGGACGACTTGTGGGCGTTCAAACACTGAAACGTCAATGGCGGCCGTAGCCACCCCATCGCAGCGTCGCCACCTCGGCGACGCCATGCCGGCCGTCATGCTGCTCACGGTCGTCGGCACCAGCCTGGTGGTGCTGTGCCTGCTGGCGGTGGTGCTGTGGTTGAGCCTGACCAACGGCAGCCCGGGCGATTCCGATCTCACCTACACGGTGCAGAATTTCGTCGAGGTGTTCTCGGATCCACGCACCTTCACGGTTCTGGTCGACACCGTCGACTTCTCGTTGGTCTCGCTCATGGTGGCGCTCGCCTTCGGCATCCCGGCGGCCTGGCTCGCCGAGCGCACCGACTTTCCGGCCAAGACGCTCCTGTTCACCCTCATGGCGGTGGGTCTGCTCATTCCGGGCTTCGCGGCCGCGATGGGCTGGCTGTTTCTGCTGCATCCGCGCATCGGCTTGCTCAATCAATTGCTGATGAGCAGCTTTCATCTCGCCGGTCCGCCGCTCGACATCAGCACGGTCGCCGGCATGGGCTGGGTGCAGGGACTGAACCTGGCGCCGCTCGCCTTCATCATGACGGCGGCGGTGTTCCGCGCCATGGACCCGACGCTCGAGGAGGCCGCCCAGATGCACGGCGCCGGCGCCATCACGGTGCTGCGCCGGATCACCGTGCGGCTCGCCTGGCCCGGCATCATGGCGGCCGCCATCTACATCTTCATGACCGCATTCGCGGCCTTCGACGTCCCGGCCATCATCGGCTGGGGCAACCGCATCTTCACCTTCACCACCTATCTTACCTGTTGCTCAATCCGCAGGATTCGCTGCCCCGCTACGGGCTCGGCGCTGCGCTCAGCACCGTCGCCATGGCGCTCGCGGCGCTGATGAGCTGGTGGTACGGCGCCATGCAGCGGCGCTCGCGCCGCTTCGCCGTGATCAGCGGCCGCGCCTATCGGCCGCGGGTCGTTCGGCTCGGCCGCCGCCGCCTGGCCGCATGGGGCTTCGTGGGCGTCTATCTCGTGCTCGGCAAGGTGCTGCCGATCACGCTGTTGGCCTGGAGCTCGCTGCTGCCGTTCTTTCAGCTACCCTCGGGCCGCGCCTTCGCCACCATCTCGCTCGAGCATTATTTTTCGTTGCCCTGGGAATTGGTGCTGACCGGGCTGTGGAACACCTCCGTTCTGGCGGTTCTGACCCCGTCGCTGACGCTCGTTCTCAGCCTGGCATTCTCCTGGATCGTGCTGCGCTCGCGCTATCCCGGCCGCGCCGGCTTCGATTTCGTCGCCTTCCTGCCGCACGCCGTGCCCTCGATCGTCTTCGGCGTCGGCGCCCTGCTGATGACCCTGTTCGTGATCCAGCGGGCGCTGCCGATCTACGGCACGGTCTGGATCCTGCTCATCGTGTTCACCGTCGCGCGGCTGAGCTACGGCACCCGCATGACCAATAGCGGCCTGATCCAGATCCATCCCGAGCTCGAGGAATCGGCGCTCATGAGCGGTGCCACCGCCTGGGGTGCGTTCGCCCGGATATCGGTGCCGCTCATCGCCCCGACGCTGCTCTATGCCTGGCTATGGATCGCGCTGCTGATCTTCCGGGAGCTGACCCTGGCCGTCATCCTGTCGACCGCCGACAACCTCACCTTTCCGGTGGTGGTGTGGAGTTCTCTGGCTCGGCGGCGGGCTCGGCCAGGCCTCCGCGCTCGCCGTGGTAATGCTGCTGATGATGACGCCGATGATCGTGATCTACTGGCTGTTCGCGCGCCGGCAGGGTTTGCTGGCGAGCTGATGCGACGTCAATGGGAACGGCGGTGTCGCCATTCCCAGGGCGGCATGAAGCTCCCGGTCCAGATGCCGCGCTTGGCGGCGTGCGCTTCGGCCTCCTGCAGCTGATAGACGTGGGAATAATAGGCCAGCGCCCAACCTTGCTGCACCATCCAGGCGTTGACGTCGGAGCCGTCCGGCAAAGCGCAAACCGCGAGCACGCGCCGATAGCGATCGTAGCCCGAGGCGTCGCACTTGAGCGGCCGCCCCGCGAGGTGGTCGATCAGCGCGCGCGTGGCGGCGCGTCCGCACGCCCATGCCCGATTGCCGGCATCGGTACACGGTTGGTCGGATTCGGGCGCGTCGATCCCGCGCAGACGGATACGGGTGCGGGCGACATCAATCGTGTCGCCGTCGATCACCCGGGCCTTGCCCACGATGTCGCCGTCGATCTCGGCCGGCACGCGAAGGCGCGCGTGTTGGAAGCCGCTGATGGCGAGCGCGCCCGCCAACAGGAGGGCGACCAGCAGCGGCACCGCGCCGATCGGCCGCGGGCCGATGGGGCCCAGGCTCGGTCGCGATTGCCACGTTCGTGCTTGCCAGGTTCGCATCCGGCTCGCTGCGCTGCTCGGGAAGCTCCGTAACGATCATATCCGCCGGCGCAATCGCGGGGCGGCGGGGCGAATCCGTATTCTATCCGAAAGAATTTGCGGCCGTCATGGCGAAACAAACGCCGGAGCGGCCGCGACCTGGCGATCACAGAGGGGGAGAGAGCCCGAAACCCGCGGCTCAAACCCAGGCGCGCTCCAGACCGCGGGCGGCCAGCAGCTCGCCGATCCGCTTGCGCGCATAGAACATGCGGGTCTTCACCGTGTTCTGCGGCACGCCGATGATCTCCGCCACGTCCTCGATCGTGCGTTCGTGATAGTAGACCAGATCGATGATCTCGCGATGCGCCGGCGACAATTGCTTGAGGCAATCGCGCAGAATCTCGGCGCGCTCGGTCTTCTGCAGCGACACTTCCGGATTGTCGGACGGATCCTCGATGAACTCGATGACGTCCTCGTCCAACTCATCGTTCGAGCGCCGCCGCAGCGCCGACAGCGCCTTGTGGCGGGCGATCGCCAGCAGCCAGGTCGACACCTGGCTGCGCGCCGCAAACTGGCCGGCATGGCGCCAGACCTCGATGAAAACCTCGCTCACCAGGTCCTCGGCCGTCGCCTCGCCGTCCACGAACCGCATCAGGAACCGGAACACCCGCACATTGTGGCGTCCGTACAAAACCTGCATGGCGCTCTGGTCGCCCTGCGCGATCAAGCCGACCAGGGTCTCGTCGGAGGTCTCCTTGCCGGCCGACCGGTGCCGATCCGCGGCGATCGCGGCGACTGCATCGCTGTATTGCATGACCCGCCTCCCTGCGCACGCTTTCCGCGTGTCGTCCCATGCTCCCTGTTAGCAAGCCGGCATTTCTCCACGATTGCGCGGAGCGGGAAAATGGTTACGTGGCGGCGGCGAATTGTTTCGTGCGGGGCCGGGCGAAGAAACAATCGGACGGCGCTGGAGGGGCGGTTGCAGGCCAGCGGGCCGGCAATGGCGCTGGCGAGGATTGTAGTCCTAGAATCGCCCGATTCCGGCGCGCCCCTGCGGCATTTGCGCCGCCATTTGCCGGATGGCGGCAGGGTCGAGACAACTCTATGATGTGGCGACTGGCGGTGCCGGCACCGGCGCCCCGGGATGCGTGTGGGCGATATGGGGGTTCTGTCCAGATATCTGCGGGTGGGGGGCGGCGCCGCCGTGGCGGTGCTGGTGCTCGCCGGACCGTTCGACGGGCCGGCCGCCCGGGAGTTTCGTGCCGCCGACATCCAGGAGGAGAGCTATCCCACCGTCCAGGCCCTCCTCTACATGGACAAATTGGTGGCGGAACGCACCGAAGGGCGGCATCGCATCCGGGTTTTCCACTCCCGGCAGCTCGGCGAGGAAAGCCAGACCATCGCGCAAACGCGCGTCGGCGCCATCGACCTCAACCGCATCAATGTGGCGGCGATCGGGGACGACGCGCCGACGCTCAGCATCCTGGCGCAGCCTTTCCTGTTCCGCTCGATCGATCATCTCTACAAGGTGATCGATGGCCAAATCGGCGACGACATCCTGGCATCGATCGAGCCCAACGGCTTCATCGGGCTGACCTATTACGATTCCGGGGCGCGCTCGATCTACACCCGCTCGCAGCCGGTCCGCAGCTTGGCGGATCTCAAGGGCCTGAAGATCCGGGTGCAGCAGTCCGATCTGGTGATCCGGATGATGAAGGCGCTCGGCGCGGAGCCGGTGGTGCTGCCTTACGGGCAGGTGCTGACCGCGCTGTCGGCGCAGCTGGTCGACGGCGCGGAGAACAATTGGCCGTCCTACGTGACCACCGACCATTACAAGGTGGCGCAGTACTACACCGTGACGGAGCACACGATGGGGCCGGAAGTCCTGGTCATGTCGCTGCGCGCCTGGCAGGAATTGTCGGATGCCGACCGCGCGATCTTTCGCGGCGCGGCGCGCGATTCGAGCCGCTACATGCGGGCGCAATGGCAAAGCTGGGAGGAGCAATCCAGGAAGCAGGCCGCGGACGCCGGCGTCACCATCATCGACAAGTTCGATCGCAAGCCGTTCGAGGATGCGACCAGCCCGCTGCGCGACGAGATGCGCGCCGATCCCAGGTTCGGACCGTTGATCGAGCGGATCCTGGCCGTGCAATGAGCCATGGACCCGGATCTGCAATCACCTCCATCGTCGAACCCGGCACCCGCAACGGCCGCCGCCTTCGGGATGCTGGACCGGTTGCGGAAGCTGCCGATCCGGTGGCGCATTCTCTCGATCGCCACGCTCAACATCGCGATCGCGGTCGTGTTCACCGCCCTCATCTGGAACGGTGCGCAGGTCCTGACCGCGGCGCGCAGCGACCTGCGCGAGAGCCGTGAGGCGGACCGCCAGCTGGCGGTCCTGGAGGACCAGGCCGGGCGCCTGCAAGGCCTCATCCACCGCTATTTCACCCAGCCCGACGCCGACGTCCTGCAGGAGATCACGGAGCTGCGCAAATCGCTGCTCGGCACCTTGCAGAACCGCGCCTTCGTGGACCCGGTCTTCGCGGCTTCGGCCGCCGACGTGGTCCAGGCCACCGAACGATTCGTCGCCGGCTTCGACGACCTGCGCAACGTGCAGACCGCCATCATGGACACCTACGAGAACCAGGTGCTGGCGCCGGCGCGCGAGATGTCCGGGCTCTACGCGATCGCGGAGGGCGCCACCACCGACCGCAACGCGCTGGTGTGGCCCGCGCTCTCGAAGTCGCGCAAATCGTTCTCGACCACGCTGGTGCAGACCGACGTCTTCTATCTTCAGCACGCAGCCCGATGCCGCCGACGAGGTGATGCGGAACCTGGAGCGGATCGAGAGCACCGTCCCGGTCATGCTCGACCTCGCCGACAACGATCTGCAGCGCGGGGCGCTGCGCGCCATCCAGGCGCACGCCGCCGCCTGGCGGGCAGGCATCGCGGAGCTGGAGCAGAGCTTCAGGACCCGTGCCCGGCTCCTGAGCGACGCGGTCGACGGCAATCAGGCCGCCATGGCCGGCATGATCGAGCGCCTCTCGAACAGCATGCGGGAGCGGGAGAGCCTCGCCTATGACCGGTTCGAGAACACGCTGGGCGATCTCTATGCCGGCATCGCGATCGCGGTGGCGCTCTCGGTGCTGATCTCGATCCTGGTCGGCCTCGCCATCGCGCGCAGCATCGTGCGTCCGCTCCGCGGCCTGATGACCACCATGGAGGCGATCGTGGCCGGGCACTATGCCCAGACGGTCGACGACCTCGACGCCCATGACGAGATCGGCGATATGGCCCGCGCGGTCGAGGTGTTCCGCACCAACGCCATCGCCAAGCGGCAGGCCGAGATCGACCTCAAGGCCTCCAAGGAGCACGCCGAGGAGGCGCTGCGCGATCTGCAGGATGCGCAGCGCAGCCTGATCGAGGCCGAGAAGTTCGCCGCGCTCGGCGGCCTGGTCGCCGGCGTCGCCCATGAGGTCAACAATCCGGTCGGCATCAGCCTGACGGTGGCGTCGAGCTTCGCGCGCCGCTGCGCGCAATTCTCCGACGAGATCCGCGACGGCGCGGTCCGCCGCTCCAAGCTCGAGGAATTCGTCGCCGGCAGCCACGAGGCCGCCAAGCAGCTGGTCACCAATCTCAATCGCGCCGCCGACCTGATCCAATCGTTCAAGCAGGTCGCCGTCGACCGCAGCGACGCGGAGCGCCGGGTCTTCAATCTGCGCGAGGCGACCGAGCAGATGATGGTGAGCCTGCGTCCCGCCCTCAAGCATTCGCTGGTCTGGCTGTCGGTCGACGTGCCCCAGGAGATCTCGCTCAAGAGCTATCCCGGGCCCTACGGCCAGGTGCTGACCAATCTGGTGCTCAACGCGCTGACCCATGCGTTTCCGGACAAGCGGGCCGGCACGCTGCGGCTGACCGCGCGCAAGCTCGGAACCGAGCAGGTCGAGATCGAGTTCGCCGACGACGGCGTCGGCATGAGCGAGGAAGTGCAGCGGCGCGCCTTCGAGCCGTTCTTCACCACGCGGCGCAACCGCGGCGGCACCGGGCTCGGCCTGCACATCGTCTACAACCTGGTGACGCGGCGGCTGGGCGGCACGCTGCGGCTCGAATCGCAGCCCGGCCACGGCACCGTTTTCCGGATCAGGCTGCCGCTCGCCGCCCCCAAGGACGAATACGTCGACACCACGTTGACTTTGGCGGAGCTGGAATGAGCGACGAGCAGGACATCATGCGGGTGATCGACGACGCCGGCGGGCCGGCCGCCGAGGAGGCGGGGCCGGCCTGGAAGGTCGCCGTCGTCGACGACGACGCGGCCGTGCACGAAGGCACCCGCTTCGCGCTCTACGACTACAGCCTGCACGGCCAGGGCATCGAGATCATCTCGGCCTATTCGGCCGCCGAGGGTCGCGAGCTGATGAGCTCGGTCCGCGACATCGCCGTCATCCTGCTCGACGTGGTGATGGAGACCGACGACGCCGGCCTCAAGCTGGTCGATTTCATCCGCACGCAGCTCAAGAACGAGTCGGTCCGCATCATCCTGCGCACCGGACAACCCGGCCAGGCGCCCGAGCGGCAGGTCATCGTCGACTACGACATCAACGACTACAAGGCCAAGACCGAGCTGACCGCCGACAAGCTCTTCACCTCGCTCACCGCGGCGCTGCGCAGCTATCAGCAGATCCAGCGCATGGTCGAGACGCGGCGCGGGCTGGAGATGATCATCGAAGGCGCCTCCACGCTCTACGACTTCAAGTCGATGCAGCGCCTGGCGGAAGGCGTGCTGACGCAGATCGCCTCGCTGCTCAACGTCGAGTGCGGCGGCATCCTGGTGCTGCGCGACGCCGGCGGCGCCCGTGAGAAATTCTCGGTTCTCGCCGGCTCGGGCTGCTATCGCCGTTTCGCCGGGGCGATGTCCGCGGCCGCGCTCGACACCATGCTGGAGCGCACCGTGCTCAGCGCTTTCGAGCGCCGTTCGCATCAATTCCTCTCCAAGCTCTCGGTGCTCTACATCCACACCTCGAGCAAGCGCGAGATCGTGGTGGTGCTGGAGACGGCGCGGCCGATGTCGGCCACCGACCGGTCGCTGGTCGAGGTGTTCTGCAGCCGTCTGTCGGTCGCCTTCGACAACGTCATCCTCTACGACCAGCTGCACGAGGCGAATATCCGGCTGGAGGAGCGGGTGCGCGAGCGCACGCACGCGCTCACCACCGTCAACCAGCGCCTGGCGTCCCAGTGGACGCAGCTGCGCCGGTCGAACGAGTTCAAGAACGAGATTCTCGGCACCGTCGCGCACGACCTGCGCAATCCGCTCGGGGTCATCCTGGGACGCGCCGAGCTGATGAACGAGCTCGCCGCGATGGAGCCGGTGCAAATCGACAAGATCAAGGACCAGATCGGCCATATTCGCGCCTCCGCCGGCCAACTGACCGAGATGGTCAACGACCTGATCTCGGACGCCATGATGGACGCGCACAATATCGCGATCCGCCGCGAGCAGGTCGATCTGGTGGCGATGCTCGGCGAGATCGTCAATTCCAACCGGGCGCTGGCCGAGAAGAAGCACCAGACCATCCAGCTGGTCGCACCCGCGCACCAGACCTGGAGCGGCGACCCCGACCGGCTGCGCGAGGCGGTCGACAATCTGGTCAGCAACGCGATCAAATACAGCCCGATCGGCGGCAACATCGAGCTGACGATGAGCCTCGCGGACGGGCAGATTCTCATTCGCGTCGCCGACGAGGGCCCGGGTCTCGCCGAGGACGACGTGGCGCGCCTGTTCGGCCGCTTTCAGCGGCTCTCGGCGCGGCCGACCGGCGGCGAAAGCTCGACCGGGCTCGGCCTCTCCATCGTCAAGCGCATCGTCGAGCTGCATGGCGGCCGCGTCGGCGCGCAAAGCCCCGGTCCCGGCCGCGGCACGACCTTCACGATCAGCCTGCCGGCCCCGGGTGCCGGAACCGCCGGACCGAGATGAGTGAACGAGCGCACATTATCGTGGTCGACGACGAAGCGCCGGCGCGCGAGATGGTCGGGGATTATCTGCGCCTGCACGGCTTCGAGGTGACGACTTGCGACGGCGGCGCCAGCCTGCGCCGGACCGTCGCGGCGCAACGGCCCGATCTCATCGTGCTCGACCTCAACATGCCGGAGGAGGACGGACTTTCGATCATCCGCACGCTCAAGCAGCAGTCGGCGGTACCGATAATCATGCTGACCGCGACCGCCGGTGCCATCGATCGCATCGTCGGCCTCGAGCTCGGGGCCGACGACTACCTGGCCAAGCCCTGCGAGCTGCGCGAGCTGTTGGCCCGCATCCGCTCGGTGCTGCGGCGAAGCGCCCCGGCCGCCGCCGGCGAAGCGGCGCCGTCGCGCCGGCAAGCTCTCATCCGGTTCGGAACCAAATGGCTCGACCTTCACGCCCGGCTGTTGCGTGACGACCACGGCCACGAATTCCCGCTGGCCAGCTCCGAATTCGCCCTGCTCAAGGTCTTCGCCGAGAATCCCAAGCGCGTCTTGTCGCGCGAGCAACTGCTCGACCTGGCCAATGCACGCGACCGCGAAGCCTTCGACCGCGCGATCGATGTGCGCATCACCCGCCTGCGCCGCAAGATCGAGCCCGATCCGGCGCATCCTTCGGTCATTCGCACGGTCCGCGGCGCCGGTTATCTGTTTTCGCCAGGCGGCGTGGATGCCGGATAGCGTGCATAGGAGCGCAGGCCGCAACCTCGGCGAGTGCCGTCGGCAATTCCTGCGTCAGGATGAGGCCGCCCCACAACCGGCGGCAGCCCACCGTTAAGCAAGGATTAATCTCAGAAACGGTTTTCGGGCTCTGC
The DNA here is from genome assembly GCA_963744275.1 of uncultured Alphaproteobacteria bacterium. GTDB lineage: Bacteria > Pseudomonadota > Alphaproteobacteria > Rhizobiales > Xanthobacteraceae > VAZQ01. The sequence goes on from CAVUSX010000011.1 coordinate 173,811, forward strand.
TTGCAGCCTCTGAAGGTATCAGAAATTTTACGCGCTTAAACCCGACCCGCGAACGGCATCAGCGCGATCCGGCGGGGCGACTGACAGTGCTTTGCAGTATCAGATCACGGCTCCTGGGGCTGGCATTCGCGGCCGTGATTCCGCTGGCGGCTCTGATGATGGCCGCTCTGTGGAGTCAGTGGCAGAGCGACCGCGTGGCGGCAACCGAACGTGCGGCGCACGAGGCCCGGATTCTGGCCTCCGAGGTCGACGATCATATCAGTGCGCTTCAGAATCTGCTGTCGGGGCTGGTCAAAGCGGTGTCGTACGATCCGGCCGACCGGAGCGCCAACGATGCGTTGCTGCGAAAGGTCCAGGAGGAGCTTTCCGGCTTCGATTCGCATCTCCTCCTGTTCGACGTCGACGGCAACAATATCGGAACATCCTCCAGCTCGGATCATCCGCCGCCCAACGCCCGCGACCGTACTTATTTTCGTGAGGCCCTGGCGGACCACGTGCCGGCGGTCGGGGATCCGATCCTGGTTCGCAGCGGCCACTGGGTCATCAACGTCGCGCGCCCGGTCAAGGATGAGACCGGGAAGATTCGGGCGGTGCTGACGGTTGGGCCGGTGCTCGACCATTTCCAGGACACATTGCGGCTGCACGGGCTGCCGCCAGGCACCGCCATCAGCATCATCAGCTCGAGAGGCTTCGTGATCGCGGCAAACGGCGGCGATTGGATCGGGCGCCGTCGGGACGACTGGGGGAAGCTGCAGGTACGCTTCGCCGCCAAGGAGGGCAGCGACACCTCGCAATGGAGCCATCGGGACAACATCGAGCGGGTGAACGGCTTCGCCTTGGCCCGCCGGGTCCCCTGGATGGTGACGGTCGGGGTGCCGACCGACATCGCCTACGCGGCGTTGGCGAACCGGCTGAAATGGGGCACCCTCATGTGCGGCGGAACGCTCGCCATCGCGTTCGCGATCGCTTGGCTGCTGTCGGGACGGATCGTGCGGCCGCTGCGGCGTCTCGGGATGGATGCGGCGGTGCTGGCAGGCGGTGATCTCAGTCATCGAACCACGGTGCACACCCGCGACGAGGTCGGGACGCTGGCGAACAATTTCAATCAAATGGCCGCCGCGCTCGAGCTTCGGCGCCAGAAGGTGCGCACCGCCAGGGGCGAGATGCGGCAGGCCAAGGACACGCTCGCCACCGTCATCGACACCTCGCATGTGGCGATCGTGTGCTGCGATCCCGATCAATCGGTCGTGCTGTGGAGCCGCGGAGCCGAGCGGATGTTCGGCTACGGCGCCGAGGAGGCGCTCGGCCGCCAGCGGACGCTGGTGCCGCCCGAAGGCATGACGGAAGCGCAAGCGCTGTTTCGACGCGCCTATGGGGGCGAGACCATCCGGGATCTGCACGTCAAGCGCCGGCGCAAGGACGGCGCGCTGCTCGATGTCAGGCTCGCGGCCGCCCCCATGTACAATCCCGACGGCACGGTGCGCAGCGTCGCCTTCGCCTATGAGGATATCACCGACCGCAAGGCGGCCGAAGAGCAGCTGCGCAAGCTCGCGCATTACGATCAGCTGACGGGGCTGCCCAATCGCGCCCTGCTGCAGCAGGAATTGCGGCGGCTCTTGGCCAAGGACGGCGGCAAGGCGCCGACCTCCATCGTGCTGTTCGATCTCGACGAGTTCAAGGACGTCAACGATACGCTCGGCCACTCGACCGGCGACCAGCTGCTGATCGAGGTCGGCCGGCGGTTGATGGGCGTCGCCGAAGAGCGGTCCGTGGTCGGTCTGGCGAGCCGGCTGGGCGGCGACGAATTCGTGGTGATCCTGCCCAATTGCGGGGATCCGCGTTGCGTCAGCGAGGTCGTAGACTTGATGCTGAAGCGGCTGAACGAGCCCTTCGTCATCAACGATCAGGTGGTGCATCTCGGTGCCAGCGCCGGCGTCGCCATTGCGCCGCAGGACGGCGCCGACGTCGAGGAGCTGATCGCCAACGCGGATCTGGCGCTCTACCAGGCCAAGTCGGAGGGCGGGCGCAACCTGCGCTTCTTCATGCCGGTGCTGCGCGCCCAGGCGCAGGCGCGGCGCAGCCTCGGTCTGGAGCTGCGGCGCGCCTTCACCGACAACGAGTTCGAGATCTACTTCCAGCCGCAAATCCGTCTTTTCGACAATGCCGTCGTCGGTGCCGAGGCGCTGCTGCGCTGGCGCCACCCGCAGCGCGGCATTCTGGGACCGGGAGCCTTCATCGACACGCTGGCGGAAAGCGCGATCGCATCCGGGGTCGGCCGTTGGATCATCCGGACCGCGTGCGAGCAATCCGCCGCCTGGCGTGCCATGGGATTGCCGCTCGCGCGCGTCGGCGTCAACCTGTTCCCATCGCAGGCCTACGACGAGGCGCTGTTCCAGGACGTCATGGAAGCGCTGCGGGATTTCGCCTTGCCGGCGGATGCGCTCGAGCTCGAGATCACCGAGAACATCGCGCTCAACCCCGAGGATTCGGCGGTGCTGCAGCGTCTTCACGACGGGGGCGTGAAGCTCGCCTTCGACGATTTCGGCACCGGCTATGCGTCGTTGAGCTATTTGACCAGGCTGCCGCTGTCGCGCATCAAGATCGACCGCAGCTTCGTCGGAAAAATCACCCACGACGCGCATGACGCCGCCATCGTGCGCTCGCTCATCGCCATGGCGCATAATCTCGATCTCGGGGTGATCGCGGAGGGCGTCGAGACCCTCGAGCAGGCGAGCTTCCTCCTGCACGAGGATTGCGAGGAGGCGCAGGGCTTCCTCTATGCCAAGCCGCTGCCGGCCGCGGAGTTCGAAGCCTATCTGAGAACGCAGCGCCTCGCCCTGCAGGTCGCGGGTGGGCTCGAGCCGGGCGGCAACGAGCCGGTGCGGTTCGAGCGGCGCGGCACGAAATCTCCCGGCCGCCGCAAGGCGCGCAGGGCCTAGCCGTCGATCAGGAAGCGGTGATCGTCCCGGCTAGAGCTCATTCCGGTCGCGGCGACGCACAATCTCTCGGTTGTCATGCCCGGCCTTGTGCCGGGCACCCACGTCTTTCGCGCAGCCAAGCAAGGCGTGGGTGGCCGGGACAACCGGGACAAGCCCGGCCATGACGAACTGGGTGGTTCGACATGATCGGAAAACGCACTACGCGGAACGTCGCGAACGATAGTCGTCCGCGATCCTTTTCGCTTCACGCATGGCAGCCTCCTCGTCGGCGCAGAGCGCCGTGGCCCCCACCGGTTTGCTTCCGGAGAAGACTTGCGCCTGCCATTTTTCGCCGTCCTTGGTGGGGACGAGCTCGAAGCCCCGGTACATGATCAACATCGCAGCGCCTCCATCGACACTTCGACCGACAGCATGGTCGGTCCGATCGTGCTGATGCGGCATTGTGCGCGCGTCTTTTTTAACCGGAGGTTTGGTTGATCTGCCACTTCGGGAGTAGCCCGGTAGTGCGGGCGGCCGCGAAGCCGTCAGGTCATGGCGTCTTCGCTCGAATGCGGCGGTGCATCGGTCAATGTCACCAGGGCGGCGTCTTCATATTTTTCCGCCTGCTCCGCCAGGCGGCTCCATGCTTCAGCCAAGGCCAGGATTGTCGCCCGTTGCCCGGGATCGGAAAAAAATGCCGTGATTGCAATACATTCGGAAGCGTTACGCCGATACTGGTCAGCCGCCGACATCCGCTTCCCCCTCGCTTTAGAAAATGCCCCATCCGTCCCGCGCTGCGATATGCTTTTCGACATCCGAACAATGCCTTGAGCGGGTTTCGGTTCCGCATAAATTATAGGCAACAGGACGGCCTCGAAGAGCGGGCGGTTGCCCGTTACCATGCCGGACGCGCCGGCCTGAACCAGAATACCGATCGGCTTTGCGCCCGGGGGAAGCATGCGGCTCACGATCGTCGGCTCGGGTGATGCTTTCGGCTCCGGCGGCCGGTTCAATACCTGTTTCCAGGTCGAATTGCCGAGCGCGAAGCTGTTGATCGATTGCGGAGCTTCGTCGCTGGTCGCGCTGCGGACGCGCGGCCTCGATCCCAATCATCTCGACGGCATCATTCTCTCGCACCTGCACGGCGATCACTTCGGAGGATTGCCGTTCCTGCTCATCGACGCGCAACATATGAGCCGGCGCCAGCGCCCGCTGGCGATCGCCGGTCCACCCGGCACGCGAGCGCGGCTCGCGGCGGCGCTCGAAGTCTTGTTTCCAGGGCGCTTGCGCGACCAAATGGCGGTTTTCCTGGCAGGTGATCGAGGTCGAGCCCGGCCGTCCGCAGGATGTTCTCGGTCATCGCCTCGTGACCGCGGAGGTCCCGCACCCGTCGGGTGCGCCCTCGACCGCGGTGCGACTGTCCGACGGCAGCGCGACACTCGCCTATTCGGGCGATACCGAATGGACCGAAGCGTTGTTGCCGATCGCGGACGGCGCGGAGCTGTTGATTGTCGAATGCTCCGGATATGCGGGCCGGCTGCCTTATCACTTGACTTGGGAAATTCTCGCGCCGCGACTGCCCGAGCTGCGCGCACGGCGGATCATGGTCACCCACATGAATCCGTCGGCGCTCGCCCATCTGGACGAGATCAGGGCCGCCGGCGTCCTCGTCGCCGCCGATGGAGACGTGATCGAGCTCTGATTCCGCCACCTTCGCGCCCATGCTAGAGTCGGTATTGAGAGCACGGAGACCGGCATGGATTTGTGGAAGGAGCCGATGACCTGGAAGGTGGCGGGCGTCCTCTTGGCCGGGCTCGTCACATTGTTCGTCCTGATCGGCTTGGAGGTGCGCAGCCACGTCCGCAAGGGTCCGCGGCTCCCGGACCCGCCGCGGGCTCCCAGCGGGACCTTCTCACGCGCCGCTGCCCGGCTCGGACTGATCGTCGCTCCGTTCGCGGCCATCGGATTGTTGTTCGGCACGGTGGCGGCTGCCGTGGCCTTGGGGGTGGCGGCCGCAACCGTGTTTTGGTCCTTGCGCTACGCCGGGCCCGCCATTCTGGCGCAATGCGGCGCGCGCCCCGTGACCGACCGCAATCTCGTCGATGCCGTAAGTGACCTCGCCGCGAAGGCCGGCATTGCGGCGCCACGCGTCCTGGAGATTCAAGAGACGCATCCGAATGCCTTCGCGCTCGGCCCCGATCCGGCCCATGCGGCGATCATCATGACGCTCGGTTTGCGCAGCCGCCTGACGGCCGACGAGTTGCTCGCCGTCATGGCGCATGAAATCTCCCTCATCGCGCGGCGCGAAACCTGGCGGGCGACGCTTTGTGTGACGCTCATGAGCCCGATCGCGGCGCTCGCCTTGCGGCTGCGGCTGATCGGGCCCTGCGTGCATCGCCAGGGCTTCGGGGCGTTCATGTTCCTGGTGCTCTTGGCGCCGGTTTCGGCGCTGGTGCGGCGGCTGGCGGGCTCGCGCGCACGGGCGTATCGGGCCGACCGGGATGGCGCCCTGCTGTGCGGCAATCCGGACCACCTGATCACGGCGCTGCGCAAGCTCGACGCCTCGACCCGGCGCGTTCCCAGCATCACGGCCAACGATCAGCCCGCGGTGGCGGCGCTGTTCATCATCAACCCGTTGCCGAATTCGTGGGTGGGCCGGCTGTTCACCGCCCAGCTCCCGGTCTCGAAACGAATCGAGCGCCTCGAGGCTCTTTCAGATAAGCCGCGACCCGGCACGGCAGGATCGGATTTTCCGCCCGATCATGCGACGCTTCGAAACGCGAGCGCGATGAGCTGATGGATTCGGGTTCATAAACTCTATTCGAGAAAATGGCGGGCCCGGCGCGCCAAGTCGGAAGGTGTGTTCACCACCCGCTCGACGATTCCTTGCAGGGCTTCCCCGCCGATCGGGGCGACATCGAAATTCAATGCCTTGGCTTCCGCCAGGAAATCCGCATCCCGCATGACCGCGTCGAATGCCGCACGCAGCGCCGCCACGCGCTCCGGCGGAACGCCCGGCGCGACCGCAAAGGGGCGTCCGAGCTGTGCGCCGGAGAGGACGAGCTCGATGATCCGCCGTTCATCGGCGCCCGCGACCATCTCGTCGATCGCGGGCGCGTCGAGATCGGAAACGGCCGGCCCGAAGCGCGCAATGACGTTGATCCTGTGCTCCTTGATCCAATCCGGCTTGGTGGTCTTCCAGCTCGCCCAGGAATTGTCGCGACCATCGACCTCGCCCCGCTCCATGGCGAGATTGATCTGGGTGCCGCTGGCATAGCCGGTGACGATCTTGAACCGGGTGCCCAGGAATTCATTCATCAATGCGGGAAACCCATAGGTGTTGGAGCCTCTCGCCGTGGCGCCGATGACGATCTCGCGTTCGCGGACGTCCTGGATGGTCTTCACGCCGGTGGTGTGCCACGCCACCATGGTCTCGACCGAGGGCGCGATGGTGCCGAGCCAGCGCAATTTCTCGACTTCGTACTGGACGCCCGGCAATCCCACCACTTGCGCGGCCGGCAAGGCGGGTTGCACCAGCACCACGTAAGTGCCGTCGCGCGGCGCCTGGTTGTAGAGATAGTTCAGCACCTTCATTCCGCTGGCCCCGACCATGTTCTGGGTCACGGTCGACGGATTGCCGGGAATGTGCCGGCCGATATATTTCGCCAACAGCCGCGTCAGCAGATCGAACTCTCCCCCCACGCCCACGCCGACCAGCATGCTCAGCGTCTTGCCGCGATAGAAGTCGCCGACCGGTTGCGCCTGCGCCTCTTGCGCCTGCGCGCCTTGGGGGCGTCGCCCAGCCACACGACCATGAGCGAGGCGACCAGTACAGCGGGCTTGAGGCGCGAGCGCCGAAGCGACATGGTCCTTCTTTCTGTCTTGACCCAGCGGCCGTTATCCTCGTCCATGATGCCGCGCCTCCGACCCACCCACAATCCGCCGATCGAGGAGCAGATGCAGGATTTCGACCTCGTGGTCGTCGGCGCCGGGGTGGCGGGGCTCACCGCCGCCACGTTCGCGGCCCGTCATGGTCTGAACGTCGTGGTGGTCGAGCGGATGGGTGCCGGCGGCCAAATCGTGAATGCGGAAAGCATCGAGAACTTTCCCGGCTTTCCCCAGGGCATCGCCGGCCATGAGCTCGGTCCGCTTCTGCACGAGCAGGCCGAGACCGCGGGCGCGGAAGTCCGGCTCGATTCGGTCGAGGGGATCGAGCTCGCCGGCACGCATCGCGTCGTGCGGGCGGCGGCGGAGGCGTTGCGGGCCCGCGCCGTGATCATCGCGGCCGGCTCGGCCCCGCGCGCGCTTGGAATTCCAGGCGAGGAAAAGCTGCGCGGCCGCGGCGTGTCGCACTGCGCCGCGTGCGACGGGCCTTTGCTGGCCGCGCAGGAGGTCTGCGTCATCGGCGGCGGCGACTCGGCGCTCGACGAAGCGCTGGTGCTCGCGCGTCACGCCGCCCGGGTCACGGTCTTTCACCGCGACGCGCGCTTCACCGCCCAGCAGGCGCTGCAGGACAAGGCGGCAGCCACCCGCCGGATCGAGCTCAGCGCGGAAACCTCCGTCGAGGAGATCCTCGGCCAGGATGCCGTCTGCGGCGTGCGGCTGCGGGCGCTGCGCACCGGCGCGAGCCGCGTGCAAGATGTCAAAGGCGTCTTCATCCAGGTCGGGCTCGCCCCCAATACGGCCTTCCTGCGCGGCCTGCTCGAGCTCGACGCGAGCGGCCACATCCAAACCGACATCCTGATGCGCACGTCGGTCAAGGGAATATTCGCGGCCGGCGACATCCGCGCCGACTCGGTCGCGCAGCTGGCGGCCGCGGCGGGCGATGGCGCGACCGCCGCGATCTCGGCCTTCCGCTATCTCGGGCATGGCGGATGAGCCGGCCGCACGGCCCTGCCTATACTTGCCGCGACGCCGGTCTTATACTGATGCGCGAATTCGATCGACCGTCAGGGAAATGCCGCCATGAACATCGTGACCACGCCGAACGATCTGACCAAGCTCGAGGTCCTGGACCGGTCGGGGGACAAGATCACCGTGCTCAATCCGATGGGCTATCCGCCCAGGATCACCCGGAAGACCGCGGCCCCGCGCCTGGAGAGCTTGAACGGCAAGACCATCTATCTGGTCGACTGCCGGTTCGATGATTCGATCGAGCTCCTGAAGCAGGTGCAGGCCTGGTTCGCGGCCCACATGCCGGAGGTCACGACCCGCATCGTCTCCCTGTCGGCGACCTATCAGCACGACGATCCCAAGACCTGGGAGGAGATCAAGGCCAATGGCGACGCCGCCATCGTGGGGGTCGGCCATTGCAGCAATTGCTCGCCGGCGGTCGCCACCCACGCCATCACGCTCGAAACCAAATACGGGGTGCCGACGGTGGCGCTGCACACCGACAAGTTCGACCGGGTGGTGCAGTCCGTGACCAAAATGGCGGGCTTGCCGCAGGCCGCGCGCGCGTTCGTGCCGCAGCCGGTCATGGGCAAGACCGCCGCCGAGCTCGAGGCCTACGTCAACGGCAAGGATCCGATCTCCGGCCGCCCGGTCATGCAGGAAATCATCGAGGCGCTCACGGTGGCGCTCGACGACGCCCATGCCGGCGTGTGACGTGTGACATGTCGTTGTTCGACACCACGACGCCGCGGCTGCTCGCTCCCGATACGGAAGAGAACCTCCAGCGCCTGTTCCTGGAGAACGATTGGACCGACAAGCTTCCGATCGTGCTGCCGACCGAAAAGCGCGTCGCCGCCATGCTGGCGCATACCAGCCGCAAAGCCAGCGACATCGTCGGCCATATGCAGCCGGTCAAGTTTCGGGTGGCCTGGGAATACACCGTCGAGCAAGTGGCGGTGAATGCCGTCATGGCGGGAGCCGAGCCGGAATATTTTCCGGTCATTCTGGCGCTCGCCGCATCGCAGGTCTCGGCGCGCGGCAGCACCTCGAGCTCGGCCGCCGCCATGGTGGTGGTGAACGGTCCGATCCGGCACGAGATCGGAATGAACGCCGGCATCGGGGCGATGGGGCCCTACAACCACGCCAATGCCACCATCGGGCGGGCCTACGGCCTGCTTTCGCAGAACCTGCAGGGCGGCTCGGTGCCCGGCGTGACCTTCATGGGCTCGCAGGGCAACGGCTATACCTACAACAATCTCACCTTCGCGGAGAACGAGGAGCGCAGCCCCTGGGAACCGCTGCATGTGCAGAAGGGCTTTAAAGCCACCGACAGCACGGTGAGCATCTTCTACGGCTGCCGCTCGACCACCTTCTGCCTCGGGCTGCGCGCGAAATATTGGCGCGAGCACGTGCGCGACATGCTGTTGGGCATCGATGGCCATTCCTCGCCGTGCCTGTTGCTCGATCCGATCACGGCGCGGCAGTTCATCGACCGCGGCGGCTTCGACACCAAGGAGAAGCTGATCCGCTTCGTGCACGAGACCGGCGAGATGCCGGCCGGCCGCTATTGGGACCTGCAGCTGGTGCAGAATTACGTCTATCCGCTGGCCACGTTCGGCGAGGAGCCGATGGCCACCTGGCTCAAAGCCGCGCCCGACGAGCTGATCCGGATTTTCCCGGAAGAGGACATCAATGTCGTGGTGGTGGGCGGCGAGGCCAACGGCTATTGGCGCATCATGGGGTGCAAATATCGCAAGACCGTCTCCATCGACGATTGGCGCTAGCGCGGTCTCGCCGCGCCGACCATCCCGGCGCTCTCTGCTCGCGGCCGTGGTCATGGTCGCGGTAGCGGTGCTCGATTCGCCCGCCGCGTGGGCGCAGGATTTCTATCGCGGCAAGACGGTGACGCTGTTCGCCGGCCAGCCTCCGGGCGGCGGCATCGACAGCGAGATGCGCCTCGTCGCCCGCTTCCTCGGCCGGTTCATTCCGGGCGAGCCCGGCATCCTGCCGATGAACATGCAGGGTGCCGGCGGCATCATACTCGGCAACCACCTCTACGGCGTCGCCAAGCCGGACGGGTTGACGCTCGGCATGCCGGGCCGGACCGGATTTGCTTTGGCGCCGGTCATCAGCGCGGCCGACACCCAATACGACTTGCGGAAGTTCACCTGGATCGGCAGCTCGGCGAGCAGCAACTTCGTGCTGTGGATGCGCCGAGAGGCCAATATCCGCAGCTTCGACGACCTGAGAAACGCCAAGCGACCGATCGTCATCGCCAGCAGCGGCAGCACCACCGCGAACTCGATCATGCCCGAGGTGCTGGCCCGCTATGAAAACCTGCCGCTCAAGGTCGTGCGCGGCTATCCGGGGATCAATGACGCGATCCTGGCGGTGGAGCGCGGCGAGGCCGATGGCGTGCTCTGCCAGAAGGCCAGCCTGCGCAGCGACATGATCGCCTCCGGGGCAGTGGTGCCGGTCTTCCAGGTGATGGGGCTCGAGCCCGGCGTCGCCTTGCTCGACGATCTCATCACCGATGGCCGCGAGAAAGCGCTGCTCGAGATGCTGAGCGCGCCGCAGCGTATCGGCCTGCCGCTGATCGCCCCGCCCGGCGTGCCGGACGATCGCACGGCGATCCTGCGCGGGTCCTACCTGCGCATGGTCGCCAGCCCGGACTATCAGGTCGAGGCGATGAAACGCGGCCTCGACATGGGGCAACCGAACACCGGCGAGGAGCTTGCCGCCTTCGTGGCCAGCAAGCTGGCGGCGTTTCCCCCCGAGACCATCGAGGAATACCGCCGTTTCGTCGATCACAAGTAGCGGCTGCACACGCGTGCGGGCCGCTCCAGTCGCCAACCCGGACTAAAACCTGGATGCATGACCATGCTCGAGCTGTATCACGCCGGACTATCGCAAGCTTCGGTCAAGGTGCGCACGACCTTGAAGGAGAAGGGGCTCGCCTACGAAAGCCGCTATCTGCGCTTGCCGGAGGGCGAGCACCTGACGCCCGAATTTCTCGCCATCAACCCGGACGGCCAGGTTCCGGCGCTGGTGCACGACGGCGAGGTCATCACCGAGACGTCGGTCATCAACGAGTATCTCGACGACGCCTTTCCGGATCCGCCGCTGCGGCCGGCAAGCGCGATCGAGCGCGCCCGCATGCGCCGCTGGAGCCAGATCGTGGACGAGCATCTGTTCCATGCCATCGCCACCATCGGCTGGGCGCTCGGTATCGGCCCGATCCTGCGCGAGCGCGGCCGCGACGAGTTCGAGCGGTCGCTTGAGCGCATCACGCTGCCGTCCAAGCGGCAGAAATGGCTCAAGGCCTATCACGGCTTTCCGCAGGCGGACCTCGACGAGGCGCGCCGAATGATCGCCTACAGCGTCGAGCGGATGGAGCGCGCGCTCGCGGACCATCCCCATCTGGCGGGACCGAGCTACTCGCTCGCCGACATCAACGTGCTGTCCTCGGCCGAGCGGATGCCGCGCTGGGCGCCCGATCTCATGAACCAGACGGTCTCCCCGCGCAGCTGGGACTGGCTGCAGCGGATGCTGGCGCGGCCGGCCGTCAAGGCCACCTATTGCGTGTCGGACGAGGCGCCGCCGCGCTCGACCGAGGTGCGGGCGCAGCAAGCCGCGGCAACGGGCGGCGCAATCTGACCGGAATTCCGTCCCGCTAACGCACGTTCTTTTGCATCCATTCGTCCAGCGCCGTAGGGTGGGCAAAGGCGGCCACGACACTCAGATCGGTGCACCACGCCGGGTCCGCCGTGCCCACGCGGACTCTCAATCTGCCGAGAGACTGCGCGTGGGCACGGCGCTTCGCTCCTTTGCCCACCCTACGCAAGATTCCGATTGAGTGAAATTCCCGCTATCGCACGTTCTTTTGCATCCATTCGTCCAGCGCCGTAGGGTGGGCAAAGGCGGCCACGACACTCAGATCGGTGCACCACGCCGGGTCCGCCGTGCCCACGCGGACTTCTCAATCTGCCGAGAGACTGCGCGTGGGCACGGCGCTTCGCCCCTTTGCCCACCCTACGCAAGATTCCGATTGAGTGAAATTCCCGCTATCGCACGTTCTTTTGCATCCAGTCGTCCAGCAGTCGCGCGATCTCCAGATTGTTCTTCTCGATCATCACCATGTGGCCGTTGCCCCGGATGCCCTTGTCCTGCAGGCGGATGTGCTCGGTCTTGACCCCGGCCTGATTGAGGTATTTGGCGGTGCAGTGGTCGTAGGTCTGGTGATAGGAGGCTTCCGCCGACACCACCACCACGGGGATGTTCTTCAGATTGACGAGCTGGCGCGCCGGCTGCTTCTGCATCCAGCAGACGAAGAGGTCCGCGCCATCGGGCTTGGCCTCGCGCTCGATCGCGATCTCGCTCGGGTCCTTGACCGGCGGATCATAGGTGATCGGGATATCGGTCGGGCCCCATGGGCGCGCCTTGCCGGTGCCGATGACGGTGGCCTCGAACGGCGGTCCGGCGGGCTCGACGGCGACGATCGCCTTGACCAGCTGCGGTCGCGCGTCCGCGATCAGCCAGCCGAAGGAACCCGACTGCGAGTGCGTCAGCACGATCGCGGGTCCGATCTTGTCGAGGAGCGCGGCGCCCGCATCCTGGTTGCGCCGTTCGGTCTCCTCGCTGGAGATCACGGTCTCGACCTGCGTGGCGTAGAAGGCGTCGAAGATCGGATCGCCCTTCTTTCCCTTGTTCGGCCCCTCGCCCGGCCATTGCGTGTGCTTCTTGGCCTGCGGCCAAGTTCCGGCGGTCTCGACCGCAGTGAACTGGAACTCCTCGTTTGCCGCCGTGAACATCCGGGTCGCGCCGTCGCCCGGATGCCAGGCGGAGCGGCCGCGCATGGGCTGATCGATCATGTAGACCACGTAGCCCTGCTCGACGAAGAACTCGGCCCAGCCCTTGCGCCCGTCCGGCGTTCCCATCCAGTTGGTCGCGGTCTGCGCGGCGCCGTGGATGAGCACCAGCGGATAGGGCCGCCGCACGTCCTTGGGCGCCAGCACCTCGACATAAGCCTGGCCCTGCATGATCTCCTTGCCGGGCTCGCCGACATATTTGCCGCCGACGTAGAAATAGCCGCGCTGAGCGACCGCCGACTGATCGACGGCCGGCACCGGCAGCTTGGGCGGTTCCGCTCCGGCTTGCCCGGACCACAAGGCCAACGTCGATAGGATCAAGGCGCAGACGATGCGCAAGCTCGCGATTTTCGTATCGGCGTGGTTCACAGCGTTGTTCATGGCCTCCTCCCATTGCGGCGTTTGGGCCGCACATCTCAAAGCAATAATTTTGGAGCGCAATGCCCGGACCCCGATACTGTAAATGGGCCGGGATGGAGCGTATCATCATCGCAGGGCCGTGCATCGGAGATTTTTGTGTCCCCCGCGGCCCGGTTGCGACCCGCTCGCGATATGCACGACATGACGGCGGCGCCCGGGACTTGAATCCGCCCGACCGAATCGCGCTCTCGAGCTCGCCTAGCGGCGCGCGTTGTTTGATTTGAGCGGTTGGTTGTGTGTAGGGGCGGGCCTTGTGCCCGCCCGCGTCGCCACAGAGCAGCGAGCCGGGTCAGCCGGCCATACCGCCTGAGGCGCCCGGTCGCATCACATCGCCGCGCGGCCGCGACCGATCACCGGTGCGTTCGGCGGATGTAATGGTATTGACCATCAGCATGGTCACCGTCATGGGTCCGACACCGCCCGGAACCGGCGTGATGAGCGACGCCTTCTGCCGGACCGGCTCGAAATCGACGTCGCCGACCAGTTTCCCGTTCGGCAGCCGATTGATCCCGACATCGATGACCACGGCCCCGGTCCTGACCATTTGCGCCAGGATCAATTTGGGGTGTCCGGCCGCCACCACCAGGATATCGGCCAGCAGCGTGAACTGCGCGAGGTCGCGCGTCTTGGCGTGGCAGATGCAAACGGTGGCGTCGCGCTGCATCAGCATCAGCGCCATGGGCTTGCCGACGATATTGCTCGCCCCCACCACCACGACGTTCTTTCCTTCCAGCGCGATGCCTTCGTACTCCAGGAGCTTGACCACCCCATAAGGCGTGCACGGTGGAAACACCGTGTCGCCCAGCACCAAGCCGCCCACGTTGTAGAGATGAAAGCCGTCCACGTCCTTGTCGATCGAGATGGCGTGGAGAATCTGCATGAGATCGAACGACGGCGGCAGCGGAAGCTGGACCAGAATCCCGTGCACATCGGGATTCTCGTTCAGCAGCTCGATCTGCCGAACCACCGCCGCCTGATCGACGGAAGCCGGGAAGTTGAATTTGTACGAACGAATGCCGATTTCCGCGCAGGCCTTGAGCTTGTTGCGGATATAGAGGAGCGAAGCCGGGTCCTCGCCGACCAGGATGACGGCCAATCCCGGCGTCAGGCCGGTTTTGGCCTTCAATGCCTCGACGCGGCTGCGGCACTCCTCCCGAATTTTCCGGGAAACCGCCACGCCATCGATGATTTTCGCCGCCACGGGAGAACTCCAGACCTCGACAGCGCCCCGCTTACGCCCAAAGCTCCCGCGTAGCAATGCGCGCGCCTTCGACCAGGCTCCTGAGCTTGGCCCACACGATCTCGGGCTCGATCTCCGGCCGCTGACCCGGAACCAATGTCGAGGCAAAGCCGCAATCGGTGCCGGCGATCACCCGCTCGCGGCCGACGATGCGGGCCAGGCGCACGATGCGCTCGGCCACCAGATCGGGATGCTCGACCACGACGCAGGCCTGCGTGACGCAACCCGGGATCAGCACTCTGCCCTCCGGCAGCGTGACATGCTCCCAGACCCGCCACTCGTGCTCGTGCCGCGGGTTGGCCATCTCGAACGAATAGGCGCCGGCCCGGATGGTGACGATGATGTCGGCCAGGTGCTTCATCTCCATGTCGTTGGTGCGCGGACCCATGTTGATGCCGTAGCAGGTATGATGCCGCACCCGCTCGGGCGGAATGTTGCGCAGCGCGTGATTGAGGGCCTCGACCCGCCGGCGCGCCCAGGCGCGTGCCTGATCGACGCTCTCGTCGGGGGTCAGCATGTAGTGCATGGCGAAGCGCGGGTCGTCGATCTGCACCAGGAAGCCCGCCGCCACGATGGCCTCGTATTCCTCGCGCATGGCCTCCGCCACCGCGAAGACGTGCTCCTCGTCGCTCTTGTAGTAGCGGTTCTCCATCATGCCGGCGCAGCTCGATGGCGACACCGAGGGCACGAAAGCTTCGACCGGGCGAAGGCCTTGCAGTCCGCGCTTTAGATTTTCGAGGTCGGCCGCCACCGCCGCCTGTCCCACATATTTGATCGGCCCGGTGCAGGCCCATTTGGCCCGCGCCGAGCCCGAATGGGCGCCGCCGCGATAGAACGCCGGGAAGGCCACGTTCTCGCGGGTGGTTCGCTCGCCGGGCGCCGGCGCCATCGGCTCGATGCCGGCGAGGCGGTCGGTGGCATAGGCCTGAAAGCTGGTCTTCGACTGCTCGCCGTCGCTGACGATGTCGATCCCGAGATCGACCTGCGTCTTCACCGTGGCAGCGACCGCTTCGCCCGTCTGGCGCGCGAGCGCGGCGGGGTCATACGGCTTGCCGGACGATCTTCGCGAACAGCAATTCGGTCAGCCCCTCGGGGCGCGGCAGGCTGCCGGTATGGGTGGTCAGGATACGATCGTTGCGCTCGTCGAGCCGGGACATGGCGGATCCTCTTTTGATTTCGGGACACGGGACTTCATCACTGTGCGATCTTGATCCCGGTGATCCGCACGATCTCCGCCCAGCGCGGCGCGTCCGCCGCGACGATGGCGGCGAATTCCGCGGGGGTGCCGAGCTTGGGCTCGATGCCGAGACGGGCAAGGCTCAAGCGCAGCTCGGGCGATTCCAGCCCGGCATTGACGGCCGCATTGAGCTTGTCGATCACCGGCGCCGGCGTGCCGGCCGGAGCCACCAGGCCGAACAGGGTATCGTAGGGTTGGTCGAGGTAGCCGGCCTCGACCATCGTGGGCACGTCCGGGAGCTCGCGCCAGCGTTCCGCCGAGGTCACCGCCAGCGCCCTCAGCTTGCCGGCCACGATGGAGGGCAGCAGCGCCGACTTCGCGTTGATGGTCATTTGAATGTGGCCGGCCAGCAGATCGGTGATCATCGGGCCGGCTCCCCGATACGGCACGTGCAGGATGTCGGCGCCGGATTTGATCTTGAACAGCTCCATCAGGAAATGCGGCACGATGCCGATGGCGGAGCCGTAGCTGAGCTTGCCCGGATTGGCCTTCGCGTAACGCACCAGCTCCTGCAGCGTTTTGACCGGCAGGGAGGGGGTGATAACCAGCACCTGCCGCTCGATCGCCGCCATCGCGACCGGCACGAAGGCCTGCAGCGGATCGTAGTCCAGCCGGTAGAGCAGCGGCGCGGTGCCGAAAGTGTTGGCGGCGGCGATCATCAGCAACGTATAGCCATCCGGATTCGCGGTCGCGACCTGCCGCGCCCCGATGATGCCGCCGGCGCCGCTTTGATTTTCGACGACGACCGATTGGCCGAGCCGCGATGACATCGCCTGCGCCACCAGGCGCGCCGAGGTGTCGGTCCCGCCGCCCGGAGGAAACGGCACGATCAGCCTGATCGGCCGCTCCGGAAAGGACTGCGCCCCGGCAAAGCCGGCCC
This sequence comes from uncultured Alphaproteobacteria bacterium, assembly GCA_963744275.1. Taxonomy (GTDB): domain Bacteria; phylum Pseudomonadota; class Alphaproteobacteria; order Rhizobiales; family Xanthobacteraceae; genus VAZQ01. The sequence continues at coordinate 190,267 of CAVUSX010000011.1, forward strand.
AGCCGATCGCCGTCAGGATCGACACGGCCAAAATGGCGCGCAGCATCGACGTTCTCCCGGGCCACGTTTCGTGTGTGCGCAATCGTCGATCCGGGCTCGCGCGCCGTATCCAACCCGGGCACCGGTCGTCGGGCGGCACGCGAACGATCGCCGCACCGGCATGGCTCGGGTCCAATCTGCCTGGGTCGAAAGCGCAACGCAACGGCCCACCACGCGCGGCGACGACCGCCGCGAGGCCGGCATTTTGGTCGTACGATCCGGTTGTCGGCCTCCGCGAAAAGACGCATCCTATTGGAACGAACGGATCGACATGCCGGGCTCGCAATCACCGGCAGCAACCGAGGAGCCGCCCATGAAAGCCTCGCTCATGACAGCCTCAGGATCGGCCAGAACCGCGATCGGCGCAACCATCGGCGCCTTGCTGATGGCGAGCGCGCTGACGCCCGCGGGCGCCGCCGACATGACCTTCGAGCGCGCGCTCAATGTCGGCAAGGAGCCGCAGAACTGGCTGCTCCATCACGGCAACTATCAGGGCCACCGGTTCTCGCCGCTCAAGGATATCAATACCGAGAACGTCAAGAACCTGAAGCTCGAATTCACGGTGGCGCTGGGCGGCTTCGAGGGCGCCGGCACCCGCTACAAGTTCGGCGACCTGGAGGCGACCCCGATCGTCGAGGACGGCATCATGTACGTTCCGGACGGCTGGGGCACGGTCTACGCGATCGACGTCTCGAGCGGCCGCAAGGGCACCTTCCGCTGGCGGTTCGATCCCGGCACCGACAAGGCCTGGGCCGGCGACGTCGCCTGCTGCGGGGTCAACAATCGCGGCGTGGCGCTGTGGAAGGACAAGGTGATCTCGATCTCGCTCGACGGCCGCATGTTCGCGCTCAACAAGGCGACCGGCGAGAAGGTGTGGGAGCGCAAGATCGCCGATCCGGCCATCGGTGAAACCATAACCATGGCGCCCCTGGTGGTGCGCGACGTGGCGATCGTCGGGCCCGCCGGCGGCGAGCTCGGCATCCGCGGCTTCATCGACGGCACCGATCTCAACACCGGCAAGCAGCTGTGGCGCACCTATACGATTCCCGGCGCCGGCGAGCCCGGCAACGAGACCTGGAAGGACGGCAAGAACCATTGGCAGCATGGCGGCGGATCGCTGTGGGAGACCGCCACCTACGACGCCGACACCGACACGATCTACCAGGGCACCGGCAATGCCGGTCCGGACTACGATGCGCAATATCGGCCCGGCGACAACAAATGGGCCGCGAGCGTGCTCGCGCTCAATCCGGCCAACGGCCAGATCAAATGGGGCTTCCAGTACACCCCCAACGATCCCTACGACTTCGACGAGATCTCCGAGCATCCCATCATCAACGCCAAGGTCGGCGGCGAGGATCGCAAGCTGGTGGTGCACGCCGCCCGCAACGGTTTCTTCTACGTGCTCGACCGCGCCAACGGCTCGTTCGTGGCCGGCAAGCAATATGTGGACGAGCTCAATTGGACGCCGGGCCTCGATCCCAAGACCGGCCGCCCGCTCAATTACGATCCAACCAAGGACGTGCAGGAATACGCCCCCGGCAGCCACGCCTCGCGCGCCATGCCGCAGGGCGGCAAGCTCTGCCCGGCGCAATATGGCGGCAAGAACTGGGAGCCGTCCGCCTACAATCCGGAGCTCAACCTCATCTATCTTCCGTCCTACGAGGGCTGCAACACGCTGTTCACCGACGGAGCAGAAGGACATGGCGGATCAGGGCGGGCCGGTTTCGCCGCGGCAACGGTTCGCCGGCGGCGGCAACAAGAACCCGACCCGCCTCTACGGCAGCCTCAAGGCCGTCGATCCCGCCACCGGCGAGATCAAGGCCCGCCTGCGGCTCGAATATCCCAACCTCAGCGGCGCGCTGGCGACCGCCGGGAATCTGGTCTTCATCGGCGAGCCGGACGGCTCGTTCACGGCCCACGATGCCCGCACCCTGCAGGAGCTCTGGAGCTTCAATGCCGGGACCGGCATCAATGCGCCGCCGGTGAGCTATGCGGTCGGCGGCAAGCAGTACATCGCGGTCCTGGTCGGCTCGAAGCAGCCCAATGCGGTGATGCCGAACGCGCCGGAGCTCAAGAACACCTCGACCGCCTCGATGCTCTACGTGTTCGGCTTGTGATAATATCCGCGGGATTGGTACCATTGCGGACCAGGATCGTCATTCTCGCGGCCGCGCAGTGGGCCGGCGGCTTGAAAACACCAAAGGGAGGACAAGGATGCACAGACGTTCCATTGCCTACAGCGCGCTCGCTGCACTCACCGGTCTCGCGCTCATCGCCATGGTCCCGGCCATCAGCCGCGCGCAACAGGACGAGCCCAATCGCGCCGACTTGCCGCCGCAGCCGTTCGCGCCGCAACTGAGCGCGCTCATGAACCTGCTCATCCAGCCGCGCCATGCCAAGCTGGGCCTCGCCGGCAAGGCGGAAAACTGGGTGCTGGCGGGCTACGAGTTCAACGAGCTCAAGAACGGGTTCGTGGTCGTCGGCAAAGAGGTGCCGCGCTACAAGGGACTGCCGGTCGCCGATCTGATCGACGCCGCCATGAAGCAGACTCTTCCGGTCATGGACTTCGCCATCAAGGCCGGCGACGCCCGCCAATTCAACGAGTCCTACGCCAAGATAACGGCCGGCTGCAACGCCTGCCACACCACCGCCGACCACAACTTCATCGTCATCAAGGTGCCGGACGCGTCCAATTATCCGAACCAGGAATTCAATCCGAAGTAACCGGCTCCGGTCACCCGCTCGCGCCCTCAAGGGCCCCGGAAAGGATTCCGGGGTCTTTGGCCGCACCGCCGGCCACGGTATCCAGCGCCAGGACCGATCTGACGACAGAGCGACCTATCAAATTGCCTGGCTGTGTGTTCGCCACGCGACAGACGCCCGGCTTGCGGCGGACTATCCTCAACCCCAGTGGTGCACCGGCCGAAAGCCGTCGCAAGCCATTATTCCGGCAGCGACCCGCCGGCAAGTTACAGGATCCAAACGGAATCGTTGCGCGTCCGATTGCGCAAGAAACCGCGGATTGCACCGATGGACGAGCTCACCGCCCGCCTTGAATCTCTCTTGCGCCACTATGCGGGGGCCGGTCCGTACGATCGAGGCGACGGCGCCGTGCTGGCGCAGCAATTCAGCAAGGACTTGCAATTGCTGGTCGCCGAGTTCGGCCCCAGGGCCGTCGATGCGGCGCTCGACAAGATGCCGGACGGAGCATGGCAGGCGGGTTCGCTGCATTGATTGCCGGGGTCTTGGATTCATGACAACGGGCGCTTGGACGCCAAAGAGCCGTGCTTCACGCAGCTCCTGATGCTGGCCGGCCGGCAGCGCCGGCCGCTTGCGCGAGTTGCGCCCGATCGTGTGTCGGCTATCGAACAGATCGGGCGGAGCCGTGATGGTAGTAGTACACAGGCTCACTCACCTTCATGATCGAATCGCGCCATGGCGCCGTCGCCTTTTTCCTCCAACCAAGTATTGGCTTCGCTTCTCCCGGCCGACGCGGGCTTGCTCCTGCCGCATCTGCGGTTTGTCGATCTGCCGCAGGAAACGGTCCTGTTCGAGGCCGGCGGCACGATCAACCGCATTTTCTTTCCGCACAGCGGCATCGTCTCCCTGGTGGTCGAGCTTACGTCCGGCGACATGATCGAGGCCGCGATGATCGGCCGCGAGGGCGTGGTCGGAGGATTGGCGGCGCTCGACACCAACATCTCGGTCAGCAGGGCCATCGTGCAGGTCGCCGGCGCCGCCTCGGTGGTCGAGGTGGATGTGGTCCGCGCTCTCGCGGATCAGAGCGTCGGGTTCCGCACCACGCTCATCAAGCACGAGCAGATCCTGCTGGCGCAATCCCAGCAATCGGCCGCCTGCAATGCGGCCCACACCCTCGAGGCGCGGCTTTCGCGCTGGCTGTTGCGCTGCCGGGACCTGATCGGCGGCGACGACATAGCGCTGACCCAGGAGTTCGTGGCGCAGATGCTGGGCGTGCGACGGACCAGCGTGTCGATCGTGGCCAATACGCTCCAGCAGGCCGGCCTCATCAAATACAAGCGCGGCCACATCCGCCTCATCGATCTGGAAGGCCTGCGCGACAGCGCCTGCGAATGCTACGGGAGCGTCAGGGCGCTGTCGGATCGGCTCATTGGTCCGCCACGCACCACCTAGTTGCCTCGGAGCGCAAAAAGCTCTCTAATGTCGGGAACCTGACACAAGGCGGCACCCTGCGGCTCGGGCATCCGAGCCGCGTCCGGGTAACCTGTGGGGCGCGGCCGGGAGCTCACGCCGGCTCGAACAAGAAGCAATAGCGGACCCTGGGGCTGTTTCCCGCCGGCAACCGCGGCAGTGCGGCGCGGCGGCATATCGGGCCAATGCGGGAGACCGCCGGCGCGCGGAGGACCCTGTTCGATGGATCAGCCATTTCAGTCGCGACGAAATAGATTGCTTGAATTGCTTCCTGCGAACGACTTCGATCGCCTGCGCCCGCATCTCGTATGACGTGTCGCTGGACTACAAGTTCGAGCTCTATGGGGCCGGCAAGGCGATTCCGTTCGTCTATTTTCCGGTCACCGGCGTCGCCTCCATCGTGAACACCATGATGGACGGCTCCGCGGCCGAGGTCGGGACGGTCGGCAATGAAGGAATGGTCGGCCTGCCGGTCATCCTGGGCGATACCGTCGCACCGAACGACGTGTACGTCCAAGTGCCGGGAACCGGCCTGCGCATGCCGGCGAACGTGTTTCGCGAAACGTTCGAGGGCAGCGGCACGATGCGCACCGTCATGCTGCACTACGTCCACGCCTTGCTCAACCAGATCGCCCAGTCGGCGGCGTGCAACAGCTTCCACACCGTCGAGCAGAGGTGCTGCCGATGGCTCCTGATGACCCATGACCGCGTTTACTCGGACCAATTTACGCTGACCCAGGAGTTCCTCGGAATGATGCTGGGCGTGCGGCGCACCAGCATCACGCTCACGGCCAACCAACTTGAAGCGGCAAGGGCTGATAAGATACAGCCGCGGACATGTCACGGTTCTCGACCGCCCTGGTCTCGAGCGGCGCTCATGCGAATGCTATGTGGTGAGCAAGCGCGAGTTCGACCGGCTGCTGGGGCCCCCTCAGGGCGCGATCGCCGGCGCGCATGGGTGAGCTCCGGCGCAGTCCGGAGTGTCGATCCGCCCGTCAGATATCGGTGAGATGGCCGTGGTCGCGCCGGCGTCGACGCCGGCGCAGCGTCGCCCGATTCATCGCCAAGCTGATCCATTCGCCGATCCGCAGGCGCACCTCCGGATCGGTGGACAATTCGTCGATGCTCGGCGCACGGGTTGCAAACAGGTCATCGAGATCGTCGAACGCCGTCATCCCGGGCCGATTTATTGGGCGGCACATGATGTGCTTGTGCTTTTTTGACACCCCGAATGTCAACGCCTTCCATTGTGTTATGTTCCCGACATGGATGCTCCGGCAAGCTCGCGCGGGCGGCAGCAAGACCTTCTCCCAGGGGAACTCTCGGGGGCCGGAGCGGCCTTTCCGAGTTCCCATTTTTATCGGTGCTGCCGGTATTGCGCTTGAACACGAGGCACGCTGCATGATGCAAGAACACGTCCCTCCCGCCGCCGCAGTGGTCGCGCAAGCCTGTCCGGCTTGTCGGGAGACGACGGCCCACGACTTCCTCTACCGGAAGAATGGCTGCGACATTCGGCAATGTCGCGGCTGCGGCCTGGGGCGAGCGGAAAGCACCGGCTTCGACCCGCGGGCCTACTACACGGGCGACTATTTTTCCGGCCAGCGCGCGGACGGCTATTCGGACTACCGCGCCGCCGAGCCGGTGCTGCGCCGCGAATTCGCCGGCAGCGTCGAGCTCATCCGCAACTACTGTGGGACGGGACGTCTTCTCGACCTCGGCTGCGCCTACGGATTCTTCCTCAAGGAAGCCGAGCGCTATTTCGACGTCGCCGGGATCGAGCTGGCCGAGGCGGCGGCCCAGCACTGCCGCGACTCCGGCTTGAACGTCCTGTCGGGGGTTGCGGACGAGGACAACATGGCTCGAATCGGAAAGGTCGACGTCATCACGTTGTTCGACGTGATCGAGCATCTGCCGCACCCGGACGAAACGCTGGCGCTCTGCGACCGCTATCTCAGGCCCGGCGGAATCATCGTGATCACGACCGGAGATTTCGCCTCCACGTTCGCCCGCCTGGCCGGCGCACGCTGGCGGCTGATGACGCCGCCGCAGCATCTCTGGTACCTCACCCCCGAAAGCCTGCGCCGTTTGGCGGCCGGCCTCGGCCTCGTCCTTCAGCGTTGCGACCATCCCGCCAAGGTGGTTCCGCTGTCGTTGATCCTGTTCCAGCTGCGGCGGATGCTGGGCCTGCGCGGCTCGCCGATCACTGCCGCCAGCCGGATCGGCATACCGGTCAATCTGTTCGATGCCATGCGGGTCGTGCTACGCAAGCCGGCATGATGAGCACCGATCGGCTGCCCCTGTGGCAAATCCTCCTGCTGGTGGCCTATGCGGCCGGAATGTCCGGCGGACAGCTGCTGTTCAAGATGGCGGCGCTGCGCTCCGGCGCGGGAGCCGGCGGCCTCTTCGAGCGCCTTCTCGGGCTGGCCACCAACGTCTATTTCTTGGCCGCCCTCGTTCTCTACGGCGGTTTTGCGATTCTTTGGGTGTGGATCCTGACTGTCATACCCTTGTCACGTGCTTATCCTTTTGTGGCGCTCGCCTTCGCGCTGACCCCCTTGCTGGGGGGCTTGGTGTTCGGGGACGCGATTTCGTATCGCCTGGTTGCGGGCATCCTCTTCATATTGTGCGGTCTCTTTTTCGTCACGACCTGAGGAACTTTTCCGGCCGCACCCTGTTGGGAGTTCTGGTTTGCTCCGCCGGCTCTGCGCCGACACGGCCGTCGGCGACGGGCCACGGAAAATGAACCTCCTCGAGCAGCGAAGACCGCGATGGAATCCGGCTTGCATCCAAACCTGTGGGTGATTTGCGCCGCCTACAACGAAGCCACCACCATCGGGGGCGTGGCGGCGGAGCTGCGCCGCGCCGGACACCAGGTCGTCGTGGTCGATGACGGTTCCCTCGACCGCACCCGCGACATCGCGGCCGCCGCCGGCGCCCATGTGGTGGCTCATCCGATCAATCTCGGTCAAGGTGCCGCCTTGCAGACCGGAATCGAGTATGCCTTGGGGCGCGGCGCCGACGTCCTGGTCACCTTCGATGCCGACGGGCAGCACCGCGTCTCCGACATTCCGCGCCTGCTCGAAGCGCTGCGGCGCGAGCGCGCCGACTTCGCGCTCGGCAGCCGCTTCCTCGGACAGACCACCAATCTTCCCACGCTGCGGCGTTGGCTGCTGCAAGCCGCGACCGTCTTCACGCGCCTGACCACGGGACTGCGTCTCACCGATTCCCACAACGGCTTGCGCGCGTTCACCCGCAAGGGCGCCGCCGCCATCCGGTTGCGGCAGAACCGCATGGCCCATGCCTCGGAGATCCTGGTCGAGATCGCGCAGAGCGGCCTGCGCTATGTCGAGGTTCCGGTCACCATCGACTACACCGCCTATTCGTTGGCCAAGGGCCAGCGGATCGGGGATTCGGTCGCGATCCTGCTCGATCTGTTTGCGCAGGAGCTGTACCGATGATTGCCCAGATCCTGCTGTCGCTGCTGCTCTGCGCGGTGTTTCTGTACGCCTGGATCGAATATCGCCGCTCGCCGGTGGTGGCGTTCCTGTCGTCGATGGCGTCGCTCGCCGGACTTTATTTCGTCTGGGTGCCGTCGGAGAGCACGCGGCTGGCCGAGTTCGTCGGCATCGGGCGTGGGGTCGATCTCATTCTCTACACCTGGGTCGGCATCAGCCTCATCATCATCCTGAACCTGCATTTGAAGCTGCGCACGCATCTCGAGTTGATCACGGTACTGGCGCGGACGATCGCACTCGCCAATCCGGCGGCCGTGCCCGCCGAGATGGCGGGCAATTCCGCGGCCGCGCCGGCCCGGATGCCGCTCGATGTCAGCGCGGCGCGGCGGCCTGCGGCCGGGCGTAGGTCGAGGCGAAGGGGCGATCAAAACGCCTGACCTCGTCGATCAGGACGGCGTCGGCGACATCCTGCGCACAGGGCCAGCGCTCCGTCGCGATGATGAAATCCGCTCGCTTGGGATCGGGCTCGAGCCGCCATGGCCGCCTGAACAGCGGTCCCACCAGCGCTTCCCGGGAGCCGATGCAAATCGCGATGCTGGGCGGGTTCTGCGCAAAACGGTCGGGCAGCGCATAGTCGAGCCGGCTTTCGAGCCGCCGCAGCGCCACGGTCGCGGCGATCGACCAGTAGTCGAGATCGAAGCGGCCTTGCGCGCCCGCAACCCCGCCCGCCAACGTATTGGTGGCGACATATTCGAGCGGATGCAGGACGGCGAGCATCCAGACCGAGACCCCCACATAGGCGCCGCCGATGGCCGCGGAGATCAGCGGCAGGCGGCGCACGAGGGGGGCAAGGCGCAGCAAGCCGGCCGCGGCGATCACCGCCAAGAGCGGGATCACGAACAGAACGTGCCGGATTCCATCATAGAGCGTCGAGTGCCAGACGATGATGAAGCCGAGCGGCGCGATCACCGCGACCCAGACCAGCAGATGGCGCCGTGATCGCGCCAACCACCAGGCCGCGCTCCGCACGCGGCGCGCGCTGCGCCGCGCCAGAGCCCCGATCGTCGCGCAGCAGAAGCCGGTCGCGCCCGCCGATGCGGCTGCGATGCCGATCATCAACAACAGCAGGAACCCTTCCGGCAGGCGGGCCACGAGCTGCCCTGGTACGTACCACCAAGGCAGGTCGGTGGTCAGGACCGTCACGCCCCAGACCGGCATCTCGAATGCGTTCGGGTGATTGGCGAACAGCTCGAACGCGAGCTTGAAATGCCGCAACGGATTTCCGGTCTGCAGCCACGGCCACAGCGCGAAGGCGGTGATCCACCCGACCGCGAGCGCGCAGACGGCGCGCCCGCCGATCCGCAACAGGTCGGCGCGGCGCGAGCTTTCGGGCCGCACCAGGACCTCGAGGGCGCACAGGGCGGTCGCGCCGATCAGATAGACTTGCGTGATGAGCCCGGACGAGCGGGTCGCGATGGCGAGACCGGTCAGCGATCCGGCGCCGAGCGTCGCCGGCCAGGACGGCACCGTGCGCCCCGCCATCACGATGATGGCCAGCGTCGCCAGCGTCATGGCGAACAGAAACGGGACGTCGATCGGCGTGAAGAAGAGGCTGCCGTAAAGGTAGCCGGTGGTCAGGCACAGGATGAGCGCGATCAGGCCGGCCCAGCGGCCGACCGCCAGCCGCCCGATGGGAACGAGCGCCGCGAGGCCGGCGAGCCCGGTCAGGAACGTCATGGCATGGCGAACCGTCCAGGGATTGCCGATGCCCAATGATTGGACGAGCGCGGTGAGGATGTGGAACCAGGGTCCGTAGTACCAAAGCGTATCCTCGACGGTCTCGAAGCTCGATCGGTCGGTGAAGCCGCTCGCGTACCAGGCCAAGGCCTTGCGGCCGTAGTCGTCGGCGGTGAACTCGTCGACGCTGATTTCATAATCCCCGACCGTGGCGAGCCCGATGACCAGCACGGCGCTCAGGAGCATGACGGCGGCGATGATCTCGGCGTCGAGCCGCTCCCGCGGCGGCAGCCAAAGGACGGCATTCCGCCGCCCGGTGGGGGGAGCCGTTTGATCTGAGGACACCGAAGCTCCTGCCGGGTGTATTGCCGCGGCGGTGCCGCACGGACGCGGCCCCCGGAATGCCTGCGCGCGCGATCTCACAATAAGCAAACGGCCCGCAGCATCAAATAGACCGTTCGCCGCGGATGACGCAGCCGTAGCGCCTGCGCGTGGAGGAGCGAGGCGGCGATGCTCACGTGTGGCGGATGCTCGCGGGACAAATCGACCCTTGCGGGTCACATCTGGGTGATCAGCCGTAACGCCGGGGCGTCCGACGGCGTATTAGGATATGGCACTGTCGAACGTTCCGGAGGAACCAGGCATGACGCGGCGATACTTTTTTTGGGCCGGGGCGAGCGCGCTCGCTCTGGTTCTGGCCAACCGCCTCTTCGGTCTGCAATCGGCCTCGCGGGCCGCGGAGACCTTCGAAGTCTCCCATTCCGACGCGGAGTGGCGCGCGCTGCTGACGCCGGCGCAATACGCCGTGCTGCGGTTGCAAGGCACCGAGCGGCCGTTCAGCAGCCCGCTCGATCACGAGCCGCGCCCCGGCACCTTCGCGTGCGCGGGCTGCGAGCTGTCGTTGTTTTCCTCCAAGACCAAGTTCGACAGCCGGACCGGCTGGCCGAGCTTCTGGCAGCCCCTCGACGGCGCCGTCGGCACCTCGGACGATACGTTTCTGGCGATGAAGCGGACCGAGGTGCATTGCCACCGCTGCGGCGGACATCTCGGCCATGTGTTCAACGATGGACCGCGGCCGACCGGTCTTCGCTACTGCATGAACGGCATCGCCATGACGTTCCGGCCCGCGACGGCCTGATGGGCGGCGGGCCATCGGGGCTCGGAACTTCCCGGCCGGAAAGTCGTTGTGACCTCGACCTTGTGGGATGCGACCACGGTCCGGGGGTGGCGAGAACTCCCCTCTTCGTAGATCTGCGTATTGCGATGCGCCGTCATGGCGTGCCGCGATTCAGGCGCCGGGAGGCGGCGCCGTTGATGAACTGATCTGGCGATCGCCGGTGGTCGCATACCGTCGAAGGCGGTCTCGATACGCTCGAGCGCCGTCGCCTGCGTTATTGCTGTGGAAGACGTCGAATAGGTTCTGCGCGACTCTTCCCCGGCCGATTCGCCCCCGACAATATCGGGACGCGCAGGCCAACCGCCGCAGATGAGGGAGCCTTCCGTGTCGCTCAGGGTCATCGCAGGAAGTCTCGAGGCTCATCCGGCCGGCTTGTCGTTCAAGTGCGGGCGGGAGGGCGAGACGATCGTTTGCGGAGTAGCCAGCGACGTCTTGCGTGATCTGCTTTATTTTCACCGGCTCGATGGCGACGACGCCTTCCGGGCCTTGCTGCCGGAAATCGAGCGTCTGGCGAATGCCAAGAGTGACGCCGGACGGTTCGAGGAGGACGGCGCGCTGGTGATTTGCTCGGTCGATCTCCTGCGCTTTGGATTCGGGGCCAAGTCGTCCCAGTCCGCAGCCTGATCATCGCCGGAATAGAGTAGCCGCTGTCCCTCTGGCGGCGTACTGGCACAGGCCGCTAAGGTGGGCGACCGGCCCTCGCCTATCCGGCGCCATCGTGCAAAACTGTGCCCATGCCCCGCTATTTCTTCAACACCCGCATCGGCGACGACGTGATCTCCGATCCCAAAGGCGCGCAATTGCGCGATGCCGATCACGCCTGGGAGGTGGCCAGAAGCATGATCCTGGAGATCCTGCAGGATCAACGCGGACATCCGAACCTGTTGTCGGCGACCCTCAATGTCACCGACGAGCGCGGCGAGGTGGTTCTGGAGCTTCCATTCTCCGAAGCCCTGATACCCTCGCCGGACGAGTCTCCGACCAAGCATTGAGGCGCGGCATCGACCGCGGCTGCGACACCGCGGCGATCCGCGCGGCCGTCACCGGCTGATGCGGCTGATCTTCGAGCCTTCGAGCGTCAGATTGTACATGAGCCCCTCGGTGTCGAGGATGATGCCGACCACCGGGCTGGTGATATTCTCGGAATCGATCGCGGCGCCGGCACCGATCGTGATGATGGCGATCGAGCCGTCGACCCCGACCTTCCATCCGTGGGCGCGACGGAAGCTTTCGAGCGCGCCCGGGGTCATGAACATGATGATGACGGAGCGCGCCTGCGCGCCGAGCTGGAAGCCGATCGAGGCCGCGGCAGTGTCGTAATATCCGGCCGTGATGCTGCCGATGCGCAACGCCCCCTCGCCATATTCGCCGCCGATCCCCATCCCGGCTTTGATGACGGTCGGAAACACCAGGATCGCGGCCGCCCTGGCGGCGAGCTCGCGGCCTCCGGGCACATGCCGATACAACCGGTCGAGCGTACGGTTGACCTCGGCGTCGATCTGGCGCGCGCCTTCGGCTCGACCCGCGCGGCTTGCGCCAACGAGCGCGAGCGCCGTCAACAGGATGAGAGCGAGCGATCGTCCGCCCGACGCCAAGATCCGGAATTTCATCTGAGTATCCTTTGCCCCATTGAGGGTAAGTCATTGGGGGGCAAAGGGTTCCATGAACCGTGTCGGGCGCCGGCCGATCATGCGGCGGAGCGCGCGGCTCTCATTCGCCGAGGAGCTCCTCGAAGCGTCCCCGTGAGGGCGGCGTTGCGGGGTTGCAGCGCGCGTCTTGCTGAAAGTGGACCGTGGAGGAGGGAAAGCAGAACGGCGTGGACGCCGGGCGCTCGCCATAGCGCGGAGCCAAGGACATGACCGTGCCGACCCCGTTGGTCGCGCGTCGCGCCTCTTGTCGACGCGCCGATGCGCGCAGCTGCCGCGGCTCGGCGCGCGCGCTTTGCCGCCGTGGCGTCTGGGGCTGACCATCGGGTGCGGCCCCGGCCCGCCGCGCCTGCGGCGCAGCCGCCTGCGGCGAGCCGCCTGCGGCACGCTCGAAAACCGCCCCATATAGCCGGGCGCGAACTCCCCGAATTTTTGCAAGGGCCCCAGCGGATAGGGCGACATTGTGCTATCGAGGGGATGCGGCTCGATCGTGAGCAGCCCCTGCGCCATCGTTTGCGGGCTCGACAGCCCGAGCGCGAGCGCGGCGAAACCGGCGCTGACGCACTTGATCCCGCGCATTTTGGTGCTCCGAGAATTGCCTGTCGAAAACACGAACACCACGCTACCAGAACCGGAAGTGGGCAGCACCCCCGTTAGATAACAACGGCGTGTGCTTAAAGAAGGGGGAACCATGCTCTTGATCATGCTGCTGCTGGCCATTCATCTCCTGGCCGCCGTATTCTGGGTGGGCGGCATGGCCTTCGCCTATACGGTGCTGCGGCCCGCGGCCGGCCTGCTCGATCCCGCCGTGCGGCTGCCGCTCTGGCGGCGCGTGTTCGCCCGCTTCCTGCCCTGGGTCGGGGTCGGCATCGTGGCGCTGCTGGTCAGCGGCTTCGCGATGCTGTTCCTCATGTTCGGCAGCGACGCCGACGCGCCCCTATACGTCCACATCATGGCCGCCACCGGCATCATCATGATGCTGCTGTACGGGCATCTGTTCTTCGCCCCTTGGCGGCGCTTTCGCGCCGCGGTCGACCGTGGGGCGCTGCCCGAGGCGGCCAAGAGCCTCAATCAGATCCGCATCATCGTGGGGATCAACCTGCTGCTGGGGGTGTTGACGCTCATTGTCGGGGGAACCGGGCGGTATTGGTGAGTCGGGCCGGCTCCATCGAGACGCGCGCGACGTTTCAGCGAAAGTATCGCTTGTAGAGCTCGACCGACTGCGGCGTGAGCTCCTGGAGCCGCTCGGGCGTCAGCAGCAGCTCCGGAATCCCCGCGTTGCGCGGAACGAGCATCTTCAGGCTCGGCGAAAGCTCGACGTTCGGGTTGGAGGGAAAATACTCGGCCGCCTGCATCATGCGCTGGGCCTGCGCCGACAAGATGAAATCGACGAACAGCATCGCGGCGTTCGGATGTGCCGTTGCCTTGAGCACCTGGATGCTGTCGTTGAGGCTCGGTATAGGATCGAGCAGCACGGTGGCCGAAGGCGCGCCCTGGCTCGCGCTGATGACCGGATGGTGTGCCGAGATGCCGAGCCCGATCCAGTATTCGCCCAGGATGACCTGGTCGACGACCTGGCGGTTGCTGACGGCGAGCGGCGCGATGTCCTGCGTCGCCAGCTTGGCGAGATAGGCTTGCGTCTTCTGCTCGCCCCGGTCGGCGAGCAGGGCCGATATGGTGAGCAGCGCACCGCTCGCGTCGGAATTGGCGTGCCAGGCCATCTTGCCCTTCCATCTCGGATCGAGCAGGTCTTCATAGGTTTTCGGCGCCGCATCCCGGGAGACATAATTCGTGTTGTATCCGAGCCCGATATAGCGGAAGCGGGTCGCCACCCAGGTGCGGTCGGGCGCGATGTCCTGCTTCGGCAGGATGTCGAACATGGGCGAGTAGAACGGCGACACGATCTTCGATCCCGCCACCGCAACGGCGCCAATGCCGCTACCCTCGACCAGGTCGGCCTCCGGCGCATTCGCCTGCATCTCCGAAATCACCTTGAAGAGGATTTGATTGCCGTCTCCGCGCCAGTATCTGGTCTTGATGAAGGGATACTTCTTCTCGAAGGCTTCGGTCAGCGGCCGCAGGAGCTGGTTCACGATCATGCCGGAATAGATCAAGACCGTCCCTTCCCGGCGCGCCCCGTCCTCGAGAATCTTCTGACGGTCGGGTCCTTGGTAGTTGAGGATCTGCTCCGTGGTCAGCGCCCGCGCGGATGGGGAGCCGAGAGCGGCCGCGGCCGCAAGGACGGCGGCGGCGATGCGCAGGCTGGAAAACGCGGTCAGGCCCGAAGACATCCTCTTGATCCAAAGCGTCCCGCGCATGCGATCACCCGCCAAGCCCGACGCGTGCGGCCTGCGCGATCTGGCTCTGCGCGTCCGCGCGCAGGCCGGCGCCGGAGCCGATCCCCTCGGGCAGGCGGACGACGCCGTTCTGGTTCTCGACACCTTCGGTAATGTCGTTCTGCAGCCGAACGAACTCGCCGAATTCGCAGGCGAAGCTCAGGCTGGGCAGGCTGGCGGCGAGATGCATGGCCTGGGCCGTCAGCAGCCTCGGGCCCACATGGGCGCCGAGCCGGCAGGGAATGTCGCCGGCCGCGCAGATGCGCGCAGCCGCGATGGTATTGCGCAGGCCGCCGAGCTTCGGGACCTTGAGGCTGACGAGATCGACGATGCGGTTTGAAACGAGCCTGAAGACATCGCGCAGCGAGCCTGCGCTCTCGTCGGCTTCGACCGCGATCGGGGAATGATCGGTCACGAATTTCAGCCCGGCATGGTCGTCGGCGTTGCAGGGTTGCTCGAAAATTTCCACGCCGAGATCGGCAACCTTGGCGGCGAGCCGGACCGCACCCTTGGGCTTATAGGCCTGGTTGGCGTCGATCGTGAGGCGGATTGCGGGACCGACCTCGTCGCGGATCGCGCGAACGCGGGCGGCATCGAGATCGAGCTGTCCATCGACCTTGATCTTGATGTCGCGATAGCCGGCGTCGACCAGCTCGCGCGCCTTGCCGGCCATCTCTTCCGGCCGCTTGAGCGAGAGGACGCGCAACACCGGAAATTCGGACCGAAACTTGCCGCCGAAGAGCGTGCAGAGCGGAACCCCGAGCGCGCGCGCCGCGATCTCATGGAGCGCGCAGTCGATCGCGGCCTTGGCCTGGTTCATGCCCCGCAGGCGATGGTCGAGATCGGCCATGATGGGCTCGATGTCGAAGGGGTCGCGCCCGATGAGCAGCGGGGTGAAATCATCCAGCACGCCCTTCAGGCCCGCGCTGCTCGCCCCCATGTGCTTGGTGGCCGAGGCATAACCGTAGCCCACGGTGTCGTCATCGGCGACGATCGCCACCAGCCAACCCTGCGAAATCCGGTTCGCATGGATCGCGAACCGCCATTTCGGGTCCGACTGCGGCATGTCGGCCGGCAGTATCTCGATTCTGTCGATCCTCATGGGCTGGGACCTCGACCATGACGGCGCGCGCCGCGCTGATGTCCTCCAGCTTAGGAGAACAGGAGGCGCCCGTATACCGGTCAGGCCCGATGACGCCGGCGGACCAAGCCGAGCCGCGTCCAGAGCTGATTCCAGTCGGATAGAGGCACAATCTCTCCGTCGTCATGCCCGGCCTTGTGCCGGGCACCCACGTCTTTCGCGCCACAAGCAAGACGGGGTGGCCGGGACAACCCCCGGGAACGAAGTGCCCGGGGGCGGCCATGACGCATTGGGTGATTCCGTGTGATCGGGAAGGCGGCTTCGAGCGGCCTCGCGAGCCGGGCCCGTCCGAATCGTTAACGGTTTGTTTAAACTTTTAAGAAAGCCTCGCTGCGGGGGGTCCGCAGGAGAGGACCAATGCGCCAAATTGAAATCGTCGAAGAACCTCGCAATCAGCGCCCGTGGGTGGCCGTCGACCGCGAAACAAAAAAGCCCGTGATCCGGATGCAGCGCTTGGAGACACTGCTGAGGATCTCCAGCGGCCTGGGCTGGGAGATCGTCACGGCATCGGGCTTCGATCGCGGCCACGCTGTTTCGTCCGCCGCCTAGCAACTCCGCACTGAGATTTTGAACTCTTCGGCTCTCATGGTGAGGAGTGCGGTCGACGCCCGCACGTCTCGAATCATGGCGGCGCGCGTGACGCCGCCGGGGCCTTCATCCTTCGAGATGGGCGCGCGAAGCGCACGACCTCCTCAAGAGGAGGGGTTTGCGCTCAACCAGTCAATATCACTGCATCCAAGCGCTAGTGCGGGACGCTCACCGCCGCGAATTGGTCAGCCGACCATTTTGCGAGCTGGTCGAGTCGATCTTGGCTGCGCCAGGCATTGTTCGGCATCACATCGGCGAGCCTGGTCGAGGCTCCGGTCTTGGGATCGAAGACGCTGACGATCGAGCCGAGAGTTTTTGTCTCCGAATTGTAGCTGATGAGCACCTGCAGTCCCGTGACGGGGTCGTTCGCCGCAATTCCTTGTGCCGTCATGGCGACGCCGAGGAGCGGGAAGGGGGCTGCAGCCGGTGCATCGGAGGAGGAGCCGATCAGGATCACCGGCCCCTTGCCGAGCACGGCGGCCAAATCCGTCGTGCCGGTCTGGATGGCGAAGCTCTCGCCTGGCGCGTCGGTGTGGCCTCCGGCGTCCGAGAAGCTGATCTTGCCGGCGAGGGAATTGTCCCAGTTCACGCCGCTCCACTGCAGTCCCTTGCCGGGCTCGAACAGATTATCGATCTTGGGCGTATCATTCGCGCCGAGAGCCCCCCGCAGCAGCATGGTGAGAATGGCGGCCTCGCCGGTCTGGCTCTCGTAGCCCGGCAGCTCGTCTCCGCTGTATTGAGCGGCATCATACTGGCTCAGCGGCTTGTAGACGAAACCGTCGGCGCTCCTCAGCTCGTGCGCGGCGATACTCCCCGTCACGATGTCGTCGTCGCTATTCGGGGGCGTGGCGGCCTGCGTGGACGGGCCCGCCGCGGTCGCCACCGGACCTGGCGGTACAGGTGGCGGCGCAATCACCGCCGCAATCACCGCCGCAGTGGACTGGGGAAGCTGCAGGTTGATGGTCGCCGGCGTGGGCGAGGTTGTGTCCGCGGCCGCGACGATAAAGGGCGATGTTACCGGTGTCGCCACTTCGGCTTGTGTCGGCGGCGGCGGGGCGGCATTGATCAGCAGATTTGCACCCGCATATGCGATGGCGTAGTTCGGATTGATCGCGTTGACGAGCGTTCCCTGGGTGATCGCATAAGTGCCGGCCACCGCGGTCGGGGTCGCGTCCGTGGCGAGGCTCCCCGCCAACGTGTCCCCATTGACCAGACCTTGCGCTCCAACCGAATAGGTCAGCACCGGATTGGCATCGCCGAAGACCCGGCTCTGCGCGTCGGCCGTCACCGTGATCGGGCGCGCCGTGACCGCAAGATTGGCTGCGGTATAGGTCAGGGCATAGTTGCTGCCGGCAACAAGACTGCCTTGAGCGATGCCATAGCTGCCGACCCCGGTCCCGGCGATGGCGTTGGTGGTCAGGCCCCCCGTCAGGCTGTCGTTGTTGACGAGGCCGCTGCCGCCGATCGCATAGGTCAGCGCCGGATTGGCATCGCCGTACATTCGGCTCTGGGCATCCGCCGTCACCGTGATCGCACGTGCCGTGACCGCGAGATTGGCTCCCGTGTAGGTCAGGGCATAGTTGCCGCCGGCGGCAAGGCTGCCCTGCGTGATGCCATAGCCGCCGACACCGGTCGCGGTGGTGGCGCTGGTGGTCAGGCCCCCCGACAGGCTGTCGTTGTTGACGAGGCCGCTGCCGCCGACCGTATAGGTCAGCGTCGGATTGGTGTCGCCGTAGGATCGGGTCTGCGCATCGGCCATCACGGTGATCGCACGCGCCGTGACCGCGAGATTGGAGCCGGTATAGGTCAGGGCATAGTTGCCGCCGCCGGCAAGGCTGCCTTGGGCGATGCCATAGCTGCCGACCCCGGTCGCGGTGGTGGCGCTGGTGGTCAGGCCTCCCGACAGGCTGTCGCTATTGACGAGGCCGCTGCCGCCGATCGCAAAGGTCAGCGCCGGATTGGCATCGCCATAGGACCGGCTCTGCGCATCCGCCGTCACCGTGATCGGACGCGCCGTGACCGCGAGATTGGCTCCGGTATAGGTCAGGGCATAGTTGCCGCCGCCGGTGAGGCTGCCTTGGGTGATGCCATAGCCGCCGACCCCGGTCGCGGTGGTGGCGCTGGTGCTCAGGCTTCCCGACAGGCTGTCGTTGTTGACGAGGCCGCTGCCGCCGATCGCAAAGATCAGCGTCGGATTGGCATTGCCGTACACCCGGGTCTGCGCGTCGGCCGTCACCGTGATCGCACGCGCCGTGACCGCGAGATTGGCGCCGTCATAGGTCAGGGCATAGTTTGTGCTGGCGGCGAGGCTGCCTTGAGCGATGCCATAGCTGCCGATATTGGTCGTGGTGGTGGCGCTGGTGGTCAGGCTTCCCGACAGGCTGTCATTGTTGACGAGGCCGCTGCCGCCGATCACATAGCTCAGCGTCGGATTGGCATTGCCGTACACCCGGCTCTGCGCATTTGCCGTCACCGTGATCGCACGCGCCGTGACCGCGAGATTGGCGCCGGTATAGGTCAGGGCATAGTTTGTGCTGGCGGCGAGGCTGCCTTGAGCGATGCCATAGCTGCCGATATTGGTCGTGGTGGTGGCGCTGGCGGTCAGGCTTCCCGACAGGCTGTCATTGTTGACGAGGCCGCTGCCGCCGATCACATAGCTCAGCGTCGGATTGGCATTGCCGTACACCCGGCTCTGCGCATTTGCCGTCACCGTGATCGCACGCGCCGTGACCGCGAGATTGGCGCCGTCATAGGTCAGGGCATAGTTTGTGCTGGCGGCGAGGCTGCCTTGCACGATGCCATAGCTGCCGATCCCGGTCGTGGTCGTGGCGCTGACGGTCAGGCTTCCCGACAGGCTGTCGTTGTTGACGAGGCCGCTGCCGCCGATACATAGGTCAGCGTCGGATTGGCATTGCCGTACACCCGGCTCTGCGCATCCGCCGTCACCGTGATCGCACGCGCCGTGATCGCGAGATTGGCGCCGGTATAGGTCAGGGCATAGTTTGTGCTGGCGGCGAGGCTGCCTTGCACGATGCCATAGCTGCCGATCCCGGTGGTGGCCACGGCGCTGGTGGTCAGGCCTCCCGACAGGCTCTCGTTGTTGACGAGGCCGGCGCCGCCGATCACATAGCTCAGCGTCGGATTGGTGTCGCCATAAGATCGGCTCTGCGCATTTGCCATCACCGTGATCACACGCGCCGTGACCGCGAGATTGGCGCCGGTATAGGTCAGGGCATAGTTTGTGCTGGCGGCGAGGCTGCCTTGGGCGATGCCGTAGCTGCCGACCCCGGTCATGGTCGTGGCGCCGGTGGTCAGGCCTCCCGACAGGCTGTCGCTGTTGACGAGGCCGCTGCCACCCACGGCGTAGGTCAGGGTCGGATTGGCGTCGCCATAGGATCGGCTCTGTGTGTCCGCCGTCACCGTGATCGGACGCGCCGTGACCGCGAGATTGGCGCCGGTGTAGCTCAGCAGAGCATAGTTGCTGCCACCCGTGAGGCTGCCCTGCGTGATGGCGTAGCTGCCGACGCCGGTTGCGGTGGTGGCGCTGGTGGCCAGGCTTCCGGGCAGGATGTCGTTGTTGACGAGGCCGCCGCCGCCGACCGTATAGGTCAGCGTATTGGCATCGCCGTAGTATCGGCTCTGCGCATCGGCCGTCACCGTGATCGAACGCGCCGTGATCGCCAGATTGGCTCCCGTATAGGTCAGGGCATAGTTGCCGCCACCCGTGAGGCTGCCTTGGGTGATGCCATAGCTGCCGACGCCGGTTGCGGAGGTGGCGCTGGTGGTCAGGCCGCCCGACAGGCTGTCGTTGTTGACGAGGCCGCTGCCGCCGATCGCATAGGTCAGCGCCGGATTGGCATCGCCGTAGATCCGGCTTTGGGCATCCGCCGTCACCGTGATCGCACGTGCCGTGATCGTGCCGATATTGCCGGACGCCGTTGTTGCCGTCGCATAGCCATAGACGGTGGCGGCGCCATTGGTGGCCGCGGTGATCGCCACGCCAGTCGCGATGACCGTCTTGCTGGTCCCGGCGTTGGCGTCGCCGTAGACCGCGTTCGAATAAGTGGACGTGAGCACATCCTGATCGTAGCCCGTGAGACTGATGCTGAACGACCCGGGCGCACTCGTATTGCCGTCGTAGGTCTTGGAAAAAGCTCCGGTCACCCCGACCGTCGGCGAAACCGTATAGAGAACGCCGTTGCCGGTGGCCTGCGCCACGGCCGTCACCCCATAGGTGGCGCCGTATTGCTTGAAGCCGTAGGCGAGCCCGCCGCGCGTGTCGTTGAGCGGATCTCCGGAATAGATCAGCCAGCGGCCGTTGGGGGCCGAAACCGCGCCGGCTCCAGCGTTATTGACGAAGGTCGATCCGACCAGGGTCGCGTTGCCGGTCGAGGACGAAAGCGAGCCCGTCGACGCGATCGTCAGGCCACCCGCGGCGGTGAGCAGCAGAGCGTTCGGCACCACGAGGGTTTGGTCGATGGTGAACGCGCCCGCGGCCGCGATCGACACGCTGGTCCCGGCATTCGGGGTCAGCACGCCGCCCGGCGTCGAAAACACGAGATCGGCCGCCGATAGGCCGCCGATGGCGCTCGCAAGGCCGGAGGTGAGCGACGACAGCGCGGTGCCGGCAGTGACGACATTCAGCACGCCGGCGTTTAGATTGAGGTTCTGCACCGAACCCATCGCACCCTGGACATAATCATTGGCCTTCACGGCGTTGCCGGCGATGTCGATGAACACGCCGCTGCCCTGCGCGGTCGAGCCCTGCGGCAGCAACAAGTAGTAGTAGCCGTTGGCGCCGGTGGCCCCGGCAAACACCGTGCCGTTGACGGTGCCCGCGATGGCGGCGCGGGCCAGCGCCGTGCCGTTGGCCTGGTACGCGATCCCGGACAGCGATTGCGGCGTGGTGCCGGCGGCGAATTGCCAATTCAGATAAGGATAGAGGCCGGTCCCGGTGCTCCAGGCCGTGGAGCTGAAGCCTGTCGGCAGCGTGCCCTGCAGCCCGGCGGCGCCGGAGCCGCCTGCGCTGATTGTCCTGCCGGAGGTCTGAACGTCCCAATAGGAATTGGTCACCGCGTTCGGCACGGTAGAGTTGTTGCCGCCAATCAGGCCCCCGGCCGTGGGAGCCGCGCTTGTGACCACACCGGTGGCGTAGCTGCCATCTACCGTACCGGTCGGACTGTTTAGCCCGACCAGTCCGCCGGTGTTCGTCGTGCCGCTCACCGGGCCGGTCGCGTAGCTGGTGTGTATCGTACCGACCCCTTGCCCGAGCGGAGCGCCGTTCTGCCCGACCAGGCCGCCGGTTCGGTTCCCGGTGCCTGTGACCACGCCGGTGGCGTAGCTCGCCTGCACGAAGGCAACGTTCAGCCCGACCAATCCGCCGGTATTCGTGACGCCCGTGACCGCACCGGTCGCATAGCTCGCATTCACCGTGCCGCCTTGATGGATTCCGATCAGCCCGCCGGCATCGAGCACAGTCCCGGAGACCGCGCCGGTGGCGTAGCTGCCGCTCACATTGCTGTTGTTGAGACCAATCAGCCCGCCGGTGTAGGTGGCGCCCGAGACCGCGCCGGTGGCATAGCTGTTGGTTATCGTGCCGAGCGCGACGGACCACCCGACGAGGCCGCCAGTGCCGGATATGCCCGTGACCGGGCCGGCAGCATAGCTCGACTGCACCGTGCCAGTGTTGAAGCCGATCAACCCGCCGGTATTGGTGTTTCCGGTGCCGGTGACCGCCGCGCTGCTGAAACTGGTTTGCACCACCGCACCCGTATCGAGCCACCCGGCCAGCGCGCCGATGTTGTTATGGCCGATCACGCTGCCGCCGACGAGCCCGACATTCGAAACGCTTGCGTTTGCACCGGTCACGAAGCCGAGCAGCGCGGCATAATCCGTGCCGGGCGCATTGATCGTCAGACCCGTGATGGTGTGGCCGAGCCCGTCGAGCTGACCGGTAAACTCGGTTGCGGTATCGCCGCTGCTGTTGGTGCCGATCAGCGGTTGGGTATAGGTAGTGCCGGCGGCGGTGAGGTTCGTCGCCAGCGCGTAGGCTCCCGCCAGGCCCGCCCCGTAGGTGGTCAGTGCCGTGCCATCGACCGCGTTGACGCCGTCGATCGCGTCGAGCTGCGCCATCGAATAGACCAGCTTGTAGCTGACGCCGTTGAGGCTGAAGCTGCCGCCCTTGTCGGTGGCCCCATAGTCGACCGAGGCGCCGTTGCCGAAGGTGAGGCCGGTGGTGGTGATGCCGGGCTGCTGGCTCGCGGTGAGGACGAGGCCGCCCGCGCCGGTGATGCTGATCGGAGCATTGATCGCGATGGCGCCCGCCGCGGTCAGCGTCAGGGTCGTCGCCGCGCGCCCAAGTGAGCGGCGCCGCCACCGTGATGTTGCCGGCCTGCGCGCCGCCTGCGCCCGTCGTCACCGTGACGTTCGGCCGCGCCGAGCGCGGTTTGCAGCGTGGCGACGTTGATGATGCTGTCGTTGGTGTCGGCGTCGAAGCTGCCGCCGGTGTTGTTGGTGCCGCTGGAGATGATGACGTTGTACGGATCGAGCAGCAGCGTGCCGAAGGCGCCGTGGGCCGCCGAGAGGTCGGTGAAGCCGGTGTAATCGAGCTTCGCCTTGCCCGAAACCTCGGCTTGCCCGCCATTGCCGCCCTCAAGCGCCGCCGCGCGCCGTGATGGTGCCGGCGAATCTGGTGAGCTGGTCCGACCACACCACGACATTGCCGCCGTTGCCGGTCTGCGGTCGCATCGGCGCTGGATCACCGTATGGCGTCGATGGTGACGGTGTCGGCCTGTTGCAGCGGGCCCTGGCCATGGCGTCCGCCGCCGATGTTGATGCGTGCCGCCGCCGGTCTTGCCGGAAGCATCGAGGGTCGGCGCCCTTGAGCTTGATGTTCTGGCCGGTGACCGTGATCGTGCCGCCGGCGTAGTGCCGCGAAGTGGCGACTCAGCCGCCCGGAGATCGTGCACGCGGCCGCCGGCGCCGCCGCCGATGATGATCGAGCCGGAACGGCCGCCGATGCGAGCGCGCCTGCACCAGGCCCGAGATGTTCATGGCGTTGCGCGCCGCTTCGCGCGCGGTGGCGGCACTGATGATCACGCTGCCGCCGTCGGCGCTTGATCGTGCCGGAATTGCGGATCAGCGCGCCGTGGCCGCCGGCCGCGGTCGGCAATCGCGACCTGCAGGAACCCGTCGCCGGAGAAATCCAGCGTCGCGCTGTTCGCCGGAGCCGAGCCCGACCTGGCCGAGCGGCACGCTGAATGCTGCCGCAATTCGACACCGTGCCGCCGATCAGCGCGGCATAGCCGCCGCGGCCGACCGTGATGGTGCCGGCGTTGCTGACGCGGGCCGCGGAGCGCCGTTGCCGGTGAAGGTGCGCTTGCCGCTCTGGAAATCCGCGTCGGAGATGCCGAGCGTGGAGGCCACGAACCCGCCGCCGGTGTTGACCATCCCGCTGGTGGTGATGGCGATGCCGTTGGGATTGACCAGATAGACCTGGCCGTTGGCGGTGAGCGAGCCGGCGATGGTCGAGGGCGTATTGCCGGTGACGCGATTGAGCATCGCCGCGGATGACTGTTGGGCTGCGCGATATTGACCGCGGAGCCCTGGCCGATGGAGAAGCTCTGCCAGTTGACGACGGCGCTCTGGCTCGACTGGGTGATGTTCAGATGCGTCGCGTCGGCGTGCCGATCGGCACGCTGCCGGCGGCGACGCTGCCGCCGGTCGGCAGGTTCTGCGCGCAGGCCGGAGCGATGACGAGGGAGGCGGTGAGCGAGGTCGTGGCGAGCAGCAGTGCCCTGCGCAGGCCGCTGCGAGGCAGGCGACAGGGTCCCGCAAGTGGGGATCGACAGATTCGTGACGTGATTCATTTGATTGTTCCTGGGCTTTGAAATCTAAACTCCGTCACGCCTACGAACCGATCCGCCGCCGCCTAGCCCGCACGAAGATTTTTGACTCTGTCGAAGCGTGGCCACAGGTGCGGCGCCGCCGGACCTGATGGATTTCAGTGCGGGACGCTCACCGAGGCAAATCGATCAGCCGACCATGTTGCGAGCTGGTCGAGTTGAGCTTGGCTCTGCCAGTCATTGTTCGGCTTCACATCCGCGAGCCTGGTCCAGGTTCTCGTCTTGGAATCGAAGACGCTGACGATCGAGCCGAGAGTTTTTGTTTCGGAAATATAGTTGAGGAGCACCTGCAATCCCGTGCCGGGGTCGTTCGCCACAATTCCTTCTTCCGACATCGCAACGCCGAGGAGCGAGAACGGAGCTGCATTCGGTGCATCGGGGGGGCCGGCCAGGATCATCGGCCCCTTGCCGAGGAGGGCGGCCAAATCCGTCATGCCGGGCTGGAGGGGAAGCTCTCGCCTGGCGCGCCGGTGTGGCCTTCCACGTCCGAGAAGCGGATCTTGTCGGCGAGGGGATTTTCCCAGCTCGCGCCCCGCCACTGCAATCCCTTGCCGGGCTCGAACAGATTATCGATCTTGGGCGTATCGCTCAAGCCGAGGGCTCCGCGCAGCAGCATTGTGAAAATGGCAGCCTCGCCGGCCTGGCTCTCGAAGCCCGGCAACTCGTTCCCGCTATATTGGGCGGCATCGTACTGGCTCAGGGGCTTGTAGACGAAGCCGTCGGCGCTCTTGAACGCCTGCGCAGCGATACTCCCCGTCACGATGTCGTCGTCGCTATTCGGGGGCGTGGCGGTCTGCGTGGACTGGGCCCGCCGCGGTCGCCACCGGACCCGGCGTGGCCGGCGGCGGCGCAATCACCGCCGAGGCGGACTGGGGAAGCTGCAAATTGATGGTCGCCAGCTTCGGCGAGGTGGCGTCCGCGGCTGCAACGATAAAGGGCGACGCTGACGGTATTGCGGCTTGTGCATGTGACGGCGGCACGACGGCATCACCACCAGAGTCGCCCCCGCATATGTGATGGCGTAGTTCGGATTGAGGGCGTTGATCAGCGTTCCCTGGGTGATCGCATAAGTGCCCGGCCACCGAGGTTGCGGTCGCATCCGTGGCGAGGCTCCCCGCCAAGGTGTCACCATTGACGAGCCCTAGCGCGCCGACCGAATAGGTCAGCGCCGGATTGGCATCGCCGAAGACCCGGCTCTGCGCGTCGGCCGTCACCATGAGCGGACGCGCCGTGACGGAGAGAGTTGCCGCCGGCATAAGTGAGGACATAGTTGCCGCCACCCGTCGAGGCTGCCCTGCGTGATGCCGTAGCTGCCGACGTTGGTCGCGGTGGTGGCGCTGGTGGTCAGGCCTCCCGACAGGCTGTCGTCGTTGACGAGGCCGCTGCCGCCGACCGTATAGCTCAGCGCCGGATTGGCATCGCCATAGACCCGGCTCTGCGCATCCGCCGTCACCGTGATCGCACGCGCCGTGACCGCGAGATTGGCGCCGGTATAGGTCAGGGCATAGTTGCTGCCGGCGGCAAGACTGCCTTGGGCGATGCCGTAGCTGCCGACCCCGGTCGCGGTGGTGGCGCTGGTGGTCAGGCCGCCCGACAGGCTGTCGTTGTTGACGAGGCCGCTGCCACCGACCGCATAGCTCAGCGTCGGATTGGCATCGCCATAAGTTCGGCTCTGCGCATCCGCCGTCACCGTGATCGCGCGCGCCGTGATCGCGAGATTGGCCCCGGCATAGGTCAGCGCATAGTTGCCGCTGGCGGCAAGACTGCCTTGGGCGATGCCGTAGCTGCCGACGCCGGTCGCGGCCGTGGCGCTGGTGGTCAGGCCCCCGACAGGCTGTCGTTGTTGACGAGGCCGCTGCCGCCGACCACATAGCTCAGCGCCGGATTGGCATCGCCATACGACCCGGCTCTGCGCATCGGCCGTCACCGTGATCGCACGCGCCGTGACCGCGAGATTGGCGCCGGTATAGGTCAGCGGCATAGTTGCTGCTGGCGGCAAGGCTGCCCTGCGCGATGCCGTAGCTGCCGACCCCGGTCGCGGTGGTGGCGCTGGTGGTGAGGCTGCCCGACAGGCTGTCATTGTTGACGAGGCCGCTGCCGCCGACCACATAGCTCAGCGCCGGATTGGCATCGCCATAGGTTCGGGTCTGCGCATCGGCCGTCACCGTGATCGAACGCGCCGTGATCGCGAGATTGGCGCCCGTATAGGTCAGGGCATAGTTGCCGCCACCCGTGAGGCTGCCTTGCGTGATGCCATAGCTGCCGACGCCCGGTCGCGGCCGTGGCGCTGGTGGTCAGGCTGCCCGACAGGCTATCGTTGTTGACGAGGCCGCTGCCGCCGACCGCATAGGTCAGCGCCGGATTGGCATCGCCATAGATCCGGCTCTGCGCATCCGCCGTCACCGTGAGCGGACGCGCCGCGATCGTGCCGATATTGCCGGACGCCGTTGTGCGTCGCATAGCCATAGACGGTGGCGCTGCCATTGGTGGCCGCGGTGACCGCCACGCCGTTGGCGATGACCGTCTTGCTGGTCCCGGCATTGGCGTCGCCGTAGACCGCGTTCGAATAAGTGGACGT
This sequence comes from uncultured Alphaproteobacteria bacterium, assembly GCA_963744275.1. Lineage (GTDB taxonomy): Bacteria > Pseudomonadota > Alphaproteobacteria > Rhizobiales > Xanthobacteraceae > VAZQ01. The sequence goes on from CAVUSX010000011.1 coordinate 217,041, forward strand.
GAGCGCATCCTGATCGTAGCCCGTGAGACTGATGCTGAACGACCCGGGCGCACTCGTGCTGCCGTCGTAGGTCTTGGAAAAGGTTCCGGTCACCCCGACCGTCGGCGAAACCGTGTAGAGAACGCCGTTGCCGGTGGCCTGCGCCACGGCCGTCACCCCATAGGTGGCGCCGTATTGCTTGAAGTCGTAGGCGAGGCCGCCGCCCGTATCGTTGAGCGGATCCCGGAATAGATCAGCCAGCGGCCGTTCGGGGCCGAAACAGCGGCAGCTCCCGCGTTGTTGACGAAGCTCGATCCGCACCAGGGTCGCGTTGCCGCTCGAGGAGGACAGCGAGCCCGTCGCATGCGATCGTCAGGCTGCCGGCGGCGGTGAGCAGCAGAGCGTTCGGCACCACGAGCGCCTGGTCGACGCTGAACGCGCCCGCGGCCGCGATCGAGACGCCGGTGCCGGCATTCGGGGTCAGCACGCCGCCCGGCGTCGAAAACACCAGATCGGTCGCCGACAGGCCGCCGACGGCGCTCGCGAGGCTGGAGGCGAGGGACGACAGCGCGGTGGCATCGGTTACTGACATTCAGCATGCCGGCGTACAGATCGAGGTTCTGCACCGAACCGCAGCGCGCCCTGGACATAGTCATTGGCCTTCACCGTGTTGCCGGCGATGTCGATGAAGACGCCGCTGCCCTGCGCGGTCGTGCCCTGCGGCAACACAAAGTAGTAGTAGCCATTCGCGCCGGTGCTGGTGCCGGCAAACGCCGTGCCGTTGACGGTGCCGGCGATGGCGGCGCCGGCCAGCGTCGTGCCGTTGGCCTGGTACGCGATCCCGGACAGCGATTGCGGCGTGGTGCCGGCGGCGAACTGCCAATTCAGATAAGGATAGAGGCCGGTCCCGGTGACCCACCGTGGAGCTGAAACCTGTCGGCAAGCGCGCCCTGCAACTGGGCCGTGGTCAGGCCGACGACGCCGGAGCCGCCCGCGCTGGTCGCCAGCCGGAGGTCAGCATGTCCCAGTAGGACGTGGCCACAGCGCCGCTTATTCACACCAATCAACCCGCCGATATTGACGCCGGTGCCCGCGACGGCGCCGGTGGCGTAGCTGGAGCGTCACCGTGCCGGTCGAGCGGTATTCGTCGACCGACCAAGCCACCGACGGCGATCGACGCTTGCCGCTGACCGCACCGGTGGCGTAGCTCGTCTGCAAGCAGATACCGGTGTTCTGCCCGATCAGGCCGCCGGTTCGAGTGCCGGTGCCCGTGACCGCGCCGGTGGCGTAGCTGGGCTGAACGGTGGCCGGCATTCTCCCCGATCAACCCGCCCGTGTTCGGCGCCGCCGGTGACCGCACCGGTGGCATAGCTCGTCATTAACTGTGCCGCTTCGATCATTCCGATCAGCCCGCCGGTATGCGTTCCCAGTGCCCGTGACCGCGCCGGTGGCGTAGCTGCCGCTCACACTGCCGTTGTCGAGACCGAGCAGCCCGCCGGTGTAGCTGACGCCCGAGACCACGCCCGTGGCATAGCTGTTGATGATCGTGCTGCGCCACGACCGCCCATCCGACGAGGCCACCAGCGCCGAAACTGCCCGTGACCGGGCCGGTCGGCATAGCTCGACTGCACCGTGCACGTTGATGAACCCGATCAACCCGCCGGTGTTGTTGACTCCGGTGCCTGTGACTGCCGCGCTGCTGAAACTGGTTTGCACGAAGCACCGACATCGAGCCATCCGACCAACGAACCGATGTTGTACGGCGCGGTCATGCTGCCTCCGACGAGCCCGATATTCGAAATGCTCGCCGATGCACCGGTCACGTAGCCGACCAACGCGACACCAATCAAGCCGGGTGCGTTGATGGTCAGGCCGGTGATGGTGTGGCCGAGCCCGTCGAGCCGCCCGGTAAACTCGGTTGCGGTATCGCCGCTGCTGTTGGTTCCGATCAGCGGTTGGATATAGGTGGTGCCGGCGGCGACGAGGTTGGTCGCCAGCGCGTAGCTTCCCGCCAGGCCCGCCCGTAGGGCGTCAGTGCCGTGCCGTTGACCGCGTTGACGCCGTCGATGGCGTCGAGCTGCGCCATCGAATAGACCAGCTTGTAGCTGACGCCGTTGAGGCTGAAGCTGCCGCCCTTGTCGGTGGCCCCATAGTCGACCGAGGCGCCGTTGCCGAAGGTGAGGCCGGTGGTGGTGATGCCGGGCTGCCGGCTCGCGGTGAGAACGAGGCCGCCCGCGCCGGTGATGCTGATCGGAGCATTGATCGCGATGGCGCCCGCCGCGGTCAGCGTCAGGGTCGTCGCCGCGCCCCAAGTGAGCGGCGCCGCCACCGTGATGTTGCCGGCCTGCGCGCCGCCTGCGCCGGTCGTCACCGTGACGTTGGCCGCGCCGAGCGCGGTTTGCAGCGTGGCGACGTTGATGATGCTGTCGTTGGTGTCGGCGTCGAAGCTGCCGCCGGTGTTGTTGGTGCCGCTGGAGATGGTGACGTTGTACGGATCGAGCAGCAGCGTGCCGAAGGCGCCGCGGGCCGCCGAGAGGTCGGTGAAGCCGCTGTAGTCGAGCTTCGCCCTGCCGGAAACCTCGGCTTGCCCGCCATTGCCGCCCTCAAGCCCGCCGCGCGCCGTGATGAGGCCGGCGAATTGGGTGAGCTGGTCCGACCACACCACGACATTGCCGCCGTTGCCGGTCGCGGTCGCATCGGCGCGGATCACCGTATGGCTGTCGATGGTGACGGTGTCGGCCTGTTGCAGGGGGCCCTGGCCCTGGCGTCCGCCGCCGATGTCGATGCTGCCGCCGCCGGTCTTGCCCGACACGTCGAGGGTCGCGCCCGCAAGCGTAATGTTGCGGCCCGTGACCGTGATGGCGCCGCCTGTCGTCCGGCGCGCGGTGGCGCTCAGCCGTCCCGAGACCTTGACGTTGCCGCCGGCGCCGCCGCCGATGAATATGGAGCCGGAGCGGCCGCCGATGCTGCGCGCCTGCACCAGGCCCGAGATGTTCACCGCGTTGCGCGCCGCTTCGCGCGCGGTCGCGGCACTGATGATCACGCTGCCGCCATCGGCCTTGATGGTGCCCGAATTGCGGATCAGCGCGCCTTTGCCGCCGGCCGCGGTGGGCAATGCGACCTGGAGGAACCCGTCGCCGGAGAAATCCAGCGTCGCGCGTTCGCCGGAGCCCAGCCCGACCTGGCCGAGCGGCACCAAAATGCTGCCGCTGTTCGACACCGTGCCGCCGAGCAGCGCCGCATAGCCGCCGCGGCCGACCGTGATGGCGCCGGCGTTGCGCACGGCCGCGGACGCGCCGTTGCCGGTGAAGGTGCGCTTGCCGCTCTGGAAATCCGCGTCCGAGATCCCGAGCGTCGAGGCCACGAACCCGCCGCCGGTGTCGACCACCCCGCTGGTGGTGATCGCGATGCCGTTGGGATTGACCAGATAGACCTGGCCGTTGGCGGTGAGCGAGCCGGCGATGGTCGAGGGCGTGCTGCCGGTGACGCGATTGAGCATCGCCGCGGCGCTGTTGGGCTGCTGGATGTGGACCGCGGAGCCCTGGCCGATGGAGAAGCTCTGCCAGTTGACGACGGCGCTCTGGCTCGTCTGGGTGATGTTCAGTTGCGTCGATGTCGACGTTCCGATCGACACGCTGCCCGCCGCCACGCTGCCGCCGGTCGGCAGGTTCTGCGCATAGGCCTGAGCGGTGACGAAGGAGGCAGTGAGCGAGGTGGTGGCGAGCAGCAGTGCCCTCCACAGGCCGTTGCCGGGCAGGGGACAGGGTCCCGGGACTCGGGATCGGTTCGTCGCGCTGTTCATTTGACGATTCCTGGGCTCTAGATTCTAAACGCCGTCACGCCCACGAACCGATCTGCCGCCGCGACGCCGTCATTGCGCGTCGCGTGCGCGTATTCGAACGCCACTGAGCCGTAATGCCGCCGCGTCGGTGAGCAAGGCTGCCGTCGCCACGCCGGGCAACACGAGCGGTCGCCTGCGAGACGCGCTGGAATCAAGGCGTGCGAGCACCATGCAACAGCCGCGACCGCGCGCGGTGTGCCCGAGCTCACGCATCTTCGGAAGACCCTTCGTCCCGCCGCGACTCTAGGGAAAACCCTTGTTACGGCAAAAGGTGGTCTGCGACAACGCTGGTGAAAACACGTAAGTGAAGGAGTGCGTGCCTTTGCTCGATGGAGATACTCATCACGCAACAATCCTAATTTATTAGTCGCACCTTCGCGGAAGCGATCGTGGGCGCCGTACGGTTCGCATTCCAATGCGGTGAAACAGGGGCGCCACGACGGCGGGGTCCGCAGGAGAGAACCCGGCCGGCAGATTTTGCGCGTAGGCCGGAGCGCTGACGAGGGAAGCGGCGAGCGAGGTCGTGGCGCGCAGCAGTGCCCTCCACGGGCCGTCGCGGAAAAGCGTACGGGTCCGGGACTCGGGCTCGGTTCGTAGCGTTTGATGGTTCCTGGGCTCTAGCCTAAAACAGAAAGCCCCGCGACACTGCCGGGGGTTTCGTGATCTTTGCAGGCTCGCAATTGATCAGTCCTTTGTAGCAAGAGGGCCGCCCTTCCAAATTGGGCTCAAATCAAATTTGTAGTTGAGGCCCGCTCGGACGATATTGTTGTTCAAATTGACCGTCCGTGTGGCGATGATTGCTGCCGGAGCTATGATGTCCGGAGAAAAATAGGTCCCCGTTTGCAGGTCCACGTAGAGATACTCGGCTTTCATCGACCAGTTTCGGCTGAGAGCGGCTTCAAGCCCACCACCAATCGTCCAGCCCCAGTGGGTTTCGGTCTGATTGAATATACCTGAGCCGTCCGCAGTTGCGTCAATGGTATTCTCCACGCCCGCGGCGGCAAATCCGCCCGTCGCGTAGACCAACCAACGTTCGGCGATGGTCGTGCCGAGGCGCAAGCGGCCCGTTCCCAACCATTTTTCACTCGTAGTATTAATAACGGTGATGTTGAATGGCGGAATGTCGTTGCTGTTGCCCCTCTTGCTCACCCATGACAGGTCGCCCTCAGCACCAACGACCAAATTGTTGAACTGCAAATTGTACCCGAGTGTGCCGCCGAAAAGACCGCCGCTGACATTGAATGGATTTGTCATCGGCAGGCCGATATCGGCTGGAGTGCGCGGATCGCTGTAAACAGACTGGCTGCGGCCCCACGCTCCGCCCCCCTCGACGCCGAGATACCCGCCGGTCCAACTCCACGCCGGCGCAGGCGATGGCGGCGGTGCCTTGAGCGGCATGTCGGCCGCCAGGGCGGGCGTGCCTATCAGTGCGGCGGTTGCAATAATGCTAATCAGTGTTTTCTTCATGACCGGCCTCATTGAAATTCAATTTTCCGACTCGCCCAGATGAGATCTCCTTCTAGGTGTCAACGGCAAAGGCGGTCTGCGACAACGCTGGTGTAAACACGCACCTTCGCGATTTTCATTTGATTGTTCCCGGGCTCTAAAATCTAAACGCGGTCACGGCCACGAACCGATCCCCCGCCGCGACGCCGTCGTTGCGCGTCGCGTGCGCGTATTCGAACGTCACTGAGCCGTTCGACAAACCTCCCGTCGTGGCGCCGGAGAGCCGCACGCCGGCGCCCTCGGAGGAGGCGACGACCCGTGCGACCTCGAGCACCGTCGGATTCTCCAGCACAACCTCGCCATAGGCTGCGAACACATAGGGCGCGACGACCACGCCAACCGCCGCGGTCGGCAGCGGGACGGTCCAGGGGGAGGATAGCTCGCCCCGCGCCACATAGCCGCGATCCCCGACGATGCTGCCGGTATCGAAGCCCGACAGGCTCGAGGTATTGGCAATGCCGATTTGCTCGCTGCGCAGCAGCGGCCGGCCGAACGAGGTCTGCGCGCGCGCGGTGAGATTGACCGCCAGGTGCTCGAGCACGCTGTGGGCATAGCCGAACGTGACATCGACCTTCTGGAAGGTGTCGTCCGCACCCTGTCGCGACAACGGCAACAGGGCCGTGGCGTCGGCCGCCGAGCGCGCCCCCACGGCATCGATGCCGAACGAGCCGGTGACACGACCCGAGATCGTGGCGCCCCACGGCGTCTGCAGATCGCCGTCATTGGTGAAGCGAACGATGCGCAGGCGATCCAGCGACAGCGGGACCGGGGCGGCTGCGACGAACAGGCTCTGGATCTCGTCCTGCGCATCGAACGCAACTTCACTGTTGAAGTCGGCGGCACGTCCGCGCAGCCAGGCATAGCGCAACCGCAGCGACAGGCGCTGGAACGTGTCGGTGGTCTGCACCCCGAGGCTCGCCTGCGGGGTGGTGCGGGCGTCGGTGCCCTCGACGTTGAAAGTCAGGCCGTCGACCCAGAGCGGCACGATGACGCCGGCCGCCAGTCCCCGATTGGTCGGATAGCGCTCGAAGAAACCGTTGGCGCCGCCGTCGGGGTGGCCGTTGGCGCGCAGATAGATGAGCTCGCCGAAGCCGGCGATGCTGTTGAAATCGACGCCGGCACCCATTGTGGTCCGGCCGAGCGCCTTCGACATCGAATTGTCGAATGTGAGAATCGCGCTGACCGGCTGATAGGTCGCATCGATCACCAGGACGGTGGCGCCTTCCCCCTTGCCCGGGGCGAGGGTCGAACGCAGGACCGTGCCCGGCGTGTCGCCCGCCAGCAGCACGCGCCGTTCGATCTCGGTCAACGTCACGCCGCGCCGGCCGACCAGCGGCTCGATCAGGGCGGCAATGCGATGGCGCACCCGTTCCGGCACGTCCTTGAGCTCGATGCGCTCGATGAAGCCGTCCACGACCGTGAGCTTCAGGCGGGTCCCATCGACGAGATGCTGCGGCGGCAGCAGCACGCGCACCAGCACATAGCCGGCCTTGGCATAGGCCGCCTCGAGATCGCGGGCGGCGGCAAAAATCTCCGCGCCCGATACCGGACGCCCCACCAAGCGCCGCTGGAGCTCCGCGCTCGCCGCGGCCAGCTGCGGCAGGCCGCCCTTGATCACAATTGCCGAGAGCTTGACGAAAAGCTTCTCCGCGCCCGCTGGCGTCGCCAAGCCCGGCGCGCCCGTCAGGACGAACCCGCCGGGACGCTCCAAATTCGGCCGAAAACTGGGCGGCGTGATCTGCGAGGCGGTCTGCGCCTGCGCGATCGCCGGCAACAGCGCCAGACACAGCCGAACCCGACAGCGCCCCCTCTCGCAAACGCAGCGAGCCGAGCGCAGCCGGCGCTGCACCAAGGTAGATACTTCGCGGTGACCGACCGCGAGCATGGCATTCGCCGACTATCCGCAGGGCGGGAATCGGTCATGGCGTTCGGCCCCAGGTGTAACGCAGCGTTCCGGAGCCCGCGTAGCTCTGGGCTCCGCGGGCGAACTCGCCATCGAACTTCGCCAGCAGTGACAATTGCGGGGTGACGAACAGCTGCGCTCCCGCCGACGTGAGCGCGGAATTCTTCGGGATCGGCGGCGCCGACGACGATGAAGGACGCGCCGGGCAGCGCCTCGAACGCGGCGCCGAGCGCCGGATTGCCGACCGTGTCGTGCGCGATGGCGACACGGCTGCGCAAGATCAGCGGCATGCCGGCGATGAGCGTCGGATCGTCGAGGCGAAGGCCGAGCTCGCCGCGCACGTCGATCGCGTGCATGGACGCATAATCGAGCCCAAAGCCGCCGCCGGTCACGTCGGTCTCGCCGAAGGCCGCGGTGGCGAATTCCTGCCCCTGCGCGGCGGCGTAAGGCGTGACGCCGAGCCACGGCAGCACCGCGAAGCGATAGCCGCTTTCGAGGCGGGCGCCGTAGCTCTGGCCCTGGAAGCGGCCGGTGAGCTGATCGCCGAGCGCGGTGCGATTGGTGCCGAACCAGTGATTGGTGAAGGAGACCGCGCCGGCGAGATAGGCCTCACCCGCGCGGGTGACGCCGTAGCCACCGGCCTGCAAGGCGTCGCTGCGGCCGCCGCCGAGACCGCCTGACAGCCCCCAGTTGGTGCCGCCGCCGGCGAGCGCGAAGCCGAGGGTCGTGTCCGCGGAGGCATGATAATCCATCCCGCCCGCCATCCCGAACGTGCGGGCGGTGAGGTTGCTCGAGCCCGCGACCGGATCGCCGCTGATCGAGCTGTCGCCCCCATAGGCGCCGCCCCATGCGGTCCAGTGCGGCGCGAAGCGGAGCGGCGGCGCTTTGAGCACGCCCGCATAGGCGAGCGCGACATCTCGCGGCAATGCCGCTTGCGCATCGGGCGCGAAGCCGAGCCCTTGCGTGCCCGAGCCAAAGGGCTCCGAGCGGCCATCCACGAACGGGTCGAGCATCAGATTGAGAAACTGGGTCGTGAGCCGAAAAGCCGCATCCTCGGCCCCGGTTGCCGCCTCGCCGTCGATCTGCGTCAGGCCGCCGGGGCTGACGGTGAAGAACGAGAGCGGGATGCCGCCCGTGCCGTTGAAATAGCGCGTGAGCGCATTGGCCACGGACTGCTGGTTGCCGTTGAGCGCCGGATATTGCAGGAAGCCCGCCTTCAGGTTCAGATACACGTCATTGGCGTCGTAGCTCAGGCTGTCGGCGGCGCCTTGCGGCAGGCCCGTGTTGGCGAGGCTCGCGAAGGTCGTGCCGCCGAGGCCGCCCGCGGCGGTCAGGATCGTGTATTGCTTGGAGACGTAGCTTCCGGGCGCGAAATTCGCCTGTACGGTTCCGGCCAGCGCGGCCGTTCCGGCGACCCGCGCCAGCGACGCCGTCGCGGGGTTCACCTGCACCGCATAGAAGGCACCCGACTGAAAAGCGAGATTGCCTGCAACCGTCATCGCCGTGCCGGGTGTCCCCGGCGCGCCCGGCGCGAAGGTGCTGCCATCGGCGATCGCGAGATTTGCGACCGTACCGTTGCCGGTCAGCCTGCCGCCGCTGATCGTCGTGATGCCGCCGATGGAGCCGGTATTGTTGGTCGTGCCGGCGGTGTTGGTGAGGCCCTCCGTTGAGTGCTCCGGCATTGTTGGTCGTGCCGCTGTTGGTCAAGAGACCCGACAAGGTGGCGCCCGCATTGTTATTGAAGATGCCGGCATTCGTCACCGTGCCGGTCCAGGTCAGATTGTTCGTGAGCGTGCCGGTGTTCGAGGTGACGTTGCCGTTCCATGTGGCATTGTTGGTGATGGCGCCGGCGTTGCCGAGGACGTTGCCGCTCCAGGTGGAGCCCGACTGGTTGATGATGGTGTTGTTGTTGGCCAGCACGTTGCCGTTCCATAGGCCGTCGTGATCATTGATGATGAAGCCGGTTATTGGTCACGTCGCCGGTCCATACGGCATGGTTGACGCCGGCCGGATTGGTGATGGCGTCGTTGTAGTTGTTGACGATGAAGCCCGTATTGCCGAGGACGGCGCCGATCCAGTGGCCGTTGAGATTGTTGATCTCGGCGATATTGCCGTCGACGTTGCCGGTCCAGATGCCGTAATTGTCGATCTGCGTCAGGCCGTTGGAGCCGCCGCCGTCGGCCACCACGTCTCCGTTCCAGAAGCTCGAGGCCATGTTGAAGACGACGTTGTTGTTACCCTCCACCTTGCCGTTCCAGGTGGCCCCGTTGTCGTTGACGATCTGGCTGTCATCGGTCAACACGTTCCCGGTCCAGGTCGCGCTGGCGCCGTCGTTGTAGATGCTGCCGAAGAAGTTGGAGACGATGTCGCCCGACCATGTGCCGTGGTTCCCCACACCACCGGTGTTGACGACGCTGCCGGTCCAGCTGGCTCCGATACTGTTGGCGATACCGCCGGCATTGCTCAGCACGTTGCCCATCCAGGTGGCGCCGGTATTGTCGTTGATTGAGCCGACATTGGTCACCACATTGCCGGTCCACACGCCTGGTGTATTGTTGTTGATCGTGCCGGTATTGCTGTTGACGTCGGTATTCTTGGCCGTGCTGTTGTTGTTCGTTCCGGTGAAGGCGGTACCGCCGGCGCCGGCGCCGTTCACCGCGGCGAGCACAGCCGCCGTCGCCACGCCGAGCAGCAGGAGTGATCGCCTGCGAGGCGCACCGGAATCAGGACGTGCAAACGCCATGCGACAGCCGCGACCGCGCGCGGTGCGCTCGAACTTACGCATTTCAGAAGACCCCTCGCCCCCCGCCGACTTCAGGGAAAAGCTTTGGTATGGCAATTGGTGGTCTGCGGCAAGCAAATGGCGTGCTGGTGCAAATACCTATGTGGACGAATTTGTATTTGTACTCGATTTTCCCTGAGATACTCGTCGATTAGATGACGCGTGCCCGCACAAGCACGTATGTGGATGAGAATGCATACCGGCGCGTTTCGCGCGGGGATGACGGTCGCGCAATGCACATAATTTGTTTGTTGTAGGTTCGGCGATCGCCGTTGCTTGCGCGGGCGTGCAGCGATCGGATCGCCGCGCGCATCATGGGCCGTGCCTTCAGTCTTCTGGCGGCAGAATTTCCTGGACACAGACCTGGTCGATCAGGTGATCGCGTCGCAGGTCGCGCAAGTGCGCTCTTTTCTGCTCGTTGGTCAGATTTGCACCGATGCCGTTGACCATCACCATGACCAGCGTGCGATCATCCATGTCCAGCCAGTATGAGCGGCGCACCAGCTTGTCGGCCCCGTCCCGCACGAACGGGCTGTCGATATGCTCGGCCATGTCCGGTTGATAGAATTGGCTCATGGGTCGGGCCTCACCTGTCGCCGTCCTGGAGCGCTCGTTTCGGCAGACCGGCAAGAGCGACAACTTGCGAAATCAAACGGCGAAATCTGGTGCCGCAAGAGGGATTTGAACCCCCGACCCCGTCATTACGAATGACGTGCTCTACCAGCTGAGCTATTGCGGCGGATTTCGCGGTTTCTGATATCGGCTGCGGCGCGGCTTGGCAAGAACCGGGGTGGCGGGAGAGCCGTGCCCTCCTCATCGGGATGGCCGGGACATCAGGGCGCTTACGCCCGTCTTCGCGGCTATGCCCGGCCATGACACGTTACGCGGGGGCCGCGTCAGCCACTGATCGCCGTTACTTGAACAGCGCGCGCAGGCGGTCCCAGCCGTTGGGTGGGGGCGGCGGCACGTCCGGGAGGGGGTCGGATGGGGGCTCGCCGTCCGGGCCGGGGTCGTCGGGGGCGTGCAGAAGCGGGATGACTTTCTCGAAGTGGGCGGCTGGTGCCGCCGGGATGGCGTTGCGGGCGGGCGCGGACAGGAACGCTGGCAGTTCCGGCGCTGGCGCGCTGGCGCTGGAACTGGGCGCGGGCGCGCTTGGTGCCAACGGCGGCGGTTGATCGGCCGCAGGGGCCGCGACGACGATTTCCGGCGCCGGCACCGGCGGGATCGGCGGCGCGGGCGCGGCCTCCAGGGCGGTGGGCTTCGGGCCGGCCTCGATCACATCGTCGCTGACGGCGCCGCCGATTTGCGCCAGCGGCTCCATCCAGACAAAGGCGTCGAGCGCCCCGGTGACCGGGGAGACCGGCATCCAGCGGTCGGACACGAAGCCGTCGGCGGTCCAGACCGGGTCGCGGCGCGCCCGCACCGCGCGGGTCATCCATTCGCGGGCGCGGCCTTCGTCGCCGTGCTCCAGCTCCTCCAGGCGTGCGAACAGCATGGCGGTGCGCTGGCTGGGGGCGGCGGCGAGCGGGGCCAAAGCGGAGCGCGCGATGGCGAATTCCCGCGCATCGAGCGCGGCCTGGGCGATCGCCAGGGCGCCCTCCACATTGCCGGCCTCCGTGGCGGCGGATTTCTGCGCCAGCGCCTGCACCCGGGCGAGCCGGGCGCTGGCGGAATTGCCCGGGCGCAGATGCGCATAGGTATCGGCGAGATCGGGATGTGGATTGGCAGACCAGGCGGTCTCGATGATGCGGGCGGCCTGGCGCAGCTCGCCGGCCTCGCCCAGCAGCCGGCCGGCGAGCGCGGCGGCCGGCACCAGGGTGGGGGCGAGCCTGGCGGCGGCGAGCGCCAGCGTGCGGGCGCCGGCGCGATCGGTCGGCTCGGCGGCGAGCGCTTGCGCGGTCAGGAGCACGGCGCGCTGGCGCGCATAGGCGGCCTTGTCGACGAGGCCGGCCCTCTGGTTGCGCTCCAGCCGATCGAGCGCGCCGGTCCAATCGCCGGCGGCGCAGCGAAAGTTCAGCACCGCATGGCCGGCCCAGGCGGGCGCGGCGGCATCGCGCGCCGCTTCCTCGGCGATCAGCCGCGCGGCCGGGTGATCCTGGCGGCGCTGCGCCTCGATGAACAAGCCGTGCAGGCCGAACAGCCTGGTGTCGGGGCGCAGCGCCATCGCCTTGAAGGTGCGCTCGGCGCCGGCACGGTCGCCGGAGAGCTGCGCGGATTGTGCACCCAGCAGCAGAGTGAGCGCTTCGCCGGGCGCGATGCGGGCGGCCTCCTCGGCGAACCGGCGGGCCGCGCGCGCATCGCCGGAGCCGACCGCGATCAGGCCTTGCGAAAGCGCCAGATAGCCGCGCCGCGCCCGGCGCATGCGCATATGTTCCCGCAGCACCGCCGGCGAACGCAAAATCGAGCGCAGGATGGACCAGGCCAGCACCGTAAGTGCCGCCACCACGGCGACCGCGATCGCCAGCAGGGCCACGGATGTCTCGATCCGCCAGCCGAGCCAGGTGATCGCGACCTCGCCCGGGCGATCGGCGAGCCAAGCGGCACCCAGCGCCATGACCGCGATGGCGATCAGAAAAATGACGACCCGGATCATGGCAGCGGCCGCCTCAACGGGGCGGCTGCGCGAGCGCCACCAGCGCATCGGCCGCAAAGGCGCGGCTTGCCGCGACGGCGGCCGCCCGTGCCTGCGCCTTGGCGACCCAGCCCTGCGCGGGCGCCCGCACGGGAGGGGGGAGATTGCCGAGCTCGGCGAGGGCGCCCGGCACGTCGCCGCGCATGGCCTTGATCTCCACCCGCGCGATCACGGTGGCGGGATCGTCGCCGGGAATTTCCTCGATCGGCCGGATGCGCACCAGCCGTTCCGCATTGGCCTGCAGCTTGTCCAGGAAACCGCCTTCGGCCGGCACCCTGGCGGCCTGCAGCAAAGCCGGCTCCAGGCTGGTGAGCTCGCGCACCAGCCCATTGACGTTGGGCACGCCGGTCGCCGCGAAAGCTTCGAGCGGTGCCAGCGCTTGGGCGTCGGCGGCCTGCGCCTGCGCCGCCTTGAGCTCGGCCACGAACGGGCGGCCGCGCTCGACCGCGGCCGAGAGCGCGGCCGCGATCACCGCCGTGCGCACCGCATGGTCGTCCGAGGTCAAGGCGTCGTGGTCCGCCGCCGCGGCGGCGAGCTTGGATTCCGTGGTCTTGGCGTCGCCTTCCAGCGCATCGAGACGGCTGGTCAAGGCCGCCATCGCGGCCGCATTGGCGGGCGAGGCCTCGCCGGATGGCGCCGCAGGCGGGTCCACGCGGGCGAGCTTCTGGGCGAGATCGTTCAGCGCCGCCGCATTGGCGGCGGCCGTGCTGTCGCTGCGCTGCTGCAGGGCGCTCACCGTTTCGCCGAGCGACTTGAGCCGGGACTCGACGGCGGCGATCCGGTTGGCCAGCGCCGGGTCGGGCGCCGGCGCCGCCGCTGCTTGGGCTTGCTGGGCTTCGAGCTTTTGCAGCCGGCTCGCCAGATCGCCGGCAGAGGCGGAATTCGCAGCTGAAGGTGCCCGGGCGGCGAGATCGGCCACCTGCCGCTCCAGTTGCGCCGTGCGGGCCTCGATCGCCCCCGAATCGTTGCCGCCGCTGCTCAGCGCCACCACCCCTACGATGCCCAAAGCCAGGATCGCACCCGCCAGCCCGGCACCGACCAGCGGCCAGGTTACGGAGGCGGCCCAGCCGGGCCGGGGCGCGGTCGCGCCGGGCGGCGGTGCGGCGCTATCGGGCGGCGGCCCGGGCGGGGAAGTTGGCTCCGGACCAGCCGCGGCTGCTGCTGCCGGCGTGCCCGCCACCGCATCATTCGCGATTTCGGTCGCCTCGAGATCGATGGTCGGCGCCGGGCGCCGCCGGTCGGGCGGCCCCGGAGCCCCCGGGGGAGGCGGCGTTTCGTCGGCCATGATTTTTTCCCTGAGGGTCGGTTGGGCGACTCGCCCGGTCAAGGCGCCATTTTAGCCAAATAGGAAGGCGCGAGCACGGCGGCAAATGAAAGATTTCGGGCTCACTGCGTTGTCATGCGCGGGCTTGACACGGAGGGGGCGGGGCTATCGGGCACCCGCCTCCACGAGCTCAATGAGCGCCCCCTCCTCGGGACGCGCCGCGATGCGGATGCGCTTCGCTCCCTCTGCGGTGAGAGGTTCGGCGATCGGGGCCGAGAGGCAGAAGTGAGTGACCGCCAGCGCCTGCGCCAGAATTCCGCCGGCACGCGCGCAATCGATATAGGCCTCGGCGCTGCGGCGCGAGAAGTGCAGCACGCCCTCGATCTGCCCGGCCGCCAGCGCCGCCGCGGCGGCGGGGGGAAATTTGTCCGCCTTGATGGCGCGGTACACCACCACGGTGGTGACGCTCTGGCCGCGTAGCCGCAAGCGCGGCGGCCAGATCGCCGCTGCGATCCTCGCCGGCGAGATAAAGCAGCGGTTCGCGGCCCGCGGGTTCTTCTTGAACCCATGCGCCCAGGCGCTGCGCCAATTCCTGCACATTGCCCCCGGCCGCTTCGGCATCGGAAAAGCCGGCCGCGCGCGCCGCCGCTGCGGTGCGACCGCCGACTGCGAAAACCCGCAGGCCCAACAGCTCGGCGCGGCGCGGATGCGCATCGAGCGCGCGCAGCGCATTGGCGCTGGTGACCGCCAGGGCCGACCAGGGCCCGCTGCCGAGCTCTGCGCGCCGGGATGGATTCGATGCGCAGCAGCGCCGCGACCTCGACCGCGTGGCCGGCGCGGCGCAGCGCTGCCGCCGTGCGTTCCGCTTCGGGCTGCGGACGGGTGACGATGAGCCGCACGGGTTACACGGCGGCCAGGAAATCGGCGCCGGCCCGTCGCCTGAGCTCGCCGCCCGCGTCGGTGCCCAACGCCACCGCCGCGCTCGTGGGGCCTTCGCGCAGGCATTCGAAGGATTCGCTGCCGTCCGGCTTGGCGATCAATCCGCGCAGGCGCAGTCGCCCGTCCGCGATGGTGGCATGGCCGGCGATCGGGGTGCGGCAGGAGCCGTCGAGCACCGCCAGGAAGGCGCGCTCGGCCGCGAGCGCGGTGGCGGTTTCGGCATGATTGATGGCATCGAGCAGCATGCGGGTGCGGTTGTCGTCGGCGCGGGTCTCGATCGCCACGATGCCCTGCCCGACCGCGGGCAGAAATTCATCGAGCGTAAAGATGCTGGTGGCCGCATGGGTCAAGCCGAGGCGCTTCAAGCCCGCGAGCGCCAGCAGGGTGGCATCCACCACGCCCTCGCCGAGCTTGCGCAACCGGGTGTCGACATTGCCGCGGATCGGAACCACCTCGAGGTCCGGCCGCAGCCGCTTCACGATCGCCTGCCGCCGCAGCGACGCCGTCCCGACCACGGCGCCGGCCGCCAATTCGCGAAGCGTCTTGACGCTGCGGCCGATGAAGACGTCACGGGCATCCTCGCGCGGCAGCACCGCCGTGAGGATCAGGCCGTCCGGCAGTACGGTCGGCACGTCCTTGGCGGAATGCACCGCCAGATCGATCGCGTCGGCGCGCAGCGCCTCCTCGATCTCCTTGGTGAACAGGCCCTTGCCGCCGGCCTCCGCCAGCGTGCGGTCCTGGATCACGTCGCCGGTGGTGCGAATGACCGTCAGCGTGATGCGCTCCGCGTCGACGCCGTGCGCCGCCGCCAGGCGCGCCCGCACCATGCGGGCCTGGGCCAGCGCCAGCGGGCTGCCGCGCGTGCCGATCCGCAGCAGGGCCGCGGTCGTGGAGGATTGCGCCGAGGATTGCACCATGTGACCCCGCAAGATATTCGATCGTTAGGACCTATTCTATCGGATAGAGTTCGCGAATTGTCATGGCCGGATCTGTCACGGCGTCGGTTGTCGTGCCCGGCGATGACACGTGAACTCCCGGTTTGGAAACCCAGCGATGGTGGTGCTCGGCATCGAGACGACCTGCGACGAGACCGCGGCCGCCGTGGTGGAGCGGCCCGAGCGCGGGCCGGGCAAGATTCTGTCCAATATCGTGCTGTCGCAGATCACCGAGCATGCGGCCTTCGGCGGGGTGGTGCCGGAGATCGCCGCGCGCGCCCATGTCGAGGCGCTCGACCTCGATCATCGCCCGGGCGATGGGCGAGGCCGGGCAGCAGCTTCGAGCAGCTCGACGGCGTGGCGGCCGCGGCCGGGCCCGGACTGATCGGCGGCGTCATCGTCGGGCTCACCACCGCCAAGGCGATCGCGCTGGTGAACGAGAAGCCGCTGGTCGCCGTCAATCATCTGGAAGCCCATGCGCTCACGGCCCGGCTCACCGACGGCATCGCGTTTCCCTATTGCCTGTTCCTGGCGTCCGGCGGCCATACCCAGATCGTCGCGGTGCGCGGGGTCGGCGACTATGTGCGGCTCGGCACCACCCTGGACGATGCGATCGGCGAAGCCTTCGACAAGACCGCCAAGCTGCTCGGGCTCGGCTATCCGGGCGGCCCGCAGGTGGAGAAGGAGGCCGCTCGCGGCAACCCGGCGCGCTTCGCGCTGCCGCGGCCGATGCTGGGCAAGCTCAACGCCGATTTCTCGCTGTCCGGACTGAAGACCGCGCTGCGGCTCGAGGCCGAGAAGATCGCGCCCATCAGCGAGCAGGACGTGCGCGATCTGTGCGCCTCGTTCCAGCAGGCCGTGGTCGACGTGGTGGCGGACCGGCTGCGCTGCGGACTGAGGATGTTTCGCGCCCAGTTCGGCGCGCCGACCGCGCTGGTGGCGGCCGGCGGCGTCGCCGCCAACGAGGCGATCCGCAAGGTGCTCCAGCGTGTGGCGTTCGAGGTCGGCACCGTGCTGGTGGTCCCGCCCGCCGAGCTGTGCACCGACAACGGCGCCATGATCGCCTGGGCGGGCGCCGAGCGGCTGGCGCTCGGGCTGCGCGACACGCTCGACACCGCTCCGCGCGCGCGCTGGCCGCTCGCCGATGTGCGCGGACCGCCGCAGACCGCCGACCCGCCGCTGCGGCCGGCGGCAGGGCCGGGGCCAGGCGCGGCCGGGCCAGCCTGACAGAGGGTCGGATGGGGCTCGAGCGCATCGCGATCGTGGGAGCCGGCGCCTGGGGCACGGCGCTCGCCAACGCGATGGCGCGCGCGGGCCGCCAGCGTGACGCTCGTCGGCCGCGATCCGGCGGGCGCCGATGCGATGGCGCGATCGCGCGCGAGCCCGCGCCTTCCCGGCCACCCGATCGATGCGCGGGTCGCGGTGGCGGCGACCGGCGCCGCCGTCCTGTCGGCGCAGGACGTGATCCTGCTGGCGGTGCCGTCGCAACAGCTGCGCGATGCCGCCCGCCGGCGTGGCGCCGATGCTCGGCGCCGGCATTCCGGTGATCGCCTGCGCCAAGGGCATCGAGCGCGGCACGCACAAATTCATGACGCGAGGTGATCGCCGAATGCGCGCCGGCGGCGGTGCCGGCGATCCTGTCGGGCCCGAGCTTCGCCGAGGAGGTGGCGCGCGGGCTGCCGGCCGCCGTGACGCTGGCGGCCGCGCGACGAGGCCATGGCGGCGGCGCTCGCGCGCGCGCTCGGCTCGGCCACCTTCCGTCCCTATCATTCGACCGACGTGCGCGGGGTCGAGATCGGCGGCGCCGCCAAGAACGTGCTGGCGATCGCGGCCGGCATCGTGGCGGGCCGCGGGCTGGGCGCGAGCGCCGCGGCGGCGCTGACCACCCGCGGCTTCGCCGAGCTGTTCCGCTTCGGTCGGGCGCTCGGGGCGCGGCCCGAGACCTTGACGGGTCTTTCGGGCCTGGGCGATCTCATTCTCACCTGCTCGAGCGCGCAGTCGCGCAACTTCTCGCTCGGCGTCGCGCTCGGACAGGGCCGCTCGCCCGCGCAGGCGCAGGCCGCCACGGGTCTGGCGGAAGGCGCCTTCACCGCGGTAGCGTTGGTGGAACTGGCCCGCCAGGCCGAGCGTCGAGATGCCGATCGCCACCGCGGTCGCGGCCATTCTGGACGGCGCGCTCGGCGTGAGCGACGCGATCGAAAACCTGTTGACGCGCCCGTTGCGCGCGGAGGGATGAGGGATGGCCTACTGGCTCTTGAAGACGGAACCCGACACGTTCTCCTGGGACACCCAGGTCAAGCGCGGCGCCAAGGGCGAGCCCTGGACCGGGGTGCGCAACTTCACGGCGCGCCGGCACATGAAGGAGATGAAGAAGGGCGATCGCGCCTTCTTCTATCACACCGGCGACGAGAAGCAGGTCGTCGGCATCGTCGAGGTGATCCGGGAATCCTATCCGGACCCGACCGACAAGGAGGGAAAATTCCTCGCCGTCGACGTGAAGGCGATCGAGCCGCTGCCCAAGCCGGTGACGCTCGCCGGCATCAAGGCGGAGCCGCGTCTCAAGGACATGGCGCTGGTGAAGTATTCGCGCCTCTCGGTGCAGCCGGTGACCGCGGCGGAATGGAAAATCGTCTGCCAAATGGGCGGGAAGAAGGGATAAGACGACGGAGAGGTGTTCAAACAAACAACGGGGGGAGGAATCTGCCATGACGTTCGCCGGGTTGAACTATCTGGCCATCCTGATCGCCGCCATCGTGGCCTGGGTGGCGGGCGCGGTCTGGTACATGAGCCTGGGCAAGATCTGGACGGCCGCGCAGGGCCTCACGCCGGACGAACTGCATGCGCGCAGGGCCAAGCCGGGCGCCTATCTGCCGTTCATCTTCTGCTTCGTGGCCGAGCTGGTCATGGCCTGGGTGCTGGCCGGGCTGATGGCTCACCTCGGCGCCGGTCAGATCAATCTGTTGAACGGCGTGGTCTCGGGCGCGTTCTGCTGGCTGGGCTTCGTGATCACCACGATCGCGGTCGCCAACACCTTCGCGATGCGCGACACGCGGCTGATCTGGATCGACGGCGGCCACTGGCTGATCGTGCTGATGCTGATGGGCGCGATCATCGGCCTCATGGGGGTGTGAACCCGATCATCGTATGATCGTACGCTCGACCCGAAAACCAAGTCGGGCGAGGCTCGGGGCGGAACAGGAACGCGAAGGAGCTCACATGCACGCTCG
Source organism: uncultured Alphaproteobacteria bacterium (assembly GCA_963744275.1). GTDB lineage: Bacteria > Pseudomonadota > Alphaproteobacteria > Rhizobiales > Xanthobacteraceae > VAZQ01. The sequence continues at coordinate 236,049 of CAVUSX010000011.1, forward strand.
CCTGCCATCTTTCATTTTGCTGGCCGCGCTCGCGGGTTTTGCCGGCATGGCGACGTTGCCGGCGGGCACCGCCGCGCAAGATCAATCAAATCCGGCCGACGCCGCGCCGGCGCCGTTCACCCCCAACATGGGCGACATGATGAGCATCCTGATCCAGCCGCGCCATGCCAAGCTCGCGCTCGCCGGCAAGGCGGAGAACTGGGTGCTCGCCGGCTATGTGCTGAAGGAGCTGCAGCAGGGCTTCGGCACGATCACCAAGGTGATCCCGCGCTGGAAGGCGCTGCCGGTGTCCGAGCTGGTGGATGCGGCGCTCAAGCAACCTTTCGCCGCCATGGACCTCGTCATCAAGTCCGGCGATACGCGCCAGTTCGCCAAGACCTTCGACCAGATCACGGCCGGCTGCAACGCCTGCCACGCCACCGCCGAGCAGAATTTCGTGGTCATCAAGACCCCCGACGCCTCGGCTTTCCCCAACCAGGACTTCGAGCCGGGGCGGCATTGATTGATGGCGTCGGGTTTGTCTCGGCGATGACGATGAGGGTGCGCTCGCCGCCTCACTCCACCTTCAGGCCGATCTCCCGGATCACCTTGCCGTATTTGTCGTAGTCGGCGCGGACGCGGGCGGCGAATTCGGCTTGGGTGGTGATGTAGGGATCGCCGGCGCCGGCGGCGGCGAGCTTGTCCATCACGTCGGCCTGCGCCAGCACCGCGTTCACCTCCCTGCGCAGGCGCGCCACGGCGTCGGGCGGGGTTCCGACCGGGGCGAACAGGCCCTGCCACAGGGTGACCTCGTAGTCCGGGTAGAATTCAGAGATCGAGGGCAGGTCGGGAAGCGCGGTCGAGCGGCGCCGCCCGCTGATGGCGAGCCCGCGCAGCTGGCCCGACTGGATGAGGGAAGCGACCGAGCCGCCCCCGAACATGGCCGCGACGTCGCCGGACATGACCCCGAGCGCGGCCGGTCCGCCGCCTTGTAGGGCACATGGGTGAGGTCGATGCGCCCGCTCTGCTTGAGCATCTCCATGGCCAGGTGATGCTCGCTGCCGTTGCCGATCGAGGCGTAGAACAAAGGCGGCTTGGCGCTGCGCGCGAATGCGATGAAGTCGCCGAAATTGCGCGGGGCGAGCTTGGGATTGGCGGCCAGGAACAGCGCGTTCGACACCAGGCTCGCCACCGGCATGAGATCCTTGAGCGGATCGATCGACATCTTGGCATAGAGATGCGGATTGATGCCGAACAGCGCGCTCGGGCCCAGCAGCAGCGTGTAGCCGTCCGGTGCCGCGCCGGCCACCAGCTCGCCGGCGAGATTGCCGTTCGAGCCCGGCCTGTTCTCCACCACCACCGGCTGGCCCAAACGCGCCGAAAGCGGCAGCCCCACGGCGCGGGCCACCAGATCGGCGGCGCCCCCGGGCGGATACGACACCAGGAGCCGGATCGGCCGGCTCGGATAGGCTTGCGCCCAGCCGGCACGCGCAAAGGCGGCATTGGCGCCTACGGCGACCAGCGCCGACAGCACGAGCCGGAGCAAGCCGGACATGATCAGGCGAGGCATGGCGGGGCCCTCCTCCGCGGCGGCCGAAGTCTAGGGCGAAATGCGTCGCGTTGGAAACCACAAGTGCCGCCGGCGCCGCGGCTTTGACGCTGGTCAAAGGACCGACGCATAATGGTGATCATATTGGTTATGGTGATCATAGTGGTTTGCGGCGACCCGTTCGCCCGCCAGAACACCCGGAACGCGGGAACTCGGAGGAAAGCATGTCGGAGAAGATTTACGAAGTTCCGGCGGAGTGGAAAGCGCGCGCCTTCATCGATGACGCCAAATACCGGGAGATGTACGCAGCGCTCGCTCAAGGACCCGAACGCCTTCTGGGCCGCAGAGGCCAAGCGCATCCACTGGACGAAGCCGTTCCACAAGGTCAAGAACACCTCGTTCGGGCCCGGCCAGGTTTCGATCAAGTGGTTCGAGGACGGCGTCACCAACGTGGCCTACAACTGCATCGACCGGCATCTCGCCAAGCGCGCCGATCAGGTCGCCATCATCTGGGAAGGCGACGATCCCAAGAACCAGAAATACATCACCTATCAGGAGCTGCACGACGAGGTCTGCCGCTTCGCCAACATCCTGCGCAACCGCAACGTCGAGAAGGGCGACCGGGTCACCATCTATATGCCGATGATCCCGGAGGCGGTCTACGCGATGCTGGCTTGCGCCCGCATCGGGGCGGTCCATTCGGTCGTGTTCGGCGGCTTCTCGCCGGATTCGCTCGCCGGCCGCATCGAGGACTGCCAGTCGAAGGTGGTGATCACCGCTGACGAAGGCTTGCGCGGCGGCCGCAAGGTGCATCTCAAGGCCAACACCGACGCCGCCATCGCCAAGGTCGGTGGCGTCGACCACGTGATCGTGGTGCGCCACACCGCCGCCACCGTCGACATGGATCCGGGGCGGGACGTCTGGTACCACGAGGCCGCCGACATGGTGACCGCGCAATGCCCGTGCGCGGAGATGAACGCCGAGGATCCGCTGTTCATCCTCTATACGTCGGGCTCGACCGGCAAGCCGAAGGGGGTGCTGCACACCACCGGCGGTTACCTCGTCTATGTCGCCATGACGCATCAATACGTGTTCGATTATCAGGACGGCGACATTTATTGGTGCACCGCCGACGTGGGCTGGGTGACGGGCCACAGCTACATCGTGTACGGGCCGCTCGCGAACGGCGCCACCACCCTGATGTTCGAAGGGGTGCCGAACTATCCCTCGATGTCGCGATTCTGGGAGGTCATCGACAAGCACAAGGTCAACATCTTCTACACCGCGCCGACCGCCATCCGCGCCTTGATGCAGGCCGGCGACGGACCGGTGACCAAGACCTCGCGCGCATCGCTGCGCCTGCTCGGCTCGGTCGGCGAGCCGATCAATCCGGAAGCCTGGGAATGGTATCATCGCGTGGTCGGCGACGGCCGCTGCCCGATCGTCGATACCTGGTGGCAGACCGAGACCGGCGGCATTTTGATCACGCCGCTGCCGGGCGCCACCCGCCTCAAGCCCGGCTCGGCCACGCGGCCGTTCTTCGGCATCGTGCCGCAGATCGTGGATGCGCAGGGCCAGGTGCTCGAGGGCGAGGCGAGCGGCAATCTCTGCCTCGCGGATTCCTGGCCGGGCCAGATGCGCACCGTATTCGGCGATCACCAGCGTTTCGTCGACACCTATTTCAAGACCTATCCGGGCAAGTATTTCACCGGCGACGGGGCGCGGCGCGACCCTGACGGCTATTACTGGATCACCGGCCGGGTCGACGACGTCATCAACGTGGCCGGCCATCGCCTGGGCACCGCCGAGATCGAGAGCGCCCTGGTGGCGCATCCGAAAGTGTCGGAGGCCGCTGTCGTGGGCTATCCGCACGACATCAAGGGCACCGGCATCTACGCCTATGTGACCCTGATGACGGGCGAAGCCCCGAGCGAGGCGTTACGCAAGGAGCTGATCGACTGGGTCCGCAAGGAGATCAGCCCGATCGCCGCGCCCGACCTGATCCAGTTCTCGCCCGGCCTGCCGAAGACGCGCTCCGGCAAGATCATGCGCCGCATCCTGCGCAAGATCGCGGAGGACGAATCCGGCAATCTCGGCGATACGTCCACGCTCGCCGATCCGGGCGTGGTCGATGACCTGGTGAGCAACCGGCAGAACAAGAAGCCGGCGTGAGGCGGGCAATCTTCTGTGTCATCGCCGGGCTTGTCCCGGCGATCTCGCTTAGGGACGCACTCGCTTAAGGGACTAACGGCGGTGCCAGCCTAAGCGAGATGGCCGGAACAAGTCCGGCCATGACAAAAATGGATGTATTCCGCGCCGAAAAAATTCACGCAAAACTTACCTTGTTTCCAGCTTGCGGCTGAGACCTTAGCCGGTTTGGGTTATGGTTCTTAACCATACGATTTCGGCTTTCGGCGCGGGGAAAACCATGCATCACCGGTCTCGAATTCTGGCGGCTTGCGCGGCCGTGGTTGGTCTCGTCACCGTCGCGGCGGCACCGCAGGCCGCCTGCGCCAGCCCCAGCATGGTGGCGTTCGGAGGCTTTGCGGCCGGCACCATCGTGGTGCGGACCAATGAGCGCCGGCTCTATCTGGTGGTCGATGGCGAGCACGCCTTGCGCTACCCGGTCGGCGTCGGCAAAGCCGGCAAGCAGTGGCAGGGCACCTCGCACATCGACGGCAAATATGTGCGGCCGGCCTGGTCGCCGCCCGCCGAGGTCAAGCGCGACAAGCCTTCGCTTCCCGACGTGATCCCGGGCGGCACGCCGCAAAATCCCATGGGGGTCGCCGCCATGACGCTGGCCGGCACCGAATACGCCATCCATGGCACCAACATGCCGGGCTCGATCGGCGGCTTCGTCTCCTACGGCTGCATCCGCATGTACAACCAGGACATCACCGACCTGTTCGAGCGCGTGAGCGTCGGCACCACCGTGGTGGTGACGCGGTAGGTCGGCGGTCAGATCGGTGATGCCTGAACCCTGCTCGACCTGCTCTAGAAATCCGAAGCCACGCCTTTGACTTCCCAATCGCCGTAGCGGGCCGGGTCGAGGCCGCCGCGGCCGGCGATCTCCTGCGGCTGCTGGGCTTCGATGCGCGCGCGCTCGGCGCGCCGCGCCGCAGCCTCGGCGAGCGCGCGCTCGGCCGCGGGCGGGAGCGGCTTCTTGGCCGCCTGATCGGTTCCCGCCCGGCGCGGCGGGGCGCTGTCCTTGGTGTCGCTCATGCGTCTTAGATGCGCCCCGCGGGCCCGCCGTCAAGGCCCGGCGGCGGAGAGCTGCCGGGAGCGCATTGGCCATGCCCGCGGGTTTTGGTTTCGCCTGCGCCAAAAACAGCCTACCTGTTCGCCCCAATGGCCAAGAAACCCCAGAGCGCGAAGAAACCCGTGGCCAAGCCGCGCCCCGATGCCGCGCCCGAGCCGCCCGGACTGGCGGCGCGCCGTTTCGCGGCCGACATCCTGGACGGCGTGCTGCGCCGCCATCGGCCGCTCGACGAGCTGCTCGACGGCGCCTCCAATCCGGGTTTGGCGGCGCTCGCCGATCGTGACCGCGCCCTGGTGCGCCATCTGGTGGCGACCGTGCTGCGCCGGCTCGGGACGCTGCGCCATGTGCTCGGCATCTTCCTCGAGCGCGGCCTGCCGGCCGATGCGCCGCGCGCCGAGACGGCGCTGCTCATCGGGGTGGCGCAGATCCTCTGGCTCGAGGTGCCGGATCATGCGGCGGTCGATCTGGCGGTGCGGCTGGTGCATGCCGACCGCCGCGCCGCGCGCTATGGCGGCCTCGTCAATGCGGTCCTGCGGCGGGTCGCCCGCGAGGGCGCCCAGCATCTGGCCGGGGTCGATACCACGCTGCTCGATACGCCCAATTGGCTCATGGCCCGCTGGGTCGCCAACTATGGGACCGCCACGGCGCGCGCGATCGCGGCCGCCCACGCCCACGAGCCCGCGCTCGACCTCACGGTCAGAAGCGATCCGGCGCACTGGGCCGCCGTGCTGGGCGGTCGCGTGCTCCCGAGCGGAACCGTGCGAGCCCTGGTGCACGGGCCGGTATCGGGGCTGCCCGGATACCATGAGGGCGCCTGGTGGGTTCAGGATGCGGCAGCAGCGCTGCCGGCGCGCTTGCTCGGCGACATCGCCGGCAAGACGGTGGCGGATCTGTGCGCGGCGCCCGGCGGCAAGACCGCGCAGCTCGCCGCCGCCGGCGCCCGCGTGGTGGCGGTCGACCGCGCCCAATCCCGCATCGACCGGGTCGCGGTCAATCTCGCGCGGCTCAAGCTCACCGCCGAGCTCATCACCGCCGATATCCTGACCGCCGACATGGGCCAGTGGCCGACCAAGGAATTCGACGCCATCCTGCTCGATGCACCCTGCTCGGCGACCGGAACCATCCGGCGCCATCCCGATGTGCCCTGGCGCAAGCAGCCGCAGGACATCGCGACGCTGTCGGGGTTGCAGCGCGCGATGCTCGCCCGGGCGGCCGCGCTCATCAAGCCGGGCGGCCTCCTGGTCTATTGTGTCTGCTCGCTCGAGCCCGAGGAGGGCGTGGAGGTGGTGACGGATTTCCTCGCCGGCAATTCCGGCTTCCGCCGCCGGCCGATCTCGGCAGCCGAAATCGACGGCATCGCGGATGAGCTGACGCCGGCCGGCGACCTGCGGACCCTGCCTTGCGGTCTACCCGATCCGGAGCCGCGCATGGCCGGCCTCGACGGCTTCTTCGCCGCCCGCTTGGAGCGGATTTGAGCGAGTTTACGCAAATTATCCACAGTTGGCCGCCAACAAGCCCTTCGCTATCTTCCGGCCGCGGGCCAGAAACGCCGTGATCTGGGGAGAGAAGGGGTAGGATGTCGCGCGTTTCGGTCGCGGAACATACCAAACTGTCCGTGTTCCTGGCGCGTGGCTTGCTCCGCAAGCTGATCGGCCGGGTGAGCGGCAGCGCGCTGCTCAATTGGCCGTTTCCCGCCAAGACCGATCGGCTGGTCATCTCGCCGCAGGATTTGCGCACCGCCGATGCCACCCGGGCGAGCGAGATCTATGCGGGCCGTTTCGTGTTCGCCGGCAAGGTGGTCACCTGCGACGCCCGCTCGCCGTTCGAGATCACCCCGCCGTCGGAGGACTGGGCGATCGCGCTCCTGGGGTTCGGCTGGCTGCGGCATTTGCGCGCCGCCGATTCAGGGATAACCCGCGCCAATGCCCGCGCCCTGGTGGACGAATGGATCACCGCGCACAGCACCATGGATCCGGTGGCCTGGCGCCCCGACGTGCTGGCGCGCCGGATCATCTCGTGGCTGAGCCAGGCGACGCTGCTGCTCGACGATTCCGATGTGCGCTTCTATCGCCGCTTCATCCGCAGCCTGACCCGGCATGTGCGTCAATTGCGCCGCACCGCCGCGGATGCGCCCGACGGTGTGCCGCGCCTGCAGGCCATGATCGCCCTCACCTATGCGGGCCTCTGCATGGCCGGGCAGGTCCGCCACAGCAAAGCCGCGACCAAGCGGCTGGCCGACGAGCTCGCGCGCCAGATCCTTCCCGACGGCGGCCATATCAGCCGCAATCCGGGCGCCTTGATCGAGCTCTTGGTGGACCTCTTGCCGCTGCGCCAGCTGTTCACGGCCCGCAACCTGGTGCCGCCGCGATGCGCTGCTCAACGCCATCGACCGCATGATGCCGATGCTGCGCTTCTTCCGCCACGGCGACGGCAGCTTCGCGCTGTTCAACGGCATGGGGCCGACCCCGACCGATCTGCTCACCACCATCCTGGCCTATGACGATGCCCGCGGCACGCCGGTCGCGAACGCGCCCCATTCGGGCTACCAACGGGTCGACGCCGGCGGCACCGTCGTGCTGATGGATACCGGCGTCCCGCCGCCTTTGGGGGTGAGCCCGAGGCCCATGCCGGCTGCCTGTCGTTCGAGCTGTCGACGCGGCAGAACCGGATCGTGGTCAATTGCGGATTGCCGTCCACCAGCCGCGACAGCTGGCGGCAGGTGGCGCGCTCGACCGCCGCCCATTCGACGGTGACGTTCAACGACGAGTCCTCGTGCCGGTTCGTCGAATCGGGCCCGATCAAGCGCATGCTCAACGGCGCCCCGATCGTCGGCGGCCCGCGCCGGGTGACGGCCGAGCGCGGCAGCCAGGAGGGCGCCATCGTGCTGCGCACCTCCCACGACGGCTATGCGGCGAGCTTCGATGTCATCCACCAGCGCTCCCTGATGCTGGCGGCCGATGGACGGCGGCTCGACGGCGAGGACCTGTTCACGCCGGCGCTCGGCAGCACCATCGCGGCCGGGCGCGACCAGTTCGCGATCCGTTTCCACCTGCATCCTTCGGTCAAGGCCAATCGACTGTCCGACACCCACGGCGCCATGCTGATGATGGCCAACAAGGAGGTCTGGACGTTCACCGCCTACGAGGACCGGATCGATCTCGAGGAGAGCGTTTATCTGGCCGGCAACGACGGCCCGCGCCGGGCCGTGCAGCTGGTGATCCATGGCCGGGCCTGCAACGTGATGCGGGTGCAGTGGACATTCGCTTTGTCCAGCCCCGCGGTCACGGCGCCGCGCCGCGGCCGCGGCGAGGAGCCGCAATTGCCGCTGTGAGAGAGCCCGATGACCAACGCCGTGACTGACGCTGCGACGACCAACTCCCTGCGCAGGATTTCCCGCGCCCTCATCTCGGTGTCCGACAAGACCGGCCTGATCGATCTGGCGCGGGCGCTCGCCCGCCACGGCGTCGAGATCGTCTCGACCGGCGGCACCGCCAAGGCGCTCGGCGACGCCGGCCTCGCGGTCACGGACGTGGCCGAGTTGACCGGCTTTCCCGAGATGATGGATGGGCGGGTCAAGACCCTGCATCCCAACGTGCACGGCGGGCTCCTGGCGGTCCGCCGCAACCCCGAGCATGCCGCCGCGCTCGCCCAGCACGGCATCCGGCCGATCGATCTGCTGGTGGTCAATCTCTATCCGTTCGAGGAAACGGTCGCCAAGGGCGCCGACTTCGAGACCGCGATCGAGAACATCGATATCGGCGGCCCGGCCATGATCCGGGCGGCGGCCAAGAATCACGACGACGTGACGGTGGTGGTGGAGCCGCAGGATTACGCGCTGCTGCTCGCCGAGCTGACGCAGCACGCCGGCATGACCACGCTTGCGCTGCGGCGCCGGCTCGCCGCCAAGGCCTATGCGCGCACCGCCGCCTACGACGCCGCCATCTCCAACTGGTTCGCGCGCGAGCTCGCCGACCCGGCGCCGGCCTACCGGGCGGTCGCCGGGGTGCTCATCGAGGCGCTGCGCTATGGCGAGAACCCGCACCAGTCGGCGGCCTTCTATCGCACGCCCGAGACGCGCTTTGGCGTCGCCACCGCCAGGCAGCTGCAGGGCAAGCAGCTCTCCTACAACAACATCAACGACACCGACGCGGCCTACGAATGCGTGGCTGAGTTCGATCCCAAGCGCACCGCCGCCTGCGCCCTCATCAAGCACGCCAATCCGTGCGGGGTGGCGCAGCGCGGCAGCCTCCTCGAGGCCTACCGGGCGGCGCTCGCCTGCGATCCGGTCTCGGCCTTTGGGGGCATCGTGGCGCTCAACCGCACGCTCGACGCAGAGGCGGCGCGCGCCATCACCGAAATCTTCACCGAGGTGATCATCGCGCCCGACGCGACCCCGGAGGCGATCGCCATCATCGGCGCCAAGAAGAATCTCCGCCTGTTGATCGCCGGCGGCCTGCCCGATCCGCGTGCGCCCGGCCTCATGGTCAAGTCGGTGGCGGGCGGATTGCTGGTGCAGTCGCGCGACAATGCGGTGGTGGACGACATGGCGATGAAGGTGGTGACCGCCCGCGCGCCCACCAATTCCGAGCGCGAGGATATGGCGTTCGCGTTCCGGGTCGCCAAGCACGTCAAGTCGAACACCATCGTGTATGCCCGGAGCGGTGCCACGGTCGGGATCGGGGCCGGCCAGATGAGCCGGGTCGATTCGGCCCGCATCGCGGCCCTCAAGGCGGCGGACGCCGCCAAGGCGGCCGGGCTCGCCGCGCCGCTCACCAAAGGCTCGGTGGTGGCGTCGGACGCGTTCTTCCCGTTCGCCGACGGGCTCCTGGTCGCGATCGAAGCCGGCGCCACCGCGGTGATCCAGCCCGGCGGCTCGATGCGCGACGACGAGGTGATCAAGGCCGCCGACCAGCACGGCATCGCCATGGTGTTCACCGGCACCCGACACTTCCGGCATTGAGCGGATTAGTGGTAAAAAGCCCGGTCCGTAGGTCCGTAGGATGGGTTGAGCTCTTGCGAAACCCATCAACCGCCGCCGATGGGTTTCGCAAGAGCTCAACCCATCCTACAGCTGCGGCTCTTTTCAAACCATGGACAAGCAACGGCCCAAAACCATCCCGGCGACCGAGGTTCCGACTCACCGTCACCGGGTATCGGGCGGAGGCGCAGCTGAATTCGCCTTGAGCCTGCGTTTGAGAAGCCACAGGTAGGTGAAATAGGCCGCCATCAAGACGCCGATCACCAAGCCGAGCACCGGCCAGAAGAGCTGCGCGGCGGGTTGCCCGCCGGCGATGACGTCGGCCAGGCCCTTGGTGTTGGCGATGGCGATCAGCACGCCGCCGCCCCCGCCCATCGCCAGGTGCAGGTTCGATATGACGGAAGCGACGCCGAACAGTTGCTGGTGCAGGGTGGCGTGGTCGTCGTTGCGCGGCAGCTGCGCCAGCAAGGGCCCGATCTTTCGCATCAGATAGAAATGCGGCATCAGGGCGAGCCCGATCATCACCAGCATGGTCACCACCACGCCGTCGAGGAAAGCGGCCGACGAGGTGTCGGGAGGGCCGGACGACTGGAACGCGAGCGTGAATCCGAGCGCGATCAGCAGGTAGATCGCCATGAGCCCCATGATGAGGCGCTGCCGCTGCCGCAAATGCGCGGCCAGCATCTCCTTTTGCGCGTCGTTCACCAGATAGCTGCGCCAATGGCCGAAGAGCCACGAACTCGGGCAGCGGAACACGTGGCCGTCGGGGGCCGGCGTGAACGAAGCCTGCACGGCTCTCTCATACAAACTCGCCATCTGGCTCTCCTGGAGCGGTTTCACATAGACCGGAAACAGAAGCCGCTCCAGTATTTTCGCATTGTCGCAATTTCGGACGAAAAGCCGGATTCCACCCTCGCATTCGCAAGGGCATGCTTTTCCTCAAATGCTGTGAATGCCGCCCGCGCGCGCCCTGCCGCTATGGCCTGACCAGATCGCCCAGCAGGCTCGCCGCCACCGTGAGCTTCGAAAGGGTGAGCCCGGAATTGGCGATCTCCTGCACCTGCAGGCGGATGCGGTCGACCTCCTGGCGGCGCGGCCCGACCCAGGCTTCGACCGCGTCCGCCCCCGCCGTCCCGTCGCCCGCCATGGCGGCGGCGAGCCGCCGCTCGGCATCGCCGATGGAGTCGAGCGCGCGGTCGAGCGCCAGCCGGTCGAAATAATCGGACACGTTGATCTCGGCCGCCGCACGCACGATGCGGTCGAGGCGGAAGTAGGATTCGGCCGCGAAATAGGTGGCCGCCACGGCGGCGATCGGCTGCCGGGTGCGATCCGCCACGCTGATGATGTCGGGTGCTGCGAGCAGAGCGGGCAGATTGGCGAACCGGCGCGCCAGCGCGTCCGGCACGCCCTGCCGCATGAGCTCGGTTTCGCGCGCCGCGCGGGCGGCCGCCGCCTCCGGCACCAGCGCGCTTTCGAGCACCGCCTCCACGGCCGCGATGCCTTGTCGGTAATGATCGACGACCGCGGCCAGACCCTGCGAGAGGTCGGCGTTGCGCAGGAACCAGACCAGGCGGTCGCGCAACAGGTCCTGCACGGCGCCGTAGAGATCGCGCTGCAGCTTGTCGGGGACCTTGTTGTCGAGCCGATCGATCGCGGCATTGAGCGCGGTCATCTCGTAGCTGTCACGCACGGCCGCGAAGGCGGCCGCCATCCGGGCGACCGGGGCCCCGGTCTGGTCCTCGATCTGCACCGCGAAGGACGGTCCGCCGCGGTTGATGATCGAGTTCGCGAGCTGGGTCGCGATGATCTCGCGCCGCAAGCGGTGACGCTCCGGCGCGTCCGGGAACCGTTCCAAGATGGCGCGCGGGAAATAGCGCGTCAGCTCGCGGCCGAGATAAGGATCGTCCGGGACGTTCGATTCCAAGAGCTCGTCGTAGAGCGACAGCTTGGCATAGGCGAGCAGCACCGCCAGCTCGGGCCGGGTCAACGGCTGCGAGCGGCGGCGGCGCTCGGCGATCTCGGTATCGTCGGGCAGGAACTCGACCGTGCGGTCGAGCAGGCCGCGCCGCTCCAGGGTCTGCATCAGGCGCTGCTGGAAGCCGAGAAACTCGAGCCCGCGCCGCGTCGAGAGCGAGAGCGCGAGCGTCTGCAGATAGTTGTTGCGCAGCACCAGCGCCGCCACGTCCTCGGTCATCTCCACCAGGAGGGCGTTGCGGGCCTCGCGCGTGAGCCGGCCGTCGCGCATCGCCGGCGCCAGCGCGATCTTGATGTTGACCTCGATGTCGGAGGTGTTGACGCCGGCCGAATTGTCGATCGCGTCGGTGTTGAGCCGCAGCCCGCGCAACGCCGCCTCGATGCGGCCGCGCTGCGTCATGCCGAGATTGGCGCCCTCTCCGATCACCTTGCACTTAAGCTCGGCGCCAGTCACCCGGATGGCGTCGTTGGCGCGGTCGCCGACCGCGTCGTCGGTCTCGCCGGAAGCCCGCACATAGGTGCCGATGCCGCCGAACCAGAGCAGGTCGGCCGGAACCTTGAGGATGGCGTTCATCAATTGCTGCGGGTTGGTCTTCGGGCTGTCGAGCCCGATCACCTTCTGGGCCTGCGGCGACAGCGTGATCTCCTTGAGGCTGCGCGCGAACACCCCGCCGCCTGCCGAGATCAACGATTTGTCATAGTCCTGCCAGCTCGAGCGCGGCAGGGCGAACAGGCGCGCCCGCTCGGCAAAGCTCTGCTCCGGATCCGGCTCGGGATCGATGAAGATGTCGCGGTGATCGAAGGCGGCCAGCAGGCGCGTGGTGCGCTCGCGCAGCATGCCGTTGCCGAACACGTCCCCCGACATGTCGCCGACCCCGACCACGGTGAACGGCGTGGTGCCGATGTCCACGTTCATCTCGCGGAAGTGCCGCTTGACCAATTCCCAGGCGCCGCGCGCCGTGATGCCCATTTTCTTGTGGTCATAACCGGCCGAGCCACCGGACGCGAAGGCGTCGCTCAGCCAAAAGCCGTGCTGGTCGGCGATCTCGTTGGCGATATCCGAGAAGGTGGCGGTGCCCTTGTCGGCGGCGACCACCAGATAGGGATCGTCGCCGTCGTGGCGCACCACGTTGGGGGGCGGGACGATGCCGGCGTCGCCGATATTGTCGGTGATGTCGAGCAGCGTCGACATGAACAGCTTGTAGGCGGCGGTACCTTCCGCCTGAACGGCCTCGCGCGGACCCTTGGGCAACAGCTTGGGGACGAATCCGCCTTTGGCGCCGACCGGTACGATGACGGCGTTCTTGACCTGCTGGGCCTTGACCAGGCCGAGGATCTCGGTGCGGAAATCCTGCGGCCGGTCGGACCAGCGGATACCGCCGCGCGCCACCTTGCCGAAGCGCAGATGCACGGCCTCCACCCGCGGCGAATAGACCATGACCTCGTAGAGCGGCCTGGGCAGCGGCATGCCGTCGAGCCGGCGGCTGGCGAACTTGACGGCGATGACCGGCTTGGCGTGGCCGGTGGCGTCGATCTGATAGAAGTTGGTGCGCTCGGCTGAGCGCACCGCATTGACGAAACGGCGCAGGATGCGGTCCTCGTCGAGACTTTCGACCGCTTGCAGGCTGGCCTCGATCGCGGCCGCGATCTCCGCTTCGCGCACGGCGCGCTCGTCCGCAGCCCCGCCCAGCCGCGGATCGAAACGCATGTGGAACAGGCGCACGATGTCGGCCGCGATGCCGGCATGCTTGACCAGCGTCGCCCACATATAGCCCTGGGAATAGGGTACGAGAATCTGCCGCAGGAAGCGCGAGATGGCGCGCAAGAGGGCGACCTCGCGCCACATCAACCCGGCGGTCAGGACCAGCGCATTGTAGCCGTCGCTTTCGGCGCCGCCGCGCATCACCACCAGGAAGGTCGCCTCCAGCCTCTGCTTGCTGGCGGTGAGGTCGACCGCGCCGCCATCGGGGCGCGCCAGCAACATGTCGTGGAACCAGACGTCGGGTTCGTGCGGGCCGCCGAGCGCGATCTGGAAGGTGCGCTCGTCGACCACCTGGAAGCCCATGTTCTCCAAGACCGGCACCCGCTCCGACAGCGGGATCGGCTGCGCGTAGCTCCACACCTTGAGCCCGATGCTGTCGCGCTCTTCGTCCTCGCGGCGGTGGAAGTCGACACCGAGCGGACGGCCCGCCGACAACCCCTCGATGACCCTGATGTCGTCGACTGCGACCTGGGGCAAATAGGCCTCGCGATAGCCCTGCGAGAAGGCGTCGCGATAGCGCTGCGCCAGCACCTGCGCCTTCGACTCAGCATGGACCCCCGACAGCGTCTCCACGAAGCCGTCGATCCAGGTGCGAACAATGCCGCCGATCGCGGCTTCCAGGCTGGTGCGGTCCGGGTCGGGGGCGGGGCCATCGCGCCGGCCGATGATGAAGTGCACGCGCACCAGCGGTCCTTCGGGAAAAAACGGATGGAAGGCGCTGACATGACCATTGTAGGCGGCGGCCAGGTAGTCGCCGATGGTCTTGCGCACGTCGCTGTCGTAACGATCCCGTGGCACGAACACGAACACCGAGACGAAGCGATCGAAGCGGTCGCGCCGCGACAGCACGCGCACGCGCGGCCGCTCGTCGAGCTGCAGGATCGCCAGCGCGAAGCCGTAGAGCATGTCGTCGTCGATCTGAAACAGCTCGTCGCGCGGATAGTTCTCAAGCACGTTGACCAGGGCCTTGCCGGAATGTCCTTCCGGATCGAAGCCCGCCCGGCTGACCACGGCCGCCACCTTGCGGCGCAAATACGGGATGCTGCGGGTCGAACGCGTATAGGCGGTGGAGGTGAACAGGCCGATCATGCGGATCTCGCCGACCAGGCGGCCGTCCGCATCGAAGCGCTTGATCCCGATATAATCCATGTAGACGCGGCGGTGCACGCGCGAGCGCAGCGCGGACTTGGTGACGAACAGCAGCCGCGGCTCGTCGAGAAATTTGCGGATCACGGGCGTGATCGTGACCTGCTGATCGAGCCGCACCACCCGCATCTCGTGCTCGCGCAACAGGCCGAGCCCGGTCTCGAATTCGGGCTCGAGCACATTTCCCTCGTCGCTGACCCGGTAGTGACGGATGCCCAGGAAGGTGAAATTGTCGGCGGCCAGCCATTCGAGGAACTGCACCGCCTCGGCGACCTCGTCGGGCGCGAGCGGCAGCGGGCTCGATCTCAGGCCGGCGATGATGTCGCCGAGATGGCTCATCATCGCCCGCCAATCCTGCACGCAGAGCCTGACATCGGCGAGCACCTGCGCCAGCGCCGTCACGATCGCGCTGCGCTCCGCGTCGTCGTCGATGCGCCCGACATGGATTTGAATGAAGCTTTCCCGCAAGACGCCGGGCGCCGGCGTGCTCTTGGGGACCGGGCCCTTGAGGTCCGAGCTCTTGAAATCGGTGAGCCGCCCCTCGGAATCGCGCGCCACCGCGAAGACCGGATGAACCACAAGGCGCACATCGACGCCGCGCTCCGCCAGCTCCGCCATGACCAAGTCCACCAGGAACGGCATGTCGTCGTTGACGATCTCCAGAACCGAGACGTCCTTGAGCCGATCGCCCGCAATGGTGCCGGAGGGAAGTCTCGAAACGAATCTTGGGGATGCTGGGCTGCCGTATGGCGAGCAGCGACCAGGCGCGCTCCGCCACGGCCGCGACCTCGCGCGGCTGATAGGACAGAAAGTCCTCCGGCGCGGCGCGGGCGAACAGCCCGGGAATGAAGGTTTCCGGAATATCCCGACGTTGCCCGAGCAACGCGGCCGCGGCGTCGATCAAGGCCGAGACGGCCGGCTCGGTGTGCGAGCCTGGCTCGCTTCGCGAGCCTGGCTGGGGTTTCGAGTCCGTCTGGTGGTCGAGCGCCATGGTTTCCCTCGGGAACAACTCAAGGTCTTGTGCGCCACGTGTCTAGCATCGACAACGCGGCGTCGCGACACTGGTCGCCGGCGGAAAACCGGATTTGCGGCTGGCCGGATTTGAGCCGGCCGGCTGGTGCGGCGACCGGGCCGCAGGGTATAGCATCGGCGCGCTCACAGGGAGGCAAGCCGTGCCCAAAGTCACCAAGACCGGCGCGCGCCGACGCGCGCAACGCCCCAAAGCGGCGCGCCCGCCGGCCGAGATCATGGCCCTGCGGCTCGAGCCCGCGCGGCTGAGCCCATCCATGGCGGCGTTCTTCAAGAGCTGCGAGGAGAAGCTCGGCTTCGTGCCCAATGTGATGCAGGCGTTCAGCTTCGACATGGCCAAGCTCGAAGCCTTCGTGGCCTATCGCAACGATCTGATGCTGGGCGATTCGGGTCTTTCCGTGCTCGAGCGCGAGATGATCGCCACCGCGGTGTCGGCGCAGAATCGTTGTTTCTATTGCCTGACCGCGCACGGCGCCGCGGTGCGGCAGCTCGCCGGCGACCCGGTGCTGGGCGAGATGATGGCGATGAATTACCGGGCGGCGCGCTTGTCCAAGCGCCGGCGCGCGATGCTGGACTTCGCGGTCAAGCTCACCATGGAGCCGTGGGCCATCGAGGACAGCGACCGCGCGCGCCTGCGCGGCGCCGGCTTTTCGGATCGCGACATCTGGGACATCGCGGCGGTCGCGGCGTTCTACAACATGACCAACCGCCTCGCCTCCGCCACCGACATGCGCCCGAACGGCGAATATCACGCCAAGGCGAGGTAGGGGATTTGATGAGTTCACCGTCGGATCGACTTTACCCGGGTCGTCCCTGCGAAAGCAGGGACCCATACGCCGCGCCGTCGCGATCGGCCGCGGCATGCGGGTCACCGCCTGCACGACTGCGAATTGGCTTTGCCGCCTCAGCCCTCCTCCTCTTGCTCGCCGTCGGCAGCGCCACCGCACAAACCCCCTCGCCCCACGGCGAGGTGGTGGCCCAGGAAGGGCGCGCGGCGCAAATCGGCGTCGATGTGCTCAAGCAGGGCGGCAATGCGGTCGATGCCGCCGTCGCGACCGGCTTCGCCCTGGCGGTGAGCTACCCGAGCGCCGGCAATCTGGGCGGCGGCGGCTACATGGTGATCCACCTCGCCGGCCGGCATACCGATGTGGCGATCGATTATCGGGAGACCGCGCCGGCGGCGGCGACCCGCGACATGTTTCTCGACCAAAACGGCGAGGCCGATCCGCGCAAGTCGCGCAATTCGGCGCTGGCGATCGGGGTGCCCGGCACGGTCGCCGGACTGGCGCTGGCGCAGGCGCGCTACGGCTCGGGTAAGTTCAGCCTCGCCGATCTGATCGCGCCCGCCATCAAGCTCGCGCGCGAGGGCCTGCCGATCGCGGACGATGTCGCCGAAACGCTGCCGGGCTCGGCGCGCCGCCTGGCGCGCTGGCCATCGACGGCGAAGATTTTTCTCAGAGCCGACGGGCAGGCGCTCGGCCCCGGCGATCGGCTGGTGCAGAGCGATCTCGCCGACACTTTGGAAGCCATCGCGCGCGGCGGGCCGCGCGCCTTCTACGAAGGCCCGGTCGCCGACCAGCTGGTGGCGGCGGTGCGGGCGCAGGGCGGCATCCTGGCGGCCGCGGATCTGAAGAGCTACCGGCCGCTGATGCGCGAACCGGTGCGCGGGCGATATCGCGGCTACGACATCGTCTCCATGCCGCCGTCATCCTCGGGCGGCGTGGTGCTGATCGAGATGCTCAACATCCTGGAGGGCTACCGGGCGGGCGAGCTCGGCACCGACAGTCCGCTGCGCGCACATCTGCTGGTGGAGGCGATGCAGCGCGCTTACGCGGACCGCGCGACCTTTCTGGGCGATCCCGCGACCGTCACGGCGCCGCTCGCCCGGCTGATGTCGAAGCCCTATGCGCGCAAGCTGCGATCCGGGATCGATCTGGCCCACGCCACGCCCGCTCGCGACATCCACCCCGCAGGCGCGCCACCGCATGAAGGCGACAACACCACGCATTTCTCGGTGGTGGATCGCTTCGGCAATGCGGTGTCCAACACCTACACGCTCAATTTCAGCTATGGGGTCGGGTTGGTGGCGGAAGGCACCGGCGTGCTGCTCAACAACGAGCTCGACGATTTCGCCGCCAAGCCGGGCGCCCCCAACGCCTATGGGCTGGTGGGCGGCGACGCCAATGCGCCCGGCCCGGGCAAGCGCCCGCTGTCGTCCATGACGCCGACCATCGTGCTCAAGAACGGCAAGCCGTTCCTGGTCACCGGCTCGCCCGGCGGCAGCCGCATCATCACGGCGGTGCTGCAGGTCATCAGCAATGTGATCGATCTCAAGCTGCCGATCGCTCAGGCGGTGGCGGCGGCGCGCATCCACGATCAATGGTCGCCCGACGAGGTCGTGGTGGAGCGCGGGCTCAAGCCCGAGCTCATTCAAGGGCTGGAAGCGTTCGGCCACACCGTCAAGGAAGACGCGCCGCACACCTCGGCCAACTCGATCATGGTCACGCCGCAGGGTTTGGTGGGTGCCGCCGATCCGCGCAGCCGCGGCGCCACCGCGGCCGGCTATTGAATCGAACCCACAAAATAGAACCCCCGCTGTTTGCCGGGAAGCACAGCGGGGGTTCAGATAGTGAAGACACCTTGCATCAGCAAGGCAGGTATTTTTTACCTCATCGCTGCATCGCAACAAAGATCAAGTTGTGGACAGCGCATAAACTGAAAAAACCTTATTTCTTAGGTACTTATACCTCATTGCCGCGGAATGCGGCAGGCTCCGCCGAAAAAATTTGCGACTGCGGCGCAGCGAAATTTCAGACCTGGCAGCCCATCCCGGTGCTCAAGGCCAGTGCCAGCGCAAAACCGCGAGCGCGGCGTCCGGCAGCGGCAACCAGGACTGTACCGAGTCGATGCTGAGCGACAGCACCACCGCCCCGGTGAGCGACACGATGGTGCCGAGCACGACCTTGCCGCCGAACACCTCGTGCTGCGGATTGAGCAGCCGGCTGAAGTAGAGGCGGAACAGGATCGAAAGCCGGTTGATCGGCGACACCACCGTGACCGGGGCGATCGACATCGCCATGTAGAGAAACAATTGCGAGATGGCGACCAGGACGCCGGACAGCGTGAACCACTTGGCGGGCTCGCGCCCGACCGCGAGCGCATGCTTGAGCTGGCGCGGCGGCAGCAGGAACAAACCCATCAGCACCGTGGCGGCGAGGCTCGCCACCAGATTTCCCGCCACGCTGACGGCGAGCCCTTTGCCCTCGAGCCCGATGCGAACCAGGATCGGGCTCAGGCCGTAGCCGGTCGCCGACAGCAGCGCCCAGAAATAACCTTCCGCATAGCTGGGCCGGAACGCGGGCGCGGCGGCGATGGTTTCTGCGGGCGCGCTGTCCGTCATATCCAGGCTGGTGACGTCGGCGCCCAGGGCCTGGGCGCGAAGACGCGCCTTGGCCCGAAGTGGCGCTTTTCCGGCGCCCGGTGCCGCTTCGGCGCGCAGCGTGAAGCTCGGCCCCAGCAGCACCAGGGCGATGCCGAGCATACGCAATGGCGTCAGCGTTTCGCCCAGGATCCAAATCGCCAGCATGAGCGTGAAGATGAGATTGATCTGCTGGATCGGCGCCACCAGATTGGTGCCGATCGCCCGCGTCGCGCGATAATTGCAGTAGCGCCCCCACACGAAATGCATGACGCCGGAGAGCGAGAGCGCCACCATGGCGCGCGAGGAGAATCCGGCCACGGCGGCGAGCGAGCCGGTCGCGAGCGCGACCAGGAACGAGATCGGCAGCCCGATCGGAACCGTGATCGCCATCGCCTGCAGCACCGAGCCGGTGAGCACGCCGCGCCGCACGCTCGCATTGTTGAACGCGAACGTGGCGGCCGACAGCAGCGCGATGAATCCTCCGAGCACGCCGACGTTCCCCCTGATGAATTCTTGCTTCTTTGCGGTGGTGCTTAGGGGAAATGCCGCGAAAAGGAAAGTTCACGCGGCGCGGAGGTGCCATGCGAAGTGCTTTTCCCGGACAAGGCCTCGACTTGGGCGTGCGCGCTGTCCACTTGCCGTTATGGCGCCCCCAAGCCTGCGGTCTTCGCCACCTCGGCCCATTTAGCGATGTCGCTTTGCAACAAGGCGGCGAGCTTGTCTGGCGGGCCGCCGATCAGGCGGAAGCCGAGCTGGGCGGCGCGCTCCTGCATGGCGGGCTCGGCCAGCACCTGCTGCAGGTCGCGGTTGAGCGCGGCGATGATCGGCTTGGGGGTGCCCTTGGGGACGAAGACGCCGAACCAGGTGGATTCCGTGAGCGAGGCGAGGCCCTCTTCCGCGAAGGTCGGAACCTGCGGCAAGGACGGCGCCCGCGCCGGGCCCGAGACCGCCAGCGCCCGCACCCGGCCGGATTGGATATTGCCGAGATGGCCGCCGAGCGTCGCGAGCCAAACCGAGATCCGCCCCGCCACGATGTCGGTCACGGCCTGCGAGATCGATGTATAGGGCACGTGCTCGAGCGTGAGGCCGGTCGCCTGCGCGAACAGCACGGTCGCCAGATGGCCGCTCGAGCCGGTGCCGAGCGACGCATAGTCGAGCTCGCCCGGATGCGCCTTCGCGTAAGCGATCCATTCGGGCAGGCTGCGGGCGGGCGAGGCGGGCGGCACCATCAGCACGTCCTGCGCGGTCGCGACCGCGATGACGGGCTCGAGATCGCGGCGCGGATCGAAATTCGGCACCGGCGCCATGGTGACGTTGGTGGCGAGCGACTGGGCGCCGAGATGAATCGTGTACCCGTCGGGCGCCGCCTGCGCGGCCGCGATGGCGCCGAGATTGCCGGCGGCGCCGCCGCGGTTGTCGACCACCACGGACTGGCCCCAGCGCGCGGAGAGCTCTCGCGCCAGGATGCGCCCGAGCGCATCGATGGTGCCGCCGGCCGCGAACGCCACCACCATGCGCACCGGCCGCGCCGGATAGGTTTGCGCCGCCGCGCTCGCGCTCAGCGTCAGGAGAGCGAGCGCCGCAGCCGCGCCCGCCCGCGCCGCGGCCCAACATGCGTGCCGCATCCGGCAATTCCTCCTATACATGACGTCGGAGAGCGTGCCTTCCGGTCTCAGCCGCCGGGCGCGCCTTGCGTGTTCACGTAGACCGAATAGAGCGAGTGGGAGGCCGCCATGAACAGACGGTTGCGGTAGCGGCCGCCGAAGCACACATTGGCGGCGCGCTCGGGCAGCGAGATGGCGCCGATGCGCTTGCCCTCCGGATTGAACACCGCCACGCCGTTGATGTCGGCTCCGGTGCCCCAGCCGCACCACAAATTGCCGTCGACGTCGCAGCGGAAGCCGTCCGCGTTGGCGCCCGGCTCGCAGGTGACGTAGGTGCGGATATTGGCGAGCTTGGTGCCGTCGTCCACCACGTCGGCGACCCGAATGACGCGCGGGGTGGGGGCATTGTCGACCAGATAGATCTTCTTCTCGTCGGGCGAGAAGGCGAGGCCGTTGGCGCCGAGCCCTTCCGCCACCACGGTCGCCTTTCCGCTCTTGTCGAGGCGGTAGTAGTTGGTGGGCAGCTGCGGCGGGGCCTGGACGCCTTCGTAATTGCCGCGAATGCCGGCGGGCGGATCCGAGAACCACACCGAGTTCGTCGGACTTGACCACCACGTCGTTGGGCGAGTTGAGCGGCTTGCCGTCGAACTTGTCGATCAGCACCGTGATGCTGCCGTCGTATTCGGTACGGGTGATCCGCCGCCCGCTGTGCTCGCAGGTGACCAGGCGGCCCTGGCGATCGCGGGTATTGCCGTTGGCGTTGTTGGAGGGCTTGCGATAGATGCTGGTCCGTCCGGTCTCCTCGTCCCAGCGCATGATGCGGTTGTTGGGAATGTCGCTCCACAACAGGCAGCGCGCGTCGCCCATCCACACCGGCCCCTCGCTCCAGCGCATGCCGGTTGCGAGCCGCTCCACGCCCGCATTGTTGATTTTGTATTTGGCGAAGCTCGGATCGAGAATCTTGATGGCCGGGTCCGGATAGGCGTCGCTCGGCTCCCAGCCCCCGAAGGCCTGCGGCGCAAAGCCGGCGGCCGCGACCGCCGCGCCCGCGCCCAGAATGTTTCGTCGTGTCATCTGCATTGGCGTTTCCCCGTGTTGGCCACGGCCTCGAACGGCCGTGCTGGTCGCATTCTATGTCGGAAATGGTGGCCGTGCCGAGGGCGCGCGGACGTCGATGAAGATATGCTCCAGTAGCCCGGATGAAGCGCAGCGAAATCCGGGGGCGGCGGTCCCGCTACAGGCGGGACACCGGCCCACGGAGAAGTGACGATGCTCGATTGGTATCAGGCGCATGCGGCCGACGTGCGGCAGTGGATCGAGTGGGCGCTCCTCTACGATGCGTTCCGCAAGGTTTCCGCCTTGATGTACGTGATCTTCGCGGTCGGGCTGTTCGCGCTCGGCGCTCAGTATCACGCCGCCATGATCCGGAAGGAGCCCGGCCCCGGCCAGTTCGCCGAGGGCTATTTCACCATGCTGACGATCCAGCTGGTGCCGCTGACCATCACGGGCTTTGTGCTGCAGGATTCCTACATCATCGGGACCCGGCTGAGCACGCTCGCGGTCGTGATCGTGGTCTACGGCATGATCTCGAGCCGGGACGGAACCTTCGAAGCCTGGCGCTACCGCCTCTGGATGACGTTCTGGCTGTCGGTCGCCATCCTCGGACCCATGGTGTGGATCGAGAGCCTGCGGTTGCGCACCTTCGTGCATGATTACCAGAATTGGATCGCCTGGCTGTCGGTGGTCGCCATGATCGCATTCGTGGTGCGCGGCCAGTGGGTGATCGTGAAGGCGCTGTTCCGGCACTTCATGCAGGGTCACTACACGATCAAACGCTTCAGCCTGCAGGTGGTGCGATTCCTGGGCTTCGCCCTGCAGGCCATCCATTATTGGTTCGTGCCGACCACCGCCGCCAAGCTCTTCGGCTATGACCCGATCTTCCTGCAGGGATTCACCGGCGCCATCGGGGCGGCCAGCGTCATCATCGGCTCGCTGCTCGGCCTGATCTGGGGCACCGGCGCGCGCCGGCAGAAGCGGCGCGAGGCAATATCGGCGAGCGCCTGAGCGTCAGGTGCGCCGCGCAGAACTTTCCGTCCGCGCGGATCAGGCGCCAGACGGCTATATGATACCGCGAGCGCGGCGTGTCTACAGTGTTTACCTGAGGCCCGTTCATGATTTTAGTCAGTTGCATTAAGAATATTCGATCCCTTTTTTATAATCATGTCATTGTCGGCGCGCAGGCAGCCGCCCCATGCGACCTCGTCGCGAACGTTTGGCCAGAAGCCTCACGATCGCGCGCCGGCGAAGTTGCTCGAGCGCTCGGTTACCAGCTCATTGTCCGGAGGTCCGCGATGAACTCGCCCGTGATCAAACGTTCCGTCGTCATCGCCGGTCATAAGACCAGCGTCAGCCTGGAGAATGCATTCTGGACATCGCTCAAGGAGATCGCGATCAGTCGCGGCCTGACCCTGTCGGAGCTGGTGACCTCGATCGACGTGGAGCGCCAGCAGGGCAACCTATCATCGTGCCTGCGGCTGTTCGTCCTGGATTTCTACCGCTATCAGCTCATCAAGCTGATCGGCACCGGCGACGCATCTCCCGTCGGCACCGCGATCGACACCGCCAAGTCGGCTTAGTCGACCACACCACTGCCCTCAAAGCCCGCCCGCGAGCGTCCCGCTGATCTCCGACAGGAAGCCCAGGACGGTCGGGCTCTGCAGGCTGCGGGTTTTCTTGGCGGCCGGATCGACCGCGGCCTTCATGATGTCTTGGATGATGAGCGCGATCAGGCCCGGGTTACGATCGGCCTTCATGGCCGCGATGGCGAGCTGAGCGTAGCGCCGGCCGGTTTGGATATCCTGCTCCCGCTTTCCGGTCGGCCGGATGTGCCAGAAGCTTTCCGGCCGCAGCATGGGCTGATCCTTGGGGCGGAGCTTCACGAACGGCAGCGCCTTGGTGGCCGGCAGCGTGAAGCGGCGGATTTCGCTTGCGATCGATTCCCCGGCCGCCGGCGCCGAATAGGCGACACGCAGGAATGCAGCAGGCCTCGAGGACTTCGACCGCGTCTTGGCCGTCATGGGATCCCTCCCTGTTCTTAATTGTAAGTTTGCGTTTTGCCCAGACCCGCCACCGCGAAGGCCGCATGGCGACGGGCCGCCTCAGCTCATGGGTCGGAAAGCGCAGCGCCGCGGTTCAATGCGGACGGCGGTTTAGGGAAATAAAACGGATATCGGGTGCGGCGATGGTTACCGGGGGGTCAATGCGCGGGCCGGAATCCAGCGCAGCTCCGGTACCATTGGAGCCGATCGACAGGTCGCGCGCGACGAAGCGGTAGGGCGCAATCGCTCTATTGCGCCGCCTGCGAGACCGATGGCGCAATAAAGCGATTGCGCCCTACGATCCGCGAACACATCCCGGTAACATGAGACCGGCCGGCGATCAGGGTCCGTAGCTCTCCTCGAGATTTGATGCCGGCAACAAAGCGACGAAGTTCCCTCGAACGGTAAGCCGATGCGACCGCGGCAGCCTGTTTCCGGGATATCCTCCACCCATGAACCCCGACCTGAATTTGACCCATGGTCCCAGGACCATCCGCCGCCGCGCCCTGACATTGCCGGTGGGCTTCATCTCGCCGTGCCTCCCCATGATGGCGCCGCGGCCGCCGTCGGAGCCTCTATGGCTGCATGAGGTCAAATACGACGGCGTTCGCCTCATCGCGCGCAAGGATGGCGAACGGACAAGGCTCTACGATCGGCTGGGCGCAGATGTGACCCGACGTTTCCCGTTGATCGTAGAGGCAATGGCTCGGCTGCCGTCCTGCACGATCGACGGCGAAGCGGTGGTAGACGACGGCATTGTTCCATCATTCGATCTGCTGCAGCGTCGGCAGCCCGACCACCGTGCGGTTCTATGCGCCTTCGACCTGATCGAGCTGTCGGGCGATGATCGCCGCCGTGAGCCGCTCGAGCAGCGAAAGGCGGATCTCAGCCGGTTGCTGGCCGATGCTCCGCCCGGGCTGGTGCTCTGCAAATGGATCGACGGGGACAAATGCGAAGGCACGACTGCGTTTGAGCAGGCATGCGCGATGGGCCTGGAAGGCATGGTGTCCAAGCGCAAGGATTCGCGCTACATCTCGGGACGATCCCCATACTGGCTCAAGATGACGAACCCGGCGGGCGAAGCCGCCCGGCGTCGAGCGCAAGAAGAAGTGGCGAGACGGATCTTGCCCTGCGTGGAAAGTCCCTCGTCCACCGCGCTCCCCGATCCGCACGATTAGCAATTTTCGGCTGCGTCCGATCAGACCACATCTGCGACGCCGCGCGTTTTCCGCCTCCGCGGCCGGGGGGCGCGAATTATACAAAGCGCGCGCATCGAGGAATTCCGCAACCGCATCCTGATCGACAATCCAGCGGAGCTCTACGGCTTTTCCTAAAGATTACTGCGCTCGACCCGGTGGCGGAGCGAGCGGCGTCGACACGATCGCCGGCGGGCTCGGGTTGGTCTGGGCGGTCCGGGGCGGTGTGCCCGGCAGCACCACGACGCGGGTTCCCACCTGGACCCGGCCATAGAGGTCCATGATGTCCTCGTTGGTGAGCCGGATGCATCCCGACGACACGAATGTCCCGATGGTCGACGGCTGGTTGGTGCCGTGGATTCGGTAAAGCGTCTGGCCGAGGTAAAGCGCGCGGGCACCGAGCGGGTTGCTTTCGCCGCCCGCCATGAAGCGCGGCAGATACGGCTGCCGCTCGATCATCTCGGGCGGAGGATTCCAATCGGGCCATTCCGCCATGCGCGAGATGCGCTCGGTTCCGGTCCAGGTGAAGCCCTCGCGGCCGACCCCGATGCCGTAGCGCATCGCCTTGCCGTTGCCGATCACCAGATAGAGATAGGTGTTGGGGGTATCGATGATGATCGTGCCGGCCGGCTCCTTGGTGCGGTAATCGATCACCGTCCGACGAAACTGCGGCGGCAGCGCCTTGGCCGGCCCGGTCTCGGGCTGGTCCTCGGCCGGCAACGCCGATATCACCTCCTGCCGTCCCGGCCCGATCATCGGCGGACGACGCACCTCCTCCTGATTTGAAGCAACTGCGCCGGGGCCCCCGGAAATGGGTGGCGGATTTCCATTGGGATATGCTGGCGGCGCCGGCGGGCTCAGTGGCTGTAGGCGCGCTTCCGTTTGCGGCGTCCTCGGCTGCCCGAAGCTCGGATTGCTGGCTTGGCAGTCTGCGACCAGTTGCGGATCGACCCGCGGCAATGGCCTGCGCGCGGTCGGCGGTTGCGCCCTGGTCTGCATGACGGGGATGATGCAGTGGACCTGCAAGCCAACGCCCTCGCGAGCGGCGCCCTGCGTAAAACCCGCACCCTCACAGGCGAGCCTGATCTGTTTGCAAGGTCCCTGATTCTGCGCCGCCGCGGTCGTCACCGTCGCCGCCAATCCCAAGACAAGCAAACCGAGCGTACCAATAGGTCCTCGTGCTTGGCGCATCGTTTTCGCTCCTGAGTGGAAGCTCAACCAAAGCAGGCCATGGCATTCCCAACGCGTTCGGATCCGAGGTCGGAGCCGGCGGCTTTGGTGATGTTGCCGCATGGGTTTGTGGGTCAATCACGTCCTTATTGTGATGGCATCCGGCCGAACCGGGCAGAGCTGCTGGGCGCGCATTTGCGTCTTGCCGGCGTTGCAAAATCTTGTTCCTGCGTCGGTTCTTGAGAGTCTGCTGCAATCATGCGCGGCTTTGAATTTTTTATCGCGTGACGACCGTCACACAATTGTCGATTCCCCAATAGGTGACGGGAATTTCAGTATTGGTTCATGAAATCGACAGGTGAGATCGAACATCATTCGTCCATCGGGTGGGCGGTGCCTCGTCACCGACGAGTGCTAACGAAAGGAGCTGAACATGCGCGCTCTTTTGCATGCGACAGTTTTAGGTCTCGCCCTTGGATTCACCGGCATGTCCGGTGCTTCGGCCATGCCGGTGAGCAACTTGATGCCCGCAGCAAAGGATCTTGCGGCCGAGATCCAGGATGTGCGCTGGGTCTGTCGGCCGCTCCGCTGCTGGTGGCAGCCGAACCTCATCGTCCCTTACTACGGCTACCGCTATTGGGGCCCCCGCTGGCATGCCTACCGCTGGAGCCATCGGCGCTGGAGGTGGTGACCGGCTTCGGGCGAATGCGGGAGGAAGCCCTGGGTCATCGCCACGCGCGTGACCTGCTCGGCGCTCGCAAGAGCGCCGCCTTCGTTGCGCTCGCGGCGAAGCTCGGCCAATTCATCTTTGTCCCGGGCATGGGAGTCACCATCGCGGCCGAGCCGCGCGCATATTTGCCCGCGGTTGCCGGGACGGCAACGTAACTATTTGTATTTAAAGGCCTTTTGGAGCGGGCGAAGGGATTCGAACCCTCGACCCCGACCTTGGCAAGGTCGTGCTCTACCCCTGAGCTACACCCGCATCCGTTTGGGTAAGGCGGACTGGACCGCCTCCGGCATGCTATGCCAAATGGCGGGCCGGTTTGCAACTGAGGCGGCCGGAGGGCGGCCGGCATCCCCCCAAGGCCGGGACGACTTGGTGTCTGGACCATCCAATCCCGCCCACCCACAGTCCCGCCCCCATGCCCGCCACCCCCGACGACCTCTTCGCCTATCTGGACCGGCTCGGCATCGCGCATGCGACCGTGACCCATGCGCCGGCTTTCACGGTCGATGATGCCCGCGCGCTGCGCGGCCAGATCGCGGGCGGGCACACCAAGAACCTGTTCCTCAAGGACAAGAAGGACGCCCTGTTCCTGGTGGTGGCGCTCGAGGATGCGGTCATCGAGCTCAAATCCCTGCACCGGCGGCTGGGCGCCAGCGGCCGGTTCTCGTTCGGCTCGGCCGAGCTCATGCGCTTGACGCTCGGGGTCGAGCCCGGCGCCGTCACCCCGTTCGCGGCCCTCAACGACACGCACGCCCGGGTGAGCGTGGTGCTCGATGCCGTCATGATGCGGCAGCCCGTGCTCAACTATCATCCGCTGCGCAACACCATGACGACCTCGATCAAGCGCGACGACCTCATCGCCTTCCTGGCCGCGACCGGGCATCCGCCCCGCATCCTGCCGGTCGCGCAGGAGCCGCCCGCAGGCCCTTGACCCGGATTGCAATCATCCGCATGGACACCATTTAACTGGCTGGATTGAGGTTTCGGACTGGCCCGGCGGGGCGCGGACCGGGGCAGGACCAACCGGCCGCAGCCGAGCCGACCCCACGGACCGGACCAGTTCGACCGGACGAACCCGAAAAGCACCCAAGCCACAAGGACATGATCCACATGCTGCAGAATGCCGGGGCGACCGCGGTCGCGGAAGCCGCCAAGGACACCACCACCCAGACGTTCGTGAAGGACGTGATCGAGGAATCCAAGCGCCAGCCGGTGCTGGTGGATTTCTGGGCGGAATGGTGCGGGCCCTGCAAGCAGCTCACCCCGGTGCTGGAGAAGGTGGTGCGGGCCGCCAAGGGCAAGGTCAAGCTGGTCAAGATGGATATCGACAAGCATCCGGCGATCCCGGGGCAGCTCGGCATCCAGTCGATCCCGGCAGTGTTCGCCTTCGTCAATGGCCAGCCGGTCGACGGCTTCATGGGGGCGCTGCCGGAAGCCCAGGTGACGGCCTTCGTGGAGCGGCTCACCAAGGACCGCATCGGGGGCGACGAGAAGGATCTGCTCAAGAGTGCCGATGCGGCGCTCACCGCCGGGGATGCGGCGCTCGCCGCCGACGCCTATGGGCACCTCGTGGCCGAGGATCCCGCCAATGCGGCGGCGCTGGCCGGGCTCGCGCGCTGCTACCTGGCGAGCGGCGCGACCGAGCAGGCCAAGGAGACGCTCGCTTTGGTGCCGGAGGCCAAGCGCAACGAGGCGCCGGTCGCGGCCGCGCGCGCCGCGCTCGAGGTGGCCGAGCAGGCCAAGGCGGTCGGCCCGATCGACGAGCTCGAGCACAAGGTCAAGGCCGATCCGCTCGACCACCAGGCGCGCTTCGATCTGGCGGTGGCGCTCAACGGCAAGAACCGCCGCCTGGAAGCCGTCGACCATCTGCTCGAGATCGTGCGGCGCGACCGCAAATGGAACGAGGACGGCGCCCGCAAGCAGCTGGTGCAGTTCTTCGAGGCCTGGGGCCCGACCGACGAGGCCACGGTCACCGGGCGCAAGCGCCTGTCGTCGATCCTGTTCGCGTGAGGTAAGGCGCGCAAAGTATCGATCGATCGTGCCATCCGGGGCGGCGGATTGGGAGAGCGACGATGCCGATGAACGCACGCTATCTCGGGCCCGGCGACCTGCCCGAGGTGATCCCGGTGTTCCCGCTCGAGGGCGCGCTGCTGCTGCCGCGCGGACAATTGCCGCTCAATATTTTCGAGCCGCGCTACCTGATGATGGTCGACGACGCATTCGCCGGCGGCCGCCGCCTCATCGGCATGATCCAGCCCGACCCGGCCCATCCGGGGCCGCAGGAGCGGCCCAATCTCTACAAGATCGGATGCGTGGGACGCATCACGCAGCTGACCGAGAGCGGCGACGGCCGCTACATGATCCAGCTCACCGGCATCGCCCGCTTCCGCATCGACACCGAGGTCAAGGTCGCCACGCCCTACCGCCAGTGCCGGGTGAGCTATGCGCCGTTCGCGGACGATTTCGTCGGCCACAAGGGCGAGGACGCGGTCGACCGCGAGAGCCTGCTCAAGGCGCTGTCGGATTTCCTCAAGGCCAACGATCTCAAGGCCGACTGGGAGGGCATCGAGAACGCCCCGAACGAGGCGCTGGTCAACGCGCTCGCCATGATGTCGCCCTACGGGGCGGCCGAGAAGCAGGCGCTCCTGGAAGCGCCCGATCTCAAGACCCGCGCCGAGATCCTGGTGGCGGTCACCGAGATCGAGCTCGCCAACAAGGGCAAGGCTCCGGGCGAGACCCCGTTGCAGTGATTGTCGGGCCCCCTTCAGGGGCGGGGAAAAGGGCGTCATCCCGCCGCCCGCAGCTGGGCCGCCATCCAATCGGCGCTCTGGGGACGCCAGCGATAGGCCCGGTTGCTGGCCACATGGTTGCCGTCCTCGATGATCTGCAGCGTGACCGGACCTTTGACCTCATGCGCCAGGCGCTCCGCGTCGGCGCTCGGCACGATGCGGTCCTGGCGGCCGTTCATGATGTAGATCGGGCAGGTGATCCGCTGCGCGATGCCGGCAAGCGTGAGCGTGGCGGCGTGGCGCCGCGCCGCCTCCAGGCTGGCGCAATGGCTGCGCACCCGGAAGGCCTCGCGGGTGAGCGGCGGCAGGTTGTCCCAGGCCGCCGCCCAATCGAACGGCCCGCCGAGCGCCATGCAGGCGCGCGCCCGCGGCTCGAAGGCGGCGGCGCGCGGCGCGTAATAGCCCCCGAGACTGACGCCCCACAGCCCGATGCGCGCTTGATCGAGATCGGCCCGCGTCTCGATGAAATCGATCACGGCCGCGACCGCCACCTCGTAGTCGCCGCGGATCGCGAAGTCGTATTCGGCCTCGCCCTGGCCCGGTCCGTCGAAGCTGAGCGTCGCCAGGCCGCGCGCCAGCAACGGCTGCTCGTAGCAATCGGCCTCCTCCTTGGCGGAATCGAGCCCCATCGCCATGACCACGACCGCGGGCCGCGCGACCCCCAAAGGCTTGCGCAGGATGCCGGCCAGCATGCCGCCCTCAAAGGGCATCTCCACGCGCTCGCCCGCCGGCACCAGATGCGGCAAGGCGAGCGCGCGGCACGCCACCGCCTTCATGTGGGCGGCCTTCATTTGCGGAACATCGTGAACGAATAGAAACTTACCGAAATGATAATAAACGCCGGCGCGCTGCAGATGCTCGCCGGCCGTGAGCAAGCGGCCGCGCGCGAGCGCGTCGCGGCCGAGCTCCTCGTGCACGCCGGCGCGCCGCGACCAGGCCGCGCACCAGTCGTCCCAGGCGCCGATCGAGGCCGTGACCTCCTCGAAGTCGGTGAGCGTCACTCCGTTGGCGACGAAGCGCGGCGCCCAATGGGCGATCGCCGAAGCCACGCGTGCATCCTGCGGCATGGGCCGTAGTCTCCTTTGTATGTTTGCGCACCCGGCGTACCTCGCCCCGCGCGCGGGGAGAAGGAGTGAAAAGCTGTGCGCCCCTGACGTAGTTCCACGCAAGGCGCGATGGTTTCCAATTGCTTTGCAAGTTCTGAATTCCGGTAAAGGTTACCTCGACGTTGAGCAAGTGAGGTCATGCTCCATAAACAATATCGCTTCAGCTCGTCTTCAGCATAGATCGAGAAGCCCCCGGCGCTATACCAATTCAATACCTGAGCGCCCTCTATATTGGCGACAACGAACGCGGAAATGTCGTTCGCCAGTTTGAGGAAATTGCAATCGTGCGCGCCAGTACTTTGGTCATGATCGGATTTGCGGTTCTGTTCGGCCTGCTCGCCGTGTTCGTGGCGCAGTCGTGGCTGACCAGCGCGGCCGACGCGCGCATGAAGAGCCTGGAGGCGCAGAAGCATCCGGTGGCGACGCAGACCATCGTGGTGGCGGGCAAGCCGCTGCGCTACGGCAACGAGCTCAACGCGTCGGTGCTGCGCGAAATTCCCTGGCCCGAGGATTCGCTCCCCTCCGGCGCCTTCTCCAAGATCAATGACGTGCTCGCCGGCGGCAAGCGCGTCGTGCTCGCCGCCATCGAGGTCAACGAGCCGATCCTTTCGGTCAAGATCACCGGCCCCGGACAGCGGGCCACGCTCTCCGCCATGCTGCACGAGGGCATGAAGGCGGTCACCATCAGGGTCAGCGACGTCGAGGGCGTGGCCGGCTTCGTGCTGCCCGGCGACCGCGTCGACATCGCGCTCACGCGGCTCGACGGCAAGGGCGGCGCCACCACCGACGTGGTGCTGCAGAACGCGACCGTGCTCGCCATCGATCAGATCGCCGACGAGCGCACCGCCCAGGCGTCGGTGGCGAAATCGGTGACGCTCGAGGTCGATACCACGGCGGCCCAGAAGCTCGATCTCGCCGCATCGCTCGGCAACCTGTCGCTCCTGCTGCGCAAGGCCGGCGAGACCAGCTCGCCGAAGTCGCTGCGCGTCTCGCTCAAGGATTTGTTCAACGAGGTCGTGACCGACGTGGGGGTCTCGCATTCGAGCACGGTCATCACGGTCAAGCGCGGCACCGCCAAAGAGGACTACAGCGTGCCGGTCGAAAGCAAGGAACGGCGCGCAGCCGCCGATCCGCAACCGGGGCAAACGCTGCACTGAACGACACGGTTCTAGGATTTCGGGGAATTTCGGGGAAAGCCCATCAAGGGCGGGGGAGGTTGCTGTGAGACACCATACCGGACACGGGGCCGCAGGCATTGCGGCGAGAGTTTTGGGCAGGAGCGGGGACGCGGGGCGGGGGGCCGGCAGAAAACG
The DNA here is from genome assembly GCA_963744275.1 of uncultured Alphaproteobacteria bacterium. Classification (GTDB taxonomy): domain Bacteria; phylum Pseudomonadota; class Alphaproteobacteria; order Rhizobiales; family Xanthobacteraceae; genus VAZQ01. Next base: position 268,149 of record CAVUSX010000011.1, read on the forward strand.
GCAAAAGCAAATTCGGCTTCTCGCCTCGCTCGCGCTCGTCACATTGAGCGCGTCGGCGATGCTGCTGGCGCCCGCTTCGCTCCACGGCGCGCAGGCGCAGCGGCTCTTGCAGGTGAGCGGCGCCAAGCGCTCGATCTCGGTGACGGTCGCGGTCGGCAAGACCGAGGACGTGCGCATCGACGGCGCCTTCACCGACATCACCATCGGGGATTCCGACGTGGCGGACATCTCGCCGCTGACCGACCGGACCATCTCCATCCTCGGCAAGAAGATCGGCACCACCCGCGTCACGCTCTACGGCGAGGGCAAGATGCAGATCGGGATCTTCGACATCGAGGTGACCTACGACGTCACGCGGCTGGCGACCGAGATCGCCCACTTCAGCGACGGCGGCATCAAGGTGTCGTCGATCAACGGCCGCATCATGCTCTCGGGCACCGCACGCGACGCCGCCACCCTCGACCGGGCGGTGGTCATCGCGCGCCAGTTCGCGCCCGACCCGATCAATACGGTGTCGGTGGCGGCGGCCCAGCAGGTGATGCTGGAGGTGCGCTTCGTGGAGGCCTCGCGCCAGGCCAACCGGGCGCTCGGGGTGCAATGGAACAGCTTCGGGCAGAACACCATGAGCAGCATCGGCACGCGGCTGGCGCCCAACCAGCTGCTGCAGGGCGGTGGCTCCAACAACAGCCAGTTGCTCTCGCCGCTGGTGGCCGCCGGCGTGCTCGGCCAGAACGCCACGCCCTACGGGTTCCTGCTCGGCGCGCTCAACCGCGGCAACTTCAACGTCGACGTCGCGCTCAACGCGCTCGAGGAAAAGGGCCTCGCCCGCAGCCTGGCGGAGCCCAACCTGGTGGCGCTCTCGGGCGACACCGCGAGCTTCCTGGCCGGCGGCGAGTTCCCGATCCCGATCCCGGGCTCGCTCGGCATCGTGACGCTCGAATACAAGCGCTACGGCGTCGGCCTCGCCTTCACCCCGACCGTGCTGAGCGGCGGCCTGATCAACCTGAAGATCGAGCCCGAGGTGAGCCAGCTCGACACCGCCCATCCGATCCAGGTCGCCGGCCTCTCGGTGCCGCCCCTGATCGTGCGCCGCGCCAGCACCACGGTCGAGCTGCGCGACGGCCAGAGCTTCCTGCTCGGCGGCCTGTTGCAGAACAACTCGACCACCGCGACGGACCAATTGCCGTGGCTCGGCGACGTGCCGGTGCTCGGCGCGCTGTTCCGCAGCGCCGACTATCAGAAGAACGAGACCGATCTCGCCATCATCGTCACCCCGCATCTGGTGCGGCCGACCAGCCCCGGCACGCAGCTCAAGACGCCGCTCGACGACACGCTGCCGGCGAACGACGCCGACTTCTTCCTCATGGGCAAGTCGGAGATCACCCCGACCGACGCCCGCATGGCGGTCGGCCAGTCGCAGGAACGCTATGTGGGTCACATCCTCGATCTTCCCAAGGAATTCTCGAAAGGAGCAGCCAATGTGGTCGCGGTCAAGAATTGAGCCGGTGCGCCCGCTCGTCGGCGCCACCCTGGTCCTCGTCGTCCTGGCCGGCGCCTTGCTGGCGGGCTGCTCGGACGTCTACTTCGACCGCCGCGAGACCATCGCGCTGTCGGCCGACAACGCCGGCGCCACCGATCGCGCCGAGCAGATGATCGATCCCTGGCCGCGCGACGTCGGCCAGCGCAACATCGCGTTCAACGGCGAGAAGATGCAGACCGCGGTCGAGCGCTACCGCACCGGCAAGGCGCTGCCGCCCGTCAACGTCACCACCAGCTCGGCGGCCTATCAGGCGGCCGAGCAGGCGGCGGCGGCCTCGGTCGCGCCCTCGACATCGGCGACGCCGGCCGCGCCGGTCAAGTGACGACACGCGGCGCCGCCGCCGACACCAACGCCGACGCGTACATGAGCATGACCGAGTGGATGTGATGGATATCAGCCGCACAGCAACGAAGCGCCCCGCACCCAGGTGGTCGTCGTGACCGCCGATGCGGCCTTCGGCGCGATGGCGCGCGCGACCTTCGGGTCGAGCGACCAGATCGCGCTGCGGCTGATCGAAGGCACGCTCGCCGCCGTGGACGGCGAGATCGACGCCCGCACCGCCACCGTGGCGGTGATCGACCTCGATGCGGCGTCGCCCGGGGATTTGCAGGCGCTCGAGCAGCTGATGGCGGGCGAGGCCGCCGGCTTGCCGGTGGTCGCGGTCATCCGCGGCGTCGACGCCGATCTCGCCCGCACGCTCTTGCAGATGCGGGTCGCCGATTTCCTGGTCAAGCCGGTGTCGCCGGTCGAGCTGGTGCGCACCTGCGCGCGCGTCGCCAACGCGCCCGCCACCACGGCGCCGGTCGAGGCGCAGATCTACAGCTTCCTGCCCACCGCCGGCGGCGGCGGGGTCACCACGCTCGCGATCCAGAGCGCGCTCCTCCTCCTCAACAGCGGCGCGCGCGGCAAATCCTCGACCTGCCTGGTCGATCTCGATTTCCAGCACGGCGCCTGCGCCGACTATCTGGACATCGAGCCGCGGCTCAACCTCGCCGAGATCGAGCCGCGGCCGGATCGTCTCGACCGCCAGCTGCTCGAGGTCATGCTGTCGCATCATGCGTCGGGCCTCGCCGTGGTGGCGGCGCCGCATCATCTGGCCGAGATGCGCTCGTTCGATCCCGACGTGGTGACGCGGCTCCTCGATCTGGTGTCGTCCAATTTCGATTACGTGGTGTTCGACATGCCGCGCACCTGGTTCTCGTGGACCGACAGCGTGCTGCTCGGCTCCAACCATCTGTTCGTGGTCTGCGAGGCGACGGTGCCGGGCCTGCGCCATGCCAAGCGGCTGGTGGAGGCCGTGCATGAGCGGCTGGGCGACGGGCCCAAGCCCCAGGTCATCGTCAATCGATTCGAGCAGCGTCTGTTCTCCTCCGGGCTGCGCCGCGCCGACATCCAGCAGGTGCTGGGCGCCTCGTTCGCGGGCTGCATCCCCAACCAATACGGCCTGGTGCGCGAAGCGATCGATCGCGGCGTTCCCATCGACGAGGTCAAGCCCGGCAACAAGATCACCTCCCAGCTCAAGCGGCTGGTCCTGCCACTCGGCGCCCCCAAGGCGCCCGCACGTGCCGACCCCGTCGGCGCGCCGAAGAAAGCCAAGCTCTCGTGGGCACGCTAGATGTTTCGATCGCATGAACCCACCTCCTTCGTCAGCAGCGGGCTCGACCCGCGGGTCCATCTCTTTTCCAAGATGATGGCTTGCGCCGCGCTCTCAGCCTTACCTCCCCCTGCAAGGGGGAGGTCGACCCGCGAAGCGGGTCGGGTGGGGGTCCCGCGACAAACACGGAATTTGTTGACAGACGGGACCCCCACCCGGCGCCTTCGGCGCCACCCTCCCCCTTTCAGGGGGAGGGAGAAGCGGCATCAGCTTGGGCAAACCAAGAGCTAGGACACAAAATGGCCGGTCGTTTCTCCTTTCGCCGCTCCAATCAGGCCGAGCCTGGATTCGTCCAGGACGAGCCTGCGCCGGGCGAGGTCGCGACCATATTCGCGGAGCCGGCTCCCCGGAGCCGGTGGTGCCGGCGCCCAACTCGCTGCTCAGCGACAAGCTGCTCGACGCCAAGGTCAGGCTGCACCGCCGCCTGATCGAGGAGATCAACCTGCAGGCGCTGGAGAAGCTGCCCGAGGACGAGATCCGCGCCCATGTGATGCAGCTGGTGAGCCAATACATCCTGGTCGAGCGGCTGCCGCTCAACACCCAGGAGCTCAACGCCTTCGTCTCCGAGATCCTCGACGAGATGACCGGCCTCGGCCCGCTCGAGCCGCTGCTCAAGGACCCGACCGTCAACGACATCCTGATCAACGGCCACGAATGCGTCTATGTGGAGCGCGGCGGCGTGCTGGAGCCGTGCGGCGTGCGCTTCAAGGACGAGCAGCATCTCCTGCGCATCATCAACAAGATCGTCTCGGCGGTCGGCCGGCGCGTCGATGAATCGCACCCCATGTGCGACGCGCGCCTGCTCGACGGCTCGCGCGTCAACGTGGCGGTGCGCCCGATCGGCGTCGACGGCCCGCTGGTCTCGATCCGCAAATTCTCCAAGAAGCCGTTCAACCTGAACAAGCTGGTCGAGGTCGGGGCGCTGCGGCCGCAGATGGCGGAGGTGCTCGGCGCCGCCGTCAAGGCGCGCGTCTCGGCCATCATCTCGGGCGGCACCGGCTCCGGCAAGACCACCATGCTCAACGCGCTGTCGGCCTTCATCTCCGAGAAGGAGCGGCTCCTCACCATCGAGGACGCCGCCGAGCTGCAATTGCAGCAGCCCCACGTGGGACGCATGGAGACGCGGCCGCCCAATCTCGAAGGCAAGGGCGAGATCCGCCAGCGCGAGCTGGTCAAGAACGCGCTGCGCATGCGGCCCGACCGCATCATCCTGGGCGAGTGCCGCGGCGAGGAAGCCTTCGACATGTTGCAGGCCATGAACACCGGCCACGAAGGCTCGATGGCGACGGTCCACGCCAATACGCCGCGCGACGCCTTGACCCGCCTCGAGCAGATGATCGGCATGGCCGGATTGCCCATGACGGTGGCCTCGATCCGCGGCCAGATCGCCGCCGCCATCAGGTTGATCGTGCAGCTGCAGCGCATGTCCGACGGCAAGCGCAAGGTGACGAGCGTGGCCGAGGTGACCGGGCTCGAGGGCGACATCATCCAGATGCAGGAGATCTTCAAATATGTGCGCACCGGCACCGCGGCGGACGGCACCGTGCTCGGCCACTACCAGGCGACCGGGGTGCGCCCGCGCTTCCTCGCCGACCTGCTCACCATGGGGGTCAAGATTCCGGGCAGCTATTTCGATCCCTCGCAGCCGCTCTGATCCGCGATGCTCAACTTCGATCCGATCTATCTGATCTACGTGCTGGTGGCGGCCTCGGCCGGCCTGTTCGCCGAGGGCTTCTATCTCCTGTGCTTCACCGGCGCGAGCTACCGCAACAACGTCAATCGCCGCCTCAAGCTCCAGAAGGACCAGCCCAACCGCGAGAACATCCTGATCCAGCTGCGGCGCGAGCGCGGCCTGACCAGCTCCGGCGGCTACAGCCTGAAGTCCGTCAACTTCAACCAGCTGGTGCTGCAGTCGGGCCTGACCGTGGGCATCGGCCGCCTGATGGCGTTCGTGGCGCTCGGGACCTTGCTGGTGTTCATGGCGGCGGTGATCATGCGCGGCAGCGTGGTGCAGGCGCTCCTGATCGCGCTGCTGTGCGGCCTGGTGCTGCCCTTCCTGGTGCTGCGCACGCTGCGCAAGCGCCGGCAGAAGGCGTTCGGGGCCCAGTTCCCGGATGCGCTCGACATGATCGTGCGCAGCCTGCGCGCCGGCCATCCGGTGCCGATCGCCATCTCCATGGTGGCGCGCGAGATGCGCGATCCCATCGGCAGCGAGTTCGGCATCATCGCCGACGAGATCACCTACGGGGCGGATCTGGAATCCGGCCTGCGCAATCTCTACTTCCGCGTCGGCCAGGACGACCTGCCGCTGTTCGTGACCGCGGTCGCGATCCAGGGCACCACCGGCGGCAATCTCGGCGAGATCCTGCAGAACCTGTCGACCGTCATTCGCGAGCGCTTCAAGATGCGCCGCAAGATCCGCGCGCTCGCCGCCGAGGCGCGCGCCTCCGCCTTGATCCTGTCCTCGCTGCCGATCTGCATCTTCGCCATGGTCCAGATCGTGACGCCGGAGTTCTACGCCAGCGTCTGGGACGAGCCCGTCACCAAGCAGGCGCTGGCGATCGCCGGCGCCTGGATGATGGTCGGCAATTTCATCATGTACCGGCTGGTCAATTTCAGGATCTGACATGGATTCCGATTCCGGCTTTTTCGACGCGTTGTTCGCCAACGGCTCGACCCTGATGATGGCCGTGCTGGTGTTCCTGGCGACCGCCATCCTGAGCTTCGGGGTGATGGCCGCCGTGCGGGTGCGCGGCGCCGTCAAGCGCCGCACCGCCGGCATCGCGGCGCTGTCCGGCCAGGGCAGCAGCCATGCCGGGGTCGAGGAGCAGGTTTCGCTGGCGCAGTCCGGCGTCAAGGCGGCCCAGAAGGTTCTCGACTACGCCAGCAAGCATTACGGCAGCGCCGAGAAGGGCGACGCCAAGGTGCTGCGCCAGCGCCTGGTGCGGGCCGGCATCTACGATCCGCGCGCGGTCGGCTACTTCTTCATGGGCCGCGTCGGGCTGGCGATCGCGCTCGCGCTCGCGGCCTTCGTATTCGTGCCGGTGGTCCTGCCCACCGCCAGCTCCTCGATGTTCTGGCTGGCGGTGCTGGTCGGCGGCGTGCTCGGCTATGTGGGCCCCAGCTTCTACGTCGACAAGCGCATCAAGTCGCGCTGCGAGGAGCATCGCTCCGGCTTCCCGGATTTCATGGACCTCCTGGTGGTGTGCGCGGATTCCGGGCTCAGCATGGAGGCCTCGCTGGAGCGGGTCGGCGGCGAGCTCGCCGACACCTATCCCTCGCTCGGCACCAATATCCACATGACCAATCTCGAGATCCGCAACGGCCGCAGCATGACGGACGCGCTCGAGCATTTCGGCGACCGGCTCGGCCTCGAGGAGGCGCGCTCGTTCGCCACCTTGATCCAGCAATCCGCCGAGCTCGGCTCCAGCATCACCGACGCGCTGCGGGTCTACAGCGACGACATGCGCCACAAGCGGCTCTCGCGCGCCGAGGAGAAGGCCTACAGCCTGCCCGCCAAGCTCTCGGTCCCCATGATGGTGTGCATCTTCCCGGTGCTGTTCGTGGTGATCCTGCTGCCCGTGATCGTGCGCCTGTACACGCACCATTATTGAGCTGAAGCTATTGATCTGAAGCCTCTCGTGATCTGTAAGGGACGCACGGCCTCTCACTCCCTCGCCCCGCTTGCCCATAAGGGCGTTTACGCCCGTCTGCGACGGGCTATGGAGAGGGTGGGGTGAGGGGGCCTCTCCACGATTCTGAGCCTGTCCGCAGCGCACCGGGGGCCATTCCGCAGGCTCGGACTCGCGGAGGCGGCCCCTCACCCGACCGAGTTCTGGTTTTCCGTTTTGCCGTGGGCCCCTCTCCCCGCACGCGGGGCGAGGGACGCCGTCACGCGGGGCGAGGGAAGTCGGCGGTATTCCGCCACCCGCGCACTTGCTTGAATCTGCTCGCCTTTCCGCCCCGGCGCCGGGGCGAGGAAATCTTAACCATCGTGGCCTAGCTTGGCGCCTGAGGGGTTGCGGTCGAGGGCCGTCCGCGCCGCCGTTGCGGTGGGTGTGGCCGCCCGGAGTGGGTTGTGATGCGTTTGGTCAGGGGTCGGGTTGCGTTCGTGCTGGGGGCACTGGTTTTGCTCAGCGGCTGCGAGACATCGACCAAGCTCGGCGACTTCTTCCACAAGAGCGACGATGCGGCGACCTCCTCGCTCGCCTCGACCGCGCCGGCCGCCGATCCCGACACCACCGGCTCGATCGACAACGACAAGATCACGCCCGCCGACACGGCGCTCCTGGGCAGCGATCCGAGCGACGACCTGTCGCTCGGCAAGAAGCAGTACCGGGCCGGCAATTTCGGGCTCGCCGAGCGCTATTTCCGCCGCGCCACCGAGACCCATCCGCGCGACGCCGAGGCCTGGGTCGGGCTCGCGGCCGCCTACGACCGGCTGCGCCGCTTCGACCTCGCCGACCGCGCCTACGACCAGGCCGTCGCCATCATCGGGCCGACCGCCGAGCTCCTCAACAACCGCGGCTATTCCTACATGCTGCGCGGCGACTACCCGCACGCCCGCACCACGCTCCTGGCGGCGGCCGCCAAGGACCCGAAAAACCCCTACGTGAAGAACAATCTCGAGCTGTTGGACAAGAGCTTCCGCAACGGCAAGTCCGTGCAGTAAGCGGCGGGCACGGATATCGCGTGCTGCTGTCCGCGTGCCGTCCCCTGCAAGGGCGAGGTCGCCTGCGAAGCAGGTCGAGTGGGACGCCATACGCCGTGCCTGTCTGCGATCGGCTCACCGGCGTATTCGGTCGCCGCCCTCTCCCGGCCGGGACGACGAAGAAGGCTGCGCGCCACTCAGCGGCAAGCCCGACTGCGACGCGCAGTCGCGGGACAAGGCGCCGTGCCGCCTGCCCACCCCCCTTGTCGGCTGGCTTCGCGGTACCAGATTGGGTATGCACTTTCCGCAAGCTCCACTTGGCATCCCGCATGTTCGACGCTTTCCGCAAGTTCCTGTCCGACTGCACGGCCGGCGACAAGCATCCCAGCCGCTTCGCCGACGACGACTATCGGCTGGCGGCCTCGGCGCTCTTGGTGCATGCCGCCGCCATCGACGGCGAGATCACCCCGGCCGGGCGCGACAAGCTGCATGCCGTCATCAAGAGCCGGTTCGAGCTCGACGAGGCGGCCACCAACGAGCTGGTGGCGGAGGCGACCGCGGCCGAGCAGGAATCGGTCGATCTCTATCATTTCACCAGCCTCATCAACCGCACCCTCGACGAAGCCGGCCGCCGCCGGGTGGTCGAGATGATGTGGCAGATCGTCTACGCCGACGGCCATGTCAGCGAGTTCGAGGACAACCTGCTCTGGCGCGCCGCCGACCTGCTCGGCATCTCCTCGCGCGAGCGCATCCTGCTGCGCCACCAGGTCGCCGGCGCCCAGTCCGGCTCCGGCGGCGAGGCCTGAGCATGGCGGAGCTGCGCGCCGTCACCTTGATCACCGGGGCCTCGGCCGGGATCGGCAGCGCGCTCGCGCGCGTGTTCGCCGCCAACGGCCACGAGGTCGTGCTGGTGGCGCGCCGCGAGCAGCTCTTGACCGCGCTCGCCGAGGAGATCGCGGCGACCGGCGCCCCCAAGCCGACCGTGCTGCGCGCCGACGTGTCGCGCATCGATGCCGGCCGCCGCATCGGCGAGGCGCTGGCGGCGAGCGGCCTCGAGCCCGAGATCGTGGTCAACAATGCGGGCTTTGGCCTGGTCGGCGACGCCGTCAGCCTCGACCGCGGCGAGCAGCTGGCCATGATCGACCTCAATGTGCGCACCTTGACCGACCTCTCGCTCGCCTTCGCGGACGCGCTGGTGCGCCGGCAGGGCGGCATCCTCAACGTGGCCTCGGTGGCGGCCTTCCTGCCCGGGCCCGGCATGGCGGTCTATTACGCCAGCAAGGCCTATGTGCTCTCCTTCACCGAGGCGCTGCATCACGAGCTCGCCCCCAAGGGGGTGCGGGTGACGGCGCTCTGCCCCGGCCCGGTGCCGACCGAGTTCCAGGCCCGCGCCGGCGTCAAGGCCATGAAGTTTCCCCGCACGCTCACGCGCTCCGCCGAGCGGGTGGCGGCCGAGGGCTATCAGGGCCTCAAGGAGAACCGCCGCGTGGTGGTGCCGGGCTTCCCCAACAAGCTGGTCACCACCCTGGTCGGCCTGGTGCCGCGCCGCTACGTCCTCAACATGGCCGGCGCCCGCAACAAAGACCGCAGCTGAGGGCACCGGCTCTCGCAACAAAGACCGCAGTTGAGGACGGGCACCCGGCGCACCTCTCCCCGCGTGCGGGGAGAGGGCCACACGGCACGGCGGAAAACCGGAATGCGGTCGGGTGAGGGGGCGCCGCCGCGAGTCTGAGCGGTGCGGAGCGGCCCCATAGCGCTTCGGAAAAGCTCAGACTCGTGGAGAGAGCCCCTCACCCCACCCTCTCCCCGCAAGCGGGGCGAGGGAGTGAGAGGCCGTGCGTTCCTGACCATGAAAGGCCCCGCGTTCCGCCATGCCCACCAAACAATCCCACCATGCCCTTGGTTTGAGCATGATTTCGCAACTAACAGCCTTTATGATTCGTTGCATGACCCGTCCCTGCCTCATCGTGCTGCACCAGGAGAGCTCGTCGCCCGGGCGCATCGGGCATGCCTTGCGAGGAGCGCGGGGTGCCGCTCGACATCCGCCGGCCGCGCTTTGGCGATCCGCTGCCCGACACCATGGACGAGCACGTGGGCGCCATCATTTTCGGCGGCCCCATGAGCGCCAACGACGCCGACGACTTCGTGCGCCGCGAGATCGACTGGATCGCGGTGCCGCTCGAGGCGAAGAAGCCGTTCCTGGGCATCTGCCTGGGCGCCCAGATGCTGGCGCGCCAGCTCGGCGGCAAGGTCTGCCCGCATCCGCACGGCCAGGCCGAGATCGGCTACTACCCGATCCGCCCGACCGCGCTCGCGCGCAGCATCTGCGAGCCGTGGCCCGACCACGTCTACCAGTGGCACCGCGAAGGCTTCGAGCTGCCGGAGGGCGCCGAGCTGATCGCCGAGGGCGACACCTTTCCGGTGCAGGCCTTCCGCTACGACGGCTCGGCCTATGCGCTGCAGTTCCATCCCGACGTCACCCACGCCATCATCTGCCGCTGGACCACCCGCGGCCACGAGCGCATGCAGCTCCCCGGCGCCAAGCCGCGCGACGCCCACTTCGCCGACCGCGCCGTCCACGACGGCCCCGCCCGCGCCTGGCTGCCGGCGTTCCTGGACCACTGGCTGCCGGAGGCGGCGGTGGCGGCGGCGTGACTTTTAACCGGGCGTAGCAACTCATACCGTAAGTAACGCACGGCTCTCTCACTCCCTCGCCCCGCTTGCCATCAGGGCGTTTACGCCCGTCTTCGACGGGCTATGGAGAGGGTGGGGTGAGGGGGCCCTCCACGATTCTGAGCCTCTCCGCAGCGCACCGGGGCCCTACCGCAAGCTCAGACTCGCGGCGGCGCCCCTCACCCGACCGAGTTCCGGTTTTCCGCCGTGCCGTGTCGCCCCTCTCCCCGCACGCGGGGCGAGGGTGGGTGCACCGAGCCATTCAAAAAACGCATGCGATTTTGGGCGAAACGGCCATTGTTCTATTGTTAAGTACAGAAAAAATTGCAGTCCGCTGCTCCCGCAAGCCCACCCGAGCCATGCAGCCGGCGCGCAGCGCCGGCCGCCGTAGGATGGGTTAGGCGCCCGCAAGGTCTCGCCACCCGCCGCAGCCCCGATGGCGCCGTAACCCATCGGCGGTGCTTCAGTTGAAACGCCGAGTTTGTTGAAACGAACAGACCGTGGGTTTCGCAAGGGCTCAACCCACGCTACGGCCACGCCCAAAATCAAAAGCCCGGCGCGGTTTCCCGGCCGGGCACAGTTCTGGAGTTTCAATTTCCCGAATAGACTGATTTGCCCGGACGCGTCAACACCGCTAAAAGCGGGCGATGAAAGACGAATACGATTTCTCCAAAGCCGAGCGCGTCAAGTTCTTTCGCCGCGACGCGCAGCTGATTCCACCGTTGCATCTCGACCCGGAGGTGCTGAGCTATCTCGCCGAGCGCGCCCAAGCGCGCGGCACCTCGCTCAACGAGCTGGTCAACGAGTTGCTGAGGAAGGACATCGAGCTCATCGAGGCCGCACGGTAGGCTTCACTCATGCCGCTCACCCGCAGCTTCAAGGAATTCGTCAAATCCCGCATCGAGCAGGATGCGAAATTCCGTCAGGCATTGTTTGCGGAGGCGGTGCAGGCCCTGATCGGGGGCGACGTCGACACCGCGAAATCGGTGCTGCGCGACACCATCAACGCGACCATGGGATTTCCGGCACTGGCCAAGGTCACCAAGATGCCGCCCAAAAGCCTGATGCGGATGTTCGGTCCCAAAGGAAATCCGACTGCCGTCAATCTGTTCGGCGTGATCGTCGCGCTGCAGGACCAGACCGGCGTGCATCTCGAGGTGCGCGCGGTGGTGACCGCGGCCTGAAGGCGAGGGGCGCCTGCGCGTTGCGCCGCAACGGCGCGCGTGCGGTGGCCCGCCCTCGGCAAAGGGGTGGGCGCTCGAACGCGGGCGGTCTCCCGGCATGATCGGGCGTAGGGCCGTTAGACCGTGCGAAGAATTTCTTTCGTTCTTTCAATCGCCGTCCCGGCGACTGAAATATATCCTTCCTTGATCGACAGCTGCGCGATCGCGCGGTTCACGAAATCCGGATTGAGCTTATCCATCGTGGCGAGCGTTCGTGTCACTTGGTCGCGATAGCTTCGCAATTCTCTGACGATCGAATCGGCGTGCTGCTCGGCTGCTGCCGCGATGTCGAAAATGTCGCGCGGCTTGATGCTGGACCCGCGATGATAGATCTTCTTGGTGACGATCTCTGGAACCGTCTCCAGCCGGACGGTCTCCCCTTCGATGGTCCGTTGTGTCGTCGGCACAGAGGTCCTCGCGTGCCCGACGATGAAGTCGATCTCTCCAATTCCTTCAAACGCCAATTTTAGAAAGCTGCTTCCGTCACCCGCATAGTCGGATGGCCGGATTTCAAACGTGAAATCGCGCTTTTGAGGATCGAGAAACTGGAGCAGCTGCGGGTCAGGCAGAAAAATATCCACATCATGGCTTTCGCGATGATCGATTTGCAGCATCATCGCGGTGCCGCCGCCGAACGTCCAATGGTCAATGACAGTCTGTTCCGAATTGACTTGCCGGATGAGCGCACGCGCTATTCGGAACAGCCGCGCCCAATCCGCCTGTGGGATCAGGGCACTCACGCCGCGAGCGGGTAGGACTCGCCCGAATACGCCGCAAAAGCCTTGGCTGCGGCAACCAGCTGCGCCTGCGTAATGTCGAATTGCTGGGCGAAATCGATTTGAAGGGCGGGGCTGACCTCGCCGAAGAACGACGACATGTGGCCCGGCACGGCCTTCGCCGCAGCCTGATCGAGCAGGCAATGGGCGAGCCCCGGCGCGTCCAGCTGCAGGCTGTGTGGCGCATTCACGGTGGCTAAAACGAGCGCGGGGCTATTCATCTGTTTTGCTGGTGGTCAGGTCTAATAAGGCAGCACGTCCCTAAAGTTGGGCGGACCGCACCTCTTGTCAACTCGATATCCCACATCGGTCAACGATGCATAAAACAGGATATACCTTTGGCGGAGGTCGGCAGGCGGGGGCCGCTGGCTTCATAAGCCATTGATTTGTCGTGATTATAAAGGACTTACGCCGCGGCCGCCGCCAACTGCATGCGCCCAGATCGACCACGGTCCGCCTGCCCGGAGGCGTTCAGCCCGTCATGGCCGGCAATCGTCTCGCGACGCCCGCCCTCACCCCTTCTCCAGCGCATCCACGATCTCGCCCAGCTCATCGGCCAGCTGCCCCGGCCGATGCCGCGCGAACGCCTTTGCGAGCTCGCGATAATGCCAGATCGTATCCTGCTTGGAGCTCTTGAACCGCCCCCACACCGCGGCGCCGACCTCGGGCGTGCGCAGGTCGCGCAGGATGGAGCGCGCGTTGTGGATCTTGTCGGCGAGGGACACCAGGAGCGTGTCCGCATCGGCCGTGCCCAGGTGCTCGACATAGCGCGTCTTGCGCAGGTGCCAGGCTTCCTTCTGCTGGCCGGCCGAGGTGTCGGCGACGCTGTCCGAGCAGGCGCGCACGATCTGCGCCACCCGCTCGCCGAAGCGGTTGCGGATGTCCGCGAGCCGCGGCTCCCCGCCCTGATCCTCGACCGCGTCATGCAGCAGCGCAGCGATCGCCGTGTCCTCGGAGCCGCCATATTCGAGCACCGTGCCGGCGACCGCCATGAGATGCGCGATGTAGGGCACGCCGGTGCCCTTGCGCAGCTGGCCGCCGTGGACGTGGGTGGCGTAGAGGAGCGCGCGGTCGAAGCGGTCGGTGAGGGTGGTCATGGTATAAGCCTCAGATGCCTGCTAGCCTCCCGGGTCGCTGAGGCATCAAGAATCAATCTAAGGCGGAAGTGCAGAAACGGAAAGTAGGGTCCGCGCATGCGCCAGCGGCTCGCGGCACGGCACCCCGTTCGATTCGGTGGAGGCGACGAACGCCAGCCTGCTCGCCCTGTTGACCGACCAACCGCTGCCGCCCCAAACGCGGCGGGTCCGCGACACCCCCACGCGTGCGCGGGCACTCTCGCTCCCCGGCAGCATCGCCGAAGACCACGCGCTGGGTGCCTGACGCGCCGGCGATAGCAGCCGATCGGCCCATTCGTGATCGGCATTGCGGTCCTTGCGTCGACGATCATGGACACATCCGGTACATCATTTTGTGCACACTTTGCGCCGGGATTTTGAAACAATGGAGGGCATGCATACCGGACCATCCACCACTGCGATTCGGCCGATCGGATCCGGGCAGCTTCGAGCCGCCCGCCCCGACGTGCGCCTCGACACCAGCCTCGAATTGCTCCTGGAGCGCGCACCCGCCGATCAGATTTCCCGCGTTCTCGCGACCGTGGTGGCAACGGCCGGCTCGACGTACCGCAAACCGGGTGCGCGCATGCTCATCATGGCCGACGGGAGCTACTTGGGGCTGCTCAGCGGCGGCTGCCTCGAAGCGGATCTCAAGCTTCACGCGCAGGAAGTGCTGGACGGCGGCGTACCGCGCGCCGTCGAGTACGACATGCGCGGCCCCGACGATATCCTGTTCGGCATCGGTGCGGGTTGCGAAGGTGCGATGCGCGTGCTGCTCGAGCCGGCGGGTCCCGGAAGTCCCGCCGCGGCGGCGCTCGCGGCCGCCGGCCGCGCCACACAGACGGGTCAACCGACCTCGCTGGTTTCGGTTCACGAATCCTCAGAATTCCCGCTCGGCACCTATGCTGCCGCGCCGCCGCTGCCGTCCGTGCTGAGCCACGCCGCTGCGCAATCCCTTGGCGAGGGCGCGTCGCGCGCCATGGATTGGGAAGAAGGCGGCCGGCGCATGCGGGCATTTGTACAATTCCTCGCACCGCCCCCGCATGTGTTGATTTGCGGAGCGGGTCCCGATGCACAGCCGGTGGTGAGCGCCGCGCGCGCCCTGGGCTGGCGAGTGTCGGTCGCCGACCATCGTTCCGCCTACGCGGTGGCGGCAAACTTCCCCGGCGCCGTCGTGAAGCTGTGCGATCCGCGCTCGTTGCGCTCTGTCGTCGCCGTCGAGAGCTGCCATGCCGCCGTGGTGATGAGCCATCACTTGCCCTCCGACGCATCGTACCTGCGCGAGCTGGCGCAGGCCGGCGTCCCCGGCTACGTGGGATTGTTGGGTCCCGAGGCGCGGCGCAGCCGGCTCGCGCAGGAATTGGGCCCCGTCGCGGAAGAGCTTAGATTCAGAGTGCGCGGACCCGTCGGCATCGACATCGGAGCGGTGACGCCGGAAGGCATTGCTCTCGCCATCGTCAGTCAAATCCACGCGTGGCTGGCCGGGCGCGGCGGCGTCGAGCCGTCGATGCTCGTTCAGTCGTCCATGCGCTGAGGAGCACGTACAGACATCGCGGTCCGTCGTCAAGGGGATGCGTGCTGCCGTTGGTTTGGCGTAGACTTCATTTCATCGCGTCCTGGTATTTACCATAAGAATAACGACGACCCAGACGCCGGGGATATCGTATTCAATTCGCGTGAGCGAAGCTTAGGAGACAGGAATGTTCAAGTTACTGACGCCTTTGAGTGCGGCTCTGGGCGCTGCACTGCTGTGCGCATGTGGATCGAGCAGCCCGACCTCGACGGTCGCTCCTTCCACCGCGCACGGCACACTGGCGGTGAATCCACCGTTTCGGATTGCCTCGCTGAACGCCGCGACTTTCCATGCGGATCTCGCCGGAACCAGCAGCGGCGCGCAACTCTTGCAAATCGCCGGCAACCCCAGCTGTGGCGTGGATTTCTACTATGTCAAGTTCTGGACCGTCGGCGGCGCGGGTGAGACCACCGAGTCGTCCGGCGCATTGATGGTGCCCACCGGTGCGGCTCCGGCCTGCTCCGGGCCGCGTCCCATCGTGCTGTATGCGCACGGCACGGATACCGACAAGACTCTCAACATCGCCGACATCACCAACACCTCGAATGCCGAGGGCGCGCTGATCGCCGCCATGTTCGCCGCGCAGGGTTACATCGTGGTGGCTCCGAACTATGCCGGCTACGACATCTCGACGCTGGGCTATCACCCCTTTCTCAATGCCGAGCAGCAGTCGGGAGAAATGATCGACATTTTGGCGGCGGCGCGCACGGCTCTGCCCAAGACGATGAGCTCTGCGACCAGCGACAGCGGCAAGCTGTTCATCACCGGCTACTCCGAAGGCGGACACGTGGCGATGGCCACTCAACGCGCGCTCGAGGCCAGCGGCGCGACCATCACCGGAGCCGCGCCCATGTCCGGACCCTACGCGTTGGAAGCGTTTGGTGACGCCATTTTCTTCGGCAGCGTCAATCTCGGGTCGACAGTATTTTCGCCGTTGCTCAGCACCAGCTATCAGAAGGCCTACGGGAATATCTATGCCACTCCCGGCGATCTGTACTCCGCGACGTACGTGAGCGGTATCGAAACCTTGCTGCCGAGCGCGACCCCGGTCAACACGCTCTTCGCCAACGGCTTGCTGCCTCAGACCGCGCTGTTCGACAGCACCACGCCGGTAGTGACCGTGCCCAACAATCCCACGGTGTCCGCGGAATTGACGGCGTTGCTGTCGGTCCCCGGCAGCCCCACCTATCCGATACCGCCGGGTCCGGAAACTCCGTTGTTCGCCGCCGGGTTCGGTTCGCCCTATTTGATCAACAACAGCTATCGCGTGAGCTACGCGCTCGACGCGGCGTTGAACCCCGACGGCGCGCTTCCGCCCACGCAACGCGCCGGCGCGCCGCTCGCGGCCGCTGCGCCGACCCAGCCGTTGCGCCTGGCGTTTTACAAAAACGATCTGCGCAATGGTCCCTGGGCGCCGAATTCCCCCACGCTGTTGTGCGGCGGGGTTGCTGATCCTACGGTGTTCTTCCCGGTGAATACCGGGGTCATGGCCACATTCTGGAGTCCCTGGTGAAGGCCGGTCTCATCACGGTGCTGGATGTGAACGCCACTCCCGCCGGCCCGTTCGCAGCGGTGCAAACCGGGTTTCAGCAAGCCCAAGCGGCGCAACTGGCCT
>CAVUSX010000012.1:0-140865 GCA_963744275.1 uncultured Alphaproteobacteria bacterium
TAGCCCAACTTCCGCAGTTGCGGCGGTAAGTCCTTGTTTTCAGCGCAGGGGTAGTGAAGTCTTCACTACAATTCGGCACATTCGATGCTGGTCGGAAGTTCCAGGCCGAGCCGCTGGAGCAAGATGGCTTGATGTTCGGTGGGTCGGCTCACGCAGCGCTTGCGGATCGAGATGCCGGTGCGCGTGGGCAAGACGACGTCGACTAAGGCGATCTGTCCGAGTTCAGCGAAGATCTTTCGCGGTTCATCGCCAAGTCCTGCATCATGGCACCAGCGGCCAAACGTTTTCCAGAGCACATAGGTGAGAAAGCAAACCAGAATATGGGCCTGCACGCGGCGCTCGAGATGGTGCCAGACAGGGCGCAGAGACAGATCGCTCTTGTGGATGCGAAAGGCAGCCTCGGCTTCTGTCAGTTGCATGTAGGCACGCCAGAGTTCTTCTCCGCTCCAATCGGTGACGTTGCTGCGCAGCAGATAACAGCCCTCGCTCAGCCTGGCCCAATCGCGCCACTCTTCTCGCTTGCTCCACTCGCAGGTGTGCTCCGCCCGCGCATCGGTTTGGATGTGCACACGAAATAAGCCTGCAGCGCGGCTGTTCCATCCCAGGAGCTTGCCCAGGCGTTGAGCCACCCGCAGTGGATCCTGCTTGCGCTGGCGGCAACTGGCGGCCATCTGTTCCAGCTTCTGTTCAATGCGCTGTTCGAAGCGATCGTGCATCGCCCGCTCCTTCAGGCGCCGCTCGGCACTGCGGCAGAGGATGAAAACCTCCTGGCCTTCCGGCCCGGGGCAAAGCTTCACTTCCAGCCCGGCGTGGACTTCCTTCCATGTCTCGTCAAGTAACTGCTGCTCGAATTTACGCAGCATGCTCTTGGGGGTGCCCAGGATGTAGCGTCGACCACCCTTCTGCAGAAACTCAACGTTCTCTGCCGAGACCATGCCCCGATCCATCACCCAAATGCGGTTGGCCTGACCGTACTTGTTCTCCATGGCCGCGACGATCTCTTCCACCGTGGTGACGTCACTGCGGTTGCCGGCGAACACTTCATATCCCAAAGGCAGACCACTGCGACTCACCACCATGGCAATGTTGACCTGTTTGCAGTCGGGGCGATGATCCCGCGAATAGCCGCGCTGCGCCTGGGGGTTAGCTGCCGCTTCGCCCTCAAAGTAGGTGCTGGTGACGTCATAGAGCAGCAAGTCGTAGTCGAGCTGAAACAACTCGCCCAAGCGCTGCTGAAGATGCTTCTCCAAGGCCGTCTTGTGCGGCAATAACCGATCCAGGCTCCGATAGAGACGATCGTCGTTTACCTTCTCCGCCGGCACTCCCAATAACTCCGCCAAGGCGCTGGCTTCATAGGTGTGCTCGGCCAGTCGAAGCTCGCTGGAGGCTTCCATCATGCGCCCCAGCACCAGAATCTCCGCCATCACACTCCAGGAAATCCCTTCCCGCCCTTGCGGCAACCTCATCGAGCAGTGCAGAAAGGCCCAGTTGACGAAGAAGCTCTAACCCAGCCACCGCCCCCAAACTGACGACTCCGTTCCACCCGCACCCCGCGAATGTCGACTTCTACCCACTCCGGCTGCCCACCTGACGGAATAAATGCGCTTGTGCGATGGAGGCCGGCTGTACCGCTTGTTGCACTCCAATCCGGCCACGCTCATCCAGTTCCCCAAGGTACGCGACCACCCGCTGCCGCGGACCCCGCGCCGTTCGAAACGACTCCACCAGGGCCCAATAGGCGTGCCGCTTCCCGTTCTTCTTTCGGTAGCAGCGCCGCACATACATAGCGCTCATCCTACCGATCTACGCACCACTTGCAAGAGGGTAGGTCTTCACTACACGCCACTTCCGCGGCGATCAAGCACCACTCCCTCAACGCTGCCTTGCAAACAAAGCCGCTACCTCTTGCCGTTCTTGAAAAGAGCGACTCAAAGTAGTCACAATTTCCTAATGGCTTCGGTTAATGCTGCGGAAGTTCGGTTAGCTTATCCGGTGCAGTTCCGCGCTTCTTCTCTGGGGTGGACCCCTCGGCTGAGACAACCGAATAAGACACTGTTTGCCGTTCGCTGCAAATTGCTCGACCGGCAGGACCACTGTACAGCATTCTGACCGCAGCCGATGAAGCGGAAGCGGGCTCCGGTGGAGACCGACCCGCCGAGGAATAATCGGCTGCGACTCATCCGAGCCGATGAGAGCCGGGAGTGGGCGCCAAGCCCGCTCCCGGTTTGTTCTTTTCCCATCGGACGGAAAGATCGCTGATGCCTGAGAAAACTCATGCGACCAGTTGCGGCGCAGCCGCCTCTGTGTTTTTCGTCGCCAGTTGCGCTTCGAACTTGGTCGGAGGCAGGTAGCCCAGTGCCGAGTGCAAGCGTTTTTGGTTGTAGACCTTGTCCAGGAACGCGCCGATCTGGGCGCGGGCCTCGGCCAGATCCCGGTATTCGTTGCGATAGACTTCCTCGTACTTGAGCGTCTTCATGAACGACTCGCACTGAGCGTTGTCGTAGGGATTGCCGCGGCGGCTCATACTGATCTGGATGCCGTGGGCTTTGAGCAGATCGGTGTAGTCCCCCGAGGCGTACTGCACGCCGCGATCGGAGTGATGCACCAAGCCGACAGCGGGCTTACGTGTTCTGAGCGCCATCTGCAAGGCTTCGATGGTCAGCCTCGCCTCCAGCGTGCGGTCCAGCGCCCAGCCGACGACTTTGCGCGAGAACGCATCCAAGACCACCGCCAGATACACGAACTCCGTTTCCAGCCGAACGTAGGTGATGTCGGAGCGCCATAGCTGATCGATGCCCGTCAGCACCATTTCCCGCGCCACGTTCGGATACACCGGCAAAGCATGATTAGAGTCGGTGGTCACGATGAACCGGCGCTTGCGTAGGCACAACAGGTTGTCCTCGCGCATCAGCCGCTGCACCTTCTTGCGGTTAACCAGCCAGCCGCGCTCGTGCAACTCCCGCGTGACGCGGCGACTGCCGTAATAGCTGAACTCCAGAGCGATGCGCTGGATCTCGTCGCGCAGTTCCATGTCCGGGTCGGCTGACGGGGCTTGGGCCTTCCAGCGATAGAAGCCCGCACGGCTGACCTCGGCCAGTCGGCAGAGCTCACTGGTCGTAATGGGGATGGCCAGGCTCATTTGCTTTTCGAGGTACGGGTAGACGAGTTGCGGGTAGTCAATGCCTGCAGCCTCCGCTGCTCCTCGACATGCTGCAAGCATCCCCGCAAAAAATCGATCTCCACTACCTGCTGGCCCACCTTTCGTTCCAGCGCAGCGATACGATTTTCATCGGCGCGATTCCGGCCCGGTCCGGTAAACGCCTTGGCGCCAAACTCGCGCAACTCGCGCCGCCAGCGGTGCAAAACGTTCGGGTTTACCTCGCAGGCACGGGACACTTCGGCCACCGATGCCCCCAACTCCAGCCGCCGAACTGCGGCTTCCTTAAACTCCCGCGTGAACTTCCGTCGATTCAGACCCATGACACGATTCTCCATTCGCTGGGAAATGTGTCTTATTCGCCTGTCTCAATTTCGGGGTCCACTCCACTCCCAAACGAGAAACTCTAGATTAATGGCCGTCGTGCTTGCGGCTGACGACCTCCTCAACAGTCTTTCCAGACTCCTTCAGCACGAACGACGTGTCCTGGCGACCGTACCCTCGCAGAATGTCCAGACGTTGTGACAAATATTGCCAAATATGTCATAATGTCTTTATGCCGAAAATGATAACGGACAATGAGGTGGCTGCCGTCCGGCGCGCGAAGATACTCACCGCCGCGCGCTGGTGCTTCCTGAACTTCGGCTTTGCGAAGACGGCGTTCGAGGACATCGCCAAACGCGCCAACCTCTCGCGGACGCTGCTTTACCGGATCTTCAAGGACAAGGAGGAGATCTATCAGGCCGTCTTCGTGGACTGGCTGGTTTCCCGGCACCCTGCTGCGAAGCTGGCGGCAAAGGGGCCTGCCAGCCCCTACGAGCGCTTGCTCAGCGTGTGCCGGTTGATGGCGCTCGAGCCCTGGGCCGAAATGGTCGGCACGCCCATGGGGAGCGAGTTCTTGGAGACCTGTGAGCTGATCGACCCCAAGAGTGAGGCGCTCTACCGCAAGGTCGTGTACGAATGCGTCGCTGCCATCCTGGGCGACGATGCGAGCACAGAGGTCTTCCTCCTCGCGTTGGACGGATTGTTCGCGGACAAGCCCTCGATGGAGGTGCTAGAGGGACGGACGAAGCTCCTCGCAGCGCGCTTCGCTCCTCGCTCTACAAAGAAAGGACTGCGGTCATGACAACGTCACCTGAAATCCAAGAGATCGTCATAATCACTGGTGCGTCTAGCGGCATCGGTGCGGCCACCGCGCGCGAACTGGCCCGGCGGGGGTTCCACGTCCTTGCGGGCGTCCGGCGCGACCAGGACGCCGACGCAATCCGGGGGCCGGGCATAGAGCCGCTCATCATCGACATCACCAACCCGGACCACATCCGGGCGCTAGCTACTCGGGTGCACGAGGATCCGCAGGGCCGGGCAGTGCGGGCGCTGGTGAACAACGCCGGCATCGGGGTCAACGCACCGGTCGAGGTCTTCGCGATCGACGAGTGGCGACGCCTGTTCGAGGTCAACTTCTTCGGCCACATCGCCGTTATCCAGGCACTCCTGCCTGCGCTTGATCCGCAGCAAGGGTCGCGTGGTCAACATCAGCTCCGTGGGCGGCAAGATCGCGATGGCCACCTATGGTCCTTACGCAGGCACGAAGTTCGCGCTCGAAGCGGTCAGCGATGCATTGCGCCGAGAGGTCGAGCCGCTTGGAGTGAAGGTCATTGTGGTCGAACCGGCTGCCGTCACGACCGAAATGCTCGGGCGGGTCGCTGTCACTGGCGAGCGCATCACCAGCGGAATGACCACTGAGCAGCGTGGTCGCTACGCCACGCTCATGCATTCAATCATCTCGCAGGCCGAGGCGGCTATCCCCAAGGGAGTGCCTGCCGAGGAGGCAGGTCGAGTCATCGCGGACGCGATCACCAGCAAGCGGCCTCGTACTCGCTACACCGTTGGTCGCGAGGCCGCACTGCTGCCTCTGCTCGCGATCCTGCCCGACCGGATGCTCGACCGCATCCTTGCCGCCGCTCTGCGTCCCCACTTTCCCAAGGAGAGCAAATGATGACCTTTGCGGGTCACGACGCCGGGCCGAGAGGTACGGCGATAGAAAACGATTTTCTCTCGACCCTGTCAGACGCCTGCCGCCATTTCTGGAAAGATTACGGCCTAGCCGGAACTAATTTGCCGCTCCGAAAGTGTGCACGATCAAATTGTCTCACTCTAGGGCTTCACTCCAGGGCGCTAATCTGGAAGATTGAGGCGGAGATGAATCTCGTAAGTGTTTTGCAATCAGAGAAACAGTTGGTGGACGTGAGGGGATTCGAACCCCTGACCCCCTGCTTGCAAAGCAGCAGACTCGTCTCCACACACTCTTTCTATAACTTCAACTACTAACGTTTCCAATACATCGGGGAACTGCTTTCGCTCAAAAGCTAACCCCAATAGGCTGAAAACAACCCGTTCGTGCACAGTTCGTGTACAGTCGACGCGCCTGCTTGTTGGGACTCAACGCTGGGAATTCTAGCTTCTATCGTTTGTAGTGTGCACAATGAAATTGTCTCAATCTAGCGGTTCATCACTCCATTTCAGTCACTGAAAGGAACTATCTTAGCTAAGACATTTGCTTTTGCAGGGTAAATCACACAAGAAAGTTGGACAAGGCGGACTCGGCTTCGCGGCTAGATCTTTACTCGCACCCTAGGAGTGATGCGGATATCCGAGATGTTCACCCGGTGGTTGAG
Organism: uncultured Alphaproteobacteria bacterium; assembly: GCA_963744275.1. Lineage (GTDB taxonomy): Bacteria > Pseudomonadota > Alphaproteobacteria > Rhizobiales > Xanthobacteraceae > VAZQ01. The sequence continues at coordinate 5,833 of CAVUSX010000012.1, forward strand.
CAGATACTGACGAAGCTCGTTGAAGACAGACGCGCTATTGTTCAGGTCCGAGATCGTAAGGATCAGCGAAAGGGCACTCCCATCGTCGGGAAAACGTCTTCTGCTCGAACGATCGATTCAACAGTCAGACCGCCAATTCGATGACGTGCCCTTGCCTCTCGGAAACGGGCCTCATAGCACTTGATCGGCCACCACTTCAATCCGTGTTCGATCAGCTCATGCTCGAAGGGGCCCTCGGTTCCGTCTCCGGGCAGATGCGATTGCTTCGTCCGATTCTTGAAACTGCTTCTTTCCTCCTGGCCAAGATGAGCGTCCACATTGACCCGAACAAACTCGGCACCGAAAGATCGGTTGAGCGGAGGGCGATAGACCAATGTCATTCTAGCTTCGCCCCGACATGCGCCAGTGTCTTTATCCACCAATCCCCGAGGCCAAGCAAACGAAAACTCCAGCCGTTGGCGCGCCAGCAGAACGTCAGAGAAAACCAACGTGATGCTGTGATCGGGCGTATCGAGCATCGACCGGCTGCATGTCGGCATCCCAAATCCCGTAAATTGTCGAGCGACTTCTCGAAGTGCCTCCTTCCCAAGGCGGGGGGCAAGTTACAGCTATGAATCAGCATCGCGATTAGGGTCTCTCGGCTCATAGGTGTTGCCACTTGTGCTTCGAGCGAAGCCAAGAGCTTTCGCGACCAATGGTGCCGCGTAACTGGTCCCGTACCATGTACGATTGCGCCTGCGCCGTCCCACGCCTGTAAGCCCGTTGTGACTGTCGTGCCCTTCGGTCGCGCACCACCAAAATGCCCAACATCAGGCTTCACTCCGACACGAAGTCCCGGCCCTCTCCTCGAATACGCCGCAGGAACACCTTCTAGGCGAGGCGCACATCCGGGAGGATTCAGCGCACCCACAGCGATCGAGCGACTGCTCTCGGCTGGCTGCAGAACGGTGTCATTGCTTCTCCGTGCCGCCAGATACTTCAGCACATCTTCCGGATTCTTTTGCCATTCCTGCCGGCAGTCGGCATCTTCGAGGTTTCCGGCAGAAATCACGAAGAGAATATCGTTTGCGTCCGCAATACGATCCAGCAAGCTCGCAACGATTCCATAGTCATCGTTCTGAACCGGATCCTGCAGGTTCAAACTCAAGTTGAAGACCCGTATTCCATGCTGCTTCTTCGCAGCCGCTACTCCGGAAGCAATCTCACGCGATGAAGTCGCGCAAAGCCCTTCGGATAGTAATTTGCGAATACCTCAGGCTTGTCCGCATCAGGAAAAACACTGATGTCGAAAAGGCGGCATCCATCCTCTTCAGCGCAAACTAGCGTTCCGTTCAATTGCTTCGCCGCAACCAGCAGTCCACCGATGAATGTTCCGTGATCGAGGTCCTGGTCTTCCGGCGCTACGACTCCATGCGAGCCAAGAACCCACGGACCCAACAGCGGCGCAATTCCGCCATCAATGATTCCGACTTTCGGATAGTTGTAGCCCGCATCGGGTAGGGGTGGAGGCGTCGCAGGCGGACCATCCTCGTCGGACTTTTCTCAGCCGCGCCGCCACAACAATTGGTGGCAGCAGGATTCGTCTGACATACGCATGCGAATCCAGCAGCGACAGCAGTTTTTCATGGTCGCCTGCCGAGTCGATTAAAAATGCCGATTCGGATCGGAGTCGACCAGCTTTATCCCGAACACGTTCGCAGCCGTACCGCGGAAGCTCCTACTCCGACGTCCAGCACGAATGTTTCCGCAGCAAGTTTATTATCGGCGACCTGTCTTGAATTTCCCGAAGAACACGATCGTAAGTAGCTGAGACGAATCTCGGATTAGTCGCCGTCGGGGGCAGGCGAGAAAATTTCAACCAGATATGTACCGGATGTTCGAGGATCGGAAAGCCACGCAACGCGCTGTTCACGCTGAAAGTTTCTTTTGTCTGCCGGCGTTGGCAGTGCTATCGTCTCGACTGCGCCAACGTCGCTTCTCTGATCGGAAGGTGCGGCATACACCTCGTCGCTTTTCTTACTTTTGAGCCAACGAGTCGCATTTTCCGCTTTCGCAGATCTCCGTTTCGAGCTCCGGAAGATCTCCCGCCGAGACCAAATAAAACAGCTCGCCGACACCCGACACACCTACGCAGGGCCGTTTATTCGGAGGAAACAAGGCCCGGTTCGGCCGATGACTTTTGGCCCATGCCTCTCGTCCTCATTTTCACCTTGAGGACACCTGACGTGACTCCCGACTTCTGGAAGGAACTCTTGATGCCTTCCACCTGCTCCAGCAATCTGTCCCGATGCTCTGCAAATTCCTGGTCGCGATCCTCGAAAAAGTCCTTCGCCGGCCCACGCGATTTTCGGTTCGGGAATGACGAAGAAGTCCCTCGTGTTCAAGACGATTTGCACAGGATTATTAGGCATTTGCGGCGATCCGCCTCATGCGGCCCGAATCGTTTTTCATCCAGCGGCTGATGGTGGCCTGATCCTTGCCCAAGAAAATCTCCCACATCACCTTGGGTTACAGAAATCTCTCGTGCTGAGAAAGAAGCATTCGCGCGATTTCTTGCGGCTCTTCGAGCAGCAGCGACCCACGACCTCCTCTGTCCGCCGTCGCATGCGTAATCGCGTAAGCCCTGCAAAGCATCGATGAAAGTTGGTGTCTGCCAGGCCATGGATCGCGATAAACCGTTTGATGCTATCTGGCCATCGCTTCCAGGTCTCCACCCGTCATTCCCTCCGAAATTGCTGGCGACGACACGAAGCTGTGCATCCTCGACCGCAACGGGTTCCAAATACTGCCGCAGAATTTCGCGCCTCTCGCCGTACTCCGGAAGAGGGACGTGGATTCGCACTTCAAAACGCCTCCACACTGCCGGGTCTAGCAATCCCTCATGATTCGTAATGGCCACCGTGAATCCGGTTGCGGCCCGCCGATCCAGATTCTGAAGAAGCGCATTGACTACGCGCTTGATTTCTCCGACCTCCTGCGGATCGTCCCGGAGCTTCGCGAACGCGTCAAATTCATCCAGCAGGAGCACGCAGCGATAGCGATTTGCGAAGTCGAACAGCGAACCGATATTGCGAGCCGTGGTTCCCAGGAAAGAGCTAATCAACCCGTCGAGGCGAGCTATGACCAGATCGGAAGTCCCAATCGCTCGCCGAGCCAATACGCCAGTTTTGTTTTGCCCGTTCCGGGTTTTCCAAACAGCATGCACGCCCTAGGCGGTGACGCGTCCGAGTTCCTCCAGGCGGTCCGCGTGGCCCATTCTTCCATCACTCGCTCCACCGCAGTCGCCAGCACCTCGTCGAAGACCAGCTTTCTCGACGACTCCACGGGAAAGTGAATCTCAGCGAGCGGCGCGCCCGTTTCCCGATCGACTGGCGATCCGACCCGCACCGTAAGTTCCTCACCCGATAACAATTGCCGCGAGGCAACAATCCGGCTCGGTTTCATCGACCGGTCCATGCCCCTCCGTCTTCAGCAGCTCGTCAATTTCTTCCGCCTCTTCCGCATCTCCGGAATCCCGAAGCGCCTTCGCCAGACGCTCAACCTGGAAGCGAAAGGCGGGATTCTCGGCTCCAAGCCCGATGCGGCAAAGCGTCTGCACGATTCGAAAGTGTTCCATTGGTATGCGGGATTCCCTCAATAAAATGTATGTTACAGCGCGCCACTATGCACCAGCCTTCCGATTCCATGCAAGCGCAAAGCGCCTTCGATCATGCCTAGAGGGTTACGCGAAACCCTTCTTGTCCGCGCCTGTCGGCTTGTTCGGAGCACTCAATTCTCGCGCCGCGTCGTTGTCAGACGAAACCGGCCTCCGCTTCCGAGGCGCAGCGGTTCGCCACACACGCGGCACTCCGGATTCCGGGCGTAGTTCACCTGTTTCGCCTTGAGATTCGTGACTGTCTCCTTCAACGCATGCGGAAGAGGCGTCGCTAGAAACGGCTGAAGCAGATGCCGAATCCAAAGCATCGCGGCGGACGCCGCCCTCATATTCAGATCCATCACTGCCGGGGCCCGAAGCGCAAGATCCTTCGAATAACCCATGCCAATCACTCGCGCTCTCTCCGCCTCCCCGTAGCCCTCGAGCACGAATCCGTTCTTCACGAATGACCTTCGCGCACTCCAGGCACGGGCGGTCGGGCGCAATGTAAGATACGCGCGCGTCAAGACTCTGGATCGCATCATCGATCGCCCCGATTTCAGACCCAAGGTCGATATAGGGAATCAAATATTGATAGGCGACTTCGCACAGGATCAACCGCGGCCAATCGCGATCAACGCATCCAACCAGAAGATCGCAACCGCGCAGTTCGTCCGCAACCGCAGCATCGCGGATGTCCCCTCCGTGGATGACGGTGACCTTCGTCGGCAATCCGGTTTCACGCACTGCGTCTCGAAGTCGATCCGCCTTGCCCGCTTTCGACCTCTACGTCGCACTGCCTGAGATGAAGGACGCGGTTCAGATTCGTTTCGTCGGCTACATCAAACTCAAACAACACAATCTCGCCTGCGCCGGCGCGCAGACAGCAACTCAACCATCAACGAGCCCGTGCCGCTCGCGCCAATCACGGCGATGCGGAAGTTTCGACATCTGGTACATGGCTCCGGCTCCGGTGAGCAGCCGAACCGCGATCAAAAATCGCTCTGGGCTTGGGAGGTTCCTTCATTGGCTTTCCACCGAGCTCCCGGAATGACAATTGCTCCCCCACGCAGACGAGCTCCTTCAGATAAACAGGTGCGCCGTTCCGCCACAGCTCGCGCACAAATCGAATTTCGACCCAGCACAACGCTTCCAAATGTCCCGTTCGGTTCCAGTTCGTAGAAATTTCGCCATCAACTCCGGATCGTTGGCATCGTCGAAGGAGGAAAACGAAACGCGCTGGTCCGACATTGGATGCGTGTGCACAGTCAGAAAACCTTTAAGACCCCGCTCCCGTACGCGCAGAAGCGCCCTTCGCAGAAAGCGACTCGCGAATGTAATCCCGCCACTGCCCTGCTCTAAAAGGTCGCCGTACTCCGGCGCAAGCACTTCAGCCACCAGGAGTGACGGCCTGAGAGCGTGGTCGTTCTCCGCCACCAGCAAAATACAACCCGTCTCCGGAGGGAATTCCAAGTCGTCGACAAACGACAGCGGACGTCAATCGTTCGACTTCCGCCCAGTGCTTCTCCGAAATTCGAATGTTCATCGGACACCTCGCTTCAAGAAATATCCTCGGCAGTGGGCGATGTGAGAGGCGAGATCATCACGCGAAGGATTCCACGGGCGATCTTGCGCGTAATGCCAGGAAATCAGTCCCCACGAACGGCCGGCAATCGTGACAGCCGCCTGCTGATTCGGAACCGCACCCCCTTGGTGCACACCTTGCGCGAGATAAAAAGCGTCGAGGCCACCCGACGGATATGTGCCCGGGACGGCGATCAAAATTGCGCAAACCGGAGCGGACCACGGCGGAGAAGGAATCTCCAGATTTCCGACTTCCACGTATCGCTGCCCGCCTTCCGTGAAAAACCGCAGCCGCGAATCCCGCCGCCTTGTACCGCTTCCACATCCTCCTCAATCGTCTGCAGGCCCCGAGGGGACGCTACGGTATTCGAACCGTAGCGTCCATCCTTCTGAGCCTCGAAGCACTCCCCGCGGTGCACCTTGATTGGCGTGTCCGGAGGCAGCGGATCTCGCGCTGTGCGTGTGATAGAGGCTGTATTCGGCCGGATTGAATTCGAACGCCTCCAGCAGCTGCCGCGGCGTGATCGGATCATGAGGCGCCACGCCCCAACGCGCGTTGATTCGAACGGCAAGGCGATACTCGATCCCAAAGCGCCTTGAGTCACCGTGCGCCAGGGCGACCCAGAGCGGAGTCTTCGAGATCTCGAATCGGCTCACTCCACTCGTGCCCGCGCCGGTTCCGCAGAAAGTCCAAGGGCACTGCGCGCATCCGGCGGCAGCAGCTCTTCGCCGAGCGCCTTCGCTCCATGCCCCATCACTTCCCTCAGCGTATCCGACAGCTTCGCGTGGATATGTACTTCCGCGCCATCCGGCCACCGCTGTAAGCCAAGACGGACTCTCAACCCTGCGAGACTCCCGGGCACTGCCGCCCGCCTTGTATCCTTCGATTTCCGGCGGCAGAGGGTGATCAAGCACCTCTGCCCATTCCTGATGAACCTGCGTACCTTCATTTCCTAGTTTCCATGGTGCACCTCGAATTTGATTTTGGGGCTCGCGACGACAGCCCCATAACTTCACAATACAACGCACTGCGTAGTTTGTCAAGCATGAATAGCGCACTGCTTGATTTGTCGAGCAGAGTCTGCTAAATTCTCTGTTCTGAAGGGCCCAGCCCTGGAAAGGAGCGCTTTATGGGAGGACAAACACCGAAATCTTCTGCGGCCCAGGCCCTCGGCAGCTATCTAAAAGAAGTAAGAACGAAAAGCGGTCTCGCGCTTCGCGATGTCGAGGAGGCGACCGACATCTCCAACGCGTACCTGAGCCAACTGGAAAACGGCAAGGTGACAAAACCTTCGCCGCACATCCTGCATTCGCTCGCAACCCTGTATCGAGTGCCCTACGAAACGCTGATGGAGCGCGCCGGGTATGTCCAGAAGACGCCCGAGCAGACCGGCCCCGTTCAACAATCCGGAAGACTCCCGGCTTCGTCGTTTGAGGACATCACCAAGGAAGAAGAAGTCCATTTGCTCGGATATCTGAATTTCATTCGTTCGCAAGCCAAGAAAACAGATGGGAAGACCTGACGATTCGACCGTCACACCCGATTCCTACCGCGCTATTTGCGGCTGCGCGCGGACCGGCTGCTTCGCGAGGCCGGCGCCTACGGTCAGATATCCGACACCGATCGCGGACATCATCGCCGCCGCAAAACTCTCCGTCGAGCGCGACGCTTCTCTAGACTCCGGATTCTTGCGCAGGCTTTACGGCGCAGCGAAGAGGACCATCAAGAAGGCCCTCGACAAAGTTCTCGGGCTGTTTGATTCCCGGGACCGGATGATCTATCTGGACCTGACCTTGAAGCGCGTCAAGCAGCGCTTCGTGTCGTTGCACGAGACCGGACACGGCTATCTGCCGTGGCAGCGAGACACTTATTCCTTCATGGAAGATGGTGAAACAAATCTCGATCCCGAAATCCAGCAGCAATTTGAGCGCGAGGCCAGTGTCTTCGCCTCTGAAGTTCTTGTTCCAGGGAGTCCGCTTCGAGGAAGAGGCGCGAAGCCTCCCCTTCGAACTCAAGACTCCCATGCAGTTGGGGAAGAAATTTGGCGCGTCGAACTATGCAGCCTTCCGTAGATTTGTCGCGCAGAGTCATAGAATTTGTGCTCTCCTAGTCTTCGAACAACCGGTCTATGAAGCTCGGCCGCGGGTACGCCTTTCACCTCCGACGCGCCATAGCCTCACCGTCCTTCATTGCCAAGTTTGGCCAAGTCCAATGGCCAAACGTTTTGTACACCCAGGAAAACGCACTGGCCGCAAGGCTTCCAATGCGTGCTCTCAATCGAATATTCACCAAGAGATGCCGAATCGCCTCTCCCATCTCCGGCTGTTCGGAGTCGTTTTATTTGGAGGCCTTCGATAGCACCTATCAGGTCTTTGCTTTGCTCATTCCAGAAAGCGAGCTTCGTCTGATAAAAGCTGCTGAGTTAGTTTGATCGTGTCAACGTGCTCAATAACCTGGTGAGCCCAACTTGGGCCCATCGGGGAATCTCCTTCTCGCTCAAACCTCCCCAATGACATGAAAACATTGCGATTCTCGGACACTCCGGGACACAGCCTGCACGCACAGGTGCGACACGAGAATAGGGCTAGTTCTCAGTTAACTATTATAGGACCAGCGCTAGCGCGCCTTATTGCCAGGTGTGTTAGGTTGTCCTTGGGGAGCTCGTGCCTGAACCTATACGTCACAAACCCTTCTTAATTCGCGACCCTGTGCACGGGTATCTCCAGATAGCCGGCCATGAACGCATCCTGGTGGATCATCCCGTAACGCAGAGGCTGCGACAGATAAATCAGACCGGTCTGGCACATTTTGTTTATCCCGAGGCAAGAACCTCTCGCTTCGCGCATAGTCTCGGAGCCATGCATCTCGCTTCCAGATTTCTTGTTTCCTGTCTGGAGAACGCGGACGAGTCAGTCGCGTTGATTTTTTTTCAGGAGCTAAAGAGCCTCGATCTGTTTAAGAATTTTAGCGTCAAACAGGAAGACCTCGATTATTTACTCACGACTGATCCCGTTGAAGGAGGAGGAGGGCTGCAAGCTCCCCGAGCGGTCTTCAGACACGCCCGATTACGCCGGCAGAGTGCCGACCTCAAGCGGTTGCTGGCGCTTGCGGAGGCTGGACTGCGACTTGCAGCGCTGTTTCATGATCTGGGGCATTTACCTTTCAGCCACGATCTTGAGTTTGCTTTGGAGGACTACCTTTCAGCCAAAGCCAGAAGGTCCGAGGCGATCGCTGAGGGACTCACAAACCTTGTCGGCGGTCCGCCTCACGAGGTGATTGGCCACAGTTTGGCGACCCTCGTTTTTCAAAGCTTGGTCCGTCCAGAGACCAAACCCGCCGTGCGTGCTGCATACGCGATGGCTAGGAAAATCCTCGAAGTTGACGGTAATTTCTATTTTCTTCCCAAACCCCGAGCCGGTGCTGTCCAATGGTTGCATTCCTTGGTGGACGGGGAAATCGATGTTGACCGAGCCGACTATCTCCTCAGAGATGGCCGCGCTCTCGGATTCGAATTCGCCGCTTACGACATAGAGCGACTCATCGGAAATCTCATTCTCATCGGCCACCCAATCCTCGGCCTGACTAGCGCGGTCGAAGAACGGGGTTTTAGCGCTCTCGAGACGTTTTATGTTTCCCGGGCGCGTAGCAACCAATTTCTCGTCCGGCACCACAAGGTCGCACAGATAGGGGCTGCCTTCCGATTCGTTTCAGCAAAGGCATTTGATGAACCTGATTGCGCGGAGTTTCTGCAAGTGCTGGCCGACCTCGGGTCAGAGAAAGAACTGGACGAAACAGCGGCTACGAAACTGCTGATCGACATTGGGAAATTTGACGACGGCTGGTGGACTCAAGTATTAAAGAAAACGAGTAATGCCACGCCGATGCTGAGAAATTGTCTCGGATTAGTCCTAAGCAGACAGTTCACGTTAAAGAGTATTTGGAAGCGGAAAGGAGACATTTCCCCTCAGTCTCTCGCACGCGTCAATGCTTACCTTACTGAAATGCTTCGCGGCGAAAGGGCTGCGTCCGAGCTTGCCCAATTAAGGCAGCGATTGGAAAAGAATAATCTGCTCGTGTCCGTTCACAAGTTCAGTCCATACAAGATTCGCGAGAGCAATGATGGCCGAGACGAGAGCTTAATGCTGGTCAGACTGGCCGATGGCCAATTGCGGCCCGTTGCAACGCATTCGCCTTTATTGCGGTCACTGGTTACTGCGTGGGACGAAGACATTCACCTGCACGTCTCGGCCCTGCTATCGGAGCCCCAAACGCACCGAAGGTCGTTAGTTTCATACTGCCACCGGGTCGTCCATCCGCGGGAAGCAAACTTCGTAAGGGCCGACGGCGGTCCTCTCGGACGTAAAGCCCTTCTGCCGTTATCCGGATGTGGGGTTCGTCGATGCCTTCTTCTTGACAAGCGCAGGAAGGCCATTCATCATTGAATGTGGAGGGTTAAGTGTTCAACGCGAAGAAGGCATTTAGACCTCTGAATGGAAAGTCGTTCGCCTATCCACGCTTCCGAAGAGAACTGTTCAGGATTCGCAGAGAAAATTTGGCAAACCTGCCTCCAGAATTCGATGTCCAAGAGCTTTTCCTGCTAGCGGTTCGTAAGAAATGGCTAAAGGAAGGCAAGGCCGGTCGCGTCACCGTTGATGTGCGCTGACTTCGATTCCGAGGCCCTCTCGTGGCCGACTCCAATTTGCCCCTGATGCCGAATTTTGGCTGATCAAGAAGCCTTCATTACTAATTCTTCGCTTTGACCCTCAGGGCGCACCCGTCTATTCAACAGAGGCTGGCAAAGGTCGTTGACGACCAGCGCCGTTTTCCTTCGATCGAAACTGTCGGTATCTCCGACTTCTATCGCCAACTGCATTCTCTCAGTTCCAGGAGATTGTCTTTCCTTGTGTCGTCCGACGTTGTAGCTATGACGTCGTGATGGCTGTTGCAGTGAGGGCAGCGACGGACGATCACACTGGCCTTCGAATTATCAGAACCCTGGACGTAGTACCGATCACCCGAAGCCGACTTGATATTGCTTATGACCGTGGCCACGTCGAGCTTTTGGGACGCTGTCGCCGCGTCCGTGCCCACGCCCACATGAGTGATCCGGTGATATCGATCCTGGTGAGTGGGGTGCTTAGTGATGCAAACAATTCTATGTGTTGCCACGTGTCGCTCCTATCTTCTCCGACGCAGATATTCGCTTAACGAATCCGCGCCTTCTTGCTCAAGCAGAGTTTCGAGTTTCATGTCGCTTCTCGCACCGGGAGCAAAGTCCGGACCATATTCGCGGCGCAGTGTCCCCACGAGCGTATCGCCCCTTTTCCTTCGAATGCTTCCATCGCCGTCGCGACAGCGATCATCGAGACCCGATTGACATTGTTTATTCATCTATATTTCCTTTCATTGAAATCGGGCGACGTCCTCTGCCCGTCAAGCTGTTTTCTCTTCCGCAGCTGCGGTTGACTCTCCTTCGGATCCGTCTTCGAGTAGCGGGATGCCATGCATTGAGGACCCGAGGAGGCCCTGGAGGATATCTCCGTACATAGCGCCCGTATTTTCTGTGACGCGTGTGATCTGCTTCTCGCGTTTCGCCCACCTCCGCGCGGCCACACGCCTCTCTTCTTCCAGATATCGCTTGCATGTCGCCAAAAGTCCGCACGATGGCTTCAACCCGCTGCCTGAACTCTGGACCTGTCAGATAGGCGAAAAGGACTTCAACGGCTTCGTTCTTTCCGGCCACGGCGCGCTTGGTTGCCGCTAGTTCAATGACACCGTTGCGTAGCGCCGTCGCGAGCCCATAAACACCACGAGATTGCGGGAGGCCCGCGTCAGGTAGGTGTTGTCGAGCACCAGCCGCCGGGCGCCTGGGTGACCCGGCGGGCCGAGCTCGCGGGCCAGGGCGGCCAGCGAGCCGCCGCGGTCGTCGCGGTTCAGCCGCTCGTAACCCGTGAGGCCCGCGACCAGGCGGCTCTTGCCCGCGCCGGGAATGCCCATGACCAGCACCAGGGGGGCGACGGGAGGGCGCCGCGGGCGGCTCGGGCGAGGCGGGCGGCTCCAGCTCCAGGGCGGCCACCGCCGACCGCACGGCCGCCGGGCTGCGCGCGCCGGGAATCGCGACCACGGCCGGCGACCTGGAGAGCACCCAGGCCAGGGACTCCCGGGCCTGGGCACGGCGGACCCGCCGCGGTCCGCCCAGCGGCGAGTGCGCGAGCACGGTAATCCCCTGCTCTTCGCAGCGCCGGACGACCCCGCCGCGGACGGCCGCATCGTCGAAGGGCTACGGGCAACCTCCACCGCGGCGGACCGGGACGACCGACATGGCGGCGTCGAGCTGGTCGCGGCTGACGTTCGATACGCCTACGCGCGGGACCAGCCCGTCCTCCAGCAGCCGGGCCAGCGCCCGCACCGACGTCAGCCACGGCACCCTCGGGTCGGGCGCGTGCAGCAGGTAAAGGTCAATGCCGATGCCGTCCAGCGCGGTTAGGACCTTGTCGCTGCGCACGAGCGGGATGCGGGCCACCTCGGCGCCGGGCTTCTTGGAAAGCGCCATGTCGACATCGACGATCGACACGTTGTTGGAGCGGAAATTCGCCACCACGATCTGTTTGCCGTCCGGCGTCCCAGGCGACCGCGAACGGCCGCGCCAGGCCCTTGGGGTCATCGGTGCCGACCTGCACGCGGGCGGCTTCGGCGCCCGGCTTGCCCTCGCGGGCGAGATCGACGTCGATGATCGAGATGGTGTTGCCTTCGTTGTCGTCCTCCAGATTGGTCTCGCGCGCGGTGACCGCGATCAATTTGCCGTTCGGGCTCGCCGCGATGCCGAACGGACCGGACTGGACCGTAATGCGCGGCGCCACCTCGACCACCGGCTCGCCCTTCAGCGCCCGGCCGAGATCCATCACCGACACGTCCTCGGTGCCGGCGTTGCCGGAGAACAAGTACTGCTTGCCGTCGCTGCCCTTGCCGACCGCAAGCAATTCCGGATCAGGCCAGCAGCCGAATTGCTTCGAGGGTGCGAGGAACACGTTGCTGGGCGGCGGGCCGCCCTTCCAGGCACGTCGACGTCGGGGCAATCGGACCGCAGCTGCCGGGTGCCGGCTCCCTTCATGGGCATCTGGGCCTGGCCGACGAAAGCGCCGGTCTTGGGATCGATGATGGTGATGCGGTTGGAGCCGTCCTCGGTCAGCCAACCCTCCGACGCGCTGGTGAGCGGAGATGGGGTTGTCGATGAGCAGCACGCCGACGCCGCCGAACCAGCCGCCGTCGATGACTTTCTCGACCGCCGCATCGGTGTTGTCGGAGGACTTCTGCAGCATTTTCTTCACGTCCATCAACGACACGCTGGCGCGGCCGCCGTGTTGCGGAACTCGGCGTTGGAGACCTGGCCGTGATGGTTCATCACAAAGGCGGTCTTGCCGTCGGCGCTGAGCACGATATTGGCCGGGGTCGGGCCCAGCAGCATGCCGTCGAGCCGGCGCGGGCCGACCAGGTTGCGGCTGATGATGGCCTTGTCGGTATTGTTGTTGGCGGCCTTGAGGGCGGCGCCGAGATCGATCGCATAGATGCGCGGATCGCGCCGGCCGGTGACGAACGCATAAGGCCCGGCCGCCAGGGCCGCATCGGCCGTGACGGCGAACAGGCATAAATTCAACAACGAGGCACGCAGGCGCATCGGACTTCCTCCCGGCATGTGACGTTTTGCTGAACGACGATTTGCTGCGACGCTCCCCGCAGGACCCGGGGAAGCGGCGGGAAGATGCCTTTTCGGCCTGGCAAGGTAGGGCGCGGGCGCTCACCACCATGCCGGAGAAAACCATGACACCGGAGCCGACGATCGCGGCGCGGCTCGACCGCCTGCCGCCCAACCACCAGATCCGCGCGCTCGTGACCCTGATCTCGTTCGGCGGCTGGTTCGAGTTCTACGATCTGTTCTTCACCGCCTATATCGCGGTCGGGTTGTTCGGCGGCGGGCTCTTCAAGCCGACCACGCAGGGCCTGCTCGATCTCGACGGCTTCGCGAGCTTCATCGCGGCGCTGTTCACCGGCCTGTTCATCGGCACCATCGCGTTCAGCTGGCTGTCGGACCGTTTCGGCCGACGCTCGATCTTCACCTTCGCGCTGTTGTGGTACTCGCTCGGCTCGCTGGTGATGGCGCTGCAGACGAGCGCGGCCAGTATCGATCTGTGGCGGCTCATCGCCAGCATCGGGATCGGGGTCGAGCTGGTGAACATCGATACCTACATTTCCGAGCTGGTGCCCAAGGAGCAGCGCGGGCCGGCCTTCGCCTACAACCAGTTCGTGATGTTCACCGTGGTGCCGGTGGTGGCGCTCTTGGCTTGGCTCCTGGTGCCGCAGACCATCCTGGAACTCGATGGCTGGCGCTGGGTGGTCGTCATCGGGTCGGCCGGCGCGCTGCCGGTGTGGTGGATCCGGCTGCGGCTGCCCGAAATCGCCGCGCTGGCTGGCGCAGCACGGCCGCACCGCGGAGGCCGACCGCATTCTGGGCGAGCTGGAGGCGCGCGTGGTGGCGGAAACGGGAAGCCGCTGCCGAGCGCAAATGCTGGAAGGCGAGGCCGATACGCAGCAGGCCCCAAACCCAACGCCTGGCGCGAGATGTGGAGCCCGGCCTATCGCGGCCGCACCCTCATGCTGGTGGTCTACAACCTGTTCCAGACCATCGGCTATTACGGCTTCGCCAGCTGGGTTCCCACGTTCCTGATCTCGCAGGGCATCGAGATCACCCGCTCGCTGCAATACACCTTCATCATCGCGATCGCCAATCCGGTCGGCCCGCTCTTGGGCGTGTGGTTCGCCGACAGGATCGAGCGCAAATGGCAGATCGCCTGGGCGGCGCTCGTGATCGCCGTGCTCGGGCTCCTGTTCTCGCAGCAGCGCAGCGCGGCCGGCGTCATCGGGTTCGGGCTCCTGATCACGCTCGCCAACAACTGGCTGTCGTTCTCGTTCCACGCCTACCAGAGCGAGCTCTACCCGACCCGCATCCGGGCGAGCGCGGTCGGCTTCGTGTATTCCTGGAGCCGGTTCAGCACCATCTTCTCGGGCTACATCATCGCGTTCCTGCTCGGGCGCACCGGCACCACCGGGGTATTCTGTTTCATCGCCGCCGCCATGGTGGTGGTGTTCATCGTCATCGGCGCCTTCGGCCCCGTCACCACCCGCCGGCGCCTGGAGGCGATCGCCGGGTGAGCGGGGCGAGGGAGCGGGAACCCGTGCGCCCCGGCATCCGGCGGGCGGCAATAAGTGGATCGAGGCCCCATGTGTGCTAGAAGGGCGCCCCGGGGACCGACTGGACAGAATGCGTTAATGACGACGCTTGCGACCGCTTCCGCTTCGGCCTCCACGGCGCCTGCCGGGTTCATCGAGAAGGCGCCGCTCGAGCGCTATGTGCCGCCGGCGCGGCCTTCGCTCATCGGCCTGTCGCGCCCCGAGCTCATGGATGCGCTCGCCGGCATCGGGGTGCCGGAAGGCAAGCGCAGGATGCGGGCGCAGCAGATCTGGAGCTGGCTCTATGTGCGGGGCGTGACCAGCTTCGATGCGATGACCAGCCTGTCGAAGGAGCTGCGCGCGCTGCTCGATGCGCACTTCACGCTGGCGCGGCCCGAGGTGGTGGCGGAGCAGATCTCGGTCGACGGCACCCGCAAATGGCTGTTGCGGCTGCCGGGCGAGCGGGCGGGCGAAGCGCCGCACGAGGTCGAATGCGTCTACATCCCGGATACCGACCGCGGCACGCTCTGCCTGTCGAGCCAGGTCGGCTGCACGCTCACCTGCTCGTTCTGCCACACCGGCACGCAGCGGCTGGTGCGCAACCTGACGGCCGGCGAGATCGTGGGCCAGATCATGGTGGCGCGCGACCGGCTCGGCGATTGGGCGGCGGCGCATCCGGGTGCCGGCCAGGCGGCTGACGGCCAGCCAGGCGCCGGGCGGCGCCTGGTCACCAATATCGTCATGATGGGCATGGGCGAGCCGCTCTACAATTTCGAGGCGGTGCGCGACGCCATCCTGGTGGTGGCCGACGGCGAGGGCCTGGGCATCTCCAAGCGCCGGATCACGCTCTCGACCTCGGGCGTCGTGCCCAATATCTCCCGTGCCGGATCTGAAATCGGCAGCATGCTGGCGGTCTCGCTGCATGCCGTCACCGACGCGTTGCGCGACGAGCTGGTGCCGCTCAATCGCAAATATCCGATCCGCACGCTGATGGAGGCGTGCCGCAGCTATCCGGGCCTCTCCAACTCCAAGCGCATCACCTTCGAATACGTGATGCTCAAGGGCGTCAACGACTCGCTCGGCGACGCCCATGCGCTGGTCAAGCTGGTGCGCAACATTCCGGCCAAGATCAATCTCATCCCGTTCAATCCCTGGCCCGGCACCCGCTACGAATGCTCGGACTGGGATGAGATCGAGAAGTTCTCCGAGGTGGTGTTCACGGCCGGCTATGCGTCGCCGGTGCGCACGCCGCGCGGGCGCGACATCCTGGCGGCCTGCGGGCAATTGAAGAGCGCGAGCGAGAAGCTCTCCGCCCGCGAGCGGCTGGCGCTGCGCGCCATGGCGATGACCGATGATTGAGGCCGGCGGCGCGCCGAAGCCGGCGCCGGTATGCTATGAGGATCGGATGGGGGGAGCCGAGATGCCGCAGCGACTTCAGGGGAACTGGCACAGCCGGGCGCTGCGCCTGCTTTGCGCCCTCGCCATGGGCACGATGCTGGCGGCCTGCGGCCGTTGCGGGGACTTCGTGTGGTCGAGCCTCGGTCCTGCCGGCTCCCTGGGCGCCTGCCACAGCGATCCGCCGCCCCAGCAGTAATTCGCCGGGCGCCGCCGGCAGGAACCGCAAGATGAATCGCACTGGGCTTCTGATCGCGCTGGCGCTCGCCGCCGCGGTCGGCCTGTTGTTCGGCCTCTACCCGCGGCTCGATCTCGACCTGGTGCGGCCGTTCTTCGATCCGGCCGCAGGCGGCTTTTGGGCGAGCTTCAATCCGGCGCTCAACGGCGTGCGTGATCTCAGCCGCCTGATCGTGACCCTCCTGGTCGCGCCCGCGGCTCTCGCCATGCTGGGCAAGCTGGTGCTGCCGCGGCGACCGATGCTGATCCCGGGCCGGGCCGCGGCCCTGATGGTGGCCACGCTCGCGCTCGCGCCCGGCCTCCTCACCAACGTCATCCTCAAGAGTCACTGGGGCCGCCCGCGCCCCATCGACGTGGCCGAGTTCGGCGGCGCCCAGCATTTCGTGCCGTGGTGGGATCCGCGCGGCGATTGCCCGGACAATTGCTCGTTCGTGGCGGGCGAGCCCTCGGGCGCGTTCTGGACGCTGGCGCCGGCCGCGCTGGTGCCGCCGGCTTGGCGGCCGCTCGCCTATGCGGGCGCGCTCGCCTTCGGGGCCGGCATCGGGCTCCTGCGCATGGCCGGCGGCGGTCATTTCTTCACCGATGTCGCATTCTCCGGCCTCTTCACTTTCCTGACCATCTGGCTGGTGCACGGCCTCCTCTATCGCTGGCCCGCCACCCGCATCAGCGACCGCACGTCGAGCGCGCGCTCGAGCGGCTGGTGCTGCCGCTGCAGGGCGCCGCGCTGCGGCGATTGCGGCACGGCGGGCGCCGCCGCGGCCCGGCGAGCCGCCAGGGAGCCGGCCGCCGATGCGGCCCCGGAGGGCGGATGATCGGATTGGATGCCGGGAGCGGCCTCGCCGTTGCGCCCGGCGCGTTGCCGGTGCAAATGGTTTGCGCAAGGATCGAAAATGACGGGATCGGGAACGCGGCGCCGCAAAGCCAAGAAGGAAGCCACGATGGGGGAAGAGAACGGAACGCTGCAGCGGGTTCTGCAGCTCAAGATCCGGGTGCTGGGCGACGCCTCGCAGTTTCTGGCTCTGATGAAGAGCGCGACGCCGTTCTATCAGGCGCTCGGCGGCCAGCGCTTTCGCTTCCTGCGCAATGTCGACGATCCGGCGCAGTTGCTGGTGGAGATCGAATACGAGGCGCATGCCGGGCTCGAGCTCAACCGCCAGAAGGTGGCGAGCGACCCCATGGTGCGCACCTTCCTGCAAGGCTGGCGCGCCATGCTGGCCGGCAGCGCCGACGTCGACGTCTACGAGGACGTAACCAAGGTATAGGGATGCCAAGCGCGATGGAAACAGGGGCGAAGCGGGGCGACGTCAAGAAGGTGGTGCTCGCCTATTCGGGCGGGCTCGATACCTCGATCATCTTGAAATGGCTGCAGCAGACCTATGGCTGCGAGGTGGTCACCTTCACGGCCGATCTCGGCCAGGGCGAGGAGCTCGAGCCGGCGCGCGCCAAGGCGCTCCTGCTCGGCATCAAGCCGGAGAACATCTTCATCGAGGACCTGCGCGAGGAATTCGTGCGCGACTATGTGTTCCCGATGTTCCGCGCCAACGCGCTCTACGAGGGCCAGTACCTGCTCGGCACCTCGATCGCGCGGCCTCTGATCGCCAAGAAGCAGATCGAGATCGCCGAGCGGGTGGGCGCCGACGCGGTGGCGCATGGGGCGACCGGCAAGGGCAACGACCAGGTGCGCTTCGAGCTCGCCTATTACGCCCTCAAGCCCGACGTGCGGGTGATCGCGCCCTGGCGCGAATGGGACCTGGTCTCGCGGACGAAGCTCATCGAGTTCGCCGAGCAGCACCAGATACCGATCGCCAAGGACAAGCGCGGCGAGGCGCCCTTCTCGGTCGACGCCAACCTGCTGCACGCCTCCTCCGAGGGCAAGGTGCTGGAGGACCCGGCCCAGGAGGTGCCGGACTACGTCTATTCGCGCACGCTCGATCCGGAAGCGGCGCCCGATGTGGCGAGCTACATCACGGTCGGCTTCGAGCGCGGCGACGCGGTGGCGCTCGACGGCGTGGCGCTCACGCCCGCGAGCCTGCTCACGCGTCTCAATGAGCTCGGGCGCCAGAACGGCATCGGCCGCCTCGACCTGGTGGAGAACCGCTTCGTCGGCATGAAGTCGCGCGGCATGTACGAGACGCCGGGCGGCACTATCCTGCATGCCGCCCACCGCGGCATCGAGCAGATCACGCTCGACCGCGGCGCCATGCATCTGAAGGACGAGCTGATGCCGAAATATGCCGAGCTCGTCTACAACGGCTTCTGGTTCGCCCCCGAGCGCGAGATGCTGCAGGCCGCGATCGACAAATCGCAGGCCTATGTGACCGGCACGGTGCGGCTCAAGCTCTACAAGGGCAATGTCGCGGTGGTGGGCCGCGAGAGCCCCTATTCGCTCTACGACCAGGACCTGGTGACGTTCGAGGAAGGCGCGGTCGCCTACGACCACCGCGACGCTGAAGGCTTCATCCGGCTCAACGCGCTGCGCCTGCGCACGCTCGGACAACGGAAGAAGAAATTGAAGCTGTAGCCCGGATGGAGCGCTGGCGTGATCCGGGACGGGTTTCCCGCGCTCCGATTTGTCATGGCCGGACTTGTTCCACGGCTGTCCGGTTCGATTTTGATGGACGGAGCGCATGGCGTGGATTCTTCTGTGAATTCGAGCGTTTGGCCGCGTTCGAGACACGGAAAGGAACCCACACCATGCCGCACCAGAATACTGTATTTCACGGCCTGACCAAGTACGTCCCCTGGCATAAGTTCGACCAGCTTGTTGAAAAGCATGAGGCCGACAAATTGTCTCGCAAGCTGAACACCAAGCGGCAATTCATCGCGTTGCTGTACGGGCAGGTGAGCGGGGCGGCAAGCCTGCGCGAGATCGTGACAGGGATGACGAGCCATGAGACCCGGCTCTATCACTCTGGCGCGGTAGCGGTGAAGCGCTCGACCCTGTCGGACGCCAATACCGAGCGGCCGTGGCAAGTGTTCAGCGAATTGTTCGCGGAGATGCTGCCGCAAGCCCATCGCGGACTGCGGCGAGTGGCCGGAGAGGCGATTCGGCTTATTGATTCCACGAGCGTACGGCTTTCCCGCCTGAGCGCGGACTGGGCGACGTTCTCGGCCAGGGCGTTGGGAGCAAAGGTGCATATCGTCTACGATCCGAATACCGATCGACCGATCTACTTTGCGGTGACCCCGTCCAACGTCAACGACATCACGGCGGCCAAAGCCATGCCGATCGAGCCTGGTGCCACCTACGTGTACGACCTTGGCTATTACGACTATCGCTGGTGGACGAAGCTCGATGATGCCGGTTGCCGCTTCGTGACGCGGCTGAAGAAGAACACTCCGTTCACGATGATAAGCGAGAACCGTGTCACGAAGAAGGGCAACGTTCTCAGCGATCGCATTGGTCATCTGCCGGCTCGGCTTGCTGCCAGCCGCAGAAACCCTCTGCAGGTGCCGGTACGGGAAATCCGAGTGATCATCGATACCGGCAAGATGCTGCGTATCGTCACCAATGACCTCGATGCACCGGCACAGGAAATCGCCGACCTTTACAAGCAACGCTGGCAGATCGAACTGTTCTTCCGCTGGGTCAAGCAGACCCTAAGAATTAAGCGATTCATCGGCGTTTCTGAAAACGCAGTGCGCATTCAGATCGCCGTCGCCTTGATCGCCTTTCTCATTCTCCGCATGGCCCAGGCGGCTCAAAAGGCCGTCCATAGCCCCCTCGAATTTGCGCGCCTCATTCGCGCAAACCTTATGCACAGGCGCCCCATCGACCGGCTGCTCCTACCACCACAGCCGATCCCGATATGCCCAAATCAGCTCACGCTTGGACTATACTTCCCATGAACCGGACAGCCGTGGACTTGTTCCGGCCATCTCGATGAGGGAGGCAGTGTGCCCTTCTAAGCGAGATCGCCGGAACAAGTCCGGCGATGACAATCAGCGTCAGCTCGTGCCGGCGTCGCGCGGGGCGGCGTGTGCGGCATGCCGCGCCACCGCTCGAGCGGCGGCCTTGGGATGGGGCGTCTGTTTTTCAGGCCCGCGCGGGGCGGAGGCCAGCTTGAAACCCGGGCGGCCGGGCGATTTTGTCGCATTCGCCTGCGCGGTTTCGCTGCGGCCGCGATGTGCATTGATACAATTGGCATCCGCTTCGCTCGGGGCGGCGCTCAAGACGGCGGCCAGATCGGTGACCGCCATACCCTCCGGGTTCTGCGCGGGCGCGACCAGTCGATCATGGCGCGCCGCTTCCGCCAGCTCGTGCCATGCCCCGCGCGGCAGGACGTGGGCCGGATCGATGCCGGGGAAAGGACGCTGCAGACCGAGCTGAGCCCCATTGGCATCGATCCATTTCCAAAGCGTGTCCGATTTGCTGTCCGGGTCGGCAATGTCGACCGCGCAGCCGTGCCCGTAGCCGCCGGTCGCGGCGCTGCCCCCATGCAGCGAGTTGTCGATGCGGGCCTTGTACCCGGCCGCGAGGCCTTGCCGATAGTCGTCGCGGAACGCGCTGCGGATCGTCCAGCGGATGCCGGCCGCATCTATGGCGAGGCCGGCCCGGTAAAGCAGCTCGCGGAAATCGGGATCCATGCCGCTGATCACGTAGTCTCCCAGCGACATTCCAAGGCGCGCCGCCGCCGCAATATCCTTCCAGGTGAAATCTCCGCTGCCGTCGCGCTTGATGGCGGAGCGCTCATAGACGCTCCAGAGATATTGGTTCACCTCGTTCATGATCGGCGCGGGCGTGGGTGAGGAGTTCGGGAGCGGGTGGGAGGCGGTGTCGCCGAGCACGGTGACGTCGGCCCAGATCGGCGGCGGGTTGTCCGCGCCCGGCTCGAGCGCGGGGGGCTCCGGGGCTTGTTCCTCCCGGGCCTCGTTCAGGACCGGGGCGGCGACCGGCGAAGTGGGTGAGGTGGGTGGCCCGATCGTTCCTTCCGGGCCGATCTTGAATGACGACAGCCCCAACAGCGCGGCCAGGAGCGCGACCGAAATGCCGAGCGACCCGGCCGCGACCGGAATCCGGTACCGGCGAAGGAAATCCAAGGAATGGCGACGTCACAATCGATGCCCCATCTTCACCCGACACTGCGCGACCCCAAGGGTGCGTTAGAATAAGCCGCGCAATACGTCAAATCCGTGCCGGAACTGCGGCGGACGTGCCGTCGCGGGGCGCTTCATCGGGCACTGCATGGAGATTTGACTCTTTCAGCTGTCATGGTGAGGGCCCAGCCATGCCCGCGCGCCAAGAAGGACCAGCCGCCGGAGGCTTATTCCTTGTCGCCGCCCTTCTTCTTGAGTGAGCCAAACTGATGCCCATGTGGGCGGTTCTGGCCAGCGTCCCAACCGCCGTCGATGCTTCTGCCAAAGCTCCAGCTGGCGGACGCGGGGGTGGACACGAGAGTTGGGGTTGCAAGTGCCGTGACCGCTGCAAGGGCGAGGATGGATGCGCGAAGCAGCATGGGATCTCCTGTCGGGCTGCGTTGATTGATTGCATCCATTGGACAGAGCGCTCGCGTCCGACGTTCAGCCATCGATCCTGCTTTCGAACTTTGTGTGACGGTGATCACGCGAAGACGCGGGGCCAGCACGGCCCATAAGAATCGTAAAACCTACCCGCTTTTGCGTCGGGCGTCGGAGGGGGTCATGCCGAAATGGCGGCGGAACGCGCGATTGAAATAGGACAGATTCCCGAACCCGACCTCGAATGCGATGGCGCTGATCGTCCGACCTTGGTGGCGCGGAGCGGCGAGCATCCGCAGCGCGCGGGCAAGCCGCTGCTCGAGGACATGTTGCGTGAACGTGGTGCCCTCGGCCTCGAACAACATCTGGACGTAACGTGGCGTCACGCCGCGGCGCCCGGCCACGTCGGCGACGCAAAGCTCCTCAGTGGCGAGCCGAGCGATGATATCGCTTTTGATGGCACTCAGCATTGCCGCCCGCAGGCCGCGGCCGCGCGCCGCTTCGCCAGCCTCGCGCGTGGCCCCAACCGCGAGCGCGATGAGATCGTGCACGTGAGTGGTGAACAGCTGGCGCAGCTCGGGCGAAGTCAGCCACTGCTTTCGGAGCGCCGTTTCCACGTAATCGACGAGGAGGCGAAGCGCTTTCGTGTCCGCCGGTATCGGAAGCGCCAGCGCATCCTCCGGATTGACGGCCATGGCGCTGAGCCGGCGGCGTGGGACGAACAGCGTCAGATATCGCGTCGAGCGCGGACGCTCGAGACCGCCGACTTCGGCACTCGACAGCAGCACCGCCGAGCCGACGTCGAGCCGGCACTCGCGGCCGACCTGAGACGCGAGGCAAGTACCCGAGAGATTGATCGAGAGCAGAAGATCGTCATTGCCATCGGCGAGCAGGGGTCTGGTGCGTCGGGAAACAATGCCGGCGGTCTGCGCCGAAATTACCTGGAGGTCGTCGAATGGGTACAACGACGCCGCCCATCGTAGTGGACGGCCTCGGACCGGCTCCAAGTCCAGCCCGATGATCGACCGGCCGAATGCTTCACGAAGATAAGGCAAACGGTCGCGCTCCGGTAACACGTCGGTCGAAAACCGGGTCGCGTGGTCGGGGCTGACCGGGTCCATAAATCTCGATCCTCACTAAAATCATTTTATAGCTTTTGCGCATTTTCACCATGCCCAATTTCGCTGCAGTACCGGCCTGAATTCGCGCTTGTGCAAGCAAAGCCGTTCGCGCCCGACTATGGTTCTGGCCGGCCGTGAGGCGCTTCACGCATCACTTTGCGGTCATGTGGCCACCCACCGTGAAAGTGGCGACACCACTTTCGTTCGCTCTCGCGAACCGTCGAGCGTCTCATTCAGGGCGCTTCGGCCGGTTCATCATGGCCAAATCAATTCGATTGCGGCGTAAAGGCGAGACAACATGAATTCCTTCACTTGGACCGGCAACGGAAGCTCCTCGGCGGCCTCTGATCCTAACAACTGGGTCGATCAGTCCGGCAATCCCGGAGTCCCCGGAACTGGCGATAGCGTCGATTTCCCCAGCCAATCTGTCGTCTTCGATACGATCACCGGCGGTCTCGATGCCGCCTCCCTGTCCATTGAAGGGCTCGTCAATTACGTTTCCGGGAATTTCGACGTCAGCGGCAATCTTTCAGTCAGCACGCCCAATCTGGCCGCCAATTTTGGACCCTATTACGGCTTGACCCTGGCGCAGGGTGCCACCGGCCTTGTCGTCGGCGATTTGGACGTTGCTCGACCCGCCTTCGACCCGAACACAGGGGAAACCACGTTTGGCGTTCTCATCAATGGCGCCAATCTGACCGTCGACGGCAATGTCAATCTGGGCAGTCTGGCCGACCCGAACGGCGAGATTTTCTTGCAGAACGGCGCTCAGCTGCAAATCGGCGGTAATCTCAACATCAATCAGGAAGGTCAATCCGGCGACAACCTCGATATTTGGAACTCGACCGTCACCGTCGCGAACGGTCAGTCGGTGAACGTGGAGGGCGCCTTATATCTGGTTGGGTCGGCCGCCGCGCTCATCACGAACCAACCGATCAACATCGGCGACGGAAGCTTCGGCTATTTCAACTTACAAGAATGCGCCAGCTTCATCACGGTTGGTGACCTCGTCTTGGGCCAAGGCCAGGGCGGAAGCGGCTTGGTGGAGGTTCAAGACGGCACGCTCAACGTCTCCGGCAACCTGATGCTCGGGCTCGACGATGGCGCCGGCGGAGAGATCAAAACGGACGCCGGCAATGACGCTGGAACGCCGAGCATCATCAATGTGCTGGGCAATGTGATCGTCGGCGCCAGCCAGAACTCGTTCAGCGGGATCTCGCTGGTGGGCTACGCGACGTTCGACATCGAAGCGGGCGGGTCGCTCGATCTCGGCCAAGCGGTAGGCTCGGTCGGGTCGCTTACCCTGGATGATTTCCCACCGCGACATTGGAATCGACCGGCGCGATCACGGTCGGCGACGCCGGCGAAGGCGAGATCAACCTCGCCGGCAATGGCACTGGCGTCGGCCTCGTCACGCCTGGTGATCTGGCGCTGGCGGTCCAGGCCACAGCGACCGGCTATTTGTACCTCGGGCCGGGTTCGAGCTTGACCGTCGGCGGCGCGCTCGATGTGGGCCAGCACGGCACGGCCCAGGTCTGGTTCACCGGCGGCGGCTCTATCAAGTCCGACAGCGCGGTCCTCGGTGAATTCACCGGCGGTGCGGGCTCGGCCTTCGTCGACGGCTTAGGCGCGGTCTGGAGCGTGAGCGCCGACCTCCAGGTGGGCGATGGCGGCACCGGCAACCTGCAGATCACCGACGGCGGCACGGTCACGTCGCAGGACGGCGAGATCGGCACCGGCACCAGCGATGCTGGCGCGGTTAATGTGGACGGTCTCGGCTCGTCCTGGTCGATGTCCGGTTACCTGCATATTGGCGTCCAGGGCGGGACCGGAAGCCCGTCGTTGACAGTCTCGGACCAGGCCAGCGTCACCGTCACCAGCGATCCGTCCAATTACGACACGCTTCTTTCAGGAACGCTCACGCTGCAAGGCGGCGCCACCCTCACCGACAACTATCTCGACATGCACAATGCGGCCGCGCTCACGATCGAGAGCGGCGCCACAATGAATGAAAACGGCAGCTCCGCCATTTTCAACGGCTACATGAGCGGTCTCGGCGGCAATGGAACGATCACCATCGACGATGGGACGCTGAGCTCCCCAATGCCATTTCGTTGATCGGTCTCGCTACGGCAACCGGCGGAGCCGGCACCGGCACACTGACCGCGTCCGACGGCGCTACGATTAAGAGCCTGGCCACTTATGTCGGCGAATTTGGGGGCGACAACGGAACTGTGACCCTGACTGGGGCCGGCACGACCTGGACCGATACCGGCAGCACGGCACCGGACGCCAACAGCGCCGGCCTCACCGTAGGTGTCGCGGGCACCGGGACCTTGACGGTCGAGGACGGCGCGGTGCTGTCCAATCCCTTGTCCTACATCAAGATCGGACAATACGGCGGCTCGACCGGCACCGTGACCGTGACGGGCGTCGGCTCGACCCTGAGCGCGGGCGGCGTGCTGAGCGACGGCAACAGCGGCAGGGGCACCTTGACGGTCGAAGCCGGCGGCCTGGCCTCGGCCGGATCGGTGCAGGTCGGCGACTGGGCGAGCGCCAACGGCGAGCTCGATATCGATGCCGGCGGCACGGTCAGCACCAACAGCGCCAGCACCGTCGATGTCGGTCCGGAGGCGGCCGCCAATGGGACCATCAATGTCGCGGCCGGCTCGTTCGATATCGGCGTGCAGGCGCGCGCCCAGGGCACTGTCAATGTCGACGGCGGCACGCTGAACGTCGACGGCACCCTCACCGTCGGCGATGCCGGCACCGGCACGGTGACGGCGTCCGACGGTGCCACGATCACCAGCCTGCAAACCAGCCTTGGGGGATCTGCCGGCGGTGGTGGAACTCTGACCCTGACGGGGGCCGGCACGACCTGGACGGACACCTCCGGCAACTCGGTGGATTCCAACAGTGCCGGCATCAATGTGGGGCTCAATGGAACGGGCACGCTCACGATCGAGAACGGTGCGGTGGTGTCGAATCCAATGTCCTACATCAAGATCGGACAAAACCCCGGCGCCACAGGGACGGCGACCGTAACCGGCGCCGGCTCGATTCTCAGCGCCGGCGGTCTGCTGCGGGTCGGCGACAGCGGCAAAGGCACCTTGACGATCGAGGCCGGCGGACAGGCCGAAGCCGGATCAGCGCAGGTCGGCGATTTTTTCGGCTCGATTGGCGAGATCGATATCGATGCCGGGGGCACCCTCACCACCAACAGCGCCAGCGCGATCGATCTCGGCGCACAGTTGGGCGGCACCGTCGTCGCCGGCTATTTCGATATCGGCGTCGAGGCCGGCTCGCAGGGCACCGTCAAGGTCGAAGGCGGCACGCTCAAGGTCGGCAGCGACCTGATCGTCGGCGATGCCGGCAGCGGCAGCCTCGCGATCAGTGCCGGCGGTACGGTCACGTCGCAACAAGGCGGGATCGGAACCAGCGCCGGCAATGACGGCACCGTGACGGTGGATGGTCTCGGGTCGTCCTGGTCGATATCCAACAATCTGCAAATCGGCGTCCAGGGCGGGACCGGAAGCCCGTCGCTGACGGTCTCGAACCAGGCCAGCGTCACCGTCACCGACCCCGGTACCTACAACGACTACCTGTATTCAGGAACGTTGACGCTCGAGACCGGCGGCCAATTCACCGACTTCACTTTGGATATGCACAATGCCGCGACGCTTACGATCGAGAGCGGCGCCACCCTGACCGAAGCGGGGCCAAGTGCCCAACCCAGCGCTACAGAGGTCTGGGTAGGCGTGATTGGCAATGGGACGATCACGATCGACGCCGCGACGCTCGCGTCGCCGAACAACTTCACGTTCATCGGCATCCAAACGACGACTGGTGGCGCCGGCAACGGCACGCTGACAGCATCCGACGGCGCCACTATTACCAGCCTGGGCGTTGCTCTCGGCTACGCTGCCGGCGACACCGGAACCCTGACCTTGACCGGGGCCGGCACGACCTGGACCGACACCGGCAGCACGGTGCCGGACGATAACAGTGCCGGCCTCGTTGTGGGCCAAAGCGGCACCGGAACCTTGACGGTCGAGGACGGCGCGGTCCTCTCCAATCCTTTCTCCTACATCAAGATCGGACAGTACGGCGGCTCACCGGCACCGTGACGGTGACGGGCGTCGGCTCGATCCTGAGCGCGGGCGGAGTGCTGAGCGACGGCAACAGCGGCAGGGGCACATTGACGGTCGAAGCCGGCGGCCTGGCCTCGGCCGGATCGGTGCAGGTCGGCGACTGGGCGAGCGCCAACGGCGAGCTCGATATCGATGCCGGCGGCACGGTCAGCACCAACAGCGCCAGCACCGTCGATGTCGGTCCGGAGGCGGCCGCCAATGGGACCATCAATGTCGCGGCCGGCTCGTTCGATATCGGCGTGCAGGCGCGCGCCCAGGGCACTGTCAATGTCGACGGCGGCACGCTGAACGTCGACGGCACCCTCACCGTCGGCGATGCCGGCACCGGCACGGTGACGGCGTCCGACGGTGCCACGATCACCAGCCTGCAAACCAGCCTTGGGGGATCTGCCGGCGGTGGTGGAACTCTGACCCTGACGGGGGCCGGCACGACCTGGACGGACACCTCCGGCAACTCGGTGGATTCCAACAGTGCCGGCATCAATGTGGGGCTCAATGGAACGGGCACGCTCACGATCGAGAACGGTGCGGTGCTGTCGAATCCAATGTCCTACATCAAGATCGGACAAAACCCCGGCGCCACAGGGACGGCGACCGTAACCGGCGCCGGCTCGATTCTCAGCGCCGGCGGTCTGCTGCGGGTCGGCGACAGCGGCAAAGGCACCTTGACGATCGAGGCCGGCGGACAGGCCGAAGCCGGATCAGCGCAGGTCGGCGATTTTTTCGGCTCGATTGGCGAGATCGATATCGATGCCGGGGGCACCCTCACCACCAACAGCGCCAGCGCGATCGATCTCGGCGCACAGTTGGGCGGCACCGTCGTCGCCGGCTATTTCGATATTGGCGTCGAGGCCGGCTCGCAGGGCACCGTCAAGGTCGAAGGCGGCACGCTCAACGTCGACGGCAACCTCATCGTCGGCGATGCCGGCAGCGGCAGCCTCGCGATCAGCGCCGGCGGCAAGGTCGCGTCGCAAGGCGGGGTTATCGTCACCGGCACCGGAAATAACGGCATGGCGACGGTGGATGGCCTCGGCTCGTCCTGGTCGATGTCCGGGTTCCTGCATATCGGTGCCTTTGGCGGGACCGGCACCGCTTCACTGACGGTCTCGAACCAGGCGAGCGTCACCACCGCGACCAGTCCATCCAGCTTCGACGAGCTTTTCTCTGGAACGCTGACGCTCGAAACCGGGGCGCAGTTGACCGAAACTTCTCTGGTCACCCTCAAGGCCACGACGCTTACGGTCGAGAGTGGCGCCACACTGACCGAGAACGGCCCCAGCCCACTCGGCTTGTACGCCAATGGCACGATCACGATCGATGACGCGACGCTCGCCTCACAGGAGGCCAACACGGTCGTGGGCGGCGCTGCGGTGGGCGACGGTGCTGGAAATGGCACGCTGACCGCCTCCGACGGCGCCACCATCACCAGCTTGTCGACTTATCTCGGCCAATTTGGGGGCGACAGCGGCACCGTGATCCTGACCGGCTCCGGCACGACCTGGACCGACACCGGCAGCACGGCACCTGACGCCAACAGCGCCGGCCTCGTTGTCGGCGCCGGGGGAACCGGGACCTTGACGGTCGAGGCCGGCGCGGTGCTGTCCAATCCGATGTCCTACATCAAGATCGGGCAGTTCGGCACCGGCACCGCGACCGTGACGGGCGCCAACTCGACCTTGAGCGCCGGCGGTCTGCTGCGGGTCGGCGACAGCGCCAAGGGCACCTTGACGGTCGAAGCCGGCGGTATGGCCTCGGCCGGAACGGTGCAGGTCGGCGATTGGTCGGGCGCCAACGGCGAGATCGATATCGACGCCGGCGGCACCGTCAGCACGAACAGCGCCAGCACGGTGGATGTCGGTCCGCAGGCGGCCGCCAATGGCCCCATCAATGTCGCGGCCGGCTCGTTCGACATCGGCGTGCAGGCGGGGGCGCAGGGCACCGTCAATGTCGCCGGCGGCACGCTCAACGTTGATGGCGACCTCATCGTCGGCGATGGCGGCACCGGCGGCCTTACGGTCAGCGCCGGCGGCATGGCCTCGGCGCAGTCGGTGCAGGTCGGCCCCGCCGGAACCATCACGCTCGACGTCGGGGGAACGCTGACGGCGGGGTCCGAGCACGTTGACGCCGGCGGCCAAATCGTATTGGCGGGCGGCACCAACGACCCGCCGGATGCCATCACGATCGACGCCGGAGGCCGGATCAGCGGCTATGGCAGCATCATCGGTAATATCGACAATGATGGCACGCTTCAAGCCGCCGGTGGTACGCTGGTCGTATCGGGGGCCCTCACCGGCACCGGACAAATCACGGTCGCTGCCGGCGCGAGCTTGAATTTTGGCGGTTCGGTCGCATCTGGCCAGACGGTGGCTCTGGACGGCACGACGTTGATGCTGGCCGATCTGTCCGGTTTCGCCGGGACGATCACCGGTCTTCTGACCGGTGACATGATTGATCTCACGACAGCCGGCTTTAGCGCTGGGGGCAGTGCGAACCTCGAAGCCAACAACGTTCTGCAGATTGTCGAGAACGGCCAGACCTACGATCTGCAGCTCGGTCCGACGCAGAGCTTCACCGGCGAGAATTTCCAGCTTGCCGCAGACGGCGCGGGCACCGGCACGGCCGTCACCGTTTACAGCACGGCAAACTCGGGCATCGCCCGGCTACTACCAACCGTTGGGCGCGCCCGCCCCGATTATCGATCCGCCGGGCACCTATACCAACGAGGCGGGTGCGACGTCCGCAATCCTGGCGCCCGCCGGCTATTACGACGCCGGCACCGGCAACACGGCGGCGACCATCGACCCCCGGCCGGTACCTATACCAGCGTGGCCGGATCGACCGCTGCGATTCTGGCGCCGGCCGGCTATTACGATTCCGGCACTGGCAACACGGCGCCTACTGCGGCGCCCCCAGGCTATTATGACCCGGGTACGGGCAATACCGCTCCGATACTGTTGCCGGTGGCGAACTGGGCAAAGGGCGTGAGCGGATCATGGCAAGTCGCGTCCAACTGGAGCGACGACGCGGTTCCCGAGGGGTTGATCAACGCGTCGCTTTCGGCCTCCGGCACCTATACGGTGACCGACTCGTTGAGCACGACGGTAGGCGCGCTGCAGATCGCCGCGAACGCGACCCTCGCCATCACCGGCGGCGTATTTACCAGCTTGGGCGGCACCGGAACTGGCACCAATGCCGGGACCATCAAGATCGGCGCCGCCACGCTCGACCTCCTTGGCCCCTTCGCCAATGCGGCGACCGGCACGCTCACGGCGGCGGCCCGCGCGACGATCGACCTCCACGGGGGCAGCCTATCGGGCGGCCAGATCACCATTGCGGCCGGGGCGGCGCTGGAAGCGACCGGCGGTCCCTCATCACCGGGCACCATCGGGGGTGGCGCGGCGCTCACCGACAAGGGTACGCTGCTCGCGACCGATGACACCGTGCTGACGCTCGCCGACGTTGCGATCACCGCGACCATTTCCAAGACCGCGGGCGCCATCACCGGCGGCCTGGTCGAGGCGTTCGATGGCAGCGCCACGATCCTGATCGGCGGCGCCACCATCACGGGCGGTGCGCTCGAGACGCAGACCGATGGCCTCATCGAGACGGTCGGCGGAACCGCCTCGACGCTCGTCAACGCGACCATCGTGGCCGGCACCACCGTCGATGTCGTAGACGGCAGCACACTGACTATTTCGGGCACCATCGCGGAGGCTGGCACGCTCGCGCTCGCGGCGGGCGCAGACGCGACCGAACTCGTCGTCGGGGCGAGTGGCGCGACGCTCACCGGCGGCGGCAGCGTGACGCTGTCGAACAGTTCCGACGCTATTTTGGGGGATCCCATCAAGGGCGGCACCCTGACCAATCGCGGCAACACGATCTCCGGCTCCGGTCAGATCGGCCACAATGGCGACGACGAGCTGACGCTGAACAACCTTGCCGGCACTATCGATGCGGACATTTCCGGCAAAACCCTTACGATCGACACCGGCAGCATCCCGGTCACCAACAAAGGGCTGCTGGAGGCGACCGCCGGCGGCACGCTGCTGATCGTCAACGACGTCGCCAACACCGGCGGGACCATCGAGTCGCAAGCCGCGGCCGGTTCGCAATCCACCGTCGAGATCGAATACCACACGATCTCGGGCGGCGTCGTGGAAGCTGTCGGCTTCGTCGACATCGTCGGTTCATCGTTGCTCGGTGTCGAGCTGGAAACCGCAGGCGGCGGCTTTTTCTACCTGGACAACGCGACGATTGTGGGCGGCAAGCTGACGACGATCAACAACGACGAAGATCCTGATTCTCACGGGCAGCACCTCGGTATTCGACGGCAGGGCTTCGACCCTAATCGACGATGCGAATGTCCAGCTGGAAGACGGTGCCACCCTCGAGCTCGAGGGTGCGATCGACAACGCCGGCACGATCGGGCCCGTCGCGACCGGGGATGCGGTCACGCTCGACATCGACGGCGCGGTGACGCTCAGCGGCAACGGCTCGGTGGTGCTGTCGAACAACGCCGGCGACGCCATCGTCGGCGACCTCGTCAAGGGCGGCACCCTGACCAATCGCGGCAACACGATCTCCGGCTCCGGTCAGATCGGTCACAATGGCGACGACGAGCTGACGCTGAACAACCTTGCAGGCACTATCGATGCGGACATTTCCGGCAATACGCTCACGATCGACACCGGCAACAAGGTCACCAACAAGGGGCTGCTGGAGGCGACCGCCGGCGGCACGCTCGTGATCGACGACAAGGTCAATAGCGCGGGGGGCGTGATTGCAGCCGACGGCGGAAACATCAAGCTCGCCGGCATGCTCTCCGGTGCGGGCGCGGTCGAGATATTCAGCGGCAGCTCGGTGACCCTGGGAAGCACAGCCACCAATGCCGTGACCTTCGAGAACAACGCGGGTTCGCCGCTGTCCTCATTGATCCTGCAAGACGCTCAGGGCTTTTCCGGCACGGTGGCGGGGCTGGCATCATCCGACAGCATCGATCTTGCGAATTTCCTCAGCCCGGACACCTCGATCACCAAGATCACCGGAACCGGCGCCGCCGGCACCACCACAAACGTCACATTGACGGACGCCGATCCGAGCAATCCCGCAAATCTGAGCGTGACCCTTCATCTGATGAACCAGTTTTCCAGCCAGTTCGGAACATCCGCGAGCGACTATTTGCTCGCATCCGACCATACCGCAAGCAACGGTACGCTGTTCCAGCTTGCCGCCCATGTGTGATCGATGCGAGCGCCTCCGGTGAGGGCGTTGTCGCTCAACCACCCAAAATACTAGCGCCCGATCCAATTGCGGAAGAAGGCATCGGCTTCGGCGACCAATGCGGCCTCGGGACGCCACGGCGCGCTCGGCCACAGCTCGCGCGCCTGCGCGAATTCAGCGTCGATGAGATCGCCGATGGGGCGCGGCAGGGTGCCGGTTCCGAGCTCCCGCGTCGCGGCCTTGGCGGCCAGCAACTGCTCGACGATGTCTAGGGTCTCGGCCGGCAGCCCGCTCTCGCCCACCAGCGTCGGAAAGTGCATGGGCGCGATCGCCTCCCCCGGATGCAACCGCAGCCAGCGCAGCGCGAGCGCGGGCCGCAACGCATAGAACAGCTTCTTGAGCTCGACCGCGCGCGCATCCGCGAAATAGGTGCGGCGCTGGCGTTCGCCGAGATGCAGATAGTGCCGGGCGATCGCGGCCGGGCGAGCGGCCCCGTGCGCGAATTCGAGGGCTTGCCGGCGGAACGTCGCGTCGCCCGCATAGACGAATGGAGACGTCAGCCATTCGATCACCACGGCGTTGCCTTTGAGCAGGAGCCGCAACGCCTTGGCGAGGTCCCAGCCGTTGACGTCGAGCTCGCGGTCGAGCGGAAACTCGATGACGTCGCGCGGCGCGTACAGCGCGAGGTAATCGTCGCGGCGAGCGCGCATAGATGAAGCGGCAGTCGTAGTCGCTGTCGG
This sequence comes from uncultured Alphaproteobacteria bacterium, assembly GCA_963744275.1. Classification (GTDB taxonomy): domain Bacteria; phylum Pseudomonadota; class Alphaproteobacteria; order Rhizobiales; family Xanthobacteraceae; genus VAZQ01. Next base: position 38,598 of record CAVUSX010000012.1, read on the forward strand.
GCGAGGGAAACCCCCAGGCGCGGCTGCCGCTCTCGATCGCCAGCAGGACGACCGCATGCTCGCGCTCGGCGACCGCGCGCAGCCTGGCGTCGACGGCCGCCACGATCCCGGGATCGAAGCCCGGGCCGAGCGCGCGCAGCCCGCTCAAACCTTGCGCTCGACCATCGTGCTCTTGATCGCCGCGATGGCCTTGGCGGGATTGAGGTGCTTGGGGCAGGAATTGGCGCAGTTCATGATGGTGTGGCAGCGGTAGAGCCGGAACGGATCCTCGAGATCGTCCAGCCGCTCGCCGGTCGCCTCGTCGCGGCTGTCCACGATCCAGCGCTGCGCCTGCAACAGCGCGGCCGGACCGAGGAAGCGCTCGCTGTTCCACCAGTAGCTCGGGCACGAGGTGGAGCAGCAGGCGCACAGGATGCATTCATAGAGGCCGTCGAGCTTGGCGCGGTCGTCGTGGCTCTGCCGCCATTCCTTCTCGGGCGTGGGCGAGGTGGTGTGCAGCCAGGGCTCGATCGAGGCGTATTGGGCGTAGAAATTGGTGAGGTCGGGCACCAGGTCCTTCACCACCGGCTTGTGCGGCAGCGGATAGATCTTGACGGTGCCCTTGATGTCGTCCATGTCCTTGGTGCAGGCGAGCGCGTTGCGGCCGTCGATGTTCATGGCGCAGGAGCCGCAGACGCCTTCGCGGCAGGAGCGGCGGAAGGTCAGCGTCGGATCGATGTTGTTCTTGATCCAGATCATGGCGTCGAGCACCATCGGGCCGCAGTCGCCGGTATCGACGTAGTAGGTGTCGATACGCGGGTTTTTTCCGTCGTCCGGATTCCAGCGATAGATGCGGAACTCGCGCACGTCCTTGGCGCCGGTCGGATGGCCCAGGTCTTGCCTTCGGTGACCTTGGAGTTCTTGGGCAGATTGAACTGGACCATGGGGGTGTTCCGTCAACTAGCGGTTTGTCATGGCCGGGCTTGTCCCGGCCATCTCGCTTAGTTTGGCGCGGCCGTGCGTTCCTGGCCGGGATTGCCGGGACAAGCCCGGCAATGACAACAGAAGTCGCAAAACATGCTCAGTACACCCTCGCCTTCGGCTCGATGTAGCTGATGTCGTTGGTGAGCGTGTAGGCGTGCACCGGGCGGTAGTCGATCTTGACTTTGCCGGCGCGCGTCGAGCCAGGCCAGCGTGTGCTTCATCCAGTTCTTGTCGTCGCGCTCCGGATGGTCCTCGCGCGCGTGGGCGCCGCGGCTTTCGGTGCGGTTGAGCGCCGAGTTGAGCGTCACCACCGCCTGCACGATCAGATTGTCGAACTCGAGCGTCTCGATCAGGTCGGAGTTCCAGATCAGCGAGCGGTCGCGACACCTTGACGTCGGCGACCGCGGCATGGGCGTCGTGGATGAGCTTGAGGCCCTCGGCCAGAACCTCGCCGGTGCGGAACACGGCGCAATTGTTCTGCATCACCTTCTGCATCTTGAGCCGCAGCTGGGCGGTCGGGGTCGCGCCGGCGGCGTGGCGGAACTTGTCGAGCCGCGACAGCGCGAGGTCGGCGGAATTCTTCGGCAGCTCGGCGTGGCTCTGGCCGGGCTCGATGATCTCGGCGCAGCGCTGCGCGGCCGCGCGCCCGAACACCACCAGGTCGATCAGCGAGTTGGAGCCCAGCCGGTTGGCGCCGTGCACCGACACGCAGGCGGCCTCGCCGACCGCCATCAGGCCCGGCACCACGAAGTCGTTGTCGCCGTCCTTCTTGGTCAGCGCCTCGCCGTGATAGTTGGTGGCGATGCCGCCCATATTGTAGTGCACGGTCGGAAGCATCGGGATCGGCTCGCGCGTCACGTCGACGCCGGCGAAGATGCGCGCCGATTCGGAGATGCCGGGCAGCCGCTCGTGCAGGATCGCCGGATCGAGATGGTCGAGGTGCAGGAAGATGTGGTCCTTGAGCTTGCCGACGCCGCGGCCTTCGCGGATCTCGATGGTCATGGCGCGCGAGACCACGTCGCGCGAGGCCAGGTCCTTGGCGGAGGGCGCGTAGCGCTCCATGAAGCGCTCGCCCTCGCTGTTGACCAGATAGGCGCCCTCGCCGCGGGCGCCTTCGGTGATCAGGCAGCCGGCCCCGTAGATGCCGGTCGGATGGAACTGGACGAACTCCATGTCCTCGAGCGGCAGGCCGGCGCGCAGCACCATGGCGTTGCCGTCGCCGGTGCAGGTATGCGCCGAGGTGCAGGAGAAATAGGCCCGCCCATAGCCGCCGGTGGCCAGGATGGTCATATGGGCGCGGAAGCGGTGGATGGTGCCGTCGTCCAGGCAGATGGCGACGACGCCGCGGCAGCGGCCGTCCTCGTCCATGATCAGGTCGATGGCGAAATATTCGATGAAGAACTCGGCCGAATGCCGCAGCGCCTGGCCGTACATGGTGTGCAGCATGGCGTGGCCGGTGCGGTCGGCGGCCGCGCAGGTGCGTTGCGCGGTGCCCTTGCCGTAATGGGTGGTCATGCCGCCGAACGGGCGCTGATAGATCTTGCCCTCCTCGGTGCGCGAGAACGGCACGCCCCAGTGCTCGAGCTCGTAGACCGCGGCCGGCGCATTGCGGCACATATATTCGATGGTGTCCTGGTCGCCGAGCCAGTCCGAGCCCTTGACGGTGTCGTACATGTGCCAGCGCCAGTCGTCCTCGCCCATATTGCCGAGCGCGGCCGAGATGCCGCCCTGCGCCGCCACCGTGTGGGAGCGGGTCGGGAACACCTTGCTGATGCAGGCGGTCTTGAGCCCGGCTTCGCTGCAGCCCACCACGGCGCGCAAACCGGAGCCGCCGGCGCCCACCACCAGCACGTCGAAGGTGTGGTCCTCGATCGGATAGGCGCGGCCGTTGAGGCCGGGCGCCGGTGCGCCGCCGTTCTGGGATCCGTGCGCCGGTCCATCGGCCATGTCTAAACTCCGAAAACCCCGAACGAGAGCTTGAGAATGCCATAGGCCGATGCCAGCGCCACGGCGAGCGAGAAGAACGTATTGAGCATGAGCAGGATGAGCCGGTGCGGCTCGTCATGGACGTAGTCCTCGATGACCACCTGCATCCCGATGCGCATGTGGGTGGTGATCGAGAGAATGAACAGGAGCATGATGATGGCGACCAGCGGCGAGCCCAGGGTCTGGGCGGCGAACGCGTGGTTGCGGCCGAGCAGCGACACCAGGATCAGCACGAACGCGATGGTCAGCGGCACATTGGCGACCGCGGTCAGCCGCTGGCGCCAGAAATGCTCGGTGCCGGACTTGGCGGCGCCCAGCCCGCGCACGCGCGCGAGCGGCGTGCTCATTTTTCCGCCAGCCATCAGTGCGATCCTCCCATGACCAGATAGCCGAACACCCACAGGATCAGGGTCAGGCTGACCGAGCCGACTGCGGTCGCGAGCGAGAGCCATTCGCGCTCGCTTTCGCTGAAGCCGTGCCCGGTGTCCCAGATCAGGTGCCGGATGCCGCCCAGCATGTGATGCAAGAGCGCCCAGGTATAGCCGAACAGGATGAGGCGGCCGAAGAACGAGCTCATGAAGGCCGCTACGTTGGAATACGGATTGGGCCCCGCCGCCGCCGCGATCAGCCACCAGGCCACCAGCAAGGTGCCGAAATAGAGCCCGACCCCGGTGACCCGATGGGCGATCGACATCGCCATCGGCAGCGGCCAGCGGTAGATCGACAGATGCGGCGACAGCGGCCGCTCGACCGGGGCCTTGGTTTCCGCCATATTGGTTTCCGCCATGTGGCTCTCCGGCTTGCCCTTGCGCTCGTCGCGCCGGCACTTTCGAGGGAGCGCTCAAGAGCACTCGAGACATATCGCGCGGCGCTGGGCGCCGCGGCATGGGACCGTTCCTAAACAATGTCCGCGCCAGCCGCAATGCACGGGGCAGGCGGGCGCCACCGAAGAAGGGCCGGCGCCCGCGACCTTCGCGCAAAGCGAATATGCGGTGCCGCAGCCTCGCCCACAATCGGTATTTGGCGTAAGCTCCTTTCGCGAACCGCGAAGGCAGCCTCCATGCGTTTCGATCTCGCCGATCTCAGCCTGTTCCGCCACGTGGTCGAGGCCGGCAGCATCACGGCCGGCGCCGCGCGCGCCAATCTGGCGCTCGCCGCCGCCTCCACCCGCATCCGCAACATGGAGGAGGCGCTCGGCGCGGCGCTTCTGGTGCGCGGGCGGCAGGGGATCGCCCCGACCCCGGCCGGCCGCACCCTGCTGCAGCATGCGCGCCTGATCCTGCGCCAGGCCGAGCGGCTGCGCGAGGATCTGGGCGCCTATGCGGGCGGGCAGGCCGGCCAGATACGGCTTCTCTCCAACACCAATGCGCTGACCGAATTCCTGCCCGAGGCGCTGTCCTCGTTCCTGGCCACGCATCCGCAGGTCAGCGTCGATCTCGAGGAGCGCCTGAGCGACGAGATCGTCGGGCTGATCGCCGAGGGCGTGGCCGATCTCGGCATCGTGGCGGCGACCGTGGATGCGAGCGCGCTCGAGACCTATCCGTTCCGCAAGGACCGTTTCGTGCTGGTGGTGGCGCGCGACCATCCGCTCGCCAAGCGCTCCCGGATCGCGTTCGCCCAGGTGCTGCAGCACGATTTCGTCGGGCTCGACCGGGCGAGCGCGCTGCAGCGCTTTCTCGCCGACAAGGCGGCGCGCGCGGGCCGCTCGCTGCGCCTGCGGGTGCAGCTGCGCAGCTTCGATTCGGTGTGCCGGCTGGTCGAGTGCCACGTGGGCATCGGCATCGTGCCGGAGACCACCGCCCGCCGGGTGGCCCGCACCATGGCGATCAAGCGGGTGGCGCTCACCGACCCGTGGGCGGAGCGCGAGCTCACCATCTGCATCCGCAGCCTGGACGCACTGCCGGCCTACGCGCAGGAGCTGGTGCAACATCTGCGCGCGGATGGATGGAGGGGGCGCGGTCCGCCGCCAGCGAAGGAACGGTAGATGAAGAAAAAAACTTCCAAGGGGTTGAAGTCGAAACAGCTGGCGGCGCTCGCGGCGCTGCCCGACGAAGCGATCGACACGTCGGATGCCGCGGAGATGCTCGACTGGTCGGGCGCCAAGCGTGGACTGTTCTATCGGCCCCTCAAGCAGCAATTGACGCTGCGCGTAGATGCCGACGTGATCGCCTGGTTCAAGGCGCAGGCCACCTCGAACGAAGGCTACCAGACGCGCATCAACCGAGCGCTTCGGGAATATGTGCATGGGCATTCGCGAAGGCGCGGGCAATCCAGGCGGGCTTAGACGACGACCTTGTTCACCAGTGACAGCCGGAAACCCAACGGCTAGCGGCCGTTGCGCGGATGCTTCGTCACCGGCCCGCCCGGCCGCCTGGCGCGAATGAGCCTGGCGACCACGAACCCGGCGCCGGAGCACACCACGATGCCGACCGTATAGACGTTGATGGGAACCCACTGAGACACCATCGCCACGGCGAGAGCGAGCGCCAGGATGGCGGCGCCGGCCGCGATGAGATCCTCAGGATCAACCCCGATGCTCGATTGCGGCTTGCGTCCGCTTTTTCCAGGCTTGGCCACAGGTCTGAACGGAATCAGATTGTCGGGCTCGTCGCTGTCGTCCGGCATGGATGCACCTCCCCGCGAACCGTAGAGCACGCATCGCAAGTGTCCAATACCATGCCGTGATCGTCACCCGAACGGGGCTTCGATCCATCCCGGCCTCACTTCGGCACCAGCACCCAATAATCGAGATCGAGCAGCACGGCCGGGTGGTCGCCCTCGGCGGTCTTGAGCGGGAAATCGGCGCCCGGGTGGTCCTTGGTGGCGACCAGGCGCAGCCGCAGCGCCCCCACGTCCTCGCGTCCCGGCAGGTCGGCCTTGGCCAGCACCTCCGACCAGGCGAACACGGTCATGCCGGCGAACAGTGGCGACACGTGCCGCCCGCCGTTGATGGCGGCGATGTGGAACGCATTGGTGAGGCCGTTGAAGGAGAGCGCGCGGGCGAGCGAGATCACATGCCCGCCATAGATCAGGCGGCGGCCGAAGCGGTCCTGGGCGGCGGCGAATTGATTGAAGTGGATGCGCGCCGTGTTCTGGTAGAGCCGGGTGGCGATCTGGTGCTCGGCCTCCTCCACGGTCACGCCGTCGACGTGGTCGATCCTCTCCCCGACCGTATAATCGCCGAACCGGAAGGGGCTGCCGGCGAGCGCGAAGTCGTAGTCCGCGGTGTCGATGCGCGGACAGGCGTCGCCCAGCATGCTCGGCAACAGCGCCTCCGGCAGCCGCGGCACGTGGTCGCCGGGCGCGCGGCGCGTTCTCGTCGCGCTTGCGCACCATGACCCAGCGCACGTATTCGAGCACCTTGCCGCCATCCTGCTTGTAGCCGGTCGAGCGCACGAACACGATGCCGGTCTTGCGGCTCGAATTCTCCTTCAGGCCGATGACCTCGGAGGCCGCGTTGAGGGTATCGCCCGGATAGACCGGGGCGAGAAAGCGGCAGGCCGCATAGCCGAGATTGGCGACGGCATTGAGCGAGATGTCCGGCACGGTCTTTCCGAACACGATGTGGAAGACCAGGAGATCGTCGACCGGCGAGCGCGGATAGCCGATTTTTTGCGCAAAAGCGTCGGAAGATTGCACCGCGAAGCGCGGACCGAACAGCCCGTTATAGATGGCGACGTCGCCGGCCGTGACGGTGCGCGGGGTCGCATGGGTGATGTGCTGCCCGGTGCGGAAGTCCTCGAAGAAGTTGCCGGTGCTGGTCTTGGCCATGGCCGGGCTCAGACCGGCGCGGACGGCTGGGGGACGGCAGGCGGCGGAAACCGCAGGCCGTGCGGGCCCTTGCTGGGTTCGGCACTTTTGCTCATAGGGTCGTATCCTCCGTCCAGTCTGGTATTCGATCTTGGCGGTTCCGGAGCCGTTGCTCGCATCCGCCACCGCGCGGTTGACGTAGCTTGGTTACCCGTGTTGGTGGCGCGTGACGAGATCGTGAAACCAACGCGCCGGCGGCGTTGTTATATATGGGAAATCTTGCAAGAGCTGGGCCATGACCATCGAAGCGAGCAGGACCGAAGCGAGCACCGTCCCGGCCCCGGCCATCGGGGCGACCGCAACACCTGTTGCCGGTCCGGTCGGGGCGAGCCGGACGATCCACCCGTTATGGGTGCGGGTGACCCACTGGGTCAATGCGCTCGCCATGCTGATGATGATCGGCTCGGGCTGGCAGATTTATGACGCCTCGCCGCTGTTTCCCTTCGGTTTTCCTTCCGTGATCACGCTCGGCGAGTGGCTCGCGGGCGCGCTGTTGTGGCACTTCGCCGCCATGTGGCTCCTGGTGGTCAATGGCATCATCTATGTGGGGCTGGGGCTGTGGACCGGCCGCTTCGCCCGCAAGCTGTTGCCGATACATCCGGGCGACGTGATCAGCGACGCGCGCGCGGCGCTCACCGGCCATCTCTCGCACGCTGATCTGTCGGTCTACAACGCGGTGCAAAAGCTTCTATATACGGGGGTGATCCTGTGCGGGATCCTGATCGTGCTGTCAGGCCTCTCGATCTGGAAGCCGGTGCAATTGCGCGAGCTGTCCATTCTGTTCGGCGGCTACGACGCGGCACGCTACGTGCACTTCTTCGCCATGGCGGCGATCGTGAGCTTCATCGCGATCCACACGGTGATGGCGTTCCTGGTGCCCAAGAGCCTGCGCGCCATGGTGACCGGGCGCTGAGCCACGAGGAGGAATCCGATGTTTGGAGTCCGCAAATCCAAGATCCGCACCCGCATCCCGGGCGTCGATCCGCAGCTCCTGATCCGCGATGCCGCCAAGCTGTTGCCCGATCCGACCCGGCGCCTGTTGCTGCGCGGCGGCGCCAGCCTGGGGGCGCTCGCGTTCCTGTCCGGCTGCGACATCGTGAACGAAACGGATGCCGAGAACGTGCTTGAGAAGGTGTCCTACTTCAACGACCGGGTGCAGGGCTGGCTGTTCAATCCCAATCGCCTCGCCCCGACCTATCCGGACAGCATGGTGACGCGGCCGTTCCCGTTCAACGCCTATTATCCGGAGGACGAGGCGCCCGAGGTCGACAAGGACGACTATGCGTTCGAGGTCGGCGGCCTGGTCGACGACAAGAAGACCTGGACGCTCGACGAGCTCTACGCGCTGCCGCAGGAGACCCAGATCACCCGCCACATCTGCGTCGAGGGCTGGAGCGCGATCGGCAAATGGACCGGCACGCCGCTGCGCGAGTTCATGCGCCGGGTGGGCGCCGATACGCGCGCCAAATATGTCTGGTTCCGCTGCGCCGAGGGCTATTCCACCTCGATCGACATGGCGACCGCGCTGCATCCGCAGACCCAGATGACATTCCGTTTCGACGGCGAGATCCTGTCGCGCAAGTACGGCTTCCCCATGAAGGTGCGCATTCCCACCAAGCTCGGCTTCAAGAACCCCAAATACGTGATGGAGATGGCGGTCACCGACAAATATCTCGGCGGCTACTGGGAGGACATGGGCTACAACTGGTTCAGCGGCAGCTGAGGACCGTCGTAGCCCGCAGCCCGCATGGAGCCAACGGGTCGGCGCGCAGCGCCGCCCGATGATAAACTCCGCGTAATGCGGGAGCGGCGTTCCCGCATTGCGCTTCGCTCCATGCGGGCTACAGGACTCACATCTTCTCCTGCGGCGGCACGCGCGTAATCAGCCGGGCGCCGCGCTGGAAGGTGGCGTAATCCCACAGCCAGGTGAACGCCACCACGAAGCGGTCCCTGATCTCGATCAGGAAGAAGATGTGGACGACGCTCCAGAACAGCCAGCCGAGGAAGCCGCGCAGCTCCAGGGCGCCGAGCTTCACCACCGCGGCGCGCCGCCCGATGGTGGCGAGATCGCCCTGATGGCGATAGCGGAACGGCTCCGGTAGCGGCGCGCCGGCGATCCGCGCCGCGATCAGCCGCCCCACATAGCGTCCCATCTGCTTGGCGGCCGGCGCGATGCCCGGGATCGCGCGTCCGGCCGGGTCGATCGCGGCGGCGGTATCGCCGATCGCGAAGATTTCCGGATGGCCGCTCACCGACAGATCGGGGCCGACCTTCACCCGCCCGGCGCGGTCATGCTCGGCGTCGAGCCAGCGCGCCGCCGGCGAGGCGACCACGCCGGCCGCCCAGATGACGGTGGCGGCATCGATGCGGCCGTTCTCCAGATCGACGCCGCCCGCATCGCAACCGACCACACGCGTCGACGTCATCACCTCGACGCCCTTTTGGGCGAGCGTCGCGCGCACGTAATCCGACAGGTTGGCGGGCAGCGTCGGCATCACCCGCGGCCCAGCCTCGATCAGGACGATGCGCGAGGCCTTGGGGTCGATGCGGCGAAAGTCCATAGCCAAGGTCTGGCGGGCGACCTCCGCGATGGCGCCCGCCATCTCGACCCCGGTCGCGCCCGCGCCGACGATCACGAAGGTCAGCTGGCGCGCCCGCTCGGCCGCCGCGCCGGTCAGCTCGGCGCGCTCGAAGGCGATCAGGATCCGGCGGCGGATGCGGGTCGCATCCTCGATGCGCTTCAAGCCCGGCGCCGCCTCGGCCCATTCGTCGTGACCGAAATAGGAATGGGTCGCGCCGGTGGCGAGCACCAGGAAATCATAGGGAACGCTGATCGAATCCGTGTGCACGATGCGTTTGCCGGTGTCGACGCCGCGGATCTCGGCCATCAGCACGGTGGCATTTTGTTGCTTGCGCAGGATGCGCCGGATCGGCCAGGCCACGTCGGCCGGCGACAGCGCCGCGGTCGCCACCTGGTAGAGCAGGGGCTGGAAGCAATGATGGTTCTGCTGGTCGATGACGATCACATCGGCGGCCGCGGCGCGCAGCGCCTTGGCGGCTTCGAGCCCGCCGAAGCCGGCGCCGGCGATCACCACCCTCGGACGCTGCTGCGGCATGGGGCTTCTCCTCGGTTGGAGGCGATCCTGCTCTCGCTTAGCTGATGTAATGCGGCGGCCCCACGCCGCCAGCCGTGAATCCCCGTCGTAGGGGCGCCCCATAGCCCGTCGAAGACGGGCGTTAACGCCCTGGTGGCGGGCGCTCGCGCGGACGGCAGGGCGGCCACGAGGGCCGCCCCAAGGGCCGCCCCTACGCGCCTTGCCATTCCTTTTCCTGCCCGTTAGCAATCCGCCCCGGTTCTCACTCGAACGAGGCAACGCGTATGGCCACCCACAAGCTCCTGCTGCTTCCCGGCGACGGCATCGGCCCCGAGGTGATGGCCGAGGTGAAGAAGCTCGTCGCCTGGATGAACCGCCATGGCATGGGCACGTTCGAGACCGACGAGGGGCTGGTGGGGGGCTCCTGCTATGACGCGCATGGGGTGGCGGTCACCGATGAGACCATGGCCAAGGCGCACGCAGCCGATGCGGTGATCTTCGGCGCGGTGGGCGGCCCGAAATGGGACAGCGTGCCCTTCGAGGTGCGGCCGGAGGCCGGCCTGTTGCGGCTGCGCAAGGACCTCGCGCTGTTCGCCAATCTGCGGCCGGCGGTGTGCTATCCGGCGCTCGCCGCCGCATCCAGCCTCAAGCCCGAGGTGGTCGAGGGCCTCGACATCATGATCGTGCGCGAGCTCACCGGCGGGGTCTATTTCGGCGAGCCCAAGACCATCACCGACCTCGGCAACGGCCAGAAGCGCGCCGTCGACACCCAGGTCTACGATACCTACGAGATCGAGCGCATCGGCCGTGTCGCCTTCGAGCTCGCGCGCAAGCGCGGCAACAAGGTGACCTCGATGGAGAAGCGCAACGTGATGAAGACCGGCGTGCTCTGGCACGAGGTGATCAACGCGCTGCATGGGCGCGAATTTTCCGACGTCAAGCTCGAGCATCAGCTCGCCGACGCCGGCGGCATGCAGCTGGTGCGCTGGCCCAAGCAGTTCGACGTGATCGTGACCGACAACCTGTTCGGCGACATGCTCTCCGACGTCGCCGCCATGCTGACCGGCTCGCTCGGCATGCTGCCCTCGGCCTCGCTCGGCGAGACCAACCCCAAGACCGGCAAGCGCAAGGCCATGTACGAACCGGTGCACGGCTCGGCCCCCGACATCGCCGGCAAGGGCTTGGCCAATCCGATCGCCATGATCACCTCGTTCGGGATGGCGCTGCGCTACTCGTTCGGCATGGCGGGCGAGGCCGATCGCATCGACCGGGCGATCGCCGCGACGCTGGCCAAGGGGCTGCGCACCGCCGACATCAAGTCGGAGGGGGCGAAGGTCGTGAGCACAGCCGAGATGGGGGCCGCGATCATCGGCGAGATGGAGGCGGCGGCGGCCTGATGGTTCGCGACGCGCGGGCTGCCGCGCCGCTTACCAGGGCCAGAAATTGCCGCGGCTGGTGTCCCAGGGGCCGACCAGCGGTCCGCGGATGTTGCCGGTGGTGAAGTCGATCGAGGAGGTCGGCGAATAGCCGGGCGGGAACGCGTAATCGGTGAATTTCCGCTGGCCGGGCTTGACCTCGACCCCGGCATCCAGGAACGAGCGCTTCTCCACGGTCACATGCGCCGGGGGGGTGCGATCGCCGGCGGGCTTCTTCTTGACCGCGTGGGTGGCGGGCTGGTCGACGCTCTGGGCCCCCGCCGGGGCGGCGGAGGCGACCGCGAGCACCATCATGGCGGCGAGAGAAGCGACATTCAAAGTCCGCGAACGCATGATGTCCTCGCAAATAGGGCGACCGAACCGCACTCTAGCCGCGGTGGGCGTGCGACCACAAGTGACGGCCAGGTTTTGTTTCGCGCCATCGCGGCCGCGGGCTGTTGCGGGTTACCACCGGCGGGGCGCCGATGCGGATTCCTCCGGGGCCAAGCCGAGGACATGCTTTTTTTGGAAAAATGCTCTAGAAGCGGGCCGATTGCGCCCCGGGCCGGTGCTTCGACCCGCAGCGCGCGGAATTAAGGCAGGAGTTGACGATGGGTTACAAGGTCGCGGTCGTGGGCGCCACCGGCAATGTGGGCCGTGAGATGCTCGCCATCCTGGCGGAGCGGACTTTCCCGGCCGACGAGGTGGTGGCGCTGGCTTCGCGCCGGAGCCTGGGCACCGAGGTCTCGTTCGGCGACAAGATCCTCAAGATCAAGGCGCTCGAGCATTGCGACTTCTCGGATGTCGATATCTGCCTGATGTCGGCGGGCTCGCCCGTCGCCAAGGAGTGGGCCCCCAAGATCGCGGCCGCCGGCGCGGTGGTGATCGACAATTCGTCCTACTGGCGCTACGACGCCGACGTGCCGCTGATCGTGCCGGAGGTCAATGCCGGCGCGCTCGCCGATTTCCGCAAGCGCGGCATCATCGCCAATCCCAACTGCTCGACCGCGCAGCTCGTGGTGGCGCTCAAGCCGCTGCACGACAAGGCCAGGATCAAGCGCGTGGTGGTCTCGACCTATCAATCGGTGTCGGGCGCCGGCAAGGAGGCCATGGACGAGCTGTTCTCGCAGACCAAGGCGGTGTTCACGCTGGGCGACATGGAGGCCAAGAAGTTCTCGACCCGCATCGCCTTCAATCTCATTCCGCAGATCGACGTGTTCATGGAGGACGGCTTCACCCGGGAAGAGTGGAAGATGATGGCCGAGACCAAGAAGATTCTCGACCCCAAGATCAAGCTGGTCGCCACCTGCGTGCGGGTGCCGGTGTTCATCGGCCATTCGGAATCGATCAATGTCGAGTTCGAGGAGCCGATCAGCGCCGACGAGGCCCGCGATATCCTGCGCACGGCACCCGGCGTGCTGGTCATCGATAAGCACGAGCCCGGCGGCTATATCACGCCCTATGAGTGCGCCGGCGAGGACGCCACCTATGTGAGCCGCATCCGCGAGGATACCACGGTCGAGAACGGCCTCGTGCTCTGGTGCGTGTCCGACAACCTGCGCAAGGGCGCGGCGCTCAACGCCGTGCAGATCGCCGAATGCCTGATCAACCGCAAGCTGATCCAGGCGAAGAAGAAAGCGGCGTAGGGCGCAATCGCTTTATTGCGCCATCAGTCTCGCCACAAACAATGCCTTCGGCCCGCCAAGCGGCGCAATAAAGCGATTGCGCCCTACAGGCGGTCCGGGCCAAATGGGGGCCTTCGTCATGTCCATCCGTCCGCGTCGCAGCGTGCTCTACATGCCGGGCTCCAATGCCCGCGCCATCGAGAAGGCGCGCAGCCTGCCGGCCGACGCCATCATTCTGGATCTCGAGGATTCGGTCGCGCCGCAGAGCAAGGCGGCGGCGCGGGCGCAGGTGGCGGATGCGGTCAAGGCCGGCGGCTTCGGGCCGCGCGAGGTCGTGGTTCGCATCAATGGCCTCGACACCGAATGGTGGCTCGACGATCTCAACGTCATCACGCACGCCAAGCCGGATGCCATCCTGATCCCGAAAGTGTCGAGCCCGGATCAGTTCGACGACGTCATCGAGCGGATGGTCGCGGTCGGGTCCGGCCACCAGGTGCGGGTCTGGGCCATGATGGAGACGCCGCTCGCCATGCTGCACGCGGACAAGATCGCGGCGGCGGCGCTCGACCCGGAAATCCGCCTCACCGCCTTCGTGATGGGAACCAACGATCTCGCCAAGGATACCCGCGCCAAGCTCCTGCCCGGGCGCGCCGGCATGCTGCCCTGGCTGATGACCTGCGTGGCGGCGGCGCGCGCCTATGGGGTCGAGATCATCGACGGCGTCTACAACGATCTCGGCAATGCGGAGGGCTTCGCGCAGGAATGCGCGCAGGCGCGCGACCTCGGCTTCGACGGCAAGACGCTCATCCACCCCAACCAGATCGAGCCCTGCAACTCAGCCTTCTCGCCCGATGCGGCCGAGGTGGCGCAGGCGCGCAAGATCATCGCGGCCTTCGACCTGCCGGAGAACCAGGGCAAAGGCGTGGTGGCGCTCGACGGCCGCATGGTGGAGCGCCTGCATGCCGACATGGCGCGCCGCACCGTGGCGATCGCCGAGGCGATCGCGGCGCGGGCGGCGTGAGCATCAGGCGGGGCGCTCCGGGTCGAGCGGATGAGGTCGGCTCCCGACCGCATGATCCCGCCGTCCGGCTCGAGGGCCGGGTCCTGCGGCCTTTTATCTCAGGAACCGCCGCCGCCGACTGATCGATTTGAACGTTACTGAAACGGAACCTCCCTTCCGTCGGCCCAGGCAGCGCCCCGCAAGCAAGATCGCGGCGGCGGAACGGGTTCATGCGCTCCGCCAAGCTCACCAACGCCACGAGCCGATGCGCGGCGCGTATTACTCGAGCCGACCCACCGGAGGAGGGACAGGCCATCCCTTCGCCGAGACATTGGGTTTTAGATCCGGTCACCCGGTCCACTTTCGGCATCCTCGATAAGGTGAACAAGTTTTTAGGAAACTCGTTCGCGCATCATGCGTTGATCTTCCAATACAACCTAACACCCCATTATGGAGGATACTCCTATGAGAACGCTTTTGTTCGCGGCCGCAGCAGTGGCGACACTGGTGTCGGCTGTTCCGGCGTCCGCGCAGGTTGTTGGCGGCAACCGGCATGCAAGTCCGGGCATCATCTTGGTGAAGGGTGGCGGATACGACTATGGCCCGATGGGACAATGCTTCGATGCACGCGTTTGTGGACAGGGGCGAGGTGCCTACGCCAGTGCTCATGCGTGCTCAATATATCGGGAGCGCATAGTCACCGAGAGCGGACGTGTCATCTTCAAGCGCCATCGCCTGTGCACGTGACGAGCGTCATTTCAGCGGATAGCGCGCGAAACGCGGCAGGTGTCCACGATCGAAGGCTTCACGCGACGCCCAGCGACGCGTGGGCCCATTCCTGAGCACCTGCCGTGGCGGCGCATCGTTCATTCCGCACCGCATCGAATTCTTGCTGCGGCAGCGGGCTCCAAGATCGGAGAGAACATCACTGAGACGCTCGGCCCGGCCGCGAATATTGCGTTCGGGTCAAGCTCCTGCCTGCCAGTATCGGCGAAGATCGCGTTCGTGCAACCGGCCTCGGATCGTTTCCCCGCCAATACGGCTATCCGATATCATCGGCAACGGTTCCGTGTTGTTGGCGGAGATCGCCGCAAGCAGACCCGCATTGCGCGCAAAATTCCTGGCGTGCGGATCACCCTGCCGACCGCGCCAGGGCAGTGACGATGACGCGGCATTGGCATCGCGCAACGCGAGACGGCCCTGAGGGGTGGGCTTTCGTCGCGTGGGCTCTTGCCTGCGCACCAGTCGGAGCGCGCGCCACGGCCGGCGCCGTCAGCCGGGCATCTTCGAGTTGTGCTCGGCGGCATCCATCTGACGCGTTGACGCGCCTCCCGGCCTCGGCTGCGACAGAGAATCCGGCTTTAGATGTGACCTGAACCAAAGCTCGTTCCACGCAAACGCCGCGACAACGACCCCGATGGTGACCTCGATACGCACGGCCTCGATGGACTGAAAGCTCAGTACCCAGGGCGACACGATTAGCCAAAGACCGACGGCCAAGTTGAGCCACTCTTCCCAGGCGGCGAAGGCCATCAGTGCGGTGGTCGAAACTGCTGCGAGGATTATGCCGCTGAGGAGTGCGTTCACCGATTGCGGCTCTGTCGTAAACCCGAACATCCAGGAGGAGAAAATCAGGAGGGCACCGAGTATCAAATTACCGACGTCACAGAGCTTTGCGTCAGACAGGCCGCTCATAACGACCTCCCTTGAAGAATCATCGAATGCTCCCGCATAGATCAAATGAGCATGCCGACCACGTCTGTTAAGGACGATTGCGGGCGCGCATCGAAATGTCGCACCTCCGACGCGCCAAGCATTTCTTGCATCAGGAGTCGTCGCTTACGCTTTTTGGTGAGCAAACCCGTCGTTGCAGGCCCTCCACACCAGGCGACCGACTGTCGCCAGTCGATCTCCTCGCCGTACTCAGAAGACGAGGGCGCGGCGGGATGGCTCGCCTCAGGACGCCGGGACGCGGGCCGCGGCCCATGGCGATCGAGGTAACGCATCAAGGTCGGTCTCATCCGGCATCGCCGGCGTCGTGCGCGTGCCAGCGGTGCCCGACTCGGCGTAGCGATACGGCAGTTGCGCCCGCGCTATAGGCGACGGCTTCGGGCGCGGAAGCTCCCGCTGCGACGACAGTTGGGATTTCATTTTCTCACACAAGCCTGCGGCCTTTTATCTCAGGGAGCGCTATGTCCAATTTATTGATTGGGACGTTATGCGAACGGAGCCTCGTTTTCGTCGATTTGGCTGAGAGCCCCGCGAGCAAGCTCGCGGGCCGCATGGGTCGCCTTCGCGCGGTCCCGCAGCAAATTGATTCGTGGAGCAGCGAAAATGTTTGCCAAGCAATTGACTTTCGCGGGCCTTCTCGCGCTCTGCGGTCTCGCAACGGTCGCATATGCGCAGAACGTCACCTCTTTCTACCAGGGCCGAGACGTCTTCATGGAGATCGGCTACAGCCCGGGCGGGGCCTACGACGTGTATGCCCGCACGGTCGCACGCTTCATCGGCCAGCATCTCCCCGGCGCTCCGACGGTGGTTCCGAAGAATCTGGAGGGGGCCGGGAGCCTGCGGCTCGCGAACTGGCTTTATAACATCGCCGCCAAGGATGGGACCGAGATCGGCACGATCGGACGCGGCATCGCGTTTGATCCGTTGCTCGGAACGCCCGGCGCCGATTTCGACCCGCTGAAGTTCACCTGGCTTGGCAGCGCCAACAACGAAGTCAGCGTCTGCGTGTCCTGGCACACATCGGGCATCACCAAATTGGAAGACCTCTATACCAAGCCGATGACCGTGGGTGGAACCGGCGGCGGCTCCGACACCGACGTCTTTCCCGCGGTTCTCAATGGTGTCCTCGGAACGAAGATGAAGGTCATCCACGGCTATCCGGGCGGCAGTGACGTCAATCTCGCGATGGAGCGCGGCGAGGTGCAAGGCCGCTGCGGCTGGTCCTGGTCGAGCGTGCTCGCCACCCACCCCGAATGGGTCCAGCAGCACAAGATCAATATCCTGGCCCAGCTCTCGCTCTCCAAGCATCCTGACCTGCCGGATGTTCCGCTGATCCTGGATCTCGCGAGAACCCCGGAGCAGAAGCAGATCTTCAAACTGATCTTCGCGCGCCAGGTGATGGGACGGCCCTATCTGGGGCCGCCCGGCCTTCCGGCTGGCCGCGCGCGACTTTTGCAGCAGGCGTTCTGGGACACGATGAAGGATCCGGGATTCCTCGCGGATGCAAAGCAGCAAAAGCTTGAGATCAATCCGGTTCCCGGATCCGAGATCGAGCAGCTCTTGAAGGAAGCCTATCAGATGCCGAAGAGCGTCGTGGCCAAGGCCGCAGAGCTCGCCAACGCTTCGAGCTGAGGTGCTGGCCATCCGCCTGGGGCGCGCCGTTTCGATACCCGGGAGACAACGATCCAAAGGAGAAAGCGATGCGACACAAGCAGCTCATGACGAGCGTAGGCCTCGCCTCGGTGCTGACCGGTCTGTTGATGGCGGCCGCGCAGGCGCAGAGCCCGGCGGCATTGACCGGGCAGGTATCCTCGGCCGAGGAAGGCCCGATGGAGGGCGTGCTGGTCAGCGCCAAGAAGGACGGCAGCAATATCACCGTCACGGTGGTGAGCGACCAGAAGGGCGAATACAGCTTCCCGGGCGGCCGGCTCGATCCCGGTCACTATACGGTCTCGATCCGCGCGGCCGATTACGATCTGGACGGGCCCAAAGCCGTCGACGTGCCGGCAGGCGGATCTAAGGCCGACATCAAGCTGGTCAAGACGAAGAACCTGGCGAACCAGCTCGCCAATGCGGAATGGCTGATGAGCACGCCGGGGCCCGACACGCTCAAGGCCAATATGACCAATTGCGTGGGCTGCCATACGCTGCAGCGGGTTTTCGCCTCGACCCACGACGCCGACGAGTTCAAGCAGGTGTTCCAGCGCATGGGTACCTATTCGCCCGGCAGCACACCGATGCATCCGCAGCCGCTGTTGCCGGGACCGCGCGCCGACCGCTCGCCTATGCCCAAAGCGCAGTTCGATGCCATGTCGAATTGGCTCGCCGGCGTCAACCTGAGCAAGACCGACCACCGCGATTACGAGCTCGCCACGCTGGCGCGGCCCAAGGGCGAGGCGACGCGGGTCATCATCACGCAATACGATCTGCCGCGCCGAGAGGCGCAGCCCCATGACGTGATCGTCGATCAGGACGGCATGGTCTGGTATTCGGACTTCGGCAATCAATTCGTCGGCGTGATGGACCCCAAGACCGGACAGGTGACCGACATCCCGATCCCGGTGCTCAAGCCGCAGGAGCCCAAGGGCGGCCTCGATCTCGAGCTCGATGCCGGCCAGAAGAACGTCTGGCTGGCCATGATGTACCAGGCCGGGCTCGCCGAGATCGACCGCCGCACCCATGTGGTCAAGACCTATCCGTTCCCGAAGGAATGGCAGTCGCCCTCGACGCAGGCCTCGATGGTCTCGCCCCAGCACGACGACGTGGACGGCAAGGTGTGGACCAACAACCAGGAAGCCCACGCCATGTACCGCCTCGACCTCAAGACCGGGCAGTACGAGGATCTCGGGCCGTCCAAAGATCCGGCGGGCCGCCAGATTTCCGCCTACGGGATGCCGACCGATCAGCAAAACAACGTCTATCAGCTGGAGTTCGGCGGCACCAGCATCGGGTTGCGCGACGCCAAGACCGGCATGACCACCATCTATCGCACGCCGATCAGCGGCTCGCGGCCGCGGCGTGGCCGGGTCGACGACCAAAATCGGCTGTGGTTCGCGGAGTATGGCGGCAACGCCATCGGGTTGTTCGATCCCAAGACGGCCGCCATCAAGGAATATCCGTTGCCCACGAAATGGGACGATCCCTACGATGTGGTGCCGACCCGGGACGCCGCCGAGGTCTGGACCGGCTCGATGATGACCGACCGGGTGGCGCGCCTCGACACCAAGTCCGGCAAGATCACCGAGTATCTGCTGCCGCGTTCCACCAACATCCGGCGCGTCTCGCTGCAGGAGAGCGGCCCGCGGCCGGTGCTGTGGGCCGGCAGCAACCACGGCGCATCCATCGTCAGGGTCGAGCCTCTCGACTAGCCGAGATGGTTGCCTGAAACGCAATGGCCGGGCGCGAGCCCGGCCATCTGCGCGCGCAGGGAGCGCGCATCCGCTCGTCAGCTGCGGTTGACGATATCGACGATCTTCCGAGACGACGGATCGACGATCAGCACCTGGTTCTGCAGCATGGCGAAGTCGTAGGGCTTCACCGCCGGCACCTCGTTGCCGACCTTGGTGGGCAGCGGCTGCAACTTGATGGAGCTCGGCGCCGCCGCTCCGATGGTCGCCTTGAAGGCGGCGGGTGCCGTCTCCTTGGTGGCCTGTGGGCTCACGCCCTGCCAAATCTCCTTCTGCTGGGCGGTGGTCAGGTTGAGATGATCATTGGGGGCAGCCGAATTTGCCATCCCGGCCGCGCCAGCGACGCCGGCGCTCGCCACCAGCGCGAGCGCGGCCATTCCATTGCGGAAGTAACCATTCATGGTTCATGTCCTTGTCTGGTTCGAAAGCCCCGCCTGCCGAATCAATTCGACGCCGCGCCGCCGGTTGCGCAATTGCTGCGCGGCATTGTGTCTCGAACCAGAACGATGCCGATCACCGCGCTGTCGCCCACCAAATCAGCAGGCCAGTCCGGCGTCGCGCTTTGCGCCAAGCACTTCGCGCCAGACGGGTGCGCTCAGATGAGCGCGGGTCTCTGCGGCATTTTGATGCGCCCGGTGCCGGTTCTCGACAGGCCCACGCATCAGGTGCTTATGTATCGGGACGGGCGACGCATCAGGACCGCGGACAGGTCTCGTGATCACGGCACAGAGAGACGGTCCGCCGGGAGGAAGAATAAGATGCACAAGAAGCCTTTGCTCGTTTTGACCATCGGCATGCTCGCGGCCTGCTCGTTCCTGGGAAACGCAAACGCGCAGCCGGCCGCCGCCAGCGCGAATTTCTCCGGCACCTATCGCTGCGAGCCCGAACCGGTCTCCTGCCAGGCGTCCGGACAGACCTTCACGGTCACGCAATCGGGCGACACCCTGGAGATGAAGAACGACAAGGGCCTGGTCGGGCGCGCCAGCGTGACCAGCAACATCTCGCTGAGCGCGGGCGGCCCCTGGAACATGCTGGGCGTCGTGGTGCCGGACGGCCGCATTCAATGGTCGAACGGCACCGTGTGGCGCAAGCAGTGAGCTCGGTCTCGGTCTGAATTCGTGGCCCCGCCCGTCACACCCACGGCCGCGCTGCCTTGGCGTTCGCCTCGAAGCGGTCGATCTTGTCCTTCTTGACCATGGTCAGGGCGATGTCGTCGAGCCCGTTGAGCATGCAATGCTTGCGGTGCGGATCGATGTCGAAGCGCACGACGCCGCCGTCGGGGCCACGGATCTCCTGTTTCTCCAGGTCGATGGAGAGCGTCGCATTGGCGCCGCGCTCGGCGTCGTCGAACAGCTTCTCCAGGTCCTGCGGGCTGACCTTGATGGGCAGAACGCCGTTCTTGAAGCAGTTGTTGTAGAAGATGTCGCCGAAGGAGGTCGAGATCACGCAACGGATGCCGAAATCCATGAGCGCCCAGGGGGCATGCTCGCGCGAGGAGCCGCAGCCGAAATTGTCGCCCGCCACCAGCACCTTGGCGTTGCGATAGGCCGGCTTGTTGAGCACGAAATCCGGGTTCTCGCTGCCGTCGTCGCGGTAGCGCTTCTCGGAGAACAGGCCGGTGCCGAGCCCGGTGCGCTTGATGGTCTTGAGGAACTGCTTGGGGATGATCATGTCGGTATCGACATTGATCATCTTGAGCGGAGCGGCGACGCCTTCCAGTACCGTGAACTTGTCCATGGGTCTATCAATCCCGTGATCGCGACGAACCTGCCTGAACCGGGGTCCGTGCCGGAGCCTTTATCGCGAATGGCGGCGCGGCGAAAGGCCCGCCTTACGCAACGCTCTCCTCGATTGCATGCATGTCGTCGTCGGAGAGGCCGAAATGGTGGCCGATCTCGTGCACCAGCACATGCGCGATGATGGCTCCCAGCGTCTCGTCGTGCTCGCCCCAATAGTCGAGGATCGGCCGGCGGTAGAGCCAGATCATGTTGGGCATCTGGACCGGCGCGCTCTCGTGCCGGAACGGCAGGCCGACGCCCTGGAACAGGCCGAGCAGGTCGAACTCGCTCTCGGCCCCCATCTGGTCCAGCACCTCGTCGGTGGGGAAATCCTCGACCCGGATGACCAGGTCCTCGCACAAGGCGCGGAACTTGGTCGGCAACCGGCGGAACGCCTCGATCGCGATGACCTCGATCTCGTCCAGCGAGGGCGCCCTGAGGCCCCCCCATTCGAGCGGATCGGAAAATGCAGGATCGGACATGGGGTGGTTGTAAGCACATGCGGGCGATGAGCCAAGGCTTAACGACGGTTGACCTCCCGGCCCCGATGGGCGAGCCTTCGATCTGGCACAGAGAGAATATGGTGTTGCGGATGCGTGCGATGAAGCGGGCGGCGGTTGCGGGCACAATCATGCTGGCGCTGACGGGTGTCGGGCCTTGGCGGCCGGCCATGGCGCAAAATGCCGGCCCCGCCCAGGACGCAACGCCGGCACAGAATGGTGAAACCGCGCCGCGTCCCCGCGTCCGCCAGCCGGCCCGGGTCCGGGTGCATCCGCTGGCGCAATCCAATCCGGGGCCGGATGCGGTGCGCCAATGCAGCTTCTGGCTCGCAACCGAATACCGCCCGAGCGGCACCGTCATCGTGCCCCGGCAGCACTGCTGGTGGGAACGCGGCTGAGAGGCGCGTGGCCTGTTTCGTAGGATGGGTTGAGCTCTGGCCGGCCGCATGGTCGGCCAGGGCGGCGATGTCCTCGCTGGTGGCATAATGGGTATCGACCAGAAGGGTTTCCGGAGCTCGGCCATAGCGACGGACCACGTCATTCACCATCGGACCCGCCAGACCCGCATCGTTGCGCCGATTCGTCATCTCGACCGATACGATGATCCCCTCATTGGGCGTGACCGCGATCTGCGTGTTGTAGGCCGGACCGATCGCCCCGTCGGCAAAACGCATGTTGCGCGCCGCGGGATCGCTGAGCGAGGCTTTCGGCTCGGACTTCTTCGCCTCGTCCTGCGAATGCCGCTTCGCCCGCTGCTCCCTCTCGCTCCGCACGCGATCGAGTGCCGCCCGCGCCCGTTCGGCGCGCTCCTTCACCTCCCGAGCTGCCCGCTCCTGCGCCGCCCGCTTGCGCCGCGAGGAGGCCTCGGGATCGGCTCCGATTTCCGCTTTGAGCGCAACAAGGCGCTGCTCAACCGCAGCCCCGATCTGCGCTAGCTTGTTGCCGGTCTTGAACGATTCCCGGCTGGCATTCGCCCGCACCTTGGTGCCGTCGACAGCAATCTCGACGAGCGAGACTACTCCCTCGGCGATCAGCGCCGTCACGCTCTCGGTCAGCAACCGGTCGAGCACCTCCACGTGCGCGACCCGGAAGTCCGAAAGACCATGATAATTCAACGGCACCCCACCAGCGATCCACCGATAGGCCAGGTCGCGCTCTGCAAGCCGCTCAAGCTGCCGTGCCGAGCCAACCCCCTCGATGGTCGCGTAAAGCCACAACGCCAGCAGAACCGCAGGATCGGGCGGCGGACGCCCCGGCTCCCCCTCCCGCGACTTGATCGCATCGTAAAGCGCCTGCAAATCCAGTCCGTCGACAAAGCTCATCACGATCCGGACCCGATGGTCGCTCGGCAGCAGCGCCTCCAGATCAATAAAGTCCCAGCGCGTTTGAAACCGATCCGCCCGAATAAACCGTGCATCCCTGGTCATCGAATCACCTCGCTTCTTGCGAAACCCATCGGCGGTGTTTGATGGGTTTCGCAAGAGCTCAACCCATCCTACGGCGGATCAGCCGCGCCTCAATTCCACTCCCGCACGTCCACGAAATGGCCGGCGATGGCGGCGGCGGCCGCCATCACGGGCGAGACCAGGTGGGTGCGGCCCTTGTAGCCCTGGCGGCCCTCGAAGTTGCGGTTGGAGGTCGAGGCGCAGCGCTCGCCCGGCATCAGCTTGTCGGGATTCATGGCCAGGCACATGGAGCAGCCGGGCTCGCGCCATTCGAAGCCGGCCGCCACGAAAGGTCTTGTGCAGCCCCTCGGCCTCGGCCTGCTCCTTGACCAGCCCGGAGCCCGGCACGATCATGGCGTTGACGTTGCCGTTCACGTGCTTGCCTGCGACCGCGCGCGCCACCGCGCGGAGGTCCTCGATGCGCCCATTGGTGCAGGAGCCGATGAACACGCGGTCGAGCTTGAGCTCGGTGATCTTCTCGCCGCCCTTCAGCCCCATGTACTCGAACGAGGTCGCGGCGGCGCGCCGCTTGCTCTCGTCGGCGATCTGATCGAGCACCGGGACGCGGCCGGTGACCGAGATCACCTGCTCCGGGCTGGTGCCCCAGGTGACCAGCGGCGGCAGGTTGGCGGCATCGAGCTTGATCTCGCGGTCGAAATGCGCGCCCGCATCGGAATTGAGCGTCTCCCAATACCGCATGGCCTCGTCCCAGGCCTTGCCCTTGGGGGCCTTGGGACGGCCTTTGAGATATTCATAGGTCTTTGCGTCGGGCGCGATGAAGCCGGCCTTGGCGCCGCCCTCGACCGACATGTTGCAGACCGTCATGCGGCCCTCCAGCGAGAGCGCGCGGATCGCCTCGCCGGCATATTCGAGCGCATAGCCGGTGCCGCCGGCGGTGCCGATCTCGCCGATGATGCCGAGGATGATGTCCTTGGCGGTGACACCGTCGGGCAGCTTGCCGTCCACCACGGCCCGCATGTTCATCGATTTGCTCTGGATCAGGGTCTGGGTCGCCAGCACATGCTCGACCTCGGAGGTGCCGATGCCGTAGGCGAGCGACCCGAAGGCGCCGTGGGTGGCGGTATGGCTGTCGCCGCACACGATGGTGGTGCCGGGCAGCGTGAAGCCCTGCTCGGGCCCGATGATGTGGACGATGCCCTGGCGCTTGTCGAACTCGTTGTAATATTCGATGCCGAAATCCTTGGCGTTCTGCGCCAGCGTGCGGATCTGCTCGGCGCTTTCGGGGTCCGGATTGGGCACGCTGCGATCGGTGGTCGGCACGTTGTGATCGACCACCGCGAGCGTCTTTTCGGGCGAGCGCAGCTTGCGGCCCGACAGCCGCAGCCCCTCGAAGGCCTGCGGGCTCGTGACCTCGTGCACCAAGTGCCGGTCCACGTAGATCAGGCAGGTGCCGTCGGGCTGCTCGTCGACCAGATGATCGTCCCAGAGCTTGTCGTAGAGGGTGCGGGGCTTGGCCATGGGCGGATTCCTACAGGGCGATTTGGGAGGCTTATTTAGTCGGTCGCAGGCGCGCTGGAAAGTGCCGCAGCTGCGCGGCCGTCATGCGGCTAGGCCGTCATGCGGCTCGGCCGCCACGCGGCTTTCAATTCGCGACGGCCTCGATCTCGAGCTTGGTTCCGGTCGAGAGGCGCGCAGCCGCGGCGACTTGGTAGATCGCTGCGACGCCCGAGCAGGCCGTGGAGTACCAGCCAGCTGGCGCTCGCGCCGCGCAAAGCGACCGCCGCCCGCTTACTTGGCGGGAGCTTCGGCCGTTCCGGCGGCCTGGCGGGTATCGGTCTTCTTCTCGACGATGCGGGCTGATTTGCCGCGCAAGCCGCGCAGGTAATACAGCTTGGCGCGCCGCACCTTGCCGCGCCGTACCACCTTGATCGAATCGACCAGCGGCGAATACAGCGGAAAGACGCGCTCGACGCCCTCGCCATAGGAGATCTTGCGCACCGTGAAGTTCTCGTTGATGCCGGCTCCCGAGCGCCCGATGCATACGCCCTCATAGGCCTGGATGCGGCTGCGCTCGCCCTCCACCACCTTGACGTTGACCGAGACGGTGTCGCCGGGCTCGAACGGCGGGATGGTCTTGGCGAGCTTGGTCATCTGCTCTTGCTCGAGCTGCTTGATCAGGTTCATGGAAGTCTCCGTCGGCTGCGCCGGAAATGCAGGGCGCAATTCGGCAAATCAAGTCCGGCCAATGAGGTTACGGGTCGGCGAAGCTCATACGATAAAGAATGCGCTTTGTCACGCTTTCGCCCCGGCCCGGCCGAATCCCTCGGCCTGAAGGCGTTTGGGGCCGTTTTCATTAAGGTTTAGCGGCGGCCCGCCACATAGGCGGCCCACAGGTCGGGCCGGCGCTCGCGGGTCAGGCGCTCGGCCTCGCTTTGGCGCCAGGCCTTGACCTTGGCGTGGTCGCCGCCGGTCAGCACCTCCGGGATGGGGCGGCCTTCCCAGACCGCAGGGCGGGTGAATTGCGGATATTCGAGCAGGCCGCCGGTGTGGCTCTCCTCGGCCCCGGAGGCTTCCTTGCCCATGACGCCCGGCAACAGCCGGATGCAGGCATCGATGAGCGCATAGGCCGCGATCTCGCCGCCCGAAAGCACATAGTCGCCGACCGAGACCTCCTGCAGGTTGCGGCCCTCGATCAGGCGTTCATCCACGCCCTCGAAGCGGCCGCACAGCACGATGGCGCCGGGCCCGCGGGCGAGCGCCTCGACCCGCGCCTGGGTGAGCGGGATGCCGCGCGCGCTCATCAGGAGGCGAGGGCGCCCGTCGGCTTCCGGGGTTATGGCGTCCAGCGCGCGGGCCAGCACGTCGGGGCGCATCACCATGCCGGGACCGCCGCCCGAGGGGGTGTCGTCCACGGAGCGGTGCCGGTCGGTCGCGTGGGTGCGAATATCGATGGTGTCGAGGCCCCACAGCCCGCCGGCAAGCGCCTTGCCGGCGAGGCTCAGCCCCAGCGGTCCGGGGAACATCTCGGGGAAGATGGTGAGCACGCTCGCGCGCCACATGGTCGGAGGTCCGGTTGTTGGTTGTTTGTAGGATGGGTTGAGCGTTTGCGAAACCCATCAACCGCCGCCGATGGGTTTCACAAGAGCTCAACCCATCCTACGAAGATTCCGCAACTCCGCGCGGATGCGTTCGATGATCTTGCCGAGCCGGTTTTGCCCGGTGCCGTCGCGGCCGACGCCCCAGTAGTAATCGGTCGGGCGCGGTCTCGACGATGTCCTCCTCCCCGGTCGCCAGCAACATCTCGCGCAACTGCGGATGCAGCTCGAACTTGCGCTTGACCGCGCGATACATGACCTCGTCCTTCACCGCGTCCCAGTCGGGGCGGATCGCGGCCTTGTTCTGGTCGGCCAGATTCTTGGCGATCACCGGCTTGGCGGCCTTGCGGATCGACTTGCGCAGCTGCGGATCGGCGAATTTCTGCGCCTGATAATAGTGCTCGACGCTCGGCCAGCGCGCTTCATCGAGATCGATCCCGAACGGCGCGAAGTTCGAGAATTCCCGGTGCGTCTCCGATTGCGAGAAGAAGCAGATCGCCATGGCTTTGTTCACTGGAACGGATGAGCGAGTTTTTCGAGCAAGTCATTTGAACAGGCCTTGCGGCGGATCGATGACGATGCGGCCGCCCGCGATATCGACCACCGGCACGGTCGCGGCGTTGAACGGCATCAGCACGGTGTCGGCGGCGCCGGGCTGGCGCAGCTCCAACAGATCGCCGGCGCCGAAATCATGGATGCCCACGATGGTGGCGAGCGCGGTGCCGTCGCGGTCTTCGGCCCGCAGCCCGATCAGGTCGGCATGGTAGAACTCCTCTGCGGCCGGCGCCGGCAGCCGGTCACGCGCCACGTAGAGGTCGAGGTTGGTGAGCCGCGCGGCGGCGTCGCGGTCGCGCACGCCCGAGAGCCGTACCACCAGATGGTCCTTGGCGGGGCGCAGCGCCTCGATCTCGAAGTGCTGCGTGCCGTCCTGGCTTTCCAGCGGCCCGTAATCCGCGACCGCGGCCGGGTCGGCGGTGAACGTCCAGAGCTTCACCTCGCCCTTGATGCCGTGCGCGGCCCCGATCCGGGCCACGCAGATGCGCTCGACCACGGGCGCCTATCCGGTGCGCGTCATCACGCCGGCGCTGCCGCCGCTGCGGCCGCCGCCTTGGCCTTGGCGGCTTCCTTGGCGGCCTCCTTCTCCTTTTCCTTGGTTTCGGCCATGACCTTGCGCTCCTTGCGCGGGACCGCCCGCTCCGGATTGTTGCGCTTGGGGCGCGCCATCACGCCGGCCTGGTCGAGAAAGCGCAGCACCCGGTCGGTCGGCAGCGCGCCCTTGGCCATCCAGGCCTTGACCTTGTCGAGATCGAGCTTGAGCCGCTCGGTCTTCTCCTTCGGCAGCAGCGGATTGAAATAGCCGATGCGCTCGATGAAGCGGCCGTCGCGCGGCGAGCGGCTGTCGGCGATCACGATATGGTAGAACGGCCGCTTCTTGGTGCCGGCGCGGGCGAGACGGATTTTCAGGGACATCGGGATTCCTTTCGGTTGGATTTAATTCTGGTAGCCCGGATGAAGGCGCGCAGCGCCGTCAATCCGGGAACGCCGCACCCGGATTGCGGCGCTGCGCGCCTTCATCCGGGCTACGCGTGTCTAGCATGACGCGCCCTCATTTCTTCTTCCCCAGTCCCGGGTAGCCGCCGAGGCCGGGGAGCTTGGGGGCGCCCAGCCCGGGCAGGTTGCCGGGGAAGCGGGGCGGCAGGCCCGGCACGGTGGGCGGAAGACCCGGAGGCGCGCCTGGCATGCCCGGCGGCAACCCACCGGGCGGCATGCCGCCAGGCATCTTCTCGGCGAGCTTGGCCATCTGCTCCGGGCTCGGCATGCCGCCGGAGCCCAGTCCCAGCATGTTGGCGATGCCGGCCATGGGGCCGCGCTTGCCGCCGCCCATCGACTTCATGACGTCCGCCATGGTGCGCTGCATCTTGAGCATGCGGTTGATGTCCTCGACCTTGGTGCCGGAGCCGGCCGCGATGCGCTTCTTGCGGCTGGCCTTGAGGAGGTCGGGGTGGCGGCGCTCCTGCGGGGTCATGGAATCGATCGCCGCCACCTGGCGCTTGAGCACGCGCTCGTCGAGGTTGGCGGAGGCGAGCTGGTTCTTCATCTTGGCGATGCCGGGCAGCATGCCCATGAGGCCGCTCATGCCGCCCATCTGCTGCATCTGCATCAGCTGATCGCGCAGATCGGTGAGATCGAAAGCGCCCTTGCGCATGCGCTCGGCGGTGCGCATGGCCTTCTCGGCATCGATGGTGGCGGCCGCCTTCTCGACCAGGGACACGATGTCGCCCATGCCGAGAATGCGGTCGGCGATGCGGGCCGGGTGGAAGTCCTCGAGCGCATCGAGCTTCTCGCCGGTGCCCATGAGCTTGATCGGCTTGCCGGTCACGGCCCGCATGGAGAGCGCGGCGCCGCCGCGGCCGTCGCCGTCGATGCGGGTGAGCACGATGCCGGTGAGGCCGACCCGCTCGTTGAACGAGCGCGCCAGATTGACCGCGTCCTGGCCGGTCAGGCTGTCGGCGACCAGCAGCACCTCGTGCGGATTGGCGGCGCGCTTGACCGCGGCCGCCTCCTCCATCATGGCGTCGTCGAGGGTGGTGCGGCCGGCGGTGTCGAGCACCACCACGTCATAGCTGCCGAGCCGGGCGGCCTGCAGGGCGCGCTGCGCGATCTGGGTCGGCCCCTGGCCTTCCACGATCGGCAGCGTCTCGATCCCGACCTGGCGGCCGAGCACCGCCAGCTGCTCCATGGCGGCCGGACGGCGCACGTCGAGCGACGCCATCAGGACCTTCTGCTTCTGCAGGTCGGTGAGCCGCTTGGCGAGCTTGGCGCTGGTGGTGGTCTTGCCCGAGCCCTGCAGCCCCACCATCATGATGGCGATCGGGGCGGGGGCGTTGAGATCGATCGGCTCGGCCTGCGCGCCCAGCGTCGCGATCAGCTGGTCGTGCACGATCTTGACCACCAGCTGGCCGGGCGTGACCGACTTGACCACCTCGACCCCGACCGCATGGCGGCGCACCTCGTCGCAGAAGTCGCGCACCACGTCGAGGGCGACATCGGCCTCCAGGAGCGCGCGGCGAACCTCGCGCAGCGCCGCATCGACGTCGGCTTCGCTGAGCGCGCCGCGCCGGGTCAGGCGATCCAGGATGCCGCCGAGCTTTTCCGAGAGTGAGTCGAACATGGCGGACCTTGAGGTTGCCCCAACAAACGGTTTCGGCGCCCGAGGGCGCATCGCGCTGTCGGGCGGTTGCCTCCGGCCCTTTGGACCGGTCGGCGGTTCGGTAATGACGGCTCTTAGGTGAGCGCCCGCAACCTAAGGAGGAGGGGTGGCTGAGTCAAGGCATCGGAGGCGTTCCGGGCCTGGCTCGGAGGTTGCGGCACTCGGAAATTTCGAATTAGGTAGAGCCTATGCTTTGTCATCGCCGGGCTTGTCCCGGCGATCTCGATCAGGGAAGCACCATGCCCTCCTCGTCGGGATGGCCGGAACAAGTCCGGCCATGACAATCGAGAGGTCCGTTTGCAATTGGGGGGCCGTTGCAATCGAGGGGTCCGTCTTCCGGGGAGGTCAGCGAATGGATGCCGGTGCGTCCGCCGTCGAGGAACAAGCCAAGGCCGAGCTGCACGGCAGCGCCATCCTGGCCGCCATCAAGGAAAGCGGCGTGGAATTCGTGCTGTCGGTGCCCGACATCGTCACCAGCGCCGGGCTGCTGCGGCCGATCGCGCGCGATCCACAGCTGCGCCTGGTGCGGGTCTGCAAGGAGGACGAATGCATCGGCATCGCGTCCGGCCTGCATTATTACGACAAGCGCGCCCTGATCCTCATCCAGTACACCGGCTTTCTCGACTCCATCAACGCGATCCGGGCGGTGGCGGTCGAGTACAAGCAGCCGATCTGCATGATGATCGGCCTGTTGGGCCACGAGCCCGAACGCCCGCCCACGCAGTCGGGCCGCTATGGGGTGCGCATCATCGAGCCGATCCTGGACGCCATGGGGATCGCGCATGATCTCATCAGCCAGGATGCCGACGTGGGTAAGATCAAGCCCGCCATCGACAAGGCCTATGCGCAATCGCTGCCGGTCGCGCTCCTGATCGGGCGCCGGCCGCTGCCGCCGGGATGACGCCGAGGGATAAGCGCAAATGATGAAACGCGACGAATGCTTCCGCATCCTCGCCCGCCACGTGACGGACGAGATCGTGATCGCCTCCTACAGCGCGGCCGCCGAGTGGAACGAGCTCAATCCGCGCCTGCGCAACTATTTCTCGGTCGGCGCCATGGGGCTCGCCTCCTCGCACGGCCTGGGGCTCGCGCTCGGAGGCCGCAGCAACGCGTGCTGGTGCTCGACGGCGACGGCAGCCTGTTGATGAATCTCGGCAGCCTGGTGTCGATCGCCGCCGCGGCGCCCAAGAACCTCGTGCATTTCGTCTGCCACAACGGCACCTACGAGGCCAACGGCTCGCACCCGATCCCCAACCCGAACGTGGATTTCTCCGCCATGGCGAAGGCGGCCGGCTATGCCCAATGCCACGATTTCGCCGAGCTC
The DNA here is from genome assembly GCA_963744275.1 of uncultured Alphaproteobacteria bacterium. Taxonomy (GTDB): domain Bacteria; phylum Pseudomonadota; class Alphaproteobacteria; order Rhizobiales; family Xanthobacteraceae; genus VAZQ01. The sequence goes on from CAVUSX010000012.1 coordinate 68,944, forward strand.
ACCTCCTTCGAGCAGCAGATCGGGCATGTGCTGGGGCAGGACGGGCCGGTATTCGCGACCCTCAAGGTGGAGCGCAGCAAGCCGCTGACCTACGACTATCCGGCGCTGTACGCGGCCGACAAGCGCAAGGCGCTCAAGGCGGCCTTGGCGGCAGGATGATCAACATGCACTTGTCCCGGCCTTGAGCCGGGACCGCTCCAGGCTCCGGCGTTTGGAACGGTCCCGGGTCTGCATCGCACCACTGAGAACGTGCTGCGCTGCGCCCGGGACACGTGCAAAACAACACTGCAGCGGACCGCACCAATGATGAAGCGGGATGAATGCTTCCGGGTCCTGGCGCGGCACTTGCGCGACGAGATCGTCATCGCGGTCTATTCCTCGGCCTTCGATTGGCTCGAGATCGCGCCGCGGGCACTCAACTACTTTTCGTTCGGGGGCATGGGGCTCGCGTCCTCGCACGGGCTCGGGCTCGCGCTCGGGTGTCCCGACCGGCGGGTGATCGTGCTCGACGGCGACGGCAGCCTGTTGATGAATCTCGGCACGCTGGTGACCATCGGGGCGGCGGCGCCAGCGAACCTCGTTCATTTCGTGTGCCGCAACGGCACCTACGAGGCCAACGGCTCCCATCCGATCCCCAACGCCGCGGTGGATTTCAACGGCCTGGCGCGCGCCGCCGGCTACCGGGCGCTGCATGAATTCTCGCAGCTCGCGGATTTCGAGGCCCGGATCCCGCAAGTGTTGAAGCAGGAGGGCCCGGTGTTCGCGACGCTCCATCTGGAGAAGGGCGCGCTTTCGCCGCAGTTCGACTATCGCCGCCTCGACGACCCCGCCCGGCGCGTGGCGTTCCGGGCGGCGCTGCGGGGTTTGTAAGATTGTTGGATGGGCGAGAGCGAGGCGAAACCCGACTTGTGGGGCCGCAATCCAGCGGCCGCGCGCCCGCTTTGCCGACACCAGCCCGCAGCGTTACAATGCCCGACTTGGTGCGCATCGTCGCCCGCCGGGGCGGCGGCCAGGATCGACGACATGACACGCGATACGCTTCTTTCCGTCCTGCCGTCTGAGCTCTCGGCCCGGCTGATCGGCCAAGCCAGCACCGTTACGCTCGCTGCAAATCAGACGCTTTTTGCCGCCGGCGATGCCTGCGATGGTTGCTACCATGTGATCGAGGGCCTCCTGAAGGTGGTGATGGTCCTGCCGTCGCGGCGGGAGCGCATCTTGGCGATCCTCGGACCCGGAGGGTTCGCGGGCGAGCCTCTCGTTGATGGACGGGGCGCCACGGTCGGCCTCGGTGGTCGCCATTCGGGCGTCGAAGCTCTACTTCATCACCTGCGCGGCGTTCGACGAGCTCGGGCGGACAAATCCCGAGCTTTATCGCTACACCGCGAATTTGCTGGCGCGGCGACTGCGCGACAACAGCGTCAATTTGGCGATGAGCTCTCCCTCGGTGAAGTCGGCGCCGCGCGGGCGCTGCTGGGCCTGGCGGACGCGTTCGGCAAGGACGTCGGCGCGGGCCGCATCCTCATCCGCCACCGGGTCAGCCAGCGTGATCTCGCGGCCATGGCCGGCATCGCGCGGGAGAAGTCTCAGCCGAATTCTGCAGGATTGGATGCGCGGAGCGTTGGTGAGCCGGCTCGCCGGCTATTACTGCATCGAGAACAAGACGGCCCTGGAGCGCGAGGCGGACGTTTGATCCGGCGCATTTTCAGGAAAATGCCTGCCCCTGCGGAGGCAGGGGTGAAGACGGTATTCTGTTCGCGAGACGCGATTTCGTCCGCGAACGCGCGTCCGCAAACGCCACAATGCAAAAATGCCGTCATGAAGCGTAGGATTTCGGCGATACTGGCCGCCGATATCGTCGGGTACAGCAAGCTCGTGGCCGAGGACGAGGAGGAGACGGTCGGTCGACTGGCCGTTTACCGGAAGGTCTTCGATGAATAGACGGTCCGGCAAGGCGGCCGCGTCGTTAATATGGTGGGCGACGCCATTCTGTCGGAGTTCCCGAGCTCGGTCGATGCGGTGCGCTGCGCGATCCACGCGCAAGAGAGCTTGAGGACCGCCAAATCGGCCTACGCGTCGACCCGGCGGATGAACTTCCGCATCGGGATCGCGGTCGGCGACGTCATCGACCGGGACGGTCTAAGATTTTGGTGAGGGGTGAACATCGCGGCCCGGTTTGGAAGGCCTGTGTAGACGGGTGGCCTATGCGTATCGCGAACCGTCTACGAGCATGTAGTGAACGAGCTGTCGTGCAGTTCGATGACATGGGCGAGCAGCATCTGAAGAATATTCCAAATCCGGTTCATGCCTACATGATGGCGCCGGACCGCGCAGCGACGATGGCGCCGACCACGGATCACCACCAGCTGCCGCTTTGCCGCCAAGAAGTCGTTCGCGGCCGAGAAGCCGATTGATGCTCGGGACGGCGATCGCGGTCGCCATAGCGGCCGGGCTGCTGGTGACCGCATGGCAACTCTACCCGCCTTTGCAAGGCTCGTAGGACGTCACCCGTGGTCTCGACCAGGCCAAGGTGCGGGCGCTCGCCGCCAATCAGGGCATAGTCCTGCCGCCGGCTTTCAAGGTGCTGTCGCCGGGTTCAACCGTACCGGCCGATGTCGCCGCCTATCTGGGTGCCTGGGGGGGTGACAAGCGATGGGACGCGGATGGTCGGCAAGCGATCCTGATCGTGGAGACGGTGGATGCCGCGGGCGTTGCGCTCGGCATCATGCGGCAGGGGCCGCCGCCCAACCAGAAATGCCGTCAACCGCAATTCAACTCGGGTGGCCTTCGTCGGGACCATCACGGACCTGGGCCTGGGATTTGCGTGGGGCGCCGCCAAATACACCTTCAAGCTCATGCCGGACGGCTCCCTGGCGGGAACATGGCAGCCCGGCAACCCGGGCCGGCTCGATCTTACGATCACGCTTTCGAGGATCGAGTAGATAGCCGAGCACAACCCGCCCCTCATGCCACCGCGGGGCGCGCCGGCTCCGGCAGGGCCAGGCGATAGCCGATGCCGAGCTCGGTCATCAGGATGTGGGGCTGGGTCGGGTCGGACTCGATCTTCTGGCGCAGCTTGCGCACGAAGATGCGCAGATAGTGGGTGTCATGGATATGCGGCGAGCCCCAGATTTCCTTGAGCAGGAACTGATGGGTCACCACGTTGCCGGCGTGCTGCGCCAGGATCTGCAGCAGGCGGTATTCCTTCGGGGTCAGGATCACGCGCTCGCCGTTGATGGTGACGAAGCGGGCGGCGAGATCGATCGAGAGCGGCCCGGCCCGCACCACCGGCTCGCCCGAGGTCGCCCGCACCTGCCGGCGCATGGCGGCGTGCGCCCGCGCCAGGAGCTCCGCCATGCCGAACGGCTTGACCACATAGTCGTCGGCGCCGCTTTCCAGCAGCCGCACCTTCTCGGCCTCGTTGGAGCGCACCGAGAGCACGATCAAGGGCACGTTCGACCAGGCGCGCAGCCGCTCGAGCACGTCGGCGCCGTCCATGTCGGGCAGCCCCAGATCCAGGATCACCAGATCGGGCGGCGTGAGCGTGACCGCCCGCATCGCATCGGTGCCGGTCTCGGCCTCCTGCACCACGAAGCCGTCCAGCTCCAGCCCGGCGCGCAGGAAGCGGCGGATTTGGATTTCATCGTCAATGACGAGGACGACGGGCGCGGGTTCAGTCATCGGGATCGGTCTCCTGTTGAGGCGAATTGGGGGCCACCGGCAGCTTGATGGCGATCATGGTTCCGAGATTGGGGCCGGCGCTGTCGGCCTCGAGCCGGCCGCCATTGGCGCTGACGAAGGCCTTGGCGATCCACAGGCCGAGCCCCGAGCCGGAGATGGTGGCGGCGTGGCGCGGGCCGCGGAAGAAGCGGTCGCCGAGCTGCGTGCTTTCCTCCTCGGTGAGGCCGAGGCCGGTATCGCGCACCGACAGCACCAGGCCGTGGCCGTTGCGCTTGGCCGCCACCGTGATGGTGGAGCCGGCGGGGGAATATTTCGCGGCATTGTCGACGACCTGCGCGAAGGCCTGCTCGATCAGCACCGGATCTACGTAGATGAACGGCAGATTCGAATCCACGTCGAGCGACACGGTGTGGCCCAAGAGCCGCCTTCGGCGCCGCTCCAGCGCCGAGTTGACGATGTCGGACGGCTCGATCCACTCCATGCGCGGCTTGATCTGCTCGCGGCTGATGCGGGTGGCGTCCAGGAGGTTCTGAATGTCGTTGTTCAGCCGTTCCGCCTCGTCGCGCACCACGCTGGCGAGCGAGTTCAGGCGCTCGTCGTTGGCGACCGCGGGCGATTGGCTCAGCACCGTGGCGGCGCCCAGGATCGAGGCGAGCGGCGTGCGCAATTCGTGGCTGACCGAGCCGATCAGGGCTTCGCGCAAGAGCTCGGTCTCCGAGCGCATCTTGGCCTGGTCGAGCGCGTGCGCCACGTCCAGGCGCTCGAGCGTGTCGGAGGCGTCGGCCAGCATGTCGTTGACGCGCTGGTGCAGGTCGGCGGCCTCGTCGGCCGGCACCCGCCCGAGATCGATGGCGATCACCCCGAAATCGGGCGTCTTCTGCGAGACCCGGCGCACGTGCCAGACATTGCCGGTATCGTCGGTCACGTTGGCTTCGATCGAATGGCCGCGCTGCACATCCGCGATGGCGGAGCGGACCGCGGCCGGAACCGCGGTGTCGCCCGGCTTGTTGTCGCTGGTGTCAGGGGAGCCCGCCCCGAACAGCACCACCTTGCGCTGGGCATGGGTGGTGAGGTGATCCTCGATCGCGCGGTAGATCTCGGCCGCGGAGGGCGCGGCCGCCAGGCGGCGGGAAAAGGCGTAGAGGTCGGTCATCTCCTTTTCGCGCTTGCGGGCGAGCTCGGTCTGCTGCTTCATCGAGTTCGCCACGTGGCTCGCCACCAGCGCCACGATCAGGAACAAGGCGAGATCGAGCCACTCGGAGCGCTGCGAAGCCGGGGTGTAAAAAAGAAACCCGGAGCCGAGCACGCCGGTCACCGCCGCCACGATGGCGGGCCACAAGCCGAACCGCCAGCCGGACACCAGCACCGCCAAAAGGTAGATGACGGACCCCCGGCGGATGCCGAGAAAATACACCAGCCCATCGGCGACCAGGGTCGTGCCCGCAACCAGCAGCACCGCCAGAGCGATTCCGCGCGCTTCGCGCTTTATGGTCTCGATGCGCATGATCGAACGTACGGACCCTCCCCACACCCTGGCCGCGGGTGATGGGGGATAACTGGGAATGACTGCGGCCGGCAGCAATATTCGTTTCGGCAGAATATACGGCCAATTCGCCCGGGTCATCCCTTAGGCGGGCCCATTGCCGGGAAAGTGAGAACCCCCTTAACGGGGCTCCGACCCGGTTTTGCCCCGATTCGGAGGCCATTCGGGCGCGGCGCCGCGGGACCTCGGAGGTGCGGGCCGGGCGTAAACGGAACCGTAAATCCGCCGCTTGCCTACCGTGGGGGCGCGGGTTTGTCGCCTCGGCGGCGGGGATTAAATGCGACAACCCGGCCCCCACGGGCGAATCGGACGCCCCCCTCGGGGTCGAGAGCGGCTCGCCGGCGGCAGGCTGGCCTTCGCTTCCCTTCCGGTCTTCTCGCCGCGTCGATTTTTCTGCCGCCGGCGGATTCCACTTTTCCGCAAGATGCTCTAAATACGCCCCCGGAGAGGTGGCAGAGTGGTCGATCGCACCGCACTCGAAATGCGGCATACGGGCAACCGTATCGGGGGTTCAAATCCCTCCCTCTCCGCCACTCTAGCTCGCTTTGCGTGTGCCGGTGCGCGGCGCGGCCTGCCCAAATCTCCGGGAGGCGGCCGGCTGAGTCTTTTCCTGTTTGCTCGATCGGTGAGAAAAGTTAATCCGTCGAAGCGGTGGGGCGCGAAGAGCCTGTAGCCTGGATGGAGCGAAGCGCAATCCGGGAGCGCGCTCTCTGCGGCTCGGCCGGCCCCGCATTGGGCTACGCTCCACGCGGGCTACGAAGCTTCAGGCGAAAGCCCCGCCGTTCATTTGGACGGCGGGGCATCCATCGTGCCGAGCATCTGGTCGGTTCGTGCTACGCCCGCCTGCCGAGCAGCGCGAACATGGCGCCTTGCGGATCGAGCGCCTGCGCGATCCAGGCGCCGCCCGGAACCTCCATGGGTCCATTGACGATCTGGCCGCCGCCGGTCTTGACGCGCTCGATCGCGGCGTCGATGTCGCCGACGTTGAAGTAGTAGGTCCAGCACGGCATGGGCATCTGCGCCGGCTTGTTCATCATGCCGCCGATGGCGGCGTCGCCATGGGCGAACAGCTGGTAGGTTCCCATGCCGCCCATGTCCATGGCTTGGTCCTTTCGCCAGCCGAACAGCTCCGCGTAGAACGCAAAGGCCTTTTCCCAGTCGAGCGCGTAAAGCTCGTTCCAGCCGACCCGGCCGGGCGTTCCCATGGGGGCCGCATCGCTCGGCATCGGGCTCGCGAACTTGAACAAAGCGATCATCGCGCGCTGCGGGTCCCCGATGATCGAGAAGCGGCCGACTTGGGGAATGTCCGCGGGCGGGCGGTACACCATGCCGCCGAGCTTTTTCGCCTTGTCGGTCGCCGCGTCGACGTCGTCGACGCCCACATAGCCGACCCACATGGGCCGCGCCCCCTGTGCCTTGGCCTCCTCCGGGACCTGCATCAATCCGCAGACGGGAGTCTCGCCGGCCTTGAACATCCAGTAATCCATGCCGGGAACCGGCGAGGCCTGCGCGGTCCAACCGACCACATCGCCGTAAAAGGTCCGGGCGGCGGCCGGGTCGGAGGTCATCAATTCGTGCCAGACGAAGGAACCGTGGGATGTTGACATGTGCGCTCCATGTTTCTGCGCCGCTCGGGCTCGCGGGTTTTGGAACTCTTGGCGAATACAAACGACAGCAATCGGGCGGCGGCTTATGATCGTCAAGGCTGTCCCACCGCGGTGGTCCGTGGCTACCCTTCCGGCGCCCCCAGGTGAGCAAGGCCGCATGACGACAGCAAGACATATGACGCCGGCTGGTTCCGGTTTCGACGTCATCATCGTGGGGGCCGGCGCGGCCGGACTGATGTGCGCCCTGACGGCCGGCCAGCGCGGCCGCAAGGTCCTGCTCATCGATCACGCGGACCGGGTCGGCGCCAAGATCCTGATCTCGGGCGGAGGCCGCTGCAACTTCACCAATCTGCACAGCGCGCCCGAGCGCTTCCTGTCCGGCAACCCGGACTTCTGCCGCTCGGCGCTGCGCCGCTACACACAGGCGGATTTCATCGCGCTGGTCGAGCGCCACCGCATTTCCTATTACGAGAAGACGCTCGGCCAGTTGTTCTGCACCGGCTCCGCGCGCGCCATCGTGGCCATGCTGCTGGCGGAATGCGCGCAGGGCGGCGTCGACGTCAGAGTGGGCCATAGGGTCAAGGATATTTCCCGCTCCGACGGCTTCCGCCTGGAGACCGACCAAGGATGCTTCACGGCCCCGGCGCTGGTGCTGGCGACCGGCGGCCTGTCGATCCCGAAAATGGGGGCGACCGGTTTCGCCCATGAGGTGGCGCGCCGCTTCGGCCTGCGGGTCACGCAACCGCTGCCCGCCCTGGTGCCGCTCAAGGCCACGCCTGAGACGCTCGGGTTCGATCAGATGCTGGCCGGCGTCTCGCTGGAGGCGATCGTGTCCTGCGCCGGGCAGAGCTTCCGCGAGAACATTCTGTTCACCCATCATGGTATCTCGGGTCCGGCCATTCTGCAGATTTCCTCCTATTGGCGGCAGGGAAATGCGATCCGGCTCGACCTGGTGCCGGATCTGGCGCCGGGCTTTCTGCAGGAGCGCAAGCAGGCGCGTCCGCGCGCCGAGGCCAAGACCGTGCTCGCCGAAATCCTGCCCACCCGCTTGGCACAGGCGCTGGCGCAAACCGGCCTGCCGGCCGGACCGCTGGCGAATATTCCCGACCGCACGCTGGCGGCGTTTGCGGTGCGCCTCAAGGACTGGGAGGTGCAGCCGACCGGCTCGGAGGGATGGCCCAAGGCGGAGGTGACGCTCGGGGGCATCGATACCCGGGACCTGTCCTCCAAGACCATGGCGGCCCTCGCGGTCCCGGGCCTCTACGCGATCGGCGAAGCGCTCGACGTCACCGGCTGGCTCGGCGGCTACAATTTTCAATGGGCATGGTCGAGCGGCTGGTGCGCCGGGCAGGCGGTTTGATTGATAGCTGAGCCGCGCGAATTGTCAGGAGGGCGCCGCGTTTCACTCCCTGGCCCCGCGTGCGGGGAGAGGTGCGTCGGGTGCCGTGCTTTCCCTACTTGAAATTCCGCAGATCGGGCGGTGGCTGGTCCTTGCGGGTGGGCATCAGCACGCCGTCATAGGTGACGTAATAGTCCTCGGCGCCGATCTTCACCTGCGGCTCGACCTCGCCGCAGATGGTCTCGAGCCAGACCGGATGGCGCTCGCGCCGGTAGGTGCGCCGCACGCTCCAGGGGCGGGTCAGGGCGTCGTCCTGCACCGTGATGTCGTCGTAGAGGATGTCGGGTTTGGCCTGAATCGAGATGCATGTGCTCATCGACGATCGTGCGATTGTCGGCATGCAAGGCGGCGCCGTTGCCGTCGAAGGTGCGCGGCCCGCGCAAGCCCCGGGTCTCGACCACCAGCGTGTCGGCATGGCCATGGCCGTCGTCGCCTTCCCAGCGGCCGATCGAATAGCCCGAGAAGGTCGGCGTGAGCGTGGCCGGCCAATCGCGGCCGTCGGTATAGATGCGGCGCAGCTGGCGCATCGGCTCGCCGAACATCAGATAGGTGGTGTCGGCTGTGACGACGAACTCCATGCCGAGCCCATAATTGATCATCATGCGCGGCATGCCGGGCGGGATGCAGCGGGCCATCGGATCGTTGCCCTGGCCGCCGTTGGCCTGGGCGGCCGCGGTCTCCTCCAACATCGCCTGATAGTCGGGGGTGAGCGGGGCGCCTTGGCGCAGGCCGGGCGGCTTGCTCGGATCGAAGCTGCCGGAGCCGGTGCGGATCCATTGGCCCTTCCAGTCGGGCAGCCGCGAGGCGTCTTGCGCCCGCGCAGCCTCCTGCGCCTGCGCAGCCTCCTGCGCCAGGGCCGCAACCGCCGGCAGGCCGAGCGCGAGCAGCACGATCACTGCGACGGCAAGATGAGGTTTTTTGTGCTGGGATTTCATGCGGCGATGCGAGCCTCTCCGGCGTCTACTTGGTGTTGGCCGCGATCTTCTCCAGAACCGGCAGCCAAGTCTGCTGCTCCTTCTGGACGAACGCCAGCGCCTCGGTGGCCGACATGGCGCGCGAATAGCTGCCGATCTTGGCGAGCCGCGCCTTGAAGTCCGCATCGGTTACGGCCTTGGCCAGATCGGTGCCGACCTTGGCGAGAATTGGCGCTGGCGTGCCGAGGGGCGCCACCAGGACCTGCCAGCCGGTCGCCGCAAAGCCCGGGAGGGTTTCCGCCACGGTCGGCAGATCGGGAAACTCCGGCAGGCGTTGCGGGGAAGCGACCGCGATCAGCTTGACCGAGCCGGCATTGACGGAGCCCGCGATGCCCGAATAGCCCTCGATGATCATGGAGACGCGGCCGGTCGACACGTCGCCGAGCGCCGGCGCCGGGCCGGCCGTGTAGGGAACCGACAGCAGCTTGATGTCGGCCCTCTGCTGCAGCAATTCGCCGGTCAGATGCGTGAGCCGGCCGATGCCGGTCACCGCGATGGAAACCTTGCCCGGCTCCTTCTTGGCGAGCGCGATCAGCTGCGGCAGCGTCGAGACGCCGAGGGCGGGATTGACCGCGACGAACATCGGATTCTCGGCCGTGAAGCCGATCGGCAGGAAATCGCGCGGCAGCCGCACCGGCAGATTGGGCGCCACGCTCAAGAGCGCCACGAAGGTCGACAGCGCCGGCATGAACAGCGTGTAGCCGTCGGGAGCGGCCTCGGCGGCGGAGCGGGTCGCGATGCTGCCGTTGGCGCCCGGACGATTGACCACCACGACCTGCTGTCCCCAGATCTTGCCGAGCCCCTCGGCGACGAAGCGCGCATCGACGTCCGGCGTGGAGCCGGCGGCGGCGTCGGAGATGACCGTCACCGGCCGGTCCGGATAATTGCCGGCCTGCGCATGCACCGCGGAGGCCGCCGGCAAGGCCAGGAGCCAGAGGACCGGGAGCAATAAAGCCGCCCGCGATGAGATCCGGTGCATCATCAGGTGCATCGTCAGGCGCATCGTCAGACGCATCAGGTGCATCAGGTGCAAGAGGCCGGCCAACGGCAACCGAAATCGACATTTCTGCATGGCGTTCTCCCAGCGCTGCTCCGCGCCGGGATGCTAGCACAATGTCCGTGCGGTTCGCGAGGCGACGCGCGGCGTCGTAGTGGCGCGCCCCTTGATCGCTTGCAATCTCGCGACCGAGCGCCGAATTCGTTTCGGTAGGGCCCGGCTCGATGGAAATCGTGAACAGCCAAGCGCGCACCGCGCGCCGGAGCAACGCGCTTCAGCCCGCCAGCTTGAAGCGCGAGGAGCGGTACTCGAAGCGCGAGCGGAAGATCGCGGCGTCCAGCGGATCCGAGAAGCAGTAGCGCACGAACACCGCGTATTCGTCCTCCACATACATGTCGAACTTGCCCACATAGGCGTTGAGGAAGTTCATGATCTCGTCGTCGCTGCGCCCGCGCGGCAGCACCACCTGATAGGGGCATTCCTCGTCCAGCTGGCGCAGCCAGGCGCCGCGCTTGTCGGCGGCCTTGTCGGCGCGCTTGTCCGCCTGATCTTTTGCCCCACCGTCCGCCCGATCATCCGCCTGCATCGCCGCCTCCCTGTCGACTCGAGGCGACATATGTTCTCTTTTTGTTCTAGTTTGTCAAGGGCGATATTGCCAAGGGGATATTGGACTCCGCGATTGGAATCGTGCCGGCATCAAATACCGCAAGCCGGGTCGATCGAACCCGGCTTGCGGTTTGGCCGCGGGCTCAAGCTAATAGTTGCTGCCCTTGTCCCCGCTGTCCTTGGGGGTCGGGGCGGCGGCCTGCGGGCTTCCTCTGCACTCCGCCACATAGGCCTTCTCGGTCTTGTGGGCGGCCTGCATGGCGACCTTGTCGGCCCGCCATTCCTTCTGGCAGTCCTTGATGGTCTTGGCCGCGGCCGGCGCCGGGGCGAGCGCCAGGCTGGCGAGCATGGCGGTGGCGAGCGTGGTGAAGACTGCGGTCCTCATTGTCGATCTCCCTGGTCTGAGGTTGTCACTGCCGAGGGATGCAGCCTCCCACACCAAGCCTGAACAGACCATGAACAAAAATTGCAACCGGACGACGATTGGGCCTCCTCGGCGGATCCGATGAGAAAGGCCGCCCGCGCCCGGGCGCGGACGGCCTCACCGTCACGGCAATTGCCGTGGTGTCGCGGCGATCGCCGCCGTCTCAATTCTTGACGTACTTCTTGAGCTGCCGAATCTTGGGGTTGGTGAAGCCGGCGAATACATTGCCCTGGTCGTCGGCCGCGACCTCTTCGGCCGATAAGAACTGCGGGTCCGCCGGAATGAATGCGGTGACCTTGCCGTCCTTGGCGCTGCCGATCCGGATACCCTGCTTGAAGCCCGGATTGGTCTTCTCGTCGGATTGCGAATCCGCCACGTAGATCACGTCGTTCTTGTCGATCCACACGCTGCTCGGCCGGCCGAACTGCTTCCACTCGGTGAGCAGCCGTCCGTCCAGGTCGAAGAGCTGGATGCGGCTGTTGACGCGGTCGGCCACGAACAGCCGGTTCTGGGAATCGATCGCCATCTTGTGCGGGGTGTTGAGCTCGCCGGAGGCCGCGCCGTGCTGGCTCCAGGTCTTGAGGAACTTCCCGTCCTTGCTGAACTTCATGATGCGGTCGTTGGTGACCGCCTTGTTGATCTCGCCGTGACCGTCGGCCACGAAGATGTCGCCGTTGGGGCCGGTGAAGACGTCGGAGGGGGTGTTGAACGTATCGTCCGTCTTGCTGGCAACGCCGGGCTTGCCGAGCGTCATCAGCACCTTGCCGTCGGGCGCGAACTTGATCGCGGTGTGGCCCTTGCCGTTGCCGCCGCGTCCGTCCGTTTCCCAGACATTGTCGTCCCGGTCCACGGAAAATCCGTGCGGCCAGTTGACCATGCCGCCGCCAAAATTCGCCAGGACCTTGCCGGAGGCGTCGAATTTCCAGATCGGAGCGAGGTTGGAGCCCTCGCAGGTGTCGGCGCCGCAGCGCTCGAACACCCAGATGCTCTTGCCGTCCTTGTCGATGGAGATGCCGATCGGCGCACCCAGTTGACGGCCGGCGGGCAGCTGCGGCGCCCAGCTGGCGTCGATGTGGTAGGGATTGGGGGCGGAATTGGGATCGACGGCCTGCGCCGAGGCGCCTCCTCCGCCGGTGGCGATCGCCGCGACGGCGGCCAAAGCCAGCATGGTTCCGAGTTCGAGCGGGATAACGCATGGTCTTTCCTCCCTTGCCTGTTGACGGTTTGTTGACGCTTTGGATGCGTGGCGCATCCGCTTGCCTGCAAGTCGCGTAAAACTGCGCCGTTTCGGGCGGCGCCACAAGGGCGGTCCGGGCGAATGTGGCGCGCTGCAAACAGCCGCAAGAACGCTCCAAGAGCGATCGAAGAAAGCGATTGCCGGGCCGCCGTCGCAAATTGGACAAATACCAATATCAGTCTACGAGGCGGTCCGCGGCGTCGCGGCCGGGCTTGAGGAGCGCGTCTGTGCGGCCAACGGATGATCGCCATGCCGGCGAGGGTCGCCCTGGCCGAAATCTGGCCGAAACGAATCTGGCCGATCGAAGCGAAATCCGGCCGATATAGTGTATGGCTTGAAAAGTACGGCCCGACCGGAACGATCTGAATTGCGCGCGCGCGATCGGACGACTGGCCCGCACAGGCGTCAACGCGACAACCGAGACGGAGAAACCAAGATGTCGAAATCCAGGCTTACACTCGCGGCGACAGCGGTCGTGGCGGCGGGCATCGTTGCATGCGCCGGCGCAGCGTCCGCGCTGCCCGGCGCCGGCGGGCTCGCGCTCCAGAACGCGGCACCCCAGAACGTCGAAACCGTGCGATGGGGCGGCAGGGGCTGGGGTGGACCGGGAGCCGGATTCGTGGCCGGCGCCATACTGGGGGGCGCTCTGCTCGCGCCCCGCTACTACGGTCCCGGTCCCTATTATGGTCCGGGCCCCTACTACGGACCCGGTCCCTATTATGCACCCGGACCCTACTACGCCGATCCGGGCCCGTATCCGGTCGATCCGGCGGGCGGCGATCCGGTGGCTTATTGCATGCAGCGCTTCAAATCCTATGATCCGCGCAGCGGCACCTATCTGGGCTACGACGGTCTGCGCCATCCTTGTCCGTGACGGACTGGTCTGTGCGGTCTTACCCGCAGGTGGAGTTGACGCAATTTTGAGGGCCGCTCGCGAGCGGCCCTTTTTTGGCCGACGACCGCCGTGAAGCGCCGGGCGCGTGCGCTACCAGTCGATCTCTATGCCGGCCTTGCCGGCATACATGCGGCTGCGCGCCGAGAGCTCGGCGTCGAAGCTGTCGAACAGCGAGATCGTGCGGTTGACCGCGAGCTTCGATCCGGCATCGACGCGTGCGGCGTCGCGGGCGGCGCGCGGCCCCTCGACCGTGAAGGCGGCGCCCGGCAGCGCGATGAGGGAGGCCGTAACGTCGCGGTTCGGGTCGAACTCGTGCACCCAGGCCACGCGGGCATAAGGGGTCCAGATCATCCTGCCTTGGAGCGTCACGCGGTCGTCGATCTGCACGCCCGCAAAGGTCGGCAGTGACGACACGGTGCGCGACGGCACCGTCAGGCCGAGCCCACCCGCAGCCCCGGCGGCCGTGACGCTGGTTTCCGAGAAACCCGCTTGCCGGAGCTGCGCGGGTTCGACGGCCGCAAACGGCGTGATCGCGAATGCGCCGTTGCGGTGCTCGACACCCATTTCCAGCCGGCTGCTCAGCAAATTGCTGTCGAAGCTCGCGGTCGCCGTCTCGGTTGGCCCGACGCCCGCGATGGTGCGGCTGGTCTTGTTGCTGAAGGCCGCAAAGGCCACGCTGGCGGCCGTATACCAGCCGTCCCGGCGCGCCACCGCGTAAGCCCCCACATGGGCGCCGTCGAGGGTGCCGCTGGTGGCGCGATCGGGTACTGAAAAGCTGGAGGCGCTGCCGCCACCCGCCGCCCCGACCAGGAGGTCGGGAGCGACCTGATAGTCGAGGCCAGCCACTCCGCCGGCGCTGCGATGGCTCAAGTCCGCGCTGCCCGCACTGGCCTCGCCCTCGAGCGACCAAGCGCCGTCGAACCCGGCCGACCAGGCGCGCCAGCGCGGCGCAAAAACCGGGGCCTTGAGGGGCATCGATTTGAACACCGGGGCGATCGGCTTCTCGCGCACGTAGCTCATGGCCGCATAGCCGGTCCCGGCGCTGGTCCCGGCCGGCTCGTTGAGCCAATCTTCCGCCTGCCCCATCATGGTGCCGAGGAACGTTCTGCCGGCTCCCAGCGCGGTTTCCTGCGTGCCGCTGAGCCCTTCGCCCGAGAGCGAATTGAGCGCCGCCGGAATCTGGCCCCGCGCCAAGCCGGCGAGGCCGGTCAGGAAGCCGCCGCCTGAATTGATGCCGTTGTCGATCCCGGCCGCGACGGCCGCCTGGTTGCCGCTGAGGCCGGCGGTCTGGCCCAAGCCCGAGGCTAATTTCAGGTCCACCTCGGTCGGCGTGTAGACGAGGTTCGCCTGGAAGAACGACGGCAGGTTGGTCACGATGAGATTGCCGAACGTGCCGGTGCGCCCGCCGGCCGCCGTCAGAATCGCGTATTGGCTCTGGAAGCTCGACCCCTGGAACACCGCCTGGGCGGTGCCCGCGAGCGCGGCGCTGCCCGTCACCGCGGTGCGGCCGGATGCATTCGCGGTGACCCCGATCACGTAAAGGCTCGCCGACTGAAACGCGAGATTGCCGTTCACCGTCAGGGTCCCGATACCGTTGAGGCCCGGCGCCAGCGAGGCGCCATTGCCGATGCTGGTGGCGCCGACCGAGCCGGTGCCGCCGAGCAGACCACCGGTGACGTTCACGGGGGCGTTGATGGTGCCGTCGACGAGGAAGTTGCCGACCTGGACCGTCCAGGTTTGGTTGCCGGTACCGGTCACCGTCCAGGTGGACGCGTCGATCTTGTTGAACGTCGTGAAGCCCTGATATTGCTGTGCGGCGCCGATGCTGCCGAGGTTGAACGTCCCGGTTCCGGTCCCGCCGAGCTGGAAGATATCCGAGCCGGCGCTGACCACATTTCCGTTGATCGCAAAGCCGGGCGCCAGGGTCAGGGTGTTGCCGACCGAGCCCGTCGAGAAATGAATGGCGGTCCCGCCGGACCCGGTAATCGTCCCGCCATTGAATATCGTGGATGCTCCGTTGCCGCTGCGGAAGTTGATTCCAAGGTCACCCGTGATCGTTCCAAGGTTGGTGATGGTGGCGGTGTTCGCGCGGATGGCGCCGGGCGTCGCGCCGCCGTTCGCGCTGCTGATGAACCCGCCAGCATTGTTGGTGATGATCGTGGCGCCTGCGGTGTTCGTATTGACGCCATTCACGCTGCCGGAAACGGTTCCACCGTTGACCAGCGTGAGCGGCGCAGTCGTGATGATACCCACCGATCCGGTCGCGCCAGTCCCTTGAATCGTGCCGCCCAGATTGTTGGTGATATTGGTGTTGCCAAGTGACGCGACGCCGTCGTTGGTTCCGGAAATCATGCTAGCATTCGCACCAATGGTCACGGTGGTGAGACCGAATATTCCGATCGCTCCGTTTACAGTGTTGACGCCGGTCGCCGAGATCGTCCCGGTATTGCTCTGGATCGTTACGTTGTTGCCTTGAACTCCGACCGCTTCGTTGCCGTTGGCGACGGTGCTTCCGGTGATGCTGCCGGTGTTGCCGATCACGGTCACATCGCCGCTCGAGTTGATCCCGATTCCGGCTCCGGTCGCCAGCGTGGTGGTGCCGGAAATCGCTCCCGTGTTGGTGACGATCAAGGCGCCGCTCGACATCGAGATACCGTTGTTGACAGCGGCAGTGCCGTTGCCCGAGATCGTGCCGCCGTTGTTGTTGTTAACCGTCGTGGTTCCGGTGCCGATGAACATGCCGTTTACGCCGCTCGTGACCAAGGCGCCGGTCGCGAGATTGATGGTGTTGCCGTTGCCGAGAAAGAATCCGTTCTGGGTGCCGGTCACGCTGGCGTTGGTCTGAACGTTGATCGTATTGTTGTTCTGCTGGCCGGTGCCGTAACCGCTCGGACTATCCTGATTGAGCGTCGCCCCGCTGCAGGTGATGGTCGCGTTCGACGGCGTGCCGACACCGGTTGTCGGCGCGCAGGCCGCCTGCGCCTGCGATCCGGGCCATGGCAATCCCCAGCCTGCCGCCATCGCCATCGCGGAAATCGTGCACAACGCAATCGGGCGGGCGAAATCGCCGCTGCCGCGCGCAATCAATGAACGAGTGAGACGGGCCACGCGATTCTCCTGTGATTTGATTCGCAACGCTTCCCGGTGCGGATGCGCCCTCGGACGGGCGCACCTCGCAGCCATCCCGTCTACGTGAGGCTTTGACGAGAGCAAACGGGTCGGCGCGGATTCTCCGCACCCCAACGACATTTCGGCCATGACGGTGGTCATTGCGTCACGCGGGCGACCGTCCAAGACCATCGGATGGAGATTTTATGACGACACCCCGCGGTGGATGATGCTCGTCATGTCGGGTACAGCGGGGCCTTACGGCGCAAGATCGCGCTAGTTTGCGCAAGATCGAGCCATTTTCTCCGGGTGTGCGGTTGCGGTTGCGGGCGCGGCCTGACTGCGGCACCGCGGGACTACGCCATAGGAGCCACGCAAAATATGTTTGCCGTCATACCGATTTTACCACCAAAGAGAGTGGTGTGGCCACGCAGACGTCAACCAATGGGGGGAAATCGATGCCATTTTCGTCCGAGCACCGCGAGCGGGTCCGTGAGAAGATCGTCCAAAGCGCCCGCCGATTGTTCAATCGCCATGGCTTCAACACCGTGTCGATCGACGACGTCATGGCGGATGCCGGGCTGACACGCGGCAGCTTCTATGCGTATTTCGGCAGCAAGAGCGACCTCTATGCCGAATTGATCACCGCGATCCTGGGAGAGAAGCCGATCAACAATTGGGACGGCGTCAGCATCGATCCACGCGCCCCCGATGTCGCGGCCGAGATCATCGACGACTACCTCTCGGTCGGGCACTTCGAGAATATCGACGGGAGCTGTCCCTTGATCGCGCTGCCGAACGACGTCTCGCGCACGGAGCCGGACGTCAAGCGCGCGTTCGAATCCGTGCTCAAGGTGCTGATCGACATTTTCGAGCAGGGCCTGGAGCGCAAGGGCGATCCGGCGCGCCAGCGGGCGCTGGCGATGACGGCGCTCTGCGTCGGCGGCATGGTACTGGCGCGCAGCGTGGAAGATCGCGCGCTGGCCGACGAGCTGCGCCGGGCCGCCAAGGGCGTCGCACTCTCGCTCGGCCGCTGGCCAAGCGCAGAGGAAGCTCCCGCCGCCGGCCCTGGCGTCCGGATTTCGGCGTCCTGAGCCGCCGGGGCGGCATCGCCGGCGCGACGTCCGCAGCGCCGGCGGCGGATCGCACGGTCCCTCACCGGTCTGGCGCCAACGACGCCCGCTGCCGACACGAACTTCGTCCGGAACTCCTCGCCGACCTTACGGTTGGTACGCTGGCATCCCTCCCCGTGCCGCAGCCTCGACGGAATCCGGTTCCCATGGACATGCTTCTGGTCAAAATTTTCGCTACCGCGCTCACGCTCAGCCAGGTGACCACGGCCCCCGATGCGCTCAAGACGGACTTCGACCGCACCGCCGATCAGGGCAAGGTGGTGGCGCTTCTGCGCGACGGCTGCACCCATATGCGCAAGGTCTTCGAGATCGAGGACATCAACCTCGACGACCTGCTGGCGACCGCCATGGAGGATCCGGACCTGACGGCGGGCGGCAGCGCGGCGTTCCGCGGCATCAAGTTCGCCGATTTGCAAAACGCCTACCACCAGTTCTGCACCAACGAGAAGGTTCCGGATTGGGGCTTCGATGCCGGTGCCGTCATCGATTTCTACGACAAGACGCTCGCCGACCTGCCCGATCCGGCGCGCCTCAAGGGCCTGCAACTGCCGGGCGCCATCGTCATGCTGGATGGCAAGGGCGAGCGGTTCCGGGAAGTGTACGATGCCGATCAGCGCCGCATCTCGGTTCCGCTCAGCGAGATTCCCGTCTACGTGCAAAAGGCCTTCGTGTCGGCCGAGGACAAACGCTTCTATGAGCACGCCGGCATCGACGAGCGCGGCCTGATCCGCGCCGCGGTGTCCGACATGGGCAGGACCGGGCACCCGCAGGGCGCCTCCACCATCACCCAGCAGGTGGTGAAGAATCTGCTGGTCGGCGACGACGTCAGCTACGAACGCAAGATGCGGGAGATCGTGCTGACCGCGCGCCTCGAGCGCGTGCTCAGCAAGGACCAGATCCTCGAGCTTTATCTGAACACGATCTATCTCGGGCGCAGCGCTTGGGGGATCGAGATGGCGGCGCGCAGCTATTTCGGAAAATCCGCCAAGGACCTCACGCTGGCGGAAGGCGCCATGCTGGCCGGGCTGCCGAAGGGTCCGAGCTATTTCAGTCCCGACCGCTATCCGGACCGCATGCAGGAGCGCCGCGCCTATGTGCTCGGCCGCATGCAGGAGGACGGCGTGATCAGCGCCGAGGAGGCGGCCGCGGCGCGCGCCGCCCAACCGACCCTGATCCCGTTCGAGAAACCGCAACGCGACTTCGGATTCGTGTTCGCCGATCAGGCCACGCGCGAAGCCCGCACGCTGGCGGCGACCCACGGGGTGACGTCGAAATCCTATACGATCCGCACCACCATCGACGTGCCGTTGCAGCGCAGCGTGGAGGCGGCGTTGCAGGAGGGCCTGTCGCGCTATGAGCGCGACGCCGGCCGGGTGCATTTCCAGGGGCCGGAAACCAACCTGGACGCCGCCCTGGCGCGCCTCGAAGCCGCACCCAAGGCGGGGGACGACAAAGCGGCGGCGGCCGACAAGCGGCCGGCCTGGCAGCGCGCCTTGGCGAATGCGCGGCTGCCGCTCTATGACGTGCACTGGACGCCCGCCGTGGTGCTGGCGACCCGTGGCGGCAAGCGCGGCAGCGGCGGGATCGAGGTCGGCCTCGCCGACGGCCGCGTCTTGCCGCTGACCGGCGACACCGGCGCCATCCAACGCAACATCAAGCTGCACGATGTGATTCTCGTCCATTTGAGCGAGACAAAGAGCAAATCAGGCGCGCGCGCGGAGCTCCGGGTGCGGCCGGAGGTGCAGGGAACCGCGGTGGTGCTCGACAACAAGACCGGGCGCATCCTGGCCATGACGGGCGGCTTCTCCTATCCGCTGAGCCAGCTCAATCGGGCCACCCAGGCGCAACGCCAGCCGGGCTCGGCGATCAAGCCGCTGAGCTACCTGGCGGCGCTCGAGAACGGGCTGCAGCCCAATACCTTGATCCGCGACGAGCCGATCACGTTTCCGCCGATCGGGGGCGGGCGCGGCGAGGAGTCCTGGTCGCCGAAAAATTACGAGGGCGGCGGCAGCGGAATCATGACGCTGCGCAAGGCGCTGGCGAATTCGCGCAATCTCGCCACCGTGCATCTGCTCGAAGGCGGCATCGCGGCCAAGCCCGAGCAAAGCCTCGATCGCCTGTGCGGGCTGGCGCAAGAGTTGGGCATCTACCGCGATTGCGTGCGCTATTATCCGTTCGTGCTCGGCGCCCAGCCGGTGCGGCCGATCGATCTCGCCGCCTTCTATGCGGCCATCGCCAACGAGGGCGTGCGCCCGGCCCCGCACGCGGTCGAGGCGATCGATGAGGACGGCATGACCTATGCGCGGGAGGCGACGCCGCCGGAAAACCCGAGCGCCGCCGACCGCGCCGCCTTCTATCAGCTCAAGACCATGCTGCAGGACGTCGTGCGCAGCGGCACGGCGCGCTTCATGGCGCCGCTGGCGCCTTACGTGGCAGGCAAGACCGGCACCACCGAGGACGAGAACGACACATGGTTCGTGGGCTTCACCAACGAGATCACGGTCGCGGTGTGGGTCGGCTACGACAATGCGGGCGAGCAACACCGCACGCTCGGCGACGGCGCGACCGGGGCGAGCGTGGCGGCGCCGATTTTCGAATCGATCGTCGAGGCGGCCTGGAGCAACGGCATGAGCAAGACCGTGCTGGCGCCGCCGTCGGCGCAGGCCCAGGACCGCGCTGTCATGCGATGCGGCGGAGGCGGACAGCGGCAAATCGCGCCGGCGGGCATCGACGGACGATTGCCTGCGGCTCGACCCCAAGGGTCACCCGATGGATGCGCGCTACCGCCTGGTCTCCCGCGACAGCGCCGCGCCGCGGCGCAATCCGGCGGACGACGGCTCCGCGCCGGGATATCCTTGGGGACAGTGGCGCGAGCCCGGCGGCTACGCGGCCTATGGCAGCGCCGGCCGCTCCGGCGGCTGGTCCGGCGGCGGGCGCGGCTTCTGGAATTGGTGAGCCCGGAACCTTCGCGCCGGCCCGGCGCCAAAATGCTGGAGCAAGCTCGTAGCGGGAGCGGTGTACCCGGATTGCGCTTCGCTCCATCCGGGCTACGAAGACCTGCGCCAGCGCGCCGCCGAGACGTTCCTGGCCTGGCTGCGGGAGCTTGATCTGCTGGCGTCGTTGGCGGCTGATCGGGTGCGGGCGCCTAAAGACTGATCTGATCGCCGCGCACCGCGGCTCATGACCGGACTCTCGACTTTCTTCGGCCCCGAAAGTATGATTTCACTTATGACCAAGCTTCTCGACCAAGCCTTGGAAGCCGTGCGGCTCTTGCCGCCGGATGACCAGGACGAAATCGCGCTCATCATCATGCAGTTCGCGGGCGCGGATCTGCCTGGGCCTGTTGCCCTTTGCCCCGAGGAACGCGAGGCGATCGCACGGTCCAAAGCCGCTGCCAGGCGCGGAGAATTTGCCGAAGATGGGCAGGTCCGCGCGGTGTGGGCCAAGCACGGCCTATGAGGCTGCGTTATACGCTTCCGGCGCTCGCTGACCTCGCCTCTATTCTAGATTACATCGCTGATCGCTCCCCGCAGGGAGCCGGACGTATTCATGCGCGAATTCAGGCAATCACCAATTTGCTCTTGCGCTATCCGTGGGCGGGTGCACCGACCGACGACCCGACCATTCGGCGCATGACGACGACGCCATATCCGTATCTCGTCTTTTATGAAGTAGCTGAGGGCGAAATTATTGTTCACGCGGTCCGTCACGGCGTAAGAAATCCATCCGATAATCCAGGCGGAGCCTAAGACAGCCCGGAGCGGCGGTCAGGGCGCCCGCCGAAATCGATCTTCGGCAATGCGTGGCGCTCCTCTATCTCACCTTATCTCCCCCCTGGCTCTCGGCGCCCGGGTAGCAGAATATAGCCGCGGTTGACCGGCCGGAACGGCGGCACCTCGCGATCGCGCCCTTGCGGCGCGCGTGCCCCAATCGCGACCACACATCTCGGGAGGATGTCACATGAGCCTCAATCGGATTCTCAACGCCGGCAGCGCAGCTTTGCTCGCGGCCGGCCTTGTCGCCGGCATCACCGGCGCGGCGGCGGCTGGGTCGCTCGGCGGGCCTTTGGAGCTGCAGGACGAGGGCGTGTTCTTCGTCAATGCCCAGACCACCACCAGCAATTTCCCCGACACGCCCGCGACCGGGGCGTCGACGCCCGGGGAGATCACCATCGACCAGATGTATGTGCAGTACCGCATCCCCAAGACCATCTCCGGGCCGCCCATCATCATGGTGCACGGATCGGGTCACACGGGGGTCACCTACGAGACCACGCCCGACGGCCGCGAAGGCTGGGCCACCTATTTCACCCGCCACGGCTTCCCGGTCTATGTGGTGGATCACGTGGGCCGCGGCCGCTCCGGCTTCGATCCGACCCGGATCAACCGGGCCAAGCAGGAATCCAATCCCGGCCTGCTGCCCTCGGTGCCGCTCACCACGCGCGAGCGCGCCTATCCGAATTTCCTGATCGGGGCCAAGTATCCGACCCCCTATCCGGGCCAGCAGTTCCCGGTGGAGGCGCAGGACCAGTATTTCGCGCAACTGGTGCCCAACACCGAGACCCTGCTGGCGGGCGGTGGCGCCAATACGGTCAAGGCGCTCGTCGCCTTGGTCGACAAGATCGGGCCGGCCGTGGTGATGGTGCATTCCCAATCGGGCGGCTACGGGCTCGAGCTGATCCGTCAGCGCGCCGACAAGGTGCGCGGCTTCATCGACATCGAAGGCAGCTGCGGCCCGCTCAGCCCCGACGACGTCGGCAAGTCCTTCCGCAAGGTGCCGACCCTCATGGTGTTCGGCGACTATACGGAGGGCTCGAGCGGCCCCAACGGCGACGAGCGCCGCAACGTCTGCAACCAATCGGTCGATGCCATCAACGCGGCCGGCGGGACCGCCAAGTTCCTGTACCTGCCCGGGCTCGGCATCAAGGGCAACAGCCACATGCTGATGATGGACAAGAACAACATCCAGATCGCCGACCTGATCATCGGCTGGCTGGGGCCGGCGACCGAAGCCAGCACCAAGAGGTGACGGCGGCGACCCTCGAAGCGACGGCGCAACGCGTCGCTTCGAGACGGTCTCGTGACCTCCGCCGGGGGCCCCCGCGGAGGTAACGCGGCGGCGGACCGGGGCCGGGAATCGCGACGGGCCGGCAAAGGCGTAACTGTTTATTTACCGCTTCCTCGCAACTATTGATCGCATGCCGGTATCGCGGGTTACTTTGACGCGACGATTTAACGCCCGTCGATGCAATGCGCGCCGTTCGGTCAACTCAGGGATATTGGATTCCAATGGATGTCGGCTTTATCCGGGAATGCCGTACGGGTCCCCATTAGGGTGACGGCTCAGAAAACGACGCGCCTTCGCATAACCCGATTATTCGCCGTTTGCGGCCTCTTGCTGGTTGCCGCGATCGTGGCCGGCACCACGTCGATACTCTCCAATCTCCGCCAACGCGCCTTGGCCGACCATGAGCGCGAGCTCACGAACCTGGTGTCGGTGCTGGCGGAGCAAACCGATCGCGCCGTGCAGGCGGTGGAGCTCATCCAGAGCAGCCTGATCGAGCGGATGCAAGCACTCGGGATCGCGTCCGAGGACGATTACGAACGTCGGATGTCTGGTTATGACGTCCATCTGATGCTCAAGGACAAAGTGAGCGGTTGGCCGCATATCGGCTCCGTGACGCTGATCAATTCACGGGGCAAGCTGATCAATTTTTCCCGCTCTTGGCCGCTACCGGACATCGATGTCACGGACCGGGAATTCTACACCGCGCTCAAATCGAATGCGCAGCTGACCTCCTTCATGGGCGAGCCGGTGCGCAACCGCGCCACCGGGAGCTGGACCATCCATCTCGTTCGCAAGGTCACCGCCCCCAACGGCGACTTTCTCGGCTTGGTGCTCGGCGCCATGGAGATGGAGTACTTCGAGCAGTATTTCGGAACGATCGAGCTGGGCGAGCAAAGCAGTATCGCGCTCTTTCGCAACGATGGCGTGCTGCTCGCGCACCATCCCCATGTGGATCCGGCAATCGCACGCGCCGGCATGAAGGACGGGTTCTTCATGACCGTGCTGGCGGACACGGCCCATGGCACGGTCGGACAAATCGGCTCGATCGACGGCGAAGAGCAGCTGATCGTCGCGCGTCGCCTCGCGCACTATCCTTTCGTCATAACCGCCACCGAGACCGTCGCCGCCGCTCTCACGCAGTGGCGAGGCGAGGCCACGTTCTTGATCGGAGTGGCGCTTTTGATGGCGCTGACGATCGGCGCCGTCGTCTGGGTCGGCCTGCGGCAGTTCCGGAGCTACGACCTCTTGGCGCGGGCCAACGCGGAGAAGAGCGAAGCCGAAAGAGCGCATGCGGTCGCCGAAACCGAGCTCTTGAAGAAGGAGAACTTCTCCATAGCGGAGAAGGAGGAGCGCCGCGGCCAGATCGACGTCGCCATACTCGCGTTCCGGGAGAGCATCGAGGCCGTCTCGAAGACCGTCGGCGACAGCGTGGCGGTGATGAAATCGACCGCCAGAGTGCTGTCGGAATCATCCGGACAGACCTCACAGCGCACCAGCGGCGCGGTCGATGCGTCGCACGAGGCATCGGTCGACGTCGAGACGGCGGCCGGCGCAGCCGAGAAATTATTGAGCGCGACCGGGGAGATCATCCGGCAGCTCAAGCATACGACCGGGGTGATCGAGACCGCGGTGACACAAGCCAGCGCGACCAACGAGGAGATCGCCCGCCTGGCGCAGACCGCGCAGGAGATCGGCAGCGTGGTCAAGATCATCCGTTCCATCGCCGATCAGACCAACCTGCTGGCGCTCAACGCCACCATCGAGGCGGCGCGCGCCGGCGCCTCCGGCCGGGGCTTTGCGGTGGTGGCTTCCGAGGTGAAGGCGCTCTCGCTGCAAACGGCCGCCGCGACCGAGCAGATAGCGGCGCAGATTCTGGCCGTTCAAACCTCGACGACGGGTGCGGTCGAGGCTATCCAACGAATTGTCGAGCGCATGCAGGAGATCAGCCGGCACACATCGGCGGTGGTCGACTGCACGCAAGAGCAGAATGACGCGGCCATGCATATTTCGCATCATGTCGGGCGCGCCGCGGCAGGAACGAACGCGGTCGTATCGGTCCTCGATGAAGTGGCCAGGGCGATCGAGAAAACGAGCAGCTCGGCCGCGACCGTGCTGTCGGCGTCCGAGGCGGTTGAATTGGCCGCCGCGCGGCTGGAGGAAAAAGTCGAGGACTTCGTCGGCAAGGTCGCGCTTTGATTGCTCCGCGGTGAATTTCTCCGGACCATGCTTGAAACAAGAGCACGCATGGGAGCTATTTCATCATTCAACACGTTCAGTGTCGTCCCGGCCGTAGCGCCGGGACCCATACGCCGCAGCCCATCGATAGGACACGGAGTATGGGTCCCTGCTTTCGCAGGGACGAGGCGTGGCTAGATTTTCGTACCGCTTCGCGAGCGCGCGAGGTGATTGCGCTCGCGCAACGTCACGGATTGTTCAGCTTCTGCAGCCGCTCGACGATGCGCGGCGGGCTGCGGTAGGCGCGCGCGATCACGTCGGTCAATTGCTCGCCGCTGCGCGGCGCATTGAGGCCAAGGCCCATGCGGGCGCCCTCGGCCAGGAACTCGGGATCCGCGAACGTCTCGGCCAATGCCTTGCGCATGGCGGCGACGCGATCAGGGGGCACATCGGGCGGCATCACCAGCGGGCGGCCGAGCGCCAGCGGGGCGAAGCCGGCCTGCATCAACAGCTTGTCGTCCTCGTTGGCGATGAGATCGGGCGCGAACGGAACATCCCCCAAATCCGTGAGCCGCTTCGGGCCCGTATTGCACGATGGCCTTGGCGAGCTTCTCGGGCAGCCAGTTCGGGCGGGTCGAGGTCAAGGCGCTCTCGAACACGCTCGGATAGCCGTCGAGCTCGCCGCGCTCCATGGCGAGCAAGGCTTCGTTCTGGCCCGGATAGCCGTTGACGAGCTTCATCCTGGTGCCGAGCGTGGCATTGAGGAGCCGGGCGTAGAAGGCGGGCGTCGAGTTGGCGCCCGAGGCGCCCATCTGGGTCTCGCGGCTCTTGAGGTCCGCGACCGAATTCACCGGCACCGTGTGCCACAACAGCACCATGGCGACCTCGAAGCTCGGGGTGCCGAGCCAATTGAGCTTGGTGGCGTCGTAGCGCGCCTGCTTGGTGCCGAACAGCGGCTCGAGCGGCGTGTTGTTCTGCACCAGCGCCAGCACGGTGCCGTCGCGCTCGGCCGTGTTGTAGATGTAGTTCAAGGCGGTGATGCCGCCGGCGCCCGGCATGTTGCGCACCACCACGGTCGGGGCGCCCGGGATGTGCTTGCCGATGAAGCGCCCGACCGCGCGCGTCATGGTGTCGTAGCCGCCGCCCGTGGAGGAGCCGACCACCAGCGACACGGTCTTGCCCTTGTAGAAATCGGCGAGCCCGTCGGCCCGCGCCGGCGGCATGGCCAAGCCCGCCGTCACGAGCAGCAGGGTTGCGATCGCAGCGCGGCGCAGTCCTGTCGGCATCATGGCTCAGCCATCGCTATTCCAGCCGCACGTTCTTGGCGAAGTCGTAGTCCTGGCCGCTCTCGCAGGCGAAGCTCCAGCGCACCGTCTTGGTAGTGTAGCCGCCGGCGAACACGTCGGCCAGAAAGCGTTGCTGCGCGGCCCAGCCGGCCTGCGCCTCCGCCTTGCGGTAGCGGCCCGGCATGGTGTCGTTCAGCCAGCCATGGGGAGCGCCCTCATAGACGTGGATGTCGTAGCTCTTGCGGTGTTTCTCCAGGCAATCGCGCAAGCGCCGCACATCGGCGAGCGAGATGATGTGATCGGCCTCGCCGAAAGCGCCGAACACCGGGCAGCCGATGGCGGCGATCAGCTCGTCCAGAGGCTTCGGCTGGATGTCGTTCACCTCCCATTCGCGCTTGGAGGCCGCCCCGTACCAGACCACGGCGGCGCTGATCGGAACCTCGGCGGCCAGCACCAGCGGGTGCCGGCCGGTCTGGCAATAACCCGCGACCGCGAGCCGCTTGGCATCGGCGGCGCGGCATTTCTTCAAGGTCGCGATCGCGGCCTTGAGGTAGACCACGGATTGCGGGTCGGTCAGGTCGTAGCGCGAATCGCCGGCATTGAGCTTGCGCTGATCCGGATGCTCGAAGAAGAAATTGGGCGCCAGCACCGCAAAGCCGTCGCGCGCGCAGCGGATGGCCTGGTCCCGGGTGTGCTTCACCAGGCCATAGCGCTCATGCATCAGGATGATCGCCGGCAGCTTGGCGGCGCCGGCCGGATAGGCCAGGAACGCCGGCATGCCGTTGGGGCAGGTGACGTTCTCGGTGGAGATACCGACCTGCTCGGCTGTGTCCGCCATGTTCCGCTCCGCTGCCGTATTCGCCTCTGCTGCCCGGTCTCGGTCCGCCTCGCCCCCGTGGCGCAAGGGTGACCGCTACCGATAACCCGGATTCGGGGTCGCCGTCGATCAAGACCGGATCAACAAAGCGCGGGGCTGGGATGCCATGATGCAGGGCAAGCCGCCTGTCGCCGGGCGAGCCGCCGGTCGCCGGGTGCCCTGTGCAGGCCAAGCCGGCGCCTGTATGGTCGGCAGGCCCGAACATCAACCGCAGGGAGGGCGCGATGCCGTCGACCCGCGCGCGTGCTGCCGCGCTTTGCGCCCTTGCCGCCATCGGGATCGTGATCGCGTGCCGGATCGATGCGGCGGCGGCGGACGAAGCCATCTACAAGGGCAAGCGGCTCACGGTGCTGGTCAATTTCGCGGCCGGCGGTCCGACCGACATCGAGGGGCGGCTGTTCGCCAAGCACATCGCCAAGCATATCGACGGCGCAGCCCAGCATCATCGTGCAGAACATGGAAGGGGCCGGCGGGCTCATCGGCAACAACTATCTGGGCGAGATCGCGCCGAAGGACGGCACCGTGGTGGGCTATTTCACCGGCTCCGCCTGGCTCTACGCGACCGAGCCCGACAAGCACCGCGTCGATTTTCGCACGCTATGAATTCGTCGCCTACCAGCCCGGCACCACGGTCTACTACATGCGCACCGACGTGGCTCCCGGCATCAAGGCGGCGACCGACATCGTCAAGGCGCAGGGCCTGGTCGCCGGCGGGCTGTCGGCGGACAGCTCGAAGGATCTGTTGATGCGGCTCACCCTCGACATGCTGGGGGTGCCGTTCAAATACGTCACCGGCTATCGCAGCAACCAGAATGCGCGGCTGGCGCTGCAGCAGGGCGAGATCAATTTCTTCGCCGAATCGCCGCCCGGCTATCGCAGCGTGGTCGAGCCGAGCCTGGTCAGGACCGGCCAGGTGATCCCGCTCTATTACGATCCGGGCTGGAACGGCGAGAGCATCAGCGTGCCCAAGCAGATCGAGGGCCTCGCGATCCTGCCGTTCCAGGAGCTCTACCGCCAGATCAAGGGCGCGGCGCCGTCGGGGAAATTGTGGGACGTCTATCTGTCGAGCCTCGCCATCAATGCCGCCATGCAGCGCCTGGTGGTGCTGCCGCCCGGATCGCCGCCGGCGGCGGTCGCGGCATTGCGGGCCGCGGTCACGCGCCTCAACGACGATGCGGACTTCGCGCAGGAGGCCATGACGGCGCTCGGCTATGTGCCCAATTACGAGGCCGGGCCGCAGACCAACCGCCAGGTGCGCACCGCCTTGACGGTCTCGCCCGAGATCAGGGCCTTCGTTCTCGACTCCATCAAGAACGCCAAGAAATGAGCGGGATGGATTTCATGCCGGTACGCAGCTGGTCGTTTGCCCTCGGCGCATTGGGCGCGCTGGCGATGCTCGCCTCGCCGGCCTGCGCCGACAATCCCTACTACAAAGGCAAGCGGCTGACCGTGCTCATCAACTTCACGGCCGGGGGACCGACCGATATCGAGGGGCGGCTGTTCGCCAAGCATCTGGCCGATCACATCGAGAGCCGGCCGGCCGTGATCGTGCAGAACATGGACGGTGCTGGCGGCATGATCGGGGCCGGCTATCTGGGCGAGGTGGCGCCCAAGGACGGCACCATGGTGGGCTATTTCACCGGCACCGCCTGGCGCTACGCCAACGATCCGGAGCGCTTTCGCACCGATTTTCGCACCTATGATTTTCTCGCCTATCAGCCCGGCAGCACCGTCTACTATGCGCGCAGCGACGTGGCCCCCGGGCTCAAGGACGCGACCGACATCGTCAAGGCGCAGGACCTGGTGGCGGGCGGTCTCGGCGCCGAGAACGCCAAGGATTTGCTGATCCGGCTCGCGCTCGACATGCTGGGCGTGCCGTACCGTTACGTGACGCCGTTTCCGGGCAGCCAGGCGGCGCGGCTCGCGCTGTTGCGCAACGAGATCAACTTCTTCTCCGAATCGCCGCCGAGCTACCGGGCCGTGATCGCGGGGCTGGTCCGGGACGGCACCGTCATCCCGATCTTCTTCGATCCGGAATGGAACGGCGAGCGCCTGACCATCTCCAAGCAGGTCGAGGGCCTGCCGATGCTGCCGTTCCAGGAGCTCTACCGCAAGATCAGGGGCAGCCTGCCGTCCGGCCAGCTGTGGGACACCTATCTCACCATCCTGAGCATCAACAGCGCCATGCAGCGTACCATCGTGCTGCCGCCCAACTCGCCGCCGGCCGCGATCGCGGCGCTGCGCGACGCGATCGAGGAGCTCAATCACGACCCCGCCTATGCGCAGGAGGCCGACAAGACGCTCGGCTTCGCGCCCGAATGGGTGGCCGGCCCCGGAACCAATGCGCAGGTGCGCCGCGCATTGTCGATCACGCCGCAGATGCGTGCGTTCATCGCCGATTACGTCAAGAGCGGGAAGAAATAGCGAGATGGACATGAAACGCTGGTGTGCTCTGCTCGTTGCGCTGGCGGCATGCGCCGCGCCGGCGCTGGCCCAGGCGCAAACCTGGCCGACCCGCCCGGTGCGCATCGTCAATACGTTCGCGGCCGGCGGTGCCGCCGATCTGCTCGCCCGCACGGTCGCGGATGGTTTGAGCAGCGCCTTCGGCCAGCCCTTCATCGTGGAGACGCGCGCCGGCGCCGGCGGCGCCATCGGGGTGCAGTCCGTGATGGCGACGCCGCCCGACGGCTACACTTTCGTCATCACCAATGTCTCGATCCTGGTGCTGGCCCCGATCAGCAATCCGCGGCTCGGCTATGCGCCGCTGCGCGATCTCGTCAACATCGCCTATATCGCGGGCTCCCCGATCGTGCTGTCGGTCAATCCGAAAAGCGGCATCAAGACGCTGGCACAATTTGTCGAGCAGGCTCGGAAAGGCGGCAAGCCGCTGCCCTATTCGTCATCGGGCGTCGGCAGCATGGGACAGCTGTTCGCCGAATCCTTTGCGCAAGAGGCCGGCATCGCGATCGAGCACGTGCCCTACAAGGGCGCCTCGCAGGGGCTCCTGGACCTGGTGGGCGGCCACATCGCGTTCGCGTCGCAGACCCTGACCTCGACCTTCGGCGAGATCAGCGGCGGCACCTTGACCGCGATCGCGCAGACCTCGGATCGGCGCCTGCCGGATTTTCCCGATCTGCCGACCTTCAAGGAGCAGGGATTTCCGGATCTGGTGAGCACTACCTGGTTCTCGCTGTCGGGTCCGGCCGGGCTGCCGGCCGACATCGTGCAGAAGGTCAACCGCGAGGTGGTGAAAACCATGGCGCGGCCGGAGATCGAGCAGCGCATGCGCCAGGAAGGCATGGTGACGCAGGCGCTCAGCCCGGCGGAATTCCTGCAGCTGATCGAGGCCGAGACGGTGAGGTGGCGGCCGGTGATCGAGCGGGCAGGGCTGATCGAGAAGTGAGAGGCGTTCGGTTCCCGAGTGTCATTGCCGTGACATTGCTCGGACTTGTTCCGGCAATCTCGCTTAGGGACGCACGGCCGTGCCAGCCTAAGCGAGATGGCCGGAACAGGTCCGGCCATGACAACGGTAGCGCGGTGCCTTCGTCTGGGAGCGCGGTGCCTTCACATCACCGCTTGCGAATCCGGAACGTGATGACCTCGTCGGCGCGTGATTTCTGCGTCAGCTCGTCGCCGGTTTGGTTGATGAGGTTGGGGATGTCGATCTCGGTGAGCGGGTCGGTGCACTCGGCGATGAGGCAATCGCCGGGCGCGAGGCCGGTCAGCGCCTTGCGCACCCGCAGGGTCGGCAGCGGGCATTTGAGGCCGCGCAGGTTGAGGGTTTTTTCCGCCATTTCGCCCTTGTGGAAAGCGGGCCGTCCATACATGACATTGCAAGGGTTGGCCAGCCGCGCGGGACGGGTTCGGAGAGCGGCGTAAGATGGTCGTGGACGGCGAAGCCCAAGAGCCAATTCAGCGGATCGCGCGGCTGAGCCCGCTCGATGCGGTTCTGGCCCGCATCGATGCGCTGGTGCAGCCGGTCGCCGCGCGCGAGGTCGCGCTCGCGGCCGCGGTCGGCCGTGTTCTGGCGGGCGATGTGGTGGTTGCGGCGCGCCCGCGCGTGAGCCTGGCGTTGCGCGACGGCTGGGCGGTCGATTCCGCCCTCACCCGGGACGCCAGCCCCTATGCGCCGGCCCCGCTGCCCTCCGCCATTGCGCTCGAGGCCGGGTCGCCGCTGCCGGCCGGCGCCGATGCGGTCGCCGAGATCGATGCGGTGATGCTGCGCGACGGGCCGCGCCGAGGCGGTCGCGGCCATCACGTCCGGCGAAGGCGTGCTGCCGGCCGGCGCCGATGCGGATGGCGCCACGGCGCTTCGGCATGACGGCCGGCGCCTGCACGCGGCGGCGGCCGCGGCGCTGGCGGCGGCCGGCATCGCGGGCGTGCGGAGTACGCGAGCCGCGCGTGCTGGTGATTCGGGGCAAGCCCGTGGGCGATCCGATCATCGATGCGGCAGCCGCGCTGGTGGCGCATGGGATCGCGGCCGCGGGCGGTGTCGCGCTCGGCGATCCTTCAGGCGATGGGCCGCGGCTCGATGCAGCGTTGCAAAGCCCGCACGCCGACGCGGTCATCGCGATCGGTGGCACCGGGAGCGGGCGCGGCGATACCAGCGTCGCCACGCTGGCGCGTTTGGGCCGCATCGAGGCGCACGGAATCGCGATCTCGCCCGGCGAAACGACGGCGTTCGGCTTCGCGCAAGCGCGGCCGGTTCTGCTGCTGCCGGGCCGCCTCGACGGCGCGCTCGCGGCTTGGCTTCTGCTCGGCGAGCGCATGCTGGCGCGGCTCGCCGGCAGCCGCGAGGAAGCCCGTGCCGTGACCGCCCGGCTTACCCGCAAGGTCGCCTCCAATCTGGGACTGGCCGAGCTCATCCCGGTGCGTCTGCGCGACGGGGAAGCCGAGCCGCTGGGCTCCGGCTATCTGCCATTGCGCACCATCGCGCAGGCCGACGGTTGGATCCTGGTGCCGCCCGATCGCGAAGGCCATCCGGAGGGCGCTTCCGTCATGGTAAGGCTCTGGCCATGACCAAGCGCGCCGCATCCACGCCCGGCAGGCTCGATCTGTTCGCGGCCATCCGCCGGGCGGCGCGCCAGGAGCAGTTCCTCGAAGTGGTGTCGGCCGAGGAAGCGCAAGCGCGCTTCGCGCGCCATGTGGCGCTCACGCCGTTGCCGGCCGAGACGGTCACGCTTACGGCTTCGCTTTCCCGCGTGCTCGCCCATGACGTCATGGCGGCGATCGACGTGCCGCCGTTCGATCGCTCCAATGTGGACGGCTTCGCGCTGCGCGCGGCCGATTCGGCGGGCGCGAGCGATACGGCGCCGGTGCGCCTGCGCCTCAATGCCGAGGTGATCGTCTGCGGCCATTCTCCCACCCTGGAGGTCGCGCCCCGCCATGCCACCACCATCGCGACCGGCGGCGTGCTGCCGCGCGGCGCCGACGCGGTGGCGATGGTCGAGCATACCGATCTGGTGGACGACGATGCGCCGGCGATCGACCTGCGCCGAACGGTGGGGCCCGGACAATTCATCTCCTATGCGGGCTCCGATATTGCGCGCGGCGAGGTCGTGCTGCGGCGGGGCGCGCGCATCGGCTCGCGCGAGATCGGCATGCTGGCGGCGTGCGGGATCGCGGCCGTCGAGGTGGTGGGCAAGCCCAATGTCGCGGTGCTGTCGACCGGTGACGAGCTGGTCGCGCCCGGGACGGCGCTCAAGCCGGCGGGAATCTACGACAGCAACGGCGCCATCATCGCGGCCGCCGTCACCGAAGCCGGCGGCGTGCCGATCATGCTCGGGGCCGTGGCAGACGACGAGGTCGCGCTCGAGCGCGCCATCCGGGACGCGCTCGATTGTTGCGATCTGGTGCTGCTCTCCGGCGGCACCTCGAAGGGCGCCGGCGATCTCTCCCACCGGGTGGTGTCGCGGCTGGGCGCGCCCGGCATTCTGGTGCATGGGGTCGCGCTCAAGCCCGGCAAGCCGTTGTGCCTGGCGGTGGTGGCCGGCAAGCCCCTGGTGGTGCTGCCGGGCTTTCCGACCTCGGCGATCTTCACCTTCCACACCTTCGTGGCCCCGGTCATCCGGGCGCGGGCCGGGCTGCCGGCGGAAGCGGCCCGCACCGTGGAGGCGGAGGTGCCGGTGCGCATCGCCTCCGAGCTCGGCCGCAAGGAATTCGTGCTGGTGGCGCTGGTGGCCGGCCCGCATGGCCCGATCGCGTTTCCGATCCCCAAGGGCTCCGGCTCGGTCACCAGCTTCTCGCAGGCCGACGGGTTCCTCGAGATCGATGCGCTCGCCTCCGCGCTCGATGCCGGCAGCCGCGCCCGCGTCACGCTCATCGGGGAGGCGGCCGCGCTGCCCGATCTCGTCATCATGGGCAGCCATTGCGTGGCGCTCGATGTCGTGCTCGGCGCGCTTGCGGAGCAGGGATTGAGCGCCCGCACGCTGGCGGTCGGCAGCATGGGGGGCGTGGCGGCGGCGCAGCGCGGCGAGTGCGATCTCGCGCCCGTGCATCTTCTCGATCCGGCCGGCACCACCTACAACACCCATCTGCTGCGCCCGGGCCTCGCCTTGGTGAAGGGCTGGCAGCGCATGCAGGGTTTCGTGCATCGCCCCGGCGACCAGCGTTTCGCCGGCCGCACGGCGGCCGACGCCGTCAAGGCGGCGCTTGAGGATCCGGCCTGCCTCATGGTCAACCGCAACGCCGGCGCCGGCACCCGCATCCTGATCGATCAATTGCTGCAGGGCGCGCGCCCGCCCGGCTACAGCAACCAGCCGCGCTCCCACAACGCGGTGGCGGCCGCGGTGGCGCAGGGGCGCGCCGATTGGGGCATCGCGATCGCGACGGTGGCGGAGCTCTACGGGCTCGGCTTCCTGCCGCTCACGCCCGAGGATTACGATTTTCTCGTCGTCGAGCGGCGCGCCGATCGCGCCGCCGTCGCCGCCTTCCTGGCGGCGCTGCGCGACCCGGCGGTGCGCGAGCGCATCGCGGCACTGGGCATGCGGCCGTCCTTCGAGACGGGCGCTGACGCGCCCTCCGTGCAGCGCATGAGCAGAGTCCTCATGGTGAGGAGCGCGGGCGAAGCGCGCGCGTCTCGAACCATGGCCGCAACGAATGCTATAATGCCCCATGCGCATCATCGGACTGGCCGGCTGGCAAGGTTCCGGCAAAACGACGCTGCTCGCCAAGGTGATTCCCCGCCTGGTGGCGCGCGGGCGCACGGTCTCGACCGTCAAGCACGCGCACGACGGATTCGACATCGATCAGCCCGGCAAGGATTCCCATACCCATCGGATGGCGGGGGCGACCGAAGTCCTGATCGGCTCTTCGAAGCGATTTGCGCTGATGCATGAATTGCGCGACGCGCCCGAGCCGCCGCTCAAGGAGCTGCTCGCCCGGCTGGCGCCGGTCGATCTGGTGATCGTGGAGGGCTACAAGAGGGAGCCGCATCCCAAGCTCGAGGTCCATCGCGCCTGCGTCGGCAAGCCGCTCATCTATCCGAACGATTCCTGGGTCGTGGCGATCGCCTCCGATCTCCCGCTCCCCGGCACCGAGCTGCCGGTCATCGGGCTCGACGACATCGACACCATCGCGGACGTGCTGCTGGTCGAATCGGTTCCGCTCGATCAGCTGCTCGCAGCCGGAGACGCCTGATGGCGCAGCTCACCGACGACTGCTTCGCGTTCTCGGGCCCGCTCATGCCGATCGACGAGGTCGAGCGCATCATCCTGGAGCGGGTGATGCCGGTCGCCGAAACCGAGACGGTGCCGCTTGCCGCCGCCTATGGGCGCGTGATGGCGAGCGACGTCACGGCGCCCATCAGCCTGCCGCCGTTCGACAATTCGGCGGTCGACGGCTACGCGGTGCGGTCCGCCGATCTCGACCCCGCGGCCGAGACCAGGCTTGCGATCATGGGCCGTGTCACCGCCGGCCACGCGGCCGCCCAGGCGCTGGCGCCGGGCGCCGCGATCCGCATCTTCACCGGCGCCCCGATGCCGGCCGGCGCCGATACGGTGTTCATGCAAGAGGACGTGCGGCTCGAGGCGCAGGCCGTGCTGGTTCCCCCGGGTCTCAAGGCCGGCGCCAACCGGCGCCTGGCCGGGGAGGACGTGCGCTCCGGCGCCGTGGTGCTGCCGGCGGGGCGGCGGCTGGCGGCCCAGCATGTGGCGCTGGCGGCGGCGGTCGGGCTCATGCAATTGCCGGTGCGCCGGCGCATCCGGGTGGCGGTGCTCTCGACCGGCGACGAGATCGTGGAGCCCGGCGCGCCGCGCCCGGGTGCCGCGCTGTTCGACGCCAACCGCTATCTGCTGGCCGGCCTGCTGGCCGGGCTGGGCGCGCAAGCAAGCGACCTCGGCATCGTGCCGGATGATCCGCAAGCGCTGACGCGCGCGATCTCGGCGGCCGCGGAAGCGCACGATCTGGTGCTCACCTCGGGTGGCGTGTCGACCGGCGAGGCCGACCATGTGCGCAGCGCCGTGGAGCGGGTCGGCTCCCTGGTGTTCTGGCGCGTCGCCGTCAAGCCCGGCCGGCCGGTCGCCATGGGGGTGATCCCGGGATCGCGGCCCGGCACCGGCGCTGCATTCGTCGGGCTGCCGGGCAATCCGGTCGCGGCGTTCGTGACCTTCGCGCGCGTGGTGCGGCCGCTCTTGGCGCGGCTTTCCGGCGCCGAGATGGCGCCGCTGATTGCGCTGCCGGTGCGCGCGACCTTCGGGCACCGCAAGAAGAAGGGGCGGCGCGAATATATCCGGGTGGCGCTGCGGCGCGCGCCCGACGGCGTGATCGAAGCCGTCAAGCATGCCCAGGACGGCGCCGGGGTGATCACGTCGCTGACGCAGACCGATGGGCTGGTGGAGTTGCTGGAGGACACCACCGCGATCGAGCCCGGCGCGAGCGTCGGGTTTTTGTCCTATGCGGCGTTGGTGGGGTGAGGCCTCGATACTTTTCCCGGACCCAGCACGGCGCGGAGCGCACGCTGGTGATCCGGGATCGTTCCAGACTCGGAGTTTGGAACGGCCCCGGTTCTGCAGCGCACCACTGCGCTTCGCTACGTGCTGCGCCGCGCCCGGGATAAGAGTTCAGTGCTCGGTCTCCAACGCCGCCATGCTCTCAGCCGCCGCCGCGTCCTCCGGCGTATTGACGTTGAAGAACGGATCGATCGGGGCGACCGGCCAGTCCACCGTGATGATGCCGTGGCGGGCGGTCCAGATCTCGATCTTGCGCAGGTCTTCCACCACCAGCGCGTGGCGCAGGTCCGCGCGCAACGCGACCGGCCAGAGGCCCACCACCGGATGGCGCCATTCGCCCGAGCGCGCGCAGGCGAGCGGCACCCCGGCCGCAGCGCGCGCTTCACCTAAGCGCGCCACCAGATCGCCCGGCAGGAACGGGCAATCGCCCGGCACGCTCGCCACGTCGGTGAGATCGGGCCGGTGCGCCGCCGCCCAATCGAGCCCGGCCAGGATGCCGGCGAGCGGCCCGGCGAAATCCGGCACGCAATCGCCCACCACGGTGAGGCCGCTGTCGGCGAAGCGCGCCGGGTCGCCGTTGGCGTTGAGGATGAGGCCTGCGCATTGCGGCGCAAGCCGCGCCAGCACCCGCTCCAGGATGGTGGCGCCGCCGATCCGGATGCGCGCCTTGTCGCCGCCGCCCATGCGGCGCGCCAGGCCGCCGGCCAATACCAAGCCGAGCGGTTTCGTGGAGGCGGTCATGCGGCCCGCACCTCTCCCCGCGCGCGGGGAGAGGTCGACGCGCGCAGCGCGGCGGGTGAGGGGGCCTCTCCGCGAGTCTGAGCCCGTGGAGAGGCCCCCTCACCCCAACCCTCTCCATAGCCCGTCGAAGACGGGCGTAAACGCCCTGATGGCAAGCGGGGCGAGGGAGCTCGCCGAGTTCGCGGACAGGTCTTCGGATGCCAACAATAGATCAACCAACAATCAATCATCGTGCACGCTCGCCTTGCGCTGATGCTTGGCGCTTTCGTCCTCCACGTAGGCGAGGTCCTGGTCGAACACGATGCGCTGCGCGCCGGCGAGCGCCACGAAGCGCTTGCCGCGGGCGCGGCCGATCAGGGTGAGGTTGGCCTTGCGGGCGAGCTCCACGCCCCAGGCCGTGAAGCCCGAGCGCGAGATCAGGATCGGGATGCCCATGCGCACGGTCTTGATCACCATCTCGGAGGTCAGGCGTCCGGTGGTGTAGAAGATCTTGTCCTGCGGCGGCACCTGGTTCTGGAACATCCAGCCGGCGATCTTGTCGACCGCGTTGTGGCGGCCGACGTCCTCCATGTAGACGAGCGGCTGGTCGGCGACCGCGAGCACGCAGCCGTGAATGGCGCCAGCCTCCAGATAGAGCGAGGGCGTGGTGTTGATCTGGTGGGTGAGGCTGTAGAGCCACGAGGTGCGCAGCTCCGCGGCCGGCAGCGTGACGGTCTCCAGCGCCTCCATCAGGTCGCCGAACGCGGTGCCCTGGGCGCAGCCCGAGGTCTGCACCTTCTTCTTGAGCTTCTTCTCGTAGTTGGTCTTGCGCTTGGTGCGCACCACCACGACCGCGAGCTCCTCGTCGTAGTCGATGCCGGTGACCACGTCGTCGGGCAACAGCATGTGCTGGTTGAGCAGATAGCCGAGCGCCAGATAATGCGGATAGTCGTTGATGGTCATGGCGGTCACGATCTCCTGGGCGTTGAGGAAGATCGTGAGCGCCCGCTCGACCGTCACCGAGGTCTCGATCTCGGCGCCGGTCTGGTCGATGCCGGTGACGCGCTCGGTCAGCCGCGGATCGAGCGGGTCGGGCTTGATGAGGTAGGAGTCGCTTGCCATGGGCCTTATGTAGGGCGGGGAAGGCGGATGCGCAAAAGCGATGTAAAGGGCCTCGGCGTGGTACTTTCCCCGGACGCGGTGCAGCACGAAGCGCAGCGAAGTGACGCACCGCTGATCCGGGGTCGTTACAGATGCGGAGTGTGGAACGATCCCGGCTCTGCGGTGCACCGCTGCGCGCTGCACCGCGTCCGGGAAAAGTACAACCTCAGAGACCGGCTTCCTTGAAGTGGTCGCGCGCGGCCGGGCGGGTCATGTAGGCGATGAGGGCGCGCGCGGGCTCGGCCTCCGTGCTGGCGGTGGCGACGCCCGCCACATAGGTGACGACGAGCCCGATCGATTGCGGCATCGGCCCCACCACCTTGACGCCCTTGTTCGGCAGGAGCTCGCTGGTGAACGAGATGCCGATCTCGGCGGCGCCGCTGGCGACCGCTTCCGCCACCGCGCTGCCGCTCTTCTCCAACAGCTCCTTCTTCTTGACCTCCTCGGTGAGACCGAGGCGGTCGAGCAGGCCGGTCATGTAGATGCCGGCGGTGCCGCCGGCGGCCGGATTGGTGTAGGCGACGGTGCGGGCCGCCTGCAGTGCCTTCTTGAGCGCGTCCGGGGTCGAGATGTCGGGTTGCGGCGCGCCCGCCTTCACCCCGATGCCGGCGACCGCGCGGCCGAGATCGGCGCGGCTGCCGGCGACCAGTGATCCGGCCTTGTCGAGCGCATCCATGGCGGCGGTCGAGAGCACGATGACGTCGGCCTTCTCGCCGCCCTTGAGCTTGGCCTGCATGCCGCCGACCGGACCGAAGATGGCGTGAATCTTGTGCCCGGTCTCGCGGCTGAAATCGGCGGCGAGCGCCTCGAACGGCTCCTGGATGGCGCCGGCCCCCACCACATAGATGTCGGCGGCGCCCGCATGGCCGGCCGCAAGCGCGAGCGGAACGGCGGTCAGGATCGAAAGCGCGAAGCGACGGCACATGATGATGTCCTCCTGGTTTGGCAATTTGCTTTGAGTTGCCCGGATGGTCGTCCAATGCGCCCGCATAGGCAAGACCCTTGGCAAGACTCATAGGCGCTTTCACCCCGGCAGGAACGCGCGCGTGCCGCTCGCCGCGTCGGTCAACATCTCGACCGGCGCCCCGTAGAGGGTTTCCAGCTGCGCGCGCGTGAGCACCTCGCGCACGCGCGCCTTCCGCGATCCGCTCGCCGTCGCGGATCAGGAAGGCGCGGTCGGCGGCGCGCAGCGCATGGTTGGGGTCATGGGTGGTGAACAGGACGCCGTGGCCGGCTGCCGCGAGCGCGCGGATCTCGCGCATGACCTTCCCCTGGTTGCCGAAGTCGAGGCTCGCGGTCGGCTCGTCGAGCACGATGAATTGCGGCTCCTGGGCGAGCGCGCGGGCGAGCAGCACGAGCTGGCGCTCGCCGCCGGAGATCATCGTATAGGGCCGCTCCTTGAGCGCGCGTGATGCCGAAGCGCTCGAGCGCGCGGTCCGGCCACCAGCCGGTCGGTGGCGGACGGCGCGCTGAACAGGTTGCCGTGGGCGGTGCGCCCCATCAGCACCACGGTCTCGACCGTGAACCCGAAGGTCGGCACATGGGACTGCGGCACATAGGCGATGCGGCGCGCGCGCTGCGAAGCCGCATAGGCCGCGATCGGCTTGCCGTCGATCAGGGCGGCGCCCGCCAGGGCCGGCAGGATGCCGAGCAGCGTCTTGAGCAGCGTGGTCTTGCCGCTGCCGTTGGGGCCGAGCAGCGCCAGCACCTCGCCCTGGGCGAGGCTGACGTCGAGCCCGCGGCCCGACCACGCGGTCGCCGTAGCCGATCGAGAGGTCGCGGCCTGCGAGCGTCACGACCAGGTCCGCTGCATGCCGGCCAGCAGCCAGATGAAGAACGGCGTGCCGATGACGGCGGTCAGAATGCCGAGCGGGATCTCGACCGGCGCCGCGGCGCGCGCCAGCGTGTCGATGAACAACAAATAGCCGCCGCCCAACAGCGCCGCCGCCGGCAACAGCCGCGGAAAGTCGGGCCCGACCAGCGCGCGCGCCAGATGCGGCACCACCAGCCCGACCCAGCCGATGATGCCGGAGGTCGGCGACGCTCGCCGAGGTCACCAGCGTCGCCGCCACCACGATGGCGATGCGCAGCGGCCCGGTGGCGACGCCGAGCGCGCGCGCCTCCTCCTCCGGCAGCGACATGACGTTCATGCGCCAGCGCAACGCCACCAGCACGGCGGTGCCGACGACGACCGGGCCGGCGAGCGGGAGGAGATCGGAGACGGTGGTGGAGGCGAGGCTGCCGAGCAGCCAGAACGTCATGGCGGGCAGCTGGTTGTAGGGATCGGCCAGATATTTCACCAGCCCGACCCCGGCGCCGAGCAGCGCCCCGATCACCACGCCGGTCAGCACCAGAACGAGGATCGGATCGCGCCCGCGCAGCATGGAGCCGATCAGATAGACGGCGGCGACCGCCAGAAGCCCGCCCAGGAAGGCGAGGCTTTCGATGCCGACGACGCCGAGCGAGAAGAAGATGCCGAGCACGGCGCCGAGCGCGGCGCCCGAGGAGGCGCCCAGAATATCCGGCGACACCAGCGGATTGCGGAACAGGCCCTGGAACGCGGTGCCGGCGACCGCGAGCGCAGCCCCCACCATGACGGCGGCCAGCACGCGCGGCCCGCGCACCAGCAGGACGACGTTCTCGACCGCCGGCGCGACCGACGACGGCCGCCCGGTCAAGTGCGCCGCCAGCACGTCGATCAAGTCGGACAGGCTCACCGGATAGCGCCCGACCGTGAAGGCGGCTGATCAATCCGGCCGACCAGCACCGCGAGCGCGATCGCCGAGGCCGGGAAGGGCGGAGCGGCGTCATGCTCGTCGAGATGGCATCAACCCCGGCCCGCCAGCACCCGCTCGAGCTGCGCGTCGGTGAGGGTCACATGATAGTAGCGGCGATAGAAATCGCGGGTGAGGGGACGCAGGTCCTCGGGGAACTGATCCGGGTAGAGGATCTTGGCGAGCCACCACAGGCCGATCAGCCGGTTGACCGAGGGCGGCAGATCGACCCAGCCGAACGGCAGATTGGGGACGAGGTGGACGCGGCCGTCACGCACCGCCTCAACCGAGCGCCCAAGCCGGATCGTGGGCCACGGCGGCGGCGAAATCCGGGTCGATGGTGACGATCACGTCCGGATTCCACACCAGCACCTGCTCGATCGAGACAGTGGCGAGGCCGCCGCGGCTGCCGCCGGCGACGTTCTGCGCCAGCAACTCGATGGTCTCCATGTTGAGCGCGCCGCCGAGCCCGGTCTCGAGCCCGCGCGGGCCGCGCGCATAATAGACTCGCGGCCGCCGCTCCCTGGGCGTGCCGGCGATGCGGCCCGTGATGGTGGCGAGCGTGGTTTCGGCGTCGCGGGCGAGGCCTTCGGCCGCGTCGCGGCGGTCGATCAGGGCGCCGAGCGTGCGGTAGGCCGCGGCGGCGGCCTCGAAGCGGCCGTCGAGCAGCGCATACGGAATGCCGGTCTGCTCCTGCACCCGGTCGGCGAGCGACACATAGGTCGGGCTGATGTCGCCGATGTCCAAAATGAGATCGGGCTTGAGCGCCAGCACGGCCTCCAGATTGGCGGTATTGCCGCGCCCGGTGATGCGTCCGACCTCGCGGCCGGCCGCCGATCTCCGGCAGCAGGAACTCGCGCTCCGCCGCCCCATTGGGGCGCGGCCAGCCCAGCAGCAGCTCGGCGCCAGCGTATAGAGCATGATGGCGGCCGGCGGCCCGGCCGGAAACACGCGGGCGACCTGCGCCGGCACCGGCACGGCGCGGCCGGCCCCATCCGCCACGGTCGCGGCGCGCCCCCGCGCGGGGGCGAGCAGCACGGGCAGAACGGCGGCCAGGAGGGCGCGGCGGCTGAGCGACATCACGGCTGCGATCATGCACCGCCGGGCGGGGGGAAATCAAACCGGGGCCGCAAGTGTTTGTGGGTTGTCAGCCTGCCGACCTCGACTATATTGCCGGCCGCGACCCGCGGAGGGATGGCCGAGTGGCTGAAGGCGCTCGCTTGGAAAGCGTGTATACGGGAAACCGTATCGTGGGTTCGAATCCCACTCCCTCCGCCAGCTGACCGGAGCTGCCACCGTTCTCCGCCGCCGGTGATCCCGCCAGTTTCGGCTTGTCCCGCCGACATTTCGGCGGTGTCCTCTGGACCTCGCGGATGGTGGATGGCCGCGTTCGGTTCTCTGATGGGCCGGCTTTCTCCGGAACTCTGTACTTTTCCAATTTAGTCCAGAGTTCGAAAAGCCATACATGACAGTCACTTAGGAAGAGCCAAGTTCGAAATCGCACTCGCTTCGCGAGCGCAACAGGACGACCAGCCGCGCCTCAAGGAGGCATCGCTCCGATCCCTCGGTTGTCGATAGCTGGCATGTAGGGTGAGCTGCGTACTCGACGCCGCCTTCGGTGGGACGAATTGGTGTCTGCTCTGCCCTCGAGAGCGGCGCGAAAGCGCACATCTCCAGGAAGTCCGAGAAGGGCCAGAGGCAGACAGGGTGCTAACTCCTCAGGCCGTCATTCCCCGATAATTATTGGGCGTCTTCCTTCTTGATGACATCGGTAGCGACGAGGATGGCATCATCCTTACCGTCATTCTTGTGCCAGTGCACGGTGCCCCTGTCTCGGTCGCAGGCGCTTGCGATCCGGCCCCATCAAATCCGCCATGAGAGAAAACTGAACTGCGTTCTAGGCAAGCGGGACAGCTTGGGACGGGGCCTTCCGCTGTGCGCCCAAGCACCATCAAGCACCATCAACCATTCTGCGTCCTCGATTGTGTGTGCGCATTTTTGACCGGGCGGTGCCGGGTCAAGCGGAACGCCCTCCGGGGTACACTCGCAGTTGGTACCCGAAGAGCCGGAACCAACAAGGCCTGACGAGTAGCGTCGAAAAAAGACGAATTAAGGGATTGAGCGCGTTGCGAAATCCGACAAAGCGTTAACGTGGTTCTACGAGACCTACCCCAAAATCGGTGGTTGTGGCTCCCAAGACAGGCTAATTGTCCCCAAGCTTCCTCGGGCAGACGACAACGACCTGGGAAGAAGCTAGTCGAGGAAGCACATGACCGAGGAGACGGCTCCGCCATCGAATTCCGGGGCGCATTGGCAGCGCTGGGAGCCGCACGTGCATGCACTCGGCACTGTGCTGAACGATCAGTTCAAGGGCCAGGCAACTTGGGATGCGTACCTTACGACGCTGGAAACTCTCAACCCGCCTCTCTGCGCCATAGGGATCACCGACTACTACAGCACGGAGACGTACGAACGCGTGCTGCTGGCTAAACAGGAGGGGCGGCTCCCGAACATCGAACTCATCTTCCAAACATCGAGATGCGTCTTGACGTCGGGACCGTGAAGAACCGTTTCGTGAATATCCATCTATTCGTCAGTCCCGAGGGCCCCAACCACCTTGCCGAGCTCAAGCGATTTCTATCACGGCTGGTCTTCAAGGCGCACAACGATACATACGCGTGCACGCGTGACGACCTGATCCGACTTGGAAAACGAGCCGATCCGTCGATCAAGGATGAAATGAAAGCGCTTGAGTACGGGTCCGAGCAATTCAAAAT
The DNA here is from genome assembly GCA_963744275.1 of uncultured Alphaproteobacteria bacterium. Classification (GTDB taxonomy): domain Bacteria; phylum Pseudomonadota; class Alphaproteobacteria; order Rhizobiales; family Xanthobacteraceae; genus VAZQ01. The sequence goes on from CAVUSX010000012.1 coordinate 112,330, forward strand.
CGACTTAAACATATTGCGCGATGAACTTCGGGACAATGCGTGGGCGCGGGCCAACATTCTGATTGCCGTGGCTGCCAGCGAAACGGACGGTACCTCCGGCCTGCGCGGGGGCGCCGACAGGACTTTGCGCCAAGAAATCGAAAAGTTTGCGCATGTCATCTTCGCGAGCAGTGAAATTCAACGCGATTTCTGGCTGGGAAAGAAGTCGCTGACGGTCGAGCAAATCTCGAAAGGTATGGGTCGCTTAAACCGTGCCTGCACGGCAGCGATGCGCATGACCATACGAAGGTCGGGGCGCCAGACGGCGACCGTTACTCATCGGGTGAAAGGCACGCCTGCCTTCGACACGTTGCGACAGGCGTGCATCGACCCCGAAGGCCGAGCGTATGTCGGCAATGCACCGCCCACAAATGCGTCGCCCTCGCAGTGCATCGCGATGGTTTTAATCGAAGATGCACCCTGGGCCGCAACCACGGAAATTGATCTAAATCCCGGACTTGTCGCCGTGATCGGCGCGCGTGGCTCGGGTAAGACTGCACTTGCAGACGTCATCGCGCGGGGCTGCGACGCCGTCCCCGACAAACTGAGCGACGCGTCGTTTTTGGGACGGGCCGGCGACTTGCTCGGGTCGTCGACGGTGAAGTTGAAATGGCAGGATGGCGACGAGACAGTACGGCGCCTTGACGGCGAAGACGTATGGTTGGTCGGGGAGTATCCGCGCGCTCGTTACCTGTCGCAACAATTTGTCGAAGACCTCTGTGCGGCGCACGGAATCGCTGACGAACTCATTGCCGAAGTCGCGCGCGTCATCTTCGAATCGCACCCTCTATCAGAGCGTGGAGCGGCTCGGTAGCGCATGCGGTGTGCGGCGGCCAATTCAACCGGCCCTATCGATGCGCCGCATGGAGCGTCGACAACAGTGGGAGATGAGCGGGGATGGGCAGAGCAAGAAAATCTAAGGCGGCGGCGAACGGGGCGCGAATGTATGGCCGGCAACGCAACGATGTGATCGTTGCCCGCAATATGCGACGGTTCCGCATTGCGCGGGGTCTAACGCAGACCGAATTGGGCGACGCGGTTGGCGTTACATTCCAGCAAATTCAGAAATATGAGAAGGCTAAGAATGCGATTGCGCCGGGCAGGCTCCGGCAGATGTGTGAGATACTTGCGGTCGCGCCGGCCGAAATGTTTGGAGAACCAGCCGGAGGTTGATGGTGAGCCCATTCCGGCGATAACGCAGGGGTCTTATCGGACACTGATTGCCTTGAACAACATCAAGAGCGAAAGCGTGCGGCGGTCGATCGGCGCGCTGATTGAGGAGCTGGCGGGCGGCCAATACGCCGCGATTGGCCCGTCGTGCTGTTCCGTTCGCCCGCTGTATTGTAATCAGCCGCGCCCGATGATCATTCTGCTTTCGGTGAGATCGCGCCATTCTTGGCGGGCTGATCAGCGCTTTTGGACGCGCTTCTCGCCGCCATGACCATGCCCATGAGCTCCTGCTCGGTCATCGGCTTGGCGAACAAATAGCCCTGTCCGCTGTCGCAGCCCAGCTCCACCAGCTTGCGGACGTCTTCACTGGTCTCGATCCCCACCGCCGCGGCCTTGCTGCCGAAGTTGTGAGCCAATTCGATGATGCTCTTGCAGATATTTGCGTGGCCCTGATTGTCCGCACAGCCTCGCACGAACGACTGGTCGATCTTGAGCTCGGAGAACGACAGCTCCTTGAATATTCCGAACGAGGAGTTTCCGCGCCCGAAATTGTCGATCGCCAGTGACACGCCGGCCTGATGCAGTCCGGCGATCCTCGATTTCAGAAGTGCCGTCTTGGTGAGCACCTGCGTTTCCGTTACGTCGAAGACGAGCCCGGGCCACTGATTATCCGGCGGGCGATGCTTCTCGACCAATAGGGCGACGGGAAGCTTGGCCAATGTTTCCGCATCGATATTGATGGCAAACTTCATCGCCACGCCGGCGCGGAAGAACGCAGCACTGGTCTTGACCGTCGTGGCGATCGCCTGAGCCGCCAGCTCATTGAGATCCTCATCGCTGGCACCGCCCAGAAACCGCGCCGGCGGCAAAACGCCGTGCTGCGGATGCGTCACGCGCACAAACGTCTCGGCGCTCACCACCATCCTCTTCTTCAGGTCCACCTGCGGCTGGTAAACAAAGCCAATCCAATTGTTGGCAAGCGCCTTCTTGAGGGACAGGTCGGGGGGTGAAACAGGCCCGGTGTTGACCTTCTGCTCCTCGACGATCCTGCGAACCGCCGATAAGTCGATCGGCTTCTGCAGAACCGGCAGCATCGCCAGCGACGCATCACTCCCGACCTTGCGGAAGCTTTCGAGGAACAAGGGCTCGCATCGTCCAAAAAGCTGCACGCGGCCGCCGAACTTGCATTCCTTCAGGGAAAAGAGCGCTCGCATGCAGTCATACGGATTGGTGGCGCTTACGTTGATGAAGACGAGAGCGGGATTGTGATTCTCGACACTTTCGCCGAGACGCGCGCTGTTCACAAATTCGACCGTATTCACACCGAACCCGCGCAGCGACTTGGCGAACCCCTGCAGATAGCCGAAATCCGTGTCCACCACAAAGCAAAGGGCGGCGGGAGATGCACCGGCCGCTGGATCGGGCCGGTTGCGTGCAAGGGCGCTGTTCATGGCCGCCTCGCGCCAGCGGTCGAAAACGTTGGATGGCTGGGAGCGATGGTTCCACCGCCAGCCGCGATGGGCCCCGGGTACCGTTTGCAGGCCTTCATATTCCTACCCCCAGATCGGCCGATTTTGCGGTCTTGATGCGAACTTCCCAAAATCGAAGGACGCGTTGTGCGCTAGCCTGAGAAAACTTGAGATAATCTTCCTTGGCTTGAGTCAGATCGGCCGTCGACATGGTGTGATGGGCGAAGCGGCCGGATAGGATTGCGCTGACTGTCGGCCATTTGAGGCCGGCGGCCTTGCAGGGAATCAGAAGTCCGCCGCTGCGCGCACTCTTCATCAAATTTGCGATCAAATCGATAGAGGCCGAAGATAACATCGAAAGCGCCGCGACCATCTGCTCGTAGAGCCGGCGATTGGCGAACTCCCGCAGCGCCGCCTCGTCCAGCCTGCCTTCGCGCTTCATCGCCAAAACCCCGAGCTGCGCCGCCGTGAAATCGCGGTTCGCCGTGGCCTCGCGGCTAACCTCGTTTGAGATCTTGGCGAGCACGCGCTGGATCTCGTCCTTGGTTTCCGCCGGCGCCAGTGAAAGAAGCTTGGCGCGGACGGCTTCGGTCGCTTTGAGCAGCAAATCCCGAAGCAGGCGCAGTGGAATGTCGAGCCGCAGGCCGAGCTTCTCGGCCAGGCTCTCGTCCGTCTCCGCCTTGCGCACCAGGGTGGTGAACCCGGACTCCGAAAATCGGGCGCCGGCGTTCCGCGCCAGCCGATGCGCGATTTCCCGATCGCCCCGCTCGACCAGCACGTCGGTCACGGCTTCTTCGAGTTCGCTGCGCCCCGAGATGGCGAGCAAGTGTTGTTGGCTTTTGCTGCCGGCGATCTCGACCAGGTCGCGCGTGGTCAGGCGCGTGGATTGAATCAAGACCGGCCCGGCGACCGCTATTTCGTCATTGCGGGCCAGTTGCCGGATCACCTCAATCGGAGAGTTGTCGATCGGCGCCAGATGCCCGCTCAGCTCGACCAGCGCTTTGGTCTCGATCCGCTTGATCAGGTGACACAGGACGTCGTCGAACAAGCCGATCTGCGCCTCATTGAGGCGGTCGGCATCGTTGAGAAACAGGTCGGTGACGCGCCGAAGGGTTTCGACGCGTTTCTCGGACGAGCCGCTTTTAATCGCGTCCTCGATCTCGACGATAAGTGATTGTTGCGCGCCCATTCCCCACTGTCCCGTCTTCCCCTCTTCCGGCCGTGCGTTCGGATTCTAGGAATTGAATGCTCGTGTATACACAAACAGCGGTAACAAAAAGTGAATCTCATCTCTTTTCAAAATGCGCCCCACGCCGCGAAATGAATAGAATCTGCGGCGTTCAGTGTTTAATAGACGAACAATTTACCAGAAACGGGGCATTATAAGGCCATGAGTGGTGCACCTCCAGCCGAGAGCGACGTGCGCTTGGTCGTGCCTTCCAGCCAACTTGGCGCAAGGCCCCAGCGACCGCAATTTCTTGTACACAAGGCGCGGGATCGTCGGCGGGCGCTCATGATCGGCTGCGGCATGCTGTTGGGGGCAGCAATGGTTGCCGGAGCGGTGATTGCGGTGGAAGCACCCACCTCGGTTCATCCGTCGAATCCGTCGCACACCGCCGTCGCAATTCCAGAGAGTGACCTGCGTTCTGCGAAAGTCACCAGAGATCTGGACGGCAAGGGGTGCTCTCAGCAGGTCTTCGACAATCTGACCGGGCGCATGAGCCAATCACGGCTGCCGTGCGAAGCGACGACCTATGACAGCAATGGGGCACCGGTGCCGGTCGGCACGATCCATCGTCTCGATGCGATCAGCAAGTCGTTCTCAGGTCATTAGGGCAGGCCAGTGCGCCTGGTGTGGGATGAACGCCTCATGATGCAGAGCTACATCCGACTTGAGCGCGCGCAAACGGGCGAAACTCCCGGACGAGGTCGGCATCCAAGCGGGGCGCCATGTTCTCTATGATCTGATATGCGGCTTCGGAGGACTGGGGGGCCCTGTAGGCGCGCCGTTCGATGAGGGCTCCGAACACATCCGCAATCGTCATCATGCGGACAAGGTCCGATAATTCACGCCCTTTGAGTCCATGCGGATATCCCGATCCGTCGAGGTATTCATGGTGGTGTACCACCATATCGAGCATGTCTGGATCAAGTCCCCGCACGTTTCGCAGCGCCTCAAAGCCCAATACAGGATGCCGCCGCATCGCGGCAACCTCTTCATCCACCAGCGGACTCGGTTTTTCCAAGATGGCAACCGGAACGCCGGCCTTGCCGATATCGTGAAGCAGTCCCGCGAACGCCAGTTTCTGCTTGTCTTCGCTCGAGAAACCAAGGTGGCGGCCGAAGGCCACTGCCACGCCGGTGACGAGCAGGCAATGCTGATAGGTCGAGCTATGGTGTTGACGCACCGTATCGATCCAGTGCACGAGCCCTTCTGTGTCGATTTGAGAGACGACCGTCTCCCCGGCCGATTGGACCATGTTCAGGTCGACTGGCGTGCCCGAGACGGCTGCAGCAAAAATGTTTTGCAAAGCCCCGATCCCAGCCGAGATGCCATCGGAGATTCCAGCTGAAAATGCAGCAGGCTCGCCGGCCAAGGAACCGATATCGCCAAAAAGTGCGGTGAGGAGCGCCTTGCGATCGACCGGGCGTTCCACGAGGTCGGTCGCCCCGACGGCGAAAGCTTGCACGGCCTGAAGACGAACGCCGTGCTCGACGATGAAGATGGCCTTTCCGCGTTTCGGTCGAAGATCCAGCCAAAGCCGCAGATCAGCGAGATAGGAGCTGTCCTCGAGATCGATGTCGACAATGGCATGTTTGGTGGGAGGAGCCTGCGACAGGCGATCGCGGACGAACGATCGGGTCGCGAAAATTCCCGTCAGTTTCCGGCTGACGTCTTTGGCGCGGCCGACCGAGTCCGAAATGATGGAAAGTTGATCCACAATCAAGCTCGCGATCGGACCCATCAACTTCAGCGCATCCGACTTTACCACTGACCAGGCGGTCTCTAGTCGCCGGTTGGTTGGCCGTCATGCGATTTGAAGGGATAGGCCATCAGCGAACGATACTAAACTATAAGTTTTAACAATTCATGTCGCAATCGACCGGTGGGGTCTCGCGTCCCGAAAAGGGACAATCATTTGCGCCTCAGCGCTATCGAGTAGGCGGTTTAAAAATACGGTCACCTACAGCCAAAACCCCTTCGACGATTAATTCTTTATGATTAACGCGGCATAACGTCGCGAACTCTGGCCAGAATCCTTCTGGAAGCACACTTGGCCGCCGCGTTGCATCCCACCGGGACCACATGTTCAGCCGCAACTCAAAGTATTCCATGGCGATCGCAAGAGCCGCCTTGGATCATATCGCGGCTCTGGACCTGCCGGCCGATCCCTCCAGTTTCGCGCTTTGGTACGCCTATGCGGCCGCGCAAAACCCTCAAATAAATCAGCAGATAAATGGTCTGCTTGCCGGGAATTCAAAGCTTTCGGTCATGGATATTGATCGGATTTGTGAGGAGTTTTTGCCGTCGGCCGCCGCCCTGCCTCGCCTTGAGAAGGTGGGCGGCGGGCTTACCGCGGAGATCGACCATGTCGTCGACCTGATCGAAGCGGCGGCCGGTAGCACGGCCGCCTATCGGGCTGACCTCACGGATGCAAATCATGCGCTTGGCCGCCCTGTCGATCGCGACGCGATCCGCAGGGTCGTCCAAACGTTGGTGAAATCCACGAAAGACATGGAACACCGGAACCGCGCTTTGGAATCCGCCCTTCGGGTCTCCAAACAGGTCATCGAAGACCTGAAGACAGACGTGGACCGTATCCGCGATGAGAGCTTAAAGGACCGGCTCACCGGGCTGTCCAATCGGAAGCATTTCGAGCAAACGCTGGCGCAGGCAATCGCCATGCTCAGCAGCATGCCCGAGCAACCGCCATTCTCGATGCTGCTGATCGACATCGATCATTTCAAGCAATTCAATGATCTGCACGGCCACCAGATCGGTGACGACGTGTTGCGGCTTATCGCTCAGGCGCTCAAAGAATCCGTGAAAGGACAGGATATCGCGGCGCGTTACGGCGGAGAGGAATTCACCGTGCTGCTGCCAGATACCGGTCTGGACGGCGCAAAGGTCGTGGCGGAAAACATCCGTACCGCAATCGGCCGGAAGGCCCTGCGGAAACGCTCGACGGGCGAGACGCTGGGACGGGTCACCGTCTCGATCGGCGCTGCGGAGCATCAGCGTGGCGAGGATTCGGAAGGGCTCATCTACCGGGCAGATCGTTTGCTATATTCGGCCAAGCAAGCGGGGCGAAACTTGGTGCGCTGGTGAGGTGCCAGCCGCTGGGCGGACGGTCGCCGGTCGGCTTGCGCCGCGCCGCCGTCGTGCAGCGCGTCACCGAGCGGTGGGCGGAATAGGATCCTGCAATTGCTCGCGCTCTTTACGAGGGCGACGGCAGGGTTAACGCCGCATTTGAGACAGCGACCAAGTCGCGAGGCGCCGGCTCGCAGCCCCGGCCTCCCACAGATCGCTGAACACACGCGCGAGCATGAGCGGTTGCCGCGGTCACATCGAAACTACGCTGCCAGCTCCCTGGGCGCGCGCTCCTCGACGACCAGACTATCGAAATGTGTCTTGCCGGTACCCGCGATAACGGGTTGCCTTGGAAGCGTTTCGGAAGGCTCGTACCACGGCTGTTTCTCTACGACGCCATCTCGGACGGATTGTGCAAGCAGCTTTCCGATCTCCTCGCCGCTGAGGGGCTCTGCCTTGCCATCCGAATCCAGCTTGTACAGCTGCGGGCAGAAATACAAAGCGTGAATTCGAGGGTCATATCCATCGACCACCAAGAACTGCTTCTTTCTCAATAAAATATTGTACTTGGTGACAATCTTTCTTTCCAAGGTGGCCATGGCAACGCGCAGCTTCTCATCAGAGCGACCGACGATCGTGCCGGCCTCCAATAGAACAATCCAGTCCTTCGAATGGATGTTGTCTGGATGGATCGGGACGTAGTGCCGGGGCACATTTCGTTTGAATAAACCCATTTTCCACATCCTCTCGTTAGCTGATGTCAGCGGCGAGCCGGACGGTTCGCCCCAGCCGGCCCGCCCATTTCCCCTTAATTCTCCGGGAGAGATAATGCCCGCGCCCGCCGATGGATGCACGCTGGCTTGCTTTTTTCCACAGTCGTTTCTCGCTACGTTGGGAGGGAGTGAATAGCCCCATCTACGGAACAATTGTGTTAAATCGTCAATCCCCGGGCCGGGCTGCCTTGCCAACCGGCGGCGGAAGGATGGCAATGGCTGCCGCGGACTTCGTCTATGGCGGCCTTGATGCACGCACGTCAGGCGACCGTCTCCACGCTGCGCGCGCGTGCTCCGCTCACGAGCGTGCATCGTCGCCCCAGCGCCAGCGCGGTGGCTCGCCCTTCAGCCAGCATACGGCGACGAGCAACGCGCCAAGCACCGTGACATAGGCGAGAAAGAGACCGATCTCCCGGCGGGGCGGAAAGATGAAGGGGCCCGCGACCAGCAGCCCGACAAAGGCTGCGAAGACCACCCAGCCTTGCCAGGTGCTGGGAAAGCCCCAGCCCCAACCGTAGCGCTTGGCGGGAAACCAGTACGTGGGCTCGGTTTGCATGAGGATTCCTCCTGAACGTCGCCGACCCCACTATATTGGAAATCGGAGACGATGTACCAAGCGGGCGTCGGAGCCGTCCGGGTGGCGCTGTTGCGTCCGGCGGGCCGCTTGCGCGGGCAAGGGCGCCACCTCAACTTCACGCTTCCGCAGCGGCACGTGTTTTGCTATGGTGGTTCGGGGAAGATCGGGAGACATCGGTCACGGGGGGGAGCCGAACGGAGCAAAAGGAGCATCCGTGCATGGTTTCCCCGTTGCGAAATTCGCCTGATCCCGACCCGACCGCGGACCATCTCGGATCGTTCCGCATGGCCCCTGGCCGGCGCCCGCATGCCGCCGCCACACCTCCCGCGCACGAGACCGCCGCCGCCGATCTTGCGCGGCTGGAATCCAGCGTCCAGTGGCTGGTGCGCCAGGGCAGGATGGCCCGGCGCGAATCCGTGCCGGACCCGCGGGAAGAAATCCGCAAGCTGCCGCGCGCCATGCTGTTGCCGCCGGTGCCGGGAATTCCTCCCGTGCATGCCGAGGGTTCCGGCCGCACGGCGGATCTGTCGACCTTTCGGTTGGCGCCGCCGCTTGCCCGCGAGCGTCTCCAGCTTCCGCGGCGGCAGCATCGCCACGGTGTGCGGGGAGCGCTGTGCCTCCTGGCCGCCGGCGTGATCGCCGGGTCGATCGCCTATCATATCTCAGCCGGAGGGGCGTTCTCGGCCTGGGAGCCCGCGCATGCTTCCGCGCTTCGACCGCAGTGACGGCGGCCCCGGCGCGCGGTCGCAGAACGATCGGTGATGGCCGGCGGAGACTTGGGCTCTCATTGGCGCGCGGAGTAGCGATGGCAGTCTACCATTCCAGGTCGAGCAAGGATTTCATATCGGGCGTCAAAACGGACCAGAGGCGCTCGCGCGCTTCGTGATCCACCTCATCCTGCCACGCATGATCGTTTCCTGTCACGAAGTGGACCCGCACTTGCGCGACGGCCCGGCATTCGGCATAGGCGGCCATGGCCGGATAGCCGGCGCCCAGGATCGCGCTGATCTTGCGCAGGACGGCGGCCGGCTCCTGGCAAACCTCGCGATAGGTGATCCAGTGAACGCGGAGCAACAGGTCCGGATTGCTTGCGCAGTCGATCCATCCTTGCAGCCAAGGTATGAAACTCGCAATGCATTCGCGCTCGATGCGGAGCCCCAACGGGTCGCCGACATCGACACCTCTCTGGGCGAGGAAATGTGCTTGTGAGCGGGCCGCGGCGCGTGGGTCGCGGACGAGCACGAACATATCGCGCGTGCCGCGTGCCCGCAGGACGACGCCATTGAAGTCGCATGCTCCGAAATGGTCCTGGGTGATTGCTCCGCCTTCCAGAAACACGTCGAGCCAGCTCGGCACCAGAAAGCAGTCGGGGAACCGGCCGGCGCTGAGATGCATGACCGGGATGTCGAGCACGCCGCCCAGCGTATGGGTGAGTGTCGCGCTGGCCGAGCGAGGCATGCAAGCGATCAGAATCGGAGGCAAGCCGCGGTCGATCCCTGCCAGCTGATGGGTGCGCATGACGTGCGAGACGTTCACGTGATCGGAAAAAAGCTGATCGTCCTCGCCGGTCGGCATGGTGCGCGACAATTGCAGGTGCCGCGCCATCTTCTCCGGGGCAGCCGCATAGGCGTGCAGTAGCCCGAGCTGATAATGCAACGCTTCTGCGAAATAGGGCTCATCGTTGTCCCACGAGCAGTGGGTTCCGATTTTATCGAGCAGGAATTCGTTCGCCGAACGGCTGCCGTCCATGCGTTGAATTGCGAGGGCATCTGCCGAGATAAATCGTGCCTCCTCCGGCGTTCGCCGCGGCCCGGGACGCTGGAGCGACAGATACGCCATGCCCTGCGGCAATCGCGGCCGCGGCCCGGCGTCGGCGCGCACGAGCGCGCCGTCCTTGAAGCGCCGGGGCGGCCAAGCGTCGTCGAAGATATTGAGGCCGGGCGGCGGCGGAAAATGGGAATGCCAGATCCGGATGTTCCCGACCGCGTACTCCCCCAATGACCGATAATTGTACAGTGGAGAAAGGACGTAGGGGGTGAAGCCGAGCTGCTCGAATGCAAGCGTCAAAAAAGGCTGGTCCCATGGATAATCCTGCTTGGCACCGACGGTAGCGCAAAGGTCCCGCCAACGTTCCAGCACTTCTCGCACCGTGGTCGTCAGATGAAAGAAAATCACCCCGGCATTGTACATTATTTGATCGGCCGGCTCGACGCCGAGCTGCGGCATGAGACGCCCGAAGTTGAAAAATTCGTTCAGGTTGTAGTTCGGAGCGGGCGCCATCGCGATGCCGTGCCGCTCCGCCTTGTCGAAGCCGAGCGTGACGTCGCCGACGATGCGGGTATCGGCATCGAGATAGAGAAACGTGTCGTATCCCTGCGGAATCAGGTCGATCAGCCGGGATTTTTCGAGATGGTTTCCGAAGACGATCTGCGTCGAGACGATCGAGGTGAATTCCGCGATGTTCCGCGCGTATGCGGCCCCCGCAGGGCCGGTGATGAGAATGCGATCGGCTTGAATCGTTGCGGCGCTGCGCGCGCTCTCGACTGCTTCCTGGATAAAGCTTTCATCCCGGCACAGCCATACCAACGCTCGTTTCATCGATAGTTCGGATGTGTTTGTCGGACGCGATGATCAGTCCCGTCAATGGACACGCATGCTTGTGAAGTCAAGAGGGCGGCTCAGCGGGCCTCAGCGGAGGACTGCGACATCGGTGATGCGCGTCGAAGATGGCGCCGGGAAGCCGGCGGGATGGGCTTCGCGGCGATCGGAGCGGCATGCGCGCCATTGCCGCCTTTTGTGATCTGTGCCTGCGCGCGCCCAGCGATGAGACCCCGCACATTCAACAGGTCCACATCGTCGCCGCGCATGTCATTTGCGGTTTGGTGGAGAGCGAGCTGTTCGGCCGGCCGGCGGCATCCTCGGAGGGCGCCGAACAGGAACCCGCAAAGAAGGCCGCGTATCCGGCATGGAACGGCTGGACTGTCTCACGCTCGCGGGAGCCTTCCCGGGTCCCGCGGCCAACCTCAAGCCCCGCCCTTTGGACCAACCGCGGGCGGGGCCGTCCACCTGCCGCATCTGGGTTCCAACCGGTTCAGCGAGCTGCTAATTTCCACGTCGGGTCGCGGGGGTATGCCGGTTTATTCCCCGGGGGCACCGTTGTGGGCGTCCGACTTGAGCCCACAATTTCGGGGCACGTGACATGGCACGACCACAGGACGGCCGACGACGTAAGGGCTGATGGTCATGGACGAGGCTGCGCAGCTCTCGGCGCTGATTGGCGACATCTACGACGCGGCGTTGGAGCCGGTGCTGTGGACCGGCGTCGTCGAAAAGGCCGGCAGATTCGTCGGCGGTTCGGCGGCGTCGATTTTTTCGCGGGATTCTGTTCGCAGGACGGGAAACGCCTATTACAGTTTCGGCGTTGATCCGCAGTACGAACAGCTCTATTTCGAGAAATATATCAAATTCGATCCGCTGAACACGGTCTACCTGACGGTCGCCGTGGGCGAGGTAATGAGCAACTCGAAGGCCGTTGCTCACGCTGAATTCATCGAATCGCGTTTCTACCAGGAGTGGGCGCGGCCGCAGGGCTGGGTCGACAATATCTTCGCGGCGCTCGAGAAATCGCCGACCAGTATCGCCGCCTTCGCGGTCTTCTGCCACGAACGCGATGGCATCGCCAGCGACGACGCGCGCGGGCGCCTGCGGCTGCTCGCGCCACACCTGCGCCGCGCCGTGCTGATCGGCAAGGTGATCGATCTCAAGGTGATCGAGGCGGCGACATTCGCCGATGCGCTCGACGGTCTCAGCGCCGGCATGTTCCTCGTCGATTCGAACGCGCGCGTGGTCCATGCCAACACCGCCGGCCATGCCATCCTGGCGGCCGGCGATTTTCTGCGATCAGCAGGCGGCCGATTGGCCGCCGGCGATCCCGAAATCGATCAGGCCTTTCGCGACGTCTTGATCGCCGCCGGCAACGGCGACGCCGCCGTCGGCATCAAGGGCATCGCATTGCCGCTCACCGCTCGCGGCGGCGAGCGCCACGTCGCCCATGTGCTGCCGCTCACGTCGGGAGCGCGACGCCGCGCCGGCACCGCGACCTCCGCCGCTGCCGCCTTGTTCGTGCACAAGGCGGCGCTGGACATTCCCTCTCCGCCGGAGGCCCTCGCCCGCGCCTACAAGCTGACGCCGACCGAGCTGCGCGTCCTGCTCGCCATCGTCGAGATCGGTGGCGTTCCCGAGGTTGCGGAGGCACTCGGGATCGGGGACTCTACGGTCAAGACCCATCTCGGTCGCCTGTTCGAGAAAACCGGCGTCAAACGCCAGGCCGATCTCGTCAAGCTCGTAGCCGGATTTTCGAGTCCGCTTCACAAGTCGGCAATTCGGTGCCGATTGCGACCGGCACCGCGACAGTGCTCAGCGCGAACAACGCGGTCGTCAACACCATCAACTATCAAAATACCGGCATCATTCTACGCGTCGTGCCGCGGATCAACTCCAACGGCACGATCATGCTCGAGATCGAGCAGGAGATCAGCGAGGTGTCGCCCTCCAGCGCCGCCGGCTCGCTGACGCCGACGATTTCCCAGCGCAAGGTCAAGAGCACGCTCTCGGTCTCCGATGGCCAGACCGTGCTGCTGGCGGGCCTCATCAGCGAAACGCAGAACGTCACGCGATCTGGAATCCCTTTGCTCGATCAGATCCCCAAGATCGGCGATGTTTTTGCCCAGAATCAGAAGGGGATTCAGCGGACCGAGCTCATCATTTTCATCCGGCCGCAGGTCATACGCGACAGTGTCGATGCCTCGGTCGTGGCGGAGGAATTGCGCTCAAAGATGAGAGGCAGCAAGGTCGGATCCGTCCGTCCGCCCGGCGCCGTGGCGCCGGCTACTCCGCAAGTCGTTCGATGAGCCGCGCTCATTTCCCCGCTCGCGGAGAATTCTTGCTTTGCCTCTCGCGGTGACGCGAGATCGAGCCTGCTCGCCCAACCAACAGGATTGCAACGCGCTTGAAGCGGCAAGAGCTTCTCGAGAATTGCTTCATCGGCCTCGTTGCAGTTGTCGCCGTCGTTGCAAGCGTCTTGGCCGCTCCCGGTCTTCGCGGGTTGCTCGGCGCGGGTCTCGGGCTCCTCATGCTCGCGATCTCGATCATAGATGCCCGTCATTTCATCATCCCCAATGCGTTGAATGCCGCCGCCTTTGGGCTGGCCCTTGTGAACGCAGGCATCCAAGGCTGGGAGACCATATGGGAGGGCGTCCTTGACGCCATGGTGCGTGCCACGGTGCTGGCGGCGACCTTCCTCGTCGTGCGGGCCGTCTTTCAGCGCATACGCCAACGGGAGGGCATCGGTCTCGGCGACGTCAAGCTCGCCGGCGTCGCGGGCGCTTGGCTCGGGTGGACCACGATCCCGATTGCGGTGGAAATTGCGGCGCTCGCCGCCCTCGCCGCCTACGGGTTGCGGCAATTCATCCGCGGTCGCAAGCTCCGAACGACACAACGGGTGCCCTTCGGACTGTTTTTTGCGCCGGCGATCTGGCTCTGTTGGTTGCTGGAGGTCACGCTGCTCGCGCCGTGAACCGTCGGGTGGCCGCATGTCGGTGCGGACAGGGAGGCGAGACGGCTATCGTCCCCGCATCGCCTGCCATTCAATCGCCAGCTCCTGCCCTTTGGTGATCTGTGCGAGGGTGAGCTTTGAAGCGATGGCGTCGCGTATTCTGACCCAATCCTGACGATCCCGTCCGGTCGCGCCGGCGACCGCAAGATTCAACCACTTGTAGGCTTCCACATAATCCTGCGGAACCCCATGGCCCTTGTCGTACATGAGACCGAGCATGTACTGAGCCGTCGCATCGCCACGTTCGCTGGCGAGGGCATACCACCTTGCCGATTCAATGTAGTTTTGCGGCACGCCGTAGCCGTTCGCATACATATAGCCGAGATATGTTTGGGCTCTGGCGCTGCCCTGCTCGGCCAAGGGTCCAAATATTCTGACGGCGGCCACGTAATCATGGCGACTGAGTGCCGCAACGCCACCCTGGACGGTCCCCGCCTTGGCCGGGGCGATGGCGGCGAGCGCAACAATAAATGCGCCGAAAATTATCCGTGCGATCATCCAGCTACCTTGGCTCCCAGTGACGGCTCTCCCGATCAAGGGCATTGCCTTCTGCTGCTTGGCTCACATGGTCGAGACTGAGCATCCGGTGGTCCCTTGTCACAATCTCTTGTGCCTGTGAGCAATACTAACAGTCTGATTGCCTTCCGGCAAACCGCACGCGCGCCGCTGACTGAGGCACGAGGAATCGCGGATAGCCAGCGGTCGAAGGCCCATCATTCGATCTGCATGAAGCTGTCGAGTTCGGGCGACTTTCTCGGCGCCGTAGACGGCGGCAAAGACCATGACGGACCGCAGCACCAAGAATGCGCTCAGTGCCGGATAGGCTCCGGTTTCGTACAATTCGTAGATGACGCATCCAGCGGCAATTGCCGCATGAAGTCTTGAAGAAATCCGTTGATCCGGAGAGGACTGATCGGCATCCGGATCACGGTCGGGAGCGAGCGGAGGCGGCGCTCGCGTCCTGAGGATCGGCAATGCCAAGGCGTCCTCGATCGAGCGGCCGATCCGCACGTCGAAGCCGGCGGTGGCAAGCGCGATGGCTTCGGCGCGTTCCGTCGTGCCATAGCCGGTCGCTACGTGGAGTGCGCCGGCAAGGCCCCCGCGTCGCGCCGCTTCGATGTCGCTCGCCCTGTCGCCCACGAGCCAGGACGCCGGAAGGTCGATGGCGAGATCGGCAGCGGCCCGCAGGATCATCCCGGGATTGGGTTTGCGATCCGGGTGATCCGGGTGAGCATATATTCCTTCAGCATTCGGGTGGTGCGCACAGGCATAGACGGCGTCCCAGCGTGCGCCCCGGGCCGCAAGGGCCGACGCGATGGTCTCCTGGACAGCTGCGAAATCCGCCCATCCGAATTTTCCACGGCCAATTCCGGCTTGATTGGTCACGATGATCACCGAGATTCCGCTTCGGTTCGCGGCGCCGATAACTTCGGCTGCTCCCGGAATGAGGGCGACATCCTGCGGGCGGCAAAGATAATCGGTCTCGACCACGACCACCCCATCCCGATCAAGGAACAGGGCGGGCCTGCCACGAAGGGCCTGGGGCAGAACTTCACGCCAAATCTGGTCGCCGTCGATCAAGTTTCTCACGTCCCTGCCGCCGATCCATTCCTATCTGGATCAGCCCCCTTGCACAATCGTGCAAGGGGGTGCAATTGGGCCGTTCGTCGACAGGTTGAAGCACTTTGGAGGCGTTCACGTCGACTTCGGACTTATGGTTTCCGCCGAAAATGCCATCAGGTGCATCGCAATTGAGAGAACACCATGTCAAACGACCCGCATGCGAACGTCGTCGATTATTTCCGCAAGTCTTGCGCCACGCTGACGCGTGCGGGCGAGGATCGTGAGCTCATCGCGTCCATCACGGCCATCGTCGACACCGTCACCCGCGCGTTCCGCGCCGGAGGAAAGGTGTTGATCGCGGGCAACGGCGGCAGCGCCGCCGACGCCCAGCATATCGCGGGCGAGTTCCTCTCGCGCTTGCATTTCGACCGCAATCCCTTGCCGGCCGTCGCGCTGACCACGGACACGTCCGTCCTCACGGCGATCGGCAACGATTACGGCTATGATCGTGTCTTCGAGCGCCAGGTCCGTGGCCTTGGCCGGCCCGGCGACGTCTTCATCGCGATCTCGACGTCAGGGCGATCGCCCAACATCGTCGCGGCCTTGCAGGCGGCGCGCGAGATGGGGTTGACCACCGTCGGGTTCACCGGGAGCGGGCCGCGCGCCATGGCCGCCTTTTGTGATCTGTGCCTGAGCGCGCCCAGCGATGAGACCCCGCAGATTCAGCAGGTCCACATCGTCGCCGCACACGTCATTTGCGGCTTGGTGGAGAGCGAGCTGTTCGGCCGGCCGGCGGCGTCCGCGGAGAGCGCCGAACGGGGGCCGGCAAAGCCGGCTCTGTCGCGGGCGCCAATTCCATGAGATCGCGCCGCGACCGCGCAGCTGCCTGAGGCCCCCATTCGGTCGGCAGGGATTGGCCTCGAGCCTGCAGATACCGCGTCATGCTACTTTTCCGTGGGCGCCGGCGCTCCGCGTCCGCCGCGTCGCAAGTCAATTGCGGATGCGGCCCGACCAGCAAGCTGCTACTTGAGTCCGCGAACCATCTGCGCAGGCCCCACCACGTGAGCGACAGCGAACCAATCAGCGCCGAATCGAGCCGGCCCACCGAGACGCTGCTCGCCGCCTACGCGGCCGGGACGCTGAGCGAGCCGTTTGCGGTGCTGGTCGCGTCCCATCTGCAGATGCGGGCCGAACGCCGGGACGACGCGCATGAACGGGCGCAGGGTCCGGCCATCTTCGGCCACGCGCGCTGGCCGCAGCAGCCGGTGCCGGGCTTGGATCAGATCAACGCGTTCATGCCGCTGGCGCTGCGCTCCTATGTGGGCCGCCATCTCGGCGCGCCGGAATGGCGCACGCTGCTGCCCGGCCTCGAGCGCTGCCGGATTGCCGCCGACGCGGGCGGCGAAGCGAGCTTCCTGCGGTGCCGGCCCGGCCAGGCGATTCCGGCGCACACCCACGCGGGGCGGGAAGCCGTGCTGGTGCTGCAAGGCGGGTTCCGCGACCAGGGCGGGCATTACGGCGCGGGCGACATCGCGGTCGCGGACGGCACCATCGATCATCGGCCGGTCGCCGACCGCGCGGGCGTGTGCGTCATTTTCGTGGTCCTGGAGGCGCCGGTGCGATTGACCGGGCGGTTCGGCCGCCTGGTCCAGCGCATATTCGGCCCGTAGCCAATAGGCGTTGCCTGTCTTGCTTGAATCGCAGCGTGAGTAATCTGCCAAGTTAGGTCCTAGGCACGTCGCTTGTTGGTGTGGCGACCGCGCGTTGCGCGCGCCGAGGACGTGCCGATAGGCATCTCTCGCGATCCCGCACGCCCTTCGATTTTTTCCCGCGCTGCGCTCGCGAGAAATGCCGAACGCGTGAGCCCATGTGCTTTTGCGGCTTCGTCGATGGCATCGAGCAGGCCGGCATCGAGTGACAGATTGGCCCGTACCGCCCGGCCGGAGTCAAGAATCAATGGCACTATGGCAAGCGCGCTACCCTCCGCCAGCGCTGCGGCAATCTCAGGATCGGCGCGAAGCGCCTCGACCGAGCGTGGGGTTGGTAGACGCCTCGCCATCATCGATTGCATCTTCGGCCCACAGTCGCACCGCCTCGACGGCATTGCGAAGGGCGGCGTCCGTAGTGGAACCAGCCGAAGTACAGCCGGGCAAATCAGGCACCACCACGCCATAGGCGCCGGCCTTGCCGTCCACCAGGGCGATATAGCGCATTAAATCCTCCTATGAACACTCCCAACCCGCGGTCTTGGCGATGGCGCGTGCTACACTGGGCGATAAAGTACGGTGACGTGGCACGAGGATGCGGCCAAGCTTCGCAGGATGCTTATAGACATCATGGTCGCTGCCGTGGCGCCCCACCCAGCCGTCGCGCACCAGCCGCGCGACCACCTTGTTTCTATTGGTTTCCGGCTGAGGCATTGGCCATCGTTGATTGCGTAAATATATACGCAACCCGAATTTCGGTCAATGAGGGTTGCGCAATTCATTGCGCATCGGCCAGTGCAGCCTGGCTCGATGTCACATCCGTCCGCCCGTTCCGACAGCCCATTGCGTTTGGATTGAAGGAGGGCTGCCTAAATCCCGTCAAAGCCGCTAGCTTGGCCGGACTGTCACCCCGAGGCGGGCAGGGAACAAGCGAAACCGTCGCGTCGCGCTTCCGTTGCCTTTCCGGCGTTTGAATCCCGGCGCCACTAGGCAGAACTAGTCTGGGGGCTACGCCACTTCATCGATTGGCGGAACCGATCTGAGGACACTGGTTGCGATCTCAATCTGCGGGTCTGCGGCTGCAGGGCTCCTGAATGCCCCGTCCCGATGCGTCCTTCCCCAAAGGTCGAACGCGATCGGCACCGGATCGATATTGAGACCGCTCCACCATGCCGCTTCGTCACCATGCCGGTGTAGCTCGCGATGATGCAGGCGGCAAACCGGAACAGTGAACTCATCGCTGACTTTGCGTCCCAACGCACGCGGCTGCGCAAAGCGAAGATGGTGCGCATCGGAAGGCTCGCGGCCGCACACGAGGCACGCTTGCTTGGACACGAACTTGAGGTGGTCCTTGTCGCGCAGCCGGATGGTCTTGCCCGCAGGGCGGGAAGCGGCGTCGGCGGCCGTTCATCGGGGGCGGCCACTGACGCCGCCGCCGCTTCGGAGCTAGGAAGGCCTGGGTGTGCCTCAGGCGCGCTCTGGGCGGCTTCCTGAGGCTCGGCAGGGGGCTGCCCATCGCCGAACGCCGCGAGCCTTGCTCGGAAGCCTGATCTCGACCAGTTCGGCGTCGGCCGCCGTCAACGTGTTCTTCGCCGGCAGGGACCGATGGGCCCAACTGGCCGCCTCCTCGGCGGATTGAAGGGCGTCGAGTTCGGCAACCAGCCGATCCCGCAGCGCGGCCGACTGATCGGCGGCCAGGACGGGCTTCGCCGGGCGGGCGAGGGGTTTCCTGCCTCGGGCATCCGCTGGTGCGGGCAGGCCAGCGGCGAAAGCATGCCCGTTCGGCTTGTGCCCATCTGGCCCGGAGGGCTGATCGGCGCCCGCCTTGGGGGCCGCCCCGAGATCCGGCGCATCGAGGTCATCCTCCCCGGCAATCCCCACCAGGGTGAACAGCGCATAGCGGCGGGCATAGGTCAGGGCGGCGCCCATCCGATGCGGCGCCGCGGTCTCGCTGACCGGGCATACCGGCCAGTCCGATGAGACCCATTCCCCAGACGAATGGGCGAGCACCGTGGTGAGGCGAATGAGCCCCGCCTCGTCGATCGCCGTGGTCTGCACGGTCGCGATCTCATGCTTGCCCAGCGCCTTGCGGACGATATCGAGCCCGCTCGAGAGCGAGGCATAGCGGAAGGTCCGGTCGCCTCCCTGGGAAACGGCGACCGGATGGTCGCGGTCAGCGACTTCTCCGGGTTGGTCAGCTCGGCTTGCGCCTTGGCAAGCGCCGCCGCAATGGTGCCGATCGATTTCACTGGACCGGTGCATGGGCTGCCTCCTCCTGGCTCAGGACATCGAAGCTCACGGCTCCGGATTTCGAGCGCTTGGCCCGAATGCCGTGCCCGGTGGCCTCCTTGGCGTCCTCCGGCATGAGGCCCTTGAGCTCGGCCTTGGCGCTCTCGTGCTCGAGAAAGGCCGGTCGGGTCCGGCAAAACACGCCGGCAAACTCGGCCCAGGCATTGGACGAGCTCATATCGACGATGCGAACCGCCTCGATGCGAGGTCGCGGCGGCTCGACGCCGAACAGGCGAGGGGGCTCGCCGCTCTCCACGCAGCGCCAGAACTTCTTCTCCGCGGTCAGCAGCAGGTGCTGGTAGAGCGAATCGGCCGTGATGGCGATCTCGACCCATTTGCCGCCCCCGGTGATGATCGAGAGCGCCGCCGCCCTGGCATTGGTCACCCACATATTGTGCTGGAGCTGGGCCATATGCTTCTCGGCCGCCGCCTCCTCCGAGAACGACCACGGCAGCATGAACTTGGCCTCGAACACCGCCCCGCTGCCGGCGACCATGCCGTCGAGGGTCGCCCCCATCCACCGGAGCACCGGGTGCCGGAGCCGATGCTGGACGCATTCGATGGTTTGCCCGGTGTTGCGCTCGTACCAATGCCGGTTGAGGGCCTCGGTCACGAGCCCGAGCTGGACGATGAGGTTGCCGGAGAGGTCCTCCGGCTCGACCTCGCCGCGCTTCTCCCGCCAGAGGCGGAGGAGGGCGGCCTCGTCGTCACCCATGATGATGCGGGCGTCCGAGCCGCCGATGAAGCTCCGGCGCTCGGCAGGATCGAACCGCACGCTCATGCCGGCCTCCCTGCCATGTCGTCAGCGGCGTTTTGGATGGCGCCGGTCACGTCGGATGCGAGGTCGGCAAGGACCCCTTCGGCATCGCGAAGATCGAGGCTCCCGGGGACATTCTGCGCCGTATCGTCGAGGATCACGGTCACATAGACCGAGAGTGCACTGAACACCTTGCCTAGATGATCGGCGCGGTCCTCGAGGTCGATGGCGTCAGCATCGAGCGGGATCGGCCGCGGGGGGTGCCCGGCCAGGGCGGCGACGAATTCGGCGTGCGCCGCGCAAACGGGGCTGGCGGATGGCTTTAAACTTGCCCGGTCACAAGGCTGAGATGGACGGGACTTGCCGGAGAGGCCTTCGGTCTCGGCGTCAGTCGGACTCTCGCTCCAAAGCTCGAGGAGGTCTGGCTTCACCGGCGAGATGCGTCGGTGAAGGATCGGTGGCCAGCCTGCATAAGGTTGCCAAGTCCTTGTGACGCGCTGAGACATTAATGTTCCCTTCCGACGGACGAACGGATTTCATTCTGATACTAAAGTATTCCATTAATGCGACCCCGATGTCAATACTAAAAGTATCGTTTCGACAGGTTAAAGCGGCACGCGCGCTCTTAGCTTCGGTCGCAGGAGCAATTGCGGAAGGCGGCCGATGTCTCGCGCTTCCGACCATCAAAAGGCTCGAAGCCAATGATGGCCCCCCTGGGCGGCCGAAGTGGAACTGGCACGAAGATACGAACTGCGTTGGAGCCGCCGGCGTCGAGTTCATCGACGAGAACGGCGGTGGTCCGGGCGTCCGCCTTCGAAAGCGATCACCAGAAAAATCTCGGAAATGAGAAAGCCGCCGGCCGGGAGTTCATTCGGGAGAACGCGATGCCTGCATGGTCCGTCGGGCAATACGTCCGCCAAGCCGGCCGCCAGCGACAGGCCGGGATCGGCAGCGGAATCGTAGCGGCTCGGGTCGGGTCTGCTGCCGCAGCCGATCGGTAGGTAGTAAGGCTCCGGAGGCGACATGGCGACCAGCTACACACTCGGCGCTCACTTCGAAGAATTCATCAAGAGCCTGATCGAAAGCGGCCGGTACAGCACCGCCAGCGAGGTCATGCGGGATGGCCTGCGCCTGATGGAGGAACGCGAACAGCTCCGCGCCGCCAAGATGGATGCCCTCCGCAAGGCCATCCAGACGGGCCTCGATAGTGGCCCGGCCGAGGATTTGGATATCGACGACGTCAAGCAGCGTGGCCGGCAACGGCTGGCAGCCAAGTCGCATGCCAAATAAGATTCGCCAGCGCCAACAGGCCAGAGCCGATCTCGACGCCATTTGGGATTACTGTTATTCGGCGCGGGGTCCGGACGCCGATCGGCACGGTAAGACATTGATCCACTTGGCAGTAGAGGGGTCACGCTTCTGCACTTGTTCACAATTCCGGCCGGTGCCGTCAGGTGAAGAACGACACCAACGCTTAATCATCACGCGATGAAACGCTGACACTTCCGAATTCATTGAAGATTGCGAACTAACAATTGTCCCCAATAAAATCATGGGGCAACAAATGAGTAACCAACGTCAAGAACAGCGGAAGACTATCCGTCGACCGACCCGACGTGCCGCAACAGTAAGTTTCGGCAGGGGAAAGCCATTCGTGAATTGTCGGATTTTAGATATTTCCGAAGCCGGAGCGCGCCTTGCCGTTGCGCATCCGTTGACGGAATTGCCGCTTCAATTCACCCTTAGTTGGTACAAGGACGGCAGTGCAAAGCGCGATTGCGAAGTGGTCTGGACCGATAGGCGGTTTGTCGCCGTCAGGTTCACGGAACGCGCATAGGGAAAAGTTCGGTTATGCACCCCTTGAGCACAAAAGGATTAACCCAGCCTAAGCGCAGCTCCTCTCGAAGCATTCTCTTGGAAAGAGAGCGCCGATTGCTACTAATATTGATCGCCGCTGCCGTCGCGCGATAATAATCTCTGCTTCTCGCGCCGGGATATCTGGGCCATCGGAATCGTTGATCTCAGGCGAGCCGTTGGACGTGAGCTCTTCGATCTCCACGGGGATATTGCGCCGCTATTAGCGAACACTGCGGATTTGACAACAGGCGAATTACGCTGCCGATCGGTTGTGACGTTACTTGTAAACCCACAGCCATTCCCCGCTCGCTTCAGTCCGCGCGGTAACAGTGAGCGTCCTGGCTTGGCTTCGTCGAACGTATGGGGTGGCATGCCAACAAGAAAGCCGCTTGGTCCGCAATCTCGAAAAACCTAGACATCTCGGATCTAGTGCCGGTCTCTAGTGGAAATGCTTCGACCGCTCAGGAGGCAAGCTCCAACTCATGGCGGAAGTGAAGCTCATTCGTCGGCCGAGGCCGGCTGAAAAGGTAGCCCTGCGCCTCCGAGCAACCGGCCAAACGCAACATATCCAGTTGCACCTCCGTTTCTACGCCCTCAGCTACCGTGGTCATATTCAGGTTGTGACCGAGGTTGATGATCGAGCACACGATAGCGGCGCAGTCCGGCCGACCGCTCATCTGCGAGACGAACGACCGATCGATCTTGACCTTGTCGAACGCAAACATGGACAGGTATGAAAGAGACGAATATCCAGTTCCAAAGTCATCGAGAACGATCTTGACGCCGAGTGCCTTGAGGCTCGCAAGAATTCGGAGATTTTTTTCACTTCTTTCAAGCAATACCGACTCCGTGATCTCGAGCTCGAGCCGATGCGATGGCAGCCCCAACTCCGCCAGCGCACCGAGCACGATGTCTCGCAAATCGCTGTTGCCAAACTGGGCAGGCGAAAGATTGACCGCCAATGCAACATGCTGCGGCCAGGCCATGGCGTCGTGGCAAGCCCGCCGAAGAACCCATTCGCCGATCGAAGAAATCAGCCCGATATCTTCAGCAATGGGGATGAATTCAGCCGGAGACACGATTTCACCGCCTCCTCGCCTCCACCGCAACAGCGCCTCCATCCCCGAACATGCCTGATTGGCAATTTTAACCACCGGCTGGTAGTGCAGCTCGAACTCGTTTCGTGACAGCGCGTGTCTCAGGTCGGCCTCGATCGCGCGTCGCTGCAGCGCCCTCAATTCCATGCTCGTTTCAAAAAAACAGTAGCCGTTGCGGCCGGCCAACTTCGATTGATAGAGCGCGAGATCCGCCTTTCCCAGCAACTTCTCGCTGGTGGTGCCGTGCTCCGGCGCATTCGCGATACCGATGCTGGTTCCGATGATGACCTCTTGGCCATCGATGCTGTAGGGCCGCGATAAAGCATCGATGGCATCTGACGCGAGCGCGATGGCGCCCAGGCATTGATCCATCCTGCACACCTGCAAAATCGCAAATTCATCACCGCCGAGCCTCGCAACGGTATCCGTCGACCGTGCGCAGGAGCGCAACCGCATCGCTACCGTTCGCAGCAACACGTCTCCGGAACTGTGTCCAAGCGTATCGTTGATCGCCTTGAACTGATCGAGGTCAAGCATAAGGGAACGGTCGAAAGTCTCGGCCCGTGCGGCGGCCTGCTCGAGTCGCTCCAGGAACAGAAGCCGGTTGGGGAGCCCGGTCAGGGCGTCTTGCCGAGCTTGTACCTGCAGCTGCTTGCCGGTTCGCTCGAGTTTCATTCGATCTCGCAGGCTTGACGCCATGACAAGCAATACCGAGAATGTCACGAACGCCGCGACCCAACGGTACGTGCTTTCCTTGGCCTTGACGCCTCCGAATATCTGTTTCTCGCCGAGTCCAACCGTCACGATCAGGGGAAATCCTCCGACGGTTCTATAGAAGATCAGACGTCTGATACCGTCATTTCTTTTGCTATCCGAGAAATACCATCCGAAGAGCTCAGTTTTGGATCGCGTGAGCAGCGTACTGCCATTCAGGTTGGCACCCAGATAGTGTGCCTCGATATCCTTCTGGCCTCCGACCGCGCGGACAATTCCATCGGTTCCGACAACTCTGATTGCTCCATTACGTCCTATGTTGATCAATTCGTAGAAACGCGTGAAATGGCCGGGATCCAGCGAAATGAGAATGACGCCCCCGAAGCTCCCGTCCGGATTTGTGATACGGCGCGATAGTTGAATTGAAGGCTTTCCAGTGACACGCCCAATCAACGGCTTGCTGATGAAGAGGTTGTCGTCGGTTGCGTTGATGTGGACCCGAAAATGTTCGCGATCACTAAGATCAACCGGCGACGGGTGGAGGCCCTCGGTGGTCGCTTTCATGAAACCATCGGGGCCAA
Source organism: uncultured Alphaproteobacteria bacterium (assembly GCA_963744275.1). Classification (GTDB taxonomy): domain Bacteria; phylum Pseudomonadota; class Alphaproteobacteria; order Rhizobiales; family Xanthobacteraceae; genus VAZQ01. The sequence continues at coordinate 136,848 of CAVUSX010000012.1, forward strand.
TGATGACGATCTGGAAGGTCGGGCCCTCGAGGGCGTGCTCCTCCTTTGACCAGGCGGGCAGGTCGAACGTGTTGGGCCTCCTTTCGTAGGCGTTGCGGACGATCTGTAACGTATGGTCCGCATCCTTAAGCGTTCTGACGAGGTGCTCTTCGAAAGCGCGGGAGAGGTTGCCGGCATTTTGGATTGCGTCGGCTTGAACGGTCGCCAGCTCTGCCTTCAAATGAAAATCGAGACCTAGCCAGACAAGCGCGATCATCGCCAGCCCAAGATAGGTCGAGCCTTGGTTGAGCGCGCGAAGCCAGGATTTGTGATCTGCGGCGATATTCAACGCGGTCCCCTGGACGGCTGCACTCGCGAGCGTCAAAATGCGCCACACGGCTCTCCGGGTAAGTAAATCCACAGATATTCAAATATTCTCAACAATCACCACCACACAAGTTCCTATGATTAATTTATTCTTTAGACAGTGAAAGGTTGGCAGATCGCGATGGTTACAATTTCGTTCGTTCCCACTTGGCGGAGGGAGAGTTTCGATGGAGTGACTTGAATCGGAGGTCTGCAGCAAGGGTTCGGACGCGTAGGCAAAACCGCGGCATTAAAGTTGACGGCGCTCATTTACGTCTCTTTGTACAATTTCACCTACGGTGTTCGTGGCCTTAGTTCGGCATTGTGACAAATTTAACCACAGTGGTCCGCGCATGCTGACTGTATATAACTGCATCACGAGCGCGCATGATCTGCGGCTTGTGGGCTTGGCGGCAGTGATATGTGCGCTGGCGTCATTTACGGCAATCAGCTTACTTCATCATGTTCGCAGGTCGACCGGCCACATGCACCTCATTTGGCTGGTCGTTTCCGCGACATCGACCGGATTCGGGATTTGGGCGACACATTTCATCGCCATGCTCGCATTCTCGCCGGGAATTCCGAGCGCCTACAACATTGCACTAACCATCTTTTCGTTGATTGCGGCAATTTTCCTGACGGGCGCGGGCCTGGCGGTTGCCGTGATGGCGAACGGGCGGGCGGGCGCTTGGGTCGGCGGCGCCATGGTGGGCGGCGGCATTGCCGCAATGCATTACACCGGCATGGCGGCGTTCGAGATCCAGGGACGGATCGAGTGGGACCCGACCTTGGTGGCGGCTTCAATCGTCCTGGGGGGACTGATCGGCGCCGTCGCGTTGCCCGTCGGATTGCGCAGCGATGCCTTGAAATGGAAAATCCTCGGCGCCTTGCTGTTGACCCTAGCGATCTGCAGCCACCATTTCACCGCGATGGGCGCGGCCTCGATCATCCCCGATCCAACGATTGAGGTTTCCCCTTCAGCGCTGCCTTCGGGCTGGTTGGCCATTGCGGTGGCGCTTGCAAGCTTCATCATCATTGTTCTCGCCCTCGCCGGTGTAGCCATCGAAATGCGAGATCGACGGCGTGGGGAACTTGAGGCCGACCGGATGCGGGGCCTTGCCAACGCTGCCGTTGAGGGGCTTCTTGTTTGCGAAGGCGAATCCATAACTACGGTCAACGATAGCTTCGCGCTCCTTATCGGATCACCTGCCGAAAGCGTGGTGGGCGCAAAGCTCGAACAATTCTTTCCCGACGAAGGCACGCGCTTGAAACTGTTTGAGCGGCCGAACCAGCCTGTCGAGGGCGATTTGCTCCATGCCGATGGCGCCCAGGACACCGGTCGAATTGATCCTACGTACGGTCGACTATGGCGGAAGACCGCACTACGCCATTGCGGTCCGCGATTTGCAGGCGCGCAAGCAGGCAGAACAGCATCTCCGCTTCCTCGCGCATCACAACTCCCTCACTGGAATTCCCAATCGAAGTACTTTCAACAAGAAGTTGGATCAGGAAATCAAATCGGCCTTGGAAACGGGTCGACGGCTCGCGGTATTGTGCCTCGACCTCGATCGATTTAAGGAGGTCAACGATCTGTTTGGGCACGCAGCGGGTGACGCGACGCTTCAGGCCGTCGCGAAGCGAATTGCGAGCACGCTAGACGAAAACCAAATGTTGGCGAGGCTGAGTGGCGACGAATTTGCCATCATTCTCCCCGCCCTCTCAAACCCCGGGGGGGCCGGGCGCATCGCCGAAAACATCTTGGAGATTCTTCAATCTGCGAGCGATGGCTCGGAAGCAGATGCGCCTATCTCCACGAGCATTGGAATAGCCATATGTCCGGATGACGCGACCGATCGGCAGGCTCTGCTCTCTCACGCCGATACTGCACTTTACCGCGCGAAGAATGAGGGACGAGGAACCTATCAATTCTTCGAAGCGTCGATGGGCGCCGCCGTCCGCGATCGTCGTCTCCTGGAACACGACCTGCGCAATGCGATTCCCCGAGGAGAGTTGAGGCTCGTCTACCAGCCGCAGAATGACATCCGCGGCGGCAAGGTCATCGGCTTTGAGGCTCTGCTGCGCTGGAAGCACCCCACACGGGGGGACATTCCACCGAGCGAATTCATCCCCATTGCTGAGGATACCGGCATCATTCTTCAGATCGGCGAGTGGGTTCTGCCGGACGGCATGCCGCGAGGCGGCAACCTGGACTCAGCCTTTGACCGTCGCCGTAAATGTCTCGGCCGTGCAAATCCACAACGCAAATTTTGCCCACGCGGTGCATGAGATCCTGTTCGAGACGGGTCTCACTCCCGGGCGGTTGGAATTGGAGGTTACCGAGACGGCGCTGGTGCGCGACTTGAACCGTGCGCTGGCAACGCTTCGGCGCATCAAGATATTGGGGGTCCAAATCGCGATGGACGATTTTGGGACAGGCTACTCGTCGCTCTCGAACCTACGAGCCTTTCCATTTGACAAAATCAAGATCGATGGGTCATTCATTAAGTCAGTGGACGTCAACGATCAGGCGGCCGCAATCGTGCGTTCAGTGCTTGGCCTCGGCCGGGCTCTTCGTCTTCCGGTGCTCGCGGAGGGCGTAGAAACAGCCGCCGAGCTCGGGTTCCTTGAAGGAGGAGTTTTGCGACGAGGCTCAGGGTTACCTGCTCGGAAGGCCGGGCGATATTGCCGCCTTCCGGCAACTGACCCATGGGGCCGATGCCGCGGAGGACCAGACGAGCATCGCATCGCTCGTTCCCAAAGCATCATCCGGATGATCTCGACCACGACGCTGGCGAAAGGGTGCCGCCGGCCGGTGTCAAAGTCTCAATTACATCCGCAAGTTATATCTCTTTGTGGCCCAATTCGGCGCTTCGGCAAGCGGCCCCGGCGGGAGCTGGATTGCTACGCGGCTTTGAAATGCCGAACCTTCAACGAGCGCACCTGCTCACGCGCCTGCCAAAGATCATATGCCATTTGCATACCTAGCCACGTCTCCGGACTTGAACCGAAAGCTTTGGAAAGACGAATTGCCATATCAATAGAAATCCCGGCCTTGCCATTGACCAGGTCGGATAGCGCTTGTCGCGTCACGCCTAGTCCTTTAGCTGCCTCGGTGACGGACAGATCGAGCGGATCGAGACACTGGCGACGAACGATGCCGCCGGGGTGTGGTGGATTGCGCATAGCCATGAGCTTCGCCTTTTCTAATGATAATCCATATAATCGACATCAGCCGCATGACCGTTGTCGAAGCGGAATGTTACACGCCAATTCCCGGAGACCGATACAGCCCAGAAACCGGCGAGGCTTCCCTTAAGCGGATGCAGCCGGAAGCCAGGAATGTTCATATCATCCGGCCCACGGCTGCGGTCCAATACCGCAAGAATGTCGCGGAGTTTTTCAACATGTGCAGGGGCTAACCTTCTTGCCGTTCTCCCATCATAAAGGGCCTTAAGCCCGCGATGTTTAAACGACTGGATCATAGTCCCTATTGTATATGTCGTCTGTCACTTGTCAATTGACAACCAGGATGCTTTCGGCGTCACAAGCGTCAGGACCGATTTGGCGGCAGTGACCTTCCTTATGATGCCCGATGGGTTCGTTGCCCGCTTGCCGGGGCCACCGCCGCAGGTAGAGTTGGCGTTCGATCATTTCGGACGGCGGCGTCCAATCC
>CAVUSX010000013.1:0-94019 GCA_963744275.1 uncultured Alphaproteobacteria bacterium
AGCGAACGGTCGTTCGCGGGCCGCGCCCAGGCGTTGCACCGCATCGTCCAGGCTGACGAGCTCGACACCTTGTTTTCTCAGCCAGCGCAAGCTCCGCTCCAGCTGGCCTACCGGGCAGCGGAGAGTCTCGTCGGGACAAAAGGCACTGTCGTCGACGACGCTGTGCAGAGCGAAAATCATGCCGCAACCGCGGTACCGGGTCGCGAGCACGCGGCTCAAACCCGTCAAATGGGCACCGACGGAGATGGCGGTCTTGGCGAATGAAGGTACTGTCATCGGTCACTGGTCTTATTGCTGAAATCGCGCTCGGATCTCGGGGCGTGCCGACGCTTCCTGCACAGCTCGCGTGCCGCAACGACTTTCGGCCGAGACACGCGCTTTATTTAACGCAATTGCGGTCCTGAAAATCTGTTTCTTCCGGGTAACCCTAATTGGCGCGGGCGCGCATGCGATCCGGTATCCAATGCAAGCGGATTGAAAGCGCCAGCCCGGCCGCCGATTAAGATTAACAATTCAGTACGCCCGCCAATTCAGCGCAGCGTCGTGGACGCGCGCGCGGGTGTGTTGATATATGCAAGGGAAGCGCCTCATTAGAACGAGCTCGAAATGTTCCAGAACCCGAGAGGCTTCTCTGCGAGCGCCCCGGCGGCGCAGGAAGCGCAATCGATCCGAGCCGCCGCCGTGGCCATCTTTCCGCGGCTGGGGCTCGATGTCGACTGGACGTTCATCCGGCGTCAATGGCGCTGGATCCTCATCGGTCTCGGCGCTGCGCTGCTCGTGTTTCTGGTCGCGGAGTTGGCGCTGACACCGCGCTACCGCGCGACCGGCCAAATCCTGATCGGCCCCGTCGACCTGCGCGGCGTCGACAAGTCCGTGATGCCGACCGCGCAGACGTCGGATGCCAACGTCATGGAGGTCGAAAGCGAGACCCGGGTCTTGACCTCCGACAAGGTGCTCCGTCGCGTGGTCGAGACCGAGCGGCTGGTGGCCGATCCGGAGTTCAATCCGCGCGCCAGCTCCAGGATCACGACGCTCGTCTCCCTGCTCAGGGCGGCGGCCGGGCTCAAATCGAAGCCGGCGCCGAGCAATGACCCGGCCTTCGGGGCACTGCGCCAATTGCAACGCGACGTGAGCGCGAAACGCACCGAACGCACCTACGTGGTCGATCTGACGGTCGAGACCACCAATGCGGACAAATCGGCGCGGCTCGCCAACGCGGTCGTGCAGGCCTATTTCGCCGAGCAATCGGCCGCGCATACCGAAGCCGCGCGGCGCGTCACCGAATTGTTGACCTCGCGGCTGACCGAGCTGCGCGAACGGGTGCGGCATGCGGAAGAGGAGGTCGAGCGCTACAAGGCCGAGCAAGGCATCGTCGGTCCCAGCGGACACCTGGTGGACGAGCAGCAGCTCACCGACCTCAACAATCAGCTGAGCGTCGCCCAGGCCCGCACCGCCGAGGTCCGGGCGCGCTACGAGCAGGTCCAACGGCTGCAGACCAGCGGCGCGGACCGGGGCTCGACCATCGAGGCGGTGCAATCGAGCACCATCGGGCTCCTGCGCGCGCAATACGCCGCCGCCGCGCAGCGCGATGCCGATCTCACCGCCCAGCTGGGGCCGCAGCATCCCTACGTCATCGAGTCCCACGCCCAGGTGCGCAATGCGCAGCGGCTGGTCACCGAGGAGGTCGCGCGCGTCGCCGATGCGACCCGCAGCGAATACGAGCGCGCGCGCGCCAATGAAGAAGCATTGACCAACAACCTCGACGCGCTCAAGCAACGTGCCATCGCCACCGGCTTGGCGTTCGTCAAGTTGCGCGAGCTGGAGCGCGAGGTCGACGCCAGCCGGGCCGTCTACGAATTGTTCCTGGTGCGCGCGCGCGAGACCCGCGAGCAGGAGCGCCTCGACACCGTGAACGTGCGGGTGTTGTCGGATGCGCAAGCGCCGCTCGACCGCAGCTGGCCGCCGCGCCGGCTGCTCCTGCTGTTGGCCGCGCTGGCCGGCGGGCTCATGGCCGGCCTCGGGCTCGCCTATGCGGCCGAGCAGATCGGCCGCGGCACGCGACCGACCGCACAGACGGCGGCGCCGATGGCCCGCGTGGCCTGAAGCGGGCTCTCGCCGCCGCAGCGGGCTATTGCGAAGAGCAGGTGACGTCGGCGAGCGAGCAGCCGCAATCCTTCGGGCCGTCATTGACGATTATTCTTCGCGCCCGGTAGCCGGTGCATTGGCTCTGCGCCCATTTGGTCAGGGTGTCGTCGCCTTGGTTGCGCACGAATGTCGCTTCGCTCGGGCAGAGTTTCTGCTCGGTTCCGACGCAGAGATGGTAGACCAGGATCTCCGACTTCTTCTGCAGGCTTTCCCAATAGTCGAACGCCGCCCAACCGGCTGCGGCGACGAAAAGTGCGCCGGCGAGAATCAGCGCGATCGAGGGCCGACCTCGGCCGGCGATCCCGGACGCGGAAGGCTCGGCGCCCGCGGGCGTGGGTTTGGTGTCCTTCATGGCGCGTCTCCTGTCGCGAACCCCGCAGGGTGAATTCCAGCGAATGAACCCTGCACGGTCTAGATCGCGTAGTTCTTGTACAGATCGCCGGACGGCCAATTCTTGATCTGGTTCGCGGTCTGGTGCAGCAGACCGTCGATCTCCCCGGCATATTCCTTCCCGGCCCGGTTGGCGTCGCTGTTGAACACGGCGGCCCAGTTGAGGCCGTCGTCACGGCACAGCAACAAGGTGGAGGAGCCGCGCAGCATGCCGAAGTGCCATTTGGTGTATCGGCCGAGACGCTCCGCCACGGGCCGCACTTGCCATCCGCAGCCATAATAGGTCGGTCCCGGCTTGCCCTTGTCCAGGCCGGGCGCCCCGGGCGGCCGCGCCAGCATGTTGCGGATGCTCGCTTCGTTGAGCAGGCTCGAGGCCTTGATGTCGTTGAAGGCGTCGCCGAAACGCACCAGCATGATGGCCGAGGCGATCCAGCCGCCGTTGGCATCCATGGTCTCGATGCATTCCACCCCGTAGGGCAGCGGCACTTGCTGCCCGATGCGCGGTCCCGAGATCGCACGGCCGCTCTCGCCTTTGCTGTCGTAATACTTGACCTCGCCGGGCGCGCGGTCCTTGAACAGATCGCGCCCCTGCCGCATCTGGTCGATCCCAATCGGCCGCAGCACGTGCTGGGTCACGTAGTCGGCATAACCCATGCCGGAAGCCGCCTCGATGACCCGGCCGAGAACGCAATAGCCGAAGTTGGAATAGGCGTAGCTCGCGCCCGGATCCGAATCGAGCGGCCGTCCCCATCGTGTAGCGGATGATGTGCTCGGGGCGGATCGGCAGCCGCAGGCCGAGCGCTCGGGCGACCTCTTCGGCCGCCGCCGCCCCCATCGGATCGAAACCCTTGTCCCGGTCCCAGCCGGCGGTGTGCTGCAGGCAGTGGGAGACCGTGATCTCGTAAATGCGCGGATCGACGCGCGCGTTGCGCTCGAGAAATGGCACAATCCTGAGGAGCCGGAAGACCTTGTCGTCGAGCCGCAGCCTGCCTGCCTGCACCAGTTGGAGCACGGCGGTCGCGGTGAACGGTTTGCTCAGGCTCGCGATCCGAAACAAAGCGGTCGGCTGCACCGGCTGGCGCGTCTCGACCTCCGCGTAGCCGAAGCCGCGCGCATAGACCAGACGCCCGTCCTTGCTGACGGCGAGCGCACCGCCGGGAGGCTGCAGCCGCTGCATGAAATCCGTGATCATATTGTCGTAGGCGGCGGTCTTGGGATCGGCGCCGCCCGTCAACGGGGTCGGGCCCGGCACCGCGGCATCGACCGACGCGTCGAATACGTTGCTCACGGCCGCCGCCGCGAGCCCGCCCGCCAGGGCGCCCATCAGACGACGGCGCGTCGGTGCCGCGTCGGCGATCGGGAGGGGCGTTCGAACTGTTCGACCCATCGGTTGCGCTTTCCGGTTCTTGCGGGCTTGGCGGTCGCGCTCATCCAGAAATTCGGCATCATGAATTCAGCATCAATGCCGTGCCGCACCGCCGATATGTAAAATGCCATAGCAAAAATCCCCGAAAAGGCCAGTGTCGGGCGGGCTCATCGAAAAATCGGCAACCTGCCCGGAACACCGCCGGGTCTGGGGAATTGAACCCTCATGCCGGGTGGCACCCCCTCAGCCCCCCATCCCCTCGCCATCCGGCCCAAAGACCCTGGCACCCTCCGGTTCCGGGGCCTTTGGCGTTCACAGACTCGCGCCTCAGCCGCTGGCGCCTTCGGCGCGGAGATTTTCGGCGCTGGCTTTGCCGAACACGATCCCCTTCGCCTCGGTGCCCACGGCGGTCAGGATGGCGATGATGATCGCAACCGTCCCGGCGACCAGCGCGAGAGCCAGGCCGTAGTTGCCGTCGAAACGGGTCGCGATGTCGGCCTGCAGGGTGGCGTTCACGGAGGCGAGCAGATTGCCCAGTTGATAGACGAAGCCCGGGAAGGTCCCGCGCGCGTTGTCGGGCGACAATTCATTCAGATGCACCGGAACGACGCCCCAGGCGCCCTGCACCATGAATTGCATCAGAAAGGCGCCCACCGTGAGCATTGCGGCACTGGCGGAGAACGCCCAGAGCGGCACCACCGCCAAGGACAGCAGGGCCGCGATGATGATCATCCGGCGCCGGCCGAAACGCTCCGACAGGGATCCGAACAAGATGCCGCCGCAGATGGCCCCGATATTGTAAATGACGGCGATGAGGCCGACCTCGTGCGGGGTGAGGCCGTGCTGAACCTGCAGGAAAGTCGGGTAGATATCCTGGGTGCCGTGGCTGAAGAAGTTGAAGGCGGTCATCAGGACGATCGCGTAAATGCCCAGCCGCCAATGCGATTTCAGGACCGTCATGGTATCGCCGCGGGCCGCCGCCTTGCGATCCCAGCTCGGCGATTCCGGCACGCTGCGGCGGATATAGAGAACCAGAAGAGCCGGCAGCACACCCACCATGAACATCCCGCGCCAGCCGATGACGGGGAACAGCAGGCCGTAGACGATCGAGGCCAGAAAATATCCGGTCGGATAGCCCGATTGCAGCAGGCCGGACACGAAGCCGCGGGCGTGCGGCGGAATGGACTCCATCGTGAGGGAGGCGCCGACGCCCCATTCGCCCCCCATGGCGACACCGTAGAGGGCGCGCAGCACGATCAAGACGGTGAGGCTCGGCGCGAAGCCCGACGCAAACTCGATGATGGAATAGAGCAGAACGTCCACCATCAGGGTCGGACGCCGCCCCCAGCGATCGGCGGCGCGCCCAAAGAGGAAGGCGCCGACCGGCCGCATCGCCAGGGTCAGCAGGATGGCGAGGGTCACATTGGAGATGTCGGTCCCGAATTCCTGCGCAATGTCCTTGAGCACGAATACCAGCAGGAAGAAATCAAAGGCGTCGAGCGACCATCCCAGAAAGCTCGCGGCGACCACATGCTTTTGCTCGCTGGTCCACCCCGAGAGCGCGGCGATCCGCATCCTTCATCCTCCACTCGCCGCTTTTCCGGCCCGGGCGGTGCCGCACCATAACCCGCCCGGGGGGCCCTGCGTGCGGCCGCACGGAGCACCATGGCCGGGTGAATGCGGACGCCTTCAAACGCCGATCATTGGTCTTGGTTCCCGCCGACCGGAGATAATTATTCCCGCGAAAGGAGCGGGACGGTGCGAGCCTGCCCGGTCGAAGAGGCGCCGGCGGCGCCGGTTACTGTTCCTCGACCGGCTGCGGCACCCAATCCAGCTTGCCATCGAGGCGAAGCGCGGTCGTGAACCTGAATACCTTTTCTTGCCGAAGCGGAATGGGACCCGGCTGGTACTCGACAATGATCGAGATATCGGCAGCTCCGAATTTTTCCCCCACGGGAAAGCGCATGAAGTCGTCGAGCGTGATGGTGAACGACTGATCCGACGTGAGGACGTGGTCTCTCCAGGCAGCCTTGAACAACCGTGTGTTATAGGGCGGGCGGCATCCCTGCGCCGGCGGCGCTGGCGCTGGAACCGCGTAGCAAATTACGAGATAGGCATTGACGTTATGGAGCGGAATTAAATTCGAGTCTGCGATCTCGAAGGAGATGGAATGCGGGCTGGACGGATCCAGCGGGCCTTCGGGGTTCACCGTCACTCCCGGCAGCAGCATCACCGCGGCGGCGCTGCCGCCGACCACGATGGCGGTCGCCAGGGCTCGCAGCGATCTGTTTCTCCGCAGCACCGCCTGGGTATCGCTCGCTGGAAGTCTTCTTGTGTCCGGCATCCCGTACCAGCCCCCGCCCCTATCGGCTGCGCTCCGGAATACCATGACGGCAATCCGAAAAGGAGCAGCGGCCTCGCCGGGGCTCGGGGCGGGAGACGACCGGAACTCCATGCGGCAGACGGCGTTGTCCGTCCAAACGGATACGCGCACGCGGGGTGTTTTCATGGCCAAGACCCTCATGATCCTGGCAGGCGCCGCCAGCTTGGGCGTTGCGGTGATCGCCGCAACAATCGGGCCGCGCATCGATCGCCGGACCGCCACCGAGGTCAGCCACGCAGTCGTTGCCGGCGTCATCCTGGGATCGGGAGCGTGGCCCTACAGCTTGATTTCGGGCCAGACCGAGCTGCAGCCGCGAGTGATCCTCGGATCAGCCGATTGTGAGGGGCAGCTCCAGTGTCCCCCTCGCTGGGTCGACTGACCCCTCATCGGCAGTCGAGAGATCGGCGACCGTATTCCAGGATGCCGGTATCCATGTACTTGTCACCCGTCGTTGGAAGCGTTGAGCCGATCGACGGAGATCGCCGCGTGCGCGGATCGCTCGCCGCGGGCCCTTTCGGCCCTCTGTCCGGACGAAGGGTGGCGCTTTAATCTGGCATCGAGCCCGGCCGCGATGAGTCCCTGCAACTGCCGCAGCAGGCTCTTGCCGGTGATCTGAGTGGCGTAATAGCCTTCCTGACTGAGCTTCTTCCTGATCTCATCGACCGACCGACAATCCCCGGACATCGCCAGCTGGAAGGCCCGTTCTAGCTCGGTGGTTCTCGGGTCCATGACGCATACCGTTTTGTTTCCGACCATGAACGTTGGTTGCATCTACCAACTACGTCGCGCCGACGCGGTTCCTGTGTCGTCTCCCTGACATTGGGCGCGCCCGGATTCGATCCGGAATATCCGCCTGCGCTGCCCGCCGGAGAGCGGCTGGATCAAATCGACGGCTGGGGAAGTCGGCTGACCACGCGGAAAGCGCTTGCCCATTGAGAGCACGACGGACCCGGACATGCGCCGGCGCGCGAACGATCAAACGCCGAGCAACGTCTTGATGCTCGCGGAAAAGTAGACTGCGGCGAAGACCAAGCCGCAGACCACCACGATCGCCATCATCATGCCGAGCAGTCGCCGGCGCACGGTCCGCACGACGGCGGGCGCGCGGCGGTCGAGCTCAGGGGCGAAGCCGTGAGCATCCCGCGGCAGGACACGAAAGTCATCGGCCCGGAAGGCTCGATCAGGGTCGGACCCGGGTTGCCGTCTTGCCGACGGCTCGCTCGAGGCCACGAGCTCCACGGTGCCGGCCATCGTGGGTGCCTTCACCTCCGGCACGGCCTCGCCGGCCGGCAAGGCCGGCGCGGATTCCGGCTGCAAGCGGGTCATCTGCTGCGGCCCCGCGAAATCCGGCAACGTTGGCGCGATCGACGGGGGTGACGTCTCGACCTTCACGCCGCCTTCGCGGGCCAAGTCGGCCTCGATCCTCTCGATGGCCGCATCGAAGGCCCGGCGTTCTCCGGCAATCTCGGCTTCCGGCACCCGCAGCGCCGGACGAGCCAGTTTTGCAAAAAGGTCCTCGCGCACGCTTTCGTACGTCTTGCGGCGGCTTTCGCCGCTTCCCTCCAACCGGGACACCCTTTCGAGCAGAAAGGGATAATAATCGTTCATGCAGGGCCCCTACTCAATCGTGACGTTGGCGCATTCGTGCTTGCTTGAGGACGATGGAGCAGCTTGAACATTATCGTGCCGCTGCCCGCCGGCTGCCATTGCGAGCCCCTCGGAACAGATGCAAGAGCGAGCGCCGTCTTCGTGAATCGCAAGCTCGGTTTATCGAAGCCCATTGTGGCGACATTGCTCGCAGCTGCACCAAACACTGCAACCGTGGCGGCCGTAAGGTCTCGTCAGCGACAGACGGAAAATGTGTCGGTGGTAAATTGATAGCGCGCCGGCCGTCGCGCCTGAAGGCGAGCGCCGTGCGCCGCCTCGCGCCGATCGTAAGCCTCGAGCGCACGGGAGCCGATAGCGGCAAGCGAGCGTCGTCCACGCAAACGCGGTCGCCGGCCCCGTTCGAACGACCGCGATCAACCGGTCGAGCTTCTGTGAGAGGTACTATTGCTTGCGCGGCGGCTGCGGGCTATTGGCCGGATCGGTATCGTACTTGAACATCTGGGCCACGATGGGGCCTCCCACCAACGGCTTGAGCTCCGCCTCCAGGGCCTGCGCCGCATCCTTCTCATAGACCTCGCGGCCGCCGACATAGAGCGTAAAGGACTTGATGTACTTTGCCTTCTTGACCGGGTCGTCGACGGTCGCCTTGGTCCATTCATAAAGCGGGTATTTGTCGGTCCCCTTGCTCTCGGCTTCAGCGACATAATCGGCGAAAGCGTCATGCTGGCATTTCAAAGCCGCATCGTGCCGGCGCAGGATGTCGGTCAGCCCGGCAATCGACGCATCCGCCGGATTGCTGCGCGCGGTCTGGGCGAACCCGTCGTTCAAGGTCAGCCGCAATTGGTATTTCAGATCATCGCCCATGTGGTGCGTACTCATGTGGTGCGTACCATGTCGTGCGTATTTGGGGTCGGCCGCGGGCGGCGTCCACTACGTCTACCGATAACACCCTGCAAATGCAACGCGGGTGCGCCGTCCGGCGACAGCGCCACCTCTCCGGGAAGGATCGGGATCAGCCGTGGCGCGGCAATCGAGGGTCCGATCAGGCCCGAGAAGCTCCGCAGCCGGCGCCTGGCCTTCAATCCGGCGCCCGCGACAAAAGTGCGTGGGGCTTTTTTTCTTTGAAATCATACACATATAAGAGCGCAGGCGTGGCAACTTGAAAACATTAGGTGAACGACAGTGACGAAGAAGAAGGAAGGCGCCCAGACCGATGCAACCTTCAAGAAAGAGGAGCGGGCCAAGGATGGCGCCGCCGCAATGCTGGAATACGAGGCGGAAGCCCGCGCCATCGCGGAACGGACGGCACGGCTGAGGGCGCTTCGCTTGGCGAAAGAGGCGGCGGAGAAGAACGCGGCGCTCGCGCAACCAGCGAAGCCCGCGATCCCGAAGCGGCAGCCGGCAAAATCCGTGGCTCCGAAGCGGACGGCGCGGGCGGCGACCTAACAGACCTGCTCGCCTACATGCGGCAGGCGACTGCCGACCGGCACCCGGGTACCGGCGAGATAAACGGCTGGCTCTAATCGCTCGCCAGACAGCGGCGCGCGCGGCGTTCCTGCGCGTCCGTCATCCCGTTGGCCACCGCCAACGCTCTCGCCTGCACAACACCCATCATGCTCACGTAGCTTCGAACCGTTTCGCATGTGATCACAGAAGGCGTCGCCCAATCGGCGTGACCCGCGCCTGGATAAAAATGATGCCCGTGGGCCCATGCCGGGCCCGTTGCGCCGAGCACGAACAGTGCCAGCAGCGTGCTTCTCATTCCCACATCCCCCTGTGATCGCGCCCTCGAGATGGCGCCCAAACGTATTGCGGAACTCAACCCCTCTCGCTTGATCGAGAATATCGATTTCGAGCACAGCGGTCAACCAAACGAATGATTCTCGAAGCGCTTTTCCCCCGGGGGCGCGTCAATACACAGATTTCAATCGGTACAATTGCATCGGTGTGGCGGCGTTCTTCTCATTGCAAAGGTTCGCGCGCCCGCCGGGCCGATTTGCGAGCCGTCAATGGAACAGAATTGTAAATTGCGCGCCCTGGCTCTCGTCGGCGCGGGCGATCCGCAATTTTCCGTCGATCCGCTCGACAAGAGCCCGAACTATCGTCATTCCCAGCCCTTTGCGGACGGCGGGGTCGAAGCCCTCCGGCAACGGCGCGCCATCATTGGAGACGGAGAGCGCATAGCCGGTTTCGGGATTCCCTTCCAACCGGACCGTGATCCGGCCGTTGCCGTATTTGACTGCGTTCGTGATCAGCTCGTTGACGATGAAGCCGAGCGGGATGCCGGTCGCCGTCGGCAGATTGATCTCGATCCCCTCGACCGCGATGATCTGCTCCGGGCTCTTCTCGAAGGACAGCATCGCGGACATGTCGCGACACAGGTCCTCGATGTATTGCTTGAGCGCGACGGTTTGCACGCCGTCGAAGTTATGAAGATCGCGGTGGACGCGCGCGATCGTGGCCACGCGATTGGCCGCCACCGCCAATTGCGAGGCGACCTCGGCATTTTCCGATGCCCGGCTCTGCAGCGAAAGCAGGCTTACGATCATTTGCATGCCGTTCAAGAGCCGGTGATCGGATTCCTGGCTCAGAATCTGCTGATGTCGGATCAGCTCGTCCTGCTGATGCAGCAGAGCCTCGTCGCGGGCGAGAGCCTCTCGCAGGCGCAGCTCGGTGCACCGATGCCCGGTGAGCTCGCGCTCATAGCTCGCGACTGTGCGGCGCTCCGGGCTTCCGAATATCGGATTCGAGACCGAGTCCGCGCCGTGCGGCGATTGTTCAATGCTCATTTCTTCTTGTCTTCCTGCTTCCCAGCTTCCCTGCGTCCGAAGCTGCTTACCTGGACACCGCTCTCGGTGAAGCGTGCAGCGCAACCCGCCAAGCCACATTGACCAAGATCAAACTCACCCGCTACGGGCGCAATTGCCGCTGCGCTGCTTTCGGTGCGCGCCGGCCTGCCATCTTTTCCGTCATTGAACCGTCATCGGGAACATGGGGCGAACCACCACGGCAGCGTCTAGCCAAACGCGGCCTTCGGCGACGAATTTCGCTTTACCAGCATGCTTTACAGCGGGGCGAAGATCGCCCGAGAGGGCGTGATGTCAAATCCAAACGCGCACGCTCCAGCGCGACTGTCTCATCGACATCTTCATGTTGATGGATACTCCTTCTGCGCAACGAAGTCGAGTAAAATGTCCGGTATCGGACATTGACCTTGCCTCGGCGGGCCGGAAGGCACACGCTATAGTAAAGCGTCGGACAGGCCCTAGCGGCTGCTGCCATGGACAGATTCCTCAAACGAGAGAACATCAAGCGCTACCGTAGACTCGCGAGCGAATTCACGAGCGACGCCGAGCGGGTACGGATATTGAAATTGTTGGCCGAAGAGGAGGCCCGCTTCAAGCTGGAGCTCAGTGCGGCCTTCGCCGTGGTGCCGGTGCCGGACTTCTCTCGAGCCGCGATGATCCAAGACCGAGCAGCAGTCGATCGGCTCGACCCGCAGCGGCGGCCGCACCGGCGCTCTAAGCCGGAATGTCGTTCGCGGCGGAGTTCCACAACACGATGGCGGCTTCCTCGGCGAGATCATGACCGTAGCCGAGAATGCCGAGCGAGGCGGTGCCGAGGAGAAAATGCTGCGCCTCCATCACCGGCAGGCCGATCCAGCGCACCGCCAGGGCGCGCCCGAAGCTCCCATGGGTGAAGACCGCGATATTGCCCCCCATTGTCCGCAGCCGGGCGATCAGCCGATCGGCGCGTTCGCAGACTTGGGCTGGGGATTCACCGCCCGGACATCCGTCGCGAAAAAGATTCCATCCCGGCCGCCCTTCGCGAATTTCGACCAGGCGTCGTCCCTCGTATTCGCCGTAGTCCCATTCCGCCAAGTCCGGCTCGATCTTCTGCAAATTCGTCCAGCCCGGCCAGCTCACAAGTTCGCCGCGCGCGCCGCAGCGGACTGGTGAATACGCGGCCGAAGGTCACGCGATGGAGCCGTTCGGCCAGCTTGCGGGCGTCCTGCTCGCCTTGCTCGATCAGCGGAATATCGGTTCGACCCGTATGCTGGCCGGAAAGCGACCAAGTCGTCTCGCCGTGTCGAACCAGGTAAAGGCGCGAAAGCAGTCCCGCCGTGTCGATCATCTCCCGGCGCTCCACCGCCAATTCCTGATCTCCGGCATGTCCTCGCCGTGCCGGCAGATATAGCGCTTGTGCGCGATCAGCTTGTCGTGAAGCTGTTGCCGCAGATAGGCGCCCTTGTCGCTCATCTGCGGCAGCCGGTCGAGCGCCGCCATCACCAGGTGGAAGCGGTCCAGCTCGTTGAGCACGGTCATGTCGAAGGGGGTGGTTATGGTGCCCTCCTCCCGATAGCCGCGCACGTGCAGATTGCCGTGATTGGTGCGGCGGTAGGTGAGCCGGTGGATCAACGTAGGGTAGCCGTGGAACGCAAACACGATCGGCTTGTCCTTGGTGAACAGCGAATTGAAATCCGCGTCGCTCAGCCCGTGCGGGTGCTCGGATTGCGGCTGCAGCTTCATGAGGTCGACGACGTTGACCACCCGGACCTTCAGCTCGGGCAGATGCTCCGCATGAATGGAGACCGCGGCGAGCGTCTCCAGCGTGGGCACATCGCCGGCGCAAGCCATGACCAGGTCGGGTGCGGCGCTCTGGTCGTTGCCGGCCCATTGCCAGATGCCGATGCCTTCCGCGCAATGCGCGGCGGCGGCTTCCATGGCCAACCATTGCGGCGCCGGATGCTTGCCGGCGATCACGACGTTGACGTAATGGCGGCTGCGCAGGCAGTGGTCCATGACCGACAAGAGGCAGTTGGCGTCGGGTGGAAGATAGACCCGCACGATCTCGGCCTTCTTGTTCACCACATGGTCGATGAAACCGGGATCCTGGTGCGTGAAGCCGTTGTGATCCTGGCGCCAGACATGCGAGGCCAAGAGGTAGTTCAGCGAGGCGATCTTGCGGCGCCACGGCAGGTGGGCGGTGACCTTCAGCCACTTGGCGTGCTGGTTGAACATCGAATCCACGATATGGATGAACGCCTCGTAGCAGTTGAAGACCCCGTGCCGCCCGGTGAGCAGGTAGCCTTCGAGCCAGCCCTCGCATTGGTGCTCGCTCAGCATCTCCAGCACGCGCCCGCTGGGCGCCAGAAACTCGTCGTTCGGAACGGTGGCGGCATCCCATTGGCGTTTGGTCGCCTCGAACACCGCTTCCAGGCCGTTGGAAAGGGTCTCGTCGGGGCCGAAGACGCGAAAATTGCTCTGCTCGCTGTTGCACTTCGCGACATCGCGCAGGAACCGCCCGAGCACATGGGTGTCGCCGATGCCCGGAACCCCCGGAGCCGGCACCTCGACCGCATAGTCGCGGAAATCCGGCATCCGCAGATCGCGCAGCAGAATGCCGCCATTGGCGTGCGGATTGGCGCCCATGCGACGCGCGCCCTTTGGCGCAAGCTCGGCCAGCTCCGGGACGAGGCGGCCGTGCTCGTCGAACAGCTCCTGCGGCCGGTAGCTGCGCAGCCAGTCCTCCAGTAGCTTGAGATGCTCGGGATGGGTGGCGGGGTCCGAGAGCGGCACCTGGTGCGCCCGGAACGTCCCTTCGACCTGCAGGCCATCCACCATCTTCGGCCCGGTCCAGCCCTTGGGTGAATTGAGCACGATCATCGGCCAGCGCGGGCGCGCCAGGTTGCGGTTGCGGCGCGCCTCCTCCTGAATTCTCTTGATCTCCTCCACCACCGCGTCGAGAGTCGCCGCCATCGCCGCGTGCATCGGGGCGGGCTCGTGACCTTCGACGAAATGGGGCGTCCACCCGTAGCCGCGCAGCAATTGCTCCAGCTCCTCGCGCGAGATGCGCGCCAGCACCGTCGGGTTGGAGATCTTGTAGCCGTTGAGATGCAGGATCGGCAGCACCGCGCCGTCGGTGGCCGGGTCGAGGAACTTGTTGGAATGCCAGGCCGTGGCCAGCGGTCCGGTCTCCGCCTCGCCGTCGCCGACCACGCAGGCGACCACGAGATCGGGATTGTCGAGCACCGCCCCGAACGCGTGGCTGAGCGAGTAGCCGAGCTCGCCGCCCTCGTGGATCGAGCCCGGGCACTCCGGCGATGCATGGCTCGGAATTCCCCCGGGAAACGAGAACTGGATGAACAGCTTGCGCAGCCCGGCCTCGTCGGCGCTGATATCGGGATAGATCTCGCTGTAGGTGCCCTCGAGGTAGGTGTTGCCCACCACCGCCGGGCCGCCGTGCCCGGGGCCGGATACGTAGATCATGTCGAGGTCGTATTTCTTGATGACCCGGTTCAAGTGCGCGTAGATGAAGTTCTGCCCCGGGGTCGTGCCCCAGTGTCCCAGCAACATGCGCTTCACGTCGGTGAGCGCCAGCGGCCGCTTCAAGAGCGGGTTGTCGTAAAGGTAGATCTGCCCGACCGAGAGGTAGTTGGCGGCGCGCCAATAGGCATCGAGCTTGCGCAGCAGCTCCACATCAGTATCCGAATGTGTCTTCATCATTCGACCCTCTCGCCGGGAGCGCGCCGCAAGCAGGCGATGATGGCCTCGACGACCCGCTTGGTCTCGCCGCAATCCCTGACCTGGACGCAAACAACCCCGGCCTCCTTGGCCGGATAATCGTTTCCGCCGGGGAACAAGGCATCGCCGACGAAAATCATCTCGCAGATGGCAACGCCCAGGATGTCGCGGAGCTTCCCGATCCCGTAGGCCTTGTCGACACCTTGCTTGGTGACGTCGATGGATGTCGTTCCACCCAATCGCACGGAAAACTCGGGGATGAGGTTGTCGAGGAACGCCTTGATGCGCTTGCGCTTGGCAAAATCCGGATCCCATTTCTTCTTCTCTTCCAAGGGCGCCTGCTGGCCCAAGGCGGAGAGCGTAATCTGGCTTCCTCGATCCTCGATCAGCTCCCCCCAACGCGTTTCGGCGGCGACGCCGGCAAATCCGATCGCCTTTTGCAATGAGCTGATGATCTTGTCCGTCTCCGCCGCGGTGAAGTCCTCCGAATAGAGCTTTTCCCAAACGGAATTGTATCTGTAGAACTTCGTGCCACAGGTGGGAAGCAGAGACAGGTTGCTGAGATCGGCGCCGTCGGGGAGCTGCGAGACCACTTGCTTCTCGAATTGCGGCCAATTGCCGCCGGAGATGACGGCCACTTTGACGATGCCGAGAAGGTCGCGCAGCAGCGCGGACATCTCGCCATCGAGCGATGATTTGCTCTCGGCGAGAGTACCGTCGAGGTCGAAGACAATCAGCTTTTTCATTGCCGCTCCGCAAGGTGACGCCGCTCTCGATGCATCGCCGGTCACGCGCGTCATCCGGCCGGGGGCTCGGCGCCCTCTTTGGCATCAACGTTCAATCTTCTCTCCGCCCGAGGCCGAGAACCCGGATGACCGACCTGGCGATCATGAGCTCCTCGTCGGTGCGAACGACCCGCACCGCGACCCCCTCGCCGTCGGTCGAGATCAGCGGCGCGTTCGCGGCGTTGCGTTCCGCGTTCAACGCGATGCCGAGGAAAGCGAGCCCATCGCAGATGCGCGCGCGCACGAGCGGCGCGTTCTCGCCGATGCCGCCGGCGAAGACGAGCGTGTCCAATCCGCCGAGCGCGGCCGCGAAGGCGCCGATCCACTTCTTGGCCTGATAGCAGAACAGCGCCACGGCTTCGGCCGCGCGCACGTCGGCGGCCTCGCGCGCGAGCAGATCGCGCAGGTCGGAGCTGATCTCGGAAACGCCGAGGAGCCCGGACGCGTGGTTCACCATGTCGTCGAATTGCGTCGCGCTCATTTGCTCGGTACGCGCCAGGTAGGCAACCAGCCCCGGGTCCAGGTCCCCGGAGCGGCTGCCCATCATCAAGCCGGCGGCCGGCGTGAAGCCCATGCTGGTGTCGATGCTCTTGCCGTCGCGCACGGCCGCCAGGCTGGCGCCGTTGCCGAGATGGGCCAGGATCACGCGGCCCTGCGTGGCCGCGCCATCGCCCAGCCGGACTAGCTCCTCCATGAGAAACGCGTATGACAGGCCGTGGAAGCCGTAGCGGCGCACGCCCACCGCCTCGTAACGGCGTGGAATCGTCAACAGGCTGGCGACCCGCGGCATGGTGCGGTGAAACGCGGTGTCGAAGCAGGCCACCTGAGGCAAGGCAGGATGGCGGCGGCGCAACGCCTCCATCAGCTCGATCTCGAGCGGCAGGTGATCCGGGTCATACGGGATGAGGCGGTGCAATTCGTCCAGCAGCTCCGCGGTGACGGGCTCCGGATCGCCATGCGCCATTCCGTGCACGATCCGGTGCCCCACGCCCTGGACCGCGGCGAATTGCGGCCGGGTTTCGAGCCAATCCAGCAGGAAGGCGACCGCGGAACCGTGATCCCCGGGATCGATGGCGCGACTGACCGGCGCCGGTGCGGCAGATTCCCTGAAGGTCAAATTCGTGCCGCTCAGACCGACGCGATCCACCTTTCCATCGAGCAGCAGCCGCGGCGGCTCTGCGGCCTCATAAAGCGCGAAGCGGATGCTCGACGAGCCGCCATTGATGGTCAGGAGAGAGCAGGCGCTCACAGAACGAATTCTTGATTCGGCCCCGGCATTTCGGTCTGCGTGTCGGCAAGGCGTGCCGCGAACTGCCGCATGGCGTCTTCTTCGCCGTGAACCAGAAACGTGCGCTTGGCGCCGGTCTGCTTTTGCCAGGCCAGCAGCTCGGCCTGGTCGGCATGGGCGGAGAAGCCATTGATGGTGTAGATGCGAGCCCGGACCGCGATCGGCTCGCCGAACAGGCTCACCTGCTTGGCGCCGTCGATGATGTTGCGCGCGAGAGTTCCGACCGCCGCATAGCCGACGAACACGATGCTCGAATCGTCGCGAGCCGAAGATTGTGCTGGAGGTGGTGGCGTACCCGCCCGCCGGTGCACATGCCGGCGCCCGCCATGATGACCGCCCCGCCATGGACGCTGTTGATCGCGACGGATTCGGCGGTTTCCCGCGTGAAATGCAATCCCGGCAAGGCGAAGGGGTCGTGGCCCTCTTGAAACAGCTTCGCGGTCGCCGCGTCGAGGCACTCCGGATGGTGCCGGAAGATCTCGGTGGCCGAGATCGCCATCGGCGAATCCAGGTACACCTGCATGGCCTTCGCGAGGCGGCCCTGGGCGACGCCCGCGCTCAGGAAATAAAGCAGCTCCTGCGCGCGCTCCAGCGCGAAGGTGGGGATGACGACATTTCCGCCGCGCTCGAAGGTTTCGGTGATGGCCGCATAAAGCTCGTCGACGGAGGGGCCCAATCCCTTGTGCAAGCGGTCCCCGTAGGTGGTCTCCATCACCACGTTGTCGGCGCGCGGCGGCGGCGCGGGGCCGCGCAGCAGAGGGTGACCGGGGCTGCCCAAATCGCCGGAAAACAGCGCACGGGTCGAATGTCCCGGTTCCTCGAGCTCCAGCAATATGCTGGCCGAGCCCAGGATGTGGCCGGCATCGATGAAGGTCGCGCGCACGCCGGCCGCGACCTCGAAGGCCTGATCGTAGATCGCGGTGCGTCCGAAAAAATCGAGGCAGTTCATCGCATCAAGGGTCGAATAGAGCGGTTGCGGCTGGTCGTGGGCGGCGCCGTCGTGCCCGCCGCGACGCGCGCGATCGCGCAGGTTCTCCTCCTGCAGGTGGGCCGCGTCGAGCATGACCAGCCGCGCCAGCTCACGCGAGGCCGCCGTCGTGATGATCTCGCCGCGAAACCCGCGCTTGGCCAAGCAGCGGCAGACGCCCGCAATGGTCCAGATGCGCGTGGGTGAGCAACACGTAGTCGATGGCGGCGGCATCAAAGCCGAAGGGTCCGGCGTTCTCCTCGTCCAATTCGCGGCCACCCTGATGCAGCCCGCAATCGATGAGGATGCGCTTGCCCGCGCATTCGACCAGATGACAGGAGCCGGTGACACTGCGATCGGCGCCGTGAAAGGACAGCTTCAAGTCACGCTCCCGGGTTATGCGCCGATCCTTGAAGGAAACGAGGCGGCGCTCGCTCTATCGTCCGGCAGTCAGCAAATCGCAACGGGTTTGCGGCGCTTGCCGTACGGCGGCAACTCGTCGACCTGATTGGAGTTCTCGATGATCCAGTCCAAGGCCTCTTTTTCGGTCGCGAAGCCGTCGATGCGCCGCTCGTGGCCCTGGTGATATCGTATGATGACGTGCCAACCCGTCCCCTCCTTGTCCTGGAAGGGCAGCATTACGGCTACATCCTCAGAGTCCGTCATTTGGGCTCCATGCTCTCTATCGGGCTCGGTTTCCGGCCCGGTCTATGCCTGCCTTGGGTAACGGAGTCCACCGCCGAAATCGCCGGGACCTGCCGGCCGCATCACGATTGAGGCATTTCACGTCGCGGCATGCAGCGGCTCCCCGCCCGCCTCGTGCCAGCGCAAGATACCGTCCCAGATTTCCTGCGCGGTCTCGGCGAACCAGAACAGATCCCGGTCCTCCGGATCGATGACGCCTTCATCGACCAGGAAGTCGATGTCGACCGCCCGACGCCAATAGGCCTCGCCCACCAGCACGACCGGGATCGGCTTGATCTTGCGGGTCTGCACCAGGGTGAGAACCTCGAACAGCTCGTCGATCGTGCCATAGCCGCCCGGGAAAGCGACCAGCGCCTTGGCCCGCAGCAGGAAGTGCAGCTTGCGCAGGGCGAAATAATGAAAGCTGAAGCAGAGCTCGGGCGTGACGTAGGGGTTCGGATATTGCTCATGCGGCAGGCTGATGTTCAGCCCCACCGTCTTGGCGCCGACGTCGAACGACCCGCGGTTGGCGGCCTCCATCATTCCCGGCCCTCCCCCGGTGGTGATGACCGTATGGTGCTTGCGGGCGCGGTTGTTGGCGCTGCCCACCAGACGCCCGAATTCGCGCGCGACGTCGTAATAGTGACTCTTGGCCTGGATGCGCTCGGCAATCGCCAGCCGGCGCGCCAGCTCCTTGTTGGTCGGGTCGCTCTCCAGGGCAGCCCGCAACGCCTCCACCTTGCGACGCGCGGCCGCCGGCTCGCAGATTCGCGTGCTGCCGAAGACCACGATCGTCTGGTGACACTCGTGCTGCTCCAGCAGCAGCTCGGGCTTGAGATAGTCGATCTGCAGCCGCACGCCGCGCACGCCGTCTTGCGCGATGAAGTCGAGGTCGGCATCGGCACGACGGTAGCTGGGGCTGTCGAGGATCGCCTGCACACGCCGTCGCGCCTCGGGATCGTCCTCGAACGGTTTCGGCTCTTGCCAAGGCAGCGCTTCACGCCGCTGGTCCGGATGGGGCGGCGCGGGAATCGGATGCTTGCTCATCGCACTGTTCTGATCACCACGATTTTGGAATGGTCAAAGCGCCGGTGGCCGCGGAGGTCGCGCGCATCGGCCGGTTGCGCGCCCGCAAGACGTCGAGCCGGTGTTGAAGGGGCAGGACTCCCGGGACACTTGGCCATGCGAACCGCTCCCAAGTCTGTGCAATTTTGCTCACGCGAGGATTGGAATCCAGGACTGCGATCGGTGGTGACACAGCTTTCCGCATCTGTCGAATCGTATGATATGGAGACCGCGGGAGCGCCTAAGTCGGATGAGGGCCCACATGGCTGGCGCTGCCAAATCAATGATTGAGGACGCGCTGCAGCGACAGCCGCCGCCACGCGCGGTGCGCCCGGGCATTTGGCTCGGCCCCCGCATCATCGCTCGCGCATGACCGCGGTTTCACCAGCTGGAGCACGGATCGATGAATAGCGCGGCCCCCGCTTCCGCGGCCGGATTGACCAGCGAAGAGGCGCGGCGGCGGCTCGTCGCCGACGGCGCCAATGCGGTCAAGGACGTGGCCCAGCATCCGATCGAGCGCGCGGTGAAAAAGCTGTGGGCGCCGGTGCCGTGGATGCTGGAGGCGGCTGTCCTCTTGCAATTGGGGCTCGGCGAATATGTCGAAGCTTCGGCCGTCGGGTTTCTCCTGCTCGTCAATGCGACCTTGGGATTCCTCCAGGAGGGCCGCGCCCAGGCGACCCTCGAAGCCTTGAAATCCCGCCTGGCCGTGACCGCCTCGGCACGGCGCGACGGCGTTTGGAAGACCCTGCCGGCGCCCGAGCTGGTCCAGGGCGACGTGATCAAGCTGTCGCTCGGCGCCGTCGTCCCGGCCGATGTGCGCTTGATCGACGGCTCCGTCCTCGTCGACCAGTCGATGCTCACCGGCGAATCGGTGCCGATCGAGGCCGGTCCGGGCTTCGAGACCTATGCGGGCGCGCTCATCCGGCGCGGCGAGGCGGTGGCCGAGATCGTCGCCACCGGGGCGCGCACCAAATTCGCCCGCAGCGCCGAGCTGGTGCGCACCGCGCATGTGGAAAGCACCGAGCAGAAGGCGATATTTCGCGTGGTGCGCAACCTCGCTTTGTTCAATGGCGGCGTGACCCTGCTGCTGATCGCCTATGCGGCGCATCTGGCCATGCCGCTGGCGCAGATCGTGCCATTGGGGCTGGTTGCCGTCCTGGCTTCGATTCCGGTGGCGCTGCCGGCGATGTTCACGCTCGCCGCGACGGTCGGGGCGCGCGCCGTGGCACGGCGCGGCGTCTTGCCGACGCGCCTCTCGGCGCTCGACGAAGCGGCCGGGATGGATGTGCTGTGCGCCGACAAGACCGGAACGCTGACACGCAACGCGCTCGCGGTCACGGCCTGCCGGGTGCTGCCGGGCTTCGATGAAGCGCAGGTCCTCGCGCTGGCGACACTGGCGTCTTCCGACGGCGGCGCCGACCCCTTGGACGCCGCCATTCGGGCAGCCTGCCAGCCGGCAGATGTGGCGCGTTGGAAGCTCGTCACCTTCACGCCTTTCGATCCCACCCGAAAGATGTCGGAGGCCGCGGCCATCGACCCGACCGGCAAGCCGATGCGGATCGTCAAGGGCGCCTTCGCGGTCGTCGCGGCGATTGCCGAGCCGTCTCCTGCCGCCGCCCAGATGGTCGAGGAGCTCCAGGCCAAGGGTTTCCGCGTTCTCGTGGTCGCGGTGGGAGCGGCCGCCCCGCTGCGCATCGCCGGGATGATTGCGCTCAGCGATCCGCCACGCGAAGACTCCGCGGCGCTCATTGCCCGCTTGCAAGGCCTCGGCGTGCGTACCGTCATGGTGACGGGCGACGCGCCGGTGACGGCCCGTGTCGTCGCCGATGCGGTCGGAATCACCGGGGCGGTCTGCACCGCCGTCCCGCTGCCCCGCAACGTCCGCGCCGAGGAGTTCGGCGTCTTCGCCGGCGTGCTGCCCGAGGACAAGTACGCGCTCGTCCAGGCGTTTCAGCGCGGCGGCCACGTGGTCGGCATGTGCGGCGACGGCGCCAATGATGCGCCGGCGTTGCGGCAGGCGCAGATGGGCATTGCGGTCTTCACCGCGACCGATGTGGCGAAATCGGCGGCCGGAATCGTGCTGACCGAACCCGGCCTCGGCGGCATCGTCACCGCCGTGCAGGAAGGGCGCACGACGTTCCAGCGCATCCTGACCTACACGCTGCGGTCCATCGTCCACAAGGTCGCCCAGGTGCTGTTCCTGCTGGTCGGGCTGGTGATCTCCGGAACCGCCGTGCTGACCCCGCTGCTCATGGTGATGATGATGGTGGCGGGGGATTTCTTCGCCCTGTCGTCGGCAACCGACAATGTGCGGGCGTCGGCGCGCCCCAACGTTTGGCGGATCGGCAACCTCACCATCGCGGGCGTCGTCTTGGGGGTTTGCGATCTGGCGTTTTGCACCGCCAGTCTCGCGATCGGGCGTTTTGCCCTCGGCCTCGGCGGCGATGCGTTGCGGACCCTGACGGTCGTTACGCTGGTCTACAGCGGGCAAGCGATCTTCTATGTCTCGCGCGAGCGCCGTCATCTCTGGAGCTCCCGGCCCGGCTCTTGGCTGATCGCGTCATCCATCCTCGACGTCACGATCTTCAGCACGCTCGCGATCCGGGGCATCCTGATGGCGCCGCTGCCGGCAACGATCGTCGCCGGCGTATTCGGCGCCGCAATCGTCCTCGCGTTCTGCCTCGACACGGTGAAGGTCACGCTGTTCCGATATCTCGCAATCGCCTGAGCGCATGTCGGCTCCAGGTCGGCTGGTGGCGGCTGCACGCGATGCACGGGGGGCTCGGAAGTTTGTAAAATCCGAGCCAGCCGTTATCTTCGGCACCTATCCAAGGAAACGTGCCGGCGTTGCCGGGCTGACGCAGCTGGAGCTTGAAAAACAAATGGTAATCAAGATCATCATCCCGATACTGCTGGCCGCTACTTGGCTTGGAGACTTTGCCCTGGCCGGAACACCCCAGGGCAGCTGCCCCGGCAGCTCGATGAGCGCCACCCAGTACAGCTCCGGCCGGCACACGGCCAGCGGCGAGCCGTTCCGGCCCGACGGCCTCACGGCGGCGCACAGGAGCCTGCGGTTTGGTACGCGGCTGAGGGTGACCAACCCCCGCACCGGCGCTTCGGCGGTCGTGGTCATCAATGATCGCGGACCATTCACGCGCGGCCGCGACATCGACCTGTCCGGGGGAGCCGCGCGGGCGATCGGGCTCAGCAGCGTCGGAAGGGTCTGCACGGAGCTTCTATGATGCCGGCCCGGACATCCATGGAGCGGCCGATGCCGAGGGAGGGGCAGTGAAGGACCCGTACGAAACCCTGGGGGTCGCCCCCGACGCCGCGGCCGAGGACATTCGGAAGGCGTACCGGCGCTTGGCCAAGAAGCTGCATCCGGACCTCAATCCGGGAGACAAGAAAGCGGAGGAGAGCTTCAAGGAGGTGTCCGGCGCCTATGATCTGCTCTCGGATGCGGACAAGCGCCGACGGTTCGACGCCGGAGAGATCGACGCCTCGGGATCACAACGGCCGCGCCAAAGATTTTACAAGGATTTCGCGGCCGAGGCTCCGGAAGGCCATGCTTACGAGAACCATTCCGGGTTCGCGGATTTCGCCGAGTCGGACGATATTTTCGCGGAGCTGTTCCGGCGGCAGGCGCGCGACGGCGCGCCACGCGCGCGGGGCGGACTTGCACTACCGCCTCTCGATCGAATTTCTCGATGCCGTCAACGGCGCCACCAAGCGGCTGACCTTGCCGGACGGCGGCACGCTCGACGTGACGATCCCGTCCGGAATTCAAGCAGGGCAAGATTCTGCGCCTGCGCGGCAAGGGAGCCCCATCGCCCGGTGAGGGCGAAGCCGGCGACGCGCTGGTGGAGATATCAGTCAATCCCCATCGATTCTTCACCCGCCACGGCGACGATATTCATGTCGATGTGCCGGTCACTCTGGCGGAAGCCGTGCTCGGGTCGAGCATCAGGGTGCCGACGCCGACCGGCGCCGG
Source organism: uncultured Alphaproteobacteria bacterium (assembly GCA_963744275.1). GTDB lineage: Bacteria > Pseudomonadota > Alphaproteobacteria > Rhizobiales > Xanthobacteraceae > VAZQ01. The sequence continues at coordinate 23,197 of CAVUSX010000013.1, forward strand.
TCAACCTGACGGTGCCGAAGGGATCCAATACCGGCACGACCCTGCGGCTGAAGGGAAAGGGCGTTCCACGGCCGGGCGGTCATGGCGACGAGCTCGTCAAGCTCAAGGTCATGTTGCCGCCGGAGCAGAACGCCGAGCTCGAAGCCTTTCTCTCGACCTGGGCGCCGGGAGCGAGCTACGATCCGCGCCGGGACATGCAGCCATGATCATCAGCAGGCAGGATTTCCTGGTTCGCGCGCAGATCGATCGCGAAACCCTGGAGGTATGGATCGAGGAGGAGTGGCTGGTGCCCGACCGCACGGCGACCGAGCCGGCTTTTTCGGAAGGCGACCTGGCGCGGGCGGAGCTGATCCGGGATTTGATAAACGACATGGGCGTCAATAACGAGGGCGTCGGAGTCATCCTGAACCTGCTGGATCAGCTGCATGGCCTGCGCAAGGCGCTGGCCGACCTGCTGCAGTCGGCCCGCCAGCAAGGAGCCCCGCCCATCGTCGGCTCATCGATCGGCCGGGGTCGAGATCGCGAATGATCCGCGGGCTGATGGGTTCCCTCCCCCTCATCTCGCCGCCGCGGAAATCATTCCCACCATGAGGCTCATGGACGATCGCGTGACGATATTTCGTACCTGTTGTCCCAGGATGCGCGAAATCCCCGCATAGGTCACGGCCCGGCAAAGATGCGTTCGGTGGGACCAAATCCGAAGCGCCGGATCAGCAGCGTGACGGTCAGAAGGAACAGCATCAACAGGGCGCCGATCGCGCCCACCTCCTCGATGTAGCCTTGGTCCCACAAGTTCCAGATCGTCACCGCGATCACCTCGCTGTCGGCGCCGCTGGTCAGGATGAGAGGCTTGCCGGCGGACCGGATGACGTGAAGGATCGTCCAGATTGCGACCCCGACGAAGGCCGGCTGCAGCAGCGGCACGAACACGCGCCAGAACACCCGCCATTGCGTCGCGCCGCTCATCTTGGCGGCCTCTTCCAGGTCCTTGTGAATTTGCAGCACGGCGCCGTTCATGACGCGCGTGCCGAAGGAGATATAGCCGATGACGAAGGCGATGATGACCGATGAAAGCGAGCCGAGCAGACTGGTTCCCAGCTTGTCGATCTGGAGAAATATCCAGAACAGGGCCAGGCCCATCACCATGCCGGGAATGGCGTGCGGCAGGAACGCGAGCTGATCGAGCAGCCGACTGCCCCAGAACCTGGAACGCACGACCGCCACCGAGATGAGAAAGGAGAAAACGACGACCGCAAGTGCGGTCGTGAGGGTCATGACCAGCGTGTTCCAGAGCACGTGTCCAAGTCCCTCGGTCTGAAACACCTCCGCGTAATGGTCAAAGCTCATGGACGCAAAGGCCCGCCAGGACGGCGGCTGCACATAGGGCAGGAACGAGACGTAAATCAGGACCAGGAACGGAATGGCGACCGACAGCGCGAGGTAGAGCATGGCGACGCCGGTCGCGCTCCAGCGCCACGGTCCGAGCCGGTAGACGCGTGGGCGATACGCCTTTCCGGTTATGACGGTGAAGCGCTCGGCTTTGCTGATGACGCGGCCGTAGGCGTAGACGCCGAAGACGGCGACGAACAGGTACAGCATCGCGAGCGCGTTGGCTTCTCCGTACGAAGGCAGCGAGGACGTCATGTGCAGCACGCTGTAGATCTTGGTGCTGAACACGAAGATGCCGGCCGGCAGACCGAGGATGCCGGCCACCTCGAACTCCTCGAGCGCGCTGGTGAATTGATAGATCGTCACCGCGACCAGACCGGGCAACATGAGCCCGAGCGTGATCCTGCGCAGCACCGCGTGCTGACGCGCGCCGCACATGGCCGCGGCCTCCTCCAGCGAGGGGTCCATGCTGCGCAACAGGGGAACCAGCATCAGAAATGCGGTGGGTACCGTGCGCAGGCCCTCGACGAAGATCATGCCCGGGAGCGAGTTGATATTGAACGGCGCGGATTGCAGATTAAGCGCCGCCATCAAGCCCTTGTTGATGAAGCCCACGCGCGGGCTCGCGAGCAACGTCCAAGCCATGGCCTGCAACATGCCCGGCATGGCGAGCGTCATCGGCAGGCCGGCGTAGATCCAAATCCGCCCGGGCATGTCGGTGCGCTCGGAGAGCCACGCCAGGCTTGCGGCAAAGACGAGACCAAACAGCGTGCTGCCGCCCGCAAACAGCAGCGTGTCCGACAAAATCTCGTAGGTGGACGGATCGCTCCAGACCTTGATGTAGTTCCGCAAGGTCAGCATCGACAGCGTGAATTCCGAAGGCAGGCGGGCCGCGCTGAAGCTGCCCAGCACGAGGAACAGGATGGGCCCCAAGACCGCGACCAGGACGATCAGGAAGACCGCGGTCTCCCACAAGGCCGACGGAAGCTCGCGCGTGCGCGCAGCGGCGGGGGGAAGGCGGTCAATGGCGACGTCGGTCATTTGTCCTCTTTTCCAGCCTTGTCGCCGTCTCTTCGCGTCCGGCCACTGCGCCGTCGCTCATGCGCAATGCCGCCTGCAAGGTAACCGCGTCGAGCGCCGGCTGTCGCGTTCCGTCCAAGTCAGCGGCCATGCGGGCTAGCCGCCGTGCAGGTGGAATGCAGAAGACGCCTTCGGCACGCCAATTTTGAATGCAGATGTGAGGTCCAGCTTCAGGAATGTCCCGGCCGCGCCATCGCCAAATGCGAAAGGACGCCCATTCGCTTGTGGCGCAAGTGCAGAAACAGGATGTCGCTGAGCTCGGTTCCGGCCCGCCGCCGCAGGGCGTCGAGAATGGCTTCGTGCTCGCGCATGGCCGCGCTCAGGCGGTCCGGGTCGGCGACCGAATTGGGCGAGAACCGCGCGCCACGCAGCCGTCCCGCATGGCTCGCGTAGGTGGTGGACAAAATGGGATTGCGGGCCGCCGCGACAATGCGGTCATGGATCAGGCGGTTGATGCTGAAATAGCCCTTGAGGTCGCGGCGCAGATAGAACGCGTACATCTCGTGATGGAGTCGCTCGATCTCGGCCACTTCCTCCTCGGTGATGCGTTCGCAGGCAAGCCTGCCGGCCAGCAACTCCAGGCCGCCCATCAGGTCGAAAAGGTCGCAAATATCCTGCTCGCTCAGGCTGCGGACGCGGGAGCCGCGGTTGGGCAGAAGGTTGACCAGTCCTTCCGAAGCCAGAACCTTGAGCGCTTCGCGCACGGGGGTGCGCGAAATTCCGAACATTTGGCAGAGCTGGCGTTCCGGAATGCGGGCGCCCTCCGGCAGATTGCTCTCGACGATGTAGTCTCGCAGCTTCGTGAGGATCTCGCCATGCAGTGAGGGGGTATCGGCGGTGGCCGCTTGCGACCTTCGCATCGGTGGGCGCCCGCCACCGCGCTCCATCGTCTCCTCCTTGGTCATGACCGGCCGGTGTGTAAGGTTTCCCATGGGAATCTGCTGCCCGCTCCCGTTGGATTGAGCGCCCATTTTTAATTAAAAATACGGTTGTGTAAATTCGATTTTGAATGCCTAATATTGTCTGGCCGTCGGGCCGCGGGAAATGGGAAGCGTGCCGTGAGCCCTACGGGCTCTCGTGCGCTCGCGCCGCAATCGCGGGTCGGGCCGGCGCCCTCCGGGGTTTGCCGAACAACGGGAAGAATAGCGCAGAGGAGGTCCGAGGATGCTGTCGCGGGACAAGAACGATCTGCTCACCCAGACCGGACCGGGAACACCCTGCGGCGCGTTCTTGCGCAGCTATTGGCAACCCATCGCGGCCGCCGAGGAAATGCCGATCGGCGGCGCCCCCATGCCGCTCCGCATCATGAGCGAGGACCTGGTTCTGTTTCGCGACGACAGCGGCGCGCTCGGGCTGCTGGGCCAGTTTTGCCCGCACCGCGGCACCGATTTGTCCTACGGCCGCGTCGAGGATGGCGGCTTGCGCTGCCTTTACCACGGCTGGCTGTTCGACCGGCACGGCCAATGTCTCGATCAGCCGGCGGAGCCGGCGAACCGCAAGTTCTGCGACCGGATCAAGCATCTGGCGTATCCGGTGCAGGAAAAAGGCGGCGCGATCTGGGCCTACATGGGCAAGGGCGAGCCCCCGCTCATCCCGGATTTCGAGTTCCTCACCGGTCCGGAATCGAACCGGATGACCTTTCGGGTGATCCAGATGTGCAACTGGCTGCAGGGACTCGAAAGCTCGACGGATCCGGCTCACACCACCTATCTGCACCGGCGGCCGCCGGGGAAACCGAGCGTCCGCTCGGGCAACGATATCGCCGCGCTGCGCGGCATCGAGCCGCCCGCGATCAGCATCGAGCAGACCAGCTTCGGGACGCGGATTTTCGCGCTCCACGACGCGCCGAACGGGCGAAAATACCTGCGCGTCAACAACTACGTCTACCCGAACGGGGCGACGCCCTCGACCTCGACCGGCGAAAGCGGGTATCAAGGGCGCTGGTATGTGCCGATCGATGATCACTCCCACTGCCGCTTCGAGTTTTTCTATCGCCATTCGGAGCCGCTGGACAAAGCCAAGCTGATCAAGAACCATCACGAGAATGTCGGTCCCGACAATCGGCACATCCGGCGGCAGGAAAACCGCTACCTGCAGGACCGGGCGGAGCTGAAACGAAACGAGAGCTATGGCGGCATGGGACTCTACTTCCCGGCGCAGGACGCCTTCGCGATCGAGACCCAGGGCACGATCCAGGACCGCACCAAGGAGCATCTCGGGTCGACGGATATCGTCATCACCGGCGTGCGCCGCGCGCTCTTGGCCGCCATCAAGCAGACGCAGGACGGCGGCGCGGCGCCGTGGGTGCAGCGCGACGCGTCGAGCAACGCGTTTGCGGACTTCATCTGCACCTCCGGCTATATCGAGGACGACGAGGACGGGCCGAGCTTTTGCCGCCGCGTTCTTGCCAGCAAGGCGGCGGCGGAATAATTAGGACGCAAACGCGCAAAGCAGACGGCTTTTGCTGCTATTCCAGGGAGACAGTCAATGGATCAGGCGTCGCTTCCCAAGAGCATTACCGGCATCAGCCACAGCGGGTTCTACGTCCAGGATCTCGATCGAACGGCCGAGTTCTACACGAAGATCCTCGGCGCGCGGGTCGAATGGCGCAACGACAAGTCGGCCAATCCGCTGATGAAGATCTACATCGGCGACTTCGGCCTTTCGATCATCAAATGGCCGCCTGATGTCCCGAAGTTCGAGATTCCGCACGCCATCCACTGGGCCTATCGGGTGGATCCGGCCAAGGCCGAAGAGACGATCGAATACATCAAATCCTGCGGGATCGCAGTGGAAGGACCGGTCGGGCACAAGCGCGAGGTCGGCATTCTCAATTGGTTTTTCCTCGATCCGGACAACTATCGGGTCGAGGTCGAGGCGCGGTTCGCCACCGCCAAGGAAGCCGAGGAGGTGATGGAGCGCGGAAAGGCCGGGCGGCGCGAGGACTTGGGACTTTACGGGGGCGATGCGGTCCGACGAAAGCTGAAAGCCGAGTAGCCATGCCGCGCTGGGAGCGAATGCGGTGCCTCGGGGCGGCCTGCGCGCTGACGTTGGGACTCAATCTGGGCGCCGGCGCCGCGGAGCTGCCCAAGGCCACGCAAAAGGCGATGACCGATCTCGGGCTCGACTCCGGACTGCTGAACGGGCTCGATGCGGAGCTCAACGTGCCGGCGGCGTGGATCGAGGGCGCGAAACAGGAAAAGGAGGTCATTGTCTCCGGGACCTGGGAGCCACGCGAGTTCCGCGACATGACGGCTCCGTTCCGCGAGCGCTATCCCTTCATCAACGTGCGCTATGAACGGGCCGGCACGACCGGCCGCGGCATGCAGGTGCTGGTTGCGCTCAACGAAGGCCGCGTTCTCGTCGACGTCATGACCGGAATTGCGGACGCCATCTTCTACTTTATCGACGCCAAGGCTTTGGCCGACCTGCGTGATCTGCCGGGCTTCGACAATATCGACAAGGACTACGTCGCGGCGGACGGAACCTGGATCAGCCACAAGCTGTCGTTTCGCTGCATGGCCTACAACACCGACCTCGTGAAGAAGGCCGACCTGCCGCGGACCTGGGACGATCTGGTGAACGCGGATCAATGGGGCATGGGAAACCTCGCCCTGACCAACAATCCGAGCTCGTGGTTGCTCGGCCTTTGGGGCCAGTTCGGGGAAGCGTGGGGTACGAAGTTCACCAGCGCGCTGTTCGAGAAGCTGCAACCCCAACGGCGCAAGGAAGGCCTGACGGCGCTCACCGGGCTCGCCGTGGCCGGCGAATTTCACGCCAGCCTGCCCTCGCCGGAATGGGTCGCGAAGCGCTATGTCACCAAAGGCGCACCACTCGGCTATCACTGTCCGGACCCGGTGCCGATCACGCTCTCGCAGATCGCGATGCTGCAGAAGTCGCCGCATGCGAACGCCGCGCGCCTGTTCATCAACTGGATGGTGAGCCGCGAAGGGCAGCTGCAGCAGTACGCCGTGACCTACGAGGTGCCGGTTCACAAGGCGCTGCAGCTGCCGCAATTCGTGCCCTTCGCCGACACCATCGCCGGAAAAAAGAGGAGTGTTCGCGACGACGCGCTGCTCACGAGCGATCTCAACAAGAAAATGAGCGAGCAGTGGGACCGATATTGGAACACCGCGGCGATAAAGAGGACGCCGTGACCGCCCTGCCCCGGTTACCTGCCGCCCGTCGGCCGTCGTCGATGCAGAGAGGACCCCAGCGCTTCACTCCGCCAAAAGGAAAGCCCCAAGGAAAGCCCCAAGGAAACCTCCATGGCTGATATCGTCTTTGGCTTCGGCTCCTCGCATGGGCCGCTGTTGTCTACGCCGCCGGAACGCTGGGATTTGCGCGCCGCCGATGATCGCAAGAACAAGGAGCATCCTTTCCGCGGGCGCATCTACGACTTCGCGCAGCTGGTCGAAGCGCGGCGCGGCGAGAGGGATTTCGAGAAAGAGTCCAGCCTCGAGGTGCGCCAGGAACGCTTTGAACGCAATTGCCGCGCGATGCGTGAGCTCGGTGACAGGGTCGCCAAGGTCGATCCCGACATCATCGTCGTGGTGGGCGACGATCAGCACGAATGGTTCCATGAGGATATCCAGCCGTCCTTCACGGTCTATTGCGGCGGCGAGGTCGTCAACGCGGCCATCGACCCCGAGATCATCAAGACCAAAAGTCCCGGCATCGCGGTCGCGATGTCGGCGAGCCACCCGCCGCAGGATCAGGCCTACCCGGTGCCGGCCGAGCTCGCGAACGCGATCATAATGCGCGCGGTCGAGGATGAATTCGACGTCGCCGCCTCGATGAAGCAGCGCGCCAACGCGCGCGGGCCGATCAGCGTCGGTCATGCGGTCGGGTTCATCTACCGGCAGATCGTCAGGGACCGTCCGGTGCCGGTGGTGCCGATCCTTCTCAACACCTATTTTCCGCCCAACCGCCCGACCGCCAAACGCTGCTATCAGTTCGGCCAGTCCGTCGGCCGCGCCATTGCGGCCTGGAACGGTCCGCATGCGAGCAAGCGGGTGGCGATCTGTGCATCGGGCGGCATCAGTCACTTCGTGGTCGACGAGGACTTCGACCGACGCATGCTGACCGCCATCGAGAAGCGCGACACCAAGACGATTTTCGCGGAGCCGGAGAGCATGTTTCTTTCGGGAACTTCGGAAACCAAGAACTGGATCACCGTTGCGGGCATCTTGTCCGAGACGGACTTGCGCATGAAGCTCATCGACTACGTGCCCTCCTGCCGCTCGGAAGCCGGAACGGGGTGCGGAATGGCTTTTGCCACCTGGGAGTAAGCTGGCAGCAAGGCGGCCGGAGCCGAGCGGGCAGCGCCCTCGCCTTACTGCTCCATCACCGACGGCGCAAACAGCTCCTCCAGCTTGATCAGGCGCGGAGTCAGTCCCTGCTCATAGGAGTACTGCGCGGCGGTTTCCAGGACCTTCCGGTTCGCCTTGATGCCGTGGCGGATGATCGGCCTCGCCAAGGCCTTGCCGGCCTCGCGCGGCAGCAGGCCGGTCTCGAGATGGTACTCCACGGCTTCCCGGCGCGCCCTTTCCGCCAGCTCATTCGCCTCCTCGAAAGCCTTGAACAGATTGAGCACGACCCAGGGATGCTTTTCGGCGATCGTGCGCTTGATCACCATGCCATGGTTGATCGGATAGATGCCGGTCCGCTGATAGAAGCGGACGCCTTCGGCGTGCGGATCGGGAAACAGCGTCTTGAAATCGGGATGGCGATAGAGATCGATGCTCGAGCGATCGACCAGGTTGTTGGTGCCGGCGAGGTAGCGCAAAGCCCCATCCAGCTGCCCTTCGATCAGCATCTGCCCCATGTTCGTGTCGTCGGGAATATAGGAGAGCTTGACGTCCTTCGGCGGGCGGAAACCGGTCGCCGCGCCCTGGCTGTGCTCGTCGTTGCGTTCCATCCAGAATTCCATGTCGCGCGCATGGACGTCGTACGCGTGCTGCAGATAGCCGCGGGTCCAGAGCGCCGCGGTCTGCTGATATTCCGGCACGCCCATCTTCTTGCCTTTGAGATCGGCGGGCTTGTCGATGCCGCGATCCTTGCGCACCAGAACTCCGACCTGAAACATCCGGCGGGTGGTGAAAACCGGGATGCCGACGAAGCGGTCGTCGCCGCCGGCCACCGCCATCATCAGTGACGACAGCGACATCTCCGAAACATCGAAATCCCCGAACCGCAGCTGACGCCAAAACAGCTCGGAGGCATGCAGCCGCGTGCAGATCAAATCGATGCCGGCCGGCTTCACCTTCTCTTCGAGAATCGGCCGCGTGCGCGGATTGTCCGCCATCGCGATGCTCAGTTGCAAATTCATGCGCTGTTCCCGCCCGCCGCGACGATGAATCTAACAGTGATTGTCGCTTCAGGGCAATCGTCGCCTGCCTCGGCGTCTCCCGACACAAGGGGGCGCGACCAGTCGGTGACCGGGCCAGCGCAGACGCGCGGCGCGTTTGATGCGTTCGGATCGTTATCGAATCATCGCCAGTCCGGGACCTGCGACGATGTCCGCAAATGCACCTTTCAAACACGGCTGCCGCGTGCTCGAATTCACACAAGCGGGCTTCAGCGAAGGGCGATGATCCGAACCGTTCGGGCTTCGTGCGCCGGCCTTCTGAGATCGAATTGACAGCTCTGCTCGTAATAGGGCCATCCGCGCGACGAGCATGCAGCGCCCATCTCGGCCGCGGGCGAACGGTCACCCTCGGCGAAGGACGGATGAAGCGAGCCCTCGACCTGAGTTTCGGCCCTCGCCTCCGGCACGATGGAAGCGAAAAGAACCGCCAGACCCGCCAAGAGGGCCGCGGCAGCCATTGCGGTGATCGATTTGGCGGTGGTGTTATCGAGTTTGATCATTGTGACCCCCTCGACCCCTGATGGACTGGGGGGAAAGTGCCGGGCTTGCCCGAAAGTTCCCGGCGTTCACGTATTTTGATGAATAAATGCGGCTCCCAAAGCCGATATTCCGTTGAAATAGACCAATATCAGCAAATAATTTCCGCAAATGGCCCAAGATTATTTCCGCCCTCCCGCGAATTCTTGGAACCTTATTCTTCGATAATACTTGGATCGTATCTGGGGAATACGAGGGGACGTCATGAATTTCCAGACACACGCGATGAAGTACGCCAGCCTCCTGGCCGCCGGAACGGTGCTATGGATCGGCGCGGCGGTCGCTGCCCCGCGCTCATTGCCGAGCGATGCCGGGGCACCGCTCGCATCGGTCATGCGAGGCCAGGGCGAAGGGACTGAAATCAATCCTGGTCTCGCGCCTGAATTGCAGAAGCAGGTGGTGGTCTATCCGACCAGAGCAGCCGCCGGCAGCGTCGTCATCGATACCGCAAACACCTACCTCTACTACGTCCTCGGCGACGGCCGGGCGATCCGCTACGGCATTGGTGTCGGACGCGACGGCTTCACCTGGTCGGGCACCCAGGCGGTGACCCGCAAGGCCGAATGGCCGGATTGGACCCCGCCACCGGAAATGATCGGGCGCCAGCCCTATTTGCCGCGCTGGATGGCCGGGGGCGAAAGCAACCCGCTCGGTGCGCGCGCCATCTATCTCGGCAGCACGGTTTACCGAATTCACGGCACCAACATGCCGGAAACAATCGGCCACAAAGTATCGAGTGGCTGTATCCGGATGCTGAATGCGGATGTCATCGATCTGTACAGCCGCGTCGATGTCGGCACCAAAGTCATCGTGCTACCCAACAGTGACTACGTTGCGACCCTCGCCGCTTCCGTCGTTTCGGCGCGCGTGGCTGCATCCCGCTCCAACGATCTGCACACTTCCAGCATTTATTGATACGGCCCGCACCGGCTCCTTCACGGGAGCGCGCTCTACTGCCCCAACCGAAATTCACCACCAAAGTGCGTCAGTATCGGCTGACAGTAAATTCGGATTTACAGATGAACCACCAGCCATGGAGCCACAAATGAAACTCAGGTCTTTTCTAGCGACCGCGCTACTCGCCACGCTTGTGATGCCGGCGATTGCCCACGCCCAAGGCACCGTTCGGGGAGCGGAAGAAGGCGCAGAGCAAGGTGGACGAGCTGCCGGCCCTCTCGGTGCCATAGTCGGAGGCGCGGTGGGTGCGGCGACCGGAACAATCGGGGGTATTCTCGGGGTCGATGATCGCCCCCGCTTCCGCGAATATGTCGTCCGTGAGCAGCGCCCCTCGTATCGTTACAGCGAGGACGTCCGGGTTGGTGTGGTGTTGCCCGAAAGCGGGGTGACCTACTACGAAATGCCCGCCGAGTATCATGCCCCCGGCTACCGCTACGCCTATGTCAACGATCGTGCGGTCATCGTGGACCCGCGCACGCGGCGCATAGTCGAGATCGTCGAATAATTCCAGCACCGACGGAAAGCCGAGCCTGTGAGATCCCTTCGCCGGCGCATCGAATAGCAGGCGGCCGATTGGGCCGCCTCCTTCAACGTGAGACGAGCGATCGGACCTCTCTCCCTCGACCTCGCAATCGGCGCAGTGGCGGTGCATCTCCCCTTCGGCGACGTCATGCCGAGAGGGCCGCAGCTGCCGCCGAAACAGCTCCGACGCACGGAGCCGCACGCTCTCTCGACCAAATTCGACGGCCGTTGACCGAGCGTGAACGAAGCCGAGGCCTCGCTCGGGCCTGACATTCAAGCCGCGGCCTGGCCGCACCGTTTTCACAAACCTGTCGCCCGGCAGTCATGAACGGAATGTAGCGTTCCCCATCGAGACATGGGGACGTCTAGATGAGTTTTTACGCCTTCGATCCGTCCTCTCGCATCCCGCTCTACCTGCAGATCAGCCAGGCGATCGGAAATGAGGTGCGGACGCATTATCGCCCCGGCACCCAATTGCCACCGGAACCCGTTCTTGCCGAGCGTTTCGAGGTCAACCGGCATACCCTGCGTCGCGCGATCGACGAGCTCGTCGGCGCCGGGCTGCTCGAACGCCGGCGCGGTCTCGGCGTATTCGTGCTCGATGGCCCGCATAATTACGGAATTCACAAGCACACCCGCTTCACCAGAACCCTCGAGGGCGCCGGCGCCACCACCGAGAGCATCGTTCTGCGCAAGCTGGTCATTCCGGCGCGCGATGGCGTCGCCCGCCGGCTCGAGCTGGCCGAAGGGGTCGATGTCATATGGGTCGAGACCCTGCGCAAGGCCAACGACCGCCCGTTCTCGGTCATCTCCCATTTCATGCCCGCCGAGCTCGCCCATCCGGTTTACTGCGATTACGAAGGCGGCTCGTTGCATGACTTCATCGCCGACCGTCTCGGCATCGCGCTCGAGCGCCGATACAGCCTGATCGCGACCCTGCTGGCTCAGGGCAACGACGCGACGCTGCTCGGGATTCCGCGTCATCAGCCCATCCTGCGCATCAAAAGCGTGAACGCGGATGCCTTGACACGGCGGCCGGTCGAATACGCCGTCGGCCGGCTGCGCGGCGACCGCGTCGAGCTCGAGGTGAAGCTCTGAATGGCACGGCGCGCTGCGGAAACCGATGATCGGCAATGAAAGGGTCATGTACCGTTCATCAAATGCATGTGAACTGAACCAAATTCGGCGGCGGTCCGCTTCGCCGCCCATGGCGAAAATCAGGCGACGGCATCTCTCACGAGTTCTTGCAAACAAAGATGGAGGCTAAGATGGAAAGGACGTTTCTCTGGGGCGCCGCGATCACGGCGGCAGCGGTTGCAACGGTCGCCGTGTCGTCGGCCGCCAACGCCGCGAATGCCGCCGATTGTCCCAACAACGGCGTCGTGCGCTACGGGGTCGAGCCGTTCGACACCTCGCCGCGGCTGACGCCGATCTACGAGACGATCGGCAAGATCATCAGCCAGAAGCTCGGCTGCGAGGTGCAGGTGTTCATCTCGACCAACTACAATGCCGAGATCGAAGCCATGCGCAACGACAAGCTCGAGATCGGGGAATTCGGCCCGCTCGGCTACGTGCTCGCCCATGAGGTTGCCCACGCCCAGGCGGTCGCGACCTTCGCCGACGCGGACGGCAAGCCCGATTCCTATTGGGCGAGCCTGGTGACCTATCCGACCTCCGGCATCAAGACGGTCGCGGACATGCGCGGTCGTTCCTTCGCGTTCTCCGACGCGGCCTCGACCTCCGGCCATCTGTTTCCGGCCTACGGGATGCGCAAGTCCGGCCTCGATCCCGACAAGGACGTGAAGGCGATCTACGCCGGCAGCCACACCTCGTCCTTCGAGGCGCTCTACAACCACAAGGTCGATGCCGGCGAGCTCAACAGCGAGCAGATGGAATCGGCGATCCAGCGCGGGCACTACAAGGACGGCGACCTCGTGTTCCTGTGGAAGTCCGGCCCGATCCCGATCGATCCCACCGCCATCCGCGGCAATCTGCCCGAGGGCTTCAAGGCGCGCCTGATCGAGGTGCTGCAGAACATCGACCTCTCCGGCATCTCCGAAGCCGACCGCAAGGTCATGGGCGTGCATGGCACGCGTTTCGTCCCGCAGACCGACGCGGCCTTCAACGATATCCGTGACCTGGTCAAGACGCTCAATATCGACCTGTCCAAGCTGAACGGTTGATCGCGCGTCGGCTTGAAGGAGGCGGTCGCCATGCTCACGGTTCGTCATCTCACGCTGCAATATCCCAACGGCAAATGCGCGCTCTCCGACTTCAATCTGACGGTGACGCCCGGCGAGCTCGTGATCGTGCTGGGCGGGAACGGCAGCGGCAAGACCACGCTCCTGCGCTGCATCACCCGCACCCTTGCTCCGACCGCCGGCGAGATCTGGGTGAACGATACCGACCTCACCCGCCTCGCGGGCGAGAAGCTGCGATGCGCGCGGCTGCAGCTTGCGATGATCTCGCAACATGCCAGCCTCGTGCGCCGCAGCAGCGTGCTCGCCAACGTGGCGACCGGCTCGCTCGGCCGCCACTTCACGCCCTGGACGGCCATCGGCGGACTGCCGGCCTGCGAGCTGCGCGCGGCCTATGGCTATCTCGACGAGGTCGGGCTGGTCGAGCTGGCGCAGCAAAGGGCCGGCACGCTCTCGGGCGGACAGGCCCAGCGCGTGGCCATCGCTCGCGCTTTGGCGCAAAAGCCGAAGGTCCTGCTGGCCGACGAGCCCGTGGCCAGCCTCGATCCGGAAGCCGCCGAGGAGATCATGCGGCTGTTGCGCCGCCTGGCGGTGGAGGAAAATCTGGCCGTTCTGTGCGTTCTGCACCAGGTCGAGCTGGCCTATGCGTATGCCAACCGGGTGGTCGGCATCCGCGACGGTCGTGTCGCGTTCGATCTCCCGCGCGGCGAGGTCTCGCGCGATGCCGTCAAGCGCCTCTACATGAGCGAGGCCGCGTGACCGCCGGCGTCGAGCTGCGGGCTCTCAAGACCCCGATCTCGCATGACGGGTGGGGCGCGGCATTTTCCGCCGCCACGCGGATCATCGGCGTGCTGGTCGCCATCCTGATCGTGGTCCAAGCGCTGATCGTGGTTCAAGCGCGGCCGCAGGACCTGATCACCGGAATTCACGGCATGGCCGACATCATCCGGCGGGCGACGCCGCCGGATTTCTCGAAATTCCACGACGCGCTCTGGCCGGCGCTCGAGACCGTCGATATCGCGATCTTCGGCACGCTGGCGGGCGTCATCCTCGCCGTCCCGCTCGCGGTACTGGCCGCCGCCAATGTCACGCCCTCGCGTTATATGTATTATCTGGCGCGCGGCATCATCGGCTTCACCCGCGCCGTGCCGGATCTGGTTTGGGCGCTGTTCTTCGTGACGGCCGTGGGGCTCGGCCCTTTTCCGGGCGGCTTGGCGCTCGCCGTGCACTCGATCGGCATGCTCGGCCGCTTGTTCGCCGAGACGATCGAGCACATGGACATGGCGCCGATCGACGCCCTGTCGCTGACGGGCGCGCGCCGGGTCCAGATATTCACCCACGGCATCATCCCGTCGGTCCTGCCGTCGCTCGCCGGCATCAGCCTCTACCGGCTCGACGAGAATTTCCGCTCGTCGCTGGTGCTCGGCTTCGTCGGCGCCGGCGGCATCGGCTTCCAGCTGCTCACGGCGATGAATCTGTTTCAGTACCGGGAAGTCTCGCTGTTGTTGATCGTCATTTTCGTGATCGTGGTGGCGGTCGAGCGGCTGTCGGCGCTCTTGCGGCAGAAGCTCGCATCGTGAGTACGCGCGGCTGAGCTCGACCTGACCTTCGTGCCGGGTGCCGAATTGCCGCCCTGGAGCATTACAAGAACAAAGATAGCGCCCGGACATCGAAATGGCCGCCAAAAAAATGTGAACGGCGTCCCTTCACGATCGCCTGCGCCGATGTCGCGAGAATCCGTGGTTGCGGGAATTAAAGGGTGAAGGCTTCCCCTGCAGGGTTGAAATTGAACCCATTTTCGGTTATTTCAGATAGTATCGATGGAGGTCCGCAGTGTCGCTTTCCAAAGTGAAGGTGGAGAGGCTCGATCAGACCGGCCGGCGTGACGCCGAGGCTCTGGCTCGGCAATTGAGCAAGATTACCGGCACACGATCCGCCGACCTCAAGATCCAAGGAGTGATGCTGAAGCTCTTGCGCGAACTGACTGAGCTCGTGTCCAAGTACCCCGGCATCGCCATAATTCCCCTTGACCGAGAGCTTTCTCCTGCAGATGCCGGGGAGATACTGGGCATCTCTCGCCCCACAGTGGTCCGGTTGATGCAAGCTGGAGAGCTCCCCTTCCGGTTCGAAGGCAAGCACCACCGATGCAAGCTCGAGGACGTGCTGCGACTGAAGGCGGCAGGAGAACGACGTCCTTCGCGCGACCGGTCGATGTCTAAACGCGAGGTGGAAGGGCTCGTTCTCGCCACCACGAACGCGCCGTACAAGAGGTCCATAACCGCCACCGAACTCACCAGAGGTCTCGCTTCAGGAAAGAGCAAGCCATGGACGGTCCACGTCGCAACCTTCTTCACCGATGTGAGGCCGGAACTGATTTTGAAGTTCGCCGAAATGCACGGTATCTCGCGGCGCGTCCTTGCATCCACCTATAGAGTAATGAAGGCTACGACCGGGGAAGCAAACCCAGCCCTGGAGACAGTCCTTGGCTAGCTGGCGTCTGCTGCTTAGTCGGACCATTATCGGACTCGAGAAACTCGGGCAGCAGGGGCAGGCTGTCCCCGATCTGCCAAGCGTAAAGTCGTCATCGAGATCGAGCACCCTGCGGAAATCGCGCTCAAGAAGATGCACTATCGTCCGACGATGCTAAAGTCCCGCGATATCTTCGACATCGCGGTGGTGGATTCCATCGATCACGAAGCCTTGGTTGGCAACTTGAACGAAATCTCGGACAAAAAGAGCGCGCTGCTCCAGCATTGACCGCAAATTTCTGCAGGCCGAGGTGGCTGAGCTCGACATTCAAGAAGGTTGGGACGACCAGAAAAAGACCTGTCTCGAGACAGTGCAGTCGCTAGTCGAACTAATTCCTTGAATGCACGCAGCCTCGCGCGCCGCGTCGCACGTGCGTTGCTCGACCCAGCCGCACGATTGGACGTCCCCGCAACGAAGTCGTGGCCGAGAACTCAGCAGCTTGAGTGCTGGCTGGGGCGCCTGGATTCGAACCAGGGGATGGCGGAATCAAAATCCGCTGCCTTACCACTTGGCTACGCCCCAAAACGCCGCGTGTGCTTTGAGCCGCGCCCGGTATAGCGGCGCCATCCGGCACGATCAATGCATTCCAGCTCAGGCATTCCGGTTCGGACGGGGCGATCGGGGCCTCGGCTGGCGCGGGCGCCCCCTGCCCGGCTCGGTTGACCCGAGGCCCCCCGCGGCTAGATTGGTTGCAACTTGGAGAACATGCTCATCGAGGCGGCCGCGGTGGCGCCGCGCCGGCCAATTCACCCCGTCAGAGCTGAGAGAAATCCCATGACCTACCGGGCGCCGGTCGCCGACATCGCCTTTGCGCTCAAGCATGCGACCGGCTTTGCGCCGGCGCTGGCGCAAGGCCTCTACGGCGATCTCGCCGAGGACCTGGTGGATGCGGTTCTGGGCGAGGCCGGCCGGTTCGCGACCGACGTGCTGGCGCCGCTCAATGTCATCGGCGACCGCCACGGCACGCCATTCCGCGACGGTGCCGTCACCACGCCGCCGGGCTGGCGGCAGGCCTACCGGGATTGGGCGGCGGCCGGCTGGAACGGGCTCGCGGCGCCCTCCCAATGGGGCGGCCAGGACTTGCCGCAGGCCATCAACGCGGCCTGCCTCGAGATGTGGAACTCGGCCTGCATGGCCTTCGGCATCGGCCCGGTGCTGACCATGGCGGGCGTCGATGCGCTGGTGCATCACGGCAGCGACACGCTCAAGCGCATCTATCTGCCCAAGCTCATATCGGGCGAATGGATGGGCACCATGCAGCTCACCGAGCCGCAGGCCGGCTCCGACGTGGGCGCGTTGCGCAGCAAGGCCGAGCGCGCGCCCGACGGCAGCTACCGGATCACCGGACAGAAGATCTTCATCACCTATGGGGAGCATGACTTCACCGACAACATCATTCATCTGGTGCTGGCGCGATTGCCGGACGGGCCGCCCGGCACGCGCGGCATCTCGCTCTTCCTGGTGCCCAAATTCGCCGTCAATCCGGATGGCTCGCTCGGCGCCCGCAACGACGTGCGCGCCCATTCGGTCGAGCACAAGCTCGGCATCCATGGCTCGCCCACCTGCACCATGGTGTATGGCGATCAAGGCGGCGCCACCGGTTTCCTGATCGGCGAGGAGCACCGCGGCATGGCCTGCATGTTCACCATGATGAACCAGGCGCGGCTGGCGGTCGGCCTGCAGGGCGTGGCCATCGCGGAGCGCGCCACCCAGCAGGCGCTCGCCTATGCGCGCGAGCGCCGGCAGGGCCGCGCGGCGACCGGAGCCGGCGACGGCGCGAGCCCGATCATCGCCCATCCGGACGTCAAGCGCATGCTCATGACCATGCGGGCCCTCACCCGCGCGGCGCGCGCCATCTGCTACGCGACCGCGGTCGCGCTCGACCGCGCCCGGCTCGGCGCCGACGCGGCGACCCGGCAGGCCGCGCATGAGCGCGCCTCGCTGCTCACGCCCGCCGCCAAGGCCTTCGCCACCGATATCGGCTGCGAGGTCGCCTCGCTCGGTGTCCAGGTACACGGCGGCATGGGCTATGTGGAGGAGACCGGCGCCGCCCAGCATTTCCGCGATGCCCGCATCGCCCCCATCTATGAAGGCACCAACGGCATCCAGGCGATCGACCTGGTGGTCCGCAAGCTGCCGCTCTCCGGCGGCGCCGCCGTCAAGGCCTATATGGACGAGCTGCGCCGCACCGTCGCGGCGATCGACGCGATCAACGATCCGGCCTTCGGCTGGACCGGCGTGCGGCTTGGCGAAGCGCTCGACAGCCTGGAGCGCGCCACGCTGTGGCTGCAGGCGCGCCCGCAGCAGGACGCGGCGCTCGCCGGCGCCACGCCCTATCTGCGCCTGTTCGCGACCGCGGCCGGCGGCACGTACCTGGCCGAGGAAGCGCTGGCGGCGACGGCGATTGCCGGACGATGCCGGCGCGGAGCCGGCGGCGCGCATCGCCATCGCCCGGTTCTTCGCCGAGAACATCGCGGTGCAGGCGCGCGGTCTCGAGCGCAGCGTGATCGAGGGCGCCGACGGCGTCCTCGACACCGATGCGGCGCTGGCCGGATAGAGCGCCGCCTCCAATGCCTAATTCTGATGTGCCGACCGCTTGCGAAGTCCGCTAGGCCGGCGTTTCAGCTTTCTCGCTGAACCATCCCTCGGTCCAAGGCTGCCGCTTCACGGGCTCGAATTCCTTGAACGTATAGCTCGCAAGCTTTGCGATCGCGAACGGCTCCTCCTCAAACATTGACTTGAGATCCGCCATCGATTTCGCGCGCGCGACCAGAAACCCGCCAACGGGCGGATTCCGTGGCCCAGAACATAGAAATAGTCCCAGGTCATAGCCCTTCTGCAGCCAAGCCCGATGCGGGGGTATGACCTCCTGGATCTTCTCGAAAGGCACGAGATACGTCGCCTCGACGATGAAGTGCTTCATCAACTTTCCCTTTGGAGCTCGAGCTCCACCGTGTTGATCCTGATCGAGTGTTGTTCCGTGCGATCGCCTGCCAAAGCCTCGAGACGGTTGCCTGGAGCGGCTCGAGGTAGCGCGATTTTCCGGCGCGCCACCTTGACCAGCTCGGCTGGAAAGCTCTTCGGACGTTCGCCGTTGATGACGGCTTCGTTTGTCACGGAAGCAAGGAGAGGTGTATCATTGAATGATACGACGATCAGGCTGAGCGTGCGCTCTCAATGGGATAGGGTTCCTCCAGAGCGATGGAGCCGGTCTCCAGCAGGGACTTCAGGTTGGAGACGATCTTCGGCCAGCCGCCGGACACCGCCGCGATGAGCTTCGAAGGGTCGCGCTCGATGGTGTGGGTGATGGAGAGCTTGACCGCCGTTCCAACGGGCTCCAGCTCCATCGTGCATTGCGACGAGCCTTCGGCCTTGAGCTCGGGCTTGTTCTGGTGCTGCCAGCGGATCACCAAGCGCCGTGGCGGCTCGGCCTCGATGATCTCGCCGGCGTCGAAGATCTGACCGTTGCTGGACACCAATTTCCACGAGGATCCCGCCGTCCACTGGCATTCGCAGTGCATGCCGAACCAGTACTGCTTCATGAACTCGACGTCGGTCAGTGCCGACCACAGCTTCTCCGGCGTGGTGCGGATGTAGGTCACGTAGACGAAGGTCGATCTAGCCATTGGCTTTCTCCATGCGTTTTTTCAGATTTGAGAGCGCCTTCAGGCGCGGTTTTTCGAACTTGGCAATCCAGCGCTCGTAGATCTCCTGCAGCGGCACTGGATTGAGGAAGTGCAGCTTTTCGCGACCGCGTCGCACCGTGGCGACCAGGTTCGCCGCCTCCAGCAGGTCCAGGTGCTGCGTCACGCCCTGCCGCGTCATGTCCAGGTGCTCGCACAGCTCGTTGAGCGTGCGGCCGTCGTGCGCATGCAGCAGGTCCAGCAGCTTGCGCCGGCTGGGATCGGCCAGGGCCTTGAAAAGCACGTCGGTGTCGTCGCGCTCTGCCATGGTGCCACATGCAAGTCATTACTTGCCTAATAATAGGCAAGTAATGACTTGCATGTCAAGCGCTGGCTAGCCCGGCCGGCAACTCGGGCCAATCTTGACGGCTGACCCGTAGAGCGGTACATTGCCTCACATTTCGAGGCGTGCGAATGATCTCCAGTTTCCGGGACGATTGGTTGCGCGCGTTCTTTGTGGACGACGTCCGCTCGCGGAACATCCCTCCGGATCTGGAGAGCCGTCTTTTTCGCAAGCTGCAGATGATCGATGACGCGACGACCGATCTCGATTTGCGCGTGCCGCCGAGCAACCACTTCGAAAAGCTGCGTGGCAAGCTGGAGGGTCTTCACTCGATTCGCGTCAACAAACAGTGGCGGCTCATCTTTCGATGGGATGGCCGTCGGGGTGAAGCATCCGGCGTCCATCTCGACGACCACAGCTATCTTTGAGGACCTTCCATGCTGATGACAAAGCGCAAGCCGGCAACGGTCGGAGAAATTCTGGTTCAGGAATTCATGAAGCCAATGCGCCTCACACAAGGCGCCTTGGCGGAGGCCATGGGTGTACATCGCAAGCACGTCAACGAATTGTGCAACGACCGCCGCGCTGTAACAGCGCCGACCGCGCTCATCCTTGCACGCGTGTTCGGCAATAGTCCCGACTTCTGGCTCAACGTGCAGCGGCGAAGCGACATCTGGGAAGCGATGCACTCGCCACGCGACCGCGAGCGCATCAAGCGCGCCCGACCTATCGGGTCGGCCGCGTAATCCCGATGGGCTGGCCGGTTCGCGCCATAGCGAAGCCCTCTGCGCGGGAAAGGGTGCTGCAGGCTGCTGCATGGTGTTCCAGCGAAGACTGGCGCGCCACGGTCGATGAAAGCGGGCATTGCTTGTCCGCAGTGACACTATGACGTCGGAAGCTGGCACGCTTTCCGATGGTCAGGCCCCGACGTCGCTTGACCCGGTTATGCAAATCAGCTTATTCGGGAAAATGAAACTCGCGAATTGCGCCAATTTCACCCGGGTGGGAAGCCACGCCGGGTTTTTGTTTCGGACTTTGCTTGACGAGACCGGCGCAATTCGCAAGCCATGCTCCGCATTTGGGGGCCGCCCCCGTGGCCCAAGGTCCAGCAAATGTTCCTTGCATTGATGCGCATTGCTAGTTTCGGTCATTCGTGGCGCTTCATCGCTGGTTTCGCACACTCTGCCCAGGCGCCGCGGATTCCATTGTTGTTTACAATGAGCCATGTTGATTCTGCAGGCGAATTTCGGGCGCGAACGACCAAGAACAATGCGGCCCGCACCCATCACGCAAACAGGCCGCTTTGAGCCCGATGCTGACATCGACAAGAGCGCGCGCGGGCGGGGGCCCGGCGCGCTTTTGGCGCAACGAATTCCAGTTTCATGAGTGGAAACAGCACCCGCCCCCTTCCCGCCCCGCTTGCAAACCAATAAATGTCTGTCATGTCCACTTTGTTCGTCACCCACCCGGCCTGTCTCAACCACCTGACGCCGGCCGGCCATCCGGAGCGGCCCGATCGCTTGCGCGCGGTCGAGCAGGCGCTCGAGCAGGAGCAGTTCCAGCACCTCGCCCGCATGGAGGCGCCCGCCGCCAGCTTCGAGACCATCGGGCTCTGCCATCCGCTCGATTACGTGCGCGAGATCGAGGCGGCGACGCCCAAGCAGGGGCTGGTGCGGCTCGACGCCGACACCACCATGTCGCCCGGCAGCTTCGAGGCGGCGCTGCGCGGGGCCGGCGGCGCTACGCTGGCGGTCGACGAGGTGATCGGAAAGCGCGCCCCCAATGCGTTCGTGGCGGTGCGCCCGCCCGGCCACCATGCCGAGACCACGCGGCCGATGGGTTTCTGCCTGTTCAACAATGCGGCGATCGCCGCGCGGCATGCGCAGAAGCGGCACGGCCTGGAGCGGGTCGCGATCGTGGATTTCGACGTGCACCATGGCAACGGCTCGCAGGAGATCTTCTGGTCGGACGCGAGCGTGATGTATTGCTCGACCCACGAGATGCCGCTTTATCCCGGCACCGGCGCCGTCACCGAGCGCGGCAAGCACAACACGGTCGTCAACGCGCCGCTGCGCGCCGGCGACGACGGCCGGCAGTTCCGCGCCGCGTTCGATGAGGTCATCCTGCCGCGCCTGCGGGATTTCCGGCCCGACCTGATCGTGGTATCGGCGGGCTTCGATGCGCATATGCGCGACCCGCTCGCCAACCTCAACCTGGTCGAGGCGGATTTCGACTGGGTGACGCGCCAGATCATGGCGGTGGCCGACCAGAGCGCGCAGGGCCGCCTCGTCTCCGTGCTCGAAGGCGGCTACGACCTCGAAGCCCTGGCGCAGTCGGCGGCCGCCCACGTCACGGCGCTGATGCGGGGCTGAGGCAACAGAGTGCAGCGCCAGAGGCAACCGGAACCGAGCATGGCCGATACCACCCATTCCGACGTCAAGCAGCTGTCCTTCGAGCGCGCCATCGAGGAGCTCGAGACGATCGTCAAGCGGCTCGAGGAGGGCAAGGTGCCGCTCGAGGAATCGGTCGCCATCTATGAGCGCGGCGAGCTGCTCAAGCGCCGCTGCGAGGAATTGCTGCGCCAGGCCGAGGCGCGGGTGGAGAAGATCACGCTCGACGCCGCCGGCAAGCCGACCGGCACCACGCCGCTCGACGTGGAGTAGGCCGCGACCCTGCCCTCCCGGCTGGCGGCAGGGCGATCGCATCCGATGGAGCCGCATCCTCCACTTCTCCCCGCGCGCGGGGAGAGGTCGGCGCGGAGCGCCGGGTGAGGGGGCCCCTCCGCGAGTTTGAGCTTGTGGAAACGCCCCCTCACCCGGATCGCTGCGCGATCCGACCTCTCCCCGCACGCGGGGAGAGGTGGCGAACGCGGCACCGCTCTGCAACATCCAATCGCCCTGCGGCTGGCGGGGGACCGTCGGTTGCGATCAAGCGTTGGAAGCCCGGCCAGGCTTGAACAGCCGGCCCCTTTCCACCACCAACACGACCCCCAGCGCGGCCAGCGCGCAGAAGAAAAATCCGTCGGCAAACGGCAGCAGCGTTCCGTCGTAGGCTTGGCCGATCATGGTGCCGATCCCGATACCGGAGAGGGTGGTGATCGACCCGTACAGCGAGGAAGCGGTGCCGGCGATATGGCCCTGCGGCTCCAACGCGAGCGCCGTGAAATTGGCGAACATCAGCCCGAACGCGAACATCATCAGCGCCGCGAGCGCCATGAACAGTGGCAGCGGCAACATCTGGGTCTTCGCTCCCAGCAGCATGACTGCGGCCACCGCGAGGAAGCCGGTCAGGGCGCCATGTGAAATCCCCCGCATGCCGAGCCGGCCGACAAAACGGGCATTGAGAAAGCCCGCAAGGGCGATGCCGACCGCGATGGCGGCGAATGCCAGCGGGAAGTAATTTCCGAGCTGGTAGATTCCGGTGAACACCTGCTGGGAGGAGAACACGAAACCGTAAAGCGAGGCCTGCACGCCGCCGGCCGCCAGCGCATAGCCGATGGTCTGGCGGTTGGTCACCGTCTGACGGAAGGCGTCGAGCACGTCGCGGACCGCGAGCGACTTGCGCTCGGACAGCGGCAGGGTCTCCGGCATCCGGAGCGCGCTCCAGGCGAGCGTCAGCGCTCCATACAGCATCAGCACGAAGAAGATCCCGCGCCACTGCGTCAGCAGCATCACCGCCTCGCCGAGCGACGGCGCGACCACCGGCACCGCGATGAAGACCATCATCGCCAACGATATGACGCCGGCCATGCGGCGGCCGGCGTAGCAGTCGCGGACGATCGAGGTCGCGATCACGCGGGTGGCGGAGGTGCCCAGCCCCTGCAGCACACGCGCCAGCAGCAATGTCTCGAACGACGGCGCCGAGATCGCCAGTACGCTGGCGACGAAATACACCGTCATGCCGCCGAGCAGAGCCGGGCGGCGCCCGAAGCGGTCGGACAGAGGTCCCATCACGAATTGGCCGACCCCGAAGCCGAGCAGGAACGTCGACAACACCTCCTGTGGCCGGTTGGCCGCAGCGATGCCGAATGTCGCCCCGATATTGGGCAGCGCCGGCAGCATCATGTCCATCGCCAGCGGGTTCAAAGCCATGATCGACGCGATCACGATGACGAATTCCGTAAAGCCCATCGGCCGATGGGTCGACGAAACCCAGGCGTCGCCACTCATGTGGGTCACGTGGCGCACCTTCGGGGCTCGTTTGCGTCGTACAGCCGATCTCGGGTTCTCATTGCCGGTCGCCTCGGCTTTCCTGGTTTCGGCGAAGGAGCGTCAAAGCCGGTATCGGCATGGTTCGCCAGATGGTCGAACGTCTTGCGGCGCCGGATGGGGCCGGCGCCGGTTTCAGCACGGCGACTTCGGGGGGAAACCATCAGGCCGAGACCAGGTCGACGGCCCGCCTCACGGCCACGGCCACTTCGATCCGGCCGCTACTTGGGCCCGATGGACTTGACCTCCACCCCTTTGATGCCGAGCGAAGCCTTCGAATAGAGAACCGCCGCCACGGTGTATTCCGGCGAAAAATCTGGACTGAGAACCCGCACCGTGAAGGTGTTTCCCGACCGGCTCCGCCGGCTGGGCACTGGGACCGGCAGGGTCTTGCTCACGAGACCCGATCAAATCCCAATCCGCGTCGCTGATCTCTCCATCGCAAGTGATGGTCACATCGAAAGGGGCAGCCATCACCTTGTCGGTCTGCACCACGATCTTGGTCGCGAACGCAAAGCGTGGCCGGTCCGACCTGACCTCCGACTGGACGTAGCGCAGCCCCGATGATGCCGGCGCGGTCGGAACGCTGGCGACGATGATCCCGCCGAGCGCCAGGCCGAGCGCGAACGCGAGCGGATAGCCGAGCCACAATTCTATTCTGCCAAACCGCGCCCAAAATGCCGACATCGGCCACCCTTCGCACTGTTCCCCCGCCGACGCAATCTCACCGGCAGCTGTTGCTGTAGAATCGAGGATTCGGGCACCGGGGAAGACCGGAAAAAGGGCTGCTGGTTCTGAGGATTGCCGGGCTTGGCCCAAGCTGGAATTGATCGGATTCGGACGGTGGGCCCTCCGAACAGCGATCCAGGCCGTATTTCGTCCGCCTTCCCTTCCTCGAGGTTCCGTGTTCTGCTGATCCCGGCGGCGGCGGCACTCGGTGCGCGACTGTCGCGAGGTGGTGGGAGCGCGCCCACCGGTATCAGTCCTCGAGGAGATTCCAACATGACGCTTTTTCGCATTGTGCTGTTGACCAGCGGTCTCGTCCTCGCGGTCGGCGGCGAAACCGCTCTGGCGCAAACCGGCGCGCCAGGGTCAATGGCCGCTCCCGGCAAGCCAATGGTGACGCTGCAAATGCCTGCGCTGCCGGACCCGGTCCGGGTCGTCCTCAGCCCCGCGACGACGGGTTTGCTGGTGCTCGACTACGTCGATCCCATCTGCAAATCGCAACCGAAATGCCTGGGCCAAATGCTGCCGGCCGCGGCCGCCCTGATGGGGCGGGCGCGCAAGGCCGGCGTCGTCGTGGCCTACGGCACGCGGGAGCGGACCATGTCCAAATGGCTGCCCGAGGTTGCGCCCCAGCCGGGCGACATCAAGATCGCAAATACCGAGCAGGACAGGTTCTACGAAAGCGATCTCGACAAGGCGCTGAAGGCCAAGGGGATCACGACGCTCATCATGGCCGGCTGGAAGGTCAGCGGGTCTCTGGCCTACACCTCGGTCGGAGCGACGGTGCGCGGTTACACCGTCGTGGTGCCCATGGATGCGACCGCGGCCGCAACCGACTATGAAACCACGATCGGCTTTTATCAGATACTCAACCAGGGAAATTCCAACCTCACGAACACGCCGCTCAAGCCACATGCCGCGACGCTGAGCCGCACCGACATGATCGTCTTCCAATAAGGGGCCGCGGCCGCGCGAGCGCGTCACTTCTGCGGCTGGTTGAAATAGCGCAGGTCAGGAGGCCGTTGCCCCTTCTTTGCAGGCATGATCATGCCGTCGGCGCTGAGAAAGTAGGCCTCCCCCTGGATGCGGATGTGATTGTTGTTCTCCATGCAGTTGTCCTCGACCCACCACGGGTGTGGGTTGGGGCTGCGGCGATAGTGCTTGGTCACCGTCCAAGGATGCGTCAAAGCATGGTCGAAGACGGTGACCTCGTTGCTGATGACGTCCGGATCGGTCTGGTCGAAGGTGTAGCGCTCCTTCACGATGGTCTGATTGTCCGCATGCAGGGGTAGTCCGCTGGCGTCGAAGGCGCGCGGACCTTTCAGGTTGCGCGTCTCCACCTCCAGCACGTCGTAGCGGCCGTCTCCCTTGGTGTCGATCCAACGGCCGATGGAAATCCCGAGGAAAGACGGCTCCACATCGGTCGGAAAGTCGCGCCCGTCGGTAAAGATGCGGCGGCTGTCGAGAACGTGAAAGACCAGGACGTGGAACGTTTCCGGCGTCACGACGAACTCGATCTCGCCATAGCCGTTGGTCACGCGCGGCATTCCGGGCGAAAGGCACCACGTGGTCGGGTCGGTGCCTTGGCCGCCTTCCGCCATGTCCTTGAGGTTGGCCTCGAAGAGGGCCTGATACTCGGGCGTGAGCGGAGCTTCCTGTCCGAGACCGCGCGGCCTGTCGGGGACGAATTTCACTGAACCGCCGATCGCGGTCCATTGGCCCCTCAAGTCGGGATATCTTGTTTCATCGCGCGCGCTGGCGCTGCCGATCAACATCAGAAGCAGGAGCGCCGTCATGGACGCGGTTCGGACAAGCACGCTTCGCAAAGGCATGGTCGTACTCCCCGTCATCGCGACCCGAGCGGCCCCCAAGGCAAAGCCGCAGGCCCATTCCGGTCGAGCTCGAGAAATAGGGGTCGAAAAGTCGGGGCCCGCCGACGGCACGCGTGCCGCCAATTGCAATGATCGGGATTTCGGCACGTCCCGCCGGCAGCTCTCGAGCAAGGCTACACCAACGCTCCCTGCGCCCGGAAGGGGCTCGTGGGGGTCGCGGCAGGGGAACCCCCAACTTGCCGATCCGTCCGGCAACGGATAGCCTTTCAGACGTCACTCATCCGATCCTGCACCAAGAACAAACCTGGAGGACTCCCATGAATCGATCGCTCATGACACTGGGCGCGCTTGCGCTCGCCGCCACGACCAGCACCGCCTTCGCCCAGCAAGGCGGGCAGCCGCCGCAGCCGCCCGCGCGGGGGCTGGATATGGCGCTCGCGCTCGAGGCCACGCAGGCGGCGGTCAGCACCTGCCTCAGCCAAGGCGTGAAGGGAGCCGCGGCGGTTCTCGATTCCGCCGGCGTCCTGCGGGTGCTGGTGTCAGCCGACGGCGCTTCGCCGAACGCCTCGGTGCTCAGCCCCAAGAAGGGCGTCGCCACCATCCAAATGAAGAAGCCGAGCTCCGAGATCCAAGCCGAGGCGGAAAAGGACCCGGCCCTGAAGGCCAAGCTCGAGGCCGACAAGAGCATCTTCCCGCGGGCGGGCGCGCTGCCGATCATGGCCGGCAACGACCTCGTCGGGGCGATCGCCTTCGGCGGCGCCAACGGCCAGCAGGGCGGCGGCACCCATGACGAAGCCTGCGCCAAGGCGGGCCTCGACAAGATCCAGGCCAGGGTGAAATAGCCGGCCTGATAGCTGACGCGGCCCGTCCGGCGTCGGGGCCGCGGGCCTGAGGTGACGACGCAAGCGAGCGGATGCGGGGCGCTCCACCGCGCTCCGGTCCGTGCTTGCTGGGAATTGCTGCGCCACGCCGGGGCGCGGGCGGAGGCGGGAACGGAGGGGGAAACGAGGGCGGCCTGAAGCGGAGCAACCACGATGAGTTTTTCTCCTGCTCCAGATCCGGCTCCCGGCGCCGACGCAGGTCTGGTTGCTGTGTCGCGTAGCCGGCATCCACCGCGAACGGGAGGCAAGGTGGCGCCTGCGCGCTTGCGTCGAAGATGACCACGAGAGCCCGCTTCGGGTCCAATCCCTGACGGATATTCGAGGCCTTTGGAGAAACCCCGATGGCACCGAGAAGCGCAAGGCGCCTTTGCGTCGTTATCGCGTTGAGTTTCGAGTGCTTATTGTCGGCCGGCTCCGGCGGCGCGGCGCAAGAGGTCCCGGCCGTCACCACCCAGGACGGCGGTGCGGACGTGATCGCTCTGCTCGACCAGGAGAAGCCGGACCCGGACAAGGCGGCAGCGCTTGCGGCCGACGCGGACCGCGATATTCCGCCCGATCTTGCCGACGCGGACCGCGGCCAAGCCTATTTGCATCGGGCGCAGGCGCGCGCGCAGATGGGGCGCCTGATCGACGCCATTGCCGATGCGCAAGAGGCGCTCAAGCTCGGCAAAGGCCAGAACTACAAGCGCGTGACCAGCCGTTACCAGCAATTCCTGCACCGTCTCCTGCTTCGCGTCGGCGACTTCAAGCGCGCGGTTCCGCTCATAATGGCGGAGATCCGCAATCTCGAGCGGATCGAGCCCAGCCGATTGTTCTCGCTCTACAGCGAGCTCGCCCACGTTGAAGGCGCCGCCGACAACATGGAGGGGATCGAGCGACTCGACCGAAACCTCCATGGTTTGCTGGCCCAATCGCGTTCCTGGTCGGCGGCCAGCGCCGATCCGTTTCGGCCGGGATATCAGTCGAGCGTGGACGATGTGGACGGCTACCTCTACGAGCTCAAGAGCCGATACGCCGAGGCGGAGGCGGTCTATCGTCACGGCCGCCAGGCGCAAATCGACGCGCTCAACCATTATGATGAGCAAATCAATTTGGAAGGGGGGGATTTTCCGCCGCGCGAGGAGTTCGAGCGGTTCGTGGATTCGTTTCAGCTCAACGAAGCCCGCATGAAGGTGCTTGAGGGCCGCGCGCTGGAGGGCGAGGTCGACGCTCGCGAGGTCCTGCTTCGTCGCTTGCAGCGGCTGGGAAAGTATCACGAGGAGACCGGCGTCGCCGTAGCGGTGCTGTCTCAGGCATTGGACGGGGAGGGGCGCAGCGAGGATGCCGAGAAGCTGACCCGGGCGACTCTCGATATCTATCGCAGCGTCGGCCTGCCCGATGAGGCGGCGCGCGTCATCGGCAATCTGCAGCACCTTGCCCACATCCTGGACGACCGCAATCAGCCGGATCAGGCGCAGAAGATCTACGACCAGATCGATCGGCTGGTGGCCGGCTGGGATGCCCCGCGCCGGGAAGCGGTCGTCAACGAGACGCCGCGCATCAAGCAATTGATCGCGACCGGCCGGGCCGCCGCGGCGGTCGATCTCGCAAGCCGGAAGCTCGAGCGCGAACGGGCGCGCTCCGGCGACAACAGCCCGGCGACCGCGGTGGTGCGCGGCTATCTGGCCAGCGCTCTGGCGAAGGCCGGGCGCGGGAGCGAAGCCGCCGCGGCCTTCAAGGCGGCGATTCCGATCCTGCTCGAATTGGCCCGACAGGAAGAGAACGATGACAGCCTGACCGCCGGTGCGATCGCCAACCGGAACCGTTACATCCTGGAGAACTACATCGAGCTGCTGGCGCGCGATTCTTCCCTGGCGGGCACCGCCACGGCGGAGGAGACGATCGGGCTCGCCGACAAGCTCCGCGGGCAGGCGGTGCAGCGCGCGCTGGCGCAGGCCTTGGCGCGGTCGGCCACGAAGGATCCGGCACTCGGCGGCTTGGCGCGGACCGAGCAGGATCTGAGCAAGCAACTCAACGCGGCCGTCACCGATCTGGCCAGCCTGCTCGCCCAGCCCTCGGATCAGCGCGACACAAGGCGGTCAAGGGCATGCAGGCCAAGGTCGCCAAGCTGCGTACCGACCACGCGGCCGCCGAGCGCGCGCTGGCAAAGCGGTTCCCCACCTACGCCAATCTGATCGATCCGCCGCCGGTCCGCGCAGCCGATATTCGGGCGGTGCTGCGCGAGGGCGAAGCTCTGCTGTCGTTCTATTTCGGCGAGAACGCGAGCTTCGTCTGGGTGGCCGCGAAGAACGGACCGGTGACTTTCCGGGAGCTGGCGATCACGGGCAGCGAGCTCGACCAGAAGGTCGCCAAGCTGCGCGAGGCGCTCGAGCCGGATGCCCTGACCGCACGCGAAATTCCGCCCTTCGACGTCGCGCTCGCCCACGGCCTCTACGCCACGCTGCTGCAGCCCATCGAGGATGCCTGGCGGCCCGCCCGGAACCTGATCGTCGTCACCAATGGTGCGCTGGGATTCCTGCCGCTGGGACTGCTGCCGACCGCACCGACCGAGCTTGCGCCCGATCCGTCGCTCTTGTTCGCCGAATACCGCGGCGTGCCCTGGCTGGCGCGGGATCATGCGGTCACGGTGATGCCCTCGGTGTCGGCCTTGCGGGCGTTGCGCACGACGGCGGTCGCCGACACGCATCGCGAGAAGCTCATCGGCTTCGGCGATCCCTATTTCAACCTGGCGCAGGC
This sequence comes from uncultured Alphaproteobacteria bacterium, assembly GCA_963744275.1. Classification (GTDB taxonomy): domain Bacteria; phylum Pseudomonadota; class Alphaproteobacteria; order Rhizobiales; family Xanthobacteraceae; genus VAZQ01. Next base: position 53,128 of record CAVUSX010000013.1, read on the forward strand.
TGCCGACGCCGCGCAGGCCGAGCTCGTTGCCGCAAACCCGCCGCCGGCCGATCAAGCCGGCACCGGCGGCCCGGAGCTGGCCGCAGCAACCCCGGCTGCGGCGCCGCCCCTCGGGCTGCGCAGCGGCCTCCCAGCCCGGCATTTTCGACGTCAATCTCGCCAATCTGCCGCGGCTGCCCGATACGGCCGAAGAATTGCGCGCGATCGCCGCCGCACTCGGGGTCGATCCCGGAACGACGCTCAAGCTCGGCAAGGACGCCAATGAGCGCGTGGTCAGGGCCACGAAATTGTCGGCTTACCGCATCGTCGCCTTTGCGACGCACGGATTGATGGCGGACGACATCGAAGGGTTGGACCAGCCAGCGCTGGCGCTGACCGCCCGCAGGGTCGCCGGCATCACCGGCAGCGGATTGCTCACGATGGAGGACATCCTCACGCTCAAGCTCAATGCCGATTGGGTCATATTGTCCGCCTGCAATACCGGCGCGGGCGCCGGCGCAGGGTGCGGAAGCAGCTTCCGGCCTGGGGCGCGCATTCTTCTATGCCGGCGCGCGCACGCTCCTCGTCACCAATTGGTCGGTGCATTCGCAATCCGCGCGGGCGCTGATCGCCGACGTGTTCCGGCGGCAGGCGTCCGACCCGAAGCTCACCCGTGCCGAGGCGCTGCGGCGAGCGATGATGGGCCTGCTCGACGGTCCGGGTTTCGTGGACGATACCGGCAAGACCCTGTTCACCTATGCGCATCCGCTGTTCTGGGCACCCTATACGGTCATCGGCGACGGCGGCGGAACCTGATTTGGTCATTGCGCTGCGACTGAGTTCGCCGAGCGCATGCGTCACCAACATGGTCGCGCACCAAAACGGAGCAACCACGATGAGCTTTTCTCCCGTCCCGGATCCGGCTCCCGGCGATGCGGCCGCCGGCGATGCCATCGATCTCGTGATCGTGCCGCGCAGCGTCGATCTCGGCGGCTTCGCGGTCCGCCGCGCGCTTCCCCATGTGCGGCGGCGCATGGTCGGGCCCTTCATCTTCTTCGACCATTTCGGGCCGGTCGAGTTCCGCGCCGGCCAGGGCATCGACGTGCGGCCGCATCCCCATATCGGGCTCGCCACCGTCTCGTTCCTGTTCGATGGCGAGATCATGCATCGCGACAGTCTCGGCAGCGCCAAGGCCATTCATCCGGGCGACGTCAACCTGATGACCGCCGGCCGCGGCATCGTGCATTCCGAGCGCACCGCCCCCGACCATCGCAGCGGCGGCGAGCGGCTGCATGGCGTCCAGCTGTGGCTCGCCATGCCGTCCGCGCGATGAAGAGATCGCACCCGCCTTCGCGCATCACGATCAGGCCGACCTTCCGGTCGTGGCCGGCGACGGCAAGATCGTGCGGGTCGTCATCGGCAGCCTCTACGGCAAGCGCTCGCCGGTGCCGACGCTGTCCGACACCATCTTTGCCGACGCCGCCCTCACGCCCGGCGCGGTGCTGCCGATCGATGCGCAGGCGGAGGAGCGCGCCCTCTACGTGGTGGCGGGCGAGATCGACATGGCGGGCGACCGGTTCGCGGCCGGCCGGCTCCTGGTGCTGCGGCCCGGCGATGCGATGTCGGCGACGGCGGCGAGCGAGGCGCGCGTCATCCTGGTCGGCGGCGCCGCCATGGATGGACCGCGTCACATCTGGTGGAACTTCGTGTCGTCGCGCAAGGAGCGCATCGAGCAGGCCAAGGCCGACTGGAAGCTCGGCCGCTTCGATACCGTGCCGGGAGATGAAAGGGAGTTCATTCCGTTGCCGGGCGGGGAGTAGGAAGTGGCGAATAGAGAGTAGCGAATAGGGAGTAGTGAGTAGTGAGGGGGGAGTGGGGAGTGGGGAATAGGGGCGCCGCGGCTTCTCAAAGCACTACTCACTACTCACTACTCACTACTCACTATTCGCTATTCGCTATTCGCCCTACATCAATCCGCGCCCTGGATCTGGCGCATCGCGCTTTGCAGCTCGTTGAACTTGCGTTGCAGCACGCCGAGGTCATGCTCGAGCTTGTGAATGCGGGCGGACCAATCGGCCGGCGCCGCGGGCGCGAGCGGCGGCGCACGATCCTCGGCGTCGAACACGACCCCCATCTCGGCGGCGTTGCGCCATTGGACCCTGGCTCGGTAGCTCTCGTCCCGGTTGGGGATGTAGAGCTCCACCACATCGGGCGTGGCGGTCATGCTGGAGAACTCGAGCCTCGCCCCATGCTCGCAAAAATCGCGGATCAGGCAATCGACGCTGGTGCGCCGATTGTTGAAGAAGATGCGACCTTGCAGAAAGGACTTCTTACGTGCAGCCGTTCGGCGTTCCGTCATTGCGGCCATCATCCGTTCGATCGTGCCCAAGCGGGCCCACCCAGCCGAACCCGCAATATAGCGGCCGTTGCTTACATTATCGTTCACGGCCGATTAGCGCGCCGTTTACCATGCGGATGGCGCCGGGCCCCACATATTCGGCATTTTTGCGTTATCGCATTTTCGGACGGAAAACCGGTTTCCACTTTTCCTGAAAATGCTCTAGTCCAAGCCATGACAGAACGCATGCGCGTCGATCGCCTGCTGGTGGAGCGGGGCCTGTTCGAAAGCCGGGCGCAGGCGCAGGCCGCGATCGAGGCCGGCCTGGTGGTGGCCAACGAGACGCCGGTCGGCAAGGCTTCGCTCGAGCTGCCGGCCGACGCCGTCCTGCGCGCGACGCCCGCCCATCCGTTCGTGTCGCGCGGCGGCGTCAAGCTTCGCGCCGCGCTCGAGCGTTTCGGCTTCGATCCGGCCGGCCTGGTCTGTCTCGATGTCGGGTCCTCGACCGGCGGGTTCACCGATGCGCTGCTCGCGCGCGGCGCCGCGCGCGTCTACGCGGTCGATGTCGGGCGCGACCAGCTGCATCGCAAGCTGCGCGCCCGCCCGGAGGTCGTGGTGCTGGAGAGCACCGACATTCGCACGCTGGCGGCGAGCCGGCTGGCGCCGCCGCCCAGCCTCGTGGTCATCGACGTGAGCTTCATCTCGCTCAATCTGGTTCTGCCGGCGGCACTCGCCCTGGCGCAGCCTTCGGCGCGGCTCGTCGCCCTGATCAAGCCGCAGTTCGAGGCCGGCCGCGCCCATGTCAAGAAGGGCATCGTGCGCGATGCAGCGATCCATGCCGCCGTCGGCGAAAATCTGGAGCGCACGGTCGCCGCGCTCGGCTGGAATGTGCTCGGCCGCATGGATTCTCCGATCCTGGGCCGCGACGGCAACCGCGAATTCCTCATCGGTGCGCAGCGTGGTTGAACGGCTCGACATCGCGCGGATCGGCCGGCGCGGCGACGGCATCGCGGATTCGCCTGCGGGCCCGCTCTATGTGCCCTACACGCTGCCGGGCGAGCGTGCGGAAGTCGACCCCTGGCCCGGCCATCCCGACCGCCGCCATCTCCTGGCGATCGAGGTCGCGAGCCGCGAGCGCATCGCCGCCATCTGTCCGCATTTCGGGACCTGCGGGGGCTGCGCGTTGCAGCATTGGGCACCGGCGCCGTACCGCGATTGGAAGCGCGGCCTGGTGGTCGAGGCCCTCGCCGAGAGCGGATTTGCGGCGGCCGGCGCGCTGGTCGATCCGCTCATGGACGCCCATGGGGAAGGCCGCCGCCGCGCCGTCTTCCACGCCTGGCGGCGCGGGCACGACGTGCTCGAGGTCGGGTTCGCGGCGCTGCGCGCCCATCAGCTGGTGGCGATCGATCATTGTCCGGTGCTGGCGCCCTCGCTCGCCGGCGCGATCGAAGCCGCCTGGGCCATCGCGGAGGCGCTCGCCGCCGAGCGCAAGCCGCTCGACATCCAGGTGACTGCGACGCAAGCCGGCCTCGACATCGACGTGCGCGGTTCGGGGCCGCTGTCGCCCTCGCGCATGACCGCACTGGCGCGGCTGGCGCAGACGCACGCCCTCGCCCGCCTGACCCGGCACGGCGAGACCGTCGCGCAGCGGGCGCTGCCGATCGTGACCATGGGCAGCGCCGCGGTGGTGCTGCCGCCGGGCGCCTTTCTGCAGGCCACCGCCGCCGGCGAGGCCGCCTTGGCGGCATTGGTGCTGGAGCATTGCGGGGCGGCCAAGAGCGTCGGCGATCTGTTCGCCGGCGTCGGACCATTCGCGCTGCGGCTGGCGGAACGCGCCAAGGTGCTGGCCGCGGAGCAGGACCCGGCCGCCGTGGCGGCGCTGCAAGAGGCCGCCAAGACGCCGCGCCTCAAGCCGATCACGGCGGAGCGGCGCGATCTCTTCACGCGGCCGTTCATGGCCAAGGAGCTGGCGCGCCTCGATGCCGTCGTGTTCGATCCGCCCCGGCAGGGCGCGCAGGCGCAGGCCGGCGAGCTGGCGGCGAGCCCGGTGCCGATCGTGGTGGCGGTATCGTGCAATCCGCTGACATTCGCGCGCGATGCCAGAATTCTCGTCGACGGCGGCTATCGGCTGACGCGCGTGACCCCGGTCGATCAGTTCCTCTATTCCGCCCACGTGGAGCTGGTGGCGCGGTTCGAGAAGTAGAAAGTAGGATGGGTGAGCTCACAAGGGCGTTTACGCCCGTCTTCGCGGGCTATGCGAAACCCATCGGCGGCGGTTGATGGGTATCGCAAGAGCTCAACCCATCCTACAACTCTTCGGCCAGTCTAACCTTCCAGGCTTTCGGTCGACAAAATCTCGATGCCGAAGCCGTCGAGGCCGACATATTTCCATTTGCTGCCGGCCAGAAGCCGGATCGAGGAAATGCCGAGGTCCTTGAGAATTTGAGCGCCGAGGCCGATCTCCCGCCATTGGCGCGTGCGCGCCGCCTCGGACGCGGTGCCGCCCGACTGCGGGATGGCGCTCGCCGGCACGCCGGCGGCGCCGTCGCGCAGGAATACCAGCACGCCGCGCCCCTCGGCCTTGAAGCGCGCCAGCGTCGCGTGGATCGGCTTGGCGCCGCCGAACACGTCGCTGATGACGTCTTCGCGGTGCAGCCGCGCCAGCATGTTCCGGCCGTCGCCGATGCGGCCGTAGACGAAGGCCATGTGATGGACCTGATCGAACGGCGTGACATAGGAATAGCCGGCGAGCTTGCCGATCTCGCTCTCGAACTGGAACTCGCCCACCCGCTTGACCAGCTTGTCGCGCGCCTGCCGGTGGGCGATGAGATCGGCGATCGAAAGGCACTGCAGGCCGTGACGGCGGGCGAACTCGCTCACGCCGGCGCCCCGCATCACGGTGCCGTCGTCGTTCATCAGCTCGGCCAGCACGCCGACCGGCGCCAGATCGGCGAGGCGGCAGAGATCGACGCAGGCCTCGGTGTGACCGGAGCGCATGAGCACGCCGCCCTCCTTGGCGACCAGCGGAAAGACATGGCCCGGCCGCACGAAATCGGTGGCGCCGTTGTTGCCGTTGGCGAGCGCCCGCACCGTATTGCTGCGCTCCTCGGCCGAGATGCCGGTGGTCAGGCCGTGGCGCACGTCGACCGAGACCGTGAACGCGGTCCCGAGCGGAGCGTCGTTGAGGGCCACCATGGGATCGAGGTGCAGGCGCTTGGCTTCCTCGGGCGCCAGCGGCGCGCAGACGATGCCGGAGGTGTTGCGGATGATGAAGGCCATCTTCTCGGGCGTGCAGAGCGAGGCCGCCACGAACAGATCGCCCTCGTTCTCGCGATCGTTGTCGTCCGAGACGACCACGATCTCGCCCCTGGCGAAGGCCGCCACCGCCGCTTCCACGCGCCCACGAACATCGTTGAGGTCCGACATGCTCTAGCGACCGTCCGGCGGTGTGAAGGGCCACGGCGGGGGCGCGCCGACCTGCCCGCGCTGACGCAGATAATGATCGGCGACCACGCATGCCACCATGGCCTCGCCGATCGGCACCGCGCGGATGCCGACGCAAGGATCGTGACGGCCCTTGGTGCTGATCTCGGTCTCGTTGCCGAAGCGGTCGACGGTGCGGCGCGGGGTCAGAATCGAGGAGGTCGGCTTGACGGCGAAGCGGGCCACGATCGGCTGTCCGGTCGAGATCCCGCCCAGGATGCCGCCCGCATTGTTGCTGAGGAACACCGGCTTGCCGTCGCGGCCGATGCGGATCTCGTCCCCGTTCTCCTCGCCGGAGAGCGCGGCGGCGCGAAAGCCGGCGCCGATCTCGACGCCCTTGACCGCATTGATGCCCATGAGGGCCGCGGCGAGATCGCCGTCGAGCTTGCCGTAGACCGGCGCGCCCAGACCGGCCGGCACCCCGTCCGCCACCACCTCGATGACGGCGCCGACCGAAGAGCCGGACTTGCGTACGCCGTCGAGATAGTCGGCGTAGAACGCCGCCTGCTTCGCGTCCGGGCAGAAGAACGGATTGCGGCCGACCTCGTCCCAATTCCAGTTGGCGCGATCGATGGCGTGCTCGCCCATCTGCACCAGCGCGGCGCGCACCGTCATGGCCGGCACGATCTTGCGGGCGATGGCGCCGGCCGCGACCCGCATGGCGGTCTCGCGCGCCGACTGACGCCCGCCGCCCCGATAATCGCGCAGCCCGTATTTGACGTCATAGGTGTAATCGGCGTGACCCGGCCGGTATTTGTCCCTGAGGTCGGAATAATCCTTGGAGCGCTGATCGACGTTCTCGATCAGGAGCCCGATCGGGGTGCCGGTCGTCACTTGCGCTCCGGTCAGCTCGTCGGCGAACACGCCGGAGAGGATCTTGACCTGGTCGGGCTCCTGCCGCTGCGTGGTGAAGCGCGATTGGCCCGGCCGCCGCTTGTCGAGATAGGGCTGGATGTCGGCCTCGGTCAGCGGGATGCCGGGCGGGCAGCCGTCCACCACGCAGCCGATCGCCGGCCCGTGGCTCTCGCCAAAGGTGGTGACGCGGAAGAGGTGCCCGAAAGTGTTGAATGACATGGGTTGGTGCCTGGCGCCGTGTGGTAGCCCGCGTGCCTGCCGGGGTCAAATGGCGGGGCGCAGGCGTCACGCGTACCGGGTGATGCTGTTGGGCCCGAGAACATAGACCACGCTCTGATCGATCGGCTCGTGCACGGCCTGCTCGGGCGGTGCGATGCCCAGGAGCGCGATCAGGGCGCGCCCGGTGCCGCCATGGGCGCAGACGACCGTGTCGCGCGCGAGCGTCGCGTACCAGGCCCCGACCCGCAGCGCCACCTGCCGGTAGTTCTCGCCGCCCGGCGGCACGAACTCCCACTTGTCGGTTTCCCGCCGCGCCACCACGTCCGGGTCCCGCTGCATCACCTCGTCGTAGGTCAGCCCCTCCCATTCGCCGAAGCCGATCTCGGCCAGCCGCGGCTCGATCGCATAACCGGCGGGCGCGAGGCCGAGCGTCCCGCGCATGATCTCCATGGTGTCGCGCGCGCGCGAGAGCGGGCTCGACACATAATCGAAGCCCCCGGCCGCGCGGCCATCGCGGGCGAACAGGTCGCGAAGAATTTCGCCGCAGCAAGCCGCCTGCGCGCGGCCGGTCGGATTGAGCGGGATATCGCGGTGGCCCTGCAGCCGGCCGGCGATATTCCAGTCGGTCAGGCCGTGGCGGACGTAATAGAGCAGCATGAAAGCGGGCGCGGGCGCCTCACTCCTTGACCACGCTGATGTCGGGGGCGTCGGGGTGCTTCATGCCCACGATGTGATAGCCGGCATCGACGTGATGGATCTCGCCGGTGACGCCGCGCGACAGGTCGGAGAGCAGATACATGGCGGTGTCGCCGACCTCGTCGATGGTGACGTTGCGGCCGAGCGGCGCGTTGTATTCGTTCCAGCGCAGGATATAGCGGAAGTCGCCGATGCCGGCCGCCGCCAGCGTCTTGATCGGACCCGCCGAGATGGCGTTGACGCGGATCTGCTGGCGCCCGAGATCGGCCGCCAGATAACGCACCGAGGCTTCGAGCGCCGCCTTGGCGACCCCCATGACGTTGTAGTGGGGCATCCACTTCTCGGCGCCGTAATAGGTGAGGGTGAGCAGCGAGCCGCCGGCCGGCATCAGCTTCTCGGCGCGCTGCGCGACCGCGGTGAACGAGTAGCAGCTGATCAGCATCGTGCGGGAGAAGTTGTCGGACGTCGTGTCGACATAGCGCCCGTCGAGCTGATCTCTTGTCCGAGAAGGCGATCGCATGCACCAGGAAGTCGAGCGTGCCCCACTTTTCCTCGAGCGTCGCGAATGCGGCATCGAGCGTCGCGGGGTCGGTGACGTCGCAATGACCGACCAACAATCCGCCGACCTCGCTCGCCAGCGGCTCGACCCGCTTCTTCAGCGCGTCGCCCTGATAGGTGAAAGCGATCTCGGCGCCCTGCGCGCGGCATGCCTTGGCGATGCCCCAGGCGATCGAGCGGTTGTTGGCGACCCCCATGATCAGGCCGCGCTTGCCGCGCATGAGGCCCGAGGCTTCCGGCATGCTGTCCTCGCTCTGCCGGCCGCATCCGGCCCACCCCTAATGACATAGGGCCACCGGACCTTCAAGCAGCGCAAGCGGCCGCCGCGCGGCGCATGCCGCCGGGCGGAGACCTCACGCCATGTCCTTGCGCGGATCGTAGGGCTTGGCCTCGCGCCACTTGCGCATCAGCTCGTCGAGATCGTGGTCATGGCCTTCGGGCAGCACGATGCGGACGCTGGCCAGGAGATCGCCCTTGCGCTCCTTGCCGGGGAAACCCTTGCCCTTGAGGCGGAAGGTGCGGCCCGAATTGGTGCCGGCCGGAATGGCCAATTCGACCGCGCCCTCGAGGGTGGGGACGCGCACCTTTCCGCCCAGCACGGCCTCGTAGAGGGTGACCGGCAGATCGAGCCGCAGGTCGGCGCCGTCGCGCTGGAACAGCGGATGCGGCGTGACCGAAACGGTGATCAGGAGATCGCCGGCGGCCGCCGGCGCCCGGCAGCCCCTGCCCCTTGAGCCTGATCTGCTGGCCCTCGTCGAGACCGGGGGGGATCTTGACCTCGACCTCCTTGCCGGTGGGGAGCGCAACCCGCTTCTTCACGCCCTTGGCGGCCTCGGGCAGCGTGATCGTCAGCGCAGCCGCGATGTCGCGGCCGGCAGCCGCGCCGAAATCCTCCGGCTCGAAATGAACGCCGCCGCCCGCACGACCGCCGCGCCCGGCGGCACCGCGTGCCCCGAACACATCCTTGAGAATATCCTCGAAGCCGCCGAAACCACGCGCGCCGGCGCGACCGCCCGCCGCCTGGGCACCCTCGGAGCCCCAGGTGAAGGTCTCGAAGCCGCCTTGCTGACCGAAGCCGCCCGCGCCACCCGGCTGGCGGCCGAAGCCTTCGAAGCCGTGGGAGCGCGGCTTGCCCTCGGCATCGATCTCGCCGGCATCGAACGCCTTGCGCTTGTCCTTGTCGCCGACGATCTCATAAGCCGCATTGAGCTCGGCGAAGCGCGATGCCGCCTTGGGATCGTGCTTGTTGGCATCCGGATGCAGCTTCTTGGCGAGCTTCCGGAAGGCGCTCTTGACCTCAGCCGCGTTGGCGCTGCGCGCCACCCCAAGGATCTCATAGGGGTCACGCATCGTCGGAACCTCCGCAACCTCGTCGTTTCATGCCGGGTATCGCTCCCCTCGCACCATGCCTCAATGTGGGGGGAGCTTGCCGCAAAGGCAACGCGCAACAGGCGGAAATCCAACGGGTTTCCGGGCGCCGCCGCCGGTCGGACGGCCGTGCCGGGTCCGCGCGGGCCCCTACAGCGCGGCCAATTGCGGCATGACCCGGCGCGCGAACAGCTCGATCGAGCCCAGCGCCTCGTCGAGCGACAGATCGCCGAAGACGAACTGGCCGACCAGATAATTGCTGCCGGTAACCGCGATCTGCCGGCGCAGCACGGCCGCGACCGTGTCGGGCGCGCCCGCGACGCCTTGGCCGACCTCGGCGAGCGCCTCGAAGGTGGGCGGTCGCGGATGCGCGTTGATGCGGTTATGCTTGCGGCGCAGATGGGTGAAGCTCGCGTGCCAGCGCGGATAGGCGCGCCGCGCCATGGCGAGCGCCTCGGCGTCGGTTGGCGCCACCACGATGAAACGCCCGAGCCCCATCAGCGGCAGCGCCGCCGCGCCGCGGGCGTCGCGCCAGGCCGCCCGGAAGCTGTCGAAGGCGATGCAGGTTTCAGCCGGCGGATCGAGGCTGACCACCTGCAGGCCCTTGCGCGCCGCCCGTGCGGCGCTGTCGGGCGCATGCACCCCGTACCAGATCGGCGGATGCGGTTTCTGGAACGGCTCGAGCTCCATCGGCACGTCGTCGAAATGGAAGAACTCGCCGTGGAAGGTCAGGCTGCGCTCGCTCAATCCCTTGACCACGAGCTCGAGCGCCTCGGCATAGATCTGCTGCGATTTGTCCGGGTCCTGTCCGTAATAGATGAGCTCGCTCGGCGAGGAGCCGCGGCCGAAGCCGATCTCGAGCCGCCCGCCGCTCATCTGATCGAGCATGCAGATTTCCTCGATCATGCGCAGCGGATGATAGAGCGGCAGCGCGTAGACCAGCGGGCCGAAGCGCAGCCGCCGCGTGCGTTGCGCGACCGCGGCCAGGAACACGCTCGGGCTCGGCGCCATGCCGAGCGGCGTCGCGTGGTGCTCGGCGACGTGATAGGCGTAGAAGCCGAGCCGATCATAGGCCTCGACGATCTGCAGCCGCGATCGGTAGTAGTCGCTCAGCGCCTGATCATCGCGGTCGAGGTGATCGAAGACGCCGAACTCCATCCCGATTACTCGTCCGTGACGTCGATCCAGACGCCGCCCGGGTCCGCCATCTGGAACTTGCCGCCGGCCTGCGCCGCCAGGAAGGCCTTGCGGGCGTCGGCCTCCTTGCTGCCGCCCAGCCGCATGGGCGCCACGTAGGGATTCATCCCGGAGGTCAACTCGACGTGCTGCTTGAACGCCTCGATGCTCTCCACCTTGAAGCCGATATGGTCGGGGCCGGGCCGCTTGATCGACATGTTCTCGAAGATCGGTATCGACCAGGGCAGGATCGAGAGCGTCACCCTGCCGTCGGTCAGATGATGGCCGCCCGCGGCCGGGTTCACGTTCTTGTTGCTGGGCTTGAGCTCGAACACGAACTGATAGAATTCGGCGCACCGCTCCGCATTCACGGTCCTGATCGCGAACTTGTTGAGGTAGCGGTCCTGGCTGCGGCCTTGCGGCGGCCTGCTCGGCGTAGACGCCGACCAGCTTGTCGCCTTCGTCCTTCTGGGCGAGATCGAAGATGTTGCCGTCCGGATCGTGGCCGCTGTAGTTGGCGAACGGCCGCGTCGACGGCCGCTTGACGATATTGGCCTGCGGAAACTTGATGCGGGCGCGCTCGATCACGGTATCGATGTCGTCGACCACCACCCCGAAGTGATCGAGGCCGCCCACATAGCCGTCGCGCAACGGATTGATGTTGAGCCCCACATAGCCGTCGCCCACCGTCACGGCGTTCAACGGCCGGCTGGTCTTGCCGGAGCGCTTGAGACCGAAAAAGGCCTCGTAGAAATTCGCCAGCATCGGATAGATCGGGCTGATCATGGCCATGTGATTGATCTTGGCGAACATCGCTCTCTCCTTCGCTTCACTCCGCCCCGCTCGGGTGCACTTCCAAACGACCGGCGATCTCCTGCCGGGGCGGCATTCAGCCTTCACCCAAAGCCGAACCCCCGCCTGCCCTCCCCGGCTTGGCCGGGCAGGGTCGGTCGGGGGTTTGAAGCACCTCTATCGGGTGTCTCGCCGTCGACGAAACACCCTGGCGGCGAACCGCGCCGCGGCTCGCCGTGCGAGCCGCCTAGGGCTGCCGCGACGCCACGTAGGCGGCGAGCGCGATGATGTCGTCCTGGTCGAGCTTCGCCACCACCTGATTCATCAACACGGTCCAGGTGCCGGTGCGATTGCCGCTCTTGATGTCCATCAGCTGGCGCGTGAGGTACATCGGATCGCGCCCCGCGATCGAGGGAATCTCGTTGAGGCCTTTGAGACCTTCGCCGTGACAGATCGCGCAGGCGACGGTCTTGCCGCCGCCGCCGGTCGTGGCCAAAGCCTCGCCCTTGGCGATGCTGCCGGGCGGAACGTAAGCCACGAAACCACTGCGCGGATCGCGCGCCCGGGCCAGGGCCTCTTCCTGCGGCACCACGATGATGCGGCTGCCGATCGGCTCCTCGCCGCCACCGGGGGCGACGAAGCGCATGGCGCCCTCGCCCACGACGGTCTTCGGCACCTCGGCCTTCTCGACCACCTTGATATAGCCATCGCCCTGCTTGCGGGCGGAGAAATAATCGGCCGCCGCGCGTGCGTCCTCGGGCGAGATGCCCTTGGCGATGCCGACCATCACGCCGGTCCGGATGCCCTTGCGCTTTCCGCCCGCGAAATCCCTGAGCGCGCGCATGATATAGGCGGAGTTGAGACCCGCCAGGCTGGCGGATTCGGGATGGCCGTCGCCGGTGGTCAGGTGGCAGAGCGCGCAGGCGCGCACCATGGGCTTGACCCCGTTGGCGACGACGGACGGCAGCGGGGCATGATCGGCGGGAAACCAATCCGGCGGCGCGAAGGCGTCGTTGATCTGCGCTTCGGTATATTGCTTGTCGCTGCCCGGAACCTTGACCACCTTGGCGGGGTCGGGAGCCGGCAATCCCTGCGGGGGAACCGGATAGGCCCAGTCCGGATCCGCCGCCAGCGCGGCGGTCGGCAGAAACGCAAGCACCAAAAGCCACATCAAACTTTTCATCATCGCCTCCCAAAAGCTTTTTTCGATCCACACAGCGAAAGCAGCGGACAATATTGCCGTTCAAACCGGGGTACAAGCCCATATGGCGGCATCCGCCCCGAAAGGCTCGAGGGCGGCCGCACCTGCCCGGCGGGACCTCGGCCGGTTCACTTGACGTTCGCACGGCGGGCCGGCTAGCTCAGCCGCCGCGCCCGCTCTCTCCCCTGCCTGACGGCGCCGGAGCACATTCATGCGCTTTCCTCGATCTGCGACTGGCCGCTCGGCGCGGGCGCTGCCCCTCCTGCTGGCTGCGGCCCTGCTGGCACCGGTACCGGCCGCCGCGCAGGCCGACTTCTACAAGGGCAAGACCATCGATCTCGTCATCAGTACCGGGGTGGGAGGCGGCCTCGATGCCAATGCCCGGGTGGTGGCGCGCCATCTCGCCGACCACATTCCGGGCAATCCGACCATCGTGCCGCGCAACATGCCGGGCGCCGGCCACATCCGGGCGGCCAATTTCGTCTTCAGCCAAGCCCCGAAGGACGGCACCGTCATCGCGACCTTCATTCCGGTCTTCGTGATGGCGCAGGTCCTGGACCGCAGCAAAGGCATCCAGTTCGACCCCGCCAATTTCAACTGGCTGGCCTCGACCTCGTCCAGCAATTCCACGGTCTATACCTGGCATACGTCGAGCGTGAAATCGGTCGCGGACGCGACCAAGCGTGACGTGCTGATGGGCGGGACCGGCGCCGGCTCCTACACCATCATCTATCCGACCATCATGAACAGCGTGTTGGGGACGCGGTTCCGGCTCGTCACCGGCTACCAGAGCACCGCCGAGATCGGCCTCGCGATGGAGCGCGGCGAGGTCGAAGGGCGCGCGGGTAACAACTTCAACAGCCTGAAGGCGGAGAACGCCGAATGGCTCGCATCCGGAAAGATCACGCTGATCACCCAGGTCGGGCTCGAGCGCGATCCGGAATATCCGGACCTGCCGCTTTTGACCGACTTGGCGAGATCCGACCAGGATCGCCAGGTCCTGAAGCTGTTCTCGACCGACGTAGTGATCGGCCGGCCGTTCGTGACCTCACCGGGCGTGCCGGCCGAGCGGGTGGCGCTGCTGCGCAAGGCGTTCGACGAGATGATGGCCGATCCGGCCTATCTGGAGGATTTCGAGAAAGGCGGCGCTCGACGTCACACCGGTCGCGGGCGCCAAGATCCAGGCCGTGGTCGCGGATCTGGTGCATACCCCGGCCGACATCGTCGCCAAGGCGAAGCTCGCGATGGAGCCGAAGAACATCGTCGAAAGGTCCAAATGAAAAAGCTGCAGCTGTCGATCGCGACCGAGGACTACGACCATTTTCGCGATTTTCGCGAGGGTAGGGTGCAGGCCGAAGGCATCGAGCAGATCTGGCTGATGCCGGAGCTGCATGAGATCTTCGCGCGATTCACCTTCAATCGCGAATGGGACGTGAGCGAGCTGTCATTCGCGAAATTCATGGCCCAGGTGACGCGGCCTGATCCCGACATCGTGGCGCTGCCGGTGGTGGCCTCGCGCCACTTCCGGTTCTCGGCCTTCTATGTGAACCGCAACAGCAAGATCACCGCGCCGGCCGACCTCAAGGGCAAGAAGGTGGGATCGCCCGAATGGGCCCATACGGCCGCCGTCTATATGCGGGGCTGGTTGCAGGACGAGGCCGGCGTCAAGCTTCAGGACATCCACTGGTACCAGGCCGGCACCAACGAGCCCGGACGGACCGAGAAGGTCGAGCTGAGCCTGCCCAAGGGCGTCGGGCTCACCCGCGTGGACGACAAGTCCCTGAGCAACATGCTGGCCGCGGGCGAGATCGATTGCGCCCTGGTGGCGCGTCCGCCCGACTGCTTCATGCAGCGGCACCCGGACGTGGTGCGGCTGTTTCCGGACTATCTGGAGATGGAGGAGAAATATTACGCCCGCACCAAGGTGTGGCCGATCATGCACGTGATCGCGATGAAGCGGCAGATCCTCGACCAGAATCCCTGGGTGGCGGGCAGCCTCTATAACGCGTTTCTCGAATCCAAGAACCGCAGCATCGCGCGATTGACCGAGCAAAGCGTGTCGCGCTATCCGCTGCCCTGGCTGGTGACCTATGCGCGCCGCATGCGCGATCTGTTCGATGGCGACCCGTTCCCATTCGGTATCGAGGCGAACCGGCCGACTTTTGAGCAATTCCTGCGCTATACCTACGAGCAGGGCATCGCGCATCGTCACGCCGAGGTGGAGGAGATTTTCCCCAAGGGAATGATGGTGTCGGTGCACACCTGAGATGTCGGTGACTACCGGGTCGTCTGCTTTCGCGGACTGACCCCGGAACTCAGTTCCCTCAGCCTCAGGTGCGCTGCTGCCAGGGCTTGAGGGAGCGGACTTCCCATTTGCCCTTGTTGGCGCGGCAGGCGTCGCCCTGCATCCACGACGAGCTGCCTTCGCGCTCGAAGCTGGCGAGGAACTCGTGGCAGGTCACTCCATCCTCGTTGCGGGCGGTGGCGATCGGCGTCACCGTACCGCGGCCCCCGGTCTGGGGATTCTCCCATGACACGCTGGCGTCCTTGCCGCCTTTGCTCATGACCTCGCTGACCGCCGCCCGCGCGATGGCGAGGTCAGCCTCCGGCGGCAGGTCGGCGACCGGCTTCACGGCAGGCCCGGCGGGTTGCAGCGCGCCGGTCAGGCTACCGTCGTCCTTTTTCCCGAACAGGTTGTCGAGCTGGTAGGAGAAGCTGCAGCCGCCCACCGACAGCGCCAGCGCAAAGGTGAAAGTCGCGGCCGGCAGCCCACGCCATAGGCGCGCCGTCGGGCATCCTCTATAAGTGCGCACGGAAGAGCGCAGCACGGACAGGCGACTTGGCACCTCTGCCACCACTTGGAACTCCGAAATGTCCGAATCAGAATTCGATACAACACCCGAACGGGTTAACGAGTGGTGATTTCACCGAGGCCGACGAGCCCTTGCGGCTGTTCGCCGCTTGGTTCTCGGACGCAACCAAGTCCGAGCCCGCCGATCCCAGCGCCATGACGCTTGCGACCGTCGATGCCGACGGTTTGCCGAATGCCCGCATGGTCCTGCTGAAGGGCTTCGACGAACAGGGATTCGTATTCTACACAAATCTAGACAGCCCAAAAGGGCGAGAATTGGGTGCTACACCGAAAGGTGCCATGGTCTTCCATTGGAAGAGCCTGAGCCGGCAGGTTCGCTTGCGCGGCCCGCTGGAGCGCGTGGAGGACCACGTCGCCGACGCGTATTTCGCCACCCGCCCGCGCCTCGCCCAGATCGGTGCCTGGGCCAGCAGGCAGTCGGCTCCGCTCGAAAGCCGGATGGCCTTCGAGAAGGCGATCGCGTTCTACATGGCGAAATTCGCGGTTGGAACGATCCCACGGCCGGCGAACTGGTCGGGCTACCGCTTGCTGCCGCTCTCCATCGAATTCTGGCAGGATCGGCCCTATCGGCTGCACGATCGCATCGAGTTCCGCCGCGGCGGCGTCGGCGAGCCCTGGAGCAAGACTCGGCTTTATCCGTGAAACCCCATATTCCACCCCTGACCCACTCTATCGAGGCTCGAGAATCCCCATGGTGACGCCCAACGACAACCACCCCCGCCGCGCCCTGCTGCTGACCGGGGCCAGCCGCGGCATCGGCCATGCCACGGTGAAGCGCTTCTCGGCCGCCGGCTGGCGCGTCATCACCTGCTCGCGCCATCCGTTCCCGGAGAACTGCCCGTGGGAGGCGGGCCCCGAAGACCACATCCAGGTCGACCTCGCCGATCCGCAAGACACATTGTCGGCGATCGCCGTCATCAAGGAGCGGCTCGAGAACGGCGAGCTGCATGCGCTCGTCAACAATGCGGCGATCTCGCCGAAAGCGGCCGGCGGCAAGCGGCTGTCCTCGCTCGAGACCACGATCGGCGTGTGGGATCATGTTTTCCGGGTGAACTTCTTCGCCCCCATCACGCTCGCGCGCGGCCTGGTCGACGAGCTCAAGGCCGCCAAGGGATCGGTGGTCAACGTCACCTCGATCGCGGGCTCGCGGGTCCATCCGTTCGCGGGCACGGCCTACGCCACCTCGAAGGCGGCGCTGGCGGCGCTGACGCGGGAAATGGCGGCCGATTTCGGCCCCCTGGGCATCCGGGTCAACGCCATCGCGCCGGGCGAGATCGACACCCCGATCCTGTCGCCCGGCACCGAAAAAATCGTCGAGCAGATCCCGCTGCACCGCCTCGGCACGCCCGATGAGGTCGCCAAGATCATCTATGTCTTGTGTACGGAGACCTCGTCCTACGTGAACGGCGCCGAAATCCACATTAACGGCGGTCAGCACGTGTGAATGCGGACCGCGAATTGATCGGATGTCGGAGGGTGGGGTCAGGGGCGTAGAGCCCCGTGACGGCCGCGGCTGACCCAGCGGCCCAGGTCAAGGGTGGCCCTCAGGCCGCGAATTTGGCGACCGTATCCTTCAGCCAGAGCCCCGCCTGACGGTCAGTCGAGACATGGACGGAGGTCTTCGCGCCGCCTTGGTAGCGCATGGCCGCCACCACCGCCGATATCCCGATCTCGCCATACCGAACCTCGAGATTGTGGGCCTCACGGCGGACGGATTGGGTGGATTGGGCCATTTTCGTCGATTTCATTTCAGTCTCCGTGGGAATTGTTCTGCGTTTTCTTGGGTATTCGCGGACAGCTTCGAGATGCTCGGGGAGTACGGCGGAAATGCGCGATAAATCGTGTCCTATCGTGACAATTCGGTCGCAATCGAGAGGTCATATGGGTGCTGCCCGCCGTCGCCCTTGGTCCAATAGGCAACGCCTGGTAAACTGATCGTTAATTCGAGTGGCCCAAAGTATAGGCTTCGGGTTTCCGTCAGGCCCATTCCTTGTGCAGGGTCAGTGGGTTCCCAGTGTCACGGCCCGATGCGACATTCTTGCAACAGGTTTTAACGACTATGCGGGTGAGGGTATCTGAGGTCTGGAAGTGATACGGTTCTTTCAGCTAATTGTCGGATGGGTGAATCGAGAACCGAGCACCAGCGCGTGCCAATGGCGTTAAGAACAAGGGGTAGCTATGGCCGTACGTGGAATTACATTTCTGGGGCTTTTGCTGGGGCTGGGGCTGACGCTCGGCGGCTGCATGCAGGCAACGTTGGAACCTGCGTCGGAGGCGAGCTTCAGCCCGCGTGACAAGAAGCTCCTGGCCAACCCGCCATATGAGAAGGTCGCGATTCCGATCGCCTTCCAGCGCTCCATTATCGACTATCAGCGCAAGGAGCAGCCGGGCACGATCGTGGTCGATACCGATGCCCGCTATCTCTATTACGTGCTGCCCCAGGGCAAGGCGATCCGCTATGGGGTGACGGTGGGCGAGGATGCGCAATCCTGGGCCGGCGTCGCCAAGGTCGGCAATATGACGGAATGGCCGGCTTGGGTCCCGACCGAGGGCGAGAAGCAGCGGCTTGGACCACTGCCGAACTCTGTGGAAGGCGGCCCGGCCAATCCGATGGGGGCGCGCGCCATGTACCTGTTCCAGGGCAGCAAGGACACGCTGTTCCGCATCCATGGCACCAACCAGCCGGAATATATCGGCGAAGCCATCTCGTCGGGCTGCATCCGCATGACCAACGAGGACGTGATCGATCTCTACAAGCGGGTCAAGATCGGCACCCCGGTGGTGGTGCTCAACTCGCACCTGCACATGGCATCCGGCTGAGCCGCAGCGCGAAATCTCCTTCCAATAACAAACGGCGCCGTTTCGGCGCCGTTTTCGTTTGGCTTCCGGCTTGTCTCGAGCTCAGGCTTCCGCCAGGCGCTCGCGCCGCACCCAATCCAAGGTGCGATCGAGCGCGCGGCCGAGCCGATCGAACAGCTCGTCGATCTCGGCCGGCGTGATGACGAGCGGCGGACAGACCGAAACCGCATCGCCGGCCAGGAAGCGCACGATCAATCCTTCCTCCTCGGCAAACCGCACGGCCCGCGGCGCCACGCCCGCCTTGGGGTCGAACGGCCGCTTGGCGGCCTTGTCGGCCACCAGCTCGACCGCGCCGATGAGCCCGAGCCCGCGCGCTTCCCCGACCAGGGCATGCTGCCCGAGCGCGGCGAGCCGCGCTTGGAACTGCGGGGTCTTCTGCGCGGCCGCTTCCACCAGGCGGTCGCGCGCATAGATCTCCAGCGCCTTCAAGGCCACCGCCGCCGCGACCGGATGGCCCGAATAGGTAAAGCCGTGGCCGAAGCTGCCGATCTTGCGGCTCTCGACCAGGAGCGCCTGATACATGGATTCCGGCACCGTCACCGCCGCCATGGGCACGTAGCCGGAGGTCAGCGCCTTGGCGACCGAGATCGAATCCGGCGCAAACCCGAGCGACTGGCAGCCGAACCAGGTTCCCAGCCGCCCGAAGCCGCAGATCACCTCGTCGGCGATCATGTAGACATCGTGGCGGCGGCAGACCTGCATGACCTTCTCGAAATAGGATCTGGGCGGCACCAGCACCCCGCCCGCCCCCATCACGGGCTCGGCGATGAAGGCCGCCACGGTCTCCGGCCCTTCCCGCTCGATCATCTCATCGAGCTCGGCGGCGAGCCGGGTCGCGAACGCCTCCTCGCTCTCGCCCGCCTGGGCGAAGCGATAATGATGCGGACAGCCGGCGTGCAGGATGCCGGCGATCGGCAGATCGAAATCGCGCTGGTTGATCGGAAGCCCGGTCAGCGAGGCGGCCGCGATGGTCACTCCGTGATAGGCCTTGAGCCGGCTGATGATCTTCTTCTTGCGCGGCCGGCCGAGCGCGTTGTTCATGTACCAGACCAGCTTGATCTGGGTGTCGTTCGCCTCCGAGCCGGAATTGCAGAAGAACACCTTCGAGGTCGGCACCGGCGCCATTTCCTTGAGCTTCTCGGCCAGCTCGATCGCCGGATCGTGGCTCTTGCCGCTGAACAGATGGGCGAAGGAGAGCTTGCGCATCTGCGCCGCCGCCGCCTCGGCCAGCTCCTCGTTGCCGTAGCCGAGCGCCGTGCACCAGAGCCCGGACATGCCCTCGATATAGGGCTTGCCGCTGCTGTCGTAGACGAAGATGCCCTTGCCGCGCTCGAGCACGAGCGGGCCGGTCTCGCGCAGGGTCGCGAGATTGGTATAGGGATGGACCAGGGTCTCGACGTCGCGGACGGCGAGATTGCTGAGAGGCGTCATTGAACCGCACTTTCCGATCGCATACTTTCAGTGCTCCAGCCTTTATACTGACGGCTTCGCCGCCGATCCGTCAAAGCCTCCGTGCCCAAGAGCGGCGCTCAGCGCGCCTCCTCGCTCGGGCGCGCGCGTGGCAGCGGCACCGCGCCGGCGACGAACGCAGCCGCCGTCTCGGCCGGCTCGCGCACGTCCCATTCGCAGATACGATAGTTGCCGCGGCGCTCGGCGAGATCGACATGCACGTGATTCTCGTGGAAGCCGTCGGAACCGGGACCCAGCACGGTCATGAATCGCGCGCAGACGCTCTGCCGCAAGCCATCGCGGAAGTCCTTGGGGACATGCGGGTCGGTGAGCTCGACCACCCTGCCGTCGGCGAGCTTGAGCGAATGGATGTCGAGGGCGTTGCCCTTGCCGTGCTCGGAGATCTTGGCGCCCGCGATCCCGTTGCGGCCGCGGCAATCGTAGGAGGCGAGATTGGCGAGCGACTTGAGCGGCGACCCGAGATCGAGCACGCGCGGCGCCGCCTCCTCGCGCACCCAGCTCACGATCGCCTCCGCCATGGTGCAGCGAAGAACGGCCGGCGGCGCGATCGCGACCCGGCTCTGGTCCGGCAGGAATACGGCTTCGAGCCGCACGATATCGGGGGCGCCGCATTCGCCCGGTCCGATGATCGGCGGCAATGAGGGCGCGGTCGCCAGGGCGGCGGTCAGGCGGAGCCGGCAGGCGGTCGGCGCCGCCGCCTCCGGCGTAGCCGGTTCCTCCACGGCTGCGGGCGCGGCGGGCGGACGCGGGCGCGGCATCGGCACGCCTTGCGCGGCGGCGAGACCGCAGCCGACGGCGAGCAGGATCGTGGCGCAGATCAGCTTCACACGGGGGGCTTTCACAGGAGCATTCGCACGAAGAAGCCCATAGCGGTTTTCCGCCCGGAAATGCGACAACGCGAGAAACGATGGCGGCATGACGCAGGCTGGCAATATGGCCCATTTCGAGGTCGTCGTCTGCGGGCTCGGCGCCACCGGCAGCGCGGCGCTCTATCGGCTCGCCCGCCGCGGCGTGCGGGTGCTCGGCCTGGAACGGTTCCGGCCCGGCCATGAGCGGGGGTCCTCGCACGGGGAAACCCGCATCATCCGGCTCGGCTATTTCGAGCATCCCTCCTATGTGCCGCTGGTGCGCAGCGCCTATGCGGGGTGGCGCGAGATCGAAGCGGCGGCCGGGCGTCAGCTCCTCCATGTCACCGGCATTGCGGAAATCGGACCGCCCGACGGCGTGCTGGTGAGCGGGACCCTGGCATCCAGCCGCCAACATGGGTTGCGCCACGAAATCCTGAGCGCGGCCGAATTGATGCAACGGTTTCCCGCCTTTCGGGTGCCGCCCGACACCGTGGCGGTGGTGCAGCCGGAGGGCGGCTTCCTGGAAGCGGAGCCGGCGGTCGAGGCCATGGTCGGCCTCGCGCAGGCCGAGGGCGCCGAGATCCGCTGCGGCGAAACCATTGCGGCGATCGAGCCGCGCGCGGGCGGCGTGCGGATCACGACCGATCGCGGCGTGGTCGAGGCGCTCGCCGCGATCGTGGCGCCCGGTGCCTGGGTCAAGGCGTTGCTGCCGCAGCTCGCGGTGCCGATCCGGATCACCCGCCAGGTGATGGCCTGGTTCGCGCCGGGCGATCCCGCGCCGCTTGGCGGCGGCCGCCTGCCGGTTTTTCTCATCGAAAGCCGCCACGGCATCCACTACGGCTTTCCGCTTGCGCTCCGGCGCCATCAAGGTCGCCAAGCATCACCACCGCGATCAAAGCGTCGACCCCGATGCCTACGACAGAACGGTCTCGGCGGAGGATGAGCAGCTCATTCGCGCCGCGCTCGCGGAGCACCTGCCGGCCGCGAACGGGCGCCTGATCAGGGCCAAGACCTGCCTCTACACCATGACGCCCGACGGCGATTTCATCATCGACCGGCTGCCGGGCGCGCCGCAGATCGTGGTGGCCTCGCCCTGCTCCGGACACGGGTTCAAGTTCGCGCCCGCCATCGGCGACATCCTGGCCGACCTCGCCACCACCGGGGCAACCACGCAGGACATCTCACGCTTTGCGCTCAAGCGGTTTGCGGGCGGTGCGGGCGGTTGAGAGAAACCGGTTTTCGGCGCATCCGCGGCTGGCTAAGCTCACGTAGCTGCAAGCGAGCCGGAACGGACCGGCGCCGGCCGGGAGGCTTCCATGCTGGGACTGATGCAGGACTGGCCGCTGCTGTGCCATCGCATCATCGATCATGCGGCACAAAACCACGGCGCGCGCTGCATCCACTCGCGCTCGGTCGAAGGGCCACTGGTCACCACCAACTATGCGCAGGTCCGCACCCGGGCGCTGAAGGTCGCCAAGCGCCTCGACCGCGACGGCATCAGGTTCGGCGACCGGGTAGGGACGCTCGCCTGGAACAGTGCCCGGCATCTGGAAGCCTGGTACGGCATTCTCGGGATCGGGGCGGTCTATCACACGGTCAATCCGCGGCTGTTCCCCGAGCAGATCGCCTGGATCATCAACCACGCCGAGGACCGCGTGCTGTTGACCGACCTGACCTTCCTGCCGCTCTTGGAGAAGCTGGCCGACCGGCTCGTCACCATCGAGCGCTACGTGGTGCTGACCGATGCGGCGCATTTGCCGGCGACCTCGCTGCCCAACGTGGTCGCCTTCGAGCAATGGATCGGCGAGGTCGACGACGATTTCGCCTGGAGATCGTTCGACGAGAACACCGCCGCCGGCATGTGCTACACCTCCGGCACCACCGGCAACCCCAAGGGGGTGGTCTATTCGCATCGCTCCAACGTGCTGCAGGCGATGGCGATCGCCTGGACGGACATGTTCGGGATTTCATGCCGCGACGTGGTCATGCCGGTGGTGCCGATGTTCCACGCCAACGGCTGGTCGATCGCGCTCGCGGCGCCGATGATCGGCGCGAGCCTGGTGATGCCGGGCGCCAAGCTCGACGGCGCCTCGATCTTCGAGCTGCTGACCCGGTACCGCGTCACCTGCACGGCGGCGGTGCCGACCGTCTGGCTCGCGCTGTTGGCCCATCTCGAGGCCGAAGGCGGCCGGCTCCCCGACCTGCATCGGGTCGTGATCGGCGGCGCCGCCTGCCCGCGCTCGATCGTCAAGACCTTCCAGGACCGCTACGGCGTCGAGGTGGTGCATGCCTGGGGCATGACCGAGATGAGCCCGCTCGGCACGGTGTGCACGATCAAGCCGGAATATGCCGGCCTCGCCGGCGAGGAGCGGCTCGACATCCAGGCCAAGCAGGGCCACACGCCGTTCACGATCGAGATGAAGATCACCGACGATGCCGGCCGTGCGGTCGCCCGCGACGGCAAGAGCAGCGGCCGCCTCAAGGTGCGCGGGCCGGCGGTCGCCAAGGCCTATTTCAAGGAGGCCGGCAGCATCCTGGATGCCGATGGCTTCTTCGACACCGGCGACGTGGCCACCATCGACCCGGCCGGCTATATGCAGATCACGGATCGCGCCAAGGACGTCATCAAGTCGGGCGGCGAATGGATCTCCTCGATCGAGCTCGAGAACCTCGCGATCGGTCATCCCAAGGTGGCGGAAGCGGCCGTGATCGGGGTGCGCCACCCGAAGTGGGACGAGCGCCCGCTCTTGGTCGTGGTCCTGAAGCAGGGCCAGTCCGCCGGCAAGGCCGAGATCCTCGATTTCATGCGCGGCAAGATCGCCAATTGGTGGCTGCCCGACGATGTCGTGTTCGTGGAGGAAATCCCCCATACGGCCACCGGAAAAATCCTGAAAACCGCGTTGCGCGAGCAATTCCGTGACTATGTTTTGCCGGGTGCGGCCGCGCCCGCCCGCTGAACCGGACCGAGGCCGTCCAATCCGCTCACAATGCGACCATGATGAGCGCATACGCCCCATTGCGGGCGGACCGGCTTGGCATTATCCGTCCCCCCATGCAGCCCCTCCCGCCGCAACGACCGGTCTAGCCGATGGCGCGCCGCTTCACCCTCGCCGATGAGCCGATGTCGCAGCTCGCCATCTGGGCGCGGCGCATGGCGCTGTTCTCGCTCTGCGCGGTCGTGGTCTCGATCATCATCGTGCGCTCGGATTGGCTCGATATCGGGCCCGCCATCACCACCTTCGTGGTGGCGCTGGCGCCTTCGATCTTTGCGCTGCTGCTCGCGCTCGGCGCGCTGGTGGTGATCTGGACGGACGGGCTGCGCGGGCTCGGCCGCGCCCTCGCCTCCATGGCGATCGCGGGCGCGCTGTTGGCCTATCCGACCTATCTGGCCTACAAGGCCTACAAGCTGCCCTGGCTCTACGACATCACCACCGATCCGATCGATCCGCCGCGCTACGAGGCGCTGGCCCGGCTGCGCCCGCGCGAAGCCAATCCGATCACCTATGCGGGGCTCTACGCGGCCGAGCAGCAGCGCGCCGCCTATCCGGACATCGAGCCGCTCGACGAGGACGCGACCCCGGAGGTCGCCTTCAAGGCCACGCTCGCCGTCGTCACCAAGCGGAAATGGATCATCATCGATCGCCGCCCCCCGCAACCCGGCCGGCCGGAAGGGCACATCGAGGCGGTCGCCCGCACCCTGATCATGGGGCTGCGCGACGACGTGGTGCTGCGGGTGCGGGGCGGCCCGGACGGATCGCGCATCGACGTGCGCTCCTCCTCGCGCTTCGGGTCGTTCGACTTCGGCAGCAACGCGGCGCGCATCCGCAAGCTGATCGACGACATCGACGATGCGATCGGCAACGAAAAGCCGGAACCGGCGGTGCTGCCGGCGAAAAAGCTGCCGGGGCCGGGACCGGTGCCCAAGCGCGATCAGCCGGTCGCCAGCACGAAGAAATAAGCGGCCACCCAGCCTCGCAAGGCGCGCAGCTGATCCGTGGCAATCAATTGCCGAGCCCATGATTCCCGTTCAAGCTGGATCAATCTGGTAGCCTCGCACCATAAGCGAGCCAGTGTTGATCATCATCCATGTGTTGAACGATTTTCTTGCAGCTTGGCCTCCATTACATTCGCGGCAATGAGCCACGCTCGGAAATCAGCCGGCACCCGGGGCAACACGATTATGAATATGACCATACGGCGCGCGGGCGAAGCCGACGCACAAGCTCTGTCACTGCTCAATACCGACGTGCAAGACCTGCACGCGTCCGCTCTGACGGAGCGCTTTCCCGTCGGCAAGGACTATAGCGCCCTACATTGCACGACTTTGGAGCCGACAAGCTCCGTGAGCGCGATAATGCCGCATCGATTACTATGCGCTGCCGTGGACATACGTCGTCGCGCCGCGTGTTTAGGCGACTTGTACTGAAAAGTGTTGGTGCTAGCTTTGCGGTAACAAGCATCTGCATAGGGGACGCCCATGCTCGACCGAGCGCTTGATTGCGGCCCTCGCGCTGACCGCGGCGCTGTGCGCCTCGATCGCGCCGGCTCTGGCGTTCGATGACGCCAAATACCCCGATTGGAAGGGCCAGTGGTCGCGGGCCCCGGTTCCGGGCGTCAGCGGCAATCCGTCCTACGACCCGAGCAAGCCGCGCGGCCGCGGCGAGCAGGCCCCGCTGACCGCGGAGTACCAAGCGATCTTCGAGGCCAACCTGGTTGACCAGGCCGAAGGCGGCCAGGGCACCGACGCGACCTTCAACTGCCTGGCGACCGGCATGCCGCGGACGATGATGTCGTATGGCCCGATGGAGATCGTGATCACGCCCGACCTCACCTACATCCTGATCGAGTACATTCACGACAACCGTCGCATCTACACCGACGGGCGCGACTGGCCCGCGCAGGTCGAGCCGGCCTTCGAGGGCTATTCCATCGGCCGCTGGACCGATGCGGATGCCGATGGCCGCTACGGCGCCCTCGAGATCGAGACCCGCGGCCCCTTCAAGGGTCCGCGCGCCTACGATGCGAGCGGCCTGCCGCTGCATGCGGACAATCAAACCATCGTCAAGGAGCGGATCTATCTCGACAAGACCAACCGCGGCCTGCTGCACGACGAGGTCACCACCATCGATCATGCGCTGACGCGCCCCTGGACGGTGACCCAGAACTACCGCCGCAGCCCGAGCCCGCAGCCGTTCTGGCGCGAATATGTCTGCGCCGAGAACAATTCCCATGTGCAGGTCGGCAACGAGACCTATTACCTCAGCGCCGACGGCCTGCTGATGCCGGCCAAGAAGGACCAGGCGCCGCCGGATCTGCGCTATTTCGGTGCGACGCGGAAGTGACGGGCTGCTTTCAGTCTCGGCTCACCGGGCTTGGCGGTTGCTCCCGAGGCCCGGTTTTTGCTTGGCCGAAGCCATCGGAGCGGTTACGCGCGTCTTTGACGCGCCACCAGCCGGGACGAGATTCAGGTGAAGGGGCGCGTCATGCAGCGAGCCTTGCTGTTCTTGCTGTTGGGGTTCGTGTTGTGCACCGGCGCAGGCGGCGCCGGCCGCCGATGATTTCTACAAAGGCAAGACCATCACGCTCGTGGTCGCCAATGCGGCGGGCGGCGGCTACGACCTCTATGCCAGGCTGCTCGCCCGCCACATGGGGCGGCACATTCCGGGTGATCCGGGCTTCATCGTGAAATACCAGCCCGGTGCCGGCGGCATGGTGATGGCCGACGCGCTCTACAGCACCGCGCCGCGCGACGGTCTGACCATCGGGTTGATGGCGCGCGCCAATCCGCTCGAACGGGTGCTGGAGAATCCGGCCGCCAAGTTCGAGAACGAAGGCTTCACCTGGCTCGGCACCGCGTCGAGCTTTGCGGACGATGCCTATTGCCTGGTCATCCGGGCGGACTCGGCCGTCAAAAGCATCGAGGATGCGCAAAGACCCGGGCCGCCCTTGGTGTTCGGCGGCGTGGCGGCCGGCGGCACCGACACCGACCTCTTGCTGATCGCCCGCAGCGTCTTCGGGCTCAACCTCCAGCTCATTCGCGGCTACGGCGGTGTTCCCGACATCAACATCGCGATCCGGCGCGGCGAGGTGGACGGCCAGGCGGTCGGCATGTCGGCGCTGCGGAACTCCATGGCGGACTGGTTGACCGGCGGAAAGCTGCGCTTCCTCGTGCAGTTCGGGCACGCGACGCGCTGGCAGGGCTTGCCCGACGTGCCGACCGCCCACGAGCTCGCCCGCACCCCGGAGGACCAGGCCCTGATCGAGCTCGCCGAACTCCCGCTCAAGATGGCGCGCCCGTTCGTCGCGCCGCCGCAGCTCCCGCCGGCGCGGGCCGCGATCCTGAAAGAAGCCTTCATGGCGACCCAACGCGATCCCGCCTATCTGAGGGACGCAAGCGACCTGCAGGTCGACATCAGCCCGCTCGCGGGCGACGAGCTTGCGCAGGTCTTGCAACGCCTCGCCCGCTCCCCGCCGGCCTTGATCCAGCGCTACAAGGATATCCTGGCGGCGAAATAGCGAGCGTGCGCGCAAGCCGGATCTGTCCGCCTTCCCGGAATGCATTGACGAGGAGTCGGCGGCACGGCAGCCTAACCCCGACCAAGGGAGGCCATCATGCCTGATCGAAACGCGGTCGCCGCGCTGGCGCTCGCGGCCATGCTGGCGGCGATCGGCTGCGCGCCGGCATCGGGCGAGAGCCAGTATCCCGATTGGGAAAGCCAGTGGCGCAATCCGACCGCTGGCCGGGGCGGCAATCCGTGGGACACGACCAAGCCCATGGGCCGGGCGCAACAGGCGCCGCTCACGCCCGAATACCAGGCCATCTTCGAGGCGAGCCTGCGCGATCAGGCCAAGGGCGGCCAGGGCAACAGCCTCGGTGCGTCCTGCGTGCTGCCCGGCATGCCGAAAGTCATGAATTTTTCCGACCCGATGGAGATCGTCATCAGGCCGCGGGTGACGTATTTCGTGCCGCTCCATTACCCGACCCGCCGCATCTATACCGACGGTCGCGATTGGCCCGCGGACGAGCCGCCGAGCTTCGGCGGCTATTCCATCGGCCGCTGGGTCGACCGTGACGGGGCCGGCGGCTTCGATCTGCTCGAGGTCGAAACCCGCAATTTCAAGGGCCCGCGCGTTTTCGAATCCACCGGACTTCCCCTGCACAAGGACAACCAGACGATCGTCAAGGAGCGCATCTATCTCGACCGCTCCGACAAGGACATCCTGCACGACGAGATCACCACCATCGACCATGCGCTGACCCGTCCCTGGACGGTCGACCGGACCTATCTGCGCGAGCCCAATCCGACCTGGCTCGAGAAGAGCTGCCACGAGGCCAACAGTCACATCGTCATCGGTGCCGACCAATATTTCCTGAGCGCCGACGGCAAGCTGATGCCGGTCCGGCAAGGACAGCCGCCGCCGGACCTGAAATATTTCAAGGAGCCACCGAGGTGACAGGAAACCGGATCGCGCTCGCTGCCATGACCTCCGCGGCTGCGTTCCTGCTCGCGCTCGCCGGCGCGCCGGCGCGCGGCGGCGACATGAAGTACCCCGATTGGGAGAGCCAATGGAGAAACCCGACCGCCGGGCACGGCGGGAATCCATGGGATCCGAGCAAGCCCATGGGGCTGGCGCAACAAGCGCCGCTGACGCCCGAATATCAGGCCATATTCGAGGCCAGCCTGCGGGATCAGGCCAATGGCGGCCAGGGCAACAACTTTCGGGCCGCCTGCGTCCTCTCCGGCATGCCGCGCATCATGAGCCTTGCGGCCCCGATGGAGATTCTCATCCGGCCGGCGGTCACGCTCCTCATCTTTCAGAACGCCCTGCCGCGCCGCATCTACACCGACGGACGCGCTTGGCCTACCAATGAGCCGCCGAGCTTCCAGGGCTATTCGGTCGGCAAATGGACCGACCAGGACCGCGATGGCGGCTACCACGCGCTCGAAGCCGAGACCCGGAATTTCAACGGGCCGCGCGCGCTCGAATCCACCGGGCTGCCGCTGCACAAGGACAACGAGACGGTCGTCCAGGAACGGATTTTTCTCGACCCGGGCGATAACGACCTCCTGCACGATGTGGTCACCACGATCGATCACGCCTTCACCCGTCCTTGGACGGTGGACAAGACCTATGTCCGCGAGCGCGACCCCAAATGGCTGGAATACAATTGCCAGGAGGCGAACAACCACATCTTCATCGGCCTGGAGGAATATCTCTTGAGCGCCGACGGAAAGCTGATGCCGGCGAAGAGAAATCAGCCGCCGCCGGACCTGCGCTATTTCTATCCGGCACGCAGATGAGCGCGCAGCCGTTCGACTTGTGGACGAAGGTGACTTGGGAGCGAGACGGCGCGGATTTCACGATCGGCGATAGCGCCCCTCGATCGAGGGTGCGCCCTGCGTCACCACCAGGCCACGCGCCGTCAGGTCCTCCAGATGCGCCAGGACGGACAGGCCGGCCGCCTTGGTGAGCCGCGGATCGAGCCCGATATAGATCGATCCCACCAGCGTCGGGATGTCGGCTTCGCCCACGGCCAGCCGTTTGAGGATCGAGGCCTCGCGGGCCCGGCGGTGGCGGATGTACTGCTGTACGAAGCGCGGCGCGTCCCGCACCGCACCGCCGTGGCCGGGAAAATACAGCGTCTCGGTCCGGCGGCCGAGCTTCTCGAGCGACGCCATGTAGTCGCTCATGGCGCCGTCGGGCGGCGCCACGATCGGGGTCGACCAGGCCATGACATGATCGCCGGAAAACAGCACGCCCGTGCCCGCGAGCGCAAAGGCCATGTGATTGGCGGTGTGGCCGGGCGTCGTCACCGCTTCCAGCGTCCAGCCCGGCCCGCTGATGTTCGCCCGATATAGATCGATCCCACCAGCGTCGGGATGTCGGCTTCGCCCACAGTGAGCCGCTTGAGGATCGAGGCCTCGCGGGCGCGGCGGTGGCGGATGTACTGCTGCACGAAGCGCGGCGCGTCCCGCACGGCGCCGCCGTGGCCGGGAAAATACAGCGTCTCGGTCCGGCGGCCGAGCTTCTCGAGCGACGCCATGTAGTCGCTCATGGCGCCGTCGGGCGGCGCCACGATCGGGGTCGACCAGGCCATGACATGGTCGCCGGAAAACAGCACGCCCGTGCCCGCGAGCGCAAAGGCCATGTGATTGGCGGTATGACCGGGGGTCGTCACCGCTTCGAGCGCCCAGCCCGGCCCGCTGACGGTTTCGCCATCGGCGAGCGCAATGTCGGGATGAAAGTCGCGATCCGCGGAAGCCTCCAGCCGCGGTGCCTCGCCGACATGGAGCGGACGCGCGGCACGGTGCGGCCCCTCCCCGCAGGTCATGGCGCCGGTCGCCGCCTTGATGCGGGCGGCCGCGGGCGAATGATCCCGGTGGGTGTGGGTGACCAGAATATGGGTCACGGTCTCGCCCCGCACCGCCTCGAGGAGCGCCGCGATATGGGCCTCGTCGATCGGCCCCGGATCGATGATGGCGACCCGGCCCTTGCCGACGATGTAGCTGAGCGTTCCTTTGAAAGTGAACGGCCCCGGATTGTCGACCAGCATCCGGCGCACGCCCGGCATCACCTCCTCGACCCGATCGGGCGGCAGGTCGAAGCTGCGATCGAAGGGAATGTCCTGTTCCATCGGGTGCGGTGATGTCGCATCGACGCGTGCGCCGTCAATTGGTTTTGATGGCGAATAGCGAGTGGCGAAGTGGCGCTTGTAGCCTGGATGAAGCGAAGCGGAATCCAGGACGGCCGCATCGGCAGTCACGCTGCTCCCGCATTGCGCTGAGTTTAGCTCGGGCGGCGCTTTGCGCCGACCCGTTGGCTCCATGCGGGCTGCGAGCCGCAAACCGCCCCCGCCTGCCCCTATTCCGGCTTGGCGCCGGAGAATTTCACCACCTTGGCCCATTTCTCGGTCTCTTCGACGATCAGCTTGCCGAAGTCGCCCGGCGGGCCCACCAGCATGGTGCCGCCCAGGTCGGCGAGCCGCGCCTTGAGCTTGGGATCGGCGAGCCCGGCATTGACCGCCGCGTTGAGCTTGTCGACGATCTCGGCCGGCGTCCCCTTGGGGGCGCCGAGGCCGAACCAGGCGCTCGCCTCGTAACCCGGCACCGTCTCGGCGACCGTGGGCACGCCCGGCAGAGCGTCCGAGCGTTCCGTGGTCGTGACCGCCAGGGCGCGCAGCTTGCCGGCCCGGATGTACTCGATCGAGGACGGCAGGTTGTCGAAAATCACCTGGACCTGGCCGCCCATCAGGTCGGTCAGCGCCGGCGCCGCGCCGCGATAGGGCACATGCAGCATGTTGACGCCGGTCATCATCTTGAACAGCTCGCCGGAGACATGAACCGAGGTCCCGTTGCCGGACGAAGCCATGTTGACCTTGCCGGGATTGGCCTTGGCATAGGCGATGAACTCGGCGACGGTCTTGGCCGGAACCGCGGGGTTGACCTCCATGACGTTCGGCACCCGGATGATGCCGGCCACCGGCGCGATATCGCGCACGAAATTGAACGGCAGCTTGTCGTAGAGCGTCGCGTTGATGCCATTGGCGGGATTGACCAGGAGCAGCGTGTAGCCGTCCGGCGCCGCGTTCACCACCACCTCGGTGCCGATATTGTTGCCGGCGCCCGACCGGTTGTCGATGATGAACTGCTGGCCGAGCCGCTCCGACAAATACTGTCCCATCAGGCGGGCCAGGATGTCGACCGTGCCGCCGGCCGGATAGCCCGCGACCACATGCACGGGGCGGGTCGGGTAGTCGAGGGCGCGGGCCGG
The DNA here is from genome assembly GCA_963744275.1 of uncultured Alphaproteobacteria bacterium. Lineage (GTDB taxonomy): Bacteria > Pseudomonadota > Alphaproteobacteria > Rhizobiales > Xanthobacteraceae > VAZQ01. The sequence continues at coordinate 84,615 of CAVUSX010000013.1, forward strand.
GTCGCTGTCGGCAAGCGCCGCCAGCGCCAGGCCGAGAACCACGAGCCAGGATGGATTTCATCGACCATTTCATGGCGTTTCTCCCAGATCCGCGCCAAATCGCGCGCCGCTCGCGGCAATGATGGATGGTTGTTGAGCTCAGCCTTTGAGGGTCAGGGTACGCGGCCCCCTCGCCCCGGCACAAGGCCGTCCGGCCGGGTGCGACAGTGACGGCGAAATCAAGGCGGAGCGGGTCAACCGGTCCTCTTGCCTTCATGGCGGATGATCTAGACGATGGGCGGGAATCGAAATGCAGCTTCGGAACCAGCCATGAAAAATTTGAGCTTCGGCGTCGCCGCCGTCGGCCTCCTCGCGCTCGTCGTTCGGTCTCAAGGCCGACGACGGGTGGGAAGTCGGTCTCGGCATCAGCGCGCTCCTGTGCGCCGCCACCACCTACCTGTCGGCCGGGATGTCGAGCTACCTCAAGGTCTTCGTCGCCATCTTCTCGATCGAGACCATCGCTTCCGGCCTGTTGACCGTGATCATCAAGGCCGGCTTTTGGCCGGCCGCCTACGCGGACTATCAGCCGCCCGAAACGTTTCTCGATACATTCCCCATTACGGTCGCGGTGTTCTCGATCCTCACCTACGCGGTCTCGCACATCGGCGTGATCCTGCAGATGACCCGGATCGCCGATCTCTACTTCGAGGCGACCGAGCGCGGGCGAGCCCGCGTGTGGCCGTTTTCCCCCTACACGGCGCTCGAGCGCCGCATCGCCGTCGGCATGGTGGTGTTCCTGGTGCTGGTCAACCAGCTTCAGGTCGGCATCACTGTCAGGCTCAGCTTCGTCGGTCGGGACTTCTTCACTGCCCTGCAGATGAAGGACGCGGCCACCTTCTGGAACATACTCCTGTTCGTGCTCCCGCCTTGGATCTTGATCTACATCACCAGCGCAGTCATCGAATTCGTAGTGCAGTCGATGCTGGTCATCCGCTGGCGGCGCTGGCTTACCGAGTATTTCATCGCGCACTGGCTTGGCGGTCATGCCCATTACCGCATGTCGCTGGTGGGCTCGCAGACCGACAATCCGGACCAGCGCATCGCCGAGGACGTGAACCGGTTCATCGACGGCGGCACCGACAGCTTCGGCGGCGTCGGCGGCTACGGCATCTACACCTATACGATCGCGTTGATCTCGACCCTGTCCTCGCTGGTGGCGTTCGTGGTCATCCTGTGGACGATCTCGGAGAATTTCACGTTGCCCGGGACCGCCATCCACGTGCCGGGATTTCTGTTCTGGGTCGCGCTGGTCTATGCCGCCATCGGCACGCTCGCCGCACATTGGATCGGCCGCCCGCTGATCGGGCTTTTCTTCCAAAAGCAGAAGGTTGAAGCGGATTTCCGCTTCTCGATGGCGCGGCTGCGGGAATACAGCGAGCAGGTTGCGCTCCTGTCGGGCGAGGCTGCCGAACAATCCGCGCTCAACCGGCGCTTCGGCGCGATATTCGGCAACTACCTGGACCTCATGCACCGGCGCAAATGGTTGTTGGCGTTCATCAATTTCTATGGCCAGATCTCTCCCTACATTCCCTACATTGTCGCCGCCCCGTTCTACTTCGTGGGCACGATCCCTTACGGCGTCTTGAACCAGACCGCCGGCGCGTTCTCCCGGGTCGAAGGCTCGCTCAATTTCTTCGTCAACTACTATAGCTCGCTCGCCACCTTCAAGGCGGTGGTCAACCGCTTGACCTCGTTCGCGGCAGCGATCGAGCGCGCCAAGGCGATGGCGACCACCGGCCCGGTGCGCATGCCGGCACCCGCGGGCGAGCTCTCGGTCGCGACGATGCAGCTCGGCATCACGCTGCCGGACGGCCGGCGCATCGTCGAAGCCGAAGGCCTCGTCCTACGCGGCCGGCGAAAGCGCGCTCCTGGCCGGGCCTTCGGGCTCCGGCAAATCGACGCTGTTCCGCGCGATTTCCGGCATCTGGCCGTTCGGCGAGGGCCGCATCCACGTTCCTGACGGCGCCGAGGTGATGGTGGTGCCGCAGAAGCCCTATATCCCGATCGGCACGCTGCGCGCCGCCGTGTCCTATCCGGGCGGGCCCGACACCTACACGGACGCCGACATCCGCAGCGCGCTTGGCCGATGCCCGCATCGGCTTCCTGGCCGACCAGCTCGACCGCGAGGAAATCTGGTCGCAGCGCCTCTCCGGCGGCGAGCAGCAGCGTCTCGCCATCGCCCGCGCGCTGCTCAAGAAGCCCGATTGGCTGCTGCTGGACGAATCGACCTCGGCGCTCGACGAGAAGCTCGAGGCCGAGCTCTACCAGGTGCTCACGCAGCGCCTGCCGAAGACCACGATCGTCACCATCGGGCATCGTTCGTCGCTCGCGGCCTTCCACGTGCGCCGCCTCGACATGACGGAAAACGCCACCGGCCAATTCACCCCGCGCGACACCAAGGCGGAGGCGGCGGAGTGAGGAGGTAGGATGGGTAGAGCTCTCAAGGGCGTTCACGCCCGTCTTCGCGTGCTATGCGAAACCCATCGGCGGCGTCGATGGGTTTCGCAAGAGCTCAACCCATCCTACGCGCTCGCTCATGCTTTCCGGAGGACGCTCCATGCGCATGACATTCCTCGCGGCGCTCGTCCTGGCGGCCACAGCGGCGCAGCCGGCGCGCGCTCAAGAGGTGCTCAAGGTCGCCATTCCGCAGCGCGGCGCCTGGGATTCCGGGGTCGCCGAGCTCGGGCAGCGGGCCGGCATCTTCAAGCAGCACGGGCTCACGCTCGAGGTCCTGTTCACCCAGGGCGGACCTGAATCGATCCAGGCGGTGATCGGCGGCAGCATCGATATCGCGACCGCGGTCGGCACCTCGGCCGCGATCGGGACCTTCGCCAAGGGGGCGCCGCTGCGCCTGATCGGCAGCGAGATGATCGGAGCCCCCGAGCTCTACTGGTATGTGCGCGCCAATTCCGCGGTCCGCACCATCGCGGACCTCGACGGCAAGACCATCGCCTATTCGTTGACCGGCTCGTCGAGCCATGCGGCTGTTCTGGCGCTGATCCAGCAGTACAAGCTGAGCGCCAAGCCGGTCTCGACCGGCAGCATCCAGGCGACCGTCACGCAGACCATGACCGGCCAGGTCGATGTCGGCTTCGGGGCGGCGCCCTTCGGGCTCGACGTGGTCGAGGGCGGCAAGGCCCGCATCGTCGCGACCGGCAACGACGTCGCCTCGCTGCGCACCCGCAGCGTGCGGGTGAACGTCACCAATGCGGCGACGCTCGCCGGCCGCCGCGACGCCATCACGCGCTTCGTGCAGGCCTACCGGGAAACGCTCGACTGGATGTATGCGGACCCCGCCGCGCTCGCGGTCTACAAGGAATATTCCGGTTTGCCCGACAGCCATCGTGCGACGGGTGCGCGACCTGATCCCCAAGGCCGCCATGAGCCCCGACAAGGTCGCCGGAATGGATCAAATCGTCGCCGAGGCGGTCAATCTGAAATTCATCGCGGCGCCGCCGAGCGCCGAGCAGATGAAGGAATTCGTCCAGATTCCGCCGCCGCTCGAAGTGAGTCTCGTTAATTCGCCCCGGTCGCCGGATAGGCGGCGCGGACCCGCTCCAGGAGCGCAGGCGAGAGGCTGCTGACTTGCGCCACCAGCTTCTGAACCTCTTCGCCGGTCATGGGGGTGACGCCGAGCCGCACCTTTTCGGCCTCGGCCAGGAATTCGGGGTCTTTCACGGTTTCGTCGAAGGCGCGGCGCAGCGCCGCGAGCCGATCGGGCGGGATCCCGGGGGTGGTGAAGAAGGCGGTGCCGACCTCGCTCGCATTCATGATGGCGCCGAGCACCGGCCGCTCCTCGTCGTTGCGCGCGAGCTCGACCGCGGTCGGGACGTCGGGGAGCTCCGGGTGCCGCTTGAGGGCGAATTGCACGATGATGTTGACGGTCTTGTCGCGCAGCCAGTCGGGCTTGGCCACCTTCACGGCCGACCAGGCGGTGGAATGCCCCTCGACCTCGCCGCGTTCCATCGCGAGCATGCCCTCGTTCGAGCCCCGATAGCCCATCACAAGCTTGAACTTGGTTCCGATCACGTTGTTCAGCACGGTCGGATAGATCGAAACCGTCGATCCGGCGCCGGTGCCCGAGAGGGTCAATTCGATCCTCTGCGCATCCGCGATGGTCTTCACCGGCGAGGTCTTCCACATCATCACGATATTGATGAGGGAATCGACGCGTCCGATCCAGTTGAGCTCGGCGGTCTTGAAGCGGACGCCCTGCGAGCCGAGCTTCTCGTCGAGCGCGAGCGTCGGGGCGCCCAGCCCGATGACGCTGCCGTCCTTGGGTAGCGTGTTGAAGACCCGGTTGACCGCGAGGAAGCTGCCGGCGCCCGGCACGTTGCGCAGCACGACTGTCGGCGCGCCCGGGATGTGCTTGCCGAGATGATTGGCAATGAGCCGGGCATAGGCGTCGTTGCTGCCGCCGGTCGGATAGCCGACCTCGAAATCGATCATCTTGCCTTTGTAGAACTGCTCGGGGGTTTGCGCCGAGCCCCGGCTGCCCGGGGCGAGGGCCATCGCCAAGGCGAGCGCCACCAGGCGCGCGTGCCGAAAATCGTGCATGGGGGGTCGCTCCCTTCGGGCTCGCCGGCTGCTGATCGACGGCTCGCGCCCATCCGGCATCGTCTTGATTAGCGCGCAATCGGGCGGAGCGGAAGCCGGGCAGCTTCGTCTATCGCGACGTCGGCGGCCGGACCCAAGCAAATCGGGCGCAGCCGAGAAATGTCGGCTACGCCCGAACTTTACCGGCCGCGCACGGGGGGAGGGGAATGGCGGCCGGTCGTATGGTCAATGCACAACGCCCGCGATGGTTCCATCCGACACGGCAAACAAACACAGCGGCCAAGGCGGCGAGGCGAAGGCGGTGACGAAGGCTCGACGAGACGCCGTGTTTCGTCATGCTTGTCTTGCGCGTGGAACTAATAACGCTCCAGTGAGTTGAGGCTTGAGGAAAACCAAGAGAGGTCATGCAATGCGATCATTCATTCTGTTGACGGTTTCGGCCATCGCTCTCTCGGGAGCGGCATTGGGTCAAGCTGCGGCCGGGACTTCCGCCGGTGCGGCCGGCCTGCAAGGCGCGGCGGAGCGGCTGCGCATCACCGAGCCAGTCGCCCAAGTCTGCCGCGAGGTTTGCCGCGAGAACGTCTGCCGGACGCGGTGTGTCAACGAGCGCGACCGCGACGAGGTAATCGTTCACGAGCGCGACCATCGCGACCGCGACCGCGACGAGCACCGGGATCGAAGGCCCGGCGTCGAATTGAGCGTTCCGGGCGTCAATATCGAGGCCCGCTAAGACCATCGAGGCGCGCCGAAAATCGATCGCGCTGAAACAAATGTTGCGGCGCAGCACGCCGCCAAACAAAATCGCGCAGCCTTCACGCCAAAACAAAACCCGCCGGGCGCGAGCTCGGCGGGTTTCGCGGGCGGCCAGCAAGGATCATTTGACCTTGAGGTTTCCCGCGGATTGCTTGCCGCGATCGGTGACGATCTCGTACTCGAGCTGCTGTCCTTCGTTGAGCGAGCTCAGGCCCGCCCGTTCGACCGCCGAGATATGGACGAACACGTCCTGGCCGCCACCTTGCGGCTGAATGAACCCGTAGCCCTTTTGCGAATTGAACCACTTCACCGTGCCGAGCGCCATGTGTCGATCTCCGAGTTGAGAATCGAGGATAGCCTGTGGGCGGCGAAATGCCAATCACCGAGGCGGCGGGAACGGCGGCAGGCCTGAAGGCGGCGGCCGCTCGCCGCCGGCAACCGCGCTTCAGACAGGCCGGGCCTGATGACCTCGTAGGGCAGCGTGCGCGGCTGCGCTCTCCCGGAGGATGCGGTCGAGAAACGCGCTCGAGAATTCCGCCCGTCCACCACGATCAGGAGAACGCGAGCATGACCCTCACCCCGACCGTCACATTTCTGATCGTCCTCGCCATCGGCGCGCTCGCCGGTCTGCTGTTCGATCGCTTTGCCGGGCCCAGCTGGTTCAAGCGCCAGATCGTAGGCGCGATGCCGAGCATGATCACCAGCGCGCTGGTCGGCGTAGCGGGGGCATTCGTCGGATTTCATCTCGCGGAATCGCTCAAGCTCGCCGCGTACGCCGCCCTCGCAGGCGCTTTGGTCGGCGCCGCCGTCGTCCTGCTCGGCTGGCGCTCGGTGCGTTGAAGCCTGCCGGCGAACGCCTGCAATCGACCGCAAGTCGCGGAAGGCAAGCCGCGGAAGATCGCCGGCACGGCCGGCCGGCCTGACGCCGTCCTCCTCCTTTAAGGATTGATCATTTGGGGATTCGATCCATTAAGGATTGATCCTTAGGATTGCGCACCCGGATTCCGCCGCTGATCGAGTCCCGGATCAGGCCCCGCCAGCTCTTCCCGAGTTGCCCGCAGTCGCACCAGACGTTGAAAAGAGGATGAAATGACCTTTGGGAAACGGACCGCCGCGCCATCCGAGGACGCTCGCGCCGAGCAAGAAGCCTGTCCCCATTGCCGAGGGGTGGGCAGCATCAGGGCGCGCGGACAGCGCAAGGTCTGCGTTCCCTGCAAGGGCACCGGGAAGAAGCCGGGCGCGCCATAGCGGCATGCTCCATCGTCTTTCGAGACCCTTCCCGGTCGCATTCAGCATGATCGGAAAGCGGTTTTGCATCCGCCCACGGGCTTGCTCTATAAAGCGGCTGGGACGGTAGCCGGAATCGCGGCGGCTCCGGGTTCGTCGGCTTCGCGGTTTCGGAAACCAAGGTCGGATCGCACGCACGATCAGCTTTTTCCGTGCGAATGCTCTGAAAGGAGCGCGCTGCCCCGGCGGCCGACCGATGCCACCGGACGGCACGCGGCGAACCGCCGCACGGATCGCCCGAACAGGCCACCACGCGACAAAGCTATAGTCCCCCTCTGGTCGAGTTCCGTCATGGCGGTCCAAGAGTTGATGATGAGGTCTCCCGAGCCGACCAAAGCGCCGCCGGAGGAGTCGATGCATGTTCCCACCTCCCTGGTGCTACAGGGGCTTCTCGACGACGCGCCGGCAGATCACTTCACCCTCGACTGGCTGATCAGCAGCCTGCCCGAGCGCTCCTTCGGCATCATCATGCTGCTGCTGGGCGTGCTCGCCATGGTGCCGGTCGGCTCGATCGTGCCCGGCCTGCTGCTGGCGATCCTGGCGGCGCAGATGACCGTGGGGCGTCAGGGCCCGGTCTTCCCGCGTCGCGTCGCCGGCCATCCCCTGCCCACGCGACACCTCGTGCGCATGGGCCGACAGCCCATCATGGTACTCAAGCATCTCGAGCGGGTCGTCCGCCCCCGCTGGCCGACCCCGTTCGGGGCGACCAAGCGCCTCATCGGCGTCATCGTGTTCCTGCTGACCTGCCTCATCCTGCTCGCCCCCGTGCCGCTGACCAATGTTCCGCCGGCTGCGGATATCGCGCTGATCTCGCTCGCCTATATCGAGAAGGACGGCGCGCTGCTGGCGGTTGCGCTGCTGGTCGCGCTGATCCTGCTGGCGATCGCGTCAGCTGCGGTCTGGGGCGCGGTCGTGAGCGCGATCTGGATCGGCCAGCTCTAGGGCATTCCCGAATGCCGCGAACGCGGTTGAAAACCCTGCTTTATCGGCGGCCCGAAGCGCGACGATCGCGAAATTTTGCTGCCATAATCGCTCCATGGTGCTCGCCATGAGGGGAACTCAACGATGCTGTTGCTTTTGATCAATGTGCTGATCATCGTCGTCGTCGGTGCGCTCTGCTTCTATCTCATCGACAAGTTCGTCCGCGACGGGCGGCTCGCCAACCTGCTCAAGATCCTGGTCGCGCTCATTTGCATATTGGCGATCCTGCAGCGGTTGCTGCCGGCATTGGGGTTGAGCGGGTTGCTGTAGGTCCGCGCATGCGGGCGGGAGTGGCGAACGGCGAATAGGGAGTGGTAGCGGCCCTGTTCGCGCTATTTCGCCGCCGAATCCTTCGCCAGCATGGCGATGGCTTCCTGCACCGTCGTCATGAACTGCGCCGGGAAGATGATGGTCGAGTTCTTCTCGACCGAGATCTCCGCCATCGTCTGCAGGGTGCGCAGCTGCAGCGCCACCGGATGCTGCGTGATGATGTCGGCCGCCTGGCCGAGCTTCACGGCGGCCTGGTATTCGCCTTCGGCGGCGACGATCTTGGCGCGCCGCTCGCGCTCGGCCTCGGCTTCCTTGGCCATGGCGCGCTGCATGTTGTCGGGCAGCGTGATGTCCTTGATCTCGACCGCGGTCACCTGCGTGCCCCACGGCTCGGTGTGGTGATCGATCACGTCCTTGATCTGATCGTTGATGCTCGCGGTATCCGACAGGAGCTGATCGAGGCTGAAGCGTCCGACCACGTTGCGCACGGTGGTCTGGCTGATCTGGTTGATCGCATTGTAGACGTTCTCGATCGCGATCACGGCCCGTTCCGGATCGGAGATGTGGTAATAGGCGACGGCCGCGATGTCGATCGAGACGTTGTCCTTGGTGATGATCTTCTGCGAGGGGATCTGCATGGTGACGGTGCGCAGCGAGACCCGCACCATCTGCTGGAAGGGAACCAAGATGACGGTGAGCCCCGGCCCGCGCACGCCGGCGAATTTGCCGAGCAGAAACACCACGCCGCGTTCGTACTGCCGCAACACGCGCAGCGACACGAAGGCGTAAAAGATGAGCGCGAAGATCACGATGACGAGCAGCATGGAGAGATTATCGCACGGATCAATTCGGCGGTCGAGCCGCCGCGCGACACCCGCCACGCGAGCGGGTCATTGCGCCACCGTGGCTTAAAGCCGGCTCTCGGGCAGCAGCTTGCCGATCCTGAGCGCCGCCAGACGCTCGGTATCGTCGGGGGAAAGGTTCACCTCCACGATCACCGCGTAGTCGTATGTCTTTGGAAGTCGTTCCGGATCCGGAATTTGAATCCGGCACTGCGCGCTGAGGCTCGATTCCGCCTCCTCCAGGGATAAGCAAAGAGACGGCATCTCCCCGACCAGGATCATTTGCGCCACGTGCTCGGACAAGGCCTGGCGGAATTGCTCGCGGGCGGTCCACAACACGATATCGCGCCCTTCGCACGCGGGGTACTCGGTGGAGCGCACCGCATACATACCGTCCCGCCGCTGCAAGACGTGCGCGATCGCAAAATGGGCCATGGGGCGCCCCCGAGGATCAACTCAAAAGCGAGTTTACACTTTAAACACAATGCTTTGAAACAGGTTCCGCACGCCCCCTATCCGGCAAAGCCGACGGTGCCGGACGGCGAGCCGCGCCAAGACAAGACCAAGGAGAGCGCCCGGTTGCGTGATCGCAAGGGCGGGACCGCTCGTGGCGGCGCCCACAGCGGCATCGGAAGCGGCGGGAGGCGGTGAATTAATGGTCGGAGTGGCAGGATTT
>CAVUSX010000014.1:0-72332 GCA_963744275.1 uncultured Alphaproteobacteria bacterium
TACTCGATGTCACCTTCGGTGATGACCAGTCACGCCTGAGAACCGGACACGGTGCAAAAAACATGGCCGTCGTCAGACACTTCGCCATCAATCTCGTACGAACCGCCGACGACAAGCAAAGCATCAAGCTCAGGCGAAAATGCGCCGGCTGGGACCCCAAGTACCTCGCCACAATCCTTGGACACTTACCGCGTTAACCTGGATTCGGAGCCCTGCCCGCGGCACTCGGCGTCGACCCGATAGTGACCGCGATCGCATCCGGCGGCCCGAAATCGGCACTAGCCGCCGCCGCGATTCTTGCTCATAGTGCCGGCATGGCAAAATCTCCTCGCGTCACTTTCAAGCCGCAGCGGGTCGCGGAAGGCGAATGGCAAATCCAGGCCGCCTGCCCCGGGGTCGAAACCAAGGTCGTGACCGGCTTCAAGAGCAAGGCCGAGATCGACGAATGGCTGGCGGGCGACGGCAAGATCAAGTGGCTGCGGTCGCAGGGCTACGCCAAGTAGCGGATCGGTCGAAACCGGCGCCCGTAGGGTGGGTTAGGCGCCGTCCGGACCCTTCGGCAATTTGCCGCGGCGATGGCGTCGTAACCCACCGGCTGAATCTCAACGGCAACGTGAGTTCGATGGGTTTCGCATAGCCCGCGAAGACGGGCGTAAACGCCCTTAGAGTTCAACCCATCCTACGGAGACGCGGCCGTTCTCGTCGAATCCCATCGCAACGGCCTGGGCGTCCGGCAATCGACGAATCTGTGACGGGCATCACATGTTCTCACACCGCGCGCGCCGTGCGGGCGCTTGTGCATTTGCGCGACATATATTTGAGTTCCTGGCGGGGCGATCAGACTTCAGCCGGAGGTTCAAACTATAATGTGCACGAAGATTGTTGTTGGTGTCGCCGGTGCGCTCGCGGGCGCCGCACTGCTCGCAGGGGTCTCGTTTTCGGCGCAGGCCTTGCCGGCCGGCGCCGTTGCGGCCGGCCGTGACGCGGGCGTGACGCTGGTCGAAGGCCATTGCGGCATCGGCTTCTGGCGCGGCCCCGAGGGTCACTGCCATCCCGACCGGGAACGGGTCGTGGTCGATCCCGGGGTCGTCGTGGTCGAGCCGGAGCGGGAGCGGGTCTGCCCGCTCGGCACCCATCTGGGTCCGCATCGGCACGAGTGCATCCGGTAGCTGAGCCGGTATCCGGCCGTTGGTGCAATCCAAGGACATCTCCGCCCGGCTTTGGCCGAGCGGATTCACGAGATCGCGGGCGGGCGACCGCCGCTGGCACGAGGCTTCGCTGCGGCGGCGGAACGGTGTCGAGGCGCGCACCCCCTTCAGTGGCGCATCCGCCAAAATCGGGCAACCAACACCGCGGCCACGATCAACGCAATGCCGACAGGGATTCCGTAAGCGTTGGTGAATCCGAAATCCAATATGCGAAATTCGAACCCGAATCCCTCGTAGATGAAAAGCACGCCCAGCAACAGCAAAAGCGCGATCACCACACGCTTGAGGAATCGCATGATCCCCTCCCCGCTCGAGCGCCCCTATCTACAATCATACCGCAGGCCCGGATGCGCCAAAAGAGCTTTCCGGGATCGCGAACCAGCAACGCGGCCGGCGGGTCCCATAGGCGAAACGGTCCTGATCGAGACCCGATCAGGACCACCTCCGCGGTTCGCGCCCCCGTCTCGCCTGCGGACCGGCCAAGCCTTACGGACAGGGATGCCGCAATCCGTCGTAGCCGAGATAGGTCCCGCTGGCTGGGTTGTACGATTTGAACCGGCTCATGCAGTACGCCACCGAATTCCCGCTGTAGCCGTAATAGCCGGGATAGCCATAGTAGCCGGGGTAGCCGTAGTACGGACGCTGGGAGGCGATGATGCCGCCCAGAACCATCCCGCCGATGATGGCGGGCCCCACTCCCCAGCCGCCAAAGCCGCGGTGGCCGCCAAAGCCGCCGCGGTAGCCCCAGCCCCGGTAGTAAACCTCTGTCACCGGCGCGGCGTCGTCGAGTTGGGCCGCCACTCCAGCCGCCGCCGGACCCAAGGGAAATGCGGAAGCAGGCCCGGCCGAAAGCGGCCCCATCCCGGCGGCGACGGTCGACGCCAGCAATGCAATCTTGAAAATCTTCATGGCTTATCCTCCAAAGCTCGTATTGTCCTGCATCTCAAGAAAAGTATTCGACAGGCCGGAGACGCGATCATTGATCTATATCAAGCTGCCAGCGCCTATTTTCATGAACGTCCATGCGGCCTCATGAAATCCTGCGCAGACGGGCTTCGGCTCGGACGCTGGGCGACCGCAGCGGTCGGTTGTAGCAACACGTCGCCCCACAGGCGAGGAACCGCGCCGGCCCGCGATGGCTCGAGGACATGCGCAGTGGTCGGCTGAGCGCCTGCCGACGCTTCCCGCGCCGACATCCTCTTGTCATCTTCTGCGGCACCTCTTGTCATGCTGCGGCCGGCAGCTTATGCTGCGGATGGTACCCAATAGTACCATCAATCGCCGCTCGCGGCAAAGCGCTGCATCGCATGCTCTGCCGCCTCGCCAGGATGGAGAACCCGGAAATGACCTTCACCCCGCCCCTCATCTCCGCCGCCACCGCAGGATTTCTCATCATCATGCAGACCGTCCTGATGATGACCGTGGTGACGGCGCGCCGCCGCAATCGCCAATCGCTCGGCGACGGCGGCCATCACGACCTGCTTGTGGCGGTCCGGCGGCACGGCAACTTCGCCGAGAACGCCGCCCTCTTCCTCGTCGGCTTCACGCTCCTGGAGCTCGCCGGCGGCGGCCGCATCTGCCCTCGCGGTGCTGTGCAGTCGCCTTCGTGCTGGGGCGCATCAGCCACGCCATCGGGCTCTCGATGCCGCAAACCGTCAATCGGTTTCGCGTCGCCGGCGTCCTGCTGACCGCCATCGTGGGAACGGCCTTGGGGGTGCGGCTGCTGCTGCTCGGCCTCTCGCAACTGTCGCTCTAGGGTTCGCCGCCGTCTGGACCGAAGCCGGCGCCCCGCCCTTTCGCGCCTGCCGGCGGGTGAGCTACCATTGCGGTCATGGCTGCCGCAGCGTGGGCGTGCCGGAGATACAAACAAAGGGGGGAAACCGATGAAACGTCCGACCATGGCGGCGCTGGCGCTGCTGCAGGGACTCCTGCTGGGGCTTGGGCTGCCGGCCGGGACGGCCGGCGCCGCCGAGATCAAGGTGCTGAGCACCGGGAACATGCAGTCCATCCTGGGCGCGCTCACGCCCGACTTCGAAAGCGCGACCGGCTACAAGCTGGTGATCGAATACGGCTCGACCCCCAAGATGAAGACGCGGGTGGAGTCGGGCGAAGCCGCGGACCTCACCATCAACGAGCGCTACGTGCTCGACGATCTGCTCGGCCAAGGCCGGGTCGAGGCCGGCACGCTCACCGATATCGCGCGCTCTCCGCTCGGCGTGGGGGTGCGCTCCGGCGCCCCCAAGCCCGACATCAGCACGCCCGAGGCCTTCAAGCGCGCGCTGCTCGCGGCCGACAGCATCGCCTATCCGGATCCGAGCGGCGGCGCCCAGGATGGCACCTATTTCGCCGGCCTCATCATGCGCATGGGCATCGCCGACGCGCTCAAGCCCAAGATCAAGCTCACCCAGGGCGGCGACGCCGCCGCCCAGCTGGTCGCCGCCGGCGGCGCGCAGCTCGGCGTGGCGCAGAAGCGCAACTTCAACACGCTCAAGGGCGTCGAGCTTCTGGAGCCGCTGCCCGATATTCCCGGTATCAAGTTCCTGATGGTGGCGGGCGTGGTCAAGGGCAGCCACGAGCACGACGGCGCGCTGGCGCTCGCCAAGTTCCTGTCCTCTCCGGCCGTCGCGTCCACCATCGTGGCGAAAGGCATGGAGCCCTACGCGAAGGTGCCGTAGGGCGGTGCCTTGCGGCCAAGGTAGGATGGGTTGAGCTCTTGCGAAACCCATCATGGGCGGTTGATGGGTTTCGCAAGAGCTCAACCCATCCTACAGAGAGCGACGCGGTTATGCGCTTGTTATTCGCCATCGTGGCGATCCTGCGCTAAAGCCTCCGGCATGATTCTCTCCGTCAAACCACATGCCGCCATCCTGGCGGCCCTCGCCATGGCCGTCGTCGCGCCGACCCCATCCGGCGCGGCGCCCTGCCCCGGCAATGCCGACGCGCTCGGCACGGCGCGGATTCTCGCTGTGGATGCCGCCACCACGCCGCGGGTGGGCCGCAAGCAATTTCCGCAGACGCTGCCGCTCGCGCCTAAGGAAGTGGTGCTCACCTTCGACGACGGACCCTGGCCCGTCACCACCGAGCGCGTTCTCGACGCGCTGCGGCAGGAATGCGTGCGCGCCACCTTCTTCCTGATCGGCCGCAACGCGGCCGTCCGTCCGGCGCTGGCGCAGCGCGAGCTCGCCGAGGGCCACACTGTCGGCTATCACAGTTTCTCGCATCCGATGCTCGACCGCATGCCGATCGAGGGCGCAGAGGCCGATGTCGATCGCGGGATCGCGGCGGTCGATGGCGCGCTGCGCGGCCAGGCCGGGCACGCGGCGCCGTTCTTCCGCTTTCCCTATTTCTCCTCCACTCCGCCGCTGCTCGATTGGCTCGAGCGCCGCCGCATGGCGGTGTTCGGAGCCGACCTCTGGGCGAGCGACTGGAACCGGATGTCGCCCGACCAGGAGCTTCACCTCGTGCTCGGGCGCGTCGAGGCCAACCAGGGCGGCATCGTGCTGTTTCACGACACCAAGGCGCAGACCGCCGCCATGCTGCCGGCCTTCCTGCGCGCGCTGAAGGCGGGTGGCTTCTCGATCGTGGACGTGGCCGAGCCCGGCACACATCCGCAGGCGCCCTAACTTGCCAGGGCTATCGCATGTGACGGAGCCGCATTCTCAACCTCTCCCCGCTTGCGGGGCTTCTCCGCGACTTTGAACTTGTGGAAACGCCCCCTCACCCGGATCGCTACGCGATCCGACCTCTCCCCGCACGCGGGGAGAGGTGGAGAATGCGGCACGGCTTCGTCACATGCTGTAGCCCCGCCCAAACTTCCCGACCCCGCTCACACCACTCGCGACAGCCCGCCATCCACGTTGATGGCCGTGCCGGTGATGTAGGAACTGGCATCGGACGCCAGGAAGCAGGCCAGATTGGCGAACTCCTCGGCCCGCCCGGGGCGGCCGAGCGGAATCTCCTGGCTGCGCTGGCGCATGTAATCCTGCAGGTCGACCTTGAGGCGAGCGGCGGCGCGCACGTGCTGATCGGCTTCGATGAATCCGATCAGCAGCGCATTGACCAGGATATTGAACGGCCCGCCCTCGCCGGCCAGCACCTTGGTGAGCGCCATGCCGGCGGCGCGGGTCACCGCGGTCGGGGCGCCGCCCGGGCGCGGCGCCTTGGCGCCGATGTTGAGCGTGTTGATGATGCGCCCGAAGCGCCGCTCCTTCATCTGCGGCCACACCAGCCGGGTCAGCCGGATGGCGGCGAACAGCTTCTGGTCGAAATCCTCCCGCCACATCTCGTCGGTGACCTCTCGAACGGCGCATTGCGCGACACGCCCGCATTGTTCACCAGGATGTCGATCTTGCCGAAGGCCGCCATGACCTCGTCGTAGCCGCGCTGGATGTCGGGGACGAGCGCGACGTCGCCCTGCACCGCCAGCACGCGCCCGCGCGCGCTCGCCCCGATGGTCGGCAGCGCCTGGTCGAGGCCCTCGCGTCCGCGCGCCACGATCGCCACATCGGCGCCGCAGGCCGCAAACCGGGTCGCAACCGCGAGCCCCACGCCCTTGCTCCCGCCGGTGATCACGGCGCAGCGCCCCGCAAGGCTGATTTCCACGTTCCCCTCCCTGGCTCGTCCGTTGATTTGTCATTATACAGCGGACCGCGACGAGCGGCGGACCGCATCGAACAGCGCGGGCGCGGATCCCGAACCTGCGCGCGCGTATCAGGGGGCAAGCAGAATGGCAGAGGCCGCGCAATCAGGCGCCGGGTGGCGTCCGCAGCACGAGATCGAGCTGGTCGCCGGCACGCCGGCCGGCGGCGGACAGGACCGGCCCGCCCGCGTGCTGCTCGATCTCCTGAAGGATCTGGTCGGCGTTCCGCTCAAGCTCACCAACATCGCGGGCCGCGGCGGCGGCAATGCCTGGGACTATCTGGCGGCGCATCCGGGCGATCCGCACATCGTGGCGATCAACTCCCCCACCATCATCACCAATCGGCTCTTGGGCGAGAGCGCGCTCGATTTCGCGGCGCTGACGCCGCTCGCCAATCTGTATACCGAATACCTGGTGTTCGTGGTCCGCCCCGATGCCTCGATCAAGACCGCGCAGCAGCTCTTGACCCAGCTCGGCAACGATCCGGGAGGAATCCGCATCGCGTTCGCGACCGCGATCGGCAACATGAATCACATGGCGCTCGCGACCATCACCAAGCAGGCCGACGGCGACGTCGGCGCCTTGCAAACCGAAGTCTTCGATTCCGCCCGTTACGCGGTGGCCCATGTGGTCGAGCGCCACGCCGATCTCGCCGTCATCACCGCCACCAGCGCGGTGCCGGAGCTCGAGTCCGGCGTGCTGCGCGCGGTCGCGGTCAGCGGAGCGGCCCGCATGTCAGGACCGTTCGCGCAGGTCCCGACCTGGGGCGAGCTCGGCATCGATTGCCTGATCGGCACCTGGCGCGGCGTCATCGGGACGCGCGCCCTGACGGCGCCGCAGATCGCCTTCTGGGAGAACGCGCTCCTGAGCGCGGTGGGCGGCGACGCCTGGCGCGCCGAGCTCGCGCGCCATCACTGGGTCGACACCTATCTGGGCGCAGCCGCCACGCGGGACTTTCTCGATCGCGAGCTCGTCACCATGAAGGACGCGCTCGAAGCCTTGGGGCTCTTGGCCGATACGACCGCGTGACGAGCAGATGTCCGGACCGCGTCACTTCGCGTTGCGGCTGGATATCTTCACGGACTCGGTGTCGATCGAAACCTTGAAGCGTGACAGGAAGCTCATTCCCAGCAGCCCGTCGATCCCCTCCCCGTAGCTCGCCACGCCGCCGTTCTGCACCATGACCTCGACGTCCTTGGCCTGCAGCGAACGAACCTGGATGGTGGCGGCGCGGCCGCGCTTGACGTCGGTGACTCCGTTGGCGGTGATCATCTTGAGGGTGCTCTCCGGGTCGATCTGCACCTTGGCCTTCTGGGCGAAACCCGCGTTCACCGTGACGAACGTCGCCCCGGTATCCATGATGAAGGTGCCGCGCACGCCGTTGATGGTCACCGGCAGGCGGAAGACGTTCTTCTGCGCCGACATCCGGAACATCTCCTCGCCGCGCCCGTTGGGGTCCTCACATTTTCCCTTGGCGGTGTCGTCGGCGATGATCGCCTGCATTTTGCTGGAATCATTGCGCGGCGGATTCAACGCCACCCAGGCCTCGACCGCCGCCGCCGCGTCGCAGAATTGCCCGAGCTTCTCGTAGTTGCGGGCCATCGCGAGGTGGCCGTCGCTGCCCAGATTGGCCTTGTTGCCGAACAGCTCGATCGCCGTCTCATAGTCGTCGATGGCCTTCTTTGCCGCTCCGCCGCGATCGTAGGCGATGGCGCGCAGAAAGTAGTTGCCGTCCTCGCGCGGCTCGAGCTTGATCAGGTCCGATGCCGCCGCGGCCGCGCCGTTGAAATCCGACAGCGCCAGCAGGATATTGGCGGCCGCCCGCAGCGAGGCCGCATGGCCGCCGCAGGCCGCGGAAAAGCTCAACTGGGCGTTCGCGGAATCGCGCTTGCGCCCGATCTGCTCCAACCCGCGGGCCAGCGTCGCGATCGCCTGCTGATCGCAAGGCTCACGGCCGAGGTCCTCGAGCGGCTTGCGGACCGGATCGACCCCGGCGACGCCGATCGGCAGATCGATCGACAGCCGGCCCATCGCCTTGGCGAGGAGCTCGGGGTCGGCGCCGTTCGCCGGCGCCAGCGTCGCCAGCCGGTCCCGGCTGAACTTGTCGGCAGGATCGATGGATTGCGCCTTGCGCAGATCCGCGATCGCGTCCGCGCTGCGGTGCAGTCCGATATAGGCGAGAGCGCGATTGTCGTAAGCTTCCACGAAGGCCGGATTGAGCCTGATCGCGTTGTCGAAGTCGGCGATGGCGCTGATGGCATCGCCCTTGGCGACCAGCGCCTTGCCGCGCAGATTGTAGGCCTGGAACAGGTTCGGATTGATCTCGATCGCGCGGCTGAAATCGGCGATGGCATGTTCGCTGTCGCCCTTTTCCTGATAGGTCGAGCCCCGGTTGCCGAGGGCCGAGGTGGATTTCGGATCGAGTTCGAGCGCCGCGTTCAAGTCCGCGATGGCGGCGTCGAAGTCCTTCTTGAGCCGGTAGGCGGCGCCGCGGCTATTGTAGCCCGACACGGATTTCGGATTGAGCCGGATCGCTTCGGTCGCGTCCGCGACGGCGCCGTCGTAGTCGCGCTTTACGGCACGGGCGAGGCCCCGGATCGCGTAGGCGAAATCATCCTTCGGATTGAGCCGGATCGCCTGGCCACAGTCCGCGATGGCGTTGTCGTAGTTCTTCTTCGCGTAGTAGGTATTGCAGCGGTTGTCGTAGGCGTAGGCGAAGCTCGCGTCGAGCGCGATCGCCTGGTCGAGATCCGCGATCGACCGGTCATACTCGCCCCTGACCAGGTACAGCGCGCCGCGGTGGCCGTACGCGCTCGGCAGTCGCGGATTGCGTTTGATGGCCTCGCCGTAGTCGGACAGAGCCCGCTCGTAATCCTTGCGGTTGAAATAGGCATAACCGCGGGTGTCGTAGGCGATCGCCAGATTCGGATTGCGACTTATGGCCTCGCCGGCGTCGGCGATGGCGCGCTCGTAGTCGCCCTTCCGGATCTCGACGAATCCGCGATTGTTGTAGGCGACCGCCAGGCCCGGATTGATCCTGATCGCCTCGCCGTAGTCGGAGAGAGCGCGATCGAGATCGCCCTGCCGCTGGTAGGACAGGCCGCGGCTGTTGTAGGCGAGCGCGTAGCCCGGATTGAGCTTCAGCGCTTCGCTGAAGTCCGCGATGGCGCGGTCGAGATCGTTCTTGGCCGCAAAGGCGCTGCCGCGGTCGTAGAAATCCTCGAACGAGGCCGGATCGAGCCTGATCGCCTCGCCGTAGTCGGCAATGGCGCGGTCGAAGTCCTTCCTTTCGGCGAACCCCACGCCGCGCCTGCGATAAGCGAGCGCGAAATACGGCAACGACAGGTCCGCATCGAGCTTGCCCGCCGCGTTGAAGTCGCTGATCGCGCGGTCGAGCTCATTGGTATTGAAATAGACGGTACCCCGGCTGCTGTAGGCCTCGGCACGGCTGGTGGGGCTCTGGCTATCGTCCGCGATGACGCGCGAGCACAGGGCGATCTTCTGGTCGACACTTTCGGCCGCCGCCGCGCAATCCACCCGCTCGCCGGCCGCCAGGGCCGTGGCGGTGGTCGCGAAGGAGAGAGTTGCGACTGCGAGCAGAACAGCGCCGATCCGTTTTGCGCATCGCGCCCTCGCGCCGGACGGCTGCGGCGTATTTCGGCCGGCCGGCCCATGGGCGGCCCGGTACCGCTGCACGACATCGATGGTCGACATGAGCGGGACTCGTCTTTGGATGAAAACTCGCTCCGGCAAGGGAGGGGCACCCCTGTCGCAGGACCGCTGCCGTTTTTTTCAAAGCCGCTTCCGAGCAGATCAGTACTAATACCATCGGCCCGGATGACTGACAATGAAGCCGAAAGCCCACAGAAAGCGAACAGCCGTAGCATCATCCCGGATTGCCGGCGGCGCTTCCCGGCGGCGATATGCCCCCCGCGCGCCGGCGCGGCACGCGATTCCAATCTGTGCGTAGCGCCTGCGGCGCCCTTCTCTCCCCTGATTCCGGCGTGTTATGCTGAGCCGCAGGGCTTCGGCGCGAATGGCGCAGCGGCGCGAATGGCGCGAATAATAAAGAGGTACGATCATGATATGTGACCTGCGCATGGCGGCGTCCAAGGCGGTCATCGCGATCGGGATTCTCGCCGCCGTCGACTTGCTCGCGGCCGGCCTCGCCGGGGCGCAACGATCGCACGACGGCACGTCGCAGGACGGCACGTCGCCCAACGCGACCTCGCAGGACCGCCTCCGGTGCGAGGATCGGCAGCGCGCCTTTGCGCCCGATGTGCGCATCGACGCCTGCACCGCCTTGATCGAGTCCGGCAACCTGACCCGCACCGATCTCGCCGTCTCCCACAACGACCGCGGCACCGCCTATCAGGAGAAGCACGACCTGGATCACGCGATCGCGGATTACGACGAGGCCATCAAGCTGCATCCCGCCTACGCGCCCGCCTACAACAATCGCGGCAACGCCCATCAGGCCAAGGGCGACATCGACGCCGCGATCGCGGACTACAGCGAGGCGATCCGGTTCGATTTCAACTTCGTCCTGGCCTTCAACAATCGCGGCAAGGCCTACCAGCTCAAGGGCGACATCGACCACGCGCTGGCGGACTACAACGAGGCCATCAAGATCAATCCCGATTTTGCGCTGGCCTTCGTCTACCACGGCGACGCCTCCCTGACCAAAGGCGACCTCAACCGGGCGATCGCGGACTATGGCGAGGCCATCACGCTCGATCCGCGCTCGGCGGCCGCCTTCAACAACCGCGGCACCGCCTATGGCCGCAAGGGCGACTTCGATCATGCGCTCCCGGACTTCGACGCGGCCATCCGGCTCGACCCGACCTATGCGGCGGCGTTCCGCAACCGCGGCCTCTCCTATCAGCGCAAGGACGACGTCGACCGCGCCCTGATGGACTACAACGAGGCGGTGCGGCTCGACCCCAAGGATGCGCAGAACTTCACCTCGCGGGGCAGCGCCGTTCAGGCCAAGGGCGATCTCGACGGCGCGCTCAAGGATTACAACGAAGCGATCCGGCTCGATCCGAAATATGCCGGCGCCTTCCAGGCCCGCGGCGACGTGCAGGAGGCCAAGGGCGAGTTCGATGCCGCGATCGCGGACTACAGCGAGGCGATCCGCATCAGCCCAGAGAACCCCAACGGCTACCGGGCGCGCGGCTTCGCCAATTTCTACGCCGCCAATTACGGTGCCGCCGTCCCCGACTTGGCGCGCGCGGTCGCCGACAAGCCGGCCGACGCCTACCCGGCGCTGTGGCTCTACCTCGCCCGCACCCGCTCGGGCGACCAAAGCGCGGCGGCGTCCGAGCTCGCCGCCAACGCCCGGCGGCTGCCCGCCGCCGACTGGCCCTATGCGGTGGTCGAATTGTTCTTGGGCCAACGCACCCCGGAGGCGACGCTGGCGGCGCCGGTCAAGCCGGACGATCGCTGCGAGGCACAGTTCTATATCGGCGAGTGGCAACTGCTGCGCGCCGACCGCCCGGCCGCGGTCCAATCGCTCAAGACCGTCGTCAGCACCTGCCCCAAGGATTTCGTGGAATCGACCGACGCGCAGGCGGAGCTCAAGCGGCTGGGGCAGTGAGGCGGATTGTTGCCTTCCCCTCTGCAAGAGCGGGCCGATCGCATATGAGCGGCGCCGCATTCTCCACCTTTCCCCGCGTGCGGGGAGAGGTCGGCGCGCAGCGCCGGGTGAGGGGTCTCTCCGCGAATCTGGGCGGCTCAGACTCGTGGAGAGGCCCCCTCACCCCGACCCTCTCCCCGCACGCGGGGAGAGGGGGTCTGAAGTGCCGTGCCCTCATAACATCATGCAATCGCCCTGCCCTTGCAGGAGGAGATATGGCTCGGGTTCACCAGTGAACCAACCAACAAGGATCTCCTACACCCTGACGCCTACTCGGCCTTGATGTTGGCGGCGCGGATCACCTTGCCCCACTTCTGCGGTCTCGTCGGCGATCTGCTTGCCGAACGCGGCCGGTGAGCCCGGGAGCCCGGTGCCGCCCAAGTCGGCAAACCGCGCCTTGAGCGCCGGATCGGCGAGCCCGGCGTTGATCTCGCGGTTGAGCCTGTCGATGATCTCGACGGGCGTGCTCTTGGGCGCACCAATGCCGTTCCATCCGCTCGCCTCGTAGCCGGGCACGAAATCCGCGATGCTTTGCACGTCGGCGAGTGCGTCCGAACGGGTCGCGGCCGTCACCGCCAGCGCCCGCAGCTTGCCGCTCCGCACCTGAGCGATCGACGACAGGATCGCATCGAACATGACTTGCACCTGCCCGCCCATCAAATCGGTCAGGCCGGCGGCGGAGCCGCGGTACTGGACCGCGATCATGTCGAGCCCGGCCATCTGGTTGAACAACTCGCCGGACAGATGCTGCGATGTGCCGACGCCCGGAGCCGCCATGTTGACCTTGCCGGGATTGGCCTTGGCATAGGCGATGAACTCCGGAACGGTCCTGGCCGGAAACGACGGAGCGACCAGCATGACGTTGGAGTATCGCACCAGGCCGGCCACCGGCGCGATGTCGTTGATGAAGTTGAAATTGAGCTTCTGGTAGAGCGTCGCATTGATCGCGTCCCATACCCCTGCCAGCAGCAGCGTATAGCCGTCTGCGGCCGCCCGCACGACGATCTCGGTCGCGGCGCTGCCGCTCCCGCCCGGATGGTTCTCGATGACGAATGGCGCTCCCATCCGTTCCGACAGCCATTGGCCGATCAGGCGTGCCGTTATGTCGGTCGGCCCTCCCGCCGGATACCCGACCAGAATACGCACCGGCCGCGCCGGATAGGCTTGCGCCCAAGCGAGGCGCGAGACCGCGGGGAGAACGGCAGCGCCCGCTGCCAGATGCAGGAATGACCTGCGGGGAAGTTTCATGACGATCACTCCTGCAGGCTGCTGCCGATCATCAATCTATTGCGCCTTGAGATTGGCGGCCCGGATCACCTTAGCCCATTTCTCCATCTCGAGCTTCATCTGCAGCGCGAATTCCTCGGGGGTGTCGCCGACCGGCTCGAAGCCCAGCGCCGACAGGCGCTCCTGCATGTCGGGTTGCGCGATAATGGCGACGATCTCGCGGTGGATGAGCGCGATGATGTCCGCTGGCGTGCCGGCCGGAACCAGGACACCGACCCAGCCGTCGCCCTCGAGACCCGGATACCCGGCTTGCCCGATGGTGGGCAATTCGGGCAGTGCCGGCGAGCGGCGTTCGCTCATGACCGCGAGCGCGCGCAGCTTTCCATCCTTGACCAGCGGCACGGCCGCCGACAGCGCCGCGAAGGCGATCGGCGTGTCACCCGCGACCGCCGCCAGGACCGCCGGGCCGCTGCCGCCATAGGGAACGTGCACCAGGTCGAGGCCGTTCGCGACCCGGAATTGCTCGCCCAGGAGGTGGGACGGCGTTCCGAACCCGGGCGAGGCGAAACTGTATTTGCCCGGGTTTGCCTTGATCAGCGTGACCAGCTGCTTGACCGTATCGGCCGGCACCGACGGGTTGACCGATAGCGCGGACGCAAATCCGGCTGCGAGCGTTACGGCCGCGAAGTCCTTGAAAGGATCATACGGAACCTTCTCGTAGAGTGTCGGGTTGATGACGTGGCTGTTCACCGTGATCAGGATCGAATAACCATCCGCCGTTGCCCTGGCGGCCTGTCCGGTGCCGATGTTGCCGCCGGCCCCCGGCACGTTCTCCACGTAGAACTGCTTTCCCAGCCGCTCCGACAATTTTTGCGCGATGAGACGGGCGCAGACGTCGGTGGGGCCGCCCGGCGCATACGGAACAATCACCCGCACCGGCCGCGCCGGATAGGCTTGCGCGAAAGCGAAGCGCGAAACGGCCAGAAGCGAGGCCGCACCCGCCGCGAAACGCAGAAATCGGCGGCGCGGGAGCTTCATGATGTCCCGTTGTCGCCGCATCATTCCGCCTTGATGCCGGCGAATTTGATGACCTTGCCCCATTTCTCCGTTTCAGCCGCGAGGAACGATCCGAACTCGGCCGGCGTCGCCGGCACCGGCGTCATGCCGAGGTCGGCCAGGCGCGCCTTGACGCCCGGATTTGCCAGTCCGGCATTGATCTCGCGGTTGAGCGTCTCGATCATCTGCGGTGGCGTGCCACGCCGCGCCGTGGCCCCGATCCATGCGCTCGCCTCGTATCCGGCGACCGTGTCGGCGACGGTCGGCACATCGGGGAGCACGTCCGATCGCGTCAGCGTCGTGACCGCCAGAGCCCGCAACGCGCCCGAACGGATGTGCGGCAGCGAGCTCGGCACCGCGTCGAACATCACCTGAACGCGGCCGGTCATCAGGTCGCTGATAGCCGGCGGCGAGCCGCGATACGGCACATGCAGCATGTCGACGCCGGCCATCGACTTGAATAGCTCGCCCGCCAGATGGATGGTTCCGCCGACGCCGGCCGACGCCATGTTGATCTTGCCGGGATTGCTCTTGGCGTAGGCGATGAACTCGGCGACCGTCTTGGCCGGCACCGCCGGGTTCACCACCATGACCAGCGGCACCCGCACCAGCGCCGCGACCGGCGCGACATCGCGCAGGAAGTCGAAATGCAGCCCGTCATAGAACGTGACGTTGCTGGTGTTCGCGGTGGTGACCCACAGCAGCGTGTAGCCGTCCGCCGGCGCATCGACGGCGGCCTGCACCGCGATATTGGTGGCCGCACCCGGCTTGTTCTCGATGACGAACGGCTGGCCGAGCCGATCCGACAACCACTGGCCGACGATGCGCGCGACGGTGTCGGGTGAATCGCCGGGCGGATAGCCCACGATGATGCGCACCGGCCGCGCCGGATAGGTTTGGGCCCGCGCCATGCCGGCGACCGCCGGGAGCAACGCTGCGCCCGCGGCCAGCTGCAGAAATCGACGACGTGGAAGTTGTTTCATGGTTCCCCCCTCCTCAATCCGCCTTGGCGCCCGAGGCCTTGACCACCTTGCCCCACTTGTCGGTCTCCTCCACCAGGAACCTGGCGAGATCGGCGGGCGAGCCCGGGAATGCCGCGGTGCCGAGATCGGCGAGCCGCGTCTTCATCTTGGCGTCCGTGAGCGCAGCGTTGATCTCCCGGTTGAGCTGATCGATGATCTGCGCCTCCGTGCTGGTGCGCAAGCCGACCGCGAACCACTGGCTCGCCTCATAGCCGGGAACAAATTCGGCGACCGTCGGGGCGTCGGGCAATTGCTCGAAGCGCGTGGTCGACGTCACCGCCAGCGCCCGCAGCCGGCCGGCCCGGATATGCTCGATCGCGGCCGGCGCGCTGCCGAAATAAACCTGCACCTGGCCGCCCAAGAGGTCGGCGATGGCGGGCGCGGCGCCCCGATAGGGCACATGCGTCAAATCCGTGTGGGTCATCACCTTGAACAGCTCGCCGGCCAGATGGGTGGCATTGCCGCTGCCGGCCGACGCCATGCTGATCTTGCCCGGATTGGCCTTGGCATAGGCGATGAACTCGGGAACCGTCCTGGCCGGCACGGAGGGATGCACCATCATGACCAGCGGCCCGCGGATGATGCCGACGAGCGCGATGTCGCGGATGAAATTGAAGTTGAGGTTGTCATACAGCGTCGCATTGATGGCGGCGGCCGCGTCGGTGCCGAGCAGCAAATAGCCGTCGGCCGGCGCCCGCACCACCGCTTCGGTGGCGATATTGCTGGAGGCGCCGCCCCGGTTCTCGATGATGAAGGATTGGCCGAGCCGCTCGGAGAGCACCTGACCGAGCAGGCGCACGAAAATGTCGGTGCCGCCACCGGCCGGATAGCCGACGATGCAGCGCACCGGCCGCGCCGGATAGGATTGCGCCCACGCGGCAGACGAGAGGACCGGAACCGCGGCCGCACCCGCGGCCAGCTGCAGGAATCGACGGCGCGGAAGCCTCATGATTTCCCCCCTGGTTCTGGATCGGCCCGGGTTGGTTCCCGCGCGCGCGACGATCTTGCGCCAATTTTGGCGCGCCGTCCTGCGATATTTGCCGATCCGGTGGGGGGCATTCACCCAACTCTGGAACGTCGCGGCCCGGACGCTGGAGTCCGTAGGGTGGGCAACGCGCCATCACCGCAGCGTTAAAGGACTTGGCACGGCCTGCCGGCGCGTTGCCCACGCGGCCGGGCCTCGCCGCGCAGCCGCGTGGGCAAAATTGCGCTGCGAAGTGCAATCATGATCGCTGTGCCGGGCAATTTTGCCCACCCTACAGCGAGAATCGATCCGTTAATCCGCCTTGATGTTTCCGGCCCGCACCACCTTGCCCCATTTCTCGGTTTCATCGGCGATGAGCTTGCCGAACTCGGCCGGCGTCATGGGGGTCGGGATGCCGCCCAGGTCGGCGAGCCGCGCCTTCATCTTGGGGTCGGTGAGCCCGGCATTGATTTGCTTGTTGAGCTCGGCCACCACCTGCGGCGGCGTGCCGCGGGGGGCGCCGATGCCGTACCATTGGCTCGCCTCATAGCCGGGCACGAACTCGCCCACGGTCGGAACCTCGGGCAACTGCTCCGAGCGAGCCTTGGTCGTCACCGCCAGCGCCCGCAGCTTGCCGGCCCGGATATACTCGATGCATGCCAGCGTCGGCTCGAACATGACCTGCATCTGCCCGCCCAGCATGTCGATGAGCGCCGGCCCGCCGCCCCGATACGCCACCGCCACCAGATCGACGCCGGTCAGCTCCTTGAACAGCTCGCCCGAAATATGGGTCGTGCTGCCGTTGCCGGAGGTCGCCATGTTGATCTTGCCGGGATTGGCCTTGGCATAGGCGATGAACTCGGGAACCGTCTTGGCCGGAACCGAGGGGTTGACGATCATCACGTTGGGCACGCTGATGACGCTCGCGACCGGCACGATGTCGCGAATGAAATCGAAGCTGAGCTTGTCGTAGAGCGTGGCATTGACGGCATTCGCGGACGAGACCAGGAGCAGCGTGTAGCCGTCGGGTGGCGCCCGCACCACCACCTCGGTGCCGATATTGCCGCCGGCGCCGGTGCGGTTCTCGATCACGAATTGCTGGCCGAGCCGCTCCGACAGCCATTGCCCGATCAACCGCGCCGTGATGTCGTTGGGGCCGCCGGCCGCAAAGGTCGAGATCAAATGCACCGGCCGCGCCGGATAGGCCTGCGCCTGCGCCACGCGTGAGGCGGCCGGAAGCGCAACGGCG
This sequence comes from uncultured Alphaproteobacteria bacterium, assembly GCA_963744275.1. GTDB lineage: Bacteria > Pseudomonadota > Alphaproteobacteria > Rhizobiales > Xanthobacteraceae > VAZQ01. Next base: position 17,004 of record CAVUSX010000014.1, read on the forward strand.
CCGGCTGCCAGCTGCAGAAATCGCCGCCGTGGAAGCCTCATGATATCCTCCCTGTGCCCGGGTTGACCCGGCTTGTTTCTGCCATCTGGACTACCTTGCCCCCAAGGGCGAGGCAAGGTGCAGATGGAGGCGTTTCGCCGCGTTCGGCGAAGCCCGCTGGGGGACGCGCACTGCGTAGGGTGGGTTAGCGCCGTCGCTGGCGGTTCAAACAAATGCAAGCGCTGCGTGGCGCGTAACCCACCAGCTGAGTCTGTCGCCAGGTGAGTCGGTGGGTTACGGCGCGAAGAGTTCCTAACCCACCCTACGGACCTGAGACGTTCAGCAAACTCGCGTCAAACCAAACATCTTCATGCCCAGGAGCGACCAGGAATCGCCAACCCGGCCCCAACCCAAAATATTTCACGATCTCGGGGCACCGATCATTCAGATGGATGGCGTGCAGCGGGACGAAAAAGTCGGGAACCGTGGAGAGCTCATCCCCGGACCAGATATACCATCCTGTAGTATCGCCTTGTGGAGGATGCCGCAGACCGTTTATCGGAAACTGCGCCCGATCGAAAGTTCGGCTGATGCCGATCTTGAGCCGGTCATCGCACAGGAGGTATGAAGCGCCGAATTTCAGGCATAGCTCGCGTTGCTCACTCGAAAGCGAAGGCATCTTGCAGGCGCTCCTTGACACAATATGCGCACCTTAAAGATCTCCAACGCAACAGGCGCGCACGAAGATCATGTGATTGGATAAAACCTGTGCAGCACAAATTCAGCACTTGGAGCAGGCCTTACCACATGGGTCGTCACCCGATACCCGCCAGGAGCGATATCAAACAGAACCAATTCCAACTGCCCCTCGTCCCCCGGCAAGGCAGAATCAAAAATGATTACATTCGGCGATCCAAATGCGAACTCGATGGATTCCACCGGAGATTCAAACGACCTCTCGGGGAGAGACGCAAGCAGGCTTGGCACATCGTCATCCCCCTCCGCATAGGAAATTCTCCAGATGACCACCTGATCCAAGGCATTTTTCCACACGCCCGTTATCAGCGGCCTGTCACCCAAGACGAGGGCCGCTCCTCGTGTCAGCGCCAGCACGTCCAAATATCTTGGTGGACGCAGATACGTGCGCTCATAGTCCGTGGAGATGCCCACCATTGATGCGTCTGGTTTAACGGAGAGACCATCTATTCCCATCCATTGAAGGGAAAGGCGGTTTTCGATGCAGATCAGTGGGCCGCCCGCCAATTCGATTTCGTCCATATTCGCGCTCCGACTATCTTCCACGACGCTTGAATGCCGTCACCAAGCCGCCCTGACTTGGGCTGCAAAACCAGCAGTGCGGCAGGTAGAATTGTGGCTGCCCGGCTGGATTTAATCCTGTAGGCGTCTGATGATCACCAATCCAGTTTCCCGAAAGCGTGCCAGGCTCCGGCGCACCGCAAGTATGGCATCCATATTTGGCACCGCTAGCGCGGTAAAGCCGCAGCGCATCGAGGCCGCGGGCGCATTTCTTGGCCTCCTCCGCAGACCGTCCGATCCGTCTTCGATTGCGCTCTTTTTTCTGCGCTGCCGTGAACCGCCGCCGAGGGCCAGAAGGAAATGAGGTTATCACAGGTGAAATAATTTCCGCGCCGGTATTCCAATCCGCAATCTCGCCGCCGGATTCCGTGCATTAACGCCGACCACATGGCCACGCTGCCGGGCCATCGAGGAGGCGAGTAATGGTGTCGACAAAGGATCTGCTCGATCATATTGAGGCTCTCTTGCGTCTCTCCCACGACGTCAAGGACCGAGCGATGTCAGCGAAAATTCGGGAAATGGCGGACGAGCTTCGGATTTTGATATCGGTAGCCGATGTCACCGACTTGGCGGCGGGCCTGAGCAGTGCCTCTTCTATTGCAGTTCAGCGCTTCGAATGAAATGGTTGCCGCCTTATATGAAACGAAGCCGAAGCGGAGGCGCAGGGAAAGGGAAAGTGCCTCAGATGCGTCGAGCCCCAAGCCGAAACGTAGAGCCAAAAAGCGGGTCGACGAATAGATGACGTCCGCGAGAGCGTAGCCCGGATGAAGCGTTTGCGTAATCCGGGAACGCTGCTCCCGCATTTCGCGAGCGCTCCATGCGGGCTACGGCCTCACACCACCCCGTGCTGCGGATAGTCGATGCGGCGGTGGAAGCCGCTTCCCCGCTCTGGCGGTCGAGCGTCAGGGCGAGGTAGCGGAAGGCGTCGGCGGCGTGCGAGCACCAGTCGTGCACCGGGTGCGGGCGCAGCACCGCGTGCTTGTCGTCGTGCTCGGCGCGGTAGAGCCGCAGCGCATCGAGGCCGCGGGCGCATTTTTTCGCCTCGAACCAGCAGCGCGGGATGACCACGCGCGCCGCGTTGATGCCGTCCTCGATGCGATGCTTGGGGGCGAGCGTGATGCCCTTGAGGCCGAGCGCCGCCAGCACCTCGAGCCGGCTCTTGCCGGTGCCGAGCTCCTTGGCCTGCGCGTCGTGCGGCACGATGTGGCCCGCATAGGCATAGGGCTTGGCCATGAGCTCGCGCGCGTAGTGGCCGAGATCGACGCCGCTCGCCTCGTAATAATCGATGATCCTGATCTCGCGGCCGACGATCTGCGCGAACCAGATCGCGGTGGCGTCGCGGATGCCGAGGTCCCAGGCGGTCCACACCAGGGCGGCCGGATCATAGGGCACGCCGGCGATGCGGCCGTCCGCTTCGGCGGCCCGCATCAGCGCGCCGTAATAGGCGCCGACCACCGCGGCGTCGAAGGAGCATTCGAACTCCTGCGCGTATTGGGATTCCGAGAGATCGCGCCGCGCCAGCACCAGCTCCTCGGCGGCGATGAGCCCGGTCTCGCTCGCCTTGAGCATCAGGGAGAACCAGCCGGGCTCGGTCTGGGCGCGCCGCCACAGCTCGAAGAAGGCGTTGCGGCCCTTGGGCGTGCCGATGAACACCGCCCAGCCCTGCCGGTCGGCGAGCGCCGGACGGATGACCTCCGACCAGACGCGCGGGTCCATGTCGGCATATTCGTCGAGCACCACGCCGTCCAGATAGATGCCGCGCAGCGCGTCCGGATTGTCGGCGCCGAACAGCCGCACCTGCCCGCCATTGGGATAATCGACCCGCAGCTCGGTCTCGTGCACGCTCGCCCCCAGCGCGCGCGACGGCGCCATGGCGGCGCGCAGATAGTCCCAGGCCACCTGCTTGGATTGGCGCAGGAACGGCGACAGATAGGCGAAGCGCGGACGCTCCTTCTTGCTCATGACCGCGCCGCGCTGCAGATCGTGCACGCAGGCGACCGTCTTGCCGGCGCGGCGATGGGCGACGATGCAGGCGAAGCGTTCCTTGCGGGCATGGAACGCGCGGAATTGCGGGCGCGCGTTATAGTTGACGCTGAGCGTGGATTTCGGCGGCTCATCTTCCGCCATGTCGGTCGGCCGCGGGTGCGACGGATGCACTACTGGTCGCCCTTCCATTCGAACAAGACTTTCCTGGGCTCCTCGGCGCCGGCGCCGGGGCCGGCCGCAGCCGTGGGCGCCTTGCCGTCGATGCGGTCGAAGATTTCCCTGATGGCGGAAAGATCGCCGTCGATCGCCTTGCCGATCAGATTGTCGACGATGCGGCGCAGGTTCGGCACATCGGCGCCGGGCGCTGGCTCCTCCAGCGCGGCCAAGAGCGCGCGCGTGAACGGCTTGCCGCCTGCGGTGTGGGCAGGATTGGTCATGGGGGTCATCCGGGGTTTTGGTGGGGGCAACAAAAAACCCGGCGCGGAAAGTTCCGCCCGGGCATAGTTCGCGAGTTTCAATTTCGGGAATTACGCTGATTTGGGTGGAACGGTCAAGCGCGTGAAAGGGGCGGCCGCATACTTTGAGTTCGCGGCGCGCCCCTTCAACCTGCCCTTTTCCACAATTCGCCCGCGAGGGGAGAGGGTGACTGCGGCGGGCGGCAATTCAACTGCCAACTCATAGCCCATTCGGGGCGATGTGAGCCAGGCAGCCTTCCCTCATTGAACGACCTTGAACTTATGTATCCGCCGGCCGCGGTTCTCGGCGACGAAGACATTGCTCTTCGAATCCGTCGCGATCCCGTGCGCCTGATCGAACTGGCCCGGCAGCTGACCGACCTGGCCGAAGCTCGAAAGCAATCTGCCGGAGCGACGCTCGACAACATCGATCTGCGAATTGTTCTGGTTGACGATGAACATGAGGCTCTGGTCGGCATCGTGCGAGAAGTCGAGCGCCACGGTCGCGCCTCCGCTCTGCTCGATCTTGTCGTCGGCCGGCACCGTATAGGGCTTCCACGGGAGATCGATGCTCTTCTTGAAATTGCCCATCTTGTCGTAAAGCTGGATGCGGGAGCCGCCACGGTTGCAGACATAGACCGTCCCGTCATTGGCGATGGTCATGCAATGCACCGTATCCATGCCTTCGGGTAGCCACTGGCGCAGGAATTTTCCATTCGCGTCGAATACCGCGACGCGGCGGTTGCCGCCGCGGCTTTCGCCGTCGGAGACGTAGACGTCGCCGTTGTCGCGATCGACAAAGATGCTGGACGGCATGAAGAAGTGGGCCGTGCTCGAATTCAGCGGCGTGCCCTTGACGGTGCCGTCGGAGGAATCGTAGACGCCTCTTTGCCCGATCTGCAAAAGCAGCTTGCTGCCGTCATGGGTGTATTTCTGGATCATGCCGGACGGGGAGCCCGCGATCCACACGTTGTTGTCCTTGTCGAAGTGGCAACTGTGAAGGCGAATCATGGGAGAGCCGGCGCGTGGCGGCATTTTGATGGCGGGATCGAGCAGCTTCGGGTCGCCCCAGGAATTGACCACGTTGCCGGCGGGATCGAGCTCGATCAGCGGAGGCGCCAGGCGTCCGGCGTTCAGCTCGCCTTCCACGATGTCCTGCCGATTGAGAATGAGCACGTGATCCTGGGCATCGATGCAGACCCCGCCGAGCCCGCCCGTCACCCAGCGGTCCGGCAGCGGCTTTGGCCAATTGACGTCGGCCTCGTAGTGAGGCGCCTGCGCGAGTGCCGCGGACACCGAGCTTTGCGCCGCCAATACGGATAGGGCGCAGATTGCGAGATTGAGCGGAAGTCTCATCGTCATACGCGTATCCTCCCTGCTGGCGTAGATGCGCGCGACGTATTGTTATGCCAATGGCTTCAAGTCGCGCACCGCGGGTGGGCCCGCAACGCCCGCCGCAATACTATCCCGGCAACGGCGATATCGCCACGCGCCTTGTCGCGATTTCCCGTGCTGATGTGCCGGAGACGTCGATCACCCGCCCACCTCCGTGCACGTGCTCGGTCTGCGTGGTCGCGAGCCCGGTGCGGACCAATTCGGGGATGAGCTTCGGCCTAAAGCCGTGCGCCAGCAGCACAGCCTCGCTGCACCCATCAGTACAGCGGGCGAGCAATTCGAGGGCGCGGCGATGGTCGGCCTTCGACATCCGCAGTTGGGCACAGCTGCGCCACTGATTTGAAGGTTTAGGCCGATCCCGCTAGCAGTCCGCGCCAAAGCCACCCCGCATCGCGGTTGCAACCTATCGCTGCCGATGTTAGTTGTTGGCTCCACGGGGCGCCCGCGTCTGCGTGTGGAGATGCGTGCAAGGGCGCCTTCAGCAAGGTCGCAATGACTTGACGCTCGCAAGGAGATCATTCGTGACAAAGGCAATTGGGTGCTCGCATGCTTTCCTCATTTTGGCGACTTTCGTCTCAGGGGCCTTCATGGTCGGCTCGACGCCGGCGATGGCCGCCGATCGGTACGGATGCCGCGGCGATCAGGCCTGCATGAAGATAGCTGAAACGACAAAGTGCGATGCCTTGTGCCAGCAAGCGTGCAGAGAAATTCGGTTTGACCATGAGGCGTGCTACGCCAATTTCGGGCCCAAGCTCGAGTTTCAACGCGAAAAGCTGAACGCCGCCGGGAAGCATGGGCCATATACGCTTCAGTATTCGTACTGAGACCGCCGCGGCGATCGGCTGCACAAGTCCCGCCCTCGCTACCCGCCCGATTATGACCTCGGAAGTGTCAACCTGGCGGATCGATGTCACCGACGAGGGTCTTATTTTCGTGCAAGAACTTCGGGGCGGCAGACAGCTATAGGTGACTCGGCTATTTCTCGAAGGAGAGGCTCACGGGTCATCCGGGGTTTGGTGGGGGCAACAAAAAGCCCGGCGCGGAAAGTTCCGCCCGGGCATATTTCGCGAGTTTCAATTTCGGGAGTTACGCTGATTTGGGTGGAGCGGTCAAGCGCGGTCCGCAACGCCAGGGCCCGGAACTCGGGTTAACGGCGGTTTTCGACTTGCTGGGGGTCTGATTCAATTGTGTGGCCTGTGATTCGGAGCCATGCCATGAACCTCACCGTTCTCGTCACCCCAGAAAAGTCGCGTGTTCGGGCCTTGCTCGACCATTTTGCGGTGATTGAGGATCCGCGCCAGCCGTGGCGGGTGGCGCACCCGTTGCCGGAGGTGCTGCTACTGGCGGTGTGCGGTACGATCGCCGATTGCGACGATTACGAAGGGATCGCCGCATGGGGCAAGGCGCATCTGGCGTTCTTGCGTGGCTTCCTGCCCTATCATCACGGCGTTCCGGGCGCTCGCTGGCTCACCATCCTAATGAACCGCATCGACCCGAATTTGTTCTCGGCCGCCTTCACGGCCTGGGTGCGAGAGACGTGGCCCGAGCGATTGGACTTCGTCGCCATCGACGGCAAGACCTCGCGTCGAAGCCACGACCGCAGCGCCGACAAGGCACCGCTTCACCTGGTCTCTGCCTTCGCGACCACCAGCCGCCTTGTTCTCGGTCAGGAAGCGGTTGCCGACAAAACCAACGAAATCACCGCCATTCCCCTCCTGATCGAGCGGCTCGCCGCGAACGACGGCCTCAAAGGAGCGCTAGTTTCGATCGACGCCATTGCGACGAACGCCGCCATCGCGACGACGCTCCGGGACGCGCAGGCCGACTATCTCCTGGCCGTGAAGGCCAACCAGCCGACCCTACGCTCCGAGATCGAAACCTTCTTCGCCGACGCTCCCCACGCCAGTACCGAGAGCACCACGGATGTGGACAAGGGTCATGGCCGCATCGAGCAACGAACCGTCACCGTCGCCCGCGAGGTCGACTGGCTCGATAGTGACCGCCGCTTCCCCGGTGAAGTCCGTCTGCCGGACGTCGCGACCATCATCCGGGTTGCCTCACGGGCCGAGCTGAAAGACCGCAGTCGCTTCGAAACCCGATACTACGTCTCGTCCGCCGCGCTTTCGGCCGTGCGCGCGGCCGAGGCCGTGCGCAACCACTGGGCTATCGAGAACAGCCTGCACTGGGTACTCGATGTCACCTTCGGTGATGACCAGTCACGCCTGAGAACCGGACACGGTGCAAAAAACATGGCCGTCGTCAGACACTTCGCCATCAATCTCGTACGAACCGCCGAGGACAAGCAAAGCATCAAGCTCAGGCGAAAATGCGCCGGCTGGGACCCCAAGTACCTCGCCACAATCCTCGGACACTTACCGCGTTAACCTGGATTCGGAGCCCTGCCGCAACGCCAGAGCGGAACCGCTTTTGCTTTCACGCCGGCCGTGCCAGAATGCCGCCATGCCGCGCGTCGATCGCTATGACATCATCGGGATGGCCCTGCTGGCTTTCGTGCTGGCGCTGTGGGTGCTGCATTTCTCGCTGCCCGCCCCGCCCCCGCCGCCGCCGGATTTCCTGGGGCCGTGATGTGGTGCGCCGTAGGTTGGGTTAGCGTCGGCCACGGTGATCCAGTGGAAGCGAACGCGTCGATCCGCGCGTAACCCAACATCGGTGATTCCGATTTGCACGGTCGTTGATGGGTTTCGCATAGCCCGCGAAGACGGGCGTAAACGCCCTGATGAGCTCAACCCATCCTACGAACCTACCAACCGCCACCTACCCCTCGCCCTCCGGCGGCTCGATCTTGTGCGGGGGCTCGTCGTAGCCTTTGCGGCTGCTGTAGAAGATGAGCGCCATCAGGCCGCCGCCGACCAGGATCGAAAGCAAGGCGCCGAACGCGACCGATATCCAGGCCCAGGCCGGCACGTCGACATCCACCAGTATCCATTGCCGGTAGGCGACCCAGAGCGCCAGACCGAGCAGCCCCATGAGGGCGGCGATGACCAGCCATCGGTCGATCGGGAATGTCCGCGGCGGCGGCGACAGCATCGCTCACACCTCTTCAAGGCCTGACGCCATTACATAAGGGCTCGGCGCCGCGACGCACAGACCGGGCTCTCGCATTCGTGAGCCGCCGGCCCCCTGCCCCGGCCTCATCCGGTGGCGGCGAGCATGCGGCCGGCGCGCTCGACCGGCGCGGCGGCGATCAGCACGAAGGCGATGACGCAGGGCACCGTGCCGCGATTATTCCAATTATGGATGGTGCCGCGCTGCACCAGCACGTCGCCCATCCGCAGGTGCACGGTCGCGCCGTCGATGTCCATGTCGATCTCGCCCGCCATCACCACCGCATAATCGATCAACTCGGTGCGGTGATTGCGCGGCGCGACGCCGGGGCCGTATTCGACGATGCGGAACACCGAGCCGTTCGGGTCGGTGCTGGCGACCGCCCGCGCGCCGCCGTCCTGCGGGCTCGCATTGTCGCTCGGAAACGAGCCGGTCGACCAGATGACGCAGCTTTCGTGCTGCGGCCTCCGCGAGATCACGTTGCGGCTGAGCTTCATCGATGGCAACGACGGCGCGGCCGCTGTCGTCATGGCCGGTCACCACGCGTCGGATCTGCAGGGGCATGCTGAAAACCATTGTTGGATTGGATTGAAATGAAGGCGCGAGCCTATTGCGGCCGCGCCACGCTCACAAGGGCTTGGCTGGCGCTAGCGCGCAAGCACGCAGCTCTGCGCCTTGAGGCGACGCTCCCAGCGGGCGCGTTCGAGCTCGGGCCGATCGTCCGCCTCAAGCGGATAGCCGAGGCAGAAATAGCCGATGAAGCGCCAGTCCGACGGAACGTCCAGGAGGCCGGCCATGCGGGCCGGATCGAGGATCGAGATCCAGCCGAGCCCGATGCCTTGCGCGCGTGCCGCCAGCCACATGGTGCAGATGGCGGCGACCACCGAATATTCGGCCATCTCCGGCATGGTGCGGCGCCCGAGCCCGTGGCCGACCGCGGTCAAGCGATCGCAGAAGACGGCGAACTGCTGCGGCGCCTCGCGCAATCCTTCGAGCTTGAGGGCCGCATAGTGCCCGGCCCGGTCGTCCGCATAGGAGGCGAGCGCATCGGCATTGCAGACGCGAAACTCCTCGCGCACGGCCGCGCGCCGCGCCGGATCATCCACGGTCACGAACCGCCACGGCTGGCTCAAGCCCACCGATGGCGCCAGGCATGCGGTCTCGATCAGCCGATCGAGCGCGCCGGGGGGCAGCGGATCGGGCCGAAACCGGCGCACGTCGCGGCGCCAGGCGACGAGCTGCATGAGCTGCGCCCGGAAGGCATCGTCGAATTCCGGCACGGCGGCGGGCGCCTGCCCGTTGCCGTTGCCGTCTGCGCGATCGGGACCGGCGCGGCCGGGGATGGGCTCGGGTTCGCGGCTGGGCTGACGGAACTGCTGATAGAACTCATGAGGGGACCCGTGTGCCCGCCCGCGATGAAGCGGCCGGTCGCGACCCTCGATCCATAACAGATTGAATCAATCCCAACAAACGCGCCGGCTCAGGTTGCGCCCGGGCTATCTCGGGTCTCGTCAAACCGGCAGCGCCGGATAGGTCAGCGTATGTTCCGGCTGCGGCCGAGCGGCCGGCGTCAGGCTCGCCGGCACGACCTTGCCGGGTCCAAGAATATGAAGCACATCCTCGCCGGCCGCGAGCAGATAGTCCGCGATGATCCGGCGATGGCATCGCCACCACACCGCCTCCGCGCACATCACCGCGCAGCGCCGGACCTGGCCCAGCTCGCGCAGCCTATCGAGGCCGCCGCGGAAGCCGTCCCCCATGGCGTAGTCGGCGTAGTTGTGAAAACTCTGGTTCTCCCAGAAGCCGTTGACGCCAGATGGCACCTGCGGCTGGCGCGGCCGCCGCCCGCCGAGCTCCACGACATGCTCGTAGGAGATTTGAAATTCCGACAGCGACTCTGGAAGCGTTTCGCGGTTGTACTGGGGATTTGTCCGCGAGCGCGGAATGGTGCGGACATCGACCACACAGCCGATCTGCGCGGCGACCAGGAGCTCGATGAACGCGCCGATCGGACGCGTGGAATGGCCAATGGTGAAGAATGCGTACGCCATCCGGGCGACGGCGCCTTCGACTTGCCTTGCCGCGGACGGTCAGAAACCCACCGCCCAGGTCGTGAGCGCGATGATCCCGACCACCATGACCACGAGGGCCAATGGGTCATAATCCGGCCAAAGGCCGCTACGCAAATGCATGACACGCCTCCCGGATGATCCGGAATGCCAACGTGCGGCGCTCGCTCTTGTTCCTCGTGACCGAAGACCGGCGGGCTGCCATTCGATGGCGGTTTTCCCACCCGTTAGACGCTCGCGCGGCCGAGAAGGTTCAAAGCCGTGCCGTGCGTGGCAGCCGGCGGCGGGCGTCATGTGAGCGTGGAAGCCTGCACCATGGCCACCGCCTGCGTTTCGGCGGACTTGACCCTTTTTGTCAGTTGGAATGGCCAACATATTGGAAAAACGAATGAAAATGCAAACATCGTTTCTCCACCCGTTCGTCCCCGCGTCCGCGGAATGAGCGGACTTGGCAATTCCCTCACAAGCTCTCAAGGATTGGGGTGACAGGGTGAGGACGTAGTCAGAATCTCTGTGCGGAGGTCCTAGCTACGCCGCGCTCGCGGCCGGCAGCATCGCGGAGCTGCCCGGAACCGGCGCACCTTCGAGAAACCTCTGCTCGAATTCCGCCGCCGGCATGGGGCGGCCGAAATAGTAGCCCTGCCCTTCCTCGCAGCCCATGCCGGCCAGCAGATCGGCGGTGGCGCGGTCCTCGATGCCTTCGGCGATGACCGCGAGCCGCAGCTGCTTGGCGAGCGTTATGGTGGCGCGCACGATCGCCAAGTCGTCGCGATCCACCCGCAGCTCCTGCACGAAGGAGCGATCGATCTTCAGCCGATCGAGCGGAAACTTCTTCAAGTAGGTCAGGCTGGCATAGCCGGTGCCGAAGTCGTCGAAGGCGATGCGCACGCCCAGAGCCTGAATCCGGCGGAAGGTGTCGCGTGCGCGCTCGTGGTCCTCCAGCAGGATGCCCTCGGTAACCTCGAGCTCGAGCAACGCGGGCAAGAAGCCGGTGCGCTCGAGCACCGTCTCGACCGTCGCGGCCAGATCGCCCGACTGCAGCTGCGCGGGCGACAGATTGACCCCGAGGCGAACCGCGTGCCCCTCGAGCTCCCACCGGCGGCCTTGCCGACAGGCGGTCTCCATGACCCAGAGCGCGATGGGAAGCGATAGCGGCGAGGCATTGGCGACCGCGAGAAAATCCCCCGGCGACAGCAAACCGCGCTCGGGATGCCGCCACCGAATGAGCGCTTCCGCGCCCAACAGCCGGCCATCGTCGAGACCGACCTGCGGCTGATAGAAGAGCTCGAGCTCGCCGCGGTCCACGGCCCGCGTCAGCTCCGCCTCCAGCGCCAGCCGCGTCTCCAGCTCCGATCGGATCCGGCGATCGAAAAAAACGTGGCAGCCGCGGCCGGCGGCCTTGGCCCGATACAGAGCGAGGTCGGAGTTGCCGAGGAGCTCTTCCGCAGTGGCACAATCATCCGGATAGAGCGCCACCCCGATGCTGGCCGCCACATCGAGCTGGCGCGTCCCGGCCGCTATCGGCGTTTCGCTCAACGCGCGCAGCACGCGTTGCGACAGCTGATCCGCCCGGCCGGCGACGCCGGCGCCGGTGATGACGATGGCGAACTCATCGCCGCTCAAGCGGGCGACCAGGCCCGCGCCCGCGAGCGCGGCATTCAGGCGTCCGGCGACCTCGCAAAGAACCTGATCGCCGCACGCATGGCCGAGCGTATCGTTGATCTGCTTGAACTTGTCGACGTCCATCACCATCAGCGCGACCCCGCCCTGCTGGTGCGGCGCGGCCGCGAGACTGGCGCACAGATGCGCGTGCAAGGTGTTCCGGTTGGCGAGACCGGTCAGCGTGTCGTACTCCGCCAGGTACCGGATGCGCTCCGCTTCACGCTTGCGAACCGAGATGTCCCGCAACACCGCGCCATACTGGAATCCGTCGCTCCCCTGCCAACCGAAGAAGCAGGCTTCGAGCGGGAACGCCTCGCCGTTCTTCTTGCGGCCCGCGAGCTCGATCACCTTGCCGCCGGGCGCCTGCAGGGCGTGTTGCGGCAGGTCGAGAATCGAGAACGCGGCATGCTTTCCGGAATCCTCGCCGGCGGCATAGACGCGGTCGAGCGGCTGGCCCAACATCTCGCCCGGCTCGTAGCCGAAGATCGCCACCGCGCCCGGGTTCCATACCGTGATCAGGCGGTTGCGATCGGCGCACACCAAACCATCGCCGAGCGACATGGCGATCTGGTGGAAGCGCCGTTCCGCGATCATGCGCAGAAAGCCGAGAAGGTCGATCTCGTCGAGCGCCATCGCGACCAGATAGGCGCCGATGGCCACTTGGCAGAGCGAAGTATCGAGAATGACGGGCAGCTTCGCCTGCACCAGCATGGCGGTGAGCTCGAACGCGGCCGCCACGCCGGCCAGGACCAAGGCCCGTTGCCCGGCGGAGCGGCGGCGCCACATCGCCCCCATGAGCAGCACCACCAGCCCCAGCCCGCCCAATGTCACGAGCGGCGAGGAGCCGCGCAGCACACGGCCTTGCAGGATCGACTCCGCGGCCAGCGTTTGCAGCAATACGCCCGCGATGACCTGGCCATTGGGCACGCTGAAATGGTCGCCGAGCTCGATCGCGGTCGCGCCGATGATGACCTTCTTGTCCTTGAGCTTGGCGAGGACGGCGGGATCGCCGCGCAGAACATCAACATAGGAGACGCTCGGCACCGAATCGGCACGGATGCTGAAATCGATCAGATAGGAGCCTTGCCGGCTGGTGTACTCCCCGGCCACGAGCGCGCCGAGCGAAGGCAGGAAAGTCCCATCGAGCGTATCGCCGAGCTCGATAGCGCCGCACCAGGCCGTCGGGCCCGACCGCGACATTCACGACCGCGGACCAGGACTCCTTGGTGAATTCCGGCAACGGACGATTGACGTGGACGGTCTTGCCGTCTCCCCGGTCCGCCGCCAGTTGCCCGAACGAGGGCAGCACGACCGATCCGCCGGCCCGGTGGAGGGCATCGGCAAAAGCCCGGTCGTCGACCGCGCTCGAGGGCGAGCTGAAATCGACGTCGAACGCGATATCGCTCACGCCGGCGCTTTCCAGCTTGTCGATCAGCTCGGCGTGCAGCGACCGCGGCCACGGCCACACGCCGATCTTCTCGATCGAGAACGGGTCGATCGCCACCAGCACGATGTCGCCGGTGGCCTGGCGCGGGAACCACGCGAAGCGCAAATCGGCGATGGCATTCTGCAACGTCTCGTGGGTCCCGCTCAGCAGAACCACTGCCAGGACGCACGCGACGAAAAAATGCGCTCGATACTGCCTCATCCGGGATCCCCCGCCCCGTTCATCCGCCCGACCGCGAGCCGCGCCACCGGGTGCGGCGGCCGCAACAGCCGGTCGTCATGTCGCCGCTCGCCTGCGCCTTCGCCACAAGCGCCCGATCGAGACCATGAGCGCAACGCCGCCACCGACCGCGGAGCAGAAGAGCAGATCAAAGGTGATGTCTTCCTTGCCATTGCTCCGGTGCTCGGCCCGGCCGAAGAAGGCCTTGCCCCACGCCGGCAGATCGACGCTCCACCCGTCGCTCTGAGCGCCGCTTCCTTCCGACGAACCGATGAGCGATCCAGCCTGGGATGCGGCCGAGGCCATGCGGACCGACAATCCCCCCGAGCGGCCGTCTGCGGCCGCCGAGCGGCCGTCCGGCAGCGCCGAGCCGCCGTCTGCGGCCGCCAAGCGGCCATCTGCGACCGCCGCAGGGCCGCCGGTGGGAAGCGGGCGGCCATCCGTGGAGGCGTCACTCTTGGGGCCGCTTGTGGGGATTGGGCGACCATCCGTGGATGCGTCACCCTTATGGATGGGAGTTTGTTTGAAAACCGAAGCGCCGGCATCGCTCGGCGACGGACCGCCGGCCCCGCCGAACGAGGCCGGAAGCGGCTGCGCGCTCACGGCGGAAGCCATACGAAGCTGCGGTCCTTTCGGCACGACGTCGAGCCGGGGCCGAGAAGCCCTCCTTCGGGACCGGCACGGCCTGCACGGACGACGGGCGCGGCTGGCCCTGCTGAATGGGGTTGAAGGTACCGCTTCCGCTCAGCGACAGGCCGCCCAGGCCGCGCGCCAAGACCTTGGCGATCTGGCCGGGCAGCACCAGCGCAAGCTGGCCGGACTTGAAATCCGCCACCTCGACCAGGCCCCTGAGCACATCGACGCTGGCGTCGCTCTTGTCGAGCGAGACGCGGAACTGGGTGCCTTTCACCACGGCGGCGAAATACGGCGTCTCGACCTCGAAATGCTTGACGTTGCGTTTCTCCACCTCCAGCAGAATCGAGCCGGCCTGCTGAATGATGGTGGTCGACAGCCCGTCCTTGGGCTCCATCGGGATGCCGATGATCGAGTTCGGCGAGATCAGGATGGTCTCTTCGCCGCGCACCAGCAGCACCCGGCCGTTGCGTCCGGTGCGGATGCTGTCGCCGGGCTTGAGCACCGCCTCGCCGGTGAGCGCAACCGTCTGGACGCCCGCGCCGGTCAACCAAACCTCTCCGGACGATTTGCCGACATGCCAGAGGCGCATCCTGCGCCAGCGCGGCGCCCGCCACACAGCACGACGAGCAGTCCCAGCACAAACAGGCCACGAAGGGTTCCGATCCGATCAAACATGGCGCCCAGCTCCGTTCTCGGCGTAGTTCGTCCGCGAAGGCATCCGCGGAGCGGATGCTGATCGTCAGGATATTTCGCAGCTAATTTTACGGGAAATCGTTCAAAATACGCTTAGGGCGACCGCTCCAATGCGAGTTGAAGCCTTAACGCTTTGTAGACCACGGCAAGAGTTGGCCTGGCGGCTGGCCGCCGCGCCATGGGGCGGCTCACCCCCGAGGGGCACGTCAGTGGTGGCCATGGCCGTTTCCGTTTCCGTTTCCGTTGCCGTTCCCGTTGCCGTTGCCGTTGCCGTTGCCGTTTCCGTTCCCGTTCCGTTCCCGTTCCGTTCCGTTTCCGTTTCCGTTTCCGTTTCCGTTTCCGTTTCCGTTGCCGTTGCCGTTGTTGGTCTTGTTTTGGCCAAGGCCATATCCGACGGAGCCGGAGCTCGCGACGTTGCCACCTGCGTTGCCGTTGCCACTGGAGTTTCCACCGGAGTTGCCATTGCCGTTGCCCTGGCTGCTGGCCTGGCCACCCGCATTGCCGCTGCCGTTACCCGAGACGGCGCCACCGGAATTCCAGACCGTGTCCTTGGCACCCTTGGTTCCCGACGCCGTCGCATCGTGCGCCAGTCCCTTGGTGACCTTCTGGAAATTCAGTTTCACGTCGCCCAGCGGCGAGGCGATCCGCATCTGCGGCGCTTTCGGACTGCTGCCCGGGACCGTGAAGCCGCCCTTGGGCACCTGCAGCGGGTGCACGGACGAGGCGCGCGGCTCGCCCTTCTCGATCGGGTTGAATGTGCCGGTTCCGCTCAGCGACAGGCCGCCCGGACCTTGCACCAAGACCTTGGCGGCCTGGCCGGGCATGACCTGCGCGATCTGGCCGGACTTGAAGTCCGCCACCTCCACCTGGCCCCGGAGCACGTCGACGCTGGCGTCGTGCCGGTTGACGGAGACGCGGAACTGGGTGCCTTTCACGACGGCGGCGAGATAGGGCGTCTCCACCTCGAAATGCTTGACGTTGCGCTTCTCCACGTCGAGCAGAATTGAGCCGGCTTGCTCGATGATGGTGGTCGACAATCCCTCCGTCGCTTCCATCGGGATGCCGATGGCCGAATTCGGCGAGATCAGGATGGTCTCTTCGCCGCGCACCAGCAGCACCCGGCCGGTGCGGCCGGTGCGAATATTGTCGCCGGGCTTGAGGGTCGCATCGCTGCCGAGTGAAACCTGCTGGACCCCCGACGCGGCGGTCAACCAAACATCGCCCGACGATTTGCCGATGTGCCAGGCGGCATCCTGGGCGATCGCTCCGCCGGCGCCCTCGACGATGATGAATGAAGCCAGCGCAAACAGCGCGCCGAAGGCTTTGGTCCGCTCGAACATCGCAGTTGGCTCCCGGCTCCATTGGCATCAACGATTGCGCGGTAAGTTACCGAAAAACTGTTCAAAATCTGCTTCGATCCCCGCTCCCCGGGCCCCGACGCATTAACGCTTTGTCAACCATAAATCGGCAGTTTGACTGGACGAACGGTATCCATCCATTCCGGTGTGAAGCGACCAATGAAGAAGCGGCTGCTCGCGATCGACGATGAAAGATCCGGGCAATCGCGATGGGGCGCGGCCCGGATCGCCATCCCGGCTTGTGCGCTGTGGCTGTCGGTCATGACCTGCGGCCCGGTAAGCGCCCAGGCCACGCGCGGACCGCAGCTCGATCCGAACCAGGCGGAAAAAAACCTCGAATTCGATCCAGCTCGAGCGCAAGCGCGCCAGGAACGCCGCCGCCATACCGTTGCCGAAAGCGCCTGCGCCGGAGATTTCCGCCGACACCAAGCCGCTTATGAAGCTCGAATCCATCTCGGTGGTCGGCGCGACCGTCATCCCGGGCGAGGCGATCGCCGCCACCTACCGATCCTATATCGGCAGGACCGTGTCCAAGGCCGACCTGACCGCGATCGCGGGCAAGATCAGCGATCTATACCGTGACGCGGGCTACCATCTCAGCCGCGCGATCGTGCCGGCGCAGGACGGCGGGAACGGCCGCATCAAAATCCAGGTGATCGAGGGAACGATCGCGGACATCGAGCTCAAGGGTGAGGGCGCGGAGCGATTCGGCCTGCGGCCGCTGCTGGCCGCCGTCGCGGCCGAGCACCCCTCCCGGCTGGAGACGCTCGAGCGCCAGCTGCTGCTCATCAACGAGCGCCCGGGCGTGCGCATCACCGACACCGCGATCCAGGAGATCGGCGCCGCCAGCGGCCGCTTCCGCTTGATCGTCCATGTGCAGACTTGGCAGGTTTTCACCGCGTTCGGTCTCGACAGCTGGGGCACGCCCGCGGTTGGCCCACTGCAGGCCTATTCGGCCGCGGCGCTCAATTCCTATTTCATGGCCGGCGACATGCTCGGTCTCAACCTGTCGACCATCCCCAGCGATCCCGGCGAGCTCGGCTTCAGCCGGCTGGCCTACGAGGCACCGGTCGGAACAAACGGCGCCCGGCTCGGCGCCACGGCCGCCTACGGCGACGTCTGGCCGGGCGACGAGCGGCGGCAATTCGGCACCCATACGCGCACCGATACGTTCGAGGTCAAGGGCAGCATCGTGCCGCTGGAGACCCGCAAGGCCTCGCTGGTGTTGAGCGCGACCGGCAGCTTCAGCGATACGACCGAACGCGATTTCCTGGGCGCCATCTACAACGATCACATCCGCACCGTGCGGGTGGCGGCCGATTATCAGCGGCAGGACGATCTGGGCGGCCGCAACTACCTCACGGTCGGGGTGCGGCAGGGCCTCGACTTGCTCGGAGCGTCGCATCAGGGCGACGCGTTTCTTTCGCACCAACGGAACCGCGCTCGCTTCGATCGTGCGATTTTTCGTTCACGCGCTATCAGAGGCTCACCGACAGCTGGTCCGTGAAGGTCGCGACCGCCGGCCAGCTCGCCTCCACCACGCTGCTGCAATCACAGGAATTCTATCTCGGCGGTCCGGTATTCGGCCGCGGCTATTATGGCGGCGAGGTGAGCGGCGACAACGGCATCGCGGGCGCGCTCGAGCTGCGTTTCGATCATGCCCTCAGCTACGATTGGCTCACGGGCTACCAGCTCTACGGCTTCGTCGACCGGGGCACGGTCTGGAACGTCGGCTTCGCGAGCGAACGCATCACGCTGTCGTCGGCCGGGGCTGGCGTGCGGCTGCATTTCCCCGCCGACCTGGAGGCGGATGCCGGCATCGCGGTTCCGCTGGACTATCGCGCCCTCGACAACGAAAGTCGCGACCCCCACGTCTACTTTTCCCTCTCGAAGTCCTTCAAGCTCTGCCCGGACCGCACGCGCCTGCACTGCACCTGACCGCGGCGGTGCCGATCGGACCGGGCGCCGCGCAGACGCATCAGCGCCCGCGATAGCGTTCCTCCGCTGGATGGGGCCGCCGCGTCGGGATCGTAGGACGTCCATCCGGATTCCGATGAGCTGAAACTCGAATGATGGCAGCCGCCATCTGAGAGATGCCCATCGCGGCACAATCATAGCGCGCGCCGTAAGCCACCGAATCAGCCTCGACGAAACGAGCAAAAGCGGATTGGTATGCATGCCGCGCGCCTTCGGAAGCCAATCCGATGGCGCATCCGAATCTCAAAACCGCTTGTTAATAACAACGAAAAAAACAGTGCGCAGCCGTCATCCGTCTCCATTCGTACCAATATCAGCTGCCCTTCGCGAAAACGGTATTCCGGACGCAAAGAGCACCTCCAGGAATGCTCTGAAATTTGTGGCAATCGCGATCGCGTCCCGCAAATCATCCATACTGATAAAGGGGACGGCGACAATCCGAAATTGATCGGTGCGCGTATCGAACGCAAAGGCCTCGCCCGCGCCATTTGAACCAAACAGGAACAGCCCGGGCGCAAACTCGGCAACTTCATAGCCCGCGTTCCTGTCACCCAGCTCCTCGACGCGCCAGAGAGCAACATATGCTTTTCCGAGCGAACCTTCTCCGCCGTTCATCTGCTGCAAAAACTGTACATAGTCGGTCGGCAGGATAGAGCTCAGCTTTACTTGACATTGCTTGATCAAAGCAATGCTCGCGGGCGGGTTGGCTTCGAACTCCGCGAACAATTCATCGTCAGTCATAGCAATCACTTTGCCCTGCTGCAATTTGACGTGGCGCGTCTCGCTGCCTCACCGTTCCGAGCGTGCGCCGCTGCGGTGCTGGCGCCCTTATCATTCCACTCCGTTAGAGTTCAGTCCATTGGATGCACCTTGGCATCGCGTCGGAAATTGCGAACTCTTGGGCAGACTTCAACGCGTCCGCGAATCTCACTACGGCTTCGTTCATTATTTCAAGCGGCTCCTCCGTGTCATCAGGAAAAAACACGGTCTCTTCCCCCGGCTCCAAACCCGGCACGGTGCCGATCGATGCGTATCCAGGGTTCCGCCTTGCGGGAAAATAATGAACGTAAGCAAGCTCCCCCATAACCAAAATGTTGATCTTAGGAAATTCCTTGGGGCGAGGGGAGAGCCAAAATGCGTTGCGCCCAGCTCCATGGCGCGTGCGCAATGCGGCCTCGATTTCCGCAGGAGAAGTAACATTCCAGACGGTGTTATAATCTTGAATTCTCATGGCTGCTCTCGAAAGAAATCAGGTTGCTGGATTGGCCGTGGCGGCTTCCGTACCTTCGGTGGCTTCGGTGGCCTCGGCAAGATTTCATCGCCCTCATACCAGGAGGGGGTCGCCACTGCCTCCTCATTTTTTGGCACCGCATCCGCGGGAGGGACGACATCCAGTACGGCTTTGTTCGGCAACAACCTCTCGAGTTGGACGTCACAAAATCCGCAGGTACCACCGGTATTGTTGTGAAATAGAACACCACCTGATGAGTTATTGTCGCCTATCCATATCGCGCCCTTTCCCTCTGTGTGCTTTGCAGACGGATAGTTCCAGAATTTGTCGGACTTACCAGACTGCAGGGGTACTAAGTCCCCTTCGTTGGTTATCAGAAGTCCATACGTGGTTTTTTTGTCGAATTTCGGCAGCCATGTGGAAAGTGGGGCGTCAAGTTCAGCGGCTCCACCTTTTGCTCTTCTTAGCAGGGCTCCCGCTTGGTCTTCAGTTAGGTTACCGGAAGTCCACCGCAGCCCGCAACGCGGCGGTGATCCTGCCTAGGGCCTCCGTTGAGAGAGTTCCGCTTAATGTACCGGCCGAGCCCGTGGCGATTTGCTCGCCGGCTCGGCTACCGGCTGATTTCGCGGCTTGGAGCGCTGCCTCAGTGGCGCTTCGTTCTGCGGCGCTCGCCGCCCCCTCAAGCGGACCAACGATGCCCCTTCCCAATCCTCCGAGAAGCCAAGTCGCGGCCTCGAAGGCCGCGCCCGGCCCGTACGGACCGTCATCGCTCGAGATCTTGCCGGAGTGGAGGGCAAAGGCGGCGCCGGGGGGAGCGTCTTGGTGAAGTAGTCGACGAGATTCGGGCTCACCAAGTGGGCGACGGCGAGCAATTGCTGCGGGGTGATCGTGAGCTGCGGCGGCGGGGAGACGACCGGGGCGCTGGATTTCGATAGCGGCAGGTCGAAGATGCCCAAGGTCCGCGCGGTTTGATCGAGGTTCGCCGCGTTCCGGTCGGGCGCGCCCGGGTCCCAAGCCATGGGTGCTTGATTGAAAAAAATGGAGCGCGGCGGCGGCACGGCCGTTACCGGAGCTTGAAACGGAATGACTGAACGGCTGCTCCAAGAGCCGAGCGGGAAAGCGCTTGGGGTGGTCGAGTCCGGCAATTGCCCGAACAATGCGAAGGGCGATTGATTGGGTGGCGGCGGCGGGTCAGCCAGGTAGGAAGGCAGCGCGCTCCCGCCGAGATACGGCGGATAGATCGAAGATGGCGCGGAATTGCTGCCAGCGCCGAGGATCGATGGCAGCGCGTCGGTGTTTGCCGCTCGCAGTTTGACGGGGCTGCCGAACAGGCCGTAGCCGATTCCGGGGCCGTTGACGGACGCAGCCAACTTTCTGCCGATGCCGGCGAAGAGACCACCCACGGGTAGAACGGGCGGATCATAGGGCGGTGCCGGCGGCGGAAATTGCCCGGCAGAATTCGGAAAGATCGGCGGATGCCAGGCGAAGGCCCCGGCGCGGCTCGCCGGGATGAGCGACCGATAGGCCGCGGAGGGATCCGGCCGAACCGCGGGCGGATTGGAGAGAGGCGGAATGGCGGTGTTGGACTGTGCGGCAGGTCCGGATTGTCCGGGACCGGGCGTCGCAAGCGGCGCGGGAACGAACCAATCGTCCGGATACCCATCCGCCATCGGCACGAACCAATCATCCGGCCCGTCCGCGCCGGCAGGATTGTCGGGTGGTGCGTTCGGCGGCTTGGGATGGACGATGATTCTCAGCGGCGCGCCGGCTGGCGCGACCGCGAATGGATCGTGATCGACCGGCACAAGCTGCGGCGCGGCGGTCCCGGCTCCGGCCATCGCGGGATCAGCCGGTTGCGCGCCCGGTCCGACCGCAAACGGATCATGGTCGACCGGAATCAACTTGAACGGCGGATCGGCGAACGGGTCGTGATCGACCGGGACGAGATCAAACATGGACCACCTCGAGATATTTCCCCGGCCGGCTGGGATCGGCCGCGATTGCAATCGGGCGTGGGTCACCGGCTCGTGCCGGAAATGAAAAAGGCCCCCGTCAGGGGGCCTTTGGTCGGGTCGGCGTGAGCGAGACGCGATGAGCGGGGCTTCGCCCGTAGGCGGAAATTTTCCCGTTCAAATTTTAGAAGGAGCGCGCCAAAACGCCCGGCGCGGTTTCCCGCATGGCCGGTCTACCCGGCTTGCGCGCGCACAAAAAAACCGATCGCGGGCGGGCCCGGGATCGGCGCACAGTTCTGGAGTTTCAATTTCACGAATAAGGTGATTTGCGCAGTCGTGTCAAGCCGGCATCAATCGCGACGAACCCACCGGCTGAGTTTCAATGGCGCCATCGATCGATGGGTTTCGCGAAGAGCTCAACCCATCCTACGGAGCAACTAATTGCCGTTAGCGCCCGCGATAGCGTTCGCGCTCGCGCGCGATTTCCTCCGCCGTATAGGGCGCGGCGTCGGGATCGTAGGAGGTCCAGCCGGCTTGCCGGTAAGCCGTGACGCGCACCCGCACATCGAACGCGCCGCGATCCAGGATGGCCTCAGAGCGGCTTTTGTCCGCATCGGGCACGCGGGCCGAGACCATGGTGGCGCCGCGGCGCAGACACTCGGCGAACTCGTGCGCCTCTTCGCCGCTCACGCCGGCCTGCGACAGAACCCCGAGCGCGCCGCCCGCCAGGCCGCCCGCCGCGGCGCCGGCCGCCGTCGCGGCCAGCCATCCGGTCGCCACCACCGGCCCGATGCCCGGGATCGCGATCAGTCCCAGGCCCGTCAGCAGCCCCGCCAGCCCGCCCACCGCCGCTCCGATCTCAGCCCCGGTCGCCGCCGCGCCTGCACGATCGTCGCGCGTGATGATGCCGATGTCGCGTTCCGGCACGCCGGCCTGCTTGAGCTGCACAACCGCATCGGCAGCCTGGGTGTGATCGTCATACAGACGTACGATCGTGACCATCATGGTCTTCTCCCTCCGCCCTCGGGCTGCGGCCCCTGGGTCGGCGGGCCGCGGCTCTATTTCATCCGCACCGCCGCGCACTCCAAGGCCGCTGGCATGTGTGGAAATATAGCGCGACGCCGGGCGCCGCGCACGGGCGAATGCTACGGGGACGAGCGGGTGGAGAAACGCGTGTCCTTCGTCAGTTTCCTCCGCAAGCTCGAACGCGCGCGCGGCCGCGCCTATGGATCGAGGCCGCTGCGAGGGCTCCCGCCATCGGCGGAAAACAATCGCGCCTTCAGCATCGCCACTCCGACCAGGGCGGGCAGCACGAGTCCGATGGCCAATACCGCGCTCCACATGCCATGCCTCCGAGCCTTCGACCGCGGCGCTCGCATGAGCCACCGCCTCATCCGGTTGCCGCTGAGGCGTGCTGCGCGAATCTCGCGCCGCCGATCAACGATTGACGCATGCCGTAGACAGAGGAGGACGTCGGCCGTTGCCGAAGTCCGTCTTTTCCGCCCCCAATGGGTGCGAGCCGCATCGATCTTGCGCACACGACCGCGCCGGGTAAATCAGCCGGAGGTATCGGTCGCGTGCCTCCGGACCGGGGGCGGAAATGAAGGAAACCGGCACGTGCGCTTGCGATTTTCGCTGGCCTGCGCCCGGTGCGGTCGCGGCGGCGCGCCCAGTACTGAAGTATGCTTTCGGTCATTCGGGCGAGGCTGATTGCACGCCCGCTTCGCGCCCTCGGGCGCAGGCCCATATTTTGGTTTGCCGGCCGGTCATAGTATAAATCGCTACTGTGGTGCCGCCGATCAGCCCGGACCCCGCCAGCCGGCCGGCACCGCGCGCGGAGACAGCATGATGCGCGGCTCGACCGACGCAGCTTGGCCCGATCTGCCTTACGAGGCCTGGAAGGAGACCTGCGCCACCCTGCAGCTGTGGACGCAGATCGTGGGCAAGATCCGGCTGTCCTTCACGCCCTGGCTCAATCACTCATGGCATGTGCCGCTCTATGTCACGGCGCGGGGCCTCACGACCTCGCCGATTCCGTTCCGGGGCGGCGCGTTCGAGATCGAGTTCGACTTTCATGCAGGCATGCTGCGGATCACGGCGAGCGACGGCGCGTCGCGTCAAATAACACTCGCGCCCCGGACGGTGGCGGAATTCCATGCGCTGGTGCTCTCGGCTCTCGGCGAGCTCGGCATCCCGGCGCGGATCAGCGACATGCCTTGCGAGATCCCGGGCGCCATCCCGTTTAGCCGCGACCGCGTGCACGGCGCCTATGACGCGCACTATGCGCGCCGATTCTGGCGCGTGCTCACGCAGGTGGATCGCGTCTTCAAGCAGTTCCGCACCGGCTTCATCGGAAAAGCGAGCCCGGTGCATTTCTTCTGGGGCAGCTTCGACCTGGCGGTCACGCGCTTTTCCGGCCGGCGGGCGCCGCCGCATCCGGGCAGCGCGCCTGGTCTCTCGAACGCGGTGATGCGGGAGGCCTATTCGCATGAGGTCAGCAGCGCCGGCTTCTGGCCGGGCGGCGGCGGCATCGATCATGCCGCATTCTATTCGTATGCCTATCCGGAGCCGGAGGGCTTCCGCACTGCCGCGGTGCGGCCGGCCGCCGCCGCTTTCAACACGACTCTGGGCGAGTTTCTCCTGCCCTATGACGCGATTCGCACCGCGAGCGATCCCGATGCGGCGCTGCTCGGCTTTCTGCAGAGCACCTACGAGGCCGCCGCCGCTGCCGCAAAGTGGGATCGCGCCGCGCTCGAATGCGAGCCGGGCCGGCCGGGCGTGCCGCGGCCGGTGCCCTGACGGCGGCGCGCCCGCCAAGTCAGCCCTTCACGTCCAGCAATTCGACGTCGAAGATCAGGGTGGCGTTCGGCGGGATGACGCCGCCGGCGCCGCGCGCCCCGTAGCCGAGCTCGGGCGGGATGATGAGCGTGCGCTTGCCGCCGACCTTCATGCTGGCGACGCCTTCGTCCCAACCGGCGATGACCTGATGCTTGCCGAGCGGAAACTCGAACGGCTGGCCGCGGTCGAGCGAGCTGTCGAACTTCTTGCCCTTGGCACCGTTCTGATAGAGCCAGCCGGTATAGTGCATGACGCAAATCTGACCGGGCTTCGGCGTGGCGCCGGTGCCGACCGTGCTGTCCGTGATCTGAAGGCCCGAGGGTGTGGTCATGGTTTTCCCGACGGCCTGGGCCGCTGCTGTGGTGGGGCTAAGGGTTGCGAAAGCGCCGGCTATCGCGGTGACGACGGCGAAGGCCACGAGCGGGCTCGCGCGGGTGAATGCTGGCATTGATTCTTCTCCTCTGGGGGCCATGACAATTCCAGCCATGACACCTAGAGGAGGCGCGTCCTCACCACAAGCCACCTTGGATTGCGCGATGCAAGAGCACGCCCTACTCCGCGGACCTGCAATCACTTCTGCGTTTGCTTGAAATATTTCAGATCCGGCGGTGGCTGGTCGCGGCGGGTGGGCATCAGGTAGCCGTCGGCGCTCAGCATGTAGCCCTGGGTGCCGATGTGGACCAGCTGCTGGCCCTCGGCGCAGATATATTCGATCCAGATCGGCCGCGGATTGGCGTTGCGCCGGTAGGTCTTGTGCACCGTCCAAGGACGCGTGAGGGCATCGTCGATCACGGTGATGTCGTCGTGGAGGAGATTCGCATTGGCGCGGTCGAGATAGATTTCTTCCTTGAAGATGGATTGGTTGTCGCGATGCAGCGGCAGGCCGCTCGCATCATAGGAACGCGGACCCTTGAAGGCGCGGGTCTCGACCTCGAGCAGGTCGTAATGGCCGTCGCCCTTGGTGTCGATCCAGCGCCCGATGGAATAGCCGTCGAATCCGGGCTCGATCGCGGCCGGCCAGTCGCGCCCGTCCGTATAGATGCGCCGATGGGTGTCGCGGATATGATCGACCCGGATATAGGTGGTGTCCGGCAGCACGATGATCTCCATGGGCGAATGCGCGTTCATCACCATCGGCATCCCGGGCGCCAGGCAGGTGCTGGTGGCGTTGGTGCCCTGCCCGCCGTCGCGCTGGTCGATGAGATTGGCCTTGAACATGGCCTCGTATTGCGGGATCAGCGGCGCATCCTGCGTGGTGCCCCAGCGCTTGACCGGATCAAACGAAGGCTGGCCGCCGCCCGCGGTGCCGCGCACCCCGATCCATTGGCCGTGCAAGTCCGGATACTTCGCGTCGTCGAATGCGCGCGCCCCGCTTGCGGCCGCGCACAGCATCACGGCGAGCGCCATGGCACCCATTGTGCCTCGATCGAGCATCGCGGTCCTCCCGTCAGAAGCATCGTGTTCAAGCATTGATTCGAGCCGGCAGACTGGCGCTGCCGTTGCGGATCACGGATCACCGCGCGGGTGGCGCGAAATTGCGCAGGTCGGGCGGCGCCTGATCCTTCCCCATCGGCATCAGGTAGCCGTCCTCGCGCACGAAATAGCTCTCGCCACCGATGATGACCAGATTGTTGTTCTCGCTGCAGAGGTATTCGGTCCAGCTCGCCTTGGCGGCGCGGCGGAAGCTGCGGGTCACGCTCCAGGGCCGCGTCAAGGCATGGTCGATCAGGGTTACGTCGTCGAGCAACAGGTTGGGATCGGCCGGGTCGAGACGGATGCGCTCCTTGATCACGGTCTGATTGTCGAGGTGGAGCGGGATGCCGGTATTCTCGACCAGGCGCGGGCCCTTGAAGCCGCGCGTCTCGATCTCGAGCGTGTCGTAGCCGCCGCTGCCTCGCGTATCGCGCCAGCGGCCGAGCGAGGTGCCGATGTAGGAGGGCTGCAGGGTCGCCGGCCAGTCGCGCCCATCGGTATAGATGCGGCGGAACTCGCCCATGAAATGCAGCCGCACATAGGTGATCGCCGGCGTCACCAGGACCTCGATCGGCTCGTAGCCGATCATGGCGCGCGGCATGCCGGGGGGAATGCACTTGACCTGCGGATTGTAGGATTGGCCGCCAGTCGCCGCCTCCTCGACCAGCGAAGCGTCGTAGCGCGCCTGGTACTCTCTCGTCAGCGGCGCGTTTTGGCCGCGCCCAGGCGGTTTGGCGAGATCCCATTGCACCCCGCCGACGCGCAGCCATTGGCCGCGCAGGTCGGGATATTTCGCCTCCTCGGCGCGGACGCCGGCGACCGACACGAATCCTGCGAAGAGCAATGCGACCGCCAGCGCGAGCGCGCCGTTGTGGCTGTGGGAGCGCATCGGTCACCTCCCCGGCTGTGCGTGCGCGCCGCGCGGATCACTTCTGCGGCTGGTTGAAATACCGCAAGTCCGGCGGCTTCTGGCCCTTCTTGGATGGCATCAAAGTGCCGTCCGCGCCCAGCATGTAGCTCTCGCTGCCGATGCGCACATGCGGGTTGTCCTCGTTGCAGCTGCTTTCGATCCAGATCGGGTTCTTCACGCGCACATAGCGCTTGTTCACCGTCCAGGGATGGATGAGCGCGTGATCGTAGGTGGTGATGTCGTCATGCAGGAGGTCGGGATTGGACTTGTCGAGATAGAGGCGCTCCTTCACCACGCTCTCGTTGTCGGGATGCAGCGGCGCTCCGCTCGGATCATAGGTGCGCGGCCCTTTGAGCAGGCGCGTCTCGACCTCGAGCGCCTGATAGCGGCCGCTCGCATCCGGATCGACCCATTTGCCGATCGAGTAGCCGGTGAAGCTCGGCTCGAAATCCTTCGGGAAGTCGCGCCCGTCGGTGAAGATGCGGCGCTGCTGGGTCAGATACTCGATCAGCATGTAGGTGGTGTTGGGGGTGACGATGATCTCCATCGGAAAGATCACGTTCATCACCCGCGGCATGCCGTCCGGGATGCAGGTATAGGTCGGATCGTTGCCCTGCCCGCCGGCCGCCTGGTCGGCGAGGCCGGCTTCGAAGACGGCCTGGAATTCCGGCGTCAGCGGAACCTGCTGACCGCGGTCCTTGGGCTTGCTGATGTCGAATTGATTGCCGATGCCCGGCGGCCGCGTCCATTGGCCGTTGAAATCGGGATATTTCGAGTCGTCGAACGCAAAGGCACTCGCGAGCGGCGCGCACAGCACCATTGCCAGCGAAAGCGCGCCGATCGTATTGCGGTAGAGCATGACGGTTTCTCCCAAGATGACGCTTCTTAAGTATTGTCTTACGTGGAACGGGCGGTGACGGCCTCACTTCGGCTTGAAGAACTTCAGATCGGGCGGCGCCTGATCCTTCTTCGCCGGCATCAGGTAGCCGTCCTCGCTGACATAGTAGTTCTCCTTGCCGATGAGCACATGATGGTTGCCGTCGGCGCATTGCGACTCCAGCCACACCGGCTGCGGATCCTTGTTGCGCGCGTAGGTCTTGTAGGCCGAGAACGGCCGCGTCAGGGCGTGATCCATCACGGTGAGGTCGTCGTGCAGCAGGTTCGCATCCGCCTTGTCGAGATAGATGCGCTCGTTGACGACGGTCTCGTTGTCCGCATGGAACGGGAGCCCGCTGGCGTCGTAGACGCGCGGGCCCTTGAGATTGCGGGTCTCGACCTCGAGCACGTCGTAACGGCCGTCGCCCTTGGTATCGATCCATTTGCCGATGGAATAGCCCGCGAAGGTCGGCTCCTCGTCCTTGGGGAAGGCGCGGCCGTCGGTGAAGATGCGCCGCACGTCGTGGATGTGCTGGATCAGGATGTGGGTGGTCGGCGGGCGTGACCACGACCTCCATGGGATCATAGGCGTTCATGATCCGCGGCATGCCGGGCGAGATGCAGGTGTAGGTCGGATCGATGCCCTGCCCGCCCGCCGCCATGTCCTTGAGGTTGGCCTGGAAGATGGCCTGATATTCCGCCGTCAGCGGCGCGTGATTGTCGTCCCAGCGCGGCGAGCCGACCCGCAGCCACTGGCCCTTGAGATCGGGATATTTCGATTGATCGAAGGCGCGCGCGGGCGCGTCCGGCAGCAGCAGAGCCGGCAACAGCAGCGCCGCCAGCGAGCGCCATCGCGCGAAAGGAGATTCGGTGGTTCATCGTCGTCCTCCGAGCCGCCCGATCATTTCTTGCTCTGCTTGAAGAACTTCAAATCCGGCGGCGGCTGGTCCTTCTTGGACGGCATCAGCTCGCCATCGGCGCTGAGCATATAGGCCTCCTTGCCGATCTCGACCCAGGGATTGCCCTCGGCGCAGACCTCCTCGGTAAAGCGCGGGTTCGCCTCGCGGCGGTAGATCTTCATCACGGTCCAGGGCCGCGTCAAAGCGTGGTCGATGACGGTGATGTCGTTGTGCATGAGATTCGGGTCGGCCTTGTCGAGATACATCCGCTCCTTGACGATGCTCTGGTCGTCGAAATGCAGCGGCAACCCGCTGGCGTCGTAGGTGCGCGGGCCCCGGAAGGCGCGGGTCTCGACCTCGAGCACGTTGTAGTGCCCGCTGCCGCCTTCATCGATCCATTTGCCGATCGAGTAGCCGGTATAGGCGGGCTCGATCTCCTTGGGCCAGTCGCGGCCGTCGGTGAAAATCCGGCGCTGCACGTTGCTGCGATTGATCAGGATGTAGGTGGTGTCCGGCAGCACGACGACCTCCATCGGCTGGAACAGCGTCATGATCAGCGGCATGCCGCCGGTGCGGCAGGTGAAGCCGCGGGTCGTGCCGTAGCCGCCCTCGGCCTGGTCCTTCACGTTGGCGGCGAAGATCGCGGCGTATTCCGGGGTCAGCGGGGCGCCTTGGGCCTTGCCCCAGCCCTTGCTCGGGTCCCATGCCGGCTGCGGGGTGCGCGGCGCGCCCGGGCGTCGGAGCCCGGTTCCACTTGCCGCCGAAGTCGGGATATTGCGCATCGTCGAAAGCGAAAGCCCCGGCTTGGGACAGGCACAGCGCCGCCGCCAGCGCCAAGGCACCGATCGAGCCTCGGTAGAGCATTCCATCCTCCCTAACACCAGTGCGGTGAACGAACCGGTTCCCGCGTCCGGATGCGCGCTATCGGCTGTTGTTGTCGTCCGGACGTCGCCAATCTATCACACCGCCAGCGGGCGCGCCACGGATGGGCGGCGGATGGGCCGCTCGGTTTCTGCGACCCAGGCGGCCGCTTTCAGCGGAAAATTTCCGTATACACGTCGCTCCAATGGGCGAGATTGCGCTCCAGCGTCTCGGGCGCCAGCACGTTCACCGGAAAGCCGGCGAGTTGCGGCGAGATCGCGGGCGAGAGCGGCGGCACGTCGGGGCGCGCCGGCAGATAGCCGGCCTGGCGGAAAATCTCCTGGCCTTCTTTGGATACGGCGAAATCGATCAGGAGCCGCGCCGCATTGGGATGCGGGGCGCCGCTGGTGACGCCCGATCGTGTGCGGCGTCGCCCAGGCCGAGCCGAGCGGCAGCCAGGCGACCGGCGCGCCGGCTTTGCGGCTGATCTCGGTGTTGTGCGCCGATACGCCGAGCACCAGCGCATGCTCGCCCCCGATCACGCTATCAAGAATGGCGCGCGTGCTCGCCCCGACCGGCGCGATGCTCTGTCCGTTCAGCTTGCGCAAATAGGCGAGCCCGCGCTCCTCCCCCATGGTGGTGAGCACATTGCCGATGAAGCCCCAGGCGCCGGTGATGTCGTTCTGCTTCCAGACCATCTGGTTGCGCCATCTGGGTGCCAGCAGATCCTCGGGCGCCTGCGGCCGTTCCGGCTCGGCCACCAGGCCGGTGTTCACCGCCGCCCCGACCACGATCATGTTGGTGGCCACCCAATAGCCGGCGGGATCGCGGAATTCAGGCCCGAGCGCCGAGGCATCATCGAGCGCGAAACGCTCGATCAGCCCGGCATCGATGAGCGCCCCGATGCCGCTCGATGTGCTCCAGACATCGGCCTGGGTGCGCCCGGCTTTGTGCTCCATCGCGAGCCGCAGGCCGGCGGCCTGGCTGTCGCCGCGCCAATAGCTGACCTTGATGCCGTACTTGCGCTCGAACGCGGCCGCGAGCGGCCGCACGATCTGATCCACGATCAGCTCGGTATAATAGACGACCTCCTTCTCGGCCTTCGCCTTGGCCACGAGCCCGTCATTCGATTGCGCCGCCGCCGGTGTGGTGAGCGCAGCGAAGGCGAGCAGAGCGATCCGCAGCACGGATTTTTTCCTTCGTAGGATGGGTAGAGCTCTTGCGAAACCCATCAACCATCGCCACCGCAAGTTGAACCGCCCGACGTTGGGTTACGCGCGGATCAACGCCCCCGATCCTATTCGAATAACGGTGGCCGCGCTAACCCAACCTACCAGCAACGAGCAACGGCTCGGGTCTTTCGCCGAAATCTGACGCAACGGTTCCGGCATCGCCCGCCCAATCCTGCGGATAAATCCCAAGCCTCACCATCCGATGGAACGTCGAATGTGGCCAGTCGCCCACCCGGTTCACATGGCCATGCTTGACCGGATTGAAATGAATGTAATCGACATGGCGCTCGAAATCGCGTTCGTCGCGCAGCGTGTGCTCCCAATAGCGGCGCTGCCAAATGCCGCGTTCGCCTTTGCCGGCGCGGCTGCTCGAAACCCGCTCGCCGCGCGGTAATGCCCGGGAGAATCCCGCCTTGATCAGGCGCCAACGCGTGGCGAAATCGGCGTCGCCTTCCGGCAGGGTCCAAAGCGCGTGCAGATGATCGGGCAGCACCACGGTCGCCTCGACGGTGAAGGGATGGGCGACCTTCACGTCGCGGAAGGCGTTCCGAAGCAATTCAATATATTCGGTCAGCAGGCGCAAGCGGCGGTCGGCTAGATTGACCGTGAAGAAATAGCTGGCGCCGGGAATGAAGTTTCGCCGATAGTTGGTCATTGGCGGGCAGAAAGATGATGGGTTTCGCAAGAGCTCAACCCATCCTACAATAATCCGTCGTCCGCAGCACGACTTTTTCCTTCGTAGGATGGGTAGAGCACTTGCGAAACCCATCAAACGATCGTCAACCCGGTTGAAATTCCCGCGTCGCTGGGTCAAGCTCGTGGCGTCGCAAAAAATGGACCGCAATGCTCGCCGGAATCATTCTCCTCATCGGCCTCATGTTCCTGGCCACCCAGCTCATGATCCAGGGCAGCACCGGCGCCTGGCCCAGCATCACGGTCGCGTCCGAGCTCGGCATTCCGGCGGACCGCGTGTTTTCGGATTGGATGATCCTGGAGCGGCCGATCTGGTTCATCCTCGGCCGACGTGCAGCTCTGCATCCTTCTGGTGCTGGCGGCCGCGCTCGTCTACTGGGTGATGGATTGGACCGACGAGATGTTGAGCCGCATCTTCCGGCGCCCGCCGCCGGAGCTCGCGCCGGAACCCGAGCTCGCCGATAGCGGCAAGTCAGTCTGAGCGCCGGCCCCTGCCCTCCCCGCCGAAATGCTTGGCCAAGGCCTCGAGGCCGCGCTTGAGGTCGGAGAGCGCACCGCGCGGGCATGGCTCGCCGTGCACCGCTACGCGCGCGACCGCGCGGGCGGCGCGCTGGCCGGGCTCGAGCACGGCCGCGAAGGCGGCGTCGTAGCGCTCCTTGCGCCGCCGGCATTCGCACGGCGCGCCCACGCGCCCGCAATTGAGATCGCCCGGACAATCGTAGCCGCGGCCGGTGCCCGAGATGGCGCTCGGCGTCTCGATGACGGCGCGGTATTTGCCGACCACGACCGCGTAGCGCACGCCCGCCGCATATTGCGCGTCGGTGAGCACGCCCAGGAGATTGAGGCAGCCGAGCGGGCTCGCCGCCTTCTGGTCCATGCGCTTCTCTTCCGGCAGCCACACCCGATGCGGCTGCAGGGTCGCCAGCTCGCGGATGTCGAATTGCACGCGCACCAGCTCGCCACCCGGATGCCGATGCCCGATCTTGCGCTTGCGTCCACGCCATGCCATGGCGGCTATTCTCCGGTTTGCGGGTTGGAGGGGGCGTCGCTTGATGGCGCGTCCTGGCTCGCGGCCGCATCGACGCTGCGGCGCGCGAACAGGGCGTCGAGCTCCTGCCGCGACCATTGATTGGCGGGCTTCGAGGATGGGTGGTTCGCGGGCTTCTCCGGCGCCACCGCGCCTTCGAGTGGCGCGCCGCCCACACCGATGGGCGCGCAAGCGCCGGCAGGACTCTCGAAAACAGCAAAAGAAGATTCGAATCTATGATTGTGATTGGTTCGCGGATGCTTGCCGCCCGCCGGGTCGATCGCTGCCGGTCCGCTCGGGTTGCGGCGAAGCGCCCGCTTGCCCTCCGCTTGCGCCCGGATGATGGCCTCGCCTTGCGCGACCGCGCGCACGATCCCGGATTTGAGGCCGCCGTTGCGGCCGGCGGCGCGACGCTGCATGAGGGCGCGATCGGTCTTGGCGATCTCGGCCTCGATGCGCTTGTGGCGCCAGCCGTCGGAGAATTTGGCCTGCACCGGCTCGCGGATGCGGCGCCACTGCGCGACCGAGAGGCCGGTGATGGCGGCGAGCCGCGCGTCGTCGCCCGGCAGCGCGCCGTGCTGCCAGTAATGCATGATCAACAAGAGATAGGCGCCGTGCTGCAGCGTGTTGAGATCGCGGGTGTCGCGCAGATAATCCCCGACATAGAGCGGCATCCAGGCGCGGCCCATGAGGTCTCCTCGACGGTTTGTTTGGAACGGACTTAAGCCGCGCGCTCGAATCCGCCGGCGCGGCGCGCGGGCGTCGCCGCGCGCGCCGGCGCGCTTGCGCCGGCCTCGCCGGGGTCGGGCCGATAGGCGATGAGGCAATGGCCCACGCAATACGGATAGGGCTTGAACGGCGCCGCGCCGCAGAAGGCGAAATCCGCCTCGCCCGGATCGCCCACCGGCCAGCGGCAGGTGGCGTCGGTGAGCTCGAGCAGCCCGCATCCGGGCCCGAAGGCTCTGTCCCCGGGCCCAAAGGCCCGGCCGGCCCCCCACCCTGCCTCGCTCGCCGGCGCGGAAACCGGCAGGGGCGTCGGCCGCGCCGAACAGCGCATCGAGGCCGAGCGCCTGGAACGCGGCCATCAGCCGGCTCGGCGCCCGGATGCCGGCGCGCCGGGATGGCGGGTGCGGCGGGCGCAGGCGCTGCCCGCGCGGGCGCTTGCGCACTCGGATCCTGTCCGGATGATTCCGCTTGAACTCGGGCTGCTTCAGCTTGAGCCGATGCACCTTGCCGAGCACCGCGCAGCGCGAGACGCCGGCGTCCAATTCCCGTGCGATGGCGCTCGCGCTCGCGCCCTCCGCCCAGCGCCGCCGCAACAGCGCGACGCTCTCCTGGCTCCATGCGAAGCGCGTTGGCTTGTGCGCCAGGCGCGCCGCGCCCCCTGCCTGCTGATCGTCCGCATCCAGCGCATTGCCCGCATCCTGTGCCATCGCGTCACCTCGTTTTCGTCCATCGATTCTCGGCGCCCGCCGGGCGCCGTCATGGCCGCAAGCGCGCACAGGAGGCGGCGCGGCTCACCGACCCGCGAGGGCCGGGAGCCGCGCCGGTCCGTCGCTGCGCCGGGGAGGGAACGGCGCGACGGACAAGCTCGATTTGCAAACTCGATTTGATGGGGCGGAACCTCATGGCGCGCCGCCCTTCGCTGCGCGCTCCGCCGGCAGCGGCACGTCCTGCGGCCGCGCCCACAGGTCGGGCCGCAGCGCCGAGGCCGGCACCGTTCCGCCGGTGAAGCGATGGACCGCGAGCGCCATCGCGGGCGAGACCGTGCCGCGGCGCCGCGCCTTGGCGATGGCGACCTGCGAGTAGCCGGTCGCCGCCGCCAATTTGCATTGCGAGCCGGCGATGCGGATGGCGCGGTCGAGGGCGGCGGCGGGGTCCATAACCGGGAAAATAACATAAGTTATTAACGCGTCAAGTCCAAAAGTTATTGACCCTGGTCATAACCGTGGTTATGGTGCCCATGTGGCTCACAGGACGCGGGTTTTTGGCGGGAGATCGGCATGGAGCCGGGCGAGATCATCAGGCACAGGCGCGAGGAGCTGGGCTGGTCGCAGGCCCAGCTCGCCAACCGCATCGGCATCTCGCAGCCCGCGATCAAGAAGATCGAGGCCGGCGACAGCCGCCATTCCAAGTTCCTGCCGAAGATCGCGCAGGTGCTGGCGATTCCGCTCTCCGATCTCGATCTTTCGCTCACCGGCGTGGTGGCGGCGCCGGCGCCCGAGGTCGTGCCCGCCGCCCGCATTCTAGGCGAGCGCGATTTCCCGGTGCATGCCTCGGCCGAAGGCGGGCCCGGGCAGATCATCGTATCGCACGATGCGGTGGACTTCATGGCGCGCCCGGCCCCGCTCATCCATGTGCGCGATTCCTACGGGCTTCTCATCACCGGCACCTCCATGGAGCCCGAATACCGGCAGGGCGACACTGCGCTCGTAAACCCGCACCTGCCGGTGATCCAGGGCGAGGTCTACATCTTCTATGCCGAGAAGGCCGGCGAGGCGCGCGCCACCATCAAGTATCTGCGCCGCGCCACCACCGACAAATGGCTCCTGAGCCAGCACAACCCGCCCGACGGTCTGCCTAAGGATTTCACCCTCGCGCGGCGCGAATGGCAGTGGGCCCATCGCGTGATCGGCAAATATTCGCGCCGGTGAAGCGGGCGGCCTGCCCCGCGCATGGCTGCCAACCGCCCCCTGCCCTTCGCCATCGGCGAATCCAGGCTATTGAAATCGCCCATTGCGCGGATCATCCGCGACCATCAAAGCTGTCTCATGTCGGTATCGGTCCTCATGTTCATCGCCGGGGTCTTCATCCTGGCCGGCTTCGTCAAGGGCGTGGTCGGGCTCGGCCTGCCCGCCATCGCCATGGGGTTGCTGGCGGTAGTGATGCGGCCCGCGGACGCCGCCTCGATTCTCATCCTGCCGACGGTCGCCACCAATGTTTGGCAGATGGCGGCCGGGCCCAAGCCTCTGGCCGGTGGTGGTGCGGCTGTGGCCCACCATGCTGGGCGTCGTCTGCGGCACGCTCGCGGGCGCCGGATGGCTGGTCGAGGGTCACTACGCCGCGGCGCTGCTCGGCGTCGCGCTCGCGATCTACGCCTTGACCGGCCTCGCCCGGCTCCATGTCACGGTCAGCCCGGCGCAGGAGCCCTGGCTCGGGCCGCTCGTCGGCGTGGTCACCGGCCTGGTGGCCGCCGCCACCGGCGTATTCGCCATGCCGGCGGTGATCTATCTGCAGGCGATCGGCATCGAGAAGGAGGATCTGGTGCAGGCGCTCGGGCTCTCGTTCACGATCTCCTCGCTCGCGCTCGCCGTCAACCTGGCCTCGGTCTCGGCGCTCAACCTCTCGCTCGGCCCGGCCTCGCTCGGCGCGCTCGCGGTCGCCTGCGTGGGCATGTGGCTCGGCCAGACTTTGCGGCTGCGGCTGCGGCCCGAAACCTTCCGCCTCTGCTTCCTCTTCGGCCTGCTGGCGCTCGGGGTTTATTTGGTCGCCCGCGCGGTCATTTGAAAGAGCGGGCCGCGCGTCGCAGGCACCGTAGGGTGGGTTAGGCGCCAAGGCGCCGCCAAAGACACTGCGGGTCATGGCGCCGTAACCCACCATCCGAGGATCAAACAAACTCAGCCGGCGGGTAACGCGCAGACAAACCGGGTTGCACTCGACTTGCGCGCTCAACCCCCCGACAGGTCCGCCAGCAGCGCATCGCTACAGCTCCAACCATTGAATGGACTTTGGCAATGTCGGAGAAACCGCAAACTCCTGGGCGACTTTCAATGCATCCTCAAATCGAACGACCGAGTTGTTCAGTATTTCAAAGGTCTCATCGGTATCATCCGGAAAGAAGCTGGTGACACCTTCGGGTCTCAGGCCTGGCACAGTGCCCATCGAGGAAAATCCAGGGTGCTTATCCTCAGGAAAATAAAGAAGGTAGGCAAGATCTCCCATCACCATAATATTAATCGCGGGAGACTTATTACTTCCATGGGACAACCAGAACCCATTGCGCCCGGCTCCATGACACTTTCTCAAGGCCGCCTCGACGTCCGCGGGGCTCGTGACATGCCACACAGCGTCATAATCCTCAATTCTCATGGCTGATTTCCGAAAAAAGTCGGGTTGCCATCGAAAAACGGGTTCGCCGTCCCTCACTCTGTCAACAAGCCTGCCCATCTCGCAGACGGTCCTCGCCCGCCCTGATTTTATCTCCAAAGCGTTCGGAAACAACCGCTGTCCCCCTGGGGCTCCAACAGATCCCTCACATCGAAAACCGGGATCAGTAGATCACAAGTTGCCCCTTGGGAAACTCTCCTCGCCAGCCGCAGGGAAAGTGCCCCATGACGTACCAATATGCATTGCTCGCGAAAAAGCCTGGCGGATACAAGTCCGCATATTCGGCCTCCATGCAGACACTCAGAATGTCCCATTGCACGGTGGCCTCAAATGATCTGGGTAAATCGTGCAAGCGCACAACCGTCTCGATTTTGCGTCGCACGAAGGGAATGGTCGTCTTTTTCAACTCCCGCACGATTTCGTTCCACTTATCGAATCGCTCCCTTGACCGCTCCACGAGCCGCTCCCGGTATTGATTTGTGGCCTCAAGGCAGAGATTTTCCCATTCTATCGAGCTGCAGTGCTCAATAGCCTCCACCCAGGACGCCAGGATGATCGGTGTCGTGGCATCGTGGACCCCGACGCGCGAGAACCAGTCCGATCCCTCCAGCCTGTCCAGCGTCGCGATGGTCCTCGGATGCAATTTTCCCTCCTATTTCTGCTTTTGATTTATCCGTCCCGGAATCCTCGGGACTTTGGATGATTCGCTCAGTCCGTATTCAGCACGCTGGGCGGCCGCCCGAGCCGCCAACTCGGTGGCTTGCGTCGGCGAAAGACCGCCGGCGATGAGCGCCCCCAGCCGCGCATCGCTACAGCTCCAACCACTGAATTGATTTCGGCAATGCCGGAGAAATCGCAAACTCCTGGGCGACCTTCAATGCATCCTCGAATCGAACGACCGAGTCGTTCAGTATTTCAAACGTCTCGTTTGAATTGTCCGGATAGAAGCTGGTGACGCCCCCAGGGCTCAAACCGGGCACCGTGCCGATCGATGCAAATCCCGGGTGATCCTCCCCGGAAAAATAATGAACGTAGGCAAGATCTCCCATCACCATAATATTAACCGCGGGAGACTTATCACTTCCATGGAACAACCAGAACCCATTGCGCCCCCCTCCATGGCGTTTTCTCAATGCCGCCTCGATATCCACGGGGCTCGTGACATGCGAGATAGCGTCATAATCCTCAATTCTCATGGCTGATTTCCGAAAAAGTCGTATTGCTGAATCTTCGGCATCGGGTTAGGCGAGAGCATGCGCTTTCGCGCGGCCTCGCGGAGCTGCACCGTATCCTGCTCGCTGTAACGGACTTCTATTCCCTTTGGCCCACCCATGAAGCTAAGCACGCAAAAACGCTGTATTTTTTGCCGACAATCGGGACTCTCCCGCGAGCATATCTTCGGCGATTGGCTCCGGGCAATCTTTCCGCGCTCGTCAGCGGATACGCACCTTCATGGAATGACAACCTGGGGCCAAGCAAAAAGTGGCAAGATATATGCGATGCCAACTCTAAAGATAGAGCAAGGTCATTCCGGGTCAAAGAAAGTCAAACACGTCTGCAAGGCCTGCAACAACGGCTGGATGAGCAGAATGGAAATGCGAGCGCGACCGATCCTAATGCCTCTCATTCAGGGTACCTTCCACAAGCTCAGCGTATTTGATCAGAAATCGCTTGCTGGATGGGTGGCTAAAACGATCATGGTTGCTGAATTTACATATCCGGACCGGGTTGCGGTCTCTGAGGACGACAGGTTGCGCATGTACGCAAGTCAGGAACCATCAGACAACTGGAAGATTTGGATAGCTCATTATAACGGAATCAAGCATTCACGACTATCCATTTCATATCACGGTTGCGCTCTAGGCCCATCCGAACCACCCGCGCCAGACAATACGACTCCCGCGAACACGCAATTTACAAACATCGGAATGGGCCATCTTTTCATTCATGCCTCCAGCACCACAACCCGGGCAGATTTTCAATTTGATGACGAGACCTTCTTCCGGCGCATCTGGCCCCCCACCGATCGCGACCTTATCTGGCCCCCGCTCACCTCCCTTGGAGAGGAAGACGCCGATTACGTTATCGGCGCCCTCTCGCGACTCACCGGAATGCCAGGTTAAATCCGCGGTGCGCACAAAAAAACCGATCGCGGGCGGGCCCGGGATCGGCGCACAGTTCTGGAGTTTCAATTTCACGAATAAAGTGATTTGCGTAGCCGCGTCAAGCCGGCATCAAGTGCGACGAACCCAAGGGCTGAATTTCAAGGCGACATGAGTTGATGGGTTTCGCAAGAGCTCAACCCATCCTACGAAGCGGCAATTCAATCTGCGTAGGGTGGGTTAGGCGTCGTCGGAGCGCTTCGACAATCTCCGGCGGCGATGACGCCGTAACCCGCCGACTGAGCTTCAACGGCGACATGAGATGATGGGTTTCGCAAGAGCTCAACCCATCCTACGGAGCCGCCGCCGGATCGGCGCGGCGAACTCCATCTCGGCACGGCATCGCCCGTTTCAGAGGGTGATCTGTCGCGGGCGAGCCGCGCCGATGGAGGTGGGAGCGCCATGATACGCGGGACATTGACGCCCAACCCACGCCCGGATGGAAGCAGACCGTGCCGCGCCGGTGTATCGGGTAAGTCATGTAGTTGATGGCGAGTCTGTGGATTTGTTGCGGCGAAACCACAGCCGGCACTACGATTTTGCCACTCAACTCAGGGTGTTGACTGCAATTGCAGCAGCCCGAAGTTTCGATTGTAGTATTTTTGAGCGTGGGCGGCCGAGCGGTCTCAAAATACCATTTGATTGAAACGCGTCGCTCATGCGGAACCGCCGCGGACGATTTAGATTCGCCATCACGGGCGCACAACGGCAACGGCCGTGCGCCAAACGAAGTCGTGATCAGCGCATGTTCGAGGCGATCAAGACTGCTGTTCCGCCGCCGGCTCGCGCAGACGGCGCTATCCGCGCCGCTCGGCCTGCCACACACCGGCGCAGGATCCGAGCGAGCCCTGGCCCTGCCAGGTGCCGGTTCCCACGGTTCGGGAGAGCCGCCCCTGCCCGCTCGCCTCCTGACCGGCGCCCGAGACCCGGACCCGCACGCTGCCGTTGGAGAAGACGTGGCCCTGCAGATCGACCGGCCCGCCGCCGTCATAGACCACGTCGCCGTTGTTGATCCGCACCCCGTAGCGGTAGGCGCGGTCGCAGCCGCCGCTCTGCGTCATGATGACCACGCTCCAATCGCCGTCGAAGGCGGTAGCGACCGGCGCCGGCGGCACCGGCCGGCTCGGAACCACGGTGCTGACGTGCTTGTTGGTTGGGGCGGCCTTGGGCGCAACGACCTTGGGCGATACCGTCTTGCCCGAGCGTCTCGTGACCACGGGCGGTGGTGCGGGCGGCGGCTCGCCGAGGTCGCGCTGCCAGATGGTTCCGCGGTCGAATTGAATCGTCATCCCGTCGGCGGAGAACAGCGCGCCTTCGTGCCAATTGTCGGCCCAGATGTGGCCGCTCCAATCGACCCAGGCACGCGAGGGCTCGCCGGCTTCGTTGAGCAGGTTCAGATTTCCGCCATTCTGGGTGACGAAGGCGGGCTGGCCCTGCAGGCCCGGCGCGCACATGGCGACGCAGCGGAACTGGCCGGTGAGATCGACGCCCTGCGCGGCCGCATCGGTCGCAGTCAAAGCAGCCATCAGGGCGAGCACGCTCAATACTTTCATGACACTTCTCCGCTCTCTCTTTCCCTCTGTCTCCCGTCCCGCTCC
The DNA here is from genome assembly GCA_963744275.1 of uncultured Alphaproteobacteria bacterium. Lineage (GTDB taxonomy): Bacteria > Pseudomonadota > Alphaproteobacteria > Rhizobiales > Xanthobacteraceae > VAZQ01. Next base: position 57,122 of record CAVUSX010000014.1, read on the forward strand.
TATCCGAATACCACAGCCGGCGTGGCGGCAGACGGGGCAAATAATCGAACCTCCGATGTTGTTAAAGGTAACCTAAACCGCGAGATTTGGCGGGAACAAGGTGGCGCACCGCCGCGGGCGGGCGGCCGGCTGAGAGCCGGCAAGTCTTTTAGTTATTGACTTTGATAATATAAGTTATTATTCACGCGCCTCGGGGATTCGCAAGGCCGGATTCCCCCACGAGGTCCACGCGATGGCCGATCGGCGCGAGACGGAAGTCCTGATCGATGCCCAAAGCCCCGCGTCCTCAAGCCGGAACGCTCGCCTCCCCGGACGCGATATCGCCCGGCAGCATGCCGATTTCGTCATGGCGCTGGCGGCCCGCAAGCCGATCGCGATCGCGCTCGATCCCGCGCCGGAGGATTTCACCGCCCGCGCCATCTGCTGCGAGGCCTTGCTCGACCGGGTGAAGGATCATCTCACCGCGCTGATCGAGGAGGCGGCGCAAAACGAGCCCGGCCGCCTCATCGCCGACGCCGAGCTCGCGGCCGCGATCGATGCCCATCTGGGCGATCTCAAGAGCGACATCACCGGCACCCTGGAGCAGGTCGCCGAGCGCATCCGCGACGACCGCTACGACGGCTGCCGGCGCGGCCCGTTCTATCGCCGGCGCGGGCCGTAAGGGGGCGGTGGGCTGATTCACCCGCCAGAGCTCTCCCCACGGTCGTCCCTGCGAAAGCAGGGACCCATACGCCGTGCCTTTCCGATACGCTGCGGAATATGGGTCCCGGCTCTTCGGCCGGGACGACGGAGTACTGCGCGTTGCCCACGTCACTGGCGCTGCACAGCCCGCAGCGCGGTGATAGAATTGCCTCACTTGCGAAAACCAAAAACCACCGCGGAGGAAACCATGCCCACGGCCCCTGCCCCCAGACATTCGCGCCTGCGGCACGTCCTGCTCGCCAGCGTCCTCATGGCGGCCTCACCGGCGCTTGCCGCGGAGGTGACGCCGGAGCGTCTCGCCAATGCCGACAAGGAGCCGCAGAACTGGCTGATGAATCACCGCACCTATGATTCCCAGCGCTTCTCGCCGCTCGCGCGCATCAACAAGGACAACGTCAAGAACCTCAAGCTCGCCTATGCGGTGGCGATCGGCGGCACTGCCGTCGGCGAGAACCTGCAGGCGACGCCGCTGGTCGAGGACGGGTTCATGTACGTGGTCGATCTGTGGGGCATCGTCTACAAGATCGACGTGCGCTCGGGCGAGGCCGGGCGGATCGTCTGGCGCATGGATCCCAAGCAGGAGAAGTTCCCGCTCTCCAACCGCGGCGCCGCGCTGTGGGGCAATCTGGTCATCTCGGTCGCCAGCTATCCGGCGCGCGTGATCGCCACCGACAAGGAGACCGGCAAGGTCGCCTGGGAGACCAATATCGACGACAAGCAGGTGGATCTGCAGATCACCGCCGCGCCGCTCGCCGTCAAGGACAAGATCCTGGTCGGCGCCGCCGGCGGCGACCGCGGCGTGCGCGACTTCATCGCCGGCCTCGACGCCAAGACCGGCAAGCTCGCCTGGCGCAAATACGTGGTGCCGGCGCCGGGCGAGCCCGGCAGCGAGACCTGGAAGGACGGTCACAACGCCTGGCAGACCGGCGGCGGCGCCATGTGGGTGACGGGCAGCTACGACGTCGCCACCAACCAGGTGATCTGGGGCACCGGCAATCCGGTGCCGATGTTCGACCCGACCTACCGGCCGGGCGACAATCTCTACACCGACAGCATGATCTCCTGGGATCCCGATACCGGCGCCATGAACTGGTATTTCCAGTACCTGCCGGGCGACATGTGGGATTACGACGAGGAAGGCTCGCACATTCTGATCGACGGCGATCTCAACGGGCAGAAGCACACCTTGGTGACGCATTCGGCCCGCAACGGCTTTCTCTATACCTTCGAGCGCAACAACGGCCAGCCGGTGCTGGCCAAGCCCTATCTGGACAAGATTACCTGGACCAAAGGGATCGACCAGAAGACCGGCAAGCCGGTCGACTACGACCCTGGCCGGGACCTGCAGGTCTATTCCGGGGTGCAGAACCAGACGCTCGCCGACCGCACCAAGAAGCTGTGCCCGGCGATGTCGGGCGGCAACAATTTCTGGCCGTCCTCCTACAGCCAGAAGACCAAGCTGCTCTACATCCCGGCCATGACCTCCTGCAACGAGGTGACGCTCGACCCCGCCCTCTCCAGCAAGGCCGGCGACTGGAAGGGCGCCACCTTCCGGCACATCGAGAGGAACGAGAGCGACCTGATCGCGGCCGATCCGCTCACCGGCGAGATCAAGAAGCGCATCCACATCCCCTACCCGGACAATGCGGGCGCGCTCTCGACCGCCGGCGGGCTGGTGTTCACCGCCTTCACGGACGGCACCTTCGCGGCCTATGACGACATCGAGCCTCGAGCAGCTCTGGAAGATCAATGTCGGCGACGGCTTCATGGCGCCGCCGATGACCTTCGAGGTCGGCGGCAAGCAATATGTGGCGATCCTCTCGGGGCTCAGCCGCATCTCGCTGCGCGCGCTCAGCTTCACCCCCGAGCTCAAGGAACAGCGCAACCAGACCATGCTGTTCGTGTTCGCGCTGTAGGCGTTTCTTCGTAGGATGGGTTGAGCTCTTGCGAAACCCATCATGGGCGGTTGATGGGTTTCGCAAGAGCTCAACCCATCCTTGTATTAGCGCAACGTGTTAAACTGGGTGCGTTCCGTGAGGAATGGCCGGGCCCAGGTGGCACCCAGGCCCGGCGCCGATCGTCGGATCGTGACCGATCGCAGCGTTGCGGGCTGCCTGTCGTAGCAAGATCGCGGTCGGCACTTCATCGGACCTGGATGGTTGAAGGAACCTTGGGTTCGCATCACAAGGAAGGGTCGAGGAAGATGAGCAAGCATAGCATGATTTGCGCAGGTATCGATACTGGCAAACGCAAGCTCGATGTGGCGATCAAAGGGCAAGCAGATGAGCTCCAGGTAGACAATTCGCTGGATGGCCACGGCGCCTTGTCAGGTTGGTTACGGCAACGCCGGGTCAAGCGGGTTGGGATAGAGGCGAGCGGCGGTTATGAGCAGGCGGTCGTTGCGCATCTTCGCCGGGATAAGTTTGTGGTCGTCGTGTTCCAGCGCGCGCAGGTGCGGGTCTATGCGCAGTTTCATCTGCAACGGGCAAAGAACGACAAGATCGATGCCGCCTTGATCGCCGACTGTACGGCGGCCGTTCAGCAAATGACGCCCCGCCGGATCCGCGCTTGGCGCCGTTTGCCAAGCATCAGACGCTGATCGAGCAGATCACCGAGGACATTTCCCGCTTCAAGAACCGCCACGAGAGCTGTCGCGAACAGCGTATTGGGCGCCTCTGGAGCGAGGAAATCGCTGGTCTGAAGGGGATTCTCAGGAGCGAGCGAAAGCAGCTGGTCGCGGCGATCTGCCAGTATCCTGATCTCGCGGAGCGGCTCGCGCTGATAGCTAGCGTCGATGGCGTCGGCCTGGCAACCGCGGTCACCATCCTGGTGCGAATGCCCGAGATCGGCCGCGTCACCAGCGAGAAAGACGCGGCGCTAGTGGGTCTTGCCCCTTACGAGGACGACAGTGGCGATCATGTCGGAGCACGATGTATCGATGGGGGCCGCGAGCGCCTGCGCAAGAGCCTCTACAACGCTACTCTGCTACAAGGACGAGGCGGCGCAAGCGGTATCCAAGTGCCCTATTGTGCGATGATTTGTTGTAGCTTCGCCACACAAACCTAAAAACCGCGCTCCCGCTCCGGCATTTACCCGACTTGTATCGAGGGATCGCCTGATAGGCGCGGACGTCACCCTGCTGTCTTAATCGCGGTCTGCGGCGACGTCGTGTCGTGATGGCGCCCGCGGCCGAGGTCTCCGGTATCTGCTCGTGGCCGAGCAGTCGGGGGGCACGAACCACTCAGGTCGCGTCCGAACGCCGTCCCCGGCGTCGCCGCTCCCACCCCGGCCCGCGTCAATCAGTCCTCAACCCGGACGCCCAATGGTATTACACTGCCGGTCCGAGCCGGGTCGGCTCGCGGCAAATGAACCAGGGACGGAAATCAGATGGCGCCAAGGCGGCAGATCGCGGGTTGCCTCCGCGGCTTTACGAGCTGGGCGCTGCGCGCGTCGGCGCTGCGCGTGGCGCTGGCCGCGACACTCCTGTGCGCCGCGGCTTCGTCCGCCGCACAGGCGGATTCGGTCTCCGATTTCTATGCCGGCAAGACCCTCACGCTCCTGATCGGCTTCCCGCCCGGCGGCGGCTACGACACCTATGTGCGGGTGCTGGCGCGCCACTACGGCAAGTTCATCCCGGGCCATCCCGCGGTGGTGCCTTCCAACATGCCGGGCGCGGGCTCGCTCCTGGCCGCCAATTACCTCTACGCCAAGGCCCCCAATGACGGGCTGACGCTCGCATGTTCGCGGCCTCGGCCGCCATGGAGCCGCTGCTCGGCAACAAGTCCGCCCTGTTCGACGCCGCCAAGTTCAGCTGGATCGGCAGCATGTCGCAGGACATCGCCTATTGCGCGGTCTGGCAGGGGCCCGGCGCGCCCAAGACCTTCGACGAGATGATGACCAAGGAGACGATCTTCGGCGGCGGCGCCGCCGCCGCCATCACGTTCCAGCACCCCATGGTGCTCAAGAACGTGCTGGGCGCCAAAATCCGGGTCATCCCGGGCTATCCGGGCACGCGCGAGATCAACCTGGCGCTCCATCGCGGCGAGGTGAACGGCACCTGCGGCCTCTACGTGTCGACCATCAAGGCGAGCTTCGCGGACGAGGTGTCGAGCGGCCAGCTCAAGCCGGTGATCCAGATGGGCAACAAGCGCTCGGATGAATACGGCAACGTGCCGAGCGTGTTCGATTACGCCAAGAACGACATGGATCGCGCGGTGCTCGACGTGCATTTCGGGCAACTGCTGCTCGGCCGCGGGCTCGCCGGACCGCCCGGCATCCCGGCCGATCGCCTGAAAGCGCTGCGCGACGCCTTGATGGCCACCATGAAGGACAAGGATTTTTTGGCCGAGGCCCAGAAGGTCGGGCTCGACATCGATCCGGCCTCCGCCGAGGAGGTGGAGCAGCTGCTGGTGCGCTTCTCCGCCTATCCGCCGGAGGTCTTCCGCAAGGCGCAGGAAGCGATCGGACGGTGAGGCTCTTTCTGTCTGGCCGGGCCTTGTCCCGGCCACGGCTGCTTGCGCAGGCCCTTCGCCCCCTCCATTTATCTAAAGAGGCGGGGTGGGCGCCCAAGGTTCGACTCAGTCGTCCGTTAGTTATGCGACCGAGCCGCGAAGGGGTGTGGGTGGCTGTGGTGCGGAATTAAATTCTCCGCAGTTTAAAGAAAAAGCAGCAAACTTTCGCGAGTGGGGCCCCACGATAGGAGATCGGAGCATTTTCTTCTGCGATCATGGCCATGCTGGTCGCGATGCCCTATGATCCGAAGCGAACATCGATGCGGATTTCGCCGCGCCAGAGAGGCTGAAACTCTGTTCCATGCCGTTTATTGATCCGCTGTACTCGATTTCGGGATTCGCCGTCGGCTTTCTGGTCGGCATGACGGGCGTCGGCGGCGGCTCGCTGATGACGCCGCTCCTGATCCTGCTGTTCGGCATCCATCCGGCCACCGCGGTCGGCACCGATCTGCTCTACGCCGCCGCCACCAAGACCGGCGGCAGCGTCGTGCACGGCTGGGCGCGCAGCATTCACTGGGGGGTGGTGGGGCGGCTGGCCTGCGGCAGCCTGCCGGCAAGTATCTTGACGCTTACGGTGCTGTGGCGGCTCAACCTCAACGGCGAGGTCACCCGCAGCCTGATCAATCTGGTGCTCTGCGGCGCGCTGTTCATGACAGCCCTCTCGCTAATTTTCCGCAATGCCATCATGAACCGCTACCGCCAGCGGCTCGACCGGGTCAGCCCCGCCAACACCTCGCTCATCACCGTCCTGGTGGGCGTTGCGCTGGGCGTGCTGGTCTCGATCTCCTCGGTCGGCGCCGGCGCTGTCGGGGTGACGGCCTTGCTGCTGCTGTATCCGCGCCTCCCGATGGCGCGCATCATCGGCTCCGACATCGCCCACGCGGTGCCGCTCACTTTGGTTGCCGGCGGCGGGCACTGGCTCGCGGGCGCGGTCGATTGGCACCTGATGGGCTCGCTCCTGGTGGGCTCGCTGCCGGGTATCGTGATCGGCAGCTATTCCGCCATCCGGGTGCCGGAGACGGCGCTGCGGCTGGTGCTGGCGACCACGCTCATCGTGGTGGCGACCAAGCTCGGCATCGATGAATGGAACGCGCCGTCCTCCGTGCTGACGGCTTACACCAAACGGGCACCCCACTGAGCGCCCGACCGACCTGCACCGCGCCGGCGCGGGAATCGAGGATGAAGATGAACGACCTGCAACACGACCCGCATGATGATCTGCAAAGGGACCTGAAGACCGACGCCGCTCCTGTGGTCGAGGGCCGCGGCGCGGATGATCTGGACGACATCGTCTATCCGTCGGCCATCCCGTTCGTTGCTGGTGCACCTGGTCTGCTTCGCCGCCATCTGGACCGGCATCACCTGGCAGGCGGTCGCGCTGTGCGCGGGCCTCTACTGGCTGCGCATCTTCTTCATCGGCGCCGGCTATCACCGCTATTTCTCGCATCGCGCCTATTCCACCAGCCGGCTGTTCCAGCTCGTGCTCGCGGTCGGGGCGCAGAGCACCGCCCAGAAGAGCGTGCTGTGGTGGGCGACCCAGCACCGCCACCATCACCTGCATTCCGACACCGAGCGCGACCTGCACTCGCCGCGCCAGAAGGGCTTCTGGTACAGCCATGTGGGCTGGATCTTCGCGCGCCGGCAGGATTATCTCGACCTCACCAAGATCGCGGACTTCGCCAAGTTCCCGGAGCTGAAGTGGCTCAACCGGTTCGAGCTGGTGCCCGCGGTCGCGCTCGCCGTGATCTGCTATCTGGTGGCCGGCTGGAGCGGGCTGGTGGTCGGCTTCTTCTGGAGCACCGTGCTGGTCTTTCACGGCACCTTCTGCATCAACTCGCTGGCGCATGTGCGTGGCCGCAAGCGCTACGTGACCGGCGACGATTCCCGCAACAACTGGCTGCTCGCGCTCTTCACCATGGGCGAGGGCTGGCACAACAATCACCATGCCTATCAGAGCAGCGTGCGCCAGGGCTTCAAGTGGTGGGAATATGATTGCACCTATTATGTGCTCAAGCTCTTGTCCTTCGTCAGGGTGGTGTGGGACTTGAAGACGCCGCCGCTCGCGGTGATGCGCAACGAGCATGGGCTGGGCTCACGGGTGATCGGCCGCGCCGCCGCCCAGCTGGCCGAGAGCTTCAATACCGACCGGATCGCGGCCGCGGTGAGCTCCGCGCTCGAAGGCGCCAGCCTGACCGCGCTCCTGGAGCGGCTCTCCGCCGCGCAGCACCGCGCCACCGATGTGCTGGGCGGCCTGTCGCTGCCGCATCTGCCGACCCGCGACGAGGTGCTGGCGCGCGCCACCACCATGTTCGCCCGCACCCGCTCCATGGACGCCATCGTGGAGCGCGCCTACGAGCTGATGCTGGATTCGATCGCGGCGCGGCTGTGCGGCGCCGCGGCACCGGCGGCGGCGTAGGGACCTCATCGCTGCGGGCAATGTAGCCCGGATGGAGCGCTTGCGTAATCCGGGACCGCCGTTCCCGCATTGCGCAAGCGCTCCATGCGGGCTACAGGCTCTGCGCTCAATCGCGCCCTGCCCTCACCGCTGCGTCGGCTTGAAATACCGCAAATCCGGCGCCGGCTGGTCCTTCTTGGTCGGCATCAGGTAGCCGTCGGCGCTCAGCATGTAGGCCTGCTTGTCGATCTCCAGGTGATTGTTGTTCTCCGAGCAACTGACCTCGCGCCAATAGGGTTGCGCTCCCGCCTCGCGCGCGTAGCGCTTGTTCACCGTCCAGGGGCGGGTCAGGGCGTGATCGATCACCGTGACGTCGTCGTGGAACACGTTGCGATTGGCGGCGTCGAGATAGATGCGCTCCTTCACGATGGTCGCATTGTCCTGGTGCAGCGGGATGCCGCTACTGTCGAAGGCGCGCGGACCCTTGAAGCCGCGGGTCTCGACCTCGAGCACGTCGAAACGGCCGCTGCCGGTCGAATCGATCCACTTGCCGATGGAATAGCCGATGAGCGTCGGCTCGAGCTGCGCCGGCCAGTCGCGCCCGTCGGTGAAGATGCGGCGGTTGTCGTGGATGTGCTGGATGAGGATGTGGGTGGTCTCCGGCGTGACCACGACCTCCATCTGGCCATAGCCGTTGGTGACCCGCGGCATGCCGGGCGAGATGCAGGTGAAGGTCGGCGTGGTGCCCTGCCCGCCGGCGGCCTGATCCGCCAGATTGGCCTCGAAGAGGGCCTGATATTCGCCGACCAGCGGGGCCTGCTGGCCCTGCCCCCAAGGCTTGTTGGTATCGAAGCGCATCGGCCCGCCGATCGGGCGCCACTGGCCCTTGAAGTCGGGATACCGGGTGTCGTCGAACGCCCGCGCCGCGACCATCCCGGCGCAGAGCGCGGCGCCAACCGCGGCGCCCAGGCTCGCCACCAGCGCCAGCGCGCCGATCAGGCTGCGATCCCGCATGAGTGTCCTCCCTTGATGGCGCTGGCGCCATGAATCCCGCATGGATCCGATGGGCCAACACGCGAGCAATTCCGTCCCAGACGATTTCTTGATCGGCTTTTTGTAGCAGGCAGAGCCTGGCGCACCGTCGTGCGGTAGCGCAGAGAATTTACCACCTTGCCGTCTCAAGGTCCAACGCAACGCCCGGCGCTGGGTTTCCCTAATTCAAGGCAACCCCGCCACTAGCAATCGGCGAGGCTGCCAGGCATAACCACCGGCATGACACCAGCAGCAAAGACGGGCCAGGTTCTCGCGACATCGATCTGCGCCTTCGCCCTGGGGCTGTACGCCGTCAAATTCAGCGGAGGCGAATGGGATTGGGGGAACGTCGTCGGGTGCGTCGGCGCCGGTTCGGTCTGTAGTGTGAACCTGTTCCTGCTGATCCGCGGATTCTGGACGCCCGGATAATCGCCCAGGCCCCGCGGTCGCACCCAACCCGCTGGCTCATGATCGCTATCGCCCGGCGGCGTGGCTCCAAGATCGGACGTCCTCTCCCACGAGCGGGCAAAGACCCCAACCGTCCCGGCCGATCGCGGCGCCTTCGACGCCCGTCCCAGCCGCGAAAAGGAAACTTGTGCGGCAGGATGGACCCTGAATATCGGGTGCCTTATATAGGGCCTCCCACCGAGCCGCCCGGCCCGCCAGGACATGACCACCGTCTTTGAGAAAGCCCGCCGGTTCAATGGCTTATTGGGGGATCGTCCAATGGTAGGACTACGAACTCTGACTCCGTCAATCTAGGTTCGAAATCGCTAGTCCCCCAGCCAATTGAAATTATTATCGTTTTTCCGTTTTGTGGGCAGAACACGATGGCACAGTTGGGCGCTCAGTTGGGAGCTTTTGTTCTCATTTCGAGCTTCCTAATCGCGCTCTCGGCAATTGCCGGATCGCGATTGAGGTAATGGGCGTCGAGGATCGCTCCGACGTCTCGCAAGCTGTGCCCGGTCAAGGTCGCGATTTCAATTTCCGAACAGCCGGCAAGCGCGGAACGGGTTACTGCCGTGCCGCGCAAGTCGTGGAAGGTGACACCAACTACCCCGGCCCTCGCACATGCCTTGCGCCAAGAACTTCGAAAGCCATTCGGTGTCCAGGGCTGGCCGTCGCTGTTGACCAGCATCAGCGTGCTGCGCTTTGCAATCGTGTCCAGCATCGCCTTAAGCGGCGCGCCGACAGGGACGACGACCCGAGCACCCGTCTTGGATTGCCGCAACCGAATTGCCCTGCCATCATAGGCGGACCACGGGAGGGCGAGCAGATCGCCTTGGCGCTGGCCGGTCCACAATGCGAGCATCAGGGGCAAGTGAAGGTGTGCGGGTGCCTTCTCGAGGAAATTTGCCTCGTCATCTGCGGTCCATATTTTATCGGTGCGGGACGCCCGATAGAGCCGACCGCCATGCACACATGGGTTTGCCGAGACAAGGCCACGATCGGCAGCCCATGAAAGAACGCGCGCCAGTACCGTCCAAGCGTAATCGGCCTGCCGGCGCGAGCGTAGCGCGAGCCGATCACGCCATCCCATGAAGATGCCACGCGTCCGGCGATCGGAAAGCGCCGACAGCGGAAAATCGGCAAACTCGGCGTCGATAATCTTAATTTGCTTCACGTAGTCCGCGCGAGTTCGCGCGGCACGGCCTAGAAACGCGTCACTCGCCTGATAACCAAGCAGTATGGACAGCATCACGCCAGTCGACGGAGCACGCTTGGTCGCGGCCGCCTCGTTGTAGCTCGCGATGAACTCCGGCGCCCCGGGTTCGCCCCGTAGGGGCGGGCCGCCCTTCCAGGCGTAGTAATAAGTTCGCACCCCGCCATCGGCGAGACGCTTGCGAACGACATTGATACCTTTAAGTCTGACGCGCACGATCATTAATCCATTTATCGAGCGCGGTCGCTGGTTCAACCCGCTCTCCACCTTTCAAATGGATCACAATCTTGCCGGTGAGGGAATCAAATTCCACCCGCGCCGCTTCCAACCCAGCGGCGGCCACCGCGCGCAATGCGCGGGTAACATCGTGCTGCCGAAATGTTGGCGCGGCGCGGGCCATAAGGTTTATGCGCCCCCTGGCCGCTTAGCTCCGGCGGCGATTTCACTTCGTGCTGGTATATGGGGAGGATTACTCACGTCCGTCTGCCGTCGTTTCTACTTTCTGGAATTGGCATTTCGGAAAGCGTGACCGCATTTCGCCTACCGTTGGCAACTCGCGCTTGATCGGCACGCCATGCGCCTTGCGGTGGGCAACGAAAGCTTCGGAGATCTGCGGCTTCAACGTATGTATTCGAGGCCACAGTGGTCACGATGAATGACCGGAGTCGCAAAGCCATCCAACGTTACTCGTGCATCGTGCCATGGACTGAGCTCGGCAAGAACAGCCTAATTCCACGCTATCGTTCGATTGCCGTTATCGGACTTGATCTTGTCTTCAGTGCATGCCGAGCGCGTGCCGGACGGCTCGAAGCAACCTGTCAAGCCCCGCAGCGGCGCCGGGGTGCACTGAAGTCGCGGTTTGGGCAAATCAACGCGGCACCCGAGTTGCCAATCCAAGCGGGCCTTGGCGCCGCTAGATGCCAATGCCGAGCGTCCTGCCACGACCAAGCTGCCAGGAGATGTCGTCGCCGCGCATAACGCCCATCACTTGGCGGCCGATCTCCTTCTCGATCACCGGCCGCCAGGGAACCAGGCTGAAGCCGAGCCCGTCGTCGACCATGGCGAAACGGCCGCTGGCAAGTTGTGTTGAGCCCAGAAGCTTGCCACGCACCGCTTGCCCTTCGTGGATGGGCTGGAAGGCAAGACCCCGTTCGGCCGCCAATTGCCGGCCGACGCGCTCGACCTCCTGGCGCGTGAGGGTCCCGATGAGGTCGGCTTTGACCCGTAGCTGGCCTTCCGGCGTCCGACTGGCATGCCCTTGCCGGATCAGCTGGTCGGTGCGCCGATCGATGGCTTGACGCACCTCGGCGCCGAATCCAATCGCGGCCAGCGAGCCGCGGTCGCGGGCGACAAGCTGCCGGTCGAGCCAGGTCGCGCCGTCGCTCGTCACCTGCCGGTCGAGATCGTAGGCAGAGAGGACACGCACTTGGATCTGGGGCCCCTTGGCGGCGTCATGGGCGGCCGCGCGGGCCTCGAAGTCCTCCGGGATGAGCCAGCAGTCGGCCCCGACCCGCTCGACGATCCCGGCGCGGCGAAGGGCTTCGAGGCGCCTGACGTGAGCGTCGACGAAGGTGTCGTAGTCTCCGCCCCGGACAGGGAGATTGCTGTCCATGGCGAGCGCCCGGTGCTCGCTTGGACGATAGACCCCGGTACCACGGGCAACCTCCGCAATGTTGTGATCGGCCGGACGCTGGGAACGGGGCGGGCCGACCGCGACGATAGCGCTGATTGGCGCTTGCTCAGCGGCTGATGCGTCGGGCAAAGGCACGTGGTGCACCCGTCCGTCGATGCCGTCGATGATGACGCCGATGCGGTCGCCGAGCTCGTCGGTGAGCCGCTTGTCGATCAGGCGGCCGACGATCGGTGTCCCGATCTCCTCGCCATGCAGGTTGAAGGATTCTACTCCACGCTCTTGGCCGCGGGCGGCGAGCGCCCGGTTGATCGCCTTGACGATGTTGCCACGCTCCCTCAGCCCCCGCATGGTTGGTTCGAGCCGCTCCGAGAGCGTCCACACGCCGGGCTCGGCTTGGCTGGCGAGCCCATAGCGCTCAAGGGTCTGCAGGCGACCGATGCGGAGCGACCGGTTGAAGTCGCCGTGGGCCTGGCCGGCCTCGGGCCGCAGGTCCAGCACCAGCTCCTTGGCTTCCGCCATCATGGCGCGGTCGATGCCGGTGAAGCGCTCGGCCGAGACCATGGCCGCAAGCTTGGCCTGTAGCTCCCGGTCGGTCTCCGGCCCAAGCTCCAAGGTCGCCAGCTCCTGCGCCCGCAGCCGCACGCCGTCGGTGATGTAGTCCTGGGCGATGATGAGGTCCTTTCCCTGATCATCTTGCCCGCGGACGATGACGTGGCTGTGCGGGTGGCCGGTATTGAAGTGGTCGACCGCGACCCAATCCAATTGCGTGCCCAGATCCTTCTCCATCTGCCCCATCACGTCGCGGGTGAAGGCGCGCAGGTCCGAAAGGTCGTCGCCGTCCTCCGGGGCCACGATGAAGCGGAACTGGTGGCGGTCCTCCCGGCCGCGCTCGGTGAAGGGCTTGCCGTCCGCCTCTTCGGTCTCGGCGCCATAGAGCCGGCCGCGCTCGCCGTCCCGCGACGTGCCGTCGCGTTGCAGGTAGCGGACATGGGCGTCGGCAGCCCGGCTGCCGAGCTTCAGGCGCACGATCCGGGCCTTGACCACGACCCGGCGCATGCGCTGGCCCGGGCCACGCTCACCGGCCGTGAACTTCAGCCGATCCGCCACTGCCTGGCCGCGGCCGATCCGCGAGCACCTTCCCTTCTTGGGCCGCGTCTGCCCGTTGCCGCGCCGACGCTCCCCGCGCATCTCGGTCAGCTTCAGCGGACCGCCATTGGCCCGGGTGGCCGCTCTCATGACCTGATCCACAAAGGACCGCGCCCGTGGGTTCACCCGGGCGCCACGATCACGCACGCGGCCAGGTCTTGGGCGGAAGTCGAAGGCGTCGTCGCTGCTCATGATTGGCAGATTGCTCCGAGGAACAAGTTATTCAAGCTCGAACGACGGCACCTCGTATTACAGCGCTGAAAAACTTGCGTTCTTCGGTGCGATGCACCTTGCATCGAATAGATGCAGCCTATTGAACCTCGCCCTAACCCAACGTGCAGACAACACTTTTGCGCCCGGAGGGCGGAGCAAGCATCGCTTGCTTCAATCTTGCCCTCCTAATTGGGCGGTTGTTCCACTGCTTCCTCGCCATGAACTCCTCCATTGTTTGATCATACACTAACCTGCGAGATCACGCGATGCACTGCGCCAGGGTTGGATCGGTCGCTCTGGGGGTCCGCAAACAGAACGCAGCTCTGATGCGCCATGCACTCCTCCGTGCTCACCAGCACCGTTTCCGCGCTGAGGCACATGTCCGCATCGGGATCGCGGGGCATCATCCACAGGCAATCGAGCGTGGTCGCGGTCGCCCGCCCCACAGGCAAGATATCGTGCTTCCCGCCGCCCTTGGTCTGCATCAGAACCGTCTCCGCTCACGCGGATCCTGATGATCGATCCGTCCTGGCCGCGCATTCCGCGCGTCGATCATCTCGCACTACGCCGCCGCACCCACAAGCATCGGACAGCGCCTTCACGGCGGCTTCGCGTGACGCCTTCGGCTCCTTGAAGCGGAACTCCGTGCCGTCCCGCCACATCGCATGCATGATCACCGCCAGCTTGCGCGCCACCGCCACGCAGGCGCGCTTCGTGGCCGCGCTTCTTGGCAATCTTCAGCCCCCAGGCCTTGAGGCTGCATGAAGCCTCGGTAGCGGGTCAGCATCGATGTGGCCGCCTCGTAGAGCGGATGCCGGACATCGCCATCGCCCGCCCCGGAGATGTGGCCCTGCACGTCGATCGAGGTGCCGGACTGCCAGCGTCGCAGGTCAGGCCCAAGTAGGCGGCCGACATTCTCGAGTGGCGGAAGCGCTGCGGATCATCGATCCGCTGTCTTGTAAGCCAGCGCGCGTGATCGGACCCGACGCCGGGAATGCCATGAAGCGCTGGCACAGCTCGTCGCGCGCGCGACCGCAACCACCACCTTATGCAGCCGAGATACTCCTGTCCACAGCGCCGCGCGTGCCCGAAGCATGCATTCGGTCAGCGCCGGCTGCATCGGATCGTCGGCGATCGCCTCCCTCGACGGCCTTCTCGATGCCGCCGCGCCCGACCTTGCCGAGCTTGATGCCCGAACACCTTGATCGAGTGCCGGATCGCGTTCTCGAGGTCGAGGAACTTGCGCTTGAGATTGCGGCGCTGAATCAGCAGCAGGCGGAGCCGATAGCCTTCTCGACTTGATGTGGACCTGGCGGAACCAGCCGGTGCGCATGATATGGGCGATCCCGAGTGCATCGGCCTTGTCAGTCTTGTTGCGTTGGCTGACAGTGCCGCACGCACATGGCGGGTCTCCAGACGCACTGCCGGGAGGCCGATCTCGAGCTCCAGTGTGCAGCCATGGCGACAGAGAACCCGCTTCATGGCCGACGCGGCGGAGCCGGGCAGCGTAGCGCCAAGGCCTCGGAGATCTCACGGGATCGGTTTCAACCGCTGTTTCCAGCACAACTTGGCCGTCATCGCCGACGACGCAGATGGCAGTTTCATCGACCGAGACATCGAGACCGGCAAAGTATTCCATGGCTGTCCTCCGTTGGCGCTTGGGGCGCACCGCGACGCCGAATCGAGCACCGCCATATGGGGGAACCGCCCCCCGCGCAGCCTAGCCGCATACTCCGCCTCAAGCCCAATTACGCGGGCAATACAACGGTCGGTGTCCTCCACCGCCCTCTCGGGCTCGACGGTGAGCACGCACGCGGTCATCGAGCGTTAGAAGGCCCACTGGCATGCACTCCGCTGAGCTTGAAGTGTCATACCGCCGCGCTCGCGGCCTTCCGGGACAAGGCACCCGAGAAAGC
>CAVUSX010000015.1:0-408241 GCA_963744275.1 uncultured Alphaproteobacteria bacterium
ACTGGCTACAAAATCTTCGACCGTTACAAGGAGCACGGGCTCGAGGCCTTGACGGACCGCTCACGTCGCCCCGTGCGCTATGCCAACCAGCTGCCGCAGCAGATCGAAAGTCTGATCGTCAGGCTCAAAGGCGAGAAGCCCCATTGGGGCGCACGCAGATCCGCGAGCTTCTGGTCCGGCGGCTCGCCGGCGATGTCCGCGTTCCCGCCAAGAGTACCATCCATGCCGTTCTCGATCGCCATGGCCTGGTCAAGCGCATCGGCAAGACCCGCAATCGCGCCACCGGAACGCCGCTGTCGCAAGGCGCTGCACCCAACGAGCTGTGGTGCGTCGACTTCAAGGGTGAGTTCAAGCTCGGCAACGGCCAATACTGCTATCCGCTCACCGTCACCGACCATGCCTCGCGCTTTCTGCTCTTGTGCGAAGCCCTGGAATCGACGCGCGAAGACCTCGCCTTCACCGCCTTCGAGCGGCTGTTTCGTGAGCGCGGGCTGCCGTTCGCCATCGGCTCCGACAACGGCGTCCCCTTCGCCAGTCCCAATGCCTTGTTCAATCTCTCAAAGCTTGCCGTCTGGTGGCTTAGGCTCGGCATCACCATCGAACGCATCAAGCCCGGCCATCCGCAGCAGAACGGACGCCACGAGCGTATGCACCTCACCTTAAAAAAGGAAGCTACGCGCCCGCCAGGCATGAACAGCCTCCAGCAGCAGGCCCGCTTCGACACCTTCGTTCACGAATTCAACGTCGAAAGACCTCACGAGGCCCTCGCCATGAAGTGTCCCGCGGAGGTCTACCTCGCCTCAACACGTCCCCACGGCGGCCTGACCGACCTCGTCTACCCCCTCCACGACCGCGACATCCTGGTCACTGCCTGCGGTCGCATCTGCCTGCACCGCAAGAAAATCAATATCTCGACCGTCCTGGCAGGCCATACCCTCGGAATCAAAGAGGTCGACGAAGGCATTTGGCTCGCAAGCTTCATGCACTACGATCTCGGTTACTTCGACCTGGAGCAGAAAACCTCGCAACCCCTCGACAACCCGTTCGGCCCGAGGTTGTCACCCATGTCTTATACCAAGTCCCTAGGGTCCAAACTCAATTGATCCAATAAGCGACGAGGGCGGCGAGTTGAACGGCGGCCAAGAAGTTTCGGGCGAGCTTATCATAGCGGGTAGCGATGCGCCTGAAATCCTTGAGCCGGCAAAAGCAGCGTTCGATGACATTGCGTCCTTTGTAGGCGCGTTTGTTGAAGCGGTGGAGGGCTGTTCTATTCGACTTGTTCGGAATGACGGGGATTGCGCCGCGCTCGAGGATATCGGCGCGGAAGGCGTCACCATCGTAGCCCTTGTCGGCGATGAGTACGCTCATCGGCGGAGCGAGGTCCAGAAGGGCGGACGCGACGGCGATGTCGGAATCCTGTCCGGGAGTGAGATGGAATGCGCAAGGCCTGCAATCAGGGTCGCTCAAGGCGTGGATTTTCGTGGTGCGTCCGCCGCGCGAGCGGCCGATCGCCTGTTTATGCTCCCCCCTTTTCCGCCACTGGCCGAGCGATGTGCCTTGATCGAGGTGGAATCAATCGACAGGGTCACACTGTCCTTGCCGCAGTTGGCCAGTGCCTCGAAGATAGCCTGCCACCGTCCGCGCTTGGCCCAACGATTGAAGCGATTGTAGATGGTGGTGTACGGACCATATTCGGGCGGGCAATCGCGCCAGCGCGCACCGGACTGGAGCATGTGCACGATGCCGCTGATGATGCGCCGATCGTCGTCCCGCTCGGGGCCGGTCAGGTTCGTCGGCAGGTGCGGTGCAATGCGTGCCCACTGCTTGTCACTGAACCAGAACAACCCCTTGCGCATCAAAGCCTCCCGAGCCGAATCGTTTCGGCACCGAGAGAATCACGGTTCTCTGATTAGGTACAGACCCTAAGAAGTTGACTTCGTGCAATTCACGAATCAGTTGGGGCTCTGATTCAACATGGCGAACGAAGGAGGTTCGCCATGTCGGTTCCGCTACCATTGCGCGCGGATTTCGACGCGTCGCAGCTTGCGCGGCTTGGCGAAGAAGACGAAGGATGGCCCGCAGGCCCGTCGGCTTCTGGCTCTGGCGGCGATCTACGATGGCGCAACGCGCACCGAGGCGGCAAAGATCGGTGGGGTCGGGCTTCAGATCGTTCGGGATTGGGTGGTGCGGTTCAACGCACGTGGGCCCGGACGGGCTGCTCGACGGCAAGGCGCCGGGCCAGCCCTCGAAGCTCAATGACGCCCAGCGTCAGGCGCATCGCCAGGATGATCGAGAGCGGCCCGATCCCGGCGGTCCATGGCGTGGTGCGCTGGCGGCTGATCGATCTGGCGCAATGGATCTTCGAGGAGTTCCGCATCACCGTCGCCAAGCAGACCTTGAGCCGGGAACTGCGGGCCATGGGCTATCGCAAGCTCTCGGCCCGGCCGCGTCATCATGCCCAAGCCGAGGCGCCGATCGAGGATTTTAAAAAAACTTCCCCGCGCGCCTGGACGAAATCGCGCGCGAAAAGGCGATCGATGTCGAGACCATAGAAATCTGGTTCCACGACGAGGCCCGCATCGGCCAGAAGAACAAGATCACGCGCCGATGGGCCAAGCGCGGCACCCGTCCAAGTGCGCCCCGCGATCAGCGCACCGCCTCGACCTACATCTTCGGCGCCGTCTGCCCGAAGGAGGGCAAGGGCGCGGCCCTGATCCTGCCGACCTGCAACACCGAGGCGATGAACCTGCACCTCGCCGAGATCGCCCAGACGCGTCGCGCCAGGCGCCCATGCGGTGCTCCTCGTCGATCAGGCCGGATGGCACATGTCGAGCGCGACTCGTCGTGCCCGCCAACATCACCATTCATCCCCCTGCCGCCGAAATGCCCGGAACTCAACCCGGTCGAAAACGTCTGGCAGTTCATGCGCGACAACTGGCTCTCCAACCGAGTCTTCAAATCCTACGACGATCTCGTCGACCACTGCTGCGAGCATGGAACAAGCTCGTCGATCAGCCTTGGCGGATCATGTCCATCGGACTGCGCGATTGGGCGCACAGGTTCTGATCAATGAGACGTGGTATTAGGTACGTTCCGTCACCCATGTCTCCGGGTCGGACACAAAAAGAGTGTGGCTCCCCGGGCCGGATTCGAACCAGCGACCAACCGGTTAACAGCTTATGGCGCCGCTGTCCTTATGGGTTGGCCCTGGGGTGGCCCGGGTATCGGTGCCGCAATCGGTGCCGGGACGCGATTTGAAATCGGCTAAGTAGTGGTCGGAGTGGCAGGATTTGAACCTGCGACCCCCACGTCCCGAACGTGGTGCGCTACCAGACTGCGCTACACTCCGACTGAAGCCCGGTCTTATATCGACGGCCCCGCATGGCCGCAAGCCGAGAAGGCGACGGCCGGACGATGGCAAAATAGCGAATGCGCCAACCCGAAAGACCCCATGCCCACCGAACCGATGACCCGCATCCTCAAAGCCGATCAGGCGGCGGTCGCGGCCGCGGCGCGTTGCCTCGCCGCGGGCGGCCTTCTCGCCTTCCCGACCGAGACCGTCTATGGGCTCGGCGCCGATGCCTGCAATGGCGAAGCGGTCGCACGCCTCTATGAGGCCAAGGGCAGGCCCGCGTTCAATCCGCTCATCTGCCACGTCCCCGACATGGCCGCCGCCGCCGGCCTCGGATGCCTCGACGCCGATGCGGCTCGGCTGGCGCAGGCCCTGTGGCCGGGGCCGCTCACCCTGGTGGTGCCCAAGCGGCCGGACTGCGCGGTCGCCGAGCTCGCCACCGCAGGCCTGCCGACCATCGCGTTGCGGGTGCCCGACCACCCGGTCGCGCTCGCCATTCTGGCGCAATTCGGCAAGCCGGTGGTGGCGCCGTCCGCGAACCGTTCCGGCCATGTCTCGCCGACCACGGCGGCGCATGTGCTGGCCGATCTGCGCGGCCGCATCGACCTGATCGTGGACGGGGGGGCGACGCCGGTCGGGGTGGAATCCACCATCGTGGCCTGCCTCGATGGGCCGGTCCTGCTGCGGCCGGGCGGCCTGCCGCGCGCCGACATCGAGCGTGCGCTCGGACGCGCGCTGCCGGAAGCCGCGCCCGAGACGGCGAGCGCGGTCGAGGATGGCATCGCCCCGATGGCGCCGGGCCAGCTCGCCTCCCACTATGCGCCGCACGCCGGCCTGCGCCTCGAGGCTTCGAGCGTTCATGCCGGCGAGGCGTTGCTCGCCTTCGGGGCGGTGCTCCCGCCGGGCGCGGCCGGCGCCGTGCGGGTCCTGAACCTGTCGGCGCGCGGCGACCTGATCGAGGCGGCGGCCAATCTGTTTTCGCACCTGCGCGCGCTCGACGCACCCGGCGTGCGCATGATCGCGGTCATGCCGGTGCCGCATCAGGGTCTCGGCGAAGCCATCAATGACCGGCTGCGGCGCGGACAGGCGCCGCGCGGCTGAAGCGCACCGTGAAATTCCGTGCCCGCACGGCTCGGGAATGATAGGAGTGCGGCCCAACCAATCATGGACGCTTGCGTGAACCAGCTCCCTTCCGCCTCCACCGTGCCGCCGCAGCAGCAACAGCTCGATGCCGACCTGCTCGCTCGTTTCGCCGCGATCGTCGGCGCGCGCAACGCGATGACCGAGCCGGCCGAGATCGCGCCCTACATCTCCGAGGAGCGCGGGCTTTACCACGGCGCTTCGCCGCTGGTGCTGCGGCCGGGCTCGCCCGACGAGGTCGCCGCCATCCTGCGGCTGGCGAACGAGACCAGGACCCCGATCGTGCCGCAGGGCGGCAATACCGGCTTGGTCGGCGGCCAGACGCCGCTCAACGGCGAGATCGTGCTGTCGCTCAAGCGGCTCGACCGCATCCGCGAGGTCGATCCCACCTCGAACACCATGACCTGCGAGGCGGGCGTCGTGCTGGCGCGCGCGCAGGAGGCCGCCGCCGCCGCCGGACGCCTGTTTCCATTGTCGCTGGGCGCCGAGGGCAGCTGCACCATCGGGGGCAATCTGTCCACCAATGCGGGCGGCACCGGCGCGCTCGCCTATGGGGTGGCGCGCGAGCTGGTGCTCGGGCTCGAGGTGGTGCTGGCCGACGGCCGCGTCATGCACAATCTGCGCAAGCTCAAGAAGGACAATACCGGCTACGACCTGCGCCACCTGTTCATCGGCGCCGAGGGCACGCTCGGCATCATCACGGCGGCGGTGCTCAAGCTCTTTCCGCGCCCACGCTCGGTCGAGACCGCCTTCATCGGCATGGCCTCGCCGCATGCCGCGCTCGCCTTGTTCAATCTCGCCAACGAGCGGGCGGGCGGCTCGGTCACCGGCTTCGAGCTCATCCCGCGCATCGCGCTCGAATTCGCGGTGCGCCATGCACCCGGCTGCCGCGACCCGCTGAACGGTTCGCATCCCTGGTATGTGCTGCTCGAGCTCTCATCGCAGGCGCGCGAGGGCCTGCGCGCCGCGATCGAGGAGATCCTCACCGCCGGCGCCGCGCAGAACCTCCTCACCGACGCCACCATCGCGGCCAGCCTCGAGCAGGCCAAGGCGTTCTGGCTCTTGCGCCACCATATCGCGGATACCCAGAAGTATGAGGGCGGCTCGATCAAGCACGACGTCTCGGTGCCGGTGACGGCGGTGCCCGACTTCATCGTCGAGGCGAGCGCCGCGGTCGAAGCCATGATTGCGGGCTGCCGCCCCTGCCCGTTCGGCCATCTCGGCGACGGCAACGTGCATTTCAACATCAGCCAGCCGCCGGGCGCCGACCGCGCGGCCTTTCTGGCCCATTGGGACGAGGTCAATGCAGCCGTGTTCGCCATCGTGGCGCGGCACGGCGGCTCGATCTCGGCCGAGCACGGCATCGGGGTGATGAAGCGCGCGCTCCTGCCGGGCGTGAAGGATCCGGTCGCGCTCAGCCTGATGCGCGGCCTCAAGCGCACGCTCGACCCCAACGGCATCCTCAATCCGGGCAAGGTTTTGTAGGAGACGGCGCCACATGTAGCCGGATGAAGCCATCAGGGCGGTTACGCCCGTCTTCGACGGGCTATGGCGAAATCCGGGGACGCCGGTCCCGCATTCCGCTTCGCTCCATGCGGGCTACGAACCGTCGAACAACGACGGCTGCCGCTGGTCGGGCTTGGGCTGGCGTGCACGTTTTGGTGCGGGAGCTTGCGGCGGCGCGGAAGTCTCCGCCGCGGTCACCGGCTCGATCAGCTCGGGCCCGTCGTTGGCGGTGCGGTTGACCGCGGTGGAGACCGGATAGGCCTCGAGCAGAGTCTCGGGCGCCGGCACCAGGAACGCAGCCGCGGTCTCGGCATCGACCGCGGCGCAGTCCAGCCACAAATCGAAGGCACCGGGCGGCAGGATCACCGGCATGCGCTCGGCGATCACACCGAGCATGCGATTGGCCGGGGTGGTGATGATGGCGACGCTGTCGAGCTCCTCCCCGTTCGGTCCTGACCAAGTCTCCCACAGGCCCGCGAAGGCGATCAGGCCGCCGGCTTTCTGACGGATGAAGAACGGCCGCTTGCGCTCGCCATGCTCGGTCCATTCGTAAAATCCATCGGCCGGCACCAGGCAGCGCCGCCGTTTCATGGCGTTGCGAAAGGCCGGCTTCTCGTTCACGGATTCGCCACGCGCCACATGCAAGAGCGCGAACTTCTTGGGGTCCTTCACCCAGGACGGAATAAGCCCCCAGCGCACCAGGGCAAATTGCCGCTTGCCCTGATCGAGGCGCACGATCGGCACCGGTTGGGTCGGAGCGATATTGTAGCGCGGCGGAAAATTCGGCTGTTCCGGATAGCCGAACAGCTGCCGCATGGCTTCCGGGGCGGTGGTAATGGAATAGCGTCCGCACATTTGGGAACCCTCCGGTTCGCTCCGGGCTCGGCCGCCGGGTTAAGAGTGACTTAACCATAGCGCACAAGACTTTACCGAGCGACATTGTGGCCGCGATCGAACCGGCCGCGCCCGGCTTTGGAGCCTAGATAATCGTGGCGGATGCAAGATCCTATCCCGAGCGGCCATTTCTCGCGGTGAGCGCCGCCATCGTGCGGGCCGGCCAGATTCTGGTGGTGCGGCGGGCGCGGGCGCCGGCCAACGGCCTGTTCAGCCTGCCGGGCGGCGTGGTCGAGATCGGCGAGACCCTGATGCAGGCGGTGGCGCGCGAGGTGCGGGAGGAAACCAACCTGACCATCGAGCCAGTCGGGCTCGCGGGCTTTCGCGAGGCGATCACGCGCGACCGCGACGACCGGGTCGAGCGCCACTTCGTCATTCTTCCGTTTGCGGCGCGCTGGCTCGCCGGCGAGCCGCTTCTGAACGAGGAGCTCTCGGAGGCGCGCTGGCTGCATCCCGCGGAGCTCGCCGGGCTGCCGACCACGCCGGGTCTTGCCGAGATCGTGGCAGCCGCGTTTCGGCTGCTCAGCGTCCGCGTAAGCGCGATCGCGCGCAGGCATCGCCACTTTTCCGGCGGCTTGATCCCACAATCTCGGCCGCGTGACCGTGCGGCTTGCCAGGCGCAGCCCCCCGGCCTATCTCGAAGCGACCCTTCAACCCGACGCATCGTCCCGACCCATCATGGCACGACGCCTTCTGATCTTGGCTCTGGCCGCTCTCCTGACGGCGGGCACACCCGCATTGACGCCCGCATGGGCGCAGCAGGAGCCGCCCGCGCCCTACGACGCCACGCTGCAGCGGCTCGCCGAGATCCTGGGCGCGCTGCATTACCTGCGCGGCATCTGCGGCGCCAATGAAGGGCAGAAGTGGCGCAACGAGATGCAGGCCCTGGTGGACGCCGAGGCCCCCAACGGCGATCGCCGCACCCGCATGGTGGCGAGCTTCAACCGCGGCTTCCGGGTTTTCCAGCAGAGCTACCGCACGTGTACGCCGGCGGCCGATCTGGTCATTCGCCGCTACCTCGACGAGGGCTCCAAGATCGCGCGTGAAGTGACTGCCCGGTATGCAAATTGACCCGCGTTAACCCTTCCTAAAGTTGTGGCTAGGCAGGCGCCGAGCGCATGATAATTTGGCGGCAGATCCACGCGGGACCGGGCTCTCCGGCGTCTCTCCCACCACATCGAATAGCGGCATGACCACGCAGGCGATCCAGGCTCCGGCATGCGTTCCGGAACACGAGCAGAAGAGAGTTGCGCTCGGCTATTTGCACGAGGCCTGGGCGGAGGCGCGCATCGACGGCGTCGATGGCGACTGCCTGGCGCAGGCATGCCTGTTCGCGGCCTTTGCCGAATTTGTCGCAACCTATGGGGAGGAAGCGGCCGCGGAATTTGCCGAGGGCCTCGCGCTGCGCATCCGCAACGGCGAATTCTCCCTGCCGGCGGCGCGCCAGTAGCCACCCGGCGCTCATTTCAAGCTCGAATGTTGCAATGATCGCGTGAGGGGCGTTCGCCCGGCACCACCGATCCGGGGCGCGCGCGCGCCTGTGATACGCTTGCGATCCTGTTGATTCGGTCGCCAGGCCCGGACGTCGAGCCCGCTTGTCAAGCCATGCCGCTGCACGCATTCACAACCCGGTCCGCCGCGACGCGCCTCATCGCGCGCGTCGCGGTGGTGCTCGTCACGCTCGCCGGGGGCCACAGCGCCCTGGCGCAGCTCAAGGTCCGCACCGAGACGATCAAGCCGCCGGCCGCGACCGTGTCGCCGAGCGCCAACCAGTTCGTCCCCGGCCGCGAGGCGGCCTGGCCGCGACGGCGGCCCCGGCCGCGACAGCGGCCCCGACGCCCCCGCCATCAAGCGGCCGGCCGCGGCCGGCGAGACCCCGGCGTCGGGCGCGCCCAATGCGGAACTCGCCACCGATCTTTCGCGACTGCCGCCGGCGGTATTGCGCACGCGCGATCGCATATTGGCCGCGGCCCACACCGGCGATCTGCAGACGCTCATGGCCCTGATGCGGGCGAACGGCAACGTGCCGGTCTTCTCCCACACCCAAAAGCAGGATCCGGCCGCCTACTGGAAAGAGAGCTACCCGGATTCCGACGGCATCGAGATCCTGTCGATCCTGATCAGCATCCTCGATATCCAAGCCGCGCGAATCGATCCCGGCACGCCGCAGGAAACCTATGTGTGGCCCTATTTCGCGCGGCTGCCCGTCGCTTCGTTGACGCCGGTCCAGAAGGTCGATCTGTTCCGGGTGGTCACCGGTTCCGACTACAAGCAGATGCTCGAGCGCGGCCGCTATGTCTTCTATCAGGTCGGAATCGGCCCGGACGGCACGTGGCGCTATTTCCTCGCCAGCGAGTAGAGCGGCGCGGCTGCGGGATCAGGCCGTGGAAGGCGTACAGAATCGCATCGACGTCGGAGGGATAAAACGGTTTCCTCAAGAAGCCGACCGCCCCGGCCGAAATCGTCACTCATTCGGACGCCCCACTCCCAAGCCCCCACCGTCACTTTCGCCGGGGCCGCAGCCCCCGCGTCGGTTGGAATCAAAGGCCCGGGATCGCGGCCCATTGGGTCGCCAACGCGATGATAAGAATCAAGGGCCGGCGATGCTACACTGGCACGGGAGAGCGTGCTCGGCCGCCGACCTGCTACCTTCGGGTGTGCTCACCCGAGGCGGTTCCTCCGCGCCGGCTTTCGGGCGGGAGTATTCGGCGCGCCTTACGTTTCGGGGCAACATCTGGCAGGTACCGGGTATGAAGGCAACGATTCTCACCGACCGCGGCGTGGTCAAGGTCGCCGGCATCGATGCCCGCAAGTTCCTCAACGGGCTCGTGACCACCGACATGGGCAAAGTGACCGCCTCGAGCCCGGGCTTTGCCGCGCTCCTGACGCCGCAAGGCAAGGTCATCGTGGACTTCATCATTGCGGATGCGGATTCCGATTTTCCCAATGGCGACGATTTTTACCTCGATTGCCCGCGTGCGCTCGCGCCCATGCTGGTCGAGCGGCTGGGCTTCTACAAATTGCGCGCAAAGGTCGTCGTCGAGGATCTGTCCGCTGTTGCCGGCGTGATGGCGATCTGGGACGGCGCTGCCCCGGCGCACTGGGGCGTGAGCTATGCGGACCCCCGCCTGCCGGAATTGGGCTTGCGCTGCATCTCTCCGCCCTATCCCGCCGACGCAGCGGCCGCGTTCGGGGCCGAGCTGGTCGACGCCGCCGCCTATGAGGCGCATCGGATCGAGCTCGGCGTGCCCTCCGGCGGGCTCGATTTCGTCTATGGGGACGCCTTCCCGCATGAAGCCGACATGGACCAGCTCCATGGGGTCGATTTCCAAAAAGGCTGCTTCGTCGGCCAGGAGGTGGTCTCGCGGATGGAGCATCGCGGCTCCGCCCGTACCCGCGTGGTTCCGGTCGCCTTTGACGACGCGCCCCCCGCACCGGGCATCGCGGTGACGGCGGGCGGCAAGCCGATGGGCACGATGGGCTCGGCGGCGGGCGGCCGCGGGCTCGCGCTGCTGCGGCTCGACCGGGTCGGTGAAGCACTCGCCGCCGGCACGCCGCTCGTGGCCGGCGACGTGGAGCTGCGGTTGGTCAAGCCAGCCTGGGCGCGCTTTGCGTTTCCGGGCGATGCAGCCCCGGGCGGCTCCGCGGCGGCACCAGAGCGCCAAGGCCGCCCCATGAGCGCGGCCGTGCTCCACCCCGACGGCCTGCGCCGCTGTCCCTGGGCGCAGAAGGACCCGCTTTACGTCGCCTATCATGACACCGAATGGGGGGTGCCGGAATTCGACGATCGCGCGCTGTTCGAGAAGCTGCTGCTGGACGGCTTCCAGGCCGGCCTCTCCTGGATCACGATCCTGCGCAAGCGCGAGAACTTCCGCCGCGCCTTCGATGGCTTCGAGCCCGAGAAGATCGCCCGCTACACGCCGGCAAAGCTCGAACGGCTGATGCAGGACGCCGGCATCGTCCGCAACCGCCTGAAGATCGAGGGCGCGGTGCGCTCGGCGCGCGCCTATCTCGAGGTCATGGACAAGGAGCAAGGCTTCGCGCGCCTGTTGTGGGGCTACCTCGACGGCGCGCCGAAAACAAATGCCTTCCGCAGCACCAAGCAGGTCCCGGCCGAGACCCCGTTGTCACGCCAAATCTCCAAGGAGCTGGCGCGTCGCGGCTTCAAGTTCTGCGGACCGACCATCGTGTATGCGTTCATGCAGGCGGTCGGCATGGTCAACGACCATCTGCTGACCTGTCACCGCCATGCCGCCATCGCGAAGCTCCACGCCCGGCTATGAACGCAAAGCGCGCCAGCAGGGCGGCTCCGCGCGCCTGGCAACGGATGCTGTCGGGACGGCGGCTCGATCTCCTCGACCCCTCTCCGCTCGACATCGAGGTGGCGGATATCGCCCATGGGCTGGCGCGGGTGGCGCGCTGGAACGGCCAGACCGAGGGCCCCAACATCTATTCGGTCGCCCAGCATTCGCTCCTGGTCGAGACCATCGCCCGGCAGCGCGTGCGCCTGAGCGGGCCGCATCGCCTCGCCGCGCTGCTGCACGACGCGCCCGAATACGTGATCGGCGACATGATCTCGCCGTTCAAGGCGGTGATCGGGGACGCCTACAAGACCGTCGAAGCGCGCCTCATGGCGGCGATCCATCTGCGCTTCGGCTTGCCGGCGGTGCTGCCGGCCGACCTGCTGGCCCTGATCAAGGCGGCGGATCGCGCCGCCGCCCATCTGGAGGCGACCCGGCTGGCGGGCTTCGCCAAAACCGAGGCGGCCCGCTTCTTCGGCCGTGCGCCGCGCTTGTCGGCGGCGCTCGAACGGGACTATCTCACGCCCTGGCCCGCCGATATCGCCCAGGCGCGCTATCTCGAGCGCTTCGAGCGGCTGGTCGGGGACTGAAGCGACGGGCGATGTGGCACGTTGATACGAAGACCAGGCTTCTTATATCGATGCCCGGAAAGGATCGAAGACCGGCATGATCCACGTTTGCTCGCTCGCAAGGCTGCACGAGACCGTCGCGGCGACGGGCGCCCGCCATGTGGTGACCTTGCTCAAGGACACCGATCTGGTGCAGCGGCCCGGCGGCATCGTGTCGGAGAACCATCTCATTCTCGGCATGGACGACATCACGGGACCGCTCGAGGGCTACATCGCGCCGGCCGACGAGCACGTCACCCGCCTTTTGGACTTCGTGCGCGGCTGGGACCGCGCCGCCCCGCTGGTGATGCATTGCTATGCCGGCATCAGCCGCTCCACCGCCGGCGCCTATGTGGCGGCCTGCGCGCTCAATCCACACCGCGACGAGGCGACGATCGCCCGCACGTTGCGCCGTGCCTCGCCGACCGCCACCCCCAATTTCCGCATCATCGCGCTGGCCGATCGCGCGCTCGGGCGGGATGGCCGCATGACCACGGCGATCGAGGGCATCGGCCGCGGCGTCATGGCGTTCGAGGGCGATCCGTTCCGGCTCGACCTCGAGTGAGCGCCACGCCGTTCCGCCCGGTGGTATGATCCGCCATGCCCGATATCCAGCTGACGCCGATCGAGATCGGGCTCACCGCCGCGATCGTCGCCGTCGAGGGCGATGAGCCGGCGATCCTGGTCGCCGGCGACTGGATGCCGGCGAAGGCGGCGGGGATGAGCCGCGGGCCGGCCTGCCGTTCGGTCCCTTCGATCCGCTCACGCACCGCACCTTCGAGATCGGGCTGCGGGCCTGGGTCGAGGCCCAGACCGGCCTCACCGTCGGCTATGTGGAGCAGCTCTATACGTTCGGCGACCGCGGGCGCCATGCGCGGCCCGGCGATACCGGCGCCCATATGGTGTCGATCGGCTATCTGGCGCTGACCCGGCGGCCCGAGAACGTCGGCCCGCTGCGCGCGGCCGGTGCCGGCTTCGAGCCGTGGTACCGGTTCTTCCCGTGGGAGGACTGGCGCGAGCAACGCCCCAAGATTCTCGATGCCGCCATCCTGCCATTGCTGCGCGAATGGGCGGGGCGCTCCGACCGGCCGGAGCCCGGCCGCGCCCTCGGCCGGCGCGAGCGGCTGCGGCTCTGCTTCGGCGAGGGCGGCGGCGCCTGGGACGAAGAGAAGATCCTCGATCGCTATGAGCTGCTCTACGAAGCCGGCCTGATCGAGGAGGCCCGCCGCGACGGCAGGCAGGCGGCACTCGCACGCCGCAAGCTCCCGGTGCTGGGCGAGCCGATGCGTCTCGATCATCGCCGCATCCTGGCGACCGCCATCGCGCGCCTGCGCGCCAAGCTCAAATACCGGCCGGTCGTGTTCGAGCTGATGGCGCAGGAATTCACCCTCACGGAGATTCAGCGCACCGTCGAGGCGATCTCGGGACGCCATCTGCACAAGCAGAATTTCCGCCGCCTGGTGGAGAGCGCCGCGCTGGTCGAGCCGACCGGCGAGATGTCGACCTCGACCGGCGGCCGGCCGGCGGCCCTGTTCCGCTTTCGCCGCGAGGTGGCGCAGGAGCGGCCCTCGGCCGGTTTGCGCTTCGGCGGACGATCCTGATCAAGCCTCTGCTCGAGCTTCCGCCGGCTGCCTGCTTGACATAGCATCCCGCCCCGGCCGGACCGGCCAGCGCGGGGGCGAGCTCGTGGAACCGCTGATCGTTCTGCTGATCCTTCTCCTGCTCGCCATACCGATCGCCGCCATCGTGGGTTTGGTGATGACGATCGGCACGCGCGACCGGCTGCTTGCGCTCGAAGCGCAATTGCGCGCGCTCGAGCGCCGTCTCGACCGACTGCCGGCGGCGGTCGCGGCGCCACCATCAGCCCGGCAGACGCCTGCGGCGCAAACATCGGCGGCCGAGCCTAAAGCGGTCTCGCCCCCGCCGCCCGCCGCCCAGGCCGCGCCTGCACGGTCGGCGGAGCCGCCCGTCTCCGCTCCACCGCCGCCCGCGCCAGAACCCGAACGCACGCTTCCGTCAGCGTCTGCGGGCGGGCCGATAGCGCCCTCCATGGGCTTCGAGGAGCGCTTCGGCACCCAATGGGTGGTCTGGGTCGGCGGCCTCGCGCTCGCGCTCGGCGGGTTCTTTCTGGTGCGCTATTCGATCGAGCAGGGCCTGGTCGGGCCCGGCGTGCGGGTGACGCTCGGCGCCCTGTTGGCCATCGCCCTGATCGCGGTGGGTGAATGGGCGCGACGCAGCGAGCAGCCCGCGGGTATTGCCGGCCTGCCGAGCGCGCATATTCCGGGCATGCTCACCGCGGTCGGCACCACCATCGCGTATGCGGTCGTCTATGCGTCCTACGGGCTCTACGGATTTCTGGGACCCGCCGCGGCGTTCCTGCTGCTCGGCGTGGTGGCCCTGGCGACGCTCGCGGCGGCGTTGCTGCATGGCCCCGCGCTTGCCGGCCTCGGCCTGGTGGGCGCCTATGTGACGCCGCTCCTGGTCGCCTCCGACCATCCGGATTACTGGTCGCTCTACATCTATCTGGCGGTGGTGAGCGCGGCCGCCCTCGGGCTGGCGCGCATGCGGATGTGGCGCTGGCTCGCCATCACGGCGATCGGGCTCGCGGTGCTGTGGGTGTTTCCGGGGATCGCGGATCACGGTGTCGATGCACTGCCTGCGCACGCCTTCCACATCGTGGTGGGCTTCGGATTGGCCGCGCTCCTGATCGTTTCAGGCTTGCTGTACGGGCCGCCGGCGGAGCCGGGGCGGCTCGACGCGGTGTCCTGCGGAGCGCTCATCGCCTTTCTGGCCGCCGGCACGATCGTGGTGCTGGCGAGCCGGCACGATCCGCTGGCGCTCGCCACGCTGACGGTGCTGGTGGTCGCCACCTGTGCCATCGCGTGGCGCGCGGAAGCCGCGACCGCGGCGGTGCCGGCGGCGGCTGCGCTGGTCGCGATCGTGTTCGCGCACTGGTCGGTCAACACCGACATTCTCCACCTCATCGCGCCGGGCGGCCCGGCGGCCGGCGTGGTGCCGGAGCCGGAGCAGGCGCAATTCGGCTGGCACTTGGTGCTCGGGTTCGGTTTCGCGCTCTTGTTCGCGGGCGCCGGATTTCTCGCGCAGGGGCGTTCCGAGCAGCCGCTCGTGTCGATGCTGTGGAGCGCTTGCGCGGTGTTCGTGCCGGTCGCCGTCCTGGTCGCACTCTACTATCGCATTGCCGGCTTCGATCGCTCGATCCCGTTCGCGAGCGTCGCCTTGCTGCTGGCGGCGCTGGCCGCCGCTGCGACCGAATCCCTGCACCGGCGCGCGCCGCGCCCCGGCCTCGCGGGCTCCGGCGCGATCTTCGCGACCGGCGCCGTGGCGGGGCTGGCGCTGGCGCTGACCATGGCGCTCGACAAGGGCTGGCTGACGGTCGCGCTCGCCCTGATGGTGCCCGGTGTCGCATGGATCGCCGAGCAGCGACCGCTGCCGGCGTTGCGCGCGCTCGCCGCCGTCGTGACTGCGCTGGTGCTGGCGCGGATCGCGCGTGAGCCGCGCATCGTAGGAGCGGACGTCGGGACGGCGCCGATCTTCAATTGGCTGCTGTACGGTTACGGCCTCCCGGCGGCCGCATTCTGGCTCGCCGGCTGGCGGCTGCGGCGACGCGCCGACGATGCGCCGGCCCGCATCGTGGATCTGGCGGCGATCCTGTTCACGCTGCTGCTCGCTTTTCTCGAGATCCGCCATTTCATGACCGGCGGCGATGTGTACCGGCACGCCAGCGGGCTCGCCGAGGTCGCGCTGCATGTATGGGTCTGGCTCGCGCTCACCATCGGACTCGAACGCTTGCGCCTGCGTACCGGCAGCATGGTCCACGACATCGGCGCGCTGGCGCTCGCGGCCCTCGCGCTCGCCGGCATCGTGCTCGGATTGGGGCTGATCGAGAACCCGATCGTGACCGGCGAGCCGGTCGGCGGACCATTCCTCAATCTCATTCTCCTGGGCTACGGCGTGCCGGCGCTGCTGGCCGGTGGGCTGGCGCTGGTGTCGCGCGGGACGCGGCCGCGCCCCTACGGCACCACCGCAGCCGCCGCGGCGGTGGTGCTCGCGCTCGCTTATCTGACGCTGCAGGTCAGGCGGCTCTATCATGGCCCGATGTTGACCGGCGGCGCGACCAGCGACGTCGAGCAATACACCTATTCGGCGGTGTGGCTCGCCTTCGGGGTCGTGCTGCTGGCCGCCGGTATCCGGCTGCGCTCGCGCCCGCTGCGTTTCGCCTCGGCGGCGGTCACCATCCTGACGGTGCTCAAGGTGTTCCTGGTCGACATGTCCGATCTCACCGGCATCTACCAGGCGCTGTCCTTCATCGGGCTCGGCATCGTGCTGCTCGGCATCGGCTGGTTCTATCAGCGGCTGCTGTTCCCGCCGACCGCTCACGGGAATAGCGCGGTTGAATAGTCCAAATGGAGGAACGCATGCACGTCGAACCACGGCCTCTCAAAAGTTGCATTTTGAGATGATTTAAGCTAGACAGGGCATCGCAGGTTTCGGTTCGAGGACTAAACACAATTGCGCTCGCCGGGATGCCGAGACAAATGAACGCCTATGAATTTTGGCAACATGTAGCAAGGGCATGGGGCTTCGACTGCTGGGTGGGGCCGCCATGACTTAAGTTGCGTTACGCGGCCGTCGTGCTCGAAAGCTCCAAGAAGCCTTCAGGAGTGCATTGAAGCGTGCGACCAGGCTGATGACGCTTCCAATTGTTACCGGATTTTTGTTGCCGATTGCCACCACGTTGGCCGGCGTTTATATCGCGCTCTTGCTGGAAAACAGCCGCAGTCGCGCTGAGGAAAGACAAAAAACAGCCGCGGTCCTATCTGTAGTCGAACAGGAATGCGGCAAGGTACAGAAGGTCTTGACGGCGCTACTTCCGCTCCAGCACGTTCCTGACGACGATCTCGGAGAGCTGCACGACCAGCTCCCGCAGTTGCTCGTTCTCCACGCGCAGCGCATCCGTATCCAAACGACGCATGTCGGATCGAAGTGATAGCCGGTCCACCCCACGGTCGCGGTGGGCATTCGGCAGATGCACGCTTGCCATGACTGCTGCTCCGGTTCGGGGTTGCCGATTGGTTTTCCAGCTCAAGCCCGAAGGCGGCCAGCATGCGTGATTCGAAGCCATTTCAAGCGGTAGAACAGCACCCGGCCGGCATTTTTCAATCCGCGCTGAAGCAACATTCTACCAATCCGCGAATGTGAAATCGGTCGGGATCAAGCGAATTGAAGCACGCGTCGAGCGCGGAAAATCTTCTGCCGAAAATGCCCGAACGCCGAGCACGCCCCCGGAACAAATTGTTTCTATCGTTCCGGCCTCGGCGTCGGCAGCGGCACGTCGGCGCGCGGCGAGGCCGGCGGGGACGGCATCGGCGGCGGAGCGTAGAACATTTCCGGCGACAGCCAGGTCGGCTGCTGCGCCTTTGCGTCCGTCGCACCATCCGACGCCGCCGGGTCGGTCGATTCGGCGCCGCGCAGGGATGCCGGGTCGGTCGCTCGGTCTGTGGTTTGGTCCGTCGCTTGGTCGCGATATCCCGGGTCCATCCAGAGCCCGGCCCCGACCAGGGCCAGCGCCATGGCGGCGAGCGCCATCCGTTCGCCGACCCGGCGCACCAGGGACCGGGGCTCGGAGAGGCGAAGCATCGGCGCGGCTGCGTTGCCCGACTCGAAGTGATCGAGGCTCGGCAAGTCCGCCACATCAAGGGTCGCGCGCGGCAGACGCGGTCGCGGCCAAACCAGGTCCCGCCGCGACTCTCGGCGGCTCGCTCGCGAGCGCCTCGCTTGCCAGCGGCTCGTTCGCGAGCGGCTCGTCGGCCAGCGGCTCGTCCTGCGGGACGAGCGTGGGTTGAGCGTCCGTGTCGGCGAATTCGATGCGGCGGATGGCGTCCCGGAAGGCCTGCTCCTCGCGCGCGATGTCGGCGTCCGAGCACGGAGTGTCCGCGGTCGCCAGGCGCCGCAGGAGCGCCTTGTGGGCCTGGTCGTAGACCGCATAGCGCGCCGCATAGGCGTCGCGATCGATCGACGCGACGGCGCGCGAGAGCGGCGTGAAATGATCGACCTCAATCATACTGGACCGCGGCGAGCATGATGGACCCGACCCCAGGCTGGTTTCCGCCGGTAACCGAGCGTCGCAACCTAAAAATATCCTTGGGGGCAGGCGAGCATGACTCCGAAGCGCCCCCCGGCGCAACCGCCCAAATGAAAAAACCCCGCCGAAGCGGGGTCAAGTCATCATCGGCCAATTCAGGGGGATCGGGGGGGGTATGAAGCGGCCGGCATGGATTAGTCGCCGCCATGCTGGCGCAGGTTCATGTTCGCCCGCGCGGCGGTCGCAGGGCAGCCATGATCGTAACGCCGAGAGCCGGCCGGCCCGGCACGCGAGCCTTCGAGGTGCGCGATTGCCCGTGATCAGATCGTGCTAGTCGCCCGCACCTTCCGTCATGGCGGCGGCATGGATGGCCAGCGGCGTGCGCAGGCCCTCGGCGGTGCGAACCGGGGTGGCCCGGACGTTGCGGCGGGTGAAGTCGCAATAGGCGAAGCGCAAGCCCGACAGCGAGCCGCGGAAGCTCTGCGGATCGGTCTTGTCGAGATTGAAGCAGGGCTGGATCGGAAGGCCGTTCACCGAGGCGCAAACCGACTCGCCCTGCGCCCGCACCGTTCCGGCCGGCAGCACCACGTAGCGGACCGGTCCGCTGCCACCGAACTGCACCGTGCCGGCGACCGAGCCGTCGCCATAGATGCGGCCGGCCCCATGCGTTCCTTCAAAGCAATTGAAGGCGAAAAGCTTGCCGACCACGAACTGCCGCGCGGCTTCGACATTGAGCTGCTCGGCCGCGGCCGGCCCGGCTGCAGCCAGAGCCGCCGCCATCATCGTCACACGCAACATGATGAACTCCCTCCGACACCCACTTGGATTCTTAACCACCGAGTAACCATCCGAATCAAGCCATCATGAACCGCGATCGTCGCTAAATTCTGAACGCCTTTACCCAATCTTGACCACGATTCGGCCTCGGACCCTCCCCTCGACGATCTTGCGGCCGACCTCGATCACGTCGGCCAGGCCGATTTCGCTTGTCATTTCAGTGAGTTTCGCCCGGTCCAAATCGGCCGCGAGCCGCCCCCAGGCGGCCCGCCGATCCGGCAGCGGCCGCATCACCGAATCGATGCCGAGAAGTGACACTCCGCGTAAAATGAACGGCGCCACCGTCGCCGGCAAATCCATACCTCCGGCCAGGCCGCAGGCCGCGACCGCCCCCCGATAGCGAATCATCGACAGCACATTGGCGAGCGTGGCCGAGCCGACCACGTCGATGCCGCCCGCCCAGCGCTCCTTGGCGAGCGGCCGGGGCGCGCCCGCGAGCTCCTTGCGATCGATGATCTCGGCCGCGCCCAGGCGCTTGAGATAATCCGCCTCCTCGGTCCGCCCGGTCGACGCCGTCACCTGAAAGCCGAGCTTGGCCAGGATCGCGACCGCGACCGAGCCGACGCCGCCGGCGGCGCCGGTCACCACCACCGGTCCGCCGGCGGGCTTGAGCCCATGATGCTCGAGCGCCATCACGGCCAGCATGGCGGTATAGCCGGCGGTGCCGATCGCCATCGCGTCGCGGGCGCTCATGCCCGAGGGCAGCCGCACCAGCCAGTCGCCCTTGACGCGCGCCTTCGCCCCGTAGGCGCCGAGATGGGTTTCCCCCAGGCCCCAGCCATTGAGGATCACCTGGTCGCCGGGCTTCCAGTCCGCATGCGTGGAGGCCTCGACGGTGCCGGCGAAATCGATGCCCGGGATCATCGGAAAGCGGCGCACCACCGGGGCCTTGCCGGTCACCGCGAGGCCGTCCTTGTAGTTCACGGTCGACCATTCGACCCGAACCGTGACGTCGCCCTCCATCAGGTCGTTTTCGTCGAAGTCCTTGAGACCGATGCTCTGGCCGCTATCGGTCTTGTCGATCACGATCGCTCTGAATGTCGCCACGGCGCATGCCTTCACGTTGCTGGATCGGCCGCGGACGGCCGGGATCGCGGATCATCACGCCGGGTTGGCGAGGAGCCGCGCCACCGGCTTCTCGACGATCGGCAGATTGATGACCGCCGAGAGGAGGCCGAACATCACGCCCAGCCACCACACGATATCGTAGGAGCCGGTGCGCTCGTAGATGAACCCGCCCAGATAGACGCCCAGGAAGCCGCCGACCTGATGGCTGAAGAACGCGATCCCGAACAGCATCGCGAGCCAGCGCGTGCCGAACATCAGGGCCACCAGCCCGGACGTCGGCGGCACCGAGGACAGCCACAACAGGCCGGTCACGGCGCCATAGACCAACGCCACGGTCGGGCTCGCCGGCAGGGTGACGAGGCCGATCACGGCGAGCGCGCGGCTGAAATAGATGCACGACAGGATGTAGCGCTTGGGGACGCGGCTGCCGAGCCAGCCCGACGTCATCGCCCCGATGATGTTGAAGAGCCCGATGAGGCCGAGCGTCCAGCCGCCGACCTCTGCGGAGAGGCCGCGATCGATCAAATAGGACGGCAGGTGAACGGTGACGAAGCCGAGCTGGAAGCCGCAGGTGAAGAAGCCGAGAACCAGCAGCACATAGGAGCGATGCCGCAAGGCTTCGGCCAGCGCCTGCCGGTAGGTTTGGGCCGCAGCGCGCCGGCGGCGCGCGCCTGCGACGGCGCGCTGCGCGGCTTCGCCACCAGGAGGGCGAGCGGAATGATCAGCAGCAGGAGTCCCGAGAAAATCTCCAGCGCGGTGCGCCATCCATAAGCGTCGATCAGGCCCACGCCCAGCGGCGAGAACAGGAATTGTCCGAACGAGCCGGCCGCCGTGCCGGCGCCGAACACCATCGAGCGCCAGCTTTCCGGCACCACCTTGGCGATCGAGGTGATGACCAGGTTGAACGAGCAGCCCGAGAGGCCGAACCCGACCAGCACGCCGGCCGAAAGATAGAGCATGGCGGGCGTGCTCGCCTGCGCCATCAGAAAGATGCCGAGCGCATAGAGAAGCGCGCCCGTGACGATGACCCGCTGGGCGCCGAAGCGGTCCGCCAGCGCGCCGGCAAACGGCTGGGCGGCGCCATAAAGGAGGCTCTGCATCGCGATCGCGAGCGCATAGATGTCGCGGCCCCAGCCATGGGTCGCCGACAGCGGCGTCAGAAAAAAGCCGAGCGCGGAGCGCGGCCCGAAAGCCAGCATGGCGATGAGGCAGCCGCCCAGCACGACCACCACCGGGCTGCGCCAATCTGGCCGCTGCGCGGCTGGCCGCTCTGTGGCAGGCCGCTGTGCGGCTGCCGCCGGCCTTGCGGTCTCGGCGTCGGAGGTCACGGATCGGGCGGCAGTCGAAAGTGCGGACATCGGGGATCTGTTCAGGCCGGAGCGATGGCGAGGCGTTGCACCGGCTTCTCCACGATCGGCAGATTGATGAGCGCCGACAGCACGCCGAACAGGATCGAGAGCCACCAGACCGCGTCATAGGAGCCGGTGCGCTCGAACGCAAGGCCGCCGAGCAGCACGCCGAGAAAGCCGCCCACCTGATGGCTGAAGAAGGCGAAGCCGTAGAGCATGCCGCCCCAGCGATTGCCGAACATCACCGCCACCAGCGACGCGGTCGGCGGAACGGTCGACAGCCACAACAGGCCCATCACGGCCCCGAAGGCGATCGCGCTCGCCGTGCTGACCGGAAACACGATGAAGGCCAGCACCGCGGCGGCGCGCACGAAATAGATGCCCGACAGCAGATAGCGCTTGGGCATCCGGCTGCTGAGCCAGCCGGCGGAGAGCGAGCCCACGATGTTGAACAGCCCGATCACCCCGATGGTCCAGCCGCCGACTTCCGCGGAGAGACCGCGATCGACCAGATAGGCCGGCAGATGCACGGTGATGAAGGCGAGCTGGAAGCCGCAGGTGAAGAAGCCCAGCACCAGCAGCACGTAGGAGCGATGCCCGAACGCCTCGGCCAGCGCCTGCTTGAGCGATTGCGGCGCCGCCCTGCCGGTGCCCGACGTCGCCCGCGGCGTCGCGAGCGCGAGCGACAGCGGCAGCACCAGCATGAGGCCGGCGGCAAATATCAGCAGCGCCGGCTGCCAGCCGAACGCATCGATCAGCACGCGCGCGAGCGGCGAGAACAGGAATTGCCCGAACGAGCCGGCCGCGGTTCCGGCCCCCAGCGCCAGCGAGCGCCACGCCTCCGGCACCAGCTTGCCGAACGCCGAGAGCACCAGATTGAACGAGCAGCCGGCGAGTCCGAAGCCGATCAGGACGCCGGCCGAAAGATCGAGCGCCAGCGGGTTGGTGGCGTAGGCCATGATGGCGAGGCCGAGCCCATACATGATGGCGCCGGCGCACAGCACCCGCACGGTGCCGAAGCGGTCCGCGATCGCGCCCGCGAACGGCTGCCCCACGCCCCACAACAGGTTCTGGATGGCGAACGCCATCGAGAACACGTCCCGGCCCCAGCCATTGGCGAACGACAGCGGGGTGAGGAACTGGCCGGCCGCCGAGCGCGGCCCGAACGTGAGCATGCCGATCAGGCAGCCGCAGAGGACGATGACGGCAGGGGTACGCCAGGTTTCGACGACAGAGGCCGGCGCGAGGGCCTCGGGCTTGGTGGCGCTCATCACGATTTTCCCGGGACGGCGCCCAACATAGGGCCTCGATCGGAACCGCCCAACCAGATCATCGGGGCGCATCCGTTACACGCATGGCAGCCGCCCGCCCGCAGGGGGCTGCCCCCGATAGGGGGCTGGAAGACGGCGGGGCGAAGTGCTATATAGGATTTGCTCGAATTGAGAATAACTGCTCCGTGCCGGGGTTGAAGCGCGCCAAGAGGCGGGCTTTTTTCACCCCTAATATACTCAAACGGAGCATAAAGGCCGGGAGCCACCATGCCCATCCTGCAATCATTCGGCCCCGCGGCCGGAACCGCCCCCGCTCATCGCCCGGTACCCGGCGGCCTGGAGCCCGGCCCGGCAGCGGCGGCGCGCCGGCATGGCGTGCTGCCGATGCCTTCGCTCGAATGGAACGAGCAGGTGGCGCGCGAAACGGCGCCGCTCTACGCGCGCGTCGCCAAGGTGGTGCCGGCGGTCGAGTGGCCGTTCTTCGCTCCCTATGTCAAAGCCATCAATGCGCTGAAGAAGGAGCGCAACGCCGTCATCCTGGCGCACAATTATCAGACCCCGGAAATCTACAACTGCGTCGCCGACTTCGTCGGGGACAGTCTGCAGCTCGCCCGCGAAGCCAGCAAGGTCGACGCCGACATCATCGTTCAGTGCGGCGTCCACTTCATGGCCGAGACCTCCAAGATCCTCAATCCCGACAAGACCGTGCTGATCCCCGACAGCCGGGCCGGCTGCTCGCTGGCGGCCTCGATCACCGCCGCCGACGTGCGGGTGCTGCGCGAGAAGTTTCCCGGCGTCCCGGTGGTGGCCTATGTGAACACCTCGGCCGACGTGAAGGCGGAGGTCGACATCTGCTGCACGTCGTCGAACGCGCTGGAGGTGGTCGAGAGCCTCGGCGCCGAGCGGGTGATCTTCCTGCCCGACCAATATCTGGCGAGCTACGTGGCGAGCCTGACCAAGGTGAAGATCATCGCCTGGAAGGGCGCCTGCGAGGTCCATGAGCGCTTCACCGCCGAGGAGCTGCGCCGTTACCGCGACGGCGACCCCGCGCTGCAGATCATCGCGCATCCGGAATGCCCGCCCGACGTGCTCGCGGAAGCGGACTATACGGGCTCGACCGCCGGCATGATCGACTGGGTGCGCCGCAACCGCCCCAGCCGCGTGATCATGGTCACCGAATGCTCGATGGCGGACAACGTCCAGGCCGAATTGCCCGACATCGAGTTCGTGCGGCCGTGCAATCTGTGTCCGCACATGAAGCGGATCACGCTGCCCAAGATTTCTCGACAGCCTCGTCTATCTCAAGGAGGAGGTCGTGATCGATCCGGCGATCGCCGCGCGGGCGCGGCGCGCGGTCGAGCGGATGGTGAATCTGCGAAGCTGACCGCAGCGGAGCGTATCCGTGTCCCGGCCTTCGAAGGCCGGGACAAGTGGTGCCCGGCAACATCGAGATGGCTGCTCATGACCCCTCCCCTCATCTGTCCCGACGCGTTCCTGTCGCCGCTCGAGATCGACGCCACGGTGACGCGCGCGCTCGCCGAGGATTTGGGCCGCGCCGGCGACGTGACCTCGATCGCGACCATTCCGGAGGAGACGCAGGCACGCGCCGTCGTGGTGGCCCGCGCCGCCGGCGTCATCGCCGGCTTGCCGCTGGTGGCGGCGGCGTTCCGCAAGCTCGCCCCCGAGATCGAGATCAGCGCCGCGCTGCGCGACGGCATCAGCGTCACGGCCAAGACCACCCTGATGCATGTCACCGGGCCGGCCCGCGCCGTGCTGGCGGCCGAGCGCACCGCGCTCAACCTGCTCGGCCGCCTGTCCGGGGTGGCGAGCGCCACCCACGAATTCGTGCGCCGCGTCGCCGGCACCAAGCTGCGCATCTGCTGCACGCGCAAGACCACGCCCGGGCTGCGGGCGCTGGAGAAATACGCCGTGCGCTGCGGCGGCGGCTTCAACCACCGCTTCGGCCTCGACGACGCCATCCTGATCAAGGACAACCACATCGCGGTCGCGGGCGGCATCCGCGCGGTGCTGGAGCGCGCGCACGCCGCCGCCGGCCATCTGGTCAAGATCGAGATCGAGGTCGACACCCTCGATCAGCTGCGCGAGGTGCTGGCGGTCGGGAAAGCCGACGCGGTGCTGCTCGACAACATGGACACCGCCACGCTGCGCCAGGCGGTCGCGCTGGTGGCCGGGGAGCTGACGCTGGAGGCCTCCGGCGGCATCACCCTCGACACCATCGCGGCCATCGCGGCGACCGGCGTCGATTACGCGTCATCCGGCTGGATCACCCATTCGGCCCCGAATCTGGATGTCGCGGTCGACATCGAGATGTGAGCTCTCAGCATTTTCAGGAAAAGTGGAGACCGGTTTTCCGTCCGAAAATGCGACAATGCAAAAATGCTGGAGCGGTTCTGTTTCCGGTCTATGTGAAACCGCTCTAGTCCTGGTTGCGCGCGAGATCATGAATTGCCGGGATTTGGCCAACGCGCCCGTCACTTCTTGCCTTGCTTGAAGTAGCGCAAATCGGGCGGCGCCTGATCCTTCTTGGCGGGCATCAAGAAACCCTCGGCGCTCAGGAAATAGTTCTCCTTGCCGATGACGATCTGCGCATTGGCCTCGGTGATGTAATACTCGGTCCAATCCGCCCGCAGATCCGGATTGTGGACGTATTTCTTGTCGACCGTCCACGGCCGCGTCAGGGCGTGGTCGATCGTGGTCATCTCGTCATGCAGGATGTTCGGATCGGCCTTGTCGCGGTAGATGCGCTCCTTGAAGATGGACTGATTGTCGAAATGCAGCGGCAGGCCGGCTTCGTCGTAGGCGCGAGGTCCCTTGAAGCCGCGGGTCTCGACCTCGAGCACGTCGTAGCGTCCATCGCCGTCCTCGATCCAGCGGCCGATCGAGTAGCCCGAGAAGGTCGGCTCGATGGTCTTGGGCCAGTCGCGTCCGTCGGTGAAGATGCGACGGTAGTGGTCGTACATGCCGACCAGAATGTAGGTCGTGTCCGGCGTGACGACGAATTCCATCGGGATGAACGCCATCATCATGTGCGGCATGCCGGCCGCGCGGCCCGAGGTGGTGGGGAAATTGCCCAAGCCGCCCTTGGCCTGATCCGCGATGCTCGCCTCCAGGATCGCCTGATAT
This sequence comes from uncultured Alphaproteobacteria bacterium, assembly GCA_963744275.1. GTDB lineage: Bacteria > Pseudomonadota > Alphaproteobacteria > Rhizobiales > Xanthobacteraceae > VAZQ01. The sequence continues at coordinate 25,574 of CAVUSX010000015.1, forward strand.
TCGGGCGTCAGCGGCGCCTCTTGGCCCAATCCCCACGGCTTGGTCTGATCGTGCGACGGCTGCCCCGGAAGCCCGCGCACCGCAAAGCGCGACCACTGGCCCTTCCAATCCGGATACTTCGGGTCATCGGCCGCCCGCGCACCGCCGATCGTCAGCGCGGCGGCGAACGCAACCGCGACCGCGGTCCAGCTTCGATCCACCATGATCACCTCCCGGCGTTCCGGATCGCTCGATTGATCGCGATCAGGGCCACAGGCACGCATCGATGTATGACGATACACCGCCTGCATACCGACGGAAAGGCGCCACCATCCCGGGGTGATGCGGAACATGCCGGTCGGCAATCAGTGCGCCGGAAACCGGAACAGCCCCTAACGCGCATCTGTTTCCAGGTTACTCGGCATCGAGCCGTTCAAGCAGCCCGCGGCCGAATATCGCGCTCGATCGTCTTGCCGACATCACGTCGCGCCTTGGTCAGATCGTGCATCGCCTGCAGGTTCATCCAAAACTCGGGGCTGGTGCCGAAAAAGCGGGCGAGCCGCAACGCGGTATCGGCCGTCACCGACCGCTCGCCCTTGACGATGGCGCCGATGCGCGTCGCCGGAACCCGCAAGGCCATGGCGAGCGCGTTCACCGACATGCCGAGCGGATTGAGAAACTCCTCGCCGAGCACCTCGCCCGGATGGGTGGTCACGCGGTCGGGCGTCGCCACCCCTCTAATGGTAGTCGACGATTTCGACATCGGCCGGACCCTCCTTGGTCCAAGTAAAACAAATGCGCCACTGATCGTTGATCCGAATTGAATGCTGTCCGCGGCGGTCTCCCGCCAGGGCCTCGAGCCGGTTCGCAGGCGGCGCGCGCAGGTCGGCGATGGCGCGGGCGTTATGGAGCATATCGAGCTTTCGGAGAGCCTGCTTTTCGATGCCGCTGAATTGCTTCACGAAGCCGCCCATCCAAAGGCGCTCGGTCGCGCGATCGCGAAACGACCTGATCATGGCGGCAACATAGAGTGCCGCCGCTAATACGTCAAACGTATAACGCGGAACGGCTCAAGGGCGGCGGCAATCGTGCCGGACGCGGGTTGCGCACGACGTGCGCTACAGATTCTTCGAGGCTGCCGCGGTGGTGGCGGCATCGCCCCATTCGGGCGCGTCGGCGCCGTCGCCCCAGCGTTTGGGCCGGTAGAAGGTATGGACGCCGAGCTTGTACATTTTCGTCATCTCATGCACCCAGCTCGGATGCACCCAATAAGCGTGGTAGTGCGTGGCCTTGCCGACTTCCGGCAGCCAGAGCTGGCCGTCGAGCGTTTCGGTCGCGATCTTGCGGGCGCGCTCGAAGGCGTCCGGCTCGCGCACCACCTCGGGGATTCCATCGCACGCGAAGGTGAACTGGCAGGCGAGATGGTGGCTGGCGTTCTGGTAGACCACGCCGCAGACGGAGTTGGGATAGTAGCCGGAGAACACGCGGTTCATCACCACCTGGGCGACCGCGATCTGGCCGCGCACCGGCTCCCCGCGCGCCTCGAAATAGATCGCCTCGGTCAGGCATTTGATCGACTTGGCACGGCCCTTGTCGTCGAGCTGCAGGCGCTCGGCCGGGCTCATCGGATGTTGGCTCTCGCCGGTGACCTCGCCCTTGCGGGCGATGGTCTCGCCGCCCGCTAGTGCCGTCATCCTTGGTGTCCGGCTCCGCCGTCAAGGCCGCGGTCCGCACGTCGGGCACGACGGAGGCGCGCTGATCGTCCAGCTGCGGCGCTTCGCCCGGCATCCAGGGCTGGATGGCACCGAACGATGCTTTCGGGTCGATGCCGAAGTAGAGCCGCGCCACCCGCACGGTGGGATCGGAATCTTCCGGCCCAATGACCGCGCCGGTGTCGGGATGCAGCTCCGCCTCCGCGGGCCCTGCGGGTCGCCGCGGACGGCTGCGGCGACGCGCCGTCGTCGGGGCGACGCCCCGGCAGATCGGGCCAATAGCCGGTGGGATCGTCGGGCGGGCCGTAATCGAGGCTCGCGACCGAAAACCGCGGCGTCTGAGCCTCCGGGGCCGGCGGCTTCTGCTCGAGCGGCGCGGCGGTCGCGACCGGTTCGGCAACCGGAGCAGGCCCCTCGCCGATCGGGGGCATCTCTTGGGCTTTCGGCTGGGCCGGCGGCGCGAGCGGCGGCTCCGCCTCGGCCACCACGGCCGGCGGCTGCGGCTCGGGAGCTGGGCTCGCGACGAGGCGATCGCCCTTCTTCAGAGGCGCAGGGGATTGCTCGGCCACCGGCGTCGCATCGGGCTCCTCCTCCGGCTGCGGATGGACGGCGAGCCGATCGCCTTTGAGCCGGCGGTTGACCTCCGGGAGCGACGATGGCGGCGAGGCGTCCTGCAGCTCCTCGATCGCCGCGTCGCCGAGCATGCGTTCCTTGATGGAGCCGGTGATGTCGGCATTGCCGGGGTCGAGCCCCGCCAAGGCGTAGCTCAGCGACACCGGCATCGCCTCGCTGAGCGGCATCGGCATCGAGAAGGTCGCCGCTTCGATGGTTCCGAACGGCGAAGCGATGTTGTGGCTGTGCCACTGCTGAACCGCCAGCGGCCGCTGCGCGATGAGCGCGGCGAGATCCTGATGCCCGATCATCGTCGGCATCAGGCCAGCCGCTACGACGCAGAGGCCGAAGGGCGCCCGAAAGGCACCCTTCGGCCTATGACGCAACACACTCATTTACATGCTCACGCAACTACTCACGCAACAACTCACGCAACTATTCACCCAACGCTTCACGACACATAGTCAGGTCGACACGGGCGTCCTTGCGGCGCAAATGCGACATATTTTCTAATGACGCGATTAACCTTGCCATCGCGTTAATCGGGCGCGCGCGCTCGCTGCGCGCAGGCCACGCCAGCGCGATGGGCGCCGCATTGGTCGAGCGTGGTAAATGATCCGTCAATGTGCCGTGGAATGCGAAGGGACCCGCACAGGTATTAATACCGGCCGGCCCCGGACGATCTTACCTCCGAGGATTCCGCGAACGCGTCACGCTGCGGATCGGGACCGACCGCTCAGGCTTGGCTCGCCACTCCCTTGCCGAGCGCCGCCTGCGCGGCGGCGAGCCGCGCGATCGGCACCCGGAACGGCGAGCACGAGACATAGTCGAGCCCGATCTCGTGACAGAACGCGACCGAGCTCGGGTCGCCGCCATGCTCGCCGCAGATGCCGACCTTGAGCTTGCGGCGGGTCGCCCGCCCGCGCTCGACGCCCATGCGGATGAGCTCGCCGACGCCCTCGCGATCGATCGACACGAACGGATCGGCCGCCAGGATGCCGCGCGCCATATAGGCGCCGAGGAAGCTCGCCGCGTCATCGCGGCTGATGCCGAAGGTCGTCTGCGTCAGATCGTTGGTGCCGAAGGAGAAGAACTCCGCGGTCTGCGCGATGTCGGCGGCGAGCAGCACGGCGCGCGGCAACTCGATCATGGTGCCGACCTGATAGGCGATCTCGGCGCCGGTCTCGCGCATGACCGCCTGCGCGACGGCATCGATGTGGCTCTTGACCAGATCGAGCTCGGCCTTGCTGGCGATCAGCGGCACCATGATCTCCGGCGCGACCGGCTTGCCGCAGCGCTTGGCGGCCTCGACCGCGGCCTCGAAGATGGCGCGCGCCTGCATCTCGGCGATCTCCGGATACACGATGGCGAGCCGGCAGCCGCGAAAGCCGAGCATGGGGTTGAACTCGGCGAGCTCGCGGACCCGGTCGGCGAGCCTGCGGGGATCGGCCCCCATGGCGGCGGCGACCTCGGCGATCTCCGCCTCGCCGTGCGGCAGGAATTCGTGCAGCGGCGGGTCGAGCAGGCGGATCGTCACCGGCAGGCCGGCCATGATCTCGAACAGCTCGGTGAAGTCGGCGCGCTGCATCGGCAACAGCTTGGCGAGCGCGGCGCGGCGCGACTTCTCGTCGTCGGCCAGGATCATCTCGCGCACCGCGCGGATGCGGTCGTCGTCGAAGAACATGTGCTCGGTGCGGCAGAGCCCGATGCCTTGCGCGCCGAACTTGAGCGCGATGCGCGCGTCATTGGGCGTATCCGCATTGGCGCGCACGCCCAGCACCCGCACTTGGTCGGCCCAGCCCATCAGGGTGGCGAACTCGCCCGACAAAGCCGGCTCGACCATCGGGACACGGCCGAGCAGCACCTGGCCGGTCGAGCCGTCGATGGTGATGATGTCGCCCTTCTTCAACAGATGCCCCGCGATCATCATGGTGGCGGCCGCATAATCGATCCGCAGGGCGCCGGCGCCCGACACGCAGGGCTTGCCCATGCCGCGCGCCACCACCGCCGCATGGGAGGTCATGCCGCCGCGGGTGGTGAGAATGCCCTGGGCCGCATGCATGCCGTGGATGTCCTCGGGCGAGGTCTCGATACGCACCAGGATCACGTTGCGGCCTTGCGCCTTGAGGGCTTCGGCATCGTCGGCGGAGAATACGATCTCGCCCGCCGCGGCGCCCGGCGAGGCCGGCAGCCCGGTCGCCACCACCTTGCGCTCGGCCTGCGGATCGATGGTCGGATGCAGGAGCTGGTCGAGCGCGCCGGGCTCGACCCGCGTCACCGCCTCCCGGCGCGTGATCAGGCCCTCGTTGGCGAGCTCGACCGCGATCCGCAGCGCCGCCCGCGCGGTGCGCTTGCCGGAGCGCGTCTGCAGCATCCAGAGCTTGCCGCGCTCGACGGTGAACTCGAGATCCTGCATGTCGCGATAGTGCCGCTCGAGCACGCCGTAGATGCGCGTCAATTCCTTGAACGCGTCGGGCAGCAGCTTCTCCATGGACGGCTTGTCGGAGCCGGCCGCGCGGCGCGCGTCCTCCGATATTTCCTGCGGGGTGCGGATGCCGGCCACCACGTCCTCGCCCTGGGCATTGATGAGGAACTCGCCATAGAGGCGCTTCTCGCCGGTCGAGGGGTTGCGGGTGAAGGCGACGCCGGTGGCGGAGGTCTCCCCCATATTGCCGAACACCATGGCCTGGACGTTGACCGCCGTGCCCCAATGCTCCGGAATGCCGTGCAGGCGGCGGTAGGTGATGGCGCGCTGGTTCATCCAGGAGCCGAACACCGCCCCGATGGCGCCCCACAATTGCGCATGCGGATCCTGCGGGAACGGCTCGCCGTGCTCCTGCGCGAGACGCTCCTTGTAGCGGGCGACCAGCGCCACCCAATCGTCGGCATCGAGATCGGTATCGAGGGTGTAGCCCGCGCGGTCCTTGTGGTCGTCGAGAAGCTCCTCGAAGTGATGATGCTCGACGCCGAGCACGACGTCGGAATACATGGTGATGAAGCGCCGATAGCTGTCATAGGCGAAGCGGCGGTCGCCGGATTGCTTCGCCAGCGCCTCGACGGTCACGTCGTTGAGACCGAGATTGAGCACCGTGTCCATCATGCCGGGCATGGAGGCGCGCGCGCCGGAGCGCACGGACACCAGGAGCGGATTGGTCTTGTCGCCGAAGGTCCGGCCGGTGATGCGGCCGATCTCGGCGAGCGCGGCGTCCACCTGCCGCTCCAGATGCTTCGGATAGGTCTTGGCGCCGGCGTAATAGGCGGTGCAGACCTCGGTGGTGATGGTGAAGCCGGGCGGCACCGGCAGGCCGAGATTGGCCATCTCGGCGAGCCCGGCCCCCTTGCCGCCGAGGAGATCGCGCATGCCGGCGCGTCCCGCCGCCTTGCCGCCCCCGAAGGCATAGACCCACTTGCCGCTCTGGAGAGCGCTCCTCGATTTGGCCGGCGCCGGCTTGGGTCCGCGGGGCGGGGCCGCGGACGCACGCTTGGTCTTGCCGGCAGCCTTGCGAACGGGCTTGCGGGCAGTCTTGTGAGCGGGCTTGCGAGCAGTCTTGCGCGAGCTTGCTTTGGCCATGAGGTCACGAATGAGCTGCAGCCGCGTCCGAGAATCGACCTCGGATCATGGCGCTAGTGGACGAAATGATGGATGGCGTTGAGGCCGACGAGACCGATCACGATCAGATAGATGGCGACCACGTAATTCAAGAGGCGCGGCACGATGAGAATGAGGATGCCGGCGATCAGCGCGACGATCGGAGCGATATGGGCGGACGTGAGCTGCATTACGGATCTCCCGGGGTTGGAAACCGCAGCCCTCAACGGAGAAGGCGGGCGGCGGGTTCCGTTGGCGACAAACGGCGACGGCCTCAATTCTAGGATTCGCATTGGTATGAGGATAAAGTGGCCCGCGATGCAAGTGCCGCTCACGCACAAATGGTGCACAAGGAGACGGCAGTCACCAAGAGACGGCATCGCCAGAAAGCGTCGCCACTGAGAGATGGCGTCAGGGGGAGACGGCACAATGGATAACAAGTGGATCGCTCTCGCCGCGATCGCGGGGCTCGCCGTCAACGCGCTCACCGCCGCGACGCGCGTCGGCGCAGGCTTACCCGGTGAGGCCGATCCGGATGGTGGTGGGGTTCTCTCCAGGCGGCCCGGCCGACGTCATGGCGCGCCTGGTCGGCCAGCGCATGGCCATATCCCTGGGGCAGCCCATCGTGGTGGAGAACCGGGCGGGCGCCGGCGGCACCATCGCGGCGCGCGTGGTCGCCGAATCGGAGCCCGACGGCTATTCTCTGCTGCTCGGCAATACCAGCACGCTCGTCATCAGCCCGCTGATGTACAAGAACGTCGGCTACGACGCCCTCAAGGCCTTTGCCCCGATCGCACGCCTGGGCACCACGTCCGACATCCTGGTCGTCAATCCGAAGTTTCCGGCGAAGACGCTGGCGGAGCTCATCGCCTATGCCAAGGCCAATCCCGGCAAGCTCAACTATTCGACCCCCGGGATCGGAACGCCGCCGCATCTGATCGGCGAGATGCTCAAGCTGCGGGCCGGGGTCGAGATCGTGCACGTGCCCTACAAGAGCGGCGGCCAGTCGATCCAGGCGGTGGTCGCCGGCGAGGTGCAATTCACCTTCGAGAACCCCGCCGTCGCGCTGCCGCTGGTGCAGGCCGGCGTGGTGCGAGCGCTGGCGGTGACGAGCGCGGCGCGCCACCCGCAGGCGCCCGATGTTCCGACCCTGGTCGAGGCGGGCCTGCCCGGGTTCGTCTCGGTCTCCTTTACCGGCGTGGTCGGACGCGCCGGCATCCCGGGCGCGGTGGTGGGCAAGCTCAATTCCGCCATCAACGAGAGCCTGCAATCGCCCGAGGTGGCGGCCACGCTGGCCAAGCTCGCGGTCGACGTCGGCGGCGGAACGCCGGCCGAGTTCGCCGCCTTCCTGAGCGAGGAGATGACGACCATGACGCCGGTCATCAAGGCCGCCGGCCTGCAGGGCGTGGAGTGATCTTTTTCGCGTCCTCACGGCGCTCCGATATCGAGGGCCGGCAAGGAGAAGGACAGAGCAACGTGGCCCGAACATTCTGCCGTTTCCCAAGAACACGTATGTCGCCACCTTCTCCGGGAACGGCGTCGCAGCCGACGCGGAAAGCTCGTTCGCCGATATCCTCAAGAAGGCGAACGTCATCACAGAACTATCGCAGCCGCCGGATCGGGTGGACGCCCACCGTAGCCACGCCGACCAGGAGGCTCGGCATCGGGAACAAGGCTACGTGGAAGCTGGCGGCTATTTCCTTCGCCAGATCGATCTCCTGATCGCGATTTGGGACGGCAATCCCCCCAAGGTGGCCGGCACCGGCGCCATTGCCAGGCACGCCTTCGAGGGCGGCATCCCGGTCGTCTGGATCACCACCCGGGACCAGGATCGGCCGCCCCGGCTTATCCAGGGATTTGACAAGCATACCATCTCGGCGACGCCAGACGCGACCGATGGGCCGCTCGAGAAAGTCCTCAAGGCGATCTTCGGCGCGCCATCCGAGGTGGGGCGGGATTCGCGCAAACCGGCCGGAACGGGGCTGCGAGACTTTTATCGACAAGATTGGAAGGAGCGCTGCATCTTCCCTTTTACGACCTGCTCAAGCGCTATGCGAGCCGTCAAGAGCTGCGCTACGTGATTCCCATCGCCTCGCTCGAGGCCCGCACCGACGAATGGGACAAGTTCATCGACGGAGCGCCCCATGCCGACAACCTGGCGGGCCGCATTCGCACAATCCTGCTGCCGCGCTTCGTTTGGGCAATTCGCTGGCTATCTACTTTTCGCACTACTATCGCAGCGCCTGCGTGCTCGCCTACAGCCTCTCGGCGCTCGCTGTCTTCATTGCGCTTGGCGGCCTGTTCGCAAGCAGCGTCGACGGAAAGGCGGCTTTCGTGCTTTGCGAGCTTCTGGTCATCGCCACGATCATCGAAACCATCCGGCACGGACGCCGCCGGCGCTGGCACGAGCGCTGGCTCGATTACCGGGCGCTCGCCGAAAACCTGCGGTACGGCCGGCTCCTCAGCTTCGTCAGCGAGTTCGGGCACGTTCGGGAGAGCTCGGACGATTCGACCTCTGAACCGTGGGCGTTTTGGTACCTGCGGGCAACCATGCGCGAGGTCGGGCTCCCGACCGCGCTGATCAACAGCAGCTACCAATGGCGCGTGCTGAACACGACCCTGACGCATGAGATCAATGAGCAATACGAATATCATGAAAGCAACAGCAAAAACATGCACAATATCGACCATATGCTGCATCGGCTCGGCGTGATCTGCTTTTCTGCAACGGCCGGCATCCTGGCTGTATTCTTCCTCGGCTACGTCGTCCAATTTGCGATGACCCATATGGGCGCGAAGACAACGCCGCTCGATGCCCCGCTCAACTACCTGAGTTCGGCGATGATCTTTTTCTCAGCGGGCCTTCCCGCTTTGGCGCGGCCCTTGCCGGCATTCGCGTGCATGGGGATTTCGAGGGCTCGAAACAGCGGTCGGACAAGATGTTGGAGGTCCTGGCAGCGCTGAAAGATGACTACAAGGCCGCAACCAATCATGAGATCAGCCTCGATGAAACCGCCGAGTTGCTCCTCACGGCCACGCGGGCGATGTCGGAGGACGTCTCCGCCTGGCAGGAGCTCTATGGACGCAAGCGGTTGATGCTGCCGGCTTAGGGCTGGGCATTCGCTCTTATAGAACTCGATGACAAAAGCTGTTTTCACCACGAAGGCCGACCCGACCTACGACGACCTTCCTGAGGAAAGGTATCACTTTCCTCGTGCTTATTTACGTCAGGCTCAGGCAGCGATCGGAGACTGGATCGTCTACTATGAACCGCGACGCGGCAGTGCCGATCTATCGAGTTGCGGCGGGCGGCAAGCGTACTTCGCAACGGCCAAGATTGATCGAATTGAACCAGACCCGATCAGGGCGGATCACTTCTACGCTTTCGTATCCGACTATCTAGAATTCGAGCACCCTGTTTCTTTCAAGGAGGGCGAACGCTATTTTGAGCGCGCGCTTGCTCGGGCCGACGGAAAACCAATAAAGGGGCATTCCGTCGCGCGGTGCGTTCCATTCCCGATGCCGATTATGATTTGATCTTGCAAGCGGGAATCGTCCGGACGATCGGCGAATTCTCAAACGCAGCGCTCCAATCCAACGAAAAACTCTCCGACCTGGCGGAAGAACAACTGTCCTACGAGCGACCGATTATTGAACGAATGATCAGTCGCCCGTTCCGAGATTTGGCCTTTGCCGTGGGAATAAAGCAAGCGTACGCAAATACATGCGCAATGACGGGGCTTAGCATAATTAATGGGGGTGGGCGCGCCGAGGTGCAAGCGGCTCACATCCAACCTGTGGCACATCGTGGTCCTGATTCAATTCAAATGGGCTACACTATCCGGTACAATACATTGGATGTTTGACCGCGGCCTTGTGTCAATAGACGAGAATTACAGTATCCTTATTGCGAGGGATCGATTGCCCGATGCAGTGACGCGCATGCTACGAAATAAGCTCCTGCTTCCAGGTCGACCCGATCAACGGCCTCACGCGCACTTTCTCCAGTATCACCGCGATCGGATATTCAAGGGTTAGACTGGTGTTCGTTTCTCTCCGCAGCCCTCACTTCGGCGCCGGCTTGAAATAGCGCAAATCCGGCGGCGGCTGGTCCTTCTTGATCGGCATCAGCAAGCCGTCGCCGCTCAAGAGGTAGACGTCGTTGCCGATGGCGATGTTGTAGTTGCCTTCGGTGCAATTGTTCTCCGTCCAGGTGACCCGCGGCAGGCGCGTGTAGCTCTTGAGCACCGTCCAGGGCCGCGTCAGCGCATTGTCGGTGGTGGTGATCTCATCGTGCACGATCTTCGGATCCGCCTTGTCGGTGTAGAAGCGCTCCTTGATGACCGCCTGGCCGTCCTCGGCGAACGGGATGCCGGTCTGGTCGAAGGTGCGGGGCACGCGCAAGTCGCGGGTCTCGACCTCCAGCACGTCGTAGCGGCCGCTGCCGCTCGTATCGATCCATTTGCCGATCGAGTAGCCCGGAAAGGTCGGGTCCTGATCCTGCGGCCAATCGCGTCCGTCGGTGTAGATGCGACGGGTCTCGGAGGTCATGATCTCGTACAGGATGAAGGTCGTCTTTTCCGTGATGACGAACTCGAAGGGGAATACGATGCTCATCTGGAAGGGCATGCCGAGCGGGATGCACTTCACGCTGCTGAGGTAGAGCCCCTGCCCGCCGACGGCCTGGTCCGCCATGCTGGCCTCATGCATGCGGCGATACGGCTCCTTGAGCGGAGCCTGCTGTCCGCGGCCGTCGGGCTTGCTCGGATCGTAGCGCGGCGGGCCGCCGTCCGGCACCTTGATCCACTGGCCGGACCAGTCCGGATATTTCGATTCGTCGAACGCGCGCGCGCCGGCGCATGTCGTCAATAGCGCCGTGGCCAGCACGAGAAAGCGGATCGAGGTTCGCAAGAGCATGGAGGTCCCCACTGTGATCGGTCGCAAGACCGCAAGTTCTAGCAAATTCCCGGGCGACTTTGGAATGCGACCAAGCGACCGGCTCGGACGAACTTGTTTTCCCCGCCGCCCGGGACCTGCTATCGTGCCGGCCGGCCTCATCGGGACCGCAGCGGAAGGCGTCGAGCAGGGCGGTTTGTTCGGACGCGGCGCCGCGCCACCCGCCTGTGTCCCACCGCTGACATGATCGGCATCCGATGCGCGTCCTGGTCATCGAAGATCACCAACGCCTGGCCAACTTGATCGTCGAGGGCCTGGCCAGCTTCGGTATCGGGGCCGACACGTTTCCCAATGCCGAGGATGGCCTCGCCGCCACCAAGAGCATCTCGTATGACGCCCTGGTGCTCGACCTCGGGCTTCCGGACCGCGACGGGCTCGATGTCATCCAGGAGCTGCGCGGCAAGCAGATCCGGACCCCGATCCTGATCTTGACGGCGCGCGGGGGCGTCGATGAGCGCGTGGAGGGGCTCGATCGCGGCGCCGACGACTACCTGCTCAAGCCGTTCGCGATGAAAGAGCTGGCGGCGCGGCTGCGCGCCCTGCTGCGACGCCCGGGCGGCCCGCTCGGCACCACGATCGACATCGCCAACCTCTCCTTCGATACCGCCGCCCGGCAGGTCAAGGTCGATGGCCGCGTGGTGGCGATCTCGCGCCGGGAGCTCGACGCACTGGAGATTCTGGTGCGCCGCGCCGATCAGGTGGTGCCCAAGCGGGTGCTGGAGGATACGATCTACGGGCTCAGCAACGACGTCACGTCCAACACGATCGAGGCGCTGGTTTCGCGCCTGCGACGGAGACTGGAGGCCATGCATGCGGGCGTATCGATCCACACCCTTCGGGGAATCGGCTACCTCCTCAAGGAATAGCGTCGGGAAAGGCCCAATGTCGCTCGCTCGCAAGATCATAAAAAGGTTGATGATCACGACCCTGTTGGGAACCGGAGTCGCCTATGGATGGCTTTACCTCAAAGCCACGCATGTCCAGAACTACCTCGAGCAGCGCGCCCTGGTGCAGCAGGCGCGTGAAATCTCCGAATTCATCGTGGTCGGCGACGACGGTTCGGTCGCTCTCGACCTGCCGCCACGGCTGTCGGAGGCCTATAACAGCGTCAAGAGCAGCTACCGCTACGCGGTTCGCGACGCGGCCGGACGCATGGCGGCGGCGTCCGGGCGTGGGGTCGGCCCGCTCCCGTTGCTGCTCGGGAACCAGCGCCGGGTGTACGAGCAGAACAGCGGCGACACCCATATCGTGGGGGCCGCGATCGAGACGACGTTCGAGCAACGCACATTTACCACCCAGGTCGAGCAGATCGCGCCGCGGCTGCAATCCATCAATGCGGCCGTCTTCAATGAATTCATCGCCGACGGCGGCTGGCTCATCTTCGTCTTCCTTCTGGCCCAGCTCGGGATCAGCGTCTTCACGGTGCGCCGCGGTCTGCTACCGCTCGAACAGCTCTCGGCGCTCGCCGGAAGCATCAGTCCCGGGAGCTCGAACATCCGCCTGCCGCAGTCGGGCGTGCCGCAGGAATCTTGCCGCTGGTCGGCGCCGTCAACAGCGCGCTCGACCGGCTCGACGACGGCATGCAGCAGCAGCGCGAGTTCACCGCCAATGCGGCCCATCAGCTGCGCACGCCGTTAACCGTCCTGGCGGCCAACATCGACATGATGAGCGACGCAGCAGTGGCGGCAAAGCTGCGCCACGACGTCGACCTGATGAGCCGCATCGTGACGCAGCTCCTGCTGGTCGCCCGGCTGGAGAACCTCAACATCTGCCTCGACGAACAGGTGGAGCTGAGCCTCATGGTGCGCGAGGCGGCCGAGAACCTCGGGCCGCTGGCGATCTCGACCCACAAGACGCTGGAGGTCGATGAGCCGACGAGCCCGGTCTACGTGCGCGGCAACAACCGCGCGGTGGTGGCCGCGGTCAGCAATCTGATCGAGAATGCCCTCAATCACAGCCCGCCGGGCGGGGCGGTCAAGATCCGGGTGACCGCCACGCCTTCGATCGAGGTCCTCGATTCAGGACCGGGGTTCCGCTTCACATGCGGGAGAAGATCTTCGAGCGCTTTTGGCGGGGCGAGAGCAGCCGGGAAGGCGCCGGCCTCGGCCTGGCGATTGTGCGGCGCATCATGCGGGCGCTCCGCGGCGACGTCTCGGTCGCGGACGCGCCGGGAGGCGGAGCAAAGTTTTCCCTGGATTTCCCGGTGTTCAGCGCGGAAGCCCATTCGACACCTTGAATCGCGCACGCAGCGCAATCAGGGATGGACGGCCGCCGCGGGATCGCTGGCGTCGCCGGAGGCGCAGCAACGGGCGGTGGGCAAATCTTCCGTCAGCTTCCCGTCAGCAAGGTCCACTATAAGCCCGTAGCCATCTGTCGCTAGATCGCCAATAATCGCAAACTGGTATCCAATCAGCTTTGATCAAGGAGTGACGCCCATGATGCAGCGAGCTCGCCGCATTGGTTTCGGTTTATTCGCCACACTAGCCATCGCCACCGGCGCCATCGTCGGCTTTGCGGGTCAGGCCCCGGCCGCGGACGATCGCTTCGAGGTCGCCAGCATCAAGGCCGTCCGCACCACCCTCGTGGACACCGCAAATGCCCTGCAGCAGGGCAACATCCCGAAGGCCAAGGAAGCGTTCGACAATTACGATTCGGCCTGGAACGGCATCGAGGTCTACATCGAGACCCGCAGCAAGCCGACCTACGACAAGATCGAGCTCGACCTCCAGGCCAGGATCAACAAGGAGCTGGAGCAGCCGATGCCGGACCTGGCCAAGCTGCGCGCCGACATCCAGGAGATGATCGGCAAGTATGACGAGGCCATCGCCATGGTGTCGAGCGCGGCTCCGCTCAACCCGCTGTACGACGACGTGTCCCGCCTGCGGATGGAGCGGTCGCACCTGCGCGAGGTCAATCCGGCGCTCAAGGCCGGCAACCTCGCCAAGGCCCGCAAGTCCTACGAGGCGTTCGACGCCGGTTGGGACAGCATCGAGGACCTCATCAAGGCGCGCTCCGCGGACTCCTATGTGGCGGTCGAGAAGGGCATGATCCAGATCGAGGAGGCGCTCATGCCCGAGAAGCCGGACGTCGCCAAGGTGACCGCATTGGTGACCGCGGTGAACACGGCGTACAATTCCGCCCTGGCCATGGTCATGAAGGAAGCCCGCGCGGCCAAATAACTGATAAACGGCTGCAACAATAAACAACGATAATAATAGACCAAAGAGAGGGAGCCGCACATGGACGCAGGTGGACCAAGAGTGGACGCGGACACCGTCGTCGAACGGCTCCGCCTTTGGGTGCTGGGCGTGATCGTGCTCGGGCTCGTCGGGACCATGACCGAGCTGCTCTTGCTCGAGCATGACGAGGAGGCGCTGCAGTTCGTTCCTCTCGTTCTGATGGTATTGGGGGCCGTGGCGCTGGTCTGGCACGCGGTCCGCAAGGACACCGCGAGCCTGCGGGCCTTGCAGATCATCATGGGGCTGTTCGTGCTGTCGGGCTTCGCCGGCATGGCAGCCCATTTCCACGGCTCGATGGAGTATCAGCTCGAGCTCAACCCGGACCTGGGCCGGGGAGCTCCTGGAGAAGATCGCGCAAGCAAAGGCGCCCCCCTGCTCGCCCCCGGCATGATGATTCAGATGGGCCTGCTCGGCCTCGCCTACGCGTTCACGGATATCCGCTACAGAGGGAGAAAGTGACATGACGCTGATGCACAAAGCGTTCGGCGCAATGGTGGGTATGCTGGCCTTCCTGGCGCTGCTGGGAACCCCGGCCTCCGCGCAGGTCGGCAAGCTGGTCGATGTCAACATGGCGACCGAGAGCGACCTGCAGGGGCTGCCGAACATGACTTCGGCCATCGTGAAAGGCATGGTCGAGAAGCGGCCGTTCAAGACTATTGTCGACCTGAACAAATACCTGCTGGATCAAAAGCTCACGCAGGACCAGGCGAAGGAGTTCTACGGCAAGGCCTTCGTGCCGATCAATTCAACACCGGCACAAAGGAGGAGTTCATGCTGATTCCCCGGCGTCGGTGCGCGCATGTCGGCCGAGTTCGAGGAATATCGGCCGTGGAAGGCCTGGACGCAGTTCGACAAGGAGATCGGCAAGTATGTCGGCCAGCCGGAGACCGACCGGCTGAAGCAGTACTTGTTCATCCCCGGCATTTAATGAGCAAAACGGCTGACTTTCTTCCGGCTCCGGCATTAGTCCGAGCCGCCCGTCAGTGGACTTTGCGGCGCGACAGGTTCCCCGGCCGATGGGGTCGGGTCGTGGCCACGCGTCACAATGCACCGCATCCTGCGGACGACGGGTCGTGGACGGCTGGGTCGTATTACCCGCCGTGAGCGTCCCCCGCCTGTGTCCATCCCGCCACGTATCAAAAAAGCTAACGAGGGGTCGAAAGATTGCACTACCGTGCTACCTCGAAATGAGAAATAGTGATTGAGGGGCGGAACGCGCAGCAGAAATCGAATATCGAGCTACGGTCGATCCTCACCGGGCACAGGCCACTGGTTTGATATGAGGTTTTCTGCATTTTAGCACACCGCAGATGCAGCCCTCCCAGGACGACATGCAACAGGCAGAGGATGAGGCCGGCGGCACCGCCGCGAGCCCCGCGCGATCAGGCAGAGGCTTCTTGCTGCTGGCCGTCATGCTCGTGATCGGCCTTGGAGTCGTCGGCGAGCGCTTTATCGGCGCATCACGCGGCGGCTTGGCCGAAGCCCCGCCGGCCGCCAGTCAACCCGTTTTTTCGCAAATCGGCGACCGCCTCGTTGTGCCGCCGCCTCGCCGTTGCGCTCGAACCTCGTCTTGGCAAACGCGGTGTCGAAGGAAATCTCCCATCGGCTGGTGCTGCCCGCAGTTGTAGAGGCCGACCCCGGGCGCACCGTAAAAGTGCTGCCGCCGCTGGCCGGCCGCGTCGTCAGTCTCAAGGTTCAACTGGGTGAGCGGGTCACGCAGGGACAGGAGCTTGCGGTCATCGATTCCGGCGATCTGGCGCAGGCCTATTCCGATGACCAGAAGGCGCGCACTTTGCTTGGGCTCACCAAGCAGATTTTCGACCGGCAATTCGCCCTCGAAAAAGGCGGTGGCGCCGCCGATAAAGGACCGCGAGCAGGCACAGAGCGACTACGCCCAAGCCCAGTTTGAATTCGATAGAGCCGAAACGCGGCTGCGGTCGCTCGGCGTATCGGCCGATCAACTGGAGGAGAACCAGCCTGCTCTCCTTAAAGGCACCGATCGCAGGCAGCGTGACCGATCTCCAAGTCGCCCCCGGAGATTTTCTCAACGATCCGACCGCGGCGATCATGACGATCGCGAACCTCGACACGATCTGGGTCACCGCGAACGTTCCGGAGAAGGACACCTCGTTCGTGTTTGCGGGTCAGTCGGTCGACGTCGCATTCCCGGCCTATCCCGGCGAGACCTTCAGCGGAAAGGTGCTGTTCGTCAGCGACGTGCTCGAGCCCGACACCAGGCGCACCAAGGTCCGCATCGCATTCGACAATCCGAACAAGAAGTTCAAGCCCAACATGTTCGCCAATGCGAGCTTCGCGGCGCCGATGGTCTCGCGAGATCATGGTGCCGACGTCGGCACTTGTCATGAACAACGACAGCACAAGCGTCTTCATCGAGGTCGCGCCCTGGGCCTTCGAACGCCGCAACGTCGAGATCGAGCTATCAGGAGGGAGACAGACGCCGTCATCAAGAGCGGCGTAAATGCCGGCGAACGCGTCGTCGTCAGGGGAGGGGTTCGGCTCAATGATTGACCGGATTGTCGCGCTCTGCTTCGAGAAGCGCCTCGTCGCGATGCTGGTCGCGGTTTTTGCCTGCATTTACGGCGTATATGCCTGGTCGCAGCTCGCGATCGATGCTTATCCGCTTCTCGGCCCGGTGGCCGCGCAGGTCACGACCCAGGTCCCGGGCCTCGCCGCCGAAGAGATCGAGCAGCAGATCACGATACCGCTGGAGCGAGCGCTCAACCTCACGCCCGGCCTGACCAGCATGCGCTCGATCAGCACGTTTGCGCTGTCTCAAATCAACTTGCTGTTTCGTGACGGCGCCGAGGACTACTGGGAGCGCCAGCGCGTCACCGACATCATCGGTGGCGTCACTCTGCCGCCGGGGGCTCAGCCAGGTCTCGACGCGGTAACCTCGCCGGAGGGCGAGATCTACCGTTACACGCTCGAATCCGACACCAAGAACCTGATGGAGCTGTCGGAAATTCAGCGCTGGATCGTCATTCCGGCGCTGGAACAGGTGCCGGGAGTTGCCACGGTCGACAATTTCGGCGGCTTCACACGGGAGTTCCGGCTCGATCTGGACCCCACCGAGCTGTTGCGTTTCGGCGTTGGCAATCAACGACGTCATCAACGCGATCAACAACAACAACGCCAATGCCGGCGGCGGACGGGTTTCCCGCGGCGATCAGAGCTTCGTCGTCCGTGGCGTCGGGCTCGTGCGCGCCCTCGATGACCTCGGCAATATCGTGGTGACCCAGCGCAACAGCCTGCCGATCCTGGTGCGGGATCTCGGCAGCTGAGCTACAGCCACCAGGAGCCCGAAGGCATCCTGGGCAAGAACGAGAATCCGGATACCATCGAGGGGATCGTCGATCTCCTCAAATACGAAAACGCATCGCAAGTCATTGCCGGAATCCACGCCAAGGTCGACGAGCTGCGACAACAGCTCGAGCCGCAGGACGTTCACATCGTCCCCTATATCGATCGCGGCGATCTTGTCGCGGCGACCGTCAGCAAGGTCTGGCCGTACCATGATCGAAGGCATCGGCCTGGTCTGCATCGTCCTGATGCTGTTCTTCGGTAGCGCCCGCAGCGCCGTGGTCGTCGCGGTGACGATCCCGTTGGCCATGGTGTCGATCTTCGTGCTGATGAACGCAACGAAGATGTCGGCAAGCATGCTTTCGCTCGGCGCCCTTGATTTCGGCATCATTGTCGACGGTGCGATCGTGGTGACGGAAAACATTCTGAGGCGGCGCGAGGCGAAGCCCGACCGAGGCATTGACCGAGGAGGACATCAGGTCGGCGACCAGCCAGGTGGCGCGGCCGATCTTCTTTGCGACCCTGATCATCATCGCCGCCTATTTTCCGCTGTTCACCCTGCAGCGGGGCGAGGCCCAGTTGTTCACCCCGATGGCCTACACGGTCGTCTACGCGCTGTTCGGGGCGCTGCTGTGCACGCTCGCGCTGGTCCCGGGCCTTGCCTACCTGGCGTTCCGCAAGCCGCGTCGCATTTTCCACAACAAGCCGCTCGAATGGCTGCGGGCGCGCCTATCGCGGCCTGCTGGCAAGATTGCTCGATCGGCCCGTCCTTTCGTTCGTGGCCGGCCGGAGCGGCCTTGGTCGGCGTGGCGGTTCTCGGCACGACAGTCGGCCGGGATTATTTGCCGGATTTGGATGAAGGCGCGCTCTGGCTTCAGGTCCAATTGCCGAGCGGGCTTTCGCTCGATGCCGCGAGCGAGATGGCGAGCGAGCTCCGGCGTGCCGTCCGGGAATTTCCGGAGGTCTCCTATGTCGTTACCCAGCTCGGCCGCGAAGACGAAGCGGTGGACGCGTGGACGCCGTCGCACATCGAGGCTCCGGTCGGGCTGACGCCCTACGACACCTGGCCGGAGGGAGAGACCAAGGCGGACTTCCTGCGCAAGCTCAATGCGCGCCTGCAGCAACTGCCCGGGATCGACGATCGGGATCAACCAGCCGATCAGCGACATGGTGTATCGACTTGATCGGCGGCGCGCACAGCTCGCTGGTCATCCGGGTCATGGGCGACGATCTCGCGGAAGATCGGCGGATCGCCAGCGAGATAGTCGATGTCTTGCGAAAAATCAGGGGCACCGCGCAGGCATCGATCTTTCAGGAGCCGCCGCTTCCGCAGATCGTGATCGAGGCCGACCGTGCCGCCGCCGCCCGCTACGGCATCAATGTCTCCGACATCACCAATCTGATCCAGAATGGCATCGGCGGCGGCGCCGTCACCCAGGTCTTTGTCGGCGATCGCGTCTACAATTTGACTTTGCGTTTCCCGTTGAGCTCCCGCAACGATCCGGAAGCGCTCGGCAGCCTGCCGCTGACCAGCTCCAGCGGCGCGCAGGTTCCGCTTGTCCCAGGTCGCAACCATCAAGCAACAGACCGGCGAGAGCACGATCACGCGCGAGAACGAATCACCGGAATCTGACGGTGCGCATCGATCTGGCGGACGGGATATGGTGTCCTACCTGGCCGAGGTGAAGAGCCAGGATCGCGCAATCGGTGCAATTCGATCAGAGCAAGTATCACCTCGAATATGGCGGGCAGTACGAGAACGAGCAGCGCGCGCAGGCGCGGCTGACCCTGATTCTCGGCCTCGTGCTCGGGCTGATGACCCTGTTGCTGTTCACCGAGTTCGGAAAGCTGCGTCAGGCATTGCTGATCCTCGGCATCGTGCCGCTGGCACGCTCGGCGGATTGCTCGCACTCTATATCAGAGGCGAGACCTTGAACGTCGCCAGCGCGGTCGGGTTCATCGCCCTGTTCGGCGTCGCGGTGCAGAACGGCATCATCATGGTGGCGAACCTCAACCGGATGCGCGAGACCGGCGCCGCGCTGCGCGAGGCGACGATCGCGGGCGCGAGCGAGCGCTTCCGGCCGGTGCTCACGACCGCGACGGTGGCGACCATCGGCATGATGCCGGCAGCGCTGGCAACCGGCGTCGGCAGCGACGTGCAGCGGGCCTTGGCGACCGTCGTGGTCGGCGGCTGATGCTGGCGACGCTGCTCACTTTGTTCATTCTGCCGAGCCTTTATTTCGTGATCGAACGCAGTGGCCGCGCGCTGGGCACGGGCGCGGGAGCGAACGGCATATTCGTAGGAGGGGTTCGAACGGATGCGGATCGTGATCCGAACAAGCGGCAGGGGGCCGTCGAAGAGTGAGGGGGGTATGGTTGTGGGGTTGGGTGGCGTTCCTGCCGTGGCGAGCCCGCGGCAGCAAAGGGCGCGGCGAGCGCGTTTTGCGGGAGACTGCACGCGGGCTGTCGTTGCCCTGATGGCCGTGGCAGCCGTTTCCGGCTGCGCGGTGGGTCCCAATTTCGCGCCTCCGGCCGCTCCGGAAGTGTCCGGCTACACGCCGGAGCGCCTGCAGCGGGAAACCGCATCGGCCACGGGCCCGCCGCCCACGCGCAGGTTTTTTTCCCAGGGCGCGATATTCCGGGAGAATGGTGGAGACTTTTTCACTCCAAGCTGCTCACCTCTCTCGTTCAGAAGGCGTTCGCGGCCAATCCCGACCTGCAGGCCGCGCAGGCGTCGCTCCGGCTCGCGCGCGAGAATTCCTATGCGCAACGAGGCCTGCTTTTTCCCTCCGTGGACGCCAACTTCACGCCACATGCGCGAGAAGGTGACCGACGACTCCTCGGCAACACGCCGGCTCCGCAAATCTTCAATCTGTTCACCGGTCAGCTGAATGTTTCCTACGTGCCGGATGTATTCGGTGGAACGCAACGCTCGATCAAATCGCTGGATGCCCTGGCCGAGTCGCAGCGTTTCCAGCTCGAGGCCACATATTTGACGTTGACCTCGAATTCGCCGGCGCCGCCGTGCAGGAGGCCTCCTTGCGGGCCCAGATCATGGCCACGCAAAGCATCGTCAAGATCGAGACCGACCTCCTCGACCTGGTCCGCCGGCAGCGCACGCTTGGCCAGCTGGCGGAGGCCGATGTCGCGGCGCAGGAGGCGGCGCTGGCGCAGGCGGAGCAAGCGCTTCCGCCGCTCGAAAAACAGCTGGCGCAGGAGCGCGATCTCATCACCGCGCTGATCGGCAGTCTTCCAAGCCAGGAACCGAAGGAAAAGTTCGAGCTGTGGGCCCTGGAGCTGCCGCGGGATTTGCCGGTCAGCCTGCCATCCCGGCTCGTCGAGCAGCGCCCGGACGTACGCCAAGCGCAGGCCAATCTGCATTCGGCGAGCGCGCTCGTGGGCGTCGCCATCGCCAACCGGCTGCCGAACGTCACGATCACCGCCAATCTCGGCAGCGCCCCGTTCTCGTTCGACAAGCTGTTCACGCCCGGCTACGGATTCTGGAGTCTCGCCGGCGAGCGTCACCCAGCCGATCCTGCACGGCGGGCAATTGATGCACAGCAGCGCGCCGCCGAGGCTGCCTTCGATCAAGCGGCCGCGCAGTATCGCAGCGCGGTCGTGACCGCCTTCCAGAACGTCGCCGACGCGTTGCGGGCGCTGCAATCAGATGCAGTCGCACTGAAAAAAGCCGTGGACGGAGAGGCGGCGGCAGCCAAGAGCCTCAACATCACGCGTGATCGCCTTCGGCTCGGCGACATCGGCGTTCTTGCGCTACTTCCCGTCCAGCAAACCTATCAGCAGGCGCTGATCACGCTGGTCCAGGCGCGGGCCGCGCGCTATGCCGATACCGTCGCGCTCTATCAGGCGCTTGGAGGCGGCTGGTGGAATCGGGTCGATGTCGAGCCGGAGAAGCCGCAGCCGATGGATTTCCCACAATGAACGGTACCGCTCCGAGGGGCTCGCCGGTCAGAACTTGAGCGAGTTTCGCACCGTGAACACATAAGCGTCGGGAATCGCCTGCGTGGGGTATACCGGATTGAGGATATTGCCGCCCGGATGGTAGACATACCGTGCGTCGGTCTGAAGCGTCCACCAGGGCGCCAGCTGGAAGCTGTAATCAACTTCGGCTATGCCCTCATGATCATGCACCGGATGGAACATGCCGATGAAGAATTGCGTGTCGACATCGAGCGCCGCCAGGTCCTGGCTGATGTTGGACCAGACGAACCCGAACGTCAGCACATCATCGTCGCGGCCGGGAATGGGCGCTTTGATCCCAACGCCTCCGTCGATATAGGAGGCGACCAGGTTACGGTCCGCGGGAGAAGCCCCGGTTCGAAGAAACACGTTGATGCTCTGCGGACCGGTCTTGGCGCGCCAAATCATCTGATCGGCGACGCCATTAATTCCCCAATCTCCCTGATGGTTGAGCGGGAAGGCGCTCGAAGGGGAAGCAAGCGAGACCGGAACACGGCCGCGTTCAAGCCAAGGTGCACATCCGAAAAGCTCGCTCCTCGTACCAGCCGCCGAGTTCTAGACACCAGGCAAGCCTCTTGCGTCCTTGGCCTGATTGACCGCGTATTGTCCCTCGCTGATGAGAGCACACCTCCGCTGAAGCTGAAGGTCGTGCCGGTGCTGTTGCAGATCTGCGGGTTGGTCGTGCAATCGGCGCCTGCCGGCGCGCCGCTGAACACCGCAGTGAGAAACGTGAAGTCGTCGTCGGCTTCAGCTGAAGCCGAACGCCGGGGTAAGGCAAGGGATAGACGGGCCCGCCTTCAAATATCGTCGGCCAGGAGGGCGGGGAACCCGAAGGTGGTGATGAGCCAATTCGAAGCCGTCGGACTGACCAAACTCGTCGTCTGCGGCAATCTGACCAAATCGTATGGACACCTTGTCGTCGAGGAAGTTCTTCTGGAACCACAAAGTATAGAGCCGGGACGAAGGCAAGGCCTCAATGTCGAGGGGTCCGCGAAGCTTCCGGTGAAATTAAGTGCCGGCAACCCGTTGATGTTATGGATTTGATAGAACGTACCGTGGGCTGCGCACCGGTCAAACCTGCAAGTTTTTCGAGGTCGGTGTCGACCGAGACCTCAAGACGGCCATCATAAGCTACGCCCTGATGAAATCCCCCGGCGGCGCCAAACACCTCGCCGATATAGTTGAGGCTGATGTCGATGCCGCGATTGCTCAGTGCCGTGCGAAGCCCGCCCAATCGCCGGTGAGCTTGTCGCGGGTCCACAGCTCGTCCTGCGGCGACGTCTTGGCCGGCGCCTTCGTCAGCAGTTCAGCGGCACCCGCGGCGCTATCGTCGACAGCAGGAGAATCGCGACCCCACTGAAGCTCGCGCAAAGTGCAGGCCCCCGAAAATAATGGTCGTCCAACTGTCACCCCCCGGTCGCGATATTCAGCTCGTAGGCAGATAAAAGCAATGCTTCAGCCGATCCGCCTCCGCCGGCCGCAGACGCGCTCCCGGCAAGCGAAAGCCAACTCTAACCGTCCCGCACCCCACCGCCACTATGCTTCCCGTGCTCGCGTTGATGGTCCCCTCCGCGGCGATCTAGCCACGGACCTGAAACGGCCAGTCCCCGTTCGCCTTGGCCTCGCAATATGACTCGCCTACCACCACTTTACAGCCAAAAACCTCGCTTTCCTGACAGGAACCTGACAAGCCCCCACGGGGCGCGTCTCAGGGACCATTATCAGCCCGGAAGTTGCCGAAAGAGCACACTTCTTCATTGAAGCGCAGCAGGCACGACCCAATAGGCCTTGCCTAGGGTTTCACGAGAGCGGCAAATCGGTTAGCCACTGACCCCGTTCTGAGATATTCGCCCGCACCCAGCACCGGTTGAGGGTGTGAATTGAGCGCGACCGGTGTCCGGCCCTTGACCTGACCATGCAGATCAGTCGATTGAGGAAATTGAAACTCACGAATTGTGCCCGGGCGGAAGTGCGCGCCGGTTTTTGTTCCAGCTGCTGAGCGGAGCGAGAGGGCCATCCTGCATTGCGGCCGCTGCATGGCTCCGGCGCCCGTACTGTGGCGATCCATTGATCACGGATTGTATTTTCAACCGAGCTGCGCTGCGGAGCCATGCATTTCTGAGCGGTCGTTCCCGGCTCGGCAATGCGATCGCAACGGGGCGCCGTTCTATCCGCCAGCCATACCTGTCATCCGCCTGCAATAAGCCGACCGACAAGATAGCCATTCTCCAACGAGCGCGATACTCCAACGTCGATCGCGAGACGTCTCTCATGTCGTTGAACACGGGTGGGAGCCTAGCAGGACCGCATGAATATCGACGCTTTGCAACGATTTGGCAGCCGCCGCAGCCCCGGGTGCGGCCGTGATGCTCGTCGTTCTGGCGGCCGCCTTTGCTTCGCCGGCGCGCGCGGACGGGGCGGCCCCGCAGCCGATGGGCATCTGGCAGCGCGACAAGCTGACCGGCGATTGGGGCGGCGCGCGTACGCAAGCCACCAACCGCGGGATCGATTTCACGTTCAACTATATCGGCGAGACCCTGGGCATGCTGGCGGGCGGATTCCGCCAGGGCGTGGACTACGAGCATCGCTTCGAGTTTTCCATCGATACCGACCTGGACAAGATGTTCGGCTGGAGCGGCGCCACCGCGCACACGACGTTCTACCAGATCGGCCATGCCAACGGCCTGCCGGTGGTCGACTATATCGGCAGCATCACGGATCCGAGCAATATCGAGGCGCAGCCCTCGACCCGGCTGTTTACGGCGTGGTTCCAAAAGAATTTCATGGACGACAAAGTTTCGTTGCGCGTGGGCCAGATCGCGGCCGACGATGAATTCCTGATCAGCCCGACCGCCACCAACCTGATCAACTCGACCTTCGGCTATGCGGCCCTTCTGGCCGCCGACCAGCTCCAGGGCGGACCGGTCTACCCGCTGGCCACGCCCGGCATCCGGCTGCAGCTCAAGCCGACCGACGAG
Source organism: uncultured Alphaproteobacteria bacterium (assembly GCA_963744275.1). Classification (GTDB taxonomy): domain Bacteria; phylum Pseudomonadota; class Alphaproteobacteria; order Rhizobiales; family Xanthobacteraceae; genus VAZQ01. Next base: position 49,938 of record CAVUSX010000015.1, read on the forward strand.
ATCACCGTCCTGTCGGCGGTCTTCAGCGGAGCGCCAGCGGGCGCCAATTGCGTCGGCCTGCCGCAACAATGCGATGCCTACGGCACGACCTTCAGCACGAGCGGCGGCGCGCTGTTCATGGAGGAGCTGCGATACGGCATCAACCAGGCCAAGGACGCCAAGGGGAGTGCCCGGCGTCTACAAGCTGGGCGGCTGGTATGCGACCGCGAGCTTCGCGGATGTGCATTTCGGGCTCAACGCGGCCGGGATGCAGGTTTCCGCTGGCATCGCCGGTCAGCGTCGCCCCGCTCACGCATCAGGGCAACTGGGGAATTCTATGGCGTCGCCGACCAGATGATCTGGCGCGCCCAGAAGGGTCCCCAGGGCCTGAATGCGTTCTTTCGCGCCGGCACCTCGCCCTCGGACCGCAACCTGGTGTCGTCCTATATCGACGGCGGGCTCGGCCTCGAAGGCGCCGCTTCCGGGCCGCGATGACGACGTGCTGACCTTCGGCATCGCCTACTCGAAGATCAGCCCGGATGCCGCCGCGCTCGATATGGATACGCAGATGTTCACCGGCGGCTTCTTTCCGGTGCGCGACCAGGAGATTCGTGCTGGAGCTCGACTACAGCCTGCAGCTGGCGCCCTGGTGGACCCTCCAGGGGGACCTGCAGGAGATCATCCATCCGGGCGGCAACGTGCCCGACCCGCTCAATCCGACCCAGGCGATTTAAGATGCGTTCGTGGTCGGGGCGCGCAGCACGATCAAGTTCTGACGATACGAGATGCCGCGACACGCGGCTCATGGCGCGGTTGCAACCTCGGAGATCGCTGGCGCGCGCCGGAGCGATCTCATTGCCAACCGTCTCAGATGAGGTAACATGTGCAGTTGCGGTTGATTGCGGAGGCCAACCGACTTTAAAGGCATTACCCACCGCAAGAGTAGAATGACTGGACAGCTTCGGCAACTATCCGCGCGAAAGGCCTTTCGATCATTTTCAGCGTGATGCTGTTCAAGGCGCTGCAGGTCGTTGCGTTTCTGTTTTTTCCTCGCGCTTCTGGTGATGAATCCGGAGGCCAAGCAGGGCAAGATCGAGAGCAAGGCCGAGTTCATCATCACGATGGGCTGGCCGGACAATCACCCTGACGACATCGACCTCTATGTCGAGGATCCGCTCGGCAACATCGCCTGGTATCATCAGCGCGAGGCCGGCTTCCTGGTGCTCGACCGGGACGACCGCGGCGCGATGAACGACAGCCTCATCGTGAACGGCAAGAAGATATCGAGCCCGATCCGCCAGGAGATCGTGAGCATTCGCGGGATCGTGCCCGGCGAATACACTGTGAACGTCAATTACTACGTGAAGTACTTTCCGAACACCCCCCTGGTCCCGGTCCCGGTCTCGGTCAAGGTGGAGAAGGTCAATCCCGATGGTCGAGATCATTTACGCTGATACCACCATGCTCGATCATGTGGGGCAGGAGAAGACCGCGGTCCGTTTCCGGGTCGCGGAGGATGGCAGCGTGACCGACGTCTACCACGGCGAAAAATCACTCATCGCGTTGACGCGCAGCGTCCGTCGCACCGGAAAGGCCGCGAGGAGGTTTCCCGCGCGGGCGGGCTCCCGCAGGACTTGGTTGCGCATTTACCGGATTTTAGCCATTTCCGTTAGCGGCGGCTTTACCCTGAACTGCGATCCTGCAACCCGGGACCGTCGCTATTTCTGTACCCGGCGGGGATCAAGCCCATGGCTGCGATCGGACGTGTTCGATGAGTATCGTCGCCGCTTCGTTCGGGGCATCCGCCATTGTCCTGCTGGTGGCGGCTCCCGGCGAGCCGCCCATTGCGGCGCCCGATGTCTCCGATGTGGCGAAGGCCGCGGTCATCCGGCGGCTGGAGCCGACCGATTTTCCGAGCTTCCGCGGTATCGTGGTCATGCCCAGCGAGCGCATGCCGGGCTATGTGGTCTGCGGGGAAGTCTCCGGTCGGCAGCCCGAGGACCCAGAGCGCTTCGAGCGCTTCTTCGTGGTCGTTCCTGGAAGCTTCGCGCTGCTCGACCGCGACGGAAGCGCGCTCATCGACAATACTGGAGCTTCAACGGCTGTCCATGATCGGCGTGGATTGCCGGCGGCGGCCGTCCGCAACTCGCCCCGGCTGTCGATCGAGACCCAATTGTTGGGATGGAGCGCCGACTGACGCTTCACGAACCGGTATCCGGTTCGATCCCACGAAACGATCTCCTGCCTCATATTGTCCAAGATCAAGTCGCCGCGATCGGTTCGGACGGTGAAAATCAGGTGACCTTCGCCGTGTTGATCGACCACGACCGTCATCAGGAGCGCCGCCTTCGGCCATCCTGCTTCGGTCAGGAGCTCGCGCTTCATCAAGACGTAGTCGTTGCAGTTTCCCTTGCCGTCGTCCGGATAGGTCCACCGATTCAAGATGTCCTGCTCGTATATCCGATAGTGGTCTTCATCGCTGATCGGTCCGATCTCGCCGTTGACGATCGTGTTGATCTTGTTCAGTTCGGCCCATGAACCGGGCGGTCAGCTGAACCAGAGCGGGCAACACCGACGCCGGTTCACATTCGGCCGGCTGAGCGGCGCAGAAGTGGAGCCAGCCGTAGGGCGCCGGCCTGGCGACCCCGACCGGCGCGAAGGAAACGTTCATGAATCTCAAAGGGTCGGCGTTGGGCGTGGCCGCCAAGGTAGACACCATGGCACCGATGGCGAATGCGGCGATGCCTGAGATGATAAGCGGCAGCTTCTGAGGAAAACGTTGCATGTGCGTCCCCGTTTGTCCGGGGGACTCTGGCAAATTCGCTTCAAGATCGATTGAAAGATGAACGTGACATTTTTCGCGCTATTTAGCTGAATTTGCTGCAACATTTCGTGTGTGCGTTAACCCGCCGAATACCATGGAGTGACCAGCGGCGCATCATCGCGCGCCTCGAAGAAAGCGGCCGCCGCCGGAGGTGATCCGGGCATCGCCTCGGTCGCGACGGGCAATGTCATGATCCGGTGCTTGCCGGCATTTCGGACACATCTCCATCAATAACCATCGGTAGTCTCGCGCGCCTGGATTACTCAATATCTCGCACTTTGGGAGCTTCATGTGACCGACACCGTACATGAGCGGGGCGACCGCCCTACCACCTCGGCCAGCCTTCCGCTCGCGGGCATGTCGGCGCTCGGGATCGTGTTCGGGGACATAGGGACGAGCCCGCTCTACACCCTCAAGACCGTCCTCGCGCTGACCGGCGAGAACCCCGACGCAGCCGTCACTCTGGGGGCACTGTCGCTCGTCATCTGGACCTTGATCGTCGTGACGACCATCAAATATGTGTCGGTCGCCATGCGGGTGGACAACGATGGGGAGGGGGGCATCCTCGCCCTCATGGCGCTGCTGGGCGTCAAGCGCGAACGGCGACCCATCATCGTCGCCGTGGGCCTGTTCGGCGCGGCCTTGATTTACGGCGATGGCGCCATCACGCCGGCGATCTCGGTTCTTTCCGCACTCAAGGCCTGAACATCGCGACGCCGGCGGTCCAGCCCTATGTGGTTCCGGCGGCGGTCGCCATCCTGGTCGGACTGTTCGCGATCCAGCCCAGGGCACCGCGCGTATCGGTCGGGCGTTCGGCCCGATCATGGCGCTCTGGTTCCTGTCCATTGCGGTTCTCGGCATCTGGGGGATCGCGCGGCACCCCGCCGTGCTGGTGGCGATCGATCCGCGCTATGGCCTGAACTACCTGCTCTCCGGCGGTTCCGGCAGCTTCCTGGTGCTCGGCGGCGTCTTTCTCTGCGTCACGGGAGCCGAGGCGCTTTACGCCGATATGGGTCACTTCGGGGCGCGGCCGATCCGCCTCGCCTGGTCGGCGCTGGTATTCCCGAGCCTTGTCCTCAACTACGCCGGACAGGCCGCCCTCGTCCTGCAGGGCGAACCCTCATCCGGGAACATCTTCTTCAGGCTTTGCCCCTCGGCCCTGCTCATTCCCCTCGTCGTTCTCGCCACCATCGCCACGATCATCGCGAGCCAATCGATCATCACCGGTGCGTTCTCGATGACCCGACAGGCTATACAGCTCGGCTGGCTGCCGAGGCTGCGGATAACCCAGACCTCGGCGGAGGGCTATGGCCAGATCTACGTCGGACCCGTCAACTGGCTCTTGATGATCGTGACCGTCGGTCTCACGATCGGGTTCGGCAAGTCGGACAATCTTGCCGCAGCCTACGGCATCGCGGTCTCGGCCACCATGCTGATGACTTCGGTGCTGCTGTTCATCGCCATGCGTGAGATTTGGCAGTGGAGCATCCTCGCCGCCGGCGCGCTCGCCGGCGCGTTTCGATCGTCGACACGGCATTCTTCATCGCCAACCTCGCCAAGATCGCCGAGGGCGGATACGTGCCCCTCCTGCTCGCAGGTTGCGTCTATTTCATCATGGTGGTCTGGCATGTCGGGGCAGCGGCCGTGGCGACGCGGCTCCACGAGACCGTAATGCCGATCGGTGAATTCATGGCGACACTCAAACAGGGGGGAATTGCGCGCGTGCCGGGTACCGCCGTGTTCCTGACGCGGACGCAACAGGATGCTCCTCCGGTCATGGTCTGGCACGTGAAGAAAAACCGGGCGCTGCATGAACGATTGTTCGTGTTGACCGTGGAGACGGAGTCGGTACCCAGGTTCCGTGGTCCCGGACGGATTACATTCGAGGAGATCGCGCCCAACTTCTGGCGCGCTTGCGCCCGTTACGGCTTCATGGAGCGGCCGGATATTCCCGCCCTGCTGCACCAGGCGCACGATCTCGGATGCAAGGTCGGTCTCGACGATGTCACCTACTACGTGGGTCATGAGACCATCGTGCACCGCGAAGATCGCAAGGGGCTTCCGGGTTGGCTGGAAAAGCTGTTCTCGTTCATGCAGCGCAACTCTGTCCACGTCAGCGACTTCTTCCGGCTGCCCGCCGATTTGGTGGTCGAGATCGGCCGCCAGGTCTCGATCTGACCGTCCCGCCATGCGCGGCTCGCCGCCCGACCGACGGCGACCCGGCCCCTCGCGCCGCTTCGCCCGCAAGCCGAGATGGCGCGCGTCGAAACGCAGCGAAGCGAACCGGTCAATCCTTCGGGTGGAGAGCATTCTCACGCAGCGTGTGGTCGAGCTTCACGCCGAGCTTCTCCACCATCGCAATGAGAATTGCATTCTGGTATTCGAGATGCTGCAGGATGACCTCGATTTCCTCCTCCGCCTTTACGTTGACCTCGAGATCGTGCTCGGCCCGCATCTCCGAATGTCGGCCCTGGACGTTCTGCCCGACCATGATGAGCGGCATCAAGAGCAGCTGAATCAGATTGGAGATGAACAGCCAGAATACGAAGCCGGTGGGAGGGTCAAACTGCAGAGACGCCGGCGCGAGCAGATTCCATCCCAGCCAAAGCAACGTCCAGATCAGCACAACCAAGAAGAAGCCCATGGTGCCGACGCGATCGGTGATCCAGCACGCGAGCCTGTCCATCCCGCTCAAGCGACTGGAGACCTCCCGGTAGACATTTCTGGGCGGCTTTCGCCCCTTCCTGAATTCGCGCAGGGAGACCGGCTTTGGAGGTTGTACCGCGGCAGTGTCGCTCATGCTGAAAACTCCCGTCCATGATCGGAGGGACCCACCGCGCCGAGACGGTGTCTCGTCCGGTGGCTGCGTGTCGGCGACAGCATGCCGTATTTTTCGTCATTTCGACAGCCTGCCGCTCTTCGAAGCGTGCATGCGGGTCGAGCTTTTCGTCTTGGCGGTCCAGCTCGAGATCCGGTTCGGCCAGTGGCGACCTCAATGGCCGGGCGCCCCCGTCCTCGAGCGTCGAGACCGCCAGCCAAGTCGCTTGACCGCTCGTCGGCGAGGCGCATTTCCCGTTTGCTCTTCAGCCTCGCTGGTCCATCATGGCGGCCTCGCCGCGCGCCAGCGCACCGCCTTCGACCGCGCGCGGCCATCCGGCCTACCTCGCGGACTTAATGCAGAAGGTTCGGGCATGCCCAAAAGCCACCGGGAACGACACCGCACGGAGCGCATCGGCTGGCTGCGGGCGGCGGTATTGGGTGCGAACGACGGGATCGTCTCGACCGCGAATCTCGTCTTGGGCGTCGCGGCCGCGCACGGGACGCGCAGCAGCGTTTTGGTCGCAGGTGTCGCCGGCTTGGTCGCGGGGGCCATGTCGATGGCGGCAGGCGAGTACGTGTCCGTCCACTCACAGGCCGACACGGAAGGGGCCAGCTCGAGCGTGAGCGCAAGGAGCTCACAGCCGACGACGAAGGCGAGCACAGGGAGCTGACGGCGATCTACATCGGTCGCGGCCTCGATCCTGCGCTCGCAAAACAGGTGGCTGAGCAACTCATGGCCCATGACGCATTAGGCGCCCATGCCCGCGACGAGCTCGGCATTTCCGAGGCTCTCGGTGCGCGTCCGATTCAAGCCGCGCTCGCATCGGCGGCGAGCTTCGCGGTCGGAGCCGCCATGCCCTCTTGGTCACCGCCTTGGTGCCGGAGCCGAAGCCTGATCGTCTTCGTGCCTGGAGCGTCCCTCATGTTTCTCGCCCTCTTGGGCGCATTGGCTGCAGGCGCCGGCGGCGCGGGTGTGATGGTGGGTGCAATACGGGTCACGTTCTGGGGCGCCCTGGCGATGGGATTGACCGCGGGCGTCGGGGCCTTGTTCGGAACAGTGGTTTGAGTGGACGAGCTCGAGGACGGTGGCGTAATGGTACAGGGTCCACCCACGATCGCGCGGCCCATCGTCATGCCAACGTCATGGACTCGGTATCAGCTCGGCGCGGCTCTTTGCCGAAGGTCCTTCTCGGCGCGCCGGCGTGTGCGGCTTTCCCTTCTCAGGCTTTTCCCCATGAGCAATACTCGGTGATTTGGCGGCGCTGTTGGGCGGTCACGACAACTGACCATCCCTGATATCGCATTGATAAACATGACGAATCCGCGGCGCCGCGACTCGGCATCGCGCGCGGGTGCTCTGGTGGCACACAGGTGAACGAATGACCGACCACCCCTACCTCGCCGTCGGCGGTACGGTTCGGGCTTTTCTGCCGAACCGGTGGGATCTGGTGGCGGCGCCGCTGATCCTGGGCGGCCTGGCGCTCGCGTTCATCGGCGTCCGCCAGATGCAGGCGCCCTTGGAGGTCGTCCAGCAGGCTACGCTTTCGCTCGACCCGCTCAATCTGCCTGAATACGCATTGCGAACGACGTTGCGCATGCTGGCGGGGCTGGTGGCTTCGCTGGTGTTCACTTTCACCTATGCGACGCTTGCCGCCAAGAGCCGCCGCGCCGGCCTGGTTCTCATTCCGATGCTCGACATCCTCCAGTCCGTACCGATCCTCGGCTACATATCCTTCACCGTGGTTTTTTTCATGTCCTTGTTCCCGGGCAGGGTGCTGGGCGCGGAATTGGCATGCGTATTCGCCATTTTCACCAGCCAGGCGTGGAACATGGCGTTCAGCTTCTATCAGTCCCTGGTCACGGTTCCGCGCGATCTGGAAGAGGCAGCCCAGGCATTTCACTTCTCCGCCTGGCAACGTTTCTGGCGCCTCGATGCGCCATTCGCGATGCCGGGCCTGGTGTGGAATATGATGATGTCGATGTCGGGCGCCTGGTTCTTCGTGGTGGCGTCCGAGGCGATCACCGTCGGCGACAAGACGATCACCCTGCCCGGCATCGGCTCCTATGTCGCGATGGCGATCGAGCAGAAAAGTCTCGCGGCCGTCGGCTGGGCCATATTGGCCATGACGGTCGTCATCGTCATCTACGATCAATGCATGTTTCGCCCGCTGGTGGCTTGGTCCGATAAGTTCCGATTCGAGCAGACGGCCGCGCAGTCGGTTCCTGAATTCTGGGTGCTCGACCTCGTCCAAAAGACCCGATTTCTGCGCCTGCTGACCATTCCTTTCGGCAACGCGTTTCGGTTCTCGCTGCGAATTCGGTTGCCTGTGAAAAAGGCGGGAATTGAAGGGGCCATCTCGTCACGCGTGATCGACGTGGCGTGGTACGCGATCGTCGCAGCCACTGCCGCTTACTGCGTGTGGCAGGTCGTGCAATACGTCAGCGGCGAATTGACCTGGAGCGACCTGTGGGAGGTGTTCGTTCTGAGCGCCGTCACCATGCTGCGGGTGGTGATCTTGATCGCGCTGGCGAGCTTGATATGGGTGCCGCTGGGCGTATGGATCGGGTTGCGGCCGCGCTGGGCCGAGCGAATGAGCCGTTGGCTCAATTCCTCGCCGCCTTCCCGGCCAATCTCCTGTTCCCCGTCGCCGTCGTGCTGATCGTGCGCTTCGACCTGAACGTGGACGTCTGGGTCAGCCCGCTCATGATCTTGGGTACGCAATGGTACATTCTCTTCAACGTGATCGCGGGAGCTTCGGCATTCCCCACGGATCTGCGGGAAGCCGCCAGCACCTTTCGCATCCGGGGATGGCAATGGTGGCGTACCGTCATTCTGCCCGGCATCTTCCCCTATTTCATCACCGGGGCGATCACCGCTTCAGGCGGAGCATGGAACGCCAGCATCGTCCCGGAATACGTGAAGTGGGGAGATACCACCCTGACCGCGCACGGGGTGGGAGCCTACATCGCCAAGACCACCGAAGCCGGCGACTACCCTCGCATCGTCCTGGGGATCGTGATGCTTTCCTTGTTCGTGACGCTGTTCAATCGCGCCGTGTGGCGACCGCTCTATCGCCTTTCCGAGCGCAAGCTTCGCCTCGATTGATCGGGAGCCTGGTTCTTCATGAACGTCATCGAGAACCACGGCTTCGGCGCCGGATCGTTGCTCTCGTGCGCCGGGGTGCGCCATTGCTTCGCGAAGCCCTCGGGCGGGGAAATCGTCGTTCTCAACGATGTCGATCTGACATTGCAGGAGGGAGAAATCGTGGGATTGCTCGGCCGTTCCGGCTCGGGCAAATCCACCCTGTTGCGCATTGTCGCCGGCCTGATGCATCCGACCGGCGGCGAAGTGATGTATTGCGGAAGCCCCGTCATGGGTCCCTGCGCCGGGGTCGCCATGGTATTCCAGACGTTCGCCTTGTTTCCGTGGCTGACGGTTCTGGAGAACGTCGAGGCGGGATTGGAAGCGCTCGGTATCGCCGAGCCGGAGATGCGCCGCCGCGCGCTCGCCGCCATCGATACAATCGGTTTGGACGGCTTCGAATCTGCCTATCCCCGCGAGCTGTCGGGCGGCATGCGCCAACGCGTGGGTTTTGCCCGCGCCCTCGTGGTCAACCCCGCGATACTGCTGATGGACGAGCCCTTCTCGGCGTTGGACGTGCTGACCGCGGAGACCCTGCGAACGGATTTCCTGGACCTCTGGCAGGAAAAGAAGCTTCCCATCAAATCGGTCCTGCTGGTGACGCACAACATCGAGGAAGCGGTGCTGATGTGCAACCGCATCCTGGTGTTTTCCTCCAACCCTGGACGGGTAGCCGCGGAGATCAAGGTCACGCTGCCCTATCCGCGCAATCGCTTCGACCCGGCGTTCCGCAAGATGGTCGATGACATCTACATAAGAATGACGCAACGTGCCCCGTCCAGCGACCGTGCAAAGGGGCAACCCAGCTCCCTTTCCCTGGCGAGCCAGCTTCCCCCCGTCGGAACCAATCTGATGTCGGGCTTGCTCGAGCTTCTGGCATCACCGCATTTCGGCGGCCATGCCGATCTGCCGGAGATCGGCGATCGGCTGCAGCTCGAGGCCGACGAGCTGTTTCAGATCGCCGAAGCTCTGCAGATATTGGGATTTGCAGAGCTCGAGCAGGGTGACATCCGTTCCACTCCGACCGGCCGGACCTTTGCGGATTCCGAAGTAGAGCCGCGCAAGCGCATATTTGCCGAGCGCCTGCGCACCAACGTTCCGCTGGCCGCGCACATCCGGCGCGTTCTCGACGAGCGGCCCGGCCATCGCGCGCCGCTGGTAAGGTTCGAGCCCGAGCTGGAGGACTCCCTGTCCGAGGAAGCCGCGCAGGAGACGTTGCGCACGGTGATCCACTGGGGCCGTTACGCCGAGCTGTATTCCTACGATGACCAGGCCGAGCTGTTCAGCTTGGAGAATCCTCTTCTTAAGACGCCATCGGCGTGTGGCCGCTACACCTCCGGCCGATGTGTGCCAGCAAACGGTGCCGGCGACACGGCGCCGAAGCTCGATCCGAACGCCTCGCCTGCAAGCGCCGGGTCAGACGCTCGCGACCGCCGTCCCGGGGCGCACCGTGAGGGCTTCGCGCGCCGCGTCCTTGAACACCTGGTCGGGCGGCAGGATCAGCGCCGCCGAGCGCACGCGCTGATGCGCGAGGTCGACGCCGGGCGGCCTCTCGCCCTTCTCGGCCAGGGCCTTGGCGGCTTGGATCAGACGGTGGCGCGCCATGATGATGCCGTTGTCGGTGGAGACCAGGTTCTCCTTGGTGCGGTCGACGATCGGCCCCATGCTCTCCTGCAGCGAGGCATCCTGCATGGCGATGCCCTCGACGCCGCTATAGGTGTCGCCGCGCAGCTGGGCGGCCCGGTCCATCAGATAATCGTTGTCCTTGTTGGCGACCGGACGGTAGGTGCCGGGCATATTGAGCACATGGATGCCCTTGCCCTTCTTCATCGCTTCACGCTCGGCCTCGGTGAGCGCCCGGGTGGGATGAAAGTCGTAGCTCCAGGCGAAGCAGTGCTCGTCGTCGATCGGAATCCAGAAGTGGCCGTGCACCGAATGGCCGCCGCGCGGCGGGATCATGGTGAACGACGGCATCACCCACTGGGTGATGCGCCAGTAGTAGTTGCCCTCCTCGGCATTGCGGCGGGCCCCGATATAGAGCCCGCCCGGGCTCTCCACCACCTCGAACACCGGCCGCGCGTCGCTGAGATTGTATTGATTGCCCTTGGCGCCCTTGAACAGCGGATCGGAGTTGATGTTGCCGCGATGCAGGAACGAGACATGGCTCGAATTGATGCCACCCTCCATCGCCTGCAGCCAGTTGCTCTCCTGCAGGCGCTTGGAGACGAAGCGCTGCTCCGGCTTGACCGTGGCGAACTCCCATTCCGGCAGCGGCGGCTTGTGCTGCTCGGGCCCCATATAGGTCCACAGCACGCCGCCGCGCTCGACCAGAGGATAGGACGTGAGCTTGATCTTCTTGGCGAAGCCGCTTTCCTCGGGCTCGGAGGGAACCTCGATGCATTGCCCGGTGAAATCGAACTTCCAGCCGTGATAGGGGCAGCGCAAGCCGCATTCCTCGTTGCGCCCGAACCACAACGACACGCCGCGATGGGCGCAGAATTCATCGATCAGCCCATAACGCCCCAGGCTGTCGCGAAACGCCACCAACCGCTCGGACAAAACCTTGACGCGCACCGGCGGGCAGTCGTTGGCGGGCAGCTCTTCGGCCAAAAGGACGGGGGTCCAGTAGCGGCGGAACATGTCGCCCATCGGGGTGCCGGGGCCGGTCCTGGTGATGAATTCGTTCTGTTGCGTCCGCAAGGTCATGTCCGTCCATCCGATGCCGATAGGTTGCGCGTCACGACAAATATTGAACAAGAAACGCCGAACAGGTCTTTGACCTGGATCAAAGATTGCGAAGGTTGCCGCCCGTCGGATCCACCGTCCAAGCAAACGAACGCCGCCCGAAGGCGGCGTCCGCCGTCGCCCCGCCGGATTACATGCGGAGCGCATCGCTCTCAAAACGACTTACGCCACCAGCTGGACCACGCTGCCGTCCAGCGCCCTCCCTTGGGCGCGGTATTGGCCGATGTTGCGCATCAGCGAAGCGTCGGAGGTGGTGTAGAGAACGGCGTCCTTCTTGCCGGTATTGACGTGATGCCGCCACAGGAAGTTGGGCATCACCACGATATCGTTGCGCTCCCATTCGAAGCGTTGCCCGCCGACCTCGGTATAGCCTTGGCCGTCCATGACCACCATGAAGGTGGCGCAGGTCTCGCGCTTGGGCAGCGTCTCCTCGCCCGGCCGCAGCAGCTGGGCCGCATAGTCCATCACCATGCCGACCGGCGTTCCGTTCACCGGATTGACGAACTGCATGTGGATGCCCTCGTACGGATCGCCTTTCTCGTTACGCAACCCGTCGAGGGCCTCGCGCACGTCGGCGCCGCGATAGTGGATCATGGCATCGGGATTTTGGCCCCAGCCGCGCTGGTGGGACACGAAGGTCGGCTTGAGGCCGCCATGGCCATAGAGGCGGCCGGAATAGCCGTTGGAATGCACCGACTTCTGGATCTTCGCGTTGCTCTGCGCTCCGTCGCCGCGGAAGTCCATGTCGACCCAGGCGCAGTCCAGGACCTCCATCAGGGGCCAGTCCAGCATGTCGATCCAGATCACCGGCGTGCTCGAATTCGTTGCCGTGGTCATGCCAGGTCCCGTTCGGGGTGACGATCAAATCGCCGCGGACGGCTTCGCAGCGCTCGCCCTCCACATTGGTATAGCCGCCCCGCTCTGACAGAATGGTTCGGCTGGCATTGGCGCTGTGGATGTGCGCGGGGGCGACGTCGCCGGGCGTGTAGATCGAGATCGCGGTGCGCATCGTGGTGGTGACCTGCAGCCGGCCGCCGAGGCCGGGGTTGGTCAGGAGAATGCTCTGGCGATCCGCAAACTCGATGGAGAGACGTCGGCGCGACGCGCGATCGCCTCGATGCGCTCCAGGAACGGCCCGTAGTCCTTCCAGCGCCATCGGCACGGTAGCGTCTTGATCTGGTTGGCCGCCACCCGGCCGCCGCTCGCGAGCTTGCCCGCTCCGGTCGTACCGCCGGTGTCGGCAAACCACGCGCGCTGGGCCGGGGCATTGAGCTCCGTGCGCACCCAGATATTGAGCTTGCCGGCATCGGCGTTGAGCTGCTCCATCAGCTCGCGCGCCTTGACGGGCGCCGCGCTGCTGCCTGACGCGGTTTTCTGCTTGGCGGCAACTGTCATGATCATTCTCCTCGGTCGGGCCATGTTTTTCGGACGATCCAAATAGCTCGCACCGCGGGCGCGCACGCATTGATCAAGATCAAATGACGGCATCCCGCCCCGCATCGGGCGCGGGGCTGACATTTCCAAATAGGCACTATGGCCGGGGCAGGCCCGCATAGTAGCCGAGGATGGTCGTGAACTCGTCCTGGCTCGCCTGGCGGGCGAAGAAGTTCATCTCCGGATGCCGGCGCGCGCCGCTGCGAAAGGCTTGCACCTGACGCTCCAGATAGGTCCGGTGCTGACCGGCCAGATTCGGGATGCCGTCATCCTGCCCGATTCCATCAAAGCCGTGGCACGGCGCGCATTCCAGCACCAACGGCGGAGCGGACGCGGGTTGCGCCCGGACCGGCTGCAAGCCCGCCAGCAAAGCCGCCAGCAGCGCACTCTTGCTCAGGGCATGCATGCCTGGCCTTCGCGAAAGCAACAATGTGCTCTCACTTCTTCAGGCTCAAAATGTAGGCGATGATCCCGCTGGCCTGATCGGCCGTGAGCACGAGGTTGGGCATGGCGCGATGGGAGGTATGCAGGAAGGCGTTCAAGGCCGCCGCCGTCATGCCCGGGGTGGCGGCGACCGCCTCGAACCTCGGGGCCAGCACATTGGGCGAGCGTGAATCCCGACCCCGACCGCATGACATTCGGCGCACACCTGATTTGCGAGCGCGCGGCCCTGCTGCAGGTCGCCCTGCGCCTGAACCTGCGGGGCCGCAATCGCGGCTCCAATGACCAAGAAGCTCAAATACGATAAGCGCATATGCGTCTCCTCCGATGGCTCGGTTGAGGGCGAGCGGCCCCCGATTTCAACTTTGCACCGATCAGCCCGCTGCGATCTTGATGCGCGTCAATCCGGGGCATTCGGCCAGGGACGCCAGTGCGTAGGTCGGACCGAAACCGCGGACTTGGCCGATGCATTGACCCATCCCCGCGCGGTGCGCCGGCATGGAAACAGGAGCGCGTGCACCTCGTTTGCCTCGATCACGCTGAGCTCGATATCCTGGTCGAACGGCGCGCTCGAGATCGGATGCCAGCCGTCGTCGTGCGGGCTCAAGGCGCGGCATGCGCCAAGGAGCCGATATAGGCCGCGGATCCCCGGCCTCGAAGCGCGTCAGCGACATGTCCGGCATTTTCGGATGCGGATCCAGAAGGAACAACGCCATCTTGGCGGCGTCGAAATCCGGCCGTGCCGCGATGCTCGCAAACGGCGGCGCCCCGTCGGTCGACGCCCGCGGCCCTTCCGTCACCACGTGGCAAGCCTGGCACCAGCGCTGGGCGAGGCGCCTGCCGTTGTCGGCGTCGGCCGCCAATCCGGATCGCGGCAGAAGCGTCATCGCCAAAAGCACGCAATAGGCGATATGGCGAAGCCTGACTGCTGAAATCATCGAAATCTCCTCTGCGCGTAACCTTCGGTTCGATGCGCGGCCAGCGCACTATGCAAAGGTTAAGGGAGATCCGCCGGCTTGATATTGATCTAAATCATAATCCGCGCCGAAAATGCGAACGCTCGGGAGGAAGGCGGCAATCGCGGATTCGAGCCGCCGCAATCGGCGACCTGGAGCCGGATCGCAGTCGAGGCCATCGCATCGCTATCCGGCTCCGCCAGCCCTAATGGCTATGGCTACGGGTCTGGAGCTCGGCCCAGTACAACACGGCTGCGAAAAGGATGAACGGAATGGTGATCGCAACCATCCCGACGACGGTCTCAATGGACATCGGTCGCCTCCTGGGTTCAAAGGAAGCGAAATATGGCGCAACGGCCGCCGGGCGCTTTGATCTGGGTCAAACGGCAAATCGTCCCCAGCCGGACTACTTGGCCAGCTCGACGGAGGCGACCTTGAAGGTGTGGATCTCGTCGTCATCGTGGTCGCGGATCGAGACATATTCGCCCGGGGCGAAGACATGGGAGCCGAAGCGATACCCGGCTTCGTCGTCATCATCGGGCGCGGGATCGTATTGAAAGACCCAGCGCGCATGCTCTACTCCGCCCGGCTTGTGCACGAGGTGACCGGTTTCGCCTTCATCGCCCCAGAAGCGCCGCACGCCGCAGTGCTCGCGATATTGCTGCCAGAGCTTCGGGTCGATGTGGCCCCGGACATCGAGCGGAGCGACGAATTCGTAGCCGTGCCGATCGGAGCCGGAGGGATATTCCTTCGATCGCGCGAGATTGAGCCGGATACGTTTGAACTCATGCGGCAAGGTCATTCGAGCGCTCCTTTTTCGCAGTTGCGTCCTGCGTTTCTGCATGTCCTCTCTAGGCGAGTGCAGGCGAATGCATATTGATGCAAATCAAGCCGGGTGAGCCGCAGAAGCCGAGACGGAATCGGGCGGCTTTAGAGCATTTTCAGGAAAATGCCCGCCCCCGCGGAGGCGGGGTGGAAACCGGTTTTCCGTCCGAAAATGCGACAGTGCAAGAATGCTAGTGCGACAGCAGGCAGCACACCGGGCTATGGGTCAGCAGATCACGGGTAACGCCGCCGAAGATCCACTCCCCCAGCCGCGTGTGTCCGTAGCCGCCCGCGACGATCAGCTCGATGGCCTCATCGCGGACGAAACCCAAAAGGGAGCTCGTCGCCGTCCCCTCGATCGGCCTGACGCGCTCGGCAGCAGTGCCGACGCCGTGGCGCGCCAGAAACTGCCTGACGTCCGCCAGGCGATGCCGCGCGCTCAATTCTTCCTCTGGCTCGCAAATCTCGACAATGGCGACCGTTTCGGCCCGCTGCAGCAGGGGAAGCGCATCCGTGATGGCGCGGCGGGCCTCCCTGGTGTCCTTCCACGCCACCGCAATGCGCTTGCCGACCAGGGACGCGACGCCGGGCGGGACCAGGAGAACGGGTCTGCCGGCCTGCAGCAGGACGGCGCCGGGATCCACACAGCGGTAGGGATCGCGCAACATCGGGTGACGGGTGCCCCCGACGATCAGCAGATCGGCGGCTCGGCCCTCCCGCACGACGAATTCGGTCGGCAGCTCGATCCCCGACCGCCATTCTGCCCCCTTGCCGGCGATGGCGCGAAACCGGTCACCCCTGGTCTTGAGCAAGTCCTCCATCACGGCCAAATCGGGCAGCTCGGGCATGGATTCGATCATCGCGCCGTCGGCGCCGAACGCGGGACTCGGCGCCCAGGCCGAGACACCGATCAGCGCCGCGTCGAAGCGTTCGGCCAGCGCGGCGGCGAGGCCGACACGGCCCTCCCCACCCTCATCGAGGTCGAGGTGGGTCATCAAGGTTTTGTAGGACATCCGTCACCTGAGGCTGAAATGGTCGGAGCTTTCATCGCGGTGCAAGGTTGAGACCTGCGGCGGCGCCCAAGTCAAGGTCGCGGCGCCGACCACATAGATGCCGACCGCGATCACGACGGCGGAGAACACCAGGGACAACGCCCGCTTGCGCCCGGCGAGGCGGGCCCCGAGCCTGATCCCGAGGCCGCCGCCGGCCGCCCCGCCGATGACGAACAGGGCGGCGAGACGCCAATCCACCAGCCCGGCGACCGCATAGCTGACCGCCGTGGTCACCGCGAAGGCCGTGACCGCGACCAGCGAGGATCCGATAGCGCAGATCAACGGCATTGCGGTCGCTCCAACGAGCGCGGGCACGATCAGGAAGCCGCCCCCGATCCCGAAGAATCCCGACAGCATCCCGACGCCCAGTCCAAAGGCGATCAGCAGCGGCAGCAGACGCGGCGCGTTCGCAAAGGTCAGGCGCACCGCGGCATCGCCGGCGGACCGGCGCGGTCGCAGCATCAGCAACCCGACCATCACCATCAGGACGCCGAACAGGGCGAGAAGCCTGCCGCCATCGATCATCTTGCCGAGCGCGGCTCCCCCCGCCGCCCCGACCGTTCCAAAGGCGGCAAACACGAAGGCGCAAGACCACTTCGACGTTCCCGGCGCGGGCATGGCCGATCAGGTTGGCCGCCGCGCTCGTCGCTACCGCGACCGCGCTGGTGCCGATGGCGACGTGCGCGGACGGAACGCCGACCACATAGATCAGAAGCGGGACCGCCAGGATCGACCCGCCGCCACCGACCAGCCCAAGCGTGAAACCGACGAGAGCGCCGGACAGGATGGTCAAGACGTCAGCAAGGCCGAGCATCGATGTCTCCGCGGCGCAGTCCGTCTATCCCGCCCGAGACTTGTGAGGCAATTCGCAAGGACGGCAACCATCCGAGGGATGTCCTGCCCGCTGGCGCCCGCCTTCGATCCGGCCAAGGCGCTACAGCGTTGCAAAGGCCGTGCCCTGCACCGATGCACAACGCATCGGAGTGGCCGGGTCGGCTTGCAAAGCCTTGGCGATCGGATCAAGATGCCGCGCGATTGATCCGAGGGCATCGAGGGAAAATCTCAATGCAACGGTTCGTATGGCCTGATGTCGGTTGTTGTTGCGGTATTGCGGCGGCGCAAGATCACGGCGAGCCACGGCGTGCTGGCCGCCGATGTTGCGCAAGTCAATCTGACCGAGTGGACGCCGCCCGACATCGGCACTGTCGGAAACGATGCGTTCGGCAAGCTCGTCAAATACGGCTACGCCCTCATGACCGATACCGCCAACCAGATCGGGCCGGCGGTTGCCGATCCGGCGAAGCGCTACGCCGGCAACAACCTCACCTGCCAGAATTGTCACCTCAAGGCCGGCACGCAGCCCTATGCGATGCCGATGACCGGGGTCTGGGGCCAGTTTCCGCAATATCGCGGGCGCGAGGGTGAGGTCGGAACGCTGGAAGACCGCATCAACGGCTGCATGGAGCGCAGCATGAACGGTCGCGCCTTGCCGCTTTCGAGCCTCGAGATGAAGGCGTTCCTGGCCTATGCGAAGTGGGTTTCGGGCGGCATCCCGGACGGCGCCAAGCTGGTCGGGTCCGGCGCCATGAACGTCAAGGAACCCGGGCGCGCCGCCGACCTCGGACACGGCAGCCAAGTCTTTGCGCAAGTCTGTGCGGAATGCCACGGCAAGGACGGCTTGGGACAACGTGCCGCGACCGGGAATGGCTACAAATTTCCGCCGCTCTGGGGTCCCGACAGCTACAACAACGGCGCCGGCATGGCCCGCCTCCTGGGCGCGGCTGCCTTCGTCAAGCACAACATGCCGTTCGGCACCACCTACGCGGCCCCGGTCCTGAGCGACCAGGATGCCTATGACGTGGCGGGCTTCATCAACAGCGCCGAGCGGCCGCAGCGGGCCAATCTCGACAAGGATTTCCCGAACCGCTTGCAGAAGCCGGTCGATACCGCCTACGGACCCTATGCGGACGACTTCAGCCCCGAGCAGCACAAGCTCGGCCCGTTCGATCCGATCCGCGCCAAGCTGAAGGAGCTGGTCGCGCAGGCCGCAGCGAAGCGATAGAGCTTGCCCCTCCGGGGCCGCGCACGTCTGCTCGATTTGCGCCCCTCGTAGGGCGCAATCGCTTTATTGCGCCATCGCCAAGCGGCGCGATAGAGCGATTGCGCCCTACGGGAGCGACGAGCGCTACGGCTTGACGTAGTGGTAGCCGTCTTCCTGCAGCTCCACCAGCCGCACGATGCCGGCCGGCACGATGGTGGCTTCCGGTATGATCGGCACCGGCTTGCCTTCCTTCTTCTCCATCGCGTTCTTGGTGTTGTTGCAGGCGCCGAAGGCGATTTGCGGCACGACCTTGCGCACCTCGTGGATCTCGTTCTTCACCGGCGAGGTATCGTCACGCAGCATGTGGAGACCCTGGCTGTAGCAAACGATCTCGACCGCCAGCTCCTCGCCCTTCGCCTTGTAAAGCTCGAAGGCATTGCGCGAATTGTTGAGTGCGAGCTTCATCACGTCGGCATCGTTCTGGTCGACATGGATGGCCAGCTTGTGCGTCTTCTTGTCGCCCTCGGCGGCGGCGGCTTTCCGATTGACGAACGGCACCGCCAAAAGCGTCGCCGCCATGACCTTGAATATTCCTCTGCGATCCATTCGCGTCTCTCCCTGGTTCGACCGCGCACGCTTAGCATAAATCACCGGCGTGGTGGAGGGAGAATGATGCCGTTTCGGCCGGACCAGCCGGTGCCGGGTAGCCCATGGGGCCGATGGAAGGGCGCATTAAACATGCTATGGTCGCTCGACGGCCCGAAGATGTTCGGGCGGTCGCCACGCCTCGACGGAGGAAACCATGACAAGCAAACAGAAGAGACTAGCTCGCCTCATCCATGCCGGATGCCGCCGGCAACGGGTTGCTCGACCGCCGGGCTTTGCTGGGGCGCGGACTGCTGCTGGCCGGCGCCGCCGGCACCGGGGTCGGCACCTCGCTCAGCGCCGCCGGCGCCGAGCCGCTGCCGGTCGATCCCTGGAGCCTGGCGCCCGGCACCGCGATCCCGCCCTATGGGGTTCCGCCGAAATACGAGAGCAAGGTGGTGCGCACCTTGACCAATCCGAACAACGAGCCGCGCACCAGCCAGGCGCGCACGCCGCACCATCTCCTGAACGGAACCATCACGCCGGCCGGCTTGCATTTCGTGGTGTCGCGCACCGGCTTCCCCGACATCGACCCGGCCAAGCACCGCCTGGCGATCCATGGGCTGGTGAAGCAGCCGCTGGTCTACGACCTGGAGGCGCTGTCGCGCTATCCGATGGTGTCGCAAATCCACTTCGTCGAATGCGGCGGCAACAGCGCGCCGCTCTACAGCAAGGACCCGGTGCAGGCCAATGTGCAGGCCATCCACGGCCTGCTGTCCTGCTCGCAATGGACCGGGGTGAAGCTGTCGACCCTCCTGGAGGAGACCGGCATCGACCCGAAGGCGAAATGGCTGCTGGCGGAAGGCGCCGATGGGCCGAGCATGAATCGCAGCATTCCGCTGCCCAAGGCGCTCGATGACGCGATGATCGCGCTCTATCAGAACGGCGAGCGCATCGCCTCCGCGCAAGGCTATCCGATGCGCCTCCTGGTGCCCGGCTACGAGGGCAACATGAACGTGAAATGGCTGCACCGGATCAAGCTCATCGAGGAGCCGGTGATGGCGATCAACGAAACCCTGCAATACACCTATCGGGTGGCGGGCCCGAAAATCTGGCAGTTCTTCTTTCCGATGGAGGTCAAGTCCTTCGTCACCCACCCCTCGCCCGGGCTGACCCTCAAGGGACCGGGCTTCTACGAGATTTCCGGCCTCGCCTATTCGGGCAATGGGCGGATCGAGAAGGTCATGGTCTCGGCCGACGCCGGCAAGAGCTGGGCACAGGCCGCGCTCGATGCGCCGGTGCTCCCCAAGGCCCTGACCCGCTTCCGCCTGCCCTGGCGCTGGGACGGCCAGCCGGCGGTGCTGCAGAGCCGCGCCTGGGACGAGTCCGGCAATGTGCAGCCCACGCGCGAGGAGATGTTCGCCGAGCGCGGCGCTCCGAAGGTCAACGTTCCGGTGACCGCCTTCCCGATGGGGCACATGAACGTCATCACCAGCTGGGCCATCGACAGCAACGGGGAGGCCAAGCATGTCTACGGGTAAGCAACGCGCCGTCGTCATCACGCTCGCCCTGACCTTTGCGGGCACCGCCATCGCCGCCGACCATCCCGGGCTCGGCAAGCCGGTCAGCGAGGCCGATCTCGCGCTCTGGGACATCAGCATCGGGCCCGACGGCAAGGGTCTGCCGCCGGGCAGCGGCACGCCGGCCCAGGGCGCCGCCATCTTCGCGCAGAAATGCGAACCCTGTCATGGCAAGGACGGCCAAGGCGGGAAAAACGCGGCCCTCACCAACGCGCCCGGCAAGTCGGAGCGCACCATGGCGCTCTATGTGCCCAACGCCACCACCATCTTCGATTTCACGCGGCGCGCGATGCCATGGCCGCAGCCGAAATCGCTCAGCAACGACGAGGTCTATGCGCTGACCGCCTTTATCCTCGCCGGCAACCGGATCATCGGCGAGAACGATACCATGAACGCCGAGACCTTGCCGAAGGTGCAGATGCCGAACCGGAACGGATTCGTCAGCCGGTACCCGGACAAGCACTGATGCGGCGCGCAAGCCGGCCATTCGGCCCATCGACATCCCGTCGGCGCACCTGGCGGGAATCTTTAACGAACATCGGATAAGGAGAAACAAAATGTCGCCAGCCCAAGTGCTACCCACCGTCAGGATCGCACCGAACAATCCGGTTTTCGACCTTCCGGTCATCGTCGGCATCGAGGAAGGGCTGTTCGCCAAGGCCGGGCTCGACGTCAGCTTCTCGGCCACCTATGCGGACCGCGAAAAGGACAGCGCCGACCGCCCCATCATGTCGCGCCTCAAGGAGCAGCTGTTCGATTGCGGCTCGGCCGACAGCTACAACGTTTGCGAATGGGCCAGCATCGACCGGCTGGAGCGCGGCAAGCGCGGCGGCAACATCGCGGCCTTGCGCGCGGCGGTGGCGGCGCAGGCGATCCTGACCTTCGAGGAGGCCCTGCAGGTGCCGCGCGACATGGCCGACGTTCCGGTCCTGGTGCAGGAGCTCACCGGCTCCCACTACACGACCCTGCAGATGCTCGAAAGCGCGGTCGGTGCCGAGCACGTCAAGATCGAGAACGGCGGGCTGCCGCAGATGCGTTACGCGGCGCTGAAGAATCGCACCGCCCGCGCGATCGCCGTGATGGAGCCCTTCATCAGCCTCGGCCTCAAGGAAGGCGCGCACATCATCGCGGCCTCGTTCTACCGCGGCGGCGAGGTCATCGCGCCCGACCTGACGCCGGAGCAGAGCAAGGCCTACTACGACGCCGAGAACAAGGCCGTCGACCTCATCAACGCGGATTTCTACAAATACGCCCACCACGTCACGGCGCATGCGAAGGGCGCGCTCGAGCCGCGCGAGCTGCTGCGCGCCTTCGTCCACTACAAGCACGTCGATTACTACGATCCGACGCTGTTCAACCGGGCCTATGACTGGATGAAGGCACGCGGCCTCAGCGAAGGCCAGAGCCAGCACGCCGCCCTGGTGGTCGGCTGAGCTTGGAGCATTCTCAGGCTTCGTAGGGTGGGCAAAATTGCCTGGCACTGCGATGCTGATTGCACGGAGTTGCGCAATTTTGCCCACGCGTACCGCGAGGTCCGGCCGCGTGGGCAACGCGCCGCTACACCGTGCCACGTCATTCGGCGCTGATGGCGCGTTGCCCGCCCTACGAGCCTGCGCGATATAACTCGAACAAAAACCGTACTGGACGGCACGAGATGGACGCCACCACCAAATCGAAACAACAGCCGGTCGGCCGCGCCTATCCGGACCTGCACGACCACATCCGGGCCCTCGCGGCGGCCGGACAGCTGATCACCGTCGACCGTCCGATCAACAAGGACACCGAAATGCACCCGCTGGTGCGGTGGCAGTTTCGCGGCGGGATCGCGGAGAAGGACCGCAAGGCGTTCCTGTTCACCAACGTGGTCGACAGCAAGGGCCGCAAGTACGACATCCCGGTGCTGATCGGAGGGCTGGCGGCCAACCGTGAAATCTATCGGATCGGTATCGGCTGCCCATTCGAGGAGATCGACGAGCGCTGGGTACGCGCCATGCAAAATCCAATTCCGCCGCGGATCGTCGAAGACGCCCCCTGTCATGAGATCGTGATTTCCGGCAAGGCACTCGACAAGCCGGGCCAGGGTCTCGACGGCATTCCGTTCCCGATCTCGACGCCCGGCTGGGACATCGCGCCCTATGCGACCTTGTCGCAGTACATCACCAAGGACCCGGACACCGGCGTCCAGAACATGGGCAACTACCGTGGCCAGGTGAAGGCGCGCCGGCGGCTCGGCATGAATCCGTCGCTCGAGCTGCGCCCCGGCATCTACAATCACTGGGAAAAATTGCGGGCGCGCGGCTTCAAGAAGCTGCCGACCGCGGTCGTGCTGGGCGCGCCGCCCTGCGTCACCTTCGCCTCCGTGCAGAAGGTTCCGGAGCGGCTCGACGAGCTCTACGTCGCCGGCGCCCTGGTCGGCGCGCCGCTCAATGTCGTGAAAGCCAAGACGGTGGATCTGCTGGTGCCGGCCGAGGCCGAGATCGTCGTCGAGGGTTTCATCGATACCGAATATCTCGAGCCGGAGGCGCCGTTCGGCGAATCGCACGGCCACGTCAATCTGCAGGAATTCAACGCCTATATGGACGTGACCTGCATCACGCGGCGGCGCGATGCCGTGCTGACCTCCATCATCTCCCAGGTGACGCCGTCGGAATCGAGCCTGATCAAGCGCATCGGGATGGAGCCCTTGTTCCTCAACCATCTGCAGAACGCGCTCGGCATCAAATGCGTCAAGCGCGTCTCGCTGCACGAGCCGCTGACCAACATCCGCAAGGTCATCCTGCTGGTGATGGAGCGCGACGCGCCGGCGACCGAGACCTGGCGGGCGCTCTACGGCGCCGCCGTCCTGCACCGGGCGGCCGGCAAATACGTCATCGCCGTCAACGATGACATCGATCCCGACAATGCGGACGCCATCCTCTGGGCCATGTCCTACCGCGCCAATCCGAGCCTCGATTTCCACATCCTGCCGCACCGCGACCAGGGCCATGGGCCGCGCAGCAAGCGCAACGGCGGGCAGGACGCCTCGGTGCTGATCGACGCCACCCTCAAGGAGGATTTCCCGCCGATCTCGCTGCCCAAGCGCGAATACATGGAGCGCGCGAAGGTCATCTGGGAGGAGCTCGGTCTGCCCGAGCTCAAGCCGGAATCGCCGTGGTTCGGCTACTCGCTGGGCGAATGGCCGAGCGAGATGGAGGAAGGTGCGAAGCGGGCGACCCGAGGCGATTACTTCGAGACCGGCAAGCGCCAGGAAAAGCGCCGGCGCAAGGACGTCCGCATGAACACCGAGGTGCGCAACGTCGACGAGCGAAAATCGAGGACGCGCAAGCGCAAGCGTAGCTAGAGGGTCTGTGAAACCGGCTTATGTATTGCGCACCGCGGGCGCGAACAGATCGTCGACGGCGAAGTCGCCGCGGATCAGGCCTTGGTCCCGAGAGTACATCATGAAGCGCTCGAGATTCTTGCGGTTGGCGGCGAGGCCGGTCGGCCAGATGTCGGTGCCGAACAGCGCCTTCTCGCGCTCGTAGTAGCGGCGCCCGAAGGCGAGGCTCGACCAGTTCGGATCGGAAAAATAGTCCGCCGCAATGGCGCGTGCGCGCTCGTACATCTCCATCATGGCGCCCGGCAACCAGGGCTCGCGCTCGGCGAGCTCCTTGCGGATGGCGAGGATGTGCATGATCGGAAAATATCCGTACTTCTTGAAGTAGCGCGCTTCCTCGGCATCGGGGTCGGCAAACAATCGGCGGAGGGACACCTGCCCGGATGTGATCGAGTGCGGCGGATGGGGTTGAATGACCGCATCCGCCCTTCCCTCCTCCAGGAGAAGACCGACATCGCTCCCGGCCGGAAGCATCTCGATCGTGATGCCGGGCTTCGGCTCGAATTCGATCTTCTCCTCTGCCTCGAGCAGCCAGTGAATTTCCTCCCACGGGACCCCGTACTCGAACTTGAGATCACCCTTCGCCAACATCGACAACGTGGTCTGGAACGAGCGGATTGCGACGCGTTTGCCCTTGAGCTCGGCCGGGCTGCGCAGCGGGCTGCCGGCGCGCACGAAGATGAGACCCGCGCTGAACAAGCGGCGCGGGAACACCGGAACGCCGGTGATGGGCATATTGCGGTCGATCGCCATCAGATAGGTCGACATCGAGAATTCGGCGAGGTCGAACTCGCCCTCGAGCATTCGTCCATGGCGGTCCTTGCCGTCGCGTGCGGCGGCGGACTGACCGACCTGCAACACCTTGAGGTTGACGCCTGGTGGAGGCTTGGCGGTGCCGTCGAAGAATGGAAAGTGCCGGTCGTAGCGCTCCAAGGCGATTGATAGATCCATGGCCTATTCCTGCGTCCCTTTCCGCCGTCTGCGCGCGCCGTTCGGGTTGCGCCCGCGCAGACCATACGGTCCGGCGTCGGACGTCACAACTGCCCGGCTGATGCGACCGCACGCCGATCCACATCCGAGCCGCGCAGCACGATATAGATGGCGGGCACGACCAGTACGGTCAGCAGCGTCGAGGAGGCGAGGCCGAACAGCAGCGAGATCGCCAGCCCCTGAAAGATCGGGTCGGGCAGGATGGTCGCCGCGCCGATCATGGCGGCGAGCGCGGTCAATAGGATCGGCTTGAAGCGGACCGCTCCGGCCTCCAGCAAGACGTCGCGCAGCGGCTTTCCGCCGCCCGATCCATGCCGGATGAAATCGACCAGCAGGATCGAGTTGCGCACGATGATGCCGGCGAGCGCGATGAAGCCGATCATCGAAGTCGCGGTGAACGGCGCGCCCAACAGCCAGTGCCCGAGCACAATGCCGATCAGGGTGAGCGGGATCGGGGTGAGGATGACCAGCGGCAGCTTGAAGCTGCCGAACTGCGCCACCACCAGGATATAGATGCCGACGATCGCCACCGCGAAAGCCGCGCCCATGTCGCGGAAGGTCACATAGGTGATCTCCCATTCGCCGTCCCACAGCAGGGTGGTCTTCAACTCGTCTTCGGGCTGGCCGTGAAACCCGATGACCGGTTTCGGCAGGGCTCCCCAATCGTGCGCGTCGATGCGTTTGTCGACCTCGAGCATGCCGTAGATCGGCGCCTCGAACGCGCCGGCGAGGTCGGCCGTCACCATGTCGGCAAAGCGGCCGTCGCGGCGGAAGATGGTCGGCGAGCCCAGCTCCTGCGAGACGTGAACGACGTCGCCGAGCTCGACCACCGTCTTGTTGCCAGGGAGCGTATTGGCCGCCACCGGCGAGGAGGCGAGGAATTCGCTCCAGGAAAGCGAGCTCTTGGGCAGGCGGACGGAAATCTCTATCGGATTGCGGCCCTCGCCGCGATGCGAATAGCCGACCGACACGCCGCCGAGCAGCGCCTGGATGGTGTCGTAGACGTCGCTCTGCTCGACCCCGAAGAATTCGAGGCGGTCCTCGTCGATGGAGATGCGCAGGCGGGGACGCTGCTGCTTGATGAAATCGTCGACGTCGACGATGAACGGGACCGCGCCGAAGATCTTCTTGAGCTCTCCCACCACGGCCCGGCGAGTGACGGGATCCGGCCCGTAGACTTCCGCCAGCAGGGTGGCGAGCACCGGCGGCCCGGGCGGAACCTCGACGACCTTGACGACCGCGCCTTCGGGCAGCGTCAAGCCCTTGAGCCGACCGCGCAGATCGAGCGCGACGGCGTGACTGGTTCGGCTGCGCGCGGCGCGAGCCGTAAGATTGATCTGGAGATCGCCGAGCTCGGGGGACTCGCGCGAATAATAGTGGCGCACCAGCCCGTTGAAATTGAACGGGGCCGGCGTTGCCCGCATAGGTCTGGACCGAGGTCACTTCCGGGAGTCCATGGACGATGTCGGCGGCCGCAAACAGGGTCCGCTCGGTGTCCTCGAGGCTCGCGCCCTGCGCCAGGTCGAGCACGACCGCCAGCTCCGACTTGTTGTCGAACGGGAGCAGCTTCACGGTCACCTGCTGCAGGTAGAACAGCGCACACACCGCGATGGTGGCGAAGCCGACCGTGAGCAGGAATATCCAGGCGTTGCGCCGCGAGCGCAGGACCGGCGCCGCGATCCGGCGGTAGATGCGCCCGAGCGGGCCCTCTTGGTGCGCGGCTGTCGCGCTGCCCGGCAGATGCGCCCGCGGCGCGAGCCGCAGCATCAGCCAGGGCGCGACTACGACCGCGATGAAAAACGAGAACAGCATGGCGGCGGAGGCGTTGGCCGGGATCGGCGCCATGTAGGGCCCCATCAGGCCCGAGACGAACAGCATCGGCAAGAGCGCGGCCACCACCGTCAGGGTCGCCACGATGGTCGGGTTGCCGACCTCGGCGACCGCCTCGACCGCGGCCTGCAGGCGTGGCCGGCCGTCCGGCATCGCCCAGTGGCGGGCGATGTTCTCCACCATGACGATGGCGTCGTCGACCAGAATGCCGATCGAGAAGATGAGCGCGAACAGGCTGACCCGGTTGATGGTGTAGCCCATCAGGTTGGCGGCGAACAACGTGAGCAGGATCGTGGTCGGAATCACCACCAGGGTGACCACCGCCTCGCGCCACCCGATCGCCACCGCGATGAGGCCGACGATCGACACGGTCGCGAGGCCGAGATGCAGCAACAGCTCGTTCGCCTTCTCGTTGGCGGTCTCGCCATAGTCGCGGCTGACGGTGACGTCGACGTCGGCCGGAATGAGCCGCCCCTTGAGCGAATCGAGCCGATCGAGCACCTGCGCGGCCACCACCACGGCGTTGGCGCCGGCGCGCTTGGCGAGCGCCAGGCTGACGGCCGGAGCCCGGGTCCAGGCCCCACCATCGCCGCGCGCATCGCTCCATACCCGGTGCTCGAGCGGGCCCGGGCCGATGACGACGCTGGCGACGTCGCGAACATAGACCGGGCGAGCGTCCCGCGTGGTGACGAGCAGCAGCCCGATGTCGGGGATTCCGATCGAGCGTCTGCCCGGCCGCGACCGTGCGCATGCTGCCGGCATCGCGCACCGAGCCGGCCAGGAACGAACGGTTGGCGTCCCGCACCTTGGCGATCAGCTGCGCCAGCGTGACCCCGAAGAGCGACAGCTTTTCGGGATCGGGCTCGACCCGGATCTGCTCCGGGCTGCCGCCTGCGACGTAGCTCAGACCGACGTCGTCGATCTTGGTGAGCTCGGCGCGCAGCTCGTCGGCGATCTGGTAGAGGTCCTTGTCGGTGTAGCGGGCGGCCGCCGCGGGCTTGGGCGCGAGCGTCAGCACCACGATCGCCACGTCGTTGATTCCGCGACCGACGATCAGCGGCTCGGGAATCCCGACCGGGATGCGGTCGTAATTGGCGCGGATCTTCTCGTGAACGCGAAGGATCGCGTCATCCGCCTTGGTACCGACGAAGAACCGCGCCGTCACCATCACGCGGTCGTCGACGGTCTGGCTGTAGACATGCTCGACGCCGTCGATCGCCTTGACGATCGCCTCGAGCGGCTTGGTCACCAGCTCGACGGCGTCGGGCGCCTTCAACCCGTCGGCGCGCACCGTGATATCGACCATCGGCACGCTGATCTGCGGCTCCTCCTCCCGCGGGATGACGAGCAAAGCGAGAAGCCCGACCGCGAGCGCCGCCAGCAGGAACAGGGGGGTCAGGGGCGAGCGGATCGTCGCCTTGGTCAAGCGTCCGGAGAGGCCGAGATTCACGGCCTCACCAAGCGATCACCTGCGATCACGCCGGACAGGATTTCGATTCCATCGGGATGACCGGGCTGCGGCTGCTCGCGGCCACGCTGCACCGGAACGTCGATATCGGCAGCGCCGGCCGAGCGGATCTTGACGTAGTCCACGCCGAACCGGGTCGTGACGAAGGACGCCGGCACGATGAAGGCCGCTCGATCGCCGGCCGAAACCCAGACCCGAATGCGCTCGCTCACGAAATAGTCGCCGAGGCCATCCACGTGCGCGTCGGCGACCACCCGCCCATCCTGGATCTGCGGATAGACGAGCGTAATGGTTCCGAAGCGCGGTTCCGACTGCCCGAGCTCCGCGGCGTCGAGGCGGATGGTGTCGCCGGCCTTGAGAAAACCGGCATGCCGTTCCGGCACCCGCAGCCGCAACACGAAATCCTGCTCGGCGATGTCGGCGACGGATTCGCCGGCCATGATGACGGTGCCGGTGGTCAGCGGCACCTTGAGGACGCGGCCGGCGGCCGGCGCCAGCACGCTGCCTTCGGCCAATTGCTGCGCAACGACCGAGCGTTCGGCGATGCGCGCACGCAGCGCGTTGTCGGCGACGGTGGCGGCCGTGCGCGCTTCATCCAGGCGCGTGCGCGGGACCGTACCCTTGCCGACCAGGTCCTCGGTCCGGCTGAGGTCGGTCTGCGCTTGAGCGAGCTGGGCCTGCAGGCCGGCGATCTGGGCATCGAGCGATTTCATTTGCAGCGCGATTTTCTCGTCGCCCACGCCCGCCACGACCTGACCGAGCTCGACGTGATCGCCTTCCTTGACGGCAAGCTCGGCCACGGTGCCGCCGATGCGGGCGCGCGCCGGCACGATGCGCCGGCTCTCCACCGTGGCGAAGACCGCCTTCTGGTCCGCCACCATCTGCGGGGCAACCACGAAGATGTCCTCCGCCCGCGCCGGCCCGGGCAAGGCAACGCCGATCCACATGACCGCCATCACCACCATCGCCAGAACGCGCATTGGTCTTCTTCCCTGTTTGACGGCTCGTGGTTTAAGCCGACAGTGGCAAACCCTTCCAAAATTCTTCAGCCGCGATCATTGATCTAGCTCAATTTCCTACGTGCGCCCGCCGCTATGTTCTGGGCGTGAGGTTTGCGGCGCGGCGCTGGAGCGGGGCGACCGCAATAAACGCGATAGAGCGTTTCCAGCAGTGCGCGCGCCGGATCACTGTTGATGGAGTACCAGATGGTCTGTCCGTCCCTGCGGGCCGCCACGAGGCCATCGCGGCGCATCAGAGCCAGATGCTGGGACACCGTCGAGTCGCGGATGCCGAGAAACGCCGCGAGCTCTCCGACCGAGCGCTCCTGTTCGATGAGCTGGCAGAGAATCAGCAGCCGATGCCGGTTGGCGAGCGCCTTGAGGAGGGCGCTCGCCGCATCGGCGGCCACTTGCATGCGTGCGGTTTCAATGTTCATACTTGCGTATATACGCAATATGGAATATATAGTCAACAGATACGCGGCTGCCCGCGTCGCGCAAGTCGCGTGGCTCTCGCCGACGCCCTGAACCATCGAGGAGAAACGCCATGGCGCAAATCGTGGTCCTGGGAGCAGGCCTGAGCGGGACATTGATGGCCTATGAGCTCGTACCCCAGTTGCGACCGGACGATCGGCTCACGGTCATCGGCCAGGGATCGCGCTATCACTTCGTTCCCTCGAACCCCTGGGTGGCGATCGGCTGGCGCGAACGCCAGGACATCGAGGTCGATCTCGACGAGGTGATGCGGCGCAGGGGAATCCGCTACCTGTCGCAGGGCGCCCGCCGCGTTCATCCGGCGGAGAACCGGATCGAGCTGGAAGACGGCGCTTCGGTCGCCTACGACTATTTGGTGGTCGCCACCGGTCCCGAGCTCGCCTTCGACGAGGTGCCGGGCCTCGGCCCAAACGGCTACACGCAATCGATCTGCCACGTCGACCATGCCATCAAGGCCAAGGACGCCTTCGAGCGCTTCGTCAAGTCGCCGGGACCGATCGTGGTCGGCGCCGTGCAGGGGGCGTCGTGCTATGGACCGGCCTACGAGTTCGCCTTCATCCTGGATACGGAGTTGCGCCGGCGACGCATCCGCGATCGCGT
Organism: uncultured Alphaproteobacteria bacterium; assembly: GCA_963744275.1. Lineage (GTDB taxonomy): Bacteria > Pseudomonadota > Alphaproteobacteria > Rhizobiales > Xanthobacteraceae > VAZQ01. The sequence continues at coordinate 80,119 of CAVUSX010000015.1, forward strand.
GCCCATGACCTTCGTGACCGCGGAGCCCTATATCGGCCATCTCGGCCTCGACGGCGTCGGCGACACCAAGGGTTTGCTGGAAGGCGAGATGCGTGAGCACCATATCAAGTGGATCACCAATGCCCGCGTGAAGGCGGTCGAAGCCGCCAAGATGACGGTCGAGGAGGTCGGCGAGGACGGCAACGTCCGCAAGACCCATGAGCTGCCGTTCAGCTACGCGATGCTGCTGCCGGCCTTCCGCGGCGTTCCCGCCGTGCGAGGCCTCGAAGGACTGACCAATCCGCGGGGATTCATCCTCATCGACAAGCACCAGCGCAATCCGGCCTTCCCGAACGTGTTCGGCATCGGGGTCGGAGTAGCGATCGCGCCGGTCGGCGCCACCCCGGTCCCGACCGGAGTTCCGAAGACCGGCTTCATGATCGAGTCGATGGTCACGGCGACGGCCCTCAACATCGGCGCTTTGCTGCGCGGCGAAGCCCCCGCGGCCGAGCCGACCTGGAATGCGGTATGCTTGGCGGATTTCGGCGACGGCGGGGTCGCCTTCGTGGCCGCGCCGCAGATTCCGCCCCGCAACGTCAATTGGTCGTCGAAAGGCGACTGGGTCCACTACGCCAAGATCGCTTTCGAGAAATACTTTCTGCGGAAAATTCGGCGTGGCGAGAGCGAGCCGTTCTACGAGCGTTTTGTTCTCGACAGGCTCGGCATTCGCAAGATCAAGGAACCGGCCTGAGGGCCGAGGGGTGATGCCATGCTCGCCGTACGACACGTCGTCTGCCCGCACTGCGCCGCCACCAATCGGCTCCCCGTCGACAAGCCGGTGCAGGCCGGACGTTGCGGCGCCTGTCATGGCGCCTTGTTCGAGGGCCACCCGGTGGCCGCGGACGCAACGCGTTTCGACAAGCATCGCCGCGGCAACGACATCGCGGTGCTGGTCGACGTGTGGGCGCCCTGGTGCGGGCCATGCCGGATCATGGCGCCGATGTTCGAGCAGGCCGCCGCCGAGCTCGAACCGGATGTCCGGCTGCTCAAGGTCAATGCGGACGAGGAACCCCAAATCGCATCCGAGCTCGGTGTCAGCGGCATTCCGGCGCTGCTGCTGTTGCGCGGCGGACAGATCATCGCGCGCACGGCCGGCGCCATGGATACGCGGCGCATCGTGGCCTGGACACGCAGCCATCTGGCCGGGGCGGCATGAGCCGACCCTTCGTTTGCGGAGAGCAACGCGCCGACGTTTCGGCAAGTGACGAGGAGAGTGAAATGAACGTCGATCGTGCAGTGCTGGCCTTCGCCGGGGTGATCATCCTGGCGAGCTTGCTGCTGGCTTGGTATGTCAGCCCCTATTGGCTGTGGCTGACTGCGTTCGTGGGCGCGAACATGCTGCAATCCGCCTTCACGGGCTTCTGCCCGGCCGCCATGGTGTTCCGGAAGCTGGGGCTGAAGGGCGGCGGCGCGTTCTCAGTGATCGACCGGGGTCGATGAAGGTGCTCGATCAAGAAGTCCCGGTGGCGGACCGTTTGTGATAGGGTTCAGCGGATCCGCTCCTGCCTCGACTTCGGGGAACCAATGCATCGGCGCCGGTTCATCACCCTGCTCGGCCTGGGCGGCACGGCCACCCTGGCGCCCGCCGTTCTGCGCTCGGGCCGGGCCGCGGATGCCTATCCCAACAAGCCGATCAAGATCGTGGTGCCGGCAGCCCCGGGAGGCCCCAACGACGATCCGGCCCGCATGGCGGTGCAAATCCTCCCACCGAAGCTCGGCCAGCCGGTCGTGGTCGAGCATCGGCCGGGCGCCGGCGGCGCGATCGGCACACGCGAGGTCGCCAGGGCCATGCCGGATGGCTACACCTTGCTGTCCGCCGGCACCGGCATGCTCGCGGTCACTCCGGTTCTGTCCGCGAGCGCCGGGTATGATCCGATCCGAGACTTCGCGCCGGTCGCCGAGTTCATGGAGGGGTTCCATGTTCTGGTCGTGCACCCTTCCGCGCCGTGGCGCTCCGTCCAGGACCTGATCGACGACGCCCGCGCCAATCCCGGCAAGATCAACTACGCGCATACCGGGACCGGCAACCTGCCGCACCTGAGCGCGGAATTGTTCATGTCCCGCGCGGGCGTGAGCCTGGTGGGCGTGCCGTATCGCAGCGGCGGAGAATCGGTCACCGCGGTTCTCGGCCAAGCCGTTCACATGGCGTTCGACAACGTGACGCTCCTGCTGCCGCTGGTCAGGGAGGGAAAGCTGCGCGCGCTCGCCGTGACCAGCCGCGCCCGCACTGCGCTCGCCCCCGACCTGCCGACCATGATCGAGGCCGGCGTTCCGGATTACGAGGTGACGACCTTCTTCGGCATCGTGGCGCCCATCGGCACCGACCCGGCCATCGTCCGCATGCTCAATGCGGCGATCGTCGAAACACTGACCACGCCACAGATGCGCGAGACGATTGCCCGGCTCGGAGCGGTAGCGCGTCCCGGTTCGCCCGCGGACTTTGCCGCCGTCATCGCGGCGCAAACGAAGAAGTGGGCGGCGCTGGGCAAGTCCGCCAATATCCGGCTCGACTGAGCGGCCGCCCGCAATGTCCGCTATGCGCCCGAGCCGGACGATTCCGGTGCTCATCGTCGGCGGCGGCCCGGTCGGCCTCGCGCTCGCGAGCGAGCTCGGATGGCGCGGCATTCGCTGCGAGCTGGTCGAGCAGACCGACGGCGTCATCGCCACCCCGAAGATGAACGAAGTGAACGTGCGTACCATGGAGGTCTGCCGCCGCTGGGGCGTCGCGCCCCAGGTGCATGCCTGTCCGTTTCCGCCGGACTATCCGCTCGACGTGGCATTCGTGACCAGCCTCGCGGGCCATGAGCTCGGCCGCATGACGCGGCCGCCGCGCATGGAGCAGAAGCCGGAACCATATAGTCCGGAACGGCTGCAGGCCTGCTCGCAGATGTGGTTCGATCCGATCCTGCAACGGTTTGCCGGCGCCTTCCCGCATGTCGCTTTGCGTTACCGCCGCCGCCTCGAACTCGTTCGAATTGCGCGAGCAAGGCATCGCGGCGAACATCGTCGATCTCGACACCGGCGAGCATGAGTGCATCGAGGCCGAGTATCTGGTCGGATGCGACGGCGCCAACAGCGCCGTGCGCCGCGACCTCGGCATCGCCCTCGAGGGCGAGACGCTGGGCCATCCGGTGCATGTCTATTTCCGCGCCCCTGGACTGCTGCAGGCTTGCGGCCGGCAACCGGCGGTTTTCTTCCTCGCCATCGACCGCGGCGGACTGTGGGCGAATATCCGGCTGATCGATCCCGCCAACGCGATGTGGCGGCTGATGGTTCTCGACAGCGACGGGACCCTGACGCCCGAGAACGTCGATCGGCAGGCCTATCTGCGGCGCGCCATCGGCTGCGACGTCGAGGTCGAATGGCTGGGCACCAGCATCTGGACGCGGCGAAGCGCGGTCGCGCAGCGCTACGGCCATGGCCGCGTTTTCCTGGCGGGCGATGCCGTCCATCAGCTTTCGCCGACCGGAGCGCTCGGCATGAATACCGGGATCGCCGACGCGGTCGATCTCGGCTGGAAGCTCGCCGCGGTCCTCGCCGGCTGGGGTGGGGCAGAACTGCTGTCGTCATACGACAGCGAGCGCCGGCCGATCGGGAAACGCAATGTCGCCATGGCGGCGGATTTCTATCTGGCGCACGACGAATTCAGCACCGGGATCGCGGCGATCGAAGAAGCCGGCGCCGCGGCCGCGGAGTTGCGCCGGCGTCTGGGCGATATGCTGGTGCGCCGCGTCGGCCGCATGTTCCGCACCGTGGGGCTGCAGATCGGCTACCGCTACGAGAGCTCGCCGATCTGCCTGCCGGACGGGACCCTGCCCTATCCGGACGATCCGGAAAATTTCGTCCCCTCCGCGCGCCCCGGCTCGCGCGCGCCGCATGTGTGGCTGCGCGATGGTCGCTCCATTCTCGATCTCTATGGACGGGGCTTCGTGCTGCTGCGGTTGGGCACCGATGCCCCGGACGCATCGGCGTTCGAGGCGGCAGCCGCAGCGTGCCGCATGCCGCTGCAGATTGTCGCGGTGGCCGATCCTGGAGCTGCGCAACTCTACGAGCGCCGGCTGGTGCTGGTGCGGCCGGACGGGCACGTGGCTTGGCGCGCCGACGAGGCGCCGTCACACCCCGCCCTGGTCATCGACCGGGCTCGCGGCGCGGCCATGTAAGAATCGGCGCCGGCACCTCACCACACGCCGAACGGAAAGCCGCGTTGCTTGTGGGTATTGGTCCGCTTCTCGATCTCGGCGTCCGAGATGGTGACACGGCTGCGCCGGTGCCGGGCCCAGGCGAACAGGCGTTCGGCGAGCTCGCGGCGGACGGATTCGAATTGCGGATCGGCGCCGAGGTCGCGCCGCTCGCAAGGGTCGCGTTCGAGATCGAACAATTGCGGCCGGAATCCTTCGTAGAGCACGTATTTCCAGCGCTGCGTGCGCACCATATAGGCGCGGGCCTGGTCGGGCGCGACCGCGAGCTCCAGGCGCGCGGCGCGAAACGAATAGTCGCATTCGCTGAAGACCGCATCGCGCGCCGGCGCCTCGTCGCCGCGAAGGGCGGGCAGGAGCGAGCGCCCTTCGAGCACATGGCCCGGCACCGTCCCGCCGGCGGCCTCGACGAAGGTCGGCGCCAGATCGATCGCCTCGACCAGGCGGTCATCGATGCTGCCCCGCCTGCCGTCGGCCGCGGCGTCGGGATCGTAGACGATCAGCGGAATGCGCACGCTCTCCTCGTGGAACAATTCCTTCTCGCCGAGCCAATGATCGCCCAGATAGTCGCCATGATCGCTGGTCATCACGATCATGGTCTCATCGAACAGGTGACGCTCCGCCAGGAAGCGCCACAACCGGCCGAGATGATCGTCGATCTGCTTGATCAATCCCATATAGGTCGGGATCACGGTCGAGCGCACCTCGTCGCGCGCGAAGTTGACGCTCTCCTCGTGCCGCATGAAAGCGCCATAGACCGGGTGCGGATCGCGCCGCTCGGCCTCGTCACGATTGGGCGCGATCACGTCGCTGGGCCCGTAGATCGCGTGATAGGGCGCCGGCGCCATATAGGGCCAGTGCGGCTTGATGTAGGAGAGATGCAGGCACCAGGGTTGCGTGCCGGCCTGCGCGATGAACTCCATGGCGCGGTCGGTCATGTAGGCGGTTTCGGAGTGCTCCTCCTTGACGCGGGCTGGCGCGCCTGCGTTGCGCATGTCCCAGCCGGATTTGCGCTCGCCGCCGGCCCCCAGCGCCGCATTGGCATAATCGTGCCAGGGATTCTCGCCCGCATAGCCGAGGCCGCGCAGATATTCGTTGTAGCGCAGGTCGGGCGGGGTGCCGCGGTCAGGCCACAAGCCGTCGTCGCGCTCAAAGGGCTCGAAGCCGCACTCGCTCGCCAGCACGCCCTCGATCGAGCCCGGATCGATCCCGAGCCGTTTGAAGCCGGCGCCGTCCGCCACCATGTGGGTCTTGCCGACCAGCGCCACCCGCAGGCCGAGCGGCCGCAAATGGTCCCCCATGGTCATCTCCCCGATCCGCAGCGGCACCCCGTTGTAGGTCGAGCCATGCGAGCTCACGTAGCGGCCGGTATAGAACGACATGCGCGAGGGACCGCAGACCGGCGCCTGCACATAGGCGCGCGAGAAGCGCACGCCGCGCGCCGCGAGCGCATCGATGTTCGGGGTCGTGAGCGTGGGATGGCCGGTGCAGGACAGATAGTCCGCCCGCAGCTGATCCGCCATGACGAAGAGAATGTTGCGGACCGGCATCGGATCAACGCTCCGGCGCGCGAGCGCCAAGCCGGCCTAGAGCATTTTCAGGAAAAGTGGACACCGGTTTTCCGTCCGAAAATGCGACAATGCAAGAATGTTGGAGCGGTTTCTTTTTCCGGTTGATGTGAAACCGCTCTAGACCGGCACGTCGCCGATCACGGCGGTGCGCTCCATGCGCCGGCGCTGCGGATAATAGTCGTTGGCGGCGTAGTGCTGCGTGCTGATATTGTCCCAGAACACGATGGTGTTGGGCTCCCAGCGCAGGCGGAACTGGTATTCCGGCACATGCGCCTGCTCGAACAGCACGTCGAGCAGCGCGCGGCTTTCGTCGCCCTGCAGGCCTTCGATGCGCATGGTGAATTGCGGGTTGACGTAGATGCCCTTGCGGCCGCTGACCGGATGGGTGCGCACCACCGGGTGCGACGGATTGGGAAACAGCTCCTCCATGCGCCGCAGCTTGGCCTGGTCCTCGTCGGATTTGGAGAACAGCACGCGGAAGTTCTGGAAGTCATGCACCGCGCGCAGCCCGGCGATCATCGCCTTGAAGGTGTCGCTCAAGCCCGCATAGGCCGCCTCCATGTCGGCCCAGAGCGTGTCGCCGCCGACCTTCGGGATGATCTGGCAGCGCAGGATCGTGTATCTGGTCGGGTTCTTGCGGAAGGTCGTATCGCTGTGCCAGACGTCCGTGGACAGAACCGGATTGTCCTTGTCGTTGTCGAGCACCAGAATTTCCGGAAACTCGCCCTGCGGGCGCATGGGATGGACCTCGAGCTCGCCGAACAGCCGGCTGATCGCGACATGCTCCGCGGTGGTCAGGTCCTGATCGCGCAGGACCACTACCTTGTGCTCGATCAAGGCCGCCTCGAAGGCGCGCGCGGTCGCCGGACTCATGCCCTGCTTGAGATCGAGGCCATGGATCTGCGCGCCGAGCCTGGCGCCGAGGCGCTCGATCCGGAAGGGTGCGCCGGTCGATGCCTCGCCTGCCGTCTGACCGCTGATCTCGTTGACGTTGATGTTCATATCCGTGCTCTCTTCACGCCGGGCGTTTCAGACCCGTAGTATAGAACCCGCCGCCCCACGCGCACCAGAGATGCGAGCGGGCGGCGGAAGAGGCCTTATTCCTTCTCGCCCGCCGCCCCGCCCTTGGGTTTCTGATCGCCCGGCAATTGGCGGACATCCTTGATCTTGATCGCCTCCTTGACCATCGCGACGACCTGCGGGGACGCCCCGGCGATCCGGCTTGCGATATCCTGCAGCTCTTCACCCCCTATGGGGTTGAATTCCATGTGGGCCTCTTTCACGGCCGTCATGAAGGCGGGGTCGGCGAGCGTCTCGTCGAAGGCGCGGCGCAGCGCCTTCACCCGATCGGGCGGAACGTCGGGCGCGGTCAGGATCGGCCGTCCGACCGCCACGTCGCCGGAGAGGATTTCGAGGACCTGGCGCTGCGCGTCGGTCGCACCAAGCTCGCTCCAGAGCGGCACGTCAGGGAGGCCGGGCTCGCGCTTGGTGCCGATCTGAAACAGGATGTTGATCTTGTGGTCGCGCAGCCAGTCCTGATGGGTGGTCTGCAGCGAGGCCCAGGAGTCGCTGCCGCGCCCGTCGACCTCGCCGCGTTCCACCGCGATGTTGATGTCGCCGCCGCTCGGATAGCCCGACACGATCCTGAATTTGGTGCCGAGCAGATTGTTGGAGGCTTGCGGATAGAGCACCGACGGCGAGCTCGCGCCGGTCGCTCCGATGGCCAGCGATTTGGTCTTGGCCTGCTCGATGGTGGCGACCCCGCTGGCGGCGGAGACATAAAGCAGGTTGTTCACCACCACCATGTTGCCGATCCAGTTGAACTTGCGCACGTCGAATTGCACGCCGGGCTGGCCCAGCGCCTGATCGGTGGGGGTGGTCTGGCTCAGCGTCGCGATCACGGTCCCGTCCTTGGGGGCGACTTTGTAGAGCCAGTTGGCGGCGCCGCGGCTGCCGGCGCCCGGCATGTTCTGCGCAATGATGGTGGGCTTGCCGGGAATATGATCGCCCAGGAAGCGGCCGAGCATGCGGGCATACAGGTCGTAGCCGCCGCCGGTGCCGTAGCCGACCACGAGATTGATGCGCTTGCCGCGGTAGAAATCCGCGACATCATCCGCGCACGCCGGCGCCGTCATGGCGAGCGGCAGCGCGGCGGCCAGCAGCAGGCCCCCCATGCGACGGAATATGCGGCTCATGCGGCGGCTCATCATCGGGATTCTCCGTCAGGGCGAAGGTCGGAAGCCGGCCTTGTAATAGGCGGACAAGTCGCTTCCCAACCATTCGGTCGGGATCGTCTTGTTGTTGCCCTCCTGGATCGCCTTGCGATACAGGATGCCGCCGGCCGCGGCAAACTGAATCGCCAGGCCCGAATTGTTCTTGTAGTAGATGATCCCCGGTTGGCCGCTGGCGCCCGCCGCCGGAATTCGCGCTTTGCCGGTCAAGAGGTCGCCGAGCTGGTGGATCTGCTCCTTGCGGATCACGCCTTGCTCGAGCGGCTCGGTGAGCTCGGTCTGATCGTTGTCGATGACGCTCTCCCAATCGTTGATGATGACGGCGCCGGCGCGCGCGTAGGTGCGCCGGTCGACCTCGGAGCGCTTGTTGGTCACGTCCGAATTCGCGATCGATACCACCACCTGGCCGTCCTCGAGCCAATCGCCGTCGAGCACCGGTTTCATGGCGGTGGTGGCGCAGCACACGATATCGGCGCCGGCGACCACCGCCTTGGGGTCCTGGACCGCCACCACCTCCAGCCCGTCACGCGTCATCGCGCGGGCGAAGTCCGCCCGGTGCTCGGCGCTCGGGCTGTAGACGTTGACGCGCCGCAGCGGCCGCACCACCGCAATCGCCTCCAGCGCGCAACGCGCCTGCTTGCCGGTCCCGAACAGCCCGAGCGTGGCGGCATCCGGCCGCGCGACCAGATCGACACCGACCGCCGTGGTGGCGCCGACGCGCATTCCGGACAGCTGAAATTCGTGCATCAGCGCCAGCGGCTCGGCGGTCTCGATGCTGTACAGGATGACGATGCCCCAATTGAAGGCCTGCGGGTTCTCGTAGAGCCGGCGGTCGTTGCCGGTGCCGGCCGGCCTGATGATCTGCGAGCCGGCCCGCACGCAGGCAATGCCCGCCGAGGGGACCGCGCCGACATGGACATTGGCGAGATACTTGCGTCCGGGATCGGGATGTTGCGCCAGATAGCGCATGCGCGGACGGTTGACGGCACTGCCATTGGCAAAATCGCGGAACGCCACCCGCATGGCCTCGATGCAATCCCGCATGGGGAGCAAACGCTTCACGTCGTCGTCGGTAATGATGATCGTCACCCGTGGTCGCTCCTTGCCGGCCTGAACGGCCCGTTTCTACATGGCCCCGCGACCCCCGCCAATGCGGCCACGGCGCGCACACATTCTCGTGAGCGTGCCGACGGGTCGCCAAGCCGTCGCCCCCTGGCGGGGCCTTACCGTTGGTTGTGATCGTTGCAACCGCAGTGCCGATTCTGCTATTGCAGCCTCATCCTGAGCCAAAGCGAGGTCTGCCATGATCACCCGCCGGTTCCTCATCAAGGCCGCCACCGCCGCGGCACTGTGCGCGTCCACGACCGCTTTCGCAGCCGAGGAGCAACCGTTCACCCGGCAAGCCTTTCTGGCGGCCCAGAAGGACGGCAAGTCGATCCTGGTCGAGATTCATGCCTCCTGGTGCCCGACCTGCCAGGCGCAGAAGCCCATCCTGGGCAAGCTGTTCGCCGACCCGAAATTCAAGAACCTGGCGGTCTTTCGCGTCGATTTCGACAGCCAGAAGGACGAGGTCCGAAACTTCAAGGCGCGGATCCAGTCGACCCTGATCACCTTCAAGGGCAACGAGGAGATCGCCCGTTCGGTCGGCGACACCAATCCGGATTCCATAGCCGATCTGCTCGCTCTGGCGCTCTGAGGAATGCTCGCGACGCTGGGGCTGGCCTACCTGGCGGGGGTGCTTTCCACACTGTCGCCGTGCGTGCTGCCGCTGCTTCCTCTCGTCATCGGCGCGGCGGCGGCCACGCATCGGCTGGGGCCGCTCGCCTTGGCGCTCGGACTTGCAAGCGCCTTCGTGGTGGTCGGCTTGTTCGTGGCCACGATCGGATTCTCCATCGGTCTCGATGCGGATCGTCTTTCGGATGGTGGCCGCGGCGCTGATGATTGCTCTCGGCGCCGTGCTGATCGTACCCGTGCTGGGCTCGCGCCTTGCGCTCGCGGCCGGACCCTTGAGCCGGTGGGCGAGCCAAAGGTTGGAGGGATTCTCCGCGGCCGGGCTGCCGGGCCAATTCGGCGTCGGCGTGCTGCTCGGGGTGGCGTGGAGCCCCTGCGTGGGGCCGACGCTGGGCGCCGCTACCCTGCTCGCGAGCCAGGCGAAAGACCTGCCGCGGGTGGCGGCCACCATGCTGCTGTTCGGCCTGGGCGCATCGTCGCCGCTGCTCGCCGTCGGCATCCTGTCCGCTGAGGTGATATCGAAGGCCCGCCACCATGCGGTGTCGGCCGGCCGCGGCCTCAAGGCCGCGCTCGGAATTGCCTTCGTGTTGTTTGGCGCAGCGATCGTGACGGGAGCCGACAGGGCGATCGAGACCGCCCTGGTCGAGGCCTCCCCGCCATGGCTGACCGACCTGACGACACGCTACTGAGGGACTTGGAGACCGGATCGGGGTTCGCCCGATCACTTTCGGCCGACGAGGTCGATCAGGGCCGCCATGCCGGAGTGTCCGGCTCCCTCCCGGGTCATGCTGTCGTGCTCCGAAATCTCGAGATCGGCAAAATCCGCAAAAGCCTCGGTCAGCATGGCCCGCGTGTAGAGATTTTCGATCTGCGAGGGTCCGCCGGTCTTGTAGGCCAGCTGCTCGGGCCGGTAGCCCTGCATCAGCAGCAGGCCGCCGGGCTTCAGGGCCTGGCGGATGCCGGCGAAGATGGGCTTGCGCTCATCCGGCGCCACGAACTGGATGAAGATGGCGGCGACCACGTCGAAGGCCGCCGTCGGCCAGCTCCAGGTGATGAGATCGACGCGCTCGGTGCGCAGCGCAACGCCGCGCGACTTCGCCAACGCCTGCGCCTTGGCCTGCGCCTTGGGAGAAAAGTCGACGGAAAGCACGTCGAGCCCCTGCTCGGCGAGCCACACGCCGTTGCGCCCTTCGCCGTCCGCGACCGCGAGCGCCATGCCGCGCGCAGGGAGCAGGTGTGCGTTCGCCCGCAGGAATTCATTCGGCTCGGTGCCGAATAGGTATTCGGGATCGGAAAACCTCGCTTCCCAACGTTCGAATTCGCTCAATTTGCAGCCCTCGCCGTGTCACCATGCCGGCATGCCTATCGCGGCGGCATGGCGCTGACAAGCCGACGCCGCAGCGCTGCACACGATCATATCTCGAAGGCGGCCTACTTGGTTGAAAAGCCGAGCACGCTGTAGCCGGGGCAGTTGCCGACGATGGCCGTGGCGAGCGGGACGACGCCGATCCAGCCGATCCAATTCCAACCGGTGTCCGGAAATCCCAGCGGAATCGCGAAGGCGATGAGCGCAAGGCCGATCACGGCTCGCAGCGCACGATCGATGGTGCCGACATTCACTGACATGACGTTCTCCTTCCGGACGATAGATGCACCCGCAAGCCGAAACATTCATTGATTTAGGTCAAGCTGCGGTGCTGCTGGCCGGGGTGCCGGGAGATGTGGGCCGGGCGCGTCGACGCGGGCGGCGGGGCAAGCTCGCGGATCGCACCGGCCGTGGCTTCATTGCCGGGCGCCGCCCAGGAATGGGTCGCCAAGCTCGCCGAGCATTGAAATATTGACGAGCGTCTCTTGACGCGCCCGTGCAAATCAGTGGATTCTTGAAATTGAAACTCACGAACTGTGCCCGCTTATTCCGGGCAGAGCGGCACCCTGCCGGTCCCGACCTCGCGCCCGGACCGTTCCAAGCTCCAGCGTCCGCCACCATCCCGGCTCAGCTGTGCACCGCTTCGCTAGCCCGATCCGCGCCCGCTCCATTGTAGATTCATTGTATTTTCAATGGGCCGCGGCGCGTCACAACGTTGCCCACCGACGGTCGGATTCTATTGTTGTTTACAATGGGAAGCGCTCGCCCGAGATCGCAGGAAATCCGGTTAACCGATTATCGAAACTATGGTTTCGCTCGCACCCCGGTGACACCGTCGTGGCATTGTTCTTTCCACAAAGCTCCTTCTACAAGTCATCCGGAAACTTCACCTTGCCGGCCCATTTGCGTGCGGCCTCGCCGACGCCGTCGACCTTGTTGACCTTGGGAACCGATCCTTCCAGGCACAGGGCCGCACGCAGAGGCCAAGGACTATCTTTAGGGCGCAGCGACGCAGTGCGTCTACGACAAGGCGCCGAGCGCGCTTCTCGCCATCGCCCCCTCGGTCGCGCGGATGACCTCGCGCGCCGCCACCGCTCCGCCCATCATGGCACCGGTGAAGCCGCCGCCGAACACGTAAGCGGAGGCCAGCCACAGGCCTTCGATCGCCGTGCGTGCCGTCATGGCGAGCGGGTTGATCCCCTCGCGTTCCGGCGCGAAGCCGTAGACGGCGCCGTCCGGCGTATTGAGATGGTGCGCCATGGTCTCGGCCGTCGCCATCTCGCGATGAATGACGGATGCGGCAAAGCCGGGAAATTCGCGATCCAAATCCGCGACCAGCCGCTCCATCCAGAGGGCCTTGCGCGCCTGCTTGGCCGCGACAGAAAGGTGCTCCCAATTCTCGACCCGGTCGGTGCCGCAGAGCGAGCCCAGGTAGGGGCCGGCCTGGTTGAGCCCGCTGTCGATCCGGCTGTAGTCGACGAACACATAGGGCGGCAGCCGCGTGCCCGCCTCTTCGCCCAGGACCTGTCCCGCCTCGCGCAATGCGCCGAGCGTCTGCACCCACGGCGGCAGCATGAAGGTCGAGTAGCTGCGCACGCCGAGCTCGGATGGCGGCCGGCTCAATCCGAGCGACAGCGTCCACAGCGAGATCGACGGACGCCGATCGGCATAGGGAGCCAGGAACGCCGCGCGCCGGCTTTCCGGCAGCATCTCGGCGAGCCGTCGCGGGGCCGCGTTGCCGAACACCACCGGCGCATAGTCGACGCGCGGATCGGCGTGGCCGCGCCCGTAATGGGCGGCTCCGATGACGCATTCGCCGCCGAGCACCAAGGCGGAGACATCACGACCGGTCTCGACGACGCCCTGCGCCTCTTCGATCAGCGCGACCAGGGCGCCGCTGAGCGACTGCGATCCGCCGCGGATGTAATGCCCGCCGCCCATGAGATAGGACGCCTGCGGAATGGCGAAGCGCACGAACGACATGCGCGCCGGATCGTCATGGAAATAACCGAGATTGGCGGCAAGCGCGAGCTTGACGGCCTCGTCGGCCCCAAAGAGCTCGTCGAACACCTCGGCGACCGTCGCGCGTCCCTCGCGCAACAGCGGCCACAGGCGGCGCACCGCCTCCGGGGCGTGCCGCAGCCAAAATCCGGGATCGTCCTGGTGCTTGGCGGCGAGCGCGACCGCGTCGCGCGCGGCGGCCAGACGGCGAAAGTATTCCGCCAGGGCTTGCGCCTGGTGGGGAAAGCGCGCGGTCGCCGCCTTCAGGGCCCGATCCATCCCGCTCGGCAGGACGAATGGCTCACCGATCCGGGCGCTGCGCACCTCGTAAAGGTCTCCGACCTCGACGAATTCCAGCTCCTTGTCCAGGCCGAGCGAGCGAAGCACCGGCAGCTTCGGATCGTCGGCGTCGAGCCCGTCGATCTCGTGAAGCGAGCCCTCGATCGCGAGCGGACCGTGCCGATAGACGGTGGCGGCGCCGCCGCAGACGTCGTTGCGCTCGAGCACCAGCACGCGCCGTCCGCTCCGCGCGTAGAGCGCCGCCGCGGTCAGCCCACCGAGACCCGAGCCGATGACGATCGCGTCGAAATGTCGTGCCATGGACCTGATCGCCCTCTCGTCGAGGCCGCAAACCGATGCGGCACGGCGCTATTGAAAGGCCCGGCGCGGAGGGGCCGTGGCGACGGCGCGCGCCTTGCGTGTGAATTCCCGCGCCACCGCTTCCAGCGCCGATCTGACGCGCGGATCGAGCGTCGCGCGCGCCTTGTCGCGATATTCCTTCGCTTTGCGAAGATAGTGGTCGGCATCAAGAGGATCGTTTTTCATGTCATCAGCATGATCCGAGATCGCGCGCAGGGCTTTGACATTGATCAAAATAGGGACCGCAGCCATCCACTATGTTTCATTCAGGCCGTCAGTGATTTCACTTAAGGAAAACCGAGGTCGCCGTTCTGCGTTCCGCGCGCGTCGAGCCGATGCCTCATTCAATGACATGGAGCAGCAGGACTTCGTCTTCGGGCGTCATTTTGGCGACGTCGTCGGCATCGGCGGCGAGCGCCTGGTAGAGCGCTTTCGCGCCGTCGCGCAACGCGTCCCGGTGGGATGCGTCATCCGCCGGTATGGCGGAGACCGTCTTTGCGAGCTCGCGGAGAATATCGGCAAACAGCGCATAATGGATGTGCATATGAACCGATTTGCGCGCCTCGGCATCGCCCGGACGATCGAGCACGAGCAAAATTCCGGTATCGTCCACATGGGCATCGAATCGCGACGACCGCTCGAAGGTTCCGCTGTAGAACTTGTCGGGATATTCGAGCACGACTTCGGCTTTATCTGGGATCGGCTTGGTCATGGCATATACCGTGTTGGGGATGGGCCCGGCTGGTTGATTCTTAGAGCGATCGCACGAGGGGCAATATGATCTGGATCAATTGCCCAGGATCGCGATCGGCCTAGCAATTCAGCCACGGTCCGGATCTCGATTTGTTTTCGCATCGTCATCGACATTTCGTAGGCCAGAAATTGGTAGACGCCAGGAATTCGTAAACGATCACGTACAGGAGCTCGCCCGGCCGTGACGGATGACAGAGGATTGGTCGACATGGCATCGGCGGGTCTCGCCTTCGATCGAGTCCGAAACACGCCTCCCACCGGTCCAACCGAAGTGGCCGTCCGCCGCGGTCGAGGTGCCGATGGCGGCCGGGCGGCCAGGTGGCGGCCCGATTGCAACCGCTCGATCGTGCCTTGAATGCCGGCATGGCGCGCGTGACCGGCGGGCTTGCCCCCAGCGCGCTGCTGGGCGGCTTCCTCGATTGGGCGGCGCATCTGGCGACCTCGCCCGGCAAACAGCTCGAGCTCGCGGCCCTGGCCATGAAGGGCGGCGTGGAAAATCTCGCTTTCGCGGCCGGCTGCACCTGCGGCACCGTGGGCGATCCGAGCGGACAGGCCCTGCCGCATGACATCCGCTTCCGGGCGCCGGAATGGCAACACTTCCCGTTCAATCTTTGCGCCCATTCGTTCCTGTCGGTCGAACGCTGGTGGGAAGCGGCGACCACCGGCATCCGCGGCGTGAGCAAGCAGCACCAGGACATGGCGAACTTTGCGGCCCGCCAGCTGCTCGATGTGCTGTCACCCGCGAATTTCGTCTGGACCAACCCCCGGGTGCTGGCCCGCGCGCAAGCCGAAGGTGGCAGGAATTTCGCGCGCGGCTTCGCCAATCTGATGGAGGACTGGCGACGCGCGGCCGCGGACGAGCGCCCCGCCGGGTCCGACCTCTTCAAGGTCGGCAAAACCGTCGCCATCACTCCCGGCAAGGTCGTCCATCGCACGCCGCTCGCCGAAATCATCCAATACGCGCCGGCGACCGAGCGGGTGCGGCCGGAGCCCGTCGTCATCGTGCCGGCCTGGATCATGAAATACTACATTCTGGATCTGTCGCCGGCGAATTCGCTGGTGAAATTCCTGACCGAGCAGGGCTTCACCGTCTTCATCATTTCATGGAAGAATCCGGGCAGCGAGGATCGCGACATCGGGTTTGACGACTACCGCACTCAAGGCGCGCTGGCGGCCATCGAGGCGGCGACCGCCATCACCGGCGCCAGCAAGGTCCACGCGGTCGGCTATTGCCTCGGCGGGACGCTGCTCGCGATCACGGCGGCCGCGATGGCGCGCGACCACGACGAGCGGCTCGCCAGCCTGAGCTTCTTCGCCGCGCAGGCGGACTTCACCGAGGCCGGCGAGCTGATGCTGTTCATCAACGAGAGCCAGGTCACGTTTCTCGAGGACATGATGTGGGAGTGCGGCTACCTCGACCCGAAGCAGATGGCGGGCGCCTTCCAGCTGCTGCGCTCGAACGATCTGATCTGGTCCCGCATGGTGCACGACTACCTGATGGGGGAACGCTCGACGCCGATCGACATCATGGCCTGGAATGCGGATGCGACCCGCATGCCCTACCGCATGCACTCGCAATATCTGCGTTCGCTCTTCCTCGACAATGACCTGGCGGAAGGCCGCTTCAAGGCGGCGGATCGGCCGGTCAGCCTGCACGATATTCGCGTGCCCACATTTGCGCTCGGTACCGAGCAGGATCACATCGCGCCCTGGCGCTCGGTCTTCAAGTTCCGCTTCCTGACCGACGCCGATACCACCTTCGCTCTCACCAGCGGCGGGCACAATGCCGGCATCCTGTCGGAGCCCGGCCACCGCAACCGCCATTACCGGATGACATCGCACCCGAACGGCGATCCTTTCGTCGATCCCGATGCCTGGTTCGCGACCACCGCAATGCACGACGGCTCCTGGTGGCCGGCATGGGCCGGCTGGCTGGCGCAGCGGTCGGGCGAGCCGGTGTCGCCGCCGCCGCTCGGCCGCGCGGACGGCGAGTTCGCTGCGCTCGACGACGCGCCTGGACGCTACGTATTGATGACATGATCGGCGAGCCGCCGCGCCCCGAGCGACGAGCGGAAATCGAGCAAACGCCCGCGATCGATGATAAGCTCGAAATCGTTGGACCGACGCGAGCCAGTGGGTATCGGCATGCAGACGAGGGTTAGGGCATCCGCCCCGGAGCTGCGGCGCCGCCTCTATGAGATCCTCCATCACGGCGCGATCGGGGATCGCACCTCGCGCGTGGTCGGTCAATTCATCGTCGTTCTGATCATCTTCAACCTGGTCGCGGTCACCCTGCAATCGGTGCCGGATCTGGCGGAACGATACTCCGCCATCTTCAGCGCCGTCGAAATCCTCTCGCTGACGGTCTTTACCCTGGAATACGGGCTCAGGGTGTGGGTCGCGGTCGATCATCCGCCTTACCACCATCTCGATCCGCACCGCGCCCGCCTGAAGTTCATCCTCAGCGCATCGGGGATCGTCGATCTCCTCGCCGTGCTGCCGTTCTGGTTCGCATTCGCATTGCCGGCCGACCTGCGCGTTCTGCAGGTGTTTCGCGTGGTCCGGTTCCTCAAGCTCACCCGCTACTCGGCCGGCATGAGCTCGCTGTTGGACGTCATCTATACCGAGCGCCGGGCGCTGTTCGGCTGTTTCATCATCCTCATGGGCGCCACGCTGATCGCCGGCAGCGTCATGCACCTGATCGAGCGCAACGCGCAGCCGGACAAATTCGGAACCATACCCGACGCCATGTGGTGGGCCATCGTCACGCTCGGCACGCTGGGCTACGGCGACGTGGTCCCGGTCACGGTGCTCGGCCGCGTGGTCGCCGGCCTGACCATCTTCCTCGGTCTGATCATGATCGCGTTGCCGGTCGGCATCGTGGCGACCGCGTTTGCGGAGCAGATTCACCGGCGCGATTTCGTGGTCACCTTGGGGATGGTGGCGCGCGTGCCGCTGTTCGCGGGCCTCAATGCCGGCGACATCGCCGACATCATGCGGCTGTTGCGCGCCCATCAGATCGAAGCCGGCGAGGTGATCGCGCGGCGGGGTGAGCCGGCCCACTCGATGTATTTCGTGGCCGCCGGCGAGGTGGAGATCGCGCTCAAGGACAAGTGCGTTCGGCTCGGCGCCGGTCAATTCTTCGGGGAAATCGCGGCGCTGCGCCGGGCGCGCCGCTCCGCGACCGTCACCGCCGTGACCCGCACCAGCCTGCTCGCGCTCGACGCCCATGATCTGCACGCGCTCATGGACCGCGAGCCGCGCGTCGCGGAGCGCATCCACGAGGTGGTGCGCCATCGCCTGGGGCGCGACAGCGTCACCCCGCAGGGCGACGTCGTCAGCGAAGAGCTGGAGGAGCTGGAAGGGCTCGGGCGCCCGGCGGGCGAGCCGGACCGCCCCCGGATGCCCTCCCGGGACGTCCCGGGCGGCAATTGACATGAGCCGATGCATGGCGGCAAAGTTGCGATCTCTGCATGTGCTTTTGGAGGGCTGCGCGTCAACGAAATCGCGTAGGCCAGCTCAGACCAGGGAGGAAAACAATGTATCGGCGAAGCGTGTTCAGTACGGTGGCGTTGGTGGCATTCGCTTTGGTGATGTTGCCGGTCTCCAGCCATGCCCAAAACGCCCAACAACGGCCGCCGGCGGCCGAGAAGCCGGCGGCTCCGGCCGCCCCGCCGAAGTCGATGAAGGAGGCGATCGTCGGCTCCTGGTCGCTTCTCATCGACGACTCGGTCAAGCCCGATGGCACTCATGCGCCCAACTTCGGACCCAATCCGGAGGGCATGGCCATGTTCGGAGCCGATGGTCACTTCACCGTGGCGATCACGCGCTCCGGGCGTCCCAAGTTCGCGTCCAACAGCAGGGCTACCGGCACGGCGGACGAGAACAAGGCCGTGGTGACGGGCTCGAACGCGTTTTTCGGAAGCTACACCCTCAACGAGGCGGACAAGACTTCTCACGCTTCGCGTCGAGGGCAGCACATATCCGAACTTGGAAGGGACGACGCAGAAGCGGACCATCACCTCGCTGACTGCGGGCGATGAGCTGACCTGGACCAATCCTGCCACCAAGGGTGAGGTCGCATGGAAGTGGCTGAAATAAGCGGCTGCAAGGCGGTTCACCGCACATAGAGCATTTTCAGGAAAAGCCTGCCCCGGACTTGATCCGGGGCAGGAGTGGGTTCGCGTGCGTCACCCGGCTTTGCGATACTCCCGTTCCATTGCCCCGGTCTGGTTGTCCAGGACCAGCAAGGCCGAGGCCGTGTTGGAAATGGGGATGTGATAGTTGCTGTGAACCTTGGACACCCGGCCGGTCAGTGCGCCGCGCATGGCGATCCAATTCAACAGCTCGACGCCCTGGGTGCCGGCCTCTTCGACCAATTGCGGGATCGAGTAGCGCGTCAGAGCTTCCGGCTCGTCGACCATCTTTTGCAGGCACATCTGGTCGAACGCCTTGTTGATGAATCCGGCCCGCGTGCCGTCGAGCTGATGCGACAACCCGCCGGATACCGACCACCAGGACGCGGCAATCCTGCCGGTAGGACGCTATGGCGCGCCCGACCGCCTGACCGAGCCTGAGGCACCGTGCCGCCGACGGCAACGGATGCTGGACGGTGTTGATCTCGATCGGAATCGTGCGAACCGGCCGCATGTCGGCGCCCGGCCACAACAGCGCCAGCGGCACCGTGAAGGCGTGATCGACCAGCATGTCCTGGCAGATGGTCACGTCGAACTCGTCGGCCACCAGGGACTCGATCAGATGCCAGGAGAAGGCGGGATCGCCCGGATAGGGCCGCGCGACCGGCAGGCCCCATCCCTCGTCCGCGTGCTTGTATTCGCTCGCCGCGCCGACCGCGAAGGTCGGCAGCTTGTCGAGAAAGAAATTCAGCCCATGATCGTTGTAGAAGACGACCGCCACGTCGGGCCGGGCGCGCGCCAGCCATGCATGGGCGGCGTCGAACCCGTCGAAGAACGGCCGCCAATATGGCTCGTGCTGCAGCCCCTTGGCGATCGCATTGCCGATCGCCGGAACGTGGGTGGTCGCGATGCCGCCGATGATTGTCGCCATGCTCACCTCCCGGCCGCTTCGAGCTTGGCCTTGAACGCCTCGACCGTCATCCCGGTCTGCTGGGCGCCGATGTCCTGGACGTTGAGCCCGAAAATCCCCGCCAGCTTCGCCAGGTAGTAGACGTTGCCGCCGGCCTCGATCAATTCAAGAACGTTGCGGTGCTTGACCGCCGACCGCTGCCCGGCGTCAGGCCGAATTTCTCGCAATACGCATCCTCGTCGCGCAGGAATTCCGCGCGGTTGTCGGCGCTGTTGAACGAGAAGCACATCCGGTTGAGCGCGTAGCCCTTGCGGGCCGCCTCGCCGTCGAAGATCGGGGTTCCGGGTATTTGATGGGCCATCTCAATTCTCTCCAGCAGTGTTTGATGAGAGGATAAAAATTTTTTTGCTGCATTGATCCAGATCAAACAACGGCGTCCGCCAGATGATGCAGCATGCTCAAAAATCGGGAGCGGACATGGGTACCGTCTCCGAAGAACGGCATTGCAGCGGGAGGAAATGGAATGCACGATTTTGCCGCATGGCTCGCCGACTCGGGCCTCAGCCACGACATTCAAGTCGCCGGCTGGATAATTCCGCTGTCCCAGAGCATTCACATCCTGGCGATCGCAATGCTGCTGTCGTCGATGCTGATGATCGACCTGCGGATACTGGGGGTCGCGGCAAAGTCGGAGACCATGGCGCAGATGTCCCGACGGTTCGTGCCCTGGGTGTGGACGAGCCTGGTCCTGCTTGCCCTCACCGGAACATTGCAAATCATCGCCGAGCCCATGCGAACGCTGGACGGCAATCCGATGTTCCAAGTCAAGATGCTGATGCTCGCATTGGGAGTCATCGTGCTCATGTCCTTTGAGGTCTCGCTGCGCCGCCACACCGCTTTTTGGGACGACCCGAACCGCAGGATGCTGACGCGGGCGCTGGCCGGCTCCAGCTTTCTGCTGTGGTGCGCGATCGTCATCACCGGCCGGTGGATCGCCTATTTCCAGGGAGCCTGAGCACCGAAACCACAATCGCCGAAATCACAATCGCCACTTGGTCGGGCGATCAAACCGGGAGGTCGACGTGCAATTTCTCACCGAGGTCTGCAACTGGCTGGAAGGCACCGCATTGGCGACGTTCATCGCCGGATCGTGGTGGGCCTTCCCGACCATCGAATCACTTCATGTCGTCGCCATCACGCTGGTGGTGGGCTCGATTGCGGTCGCGGACCTGCGGCTGCTGGGCCTTGCCTGGAAGAGCCGGCCGGTCACGGACGTCCTGCATGACGTCTTGCCCATGACCTGGATCGCATTTGCGGTGGCGTTGGCTTGCGGCTCGCTCCTGTTCATCAGCCAGGCGACGAAATACATCGACAACAGCGCGTTCCAGATCAAGATGCTGCTGATGCTGCTGGCCGGCGTCAACATGCTGGCTTTCGAGCTGATCACCTTCCGTGGCGTGTCCAAGTGGGACCGCGATGTCCCGGTCCCGCTGACCGGCCAGTTGGCCGGAGCCGTGTCGCTGGCGTGCTGGCTGGGAATTCTCGTGTTCGGCCGGCAGATCGGCTGGACGATGTATCCCGAATAGGCCGCGTTGCGCGCAAATGGGACCCGCGGGGTGTCAGGTCCAAAAAAGAGGTCCCGCGGCGGCAAGACAAAGCCCCGTTTGATTCAGAACAATGCAGGAGACGGGACATATCGTCTAGTGGAGAGGAATAGCGGAGGAGGCCTGCGCCGGCTGATGTACGACTGAGCGAAATTCGCGGCGTCGATCTCGCGGTTCGGAATCTGGCGGCGGGCATCGTGCTCAACGTGAAAGCCCGGGGTCGGGCGGAGGTTTCGCGGAACGCGAGGCGCGGAGCCGGACAAGGAAGGCCATGCTGAACCGGAACGTTCCCCGTTACACGTCCTACCCGACGGCGCCGCATTTCACGCCAGCGGTCGGCGCCGATATCTACGCCTCATGGCTCGATGCGCTCGGCGAGGATGCTTCGCTTTCGCTTTACCTCCATGTCCCGTTTTGCGCGCAGCTCTGCCTCTATTGCGGCTGCAACACCAAGGTGACGCTGCGCCGTCCACCGGTCGAGGCCTATGCGGAGCGGCTGATCGGGGAGATCGGCCTTCTTGCCGGTGCGGTCGGGCGCCGCCGGATCGCGCATTTGCATTGGGGCGGCGGAACCCCTTCCATCCTCGGCCCCGAGGGCTTGAGCGAAATCCATGCGGCTCTCCTCCAGACGTTCGATCTCGACGCGGTCGGCGAGCACGCCATCGAGCTCGACCCCCGCCATGTGACGCGGCCGCTCGCCGGCGCGCTCGCCCAAATCGGGGTCAACCGCGCGAGCCTCGGGGTCCAGGATTTGAATGTCTCGGTGCAGAACGCGATCGGCCGGGTGCAGCCCATTGAAACCGTCGAGAACGCGGTCGCCATGCTGGCCGAGGCCGGCATCACCAAGATCAATTTCGACCTGATGTATGGATTGCCCCGGCAAACCGTAAACGACATTCGGGACACCATCCGGCAGGTGCATGCGCTGTCGCCCAGCCGCCTCGCGGTGTTCGGCTACGCCCACGTGCCGTGGATGAAGCCGCACCAGCGGCTGATCGACGAGGCGGCCTTGCCGGGCTTCGGCGCGCGTCAGGCGCAGGCGGCCGCCGCCCATGCGGCCTTGGTCGCGCTCGGCTATCAGCCGATCGGCCTCGATCACTATGCGCGCCAGGATGACGAATTGGCGGCGGCGGCGCGCCAGGGACGACTGCACCGCAACTTTCAAGGCTACACCACCGACGACGCCGACGCCCTGCTCGGCCTGGGCGCCTCCGCCATCGGCCGCCTCCCCCAGGGTTACGTGCAGAATGCGCCCGACATCGCCGGCTATTCACGCGCCATCGACGCCGGAAAATTCGCGAGCGTGAAGGGCTTGGCCGTGACGGCCGACGACCGGTTGCGCGGTCACGTGATCGAGCGGCTCATGTGCGATCTGTCGATCGACCTCGCCGCGGTCGCCGGCGATGCCGGCTTGGACCGCGACCATTTCGCCCCCGAGCTCGACAGCCTCACCCCATTCCGGCGCGACGGGCTGGTCGAGGTCGATGGTTACCGAATCAGGGTGAGCGAGAAGGGGCGGCCGTTCGTGCGCATCCTGGCCGCGGTTTTCGATCTCTACCTGCAGGAAAAGCCGGCCCGCCATTCCTTGGCGGTGTAGATCGCCGGAAGCGGGTGGACGCAATGCCGGGCGGTTGGTGAACCTCGAGGGGTTCGGCAACCGCACGACCTAAGAGCGGGCGAGATCGCGGGCCCGGCAACCTCGGCGCCGGTCGCGCATTGAGCCCGATGGCAACTTGTGCGGGCACCCGCCCGCCGTTCGGCTCATGGCCTTTTCGGCGCGAATTGATCTAGATCAAACCGCCGACCGCAATCCCATCCGATAGTTGCGACCGCATCGGTATCCGCTATCTTCATATCGGAATGGTAATGCCGAGGCGCGGTCCCGTTGCCGGTAGGGAAACGATTTCCCGTACCTCCTCATCTGGACCGGCGATTTCCGGGCCAACCAACAAGACCTCCGGCTTGGCCCAACCCGCGGAGGATATCTTGAAAGCGTCAGTCGCGGATTTGGCGATGCGGCTTGCTCCCGGGCCGCATGCATTGTTGTTTCCGTCTCGCAACGCTCCGAAAGATTGCACCGCCGACGAATTCAGACGCTGTGCCTGAAGGCCGGGAGCTGCATTTTCCGCCGCGCGCGATGATCTTTCGGGAAGGAGATTCGGCAAACTCCCTTTTCCAGGTCGGCGAAGGGGTCGTCATGCTGTATCAGTTGTTGCCTGACGGCCGGCGCCAGGTGGTCGAGCTCCTGCAGGCCGGCGACGTGTTCGGATTCTCGGCCACGCCGGTGCGCGACTGCTCGGCCGAGACCCTGGCCGCGACCTCCTGCACCGTGTTCGACCGCGCGGCGGTCGAACGCTCGCCGGCCCTGACCCAAAGGCTGAGCGCATCGGTTTTTTCACAGCTTTGCACCCTGCACGAGCACATCATGCTGCTCGGACGCAAGTCGGCACCGGAGCGTATCGCGAGCTTCCTCATGCGCTGCATCCCGGGCCGCGGACGCGGCAAGTGTCCGGGTCCCCCGCCCGGGGATGACCGTGCCAGCGTGCCGCTGGCGATGACCCGGCTGGAGATCGCGGATTTTCTCGGGCTTACGATCGAGACCGTTTCACGGATTCTCACCAGGTTGAAGCGACGGGGCATCCTGTCCATCAAGAGATTGGATGAGGTCGGTGTCTCCGATGTTTGCCGCCTGTGCCGCTTGTCCGGAACCCACCTGACCAATGGCCGCTGGTGCAGCTCACGCGCAGACAAGGGCCCGCGGGATTCGTCGTCCTGAGGCGAGGAGGCCCCGGACACGCTTATCTCGCCGGAGGAGCGCCCTCGCCTTTCTGCTGAATCGAATTCAGATAGGCCAGGATGGCGTCGACGTCGTCGACCTCGAAGCGGAACTCCGGCATGTCCGGATGGCCCGACGACAGTCCCTCCGCCAAGGCCTCGGCCAGCACGTCGATCGGATAACGTTGCCCGAGCGTGCGGAATGGCGGTGCCTCGGGGTGGGTGCTGACGCCGGTCCGGCCGACCGCATGACACCTGGAGCAGTTGGTGGTCAGCAACCCTTCTCCGCGGCGCTCCAGCGCCTGCTTGTCCTGCGGCAATGCGGCGCGGGCGGATATCAGAACCAGCAGGAGCGGAAAGAGCAGTCCGCCGATCTTGCGGCCCGCGCGACCCGGGAGATCCAAGAAATTCATGAGACCATTCATGAGACCCATGAGATCAAATCGCCGATGCGCCGTCATCGCGGCAAGCCATGTCGCGAATGCGGTCGACCAGAATGGTTCCCAAGAACGGCTTTTCGACGATGGCGACCCCCGCCGCGGCGGCCCGCTCGCGCAGCACCGCGGTCGGACAGCTCGTAATCAAGATGGCCGGCACCGCGACGTCACGCGCCCGCAGCCGCGCCACCACCTCGAGCCCGTTCATGCCGGACATGTTCTGATCGATGACCAGGCAGCCGGCGCGCCGAAGCTCGGCGTCTTTCAGCAATTCGGTTCCTCCCGGATAGGCCCGCACCACAAATCCTTCCACCTCCAGCGAGAACTTGAGCGAATTGCGCACCGCCACGTCATCGTCCACGACAATGACAACGAGACCGATCGCCGACGATTCGCCTTGTCTTTTCATCAACTTGCGCCCAGAGGCCCGGACTCTTCCGAGTCCCGAAATACAATAAGGCACCCGATCGGCGGCAGCCGCTTTGATATTCCTCAAAACGCGGTTCGCTCATCGTCAGGAGGCGGCTCATTGGGCCTGCGTCGCGTCGGACTTGGAGGCGGGGTTCAGCAGCCCGGAAATCAGCGCCATGCGGACGAGCTCCGAGAGGCTCGCGGCCTGCATCTTGGTCATCAGGTTGGCGCGGTAGATTTCGACCGTGCGCGGGCTGATGCCGAGGTCGAAGGCGATCTGCTTGTTGGCCCGGCCGGCCACCAGCCCTTCGAGCACCTCGCGCTCCCGGTTCGACAGCGCGGCCAGCCGGTCGTCGATCGCCGCCCGTTCGGCCTGACGTTTGCTGTCGCTGTCCTGCCGGTTCAGCGCGGAGCGCACTGCCGCCAACAGGACCTCGTCGTCGAAGGGTTTCTCGAGGAAATCGGCAGCACCGAACTTCATGGCCTCGACGGCGAGCGGAACGTCGCCGTGGCCCGTAATGACGATCACCGGCAGGAAGATCTTGAGCTCCTTCAACCGGCGCAGCAGCTCGATGCCGCTCATCTCCGGCATCCGCACGTCGGTGATGACGCAGCCGGACTTGAGCGCAGGCGCGACGCCCAGAAACGCCATGCCCAATTCGTAGGTTTGAACCTCGATCTCATTGGCCCGCAACAGGAAAGCCAGCGACTGACGCACGGCCTCGTCATCGTCGATCACATGGACTGCGACACTGTCAGGAGGCATTGCCGACTTCCTCTTTGGTCACCGCACGCAGCGTGAAGCAAAAGACCGTTCCGCCGCCGGGATTGGGCTGTGCATCGATCTGCCCGCCGTGCGCCTCCACGATGGTGCGCGAGATCGACAAGCCCACTCCCATGCCGTGGCGCTTGGTGGTGACGAATGGTTGAAACAGCTGGGGGCTCATATCCGGCGCAATTCCGTGTCCGGTATCGGCCACGCTGATCGCCAGCATATCCTCATCGGCGGCGCGTGTTGAGATGACCAGATCGCGATTTTGCGACCCCTCCATGGCCTCGATGGCATTGCGGATCAGGTTCAGCAGCACCTGCTGGACCTGCACCTTGTCGGCGAGGACGAGCTCGATCGTCGGATCGAAGGCGAATCTGACCCGGACGCCGAGATCCTTGGCCCCGACCAGGGCCAAGGCGCTGGCCTCCTCGATCAGCTTCTTGACGCTTTCCACCCGGCGTTCGCTCTCGCCGCGCGCCACGAAATCGCGCAGCCGGCGGATGATCTCCCCGCCCGCAGCGCCTGGTCGGCGGCCTTGTCCATGGCGTCGCGGATCATCGTGGAACGCTCGTCGAGGGCGGATTCGAGCAGCTTGCGCGAGCCTTTCAAGTAGTTGGCGATGGCAGACAGAGGCTGGTTGAGCTCATGTGCGAGCGTGGAGGCCATCTCGCCCATGGAGGTCAGCCGGGACATATGGACCAGCTCGGACTGCAGCTCCTGAAGCCTGGCCTCGGTCTCCTGACCCTCGGTCAGGTCGCGGACGAAACCCGTGAAAAAGCGCTGGTCGCCGGAATGCATCTCTCCGACCGAAAGCTCCATCGGAAAGGTCGAGCCATCCTTGCGTTCGCCGACCACGACCCGGCCGACCCCGATGATGCGTTTTTCGCCGGTCCGCAGGTACCGCTCCAGGTAACCGTCGTGGCCCTCACGATAGGGCGACGGCATCAGCATCTTGACGTTTTTTCCGAGCATATCGGCGGCATGGTGGCCGAACAGCCGTTCGGCGGCGGCGCTGAACGATTGCACGATGCCCCGCTCGTCGATGACGATCATGGCGTCCGGAACAGTGTCGAGGATCGATTGCAGATGGGCCTCGCGCGCCAAGGCGGACCATGTCCCGGCCGCCGCGCGCAGGCGATTGCGCTGCAGTTGCTCGCCGCCCCAGGCCATGCCCAATCCGATCGCCACGAAGGCCGCGGCATTGACGATCTCGGGCAGCGACAGCGCGGGAAAATCCACGACGAAAGCGAGACAAAGCGCCAGGCTCAGGACCGTGGCCAGAATCCCGGGTCCGAAGCCGCCGATGCCGGCGGCAACCAGGAGCGCGGGCACGAAGAACAGGTAAGGCGCCTGACCCCGCAGAATTGGCTCCAGCAAGGCGCGAGCCGCCAGCGCGACCACAACCGCGGCCGCCGCAATCCCGTAGAGAACCATATTCTGCCGCCCCAGGAGCCAGCGACCGGCGGCGCCCAGGGCACCGTCTTGGCTCGATTTGGCGGCCAAATCCGCAAGATAAGCGCGCATTGAACCTCTTTTCGAGGGCCTCCGGGAAACCCCTTATGGAGATTATCTGAATTTCCGGCTTTTGGCCCGTTCGTTACCGGTAGCTCCACCAGATGATGATCTTTGGAGGATGTGGCCATGTCGACCCAGATCGCAATTTCCGCCGTTCGCAGTGGTTCGTTCAAGCGGCCCGCCATGGCGGTCCCGCCACCTGCGGCGAACCGCGAGCTCGGTGGCCCGGTCGACCTCATGGGGGCCCCCATGTCGTTTTCGCGCAATGCCGAGATCTACGGCGAGAGCGAGCCGGCCGATTACCTCTACAAGGTGGTGAGCGGGACGGTGCGGACCTACAAGGTGCTGACCGACGGACGCCGCCAGGTCGGCGGCTTCTACGTGGCGGGCGACATTTTCGGTCTCGAGACCGGCGAGGAGCACACGTTCTCGGCCGAGGCGATCACCGAATGCAAGGTGCTGGTGATCAAGCGCAGCGCCCTGATGGCGCTGGCGGAGCGCGACCACGAGGTGTCCCACCAGCTGTGGACCATCACCGGCGGCGAGCTGCGGCGGGTGCAGGACCATATCATGCTGCTGATCAAGAGCGCGCAGCAGCGGGTCGCCTCGTTCCTCCTGGAGATGTCGGAGCGGATCTCCGCCGACAACGCGGTCGAGCTGCCGATGTCGCGCCAGGACATCGCCGACTATCTGGGGCTCACCATCGAGACCGTCTCCCGCACGCTGACGATCCTGGAGAACGCCGCCACCATCGAGCTGTCTTCGTCGCGCCGCATCGTGCTGCGCAACCGCTCGGCCCTCAGCCGGCTGAACGCCTGAGGGGAATTGCGGATAAGTCGGCGTCGCAAGACGACGAAGCGCGGGCGGGGCACTCGGAAGGGACTTGTGGGTTTCATCCGAAATTGCGGGATAGAGGCGCGGCGCGCGGCCGCAATTTGATCTGCATCAAGGAACGCGTGCCGTCGCCGAGACAATTGTGATTTTCGCGTCAGTCGACACGTCCCGATCTCCCAGCAAGGTCACCCCGATGAGCCAGGCGATTGTCCCGTCGAAAAGAATGACGATTGGCGAGGGCGGCTCGGCACTGGCCTTCGCGGCCGGCGCCGTGCTCTGTCTCGTCATAGCCATAAATGCCTATACGCCGGCCTATGCGTTCCACGCCTATCTGTTCACCGCCGCCGGGGTGGCGGCAGTGCTGGCGGTCATGAACTATTACCGCGAACGGCCCGCCACGCTGCCGCCGCTCACGATCGAGGGCAAGCCGAATTACAATATGGGACCGGTCAAGTTCACGACCGTGGCGGCGATGATCTGGGGCGTCGCCGGCATGGCGGCCGGACTTTGGATCGCTCTCGAGCTCGCCTATCCGGCACTCAATCTCGATCTGCCGTGGATCGCGTTCGGGCGCCTGCGGCCGCTGCACACGTCCGCGGTGATCTTCGCGTTCGGCGGCAATGTCTTGATCGGCACCTCGTTCTACGTCGTCCAGCGGACCTGCCGGGCGCGCTTGGCCGGCAACATCGCGCCCTGGTTCGTGGTGCTCGGCTACAATCTCTTCATCATCATCGCCGGAACCGGCTATCTGCTCGGCATCACGAAATCGAAGGAATACGCCGAACCCGAATGGTACGCGGATCTGTGGCTGACCATCGTCTGGGTCACGTACCTGCTGGTCTATCTCGGCACCATCATCCGGCGCAAGGAACCGCATATCTATGTCGCCAACTGGTTCTATCTCGCCTTCATCCTGACCATCGCGGTGTTGCATGTCACCAACAACGCCGCGATTCCCGTGTCGCTGTACTCGCCCAAGTCCTACGTGGTGTGGGCCGGCGTGCAGGACGCCATGGTGGAATGGTGGTACGGCCACAACGCCGTGGGCTTCTTCCTGACCGCGGGGTTTCTGGGCATCGTCTATTATTTCGTGCCGAAGCGGGCCGAGCGGCCGATCTACAGCTACCGGCTCTCGATCATCCACTTCTGGGCGCTGATCTTTCTCTATATCTGGGCCGGGCCGCATCATCTGCATTACACCGCCCTGCCCGATTGGACCCAGACGCTCGGCATGACGTTCTCGATCATGCTGTGGATGCCGTCCTGGGGCGGCATGATCAACGGCCTGATGACGCTGTCGGGCGCCTGGGACAAGCTGCGCACCGATCCGGTGCTGCGCATGATGGTGGTGGCGCTCGCCTTCTACGGCATGGCGACCTTCGAGGGTCCGCTGATGTCGATCAAGGAGGTGAACTCGCTCAGCCACTACACCGATTGGACCATCGGGCATGTGCATTCCGGCGCGCTCGGCTGGGTCGCCTATATCTCGTTCGGCGCCATTTATTGCCTGGTTCCCTGGCTGTGGAACAAGGAGCGCCTCTATTCGGACCGGCTGGTGAACTGGCACTTCTGGATCTCGACCATCGGCATCGTTCTCTACATCACCTCGATGTGGGTCGCCGGCATCCTGCAGGGGCTGATGTGGCGGGCCTATAACAGCCTCGGCTTCCTGGAATACTCGTTCGTGGAAAGCATCGAGGCCACGCATCCGTTCTACGTCATCCGGGCGCTCGGCGGCGCGCTGTTTCTCGCCGGCACGCTCATCATGTGCTGGAACCTGTGGCGCACGGTCAATCCCGGCCATGCGGTTCCGGTTGCCCGGCCCGCGCTCATACCGGCGGAGTGAGGAACCCGATGTCATTATGGCAGAAACATTGGATCCTCGAGCGCAACTCGATCCTGCTCCTGGTCGGGATTCTGATCGTGATCGCGATCGGCGGCTTGGTGGAGATCGTGCCGCTGTTCTACCTGAGCAATACGATCGAGCAGGTCGGCGGCATCCGGCCCTACACGCCGCTCGAGCTCGCCGGCCGCAACATCTATGTGCGCGAGGGCTGCTACCTTTGCCATTCGCAGATGATCCGGCCGTTGCGCGACGAGGTCGAGCGCTACGGCCACTATTCGCTGGCGGCCGAGAGCATGTACGACCATCCGTTCCAATGGGGATCGAAGCGAATCGGTCCCGACCTCGCGCGCGTCGGCGGCAAGTATTCGGATGATTGGCATCGCGATCATCTCAGGGATCCGCGCTCGGTCGTGCCGGGCTCGGTCATGCCGGGCTATTCCTTTCTGGCCACCACCGATCTCGATTTCGCTCACATCGGCGAGGACATGAAGGTGCAGGCCCTGCTCGGCGTGCCCTACGGACCGGAGATGATCGCCGACGCCACCGACGACGTGCGCACGCAGGCCACGACCGATGCCCCCAAGGCGGCCGAGCTGGCGCGCCGCTATCCGAAGGCGCAATCGCGCAATTTCGGCGGCACTCCGGGACGCGTCACCGAAGCCGACGCCCTCATCGCCTATCTGCAGATGCTCGGCACGCTGGTCGACTTCAAGCTCTATGACGACAAAGCCAACATACGGTGAGGAGAGAAACTTTGTCCGACACCTACAAGGCGCTCGCCGAATTCGCTCAGACCTGGGGAATGCTCTATTTCCTGGTCATCTTCCTCGTCACGCTGCTCTACGCGTTTTGGCCCTCGCTCAAGGGAAAATTCGACGAATACGCCCGCATGCCGCTGCGGGAGGATTGACATGACCGAGGGCAAGCACTCGACCGACGACAAGCCGCGCGACGCCGGGATCATCGACGACAAGACCGGCATCGCGACCACGGGCCATGAATGGGACGGCGTTCGCGAGTTGAACAATCCGCTGCCGCGCTGGTGGCTGTGGCTGTTCTACATCACGATCATCTGGTCGGTCGGCTATTGGATCGCGTATCCGTCCTGGCCGCTGGCTTCGTCCGCCACGCAGGGCCTGCTCAAATGGCACTCGCGCGACGCGGTCGTGACCGACCTGGCAGATCTCAAGGTCCAGCGCGGGCCGATGTTCGTGAAGCTCACTGCAGCCTCGCTGCAGGAGATCGCGGCGGACCCGGTGCTGCTCGATTTTGCGCGTGCGCTCGGGCGGCAGGCCTTCGCCAACAATTGCGCGCCGTGCCATGGCGCCGGTGGTGGCGGCGCCAGGGGCTATCCGAATCTGGTCGACGACGATTGGCTGTGGGGCGGCAAGCTCGACGATATCGCCCAGACCATCCGCTACGGCATCCGCTCCGGCAACCCCAAGGCGCGGATCGGCGACATGCCGGATTTCGGGCGCGACGGCATTCTCAAGCCGGACGAGATTTCCACGGTCGCCGACTTCGTCCGCTCCCTTTCCGGCCTGCCGGTCGATCCCAAAGCCGATCTGGCGCGCGGCGCCAAGATCTTCAGCGATAACTGCTCCGGCTGCCATGGCCCGGCGGGAAAGGGCACCCGTGAGCTTGGGGCCCCCAACCTCACCGACGCGATCTGGCTCTATGCACCCGATAAGGCCACCATCATGGAGGGGATTACCAACGGGCGCGGCGGCGTGATGCCGGCGTGGTCGGACCGGCTCGACGATACCACCATCAAGGCGCTGACCGTTTTCGTGTTCACGTTCGGCGGCGGCGAGAAGTGAGGGCCCGTGCACATCGACATCACCGACGCGAGCGAGGTGGCACCGGGCCAGGATGACGGCCCGTCCTACGTGGCGCGCCGCAAGATCTATCCGCAGAGCGTGCATGGGACGTATCGGCGGATCAAATGGATCTTGCTGCTGATCACGCTCGGGATCTACTACGCGCTGCCGTTCGTCCGCTGGGACCGGGGACCCGGCGAGCCCCATCAAGCGGTGCTCGTCGACCTGCCGGGCCGGCGCTTCTACTTCTTCTTCATCGAGCTTTGGCCGCAGGAGGTCTATTACTTCACCGGCCTGCTCATCGTGGCGGCGATGGCCCTGTTCCTGATGAACGCCATCGCCGGCCGGATCTGGTGCGGCTATCTCTGTCCGCAAACGGTTTGGACCGATCTTTTCCTGGCCATCGAGCGCTGGGTCGAGGGCGATCGCCGCGAGCACATGCTGCGCGATCGGGGATCGTGGACGCCGTCCTACCTGGCCCGCAAGGCGACCAAGCACTTTCTCTGGCTCATGGTGGCGTGGTGGACCGGCGGCGCCTGGGTGCTCTATTTCGCCGACGCTCCCACCCTGGTGGGAAACCTCGCCACCCTGCAGGCGCCGTTCACCGCCTATGCATGGATCGGCATATTGACGTTCACGACCTATGCGCTGGCCGGGCATATGCGCGAGCAGGTCTGCGTCTACATGTGTCCCTGGCCGCGCATTCAGGCGGCGCTCATCGACGAATTTGCCCTCAACGTCACCTACCGCTACGACCGCGGCGAGCCGCGCGGATCGGTCAAGAAGAACGAGGCGCTGCGCCTGCACGGGCTTCCGGCCGGCGATTGCGTCGACTGCCTGCAATGCGTGGTGGTGTGCCCGACCGGGGTCGATATCCGCAACGGTCCCAATCTCGGCTGCATTCAATGCGGGCTTTGCATCGACGCCTGCGACGCCGTGATGGCGAAGGTCGGCCACCCGACGCGCCTCATCGCCTACGACACCGATCTCAACATCAAGCGCCGGCAAGCCGGCGAGCCCTCCATCTTCCGGATCGTGCGCGCCCGGACCGTGCTCTATGCCGCCATCATCGCGCTGGTCGGCGGCGTCATGGCCTACGCCTTGGCGACGCGCGAGCTCGAGGGGGTCAGCGTGATCCACGACCGCAATCCGATGTTCGTCCGGTTGTCCGACGGCGCGCTGCGCAATGCCTATACGATCCGCATCGTCAACAAGCGCCAGCAGGCGCGCGAATTCTCGCTCGGGATCAGCGGATTGCCGGCCGCCATCGTCGACTTCGTCGGCCTGCCGCCGCGCGCAGACGGCCGTTTGGTGATCGACGTGGGAGCCGACCAGACGCGCGAGGTGCGCGTTCTGGTTACCGATTACGGGGCGGCCGGACCGCGGCGTCGGAGCCGATCGTCTTTCATCTCACCGACGTCGCGACCGGCGATCAAGTGCAGGCAGCCGACCATTTCTTCGGGCCATGAGGATCGACCATGACGGCAAAAGTCGCAGCGAGGAACGATGGCGGCCGGCCGCGCGAGCTGACCGGGCGCACGGTGCTCATTTGCCTGGTGGGCTTCTTCGGCACCGTGGCCGCGGTCAATGCCGTCATGATGTTCGCCGCCATCTCGACATTGTCGGGCCTCGATTCCGACAGCCCGTATCAGGCCGGGCTGGCGTTCGACGAGGAAATCGCGGCGGCCCGGGCCCAGCAGGCGCTGCACTGGCAAGTGGATGCGAACGTTGAAAGGGATGCAGGCGGAACTCTCGTCGAGATAACCGCGCGGGACGCCGATGGCACTCCCCTGCCCGGCCTCACCGCAACGGCGAGCCTGGCGCATCCGGCCGATCGGCGCCTCGATCGCGATCTGGCGATGACGCAAGACGGCCCGGGACATTTTCGCGGCGTGACCGGAACGGCGGTCGGACAATGGGACCTGGTGATCGAGCTGTCGCGCGACGGTACCCGCCGGTTCAGATCCAAGAACCGTATCGTGTTGCGCTAGAGCTCGTTGGAAAGCCGCATGACCGAAGCCTCCGACCTGTCGATGTTCGTGAGCCACGGCGCGGCGGGCACCGCCCACATGACGCTGGCGGTGGAAGGCGTCGGCTGCGCCGGCTGCATCCGCAAGATCGAAGGCGGGCTGAAGCAGCTCCCCGGCATCGTCGATGCCCGGCTGAATTTCACCACGCGGCGCCTCGCCGTCGATTGGCGCGAGGACGAGCTCGACGCCGCGGCGGTGATCGAGGCCGTGGAGCGCATCGGCTACCGGGCGCATCCGTTCGAGCCGGAGCGCGCCGAGACCGACGAGGCGCGGCAGGCCCGATGGCTCATGAGGTGCCTGGCGGTGGCCGGCTTCGCCACCATGAACGTCATGTTGCTGTCGGTATCCGTGTGGTCCGGATCGGACATGACGCCGCTGACGCGCGACTTCTTTCATTGGCTCTCGGCGCTCATTGCGCTGCCGGCGGCCGGCTATGCGGGCCAGCCGTTCTTTCAGAGCGCGCTGCGGGCGATCCGGGCGCGTCATCTCAACATGGACGTGCCGATTTCGCTGGGGGTGATCCTGGCGCTCGGCATGTCGGTGGTCGAGACCGCGGCGCATGCGGAGCACGCCTATTTCAATTCCGCGGTGATGCTCTTGTTCTTTCTGTTGTGCGGCCGCTATCTGGACCATGCGATGCGCCGCAAGACGCGCGCGGCGGCCGCGAATCTGGCGGCCTTGAAGGCCGAGTTCGCGCATCGTCTCGAGGACAGCGGCGAGGTGGTGCGCCTGCCGGCGGCGGCCGTGAGGCCGGGCGACCGTCTGCTGGTGCGCCCCGGCGACCGGATTCCCGCCGACGGCGCCGTCATTTCCGGCACATCCGAGATCGACGAGAGCCTGGTGACCGGCGAGACGGAGCGCCGGAAAATCACCGCCGGGCGCGCTCGTCTATGCCGGGTCCTTGAATTTCTCCGGGGCGCTGACGGTCCGGGTGACCGCCGCGGAGGGCGGAACGCTGATCGACGACGTCGAGCGGCTTCTGCAAAAGGCGGTCGAGGCGAAATCGCGCACCGTGCGCCTGGCCGACCGCGCCGCCAGACTCTATGCCCCCTTTGTGCATGCGACCGCCGCCCTGACCGTGATCGGCTGGCTCGTCGCCGGCGCCTCGCTGCACGATGCCGTGGTGACCGCCATCGCGGTGCTGATCATCACCTGTCCGTGCGCCTTGGCGCTGGCGATACCGACCGTCCAGGTGGTGGCCTCGAGCCGGCTGTTTCGCTCCGGCGTGATCCTCAATGCCGGCGATGCCATCGAACGGCTCGCCCAGGTCGACACCGTGATCTTCGACAAGACCGGGACCCTGACGCTGCCGGAGCCGCGCCTGGAAGGGGCTTCGCCCGTGGCGCCGGACATGCTGGAGCGCGCCGCGCGGCTGGCGCTGTCGAGCCATCATCCGCTGGCCGCCGCGCTCGCGCACGAGGCGCGCGAGCGCCTGCCCTATGTGGGCGCAGTCGAGGAGCCGGGCCGCGGCGTTCGGGTCGTCATCGAGGGCAGCGAGGCCCGTCTCGGCAGCCGCGAGTTCTGCGGCGTGGCGGCCCGCGATCCGCAAGGGATCGGCAGCCAGGACGGCCTTTCGGTGATCGCATTTGCGCATGCCGGCCGGGAGGCGATCTTCGCGTTCCGCCAAAGAATTCGCCCCGATGCGGCCGCGATCGTGGCGGGCGCTGCGCGCGCTACGGCATGGATGTGCGCGTCTTGTCGGGGGATCGCGCCAGCGCGGTCGCGCCGGTCGCCGCCGCGCTCGGCCTGCAAGACTGGATCGCCGAGCTCAAGCCGGCCGGCAAGATCGCGGTGATCGAGCGCCTGAAGGCGCAGGGTCGCCGCATCCTCATGGTCGGCGATGGCCTCAATGACGCACCGGCGCTCGCCGCCGCCCACGTCTCGATGTCGCCGATCAGCGCGGCCGACATCACGCGGGCGCAGGCCGATGCCGTATTCCTCGGCGAGCGGCTGCTCCCGGTGCTCGAGGCCGTCGAGTCGGCGCGCGCCGCCAAGCGCTTGATGACGCAGAATCTCTGGCTGGCCGTGATCTACAACACGATCGCGGTGCCGATCGCGATCGCGGGCTATGTCACCCCGCTCATCGCCGCGCTCGCGATGTCGGGATCGTCGTCCCTGGTCACGCTCAATGCCTTGCGCGCCAGCCGCCGCCCCGGAGGCCGCCGGCCCGGCGGGGCCGGATCATGAATGTGCTGGTCTACCTGGTGCCGGTCGCGCTGGGGCTCGGGCTCGCCGGCCTGCTGGCCTTTCTTTGGTCGCTGCGCAGCGGCCAATACGATGACATGGAGGGTGCCGCGCTGCGCATCCTGCCGGACGACGACCTCGAGGAGTAGGAACCGGACCCCTCAGGTCGCAGCCGTCAGTTTCACGACGCAGATGCCGACGTCATCCGGATCGGCCGTGATCTGGAAGCCGAGCTGCCGGCACATGGCGAGCATCGAGGTGTTCTCGCGCAGGACCTGGCCCTCGATGGTCGCGATGCCCTCGGCGCGGGCGTATTCGATGATCATCTGCATCAGCAGCCAGCCGAGCCCGTGCCCCTTGAGATCGGACCGCACCAGGATGGCGTATTCGCCGGTGTCGTAGTCGGCGTTGGCATGCAGCCGCACCGCGCCCAGGAGCTTGCCGGAGGATTCCTCGATCGCGACGAACGCCATGGCGCGCCCGTAATCGATCTGGGTGAAGCGCGCCGTGAAGGCGTGGCTGAACTCCTTGACCGGCGCGAAGAACCGCATGCGCAGATCCTGGGGCGTGACCGCCGGCAAAGAACGGGCCGTACAGGGGCTCGTCCTCCGGGCGCACCGGACGCACGAGGATCGCGCTGCCGTCCGCGAGGCTGACGTGCCGTTCCCATTGCTTGGGATAGGGCCTGATGGCGAAGCGTGGATGGCCCGAGGGACCGGGGCGCGTCATGTCGACGGGCGCCACCGCGACCCGCGTATCGACCGCGACCAGGCCGTCTTCGTCGGCGAGGAACGGATTGAGATCGACCTCGCGCACCTGCGGGAAGTCGGCCGCCAGTTGCGCGAGCTTGACCAGGACCAGCGCGATCGCGCCCTCGTCGGCTGCCGCCACGTCGCGATAGGCCTTGAGGATGCGGGAAACACGTGTGCGCGCCATCAGGTCGCGCGCGAGCTTGAGATCGAGCGGCGGCAGCGCCAGCGCCTTGTCGTCGATGACCTCGACCGCGGTACCGCCGCGGCCGAACACGATCACCGGCCCGAAGGTCGGGTCGTCGGCAATGCCGGCGATCAGCTCGCGGGCCTTTGGCCGCAGGATCATGGGATGGATGGTGACCCCGGTGATGCGGGCTTGCGGCATCATCGCACGGGCCCGCGCCAGGATTTCGGCCACCGCCTCGCGCACCGCGGCCTGCGAGGTCAGGTTCAGGCGCACGCCGCCCACCTCCGACTTGTGCACGATGTCGGGCGACAGGATCTTGGCCACCACGGTCGATCCGCCCTGCAGCAATGGGGCGGCCACGGCCGCCGCCTCGTCGGGGTCGCGCGCCAACAGGGCCGGCGCCACCGGAATGGCGTAGGCGGCAAGCAGGCGCGTGGCCGCCACCGGATCGAGCCACTTGGTGCCGGCCGCCAGCGCTCCTTCGATCACGGCGCGCGCCGCCGGCAGGTCGGGTGAAAAATCCGCCGGCAGGCTCGGCGGCGTCGCCATCAGGGCGTCCTGCGCCTCGCGGTAGCGCACCAGATGCATAAAGCCGCCGACCGCTTCCGATTCGGTCGCATAATCGGGAATGCCGGCATGCTCGAAGCTCGCCGCGGCCGCGCTGCTGCCGCCGACCCAGACCGCGAATGCCGGCTTGGGCGCCACCATCCTGCCGCGATGCTTGCGCGTGACCTCGACCACGGCCTGCGCGGCGTCGGTCGCGGAGGCGAGCGCGGTCGGCACGTTCATCACCAGAATGGCATCGTTCTCGGGATCGTCGAGCAGCGCTTCGAACGCCGCCGTATAGCGCCCACCGTCGGCGTCGCCGGCGATGTCGACCGGGTTGGCATGCGACCAGATCGGCGGCAAGCGCCGCGTCGAGCCGCTGCATGGTGGCGGGCGAAATTTCGGCCAGCGTGCCGCCGAGATCCGCGAGCCGGTCGACGGCGAGCACGCCGATGCCGCCCCCATTGGTGAGGATGGCGAGCCGCTTGCCCGCGAACGCCTTCACCTGTCCGAGGGTTTCGGCCGCCGCGAACAGCTCGTCGAGACCGATGACGCGCAACAGACCTGCGCGCCGGAACGCCGCGTCATAGACCGCATCGGAGCCGGCGAGCGCGCCGGTGTGGGTCATGGCCGCCTTGGCGCCCTGCCGATGGCGGCCGGACTTGACCACGACCACGGGCTTGGCCCGCGCCGCCGCGCGCGCGGCCGACATGAACTTGCGCGCGTCCTTGATGGATTCCACATAGAGCAGGATGGCGCGGGTCGTGCCGATCGAGCGAGAAATGGTCGAGCAGGTCGCCGAAATCGACATCGATACCGTCCCCCAGCGAGACGATGGCGGAAAAGCCGATCGCCCGCGCTCGCCGCCCACTCCACCAGTCCGGTCGCGATCGCGCCCGATTGCGAGATCAGGGCGAGATCGCCGGGACTGGGCATGCTGGCGGCGAAGCTCGCATTGAGCTTGGCGCCCGGGACCAGGACGCCGAGACAGTTGGGGCCGATCAGACGCAACCCCTTTGCCCGCGCTGCGGCCTCGCAGCTCTCGGCCAGCGAGCCCGCTCCATGGCCGAGCCCCGAGGTGATGATGATGGCGGCCGCCGTGCCCTTCTCGCCGGCCGCCGCCACGATTGCGGGCACGGCATCCGGCGGCGCCGCGATGACGATCAGGTCGGGAGCGTCCGGCAGCTCATCGAGGGAACGGACCGAGCGGATGCCTTCGATCTCGTCGTAGTGCGGATTGATGAGGTGAATTGCGCCCGCGAAGCCTGCGCTTCGCAGGTTGTGGAGTGCCGCGCGGCCCGGCGAGGTCGGGCGCGGGCTGGCACCGATGAGGGCGACCGACCGCGGCGAAAAGAGCTTGTCGAGGCGGTAGGTTGACATTGGACAGCCAGCTCGCAGGCACCGATGAACGCCCACCATGAGCCCGACAAAGTCTCTCCGCTATTGACGAAGGTCAATCGGCCTCCGCAATAGAGTGAATTACTTAAACGACGGCCTCAAGACGCGGTCGGAATCGGGGCGCCGGAATCGCAACGGGCGTGCCGGGATCACGGCCCGGGAGTGCGACAAGGGATGGAGAGCTCTTTCCCGACCGGAAGCGTCGGCTCGTCAAGCAGCCGAAGATACCGCTCGATAAAGCCGCATTTCAGGGGTCGATGGCGCTCGGCGATCGCGCACGATGCGGGGCGGGCGCAATCCCGGCACCCTTATTCGGATGGCGCCAAGCTGCCGAGGCAGCCGGAGAATTCCGACAGCACGTCGGCCGGCGGCGGCGCGCTGATCTTGTAGGAGGCGGCGAAAGCGGAATTCTCCAGGGTGAACCGCAGCTCGAACTCGGCCCGCAGAACCGCCATGATCAGCTCTTGGCCCTGCGCAAAATCCAAGGTGGACGCCGCGACGCTTCCGTCCTCGAACGGGAGGTCCTTGGGCAGCGCGACCGACGTATAGCGCGCCGACACGAAAGCCGCCGAAACGAGCCTGGCGGGTGGGGTGGATCGCGCCGGCGTGATTTCCCTGGTGCGGCGGTCGACCGTATAGGCCGTGACCAGGGGTCCGGCCAAAATTCCCTGCCGCTTCATCTGCGCCACGATGAGCTGAAAGTTCACGCGCTCACCGGTCGGCGCGTCTCCCAGCGCCACGGCGAGCTGGCACACCTTGGCGGCCGGGTCCTCGTTCACGCCGACTTTGTACTCGATCTGCTTGGGCGCCATGGTCCCGGCATAGGAAGGCGCGGCCAGCAACAGTGCGGCCATTGCGGCCAGAGCGTGCCATCGCGGCAGGCCGCTGCTTGTGCCTCGCGCCCATGCGCCCAAGGAACTCGATGCCGAGCTGATCATGAGATCATTCCTGATGTGTTTTTCCGTGAAACCCGCCCCGATCGTTCCAGGGCGGGGCTTCACGTCGTCGTCTGGATGCTTCGTTCAATGCTGGTCGTGGTCGTGATCGCCATGGTCATCATCATGATGACGGATGACCACACGGTGATGATCTTCGTCATGGTGATGAATCACGATGACCTTGCGATGATGATCCCGATCGTGATCCCGGTCATGGTCGCCGACGTTGACGGATACGCCTTCCTCCGCCACCACCATCGGCTTGTCGCTGGTTGCCGAAGCCGCCAGCGCCGGCGCGCTCACGATTGCGAGCGCGCCCGCGATCAAGGCAAGTTTGTGCATGTGCTGTTCCTCATTGGGTGAAGTTTCTTGCTTGCGTCGCCGTCCAGCATGGACGTCGTTGGTTACGCGTCGAGGAAAGCCGCCAAGCGGTGGATTGTTCCTGGGCTTGGACAAAAGAATGAACGCAGAGGCCAAATTGGCTTGGAGATGAATGCGCATTCAGAATTCTGCGGGCCTGACGCCTGACGGCGCGGGAGACTATTCCTCGCCCGCGGGCATTTTCATCCTGTAGGTGGGAATGGCCGCGTCAGTCCATTTCACCATCACCTGATGGCACACCTCACAGGTGGCGGAGCCGGTATCCCGGGCCGGCAGGCTGACGGTTACCCGATACTGCGTCCCGCAATGCGGACAGGTGAAATCGTTCTCGCCGCCGCGCGTGATCCGGACCATGGGTCGAGCACCGTAAGGGGGCAGCTCTAGTTGTGACGTCGTGCCGCGCCGCCGACCATCCCGATCAGGATCCCGACCCCGATGGCGACCCCGAGCGTCACCAATGGACGGTGCTCCACCTCGCTCGCCACCCGCTCGAGCGCGTCGTTGCCGAACTTGGCGCCGATCTTGGCGGCTTCGTTGCCGAAGCGCACGGCCTCGTCCCCGGCCAAGCGCCGTCCGCTGCGAAAACGCTCGACGATCTCGGTCACCGCCGCCGCAATGGCGTCGCCAATGTGATCGCCGGCCGCCGATACGTTGGCCGAGGCGCGACGTCCGGCACTGCGCCCGAGCTTGTCGATCTGGTCCTCGAGGGCATGCAGGCGACCTTCGAGGGCCGAGATATTGCGGTCGAATGCAGACTTACGTTGGTGAAACATGGAACATATCCTCCGGGGCGATGACGGCGCGGTCTGGTGGTTGGCTGAGGCTGCGGATTTGACGATGTTCGCCCGCACGCGCGGGCGACGGTGATGCGACAACGCCGCGCCCTCCGATCGGTTCCATTTCTGGAACCAAAGCCCCTCCCGGCGGGTTGTTGGTCCATCAAACCCGCGCCGGAGCAATCAATATGGACGAGAATCGCGTAAGTGGCACCGCCAAGAATTCTCGCAGGAAAAGCAGAAGAGGGTTTTGGCCGTGCGACCGGCGATGCCAAGACCAGAGTACAGGGGCAAATGCGGCAAGCCGAGGGAAGCATTCAGGA
This sequence comes from uncultured Alphaproteobacteria bacterium, assembly GCA_963744275.1. GTDB lineage: Bacteria > Pseudomonadota > Alphaproteobacteria > Rhizobiales > Xanthobacteraceae > VAZQ01. Next base: position 121,221 of record CAVUSX010000015.1, read on the forward strand.
TCTCTATGGCCAAGCCGTCAATTCGGCCGGCGACACGATCGAGGCGGTCAAGCAGATGCCCGCTTCCGTCGACGACTCGATCCGGCACTACATCGAAAGCAATCCCTACACGACCGCCGCCATCGCGCTGGGTGTCGGCTGGCTGATCGGACGATCGCACCGCCCGTTCTGATGCTCGGGCGTACGAGCTCCGGCGCACTATCGGGGCCCGCCGCTGCGGCCGGCTGCCGTTCGGCGGGCCGTTATAAGCCGAGGGCGGACGCGCCGATGGGTGCGCCGCCGTCGGCGCAAGAATTGTCGCGTGGCGCCGCTCCCGGCGATCCCAACCCATGAGTGTCTATATGCCCGAGCTAGCGCCGGCCAAGACCTGGCGCCCGATTCGCGCCGAGCTGCCGGCTTCAGCGGCGACCACCATGCTGTTCACCGTGGTGATCGTGTCGGCGCTCTATTTCGGTCGCGAGGTCCTGGTACCGATCGCCCTGGCGCTGCTGCTGAGCTTCGCGTTGGCGCCCCTGGTGCGGATACTGCAAGGCTGGCGGCTGCCGCGCACGCTCGCCGTCATCCTGGTGGTGCTCGCCGCCTTCGCCGGCATCTTCAGTCTCGGCGCCCTGATGGTCTCGCAGGTCAACGAGCTCGCCGGCGAGCTGCCGCGCTACCAATCTACCCTGCGCGAGAAGATACAAAGCCTGCGCGGTGCTGCAGCCGGCACCGGCACGCTCGAGCGCGCCTCGCAGGTGCTGCAGGATTTGAGCAGCGAGCTCGACAAGCCGGCACCGGACAGGCCCGCGGCCGGCCTGCCGAGCGGCGCCGGCGCGCCCGACAAGCCGATCCCGGTCGAGGTCAAGCAGCCGGACCCCGGCGCATTGCAGACCCTGGTGGCCCTGATCACGCCCCTCATCCATCCGCTCGCGACCACCGGCATCGTGGTCATCTTCGTCATCTTCATCCTGATGCAGAGGCAGGACTTGCGGAATCGGCTGGTGCGGCTCGCCGGCTCTCAGGATCTCCAGCGCACCACGGCGGCGCTCGACGACGCCGGCCAACGGCTGAGCCGGCTGTTTCTCACCCAGCTCGGCCTCAACGCCGCCTATGGGGTCGTGGTCGGCCTGGCGTTATGGTTCATCGGCGTTCCCAGCGCTCCGTTGTGGGGCATGCTGGCGATGATCCTGCGCTTCGTGCCCTATATCGGGGCGATCATCTCCGCCATCTTTCCGCTCATTCTGGCGGCCGCGGTCGGGCCCGATTGGACCATGGCGCTGTGGACCGGCGCCTTGTTCCTGATCCTGGAGCCCGTCGTCGGGCAGGTCATCGAGCCGTTGCTGTTCGGCCATAGCACCGGTCTTTCGCCGGTCGCCGTCATCGCCTCCGCCACGTTCTGGACCTGGCTGTGGGGCCCGGTCGGATTGATCCTCGCCACGCCCTTGACGATCTGCCTGGTGGTGCTCGGCCGGCACGTGGAGCGCCTGGCGTTCCTCGACGTGATGTTCGGGGATAAACCGGCGCTCTCGCCGGCGGAGCTGGTCTATCAGCGCTTGCTGGCGCGCGACCCGGTGGAGGCCGCCGAGCAGGCGCAGAAATTTCTCAAGGACAAGCCGCTGATCGCCTACTACGACGAGGTCCTGATCGAAGGCCTGCGGCTGGCACAAGCGGATGCGGAACGCGGCCTGCTGGACGACGACCTCAAATTGCGCATCCGCGACGCGGTCGCGGAGATCGTCGATGACCTCGGCGATCACCAGGACAAAGTCGTGGCGCCCGCCGAGCCCGAAGACACCGACGCGACGCCGCTGGCACAGCTCGACCAGGCCGAGAAATCGCCGAGCCCATCGGTGCGGGAATTGCCGCCGCGATGGCGGACCCAGAAGCCGGTGCTCTGCATTCCAGGCCTGGGCCTGCTCGACGAGACCGTCGCCCTGATGGTGGCGCAGCTGGTCGAGCGGCAGGGCATCGGGGCGCGGGCCGAGCAGGCCGATGCGCTGTCGATGACGCGCGTCTTCGGTCTGGACACCAAGGAGGTCGCGCTCATTTGTCTTTGCTATGTGGAAAACGCCACATCGGCGCAAGTCCGCTACGCGGTTCGGCGCCTGCGCCGCAAGGCTCCAAGCGCCATTATCCTGGTTGCGCTGGTCGGAGCCGCCGACAACCTCGATGAGCAGGCCATTCGCGAGTTCGGCGGCATCGAGCTGGTCAAGCCGTCGCTCGCCGAGACGGTCGAAAGAATTCTCGAAGCCGCGTCCGCCTCCGTGAAAGAAACGGAAGCCGTCTCAAGCGAAGCGGAATCCGGTTTGCCGTCGGAAAATACCCCGGTGCAGAACGACAGGGGGAACTGCTTCGGCATTCCGCGCGAGGATGTGAAAACGCACGCCATGATCGTGTGACGGCTACGATCCTTCGATCTTGGAGAAGTCCGCGACCGTGCGGGTGGCGGCGCGGATCTCGTTGAGCAGCCGCAGGCGGTTCTCGCGCAAGGGCTGCTCGTCGACATTGACCGTGACCTTGTCGAAAAAGGCGTCCACCCGCGGCCGCAGCTGTGCCATCGCCAGCATGGCGGCGGCGAAATCCTCGCGCGCGACAGCGGCGGTTGCCTCCCCAATAGCAACGTCAATCGCTTTCGCCAGCTCCCATTCCTCCGCCTGCCGATAGAATTGAGGGTCGGGACGACCAACATAGTGGCGCCCGTCTTTCTTCTCCTCGATTCTAATTATGTTGGTAGCGCGCTTGCAGCCGGCGAGCAGGTTCTTTCCATCGTCCGACTCTAAGAAACCGGAGAGCGCGCCAACTTTTTCGACAATTGTAACCAGACTGAAGCCCTCAACTAATGAACCAGAAGCCAATACGGCGTCGAGCAGATCGTGACGCGCCTTATCCTCGCGCATTTGAACAACAAGCCGATCCTCAAAAAATGTCATGAGGTCATCTATTTTTTCTGCATATTCTATGTACTTCCGGTCTGCCGCAAACCTCTCCCATATCCTTTCAACAAGAGTCCGCAAACTGAACTGTAATCTATTCGATAGTAGAATTCGTATCACTCCGAGCGCCGCTCGTCGCAAAGCATAAGGATCCTTTGATCCCGTTGGCCTCTCATCAATTGCCCAGAAGCCGACCAGCATATCGATCTTGTCCGCGAGTGCGACCGCGACGGAGACCGGGTCGGCGGGCACCAGATCGTCGGGTCCCTTGGGCTTGTAGTGATCCTCGCAGGCATGGGCGACGGCTTCGTCCTCGCCCTGCGCTTCGGCCAGGTATTTCCCGATCAGGCCCTGCAACTCAGGGAATTCGCCGACCACCTCGGTGAGCAGATCGGCCTTGCACAGACGCGCCGCGCGCTTGGCCTTCTCCACGTCCGCGCCCACGATCGGGGCGAGTTCGGCGGCCAATGTTTCAATCCGCGCGACGCGTGCAGCCTGCGTGCCGAGCTTCTCGTGGAAGATGATCTCATTGAACTTCGGCAGCCGGTCTTCGAGCCGGGTCTTCAAATCGGTCTCGTAGAAGAACTTCGCATCCGAGAGTCGCGCCCGGATCACGCGCTCGTTGCCGGCCGTGATGGCTAAGCCGCCGTCGACCGCTTCGGTATTGGCGACCAGGATGAATCTTGTTCACCAGCTTGGCGGTTTGCGGATCGCGCAGCACGAAGCATTTCTGGTTGGCCCGGATGGTGGTGCGGATCACCTCGGGTGGGATCGCGAGAAACGCTTCATCGAACGCGCCCATCAGCACCACCGGCCATTCGACCAGGCCGGCGACCTCGGCCAGGAGGCCCGCGTCCTCCACCAGCTCGTAGCCCTGCGCGAAAGCGAGGTTCTTGGCGTCGTGCAGGATCATGTCGCGCCGCCGCTGCGGATCGAGCACCACCTTGGCCTTGAGTAGCTTGGCCGCGTAGTCGTCGAACCGCTTCACCGTGAACGGCGCGGGCGCCAGGAAGCGGTGGCCGCGGGTCTGGTTGCCGGCCTCGATCCCGTCGACCCGGAAGATCACGATATCGGGCTCCTCGGTCTCGGGCCCGAAGGTCGCCAGGATGGAATGAAGCGGACGCACCCAGGTCAGCCGGCCGTCGCCCCAGCGCATGGATTTCGGCCACGGGAAGGTCTTGATCACCTCCGGCACGATCTCGCCGATGACCTCGATGGCGGGGCGACCGCGTCGCTCGATCACCGCCACGTAGAAGTCGCCCTTCTTGGCATCCTTCTCGATCTTGGCCTGATCGATCGAGGCAAGCCCGCTCGCCTTCAGGAAACCCCGGATGGCGCCTTCCGGGGAACCGACACGCGGACCCTTCTTCTCTTCCTTCTGATCGGGTTGGCGGGCCGGCACGCCCTGCACCGCGAGCGCGAGCCGACGCGGTGTCGCAAACGCCTTGGCGCCCTCGTAGACCAGCCCGGCCGCGACCAGCCGATCGGTGACGAGCTTCTTCAAATCCTCCGCCGCGCGCGCCTGCATGCGGGCGGGGATTTCCTCGGAGAATAGCTCAAGCAACAGGTCGGGCATTCAAGGTCCGCTTCCACAAATACTTGCGCCGCAAAATCGCTACTCGCTCGCCCGGAGGGACGAGAGGGCGTCACAGCTTCAGATGGCTGTCGTCACAAATCGGCGGAGTCTTCGTGCGTTTGCAGGTGCACAACAAAGCTCGGCGGTCGCGCTCGACTTTCCACTCCAGCGGCTCGATGCCGGTGCCCTCGTGCGAACCATCGCAGAACGGCTGGCTCTGAGAGCGCCCGCAGCGACACCACCAATAGGTCTCACCGGCGACGAGCTCCACCAGGACCGGCTCGCGGCCGCCGATTTTAGGTTCGCTGCTCATGTGGCGCCTCCCCCTCCGGCCTCGGTGGCGAGCCAGGCCTCGCCGCAGGCCTTGGCGAGCTCGCGCACGCGCAGAATATAGCTCTGCCGCTCGGTCACGGAGATCACCCCGCGGGCGTCGAGCAGATTGAACACGTGGCTCGCCTTGATGCACTGATCATAGGCCGGCAGCGCCATCAGGTGGACCCGCGCGTTACCTTGCGTTTCCCAGCCGGCCGCCAAGTATTTCCGGCACGCCGCCTCCGCCATCTTGAATTGCTCGAACAGCATGTCGGTGTCGGCGAACTCGAAATTGTGCCGCGAATATTCCTTCTCGGCCTGCAGGAACACGTCCCCGTAGGTCACCCGCCTGGCGTCGTCGCGGCCGTTGAAATTGAGGTCGTAGACGCGGTCGACGCCCTGCACATACATGGCGAGCCGCTCGAGCCCGTAGGTGAGCTCGCCCGAGACCGGCGCGCACTCGAAGCCGGCGACCTGCTGGAAATAGGTGAACTGCGACACCTCCATGCCGTCGCACCAGCACTCCCAGCCGAGCCCCCAGGCGCCGAGCGTCGGGCTTTCCCAGTCGTCCTCGACAAAACGGATGTCGTGCAGCTCGGCGTCGACACCGATCTCGGCCAGCGACTTGAGATAGAGGTCCTGGAGGTCGGGCGGCGAGGGCTTCAGGATCACCTGGAACTGATAATAGTGCTGCAGCCGGTTGGGGTTCTCGCCATAACGGCCGTCCTTCGGCCGCCGCGAGGGTTGCACATAGGCGGCATTCCACGGCCGCGGCCCGAGCGAACGCAGCGTGGTGGCCGGATGAAAGGTGCCGGCCCCCACCTCCATGTCATAGGGCTGCAGGATCACGCAGCCATAGTCCGCCCAATAGCGCTCGAGCGCCAGGATCAGCCCCTGGAACGAGCGGCGGGGGTCCATGTGATCCGGAACCCTGGCAGTCTGAATCATCGGATCCGGGTGCATTTGAGGAGGCAGATCGGCAGCGGGCATCGCGCGATCTCGAATGGGAGGAATCGGCGCGGACCCTATCGGGGGGCCCCGGAGGGGTCAAGAAACACCCCCGCGACAGCCGCCATGCCGGTTGCTCCACAGGCGACATTTGCGCGCGCCACCATGCCGCCACCATGGCCCAAGCGCGCGGGCCGCGCTAATCTCGGCCAAACGAAGCTCGCAAGCCTGGGAGAAACAACGTGGCACGCTTTCGCCGACTGAATGGCCTCATCGCCGCGGCATCGATGGCGGGCGCCCTCATGGCGCCGAGCCTGGCGGGCGCGCAGACCTATCCGAACCATCCGGTCCGCCTGGTGGTGGGATTTGCGCCCGGCGGCAACACCGATCTCATCGCCCGCATCGTCGCCGACAAGGTGCAGGGACCGCTGGGGCAAAGGGTCATCATCGACAACCGCGGCGGCGCCAATGGCGCCATCGCGGCCGATACGGTGGCGAAGGCGGCGCCCGACGGCTACACGCTGTTTTTCACCACCGTGGGGGCGGTCGCCATCAATCCGGCCTTCCGCAAGGACCTGCCCTACGACCCGATCAGGGATTTCGCGCCCGTCACCCTCATCGGACGGGCCGCGCCGGTGCTCGCGGTGAACCCCTCGCTCGGGCTCAAATCCGCTCCCGAGCTGGTGGCGCTCGCCCGGCAAAAGCCCGACACGGTCAGCATCGGCATGACCGGCGTCGGCGCCATCTCCCACATGGCGCTCGAATTGTTCGAAGCCACCGCCGACGTGAAGTTCGTCCATGTTCCGTTTCGCGGCTCCGGGCCGGCGCTCGCCGATCTCTTGGGCGGGCACGTCAACGGGATCGTGATCGACGTCTCGGTCATGCTCGAGCACATCAAGGCCGGCACGATCAAACCTCTCGGCATCACGTCTGCGGTCCGCTCCGATCTCGTGCCCGAGATCCCGACCCTGGTGGAGCAGGGTTATCCGGGCGCGGTGGCGGAGAATTGGACCGCGCTGTTCGCCCCGGCCAAGACCCCGCCCGAGGTCATCGCCAAGCTCAATGCCGCCTTCACCGGCGTGGTGAACGATCCGGACATGCGCCGCAAGTTCGCCGAGAACGCGATCTCGCCGGCACCGACCTCGCCGCAGGAGCTCGGCGAGCTGCTGCGGAGCGAGAACGCGAAATGGGAGAAGCTGATTCGCGAGAAGGGCATCACAATCAAGCCCGAGGACTGATCTGACGGTCCTCCGCCCGGCCGCCGAACGGTTTGCGAACGCTGATTCTCACCTTGGGCTTCGTGGCGGTCGCCGGCATCTTCCGGGAGTTGATCAAGTAGTTTCGTGAAGGCTTCGGGTTGAAGCGACCCGTTGAGCACGTTACCAATTTTAATTTGCATACTGGGCCGACCGTATCTGAATCAATGTGAGTGGACGATACGTTGCTAACCCAAATCGCATAAGCAACAGCAAGCCAAACCCTCTCCAACAAATCGAAGGAACGTCGATCGATGACGCTCGGCTCCAGGACTACGGCTCCCGCGACGATGCCGGTCACTCGCTCGGCGGTTAGCCGCTACAGCCCGGTCGCCCTGTCGCTGCACTGGATCATGGCCGCGCTCATCCTGTTCTCGGGGATTCTCGGTCTCCTGCTCGATGATTGGCCCAAGGCCGGCAGGCTGTTCTGGATCAATATCCATGCGCAGGTCGGGCTCTTGGTTCTGGTGCTGTTGCTGGCGCGGATATGGTGGCGCCGCACCGATACACCGCCGGAATTGCCGCCGGAGGTGAGCGAGATCTCGCGCCGCGTGTCCCATTCGGCGCATCTTCTCATCTATGCCTTCATGCTGGTCACCCCCATGGTCGGGATCGTGGCCTTCGTGTGGCACGCGCGAGTCCTCGATTTTGGGCTGTTCTCGATCGACTTCGGGGTCAAGTCGAACGGTCCGGTCTACCATCAGGCCGAGGATATTCACCTCTGGTTGACCTACGGGCTATTCGCGCTGGTCGCGGGCCACGCGGCGGCGGCGCTTTCGCACCATTTCATCAGCCGCAACACGGTCCTGCTGCGGATGTTGCCGGCGCGTTTTTCATCGTCGCCCGATTTCGCGTTCAGGTGCTTCCGACTTGGTCCCGGCCAAGAGTTCCTGAGCCTGCGGCCGAGCGGCGAGACCTCGTCACGAGGGCTCGCGGCCGGCGGGTCACATCACGCGCCATTCGCCGGTCGCGGGATCGCGCCGCAGCGTAGGCAGCGCTTCGCGCCGGAACGGCTCGACCCGCACCTTCAGGCGATCGAGCTCCTCACTGAAGCGGCGCGCTTCCTTCACGGCCCAGTGCACGACGGCGGCGGCGCCGGCGGCTCCGAGCACGAGCTTGACCAGCGGCGGAATGACGAGCGGCGGCATCGATGGTCTCCTCCGGGTTCGCAGTGTTTCGCAGTGCAGAGCGCGAACCGAGTTCGCAGTGCAGAGCGCGAACGCGCTCACAATCCGTAGCGCGCCCACAGGGCGCGCGCTTCCAGCGCCGAGATGATGCCGCCCGCGAATTCGGCGCCATGCGACAGCGCACCGAAACCGCCGAGGGCGATATCATCGAGACCGATGCCGATACCCGGCCGCGCCCGGCCGAACAGGCTTCGTTCGGCCGCGATCAGCGGCGTCACCACCTTGTCACCGAAGCGCGCCCGCAACGTCGAACGCAGATCGCCGATGCCATCGGCGAGGCCGAGCTCGATCGCCTTGGTTCCGGACCAGTATTCCCCGGAGAACAGGGTTTTTTCGGGGCCTTGCAGCCGCCCGCCGCGGCTCTGCTTCACCAGCTCGATAAAGCCCCGGTGAATTTCCCCCTGCAGCGCCTTGAGCCGTTCCACGTCCTCGGGATTTTCCGGCAGGAACGGATCGAGCGTGGCCTTGTGCTCCCCGGCGGTGTAGAGCCGCCGCTCGATGCCCAGGCGCTCCATCAGCTTGGGAAAGCCGAAGGAGCCACCGACCACCCCGATCGATCCGACGATCGAGGAGACATCGCAGATGATCTCGTCGGCCGCGCAGGCCACCATGTAGCCGCCGGAGGCGCCGACATCCTCCACGAAGGCGATCACCGGCCGCTTCTTCTCCTCGGCGAGCTGGCGAATGCGGCGGTAGATCAAATGCGACTGCACGGGCGAGCCGCCCGGCGAATTGATGACGAGCGCGACCGCGCGGGCGTTGCGCATATTGAACGCCCGCTCGAGCGGACGCGCCATGCTGGCGAGCGTGACGCCGGGCTTGAGCGGGGTCGAGAATCCGATCACTCCGCTCAAGCGCACCACCGGCACCACCGGGATATCGCCGCGAAACCGCTTGGGAACAAGCCGCCGCAGCGCCGTGCCGGCGCGCGCCAAAATCTGCATGAATTGCTCGGACATCCGGGTTTCCGCCATCATGACCAGATAGGCCTCGCGGGCGGGCCACTCAAGTTACCTTTTGGCCACGGTTGGAACGTTATTTGCAGTGAAGCTTTATAGCGAGCGGTCGGGCGGGCTGGCGGGTCAAGACGGGAAACGGTGAAGCGAGAAATGAAAATACTCATTCTGATGGCCCTTTTCAGCGCAATTGCTGCGGCTTCCTACCAGCGACGCCAAGGCGAGCAGCCCAAGCCGGCGGCTTGATTGCCGTCGCACCGGCGGCGACAATTGCCGGCCTAAGTGCCGCACGCGCAAGCATTTGCACAACTTGCGGGCACAATTTGCCGCGCCCGACACGCCGCGATGGTTCAGGTCTGGGCGAGCGGGAGGGTCGCGCCGGCCCGCAGCACGGCCTCGGCCTGCGGGGTCGGGTGTCCGGCCGCATCGTTGAGGAGCAAGCCCGGCAATAAGGCGAGCGGTGCACGGCTCGCCTTGGTGGCGCGCACAAGAATGCGGACCGCAGGCTGATCCGGCTTCGGGTAAACGGGCAGCACCGCGACCGCGCCGAAGACCGCATCGAGCGCCTCCAGCAGGTCGGCAAGCCCATCCGCCCGAAAGATGACGGTGAGGGTGCCGCGCGGACGCAACAGCCGCGCCGCGGTCTTGATCCAGGCCGCCAGGGCATGACGGGGCGCCGCATGGGCGAGCCGGCGGCGGCGATCCGGCGAGGTTCTCTGCCGCAGCGGATCGTTGAAAGGCGGGTTCATCAGCACCCGGGCGACCGAATCCGGGGTGAGCCCGGCCGCCGCAAAGGCGCGCGCCGGGGCGGCCGCATCGAGGGTGACGGACCTTACCCGGGCCCCCAATCCGTTGAGCTGCGCGTTTTCGGCGGCGAGCGCCGCGAGATCCGGATCGATCTCGACCAGCGTCACCGCGATGCCGGGGGCGCGCGCCGCCACCGCGAGGCCGGCGGCACCGATCCCGGCCCCGAGGTCGACCACGTGCTCGCCGGCCTGCGCCGGGCATGCCGCCGCCAGCAGGACCGCATCATGCCCGACCCGGTGCCCCCGCCGCGGCTGACGCAGCCGCAAGGCTCCGCCCAGCACCGTATCCTCGCTCAATGCGCCCAGACCCTCCTGAATCATGCCTCCCTGAATCATGCCCGGCTCAGCGTGCATCGGAGCGCAGCTCGTGGCCGAGGCCCGCTTCCTCCAAGAGCCGGCGCGCCGCGGGCGCGTCCTCCTCGGCGACCAGGACCCGGCGCGGCAGAATTCCGATCGAGCCCTCGAGCACGCTCATGTTCTGGTCGAAGACCAGATGCGGGATGGCGGCACCATCCAGCAGGGCCGCGATCGCGGAGACCAAGACCGCATCATTGGTGCGTACGAGCTCGCGCAAGGCACCCCCCTCCCCTCACGGCCGCCGGCGGTCGTGATCCATGCCGGGCGCCTGTTGCGCCAGATAGGCCAGGAGCTTCACCTCGCGCCGGCCTCTGGTCACCGTATCAAGAATGAGGCCCGCGACCACGAAAAGAAAAGCCAGCAGCATCAGGCCGGTCGAGAGGATCGCGGTCGGAACGCGGGGCACCACGCCTTGCTCCAGGTAGGTCGCGAAGATCGGTACCGCCAGCCCCACCGACGCGAGCGCGAGCGCGATGCCGAGACCGGCAAAGAAGGCCAATGGTCGCTCGGTGCGGTAGAGATTGAGGATGGTCGAGAGGATGCGAAACCCGTCCCGCCAGGTGCTGAGCTTCGAGGCCGACCCGGCCGGGCGCGCGAAATAGGGCGTCGCGATCTCGGCCGTCGGCAGCTCGAGCTCGAGCGCATGGACGGTCAGCTCGATCTCGATCTCGAAGCCGCGCGAGAGAACCGGAAACGACTTCACGAAACGCCGCGAGAACACCCGGTAGCCGGACAGGATATCCGTGAAGGTGGCATCGAAGACCCGGCCGACCGCGGTCGAGAACAGCTGGTTCCCGAGCCGATGCCCCGTCCGGTAGGCGGCCTCGTCGCGATGAACGCGCGCCGCCACCACCATATCGAGCCGGTCTTCGAGCAGCCGCGCGATCAAGGCGCGGGCGCTCGCCGCGTCATAGGTGGCATCGCCGTCCACCAGGACGATCGACGTCGGCATCGACGTCGGCGAACATGCGCCGCACCACATTGCCCTTGCCCTGGTGCGTCTCCCGGCCGACCACCGCACCGGCGCGGCGGGCGACCTCGACGGTGCGGTCGGTGGAATTGTTGTCATAGACGTAGATCGTGGCTTCCGGCAGGGCGGCCCGGAAGTCGGCCACCACCTTGGCGATGGCGACCTCTTCGTTGAAGCAGGGCACCAGCACGGCGATCCGCTGGCCCCCCAGATCGAGCGCGGCCGCAACCGCCGGCATTCCCTCGACTTTGAGCATCGATCCTCGACTTTGGCGGCCCGGGCACCGTAACGCGCCCGTGGATCGCCCGCTTAGGACGTTTTGCGTACTTGCCCGCGCACCATAGCGTTTCTATGCTCGCGCGTCCCTCCATGCGGAGCGCCGCTTTGGCCGTCATCGTCCCCTTCGAAAGCCCATCCTCGCCCTCGATCGCCGCGCTGATCAAGCTCGTGGCCGCCGACATGGAACGGGTCAACACCACCATCCTGTCGCGCACCGGATCGGAGGTGACGATGATTCCGGAGATCGCCCAGCACCTGATCGAATCCGGCGGCAAGCGGTTGCGGCCGATGCTCACGCTGGCGATGGCGCAGCTCGCCGGCTACGGGGGCGACGGCCACATCAAGCTCGCCGCCGCGGTCGAGTTCATGCACACCGCCACCCTGCTGCATGACGATGTGGTTGACGAGAGCGAGATGCGCCGCGGCCGGCTCGCCGCCCGCATGCTCTGGGGCAACGAGGCGAGCGTGCTGGTCGGCGACTTCCTGCTCGGCCAGGCCTTCAAGATGATGGTCGAGGTCGGCTCGCTGCGCTCGCTCGAAATCCTGTCGTCGGCGGCCGCCATCATCGCCGAGGGCGAGGTGATGCAGCTCGCCGCCGCCAAGAACACGGCGACCACCGAGGATGAATACCTCTGCGTCATCCGCGGCAAGACCGCCGAGCTGTTCGCGGCCGCTTGCGAGGTCGGCCCGGCGCTCGGTCCGCGCCCCAAGGCCGAGCAGTCGGCCTGCCGTTCCTTCGGCATGAATCTCGGCATCGCCTTCCAGCTGGTCGACGATGCGCTCGACTACGGCGGCAAGGCCGCCAAGCTCGGCAAGAATGTCGGCGACGATTTTCGCGAGGGCAAGATCACGCTGCCGGTGGTGCTGTCGTTCCGCCGCGGCTCGGAGGCCGAACGCACGTTTTGGCGCCGCGCGCTGGAGGACGGCGACGCGAGCGAGGCCGATCTCGAGCATGCGATCGGCCTGATGGCCAAGCACCGCGCGCTCGAGGACACGATCCAGCGCGCGCGCCATTACGGGGCGATCGCCAAGGATGCGCTGGCGCTGTTTCCGGCTTCGCCCATGAAGGAGGCGATCGAGGAAACGGTCGAGTTCTGCATCGCGCGCTCGAATTAGTTTGTTTGTAGGAAGGGTCGAGCTCTTGCGAAACCCATCTGTGGCGGCTGATGGGTTTCGCATAGTCTACTATTCGACCTTCGCTATGCGCTCAACCGTCCTACAGATTCGGCAACCATGCTCACCCGACGCAACCTCCTCGCCGCCCCGCTTGCGCTGGCCGCCGTGCCGGCGGCGGCGCAAACTCTATCCCAGCCGTCCGATCAAGATGATCGTCCCCTACCCGCCGGCCGGGCCGATCGACACGATGGCCCGCCTGCTTGGGGCAGCAATTGTCGCTGCGGTTCGGCCAGCAGGTGGTCATCGAGAACCGTCCGGGCGCCGGCTCGATGCTCGGCACCAAGGCGGCCGCTGCCGCCGAGCCGGACGGCTACACATTGCTGTTCGGCTCGTCGGGCTCGCTCGCGGTCTCGCCGGCGCTCTATTCCAATTACGATCTGGACATCCGCAAGGCCTTCGTGCCGGTCGGCGAGGTCGCGCTGTTGCCGCACGTGCTGGTGGTCTCGCCGTCGGTGCCGGCCAAGACGGTGGCCGAGTTCATCGCCTATGCCAAGGCCAATCCGGGCAAGCTCAATTATGGCGCCTCGCTCGGCACGCCCCCGCACCTGCTCTCGACGCTGTTCGCCACCAAGGCCGGGATCGACGTGGTCTACGTGCCCTACAAGGGCTCGGCCGCGTCGGTGACCGATCTCCTGTCCGGCCAGACCCAATTCACCATCGACGGCCTGACCGGTCTTCTTCCGCTGATCCAGGACGGCAAGGTGCGGGCGCTCGCAATAGCGCGGGCGCAGCGCTGGCCGGAGCTCCCCGACGTGCCGACCCTGGTGGAGAGCGGCTTTGCGGATTTCACCGTCGATGCCTGGACCGGCGTGATGGCTCCGGCCGGCACGCCGGCCGCAATCGTCACCATGCTCAACCGCTCGATCAACGAAAGCCTCGGCTCGGCCGAGGCGAAGGCCGGCCTGGCACGCTTCAGCGCGATTGCGCAAACCGGCTCGCCGCAGGAATTCGCGCAATTCATCGAAAGCGAGTTGCCGAAATGGGCCGCGATCGTCAAATTGTCGGGCGCCAAGATCGACTGAGACCGCGCCCGCGATCAATTCGGCAAGCCGAGAGGTTCGAACTCATGCAATCGGCTGGTCCGAGCGAACGGCCGGTGCCTCCGGCGCGCTGGCCATTGTTCCGAACCTTGCGCGGCCTGCACCGCGGCCGACCTGAACCGTGACCTGGTGGCCGGATTGACGCTCGCCGCCATCGCCATCCCGGAACAGATGGCGACCGCGCGGCTGGGCGGCTTCGCGCCGCAGATCGGCTTCTTCGCTTTCATGGCCGGCACCTTGGGGTTCGCGGCCTTCGGATCGAGCCGCCTGCTCTCGGTCGGAGCCGATTCCACCATCACGCCGATATTCGCCGGCAGCCTGGTCCTGCTGGCGGCGTCCGGATCACCCGACTATGCGGGGCTCGCCGCCGCGCTCGCGCTCCTGGTGGGCGCGATCCTGATCGCGGGCGGCTTCATCCGGCTGGGCTGGATCGCCGATCTGCTGTCGAAGCCGGTCATCACCGGCTTTCTGGCCGGAATCTCGATCCACATCATCCTGTCGCAAGCTGCCGACCGTTTTGGGCGTGCCGAGCATCGGCGGCACCGTTTACGAACGCGTCGCTGCGCTCGCGGCCCATCTGCGCGAGACCAAGCCGCTCTCCGTGGCGCTCGGGCTCGGGGTCGCAGCGGTTACGCTCGGCTGCGAAAAGTGGAATCCGCGCGTGCCCGGCGCCTTGATCGGGCTGGTGGCGGCGACTACGGCGGTCGCGGCCTTCGGCCTGGAGAAATACGGGATATCTGTGCTGGGCGACGTTCCGGCCGGCCTGCCGCGCTTTTCGCTCGCGAGCGTCGATCACGCGCAGGTCTATGCGCTCATCCCGCTCGCCATCGTGATCAGCCTCGTCGTCATGATGCAGACGGCGGCCACGACACGCTCGTTCCCCGTGGCGGGCGAGCCGCAGGATGTCGACCGCGACTTCATCGGCGTCGGCGTCGGCAGCGTGCTGGCGGGCCTGTTCGGCGCGTTTCCGGTCAACACCAGCCCGCCCCGCACCGCCATCGTGGCGGAGGTCGGGGCGCGCTCGCAGCTCGCCGGGCTTTTGGCGGTCGCAATCATCCTGGCGCTCGCCGGCTTCGGCACCGGGCTCTTGGCGCACGTGCCCGAGGCGGCGCTCGCCGGCATGCTGTTGTTCGTGGCACAGCGCATCTTTCGGCTGCAGACCTTCGTGGAAATCTATCGGCGCGCGCCCGGCGAGTTCGCCCTCGTCCTGGCCACCATGACCGCCATCGTGTTGCTGCCGATCCAGACCGGGGTCGTGGTCGGAATTTTTCTCTCGCTGCTGCATGGCGTCTTCATCATCACCCGCGCCGTCCCGGTCGAGCTCGAGCGGGTGCCGGGCACCACGATCTGGTGGCCGCCGCACGCGCCCGTGCGGGGCGAGAAGGAGGCCGGCGTGCTGGTGATGGCGTTTCAGGCGCCGCTCTCCTTTCTCAACGCCTACGATTTTCGCCGCGGCATCATGGACGCCGTGGCGCGGCACGGCGGGCGATACCCGCCTGGTCGTGCTGGAGGCGGGCAGCATCGTGGCGATCGACTACACGGCCGCCGACGTGCTCTCCGAGGTGATCCGCAAATGCCGCGCCGACGGCGCCGATTTCGCGGTGGCGCGGCTCGAAATCGATCCGCGCCCAGGAGGCGTTCGAGAGCTTCGGGCTGGTGGAGCTGCTCGGCGCGGATCACATCTTCCACAGCGTCGAGGAGGCGATCCGGACGCTCGGCGGGAAGCTCGCGGACGGGTAGTGCTGGTCTTCGTTGAGCGTCTGGCCCGTGCCGCCGATCTTCGCCGCAGTCGAAGTGATCGCCGCCTCGTGGCCGTTCGAACAAAATTAAGATGGCCAGTTACGTAATAGGTCCAAACAAGCATCGAAAACATCGGCTTCGCAAACATCCGCCATAGCCTTGTGGATGGACATTTTCTGCGTAGACATGTCCTCGGACAGCACGAAAATCACCGTCTGTCGATTTGGGCAGCTTGGCTTGACGCAGGCGAATTCGGTGACCGACACAGCCGTTTCTTCAGTAAGCGGGAGGTTTTGACGGGTCCAGAGCTGAATCGCGGCCCTCTCAGGGCGATCAATACTCCCGTGTCGATCAAGGGGATTGACGAAGGAACTCATGCGACTGTCCTCAATTTGCTTCGACCTCTTCGGCGAAAGGTCAAGGCGGCAAGGAACTCTTAATGGATATCCGGAATTCCCCCTCAGCTCCCAGCCTTTCGGCGCAGGAGAGCCTTGACCGTTTGGACGATATCAGAGACCGTCGCCGGGTCAACCGATCGACCGGTCACATCGATAGCCCGCTTCATGCGTCTCTGGCCGAAGACGTAATAAGCCGGCAAGCAAACCGCTGACGGGTTCGCGTTAGATTGGCGGGTTGACACCATTCGTGCCGACGTAAGCCGCGCTGCCCGATGCGTGCCATCCGTTAATTTATCCGCCGACAGACTGACCACGACGCCGGCATGCAGGTCGGCTCTATCGGCCGGTATCGTCTCGCCGATGAGCGCGTTGGCGGCTATGACAACCGGCGGCTGTGTTGACGCTTCATGCAAGGCGCGTATGCTACGGCGTTGAGAAATCTCACGGTTTAATTTCAAGGAGAAACCAATGGATTCCAAGCCAAGTAGCCGTAGGGAGCTCTTAAAGGGTGGCGCGTTGGCAGTGGGAGCCGCAGCCGCCGGCGCGTCGGTCGGCAAGGCCGCGTTGGCCCAAACCCCAGCACCGGCACTCCCATCCTACGCGGTGAACGAAGCGCCGCAGATCCCGGTCAGTCCCGACGTGGTCGCCTACGGTGTGCGCTCTCGTTATGTGAAGTCGGTGCGCATACAGGAAGACGGTCGTCCCCCACGGGCGACAGCCCGCTACGACAACTTCGGATTGACCATTCATATACAAACCCCGTTGCAGGATTCCATCGGCACGATCCAGGCATCGTCGCTCCACTATTGTGCGACGACCAAGGGCGCCTTCGTCCCGGACATCGATCCCGACAAACACACTCTGTTGATTAACGGCATGGTGGACCGGCCCCGGAGTTTCACCATGGCGGATTTGAAGCGTTTCCCGTCAGTCACCAGGTTCCATTTCGTAGAGTGTATTGCGAACAACGCCAATGCGACGCACAAGAACGTGCAGCAATCGCATGGGACGTGCAGCAACGCCGAATGGACCGGGGTGCTCCTTTCGACCCTGTTGAAGGAGTGCGGCCTGCAGGACAAAGCGACATGGTTCATCGCTGAAGGCGCCGAGGAAGTGAAGGGCGCATCGACCCTGCCTATCAACAAAGCGATGGACGACGTCATTGTCGCCTACGGCATGAACGGCGAGCCCTTGCGGCCGCAGCAAGGGTTTCCGGTGCGCCTCGTCACCCCCGGCTTCGAGGGCATCTTCAACACCAAGTGGCTGCGCCACATCAAGGTCGTCGACCAGTATCAGCTCAACATGAACGACTTTGGGCATCTACGCCGGGATGAGACCAGCGCTGCGCTCGGCTACACGTGGGGAGCCAAGTCGGTCATCACGTTCCCCTCCGGTTCACAGA
Organism: uncultured Alphaproteobacteria bacterium; assembly: GCA_963744275.1. Taxonomy (GTDB): domain Bacteria; phylum Pseudomonadota; class Alphaproteobacteria; order Rhizobiales; family Xanthobacteraceae; genus VAZQ01. The sequence goes on from CAVUSX010000015.1 coordinate 138,536, forward strand.
AACTGCCTGAACCCGGATGGTACGAGATCACAGGGTTGGCGTGGTCCGGCAACGGCGCCGTTCGTAAGGTGGAGGTCTCCACCGACGGCGGACAGACGTGGAACGAGGCCGAGCTCAAGGGGATTCCGCTTCGCAAGGCGCACACCCGGTTCGGCTATATGTGGCAGTGGGACGGAGACGAGCACGTCATTATGTCGCGCACCACCGACGAGACCGGGGCGGTCCAACCGACTCGGGAGCAGGTGGCCAAGGCTCTGGGCCTGGCTTACACGCCAAACTTCAGGCCGCCTGGGACAAACAACACCATCATGCCGTGGAAGATCGCCAAGGACGGGAGCGTGACTAATGGGCTCGCTTAGGATCGTTCCGATTTTGCTGCTCCTGGCAAGCCCCGCGCTCGCGCAGACATATGGCATCGGGAAAGCTCCGACCGCAGCAGAACTCGCCCAGGACATCACGATCAGTCCGACGGGAGTGGGACTTCCTCCGGGCCACGGCACCGCCGCGGAAGGCGCAAAGCTCTATGTCGACAAGGGCTGCGTCGCCTGTCACGGCCCCGCCGGCGTCGGAGGGGTGACGGTGGCGCCCAATTTGGTCGGAAATAAAGGCACAGGCCCGGGCGATCCCGCCTGGAAACGGGTGAACGGCGGCGAAGCGGATGGCGCTCTACCCATTCTGGCGCCGGATGCGACGATCGTGTGGGATTACATCCATCGCGGCATGCCTCTCGGGAATGAGGGGAGTCTTGCACCCGATGAGGTCTATGCGCTGACGGCCTATCTGTTCGTCCTCAACAAGATGATCCCGGAGGACGAAGTCCTCGACCAAAATAATCTGGCGCAGATCAAGATGCCGATCGGCACTGAGTGGGTCCGCGTGCCTGATTGGAAGCCCGGCGGGCCAAGGATGCCGGGTTATCCCTACTAGCGCAGCTTATTCGGCGGGGTTCCTTGACCAGCAAGGCACAAATCATTGCCCCTTACATGGGGGCTGGGTTTGCCTGAGGTTCGGCGATGAGTTTTTGCCGAGCCTCGCGTTCCGGGAGGACGGCTGCATGAAAATGAAACTTCTCGGAATTGCGCTTGCGCTCTCCTTTTGCGTGCCTGCGGGGCTCACTGCAGAATTCAAGACGACATTTGACGAAGCGTTTTTTATCTGCTCGAGCGCAGCGAAAGCGGCCTGGGAATACACAAAGAAACCGGACTGGGAATACACAAAATGGGGCATGACCCCTCAACAGGTGGTCAGCGCCTCGAAGAACCTGGCGACGGAAGCTTCCGATCTCCGCCCGGATAGCGACGGCAATGTGACCAAACTGGTCGCGCCATACCAAAGCGGAAAGTTTTCCTTTGAGGCCCAGTTTGGGTTCGACGCGACCGACAGGCTCGCATCCGTAACACTTGTCTTGAATGATAAATCCGCGGGGATGGACATGGATATGGGCGCGGATACGAAGATGGATCAAGGAGCATGCTACGATCTTCTGGTGAGCGTAAACACCGCGTATGGCCCGCCACAAGGCGGCGGCTCGGCCCACATGCAATATAGCATCGAGACTTGGCAGGATCAGAAAAACAAGAATAATGTAACCTACACTGTGCTCGACGGGGTAGGCTGCTATGTTCAATATAGCGCCATCAAGTCGGCTGCGGCAGCTGAGGCTTGCCGTCGGAGCCGCCCAGCCAGGCGAGGACGGGCGCGATCGTTTCCCGCGGAGAGTGGATGGAAATGACGCCAGCCGACAGAGAGGGGAGGCGCTGCGGTACCTGCACGCTCTGCTGCAAGGTGATGACCGTCGAGGAACTCAGCAAACCGAACGGCCAATGGTGTCCGCACTGCGTCAAGGGGCGCGGTTGCGCGATCTATTCTGACCGGCCGAATGAGTGCCGTAGGTTTCAGTGCGGATATCTGCTGTGGCCCGCCCTCGGCGAGCATTGGCTGCCGGCCCGCAGCAAACTGGTCGTCGCGTTCAAGCCGGACGGCAGGGAAATAGTCGTTCACGTCGATCCCGGCGTTCCCAATGCGTGGCGGGCCGAGCCCTACCACTCGGAAATCCGCAACATGGCCGGTCATGCCGCGGAGGCCTACACGATATTTGTGCAGATCGGGCGAAGGATGATCGCGATCTTTCCGGACCGGGAGGTGGATCTCGGCGTCGTGGCATCGGACGAGATGATTGCCATCCATGAAGTGACGGGTCCGGGAACCAGGAGGCGTGACGCGGTGAAGCTGAAGGCGGACGATCCCCGTATCAACGGGCTGCGGATCGTCTGACGTTCGATCCGAATGCCGGCGCCACGGTACCGATTTGGACGGCGCCCCAATTCGGCAGTGTCTCAGTTTGAATGTGGCGGCTTGAATATGGCGGCCCTCGACGGGCCTCTCGTTTTCGGTCTCTCGCTCCTATATGCTTGGCGGAAAGCAGTGGTGCCAAATGGTCGCGGTCGAATTTTACAAAATGGCGATTGGGGGCGGCGTCGGGCGCTTGCTGGAGCGCCGACGGTTGGCTGATTTCGCTGACCGGCAGGAATTCGAGCTTTGGGCTCAAACGGCACTAGCCCTTCGACGCAATGATCCAGATGTTTGGGAATGGCCCGAAGCCGTGCGCGTCTGCGATGCGGGCGGTCGTGAACTATATGTCTGGACGTTGTGGGACCAAATCCAAGCAGGGAAGCCGGTCGTCTGACAAGCGATTAGCGCGCAGCGCGCGGTGCTTTGAATGCGCCTTATTCAAACTGAGTGAATATCTGAAGCCAGACGCGACAGGCGCGGCGTTCGGGCCCGCACCGACCCCACTCGCTCATGCAAATCGAAGGTATCCCGGAGGCGCTGCGCCCTTTCTTCGCAGCCCGGCGCCGTAGCACCTCCCGCCGGAAGTTCCGTTTGATTATTGATCGATTCTGCAAAGGAGCCTATCTTCATCTTGCGCTATCGAAACCGTCCTTCATACCTGCGCACCAGGGAGATTACTAAGAGATGAAGAACATCATCCTCGCCTCGATTGCCGCCGGCGGCCTCGCCGTCCTCCTCGCCGGTCCCGCGGCCGCCCAGAACGCGAACGGCAATGCTAATACCGGCGCCAATGCGGCCAGTAGCTTCACAGCGAAGAACGTCAATCCCGTCCGCCCCTTCGGCTCGATCAACACCTACAATGTCGGCGTTGATCCGGCGCGGGTTTCCGCTTGGGCGAAAGCACTGAGCGCCGACCAGAGGCAAGAGATGGTGGGCCGCTGCTCCGTGATTATCCAGAACCAACAGAACTATTATTTGGAAACGACCAATTTCTGCCAGAACTTCGCCATCGCGATAGCGGAAAATATCGGCGGGAACGGCAACGCCGGTCAGTGAGTGACGGCGCCGAGGGGATCTCCGTTCATTGATTCAAGAAGCCCAGGCCTGTCTTGCACAAAGCCCAAAAACGCAAATACTCGCGGTTTGACGGCTGGATGAATGCGTCCCCGCGCGTGCTTCCGCGGGCAAGCTTCATCAAAATTCGCATGACCAGCCCTCCTGAGAGAGCGCAGCCTACCATGTCGTCAATCGGGAGGCTTGTGCGGTCCGTTTTGGGTCGAAAGCAGCGCTTTCACGATGTCCGCTGTCATGTCCGCCATTGCCGATAGCGGGCCTCGCCCACACTGCAGCGAGTCTGTCGGTCGGAATTCGAACCGACACTCCTTATGGGAACGGCATTTTGAGTCAGGCAAGTCTGCCATGAACCTCGATTTCGCTGACAGCTTTCGCTCCAAACACGTCTCGCATCCGGAGCCCGTGCCTATCCCCCCAGCACCGTCGGCCTGATCCACCAGTGCGGATGCGCGGCGCGCAAGACGCGCGCGGCCGCGGCAGCGGCACGGCCAGAATCAAACAGCCCGAAGCAGCTGGCGCCCGAGCCGGACATGCGGGCGAGCCGGCAGCCGGTGAGCGCGCGCAGCGCCGCCAGGGCTTGCGCGATGGCGGGATGCAGCGCAGACCGCGGGCGGCTCGAGATCGTTGCCGCGGCGCGCCACGAACTCGATCAGCTCCTGCCGGCCGCCGCCGGCCCATTCGGCGTCCGCCGCGGCTGACGATTTGTGCTGGCGAAGCGGCGGCGCGCGGAGTGCCGCGAAGACATCCTTGGTGGCGACGCTCACGCGCGGATTGATCAGGAGCGCCGGCAGGCCGGGCAGCCGCAAGGGCTGCGACAGCACCTCGCCGATGCCGCGCATCAGACGCGGCTGCGGGTCGAGGCAGACCGGAACATCGGCGCCGGTGGCGCGCGCCGCCGCCATCAGGCGGGCATCGTCGAGCGCGATGCGGTTGTGCGCGGCGAGGAGCCGCAGCGCCGCGGCGGCATCGGTCGAGCCGCCGCCGAGACCCGCCGCCACCGGCAGCCGCTTGGAGAGCACGAAGCGGCCGACCTTAAGGCCGCCCGTCCGCTCGGCGAGCGCGTTCACGGCCTTGAGCACGAGATTGTCGGCGATGTCGCCGGCCGCGACCGCGGTCGGGCCGCGCACCGCGAGTTCGAGCCTCTTGCCGGGGGTGAACGCCAGGGCATCGCCGACCGCGGCGAACACCACCAGGCTCTCGATCTCATGATAGCCGTCCGGGCGCCGGCCGAGCACCCGCAGCGTGAGATTGACCTTGGCGGGCGCCCGCTCGACGCGCGCCGCCGGTACGAGCGAGGTCGGCACGAGACGGAGCTTGTGAGCTCGGGCTCAGCCGCCCCCGTCGGGCTTCTTCGGCTTCGCGGCCTGAGCCGCCGAGGAATTGTCGTCCTGCAGGCCGGATTTCAGCTTGGCCTCGATGGCCGGCAGGTCCTCGGGCTCGGGACCGAGATCGCGCGCATGCGCCCACTGGAAGCGCGCCTCGACGGTGCGGCCGACCTTCCAATAGGCGTCGCCCAGGTGATCATTGATGGTCGGATCCTCGGGCTTGAGCTCGACGGCGCGGTCGAGCTGCTTGACCGCCTCGTCGTATTTGCCGATCCGGAAATTGGCCCAGCCCAGCGAAGTCGACGATATAGCCGTCGTCCGCCCGCTGCTCGACGGCCCGCGTGATCATGCGCATGCCCTCGTCCAGGTTCATGCCCTTGTCGACCCAGGAATAGCCGAGATAATTGAGCACGTGCGGCTGGTCGGGGAACAGCTCGAGCGCCTTCTTGAGATCGGCCTCGGCCTTGGGCCACTGCTTGGAGCGCTCGTAGCAGATGCCGCGGAAATAAAACCAGGTCCAGGCCGACTTGTCGGGCTCCGGCATGGTGGCGATGCCCTTGGAGTACACATCCGCGCATTCGGCGAACTCCTTGCGCCCGCGCAGCACGTTCCCCAGCGCCATGATGGCCTCGACGTCGGTCGGCGACGCCGCGATCAGCTTCTCCAGGTCCGCCTTGGCCTCGTCGCTGCGATCTGAGCCGTCGAGGTCGATGGCGCGCTGGATGAGCGCGCTGCGCTCCAGCGGCGAGTTGGGCGGCATCCGCTCATAGGTCTTGATGGCGAGCTCGGGCTTCTTGAGCCCCTCGTAGAGATCCGCGAGCGACAAGAGCGCGAGCTGATGCGAGGGCACCAGATAAAGCGACAGCTGCAGATAGATGAGGCCGAGATCCTCGCCGCCGCGCCGGCCGAGCGCCGCGCCCAGCCCATAGAGCACCTCGGCGGCGCCCGCCTGCGGCGAATCGATGAGAATCGGCAGCTTCTTGCCGGCATTGAGATCGGCGATGGCCTCGTTGATCAACGGATGGTGCGGCAGCACCTCGTCGAAGGCCTTGAAGGTCTTGAGCGCGTCGTCCTTGCTGCCGTTGCGCGACTGGAAGCTCCCATAGGCTTGCACCACCCGCAGCGCGGTCGGGTCGAGCGCATGGGCGTGCTCCAGGCGCTTGCCGGCGTCCTTCTTCTGGCCGGCGGCGTCGAGAATCATGCCGGCGTGCAATTCCTTGAAGATGCCGTACCAATCGGGCCCGGAGAGCTTGTCGATGGCATCCACCGCGGCTTTGCTCTCGGCGGCGGTGTCCTGCGTCCAGGCCGAAAGCAGCGTGGCGGCGAGATCGGTGATCGGGCCGCGGACCGATTGGGCGATCTGCTGGCGGGCGACCGGGTATTGCTTCTGCTTGATGGCCCGCACGCCCAGCACCAGCCGCGCGATGCGATCCTCCTTGTCGACCTTGAGAACCTGGTCGGCGAGACGGACCGCCTCCTCGACATCGCCATTGAGCAGCACCGACAGGAAGGTGCGGTCGAGCAAATCATTGTTGTGCGGATCGCTGCGCAGCGCCGAACGATAGAAGTTCGCAGCCGCCGCTTCGTCGCGCTCGCGGGTGGCGTGCTGGGCGGCCAGGAAGCTGCCGGAGGCGGATACGCGCGTGACGGCAGCGGGCGCCTGCGCAAGCGCAGGCTGCTGGCCGGACCAGGTCATGGTCCCGGCAATGGCAACGGCGGCAAAGGCGGCCAAAGCCGGGCGCCGGATGGTGAGTGAAAGGATCACGATGTGGTCGACTCCATCTGGCGGACCCTGCACCCGGCAGGGCCGCATTGCAGGACCGCTTTGCAGGACCGCATTCTCGGGGCGGAACAACGGAACCAGGGTGGCCTCGGGACCAGGATGGCCCATTGGGTCGAAAGCCGCAAGAACGGCCCATTTAGAGCAAGTCCGGCCTCATTGGAAGGTCTGTTATGGCAGCATCGTGACGCGGCCGATCACATATTTGGGTAATTCGGCCCGCCGCCACCCTCCGGCGGCACCCATGTAATATTTTGATTCGGGTCCTTGATGTCACAAGTTTTGCAGTGGACGCAGTTCTGCGCATTGATCACGAAGCGCGGACGGCCTGCCTCCTCCACCCATTCGTAGACTCCGGCCGGGCAATAACGCGCTGAGGGGCCGCCATAAACATCGTGCTCGGAGGCGATTTGCAGGGCCTGGTCGGCGACCCGCAGATGCACCGGCTGGTCCTCCTCGTGATTTGTATTGGACAGGAAGACCGAGGACAGCCGGTCGAACGTGAGCTTGCCGTCGGGCCTGGGATAGGAAATGGGCTCGGAACGCGCGGCCGGCTCGAGGCCCTGCCAATCGGGCTTGCCGTGGCGAAGCGTTCCCAAAGCCGAAAACCCCATGGTATTCGACCACATATCGAGGCCGCCGAGCGCAATGCCGGCCAGCGTGCCGAAGCGCGACCACAGCGGCTTGACGTTGCGCACCCGCCAGAGATCGTTGCCGATGTCGGAGGAGCGCCAAGCCTGCTCGTAGCTCGCCGGCTCGTCGTTGGCACGTCCGGCCGCAAGCGCGTGCGCGACGTGCTCGGCCGCCAGCATGCCGGAGAGCACCGCATTGTGGCTGCCCTTGATGCGCGGCACGTTGACGAAACCGGCCGCGCAGCCGATCAGGGCACCGCCCGGAAACGTGAGCCTGGGGACCGATTGGTAACCGCCCTCCGTGATGGCGCGCGCCCCATAGGCCAGACGTTTGCCGCCCGCGAAGGTGTCGCGCATCAGCGGGTGGGTCTTGAAACGCTGAAACTCCTCGAACGGCGAAAGGTGAGGGTTGCGGTAGTTGAGATGCACGACAAATCCCACCGAAACCAAGCGGTCGTCGAAATGATAGAGAAACGAGCCGCCGCCGGTGCGGTTCTCGAGCGGCCAGCCGAAGCTGTGCTGCACCAGGCCGGGCCGATGCCGCTCCGGCGCGACCTCCCACAGCTCCTTGAGACCGAGCCCGAATTTCTGCGGCTCGCGACCCGCATCGAGACCAAAGCGCGCGGTCAGCGTCTTGGTGAGGCTGCCGCGGGCGCCCTCGGCCAAGAGGGTATATTTGGCGCGCAGCTCCATGCCGCGCGTGAACGAATCCTTGTGGTGGCCGTCGCGGGCGACCCCCATGTCGCCGGTGGCCACGCCTGCGACCGCGCCATTGGGGTCGAACAGCACCTCGACCGCCGCAAAGCCCGGGTAGATCTCGACCCCCAAGGCCTCCGCCTTGGCGGCCAGCCAGCGGCACACGTTCCCGAGCGAGACCACGTAATTGCCATGGTTGCCCATGAGGGGCGGCATCAGGACATTGGGCACCCGCAGCGCCCGCGACCGGGAGAGATAGTAGAAACGGTCCTCGCTCACCTGCGTCTTGAGCGGAGTGTCCTCGGTCCGCCAATCCGGCAGCAGCCGATCGAGCCCGATCGGATCGATCACGGCGCCGGACAGGATATGGGCCCCGACCTCGGACCCCTTCTCCACCACCACCACGGCGGCGTCGGGGGCGAGCTGCTTGAGGCGGATCGCGGCGGCGAGCCCGGCCGGGCCGGCCCCGACCACCACCACGTCGAACTCCATGGCCTCGCGCGCGGGCAATTCCGGTGCGGATGAATTCTGGGCACTCATGGGCATTTTGTCGGCGTTCGGGCTGCTGGCATTCGGGGCGGCATCCGGGTTCGATTGTCGCCGCCATTCTACCCGTGAATGGGAGGGGACTGGGCCTTTTTGAGCAAGCCGTATGCCAGTTCGAGCCGATCGGCGATCAACGACCAGTCGGCCTCGCTCATACCGGCCGCGTGGGCGTCGCGATAGGCCATGGCCATACGGACATCCCCGCTCGTCGTGCCCAGCCCTTCAGTTGCGGCCGGAAGGAGCCTATGGTTTCAGCCGGTATCCCGGCTGGTGACCGTCGAAACGATCGCTGGAAAATGGCTTCTGATCATCGATGATTCCGGATCGCAACCAAGCTGCGCGCGAGCTGTTGGCCTTCTATCTGGAGGCCGGTGTCGATGGCGTGCTGGACGAAACCGCAATCGATCGCTTCGCCGATCCCCCGGAAACTTCCTCGCCTCCCGCCATCGGGCGGCCGGCGGTCGATGGCGCAGGCGCGCCGCAACCGGGGAGCCGCCCTACGCTCGACCGCAGCCGGCCGGCCGCTCCGATCATGGCGGCGGCTCCGGGTCCGCTGCCGCCCGACAGTGCCGTCATGGCGGCGCGCGAGGAGGCCAAGAACGCCAAGACCCTCGACGAGCTCAGGTCGATCCTGGACGGCTTCACCGGCTGCACCCTGCGGGCGACCGCCACGCGGCTGGTATTTGCCGACGGCAATCCGCAGGCGCGCGTGATGTTCGTGGGCGAAGCGCCCGGCCGCGACGAGGACATCGAGGGGCTGCCGTTCGTGGGCCGCTCCGGCAAGCTGCTCGATCGCATGATGACGGCGATCGGGCTCACCCGCGCCAATGCCTATATCGCCAATATCGTGCCCTGGCGGCCGCCCGGCAACCGCACGCCGACGCCGCAGGAATCGGCGATCTGCCTGCCGTTCACGCTGCGCCAGATCGAGCTGGTCGATCCGGACGTGCTGGTCTGTCTCGGCGGACCCTCGGCGCATACGCTGCTCGGCAGCCGGGACGGAATCCTCAAGACACGCGGGCGCTGGTTCACGTTCCACACCGGCAGCCGCGAAATCCGCGCCACCGCCACCCTGCATCCGGCCTATCTGCTGCGCCAGCCGCTGCAGAAGCGGCTGGCCTGGCGGGATTTCCTGGCGATCAAGAAGGCGTTGGCGCCGTCGTAGCCCGCACCAGGGCGTTTACGCCCGTCTTCGACGGGCTATGGAGCGCAAGCGTAATGCGGGAACGGCGTTCCCGGATTGCGGCGCTTCGCGCCTCCATCCGGGCTACCGGCTACGGCGCCACCCGGTCAGCTCGGCAGCGCGAACTTGAGCGCGAACAGCAAGGCCAGCCCCACCACGGCCGGCTTGGCGTCGCTCAACCGGCCGGACAGGAGCTTGCCGAGCGCGTAGGTGATGAAGCCGAGCCCGATTCCGGTCGCGATCGAATAGGTGAGCGGCATGGTCACGGCCGCGATCACCGCCGGCGCCGATTCGGTGATGTCGTCCCATTCGATCTCGGCCAGCCCCCGCGTCATCACGCAGGCCACATAGAGCAGCGCCGCCGCCGACGCATAACCCGGAATCATTCCGGCCAGCGGCGAGAAGAACAACGCCAGCAGGAAAAAGATCGCGACGAAGAAGGCGGTGAGGCCGGTGCGGCCGCCGGCCGCCACGCCGGCCGCGCTCTCGATATAGCTGGTGGTGGTCGAGGTGCCGATCAGGGAGCCGAACATGGCGGCGAAACTGTCGGCGATCAGGGCCTCGCGCATGCGCGGCAGGTTGCCTTCCTGGTCGAGCAGGCCGGTACGGTGCGTCACCCCGATCAGGGTGCCGGCATTGTCGAACACGTCGACGAATGAGAAAGCTGAACACCACGATCAGGAAAGTCGGCTCCAAGGCGCGCGAGAAGTCGAGCTGAAAGAGCGTCGGCATGAGCGAGGGCGGCGCCGACACGAAGCCGCCGAAGCTCGCGAGCTTCAGCGGAATCCCGATGAAGCTGACGATCAATATGCCGATCAACGTGCCGCCGATGACCTTGCGGGAATTGAGCGCCGCGATCAGCACGAAGCCCAGGAGACACAAGAGCGCCGGCCATTGCTTGAGGTCGCCCAGCGTCACCAGGGTGGCCGGGCTCGCCACCACGATCCTGGATTCCTCGAGCGCGATGATCCCGAGAAACAGGCCGACGCCGGCCGAGATCGCGAGCTTGAGATTCCTGGGGATCGAGTTGATGACATATTCGCGGATGCGGAAGACCGAGATCAGAAGGAAGATCACGCCCGAGCAGAACACCCCGGCGAGCGCCTGCTGCCAGGTATATTTGTAGGTGAGCACCACCGTGAAGGCGAAGAAGGCGTTGAGCCCCATGCCGGGCGCGAGCGCGATCGGATAGTTGGCATAGAACGCCATGACCAGGGTCGAGGCCGCCGCCGCGATGCAGGTGGCGACGAACACGGCGCCCTTGTCCATGCCGGCATTGCCCAGGATCGCCGGGTTGACGAACACGATGTAGACCATGGTGAGGAAGGTGGTCAGGCCGGCGACCAGCTCGGTGCGGACATTGGTGCCGTGCTGGGTCAATGCGAAGCGGCGCTCGAAGAACGAAGGGCCGCCGCCGGCATCAGCTCCCGCGGTGCCCGGTGATTTGCCGGTCTCGCTCATCTGCTTCCCCGCCCGATCGGATCCGGGCGCCACGATAACCCGCCGCCGGCGCGCGAGCCCGCCCGGCGGCGACTTGTCCACTGCGAGATTATGGTGCCGGACTGGTCGCCCGCGCTGGCACGTCCGGCGGCGGCGGTCGGATCAAGGCCCAGCCGATGCGCAGGAGCGGCAAGCGTCCTTGCACGGTGCGCTCGAATGCGCGCGGAACCTCGGGCACCAGGTCGGGGAAATCCGCCTGGATGGCCGCAGGCGGCGTCCCGGAGGTGTCGGTGGTCGGCCAGACCACGATGGCGCCCTTGGCCCTGATGTCGCGCATCGACACCCAGGGCGAGCGCGCCGGGGTGGCGGCGAGAAACAGGCTCGGACGGCTCGGAGCGCCCAGCCCGATCAGCGCGGCGGTGCGCGGATCGCCGGCCACGATCGGCAGGTCCTTGCCGACGCGGCGCGCGAAGCTGTCGGCGAAAAACTGCGCCATCGGGCCGGCCGGCTGATTGACGGCGAGGTCGATGCCGAACCAGGGGGTCATCAGCAGCGCCAGCACCGTCAAAGCCGGCGGAATGAGCAGGAGCCCGAACCAGGTGGCGATGACGCCGCGCTGATGGCGAAGCGCGATCGCATCGCCGGCCGCGATCACGACCGCGAGGCCGGAGAGCACCACCAGCGGCGCGATGCCGCCGACCGGCCCGGGCGCTCCGACCACGACCCCGGCCACGGTGGCCAGCAATGCCGGCGCGGTCGCGAAGAACAACGACGAGCTGCCGGCCGAACGGCTCGACCGGCCGGCGCAAGATCACCGGCGCCGGCTCGTGCTTGGCCCACGGAAATCCGATCACGATGCCGATGAGGACGAGGAGCCCGGCATGGGCGCCCAGCAGCAGGACCAGCTGTCGCAGCCAGGCGGTGAAATTGCCGGCGACGGAATCCGCGGCCCGCAGCCGGCCGAGCATGGGGAGGAATTCGTCATTGGTGGTCACCGCCCAGTACAGGTGCGGGACCAACAACACGGCAGCGGCAATGCCGGCCGGCCAGAGATCGCGGGAGCGCAGCAGCGGCCGCGCCCGCGCGCTCACGCAGGTGAACAGGACCAGAAGGCCGACCAGCACGAGCCCCGCATAAGTGGTGATGAGGATGAGCGCGACATCGATCGCGAGCGCGATCGCGTAGCGGGGCCGTCGCTCCGCCACCACCCGCCAATAGTGCAGCAGCGCCATCGCCCACAGCGGCATCGCCAGGATGGCGGGGCCGAATTCCGGCGTCGCCACCGTGAAGGTCGAGATGCCGACCATGAGCAGGACCGCGATGGCGGCCTGTTGCGCGCCCACGATGGCGCGCCCGAGCGCAAAGACGGCCCAATAGGTCACGACCACGCAAACCTGGGACAGGAGATAGAGCGCCGGCAGGCTGCGAGCGGTCACCCGGAAGACCACCTCCGCCAGCCAGAAGGCGAACGGGGGACCCAGATAGGTGCCGAGCTGGAATTCATGCCCGACCGCGAGCACGGCCGGCAGGTTGCCGGGCGGCCCGGCGTAGAACAATGCCGGAAGGAGCCACCACACGGCGGCCTGGGCGCCGGCGGCGATCCATACCGTCAGCGCCGGGCGCGAGCGCAACAGTTCCACGATGATGGAGACGTAAAGCATCAGCCCCGCGAGGTCCGTTGTCGCGGCGAGATTAGGCGCGAAAGTCGGGGGGCAACAAGTCCGCCGGGATGTCCGCCGGTTGCGCGCCGAGCTCGCCGTAGTGGGCGGCGACCGGCGCGAAGCTGCGGCGATGGTGGACGGTCGGCCCGAGCCGCGTCAGGGCGTGGAAGTGCTCGGGCACGCTGTAGCCCATGTGGCGCTCGAAGCCGTAGCCCGGATGCGCCAGGCCGAGCCGCGCCATCAAACGGTCGCGCGTCACCTTGGCGACGATCGAGGCCGCCGCAATGGAGGCCACGATGGCGTCGCCGTGCACCACCGCTTCGCAGTCGCAAGGCGTGACGATGCGGTCGCGGCCATCGACCAGCACGAGCTGCGGACGAATGGGCAACGCCGCCACCGCCCGCGCCAGCGCCCACAGGGAGGCCTGCAGAATATTGTCCCGGTCGATGCGCGCCGGCGGCGCGAAGGCGACCGCCACATGCGCGCTGGCGCAGATGCGCGCGTAGAGCTGCTCGCGCATCGCCGCGTTGAGCTTCTTGGAATCATCGAGGCCGCGGGGCACGCGCTTGGGATCGAGAATGACCGCCGCCGCGACCACCGGGCCGGCCAGCGGGCCGCGGCCGGCTTCGTCGCAACCCGCCACCGGCCAGACGCCGCGCTTCATGGCGGCGCGCTCGCGCCGGAAGGTCGGACGGATTTCCTCCTCCCCGAGCGGAAGGCGGGCGGCACGGATCGGGGGGGCGGATTTGCGACCCGTGGGGGCGCGATTCGTGGCGGTGCAACTCATGCCGCGATGGTGCGCCCCGCAGCCCGCCAGTCAATCGCGATGTTTCGCCGCCGACTTCAACGGCGCAGCCTCAAAACAGGCTGAGCTGCTTGGCCGCACGGTGGGGCGGCGCGAAATGCTCGGTGGTGAGCTTGCTCCTGCCGGCATTGAGCCCGAGCTTCTCGCAGGCGGCCTCGAAGCGGCGCCCGATCATCCAGGCGATCGGTCCCGATCCGGTCATGCGCTCCCCGAAGGTCGCGTCGTAATCCTTGCCGCCGCGCATGTCGCGAACGAGCTTGAACACATGACGATAGCGGTCCGGGAAGTTCGCCATCAGCCATTCGCGAAAGATGTCGCGCACCTCGAGCGGAAGCCGCAGCAGGACATAGCCCGCCCCCTTCACCCCGAGCGCCGCCGCCGTATCGAGGATGCGCTCGATCTCGCTGTCGTTGATGGCGGGAATGACCGGCGCCACCATCACCGAGGTGGGCACGCCGGCGGCCGCCAGTTGCCGCAGCGCATCGAGCCGCCGCGCCGGGGTCGCGGCGCGCGGCTCCATCAGGCGCGCCAGCTTGGGATCGAGCGTCGTCACCGACAGCGCGACCTTGACCAGATTGCGCTGCGCCATGCGGGTCAAGATGTCGAGATCGCGCAAGATCAGCGCCGACTTGGTGACGATGCCGACCGGATGGCCGCAGCGCTCGAGCACCTCGAGGATGCCCCGCATCACCCGATATTCGCGCTCGATCGGCTGATAGGGATCCGTATTGGTGCCGATCGCGATGGTGCGCGGCTGGTAGCCGGATGCCGACAATTCGCGCTCCAAGAGGCGCGGCGCGTCCGGCTTGGCGAACAGCTTGGATTCGAAATCAAGGCCAGGCGAGAGCCCCAGAAAGGCATGGGTCGGGCGCGCGAAGCAATAGACGCAGCCGTGCTCGCAGCCCCGATAGGGATTGATGGAGCGGTCGAAGGAAATGTCGGGAGAATCGTTGCGTGTGATGATGGTGCGGGTGGCATCGACCGTCACGCTGGTCTTGAAGGCCGGCAGGTCGTCGAGCCTTTGCCAGCCGTCGTCGAAGACCACGCGGGCGAGCGGCTCATAGCGGCCGCTGGCGTTGGAATGGGCGCCACGGCCCTTGCGCCGGTCGGCCGTGACCGCGGTTTCCGCAATGGGGTCGTGCGCCGGCGCTGCGGCTGCCGCCGTGGCGGCCGTCGCCGTGGCGGGCGGCCTTGGAGTTCGAAGGGCTGCTGAGGCGCGGGACATGTGCACAATGTAGGCGAGCGCCCTGAACAAATCAAGAACATCCGGCGGAGGTAACGTTTTCCGCCAAATGAGCCGCCCCTTCGGCGCCCGTCATGCTAGCTTGAGCCGGGGAATCTGGGGCCGATCCTGATGCTGAGCGTGGTCATTGCCACGGAGAACGCCGAGCGCGTCTTGGTGCCGACGCTGGCCGCGCTGGTGCCGGGCGCGACCGCCGGCCTCGTGCGCGAGGTGATCGTGGCGGACGCCGGGTCGAGCGATGCGACCGCCATGATCGCCGATGCGGCCGGCTGCCGGATCGATGTCGCATCGGCGCCGCTGGGGCATCGCTTGCGGCAGGCGGCGGCGAGCGCGCGGGCGCCATGGCTCATGTTCCTGCGGCCCGGCGCGGTGCCGGACTGGACCTGGATCGAGGAAACACGGCGCTTCATCGAGCAGGCCGAGCTGCGCCGGCGGCCGGACGCGCGGGCGGCCGCGTTCCGGCCGCACCAGTGAAGCCGACACGCTCGGTTCGGCCATCGTGGAAGCGCTGGGGCTCATCGCCGCCACATTGGGGGCGCCGCCGCGCCCGCAGCAGGGCCTGCTCATCGCCAAGACGCTCTACGAGCAGCTGGGCGGCCATCGCGGCGAGGACGCCGATCCGGAGGGCAAATTCCTCCGCCGCCTGGGCCGCCGCCGCATCGTCATGCTGCGCAGCCGCGACCATGATGGCGGGTGCGTAGCGTCGCGGAGCGGCCCGACGCGGCGCCTAACCGTCGCGCCTTGCGCCTTGGGGCGGCGCAGGTGCTCGTCCAGCCGCGGCATCAGCTCGACGAAATTGCACGGACGATAACGGTAGTCGAGCTGATGGACGAGAATCTCGTCCCAGGCATCCCGGCAGGCGCCGGGCGAGCCCGGCAGGCAGAAGATGTAGGTGGCGCCGGCCACCCCCGCGGTCGCGCGCGTCTGGATCGCCGAGGTGCCGATCTTGCGGAAGCTCACCATCAGGAAGAGCACCGCGAACGCCTCCATGCGTTTCTCGAACAAGGGCTCGACCGCCTCGGGCGTCACATCGCGGCCGGTGAAGCCGGTGCCGCCGGTGGTGATGATGACATCGACCGCCGGCGCCTCGATCCATTCCTTGACGCGGGCCCGGATGGTGTCGCGATCATCCGGAACGATGCTGCGCTCCGCCACCACATGGCCGGCCGCCTTGATGCGCTCCGAGAGGACAGCGCCCGACTTGTCGTCGGCGAGCTCGCGGGTGTCCGATACGGTCAGCACCGCGATCCGCAGCGGCATGAATTGTCTGTTGTCGTCGATCCCGGCCATGGCGCCTATGTTAGCCGGTAGCCCGCATGGAGCCAACGGGTCGGCGCGAAAGCGCCGCCCGATGATAAACTCCGCGAAATGCGGGCCCGCCGTTCCCGCATTTCCATGCGGGCTACAAGACTACAACTGCTGCGCCCCGAAGGTGTTGCAGCTCGCCACGGTGCCGCCCTTCAAGCCGGCATTGAACCAGCGCTGCCGCTGCGCCGAGGTGCCATGGGTGAAGGAATCCGGCACCGCATAGCCCTGTGCCTGCTTCTGCAGCGTGTCGTCGCCGATCGCCGCCGCCGTGCGCAAGGCCGCCTCCACGTCGCCCGGCTCGAGCAGGTTCCATTGCTGCTGCGAATGGTTGGCCCACACGCCGGCGAAGCAGTCGGCCTGCAGCTCGACCTCGACCTGCAGATGGTTGGCCGCCGGCTTGCCCTGCATGGCCTGCTGCTGCTGCTCTACCCGCGGCAGGATGCCGAGCAGGTTCTGCACGTGATGGCCGACCTCGTGGGCGATCACATAGGCCTGGGCGAATTCGCAGGACTTGCTGCCGGCGTCGCAGCCTTTGAAGCGGGACTGGATCTCGCGGAAGAACGAGGTATCGAGATAGACCTTCTGGTCGACCGGGCAATAGAACGGCCCCATGGCGCTGCGCGCCGCGCCGCAGCGCGCGTCGGTCGAGCCGCTGTACATGACCAGCGTCGGCGGCCGATAGGTCTTGCCGTCCTTGGCGAAAATGTCCTTCCACTCGACCTCGGTGCTGCCCAGCACGCGCGACACGAAGCGGCCCATCTGGTCCTGCGGCACGCCGGTTGCCCGCTCGCGGGCGGGCGATTGCATCTGCGTCTGCTCGCCGCCGCCGGAGATCAGCTCGGCGCCGCCGATCAGTAGCCGCGGATCGATGCCGAGCGCCCAGCCGACCAGCCCCAGCACCACGACGGTGCCGATGCCCAGGCCGCCGCGTCCGCCCGGCAAGCCGCCGAAACCGCCGCCGCCTTCCTGGCGACGGTCCTCGATGTTGCTGCTTTCCGGAAGGTCATCCAAACGCATGGTTCAATCTCCTGGATTCTCCGCGCGGGCCCCGTTCGATATAGGTGCTCGGCAAAGCTTGCCTAGCGCAAAGTACGGTCCGGTTAAGCCCATTTTTACCTTGGCGCGGCATGATGCCTTGGTCGGTTGTAGGTCCCGCGTCGCCGACAGCGTCGCCTGAGTCAGAGTCCTGGGTCATGGTTGTACCGCGTCGCGGGGCGTCCAATAGGGCGCCCCGCGCAATTTACGAGCCCGACGATTCCGGCCAAGTCATGGTCGGCGATTGCGTCGCCGCGATGTCGAAGCTCGCCGCCGAGAGCGTCGATCTGGTGTTCGCGGACCCGCCCTATAATCTGCAATTGCGCGGCGACCTCAAGCGTCCCGACGATTCCCGCGTCGATGCGGTCGACGACGACTGGGACAAGTTCTCGAGCTTCGCGGCCTACGACGATTTCACCCGCGCCTGGCTGCTCGCCTGCCGGCGCGTGATGAAGCCGGCCGCCACGCTCTGGGTGATCGGCTCCTATCACAACATTTTTCGCGTCGGCACCGTCCTGCAGGACATCGGCTTCTGGATCCTCAACGACGTGATCTGGCGCAAGTCCAATCCGATGCCCAATTTTCGCGGCCGCCGCTTCACCAATGCGCACGAGACCATGATCTGGGCGGCGCGCGGGCAGGATGCCAAGGCCTATACGTTCAACTATGAGGCCCTCAAGGCCGGCAACGACGACGTGCAGGTGCGCTCCGACTGGACGTTGCCGCTGTGCACCGGCGAGGAACGGCTCAAGAATCCGGACGGCAAGAAGCTGCATCCCACCCAGAAGCCCGAAGTCGCTGCTTGGCGCGCGTCATCCTGTCGTCCTCGCGGCCCGACGATCTGGTGCTCGATCCGTTCTGCGGGACCGGCACCACCGGCACCGTCGCCAAGCGGCTGGGTCGCCGCTTCATCGGGGTCGAGCGCGACGCCGATTACGCCAAGGCCGCCGAGCGCCGCATCGCGGCGGCGCAGCCGCTGCCGGCCGCGAGCCTCGCCCCGTTCATGACCGCGCGCGAAGCCCCGCGGGTGCCGTTCGCTTCCCTGATCGAGCGCGGCCTGTTGGCCGCCGGTGCCCGGCTGGTCGACGCCAAGCGCCGGCATCGGGCGCTGGTGCGCGCCGACGGCGCCATTACGTTGGGCGAAACCGTCGGCTCGATCCATCGCATCGGCGCGCTGGCGCAGGGCCTCGACGCCTGCAACGGCTGGGCCTTCTGGCATGTGGAAACCCCCAAGGGCCTGGTCTCGATCGACGTCCTGCGCGCCGAGGCCCGGGCCGAGATGGCGGGCTGAGGCGAGCAACCAAACAGAAATGCATAGCTCCGGAGCGCGGTGCTATCGAACATGGGCGGCGGCGCCATTGTTTCCATTGTAAACAACAATAGTTTTTCCGGCCGAAGTTCCGAAGTTTGCGGCCGCCGATGAAGCAAGAATGCATGGCTCAAGAGGCCGAGGGATCGCTTTCCCTTGTAGGGCGCAATCGCTTTATTGCGCCAATATTGCGCCAATCAGCTCCGCCCCGCCCCGTTCCTTTAGTTCCGCGCAAGAGGTTTCACCAAGGCGGCGCAATAAAGCGATTGCGCCCTACGGAGATCGAGGCACACTTCGTGAGTTTCAATTTCCCCAATCCACTGATTTGGCCGGCCGAGTCAAGCTCAGGCCGCCAAGCCTTCGTCGATCGCCCCGATGGCCTGTCGCAGCGCGCCAAAGCAATCCGGATCGATGGCCGAACCGACGCTTTCGCGCATGAGCGCCAGCGCCTGGGAGATCGGCATCGCGGCCCGGTAGGGCCGATCCGCCGTCATGGCATCGAAAATATCGGCGGTCGTGATGATTCGTGTCTCGAGCGCGATCTGCTCGCCTTTGAGCCCGCGCGGATAGCCCTTGCCGTCGAGTCGCTCGTGATGGGCGGCCGCTATGGGGGCCAGATCGCTGAAGGCGGCTATTCGCGATAAGATCATTTCCGACAGGGCGGCATGCGCCTTCATGGCCTCCCATTCCTCGGGATCGAGCTTCCCGGGCTTGTCCAGAATAGCGTTGCTGACCCCGAGCTTGCCGATATCGTGCAGCAGCGCCGCACGCTTGAGCCAGCGCCGACGCTCGGCCGAAAATGCGAGCTTGTCGGCGATCATGTCCGAGAACAGCGTCACGCGCTCGCTGTGCCCGCTGGTATATGGGCTCTTGGAGTCGACCACCTTGGCGAACGCAGCCGCGATATCGTCGAGATAATCCTCGTCGACCGTCTTGATGCATTGCGCGGGCTCCAGGGCGAAGATCGCCCGCTGCAAATCGTCCGATCTCAGCGTCTCCCAGAATTGCGGCCGGTCGGCCAAGCGCTGGAACGCGTCCACCAATCGCGGATCGAACCAGGTTCCTGATCGTTGCCGAATCTCCCGGCGCGCGGCATCGACACCGCTGCCGGCATGGAACACATCGATGACCTGGGCCATCAGGGCTATCCGCGAATAGATCGGGATCTCGGCGCCGCGCAATCGCGCCGGCATTCCGCCGCCGTCCCAATGCTCGTCGAGGTTCTGGATGCCTTGCGCGACGCCTTCCGAGAAACGCATCATGCGGGCGATCTCGGCGCCACGCTGGCAGCGGGTCTCCATCAGCTCCCGCGCGATCTTGCCGCTATGCTGGACGCTGTGAATGATGGCGCGAAAGCGTTCCGCCAAACCGGCCTTGAGCCCGGTATGGGCCAAGACGAACCGCAGCGCCTGCGGCAAGCTGCCGTCGATCGACTTGAAATCGCGCTTGAAGGTCAGGTCGTCGGTCAGATAGAGCTGGCATATGCGGGCCGCATTACTGCTGCACCCGAGGTCCTTCAACAGAAGCGTATAGTAGAGTTCCCAAATTTGGTGCTCGCTCAGCCCGATCGCTCGTCCGACATGCATGCCGATCCAGCAGCAACGGATGCAGTGGCCCGGCGGCTGGCCTTCGACCAAGTCCAGGGCGTGGCTGAGCGCGCCCAGCAGCTCAGCCAGTCGTATCTCCTGCGCTCCCGAGGTTTGCTGAAGCGCGGAGCGGCCAAGACGCGGAAGGACGCGGAAGTCGTTCATGCCCCCGACGACAGACCATGGTGGGATTAAATTTGGATGTAGAGAATGCCGGCAAATGACCGCACGACTCCCCATTTCGAGAAAATTCATGAAGATCGGTAAATGGAAATTCCTGTTCCGAGCAATTCCCGACTCAATCACATGACACCTCACCGAGAGAATTCGCCCGCCCGCGATCTGCGCGACGACGGCCGCATCGGACGCGCACGCTTGGTCATGCGCTGGATCATGGCGACCTTCTACGCCCTCGCCGGCATCGCCCACCTCACGCTCACCGACAAATTCCTGCTGATCGTGCCGGATTGGGTGCCGTTCGGGCGCACGGTGGTGCTGTTGACCGGGCTCTGCGAGCTCGCCGGCAGCATCGCCTTGATCAGCACGCGGCTGCGGCGCCTCGCCGGAATCATGCTCGCGCTCTACGCGGTCTGCGTCTTTCCGGCCAACATCAAGCACGCGATCGACGGCATCCATCTGCCGCCGGCGCCCGACAGCTGGTGGTATCACGGGCCGCGCCTGGCGCTGCAGCCGGTGCTGGTGTGGTGGGCCTTGTTCTGCGCCGGCGTGATCGATTGGCCGTTGCGGACGAAGCCGGGCCCGAGGTAATCGAATTCGGAAATACATTCGAGACTTGGTCAGTCTCGTCGATGCTCGCGCGGGCGCGGTCGAGCGCCGTCGCCCGCCGCATGCGCCACCACCTTGCGCATCAGGCTCGGCAGTGCCTCGCCGGCGAGCTCGGCGAGCGCAATCCAGCGCGTGCCGGCGGGTGCGATGGTGCCGGCCGCGCATCGCGCCCGATAGACCGTAAGCTCGAGCGGGAAATGCGTGAAGACGTGGTTGACCACGCCGGGCAGGCGCCGCCATCTCGGCAGAGCGCGCGCGAGCTGCGGCGCCTGGCGCAATGCCTCACCGGCATCGAAGTCGTGCGTCCATGGCGTGGTCGGCACCTCGGTCATGCCGCCGAGCAGCCCCTTGGGCGGACGCTGGCGCATGAGGACGCAGCCGTCGGCACGCAGCACCACGAAGGCGGCGCCGCGCCGCAGCCGGCGTTGCGGCTTGCGGGAGCGGCGCGGAAAGCTCGCCTGATCGCCGCGCCGGCGGGCGGCGCAGGCCTGCATCCATGGACATAGCGCGCAGGCCGGCCGCTTGGGGGTGCAGATGGTGGCGCCCAAATCCATCATGGCCTGGGCGAAATCGCCGGCCCGCCGGGCCGGCACCAGGCCGGTGGTGAGCGCTCGAATCTCCGGCTTCACGGCGGGCAATTGCGCTTCCAGCGCGAACAGCCGCGCCACCACCCGCTCCACATTGCCGTCGACCGCCGCGGTGCGGGCCCCGAACGCGATGGCGGCGATCGCGGCGGCCGTATAGGGCCCGATCCCGGGCAATTCGACGAGCTCCGCCTCGGCCGCGGGAAAGCGGCCGCCGTGGCGCTCAACCACCGCTTGGGCGCAGGCATGCAGATTGCGGGCGCGCGCGTAGTAGCCGAGCCCGGCCCAAGTCTTGAGCACGTCATCGAGGGCAGCCGCGGCCAGCGCCTCGATATTCGGCCAGCGCGCGAGGAAACGGGCGAAATAGGGCGCCACGGCCGTGACCGTGGTCTGCTGCAGCATGATTTCCGACAGCCAAACCCGGTACGGATCGGGGATCACGCCGCCGGCGGCGCGCCACGGCAGATCGCGGCGGTGGCGGTCATACCATTCGAGCAGATCGGCGGCCGCGGGCTTGCGGTCGGGGGCTGGCTTTCGAGCCCCAGACTCTCGAGGCCCAAACTCTCGAGCCCGAGACTCTCGAGCCTCAGACTCTCGAGCCTTGGTCTCTCGTGCCCCAGGCTTCTGGGCCGGCCGCGAAGCGTCCTTCTTTCGTGAGACTCTGGCGCCTGCTAGCGTCATGATCGATCTGTGACAGAGGCGCGCCGCATGAACAAGCCCGGATCATCGTACCCGCGCCCGCTCGCCGAGGTGTTGCGCAAGACGCTGGGCGATGCCTTCGCCAAGCAGGGCTTTGCCTCGGTCGAGCTGGTCACCCGCTGGCCGCAGATCGTGGGGGCGGAGATCGCGGCCCATTCGCAGCCGGAGAAGATCCAATGGCCGCGCACCCCGCAAGCGCGCGCAACGCGCCGGAGCCCGGCACCCTGCTGCTGCGCGTCGAGGGCCCGGCTGCGCTCGAGATCCAGCACTTGTCGGACGTCATACTGGAGCGGGTCAATCAGTTCTTCGGCTGGCAGGCGGTCGATGCCGTGCGGCTGCGGCAGGCGCCGCTCTCGCGCCGCGCCGAGCTGCGGCCCGCCCCCGCCCCCGATCCCGCCGCCATGATGCGCATCGCGGCGGCCTTGCCGGAGATCAAGGACGAGAAGCTGCGCCAGGCGCTGGCGCGGCTCGGCGCCGCCATGGAGCGCGATCAATGAGACGTGACCCGGCGCCGGGCTTGGCGAGCGTGGCCGCCATTGCCACATTTACGGTTTCAGGATAGCCACTTGGGGGAGCCAACGACGGTGGTCCGGGCCGGGTCAGGCCGAGCGGAACCCGTTAAACTTGGGAGTCCTCCAGTGAAGATCACCCGTCGCGAATTCGCCCTCCGCACGGTCGCGGTGGGCACGGCTGCGCTGGCGCTCGGCGGCGTCGTCGCAGCGCTGAGCCGCTTCCCGCAACTCGGCCTCGATCTCGTGCGCCCGGCGCGCGCCGATGACCCGCCGCTCGCCGACCTGATGCAGCCCAACCCTCTGGGCGAGATGGCCATGGGGGACGAGAAGGCGCCCATTACGGTCATCGAATATGCATCGATGACCTGCCCGCACTGCGCCCACTTCTCCGAGGCGACTTTTCCGGAATTGAAGACCAAGTACATCGATACCGGCAAGGTGCGCTTCATGTTCCGGGAATTTCCGCTGGACCAATTGGCGGCTGCCGGCTTCATCCTGGCCCGCTGCGCCGGTCCCGACAAATATTTCCCGATCATCGAGACGCTGTTCGCCACCCAGAAGGAATGGGTGGTGCAGCGGCCGCTCGCGCCGCTCACCGCGATCGCCAAGCAGGCCGGCTTGAGCCAGGAGGCGTTCGAAGCCTGCCTGGACAACAAGGTGATGCTCGAGGGCATCGAGAAGGTGCGCAACCAGGCGGCCGAGAAGTTCGGGGTCAACGCCACGCCCACCTTCTTCGTCAACGGCAAGCGCCTCAGCGGCGCCCTTTCGATGGAGGAATTGGAGAAGGAATTCGCCCCCTATCTCAAGAGCTGACAACGGTTTTTTCCGTTGGCCGGGGTCCCGCGGCACGCCCCGCGGAGCTTGCGCCCGAGAAATCTTACACACAGGCAATCGTGCGGGGAGACCGCCAGCGTCTCCTTCCTGTTGCCGAATCACACTCGCCTATTCATTCTCCCGGCGATGCGGCACCCTTCCCTCGACCCCTGCTGCGGGCGCGAGGGTTTGGTGGTTTCCGCGCCCGCGGCCTGCCGGGGGCGCTTGCAATCGAGCGGCCGGGAGCAAGAGCGGCCGGGTCTGGAACAGCCTTCCCATGAAACTGACGCGATTGCGCCTGCTCGGCTTCAAGTCCTTTGTCGAGCCGACCGATTTCCTGATCGAGCCGGGCCTGACCGGGGTGGTCGGACCCAACGGCTGCGGCAAATCGAATCTGGTCGAGGCGCTGCGCTGGGTCATGGGCGAATCGTCCCACAAGGCCATGCGCGCCGCCGACATGGACGACGTGATCTTCGCCGGCACCAACAACCGGCCGGCCCGCAACAATGCCGAAGTCGCGATGGTGATCGACAATGCCGATCGCAAGGCGCCGGCGCAATTCAACGAGCATGAAACCCTCGACGTCTCGCGCCGCATCGAGCGCGAGTCGGGCTCGACCTATCGGATCAACGGCCGCGAGGTGCGGGCCCGCGACGTGCAGATCCTGCTGGCCGACGCCTCGACCGGCTCGCGCTCGCCCGCGCTCGTCCACCAGGGCCGCATCGGCGAGATCATCGCGGCCAAGCCCGAGCAGCGCCGGCGCGTGCTGGAGGAGGCCGCCGGCATCGCCGGCCTGCATGCGCGACGGCACGAGGCGGAGCTGCGGCTGCGGGCGGCCGAGGCCAACCTGGCGCGGCTCGAGGACGTCATCAACCAGCTCGCCGGCCAGATCGAGGCCCTCAAGCGCCAGGCCAAGCAGGCGGTCCGCTACCGTGTCGTCGCCGAGCAGGTTCGCAAGGCCGAGGCGACCCTGTTCCACCTGCGCTGGGTCGCCGCCAATCGCGAGAATGGAGAAGCCGAGCACGCCAAGGATCTGGCGGTGCGGGTCGTCGCGGCGCGCACCGGCGAGCAGGCCGAGGCCTCCAGGCGCCAGCTCGAGGCCGCCGCCGAGCTGCCGGCGCTGCGCGACGCCGAGGTCGGCGCCGCCGCCGCCCTGCAGCGTTTCGTCATCGCCCGCGAGACCCTCGAACGCGAGGAAGCCCGCGCCAAGGAACGCATCGCCGAGCTCGACCAGCGCCTGATCCAGCTCGACGCGGATATCGAGCGCGAGCGGCGGCTCGCCGATGACGCGCAGGCGGCGCTGGGGCGGCTTGCGGCCGAGGAGGAAGCGCTGCGGCGCGAGTCGGAGGCCAATGCGCAGCTGCGCGCCGGCGCCGATCAACGCGTCGCGGCCGACGACGAGGTCCTCGCCGGCGCGGAAAAGACCTTCGCGGAGCTGACCCGGACCCTCGCCGACCTCACGGCCCAGCGCAATCAGCTCGCCCACGCGGTGCGCGAGCAGGCCGAGCGCCGCACCCGGCTGGAGGCCGAGATGGCCGCGGTCGAGACCGAGCTCACGACCCTCAATCCGCAGGGCGGGCCCGATCTCGGCGCTCTCGCCGCCGCGGTCGATGAGGCGCAGACCGCGGTGGCGGAGGCCGAAAGCGCGGCGGTGCGCTCCGAGGCCGCCCATTCGGCCGCCCGCCAGGCCCTCGATGTCGCCCGCCCGCCGCTCCAGGAGGCTGAGCGCCGCGTGCATCGGTTCGACACCGAAGCCAAGACGCTCGCCCGGCTTCTTCATGTCGACACCAAGAATCTGTGGCCCGGCGTCATCGACAGCCTCGCGGTCGACAAGGGCTTCGAGGCCGCGCTCGGCGCGGCGCTCGGGGACGATCTGGAAGCCCCGGTCGATCCCTCCGCTCCCATGCGCTGGGCCGGCGCCGCCATCGAGCCCACCGATCCGCAGCTGCCGGGGGGCGTCGAGCCCTTGGCCCAGCACGTGCGGGCACCGGCGGAGCTGGCCAGAAGGCTCGCACAGATCGGCGTGATCATGCGCGAGGATGCGGCTCGCCTCGCCCCGCTGCTCAAGCCGGGCCAGCGGCTGGTCTCGCCCGACGGCGATCTGTGGCGCTGGGACGGCTTTGCGGTCGCCGCCAACGCCCCGACCGGCGCCGCGCGCCGGCTGGCCGGCAAGAACCGGCTCGCCGATATCGAAGCCGAGCTCAAGGCGCTGCGCGAGGACGTCGAGGCCAAGCGCGTGGTCGCGGCCGCGGCCGAGGCCGACGTTGCGGCGGCGGCCGCCGCCGATGCGGCCGCCCGCACCCATTGGCGCGAGCGCCAGCACGCCGCGCTCGCCGCGCGCGAGCTCCATGCCGCCGCCGAACGCGAGGTCGGACGCAATACCGCCCGGCTGTCGGCGCTGGCCGAAGCCAAGACGCGGCTCACCGCCAATCGCGACGAGACCCTGGCGGCCGCCCGGCAAGCCGAGCACCTGCTGGAGGGGTTGCGGCCCACCGCCGAGGTCGAGAGCAGGCTCACCGGCGTGCGCGCCGAGGTCGAGGAGCGGCGTGCGCGGCTCGCCGAGCTGCGGGCCGAAGCGCAGGCGCTGGCGCGCGAGGCCGAGCTGGCGCAACGCCGGCTGCATGCCATCGTGGCCGAGCGTGCCGGCTGGGCCGAGCGCCGCGACGGCGCCGCCACCCAGATCACGACGCTCGAGGGCCGCGTGCAGGAGGCCAGGGCCGAGCGCACCGGCCTCGCCGATGCGCCGCAGGTTTTCGCGCAGAAGCGATCGCTGCTGATCGGCGAGATCGAGCTCGCGGAAGCGGCGCGCCGGACCGCCGCCGATCGCCTCGCCGCGGCCGAGAATGTGCTTGCGGCCGCCGATCGCGACGCCCGCGCCGCGCTGGAGGCGACCGGCGCCGCGCGCGAGGAGGCCGCACGCGCCGAGGAGCGCTTCGAAGGCGCCAAGCGGCGGCTCGCCGACGTCGCCCGCGAGATCCGCGAGATGCTGGAGGTGGCTCCCGAGGCGGTGGCCGAGCTGGCCGAGATCAAGCCCGGCGCCGAGCTGCCCGAGACCGCCGAGGTCGAATCGCGGCTCGACCGGCTGCGGCGCGAGCGCGAGCGCCTGGGCGCCGTCAACCTGCGCGCCGAGGAAGAGCTCAACGAGGTGCAAACCCAGCACAGCAACCTCACCACCGAGCGCGACGACCTGGTCGAGGCGATCAAGCGCCTGCGCCAGGGCATCCAGAGCCTCAATCGCGAGGCGCGCGAACGGCTGCTGAGCTCGTTCGAGGTGGTCAACAACCACTTCAAACGGCTGTTCACCGAGCTGTTCGGCGGCGGCACCGCCGAGCTGCAGCTCGTCGAGCACGAGGATCCGCTCGAGGCCGGTCTCGAGATCATCGCCAAGCCGCCCGGCAAGAAGCCCGCGACCCTCTCGCTGCTCTCGGGCGGCGAGCAGGCGCTGACCGCGCTCGCGCTCATCTTCGCGGTGTTCCTGACCAATCCGGCCCCGATCTGCGTGCTCGACGAGGTGGACGCTCCGCTCGACGATCACAACATCGAGCGCTTCTGCGACCTGCTCGACGAGATGACGCGGCTCACCGCCACGCGCTTCATCATCATCACGCACAATCCGATCACCATGGCGCGGATGAGCCGCCTCTACGGCGTCACCATGGCGGAGCGCGGCGTCTCGCAGCTGGTCTCGGTCGATCTCGAAGGCGCCGTGAAGCTGCGCGAGGCGGTGTGAGACGGGTTCGCGTATCGGACGCTTTGGAATATTGGCCGGCATTACTCCGGCTTGATGCCTGCGAATTTGACCACCCTGGCCCACTTTTCGGTTTCTTGGGCGATGAGCTTGCCGTACGCCGCGGGCGAACCCGCGACAATCGTAGCACCCATTTCGGCCGGCTTGGCCTTTGGCGTCGGATCGGAGAGTCCAGCAATAATTTCCTTATTGAGCCTGTCGATGACTTCGACCGGTGTGGCTGCGGGACACCGATACCATTGACAGCGCTTGCCTCGTAGCCAGGTACGAAATCCCCGACAGTAGGAAGGTCCGGCAGTCCCTCCCAGCGCGCGCTGGTGGTTACTGCAAGTGCCTGCAGCTCGCCTGCACGAATGTGTCCGATGGAAGAGCTGGTATTGTCGAACATGACCCGTACTTGCCCACTGATCAAATCCGTCAGCGCGGGGCCGATGTGGATCGCTACTCATTCGTCGTAAGGAACTTGCACCATCTGCTCCTTGCCGGTCTCCCGGCGCTTCGCAAATGTTTTCCGCTTTGCCTCCAACAGCGACCAATAAGCCGACGCCGCGGAACGCCGCAGAGGGCCAACGCACAAAGTCGCTGCGCGACAGCCCGCTGAGGCGGGTGCTTGAGCCGATAGGCCGGTAGCCAGATGAGAGAATGACGATAGCGGGGGACGCGGCGGCGTCCTGAGATTGAGGTCCCAGCAACCTCACTCAGGAGTTCTCTGATGTCCTGGCCCATGGTCAGCCCGCTGCGTCAACGCATGATCGACGACATCCGTGCGCGCAAACTCGGGCGTCATTCGCTGCGCAGCCATATCCACAGTTGCAAGCGGTTCGCCGCTTTCCTCAAACGCTCGCCGGAGACGGCGACAGCCGACGACGTGCGCCGGTTCCAGCTGACGCTCATCGAAGAAGAAGGGCTCACCATCTGCAATCGCAACCGCATCATGACGGGGGTGAAGTTCCTGTTGCGCGTGACGATGCGACGGCACGATCTTGCCGCCGAGATCTATCACCTCAAGGAGCCGCAGAAGGTGCCGGTGGTATTGAGCCCCGACGAGGTAAAGCGAATTTTATTGATGGCGCCGAGCCTCAAGGCGCGAACCATGCTGACGATCAGCTATGGCTGCGGCTTGCGGGCGGGCGAAGTGACGCGGTTGACGGTCGGTGACATCGACAGCGCGCAGAACATCATCCGCGTCGTGCAAGGCAAAGGCCGCAAGGATCGCAACGTCATGCTGCCGCCGGATGTGCTCGCGCTATTGAGAGAGTGGTGGCGCGAGCGCTCGGCGTGGGACGACGCCGGGATGCCGCCGGCAGAGCGCTGGATTTTCCCCAGCTATGGCCGCCGCAAGCCGATCACGCCACGTCAGTTCAGCCGTCTGTTTCGAGAGGCCGTCAAAGCAGCCGGTATCCGCAAGCCAGGGCTGACCTTGCATTCGCTGCGCCACAGCTTCGCGACGCACCTGCTCGAACGCGGTACCGACATTCGAATTATCCAAGCTTTGCTCGGACACGACAAACTTGAGACGACGGCGCGTTACACGCGCGTGGCCACCGGCATGATCGCGGCCGTCGAGAGCCCGCTCACGCAACTGTCGCAGCCGCGCCGGAAAATGCGGAACCGTAAGGACAAGTCGAATGAGGGACCGCCGGCGTAACGCCGTCGGATGGCCCGGCCATCGCTGGAGGTCGCGGACATCTTCCGCGACCACGGCTCCGCTTGGCGTTTGGCTAACGCGGGGCATGTAAGCCTCGACCAGATGAAGGTGATGAGTGCGATCGAGCGCTGCCGCACGGCAGCACTCGGAGGTCATGTCGCGCGTTGCGAGAACGGTGCGTGTGCTTACACCATCGTCAGCTACAATAGTTGCCGCAATCGCCACTGCCCCAAGTGCCAGGGCGCGGCGGCACAGAAATGGCTCGCCGAGCGCGAAGCCGAGTTGCTGCCCGTTAGCTACTTCCACGTTGTCTACACACTGCCCAGTCAACTGCGCGATGTCGCTTATCAGAACAAGCGCGTCATCTATGACCTGCTCATGAAGGCGGCGGCCGAAACCACGCTCGCCATCGCGGCCGATCCAAAGCACCTCGGTGCCAGGATCGGCATCACCGCCGTGCTGCACACGTGGGGCTCGGCGCTGACGCATCATCCACACGTGCATATGATCGTGCCCGGCGGCGGTCTCGCGCCGGGCGCGGGTGGGCAACCGAGGGCGCAGCAAGAGGCCGATTGCAGCAGATGGATCTCGTCGCGCTCCAACTTCCTCGTCCACGTCAACGTGCTCGCGCGTTTGTTCCGAGGCAAGTTCCTCACCATGGTTATGGACGCGCACGCCGACGGCCAATTGAAGTTCTTCAACACCCACGCTGGGCTCGCCGACAAACGAACCTTCAAGCGCTTCCTGGCGCCGCTGCGCCGGATCAAGTGGGTCGTCTACTGCAAGGAGCCGTTCGCGGGACCCAAGCAGGTGCTGCGCTATCTGTCGCGCTACACCCATCGCGTTGCCATCTCGAACCGTCGGCTTGTCGCTGCTGATGATGGCGGCGTGTCATTCCGCTGGAAGGACTATCGCATCGAAGGTCCTGGCCGCTGGAAAACGATGACGCTCGCACCGCACGAGTTTATCCGCCGGTTCCTGATGCACGTGTTACCGAAGGGCTTCCATCGCATCCGCCACTACGGGCTGTTCGCCAACGGTAACCGAGCCGAGAGCATCGCCAAGGCGCGTGAACTGCTCGCCGTGGCGACACCGGAGACTGAACCCGAGGCCGCTTCAACGCAGCAGCCCGATCAGCCCCGCGTGCTGCCGCGCCCATGCCCCTGCTGCGGTGGCCGCATGATCGTCATCGAGGTCTTTGCACGCGGCGAGGCGCCGAGGCACAAGCCATCAATCGACACGTCATGAACTCGCGGCTGATGCCAGATCAGACTGACGCACATCCGCATCGCTGGCCCTCCGCCGGCATCGCCACCGCTCGTGCCGCAGACACAAAATGGCGTCTGTCGCATCTGCTCGACCCATCGGTCTGCGCCGCAAACCGTCGCCGTCTCATGCCAAGTGGCCACAAATACCCCTGTGCGCGAGGTTCCGGTCTCACCCGCGCCGCACGATCACCGCGCCGCACCGGCCGCGCCCGGCCTCAATCCCCATAGCGCCCGCGGCACCACCTGCGATCACCTCCCGCGACTTCGTGCCTTGGCGCTTCTCGGACGCCGGGCACACGCGCGCGCGGATAGACCTGTCACTCCGGCGTCCGAGAAACCTGCACAATAGCGGATGAGGCCTGAAATCGGGCGCTGGGCGAAACGCGCTTACGGAGCTATTGTTGCTGCGGTCGCCGCGTCGGCCGTTCCATCCCGCTAGGCGTTTGGCCTATGACGATAGTGCAGACGACACACCAACGGTCCGTCCTCGCGCAGGCAGAGCGGGCGGTGCGCCCATTGCGCTCAGGCTTATTTTTGCTGGCGCATGACTTACCATTGATTTAAGCTCGCAATGCCGGCGTAAGCGTAGTGGAGAGAGGATCCATGTCCTCGGCCCCGAGGCTTCGTCTCGACAATGTGAGCATGACCTTCAAGACGCCGGCCGGCGTTTTCCAAGCTCTGGCGCCCGTCACGCTGTCGATTCCGCAGGGCCGCTTCGTCAGCCTGATCGGCCCCTCCGGCTGCGGCAAGAGCACCATCTTCAATATCATCGCCGGCCTATTGGAGCCGACCGCCGGGCAGGTGCTCATCGACGGCGCGCAGGCCACCGGGACGATCGGGCGCGTGGGCTATATGCTGCAGAAGGATCTGCTGCTGCCGTGGCGTACCGTGCTCGACAACGTCATCCTCGGCATGGAGATCCAGGGCGTGCCGTTGCGCAAGGCACGCGGTCGGGCGCTGCCACTGTTGCAACGTTACGGACTCTCGGGTTTCGAGCACCTTTATCCGAGCGCGCTCTCGGGCGGGATGCGCCAGCGCGCGGCGCTTCTGCGCACACTCCTGTTCGACACCAGCGTGATCCTGCTGGACGAGCCGTTCGGTGCGCTTGACGCCCAAACCAAATTGCAGATGCAGGAATGGCTGATGCAGCTCTGGGGCGACTTCGGCAAGACCGTGGTCTTCGTGACGCACGATATCGACGAGGCGATTTTCCTGTCAGATGAGGTGCACGTGATGGCGACACGACCAGGCCGCATCGTCGAGACGATCCCGGTGTCGATCGAGCGGCCACGGCTGCGGAGCGCCGTGCTCACGCCCGAGTTCCTTGCAACGAAGGAGCGATGCCTCAGGCTCCTGACCACCGGAACGTTTCCCAGCCCGGTCAACGAGCGCCATAACAGGCAAGCAGTCGCATGACCATTGGGAAGCCCCGAGCATGGGAGGCCCCGATCTTGGCCGCTCGAGTTTGACCGGCGGTGGCGCATTCGCGGCAAGGCCGGTGCGGCGGCTGCCGGTGGAGCGGGAATGGCCCGGCTCGGCCATACTGGCCGCCCAGATCGCCATTCTGGTGGGCGCGATAGGGCTTTGGGAGACGGCCGCGACTTGCGGCTGGATCGATGCCTTCTTCTGGTCGCAGCCGAGCGCAATCTTCCACTCGTTGACGATCTTCTTCACCAACGGCGATGCTTGGACCGACATTGCTTTCACGTTTCGCTCGACGATTTTCGGCTTTCTGCTCGGAACCACGGCGGGCTCCGTGCTTGGCCTTTCGTTCTGGTGGTCGCGGAATTATGCCGCCATTGTTCAGCCCTTCATTATTTGCTTTGAATCGATTCCGAAACTCGCTCTCGCCCCGCTGGTCATCCTGGTGTTCGGTCTCGGTCTTGCCTCGAAGATCGCGATCGCAAGCGCGCTGACCTTGGTGGTCTCGACGTTGACTACTTATGCGGGCGTCAAGGCCCTCGACCAGGATGGAGAGAAGCTGTTCTATTCGCTCGGGGCCTCGCGGTTGCAGGTCTTTTGCAAGCTGGTGGTTCCGTCCTGCCTGCCGTGGATCATCTCGGTTCTGCGCGTCAACATCGGTCTGGCCCTGACCGGCGCGATCGTCGGCGAGTTTATAGCATCCCAGCATGGTCTCGGACGGGCGATCCTGTATGCCGGGCAGACTTACGACATTGCGCTCGTCTGGGTCGCAGTTCTCGTGCTTTCGACGCTTGCAGTCATCATGTACGCGACCGTCTCATGGCTCGAGCGCATGCTGAATAAGGGTGTCCGTCATTAGCTCGGGTACTGAAAAGCGAGGATGGCATGAACAGGCGGAGATTTTCGAGCTCGACAGCATCCCTTGGCGTTGGCCTCGTAGCGAGACCCTACGTCGCGCGCGCCTCCACAAGGGAGATCCTGATCGCTGAACCGGTCCACAGCACCGGTTATTTGCCGCTCTATATCGCGATGTCCAAAGGATTCTTCGATGAGGCCAATGTCTCCGTGAGCCTGGTCACCATCGAATCCGGCGGCGGCCATACCAATGCGGTGCTGTCCGGACAAGCATTTGCCTTTATCGGGGGACCCGAGCACAACGCCTTCGCCAAAGCCAAAGGCGCAGAGCTGCGGGCGGTGGTTCACTGCGTCGACCGCGGCAACATTTATTTCTGTGCGGCCCAGGGCTTCGAGCCCGCCAACACCGACTGGCCCGACTATTTCAGGCACAAGACGATCGCGGTCGGGCCATTCGGGGGCACGCCCAACTCGATAACGCGCTATCTCTTGAAGAAGTGGAACCTCGACGTCAAACGGGACGTCACCTTGATCGAGACCGCCAACTCCGCCACCATCGCGGTGGTGAAGGGCAAGCAGGCGCAGATCGGCGAAGCGACCGAGCCTTATGTCACCCAAGGGATCCGACATTCGATCTGGAGCGAACCGTTCATCAACGTCCCGAAGGAGCTCGGACCTTATGCCTATTCCACCTTCAACGTGCGCCTCGACACGATCCAAAAGGATCCCGAGTTGGTGCGTGCCTTCGTCCGCGGCATGGTCAAGGGATTGAAGTTCCTTGATGCCAATCGCTTGGAGGCGGCTGAGATCGCGAAAAAGCAATTTCCCACAATGCCGCTCGACGACCTCAAGGCAACACTCGATCGCTCGTTTGCGGACAATCTGTGGAGCAAGGACGGCATGATCAGCCGCGACGCATGGACAACGGCAAGCGCCGTCGTTCGTAGCGCTGATATCCTCAAGACCGACGTCGCCTACGATGAGATCATCGATATGACCTTCGTCAACAGCATTCGTTCGAGCCTTTGACGTATGCTGAACAAGAGGCAAGGCGTTCCGGCGGATATCAGCGGCTGGCCGGGTGGCTTCCTTCTTGAATGGAGGAGACGCCCATGCGACGTGACCGTCGGGACTTCATCAGGACACCGGCCTTCTGACGTCCGCAGGGGCCCATTGTGGCTCAGGATAAGGCAGGAGGCAGACCAGTGCGCAGATCCGACCGATACGAAGACTCGATAATTTCAGAGCGGAAGCCCTTCATCTGGCCGGGTAACAAGACGCTGGCGGTCTGGATAGCGCCCAATGTGGAGGTCTGGAGCTACGATTCTCCAGAGGGCCAAGCGGTGTCGCCCAATGTCAGAAAAATCGTGCCGGACGTGGTCAACTACGCTTGGCGAGAATACGGCATGCGGGTCGGCCTCTGGCGTATCGCCGACGTGCTCGATGCAGCCGAGGTCAAAGCCACCATCGCCTTGAATTCCCTGGTCTGCGAGCACTATCCCAAGGCCATGGACGAAATGAAAAAGCGCGGATGGGAATTCATGGGCCACGGTACGACCAATAGCGAGGGCCTGGCCGGCATGAGCCCGGAGAAAGAACAGGAGACCATTCGCACGGTACTCAAAACAATCGAGCAATCCACCGGACGACGGCCGCGCGGGTGGCTCGGCTCCGGGCTTGCAGAAACGTATGACACCCTCGACATTCTCGCCGAAGAGGGCGTGATCTATTGCGGCGACTGGAACAACGACGATCAACCTTATCCGATGAAGGTCAAGACCGCGCAGCTGTTTTCCATACCCTACTGCATGGAGATCAACGATATTCCGCTCTACATGAGGAAGGGCTACACCGGCGAGCAATATTACCGGTCGGTGATCGATCAATTCGAGACACTCTACGCCGACAGCGAGAAGCAACCGCGGGTTATGGGCATTCCGCTGCATCCGATGATCTCGGGTCAGCCGTTGCGCATCAAATACCTGCAACGCGTGATCGCGGAGATCAAAAGCCATGAGCGCGTTTGGTTTGCCACCGGCAGCGAGATCATCGACGCCTACCGGCAGGTGACCTGACGTCGGCGAGCCGGCGAATGGACAAGGGAGGACACCCCGATGCGCAAGGGATGCTGCGGTCACCAAACCAGACCCGAAATGCCGACGCGAAGCTCTATGCGTTGGCGCGCGAGGTCGGCGTGCCGGCTGTCCTGCATCTCGTCGGCAAGGATCTGAGCGCACCCTTGCTCGAGCTGGGACGCGCCGGGCTGCTGCGACGAACGGGCGGCTCAGCTCGCCTTCTTGACCTTTTTCGCCGCCACAGCCTCCAGGTGGGCTATCACCTCGCCGATATGCATGACATCGGCGTATTTGTGATGCATGTCGAAAAGGTTGACCTTGTGGGAGAGAATACTGCGATCAAAGCAGCATTCCTCCACCAGCACGACATGCAGGCCATTGGAGTAGGCGTCCACCGCGGACGCCCGCACGCAGCCGGATGTGCTTTCTCCGCAGATGATGAGGCTTTGCACGCCGAGTTGGGTCAGATGCGCCATCAGCGGCGTCCCGAAGAAAACACTGGCGCGTTGCTTGGTGATGATCACGTCATCCGGCTCCGGCTTGAATTCCGGCCGAATGGAGTAATCGAACGGATTTACCGGGGGTCGATTGCGCTTGGTCGCGGTGATGAAGCCGGGCCGGCTCGCCGCACGGGAGTCGCCGGTCGAATAGAAGATCGGAAGGCCGGCCGCACGTGCGCCGGCGAACAGCTGCTTTGTCGGCTCGATGGCCGCGTAAGCATATTCTCCGCACGAATTCGGATGGCTCTTGGCGAGCTTGGCGGGCGGCTGCGCGCCGCCGGCATACACCACCTCGTAGAGGTCGATCGCCAATAGTGCCGGAGCGGGGCCCACGCGCGTTTGGCGACGATACATGGAATAGACCTCGAGCACGTCCGGGGTGACGATATCCTTCCAGCAATGGTCCTCAAAATCGTCAGTCATGGAGGCCCCGCATCCGTTGCTTGCGCGGTGAGCCTAGCCAGGCATCGGAGGCTTGTAAACGTGCGCGCGACCTGGACCGATGCATCCGGGGACCCCTTGCGCAGGCAGCTCCCGCCGTGTGTCGCGGGCCCGCACGGCAGGTGCCCTTGACCGATCACGAGCAAAATCTGCGCAAACCCAGCGTCGACACAGCGCTCCTTCAAGGCCGCATCAAAAGCTCGGGACCCTGCGTTGCGTACGCCGCCACGCAGGACGACCGCGATACTCCAAAGCTTGTAGGCCAAGCTCATTCGCCTTTGATGCCAGCCGCCTTGATAATCGGCCACCACTTTTCGATCTCGGCCCTATGAAAGCGACCGAGCGCCTCGGGCGTTTGCTGCTGCCGTGGCAGAAGCTCCATGCTCTGATCCGACAGTTTCTGACGTATGGTCGGGTCGGCCAACGTGCTCACGACCGCGTCATTCAGCTTCGCAATCGCGTCCTTGGGCGTGCCTTTGGGCGCCCAAAGCGCGAACCACAGCGAAAAGTGGAAACCAGGCAATCCCGCCTCGTCCACCGTCGGGATGTCGGGCGCAGCCGCCAGGCGACTTTCCGACATTACCGCGTAGGCCTTGATCCGGCCGGCGCGCATCTGCGGTAGAGACGAGGCTGGCGCGTCGAACATCAGGTCGATCCGGCCGGCGACCAGATCCTGCATGGCCGGGGCCGTGCCCCGATAGGGCACAAACTGAAAGCGAGTGCCCGTGATATTTTGAAAAAACACACCACTGACATGTGCAATGCTGCCGACGCCTGGGATTCCTTCTGAGGCCTGGTCCGGGTTGGCCTTCAACCAGGCGATGAGACCCGTGAGGTCGTTTGCCGGAATTGAATTTCTTGCGACGATCAACTGAGGAAAGCTCGAGATCAGCGAAATTGGCTCGAAATCCTTCAGCAGATCATACTGGAGCGCGTACAGAGCTCCGTTCGCGACTTGGCTGTTCCAGTTTCCCACGATCAGGGTGTAGCCGTCGGGCGCTGCGCGAGCCACCCGGCCAACTCCAATGTTTCCGTTGGCGCCGCCCACGCTCTCTACAATAACAGGCTGACCAAGCGAAACCCGCATTCGCTCGGCCATGATGCGCGCGAACGTATCCATAGCGCCGCCTGCGGCGGTCGGCACCACCATCGTGATTGGGCGCGATGGATAGGTTTGCGCCCTCGGCGTCGGCGGCACCGCCAGAAAAAGCATGAGTACCGCCCCGCTCAGACGTGCAAAATGGCGCCGGCCGAGCAGATGAGGATGTTTTCCATCCTCATCCCTCACAGACCCGGATGTGCAGATTTCCCGCTTCCGGTTCTTCATGGGAGAGCCTCGCTCGCGGCCGCGATCGCACGCTGTCCGTTGATGATTCCGGTCACGCGGTTGACCGGCACCTTGATCTGCCTCGCCAGCTCGGCGGCAGAGATGCCGAGCTCCTTCAGCTCTTCCGCCAGGTGCTCGCCGGGGTGAATGGGTGTGCGTGCCATAGTGACTCCTGCGCGGATTTCGCTTTACGTCAAGCGCAATTCCTG
Source organism: uncultured Alphaproteobacteria bacterium (assembly GCA_963744275.1). Taxonomy (GTDB): domain Bacteria; phylum Pseudomonadota; class Alphaproteobacteria; order Rhizobiales; family Xanthobacteraceae; genus VAZQ01. Next base: position 175,338 of record CAVUSX010000015.1, read on the forward strand.
TCTTACCAGAACCCGTTCGATCGTGGGGCGCGTCGGATCAGCCGAAGGGGCGTCCACCCTCTGGTCTTCGTGCACCGCCGGTGCCATATCTGTGGCGCCCGCGCAGCCTCAGGGAGCCCCTTATGTCGACCTCCGCCTGGATCATCCTCGGCGTCATCGTCGTGCTCGTATTGTTCGTCATCACGACCTACAACGGCCTGGTAACCTTGCGGCAGCGGGTCAACCAGTCCTTCGCGGACATCGACGTGCAGCTCAAGCAGCGCCACGATCTCATCCCCAACCTGGTCGAGACCGTGAAGGGGTACGCGGCCCACGAGAGCGGCACGCTCGAGGCGGTGATCAAGGCCCGCAACACCGCGATGGCGGCGCAGGGTACCGCGCAGCAGGGCGCCGCCGAGAATGCCTTGACGGGCGCGCTGCGCCAGGTCTTCGCACTGTCGGAGGCCTATCCGAACTTGAAGGCCAACGAGAACTTCCAGCAGCTGCAGACGGAGCTCACCGATCTGGAGAACAAGATCGCGGCCTCGCGGCGGTTCTTCAACAATGCGGTGCAGGAATACAATACCGGCATCCAGAGATTCCCGGCGGCGCTGTTCGCCGGCGCGCTCGGCTTTTCCGAGAAGCAGTTCTTCGATCTCGGCGCCGAGCGTCAAACCGTCGGCGAGGCCCCGCAGGTGAAGTTCTAGCAAACGGCGCCCCCCGAGCCCGCCGGCGAGGCATCCATCATGGCGGCCTACGGTCTCTACAGCCACATCCAGTCGAACAAGCGGCGCTCGATCGCGCTGCTCATCGGCCTGTTCCTGCTGGTCTACATCCTGGTCTATGCCGGCGCCCTGGTCGGGGAGGCGCTGACCATCAACGCTCCGATCGACGTGCTGGCGCGCCGCGCCATGAGCGATGCGGTGAGCGCGCTTCCGTGGGCCACGGCCGGTACCGTGGTCTGGATATTCATCGCCTACTGGTTCCACCAGTCGATGATCGATGCGCTCACCGGCGGGCGCGAGGTCACCAGGGTGGAGCAGCCGCGGCTCTACAATCTCCTGGAAAATCTCTGCATCTCGCGCGGCATCACCATGCCGAAGCTGAAGGTGGCGGACGAGCCCGCCTTGAACGCCTTCGCGACCGGCATGAACGAGAAGCAATACGCCATCACGGTCACCTCCGGCCTGCTCGATCGGCTCGACGATGCCGAGGTCGAAGCGGTGCTCGGCCACGAATTGACCCACATCCGCAACGGCGACGTGCGCATGCTGGTGATCGCCGTGATCATCGCGGGCGCCATCTCGTTCTTCGCCGAGCTGGTGTTCCGGCTGATGTTCCAGGGCGGCTTGCGCTTCGGACGCGGCCGGCGGGAGGGCGGCGCCGCCGGGGTGGCGATCCTCATCGCCATCGCGCTCATCGCGGTGGCCTGGGTGCTGTCGCTGGTGATCCGCTTCGCGCTTTCGCGCTCGCGCGAATTGCTCGCCGATGCCGGGTCGGTCGAGCTCACCAAGAACCCGGACGCCATGATCTCGGCGCTGCGCAAGATCGAGGGGCGCGGCGAGCTCGCGGGCGCCACCTCGGCGGTCATGGAAATGTGCGTGGACAATCCGCGCGAGGAATTTTCCGACCTCTTCGCCACCCATCCGCCGATCGAAGAGCGCATCGCGGCGATCGTCAAGTTCGCCGGCGGGCACGATCCCGGGCCGCTGGCATTGCCGGATCAGACCGGTCCTGCGCCAAGCGAAGCACAAGAGCCCGCACCGGCCGGCCCCTGGAGCGATACCGGCGGCCAGACGGCGACGGCCGCCGGCGGACCGTTGCCGCCGTTCCTACGGCCCTTCCCGCCCGGTCAGCCCGGCGGCGACAGTCCAGCCACCGAGGAACCCGGCCCCTGGGGGCCGCATTCGCAGTAACTGCGTGCAAATACGCTTCTGAGGCGGTTGCGCCCAAGCTAGAGTGTCGGCTGGACTGATTCTCCGAGGGCTCTCCGATGCCGAAGCCAGTCGTCGTTATCGTGGGCGCCGACAAGGGCGGTGTCGGCAAGACCACGGTTGCCCGCACCCTGATCGACTATCTGACCGCCCATCAGATACCGACCCGGGCCTTCGACACCGAAACCCCGAAGGGCACGCTCAAGCGCTTCCACCCGGGCGCCACCGAGATCGTGGACATCAACCTGGTCTCCGACCAGATGAAGATCTTCGACACCCTCAACACCCCCGACGCGCCCGTCACGGTGATCGACGTCCGCGCCGGCCTGATGGCGCAGACGCTGCGCGCCTTGCGGGATTTCGGCTTCATCGAAGCGGCCCACAAGGGCCAGATCAACTTTGCGGTCTTCCACGTCCTGGGACCTTCCATCGCCTCGCTCGACGAGATCGCCGACACCGCCGCCGTCCTGGGCGACGCCAAGTATTTCATGGTGAAGAATTTCATCAACGATACGCATTTCTTCGAATGGGACGAGGAAACCCACGGCCACTACTTCAGCAAGGTCAAGGACGGGGTCGAGATCACGATCCCCAGGCTCAACGAGATGGCGACCGAGCAGGTCGACCTGGCATCGGTTCCGTTCGTGACCTTCATCGCCAACAAGAAGAGCAACGGCGATCCGGCGGCCTATTCCTTCGTGCTGCGCGGCTATGTCCGGCACTGGCTCGGCAACGTCTGGGCCGAATACGACCGCATCCGGCTGACCGACATCATGGCGATGCAGAGCGAGCCGGACGCCAGGGCGCAGGCCCACGGGTAGGGAGCGGATCGGGCGGAGCCGAGCAGCATCCCGTGTCGCAACGGGGGCCGGACCTCCATGCAAGCGCGCTAACCAACCGACGCTCCCCCTGTCGGGCCGGGCGGTTTGGACGGAGGGTCGGGGCTCGTCGGCTCGAGCTTTGATCTAACGATTTGATCACCCGCCATAATCCCGGCTTCATGAGCCTCGACGATGTCTCGCAGGCGTCTTCGTATATCGGCCGTGCTGAAGTTTGGGTCAGACATGTCGATCTTGAGAATCTCCAGGGCGGCTCGCGTCCCGCGGTTTGTTCGCCATTTTCGCTCGAAGCCTCCAAATCCTCCAATTGTCGTCAAAACGGCAGCCGCCAGTGACAGAATTGAAATCAGCATGTCATGCGATATGCCTCCGGGAGGAAACTTCGCGGCATTGCTGATGGCGCCTACTGTAACGCCCAGGACGGCGGCAAGGCCGAACGACAGGTGATAGGTGAAGCTCCAAGCTTTACATCCAAGCTTCGACCACCTCGACCAGCCCTCAATCTGGGCCCCAAGGCTTTTCATTTCATCGTCCGCAGGCCTGCCAGCATTCATTGTGATCGCTCCCCAACGGACTCGCTGCCGCAGTCGATGAAACGTAACGTCGGCTGCGTAGAGTGGATATAGAGTAGGACCCGCTCGCTGATCGGGCGCCGAGAGCAAAACATGTCCGCACAAATGATAGTTGAATTTCCGGACGGAGCCAAAGATTTATCGGCGGTTGCTACCGAACGTGCTTGATATATGAGCCAAGCGAGGTTCTCGGCTCAAGCACTCCTGCCGCAGCGCTGCCGCGAACCGCCGGTCCGCGTAGCAGCGATCAACGCGTTTGTTGATCCGGTCTATTCCGTTCCAGCGACGCGAAATACTCGTGGTACCAATCGCTTTCATGATGGTCTTTAAGGTTTTCGTCAGGTGAGCGGGATGCATCGAGTTTACAGAAGATACGATCCAAGGTTTTCCAATCTCGCTGGCTGACGATGGGTATCCCCGCTTCTGCCAACAGCGCAGCTGCAACACCCCGCCCAATACGATAAGGGGCTGATCGACGCTTTCCTGCATAGATGACCTGCGAACCGCATGCCGCAGAGATGTCCATGAGTACAGCCAATCTGACATTTTCGGTGCGAGCAACACCCAACATTTCGTGCGCAGCAGCAATCAGCCCGACAGTCCAATCCTCGCCGCTCGGGATCAGCACTCTGGCGCGTCCGGCCAAAACGTCATGACCGTCCCCGCCATGAATGTCAGGGCATGCTCGGGGAGTTCCAAAGGAGACATTCTCAGGACAGAACGAGGTCGCCTTGACGGAAGGAAAGGCCAACAATTCAGCAATGGTAGGATGCTCCCCGTAGCTGGTCCCGTCTGCGCCGACTTTAAGGCCCGCCAGGCAGCCGCTGACAATAATTCGTAGCGGCTGCTCCGGCGTAAAATTGGGCCAGCTTTCGATGGCCGACGCCGAAGGTAGCCGATGTCCATGGGGCGGGGTTGGCGTCATCGCGGAGGACCAACTAGCAACAATTCAGCAAGTCAGGGCGGTTCATACATTAACCTCCAAGAACCGAGGTTCCCAGGCCCTGCCGTGACCACTGAGCGCATTCCGGCTTCATCGTAAGGTACGCGGCGACGGGGCATCGCGTGCGCGGCTGCGGCGAAGCACACCACTTTGACAGCCCAGACGCTTTCGCTTCGGGCGCAGGCCCGCCGAGTCCGGGCCGTCACCCTTCGCGCTATTTTTGCGCGGCGCCTCGGCTCGAGCCGTCGACCGCGGCGCAGCTTTGCGCATCGTGGCAATTCGCCAACCCGGTCAGCATGGCGTGCAGCGATGCTTTCTGGTCGTCGTGCAGCGCCGCATAGGTGTTGTGCAGCTCATCCGGATCGGTGGTGCGGTCGTGATACTCCTTCTCGCCGTCGTCGTATTCGACATAGACCCAGGTCGAGCCGCGGATCGCCTCGTAGCTCGGCGGATTGCCGCCGCGCTTGCCCGGGAAATCCGGATCGGACGTGTCGGTGAGGTGTCCGTGGTGCTCGACCAGCGCGGCCTTGCGCCATTCGGTGACGGCGCGGCCGTGCAGGAACGGCACCAGGCTGCGGCCGTCCACGTCGGCGGCGGCCGCGGTGCCGCCGATCTCCGCGAAGGTCGGGTTGAGATCGATGTTGTCGGCGATCTCCTGCACCACGCGCCCGGGCGCAATCCCGGGTCCGGTGACGATGAGCGGAACATGGATGTCGGTATCGAAGGCCGTCATCTTGCCCGGCATCATGCGGTGCTCGCCCATGTGATAGCCGTTATCGGAGGAAAACACGAAATACGTATTGCCGGCTTCGCCGAGCGCGTCGACCGCGTCCTCCAGCTCGCCGATCATCTTGTCGACCGCCTGGACCGACTGGGCGCGCATGCGGAAATCATGGTCGATCTTGGCGATGTCGCCGTCAGCCAGCGCCCGGTGCGCTTTCAGCCATTGCGGCATGTCCGCTTCCGCGGCGACATTGAAGGCGGCCGTGTGCGGAGCGCGCAGGCCCGGAAACGCATCGGCATCGCGCGGCGCCGGCGTGTAGGGCGCGTGCGGCGAGAAGGTCGCAACCTCGATCGCAAACGGCGATCCTTTCGACTGCTTGACGAAATCCACCGCCTTGGCGGCGAGAACATCGGTGAGATATTCGCTCGGAGCATGGCCGGCGCGCACGAACTTGCCGTTGTCGCTGAAGTCGTAGTTGAACTGCGGATAACCGTTTCCCGCCACCTCCCACAGGCTCCAGCCGGGCTCGGGCGGATCGTTCTGCGGCTTGTAGCCGTTGAGATACTTGCCCATCATGGCGGTGCGATAGCCCGCGCTCGCAAGGGCGGCCGCAAAGGTCAGCTGCTCCTCATGACGTTTGTGGAACGCCTTGAAGCCGCCGTCGCTGCCGGTATTGGTGAAGATGCCGGTGTCGTGCGGGAAGCGCCCGGTGAAGATCGAAGAGCGCGACGGACAGCAGAGCGAATCGGTGACGAAGTAGTTGGCGAACGTCACGCCGTCCTTCTGCATCTTGAGGACGTGCGGCATGTATTGAACCAGATTGAGCGACAGATCGTCGGTGAGGATGAAGACGATGTTGGGCCGCTTGCCGCCGGCCGCGACCGCTTGCGCGGGCGCGTTCTGGGCGGCCGCGGGCGGCGGCGGGCTGGGCGGCACGGGTTGCGGCGCCGGTTGCGCCACCGGCTGCACGGGCGGCGCCTTCCCCTGCCCGAATGCCGGATTGCTCGACTTGCACGCCGCGACGACTTGCGGATCGACTTGCGGCAGCGGCTTGCTCGCCTTCTTCGGCTGGCTGGTGCCCTGCATGATGGGATTGACGCAATCCACCCGCAGCCCGGCGCCGCCACCGGCCCCGCGCGCAAAGCCGGCGCGTTCACAGGCCGCGGTGACGTCCCCGCAGGGACCTTCTTGCTTGGCGGCCTGCTTGGCCGCCCCCTTGGCGGCCAGCGCCGCGAGCGGCGGCGCCAGCCCAACCGCGAGCAACACGCAGAGAGCACCGAGCGGATTGAGTATTTGGCGCATCGTCATCACTCCCGGTTGAATGAGGGCCAGGGTGCGCATTTGTAGCAGGCGATTGCAAGGGGTTCCAGCCGGTGTGATGTGACGGGCGTCACATTCCGTCGGAATTTCCGCCGAAAGGTTTGGTTGATACGGAGGCCTGTATTGCGCGTGAAATCGTCGCAATCTATCAAGAGTGCCCGGGTCGAGGGAGCACGAAATGATGCGCCATGCGATATCGATCCTCCTGGCTGCCAGTTTGTTGTTGATCGGTCGGCCGCCGGCGCACGCCGTCGAAACCCTACCGCCGGCCCCCACCAGCATCGGGAAGAGCCAGAAGGTCTGCCAGCTCACCGGCGATGTGGATTGGGAGACCGGCCAGCCCACCGCAGCCCGCACGCTCACGAATTTCGGTCTCGATGCCGTCGATCTCGGCTACCCGGTCGAGCACGACGGCAAGCTGATGCTCTTGTTTGGTGATACGCGACCAGCCACCCACACCGGTGCCAGAGGTCCGGCGGCCGAGATCCCGCCCGACGATTCGGTCGGCTTCACCACTCGCCGGGCGCCGCCGGGCAATGACGGCAAATGCCTGGAGCTGCAGCTCAACGACCGGAGCGGCGGCCAGGGAACGTCGAAAAAGGTGCTGGCGCCACCCACGATCGTGGGTCCGGTCAAGGTCAAGCAAGGCTGGTTCAATGTGCCGACGGGCGGCGTGAGCGTGGGCGGCGGGCTGGTCGGATTTTTCTGGACCGATCATTGTACCGGTCCGGGCGCGCTCGAGCCCTCGCCTGACGCACCGCTCGCCCGGCCGCCGGCCAGCCCAACCTGCTCCCAGAACGATGATCGCGACAGCATCGGCCGCAACGTGATGGCGCGATCCGACGACGATGGACGCACCTTCCACGGGGTCGTGCCGATGCCGATCGGGTTTGTTTATGTCATCGCGGTCGATCCGGGCCTGGAAAGCGATGTGCCGCCGGATCAGCGCGCGGGAATTCTCGTCTTCGGCGTTCCCCGCTATCGCGCCAGCGCGCCTTACCTGGCGCAGGCCCCGGCCAGATCGTTCGCCGATCCTTCCACCTGGCGCTACTTCGCCGGGCGCGACGACAATGGGCAGCCGAGATGGGTATCGCAGGCGGCATGGACGGCGGGTGGCGCGCCCGACCGTGCGGGCACACCGGCATGGCGACCGCCCGGCGAGGCCGAGACCCTCGGCTCGGGGCCGGACGATGAGCGCTGCATCGGCGAGTTCTCGGTGACCTGGAACGCTCCGCTGCGGCGGTGGCTGATGCTGTACGCCTGCCGGCGCGCAGGCGTTTTCGCACGCGTCGCCGCCGCGCCCTGGGGACCCTGGTCGGCGCCGTCGCTCATTCTCGACGACAAAGACGAGGCGTACGCCTGCCGGCTGCTCATGACGGCGCAGGGCTGCGGCAACCGCCGGAATTTTCAGCCCGGCAGGTCGAGCGAGGGCAAGGTCGCGCCCGGGACGACCTACGGGCCCTTCGTCCTCAACCGCTATACGACCGCCGCCGGGACCACAGGTCCCGGCCGCGACAGCACGATCTATTGGCTGATCTCGACCCACAATCCTTACGAGGTCACGGTCATGCGCAGCACGCTGCATGTCGAGGGCCCATAATTCGAGTATTCACGCAGTCGCCGGCGATCCTGTCGATGAGGCTGCGGGTGGTCTGGAGCCTTGCGGATTGCGGCCGAGACCCGCAAAACCGCGTGATGCCGGCCCGCCGTGCATGCGCTCGGTTAGTATTGGATTAACCAAAGACTTTAGTAACCCAAGCCTTTTTGGCCCAAAATTTTGTTAGCCCAGGACTTTAATTGGATGTTCGGCACCCGTCAGCCATAACGTAAGGGCAGACTGGGTGATCCTCACGGACGCGGTTCTTAGCGCATGTTCGGCAAAGCCCGCAGCAGGCCTGATCCACACAAGGTGGGGACGCCGGTGTCCAAACTGGCGAGCGGCGCCCTCGCCGCGGCCATTCCTCTGGGACGTCTGTGGTGGGCGGCGATCTTGCTGCTGGGCATCTCCGCCAGCGCGGTCGGCTGGACGATCTGGCAGCTCAGAGTCGATGCGATCCGCGCCGCCATTACGGATTCGGGAAACATTGCGGCGGTCCTGGCCGGCCAGCTGTCGCATTCGCTGCAGTCGATCGATGCCGTGCTTCTGGACCTCAAGGACCCGGGCAAGGACTTGGATATCGATCGCTCTCTCGATCTTCACGCCGCCCTCAATCGCAACGCGATTTACCGATCTCTGATTCAATACCGCGATCGGCTGCCGCAGGTTTTCAATATCGCCATTGCGGATGAAAATGGGCAAGTCGTGGTTTCGACCGCGGCCTGGCCAACTCCCAGCATCAATATCGCCGATCGCGATTATTTCAACGATGCGCGCGCCCGCCGCGACGGCGGCCTGAGCACGTCCATCCCGATCAACAATCGGATCGACGGGACGCGGACGATCGTCTTCGCGCGACGCCTGGAAGGCCCGAGCGGCAATTTCAACGGGATCGTCTATGCCAGCGTGAATTCCAAATATTTCGAGGACATCTACGGGTCGATCCAGTCCGTACACAGTCTTATCTTCACCCTGGTCAAACGGGACGGAACAATTCTGTTTCGCCATCCGGACGCCGCCGATTTCGCCGGCCAGAAGCTCTCCGCGGAGATGGCTTGGCTCGACGCAATAACAAAAGGCGTCGACGGCTATCGCATTCGCGGCCGAGCGGACGGTCAAATTCGGTATGTATCGGTCCGACCCGTGCCGGGGTATCCGCTCTTCGTCAACACCTCACTCACGGAAAGCCTGGCGTTGTCGGGCTGGTTTCAGCGGTCGGCCACGATCGGATTCGGCAGCCTGGCACTGTTGCTCTGCTCGCTCTACCTTCTCATCGCGATTACCAGACAAGTGAGTTGCCTGAGCAATTCCCAGGCTTCCCTGACGCAAAAGTCGCAACAGCTCGACGCTGCGCTGAACAATATGCCGCAAGGGCTGGCGATGTTCGACAATGAGCAGCGGCTCGTCGTTTGCAACAAGCGCTATACCGAAATGTACGGTCTGCCGCCGGAGCAAATGGCGCCGGGAACCTCGCTACGCGCCATTCTCGAGGGCCGGTTGGCGAGAGGCTGCAGTCCCGAGCGGCAAGACTACGTGGCGAGCACCCTCGAGCGGGCGGCTTTGAACAAATCCTATGGCATCGTCGATGAGTTGCCGGACGGCCGAATATTGTCCGTCTCCCATCAGCTCATGAGCAATGGCGGTTGGGTTGCGATCCATCAAGACATCACGGCGCAAAAGCGCGTCGAGGCCGAGCTCGCGCGCATGGCGCGCTATGACCCCTTGACCGGACTTGCCAACCGGACGGTCTTCCTGGAAGAGATGGACAAGGCGCTGGCGCGCGCCCGGCAGCTCGGCGAGCATTTTTCGGTCTTGATGCTCGATCTCGACCAATTCAAGGTCGTCAATGACTCGCTCGGCCACGCCACCGGCAACTCCCTCTTGAGAGCGGTCGCCGAGCGATTTCATTCCATCATGCACGATGTCGACCACGTGGCCAAATTCGGCGGGGATGAATTCGCCTTGCTGCAGATCGCGGAGGGCGACGGGAGGGAGCAGAAGGATGCCGCCATCGCGCTGGCCGACAAAATCCTCACGTCCATCACCGAACCGTATGATCTCCACGGCCGCAAGGTGGTCATCGGCGTAAGCATCGGAATCACGTTGGCGCCGTCCGACGGTTGCGACGCCGACGCGCTGATCAGGAATGCCGACCTCGCGCTTTACAAAGCCAAATCCGAGGGCCGAAACAGATACCGCCTGTTCGAGGCTGCGATGGAAGCGGAGGGGCGTATGCTCCGTGAGCTCGAAGACGACATGCGCAAGGCGATATTGCGCGATGAATTCGAGCTTCACTACCAGACCATCGTCGACGTCGGAAGCGGGGAGTGCCGGGGTGCCGAGGCCTTGATTCGGTGGCGCCACCCGGAGCGGGGCTTGATCCCGCCTGATCAGTTCATTTCCATTGCCGAGGAGAGCGGCTTGATCGTTCCGCTGGGCGCGTGGATACTGCGGAAAGCTTGCAGCGATGCGGCGCAATGGGCGTCGCCTCTCACGGTTGCGGTCAATCTTTCGCCGGTGCAATTCAAGCAAAGCGATCTCATAGACAATTTGCGGTCCGCGCTGCGTGATTCCGGGTTGGCGCCGGAGCGCTTGGAGCTCGAGATCACGGAGACCGTCTTGATCGAGAACAACGAGGAAAATCTCGCTGTTCTGCACCAGATGAAGAAGCTCGGCGTATCGATTGTCCTCGACGATTTCGGAATTGGCTATTCGTCGATGCGGTATTTGCAAATCTTTCCCATAGACAGGATCAAAATCGACAAATCCTTCATACAGAGCATGCCGAGCCACTCCGATAGCGTGGCCATCGTCTGCGCGATCGCCGGACTCGCGCGCAATCTCGATATAGAAACCACTGCGGAAGGCGTCGAGACGTTGGAGCAGCTCGCGCTGTTGCGCGGCGCGGGCTGCCAATCGGCGCAAGGATATCTGTTCAGCCGACCGCTCCCGGTCGGCCGGCTCACGTTCGAGCGGCCGGACGCCACGCGAGATGCGGCACGAGTGGCCTGACGCCGGCTCTCTACATGGGCTCGAATCCCTTTGAACGCAGGACGGCCGTCGCTTGCGGCGAGGCCAGAAACGCGACGAGAGCCCGGAAGGCGTCCTGCTCATGGCTCGTCGCCACCAGGCTTGCGACGTAATTTGTATATTTCTGAACCGCAGCCGGCAGGGGTCCAACCAGATCGAGCCTGGGATCGGAGAGGATTTCGCTGATCGGGTTGAAGCCGATATCCACTCCGCCGGCAGCGACCAGATCGAGGAGCGGTTTTGCCGGCGGCGTCAGCTTGGTTTTCGTCCCGATTGATCCGGTGACGTCGAGCGATCTCATGAGCTCGCCCACCAATATGCTGGTGGATCCGCCAAGCGAGGGGTCCGCGTAGGCGACGACTTTGGCGCGCAGGAGCGCGATCAGGAATGCATCGACCGTGCTGATGTCGGGTTTGGGATCGCCCTTGCGGACGAATGCCCCGATGCCGACCCTGGCAATCACGACCTCGCTGCCGGCAACGAGCTTTCCTTGCTTTTGCAGCTCTTCGGTCGCCGGTTCCGACAAGATTGCGATGTCGGCGGCTTCACCTTTCTTGACGCGGGCCGCCAGGGCCCCAACCGGCCCATAGTCGATCGCAAGCTTGTGTCCTGAGCTCTTCTCGAATTGGGGGATGATCTCGCTGAAAGCGTTCTCGGTCGAGCCCGGCGAGAGGACTTTGATCTCCGCAGCGCCAAGCTGGCCCGGAATCGCGGCTGCCCAAAGCATGAGGGCGGCCGTGCAGGAGACTATGCGAAACATGATGCTTCTCCGTTGTTCCCCGTTGTTGCTCAACCGTCAAGCCGGATGCGGGCGTTTCATGGGATCTGGCGCCGGCCTCAGGGCGCGCTGCCGACGAGCTCGAACCCGCCTGTGCTCCAGGCGCCGCCCGCATGCGCCTCCGACAGCGATCGCAAAAAGCCCGCCGCCGGTTCGCCGGCGAGGCCGCGGACATCCTGGGCGGCGGAAAAGGTGATGTAGCTCTGCAGTTCCGGCACCAGCGGCCCGACCAGAGTGACGCCTTTTACCGGTAGAATTTCGCTGATGTTGAAGAGACCGATCTCGGCCTCGCCGTTCGCGACTTGCGCCACGCCGCCCACGGCCGCGTACGCGAGCTTCACTCTCGGCTCGAGGACCTGCGCGATGCCCAGGCGCGTGAACATGCGCGCGATCTGTTGGCCGGCAAATCCACCGCCCAGCGGATCTGGATGGGCAATGGAGCGCGCCGCGAGCAGCGTCCTGCGCAGCGCATCGACGGTCGAGATGTCGGGCAGCGGCGCCCCGTCGCGGACCGCTACCCCGATGCCGACGCGCGCCAGATCGATCCTGCTGCCGGGCCTAAACCTTGCCACGTTTTGCGGCGCATCGAGAGCGGGAGCAGGGAGCACGACGATGTCCGGGGTCCCGGAGCGAGCCAGCGCTTCCTGGATTTCCCTGACGGTTCCGATGGTGAACAAGATGCGATTCCCGGTCGCTTCGGTAAACTGCGCGGCGAGCATCTTCTCGACTTCTGCGGGCGCGGCCGAGGTGTAAACGCCGATATCGGCCGACACCGAAGGCTGCGTTCCGAGCCCCCACAGGGCGAGCGCGATTGCGGTGCAGGCCGCATAGCCGGGTCTGGTGAACGAGTATGGTCGCATGGCGTGGATTCCGCCCCCGGTCCTGAGAGAAAATGACCCAGGCCTGCAGGCTTCATATCTCAGATGAATCCGCCCTAATAAGGACACCATGCGTTAACCTTAACGCCCGCCGGTCTCCGCTGGAAATGACCGCCGACATGGCCTGATTGAGGCGCCGCCCCCCGAAGGAGGTCCCTCGGCTGCTCCGAGGGTGGCAGGAACGGGTCTTGGCGGGTCGACGGTCTCGGCCCGAGCGGTTCAGTGGCCCTCGAAGGTCAATAGCGTGCGCACCGGGACATCGAGCGCCCGCAGCTTGGCGGCGCCGCCGAGATCGGGCAGATCGATGATGAAGCAGGCCGCCAGCACCACGGCTCCCATCTGGCGCAGGAGCTTGACGGCGCCTTCTGCCGTGCCGCCGGTCGCGATCAGGTCGTCGATCACGATCACGCGGTCGCCGGCGACCACCGCGTCCTCGTGCATCTCCATCTCGTCGAGGCCGTATTCGAGCGAATACGCGATGCTCACCCGCTTGTGCGGCAGCTTGCCCTTCTTGCGGATCGGGATGAAGCCGGCCGAGACCTGATGCGCGACCGCGCCCCCTAAGATGAACCCGCGCGCCTCGATGCCGGCCACCTTGTCGATCTTCATCCCGGCCCAGGGCTGCACCAGCTCGTCGACGGCGCGGCGGAACGCGCGCGCATCGCCGAGCAGCGTGGTGATGTCGCGGAACATGATTCCGGGCTTTGGATAGTCCGGAATGGTGCGGATCGAAGCCTTGAGATCGTATTCCAGTTCGGTGCTGATCATGGGATTCTCACAGCTCCTGCGCTCTACGGTGGTTTCCCGAGCACGCGGCCCGCCACGGCATCGAGCTTCTTGAGGAGCACCGGGTCGCGGGCCTCGGGCGCGGTGATGAGCGCGGTATCGAGCGCGCGGTCGGAACCGATCGGACAGGGCTCGTGCTCGCGCGGCAATTCTCCGGCCAGGCGCGTCACCAGACGCTTGGCCTTGTCGGCATTGGCGGAGAGCACCCGGATGATGTCCTGCACCGTGACGGCGTCATGGTCGGGATGCCAGCAGTCGAAGTCGGTCACCATGGCCACGGTCGCGTAGCAAATCTCGGCCTCGCGGGCGAGCTTGGCCTCCGGCATGTTGGTCATGCCGATGACCGCATAGCCGAGACCCTTGTAGGTCAGGCTTTCGGCCAGGGTGGAGAACTGCGGCCCCTCCATGCACACATAGGTGCCGCCGCGCGCGACCGTGATGCCCGCGGCCTCGGCCGCCGCCGCCAGATGCAGGCGCAGCCGCGGCGACACCGGATGCGCCATCGAGACATGCGCCACGCAGCCCTTGCCGAAGAACGAGCTCTCGCGCTTGTGGGTGCGGTCGACGAACTGATCGACCAGCACGAAGGTGCCGGGCGGCAGCTCCTCCTTGAACGAGCCGCAGGCGGAGAGCGAGACCAGATCGGTTACGCCGGCGCGCTTGAGCACGTCGATATTGGCCCGATAGTTGATGTCGGAGGGGGAGAGCCGATGCCCCTTGTCGTGACGCGACAGGAACACTACCGGGAGGCCCGCGATCTCGCCGATGCGCAGCGCCGCCGACGGCTCGCCCCAGGGGCTTTCGACGCGCTGCTCGCGCGCGCCTTCGAGCCCCGGCAGATCATAGATGCCGGAGCCGCCGATGATGCCGAGGATGGTCTTGCTCATGCGTCGCGTCCCCGGAGGCCGTCCGAGCCGCGGCCGCTCCTCAAGAATGCGCTTCGCGCCAGATCTTCTTCTTGGTGAAGTAGAGCAGCCCCGCGAACACGATCAGGTAGATCATCACCTGGAAGCCGATCCGCTTTCTCTGGTCGAGATGCGGCTCGGCCGCCCACATCAGGAAGGCGGCGATGTCCTGGCTGTATTGCTCCACGGTCTGCGGCGATCCGTCGTCGTAGGTGACCTGGCCGGGGAACAGCGGCTGCGGCATCGCCAGGTTATGGCTGGGGAAATACTTGTTGTAGAACGTGCCGGGCGGCACGTTCACGCCGGCGGGCGGGTTGTCGTAACCCTTGAGCAGCGCCGCGATGTAATCGGGCCCCTGCTCCTGATATTGCGTGAACAGGTCGAACACGAAGCCCGGGAAGCCGCGCGGATAGCTGCGCGCCTTGGCGAGAACCGACATGTCGGGCGGCTTGGACGGAAACGCGCTCACCACCGCCTCGTTCGGCGACGGGAAATGATCGGCGGCGCTCAATTTGTAGGTGGCGGCGAGCGCCGCGGCTTGCGCCGCCGAATAGCCCGGACCGCCGGCATCCGCGAGGTTGCGGAAGGCGACCAGCGACAGGCTGTGACAATTCGAGCAGACGTCGTGATAGATCTTGAGACCGCGCTGGATCTGTCCGGGATCATAGCTGCCGAAGGGGCCGGCGAACGACCAGTGCAGCTTCGGCGGCGTGGCGGCTTCCTGCGCGGCGGCCGGCGTGACCAGCGCCGCGACGACGCCGGCGAGCGTGAGAGCGAGGAGCTTGCGCTTGAAGATCATGACATTCCTCCCCGCCACTCTAAGCCTTCGCCTCGGCCGGCCCGCTCGTGCCCAAGATCAATTCCGAGATCGAGTTGGGCAGCGGCTTTGTCTTCTCGACAAGTCCGAGCACCGGCAGAATGACGAGGAAGTAGGCGAAGTAATAGATGGTGAACAGGCGGGCAAAGATCACATAGTAGCCCTCGGGCGGGTTCGATCCGAGATAGCCGAGCCCGATACAGACGATGACGAACACCCAGAAGAACTGCTTGAACAGCGGCCGGTAGCGCCCCGAGCGCACCGGCGAGGTATCGAGCCAGGGCAGGAACGCGAGAATAACGATCGATGCTCCGAGCGCCGTCACCCCCATGAGCTTGTTGGGGATCGCCCGCAGGATCGCGTAGAACGGCAGATAGTACCATTCGGGCACGATTTCCGAGGGGGTCACGGCCGGATTGGCCGGAATATAGTTGTCGGCATGACCGAGGTAATTCGGGACGTAGAACACGAACCAGCCGAACAGGATGCAGAACACGATCAGCACGAAGGCGTCCTTGATGGTCGCATAGGGCGTGAAGGCGACCGTATCCTTCTCCGACTTCGGCTCGATGCCGGCCGGGTTGTTCTGTCCCACCATGTGCAGCGCCCAGACGTGCAGCACGACCACGCCGGCGATGACGAAGGGCAGGAGGTAGTGCAGCGAGTAGAAGCGGTTGAGGGTCGGATTGCCGACCGCGTAGCCGCCCCACAGCCAGGAGACGATCGAATTGCCGACCACCGGAATGGCCGAGAACAGGTTGGTGATGACGGTCGCGGCCCAGAAGCTCATCTGGCCCCACACCAGCACGTAGCCCATGAAGCCGGCCATGATCATCAGCAGCAGCAGGATCACGCCGAGGATCCAGAGCACCTCGCGCGGCTCCTTGTAGGAGCCGTAATACATGCCGCGGAACATGTGGATGTAGGCGGCGAGGAAGAACATCGAAGCGCCGTTGGCATGCACGTAGCGCAACAGCCAGCCGAAGTTCACGTCGCGCATGATGGCTTCGACCGAATTGAAGGCCAAGTCGACATGCGGGGTGTAGTGCATCGCCAGCACCACGCCGGTGACGATTTGCAGCGCCAGCATGAAGGTGAGGATGCCGCCGAAGGTCCACCAGTAGTTCAGGTTGCGCGGCGTCGGATAGACGACGAAGGAGGAATAGATCAGCCCGCCGATGGGCAGCCGGCGCTCGAGCCATTGCATGAACGCGCTTCGCGGCTGGTAGGTCGAGTTTCCGCTCATGGTGCAACCTTAGGTGTGGGCTGTCTCGGTTTCGCCGATTCGAATCTTGCTGTCGGAAAGAAACAGGTAGGGGGGGACCGGCAGATTCAACGGCGCGGGACCCTGCCGGATGCGACCGGACGAATCGTATTGCGATCCGTGGCAGGGGCAGAACCAACCGTCGTAGTCGCCCTGGTGGGCGAGCGGGATACAGCCGAGATGGGTGCAGATGCCGACGACGACCAGCCATTGGTCGTGGCCCGGCTTGACGCGCGATTGGTCGGTCTGCGGGTCGCGCAGGCTGTTGGTATCGACCGCGCGCGCCTCGTCGATCTCCTTCTGGGTGCGGTGGCTGATGAAGATCGGCTGGCTGCGCCAGAACACCTTGACGATCTGCCCGGCGGCGATCGGGCCGAGATCGATCTCCACCGGCGCGCCGGCCGCGATGGTCGAAGCGTCCGGGTTCATCTGCGTGATGAGCGGCACCAGCGCCGCGGCGGTTCCCACGGCAGCCACGGCCCCGGTCGCGATATAGAGAAAATCGCGACGCGTCGGCTCGGCCGAAGACATCGTTGTCACGTTTGCGATCCCTTTCTTATCCCTCGATCCACCCCTACGCGCACCCGCCGTGGCCCCCTTCACGCCCGAAAAGGGCGCCACCCGGCAGTGGCGGGCGAACCTGCCGCTTTCCATCCCGGCGACGGGAGGCCAAGCGGCACGACCCAGCGGGGTTCTATTGGCACCCTTGACGGGGGAGCGCAAGTGCGCCATCGCCCCAATGCCCAGAAGTCGCACCGGAAGTCGCGCAAGAAATCGATTGCCCCGCGGCGGGTGCCCGGGCGTTCCATCACGGTGTACGGCTGAAACGGATCGGGCCCATGCGGATTGCGCTCTATGAGCCCGACATTCCCCAGAACACCGGCACGATCCTGCGCCTGGCGGCGTGCCTGGGCGTGGCGGCGCATATCATCGAGCCGGCCGGCTTCCCGGTGTCCGACCGCGCCTTCCGCCGCGCCGGGATGGACTATCTCGACCAGGTCAGCATCCAGCGGCACGCGAGCTTCGAGGCCTTCTGGGCCTGGCGGGCACAGGCCGGCCTGCGTCTCGTCCTGTTCACCACCGCCGGCGCCGCCTCCTATCTCGACCACGCCTTCGGGCGCGACGACTTGCTGCTGTTCGGCCGCGAATCGGCCGGCGTGCCGGAGGCGGTGCATGCGGCCGCGCAGGCGCGGCTGGTCATTCCGATGCGGCCGGGCCTGCGGTCCCTCAATGTGGCGATGGCGGCCGCGATGGCGCTCGGGGAGGCGCTGCGGCAAACCGGCGGCTTTCCGGCCATCCCGGCCGCACGACCCGCTTGAGGCGGACGAAGAATTTCCCCAGATACGGGTGGCACCGACCCGACACGGGTGGGACGGAGAAGCTTAAGGTGGCGTACGCGGTCAAGGAGATCTTTCTGACCCTGCAGGGCGAAGGCGCCCAAGCGGGGCGCACGGCGGTGTTCTGCCGGTTCGCGGGCTGCAATCTGTGGTCCGGGCGGGAGGCCGACCGCGCCGGCGCGCAATGCCGCTTCTGCGATACCGAGTTCGTGGGCACCGATGGCACCCGCGGGGGCTCCTATGGGAGCGCGCAGGCGCTCGCCGCGGAGATCGAGGCCGAATGGGGCGGCATTCCGGATCACCGCTATGTGGTCATCACCGGCGGCGAGCCGCTCCTGCAGGTCGACGACGCCTTGCTCGACGCGCTGCACGCGCGCGGCTTCACGATCGCGGTCGAGACCAATGGAACGATCGATCCGCCCGCCGGCCTCGACTGGATTTGCGTGAGCCCGAAGGCGGGGACGCCGCTGCGCATCCGGTCGGGCCACGAGATGAAGCTGGTGTTCCCGCAGGCCGAGGCGCCGCCGGAGGCGTTCGCGGGCCTCGCGTTCGAGCGCTTCTCGCTGCAGCCCATGGATGGGCCGCAGCTCGCCGACAACACGGCGCGCGCCATCGATTATTGCCTGCGCCACCCGCAATGGCGGCTCAGCCTGCAGACGCACAAGACCTTGGGAATTCGCTGATGTGGGAGCTCACCAAATCGTTCCGCTTCGAGGCCGCGCACGCGATCGCGGGCACGACGCTCGGAGCCGTGAGCGAGGAGATCCATGGCCATTCCTATCGGGCCGAGGTCACGATCCGCGGCGTTCCGGATGCGGCCACCGGCATGATCGTGGACCTCGGGGTGCTGGAGCGCCGCCTCGCCGACATTCGTGGGGCGCTCGATCACAAGCACCTCAACAAGATCAACGCGCTCGGAGCCCCGACCCTGGAGCATCTGGCGCGCTTCATCTGGGATCACGTGCAGGAGGCCGGAAACGTGACCCGCGTCACCGTGTTCCGCGACAGTTGCCAGGAGTCGTGCAGCTATCAGGGACCTGGTTCGTAGGATGGGTTAGGCGCCGTAGAGCCTTGATGTGGAATCTCCGTGCTCAATGGCGCCGTAACCCATCAACTGAGTTTCAATCGCGATGGGAGTCGGTGGGTTTCGCAAGGGCTCAACCCACCCTACAAGAGAGATGGCCGCATGGACGCCGGAACGCTGGAAGCCCGCAAGAGCCGTGTCCGCGCCTGGTTCGAATCGCTGCGCGACGACATCTGCGCGGCGTTCGAGGCGCTGGAGGACGGATTGCCGGCGAATGCGCCGCGCACCACGCAAACGGCCGGGCGTTTCGTGCGCACCCCCTGGGCGCGCACCGATCCCTCCGGGGCGCCCGGCGGCGGCGGCGTCATGTCCATGCTCAACGGGCGCGTGTTCGAGAAGGTCGGGGTGCACGTGTCGACCGTGTTCGGCGAGTTCGCGCCCGAGTTCCGCAAGGATATTCCGGGCGCCGATGCCGATCCGCGGTTCTGGGCGTCGGGCATCTCGCTCATCGCCCATCTGCACAATCCCAATGTGCCGGCGGTGCATATGAACACCCGCTTCGTGGTGACCACCAAGGCGTGGTTCGGCGGCGGCGCCGATCTCACGCCGGTGCTCGATCGGCGGCGCAATCAGGACGACCCCGACACGCGCGCGTTTCACGCCGCCATGCAGGCGGCCTGCGACGCCCACGCGGCGCCCTACGCCAAGTACAAGCAATGGTGCGACGACTATTTCTATCTCAAGCACCGGGCGGAAATGCGCGGCATCGGCGGCATCTTCTACGACTATCTCGACGGCGGCGACTGGGAGGGCGACTTCGCCTTCACGCAGGCCGTGGGCCGCGCCTTCCGCGACGTCTATCCGCAGCTCGTGCGCCGCAATTTCAGCGCGCCCTGGAGCGAGGCCGACCGCGAGGAGCAGCTCATCCGGCGCGGCCGTTATGTCGAGTTCAACCTGCTCTACGACCGCGGCACCATCTTCGGGCTCAAGACCGGCGGCAATGTCGAGTCGATCCTCTCCTCGCTGCCGCCGGTGGTGAAATGGCCGTGAGGGGCTGGACCGCTGTAGCCCGCATGGAGCGACAGCGTAATGCGGGACGGTCGGCCCGGATTTCGCTATCGCTTCATCCAGGCTACGGACGCAAGGCTCAATCGGCGCTCGGCAGCCGGCGCACGGTGAACTCGATGCGGTCCCCCGGCAGCACGCGCCAAGTCTCGATCTCGGTCTGATAGGCCGCCTTGGGGAAGCGCGCGAACAGCTCGCGCGCCATCGCGCGCGCCTCCTCGCGCGGCAGCGCGAAGGTCTCGCGCCGGAACGCGTCCGAACGTGCGCCCGTGCGCTTGGCGATCAGCGCGCCGGAACGGCGGGCGATGTCGGCGGGACGGCGAGCTCGATTCATGGGTTACCTCGAGCGCAACTTAACACCGCATGCGACGCGAGGCGAGTTCGATCTGCGCGCGGCCTATCCGCACGCAAAGTCCAAACCGACTGCAATCCGTCGCTTAACCCGCGACCGCGCGCTTGGCGGCGGCGTCCGCGATCGCCGCGATGTCGGCGGCTTCGGTGGGAAAATCCGCCGCGATCCACACCTCCTCGGCGGCCCGCAGCACCGCTCCCAGCGCCGGCCCCTTGGCGATGCCGCGGCGCACGAAGTCGGCGGCCTTGAGCGGGAAATCCGGCGCCGTCCAGCGTTCGGGCAGCCGCGCGAGCTCGAACCAGTCCGTGTCGGCGACGCCGGCGGGCGAACGCGTCCAGGCCAGCAGGACCCGGTCGGTGAAGCGCTCGCGGCCCAGCCGGTAGAGCGTGGGGCGCCCGTCCTGCTCGGCGTTGGCGGCCGAGACGCGCCACCATCCGTCGCCCATCGAATGCAGACGTTCGTGCTCCGCATTGGCGAGCCGAAGCCGCTCGCGCAGCCGGTCCGCATCCTCGACGGTGAACAGAGCGAGCGCGCCCAGCCGCCGCACCGGATCGGCGGGCAGCCCCAGCGCCACCTCGATCTTGGCCATGTTGCTCAAGCTCGCCAAGAGCGGCACGCCGGCCAGCACCGCGAGCAGCAGGCCGGCTTCGCTCATGACCGCCAGCACCGGCACCGCATGGGCCGCCACCATCAGCTTGAACATCTCCATCCGCACCCGCTCGCGCGACAACCGGTCGAGATGCGCTCGCGCCGCGATGCAGGCCGCCAGGGCGGCCGGATCGGGCGCGCCCTGCCCGTAGGCGGCATGAAAGCGGAAGAACCGCAGGATGCGCAGATGGTCCTCGGCGATGCGCGTCGCCGGCTCGCCGATGAAGCGCACGCGCCGCGCCGCGAGATCGTCGAGGCCGCCGACATAATCGAAGATCGTGCCGGCGCGGTCGACCGAGAGCGCGTTCATGGTGAAGTCGCGGCGCTCGGCATCGCGCCGCCAATCGCGCCCGAACGCGACCTTGGCGCGGCGCCCGTCGGTCTCGACGTCCTCGCGCAAGGTGGTCACCTCGTGCGGGCGGCCTTCGGCCACCACCGTGATGGTGCCGTGCTCGATGCCGGTCGGCACCGCCTTGAAGCCCGCCGCCTCGACCCGGGCGATCACCTCGCCGGGCGTGGCGGTGGTGGCGATGTCGACATCGCCCAAGGGCTCCGCCAGCAGCGTATTGCGGACCGCGCCGCCGACCACGCGCGCCTCCTCGCCGTCGCGATCGAGCACCCCCAGCAGCTTCGCGAGCGCGCCGTCGCGCAGCCACTCGGCGTCCAGCCGGTGCCGCACCGGGGTCATTTGGTCACTCCCGGCCGCAGCCTGCCGTCGTCGACATGCGCCGGCACATAGGTCGAGCCGGCCGGCGCGCCGCCGAACTCGGCCAGCATGACGAAGCTGCCCACCATCAGGCACAGGGCGGCGATCAGCAACCAGGCCAGGCGCGCCGGCGACCAGGCGGAAGGATCGAGCACGCCCGCGCGGGTCCCCCACAGAAAGACCGCATAGACCACGAACGGGACCAGGAACAGCGCCACCTCGGTGAAGACCGGACGGATCATGCGGGCAATTCCCTGGTTCCAAAGTCAGCCGAGATAGAATTCGTTCGTAGAGGTTGCGCAGGATACCGGCGGTCACGCCCCAAATGTAGCGCTCGCCGAACGGCATGGCGTAGTAGCGGCGGATCACGCCGTTCCAGTCGCGGCTGTGCAGCGCGTGGTTCTGCGCGTCCATCAGGAAGGCAAGCGGCACCTCGAAGGCTTCGTCGACCTCCGCGTGGTTGAGCGTGAGCCGATGGCCGGGGTCGACACGCGCCACCGTCGGCAGGATGCGAAAGCCGCTGAAGGTCAGATAGAGATCGAGATGCCCGATCGGCTCGACCAGGCCGCGCGCGAGGCCGATCTCCTCCTGCGCCTCGCGCAGCGCGGCGGCGGCCGGCGAGGCATCGCTGGCCTCGATCTTGCCGCCCGGAAACGCGATCTGCCCGGCATGGCTCTCGAGCTCGGCATTGCGCAGCGTGAGCAGGACCGTGGGCTCCGCACGGTCGACGACGCCGACCAGAACGGCCGCCGGCCGCGTCGCCGCGACGCCGGCACGCTCCCACAGCGAGGGATCGAGATCGAGATCGCCGCGCGCGCCGGCGACCGTGTGATCGGTCAATGCCGGCGGGACCTCGAGCGTGAGCCGCGCCCGGGCGCGCTCGAAGAATTCACGGCCGGCCGCGCGCGCGCCGCTCGAGATGAGGCCGTCCATCACGTAAGATCCTTCAAGCCGGCCGCCGGCTGCATGGCGAAAAATTCCCGTTCCGAGGCGACGCCGAACATGCGCTGTCCGCCGACGCTTCGCTCCTCACCGAGCTCCACCAGATCGTAGAACAGGGCCCGTGTCACCTTTGCCCACAAGTCCGCCCGTATGTGCAAGTACGGCTTGAGCCCACCCGTCTGCGGCTCCGGCTCGAACCGCAGCGCGTGCTGCGGCCCGCAGGCGACCCAATCGTCCACATTGGTGCGAAAATGCAAAACCCTTCCGCCCGCCCGCGTCTCGACCTCGAGCTCCACGGCCAGGAACGGCGCGTCGTCGACCACAATTCCGCATTTCTCCACCGGGGTCACGAGAAAGTACTTGTCCCCTTCCCGCTTGAGGACCGAGGCGAACAGCTTCACCAGCGCCGGCCGGCCGATCGGCGTCTTGAGATAGTACCAGGTGCCGTCGGCGGCGATCCGCATGTCGAGATCGCCGCAGAACGGCGGGTTCCACAGGTGAACCGGCGGCGCACCCTTGGCGGCGATCCTGCCCACGCTGGCGGCGATCGCGTCGAGACCGCTGGTTCGTCCCTGCCCTTCCTTCGCCATTGTTTGCCGCGATCCTGGCTTCGCCCATCGAAAGCTCAGCTGTCCTCCCGCAGCCCTTAAGCTTGGCGAAGGACCGTAACGGCGCAAGGCCCATCACAAGGACGCGAGCGAGCCGAGACCGGAACCGAACCCCGAATCGCGCCGTCGCCTTTGGCCCGGACGGCGGGGCGCATGGCGGGATTGCATGAGGCGGCGGCACATCGGCCGTAATAATGGCCTATTCTGCGTCCCGGCGGCAGGATGCGGCCGTAAGCTCATGGATCGCAATGCTTTCGCGATCGCAATGCTTTGGCTTGAATATTGCAACTTTGACAGGACGATTTCGTGCGGAAAGTGCGTAATGCAGGATGTAAAAATGTCATATCGGCTCGGAATGTCGTATTGATAACGTCCATTGCCGGATTGCTCATTGCTACGACAAGGCGGACAATGACGCAGGACGATAACGAATCCGGACCATGACGAATCCAACCACCAGACAGTCTGAACGCTAAACGGCAGGAGAGAGATGTGATGGCGGTAGCCGGCGGTGAGGTGATCGAGAAGCTCGACGACATGATCGTGCGCCAGGCGGAAGCGACCGGCGCGCAGGTGGCCGCCGCCAAGGATGCGATCGGCAGGGTGATCTTCGGGCAGGAGCGCGTGGTCGAGCAGGCCTTGATCACCGTGCTGTGCGGCGGACACGCGCTGCTGATCGGTCTTCCCGGCCTCGCCAAGACCAAGCTGATCGAGACCATGGGCACCGTGCTGGGGCTCGACGCCCGCCGCATCCAGTTCACCCCCGACCTGATGCCCTCCGACATCGTGGGCAGCGAGGTGCTCGACGAGGGCGTCGGCGGCAAGCGCAGCTTCCGGTTCATCGGTGGCCCGATCTTCGCCCAGTTGCTGATGGCCGACGAGATCAACCGCGCCAGCCCGCGCACCCAATCGGCGCTGCTGCAGGCGATGCAGGAGCACCATGTGACGGTCGCCGGCAATCGTCACGACGTGCCGCATCCCTTCCACGTGCTGGCGACGCAAAACCCGATCGAGCAGGAAGGCACCTATCCGCTTCCCGAGGCGCAGCTCGACCGCTTCCTGATGCAGATCGACGTCGGCTATCCGGACCACGCCTCCGAGCGCAAGATCATCTTCGATACGACCGGAACCGAGGAGAGCAAGCCGAAGCCGACCATGACGGCCGACGAGCTCATTTCCGCGCAGCGGCTGGTGCGCCGCCTGCCGGTCGGCGAATCGGTGGTGGAGGCGATCCTCAATCTGGTGCGCTCCGCCCGCCCGGGCCCCGAGACCGGCGAGATCGGCAAGCTGATCTCGTGGGGGCCGAGCCCACGTGCGAGCCAGGCCCTGATGCTGGTGGTGCGCGCCCGCGCGCTCTTGGACGGCCGGCTGTCGCCCTCGATCGACGACGTCATGGACATGGCCGAGCCGATCCTCAAGCACCGCATGGCGCTCACCTTCGCGGCGCGCGCCGACGGCGAGAGCATCGAAGGCGTGCTCGGCAAGCTCAAGACCCGCGTCGGATAGTCTGATGGCGGCACCACGACGAGCGGCGAAGCACGAGATCAAGGCAACCCAGCAGGCCGGCGGTCAGGCCCGCTCGCTCGCGGAATCGATGCCGCGTCTCATCCTGGAGGCACGCCGCATCGCGGCGACCGTCATTCACGGGCTGCATGGCCGCCGGCGGGCCGGGCCGGGCGAGAATTTCTGGCAGTACCGCCGCTTCCTTTCGGGCGAGCCGGCGCGGCGCGTCGACTGGCGCCGCTCCGCCCGCGATGACCAGCTCTACGTGCGCGAGCAGGAATGGGAGGCCGCCCATACGGTGTGGATCTGGGCGGACCGCTCGCCCTCCATGGTCTTCACTTCGCCGCTGGCGCAGGAATCCAAGCTCGACCGCACCCTGGTGATCGGCTTCTCGCTCGCCGAGATCCTGGTGCAGGCCGGCGAGCGCGTCGGCATTCCGGGCCTGATGCGGCCGACCGGCAGCCGCAACGTGCTCGACAAGATGGCCAATGCGATCGTGCACGACGTGACCGAGCGCGCCAGCCTGCCGCCGTCCTTCGCCCCCTCGGGGCTGGCCGAGATCGTGGTCCTGTCGGACTTCTGGAGCCCGATCGCGGAGGTGCGGGCGACCCTCGCGCAGCTCTCCGTGACCGGCGCGCACGGCCACATCGTCCAGATCGTCGATCCGGCCGAGGAGACCTTTCCGTATTCCGGCCGCGTCGAGTTCGTCGAGCCCGAGGGCGGCGGCGAGATCACGGTCGGGCGCGCCGAGGCCTGGAAGAGCGAATATGAAGCCCGCGTCGCGCGCCACCGCGCCGAGATCAGGGCCGAGACCGACCGGCTCGGATGGAGCTTCGCCATCCACCGCACCGACCATACCGCCACCGAGCTCATGCTCGCCTTGCACGCCCGCATGGGCGCCCCGCCCCCGGGCGCCGCCACCGGCGGGCGCTTGAGCACGCCGGGATATTCCGGGAGGCACGCATGACGGGATTGCTCGGCCTGCCGCTCGCGTTCGCGGAGCCGCTGGTGCTGCTCGGCCTGTTGAGCCTGCCGATCCTGTGGTGGCTGTTGCGGCTCATTCCGCCGCAGCCGCGCCGCATCGATTTCGCGCCGACCCGGCTGTTGTTCGATCTCACCCCCAAGGAGGAGACGCCGCGGCGCACGCCGTGGTGGCTCACGCTGCTGCGCTTGACGCTGGCCGCGCTGGTGATCATCGCGGCCGCCGGCCCGCTGTGGCATCCGCCGGTCGAGACCGCCGTCTCCAAGGCGCCGCTGGCGCTGATCATCGACGACGGCTATCCGGCGGCCGGCACCTGGGATGCGCGCATGCGCACCGCCGACGACCTGATGGCGCGGGCGCAGACCGATGATCGCGGCGTCGCCCTCATCCGCTTGTCGGACCCCACGCGCGACATCTCGCTCGAGACCCCGGCCGCCGCGCGCGTGCGGCTCAAGCAGATCAAGCCGCAACCCTATGCGGTCGAGCGCGCGGATGCGCTGCCGGCGCTCGGCCGCTTCCTCGACGCCACGCCCGACGCCGAGATCGTCTGGCTCTCCGACGGCGTCGATCTCGGCGGCGGCAAGGACTTCGTCGCCGCGCTCGGCCGGCTGACCGGCAGGCCGGCAGGTCACCGTCATCGCCGGCGGGCTGGCGCCCGCGCATGCGTTGAGCTCCGCCGACAACACCGCCGGCGCCCTCACCGTCAAGGTGTTGCGCTCGGCGACCGGGACGGCGGAAACCGGAACCGTGCGCGGCCTCGATCTCAAGGGCCTGCCGATCGCCGACGCCGCGTTCGCCTTCAAGCCCGAGGACACCGAGACCGAAGCCGACCTCACGCTGCCGGTGGAGATCCGCAACGACATCGCCCGGCTCGAGATCAGCGCCGAGCACTCGGCCGGCGCGGTGGCGCTCCTCGACAAGCGCTGGCGCCGGCGCAGCGTCGGCGTCGTCACCGGATCGACCGCCGATACCGCCCAGCCGCTGCTCGCCCCGACCTACTATCTCACGCGCGCGCTCGCTCCCTTCGCGGACGTGCGGATCGCGGATTCGGGCTCGGCCGTCCAGGCGATCACCCAGTTTCTCGACCAGCACCTGCCCATGATGATCCTGGCCGATGTCGGCAACGTCGCCGAGGTGCACGATCAGATCGCGCGCTGGATCGAGGACGGCGGCGTGCTGGTGCGCTTCGCCGGTCCCCGGCTGGCGGCCAGCGACGACGACCTCGTGCCGGTGCGGCTGCGGCGCGGCGGGCGCATCCTCGGCGGCAGCCTGTCCTGGGAGCAGCCCCAGCAGCTCGGCGCCTATTCGCACGACGGTCCGTTCTTCGACATGACGGTGCCCAACGACGTCACGGTGAGCCGCCAGGTGCTGGCCGAGCCCGACGCCACGCTGACCGACCACACCTGGGCGACGCTCGCCGACGGCACCCCGCTGGTCACCGCCGAGCATCGCGGCAAGGGCCTGATCGTCCTGTTTCACGTCACCGCCGACACCCGCTGGTCGGATCTGCCGCTGTCGGGCGCGTTCGTCGACATGCTCAAGCGGATCGTGGCCCAGGCCGGCACCACCGCGGTCGCCGAAGGCAGCGCGAGCGGCAGTCGCGACACCCAGGAGCTGGTGCCTCCGAGCCATGTGCTCGACGGCTTCGGCGTGCTCGTGCCGCCACCGCCGAGCGCGCGCCCGGTCCCGGCCGGATTTACCGGCCGTGCCACCCCCGACCACCCGCCCGGTTTCTATGGTCCACCTGAAGGATTGTTGGCCGTGAACACACTCGCGCCCGCCGACCAGCTTGCGCCCCTCGACGTCTCGGCCCTCAACGCGCACCTGGAGGAATACCGGGTGAGCGAGCCGCAGGACCTGCGCGGACCGGTCCTGCTGGTCGCGCTCGCGCTGCTCGCGCTCGACGCCTTGGTGGTGTTCTGGCTCGCCGGCGGGCTGCGGCGGATGAAGCTGCGGCGCGCGGTGGCCGCCGCGCTCGCGGCCTGCGCGATCTTCGGAACGGCGATGCTCGCGGCCCCGCCGGCGCGGGCGCAGGCCGGCACCGACGCGCCCTGGAAGGCGGCCCTGGAGACGCGCCTCGCCTACGTGGTCACCGGCAACGAGGAGGTCGACCGCATCAGCAAGGCCGGGCTGCAGGGCCTCACGCTGTTCCTGGCGCAGCGGACCGCGCTCGAAGCCGCCGAGCCGATCGGGCTCGATCCGGCCCGCGACGAGCTCGCCTTCTTTCCGTTGATCTATTGGCCGATCGTACCGAGCGCCCCCAAGCCTTCGGCCGAGGCGCTGCAGCATATCGACGCCTATATGAAGCAAGGCGGCACCGTGTTGTTCGATACGCGCGACGCCATCGAAGCCCCGCCCGGCCCCGGCGGAGAGGCGCGCGCTCCCGGCATGCTGGCGCTGCGAAACATCCTGTCGTCCCTCGACATTCCCGAGCTCGAGCCGGTGTCGCGCGATCACGTCCTGACCAAGACGTTTTACCTCCTGAAGGATTTTCCGGGCCGCTTTACCACCGGCCAGCTGTGGGTCGAGGCGCTGCCGGCAGAAAGCGAAGACGACGAATCCAATCGCCCGGCGCGCGCCGGCGACGGCGTCTCCTCCATCATCATCACGTCGAATGACCTCGCCGGCGCCTGGGCGATGCGACCGGACGGCCAGGCCATGCTGCCCTTGACCGCGGGCGAGCCGCGGCAGCGTGAATTCGCCTTCCGGGCCGGCGTCAACATCGTGATGTACACGCTGACCGGCAACTACAAGGCCGATCAGGTCCATATTCCGGCGCTGCTCGAGCGGCTGGGACAGTAGGAGACCAAATCCCGATGAATTTCGGCATCGCATTCTCGCCGCTCGTGCCAACCTATGTGCTGTGGGGGGCACTCGCGGTGACGCTGGTGCTCGCCGTGATGCTGGTCATGGCCCGCAGCCGCGGCGCGCTCGTGCGCATCGTGGCGCTCGCCCTGTTCGTGCTGGCGCTCGCCAATCCGTCGCTCACGCGCGAGGACCGCGATCCGCTCTCCTCGGTCGCGGTGGTGATCATCGACAAGAGCCCGAGCCAGGAATTCGGCGACCGCACCCAGCAGACCGAGGCCGCGCGCGCGCAGCTGGCCGAACGATTGGGACACATTCCCGGGCTAGAGGTGCGCTTCGTCGAGGCCGGCCAGTCGGACGGCGAAACCGACGGCACGCATTTGTTCAGCGCGCTCAGCTCGGCGCTGTCGGATGTCCCGCGCGACCGGGTGGCGGGCGCCATCATGATCACCGACGGGCGCGTGCACGACGTCCCGGCCGACGTCGCGGCGCTCGGCTTCAATGCCCCGGTGCATGCCTTGATCACCGGCCACAAGAACGAGCGCGACCGCCGGGTGGCGCTGGTGACGGCGCCGCGCTTCGGTATCGTCGGTCAATCCCAGACCATCACGTTCCGGGTCGAGGATCAGGGCATTCCGCCCGGCAATGCGCAAATCACGGTCCGCCGCGACGGCGAGACGCTGGAGACCCGCAGCGTGCGCGTGGGTCAGCCGGTCAACGTCGATGTGCCGATCCCGCATGCGGGGCCCAATATCGTCGAGATCGAAGCCGCCACCGTCGAGGGCGAGCTGACGGCGGTGAACAACCGCGCCGTCGTGGTGATCGACGGGGTGCGCGACAAGCTGCGCGTCCTGCTGGTGTCCGGCGAGCCGCATGCCGGCGAGCGCACTTGGCGCAATCTGCTGAAATCGGATGCCAGCGTCGATCTGGTGCATTTCACCATTCTGCGCCCGCCCGAGAAGCAGGACGGCACGCCGATCAACGAGCTGTCGCTCATCGCGTTTCCGACGCGCGAGCTGTTCCAGCAGAAGATCAACGAATTCCAGCTGATCATTTTCGACCGGTATGCGCGCCAGGGCGTGCTGCAGTCGATCTATTTCGACAATATCGTGCGCTACGTGCGCCAGGGCGGCGCCGTGCTGGTGGCGGCCGGGCGCGACTATGCGAGCCCGACCAGCCTTTGGCGCACGCCGCTGGTGTCGGTGCTGCCGGCCGAGCCGAGCGGCCAAACCACCGAGACGCCGTATTTTCCGCGCCTGTCCGAGCTCGGCAAGCGCCATCCGGTGACCCGCGGCCTCGAGGGCTCGGCGGAGGACCCGCCGCATTGGAGCCACTGGTTCCGGCTGGTCGACGCCCGCGCCGAGAAAGGCACCACCGTGATGGTGGGGCCCGACGACAAGCCGCTGCTGCAGCTCTCGCGCGAGGGCGAAGGCCGCGTCGCGCTGCTGCTGTCGGATCACATCTGGCTGTGGGCGCGCGGCTTCGAAGGCGGCGGGCCGCATCTCGACCTGCTGCGGCGCCTGTCGCATTGGCTGATGAAGGAGCCCGATCTCGAGGAGGAGGCGCTGCGGCTGTCGGTGCGCGGACATGATCTCACGGTGCAGCGGCAAACGATGGCCGACACCGTCGATCCGGTGACCCTGACGCTGCCGTCCGGCAAGTCGCAAACCGTGACGCTGGTTCAGGCCGAGCCGGGCGTGTGGCGCTCGACCATCGAAGCCAAGGAGCTCGGCCTGTGGCGCGCCAGCGACGGCAAGCTCACCGCCCTCGCCAATGTCGGCCCGGCCAATCCGCGCGAGTTCGACGAGGTCACCTCGACCACCGACTGGGTGTCGCCGATCACCAGCGCGACCGGCGGCGATGCGGTGCGCATCGAGGATGGCAGCGGCGGCATCCACCTGCCGCGGGTCGTGGGCGTGCGCGCCAATGACAGCTTTCATGGCGACGACTGGATCGGCCTGAAGATGCGCGAAGCCAGCGTAGTGCGCGGCATCGGCGTGCTGCCGGTGTTCGCCGGAGTGATCGGGCTCTTGCTGCTGGTCGGCAGCCTCGCCGCCACCTGGGCCCGCGAGGGACGCTGAGCGGCGCCCCTACAACAACCCCGATTCGCAGGGGCGGCTCTCGTGGCCGCCCGTTGCCGTTCGTGGCGCCCACGGGCGCCCACAAGGGCGCCCCTACGACAACGACGATCGCAGGGCAGCGGTTGACGATCACTGCGCATCATCGGGGCGAATCCGCCCCGCAACATTCGCGAACGCGCCCTCGCTGAGCTCGCAGACCAGAATGCGGGCCGGATCGACTGGCCCCGGCATCACGGCCCGGCCCTTGGGAACGCGCACGAAACCACTCTTCCCGTAATACGGCTCGTCACCCACCAGCACGACCAGGCGGTGGCCTTTGGACTTGGCCTCGGCCAGCGCCCGCGTGATCAGGGCCCGGCCGATGCCGCGCGCGCGGAACGGCGGCTCGACCGTGAGCGGGCCCAGCAGCAGCGCCTTGGTCTCGCCGATGCGCACCGGCGTGAGCCGCACCGATCCGATCATCAGCGTGCCGATGTGGGCGGTAAAGGAAAGCTCCAACCGATGCTCGGCGCCTTCGCGAATCCGATAGGCCGTCTTGGCGAGCCGGCCGGGGCCGAAGGTGCGCTCGTGCAGACGTTCGATGGCCGCCGCGTCGTCCGCGGTCTCGGGCCGGATCGTGATGGAAGGTTCGCTCATCGCCTCGATCGCCAGCCGCCCGCCGCCGCAAGCCCGGGATCGGCGTCGCCGATTAGCACTTGCCCGACGCGAGGTCCATTGCGGGCGCGCAGCCGCACGCCGGGCGCGCCTACCACCGCTCCCTGACCGGCGCTCCGCCGATCACCTCGATGATGCGGGCTCGGGTCGCCGCCGTGGTGTCGTTCGGCAGCTCGTCGAGACCGAAGAATCCGTGCGCGATGATCTCGTAATCCGGTACCGGCGCGCCCAGCTGCCGAAAATCCCGCACTACGAAGACCGCCACGTGATTGCGTGGCGAGAGACTGTCGTTGAAGAACATTCCATGCAGCACCGGCGGGGCGGTGGGCTCGAGATTGCCCTCCTCGCGCAGCTCGCGCACGAGCGCGTCGATCAGCGTCTCTCCCGGCTCGACGCCGCCCCCCGGCAGATGCCAGCCGCCCACATAGCTGTGCTTGACCAGGAAGATGCGGCCGTCCGGGCCGATCACCAGGGCGCGCACGCCGAGCGTCATGCCGCGGGTCAAGCGACCGACCACGTCGGCCATGCGTTGCAGCGTCATCTCGATCGTGTGCCGCAGCGTCTTGCGGGTCGCAGCCATCCGTGCCTCGCCGTCCGTCATGCTCGCCCGGCCCGGGCGCGCGGAACGCCCTCGGAGCGGGTTGTCAAAAGAAGCCAATTCCTATTTAGAGTACCTTTAATCATGGCCATGGTCCGTAAGCTCAGGCCGCAAAATTCAAATCGATGAGGCCGACGTGAAGCGCTTTGCCGAGCTCACCGAACAGGAAATCCTCGCGCTCGCCATCTCCAACGAGGAGGAGGACAGCCGCATCTACCGTGGCTTCGCCGAAGGCCTGCGCGCCCAATACGGCGCCTCCGCCAAGGTCTTCGACGAGATGGCCGAGGAGGAGGTGCACCATCGCACCATGCTGTTCGATCTCTATCGCTCGAAGTTCGGCGACTATCTGCCGCTCATCCGCCGCCAGGACGTCAAGGGCTTCGTGCAGCACACCAAGCCGTTGTGGCTGGTGCGCCCGCTCTACCTCGACGAGGTGCGCAAATACGCCGAGACCATGGAATACGAGACCGCGCGATTTTATCGCAAGGCGGCGCAATCGGCGCGCGACGCCTCGATCCGGCAATTGCTCGACCACCTCGCCGAGGCCGAGGACGTGCATGAGAACCTCGCCCACAAGCTCGGCCAGAGCATACTGACCAAGACCGCGCGCGAGCACGAGGACGAGACCGCGCGCCGCATGTTCGTGCTGCAATACGTGCAGCCCGGGCTCGCCGGCCTGATGGACGGTTCGGTCTCGACGCTGGCGCCGCTGTTCGCCGCGGCCTTCGCCACCCACAACACCTCGCAGACCTTCCTGGTCGGGCTCGCGGCCTCCGTCGGGGCCGGCATCTCCATGGCCTTCGCGGAGGCGCTGTCCGACGACGGCTCGCTCACCGGCCGCGGCGCCCCGGTGCTGCGCGGCGTGGTCTGCGGCGGCATGACGGCGATCGGCGGGCTCGGCCACACGCTGCCGTTTCTCATTCCGGATTTTTCGCTCGCCCTCATCGTGGCCGGATGCGTGGTGGCGGCGGAGCTCGGCGCCATCTCCTACATCCGCCATCGATTCATGGACACGCCGTTGCTGGCGGCGTCGTTTCAGGTCGTGGTCGGAGGCGTGCTGGTGTTCATCGCCGGCATCATCATCGGCAGCTCATGATCGTCTCGATGCCGCATCGTTCGACGCCGCAGCGGCGCGGGCGGTTCGACCGCGTCGGTGAATCCGCCTAGGTATTCGTGCGAATTGATGGCGCAACGCGCCTGGAGTAGCTTCGCGGCTCCTCCCGACGGCACTTGAGCAGACCAACGGCCCTGATCGACCACACCGATCGGGGCCGTGCTCGTTCGCGATGGCAACTGGAAGATTCGTCCCTGACCGTCAGGGGGAGAGCAACAAGGCGGCGGCGATCAAGGCCGCGACACCCGCCAAAAGACCGAGCAGGAAAATCTCGATGGCGTGCCGCCGTCGATTGCGGCGCTCGAAATTGGCTTCCCGCCGCAGATCCCCGAGCGCGGGCGGGCCGACGCCGGCGAGCGCCCGCTCGCGCTCGATCAGCCGCAGCGCCAGATATTTGGTCACCGCCTGGACGATCTCGGGAATGTGCACGCTCTCGGCCAGCACCTTGCGGCCATAACGGGTGTCCTGCACGAACCGGTAGACCCGCTTATCGCGGCCCATGACCACGTGCGCGATGGCGTCGATCCACAGCTTGGGCGTCTCGCCGCGGCTGATGCCGAGGTCGAACAGGTCCACCTCGGGGGGAATCTCGCCGAACAGCGGCTCGATCGCCTCGTTCAGCAGCTCCAGCCGGGCCACCTCCGCGTCATGCAGATCGACCACGATGCCGGAGCGCTCGGCCGACTCGACACGCGCCTTGCGTAACGCATCCTTGAGGCGCTGCGGCCGCGATTCCTCAGGCTTGGCCTCTGCGGCGGCCTGGCGTTTACGTCCCCACATGGACTCAAGACTAGCAAGCGTCGCAGCGCTCGCCAATGCCGACGGCGGTTTCCGGCCTCAATCCGCGCAGATAACGCCAAAGGGCCGCATCCAGGCGAGCCCGTCCTCGGTCTTCGCCCGTGGATTGTATTCGCAGCCGATCCAACCGCCGTAGCCGAGCCGATCGAGGACTGGAAAAAATGGCGGGGTAGTTGACCTCGCCTTCGTCCGGCTCGTGGCGCGAAGGCACCGCCGCGATCTGCACGTGACCGATCACCGGCAGGAACCTCTCGAACCGGCGGATGAGATCGCCGCCCACGATCTGAGCGTGATAGAAATCGAACTGGATGCGCACATTCGGCCGCTCCACCTTGGCGATGATGTCGGCGGCCTGCTCGGCCCGCGTCAGGAAATAGTCCGGGCGGTCGCGCGGATTGATCGGCTCGATCAGCAATGTGATGTTCTGCCGGGCGGCGGCATCGGCCGCGCTGGCGAGATTGCGGATGAAGGCCTTCTCGGCCGCAGGCCGCGCTTCGGGCGGCACCTTGCCGGCGAGACAATGGATTTGCCGGCCCCCGATGGCGACCACATAATCGAGCGCCTGACGAAACAGGACGGCGAAGTCGGCTTCACGCCCCGCCACCGCGGCCAACCCGAAGTCGCCCGCTTCCCGCCGACCGGGCGGGGTATTGATGCCGAGCATGGCGAGGCCATGCCGCTCGAGCTCGGCCCGCACCGCCGACGGCGCGAATTCGTAGGGGAATTGCAGCTCGACCGCCCGGAACCCGGCCGCCGCCGCCGCCGCGAACCGCTCCATGAACGGCCGCTCGGTGAACAGGTAAGCGAGATTGGCGGCGAACCTTGGCATCTGCTCCCGGTAGCAAAAGATCAGGTCCCGGTCGAGCCGGCGACCCGCGTCATCTCACTTGGAAATCCTTGCCCGACACGCTCGCGTGATAGGCCGCCAACAGATCGGAGACCAGAATTCCATCGATGGTCATCCCCTCCATCCGGCCCTGACTGATCGATGCGCCCGCCAGGTTGGCCTTGACGATCTTGAGGCCGGCGAGATTGACGTCATGCACGCGCCAGCCCGACATGTTCAGGTCGTCGAAGGTGGCTCCCGACAGATTGACGTTGTGGAAGGTGCAGCCGGAGAGGTTCACGTTCTCGAGCGTCGTTCCCGATAGATTGACGTCATCGAAAACGGATCCGGACAGATCGGAATCGTGCACACGCAAGCATTCCTTCACGCCATGCAGCTTCATGGCTTCCCCTCATGCGATCGGCCCGCAGAGCCAGGGTGATGGTTCCACGAAACGGGGAGCGGTTCCAGATATCCCGTGGTTGCGCGGGAGAGCGCCCTCACCGACCCGAACGGCGGCCCGCCGCACGGGTCCGGAGGGTCGACCTTCGAGCGAGATCGGCTAGAATGGCGGGCCGCGCCGTTGCGCGCATCATCCGCGAGGGAACCCCGCCATGCTGTTCGTGGTCCATGCGACGGACAAGAAGGATGCACTGACCACCCGCGCCAAATTCTACCGCGCCCATCGCATCCATCTCGACAAGGCCGAGGACCATGCGGTCGGGGTGGTGACCGCCGGCACCTTGGTGGCGGACGACGGCGAGAGCCCGGTCGGCAGCATTTTCGTCGTCGATGCGAAGAGCCGTGCCGCCGTGGATGCTTTCGCGAGCAGCGATCCCTACCACGTCAATGGCGTGTGGGAGCGGGTTCAAATCCACGGCTACAACAAGAAGCGCGGCACGCCGATGGCCTGACGAGGCGGCGCGCCGGCGAGATGACCGCCGCCGCCTGCCGCCTCCACGGTCGGCCGGCGCAAGAGCCGGCGCGAGCTCCTCTGCTACGCCGCGCGCTTCTCCTCGCGCCAGATGCCGAGCGCCTGCTGGGCCGGACGGTCGGAGATCGAGAACAGGACCGAGTCCTTGGCCGCCCCATGGGCGTAGGGCTTCCAGGGCGGCACCACGAAAATATCGTTCGGACCCCATTCGAAAACCTGGTCGCCGACCCGGGTGGTGCCCTGCCCTTCGACGCAAACGAAGATGGTGCCGTCGGTCGAGCGATAGTCCGTGCCCTTGAACCCTTTCGGCAAGAGCGCGAGCGAGGCCCCCATGGTGGGCAGCACCGGGCCGCCGTTGATGGGATTGACGTAATGCACGCGCGCGCCGTGGCGCGGATCGACCTCGCCGGATTTCTTCAGGCGCTCGAGGATCGGCCGCGTCCGCGCATAGGTATAATTGATCACCGGGCTGCGGTTGAGCGCGACCGGGACGCCGTCGGGCAGCACGCCGGAGCCGTAGAAGGTGAGCGAATCGCCATCCTGCCGGGTGGTGTTCTGCATCCCCTCCTCGAAATACTCGGCGAAGGAGGCTTCGTAGAAATTGACCGCCGGAAAATCGAGCACGTCGAGCCACAGCATGGGCTTCTTGGACGGATTGCCGTGGTCGTGCGGCGCCCAGTTCGCGGTGATCACGAAATCGCCGGGAGACATGAAGGCCTTCTCGCCCTCGACCGCCGTATAGGCGCCCTCGCCATCGAGCACGAAGCGGATGGCGGAGGAAACGTGGCGGTGGACCGGGGCGACCTCGCCCGGAAGGATCATCTGGATGCCGGCGAACAGCGTGTTGGTGGCGCGCGACTCGCCCCGCATGGCGGGATTCTCCAGGATCAGCACCCGGCGCTGGGCCTCCTCGGCCGAGATCAAGGCGCCCGATTCCAGGACCAGCGACTTGACGTCGTCGTAATGCCAGATCACCGGCGCGCAACGCGTGACCGGCTCCTTGGTCACGACCGATTTCATGACCTTCCAGAGCGGCGCCATGTCGAATTTCGAGATGCGGTCGTAATAGGCCTCCCGCACCGCATCGACGTTGTGCTTGGGGTCCGGCCCGCCATCGGGCTTGCCTTGCGCCCGCTTGCCCGCTGTCGTGCTCGCCATGGCGTTCTCCTCGGGTGCAGCGCTGCGGATCGGCCTTGATTCCGGCCTATCCGATGGCCGTCAGACCGGGATAATCCCGACCGGACAAATAGTATATAATGCAACTATCTTCCCGAAAGAAGCGCCGGGCAGGCAGTTTTCTCTTGCATGGCAGATATTCGCCGGCCATTGCGAGCTTTGTCTCGGGCTTGACCCGGGATCGTTCCAAGCTCGGACCCTGAAACGATCCCCGATTTCGCCGGGACCGGTCTGGAGCGGTCCCCCTCAAGGTCGGGACCGGTCAACCCAGCCCTTGGAGCTGACGCGGCGGACGAATTGCTCGAAGGTTTCGAGCTGCAGCTTGATCATGTCGCGGGTCGGCTGGTCGGTCAGCTCGAGCGTCTTCTCGTCGAATTTCTTGGCCGCGAACGTGACGATCACTTCCGGCTTGGGAAACAGCAGCGCATCGATCGAGGTCAGCGACTGCCGCAAATGATATTGCATGCGGGAGCCGCCCAGGAGACCGGTCGCCGCCGATTGCAGGGCGACCGGCTTGCCGGCGAATGGTTGATCCTTGAGCCGCGACGCCCAGTCGATGGCGTTCTTGAGCCCGCCCGGGATCGACCAGTTGTATTCGGGCGAGACGATGACCACCGCGTCGGCGCCGCGGATGGCATCGGCCCAGGCGGTGGCGATCGGGTGGATGCCGCTCGCCTGGTGCTCGTCGAAGTCATAGACCGGCAGCCCGGCGAACGTCGGCGCGGCGCGCAGCGCCATGCCGGGCGGCGCCAGCGCCGGCAGGGTGCGCGCCAACGCGGCATTGTAGGAGCCCTTGCGCAGCGAGCCGCAGATCACCAGCACGTCGAGTTGCCTGTCGGTCATATTCCCCCCTGCCCTCTTTGCCTTTGCCCTAAGCCTTGACCGCGACCCGCTCGATGAAGGTCGCGAATGCGGCGAGCTGCTGCTTGATGAAATTGCGCGTGGCCTCGTCCTTGATCTCGCCGGTCTTCTCGTCGAGCTTGGACGCGCAGGAGCCGATGAAAATCTCCGGCTTGTTGAGCACGAAAGCGTCGAGAAACACCATCGCACGGCGCAGGTCGTATTGCACGCGCCCGCCGCCGAGCGGCCCCGGCGACGCCGATTGCAGCGCGATCGGCTTGCCGGCGAACGGCTGGTTTGGCAGGCGCGAGACCCAGTCAATGGCGTTCTTGAGCCCGCCCGGGATCGAGAAATTGTACTCGGGCGTGACGATGATCACGCCATCGGCGGCGCGGATCGCGTCCGCCAGCACATTGACGGCTGCCGGGAACCCGCTCGCGGTCTGCACATCGGCGTTATAGAGCGGGAACTCCGAAAACGAGGGCGCCGGCCGCACCGTGAGGCCTTCGGGTGCGAGCGCCGGCAGCGCCCGCTGCACGATTCCGTTATAGGAGCCGCTCCGGAGCGATCCGCAAATGCTGATCACGCTCAGGTTCTTGCCAGGCATGATGGCCTCCTCGCATCAATCGACGACCTCGTCCTCTTGGAGAACGTATCGGAGAATTGCACCCTCCGCTTGATCCCGCGCAAGTGGGAAATCCAGGTCCTGTGGACATTAGAGGGATTCCCTTCTACTCGCGCGAATGTGATTCAAGATCGCAACCGAGGAGGGCGACCTTGATTCGGTGCGCCCACCATCGTTGGAATGTGCATCACACCTCCACTGTTCCGTCCTTCGCCGGGACGCTCTCTCCCGGGGCAGCCCATGACCTTCCACCCGGTGCCGGGACGAGGTATAAGGACGCCCGAGTTGACCCGGTCGGTGACACTGCAATCGGGCGCATCAAGCACAGATATGGACGGCTCCGGCATTCTGTTGGGGTTGCCGCGGCCAGCAGGAGAATGAGCATGAACAACATGCAGGCAGATCAGATTTGGACCACCCCGCTCAACGAGATGGATGCCGTTCAGCAGGGATTCGACCGCAGCAAAACCGTTCGTTTCTACGACACGACGCTTCGCGACGGCGAGCAGTCGACCGGCATCTGCTTTTCCGCCAAGGACAAGTTCGAAATCGCGTGCAAGCTCGCCGAGCTCGGGGTTGGACGAATTGAATCGGGCTTTCCGCGTGTTTCCGAAGAAGACACGGAGGCCGTCAAGCGCATCCTCGCGGCAAATCTGAGCTCTGAAATCTGGGGCTTCGCGCGCTGCGTTCGGGGCGACATCGACGCTCATGTCGAGCTGGGTACCCGCTATACCCTGCTCGAGATAACAACCAGCGACATGAAGATGAAGGCCTTCGGCTTCACCCGCGAGAAGGTCATGAACACCGTCATCAATTCCATGAAATACGCAAAAGACAAGGGGATCGAACGCGTCAACTTCTTTGCCGTGGACAGCACGCGCAGCGATTTGGGATTCTTGCGCGATGTCTACAGCAAGGCCCTGGAAGCCGGCGCCGATGAAGTCTCCATGGTCGATACGATCGGCGTGTGCGCGCCGGAAACGGCTGAATATCTGATGCGTCAGGTCAGGTCATGGGTGGGACCATCCGTGCCCATACACTGGCACGGCCACAATGATATGGGTGTGGCCACGGCCGCGGCCATCGCCGCAGTCCGGGGCGGCGCCGACTGGATCCAAGGCACCATCAACGGCATGGGCGAGCGGGCCGGCAACGCCGACATTTGCGAAGTCGCCCTCGCCTTGCAGTACCTCTACCACGTTCCGGTGGAATTGGATTTGACAAAGGCGCGCGAGGTTTCCCGGTTGGTGCAGAAGTGCGGGAAATACACGGTCGACACCTGGAAACCCGTCGTCGGAGAATTCATCTTCACGCGCGAAAGCGGGGGTGTCGCCAGCCAGTTCCATATGCCCTCGGCGATCGAGCCTTATTCGGCCACTGTCGTCGGCGCGGACCGCAAGATCGCGCTGGGCAAGAAGAGCGGACTTGCCAACATCAAGATCAAGCTCGACGAGCTCGGTCTCGATGCGCCTGCCCAAAAGCACGCCGCCATTCTCGAGCAGGTCAAATCGAAGGGAACGACGGAAAAGCGGCTGGTGACGGATCAGGAATTCCGCGCCATCGTGGCGCAGGTTGCTTGAGGCAAGGGTCGGAGTCCGGCTTTGACGAGGCTAGAGCGGTTTCACGCAGACCGAAAGCAGAACCGCTCTAGCATTTTGCATTGTGCCCCTTGGGCCCCGCTTTCGCGGGGACGACCGGGGGCGGGCGCCATGCCTATTGTTTCTTCTTAAGGGAAGGTCAGAGGCGTTACTTCGGCGTTACTTCTTCTCGTCCTGGATCGGGTTCGACAGCACGCCGATCCGCTCGATCTCGATCTCGCAATTGTCGCCGTGCTTCATCCAGATCGGCGGCTTGCGCCAACAGCCGACCCCGGAGGGCGTGCCGGTCACGAGGATGTCGCCGGGCTCGAGCGTCATGCCCTGGGTGATGTAGGCGATGGTCTCCGCCACCGGGAACATCATGTTGTCGGTATTGTCCGACTGCATGACCTCGCCGTTGAGCCGGGTCTGGATTTTCAGCCCCTTGCCGCCGGGCGGCAATTCGTCCGCCGTCACCATCCAGGGACCGAAGGCGCCGGTCGAATCGAAATTCTTGCCCATGTCCCATTGCGAGGTCTTGCGCTGAAACTCGCGCACCGAGCCTTCGTTGAAGCAGGAATAGCCGGCGATGCAGGAATAGGCATTGCCGACATCGAGATGCTTGGCGCGCTTGCCCACGATCACCACCATCTCGGCCTCCCAATCGAGGGTCTCGGTCACGAGCGGGCGGAGCATGGGATCGCCGTGCGCCAAGAGCGAGGTCTGGCAGCGCATGAAGACCGTGGGAAATTTCGCAACGTTGGCGTCCTGTTCCTTGACGTGCTCCAGATAATTTTGCCCGAAGCAGACGATCTTGCCGGGGCGCGCCACCGGCAGCGCGTATTTGAGCCCCTTGAGCGGCCGGCGGGCGCTGGCCGGGGCGCGCCGGGCCAGGTCCTTGAGCGGGCTCAGGTCCCCGTTGTCGCGGCGCAGCCACTCGCCGAGATCGGCGGGCGCGTTCCGGTCGACCGCCTGCAGGTCGATCACCTCTTCGCCCTCGACCACGCCGAGACGCAGCCCTTCATTTGTCCGAAAACCGACGATCTTCATGGCTCTAAGTACTCCTGGTCATTCTGAGGCGGGCCCCGATGCCGGAACCTCGCAGGGTTCATATTGGATGCGGCTGCTTGCGTCTACCGGTGCCCGGCGGGGGCGCGCAACCCCCCTTGCGGGCTCGGCGGCAACCGTTCGAGGCGGTCTCGTCCGGTCGTCAAAGCGCGCGTGCGACGCTATGGTGGGGCTTAGGGTTCGGCATCGGGGAGGTGCGCCGAGCGACATGCTCGTTGCCGGCGCGGGGCTGGGACATGACGAATTCCGCGTTGATCGAGATCGACAAGGCCTGCAAGTCCTTCGACGGCGGCAAGACCTTCGCGGTCCGGGACGCCACCATCGGCATCGCGGCCGGCGCCTTCATTGCGGTCGTGGGCGCTTCCGGCTCCGGCAAGACCACCACGCTGAAGTTCATCAACCGGCTGGTCGAGCCCGACAGCGGCGAGGTCAGGATCGAGGGCGTGCGGGTCGGCGCCGTGGATGCTCCGACGCTGCGCCGAAGCATCGGCTATGTGTTCCAGGGCATCGGCCTGTTTCCGCACATGCGGGTCGGCGAGAATATCGCCATCACGCCGCAGCTCCTGGGCTGGAAGCGACCGCAGATCGCGGCCCGGGTCGAGGAGCTCTTGGATCTGGTCGGCTTGCCGGCGAGCTATGCGGTGCGGTTTCCGGCGGCGCTGTCCGGCGGCGAGGCCCAGCGCGTCAGCGTGGCGCGCGCGCTCGCCGCACGTCCGCGCATCGTGCTGATGGACGAGCCCTTCGGCGCCCTTGATCCGGTGACGCGCGACGCGCTCGGATCGGCCTATCGGGACCTGCATGAGCGCCTGCGCCTCACCACCATCATGGTGACCCACGACGTGCAGGAGGCGGTGCTGCTCGCCGACCGGATCGTGGTCATGAGCGCCGGGCGCGTGCGGGCGCAAGGCACGCCGGCGGGCCTGATGTCGAGCACGGCCGATCCCGACGTGGCGGCCCTCATGGCGATGCCCAAGCGCCAGGCCGAGCGCATTGCCGCGATCCTGGAGCACAACGGCGAGACCGCGCATGGATGAGCGCATCCAGAGCGCGCTGCGGCTGTTGCCGGATTACCTGGCGCGGCACGTCTTGTTGAGCGCGTCGGCGCTGGCGCTCGGCATCGTGCTGGGCCTGCCGCTGGGGCTCTGGCTGGTTCGCCACCCGCGCCTGCGCTGGCCCGCGTTGGCGGCGGCGGGCTTCGTGCAGACCATTCCGGGACTGGCGCTGCTTGGCGCTGTTCTATCCGCTGCTGCTCGGGCTTTCGACGTTCACCGATCGGCTGTTCGGCTTCCGCCTGCCGGCGCTCGGCTTCCTGCCCTCGCTGCTCGCGCTCACGCTCTATTCCATGCTGCCGATCCTGCGCAACGCGGTCGCCGGCCTGACCGGGCTCGATCCGGCCGTGATGGAGGCCGCGAGCGCGGTCGGCATGACGTCGCGGCAGCGGCTCTTGCGGGTCGAGGTGCCGCTGGCGGCGCCGGTCGTGATGGCGGGAATCCGCACCGCCGCGGTCTGGACCATCGGGGCCGCGACCCTCTCGACCTCGGTCGGCCAGACCAGTCTCGGCAACTACATCTTCACCGGGCTGCAGACCGAGAACTGGATCTTCGTGCTGTTCGGCTGCGCGGTCGCGGCGGCGTTCGCGCTCGTGGTCGATCAGCTCCTCGGCCTGATCGAGGCGGGTGCCACCAAGCGCGATGCCAGGCGCATCTGGCTCGGCGCCGCCTTGATGGCGGCGGGCCTGACGGCCGCGCTGACGCCGCTCATGGCGAGCGGGTCGCGCGCCTACCTGGTCGGGGCCAAGAACTTCAGCGAGCAATTCATTCTGGCCGAGCTCATCTCGGAACGATTGGCGCGGGAGGGCGTCACGGTCGAGCGCAAGGAGGGGCTGGGCTCGGCGGTCGCCTTCCGGGCGCTCGCCGGCTCCGACATCGACGTCTATGTGGATTATTCCGGAACCCTGTGGGCGAACGTGCTCGCCCGCAGCGACACGCCGGCGAGCGCCGCCATGCTGAGCGAGCTCGACGAGCGAGCTGGCGCAACGCTTCAACGTGACGCTGCTCGGTCCGCTCGGCTTCGAGAACGCCTATGCGCTGGCGATGCGGCGCGAGCGCGCGGCCGCGCTCGGCGTGCACACCATCGCGGATCTCGCCCGCCACGCCGGCGAGCTCACCTTCGGCACCGACCTGGAATTCCTGAGCCGGCCGGAATGGACCGCGCTCAAGAATGCCTACGGGCTGAATTTCAAGGCGCAACGCTCCTACACCCCGACCTTCATGTATCGGGCGATCGACAGCGCCGATGTGGACGTCATC
Organism: uncultured Alphaproteobacteria bacterium; assembly: GCA_963744275.1. Taxonomy (GTDB): domain Bacteria; phylum Pseudomonadota; class Alphaproteobacteria; order Rhizobiales; family Xanthobacteraceae; genus VAZQ01. Next base: position 218,276 of record CAVUSX010000015.1, read on the forward strand.
ACCGCCTTCTCCAGCGACGGCCGCATCGCGGCGCAGGGACTGGTGGTGCTCGATGATCCCCTGCACGCCATCCCGTCCTACGATGCCGTCCTCTTGCTCTCGCCGCGCCGTGCCAAGGACGAGCTTCTCCGCCGCGCGCTCGCGCCGCTCATCGGCAAGATCGCGGTCGAGCCCATGCGGCAGGCCAATTTCATGGTCGACCGCGACACCGACAAGGCGACGCGTGCAGGAGGCCGCGCGCTTCCTCGCGCAGGCCGCGGGCTGCCGGATCCGTAGGGTGGGCAAAATTGCCTGGCACCACGATCATGATCGCACGGAAGCTGCGCAATTTTGCCCACGCGGCTGCACGCGAGGCCAGCGCGCGTGGGCAACGCGCCGGAAACGTCTGCTCACATCTGCTCGAACGACTTCGCGTGGGCACCGCCCTACGCGTCCGCAATCGTGCGTCGATTCGGAGGAGCCGTAGCTAAAGCGGCCCGTGCGCCATCCAGGTGGCGAAGAACGGCGCCAGCAGCACGAGCGTCATCTCCAGCCGCAGGATCATTTGAAGCTTCTTGAATTGGCCGCCTGCCAGCTCTTGTCCGCGGCCGGCGCGGGTCTGCGCGCGCCAGCGCAGAAAAACGACGGTCGGATAGATCGAGAGCAACGCCACCACCACGAACACGCTCAAGAGCGCGTGGAACGCTCCGTTGTGGAGGTAGTACGTCGTGCCTTTCTCCAGGTACATCCGCATGATTCCGGTCACCAGGACCAGCGCCGCCGAGCCGCCATAGATGATATCCAGGCGCTGCAGGGTCCCGGCCTCCGCGGCCGTCAGCTCCTGCTTCAGCGCAAGATGCTCGCCCAGGAGGCTCGCGATCGAGCAGCATGACGGCGACGTAGTGGATCCAGGCGACGACGATCGGCCAAATCATTTCCGGCAATCTCCCGTTCGGCGACCGCGCGGCTTCGGATGCGACCGCGCTGAATTATTGCTTCGCCGCCCGCAAAGCCTGGACCGAGAAATATCCGTCCGCATCGGTCCAGGCCGCGACCGGCGTCCAGCCGCAGCCGCGCGCCATGGCGCCGAAGGATTCGACGGTATACTTGTAGCTGTTCTCGGTGTGGATGGTCTCGCCGGCGCGGAACTCGATGGTGCGGCCGCAGACCTGGACCCGCTGGCGGATACGGCTGGCGAGATGCATCTCGATGCGCTGGCGCTCGCGATTGTAGAACGCCTGGTGGCAAAAGCCGGCCAGGTCGAAATCGGCCCCGAGCTCGCGATTGATGCGGGCCAGCAGATTGAGATTGAATTTCGCGGTCACGCCCGCCGCATCGTTGTAGGCCGCGGTGAGCGTCTCGGCGTCCTTCACCAGATCGATCCCCACGATCAGGATCGCGTCCTCGCCCAGGATGCGGGCGGCGTGCCGCAGGAAGGCGCAGGCCTGGTGCGCCTCGAAATTGCCGATGGTCGATCCCGGAAAGAAGCCGGCGCGCGCCAGCCCGGCGAGCGAGCGCGGCAGGCGGAAAGATTGGGTGAAATCGGCCGCGACCGGCAGCACCGCCAGGCGCGGATAGTCGTGCCGCAGCCGCGCCGCTTCCTCGCTGAGCCATTCCGACGAGATGTCGACCGGCACATAGGCCGCGATGGCGGGCGCCGCATCGATGAGGAGCCGCGCCTTCCGGCTCGAGCCGCTGCCGAACTCGATCAACGCCGTCTGCGGCGGCAGCAGGCGCGCCATGTCGGCCGCATGCGCCCGCAGGATCGCGAGCTCGCAGCGGGTCGGATAATATTCCGGCAGCTCGGTGATCTCCTCGAACAGGCGGCGAGCCGGTCTCGTCATAGAAATATTTCGGCGACAGCCGCTTGGGCCGCGCCGTCAGCCCCTCGATCACGTCGTGCGCGAAGACGGAATGGCGATCCTCGGCGGGATGGCGGGCGACGATCGATTGAACACTCATGGGCAACTCCGTTTGGTGATCCGTTGCGTCCCACACCCGCCTCGCTGGCGGCGAAGGAGATGGAGGCAGCGCTCAATCCGGATAGTCCGCCAGACGAACGCCGCTGAACTGCCAGCGTGCCGACGGAGGGAAGAAATTGCGGTAGCTCGCGCGCGCGTGCCCGCTCGGCGTCGCCTGCGAGCTGCCGCGCAGGACCATCTGGTTGATCATGAACTTGCCGTTGTACTCGCCGAGCGCCCCCGCCGCCGCCCGATAGCCCGGATAGGGCGAATAGGCGCTACGGGTCCATTGCCAGACGGTGCCGAAGGCGGCCTCCAGGAGACCGGCGTCGGCGGCGACCTCCCATTGCGCTTCGGTCGGCAGGTCGGCGCCGGCCCAGCGCGCAAAGGCGTCGGCCTCGTAGTAGCTGACATGGCGGACCGCCGCATCCTGATCGATCGGCGCGAGGCCCGCGAGCGTCAGCGCGAACCAGGCGCCGTCGTGCTGGCGCCAATAGCCGGGCGCCCGCCAGCCTTCGGCCTCGACCGCCGCCCAGCCGTCCGAGAGCCACAGGCTCGGCGTCGCGTAGCCGTCGTCGGCCATGAATTCGAGCCATTGCGCATTGCGTCACCAGGCCGCGACCGATCCGCGCCGGCGGCAGCAGCACGTCGTGCGCCGGGCATTCGTTGTCGAAGCAATAGCCCGCGCCGGACCAGCCGATGCGCCGGATGCCGCGCGGCAACTCGACGAAACCGGTCGCGGCGACCGGCGGCGGCTCGCGCCAATGCGCATCATAGGCGGGCGCGGTCGGGTTCTGGGCCAAGGCGTGAAGAATGTCGGTGAGGATCAATTCCTGATGCTGCTGCTCGTGGTGCAGGCCGATCTCCAGGATGCGCAGCACCTCCGGCAGCGCCGCCGCGTCGGCGCTCGCCAGCAAGCGCTCGACCGCCTGGTCGACATGCGCCCGGAAGGCGGCGACTTGCGCACAGTCCGGCCGGGTCAAGAGGCCGCGCAGCGGGCGCGCATGCCGGGGACCGGCGGCCACATAGTAGGAATTGAACAGGTAGCCGAAGCCGGCGTCGAAGACCGCGTAGCCCGGCAGATGCGGCAGCAGCAGGAATTGCTCGAAGAACCAGGTGGTATGCGCCCGATGCCACTTGGTGGGGCTGGCATCGGCCATCGATTGCACGACCTGGTCCTCGGGGCTGAGCGGCGCCGCGCGTCGTTCGGTCTCGGCGCGCACCGCGCGAAACGCCGCGCGCCAAGCGCCGCGCGGATCATGCGATCCGGGCGCGGGCCCGATGGGGTCAAGGGTTGCGCCCTGACGCTCGCCGTGGAGGCGAATGACCGGTGACGAAGCTGGCGGCATCCCCAATCCCGGGTTTGAAGGAATCGGCAATCTGTTCAGGCAACGAATTCGAAAAACAGCCGGCCCAACCGAATGGTTCCACCACAAGATACGTGACGGCGGGACGTCTGGTTACCCGTGCTCGCGGAGAGTTTATCGCCCACGAACCGCCGCGGGGCGGCGCCGGGGGCTGTCCGGGGCCCCGCATGGCGCCCGGGTCAAACCAGAAAACAATGATATTCCAGCAGCTTATGTTCAAGCTACGGGGCGCGCTGGCGGGTTCAGGGCGAAGCCTTCACCGCAGTGGCGCCGGCGGTCGCGGCCACGCTGTCCTGCGCGGCGGTACCGCCGCTGACCCCGATGGCGCCGACCAGCTTGCCGTTCAGGACGATGGGAACACCGCCTTCGGAGGCGATCGGCCGCGCCACGTCCGGAAAGGTCATGAACGCGACATTGCCGGCGGAGAACTGATCGGCAAAAACCTTGCTCGGCCGGCGGAACAGCGCCGAGGTGCGCGCCTTGGCCTCCGCCAGCGCGGCCGAGGAGCTTTGCGCGCCGTCCATTTTCTCGAAATAGATCAGCTCGCCCTCCGGCCCGACGATCGAGACCGCCATGTGCCAATTGTTCTTCTTGGCTTCCGCAATGGCCGCATCGGCCGCCACCTTGGCCTGCTCATTGACGATCGGCGCTCCATAATCCGGGGGCGGCGCCGCCGGCAGGGCGACCGGCCGCCCGGATTCCGCTGGGGGCTGTTGGGCCTGCGCGCCGTCGCCGGGCGCGTACACGCCCAGCCAGAGGGCTGCCCCGGTCGCCAAGGTCGTCAAAACAGCAGTTCGCATATCGATCTCCCAATGCGGCGCGTGCCGGAACCTTCCGCGTCATCATCTGGTCGAAAATACGTCGTCAGTGATGATTGCGCCCGGCCAACCCCGATCAGGATAGGCGACTTGCCGCAAGATCAGCAAGGAGGGCTTGCAGGCGGGCCCTCCCCCAGTGACAATCCGAGCCCCTTCCGGGTGACGAAATCATCGCCAACAGCGGACAATCCGATGCGAAACAGGATTTTGACGTGGACCCGTAGGGCTTGCGCGATTGCGGGCCTCGGCGCCGGCCTTTTGGCCTTCGCGGCGGCGCCAGCGATGGCCCAGAACGCGAATTGCCGCAATACCGGCAGCTTCGACCGCTGGCTGGCCGATTTCAAGAAGGAGGCCGCCGCCCAGGGCATCTCGGCCGCCGCCATCAATGCGGCTTCGCCCTACCTGGTGCTCGACCAGCACATCATCGGGATCGACCGCGGGCAGCGCTTCTTCTCGCAGAACTTCCTCGAATTCTCCGACAAGATGCTGGCCGGCTCCCGGCTGCCCTCGGGCGTCGCCCAGATCAAGAAGTACCAGGGGGTCTTTGCGCGCGAGGAGAAGGAATTCGGCGTGCCGGCCGCCGTCATCACGGGGTTCTGGGGGCTGGAGAGCGATTTCGGCTCCGGCCAGGGCAATTACCAGGCCCTCAAGTCGCTGGCGACCCTGGCCTATGACTGCCGCCGCAGCGACATGTTCCGCGGCCATCTGTTCGACGCGCTGCGCATGATCGAGCGCGGCGACCTGCGGCCCGAGGAGATGATCGGCTCATGGGCGGGCGAGCTCGGGCAGACCCAGATGATGCCGTCGGAATATTACCGCGACGCGCTCGATTATGACGGCGCCGGACGGCGCAACCTGATCAAGGACGCCGCCGACGTGATCGGCTCGACCGGGAAATACCTCGACTTTCTGGGCTGGAAGCGCGGCGAGCCGTGGCTGCAGGAGGTGCATGCGCCCGCCAATGCGCCCTGGGATCAGGCCGATCTGTCGATCCAGCATCCGCGCGCGCAATGGGCCGCCTGGGGGGTGACGCGGGCGGACGGCAGGCCGTTGCCATCCGACAACCTGCCGGCCTCGCTGGTGCTGCCGATGGGACGCTTCGGCCCGACCTTCCTGGCCTACGATAATTTCCAGGTCTATCTGAAATGGAACCAGTCGCTGATGTATGCGCTGACGGCGGCCTATTACGCCACCCGGCTCGACGGCGCGCCGGCCATGCATCGCGGCGGCGAGATTCCCAAGCTCTCTTTCGACGAGACCCGGGAGCTGCAGCAGATCCTGGAGAAGCGCGGCTACGACATCGGGCGCACCGACGGCATCCTCGGCCTCAAGAGCCGCAGCGCCGTGCGCGAGATGCAGATCAAGCTCGGCCTGCCGGCCAATTCCTGGCCGACCGCGGAGTTGCTCAACCGCCTGCGGGGGGCGCGCTAGCCGGCTTGCTGCCGAGAACGGGCTCAATCCGGCGGCGGCGCAGAGTTTCTCGTTCGGCGGTTTCGGGCATCCAAAGGGCGAAGACGATCACGGCCACGAGGGCGGCAGCGCCGAGCGTGAGAAATGCCGCGCTATAGCCGAAATGATCGACGATCTCGCCGGCCGCAAGCCCGCTCAGCGAAGCGCCTATCCCCTGCACCGTGGCGATCGCGCCTTGGGCCAGATTGTAGCGGCCCGTGCCACGCATGATATCGGCGATCACCAGCGGCGCGAGCGCGCCGAAAATCCCGGCGCCGACGCCATCGAGCACCTGGACGCCGATCAACCAGACGCTGTTGTCGGAAAAGGTGTAGAGCACCGCACGGATCGGCAGGATGGCGAACCCGGCGAGAAAGAGCGGTTTCCGCCCCCAAGCATCGGCCTTGTACCCGACCAGAAGCGCGATCGGCAGCATGACCGCCTGAGCGGCGATGATACAGGTCGACATCATCGCGGTCGCTTCGTTGGGATAGGCGGCCGCGAGCTTCTGTCCCACCAGCGGCAGCAACGGCGCGTTGGCGAAATGGAACAGCATGACGCACAGACCGAAGATGACCAGCGGCCGGGATTTGAGCAGGATGCCGTAACCGGCGGGACCGATCGCGGCCACCGCCGCATCGTGATCCCCGTCGAGGTCTCTCGCCCGGTTGTAATCGATCGCCTCGGCCGGAATGGACAGCACCGCGATCACCGTCAGCATGGCGAACACCGGCACCAGCAGAAAGACGGCGCGCTGCGAGAGTTCATAACCGACCGCGCCCGCCAACAGGGCGATCGCGACATTGCCGGCATGGTCGCAGGCGGAGTTTCGTCCCATCCGTCGCGCCAGCAGCTTGCGTGCGAACAGGCCCAAGGTCAGGGCCGCGACCGCGGGACCGAAGACGTCGCCGGCGACGGCCATCAGGCTGGTGGCGATCGCTACCGGCCAGAAAGTCGGCAGGGCGAAAATAACGACGGATGTAACGGCCAATACCGCCAGCGCCAACACGATGACGCCGCGCTTGGCGCTCGTCTCGTCGATCGCGGCGCCGATCGGCGTCTGGACCGCGATGCCGAGCAGGCCGCTGATCGTGGTCACCAATCCGACTTCGGACTGGCTCCAATGCTGCTGGGTGACCAGGAAGACATTGAGATAAGGCCCGACCGCGCCGCGTACGTCGGCCGCGAGGAAATTGACCGCGTCGAGCGAGAGCGGGCTGAACCGCCTGCTCTTGGCCGATCTCACAGCCACAGCCAAAAAGTCCCGATCGCGAGCGTGATGATGGTCAGGGGCGCGCCGACCCTGAAATAGTCCCAGAAGCCGATGGCCACGCCCGACTGGGCGGCCCTCTGCACGACGATCAGATTGGCGATCGAGCCCAGCACGGTGAAGTTGCCGGCCAGCGTCGACGCCATCGCGACCGCCAGCCAGGCCTTGTCATGGTCCGGCAGCGGGCCGACAAACGGCTTGAGCATCAACACGGCCGGCACGTTGCTGACCAGGTTGGACAGCACCGCCGTCACGGCGCTGAGCACCGGAACCTGATCGAGGTGAAGCCCGCTCACGCCGGCGACGAGCTCGGGCGTCAGCAGCGTGTGCTCCGCGCCGGCGACGATGATGAACAGACCGGCGAACATCAGCAGCAGCGACCAATCGATCTCCTGGTAAATTCTCCGGCTTTTCAAGCGTCGGGTCAGCAACAAGAGACTTCCGATGATGATGGCCGCCTTTGCCGGCACGATTTCGGCGAAGAACAGGGCGATCATGACGGCGGTCGCGAGCAAGGCGCGTATGACCAGCACGCGGTTGACATGGAAGTCCGGTCTCGGCGCTTGCAGGGGGGTGGCGAGCGCGAACTCGTCGCGATGGAACAGCGCGATCAGGACGACCGTGACGACCAATCCGACCAGCGCAATCGGACCCAGCGCCCGGATGAACTCGATGTAGGGAATGTGCGAGAAGCTGCCGATCATGATGTTCTGCGGATTGCCGGTGATGGTGGCGGTCGAGCCGATGTTCGATGCCATCGCCACCGCCAACAGGTACGGCACCGGCTTGCGCCCCATCGCCAGCGTCAATTCCAGCACCAGCGGGGCCAGCACCAGGCAGATGGCATCGTTCACCAGAAATGCGGAAAAGGCCGGCGGTTCCAACCACCCCGCAGAGCAGGATCAAAGGCGCCTTGGCGCGCTCCATGACCCAGGCGGTGGCAATGGCGAAGAACCCGGACAGCCGCAGGCTGGCCACGACGATCATGATGCCGAGCAGCAGCGTGATCGTATCGAGGTCAACCGCCTTATAGGCATCCTCCAGCGGCAGGGCGCCGGAGGCGACCATGAGGCTGGCGCCGACCAGGGCGATGCCGGCCCGGTCGATGCTCAGGCCCGGGACCCTGCCGATCGCGAGCGCAAGATAGCTTCCGACGAAGATGACGACGGCTGCGATTTTCCGGCCGTCTCCGCCCAGTCGATCGCCGCTCGGAAGCAGGCTCGGCGCCAACGCCGCGCCGAGGGCGGTGATGACCACCAGCCCGACAAACAGGGCGCTCACGGCGACCGGCCAGCGGCTTCGATTGGAGGAATTTCGATTGGAGGAACGATGACGCATGAGCTACGCAACTGCCTGGGCGGCGCGCAGACCGTCGCGGGCCGCTCCCATCCTCCGGATCCCGATCCGCTTTACGGCGCCGCGCTCTTCTCCAGCATCAACGAGAAGCCCGGCTTGCTCACCTGGATCAGGTTGCATTCGGGATGCTGCGTCAGCTCGGCCATCAGCCGTACCAGCGGGTGCCGCGCCGTGACATACTCCTTGGCGGGTCCGGCGGCGCGCATCTGCGCGATGTCGTCCCGGCTCAACAGCCAGCGCAGCACCAGCTCCTCGTCCGAGACGTCGGGACCGCCGAGCTCGCGGCGCATGTCGGCGAGCGTGGGCTGCGGACGCTCTTGCGCCATGATCTCGCGCGCGCGCGGACGGTCCAGGATGCGGCCGCGCACCTCCTGGTCCATGGCGGTGACGGCTTCCTCGCCGAACTGGCCGAGCGCGTAGCGGATGACCTGATCGGTCACCTCCTTGTAACGCTCGCCCAGGATGACATTGATGGCCGCCTGGCTGCCCACGAACTGCGACAGCGGCGTCACCATGATGGGATGGCCGAACTCGACGCGCACCCGGCCGGTCTCCTCCAGGGCCTGTTGCAGCTGCGCCTCCTTGCCGACCTGGCGCAGCTGATGGCCGAGATTGGAGATCATGCCGCCCGGCACCTGATGCTGGTAGGTGGCGTAGTCGTATTCGGCCGGCACGCCGATCGGAAAGCCCTCGCGCTTGGCGATGATCGTGAAGTGATCGGTGACCGGCCGCAGCACCTCCTCGTCGATCCTCGGCTGGTAGCCGATGGCGCGCAGATTGTGCGCCACGTTGAAGATCGAGGGCAGCGCGGCGCCGTCCGCGAGCGGCGGAACCCCGGTATTGACGATCCGGATACCGAGCCGGACCGCCTCGAGCGCCACCAGGGGTCCGAGCCCGGTGGTGCAATGGCTGTGCAGCTCGACCGGGATGCCGCCGCTGTTGCCCAGGATGACCGGAACCAGCGTGCGGGTGCGCTCGGGCGTCAATAGGCCGCCGGGATCCTTCAGGCACAGCCGGAACGGCTCGAGCGAGGCCGCCTGCCGGCAACGCTGCGCATAGTATTCATCGGTGTGAACCGGCGAGACCGAATAGATCAGGTTGATGATCGGATCGAGCCCGAATTTGCGCGCCACCTCGACCCGGTATCTCCAGCCCGGCAGATCGTTCCAGGGCTCCGATATGCGGGCCTGCCGGATGCCGTTGGCGGCCATGCGCTCGATGAAGAGCTCGTACATGCAAGGCGGATCGAACCCGAACGTATTGACCCGCCCGGCGATCAGGCGCAGCGGCGTGTTGGGAACCAGCTGCGCCACCCGCCGAATGCGCTCCCACGGATCCTCGCGCAGCTCGCGCACCGCCTTCTTGATGTGCGAGCCCGACAACAGCTCGATCGCCAGAAAGCCGGCTTGGTCGAGCCGCCCGGCGATCGGCAGCATCATGCCGGTCGACATCCGTTCCGCCCACAGGCTCTGGTGGCCGTCCCGGATGGTGGTGTCGACGAATTGAATCTCTTCCATGGGGTTTCCCGGAGCTCTTTGAGCATTTTCAGGAAAAGTGGAACCCGGTTTTCCGTCCGAAAATGCGACCTTGCAAAAATGCTACGTGGGGTCGGGCCTGAGCCAGAACAGGGTCTGGCCGAATTCGACGAACTGGCCGTTCGATACCAGGATGCGCTCGATCACGCCGGCGGTCTCGGTCTTGATGCTGGCGAACACCTTCATCACCTCGATGAGCCCGACGGTGGCGCCGGCCGCCACTTTGCTGCCCGGGGTCACGAACGGCGGATCCGAGGGCGACGGCGCGGCGTAGAACTTGCCCACCATGGGGGCGGTCACCGGCAGCAGTCCGGGCTCGGGTGCCGCGCTCGCGGCCGGTGCGGGCGGCGGCGCGGCCGAGCTCGCTGCCGCCGCGGCCGGCAACGCACGCGCCGGCACCGCATCGGCGCGGGCCGACACATAGCCGCTCTTGGCAACGGTGATCTTGCGCTCGCCCTGCTCCAATTGAAGGAAATCGAACTTGGATTGCTCGAACAACTTCAGGATTTCGAGCACGTCGTCTTCGGTCAGCTCCATCAACCGCTCTCCTACGGCAGGCGCCGCATGCCTTTGGTCGCCGAGCTCAGGCGAGGTCGGACAAGGATTTCGACCAGCCGAACCTGCGTGTCAACCATGATAGCCCGAGCTCGGCGCTAGCGGTCCGACCGGGCCGGTCGTGATTGCAATCGCAAGCGGCATATCGTCTCGCCCATTCCTGCTCGCAAAGCCGGTCCGCAAATCCTGCTTGGAATTAACCGCTGTTCATGCCAACGATGACCGAGCCATCGGCGTCGTCGTATTTATTGTATTGTTGTTCCAAAGCATCAAAGTCCGGCCGTAATATATGGCTAATCGCCTATGCGGTTCATCGCGTGCGCCCGGTGGAATGGCGCCGCAACGCCCAGGAGGGGAACTTGCCCAAGGTCTTGAGGATAACGTCTCGAAGGAACGCCCTGCTCACCGTCGCGGCGGTGTCCGCGCTGGCCATGGCGCAGTGGTTCCTGGCTTCCGACAGCGCCCCGGCCGCGTCGGCCCCCGGCAGCTTCATGGTTGCCCAGGCTCCGCCCAAATGCGGTCAAGACGCACAGCATCCCTGCCCCAAGGAAGCGCCGAAGCAGCCGGCCCCGAAGGCGCCGCCGCAGCCGCAGCCAAAACAGCAGGCCCAGCCACAGCCGCCGCCTCCTCCGCCGCCGCGGCAGCAGGCGCAGCCGAAGCAGGAGCCCCAGCTCGAGCGCAAGCCCCCGGTGGTGCAACAGCCCCCGGCCGGGCAGCCGCAGCTCAAGCAGCAGGCACAGCCCAAGCAGGAGCCCCAGCTCGAGCGCAAGCCCCCGGTGGTGCAACAGCCCCCGGCCGGCCAGCCGCAGCTCAAGCAGCAGGCACAGCCCAAGCAGGAGCCCCAGCTCGAGCGCAAGCCCGCGGTGGTGCAACAGCCCCCGGCCGGGCAGCCGCAGCTCAAGCAGCAGGCACAGCCCAAGCAGGAGCCCCAGATCGAGCGCAAGCCCGAGCTGGGTCAGCAGCCGCCCGCGGGGCAGCCGCAGCTCAAGCAGCAGGCGCAGCCCAAGCAGGAGCCCCAGCTCGGCAGGCCCGCGGTCGTGCAGCAGCCCGGACAGCCCCAGCCCAAGCAGACCTTCCAGCGAGTCGTCCCGCAGCCCGCAAGGCCGGGTCAACCCGCCACGCCTGCCGTCGCGAACGTCCAGGAGTTGCGCGGCCAGCGGAAGGAGCACGCGGGACCCAATGGCCAGGTCGTCATCGAGGAGCCCGACCACCGGCAGATCATTCGCCAGGGCGGGCAGGCCTTCGTGCGCCATGACGAGAACGAGCGTCTCTTCGAGTTCGGGCAAGGGCGCCGCGAACGGCGCGGCGACGGAAACTATGCGATCATCGATCGGCCGGACGGCGATGAGATCATCACCGTGACGGACGACGAAGGCCGCCTCATCCGCCGCTTCCGCCGCGAGCGCGACGGTCGCGAGTTCGTTATCATCGACAACCGCCGCCCGCGCGACGAGCCGATCTTCCTCAACCTGCCTGTACCGATCATCGGCATTCCGCAGGACCAGTATATCGTCGACACCGCGGTGGCGCCCGAGCCGTTCATCTATCAAACCCTCGAGGCGCCGCCGCTCTTCCCGATCGAGCGCCCCTACTCGCTCGACGAGATCCGCTACAATGTGGCGTTGCGCGACCGCATGCGGCGGATCGACGTCGACACCATCACCTTCGATCTCGGCTCATGGGAGGTCACCCCCGATCAAATCGGACGGCTGCAGCTGGTGGCGCAGGCGATGCAGGACATCATCGCCCGCAATCCCAACGAGGTCTTCCTGATCGAGGGCCACACCGATGCGGTCGGCAACGACGTGGACAATCTGTCGCTGTCCGACCGGCGCGCCGAGACGGTGGCCAGCGTCCTCACCGAGAGCTTCCAGATTCCGCCCGAGAATCTCACGACCCAGGGCTACGGCTCCCAGTTCCTCAAGATACAGACGCCGGACGCCAACCGGCAAAACCGGCGGGTGACGGTGCGGCGGATCACGCCGCTGCTCACCGGCCAGAGCGGATAAATCGGGCGGCCCCCTGCATCCCATCGTGATGGCCGGGACGATGTCCCGGCCATTTGCGTTTGGGGTCGCGCGCAGCTCAGAGCGGTTTCACATCAGCCGGAGAAAGAAACCGCTCCAGCTTTCTCGCATTGTCGCATTTTCGCATTGTCGCATTTTCGGACGGAAAACCGGTATCCACGCCCGCCTCCGCGGGGGCGGGCATTTTCCTGAAAATGCTCTAGTGACCAGCCTCGCGCGCATAATAGCGCGTGCCGTAAGGCTTGGGCGAGAACTCCGGATGATAGCTGCAGCGGCCCTCGAAGCTGCCGCGCCAGCGCTCGCAGGCCGTGGCAATCGTCTGCGGCGTCGGCTTGACGCCCTTGTCGATCCACTGCATCAGCGCTTCCAGCGCCGCGGCGAGCTCCGGCGCGCTCTGTCCGGTATGCTCGCTCTCGTCCGTGAAGGCCTGCACCAGCCGCTCTCCACTGCCGGCACGATCGACCGCGTCGCGATAGGCCGACTGGACCTCGACCACCACCTGCGGATCGTTGATCGAATGGATCGACACCACCGGCACCGGCAGCGAGCCGGTCGGCTCGCCGTCGGCGGCGAGCGCGGCGACCGCCGCCGGATCGGAGGAGAAGCGTGGGACGTTGCGGTTCAATTGCGCATCGTCGCCCGATCCGCTGTAGCGCACGTCCATGTTGGAGAACGCGCTGCGGCCCTGCGTGATGCGCTGCGCAATATCCCGGAACACAAACGTCGCGGCCTGCATGTGGCGAACCAGCATGCGTTCCGGAAACCGCATGACGCCGAGGATATTGGCGAGATTCTGCTTCTGGGTTTCGCTGCGCTCCGCCGCCGCATGGGCAACACCGGTGCAGGCGTCGACGGCTGCCTGCAGATCCTTCAGCGTCATCTTGGACTGGGCCGGAAGGCCGCTCCAGAGCGGGTATTGCGGCTCGTCCGCAGCAGGCAGGTTCTTGCAGTAATATTGGTAGACCGCGCGCAGATCGGCGCGGAATTGATGACCCACCGGCGCCCCCACCACAAACCCGCTGTTGAAGAAGGCCCCGTCGTAGCTCGGGCTGCCGTCCGCATTCTTCGCATGCGCCTCGATCAGCTTGGCACCCACCAGGCCCCCATAGGACGCGCCGTGATAGATCGTGCGGGCGGGCTTGGCGATGCGCTCGATGAAGAGTTTGCGCGCCTCCTCGGAATCCTCCGCCGCCATCTGCACCCCGTAGCCTTCGCGCCGGTAGCTCGAGGCGATCCAGGCATAGCCGCTCTTGACCGCGAAGGAATATTTGGCGAGGTCGCCCTGGCTGGTGGTCGCGGTCGGAGGGATCACCGCGGGGCCGCCATGGCCGAAGACGATCAGGTTTCCATTCCACTGATTCGGCATGGCGGCCAGCACATAGGCGCCGCTGCCGAGCCGCTCGGAATAGCAGGTCGCGATCGCGGCCACCGCCGGCGGGCAGGCCGTGACCGCCGGCAGCGCGGCTTTCGGCGCTTCCGCTGCTCCTTGCGCATCGGCCGCCAGCGGACCCATCGCCAAGGTGAAGAGACAAACGCCCACTGAGCGCAAGAGCTGCATTCTGCGGCGAAGGCTGCTTTGCACGCTGTGTCGCCCGATGTTCGGCATGCGCTTTCTCCCTTTTCGATCAGGCTTGGCCCGGCCTGCGATCATGCGCTACATGACGTCGCCCATGACCTCCTCGCCCTCGCCGGGCGGACGCTCGTAGAATTCCGGATTCATCCGGCTGGCTACGCCTTCGCGCGCCAGCGTCTCGGCGAACTCCTGGCGGATCGCCGGATCCTCCTGGTGGTAGGGAATGGCGCTGCCGCCCTTGCTGAGATCGATGGCGCCGAAATCCATGAGCTGCTCGCCCGGCCGCCCGGGCTTGCGGGAGCGCTGATTGTTGGGACCGTGCCAGGCGGAGATGCGCAGCCCCTCCTTGGAAGTCCCGAAATGCTGATGGAACCAGTCGCCGCTCATGGGCGCGGCCGAGACCATGCCGACCGGCTCGTAGTCCTGGCGCAGGATCTTGTCGGCCTTGCCGTTCTTCCAGGGCGTGGTGCCGAGCGATTCCGGCCACGTATAGGTGTAGCCCTTGCCCTTGACGCAGATGAGCACCGCCGCCGAGGCATGCTTGTGCGCCTTCGAATAGCGTCCGGTCTCGTGCTGGCCGATCCAGAGATAGAACCGGTTGCCGGCCATCGACGGCTCGACGCGCCGGTAGCCCGGCGAGCGGCGGTTGTCGAGCGGCAGCTCGGTATTGACGATGTCGGGAATGAGATTGGTGCGGCGCATGGCGAGGCCGCGCATGGGGTCGGGCTCGACATCGTCGCTCGGCTTGAAGAAATCGTCCGCGCCGGAAAATCGCTCGGTGAAATTGTGCGGGCAATCGAAGATGAAGCCCGGATTGTCGATCAGGTTCATCACATTGGGCGCGGTGGTCCCGCACAGCATCAGAGCCGGCGCGCTGCCCGCATTGATGAAGCGGTGAAACGCATTGAGCGGGATGGTGAACAGCGAGCCCTTCTGCCATTCGAACACATGCCGCTTGCTCTGGCCCTCCTGCCAGACCTCGGTGGAGCCGCGGCCCTCGACCACCAGCACCACCTTCTCGTAGAGATGGCGCTCCACATTCAGGGCGCCTGCCCCCGGGATCTCGACCACATAGGAGCCCCACAGGCCTTCGGTGCCGTAGAGCTGGATATAGCTGCCGCGTCCTCCCAGCCGCTTCCAGGGCGTCATCGGCAAATCCTGCACCCGGCGCACCCCGATGCCGCGGTAGACCGGCACCCCCTCGGCCTCCATGAAGACGTCATAGGGCAGCGGCTTGCGCTTGAAGGTGCCGAATCCGGCATTCTCGCCGGCCTTGGGCTCGTGCCAATGGGACTGATCGGTGGTGTCGTGCATGGGAGACCTCCTGGGGGCGGCGTTTCGGGTAGCGTGCCCGGGCTCGCTTATCCGCCGCCTGCGTTGGTAAGCCGTTTCTTCATGTAATCAAGGGCGACGTGCGCGCAGATTTGCGCGGATGCCTCCCGGCCGGCCCTCAGCCGTTCTTGCCGTCGGAGAGGAGCTTCCTCATGTAGTCGAGCAGCTCGGGCGGCGCGCCGGCGATGCCCTCGATCGCATGCAGCACCTCCTCGCCGCCGATCGGGCTCACGTCCACCTTGAGCTTGCCGGCTTGATCCAGATATTCCGCGTCATGGTGCACCGCCAGGAACGCGGCTTCCAGCGCCTTGGCGCGATCCGCCGGCAGGCCGGGCGGCGCCGCGAACGGACGCGACAGCCGATAGGGCAGCTCGGCGAGCTCGATCAGGGCGCGCGAGCGCGCATCGGGGGCGAGCTCGCGCGCGGTCGGCACGTCGGGAAACTGCTGATGCCGCGTCACGCGGGCGAACTGGAGCAGGACCTGCATGCCGCTGTCCGGCTTGAGCCATTCGGGATGCGAGGAGGCCACCGCCGACAGGCCGACGAAACGGCCGTCCGTCTCCTTGCGGTCGGCCGCCAGAAACAGCGCGTTGCTGTCCGGATAGCCCACGATGAGCCGGATATTGAGCGCGAGCGCGTCGCGCAGCACGGTCGAGATGTCGTTGCCGGTCGCGCCCTCCGCGGTGCCGCCGAGCACGAGCGCAGGACCGCCGGGCTTGCGCGCATCCGCGATCGATTTCACCGCCGCATCCTTGCGGGTGAACAGCAGATAGGCGTCGTTGCCGTAGCTCGACGAGGAGCCGAGCCAGGTGAGCTTGCGCGGATCGAACCGCACATTGGGATTGTTGCCGATGATCCCCAGGAGCGGCATGTCGCGCGCGAAGGTGGCGATGACGGTGCCGTCCTTGGGCGCGGTGTTGTAGAGATAATTGACCGAGCGCAGGCTGCCGGCCCCCGGCATGCTCTGAACCACGACGGTCGGATTGCCCGGGATGTACTTGCCGAGGTGGGAGGCGACCAGCCGCCCATAGACGTCGTAGCCACCGCCCGACCCGTACCCGACCACCAGGGTGACCACCTTGCCCTTGTAGAAATCCGCCACCGCATCGGCGCGCGCCGGCGCCCCCGCCAGCACCAGGAGGACCGCGGCCGCCACCATCCTGCGCACACCCATCTTCGCCTCCGCATTCGCCTGCGCACCACCGGCCGTGCCGGGCCGCAGCCGTCCCGCATCCGATCGGCGCCCGATTGTCCTCCAAGGCCGCCGCTTTGTACACTTCCCGGATAATGCGGGCGGTTTCCGTCGGCTGGAAGCAGCAGCCCCGCGACTTTCTGCGTTCCGGCGCCGTCGCATTTTCGCGCCCGAACCGAATTCCACTCTTCGCGAAAAATGCTCTAGGGTGGGGCATCGAAGACAAAACACTAGGGAGGATCCCATGAAACCATGGCTCGTCGGAGCCCTCATGCTGTTGAGCCCATCCGCGTTCGCGCAACAGCAGCCGCCCGAGATCCCGTTCGACTCGGTCCCCAACCTGCTCAAGCTTCCGCCCGACATGAATCTCGGCGAGGCTTCGGGCGTGGCGCTCAACTCCAAGGGCCACATCTTCGTCTACAACCGCGGCGGCAGCAGCCAGGGCCCGGCCTTCGCCAACACCGCCTCGCAACTCCTCGAATTCGACCGTGACGGCAATTACCTGCGCGAGATCGGCAAGAATCTCTATGCCTGGTCGTTCGCCCATACGGTTCGCGTCGACAAGGACGACAATATCTGGGCCACCGACAAGGGCTCGGACATGATCATCAAGTTCAATCCCGAAGGCCGCGTGCAGATGGTGATCGGCCGCAAGCAGGAGGCCTCGGAGAAGACCGAGCCGCATGAGCGCGTCAATCCGCCCAAGCCCCATGAGGACGGCCGCTTCCGCCAGCCGACCGACGTGACCTGGGATTCGGACGGCAACATCTACATCAGCGACGGCTACATCAATGCGCGCGTCGCCAAGCTCAGCAAGGACGGCGATTGGCTCAAGTCCTGGGGCAAGCACGGCAATGGTCCGGGCGAGTTCAACCTGCTCCACACCATCGCGGCCGACGCCCAGAACAACATCTATGTGGGCGATCGCAACAACCGGCGCATCCAGGTGTTCGACACCGACGGCAACTTCAAGCGCGAGATCAGGATCGACGTGCCGCCGCCGCCCGACGCGCACCCCGCGATCGGCAACATGCCCAACCTGACCGACTACCTCAAGACCGGCGGCACCATGACGCCGGGCGCACCGTGGGCGATCTGCATCACGCCGCCGCCCAACCAGGTGCTCTACAGCGCCGACGCTTTCCCGGGCCGCATCTACAAGCTCAGCCTCGACGGCAAGGTGCTGGGCGTGCTCGGCAAGGCCGGCAAGCAGCCCAAGCAATTCGGATGGATCCACGAAATGGCCTGCCCGTCCGAGAACGTGCTCTACGTGGCCGAGATCTTGAATTGGCGCGTTCAGAAGCTGCTGCTCCATCCGGACCAGCAGCATGCGGCCGTCGAAGCCCACTGAGCGGCTTTGGACGCCCGCGGTCGCCGGGCCGCGGGCGTCCCTTCATTTCCAATCCGCGGGCGCCCGCGAGGGGCGCCCCTACGCGGGTGGCATCAGGTCGCCAGCGGCTCCAAATCAAGCTCGAGCGCCTGCAGCACGCGCGCGTTCATGTTGTAGGTGCCGATCAGCACCGTGAGCTCGACGATCTGGCGGGTGTCGAAATGACGCTTGACCTCGGCGAAGACCTCGTCCGGCACCACGATGTCCCGCGTCATCACATCCGCATAAGCGAGCGCCGCGCGCTCGCGGGCGCTGAAGAATTGGCTGCCCTGCCAATCGGCGAGCGCGTCGCATTCCGGCAGCGACAGCCCGTCGGCGAGCGCCAGAGCCGGCACGTGCTGGCGCAGCACATATTGGGCATGGGTCAGATGGCCCATGCGGATGATGATGATCTCGCGCAGCCGTCCGTCGAGCGCGGTCTTCCAGCGCACCGCGTTGGAATGGTTGAACCAGCTCTCGGCCAGCGCCGGGCTGTTGAGCAGCATGCGATAGATGTTGATCAGCCGG
Organism: uncultured Alphaproteobacteria bacterium; assembly: GCA_963744275.1. Taxonomy (GTDB): domain Bacteria; phylum Pseudomonadota; class Alphaproteobacteria; order Rhizobiales; family Xanthobacteraceae; genus VAZQ01. The sequence goes on from CAVUSX010000015.1 coordinate 236,587, forward strand.
CCGCGGCGGCCGGCGCTGAATTTCGCGACGAGCTCGGCGAATTCGGGATGGTCGTTGGCGTCGATGAGGGGAATGCGAGCCATGTTCGTGTTCATTCCATCTTGAAGTTGGTTGCTTTCATGATCGGGGTCCAGCGGGCGACCTCGTCGGCGACCAGGCGGGCGGCCTGTTGTGGACCCGACTCCGCGGTCGGCTCGAAGCCGGAGGCCACCAGGAGCTGGTCGAAGGCCGGGTCGGCCATCAGCTTGCGGGTCGCGCCCGCGAGCCGATCGATGATGGCGGGGGCGAGAGCGGCCGGCGCGAACAAGCCGTTGAAGTTGGCCGCCACCATGCCGGGCAGCCCGGCTTCCCGCGCGGTCGGGATGTCGGGCGCCGCGCGCAGCCGCGTTTCCGCCGCCACCGCCAGGATGCGCACCTTGCCGGTGCGGTGAAAATCGAGCAGCGCGCCCCCGATATTGGGCGTCATCATCGGGATGTGGCCGCTGGCGAGGTCGGTCAGGCCGGGCGCGGAGCCCTTGTAGGGAATATGCACGATGTCGGGGGCGTTGATCAGCTGCTTGAACAGCTCGCCCGCGAGGTTGGTCAAGGTGCCGGCGCCGGCCGAGCCGTAGGACAGCTTGCCGGGATTGGCCTTGGCGTAGGCGATCAGCTCCAGGAGGGTCCGGGCCGGCACGGATTCGTGCACCACGATGACGGTCGGAGAATTGCAGAGGATATAGATCGAGGTGAAGTCCTTGAGCGGATCGTAGGGCGGCCGGCTCATCAAGAGCGGCAGCAGCACCTGCGTGCTGGTGTTGCCGAACAGGAACGTGTAGCCGTCCGGCTGCGCGCGCGCGACCTCGCTGGCGCCGAGCGCGCCGCCGCCGCTCGCCTTGTTCTCGATCACGACGGTGCCGAGGTCGGGCCCGATCTTCTGCGCCCACAACCGGCCCACCACGTCGGTCGCGCCGCCGGGCGCGAACGGAACGATGAGCCGGATCGGCCGGTCCGGATAGCGGCCTTGCGCGGCGGCCCGCCGCGTAGAGAACGTGGCCGCGGCCGACATCGGGAGCAAAGCCAATCCGGCCGCCAGCATGTCGCGTCGATTCATCGCATGGTCCTCGTCCATCGTCCCCGTGCCGATCTTTGCTTCTCTCTAGTAGCCCGTATGTAGCGCAGCGCAATACGGGATGGGGCTCCCGGATTGCATCCGGGCTACAGGCTCTACAACTTCAGCAGCTTCCTGGCATTCTCGTAATACACCTTGTTCTTCTCCACGTCCGACAGGCCGATCTTGTTGATCAGGTCGACGCCTTCCCGCTTGAGCACGAACAGCGGCGGCGAATCGGTGCCGAACACGAAATGATCGACCCCCACGGTGTCGATGGCGCAACGCGCCGCCGGCGGATGGTAGCAGGTCGATTCCAGATACATCATCTTGAGGTAGTGGCTGGGCGGATGCTTGATCAGCATCGGCTCGTAGGAGCCGAGGAAATAGGCCTCGTCCTGCAGCCGGTAGGCGTAGTCCATGCGGCCGATCATCTCGCAGATGCCGCCGCCCAGATGGGTGCCGACCAGCTTGAGGGTCGGCAGCTTCTCGAAGATGCCGCGCACGATCAGCCGCGCCAGCGCCAGCGCATTGTCCATCGGGCGCCCGACGCTGGAGGCCAGCCGGTAATCGCGCATCCGCTCCTCGCCGAAGCCGACCGACGGCGGGTGGATCACCACCGGCACGTCGAGCTCGCAAGCCAGCTGAAAGAACGGCATGGCATCGTCATCGTCCGGATAGCTGCCCTTGAGGCTCGAGGTGATCCAGGCGCCCTTGAGCCCATCCTCCTTGATGGCGCGCTCGAACTCGCGCAGGAACGGATCGCCTCCGTACGGCACCGTCGAGGCCATGCCGACGATCGAGGGATGCTTGGCCTGCTGGGCGGCATGGAAGCGATTTTGCCGCTGGCAACGCTCCAGTTGCTGCTGGCGATCCATGTCGCGCAGATTGTGCAGCGGATTGGAGATGACGGTGATGTCCACCCCGCCGATCTTGGCCGCCTCGAGCGCGTTCTCGATCGTGGTCGGGACGCTGCCGCCCTTGGGGGCACGGATGTTGCGGTGGAATCCGGTGCCGGTGAAAGCCGGCATGTCCTCCGGCGGCAGCACATGCACATGAAAATCGATGATCATCGGCTTCTCCCTGGAGGCGCTCCCGGTGTCATGGCGGGGCTCGTTTCCGGCGATCTCGATACGGATGGCGCCCTGCCTTCCCTATCGAGATCGCCGGGAGCACCCCGGCGACAGCATTAAGATCACGCCGGAGCTAGCTTCCGCTCGGCGTCCCGATCAACTCCGACAGATCGGCGGCGAGCGCGCGAAACGCCTGGTGCTCGTCACTGCCGTCCCATGCCGAGAAATTGATCGAATGGATTTGCGTAAAGCGCAGCGGCAGTACCGCGTTGTCGAGCCGAAGCGGAAACAGCTTGGTATTCTTCAGCGCGAAAGACGCTTCCGCCCGCACCCAATCGCTTTCCACGGAGGTTTGCGACCACGCCACGATGACTGCTTTCGCGCTGGTGAGCGCTTGTTCTATGATCTTGTCGTACTGCGCTCCGGACTTGATGTGCCGGTCCCACCAAACCGTCCAACCCCTCTGCTGCAGGACTTTGGCGAGCGCCTCGATCTTCGTGCGATCTTGCCGGGAGTAGCTGAGAAACAGATCCGTGCCGTTCGACTTCTTGACGACGGGGCGCTCGCGCTTGTCGTCGTTCATCGCCTTGAGCCGCAGCAGCGCCTTGACCCGCGCCACAAGCACCTTGTGGTCGACGGGCTTGGTCAGATAGTCGTCGGCACCGGCTTCCAGGCCTTTGACCACGTCATTTGAATCGGCCTTTGCGGTAACCAGAACGATGGGAATGAACGGCAGGCCCGTATCGCCCTTGAGGCGCCGGCACACCTCTATACCGTTGACCTTCGGCATCATGATGTCGAGCAGAATAATATCCGGCCGAAGCCGTGACGCCATCTCCAAGGCTTCCTCGCCATCTCCGGCGTGCAGCACCTCGTAGCCGTTGGCCGTGAGCCGCGCATCCAATATGTCGCGATTGGTCTCGTTGTCGTCGACCACCAGAATGCGTTCAGGCTGCTTCATGACGCGCTCACGAATGGAAGACCAGCATCAAACCAGGAATTCACGAATTTTCGCCAAGAGCTGCCGCGGGCTGTAGGGCTTGGTGACATAGGCATCGCAACCGGCGGCGCGCGCCTTGTCCTCGTCCCCGCTCAGCGCATAGGAGGTGACGGCGATGACCGGGATCGCGCGCAGCGCCGGATCGGCCTTGATGCGCCGCGTCACCTCGTAGCCGTCGAGCCCGGGCAGCTGGATATCCATGAGGATCAGATCGGGCCGCTCGGATGCCGCTGCCGCGAGGCCCGCCGGCCCGTCGCAGGCCTCGATCATGTCGATACCGGCGCTCGCCAAGAGGTCGCGCAGGATCTGCCGGTTGTCCTCCTGGTCCTCGACCACCAAAACCCGCTTGCTCATGCGTGCGCCACCTGCTTGTCGACGTTGACCGGAAGCGTGAACGCAAAGGTGGCACCCTGACCCGGACGGGATTCGACGCCAATTTTGCCCCCGTGCATTTCCACGATTCTCTTGACGATCGCAAGGCCGAGCCCGGTGCCGCCCTTCTTGCGGGTGCTCGAGGTGTCGGCCTGCTGGAACTCCTCGAATATCTTGCCGTGATCGGCCTGCGGAATACCCGGGCCGGTGTCACGCACCGCGATCGTGAAGGAGCCGTTGGCGGCGGAGGCGCGCACCACGACCTCTCCCACGTCGGTGAACTTGATCGCATTCCCGACCAGATTGAGCAGCACCTGCGCGATCCGGCGCTCGTCGCCGTGCGCGCGCGGCAGTTCCGCCGGCAGCTCGGACTTGAGCGCGAGATGCTTTTCGGCGGCCAGCGGCTCGACCGCGGTGAGCACGGTCTGCACCACATCGGCGATCGAATAGTCGGTCAAGGACAAGTTGAGCTGCCCGGCCTCGATCTTCGACAAATCGAGGACGTCGTTGATGAGGCCGAGCAAATGGCGGCCGTTCTTCTGCACCCGATCGAGCACGCCGCGCATCTTGACCGGGACCTCACCATAGATGCTGTCGAGGATCAGCTCGGTATAGCCGAGGATGGCGTTCAAGGGCGTGCGCAGCTCGTGGCTCATATTGGCCAAGAACTGCGACTTGTGCTCGCTCGCGACCGCGAGTTGCCGGCTCTTGTCCTCGATCTCACGGAACAGGCGTGCGTTCTGGATCGCCAGAACCGACTGGGCCGCGAAGGTCTGCAGCAGATCGGTGGTCTGCTTGGGGAACTCACCCGGTTGCTTGCGCCGGACCACCAGCGCGCCCACCGCCTCATCGGGTCCGAGCAGCGGAACCACCAGCAGGGCGCGATAACCGGCTTTCAGGATCAGCTCATGCACCGGGGATGGAGGCTGCTCGTGCAGGTCGGCCATCTGCACCAGCACCCTCCGACCCGCCGCCTGCTCGAGCGCGTCGCCGACGCCGACGCGGTGCTCCTTGATGCCCGCAATCATTTCATCGGTCATGCCGTAGGTCGAGCGCAGCCGGAATTCCTTCTGCGATTCATCGAACACGTAGATCGCGCCGGCATCGGTGCCGGACAGCTGCACCGCCTTGGTGACGATCGTGTTGAGCACGGTCTCCAGATCGAGGGTCGAATTGACCGCCTGGCTGACCTCGCCGAGCGCGCGCAGCTCGGCGACCGATTGCCCGAGCTCGCGGGTGCGGACCTCCACCTTCTCTTCCAGGCCGGCATAGGATTCCTGCAGACGGCCCGCCATGTCGTTGAACTGATCGGCCAGCCCTTCGAGCTCGTCTCCGGTCTTGATCGAGATGCGCTGGCCGAGATCGCCGCTGCCGATGCGGGCGGCGCCGGCACGCAGCGCCTGGATCGGCCCCACCATGCGGCGGGCGAGGAAGAGGCCGGCGAGAAATGCCAGGACCAGACCCCCGAACAGGAGCGCGCCGGAACGCTCGATCGAGATGTAGAGCGGCGCATAGGCCTCGTCGATCGGCAGCTCGGCGAACACCAGCCAGCCGAGCGGCGTCACCGGCGCATAGGCGGTCAGCACCTTGTTGCCGCGGATGTCCAGCGCCTCCTGCACCGGCGCCGCGCTCGGGTCGGCGCCGGCCGCCCGCGCCGCCGTCACCTGCGCGAGGCGCGTCATGTCGGTGTTGCGCAACACCAGGCTGATGTCCGGGTGGGCGATGAGGCGGCCTTGCGCGTCGACCACGTAGGCCAAGCCGCGCTCGCCGACCTTGATCTGCAGGATCACGTCCCAGATCAGCTTGAGATTGACCTCGGCGACGCTCACGCCGGCATCGCGCCGCGTGCCGGCGAGCGCCAGCGTCATGTAGGGCTCGGATTCGCGACGGAAATAGACCGGGCCGTAATAGACCTTGTGGGCCACCGCTTCGGTGAATTTGGGATCCTGGGAGAAGTCGGTCATGCTGCCGACCACGTCCATGGCGAGCCGGGAGACCTTCAGCTGCTCCTTGCCGGTCGAATCGAGCTGGGCCAGCTCGGTGATGGCCGGCACCTGCCGCAGCAGGCGCTGGCCGTCGGTGCGCCGCTGCTCGATCGTGCCCGCCGACCACGGCAGCTGCGTGGTCCAGCCGACCTGGCTCTCGATCTCCTTGATGAACTGGCCGATCTTGGCGGCGGCGGCATCCGCCTGCTCGTGCTGGATTTGGATCAGCGAGGCCTTGTGCTCCTGGTAGGAGAACCAGATCTCGAACACGCCGTTGCTGAGCAACGCCACGCACACGACCGCGAGGAACAGCGCCACGTATTTGCGGAACAAGGGCCCGCTGATCTCGCGCCATCCGCTCTTCTCCACGATGCGCGCGCCGATGCTCGCGGAGGGATCGGTCATTCGATCACCTCGTCGGCGCGAAACGGCAGGAATCGGAGGGTGGGCAAAGGCGCGATGCGCTGCCCGTCCGCGTGGGCAAAATCGCTCGCGCGCCGTGCCCACGCGGCCACGCCGTCACGCGCGATTTTGCCCACCCTACGGTGCCTCATTCGATCACCTCGTCGGCGACGGCGAGGAGCGACTGCGGTATCGTCAGCCCCAGCGCCATGGCGGTCTTCAGATTGATCGACAACTCGAATTTTCCCGGCTGCTGGACCGGCAGCTCGGACGGCTTGTCGCCCTTGAGGATGCGATCCACATATCCGGCTGCCCGATGCATCAGGTCGCGGGTATCCACCGCATAGGCCATCAGGCCCCCGCTCGGTGTGGATACCAGGTTCGCGTACAGCACTGGAAGCCGGTTGCGCGCGGCCTGCGCGATGACCTGATCGCGGTGCTCCCCCGTGAAACTATCCGGAATAGCGACCAAACCACCACCCGCCCGACCCGCGAAGGCCGTCATGACGGCTTCGATGTCGGCTTCGCTCTGCACCGGCGTGGCCGCCACCTCGACCCCGATCCCCGGCGCGGCCGCTTCCACCGAGCGCAGGAACAATCCGGCGAAGGGTGCCGTCTGCGGGTTGTAGAGAATGCCGACGCGGGCGATCCGCGGATCGACCTCCTTGAGCAGCTGCAGCCATTTGCCGCCGATCATGCCCTCGAAATTGGTAAACCCGGTGATGTTTCCACCCGGGCGCGCCAGCGTCTGCACGAATCCCTGGTCGACCGGCTCGGTGACGTTCACGAACACGATCGGGATGCTGCCACCCTCGCGCTTGAGCGCGGCCGTCGTCGGCGAAGAACGCGCCAGGAGAACATCGGGCTTGAGCGCGACCAGTTCCATGGCCATGGTTTGAGCGCGGTCGAGGTCGCCGCCCGGCCAGCGGACCTCGATATGAATATTGCGTCCCTCGATCCAGCCGAGCTCCGCAAGCCCCTGACGCAAATCAGCCATCTCCAAGATGCCGCCGGGGTCGTTTTCGACGACATTCATCAGAACCCCGACCCGCCGCAGCCGGTCGGGTGCCTGCGCGCGCGCGGCCAGCGGCCAAGCCGCCGCGCCGCCGAGAAGCGTAATGAACGCGCGGCGCTTCATTCGATCAGCTCATCAGCGGTCGCCTGCAAGCCCAGCGGAATGGTCAAGCCAAGGGCCTTGGCAGTCCTGAGGTTGATGACGAGGTCGAACTTGGTCGCAACCTCGACCGGCAGATCGCTTGGCTTCGCGCCGCGCAAAATGCGGTCGACATAGGTACCGGCGCGGCGAAAAAGATCCGTATTGTTCACGCCATATCCGATGAGAGCGCCCTCTCTAGGGTACACCGCCCCTTCAAAGAGGGACGGAACACCATGACGTGCGGCCGATGCGATCACGACGCCGCGATGGATGCTCATGAAGGAGTTGGTCATGACTACAAGGCCGCTTTTCTTGTCTGCGAGCGAGGCCATCGCCGCTTCGATCTCGGCGTCGCTGTGGACCCGAACCGCGAGCGGCTCGACCGCCAGTGCCCGGGCAGCGGACTCGAACGAACCCAAGAAATATGATCCGCCGCCAGGAGCCGTGTCGGGATTGAACATCATCGCTACTCGCGCGAGCGAGGGCGCGACCTCCTTCAACAGCTCCAGCCATTTGCCGCCCATCGCTGCTTCGACATTGATGAACCCCGTGATGTTACCACCGGGCCGCGGCAAGCTGGCCACAAAGCCGGCCCCCACGGGATCGGAAACCGTCGAAAATACGATCGGAATCGTGCGCGTTTCCCGCTGCGCTGCCGCCGTCGCGGGCGTCGTGCCGGTGACGATCACGTCGGGCTGCCGTGCGACCAGCTCTTTCGCGAGTGTCCGCGCACGCTCGACATCGCCATTGGTCCAACGTACGTCGAGCTCAATGTTTTGCCCCTGCGTCCAGCCCGCTTGCGAGAGGACCTGCGCGAACGCGACAAGCCGGCCGTGGTACTCCGGATCGCTCTCGGACCATCCCATCAGCACGCCGATCCGCCGCAGCGCGCCGGGCTGCTGCGCGCGCGTCGCCTCCGGCCAAGCCGCCGCCGCCCCGCCCAGAAGCGTGAGAAACGCGCGGCGCCTCATTCGATCACCTCGTCGGCGCGCAGCAGGAACGACTTGGGTATAGTCAGTCCGATCGCCTTTGCGGCCTTGAGATTGACCACCAGCTCGAACTTGGTGGCCTGCATCACCGGCATTTCGGCTGGTTTCTCGCCCTTGAGAATGCGGCCCGCATAAATGCCGACCTGGCGAAACATCTCTGTGACGCTCGATCCATAGCTCATCAGTCCTCCGGCATCGACAAGCGCACGATCCCAATAGACCACCGGAACAGCGTGACGCACCGCCAAGTCAGCGAGTCGTGCCCGCAGAGCGTAGTACAGAGGGCTCGGCGAGACGAGGAGGGCCTGAATCCTCCGCACCGCGGAACTTGCAAAGGCCGCATCGACGGCGCTACCGGTGCTCGCGGTCACGATCGCTTCGATTTGCAGCCCGATGACCGAAGCCGTCGGCTCCAGATCAGCGATGACGGACACGCCCGAACTGTCGGAATCGACCATCAAGCCAAAGCGCGATACCCCTGGTATCACGTCATGCAAGAGCTCAAGCCGCTTCGATGCGATCTCGGTGTTGAGCTCCACGAAACCGGTGACGTTGCCCCCGGGCCGACTCAGGCTGGCGACGAAGCCGGCTTGCACCGGGTCGCCACCGCCGCCGTATACGATCGGGATGGTCGTGGTGGCGGCTCTTGCTGCGCGTGCCGCCGTCAGGCTGCCCGGGGTGACAATCACGGTTACGCTTCGGCGCACCAGATCGGCGGCCAAATCCGGCAATCGATCGTTGTGGCCTTCCGCCCAGCGGTACTCGATCGCCACGTTGCGGCCCTCGACATACCCGGTTTCGCCCAGGCCTTGGCGAAATGCCGCCACTACGGCGTCATAGGCCTGCCCGGGCGAGTTCGGGTGAAGATAGCCGATCACCGGCGTCGCGGGCTGCTGCGCGTGCGCCGCCAATGGCCAAGCGGCCGCCGCACCGCCCACAAGCGTGATGAATTCGCGCCGCCTCATTCAACTACCTCGTCGGCGCGGCCGAGGAGCGTCAGCGGGAAGTTGATCCCGAGCGTCTTGGCCGTCTTCATATTGATCACCAGCTCGATCCTGGTGGACTGCACAACCGGCAGGTCGGCCGGCTCCTCACCCTTGAGAATCCGGCCCGCATAGATGCCCATCTGGCGATAAACCTCGCTCACTACGTATCCATAGCTCATCAGGCCCCCGGCCTTTGTGGCAGCGCTGTTGGCGTAGCTGGTGGGCAGCGCGCGGCTGGCCGCGAGCGCCACGAGCTGCTCGTTCCTGCTGCTGAAGAAAGCTTCCGAACTGATCAGGAGAGCGTCGATGCGAGCCTGCGGCAACGTCGCGAAGGCCGCGTCGATCTCCCCGATTGTGCTGGCGTTCAGAATGTGGAGCTGCAGCCCGAGCGGGCCCGCCGCCTTCCGCAACTCGCCCATCTCGTACTCGGTCAGCGGAGCATTGCTCGGGTTGGCGAGCACGGCAACGGTGGTGGCGCTCGGCAACAGCTCGCGCAGCAGCTCCAGCCGCTTCGCCGCGAGCGGCCCCGTCAGGTTGCTGATTCCCGTGACGTTCCCGCCCGGCCGGTTCAAGCTCGCGACGAGGCCTTCCTCGATCGGATCATTGCCGATGTTGAAGACGATGGAAATCGTGGTGGTCGCGGCTTTTGCGGCCAGCGCACCGGGAGTGGTGGCGGCCGCGACGATCACCGCCACCGGCCGGCGCACGAAATCGGCGATGAAGGCCGGGAGGAGATCGTAATGGCCTTGCATGCCGCGATATTCAATCGCCACGTTGCGCCCTTCGACGTAACCGGCTTCATTCAGGCCCTGCCGAAAGGGGATCAGACGGGGAGCATCAAACTCGATGACCCGCTGCTGAGAAACCCGATCACCGGCATCGCCTTCTGCGCGCGCGCCGCGACCGGCCAAGCCGCAGCGCCTCCGAGCAGGGCGATTAAGTCGCGCCGATTCATTCGATGACCTCGTCGGCGCGGGCGAGCAGCGACGGCGGCACCGCGAGCCCTAGCGCCTTGGCGGTTCGGACGTTGACCCTCAATTCGTACTTGGTCGGTTGTTGCACCGGCAAAGCGGCGGGCTTCTCGCCCTTGAGAATGCGATCGACGTAGCTGGCGGCGCCCTGATATTGCTCGTTCACGTTCGCCCCATAGGAAAGCAATGCGCCATCCGCGGCCAGAGGCCGGTATCCGCCGATCACCGGCAACTGTTTACGCCCGGCCACCGCGAGGATCAGCTTGCGATGTGCGGTGGTGACGGGGTCTCCGGGGACGATCACCGCCCCATTCGGCTCCCGACCAAACTCGACAATGGCGTCCTCGATCTCGCGATCGTTGCTCACCTCGAGCACGGTATTCTTCAATCCGAGCGATGCAGCAGCGGTCGCTATGGCAGCTATGATATTCCTGCCGATCGGGCTCCTTGCCATGGATCCAATGGTCGCGATTCGCATCACGTCCGGTACCAGTTGCCTGGCGAACTCCACCAGCTTGGAGCGTGTCTCAGGCTCGCTATCGGCAAAACCGGTAATGTTGCCGCCCGGACGCGCCAAGCTGCTGACGAACCCGCTCGTGACGGGATCTGTGATGTGGGCGAACACGATCGGAAGTGTGCGTGTCGCTCTTTGCAGAGCATCGGCCGTGAAGGTGTTATCGACAAAAATCAAGTCTGGCTGGAGGCTGACCAATTCTGCAGCATAGCTCTTGGCCCGGTCGCGCTCGGCGGCGGCCCAGCGCCAATCGATCCGAACGTTGCGTCCCTCGGCCCACCCCAGCCTCAAGAGCGACCCGCGGAACTCCTCGATCCACATCTGCCGCTCGCGGTCGCTCTCGTCGGCGCCAATTAGAGCACCAATCCGTCGCGTAGGCCCGACCTGCGCCCTCGCCGCAACCGGCCAAGCCGCAGCCCCTCCAAGGAGCATCGTCAACTCGCGGCGATTCATTCGATGACCTCGTCGGCGCGGGTGAGCAGTGCGAGGGACCGTGACGCCCAGAGCCTTGGCGGTCTTGAGGTTGATGACCAGCTCGATTTTCGCGTTCTGCTGAATCGGCATATCGGCTGGCTTCTCGCCCTTGAGAATACGGCCTGTGTAGACGCCCACCTGGCGAAACCCATCGGAACGGTTGGTTAGATAGCTCAATAGCCCCCCCGCGACGACGAACTCGCGGGTCTGAAAGATCGCGGGCGCCGCATAGCGGAGTGTAAGTGCGCCGAGCTGTTCGCTCCGATTATTGAAATACGCATCAGCCCCGATCACGAGCCCGTCGAACTCTTCGTTGGAGCAGCATCGAAATAGCAGCATCGATCTCAAATTCGCTGCTCGCCTTTAGGATCTGTGCTCGCCGCCCGAGCAAACGGGCCGCTTCAAGACCGTCCTTTATTACATTGTCTGCGTTCGCATTCATCGGATTTACGAGCAAGGCGATTTCAGTCGCGTCCGGGATGACCTGGCACAGCAGTTCCAGCCGCTTCGGCCCCAGCCCGACGTTCAAGTTGGTCACGCCCGTCAGATTGCCGCCGGGCCGGTTCAGGCTACCGACGAGCCCCAGGGTGACGGGATCGGCGCCGGTTGCAAAAACAATCGGAATGGTTGTGGTCGCAGCCTTGGCTGGAAGCGCCAGTGTGTCGGCCATCGCGACAATCACGGCCACGGGGCGGCGGACCAAGTCGGCCATCAGCATAGGTACGCGCTCGTATCGGCCCTGGAGCCAGTGGTACTCGATTGCGACGCTTTCGCCTTCGACGTAACCGGCATCGCGCAGGCCTTGCCGAAAGGCGGCCAGGACGTCCGCCGAGGTTTCAGGCGAGCCGACGCTGACGAATCCAACGACCGGTATCGCCGGCCGCTGCGCGCGCGCCGTCACCGGCCAAGCCACCGCGCCTCCGAGCAGCGTCATCAGGTCGCGGCGATTCATTCGATGACCTCGTCGGCGCGCAAGAGGAACGACTCGGGGATCGACAGGCCGAGTCCCTTGGCGGTCTTGAGATTGATCGCCATCTCGAATTTAGTGGGCACTTGAACGGGAAGCTCCCCCGGCCTTTCGCCCTTGAGAATACGATCCACATAAAGGGCAGCTTGCCGAAATAAATCCCCCTCGTCTGCTCCGTAGGACAGCAACCCCCCGTCTCCGACGCTCGCGCGCACTACGAAGACCGCCGGAACTTTGTTTCGGGCCGCCAGCGATATGATGCCGGCGCGGTGGACGTTCGTAAAGCTGTCCGGCGGGACAATGAGGCCGCCTCCTGGTTCGCGGCCAAGCGAAGCCACGACTGTTTCGATTTCAGCATCGTTACGAACGGGCGCGCTGATCGGGATCACATTGAAGGTTCGCGCAGCGCCCTCGAATGTGGGCAGGTAATATGATGTCACATAGGGCGCGGTGTCCGGGTTGAACATGGCGGCCACTCGCTTGAGGCCGGGCGCAATCTCGGTGAGCAACTCGAGCCACTTGCCACCCATTGTCGGTTCGAGGTTGATGAAGCCGGTAATATTCCCGCCGGGGCGGCGCAGGTCGGCAATAAAGCCAGCGCCGACCGGATCGGAGACGGTAACAAATACGATCGGAATCGACCGCGTCTCCCGCTGGAGCGCAGCGGTTACCGGGGTCGTATGTGCAAGAATCACGTCAGGTCGAGAATCGACCAATTCCTTTGCGAATGCCCGCGCACGTTCAATGTTGCCCGCAGCCCAACGCACCTCCATCCGCAGGTTGCGGCTTTCCGTCCAACCCAATCCTGGAAGAGCTTTTGTGAACGCGGAAAGTTGTGCGTTTGCGTCCGTATCGCGTTCGTCAAATCCCATAAGCACGCCAATGCGCCTAATGGCGCCGGCTTGCTGCGCGCCCGCATCGACCGGCAACATCGCCACGCCTCCGAGCAACGTTATCAACTGGCGGCGATTCATTCGATGACCTCGTCGGCAATGGCGAGCATCGATGGGGGGATGGTTACACCGAGGGTCTTGGCTGTTTTGAGGTTGATGATCAACTCGATCTTCGTGGACTGCTGCACCGGCAGGTCGGCCGGTTTATCGCCCTTCAGGATACGGCTCACATACACGCCAACCAGACGGTAAGAGTCGGTAACGCTGCCTCCGTAGCTCATCAGCCCGCCCGCGACAGAAAACTGGCGAAATCCGTAAATCGCAGGCAGCGCGTAGCGCAGCGTCAGCGCGGCGAGTTGCCGGCTGCGACTGGTGAAGAATGCATCCGTGCCGATTATCAGCGCGCCGGCTCGCGCCGCGGCCAAGTCTGCAAAAGCTGCATCGAGCTCACCTTCGGTAGCGGCGTAGGCCACATGAAGTCGCAATCCAAGCGCCAGCGCAGCCGGATCCAAGTCCTTTGACAGGCTCTCCTTTTCGCCAGAAACTGCGGGGTTGACCAGCAATCCGATGTTCGCCGCCGAAGGCACGGCTTGATGCAGCAACTCTACCAGCTTCGGGCCCACCTCGACGTTCAAGTTCGTGACCCCGGTGAGGTTGCCCCCCGGTCGGCTCAAGTTCGGAACAAGTCCGGACTTGACGGGGTCCCCTGCCATCGAAAAGACGATTGAAATCGTGGAGGTCGCCTCCTTTGCCGCCGACTGAGTTCCGCCGCCGGCAACGATGACCGCGACCCGACGGCTGACCAGTTCGGCGGCCATCGACGGCACTCGGCCGTATCGGCCATCCGCGAAGCGGTATTGGATGGCGACATTCTTGTTCTCGACGTAACCGGCCGCGCTGAGTCCTTGCCGGAAGGCGGCGAGCAAATCCACGTCGGATTCGGCTGTCCGAGCGCTGAGAAACCCGATCACCGGCATCGCCGGGTGCTGCGCACGCGCCACACCCGGCCAAGCCGCCGCGCCTCCCAGCAGCGCCATAAACTCGCGCCGTTTCATTCGATGACCTCGTCGGCTATGGCGAGCAGCGACGGCGGCACGGCTAGCTCCATTGCCTTGGCGGTCTTGAGATTGATCACGAGCTCGAACTTGGTCGGCTGGAGCACCGGCAGGTCGGCCGGTTTCTCGCCCTTGATGATGCGGCCGGTGTAGTTGCCGGTTTGACGGTAGGCATCCGCGAGGCTGGAAGCGTAGCTCATCAGGCCGCCGGCCACGGCGAACTCGCGGAACGTGTAGATCGCCGGAACGGCGTTGCGCGCCGCCAGCGCCACGAGCTGCTCGCGCCGGTTATTGAAGATGACGGCATCAGTGAGGAGGAGCGCGCCGGCCCGCTGCCGCCGCAGGCTCGCAAAGGCCGGTTCAAAGTCGCGGTCGCTGCCGACGTTCAGCAAAATGGCATCGAGTCCGAGAATACGCGCGGCCTCCAGGACGTCGCTCTTTACGGATTCATAAGTTGCGCCGCTCGGATTCATGAAGACGGCAATTGTTGCGGCTTCGGGCCTGAGCCGATGCAGTAGCTCGAGGCGCTTCGCAGCCAGCCCGGCAGTGATATTGGTGAAGCCGGTGACGTTGCCTCCCGGCCGATTGAGGCTGTCAACAAGCCCTAGCCTGACCGGGTCGTTGCCGATCTGGAAGACAATCGGAATTGTCGTCGTCGCCGCCTTCGCGGCGAGTGCGGCGGGAGCACCGCCAGGCGCCACGATCACCGCCACCTGTCGACGAACAAGATCGGCTGCGAGCGCCGGCATTCGATCGTTCTGGTTTTCCGCCCAGCGATATTCGATGGCCACATTCCGGCCCTCGACAAATCCGACCTCTTTCAGCCCCTGGCGAAAGGCGGCCACATAGGGTTCCCATCCCGCCGGCGATTGGATTTCCAGGAACCCGATCACCGGCATCGCCTGCGCGCGCGCCGCAACCGGCCAAGCCGCAACGCCACCGATCAGCGATATAGCCTCGCGGCGATTCATTCTATGACCTCGTCGGCGCGGGCGAGCATGATCGGCGTCACTTCAATGCCGAGCGCTTTGGCAGTTTGCATATTGATAACGAACTCAAATCGGGTCGACAGTACGACCGGCAGATCGCCGGGCTTCGCGCCCTTTAGTATTTGACCAGTATACACGCCGACTTGATGCCACATCTCCGTGCTGTCTGTGCCATAGCTCATCAGGCCGCCAGCTTCGGCAAACTCGCGATTGGGAGACGAGGACGCAATGCCTTGACGTGCGGCAAGGGTGGCAAATTGAACATTGCGGCTGTTAAAAAAAGCGTCGCCGGCGATCAGCAAGGCCTCTGTCCGCTCGCGTGCCATTGTCGCAAAGGCCGCATCAATCTCCGAACTGCTGCTCGCCTTGAGGATTTCTAGTGACAAACCAATTTTGCGGGCGGAATCCTGCGCCGCATGCAAGGTGGTCTCGGAGGCGGCCACCGAATTGCCGGGATTGACCAATAGGGCCACCCGATCGACCTTGGGCACCAATTCGTGAAGCAATTCCAATCGCTTCGGCACTGCCTCCTGCGCGAAAAAATTCATCCCGGTCACATTGGCGCCGGGCCGCGCAAAGTCTCTTACCAAGCCAAGCCTTACCGGGTTGTCATTCACGCTGAACACGATCGGAATCGTCTCGGTCGCGGCTTTGGCGGCAAGAGCGGCGGCCACTCCAGCAGGAGTAGCGATTACCGCGACGCGGCGACGAACCAAATCGGCTATCAGGGCCGATGCTTGCTCAAATCGACCTCCCAGCCAATGAAACTCCACTGAGACATTTTGACCATCGACGAAGCCGCTTTGTGCAAGGCCTGCGTTGAAGGCCGCCAAGTTTCGAGCGTCGGTGCGGGTGCCGCTGGAAATGAGCCCGACTACCGGCATCGCCGCTTGCTGCGCCCTCGCCGCAACCGGCCAAGCTGCCGCGCCTCCGATCAGCGCCATCATGTCGCGGCGATTTATTCAATGACCTCGTCGGCGCGGGCGAGCAGCGAAGGGGGAAACGTGAGGCCGAGCGCCTTGGCGGTCCTGAGATTCAGCACAAGCTCGACCTTCACGGCCTGTTGGACCGGCAGATCGGCCGGTTTCTCGCCCTTGAGAATCCGGCCGACATAGACGCCGGCCTGGCGAGAAGCGTCGGAAATGCTCGCGCCGTAGCTCATCAGGCCTCCTACAGCGGCAAATTCGCGCGGACCGTATATTGACGGAAGCCTATGGCGCGCAGCCAGCGCCACGATTTGTTCCTGCCTGGAAGTCAGGAACGGATCAGTATTGGTGACGAACGCTGCCACGCCCAGTTGAATGGCGGCGTCGAAGGCCGCCTCGAGCTCCCCCGCGGTACCGGCTTTCACGACGACAAGCTTCGGCCCGAGGGCGTCCGCCGCAGCCTGCACAGCCCTCGCGTCTGATTCGGAATTGGGGTTGCCCGGGTTGACGAGCAACCCGACCGAAGCGGCGCTCGGCACGGCTTCGTGCAGCAACTCGAACAGCTTGGCCGGCAGCGCATTGCCCAAAAAGCTGACCCCGGTCACATTGCCGCCAGGCCGATTGAGGCTGGTCACCAGGCCGAATTTGACCGGGTCGGAGCCGAGCAGAAAGACGATCGGGATCGTCGCGGTCGCCGCCTTGGCGGCAAGTGCCGCGGCCGTGTCGGTCGTCGCGATCGCCGCCACCCGACGGGAAGCCAACTCGGCCGCCAGCGCCGGCAGTCGATCGTATCGAGATTCCGCGAAACGGAAATCAACCGCCACGTTCTGGCCGTCAATGAAACCGGTTTCCCTGAGGCCTTCGCGGAACGGCGGGCCGTACCGTGGCGCAGCCGATCCGCCGCCGAGGTATCCGACCACGGGCATGGCCGACGGCTGCGCCCGCGCCGAAACCGGCCAAACCGCCGCGCCTCCGAGAAGCGTGATCAAGTCGCGGCGATTCATTCGATGACCTCGTCAGCGATAGCGAGCAGCGATGGGGGGATGGTCAGGCGGAGCGTCTTTGCCATGGTAAGATTGATGACAAGCTCAAATTTCGTCGGTTGCAAGATCGGGAGATCGGCAGGCTTCGCACCTTTGAGGATGCGCCCGGCGTAACTGCCGACCTGACGAGCAGAATCGGAGCGGCTCGTTTCGTAGCTCATCAAGCCTCCAGCGACAGTGAAGTCGCGTGTTGCGTAGGTCGCAGGAATCGCATACTTCGTCGCCAATGCAACAAGTTGAGTGCGCTGGCGGGTGAAGAATGGATCGACGTCAACAAAGAGCGCGTCAACCTTCTGCCGCACCAACTCCGAATAGGCGGCCTCGATTTCACCTTCCGTGCCGGCCTTTAGAACAATCACTTTCCGCCCGAGCGCCGCCGCCGCCAACTCTCCCTCTCTGGTATCAGCCTCGGTATTCGGATTATTTGGATTTACGAGCAGGCCAAGAGTTCGCAGCATCAGGCGCCAATTGGCTGAGCAGGTTTAACCGCTTAGCCACCAACGTGTTCGCAAGATTGGTAACACCGGTGAGATTGCCCCCTGGGCGATTCAGGCTGGCAACTAGACCAATCTCGACTGGGTCCGAACCCAATACGAAAACGATCGGGATCGTTTGGGTGGCCGCCTTCGCCGCCAGCGCTGCCGGTGTAGCGCCCGTGACGATTACGGCTACCTGACGACGGACCAAATCGGCCGCCAATGCGGGCAGCCGATCGGCATGATTCTTCACCCCAGCGGTATTCGATCGCTAGGTTTTGGCCCTCGACATAACCGATATCGTTCAAGCCTTGACGCATTGCCGCCAGGAATGATCCTTGCTCGTCGAGCGATGCGGGGTGAAGGAACCCAATTACCGGGGTGGCTGCCCGCGGCTGCGCGCGCGCCGCGACCGGCCATGCCGCCGCCGCACCGCCCAGAAGCGTCATGAACTCACGCCGCCTCATTCGATGACCTCGTCGGCGCGGGTGAGGAGCGCGAGCGGAACGGTAAGGCCGAGCGCCTTGGCAGTCTTGAGATTGATGACCAGCTCGACTTTTGTGGACTGCTGCACCGGCAGTTCGGCGGGTTTCTCGCCCTTGAGAATCCGGCCCGCATAAAGGCCGGCTAAACGGACCGGTTCGTAAAGGCTGCCGCCGTAGCCCATGAGGCCGCCGGCCACGGCGAACTCACGGTACTGGGAAATCGTGGGCACCGCGTGACGGAGCGCCAATGCGGCGAGTTGCGCGAACCGGCTGACGAAGAACGTATCGGGTCCGATCAGGAGCGCACCGGCTCGCATTTGCGCCAGGGCTGCAAGGGCCGGCTCGAAATCGCCTTCCGCCCTGGCATGCAGCACATGGAGCTCGAGCCCGAGCGTGCGGGCGGCCGCCTCCAGGTCCCGCGATTGGATCTCGGCATTGGGATTGCTGGGATTGACCAGGAGCGCCATGTCGGTCGCCGCGGGCAGCAGCTCGTGCAGCAGCTCCAGGCGCTTCGGCGCCAGCTCCACGTTCAGGATGCTGACACCCGTGATATTGCCGCCGGGCCGGTTCAGGCTCGCGACGAGCCCCACCTCGACCGGGTCAGCCCCGATCGTGAAGACGATCGGGATCGCGGTGGTCGCGGCCTTGGCGGCCAGTGCCGACGGGATACCGCCGGTGGTGACGATCACGGCAGGCTGTCGGCGAACCAGATCTGCCGCCAGCGCAGGCAGTCGATCGTATTGGCCCTCCGCCCACCGGTATTCGACGGCCACGTTCCGACCCTCGACATAGCCGGTCTCCGACAGGCCGCGGTGGAACTCCGCGACGGCTTGTCCGCTCGCGTCAGAGGTGCTGTTGAGAAAACCGATGACCGGCATCGTCGGCTGCTGCGCGCGTGCCGCCAGCGGCCACGTCGCCGCCGCACCGCCAAGCAGCGTGATGAACTCCCGTCGCCTCATTCGATCACCTCATCGGCGCTGGCGAGCAGACCGGGCGGGACCTCGATGCCGAGCGCTCGCGCCGTTTGAAGGTTGATCACCAGCGCAAATTTGGTCAGTTGCAGCACCGGCAGATCGGCGGGCTTGGCGCCCTTGAGGATGCTGCCGGTATAGACGCCGACTTGACGAAACGTGTCGGCGAGGTCGGTTCCGTAGCTCATCAGCCCACCGGCCGCGACCTCGTCACGGCTGGTATAGGTCGCCGGAATCCTCTCGCGCGCCGCCAAGGTGGCAAATTGCACGCGGCGGCTGAACAGGAACCCGTCGGGAGCGATGAAGAGGGCGTCGGGACGCTCGCGGGCAAAGGTGGCGAACACCGCATCGATCTCGGCGATCGTGGCGGCGTTGACGATCTGGATCTGCAGCCCGATGGTGGAGGCCGCCGCCTTCACGCTCCGCGACGTGGACTCGGCGGACGCAGCGTTGGCCGGGTTGACGAGCACCGCGACACGAACAGCCTTGGGCACCAATTCATGCAAGAGCTGCAGTCGCTTGGCCACCACCTCCTGGCTGAAAAAATTGCTTCCCGTCGCGTTGCCGCCCGGCCGGGCGAGGCTGGCGACAAAACCGAGCTGGACCGGATCTTCGGCGACACCGAAGACGATCGGGATCGTCGCTGTGGCGGCTTTGGCCGCGATCGTACCGGGCGTGGTGCCCGGCGTGGCGATCACGGCCACGCGGCGGCGGACCAGGTCGGCCATCAGTGCCGTAAGGCGGTCGTACCGGCCCTCCAGCCAGTGATACTCGACCGTCACGTTTTGGCCTTCGACGTAGCCGGTTTCATTGAGGCCCTTGCGAAACTCGGCCACGTCACGCGCAGAAGCATCGAGCGAGCTGCCGTTGACGAGGCCGACCACCGGCAGCGCCGGCTGCTGCGCGCGCGCCGTGAGCGGCCAAGCGACCACGGCGCCGCCCAAAAGGGTAACGAAGTCGCGTCGCCGCATAGGTCCTCCAACCGCGCCATCTCCGGTGGCAAGACTAGCATGTTGCCCGCCGTTATTCTGTGAAAAAGCCGTTCATGTGGGAGCGTGAAGCGACCCCTTGGAAGTGGCACCATGCGGTAACCGCCCTCGAGCGCCCAGAAGGACCATCATGAAGATCGCGAAAATCGAGGACTTCCACGCCGACGGCGGCTGGGACACCTATTCGTTCCTCAAGATCACCACCGATGATGGGCTCGCCGGCTGGGCGGAATTCAAGGAGAGCCGGCGCCGCGGTCTCGGGGCCTTGATCCATGGGTTGGGGGCGGGCCTGATCGGGGAGGACCCGCGCGCCATCGGCCGCATCGATGCGGCGCTCTATTCGCAGATCCGCACCACCACCGGGGGGCTCCAATCCAATGCCGCCGGTGCCATCCTCAACGCCTGCCTCGACCTCAAGGGCAAGGCGCTCGGCGTCCCGGTGCACGAGCTGTTCGGCGGGGCGCTGCGCGAGCGCATCCCGCTCTACTGGTCGCGCTGCGGCGTGATCCGCGCGCGCTGCGCTTCCTTCTTCGACGGCAAAGTGATCGCGGCACCGGCGGTGCGTTCGCTCGCCGATCTCGAGGCCGCCGGCCGCGAGGCGTTCGAGCGCGGCTTTGCGGCGCTCAAGACCAATGTGCTGGTGTTCGATGAGCGGGGTGGCGGCCAATATACTCCCGGCTCGGCGCGCGGCGAGGGCCATCCCGAGCTCAATCTGCCGGAGCCCATCGTGGAGGCCTTGATCGCGCAGCTCACGGCATTGCGCCGAGGCGCCGGGCCAGGGGTCCGCCTCATCGTGGACCTCAATTTCAACTACAAGCCGGAGGGCTTGCGGCGGCTCGCCAAGAAGCTCGAGCCGTTCGAGCTGATGTGGCTGGAGATGGATCTCTACGAGCCCAGGGCGCTCAGCCTGATCCGGCAGTCGACCACCACTCCGATCGGATCGCTGGAGACGATCCTCGGCCGCCGCGCGCTCAAATCCTATCTCGACCACCATTGCGTCGACGTCGCCATCATCGATCCGCAATACAACGGCGTTCCGGAAGCGCTGCGCATGGCCGCCATGGCGGACGCCTACGAGGTCAACATCGCGTCGCACAATTTCAGCGGCCCCTTGTCGGCGGTGATCTCGGCCCATTTCGCCTCCGTGGTGCCGAATTTCCGCATCATGGAATTCGACGCCGACGAGGTGCCCTGGAAGCCCAAGCTGCTCACCAATCCGCCCACCGTCGCGGGCGGCATGTTCGTGCTGCCGGCAGGCCCCGGCTGGGGAACCGACATCGACGAAACCGTGTTGCGCGCACATCCGGCCAAGATGTGATAGGAAACGTGGGTGGTTGGCACGCAAGCGCACCAATCGGAGACGGTCTATCAAACAGGACACCAGTGTCATCCCGGCCAAGGCCGCGCAGCGGCCGCGAGCCGGGACCCATACTCCCCAGCGGATCGAGAGGGCACGGAGTATGGGTCCCTGCTTTCGCAGGGACGACCGATTCGGCATCCGGCGGGTGAGAATCGAATGCCTGTGGGTCTTGTTGGCGCTGCTCGCGCCATCCGCCACCATGGCGGAGCCGGTCGCGGATTTCTATCGCGGCAAGACCATCAATCTCTATGTCAGCTTTCCGCCCGGCGGCGGCTATGACATCTACGCCCGCGTGCTGCTGCCGTATTTCAGCCGCCACATTCCGGGCAATCCCTCGATCGTGGTCAAGAACATGGAGGGCGGCAGCGGGGTCAAGGCGGCCGGCTATATCTCGACCATCACGCCGCAGGACGGGACCTCGCTCGGCCTGTTCCTCGACAGCTTGACGCTCGGCAAGGTGCTGGGCGGGCCGGGCGAGTTCGACCCGGTCAAGCTGGTCTGGATCGGGCGCATCGTGTCGACCGCGACGCTCGCCATGGTCTGGCACACCGCCGCGGTGCAATCGATCGAGGAGGCCAAGGAGCGGCAGATCATCATCGCGGCCAGCGTCCCCTCCAACAGCTCCTCGTTCATTCCGACCGCCCTCAACGATCTGATCGGCACCAAATTCAAGATCGTGCGCGGCTTTCCGGGCTCGCCCCCGATGGCGCTGGCGATGGAGCGCGGCGAGGTCGATGCCATCGGCGGCATGAGCTGGGAGGCGATCCAGCTGACCAAGCAGGACTGGCTCACCGAGAAGAAGGCCAAGGGCCTCTACACCCACGGGGCGCAGCGGATCAAGGATCTGCCCGATGTTCCGGGCCTCATCGATCTCGCGGTCGACGAGAAGTCGCGGCGCATTCTCGGCCTCATGGGCGGCGGGCCGGATATCGGGCGTTCGCTCGTGGCCGAGCCCGGCATCCCGGGCGAGCGCGCCGCGGCCTTGCGGCAGGCCTTCATGGAGACGATGCAGGACCCCGAATTCGTCGCCGACATGCACAAGCGCAATCTCGGCGTCGAGCCCTTGAGCGGCGACGCGGTGCAGAAAATCGTCGCCGGCGCGGTCGCCACCCCCAGGGAGCTGGTGGAGCAAGCCGCCCGTTACGCCGGACAATGATCGTCGAACCGCAGGGAGACAACGAGATGCGCCGTCGCGCCAGGACCCTTGTAAACACCGCCGTCACACTCGTGTGCGCGGTAACCATTGGCTGTGCCGGATGGGCCGGGGCGGCGCGGGCGCAGGACAAGATCACGCTGCGTTACGGGCAGATCGCCAATTCGGCGCGCAGCATCTCCTCGGTCGCCCTCACGGTGGCGCAGCGCAAGGGCTTCCTCGAGCGCGAGGGCATCGACCTCGAGGTCGTCGGGCTGCGCGGCACCCACTACCAGATCGAGGAGCTCGACAAGGGCAATGTCGAGCTCAGCCACACCGCGACGCCCTATCTGATCCAGGCGGTGCTGGGCGGCTCCAACGCGGTCGGCGTGGTGGGCGCGGCCGCCAATACGATCTACAGCCTGGTGGCCCAGCCGCAGATCAAGTCCTTCGAGGATCTGCGCGGCAAGCTCATCGGATTGTCGCTGCCGATCGACACCATCTCCATCGCCACCCGCATGCTGCTCGCCCGCCACGGGCTGCCGGAAGGTTCCTATCGCACCAAGGAGCTGGTGGGCACGCCGGTGCGCGCCGATTGCCTGACTGGCGGGGAATGCGCCGCCGTTCCGCTCGGCCAGCCCGACGACATCGTCTTTGCGCGCAAGGGCTTCAGCAAGCTCGGCAATTCGCTCGAGGTCATCCCGGCCCTGCAGTTCAGCGTCATCGCGGCGCGCCGCGACTGGGCGCAGTCCCACAAGGATGCGATGCTGCGCTTCACCCGGGCGTTCGGGGCCGCCTATCGATTCATGCGCGATCCCGCCAATCGCGACGAGATGACCCGCATCGCCGCCGAATCGACCGGCGCCCCGCCCGAGGTGGCGCGGGCGGTGCTCGCCTTCTTCTACGAGCCCGACCGCGGCGTGATGCCCAGGCAGGCCGAGATCGACATGGCGGGCCTGACGGCGGTGATCGAGCTCCTGGGCCGCACCGGCGAGCTGAAAGCCCCGCTCCCCGCCGCCGAGCGCTTCGTCGACCTGCAATATCTGAAGGCGGCGGGGTTGCAGTAGCCCGCATGGAGCGCAGCGCAATGCGGGGCGGCGGTCCCGCATTCCGCTCCGCTCCATGCGGGCTACGAGAGCCTGGGTCGCGCTTACAAATTCACCGGCGTTCCCATGAAATCCCGCTTGCCGAGCTCGACCCCGCAGTGGCGCAGGATGTCGTAGGCGGTGGTGCAGTGGAAATAGAAATTCGGCAGCACGTGATTGAGCAACAGCCCCT
Organism: uncultured Alphaproteobacteria bacterium; assembly: GCA_963744275.1. GTDB lineage: Bacteria > Pseudomonadota > Alphaproteobacteria > Rhizobiales > Xanthobacteraceae > VAZQ01. The sequence continues at coordinate 260,160 of CAVUSX010000015.1, forward strand.
GCCCGCTGAACTTGCGCTCGTTGCTGCCGAACTTGAGAACGAGCTCCTTGTCCTCGGTGCCGTCGATCTGGGCGGGCTTGAAGCCTTTGATGTATTCGATGGTGTTGGCGAGCCTGCTCTCGAGCTCCGCGAAGCTGGTCTCGGTGTTCGGCAGGTTGAGCGGCTCCGCGCCGGAGAGCGCGCTGCAGGCCCGGATCGGGTGGGCGGTCGCCTGCTGCACCTGCCGCACCAGCGGATACATGTCGGGATAAAGCCGCATGCCGAGCAGGAAGGCGGGATCGATCTGCTTGGCCTCCGCATGGGCGGCGGCCTTGCCTAGCACACCGGAGAGCGCGGTTAGGAGCTGCACGAAAATCGGCACCGACACCTTGTACATGGAGATGGTCATGGAACGGGTCCCCGGTCTGGGTGTGAAGGAAAGGTCGAGCCCGAAGTCTAAGCATTTTCAGGAAAAGTGGACACCGGTTTTCCGTTCGAAAATGCGACAATGCAAGAAAGCGCTAGCGCGCGCGCGCTCGGCTCAAGACGGCGGGCCGCGATATTCGCGGGCGCCGCCTCCTGCATTGACTTGCCAAAACATTCAAGCGAGTGATGGCCGCGCGGCGCGCTGCAGGGAGACGGGTTTCGGATGAAGGCGATCGTGATCCACGAATTCGGGCCGCCCGAGGTTCTCAAATACGAGGATGTTCCCGATCCGGTTCCCCGCCTGGGCGAGATCCGGGTCAGGATTCACGCCGCGACCGTCAACCGCGTGCTCGACGTGAGCCTGCGCGCCGGCAAGGAGACGCGCCGGGCGGCGGTGCTGCCGCTCATTCCGGGCGTCGATTGCGCCGGCATCGTGGATGCGGTGGGGCCCGGGGTCACCCGCTGGCAGATCGGCGCCCGGGTCGCGGTCGCCGGCACCATGCCGCTCGATCCCTGCCCGGAGGATTGCGACGATTATGCCGGGCCGACCGGCATGATGGGCATCAAGCGGCCGGGCGGCTTCGCCCAATTGGTGGCGGTGCCGGCCTGCATGGCGGTCGCGGTTCCGGCGGGCCTGGATTTCCGCGACGCGGCCGTGATCATGCGGCACGCGCCGACCGCCTGGAACCTCTTGGTCAACACCGCCAGGCTGGCGCGCGGCGAGACCGTTCTGATCATGGGGGCCGGCGGCAATCTGGGGCTGACCGGCATCCAGATCGCCAAGAACGTGATCGGCGCCAAGGTCATCGCGGCCGCCGGCTCGGACGATCGGGTCGCCCAGGGGCTCGCGCTCGGCGCCGATTTCGGCATCAACTACAACACCCAGGACATTCGCGCCGAGGCGATGCGCTTGACCGATGGCCGCGGCGTCGACGTGCTCTACGACAACATCGCCAACCCCAAGGTGCTGCCGCAGGCGTTCCACGCCATCGGCTTCGGCGGCCGCCTGGTCACCGCCGGCGCCCACGGCGGCCCCAACGTGACCATCGACTTCTCCCACCTCTACCACCAGCAGATCACCATCAAGGGCCAGCCCGGCTATCACCCACCCGACCGCGACAAATGCTTCGCGGCCGCGGTCGAAGGCAAGATCAAGGCCCAGATCGAGAGAGTGTTGCCGCTGTCGCGCGCGACGGAAGCCCACCGGCTGATCGAGTCGGGCGCGGTCGCCGGCAAGATCGTGCTCGACCCGACCTTGGATAGGTGAGGTCGTGGCCTCCCCCGACCGGAGACGATGGTGACGCAGCGCGTTTCGGTTCGGGTGATGCTCGAGACGCCCGATCTTGCCTCGGCGGCTGCCGCCGCGGGAAAGCTGTGCGCGGCGCTGGCCGCCTTCGGCGATCCCATGGTTCTGGAAATCGATCGCTACTGGAAGATCGAGCGGTACTTCCACGCCGTGATCGTGCTGCAAGTCGGCGACCCGAACGATGCCTTGCGGCGCCTGACGCAGGCACTGGCGCCCGATTGGGAGTGGGGACGCGAGCGTGGTTGGGCGGTTTGGGATCCGAACACGCATGGAGCCTTCAAGATCCAATCCCTCGCGGAATTCTGTCGCTGGGCCCATGTCGAGGTACTGCCGGAAGACCTCGACCAGGCAAGCGGCGTCTGACCTACCCACCCGGGACCGGCGGTTCGAAATCCTGATTGATGCTCCCCTTTCCGTCCCTATGACCGGATCGACTCGGCGTGTTCGACCTGAGCTTGGAGTAACAAACAGAGCCGAATCGTCGGCACTCACCAGGCATATTTGACCCGCGCGGTGCCGGTGTAGGTCTGCGCGCCGCCGGCAAATTCGCCGTCGAACTTGGCCATGAACGACCAGCCGTTGCTCAAGCGCCATTCGGCGCCGGCGGTGACGAGTGCGAGGTTCTTCGGCGGCGCGGCGCCGTTGACCACGAAGCTCGCGGCCGGCAGGCCGATGAAGGTCGCGGTCAGGTTGGGATTGCTCTGCCAGTCGTGCGCCCAGGCGGCGCGGCCGAACAGGGCGACGCTGCCGCCGTCGGGTTGCACGAAGACCTGATCGAACCGGCTGCCCAGCTCCGAACGCACCACCGTGGCGGTCTGGGCATTGTATGTCATCGCAAACGGATCGGCCGCGCCGAGCGCACCGCTCTCGCTGTAGCCCGGCGACCAGAAGCTTTGCGCCTGTACGGCGGCGTAGGGGGTGACGCTGAACGGCGCCCAAGCCGCGATCCGGTAGCCGCCCTCCAGGCGCCCGCCGAAGTTCTGCGCGTTGAACGAGGCGGCAAGCGTATCGGGGCCCGCGAACGTGACTGTGCGGCTGGTGCTCGCCCAATAGGACGCATAGGCGAGCGCACCGGAGAGGTAGGCCGCACCGTAGCGCTGCGAGCCGTAGAGCCCGGCCTGGAACACGTCCGAGCGCCCGCCGCCCAATCCGGCCGCCAGCCCCCAGGAGGTGCCGCCGCCGGCGAGCGCAAAACCCACAACGGTGTCGGGCGCCACATGATAGTCGAGGCCGGCCGCGAAGCCGCCGGCGTGGGTGGTGAGATTGTTGCTGCCCACGCCGGTTGGATCGCCATTGATATTGGCGGTGCCCCCATAGGCCGCCCCCCACATGTTCCAAGGCCGCTGCGCCGCGAGCGGGGGCGCCTTGAGCACCGAATCATAGGCGAGCGCGATATCGGGCGGCAGCGCCTGCGGGTGCTCGGGCGCAAACCCCATGGCCGGGCCGCCGCCGCCACTGCCGGCACCCGCGAACGGATCGAACAGCAGCGAGAGGAACGAATTCATCATCTGGAACCCGCTCTCCTGCGCGCCGGTGCCGGCCTCGCCGGTGAGCTGGTTCAGGTCGTTCTGGAGGGTCTGCGCCGGCAGGCCGAACAGGTTCCCGAGCCCGGCCGGCGGGATCGCACCGCCGGCGACCGCGCCGTCGATCGCGGCCGCGACGTTGCGGATATTGGTCGGCGCGCTCAGTGGCAGTTGCGTCAGCAGCGGATTGGATTTGACGGTCAGGAACACGTCGTCGGCGTCATAGGACAGGCTGGCGCTGATCGCGTTGGAGGTGGTGAGGCTGCCGAAGGTCCCGCTCACTCCGCCGTTGGCGGTCAGGATGGTGAATTTGGTCCCGGCCGCATAGAAGCCCGATTGCGACACCACCTGCGCGGTGCCGGCCAGGGACGCAGTGCCGGTGGCAAGGCGCGCGAGGCGGCCGAGGGCGAGATGTCGACCATATAGGTGGCCGCGCTCGCCAGCACCAGATTGCCTTGAATATTCAGCGTCCCGCCGGGTGAGCCCGGCACGCCGGGCGCCAGCGTGCCGCCGGCATTGACGTTGACCGCGCTCAAGGTTCCGGTGCCGGCGAGCGTACCGCCATTGACGTTCCAGGCTTGCGCCTGGCTGAACGTGTTGCTCACCGTCCAGGTCCCGCTGACCACGTTGAAGGTGGTGAAGCCCTGGTACTGCTGGGTGGCGCCGATGGTCGAGAGATCGAAGGCTCCCGCTGCCGGCGCCGCCGAGCTGGAAGATGTCGCTGCCTGAGCCGATCACCTTGCCGTTGATCACGAAGCCCGGCCCGAGCGTGAGCGTGTTGGTGGCGCCCGCGAGACTGGATCGCGGTCCCACCGGTGCCGGTGATGGTGCCGGAATTGAAGATGCTCACGCCGGGCGTGTTTTGCAGTACGAATTCCCGTGGTGCCGGAGATGACGCCGCTATTGGTGACACCGCCCAAGAACGTCGAGACGGCATTGATGTCTATCGCGGTAGTAACGGCCGACCTGATCGTCCCGCTGTTTTTGATGCCGCCCGTGAACAGCGAGACTTGCGCGATGTCGACGGCGAGGTCGTTCGTCGAGATGATCGTGCCACTGTTGGTGATTCCGCCTGAAAAGGCCGAGACCTGATCAATATCGATGCCGGACGCTTTCGCCAGAACCGTGCCGCTGTTGTTGATGCCACCGGCGAAACTCGCGGAAAGGTCGAGGTAAATCCCGATCCTATCAGTCGAGCTGATCGTTCCGCTGTTGGCGATTCCGCCCGTGAAGATAGAGAAGCCGGCTGCGGAGATCGGCAGTATCGCGTGCCGTGATCGAGCCACTGCTCACGATGCCGCCCGTGAACGTCGTCACGCTGCCGACACCAATGCCGGCGGCCAAATCCGAGCTGATCACGCCTCTATTGATGATCCCGCCCGTGACAGACAGTGCTGTATGTTTACCGGAAATTCGGGCCAAGAGATAATTCCATTGTTATTGATGCCGCCGCCGAAGCGTTACGGCATTGTCGACAAAAATGCCGCTGATGCCGCTGATCTTGCTGGCACTGTCGATGCTGATCCCGCCTGCGATAGTGCCAGTATCGTTGATCGCGCCGAGCAGGGTGCTGTTGACGAGGTTGATCCCGCCCGGGGCTGATCGTGCCGGTATTGATGACGGCGGTGGTGACGGTGGCATTGGTGATGTTGATCCCGCTCAGCACGCCGGCATTGGTGCAGCCGGTGACGTGCCGGGGCCGAGCGTCGTGGGGCAGGCGGCCGCGAGCGCCTGCGGCGCGGCCGCGGCGGCCATCACGGCCACCAGCGAGCTGGTGGCCAGCAGCCGGCGCACCATTGGGGTTTTGAAACCCGCCGCGCGCGCGTTCATGCTCCCGGTCCTCGGCCCCGCCCCAATGCGGGGTCGGCTTGCCGACCGGGCGGTTATTTCCCGCCCGCCATTTCGGCATGGCAAGAGCTCGTAGGAGTGCTCTGCAATTTCTCTCACCACGGTCCCCCGATGTTGACCGCAGCGATCCTATCCGCATCCGCGCGCGCGTCTTGGATCATTGCGAAGGTGGCAATGCCATGAGGGAAATTGGCGCAAGTTTGCTGGCGGTGTTGCGCCGGGGCCACAGCCGGAGCCGCATCAACTATGCAGGCAGCGAACTCTCCTGTGCCCAGAGTGAATTGCGGCGAGGCCGCCGATCTGTTAACCCCCATTCGACCGAACGCGAACCCGTTCGACCGGGACGGTTGCTTATGACCGACAACACGCCAGGCCGACTTCGTTTCGAGACCGACGCGCTGCCCGAGCGCGACCGCTTTCCGGCCTTCTGCGAAGAAATATTTCGGCATGTCGTCGGGGCCGATGTTGCACGGCTTGGTTCCTTGCCATTTCACGGAAGGCTTTCCATGCGCCTCTTCGGTGGAGTGAGAATCGCCGATATCGCCATGACTTCGGCGGAGATGATTCGTGACACGCGCCACACGAGCGATGGCGACGACGACATCGTGGTCCAGTTGTGGCAAGAAGGTCTGGCCGACGCGACACAAGGCGAGCAGCAAAGTCAGATCGAACCGCGCGAGGGATTTGTCATCGACAATACAAGAGCCGCACGGATTTGCACCGGAGAGAGGTCCCGATTTCTCGCCCTGTTGATTCCGCGCAGCAGGATCACCAATCTGAAGCCCGACGTTGACCGCTTCGCCGGCACCAAATTGCGTGACGGCCTTTCCCTTCGCTTTCTGCTTGGATATTTGGAAGAGACATCCGCACTAGACCTCGATGAGCACTCGGCGGCAGCTCGGTGCTTCGGCAACCATCTTGTCGATCTGGTTGCCTTCGTACTCGGCGACGAAGTCAATACGGGGGAGCTCGAGGCACAGGGCGGGGTACGTGCCGCACGCCTCGCGGCCATTTTGCGGACGATCCTGCAACAATCGGCCGATCTCAGCCTGAACCCCGGCACTATCGCCGCACAGTTGGGCATAACGCCGCGCTATGTCCACCTGCTGCTTGAGGAAACCGGACGCAGCTACACGAAACACGTCTTGGAGCGGCGCTTGGAGCGGGCGGCCGCGCTCTTGCGCGACCCCCGCCGTCTCGGCCGCCGGATCGCCGATATCGCGCTCGAATCCGGCTTTGCAGACCTCTCCCAATTCAACCGGGCCTTTCGGCGTCGATTCGGCGATACCCCATCCGGTATTCGGGCCGAGGCGCGGCGGTCCTCGGACGGGAGCTGACATGTCTCGCGTGGGCGGGCGCAGGCGCTGCCATGGACGCCCAACGCGCTGGCAGCTTCACGACGGATGACGGCCGGCGTAAATTGGGCGGAGCTGCGACCGGGCCGACGGTAGAGCCGCGTAGCCTCCTTTCATGAGCACACCCAATTTCAATCCATTTTCGACCAATGAATTTCCTGTCGGCGCAGGATTTGTCTTAGTCTGTTGTGAAATCGCCATATACAGGTGGAATCTCGTGCGTTATCGTTTGTTACGTCGCCGACGAAGCACAGGATCCGAGTTGGCCATAGTGCTCAGAATGAAATCGACTATGCCTGGAGCGAATTGCGGCTTGCTTGAGCCTGTTATTTTGCTTCGATGTGAACGCCGGCCCGTGCAGCCGCGACGAAGGCATTGAAGCAACGCCTGAGTGGTCATTCCCATGGATCCAGTTCCCATAAAATCGATCCGTTTCTCGACGGACGACTTTCCGGAGCACAAGCGGCTCGAGGCGTATCGCGAAATCTACAGTCGAACCATTGTAAGGCACGATGTCGATCCGCTTGCAGACCATCCGTTCCATTTCAAGGCTGATCTTTTCAGCCTGCCCGGACTCGGTTTGGCGTCGTCCTTATTTTCACCGTGTCACCGGTGGCATACGGCGGAGCATATCGATAGCGATGACCTCCTGTTTGGTGTTGCGCTGACCGGCGGATGTATCCTTCACCAACGCGGTCGTGAGGCGGTGATCGGGCAGGGGGAAGCTGTGCTGGCGAGCGCTGCGCATCCCGTCGACGTGGTCATCGCAACTACCTCGCGGCACTTCAGCTTGCGGCTGCCCCGCGCCATTCTTGAAGCCAGGATCGCCGATCGCGATGCCTGCAATGCGCGACGGCTCCCGGGCAATGTGGGAGGTCTTTCCCTGCTGATCGGCTATGTCAACGCACTTCGCCATGCGGAACTGACGGACCCGGCATTTTGCGATCTCGCCGTCTCGCATGTCTACGATATCGTTTCGCTGCTTTTAGGTGCGAAAGATGACGCGCGCCACCTGGCACAACAGCGCGGCGTTCGGGCCGCGCGGCTTGTAGCCATTCTGCGGGAGATCGAACGGAGCTGCGGCGATCCTGGTCTGAGCGCAATCACCGTCGCCCATTTGCTCGGCGTCACACCGCGCTACGTCCATCTCCTCCTCGAAGAATCCGGCAAGAGCTTCACTCATCACCTGCTGGAGCGGCGGCTGGAGAAAGCCGCCACGCTGTTGCGCGATCCGCTATGGCGGCATCGCAAGATTGCGGATATCGCCGCGGAGGCCGGTTTCGCCGATCTTTCCTATTTCAACCGCAGCTTCCGCCGCCATTTCGGCGCGACGCCGTCGGACCTGCGCAACTCAGGCGGCCACCTGACTTAGCGCCTATGATTTACCGAAGGCGCTGTTTGTACGAACGCCGCCGGCATATCCGAGGTCGGCTAAGTCTGCGTGGCCGGTTCCGAGCTCTGCTCCCGGCCAAAGCGGGTCGACGGGATTGCCGTTCCGGCACAAGATCACGAGGCAGCCGACTTTTCGTAGCGACGCGGGGTCGCCCGTGATGAGCGGCGTCACCTGCTTCAGCCTGCAGGCCGGCATTCCACGATGGCGGATCAAACCATCAGGCGGCGAGCTTCATCTGCTCGAAAGCAGCGCGGCCCATGAATCCATATGGATTGGCGAGCGTCTCCTGCGTCTCGTAGTGATTGTAACCGGTGCCGACCCGCAGCTCCACGGGTTTGCCCGCACTCCTGACCGCGGCGTAGAAATCCCGGGTTTGACGCTGGAACTCGGGCGTCTCGAGCGTGCCGTGGGTGAGGATGAGCGGCGTGTGCAGCCGATCGATATGGCGCTGCGCGCTGAGCTCCTGCTCGATCGCGTCGGTGAACTTGACGTATTGGCTGCGCTTGGACATCCGCACCGGCTCGAGATCGTACATGCCGCTGCCGAGCAGCGCACCCTTGAGGATATCGAGCGGGAGGCCCGCGCGCGCCCAATCGGTGACGACGACGCAGCCGCCGAGATGGCCGCCCGAGGAATGTCCGGAAAGATAGAGCGCATTAGGATCGCCGCCGAAGCTCGCGGCGTTCCGATAAACCCAGGCGACCGCACGCCGGACCTGGTCGACCATCGGAAAAAGATCGCCGCCCGTTTCCACCACATTGATGAAGTCGGGGACCACGAAGTGGCTGCCGGCCTTCACGAACGGCTCGGCCAGATAAGCGCTGTCGGAAGAACGGCCTCCGCGCCAGGCGCCGCCATGGATGAAGACGTTGATCGGGGCGTCGGCGCGCGAGGTGCGGTAGATATCGAGCTTCTCTATCTCGGTTTGACCATAGGCGACGCGCTGCGGCGGCCCCAGGACGGAAAGCGCCTGCGCGCTGTTGGCCCGGCGCCGCTCGCTGATATTGGCTTGATTGAAGGCGTAAACCGATTGGTCATAGGCGTCGTCGAGCTCCTGCTGGTCGAGATCGAGCCAGACGACCGGTCCCTTGACATGGGGCGGCGCCGGGCAGCGCTGCGCCGACGCCGTGCCGGTGGTGGCTCCAAGCGCACCTGCCGACGCACCCGCGAGCAATGTTCGCCGGCTCAGCCAGCCGCCGGAAAGATGATCGGCTCGATGCATGGTGCCCTCCTGATGCGCTCGTAAAGCCTGTGCGGCGATCGATTGCCTGAAGCATAACACCAACGCGAATCTCCGGCATCGCCGTGCGCACGATTTTGATCCTGGCGATCCCGGCGGCCACCGTCCTACAGGATGATGCTGGGATTGCGCAGATTCTGATCGCAATCGATCAGGTTCACCTGCCGCACCGCGATCAGCCATCGGCCGGCGTCAAGGACGAAGCGGTGTCCGCACCAGCCCGACAGCAACCGCGTCCCGTCGACCCGGAACTCGCTGATCAAAAGGTTCGAGCGCACCATGCGGACATCCGCGCGGCCGGTTGCGAAGACCTCGACATTCGAGATCATCCTGACGGTGCGCGATTTTGGCGCCTGCGACCAGGCATAGCCGGTGCGCAAACGGAAGATACGGTCCTCCATGCGCCGGCGATCGTCGAACGAGATCGCGACCTCGCGCCGCGGGTCGCCGCCCTCCGGCGTGGTCGGCACCCAATAGAGGCATTCGGGCGTGTAGAGAGCGAGCCATTCATCGAAGCGGAGCTGATCGAGCAACCGCGCTTCACGCTCGAGCAAGCCGCGGAAGAGATCACGCGACGCCGGATCGCCGATCAACAACTCGTCCTTTTGCCAATCCGAGAAGTTGTCGACCAGCTCCCGGTAGAACGTGTCGTTCACGTAGTAGGAGCTGAGCGACGGGTCATGCTCGCGCCGGGTGCTCATGGCTCGCGCTGCACCACCAGGCTGGGCGATGCCTTCATGAGCCGCTTCCACTCCTTGATGTATTCGCGCATGAACGCCTCGTCGGTCGCGGGCGCGGTGATGATTCCGCTCGCGTCCGTCTTGACGCGGCCCGGGATTCCGAGCCCGCGGTGCATGTAGACCCACTCATCCTCCATGCAGGCGAGACCGCGCTGAATTTCCTCGAAATTGGCGAGATCGTCGACCTCGCCGAAATTCGGGAACTGCTCCTGCGTGCGCATGCGCAGCGCGTTGACGTCCTGGGCCGCCCCGCCGAGCGCATCGTTCTCGTCGACGACCGCGGTGCCGTACCAGGTGACATTGGTCTCGTCGACCGAGACCGGCTCGAACACCTGGATGTGGTTGCCGAGCAACGAAAAATTCGGAAACACATTGATGTTCACCGGCTCCGAGGACGCGAGATCGAGGATGTCCTCCGCCTTCGCGCCATAGCGGCGGCGCAACTCCTCGACGTAGTGCTCCCCGCCCGGCGCCGGCCCTTCCACGGCCCACAGCCCGCCGGCCCGCTTCTGGATATTCGGCCGCTTGTCCTTGAAATGATGGCCGTTGCCCATGTAGGCCATGTACATCGGCGCGTTGTCGGGCGAGCCCTTGTAGTAGGACATGCCCTTGTTGGCGACGTCGGCCTGGCGGTTCTCCATCTCGAGCAGCGAGCGGTGCGAGAACACGACATGATAGCCGTCGCCGGAATTGTCGTAGGCGAGCTTCCAATTTCCCTTGTACTTGAGCCGGTTGGCCTCGCACACCGCCACCTTGCCGCCGGGATGGCGGTCGAGCCATTCATCGATCGGCTGCGTGATGGGGCCGAGATAGTCGAGCAACGGTGGAGCGTCGGGATTGAGCGTTGCAAAGATGAAGCCCCGATAGCTGTCGACGCGCGGCACCTGGGCGACGTTGAACTTCGAATCGCCGAAGTCGCAGGCATAGCCGTCCGGCCACGGCACCGCCCGCAGCTTGCCGGTGTTGAGAAAGCTCCAGCCATGGTAGGGGCAGGTGAAGATGCGTGCCGAACCCCGCTCCTTCCGGCACAGCGTGGTGCCGCGGTGCGTGCAGCGGTTGAACAGCGCGCGGATCCTGCCGTTCGAATCCCGCAGCACGATGATCGGGCGCAGCCCGAGCCGCGTGGTGATGAAATCGTCGTTCCTGGCGATCTGGCTCTCGTGCGCGAGATAGACCCATACGGCGCCGAAGATATTCGTCATCTCGGCCTGAAAGATCGCCGGATCGGTGTAGATCAGGCGATGGACGCGGTCTTCCTGGACGAGATCGTCCCAATCGTAGAGATCGGCGGCGGCGGACCGGCGTAACGGTGGGCTGTTGAGCTTTTCTAGCATGCCGTCGGTCCTTCGCAGGCTCCCGGTCGGTCGTGATCCCGGGGAAACACGGCGTGGCCCCAAGTGATAGCAGAGTGTGACAAGGCCCGCATCAAGGTCAGAAGAAGTCGAAATACTCCCGTTGCTCCCAATCGGTCGGGTCGTCACCCTTGCTGACGCGTGCTCCGCCGACCATTGCGCGAAGCGGCCGGCCTCGTTGCGTTTGAGCCTGAGGAAATAGTCGATGAACACGTCGCCGAGCTGCTTGCGAAACACCGGCTCCCGCTCGAGCGCATCGAGGGCTTCCGGCAGGCTTTTCGGCAGCAGGGGGTGGTCGGACGCATAGGGCTCGTCGCACTGCGGCCCCGGATCGCGTGCATTCTCGACACCGTCCAGGCCGGCGACGATCTGCGACATCGCGTAAAGGTAGGGATTGGCGGACGGCTCGCCCACCCGGTTCTCCAGCCGGCTCGCCGGGTCACCCGGCCCCCCCAGCGCACGGATCATGACGCCGCGATGATCGTAGCACCACGTCGCGCGATCGGGCGCGAGCGAGTTCGGCCGGAAACGACGGTATCCATTCACGGTCGGCGTCGTGAAAACGGTCGAGGGCGCGGCGTGTTGCAGCAATCCGCCGACGAAATGACGGCCAAGCGGTGAGAGCACGTCGCGCCCATCGGCCGGCATGAACAGATTGCTTCCGCTGCTGGCGTCGATCACCGATTGGTGCAGGTGCCACCCGCTCGAATAGCAGCCCTTCAGGGCCGGGCGGCACATGAAGGTCGCGAAATGGCCCAGCCGCCGGCAGATCTGCTTGGTGGCGGTTCGGAACAAGAGCAGGTTGTCGGCCGCGGTGAGCGCGTCCCGCGCCGCAAAGGTGCACTCGACCTGGCCGGGACCCCATTCGTTCTCGATCGAACGCAACGGAAGATCGATCTTCTCGAATGCCTCCGCCAGCGCGGTCAACACCGGCTGCATCTGATCCAGATTGGTTTCGGAGTGGTACGAATAGCCGGGCTCCGGCGGGCACGTCCCGATCGGGCGCCCGCGCACCCCCGGCGCGCCGATGTTTTCCCCGGTCAGCTGATCCTGGGTGACGCGAAGAAGATACCACTCGACCTCGAGGCCGACGACCAATCCCATTCCCTTGTCGGCAAGCCGGCCCAATTGCCTGCGCAGCAGATGCCGCGGCGAAAAGTGGAACGGCACGCCGGAATTGAAGTACTCGTCGCACAGGATCCAACCGACCCCCGGCGCCCACGGCAGCACCCGAAACGTCGATGGGTCGGGGACGATCGTCAGATTGGGCGAGCCCGTCATCTCGGCAAGCCCCATTCCGCCGCCCCGCGTGAACGACGAGAAGGTTCTGGCATTGGCGGAATCAAGCGTCGTGGTCGCGACGTTGATATTGTAGCCGGCCGAGAGCGCACCGATGAACGCCGGAACCGTCACCGCTTTGGCCCGTGCGGCGCCGTGCGGGTCGGCCCATGCCAGACGCACGAGACGCAAGTCCTCGGTCTCGACCCTGCGCTTGAGCTCTTCGGCCTGCCGTCCCTGTTCATCGGTCCAGAGGCCGTGCTTTTCGATGAATCCCGAGGGCTGACTCACCTGATCTTCCGGGTGTGAGGGTCGACGGAGCGCAATCTACACGAAGCCCCAGCCGGGGATGAATTCCGCGACGACGAAAGGCGGCTTCCGCGCCACGCCGAGTTCGACCGGCTTCGCATGCGGTCCGCTTTCGGAGCAAAGCCTCCGATTCCGGTCCGTCGCGCCAACCGCGGTTTCTCATGACGTCAGACGGAGGCGTGGGCGACGCCCGGACGCACTTTGAGCTCTTCCTGCGCGGCCTCCTTGAAGGTTTGATCGGGCGGCAGCACGATGGAGACCGCGCGCACCCGCTGATGCGCCGGCTCGACGCCGGGCGGTATCTCACCCTTGTCGACCAGGGCTTTGGCGGCTCGCATCAGCCGATGGCGCGCCATGATGATTCCATTGTCGGTGGAGACGAGGTTCTCCTTGCTGCGATCGACGATCGGGCCCATCAGCTCCTGGACCGACGAGTCCTGCATGGCGAAGCCCGCGATGCCGCTGTAGGTGATGCCCGCCTTCTGGGCGGCGCGGTCGATGAGATAATCGTTGTCCTTGTTGGCCCTGGCGCGGAACGTGCCCGGCTCGTAGATCACGTGACGGCCGGCGCCGTTGCGCATGGCGGTGACTTCCTCCTCGCTGAGCGGGCGCACCGAATGGTAGTCCCAGTTCCACACCCAGCAGCTCTCGTCGTCGATCGGAATCCAAAAATGGCCCCCGGCCGGGTGGGCGGCGCGCGGCGCGATCATGGTCACGCAAGGCATGATCCATTGCGTGATGCGCCAGTAGTACTTGCCGCCCTCGGCGGCGCGCCGCGCCCCGATGAGCAGCCCGCCGGCGCTTTCGACCACCTCGAAATGCGGCCGGGCATCGCCGAGATTGTATTGATTTCCCTTTGATCCCCGATGAAGAGGATCGATCTCGAGCTCGCCACGGTGCAGCCACGAGGTATGGCTCGAATCGATGCCACCTTCCAATGCCTGCAGCCAGTTGCACTCCTGCAGGCGTTTGGAAATGTAGCTCTGCTCGGGCGGCACGGTGGCGAATTCCCATTCCGGCGGCGGCGGCTGCAATTCCGGCGGTCCCATATAGGTCCACAGCACGTCGCCGCGCTTCACCAGCGGATAGGACTTGAGCTTGACCTTCCGGCAGAAGCCGCTTTCCTCGGGCTCCGAAGGCACCTCGATGCATTGCCCGGTCACATCGTACTTCCAGCCATGATAGGGGCAGCGCAGGCCGTTTTCCTCATTGCGGCCGATCCAAAGCGAGGTACCGCGATGGGCGCAGAATTCGTCGATCAGCGAATAGCGCCCCGCCGTATCGCGCCAAGCCAGCAGCCGTTCGCCCAGGAGCTTCACGCGCACCGGCGGGCATTCCGATTCGGGCAATTCGCTCGCGAGCAGCGCCGGAATCCAATAGCAGCGGAACAGCCGCCCCATCGGGGTTCCGGGGCCGGTTTGGGTGAGTAGATCGTTCTGCTCTCTTCTCAGCATCAGGTCTCGTCCTTGGCGGTCCGGTTCCGGATCGAAACGGTCCGCCTGCGCTCGCAAGCCTATGAGCGGATCGGCTCGTAGCTCGGGATCTCGTTGGTCTGGTAGCCGCGGATGATGCGCTCCGAGCCGTAGCCCCAATAGTTCCGCAGGGTCTCGGGGCCGTGCATCTTCGGGTAGAGCGGGAACTCCTGGTGCCAGGGCCGCGGATCGAAATAGCCGAGCGCCTCGTCCTTCATCTGATCCATCTCGGTGAAGATCTCGACCCGCACCAGATCCGTGTTGCGATGATAGGTGGCCACGTTGTGGCCGATGACGTGGCGGCCCGGGCCCCACACCAGGTGGACCTTGTTGTGGGCGAGATAATCGACGGCCTTGTGGATCTCCGACCAGTCGAGCACCTCGAAGGCGATGTGGTGCAGCTGCGGCTTCTCGTCGATGATGAAATTGAGCGTGTGATGATCGGTGTTGCAGCGCAGGAACACGAAGAAGTCGCCGCGCCAGTCCGACACCCGGAAGCCGAGGATGTCGCAGTAGAACTTGACGACCTTCTGCACGTCGAGCACCCGGTAGGCGACATGGCCGAGCTTGAGGATGTTGAACATGCTCGGGATGCCGTCCGGCTTGGCGAACTGGTACTCGGCGTAGAGGTCGATGGGGGTGCCCTTGGGGTCCTCGAAGGTCACCGCCTCGGCGATCCCGGGCGAGACGCCTTGGCGGCGCTCGCACTTGATCCCGTCCTTCTGCAGCTGCTTGACGACGTCGCCGAGGTCGCTGCCGGGCGCGATCTGAAACGAGACCCGCTCGAGGGCGCCGGCCTCGCCGCGCACCAGCTCGATCGCCTCGAAGCCCTGCTTGGTGCCCAGGAAGACCCGATCCCTGGTCCGCTCGATGATGCTCAAGCCCAGCAGCCGGCCGTAATAATCCACCTGCTGCTCGAGGTCGGGGGTCGCCAGCGTGGCGTGGCCGAGCCGCCTGACTTTGATCATGTCGCTCTCCTCGTAGGGGCGGCCCTTGGGGCGGCCCTCGTGGCCGCCCTGTGCCTGGCGCGGGCGCCCACAAGGGGCGCCCCTACAAGGAGCGGATCGCCGAGATTGTCAAACATTTCATCGCGATGGCTTGAAATACCGCAAATCCGGCGGCGGCTGGTCGCGCTTGACCGGCATCAGCAGGCCGTCCGCGCTCAGCATGTAGCTCTCCTGGCCGATGCGCACGTGCTGGTTCGCCTCGATGCAGCTGTTTTCCGGCCACAGCGGGCGCGCCTGCTGGCCGCGGCGGTAGTTCTTGGTCGCCGACCAGGGACGCGTCAAGGCATGGTCGATGACGGTGATGTCGTCATGCAGAATGTTGCGATCGGCCCGGTCGCCGTAGAGACGCTCCCTGACGATCGTCTGGTTGTCATGGTGCAGAGGCAGGCCGGTATCGTCGTAGAAGCGCGGACCCTTGAAGCCGCGGGTCTCGACCGCGAGCACGTCATAGGTGCCGGTTCCCCCCGTATCGCGCCATTCTCCGATCGAATAGCCCGCATAGGACGGATCGATGTCGTCAGGCCAGTCGCGCCCATCGGTGTAGATGCGACGGTTGTCGCGAATATTGTTGATCAGGATATGCGTGGCTTCCGGGGTGACCAGGATCTCCATCGCCGTATACACGTTCATGATGCGCGGCATGCCGGGCGAGAAGCAGGAATTGGTGCGGTCGTTGCCGAAGCCGCCGGCCGCCATGTCGGCGAGGCTGGCGGCATGGATGCCCTGATACTCGGGCGTCAGCGGAGCGTCTTGCCCGGGACCGACGGTCTTGGTCGGATCGAACGAGGCCGGGCCGGGGGCGATGTTGATGCGCCTCCACTGGCCCCGCCAGTCCGGGTACTTGGCTTCATCCGCCGCGCGCGCGCCCGCGCTGGTCACCAGCATCGCCGCCAGCAGCACGATTGAACCGATCGAGCTCCGCAAAAGCATGACCGTCTCCATCATGATTGAACCGCGTGATCCACCCCCAAGGTCGGACAGCCGTCCGGGAACTTCTTGCACATCTGCCGGCAAGCGGCCATCGCAGAAATCGTGCCATCCGGCGGTCGCGGCGCGGCGCAATCAGGCGGGCCCGGCCGGTTCCGGCGCCTGCGCCGATACGCATTCTTCGGCAATGCGTCGGCGTGCCGTCATGTGGGCGCGGGCATCGTTCACCGCGTCGACGGCGATCAATCTGCCGCCCGCCCGGTACTCCACCGAGAACCGCGGCGCGGCGCGATCGCCGACCACCTCGGCACCGTCGTAGCCGTCCGAAAGGCCAGCCATCTGCAGCTTGATCTCGTACTGATCCGACCAGAACCAGGGCACCGGATCATAAGGCCGCGGTGTGCCCAGGATGGCGCTGGCGGCGGCCTTGGCCTGATCGATCGCGTTCTGCACGCTCTCCAGACGAATGTGCCGGCCGAAGCGGCCGCTCGGGAAGCGCGTGCAATCCCCGATCGCATAGACGTCCGGCACCGGGGTGCGGGCGAGCGTGTCGACCAGGATGCCGTCGCGGCACGGGAGGCCGGCGCCACGGGCGAGATCGTCGTTGGCCTGCGATCCGATCGCCAGCAGGACGACGTCGGCCGGAACGAGGCTTCCGTCCGCGAGGCGGACCCCGGAAACCGCGCCGTCCCCGGTCACCTCCGCGAGCCGCGCGCCCAGCCGGATGTCGACGCCCCGCTCGCGGTGCAGCATCTCGAAGAAGGCCGACACGTCGGTGCCGGTCACCCGCTTGAGAAGCCGGTCCTCGCCTTCGAGCACCATCACGTCGCGGCCTTCCTGGCGCATGACGGCGGCGACCTCGAGACCGATATAGCCGCCGCCCACGATGACGATGCGGCGGGCCGCGTCGAGGGCGGGACGCAGGCGATGGACGTCGTCGATCGAGCGCAACGAGAACACGCCCTCGAGCCCCGCGCCCGGACCCGTCAAGGCCCGCGCGCGCGTCCCGGTCGCGAGCACCAGCGTGCCGTAGGCGTGCTCCTGCCCGTCCGTGGTCGAGAGCGTGCGCCGTGCGAGGTCGAGCGCACCGACGGTCGTGCCGAGCACCAGCTCGATGCCTTGGTCGCGCCAGAGCGTCTGCGGCCGCAGCAGCAGCGTCTCGGGATCGCGCCGCTCGGTCAGGAACTTCTTCGACAGCGGCGGGCGCTGATAGGGCGCAAACCGCTCGGCACCGATCATCAGGATGCGGCCACCAAATCCGCCGGCCCGCAGGCTCAGGCCCAGCTGGGCGGCGGCCTGCCCGGCTCCGACGACGACGACGTCCCGGCTCATGACCGTCGGACCGACCAAATCACCCGCCGGCCTTATGCGCCCTGACCTTGATCTCGAACGCACCGATCGGAGCCGAATCGATCCGCAGCACGTCGCCCGGCTTCACCGGGCCGACCCCGTGCGGCGTACCGGTGTAGTACACGTCACCCGGATAGAGGGTGTAGAACGACGAGGCGAACTCGATCAGCCGGCCGATGTCGTAGATCAGGTCCTTGGTGTCGGCGGTCTGCTTGAGCTCGTTGTTGTTGTGAAGCGTGATGATCACGTCGTCGGGGTCGGGGATCTCGTCGGCGGTCACCATCCAGGGGCCGAGCACCGCGTAGCCGTCGACCGACTTGCGGAAGCTGCGGTCTTCCGGACCGCGCACCGTCATGTCGAGGCCCAGCGTATAGCCGGCGATGTAGTCCTTGGCCTGGTCGCGCGGAATGTCGCTTCCCTGCTTGCCGATGACCACCACCAGCTCGACCTCGTGCTCGTTGAGGCGGTCGAGAAACCGCAGCGGAATTCCCTCCGAGGGGCCGACGATCGCCGAGTTCGATTTGAGAAAGATGCCGGCCTGGCCGATCTTGGGCGAGGGCCGCTTGGCGGATTCCGGTATGTCGCGGCGCGACGCCATCTCCTCGATATGCTTGCCGTAATTGGTGGGCGCCGCCATCGCCTTGGAGGGCCGCGCCACCGGCGAGATCAGCTTGACCTGCGCCAGCGGGATCCCGGGCGCCTTGGCGGCCATGTCCTCGATGCGCTTGCGCCACGCCGGCAGCGCCGCAATCACGGCATCGCCTTTCATGTCGTAACGCGCGCCCGCCCGGATCTGGCTCTGCGCCTCGGTGACGTCGTGCACCTTGTCACCGATCACCACGCCCAGCCGGTCCTCGTCAAATCGACAAAGCTTCATCTATATATCTCCCTGTCACACGCGCATGGATTAGAGCATTTGCGGGCAAAGTGAAACCCGGTGCTCCGCCTGAAATGCGAGAAAGCAAAATTGCGGTCGCGGCTTTCCGTTTCGCGCCGATCCGAAAGCCGCCCTCAGCGCGATCGGAACAGATCCTGGAACGTCCGCTGCCATTTCCTTTCATCATCGCCCGGGAAATCCACCACGATGATCTTCCTTTGCCCGAGCTTGCTGATCGCGTCCGCCGGATTGGGCATCACGTCCGGCCGCACCGGCAGCCGCCCGGCCGTGGTCAGCATGTGCTGGGCTTCCTTGCTGAGCACGAAATTGGCGGCCAGCGCCGCCGTCTTGGGGTGGGGGGCCAACGGATTGACGGCGACCGAGCCGAAGAAGACCGCGACCGGGTCGAGCCCCCAATAGTCGGTGGGGGCGCCGGTGAGCTGCATGTTCACGGTCAGGTTGAGATAATTGTTCAACGTGACGGCATATTCCCCGGCCGCGACCGCGCGCGCCAGCGCCAGGTGGCCGTCGATGAGAACCGGCTTGAGGGTCGCCACGATGTCGCCGACGAGCTTGCGGGCGCGCTCCTCGCCATAATGGGTGAACAGGGCGCTCAGCCACTGCACGTCGGTCTGCTCGACCGCGATCCGCCCGACCCACTCCTTGTGAGCCAGGAAGTCCTCGTAGCTCTTCGGCAGATCGGCCCGGTCGACCAGCTTGCTGTTGTAGGAGGGAACGTCGTAGTTGGCGTAGACCCCGTACCAGCGACGGTCGGGGTCGCGCGCCTGCGGCATGATGTTCCGAGCCTCCGAAAGATCGAGCGGTTGCATGAAATCGCGCGGCAGCCGGCCGACCGCGGGGCTCAACAGCAGGTCCCAGGAACGTTGCCGGGCCCGCTGCTCGATGGCGATGCGCCCGATCAGGACCACGTCACCGGCGCGCACATATTCGACCTTGATGCCGCTGGCGTCCTCGAACAGCTTCCAGAACGGCAGGGCCTCCTGCTCGTTGACCGAGGAATAGACCGTGAGGGTGCCGCCCTCGGCGCGCGCGGCCCGCACCAGCTCGGGATCGGCCCAGGCGGGCGCGGGACTTTGGGCCGCGAGGGGTCGCATATCGGCGAGCCCGAGGACGCATAGGCCGACCAGCCCCGCCAGGGCGGCGCGGGCGCGCGAGTTGAATGTTCTGTGCATGGACGATGCCCCCACCGATTTCCCCGACCATTCGTCCGCGACGGTTTCGTCGCCGCAGGCCGCGACGGTCTCGCCTGGACGATCCGCGCCGGACCGGCGCGTCAGCCGGCAGGCCCGATGCCGGCCTCGGCCGCGGATCAATGCGTAGGTCTGCTCGCGGTCGCGGTCGGGCGGGTCGCCGCCTCCACGATCGCGGTGCCGAGCCACTTGGCGAGGCAACCATAGCTCCAATCGTTCATATGCAGCCCGTCCGGCGAGGCGAATGCATCGAACGGCATGTGATCGACCTGATACCAGCGCCTCATCATGGCGAAACGGCGAAACAGGTCGACATTCTGCTCCTTGGCGGTGGCCGAGATCTGCGCCACCATGCCGTCGATCTCCGGCTTGGCGATCACCTTGGGAGTATACTGCGGATCGAGCAGGACCACGTCGGCGTGGATGGCCTTCAGGCGTGCCAGCCCCTCATGCAGCAACGTCGCCTTGGGATCGATCGGGTGATCGCGCAGCACCGAGTTGGTTCCCATCTGCCAGATGACGAGATCCGGTTTTTCGGCGATGACGCTGGTGTCGAAGCGCGCCAGCATATCGCCGACCTCCTCGCCATTGGTGCCGCGGTTCAGGACTGTAATGTCCTGCCACAGAAAATGCTGCGTGAGCTCGGCCTCGAGGCGGCTCGGATAGGTGGCCTCGGGCGAGCTGGCGCCGGCGCCGGCGGTCGATGAGGAACCGATGGCCACGATCTTGATCGCGCGGTCGCTCTCGAGATGGCGCGATACGCGGGTGAGCGGATAGTCCAGGCGATCCTCTCTGGCCAAGACCTTGCAGGCGGGGTGCATATCTCCCGGGGCCGCGGCAGCGGGCGCAGCCGCAAGGACTGCAGTCGCGGCGACCGAGCGCGTCAGCGCCGGAGCCAGCAGCGGGCCCAGGGCGAGCCCGAGCGCGGCCGTCAGCGCCGCTGCGGAGATCAGGGCGATCGGCCGTCGAGATCGATATTGACTCATGTTTTTTCGCTAGCCCCCAGGATGCGTCCCATGTCCCTGAATTTATTGCACCTTTTTGTTACGAACGGCTGAATTTATTGTCTCGCCTTGTTCACGAATGACTGAAGATGGCCCTCCTCGATCACCAGCGTCCCGATCGCCCGGCCGAGGCAATCATGGACCCGCTGCGCCAAGCCATTGTCCCGTCCCGCGGCGTAGAAGTCAAAGGCACCCTCGTCGGACCAGTTGCGCATGATCGCAAACCGATCGAACAGGGCGACATCGCGCTGCTGAGCCACGGCGCGCATCTCGTCCACATAGGGACCGACCGCAATGATGGACTCGGTGCGCGGGCTGTATTGCATGTTCATCAGAACGACGTCGGCCCCTCCGGACTGCAAGGTCTCCACGCCGGCCTCCAGCGCCGTCCTGAACTCATCGAGCTCGACCCTGCGAATGGCATCCACGGTTCCGGTTTGCCATATCACCAGGTCCGGTTTCTCGTCGACTAACAAGTCGTTCATGTTGCGCCGCATGCTTTCGGCGGTTTGGCCGGCCTTGGTCCGGGTTGCGACCCTGACCTTGACATTCGACAGCCTCTGGTTGAGCACCGCTTCGAGCCTCGCCGGGTAGGCCAGGCTCGGGCCATCCGCGCCCGCGAGCGTCGACGAGCCGGTACCGAACACCGCGATTGCGAGCTGATGCTGCTTGCCGACCGCCGTCGTGACCCGGTTCAAGTTGCTGTCGACATACAATAAATTGTCCGGGACCGCGCATGAGGGCGGATCGACCGCGAGGGCCTGGCCGGCCAGCGCGGAAGCGGTCAACAGTACGGCGATGAACGCCCTCATGCCTCCCCTCCCGCGAGATCCGCATCCGGAGGCTTACGCGGCCCGGAACTTCGTCCTTCCAAGTTCTTGTACCATGTTATCAGTGCCGCAATCGCAATCATAGCGGCGACCCCCAACAGGCTGATCATCACCTGCATCCAGAAGGCGCCGGAAATCTCCACCAATGCGAAGTGCCCGGCGAAGGCCAGGAACACGCCCAGGCAGAAGATCTCGAGCGAATGCTGACCGCACAGGATGGCCGGGTAGAGGATCCACGAGCTCAACATCGGCCAGGTGCGCGGCACGAACCTCACCGTCAAGACCGCCAACGCCAGGAAGTGCGCGAAACGCAGGACGTCGAGATTGGTCTTGTCGATGGGGTAGATCAGGTCCTCGAGCCAATGCGGAACGATGCTGATCTGCTCCGGCAAGTACCACGACAGTGCGATGACAAAGGCGAATCCGAGATAAAGCACGGCGATGACCAGAGTGGGCGGCCATCGCAAGAGCGGGGCGAGCCGATTTGCGCCGCCGAGCGCGCACCAGGCACCGAACACGAACAAGAGCTGCCAGGCGAACGGATTGAAGTACCAGGAGCCTTCCGGATAAGCCGGCAGATTCCAGCCGAGCTGCCAGGCCAGCACATAGAGGGCGAGCGAGGCGCCGAGCGCCAGCATCGGGGCGCGCAACAGGAGCCACAGGACCGGCGGGAACAGCAGCAAAAGGATGATATAAAGCGGCAATATGTCCATGTTCACCGGCTTGAACTTGAGCAGCAGCGCCTGGACGATGGTCATGTCGGGCTGCTTCAGAAAATCCAGAATGTTCATTTCCTCGGCATAGAGCGGATTGTCGAAGCTGGTGGCCACATAGGAGATTTCAGCCATATAGATGGCGAACAGGAAGATATGCGCGACATAGATCTGCCAGGCCCGGCGCAGGATGCGGGCGCCGGAGACCACAAAGCCGCGCTCGCGCATGGCCCTGCCGTAGACGAAGGCTGCGGTGTAGCCGGAAATGAAGATGAAGATTTCAGTCGCGTCGCTGAAGCCGTAATTGCGGATCGTGATCCAGCTCACGACGTTGGAGGGAATATGGTCGAAAAAAATCAGCCAAAGCGCGATCCCGCGGAACAGGTCGAGGCGCAGATCGCGTCCGGTCGTCACCACGGGGGCATGCATTCCTGGCGATCTTTCTTGCGGCCGCGGTCCAGCATAAATTGTGGCTAGGGCCCGCGGCAGCCTGGAAATCAGGTCATCACGACAAGTTCAAGCCGCCTCGGAGGCCGTTTACCGAGCGATTCTCACGCGTCAAAGTGCCCACAATTAGGCCGAAAGCTCAATCATGTATCGAACCGTTTCCCGGGGAATCGAGGTCAAGGTGACGCCGCGCTTCCTGCCCGACCGGTCGTCGCCGGACAACGGCTACTATTTCTGGTCCTATACCATCACCCTCACCAATCTCGGAGGGGAGACGGTCCAGCTCAAGACGCGCCATTGGCGCATCACCGACGCCCTCGGACGGCTGCAGGAGGTGCGCGGCGCCGGCGTCATCGGCAAGGAGCCGGTGCTGCGGCCCGGCGAGGATTTCGAATATACCAGCGGCGTGCCGCTGCCGACCCCCTCCGGATTCATGACCGGGACCTACGGCATGGTGACCGAGGCGGGCGAGCCGTTCGATATCGAGATACCGGCCTTCTCGCTCGACACCCCGCAGGGCGGACGCACGATCAACTGACGGCGGGGGACGGCCAGTGGTCACTCATCAGAAGGCGCCCGCCTGATATCTGATTGCTGATTACCGACCT
This sequence comes from uncultured Alphaproteobacteria bacterium, assembly GCA_963744275.1. Taxonomy (GTDB): domain Bacteria; phylum Pseudomonadota; class Alphaproteobacteria; order Rhizobiales; family Xanthobacteraceae; genus VAZQ01. The sequence goes on from CAVUSX010000015.1 coordinate 283,355, forward strand.
CTGATGCCTGGAACACATGGCTCGAGTTGCAGAACTCGCAGGTGACCGTGATGACCCCGTTCTCGACCATGTGGTCGCGATCATCCTGCGAGAAGCTCTTGAGCATGTCGGCCACGCCGGCGCGCGAGCAGGAGCACTGTGCGGTCACCGCCGTGCTGCGAAAGACGCGCACGCCGCGCTCGTGGAATAGCCGGTAGACCAGACGCTCGGCCGAGACCCCGGGGTCGATCAGCTCGACATCCTCGACGGTCTCGAACAAGGAGCGGCCCTCGACCCAGGCATCGTCCTCGGGCACCTGATGGGGCGCTGCTCCATGAAACACCGAGCCTGGCGGCGCATCGCCCGGATCGAGATCCGCCTGGCGGGCCCGCTCCGGCGCCTTGGGCAGGAATTGCAGCAGGATGCCGCCGGCCCGCCAACGGTGGCGGGCGCCTTCGCGGCTGGCGGAGAATTCCTCGCCGACCGCCATGCGGATGCGGGTGGGGATCTGCTCGGAGCGCATGAAATACTCGTGGGCCGCGTGCTCGAGGTCCTGCCCTTCGAGCGCGACCAGGCCCTGGTAGCGGCTCATATCCGGTCCCTGGTCGATGGTCATGGCGAGATGCCCGCGGCCGAGCAGGAGGCCGGCGGCATCGCGGCCCGACGCCGTGGCGGCTTCCACGCGCGCCGCGTCGAAGCGGGCGCAGGCCCGCACCTTGCCGGGCGTGGTGAAATCGACCACCAGCATGCGCACCGGGCCGTCGCTTTGGGTCTGCAGGATGAAGCGGCCGTCCATCTTCAAGGCCGAGCCCAGCAGCACGGTGAGCACGATCGCTTCCCCGAGCAGCTTGGCGACCGGCGCCGGATAGTCGTGGGCGTTCAGGATCTCGTCGACCGCCGGACCGAGGCGGGCGACGCGGCCGCGCAGGTCGAGAGCGGCGACCTCGAACGGCAGGATCGTGTCGTCCGCCGACGTGGCCGCCGGCGCGCGGATGGGAATATCGACGCTGGGACTGCTCATGCTGCCCTATATAGTATGGGTTTTGTCGCATTGCTTCACCGTGCCGGCCGGGCCGCCGATAGACCGACGGAAAGCGGCCTGCCGTTACGGTGCGCCGACGTGCAAGCACCAGGCCAGAATACCCTTCTGGGCGTGCAGCCGGTTCTCGGCCTCGTCGAACACGACCGATTGCGGCCCATCGATCACCTCGTCGGTGACCTCCTCGCCGCGATGCGCGGGCAGGCAATGCATGAACAAGGCATCGGGCTTGGCCCGCGCCATGGTTCGCGCATTGACCTGATAGCGCTTGAGCAGATTGTGACGGCGCTGCCCGTCCTTGTCGCCCATCGAGACCCAGGTATCGGTGACGACGCAGTCCGCGCCTTTCACCGCCTCGTCCGGATCGCTGCCGATGACGATATCGGCGCCGGACGCCTTGGCCCAATCGGACAACCATTTCTTGGGCGCGAGCTCCGGCGGTGTCGCGACCCGCAGACGGAAATCGAAGCGCTCGGCGGCGTGCATCCAGGATGCCAGCACGTTGTTGGAATCGCCCGACCAGGCCACGGTCTTGCCCTTGATCAGGCCGCGGTGCTCCTCGAAGGTCATGACGTCGGCGAGCACCTGGCAGGGGTGCGAACGGCGCGTGAGACCGTTGATGACCGGCACGGTGGCGTAGCGGGCGAGCTCGGCCAAGTCCTCGTGGTCGAGAATGCGGATCACGATCACGTCGACGTAGCGCGAGAGCACGCGCGCGGTATCGGCGAGCGATTCGCCGCGGCCGAATTGCATCTCCTGGCCGGTGAGCATGATGGCATCGCCGCCGAGCTGACGCATAGCGACCTCGAAGGAAACGCGGGTGCGGGTCGAAGGCTTGTCGAAGATCATGGCCAGCGTCTTGCCGGCGAGCGGGCGCTCAGCCGCGCCCTTGCGTTCGGCGGCGCCTTTGCGCTTGGCCTTCATGGCGCGGCTCGCCTCCAGCATTCCGCGCAACGTGGCCTTGGAAATGTCCGTCAGATCGAGAAAGTGGCGGAGGCCGTTGGCTTTCATCCGACCGCCTCCTGGCGCACTCCCTTGTGCGCTTTGGCCAAGCGGCTGCAGGCGCGCTCGATGCGCCTGACCGCCTCGGCGATCTCGTCCTCGCTCACGATCAGCGGAGGCAGCAGCCGCACCACGTTGTCGCCGGCCGCGGCCGTGATGGTCTTCTCGGCGCGCAATTCGTCGACCAGCTCCGCGTTCGGCACCAGGGCGCGCAGGCCGACCAGCAGGCCTTCGCCGCGCACCTCGGCGATGACGGTGGGATAGAGGTCCTTGATCTCCGCCAGCTTCTGCTTGAACACCAGGGCGGTTCGGCGCACGCGCTCCAGGAAGCCGGGCGCCAGCATCACGTCGAGCACGGCGTTGCCGGCCGCCATGGCGAGCGGGTTTCCGCCGAAGGTCGAGCCGTGCGTGCCGGCGGTCATGCCCTTGGCGGCCGCGGTGGTGGCGAGGCAGGCGCCGACCGGAAAGCCGCCGCCCAGCGCCTTGGCCAGCGCCATGATGTCGGGAGCGACGCCGTAGCGCTGATAGGCGAACAGGTCGCCGGTGCGCCCCATGCCGGTCTGCACCTCGTCGAACATCAGAAGCAGCCCGTTCTCGTCGCAGAGGCGGCGCAAGGCCTTGAGGAATTCCGGCGGCACCACCCGCACCCCGCCCTCGCCCATGATGGGCTCGATCAGGATCGCGGCCGTCGCCGGCCCGATCGCCAGCTTGGTCGCCGCCAGATCGCAAAACGGGACCTGGTCGAAGCCCTCGACCACCGGGCCGAAGCCTTCGAGATATTTCTTCTGGCCGCCGGCCGCGAGCGTGGCCAGCGTGCGTCCATGAAACGCGCCTTCGAAGGTGATGATGCGGAAGCGATCGGGTTGGCCGGAGGCCGACTGGTATTTGCGCGCCATCTTGATGGCGCATTCCATCGCCTCGGCGCCGGAATTGGTGAAGAACACGGTGTCCGCGAAGCTCGCCGCGCAGAGCCGCGCCGCCAGCCGCTCGGCTTCCGGAATCCGGAACAGATTGGAGACGTGCCAGACCTTGTTGGCCTGCTCGGTGATCGCGGCGACCAGATGCGGATGGGCGTGGCCGAGCGCATTCACCGCCACGCCCGACGTGAGGTCGAGATAGCGTTCGCCGTCCGTCGCCACCAGCCACACGCCCTCCCCGCGCTCGAACGCGAGATCGACCCGCGCGTAGGTCGGCAACAAATGCGATATTTGAGCCCCGCTCATGTACGCCCGCTCATAAAAAATGCCAGCAATCGTACGAAATGAAATGTGCCGCCTCTCCGGGCGGCACTAGGCACATATTCTATTGCGGCCCGGCTGGCTGTCAACATCGACGGAAGGCCGCCCGCGGATCGGAGGGGAGGCGGCGGCCTCCCTGTTTCATGCAGATAGGTGTGGATGTCGGGCGCTTTCCGAATCGGAAGGTGTGGACGCGGCAATACGGACTCTTGCGCCCGACTCCCGCCATATTGTAGCTTCTTGATCGTCAGGTACGACATTTCGTGCGGCGGACGGGTTTCTGAGTTCATCAGTAGCGGGGAGTAAGCATCTGGCCGGCCCAAGGCCGACCGGAGCTGAGGATGGATTCTGTCGAGACCTATTCGCCGCCTCACGCTGAGGGAAGACGCATGACCTGGACCGATGAACGCGTCGAGAGTCTGAAAAAATTGTGGAGCGAGGGACTGTCGGCGAGCCAGATCGCCGCCGAGCTCGGTGGCATCACCCGCAATGCCGTGATCGGCAAGGTTCACCGCCTCGGGCTGTCGGGACGCGCCAAGAGCCCGACCGCGTCGGCGCCCCGTCCCCGCAAGGCGCGCGCCCACACCCATTTGATGCGCGTCTCGCGTCCCGCCATACGCGGAAATACCGCTCTCGCGCATGCCTATGATTTCGAGCAGGAGCAGGAGCCGGAGCTGGTCGACAACGTCATCCCGCTCGGCCAGCGCCGCACCATCCTCGAGCTGACGGAAGACACCTGCCGCTGGCCGATCGGAGATCCGGGCAGCACCGACTTCTTCTTCTGCGGCGGTCAGGCCGGCACCGGCATGCCCTATTGCGGCTACCATTCGCGGGTCGCCTATCAGCCGGCGGGCGACCGCCGCCGTGATCGCCGCCCGTTCCGGGGCTAGCGCGGGTTTCAGGTCGTCTGCGGCGGTCCCGGCGCGGACGCCCGCCCGCACTTGCTGCGGGGCGAAGCCGATACTCCATGTAATCAGGACGGCTTCTTGCCGAACCGGTCGTCGAGCGCATAGCCGGCGCCGCGTACGGTGCGGATCGGGTCGTCGCCGTGGCCGCGGTTGAGCGCCTTGCGCAGCCGGCCGACATGGACGTCGACGGTGCGTTCATCGATGTAGATGTCGCTGCCCCAGACGCCGTCGAGCAGCTGCTCGCGGGAAAAGACCCGGCCCGGCCGCTCCATCAGGAACTCGAGCAGGCGATACTCGGTCGGCCCCAGATCGATCGCATGGCCGGAGCGGGTGACCCGCTTCTTCTCCCGATCGATGGTGATATCGCCGAAGCTGAGCACGTCGGCCACGCGCTCGGGCGAGGCGCGGCGCAACAGCGCGTTGACGCGGGCGAGCAGCTCGGGAACCGAGAACGGCTTGACGATATAGTCGTCGGCGCCGGTCGCGAGGCCCCGCACGCGCTCGCTCTCCTCTCCGCGCGCCGTCAGCATGATGATCGGCAGCTGCCGGGTTTCCGGTCGCGCCCGCAGCCGGCGGCAGAGCTCGATCCCCGAGAGACCCGGCAGCATCCAATCGAGGATCACGAGATCGGGGCTGCCTTCCTTGAGCCTGGTGTCGGCTTCGTCGCCGCGCGCGATCGTCTCGACCTCGTAGCCTTGGGTTTCGAGATTGTAGCGCAGCAGCAGCGTCAGTGCTTCCTCGTCCTCGACGATCAGAATGCTGGCATTCATCCGCTCGGGCTCCTGCTACTTCCCGGCGGCCGAGAAGACCGACGTGGTGTCGCCCTTCGGGCGCTCGTCCGAGATCGCCCGGCCTTCGATCATGAAATGCACCGTCTCGGCGATGTTGGTGGCGTGATCGCCCATGCGCTCGATGTTCTTGGCGCAGAACATGAGATGGATGCAGAAGGTGATGTTGCGCGGGTCTTCCATCATGTAGGTCAAGAGCTCGCGGAACAACGAGGTGCACATGGCGTCGATCTCTTCGTCGCCCCTCCACACCGCCAGCGCCTTGTTGAGGTCGTGACCGGCGTAGCTGTCGAGCACCTGCTTGAGCTGGCCCAGCACCAGCGCCGCCATGTGCTGGACGCCGCGCAGCAGCTTTTGCGGATGGAAGTCGCCGGTGATCGCCGATACGCGCTTGGCGATGTTCTTGGCGAGGTCGCCGACCCGCTCCAGATCGTTGGCCAGGCGCAGCGCGCCCACGATCTCGCGCAGATCGACCGCCATCGGCTGGCGGCGCGCGATGGTGAGCACGGCCTTGTCCTCGATCTCGTGCTGCAGGGCGTCGACGCCGGCATCGGCCGCCACCACGCGCGCAGCCCGCTCGACGTCGCGCTTGGCCAGCGCGTCGACCGAATCCGCGATCTGCTTCTCGACCAGGCCGCCCATCTCCGCCACCATGCGGGTGAGCTCCTGCAGGTCGACGTCGAAAGCCTTCGCCGTATGCTCGTTCATGACCATTGTTCTGTCCTCGCCGTCGCGGAGGCAAGCCGCCTCAGCCGAAGCGGCCGGTAATGTAGTCCTGCGTGCGCCGGTCGCGCGGCGCGGTGAATATCTTGCTGGTGGTGTCGAACTCGATCATCTCGCCGAGATACATGAAGGCGGTGAAGTCGGAAACCCGCGCGGCCTGCTGCATATTGTGGGTGACGATCGCGATCGTGTAGTCCTCCTTCAGCTCGTCGATCAGCTCCTCGATCTTGGCGGTCGAGATCGGATCGAGCGCCGAGCAGGGCTCGTCGAACAGGATCACTTCCGGCTTGATCGCGACGGTGCGGGCGATGCACAGCCGTTGCTGCTGCCCGCCGGAGAGGCTCAAGCCGTTGGTGTTGAGCTTTCCCTTCACCTCCTCCCAGAGCGCGGCGCGACGCAGCGACGTCTCGACGCGCCCGTCGAGCTCCGACTTGGACAGCTTTTCATAAAGCCGGATGCCGAAAGCGATATTCTCGTAGATCGACATCGGAAACGGCGTCGGTTTCTGGAACACCATGCCGATGCGGGCGCGCAGCAGGTTGAGATCCTGCTTCGGAGAGAGAATGTCCTCGCCGTCGAGCAGGACCTCGCCCTCGGCGCGCTGGTTGGGATAGAGGTCGTACATCCGGTTGAGGATGCGCAGCAGGGTCGATTTTCCGCAACCCGACGGCCCGATGAACGCCATGACCTTGCCGGTATAGAGCGGCAGGTTGATGTCCTTGAGGGCCCGGCTTTGACCGTAGTAGAAATTAAGGCCCTGGATCGAGACCTTCTTGTCCAATGTGGCGGCATCGACCGCGGCGTGGGTGACGGTGGGAACGGTTGAGGATGCGACGTTCATGATTGTTTTCTCGATGCAGAGAGCGTACGCGCGATAATGCTGAGTGCGAGAACCGTGAAGGTGATGATCAGCGCGCCGGTCCAGGCCAGCTGCTGCCATTCCTTGTAGGGGCTGAGCGCGAACTGGAAGATGACGACCGGCAGGCTCGCCATCGGGGCACTGAGATCGAGGCTGAAGAACTGGTTGTTGAGCCCGGTGAAGAGCAGCGGAGCGGTCTCGCCGGTGATGCGGGCGACCGCCAGCAGCACGCCGGTGACCATGCCGGCCTGGGCGGCGCGGTAGCAGACGCGGCCGATCACCACGACGCGCGGCAGGCCGAGCGCGGCCGCTGCCTCCCGCAGCGGGTTGGGAACCAGCAGCAGCATGTCCTCGGTCGTGCGCACCACGACCGGAATGACCAGGATCGCGAGCGCCACGGCTCCCGCCAGCCCGGAGAAATGCCCGACCGGCGCGACGGCGATCTCGTAGACGAAGAGGCCGATCACGATCGAGGGGGCACTGAGCAGGATGTCGTTGATGAAGCGCACGACCGAGGTCAATGGGGAATAGCGGCCGTATTCGGCCATATAGGTCCCGGCCAGAATGCCGATCGGCGTCCCGATCGCCACCGCCAGCACCGTGAGGATCAGGCTTCCCACGATCGGATTGAGCAGCCCGCCGGCGGCACCGGGCGGCGGCGTCATCTCGGTGAACACGCTGAGCGATAGTCCGCTCATGCCCTTCCAGAGCAGCACGCCGAGGATCAAAGCCAGCCACCCCAGCCCGAACACGGTCGCGGACACGGACAGGACCAGCGCTACGGCGTTGCGACGGCGGCGGGCGAAGTAGAGCTTGTTCATGGCGTCAACCGATCCGCCGCTCGATGCGCATCAGCATGTAGCGCGCGGCGGCGAGCACGATGAAGGTGATGCCGAAGAGAACCAGACCCAGCGCGATCAGCGCGGAAGTGTACAGATCGCCGACCGCCTCGTTGAATTCGTTGGCGATGGTCGCCGAGATCGTGGTGCCCGGGGCGAGGATCGACGCCGATATCCGGTGCGCATTGCCGATCACGAAGGTCACCGCCATGGTCTCGCCCAGCGCGCGCCCGAGACCCAGCATGACGCCGCCGATGACGCCGACCCGCGTATAAGGCAGCACGACATAACGCACCACCTCCCAGGTGGTGCAGCCGACCCCGTAGGCCGCCTCCTTCAGCACCGGCGGAACGGACTCGAAGACGTCGCGCGAGATCGAGGTGATGAACGGGAGCACCATGATGGCCAGGATCAAGCCCGCGGTGAGAATCCCGATGCCATAGGGCGGACCGGCGAACACCGACGACAGGATCGGTACCGGCCCGAACGCCGAGATCAGCGCCGGCTGCACCCATTCCTGCACAAACGGGGCGAATACGAACAGACCCCAAATTCCGTAGATGATGCTCGGAATTCCCGCCAGCAGCTCGATCGCGATCCCGATCGGGCGGCGCAGCCACGGCGGACAAAGCTCGGTGAGGAAGACCGAGATCAGCAATCCGACCGGTACCGCGATCAGCATCGCCAGGAACGACGTGATGACCGTGCCATAGATCGCCGGCAGCGCCCCGAACTTATCGGTAACGGGATTCCAGCGCTGGTCGAACAGAAAGCCGAAGCCGAACGTGCTCAGCGCCGGAAGCGAGCCGAGGATCAGGGATACGATCACCGCGCCGAGAAGGATCAGAACTCCGGCCGCGGCGGCCCGCGTCAGCTGGTGAAAGACCGCATCCCGCAGGCGCAGCCGATCGAGCATCTTGGCCCGCGTCGGTGCCGCGCCGATCGCGACCTCGCCATTCAACGCTGCATCGACCACGGATCGCCTCCCGGCGGATTGCATTGCAGCTCTCCCTGCCGATCTCTTTTGGAAGAGCCAACTCAAGCGAGCCTTTACGCCGCCGCACAAGTCTTACTTTTGACGAATACAGAAAGGGCGCCGGCTGGCGCCCTTTCCACGTGCGGGAAGCTATTTCGAGGCGTAAATCGGCTTGCCGTCAGTGCCCTTGATCTGATCGGTCCAGGTCTTTTCGATCAGCGCGACGACGTTTTCAGGCATCGGAACGTAGTCCAGGTCGGCAGCCAATTTCTTGCCGTTCTTATACCCCCAGTCGAAGAACTTGAGGGCTTCGGTCGATAACGCAGCATCTTGCGGCTTGGCATGCATCAGAATGAAAGTCGAGCCGGCGATCGGCCAGGACTTGTCTCCCGGTGCGTTGGTCAGAATCACGTAGAAGTCCTTGGCGGTGCTCCACGGAGCACCCGAGGCGGCCGCTTCGAACGCCTCGGTGTCGGGGGAGACCGTCTTGCCGGCCGAGTTGACCATCTTGGCGTAGGTCATCTTGTTCTGCTTGGCGTAGGCATATTCCACGTAGCCGATCGCACCAACGGTGTTGATGGTGTTGTTGGCGACGCCCTCGTTACCCTTGGCGCCGATGCCGACCGGCCATTCAACAGCCGTGCTCTCCCCGACTTTATCCTTCCACTCCGGGCTGATCTTGGAAAGGAAATCGGTCCAGATGAACGTCGTGCCGGAACCATCCGAGCGGTGGACAACCACGATCGCCGTGGCCGGCAGCTTGACGTTCGGATTGAGCTTCGCGATCGCCGGGTCGTTCCACTTGGTGATCTTTCCCAGGTAGATATTGGCGAGCGTCAGGCCGTCGAGCGTCAAATCGCCCGGCTTGATGCCCGGCAGACTAACGGCCGGAACAACGGCGCCGTTGATCACCGGAAACTGAACGAATCCGTCCTTCGCCACATCTGCCGAGCTGAGGGGCATGTCGCTGGCGCCGAACGTCACGGTCTTGGCCTGAATTTGCTTGATGCCGCCGCCGGAGCCGATCGACTGGTAGTTCAAGCCGACACCTGTCGCCTTCTTGTAGGCATCCGCCCAAGAGGCAAGAACCGGATAGACGAAGGTGGAACCGGCACCCGTGAGATCGAGGGCCGCGGCGGGCGCGGCGGCGGCCATGACAAGCACGCCGGCTGCAGTCAGGCTCTGAAATAATTTCAATGCACTCTCCTGTTGTTGTGACCAAAAGTTCAGCGATCGCGGGCTTGGACCCACGACAGCAGCCTTCCGGCTCTGGCTGGTGATACTGTGCAACGCGGTATCCACGCGCCTCTGGCGACCTGTCTGAGACTCGTCTGTCTCCTGGTCCGATCCGAGGCCGCCGGGATATCTACGCGCCGCATGTCATCGTTGTATGATCGATTGATGACAGTTAAATGACACCCTAATTGCTTGTGGACGCTCGCAAATTCGTATTCTCCGCAGGACCCGCCACCGGCAGATGGGCGGTGAAGGTGGCGCCCTGGCCGGCCGTGCTCTCGATCGTCAGGCGCCCGCCATGCCGGTTGAGGATGTGCTTGACCAGCGCGAGCCCCAAGCCGGTGCCGCCCTGCGCGCGGCTTTCGGTGACGTCGACCCGATAGAAGCGCTCGGTCAGCCGCGGCAGGTGCTCGGGCGCGATGCCGGGACCATAGTCGCGCACCCGGACCGAAGCTTCACGCGCACTCTTGCTCCCTTCCCCGATCGAAAGCACGATATCGATCTTCTTGCCCGAAGCGGCGTATTTCAACGCGTTCTCGATGAGGTTCTCGAAAACGCGCATCAATTCATCTCGATCGCCCAGCACCAGCAGCCGGTCGGCGGCCGCCTTTACGCCGATCTCCACGCCGCGGTCGCGCGCCAGCGTCTGCAGGCTGTCGGCGACCTGGCGCATGATGGCCACGAGATCGACCTGCTTGTCCGGGCGCAAATGCGCGTTGAGCTCGATGCGCGAGAGCGAAAGCAGGTCGTCGATCAGCCGCGCCATGCGGGTCGCCTGCGCCTGCATGATGGGCAGGAAGCGCAAGCGCGCCGCCGTGTCGTCACGCGCCGACCCCTGCAAGGTCTCGATGAAGCCGGACAGGGCGGCGAGCGGCGTGCGCAGCTCGTGACTCGCATTGGCGATGAAGTCGGCACGCATCTCCTCGACCCGCCGCAAGGGCGTGAGATCGTGGAACGCCGCGAGCACGAGACCGGGGGAGGCGGTGCCGGCGAGCGCCATCGGCGTCACGATCGCCTCGTACCAGCGATCGACCGGCACGCGCTCGAAAAACTCGACCCGTTGCGAGTTGCCGGTGGCGACCGCGCGGCGGATCGAATCCAGCACCTCGGGGACACGCAGCGCCAGCGACACCGGCTCCCCGCGCCGGAGCGCCGGCGCCATCGCGCTGGCGCGCGCATTGAGGGCGACCACGTCGCCGTGGCGATCGAGCGCCACCACCGGATCCGGCAGCCCGGCGAGCACGGCTTCGACCAGCGGATCGCCGACGCGCAGCGCCGGGGAATCGGCACGCGGCAAGGTCTGGCGCGCGATCTCGCCCCTTGCCGCCCGGATCAGGACCGCAACCGCGATGATCGCAAAGGAGGCGAGCGCCGGCTGCGTGGCGAGCGTTCCGCTTTCCCACAGCGCCGCAAACACCAAAGCCGTGACGATCAACACGAAACGCGCACGCTTGAGCCGATCCCACCATGGGCCCAAGCGCGCACCTCTGCCGCCGTCGTGGATCGCCGCCATCCGGTTTGCCGCGCCCGAGATCGTCGCCGCGCTCGCCTTGGTGGCCCTCCGGCGCGCCGGAGGGGGAGAGCGTTCGGGCGGTTCATAGCGGTTTCGTGTCGGCTGCGGCAATCGTTTCCGCACCGGCGATCCGTTTTAGCGTGGCTGAGCGTCCGCGCAGGCCGCGGTTACTCGGTTCGGATCGGCCCCGGCTCGGGCGCGGCGAAAAACGCGCGCAGCTCCGCATAGGTCTCGTTCGGCGCCTCTTCGGAGAGATAGTGCCCGCAGGGCAGCGCCTGGGCGCGCCGGATATCGGTCGCATAGCGCGGCCAGATCTCCATGGAGCGCTGATTGCGGCCGACGCCGCCGGTCGCCCCCCACAGCAGCAGCAGCGGGCAGCCGATTCGCCGCCCGGCCGCGAAATCGGCCGTATCCATGTCGAGGTCGACCCCGAAGGTGGCGCGATAGTCCTCGCAAATGGCATGGATGGTCGCCGGATCGCGGAAGCATCGCATATACTCGGCCAGCGCCGCCGGGTCGAAAAAGCTCAATCCCTGCTCGGTCTTCGCCAGCTTCTTGCGAATGTAATAGTCGGGATCCGCGCCCATCAGGCGCTCCGGCAGATCATAGGGCTGGATGTTGAAGAACCAGTGCCAGGAGAAGGTGCCCCAGGCGCGCGTGATGTTGTTGAGCAGGTAATGCTGCGGAATGATGTCGAGGATGGCGGCGCGCTGCACCGAGCCTGGGTGATCGAGGCACATGCGATGCAGCACGCGGGCGCCGCGGTCGTGGCCGGCGGCATAGAATTTATCGAAGCCGAGCGCCGCCATGACCTCGATCTGGTCCTGCGCCATGGCGCGGAACGAATAGCCGGAATGATCGGGCCCGCCGGGGGGTTTCTCGGAATCCCCGTAGCCGCGCAGATCGGTGGCGACCACGGTGAATTCGTCGGCCAGGCGCGGCGCGATCTTGTGCCACGACACATGGGTGAACGGGTTGCCGTGCATGAGCAGCAGCGGCGGGCCCTTGCCGCCGGTCACCGCGACGATGCGGGCGCCGCTGGCCTTGATCTCGGTGCGGGTAAATCCTTCGAACATGCTCTTCGCTTGGAAACGCCACGCGCAGGCCGGAACGGCTGGCGGCGCAGCTCGGAATTCAGCTCGGCTAGTCTAGAGCATTTTCAGCAAAATGCCGCACCCGCGGAGGCGGGTGGAATCCTGCCCCGGCTCAGTGCGTGAGGACGATGAAGTCGGTGCCCTCGCCGGTTTCCTCGCCCAAGCCCTGGTCGGATATCACCAACGAGGCCCCCGGCGACAAAATCTCGCCGATCCGGTCCAGCGCCTCTTGCGGGATTTGGATGCGATCGAGCGCCTGGGCGGCGGTCTGCGGCACGCGGAGGTCCTCCACCCGCGATGCCGGCTGTGCCTTCGGGCCGATCTTGGCGGACAGCTGGCGCGGCGGCTCGCCCGCCACGCTCATCACGTTCCAGCGCATGTGGGCGCCCTCGTCGGAAAATCCGAGCGCGGTGAACACGTGCGTGCCGAGCGGCTGCTCGGGGTGCTCGATCTCGACCGGCACATCGAAGAGCGGCTCGAACCCTTGGCGCACGAAGAGCTTCTTCTCCTTGCGGCTGATGAAGACCGCCACCGCTCCGGTATGCTTGACCGGCAGCTCGATGGTCCGGGTCCGGGGCAGCGCCGGCAGCGGGGTGGCCTTGGCCGGATCGATCGCGTCCCCGGCGGGCTTGGGCGGGTCGTCGAGCGCCGGCCCGGCGGCCGGCGGCTCGGTGGCGGCCGCCGGAGCCGCGCCCGCCGCGCTGACCGCCCCGCGCAAAGCATCCGGCGCAACACCATCGATGGGGTGGGCGCGAGGTACCGGGGGGGGCCTGGTCCGAGGCGGCTTGGGGGCCCGCGATCGTGGCCTGCGCGAAGCTGACCGGGGAGCTCGCCTGCGCATGCTTGTCGGGATCATTGCCGCCGACCGGAGGCTCGGGCGGCTTGGCTTTCGGCTCGAACAGGTGCGGATGGGCGAAATCGGCCGGGATCACGTCATTGCGGGCCACGATCACCCGCACGCCGAGCCGGGTGATCTGCCAAAGCCGGGCCGCGAAATCATGGGTGAGCCGGATACAGCCGTGCGAGGCCGGGTAGCCCGGCAGCGGCCCTTCATGCAGAGCGACCCCCGACCAGGTGATGCGCTCCATGTAGGGCATGGGGGCGTTGCTGTAGAGATTGGAATGGTGGAAGCGGTCCTTCTGGATGATGCTGAACACGCCGGTCGGCGTCGGCCGGCCCGGCACGCCGGTCGAGACCGGGCTTTGGGTGACCCGGACCCCGTTGCTGTAGAGCGTGACGTGCTGGTCGGCGATCGAGACCACGATTTGCAGCGGGCCCTTCGGCAGAGCCCCGAAGTCTTTCGCCGGCTCAGGCTTGAGACTGGTCTTCGGGCCGGGCTTGGGGCCGGATTTCAGGTCGGGCTGGGGGTTGGGCCGCACGATGGGGCGCGGCCTGACGATCGGGTTCGGGGTTTCGTAGGGATCGCCGTAGGGGTCCGGGTAGGAATAATAAGGGCTGAATCCCGGCATCGCGGCCGCGGCTGGCAGGCTCGTCAACCCCACCACCAAGGCGAGTGCGGCGCTCGCCAACAGCACCCCGCGCACGGACTTTGACCCAACGGATTTTGCCAAGGCATTCTCCCAACCGTTCCACAATGGCTGTCGATACCAGCCATCAGATTCCGAGCTTCCGATACAGGATAAGAGTTGCACCAGGGTAAAGTCGACCGCCACGCCCGACCCGACAGGCTCGAGCGCTGGCTATCGAACCGGTGTCGCAGACCGGAGTTTCGCAGGCAAATAAATAAACTTGATGAAAGGCGCCAGCATGGCAGGCGCCCGCCGCAAACCCGGCGCCAAGCGCCGGTTCAGGCGCCAAGCGCGTTCAGGCGCCGAGCGCCCGGGTGGTGTCGTCGAACAGCTCCTCGACCTCGAAACGTCGCGCAATGAGCTGCTGCTGCACGCAATAGTCGATGATCATCTGCAAGGCGGGTCGGCAGGCCTCGAAGCCGAACGGCTGCATGTCGAGGCCACCCGGCTTGGGCATCCCGGCGGCCCGCTTGCTCGCCAGCAGCATCCGATACACCTCCCGCACGGTCTCGGGCTGCGTCCTGGCCAGGTCCTCGGGGACCACCACCATGTGATTGATCGGCACCACCCCGTGCTTCGCATGCCATTGCCGGGCCGCCGCCTCGGGCTGCGGAATGACGCTCTGCAGCCGCTTGTCGTCGGGCAAATCCTGGCCATAGATGCCGGCCGCCAGCTCGCCCGCGAGCACCATCTTGCCCAGGTTCTGGTCGGGGCCCGCGCGCTCGACCGCGGGGGGGTCGCGGAACTCGTCGACATGCGCATCCTCGAACGAGACCCACCGCACGCTCCCGACATCGACCCCGTAATCGTTCTGCAGGTGGCCGCGCAGCCATACGCCGGTCGTCTGCGCGAAGGAGCGCACCCCGACCCGGCGGCCGGGCAGGTCCGACGGCGTGATTCGGCCCCGCTCCGCATTGTAGAGCATGCAATGGTGCTGGAATCGCCCCATCATCACCGCCGGCAGCAGCACCAGGGGCTTGCCATAGGATCTCGCCTGCAGATACGTGACGATCGCCATTTCGCTGACGTCGAAGGCCCGCTCCCTCACCATGGCGCCGAACACCTTGTAGACCGGCTTGACCTCGGTGAAGTCGAAGGCGACCGATTGCGAGGCGATCTGCTTGTTCTTCAGCGCAATGGTGTGCGCATAGTCGCCCAGCGCCACGCGCAATCTCGTCATCTGTTGGACGCCCATCGCCGCTTGCTTCCTCCCGTCACGTCTGCCAAAGCTTGCGAGCCGCGACCTGCAACTATCGGTCTATGATTTTTGGCCCACACCAGCGATCCGCGATACAAGCCCACGCGCGATGCCGCGTCTTGAAACGGCGACAGACATGACCTTGATCTTATCCAACGAAGATGTCGAGAAGCTGCTGACGATGCCGGAGTGCATCGACGTGCTCGAAGAGGCCTATGTGGAATTGGCCGAAGGCCGTGGCATCTCGCGCACGCGGTCCGATTGCATCACGCCGACCTCGCGGCCGGATGCGGTCTATGCCCTCAAATCGATGGACGGGGTCATTCCCAAGCTCGGCATCGGCGCGGTCCGCATCAATTCCGACATCGTCACCTTTCCCAAGCGCGGCAACAACATCCGGCGCGAAAAAGTGCCGGCCGCCCCGAACGGGCGCTATTGCGGGCTGGTGCTGCTGTTCTCGACCGAGAACGGCGAGCCGCTCGCGATCCTGCCCGACGGGGTCATGCAGCGCATGCGGGTGGGCGCCGCCAACGGCCTCGGCGTCAAATATCTCGCCCGCCAGGATGCCAGGACGGTCGGCATCCTGGGCTCGGGCTGGCAGGCCGGCACCCAGCTCATGGCGGCGTGCGCCGTGCGGCCGATCGAGGCGATCCGCTGCTTCAGCCCGAACCAGGCCAACCGCGAGGCCTTTTGCAAGCAGATGAGCGCGGCGCTGGACGTCGAGGTCGTTCCGGTCGATCAGACCGAGGATGCCATCGCGGACGCCGACATCGTCATGTGCGCCACCAATACGCTCGACAATGTCTATTTCGAGCGCTGGATCAGGCCGGGCATCCACTTGAGCTCCATCAAGCGACCGGAAATCGAGATGAAGGCGCTCAAGCGCGCCGATCGGATCGTGCTTCATTCCCACAACTCGACCCCGATCCATGTCACGGCGAGCAATCTCGCGTTCGCGGAGAAGGACGAGGGGGAGCGCGGCTGGTCGATGGCCGTGGACCTGGACTTCGAGAAGCTGCCGACGCTGCCGGAGCTGATCGCCGGCAAGGTCGAGGGCCGCAAGTCCGCGGACGAGGTCACCTGCTTCATGAACAATATCGGGCTCGGCTACCAATTCGCCGCCGCCGGCGCGGTGGTCTACCGCAAGGCCAAGGCGAGCGGCATCGGCCATGAGCTGCCGACCGATTGGTTCACCGAGGACGTGCACCCGTGACCGCGGCCGGTCCGCATCAGCCGCGTCCGCCGGCGCTGAGGATGGCGCGCGTCATGCGATCGGGGCCGAAATCGTCGGCACTGTCGATGGCGAGCTGCTCGGCGAGACGGGTGCGCGCGCGATTGACCCGGCTCTTGATGGTCCCGACCGCACAGTCGCAGATCGCCGCCGCCTCCTCGTAGGAGAAACCCGAGGCCCCCACCAGGATGAGGGCTTCGCGCTGATCCGGCGGCAGCTTGGCGAGCGCGACGCGCAGCTCCTCGAACTCGACCCGGCCGGGCTGCTCGGGATGGGACTTGAGGCTGTCCGCATAGCGACCGTCGCCGTCCTCGACCTCGCGGCGGCGCTTGCGATATTCCGAACGGAACAGGTTGCGCAGGATCGTGAACAGCCAAGCCGACATGTTCGTGCCGGGCTCGAACGAGCTGATATTGGCGATCGCGCGCAGCAATGTCTCCTGCACCAGATCATCCGCCCGATCGACGTTTCCGCACAGCGACATGGCGAAGGCGCGCAAGCTCGGAACAACGCCAAGCATCGCCTCACGTAGGGACGGTGCCAGGGTCATCGGCGCGATCCTTTGTCCTAGGCTGGTCAAAATCGCTGCAGGAGCAACTTGAAGCGTTCCGGCACCTCCTGCTTGCGGACTTCGTCGAAGCAATCCTCGAGGCCCCTGCCGAGCATGGCCAGAACGGCGCGGTTGAGACGTCCGCGCGGCTTTGACTGGCGGGCATTGTCCGGCATCTTCATCTTGGATCCCAAGATCTTGGACCCCAAGTCCGGCGGCCCGGTCGCCGACGACCGGAACGGTTTTCGTTCCACCCACCGCATGACGCCATCCTCCTCTGTCGCGCCCATGCCGGCCGGCTTGCGGTCGGGCAGGAGTAGCCGGTCTGGCGGCTTGCGCTTTTTCATGTTTCTGTTTCCCGGCGTCCAAAGGCGCGGAGTTACCGAGGTGACTCTGGGCTCGTCGGGGGATAACGCCAGCTCAATCGATCCGTTCCGTGCGGCCGAGTATTTCGACCCGGAATGGAACTTTTTGCTGCGATGGACGTTTTGCTGGCTAAGCTGCGATCGTTCAGTTCCTGGAGGGGACGTGTCGAAATCACAAATTGTCACCCAAGATTTGCCGTTTCTGCGCCGCTACGCGCGCGCCCTGAGCGGTAGCCAGACATCAGGCGACGCCTATGTGACGACCACGCTCGAGGCCGTGATCGCCGATCCGTCGATCCTCGACGACGGGGCCGGCCCGCGGGTGGCGCTTTTTCGCCTGTTCACCAAGATATGGAACTCGCTTTCGGTCAACGCGGCGGCCCTTCCCGAGGAGCCCTTGCGGCCGGGCGAGCAGAAGCTCGGCAATCTCATGCCGATGCCGCGGCAGGCCTTTTTGTTGGTCGCCCTGGAAGGATTCGACGAATCCGACGCCGCGCGCGTTCTCGATGTCGACGTCTTGACCTTGCGCCGGCTGATCGAGGAGTCCGGACGGGATCTGGCTGCCCAGATCGCGACCGACGTGCTGATCATCGAGGACGAGCCCTTCATCGCCATGGAGCTCGAAGGATTGATCGAAAACCTGGGCCACCGGGTCATCGGCGTGGCCAGCACCCATGGCGAGGCGGTCGCCCTGATGAAGGACAAGAAACCGGGGCTCATTCTCTCGGACATCCAGCTCGCCGACGGCAGCTCGGGCCTCGATGCCGTGAACGAGCTCTTGCGCACGTTCGAGGTGCCGGTGATCTTCATCACCGCTTTCCCGGAGCGCTTTCTCACCGGCGAGCGGCCGGAGCCGGCCTTCCTGATCGCCAAGCCGTTCCAGCCCGCGATGGTCTCGGCCATCGCCAGCCAGGCGCTGTTCTTCGAGCGCAACGCCAAGCGCCACGAGCGGCCGGTGCCGGCGACTTGACCGCCGGCTGCGGTTCCTTGCGACCAACTGCCCGTCACGGACCGAACAGGGGCGCAGCCGATCTTCAGACCGACTGCGCCCCATATCGGCCGGCCCGGGAGGAAAAGGCGGCCGGTCGCCATCCACAATGCACGGTCTGCCGCCGTGGTTCCGGGATTTGATCCCAGGGCCGCGCCGCAGGTTCATGCCGTGGGCGCGGAACACAAGGAGCGGGTTGCACGTTGATCTCAGCAGGGCGGGCTGTGCTCGCGGAGGGATCGATGCGCTCTCATCCCGCATGCTCCATTGTAATCCTCGGTGCCGCATCGGCGGCGCTGTGTTTTGCGGTCGCTCTGGTGGTGCCGGCCGGGTTTGTGGCGAAGGGAGCGGATTCCAGTATGGCGCCCGGAATTTCAGACATCGTGAACCGCGGCTCCAAGGGTGACCGCCTGCGGGTCATCGTGCGCCCCCCCGACGAGGAGCCGTTCGAGGTGCAGGTCCCCCCGGGCTCCAGCCCGAAATCCCTCGACGGTTGCGAATCCGCCTTCGGGCCGATGGACCCGTCATCAGCTGCGCGGCGTGCGCAACGCTGCGTGACCTGATGCGCGACGGCGGATCCGCCGCGGGGCAGTCCGCACGTCTGCAGGCGAGCTGCAAGCTGCCAGCAACAATCGCTCTCCAAGCAAATCAAAAGGCGGCCCGGAACTTTTGCGGTGCCCGGACGCTTGTCATCGCGGGCACGGTTCAGCGGGACAGAGGCTGGTCATGACAGGCACGAATTTCCAGAGCTCGGTGGGCGCCGTATGGCTCGGCTTGGCGGTCGGGTGTTGTCCGCTGGTCGCGTCGGGCGCCCCGCTCGCCATGGTCGATCCCGGCCGTCCGGCCACGACCATCTTCGATCAGGCGGTGCGTGATCAGTCGTTCGACGATGCGCAGGACGACAGCGCCTTGCCGGCGGAGCTGAGCCGCCAGATGGTCGCCTATCCGACGCAAGAGGCGCCCGGGACGGTCGTCATCGATACGCCCCACACGTTCCTCTACTACGTCGTCGGCGGCGGTCGGGCGATCCGCTACGCGATCGGGGTCGGACGCGAGGGCTTCACCTGGTCGGGCGTGCAGAAGGTGTCGCGCAAGGCGGAATGGCCCGATTGGGTGCCGCCGGCCGAGATGATCCAAAGGCAGCAATATCTTCCGCGCTGGGTCGCCGGAGGTCCGGGCAATCCTTTGGGCGCGCGCGCCATCTATCTCGGAGATACGGAATATCGCATTCACGGCACCAATGATCCGACGACCATCGGCAAGAAGGTCTCGAGCGGGTGCGTCCGGCTGACGAATGAAGACGTCATCGATCTCTACGGCCGCATCGGCCTCGGCGCCAAGGTGGTCGTGCTTGCGGACGCTCACGGCCCGGAGCCCAGGATCGCCGGAGCGTTTCGTCCCAGAGCGTCTCGCCGCGAGCCCAGCCGTCGACTTGGTCGAGCCGGCGAGCATCCACCGAAACCGGTCCCGTCGCCACCGCCTTTGGCTTATATTGAGGGGGGACGAACGGACACGAATTCATGACCTCGGTTCAACCTCGGCCGTGCGATGACGGCGCCGACACCGCCGGTGGCTCGCCGCCGGAGGAGGCGCGTCCGCTTTTTTTCCCCGATCCCGAGTTGATTTGCATCGCCCTCGAAGCCGGTCATATCGGGGTTTGGACCTGGGACATCGCGTCCAACCGGGCGACCTGGTCGAGCAACGTCGAGGAAATTTGCGGCCTCCCCAAGGGCGGCTTGGATGACAACGGGATGATCTTCGAGAATACGGTTCATCCCGAGGACAAGCCCGCGGTGACCGCCGCCATGCAGGACACGTTGCGCACACGCACTGCGCGCCGGGTGCAATATCGGCTCCTGCCCAGACCGGGCGCCAGCGAGCGCTGGATGGAAACTCTGGCCACCGTCATGGTCGACAGCGCGGGCGTGCCGGTCAAGCTGCTCGGCATCTGCCGCGACGTGACCGACCGTGCCCGCATGCATCACGAGCTGCGTGTTCGCGCCAACCAGCAGGCAGCCGTGGCCCGGCTCGGCGCCCAGGCCCTGACCGAGCTCGGCCTGCAACGTTTTTTCGACAATTCGGTCGAGATCATCGCCGAGACGCTCGATGTCGAATTGGTCAAGATCCTCGAGCTGGTGCCCGGGGACGCCGAGCTTCTGCTGCGGGCGGGGACCGGATGGACGCCGGGGCTGGTCGGGACCGCGCTGGTGACGACCGACCGCAACTCGCAAGCCGGCTTCACCCTCGCCGCGGGGGGCCCGGTGATCGTCGAGAACCTGGCCACGGAAGCGAGATTTGTCGGACACCCGCTGCTGCATCAGCACGGCGTCGTCAGCGGGCTCACCATCCCGATCGCCGGTCGGGACGGGCGCACCTATGGGGTGCTCGGCGTGCACACCACCAGACGGCGGACCTTCAGCGAGAACGACGTCTCGTTCCTCGCCGCGGTCGCCAACATGATCGCGGGAGCGATCCAGCGCCGCCAGCTGGATCAACGTCACGAGCTGATGATCCGCGAATTGCGTCACCGATCCGGCAATCTGTTCGCGCAGCTGTTGGCGCTGTTCTCGCAGACCGCCAAGAGCTCGAAGAACATGGCCGAATTGGTGCCCAAGTTCGAGGCCCGGGTCCTGGCCCTGGCGAATGCGCACCGGCTCATCACCGAGAGCGGCTGGAGGTCGGCCTCGTTGATGGAGATTCTCAATCCGCTGCTGGGGCCGTATCTCGACCGCGTATCGCTCGCCGGTCCCGACGTCTTCCTCGAGCCCGATCCCACCTTCGGGCTGAGCGCCGCGGTGCATGAGCTCGCCACCAATGCCAGCAAATACGGTAGCCTTTCGACGCGGCTGGGCCGGGTCGAGGTGAGCTGGTCGGTGCAGCGAACCGAGCAGGGATTGACCTTGCTGTTCGATTGGAAGGAGCGAAACGGCCCCCCGCACAAGCGCAATCGACGCCCCGGCTTCGGCTCCAAGCTCATTCACACGGTGATCGAGCGCCAGCTCAACGGCAAGGTGCTGCAGTCCTTCGGACCGAAAGGCCTGGAGGCCGAGCTCACAATTCCGCTGACCCACGAGCGCTGGCCGGGCGCTGCCGTCCCTTCGTCGTCCGACCAGCCGCAGGCATTGGTCTAAGCCATGCGCGGGTGGGCCGGCTCGGCCGGCGCCCAAGCGCCCTACGACGCCACCTCATAGTTGAACGCAAAGTCCGCCGGCGGTGTCGGCCCCCAGACGTAGAAGGAATCCTCGCCCGGATGATCGGCTGCCTTCCAATCGTGATCGACCGGAATGTAGTCGATATCGGATGAGTACTCCGCATAGCTTCCCCACGGATCGCGCACGTAGTGGAAGTAGTTCGATCCGAGCACGTGGCGGCCCAGGCCCCAGCCGGCGGCGAAACCCTTGTCCGCCATCTGCATGGCGCCGATGCCGATGTCGTTGATCGAGGGGACGTCCCAGCTCAGGTGATGGAGTCCCGGTCCGTCCGACTTCACGAACGCGATCATGTGATGATCGCTGCCGTGGATGCCGTGCATGAACGCGATCATGTCGCCGGAGCGGTCGGAGAGCCGCAGCCCCAGCACCTCGCCGTAGAACCGGATGGCTTGCGGAATGTCGCGGGTGAAGACCAGCATGTGGGCGAGCCGGCGCGGCCGCACCATGTGAGCCCGGCTGCGGCTGGGGGCGCCCTGCACGCCCGGGCCGGCCGAGGCGTTGTCGAAGGACGACTTCACGCTCGGCGAGGTTTTCTCCGCCACCCTGATCTCGATCGCGGTTCCGTCGGGATCGCGGACCCAGATGCCGTTCAATTCGAGCCCGGCCGGCGGGTCGAGGCGATCGATCCGCAAGCGCTCGAGCCGCTCGCGAAAGCGCGGCAGGTCCTCCTCGAACGCGCCGAAGGAGATGAATTGCAGCTTCTTGCGCGGCCCTTCCACCACCGAGCCCCAGCGGTGCGGATGGCCGTGGGTGTGGATGTCGAGAGCGCCGCCGGCTTCGCGCACGTCGAGGCCGAAGGAGGCATAGAATTTTTGCCCGGCCGTGAGGTCGGGCACCGCGAAATTGAACCGGTCGAGCGAGTGGACCCCGAGCTCTCCGGGACGGCGACGCACCGGCTGCGCGAGCGGACAAATCTGGGTCATGACGGGCCTCGTTGCGCGCGGGTTGCGGGATCACCCGGCCGCGCCGGGAATTCGGGTTACGGCGCCGGCGCGGACGACATGATACTAATATTATGAGATCAGGCGAATTGCGGAAAGAGCGCCAGCGCGTTGGCGCGGTCGATGGCGCCGCGCTCGAGCCCCGCAGGGAGAGCTGCGCTCGCGGTGGCCTGGAACGCCGCGGCCACCACTGCGGCGTTGGCGAACGGCCAGTCGGTGCCGAACACGACCTGCTCGGGCCGCGCGACGCCGGCCAAGCATGCCATCGTTTCGGGCGTCGGGCACAAGGCGGTGTCGTACCAGAAGTGCGCCAGGCGGGCGAAAATCTGCTCGGGCGCAATGCGCGGCAGCCGCGGATCGATCATCGGCGATACCGACAGCCGCCAGGCGAAATAGGGCACCAGGCCGCCCGCGTGAGCCAGCACGAAGCGGATGCGCGGAAATCTCTCGGTCGCGCCGCTGAATACGAGATTGACCGCGGCCCGCGTGGTGTCGAACAGGTATTCCATCATGAAGCCCGGCCACGGCAGCTCGACCTTGCGGCTGGAGGGATGAAAGGCCGGATGGACGAAGACCACCGCTTGGCGCCGATCGAGCTCCTCCATGAGCGGATCGAAATACGGATCGCCGAGAAACCTCTCGCCATAGCTCGCGAACAGGCACACGCCCTGATGCTTGAGCACATCGAGCGCACGGCCGACCTCCGCCAAGGCGTCGCCGATGTCCCACATCGGCACCACCGCGAAGGCGCCGAACCGCTTGGGCCAGCGCGCCATGAGCTCGGCCGCATAATCGTTGCAGCGGCGCGCCAGCGCGAGCGCGAGGACCGGGTCGCCGAATTGAACGCCCGGTTGCGCGAGCGAGGTGAGGGCGACCTCGATCGAATGGGCATCCATCAATTCGAGCGCCCGCTGCGGCGACCAATCCGGATAGCGCCCGATCTGCGGCCCGGTGCCGGCCTCATAGACGGCATCCTGATAGAATTTCGGAATGAGATGGAAATGAAGATCGATCCGGCGCGCCGACGTCATGCAGCTCTCACGGGTTCACGGACTTCGTCGCCGCCTCACTTCGCCGGAGCGAGCCCGAACATGCGCTCCGCATTGCCATGGCAGATGCGCTGCGCATCGGCTGCCGGCAGCCCGAGCAACTCCAGGACCGCGATGGTCGAGCGGATGTAGCCCGGCCCCTTCTCCTTGTCGAACGGGCAATCGGAGGCAAACAGCACGTGCCCGGCGCCGAAGAAGTCGAGACCGCAGACGGTGGCGGCGCGCGCGCCTTCGACCGCGGTGTCGCCGTAGAAATCCTTGAAATAGTCGTAGGGACGCTTCTTCAAATTTTTCAAGAGCGCCCCGTAGTCCTCGTCCGAGGTGCGCGCGCCCAGCTGATCGAAGCTGTGGGCCACCCGGCCCTCGAGATACGGAATGACGCCGCCCAGGTGGTGGGCGATCACCTTGAGGTCCGGATAGCGGTCCATGATCCCGGAGAACACCAGGCGCGCGAGCGTCACCCCGGTCTCGTAGGGCCAGCCCAGCACGCTGCAGATCTCGTATTTGGAATGCTTCTCGGTCGGGTAATCCGGCATGTCGCGGGTGCGCGCGGGATGCAGCAGGATCGGCTTGCCGGACTTGGCGATGACCTCGAAGACGGGCCAGAACTGCGGCTCGTCGAGCGCGGTGCCGTTGACATTGGTGGCGAGCTGGATGGCGTTGGCGCCGTTGCGCAGCGCCCGCTCGGCCTCCTTGACGGCCGCCTCCGGCACGTTCATCGGCAGCAATGCAGAGTAGCCCACGAAGCGGTCGGGATGCTTGGTGACGATCTCGGCCAAGCCGTCATTGCCGATGCGGGCCATCTCGGGCGACTTGTCGGGCCCCCACAACCGCTCCACCGGCGGCAATCCGAGCGAGAGGACCTGGGAATAATCGTCGAACAGCTCGACCACGCGGCGCCGTTCATCGAGATTGGACAGCGCCGGAATGCCGCGCACGCGCTTGCCCAGGTCCTTGGCGCCGGCCGGGGTCTCCAGCAAGGCCTCGTAATAACGCTTCGGAAAGAAATGATTGTAGGCATCGATGTAACGCACGAATGGCTCTCCTTTGGAATTTGATGATTGCAGCCGTGACTATTCCGGCGGCATCTCGTAGGTCGTCACCTGGGTGGGTGGCTTGAGCTCGCCGCCACAATGGGCACAAGCCCAGCGCCGCACCAGATAATTGAATACGTTGGTGTGCAGGTCGCCGCGATTGGCGCGCCCGCTCTTCTTCTCGAGATCCGCGCCCTCGGCCAAGAGCTTGGGGCCGCCGGCGGCCTCGGCCAGGAGCTGCACCCGGCAGGCCCGCTCCAGCTTCAAGGCGAGCCAGACCGCCTCCTCGATGCAATGGCCCGCCGTCACGATGCCGTGGTTGCGCAGGATCAAGGCCGGACGCTCGCCCAGGCAGCGGGCGACCGCCCGGCCGCGCTCCTGGCTGATGATGAGATCGGTGGTCTCGGAAAAGATCGGCACCCCGCCGGCGCCGAACACCGAGCCGTCGTTGCCCACCGGCAGCAGCGGCCGCCCCAGCGACGAGAACGCGACCGCATGGGTGGCGTGGGTGTGGATCACCGAATGGATGTCCGGGCGCGCGCGCAGCACCTCGGAATGAATGTAGACCTCGTTGTGGCGCGGCATGGTGCCGCCGATCTTGCGGCCTTCGAGATCGACCGTGATGATGTTCTCCGGCGACATCTCGTCGAGCCCGATGCCGGCCGGCTTCATCAGGAAGCGCTCGCTGTCGGCCGGCAGCCGCACCGTGATGTGGCCCGCCACATAGTCGCCCTGGTCCTCGCCGACCAGCACCCGGCCCGCATTGGTGAGCGTCTCCCGCAGCTGATCGGTCATGGTCCCTCCCCCTTCTTGCTGTCATGCCCGCAGGGCATCCAGTAATCGCTGACATCGAAAGTCAATTGTGGGCCCCGCGCTTACTGGATCGTCCGCTCTCGCGGACGACGACACCGGAGAGTTTGTCGTGTTGACGGCTTGGCCCGCTCAATGGGTCGCGGTCCGCGCCAAGCCGAGCTTGGCCAGGAGCGGCGCGTCCGACACGCGCAGCAGGGTCGTATCGCGCGGCGCATCGACGGCATGCTGGTGCCAGCACGGCACCGCGATCACATCCCCGGGCCCGAGCGTTTCGGTGAGTCCGCCCTCGGCGGTGAAACGGGCCTCGCCGCTGATCACCGCATAGATATTGTTGGTGGTGGTCTTGGCGACATCCACATGGGAGCCGGCGGGCTGCCGCATGAGATGCAGCGCGATGGTCGGCATCACGCCCTTGGCGATCTCGACCAGCTTGGCGTCGCTGCCGCTTCCCAGCGCCTGCGCGCAGGGGATGCGAAACGGGCTCGCGCCGCTCTCCCGGACCGGCTCGAGACCGCCGGCGGGATATTGCTCGAAGAACATCGCCTCGCAGAGCTGCACGAACGGGATATCGAGGAAGTCGATCCAGAAGCTGGTGCGGTCGGTCTCGTTGACGTGGCCGTGCCAGCTCCAGGAGGGGGTGAGCACAACGTCGCCCGGCATCATGTCGACCCGCGCGCCGTTCACCACCGTGTAGGTGCCGGGCTTCGCCTCCAGCACCAGCCGCAACGCCGCCGGCGTATGACGATGGGTGCGCGCCGTCTCGCCGCCCTTCACGCACTGATAGGCAGCCACCAGATTGCGGGTGGTGGCGTAGAGGTTTCCTTCGATCGGATTGACCATGATCAGGTTACGCCGCTCCGCCTGCTCGACCGGAACGAACTCGCTCGCCTGGTCGAGCGCCGCCCGCGCCGCCGCGAACCGCCAGACTGCCGGCTTGAACTTCGGTTGCGGGACCGGCCACATGGAGGGCTCGGGCCGTGCCCAGCCGGGCGAGAACCGTAATCGTCCGAGCTCGGAATAATAGGGGGCGAGCGTGTCGTGCTTCATGACGTGGTTCTCCCGGGCGGGCCGCCAGGACTCGTTCTCGTCGAGCAGGACTCGTTCTAGCTCGCTTCACGAGGCCGCCTCAAGCTGCGCGGCGCGCGCGATCGGTTTGGCGCCCCGCACGACGTCGATGACGGCGGCGGGCTCGGCCGGCTCCGCGTCGTCCCTCCAGGCGACATGGCCATCGGGCCGCACCAGGACCAGCGCCCGCTGGTAGGCGTCCCTGACCTCCGGACGCTCGAGCGCCACCGCCCGGATGGGGACGCCGGCAGCGGCGGCGGCCTGCATGAGGCCCTCGCCGCCCAGGGCATTCGGGCCGATCCGCAATAGCGTAAAGCCGCGCCCGAAGAGATCGAGGGTCGAGCGCCCGTCCGGCAACCCCACATGCGGGGCCCGCGCCCCCGGCCGAGCGGTCTGGGTATACGCGCGCCCTTCGAGCGGCGGCGCCGGCGTGCCATCCGGCCAGACGATCGGCGAGTTGTCGTAGCGGTAACCGAGATGGAAGCCGTTCATGAACCACTCGTGCCGCATGGTCTGCGTGAACCAGGCTCCGTACTCGGCGCGGATCGCGTCCGCCTCCGGACCGTCCACGAACACCTGCGGGGGCGGCTTGCGATCGCGGGTGGACAGCATGCGTCCGAGGTTCTCGGTCGAGGCCGCGACGTTGCGCAGCGCCACCGGCCGGCGCTCGCTCTCATAGCTGCGCAAGAGCCCAGGCCCGCCCCAGCCGCGCAGGACCGCCTCCAGCTTCCAGCTGAGATCGACCGCATCCTGGATGCCGGTATTCATGCCGAGCGCGCCGGTCGGCGACATCAGATGCGCGGAATCGCCCGCGATGAACACCCGGCCGGCCCCGTACCGGTCGGCCACCAGCTCCCGGCGCACCCAGCGCATGACCGAGAGAATCTCATAATCGAAATCCTTGCCCATGGCGCGGCGCAGCGCCGCGCGGATGTCGGCCTCGCTGTGATTGACCTTGTCGGGCGTGCCCACGATCGACATGCGGAAGCGATCGCCGCCGTTGACCGCGACGATCGTGAGCCAGGTGCCCTCGGGGCCGATGAAGATGAAGCGATAGGCCTTGCCCATGCGATGCAGCGCCGGAAAATCGGCGCAGCGGAACAGCACGTTGGTGGTGTAGGTGAGCGCCGGATTTCCGCTCATGGCGATGCCGGCGCCCTCGCGCACCGTGCTGGCACCGCCGTCGGCGCCCACCAGATAATCCGCCGTCATAATGCGGGTCGCGCCGGTGCGGGTGTCGCGCAAGCTGGCCTCGACGCCGCCGGGCCCTTCGCGAAACGAGACCAGCGCGGTCTGGTATTGCAGGCTGACGCCATCGTGGCCCGACGCGAAGCGCTTGAGGATCGGATCGAACATGTCCTGGGGAACGCGTTCGCGCTTCTGCGGGCTTTGCGGCGGGCAGGGCTCGAAGGCGCGGCCCGGAAATCGCTCGCGGCCGAGCTCGTACCCGTTGAGACCGGTGAGGAAGACGCAATCCTGCGGATAGTCGCCCGGATAGGGCGCGTCCCGCACCCAATCCACGATCCCCCAGCGGCGGCAGAACTCCATGGTGCGCACGCCCACCAGATCCATCTTGGGCTGCTCGATGCGGCCGTCGGTCTGCTCGATCACCGTGCAGGCGACGCCGCGCCAGCCGAGATCGCCCGCCAGCGCCAAGCCCACCGGTCCGGCGCCGACGATCAAGACCGGTGTGTGCTGGTTCATGGGTGAGCCTTCAGGAGCGCGCCGGCGTTCCGCCGCCGGAGTTGCATGCTTCTGTATAGTTTTTCGGCCGTTCGCCGTCGAGACGGGTTTGCGTGCCGGCTAGAAGCACAGGTCGGCCACGAAATTTCCGCGCTTGTCCTTGATCACGTAGGAGCATGTGCCGCGCTTGAGCGCCGCCTTGGCGTCTTCATTGCCGAGGGCCGCGGCCTGCTCGTAATAGGCCTTGGCGGCGTTCGCATCCTGCGGACCGCCGCGCCCGCTTTGCGCGAATGCGCCCATGCGCTCCAAGGCCCCGGGATGGCCTTGCGCCGCCGCCTTCTCGAACAGCGCCCGCGCCGCCACGTCGTCTTTCGGGCCGCCGATGCCCTCCGCGATCATCATTCCGAGCTGATACTGCGCCTCGGCCGAATTGGTCTCCGCGGCTTTCGCGAGCATGGCGCGGGTCGTGGCCGGATCCGACGGCGCCCCGCTACCCGCGGAGAGCGCCGCGAGATTGACGGCGCCGCGCGGGTTGCCGGCGTCGGCGGCGCGCTCGAACAGCCGGCGCGCCTGGGCTTCGTCCTTGGGCACGCCCGCCCCGGTCGCGAGCAGCACGCCGAGCTCGACCATGGCGGTCGTGCTGCCCTTGTCGGCCGCCTTGCGATAGGCGCCGATCGCCTCCGGCACTTGTTGATTGGCCGCATAGGCGCGGCCGAGCTGATAAAGCGCCCGGCGCGACGCGCCCGCGGCGACCTTGCAGAATTTGATCGCGGTCGCGACATCGGAGGGGGCGATATCGCGCGTGCCCTTGACGTCGGCCGGCTTGTCCGGATCGGCCGGGTCGGCGGCGAGGCGGTCGCACAGCACCAGATCGGCGGATTGGGCGTGGGCCGAGGATGGCAGGGAGGTGAGCGCCAGCGCCGACAGCCCTGCCCCGATCGCGAAGCGAAGAGGCAACGGAACCGCACCAGATCGTTTCATCATCCCGGTTCTCATCGTGCACTACGTCTCATCATGAGTGTGGGGCGCGTTGCCGGACCCCTCTATTTCACGACATTTTCAAGCGACGAGACCATTTTAGGGCCGCAGCCCCGGGCCAGCAAGCGGCGGTGCCTGCGCGCGTGCGTTCGCGACCAACCGAGATGCCGGTTGCTTGCGCCGTGTCGTTAATCAACGCACCGCGGCGCGGCCCTCGTAAAGGTAGGCCATGGGCTTGGGACCCGGCATATAGCCGGTCTCGATGCGCTCGCAGCGGAAGCCCGCGCTTTCGATCAGCGTTTGAATGGGCCGGTTCAGATGACAGCCGCCGGCGATGAACCGCCAGGGCGGCGTCAGGCGATCCTGCCACCGTCGCACGCTCGCATCGGGGGAGAGCCCGTGCTCGACGAACAGGAGCTGCCCGAGCGGCCGCAGCACGCGGCGCATCTCGCCGAGCGCCTGGGCCGCGTGCGGAATGGTGCACAGGGTCCAGGTGGTGACGACGCAATCGACGCTGTGGGGATCGAGCGGGATCGCTTCCGCCGAGCCCTCGATGAAGGCGACCGGGATCGATGCGGCCTGCGCTGCCTGTCGCGCCATGCCGATGAGGCGCGGCGCGGGCTCGAGGCCGAGAACCTCGCGCACGGCGGCGCCGTAGAACGGCAAATTCAATCCCGATCCGATGCCGATCTCGAGCACCCGCCCGTGCGCGGCCGCGATGACGCGCTCCCGGTAGGGAACGAGCCGCCGGTTGCTCATGGCGAGATTGCAAAGCTGCGGCAGGATGACGTCTGCGTAGAAGCCCATGCGAGTCTCCGGGCGTTTGCGGGACGCAGGCGACGGAATTTCGGTGGCGAAACTCCAAGCCTTACTCCGGCTTGATATTGGCGGCCCGCACCACCTTGCCCCACTTCTCGGTCTCCGCCGCGATGAGCTTGCCGAAATCGGCGGGCGAGCCGGCGAGAGCCTCGCCGCCGATATCGGCGAACCGCGTCTTCATCGCCGGATCGGCGAGCGCCGCGTTGATTTCCGCATTGAGCTTGTCGACGATCTCGGCCGGCGTTTGTCTGGGAGCGCCGACGCCGTACCATTGGCTCGCTTCGTATCCCGGCAGCGAATCCGCCACGGTCGGCACGTCGGGCAGCACCTGCGCGCGCGTCGCGGTCGTCACCGCCAGCGCGCGCAGCTTGC
Organism: uncultured Alphaproteobacteria bacterium; assembly: GCA_963744275.1. Classification (GTDB taxonomy): domain Bacteria; phylum Pseudomonadota; class Alphaproteobacteria; order Rhizobiales; family Xanthobacteraceae; genus VAZQ01. The sequence goes on from CAVUSX010000015.1 coordinate 313,376, forward strand.
CGGTGCGGACATATTCGGTGGTGCCGGGGGTGGTGGCGAACAGGACCTGCACCTGGCCGCCGAGCAGATCGGTGAGGGCGGGACCTTGGCCCCGATAGGGCACGTGCACCATGTTGATGCCGGCCATCACGTTGAACAGCTCGCCCGCCATGTGCGGCGCGCTGCCGTTGCCGGCCGACGCCATGTTGACCTTGCCGGGATTGGCTTTGGCATAGCTGATGAATTCCGCAACCGTCTTGGCCGGAACCGACGGATTGACCAGGATGACCTGCGGCACCCGGATGATGCCCGCGACCGGCGCGATGTCGCGGACGAAGTTGAAATTGAGCTTCTCGTAGAGCGTCGCGTTGACGGCATTCGGAACCGTGGCGAGCAGCAGCGTGTAGCCGTCGGGGGCTGCGTTCACCACCACCTCGGTTCCGATATTGCCGCCGGCTCCGGGCCGATTGTCGGTGATGAAGTTCTGCCCGAGCCGCTGCGACAGCCACTGACCGATCAGGCGCGCCGTGATGTCGACGCCGCCGCCGGCCGCGAACCCGACGATGACGTGCACCGGCCGCGCCGGATAGGTTTGCGCGGACGCGCGGCGCGCGGCGGCCGGGAGCGCGGCGGTACGCTGCCGCCAGATGCAACAATCGCCGGCGTGACAGTTTCATGGGGCTCTCCTGACGTTGCATCTTAGTCGGCTTTGTACTTCCGCTCCAGCGCGTCGAATTCCGCCTTGCCGACCAGGCGCTGGCGCTCCGCGAAGTCGACCGCGAGCGCGGAGGCATCGCCCATGCGGCCGTCCCGGCGCAGCACCGACAGCGCCTCCTGCATCCCGCGCAGCGCCGATTGCAGCGCCACATTGGCATAGAGGACACCGGCATAACCGAGCGCGCGCAGCTTGTCGTTGGGCAGCTCGGGGGTTTTCCCGCCCAGCACGATATTGATGATCTGCGGCCACGGCAGCAGGCGCGGAATGGCGGCGATGTCGTCGAGGCTTTGCGGCGCCTCGACGAAGCCCACATCGGCGCCGGCCTCCCGAAAGGCGGCGGCGCGCTCGATCGCGGCCGCAAAGCCGTGCGTCGCGATGGCGTCGGTGCGGGCCACGATCAACACATCCGCATCGCTGCGCGCGTCGACCGCGGCCTTGATCTTGGCCACCATCTCGGCGAGCGGGATCACCGCCTTGCCGTCGAAATGGCCGCAGCGCTTGGGAAACACCTGGTCCTCGATCTGGATCGCGTCGGCGCCGGCGCGCTCCAGCACCTTGACGGTGCGCATGAGGTTGACCGCATTGCCGAAGCCGGTGTCGGCATCGACCATCAGGGGGCCGGGAAAGACCGAGCGTATGGCCGCCACATGATCGGCGAGCTCGGTGAGCGTGACCAGGCCGTTGTCCGGAATGCCGAGAAACGTGTTGGCGATGCCGGCTCCGGTCACATAGGCGGCGGAAAAGCCGAGATCTGCCACCACCCGGGCCGCCAGCGCGTTGCTCACGCCCGGCAGCACCGCGGCGGCGCCCGGCGTCAGCAGGCCGCGAAAATCGCGGCGGGTGGAGCGCTGCGTCATCGATCTGGTTCTCCTCGCGCGGGCGGGCGAGGGCGTTCTTCTGGATGCGGCTTATAGCGGCTGTTGCCGGCCGGCGGATAGATGGCGAATATGAGGGTAGAATGCTGAAACCGATCCGGGCGAAGAACACTTGTCCCGGCCTTGAGCCGGGACCGTTCCAGACGCCGGAATTTGGAACGGTCCCGGCTCAAGGCCGGGACAAGTATGTGCGGCCGTGCCAAGACCGACCCGCCCCTAAGGAAACCCGAGCGAATGTCCAAGATCCAGATCACCTTCGCGTGCGGCCTCTACGACCGCATGTTGCCGCTCTACACCAAGGAGGTGCAGGCCGAGGGCATCGATCTCAACTTCCTCGCCATCGACAGCCCGCGCGAGATCTTCGACCGGATGTCGGGCGCGCTGGAGTTCGATGCCGCGGAAATGTCGAGCTCCGAATACGTCGCCCGCTTCGCCGCCGGCGACTGTCCGTTCGTGGCGCTGCCGGTGTTTCCCTCGCGGGTGTTCCGTCACGGCTATATCGCGGTCGATCGGCGCGTGATCCGCTCGCCGAAGGATCTCGCCGGCCAGGCGCATCGGGGTTCCGCTCTACACCATGACGGCCGCGATCTTCATGCGCGGGCTGTTGGCGCACGATTGCGGGGTCGATCTCACGCAGGTGCAGTGGATCGAGGGCGCCATGAACGAGGCCAAGCCGCACGGCCATCCGACCCGGCTCGCGCTCACCAAACCGATTTCCATCACGCCCAATACCAGCGGCAAGTCGCTGAGCGATCTCATCGCGGCGGGCGACATCGCGGCCACCATCGGGACCAGCCTGCCGGCCGCCATGAAGCGCAACCCGGAGATCCAGCGGCTGTTTGCGGATCATCACGCGCAGGAGAAGGACTATTACCGCCGCACCCGGATTTTTCCGATCATGCATCTGGTCGTGCTGCGCCGGGACATCTACGAGCGGCATCCGTTCGTGGCGACCAGCCTCTACCGGGCGTTCTGCCAGGCCAAGGACTTGGCGTTGCAAAAGATGCGCTACCCCGGCACCTTGCGCTATATGCTGCCCTGGATGGGGTCCGAGATCGAGGAGATCGACGAGGTCTTCGGCGGCGACCCTTGGCCTTACGGGGTCGAGCCCAACCGGGCGACCCTGGAGGCGCTGGTGCAATATTCGGCCGAGCAGGGCTTGATCGCGGCCCCGGTTCCGGTCGACAAGCTGTTCGTCCCGACCTTCGGTCTTGATTGATCGCAATCCCAAAGGGGCGTGTCATCGCCGGGCTTGTCCCGGCGATCTCGATAAGGGGCGCACTGTGCCATCCTCATCGAGATGGCCGGAACAAGTCCGGCCATGACAATTGAGTGAGGAGCTAGCGATGAAGCTCGCGAGCTATCTGGCGAACGGACGCGCCGCCTTCGGGGTGGTGACGCACGATGGCGTCATCACCATGAACGAGCGCCTGGGCGGGCGCGCCGCGAGCCTCAAGGAGGCGCTGGCCGCCGGCCTCCTCCCGCAAATCGCCGCCGCGGCCGCCGGGGCAAAGCCTGACCACAGGCTCGCCGACATCACGTTCCTGCCGGTCATTCCGCATCCCGAGCTCATCGCCTGCGCGGGCATCAACTATCGCTCGCACGCGAGCGAGACCGGGCGCGACATCCCCAAGCAACCGAGCATGTTCATCCGGCTCGCCAATACGCTGGTCGGCCATGAGGGCGAGATGATCCGCCCGAGCGTATCGACGAGCTTCGATTTCGAGGGCGAGCTCGCGGTGGTGATCGGCCGCGGCGGGCGCCACATCGCGGTCGAGCAGGCGCTCGAGCATGTCGCCGGCTACACCTGCTTCGTCGACGGCAGCGTGCGCGACTATCAGAAGTTCTCGGTCACGTCGGGCAAGAATTTTCCCGGCACCGGTCCGCTCGGGCCCTGGATCGTGACCCGTGACGAAATCCCCGATCCCACCCGCCTTACGCTGACCACCCGCCTCAATGGCATCGAGATGCAGCGCTCGGGCACCGATCTCCTGATCTACTCGATCCCGCAGATCATCGCCTTCTGCTCGGACTTCACCCCGCTGTCGCCGGGCGACATCATCGCCACCGGCACCCCGGAGGGCGTCGGCCACCGCCGCAACCCGCCGGTCTGGATGAAGGCCGGCGACGTGCTGGAGGTGGAGATCACCGGCATCGGCACGCTGCGCAGCCGCATCGTGGACGAAAAAGCCTTGAAGGACCCGACATGACCGACATCGAACGCGTCGCCACCCGCATCTCCATGAGCGAGCTCGAGCGGCGCTGGGCCGCGGTGCGCCGCGAGATGGCGGCGCGCGGCATCGATGCGCTGGTGATGCAGAACGCCAGCGATTGGCTCGGCGGCTATGTCAAATGGTTCACCGACGTGCCGGCCCACAACGATTATCCGCGCACCGTCATCTTCCATCGCGACGATCTCATGACCCTGGTCGAGATGGGCGCGACCGGGCGGCGGGACAAGCTCGCCGGTCAAGGACGTCAACAATCCCGGCATCGGCGAGATCATCTACAGCCCCTCGTTCTTCTCCATCGCCTATACGCACGATTACGACCCGCTCCTGGTCGCCGCCGAGCTCGAGCACCGCGGCTACAAGACCATCGGGCTGGTGGGGCGCGGCGCGCTGCCGAGCGGCCTGGTCGACGCCATCCGCGACGGCGTCTCCGCGACGCTGGTCGATGCCAGCGACCTCGTCGATCAGATCAAGGCCATCAAGAGCCCGGAGGAGATCGCGCTCCTGCGCGCCACCGCCGCCATGCAGGACACCCTGTTCGCCAAGGTGGTGGCGGCCATCCGGCCCGGCATGCGCGACAGCGATCTGGGCGCCATCGCGCAATACGAAGGACAGCTGTTGGGCAGCGAGCAGGGCATATTCCGCGGCTCGTCCGAGCCGCTCGGGCGGCCCGCGATCCTGCGCGGCCGGCATTTCCAGGACCGGGTGCTGCAAAAGGGCGACTACATCTCGCTCCTGATCGAGAACAACGGGCGCGGCGGCTATTACACCGAGCTCGCCCGCACCATGGTGCTGGGCAAGGCCTCCTCCGAGCTGCGCGACGCCTTCGCGGTGGTGTGCGAGGCGCAGAAATACACCGCCGCCAGGCTCAAGCCCGGCGCCTCCTGCGCCGACATCTACGCGGCCCACAACGCCTTCATGCAAGGCCGCGGCGCGCCCGCAGAGCAGCGCCTCTACGGCCACAGCCAAGGCTACGACATGGTGGAGCGGCCGCTGCTGCGCGCCGACGAGCCGATGCGGCTCGCAGCCGACATGTGCATGGCGGTCCATCCGGGCTTTCCCACCAAGACCAATTTCGTCTTCATCTGCGACAATTTCCTGATCCATGCCGACGGATCGGTCGAGCACATGCACAAGGCCGAGCAGAAGATCTACGAGGTCTGAGCGATGCGGGGCGGCTGCGCTGTAGGGTGGGCAAAGGCGGCCGCGAGACTTCGATTGATGCACCACGCCGGGTCCGCCGTGCCCACGCGCAGCAGCTCAATCTGCCGAGAGACTTCGCGTGGGCACGGCGCCAAGAGCGCCTTTGCCCACCCTTCTGTAACGGGCCCTCTTGTCAATCCCCTTTTTTGCGTTGTCGACTCGCCGGGTGCTCGCTTCTGTCCGTGGTCGGCGCGTGGCCGCCACATGATGGTATTCTAAAGAGGTAGGCCGACCAATCTACGGGTGCGTGGTGTAGAGCCACTTGGTGGGCAACGGTCTGACCTGGTCCATCGTCCCGGCGAGGGGACGTCGCTTCGGAAGGGGCTGGTGTCGTGACCCACCCGAAAACCTTCGATCGCTTCTCCTTGCTTGAGTTCTATTCCTTTGTTCGACTGGCGACTGGCATTCCTTCGTTCTCTAATCGCTGCCACGAACGCAAGCGGTTTCTTTCTTGCTGGCTTGCTTTCTTGCTTGGGCCGTTTCTTTTGTTCGACCGCGCCTGCAGGCTTTCTTCCGCCCCGACCGCAGATTCCGACGCCGACGCGCGCAGAAGCTGTCACGGCCGGGCGTCGCTCCGCCATAGCGGCGCACTCCGCCGTTTCCAGCCCGCGCCTTGACAGCTTCGAGCACGGCGGCAGACTGGGATGATCACGGGCCGGATGAGCAGCTCGGTTGTCGAGTGTGGTGGTCCCCTTTGGTTCTCGCTCGCTCGGATTGCTGTCGCTGCCAGATACACCGTTCTCTACGCGGTCCAGGGGTCTCCTGGCCGCACCATGGCCCTCAGGGTTTCGACGCCGCTATGTCCCGAACGCACTCAACAAGAGATCGGCGCAGGAAGAATTGCGCGGTCGTCGAGGCCCGTCCCAGCAGGGACAGTATTCCGCCGCGAGATGCGGCGAAGGGTCGATCGACCTCAGGCGGCTGGAGATGCACCTTCAGCGTTCCATTGGAACGTCGTGCCTGTGGTCCACATGCGATGCAGGATGACGGCAAGCTTGCGGGCAACCGCCATGGTTGCCTTCTTAGCTCCGATGCGTTTGCCAAGGGCTTCGCCCCAGGTCTTCAGCGCGCTTGGTCGCGCTGATCGGCTGAGCAACACTTTGGCTGCCTCGAACAGAAGGCTACGCACCATCCCGTCTCCGCACCTGGAGATACGCCCGGCGTGATCGACCTCGCCGGATTGATAACGCCTGGGCGTCATCCCGAAGTATGCTGCCACCGACGACGATCGCTTGAATTGCGCTGGATCCTCGACGCCGGTCATATAGGCCAAGGCAACCACCGTGCCGACGCCCGGAGCCGACATCAGCTGGCGGGCAGTGTCGTCGCTGCGAGCGAGTTGAATGACAGCCCTGTTGTACACGAGGACTTGGGCCCGCGTCGCCTCCAGCACCTGCAACGTCGGCTCGATGATCGCCTCGAGTACCGGATGCCCGTCGATCGCCACGCGTACACGCGCTGGGAACTGGCCGCGCAAGCCTTTGGGCAGGACCCGACCGAAGGTCTTTAGAATGCCGCGCACGCAATTCTTTAGCGTCGTAATTTGCGAAACGATCTGGGCGCGCGCCACCAGCAGCGCACGCACGGCTTGGCAGTCGAGGCCCTTCACCGTCACCTCGCGGTACCAGCCGACGCGCATGATCTGCGCCAGACCGAGGGCGTCGTTGGCGTCGGTCTTGTTGACCTTCAACGATAGCGCCGCCTTGGCGTGGCGCGCATCGACGCAGATCACCGGGAGCCTGGCCTCTTTCAATCCGTGGAACAGCCAGCCCGACAGCTGCCCGCTTTCGAGCCCGATCCGAACCGCATGGGGCGCGTGCTGCTTCACGGCCGATGCGATAGCTTCCGGCGTAGAGTTTGCTCGGCCGCGCCACACGATCTTGTCGGCATCGTCAATGACGCAGATCGACGTTTCCTTCAGGGACACATCAAGGCCGACATACTGGTTGCTCTGGGACATGGTCTTGCTCCTTTGGCGTTACGGGGAGACCAGCCTGTTCGGCAGTCGTTACCCCGCGATTACGCCATGTCCCGACCTGAGCTCTGGCGAGCGCCGCGCGCAGGCGCCGTCAAGGCTGGCCTCTTGGCCACCGCCGGAGGCGGCGCGGCCTTGACGGTGCCGAGCACGGCGCTAGGCTCAAGCGTCGAGGAACGTCGTTCCATCGGCCAGCATCCTGTGCATGATTACGACTAGCTTGCGGGCGAGCGCCACCTTGGCCTTCTTCATGCCGGCGCGCTTGGCGAGCTTCATGGCCCAGCTCTTCAAAGCCGAGCAGCCCTTGACCGGCCGCGTCAGCATCACGTGGGCGGCTTGATAACTCACCGTGCGCACTCCCTTGTCGCCGATCTTGGAGATGCGGCCGGTGATGTCGGTCTCGCCGGATTGATACTTCTTCGGCGTCATCCCGAAATGCGCTCCGACGCTCTTGGACGATTTGAACCGCGTGGGATCGTCGATGGCGGACGCAACAGTGAGCGCCACGATCGGCCCGACGCTCGGCATCGACATCAGCAGCCGCGCTCGGGTGTCGGAGCGCGCCATTGCTCGCACTTGCTTCTGGAAGGCATTGAACTCGCGCAGCAGCACGGCACGCACCGCCAACAGCGCTTTGGCGATCACCTCCAAGCTCGGATGCCCGGCCACAAGCTCCAGGATGCGGGCCTCGAACCGCCGCGGCGTGGTCTTCCCGACCTTCAGCCCGAAGCCGCGCAAAGTGCCGCGCAGGCTCATCTCGACATCGTGAAGCTTCGATTGCACCAGATCGCGCGTCGTCAGCATCGCACGCGTCTCCTGCGCGGCCATCGACTTGCAATGCACCGGGCGGTGCCAGCCAAGCCGCATCAGCTCCGCAATGCCGCGCGCATCCTTGCGATCCGTCTTCACCGGCATGGTCTTGAGTGCATTGCGCACGTGCCGCGTCTCCAGCAATTCGACCGCAAGAGCCGCCCTCCGCAGCCCCGCGTAAAGCCACTGCGACAAGGGTCCCGCCTCCAGCCCGATCCGCGCCAGGCTCAACCCCAGCGAACCAAACCAGGCAATCAGCGCCGCCGGCTCGCTCGAGACCTTCGCCTCACGAACGATCTTCCCGGTCGCGTCGACAACACACACGCTCGAGTATTCCAATGACACGTCAATCCCTGCATAGTGGTCCACGGTCGTCTCCTGATGATGTGGAGCGGGTCTCCCCGACTCCGTTGTTTGACACCATCATTCTGGGGGACGACCACCCTTGCTGCCAATCCTCCGACCGGGAGGCGGCGGCCCGTTACACCATCTACGAAGGATTCGGTTGAGCGAAATTTGGTCTAGGCCACCTGCGGCGGCAGCTCGCCGGCCTTGGCGAGCCGGGTCGTCCAATATTCCCAGGCCCGGCCCATCGGGCGCGCCCGCAGGCTGTAGGCTTCCGCTTGCGCGGCCTCGCCCGGCGTCAGCGGCGAAATCTCGCCCAGCGCCCTGGCGCGCAGCTGCAGCTCGGCATTGCGGTGGGAGAAGATCGTCCGGAACACCGTCTCCTGCAGGGTGGCGCCCACCACGGTGGCGCCATGGCGGCGCATCAGCACCATGGCGGCGGGTCCGAGCGCGCGCCCCAATGAGAGCCCCTGCTCCGCCGTGGTGACCACCATCGGGGTGTCGCCGAACTCGTCGCGGCTGTCCCAGAACGGCACCGGGCTTCCCATGGTGGCGCCGAGGCCGACCAGCGGCTGCAGCGCCACGCCGGTGACGCAGAACGGCAGGATCGCCATGGAATGATGATGGCACACGGCATTCACGTCCGGCGCGCAGCTGATAGATGGAGCCGTGGATCACGCATTCCCCGTAGGGCAGCTGGTCGGTCGGCGTGAGCAACTTGGAATCGAGGGAGAACTCCAAGATGTCGGTCGGCTCGATCAGCTCCGGGCTGCGCGAGCGTGCCAGCAGATAGCGTCCCGGATCGGCCGGATGGCGGATGCTGATATGGCCGAAGCCGTCGAGCACGCCCTCATGGGCGACGATCCGGTTGGCGAGCGCCAGCTGATAGCAGGCTTCCGCGATGGCATTCGGCATAGGAGATTCCTTTCAGAGACGGATATGCACCCATTGTCATGGCCGGGCATAGCCCGCGAAGACGGGCGTAAACGCCCTTTATGTCCCGGCCATCTCGATAAGGAGGGCACCGGCGTGCCAGACTAAGCGAGATGGCCGGAACAAGTCCGGCCATGACAACGTGGGAGCGTCAACCTAAACGAAAATGGTGCTCAGCAAATGGAGATTCCCATGAACACCCCTTCGAAGCTGCCGCCGATCCGGCGGGTGGTCACCGGGCATGATCGCAACCATGTGGCCAAGGTCATCATCGATGGTCCGGCCACCAATGCGAAAAGCGGCGCCTCCGGCGCCACCTCGACGCTGATCTGGTCGACCGACAGTACGCCGGCGGACTGCGCGATCGGGGAGGATGTCGATGATCTGCGGCGCCCGCATCATCGGCACGCCGCCGCCCGAGAACGGCACCCGCTTTGCGGTGATCGAATTTCCGCCCGGCAATCCGGGCCGGATGCACCGCACCGAGACCATCGACTATGTGGTGGTGATCTGCGGCGAGCTCGACATGGACATGGACAATTCCACCGTGCGGCTCAAGGCCGGCGACGTGCTGGTGCAGCGCGCCACCAACCATGCCTGGGTGAACCGCGGCACGGAGACGGCGCGCGCCGCCTTCGTGCTGCTCGATTCGAAGCCGCTCGGCATCGGCCACCCGATCGTGCGCGGACAGAAGGCGGGATGAGCGTGTCACGGCCGCCCCGGCCCGGCGCGCGACCCCGGGGACCGGATCACTTGGGGCCGGGCGGACGCATCAGCGCCGCGACCCGGTCGATGACCGGCTTGGGCGTGCGCGCCATTTCCTCGATCAGGCTCATCATCGCCGGACCGGATATGGGCCGCACGTCGAAGCCCTGGCGCGTCGCATCGGCGACAAATTCCGCATCCGCGAAGGTATCCATGAATGCCTTGCGCAACGCCGCCACCCGCTCCGGCGGGACGCCGGGCGGCGCCGCATAGGGACGTCCAAAAGCTTCCGCCGAGTAGAGAAAGCGCAGCGCTTGGCGCTGCTCGTCGTTGCCGGCGAGATCAGCCACGAACGGCACGTCGGGAAAACGTGGATCGGGCGCAAGGCCGCCCTGCAGGATGAAGCGCAAGCGCCCGGAGCGCAGCGCTTCACCGCGGCTCTGGGTGATGGTGGCGGAGCTGAGGCAGGCGCCCTGCACCTCGCCGCGATCGATCGCCAACAGGACTCCGCCGGTTTCCGCATAGCCGTCGATGATCTTGAACTTGGTATTGACCAGCGCGTTGAGCGCCGTCGGATAGATATGCATGCCGCTGCCGGCCCCGTCGGTGCCTAGCAAAAGCTCCTTCGTGCGCAGGTCGGCAAGCGTGTGCACGGGCGCATCATTGCCGACGAAGCAGACGTTCGTCTCGCTCGTCGGGCTGCCGAGCCAGTTGAAGCGGAGCGGGTCGTAGCGAACGCCGGGCGCGCCCATCAGCGCCATGAGGGCCGCCTCGCGCGACATGGCCGCGATCTCGCGGCCGTCATGGCCCGCAACCGAATACATGTAGTTGGAAGCGATGAGGCCGCCGGCGCCGCCCATGCTCTGCACCACGATGCTGGGCTGCCCGGGCAGATGGCGGGGAAGATACTGGCCGATGAGCCGTGCCCAGGCCGTATAGCCGCTGCTGGGCCCAGCCTCGGAGATCAGCTTGATCTGGCTCCCTTTGTAGAAGGCCTCGACCGCCGCGTCGGTCTGCGCGCACGCCGGCACGCTCGGCGCCGCCAACAACGCCAAGGCACAAACAAGCGCGGGGCGAATGTCTCGCATCATTGGCGGATCGAGCCGCTCCCCGAAATCCCGGCAGAATGGACCGCGTGGTCCAGGAAAAAATTCACGCCGCCTCGACCTCCACATCGAGTGGAGCCGACATCTCGAGCCCCGCGATCTGGACGCCCGCGGTCGCGCCTGGTTCCCCGCTGCTCTTTCGGAAGCGGGCGCCCGGCCGGATCGCGCAGCCAAAGCCGCAGCAAGTGCCGCCTGCGGTGCGGCTCGGGCCAGTCCTCGAACGCGCGCCGGCTGTGCAGGGTCACTTGATTGGCGAGAAACTGGATATCGCCGGCCTTGAACTCGATGTCGACGGCGACTTCCTCGACGATGCTCCGGTAAAGCGCGATCGCGTCGCGCTGCTCCGGCGTCAGCGCAGGCACGCCCGGAAGCCGAAGCGCCTTCTCGATCGTCGATCCGGCCCCGATGGCGCTGAAATATCCGTCGGTGAAGCAGAAGATCGGCTGCTTGTACCAGGGAGACGTTCCGGGCGTCATCTCCCCGTTGTGCGATCGATAAAAGTCCTTGGTCAGCACCTCGACGAGATCGGGCCGGCGTTGCAGCATCGTGTTGTAGAGGGTGACCGAGCTCGCGACCCGGCTGTTGCCGCCCTTCTTCGCGGGATGCAGGCACAAGAGCCCGACATAGTCGCAAGCATCCGAATGAAAACGGACCTGGGCGCTGGTGTTGTAGCTGCGCCCGCTGGTGCCGTAGGTCTCGCCCAGGTCCTTGACGTGCCCGAGCACGTGCCCGTGCTTGTTCTGCATCATCTTCTCGCCGAGATACGGCACCCAAGCCCATATAGGCGAGCGCGACGTCCGCCCGATCGAGCTGGTCTACGGGGAAGTCCTGCACCATCACGATTCCGCGCCCTTCGATCAGCTCTCGGCGGATATCGGCGAGGACATCCTCGAGCTTCGGCAGCGGAAAGCTCGCCCGATCGACCGCGGGCAAGGGCAGCGCAAGCTTGCGGAAGTGATCGACCGCGGCCAGCAACTCGTCCCGATCGCGCTCGGTAATCCGGTAGGTCCACTCGCGCGCCGGCCCCAGCGATTGCGCGGACCATTCCGCCGGGTCGACCACGGGCTGCATCGGAACCGCGGGGAGGCGCTTCTTCAAGTGATAGGTGCGAAAATCCGACACCGAAGCTCTTTCTGACAGCGGACCGGCCAGCAGCCGGCCTCGGCGGTCGATCCTAATGCACGCCGCGACCGGCGGAAAGTCCGCAATGGACCTGGAATCGCCACCCGCCTGTCCCGGGCCTGACCCGGGACCGTTCCACACTCGGAGTTTGGAACGGTCCCGGCCGCGTAGCCCGCATGGAGCGTAGCGCAATGCGGGACAGCAGCACCCGGATTATGGCGCTGCGCGCCGCCATCCGGCTACGACCGCAGCGCCAGCTTGAACAGCCGGATGGCATGGGCGCGGCACCGAACCAGTCCGCCGCATCGCCGACCGCCTCGAACGGAAATATTGGAGCAAGCAAAGGCGCCGGCTCGACCTTCCAGAATCATTGCCTGCTCGCGATCTTCCTCGATATACTGCCGCGCGGTCGACTATGCCCCGGATCGAGGGCGTGGCGCCCCTAGAATTCTGGGAGAAACGCAATGATCGGACCAGCACATATCCGCACGACCTTGCGCACCACATTGGCCGGCGCCGCGGTGGCCGCGCTCACGGTCACCGCAAGCGCCGTCACGGCTTCCGCGCAGACCATCAAGATCGGCCTGATCAACAGCTATTCCGGATTTCTCGCCCAGGCCGGCGACCAGATGCAGAAGGGCATCGACCTCTACGTCAAGGAGCACGAGAAGGACCTGCCGCCGGGCGTCAAGATCGAGATCATCAAGCGCGACGATGCCGCCGCCCCCGAGGTCGGCAAGCGCGTCGCCCAGGAGCTGATCACCCGCGACCACGTCCAGCTGCTGGCGGGCGTGGTGGGCTCGCCGATCGCCGCCGCGATCGCGCCGCTGACCCAGGAGGCCAAGATCCCGCTGGTCATCACCAATGCGGCCGGCGCCGCCATACCGCGCATCTCGCCCTATGTGGTGCGGTTCTCCTTCACGCTGTGGCAGGAGGCGTATCCGCTCGGCCAGTGGGCGGCGAAACAGGACTGGAAGACCGCCTATACGGCGGTGAGCGATTTCATCCCCGGCCACGACACCGAGGCGGCCTTCACCAAGGGCTGGACCGATGCCGGCCTGAAGATGCTGGGCTCGGTGCGCTTCCCGACCACCAATCCGGATTTCGCACCGTTCGTGCAGCGCATCAAGGACGCCAAGCCGGACGTCGCCTTGATCTGGCCGCCGGCGGGCGAGCAGTCGACCACGATGCTCAAGGCGGTCCGTGACCTCGGCCTGCGTCAGGCGGGTATCAACATCATCTCGACCCAGGATCTCGTTCCTGAGGAGGATTTGCCCAATATCGGCGACACCGCGCTCGGCCTGGTGACGGCCGGCACCTATTCGGTCGCCGCCGACCGGCCGGCCAACAAGGCCTTTCTGGCGGCCTGGAACAAGGAATATGCCGGCAAGGCCACCCCGGATTTCCTCTCCGTGGATGGTTGGGACGGCATGTCGGCCATCTTCGACCTGATCAAGGCGACCAAGGGCAAGTTCACCGGCGACGAGGCGATGAAGTTCCTGAGCAACTGGAAGACCGCCAATAGCCCGCGCGGCCCGATCTCGATCGATCCCGCCACCCGCGACATCGTGCAGAACGTCTATATGCGCAAGACCGAGATGAAGGACGGCAAGCTCGCCAATGTGGAGTTCGACACCATCCCGAACGTCAAGGACCCGTGGAAGGAGCAGAACCCTCCGAAGTAAGTCTCTTGCATAGCGGCGTCGGCCGGGTGGGCGCGCCGGCAGCGTCGAAGTGGGCTCGACGCCGCAGCGCTGCATGAGACCATGGGCGACCTTCTCTCCGCCGCGATCAGCATCGCATTCCACGGCCTCGCCTTGGCGATGGTGCTCTACCTCATCTCGGTCGGGCTTTCCGTCACCATGGGGCTGATGGGCTTCGTCAATCTGGCGCATGGCGCCTTCGCGATGGCGGGCGGCTACGCCGCCACCACGCTGATGGGCCGTTTCGGTCTGCCGTTTGCGCCGGCGCTCGCGGGAGCGATCATCATCGTGGTGCTGGCGAGCTTCGTGCTGGAGCGGCTGCTCTACCGGCGGCTCTACGGGGCCGATGAGCTCGATCAGGTGCTGATGACCATGGGGTTGATCTTCATGACGGTCGGCGCCGCCACCTATTTCTGGGGCCCGGTCGCGCAGCCCGTCCACCCGCCGGACCTGCTCAGCGGCCAGATCCAATTGGGCGGCCGCGGAATTTCCCGCCTATCGCAGCTTCCTCATCCTGTGCGGCGTGGTGCTGGTCACCGGGCTGTGGCTGGGGCTCGAGCGCACGCGCTTCGGGGCGCAGGTCCGCGCCGCGGTCGACAACCTGCGCATGGCGCAATCGATCGGCATCAACACGTCGCAGCTGTTCGCGCTTGACCTTCGCGCTCGGCAGCGGGCTCGCCGCGCTCGGCGGCGCGCTCGGCGCCGAGTTTCTGCCCATCGTTCCGGGCTATGCGCTCGGCAACCTGGTCTATTTCCTGATCGTGGTCGCGGTCGGCGGGCTCGGCAGCATCCGCGGGCCGTTCGTGGCCGCGCTCCTGGTCGGCATCACCGACACCGCCTTCAAATACATCGCTCCCGAGCTCGGAGCCTTCTTCATCTACGCGCTCACCATGGCGATCCTGCTGTGGCGGCCGCGCGGCCTGTTCGGTCATGCCTGATGGCCGCCGCCCCCGACATCGCTTCGCCCGCCATGCTCGATGTGTTTGCGTCCCGCCACCGCTTGCGGGCCTACGAGGCCCTGCCCTGGCTCGGCGCGATCGCGGCCTATTTCGTGTTTCCCGACTATCTGGCGCTGGGAGCGCAGATCCTCGCCACCATCCTGTTCGCGCTCTCGCTCGATCTGGTGCTGGGCTATGCCGGCATCGTCACGCTCGGCCATGCCGCCTTCTTCGGCACCGGCGCCTATACGGCCGGGATCCTGGCGGCCAACGGCTGGGGCGAGCCGATCAGCGGCCTCATCGCGGCCGGCGTGGCGGCCGGCGCGGTCGGTTTCCTGTCCGGCGCCATCATCCTGCGCACCAGCGGCCTCACCTTGCTGATGCAGACCCTGGTGGTCGCCGCCATGCTCTCGGAGCTCGCCAACAAGGCCACGACGATCACGGGCGGTGCCGACGGACTGCAGGGCATGGACGTGTGGCCGATCTTCGGCGCCTTCCGCTTCGACCTGTTCGGCCGCACCGCCTATATCTATTGCGCGGTCGTCCTGCTGCTCGGCTGGCTGTCGGTGCGCGCGATCGTCTATTCGCCGTTCGGGCGCTCCCTGACCGGCATTCGCGAGAACGTGCTGCGCATGCATGCGGTCGGCGCGCCGGTGCGCCGCCGCAAGCTCATCGCCTACACGATCTCGGCGGCGCTCGCCGGCATCTCCGGCGCGCTGATCGCGCAGACCGCGCAATTCGTGGGGCTGGGCGCGCTCGGCCTGGAGCGCTCCGGCACCGTCCTCATCATGCTCATCATCGGCGGCGTCGGCCAGCTCTACGGCGCTTTCATCGGGGTCACGCTCTACATGATCGCCCAGGACCGCTTCTCCACCATCGACCCGGTGTTCTGGTATTTCTGGATCGGCCTGTTCATGATTTTGGTGGTGATCTTCGCGCGCGGCGGCGTGCTCGGCCTGCATCGCGCGGGCGCGGCGCAAGCTTCGGCAGGCCGTCATGAGCGACCGCCGGGCTCGAGACCCAAGGCCTGTGCAAGAGCTTCGGCGCGCTGCCGGTGGCGAGCGACATCGATTTCCGGCTCGAGAACGGCGCCCGCCACGCGCTGATCGGGCCCAACGGCGCCGGCAAGACCAGCTTCGTCAACCTGGTCACCGGCGTGCTCGAGCCGAGCGCCGGACGCATCCTGCTCGGCGGCGAGGACATCACCGCGTCTGTCGCAGGCCGCGCGCGTCAAGCGCGGGCTGGTGCGCACCTTCCAGATCAGCGCGCTGTTCCGCCGCCTGAGCCTGATCGAGAACGTGACGCTCGCCATCGCGCGAGCGCGAAGGCACCGCCGGCGATCTCCTGCGGCCGGCCGGGCGCTACCGCCAGGTGATCGAGGAAGGCTACGCGCTCCTGGAATCGCTCGGCCTCGCCGACGGATGCGCTGCGCCCGGTCAACGAGCTCGCCTACGGGCGCCAGCGGCTGGCCGATATCGCGGTCTCGCTCGGTCTCAAGCCCAAGGTGCTGCTGCTCGACGAGCCGGCCGCCGGCGTGCCCTCGGGCGAGACCGGCGCCATCATCGACATGATCGAGCGGCTGCCCGCCGACATCGCGTTCCTGATCATCGAGCACGACATGGACCTGGTGTTCCGCTTGGCCAACCGCATCACGGTGCTGGTGCAGGGCGGCGTGCTGGTCGAGGGTTCGCCGCAGGAGATCGCCGCCGACCCGCGGGTGCGGCAGGTCTATCTCGGCGAGCGGGCGCCGCGATGAGCGCGCCCGACCGCGGCGCCGATCTCACGCTCGAGGCGGTGCGGGCCGGCTACGGCCGCACCGTGGTGCTCGACGGCGTCTCGCTTTCGTTGCGCGGCGGCGCGACCCTGGCGGTGCTCGGCCGCAACGGAGTCGGCAAGACGACGCTGTTGTCGACCATCATGGGCCACACCACCTTGCACGGCGGCAGCATCCGTTTCCGGGGCGAGGACATGACGGCGCTGCCCGCCTATCGCGCGCTGCCGCAGCGGCATCGGCTTCGTGCCGCAGGAGCGCGAGATCTTCTCCTCCCTGACGCTCGAGGAGAACCTGACGGTGGCGGCGCGGCCCGGCCGCTGGACGCTCGCGCGCGTCTACGATTTCTTCCCGCGGCTCGCCGAGCGGCGGCGCAACCGCGGCAATCAGCTCTCCGGCGGCGAGCAGCAGATGCTGGCCATCGGCCGCGCCCTCATGGGCAATCCGATCGCTGCTGTTGATGGACGAGCCGCTCGAGGGGCTGGCGCCGGTCATCGTCGACGCGCTGCTGTCGGGGCTCGACCGCTTGAAGCGGGAGGACGATCTGGCGCTGCTGCTGGTCGAGCAGCATGCCCGCCTCGCGCTCGAGCTCGCCGAGAACGCCATCATCCTGGATCGCGGCGCGGTGGTTTATTCCGGAGCCAGCCGGACCTTGCTCGACGCCCCCGAGCAGCTCGCCAGCCTGATCGGCGTCGGCCGGCATTAGGGCATCCGCCGGTTGCGGCTAGCCGCTCGGAGACGGACGCAAGCATTTGCAACCGCATCGTGAGCGGTCCCCAGTTCCTGTTTCGCGCGATCCTGCGGCGGCCGGATGATCGCGCTGGTGGTGAGCCGAGATTGCATCTATTTTGCTCCACAGATGGGGCGATCACGCAACCTGACGAGGCAGCGAAGCGCGGCCGCGGCGACTTCGCGTCAGAACAATGAAGGACCGGTGGGAAATTGGAATGCACCCAGCCTCTTTAGCTCCGTCCCACCTGCGTCTCGCGGCCGTAGCAATGCTCACTGCAGCAGGTTTGCTCGCGGCGCTCCCGGCCCAGGCGCAATATCCCGTAAGGCCTATCCGCGTGGTCCTGCCATTCGGCCCGGGCGGGATCGGCGACATTACGTTTCGTCTTGTGACGAGCAAAATTTCCGAGCGCACAGGCATGCAGTTCGTGATCGACAACCGCCCGGGCGCCGGGGGGATCGCGTCGGCGATGGTCGGCAAGACGTCCGCGCCCGACGGCTATACGCTGCTGCAAATCGGCAACAGCTACGCGGTCAGCACGTCGCTGTTCACATCGCTCCCGTACGACCTCGTCAAGGACTTCACACCCATATCCACCTTGGCTCAATTCGACATATTGCTCGCAACGAGATCCGCAGGAGATATTGGAACGGTCGCGCGCCTCATCGAGATCGATCGTGCCAATCCGGGCAAGCTCAATTTCGGGGCAATTTCCGCAGGTAGCACGCAGAGCCTTGCGGCGGAAATATTCAAGGCGCTCGTCGGCAGCCGGGCCTCGATCGTGCCGTACAAGAGCTCGCCCGAGCTGATCGCCGCGCTCCAACGGGGGGACATCGACGTTGGCTTCGACTACCTCGCCGCCTTGGCCCCGGGTATTGCCGGAAATCAGATCAAAATCATCGCATCGGGCGGTGCAAGACGAAGTCCGCTGACACCTGATACGCCAACGGTGGTTGAAAGCGGATGGCCGGGTCATGTAGTAACGTCCTGGAACGGCGTTGCCGCTCCCGCGGGAACGCCCCGGGAGATCATCGACAAGCTCAACCTCGAGATCGCCGCGGTCTTGAACCTGCCCGAGGTGCGAGACCGATTCCGGCAGCTGGGCATGGAGGCCGCCGGCAGCACGCCGGAGGGGATGGCCGAACGAGTTGCGACGGACATCGACCGGTGGCGGGAAGTGATCAACAAGTATGGGTTACATAATTAGCTTGGGAAACCACCATGGTAGAGCGCACTCGCGGAACAAAGGCCCAGCGCCGGATGAAACTCTCCTTGTTTCTCACCGGCGACGGCAACTACCACATGGCCGGATGGCGCCTGCCTGGGTCCACCAACGACGGCGGCCAAAACATCCACCGCTGGTTCGAGGCGGCGCAAACGATCGAGCGCGGCAAGCTTTACATGCTGTTTATCGCCGACGCCGCGAGCCCTCCCGGCACGGACGATCTCGAGACGCTGAGCTTGACCGCCCGCATCGATCGAATGGACCCCATTCCCATACTCTCGGCCGTCTCCGCGGTGACGAAAAATCTCGGTCTTGCGGCCACCATGTCGGCGACCTACCTGGAACCCTACAACCTCGCACGCACCATGGCCTCGCTCGATCATATTTCCGCAGGCCGCGCCGCCTGGAACATCGTAACCGGCAGCAATAAAGGACGACGCGCTCCAATTCAGCCGCAAATCGCACGCTCCCCATGGAGAGCGTTATGAGCGCGCCGAGGAGTTCGTCGACGTCGTTCGCGGAATCTGGGACAGCTACGACGATGACGCCTTCCCACGCGACAAGGAATCCGGCGCCTATATGCGTCCTGACAAGGTGCATCTCCTCAATCACAAGGGTAAGCACTTCCAGGTTCGCGGCCCCTCGGCGGTTCCGCGCTCGCCGCAGGGCCATCCGGTGCTCATTCAGGCCGGCTCGTCGGAACCCGGCATGAATATCTCGGCGCGCGTCGCCGACATCGTGTTCACGTCGCAATCCAGTCTCGCGGGCGCACGGGCCTTTTATGACAACGTGAAAGGCCGCTGCGAGCGCTATGGCCGTTCGCCGGACGACATGCTCGTCCTGCCCGGCGCCCTGCTGTTCGTGGGCGAAACCGAGAGCGAGGCGAGGGAGAAATTCGACCTGCTGAACTCGCTGATCCCGCTACGGGTCGCGATGCAGCGGCTTTCGGGCAACCTCGGCGGCGTCGATCTGTCCAAATTCGATCTCGACGCGCCATTGCCCGACATACCCGTCAACGACGCGCGTGTGAGCGCAGTCGAAAGCTACGTCGCAATTTCCCGCCGCGAGGGATTGACCTTGCGGCAGATGGCGATGCGCTCGGCCGCGGCCAAGCATCACTGGACTCTCATCGGCTCAGTCAAGCAGGTCGCGGACGAGCTTGAATCCTGGTTCCTGGACGGCGCCGCCGACGGCTTCAATGTGCTTCCAAGCGATGTACCGGGCGCCATCAACGCGCTGGTCGATAAGCTCGTGCCGGAGCTGCAGCGCCGCGGCCTTTTCCACACGGAATACGAAGGCAAGACGTTGCGCGAAAATCTGGGATTGCCCCGGCCAGCCGACCTATCGAGGCGCCTTTGATCGGCGTGCGCGCTCGCGGGTCGCGCGCAGACCGGGGCCGGGGCCGGAAATTTGCGGCTCGCGTCCAAGGACGGTGCCGCGACAGCCATCGCGGGGCGCGGCATGGCGACGGTGCCACTAACCGGAGCCAGCGCCACGCAACACGGTGCACGCCTCCTTACATGGATCGGCGGCGTCAGCGATCAAGTCAGGCTGTGCACGGCCCAAAGGCCGGCTGGTTGTGAAAGGTTCTCCATAGCCGCCTGCTGCCTTACATCGTCGTCATCACGTCCGAGTCGCTGGGGCTACTCCGAAGCGGACCTCGACCGCGGCGAGCAGCAGCGAAGCCAACACCACCGCGATGAAAAACGTCGTCCGCATAGCGAATGCGCGGTAGGCCAAGGGGCGAGACTGGCGCCCGCCATCTCGAGCAGCGCGAGACTACCAACCTCGTCACTGCCGACCCGTCGATGCATGATCGCCTCCGTTTCGTCTGCTAGCACCATTGCACTCTATAAGATCGAAGCGGAACCGCCCGTCAACGCAGCGTGAAATTTGTGTGAAATCGGGACTGGTGCGCGGTAAAAGCGCGTGATGGTGATCGTCGGTGCTTCACACTTCCCATTGCGCCCCGAAGGTCTGAAAGCAATCCAAGCGACTTTCGGATTCCTTCGTCCTCCAAAGTTTGAGCCGACCAAGATTTTCTGGCAAGCGAACGAAAAGCGGAGTAAATTAGCTACTCCTAGGCTAATCAAATGGCTTTTTTAATCGCCGATGATAACGGATGGACAAATGCGACCGTTTAAAGACTTCGGCTTGGGCGTCGGCTTCATGCTCATGTTGGAATTCGGCGTGTTTCGCGCAGTCTCCGCCCAGCGTGGGCAATTGGTGCAAAATTTCCCCTGCTGTCGAACGATGCATTGTCGGGGTCGTTCAACAAGATGGAAAGGTCAAAGTGGTCTTTGACACCCAGCATACATTTATGACGGGAAAGATCGCGCAACCGGTGAACATACTTATCCAAGCGGGGCAAAGCCCGCAACCAATTGATCTCTCGAGTTATACCGGAGGGTTGGTTGCTCTTTCCGCGCAGGGCGGCATGGGAGATGTTGATACTATCTGGCACGCGGCGGTCATCGACAGTGGTGGACCCGTGCTGGCAGGCGCGCTCCAGGAAATTATCCGTTGACAGGCAATGTGAGGCTGATGCTGAGAACGCAACCACGGATCATTTAGGAACGAGGAATACTGCTCCGTCCCGGCTGACGCATTCGCGTTCGTAGAACCCCAGCTGCAATCCGACGGTGAGCGGCAGCCTGCTCAAGCCCCCCACCCTCTCCCACGCCGTATCGAAGGGTCTGCAGTTCTGCTGCGGCCGCCCGGCATGACTCCCGGCGTCAATAGAGCCAAGGCGGTCAAAACGACTTCAGCATAAGGTGCCTCCCCGCGATGCAGCACCGAGCCCTATCGGTCACCCATCGTTCGGGCCGCGGTCATCGAGGGGCCGGTCGCGGGCTCCGGCGCGGCTCCACGTTCACTGGCGCGCGAGGCAACGCTTTAGATAAGACTTGGCCTGGGCTCCGCTGAGTCCCAATTCGCGTACCTTTTTGTTGCAGCTAATAGCCCATGGTGAAAGAGACGCCGCCGCTGGAGGTTGCGGAGGGGGCGCGGCTCCAGGAGGTTGCGCAGGGGGGAGCTTGCAGCCGGGATTTGCGTGCACTTGCTCATGTAGGCGTCAAAGGGCTCTCCGGTGAGGCCGAGGTCGCGAGCTTCACCAGCGCAAAGACGCTCCCGCTGTCCTGGGGTCGGCATCGCCTCCTGAGCGACAGACACTCCGGCGCAAGACACGGCCGCACATGCGAGCACCAAAGTTGCCAGATACTTATTCATCCGAATGCCCCCCTCGCCTCGCTGGAGGCTGAGGATGTTATTGCAGATCGAACCGCAGGATGCCAGCTCAGGCGACGAGGCTCGCCGCCACATCATTCACCCAGTCCCGCCAGGCGAAGACCGTCAAGCAGGTGTTTGCGGTCTTGCGGATGGGCATGCGGCAAGATGCCGAGCGAGGAAGCGGTCATCCTCGGCCGTACGCGCATCAGCTCGTCCAGGATCGGTTGGGCTTCGTCGCGGCGTCCAATCTGGGCGCAGCTCGCGGCGTAGATGATCTGCCCCAGCCACCATGAGGGACGCATTTGAAGGACCGCGCTCGCATGAACGAGCGACCGCTCGTAACGCGACGCAAGGTAATGCGCGAGCGCCAGCCCGAAGTGGCGGAAGAATGTAGAGGGGTCCTGCGGATTTATGCGCAGCGCAAACTCGTTGCTTGCCACGGAGGCGTCGTGCTGGCCCGCCCAGGCAAGAACGGTTCCTATCGAGCCGTGCGCCAGCGAGCAATTGGGATTTATTCCAGGGCCCGCCGCAGCGACGCCAGCGCGCGCTCATGCTGCGTTCGCAAGAGGTGCGCGCAAGCCATGGCCCAATGCGAGTATTCGTCGGTATCCTCCGACTCGACGGAAAGCTTGCCATGCGCGTACACGTCGTCGACCGCGAGCTCGGTCCAAGGAATGAAGCCCATATACATCTGATGATAGAGCGCGACCGCCACCATGCGGTGAGCCATTCCAGTCATGCCGTCGAGCTGGAGGGCGCGTTCGGCCAGATCCTGGAATTCGGCGAGCGATTCCTCGCTCAAGCCCAGGAAGCGCTGCCAGGATCGCGCCAACAGCCTGGAGACGCGCTCCGTCGCTCCCTTGCTTCCCGCCGGAGCCTCTGCCCTCGTTGAGGATTACTTGCGTCTGCACCGAGGCGACGACTCGCTTCGTCATCTCATCCTGCAGAGTCGAGCATATGGGCGGGAACGCCGTCGATCTGTTCTGCCCAGATATGGTGTCCGTTCGCAGCCTCGATCAGCTGCGCCGTTATGCGGATGCGCGTTTCGGAATTTCGCATGCTTCCTTCCAGGACATATTGCGCGCCGAGCTCGCCGGCGACCGTTCGAATGTCCATGGCGCGGCGTTTGAACGTGAACATGGTACTGCGCGCGACCACGCGGATGGCCGATATGCGCGACAGCCCGGTGATGATGTCCTCGGTCAATCCGTCGGCGAAACCTTCCAGCTCCGCATTGCCGCCGAAGACCTGGAACGGCAGCACGGCAAGGACGGGCTTATCGTCCGGGATCGGAGCGCTCTCGAGCCGCGTGGCCAAATGCTCGGAGCCGCCACGGGCCGTTGTCCTCTCCGGCGCGGCCGAATTCCGCAACAGCTGGCGACGCAGGGCCTCGGTCTCCGCCTCGGGCGCAACGCCCAGCTGGCTGCCCAGCGCCTCGCGGCATATTTCGTATTGCCGCATGGCGAGCGACCGCTCGCCCGCTTCGGCATAGAGCTGCATCAGCTGTCGGTGCGACGCCTCGCGGAGTGGATCGAGCGCAACGGAGACGCTTGGCGACGTCGACCCGCGCCGCGCCCCGCTCGAGCGCGCACAGCTTCTCCAGCACGCAACTCGCCATTCGGCGAGCCTCCGTCGTTCCAGCCCCACCCATTCCTCGAAGCCACGATCGCTGATGTACGTGTCGGCCAGAAACTCGCCGCCATAGAGCGCCGCCGCGCGGCGCAGGGGATTCGACGTCATCGGATGCGGCCAACCGCCGGAAGGTAATGGCATCGATTTCGACGCGGGCCGCATCGAGGCTCACCCGCTCGTTGTCGGCGGAGATGAGGGACGGGCCGATCGGCGCGAGCTCCTTGCGCAGGGCGACCAGGGCCTGCCGCAGGCTGCTCTGCGCCTGAACTGTGCCGCGGCCGCCCCACAGCAGGCCGGCGAGGCGCTCGCGTGCCATCGAGCCGGAGGGCGCGAGCGCCAGCAGCGCCAGCAGCGCCAGCAGCGCCCGGTTCTTCCTGGCCGCAACCACGACCGGCTGACCGGCGGCGTCGCGCGCGCGGAACTCGCCCAGCAATCGCAACTCGAAGGGCGTCATCCCGCCAAAGCCTTTCGCATGCGGCGCATGCAACTCGCCGAGCTCGACCGTTCGCGTTTTCGCGCCGGTAATCGCATTATTAGCGCAATTCGACGTCCGATTCACGCAGAATTCACGGCCGATCGGGGGCGATGGGCTAGGTTACCGGTGCCCATGTCAAGGTCGTTTCGTTCGTAATTCGTGAAAAAGCAGCGGGTGCTCGACTGACGAGCCTTGGACGTTCTGTGGCGGGGAGACAAATAATGAACAGCCGGGTGTGTCGGAGATACTCTTGGTTCGGGCAAGGTGCTCGCGCCTGCGTTGCCTTCATCGCCGTTTTCGCCGGAAGCTCGGCCGCGATGGCGTCTACTTGCGGCGGAGTGCTCAACTCTCGTCCGGGCACGCCGGACGCCACGACGGCAGTGGCAAGATCGCCGACCTCGATAGAGTTCGGTTGGCGCAATTTGACCAACAAGGGCATGAACAAGAGCATGAGCCAGGGCGGCACGGAAGCCGTTAACGACCAGCCTCACGAGATGTATTTCGACATTTACGTACGTGACGCGAAGCAGGGGCAGCTCGGCAAGGATCAGACAGGTACCGGTCCGTTCAAGGGACTTGTGTATGGCAGCCGGAGTTCGAAGGTCTTCGACGGATTGCTCGCGAACAAAGGGTATTGCTTCGCGCTCCGGGCGCGGACAGGGGCCGGTACGCAGGGCTGCATCTCGGAACAGACCTCGGCGTGGGCCTGCGCCACGACACCCCCGCTCGGTACGCCGCCGGTGGTCGCAGTGAATAGCCGAAAGCGGGACTGCCGCAGGCCGCCCCCGCGCAGCCCCAGGGCCCGGCTAAGCCCCACCTCGGCATTCTGGGTCAACCCAACAATACTCTGCTTCTCACGGGCGGCGGATTTCCTTTCGAGCGCGAAGGTCAGCATCAGAGTGGCCAGCACTAAGTCCGGACAAATGGTCATTACGAATATCGGCGGCGCTCCGATAACGACCTCAGCCTCGGGATCGCTGTCGGTCACTCTGCAAGGCCTGTGCAAGGTGCAGGGCGATCAGCTTACCTTCACGGCCTCGGACGGACGGGCCGATCCCACCGATAAGGTCTTCGGGGAGCTTTGGAGCGGCCCGGTATCGGCCGGCTGCAGCTAGGAGCGGCCCCGATTTGGAATTGGTCATGATGGCTGTGGACGGCGGGAAAAACGAACGGCCGGGCGGCGGTTTGTGGCCCTTGGTCAGCCCTTGGGTAAGCGAGCACGTCAGCCTTTGCCCGCCCCTGGTGGCCACAACATCGATTTGTTTCGCACTCTGCGGCCTGGCGCTCCTCTTCTGCCTTACCATTTCCTCAGCCGATGCGGCGAATGATGATCAATACTGCTCGCAGTGGACCTTCGGTCAGATCGGGACGGGGGCCAATTCTGTTACGAATATTACTCAGGACAACGGCTGGCAGGTCCGCATCTCCGGCTTCCGCTTGTCACCCGACGGAAGCATCGAGGGCGATGCGAGGGCCGGGACCGCTATCGGCGCTGGCGAGACGCTCGCCGGTACCTGTTAGGGGCCGGATCGAGCCCGGTACGGCGCAACCCAAAATTCATTTTGAGGTGGCTTGGGAAAACACCGCAAACCATCAGAAATCCACTGGGATCCATGAAGGGCAGATCGCGCGTGTGCCGGACAATACGGCGAGTCCACCGAGGTACGACTTCGCTTACGTCGACACGGAAAATTGGAGCACGATCAATCCCAACTTGAAAGTGCATTGGCACGTCAACCCTGCGCGGCCCGTCTGCACAGCATGGGGACCGGGGGCGGCCGACGTTCAGGGGTATTGCAAGGCCTACGCCGCTGCAGCGGTGACTACTCAACAGGCCGCCACCGGGGCAGCCTGTGGATTTGGCGCATCCGGCCGCTGGTCGCCCAATGAGCAAGAGCATTACAACGCCTGTATGGGCTGGGCGGCAGCGCGGTAAAGAACGGCAATTCCGAGACCAATGCCCGTACTCAAGGCTTGTCCGCTTGCCAGGCCAAGAGACTTGGCGTCGCTCCCAACGATCCACTCACGAGCGCAGCTCAAGAGGCTGAGTTTGTCGGTGCATTCTGCGCGAACTACGGAGGGGTTGCTTCATTGCAGTTCAGCGAGGCGAAGGACCTCAACTGCGGGTTTACAGGAGAGCGCTGGACCAGCGCGAGCTGGGTTGGCGTAGAGGGAGGGTTCACGGCTACTTGCTATCAGACGTGGGGCAAAAACCCTCCCTTGGCCGGGCGGACTGCCGCGCTCGAAACCAATACGCGCGAGCTCGACCTGATGGCTTGCAAGCAGCGCCAGCAGCATAACGCGGCTGCAGCGAGCGCGCCCAACGAAACGACGATGGTTGGGATGGATATGCCGGGAAGCGATTACCGGAACGTTGCATTGAACGACAACAATGCCGTGACATGCGCGAACCTGTGCAAGCCCGATGCGAAATGCCTGGCCTGGACCTGGGTCAAACCGGGCGCGCAGAATCCAAAAGCGATGTGCTGGCTGAAGAACGCCGTGCCGCCCACGCGCCCTAATCCGAATGCGACGTCAGGCATCAAAGCAACGAATGAACGCGTTCACTAGACCGGGCGGAGCATTTCCTAATTGGGGGTGTAACCCGCGGTAGCACATTTGCCACAGATTGTCGGATGCGCCTCTCGATGAAGGAGTCAGTCCATGTGTGAGACGGTACTCATATCGAAGCCATTTTCCAGTGCCGCGTCCAGCCAGCTCGTTCGCATGGTCTTTGGGCGACGGTTCTTGATAGGCAGATTGATCACTTCGCTTCCGCTCATTGCCTCACTGTGTGCCGTTCTTGACGTTACCTCTGCAAGGGCCGATTGCGGCGACCGGCCGGGAACGCCGGCCGACGTCAGCGCCGAGCCGCTTTCTGCGACCTCGGTCCGTTTTCATTGGAAGAACACAACCAACAAGGCGGGGGACTCTAGCCGATATGTGGTTCGACATATCGGTCCGCAACGGGGGTAATCAGTCGGTCGGCAAGGACATTACCGGCGGCGCGGAGCAACGCGGGGTTCGTTACGGCCAGCTCAGCGCGTTCGACTTCACAGGGCTGCTGCCGAACGCGGACTATCGGTTCCAATCCGCGCGCGCACGGGCAGCAACACTGGAGGCTGCGTTCGGCGCAGCCGTCCGCCGTCGCCTCTGTGCACACGCCGACCGCGCAGCTCGATGCTGCGTGCGCCGGCTATGCGAGCACCGCGCTGCAGCAGCTCGCGACCGCCAGGGCTATGCCCGCCTCCGCCGCCTGTCCGGTCGACGGCCCGCGTTGGACCAGCGACCGGCAGGCGCACTACGGCTTTTGTCTCGGCGTGAACGCTGGCCCTGCAACGGCGACCGAGCAGAAGGGAAGAGAGGACCAGCTCAATGGCTGCCGCTCGCGCAACACCGCCGACCCGCGTCCCCCTGCGCCAGCCACATTCGGCACGCTCCTGGTGCGAGGCGTCGAGCTGGTCAGTGACGCAATTCCGCCGGCGAGAGGGACGATGCCGCTCGCGGCGGAAAACACTTTCCTTGCCGGAGCCAACCTCTGCTCGATCGCCAAGGCGCCCCCGAACCTGCCGGACTTCGACACGATGCTGAAGCAGCTCGTGCCGGTTGCCAACGACAAGTTCTTAGCCAAGAGCCCGTTCCGTCTGCGCTCCGATGTGTCGGGTAGCCTGTCGAGCAATTGCACGGCACGCGCGGAGATGAGCACGGCAGCGAGCGACGAGATCACGCTCATCATGTCGCTGCCGCAGAACCGGGTGACGGCGGCATTCACTACGCCGGATCTCGTGCCGCGCGATCTCGATCCGCGGGCAACCGTGACATTCGATGTAGAAGCGCGCACCAGCGTCCGCCTGCCGGTCAACACCGCCTCGCAGATCGGGCTCGGGCCGACCACGATCGGTGAGTAACGTGATGTCGAGCCGCTCAATGCGACCGCCGAACGTCGCGAAGATCGCGAACGACGTGATCGCCTTTTTCACCGGCGTCGACTTCTTGGCGCGCCTGACGCAGGATCGCATCATTCGCTTCGGCGCGCTCGGCACCTCACTCGACGACATCAACGCCAACTTCAAGAAGGTGCCGCCTGGACTTCCGGCTCGAGCATGAATACAACTCGGCTGCACAGACAATGGTGCTGCATGCGACCGGACAGCCCGACAAGGCACCGATCGTGCACTGAGCGGCGCGAGAAGGCCGCTGGAACATGGACAGGAGGTTCTTATGATTCGCCCCTTCATAGCCGTGGCAGCCCTCCTATCGCTGATGGGCTCGAGTTTGCCAGCCTCGGCCACCACCTTTCCCGCAGTGGGCGGATTCGGCGACGCTGCGGCTGTCGATACGTGCCCCGCCGGTATGTACCTGATTGGCCTGAAAGGTCGGACGGGGTCGTGGGTCGATCAGGTGCAGATCGTGTGTGCGCCGGTCACACCGGCCGTCTACGGGACAGGGAGTTCCAATCAAAACCCGGTGAGCGGAGGGACGGGCGCTGGAATGGTTCGGCCCCACACGCGGGGGGGCGGCGGGGCGCCGGCGGAAAACCGAGTGGGAATTTGGCGCGGTGGTTACTGGCGCCGAGATCCGTGCTTGAACTCCCGGCAAGCAAGTGGTCTTGGCGTTCCTTCCATGCTCGTTTCTTGGCGGCAGCTTCCCACAAGTTCCCGGCGGCAACGTTTCCACAGTGGAATTTGGGGGACCAAGCCAGGGCCCGGGATACGTCACTCTGGAACGAATAACTGTCCAGCGGGCGTAGTTCGCGACCGGTTTCCAAATCCACTACGGCAAAGACGTCAACGCCATGGGCCTGATCTGCGCCCCACCGCCACCTCCTGCCCCCGTCGCGGCGGCGCCACCTCCTGCTCCCGCCGTGATCAAGCGAACCGGCGCGCTCAAAATCCCCGGCAAGGTGTTCGACTCGGTTTTTGAGGCTGGCATCGACATTCCCGGCGGCGACTATCAGAACTTCCCGATAGACGGCAACGTCGCCAGCGCTGCCAGGGGATGTGCGCCAAGGACGCCATGTGTAAGGCATGGACCTGGGTAGACCCCGGCGTCCAGAATGCAAAAGCGATGTGCTGGCTGAAGAACTCCGTTCCGGCGCCGGTGGCCAATCTGCACGCAACGTCGGGAAATAAGACGACTGCCGCCGGTCAGCCCTGATAAGCGAGATCATGGGCAACCGGCCGTGTGGCGTTCGAACAACATTCGGGCGTACGCGCCAGCCAATGCCAATTGATCAGAACCAACGACCTCGCGGGAGGGGAGGATGATTGCCGTGAAACGTAATCTTGCCGCTCTCGCCCTTGCGTCGGTTCTTCATTCAGCGGCGGCTCTCGCCGAATCCTTGCGCGAGAAAGCCGGCGTCGATTCGATCTTGGGCATCGCGCCCAAGACCGAAGATTTCATCAAGGAAGCCGCAACGAGCGATATGCTGGAGATCGAGGCCGGCAAGTGGGCTCAGTTCAAGGGAACTCCGGACGAGAAGAAATTCGCCGCCGCAATGATCAC
Organism: uncultured Alphaproteobacteria bacterium; assembly: GCA_963744275.1. Lineage (GTDB taxonomy): Bacteria > Pseudomonadota > Alphaproteobacteria > Rhizobiales > Xanthobacteraceae > VAZQ01. The sequence continues at coordinate 342,585 of CAVUSX010000015.1, forward strand.
CTATCACACCAGGACCAGCGCTGATCTCGAAGAGCATAGTCGCGGGCGAGATGGCGGCGGCAATACCGACCGTCCTCGACGACCTCTCCCAGAAGAAGCTCGACGAGCTGCAGAATACGAAGCCGGGCGGCATTTCGGCAAAAACACGATCGAATGCAGGTCAGCGCACATAAAGAAGCGGTGTCATTGTTCGAGCGTTACGCCAAAGGCGGCGGATACGATCCCAAGCTCAGGGCTTGGGCCGCGGACAACATTGCCGAGCTTGCAACACCATCTCAAGATGGCCCAAACGATGGATAAAGACCGCCAATAGCATAGGCGAGGAAATTATTGTTGCGATTATTGGGCTCTTGAACTGCTCGCCTTCAGCAAGTGCGGTGCGAGCGTGATTATCAGCAATACCGGCGACACCACCCCCATCGGGCGCATAGTGGATCCAACCCGGCGACGGGTTCGCCGCTCCTGACCAGATATGGAGCCAGGGCCGTAGACGGAGCCGCGACCCGTCAGCTCGCAGCGGTCGCGGCAGCATCCCGCATCGGGCGCTTGGCCAGCGCCCTTGCCGTGCGCCGCCATGACCATGTCCTTGAGCTCCTGTTCCGTCATCGGCTTGGCAAACAGGTAGCCCTGTCCGCCGTCGCAGCCCAGGTCCGCCAGCTTGCGGACGTCCTCGGCGGCCTCGATACCCACCGCCGACGCCTTGCTGCCGAAGTTGTGCGCCAGCTCGATCATGGTCTTGCAGACATTCGCATTGTCCTGGTCGCTCGCGCAGCCCTGCACGAACGACCGGTCGATCTTGAGCTCGGAGAACGGCAGCTCCTTGAACAGCCCGAACGAGGAGTTTCCCCGTCCGAAGTTGTCGATGGCGAGCGACACTCCGGCTTGATGAAGCCCGGCGATCCTCGATTTCAGGAGCGCGGTCTTGGTCAGCACTTGGGTTTCCGTGACGTCGAAGACGAGCCCGGGCCATTGATCGTCCGGCGGACGATACTTCTCGATCAGGATGGCGACGGGAAGCTTGGCCAAGGTTTCCACATTGATATTGATGGCGAACTTGAGCGGGACGCCGCTCGTGAAGAACGCTGCGCTGGTCTTGACCGTCTTGGCGATCGCTTGCGCCGCCAGCTGGCTGAGATCCTCCGGGCTGGCACCGCCCAGAAACCGCGCCGGCGGCAAAATGCCGTGCTGGGGATGCGTGACCCGCACATAGGCCTCGGCGCCGATGACCGTCCTCTTCTTCAGGTCGACCTGCGGCTGGTACAGGAAGCTGATCCAATCGCTGGCGAGCGCCTTCTTGAGAGACAGGTCCGGCGGCGAGACGATGTCGGTGGCGAGCTTTTGCTCCTGGACGATCCGGCGAACCACCGCGAGGTCGATCGGCTTTTGCAAGACCGGAAGCATCGTCAGCGAAGCGTCAGTTCCGATTTGCGGAAACTTTCGAGGAACACGGGATCGCAGCGGCCGAAAAGTTGCACGCGGCCGGCGAACTTGCAATCCTTCAGCGAAAAGAGCGCCCGCGCGCAATCGTAGGGATCGGTGGCGTTCAAATTGATGAAGACGATTTCGGGATTGTGGTTCTCGGCACTTTCGCCCAGACGCGCACTGTTCACGAACTCGACCGTATTCACGCCGAGGCCGCGCAAGGACCCGGAGAATGCCTGGAGATATCCAAAGTCCGTGTCCACCACGAAGCAAAGGGCGGGGGATGCGCCAGCCGTCGGTTCGGACCGGCTGCGTGCGAGCACGTCGTTCATGGCCGCCTCGCTCGCGCGCTCGGAAGAGCTCGATGGCGGGAGCGATGGTTCCGGCTCCATCGGCGCTGAGCCTTGTGGGCCGTCTGCCGTTCTTCATATACCTACCCCCAGATCGATCGGCTTCGCGGTCTTGGTGCGGATTTCCCAAAATCGAAGAACGCGTTGCGCGCTGGCTTGAGAGAGCTTGAGATAATCTTCTTTGGCTTGAGCCAAGTCGGCGTCCGACATGGTGTGATGGGCGAAGCGGCCGCACAAGATCGCGCTGACCGTCGGCCACTTCAACCCGGCGGCTTTGCAGGGAACCAGCAATCCGCTGCTGCGCGCGCTCTTCATCAGGGCCGCGATCAGATCGATCGAGGCGGCAGACAGCATCGAAAGCGCCGCCACCATCTGCTCGTAGAGCCGCCGATTGGCGAATTCCAGCAGCGCCGCTTCATCCAGCCTGCCCTCTTTCTTCATCGCCAAGATGCCTTGCTGCGCTGCCGTGAAATCGCGGTTCGCCGTGGCCTCCCGGCTGACCTCGTTTGAGATCTTGGCGAGCACGCGCTGGATTACGTCCTTGGTTTCCGCCGGCGCGAGCGAAAGAAGCTTGGCGCGGACCGCTTCGGTGGCCTTGAGCAGCAGATCCCGGAGCAGGCGCAATGGAATGTCGAGCCGCAGGCCGAGCTTCTCGGCCAGGCTCTCGTCCGTCTCCGCGTTGCGCACCAGGGTGGTGAACCCGGTCTCCGAAAATCGGGCGCCGGCGTTTCGCGCCAGCCGATGCACGGTTTCCCGATCGCCGCGCTCGACCAGCACGTCGGTCACGGCTTCTTCGAGCTCGCTGCGCCCCGAGATGGCGAGCAAGTGTTGCTGGCTTTTGCTGCCGGCGATCTCGACCAGGTCGCTCGTGGTCAGGCGCGCGGATTGGGTCAAGACCGGCCCGGCGACCGCGATCTCGTCGTTGCGGGCGAGCTGCCGGATCACCTCGATCGGGGAATTGTCGACCGGCGCCAGGTGCCCGCTCAGCTCGGCCAGCGCCTTGGTCTCGATGCGCTTGATCAGGTGGCAAAGGACGTCGTCGAACAAGCCGATTTGCGCCTCATTGAGGCGGTCGGCATCGTTGAGAAACAGGTCGGTGACACGCCGAAGCGTTTCGACGCGTTTCTCGGACGAGCCGCTCTTGATCGCGTCTTCGAGCTCGACAATCAGAGATTGCTGCGCGCCCATTTTCTTCCCATCCCATCTCGGACCTGGAGCAGGGGCCGCGATTGCAACTTATGATTACGCGAACATTGGAAAGAAATTGTAAATCTCCGGTGAAAATACTTGGTTTCTGGTCGCCGCGCGCTGCAGGGGACCGTCTCGGCCCGCGGGCACCAGAACCCCGGCGACGCCAAAGGAGGTTGGTTGGTTCGTGGATTTTCAATTTTAAGACGCGTCGCCTCGGTGACACGGCTTTGGTCGGCAACAAGCGTCTCCGCGAAGCGACTGCGTATTGCTGCGCTTTGAAGCTATTCGACCCGGGCACGTGCGAATGGGCGAAACTCCCGGACAAGGTCGGCATCCAATCGAGGGCCCATATCTTCAAGGACTTGGTATGCGGCCTCCGAGGACAGGGGAGCCTTGTAGGCGCGCCGTTCGATAAGGGCCCCGAACACATCCGCAATCGTCATCATGCGGACAAGGTCCGACAATTCACGCCCTTCGAGTCCGTGCGGATATCCCGATCCGTCGAGATATTCATGGTGATGAACCACCATATTGAGCATGTCTGGATCGAGCCCCCGCACTGCTCGCAGCGCCTCAAAGCCCAATACGGGATGCTGCCGCATCGCGGCAACCTCTTCCCCCACGAGTGGGCTGGGCTTTTCCAGGATTGCAAGCGGAACGCCGGCCTTGCCGATATCGTGAAGCAGTCCCGCGAACGCCAGTTTCTGCTTGTCTTCGCTCGAAAAACCAAGGTGGCGGCCGAAGGCCACCGCCACGCCGGTCACCAGCAGGCAATGCTGATAGGTCAGGCTATGATGTTGACGCACCGTATCGATCCAGCGCACGAGCCCTTCTGCGTCGATTTGGGAGACGACCGTCTCGCCGGCCGATTGGACCATGTTCAGGTCGACTGGCGTGCCCGAGACGGCCGAAGCAAAAATGCTTTGCAAGGCCGCAATCCCTGCCGAGATGCCATCAGCTGAAAAAACCGCAGGATCGCCGGCCAAGGAACCGATATCGCCAAAAAAAGCCGTGAGCAGCCTCTTGCGATCGACCGGACGCTCCACGAGGTCGGTCGCCCCGACCGCGAAGGCTTGCACGGCCTGAAGACGAACGCCGTGCTCGACGACGAAAATGGCTTTTCCGCATTTCGGCCGAAGATCCAGCCAAAGCCTGAGATCGGCGAGATAGGAGCTATCCTCCAGATCGATGTCGACAACAGCGTGTTTGGCAGGGGGCGCATGCGGTAGGCGATCGCGTACAAATGATTGCGTGTCGAAGACCCCGGCCAGTTTCCGGCTGACTTCTTCGGCACGGCCGATGGAATCCGAGATGATAGAAAGTCGATCCACGATCAAGCTCGCGGTTGAATCCCATCAACTTCAGCGCGCTCGGCTCTGCCGATCGCCCTACTTTCAGTTACCGAGCCCGTCAGGAGTCATTCGGCTCATGGCACAAACCTTCAACGCCTCTTTAAACTGTAAGTTTTAACATTTCATGTCGCAATCCATCGGCGGCACCCGAGGCTTTCGAAAGAATCAATCAACCGCGACCGTCGCGCCGTTCACGACCGTCGAGCTGCTTACGCTCTCGGCGACCGCCGATCCGCCCCCTTCAGCCGTGCTCGAGCGCCGACCCATAGCCGGTCGGCCCGTCGTCCTCGCCATAGAGCCACTGCATCGATTCGAAGGCCTGCTCCGGCGTGCGGCCGCTCAACATCAGGTTGCGCAATTCGCGCGCCACTCCGCTGGCGTGGTAAAATTCCCCATAAACGCGCGCCATGATCTGGACCCGCCCGGTGCGCAGATACCGGGCCTCCTGATAGGCCTGGAACGCGGCGGCGAAATCGCCGCCTCGCGCCTCGACCTTGTTGGCGAGGCACACCGCGTCCTCGATCGCCATGCAGGCGCCTTGCGCCAGGTATTGCAGCATGGGATGCGCCGCGTCGCCCAAGAGCGTCAGCCGGCCGCGGCTCCAGTTGCGGATCGGCGGCCGGTCGCACAGCACCCACATGCGCCAACTCTCGATCTTGTCGAGGAGCGTGCGCACCGGGGCGCAGGTCTTGGCAAAGCGCTCGTGCAGCTCGGCCGGATCGCCATAGCTGTCCCAGCCCTCCTCGTAGCGGCTCGAATGGAACACCGCCACGAGATTGAACAGCGCGCCGCCGCGCATCGGATAGTGCACGAGGTGAACCTTCTCGCCAGCCCACAGCACCATCGACCACCAGCGCAGATCGGGCGGCATGTCGGCGGCGGGCAGCACCGCCCGATAGGTGATATGGCCGGCCACCACCGGCTTGCCGTCGCCGACCAGGATGCTGCCGGATGGTCGACCACAACCCGTCCGCTCCGATGAGCGCGCTGCCCGCGTGGGTCTCGCCGGTCTGCGGTGCGCGCGATGATACGGTCGGCGGTCTCCTCGACGTGGATCACCTTCTGCGACACGACGAGCTCGATCAGGTCGCTAGCCCGGCAGGCCTCGAGCAGCACCGCCAGCAGGTCGGCCCGGTAGATCAGCGCATAAGGATGCTTGAAGCGGGTGCGAAAATCCCCGATCAGCGGAATTCGAGTCACCTCCCGCCCGCTGGTCGGAATCCAGCATGATCAGGTTCTCCGGAAATGCCGCCAGGCGGCTGACCGCGTCGGTGAGGCCCAGCACCTCGAACATCCGGAACACGTTGGGGCCGAGCTGGATGCCGGCGCCGATCTCCTTGAAATCGGCGGCCTGCTCGATGAGCCGCACCCGGCAGCCCTTGCGCGACAGCGCCAAGGCGGCCGCGAGCCCGCCGATGCCGCCGCCCACGATCAGCACGGGGAGTTGTTGCTTGGAGTCGGCCATGCCGCTCGATCCTGAAGGAACTCAATCCTGCGGCGGAATGTGGGCCTGCTTCACCACGCCGGCGAAGCGCGCGAGCTCGGATTTGAAGAAGGCGTCGAACTCGGCCGGCGTGCTGCCGACCGGCTCGTAGCTCAGCGCAGCGAGGCGCGCGCGCAGGTCCGGGGCCTGCAAGGCCTTGGCGGTCTCGCGCTGGATCAGGTCGACGATGTCGCGCGGCGTGCGGGCGGCGACGAAGAAGCCTTGCCAGCTCGACGACGCGAAGCCCGCAATCCCGCTTTCCGCGATGGTGGGCACGTCGGGCAGCGCGGTGGATCGCCGCGCGCTGGTCACCGCGAGCGCGCGCAACTTGCCGGCCGCGATCAGCGGCAGGCTGGTCGCGAGCGGCACGACCGCGACCTCGACCTCACCCGCCATCAGGGCGGTGTTGATCTGGGCGTCGCCGCGATAAGGCACCGGCTCGATCTCGATGCCGGCCGCGAACTTGATCATCTCCATGGTCAAGTGCAGCGGATTGCCGACGCCGCTCGAGCCGTAGTTCAATTTTCCGGGACGCGATTTGGCGAGCGCGATCAGCTCGCGCGTCGAGGCGACCGGCAGGCTCGGGCCCGCCACCAGCACCAGGGTGGAGGCGACCAGCTGGGTCACCGGAACGAAATCCGCCACCGCATCGAATGGCAGCGCCCGGTAGAGCGCCGGGCTGATGGCCTGGCCGTTGGTGGTCTGCAGGATGGTGTAACCGTCGGGCGCGGATTTAGCGACCACGTCGGCGCCCAGATTGCCGCCCGCCCCGGGATGGTTCTCGACCACCACGGGCTGATGCAGGGAAGCGCCGAGCGCGGCGCCGAGGACGCGGGCGAGATCATCGACCGCTCCGCCGGCCGCGAACGGCACGATGATGCGCAGCGGCCGCTCCGGAAAGCTCTGCGCCCGGACGCCGGCGCCCTGCAGGCAGAGCGCGGACACGACGAACGCCAGTGCGCCGGGCACTCGAAATCTCGGTCGGCGCGCGTCGCCCCGCCTCATCATTTCGTCTGTTCCTGACCGTCAGGAGCGTGCCTGCTATCTCGGCCGGTCGATCTCCTGCCGGGCGCCGTCGGGCAGCGGATAGCGGTCGATCGCGAACAGCATGCTCAACGTATGATACTGGCCCATCAGGCCGACCAATTCGACGATGCCGCGCTCGCCGAAGCGGTCGGCCATGGCCTTGAAATTGGCATCGTCCACCTGCCGGGTCGTCAGCAATTGCTGGCAGAAATCGAGCACGACGGCTTCGTCCGCCGTCATGGCGGCGGGGCGCTCGCCTGCCGCCATGGCGTCGATGAAGGCCGCGCTCAAGCCGGCGTCGAGCGCCTGCTGGCGATGCGAATACCAGACATACTGTCCGCCCCAGAACCGCGCCGTCAGCATGATGGCGATCTGCTTGAGCTTGGGCGGGATGGCGGTCGATTTGAAGCGCAGATAGGCGGTGAGCGGAGCCGCCAGGGCGGCCATTTCCGGGCTGCGCAGGTTGATGTTGAACGGGCCGTCGAGCGAGCCGCGCCCGTTCGCAAGTGCCGCATCGGCCATCGCCTTCTGGGCGGGATCGAGCTCCGCATAGGCGAGCGGCCGGAAGCGGCCGCCGCGCAGATGCAGGTCCGGCGCCGCCCAAACGGACGCCGCGGCGCCCGCCAGCGCGAGCAGCGCGCCGGCGAGGATCAGCTTTCGGTGCGGGAACGATCTCATGACGGCTCTCCGGCGGTTTTAGTTCTGCACATCGATCCGGCGGAAGCGCTGCACCCGCTCGCCGGTCGCCACCTCGGCGGTATAGATGTTGCCTTCGAGATCGACCGCGATGTTGTGGGCGGCGACGAACTCGCCGGCCTGGCGTCCGACCCGGCCGAAGCGGCCGAGCGTCTCGTTGGTGGCGCGCTCGACGATGCGCACCTCGCCGTTCGATCCATCCACCATGTAGATGAACTTCTGCTCCTTGTCGGGCGAGAAGGCGATCTCGTAGACCGAGCCGTTCAGCCGGGTGTTGCGCTCGAAGAAATGCTCGGACACGAAGGTGCCGTCCTTGCGGAAGATCTGATAGCGGTCGTTGATGCGGTCGCAGACATAGACCAGGCCGTCCTTGGAGATGCGCACGCAGTGCACCGGATTGCCGAACTGCTGCGAGACCGGCTTTGCGGGATCATAGGGCGGGGTCTTGTCGTCGCTCGGCCGGTTGCCGTAGGCGCCCCAGTGGCGCTTGTAGGCGCCGGTCTCCGAATCGAACACCACCACGCGCCGGTTGGTGTAGCCGTCCGCCACATAGACCTCCTTGGCGGCGACGTCGACCGCGATGTCGGCGGGCGAGCCCAGCCGCTCGGTCGAGTTGCTGTCGGCCTTGTCGATCGGCTTGCCGATCTGCAACACGAACTTGCCGTCCATGGTGAACTTCAAGATCTGGCCGTCGGCCTTGTCGTTGCCGGCGAGCCAAATGAAATCGTTGTCGTCGATATAGACGCTGTGCTCGCTCTTGGGCCAGTCGTAGCCTTGGCCGGGGCCGCCCCAATGACGGATGAGATTGCCGGACTGGTCGAACACCATGACCGGCGGCGCCGCCGCGCAGCACTTGGCCTGCGGCGGGTTCTGCTGGGCGGCGAGCTCGCGTTTGTCGAGCGAGCCCGGGCGCTGCACGATCCAGATGTGATCGAAGCGGTCGACCCTGATGCCGGCGACCTGCCCGAGCAGCCAGTTGTTGGGCAGCGGCTTGGGCCAGAACGGATCGACCAGGAATTGCGGGATGCCGCCGATCTTGGCGACCTCGCCCTGATTGACGATCTCGGTCTGGGCGAGCGCGGAGCTGGTGGCGAACGCGGTGATGGCGAAGCAGAGAGCGGCGATTTTCATGATGTCCTCCCGAGCGTCCTGTTTTAAATCGATTGTACCACCCGATCCGGCCTTGCGCGGATCAGGCATCCTTCATGGTGCGGCGCTCGATCTGCAGCAGGCGGTCGAGCCCGCAGGTGTCCTGCGCGGCCTTCATCTCCTTGTCGGCGCCGCCCGGTCCGAGGAACGCATCCATGCGGCCCTGCGCCAGGCATTGATAGGACTGGCGGACCGCCTTGACCATGGCGGCGAAGGCCGTGCCGGAGGAGGCCGCGAGCCGGTAGCCGAGCGCGGCGAGGTCGCGCTCCGACAGCGCGAAGGTGGAGAACCCGTCGGGCGGCGCGAACATCATCAGGGGCGGCGGCAGGCGCTCGCCCATGATGCGCAGCTCGTCGGCGCTGCGCGTGTAGCAGAACAGCATGTCGGCGCCGGCCTTGTGAAACGCCTCGGCCCGGCGCATCGCCTCGTCGAGGCCGCCGACGCGGCGCGCATTGGTGCGGGCGATGATGACGAGATCGGGATCGGTGCGGGCCTCGCGCGCCGCCTCGATCTTCTTGACCATGAATTCGGTCGGAACCAGGTGATCGATGCCGACGTGATGCTCCACCCGGCGGGGCAGCAGCTGGTCCTCGATCTCGATGGCGCCGAAGCCGGCGGCCTCCGACAGCGTGATGGTCCGGTGCACGTGCACCGGATCGCCCCAGCCGCCGCCGGCGTCGAGCACGATCGGGAGCTTGCAGACCGCGCGCATGTCGACCGCCACCTCGGCCAGCTCCGGCAGGCTCAGGTTCGCCTCGGTCACGCATTTGAGCCAGCCCAGCGATCCGCCGCTGAGATAGATCGCCTTGAAGCCGGCCTCCTGCGCCAGCCGCGCCATGATCGGATTGAGCGCCACCGGCGCGACGATCAGATCGTTGCCGGCGATGAGCTCGTTCAGTTTCTGCAAGTAACGCCCCCCGGAGTGAGAGATGGAAACGCGATCAAGACGGTTGCGTGACGTCTGTGGTGGGATGCCGCCGTTCCTTGTCCACCCATTTCCAGACCTCGTCCTCATCGACCCGGAATGCGCGCGCCACATGGCGGACCAGATCGCAGATCACGAGGCCGTAATGCTTGTGGTCGAGACCTTTGGCCGGATGGATTTGGCACACCAGCTTGCCGTCCTGCTGATACATGACGACCAGCGGATTCTCGAGCACGAACGGATTGTCGCCCGGCTCTCCGGCCGCTCCCGACAACAGCTTGCTCATGCGCTCCGACTTGGAATTCATCTGCGCTCCCCTACTCTGCGGTGGCGCCGCTCAAGCGGATCGGCGCCGCCCATTTCTCGATCTCGCTCTTGACGAATTCCGCCAGGTGGCCGGGGCTGCGCTCCTGCGGCGCCACCACGTAGAGGCCGAGGTCTTCCAGCTTGCCGCGCACCGCCGGATTGTCCATCACTTTCGAGAGCGCCGCGTTGAGCTTGCCGACGATCTCGGGCGGGGTCCCTTTCGGCAGGAACACCGCGTTCCAGGAATAGATATCGAAGTCCTTGAGACCCTGCTCGTCGGCGGTCGGCAGGTCCGGCATCACCGGGGAGCGCGCCCGCGACAGCATCGCGATCGCCTTCACGGATTTGTCGCGGATCGGCTGCGCGGCCGTGGACAGGATGCTGCACATATAATCGAGCCGCCCGCCCATGAGATCGAGGAGCGCCGCCTCGCCGCCCCGATAAGGCACATGGATGACGTCGATGCCGAGCACCTGATTGAGCAGCACGCAGCCGATATGCGTGGAGGTGCCGGCGCCGGCGGAGCCGAATTGCAGATGGGACTGCTGCGCCTTGGCGTAGGCGATGAACTGCGCGAGGTCGCTCGCCGGGAAATCCTTGCGCGTGACCAGCACCAGCGGCACCTGCGCGATCAGGGCGACGGGGGCGAAATCGGTCGCCGCATTATAGAGCGGATGCCGGTAGAGCGACTGGTTCAGCGCATGGGTGCCGATCGAGCCGAGCAGGAACGTGTAGCCGTCCGGCGTGGCGCGGGCGACCCGCTGCGAGCCCGGCATGCCGCCGGCGCCCGCGAAGTTCTCGATCACCACCGGCGTGCCGAGCTGCGCGCCCAGATATTGCCCGACGATGCGCCCGAGCAGATCGACCGGACCGCCGGCCGCGAACGGCACCACCATGGTCAAGGGCCGGCTCGGCCAGCTCTCCTGCGCGCGCGCCGGCGCCCGATCGGCAAAGAAGCCGCAAGCCCCCGCCATGATCGCCGCCGCGATGATCCGTTTGCGCATGCTCGGCCCTCGGGGCCCGTGACCGGGCCTGCGGCGCGAATATACCACTCGCAGCGCCCTTGTCCCGGGCTTGACCCGGGACCGTTCCAACCACCAGAGTCTGGGACGGTCCCGGGTCAAGCCCGGGACAAAGGAGCCACCATGGCCGGGATCGCCGAACCGGAAACCGCCGCCTCGTCGATCGAGGCCACCGTCAACTATTTCCTGGATACCGGCGAGAAGCCGTTCACCGCGACCGGCGGGCCCGGCGAGCCGGGTGTGCGCACCGGCGGCGGGCAGGACCCGCGCGTGGTCGTGATCCGCAACGGCCGGCGCGACGCCGCCGATTTCACGCTCGATCGCAACGGCTTTCATTTGGTCCGCCACGACACCAAGGTCGTGGACTTCTTCGATGAAGCCGAGATCCGCGCGACCTATTATCCGGAGATGGAAGCGCTGGTGAAGGCGCAGAGCGGGGCGTCCCGCGTGGTCGTGTTCGATCATACGCTGCGCACCGCCGACGACGAGGCGCGTGCGGCACGCCGGATCCGCGAGGTGGTCCGCCGCGTGCACAACGACTATACGGAATGGTCGGGCCCGCAGCGTTTGCGCGATCTGCTGCCGCAAGAGGCCGACGCGCTGCTGCGCCGCCGCTTCGCCATCGTGCAGGTGTGGCGGCCGCTGCGCTATCCGGTCGAGACCTTCCCGCTCGCCATCTGCGATGCGCAGAGCCTCGCGCCCACCGATCTGGTCGTGTCGGAGCGCCGCTATCCGGGCCGCATCGGCCAGACCTATGCGATCACCTACAATCCGGCGCACCGCTGGTATTGGTTTCCGCGCCTGCGGCGCGAGGAGGCGCTGGTCTTCAAGGTCTACAATTCGCTGCGCGACGGCGTGGCCCGCTGGACCGCCCACACCGCCTTCGACGACCCGACCGCGCCGCCCGGCGCACGCCCGCGCGAGAGCATCGAGATCAGAACGCTGGCGCTGTTTTGAAAGGGGCCCGACACAACTCGGACCGTAGGGTGGGTTAGGCGCTCTTCCTTGCGCCGTAACCCACCGGCCGAATTTCAACGGAAACGTGAGCTCGATGGGTTTCGCAAGAGCTCTACCCATCCTACCAAAACAGTTCCGAGCGCCTCACGCCACCGCCGGCGGCATGGTGAGGAACGCGTTGACGGCATAAAAATACACGAAGCGGTTCTTGCCCATGGTGGCGTTGTGCGCGGTTTGCGGCACGATCACGAACTGACGGTCGCCGTTGGGCAGCTGCTTGAAGAAATCGAACAGGTCATCGACGGTGGCGATGCCGTCATGGTCGCCGCGGATCAAGAGCACCGGCGACTGCACCTTGAGGGGATCGACCAATGGCAGGTTCGTGGTCATGTCCAGATAGGTGCCGGTCGGCACCTGATCGCCGTATTTGAGCTCCTGCTCGGCCATGGCGTCGATCACGGCCGGGTCGTAGCTCGACGCCAGCTGGTCGCGGGTGAAGATCGAGTGGATCATGGCGCTGTCGCGCAGACGCGTATTGTGGGTGCGGTAATACTCGACCTGCTTGGCGCGGTCCTTGAGCGTGGTCGAGCCTTCGCCCTTGTAGGTGAAGGCGCTGAGCACCAGCCGGTCGACCCGATCGGGCTGCGCCTGCGCATAGGCGCCGGCCCGGATCGCGCCCGAGGAGGCGCCGAAGAAATGAGCCTTGCTCTGTCCGGTCTCGCGCTTGACCACCTCGGCCGCGAGCTTCAAGTCCTCGACGCCGCTCTTGATGTCGGAATTGCCGGAGCTGCGCGAGGACTTGCCATAGCCTTCGTGGTCCATGGTCCAGACATCGAAGCCGTTGCGGGCAAATACGTCCATCATGGAGTATTCGCCCTTGCCGGGCACCTGCAGATCGTAGGAGGTGCGCGACGAGTTCGACGAGCCGTGCACCATGAACAGAACCGGGCGCGCCTTCTCGCCCGCCGCCGGCGCGCCGACGCGCTTGCGATAGATGTAGAGGTTGATCTCGCCCTTCTTGGTCCAGTATTCGGAGCTCCAAATGTCGCCGGCGGCGGCCGGGGCGGCCGCTTCGGCGTGCGCCGCGGAGGCGAGGCCGGACAGCATTCCGGCCGACATGCCGAGGCCGGCGGCCTTGAGGATCGTGCGGCGCGCCAGCGCCTGCTCGGTCTTGATCGGTTTGTCCTCGGTCATGGCGTCCTCCGTTGATGTGTCGGTTCGGCTTGGTTGTTTGTCCGCCCTGGTGGCGGTCAATCGCGGTTGGTCGCTTCGGCGTCAGCGTTGCCGCCAGACCTACCATACGGCCGCGCCGGACGCCACGGGTCCGCGGCCGCGGCCATGCGACCCTGCCTTGCCGGCACGATCCCGATGTCTATCTCCTGCCCAAGGAGCTCGGCGGTCCGAGGGTCCTTCACGGCTCGCCTGCGATCTCGTCGATCTCCTTGAAGCGGCCGTCATCGACCACGTTGACGAAGATCACCGCCGCGACATTGTCGCCTTTGGGGTTCCACCGCGCCGGACGCCGCATAGGCGATGCCCTGGAATCGCGTGGCCTTCATGGCGGCCAGCACCTCCGCCCGGGTGGGGATCGCCTTTTTGGCCGCGGCCGCCGCCTCGACTGCCGCCATCACGATCCGCGCGGAATCGTACGAGCTGGCCGCATAGTTGTTGATGGGGCCGTATTTGGCGGTATAGCGCGCAGCGAATTCGGCCGATCCCGGCACCTTGCCGATCGCGGGCGCGGCGGAGAGAATCCGCACACCCTCGCCTTGCAGGGCCGCGGCGCCGGCCGGCTGGATGAAGCCGTCGACACTCCAGCAGCCATCTCCGCAGCCGAACACCTGGTTGAGCCCGAGCGCCCGCATGTCCTTGACCAGATAGGCGCCTTCGCGGATGCCGGCGAAGAACAGGACGTCGAAGCCCTTCGGCAAGCCGCCGAGCAGGCCGCGGAAATCGGTCTCGCCGACCTTGATGCTCGTCCGCGCCGCGATCGCCCCGCCGGCCGCCACGAAGCCGCCGGCAAATCCGTCGGCCAGGCCGCGGCCGTAGAGCGTTCCATCATCGACGATCACGCGCATTGCGCTTGGCCATCCGGCTCACCAGCCATTTGGCGAAGCCCGGACCCTTGCGGTCGTCCCGATTGGTCAGGCGGAACACGTTGGGCAGGCCCTGGTCGGTGACCCCGGGATTCGACGACATCGGGGTCAGCATCGGGAGCCCGCATCCCGCATAGACCGCCGCAGCCGCGATGGTGACGCCGCTGTTGACGTGACCGACGACGCCGAGCACCGCCGGGTCGTCGCAGAACTGCCGGGCGACCGCTTCGCCCCGTTGATTGCTGGCCTCGTCATCGGCCGCGACGGCCACGACCTTGGCGCCCAGGACGCCGCCGGCGGCGTTCTTCTCGGCCACCGCGAGATCCACGGCCTGCCGCATCTCGACCCCGAACGTCGCCGAGCCGGTGGTCAAAGGGCCGCCGACACCGATCCGGATCTCCGCTCCGGAGAGTTGCGCGCGGGCTCCATTCATGGCATCCGGCGCCAGGAGCAGGAGCAGCATGAGACAGAACCGCGAAGCGGCGAAGCGCCGGCTCGGTCTGCGGGAGCAAGCCGCCATAGTAACCTCCTAAATGGTCAAAGGCGGTTACAGCTTAGCACAGCCAGTAACCTGCAAAAGTGGTTTAGATGGTTAAAGCAACTCCGCACTTTCCGCCCTCGCGGGCGGCGGTCCTGCCGCTCGTCGGCGGCACGCTCGCGTTCGATCTCACCAATACGAGCAGCGGGCGTGGCGGGCCGCGCTGGCTGGAGCATCTGCAAACGGCCGGCAACGTCATCGACTGGGCCCGCCACGCCAAGATCCTGACCGCGCGCGACGCCAACCGGCTGCATCGCCTCCTCGCCGCCGATCGGCGCTTGGCCGGCCGGCTCCTCGACGGCATGATCGAGCTGCGCGAGCTGATCCATTCCATCGGCATGGACATCGCGGCCGCAGCGCGCGCCCGGGCAAAGCACATGGACGATCTGGTCCGCATTCATGCCCTGTGCCTGTCGGGCGCGCGCCTGATCCCGCAGGCATCGACCTTCGTCTGGGTCTGGGATCCCCGCGAGCGCCCGGTCGAGGCCATCCTGGGTCCGGTCGTGCTCTCGGCGCTGAGCGTGCTGACCGGCTCCGACCTGTCGCGCATCAAGCGCTGCGCGGGCGACCACTGCGGCTGGCTGTTCTTCGACGCCACCAAGAACAAGCGGCGGCGCTGGTGCGAGATGGAGGTCTGCGGCAATCGCGCCAAGCAGAAACGCCGCCGCGCCCGAATCTCAGCCGCAAGCCTCAACCGGCCCATCGAGGAGAAGACGTTTCATGTCGCTCTTTCGTCGCACGCCCGCCGAGCCGAAGCCGCAACACATCCGGCTGGGCGACCGCGAGATCGAAGCCCGCGGATTGGCCGGCGGCTTCTGGACCGACCTCTACTACCGCTCCATGACGGTATCCTGGCCGGCCTTCTTCGCGGGCGCCGCCACGATCTTCCTGGTCCTCAACGGCGGCTTCGCTCTCGTCTACTTTCTCGGCGATCGCCCGATCGCAAACGCCGTTCCGGGCCGCTTCCTCGATCTCCTGTACTTCTCCATCGAGACGCTGGCGACGGTCGGATACGGCGACATGCATCCGCAGACCGACTACGGGCATCTGGTCGCGACGGTGGAGATATTCACCGGCATGTCGTTCCTGGCGGTGATGACCGGGCTGGTGTTCGCGCGCTTCTCGCGCCCGCGCGCGCGCTTCGTGTTCGCCGCCTATCCGATCGTGGCACGGCACGAGGGGCGGCCGACGCTGATGATCCGGGTGGCGAATGCGCGCCACAACATCATCTCCGGGGCGACCGCGCGGCTGTGGCTCATACGCGGCGAATATTCCGCCGAGGGCCAATTCTTTCGCCGCTATTACGAGCTCGACCTGCTGCGGGCAGAAAATCCGGTTTTCGCCTTGAGCTGGACCATCTTCCACCCCATCGACGAAAGCAGCGCCTTGTACGGCGCGAGCCCCGACGAGCTGGCGCAGGCCGACGCCTTGCTGGTGCTCACCGTCAGCGGCCTCGACGACAACTCCGCGCAACAGCTCAATGCCCGCCGCAACTATTCGCATGGCCATATTCGCTGGCAGCACCGCTACGTCGATATTTCATCGAACGCGGACGATGGCCGGTTGATCCTCGACTATACGAAGTTTCACGACGTGACGCCCGCGGAGGACCAGGGCGGATCCTGAGCGGGACGAATCGTAAATCGATGCCGCCGGGCCCGCATCGCAAAACGCAACACGGCTCGCACGGTCACCGAGACGGTCGCGATCGGCATCGCGACCGCGCTGGCGGGCGTCGCCATCGGCATCCTGGTCGAGCGCGGGTTGGGAGCCTGAGGCCGGCGAGGCCGCGGGGGTCAATGCGGCTCCAGGCCATCGGAACAACTGTCGTCCGGCGCCGGAGCTTGCGGCCCGGGCGAACACTACCGCCTTCTTTCGTTATCAAGAAGTAAACCCTTTCTGCGTAGGATGGACGGACGGGTTGCCTTCAGAATGGGGGAATTGGTCATGGATGTCTCGTTTCCGGTGCTTGTCGTCGACGACTCCCGAACGATGACGACGATCATCTCGAAGCTCGTGCGTGAAGTTGGATTCAGCGATATCGACCAAGTCAACGATGGGCCCTCCGCGCTGGCCCGGATCCGGGAGAAGAAATACGGCTTGGTCCTCTCCGATTGGGACATGCGCCCCATGAACGGAACCGAGCTTATTCAGCAAATACGCCAAGAGCCGGTGAATTCAAGCACGCTGGTCATCATGATTACCGCCAAGGGCGACGCAGACGTTTCATGGCTGTCCGGAGCAGACGGATACCTCACGAAGCCATTCAAGGCGCATGACTTGAAAGAGAAGGTCGAGGAAATCATGTCTCGTCGCGCGGATGATATCCCCACGGTGCGGTAGCCCGCACGCCGCTCGTATCAACGTAGCGCTACGCCCGCTTGCCGGCAGAGCCCCACCAGAGCGCGGCCCCGATGGCGGCGAGCGCGACCACCACCAGCAGCAGCAACAGCGCGGAGCGCTCGATCCAGGCAATAGCCGGAACCCCGAGCGCCATCACCACGCCGAGGGAGCAAATCTGCCAGGCCTGGATGTGCACGCCGGCCACGAAGGTGCCGAGCGCCAGCAAGGTGAGGATCGTGAGCCCGATGGCGTCGGGGCTGAGCAGGCTGGCGACGCCGCTCAAGAGCAGCAGGTTCATCGCCGCCAGGAACGCCAGCCAATGCAACGCCTGGGTCCAGATCAGCCGGAAGCGTGCCGCCCTGTCGGGGGCATGCGGCCAGCCGATGACCACGCAGAGAAGCCCGATCACCGGCGCCAGGAACTCCCAGTAGCCGACCATCGATTGCCGCGAGAAGCTCGCATAGGCGACGCCGAACAGCGTCAGGATCAGCACCACCACATAGGGCAATTCGCGCAGCCAGAACGAGACATGGGGCCGCGGGTGTGGATGGGGCACCGCTCCTGGCGCCACCGCGGGATCCGGCCGCGGGCCGTCCGGCGAGGTCTCTGAATCGTCCATGACGCGTCTCTCACCCGATTGTCGCGGCCGCGAGCCCGCAGGCTGCCCGGTTCAGGCAGCGCCCGCAAGAGCGCCACTCGCCGTGCCGAGGTGCAGCCCGCGACGTTGCGATCAGCGCCCAGGCCGATTACTGGAGTAGGCTGATGGCGGAGCAGGCTTAGGGTAGAAGCAGGCAGGCTTGGCCTGCATGACAGGGGAAGTGATGAAATGGCGTGGATCAAGGTGCAGGACATAGCCTACGGGCGGCTCGCGGCCCCCGATCTCGACCTGATGGAGGAATTCCTCACGCGGTTCGGGATGCGCAAGGTGGAGCGGACCAATACGGCACTCTACATGCGGGGCACCGATCCCAGCCACCATATCCACGTCACCGAAAAGGGGGCACCGCGTTTCGTCGGTCTCGCCTATCGGGCCGCGAGCGAGGACGACCTGAAACGGCTGACCGGGGCGCCGGGCGCCTCCGGGATCGAGACCATCGACGAGCCGGGCGGCGGCAAGCGGGTGCGGCTCACGGAGCCGAACGGCTATCAGATCGAGGTGGTGCACGGGATCACGCCGCTGCCGCCTGTTCCCGTCAAGCGCCAGAAGCTCAATACCGGCGAAGCGCCGCTGTCGCGGCCGGGCGAATTGATGCGGCTGCCCAAGGGGCCGAGCCACGTCAAGCGGATCGGGCACGGGGTGCTGATGACGCCGCGCTTCGAGGAGACGGTGCAATGGTTCCGCGAGACCTTGGGCTTCGTCTGCTCCGACGACGTCTATGCGGGCGACAAGGGCAACCTGATCGGCTCGTTCAATCGCTGCGACCGCGGCGACGAGTTCGTCGACCACCACGTCTTCTTCTGCCTCAGGCACGAGAAGACCGGCCTCAACCACATGTCGTTCGAGGTGCCGGACTTCGACGACGTCTGCATGGGGCACGACTACCTCAAGCAGTTCGGCACCTACGAGCACATGTGGGGGATCGGCCGGCACGTCCTGGGCAGCCAGGTCTACGACTACTGGGCCGATCCCTGGGGCCGCGTGCACGAGCATTGGGCCGACAGCGACCGCCTCAATCTCGCCAACGGCTCGAACCTGCTGCCCGCCGAGGAAGCCCTGGTGTCGCAATGGGGCGAGGCGCCGCCGGAGAAATTCATCAATCACGCCAGCCCTTGAATTCGTCCGTTGCTGGCTGCGCTATCGCGTGCAGGCCGTGGACGGTCCCGGCATGCCGAGCGTCACCACGCCACCCGCGCTTGCGCCGACCGATGCCGGACCCTCAGGCCAAGGTGACCATGCCGCTCCAGAATTGCTGATTCCGGTTGGTGGCCTCGACGTCGTATTTGCGCACGAAGTCGAGCCTGCCGTCGCCGCCGACCCGATACACCGTGAGGCCGGCGGGGAGCGTGCCGACGCCAGTGCCCTCGCGCACCTGGATCGGCACCACGCTGGCCGCGACCAATAGGCTGCCGCTCGGATCGATCCCGAAGGTGCGCAGCTGGACGCCGCGCCCGTCGATGTTCTGGATCAAGGTGGGCTCGCCGGTCGTCTGGTCGATGGCGAAAACCGCGACGCTGTTCTCGCCGCCGGCGAGCACTTTCTGGCCCTCGAATTCGGTGAGCGGCGAGGAGCGGTTGGTCTGATACACGAACCGCCCATTGGGGTGCACGTGGATCGGGCCCGCGCCCTGCGGGAATTTCGTCTTGGGATCGGAGAGCGTGCTCTTCACGAACATGGGCTCGCGCGAGAGGCCGGTGGTGGGGTCGAGCCGATAGACTTGCAGCTGGCTTTGCCGCTCGATCGACACGAACACCCAAGGCTGGGTCGGGTGGAAGTCGAGATGGCGCGGTCCGAAGCCGAGGCCGTTGCCTCCGGGCGCGATCGAGGCGAGCGGGGTCAGGATGCCGTCCTTGAAGCTGAAGGTCTTGATGGCGCCCGGATCCTCGGGCTTGCCGGCCTCCGCGTTGTTGCCGCGCGTCACCAGGGTGACCATCTGGTTGGACGGGACGGCGCGGATCTGATGCGCATAGATGCCGGTTTCGAGCTTGCCGGGCTGCGGCACCGGTGCCCCGATGGTGCCGTCCGGATCGATGTGGTGCACCGTGACCGAGCTCGGATCATTGTAGGCGATCAACAAGAAGCGGCCGGCCTGGTCGACGCTGGTATGGATCGGCCGCGACGGCAGCATTTGCGGCTGGCCGTGCGGGCTCAGTGCGCCCGAAGCCGGATCGATGCGCAAGGCGCTGGCAAAATGCTTGTCGCCGGCCACGCCCGGTCCGCCATTGCTGGAGACCACGTAGAGGTCCTTGCGCGAGGGATGCGGCCAGGCATATTGGATATTGGCCGGCAGCGTGACGGAGCTGCGTTTGACGAGCGCATCGCCGTCGAGATCGAACAAGGTCAGCACCGGACCGATGCTGGCATAGAGCACCGTCTTGCCTTTGAGGTCCTCCCCCCAGGCCAGCCCGGGCGCCGCACAGGCGCCCGCCAGCAGCGTTGCAAATGCGCGGCGGTCGATCATGACGTCCTCCCTGCGCGGCTTATTGTTTTTGCGTTGAACCGCACGCCGAGGAACGCGACTGTCGCCGGTCGCGAGGCGAAGGATTCAACCTGGAATTTGCTGGTCTTGCGAATGCCAGGATGCGCCGTTTTGAAGACCTCGGCAAGACAGGGCCGCACGTAGGGTGGGCAAAGGCGGCCCGAAACTTCGATTGATGCACGACGCCGGAACCGCCGTGCCCACGCGGAGCGACTCAATATGCCGAGAGACTTCGGGTGGGCATGGCGCCCATAGCCCGTCGAAGACGGGCGTAAACGCCCTGATGCGCGCCTTTGCGCACCCTACTGGCCCGGGACGACGACGCTTGTATGATTTAGCAGGACCGAATTCAAACGCGACCCAAGACGAATTCAGCCGCCCGGATTTTCCGCGGCCTGTTCCAGCGGCTCGACCGGCGGCATGCTGATCGCCTGCAAGCGCGCCGACACGTTCGCCGACCAGCTCGGAATCACGACCATTGCAAGCAGGCCCAGCCCCACCGCCAGGCTCACCCGCAGAATCTTTTCCGAGCGCGGCATCTTGAGCGCGCCGATCAACAGCACGACACACACCAGACCCGCCACCACCACCGCGATGCCGGTCGCGACCAAGCCGATCCGATCCAGGAGCGCCAGGCCGGTGAAGACCGCTCCCGCCGCCGCCCCCAGGCTGCCGGCGCCGGAGAGCGTGGCCGTGCGCCAGCCGGCCTGCGCGTCGGCCGCGATCCCGAGCTCGGCCAGATAGGGCATCAGCGAGCCCCAACAGCGCGCCACCAGATAGATCATCAGAACCGCCACCCCGATGCTGGCGCGCTCGAGCCAGGCCAGATGATCGAGGAGCGGCAGGAACAGAAGGCCGAGCAGGCTCGCCTTCATCAAGGCGGCGAGCGCCCGCCGCATGGCACCTTCGCGGGTCAAGGCCGCGCAATTCTCGCCGGCCTGCCGCGCCCCGAAGGCGAGCCCGACCAGGAACGCGCCGAACGTCGCCGCGAAAGCGAATGCGCTCGATGCGGTCGCGTCGGTTACGGCGCGAAAAAAGACGATCTCATAGGACAGCGCCACGAAACCGCCGGCAGCCGCCAGTCCCAGGAGCGAAACCGGCGCCAGCACGGGCTTGCGGGGCGGCACCGCCGACGGCGGCGCCGGCGCGGCGGTGAAGATTTGATCGTGACGGTCGCGCCAATGGACGACGAGCGCGCTCAACGCGACGGCGAGGTTGATGGCGGCCGCCAAGTCGAGCTCGCCCCGCACGTCCAGGAAAGGCAACGGGGTCAGGAGCGCGAGACCGACCAGGCAGGCCGCGCCGGCACCGAGGTTGTTGATGCAGAAGAGCAAGCCGACCGCGCTGCCCACATGGCCGCAGCGCCGCGCCCGACCGCCGACCAGCAAAGGCAAGGCCGCGCCCATCGGCAACGCCGAGACGATCACCAAGGCGAGCGCCGCGCCGGCGCCGAGGGAGCCGAACATCCGCGGGGATGCGAAGCCGAGGACGCCGGTCATCAGCTCAATCGCGGCCAAGAGCGGCAAAGGGGCATCGGGCGATCGTCTGCCGCTTCGACAGCCAGCCGCCCGCGAGGCTGCCGAGCGCCAAGCCCAGCATGAAGCCGGCGAGCAGGATCGCCGCCGAGCCGGTATCACCGAAGATGCCCGAGAGCGCCCGCTGCCAGGCCAGCTGATAGACCAGAGCCGGGAAACCGGAGCAGAACAGCAGCATGCCGACGACGCGCGTCCAACGGGCGAGCCGGCCGGTTCGCACCGCTTGGTCACCGCTCGCCGCCAGATCAAGGGTCGTCATGCGACACCGGATGCTCGGAATCCCGTGCGCACCTTAGGGGCTTAATGTTACTTGACCCTCAATGCATTCCCGTCCCACAGAGCATCCGATGCAGTTTAAGTCATTTTTCCCTTAAAGCGACCGGTTATCGGGCATGGATGCGTCGAGCGCACTCGAGGCGGCGATCAAGGCACGGATCCGCGACGCGCGCGATCAGCCGTTCGCGGTGCTGGATTTCGACAATACCTGCATCGTCAACGATGTCGGAGAAGCCACGCTGGCTTTCATCTGCAGGAATCATCTGCTGCGATGCGGCGAGCTCTTGCCACCCGGAGCGCGGCTCTGCGATCCGGCCTATCATGAGCAGGTCTTCCGTCGCTATCATCAGCTTCTGAATGCAGGCGACATCCGGTCGGCCTCGCTGCTGTGCGCCGGGATCCTCGCCGGATTCCGACCCGACGAGGCGGCAGCCACGGTTTCGGCGGCGCTCGATGCGGAAGGAACCACCCCGGGCGAGAGCGAGCTCTACGGCATTCCGATCGCGCTCGGGATCGCGGTGCGGCCGGCACTGCGAAGGCTGATCGATTTTTCAGCGGCCAACAATATCCAGGTCTGGATCGTGAGCGCTTCGCCGGAGATCGCGGTGCAGGCCGCCATGCGGCGCTTCGGGCTCGCCGGACATCTGATCGCGCTGCGCCACCGGCTCGACAATGGGGTCCTCACCCACGCGCTCGACGAGCCGCATTCGATCGCGCAGGGCAAGGTCGATTGCATCAAGCGCTTCATCGACGGGACGAGACGCCCGCTGCTCGCGGTCGGCGACAGCGTCTACGACCTGCCCATGGTCGAGTACGCGGACCTGCACGCGGTCGTGGAGCGCGACAATGGCTTGACGCAGGAGGCCCGCCGGCGCGGCTGGTTCGTGCTGCCGGCCTAGCCTGTGGTTGTCGCGGCGAACCACCAGCCGAGCTCCTCGTCCTGAGGAGCATCGCACGGCGGTGCGTCTCGAAGGATCACGCCTTGTGGGAATTGAGCAGGTGGGCGCTCGCCAGGATGCCGACCGCGACCGCGCCCGGCATCGCCGCCAGCGAGGTGCCGGTGGCGGCGAGCGCCGCGGTGGCCGCCCAGGCGATGGACACGAAGGCTTCCGCGAAGGTCGCCACCCGCGACGACGTCTGCCGGCGCCGGAAGGCGCTGCGCTTGGCCTGGGCGCGAAAGCACAGCTGAATCTCGGTCGCCGAGGCGGCCGCGATGGCGATCCCGATGCCGGCCACCAGGGCGCAAAACGGCGAGACCAGCGCCAGCGCCACGATGAACGGCGTGAAGACCATCAGGATGGCGCCCATGACGGCCTCGACCTTGGCGCGCAGGATATTGACGGTGGAGAGCGGCGCGGTCGCGACCAGCTCGGGGGCATCCTCGCCCGAGATGGCGAGCCAGGCGAGCCCGCCCGCCAGCTGTCCGGCCGCCATGACCAGGACCGGCACCAGCAGGATCTGGCTCGCGCCTTCGCCGCCGAAACCGCGCCACAGCAGGAACGCGGGCGGCAGTAGATACAACAATTGCATGAGCGTTTGCGATACCAGCCAGGGATCGCGCAGCAGCAGGGTCCATTCCTTGCGGCGCAGCATGGCGTTGGGCGAGGCGCGGCGAAAACGTGGTGCATGCCGCCGCTGCCGCGTGCGCGCCGGAACGACGCCGGCGGCCGCGATCGCGCAGCCGGCGAACCGCGGCGCCACCAGCACGATGGAGAGGCCAAGGAGAATAAATCCGGCCGCCAGCACGCCGGCGACCGCCACCGCGTCGCCCAGCAGCGCGCGCGCCGGCCACCAGACGAAGCTGCCGATATCGGGCGCGATGTCGACGACGGGCGCCGAGGCCAGGATGGCGAGCCGCGACAGCGTGCCGTGGGACACGATGGCGGCGAGCTGCAAGCCGATCACGAAGCCGGCGCCGATCACCGCGGCCACGATCTGGGCCACCAGCCGGGTGCGCTTGGGACCGATCATCTGGAACAGCGCGGTGGTCATGAGGGCCGCGAGCGCGACCGCCGCCGCCGCCATGGCGACGACCGCGATATAGGCCATGAGCCAGCGCGCGCCGCCCGTTGCCGCCAGCACATTGATGAAGGGCGACGCCAGCAGCGTCGCCATGGCCGTCACCGAAACCGCGATGGCGGCGATGCGCACCGCGAACGCCCGGGCGGGCACGATCGGGGACGACAGCAGGAGATCGAGATCGGAGCGCGTATAGAAGGCCCGCGTCACCAATTCCATCGCCTGCGACAGCATCAGCGACCAGGATAAGCAGCGCGCTGCCGGTGACCACCACCAGCGTGGTCTTGTCGGGAGCGAGCGCCACGGCGGCGAAACGCGACACCATGGAGAATGCCACCACGTGCATGAACACGGCCACGGCGACCAGCACGATCGCAACGGTGCGCAGGCGGGTGCGGCCGCCGGCCGTCATCATGGCGATCCAGTCCCGCCAAGCCAGGCGCAGCTCATGGCGGGCGAACCAGGCGATGGTGCCGGGCCGGCTCACGCCGCAGCTGCCTCTTCGGCAGCGGCGGCCTCTTTGGGTTTAGCAGCGGCCTGGTCGGCGACCAGCGCCAGGAACGTGTCCTCGAGGCTCTGGCTACCGCCGCCGGCCGGCGTGCCGGCTTGCCGGCGCAGCTCATCGAGCGTGCCCTGCGCGATCAAGCGGCCGCCTGCGATCACTCCGATGCGGTCCGCCATGCGCTCGGCGACCTCCAGGATGTGCGTGGTCATGATGACGGTGCGGCCGGCCTGGACGTGCTCGCGCAGCACGGTCTTGACCTGGCGGGCGGAGCCGGCGTCCAAGCCCGTGAACGGCTCATCGAGGACGATGAGCCGCGGCTCGTGCACCAGCGCGCCGGCGAGCGCCACTTTCTGGCGCATGCCCTTGGAGAAACCTTCGCAGCGCTGATGGGCATGCGGCGCCAGGCTGAGCCAGTCGAGCAGCTCGCTCGCGCGCGCCTGCGCGACAGCGGCATCGATGCCCCACAGCCCGCCGACGAACTCGAGATATTCGAACGGCGTCAGCTTGTCGTAGATCATCGGCTCGTCGGAAACCCAGGCCATGACCTGCTTGGCGGCGACCGGATCGGCGAGCGCGTCCATGCCGAGCACGGAGATCGAGCCGGCATCGGGCGCCAGCAAGCCGACCACCATGCGCAATGTCGTGGTCTTGCCCGCCCCGTTGGGGCCGAGCAGCGTATAGAACTCGCCGGCCCGCACCGTCAGATCGAGACCATCCACCGCGGGATGCTCGAAGGATTTTCGCAAGCCGAGAATTTCCAAGGCCGGCGGGGAATCGGAAGAGCTCGTGGACATGCGGCATCTCGCGCCAGCCATATCGGCTGCCGCGAAGCCTACACCTGAGAAGTTTCGGGGCCGTGAATCCCGGGACTTCAATCTTCGAGAAGCGACCTGCCGGCCGCACCCCGGTCTTTCTTATCCAAGTGAATTCAAGGCTTGCTTCGCACGCAAAGCAGCGACAATCCGCCTCAGATCTGAATGGTGTTGACGGTCCGGTTCTCGATCTCGCCGCGCACATGGGCGTAGAGGCGGGGATTGCGGGCGGAGAGGATCTGGATGGCGGCGAGGACCGCGTTGGCGGGCTCCAGCACCGTCATGACCGGAACATTGCTCGGCGCCCGCAACGACGACCACACGTCCTCCGGAAAATCCTTGACGCTGGCCGGCACAGTGATCACCGGAACGCTGGAGATGGCCGAGAGCGTCGGACCGGCGCCGTTGGAGCGGCCGATATAGGCGATCACGACCGAGTCCGGGATTTCATGCGCCATGCGGTAGAGAATGCCGGCGGCCGCCACCGGTTGCTTGTGCACCGAGCAGGTGACCACGGTCATCAGGTCGGCGAGGTCGCCGAGCGCCTCGGAGAAGCTTTCGGTCTTGTCCGATGCCGAGCCGCGCCACAGGATGATGCGCTGGTGCGGCAACGCGAAGCGGCCGGTGATCTCGGCGACGCGCCGGTACTTGGCGACCACGTCGTCGAGCGCACCGCCGTCGCGATAGACCTGCTTGTCGATGTAGGCACCGCTTTCGACCACCCGCCACGAATCGTTGTCGATGACGTCGGCCAAGAGCAGGTTGCCCTTGTGGTCGAAGCCGAACTCGACCTTGAGATCGACCAGCGTCCCGCCCTCGAGCTGCCAGGCCTTCTCGAGCACCAGGAAGGTGTGCCGGACGATGCGCTCCATCTCGGGGAAAAGCTCGGATTCGTCCGCCTGGCTGAAGACGTCCGATTCGGCCAGGATCAGGAACGGCTCCTGGCCGTGGATCGGCTTCGCCGGATTGAACAGCCGGATCTTGGCATCCGCTTTCGAGCGCAGCATCAGCGGATCGTCGCACACCAGCGGCTTTCCGTTCCAGTTCCTGTCCTTGGTCTTGAGAAAGAACTCGACCACCAGCTGCGGGAACAATTGCCCTTTCGCGAAGTGCGGGTTGCGCTTGAGATAGGAGCCGTGCGCCTCGCGCCGCACCACCACCTCGTAGGGCAGCATCCGGCAACCCGGCGCCACGAACGAGGTCGGGCTGTCCTGCTGCTCGAAGGCGACCGGCAGGCCGCAGGCCTTCAGCAGCCGGAACACATTGCAGGTGGTGGCATTGGCGAGCCGGCCCTTGTCCGGAATGACGTCGTGCTTGGCGCCGTCGCCGGCCGTGATGTCGTCCTTGGATATCACCGTCACCAGGCCGGAGCCGCCCTGGACTTCGTAAATTCGCTTGGTCTTGCCCTCGGCCACGAGGGCGCCGAGGGGATACTTGGTGGTCGGGCTTCTCTGCGGTTCTGACGTCCACGGCGTGTTCCTATTCCTGCTTAGAATCGCGTAATGTAGGATGGGTTGAGCTCTTGCGAAACCCATCGGCGGCCGCTGATGGGTTTCGCAAGAGCTCAACCCATCCTACGAACCACCAGCCAGGGGCCCGGGATTTTTCCGGTAGCGATTGACGATCGCATCGGCGCTCATATAGGCGAGCGCCTGGATGGTGAGGGTCGGATTGAAGCCACTCATGGAGGGATAAGTCGAGCTGCCGACGATGAACAGGTTGGGGATATCCCAGCTCTGGCTGTAGCGGTTCACCACCGAGGTCTTGGGATCGCTGCCCATGCGGGTGCCACCCTGGGTATGCGGGCCGGGGGCGCCCTGGCTCAGCGGCGCCCGCCACACATGGGTCGCCCCCATGGCCTGGCCCAGCTGCTCGAGCTTGTCCTGGATGAAGGCGACGCTCTTGCGCTCGTTCAGCCGCCGCCAGTCATAGGTGATGCGCGGCGCCGGCAATCCCCAGGCATCGCGCACGTCCGGATCGAGATCGATGGTCTGGTCCGCATAGGGCAGGTTCTCGGTTTCCGAGATGATCACAGTGTGGCGGGCGAAGTATTTCGCGAAGAAGTTCCGGTAGGCGGCGCCCCAGCGCGGGGTGCCGGCCGGCGGCTCCATCCCCAAGGCGGTGCCGATCGGCCCGCCTTCCTGGTTGGCGGTGGCGATCGCCACCTGCGAGCCGCGGATGAAGCCCAGCCCGCCGTGGTCGTAGTTGTCGGCGTTGAAATCGTCGAGGCTGTGCTTCTGGGCGTTGGGTCCCATGTAGTTGTTGAGGTAGCGGCTGTCGAAGGCGGCGTACACCTTGGCCCCGATATGGGCCATGATGTGCTTGCCCACCTGGCCGCTGGAATTGGCCAGGCCATCGGGGAATTTCGCGGTCCGGGAGAGCAGGAGCAGGCGGGTATTGTCGTAGATGAAGGGCGCCAGGATGACGAGCTCGGCCTCGACCGTGTTGTCGGAGCCGTCCGGCCCGTAATACGAGACGCCGGTGGCGCGCCCGCTATTGTCGCTGTCGACGCGGTGGCACATGGCGCCGGTGATCAGCTTGAAATTGCCGGTCGCGTCGGCCAGCGGCAAGAGGGTGACGAGCGTGCTCGACTTCGCCCCGACATGGCAGCCGAAGGCCTGGCAAAAGCCGCAATAGGTGCAGGCCTGCCGCCCCCGGTAGTCCTGCGAGATGATGGCATGGGGCGGCGAGAACGGGTGATAGCCGAGCTTGCGGGCGGCCTCGTCGAACAGCACGCCGGACTGATCGGTGGCGAGCGGCGGCAGCGGGTATTCGCGCCGGCGCGGCGCTTCGAACACGTTGCCGCCGCTGATCTTCTGTCCCAGCAGATTGCCGGCCTTGCCGGAGACGCCGATCTCGTATTCGGCGCGGTCGTAGAACGGCTCGAGATCCTGGTAGCTCAAGGGCCAATCGGCGAGCGAGGAATCCTCCGGGATGGCGGCCGCCCCGTAGCGCTCGATGGTGTGCGAGCGGGCGCGGAAATCATCCTCGTGAAAGCGCCACGAGACCGCGCCGTAATGGACGGTGCCGCCGCCCGCCTGGTTGCCGTAGCTCAGGCTGCGCAGCGGATTGGCGCGGACCCTGGCATTGGGCCGCCAGGTGACGGGCTGGCGCTTGGGATCGGGGCGCAGGTCCTGGCGCTGGAAGAAGCGCAACTCATCGCGCGGCTTGAAGTCCGCCGTGGTCAGGCGCGGACCGCGCTCGAGCCCGATGACCCGCATGCCGGCCTTGCCGAGCTCGGCCGCCAGCACCGCGCCCGCCGCCCCCATGCCGACGATCACCACATCCGTCTTTTCGGTCGCCATGGCCCGTGCTCTCCCTTCGGCATCTTGTTGTTATCGTTGTTGCGGTCCACCCCGCGGCGGCTGCGCCATTCGCCGCCCCCGGCCGCGCTGGCGCGCGCCCCTGCCCTCCAGTAATATTCGGTCCGAACCATGCGGGTCGGGGCCGATCGACATTCTCACCCTTACGGCGGCGCTGCGCAATCCGCCTGTCCGGATCTCGCACTCCAAGGGAGGCCTTTCAATGACCTGGCGCTTTGATCCATCTCGCCGACTTGGACCGGCTTGGCGCGGTTGCTGCGGCGCGATCCTGCTGCTGGCTCTCGGCATCGGCGCGCCGGCGAACGCCCAGGTCGCGGTCGATCTGCACCTCCTGCTGGCGGTCGATGCCTCCGGCAGCGTCGATTACACCCGCTTCGAGCTGCAGCGGCGCGGCTATGTGGCGGCCTTCCGCGACCCGCAGGTGCTGGAAGCCATTCGCGGCGGCGAGAACCAATCCATCGCGGTCGCGATGTTTCAATGGACCGGGCCGCAGCTGCAGGCCGAGATCGTGCCCTGGACCCAGATCAAGGACCAGGCTTCCGCCAACAGCGTGGCGACCATCATCGAGACCACGCCGCGCCGCCTGTTCGGCGGCGGCACCTCGATCTCGGGCGCCATCGACTATTCCATGCGCTTGTTTCCCCAGAGCCCGTTCAAGGGCGAGCGGCGCGTCATCGATATTTCGGGCGACGGCTCCAACAGCAACGGCCGCTCGGTCACCCGCGCCCGCGACGAGGCGGTCGCCGCCGAGGTCAACATCAACGGCCTGCCGATCCTGGCCTGGGAGCCCTATCTCGACCAATATTACAAGGCGAACGTGATCGGGGGTCCGGGCGCCTTCATGATCGTCGCCACCGACTTCAATACTTTCGCCGATGCCATCTTGAAGAAGATGATCACCGAGATCGCCATGAACGTACGGCCGAGACCGACGCGCATCGGCAAGCGATGAAAGAACGAGCGCAGTTTCTCAAGGAGCCCCTGCTGCATTTCCTCGTCATCGGGGCCGCCCTGTTCGGGCTCTATGCGTGGCACAGCCGCAACGGCAATGACGCCGGCGCGCAGCAGGTCCGGCTCGCCGATAGCGACGTGCGCTGGCTCGAGGAGACCTTCGCCCAGGAACGCCAGCGCCCGCCGAGCGAGGCGGAGCTGCGCGGGCTGGTGCGGGATTTCATCAAGGAAACGCTGTTCGCCCGGCAAGCCCAGGAGCTCGGTCTCGACAAGGACGACATCGTGGTGCGCCGGCGGCTCGCCCAGAAGATGAGCTTCCTGTTGCAGGACAATGCGGCGGCAGCCGCTCCGAGCGACGACGACCTGCGCCGCGTCTACCAAGCGCAGCGCAGCCAGGCGCAGGCCGGCCAATCACAAGGCAGCCAGGCCGACGGCGGAACGCGCACATTGTTCACCCGGCCCCGGATCTCGTTCACGCAGATTTTCTTCAGCCGCGACCAGCGCGCTGATGCGGCGGCCGATGCGCGGGCGGCATTGCGGGAATTGTCGCAGCCGGACGCGAGCGCCCCCAAGGCCGAACGGGGCGACCACGGCGCGATCAAATCCGAATTCCGCAATGCCGACGAGCGGGCGGTGGCGAACCAATTCGGGGCCAAGTTCGCGGCCCGGATTTTCGAGCTTGCGCCCGGTCCGTGGCAGGGCCCGATCGAGTCGAGCCAGGGGCTGCACCTGGTGCGCGTCACCGCGCTGGTGCCGGCGCAGTTGCGGCCCTTCGAGGAGGTCAGGGAGGAGTTGGTCGAGCTGTGGCGCGCGCAAAGCCAGCGCGAGAACGAGGAGCGCGCCTTCGCCGAGCCTGTTGAAGAAGTACCAGGTGGTGCCCGACGAGAGCGTCAAGGCGCTGGTCGCCCCGCTCATCGCCGAAGAGGAGACCGGGCCGAATGGCTCCGCCCGCCAAAGGACGCGGCACCACGATGAGGCGTGCCGCGCCGACCGCCTGCGCACCCTGCGGTGCGCCGCGCTCTGGTTGGTCCGCGTTTGCGCCTGCGCCTGCGCCCTGATGGCCGCGGTCGCGCCTCCCGCGACGGCGGACGAGATCCGGCCGGCCTATCTCGAGTTGCGCGAGGTGCGGCCCGGCGAGTTCGACGTGCTGTGGCAGACCCCGATGGTCGGCGACGTGCGGCTCGCCTTGCAGCCGGAATTTTCCGGCGATGCGGCCCCCACCTCGCCGGTCGCGACGCGAACCGCGGCGGGGAGCGCGCAACCGACATCGATCCAGACCTGGACGCTGCGGGCCCCGGCCCTGCGCGGGCAGACGCTGCGCATCCGCGGGCTGGAGACGACCGTCACCGACGTGCTCACGCGCATCCAGTTCCTCGACGGCACCGTCGCCATCAACGTGCTGCAGCCGAGCGCCCCCACCTTGGTGGTGCCGGAGCGCCAGAGCGCGCTCGCGCTGGCGCGCAACTACATCCTCTATGGCATCCAGCACATCTGGTTCGGCATCGACCATCTTCTGTTCGTGCTCGGCCTGTTGTTGATCGTTCGCGGATCGCTGGACCCTGGTGAAGACCGTCACATCGTTCACGGTGGCGCACAGCATCACGCTGGCGGTGGCGACGCTCGGTTTCGCGCAAGCCCCGGTCGAGCCGCTCAATGCCGCGATCGCGCTCGAGCATCCTGTTCCTGGGGCCCGAGATCGCGCGCATCTGGCGCGGCGAGACCAGCCTCACCATCCGCCGCCCGTGGCTGGTGGCGTTCATCTTCGGGCTCTTGCACGGCTTCGGCTTCGCGGGCGCGCTGACCGGCGCCGGATTGCCGCGCGCCGACCTTGCGGTCGCCTTGCTGACCTTTAACATCGGGGTCGAGATCGGGCAGATCGCCTTCGTGCTCCTGGTGGTGCTGCTGGAGCGCTCGTTCCGCCAGCTGGAGATCAGCTGGCCGCCATGGCTGGCGCGGGCGCCCGGCTACTTGATCGGGTCGGCCGGGGCGTTCTGGACCATCCAACGAACCGCCATATTGCTCGGAGTCGTGCAATGAAGCGTGGTGCAACAAAGCGTGGCGCATTGAACCTTCGATCATCGCAGATCCTGCTTGCCGTGGTTGCTGCTGCTGTGGCCGACCGCCGCTTCCGCGCATATCACGGGCGACCAGGCCGGCGGGTTCATCAGCGGCTTCGAGCATCCCATATCGGGGCTCGATCACATCGTGGCGATGGTGTCGGTCGGATTGTGGGGCGCGCAACTGGGACCGCCGGCGATCTGGTTGCTGCCGGTGACCTTTCCGATGGTGATGGCGTTCGGCGGGATGCTCGGCCTGATGGGGGTGCCGCTTCCCGGCACCGAGATCGGGATCGCGCTCTCCGCCATCGGGCTCGGCGCCATGGTGGCGACCGAGGCGCGGCCGCCGCTCTGGGTCGCCGCCGTCCTGGTCGGCATTTTCGCGATCTTCCATGGTCACGCCCACGGGACCGAGCTTCCGCCTGACGAAAGCGGGGTGCTCTACAGCATGGGATTCGTGATCGCGACCGGGCTGTTGCACTTTGCCGGCATCGGCATCGGGCTGATCCACCGCTGGCCGTCCGGGCAGATGATTCTCCGCCTTGGGGGCGCGGGCGTGGTGGCGAGCGGCGGCTGGTTCCTGGCCGGGGGTGAATCTGATCTCCTATCCATCATTCGTGCGGGAGTGGCGGCGACCGGCGGCTGGTTCCTGGCACTGGCCGGATCCTGAAGGCCTGCCATGCGGCGCACCGGCATGGCGTGCAGGGCGGCATCGCTGCTGGCCGCGATGCTGGCGGCGGCGACACCCGCGCAGGCGCACCTGATGAACAGCGGCTTTGGGCCGTTCTACGACGGCCTGGCGCATCCGCTGCTCTCGCCCGAGGATTTGCTGCCCGCCGTGGCGGTGACGCTGCTCGCCGGCCTGGGCGGCGCCCGTGCCGGCCGCTTCGTGCTGGCGATACTGCCGGCCGCCTGGCTCGTGGGCATGGTGGCCGGAGCCGGCGTAGCGGCCGGAGCCGGCTGGCGTCCGCGATCGGGCTGCCGGGCGCGCCGGCCTGGCTCATTGCGGTGGTGACGGCGCTCATGGGTGCGCTGGTGGCGGCCGACCTGCGCCTGCCGCTTGCCGCCGTGATCGCGGTCGCGGCGGCGCTGGGCGCCCTGCACGGCTATGACAACGGCCGCGATCTCGCCGCCACCACCGGCGCCCTGCTGGCGATCCTCGGCATCGCCTGCTCGCTGTTCGCGATCGTGTCGCTCTTGGCCGGACAGGTGGCGGTGCTGCAAGCCCAATGGGCGCGCCTGGCGGTGCGCATATCCGGCAGCTGGATCGCCGCCATCGGCCTTTTGATGCTCGGCTGGTCGACGCGCAGTTCGTAGCATCGTGCCCGGATGGAGCGCAATCCGGGAACACCGCTCCCGCATTTCGCTGCCGCTCCATGCGGCGCTAACACTGCTTTACGCCGTAGTACCGCCCCACGAAAAAAGCCCCGGATTTGGCTCCGGGGCTCGAGTCGTCATGAAGCTGAAGTCAGACGATCAGCGACTTCGCCATCAGTGCCAGTTGAAGCGCCAGACCAGCTCGCTGCGGATGGTCTGCACATACTTCTTCGAGTTGACGTAAAACCGGTCGGCGCGCCGGTTGAGGCGCAGAAGATTGACAGATCGGCAGCCTGGTAGGTCGAGTAGCGGTATTCGCTTCTCAGGAAGAAGCCGGCAGGGCAGGAACGAGATCGCGTATTCGAAACCGCTGCCGAGGAACCAGCCGTTATAGGTATTCGCCGGCGAGCGGATGCCGGCGGCGGGCGCACCGAGCAACGCGGAGGTGTGAAAGCTGATCGGATCGAAGTGCGCCTGGGTATAGCCGCCGGAGAAGTACGTCAGGAAAGTCGGCGTCACCAGCCAGCCGATCCGTGCGCCGCCGGCCCATGCCGACTTTTCGCTCTCGTTGCCGACGAACGCCGACGCTGATCGGCGTGAAGCTGCCATTGATATCTCCGAAGTCCCAGTCGCCGTAAGCGCCGATCACGATGCTCGAGCTGACCTGATAGTCGCAGCCCGCACCCGCGGTCCCGAACCAGCCTCTGCCGCCCGCGGTGACGGTCGAAGTGGTGGCCACGTGCCCGCGGATCGGTCTCCACGAGTTAGTCCTGATTCCACATGCCATAGCCGCCGCCGCCGCCGATATAGCAGCCGGTCCAGCTATAGGCCGGCGGCGGCGCCTTCATCAGCATCGGGGCCTTGACCGGCATATCCGCCGCCATGGCGCTGCCCACTGCCAGCGCCCCCAGCATGGCGCCAGAAACCAATGCGCCTGTAATCGATATCTTCTTCATGACCATGCCCCTCATGCGACGATTGAACGTGATTAACCATATACCCTGGCGGAGGCCGTTTGGCTGTGCCATTTCGGCAACGATTGGCCAAAATCGTATCGTGATTTGCTCCCGTGGCGGGCCGCCAAGGCACCCGCAGTTCCGACGACATTAATACATATATTTCAATGCATTAGACGCGATTTTCCCGGCATCAATTCATCTCGGCCGAGAACACGGCGGCACGGTCGTGGATGGGTTTGGGCGCCGCATAGGCGCGCGCCAGCAGAGCCTCGATCTGCCGGTCATCCACAGGCTCGATGCTCAGGTGCTGCCGCTCCGATTCGGCGCGGAACTGCGGGTCCTTCAGAACGGCCTGGAACGCCTTGCGGTAGAGCGCCATGCGGTCGGCCGGCACCCCGGGCGGCGCCAGGAAGGGACGGCCGAATTCCTGCGGCAGCACGATCAATTCGAGCACCTTGCGGTCGTCCGGATCCTTGAGGAGATCGAGCGCGAGCGGCACATCGGGCAGCTCCGCGTTCTTCTCGAGCCCGAGCTGCACCAGGACGTTGAGCTTCTTGCTCTCGATCCAGTCGAAGCTGATCGCCTTGTAGGTCTGCCAGGCCAGGCCGCAGATGCCCTCGACCTCGCCCTTCTCCATCGCCAGCCGCATGCTGCCGGTGTCGTAGCCGCTGATGACCTTGAATCTCGTGCCGAACAGCGCGTTCAAGATTTTCGGATAGACGCCGGGGCCGGCGCTCACCCCGGTCGCCGCCACCGGCACGTCGCGCTTGGTCGCGTCCGCCAGCGTCTTGATCGGGCTGGTGAACCAGGTGGCGCAGACCGCCTGCTGCTTGTCGGTGCTGCCGATCCATTCGAACTTGCGCGGGTCGTAATGGGCGACCGGGGAATCGTAGAGCGGCAGGACCAGAGAGGCGTTCTGCGCCGCCAGGATGGCGGAGCCGTCGCGCGGAGCGGAATTGTAGATGAAGTTCGCGCTCGCCACGCCGGCCGCGGTCGGCATGTTCTTGATGACGAAATTCGGATTGCCGGGCAGGTACCGGCTCATGTGGCGGGCGAGGAGCCGCGCGATGGCATCGTAGCCGCCGCCGCCGCCGGAGCCCACATACATGGACAGCGACGCGGTCTTGAAGAACTCCTCGGCCGACTGGCCGCGCGCCAGCGTGGGCAAGACCACCAGGACCGCGGCGGTCAGGGCGCCGCGGAGGATGCGAAGGCGGAGGCGTTCGCGATGCCATCCTCGACCCCGCTCGCCTCTACTGCTTGGTCGCCAGATAGGCCACGATATCGTCCCGGTCGCTCTGGGCGACGCCCTGGAACACCCCCATGGCGGTGCCCGGCACCATCACGCCCGGTGCCGCGATCCATCCGGCGACCAGATCCTCGTTCCAGTCCCACGACGCGGCCGCCTTGAAGGCGCGCGAATAGTTGAAGCCCGCGACCGTCCCGGCCTTGCGGTGCAGGACGCCGAACAGGTTGGGACCGAACCGGTTGGGGCCGCCCGCCTCGAGCGTGTGGCAGATCGCGCATTGCCGCACGAACGCGATTTTGCCCTTGGCGGCATCTCCGGCGGCGCGAGCCTGCGTCGACGCCCAGGCACGCCAAGGCGACGAGCGCGGCGACGATCCGCAGCGCTCGCCGTCCTGGCGCTGCGGCCCATGTGAAAGCGCATAGGGCCCCTCCCCTCGGCTTTGCCGTGATGGCTATGGCTCATCATCATGGAGTGTGGTGTAGTTGTCCACGCACCAAACGTCAAAGCAGGAAGCGACCGGGATTCCTGTTGCCCGCTGCGGCAAATGGAATCCGTGGCGGGAGATCGAAATCATGAGCCACAGCACCAGCCACCAGGGCCTATTTTTCGCGGCCGCCGCCATCGCGATGCTGGCGGCCGGCCTGCCGGTCCGCGTGAACGCCCAGCCGAGCCCGCCGGCCGCGGCCGCGACGGTCGAGATCGACGACCATGCGATCGGCGGCGTGGTCACCAGCCGATTTGGGCGCGGAAGCCGGCGTCTGGGTGATCGCGGAGACCCGCGAGCTCGGAACCCGCTTCGCCAAGATGGTGGTGACCGACGACCGCGGGCGCTATGTGCTGCCCGACCTTCCGCAGGCGAGCTACCAAATATGGGTGCGTGGCTATGGCCTGGTCGATTCCCCGAAGGTCGCGAGCGCGCCCGGCAGAATTCGTGAACCTGACCGCCGTGGTGGCGCCGAGCCTCGCCGCCGCCGCGCAATATTATCCGGCGATCTACTGGTTCTCGATGATCAGGATTCCGGACCGCAGCCGGTTTCCGGGCACTGGTCAGAACGGCAACGGCATTCCGGTCGCCTTCAAGACCCAGGATCAATGGTTGGACGCGATCAAGACCAACGGCTGCGGCGGCTGCCATCAGATCGGCAACTACGCGACGCGGACCATCCCGGAAGCGCTCGGCCATTTCGATACGTCCATGGAGGCGTGGGCGCGGCGCCTGCAATCCGGGCCGGCCGGCCTGACCATGATCGGCGCCATGGGGGCGCTGCTCACTCCCGACGGCGGCCACCTGGCGGCGCTGGCGGACTGGACCGATCGCATCAAGGCCGGCGAATTGCCGAGCGCGACGCCGCCGCGGCCGACCGGCGTGGAGCGCAACCTCGTGGTCACGGTGCGGGACTGGTCGGACCCCAAGCATTACCTGCACGACCTGACGCTCACCGACAAACGCAATCCGACCGTCAACGGCTACGGGCTGATCTATGGGGCAGCCGAGCTCTCGACCGACAACCTGCCGATCCTCGACCCGGTCCGCAACACCAAGACCGTCATGAAGGTGCCGGTCCGCGACCCGAAATACACGCCGAGCTCGGCGCTGGCCAATCCGGTTCTGGCGCCCTCGCCCTATTGGGGCACCGAGCAGATCTGGGACACGCCAGGTCAACGCCCACAATCCGATGATGGACCAGGACGGAAGGGTCTATTTCACGGCCCAGCAGCGCTCCCCCAAGGACCCGCCGGATTATTGCAAGCGCTCATCTGCGCTGCGCTCGGCCCAGCTCTATCCGCTGGCCGGAACGCCGGACGGATTCGTGCAGAATGCGCGTCAGATCACCGTCTATGATCCCAAGACCAAGCAGTTCTCCTTCATCGACACCTGCTTCGGCACGCACCATCTCAATTTCGCCGAGGATGCCAACAACACGCTCTGGCTGAGCAACAACAGCCAGGGCAATCTCGCCCTGGTGGGCTGGATCAACACCAAGCTGTATTGGGAGACCGGCGATGCCGGCGAAATCGCAGGGCTGGACGCCGCTGATCGTCGACACCAACGGCAACGGCAAGCGCGACGAAGGCTACAACGAGCCCGGCAAGCCCGGCGATCCCGACCAAGGACACCCGGATTCCGTTCGGCATGTACGGGATTTCCTGGTCGCCGCTCGACGGCACGATATGGGGATCGAACCTCGCCCATCCGGGCTATCTGATCCGGCTCGATCCGGGACCGAACCCGCCCGAGACCGCGCTGGCGGAGCTCTATCGGATTCCGCTGCCCGGCTACGGCATCCGCGGCATGGACATCGATCGCAACGGCGTCGTCTGGTCGCCGCTCGACAGCGGCCACATCGCGAGCTTCGACCGCCGCAAATGCAAGGGTCCGCTCAACGGACCGGGCGCCGAGCTCGGCGACAAATGTCCCGAGGGCTGGACCTTCTATCCGATCCCCGGCCCGGGCTTCCAGGGCGATGCCGGGCGCCGCCGAGAATCCCTATTACCTGTGGGTCGACCAGCACGACATCCTCGGGCTCGGCGCCAACACCCCGATCGCCACCGGCAACAAGTCGGATTCGCTGCATGCCCTGGTGGGCGGCCGGATCATCGAGCTGCGCGTCCCCTATCCGATGGGCTTTTTCGCCAAAGGGCTCGACGGCCGCATCGATGATCCGAACGCCGGCTGGAAAGGCCGCGGCCTGTGGGTGACCTCCGGCAACCGCACGCCGGCGCATATCGAGGGCATCGATGCGCCGGTCGCGGGCGCGCCCGGGGGGACCACGGCCACGCTGTCGAGCCCGATGGTCGTCAACTTTCAGCTGCGCCCGGATCCGCTCGCGCATTGACGATGGGCAGTCAGCCGCGACTGGAACCAGCGCGTAGGGCGCAATCGCTTTATTGCGCCGTGGGCCTGCCCGAGGACGCAAGGCCCGCGGCCGCGCGAAGCGGCGCAATAAAGCGATTGCGCCCTACACCCGACCGTACTTTTTTCCGCGAATGATCTACCCTCCCGGTCGGAAACAGGGAGGACAAGTCATGCTTGCAAAGCTGATCATTGCCGCAACCGTCGGCGCGTTCGTCGGGGCCGCGGTCGTCGCCGCGGCGGCGCCGGAATTGAACCTGCGCGGCGGCCGCTTCAAGCCGCCGACCTACGCGGAGCTGAGCGCCGACCAGAAGGCCTATGTGGATCGCGAGATCGCGGCCGGGCGCACGCCCGGCCCCGGCGGCCCCTCCAACATCAACCTGCGCAGCCCCGAGATGGCGGATCTGGAGCGGCCAGTGACCGAATATCTGCGCTTCAAGTCGCCGATGCAGCGCAAGCTCAAGGAGATCGCCGTGATGCTGACGGCGCGCTTCTGGGGCGGCCAATACGTGTGGTACTCGCACCGCCAGCAGGCGCTCGACGCCGGCCTCGCCCCGGCCTTCATCAGCGCCATGGCGGCCGGCGAGCGGCCGGCCGACATGAGCGGCGACGAAGCCGCCGTCTACGATTTCGCCACCGAGCTGCTTGCGACCCGGCAGGTGAGCGACGCCAATTTCAAGAACATGGTGGATCGCTTCGGCGAGCGCGGCGTGGTCGAGACGGTCGGTCTCATGGGCCACTTCCATATGCTCACGATGCTGTTCGTGGTCGACCGTTATCCGGTGCCCCCCGGCGCGCCGGACGAGATCAAGGCACCGAAGTAATCGCGCGGCAGGTTCGCTCGCTCGCGGTCGCGCTCCCGGTTTGGGCGCGCGGCCGCGGCGGCGTGGCGACAAATCCGCCGGCTGCCGGCATCGAGACTTCATCAACATCATCATACCGAAACAGGGCTGCTCGAGAGCAGCCGGCTCGCGAGCGGCGCGATTATCGGATTACCGCAGCGACCTCGAGCGAGCGGCCGCGGGTCCTGCTTATTCAGCATCACGCAGACCATCGAGCGCGCCGCTTCCGCACCATCATGGTACCGTCGCAACCAACAACATGAAGAGATCGTCGAGGCAAACCGACGCGCGCCGCAGATTCAACCGGTCGCGATCCAAATAAAGTCATATTAGGAATCAAATTTGCAGACTGCCATTCGCAAAGCTGCCATTCACATTGGAGGGGCGTGTATGAGTATCTCCAGAACGCGCAAGAATTCTTTCTGCCATCTTCTGCCTCGGCCTCGCCTTGCCGTTGCTGCCGCTGCCCGCTCAAGCCCAAAAAGCGTCGGTCCGCTACGAAGAGAAGAAGAGACAGACGAACGATATCGCGGTCTCCATCATGACATCCGGGCTGACCTGTACCTGCGCGCGGTTCGCCGAGGACATCCGCAATGTCGTGAACGATCTGCGGCCCGACGGTATACGCGTATTGCCGGTGCTGGGCGTCGGCGGCCTGCAGAATCTGAACGATGTGCTGTTCCTCAAGGGCGTCGACATGGGCGTGGTCGACGAGGACAATCTCGTGCTCCTGAAGAAGCGGGATCCCCAGCTCTATGCCAACATCGAGCAGAGCGTTCAGTACATCACCAAGCTCTACAATTCCGAGTATCACGTCCTGGCGCGCAGCGACATCAAGAGCTTCGACGACCTGCGCGGCAAGAAGGTGAGCTTCAATCTCAAGGACAGCCAGACCGAGGTCACCTCGGACGTCATCTTCGATATGCTCAAGCTCGACGTGCAGCGCGTGAACTATGACAATGACGAAGCGCTCAAGAAGCTGCGGGACGGCGAAATCTCGGCCATGATCATCCTCTCGGGTGCGCCGCAGGCGGCCGTGCTCAAGGTCAAGAAAGAGGACAACTTCCACCTCCTGGCGCTCGACGAGCGCAGCCTGCCCAATCACGACCTGCATCCGATGTTCGCCAAATATCTGCCGACCGAGCTGACGCCCGAGGAATATCCGGCTCTCATTCCCGAAGGGTCGACGGTCTCGACCGTCGGGATCAGATCGCTGCTCGTCACCTATGCCTGGCCGGAAAATTCCGTCCGCTACAACAAGATCGCCAAGTTCGTGCGCGAGTTCTTCGGCAAGATCGATCAGTTCCATGACGGATCGCGGCATCCGAAATGGGCGGACATCAGCCTGGCGGCCGAGATGCCCGGCTGGACCCGCTTCAAGCCGGCGGCCGACTGGCTCGCCGAGCATCAGAGCGTGGCCTTGAAGCCGGCGTTCGACCAGTTCGTGCAGAACAACGCCCCGGCCGGTCAGAAGGGGCTTTCGGACAAGGATCGCGAATTGCTGTTCGTCAAGTTCCAGCAATTCCTGCAGTCGCAGATCACCTCGCCGACAGCGAGGTAGATCAGAGTCGATGACCAGCATGGTGCCGGGCATCGACTAAGAATGTCATCGCCGGGCTTGTCCCGGCGATCTCGCTTGGGGGCGCACGTGCCATCCTTATGGAGATGGCCGGAACAAGCATGCCCTCGGACGTGATCCGAGGGTCCGGCCACGTCAACTCCGGCCATGACAACTCCGGCCATGACAACGGAGAGCTACGGCACAACGGAGAGCCGCGGCGCTCCTCGCCCCGCTAGTAACGAGCCGACCCTCACATCCCGTAATTGCTCTTGAGATAGTCGGCGATGGTCTTGGCGTCGGCCTGGTCGATCGGAGCCCCGAAGGCATTGATCATCTTGCCGACCTCCGCGTCCCAGCCGGCGGCGTTCAGGAACGGCGAGTTCATCGGCACGTAATCGAGGCTGTGGCAGCCCGAGCAATTGCCCTCGACCTTATCGAGACCGGGGCCCGGCTTGAGCTGAACCGACTTCTCTTGCGCCGCGGCCGGGCCGGCCGCGATGGTGGTGATGGTGGCGGCGACGACGGCCGCGATGGCGATGGAGCGCATGGTTCCCCTCCTCACGCCGCGACCAGGGTCACGGATTGGACCAGATTGTGGTGATAGCCGGCCGGATTGGGGATCAGAGCCGTGGCCTGGCTCTGACCGACCTTGTTGGTGGCGCGTGCCATGACCACGTGCTTGCCGGGCGCTTTGGGCGAAAAATGCAGGCTCCAGGACCGCAGCGCGAACGGACCCTGGTCCTTGCCGAGCGCCGCCGTCGTCCAGGTCTTGCCGCCGTCGGTGGAGACCTCCACCGAGTTCAGCCCATAGCCGCCGTCCCATGCCATGCCGGCGACGGTGACGACCGCGCCGAACTTCACCATGGCGCCATCGGCGTGGCTGGTGATCAGCGAGTTGATCACCATGTCGGTGATCGGGGTATTGACCGCCGTCTCCTGCGAAGGGAAGCGCGCCAATATGGGAAACTTTCCGAGCGGTATGCGGTAGGCCGACTTCATCCAGAAGCCGTCGAACGGCTTGGTGACGGCTTTGAGCGAGGTCAGGTGCTTCATCCAATAGGTGCCGGTCCAGCCCGGCACCACCAGGCGGGCCGGAAAGCCGTTCCAGTGCGGCAGCGGCTGCCCGTTCATCTCGTAGGCGACCAGCGTCGTATCCTCGACCGCCTTCCACATCGGCAGGCTCTTGACGAAATTGGGCGTCTTGTCGCTGACGGCCCCGTCGGCGCCGTGGAACACGATCTCGATCGCCTCCTTCTTAAGGCCCGCCTTGTCGAGAAGGTCCTTGAGCCGCACGCCCTTCCAGCGCGCGCAGCCCATGGCGCCGTAGCCCCATTCCACCCCGGCCACGTGCGGCTGAAACAGGCCGCGGCGGTTGCCGGAGCACTGGCAGAGCGCGACCAGCTCGACCGGCGCCATCTGCTTCAAGTCGTCCAGGCCGAGCTCGACCTCGTCGTTGGCGCCTTCCCCGCCGATGGCGAGCTTCCAGGTCTTGGCATCGACGCGCGGAATGTCCGACAGATGGTAGCGCACGAAGAAGGCGTCGTTGGGCGTGATCTCGCTGCGCAGATATTCGATCGGCAATTCGTAGTTCGGCGGCCGGTAGCTGAGCTTGATGAGCGGCTTCTTGCCCGGCAACGTATCCAATACGGCTTCCGTGCGGGTTCCGTCCGGCAACATCGGCGACAGGTTGAGCGCGATCTCGGCGTCGGCTTCGGTCGCAAACAGTTGCGGAACGGCCGAGCCCGAGCCCGCCAGTATGGTCCCTACGCCCGCTGCCTCCAGCAGGCTTCGTCGTGTAATCATCGCGCCCTCCCCTTCATGCGGCATCGATTGTTGCGATTAGCGCCCAAGCCACCAATCAAGCATCCGTCATTTGTTTGAGCGTAGCCCCGGGACGTTTCCCCAATGGTGAATCCGTAAGGACAAAGTGTGGCGAAATTGTCAGGTTCGAGCGGCTGTTTGGAACTCTTGTTGGTAGGCACATCAACCTAGCGGTATCGCGGTGTGACGGAAGCTGGAAAGCGGTACGTCGGTATGCAAATCGCATTGCGGTTACACCGCAATCTCGACCCGGTGCCGCCGGACAAGATCCTCATCAACGTCGATTCCCAGTCCCGGACGATCGAGAATGTCGGCACAGCCATGCTCGACACGGATCGGATGCGCCGTCACGTCGGCGGTGAGGCCTGCGTTGGTCAGCGTCAGCCCCCAGGCGAGCCCGGGGATGACCGCCGCCGCGTGCAGCGCGGCCGCGCAGGCGATGCTCGACTCCCCGGTCTTGCAGGAGACGTTGACCTGCATGCCGAGGCGGTCGCACAGACGGGCGCTCTCCACCAGCGCGCGCAGACCGCCGAGCTTGATGGCCTTGAGGCTGACGCCGCGGGCGGCCTTGTGCTCGTGATGACGGCGGATGTCCGCCAGGCAATGGATGCCTTCATCCGCCCCGATCGCGATATCGGTCGCGGCCGCCACCGCCGCCATCCCGGCGAGATCGTCGGCCGCAACCGGCTGCTCGAGGAAATCGAGGCCGCAGCCGGCGACCGCGCGCACGAACGCGATCGCCTCACCGGTGCTGAAGCCCTGATTGGCATCGGCCGAGATCAGGACATGCGGCCGCAGGATGTCGCAGATGCGGCGCGTGCGTTCCGCGTCCATGGCCGGCGTATCCACCCCGACCTTGATCTTGAAGATCGAGAACCCCTCGCCCTTCTTGCCGGCGGCATCGCGCAGATCGCCGTCGAGGTCGCCGCCGCCGATCACGCCCAGAAGGGTCA
This sequence comes from uncultured Alphaproteobacteria bacterium, assembly GCA_963744275.1. Taxonomy (GTDB): domain Bacteria; phylum Pseudomonadota; class Alphaproteobacteria; order Rhizobiales; family Xanthobacteraceae; genus VAZQ01. The sequence goes on from CAVUSX010000015.1 coordinate 385,612, forward strand.
TGCGGCGGCGCCGCGCATCGCCGAGGAGCGCATGGGCGGGCCGGTTGCGCCCGCGGCCGGCGAGATCATGCAGGGCGATCTCGATCGCCGCCTTGGCGCCGTGATTTGCGTACATCCGGCCGTCCATGGCGGCGAGCGCGCCGCCGATGTCGTCGGCCGCGCGGCCGATGAGCGCGGGCGAGAGATGACGCACCGCCGCCACCATGCTGGCGCAGGTTTCCCCCGTCATGGTCGGAGCCGAGGCAGCCTCCCCCCACCCGACCAATCCGTCATCGGCTTGCAGGCGGACCAGCATGTTGTCGGCCCGCCTCACCGCCTCGCCCGCCATGATGACGGGTTTGCTCATCGGCAGGCTGATCGCGATGGGCTCGATCTTCGTGATGTTCACGGGTGGGTGGTTTCCTGTGCGTCCCGGGCGAATTGTCGTTGGATGATGCTTCCCACCGGGATGTCCGCCGGCCGCGATCTATTGCGGCTTGATGCCGGCCTGCGCGACGATGGCGCGGAACATCGGCACCTCCTTGGCGACGCGCGCCATGTGGCCCTTGCCGTCCTTGGCCTGGATCTCGAACCCCAATTCGGACAGCTTTCCGCCCATCTCGGGCCGGTGCAAGATGGCCAGCGTCTCCTGCTCGAGCCGGCGCACGATCTCGGGCGGCGTCTTCGCCGGCGCCAGCAGCGCCGTATAGGTCTCGAACACGAAATCCTGATAGCCCGCCTCCTGCATGGTCGGGATTTGCGGCAGCTCGGGCCAGCGGGTCGCGCCGGTGACCGCCAGCCCCTTGATGGCGCCGGCCTTGATCTGCGGCAGCGCGGGCGCGAGCGTGCCCGAGCTCAGCTGCACCGTGCCGCCGAGCACGGCCTGCAGCGCCTCGCCGCCGCCGGCGAACACGATGGTGGCCATCTGGCCCAATCCGGCGCGGACCTTGAGCACCTCGGCCTCGAGCTGCGGGGTGGTGCCGATGGGCGGGGTCGAGACGTTGAACCGCTCCGGATCGGCTTTGGCGAGCGCCACGAACTCCTGCATCGTATTGGCGTTGAGGGAGGACTTCACCGTGAAGATATTGGGCGTGGTGGCGATCTCGCAAATCGCCGCGAAGTCCTTGAACGGATCATAGGGCAGGCTGGCATAGAGCCCGGGATTGACCGCATAGGCGCTGGTCGCCAACAGCAGCGTGTAGCCGTCCGGGTCGGCGCGCGCCACCGACCCCATGCCGATATTGCCGCCGCCGCCGCCCTTGTTCTCGACGATGAAGGTCTTGCCCATCAATTCCTGCAGCGCGGCCGCCATGAAACGGGCGATGATGTCGGATGGCCCGCCCGGCGAGTTCGCCACCACGATCTTCACCACGCGTTCCGGATAGGCCGCCGATGCGGCGCCGATGCGCGCAGGTTGGGGGCCGCGATACCGGCCGCCAGCGCCGCCTTGATGATGCGGCGCCGCGACAGCCCGGCTCCGGTGGAGCTCGCCCTGGACATGACTCCTCCCTGAATTGCTTTTCTTTGCTTTAAGCTGGATCAGCGTAGACATTTGCCGTCGCTGCAGCAACGGCCGCAAGACTCGGCCCGACGGATACTGAATTGACCGCGAGCGTATCGGAGCCAGAGATTATCCGCAGAGTTTGAGCTGTAGGGTGGGCAAAGGCGGCCGCGCGATTTCGATTGATGCAAAACGCCCGGGTCCGCCGTGCCCACGCGCAGCGGCTCAATACGCGGAGAGGCTTCGCGTGGGCACGGCGCTAAAGAGCGCCTTTGCCCACCCTACCCGCGATTTCCAGTTAATCGAAACCCGCCCTAATGCGGCGGCATGCCGTGCCAGGCCGCCGGGTTACGGGTATAGGCCGACATCTCGTCCATCCGGCGATTGCTCTGCTGAATCTGGCTGTTGATTCCGGCCGCGATCGCGCGCCGGATCGATCCCTCGTCGATGTGCATCTTGTTGCCGACCGACAGATCGCCGAGCTTGGTGAACGTGATCGGCCGCGCAGAGCCGAGATTGAGCGACCCGCTGAGATTGCCCGAGGTGATCTGGCGCTTGACGTCCTCGTAGGCCTTGAGCGGATCGATCTCGCCGAGCTTGAAGTCCGCCATATTGCCGCCGAGCGCGCGCACGGCCTGGAACATTTGGGCGTTCGGCGGCACCAGCGTGCGGACCCCGCCCACCGAGAGGGCCCCGGCCGCGACACCGCCGGCAACCAGGAATGCGAAGCGCATGACAGCTTCCCACGCGATTGGCCGAAGCCGCAGGCTACGCTGATCGCTTGAACGAAACCTCGACGAATTCGCTAAAATTGCAACGGATCGGCTGCGGCCGCCGCGCGCCTCGCAGCTCTCGGCCAGGAAACGGGTCGACTCCATCCCGGCCAAACGCCAAGCTGCGTCATCGATCTCCCGGGAAAGAGGCGAGCATGGCGGCAGGCACCGGAATGGACGAGCGCGACTGGGCGCTCCTGGTCCTGCTGTCCATCCTCTGGGGCGGCTCGTTCTTCTTCACCGGCATCGCGGTCCGCGAGCTGCCGCCGCTGACCATCGTGCTCGCCCGGGTGGCGATCGCGGCCGTCCTGCTCTTGCCGGTGCTGTGGGCGAGCGGGACCCGGCTGCCCGCGAGCGTGTCCGGTTGGATGCCGTTCCTGGTGATGGGCCTCCTCAACAATGTCATCCCGTTCTCGCTCATCGTCTCCGGCCAGACCCGGATCGCCAGCGGGCTCGCCTCGGTGCTCAATGCCACCACCCCGCTGTTCACCGTGCTGGTGATGGCGGCCGCCGGCGACGAGCCGCTGGCGACGCGGCGGGTCGTCGGCATCTTGGCGGGCCTCGTCGGCGTGATCATCCTGCGCGGCCAGGCGTTGGAATTTTCCGGCGGGCAGACGCTCGGCATGTTGCTCTGCCTGGGCGCGGCCTTGAGCTATGGCGTCTCCGGACTGTGGGGCCGCCGCCGGCTCGCCGGCGTCGCGCCGCTGACCTCCGCGACCTGTCAACTGATCTGCTCGAGCCTGGTGATGCTTGCGCTAGCTGGCGCCATCGAGCGGCCCTGGCTCCTGCCCGCGCCGAGCCTGCAAACCTGGCTCGCGTTGCTCGGAACCGCGGCGCTGTCGACCGCCTTGGCCTATGTGGTGTTCTTCCAGATCCTGGTGCGCTCGGGCGCCAGCAACGTGATGCTGGTGACGCTCCTCATTCCGCTGACCGCCATCCTGCTCGGCCACTTCGTCCTCGGCGAGCCGCTCGAGCCGCGCGAGATCATCGGCGCCTGCGTCATCGCGGGCGCGCTCCTGATCGTGGACGGGCGGGCGCTGCGCCTGCGCAGCTGCTGCGGCTCGCGCACGTAGCTACCCCGGCGCCAGCGCGCTTGCGGCCCGGGTGCCGGTCACCTCCAGCACCAGATGGGCGTGGTGCTCGCGACCGTAGTCGTCGCGTGACCCGCACCTTGATGCAGTGGGTGCCGGCCGCCAGATCGGCCGGCAGGCGCGCGACCCACAGATGCGAGCACGGCTCCGCCTGCACCCACGGTTTCTTGGTGGCCTGGTTGCGGGCGAACACCTCCTTGACGAAAGGGTCCGGCCGCCGCTCGCGCTCCATCCGCACCGGCGCGCGCTCGCCGATCCGGTACTCGACGCTGGTGCGCGGGCCGCCGTCGAAAACATTGACCACCACGTCGGTCGCGCCGGCGGTGTCCGCTCGGATCGGCGCGCCCACCAGCTGGCTCATGCGCAGATCGCTGCCGGACTCCTTCTGGGCGCCGATCTCTTTTTGAGCCTTGTGATATTCGCTGTCGAGCACGATGCGGACCTGCCGCGCGTTCGGCTCCTTGGCGGGCTGGTAGCGGGTAGTGGCGCGGTCGCGGTCGATGCTCAAAACATGGAATCCGTTGGGCGTTCCGTCGTAACTGTCCGCGACCGCAACGCCGCGGTGATCGTAGGGACCGCTCCACCACGAGCCCGACACCGCCGTCATCACATGGTGATGATGCGGCGGCGGCCGTCCCGCCTCGCCGCCCAGGTAATGATGCTCGGTGGTATGGGTATGGCCCGCGAAGCTGATCGACGGGCGCTCGCCCAGGAGCTTGATCAGCGCGGCGCCATCGATCGTATTGCTGGCCGGATCGTCGGGATCGAGATACGTGCGCAACGGAATGTGCATGGCCGCCACCACCAATCGATCAGGGGGCGTCTGCTTGAGCACATTGGCCACGAAAGCGAGCTGCCGCTTGCCGAAGCGGCCCTGGTAGCGGCAATCATTGCCCGGCTCGCCGGCGCCGGCGCCGAAATAGTCCACATTGTCGAGCATCAGGAACAGCGCGCCGCCGTATTCGAAGGCATAGTGGCTTGGCCCGAAGGTCTGCTTGAAGGTCTCGCGCGCGTATCGTCCGTCCGGCGCATCCAGGTTCAGGTCGTGATTGCCGACGATATTGTGCCAGGGCACGCCGAGCTGCCCGATGATCCGGTTGTAGCGGGCATAAAGCGACAGGTCGTCCGACATGATGTCGCCGGTGGTGATCCCGAAGGCGGCTTTGGTGCCGATCAGCGGGTTCACCACGTCGTCGCGGATGAAGTCGAGCTCGGCCGCGCTCCCGGCATGCGGATCGGTGAACATGAGCACCTCGAAGCGGCTCGGCTCCTCGACCTTCTGCAGGGCGAAATCGACCGCGCTCGGCAAGGGGCCGCTCGGCTCGATGCCGCGATAGCGCAGGCCGAGATGCTCAGGCGTGCCTTTGGGGTGATGGATGTAGTAGAAGCGCGGCAACATGGTGCCGCGCTCGATCGGCACCACGTAGCCGGTCGGCTTGATCACGAAAATGATGGTCTCGTCGTCGACCGGCAGCGCGTAGCGCCCTTCAGCGTCGGTCTTCACCACCTCATGTCCATTGGATACCAGCACGCCGGCGATACCGGGATCGCCCGGCTGCCGCGCCCCGGTGCCCGAGCGGTCCTCGAACACCACCCCGGTCGCGACCGCCGAGCCGCCATCGAGCGCGAAGGCCGGCCGCACCGACGCGGCCGCGGTCGCGAGCGTAATGGCGGCGCCGCCGCCCCGCACCACGTCACGCCGTGTGACCAGGAGATCCTTGTCCACCGTCACGCCTCCAGGATCATGAAAGGGCTGTGCGAGAGAACGCTTTGCCAGCCGACGCCAGGCACGCGGACGGAACGAGCGGCATCGGATCGGCGGCTCTGGTTCCGCGTCGCGACGATGCCGGGGCTTTCCCCTTCGAATCGGGGCGACGTTGCCTGCGTCGTCTGACAGCGACCCGACACTTATGCGACGGCTGGATGAATCCGGGTCGCGCGCCGGCGCAAAAGACTTGAAAGCCCATCCGCCCCATAGGTAAATGCCGCCGCACGCAAGGGGACAGCTCACATATGGCCGAGGTTTGCACGCAGGGAATCGACACCGGATTCGTGGCGCTGGGTTACGCCAAGGTCGCGGTGCTGGGAGTGGTGCAAGGCATCACCGAGCTGTTGCCGATCTCGTCCACCGCGCATATGCGCATCCTGCCGGCCCTGGTGGGCTGGCAGGATCCGGGTTCGGCATTCTCCGCCGCCATGCAGCTGGCGGCCTTGGCCGCGGTGGTGAGCTATTTCTGGAGCGACGTGCGGCAGCTCGCCGAAAGCTCGCTCGGCGCGCTGACGCGCCGCGACTTCAAGGACCGGTATTTTCGGCTGGCGCTCTGGATCGTGCTCGCCACCATCCCGATCGGGATCGCCGGGCTGGCGCTGGCCGGCGTGCTGAACACCTGCAATTCGCCGCTGCGCGGCCTCGGCGTGATCGGCGCGGCCTGTATCGCGATGGCGGTCCTGCTCGCGGTCGCCGAGATCCGCGCGCGCCATGCCCGCACCCTCGCGGACGTGACCTGGATCGACGCCATGCTGGTCGGCATCGCGCAGGTCGGCGCGCTCATTCCCGGCGTGTCGCGCTCCGGCTCCACCCTGACGGCGGCGCTCGGGCTCGGCTTCAAGCGCGACGAGGCGGCGCGCTTCTCCTTCCTGCTCGGGCTGCCCGCGATCGCGCTCGCCGGCTTCAAGGAACTATGGGAGCTGCACAAGGCCCACCTCGACGCCCACGGATGGTCGATCCTGGCGGTCGGCCTGGTGGTCGCGTCGCATCTCGGCCTTCGTGGCGATCTGGACGCTGATGCGGGTGCTGGAGCGCTACTCGGCCTGGCCTTTCGTCATCTACCGCGGCGTGCTCGGCGTCATCCTGCTGGCAGGACTGGCGGCGGGCTGGCTCGTTTGACAGCGGCCTGGGACGGCAACGACGTCTCTCTAGGCGTAACAACATCCCCGCACCCTGTCGTCCCTGCGAAGGCAGGGACCCATACGCCGTGTTCTCTCGATGGGCTGCGACGTATGGGTCCCGGCGCTACGGCCGGGACGACAGAGAAATGGAAGAGAGGCTGCGCTACCGCGTCATCGTGAGCAGCCGGTTCCAGCGCACGGCCCAAGGCCAGCGCCACACCTCCCAGGCGTGCTCGCCCTCCCTCACCGAGAAGAAGATGACCTGCGCGCGGCCGATGAGATTCTCGAACGGCACGTAGCCGACCTGGCTCAGCACGCGGCTGTCGGCCGAGTTGTCGCGGTTGTCGCCCATCATGAAATAATGTCCGGGCGGCACCGTGTAGACCGGCGTGTTGTCGTAGGGGCCGTTGTCGAACAGGCTCAAGGTCGTGTAGCTCACCCCGTTCGGCAGCGTCTCCTTGAAGCGCTTGGTGCGGGTAGTGCGGCCTTCCTCGGTCTCCACGAAGTCGTCGATTGCCTCGCGGCGCACCGGCTCGTCGTTGATGTAGAGCGCCCCCTTGATCACCTGGATGCGGTCGCCCGGAAGCCCGATCACGCGCTTGATATAGTCGATCGAATCATCCGTCGGCAGCCGGAACACCACGATGTCGCCGCGCTCGGGCTCGGAGGCGAAGATGCGGCCGGAGAACCAGGGCGGCGAGAACGGCAAGGAAAAGTGTGTGAAGCCGTAGGAATATTTCGAGACGAACAGGTAGTCGCCGACCAGCAGCGTCTCCTTCATCGAGCCCGACGGAATGTTGAAGGGCTGGAACAGGAAGGTGCGAAAGACGAGCGCGATCAGGAAGGCCTGAAGAATGACGCGCCCGGTCTCGGCGATGCCGCCGTCTTTCCGTTTTGCGCCCGAGCTCAAGCTCACCCGTCCCTCGCCGTCCTATGAGTGCAGCACATTCGATCCCCGCGCCGAGCCTGTCAACCGGCGGACCGGCCGGCCCTCGACTGCGCGTTCCCGCTCGACCAACGGCGCGGTCGGGATGCGGTCGAGTTTCTCGATATGCTCGATATGTTGGTGCGGCAGTTCCGCGCGGCGCCGGCGCGGCTTGCGCCAAGTCTACAGTGGCCCGCCGCACGGTGGCGTTGTGGTCCGGCGTTGTGATCGTGGGCCCGCGACCGAAGCCGGAAACGTCCGACTTCGGCTCAAACGGGCGCAGGCTCTTCCGATCCGGTGCGATCAGAAGACCTCAGTTGGCGGCTGCCTGGTTCGGCTTCGGAGGGAAGGCCGGGTTGGTCTGCGTGCCGCGCAAGAGGTCCACCGCCAGATGCAGGGCCTTGTCGTTCTTTTCATCGGGCGGAACATAGGATTGCGATCCGGTCTGCTCCTGGCCTTCGGCCTGGAGGTGGCCCCGCAGGGTCGCCTCGCTGGTGGTATCGGCGCGCGCCTTGAGCTCTTCCGGCACGTCCTGCAGCACCTCGATGTCGGGCACGATGCCCTTGGCCTGGATCGAGCGGCCCGACGGGGTGAAGTAGCGCGCCGTGGTGAGCCGCAGCGCCCCGTTGCCGGAGCCGAGCGGGATGATGGTCTGCACCGAGCCTTTGCCGAACGAGCGCGTGCCGACCATGATGGCACGCTTGTGATCCTGCAGGGCGCCGGCCACGATCTCGGAGGCCGAGGCCGAGCCGCCGTTGATCAGCACGATCACGCGGCTTGCCCTTGGTCAGGTCGCCCGGGCGGGCGGTGAAGCGCTGGGTCTCGTCGGCGTTGCGGCCGCGGGTCGAGACGATCTCGCCGCGGTTGAGGAAGGCGTTGGACACCGAGATCGCCTGGTCGAGCAGGCCGCCCGGATTGTTGCGCAGGTCGAGAATGAAGCCTTTGAGCTTGTCGCCGTCCTGGGCGCTGAGATCGGCGATCGCCTTCTTCAGGCCGGTCGTGGCCTGCTCGTTGAACTGGGTGATGCGGATATAGCCGACGTCGTCGCCTTCCGAATGCGAGCGCACCGAGAGCACGCGGATGACGTCGCGGGTGAGCGTCAGCTCGATCGGCTTGTCCTGGCCCTTGCGCATGATCTTGAGCTTGATCTTGGTGTTGATCGGGCCGCGCATCTTGTCGACCGCCTGGTTGAGGGTCAGGCCCTGCACCGGCTCGTCGTCGATATGGGTGATGAAGTCGTTGGCCATCACGCCGGCCTTGGCGGCCGGGGTCTCGTCGATCGGCGCCACCACCTTGATCAGGCCGTCCTCCATGGTGACCTCGATGCCGAGCCCGCCGAACTCACCGCGGGTCTGCACCTGCATGTCGCGGAAGCTCTTGGCGTCCATGTAGCTCGAATGCGGGTCGAGCCCGGTCAGCATGCCGTTGATCGCCGATTCGACCAGCTTGCCGTCGTCGGGCTTCTCCACGTAATCGGTGCGCACCCGCTCGAACACGTCGCCGAACAGGCTGAGCTGCTTGTAGGCGTCGGCCGCCGCCGCCTTCGCGCTCGAGCCGTCGAACACGATGTGGGGCTGGGTCGTCATCAGCGTCAGGGCCGCGCCCGCCGCCGCACCGAGCAGAATGAGGGAAGTCTTGCGCATGCTTCGCAAACCTTCTTGTTTCGGTTTTGGCCGCTCACTGGTCCGTGTGCCGGCCAAGAACCTCATCCAGAGTGGGCGATCCAGCGTGAGCCGGAGGACCGATCTCGAACGGAACCCACCCCGGAAACCCAAGATGGGAAACCCCCGAATAGAATCCCGAATGTTCCTGTGACAGCTATAATAATTCCGGCTTCCCTTGCATAGAGAATTTGGTGACCATTCGCTGAATTTAGGGATGCGATGACGTGGCTTTCGCGCCGAAAGGCCCCAAATTCACCAAATTCGGCATATTGTGGCGCAAACCCGCCCGCGCTCCAGCCAATCGCCACGATTGTCGCGGAGGCCGCCGGCTGATCCGGCCGGATGCCGATGCATGCCGGATTCACCCCGGGTCCGAGATCCGACCACAGCGCCGGCGGACCGACCGGCCCGCCGCCGGCAGCTCCGGAACACATTAATGCTTAATGCCGGAGACGCCGCGGGTCTCGGCGTCGGAGACGCCCCAGCGGGTCCGCGCACGCACCGCTCGGCTGTGCGCCACACCCCGAAAAAAGGCGGCTATCTCGATTGTCACCCGGGTATTTCAGCCGGTATTCTCGGCCGCTGACGCCTCCCGGCCGGCGCTCCCGGCCGCGCGCCATTCGCGAAACCGCGCCGGCTTGCACGCGAATTGAGGCCAGCACGCGAATTTTTATGCTGTGAATTGCAAAACGGGATGATATTGCCAGTTTGCAATTCGCAACGTCCCTGAAATCGACCAACCGCCGCTAGCCCGGGGTTGACTGCATGCGACATGATTGCATGCAACAAATGCAGCACCGCCGCCATGGATTCATCGCGCCAAACCACCGACGAAGCCATGATGGCACGTTGCGTCGAGCTGTCGCGTATCGCGGTCGGCAAAGGCGAATATCCGTTCGGCACGGTGATCGCGCGCGAGGGAAAAATCCTGGCGGAGGCGATCAATCACACGGTCCGGGACGGCGACGTGACGCGGCACGCCGAGGTCATCGCGCTGTCGCAGGCCCAAAAGGCGATCGGCCGGGAGCAGCTTCGCCATTACACGCTTTATACCAATATCGAGCCGTGCGCGATGTGCTCCTACTGCATACGCGAGGCGTGGATCGGCCGGGTGGTCTACGCGCTCTCCTCGCCGGTCATGGGCGGGTTCTCGAAATGGAACATCTTGCGTGACGACGACATGGCGGCCCGCATGGCGCAGGTTTTTGCCGCCGTGCCGGAAGTCGTGAGCGGCGTCCTGGCGGGCGAGGCGCAACAAGCCTGGCGGGACTGGAATCCGCTCGCCTGGCACATGATCAAGCTGCGCGGCCTGTTGACCGACCCGCGCCCGGAACCCGTCCAGGTGCGGCCCGCGCACAGCCGCTCGCTGATGCATTACGTGCAGATTCTCCTGGAGCGCGCCCGTCCGGCTCGCGCGGAGACGCAAGCGGGCGACGCGCAAGAGAACAGCCATTTGTAATTCGTCCAATTCGCCAAGGAGCAATATCGATCATGGATCAAACAACACCTAAAGAGCTCATCGACCGGCATGCCGCCGGCGGTCTCGACCGCCACGGCAGTCCCCATAGCCTGCTCCGCCGGATGATGCGGGCTTTCATCTATTTCTTCTCCTACCACATGGTTCTCACCCGGCAGAACATCCAGAAGGTGCGGGCCGCCGGCTTCGACCTGACGGTCCGCCCGACGGTGTTCCATCCGAAATTCTTCGTCAGCAGCCAGCGCTTCGCCGAGTTCATCGACGGCCTCGACCTCAAGGGCAAGCGCGTGATCGATATCGGAACCGGGTCCGGCATCCTGGCGCTGGCGGCGGCGCGGGCCGGCGCCGAAAACGTCGTGGCGGCCGACATCAACCCGAACGCGGCGCTCAATGCCGCCGAGAACGCGCGCGCCAACGGGTTCGGCGACCGCATCGTCGGGGTTTGCTCCAACCTGCTGGCGGCGCTGGCGCCGCGCCCGCTGTTCGACGTGATCCTGTCGAGCCCGCCCAAGCATGCGGGCGAGCCGAAAAATCTGGCCGATCGCGGCTGGAAGGCGGGTCCGGCCTATCGCGACGTCGCGGCCCTGTTCGACCAGGCGCGCGAGCGCCTGAAACCCGGCGGACGCATCTACGTCATGGTGTCGTCGGATTCCGATCTCGACCTGTTCGGCAAGCTGATCGACAAGGCCGGATTCCGCGCCAAGCTCGCGCACGAATATTCGATCCTGATCGAGTCGTTCATCATCTACGAGCTGGCCGCGAGCTAAGTCGTAGGGCGCAATCGCTTTATTGCGCCAAGCCGCCCCGCCGGCGGCGCAATAAAGCGATTGCGCCCTACGGTTCCGGAGCCTCCCTACTGCGCGGCGCTCTTCGGCGAAGTTGGGTTAGGCAAGTCCCGCGCCAGCGCAAGCTTCTCCTCCGCCACCACGCGGCGCACCGCAGGCCGCTGCAGCATGCGGTCCTTCAATGCCGAGTAGTGCTCGAGCTCCTGCACCGGCAGCTCGCGGCGGAAGCCCCAGGCGTAGAACACCAACCCATAGGCATCGAGGACCGAGTACCGGTCGGCGAACCATTCGCGCCCGGCCAGCATGGCGTCGATCTGCTGCAAATAGCCGTGGAAGGTCTTGAGGCCGGCTTCCTTGATGGTCGGGTAGGCGGCCGGGTCGGTGGCGTATCGCTCCGGCCGGCCGATATGCGCATGCGCCGGATGCACGCTGGCGGCAAAGAAACCGATCAATGAGAGCGCGCGCGCCTCGGCGATCGGCTCGCCCGGCCACAGCCCGAACCGCTTGCCGAGATAAGGAAGTATCGCCGTGTTCTCGGTCAACGGCTCGCCATCATCGAGACGCAGCACCGGCACGCGCCCCTGCGGGTTGATCTTGAGATAGGGCTCGGTGCGCTGCTCGCCCTTGGCGAGATCGACGAGCTGCTTCTCGTATTTCTCGCCGCTCTCCTCCAGCACGATATGGGCCGCCAGCGAGCAGGCCCCGGGCGTGAAATACAACGTCAACATTGGTGATGCTCCCTGAAAACGGATGAACCGATCATGCCGGACGGACAAAACAATGTCGACGACGCTAATGAGTTGCCGAGACGTCCGGCAGGCTCACTGGGCCGCCTGGGCCTTGGGGCGTGAAGCTCATGTCGAGAATCTTCCAGTCCTGGTACTTGGCGGCCGGCAGAGCCGTGTACGGTTGGCATTTTTGCAGCGCGCGCTTGGCGCTTTCCTTGAGCGGATTGCCGTCGATCGACATGGGCGCCGCGATCAGCTCCGGCGCGGCACCGAGCGTGCCATTGGGATTCAAGGCTATGCGCATCACGATGGTGGCGTCAGGCGTGTTCGGCATGCCGGCCGGCGCGACCCAGCATCGGCTCACCTGCGCCTTGAAGGCCGCGACCTCCTCGCGGGCGAGATTCGATTTCTCCTCGCTCGGGGGCGCGGCCAGGCTGGTCACCGTATCGGTCGGCAGATTGAGCATCCAGGCGAGCCGCGCCGCGGTCGCGGCGCGCTCCTCCTCGCTGTCCGGCGCGGTCTTGCTCTGCGGCGGCCGCTGGTCGGCGTCGACGGCCGTCTTGGATGGCTCCGGTTTGGGCGGCCCGTTCTTGGGGGAGGCCGTCTTTGGGTCGGGCTTGCGCGCGGGCGGCGGCTCGGATTTCGGCTTTTCGCTCTGGAGCTCTTCCGCCTTCGGCTGCTCGGTCTTGGCCTCCTGCGTCTCGGTCTTGGCGGCCTCGCTCTTGGGCACGTCCTGCGGCGCCACGAGATCGACCAGGATCGGATCGGCGCTCGCCGGACCGAATGTGCTGGCACCGGGCCCGAGCGCCAGCCACAGCATGATCACGACGTGAATAGCGACCGATATCACGAGACAGTTGCGCAGGGTCGTCATGATCAAGCCGCGTGTGAATCCGGGAGCCGTTTGAGCCGTCCCTGGCCGATCGTGACGGCGATGCCCCCGCGTCGATGCGGCGGCCCGATGACCTTGAAATCATAGCACGCCGCAGTGGCGCAGTCGGCGGGATAATTCGCCCGCTTCCGCCGCCGCGCCGCCCGCGCCGAAGCCACCATGGCCATCAAAGAGATGGAGCGGTTTTCCGCATTCCGGGCTGATGCGAACGCGCGCCAATTCGGCTAGAGTTGCGCAACCCTCCGCGACGGTGGAGCGATCGTCGCGCCGGACAAACGGGAGGTGCGCATGGTTGGATCGGGGCTTGGCAGGATGGTGGCGGCGGCAGCCATGCTGGCGACCTTTGCGGGTGCCGCGCAGGCGCGGGTCACCAGGATCGTCATCGACGCGCAGGTATCGCCGGCCTTCAACGGCGCGAGCTTCGGAACCGCCGGCCCTTACGAGACCCTGGCCGGGCGCGCCTTCGGGGAGCTCGATCCGAACGATGCGCACAATGCCATCATCCAGGACATCAAGCTCGCGCCCCGCAATGCGCGCGGCATGGTCGAGTACACGGCTTCGTTCCAGCTGGTGAAGCCAATCGACATGTCGCGGTCGAGCCGCCTGATGTGGCACGACGTGCCCAATCGCAGCGGCCGCATCACCATCGGGCCGCTCGAGCGCGCCACCGGCGACATCGGTCTCTCCAGCGGCTGGCAGGGCGACAATTCGGGCCGCACCGCGCCGCGCCCCGACAACGATTATGTGATCGTGCCGGTGGCGCACAATCCCGACGGATCGCCGATCACCGGCCGCGTCATGGGGCGCATCCTCAATGCCGCCGGGCCGGGCTCGCGGCCCATGATCGTGCACTCCAATCCGCTGCCCTATCGGCCCCTCACCCTCGACACCAAGGAGGCGAGCCTCACCACCCATGCGTCCGAGACCGCCGACGGCGTGATCGGCGGCAGCGCCGATGTCCCGTCCACCGACTGGGCCTTCGCCAAATGCAGCGCCGAGCATCCCTTCCCCGGCACCCCCGACCCGACCGAGATTTGCCTGAAGAACGGCTTTGATCCCAAGCTCCTCTACCAGGTGGTGTTCACCGCCAAGGATCCGCTGGTGCTGGGCATCGGGTTCGCGGCCTTCCGCGACGTGGGCTCCTTCTTCCGCAATGCCACGCAGGACGATGCCGGCACGCCCAATCCGGTCGCGGGCGGGGTCGGCTGGGCGATCACCCGCGGAGTTTCCCAATCGGGCAACTTCGTGCGCGGCTTCATCCATCTCGGCTTCAATCAGGACGAGGCCGGACGCCAAGTCTATGACGGGGCCTGGCCCATCATCGCGGGCCGCCGCATCGCCTTGAATTTCCGCTTCGCCATGCCGGACGGTGTGCTCAAGCTGTACGAGCCGGGCAGCGAAGGCCCGCAATGGTGGGCGCCCTGGCCCGACCCGGTGCGCGGCCTGCCGGCTGCCGGCATTCTCGATCGCTGCAGCGCGACCCATACCTGCCCGAAGATCATCGAGCATTTCGGCTCAGCCGAGGTCTGGGGCCTCAAGCTCACGCCCGAATGGGTCGGCACCGCCGGCGATGCCGACATTCCGTTGCCGGACAATGTGCGGCGCTATTACATCGCCAGCACCCAGCACGGCGGTGGCAAAGGCGGCTTCAGCACCGTCGCGCTCGCGCCCCCGGCCTGCCCCAGCACCGGCTACGGCCAGGGCGTGCTGGCCGACAATCCGATGCCGCACACCGAGACCGTGAATGCCATCCGGGTGCATTTCCGCGATTGGGTCATGAAGGGGGTGGCGCCGCCGCCCAGCCGCTACCCCACCCTCGCGAACGGAACGCTGGCCGATGCCACCAGCGCCGCCATGGGCTTCCCGGCGATTCCGGGCCTGCCGGCCGGCACCCCGACCGGTCTCATCAATCCCGGCCTCGATTACGACTTCGGCCCCGGCTTCAACTACATGGACGGATCGGGCGTGCAGAGCGTGGTGCCGCCGCGCATCAAGCAGGTCATCGCCTTGAAGGTGCCGAAAGTCGACGCGGACGGCAACGAGCAGGGCGGCGTGCCGGTGGTGCTGCGCGATGCGCCGCTCGGCACCTATCTGGGCTGGAACATCACCGCGGCCGGATTCCACAAGGGCCAGATCTGCAACTATGCGGGCGGCATGATTCCCTTCGCCCGCACCAAGGCCGAGCGCATGGCGAGCGAAGATCCGCGCCCCTCGCTCGAGGAGCGCTACGTCGACCATGCCGGCTATGTGGCGGCCGTCGCGGCCGCCGCCCGCAACGCGGTGGCGGCGGGCTTCCTGCTCGAGGCCGACCAGAAGAAGCTGCTCGCCGCCGCGGAAGCGAGCGACGTGCTCAAGTAAGCGTCGCGCTCTCGCTGACGAGATTTCGGGAGTGGCTGACGCGGCTCCCGAAATTGCTCCGGTGTGCACACATCTCGCGCGCGACGATCGCCACGCTGGCCGCTCGCCATCGGCTGCCGGCAATTTATCCGCTCGAGCTCTTCGCAACCAGCGCAGGCCTGGTCTCGCAGATCGCTCCTCGAAAGTCATGGCAATCGCATCGGGCACGTTGCGGGCGTCCGCCAGCGGCACGTTGGCATCCCGATCAAAGGGTGCCACTTGATGTTTTCGGCGCAAACCTGTTCCATCCAGGCGGCAGGTCGCCGGTCGTTCGTCCGGCGGCGTCGGTAGGGGGGACTTTGCGATGAAACTTCATGTCACCCTCGCGCTTGCCATCATGCGCATGGGGCGTTACCGAGGCGGCTGCTCAGCCGGCGGCCAATTCGATCGAAGCGCATCTTGCGGCGGCAAAAGCGGCGGCCGGATTCGATTTTCCGGGCCTTCTGGCACGCAACTGCATTGCGCCGCAGACCGCCGAGGGCCCCGATGTCGCGCCGCCGCCGCCGCCCGATCGGGCAAGCTGGTATACCGATCCGGGCAAGGTCTTCGACAACCTCTACTTCGTCGGCACCAAGTTTCACTCCGCGTGGGCGATGACGGGCAGCGAGGGAATCATCCTGCTCGATACGCTGTACGATTACGCCTCCGAGGAGGCGATCGTCGGCGGATTGAAGAAGCTCGGCCTCGATCCTGCCACCGTCAAATACGTCATCGTCTCCCATGCCCACGCCGATCATGACGGCGGAGCCAAGCTGATGCAGGATCGTTTCGGGTCCCGCATCATCATGGGCGGACCCGACTGGGACCGGATCGAGAACTCCGTCAATCGGTACCCGAACGGCAAGCCCAAGCGCGACATCGTCGCCCTCGACGGCCAGAAGATCGTGCTGGGCGATGCGGCGGTGACGCTCGCCCTCACGCCCGGCCACACCGCCGGCACGGTTTCGATGTTCTTTCAGGTGAGGGACAACGGCAAGCCCCTGATGGTGGCGTATTCGGGCGGGACCGCGTTCAACTTCCCGAACGACGTGCCGCATTTCGACACCTACATCTACACCCAGCGCAAGATGGCGGAGCTCGCCGCCAGCCAGAACGCGAGCGTCATCATGACGAACCACTCGGAATTCGACAACGCGGTCACCAAGATCAAGACGCTTGCGGCGCGCAAGCCCGGCGAGCCGCATGCTTTCGACCTCGGACGCGACACGGTGCTGCGCTATTTCAAGACGTCGGAAGAATGCGCCCAGGTGGCGCGCCTCAAGCTCCTGTAGCGCCGCCGACCCTCAACGCTGCCTTTGAAAAAACCGTGACCTTTGCATGTCCCGCGGTTTGTCGCCCATTGCGGCGGTTCACGGCACCGCAGCGATGCGTCCGCTGTCAGGAGGAGAACCGGATGGTCGGGGCGGACTCGGTCGGCTCAGCCGGCCGGACGACGCCGTGCCTGCGGGCCACTCGATGGGTAGCCGCAAATGTGCTAGAAAAAAAGCGGCCAAAACCAACAACAGGCCGCAACTCGGAGGAAGCACCATGGGTTCGAAACATCTTCGGTCGCTCGCTCTCGTGGTTGGTGCCGGCACTGCGCTCATGGCAACGTCGGCGTTCGCGGCAGACGTGACGCCGGCGCGCCTGGTCGACGCCGACAAGGAACCGCAGAACTGGCTGATGAACCATCGCACCTACGATGGCCAGCGCTTCTCGCCGCTGGCGCGGATCGACAAAGGCAACGTGAAGGGACTGCGGCTCGCCTATTCGGTTGCGCTCGGAGGCCGGGCCGGCAACGAGTTCAATGAGGCGACGCCGCTGGCCGAGGACGGCTTTCTCTATACGGTCGATTCCTGGGGCGTCGTCTACAAGATCGACGCCCGCTCGGGCGATATGGGTCGGATCGTGTGGCGCATGGATCCCAAGGAGGAGAAGCAGGTTGCCAATCGCGGCGTCGCGCTCTGGGGAAAATTCGTCATCTCGATCGCCAATTACCCGGCACGCATCATCGCGACCGACAAGGACAACGGCAAGGTGGTGTGGGAGACGAATGCCGAGTTCGGCCAGCCCGAGGTGAGCCTGCGAGGCGCTCCGCTTGCGATCAAGGACAAGATCCTGTTCGGGGCGGCCGGCGGCTCGGGCGGCATCCGCGATTGGCTCGCGGCGGTCGATGCGGCGACCGGCAAGGTGGTCTGGCGCAAGTTCACCGTTCCGGCGCCGGGCGAGCCGGGCAGCGAGACCTGGAAGGGCAATACCAATTCATGGGAAACCGGCGGCGGCGCGGTCTGGGTAACCGGCACCTACGACCCGGAGACCAACCAGACCATCTGGGGTACCGGCAACCCGGTGCCGGAATACGATCCGACCGCGCGGCCGGGCGACAACCTGTTCACCAACAGCGCGATCTCCTGGGATCCCGACAACGGGAATATGAACTGGTATTTCCAATATACGCCCGGCGACATGTGGGACTTCGACGAGGTCGGCACCCATATCCTGATCGACGGCGAGATCGCGGGCCAGCCGCGCAAATTAATCACCCATTCGGCCCGCAACGGCTTCCTCTACACCATGGATCGGCACAACGGCCAGATCGTCGGCGCCAAGCCCTATATGGAGAACATCAACTGGACCAAGGGCATCGATCAGAAGACCGGCAAGCCGCTCGACTATGACCCGGGCAAGGACGTGCAGACCTATGCGGGCGTCGGCAACACGGTACCGGGCGCGCCACTCAAGAAGCTCTGCCCGACCCATCTCGGCGGCAACAATTTCTGGCCGTCGTCCTACAGTCCCAAGACCAAGCTGATCTACATTCCGGCGCTCGACGCCTGCGAGACCGTGGTGGACGATCACGCCCCGCGCATCAAGGGCAAGCGTTGGATCGCCGGTTCAGACAGCACGACCGAGCGTCTCGAAAGCAACCTGACCGCCGTCGATCCGTTGACCGGCGAGATCAAGAAAAACGTGCATTTCCGCTACCCGAACGCCAGCGGCACGCTCGCGACGGCCGGCGGGCTCGTCTTCACCGCGCTGCTCGACGGCACGGTGGCGGCGTTCGACGACACCACGCTCGAGCAATTGTGGAAGGTCAATGTCGGCACGGGCTTTTCGGCGCCGCCGATGACCTTCGAGGTCAACGGCAGGCAATATCTGGCGATCACCTCGGGACCGGGCGCGTCGGCC
The DNA here is from genome assembly GCA_963744275.1 of uncultured Alphaproteobacteria bacterium. Lineage (GTDB taxonomy): Bacteria > Pseudomonadota > Alphaproteobacteria > Rhizobiales > Xanthobacteraceae > VAZQ01. Next base: position 403,881 of record CAVUSX010000015.1, read on the forward strand.
CAAAGCAGGCTCGTCAACACGCCCGAGCTCAAGGACCAGGGCAACGCCACCGTGCTGTACGTGTTCGGGTTATGAAGAGGGGCTGGCGCAATTTTGACGCATGACGCCGAGCCGCTACTCGGCGTGGCGGGGATCGATTTCCGCCATGGCTTCGCGGCAGCGCGGCAACACGTCGGCAGTTGCGGGTAAACCGGACGGCCGGGAGAAGCTGTCGGCACCGCCCCTGTCCAGATCCGCCACGCCTTTCAGAAATCCGGCTTGTCCGCGGTCGGCACAGCGGAGTCCTTTTCGGCGAAGTATTCATGCCGGTTTTCCGCGCAGATCAGGTCCGTCCACTCACCAAAGGCGCGCCGATACGTAATCATCGACGACCACGGCATGGTGAAGGCACCCGGATCGTCAACGGTGAATTGGAGCTGCAGCACCTTGCCCCGGTAATCGGGGTCGAAACCGTCCTGACGAACAGGAAAATTCTCTCTTGTCGTTGCGGGCGATGGCTTCTTTGGCCTCGTCGTACTCAATCAGCCGATAGCGTTCCACCACATGTAACGCCTCGGTGTGCGGCGTGCCGTACATATCGACCATGGCGAACGGCCCGAGCCTGATTCCCACTGTATCGATCACCAAGAGGTCGCCCTCGTAGTGGCCGACGGAATCTCCATACCAGGACGGCGTCACCTGCGCGGGATGTGCCTGGTTCATGCGCACCCGGCGGACTTCATTGCCCTGTCGGTAGATCATGGTGATGTGGTCCGGGCCTTGAAACATCTGCATCAGGAAATCCCAGAAGACGTAGGGCACGCCACCGGGCCAGCACTGATTGCTCGGCGTGGGATAGCCCTTGCCAGCCAACGAGATTTCGCCGTATTTCTTCACCACCTCCGCGGCCCAGGGCTGCAGGATCGGATTGGTATAATCGCCGACCAGCTTCTGAAAGTTGGCCACCCCATTCGGCAAGCGCGACCTGTTCAGCACCGGGCCAGGACCAGATAACGGTATCTCAAAGCCGGTAAGAAAGGGGTGGGACCATATGCCGGAGAAATTCGGGATGGGCGGAGCGCTTTGCGTACCGCCATTCGCCGTCTCGACCACAGGTGCCAACGCCTGTCCCGAGGCGGGCGGCGCGGCCGTTGCCGTCAATGTCAGCAATAATAGGAATCCCGACCGCAGCGCCGTCATGCTTCCCGCTTTCTTGGTTCTCCCGGCAACTCCAGGGTAAGCTACACCCCGTGGGCGTGCGCTTAAAGGGGCGCGCGCCCGGCATTCGGGTCGCATGCTGGTGGTCTATGACCACCGCAATCCGTGGAGAGACGCGATGAGAAGATTTGCATTCCCTTGCGCACTGCTGCTCGTCTCGGGTGCGGGCGCTGCTGCTCAGCCACAAGCGTCGTCCGGCTCACCTGCAGCTCCTCCGCTATGGCACTACTATTGCGGCTCGGACGCCAAGGAGAACTGGAACTTGAGCTGCAAAATCACGAAAAATACCATCCGAACGAACAGCTCTGATTCCGACCCCTGGGCTGACCCCTTTCGTGACGTTCAAACAATCACGGTATGCCTTGCATTCGACAATCGCGGAGGGCTGCATGAAGACACCGCGACGGTGCTTTACACCACCAAGGACGGCGACAACTCCACTCCACTGACGTTTTTTGATACGATCAAATATTCTTCAAATATGACGACAGGCAAGTTCTCTTGGGTCGGAACGAGCTCACGACACAGCGTTTTCCAGTCCCCCAATTGGACGATGAGAGGTGACCTGTCCGTCCCGGCACGAGGATCGTCTGCCTATAAGGAGGTCTTGGCGAATGGCAAGAAGACCATCGGGGAGATCGACGCGAGCTGCAGTCCCCTCGACCAAGACTGAAGTAACGGCTTGCACCGTCGGTTCCGCACAGGACTCCGACGACACCCTGGTCGGTCCCTGAAGGCGATCTTGGGCGCCATCGGATGCCCCATGAGAGGAGGCTACCCGGCTTCCGGACGGCCCTCCCGATTGCTATCATGCCTGCCGCTGCCGGCCTCCCATTTCGCGATACCGTTTCAAATAATCAGATCGCGGTCGGCGCGACACGGGAGCAATCAACAATCCGGGGCCGCATCCACGGCTTCGCCAGGGAGAATGATCATGTCCAAGCGCGTGCGGAGAATCTCAATTCTGGCCGCCGGTGCGGTCGCGGCGATCGGGGCCAGCGCCTATGCGGCCAGCCTCAACCGCGTCGCCATCATCGACATACCGGGCAACAAGCTCGAGCAATTCGATATCGGCTATGTCGACGCGGAGGCCGGACGCTACTACGTCACCGACCGCTCGAATGCCGGGGTCGACATTTTCGACAGCCGCAACTTCACCTATGTGGGGCGGGTCGGCGGCTTCGTCGGCCTCAAGTTCAATGCCGACAAGAAGCCCGTGATCCCGCTCAGCGGCCCCAACGGCGTCGCCTTCGATCCCCAGAAGAAGCAGCTTTGGGCCGCCGACGGCGACAGCACCGTCAAGGTCATCGACGTCGCCGCCAATCCGCCCAAGATCGTCGCCACCATCGCCACCGGCGGCCAGAAGCGCGCCGATGAGCTCGGCATCGACACCAAGGACGGCTTGGTGCTGGTCGGCAACAATGCCGACCGGCCGTCCTACATAACCTTGATCTCGACCAAGCCCGACCATGCCATCATGGCGAAGATCGAGATGCCGGACGCCAGCGACGGCATCGACCAGCCGCTTTACGTGGAGGAGACCGGCATGTTCTACGCCTCGGTGCCGATCTGGAAGGAAGACAAGAAGCACGGCGGGCTCGCGGTGATCGATCCCAAGGCCCTGAAGATGGTGAAGCTGATCCCGATCGACGACTGCATGCCGTTCGGCCTTGCGCACGGCCCCGGCACCAAGGTGATCGTGGGTTGCGGCGCCGGCGCGAAGACCCGCACGCCCGAGCTTCCCATCCCCGCGACCGTGATCATCGACGTGGCGACCGAGAAGGTGGTCAAGGTGATCCACGAGCTCGGCGGCCAGGACGAGGTCTGGTACAATCCGGGCGCCCACCAATACTACACCGCGTCGCGCGACTTCCCGACCGGCCCGGTTCTGGGCGTCATCAACGCCGACACCGACACCTTCGTGGAAAGCATCGCCACCGGCGAGAACGCCCATTCGGTCGCCGCCAACTCGAAGAACAACGCGATCTTCGTGCCGCTGACGGCCGGCAACACCGCCTGCCCCAACGGCTGCATCGGCGTCTACCAGATCAAGTAGGACGCTTGTTCCGGCCGCAGCGCAGCGCTTCTTCAGTGCTGCGCTGCGGACCCGGACCGTTCCACACACCGGCGTTCGTATCCGAAAAGGGGACCGTCGGAACGGGAAAACGCTGTTTGAGATGGAGGTACGCGATGCCTCGGTGGATTACTCTCTTCGCCGCGTTCGTCTGGTTCCTGGCCGCAAGCGGAACGGCTCCCGCCCAGGACGCCTTTCCGTCGCGGCCGGTGCACATCCTGGTGCCGTTCGCGCCCGGCGGCGCCGTCGACATCGTGGCCCGCACGCTGGGCGAGGAGCTCTCGAAGCGCTGGGGCCAGGCGGTGGTGGTCGAGAACCGCCCGGGCGCCGGCGGCGTGGTGGCATCGGAGGCCGCCGCCAAGGCGGCGCCCGACGGCTACACCCTCATCATCGTGGCGACCGGCCATGCGCTCAATCCGCACCTCTTTGCCAAGCTGCCCTATGACACCTTCGCCGATTTCACACCCCTTTCGCTGATCGGCACCTCGCCCAACATGCTGCTGGTGCGCGCGGACTCGCCGTTCAAGACGCTGGCCGACCTGATCGCGGCCGCACGCGCGCGGCCCGGGCAGATTTCCTATGGCCATGCCGGCAACGGCACCTCTCCGCACCTGGCGGGCGAGCTGTTGAAATACATGGCCAAGATCGACATCACGCCCATACCCTACAAGGGCGGCGCGCCGGCGCTGGCCGACCTGATCGGCGGCCACATCCCGATGACCTTCAACAATATTCCCAAATCGATCGCGCAGATCATGGCCGGCACGGTGCGGCCGCTCGGGGTGACGACCGCGATGCGCTCGCCGGTCCTGCCCGACGTGCCGGCGATCGCGGAATCCGGACTTCCCGGATTCGACACCGGGGTGTGGTGGGGCCTGCTCGGCCCCGGCGGGCTGCCGACCGAGCTCAAGACCAAGCTCGCCCGGGATTGCATCGACGCGGTCAAGACCCCGACCATGACGGCGCGCCTGCTCGCGCTCGGCGCCACCCCGATCGGCGGCTCACCCGCGGACTTCACCGCCCTGATCCGCGCCGACTACGACAAATGGGGACCGATCATCAAGGCGGCGGGCATCCGCGCGGAATGACG
>CAVUSX010000016.1:0-57582 GCA_963744275.1 uncultured Alphaproteobacteria bacterium
TCACACATCGTTTGCCGTCTAAATTTCCGAGTTCTTCAGCCGCGAAGGGCGAGATGGGGTCGCAACCACGCGATCGGGGATAAGCCAAAATGGCATGTCAAACAGAGCTTTCACTCTCTCGGCGTCTTCTGCTTTGGGCGCAAATCTTTTGGTACGAGATCTAAAGAGCCGCTGTCTCCGAGCTGTAGGGCGCAATCGCTTTATCGCGCCGCTCTGCGTTGCCATGACCTCGCGCCCCGAAGGCACCGCCGGTTGGCGCAATAAAGCGATTGCGCCCTGCGACGGGCCGCGCTGCCAAGATCACCGCACCCCCAGCATCCGCACCGCGAGCGCCGCCGCCGAGGCGCGGTTCTCGACCCCGAGCTTGGCGTAGATCTGCTCCAGGTGCTTGTTGACCGTGCGCGGGCTCAGGCTCAGGATCTCGGCGATGTCGCGGTTCGATTTGCCCCGCGCGATCCACATCAGCACCTCGGACTCGCGCTGGGTGAGCTGCAGCTTGCGCTTGAGCACCAGATTGTCGTTCTCGAGCTCGCCCTCGAGCAGGCGCAGCAGGATCTCCTCGGGGGCGACCTGGCCCACGAACGACAGCTGCAGCTTGAGCGGGCTGCGCTCGGATTCCAGCGGGATCGAATCGCCCGATCTGACGTCGGCATGGGCGCACCTCTGCAGCCATTCCTGCACCTTGGCGGGCAGGAGATCGCCTTCGCCGCGGAAATCGCCGAACGCGAGGCCGAGCAGCTTGGCGGTCTGCGGCGTGCACCACAGCACCCCGCCGGCGGTGTCGGTCGCCAGCAGGTAGCGCCCGGAGACGTCGAGCGCCGCGCGGGCGCTGTGCGCCAGCCGCGCGTTGGCGAGGTGCACGCGAATCCGCGCCAAGAGCTCGTCGGGCACGATCGGCTTGGTCACATAGTCGACGCCGCCGGCCTCGAGGCCCTTGACGATGTCTTGCGTCTCGCTGAGCCCGGTCATGAAGATGACCGGCACATAGGCGAGCCGCTTGTTGCGCTTGAGCCGTCGACAGGTCTCGAACCCGTCGGTCCCCGGCATCAAGGCATCCATGAGGATGATGTCGGGCAGCACCCGCTCGACGATCGACAGCGCCTGCTCGCCTTCGCGCGCGACCAGCACGGTCATGCCGGCGGCTTCGATCGCGTCGGTCAGCAGGCTCAAGGTCTCGGGCGAATCGTCGACCACGAGCACGATGTGGCGGGTCTCGTTCTTACCCATGGCTGTCACGAATTCCCGCCAGCGCGGTCGCGTAGCCGCGCAGGTCGAAGGTATCGACGATGGTGCGGATGCGCGCGACGAAGTCGCCGCATTCCGGCGATCTGGTCTCGATCTCGCTGAGCTTGTCGAGGATGCGGCGGATGTGCCCGATCTCGCCGAGGCTGATCAGCTCGTCGAGGTCGTCATGGGGCGGAGCGACGAGAACGGTCGCGGCCGCCGCCGGGGAGGGGCCGCCGCCGGTGGGCGACGCCGGCTCGTAGATCCATTCGATGTTGAGCAGCGCATGGATCTTCTTCAGGAGCTGGCGCAGGTCGATGGGCTTCATCACGCAGTCGTCGTAGAGCCGCCCCGCGTCCAGCATGTGGTTCGGATCGATGGGATTGGCCGACAGCATGACGATCGCGATGCGCTCGCGGGTGTGGCGGCGAATGCTCTGCGCGACCTCCCAGCCGTCCATCTCGGGCATGGCGATGTCGAGCAGGACCAGGTTGGGCCGGTTCTCATCGGCCATGAGCAGGCAGTCGCGACCGCTGGGAGCGCACACGACCTCGAATCCGAGCGGCGCCAGCAGATCCCGCACCAGCTCGCGCTGGATCTCGTTGTCGTCGACCACCAGGATGGTCTGGCGCGGGCCCAGATAGCCGCGGACGCGGTCCTCCATGGTGGAGGCGATGCGCGGGCGCGGCACCTCCGACAGCAGCAGCTTGACGCGGAACGTGCTGCCTTTTCCGACCTCGCTGCGCACCGAGATGTCGCCGCCCATGACGGTGGTCAACAGGCTGGTGATGGTCAGGCCGAGCCCGGTTCCCAGCGTGGCCCTGGCGCGCGCGGTCCTGGCCCGCTCGAAGGGCTGGAAGATTCGCGTGAGGTCGCTCTTGTGGATGCCGACGCCGGTGTCCTCGATCGTGAACTCGGCGACCTGATGGCCGTAGCCGACCCCGAACGTCACCCGACCCGCATCCGTGAACTTGATGGCGTTGGAGAGCAGGTTGATCAGGATCTGGCGCAGCCGGTTCTCGTCGGTGTGGACCACCAAGGGCAGGCGTGGACCGCGGACGTAGCGAAACTCGATGCCCTTGGCGAGGGCCTGCAGACGGAACATGTCGACCAGCTGATCGAGGAAATCGTGGACGTGGACCTCGTTGCGGCTGAGATGGAAGCGGCCGGCTTCGATCTTCGAGATGTCGAGCAGCCCGTCGATCAGTCCCGACAGGTGCTCGGCGCTGCGGCGCACGACCTTGATCGAGTTGATCTTGGGCGCCGGGATCGTGGGGTCCCGCTCCAAGAGCTGCGCATAGCCCAGGATGGCATTGAGCGGCGTACGCAATTCGTGACTGAGCGCGACCACGTGCCGGCTCTTGGCCTTGTTGGCCGATTCGGCCACCTCCTTCGCCTTCTGCAGCTTGGCGTCGGTACGCTGGTGCGCCTCGATCTCGTTCATCAAGAGGTCGGTCTGCCGCCGCGTCTCCTCCTCCGCCACGCGCCGGCTCTCCTGCGCCAGCACGAACAGCCATGCCGCCACGCCGGCGATGATGGTGAGAATGAAGAAGACGGTCCACAGCGTCGCCTTGAGGACGTCCTTGGGGGCGTCGATCTCGAGCGAGACCTGGAAATAGACCAGCGAGAGCACCGCGCCGATCACGCCGGCGAACAGCATGAGCACGCCCAGATAGCGCCCGACATCGGTGTTCAACGAGCGCAGGATCCGCGCCGGCAGCACCTGGCCGAGCCAGTGCAGCACCTGGTTCGACATCCGCGCCTGCGGCTTGCAGCAGTCGCGGCAGCGGGTCTCCAGCGAGCAGCACAGCGAGCAGATCGCGCCCGAATAGGCCGGACAATGCGCCATGTCCTCGGTCTCGAACTCGTGCTCGCAGATCGAGCAGCGGATCACCTGCAACCCGTTCCAGCTCCGGCGCGGCGCCCGCGCCACGTAGAAGCGGCCCCCGGTCACGTAGGCGATGACGGGCGCCATGACGAAGCCGACGGCGAGCGCCAGGAACGCCGACAATGATTGCAGGGTCGCCCCCATGACGCCGGAGAAGGCCGCGATGCCGGCCACCGTCGCGATCAGCATGGCACCGACCCCGACCGGGTTGATGTCGTAGAGGTGCGCGCGCTTGAACTCGATGCCGGGGGGGCTGAGCCCGAGCGGCTTGTTGATCACCAGATCGGCGACCAGCGCGCTCACCCATGACACCGCCACGATCGAATAGAGGCCCAGGATGTGCTCGAGCATCTTGAAGATGCCGAGCTCCATCAGCATCAACGCGATGGTCACGTTGAACACCAGCCACACCACCCGGCCGGGGTGGCTGTGGGTCAGCCGCGAGAAGAAATTCGACCAGGCGATCGAGCCCGCATAGGCGTTGGTGACGTTGATCTTGAGCTGCGAGATGATGACGAAGGCCCCGGTGAACGCCAGCGCCATCCGGGGTGAGGAGAAGACGTATTGGAAGCCGACCAGATACATCTGGGTCGGCTCGTCGGCCTTGCCCAGCGGAATGAAATGCTCGATGGCGAGGAACGCCAGGAACGAGCCGGCCAGGAGCTTGAGCACGCCCGGAATGATCCAGCCGGGCCCGGCCAGCAGATTGGCCGCCCACCATCTCGCCGTGCCGTGCTCGCCGCGGGCCGGCAGGAACCTGAGAAAGTCGACCTGCTCGCCGATCTGCGCGATCAGCGAGAACACCACCGTCGAGGCGGTGCCGAACAGGATGAGGTTGAACGATCGCCCCTCGGCGCCGGCGAGGCCGGAGAAATTCGTCCAGCGCTCGAACGACGCGCTGTCCGCAAACGCGATGTACACGAACGGAATGAGATGCAGCACGATCCAGATCGGCTGCGTCCACAGCTGGAAGCGGCTGATGAACGTGATGCCGTGGGTGACCAGCGGAATGACGATCAGCGAGCTCAGCACGTAGCCGAGGAACAACGGAATCCCCAGGCACATCTCGAGCGCGAGCGACATGATGGCCGCTTCGATCGCGAAGAACAGGAAGGTGAAGGAGGCGTAGATCAGCGAGGTGACGGTCGATCCGATATAGCCGAAGCCGGCCGCGCGCGTGAGCAGGTCGATGTCGACCCCGTAGGTGGAGGCGTAGTAGGCGATCGGCACGCTGGTCAGGAAGATCAGCGCCCCGACCACCAGGATGGCGCTCGACGCATTGGCGAAGCCGTAGTTGACGGTGATCGAGCCGCCGATCGCTTCCAGCGCCAGGAACGACACCGCCCCGATGGCGGTATTGGCGACCCGCAGGCTCGACCATTTGCGCGCCGTCTTGGCGGTGAAGCGAAGCGCATAGTCCTCGAGCGTCTGATTCGCGACCCACTGATTGTAGTTGCGTCGGACGCGGACAATGCGTTGGTGCGCCGTCATGCTCGTTCACCGTCTCGACCGTGCTCGACCCTCATCCTCCTTGTGCCATCCTGCCCCGTGCCGTCGCCCTTGTTGCGGCGATCGCCGCAAGTCTAGCGCCCCGGCTGCGTGCCCATGTGGCCAAATAGCAAGCAGTGTGCGGTGCAAAATAATGCAAAGAAGGCGGCGCCCGCCATTTGGACGCATTTTCCATAATCTCCCGCGTTTATAGGCATTTTGCTACGTCAACCGGCGTACTCATATACGTCAATCGACGTATGCTGCATCGCAGCAATACAGCGCAGTCTTGCGCCAGGGAGCCGGGCGACACGCGCTCGGCCGGCCAACACCCGCTGAAACGAGGCGTCGCAATGTCAGAAAAATGGACCACTAATCTCTTCAATCCCACCCGCCGCGAGCTCATCGCCGGCGCGGCCGCCCTGTCGGCCACCGCCATGCTGTCGCCGGCGGCACTCGCCCAGCAATTTCCCACCGCCAAGGTCAATACCACCGGTCTGGCGGTGACCGACACCGAGGTCACCGTCGGCATCCTGCATTCCGTCACCGGCACCATGGCGATCAGCGAGACCGGCTCGGTTGAAGCCGAGAAACTTGCAATCGACCAGATCAACCAGCAGGGCGGCGTGCTCGGCCGCAAGATCAAGTTCATCCAGGAGGACGGCGCGAGCGATTGGCCGACTTTCGCCGAAAAGGCGAAGAAGCTCCTGGTCAACGACAAATGCGCGTCGGTGATGGGTTGCTGGACCTCGGCCTCGCGCAAGGCCGTGCTGCCGGTGTTCGAGCAATACAACGGCATGCTGTATTATCCGACCTTCTACGAGGGCCTCGAGCAGTCCAAGAACGTCATCTATACCGGCCAGGAGGCGACCCAGCAGATCCTCGCCGGCCTCAACTGGGTGCAGAAGGAGAAGGGCGCCAAGACCTTCTACCTGCTCGGCTCCGACTACATCTGGCCGCGCACCTCCAACAAGATCGCCCGCAAGCACATCGAGAACGTGCTCAAGATGAAGGTGCTCGGCGAGGAGTATTTCCCGCTCGGCAACACCCAGTTCAATTCCGTCATCAACAAGATGAAGCTCGCCAAGCCGGACGTGATCTACGCCATCATCGTCGGCGGCTCGAACGTCGCCTTCTACAAGCAGCTCAAGGCCGCCGGTATCGATCTCACCAAGCAGACCTTGATGACCATCTCGGTGACCGAGGACGAGATCGACGGCATCGGCGGCGAGAACATCGTGGGGGCCTATGCCTGCATGAAGTACTTCCAGTCGCTCGACAACCCCAACAACAAGGCGTTCGTCCCGGCGTTCAAGAAGATGTGGGGCGAGAAGACCGTCATCGGCGACGTCACCCAGGCGGCCTATCTGGGGCCGAATGGCTGTGGAAGCTGACGGTCGAGAAGGCCGGCAGCTTCGACATCGACAAGATCGCGGCCGCCTCGCCCGGCGTCGAGTTCACGGGCGCGCCCGAGGGTTACGTGCGCATCCACGAGAATCACCACTTGTGGAGCAAGACCCGGGTCGGACGCGCGCGCCTCGACGGCCAGTACGACGTGGTCTACGAGACCGCCGAGCTGATGGAGCCCAATCCGTTCCCGAAGGGATACCAGTGAGCGGCCGACTGTGCCTCGGCGCTGCGGCGCCGAGGCACCTCTTTCCTTCCGCCGTATCCTAAAGGGCACGCGATGTTCGGTGACTATTCAATCGGCGATCTCGGCTCGATCCTGGTCATGCAGGGCTTTGCCGGGCTCATCCTGTTCTCGGTCTATCTGCTCATGGCGCTCGGGCTCGCCATCATCTTCGGCCAGATGGGCGTGATCAACATGGCGCATGGGGAGTTCATGATCCTCGGCGCCTACATGACCTATTTCTGCTCGCACCTGTTCCAGGACTATCTGCCGGGCGCCTACGGGGGATATTTCTTCGTCGCCATGGTGGTGGCGTTCATCGTCTCCGGCACGGCGGGGCTGCTGGTGGAATGGGCGCTCATCCGGCATCTCTACGCGCGTCCGCTCGATACCCTGCTGGCGACCTGGGGATTGAGCCTGATCATGCAGCAGGCGTTCCGCTCCGGCTTCGGGGCGCGCGAGGTCGGGGTCGAGCTGCCGCCCTGGATGATGGGCTCGCTGCAGGTCACCAGCACGATCGAGGTGCAGATCAACGGCCTGTTCGTGATGGCCTTGACGCTCCTGATCACCGCCACCGTCGCGCTCCTGCTCTACCGCTCGCGCTGGGGCCTGCAGGTGCGCGCCGTGATGGCCAACCGCGCCATGAGCGGCGCCGCCGGCATCGACACCAGGCGGGTCGACCGCCTCACCTTCGGTCTCGGCTGCGGCATCGCCGGCATCGCCGGCAGCGCCTTCACCATGATCGGCTCGACCGGTCCGACCGCCGGCCAGCTCTACATCGTCGATACCTTCCTGGTGGTGGTGTTCGGCGGGGCGCAGAGCCTGCTCGGCACCATCGCGTCGGCGCTCACCATCTCGCAGTCGCAGTCGACGCTGGAGTTCTTCCTCACCGGCTCGATGGCGAAGGTGATCACGCTGCTCATCGTCATCGGCGTCCTGATGCTGCGTCCGCAGGGACTCTTCGTCCTCAAGGTCAGAAGGTAACAACAACATGTCAGCCGCCCGCACCGATCATCGCTGGCTCGAGCTGATCGGCATAGCGCTGGTCGCAGCGCTCATCCTGGTCTTCCTGCCGCTCGTGCTCGACATCTTCCGGCTCAATCTGGTCGGCAAGTACTTGACCTATGCGTTCGTGGCCGTGGGGCTGGTGCTGTGCTGGGGCCACACCGGCATCCTGAGCCTGGGGCAGGGGCTGTTCTTCGGGCTCGGCGGCTACTGCATGGCTGCCTTCCTCAAGCTCGAGGCCTCCAGCGTCGCCAACACCAAGATCCAGTCGACGCCCGGAATCCCGGATTTCATGGATTGGAACCAGATCACCCAGCTGCCGCTGTTCTGGGTCCCGTTCAAATCGCTCACCTTCACGCTCTTCGCGGTGGTGGCGGTGCCGGCGATCGCGGCGTTCGTCATCGGAGCCGCGCTGTTCAAGCGGCGGGTCGGCGGGGTCTATTTCGCCATCATCACCCAGGCGGTCGCGTTGGTACTGTCCATCCTGATCGTCGGCCAGCAGGGCTATACCGGCGGCATCAACGGCATCACCGACCTGCGCACCCTCCTGGGCTGGGACATCCGCCCGGACAGCGCCAAATACATCCTCTACTTCGTCTGCTGCTTCCTGCTGCTCGGCACCATGCTGGTGGCGCGCTTCGTGCTCGCGAGCAAGCTCGGCCGCATCCTGGTGGCGACCCGCGACAAGGAGGATCGGGTGCGGTTCTCGGGCTACGACGTGGCCAACTACAAGACCTTCGTGTTCTGCCTCGCCTCCGCGATGGCGGCGATCGGCGGCGCCATGTTCACCCTGCAGGTCGGCTTCATGTCGCCGTCCTTCGTCGGCATCGTGCCCTCGATCGAGATGGTCATCTTCTGCGCGGTCGGCGGCCGCCATTCGATCGTCGGCGCGGTGGCCGGAACGCTTTTGGTCAACTGGGGCAAGACCATGTTCTCCGAGGACTTCCCGCAGCTGTGGCTGTTCGCCATGGGCGGCCTGTTCATCCTGGTCGTGATCGCCTTTCCGCGCGGGCTCGCCGGCATCATGACCGACCAGATCATTCCGCGGCTCGGATCCTGGAAGGGCGGCGGCCGCAGCCAGCCCAGCCCGGCCCCGGCCGAATAGCGCAAGGAAGGAGCCACGATGTCCAGCAGCACCGATTTCCTCCTCGCGCTCGAAGGGGTCAGCGTCTCGTTCGACGGCTTCAAGGCCGTGGATGGGCTCAATCTCTACATCGACAAGGGGGAGCTGCGCGTCATCATCGGGCCGAACGGCGCCGGCAAGACCACCGTGCTCGACCTGATCTGCGGCCGCACCCGGGTCTCGGAAGGCTCGATCAAGTTCAAGGACCAGGAGATCAGCGCCTGCAAGGAGCAGGAGATCGTGCGCCGCGGCATCGGGCGCAAGTTCCAGACCCCGACCATCTACGAGGACCTCACGGTCTTCGAGAATCTCGAGCTGTCGCTGCCGCGCGGCCGCAACGTGCTGGGCGCGCTGTTCTGGAAGCGCACCGACGAGGTGGTCGAGCGCGTGCACCAGATCGCGGAGATGATCTTCCTGAAGGAGTACCTCGACCGCCCGGCCGAGACGCTGAGCCACGGCCAGAAGCAGTGGCTGGAGATCGGCATGCTGCTGATCCAGGACCCCGAGCTCTTGATGCTCGACGAGCCGGTCGCCGGCATGAGCGTGTCGGAGCGCGTCAAGACCGCGGCGCTGCTCAACGAGATCATCAAGAACCGCTCGGTGATCGTCATCGAGCACGACATGAAGTTCGTCGCCAGCATCGCGCACCGCGTCACCGTCCTGCACCAGGGCAAGGTGCTGGCGGAGGGCGACATGCGCTCGGTGCAGAGCAATCCGAAAGTCAAGGAAGTCTATCTTGGTCATTGAGGGCGCAGCACCGATGTTCGAGGTCCGCAATCTTTCCGCCGCCTATGGGCAGAGCCAGGTCCTGCACGGCATCGATCTCTCGGTCGGGCGCGGCGAGATCGTCGTGCTGGTCGGGCGCAACGGCATGGGCAAATCCACCCTGATGAAGTCGCTGATCGGCGTCATGCCGGCGCGCTCCGGGCAGATCTTCGTGGACGGCACGGAGGTGACCAAGCTGCCCAGCCACCGGCGTGTCGCCCGCGGCCTCGCCTATGTGCCGCAGGGACGGCAGATTTTCGGCACCATGACGGTGAAGGAGAATATCGAGGCCGGCCTGGTGGTGACCGGCAAGAGCGAGATCCCGCGCGAGATCTTCGACCTGTTCCCGATCCTGGCCGACTTCGCCAACAGGCGCGGCGGCAATCTGTCGGGCGGCCAGCAGCAGCAGCTCGCGATCGCGCGCGCGCTCGCCAGCGATCCCAAGGTGCTGCTGCTCGACGAGCCGACTGAGGGCATCCAGCCCTCGATCATCAAGGACCTGGCGCGCTTGTTGCGCGACATCCGCAGCCTGCGCGACATCTGCATCGTGGTCTGCGAGCAGGTGCTGAGCTTCGTTCTCGAGATCGCGGACCGCATCCTGGTCATGGAGGGCGGCCGCATCGTGCATACCGATACCAGGGATCACGTCGATGAAGCGGCGATCGCCCGCTTTCTCGCGGTCTAGAGCATTTTCAGGAAAAGTGGAAACCGGTTTTCCGTCCGAAAATGCGACCATGCAAGAAAATTCCACGGACCGGCGTGGGGTGAGGGAAGTCCACCAACGTGCGCGCGAGGAGCCACAATGCCCAAGACGATTGTGAAGATCGACCTTTCGGAATCCCCCTACAAGAACGACATGATCCACAATCGGTGGCACCCGGACGTTCCGATCATCGAATGGGTCAAGCCGGGCGATGACTTCATCATCGAGACCTACGACTGGACCGGCGGCTTCATCAAGAACAACGAATTGGCGGACGACGTCCGCGACATCGATCTGACCATCGTGCACTTCCTGTCCGGCCCGATCGGGGTCGAGGGCGCCGAGCCCGGCGATTTGCTGGTCGTCGATCTGCTCGACGTCGGCGCCAAGCCGGAGAGCCTGTGGGGCTTCAACGGCTTCTTCTCCAAGAAGAACGGCGGCGGCTTCCTGACCGACCATTTTCCGTTCGCGCAGAAATCGATCTGGGACATCTCGGGCATGTACACCCATTCCCGCCACGTGCCGGGGGTGAACTTCGCGGGCCTGATCCATCCCGGCCTGATCGGCTGCCTGCCGGACCAGAAGCTGCTCGACACCTGGAACACGCGCGAGCGCGCCTTCATCGCGACCGATCCGGACCGCGTTCCCCCGCTGGCGGCGCCGCCCTTCGCGGCGACGGCGCATTGCGGCCGCGCCAAGGGCGACGCCAAGAGCAAGGTCGCGGCCGAGGGCGCCCGCACGGTGCCGCCGCGCGAGCATGGCGGCAATTGCGACATCAAGGACCTGTCGCGCGGCTCCAAGATCTATTTCCCGGTCTACGTGAAGGGCGCCGGGCTCTCCATGGGCGACCTCCACTTCAGCCAGGGCGACGGCGAGATCACGTTCTGCGGTGCCATCGAGATGGCCGGATGGCTGCACCTGAAGGTCGATCTCATCAAGGACGGCATCGCCAAATACGGCATCAAGAACCCGATCTTCAAGCCCTCGCCGATCGTGCCGACCTACAACGATTATCTGATCTTCGAGGGCATCTCGGTCGACGAGCTGGGCAAGCAGTATTATCTCGACGTGCATATCGCCTATCGGCAGGCCTGCCTCAACGCCATCGAATACCTGACCAAGTTCGGCTATACGCGGGCGCAGGCCTACTCGATCCTGGGCACGGCGCCGTGCCAGGGGCATATCTCGGGCGTGGTCGATATCCCCAACGCCTGCGCGACGCTGTGGCTGCCGACCGACATCTTCGCCTTCGACGTGATGCCGACGGCGGCCGGACCCATCAAGCACATCAAGGGCGGCGCCGACATACCGATGTCGCCGGACAAGTGAAGCCCCGCGCGCCCGGCGACCAGCGGGGGCGGCGCCTTGCCGTCCCCGCGTCCCGCCGGCCGAGATCGATTTGAGGGAGGAGCCGAATGCCCGTCTACGATTATCTCTGCAGCGCGTGCGGTCCGTTCACCGACATGCGGCCGATGGCGGATTGCGATTTGTCCAATGGCTGCCCCAATTGCGGCAGGCAGGCGCCGCGGGCGTTTCTGACCGCCCCCTATCTCTCCGGCATGGCGGCGGAACGCCGGCTGGCGCATGCGGTCAACGAGCGCAGCGCCGCCGAGCCGAAGCTGCTGTCGGCCGCCAAGCAGGCGCATGGCGCCGGCTGCGGCTGCTGCTCGGGGAAATCGCTGCGCCCCACCAAGCGCGGCAAATCCGGCGCCAAAAGCTTCCCGAGCGCCCGCCCCTGGATGCTGTCTCATTAGAGATTGTTTCGTCCAGAGCGCGTAGGGTGGGCAAAGGCGCTCTTGGGCGCCGTGCCCACGCGAGTCTCTCTACGGGTTGAGCCGCTCCGCGTGGGCACGGCGGACTCGGCGCGGTGCCTCAATTGGGGTCTCGCGGCCGCCTTTGCCCACCCTACAGCGCTGCCGCCCGACGGATTCTCGATGATCAATCCACGGCGGCGAGCTTGCGCCGAGCTCCCCAGCCGTTCAGGACCGCGTCGATTGCGGCGGCCACGAAGAACCTGGCACTTTCCTGATCGTAGCCTTGCGCCAGCAGGTCGTCGTACTCGGTCAAGGCGTGCCGGACATAGGCGACCAGCGACAGCCAGGCCGCTGTCTCCGCGGAGGCTTGGCCCAGACCCTTGCTGATCATGGCGTGATCTATGGTTGCTTCGAATTCGTGCTTTGGTATCCGCGGCGCCAGGCGGCGTAGAGCATCCTCTATCTCTTTGCGCCTATCCAAGCCCGCCGTCACTTTGGCGTCTGCTTGAAATACCGCAGATCCGGCGGCGGCTGGTCCTTGCGGGTGGGCAACAGCTTGCCGTCGGCGCCTTTGAAATAGACCTCGTCGCCGATCTTGGTCAGGAGCGTGATCTCGGGGCAATTTTCCTCGCGCCAGACCGGATACTTCTCGGCGCTGCGCCGGTAGCTCTTCAACGCGTTCCACGGCCGCGTGAGGGCATGGTCGGTCATCGTCATCTCGTCGTGCAGCAGGCCGGGGTCGCCCTTGTCGAAATAGATGCGCTCCTTGATCACGGTCTGGTTGTCGGCGTGCAGCGGCAGGCCGGAATTGTCGAGCGAGCGCGGCCCCTTGAACCCGCGGGTCTCGACCTCGAGCACGTCGTAATGGCCGCTGCCGGTCGTATCCAGCCACTGGCCGATCGAATAGCCCTGAAAGGTCGGCTCGATCTCGCGCGGCCAGTCGCGCCCGTCGGTGAAGATGCGGCGATGGATCGGGAGATCGTGCTCGACCAAAACGTAGGTGACCTCCGGCAGCACCACGATCTCCATTGAATTGTAGCCGTTCATGGTCGCCGGCATGCCGGGCGGCAGGCAACGCGCGCCGGACATCCAATTGCCCTGGCCGCCGTTGGCCTGATCCTTGAGGCTCGCCTCCAGGATGGCCTGATATTCCGGCGTCAATGGCGCCTGCTGCCCGCGACCCGCGGGCTTGCTCGGGTCGTAGCGCGGGGTGCCGGTATCGGTGCGCAGCCACTGTCCGGAGAGGTCCGGATATTTGGCGTCATCGAAGGCCCGCGCGCCGGAAAACGACCAGCACAGCGAGAGCCCGAGCACGAGCGCCGCGATGGAGCCCCGATACGGCATCACTATCCTCCTCGAGATCGCACCCGAACGTCCGCAAGCTACCGGAAACCGCCAGACCGGAATAGCCGAGGGCTTGCGAAAAACAACCGGCCGCGAAATCCGGTGCCGGCCGCCGGCTCATGTCCGCCGCGGGTGTGATATGGTCCCGAGTTCGAAGGCGTCACACGAGCGGGGCCTTTGTGCTCAATGGTCGCACTGATCCGCGTCATCACAGGGAGGATGTGACATGCCGTCCACGGTCAATGTCTACCTGATCGGGGTTTGGTTCTGCGTGGGGTTTTTTACCGGCGCCGGTTGGGCGGTCGCCGGGTGGTTGGTCGGACGGGTTCTATCCATCCTCTAAAGCGCGCGCCGAGAGCCGCGCAGCGGCGGGCCGGCGATCGATTTGCTCGCGCGGCTGGTCGAGCGCGCGCGGCCGATCTACGTCTCTACGTCGGGGTATTCTGTCTCAGGCCGTCCACATAGCCGCGCACGTAGTCCACGCCGTGCTCCGCCAGCAGCTGCTTGATCTTGCGGTCGAAGGCCAGCTTCTCGTCTTCGCTGCGAAGTCTTCTTCGGTAGCTTTCGAACTCTGCGCTCAGGTCGTCGGGCATGCGAGGTCTCTTTAGGCACGTGCTGCCCGGGCCGTCCGCGGCGGTCGACCGCGGTGGGGCGCGTTCTTCAGGGCGTTGAACGAACCGCGCGCTTTTTCGCCACCGGCTTGACCGGGTTCGCGGCTGCTTCCGCTTTGTCTGCCGCCTCCTTGGCCAGACGAAGCGCGCGCAGCCGTGCGGTCTTGGCGGCGACCGCGCGGCTCGCGGCTTCATAGTCGGCCGCGCCCTTCTTGCCGTCCTTGGCCCGCTCGTCTTTCCTGAAGCTGGCATCCGCCCGCTTCTTCGCAGCGTCGTCCGAATCGTTTGCCAATGTCATGTCCTCTTCGGATAAACCAAGTCGAATTGCGGTCAAATTGCCCAGTGGATTGATTGTTGCTGCGCGACGTATCTCGGTCATATATGCATGAATCAGCAAAATAAAAGCCCTGCGCGCGGGTGGGGGAGAGCGGCGTTTTGGGCCGGGCCCGCCAGAGGAGACGGCCCGGCCGGCCCGCCGCCTAATGCCCGGCCATATGCCGGCCGATCTCGGTCAGGTCGGCCGCGCTCGCGGACGTCTCGTAGACGAAACGGCCGTTGAACATGACCACGATCCGGTCGGCCAGCTCCAGCAACTCGTCGAGGTCCTCGCTCACCAAGAGCACCGCGGCGCCGCGGTTGCGCACCGCCATGATCTCGGCATGAATCTGCGCGATGGCCGCGAAGTCGAGCCCGAAGCACGGATTGGCCGCGATCATGACGTCGACCTCGGCCCCCAGCTCGCGCGCCAGCACCGCGCGCTGAACGTTGCCGCCGGAGAGCTCGCCGATCGGGGTATCGGGACTGCGGGTCTTGATCTTGTAGCGCTCGATCGCGCGCGCGGCGCGCTCGCGGAAGGCGGATCGATCGAGCCACCAGCGCGCGCGCGCGAACGGTGGCCGGTCGAAGGCGCGAAACGCCAGATTGTCGGCGACGCTCATGCGCGCCACGCAGGCGTTCTTGAGCGGCTCCTCCGGCAGGCAGGAGACCTTGTGGCGGCGCATCTCCTCCCGCCGCGCGCGGTAGCGCTCGCCGCCGATACGGACCTCCCCGGCCTCGGGCTCGCGCTGGCCGGCCAGCACCTCGACCAGCTGGCGCTGACCGTTGCCGGAAACGCCGGCGATGCCGACGATCTCGCCGGCCCGGATGCTGAGCGAAAGGTCGCGCACCGCCGGCTGGCCGCCGTCGTCGAGCGCATCGAGCCCGCTGATCTCCAGCCGTGGCCGCCCGAAGGCGCCGGAGCGCCCCGGCTGCACGGTCAATTGCTCGGCTCCGATCATGGTGCGCGCCATGGCGTCGGGGCTGAGGTCGGCGACGCGGCCGTGCCCGGCGAGCTTGCCGCGCCGCAGGATGGTGACCTCGTCCGCGAACGCCATCACCTCGCGGAACTTGTGGGTGATCATCAGGATCGTGAGCTCGCGCCGCTTGACCATGTCGCGCAGCATGCCGAGCACCTCGTCGGCTTCGCCCGGCGTGAGCACCGAGGTCGGCTCGTCCAGAATGAGGAAGCGCCGCTCGAGATAGAGCTGCTTGAGGATCTCGCATTTCTGCCGCTCGCCGGCCGAGAGGTCCGACACCTTGGCGGCGAGCGGGATGCGAAACGGCATGCGCTCGAGAAACGCTTCGAGCACCGTGGTCTCCGCCCGCCAGTCGATGACGGCGGGCAGGCGGTCGCGCGCCAGCACCAGATTCTCGGTCACCGTCATGGCGCCCACCAGCGTGAAGTGCTGATAGACCATGCCGAGCCCGAGCGCGTGGGCGGCGCGCGGATTGGCGATCGTGCGCTCGCTTTCGCCGACGATGACGGCGCCCTGATCGGGCTGATAGTAGCCCATGATGCACTTGACCAGCGTGCTCTTGCCGGCGCCGTTCTCGCCCGAGCAGCGCATGGAAGCTGCCCGCCACCGCCTTGAGCGAGACCTGGTCGAGCGCCACGAAGTCGCCGAAGCGCTTGGTCATCGCCACCGCCTCGATCCCGATGGCGCCGGGCGCGATTTGGTGTTGCTGCGTGCCGTCGATCCCGGTCATCTCGATGTCCGCGGCGTCCGCTATTTGATGATGCTGAGCTCCGCCGGCGCACCGACGAGCGTGCGCTTGGGCGAGCAGGTGATGATCATGATCAGCAAGGTGAGGATGTAGGGCGCGGCATTGAACAGATAATAGCCTTGGGCGACGCCGACCGATTGCAGCGCCGGCCCGAGCGCCGCGGCGCCGCCGAACAGGAGCGACGCCCACAGGCAATACATCGGATTCCAGCGCGCGAAGATCACCAGGGCGACCGCCGTGATGCCCTGTCCGCTGGAGAGGCCCTCGTTCCAGTTGCCGGGATAGACCAGCGAGAGGAACGATCCGCCGATGCCGGAGAGGAAGCCACCCACCATGGTGGCGCGCAGCCGGATGGCGTTGACCGAATAGCCCATGGCGCGCGCCGCATCGGCGCTCTCGCCGGCGGTGCGCAGGATCAGCCCCCAGCGCGTGGTGCGCAGCGCCCAGACCAGGAGCGGCGCCAGCGCGATCCCGATGATGAACAGCACGTTGATCTTCAGGACGGCGCGGACCTGCGGCACGTCGCTCCACCAGCCCAAGTCGATCGAGGGCAGGATCGGGGCGCTCGGCTCGATCAGCGGCTTGCCGAGATAGAAGGCGAGCCCGGTGCCGAGCAGCATCAGGGCGATGCCGACCGCGATGTCGTTGACGCGCGGCAGGCCGCAGATCGAGGCGTGCAGGGCGCCCAGCAGCGCTCCGACCGCGCCGGCGGCGAGCACGCCGAGCCAGGGCGATCCGGTCAGATAGGAGGTCCCGTAGGCGCACATGGCGCCCATCACCAGGGTGCCTTCGAGGCCGAGATTGATGCGTCCGCTGCGCTCGGTGATGCATTCGCCGAGGCTCACGAACAGGAACGGCGTGCTCACCCGCACGGCGCCGCCCAGAACCGCGAGCGGCACGCCCCATAATCCGATTGCGGCATCCGCCATGGTCAGGCCGCCTTTCCGCTCGAGAAGCGCAAGCGGCCATAGAGCGTCTCGCTCGCCAGCACGGTCACGAAGATGATGCCCTGCAGCACCAGCACGGACGCGTCGGGCAGGCCCAGGCGGCGCTGCAGCAATCCGCCGCTCGCCCCGATGCCGCCGAGCAGGATGGCGACCGGAATGACCGCGAGCGGATTGTGCCGCGCCAGGAACGACACCAGGATGCCGGTGAAACCGTAGCCGACCGCCAGATTGGCATTGGCGCGGCCCTGCACGGCGGCGACCTCGACCATGCCGGCGAGGCCGGCGGCGGCGCCGGCCAGGAAGCAGGTCACCAGGATGAGGCGGCCGACCGGCAGGCCGACCACCTTGGCGGCCCGGATGTTGCCGCCCGCGAGGCGCGCCGCGAAGCCGAAAACCGTGTGATAGATCAGGATATAGGCCAGCAACGCGGCGACGATCCCGAACCCGAAGCCCCAATGGATGTCGGTGCCGGGAATCGAGCCGATCATGTTGGCGGCGCCGATCTCGCGCGTCGACGGCTTGTTCAGGCTGGTCGGGTCCCGCATCGGGCCTTCGACCAGCTGGTTGAGAACCGCGAGCGCGATGTAGACCAGGAGCAGGCTCGAGATGGTCTCGTTGACGCCGCGGTAATGGCGCAGCCCTCCGGCGAGCGCGATCCAAAGGCCGCCCGCCGCCATGCCGGCCAGCATCATGGCGATCTGCACCAGCGCGGGCGGCGCCGCCGGCAGCGCCAGCGCGGCCGCGGTCGCGGCCAGCGCACCGACCAGGAGCGCGCCCTCGCCGCCGATGATCACCATCCCGAGCTGCGCCGGCAGCGCCGTGCACAGCGCCGTGAGGATCAGCGGCGCCGAGCGGGTCAGCGTGTTCTGCCAGGAGAACCAGGTGCCGAACGCGCCCTGGTACATGTAGAAATAGAGATCGAGCGGGCTCTTGCCCGACAGCGCGACGAACAATCCGAACAGCACCAGCGAGAGGAAGAGCGCCAGCGTCGGAATCACCACAAATTCAGCCGCGCCGCCGAGCCGGGCGAGCGCCGCTTGCGCGGCGCTCGGGCTGGCTGGAGCGGGAGCTCTCACGAGGTCGCACCGATCACGCCGTCGACCAGATAATCCATCTTCTCGAGCTCGGGATCGGTTTGGCTGCGCGCGACCCCCGAGGCGATCACGGTCTTGCCCTTGTTGTCGGCGACCGGGCCTTTGAAGATGACGTAGCTGCCGTCCGTGAGCTTGGCCTTGACGTCGTCGGCGTGCTTGCGCGCGGCTTCCGACACCATCGCGCCGTAGGGCGAGACCTTGACCAGGCCCTCCTTGAGGCCGCCGCGGTAGAAGTTCGGGATGGTCTCGCCGGCGGTGAACATCTTGACGAAGCGCGGATAGAGGCTCTCCCAGTTCCATTCGGCGCCGGTGAGATAGGACTTGGGCGCGAGGCTCGCCTGGTTGACGTGATAGCCGCACACCATGGCGCCGCGCCGTGATGCATTCTCCACCACGGTCTTGGGGCCGTCGACGTGGCAGGTGATGACGTCCACGCCCTGGTCGATCAGGCTGTTGGTGGCTTCCGCCTCCTTGACCGGCATCGACCAGTCGCCGGTGAAGATCACCTGCACGGTGGCGTTGGGGTTGGCGAGCTTGGCGCCCATCGCGAAGGCGTTGATGTTGCGCAGCACCTGCGGGATCGGCTTGGCGGCGACGAAGCCGAGCTTGCCGGATTTGGTGGCGTAGCCCGCCACGACGCCGCTGACGTGCTCGGCCTCGTCGATATAGCCGAAATAGCTGCCGGCGTTCTTCGGATCCTTGTCGGTCCACAACCCGCCGCAATGCTCGAAGCGCAGCTTCGGATATTTGGCGGCGATCTTGATCATGTGCGGGCTGTAGTAGCCGAAAGAGGTCGGGAAAAGGAGCGTGGCGCCGTCGAGATTGATCATGGATTCCATGGTCTTCTCGACCGCATCGGTCTCCGGGACCTTCTCTTCCTCGACCACCTTGACGCCGGCCATCGATTTAAGCGCGGCGGCGCCTTGCGCATGGGCCTGATTGTAGCCGTAGTCGTCGCGCGAGCCGACATAGATGAAGCCGATGGTCGTGTCCTTGGCGGCGGCCGGGCGCGACGGCAGCACGCCCGCGAGCGTCAATGCGGCGGTCCCTTGCAGAACGCGCCGACGTGAGACGACGTCGAATATCATGGGGTTCCTTTCTCGAGATGGCGGGACGAAGGGGCGCTTGGGGCCGCCCGATCATGGGATCGGGGCGGAGAGCGGATCGCTTCTTCGATCAGGACAACGATCGCAAAGCCTGTGCCAATGCCCGCCGCGGCTGTCCATGGCGCTAAGATGCTGAATCAACTTGCTTTTATGTGTCCGCCGGCAGTACCCCGCCGCGCCACGCCGCGGTGGGCGATAAAGAAATAGGCAAAACTGACGAATTGTATGCAATCCGGGGAGACCGCGTGGCCGGAGCGCCGCTCCACGGTAACGGGCGGCCGCTACCCCTTGCGCAATGAAAGACGAACATCCATATGCCATCCAATCAGATGGCGGATGGATGGCAAAACATGAACGATAACGTGCATCAGCTCCGGCCAAAACCCGGGGACAGCGAGAAAATCACGATCAATCTCGGCTATGTCGACCTCGGCCATGTGGATCTGATGGTCCAGGAGGGCTTTTACTCGAACCGGACCGATTTCATCCGCACCGCGATCCGCAACCAGCTCGAGCGCCATGCCGACGTGGTCAAGCAATCGACGGTTCGCCACAACCTCAACCTCGGCCTGCGGCACTACAGCCGCGACGATCTCGAAGCCGCGCGTTCGGCGGGCGAGATGCTGCACATCCATGTGCTGGGGCTCGCCAGCATCGCCCGCGACGTGACGCCCGAGCTCGCGCGCGCCGCCATCGCTTCGGTGGTGGTGCTGGGCAGCCTGCATGCGAGCCCGGCCGTCAAGGCCGCGCTCGCCGACCGGATGCGGTGAGCTGTCATGCGGCATTCGATTCGAACGATTCTCACAGCCCGGAATTGGTCTGCGCGCGCATGCTGGTTCGTCGCCGCCCCAAAGGAAGCTCCCAAGTCATGAATGACATGCCCGATCCGACCAAGATGCTCGAAGCCGCGCGTCTCACCCGCGCGGGTCGGCTGACGCAAGCCACCGCGCTGTTGCAGCGGATGCTACAAGGCAAGATCGCGCGCGACGAGATCATCGGCGCCGCTGCCGACATCGCGGCCGGGCGCAAGCCGCGCATCGAGCTGGCCGGGACCGGCGCCACGAGGGATCGTCCGCGCCTGGACACGGCCGCGCTCGTTCAACCGGTGCTGCAATCACTGCGGGGATTGATCGATAGCATCAAGCGCCCCGCCGGGCTCGAATTGCCGCCCTTGCAGCCCGCCCCGATCCCGCTTCCGGACATCGTGCCGGCGGGCGGCAAGTTCATCGAGGCGACCTACGCCAACCCGGCCGGCCGACGCACCTACAAGCTCTATATCCCGAGCGGATATTCCGGCGCTTGCGCGCCCGGCGCGCGCGGCCAGGGGCTGCCCCTGATCGTCATGCTGCACGGCTGCAGTCAGTCGCCCGACGATTTCGCCGCCGGCACGCGCATGAACGTGATCGCCGAAGAAGAGACCTGCCTGGTGGTTTATCCGGCGCAGCCCAGCGAGGCCAATCCGGGCAAGTGCTGGAACTGGTTTCGCCCGGGCGACCAACGGCGCGATCAAGGCGAGCCTTCGCTGATCGCGGGCATCACGCGCGAGGTCATGCGTGACTACGCGGTCGATCCGCAGCGCGTCTATATCGGCGGACTTTCGGCCGGGGCGGCCGCGGCCGTCGTCATGGGGGCGACCTATCCGGACCTCTATGCGGCGGTCGGGGTGCATTCGGGCCTTGCCTGCGGGGCCGCCAATGACCTCACCTCCGCGTTCGCCGCCATGCGGCAGGGCGAGCTGGTCGCTTCCTTCGGGTCGGACGACATTCTGCCGGTCGGAAGCGACGGATCGGCGGTCCCGACCATCGTGTTCCACGGCGATCGCGACACCACCGTGCACCCGCGCAACGGCGATCATGTCATCGCGCAATCCATGCGCGCCACCTACGTGCAGAGCCAGGTGCAGCGCGGCCGGGTCCCGGGCGGCCGTGCCTATACCCGCACCACCCATGCCGGCGAGGACGGGCGCGCCATCCTCGAGCATTGGGAGATCCATGGGGCAGGGCACGCCTGGTCGGGCGGCAGCCGCGCCGGCTCCTACACCGATCCGCGCGGGCCTGACGCCGCGCGCGAGATGCTGCGTTTCTTCCTGGCGCACGCGCTCCCGGGGGCGCCGACACGCGCGGTTTCACAAGCTTCGTGACCGAGGATGAATTAACAAATAATTGACGATCGACAGAGTTTCCGATTTTGAGTTTTTCCATCGCCGGTTTGATCGAGATCAAAGAGCGGATTGCCGGAGCGGTATATTGTTGCGACTGTAACCGATTGGGAGGCGAACATGCGCGCCATCAAATATGTTCTCATCACCGTTTTGCTGCTGTCCGGAGTTTCCTATTTCTATGCCGGGATGGGCATCCAGATTCCCGAGGTCGAGTTCCGGGATGTGGCCTCGTACGGGGTTCCGCTCGGCATTGCTCTGATCGCGCTCGCGGTCGTCTTGGCGCGATTTTGGCAGGAGCGTCCCGCATCGAGCGTGAAGGGCTGATCCCTTCACGCCGCGAGGGGTCGCGGTAGTCTGCCTCAACGGACGGGAGCGCAGCTTTCGGGCCTCGCGCCCGTCCACGATTTACTCTCCGGCAGAGCCTCAGCCCGCCACCACCGTGTCGTAGATGTCCTCCTCCTGGGCGGTATGAATCCGCACCAGGGTCTCGATCGATTCGATCACGCGCTGGGCATCTCGGATCAGATAGCGGTCGATCTGCTCGGCCGGCAGCTCCTCGACCAGCCGGGCGAGCAGGCGCGCCAGGTGCAGGATCTCGCGATGCGCCCGGCTCATGGCCGCAAGCCCGTAGCCGCCGGCGATGACTTTGGCGAGCGTGGGGTAGACCTTGCCTTCGTCGTCGCGCTCGTGCGCCACCACGTCCCCCTGAACCACGCTGTTCGCCTCCGCGATCAAGGCCGCTGCGGTCCGCGGCGACGCATCGTCGAGATGATCCGCGATCGCGCGCAGACGGTCGAGGCTGCGGCGCAGGGCGACGTGATCGTGGCGCAGCGCGCGTCCGGCCGCGGCCGGTATCGTGCGCGCCGCGCCGCCTGGCGCCGGGCGCAGCGCCCGCAGCGCATTGAGGATGACCGCCACGTCGATACCCTCCTGCACCAGCGCGGCCGGCACCGGCAGGAGCCAGCCCATCATCGCGGCCAGCATCGCGAGCCCGGACAGCGCCATGCCGACCACGATGCTCTCCACCGCGATGCGGCGCGCGCGGCGTGCGATCACGACCGCCTCGCCGACCCGATCGAGCCGGTCAGCCAGGATCACCACGTCGGCGGCCTCCGACGAGGCGCTGGCGCCGCGCGCCCCCATGGCGATGCCCACGTCGGCCGCCGCCAGGGCCGGGGCATCGTTGATGCCGTCCCCCACCATGATGGTGGGATGTTGCCGCTGCTCGGAGCGCACCGCGTCGACCTTGTCGGAGGGAACCCGGTCGGCGAGCACGCAATCGAGGTCGAGCGCGGCTCCGATCGTCTGCGCCGCCGCCGCGCGATCTCCGGTCACCATCACGATGCGGGCGATGCCGGCCGCGCGCAGCATGCGGATGGCATGCGGGGTTTCGCCGCGCAGTTCATCGGCCAGCAGCAGCGCTCCGATCGGACGGCCTTCGACCGCGACGAAGACCACCAGCGCCGAGCGCCAGGAGGCGCGGCGCAGCGCGCGCGCCGCCCATGGGTCGGGACGCCGGCCGGCCAGGATCATGTCGCCGGAACCGGCGCTCACGCGCCTGCCCGCGATCATGCCGTGCAGGCCCGCGCCCGCCGATTCGCTCGCCTGCCGCGGCATCTGCAACGGCAGGCCGCGGGCGAGAGCGGCCTGCACGATGGCGGCGGCGAGCACATGCTGCGAAGCCTGCTCCAGGCAGGCGCAGAGCCGCAGCACCTCGTCGCCGCTCTCGCCCGGGGCGGCCTCGATCGAGAGCAGGCGGGCGCCGCCGACCGTCAGCGTGCCGGTCTTGTCGAACAGGACCGTATGGGCACGCGCCAGCTTCTCGATCGGTCCGCCGCCTTTGACCAGGATGCCGCGCCGGGCCGCGCGGGCGACGCCGGCGATGAAGGCGACCGGCGCCGCCAGGATGAGCGGACAGGGCGTGGCGGCGACCAGGACCGCGAGGCAGCGCACCGGATCGCCGGAGATCAGCCACGCGATGGCGGCCACCACCAGCGTCAGCGGCAGGAACAGCAGCGCATAGCGATCGGCGAGCCGCACGAACGGGGCCTTGGCGGCCTGCGCCGCCGTCACCAGCCGCACGATGCCCGCATAGGTGCTTTCGCCCGCGATCGACGAAGCGGTCATCTCGAACGTCTGGCCGGCGTTCAACGCGCCGCTGAGCAGTGCCGCGCCGGCGGATTTGGGCACCGGGATCGGCTCGCCGGTCAGCGCCAATTCGTCGACCATCGCAGGCTCGCGCCCGACCACGCCGTCGACCGGAATGACCTCGCCGGCACGCACCAGGATTTCATCGCCGACCGCGATGTCGCCGACCGGCACGTCCTCGGTCCCCGCTGCGATCCGCCGATGCGCCAGCCGCGGCGCCCGGTCGGTGAGCGCGCGCAGATCGTGCTCCGCGCGCCAAACCGCGAAATCCTCCAGCACGTTGCCGCCGGAATACATCAGCGCGACGACCGCGCCGGCGAGCGGCTCGCCCAGCCCGAGCGCCGCCGTCATCGACAGGAGCGCGATGGCGTCGACCCCGAAGCGGCCCGCCGCCAGGTCTCGCACGATGAAGACCGCGAGCGCCGCCGCCACCGGCGCCGTTCCGATCGCCCAAAGGAGATCAGCCAGGTCCGCATGGTCGGCGACCCGCGCCGCGATGCCCCCCGCCAAGCCGCAGATCGCGATCGCCACCAGCGTGCCGCGCAGAGCGCGCTCGATGTTCATGGCCCAAGTCTTTCTTGGCAATGCGGCGGCAGCGTCACGAGATCATGACACGCACTCGCCGCACCGCGACCGTCCTGCGGTTGCGCGCCCGCGTTCAACCGAGATCCGGCGCGGCGTCCGAGCTCGGCATCTTGAGATATTGCCCCGCCAGCGCGCAGTTTTGCACCGCCCCGATGGTGCTGAGCGTGGAGGAATTCGGGCAATATTCGCGCCAACGGTCCCAATCGGCATCCTCGAATCTGCGCGCCTGCGCGTGCATGCATTCCGCCTTGTCGCGGCACAGCGCACAGCGGCCCTGGAGCTCGCGGAACAACAGCGGGTCGTCGCTCGCGAGCTCGTCGCGGTCGATCTGCAGCATGTCCATGCAACGGAACAGAAGGCTGCCGTCGTAGAGACGGGCCGCCGGCGGTGCCGGCTCGTCCATGGCAGTGGGCACGGACGGCGACGCGCCGGCGTTCGCCCTCGTGCGGTTTCGCCACCAGCCCAGGAGCGAGGCGAAGACAGATAGGTGTTTTTCCTGCGCAGGCATTGCCCGCTCCCACGTTTCCGGGATGATTATTTGTGCCCGGCTGCTACGCGCCAGACATTGATTTGAATCAATTGGCTCGGCCTGCGCCGGCACGTCGCGGTGCGCATTCGCATCGGCGAGACCGATGCCCACGCGATCTAGCCGGCATTTTCGCGCGGCGTAGGCGCTCTTGCTTGGGAGTGCCGATCAATCAAAGCGAGCGTGGGCTCTCTTGTCTCGACGTGGCGCTCCAGGCAGCGGCCGCTCCGACCCGGTCCAGCATTTGTGCGTCTCGCCCATGGGTAGAAGGGTCGAAAGGGCGTCCTCTTTCACGCCTGATTGCCAGGAATTCGAAGCCTCAATCATAATCGATTTGCCGGGCGGGCCCAGTTCATGGGGCCGACACCCAAATAATTGCTTGGAGAGAGCTTCTGCGGAGCGCTGTGGGTCCAAATCCGGTACCATGACCCGTAGCGATGCGCGAGTCCGGCTAGACCATCAAGGGGCAAATGGAACCTCACCGCAGCCAATTCGCGGGCCTGCCACCGGACGCCCGCCTGCCGTCCCAACCGCGCCGCCGCCCGGCCGAGGGCTGCGCTTGACCGAGACCGTCGCGCAGATCGTGCAAGCCCATCGCGCCAGGACCATGTCTCCGGTGGAGACGGTCGAGCGCAGCTTCGCGCGCATTGCCGCCCATGGCGACCCCGCCATCTTCATCTCGCTGCGCGATCGGGCCGAGGTGGTGGCGGAAGCGCGCCGGCTGATGGAGGAGGGCGAGGTCGAGCGTCCGCTCTACGGCGTTCCGGTCGCCGTCAAGGACAACATCGATGTCGCGGGCCTGCCGACCACGGCGGCCTGCCCGGCCTTCGCGTATCGGCCGGCCGCGGATGCGACCGCGGTCGCTCGGCTCAAGCGCGCCGGCGCGCTCGTGATCGGCAAGAGCAATCTCGATCAGTTCGCCACCGGCCTGGTCGGGGTGCGCTCGCCCTACGGCATTCCGCGCAATCTGTTCGATGCGCGCCTGATCCCGGGCGGCTCGAGCAGCGGCTCGGCGATTGCGGTCGCGGCCGGCCTGGTGCCGCTTGCGCTCGGCACCGATACGGCCGGCTCCGGCCGCGTGCCGGCGGCGCTGAGCAACATCGTGGGGCTCAAGCCGAGCCTCGGCCTCGTGTCCACCTCCGGGCTGGTGCCGGCCTGCCGCACGCTCGACTGCGTCTCGCTGTTTGCGCTCACCACCGATGACGCGTTCGCGGCGCTCACCGTGATCGCCGGCCCCGACCCGGCCGATCCGTATTCGCGCGCGCGTGCGCCCGGACGGCTCGGCGCGGTGCCGCGCGGCCTGCGGCTCGGCGTGCCGGCACCGGGCCAGCGGCTGTTCTTCGGCGACCGTGTCGCGGCCGCCGCCTATGAGGCCGCCATGGCGCGCTTCGCCGGGCTCGGCGCCACCATGGTCGAGATCGACATGGAGCCGTTCTATGAGACCGCCCGCCTGCTCTATGAGGGGCCCTGGGTGGCGGAGCGCTATATCGCGGCGCGCGCCCTGATCGCCTCGGCGCCGCAGTCCCTGCATCCGATCACGCGCGAGATCGTGCTCGCGGGCGCGCGGCCGAGCGCGGTCGATGCGTTCGAGGCCTTCTACCGGCTGGAAGCATTGCGCCGCATGCGCGACCACGTCTTTGTCGCGATCGATGCGCTGCTGCTGCCCACCGTGCCGACCGTCTATACGGTCGACGAGGTGCTGGCCGATCCGCTCCGGCTCAACAGCCGGCTCGGCACCTACACCAATTTCGTCAATCTGCTCGACCTGTGCGCCCTCGCGCTGCCGGCCGCGCTGCATGCCGACGGCACGCCGTTCGGCATCACGCTGTTGGGGCGGGCGGGGCACGACGCCATGCTGGCCTCGATCGGGCGCGTGTTTCATGCCGACAGCGGGCTTGCGCTCGGGGCGCTCGAGCGCCCGCAACCGCCGCTGCCGGCGCTCTCCGCGCTGCCGGCCGAAGGCGAGATCGCGATCGCGGTGGTCGGGGCGCATCTCGGCGGCATGCCGCTCAACGGCGAGCTCATATCGTTGGGCGCGCGCCTGCTCGAGGCGACGCTGACGGCGGCCGACTACAAGCTTTACGCGTTGGCGCAAGTAGAGCCCGCGAAGCCGGGCCTGCTGCGGGTACGAAAGGGCGCCGGCGCCGCGATCGAGATCGAGATCTGGGCCTTGCCGGGCGAGCACTTCGGCCGCTTCGTCGCCGCCGTGCCGGCCCCGATGTCGATCGGCACCATCAGGCTCGCCGACGGCCGCAGCGTGCAGGGCTTCCTGGTGGAATCCGAGGCGCTCGCCGGCGCCCGCGATATCTCGAGCTTCGGTGGCTGGCGCGCCTTCCTGGCGGCCCAGAAAGTGCCGGCCTGACGGCATTTCCGGCTTGTCATGCTCAGCGAAGGCGGAGCACCCGATAGTCGCAAGCGCAAGTTTTGACCGACACGTCGGCGATTACTGGTCGTCCGCCTTCGCGGACGATGACAGCGAGTCGTCACTTCACCTCGTCGATCAGGCTCACATGGGCGGCGACCACGCGCCAGCCTTGTGGAAAGCGCACCCAGGTCTGCATCTGCCGGCCGACCTTGCCGGGCGTGGAGGCGCGGCGGAACAGCGTCGAGGCGACCGCATGATCGCGCCCATAGGTGGTGATCACCGTGTCCGACAGGGTGCGTGCCAGGCCGGCCGGCGAGCGCGCCGCCCGGAACGCCTCGATCGCCTGGTAGCCGTAGAGGTTCTCTGCGCCGCCGTAACGGATCGTGCGCGCATCGTCATGAAACATCGCGTCGAGCGCCGCGACGTCGTTTGCGACCAATGCGTCCTCGTAGCGCGCGAAGGCCGCGCGCACCTGCGCCACGACCTCCGGTAGATCGATCTCCATCGAGCCTCTCCTTGCGTGCCTCGCCAGAGCGGTCGCCGGCAGCGATTGCGACGACCTCCACAATGAATTTTGATCTAGATCAATGTCGGACAGTTGTCAGGCGTTGTCAGATGGCTGCCAGGGGGATGCCAAGTATATGTTGCTCAAACACAACACGTCCGTGAAATCTCAGCCATTGTCCATTTTTGGACAGTGGTCGCCAGCAGACTTTACGATACAGGCTGGTCTCTTGACGATTCTGTGTTTCCGCACGGAATACATGGACACCGTCCCCCAATGAGGAATGAACGGGCTTGCGCCGCTGACGGGTCGGAAAGTTTCAGGATCGTCGGCGCTGTCGGGGCGCTCATCGTCCTGGCGGTATTCCTGACGATCGGCTTTGCGCCACCCGCGCAAGCCCTGCCGAGCTTCGCCCGCCAGACCGGGCAACCGTGCGGGACCTGCCACACCGACTTTCCGTTCCTCACGCCGTACGGCCGCCGTTTCAAGCTCCTGGGCTATACGGTCGGCGGCGGCATGTTCCGCACCACCCCGTTTCCGGCCTTTGCGGAGAATGCGCGCGCGCAAGCCGCCAAGATGAACATGTACCTGAAAGCCGCCAACGCGGGAGCCGACTCGAGCGACGACAAGGACTATGTCCCGCCCGTCGCCATGATGGCGATCATCGGCTACACCCACACGCAGGCACCGCTGGCGCCTCCCACCGATCCGTGGAAGCCCAACGACAACATCGTGATCTCGCCCTTCAGCGGGTTCTGGGGCGGCGCCATCACCGACAACATCGGGGCTTTCGCGCAGGTCACCTACGCGCCTCCCGGCGCGGGCGGATTTGGCGGATCCGTTCGGGCATGCCTGGAGCTGGGACAATACCGATGTCCGTTTTGTGAAGACCACGACGATCGGCGGCGTCGATGCGATCTTCGGCATCACCGCCAACAACAATCCCACGGTGCAGGACGTATGGAACACCACGCCGGCTTGGGCGTTCCCGCAGGCCGCATCGACCTTGGCGGGAGCGCCCGGCGACCAAGACAGTCATCGAAAGCACCTTTGGGGGGCGCAATGCGGTCGGCGCCGGCGTCTATGCCTACATCAACGACCTGCTTTACCTGGAGGCGACCTTCTATCGGACCCTCGATTTCGGGGCGCAGAACGCGCTCGGCATCGATCCCTATGGCGCGCCCGGGTTGATCGACGGGGTCGCGCCTTATTGGCGGGTGGCGCTCGAGCCGCATTGGGGCAATCATTACCTCATGGTCGGCACGTTCGGAATGCAGACCAATGTTCGTAACTGGATCAATCCGGGCACCGGCGATACCAGCACCTTCTCGCAAACCGACAAGTTCACCGACGTGGGCTTCGACACGCAGTATCAGTATCAGGGCGACAACTACTGGGTGACGGTGCGCGGCAGCTACATTCACGAGTTTCAAGAGCTCGATTCGACCTTCGGCCTGACCGGCTCAGCCAATCCGCAGAACGAGCTCAACTCGCTCCATCTGGTGGGATCGCTCGCCTACGGCAACGACAACCGGATCGTGCTGACCGGGCAGTATTTCGACACCTGGGGCACCAGCGATCCGATCTTGTATGCGGGTCTTTCCAGCGGTTTCAGCCCGGACAGCAACGGCTTCATCGCCGAGATCGCCTACATCCCGTTCAGCGCCAGCAAGGCGCCGGGTTGGCCGTGGGGAAACGTCCGGATCGGGCTCGACTATACGTTCTACAACAAGTTCGACGGCACCACCGTCGGCGCCAGCGACAACAACACGCTGTTCCTGCATCTGTGGTTTGCGATGTAGGGCGGCCGCGCATGCACACGGAGACACGTGCCATGAAAAAGCTGCTGCTCGTCGGTGCGGCGACGTGCTGGTTGGGCGTGCCGGGGCTCGGGCTGGCCGCCGACATGCCGATCCCCACCAAAGCGCCCATGCTGCCGCCGATCTTCAGCTGGACCGGCTGCTATCTCGGCGCCCACGTGGGCGGCGGCTGGGCCCGCAAGGACGTCACCGATCCGGTGCAGCTCGTGCAGGACACCCTCTCGGGCGGCCCGGTGACGACCGGCGTCACCACCGTCAGGGTCAGCCCCACCGGCGTCGTGGTCGGCGGGCAGATCGGCTGCGACTATCAGTTCGCTCCCAGCTGGGTGGTCGGCGTCGAGGGCGCCGCGTCCGGCTCGACCATGAAGGGCAGCACGACCGTCGCGCTCCCGTTCAGCGGCGATACCGCGCTGGTGACCGCGCGCACGGACTTCATCGCCAGCGCGACCGCGCGTTTCGGCTATGCCGCCGACCGCTGGCTGTTCTACGTCAAGGGTGGCGCCGCCTGGGCCGGAGACAAATACGACGTCACCGGCACCTTCACCGGCATCCCCTTCGGTTTCGAGGGCTTGGACCAGCGGCTGGGCTGGGTCGTGGGCGGCGGCGTCGACTGGGCGTTCTACCACCATTGGTCGCTGGTGCTGGAATACGATTATTATCAGTTCGGCCACCACAGCGTGTTGATGTCCGACCCCGTCAACGCGGTGTCGGGTCCGGTCGACTTCAAGCAGAGCGTCCAGATCGCCAAGCTCGGGTTGAATTTCCATATGTGGGGCGGTCAGTAGATCGTGTCGAGGCGCGCAAGATCATGGGACCAAGACCGATCATGAAGGGGATCAGCTTGCGATCGGCATCGCGCTGCGCCGTGGCGCTCATGGCGCTTGCGGCCGTCATGCCGGCGGGGCCGGCCCGCGCGGCGAACGACGCCGCCACCGTCTCGAGCCAGGACGTCCGGGCCAAGCTGCAATATTGCGAGGTCTGTCACGGCGTATCGGCGCAAGGCTTCCTCGGCTATTACCCGATCCCGCGGCTCGCCGGACAGCAGGTGGACTATATCCAAAACCAGCTGCAGGGCTTCTCCGAGCACAAGCGCACCAACAATATCATGTTCAACGTGGGGCATGTGCTCAGCCCGGCGATGATCACGGCGCTGGCGAACAGTTTCCACGACCTCGATCCCAAGCCGCTGGCGAACGCGCCCAAGGAGCTGGTCGCCGCCGGCAAGCAAATCTACGAGGAGGGCGTTGCGGGCGCCAATGTTCCCGCCTGCGCGTCCTGTCACGGCAAGGACGCCAAAGGCACCGGGCAGTTTCCCCGGCTTGCCGGTCAGCTCTACCCCTATGTGTCGCTCCAATTGACGAACTGGAGCAAGGAGCGGGGAGAGGGCACCTCCGACATCATGGCGCCGATCGCGCGCGGCCTGACCGACGCGCAAATCAAGGCCGTCGCCGCTTATGTGAGCTATCTGGAGTGATCCCATGCGGCTGCGTCCGGCATTGCAAACCGCGATCCTGGCTCTGGCGCTCGCCGGGGCGGCCCGCGCCGAGGGCGAGCACGCGGCTGCGCGCGGGAGCGTCCAGGCCAAGCTGAGCTATTGCAAGGACTGCCACGGGGTGTCGGCGCAAGGCTTCCGCGGCTATTTCCCGATACCGCGTCTGGCCGGGCAGCAGACCGAATATATCGAAAATCAGCTGCGGGCCTTTATCGAGCACAGGCGGACCAACAATATCATGTTCAACGTCGCGCACGTCCTGAGCCCCGCGATGGTGTCGGTTCTCGCCGCGAATTTCCACGATCTCAATCCTGCGCCGATCGGCGGCGCGCCGCGGCAGCTCGCGGGGGAGGGGAAGAAGATCTTCGAGGACGGCGTCCCCGACGCCAACATCGCGGCCTGCGCCGCCTGCCACGGTCCGGACGCGACCGGCAGCGGAGAAATTCCCCGGCTCGCCGGCCAGCTCTATCCCTATCTCATCAAGGAGCTGACCAATTGGGGCAAGGAGCGCGGTCAGAATACCGCGAAACCCGACACCTCGGGCATCATGAGCCCGGTCGCCCACAGCTTGAGCAAGTCGCAGATCGAGGCCGTCGCAGCCTATGTCAGCGAGCTGAGATAATCATGTCCGGCACCTCACGGCTCACAAGAGGCAAGCAGCGTGGAATTCGAAGTCATGATGGGCATAAGGCCGCGACTGGCGATCCTCGCGATTTCGTTCTTTGCGGTTTCCGCGCCGGCTGTTCACGCGGAAGGCCTCGCCGTCCGCAATTGCACCTGGTGCCACGGCACCGGGGCGCAGGGCTACACGCCGGCGCCGCGGCTCGCCGGGCAGCGACCGCAATATATCGAGAATCAGCTGGCGGGCTTCCGCAGCCATGCGCGCGACAATCCATTCTCCAAACAGTACATGTGGGGTGCCGCCGAAAGCCTCAGCGCCCAGAGCGCGCACGCGCTCGCGACCTATTTTGCAACGCTGCCGCCGCGGCCGGCCGGCGACGGCGACACCGAGCTGGTGGCCACCGGCAGAACGATCTATCAACAAGGCATGCCGGAGGACAATATCGTGGCCTGCGTGGTCTGCCATGGCCCCAACGCGGAGGGGGTCGGGCAGATTCCGCGCCTGGGCGGGCTCGCTTATTCGTATTTGCAGCGCACGCTCGCGCAGTGGGGCCAAGGCTATCACCTCAACTCCGGGCCGCCGATGCCCGATATCGCCAGCAAATTGTCATCGGACCAGATCGCGGCGCTGGCGTCGTATCTGAGCTTCATCAAGTGAGGCGCGCGCCGGGCCCGTATCCGGGCCGGCCGGGACGGGCCTGAATTAGCTCGGCGGCGCCGGCGCAGCCGCGATGCCCATGCGCTCGAGCGCCCAGGCGATGCGCAGCGCCACGTCCTCGCGCCAGGGCGCCGCGATGATCTGCACGCCGATCGGCAGCGGCGAGCGCGGCAGCGGCACCGCGACCACGGGCAGGCCGATGAACGAGATCGGCTGGGTGTAGATGCCGAGATTGGGTCGCAGCGGCACCTCCTCTCCGTCGAGCCGAAACGTGGTCTGGCCGATCGCCGGTGCCGTGCACGGCGTCGCCGGCGCCAGGATGGCGTCGACCGTCTCGAACAATTCGAGCACGCGCTCGCGGTACCAGCGGCGGAAAATTTGCGCCTTGGCGACCAGCGCCGCCGGCACCATGGCGCCCGCGATCAACCGGTCGCGCACCGCGGGATCGAAATCCTGCGCCCGGGTGCGCAGCCGATCGAGATGCAGCGCCGCGCCCTCGGTCGCCGTGATCACATAGGCGGCCGCCCGCGCCCGCGCGACCTGCGGCAGCTCGACGTCCCGGTTGGCGCCGAGCGCCGCCGCCACGCCATCGACCGCCGCGAAGGCCTCGGGGCCGGCGCCGGCGCGAAAATAGCCGCCCGCGACCGCGATGGTGAGACCCTCGGCCCCGCGCCCGATGAGCGGCGTCACCGGCTCCGCCGCGCGCTCGGCGCAACCCGCATCCTGCGGATCGGGACCCTGCATGGCATCGTAGGCGAGCGCGAGATCCTGCGTGCTGCGCGCGAGCGGGCCCAGATGATCGAGGCTCGCCACGAACGGAAACGTGCGCGTGCGCGTCAAGCGCCCATAGGTGGGCTTGAGCCCGAACAGGCCGCAGAACGAAGCCGGCACACGGATCGAGCCGTTGGTGTCGGAAGCGAGCGCGAGCGGCACCAGCCGGCCCGCGACCGCGCCGCCGGAGCCACCCGAGGAGCCGCCGGTCATGCGGCGGGTGTCATGCGGATTGCGCGAGGGGCCGGCATGCACGTTCTCGCCGGTGAAGTCGTAGGCGTATTCGCCCATGTTGAGTGCGCCCACCAGGATGGCGCCGGCTCCCTCGAGCCGCTCGATCAGGACCGCATCGCGGGTCGCGGGCGCGCGGCTGCGGTTGATCTTGGAGCCCGCCAGCGTGCGCAGTCCGGCGACATCGAACAGGTTCTTGACCGCGAACGGGACGCCCGCCAGCGGTCCGAGCGGCTTGTTGCCGCCACGATCGAGATCGATGGCCCGCGCCCGGGCGGCGGCACGCTCCGCGGTGACGGCGGTGAAACAATTGAGAACCGGGTCGCGCATCCGGATGGCCAGCAGCGTCTGCTCGATCACCTCGGCGGCGCTCACCTCGCCGGTGCTCACGGCGCGCGCGATCTCGGCGGCGCAGGCGTTGGTTGGATCGATCGGCATCTTGTCGCCTCACGCCCTGAATATGGGCGCGGGTTCGGATTCGTCCGGCAGGGCGAATTCCGCCACCAATTCCGCCAGCCGCAGGTTCACCGCGAGATTGGCCTTGATGGCGGCGAGCCATTGCGGCTCGACCGGCAGCGCCAGCACGCGCGCGGCCGATTGCACGAAATCATCGAGCGGGTCGGACGGCGGCGCCTTGCTGGATTTTGCGCTGTCAGCCGGCTTCCGCCGCGCCGGCGGCTTCTTTCGTGCCCGCATCTTTGCTGCGGATGCTGCCCGCGCCTTCACCTTCGGGCGCGATTTACGCGTTCTCGCCATGCTGCCTGCTTGCCTTACGCGTCGAACCGCGGATGCGGAATGGCGGTCAGGAGATCGCGAGTATATTGTTCCTGCGGCGCAGACAAGACCCGCTCGGTCGGCCCCTGCTCGACGATCCGTCCGGCCCGCATGACGATGACGCGATCGCACAAGAGCCGCACCACGTTGAGGTCGTGGGAGACGAAAAGGTAGCTCATGCCGAGCGACTGCTTGAGCTCGTGGAGCAGATTGAGCACGACCGCCTGCACCGAGACGTCGAGGGCCGCGGTCGGCTCGTCCAGGATGGCGAGATCGGGATTGAGCGCGATCGCGCGCGCGATGCCGACACGCGCCTTCTGTCCGCCGGAGAGCTGGTGCGGAAATCGATCGAGGAGCCCGGGCGGAAGCCCGACCTTCCGGGCGAGCTCTTCGCAGCGGGCGCGCACGGCGTCGCGTCCCTTCAGATCGCCCAGCCGCAGCAGCGGATCCGCGATGGCGCGGGCCGCGGTAAAGCGTGGATTGAGGCTGTCGGTCGGATCCTGGAACACCATCTGGATGCGCTTGCGCAGCGGCAGCCGGGCGAACTCCCTGGCCGGGATGGCGCCGATGTCCTCCCCGTCGAACATGATGACCCCGTCGGTCTTGTCGATGAGGCGCATCACCATGGTGGAGGTCGTGGATTTGCCGCATCCGGATTCGCCCACCAGCCCGACGCTTTCGCCGCGGTTGACCACGAAGCTCACCCCGTCCACGGCACGAAACGTCTCCGGCTCGGGCGGCGGCTTGCGGCCGAAGAGCTGCCGGAAGGTATGCCCGGCGCGCTTGCGCGGATACTCCTTCACCAGCTTCTCCACCACCAGGAGCGGCGTGAAGCCGCCGAGCGGCGCCGAGCCGCCGAGCGGCGTGCGCTCGGTGCCGGCGCCGGCTTTTTCGACGTCCGCTGGCGTGGTCGGGACGGCCGCCGCATCCTCCTCCGGCAGGAGGTCGCGCAGCGACGCGCCGGGGCGGGGCGTCGCCCGCATCAGCTTTCGGGTATAGGCATGCGACGGCGCGGTGAAGACCGACCGCGCGGTCGCGCTCTCGACCACGTGGCCCTTCTCCATCACGACGATGCGGTCGCAATAGACGGCCGCCAGCCCCAGATCGTGGGTGATCAGGATGGTGGCCATGCCGCGCTCGCGGGTGAGCTCGACGATCAAGTCCATCACGGTTTTCTGGGTGGTGACGTCGAGGCCGGTGGTCGGCTCGTCGGCGATCAAGAGCTGCGGGCGACAGGCGAGCGCGAGCGCAATGACCACGCGCTGGCACATGCCCCCCGACAGCTCGAACGGATAGGCATGGTAACGCTCGCGCGGTCGCGCGATCCGCACCTGATCCAGGATCTCGATGGCCTTCTCGGCCACCTGCGCGGGCGCGGTCTGGGCGTGCTGCAAGAGCACGTCCTCGATCTGGCGGCCGACCTTGCGGATCGGATTGAGCGCCGCGCGCGGATTTTGGAAGATCATCGAGATTTCGCGGCCGCGCAGGTCGCGCATCGCGCTCTCGCTGGCGGCGGTGAGGTCGAGCCCGCTGAAATGCACCGATCCATGGGCGATCCGCCCGGCGCGGTCGAGGATGCGCATCACTGCGTAGGACGTGACCGACTTGCCCGAGCCCGATTCGCCCACGATGCCGACGGTCTCGCCCTTGGCGAGGTGCAGGTCGATCTGCTCGACCGCCCGCACGGTGCCGCGGCGGGTCGCGAACTCGACGGTGAGATCGTGGATGTCGAGAAGCGGAACCGTCGTCATCGTGGCTCTCAAGTCCGTCGCTGCGGATCGACGATGTCGCGCAGCCCGTCGCCGAGCAGATTGAAGCAGAACACGGCGAGCATCAGGGCGGCGCCGGGGAATAACGCGATCCACCACTCGCCCGACACCATGAAGGTCGAGCCGTCGGCCACCATGATGCCCCATTCGGCCGTCGGCGGGCGCACGCCGAGCCCGATGAAGGAGAGGCCGGCGGCGTTGAGGATGGCGTAGCCCATGGTCAGCGACATCTGCACCACCATGATCGGCATGATGTTGGGCAGCACCTGGGCGAGCAGGATGCGGGCCTCGCCGTTGCCGCACAGCCGCGCCGCCAGCACGAAGCCGGCCTCGCGACGCACATTCGCCTCGGCGCGGGCGACGCGCGCATAGAGCGGAAAATTCACGATCGCGGTGGCCAGGATGATGTTCTGCACCGAATTGCCGAGCGCGGCGACGATCCCCATGGCCAGCACGAAGAGCGGAAAGGCCATGATGGTATCGGCGATGCGGCCGACGATGCGGTCGGTCCAGCCGCCGAAGAACCCGGCCGCGACGCCGGCGATGCCGCCCATCAGAAAGACCAGGGCCACCGATGCGATCGCGATGAAGAAATCGAGCCGCGTGGCCACGATGACGCGGCTGAACACGTCGCGGCCGAGCTGGTCGGTGCCGAACCAATGGGCGAGCGAAGGACCCTTGAGGGCCGCCGCCGTGTCGCTCGCGAGCGGGTCATAGGGCACGAGATAGGGGCCGAGCGCGGCCGCGAGCACGATCAGCACGAACAGCCCGAATGCAAAGCCCGTCACCGCGTTCTCGCGCAGGACGTAGCGGACATGCCGCAGCGCCGCCCCGAGGCCTCCTGCGCGCGGCTCGCCGCCTTTGGGCAGAGCGAGCTCGCTCATGCCTCGAGCCTCAATCGCGGATCGATGATCCCGTAGATGATGTCGATGGCGAGATTGAGCATGACATACATCACCGCCATGGTGAGCACGAAGCCCTGAACGGGCGCGAAATCGGAAGCGATGAGCGCCTCGACCGCGAACGAGCCGATGCCGGGCCAGGCAAATACCTTCTCCACCAGGACATTGGCGCCAAGCAGGAAGGAGAACACCATGCCGAGCGTGGTGACGACCGGCAGCATGGCGTTACGGAACGCATAGGTGACGATGACGGTGTAGCCGGAGAGGCCGCTCGCGCGCGCGGTGCGCACGAAATCCGACGACAGCACCGCCAGCATCGAGGCGCGCGTCATCCGCGCGATCGGCGCCAGCGAGAAGATGGCGAGCGTGAGCGCCGGCAGCACCAGCTGCTCGAGGCTCGCCATGAAGAGCGCGCCGTCGCGCGCGATCAGGCTGTCGATCAGGTAGAAGCCGGTCACCTGTTCGGGCGGGCTGAAGAAGACGTCGAGCCGGCCGAGCGGAGCGGGCGCCCAGCCCAACAGGTAGTAGAACACGTAGACCAGGATCAGGCCGGTGAAGAAGACCGGCAGCGAGACGCCGGCGGTGGTGATGATGCGGCAGGCATGGTCGACGAGCGAGCCCGGGCGGATCGCCGCCATGATGCCGAGCGGGACGGCGGTCGCCACGGCCAGGAGCAGGCCCAGGAGGGTGAGCTCCGCCGACGCCGGCAGGCGGGTCCTGATCTCGGTCGCGACCGGCTGGCCGGTGGTCAAGGACGCGCCCAGGTCGCCCCGCGACAAGTCGCCGACATAGCGGACGAACTGGACCAGCAGCGGCTTGTCGAGGCCGAGCTTGACCCGCACCTGCTCGACCGCCTCCTTGGTGGCGGCGGGGCCGGCGAAATAGGCGGCCGGATCGCCCGGGAGCGCGCGCGTCAGCAGAAAGGTGACGATCACCACGCCGATCAGGCTCGGCACCGCCAGCAGCAGCCGCTTGAAGATCATGCTCAGCACGGCGTTGGTCCTTGCCTCACGCGCGTTCTCGTAGGGTGGGCATGGCGGCGTCGGGGCGCAATCGCCCAAGGCCGCGTTGCCCACGCGTCGGGCCCCGCCGTGCCTCCGCGCGGGCAAAATTGCGCGACGCTTCACGATCATCGTCGCGGTGCCAGGCAATTTTGCCCACCCCACGCTCATGGGCTCAACCCTTGACCAGCGCGCGGTAGTCGAGCCGGCGGTGGAACCAGTATTGATAGCCGGAAATGTTCTTCTGCATCGCGACGTTGACATAGGGCTGATAGAGCGGGATGCGCGGAATGTCGGCGAAGGCCAGCTCGACGAAGCCCTTCACGTCCTTGTCGTAGGTCGCCTGGTCGCCGATCGCGGCCGCCGCGCTCGCGCCGTCGATCAGCGCATCCATGGGTTTCGACTGGTAGCTCATCGTATTGAAGATCGAGTTCTTGCCGTGATAGCACCAGATGAAGAAGTATTCCGGATAGTCGAGCCAGCCCGAGAACACGTTGGTGTAGAGCGGCATGGTCTTTTTGGTCAGCTCGGTGCGCCAATTGGCGCCCGGAATCTTGTTGATCGTGGTCTTGATGCCGATTTGAGCCAGGCTTTCCTGCGTGAGCACGCAGATCGGCTCGTTCACGCCGGCAAACCCCAGATCGAAGGAGAGCGTGGTCTCGAAGCCGCCGGGATAACCGGCCTCGGCCATGAGCGCCTTGGCCTTGGCGATGTCGGTGTTGTAGCCGTGCGGCTGCGGCCAGGCCACCTGCGTCGGCGTGCCGGCCGGGGCGCCGTAGAGCGGCTTGGCGAGGCCGTAGAGCGCCGCGTCCATGATCTTCTGGTACGGAAGCGCATAGGCGACCGCCTGGCGCACCTTCA
This sequence comes from uncultured Alphaproteobacteria bacterium, assembly GCA_963744275.1. Taxonomy (GTDB): domain Bacteria; phylum Pseudomonadota; class Alphaproteobacteria; order Rhizobiales; family Xanthobacteraceae; genus VAZQ01. Next base: position 37,916 of record CAVUSX010000016.1, read on the forward strand.
GATTGTCGAACGGCGGGTTCTTCACGTTCATGCCGATATACTGGATGCCGTTGCTGTAGGGCGTCGACACGATGGTCAGCTTGCCGGCGTCCCGCAGCTCGACGAAGTCCTTGTTCGGCAGGTCGTAGGAGATATCGGCGTCCCCGCGTTCAAGGAGCGCCCGGCGGTTGCCGGAGGACGGCACCATGCGCCAGATGATGCGCTTGATCTTCGGCAGCGGACCGCCTTTCCAATCCTCGTTGCGCTCGTAGACGACCTCGGTGCCGGCGCTCCATTTGGCGACCTTGTAGGCGCCCCCGCCGGCGGTGTTCTGCTTGGTGTATTCGAGACCCCAGGGGTCCTGCTCGGTGGCATGCTTCTGCACCAGCGCGGAATTGAGCACGCAGGGAACGATCACGGCGAGATCCGGGACGGTGAGGCGGTCCTTGCGCAGGAAATCGACGCGCACGGTGTGGTCGTCCACCACCACGAACTGCTCCGGCTTCTCGAGCGAGCCGGCGCCCATCTGGAAGGTCGGAAAGCCGCCGACCGTGACGGCGCGATCGAGCGACCACTTGACGTCCTTGGCGGTGATGGGAGTGCCGTCGTGGAAGGTCGCGTTCTTCTTCAGCCGGAACGTCACCGACATGTCGCCGACATTCATGTCCTCGGCGAGCTCCGGCTTGAGCTTGTCGCGGTCATAGTACGGCGTGCCGTTGGGCAACGTCTTCATCTCATGGCTGATGAGGCGGTCGTAGCAATTCCAGGACGCTTCGTAGCCCGGGACATTGGTGCCGACCCCGTGGATATCGAGATTGTTGGGACCGCTCTCGGAAACGATCAGCAAGGTCTCCTGGCGCGATTGCGCGCGCGCCGGCACGATCGCCGGCATGGGCAGCGCGCTCCCGGCGGCGAGCGCGGTCATCGAACGCAGGAATTCGCGGCGTTTCATCGCAACCTCCCCATGCCTGTCGAAGCTCGGTCGCGTGGGCGCAAGTCCGGCGCAGCTTTCCGCGTGACGTCCCAAGGAGCCTCTCACAGTAGCCTCCCGCAAGCGTCGTGCCACCGCGTGCGCGAGCGCGCATCAAGCTGACAACGAATTGAAATAGATCGGCTTTTCTGCTGCCGGCGCATCCGGGCGCCGATTTCCTCGCGGAGCTTTGCATGCAAGTTCGTGGCTTTAGCCCAATAAATGGGCAGATCAGCAATCAGAAACAGACAGGTTGAACGCTCGCTTGCGGGCCGCCTGGGAGCGCCTGGCGTACGCGCTTGGCGCGCCGGTGTCCGAAATGCCCGGACCCGAAAATACCTCCGCCCCGAACCATGGGTTTCGGGGCGGAGGATCGCCGGAAAGGGGGAGGAAACCGGCGGGGAAGTCATTTGGAGCAGACCGGACGATCGCTCGAATGTCGCTTCCGATCTATCGCCCTTGCTTGATGCCAGTCATATCCGTCGCGCTCACTCGGCCGGCATCGCCGGCCAGCCCCTTGTCGGACATCGGCTCCGCGGCCGACGCCATGGCCGGATAGCGGCTCAAGCCGAACAGGAAGGCGGCCACGATGGCGTAGGCGACCGCGACCGTGGGGGTGACCGCGATCCCGATCGATTCGCCGTGCATGAAGCCGAAGAAGGTGAGCACGGCGCCGGCGGCCGCGAAGGCGGCGGCGTGCGCGAACTTCTTGTCGATGATGAAGGCGCCGATCGCCGCCAGCACCAGGCCGGTCAGGATGGCGCCGCCGCCGAGGATCTCCAGCCCATGGTAGAGCACGCCCGACATTGCCGAGCTTGTCGAAGCCGACGGCGCCCGCCGAGGTGCCGGCGGCTCCGAGCGCGCCGTCCATCAGCGTCTTGCACCAGCCGGCGAGGTGCGGCGTCAGAGCCAGCACGATCGCGGGCGCATGGGTCGAGGGCGTGGTCTGGAACGCCTGCGCCCCGATCAGCATCCCGATATAGAGCAGGATGGGCGAGATCGCGACCACCGGGATCACCGCCAGCAAGAGCGAGATGACGCCGAACCACGCCAGCACGATCACCATGAGCCCGGTCGCCGCCGAATAGCCGATGCGGCCGCCCATGGATTTCCAGCCCGGGTGCCCGATATAGACCGCGTTGATGAAGGGATTGCCCATCAGGCAGCCGATCAGGCTGACAATGCCGTCGGCGGTGAGCACGCGCGTGGTCGGGTAGGGGTCGCCGGCCGCCTCGGCGCTCTCCACGTTGTCCATCGCCTCGACCAGATCATAGATGCCGAAGGGGATCGCGGTGATCAGGATCACGCCGAGATATTGGAAGCCGGAGAACACGTGATCGACCGCCGGGATCGGCAGGGAGAATCCGAAATTGGCGAAGGCGCCGGTCACGCCGGCGACGCTCAAGCCGCCATAGCCCAAGCCGAGCACGTTGGAGCCCCATGCGATGAGCGTGCCGACCGCGATGGCGACCAGCCCCGCCGGAATGCCCTTGGGATATTTGAAGCCGCCGAACCAGCTCACCAGGATGATGGCGAAGCAGGTGAGCCCGATGACCGGCGTCATGTACATCTCGAGCGCAGGCCGCATGGCGATGAATGTGATCGAGACGCCGGCGAGCGTGCCGAGCAGCGCGGCGCGCGGGGTGATCTTGCGGATATAGGGCGCGATGAAGCCGCCGATCATCAGGATGAAGCTCTGGAAGAACACCCAGACCAGGCCGGCTTCCCAGCCCTTGATCGGATCATTGGTCTTGAGCGCGATCGGCAGCATGATCACGAATGTGACGATGAACATATGCGGGACGCTGATGCCCGAGGGCAGCGCGCACACGTCGCTGCGGCCGGTCTTGGCCGCCAGCCGATAGGCCAGGTACGCGTAGTAGAACGTGGAGAGGCACATCATCAGGCCCGAGCGCCGGCAGGATGCGCCCGAACACGATCGCGTCCGGCATCTTCAGCACGAAGCGCAGCAGGCCGGTCAGGACCAGCATGTTGACCAGAATATTCGTGCCGAAGCCGAAAAATGCATTCCAGTCGCCCGGGGTCCACAAGGCCGGGCGGCGTTGCTCCATCATCGTCATCACACCCTCCTGTCGATCAGGTTGTTCGATGCACATGCATGTCCTCGAGGCCTGCATGGCCTCGGTCGATGCATCGGCTTGCCCCCCGCACCTGAAAGCGTCGAGAGCACGTATGCGCCGCAGCGCCTTACGTCGCCAGAAACCAAAACTGTCCCGGCCGTGGAGGCGGGGGTCGTGAGCGACATCCGCCTCCGTAGCAATTGCGTCAGAAGCCGAGGCCCAGCCCGGCGTAGACCACGCCGACGTCGCGATGGGCGTTCGGGAAGGTTCCAATCAGCCGGCCGGGCCGCCTGCCGCGCCGGTGAACTCCTGGGCCGCCAAGCAGGGCGTCGTTGATGATGTGGTAGTAGCGGCCTCCCGCCTTCACGTACCAGCTGCCCAGCCGCTTCGGCACGATCGCATCGAGCGCCAATTTGCCCTGCAGCCCGGTGGTGAAGACGCCGGCATTGCTGGGCGCGCACGGCGCCGTCGACAAGGTGCCGCACTTATTGGTCGTGCCGTCGTTCTTGTTCCAGTAGCTGCACGGTCCGACCGTGATCCAGGTCGGCGCCGTGAGCACCAGCGGCATGCCGCTCGCCTTCTTGGCATCGTAGCGTCGGCACCATGCCGAGCTCGACGTCGTAGGTCTGGCCGCTCTTGCCCAGCACGACCGTGGACGGACCCTGCAGCTCGTAGAACAGCTTGACATAGGGATGAATCGGAATCGGCGAAGCCCCAGCCGGTGTCGTCGTAGGCGAGGCTGAACTCCATGTTGTGCTCGATCGCCGGGAAGCTGGTGGCGAGATCGGCCGCCGGCGGGATGAACTCGATATATTGCACCCCGAACGTCCAGTTTTGCGCGAAGGTGACGTTCATCCCGACCAACCAGTCGAACTCGTTCCAGCGGGTCGACGTGCGCGTCGTGCTGGTTGCTCCACAGGTCGCTCCAGACCCCGCCATTGACGCTGACGTCGTTGATGAAGCCGCATCTTGTCCTTGTAGAGGTCGATGGACTATCCCGGTCGAGAATCTGCGTGGTCAGGCCGGTATTGGTCACCAGCAAGCCGCGCGGCGTGATGTAGTCGTTCAGGAACGTGACGTCCGCGAAGTAATGGATGTCGAGCGACATCGCGCGGCGGCGGTGCCTTGACCTTGAGCGGCATCAAGTCGGCCGCCGTCGCCACCGAGGCGCTTGCCCCCAAGCCCAGGAGCGCCGCCCACGGCGAGCGCCGACGTGAAACGAGTAACAAGCATGGAAATCTCCTCTCAGCCCCTTTATTACCCCCAACCCCCGCATTCGCGACCCGCGTTGCTTCAACCGAAGAACTTCGAGAGTTTGCTCACGCAATGTGCAGCGCGTTCGGAGCCGGACGAGCAAACATCCCGCGGGTGAACCGAGGACGTACGCAATCCCTTTCGATTGCTGGATCAGAACTCGCAAGCGGCGTGCCAGATGTTGCACGACTGTCACGGTTTGAAGGGGGCGTGTCATAAATGTCGCATCACCGCGGATATCCACGGAAAATCGCGATGTGGCGCGCGCGGGCCGGCGTGTGGGCCGCACGCGTTGCGCGCCGCAAGCGTGCCGCCGCCGCCGCTGCGGACTAATTCGCGGTCATCAATTGTATACAATTATAGCAAAGCCGGCCTCGAGCCGGCCGGCGCGACCGTGCCGCCGGCGCGACCGTGCGCGCGGCTCATGGGAGCGCGGGACGGGCTCAGCCGGCAGGTGCCAAAATCCTGAGCAGCGGCTCGGAGGCGGAGACCGAGCCGAAAATGCCGCCTTGGGCCTTGATCATGGCCAGGCCCATCTCGTGAAACTGCGGAAAGTAGGAACCGCAGCAGTCGGACAGCACGATGCAGCGGAAGCCGCGATCGTTGGCCTCGCGCACCGTGGTATTGACGCAGACCTCGGTGGTGACGCCGCACACCAGCAGGGTGTCGATCGAGCGGTTGTGCAGCATCAATTCGAGGTCGGTCTGGTAGAAGGCGCCCTTGCCGGGCTTGTCGATCACCGGCTCGCCGGCGATCGGATAGAGCTCCGGGATGATGTCGTGGCCGGGCTCGCCGCGGACCAGGATGCGGCCCATCGGGCCCGGCGCCCCGATGCGCAGCGCCGGATCGCCGCGCTCGACCTTGTGGGGCGGTGCGTCGGACAGGTCCGGGCGGTGGCCTTCGCGGGTGTGAATGACCAGGAGGCCGTGCCGGCGCGCGGCCTCGAGCACCTGCCGGCAGGGACCGACCGCGACTTGCAGGCGCGCCACGTCGTTGCCGAGCGCTGCCCCGAATCCGCCGGGCTCGAGGAAATCGCGCTGCATGTCGATGATGACGAGGGCGGTCGTGTCGAGATCGATGGTGAGCTCTGCGGGCTCTGCAGCGATGGTCGCAAGGGGCACGGCAAGCCTCGCTATGGGTCGGACGGGAATTGTCAGCCGGGTTTGGGCACTCTGCACGATTCCGGCGACGGCGGAAGATCGATCAGCGGGCAATGGTCCCGGCCATCAGCTCCCGGCAGCCCGGTCGCGGAGGTGGCATTGCGCCGCCTCCGCGCCGTTTCAAGAGGTCAAGCGGGCGCGATCAGCTGCCGCCGCACTTGTTGGTCACCTTGTTGTAGTTGCCGCACTTGAGCGTCACCCAGTCGGCGACCAGGTCCTTGGAGCCTTCCAGATACGGCGACCAGGCCGCGCCCGGAACCAGGTCGGGGGTCTTGTAGACCACGTTGAACTGCCCATCGCCCCGGATCTCGCCGATATAGACCGGCTTGGTGATGTGATGGTTCGGCAGCATGGTCGACATTCCGCCGGTCAGGTTGGGGGCCTGGATGCCGGGCAGCGCCTCGATCACCTTGTCGGGATCGGTCGATTTCGCCTTCTCGACCGCCTTCACCCACATGTTGAAGCCGATGAAATGCGCCTCCATCGGATCGTTGGTGGTGCGCTTGTCGTTCTTGATGAAGGCGTGCCAGTCGTTGATGAACTTGGTGTTGAGCGGCGACTTGATCAATTCGAAGTAGTTCCAGGCCGCCAGATGGCCGACCAGCGGCTTGGTGTCGAGACCGGCGAGCTCCTCCTCGCCGACCGAGAACGCCACCACCGGGATCTGCGTGGCCTTGATGCCCTGGTTGCCCAATTCCTTGTAGAACGGCACGTTGGCGTCGCCGTTGATGGTCGACACCACCGAGGTCTTCTTGCCGGCCGAGCCGAACTTCTTGATGTCCGACACGATGGTCTGCCAGTCGGAATGCCCGAACGGCGTGTAGTTGATCATGATGTCCTCGTCCTTGACCCCCTTCTGGTTGAGGTAGGCATGGAGGATCTTGTTGGTGGTCTGCGGATAGACGTAGTCGGTGCCGGCCAGCACCCAGCGCTGCACCTTCTCTTCCCGCATCAGGTAGTCGACCGCCGGGATGGCCTGCTGGTTGGGGGCGGCTCCGGTGTAGAACACGTTGCGCTCGCTCTCCTCGCCTTCATATTGCACCGGGTAGAACAGGATGCTGTCGAGCTCCTTGAACACCGGCAGCACCGACTTGCGCGACACCGAGGTCCAGCAGCCGAACACCACCGCCACCTTGTCCTTGGTGATGAGCTCGCGCGCCTTCTCGGCGAACTTCGGCCAGTCCGAGGCCGGATCCACCACCACCGCCTCCAGCTTCTTGCCGAGCAGGCCGCCCTTCTTGTTCTGCTCGTCGATCAGCATCAGCATCACGTCCTTGAGCGTGGTCTCGCTGATCGCCATGGTGCCGGACAGCGAATGCAGAATGCCGATCTTGATGGTGTCGTCGGCCGCCCGGGCGGACGGTGCCGCCAGCAAGCCCAGCACCACCGCGGCGGTGGCCGCCAGCCAAGGATGAGACCGCGGTCGCTGCGCGACCGCTCGAATGGATGCAAACATCGCAATGCCCTCTTCTGTTTGACGCCCGCTTTCGACGCCCCGCGATCGGCCCCACGCCGCCTCGCATCGGGCAGGTGCGCAAGGAGCGTGCCAGCGGCGCGATATTTCTTAAGTGATTGACTCCAGGCGACAATCGGCTCAAGCCCGCGGCTCTTTGCGGGTTCCTGGCGCGCAGTTGCATGCACTTAATCACCCGCTGCCTATTTCGTAGTCATTTGGCCGCGTGCCCAACAGGCCGACCGGCAGCTGACGCGAGAAAGCCCGCGCGCCGGCGCGAGCCTGCAAGCGATGGGTGTTGGCACAGAGTTTGCGACCAATTCAGGCAGCGAGCCGCGGTCCGCGGCGCAGGCGGTGCAAGCTTTGGGCGGTCTCGAGCGACCCATCCGGCCCGCGGCTCGGGGAGGCGACACGAAAGGAGGCCGGCGGGCTCACCCTCGGGTTCAGCGCCGGCGGCAGGGACGAGCATCATCCGAGCATCACCCAAGTCGAGCATCACGGAATTACGCATGTCCGGCGCGAAGCCGCCCGACCGGAGCGATGGAATGAGCGAGCGCTACGTGCAGGCCGATCCCTATCCCTGGCCCTATAACGGCGACCTGCGGCCGGCCAACACCGCCGTCATCATCATCGACATGCAGACCGATTTCTGCGGCATCGGCGGCTATGTGGACCGCATGGGCTACGACCTGTCGCTCACCCGCGCCCCCATCGCGCCCATCAGCCGCGTGCTCGCCGCCATGCGGGAGCGCGGCTTCCACGTCTTGCACACCCGCGAAGGGCACCGCCCCGACCTCGCCGATCTGCCGGCCAACAAACGCTGGCGCTCGCGCCGCATCGGCGCCGGCATCGGCGATCCCGGCCCCTGCGGCCGCATCCTGGTGCGCGGCGAGGCCGGCTGGGACATCATTGCGGAGCTGGCGCCGCGCGCCGGCGAGCCGGTCATCGACAAGCCCGGCAAGGGCTCGTTTTGCGCGACCGACCTCGATCTCGTATTGCGCCTGCGCGGCATCGAAAATATCGTGCTCTGCGGCATCACCACCGACGTCTGCGTGCACACCACCATGCGCGAGGCCAACGACCGCGGTTTCGAGTGCCTGTTGCTGGAGGATTGCTGCGGGGCGACCGACCGGAGCAACCACGACCACGCCATCAAGATGGTCAAGATGCAAGGCGGCGTGTTCGGCGCCGTGTCCGATTCAGCGGCTTTCATCGGAGCAATAGCGTGACCGATCTCGAGCCAAGCGAGCAGAATGCGATCCGGCTCATGCCGGCGGGCACGGCGGCGCTGGCGCGCGGCAGCGGCCGCACGCTGGCCGAGGAGCTGCGTTTCCAGCTCGCCGACGAGATCGTCCGCGGCACGCTCGCGCCGGGCGCGGCGCTGGACGAGACCGAGCTGGCGCGGCGGTTCCAGGTCTCGCGCACGCCGGTGCGCGAGGCGCTGCGTCAGCTGGCGGCGAGCGGCCTGATCGAATCCCGGGCGCATCGCGGCTCGGTGGTGGCGCGGCCCGACCACGAGCACCTGATCGGCATGTTCGAGGCGATGGCGGAGCTCGAGGCGCTGTGTGCCGGGCTCGCGGCCGCGCGGATCACCCCGGCCGAGCGGCATGCGCTGGCGGCCGCGCACGAGGAGCTGCGCGCCATGATCCAGAGCGGGGATCCGCAGCGCTACCACGAGATCAACGAGGCCTTTCATTCGACCATCTATGCGGGCGCCCACAACACCTATCTGGCCGAGATCACGCTGGCGACCCGGGTGCGGGTGCAGCCGTTCCGCCGCGCCCAGTTCCGCAATCTCGGCCGGCTGGCGAAGTCGCACCAGGAGCACGACATGGTGGTGACCGCCGTCATGCGCGGCGATCGCGACGGCGCCATGCGGGCGATGCGCGACCACATCATCACGGTGCGGGTGGAATACGAGATGTACGCGCTGTCGCTGGCGTCAACCAAGGCGGGCGGGCCGGCGCTGCCGTTCGCCCGCGATGCCGATTGCTGAAATGCGCATGGAGGGCGGCGTGAGACGGGCTGAGTTGACCGAGAAGATCGCGGACATCAAGCGCGAGAAGGGCTGGAGCTGGAAATACATCTGCGGCGAGATCGGCGGCATGTCGCCGATGCTGATCACCGGCGCGCTCCTGGGTCAGATGAAGCTCACCAAGCCGCAGGCCGCGCGGGCGGCCGAGCTGTTCGGCTTGAGCAAGAGCGAGGAGGCCATGCTCAACGAGGTGCCGACGCGCGGCACGGCGATGCCGCCGACCGATCCTCTGCTCTACCGCTTCTACGAGCTCGTCATGGTCAACGGCCCGGCCTGGAAGGCGCTGATCGAGGAGGAGTTCGGCGACGGCATCATGTCGGCCATCGACTTCGATCTGCAGATGGAGCGGCTGCCCAATCCCAAGGGCGACCGCGTCAAGATCACCATGTCGGGCAAGTTCCTGCCCTACAAATACTACGGCAACAGCGGCAACGTCCCGGACTACGGCTACAAGGAAGAGTAAATCGGCGCTGCCTGCCGCTACGCCAGGACGGCCCAAAAATGCGGCAGCGGGCGCCGCGGGTACTGGCGCGCCCGTGAGCAGGATCTGAAATATCCTTCGAAATCAGCCGGCTGGCTGGGCGTGATTTGATGGCCCGCGCCCGGATGGTGGCACCGTTCTTGCGATGCAGCTTCCACCGGCCCTTCGCCCAGGAGGCGCGCCCATGACCCATGCTCGAACCTTTGGATCCCCCAGCCTCGACACCATGGATGTCGACGTTGCCGAAACGGCCGCGACCCGCTGGGTCCAGCTCCTCATGGGCTTCATCGTGATGATGGTGATCTCGAGCCCGCAATATGTCTGGACCCTGTTCGTGCCGTCGTTCCAAAAGACCACCGGCGCGGCGCTCTCCGACGTGCAGTGGACGATCACGATCCTGATCGTGCTGCAGACCTGGTTGTCGCCGGTGCAGGGTTTCCTGGTCGAGAAGCTGGGCCCGAAACTGCTGATCGGCGCCGGCGCGCTGTTGAGCGGCGCCGGCTGGATCGCGTCGTCCTCCATCGAGTCGCTCTGGGGCCTCTATGCCACCTACGGCCTGTTGTGCGGCATCGGCACCGGCATCGTCTATATCGGCATCATCGGGCTGATGGTGAAATGGTTCCCGCAGCGGCGCGGATTGGCGACCGGCGTGGTGGCGGCCGGCTACGGCTTCGGCGCCATCCTCACCACCTTCCCGATCGACGGCATGATGAAGGCGTCCGGCTACCAGCACACCTTGTTCATCTTCGGCTCGATCTTCGCCGCCGTCGGCGTGGTCGGCGCGCTCGCGCTGCGGGCGCCGCAAGACGCCGGCGCCGAATTGTCGATCGGGCCGGCCGGCGCGGAGCGCGGCGCCTCGCCGCGCGAGATGCTGCGCTCGCCGGTGTTCTGGCTGATGTTCGTCATGATGTCGATGATGTCCACCGGCGGCCTGATGGTCATCACGCAGTTCACCAGCTTCGCCAAGGCGTTCGGCATCGGCCCCACCACCAGCGTCACCATCCTGGGCGTCACCATGGCGGCGATCCCGGCCGCCCTGACCTTCGACCGCATCACCAACGGGCTGACACGGCCGTTCTTCGGCTTCGTGTCCGATCACATCGGCCGCGAGAGCACCATGGGGCTCGCCTTCATTCTCGAAGGCGCCGCCATCTATCTGATGCTGCAATACCGCACCGATCCGTTCATGCTGGTCGTGCTCTCGGGCCTCGTCTTCTTCGGCTGGGGCGAGATCTTCTCGCTGTTTCCCGCGACCCTCACCGATACGTTCGGCACCGCCCATGCCACCACCAATTACGGCTTCCTCTACATGGCGCAGGGGCGTCGGCTCGATCCTGGGCGCGCCGGTCGCCGCCATGGTGTTCGAGCAGACCGGAAGCTGGCTGCCGGTTTTCGCGCTGGTGATCGCAATGGACGTGCTGACCGGGCTGTTGGCGCTGTTCGTGCTCAAGCCGATGCGGCGGCGGTTGCTGCAGGCGGCGTAAGTCGTTCGCGCCGCTCAATCCGCGCTGCGGTCTGAAGCAATCAAATGCGTCACCTTCGGCGACCCCTCGGTCTGAAAGCGATGCACCGTCTCCTGCCGCCGCCGGTCGGCCTGCGTGACCCGCTCGTGCTGGCGCAGATGCTCCATCCAGGAATCCAGCATGAAGGTTTCGAGGAACCGGCCGTCCTGCGCGGCGTCCTCGAACAGGCCCCATTCGAATGCGCCGTTGCGCCGACGCTCCTGGGAGAGCTTGGTGATGGCATCCACGAACGCGCCGCGCTCGGCCGGATCGATGCGATATTCGATCGTGACCAGGACCGGCCCGCGGTCGGCCTCGACGTCGTGCGACAGTACGGGCTGCGGCCAGTGCATCGAAGGCGTGAAATCGACGCCGGCGCCGGTCTGCAGCTTCCAGCGCCACATGAGCGGGATCGCGAGCAAAGCGCCGGCGGCCGCCAGGAAATGCGCGGTCGGCAGGCTGGTCAAGGTCGCGACCTGTCCCCATATGGCGCTGCCGAACGTCAGGCCGCCGAACAGGACGGTGCTGAACAGCGCCAGCCCGCGGCCGCGCACCCAGCCCGGCAATCCGACCTGCGCCGAGAGGTTGACGGCCATCAGCACCGCCATCCACGACACGCCGGCGAGGAAGCTCGCCGCCAATGCCACCGCGGGCTGGCGCGCCAAGCCGAGCAACATCATCGCGATCGCGGTGCCGATCGTTCCGGCGAGCGCCGGCATGTCGGCGCCGAAGCGACGCTGCAGCAGCGGCAGCGCGAAGGCGGCCGCGACGGCGCCGGCCCCGATCGCGCCGAGCAGAAGCCCGTAGAGACGCGGACCGCCGGCGACCTGGTTGCGCGCCAAGAGCGGCAGCAACGCCCAGAACGCGCTGGCGAAGAAGGTATATCCGGCGGTGCGGATCAGGGTGGCGCGCAGGTGCGGGTTGTGGCGGGCATGGCGCAGCCCGGCCCGGATGGCGCGGCCGAACGACTCCGCCGGCAGGCGCCGTGGCGCCGGATCGGCGGCTGGCCGCCACCAGATCAAGGCCGCGATGACGCCGAGCGTGCTCACGGCATTGAGCCAAAACGGCGCCGCCATCCCCCAGGCCACGATGACGACACCGGCGAGCGCCGGCCCGATCGCGCGGCTGACATTGATACCGACGCCGTTGAGCGCGACCGCCGGCTGCAAATATGGCCGCGGCACCAGTTGCGGGATGATGGAGAGCCAAGCCGGCGCGATCAGCGCCGCGGCGGTCCCGGCCAGGAAGGCGAAGACGAGCAGCGCGGCCGGTGTCACGTGGCCGGACCACACCATGATCCCGAAGCTCGCCACCAGGGCTGCGACCGTCGCCTGGATCATGATCAACAATCGGCGGCGGTCCACGATGTCGGCGAGCGCGCCGCCGGCGAGCGCGAACAGAAACATCGGCAGCGCATTCGCAACCTGGACCAGCGCGACCACGAACGGGTCGGGATCGAGGCCGGTCATGAGCCAGCCAGCGGCCGCGTTCTGCATCCAGATCCCGATATTGGCCACCACCGTCGCGGTCCACAACACCGCGAAGGTCGCATGCCGGAACGGGCTCAGCGACGAGGCGTACTGGGGCGGCGGCCCCGCCGGCTCCTTGCTCTCGACCGATGCCATGAATGGAACCCCGCGCCGGTCGCAGCCGACGGCGCTCAGCGACCCGATGGTCTAGGCCGCCCGCGTCCCGATCGCAAATACGGTCCGAGAAGGGCAGTCGCCGTTCCGCCCGCGTTTTCGGATCTCATGTCGTGCCGAACGGTCGATGCGGCTTCGGCCGTTGTGGTGCCCTGAAATCGTGCGCCCTCCGGCGCGATGCCGGAGGGCGACGTTTGCGTCCCTCAACGATAGGGGTTATGCCGAGTCGAGCGCGACACTATCCGGTGCTGCCCATCGCAAGCGGCAGCGTGCGCAGGCGTTTGCCGCTGGCGGCGAAGACCGCATTGCTGAGCGCAGGACCGACCGGCGGCACGCCGGGCTCTCCCACGCCGGTGGGCGCTTCGGTCGAAGGCACGATATGGACCTCGACGGCCGGCATGTCCTCGATGCGCAGCACCTGGTAGTCGTAGAAGTTCGATTGCTCGACCTTGCCGGCCTTCAGGGTGATCGCCCCATAGAGCACGGCGCCGATGCCAAAGCCGATCCCGCCCTCCATCTGCGCCTTGATCACGTCGGGATTGATCGGGACACCGCAATCGACGGCGCAGACCACGCGGTCGACCTTGATCTTGCCGTCGGCCGCCACGCTGACCTCGGCGACCTGAGCCACATAAGTGCCGAAGGACTTGTGCAACGCGATGCCGCGGCCTTTGCCTGCCGGCAGGGGTGTGCCCCATCCGGCCTTCTCGGCCGCGAGGTTCAGCACGCCCAGATGGCGCGGGTCCTTGAGCAGCGCCCGGCGCAACGCGACCGGATCCTTGGCCGGCTGCGTGCGCCACCTCGTCGAGGAACACCTCGGTGGCATAGGCGGTGTGCGTGCTGCCGACCGAGCGCCACCACAGCACCGGAACGCCCACCTGCGTGGTGTGCAGCTCGACGCCGAGATTGGGGATGGCGTAGGGCAGCGTGGCGGCGCCTTCGACCGAGGTCTCGTCGACGCCGTCTTTGACCAGCGAAGCGGCGAACGGCGTGCCCTCGAGGATCGACTGACCGACGATCCGGTGCCGCCAGGCCACGAGCGCGCCGTCGGCGTCGAGCCCGGCCTCGATCGCGTGGAAATACATCGGGCGATAGCGGCCGCCGCGGATGTCGTCTTCGCGCGTCCAGATCAGCTTCACCGGCTTGCCGTTCGGCGCCGAGCGCCTTGGCGACGCTCACCGCCTCCACGATGTAGTCGGAGACCGCGTTGGCGCGCCGCCCGAAGCTGCCGCCGGCATAGAGCGTTTGGATCGTCACCTGCTCCGGCTTGAGCCCGGCCACCTTGGCGGCGTTCATCTGGTCGACGGTCTGAAACTGATCGCCGGCCCAGATCTCGCAAGCCTGCGCGGTGAGCCGCACCGCGCAGGTGAGCGGCTCCATCGGGGCATGGGCGAGGTAAGGAAATTGGAACGACGCCTTGAGCTGCCTGGCGGCGCCGCCGAGGGCCGCGTCCGCATCGCCGTCCTTGCGTGCGATCGTTCCCGACGTGTTGGCGAGCTCCTCATAGGCGAGCATCAGCTCGGCGGAGCTGCGTTTCTCGGCCGCGCTGTCGTCCCACACGATCTTGAGCGCATCGCGGCCCTGCTTGGCGGCCCAGAAGCTCTTGCCGACGACGGCGACGCCGGCCGGGACCTGCACGACCTCCAGCACGCCCGGGATCGCCTTGGCGGCGGTCGCATCGAGCGAGCGCACGGTCGCACCAAACAAAGGCGGCCGCTGGATGACGGCCGTGACCATCTCGGGCAACGCGACATCGAGCGCGAATTGCGCCGTCCCGTCGGTCTTGGCCGGCGTATCGAGCCGCGGCACATAGTGCCCGATCAGCCGGAAATCGCGCGGGTCCTTCAGGCTCACGCTCGCCGGCACGGGTAGGGCCGCGGCCTTGGCCGCGAGCGCGCCGAAATCGGCGCTGCGGCCGGAGGCGGCGTGCCGCACCACGCCGCGCTCGACGCTGATCTCGGAAGCCGGCAGGCTCCAATCGGCGGCGGCGGCCGCGACCAGCATGGCGCGGGCGGTGGCGCCGGCCTGGCGCAACTGATCCCAGGAATTGGCGACGGCGGTGCTGCCGCCGGTGCCCTGGATCTGCCCGAACTGTAAATTGTTGTAGCGGGTGGCATCGGCCGGCGCGGACTCGGCGCGCACCTGCGACCAATCCGCATCGAGCTCCTCGGCCACGATGGTGGCGAGCCCCGTATAGGTGCCTTGCCCCATCTCGACATGCTTGATGATGACCGTCACCGTGTTGTCGGGCGCGACCCGCACAAAGGCGTTGGGCGCCAGCACGTCGTTGGTCGCGGCTGCGGCGCGGGAATTGCCCGCCCAGTGAAACCCGATGGTCAGTCCGGCGGTGGCGGCGGCGGCGCCCTGCAAGAAGCGGCGGCGGTCCGGGCGAAGCCGTGAGCGCGGCGGAAATCGTCATTGGTTCAGCCTTCCATGATGTGGGCCGCCTCATGGATGGCGGCGCGGATGCGGACATAGGTGGCGCAGCGACAGATGTTGCCGTTCATGGCGCTGCTGATGTCGTCGTCGCTCGGCTTGGGGTTGCCCGCCAAGAGCGCGGTCGCCGACATGATCTGGCCGGATTGGCAATAGCCGCACTGGACCACGTCGAGCTTGCGCCATGCGGTTTGCACCGCATTGGCCGCCTTGCTCGACAGCCCCTCGATGGTGACGACGTTCTGGCCGGCGATGGCGGAGACCGGCGTCACGCAGGAGCGTATCGCCTGTCCTTCGAGATGCACCGTGCAGGCGCCGCATTGCGCGACGCCGCAGCCGAATTTGGTGCCCGTAAGCCCCACGGCTTCGCGGATTGCCCAAAGCAGGGGCATGTTCGGATCGACATCGAGGGTGGTCGGTTTGCCATTGAGCGTAAATGATACAGCCATCGCGACTTTCTCCTGATCGTGACGGTACCCAAAATGCGGGTGCTGATTGTTGCGGTGCGAAGCCGATATAGGAAGGAATATTCGCCGCACGCCATGCAGCGGTGCATGGGCTGCTATGAACATCGTTTGGTCGAGAAAATGCATGGCCGCGAAAAAGGGCTCGCACCTGCCCTGGTGAAGCCCGCCTCCACGACTGGGCTGGGGGACGTGTTCGCCTGCTCGAATAGCGAGTTAAAGCAAATCAATCACGTGGCAGTTTCGCGCTCTGCTGCGCCTCTTCGATGAGAAGTGAAAGGCCGGGGGAGGGATGCCACGTGGTGACGATCCGACCACCCGGCCATTGGTATTATGCGAGGTCGAACACCAGGACTTGCGAGCCGTCCGCGCTCGAGGTGATGGAAACAAGACCTTCGTTCGCCACCGCCACGCCGTCGCCTGCGGCCGCGGCTTTGCCGTTGACCTCGACGGCGCCGGCGATCACCTGAACCCAGCTCTTGCGTCCGGCCTTGAGCGGGTGCGTGACGGTGCGGCCGAGGCTCAGCTGCGCGTCGTAGATGGCGGCGTCCTGATGGATCACGATCGAGCCGTCGCGGCCGTCGGGCGAGCCGACCAGGCGCAGGCGGTCGCGCTTGCCGGATTCCGCAAAGGCCTTCTGGTCGTAGCGCGGCGCCAGGCCCTTGCGATCCGGCAGCAGCCAGATCTGCAGGAAATGCACCGGCTCCGTTTTCGAATGGTTGAACTCGCTGTGGCGGATGCCGGTGCCGGCCGACATCACCTGCACGTCGCCGGGCCGGATCACCGATCCGGTGCCGATGCTGTCGCGGTGCTCGAGCGCGCCGTCGAGCACATAGGAGATGATCTCCATGTCCTGGTGGCCGTGGGTGTCGAACCCGCCGCCAGGCGCGACCCGGTCCTCGTTGATGACCCGCAGCGCCCCGAAGCCCATATGGTCGGGATCGTAATAATGGCCGAACGAGAAGGTGTGACGGCTGTCCAGCCATCCGAGGTTGGCGGTTCCGCGTTCCGCCGCGCGTCTCACTGCAATCATGGAATCCTCCGATATTTGCTCTTTCGTCCCGGAATATCGCCATGCTATGTATCTGGAGACAATCCGCAAATTTGTGGCGTCTGTGTCTCCAATTCGAGGACAATCGCGCACATGGACAAGCTCACCAGCATGCGGGCGTTCACCCGGGTGGTGCAGCACGGCAGCTTCGCGGCCGCGGCGCGGGAATTGCGGCTGTCGCGCTCGGCGGTGAGCAAATACGTGATCGAGCTGGAGCAGGAGCTCGGCGCCCAGCTGCTGGTGCGCACCACCCGCAGCGCCAGCCCGACCGAGAACGGGCAAGCCTATTACGAGCGCTGCATCGCCATCCTGGCCGATCTCGAGGAAGCCGACCTGGCGGTGGCGCGGCTGCAATCGGAGCCGCGCGGTTTGTTGCGCGTCAATGCCCCGATGTCGTTCGGCACGCTCCATCTCGGACGCGCGGTCGCGGATTTCATGGAGCGATATCCGCAGCTGCAAATCCAGCTCGTGCTCGCCGATCAGCAGATCGATCCGGTGCAGGAAGGTTTCGACGTCACGCTGCGGATCGCCGACCTGCCGTCATCGAGCCTGATCGCCCGCAAGATCGCGCCCGCGCGCCGCGTGGTCTGCGCCGCACCCTCCTACCTGGCGCGGCGCGGCACGCCCGCGCATCCGCACGATTTGCGGGCGCACGATTGCCTCGCCTACGGCTACCTCGCCACCGGCAACCAGTGGAAGCTCACCGGGGCGGACGGCGACCATTGGATTCACATTCCCTGGACGCTGTGCACCAACAACGGCGAGGTGCTGCGCGACGCCGTGGTCAAGGGCCGCGGCATCGCCCTGCTGCCGACCTTCATCGTCGGCGCCGATCTGCAGGAGGGCGGCCTGCGCAGCATTCTCACCGACTACGCGGCGCCGGAGATTTCGATCTATGCGATCTACCCGCAGACCCGCCACCTGTCGGTCAAGGTGCGGGTGTTCATCGACTTCCTGCTCGAGCGCTTCGGCGGCCGCCCCTATTGGGATTTGGTGGAGTAGTGTCGGCTTCGGCGCGCTTGATCTCATTCGGCTTCATTGCCGGGCTTGACCCGGCAATCCATCTTGCGAAGGGGATGGACCCGCGGGCGGAGCCCGCGGGTGACGACGGAGGTTGTTTCAGGGAACGAGTATGAAGCTAAGCCCGCAAGAGCTGGCCAAGATCGCCGACGTCACGCTGTCCCACTACAACCAGCGCGCCGAGGACTTCTGGCGCGGCACGCGCGATCACGACGTCAGCCAGAACATCGCGGCGCTGCTGCAATACATCGAGGGCTCTCCGCCGTTCACGATCCTCGATTTCGGCTGCGGGCCGGGGCGCGATCTCAAGGCGTTCGTCGACCTCGGCCATGTCGCGGTCGGCCTGGAAGGGGCCGCGGAGTTTGCCGCCATGGCGCGCGCCTACACCGGCTGCGAAGTTTGGCAGCAGGATTTCCTCGAGCTCGATCTGCCGGAGCAGCACTTCGACGGCGTCTTCGCCAATGCCTCGCTGTTCCACGTGCCGGCCCAGGAACTGCCGCGCGTGCTGTCCGAGCTGCACGCCACCCTCAAGCCGGGCGGCGTGCTGTTTTCCTCTAACCCGCGCGGCAGAAACGAGGAAGGCTGGAACGGCGAGCGCTACGGCGCCTATCACGATCTCGAAACCTGGCGCCGCTACGTGTCGGGGGCGGGCTTCGTCGAGCTCACGCATTATTACCGGCCGCCCGGCCTGCCGCGCGAGCAGCAGCCTTGGCTGGCCAGCGTCTGGCGCCGCGGAGCGTAGGGTGGGCAAAATTGCCTGGCACAATGATCATGATCGCGCGGCGCTGCGCAATTTTGCCCACGCGGCCGCAACCGCCAGGCCCGGCCGCGTGGGCAACGCGCGCGGCTGCCGCGCGATACTCGACGCTGCGGCGCTCGCGCGTTGCCCACCCTACAAAATCGCGCGCTTGCCGGATAAAGGTCTCAATCCAGGCAAAAGCCCTTGGCACGCAGAAACGCCCCGAAATCGTCGCGCAGCGGTTCCGCGTATTGCCGGGCCTTGTCCTCGGACCAGCCGTAGAATTCCGCCTGGCCGAAGCGCTCGACGGCGCGCTGGCGGCGGTGCGGATGCCGCACCGCGCGCCGCCGGTCATAGGCATCGATTTGTGCCGCGAGATCGCCCTGCCGGTAGCGATCCTGGTGCAAGGTCGTCTCCAGGCCGAGGCGCGGCGTGATGGCGCCGGCCTTGGCGGGCCATCCGGCGGCGAGGCCGGCGACCGGGATCACGCGTTCCGGCAGGGCCAGGACATCGCTCACCCGATCGGCATGATCGCGAATGGCGCTGAGCGGGCAGCAGCCGAGCCCGACCGCGGCTGCGGCCCGCATGAAGGTGGTCATCACGATGGCGCCGTCGACGGCGGCATTGAACAACAAATCGATATGATGGTTCGGGAACGGCTTGCCGCGCAGGCGCGCCAGTTGCGGGGTGCGCCCGCCATCGGCCAGGAACACCAGCAACACGGGCGCCTGCGCGAGCCATGGCATATCGGGCATCAGCGCGATGACGGCCCGCCGCTGCTCGGAATCGTCCAGCACCAGGATATCGGCCTGCTGGAGATCGCTCTTGGAGGGCGCCGACAGCGCGCAGGCGCAGAGGAGCCGCAACAGCGCGGGCTCGACCGGTTGGTCGAGAAAATCCCGGTGCACCCGGTGGCCGGCGATGCGGGCGAGCTCGTCGAGGCCGCTCAGCGCCGGATCGACCCGCAGGCGCTCGCCGAACCGCTGCGCCAAGCTGTCTTCGATGCTCGCCGCCAATTTGGTGTTGTCTTGCATGGCCGCCCCTACGGTCAAGGTGGTCAAAGATCGGCGCCCGGTTCGAGCCAGGAGAATTCCCGCCGATAGTCGGTCTCGAACGGCTCGATCACGTCCATGAACCCGGATGTCAGCGAAATATCGTCGAGCCCGTCGAGCAGGCAGCGGCGGCGCAGGGGGTGGATGCGAAAGGCGTGCGCGCGGCCCTCCGTGTCGATCGCCACCTGCCGCTGCAGATCGACCGTGATCTCGGCCCCGACCCGGGCGTGCAGCTGCGCCCTTATGGCGGCGCAGGTTTCGGCATCGAGCATGACCGGCACGACGCTGTTCTTGAGGCAGTTGTTGAAGAAGATGTCGCCGAAGCTCGGCGCCAAGATGGCGCGGAT
>CAVUSX010000017.1:0-338047 GCA_963744275.1 uncultured Alphaproteobacteria bacterium
TCTGTTTGACGCCCGCTTTCGACGCCCCGCGATCGGCCCCACGCCGCCTCGCATCGGGCAAAAGTCGCAAAGACCGTGCCAAGGCCCCGGCGAGGCCGTAAGTGTTCGTAAGTGTCTGGTTGGGAGCCAGGATCGCGCCTGAATCCGTGAACTGCTCATTGAAGCGGCAGAGGACCCGCCCAAGTCCGCGGCTTGTCGCCTTAAGTTTGTGCAGAGCTGGACAATTGTATAACGAGCTCTCTCGCCTCCGCCCGCGCGAGAAGAGCTGTTGAGCATCTCGATGGTCGGCGGGGGCGACGCGCCGGGACCGACCGCGCTCTGCGTTCAGTCTTGGAGTTTCCCGCCCGGACGCGCTCTCCGAGCCGGTCAACGGCTGAGCAGATCCGATGGGCACCGATTGGGCGAAACGAGCGGGCAGCCGCTTGCTTTGCGGGCAGCCTGGGAGCTGGGGAGCCGGAGATTTTCCACGGTCAGCATTGGATTTCCGAAGGAATTCGGCGCGCCTTTTCCTGGCATAGGGTTTGCTTAATCGTAATACGGATTTGACGTTTCGTATTACTCAAACCAGGAGACTGCGATGAGCCGCAAATCGAGCTTCGGATGGACAATGGGCCTCGTCCTGGGTCTTGCCGCGATCGCGGTGCGACCCGTTTCGGCGGCACCGCTCACGGTCGGTTACAGCGATTGGCCCGGCTGGGTCGCCTGGCAGGTCGCCATCGACAAGGGCTGGATCAAGGAAGCCGGGCTCGACCTCACGTTCCAGTGGTTCGACTACTCGGCCTCGATGGATGCCTTCACGGCCGGCAAGCTCGACGCCAACCTGATGACCAACGGCGACACGTTGGTCACCGGCGCCGGCGGCGGCAAGGGCATCATGGTCATGCTGACCGACTATTCGAGCGGCAACGACATGATCGTGGCCAAGCCCGGCATCAAGAGCCTGAAGGATCTCAAGGGCAAGAAGATCGGCATCGAGGTCGGCCTGGTGGAGCACCTGCTGCTGCTCCACGGGTTGTCGGGCGCCGGCATGAAGGAGAAGGACGTCAAGCTGGTGAACGCCAAGACCAATGAGACGCCGCAAGTTCTGGCCTCCGGCCAGGTCGCGGCGATCGGCGCGTGGCAGCCCATCTCCGGCCAGGCCATGAAGGCCTCGCCCGGCTCGCATCCGATCTACACGTCCACGCAGGCGCCGGGATTGATCTACGACGTGCTGGCGGTCAGCCCGGCCAGCTTGAACGCCCACCGCGCCGACTGGATGAAGCTCATCGGCGTCTGGGACAAGGTGGTCCACTACATCAACGATCCGGCGACCCAGGACGATGCCGTCAAGATCATGGCGGCGCGTGTCGAGCTGACGCCGGAAGACTTCAAGCCCCTGCTTGCCGGCACGCACTTGATCGACGTGGCGGAAGGCAAGAAGACTTTCGTGAAGGGTCCTGGCCTGACGTCCCTCTACGGCTCGTCGAAGATCGCCGACGGCTTCAATGTCGACAACGAGGTCTACAAAAAGGCGCAGGACATCAACAGCTACATCGATCCCTCGCTGACCGAGGGGCAATAGAGCCGCGTCGGCGCCGGCCCGATCCTGATCGGCCTTATCGATGTCCCGGTCCGCCGCGACCGCGGCTGTCTCCCTCCCCCAGACGGGCCCCACATGGGGGAGGGAGTTCATCCAGGCTCCGACACCAGGCAAGACCGCAACATCATGAAGACGAGGTGGCTGCAAGTTCTCAAACCGCTGTCGCCGCGCGCGCGGCGCGTGCTGGGATGCCTCTCCTTCGTGCTGCCGATCCTGCTGTGGTGCCTCGTGAGCTACATCCCGGCGGTGTGGCATCCGCAAGTCCTGATCACCAAGCCGGGCTCGGTCGCCTATCTCGAGCCCGGCATGCGGATGGACCGGGAGGCCTTCGACGACGAGGTGGCCGACGCCCGCAACGACGGCAAGCCGCCGCCGGAGGGTTACCCGTCCAATCCCATCTACCTGCCGGCGCCCCATGAGGTGGCGATCGCGCTCTATACCTCCTTCACGACGCCGCCGGTGTCGCAGGACGGCCAATGGCTGCATCAGAGTCTCTGGCACAGCATCCAGATCATCTTTTGGGGCTTCGTGATCTCTTCGATCATCGGCGTGCCGCTCGGTGTGCTGTGCGGGACCTACGGGGTGCTTTCGCGCCTGAACGAGCCGTTCGTGGAGTTCTTCCGCTATTTGCCGGCGCCGGCCTTCGGTGCGCTGGCGGTCGCCATCCTCGGCATCTATGATGGGCCGAAGATCACCATCATCGTCATCGGCACCTTGTTCCAGCAGATACTGATCATCGCCAACACCACGCGGAAGCTCGATGTGGCGCTGGTGGAGGCCGCCCTCACGCTCGGCACCAAGAATGCAAAGCTGCTGACCCGCGTGGTCATTCCGGGGATCCTGCCCGATCTCTATCGCGACCAGCGCATCCTGCTCGGCTGGGCCTGGACCTACCTGATCGTCGCCGAGCTCATCGGCACGACATCGGGCATCACCTGGTTCATCACGCTGCAGGCGCGCTATCAGCATTTCGCCAACGTCTATGCGGCGATCATCATCATCGGCATCATCGGGGTGGGAACCGACATGACCTTGGCGCTGCTCGGGCGCCGCTTCTTCCCGTGGGATCGTTCCCTCGAGAAGAGCAGCTGAAGGATCCGGCAACACGATGGATCAGATGATATCGCCGGTGGCCTTGCCGTCCTATCTCGAGCAGACCGCGGAGGTCCGCGCGCGCTTCGATCGCATGAAGGCGCGCGAGGTCATCCTGGACGTGCAGCATTTGAACAAGTTCTTCGGGGCCCCGCCGCGCCGCACGACCGCGCTCAAGGACATCAACTTCCAAACGCACCGACGCGAGTTCCTCTGCATCGTCGGGCCTTCGGGCTGCGGCAAGACCACGCTGGTGCGCATCCTGGCGGGCCTGGAGGAGAAGAACTCGGGGCAAGTCCTGCTGCAGGGCAAGGCGGTGACCGAGCCCGGCAGCGACCGCGGCATGGTGTTCCAGGGCTACACGCTGTTCCCGTGGCTGACGGTCAAGAAGAACGTGATGTTCGGCCTCGAGGTCAACGGGCGCGGCAAGGACGAAGCCGAGCGGCAGGCGCTGCAATGGCTGCAGCTGATCGGCCTCGAGCGATTCGCCGATGCCTATCCGAACCAGCTGTCGGGCGGCATGAAGCAGCGCGTGGCGATCGTGCGGGCGCTCGCCAACCAGCCGCCCATCCTGCTGATGGACGAGCCCTTCGGCGCGCTCGACGCGCAGACGCGCTGCCGGATGCAGGCGCATCTGCTGGAGATCTGGCGCAAGATCGACATCACCATCGTGTTCATCACGCACGATCTCGACGAGGCGATCTTCCTCGCCGATCGCATCCTGGTGCTGTCGGCGCATCCGGGCGAGGTGCGGGAGCTGATCGAGGTGCCGGTGCCGCGTCCGCGCAGCGCCGCGCAGCTGATCTCGCCCGCCTTCCTGGCCACCAAGGCGAGGCTCGAGGAACTGATCCACCAATCCAAATCCGACGACGACGAGGAGGCCGATACCTACGCCATGGTGGCGCGCCTCACCGATGTTTCCGACAACGTCGACTAGACCGGGAGCGAAGCATGCGTGCGGCAGAACGAAGCCGGCCGGTGAGCCGGATCAGCATATCACTTCCCGAGGACTTGCTGAGCGATCTCGACCGCATGGTCGAAGCGCGCGGATTTGAAAGCCGCTCGCAGGCGGTCAATGATATGCTCCACCAGTTCCTGCTCGAGCACAAATGCGGCCGCGGCGGCGACGACGTCATGGTCGGCATCGTGGCGCTGTTCTACAACAACTCGGTGCCCGGCCTGCAGAAGCAGCTGGCCGACCTGCAGTTTCAATATATCGACGAGGTGATCTCATCGCTGCACGTCCATCTCATGCATAATCAGACCATGGAGGTGATCCTGGTCCAGGGCCCGGCCCGCAAGCTGCAGATGATCGCCGACGAGATGACGTCGCGCCGCGGCGTCACGTCCGGCAAGATGCATTTGATCGCGGCGCTCATTCCGCAGGTGCATCCCTTCATCGGCGGCGCCAATCAACCACAAGGAGCGGCATCATGACCTTCCATCGTCTCGTCCGGTATTCCCGCAAGGCCGGGCTCCCGCCGCCGCCCGCGCGGGTGCGCCGCCATCATCCCGACTTCGACCGGCTGGCGACGCAGGGTTGGAAGGCGGCCGATGCCGAAGGCAAGCTCTCCGAGCAGGGCTGGCGCAAGGAGCAGAAATGGGCGCTCGACATGGGCTTGCCGGGAGCAGAGTGTCTGACCGACCGGACCATCCCGACCTTCTCGCGCGGCGAGCTGCCGCATTTTGCCGGCATCAACACGTTTCTCAAGGCGCCTTATGTGGAGAACGTGCGCGACGTCGGCAAATACGATGCCGCCGTGATCGGCATCCCGTTCGATTCCGGCACCACCTATCGGCCCGGCACCCGCTTCGGACCGCAGGGCATCCGGCGCATCTCGGCGCTCTATACGCCCTACAACTACGAGCTCGGCGTCGATCTGCGCGAGCAGATGACGCTGTGCGACGCCGGCGACGTGTTCACCATTCCGGCCAATCTGGAGAAGAGCTTCGACCAGATAACACGCGGCGTAGCGCATGTGTTTTCCTCGGGCGCTTTGCCGGTGATGCTCGGCGGCGATCACTCGATCGGATTTCCCTGCATGCGCGGCATCGCCCAATGCACGTCGAAGCGGATCGGCATCATTCACTTCGACCGGCACATCGACATCCAGGAGAAGGATCTCGACGAGCGGATGCACACCACGCCCTGGTATTGGGCGACCAATCTGCCGAACGTGCCGGCCTCCAATCTGGTGCAGCTCGGCATCGGCGGCTGGCAGGTGCCGCGGTACGGCGTGCAGGAGGCGCGCAAGCGCGGCACCAACGTGCTGACCATCGAGGACATCGAGAAGATCGGCCTGGAGAAGACCGCCGAGATCGCGCTCGAGCTGGCCTGGAAGGATGCCGATGCGGTCTATATCTCCTTCGACGTCGATTCGCTCGATTGCGGCTTCGTGCCCGGCACCGGTTGGCCGGAGCCGGGCGGCTTCCTGCCGCGCGAAGCCCTCAAGCTGCTGGGGCTGGTGGCGGCGGAAGGCCTGTGCGGCTTCGAGGTGGTCGAAGTCTCGCCGCCCTACGATACGTCGGACATCACCGCGCTGGTGGGGGTGCGGGTCGTGGTCGAGGCGCTCGGATCGATGGTGGCGCACGGCCGGCTCGGCTCGCACAAGCATCTGATCGACAAACCGGTTTCCTATTGAGGTGACGGCCATGCATGGATCACACCTGCACTCTCACGATGAACCCAAAGGTGGCGGCGGCTCGTTCGATGCCGCGCCGGCCGGCATCGGCCACAATCGGCCAAGCGAGCCGAAGCGGCCGGTGCAGTGGCAGACCCCGCACCGCAACGACGCCCCGGCGGGCGCCGAGGTGCATTTGCGTGCGCAGACCGATCTCGATCTGGTCGAGGCCGCGTTCGTCGAAGGCTTCCTGGCCGCCAGCGATGCGACCAGCTTTCTGCGGCTGGCGCGGGTGCCGTTCGAGGGGACGGCGGCCGACGGGGCGAGGCTCGCGCTCCTGCGTGTCGAGGTCGACAGCGTCGCCGATGTCGGCTCGATCACGCCCCATCTGGGCGGCGCCACGTTTCGCTACGACCCGCTGCCGGCCCGCATGGTCTCGCGCCGCAAGCGCCTGCGCTTGGTGTATTTCGACGGCCAAAAGCCGCGCATGCTCGATCTGGCGGAGGCGATAAGCCTGAAAGTCGTTTGACCCGGCCGCCGCCAACGAAGTCCAGGAACTCACATGGCACGCGCCCCGCTCCAGGTTCTGGTGCTCCCGTTTCGGTACGCTGCCGGGGGAAGCATCGAGTACGCGATCTTTCGGCGAAGCGACCACGCCGATGCATGCTGGCAAGGCGTGGCGGGTGGTGCAGAACAGGGCGAGTCGGCAGCAGACGCCGCCCGGCGCGAGATGATGGAGGAAGCCGGAATTCCATCGGCCGCGCCGCTGCTCCCCCTGGACACCAAGGCCAGCGTGCCGGCCACCGAATTCCACGAACGCGACCATTGGGGATCCGGGCGCTACGTCGTCACGGAGCACGCATTCGGCGTGCTGCTCGAAGATGGCCAAGCCATCACGCTCTCCGGCGAGCATACGGAATATCGGTGGCTGCCATATGAGGGCGCGCTCAATTTGCTCAGATGGGATAGCAACAGGACTGCGCTGTGGGAGCTGAACGAACGGCTCCGTCGCAGACATGGCGTGGCGAGACATTTGCGATTGACTGGATGCGATTGACTGGATGCGATTGGCTGGATGCGATTGACGCCACCGGACGGACGGCTGCGGCCGGCTGGGAGCGCAGGCTCTACGAAGAATGCCGCTATGCCTTGGTGCCGAAAGGACAGATGAGGGAGATTCCCGGCAGTGGAGGCGGCCCTGGCGGCCCTGGCAGCGGCAAGCACCATTGAGCGCCATCTTGCGGGTTGACGCCTGCGGACCGGCGCGTCTTCCCGGTCCGCTTGATCCCCGCGACCGTGCCGGCTAGGCACGGTCGTTATTCACGCCGCTGATTGCGTGTCTTGCGGCCGGCGCAGCGACCGCATCCTCTGGTCCCGACCCGGCCGAAAAACGTGCGGCGACGGTCTTACGATCAGATGCCTTCTTGGGGAGGATAGAAGCAGGTTTCCTCGCCGGTCATGAAGTAGACGAACAGCGTGGCTTGGCCGCCCGGGCCGTGCTGGCCCCAATGGATCGTGTCGTCAGGGACGCGTTTCCATGAGTTGTCTTCCTTCAGGTAATACCACTCGTCGCCGTTGCTCGTCTTGTCGACGCGGAACTTGGTCTTGACGACCTCGGAGCCGAGGCAACAGGAATTCCAGCCGACATTGAGTTCTTTTCATGGTGGCCGAGGTGAGCGTCTGCCGCTCGAACCAACTGTCGGACCATGCCGGCGCGGTGAAAGCCAAGGCCGTAAGCGCGGCGGTCGCCGAGAGTGTAAGCCAGATCGTCTTCTTGCCCATGCGGAGCTTCCTTTGTGGTGACAATTCAGGACGCCTTACTCGCCCAACAAGTTCCCGCTCAATCCAACGAAGCCGTGAAGGTCGACGCAACGGGCATTCTCGCGCCGCTGCTCAACAAGTCAGGCCGGCGGAACTACATTTCGACAGGATACCCGGCTACCTGTTAATGGAAGCTATCGGTCGCTGCAGGTAGATATACCGGCCGATGGCGCGGCTATTCGTTGGATCGCTCACGCACGCCGCCGGCGTACGCGACGGTCTCCTCCGCGGGAGAGGCGGTGACTTGCCCGCCAAGGCAACTGTCGATTGCCCGACGCCCGGTGATGGCGGCGGTCGATCAACAATTCCCGTCAGGCTGGCTGCGGAGAGGAGATGTCGGAAGGAGCCGGATCGCGATCAAATCCCCTCTTGCGGGGGATAGAAGCACGTTTCCTCTCCGGTCATGAAATAGACGAACAGAGTTGCCTGGCCGTCTGGAGCGTGCTGGCCCCAATGGATGGTGTCATCGGGTACGCGTTTCCACGTACCGTCCTTCCGGTAGTACCATTCGTCACCGTTGCTCGTCTTGTCGACGCGGAACCGGGTCTTGACCACCTCGGAGCCGAGGCAACAGGAATTCCAGCCGACGTTCAGCCGCTTCATGGTGGGCGAATTGAGCGTCTGGCGATCGAACCAGCTCTCCGACCAGGCCGGCCAGGTAAAAGCCAAAGCCGTCAGTGCGGCCGTGGTCGCAATCGCAATGCGGATAGTCTTGCTGTTCACGCGGAGCCTCCTTCGTCTCAAGATCAGGACGCTGCATAGGCCCCGGCTGCCACAGCGCTTGCGAAGTTCCAGAATAAGGTGATTTGCGGAATCTGCGCTCGAAAAAATCAGGAATCGCGCGCAGTCACCGGCCCTGCACTATCCAGCCAACTGATGAAACGCTTGGTCCGTTCCTGTTCAATTTCAAAAAGTTCCGGGCAGAGGCTCCGGTACGCATAAAGCACCGGCGCAGGAGCAGAAGCGGTAATCTGCCGCTTCGGCAAACGGCGGGTCAGGGTTTCGGCTGACCGGCCCCGCCGGCTGAGCCGTTGATCGCCCGCCAGATGCGCTCCGGCGTCGCCGGCATCTCGATGTGCCGGACGCCGAAACCCGAGAGCGCGTCCACGATCGCATTGGCCACCGCCGGCATGGCGCCCACACAGCCGGCCTCGCCGCAGCCCTTGACGCCGAGCGGATTGGTCGGGGTCGGCACCGGATTGCTCTTGACCTGGACGGCGCTCAGATCGTCGGCACGCGGCATCGCATAGTCCATGAACGAGCCGCTGATGAGCTGGCCCGAATCGGCGTCGAAGGCGATGTCCTCCATCAGGATCTGGCCCACCCCCTGGGCGATGCCGCCGACGATCTGGCCGTGCACCAGCAACGGATTGATCACCGTCCCGACATCGTCGACCACGCTGTAGCGCACGATCTCGACGCGGCCGGTCTCCGGATCGATCTCCAGCTCGCAGACATGACAGCCATTGGGGAAATTCTCGACCTCCAGGTTGAACACCGCGGTGGCGACCAGGCCCGGCTCCATGCCCTTGGGCAGCTTGGCCGGAACCGCGGCGGCTTTCGCCACCTCCTCGATGCTGACGGTCTGGTTGGTCTTGGGGCTCGAGAAGATGCCGTCAGCGAACTTGGTGTCGTCGAGCGGCACCTTCATGAGGTGGGCGGCGAGCGCCGTGGCCTTGACCAGGATCTTCTCGGTCGCCTTGAGAAAGGCCGATCCGCCGATCGTGGCCGAGCGCGAGCCGCCGGTGCCTTCGCCGAAAAAGACCTGGTCGGTGTCGCCTTGCAGATACTGAACCTGGCGCGGATCGAGGCCGAGCCGGTCGCAGACGATCTGCTTGAACGCGGTTTCATGACCCTGGCCCTGATTGATGGTGCCGGACAGCAAGGTGACGGCGCCGGAACGATCGAACCTGATCTCGGCGCCCTCGTAGCTCGGCGCGGCGGCCTTCTCGATCGTGTTGGAGATGCCGATGCCGCGCAGCCTGCCGCGCTGGTGCGACTGGGCGCGGCGCGCCGCATAGCCGGCGACGTCGGCGAGCGCGAGCGCCATGTCCATGTTCTGGGCGAACTCGCCGCTGTCATAGGTGAAGGTGAGCCCGGTGCGGAACGGCATGGCCTGTGGCGGAATGGTATTGCGCCGGCGCAGCTCCACCGGATCGAGGCCGAGCTGATCGGCCGCGAGGTCCACCAGCCGCTCGATCACATAGGCGGCTTCGGGACGCCCGTTGCCCCGATAGGGCCGCACGGGATTCGGTATGGGTGAACACGGCCGTGATATCGGCGTGCAGGGCCGGCGTCTTATAGACGCCCGCCAGCGTGCCGATATTGGTGATGAAGGATTGGCCGCCGACCTGCAGATAGGCGCCGAGATTGGCGATGGTCTTCACCCGCACGGCCAGGAAATTACCCTCGCGATCGAGCGCGAGCTCGGCATCGGTGACGTTGTCGCGCGCCTGCGCATCGCCCAGGAAGGCTTCCGAGCGGGTGCTGATCCACTTGACCGGCCGCCCGGTCACCTTGGCGGCCAGCAGCACCAGGGCGACCTCGTTGTAGACCGCCGACTTCATGCCGAAGCTGCCGCCGATATCGCCGGCGACGACACGGACCTTGTTCTCCGGAACCCGCAGCACGAACTTCGACAGCTCCTCCCGGAAGTTGTGGGCGCGCTGCAGCGTCGTATGAATGGTGTAGCGGCCGTCGGCCGGATGATAGATCCCGATGCAGCCGCGCGGCTCCATGCTGGCGGCGGTGACCCGATTGATCACCAGGCGATGCTTGACCACGTGGTCGGCGTGCGCGAAGGCCGTGTCGGTAGCGGCCTTGTCGCCCTCCAGCTGCACGAAGCAGATGTTGCTCGGGCAATCGTCGAAGACCAGCGGCGCCCCCGGCAGGATCGCAGCGGCCGCCGAGGTGACGGCGGGAAGCGGCTCGTAGTCGACCGCGATCAGCTCGGCCGCATCCATGGCTTGATGGATGCTCTGCGCCACCACGAACGCCACATAGTCGCCCACCCAGCGCACCCGGTCGTTGACCAGGGCCGGAAACGCCGGCCGATAGAGCGGCGAGCCGTCGCGGCGCTTCAAGCCGCCCGGCACCGGCAGGTCGCCGAACCCGGACGCCTGCCAGTCCGCCCCGGTCAGCACCGCCAGCACGCCGGGCGCCGCCCGGGCGCGGCTCACGTCGATCGAGCGAATGCGCGCATGGGCGTGCGGCGAGCGCAGCACATGGCCGAACGCCATGCCGGGCAGCGCGATGTCGCCCACATAGCGTCCCTCGCCCCTGACCAGCCGCGGATCCTCGAAGCGCGGAACGCCTTGCCCGATAGCAAATTCACCCATTCGGATTCCTCAAATTCTCCATGTCATGGCCGGGCATAGCCCGCGAAGACGGGCGAAAACGCCCTTATGTCCCGGCCAGCTCGCTCAGGTTGGCACAGTCCTGCCATCCTTGCCGAGATTGCCGGGACAAGCCCGGCAATGACAAACCAAGTGCGCCGGCTCAGAAGCTGAATCAATGCCCACCCGCATGCCGCGCCGCCGCGATCAGCTCGATGAGCTTGTGCGGCATGATGGGTACCTGCGCGATATGTACCCCGAACGGCGTGAGCGCGTCCTCGACCGCGGAAATGATCGCTGCCGCCGCCGGGATGGTGCCGACCTCGCCCACGCCTTTCACGCCCAGCGGATTGAGCGGAGAGGGGCTTTCCCGATAGAGGGTCGTGAGCCGGGGCAGCTCGGTCGCGGTCGGCAGCAGGTAGTCGGCGAAAGTTGTGGTCAGCGGCTGGCCGCTGTCGTCATAGCCCATCCACTCGAACAGCGCGTTGCCGATCCCATGCGCGATGCCGCCATGGATCTGGCCGTCCACGATCATCGGATTGATCAGCCGTCCGGAGTCCTGCAGCGCGTGGTAGGCGACGATGCGGACCTCGCCGGTCTCCACGTCGACCTCGACCTCGGCCACGTGGCAGCCGTTCGCATAGGCCAGATCGTCGATGCGGAACTGCCGGTCCGCCTCGAGCCCCGGCTCCATGCCGGGCGGGAATCCATAACCGGGTGCGCCGCGCAGGATGCGCGACAGCTCGCCGAGCTTGACCGAAAGCTGGCGCGCGCCGATCACCCGCACCTCGCCGTCGGCGATCTCGAGATCGTGCTCGGCGGCTTCCAGCACATGGCTGGCGAGCTTCTTGGCCTTGTCGGCGACCGCGCGCGCCGCCAGCAGCACGGAGTTTCCGGCCGTGACGGTCTGGCGGCTGGCGAAGGCGCCGAGCCCGAGCGATACGCCCGAGGTGTCGCCCGGCATGACGGTGACGTCCTGGGGCCTGATGCCGAGCTCGCTCGCGCAGATTTGCGCGAGCGCCGTGCACAGCCCCTGGCCGATTGCGGCGGCGCCGGTGAAGACGCTGACCGCCCCGGTCGGCGACACCCGCACCAGGCCGGATTCGAAGGGGCCGCGCCCGGTGCCCTTGATGCCGTGGGAGAGGCCCATGCCGATATAGCGTCCGCCTTCGCGCGCTTGCGTCTGCCGGCGCGGAAAGTCGGTCCAGCCGGCGGCCGCCAGCACGTCGGCCTGGCAGGCCGGATAGTCGCCGCTGTCATATTGCACATTGGCGCCGGCGCGCGTCTTCAGCGGTTTCTTGTAGGGCATTTTTTCCGGCGGAATGAGGTTGCGAAGGCGCAGCTCGGCGCGGTCGAGATTGAGCTCGCGCGCCAGGCGGTCCATCAGCCGCTCCATCGCGAAGGCCGCCTGCGGATAGCCGGCCCCGCGCACCGAGGAGACCGGCGTCTTGTTGGTGGCCGCGACCGTCACCTCCATGGCGAGCGCCGGCACCATATAGGGGCCGGTCAGCGTGGAGGCGGAGTTGTAGGGCAGGTTGACGTCCTGCAGCGCATAGGCGCCGAGATCGTGCAGCAGGCGGCCGCGAATGCCCAGCACCTTGCCCTGCGCATCGGCCGCGATGTCGATCGACCAGTATTGATCGCGTTCCTGCACCGCATTGGTGAAATGCTCGCGCCGGTCCTCGATCCATTTGAGCGAGCGCTCGAGCAACTTCGCCGCCGCCACCACGGCGACGTCTTCCGGATAGACGCAGAGCTTGGGACCAAAGCCGCCCCCGATGTCGGGCGCCGCCACCCGCAAGCGCGACTCCTCGATATCGAGCAGCACCGTGAGGGATTGACGCAGGTCATGGGCCTTCTGGGTCGAGGCCCAGATGGTGAGCGATTGGTCGGCGCCGCGGAACTCGACCAGGAGGCCGCGGCCCTCGATCGAATGGGCGGCGCCGCGATGCTGCCAGAAATCCTCGTGCAGCACATGGGCGGCCTTGCCGAAGGCCGCCTCGGCGTCCCCATAGGCGACCCGGTAGGACGCGATGACGTTGGATTTGAGCTCGCGGCGCACGGCAGGCGCATCGGGCTGCGCGGCCTTGCGGCAGTCGGCGGCCGCCGGCAGCGTCTCGTAATCGACCTCGACCAGGGCGGCGGCGTCCTCGGCCAGATAGCGGTCGTCCGCGACCACGAGCGCGACCGTCTCGCCCACATAGGAAACCTCGCCGTCGGCGAGCGCGAAGGCCCACACCCGATCGAGCGGGGTTCCGGAATTCGAGTGCCGCAGCATGCGCCGCTGCGCCATGACCGGGGTCAGATCGTCGAGCGTGACCACCGCGTGGACGCCTGGCGCCGCCAAGGCGGCGGATTTCGAGATCGAGCGGATGAGCGCATGGGGATGCGGGCTGCGCACGAACGCCACATGCAGGACGCCCGGCAGCACGATGTCGTCGACGAAACGCCCGCGCCCGCGCAGCAGGGCGTCGTCCTCGAGCCGGGAAACGCGTGATCCGATCAACGATGACATGATTTCCATTTCAGAATTTCGTCGGATGGCTATTCCGACATCGTGGCTTTGGCCGCCTTGTCGGTGACGTCCTTGGGGGTCGCATAGACCTCCGCCAGCAAGGCGTCGATCCTCCCGGCACCGACCGGATCGACATCGAGGCCCTCGGTCCTCGCCTCGGCCAGGAAGGCTTGGTCCTTCATGGTCGCATCGAAAGCCGCGATCAGGGCGGCCCGCCGGTCGGCCGGCAGGCCGGGCGGGGCCGCGAACGGGCGCGCGATCTCCTGGCTCACCACCACCAGCTTGACGATTTGCAGCTGCTCCTGTGTGCGGGCGAGCGCGATGGCGAGCGGAACCTGCGGCAGCTGCGGCTCCTTCGTCAGTCCCGCCTGCACGATGATGTTGATCGATTTGTTGTTGAGCCAGTCGGGGTGGACGCTCTTCAAGGTGCTCCAGGACAGCCCGCAGAATCCGTCGACCTCCTGGCGCTCCATGGCGAGCGCGATGTCGTTGGTTCCCGGATAGCCGGTGACCAGCTTGGCTTTGGCGCCGAACACGTTCTTGTACAGATGCGCGAACACGTCCGGGTCGGCGCCGGCGCCCTCGCCGCCGAGCGTGGACGGCTTGGCCAGAAAATCGTCCCAGGTCTTGATCGCGGATTTGGCCGAGGTGATGCACAGGCTCGTATCCCGGGAGATGCTCCCCAACCAGGTGAATTTCGTTGCGTCGAACGCAGCGCCGGAGACCGCCAGCAACGGCGCGACCGGTATGGTGCGGCCGAAGGTGGCGATGGCGGTGCCGTCCTTGACCGCCACTCCGTAGATATAGTTGGCCGCCTTGATGCTGCCGGCGCCCGGCATGTTCTGCGGCACCACATTGGGTCGGCCCGGAATATGCTCGCCGAGATAGCGCGCCAAGAGCCGCCCATAGGTGTCGTAACCGCCGCCGACGCTGTAGCCGATGATGATCGAGACGGTACGGTTCTTGTAGAAGTCCTCGACGCCGGCGGCATGCGCCGTGAGGGCGGATGCCGCGAGTACGAAAACAATGGCGGCGGGGGCAGAATATCCGCGTCGTCCCGGCCGAAGAGCCGGGACCCATACGCCGCAGCCTATCGAGAGGGCACGGCGTATGGGCCCCTGCTTTCGCAGGGACGACGTTGGGGGACGATGAGAATCAATCATTCAAACCGCGCTCACATCGTGCCGAAGATGTGCGGGAATTTGGCCTTGAGCTTGCCCCGCAGATCGTGGCTGACGTCGACCACCACCGGGAAGGTGCCGGCGAGCTTCTTGTCGTAGGGAATGCAGGCATCGACCAGGATGCGATTGTTGAAGTTGCCGGGCAGGAACAAGGGATCGCGCTTGGACGCCCAGGCCTTCTGGATGATGTCGACGTCGTCCTTGGGATCGAATCGCGTGCACATCGCCCACAGCACCTGATCGAGCTCGCCGGCGTCCACGTCCTCGTCCACCACCACGGTCCATTTGCCCGCATAGGCGCCGCCCTGGCAGGAGGCCGCCACATGCAGCGCCTGGCGGGCGTGCCCGGGATAGCGCTGGCGAATCTGCACCACGGTGAAGCGCGTCGCCGGTCCGGCCTCGTGGTTCCAGACGCCGAGCACCTCCGGGACCCCGCAGGCGTCGAGCGCGCGCCAGATTTGCGCCGCGCCGGCGATGCCCTTGAGGAGACCGGTCTCGTCCACCGGCTTGTGCTGAGGCGCGCAGCACAGGATCGGGTCGTTGCGGTAGAGGATGGTCTTTATGTTGACGTAGGGGCGCGGCACGGTGTCGTCGGAGTAATAGCCCATCCATTCGCCGAACGGTCCTTCCGGCCGCACCTGGCCCGGCACGGTCTCGCCTTCGAGCGCGATCTCGCAATCGGCCGGAATCGGAAAGCCGGTGAAGGGACCGCGCACCACGTCGATGGGCTCGCCCCGCAGCCCGCCCGCGATATCCAATTCGCTGATCTCGGGCAGCGGGCTCGAGGCCAGCAGGAACAACAACGGGTCCTGGCCGCACAGGATCACCACCTTCATGGGCTCCCCGCGCTCGAAATACTTGTCGCGGTGGATGCGGCCGTGCTTGCCTTCGGTGATCTGGCAGCCGACGGTCTTGCCGTCATAGACCTGCGCCCGATAGGCGCCGAGATTGAACCAGCCGGCATCCGGATCCTTCGTCATCACGCAGTCGGCGGTGCCGATGAAGCGCGCGGTGTCGAGCTCGTGATGGCGCGGGACCGGAAACTTGAGCACGTCGACCGCATCGCCTTGCAGCACGTTCTGCAGGATCGGCCCGTCCTTGACGAAGCGGGGCGAGATCGGTTCGAGGTCCTGCATGCGCTTGTGGTAGCGCTGCACGATATCCACCTTGCGATCCTGCTTGAGCGGCAGGCCGAGCGTGAGCGCGACGCGGCGGATGGAGGAGAAGTGTCCATAGAGGGTGCGGAAACCCTTCGGGTAGCCCGGAATGTCGTCGAACAGGATGGCAGGCGCGCTTCCGCTGCTCTTTTCCGTCAGCATATGGGTGAGGGCGCCCATCTCGACGTCCCAATGGGCGCCGTTGACCTGTAAGAGCTCGCCCATCCGGCTGACCTCGTCGAGCCATCCGCGCAGCCCGCGATAGCTGACCTTGCGGTCCGAAACGGTCTCGGCGACCAGGGGCGGCATGCGGCTCTCCCGTTGCGAAACGCGCCCGCAGCACCGCAAAATGCAAGCCCGAGCGCTGCGGCGAGCTTTATCCAATCACATTGCTTTGTCCACCGTCCAGGCAGGACGCGATTCCTGGTTCGATCCGTGGTTTTGCGTGGTCTCGTAGGGTGGGCAACGCGCGGCAAAGTCGGGCAACACTGTAGGGCATACTGGCGCGTTGCCCACGCGGCCTTCGGTGCGAGAACGTGGGCAAAATTGCGCGGCGCCGTGGCATCCTGACCCCAGTGCCGGGCAATTTTGCCCACCCTACACCGATCGGCTTCCCACAGGACGCGATTCCTGGTTCGGCTTCTCGCCCTGCCGATCGAGCAGTGCCTTGAGGCGCCCCGGCGTCACCGGCAGGGCCACGATCGCGCCCGGCTGCCCGATCGCATCGTCGATGGCGCCGGCGATCGCGGCGCCGACTGCGTTCACGCCGCCTTCGCCGGCGCCCTTGAGGCCAAGCGGATTGCGCGGGCTCGGGGCATCCTGGGTGAGCAGGACATCCACGTATGGAACTTCATGCAGGCCAGGCACCAGATAATCCGCGAATGTCACCGACAGCGGCTCGCCGCGCTCGTCATAGCGGAACTCCTCCCACAGCGCGCCGCCCAGCCCCTGCGCCATTCCGCCGACCAGCTGGCCTTCCACCAGCATCGGATTGACGGCGCGGCCGACGTCATAGGCGACGAGATATTTCTCGACCTTGACCGCCCCGGTGCCGCGGTCGACCGCCACCACCGCGACATGGACCCCATACGGATAGGTCATGTGCTCGGTGTGGAACCATCCCTCCGCCGTCAGTCCGGGCGCGCGGCCCTGCAGGAGCTCGGAGCCGGGCGCCAGCCTGCGGGCGATCTCCCCCAATTCGAGCGAGGGGCCCCCCGGCATGTCCTTGCGCACGACGCGCCCGCCCGCGATGGTCAGCTCTTCGCTCGCGGCTTGCAGCAATTGGGCCGCGACCTCCAGCGCGAGCGCCCGCACCTTGCGGGCCGCCACATGGGTGGCCGAGCCGGTCATTACCGTGGCGCGGGTCGCGTGCGCCCCGATGCCGTGCGCGATGCGGTCGGTCTGGCCATGCACCACCCGGATGCCGCCATAGTCGACACCGAGCGCATCGGCGCAGATTTGCGCCATGACGGTCTCGAAGCCCTGGCCGAGCGAGGCGCCGCCGGTCACCACCTCCACCTGGCCGCTCGGATCGACCGTCACCTGTACGCCATCGGAGGGGCCGAGCCCGCTCTTCTCCACGAACATGGCGAGGCCGATGCCGACGGCTTCGCCGTTCCGCCGGCGTTGCGCCATATCCGCATTGAGCCTGGTCCATTCGATCCGTGCCAGCGCCTGATCGAGCAGGCCCGCATAGTCGCCCGAATCCAGCACGACATCGTCGCCGAGCGCGTCGAGCGGCCGCGCGAACGGCATCTCGGCTTTGCCGATCAGGTTGCGGCGGCGCACCTCCACCCGATCGATTCCCAGTTTCTGCGCAACGGCGTCGAGCATACGCTCCCGCACGAACGTGCTTTCATAGCGGCCGGGCGAACGATAGGTGGCGGCGGGTGTCTTGTTGGTCAACCGGTAGTGTCCGGCGGCCCGATAGGCCGGGAAGCGGTAGGGGCCGGGCAGCATCCCGGCCGTGAGATCGACCACGCGGGCCCCATGGGTGCGCACATAGGCGCCCTGGTCGTGAAAGAACTCGTCCTCGATGCCGAGGATGAATCCGGTTCGATCCACGGCGGCGCGGATCCGGTGCCGCTGCTGGCGCGAATGATTGGTCGCCACGAAATGCTCCTGGCGATCCTCGATCCATTTGACCGGCCGGAGAAGCCGCAGCGTGCCGAGACAGACCAGCACGTCCTCCGGATAGAGCTCGCCCCGCACCCCGAAGCCGCCGCCCACATGGCCTTCGAACAGATGCAGGGACGACAGCGGCCGCTGCAGGATTTTGGCCAGCTGCTCGCGATTGCGATGCGGCACCTTGGCGGCGCCGTGCAGCTCCAGCCGGTCGCGGGCGGCTTCGTAGCGCGCGATGGCGCCGCGGGTCTCGAGCGGCACGCCGGAATGGCGGCCAATGGATAGATCGAGCTCGACCACCGCATGCGCCGACTGGAAAGCGTGGTCGAGATCGCCATAGTGTTTCTCGATGATCATCGGCTCGGTCGAGAGGCCGGGCGCGAATTCGCCCGGCGCCGCATCGCCCGACATCAGCGGTGGCAGCTCGGCGAGCGCGACCGTGATTTGCTCGGCCGCATCCTCGGCCTGATAGGGATTCTCGGCGAACACGACCGCGATCGGCTCGCCCACATAGCGGACCCGCTCGCGCGCCAGGACCGGCTGCCGATAGGGCACCAGCTGCTCCACCCGATCGTCGCGGAAATCGATCGGCGCAACATCGGCGAGATCGCGACCGGTCCACACCGCCACGACGCCGGGCATCGACAAGGCCTTGGCGGTCTCGACGGCCTCGATCATGGCGTGCGCGGCCGGCGAGCGGAAGACGCGCATATGCAGCTGAAACGGAAACGCGACATCGGCCGCGAACAGCCCGGCGCCGCGCACCAGCGGGCCATCCTCGAGCCGCGTGACGCTGGCGCCGATGATTTTGGGCGGTTGCGGTTCCATCTTCTCTTCTCCCTCCCCAGAAGGGCAGGGCTATCGAATGCGACTTTTGTTGTTTGGTACGCCGGTCTGCGTCCCTCCCCCTGCAAGGGGGAGGGTGGCGCCGAAGGCGCCGGGTGGGGGTCCGGTGTCCCAACAAATTCAGAGTTTGTCGCGTGACCCCCACCCGACCCGCTTCGCGGGTCGACCTCCCCCTTGCAGGGGGAGGTAGGCAGAGGGCGCACTGGTTTCGTCAGGCGCGATAGCCCGACCCCGAAGGGCGTGAGTGGGGGCGAGGGGGCTACTGCAAATTCCGAGCTTGCAGGATTTTCTCTACTCCGCCGCCACATGGGCGTGCGTCTGCACGTCCATGTTGACCAGGTCGAGTGCCGAATCCGTTTCCTCCAGCATGCCCCAGCTCTTCACCCACTCGTAGGTGCGTTGCAGCTCGTCGGGGGGAATCGGCGCCGGATCGCGCACCACGATGCGGCTTGCGCGCAGGTCTTGCGGCTCGAGCGTGCCGATCTCCGGGTCCTTGGTCTTGTGATAGTCGATGAAGTAGTGGAGGTAGGCGCGCTTGTTTGCATTGATGCGGCGCACCGCCTCGCGCACCGCGCGGTTGAAGGCCGCATAGGTTTCCGGGTCGATCCGGTCGGAGGCCACCTCGGTGCCGAAATAGAAGGCCGAGCAGATGGTGCGGCAGCCCTTCTTCTCGGCCAGCGTGATGTAGGGCTCGGTCAAGGTGGTGGCCTCGATCTCGCCCTTCATCATCAGGTTGAAGCGGTTGCGCGAGCCGGTCGGGGCGCGGCAGATCTTGATCTCTCCGCGCGGCAGGAAGCCCTCCAGCATATGCAGCGCCAGATAATGCGTGCCGGCATAGAACGGCACCCCGACGCTGCGGCCGGCGAGCTGCTGGGGCGTGTAGACCGGGGAATCGGGCCGCACCACGATGGCCCCATAGGTGACGATGGCACGGCGGCCGATCTGGCGGCTGCCGGCGGTGGCGCCGACCCGGCAGTAGTTGCCCCACTCGCAGGCATTATACATGTCGGCCTTGCCCTGCTCGAACAGGGTGCCGTGACTGACGAAGGGATCGGCACCCTTCACGTCGGTCAAGGACGTGTCGGCGGTCTTGACGCCGGCCTCGTCGCGATCCGCCCATTCGATGGTCAGGCCTTCCTGCGCGAACAGGCCTTCCCGGTAAGCCACCAGCTCCGGCAGCCCCTGGAACGGCGATGTGGTTTCCAAGACCAGTTTTTTCATGAGCGGCCTCCGCAGTTTGTGGCTCCGGCGGCGACCATCGCGGCGCGCGGGGAGCGTCGGAATTGCCGGACCGCGGCGACGCGGCCCGCATGCGGGCAGAGTGCGCCATTTCGATTCCGGCCGCAAGGCGGGCCTGGCGGCCAAGGTCAAGCCGAAGCGGTGCCGAGCTTGGATTTGCGTATTTTGGGAAAGCCGCGCTCCGCCAGCTCGCGCCGGCCATGCCGCTGCGCGCGGGCGTAGAGATAGACCAGCAGCTTGACGATCGTCCTGGTCATGGATCGGCGCATCAGCTCGCGCGACTGAAAACGCAGGATGACGATATGGGACTTGCGCAGCTCGCTCCTGAGCCGGTGGAGCTCGGCCGCTCTCTTGGCGACGTCGCAAAGATGGCTCGCGGCCTTCGCCTGCGTATCCCGCATCGCGGTTTCCAGACGCAGCGTCGTCACCGCGAACTGGGCGCGCAATTGATCCTCGTGGGCGTGCCGATCGATCACCGACCGTCCTCGCCTGGAAAGACGCCGCACCGTGAGGCGGACCGCCCGCTCATGGATGAGCGGGGCCAGCATGGCCATGAACAGGGCGGCGGTCAGGAAGCCGATGCCCAACAGCATGATCGGATACAGCATGTCACAGCCCTGCGGCGGAAAACCCAAAAGCCGATGAAATCGGAGGCGAATCAACGCAATACTGGCGAATCATCCTGGTGGCGATGTCTGAAGGCTTGCTTAAGGCCGGAAGGCTGGAAATCGCGCCGGCCTGGAGGCATATTTCCGGCATGGACGCCCTCACGCTGCAGCTCATCACCTGGGTCTCGGACCGCCCGCGCACCTACGGCGAGGTCATGGAAGCGTGGACCACCACCTGCCCGCGCATGCCCATCTGGGAGGACGCGGTACGCGATGGACTCGTGCGGGTCGAAGGCGAGGGACGCATGCGGGAACGCGCGGTGGCCGTGACGGCGCGCGGCCGCGCGCTGCTGAACGGGGATGCGTAGGATGGGTTGAGCGTTTGCGAAACCCATCAGCGCTGTTGATGGGTATCGCAAGAGCTCAACCCATCCTACGAACCATTGCTTCGTGCAGCCAGCCATTCCGAAATTGCATGGAGGCGTCCCGGATTGAGGCCTGCGGAAGCACTGGTCCATTGAAAATACAATCCGGATGCAATGAGTTCGGCTCCGGAGCCATGCAGTCGTTGAATGGGTGGAGCGCGGTCGCGACTCGAATTTGACATTGTAAACAACAATGAAAACGAACAAATAACCGCGGTTATAGCCAGACGGCGCACGGGCTAGCGTCCTCACGAACGCGCGTGCCGGATTGCGCAAGCCGGAGATCGAGGCACAATCCGTGAGTTTCAATTTCACGAATCCACTGATTTGCGGGGTCGTGTCAAGCGCCGCGACTCTAGGCTTCTGGCGCAGCAGTAGGATGGGTTGAGCTCTTGCGATACCCATCGACACTGTTGATGGGTTTCGCAAGGAAGAGCTCAACCCATCCTACGAAGCGGCGAGCACCGGCGCCGCGCCGAGCCACGGCGTTCCATCGATTGTAAGCGCGATGCTCAGCACCAGGAAGCCGCCGGCGGAAATGCCGGCGCGCTCGGGGGTGCGCGAGGAGGCGATGGCCTGCAGCGGATAGCTGCCGATCGGGCTCTCCGCCATCCAGGCGCCGAGAGTGGCGCCGGGCAGTGCAGCGATTTGCGCGCTGATCTGGGCCGCGATGGATCGGTCGGCCACCATCTGGGCCGCCAAATTCTCAAACCAGGCATCGGCGCGACCCACCGCCGCCCGTCCGGGCGTGTCGCGGGCGAAGGTGCGGGTGCGGCGCACCCAGCTTCCCTTGTAGGCGACGGAGGCGCGCAGCGCGAACCGCTGCGCGAGCGGCAGCGGACCCGAAACCCGGATCAGCCGCCGGTCGGCCTTAAGGTCGGGCGCCACCGCGACATAGACCTCCTCGGCGCCCTGCAGGCGCGCCTGCTTCTCGACCAGACCGGCGACGGCGCCGCCGTCGAGCGCGCGCCCTGAATCGACCTGCCCCAGGGCCGCGAGCGCGAGCGCGTCGGCGCGCGCGATCAATCCGCGTTCCGCCCCATCGATGCGTTGCCGCAGCGAGGCGAAGCCGGCGCTGCCGTCGATGAGCTCGACCGCGGGCGCGGCCTCCACGATCTCGTCGTTGAGGCCGCCCGGCAGGCGGTCCAATTCCAGCACGCCGACACGCCGGCAGCCGTCCGCGGCCAGCCGCCGGCCCACCGCAGCGCCCGGCTTGGGGGTATTGACGATCTCGCTCAGCGGATTGGTCGAGGCGATCCAGTTGGCGACCCGCTTGGAGAGCGCGGTCGCGAATACCGGGGCGCCGGATTTGGGCACCAGCAGAAGCGCATCGGACCAATAAGGCGTGAAGCCGGTCAGGTAGGTCACGGCGCTCGGCTGCACCAGATTGGTGTAGAAGATGAAAGCGTCGAGGTGCTCGCGCGCCATCACGGCTCGCAGGCCCTCGATGCGATGCTCGAGCACGCTTCGCGGCAGCTCGCTCTCGTCCCATGCCATCAGGCCGCGGCGCATTGCAGGATTCCGTCTATTACAGCGTTTCTAAAATTCGAATCATGTCGCGCGATGTCGTAGGGTGGGCAACGCGCCATCGCCGCAGCGCCGAATGACTTGGCACGGCGTGCCGGCGCGTTGCCCACGCGCGGAGGCCTCGCTGGTGC
The DNA here is from genome assembly GCA_963744275.1 of uncultured Alphaproteobacteria bacterium. Classification (GTDB taxonomy): domain Bacteria; phylum Pseudomonadota; class Alphaproteobacteria; order Rhizobiales; family Xanthobacteraceae; genus VAZQ01. The sequence goes on from CAVUSX010000017.1 coordinate 22,202, forward strand.
CACCGCGTGGGCAAAATTGCGCGGCTTCAGTGCAATCATGATCGCAGTGCCGGGCAATTTTGCCCACCCTACTGGTTGATTTCATGGAATTGATCCATTAGCCCGGCACGCTGAACAATTCGCGTGGCGTCGCGGTGAGCACCTCGCAGCCCTGCGCGGTCGCCACCACCACGTCGCCCAGCACCATATAGCCGACCACCGGATGGTAGGTGTTGGGATGCACGATCAACGTCATGCCGGCATCGATCCGGGTGGTGACGTCCTCCAGGATATGCGGCTTGCTGTCGGCGAACAGGCCGACGCCGTGGCCGCGCACCCGCGTGTACTGGTCGGTCACATAGTCGCCGAGCCCCTCGCGCCGGAACACCTCGTTCTCGGCGCGCGCGATATCGGCCGCGGTGATGCCGGCGCGCACCGCCGCGATGCCGGCCTCCATGGCCTCGCGGTAGAGCGCGAAGGCGGCGGCTTGATCGGCGTTCGGCTCGCCCACCACCAGGGTGCGGCAGATTTGCGCGTAGTAGCCCTCCACGCAGGGCGTGAGCTCGGTGGTCACCAGGTCGCCGCGCTTGAGCCGCTTGCCGCTCGGCGGTGCCATGCCGCGCACCTCCGGGCCGCCGACGCCGATGATCTGGAAATTATCGTCGACCCCGTTGGCGCGGTAGAACGCCTCGATCTCGGCGATCAGCTCGTAGTCGGCGCGCCCCGGCCGGGCGGCCTCTCGGAACACCGCATAGCCGCTGTCGGCGAGCCGCGCCGCGCGGCGGATCGCCTCGATCTCCTGGTCGAGCTTCCCCATTAAGAGGCGGTCGATCAGCGCGGTCTCGTCGCGCAGCTCGAGGTGCTCTCGGCGCGCCGCGATCCGGCGCGGAATGAGCCGATGCGGCGCGGCCCCGATGCGCTGGTTGCGGAACCGATCGAGCGCCTGGTCGACCTCCGCGACCAGATCCGGGGCATGGATCACCTCGAGGCCCGGACAATCGATCTGCGCGCGGTCGACCTCGAGCGGGCTGTCGAGATAGAGCGTGATCTGCCCGTCGTCGCGCATGAGCGCGAGCGCCTGGCCTTCCAGGATGCCGAAGTCGGTGGCGTAGCGCAGATAATCGTTCTGCCAGGCATTGCCGTAGACCACGATGAGATCGAGCCCGGCTTGCGCCATGGCGTCGATGAGGCGTGTTTGGCGCTGTTGCGCGAGGAGGGCGGGCATATCGGCCAAGTCAGTCCATGCTGACGCCGCTCGCCTTGATCGGGCCGGCCCATCTGGCGATTTCGCTGATCACGAACTTCGCCAGGTAGTCCGACGAGCGGCGTTCGGGCGCGACCAGGTCGGCCCCGATGTCCTTGAGCCGCGCCTGCACCGAGGGCGTGTTCATGGTGGCCACGATCGCGTCATGCAGCGCCTCCACGATCGCAGCCGGCGTCCCCTTCGGCAAAAAGACGGCATACCAGGTGGAGGCGTCGAAATTTGCCAGCCCCTGCTCCTGGGCGCTGGCGACATCGGGCAGGGTGGGGGATCGCGCGGTCGCAAGGAGCGCGATCGGCTTCACCGACTTGGCCTCGATCTGCGGCAGCGCGTTGGTGACGATGTTGCACATATAGTCGATCCGCCCGCCGAGCAATTCCTGCATCGCGGGTCCGCCGCCGCGAAACGGGACGTGGGTGACGTTGACCCCGATGGCCGCGTCGAGGAGCACGCAGGCCAGATGATTGGCGGAGCCGGCGCCGGCCGAGCCGAACTGCATCTTGGCCTGGTTCGCCTTCGCATAGGCGATGAACTGCGGCAAGGTATCGGGCGGCAAGTCCTTGCGGGTGACCAGCACGGTCGGCTGCTCGGCGATCAGCGCGACCGGCGCGAAATCGGTCGCCGCGTTGTAGAGCGGATGCTTGTAAAGCGTCTGGTTCTGGGCGTGGGTGCCCGCGATGCCGAGCACGAACTCGTAGCCGTCGGGCGTCGCCTTGGCGACACGCGCGCTCCCGAGCATGCCGCCGGCGCCCGGTACGTTCTCGATGACCACCTGCTGGCCCAGGATTTCGGACAGGCGCGCGGCAAGAATGCGTCCCATGACGTCGACGGAGCCGCCGGGAGCAAAGGGCACCACCATGGTGACGGGCCGGGTCGGCCAGCTCTGCGCGGCGGCGCCGGGGACGCCATGCAGAAGGACGGCGAGCGCGACGGCGGCGAGATGGAGCGTCCGTCCCATGGTCAAAACTTCACCGGCACGAACTGGTCGTTGTAGATCGTCTTCGCGGCCGGCACGGTATCGAGGATGCCGAGGTCCTTGAGCGAGTTGCGGATGACGTCGATGGCGGCCGGGTCCCAGGCGCCGTCGCTCGAGAAGCTGCCGATCTGGGTGTCATAGACTTTGGATGCGACGCTTTCCCGCACGTTGACGGTCTTGGTTTCCGATTCCACCGTGAAGTCCTTGTTGGCCCGCATGAAGGCGATGGTCTTGAACCAGCCGCGCAGGAAGCGCCGCAGCAGGTCCGGGCGCTTCGCGATCATGGCGTCGGTCGCGAAGATGACATGGGTGTAGAAATGCCTGGCGATGTCGCCGAACAACAGGATGTTGCGGCCCTTGCCCTGCTCCTCGAGCTCGAAGCCGGTCGCGGATTCGATCACGAAGCCGTCGAGCTCGCCGCGCGTCATGGCGGCGAGCCGCGCCTGCACCGAGCCGAGCGCCTCGACCTTGATGCCGTCGTTGCCCCAGCCCTGCTGGCGCGACAATTCCCGGGTCAGCCAATCGGTGAGCGAGCCCGCGGTGGTGACCCCGATGTGCTTGCCCTTGAGATCGGCCACCGTCTTGATCGGCGAGTTGGCCAGCACGGTGAGGCAGAGATTGCTCGGCGGCCCATACATGGCGGCGACCCCGATGGCCGGCACCCCCTTGGCGCGGAAGCCCAGCCCCGGCCCCGAGCCGACCGCCACATCGATGCCGTCGGCGGTCAGCGCCTGCTGGATGCGGGCATCGCCCTGGAAGTTCAGCACCTGCAGGTCGATGCCTTCCTGCTCGAAGATCTTGGCCTGGATGCCGACCTCGGCGGCCCCGAACGCAAAGGAATTGGGAACCGCCTTGCCGAACCGGACCTGGTCGAGCGCGAAACCGGCGCTCGCGTGCAGGACCAGCGGCGCCGCCAGCAGCGCTGCGGTCAGATGGCGCCTGAAGGGTGCGGGCATCAAGTCTCCTCCCGGGAGATCATTTTTCCGGCGGCCGGCCGCCGCCGCCACGGCCACGATAGCAAGGTGCCCGGATGAAGCCAACGGGACGGCGCGAGGTGCCGCCTTGCATGCGGGTTACGACTTCGTAGGGTGGGCAACGGCCTCTTTGCCGTTGCCCACGCGTCGGCCGTCCCGCGTGGGCACGGCGCGAAGAGCGCGCCTTTGCCCACCCTACAGCTTGGTATAATGAGAGCCGAGCCGAACATGAGCCGAGGGACACATCTATGACGCTGATCATCAACAATGACGAGGTCGCCAAGGTGCTGACCATGGAGACCACCTTGGCGGCGCTGGAGGAGTCCTATCTCCAGCTGGCCGCCCGGACGGCGGTCTGCCGGCCGCGCATCGACATCCGGATTCCGACCAGCGATCCGGCCAAGAATTATCAATGGGGCACCATGGAGGGCGGCTCCACCTCCGGCTATTTCGCCATCCGGATGAAGTCCGACATCATCTACGAGACGCAGTACAACGGCGTCACCACCCAGGAGAAGTACTGCATGCGGCCCGGCCTCTATTGCGGGCTGATCCTGCTCACCTCCATCCAGAACGGGGAGCCCCTGGCCTTCATCAACGACGGCCATCTGCAGCACATGCGGGTCGCCGGCGACGGCGGCATCGGCGTCAAATACATGGCGAGCCCGGACGCCGAGGTGGTCGGCATGCTCGGCTCCGGCGGCATGGCGCGCACCCATATGCAGGCCTTCACGCGCGTGCGCACCATCAAGAAGCTGCAGGTCTACAGCCCCACCAAGGAAAATCGCGAAGCCTTCGGGCGCGAGATGGCGGCGAAATACAATATCGAGGTCGAGGTCTGCGCCCGCCCGGACGACATCTACAAGGGCGCCCACATCGTCGCCGCCCTGACCGATTCCGCGGTGCCGGTGATCGACGGCGCGCTGCTGGAGAAGGGCGCCCACATCGTCAATATCGGCGGCAGCGGCAAGCCGGACGCCGATTGCCTCAAGCGCGTCGACGTCTATCTGCGGTTCGGCGATGCGCCGGCGCCGGTCGGGCGGCCGGAGTTCGGGGTCGATGACGAATTCCTCGGCTGGGAGGCGCAGCCGGACCGGGCCAAATTCGGCGACGGCCGCCGGGCCCGCCGCGCCCACGGGGCCGCGACGGTGGGCCGGCGCGTGTCGCTCGCCGACCTGGTCGAGGGCAAGGTCAAGGGCCGCACCAGCGCGGACGAGATTACCTATTCGGAGCGCGGCAATCTGCAGGGCGCGCAGTTCTTCGCGGTCGCCGGCAAGGTCTACGAGCTCGCCAAGAAGGCCGGCCTCGGGCGGGAGATTCCGACCGAGTGGTTCCTGCAGGACATCAGGAACTAGTGATCGGAGCGGCGCTTGCGCCAACGCGCCGCAGAAAATATCTAACACGCGCAGCGAGGTGCAGGGAATTTGAGCGAGAGCCAGTCCGAGCGCGAGATCGTGGTGGGCGTCATCTCGGATACCCATGGGCTGATGCGGCCGCAAGCGGTCGCGGCGCTGCAGGGGTCCGACCTCATCATCCATGCCGGCGACGTCGGCAATCCGGATATCCTCAAGGAGCTGGCCGGCATCGCGCCCACCCATGTGGTGCGCGGCAACATCGATACCGGGAGCTGGGCTTCGAGCTTGCCGATGACGGAGCTGGTGGAGGTCGGCGAGCGCCGTTTCTTCGTGCTGCATCAGATCGCAGAGCTCGATTTCGAGCCGGCGGACATCGGCTGTGCGGCGGTGGTGTTCGGGCATTCCCATCAGCCCTTGATCGAGACGCGCCAGGGGGTGTTGTTCCTCAATCCCGGCAGCGCCGGTCCGCGCCGGTTCCGGCTGCCGGTCACGCTCGCGCGGGTCGGCGTATCGGGGGAGCGCATGCGGCCGGAAATCATTGAACTGCAGGTGTGAGAAATCTCGAGGAAGGAGTAGGCACATGGAAAGCAAGGCATTCGCGGTCACCCGCACCGACGAGGAATGGCGCAAGCTGCTCACGCCCGAGCAATACCGGGTCATGCGGGCGCACGGCACCGAGGCGCCCGGCAGCTGCGCGCTCAATCATGAAAAGCGGGCCGGCACGTTCGTGTGCGCGGGCTGCGACCAGCCTTTGTTCGTGTCCAACAAGAAGTTCGAGAGCGGCACCGGCTGGCCGAGCTTCAACGATCCCCTGCCGGGCTCGACCGAGGACACCGTCGACAAAAGCTACGGGATGGTGCGCACGGAAGTGCATTGCAGCCGCTGCGGCAGCCATCTCGGCCATGTCTTCGAGGACGGCCCGCCGCCGACCCATCTGCGCTATTGCATCAACGGCGTGGCGATGAATTTCCAGCCGGAGTGATGGGGGCGCGCCTCGAATGTCAATGCGGGTCCTGATCGGAGAGCACGGCTACCCTCTCCCCGCGTGCGGGGAGAGGGCAATATCGCATGAAGGAAAACCCGAGCTCGGCGCAGGTGAGGGGGCGTTTCCGCGAGTCTGAGCGTGCGGAGAGGCCCCTGCCTGAATTCCACAAGCTCAGACTCGCGGAGAGACCCCTCATCCCACCTTCTCCCCGCACGCGGGGAGAAGGAGCGAAACGCCGTACCTGTTCCCGATCTCCCAAATCAGCCTCACTCCACCTTGATCAGCAGCTTGAGGCTCGCGGCCAGCAGCGTCGAGGCGGCGAGGAAGCCCGCCATGGTGATGAGGCCGGCCGTATAGTCGCCGGTCAAGTCCTTGAGCGTGCCCATGAGATCGGGGCCGAAATATCCGCCCATCACCCCGATCGAGTTGATGAAGGCGAGCCCGGAAGCGGCGCCCACGCCGGTCATGAAACGCGGCGGGATGGTCCAGAACACGGCGCGTGCCGAGGTGATGCCGATCAGGGCGAGCGTGAGGCCGCCGAGCCCGATGGCGAGCGAATCCGACAGCACCGATACGATGAGGCCGACGGCGCCGAGGCCGCAGGTGATGGCCATGATTGCTGATCTTCTTGCCGCTCTTGTCGACGATGAGGGCCCACCAGATCATGCCGGCGGTCGCGAACGCATAGGGGATCGCGGTCAGCACGCTCACCGTCAGATTCGACCGGCCGCTCGCCTTGATGATCTGGGGCAGCCAGAACAGGATGCCGTAGGAGCCGAGCGTAAATCCGAATTGGACGAGCGCGCAGACGACCACGCGCGCATCCATGATGGCATCGAGGATTTTGATGCGCACCCGCTCGCGCTGCTCGACGGCGAGCATCTGCCCGAGCGTCTCTCTTTCCTGCGGCTCGAGCCACCACGCCGCCTCCGGCCGGTCGGCCAGCATGGCGGCGACCACGAAACCGAAGATGACGGCCGGGATGCCTTCGATGATGAGCAGCCATTTCCACCCCGCGAGCCCGAACATGCCGTCGAGCTCGAGCAGCAGGCCGGAAAGCGGTGCCCCGATCACGGTCGAGAACGGGATCGCCACCAGGAAGCCCGCCAGGATGCGGGCGCGGTATTGCGCCGGGAACCAGAGCGCCAGATAGAACGCGACGCCCGGGAAGAACCCGGCCTCGGCGACGCCGAGCAGGAACCGCATGACGTAGAAGCTCCACGCCCCGCTGACCAGCACCGTGGCGATCGAGAGCAACCCCCAGCTGATCATGATGCGGGCGATCCACAGCCGCGCGCCGAAGCGGTAGAGCGCGAGGTTGCTGGGGACCTCGAACAGGCAATAGGCGAGGAAGAAGATGCCGGCGCCGCGGCCATATTGGGTGGCCGTGAGCCCGATGTCCTTGTTCATCGTCAAGGCCGCGAAGCTGATATTGGTGCGGTCGAGATAGTTGATGGTGTAGGCGAGCGTGAGGATCGGAAGCAGCCGAAAGGCGTTCTTCCGAAGAATCTTCTCCTGCTGGGCGTCCATGGCGTCCCCCCGGCTTTGGCCATGACAACCGGGAGAGCCTAAACGAAATTCGCACTGGTGGCTAACGCGAGCCGTACAAATACGCCGAGCCGGCGAGCCGGCGTACCAGCAGCACCACCGCGACCGAGATCGCGATCAGGGTCAGCGAGAGCACGGCCACGCCCGCGAAGTTCGCTTCCTGCCACATTTCGAGCATGGTGACGGCCGTGGTCTCGGTGCCCGGCACGAACAGGAAGATGGAGGACGACAATTCCCGGATCATGGAGATGAACATCAGCATCCAGCCCGCCAGGATGCCGGGCCGCACCAGCGGAAACAGGATGTCGCGAAAGCCCGCGAGCCGGCTGGCGCCGCAGGCCGCCGCCGCGCGCGCGAAATCCGGGCTGAGCTGGCGGAACGAGCTGGTGATGGTGCGCACCCCGTAGGGCAGGTAGTGCGTGACATAGGCCACCAGCAGAATCCACAGAGTTCCGTAGAGCACGAACGGCTCGTGCAAATAGGCCCACAGCATCGCGACCGCGATCACCGGGCCCGGCATGGCGAGCGGAATGGAGCTGACGAAATCGAGGATATTTCGCGTCCAGGCATTTCCGGTGCTGATCATATAGCTGATGATCAGCGTGAGAAGCGTCGCGAAGGTCGCCCCCGACACCGCCAGGATGAGGCTGTTGACGAGGCCGGCGCGGGCGCTGAGCGCGGGATCGAACGTCGATGCGAAATTCGCCAAGGTGAGGTTGGCGAGAGCCGGCGGCGCGCCCCATTGCGAGATGAAGGCCGCGTAGAGCAGCACCAGATAGGGCAGCGCCACCGTCAGGGCGATATAGATCAGCGCATAGGCGAGCGTGACGTAGCGCCAGCGGCCGAGCCGCAGCAGGCGCGGCGGCTGCCCCTTGCCGGACACGGTGGTGAAGCGGCGGCTGCCGCCCAGGATGCGCGATTGCAGGACCAGCAGGATGGCGGTCACGTCCCATCAGCAGGCTCGCCAGCAGGGCGGCGACCTCGTAGCGCGGCGGCACGTAGCTGATGGCCTGATAGTAGATATAGGTGGTGATCGTGTAGATGCCGCTCGGCGCCCCGAGCACGCCCGGGATCGCGAACTCCTCGAGGATGCGCGTGATCACCAGGATGGCGGCGGACAGGAGCGCCGGCATGCTCAACGGCAGCACCACGTTGAAGATGGTCCGCGACAGGCTCGCGCCGGAGATCACGGAGGCTTCCTCGAGGCTGGCATCCATGCGTTGCATCACCGCCTGGACGGTGAGAAACACGTAGGGGCTGACATAGAGCGACATCACGAAGATGAGCCCGCTCATGGAATAGATGTTGAGGACGGGTGCGGCCGCTCCCAATTGCCGGGCCAGGACGTTGATCAGGCCAGTGCGCGGGGCGGCGAGCAGCGCCCAGGCGACCGCGCCGATCAGCGGCGGGGTGATGAAGGGCAACAGCGCCGCGATCTCGATCAATCCCTTCAGCGGGGTATCGGTGCGCGCCACGATCCAGACCAGCGGGAGCGCGAAGAGGAACGACAGCGGGAGCGCTCCGAGCAGCAGCTCGAGCGTGTTCCAAAAGGCGCGTGCGAGACCGGGCAATTGCCAGAACTGGCTCAATACCGTCCCGGGCGACACCTGATCCCCATAGGCGAAGCTGCCGTAGAACAGCCAGAACACCGGATAGAGCACGAGGAAGAACAGCACGAGCGTGGCGACCGCCATGACGAGCGAGGCGGGATCGAGCCGGCGCAGGGCGGCGGCCCAGCGCACACCGGCCGCTGACGCCGGCGGCGGGAGCGGCGCTGAATTCGTGTCCGCGGCGATCAAGAAGCTAACCGTGCGGCCGGCGTGCCGCCGGCGATGAAATAGCAGCGGTCGGGATCGAACGCGACGCTGACCGGATCGCCCACGTTCCAGATCTGTCGATCCATCTGCTGCACCTCGATGGTCTTGCCGATGTCGAGCGTGACGTGCAGCTGCGAGATGTTGCCGAGATAGATCGCCGCGCTCACGCGGCCCGGCAGTCCCGGCCCCGGAGCGCCGCCGGCCGAACCGTCACGGCCTCCGGCCGGACCGACAGGGATCCGGGCCTGTTGGCGATCGAATCCGCCGGCACGCGGCACCACAGCAACTGATCCGAGCCCGCGATCGCCACCTGCGCCACCGGAGCGACTTGGCGACGCTGGCATCAAGATGCTGGCATCGCAGATGCAGGCATCGAACAGGTTGGTTCGTCCGAGAAACCGTGCGACCCGCACGTCGGCCGGCTCATCATAGATTTCCTCGGCGAGCCGACCTGGAGGATTTGGCCTTCCCCCATGACGACGATGCGATCGGACAGGCTCATGGCCTCGGCCTGATCGTGGGTCACATAGACCGCCGTGATGCCGATCTCGCGGTGGATGTCCTTGAGCTCCGCCGCATCTCCTCGCGCAATTGGGCGTCGAGGTTGGAGAGCGGCTCGTCGAAGAGCAAGTATCTGCGGCGAATAGGCGATGGCCCGCGCCACCGCGACGCGCTGCTGCTGCCCGCCCGAGAGCTCATGCGGAAAGCGGTCGATAGAGGGCGTCGAGCCGCACCCGCTGCAGCGCGCGCCGCACCGCATCCTCGCGCTCGGCCCGCGGCACGCTGTGCATCTTCAATCCGTAGGCGACGTTGTCGGCGACGCTCAGATGCGGCCACAGCGCGTAGCTCTGGAACACCATGCCGAGATCGCGCTTGTTCGGCGGCACCGCGATGCCGCGCCCGGCGTCCGCGATAAGCCGCTCGCCGAAACGGATCGTGCCGCGATCCGGATCGATGAAGCCGGCGATCAGATTGAGCGTCGTGGTCTTGCCGCAGCCCGAGGGCCCCAGAACCGAGGTCATCTCGCCGTCGCGAAACTCGACCGAGACGTCGTTGACGGCCAGCACGTCGCCGAACTGCTTGCGCAGCCCCTCCAGTCGCACGCTCGGCATCGGCTCCCCTCCGTCTCGAAGTCGACCGCGATGCATCCGGCGCGCCTCGGATTGCTTTCCTTCTCCTAGGCGCCGCGGGTCGGGCCGCGCAGCATCTTGATGCGCAATTCCAGCGTCCGGCGGCGGTTTTCGCGGGCGATCCTCTCGGCGGCGTCGCCGTCGCGCTTCTCGATCGCGGCCACCAGGGCCTTCGCATAGGCGGTCACTTCCTTGGCGCGCCCGCGCTGGGTCAGGGTCGAGCCGCCGAACTGGCGGATCTGCTCCTGCAGGTGCTTGAGCAACCGGTAGATCGTATCATTGCGGGCGGCGCGGAAAACCGCCAGCTGAAACTCTCCGGTCAATCGCCGCAACTGCCTGGCATTGCGCGGCGACGCTCGCGTCTTCATCTCGTCCTGGATGGCGCGCAAATTGGCGAGCTCGATCTGGCCGGCATTCTCCGCGGCGAGCCGCGCCGCCATGCCTTCGAGCGCCTCGCGGGTGTAGTAGATCTCGATCAGCTGCTCTTCGCTGATCGATTTCACCGTCAGGGCATTGCCGGGCTGCACCGTGATCAGATCCTCGGCCTGCAGCTTGCGCAAGGCCTCGCGCACGGGCGTCTTGCTGACGCCGAGCTTCTTGGCGAGATCGTCCGCGCGCAAGCGGGTGCCGGGCTTGAGAGCGTTGGTCACGATCGCTTCGCGCAGCACCGCATAAGCCGTTTCGGCCGCGTTTCCGACATTCGCGAAGCGGTCGATGAGAAGATCAAGGGCTGCCATCTGGCGGTCTCGGTCCGGTGCTGGGGGTCGCTCTGCGTCATGTCAGCGCGCCCGCGCGAGCCAGCCACAGAGTCGGTCACGCGTTCGATCTTGTCGAGATCGGCGAGGTTCTCGGCGATGTCGACGATCTCGTCGCAGGCGCTCTCGGTCAGGCGCTTGCGGCCAGCTCGCGGCGAAAGCGCGCCACGTGATCGGCGTGGGTGAACGGCCGCGACGGGCTGCCCTTGGGGGCCGACACGAAGGTCGTGTGCTGGCGTCCCGTCCTTCAGGGTGATGATGACGCGGGCCGGAACCGCTTCCGCCGTGGTCGCGGCTTCGACCTCCGCGGTGACCTCGCAGCGCACGCGCTCCTCGATCTGCTTGACGCCGGGTCATGCAGGCTGCGCTCGTAGTCGGTCACGCTGAGCGCAAAGCCGTCCTGCGGCCGCCGGCGCCATCGCGACCGCGAGCGCCGCGCTGTGCGGCAGGCTCATCTGCGCGGCCTGCACGTCGATCGGCTTGGGGATGGTCAGTCGGCCGAGGATCACGGCCGGAATGCCGACGAAAAGGTCGGCGACGTCGTCGGGTTGAATGCGGTTCGCCTTGCAGAGATCGAGGATGCCCTCGACCGCGGCCTGCACCCGCGCGCTGCAGGCATGTCCCTTCACGGTCACCTCGCGCAGCAGATAATCGCGGCCGAGACCGTTGGTGATGATGCGCAGGTCGGCAGCGTCCGCATAGGCGCGGGCAAATCCGTTCGCGCCTTCGATGATGTCCTGCGGGCCGGTAAATCCCTGGCGCGCCAGCAAGGCCGCCGCCACGCCGTTCTCGGCCGCGCGCGCCGCATGGATGCGCTTGACGGTCGAGCCGGACTGGTAGAATTGCGTCAAGCCGCCCGAGAACGACGCCACCAGCCCGATGCTCGACGCAATCTTGTGGTCGGCGGCCTTGTCGCCGTTGAAGGCGAGGCGCGCGGCCGCGACCGCGGCGCCGAAGCCGCCGCAGGTGGCCGTGCTCTGGAAGCCGCGCCCGAAGTGGGTCGGCTGAATCGAAAGGCCGATGCGGATCATGGCTTCATAGCCGGCCGCGACCGCGGCGATGAAGTCCTTGCCGCCGGCCCCGACCTCGTCGGCCAGCGCCAGCGCGGCCGAGAACACGATCGAGCCCGGATGCAGCATGGAGCCCACATGGGTGTCGTCGGCATCGATGCTTCCGGCATAGGTGGCGTTGAGGAAGGCGGCGCGCACCGGGTCCCGCCGCTCGCGCCGGAACAGCACCGCGGCGCGGCCTTGGCCGCCCAGATGCGCCATATAGGCGTCGGCCCAGCCGCTCCAGGGCATCTCGGCGCCGATGGAGGCCACCCGCAGATAGTCGAGGAACAGACTCGCCCAGGGTGGTCTTGATGTCGGCCGGAAGCGCATCGCCCTGCAAGGACGCGGCGAACTGCGCGAGCCCGAAGGTCGGCGCCGCGGCGGCACCGCTGGTCGGGATCGACACCGGGAGGCTCACCCCTGGCGCTCGATGCGCTTGCTGACGCTGAGGCTCTGCGCGCCCGCCGTCGGGCACCACATCGATTTGCCGCCGGCGCCGCCCGCCACCACGACGATCAGGTCGCGCGGCTCGTTGATGATCGGGCACCATCGCATTGTCGTCGGTCTGATCGACCCAGACCGGAAAGAACGGGCCCTTTGGACTTGCCGCGGTTTTTCACCATGCCCCAAGGCTTGCGCGCCATCTCGAAGATCGCCTTCTGCACGTCGAGCTTCTTCCAGCCGCCGGCCGCGACATGCTGGGCGTTCTCGGGGCCGAACACCAGCGCCGGATGGCCCTGCGAATAGAGATTGTTGCCCCCATAGGTCGACATGGAGTCCGCGAAGGTGCGCATGATCTCGATCGGGCTCGGTCTGCACGTTCTCGGTCATGCTGTGCGGGGCTTCGGCATTCACCACCGTGACGACGCTGTCGTCGGCCCGAAAGCCGCGCTCGACATGCAGCGGCTCCCACGGATTGGCGGCTTCATGCTCGGCGATGCAATAGGTGTATTTGCCCGGATGCGCATGCTGGCAAAAATCGACCTCGGCCGGGATCGGCGCCGCCGAGATTGACCAGCGCGAGCCGCAGGCCGCGGCCGATGGTGGCGTTGGCCCGCCAGCCGGGACCGAACACGCCGTTGCCGTAGTTGAGACCGAGCTCGCGCACGATCGGGCCGTTGACGATGAGGAGCGGCGCGCCGGCGTGGGTCGTGGTCTGCCGATGCGCGAGCCCGTAGGACTTCTCCAGCACCGCCGACAGCGCCGCGACGATGACCGGCAGATAGGCCGGCCGGCATCCCGCCATCACGGCATTGACCGCGATGTTGCGCAGCGTCGCCGAGCCCATGGCCGGCGGCACCACTCCGATGACGTCGTCGGGATCGCGCCAGGGCATGCCGGCCAGCATCCGCTCGACCCGCTCGGGCGTCGGCGGAATGATCGGAAGACCGTCGGTCCAGCCCTGCTCGTAGAAGTGATCGTTGATCGCCTCGAGCGAGTCCGGCAGCTCCATGGTCCTGGTCTTGGCGAGCTCGACCCTGTCCAGCATGCGACGATCCTTGCATAGGATGGTTCACCGCCCCGATCAGCCGCGCGGACGGCGTGCTCCGGCAGCGGGAATTTCTTGGCCGCATATTCGGCGCCGACCGTTTCGGCCGGCGTCGTCAGCAGGCGAACGCATTCGGCCGCGGCGTCCGCGCCCTTCTGCGCGATCTTGGCCTGGTCGGCTTCGCCGATGGGGTGGGGCAGCATCACGATCGGCAGGCCGTGGTGGCCCTCGCCGCGCGCCACGATCTGGCCGAGCGGGCAGAACGAGCGGCTGATGAGCGCGACAGTCGGCACGCCGGCCTTCTCGAGATTGACCGCATCGATGACGCTCCACGGCGAGGACGAGCCGCAGTGGCCGACGCCGCTGATGGCGACGTCGGTCTCCGCCGCCATCTCGGCGATGAAGGGCGCGCCCTTGGCCGGGAAACCCTTGCGCCAGAACTTGATGTCGGTGACCCCATGATCGCGCCGCAGGATCTCGGCCAGCGCGTCGAGCACCACGTCGGAGAATTCCTTGCCGTTGTCGAGGAGGGCGACCCGCAGCCCGCGCAGCGATTTGGGGCGCTCGGCCGGGCGCATGGCGGCGGTGGCGGGAGCGCCGGTGGGGAGCATCACGGTCTGCGTGCCGGACATGGCGTTTCTCCTTGGCGTCTCTCTTGTTGGCGTCTCGGCGAAGGACAAAGTATACCGTGGTATAACATCGTATACAATAGCCGGCGGACGGAATCCGCCGGGTCAGGCCGCGGCCGCGCGCCGCTGTCCACCGAGCCGCAACGTCAATTCCGAGATCGCCGCGAGGCTCTCGATCGACTGCAGGAGCTGCGCGGCCGCCTGCATGGCCGCGGGCTCGAGGCTCAGGCGGGCGCAATCCTCGAACTTCACGTTGAGCTCCGCGGGCGTGAGCGCCACCTCGGGATTGCCCTTGGAGATATCGACCTGACGCTCGAGCACGCGGCCATCGCGCAGCGTCAGCCGCACATTGACGGGCCGGCTGCCGCCCTTCCAGGCGCCCTCGATGCCGTCATGGACATACATGCTGATGCGGCGGGTGAGCGCCTGCGCGTTCTCGTCCTGCACCAGGCGGTCCGTGAAGGTGTCGAAGCCGATGCGGTCGTCGAGGAGCGCGCGCGCGATGGTGTAGGGCATCGAGAACTTGGCTTCCAGCCCGGTCTGCGGCACCTGGTAGCAGAGCTTGTCGAAGGTGTAGCGGGTGACGCCGGCCGCGCCCGAGACGATGTCGTCGGGATCGATCGTGTGCTCCTGCTTGAGCTGTTGCACCGCGTCGATCGCGGGATGCAGCGCCACGCCGCACGGATAGGGCTTGATGACGACGCCCCGCACCACCAGCTCGTAGACCTGGCCGAGCTCCGCCAGCGGCTGCATGTCGGCGGGCAGGCCGCGCGAATAGACCTCGTGGAAGCTGCGCGGACCATCGAAGGGGTGGGGAAGCGAGGTGAATCCCGCCTGCGCCCACAGCGACGCCTCCACGGCATTGCGGGCCGCGAGGCCGGCATGCAGCGGCTTGCACATGGTTCCGAAGTTGCTGACATTGCCGCTGGTCATCGAATAGACGATGCCGAGCGCATGGGCGGTCCGCTCCGCGTCGAGACCGAGCAGCTTGCAGCATGCCGCCGTGGCCCCGAAGGCCCCGATGGTGCCGGTGGCGTGCCAGCCGCCGTCGAGGGAATGGCGCGGCTGCGTGGTGCGCCCGAGCTTGGCCATGACCTCGAAGCCGACCACATAGGCGTGCAGCACGTCGCGCCCCGACGCATTGATGGTCTCGGCGAGGGCGAATACGGAGGGCACCAGCGACACGCTCGGATGCCCGATCAGGCCCCAGGTCACGTCGTCATAATCGAGCGCATGCGCGGCGGTGCCGTTGACCAGAGCGGCATCGTGCGCCGAGGTCTTGAAATCCTGTCCCCAGACGGTCGCGCCACCGGCGCCCGCGCTGCCGGCGCCGGCATTGTTGCGGGCCCATGCGGCCGGGATCGCGCCGGCCGGATGGCGCGCGCCCGCGAGCGCGACGCCGACGCAATCCTGCATCGCGCCCTTGGCGACCGCGAGCGCCTGCGCCGGAATGGCTTCGAACCGGGACGAGACGATGTAATCGACGACGTTCTTGGTGTTCTGCATCATCGTGCTGGGAGCCTGGAGCGATAAGATCAGCGTGACTGGAAGTATTTGAAGTAGAGGTCGAGGAGCTGGCCCTTCTCGGCCGCGGCCTTGTCCCAATCGAAGGTGGCGAGCTTGATGGAATCGAGATCGGGCTTGCCGGCGGGCGCCGCCACGTCGCGGCGGGCGGACCAGGACAGGATGGTATCCGCCACCGACCGCTGCCCTTCGCGCGACAGCATGTATTGCGCCAAGGCGAGCGCGTTCTCGCTGTTGGGGCTGCCCTTCACCACGGCGAGCGGCGCCGGCAGCATGACGGTGCCGTCCTCGACCCAATCCACGGCCACCGGCTTGCCTTCCTTCTCGAACTCGAAGGCGTCGTATTCCGACACCGGACCGAGATCGCGCTCGCCGTCGGCGATGGCGTCGCGGGTCGCGGTGCCGTCGCCGGCCACGAAGACATCGTTGCGGGCGAACTTGTCGAGATAGTCGACGCCGTACATCTTCCACATGGCATAGAGATGGGAGAACGAGGAGCCGGCGCGGGTCGGATCCGAGATGGCGATGCGGCTCTTCCATCTCGGCTCGATCAGCTCCTTCCAGGTCTTGGGCACCGCGTCCTTGGCGATGAGCTTGGTGTTGTACATGAGCGCTATGCCGGTCGCGCGCAGCGCCACCCAGCCGGCCTTCTGGTCGAAGAAGCCGTCGCGGTAGTCCTGCGTCAAATCCGGGGTGGCGAGGCGGGTATCGAGCCAGCCCTTCTGCGCGAAATACTCAAAGCCGCCCGGATCGGCGCCATGGATCAGATCGGCGCCGATGCGCCCGGCCTGGCGCTCGGCCACGAAGCGCTTGACGGTCTCGACCGAGCCGGCGCGCACGAAATCGATCTTGAGATTGGGGAAATGCTTGTTCATCGCGGCGACCAGCCGGGTCATGGCGCTGGTGGCGAGCGACACGTAGATGCGCACCGTTCCGGAGCGGTTGTCGGGCGCGGATGCGTCCTGCGCGCGGGCCGGCGTGGCGGCGACCGTCGCCAGGAGCGCCAGCGCCAAGCCGGCGCCGGACAGCCGACGCGAGATGGATGCGAATGCAGACGGCGCCATGCGTTCCTCCCGTGACGGCTCGGCCCTTGTCGGGCCCGTTGTCGGCTTTGTATAAGATCGTATATCCCGGTATACTTTCTTGACAAGCGCTTCCGCGCGGCAAGCCTTGTGGCGCTTCGATGGGCGAGGTGCGGCCGCGCCCGGCAGCCGCGCCGCGCGGCTCACGCCGGATCGAACAGCTCGAAGGGTGCGAGCGGCGGGCGGGACGGGGCGCGGATGCCGGAGCGCTGCTCGATCACGCGCAGCGCATCGGGCAGCTCGGCGAGCGAGACGATGCCGCCGGCCGGGTTGCGCTCGGCGAGCGCGCGGCCCTCGTCATATTCGTTGATCATCAGCATGGCGTTGAGGCCGAGCCGCTTGATCATGTCGAGCCCTTCGGCGGTATCGGCCAGCACCATGATCCGCGCCGGATCGAGACGGGCCTGGTCGATGACGCGAGCGCACGACCGCTGCCATGACGCCGCCGGCTTCATCGCGGCTGACCGCGCCCGCCAGCAGATCGGCGAGCGCATGGCGCTCGATGAAGCGCGCAACGGCCGGCCGCGACAGCGAAGACGCCAGGACCGGGGCGACGCCGAGCGACTTGAGCTCCTCGAGCGACCAGCGAACATCCTCGTAGAGGTCCGCATGCTCAACCGCCTGCAGCTCGAGCTGCTGCAATCGGAGCAGCATTTCGGCCGAGGCTGCGCGCTGCTCCATGAGGCCCAAGAGCCGCCAATAGGCCTGGCTGCCGGTGGCCTCGGGATTCGGGTCGGCCCCGAACAGATCGGCGGCCGCGCTCACGAATTCGTCCGGCCGAAACTCCGCCAGGCATCCGACCGGCTCGAACAGCACCGCCTTGATGGCTTCCACGATCAGGCTCCTCGCCTCGTAGCCGGCGAACATGGTCTTGAGCATCCATTGATTGCCGGGGATCAGGCGCAGATAGATCTGGCCCGAGAACGACGCCACGATGAAAGCGGTGCCGACGTCATGGGCGAGCCGCGCCCAGTTCTCGTTCGCATAGGCATGCAGCGGCAGCCGCGGGAAGGTCAGCATGGGAGCGCTGCCGAGGATGAAGAATCCGGTGGTGAAATTGGACAAGAGCGCCAGCAGCAGGATCCAGTTCAAGACGCCGAGGAAACGGTGCCCGGAGCGCAGCGACAACAGCTCGCCCAGCCAGTGGAACGCGCCTGCGATGCCGCGCTCGCGGGCGCTGGTCACGCTCAAATAGATGATGGCTGCCGCGAGCGAGGCCAGCAGCACGAAGCCGAAATAGGTGTGGTTCCACACCCGCATGAAGGCCGTATCGCGGGCCGGCCCGAAGACGGCGTCGAACAGCGCAGGCGTGGCGATCGAGGCGCCGACCGCGTAGACGCCGGCAAGCCCGATCAGCAGGAACCAGGTGATGACGAACTTGACCGGGCTGAAGGTCAAAGGCGGCGACGGTCCGGCCTGCTGGCGCGAGCCGACCAGCACGTAGTGCGCCACATAGGCCGCGTAATGCAGCGCCAGTACGGCGAGCGCGATCAGATAGACCCGGTCGAGGGTCGCGAACGGAAAACGGTAGAAAATGCGGCGGTGGATATAAGGATAGGTCTCGGTTCCGACCGCCCAGGACACCAGCACCAGCGCCAGCGCGAGCACGACCAGGAACGTGCCGCTCAGCACCGGATAGGTCCTGGTCTCGACCGTCGAGGTAAGCTGCAAGCTGATCTCCTACAGAGCGTCAAGCGGTCAGTGCACCGAATCCCAGAATGTCGTCCCTGCGAAGGCAGGGACCCATACGCCGTGCCTTATCGATATGCTGAGGCGTATGGGTCCCGGCTCTTCGGCCGGGACGACGCAAGATATTTATTCGCTCACACCGCCAGCGCCGCCAGGCCGGAGGCCAGCGCGCCGCGCGCGGTCTCGACCTTGTGCTCGTTGTATTTGAGCGGCGCCGCATTGGCGAGCGCGCGGCTCGCCGCCAGCTGCGGCAGCTCGCCCTCGAGCCGCTTGCCCTTGAGGAAGGCCTCGACCGCATGCTCCCGGTAGGGACTGACCGCGATGCCGCCGAAGATCACCCGCGCATCGCTGATGGTGCCGTCCTGCACTTGCAGGTTCACCGCCACCGACGCCATGGCGAAGTCCCACACCCCGCGCGGCCGGATCTTCTGGAAGGTGCCCTGCCAGCCGTCGCGGGGGGGCGGGATCACGATCTCGGTCAGGATCTCGTCGGAATGCAGCACGTGGGACTGCACGCGGCCGTCCACCATCACGTCGCCCGGAATGAGCGCCTCGAGCGACATCTCGCGCAAGCCGGAGGGCGCCGCCACCTTGACGCCGGCATCGAGCGCCTCGAGCCCGATCGCGGCGTCGCCGTGATAGACCGCAAAGCACAGGCGGCCGCCCATCACGCTGTGGTAATAGCTGTTGTCGCCGATGGCGCCATAGCAGATGTAGCCGCCGTTGCGCCAGCACGGATAGTTGCCGCGCAGATACTGGCACCACACCTCCTGCATGATGTCGCCCGCGATGGTGGACTGGTTGCGCAATTCGGGCGAGGAGATCTTCTTCAAGGTCTGCAGCAGCAGCGGATATTTGCGCGCGACCAGCTCGGACTGCTCGAGCTGCGCGACGGTGGTGATGGCCCCGATGGCGAGCCCGCCTTCGGGGGTCTCGCGGATGAAATTGAGCTCGTCGATCTGCTTGATGTCGACCAGGTATTTGGGCGAGGCATTGAGCCGGTTCTTGAGCCGCACCAGGAGATCGGTGCCGCCCGCATAGACGGCGGCTTCGGGTCCGTGATGCGCCAGAATCTGCGTCGCCTCGTCGACGCTGGCCGGCTTGTAGAGCGTGACCGGTTTCATCAGACCGCCTCTTTCAGTTTTTTCAGGCCCATGAGAATCCGCTCGGCGCTGATGGGGTGGCTCACCCGCACCCCGGTGGCGTTGTAGATGGCGTTGCCGATGGCGCCCGGGACCGAGCCGATGCTGGTCTCGCTGAAGCCCTTGTAGCCGTAGAACCAGCGCGGCTCGAGGCTCTCGATGAAGACCTGCGTCATCGCCTCGGGAAATTCCATGATGGTGGGGATCGGGAACGACAGGAAGGCGATGCTGTTGTGCATCTGGCCGGGGAATTCCTTGTCGTAGGGGATCGAGTTGGTCGCCACCTGGAAGCTCTGCATGAAGGAGCCCTCCATGTCGCTCACCGCCACGAACGGATTGATGACCTTGCCGGTATCGTGGCTGTAGACCACGCGCGTGATCTTGAACTGCCCGGTCCAGGTATCGACCTCGACCTCGACGAAGCAGGCGCCGACGCCCTTGGCCAGCGAGCGGCCTTGCACCGCCTTCACCTCGCCATGCATGCGCAGCGAGGTGCCGCCCAGGAGGTCGGCCGCCGGGATCGATTTGGCCGGATCGGCCTTGACCTGCACGACGCTGTCCTTGAGGTCGAGGAGGGCGACGTCGACGCCGAGCTTCGGCGCCGCCCGCTTGAGCAATTCGGCCCGCAGCTTGCGCGCCGCCACCAGGGCGGCGCCGCCCTGCACCGTGCAGGTGCGGCCGGCGGCCCATTGATCGGTCTGCGGGGCGGTATCCGAATCGCCCCACATCAGCTTGATGCTGTCGATCGAGCTGATGCCCAGCATCTCGGCGATCAGGATCGCCATGCCGGTGTCGTGATTGGTGCCGCTGTCGGGCAGCGCGCTGCGCAGGATCACCCGCCCGGTCGGGTCCATCTCCACGTCGGCGCTCCAGATGATGCCGCGCTCGAGTTTGAACGCCGGCTCGTCCTCGTGATAGGAGAGCGAGCCCGGATGATGCTGCGAGATGCCGACCCCCATGCCGCGCTTGAAGCGGCCGGGCGCGCCGCCGGGCTTGGGATTGCGCTTGTCCCAGCCGAACAGCTTGGCGCCCTCTTCCAGGACCTCGACCGAGGCGAAGCAATCATAGGTCAGCGCCCCGTTCAGGAGCTCCGGCTTCTTCATCTCGCTGTGCCAGTCGGTCGCCGGATCGAGCCGGTCGCCGGGCTGCGCCACGTTGATGAGCCGGAACTTCACCGGATCGAGGCCGGCGACCTCGGCGAGCTCGTCGGCGAGATTCTCGAACGCCCATTTCACCTCCTGCTGGGTGCAGCTGCGGTTGCAACCGATCATGGGCGTGTTGCTCTTGTAGGCGTAGGACACCTGCTCCCAATGGGGTGTGCGCGCCGTGTAGAGCTCGAGCTGGTTCTTGGAGACCTCGCTCGCCACATGCGGCGGCAGCGTGTCGGTGAGGCCCGCCACCATGTGGAGCTCGTAGCGCAGCGCATGGATCTTGCCGTCCTGCGTGAGCCCCACCTTGAACTTGGACATGGTCTCCGGCTTGTGCAGGATGTGGTAGAGTTCCTCCGCCTTGGTCAGCATCGCCTTGACGGGACGGCCGGTGACCTTGGAGATATGCGCCACCAGCCCCCAGAACGGCGCGGTCCGCACCCCGAAGCCCCCGAAAGTTCCGCCGTTCCATTTGTTGATGAAGTGAATGTTGTTCTTGTCGATGCCGAG
Source organism: uncultured Alphaproteobacteria bacterium (assembly GCA_963744275.1). Classification (GTDB taxonomy): domain Bacteria; phylum Pseudomonadota; class Alphaproteobacteria; order Rhizobiales; family Xanthobacteraceae; genus VAZQ01. Next base: position 43,247 of record CAVUSX010000017.1, read on the forward strand.
CCACCCGGCCAGGTATTCGCGTGACGGATAGATGTCCTGCCCGTGGCCCCAGAAGGTGAGCTTGTCGCCCTCCCACTTGCAGACCCCGCTGAAGGGCTGCATCGGCACGATGCGGCTGCCGCCGAAGTAATAGGCGAACTCGCGCACGATGGCGGATTCCGCGAAGCCCTTCTCGACGTCGCCATGATGCCAGCGGGCGCTGGCGCCGGCCTGGTGATTGGGGCTGTTGGCCGGCATCTGCAGGAGATTGCCTTTGCCTTCGCGGATATCGGTCGCGCCTTCGGATTCGGCGGTGGCGAGATCGGGCACCGAGGGCAGGTCCAGGTAGTCGATCCCGATGGCCTCGACCGCGTCCTCGGCCTGATCCTCGGTCTCCGCCGCCACGATCGCCACGATCTCGCCCTGCAGCATCAGCTCGATGTGCAGCGGATTGGTCTTGGGCGCGTTGCGGTAGGTCAGGATGTGATGCACGCCCGGCATCTTCTCGGCCATGGCGGTGTCGAGATTGCGGATGGCGGCGCGCGGATAGGGGCTGCGCAGGAACTTGATGTAGAGCATGCCGGGCAACCGGATGCGGGTCGCGAACTCGGCGGTGCCGCGGTAGCGCGGCTCGACCACCTCGCGCAGCGGAGCCTGCGGCTTGCCGATGATGGTGAGATCGACCGGCGGATGGCCCTGCCATTTCTTGGTGACGAGCTTGAGGTCGCCTTCGGTCAGCGTGTCTTCCGGACCATAGCCGCCGCCGGTCGAGAAGTTGCGCACCATCGGCAACGTGATGATCTTGGTGTCCTCGATCGAGGGCTCGATCTTATAGCTCATAGGGTGGCCTCCCCGCGCATGTAGCTCGCGGTGTCCTTCACGGTCTTGATGATGCCCGCATAGGCCGAGCAGCGGCAGAGATGTCCGCCCAGCACGTCCTTGATCTCGTCCTCGGTCGGGTTGGGATTCTTCTCCAGGAAGGTCTTGGCCACCGTCAGCCAGCCGGCCGTGCAGTACCCGCAATCGGCCGCCATGTTGCGGATGCCGATTTCCTGGATCGGATCGAGGTTGGTGCCGTCGCCGAGCCCCTCCACCGTCAGGATCGGCTTCTCGGCGGCCTCGAAGGCCAGCATGTGGCAGGAATAGTGCGGCGTGCCGTCGACCACTACGGTGCACACCCCGCAGGTGGCGCGGTTGCAGCTGCGCACCGTTCCGGTGAGCCCGATCTTCTCGGAGATCACCTCCCACAGCGTGGTGCGCACCTCGTGCTCGACCGTGTGCGGGGTGCCGTTGAGGTTGAAGGTGGAGGACATCGCCGTGATCGCGCCCGGCAGCGGCGCCGCCGACTTGGCTCCGGTCGCCAGCACGCTGCGCCCGAACGGCGACAGCAGCGCCGGCGCCGCGATCGCGCCGCCCACGATGCCGGTCGCCACGCTCGCCTTGATGAAGTTCCTGCGGGTGAATTTCGCCATATGCGGTTTCCCCTTTACGGGCGCCGATCCCTTGGAGCCGGCCGCCGCGGCTGCCTGCGCCCGAGCCGATCAGCTCCTACAGCTCTACAGAATTCACGCCTTGATTCACGCCCTGTTTTCAGGCCGTACACGATGATGTGAAACGGTCGCCGGAAACCCCGACAACGCCGCGCCACACCACTCGACTTTGCCCGAACCGTTCCCTCCGTCGAACCCGCTTTTTTTCTGCTGGTTTTGCTCGTTCTGCTCGTCTTGCCAGCCGCGGCACAGGTTCGCGACAATGACGATCTGGAGCAAACTATCTGCGCATGGACGGAGGGCGTCAAGGGATGGGGGGCTGCCCGCGGCGGCGCGCCGGATGGCGGCGAACAGCGGCTTCGGCCACCCGGGCGCGGCCCGCCCCGATGGCCTTGGAATCAACGTTTGACCGGGCTGCCCCGGCCGTCTAAGAGCCTGCTCGTCTGCGGCCCGCGCCGGAACATCGCCGAATCACCGCGAACCGCACGCCAGCGTGCGTCTCCGCCCCTCGCCATCCCGCTCAATCGTCATTCTGCCGTCGCCGCCATGCAGCCCATCATCTCCATCGCCGATCTTTCCAAGACCTACGCCTCCGGCTACCAGGCGCTCAAGAGCATCAACCTGGACATCCGCAAAGGCGAGATCTTCGCGCTCTTGGGTCCCAACGGCGCCGGCAAGACCACGCTGATCAACATCATTTGCGGCATCGTGACCGCCTCGGATGGCGCCGTCCTGGTGGACGGCCGCGATATCGGCCGGGACTACCGCATCGTGCGCGCCATGATCGGGTTGGTGCCGCAGGAGCTCACCACCGATGCGTTCGAGACCGTCTGGAACACCGTGAGCTTCAGCCGCGGCCTGTTCGGCAAGCCGCGCGATCCGGGCCACATCGAGAAGGTGCTCAAGGAGCTGACGCTTGTGGAACCGCAAGGACAGCAAGATCATGACGCTGTCGGGCGGCATGAAGCGCCGGGTGATGATCGCCAAGGCGCTGTCGCACGAGCCGCAGATCCTGTTCCTGGACGAGCCGTCGGCCGGCGTCGACGTCGAGCTGCGCAAGGACATGTGGGAGATCGTGCGGGCGCTGCGCGCCTCCGGCGTCACCATCATCCTGACCACGCATTACATCGAGGAGGCCGAGGACATGGCCGACCGCATCGGGGTGATCAGCAAGGGCGAGATCATCCTGGTCGAGGACAAGGCCGAGCTCATGCGCAAGCTCGGCAAGAAGCAGCTCAAGCTCCAGCTCAACCAGAAGCTCGCCGCCGTTCCGGGCGAGCTCGCCGCCTATGGGCTCACGCTCGCGGCCGAGGGGGCCGAATTGATCTACAGCTATGACACCCAGGGCGAGCGCACCGGCATCACGGCGCTGCTCAAGGATCTCAATACGGCGGGCATCAGGTTCCGCGACCTGAGCACGACGCAGAGCTCGCTCGAGGACATCTTCGTCGACCTGGTGAGGCAGAGAAAATGAACCTTCGGGCCGTCGGCGCGATCTACAAGTTCGAGATGTCGCGCACCGCGCGCACGCTGGCGCAGAGCATCGTGTCGCCGGTGATCTCGACCTGCCTCTATTTCGTGGTGTTCGGCGCCGCCATGGGGTCGCGCATCACCCAGATCGACGGGGTCGCCTACGGGGTCTTCATCGTGCCGGGGCTGATCATGCTGATGCTGCTCACCCAGAGCGTCGCCAACGCCTCTTTCGGCATCTACTTTCCGCGCTTCACCGGCACCATCTACGAGCTGCTTGTCGGCGCCGGTCTCGTTCTTCGAGATCGTGCTCGGCTATGTGGGTGCGGCCGCCAGCAAATCCATCATCCTCGGGCTCATCATCCTCGCCACCGCCGGCCTGTTCGTGCCGCTGCGGATCGCCCACCCGGTCTGGATGCTGTCGTTCCTGGTGCTCACCGCCGTGACCTTCAGCCTGCTCGGCTTCATCATCGGCATCTGGGCCGACGGCTTCGAGAAGCTGCAGATCGTGCCGCTCCTGATCATCTCGCCGCTCACCTTCCTGGGCGGCAGCTTCTACTCCATCAACGTGCTGCCGCCGTTCTGGCAGAAGGTCACCTTGTTCAATCCGGTCGTTTACCTCATCAGCGGCTTCCGCTGGAGCTTCTTCGAGGTCTCCGACGTGAGCGTGGCGGTGAGCCTGGGCATGACGGCGCTGTTCCTGGTGGTGTGCCTGGCGGTGGTGTGGTGGATTTTCAAGACCGGGTACCGGCTGAAGAGCTGAGGAGGAGCGGGGCGGCGTCCTGAGCTAGGTCAATCCTTGACCCGATCTTGGGTCCATGGGTTCACGATCGACTTCAACGTGGGCTCAAAGTCCCGGGCATTGCGCGTGACGAGGGTCAGCCCGTGAACTTCGACCGTCGCCGCGATGAACGCATCCGTGACGCTGATCGGCCGGCCTGACGCTTCCCTGCGCGCCACGATCTTCCCCCAGGCATCGGCGGTCGCGCCGTCGATCGCAAGGATGCGGCCTTCAAAGCGCAGCGGCAGCTCGTTTCGCAGCCATTCATCGAGCCGCCTGCGGCGATTGCCGGCCGTCATGCGTTCGATCCCGTAACGCAGCTCGGCGAGCGTAATGACGCTGACGAAAACGCGGTCTTCGTCGACCTCCGCCAGCCAACCGGCGACGCCGGCATCGGGACGCGGCTTTACCCACTCGGAAACCACGTTGGTGTCGAGAAGGAAGGTCACAGATCGACCTTGCGCGCACGATCCTTGACGCGCTTGGTTCTCAGGCTTGATCCTCGCAGCGGGGAAGCGGCAAAAAATTCCGCGAGATTTCCGCTGCGCTTGGTCTTGCGTTCCCATTCCTCCGCCGCCACCACCACCACTGCGGTGCGTCCGTTGCGCGTGATGGTTTGCGGCCAGCCCGAGCGCGCTCTCGCGATGACCTCGCTGAACTTCGCCTTCGCCTCGGCGACGGTCCAACTATCGGTGTCCACGGCTTATGCTCCGAGCGTAATGGTCAAAATAGTCATGATAGTCATTTTCGGACGAAAAGAGTTGCAAGCGGCGGTGACGATATGTACCTGGCGTATTTACGTGGAGCGCCCCCATGGCGACGGCGCGCGTTTACGTCCGGCAACAGCCAGGCCGGGATTCCCGGAGGACTTCGGCTCAAACCGCGTGGTGGACCGGTCCTCCGCCGCAGCGACAGAGAAAGTTCTCCCGAGAAAGGAAAGCGATAAGCGCGAGCGTTCCAAATCCTGGCCGATCTGCTTGGCGCACTATCCGCAAGGCCGGCAAGTACGCGCCGCACGTGCGGGAAGACGTCTGAAAGGATGCGCGGTTTCTGTTGGACACCGATATGTGCATCCATATCCGGCGGCAGCGACCCCGAAGTCCTGGCGCGGTTTCAACGATTGAAGCCGGGCGAGGCGGTGCTATCAGGCCATCACCTGGAGGGTGTCCGCTCTTTGAAGTCGCGGAGCACATTCTCTCCGTGCCCGTCGGCGACTGCCGAGTGGCGGATTTGTCTGCGTAAATGGCCGATTGCGATCGCCAAATTCATGTACACTCGTACCCCCAATTGCATAGGAAATTTGATCGGCCCTCCGATCTGCAATTGAGGAGCGCGCTAAATTGAGGAGACTCGCCGCGGTGACCACTCAACAGATACGAGACAGCGTCCTTGTCCTGCAGGTTTTCGAGGAGCGCACGTTCACATACAGCCCTGATCGTCGGTAGGGCAAGAAAGAAATCTGCTTTGATTGACCGTATCTTCTCCAGATCGCCGGCGCGCACCGGCCCGATTGCCAGAATTTTGCGGTAGCGCGGCAACAATTTCCTAGCTTAGCTCGTAGCGGGAGCTGGGCTGTTTCGACGTCGAGACTTGACCTACGAGCAGCGTTCCGACAGCCGTCGAGTTTCCGATCCCACACTTCGGGAGTCAGGGGTAGCCCTTGAAGAGGTTTGTCTTCGCTCTCGCCGTCCGCGTCCCGTGGAGCCCTAAGGGCGCAAAGGATGACAAAGCCCAGGAAAAGCGCGATCTGAAGGCGTTGGTGCCGGTTTTTCTCGCGGTTCAGCGGTTCTCAGTAAATAGGGGACTGCCGCATAGGTGGCACCGTAAGCAGGTCTCCTGGTGGCAGAGGCAGTCCCATAGCAGGGACATTGGCTGCCTTCGTCGCTCCAAGCTTCGGCAAGCTCTGGAAAGCAATTCTGGAATATTTCGGTCGCGATGCGCGTCATCCAGCTTTCGCCAAAGAGGGTCGTTGAGCGGCAACATCGGAATTCTCGATTTCGGCGCGCGGATTTTGCAGCTGATATAGGTCAGCCGGTAATAGGGGGGAGCCGGTACATCTTTCGGTCCTGTCTGAAGGGTAGGGCTCCCGCCAGCTCGAACAAACCCGTCCCCGTACTGCGCGCGCGCTTCGCGCAACAGCGGCTGTACTGCCGCCACAAACGCGGCGTGCTGCTCGGCACTCGAGCTCGACGATCTCGCACCCTGCTGCCTCGATCGCCCGCCTCGCATCCTCCTCCTCGCGCTCATGCAGATCCCGCTGGAACGCGATCGCCTCCGCCACGGCGGCCCGCATGGCCTCCTGCAGGTCGCGCGGCCAGCCGTCGAAGGCGGTGCGGTGGAGGAAGATCGGGCGCGAGATGTAGAAGTGGTTGGTCAGCGTGTGGAAGCGGTGGAACTTGTGCACCCCGTAGGTGACGGTGTTGGAGAGCGGGTTCTCCTGCGCATCGATCTCGCCGGCCGTGATCTTGGCGATCGCCTCGGTCAGGTCCATGCGCAGCGGGACCGCGCCCAGGAGCTCGAAGGTGCGGGCCTGGACCTGGCTCGGCAGCACCCTGATCCGCATGCCGGCGAGGTCGGCCGGCACATGCACCGGCCGCAGCCGGTTGGAGAGATGCCGGAAGCCGTTCTCGAAGTAGCCGAGAATCCGGTAGTTCACCTTCTCCTCGATCTTGCCGGAGAGCCGCCGCCCGAGCGCGCCGTCGACGGCGGCGCGCGCATCCTGGGTGCGGGCGAACAGGAACGGCAGGTCCACGAAGCCGAGCTCGGGCACCCGGTCGGTCAGGTAGCTGCTCGACTGATAGCCGAGCGTGAGCAGGCCGTGCTCCACCAGCCACAGAATGTCCTCGGCCCGGTAGCCGAGGTCCATGATGTTCCAGACGTATTTGATGTCGACCCGGTCCCCGAACGTCGCCGTGAGCCGGTCGCCGATCAGCTTCAAGGCACGGCTGAAGCCGGTGCTGGCGGGCCCGTAGCCGCCCATGCGGATTTGTATGGCGTTGCCCATTCCGTCCCCCCGTGGCGCTTGCCTGCTTTCCTATACTCGACCCCGCCGGCAAAGATGAAGTAGCTTGGCGTGATCCATGGCCCGCGACCCGAGGTGCCTCATGCGCAAGCCGATCTTGGTTGCCGCCGTCTCCACTGCGATCCTGGCCGCGGTTTGCGGCGGCACTGCCGACGCCCAGACCTTTCCGTCGCGCCCCATCACCATGATCGTGCCGCTGGCGATCGGCGGCTCGACCGACGTGATCGCCCGCATCGTGGCGGAGGGCATGCGCGCGACGCTCGGCCAACCGGTCGTGGTCGAGAACGTGACCGGCGCCGGCGGCACCATCGGGGTCGGCCGGGTCGCCCGCGCGGCGCCCGACGGCTACACCATCAACCTCGGCCAGTGGGGCACCAACATGGCGAACGGAGCGATCTATCCGCTCCAATACGACGTCATCGGGGATTTCGAGCCGGTCGCCCTCATCGCCAATCAGCCGTTCCTGATCGATTCCCGCAAGACCCTGCCGGCCAAGGACCTCAAGGAGCTGATCGGCTGGTTGAAGGCCAATACCGACAAGGCCACCGAAGGCAATTCCGGGATCGGGACGCCGAGCCACATCGCCGGCATCCTGCTGCAGAACACGCTCGGGATCCGCTGGCAGATGGTGCCCTATCGCAGCGCCGGCCTGTCGATGCAGGATCTGGTGGCCGGCCAGATCGACATTTTGCTCGATACCCCGGCGGTCTCGCTGCCGCAGGTGAACGGCGGCTCGATCAAAGCCTACGCCGTCACCGCCAAGAGCCGGCTCGCGGTGGCGCCCGACATCCCGACCGTGGACGAAGCCGGCTTGCCCGGATTCTACTTTTCGTTCTGGCACGCGATCTGGGTCCCCAAGAACACGCCCAAGCCGGTGATCGCCAAGCTCAACGCGGCGGTGGTCAACGCCTTGGCGGATCCGACCGTGCGCAAGCGGCTCACCGATATCGCGCAGGACATTTTCCCGCCCGACCAGCTCACCCCGGAAGCGCTCGGCGCCTTTCACCGGGCCGAGGCCGCGAAGTGGTGGCCGATCATCAAGGCGGCCGGCATCAAGGCGGAGTGAGCGCGGATCGTTCTTACCTCCCCCTGAAAGGGGGAGGTCGGATCGCGTAGCGATCCGGGTGGGGGTCACGTAACAAACACCGAATTCGCCGAGGAGACGGGACCCCCACCCGGCGCCTTCGGCGCCACCCTCCCCCTTGCAGGGGGAGGGAGTCGGCACCGGTGTGCCAAACAAATGCCGGGCAAGGACGTACGCATGTTGCTCCGAAGCTTGACCGCCGCCGCCCTAGCATCGGCCGCATCCTTGCTTGTGGCGATGCTGCCGGCCCGCGCGCTCGAGCCCTATCCGGACTGGCGCGGCCAGTGGGTACGGGTGGATGGCGGGCATGGTCCGCAATTCGATCCCAGCAAGCCGCCGGGGCGTGGACAACAGGTGCCGCTCAACGCGGAATACCAGGCAATTTTCGAGGCCAATCTCAAGAGCCTCGCTACCGGCACGCAGCCCTACAATCCGCAGCTTGAGTGCCTGCCGCCCGGCATGCCGCGCACCATGATCCTGTACGAGCCCATGGAGATCATTATCACGCCGGCGACCACCTATATGGCGTTCGGTTTCATGAACGATCTGCGGCGGGTCTACACCGATGGCCGCGACTGGCCGGCGCGCGTCGAGCCGTCGTTCGTGGGCTATTCCATCGGCAATTGGGTCGATACGCGGGGAAGCGGCCGCTATGACATGCTGGAGATCGAGACCCGCCACATCCGGGGTCCGCGCAGCCTGGGGGTGGGCATTCCGCTGCACCGGGACAACATGACGGTGATCAAGGAGAAGATGTATCTGGACCGGGCCGATCCGGACATCATGCACAACGAGGTCACCACTATCGACGATGCCTTCACGCGGCCCTGGACGGTCGCGATGACCTATCGGCACGACCACCATCCGGTCTGGACCGAGTTCTTTTGCGCGGAGAACAACAATCACGTGGTGCTCGGCAAGGACACCTACTTCCTGAGCGGGGATCGGCAGCTGATGCCCACCCGCAAGGATCAACCGCCGCCGGATTTGCGCAATTTCAAGAGCGAGTGAATAGGTCACTCAAGTGCGAAAAGGCCGCTTCCCAGTTGTCATTGCCGGGCTTGTCCCGGCAATCTCGCTAAGGGACGCACGGCCGTGCCAACCTTAGCGAGATGACCGGGACAAGCCCGGTCATGACAAGTGGCGAGCACATGCCCGACCAGACCATCATCGCCAAACCGCATGCCCCGTTGCGCGCTCGGCAAGTGTGGCTCCCACATGTGGACTCCGGGCTCGGCGGCTTGCTCGTGCTCATCGCCGTCAGCGCGCTGGTGGTGCTGCCGCCGTTCTTCTATCTGATCCAGAACAGCCTGGTGGTGCCGCTGCCGGGCTTCAAGAGCGCGCTCGGCCTGGAGAACTACCGGCGGGTGCTGGCGATCAACGGCTGGCAATTGTGGGGCGCCACGCTCGGCTTCGCGCTCGGCTCGTCCGTGTTGGCGATCGGGCTCGGCTTTCCCTCGGCCTGGCTGTTGGCCCGCACCAACGTGCCGTTTCGGCAGACCGTGCTCGTGGGCGCGTTCCTGTCGCTCTCGGCGCCGCTGATCGTCAAGGGGATCGGCTGGATTCTGCTGCTCGGTCCCAACAACGGCCTGATCAACGTCTGGCTGCGCTCCTGGCTCGGTCTGCGGGGCACGCCGATCGAATTGTTCTCGCTCGGCGGCATGATCTTCGTGGAGGGCCTGCTGTGGACCCCGGTCGCGCTCCTGCTGGCGCTGCCGCCGCTGCGCGCCATGGATCCGGCGCTCGAGGAGGCGGCGTCCATGTGCGGCGCCTCGCGCTGGCAGACGCTCAAGCGGGTCACGCTGCCGTTGGCGCGTCCCGCCATCCTGGCGGTCCTCTTGCTCTCCTTCATCCGCGCATTGGAGGCTTTCGAGGTGCCGCTCCTGATCGGCATCCCGGGCGGCGTCGTCACGGTCACGACCGCGCTGTTTCAATCCATCCATTCCGGATTCGTGCCGCGCTACGGCGAGGCCAGCGCCTATGCGGTGCTGCTGACCGCTGCGGTGTCGGTGCCGCTGTTCCTCTACTACCGGGCCACCCGGGAGGGCGCCAAGTTCGCCACCATCACCGGCAAAGGCTTCCGGCCTTCGCGCATCGATCTCGGAAAATGGAGGATCCCCTGTGCGCTCTGGGTCCTGATCGTTCCGCTGTCCCTGTGCGCGCCGCTCCTGCTCATGCTGTGGGCGTCGTTGCTGCCGATCTACACCACGCCTTCGCTCGGCGATCTCGGCCGCATGTCGCTTGCCAATTACGCGGCGGTGGCGACCCGCGACGACACCGTCTCGGGTGTCTGGAACAGCCTCCTGGTCGGCACCGGCAGCGCCAGCGCGGTGGCGGCCGCCACCTTCGTGCTGAGCTGGGTGGTGGTGCGGCGCCGGCAAGCCGTGCGCTGGCTGCTCGACGTCATCGTGTCGCTGCCTTTGGTGTTTCCCGGCATCGTGCTCGGCATCGCGGTGCTGGTCGAGTTCCTCAACCTGCGCTTCATTCCGGTCTACGGCACGCTCTGGATCGTGGTCTTCGCGCTCGGGGTGAAGTTCCTGCCCTACGGCATGCGGTTCTCCTATTCGAGCCTGTTGTCGATCGACCGCCAGCTCGAGGAGAGCGCGCGCATGTGCGGGGCCGGCACGCTGCGGGTGCTGCGGACCGTGGTGCTGCCGCTCGCCATGCCGGCGATCGTGGCGACCTGGATCTACGTCTTCATGAACGCCATTCGCGATCTGTCCACCGCGGTGCTGTTGACGGGCGCCAACAACGCCATCGTGTCGGTGGTGATCCTCAACCTGTGGGACAACGGCGAGGTGCCGCAGCTCGCCGCGCTCAGCATCCTGATCGTGGCCGGCGTGGCGGTGCTGGGCGTTATCTTCATGAAGCTCGCCACGCGGCACGGCTACCGGATATGAGCCGGAGCATTTTCAGCAAAAATGGGCGTGCCCGCTCCGAAGCGGCTCAATCGAGCTTGACGTTGGCGGCCTTGATGATCGGCGTCCAGCGCGCGATCTCGCTCTGGACCAGCGCGCGCAGCGCTTGTTGGCCGCGTTTCGGCTTGTCCGGAATATCGTTGGCGAGCTCAGTCAGGCGTTTTCGCGTGGTGTCGTCGTCGAGCGCCCGATCGAGCGCGTCGGTGAGCTTGTCGAGGATCGGCTTCGGCGTCGACTTGGGGGCGAACAAGGCATTCCAGCCGGACGCCTGGAATTCGGGAAGCCCGGCCTCCCGGGTCGTGGGCACGTTCGGCAGGATCGGGCTGCGGTCGGGGGCCGCGATCGCGTAAGCCTTGATGGTGCCGGCCTGGAGCTGTGGAGCGGCGGTCAGCACGTCGGCGCACATGTAATCGACCTGACCGCCGATCAGTGCGTTCATGGCCGGAGCGCCGCCGTTGAACGGGACCAATGCGGGTTTCGCGCCCAGGATCGAGTTGAGCAGCAGGCAGGTGGTGAAGAATGTCGAGCCGACTCCCGCGTGCGACATGTTGAGCTTTTCGGAGCCCGCTTTCACGAAGGTGACGAATTCCTCGAGGTTCCGTGGCGGAAAGTCCTTCCTGGCCACGATCAGCGACGCGTAGCTGCAGACCAAGCCGATCGGCTCGAAATCGACATCCGGCTTGTAGGCGAGGTTCGGATAGAGCGCGACCGCCGCGGCGTGCGTTCCCATCTGGCCCATCAGGATGGTGTAGCCGTCCGGATCGGCGCGCATCGCCCGGATCGATCCGACGGTACCGCCGGCGCCGGTGACGTTCTGCACGACCATCTGCTGGCCGAGCGTGCGCGACATATGCTCCGCGACGATGCGGGCCGGGACATCGGTCCCGCCGCCGGGTGCGAACGGAACAATGATCGTAATCGGCCGGGCCGGATAGGCCTGCGCCCATGCGATGCGCGAGATGGCCGGGAGCGCGGCGGAGGACGCCGCCAGATGCAGGAATCGTCGGCGCGGAATTTTCAAGATGATGCTCCGCCATGGTCCGCAACCGCAGCATAGCAGCGCCCAGCCGGCACCGCGAGCGCCTTGTTGCCTACCGCAGGATGCGCCAACCCGGCGCAGTCGGATGGGTCATTTCGCACGCGCCTGATCGAGCGCAGCGCCGTCGGCAAGCAGGCTGGGGGGTGGTGCGCGCGCGATCGTGGCGGCACGTCGAGCACAACGCGCCACCGCGGCCGGGCCTGCGCCCTGCCGCCGAGGGCCGCCCCCCCGGATCGACGAAGAACAATGATGAGATCGAATTTGGCGGCGAGCCGGATCGGCCTCGCCGCGCGGGATCAAATCAATCCGTTCGGCCGGCCGTATCCACGCAGGCCATCGCCTGCCGGCGCTGCTTGAGCGTGATGCCGTATTGCTTGGCATAGGCCATCAGCTGCTCGTGCGAATATTTGGTGGCGGCCCAGCGCACGGTTTCGCACGAATAGGCGAGATCGGGGCCGCGTCTGCTTTCATGCGACGCTTGCGCCGATGCGGTGAGCAACAGAACGAACGTCAGGGCGATCAGGTTTTTCATCTACCTTCTATCTCCATTTCAAGACGACGCGAGTTGGTCAAGCCGATCGCGGGCTCTTTGCTACAGCCAAGTGTGGCCAAATGATGTGCGGCGACACCACGCGAAACTACGTATTCGCGGGCGGACAGGCCGGTCAAAGGAGATTCAAGGATAAGGTTACCCGCCGATAGCGTTGGAAATGGGACGTCCGGCGCAAATCACGCCACCGGCTCATGATTAATTCGCCGGGCACCCATGAAAATTCGGGCAGGCCCCGTTCCTGCCCGCTCTTGTTCACCAGTCTCGTTTACCGAGCCAACTCATTTTCTCGTTTGATTGAAGTACTTCAAATCCGGCGGCGGCTGATTCTTCTTGACCGGCATCAAGAGGCCGTCCGGCCCCCTGAAATAGACCTCCTTGCCGATGACGATGTGCGGGTTGCCCTCGCTGCAGCTGTCCTCGGCCCAGATCACGTTCTGGGCGCGACGATAGCTCTTCATCGCCGACCATGGCCGCGTCAGCGAATTGTCGATGGTGGTCATCTCGTCGTGCAGGATGTTTGGATTGGCTTGGTCGAGATAAAGGCGCTCCTCGATCACGCCGTCGTCGTCGTCGGCGGTCGGCATGCCGCTCTGGTCCCAGGTGCGGGGCCCGCGCAGGAAACGGGTCTCGACCGCCAGCGTGTCGTAACGGCCGCTGCCTTGGGCATCGATCCATTTGCCGATGGAATAACCCCCGAAGGTCGGCTCCAGATCCTTGGGCCAATCGCGGCCGTCGGTATAGATGCGGCGCGTCGCGATGCTCATCACCTCGAACAAGACATGCGTGACCGTGGGCGAGATGAGGAGCTCCATGGGCGACACGCCCGACATCTGCCGCGGCATGCCTTGCGGAATGCAGCGATAGGCGAGGTCGAGACCGAGGCCCCCGGCATCCTGGTCCGCCATGCTGGCTTCGTGCAGGACGCGATATTGCGGTTTCATGGGGGCTTGCTGGGCGCGCAAGGGCTTGGTGGTGTCGTAGCGCGGGGGCCCGCCGTCGGGCACGCGGCTCCACTGGCCCGACCAGTCCGGATATTTCGCGTCGTCCAGGGCCCACGCGCCCTGCACCGGCAGCATCAGTGCTGCCGCCAGCGCAAACGAAGCGATCGAGTTCTGCAACATCGCGCTCCTCCCATATTTTGTTGTGCCGGCGGATCTTCGAGTGGGGATCGCGATCGGCATGCAACAATACACCTTTTGGGCGTGCGGGCGTAAGGCGGCCTTCGGGCCGCCAAGCGGTCGCCTCGGTGCCGGCGCGACATTTTGCTGCAGCACGACGGCGCCGGACCGCCCTTGCCGATGCGGCCGCAATGGCGCATTTTGGCGCCTGCACAAACGTCCTCTGGAGAGACGGCTCGAACCAGAGACAGGGAGGACCATCATGAAGGACGAGGCGAGGGAGCAGGCCAAGGATCAGGGTCTCGGCCGCCGCGATTTTCTCAAAGGCGCGGTGGTGGGCGGTGCCGCGGCCGCCACCACGACGACCGGCCTGGATCTGACGGCGAGCGCGCAGGCCCAGCCGGCCGCACCGGCGGCCGCGCCGGCCGACACCGGATATTCCTTCCTCAATCTGGAGGAGGCGGCGTTCGTGGAGGCGCTGGTCGATCACATGGTGCCGGCCGACGAGCTCACCCCCAAGGGCACCGACATCGGCATCAACATCTATATCGACCGCGCGCTCGCCGGCGCCTGGGGCAAGGGCGATCGCCTCTACAATCAGGGCCCATGGAAGCTGGGCGTGCCGAGCCAGGGCTACCAGCTGCCGCTCACGCCCGCGCAGCTCTATCGCGCCGGCATCGCGGCCACCAACGTGATTTGCCAAAAGACCTACGGCAAGACGTTCGACCGGCTCGACGAGAAGCAGCGCGAAGAGGTCCTGGTCGGGCTCTCGTCCGGCAAGCTCGCGTTCGAAAGCGGGCTGCCGGCGCGGGTGTTCTGGACCACGGTCTATCAGACCGTGATGGAGGGCATGTTCTCCGATCCGATCTACGGCGGCAACCGCAACAAGGCGGGCTGGAAGCTGATCGGCTTCGCCGGCGTGATCGAGGTCAATCGCGAGAATGTCGCCAAGTATCTCGACAAGCCGTTTCCCGCCAACCCGCTCAGCATCGCGGACATGAGCTAGAGGAGGACGCCATGGTCACGAAGCTGAAGGAAGTCGATGTCGTGGTCGTCGGTCTCGGCTGGACCGGCGGCATTCTCTCCAAGGAGCTGGCCGAGGCCGGCCTCAAGGTGGTGGCGATCGAGCGCGGCGCCATGCGCACCACCGCCGACGATTATGCGGTGCCGGGCGTGCGCGACGAGCTGCGCTACGTGGTGCGCCACGATCTCATGATGAACACGGCGCGCGATACGCTCACCATCCGCAACAATCCCGCGCAGGAAGCGCTGCCGATGCGGCGGCTCGGATCGTTCCTGCCCGGGCGACGTGGTGGGCGGCTCGGGCGTGCACTGGAGCGGCCACACCTGGCGCTGGACCGACATGGAGTTCAAGGTCCGCTCGCTCTACGAGCAGCGCTACGGCAAGAGCTTCATTCCCCCCGACATGACGATCCAGGACTGGGGCATCACCTATGACGAGCTCGAGCCCTATTACGAGCGGTTCGAGTACACGGCGGCGGTGTCCGGCAAGGCCGGAAACCTGCGCGGCCAGATCCAGCCGGGCGGCAATCCGTTCGAGGCGCCGCGCGCCCGCGACTACGCGCTGCCGCCGCTCACCACCATCCTGGCGAGCCAGATGTTCTCCACGGCGGCCAAGAACGCCGGCTATCACCCGTTCCCGCGGCCGACCGCCAATGCGTCGCGCGCCTACACCAATCCGGACGGCGCCAAGTTCGGGGCCTGCCAATATTGCGGCTTCTGCCAGCGCTTCGGGTGCGAAGCCAACGCCAAGGGCAGCCCGCATGTGGCGGTGATCCCGTTCGCGATGCGCAATCCGAACTTCGAGCTGCGCACCAATTCCTGGGTCACCAAGGTGCTCAAGGATTTCGGACGGCAAGAAGGTGACCGGGGTGACCTATACCAACCTGCTCGACGGCGAGGAGTTCGAGCAGCCGGCCGGCATGGTCCTGATGTGCGCCTATGCGATCAACAACGTGCACCTGCTGCTGCTCTCCGGCATCGGGCAGCCCTACGATCCGGCCGCGCAGACCGGCGTCGTCGGCAAGAACTACTGCTACCAGACCGGCGCCGGCGCGACGCTGTTCTTCGAGGGCCGGCACTTCAATCCGGTCATGAGCGCCGGCGGCTCGAACGTCACCATCGACGACTACAACACCAACCTCGATTTCGACCGCGGACCGCACGGCTTCGTCGGCGGCTACAATATCGGATCGGGCTTCAACACGCCGCTGCCGATCGGCTACCGTCCGGTGCCGAACGGCACGCCGCAATGGGGCAAGGCCTGGAAGGCGGCCACCGCCAAATACTACCAGACCGCCATGAACATCGGCGCCAGCGGCAGCGTGATGGCGAACCGCAACAATTACTTCGATCTCGATCCGACCTATCGCAACGTGTTCGGCCAGCCCTTGATGCGCATGACCTTCGACTACAAGGACAACGAGCACAAGATGGGGATGCATGCCGCCGAGGTGGTCAACACCATCGCCAAGTCCATGAACCCGACCGCCATGAACCCGGCCAGGGCCCGCACCGATCCCTGGACGGTGGTGCCCTACCAGAGCACGCACAATACCGGCGGCGCCATCATGGGCACCAATCCGCGCGAAAGCGTCGTGAACAAGTATCTGCAGAGCTGGAATTGCCACAACCTGTTCGTCATCGGGGCCTGCGTGTTCCCGCACAACTCGTCCTACAACCCGACCGGGCCGGTGGGCGCGCTGTCGTACTGGGCGGCCGATGCGATCAAGAACCGCTATATCAAGAACCCCGGCCCGCTGGTGTCGGCATGAGCGGGAGACCGATCGTGAACGAGGTCAGGAAGATGCGTGTCAGGGGAATGATCGCTGCGGTCGCACTTCTCGCAGCGGCCGGGGCGGCGCGTGCGGATGGCGACGCGGCGCGCGGCGAGAAGCAGTTCGTGGAATGCGCGACCTGCCATACCCTCGAGCGCGGCGTGAACAATGTGGGGCCGAGCCTGTTCGGCCTGTTCGGGCGCAAGGCCGGCGAGGTGGCGGATTATCGCTATTCGCCGGCGCTCAAGAAGAGCGGCATCACCTGGACGCCGCAGACGCTCGATACCTACATCGCCGATCCGCAACAGCAGGTGCCCGGCAACCGCATGCCCTATGCGGGCCTGCCGGACCCGGCCGCCCGCGCCGACCTGATCGCCTATCTGCAGAAGGCGACGAAGTGAGCGGTGCGCGACGTACTGGGCGAGGAACGTAGGGTGGGCAAAATCGCCCCGTGAGGGCGAAAAGGCGGGGCACAGCCTCGCGCGATTTTGCCCACGCGCCCGAATGGAGAGACCGTCCGCGTGGGCATTGCGCACGCGCGGAGCGATTTCCAGGCCACGGGAGCAATGCCCACCCTACAGAAAAATCCCTACTGCGGCGCCACGCCTTCGGCGATGAAGACGCGGCTCTTGGCCGAGGCATGCCGGATCGGCTTGATGGCCTCATAGGCCGCCGAATCCTCCCAGGCTTGCGCCTTCTCGACGCTGTCGAAGGCGATGACGATGAAGCGCCCTTTGGGGGCGTCGCCCTCGACCGGCGTGATCTTGCCGGCGCGGACCACGTATTTGGCGTTGAAGGGGGCGAGCGTGCCCGGCACCGCCGCCGCGTATTTCGCGAACGCTGCATTATCGTTCACCTCGACCTCGGCGACGACATAGCCGGGGGCGGGCTTGGCCTGCTGCGCGTTGATCGCGGTGGCGCCGGCGCCGCCGAGCCCGATTCCCGTCAGCAGCACCAGCATCAGCTTGTGGTTTTGTTTCATCAGGTGTTCCTTCCCATGTGCTTGCGCCGATGACGGCGTGACAGCGCCGGCATTCAAGCATGTACGCGGCGCCGAGGGCAGAGGCCCGGCGGCGAAAAAATCGGCACGGTTCAAAGCACCGGAATCTCGCCGCCGTCCAGATCGATGGTCGCTCCGTGCAGCCAGCTGCCGTTCTTGGAGACAATAAAGCAGGTCAGAGCCGCGACGTCCGCGGGCGTGCCGAACCGCGTGATGCCGCTCTCGGCGCAGAATTGCTGGCGGATCACCGCCTCCGGCAGGCCTGAGCGCTTCATCTCGGCCTCGATCCGCCGCCCCTGCCGGTCGGTGTCGACCAGGCTCGGATGGATGCAGTTGACCTGCACGCCGTCCTGCTTGCCCATGTCGGCGAGCGCCTTGCTGAAGGCCGCGCAAGCGGCGTTGACGGAGCTGCCGATCGCGAAGCTCGCATGCGGCTTGCGTCCGCTGGTGCCCCCGATCGTGATCAGGGAGCCGCGCCGCGCCTTCAACAGGGGCCAGGCCGCGCGCGCCAGCCGCACATGGGCGAAGAACTTGAGCCCAAACCCGTCCTGCCAGTCGGCATCGCCGAGCGCGAAGAAGTCGCCGCGCTTGGTCGCGCCGGCATTGTTGACCAGGATGTCCAATCCGCCGAAGGCGCTTCTGGCCGTCTCGATCAGCGTTCCGGCCGTGCCCGGATCGCACAGATCGAGCGCCACGACCGCGGCCTTGACGCCCTTGCGGCGCGCCGCCGCCGCCACCTCCTCCAGCGCGCCGGCATCGCGGCCCGTCAGCACGAGGTCGCAGCCCTCGTCCGCCAGCGCCAGCGCAATGCCGCGCCCGATGCCGCGGCTTGACCCGGTGACGAGAGCCGCTTTTCCGGAAAGGCCCAGCTCCATTTCGCGATCCTTCGCCGGCGACGTCATGGGGTGACCAAGTCAATCTGCCGTCGTTAGCCCAATCTACACAATCTGCGCAAGCGCGCGCCGCAGCGCATGCCTTCGCGAGGACGTGCTAGGCTACGATCGTCGAGGGACCGGGACATGGAGTGGTCGAAGCGCGGAGGGCCATATGAAACGTCCAATCTTGTCGGTGGTCGCAGCATTGAATCTCGGCATGGCGCTCGCCGCCGGCGCGGCGGCGGCGGAGGACGACAAATCTTCGCCGGAGAAGGGCAAGGGTCCGCCGTGCCTGCCTGATGTTCAAGCCTCGGCCGGTGCGCCGCAGACGTTCGCGACGCACGCGGACCTCGCGCGCTACGGTTTCCAGTGGGGGCCCTCGGATGGAAATCTTGGAGCCATCCCGTCTGCGGGCGGAAACTACACGTTCTTCGGTGCGGCCGGCGTGCCCCCCTGCGGCCCCGGCAAATCCTGTGAAGGTACGTTCGCGTTCTCGGGCACGCTCGATCATGTGACCGGGGCCAAGAGCCGCAAGGCCGTGATCGGTCCGGGCTCCGGTCCCGCCGGCTGGGTTTTCGACAAGGACTATGCGGGCGGAGGCCAGGTGGTGCGGTTCGACGACCATTCAGGCCATGCCGGGTGGCTCATGAGCTTCCACGGCGAGTATCATTGGAAGAACCTCGCCAACCCGCCGAGCTATTGGTGCTCCGTGGGAAATACCAAATCACAGGTGCCCTGCTTCTATTCCGGCATCGGATTGGCCGTATCGCTCGATCGCGGGCAGACATTCAAGGTCGTCGGGCAGATCATGCAGCCGGTCCAGCCCTTGTCCAAGTTCGTCGGGAGCGGGACCAACATGCCGGTCGGATACGGTTCGCTGATCGTCGCCGACGCGCAGGGGAGGCACCTCGAGAACCCGCCGCCAGTGCCACGCGAGGCCTACTTCTATCTCGTCTTTGCGGACCAGCTGCCGGCGGGCACCACCGGCGTCGGCGCGTGCGCCGGAGTCATTTGCATGGGCGTCGCGCGGGCGCAATACGAAGACGTGATCGGTGCTGCGCTCTCGGGCGACCCGGCGCGCGTCGCCAAGCTGTTCCACAAATATGACGGACGCGCCGGGGACGCTTGGGCCGAAGGATCATGGAGCCAGCGCGCGACCAGCGCGACGCCCGATTTGTCGGGCACCGCCGGATCGTTTACCCCGCTCTGGAACGATGCCGGCGCAAATCAAGGGAGCGTCATCTACGATCGGGATTTCGACGTCTATCTCGCGGTGTACAATTTCGGGCGCACTTACCTGCGCGCATCGAAGGACCTGATCCATTGGACCCCGATCATCGGGGTGATCGCCGCGCCGACGACACCCGCTGCCGTCTATTACTACCCGACCCTCGTCGGCGAAACCGGAGACCCCACGGTGGCCGGCGCATCCCCGCGCGTTTATTTCACGAGCTTTCCGGCCAATGCGTTTCCCAATTACAAGGTTTCGACATTCGAATACGTCCAGCTGACGCTGAGCGGAACCAAGCGCGCGGGCGCCGAATGCACGGGCGATCGTTAACGGTGCTCCGCAGTTTGCTTCCGTCATGCGCGTTGTCGATCTGGTTGGCCCACCGTTCAGGATGCGGCGCGGTTATCCCGCTGAATTGCGCACCCGGGCGTGCGCCGCGACCCGGAAGGGCACGCCAGGATGATCCTGGCGCATCAGCGCGAGACGGTCGACCCGAATGGCTCCGGAGCGGCAGGCCTGCGCAAAACCGTCGCGCAGGAGGGCATGGATCGCGTCGCGTCGGTCCGGCCCGATGCGCTCCGTCAGCGTCATGTGAAAGCGAAACTCCTCGAGCACATACGGATATCCGAAGCGGTCGAGGTTGGCGGTCTGGCGCGGGCTGAGCCCGGCCGCCAGGCGCCGGCTCCTGTCCTGCGCGCTCATCGGCGCGCGGAATTGCTCGAACGCCATGACGCAGTCCGCCGCCAGCTTGTCCAGCGCCGGCGATGCCGTGGCGGGGACGACCGCCACGAACCCTCCGATCAAGGCGACGGCGGCTTCGAGCGTCGGGATCGTGGTGGTCGCGGCCGCCAGGGTTTGGAGCTCGGCGATGAGATCATGATGATCGAACTCGTCCCGCAGCCGAAACGGCGCCTTCAGGGTGGCATGGAAGCCGTAGGTGCGCGGCTCCGCCGTGAGCGCCGCCCAAGCGGCCTCGGTCAGCCCGATCTCGCGCGGCCGCGCCACCGGCTCGCCGGTGTAGCAATCATATCCGAGCACGGCCGCGCCGAAGCGGTAGAGCGCCGAAGCGGCGGCCGGAACGAAGTAGATGGCAAATCGCGGGCCGGCGACCACGAACGAAAGCTCCGAGGTTCTAGGACGACACGATGCGGTCGGCATCGACCAGATGGACGATGCGTCCCGCCACGATGGTGGCGACCACGCGCGGCCGCTCATGCCGGGTGTCGACCAGGATCAGGTCGGCGCGCCGCCCGCTCGCGATGGTGCCGCGATCGCTGAGCCGGGCCGCGGCGGCGGCGGTCTGCGCCACCAGCGCCCAGGCGGCATGCAGCGGCAAGACCTTCTCGTCGGCGAGACGGAACGCCGCCAGGAGCTGCGCTGGGTAGTAGTAATCCGAGGCCAGGACCGAGCAGAGGCCGCGGCCCACCATCTCCTTGGCGTCGATCCAGCCGATATGGCTGCCGCCGCGCACCACGTTGGGGGCGCCGAGCACGATGTCGTCGCCTTGCGCCGCGGCCTCCTGCGCGGTCGCGAGCGTGGTCGGAAATTCCGCCAGCCGGCATCCGAGCGCGCGGAACCAGCCGCGCTGCTCGGGGCTGGTGTCATCGTGGGAGAGCAGCGGGACGCCGTGCGCAAGCGCGGCTTGCGCGATCCGCTCGATCGAGGCCGGCACCTCGTTGCCGCGCGCCCTGACCCGATCGACCAGGTGCAGGAACGCCTCGCGGCTCAAGCCTGAGCGTTCCACCATGGTGGCGAGCTTCTTGGAGCGCGGCGAGGTCTCGTCGGCGATCAGCATGTGATCGTTGAACGCCACCAGATCGATCCGCCGCTCGGACAGCCACTGCAGGATCTCGGGCTCGGCCTCGAGATTGAAGGTCTCGTGCCGGAGATGAAAGCGGGTATCGGCGCCGAGCCGCGGCCGCAGCCGTTCGAGCGCCGCCAGCATGGTGCGGGCATTCTCCGGGCCGCGCAGGCCGGGCTCCCATGACCAGGTCACGCCGTGGAAGACGGTGGTGATCCCGTTGGCCACCGCCTGCCGATCGCTGTCGAGGAGCGCGATGTCCATGGCGAAGTCCACGCCCGGCCGCGGCATCATCTGCCGCTCGAACGCATCGCCATGGATGTCCACGATGCCGGGGAGCACCAAGAGGCCGTCGGCATCGATGCGGCGGGTCGCCGGCGCGTCGCTGCCGATGGCGCTGATCACGCCCTGCGCGGGCGCCAGATGGATGCTGGTGCTTTCCAGCCGGTCGCCGATGAGGGCGCGCCCGCCCTCGATGCGAATGTCACCGCTGCGCATAGCCATGGATCTCGATCTTACCGATGCCGGGCCAAGTTCGTGCTGCAATCCATTCTCCTTTACGCCGGTGTTCACGCCGAAGCGGCCGCTGTCTCGTGCCGCTCGAGAAAGCACTCGATTGAAAGTTTCTGAAAGTCCGGCAGCGCCGCCTGCAGCCGCGCGTGGCTCCAATCCCACCAGGCCAACCGTTGCAGGCGCGCCGCGATGTCATCCGCAAAGCGCGCCCGGATGACGCGGGCCGGGTTGCCGGCCACGATGGCATAGGGGGCCACGTCCTTGGTGACCACCGCCCCGGCCGCGATCACGGCTCCGGTGCCGATGCTGCGGCCGGCGAGCACGATCGCGCCATGGCCGATCCAGACGTCGTGACCGATCGTCACCGCCTGCGCGCGGCGCCAGGCGAAGAATTCCGCCTCATCGGCCGCACCGGCGAAATAGGCGCTGGCCCGATAGCTGAAATGCGACTGGCTGGCGCGCTCCATCGGGTGGTTGCCGGGATTGATCCGCGTCATCGCGGCGATCGAGCAGAACTTGCCGATGGTCGCATAGGCGGCATCGCTGTCGTTGACGATATAGGAATAGTCGCCGAGCGCGACCTCGAGCAACTGGGTGCGGGCCCCGACCTCGCAATAGGACCCCAACCGGCAGTCGCGCACCTGCGCGCTCGGATGGAGGAGCGGTGTGGTCGAGAGTGTGGTTGCCGGCATGGCGCAAGCCCGTCGCGGATGGCCTGATGCCAAGGACGACATTCAAATGACAGAACAATGACGCCCGATCGTCCCGCCGCCCGCGATCACTTCGACGTTTGCTTGAAGTAGCGCAGGTCGGGTGGCGCCTGGTCCTTCTTGACCGGCATCAAGAGGCCGTCCGCGCTCAGGAAATAGGCGTCCTTGCCGATCTGCACATGCATGTTTCCGACGGTGCAGATGTTCTGGACCCATTGCGGGTTCTTCTGCAGCCGATAGGTCTTGTCGACCGTCCAGGGGTGCGTCAAGGCATGATCGATGGTCGTCATCTCGTCGTGCAGGACCTCATGGTCCTGCGGGTCGCGGTAGATGCGCTCCTTGATGACGGTCTGGTTGTCGGCATGCAGCGGAATGCCGGCATTGTCGAAGCTGCGGGGGCCGTTGAAGTTTCGGGTCTCGACCTCGAGCAGGCTGTAGCGGCCATCCTGGTCGGGCTCGCTCCAATGGCCGATCGAGTAGCCGAAGAGGGATGGGTCTTCGTTCTCCGGCCAAGTGCGTCCATCGGTATAGATCCGGCGCGGCATGGCCTGGATGAAGAGAACATGCGTGACCCGGGGAGTGACGACGAATTCCAGCCCCTGGTTTCCGGCCATGTCGCGCGGCATGCCGCCCGGGAGACACGAATAGGTCTGGTTGGCGCCCTGGCCGCCGGCGGCCTGGTCCCGCAGACCCGCCTCGAATTTCGCCTGGTACTCGGGCGTGAGGGGAGCTTCCTGCCCGCGTCCGGTAGGCTTGGTCGGGTCATAGCGATTGCCGCCGCGCACCGGCGAGATCCAACGCATCGGCCCGGACCAGTCCGGATATTTCGACGGATCATAATTCGGCGCGTCGTTTTCCGATGTGGCCGTTTTTGCCGGGTCGCCTTTCGAAATGTCTTTTTTCGAAATGTCTTGAGCTGCCGCGCCGGCAGCGGCGATGCACAACGCCAATGCGATTGCGGCGGACGCACTGCGGCGAAACATGACTGTCCTCCCGGTTTTCCCGCAAAGCTACACCGGTTCGCGCGTGCCAGGAAGAGGCGGTGGTGTCCGGGTGCTGGTCGTGGGGGTGCAGCTGGCCGCGTTCCCGCGCATCCGGCTGCGCAACGCTCCACCGCGCTGCCGCGCCATGTGATAGGATGTGTTCGCGTCGATCACGACCAAGCAAATCGTTCGAGGACGCCGGGAGGACACCCATGTTGGAGCGAAGCTCGACCGCCGCGATGGCCGTTGCAGCCGTCGCGCTGATGCTGACGATCGGCGGTGCTGCGGCCGATGATGCGAAGTACCCCAGCTGGAAGGGCCAGTGGAGCCGCCTCCTCGTCCCCGGAGTGGGAGGGCAGGGAGCCTTCGATCAGACCAGGTTCTGGGGCCGCGGGCAGCAGGCCCCGCTGACCCCGGAGTATCAGAAGGTCTGGGAGGACAGCATGGCGGATCAGGCCAAGGGCGGATTGGGCAATTATCCCCCCGCGACCTGTCACCCGAGCGGCATGCCGCGCATGATGTATTTCGGGGCGGAGGAGTACATCATCACCCCGGAGACCACCTACATCATGGTCGGCGGCGGCGTCGACCAGCATCGGCGCGTCTTCACCGACGGACGCGACTGGCCGGCCGAGATCGAGCCGACCTGGGCCGGCTACTCCATCGGCCGCTGGATCGATGCGGACCGCGAGGGCCGCTACAGCGTGCTCGAGGTCGAGACCCGCGGTCCCTTCAAGGGTCCGCGCGCCTTCGACGCCAGCGGCTTGCCGCTGCACGCCGACAATCAATCGATCTTCAAGGAGCGGTTTCATCTCGATGAGGCCGATGCGGGCATTCTCCATGACGAGGTCACCGTGATCGACCACGCCCTGACGCGGCCGTGGAGCGTGGATCGACGCTACATCCACAATGCGGACCTGAGCGCGCAATGGCCGGAGGTCTTTTGCGTCGAGAGCAACGTGAATCTCGTCATCGGCAAGGAGAACTATGTCAAGGGCGCGGATGGGTTGCTGATGCCCACCAAGAAGGACCAGGCGCCGCCGGATTTGAGGTATTTCAAGCCGCCGCAGAAGTGACGGCCTTTATGTCATCGCCGGCCCCCGGGCACTTCGTCCCGGGGGTGTTCCGGCGATCTCGATCAGGTGGGCACGGTGCCCTCCTAAGCGAGATGGCCGGAACAAGTCTGAACAAGTCCGGCCATGACAAGCTAGCTCTCCACCACCAGCTCGACCCGGTCGGCCGCGAAGCGGGCGCGGCTGGTCAGGATCGGGGTGCCGGTCATCGTGACATTGATGCTGTCCACGATGAGAATCGCCCGCCCGGGAACCAGCTGAAGCCGTTCCGCGTCGAGCGCGTCGGCGGCGGCCGCGGTGATGCGGGTCGATTGCCGGCGGTAGTCCTTGATGCCGAAATGCGCGAGCGTGGCGGTGATCGAGCGGCTGGCGCGAAACACCCGCGCCGCATCGGCGGCGCGCGCGGCCGGCAGCCAGCTGGTGGTCGAGCAGATCGGCACCCGGTCGGCGCTGCGCAGGATCTCCAGACGAACCACCGCGTCCCCGACCTTGAGGCCGAGCTGCCTGGCGATATCGGGCGCCGCATTCTCGCTGCCATGCCCGATGAGACGGCCGCCCGGATCGCGGCCGGCCGATCCCACGATCTCGGAAAACCGCGTGCGCGCCCCGATCGGGTAGGCGAGGCGGCTGCGCTCCACATAGGTCCCGCTGCCGCGCTCGGCGCGAATGAGGCCGCGCGCGGTCAGCTCCGCCAGCGCGCGCCGCACCGTGTGTCGGTTGACCCCGAAGCGCGTCGCGATCTCGACCTCGCCCGGGAGCCGCTCGCCGGCTGCATGGGCGCCGAGCGCAATCGCCTGCTCGAGATCATCGGCGATGCGACGCCACAGCGTGACGCCTTGGGCGGGCGCTGCCGGCGCTTTGCGCTGCGGCCTCACCGAATCCCTCTCCGGCAATGCTCGTCGGTCATCAGGGTGTCATTGAAATGGCGTTCAAAGTTGTCTAGTACTATAGACAACTTGAGAGCCGCTGCAAGCCGAGAGTGCCGCCGCCCGATGTCCGAGCCGCAAGCGTCCGATCCCGCCGCTACCGGCCCCCGCCGCGCCGCCATGGCGCTGCTGGCGCAGGCCCATGCGGCCGAGATCGAGCAGGGCCTCGCCGCCGTGGCCGATCCGTTGCGCTATGTGGAGCTGCGGCCGGTCGCGACCGGGCTCGTGATGGTGCGCGGCCGCATCGGCGGCGACGGCGCTCCGTTCAATCTCGGCGAGACGACGGTGACGCGCGCGGCGGTGCGCATGGATTCGGGCGAGGTGGGCTTTTCCTATCTGCTGGGCCGCGACCACGCCAAGGCACGCCTGGCCGCCGTGTGCGACGCGCTCTGGCAGAGCGAGGGCCACCGCGACGCCATCGAGCGGCACGTGCTGGCGCCCATCCGGCTGCGGCTCGAGCGCGAGCGCACCGCGCAGCGCGAGCAGGCGGCCGCCACCCGCGTCGATTTCTTCACCCTGGTTCGCGGCGAGGATCAATGATGCTGGCGCCCGCCTTCGACGATCCGGCCTTGGCGAGCCAGGCGGCGTTCCGCACCGTCATGGAGGCGATGGCGCGTCCCGGCCGCGCGCGGCCGCTGCCGTCGCGGCTGGCGGCGCCGCCGCCGCTTGGCGCAACCGCCGCCGCGGTGGCGCTGACGCTCCTCGATTACGAGACGCCGTTCTGGCTCGATCGGGGCCTCGCGGCGGCGCCCGAGGTCGCGGCATGGCTCAAGTTTCACACCGGCGCGCCGCTCACTTTGGATTCCGGGCGCGCAACGTTTGCGTTCGTGTCCGATCCCGCCGCCATGCCGCCCTTCGAGGCCTTCTCGCCCGGCACGCTCGAATATCCGGACCGCTCCACCACCCTGGTGCTGCAAGTCGCGCGCTTCGGGGAGGGCGACGCGCTCGCGCTCTCCGGTCCCGGCATCCAGGGAACAACAAGCTTTTCCGCGCAGCCGCTGCCGCCGGATTTCCGGAGCGCGCCTCATCGCCAATCGCGACATGTTTCCGCGCGGCGTCGATCTCATCTTGGTCAGTCCGGACGCGGTGGCGGCGTTGCCGCGCTCGGTGCGGGTCGACTTAAGGAGGCTGCCATGTATGTTGCGGTCAAGGGTGGCGAGCGGGCGATCGAGAACGCCCATGCGCTGCTGGCGCATGCGCGCCGCGGCGACCCTGCCGTGCCGGAGATTTCGCTCGCCCAGATTTCGCAGCAGCTGGCGCTCGCGGTCGATCGCGTGATGAGCGAGGGCTCGCTTTATGACCGGGAGCTGGCCGCGCTCGCCATCAAGCAGGCGCGCGGCGATCTCATCGAGGCCATTTTCCTGGTGCGGGCCTTCCGCACCACGGCGGAGCGATTCGGCAGCTCGGAGCCGATCGATACCGCCGCGATGGCCATGGACCGCCGCATCTCGGCGACCTTCAAGGATCTGCCGGGCGGCCAAGTGCTGGGACCGACCTTCGACTATACGCACCGGCTGCTCGATCACGACCTGGTCGCAGGCGGCGCTGTGCCGGAGCCGGCGCGCATGCCGGCCGCCGAGGCGGCGATGCCGCGGGTCACCGATCTGCTCGCGGCCGACGACCTGATCGAGCAGTCGGGCGCGCCCGATCCGGCCGCCCCGGTCGGCGATCTCACCCGCGAGCCGTTGGAGCTGCCGGCCGAGCGCGATCTGCGGCTGCAAAACCTGGCGCGCGCCGACGAGGGCTTTCTGCTCGCGCTCGGCTATTCGACCCAACGCGGCTATGGGCGCACCCATCCGTTCGCGGGCGAGATCCGCTTCGGCACCGTCGAGGTCGAGTTCTTTGCGCAGGAGCTGGGTTTCGCGGTGCCGCTCGGCCGCATCGCGGTGACCGAGTGCCAGATGGTCAATCAGTTCGGCGGCACCGCCAGCGAGCCGCCGCGTTTCACCCGCGGCTACGGCCTGACCTTCGGGCAGGGCGAGCGCAAGGCGATCGCGATGGCGCTGGTCGATCGGTCGCTGCGGGCGCGCGAGCTCGGCGAGGACATCAAGGCGCCGGCGCAGGATGAAGAGTTCGTGCTCATGCATTCCGACAATGTCCAGGCCACCGGCTTCGTGGAGCACCTGAAGCTGCCCCATTACGTCGACTTCCAGGCCGAGCTCGGGCTGGTGCGGCGCCTGCGCGCCGAGTTCGCGGCCGCCGCCCGCGACAGCCGATCCGAGATTCCGGAGGCCGCCGAATGAGCGCATCGCAAAGCGACGAATCGCAGCGCGACAGATCGCAGCGCGACCACACCTACAACTTCGCCTACCTGGATGAGCAGACCAAGCGCATGATCCGGCGCGCCATTCTCAAGGCGATCGCCATCCCGGGCTATCAGGTGCCGTTCGCGAGCCGGGAGATGCCCATGCCGTTCGGCTGGGGCACCGGCGGGGTGCAGGTCACCGCCTCGATTCTCGGGCCCGAGGATATCCTCAAGGTGATCGATCAGGGCTCCGACGACACCACCAACGCGGTCTCGATCCGCAAATTCTTCGCCAAGACCGCCGGCGTGCGCACCACGACGCAAACCGGCGCCGCGACCGTGATCCAGACCCGCCACCGCATCCCCGAAGCGCCGCTGCACGAGGGCCAGGTGCTGGTCTATCAAGTCCCGATCCCGGAGCCGCTGCGCTTTCTGGAGCCGCGCGAGACCGAGACCCGCCGCATGCATGCGCTCGCCGAATACGGGCTCATGCATGTCAAGCTGTACGAGGACATCGCGCGCCACGGCCACATCGCCACCACCTATGCGTATCCGGTCCGGGTCGATGGCCGCTATGTCACCGATCCCTCGCCGACCCCGAAATTCGACAATCCCAAGATGAACGATTGCGCGGCCCTGCAGCTGTTCGGCGCCGGCCGCGAGAAGCGCATCTATGCGATCCCGCCCTATACGCAGGTGGTCTCCCTCGACTTCGAGGATCATCCATTCGAGCCCTACCGGCATGACGCGGCCTGCGCGCTGTGCGGCGCGACCGCAAGCTTTCTCGACGAGGTCATCACCGACGATCGCGGCGCGCGCATGTTCCTGTGCTCGGACACCGATTATTGCGAGACCCGGCGAGCGGAGAGCGAGCAAGCCGGTCCACCCGGGCCGCCGGAGAGATCAAAGGAGACGCACGGTGCCTGACCTCGCGCCCATTGCGGTGCGCAGGGCGAGCGCCGCCGACATTGCGGCGGTGCTGCGCCTCTATGCGCAGCCCGATCTCGATGACGGCAATGTGCTGCCGGTCGAGGAGGCGGTCGCGCTGTTCGCGCGGTTCGGCCGCTACCCGGACTATACGCTCTATGTGGCGGAGCAGGACGGCGAGATCGTCGGCAGCTTCGCGCTCCTGGTGATGGACAATCTCGGCCATCTCGGCGCCCCCTCCGGGATCGTCGAGGACGTGGTGGTGGCTCCCGCCCGGCAGAGCAGCGGCATCGGAGCCGCCATGATGCGCTTTGCGCTCGCATGCTGCCGGCAGAAGGGTTGCTACAAGCTGGTGCTCTCCTCCAATGCCAAGCGCACGCGCGCCCATGCCTTCTACGAGTCGCTCGGGTTCGAGCGCCACGGCTACAGCTTCCGCATCACTCTCGATCAGGTGCCCGGATGAGCGCGCCGCCGGAGGAGCGGCCGTTGCTGGCCGCGCAGGGACTGTCCAAATGGTATGGCCGGCAGCTCGGCTGCCGCGACGTATCGTTCCAGCTTCATGCCGGCGAGGTGCTGGCGATCGTCGGCGAATCCGGCTCCGGCAAGACCACCTTGCTGCAGCTCCTGTCCTGCCAGCTCGAGCCGGATGCGGGACGCGTCTGCTACCGCGGCCGCGACGGGGTCGAGCACGATCTCGCCACGATCGGCGAGGCGCAGCGGCGATTCCTGTTTCGCACCGATTGGGGCTATGTGCATCAGGACCCCGCGCTCGGTCTGCGCATGGCGGTCTCCGCCGGCGGCAATGTCGGGGAACGCCTGATGGCGGTGGGCGCGCGCCATTACGGCCAAATCCGCCGCACCGCCGCCGAGTGGCTCGATCGGGTCGAGATCGATCGCGCCCGCATCGACGATGCGCCGCGCACCTATTCGGGCGGCATGCGGCAGCGGCTGCAGATCGCCCGCAACCTGGTGACGAAGCCGCGGCTCGTCTTCATGGACGAGCCGACCGGGGGTCTCGATGCCTCCGTGCAGGCGCGCCTGCTCGATCTGCTGCGCGGCCTGGTCGGCGAGCTCGGCCTGGCGGCCCTGATCGTGACCCACGATCTCGCGGTCGCACGCCTGTTGTCGCATCGCATCATGGTGATGAAAGGCGGCGAGGTGATCGAGCATGGCTTGACCGATCAGGTGCTCGACGATCCCCGTGAGGCCTATACCCAGCTGCTCGTTTCCTCGATCCTGCCCGCATGAGGCCCGCCATGTCCGCCGTGCTCGAGCTGCGCAATGCCGGGAAGAGCTTCACCATGCACCTGCAGGGCGGCTTGCGCCTGCCGGTGGTCGCGGGTGTCGATTTCTCGGTCGAGGCCGGACAATGCGTCGTGCTGGGGGGCCCCTCCGGCGCCGGCAAATCCTCGATCCTCAAGATGATCTTCGGCAACTACCGCTGCGACAGCGGCCAAATCCTGGTCCGGCACCGCGACGCCACCGTCGATGTTGCGCGCGCCGAGCCGCGTCGCATTCTGTCCCTGCGGGCGTCCGTCATGGGCTATGTCAGCCAGTTCCTGCGCGCGGTGCCGCGGGTCGCGGCCCTCGACGTGGTGGCCGAGCCGCTGGTCGCCGCGCCGCAATCGCGGGAACAGGCGCGCGCCGCGGCGGCGGAGCTGCTGCATCGCCTGGCCATTCCGGAGCGCTTGTGGCAGGTGCCGCCCGTGACCTTCTCGGGCGGCGAGCAGCAGCGGGTGAACATCGCGCGTGGCTTTCTGCCGCAGCGGCCGCTCCTGCTGCTCGACGAGCCGACCGCCTCGCTCGATGCCGCCAACCGCGCGACCGTGGTCGAGCTGATCGCGGAAAAGAAGCGAGGCGGCACCGCCATCGTGGCGATCGTGCACGATGACGAGGTGCGCCGCGCCATCGCCGACATCGTGGTCGATGTCACCCGTTTCTCACCGGCAGCCTGAACCATGCAGCCCGACAACAAGCCGCTCGTCTTCTCCAATGCCCGCCTGGTGCTGGCGGATCGCGTGATCGAAGGCGGCTGGATCGCGGCCGAAGATGGAATGATCGTGGATTTCGGCGCCGATCGGGCGCCCGCCGGCGCCGAGGACATGGCGGGCGATTTCATCATTCCGGGCCTGATCGAGCTCCACACCGACCACCTCGAGGCGCATTACATGCCGCGCCCGAAGGTCTACTGGGATCCGGTCGCCGCGGTGGTCTCCTATGACGCGCAGCTCGCCTCTTGCGGCATCACCACGGTGCTGGATTCGCTGCGGGTCTGGCGCGAGGAGGGCGTCGACGAGGTCGGGGGCGAAGCGGCGCATGCTTGGCCGCCGCGATCGCGACCGCGCGCGACGCCGACATGCTGCGGGTCGGGCATTTCCTGCATCTGCGCTGCGAGGTGCCGATGCCCGACGTGGTCGCCGAGGCGAGTGCGCTGATCGGCTGGCCCGAGGTGCAGGCTGGTCTCGCTGATGGACCACACGCCCGGGCAGCGGCAATTCCGCGACCAGGAGAAGCTGCGCACCTATTACCGCGGCAAGGCCGGCGGATTGACCGACGCGCAGCTCGATGTCCTGTTCGACCAGCGTCGCGTCTTTGCGGCGCGCAATGCGGCTGGCAACTATCGCGACCTGGTCGCGCTCGCGCGCGCCCATGGCCTGCGGCTCGCCAGCCACGACGACACCACGCTCGCGCATGTGGAGCAGTCGGTCGCCGATCGGGTGGCCATCGCCGAATTTCCGACCACGCTGGAGGCGGCGGCGGCCCTGCACGCGGCCGGGATCAGCGTTCTCATGGGAGCCCCCAACCTGGTGCGCGGCAGCTCGCATTCCGGCAATGTCGGCACCGCGGAGCTGGCGCGCGCCGGACTGCTCGACGTGATGTCGTCGGACTATATGCCGGCGAGCCTCTTGATGGCGGCGTTTCATCTCCCCAGGGCGGTGCCGGCGATCGGCCTGCCGCAGGCGATACGCACCGTCACGGCGGCGCCGGCGGCGGCCGTCGGTCTCGATGACCGCGGCGAGATCGCGCTTCGCAAGCGCGCCGATCTGGTGCGCGTGCGTGTCAGCCGGGATATTCCGGTGGTCCGCTCGGTCTGGCGCGGCGGGCAGCGCGTGGCATGACGGCGGCTGGTCGCATGACGGGTGTCGATCGCGCGCCCCGCGTCGGCCCCGGCGCGCTGGTCGTGGTGGTGGGGCCGAGTGGCGCCGGCAAGGACACCCTGATCGCGCTTGCACGCACGCAGTGCGCGGACGATGCCCGCATCGTGTTTGCGCGCCGCATCGTGACGCGTCCGCCGTCCACAGCCGAAGACCATGACAGCGCCACGCCGGCGCAATTCGACGCCGCGATCGGGCAGGGCGCCTACGCGTTCTGGTGGGAGGCGCATGGGCTGAAATACGCATTACCGGCCGCGATCGACACGGAGCTTCGCGCCGGCCGGACGGTGGTCTGCAACGTCTCGCGCGCCGTCATCCGCCAGCTGCGCGCGCGCTACGCCCGCCTCACCGTGGTCGTGGTGACGGCCCCGAAAGATGTGCTGCTGGCGCGACTCGCCGCCCGCGGCCGTGAGCGCGGCGGCGATATGGCGGAGCGCCTGGATCGCGCCGAAGCCGCGGCGGCCGATTTCAGGCCCGACATCGTGATCGAGAACATCGGCGATCCGAAGAATGGCGCCGACCGGCTCGCGGAAGTGCTGCGCGCGGCGACAACGCAAGTAGCCGCTGCGCCCCGGACGGAGTAGAAAGGGCGGGTCTCGATCGCCTACAGGCTCAGAATTGAATTTCTTCAACGGCAAGATCGAAATCGTTCGGCCGATCGCCACGGGCGCGTATTTCGACGCCTATGAAGCGGTCGACACGGCGTTGGAACGCCCCGTCTTCCTCAAGATATCCCGCGCCTCGAACGAGCGGTCGGTGGCGGCGGTCATCGAAGCCCATGTCCGCCAATGGCGCATGCTCGCGCGTGCCAATATTCAAGGCATGCCGGTCATTCTCACCTTTGGCCAGGAATCCGGTCGTTGGTCTCTGGTCACCCAATGGATCGCAGGCCAGTCGCTGCGGGCGCTTCTCGACGCAAAAGCCGGTGCTGTCAGCGATCCGGCCGGGTATATCCTCCGCTTGCTGGAACGTTGTTTGTTCATCCTCGCGGACATTCATGCATTCGGCTTGGTCCATGCCGACGTCAGCCCGGGCAATATCCTGGTCGATGGCAGCGCCCGCGCGCTCAATGTCTACCTGGTCGATCCGGCTCCCGGCATCGATCTGCCCGATCCGAATGACCCGACGCGCCGGTTGATCTTCGGCAATCCGCACTTTTGGGCGCCCGAGGTTCAGGCCGGCCGACCTTTGACCTCGAGCGCAGACCTGTTCGCATTGGGCAAGGTCATCGGCCAAGCCGCACAGCTTCTCAAGGTCGCTCCGCCCGATCTGGTTGGACGGCTGACGGCCTTGCAGCCATCGGATCGGCCCGCTTCCGCCCAAGCGGCCTTGGCGATTCTACGTGGTGCCCGAGACTCGGCGCCCTTTCCGATGGCTTCAGCGGCGCATGCGCCGGACCAGGACGTTGCCGCTCCGGGCGGCTTGTCCTGGACGGGTCCAACCGTGCTGTCGAGCCCCGCAGCTCGAGATGCTACCCGGCTGGCAAGCGTACCGGCGCCGCCCGATGCATGGAATGAAGCAACCGCTGTAATGCCGGTGCCGCGCGGGCCGGCTGGCCCCGCTCCGCAGGATGGGCCGGGGCTTGGTCGAGCTTGGAGCGATGCAACCACGCTATCTGGCGCCGCGGCTCCTACGCGGCTGGTGAGCGTACCGCCGCGGCCGCCCGCACCGCCGCGCGGCACATGGAGTGAAGCAAGCGCCTTGATGTCGGTGCCGATGCCGCGTCCATCGACGGATTTGGCGCCCGCCAAGGCCGACTTCTCGGTGGTCGCGCCGAATTTGATCGAGGCCGGGCGCAATTTCGTCGTCGAAGTCTGGGTCGCGCCGAGCGGCGAACGCGACGCCATGATCGAGCAGGCGACGCGCAGCGGCCGCATGGCCGAGCGCAGCGGCCGCTCCCATCTCAATATCGAACGCGACACCCTGATTACGGTGATCTTGAAGCTCCCCGATTTCGAGGTCGCGGATGCGATCGAAACGATGGGCTGGAACGGCGATATCCGCAATGTGGGATTCATCGTCAAGGCCCCGGCCTCATTGGGGCCGGGCATCTATCCAGGAGCCGCGAAACTGCTGCAGGGCCAGGTACCATTCGCGAGCATCATGTTCGATCTGGAGATCGTGTCGCCGCAGGGGCGTCGCGAAGCGCCGCCGACGCCGCTCAGCGCGCATGTGCATCGGATCGTCCGCGCCTTCGCGTCCTATGCCAGCCCGGACCGCGCCGAGGTCCTGCGCAGGGTGCAGGGCATCCAGGCCGCGGGCACGCAGGTCTTTCTCGACATCGTCAATCTACGCACCGGCCAGGATTGGGAGAAGGCGCTCTCCCACGAGATCGATGCCAGCGACGGCTTCTTTCTGTTCTGGTCGCGTAATGCGGCCGCTTCGGAATGGGTGGAGCGCGAGTGGCGATACGCGTTGCAGCGTCGTGGGCTTGATTTCATCAATCCGCTGCCCTTGGAAGACCCGCGCCTGGTAAAGCCGCCGGCCGAGCTCAAGAGCAAGCATTTCAACGACATGCTCCTGGCCTTCATCAAGGCGGAAGAGGTGCTTCATAAGGGAAATGCGGAGAAGCCGGGTGACTGACTCGATGCTTTTCCGGACGTGGTGCAGCAACCCTCCGTTCGTCCCGCGGAGGCGACGCGGACGCGGGGACGCAGTCTTTGCCCACTGAAAGACCTTGCAATTTGGCAAAGTCTGGATTCCCGCGTCCGCGGGAATGAGCGGAGACCGGGATAGATTCACCGCCTCCTTCTCACACCCGCTCCATCGGCAGATGCGGAGGCGGCGGCAGCTCGATCTCGATGGGGTCGCCGGGACGGATGTCGCCACCGGTGAGCACGATGCTCATGATGCCGGCCTTGCGGATCAGCTTGCCGTTTGGTCGCGCCCCATGAGGGCGGCGGTGAGGCCGGCCTGGAACTGGTCGAGCTGGCGGCAGGGATTGCGCAGGCCCGTCACCTCGACCACCGCGGCGGCGCCCAGATGCAGGCGCGTGCCGGTCGGCAAGCCGAGCAGCGCGATGCCGCGGGTGGTGACGTTCTCGCCGATCTGCCCGGCCTCGACCATGAATCCGGCCGCCCGCAGCTCCTCGTGCAGCTCGGCGTGGATCAGATGCACCTGCCGCAGGTTGGGCGAGTCCGGGTCGGTGCGCACGCGCGTGCGGTGCTTGACGGTGACGCCCAGATGGGCGTCGCCCTCGACCCCGAGCCCGGCCAGGAGCCGGATGGCGCCCGCACCGGGCTTGCTGAACGTATGCGTGGCGCTGCGGCTCACCGCCGTCACGATCGCGGCCATTCTGGTCTCCGGGCTGATGTCGTTCTAAGTCTTATTTCTGCGGGTTCTTGAAATAGCGCAAGTCCGGCGGCGACTGCCCCTTCTTGGCCGGCATCAGGTAGCCGTCCGCGCTCATCATGTAGCTCTCCTTGCCGATGCGGATGTGCTCGTTGCTCTCGGCGCAGATCGATTTCGAACCAGATCGGATTCTGCACCCGCACGTAATTCTTCACGATCTTCCACGGATGGGTGAGCGCATGATCGAAGGTGGTGATCTCGTCATGCATCATGTCGGGATCGGCCTTGTCGAGATAGATGCGCTCCTTGACCACGGTCTCGTTGTCGGCGTGCAGCGGAATGCCGTTGAAGTCGTAGGCGCGCGGACCCTTGAGCAGGCGGGTCTCCACCTCCAACGCCTGGTAGCGGCCATCGGGGTCCGGCTCGACCCATTTGCCGATCGAGTAGCCCATGAAGCTCGGCTCGAAATCCTTCGGCCAATCGCGTCCGTCGGTGTAGATCCGGCGCAGCATGGTGAGATATTCGATCATGATGTAGGTGGTCTTGGGCGTGACCACGACCTCCATCGGGAAGATCACGTTCATGGCCCGCGGCATGCCGTCCGGGATGCAGGTATAGGTCGGATCGGTGCCCTGGCCGCCGGCGGCCTGGTCCTTGAGATTGGCCTCGAAGATCGCCTGATATTCCGGCGTCAGCGGCGCTTCTTCCGCGGTGCGTGGCTTGCTGATGTCGTATTGATTGGAGACGCCGGGGGGCCTTTTCCATTGGCCGCCGAAGTCCGGATACTTGGCGTCATCGGACGCCCGCGCGCCCGCAACCGTCATCAGCACCGCGGCGAGCGCCAGCGCGCTGACCGTGCTCTTGCAGAGTCGACTGGGCATGGGTGTCCTCCCGACATCGCGACAGCATGTTCATTTGTTGCTTTTTCATCTGTTGTTGTTGGCCGGTCGGAGGCGCGACGTTGCGCCCCGCGGCGGGAGAAAATTAGCACAGCCGCCCCCGCGGCGCCACGGATCGGCGGTCGGGAGCTCTATTGCGGCGCGAACACCATGATGCAGCCGCCGCAGGGCCCGCCCTTGGCGGCGGTCGGCAGGTAGACGTGGTTTTGCGCCAGGCTGATGGCGATCGAATGGGCGCCGTTCGAGGTCGGGATTTTCTGCACCTGCGTGCGCGACTTGATGTCGATGACCCGCAGCGCCGGCCCGCCGAGCGCGCCGCTGGCAGACTGGTAATATCGGCCGAGCTTGGGATCGACCACCGTGTCGCCCGAGCCGCCGAGGTCGGGCAGGGTGGCCTGCGCCTTGCCGCTGCCGATGTCGAACACCGCCAGATCCCCGCCATCTGCGGGCGCGAGGCTGCAGCCGAGAAACAGGGTCGCATCGGCGACCAGCGCGAGACTGTGCGGATGGCAATGGTCGATCGCGTGCACCGCGACCAGCTTGCCGGTCCTGGGATCGGTCTGCGCCAAGCCGCCGCGGGTCGTATCGGCGCGCAGGATCGGGACATCAGTGTAGAACATGCCGGTCGCCGCATAGTAGTCCGACCGCTCCAGGCTTTCGGCCGCAGTCCTCGACCGGAATTCTCGCCACGATCTGGTGGCCGGGCGTGGTGGAGACGAGGCTAAGGAACGCCGGCTTGTCGTTCGGATTGGCGACGATGACGAGGTGGTCCTTGGGATCATAGGCCATCGCATTGGCGCGCTTCTGGCCTCCGGTCGGAATGGTGGCGGTGATCTTGCCGCTCTTGCGGTCGATCACCTTGACGGTGCTGTCCCCGTCGCTCACCCACAGCTCGTCGTCGATGGTGATGATGCCGTTGGGGCCGGAGGTCGCGCCGCTGGCGGTCGAGCCGGTGAAGCCCGTGATGCGCCCCACGAAGGTGTCGGTCTTGGTGTCGATGATGTCGACCGCCTTGTTGTCCTTGTCGGCCAGGTAGCCGAGACCCGTTCCCTGATCGATGTAGATGACGCCGATCGAGCCGACCGGCCCGCCCGGAATCGCGATGCTGCCGACCTGCTTCAGGCCCTGTGCCGCAGCCGTGCCGGCAGACACGATCGCGGCCGCCGCCAGAAGGGTCGCCGCCGTGGCGAGAGTGTTAGATCGAGCCGGCATCTGGGTCCTCCCAATTTATGTTATCGGCTTATGTCGCCTGTTGTCGGCGATCGAGCCCGCCCCGGGCGTCGACCGTTGCGTTACCGCCCACTTTGTCGGTGTGTCATTCTTCGTCGGCGACTTCGTCGGCGGCCTCACGCGCATTCTCTTCCTCGATCTCGCCCGCCATGAAGGCCGGCAGGTCGTCGAAGGCGTCCTCCATCTCGCTTTGCAGGACGCCCGCCGCTATCGCGTCGGCGAGGCACCGGGATGCCAATGCCCGCGCCGCGGCCTCGATGTCCGCCGGCGGCGGTGCGTCGGCCGTGATGTTCTCCGAAACCCAGTTCTCGACGAACTCGATCGCGCTCATGCTCATTGTGCAGCCTCCCGGGTCGCGGCGAGCATAAACGAAAGCGCGGGTGGATGCGACCGTCGCCTGCCGTTCAATCCTCGGGCTTGATGTCGAGCGCCTTGGCGATGGCGGCGAGCTTGCTGGTCTGGTCCGCGATGGCGGCGGCGAATTCCGCCGGGCCGCCCGGATTGAGGATTTGGCCGGTCTGGATCAGGCGCGGCTCGATGGCCGGATCGGCCGCCACCGCGCGCATATCGGCTGCGATGCGCTCGCGCAGCTCGGGCGCCATGTTGGGCGGCCCGAACAGGCCGACCAGGCCGTCGAAGGCGAGCTCCGGATAGCCGGCCTGCGTGGCGGTCGGAATCTCCGGCGCGGTCGGAGCGCGGGTTTGATTGGTCATGGCCAGCGCCTTGATGGAGCCGGCCTGCAGCTGCGACTGCACGATGGCCAAGGCCGAGGTGTAGATCTGGATGCGCCCCTCGGCCAGATCGGTCACCGCCTGCACCGGATCGCGGTACGGAACCTTGGCCACCTCCAGGTCGCTGCCCTTGAGAAAACCGGACAGCACCAGATCGAGCGCGCCGGTGATCGAAGCGCGATTGAGCCTGCCGGGCTCACGGCGCGCCAGCGCCACCAGCTGGTCGAGCGAGCTGACCTTGAGGGAGGTCGGTACCGAGATGCTGATGAGCGTATTGGTGATGCGCGCGATCGGCACCAGGTCGTGCGGATCGTAGGGCAGCTTCCGGTGCAGGATGGAATGCGCCGTGAAGGTCGAGGTCGGGGCGAACAGCAGCGTATGATCGTCATGGGCGCCGAGAAACGCCGTGATGGCGACGAAGCCGTCGCCGCCCGGACGGTTCTCGATCACCACCGGCTGGCCCCAGCGCGCCGTCAGCCGGTCGGCGAACAGCCGTGCCCCGATATCGGAGCCGGAGCCGGGGCCGAGCGGCAGGATGAACCGCACGGTGCGCTGCGGCCAGCTCGGCGCCAGCGCCTGCAGGTGCGTTGCCGACAGGCACGCCGGTGCCACGCCGGCCAGCAGCATAATGAAGGAGCGTCGCTTCATGGGTGGAATCCCGGATTCCGTCGGAACAACAACATACCACGCAATTGCCCGGAAGCGATGCGCTTCTCGAGCGGCGGCGCCCGCTATTGCGCTCCCGCCGCCCGCAGGTATTGCGTATCCACGAAGCGCTCGGCTGACGGCAGCGGAGCTTTGAGGTTTCCGGCTTCGCCCATCAGCGCGATCACCTGCTCCAGCCCCTCGAGCTCGATCTCCGCATGCCGTGGAAGAACGCCTCGCTCGGGCCGAAAGAAAAGATCAAGCGTCTGTCCGGCGATGAGCTCGGACACCCCGGTGGTCTCGACGATCGTTCCGATGACGCGATCGCGGTTGGCGGGATCGCGAATGAACTCGAATGCCGCGGCGAGCGCGCGCACGTAGCGGGTGACGGCCTCCTTGTGCGCGTCGGCCCATGATCGCCGAACCGCGGTGACGGTATAGAGAAGCTGCGGCACGGCATCGTTCGAAACGCCGAGCGACCGGAAACCCTCCTGCATCGCCAGCAGATCCTGCGGCTGGCCGAGCACCACCGCGTCGCAGTCGCCGCGGTGCAGGCAGGCCCATCGGGTCGGCGTTCCCTCGATCACCTTGACCCCGAAGTCGCCGTGCCCGAGGCCATGCTGCGCCAACAGCTTGCGCATGGAGATCGCGATCGTGCCGGCTTCGTCCGCCAGGCCCAAGACCTTTCCCTTGAGGTCCGCGACGGACTTGATCTCGGGCTTGGCGATCAGGCTGTAGATGGGATTGTCGAACTCGGCCGCGATCGCCACCGCATCGGAACCGGCCATCGCGGCACGGATGAGGTAGGGCGTCGCTACGTGGGTAAGGTCGACGAAATCGTCGTGGAGCGCCGCGATCATCTTGTCGGAGCCGCCCGGAATCGGCACCAGGACCTCGACATCGAGCCCTTCGCGCGCAAACAGGCCCTCGCGCTGCGCCACCGCAATGGGCAGGGAGAAGATGCTGTGCGCCGACGAGTAGGCTTGGCCGTAGCGCAATTTCAGCGTCTCGCCGGCCGCCGCGTGAACGGACCCGAAGGCGAGCAAGGCCGCGATGACGATCCGCATTCCGTTCTTATTTCTCGATGATGGCCCCCATTTCGGTAGTCTATCAGCCGGCCGGGCCCCATGCCACGGGTGCCGGGTCGCCCGCTGTGCCGGGAGGGGAACCGGAACCGCGACGGGGTGCCGCAGTACCCCAGCGCTGCGCCGCGCCCGACCCTTCCGCCTGAGCCTTCGGACGGTATATATCTATGGACAACTGCCTGGTCGGCCGAAGGCTTTGTTTCGGTGCGCTGGCAGCAATGAAAACAAGCTTGGGAGGATATGCATGCGTTACCAAGGCTCGATCGGTGTGGTCGCCCTGGCGGCCGCGGTGGCGGCGGCGCTGTCGATGACGCCGTCGCGCGCGCGCGCGGCGGACGATTCGAAATATCCGGACTGGAAGGGCCAGTGGACGCGCGTCGGCAACCCCAATTGGACCCAGCCCGGCGGCCCGAAGGCCCCGCTCACCCCGGAATATCAGAAGGTCTATGAGGCCAACCGCGCCGATCTGGCGGCCGGCGGCGTGGGCGACGTGCCGTCGACCTTCTGTATCCCGCAGGGCATGCCGATGATGATGAACATCTATGATCCCATGGAGATCATCATCACGCCCGAGATCACCTACATCTTGATCAGCCACGTCAACGACTCGTACCGGCGGATCTACACCGACGGCCGCGCAATCCCGGAGGATGCCGAGGAGAACTATGCGGGCTACTCGGTCGGCAAGTGGATCGATACCAAGGGCGACGGCCACTATGACGAGCTCGACGTCGAGACCCGCGCCTTCAAGGGCCCGCGCGCCTACGACGCCAGCGGGCTGCCGCTGGATCGCGACAATCAAAGCATCATCAAGGAGCGGTTCTTTCTCGACAAGGCCGATCCCAACGTCATCAATGACGAGATCACCGTCTACGACCATGCGCTGACGCAGCCCTGGACCGTCATCAAGAAGGCCAGCCGCAAGCCGAATGTCCGCCCGAAATGGCACACCGAGGCCTGCTCGGCGGATAACAGCTGGGTCCGCATCGGCAACGATGCATATTATCTGAGCGCGGACGGCAATCTGATGCCGACCAAGAAGAACCAGGCGCCGCCCGATCTGAAATACTTCAAGCAAACCCAGAAGTGACGGGCGCGAATCGGCGTCGTCACTGTCCATTGCGTCGTCCCTGCGAAAGAGGGACCCATACGCCGTGCCCTCTCGATCGGCTGTCATAGCCGTCGAAGACGGGCGTAAACGCCCTGACGGCCCGTGCGAAAGACGGGACCGTAAACGCCCTGATGGCCCGTCGAAGATGGGCGTAAACGCCGATGGTATGGGTCCCGGCGCCGTAAGCGGGTTCACGCGCGTCTTCGACGCGCTATGGGCCGGGGACGACGAGCGTGCGAGCCGAGGCAATCGACGGTTTGCCGAGGCTTCGCGAGCTGCCCTACGGCAGCGTCGGCGACCGGCCGCGCGCGAAGCCGAAGATCGCGGAGATCACGAACAGGATCAGGGCGACCACGAAGACGATCTTTGCGAGCTCGACCGCAAAGCCGGCGATGCCGCCGAAGCCGAGCACGGCGGCGATCAGTGCGATGACCAGAAAAGTTACGGCCCAACCAAGCATGGCGACACTCCTTGAATTCGGATCGATTTGGATTCAGATCGATCCAGACGTTTGATCAGATCAACTTGCTTCGTTCGACGTTCCGGTTTGATCGACTTCAGATCGTTAACCGTTATCAGACGTCACTTCAGACTTCACTCGTCCTTCAGACGTCACTTCGTCCGTTGCTCCGTTCGCCGGCGAGCCGGCCGCATTGCCCAACCCGCAACCCGCCAGTGCTTCGCTTGGTTCCGAGGCGCACATAAATATTCGGGAGGTGGAACATAAACCCCGCTGATGCGTTGAGTACCTAGGACTGCAATGGAGGAATGTCTGATGAGGAAGGTTCTTTTCGGCACGCTGGCAGCAGCGGCGGTCGTGCTCGCGGCAGCGCCGGCTTCCGCCCAGTTCTATCTGGGCGCCGGCCCGGGCGGCGCGGGCGTGCAAGTCGGCCCGCTCGGAATCGGGGTCGGCCCGCGTTTCGGCTATCGTAACTACGACTATGACTACGGCCCCGGCTACGGATGTCCGCTGGTGCGGGAACGCTTCGTGACCCCGCGCGGACACGTGGTCTATCGGACGCGCCGCGCCTGCTATTGAGAATCGACTGATACGAGCCACGAATGGCCCCGGATTTCCGGGGCCATTCGTTTGTTGCGTGCGCTCCCACCGTG
The DNA here is from genome assembly GCA_963744275.1 of uncultured Alphaproteobacteria bacterium. GTDB lineage: Bacteria > Pseudomonadota > Alphaproteobacteria > Rhizobiales > Xanthobacteraceae > VAZQ01. The sequence continues at coordinate 85,043 of CAVUSX010000017.1, forward strand.
TCGCCCCGCGAAAGCTGGACGACGCGACCGGCGCGAGGAGCTATTTCTTCTGCTTCTTCTTCGAGCGCGGCCCCATGGGCTCGGGCTGGAACGGACCGTCGCGCATCTCGAGGTAGGCCTTGACGCCCTGCGTGCGGTGCACCTCGAACAGCTTTTCGCGGAACTCGTTGTGGGAGGCTTGAGCGAGCGTTCCGAGCGTTCCCTCGAGCAGCAGCGCGGAGTAGAGGCCGGCGGCCTGGATGCCCTGCATGGCGATGGCCTTGTTGAGGCGCACCGAGGGTTCCGGCACCAGCGCGATCCGGCGCGCCAGCGCGCCCGCCGCCTCCATCAGTCGATCGTGCGGCACCACCTCGTTGACCATGCCGATGCGCAGCGCCTCCTGGGCGTCAAAGTGATCGCCCGTGAGCGCCCAGCGGTTGGCGACCTTCCAGCCGCAGAGCGCGGTCAAGAGGTAGCTCGAGGCCGAGATGTGCCGCACCTCGGGCTGCGCGAACACGGCCTGGTCCGACGCGATGGTGATGTCGGCGGCGAGCTGATACCAGAAGCCCGCGCCCATCGCCCAGCCGTTGACCGCCGCGATGATGGGCTTGCCCAGGCGCCACATATGCGCCCAATCCGTCACCCGCTTGCCATGCCGGCGGTGGGTGTATTCGATGAACTCCGCGATCGACTTTCCGGTCGGATCGGAATTGCGCCGGCCGGATTTGTTCGACCCCTGATCGAAGCCGGCGCAAAAGGCGACCCCGCTGCCGGTCAGGATGATCACCCGCACGGCCCGATCCGCATCGGCTTCATCGAAGGCGCGGTGCAGCTCCTCCTCGAGGTTCGGCGACAGCGCATTCATCCGCGCCGGCCGGTTGAGCGTGATGGTCGCGATGCCGTCTTCGACGCCGTAGATCAGGTCCTGGTAGCTCATCCGTCCCCCTTGTTCGCGCGAAATGTGTAGGCCGATCATCCCGGCATGACAATGCCGGGTCGGGGACTTCGCGAGGTCCAATCAAATGCCGGCTCGACCGCGGTGAAGGTCTTCCAACGGGCTGCGCTCACTGCGCCTGCTTCACATGGCGGCGGCTTCCGCCACCACGCGGAAGCCCGCCAGGGTGCCGGGCCCGAAAATGTGGGTGAGCGGCACGTCGGCGGCGTCGCGGCCCTGCGCGATGAGAATGCGTCCGACCCGCGGCGCGTTGTTGCGCGGATCGAAGCCGTGCCAGCGGCCGCCCAGATAGACCTCCATCCAGGCCGAGAAATCCATGGGCGAATAGGGCGGCGGCAGGCCGATGTCGGTGATGTAGCCGGTGCAATAGCGCGCCGGTATGTTCAGGCAACGGCAGAACGCGATGGCGAGATGGGCGAAGTCGCGGCAAACGCCGCGGCGCTCGCTATAGGCTTCGAACGCGGTGCGGGTGGCGCGCGAGTGCTCGTAGCCGAAGGTGACGTGGTTGTGCACGAAATCGCAGATCGCCTGCACCCGCGGCCAGCCGAGCGGCGTATGGGCGAACAGGCGCCAAGCGTCGTCCGACAGGCGGTCGGTCTCGCAATAGCGGCTGCCGAGCAGGTACAGCAGGGTTTCGGCCGGCAGATGCTGGACCTGATGCTGCAAGGCGTCGAGGTCGGGCAGGTCCGGCACGCCGGAATCACGCAGGATGGCGTCGGTGCCGAGACTGAAACGGCCCGCGGGCGCCACCAGACGCGAGCACCAGTTCCCGAAGCTGTCGCGATAGCCTTCGACCGGAACCGCCGGATTGGTGATCAGATAGTCCGGACGTTCCAGGTCGGAGAAACGCGAGAAATGCACGTTCAGGGTCGCGATCATGGGTGTCGTCTGCGGAAAATCGAAGCTCAGCTCACTGCCGACATGGATGCGCATGAAAAATCCTTTTTTCGGATCGATTTCGGATCGCCGGTGGTTCGAGGCCCGCGCGCGGCGCCGATAAAATGGTGCGCCAGGCCGGCCACAACGATAACATGCATAAACAGGGCCATTCGGATGCGATCCGCAAGAAAATCCTGGCCGACAATGCGGCCAGGCTCTATGGCTTTCCGCCGGTCGCCGGCTGACGCCGGCTCACGCCACCCGAGACGAAGCCCATGACCCGCATCGCCGCCTTTCTGCTGTCGGTATTCTTCCTGAACGCGGCTCACGCGCAGGACGGCTTCATCACGCTGAGCTCGACCACCTCGACCGAGGATTCCGGTTTGTTTGGTCATATCCTGCCGTTGTTTCGCGCCGCCAGCGGTCTGGACGTGCACGTGGTGGCGGTCGGAACCGGCCAGGCGCTGGCGATCGGGATGCGCGGCGATGCCGATGCGCTGCTGGTGCACGATCGTGCCGGCGAGGACAAGTTCGTGGTCGAGGGCTACGGCATCGACCGCCGCGATGTGATGTACAACGACTTCGTGGTCGTCGGCCCCAAGTCCGATCCGGCGGGAATTCGCGGGCTGAAAGATGCCCGCGAGGCCTTGCGGCGGATCGCGTCCGGGCACGCGGTGTTCGCGAGCCGGGGCGACGACAGCGGCACCAACCGGATGGAGTTGCGCTTATGGAAATCGGCCGGCATCGCCCCCGACCAGCACGCCGCCTGGTACCGTGATCTCGGGCAAGGCATGGGTCCGACCCTCAACGTCGCGGCCGCGCTCGACGCCTATACGCTCACGGATCGCGCCACCTGGGCCAATTTCAAGAACCGGCAAAATCTCGAAATCCTGACCGACGGCGACGCCGCTTTGTTCAACCCATACGGCAGTATCCTGGTCAACCCCGCCAAATGGCCGCAAGTGAAAGCGGCGTCGGCGCGCATCTGGCACGAATGGCTCACCTCCAAGGCAGGCCTCGACGCCATCACCTCCTATCGCATCAACGGCGAGCAACTGTTCTTCCCGCCGCGGCCGGCCGGGACGAATTAGTTAAGTTGCTCTCTCCACATAAATCCCGGGTCTTTGGATCAGACACTACCCACGGGGTCGTCCCTGCGTTCGCAGGGACGACCCGCAGGGAGGACTCGATCACTCAGCTCGCGCGTGCGCTAATCTGTGTCTCCGAATGGAACATCACACCAAGGATCGGATCGATGACCTACACGTTGCAGCAATTCGCCGCCGATATCCGTGACGCCCTCAAGGCGGATCAGACCTCCGCCGCCAAGCGCAAGGTCTGCCAATACGTGGTGCGGTCGTTGAACGATCCGGTCTTCCTCGCCACCTACCTGAAGGACCGCGCGCCCAATGCCAATCCGCGCGAGATCCTGTACGAGGATCCCGAGCTCGGCTTCTGCATCTGCGGGCATGTCTATGACGGCCCCGCCATCGGCTCGCCCCACGACCATGGCGCGAGCTGGGCGATCTACGGGCAGGCCGCCGGCGTCACCGAGATGACCGATTGGAAGATCGTGCAGAAGGGCGAGGCCGGCAAGCCTTCGCTGGTCGAGCCGGTGCGCACCTATGTGATGAATCCCGGCGATGCCCACTTCTACGATGTCGCCGACGTGCACTCGCCGCGGCGCGACGCGCCGGTCAAGCTCATCCGCATCGAGGGCCGCAACCTCGACCACGTCAAGCGCTCGAACATCAAGGCCGCGCAGTCTGCCAAGGCTTCATAGGCCACGGCGCTTCACACGCTCCCCATCACCCGAAACACGCCGCGCTCCTGCGCGTCGAGCTGATCGAGAAGACCGGTCTCCCAGGCCAGATATTGCCGCGCCGCTGCCGCGTCCCCCTCGTGCCGGGCGTGGGCGAAGAACAGAAAATCGATGCAATCGGCATCGGCGGGATCAGCGGGCGTGGCGATGATCGGCAGGCCGGCATCGCGCCAGGCCGCGAGGTCACCCGCGAGCAGGCGGACGTCGGCGCAGCCGGCTTCCGCGAGATCGAGCGCCGCCAGGGCCGCGAGGCCCGGCTCGTCGGCGACCAGCACGGTCGTCGGGATGTCGCGACCGGCCGCTGCCGCGATGCGCGGCCGGATCGACCAGCGGGCCTGCGCGATGTGGCCTTGGCGGAACGTCATGGCGGGCCGCACATCGATGGCTTGCGCGGTGGCGCGCTCGAGTGCCTGCGCGAGCTCGCGCGGCGTGATCGGTGCTGGAGCCGGCAGGGCGGAAGGCCGGTGCGATTGCGGCCAATCAGCGCCGCGGCCGCCGCGATGCCGCCGTCGAGCACCCAGGCCTCGTGGCCGAGCTGGCGCAACCAACCGGCCACCACCGGGGCCCGCACCTGCTCATCGTCGGCCAGCACCAGCCGCGCGCCTTTGACGCCGACCCACGCATCGGTCGCCTGGATCAGCTGGCCGCCCGGAGCGTGCCGAAAGCCCGGCACCGTGCCGGCCGCGACCTCCTCGGCGCTGCGCACATCCAGCAGATAGGTCGTGCGCGCCGGCTCGCCGAGCCAGGCCGCGGCGGTGGCCGCCGCCACGCCGGCGACGCCGCGCGCGTCCGCGAATTGGCGCGCGCGCACCTGCAGCCGCGCGATATCGGCAGGATCGAGCCGGTCGCAATGGCGTTGCGCCGCCCCATGCTCGAGCGCGAGCCCGGCCAGAAACCAGCCCTGCGTGCCGTTCTCGAGCGCATAAACCGGATTGGGGACGCCGAAATCCAGCAACGTCTGGGCCCCGATGATGGATCGCGTGCGGCCCGCGCAATTGACCACGATCTTGGTCTTGGGGTCGGGCGCAATGTCCCGGATCCGCAGCGCCAGCTCGCCGTTCGGGCAGCAGAGCGCGCCCGGGATGCTCATCTTGCGGAATTCCGCCAACGGGCGGCCGTCCACGATGACGACATCCTCCTGCGCCTCCCGCATGGCCTGGAGGGCGCGGGCGGAGATGCGCGGCGTGTGGCGCTCGTGCTCGACCAGCTCGCCGAACGTCTTGCTGGGGACATTGACGCCGGCATACAGCGTGTAGCCGGCAAGCCGCCACGCCTCCTTGCCGCCCTTCAGGATGTGCACGTTGCGATAGCCCATGGACGCGGCGCGGGCGGCCGCGCGCGCCGCCACGCCGTCCCCTTGGTCGCAAAGGGCGAGGCGCACCGCCGGGTTCGGGACCAGTTCCGGGAGACCGAGCTCGAACCGGCTGTAAGGCAGCGGCACGGCGAAGAACGGATGTCCGCCGCCGTATTGCCCGTGCTCGCTCACGTCGAGGAGCGCGATCTCGCGCCCGTCGCCGAGCCACGACTTGAGGGTCCGGGCATCGATCTGAGACATCATCCACGTGCTCCTACCGATCGCTCGAGGCCGCGCCCGAAATAGAGGCCGGCGGCGCTCACCGCCATGGAAAGCGCGAGCAGGATGATCCCGAGCGCAAGCGCCAGGCTCAGATCGCCGCGGCTGGTTTCGAGCGCGATCGTGGTGGTCATGCTGCGGGTATAGCCGCGAATATTGCCGCCCACGATGATGATGGCGCCCACCTCCGCGATGGCGCGGCCGAAGGCCGCCAGGAACGCGGTGAGCAATCCCTCCCGCCCCATCCGCATCAGCGGCCGGATGGCGCGCAAGCGCGAGGCGCCGCTGAGCAGGAGGCTGTCCCCATAGGCCCGCCAGAGCCCGACCGCCACGCGATGCACCAGCGCGACCACGATCGGGGTGGCGAGCGCGGTCTGCGCGATCGTCATGGCGGTGGGGGTGAACAGGAGGCCGAGCGATCCCAGCGGCCCCGATCGCGACAGCAGCAGATAGACCGTGAGCCCGACCACCACCGGCGGCAGGCCGAGCAGCGTGTTGGCCAGCACCACCACGGCGCCGCGGCCGGCAAAGCGATAGATCGCCAAGGCGATGCCCAAGGGCGCCCCGATCGCAAAGGCGCAGGCGCTCGCCGTCAGGCTGACCTGCAGCGACAGCAGCACGATCTCGCGCAGCGCGCTGTCGAAGCGGCCGATCAGCGCAATCGCGGTGTGGAAAGCGGAGGCAAAATCGTTCATCCGCAAGCCATAGAGCATTTTCGGGAAAAAGGGATATCGGCGCCCACCACCAAAGATCGTTATTGCGCCTGCGGATCGACCCACATTTCGCTCATCGGCATGGGGCCGGGAATAAGCCCCTGCTGCAGCGTGTAGGTGGCGAGCGCTGCGATGCTCTCCTTGTTCGGTGCAAGCCCATACGGCAGCGGATCGCCGACGCGCGCCGAGAGCGCGCGATAGCGCTGATCCTCAGGCGTATTCGCCTCGCCGCCGATCAGGCGGCGCAGATAGGCGTTCTTGGCTTCCAGGAAAGCGTTGAACAGCGCGCGCGCAATCCCGGGACGGCGGGCGAGCACGTCGGTCTTGACCACCACCACGCCGTGGATCGGGTAGATGCCGGTGCGCGCGAACCAGGCGGCCTCGAGCTTTGCCGCGTCGGGAAAAAGCTCCGGATAGACCGGCGCGTCGGCCGTGAGCGCTCTGCTGCCATCCGGCGACCGGGGGTCCGGCGCGGCCGATGCCGGCATTTCCGGTGAAGCCGGCCTGCAATTCGCCGCTCGCCATCATGCCGGCGAGCGAATGGCCGGGTGGCGCATGGATCACGTTGGGGGGCAGCGCGAGCGCGGTCACGTGCTCCTCGTCGTCGACCACCCAGGTGACCTTGGCGGAATCGAGCCCGTAGTCGTTGACGAAGATGCCGCGGGTCCACACCGCGGTCGTCACCGAATAGGCCCGCACCCCGACCCGTTTGCCTTCGAGATCCTTGGGCTCGCGGATCCCGGCATCCGGCCGCACCACGAAGCCCGCATGATGGAAGCGCCGCATCAGGAAGACCGGCAGCCCGATGAAGGGGGCCCCGTGCGCCCGCGCGATCAGATAGGTGGTCGGCGCCATCTCGCAGACGTCGAACTCGAGGTCACGCACCATCCGGCGGTAGGCCGCGATGATCGGCGCCACCTCGACGAAATCGGCCGCCACGCCTTCGATCCGCACGCTGCCGTCCTTCAGCGCGGCGGTATGGCCGTAGCCGGCGATGGCGATCTTCAGCTTGATGTCCGTCATATGTCCAATCTCGTCCTTCGCCGCCTTGACACCCATTCTCAAATCAGACTATTCGCGATATTGAAACTGGTGAACTGCGTCTGTGCGGGGATATTTCCGCTATCGTAGGATGGGTAGAGCTCTTGCGAAACCCATCAATTTCGCGCGATGGGTTTCGCAACCCGCGAAAGCCGGGTCAACTCCGCCGCGTGCAACGAACGCCGCTGATGGGTTTCGCAATAGCCCGCGAAGACGGGCGTAAACGCCCTTATGAGCTCTACCCATCCTACACACCTGCCGCATGGTTTTTACCATTGTCGCTTGGGAGGTGATCTTGGCAGAACGAACCGGGATGCCGAGAATCCTGCCGAAAGCCAGGACTGCCTGACATGAACGGATGGATCATCGCCGCGGTTCTGGCCGCCATCGCGCTCTATGTGATTTTCGTCTTCAATCGGCTGATCCGGTTGCGCAACCTGGCGCGCGAAGGCTGGAGCGGGATCGATGTGCAGCTCAAGCGGCGCTCCGACCTGGTTCCCAATCTGGTGGCGACCGTGCAGGCCTATGCGGCGCACGAACGCAGCGTGCTCGAGGAGGTGACCAGGAGCCGGCAGTCGAGCATCGCGGCCGACGACGTGGCCGGCCGGGCCTCGGCGGCGAATGCCCTGCAGGGCGCGCTCGGGCGGTTGTTCGCGGTCGCCGAGGCCTATCCGGAGCTCAAGGCCGACAAGAATTTCCTGGCTCTGCAGCAGCAGCTGGCCGAGATCGAGGATCAGCTGCAGATGGCGCGCCGCTACTACAACGGCACCGTGCGCAACCTCAACATCAGCATCCAGTCCTTCCCCGACAATCTGGTGGCGGGCGTGCTCGGCTTCCGGGAGCTGCCGTTTTTCGAGCTCGATGACCGCGCCCAGGCCGCGACCCCCACGGTCGCGTTCCAGGCGCCGCAGCCTTGATGCAAATCCGTTCACGCACGACCGGCGAGGCAAGAGCCATGCAGATGATGCGGCGGATGATGCTTGCGCTCGTGCGTCGCGGCCGCCGCGATCTCGCCGGCGCAGGCGGTCGAGCGCATCCTGCGCTTCGTCAGCGATGTCGAGGTCCAGCGCAACGGCGATCTCGCGGTCACCGAGACGATCCGCGTGCAGGCCGAGGGCAACCAGATCCGCCGCGGCATCCTGCGCGATTTTCCCACCACCTATGCGCGCCCCGACGGCGGCCGGGTCGTGGTCGGTTTCGACGTGCAGTCGGTGACGCGCGACGGCGCCGACGAGGCCTGGACCACCGAGGGACTGGCGAACGGCGTGCGCGTGCGCATCGGCCGCGCCGAGGTGAACCTGTCCACCGGCGAGCACGAATACGTCATCCGCTACCGCACCACGCGGCAGATCGGCTATTTCGCGGATTATGACGAGCTGTACTGGAACGCGACCGGCACCGGCTGGACCTTCGCGATCGATTCCGCCGAGGCCCGCATCACGCTGCCGGAGGCCGTGCCGTTCCGGCAGAGCGCGTTCTATACCGGCCCGCAGGGCGCGCGCGGCCAGGACGCCGCGGTCGTCGAGCAGCAGCCCGGCCATATCGTGTTTCGCACCACCCGGCCGCTGCCGGCCGGCAACGGCCTCACCGTCGCGGCGGCCTGGCCCAAGGGCATCGTCGCGCCGCCCAGCGCGGGCCAGCAGACCGGCTGGTGGCTTGCGGACAATCTCCCCAACGTCGTCGCCGGCGCCGGCCTTGTGGCGGTGCTCGGCTTCTACGCCTTCGCGTGGCTGCGGTTCGGTCGCGATCCGCCGCGCGGCACCATCATTCCGCTGTTTGGTCCGCCCGACGGCATGTCGTCGGCGGCGGTTCGCTTCGTCGAGCGGATGAAATTCGACGACCGCTGCTTCACGGCGGCGATCATCGATCTCGGGGTCAACGGGCACATCAAGCTCATCGGCGACGGCAAGCAGACCGTGATCGAGCACCGCGACGGCGGCAAGCCGGTCGGGCCGCCGGAGCAGGCGTTGGAGAGCAAGCTGTTCGTCGAGCAAGCCGTCCTTGCAGCTCACCCAGGCCAATTACGAGCCGCTCGGCAAGGCCAAGGACGCCCTGAAGGAGCGGCTCGCGCAAGCCTATGACGGCACGCTCTTCACCGACAATTACCTCTGGTCGGGATTGGGCTTGGTGCTGGCGTTCCTGCTCCTGGCGGCGATCGTGGTGCTGATGGTCGTGACCTACAACGACCCCGACCGCCTGGGGGCGCTGGTGTCCGGAATGCTGGCGCCGATCGCTCCGATCGTGGGCGGCGCCTTTCTGGTGCGCGCGGGCCTGCGGCGCGACCGGCTGGGCGCGCTGTTCATTGCCGCGGGCGCGCTGCTCATCGCCGTGCCGGCATTCGTCGGGCTCGCCCTGATGGCGGCGGGCGGCGGCGGCCCGCTCGATCTCCTGCCCGGCATCGCGGCCTATATCGTGAGCCCACTGGGGTTTCTCGGGATACATTGGCTGCAGGCCCCGACCGTGACGGGCCGCGGCATCATGGATCGCATCGAGGGCTTTCGCCAATATCTCGGCGTCGCCGAGGAGGATCGGCTCAACGCGCTCAATCCGCCCGACAAGACGCCGGAGCTGTTCGAGAAGTTCCTGCCCTATGCGATCGCGCTCGACGTCGAGAACCGCTGGGCCAAGCGCTTCGCCGGCGTGCTCGCCGCCGCCGGCACCGGCGCCGCGGTCTCGACCTGGTATGCGGGCAACCGCAATTGGCGCGACGACCCGGTCGGCTTCGCCAATCATCTCGGCGGTGCGCTCTCCCACACCATCGCCTCGGCCTCATCGCCGCCCGGCTCGAGCGACGGCGGCGGCGGCTCCGGCGGCGGTGGTTCCTCGGGCGGCGGCGGGGGAGGCGGCGGCGGCTCGGGCTGGTGATTGTTGTAGGATGGGTTGAGCGCTTGCGAAACCCATCATTGGCGGTTGTTGAGTGACTCTGAGCTGACCCCTATTTTGGCGGGCTGCGAAATCCATTGAGCCCCATGATGGGTTTCGCAAGAGCTCAACCCATCCTACAACCTACCGCCACCTCGGCAGCAGCCGCAGCGCATTCTCGCGATCGATCTGGCGCAGGTCATCCTCGCTGAAGCCGAACTCGGCGAGGCCCTTCACGTATTCGGTGCCGAACCGGAACGGGAAGTCGGTGCCCCACAGGATCTGCGAGATCGGCACCAGCCGGGTCAGGGCCGACAGCGCCATCGGGTGGGCGATCTGCGCCACGTCGTAGTGGAAGCGCTGCAGCTCCGCCATCACGCCGTCCGGCACATATTGTGCGAGCGACTTGTTGGTGCCGGGCGCCCGCACCAGGCGCTCGGCCAGGAACGGCGTGGTGCCGCCGCCATGGGAGAAGATCCAGCGGATGTCGCGATAGCGCACCGCGGTGCCGCTGAACAGGATGCGGGTGATGGCGCGGGTGGTGTCGAAGCCGTATTCCAGCACATGCTCATGCACGCCGGGCAACAGCCCGCGGCAGCACAGCGGCGCTTCCGGATGCACGAATACCACCGCCTTGCGGCGGTTGAGCTCCGCCATCACCGGCTCGAACGCCGGGTCGCCCAGCCAGGTGTCGCGATAGCTGGTGAACAGCGCGATGCCGTCGGCCTTGAGCACGTCGAGCCCGTACTCGATCTCGCGCAGGCTCGCCTCGATATGGGGCAGCGGCACCGCCGCGAAGATGCCGAACCGGCCCGGATAGTCGGCCGCGAGCCTGGCCGCATAGTCGTTGGAATCCCGCGCCAGCCGGCGGCCCTGCTCATGATCGCCGATCCACACCCCCGGCGTCGTCACCGAGGTGATGGCGGTCGCCACCCCGGCTCTGTCCATGTCCTCGATCGAGCGCTGCGGCGTCCAATTGAGCGTCGGCGGCTGCAGCAGCGCGCGCAGCTCCGCGACGAAGCCGGGCGAGACGATGTGGTGATGGACATCGATGCGGTGCGGGGTGGACATGGCAAGGCCTTCACTCCAACTTTGAGAATGCTCTGGCTCAAATCCGCGGATCGCCTGCCTTGCCGCCGAGCCGCACGGCGCCGTAGTTGAGCGCCTGCAGGTCCCAGCTGAGCGCGATGTGCTGGGCCACCGCATGGGCGTCGCGCCAGGCGCGCTGGAACGGATCGGCGAGCTCGAGGCCGCGGCCGCCCACGATCGGCAGCAACCGCTCGATCGCCTGCACGCTGAGCTTGGCGGCGTAGCCGACATCGAGGCGGTAGCGGACGCGGGTTTCGTCGTCGGGCAGGAGCCGCAGGCGGCCCATGTCGTTGATCCGCGCCCGGTCGACTTGCAGGAGCGCGCGCGCGGCCGCGATCTCGGCTGCGGCCTCGGCGATGCGGGTTTGAACGGTGGGCTGCTCGGCGAGCTTCACATTGGCGACGCTGGTCTTGCCCTTGAGGCTCTCCGCGATCTGATCGAGCGCGCCCTCCGCGGCCCCGAGCGCCGCGCCGACCAGGCAATGGGCGAAGGCGGCGAACAGCGGCAGGGCGAACAGATAATGCGGATTGGCCTCTGCGCCCGGCGTGCGGCCCTCCCGGGTCGACATCACATCGAGCAGGCGATGCTCCGGCACGACCGCGTCCCGGACCACCACATCATTGCTGCCGGTGGCGGCGAGCCCGACCACGTTCCAGGTGTCCTCGATCTCGTATTGCGCGCGATGCAGGAACGCGAAGGTCTGTCGCGGCGGGCCGCCCGCGCCCGGCAGCATGACGAGCAGGATGATGCCATCACAGTGGTTCACGTTGCTGGAGAACCGCCAGCGGCCGGAGAGCCGGATGCCGCCGGATTGCGGCGTGAGGCTAGGCGAAACCGCCAGGAACGAGCTCGCCAGCGTGCGCTGCGGATCGGGGCTCCAGAATTCGTCCTGGGCCTGGCGCGGAAACATGCCGAAAATCCAGGAATGGGCGGCCGTGATCGACAAGCACCAGCCGCTCGAGGCGCAGCCGCGCGCGGCCTCCGCCCCCAGCATGGTTTGGAGACCGTAGCGGGCTTCCAGCCCGCCATAGCGCGCCGGCTGCAGGATGCGGTAGAAGCCGGCCGCGCGAAACGCAGCCTGCGTCGCATCCGGCAGGCGCCGCAGCCGCTCGGCCTCGCTGGCGCGCTCGCGCAAGACCGGCGCCAGCGCGCGCGCCTTGGCGATGAGCTCCGCCTCCGCGGCGGACCATTCGGTCGGTGGCTCGTTTAAGGAGCTGGCAGGGTCGAGGGACAAGGGATCGGGCCTCAGGCCTTGAAGCGCGGGAACAGCTGCTCCGCATTGTCCCGGTTGATGGCACGCAACATGTCGGGAGCATAGCCGAGCTCGGCGAGCCCGCCGACCGTCTTCTCCATCGCCACATAGGGAAAGTCGGTGCCGAACAGGAGCTGCGAGCGCGGCACCAAGGCCGTGATGGCCGCCATGGCGGGCGCGCTGATGGTGGAATTGGCGACCTCGTAGTGCAGTTTCTTGAGCTCGTAGGGGAGGCCACGGGGGATGCGGGCCGCGATCTCGGGATGCCGCATCTGCTGCTCCAGCCGCGCCGCCAATACCGGCAGCGGTCCGCCCGCATGGGTGAAGATGAACTTGATGTCGGAGAATTTCGAGAAGGTGCCGCCGAACAGGAGGCTCATGATGCAGCGGACCTCGTCGAAGGGATATTCGACCGCGGTGTCGGCGATGCCGGGCAGCAATCTGCGGCAACAGTTCGCCACCGAGGGATGGATGAACACCACCGCCTTGCGGCGGTTGAGCTCCGCGAACACGCTCGCGAAGGCGGGATCGCCCGGATATTTGTCGCCATAGCTGGTCAACAGCCCGATGCCGTCCGCCTTCAAGGTGTCGAAGGCATATTCGATCTCCTCGAGGCTGCCGTCCTGGTCGGGCAGCGGAATGGCCGCGAACAAGCCGAACCGCCCGGGAAAATCGCGCGCCATCTGCGCCATGAATTCATTGCTGCTGCGCGCGAGGCTGCGGCCTTCCTGCACATCGGGAGTCCAGACGCTGGGATTGCCGAGCGAGGCGATGCCGGTCGCGATGCCGTTGCGATCCATGTGCTCGATGTTCTTTTGCGGGCTCCAGTCCCGCAACACTTCCGGATCGCTGTCGGCCGACAAGAGCTGGGTGCGATATTTGTCGAACCAGAGCTTGGGATAGCAATGGTGGTGAACGTCGATGCGGCGCGGATTGGGGGCGGGAGCGGGCTGCGCCGAGAGCGATCGGGGCAAAGCCACGCTCGCTGCGGCGACGCCGGCGAAGTGAGGAAATCACGGCGCGAGTGGGAGCAGGATGTTGATGAACAAAGGGACAACAAGTGAGGCTCCCCGCTTTCGTCTGAGACAATTTCCGCGTCGTCCCGGCCAATGGTCGCAAGACGCACGACCGCCGGCGAAGATCGAGGTAGCCCGGATGGAGCGTAGCGCAATCCGGGATGGCGGTCCCGGATTACGCTACGCTCCATCCGGGCTACGGCTTTGCTACGCCAGTCCCGCCTTCAGCCGCTGCGGCGTGAACGGCGCCTGCCGCAGCCGGATGCCGGTGGCGTCGAAGATCGCGTTGGCGAGCGCGGCCGCGGTCGGGCGGCTGGCCGACTCGCCGGCGCCGCCCGGCGGGATCTCCGGGTGGTCGATGAGAATGATCTCGATCGATTCCGGCGCGTCCTTGATGTCGACGATCGGATAGGTCTCCCAATCCACGCTGGTGACGTTGTGTTGATCGAACATCACCTCTTCCTTCAGCGCGCGGCTGGTGGTCTGCACGATATTGCCCTCGATCGTGAGCCGCAGGAGATCGGGCGCGATGATCTGGCCGCAATCGTGCGCCACGACGAAGCGCCGCGCCCAGACCTTGGCGGTGCTGCGATCGACCTCGACCTCGGCGATGACGGCGATCCGGGTCACGCCGCGCACCGCATAGGCGATGCCCTGGCCGGTCAGAATATTGCCGTTCTGTTGCTTGCGGGCACCGACGCGGGGCTGCCAATTGGCCTTCTCGGCCGCCGCCGTGATGACGGCCCGGTCGCGCGGGTCGTCCAAGTAGCGCAAGCGGAATGCGACCGGATCCATGTTGGTGGCGAGCGCCACCTCGTCCATGAAGGATTCGACCGCAAAGTGCATCTGCGGCCCGCCCGGATCGCGCATGTGCGATGAGCGCAGCGGCGAGGCGCGGTCGAGCAGCGGCGGGATCGTGGTCGACACCTTGTGGCTCGACTCGAAAGTGTAGGACTCGCCCGGCAGGCCGAACAGCCAAACCGGCTTGAGCGGCCAATCCAGCAGCTGGCCGGCGAGCGTGCGCTCGGGCGAGCCTTCGTCGCGGAAGAACTCGCGGCGCGAGAACGCCTTGGTCTCGAAATACCAGGCCGTCACCTTGCCGTCCTGGTCGAGCGCGGCGCGCGCGATATGGATCGAGGCGGGGGCCTTGGGATCCCAGCCGGTACCTTCATGGCGCATGCCCTGCACCCGCACCGGCTTGCCGACCGCCTTCGACAGCACGGTCGCGTCCATGGTGCTGTCGCCGGCATCGTTGCGGCCATAGGAGCCGGGGCCGGTCATGGACACGACCTTGCACCTTCTCGGCGGGCAGCCCGAGCATCTTGGAGATGCCTTCGCGGCAATGATGCGGCTTCTGCGAGCCGGTCCAGATGGTGGCCTCGCCGTCGCGCACGTCGGCGACCCCGCAGGCCGGCGCCATGGGGGCATGCGAATGGAACGGCCACTCGTAGGTGGCCTCGACCACCCGCGCCGCCTTGGCGAAGGCGGCATCGGTGTCGCCGACCTTCTTCTCCTCGTCCTTCTTGGCCACCTTGGCGGCGCGGATATGATCGTAGAGGCCGGCATTGCCGGCGAACGGCGGCTTGACCTCCGACCAGGTGACCTTCAGCGCCTTCGCGGCCCGCACGGCGTCCCATTCCCGCGGCGCTACCAGGCCGATGAAGCCCTTCTGCCAGACCACCTGCACGCCCGGAATGTCCTTGACCGAGGCTTCGTCGACGGCGACCGGCACGGCGCCCGCGATCGGCGGCCGGATCATGCGCCCGTGCAGCATGCCGGGCACTTTCACGTCCACCATGTATTCGAGCTTGCCCAGGACCTTGAGCGGAACATCGCGCCGCCGCGTGCCGGCCTTGCCGACGGTCTTGTATTCGGCCGGCGATTTCGGCTTGGCCTTGCCCTTGACCAGGAGCTCGTTGCCGGTCTCGTGGTTCCATTCGAGCTCGACGTCGAACTGGCGGCCGCCGATCAGCTCGCCATAGCCGACCTTCTTGGCGGCGTCGCTCTTGTCGCTGACCACGCCGTCCACGACCGTCAAGCGCTCGACCGGGGAGCCGAGCTTCTCGGACGCCATCTCCACCAGCACGCGGCGGGCTTCGGCGGCGGCATTGCGCAAGGCCGCGCCCGCCTTCCAGATTCCGGTCGAGCCGGAGGCGCCGCCCTGATCGGTGGTGAGATCGGTGTGGCCCTGTACCATGCTGACGCGCTCGGTCGGCAAATCGAGCTCCTCGGCGATCATCTTGATCCAGCCGATCTCGGTGCCCTGGCCCATGTCGACCTTGCCGACCCAGCCGACCGCGCTGCCGTCCTGGTTGATGCTGATATAGGTGGCGAGCTGATCGGGCTCGAGCTTAAGGCGCGACGCCTTGGTGGCGATCGCGGCTTGCGCTTTCATGCCGGGCAGCCCCAGCCAGACCGTGAGGGCGCCGGTGCCGGCGATGAGATGACGGCGATTGAGAGCGATGTTCATGTGCGGTCTCCCTCAGGCCTGGGCGGCGCGCTTGACGGCGCGCAGGATGCTGACATGGGTGCCGCAGCGGCACTTGAGGCCGGACAGGGCCTCGCGAATCTCCCCGTCGCTTGGATGCGGATTCTTCTCCAACAGCGCCACCGAGGTCATGACCCAGCCGTTGAGGCAGTAGCCGCATTGCGGCACCTGCTCCTCGATGAAGGCGGCCTGCACCTTGTGGGGTTTCTCCGGCGTGCCGATGCCGGTGAGCGTGACGATCTTGGCCGTGCCGATCGAATCGACCGCCAGCTGGCAGGAGCGCGCCGGCGCGCCGTCGAGCAGCACCGTGCAGGCGCCGCATTGCCCGAGCCCGCAGCCGAAGCGCGGATCGCTCATGCCGAGATCGCCCCGCAAGGCATAGAGCAGCGGCATATCGGGCTCCGCCTCGATCGCCTGCATCCTGCCGTTGACGTTGAGTTCGATGCGTTTGGCCACGTCATCCTCCTTGGGGGTCGTCACTATTGTTTGGCCGGATAATGCGCCGCACCCGCATGGCCCGCAAGGCCGTCTCAATGCAATGTGGTGCCGCCCGACACGTCGAGACAGCTTCCGGTGATATGCGATGCGTCATCCGAGAGCAGGAACGCGACCGCCTTGCCGACGTCCTCGCCCGAGGTCGGGCGCCCGAGCGGGCCTTTGCTCGCCTCGGATGTCTTCCAGCGCGCCTGCGCATTGCCGGGAGCAATGGTGTTGACCCTGATACCGAGCGGTCCGACCTCCTGGGCGAGCGATTGGCTGAATACGATGATGGCGGCCTTGGCGGCCGAATAGATCGATGCCTGCGGTCCGCCGCGCAGCCCGCGGCTCGCCGCGATGCTGACGATCGCGCCGCGCCGGGCCGCGATCATCCCGGGCAGGACCGCATGGCAGCAATGGAGCACGCTCTGCAGATTGGCGTCGAGAATGCGCGTCCACAGCTGCGGCGTCATGTCGACGAAATCGGTTTTTGGAATGCCGAGGCCGCGCATGCCGCCGGCCACGTTGACGAGCGCATCGATGTGGCCGTGGGCGGCGCCAAGCTGCCGCACCATCTCTGCGACCTGAGCCCCGTCGGTGGCGTCGAGCTGCAGCGCCTGCGCGTGCGGCGCGGCGGCCGCAGCCGATTGTCGCGCCAGATCGAGATTGATGTCCGTCACCGCCACGGTCCAGCCGCGACCCGTGAGGCAGCGCGCGATTCCTTCCCCGATGGCGCTGCCGCCGCCGGTCATCAGTGCAAACGGCATGCTTGCCTCCACAGGTTTGCTTGTTGCCGCGATCTCGTAGGGTGGGCAACGCGCCTGCTCCGCCGTGTCGACATGGTACGGCGTAGCGGGCGCGTTGCCCACGCGGCCGGTCGCGAGGCGTGATCGCGTGGGCAAAATTGCGCAGCTCTGCGCAATCAGGATCATAGTGCCAGGCAATTTTGCCCACCCTACAGTAAGGCGCCTCACCCCGTCGGCGAATACGGCTCGACGTAGTTCGTGCTTGCGAGCACGTGATCGGCGATCTCGTCGCGGGTGGGAAGCCAGACCATGTCGTCGTGCTGCCTGACATAGCGGATCATCTTCTGGAACGCGTGCGCCATGTAGGGGCGGCCGCCGAGCTCGGCATGGACCAGCGCGTCGACGCGGCCGGGCTTGCCGCGCAGCGCTTCCTCGAGCACGAAATCGAACCCGTCCTTGAAGGCCTGGAACGCCATCTCGCCGTTGCTCGCGCCGCCGTTCCAGGCGCGCCAATCGTTGAAGAACCAATGCTTGGGCACGATCACCATGCGCTTGCCGTCGACCTCGACCACATAGGGCAGGTCGTCGTCGCACTGGTCGCCGCACCAGGTGTAGCCCTCGTCGGCCAGGATGCCGAGGGTCTCGCGGGTGTGGTGGCCGCCGGGGCTGACCCATCCGACCGGCTGCTCGCCGATCACCTCCGCGACGATGCGATTGACCGCGCGGATCTCCGCGCGCTGCTGCGCGGGCGTGAGATCGGTCATCTGGATGTCGTTGGTGGTGCCGTGCCCGGCGATCTCGTTGCCGGCCGCATGCAGGGCCTTGACGGCGTCCGGCCATTTCTGCACCGCCAGCCCATTGACGTCGACGGTCGCGCGCGCGCCGTTGCGCTCGAGTATCTCGAGAATGCGCCAGATGCCGGCATTGCCGCCGTAATTGGCATGCGAGAGCGAGACCAGGTTGACCTCGAGGCCCTTGGCCTTCTTGAAGTGGCCGCCGCGCGTGAACGCCTCGAACGCGACCGTGAAGGTGGCGCAGATTTTCTTGCCGTCAGGCCATTCGATCTTGGGACGCATGCGGGGTTCCTTTCGAGAACGCGATTGTTGCCGATTTGCTCAATCGGCACCGCGCGCTCCACCTCGCCCCGCTTGCGGGGAGAGGTCGACGCGCGTAGCGCGGCGGGTGAGGGGGCCTCACCGCGAGTCTGAGCTCGTGGAGAGGCCCCCTCATCCCGACCTTCTCCCCGCACGCGGGGAGAGGGGGTTCGCCGATTTGCTGTTCCTCTCAAATCAAACAACAAAGAACCCTTCTTGAATTGCCTGAACGTAGAATTGCGCCGCGGCCGGCGCGATGCCGATCGGGTAGGCCGGGTTCGGGCTTGGTATAGGTGTGGACGCCGGCGCCGAAGCGGGTCAGGGCGACGCGCGGCGCGGGTCGCATCGCCGCGAACATCGGCATGATCACCTCGCGGTAGACCTCGGGGCTGTGATCGCGGCTGTCCTTCGAGATCACGAACAGGAAGGGCGGAACCGGCTTCACGCCGGGGCCGGTGAGCTCGCGCGTATAGCCGAGATAGTGGGCGACGAGCTCCTCGGTCGCGGCGACGTCCAGCCGCAGCCGCGCCGCCGCCGCCCGCGCCGCCCGCTCGAGCGCGCCGACGATATTGTGGGTGATCATGTACTCGGCCTTGAACTGCGGACGCTTCCTGGCGACCTCCCAGGCGTCGAGAATCTCCTCCATCAGCGAGGGCAGGCGCATGAGCGCAGCGGGTCCCTCCTGGCCGAGCGCTTCGGAGCCGCGGTAGCGGGCGAGATCGCGCCAGGTGCGGACGTAGAGATCGTTGAACGGGTCGGCCCAGGAGGCGCCGTCCTTGGCGACGCGCTCGAAGCCCTCGATCTTGCCGACGTGCCCGCCCCACATATGCTTGCGCTCGTTGATGTAGCCGAAGGTGGAGTTCTCGATCGCGATCACGCCCGCGATATTGGGCACGCGCTGGGAGAGCATCGAGACATAGGGACCGCCGGTGGAATGGCCATGCACGTAGATCGAGAATTCGTCGACGGGGAAATGGCGCCGGCAAGCCTCCTGCATGCCGCGCTCGAAGGCGAGCGGCCAGGCCGCCATGCGATCGTAGAAGCGCGATCCGGGCTTCGCCCGCGCCAGCCGCCGAATGCCGTATTTCATGCGCTTCGAAGCGTCCTCGACCAGGTCGTATTGATCGGGCGTGACGTATTCGCCGCGCTGCCAGATCGGCGTGCGCGCGCTGCCGTCGGAGCGGATGGTGTCGCCCGGCCAGTCGCGGCTGCGCATCATCGAGATAGAGCCGGCCCGGAAACGTCATGGTCACGACCTTGCAGGCGAATTTCTCGGCGAACAGCCGCGCGAATTTCTCCATCGATTTGTAGTCGCCGGCGCCGCCATGCAGGAGAAAAATGCCGATCTTCTTGGCGTCGGCGCCGGTCGCGATCGCCGCGGCCGGCTGCGGCTCGTAGACCCGAACCCCGATATCCCATTCAAGCCCGAGCGCGGAGAGCCGGAAGATATCCTCGCGCTCCGTCACCGCGGCCGGCACCATGGCGAGCACCGCATCCGATGCCGCCAGCACCTCCTCGCGCGTCCAAGCGGGTGGGGGATCAAAAGCTCCGACACTGCGCTCGGTCGACAGCGACATCATAGTCTCTCAGCAATCATATGAAGCGCGCCGCTTGCTCCACCTCGCCCCGCTTGCGGGGAGAGGTCGACGCGTGAAGCGCGGCGGGTGAGGGGGCGTTGCCGCGAGTTTGAGCCCGTGGAGAGGCCCCCTCATCCCGACCTTCTCCCCGCACGCGGGGAGAAGGAGCGCGCCGAGTTCGTTGCACGGCAAAATTAAACAACAAAATAGCCCTCCTGGATCGCCCGCACATAGAATTCCGCCACCGGCGGCGCGATGCCGAGCGGGAGATCCGGCTCCGCCTTGTGATAGGTGTGGACGCCGGCGCCCCAGCGCGTCACGCGAACCTTCGGGGCCGGCTCGAGCTTGCCGAACATCGGCAGCACGACCTCCTGATACACTTCCGGGCTGTGGTCGCGGCTGTCCTTGGAGATGCAGAACAGCACCGGCGGCACCGGCTTGGCCCCGGGTCCGGTCTGCGGATACGGAAAGCCCAGATAGTGCCGCACCAGCGCCGCGGTCTCGGCCTCGCGCATGTTCAGGCGCGCCGCGGCGGCCCGCGCCGCCGCCTCGAGCGAGCCCGTGATGTTATGCGTGATGACGTATTCGGCCTTGAACTGCGGGCGCGCCTTGGTCTTGTCCCACCAGTCGAACACCTCCTCCATCAGCCAGGGCAGGCGCATCAGCGCCTGCGGCCCCTCCTGGCCGAGCGCCTCGGGTCCGGCATAACGGGCGCGGTCGCGCCAGGTGCGGATGTAGAGCTCGTTGAACGGATCGGTGCGCGGCGCGCGCTTCTTGGTGACGCGCTCGAAGCCCGCGACCTTGCCGAGCGCGCCCGACCAGTCGTGCTGGGCTTCCTGGATGAATCCGAAAGGGTGAATTCTCCACCGCGATCACGCCGGCGATATTGGGCACCCGCTGGCTGATCATGAACACCATGGGGCCGCCGGTCGAATGGCCGGTGACATAGATCGAAAAGTCGCCGGGGGGGAAGTGTCGCCGCATGGCATCCTTCATGCCTTCCTCGAAGGCCACCGGCCAGGCCGCCATGCGGTCGTAAAATCGGGTTCCGGGCTTGGCGCGCGCCAGCGTGCGCGTGCCGTAGCGAAGCCGCATGGAAGTGTCGCGGACCACCTCGTATTGATCCGGCTCCGATGTGCTCGCCGGCAAGCCAGATCGGCGTGCGCACGCTGCCGTCCGGATGGATGGTATCGCCCGGCCAATCGCGGCTTGGATCATCGAGATAGAGCCGGCCCGGGAAGGTCATGGCGACCGACTTGCAGCCGAACTTGGCGGCGAACAGCTTGGCCATCGGTTCCATGGATTTGTAGTCGCCGGAGCCGCCATGCAGCAGAAAGATGCCGATCCGCTTGCCGTCGGCGCCGCGGCTCGCGCGTGCCGGATCGGCCGGCTCGTACACCATGGCGCCCATGTCCCAGTCGAGCCCCAGCGCATGGACGCGAAAAATATCCTCGCTCTGGCGCAGCGGCAGCTCGGGCTGGCCGAGAATCGCGGCCGATCGGGCGACGATCTCGTCGCGCGCGATGCTCTCCGGCGGCTGCCAGGCGCTTGGCTTGCGAGCGATGTTCATGCGCGCCTCCTGGTTTTCGGCCTGTTCGTTTCCAAGACCATTTCAATGCATTTGTACCGCATCATTCTTCCGGCAGCACCAGGCAGGCATCCGGCTTGGCCCGCAACGTCACGGCTCGGCCTGGCGTCAGGTCGGCGTCGCGATCGAGCAGGCACGCAATATTGGTTTCCCCGCACTTGAGCTCGGCCTCGACCGCCGCGCCCGCGAAGGCCGCGAACGTCATCCGTCCCTCGATCGTGTTGACCGCGTCGGCCGCGGCTCGCGCGGGTCGAGAGGTCCTCCGGCCGAATGCTCACCACCACCTTGGCGCCGGGCCGCAAGCTCCCGGTCGGATCCACGCCGAGAAGGGGGCCCAGCGCGGTCGTCACCGCGAGCGCGCCGGCGGCGGCGTCCACCGCGGCGACGGTTCCGGCGATGAGATTGGTGGCGCCGAGGAATTGCGCCGTGAAGACATGGCGGGGACGGCGATAGATATCGACCGGACGGCCGCGCTCGACGATGTGCCCGTCCTTCATCACGATGATCAGGTCCGATATGGCGAGCGCCTCGGCCTGATCGTGGGTGACGTAGATCGAGGTGAGGCCGCTCTCGCGCTGGATGCGCCGCAGCTCGTTGCGCATCTCGATCCGCAGCTTGGCGTCGAGATTGCTCAGCGGCTCGTCGAACAGCAGCGCCTGCGGGTGCCCCACCATGGCGCGCGCGATGGCGACGCGCTGCTGCTGGCCGCCCGAAAGCCGCGGCGCCGGCCGCTCCGCGAAGCCGTCGAGCTGCACCAAGGCGAGCGCCTCCATGGCGAGCTTCTTGCGCTCGGCCCTGCCGATACCGCGCCCCTCGAGCGCGTAGGCGACGTTCTCCAGCACCGTCATGTGCGGCCAGATCGCATAGGACTGGAACACCATGCCGAGATTGCGCCGCTGCGGCGGCACGAAGATGCCCGCTTCGGCGTCCGCCATGGTCCGCCCGCCGATGACGATGCGCCCTTCGCTCGGGACGCTCGAGCCCGGCCAGGCAGCGCAGTGTCGTGGTCTTGCCGCAGCCCGAGGGCCCGAGCAGCGTCGCCATCTCGCCGGCCTTGATCTCGAAACTCGATGCCGGCGACGGCCGCGATCCCTCGGCCGTTCGCCGCGAAAGACTTGGCCAAGCCCTCGACCGCGATCATCGCGAGCTGCTCCTGCACGCCGAACCTCCGGCTGATCGAATGGGCGGCGGCGCTGAGCGCCATCAGCACGATGAACATCACCACCCGAACGCGCCGAGCAGCAGGAACGAGCCTTCCTCCCAGAGATCGAAGATGACCACCGCCGCGGTGCGGTTCTGCGAGCGCGCCAGCATGAGCGCGACGGTGAGCTCGCGGTAGGCGTGCACCATGACCCAGAACCAGGCCGCGAGCAGCCCGGGCTTGAGCAGCGGCAGCATGACCTTGAAGAAGTTGCGCGCCCACGAAACCCCGGCGACCTCCGCCGCTTCATCGAGCTCGGGGTGGATCTGCATCATCGAGGCCGAGACGAAGCGCAGCGCCACCGGCATGTATTTGGTCAGATAGGCGAGCCCGATGATGAGCAGCGTGCCGATGATCGGCAGCGGGACGATGAGATAGAACCAGAAGAAGGTGGCGCCCAGCACCACGCTCGGAATGGCGATCGGCGCGAAGCCGAGAATGTCGAGGAGGCGGCGGCCGCGCATCTTGGTCTTCTGCACGAAATAGCCGATCAGCGCGACCACCAGGACGACCGCCGTGGCGACGCTCGGATCCAGGATCGTGCTGTTGATCATCGGCACGACGCGTCTTGCTGTTGTGGAAAAGCGTCCAGTAATTGTCGAGCGACATGCTGGCGAAGGCGGCCGCGCTCGGGGCCTGATAGAACGGCAAGTAGCGACGCGTAAAGCATCATCAGGAACGGCACGCCGGTGATCAGGAAAACCAGGATGAGGGCGATGGCGCAGGTCAAATAGCGCCAGGCCCGAGATCGATGCGGCGCGGGCGGAAGTCCTTGCCGGTGATCGTGTGGTAGCGCTCGCCATGGCCGATGAGGCGGAAGTAGACGATGAGCAGCGCCATCGCGACCGCGAGCAGGGCCATCGCATAGGTGCTCGACAGCCCCCAGTCGACCGGGGTGCGCGAGGTGTCGTAGAAAATCTCGGTGCGTGTAGACGCGCACGCCGGCGCGCGTTCCCATCAGGAGCGGGACCTCGAAGCTCTCGATCGTGGTCAGGAACAGGAGCAGCAGCGCGGCGGCCACCGCCGGCAGCGCGAGCGGCAGCGAGATGCGCCGCAGCGTGCGCCAATTGCCGGCGCCGGTCATGCTGGAGGCTTCCTCGAGCCGCGGGTCCATGGCCTGCAAAGGCCGCGGCGAGCAGCAGATAGACCAGCGGCACCAGCTCCAGCGACTGCACCCAGACCATGCCCCAGAAGCTGTAGACGTTGACCGGGTTGCGGAGCCCGGTGAGCCGCAACATCATCTGGTTGAACAGGCCGATATTGGGGCTGGCGACCAGGATCCAGGAAATGGCGATGAGGATGCCCGGGATGACGACGCGCCCGATCAGCATGAACCCGAGCAAGCCGGCGAGCGGGGTATTGGTGCGCGCCAGCACCCATGCCACGAAGGCCCCGATCACGAAGGCCAGGAGCGTCGAGGCGAGCGCGAAGCTCAAGGTACTCTGGCTGGTGCGCCAGAAGGCCGCGCTGCCGTAGGCGCGCAGATAGTTGGCGAAGGTGAAGGAGAGGCTGAGGAAATCGGGCTCGCCGGGCCGCGCCAGCTTGAGGCTGGTCCAGATGATCATCACGAATGGCACGACCACCTGATAGGCGAGGAGCGCGATCAGGAGCGCGAGCGCCACCTGCTTCCAGCCGAAGCGGCCTTGCATCCCCACATCTTGCGACGGAAGCCCCACCGCCATGCTTTCAATGCCGCTTGGCCACGTATTGGTTCCAGTAGCCCATCAGCCGCGCCATGACGTCGGGCGGCGCATCCACATAGGTGACGATCTTCGTGCTGTCGGGAAAGAACGGATGCTTGAGGGCGACCGGTCCGCGCAGCAGGTGCGCCACATAGGCCTGGCTTTCCGGCGTCAGCGACCAATCGGCCCACAGCGCGGCCGCGTAGGGATGCAGCGCATTCTTGTTGATGGCGGCGACGCCGGCGAAGCCGAATACCGGCGCCGAATAGGCGATCGCGTAAGGGGCCGAGGGGTTCCGTCGCTGGATGATGATGCCCTGATAGAGATAGTTGTCGCCCTGCACCATGTGGTCGCCGGCCAGCATCAGCTCCATGCGCTGGGCATGGCCGCGCTGGATGATGGGATCGTTGGCGCCGATGCATTTGAGGAGCTGCTCGGCGCCTTGCTCGCCGAGCATGGCATAGAGGCCGGCGAGGTAGCGGTCCTCGGCCGGGTCGAAGGATACGCTGCCCTTGAAGAACGGATTGCACAGGTCGTTCCATCCGGTCGGGGCCTTGTCCTTGGGCACCAGGCTCGAATTGTAGGAGATGCCGTGCTCGCTCCAGTACCAGGGCGTCCAGCGTCCCTGCGGGTCGATGAAGCCGTGGTAGGGCGGCAGGATGGCGGCGGTGGCGGGGCTCACAAAGCGGGCCAGCATGTCCTTGTCGCGCAGCGCGGTCAGGTCCGGCAGCGCGACATTGATGACGTCGGTGAGGTGGCGGCCGGCGGTCTCCTCGGTGTAGAGCCGCTCGGTCGCGTCCTGCGAGCCGATGTCGCCCTCGAGCTCGATCCGAGGAACGGATAGCGCCGGTGAAACAGCTCGACGTGATCGCTGGCGAGATTGCCGCGCATGGTATGGATGATGACGAGCTTGCCCTCGGCGCGGGCGCCATCCTCCATGCGCTTGCTGCGCTCGGCGGGAGGCAGCGCGGCGAGATCGGCGTAAATCTTCTCGGCCACGGAGTTCTGGGCAACCGCCGCGGGCGGAGCGCAACTTGCCGCCGCCAGCGCCGCGAGCAAATACATCTGCGAGCGTTTCATCTCGTTAGTCACCCAATGCCGTAGGATGGGTTGAGCTCTTGCGAAACCCATCAGCTAAGGTCGATGGGTTTCGCATAGCCCGCGAAGACGGGCGTGAACGCCCTCGTGAGCTCAACCCATCCTACAGTCTAGTCCAGCGGACGGTAAGGCTCCGCCGGCAGGTTCGAGGCCAACAGATGGTCGGCGACCTCGCGGCGCAGCGGGATCCAGACCTCGTCCTGGTATTGCTTCGCATAGCGCACCATCTGCTCGAAGGCGACCGCGATGTTCGGGCGCCCGCCCAGCTCGGCGTGGACGATGACGTCCATGGCGCCGGGGCGGCCGCGCAGCGCCTCCTGATAGATGAAATCGAACGAGGTCTTGAAACCTTCGAAAAAGGTCGTGGCATTGCCGAGCCCGCCCGACCAGGCCCGCCAATCGTTGGCATAGTTGAGCTTGGGAATGACCGCGATGCGTTTGCCGTTCACCTCGGCGAGGTAAGGCACGTCGTCGTCGAAGGCATCGCCGAACCAGCGGTAGCCTTCGTCCGCCAGGATGCCCAGCGTCTCGGGCGTGTGCAGGTTGCCTTGCCCGGCCCAGCCCACCGGGCGGGTGCCGACGCAGGCCTCGATCACGCGCGAGCAGTTGCGCACCTCTTCGCGCTGCTGATCGGGCGAAAGATCGGTCATGTGATAGTCGTTGGTCATGCCATGACTGGCGATCTCGTGGCCGGCGCGGTGCAGGGCTTGAATCGTTTCAGGCCATTTCTCCACCGCCAGCCCGTTCGCCCCGATGGTGGCTAGAATGCCGTTGCGATCGAACACCTCCATCAGCCGCCAGATGCCGACCGCGCCGCCGTAATTGGCATGCGACAGCGAGGCGACATTGGGCTTTATCTTCGAGCTTTGCTTGAAGCGTCCGCTTTCGCGAAACGCCTCATAGGCGACCCGGAACGTGCAGCAGATCAGCTTGCCGTCCGGCCAGGTCAATCTGGGTTCCGGCCATTGCATGCCGCGATGCATCGGCGCCTCCTCTCCGGCCGGCACTGCGTTTCAAGGCTGGCTCGGCGGTTCCGTCTTCCTGGCATGCATCGACTGTTTTTCCAAGGGCGCTTGCGGGCGGCCACGCATTTGCAAGCCACGCCGTCTGTGGCATCCTTTCGCGAACGAACGAAGAATTGCTCGGGGAGGAGACCCATGCGCGGGATTTGCTGGCGCCGCATTTGCCTGCGGTTCGGCTTGCTCGCCGGCTTGGCCGGCGCTTCGGCGCTCGCGTGTGCGCAAAGCGCGCCCGATCTGCGTGCGCCCCCCGGCGCGGAATGGCCCGCCATCGGGGGCGATTGGAGCAATTCGCGTTATTCCACGCTCACCCAAATCAATCGCGACAATGTGAGGAATCTCAAAGGCGCCTGGGTGGCGCATCTGGGCTCGGGCCTGGGGCCCAAATACTCGCTGGAGGGCACGCCGGTGATGCAGGGCGGCGTCCTCTACGTGTCGACCGGGAACGACGATGTCTCTGCCTTCGATGCCAAGACCGGCGCGCTGATCTGGGAGCATCGATCCGGAATCGATCAGAACATCACCACGGTCTGCTGCGGCTGGGACAATCGCGGCGTCGCGGTGGCGGACGGCAAGGTGTTCATCGGCTATCTGGACGGCAGCTTCGTGGCGCTCGATGCCAAGACCGGCGAGCTCATCTGGCAGACGCAGGTTGGGCGATGGCAGGACGGCTACACCATCACCAGCGCGCCGCTCTATTACAACGGCGTCATCTATACCGGCATCTCGGGCGGCGACCGCGAGGCGCGCGGCAAGCTCACGGCGCTCGACGCCAAGAGCGGCAAGGAGCTCTGGCACTGGTGGACGGTGCCGGGACCGGGCGAGCGCGGCAGCGACACCTGGCCGGCGCCCACCGATCCGGATCCGCTCCGCGCCAGTGCCTATCTGCACGGCGGCGCCAATATCTGGAACACGCCGGCGGTCGATCCCGAGCTCGGCCTCATCTATTTCTCCACCGGCAATCCGGGCCCGACCGCCGGCGGCATCGGCCGCAACCGGCCGGGCGACAACCTGTTCAGCTCATCCATCGTGGCGCTGCATCTCGATGGCACCTATGCGTGGCACTTCCAGGAGGTGCACCATGACCTCTGGGATTTCGACGCCCCGAGCCCGGTGATCCTGTTCGAGCAGAGCTACGACGGCGTGCAACGCAAGGGCATCGCCCAGGCCGGCAAGACCGGCTGGCTCTACATGCTCGATCGCACCAACGGCAAGCCGCTGATCGGCATCGCGGAGAAACCGGTCGAGACCGACGCGCGGCTGTTCTCGGCGCCGACCCAGCCCTATCCGGTCGGGGACGCCGTCATGCCGCAATGTCCGCAGCCGCTGCCCGGCTGGGTCACCAAGTGCATTTTCGGCACCATCTACGACATGCCGCTGTTGATGTCGCCGGGCGGCAATGGCGGCGTGAACTGGTCGCCGATGGCCTATAGTCCGCGCACCGGCTATTTCTACGCGACCGCCGCCGATCGTCCGCAGAGCCGCATCGCGCAAGGCACCGGCAAGACGGTCGGGCCGGCGCTCGGGGCCAAATACGGCGGCACGCTGACGGCGGTCGATTCCCGCACCAACAAGATCGCCTGGCAGAAGCGCATGCCGTATTCGATCGGGCAGGGCAGCGGCTCGTTGGTGACGGCGAGCGATCTTTTGTTCCACGGCGAGCCCGACGGCAATTTCCAGGCCTATGACGCCAGGACCGGCGAGCTCATGTGGCAATGGCAGACCGGCGCGGGCGCCGATGCGCCGGCCATCACCTATGAGATCGACGGCACCCAATATGTGGCCATCATGGCCGGCGGCGTCTCGATCCAGACCACCTCGGCCAACGGCGATATGCTCTGGGTGTTCTCGCTCGAGGGCTCGCCCGGCGACCGGCTGCGGCCGTTCCCGCCGCCCAAGCCGCCGGACAGCGTGGTCGGCTTCGCCGGCCCGGTTGTCCAGACCAGCAGCGTCAAGTTCGAGGACTATCGCTTCAATCCCGCCCGCATTACGGTTGCGACCGGCACCAAGGTGACGTTCAGCAATGCCGGCACGCAGGCGCACAATGCCGCCTCCTCCGACGGCGAGGGCTGGGACACCGGGCTGCTGGCGCGCGGAGAGACCGCGACCGTGACCTTCAACCGGCCTGGAACCTATTCCTTCGCATGCACGCCCCATCCCTCCATGATCGGTCAGATCATCGTGACCGGACCGGCGCTGGCTCTGGCGCCCGCGACCGTGGTGGAGGGTCCCGCCGCCAAATCGACCGGAGCGCCGACCCCGATGCCCGCCGACCACGGGGCGCATTGATCGACCCGCATCGCAACAATGTAAGCTTGGATTAAAGCCGAATGGTTCACCCCGCACGCACGCTGGCGGTCGCGGTCGCGGCCCTGATCGCCGCCGGCGCCACGGTCCCTTCGGGCGCCAGCGCCGCCGATCGCATCCGCCTGGTGGCGCAGCGCACCGGATCGCTGGCCTGGGAGCTCGACGTCATCAAGGCGCACGGGCTCGACCGGAAGGCCAACCTCGACATCGAGACGCTGGAGCTCGCCAGCACCGAGGCCGGCAAGATCGCGCTCCAGGGCGGCGCGGCCGACGTCATCGTGTCGGACTGGACCTGGGTGGCGCGCGAACGCGCCTTGGGGAACGGGCTCGTCTACTACCCGTATTTGAGCACGCTCGGGGCCGTGATGACGCCGGCGCAATCGCCCATCCGGGACATCGCCGATCTCAAGGGCCGAAAGCTCGCGGTTGCGGGCGGGCCGATCGACAAGAGCTGGCTGTTGCTGCGCGCCTTGGGGCTGCGCTCCGGTCTCGATCTCAAGACCCAATCCACGATCGTCTACGGGGCGCCGCCCCTGCTTTCGCAGAAGGCTCTGCAGGGCGAGACCGACGCGACCCTGACGTTCTGGAACTTCTGCGCCGATCTCGAAGCCCAGGGCCAAAAGCGCGCCATCCCGATGGAGGATGTGCTGCACCGGCTCGGCGCCAATGGGCCGGTGGCGCTGCTGGGCTATGTGTTCGACGGCGCCTGGGCGGCGCGCAACCGCTCGGCGCTCGACCGTTTCCTCGAGGCCTCGCGCCAGGCCAAGGACATCCTGGCCGCGTCCGATACCGAATGGCAGCGGCTGGCCCCGCGCATCGGCGTGAGCGATCCCGCCACGCTCGCGCTCTACCGCCAGCGCTACAGCGAGGGCATTCCGCGCCGGCCCATCGATGCCGAGGCGGCCGATGCGCGCGCGCTCTACAAGATCCTGGCCGATATCGGCGGCGTCGACCTGGTCGGTCCGGGGGAGGGGCTCGATGCCGGAAGCTTCTATCGGCGGGCGGCGGGGGATTAGAGGGTGGCGCTGAGGCTCATCTCGCTCGGGCTGCTGCTCGCGGCCTGGTCCGTCGGCTCGCATTTCGCGGGGCCGCGCCTGCTGCCGGACCCGCAGGCGGTGGCGCTCGCCATCGTGGCGGAGGCGCGCTCGGGAGCGCTCGCCTTCAATCTCGGGGTGACGCTCGCCCGGGTCGCGGCCTCCTTCCTCATCGCCATGGCGCTCGGCACCGTGCTCGGCCTCTTGATGGGCCGTTATCGCAGCGTGGACCGGCTCGGCGATCCCTGGCTGGTTGCGCTCCTCAACCTGCCGGCTTTGGTAATTATTGTCCTCGCCTATATCTGGGCGGGCCTCACCGAAAGCGCCGCGATCGCCGCGGTGGCGCTCAACAAGCTGCCGATCGCCATCGTCACGGTGCGGGAAGGCGCGCGCTCGCTCGATGCCGGGCTCGACGAGATGGCGCAGGTGTTCCGCATGGGGCCGTGGGTGCGGTTGCGGCACGTGGTTTTCCCCCAGCTCGCGCCCTACCTTGCGGCCGCGGCCCGCTCCGGGCTATCGCTGGTGTGGAAGATCGTCCTCGTCGTCGAATTGCTGGGCCGGCCCAACGGGGTCGGGTTCGAGATCGGGATCGCGTTCCAGCTGTTCGATGTCACGCGCCTCCTGGCCTATGCCGTCGCCTTCGTCGCCGTCATGCTGGTGATCGAAACATTCCTGGTGCAGCCGCTTGAACGACATGTCTCCCGCTGGCGTCCCAAGACGGCCTGAAGACGGACGGCTCGAGGTCTGCATCGAGCAGAAGTTCTATCGCGCCGCTTCCGGCGACAATCTGCATGTGCTGGGGGAGCTCGGCTTTACCCTGGCCAACGGCGAGGTCGCCGCGCTGGTCGGCCCCTCGGGCTGCGGCAAGACGACGCTGTTGCGCATCATCGCCGGCCTCGACCGCGACTACCAAGGCACCGTCCGGCTGCCGGCGCATTGCCGGCTCGGCATGGTGTTCCAGGAGCCGCGCCTGTTGCCGTGGCGCTCCGTGGAGGCGAACGTGCGGCTGGCGGCGCCGGAGGCGACCGACGCCACGCTCGATGCGCTGTTCCAGACGCTCGGCCTCGCCGCCCACCGCGGCCACTATCCGGGCGAGCTGTCGCTCGGGCTGGCGCGCCGGGTCGCGCTGGCGCGCGCCTTTGCGGTCGCGCCCGATCTCCTGGTTCTCGACGAGCCCTTCGTCTCCCTCGACGCGGCGCTGGCGGAGCGCCTGCGCTCCGAGCTGGTCGAGCTCGTCACCCGCCGTCCGGTCACCACCTTGCTGGTGACGCACGACGTCGAGGAAGCCATCGGGCTCGCCGATCGGCTCTTGGTGATGTCCGCAAGCCCGGCCCGGATCGTGGCGGCCGTTCCGGTCGCGCGTCCGCGCGGCAACCACTCGGCCGAAGAGATTGCGGCGATCCGCAGCGCGATTGCGCTGTAGGGGCGCAGGGGCAGACGCGCACCGAGTGGCAGAGGGGCAAACGCGTACCGGCCGTGACGACGTGTTGGAGCCTCAAGCCGGCTGGGCGGCGCGGCGCAGCATGCCGCGTTGCGGGTCGTAGCCGATGACCGCCAGCAGAAAGAACACCACCGTCGCGCCGCAGACCACCAGCGTCGAAACCGGATCGAACATGCCGTAGAGCGTAAAGCGGATCATCTCGACCGCATGGGTGAACGGATTGGCCATGGAGATCCAGTAGAGCCATTCGGAGCCGCCCTCGCGCAGCTTCCACAGCGGATAGAGCGCCGAGGAGAAGAAGAACATCGGGAACATCACGAAGTTCATGGCGCCGGCGAAATTCTCGACCTGCTTGATGTGGACCGAGAGAAACAGCCAGAGCGATCCGAGCATGAGCCCGGACATCACCAGCGCCGGCAGCACCGTGAGCCAGCCGCTCCAATCGAACGTCACGTCGAACAGGATGCAGACCGCGAGGAACACGTAGCAGGTGATGCACCGAGAGCACCGTTCCGGCCCCGAGCTTGCAGGCCAGCAGCACCCAGCGCGGCAGCGGCGCGGTGAGCAGGAGCCGCATCACCCCCATCTCGCGGTCGTAGACCATGGACAGCGACGATTGCATGCCGTGGAACAAGAGGATGATCCCGAGCAGGCCCGGAACGATATAGACCTGATAGGTGATGTAGGTCTTGTAGGGCGGGATGATCGAGACGCCGAACACGTTCTGGAAGCCGGCCGCGAACACCGCGAGCCACATCAGCGGGCGCACCAGCGCCGACAGAAGCCGGCCGCGCTGCTGCACGAACTTGATGATCTCCCGGGTGGTGACGGCGCGCAGCGCGCGGGCGGCGTGGACGAGCTGCATGGTGCCTGCTTGCTGCTGCTTACTTGTTGAGGTGGCAGGTGGTCTCGGGCTCGTCGTCGCCGAGCGTATCGAGCTCGTTGGTGCGATGCAGGAAGCCTTCGACCGGCGCGCTCGCCACCACCACATAGGGGGCGGCCAGCAGCACCGCCTGCCGCACCTGATGGTCCCAGGGCCGCACCCCGACCGCCAGCCCCTTGTCGCCGTCGAAGGTGGCGTCGCCGAGAATGAACTTCTTCTGCTGCTGGAAGTCGACCGAGCGGGTGCGCAGCGCCGATTGCACGATCATCTTGACGGCGATCCAGGCCGCCCAGTCGGGCCCTTCCATGTGGCGGCCGCCGGAGCGTTTCTCGAAGCGCGAATTCACCTGCGGGGCGCCGTTGTGCTCCCAGGTCCAGTGCCAGGCGACCGGCTCGAGATCGATGCCGCCCACGATCGGGCGCGGACGCACGGTGTGATAGGGCACTTGCCGCACGAAATCGAAGGCTTCGTCGGCCACGAACACGACATCGTAGTCGCGGCTGATGGCGCTGAGCAGCGCCGGGTCGTTCTGCTCGCGGTCGCGCGGGTCGGTGCCGGCCTTGAAGTTCTGGTGCGCCACGATGCGGGCGCCGAACTTCTTCGCCGAGCTCTCGAACGCCTTGGTCTTCAAGTCGTCCGCCGGCAGCGGGCCCCTGCAGGACCAGATAATCGCGCCACTTGCGCGAGACCAGGTACTGCACCAGCCCGTCCATGAGCATGGCGCGGCTCGGCATCGTATGCACGAATTCGCGCCGCGCACAGCTCGCGCCGCAGCGAATCGTCCGGCGTGCTCACGTTGAACAGGAGCGCATCGCGGCCGCGCACCGCCGCCGCCAGCGGCTTGAACGCCTCCGCCGGCACATCGATCAGGAAGAAATGGATGTTGCGGCCTTCCAGCGCCCGCGAGCACGGCCGGCGCGACCTCCTCGGCCGATTTGACCGTGATCCGCTCGAGCACGAAGTCGGTCTTGAGCACGCGGGTGAGCGCCTGCGCCTCGTCGATGCCGACCTGGGCGCCGGTGAACGGATGCTCGGGAGCCTTGAGAACCAGCCGCTCGAATCCCTTGATCGGCTCGTAGCGCGGATCGCCGTCGATCTCCACGAAGCCGATGGTGAGCTTCTGCTGCGGCTGTTGCGCGGGCGGTGGGGCGGGCTGCGACAGAGCTGAGAGATGCCGGCGCACGCCAGGAGGAGCGCGACTGTAGCCCGCATGGAGCGTAGCGTAATGCGGGAACGGCGTTCCCGCATTACGCCGTCGGGCGGCGCTTCACGCCGGCCCGTCGGCTCCATGCGGGCTACGAAATACGGATGCCTACTCATCGACCACCACGCCCCAGGGAATGCGGCCGACCGGGACCGAGACGATCGCCTTGCGGCTCTTCACGTCGATGATGGTGATGTCGTCGCCGAAGCCGTTGGCCACGTAGAGCTTGCTCTCGTCCTTGGACATGGTGATGCCCCAGGAGCGCTTGCCGACCAGGATATAGGCCTCGATCTTGCGGGTCGCCACGTCGACCACCGCCACATGGGCGGCGTGGCCGAGCGTCACATAGGCGGTCTTGCCGTCCCGGGTCATGGTGAGGCCGACCGGCGTCACGTCGGTCTTGCGCATGCCCGGCGGCAGGAACTCGATCTTGCCGGCGACGGTGAACTTTTCCCGGTCGATGATGTAGACCTCGCCCGACAGCTCGCACGAGACCCACAGCTCCTTGCCGTCGGGCGTCGCCGCAAAGCGGCGCGGGCGCGTCCCCACCACGACATCCTGGGTGACGTAGCCGCCTTCGGCATCGACCTGATGCACCAGATCGCCGACCTCCGAGGTCACGTAGACGGTCTTCCCGTCCTCGCTGACCATCACCCCCTCGGGCTCGGCGCCGGTCGGAACCTCGAACACCGTGATGTTCTGGTCCATGTCGATGATCGAAAGCGCCGAGCCTTCCTCGTCGGACACGTAGATGCGGCGGTGCTTCTCGTCCATCGCGAAGGTCTCCGGACTTGGCCCGGTATTGAGCTTGCCGACCACCTCGAGCTTGGCCACGTCTATGATGTCGATCACGTCGTCGTCGCCGCAGGCGACGTAGAGCTTGGTATGATCGGCATTGAAATGCATGTCGCGCGGACGCCGAGCGACCTTGATGTCCTTGACGACCTGGTAGGTTTTCGGATCAAGAACGATGAGATTGTTGGTCTTCTCGTTGCTGACGAAGATGAGGCCGGTGTCCTTGGACCAGGCGGGCGCCGGGGCGAGCGCAAGGGCGGCGGCGAGCGGGATCATGGCCAAGGAGGCGTGTCGAGCGATCACGGGCGATTTCTCTTGTGCTTGCGGAGACCGGAGCTTGCTGCCAGCGTAGCCCCGATCGAAGCATTCCGGCAAGCCGGGCCGGGCGGGCACGGCTCACGATCCAATGAGCGTAAATTCAGGGTAAATCCACAAAGTCCAAGGGACGGGAATCGAGGCCGAATGGTGAGCCAGCAACGCGCCGAACCGGACGCGCAGGTGCCTGCGCTGCTTCTGGACAAGGTGGTCAAGACCTATGGGACGATCCGGGCTCTCGATGGCGTGAGCTTTCGGGCCCACGCGGGCGAGTTCATCGCCCTCTTGGGGCCAAACGGGGCCGGGAAATCAACCTTGTTCCAGCTGCTCTCCGGCCTGTTCACGGCCGATTCCGGCCGCATCGAGGTGATGGGCCACGACATGTCGCGCGATCCGGTCCCGGCGCTGGCCGGGCTCGGGATCGTGTTCCAGCAGCCCACGCTCGATCTCGAATTGTCGGTGACCGCCAATCTCCTGTTCCACGCCGGGCTGCACGGCATGCCGCGCGCGACCGCGCTGCGGCGCATCGAGGAGGAGCTGGCGCAGCTCGGCCTCAAGGAGCGCGCCCACGACAAGACCGCGCAGTTGAGCGGCGGCAATCGCCGGCGGGTCGAGCTGGCGCGCGCCTTGCTGCACGAGCCGCGCCTGTTGCTCATGGACGAGCCCACGGTCGGCCTCGATCCGGCGAGCCGCAGCGATCTGCTCAAGCAGCTCTTGATCATGCGGCGGGAGCGGCAGGTCGCGATCCTGTGGGCGACGCATCTGTGCGACGAGGTGCCGGATGCCGACCGGGTCATCGTGCTGCATCGGGGCAAGGTGCTGGCCGACACCACCCCGTCCCGGCTGATCGCCGGCTCGGGAGCCGCCACGATCGAAGAGGCTTTCCTGGCCATGACCGGCCCGCCGGCGCGCGGGTGAGCGCAGCCTAACATTCTTGCATGGTCGCATTTTCGGACGGAAAACCGGTATCCACTTTTCCTGAAAATGCTCTAGCCGTACGCTATTCCTTCGCCGGCAGCAGGGGGCCCGTCATGGGCTTGAAATCCACCCGCTGCGCATCCTGCAGGAGCTTGAGCTGGGAGAGGTCGACATTGGCGGCGCCCGGTTGCGGCGCATTGGCGTTGTCCGGAATGTTGGGCATGGCGCCGCCCGGCGGGGTCTCGTTCTCGGTGAGATCGTCGGCGGTGCCTTCCTGCGGATTGCCCGACATGATCTCGTCGCGCGCCTTGAGCGACTTGTCCGCCATCGGCTTGGTATAGGGCAACCGGTAGGAGCGGGGGGTGCCGGTCGGTACGTTGTTCTCGTCGACCTCCTCGACCCACAGGAAGATCGAGCCGGCATCGTGGATCTTCGGATCGGGCTCGACCACCCGCGTCCACAGCAGCTGGAAGCGGGCCGGCAGCCGGCCGGTGCCGGGCCAGCCCAGCAGGCCCTTGGTGGCGAAAAAGACCTCGACGAAGAAGACCGAGGTCACCACGATGGCGGCCGCCTTCACCCACCAGCGCAGCGGCGAGGTGAGACCCACCGACAACAGCAGCACGCCGAGCACGACATAGGCGGCGGAGATGGCGATCACGGTCGTGGTCATCGACACTACCTAGAGCATTGCCGGGAGGAGCGGAAGCCGGTTCGAGGGTGCGGCAATGCGATCAATCAAGGCCTGAAAGGCGGTCGGGGGGCTTGCACTCACTTTGCGCCGCCGCCGCTCCGGCGCACGCTGCGCGTCAATTGGACGAGCGACTTTTCGGTGTGGTTGATGTCGGTGACGCTCCCGTCCTCGGCCATCCGGAAGCGCACCGCCGTTCGTTCCTGCCCGGCGTGATCGAGCATGATGGTATCGTAGTGGATGACCTCGACCATGGGATTGATCTTCTCGACCTTGACCGAGACCGGGACCGGCGCGTTCTGGGTGGCCAGATAGTACTGGACGTTGACCGTGTATTCGCCGGCCACGATGCCGCGAATGCTGACCGACTCCTCGCGGATCGGGCTCATGATCTGCTTGCCGTTCACCATGATGCTGTTGTTGATCCCGCCGCGGTCGTCGCGATCGAGCACCATGAAGCCGGCTTCGCGCACGTGGTACCAGACGATGTTGCCGAGCGGGTCCTCGACATAGAGATCGATGTCGTCGGGATGGTTGTCGGGCCAGTTCATCGTGACGATGAACTCGGCCTTGGTGTCGATCTTGCCCTGCTTGGCCTCCGGATTCATCACCAGGAGCGCCAGGAAGAACAGGAACGCCACCACCTGCAGCGCCTTGAACAGCATCACGCTGAAAGGGTCGAACGGTTTCTCGCGCGGATAATTGCCGAAGCTATCCATTCTGCGACCGCTCGAGCCCGGATACGACGAACACCTCGGTGAGGTCGGTGGCGAGCGCGAACAGCTTCGCGGTCGCCTCGTCGAGCATGTAGTATTGCGTCTGCACCAGGATCGAGCCGATGAGGCCGGCGAGCGTGGTGTACATGGCGACCGCCATGCCGTCGCTCATCAGGCCCATGGACAGCTTCATCGAGGCGTGGTCGGCGGCGTCGAGCCCGGCGATCGGCGCCAGCATCAGGATGAAGCCCACGATGGTGCCCAGGAGGCCGAGCTTCATCAGCGAATCGCTGGCGAACGATCCGAGCTGATTGGGCCCGCGCAGCGCATCGGCGAGGCCGCGCAGCAGCAGCGTCTGGTCGATATAGCCGTCCTGCAGGCCGGCCTTGAGGATGAGGTTGCGGATATGGGCGGTGATGTGCCCGCGCGGCAGCTTGGTGCCGTCGGGGGCCAGCACGTCCTCCCCCACCACCCGCAGCGGCGGTCCGCCATGGTTGACCAGGGCGAGGACCCGATGGGCGCGATCGGACTCCCGCGAGATCGCGATGGTGCGCACGAAGCAATGGAGGCAGGTCGCCGCGTACAGGCACAGGATAATGCTGGAAATATAGGTCTTGTCGCTGGCCAGCATCAGCCGGAACAGGCCGTAATACCAGACCAGGACGAAGCCGAAGACCGATACGCCGGTGAACATCAGCCAGCGCAGCAGCGGCAGATGGTCGTTGGGGAATTCTCGCTCGAGGACTTGCACGCTCATGGTGGGGCGCATCTGCTCTGGGTTGCTCGCGACGCCAGATAGTGCCGCAGGGGGGTGGCGTGTCAAGCTTGCCGCACGCACTTCCGCCGGTCCCGGAAGGGCGATAGTCTGGGACTGCCATATCCTAAAGCCCGGGGATAATCCATGTACCGACTTGTTTTTCTGGTGATGACGTTGGCGCTTTCGACATCCGTCGCGTTCTCCCAGGCCCGCACCCGCTTCTGGAACCTGACCCAAATGCGGATTTCCGAATTCTATCTGGCTCCCGCCGGCACCACGAATTGGGGTCCGAACCAGGCCAAGAACGACAAGGACGGCGTCTCCGATCCCGACGAGCGGCTCAACATCACCGGTGTGCAGTCCGGCACCTACGACATCAAGCTCGCCGACAAGGAGGGACGGACCTGCATGGTGAAGGGCGTCAAGGTCGAGGCGGGTCAGGTCTTTTCGATCGACGAGAAGGAGCTGACGTCCTGCAATCGTTGAACCATCCGTGGCGGTCGGCGGCCGAGCCCGTACGGCGCCCAGGAGGTTTCGCTTTCCACCGCAATTGAAGTTGATCAAACGACGTCAACAAGGGAGGACGTGCAATGAAAACAATGCGAACAATGCGATCGCTGTCGCTCTGGCCGGCACCCTGATGAGCTCGCTCCTGATCGCCACCGCGCTCACGCCGGCGCGGGCGGCCGATATGACGTTCGAGCGCGCCCTCAACGTCGACAAGGAGCCGCAGAACTGGCTGCTCCATCACGGCAACTACCAGGGCCACCGCTTCTCGGCCCTCAAGGAGATCAATACCGACACCGTCAAGAATCTGAAGGTCGCGTTCACGGTCGCGCTCGGCGGCTTCGAAGGCGGCGGCGCCCGCTACAAGTTCGGCAACCTCGAAGCCACCCCGATCGTCGAGGACGGCGTCATGTACGTGCCGGATGGCTGGGGCTCGGTCTATGCGATCGACGTGTCAAACGGCAAGAAAGGCACGTTCCGCTGGAAGTTCGATCCCGGCACCGACAAGGCCTGGGCCGGCGACGTGGCCTGCTGCGGGGTCGACAATCGCGGCGTGGCGCTGTGGAAGGACAAGGTGATCTCGATCTCGCTCGACGGCCGCATGTTCGCCCTCAACAAGACGACTGGCGAGAAGGTGTGGGAGCGCAAGATCGCCGATCCGGCGCTGGGCGAAACGCTCACGATGGCGCCTTTGGTGGTGCGCGACGTGGCGATCGTGGGCGCCGCCGGCGGCGAGTTCGGCATCCGCGGCTATATCGACGGCACCGACCTCAACACCGGCAAGCAGCTCTGGCGCACCTTCACGATCCCGGGCAAAGGCGAGCCCGGCAACGAAACCTGGAAGGACGGCCAGGAGCGCTGGCAGCACGGCGGCGGCTCGGTGTGGGAGACCGCGACCTACGACCGCGACACCGACACGATCTACCAGGGCGTCGGCAATGCCGGCCCCGACTATGATCCGCAATACCGGCCCGGCGACAACAAATGGGCGGCGAGCGTGCTCGCGCTCAATCCGGCCAATGGCCAGATCAAGTGGGGTTTCCAATACACCCCCAACGACCCCTACGACTTCGACGAGATCTCCGAGCACCCGATCATCAATGCCAAGGTCAACGGCGAGGATCGCAAGCTGGTGGTGCATGCGGCGCGCAACGGATTTTACTACGCGCTCGACCGCACCAACGGGGCGTTCGTGGCCGGCAAGCAATATGTCGACGAGCTGACCTGGACGCCTGGGCTCGACCCCAAGACCGGCAAGCCGCTCAACTACGATCCCACCAAGGATGTCCAGGTCTACGCCGCGGGCAGCCATGGCATGCGCGGGGAGGGGCCGTCCAAGACCTGCCCGTCGCACAATGGCGGCAAGAACTGGGAGCCCTCGGCCTATAATCCCGACCTCGGCCTCTTGTTCATTCCCTCCACCGAAGGCTGCAACTCGATCGTCAATGCGGAGCAGAAGAGCTTCGTCGACCAGGGCGGCACCGTGAAGCCGCGCGAGCGGTTCGGCGGCGGCACCACCAAGAACCTGCAGCCGCGCCGCTACGGCAGCCTCAAGTCGGTCGACCCGACCACCGGCGAGATCAAGGCCTCGGTCAAGATGCCCTATCCGAACTACGGGGGCGTGCTGGCGACCGCCGGCAATCTGGTCTTCATCGGCCAGCTCGACGGCACGCTGTACGCCTACGATGCCCGCACCTTGCAGGAGGTCTGGTCCTTCAATGCCGGCACCGGCATCAACGCGCCGCCGATCACCTATTCGGTCAACGGCAAGCAGTACATCGCGGTGCTGATGGGCTCCAAGCAGACCGCGGCGGTCTGGGAGGATTCGCCGGAGCTGAAGAACACATCAACGGCGTCCATGCTGTACGTGTTCGCACTGTAGGGTGGGCAAAATTGCCCGGCACAACGATCGATGAGGGCGCGAAGTTGCGCAATTTTGCCCACGCGAAGGTGCCGCGAGGCCCGACCGCGTGGGCAACGCGCCGGCACGCCGTGCCGCGGGGAGGGCGCATTGCGGGCGCGTTGCCCACCCTACAGGCCTTCGCTTTTCTGGTAGGGCTTCTCGCGGTTTCACTCGCACCCCCGCCGGCACGCGCGCAGGCGCCCGACCCGGGTGAAATCCACGGCCTCAAGCTCGGCCTCGAGGCGCCGACCATGACCATGGACGGGTTCGGCGAGCTCGCTTGCGGCAGCAATGGCGGGCCGCCGCGCCAGCGGCTCGACGATTGGAAGGGGTTCGCCACCTGCCGCGCCGAGGCAAGCGGCCTGCACGAAGTCTATGCGCGCTTCGACGACGAGGACGAGTTCATCGGCCGCGCCATCGACGATCCGCTCTACGCCGGCGAGCGCACCGGCACGCGGGTCGCCGGCCATCCCATCATCCTGTCGGTGCTGTTCGATGACGACGGCGTGCTGCGGGGGCTGCGCTTCGTCAGCGATCCGCGCGCCTCCCCGATCGAGCGGCGCATGGCGCATCTCCTGCGCCTCGCCATCATCAATCATTACGATCCGGCCGGCTGGACCTGCACCGATTTGGCCCCCGAGCCCGGCGAGACCCCGGTCGGCGGCGTCTTCCTCAAGCAGCACTGCGAGAAGGTGACGCCGGAGCGCCGCATGAGCCTCGACGCCCGCTTCCTGCGCAAGCCCGGCCAGAGCGACATCGACCCGGCGACCGGCGATTACACGTCGGGCGAGTTCGAGAGCTCGACTCGGTTTGAGCTGATGGATCCGAATTACCGGAAGCCTTGACGGGAAGGCCGAGCCAGGAGATTCGTCACGGAGCTCATGCCACCAGCCTGAAACCGACGACGGCAAAGTGATGATCGAACGCGTAGGCGAGCCGAATTCGCGCCCGTTTCATGATCACGAAGCTGGTGGCGTCGACCGATGACAGTTTGTGCAGATCTGCGCGTCGAAAATAGTCCCACGACTGCTCGAGATCGCGCAGCTCGCAGGGAAGGATTCTCACGGTGCTAGGCTTAAGGATGGCTTCCTTCCACGTCAGCGCGACGTCACGGTTGGCTTTGCGATCGAGAAACGTGAATGTCTCGATGACGACGGGAACGGAAGTGTGAAGCTTTGCGCCGGCCCGGTGCAAGGCATCCCAATGCTCTCGCGCCTGCGCATGAAGTGGATCCCGCGACAACGCAAGCGCAATCCAGGCCCCGCTGTCCACGAATACCGTCTCTCCTCGCCGCATCAGGGTTCGTCGTAAACGCTGTCGTGGTCGATAGAGGTCCCCTTCGGCTCTCCGTCCCAAATGGCAACCGGCCCCTCAACTCGGGGTTTGAGCACCACCCTGCGGATGGCGTCGCGAACCACCTCCGCCACGCTCCGACCTGACCGCGCGGCGACTTTGCGCAACGCGTCAAGTTCTTCCCTGGGCAGGTAAACTTGCGTCTTTTCCATGTATGTCAGTCTATGGGTGTAACTGACATACGTCAAGCCAAAGCCGACCCGCCCGTATGCGCTGCCCGGACGACGCTGGCTTCGCCTCACGGGGCGTGCGGACCGTCCGGCGCCCGATGGCCGTCCGGCATGATGGCGGCATCGAACTTGGCGCCCTCGGTCTGGGTGTCGCTCAGGATGGCGTTCTCCAGGTTGGCGCCTTCCAGGTCGGCGCCGCGCAGATCGGCGCCGTGCAGATTGGCCCCGAACAGGTTGACGCCCGCCAGCTTGGCGCCGTTCAGATTTGCGTCGGTGAAATTGGCCTCGACCATGTCGGCCAAGGTGAAATCGATGCCATGCAGATCCATCTCGCGCAGGTTCTGGCCGTCCAGGATGACGCCGCGCATATCGGCGCCGGTGAGCTTGGCGCCGGCGAGCCGCGCCTCGCGCAGATCGGAGGCGGCGAGCACGGCGCCGGTGAGGTCGGCCTGGTTGAGGCGGGCGCGGCCCAGATGCGCGGCCCGCAAGTTGGCGCCGGCCAGATGGGCGCCGGAGAGGTCGGCTTCGAACAGCAAGGCCTCGCTCAGGTCCGCGCCTTCGAGGTCGGCCCCCTTGGCGTCGATCAGGTTGAGATTGGCCTTGTTGAGCTTGGCGCCCTTGAGATTGGCGCGCAGGAGCGTGGCGCGGAACAGGCTCGCCCCGGTCAGGTCGGAGGTACTCAGGTCGGCGCCGTCGAGCTTGGCGCGCTGGAAATCCCGCTCGGCCAGCTGGCGGCCCGAGAGGTCGCATGCGATGCAGCTCTTGGTGGCGCCGGACAGAAAGGCCTCGGGGTCGGCGGCGAGCGCCGCCATGATGGTCGCCGGCACCATCGGGGTGCCGACCATCAGCAGAAGCAGCAGCCGGCCGCGCATCGATTCTGGCTCCCACTTGCCCGGCGCAATGATCGCTTGCGTGCTATAGTATGTGGTGCCGGGCGCTTTTGACAGGAGGCTCTTTGACGGGCGCTCCGGCGGGAGGACACACGGGCGAACGAAAAGACGCTGAAACGGCGGCTGGAAACGCTGCTGATAATGCTCATGGGAAACGGGAGGTGCGTGATGATGGACAAGAGTTCGGCCGCGGCCCTGGCGAGCCTGCTGGCGGTCTGCGCGATGGGTGGGCTGGTGCGGGCGGCGGATGCCCAGACCCTGCTGCAGCAGAGCGCGGAAGCCCGCATGCAGATCGACTTTCATGTTCCGGATGCTGCGCTCAAAGCGATGCTGCCGGCCGGCGTCGAGCCCGCCGTCGCGACCGCGGGCGCCGCCAAGGACGCCAATCTGCGCATGATCTTCATCGACCGCATCGCCGTCACGGCGCCGGACGGCGCGCCGGTCGGATCCGGGCAGATGGTCTATCTCGCCATCCCGATCAAGCAGGCCGCCCCCGCCCCGATCGCCCAGATGCTCATCTACGGGCTGACCGGCGATCCCAAGGACGCGCCCGGACCGTTCGGGGTCTACCAGCTGGCCTCCACCCACCGCATGGAGCGATCCACCACCGCCGATGCGCAGGCGCAGACCACCGAGAATTGGGAATTCACCGCGGCGAGCGGCGAGCACATGGAGCTGCACCTGAAATACGACCGCGGCATCGGCCGCAAAGCCAGCAACGAGACCAAGTTCTTCTCCAGCGTGAACCCGAGCTTCTATCAAATCTTCAAGGTCGACCAGAATCTCGATATCATGCGCAATGCGACCATCACGGTCCCCGACAAGGTGAAGGAGTTCCAATACAAGGCCTCGGGCGGCAAGATCGCGGCCCTGTTCGACGGCACCGAGCGCGTGCTCAGCATCGACTGCCTGTCCTGGTACAACCGGGCGATTTATTCGCCGTGAGGTAGGGACTCGAACACATTCAGTGTCATCGCCGGGCTTGCCCCGGCGATCTCGACAGGCAGGCACGGTGCGCCCCTCATCGAGATGGCCGGAACAAGTCCGGCCATGATAGCAGAGGGCACGGAACCACTTAGGGAATCGATAAACGATCAATCGGGAGGAACCGCAATGAGCAGAACAAGCCGACGTTCGATCAAGGCCGCGTTGCTGGGCGGCGTGGTGCTGGCCGCGTGGCCGGCGCTGGCGGCCGAGGTCACGCCGCAGCGGCTGGCCAATCCGGAACCGCAGAACTGGCTGATGAACCACCGCACCTATGACGGCCAGCGTTTCTCGCCGCTCGACAAGATCAACAAGGACAACGTCAAGAGCCTCAAGCTCGCCTATGCGGTCGCGCTCGGCGGGACCTCGACCAACGAGAACCTCGAGGCCACCCCGCTGGTCGAGGACGGCTTCATGTACGTGGTCGACCTGTGGGGCATCGTCTACAAGATCGATGTCCGCTCCGGCGACACCGGCCGCATCGTCTGGCGCATGGACCCCAAGCAGGAAAAAGTTCCGCTCTCCAACCGCGGCGTCGCCCTGTGGGGAAACTTCGTGATCTCCACCGCCAGCTATCCGCCGCGCGTCATCGCGACCGACAAGGACAGCGGACAG
This sequence comes from uncultured Alphaproteobacteria bacterium, assembly GCA_963744275.1. GTDB lineage: Bacteria > Pseudomonadota > Alphaproteobacteria > Rhizobiales > Xanthobacteraceae > VAZQ01. Next base: position 128,674 of record CAVUSX010000017.1, read on the forward strand.
GTGGCCTGGGAGACCAACCTCTCCGACCAGCAGGTCGACGTGCAGCTCACCGCCGCCCCGCTCGCCGTCAAGGACAAGATCGTGGTCGGGGCCGCCGGCGGTGACCGCGGCGTGCGCGATTTCATCGCCGCGCTCGATGCCAAGACCGGCAAGCTGGCGTGGCGTAAATACGTGGTCCCGGCGCCCGGCGAGCCCGGCAGCGAGACCTGGAAGGACAAGAACAACGCCTGGCAGACCGGTGGCGGCGCCATGTGGGTGACCGGCACCTACGATGTGGCGTCGAACCAGGTGATCTGGGGCACCGGCAATCCGGTTCCGATGTTCGATGCCAGCTACCGGCCGGGCGACAACCTCTACACCGACAGCGTGATCTCCTGGAACCCCGACGACGGCAAGATGAACTGGTACTTCCAGTTCACGCCCGGCGACCACTGGGACTACGACGAGGAGGGCACCCACATCCTGATCGACGGCCAGATCAACGGCGAGACCCGCCACCTGATTACGCACTCGGCCCGCAACGGCTTCCTCTACACCATGGAGCGCAGCAACGGGCAGACCGTGGTGGCGAAGCCCTATCTGGACAACGTGAACTGGACCAAGGGGATCGACCAGAAGACCGGCAAGCCGGTGGACTATGTTCCCGGCAACGACATCCAGATGTATGCCGGCGTCGCCACGCCGACGCTGACGGAACCCACCAAGAAGATGTGTCCGTCGCCGTCGGGCGGCAACAATTTCTGGCCCTCGGCCTACAGCCCCAAGACCAAGATGCTCTACGTGCCGGCGCTGACCAACTGTGCGCAGGTCACGCAGGATCCGAAGCTGAGCAACAAGGCCGGCGAGATGCGCGGCGGCCCGCGTGCCAGCACCAACGAGCGCTACGAAACCGACGTATCGGCGATCGATCCGCTGACCGGCGACGTCAAGGTCAAGGCGCACATTCCGTACCCGAACTACAGCGGCGCGGTCGCGACCGCGGGCGGCCTCGTGTTCACGGGCTTCACGGACGGGACCATGATGGCCTTGGACGACACCACCATGCAGCCGCTGTGGAAGATCAATGTCGGGGTCGGATTCGACGCCCCGCCGATGACCTTCGAGGTCAACGGCAAGCAATATGTGGCGATCCTGTCGGGCTTGAGCCGGATCGCCATGGGCAAGCACGTCAACAGTCCGGAGCTCAAGGAGCAGCGCAACCAGACCATGCTGTTCGTGTTCGGGCTGTAGGCTTCTCTTTCTTCTCCTTCTCCCCGCTTGCGGGGAGAAGGTCGGGATGAGGGGCGTTTCCACAAGCTCAGAACTCGCGGAAGTGCCCCCTCACCCGCCGCGCTTCGCGCGTCGACCTCTCCCCGCAAGCGGGGAGAGGTGAAGTCATCTCGTGCGCACCAGCTCGAAGCTCGCCGTGCTTTCGAACTGCCCGGCGGTCTCGCGGCCGCTGTGCGGATCGAAGCGGCTCTGGCCGGGCTTGCGCAGGTAGCGGGTCGCGAGCGAGGCGGTGGTGTGGTCGTCGATCTGCTTGCGGCAGTCCTGCTTGACGAAGACGCCGTCGACCGGCGTCTCGCCGTCCGCGAGCGCGAGATCTTGGCATTGCCAATTGTCGCGGCCCAAGCGCGCGGTCAGGAAGTTGCGCAACAGATAGGCCTCGTCGCGGTTTTGCGACGGGTCGCGCGGATCGCTGACGATGCGGATGCCGCCGAGCACGCCCTGCGCGTCGATCAGGGCCGAGACCACGACCGGAAACCCGTAGGTCTTGGTGCCCGAATACTGCTCCATCTGGTCCTCGAGGCCGTTGGCCTTGGCCCAGTATTCCAATTCGTCGTCATAGCGGAAATAGACCTCCCGCAGCCCGCTCGGCTCCGCCCGGCAGCGCCGGAAGTCGCCAAAGCCATTGAGCGGGAGCGATGGCGGACCGCCGTTGGTGCCGCAGGCATAGTCGACGAATTCGTCGGGCAACCGGTCGACGCGCGTGCCCAGCCGCAGGTCCCAGACTTCGAGACGGGGAGGGCGCTCCTGCGCGCCGGCCGGGGCGCCGGCCGCCGCCGGCAGGACCAAGACCAATGCGGCGAGGATGTGCGCGTGACGTCGCATAAAGTCATTTCCGCATGGACGGCGCTCGCGGCCGCCCGGCCCGGATCCGCATGTGGACGATCCGATGTTCATCAGCGCAATCTATCGAAGACGATCTTTGGCGCAACGCCGGAAACGTGCGAAGATGCGGCACCGACCAGATGCCGGAACAGATCGCATGATGTCGCATCGCTCCTATCAGCTGCCGGCCGCCCTGGCCTGCTGGCTCGTGCTCGGATTGCTGACGTACGGGCCGCAGCGATCGTGGGCCGCCGGCGAAGCCGAATTTCTGTCCGGCCAGTCGAAATCCTGCCCGGGCTGCGCATTGCCGCGGGCGGCGCTCAAGCGCAAGGATTTGTCCGACGCGGATTTGGCGGGGGCGGACCTGACGGGTGCGGTGCTGCACCGGGCGCGGCTGACGCGGGCGAAATTGACCGGCGCCGATTTGACCGGTGCGAACCTGAACAAGACCGACCTCAAGAACGCCTCCCTGGCGCAGGCCAAGCTCAAGGGCGCGATGTTCTACGAGGCCGATCTCAGCGTGGCCGATCTCACCGGCGCCGACCTGTCCGACGGCAAGATGGGTCACGCGCGCCTGGTGCGGGCCAAGCTCGATGGCGCCACGATCACGGGGGCGGTGCTGACCGAAGCCCATCTCGACGAAGCCTCGTTGCGCGGCGCCGATCTCAGCGCCAGCAATCTGGTGAGCGCGACGCTACGCGGCGCCGATCTCGAAGGCGCCGACCTCGACAATGCCGGGCTGGTGGAGGCGGTGCTGCGCGACGCCAACCTCAAAGGGGCCAATCTGTTGGGGGCGGACCTGTTCGGGGCCGACCTCTCGGGCGCCGATCTGTCGGGAGCCGACCTGTCCGATGCACGTCTCACCCGCGCCATCCTGACCGGTGCGAAACTCGACGGCGCCAAGCTCAAGGGCACGCTCATGCCGGACGGAACCGAGCACGAATAGGCGCGCATCTCGAGCCTGGCGTCGGGTAGACGGTCTGTTCCGATGATCATCATGAATTTGAAACGCCTGATCCCGATGGGTTGCATCGCCGCGTTTCTGGCGGGGAGCGGCGCGCTCGCCCAGCAGCCGTCGAGCGAGCAGCCCGCCCGCGCGGAAGTGTGGGACCTGCAACTGGGGACGCCGGCCGACCGACTGCCCGATGAATTCGCCGACTATGCGTGCGGCACCAATGGCGGCCCGCCGTCGATCCCGCTGAGCGGCTGGGGCGATTTCCGGCGCTGCCGGCCCGACCCGGAGGGCTTGCGCGAGGTCTATTTCCGCTATGACGACGAGCTCGAATATTGGGCCAAGGCCAACGATTTCTCGACCGAGATCGAGAAATATTCCGGCACCAAAGTCTACGATTTCCCGGTCGTACTGTCGGGGCGCTTCGATCAGAACGGGGTGCTCGCCGGCCTGCGCATGGTCAGCGACCCGCGCGATCCGTCCCGCGATCGCGACGAGGCCTATCTGTTGCGCAACTTCCTGACCGCGCGCTATGGCCGCGACGGCTGGGATTGCGTCGATCTGGCCCCCGCCGAGGGCGAGACGCCGGTGGGGCGGACCTTCATCAAGCAGCGCTGCCGCAAGACCGTCGCCGGCAACGCGGTCGCCGATATCGAGACGCATTTTTTTCGCAAGAAGGGCCAAAGCCAATACGATCCGCAATCCGGTCGCACGACCGAAGGACAATTCGAAAGCCTGGTGCGCTTCGAGCTGACGCTTGCGAAGTGAGTTCACCATGCGCCGCCCCCGCGCTATAATGCGGGCGAACCATGTGAAATCCGAATGGGACGCTCATGAAACCAGATCGAAGAGTCTTGCCGGCCGGTCTCCTTGCGGCGTTCGTTCTCGCGGGCGCGAATTTCACCGCGCGCGCGCAGGAACCCAAGGAGGACGAAGCGTTTCAACAGCGGCTGTTCGGACGCGCCCTGGACGGCGGACAAATCCATGCCTGCTTCAGCCGCGTCTACGATGCCGCCCATCTGGCCCAGCATCCGCGCCAGAACGTCCGCACCATGCTGCTTTTGGTGAAGGCCAATTCCGACGACAACCAGCCCCGATATGAGCTGCGGCTCGGCGTGACCTTCCGCAAGAGCGGCACCCACTTCGACTCCGCCGGCAATTGCGGCGCGATTTACGATACCAGCGATGTGGGCGGATCGGCCGCGGTCGCCCATTGCGGGGTCGATTGCGATGGCGGCAGCATCGACGTCGCCATCAAGGACCAGAAATCCGTCCTTGTTTCCATCCCTTACGGGGCGCGCATCTGGCGTGCCGGCAGCGTCAATGACAGCGATCAGGCGAAGCGCTTCGGCGCCGACGACAAGGCGTTCCGTCTCGACAAGGTGGCGCTGACCGAATGCCTGCGCCTGGCCGACGACAGCAAGGAGAAGGCCAGCATGCGCCGCGGACAATGAGCCGCGGACCATGAGCGCGCCCCGCATGGACCGCCGCAACATCTTCAAGTCGATCCTTGCGCTCGGGACCGGAATGTTCGCCGCCGGCGCGGCCGCGCCGGCGCGGGCGCAGACCGCGGGCGGCTCAGTCGGGGTCCCCAAGGTCGCCTATCACCTGGCCGATCTCGAGAAGGTCGCCTTCGTGCTCGGCAACATCCGCAATCACCTCGACGGCATGGGCGGACGCGACAAGGTCAGGATAGCCCTGGTGGTGCACGGACCGGCCTTGCGGGCATTTCGTACCGTTACGCCGAACGTGGCCATCAAATCGGATGTCGCCGATGCCAGCGCGGCCGGCGTCGAGCTCCATGCCTGCCGCAACACGATGGAGGCCCAGAAGTTGACGCTCGGCGACCTGCTGCCCGGTTTCGCGGTGGCCGAGAAGGGCGCCGTCGTCATGCTGGCCGAGTTGCAGGGACAGGGCTGGGCCTATTTGCGGCCGTGAGCGATGGTCTTTCATCTGTAGGGTGGGTTAGGCGCGATCAAGAAAGCTCATGCCGGTCTCGGACTTCGCGCGCCGTAACCCACCACCAGCGGATCAACAAGCTCAGCCGGTGGGTTTCGCTATCGGGCGCCGAGACGATGTCAGAAGCCCGCGAGAACGCTCTACCCACCCTACGCCGTCCCGCATTCGTCACAGACCAAACACGAAGATCATGGTCGCGTTCTTCGCCAGGCCCTTGGTCTCGGGAGCGTTGGCGAGCTTGCCGACCTGGTTGCGGGTAAGGCCGGTGGCGACCGCGATGTATTGCTTGCCGTCGACCGCGTAGGTCATGGGCGGGGCGTCGATGCCGGTGCCGACATTGATCGACCACAATTCCTCCAGCGTCTGGTCGTCGAGCGCCATGATGGTGCCGTCGAGCAGCGCCGTGACGATGATGCCGCCGGCGGTCGCCAGCACGCCGCTCGAATTGGGGTAGGGCATGTTCTTGCGCGCTTTGATCTCGCTGGTCGCGGGATCGAGCACGACGAGACCGCTGGTGAGGCGGCCGTCGTCGGCATAGCCGCCGCCGTCGAACTTGCCGCGCACGTGGCGGCTCTGGTCGCGCTTGACGGTGGCGCAGCCTTCGAGCTCGGGGATGTAGATGAGCCCGGTCTTGCGGCTGTAGGCCGCCGGCCAGAAATTGTTGCCGCCCGCCACGGTCGGGCACACGCTGCTCGCCGCTCCGGTCAGGATTTGCGCGATCGGCCCCGCATAGGTCTGCAGATCCTTGTGCGGATCGTAATCGAGCGGCTGGCCGGTCTTGGGATCGATGCCCTTGGTCCAGGTCAGCTTGTCGACGTATTGGACCGCCTTGAGGAACTGGCCGCTGAGCCGGTCGAACGTGTAGTGAAAGCCGTTGCGGCCCGCATGGGTCAGGAGCTTGCGGTCCTCGCCGTTGACCTTGGTGTCGATGATGATGTGGGTGCCGGTCTCGTCGTAGTCCATGGTGTCGTTGGGCGTGTACTGGTGGTACCACTTGATCTTGCCGGTCGCGGCATCGAGCGCGAGCGCGCTGTTGGTGTAGAGATCGTCGCCCGGCCGATAGGAGGAATCGTATTTCGGCGACGGGTTGCCGGCGCCCCAATAGGTGATGTTGCTGTCGGGATCGTAGGAGCCGGTGACGTAGAAGGCGCCGCCGCCGGTCTGCCAGGCGTTGTTCTTGTCCTTCCAGGTCTCGCTGCCGGGCTCGCCGGGAGCGGGAACCGAATAGGTCTTCCATTTGACGTCGCCGCTCTTGGGATCGAGCGCCACCACCCAGTTGCGCACCCCCTGGTCGCCGCCCGAGGCGCCCACGATGATCTCATCCTTGAGCGCGAGCGGCGCGGCATTCAGCGTCATGTCGGGCTGGTCGTGCAGGTTCTTGTCCCACACGATCTTTCCGGTTTCCTTGTCGGTCGCGATGACGCGGCCGTCCTGGCCGGTGACCGAGATCACCAGGTTGCCCCACAGGGCGACGCCGCGGTTGCGCTCGATCTTCTCCTGGCCCGGATCCATCTTCCAGACGATGTTGCCGCGCGTGCCGGAGCGGACGTCGATCTTGTAGACCACGCCCCAGGCGTCGGGCATGTACATGAAGCCGTCCTCGACCAGCGGCGTCGCCACCAGGTTCTCGTTGCCGGACGTCCCGCCGAGCGCGACCGCGAAGGCGAGCTTGAGGCTCTTGACGTTCGATTTGTTGATGGTGTCGAGCGAAGAGAAGCGCTGCGAGCCGAAATCATGGTGATTCATGAGCCAGTTCTGCGGCTCGGGATTGCGCAGCCGCTCGAAGGTGACGTCGGCGGCGGTTGCCATCGCAGGTGCCGGCCACGAGCGCGCGCGGCCAAAGGCTTGCTGATATCTGAATGATCGACACTGCCGATGTCTTTCGCTTGCTCGCCTTCGTCGATCATCTTGTAGGATGGGTAGAGCTCGTAAGCGCATGCCCATCGCGCGTGCGGTCAACGGCGTTTCGCAAGAGCTCTACCCATCCTACGAAATCCCGCTCGTTATCTATGCGCATGCGACCTCACACCGCGTCCAGCCCCGCCATGATGTCCTCGACCAGGTCGTCGGGATGCTCGAGGCCGGCCGAGAGCCGCAGGAAGCCGTCGCTGATGCCGAGCTCGTCGCGTTGCGCCGGGGTCAGCCGCTGGTGGGTGGTGGTCGCCGGATGGGTGATCAGGCTCTTGGCGTCGCCCAGATTGTTGCTGATGCGCACCAGCTTGAGCGCGTCCTGGAACCGGAAGGCGGCGGCCTTGCCGCCCTTGACCTCGAAGGCGACCAGCGTCGAGCCGGCGCGCATCTGCTTGCGCGCGACCTCGGCCTGCGGATGATCGGTGCGGCCCGGATAGATGAGGCGCGAGATCTTGGGATGCTCGGACAGCGCCACCGCGACGGTCGCCGCCGTGTCGGTCTGCCGCTGCACCCGCACCGAGAGCGTCTCCAGGCCCTTGAGCAGCACCCAGGCGTTGAACGGCGAGATCGAAGGCCCGGTCTGGCGCAGGAGCGTATGCACGTGCTTCTGGATGAAGTCCTCGGAAGCCAGGATGACGCCGCCCAGGCAGCGGCCCTGGCCGTCGATATGCTTGGTGGCCGAGTAGACCACGCAATCGGCGCCGAGCTCGAGCGGCCGTTGCCAGAGCGGGGTCGAGAACACGTTGTCGACCACCAGCGTGGCGCCCGCCGCATGCGCGATCTTGGCGACCTCCGCGATGTCGATCACCTCGAGCGTCGGATTGGTCGGGCTTTCGAGAAAGAAGGTCTTGGTGTTGGGCCGCACCGCGTTGCGCCATTGCGCGAGGTCGGTGCCCTCCACCAGCGTCGAGGTCACGCCGTAGCGCGGCAGATGGTCCTCGACGATGTAGCGGCAGGAGCCGAACAGCGCCTTGGCGGCCACGATGTGGTCGCCGGCGCGCAGCTGCCCCATCAGGGCGGTGTTGACCGCCGCCATGCCGGTCGCGGTGGCGCGCGCCGCCTGCGCGCCTTCGAGCGCGCACATGCGCTCCTCGAACATCGCCACCGTCGGGTTCGAGAAGCGCGAATATTGATAGCCGGGCTCCTGGCCGTTGAACCGCTTCTCGGCCTGGGCGGCGCTCTCGTAGACGTAGCCCTGGGTGAGGAACAGCGCCTCCGAGGTCTCGCCGAACTGCGAGCGCAGCGTGCCGGAATGGACGAGGCGGGTTTCGAAACGGTAAGGCTTGGTCGCAGACGCGGACATGAGGGCCTCCTTTACCCAACAAAAAACCCGGCCGGAGAATCTCCGCCGGGGGCACACTCGTCCCCGGCCTTTTAGCGATTTGTTTTACGTGGCTGCAAGCCGGCCGGCTCAAATGACCACGGGATAAGTGCGCCTCTTACGCCCAATCGGCATTGGCGTCAACACTGCGATTGGGTACCAACAGGCTTGCCGAATTCGCCGGGTTCCAAGTGCGTCGGGCTGCCGGAAGCGTTACAATGCAATTCTTTCGCATGCTGGTGTGCCATGCCGGTCATCATGAATAAGTCCGCCGATGTCTTGCGCGAGCCGACCGGCCCGCTCGCCGATCTCGGCACCAAATCAGGGCTGCTGCCGCGCCAGCGGATCAAGGGCATGATCCGCCGCAAGATGATCCAGGCGTCGGCCGAGATCGACGAGACGCAGATCCAGCCCGCCAGTCTCGACCTGCGGCTCGGCACCAAGGCCTATCGGGTGCCGGCGAGCTTTCTTCCCGGCAAGGGCAAGACCGTCGAGCAGCAGCTCTCCGAGCTCGAGTTCGACGAGATCAACCTCGAGGCCGGCGCGGTGCTGGAGCGCGGCACGGTCTATGTGGTCGAGCTGATGGAGCATCTGAGCCTGCCGGAGAGCGTGTCGGCGCTGGCCAACCCGAAAAGCTCGACCGGACGGCTGGACGTGTTCACCCGGCTCATCGCCGACCACAGCGACATGTTCGACAGCGTGCCGGGCGGCTATCAGGGCAGGATCTACACGGAGATTTCGCCCTGCAGCTTCTCGATCCGGGTGCGCAAAGGCTCCAAGCTCAATCAAATCAGGTTCCGCCGGCGCAACTCGGCGCAGGCGGAGACCGCCAAGTTCGCGCTTTCCGACCGCGATCTGCTCGAGGCGCACAAGCAGCTGCCGCTGGTCGACGGCGATATTGCGCTTCGCAACGGCCTGGTTCTGAGCGTCGACCTCAACGGCGAGCACCCCGCCGGCCTGGTCGGCTACCGGGCGCAGAAGTACACCGGCGTGATCGACCTCGACAGCATCGCGGAATACGACCCGCGCGATTTCTGGGAGCAGGTCCACGTCCGCAACTACAACAAGCTGATCCTGGATCCCAACCAGTTCTACATCCTGGCCTCGCGCGAACGCATCCATATTCCGCCGGATTGGGCGGCCGAGATGGTGCCGATCGATCCGATGATGGGCGAATTCCGGGTGCACTATGCGGGCTTCTTCGATCCCGGCTTCGGATTTACCGAGCAGGGGCTGCCCGGCAGCCGCGCCGTCCTGGAGGTGCGCAGCCACGAGGTGCCGTTCGTGCTCGAGGACGGCCAGGCCATCGGCCGGCTGATGTACGAGCCGATGGCGGAAACGCCCGATATTCTCTATGGCCAGACCGATACGTCGAACTATCAGGGGCAGGGCCTGAAGCTTTCCAAGCATTTCCGCGTGTGAGCGGTTCCGCGGCCCCGCCGCGGAGATCGTGCGCGCTGGTCGTGCACTTCAACCAATGGGAATGGATCTGTTCGGTTCGTAGGGGCGGGCCTTGTGCCCGCCCGTCTCTCCGCGTGCGCGGCCCGGCGGGCGACCAACAATAGGGCGTTTACGCCCGTCTTCGACAGGCTATGGGTCGCCCCTGCGAACACAGAGCTCGTGCAACCACTTCACTTCAAATTGAAGCACACGACTACGGGCTCTTGCCCGATGTGGCGGCGCCCGGGCCTTCGGGCGCGGCCGAAAGCGCACGCCGCCGATCGCCGTCGGAGATGAGCCAGTACAGGCCGCCCAAAGCCAACAACAATCCGCCATAGCCCAACAGCGTCTGAAAATCGATCGCATCGAAGTCCTTGAGCATGAGCTTGCGCGCAATGACCAGAACCGCGATGAGAACCACGATCCGGGTCTGGACGGCGCCCGACCCCTGCGTCATGGCCACGTAGATCGAATGATTGAACTCCAGCAGGATGACGATCGTGAGAATCAAGCCGAACGTGTCTTGCAGCGCCGCCTTGTCGAGAAAGGATTCGCCTAGCGCCAGATCGCTCACCAGCTTGATGGCGGCCAATACGATGGCGCAGACCGTGATGGCCCCGAGCATGACCAATACGCAGCCGAGCGCGATCCGCTCGAACCCCGCATAGGAGGCGAGCTTCGGCCATTTTGACGTGTTGAACGCTTGCCGCGCCATTGTCGACATCCTCCACGCCGTTGCGAGCGATCCGGAAACTTTGCCACGGCGGTCGGCTTCGCGCCACTCGGGAGTGCGATCGGCAGAGCGTGCAGCGGTTCTGACGGCCTGACCTTCAGGGGCGGGAGGCGACCTTCAGGCGTTGGCCTTCCGCCACGACCCCGACATCGACCGTCATGCCGAGATAGGCGTCGGGAGGGCCGGCAAAGCTGCCCGCGATGGGGACGGCCTGGCTGATGTCGCGCGTGACCGCGACGCGGATCAGGTTGGCGCCGTTGATGGTGCCGTTGGTCGGATCATAGGCGATCCAGCCGGAGCCCGGCACGTAGATGTCGGCCCAGGCGTGCGTGCTTCCGGCGCCGACGGCGGCCCCGGCGCGACCGTCGATGGCGGGATTGTAGAGATAGCCCGTCACCACCCGGGCTCCGAAACCCAGGCTGCGGGCCGCTTCGATCAGCAGGACGGCGAAATCGCGGCACGATCCCAAGCGGCGATTGAGCGTCTCGACCGGGGTTTGCGTGCCTTCGGCCTCCCGGCTCTGATAGGAGACCCAGGCCGCGACGCCGCTGTTGAGGTCGGCCAGCAGCGCCGACGTGTCGGTCGGATTGCCGCGCACGAAGCCGCGCGCCCACGCTCCCAGCCGGTTGTCCGGATCCGGATATTGACGCTCGAGCAGCCGGCCGAGATCGATGCGATCGTCGGCCGAGTAGATGAAGGGGTAGCTCACCGCGTCGGGCGTGATCCGGAACGCCGGACGCTCGACCACGAAGGTCTCGATCTGGAGATTGCTCTCGATCCGCAATTCGGCCGCGGGCTCGGCAAACGAAGCGATCGCAACCGAATTGCCGAACACGTCATAAACCCAGCGCATCGTCGCGGCCGGCGTGATTTTCAGGCTGGTCTGGATGAGCCGAAGATCGTGACTGTCGCGTGGCCGCAGCATGAGCCGATGATCGCCGAGCCGGACCGGGCGGCTGTAACGATAGACGGTCGTATGACGGACATTGAGAATGGTCACGCGAGCTCCGGGCGGCAGGACCGGCAGGTTACAAAACCACGAGCACGACGTCCGGCGCCCGCCCCGCCTGGTCGCGCGTGCGTGTCGTCAGGCCGCGGCGACGCCCCGATCGAGCGGATAGCCGGTGCTCTCATACAGATGGCGTATCTGGTGACCTTCGTATCTGTGCTCGGCCACCTCGAGATAGGTGCCGACCAGAAGCTGCGGTGAAAGCTCCTCGATCGCGAAACGGATCGCCTCGGCGGCGTGCGCGAATCGTCGGTACCCGAGCGGCTGCCGCCGGGCCTTGCGGCCCATGGGCGAGAACATCTCGGCTTCGGCGCCATAGTCGAACAGCGCGGCCTCGCTGGCAAAAGTCATCGCGTCCATCGTTCGAAATCCTTGCATTGCGCGGCCTCGAGCCTGCGTCGGTCGCATCAGGCTCGAGCCGATCACGAAAAAATACGGCGCGCCCTACGCGCCATCATCTCAATGATTAATCTCAATGATTATCATCGGACTAGACCAAGTATCTAGGATGGAAATGCGAGAAAACCAGTGCTGGCGTCATATATATTTCCCGGCGGAATTGCGATCGCGCTGCGCACTCTGATGGTTTGCCATACTTGATGCGCCGCGCGTGACCGCGATCGTCGTCGTTTGGTCAGGATCTGACGGTCGGAATTCCGTGCCAGCGGGTTCCGGCCGGGACGACCTCACCCTTCATGAGGAGTGAGAGCGGCCCGAGCACGGCGCCGCGTTGCATGTGGCCGTCATACAAAACCACCGCCATGTTGCCGACCGAGCATGCATCGTCGATGCGCAGGTAGGACGACTTCATGACCCGATCCTCGAACAGATGATTTTGAATGATCGCACCCGCGTTGAGCGCGACGTGATCGCCGATCCGCACCAGATCGAACTCGGAGAGCAAGCTGGTGCCGATGTAGCAGTGGCGGCCGATCCGGCAGCCGAGGAGGCGCAGGAGCGGCGCGGCAAACGGCGTTCCGAAGCACACCGCTACCACCGGCGCCATCAGCGATTCGTAGGCGCCGTTGACCATCTCATTGAGCCAGACATAGGGGCACCAGAGCGGGGCGATCACGGGCTTGAAGGTGCCCATCACGGCCCATTTGAGCGTCACCACGATTGCGACCGCCAGCGCGGCGCTCACCAATCCGGACAGCGGGACGAGCGCCGGCACGATCCACAGGCCGAAGATTTCGTAGCCGTGGAGAACGGCGGCGAGACCGCCGAGCGCGAGCGCAAATCCGGCATAGCTCGGGATCAGGACGCGGCAGGTATCGACCAAAGCGCGCTGCGCATAGAGCTTGCGCGTGGGTCGAAAGGTCGTGCGTTCGTCGAACCCGCCCACCTTCTGGCGGTTGGGCAGCCGGAAGGCGGGCGATCCGAGCCAATCGGTGCCGTCCGGCGTGGTCTCCTGGTGCCCCGGCGGCACCGACAGGACGCCCAAGAGGCAGTTGTCGCCGAGCCCGGCTCCGGGCGGCAGGATCGCGCTGTTGCCGACGAAGCTGCGCCGGCCGACCCGAATGGTGGCCAGCTCGAAGCGCCCGCCGTAGCTGCGCCGACCGCCGAGATAGCAGCCGTCGGCGAAGAAACCGCCTTCGCCGACGGCGAGCAGCTCCGGCGTGAAGCAGAACACCGTCGACATCTCCGCATGGGCGCCGATTTTCGCGCCGAGGAGGCGCATCCAGGGCGGCAGATAGAGCGTCGTGAAAAGCGGCAGAAGCGCCCCGCGGCTCGCGCGCATCAGCCCGTAGGCGAGCCAATGCCGGAGATAGAGCAAGGAATAGAGCGGATAGATGCCGGGCTCGGCGCGACGCAGGATAATGGCCTTGAGCATCGCAAGCCACAGACACGTGACCAGCACGAGGAGCGGCATCGCGGCGACCGTGATGAGGCTCATGAGTGCGAGCCAATCGTCCTGGAAAGCGCTCACCCAGAGCACGAGCACGCCGACCGCCGGCAGGACCGACAGCGATGCCACCAGGTCGCCGAGGAGGATGGCAAGGACGACGAACAGCGCCTGCTGCACGATGCTGGCGCGCCGCGGCTCACCCTGCGGCACCGGCACCTCGGCTGCCTGCGCCGGCGAGCCGCGCCGCTGCTCGCCGGCCGCGATGCTCGCGCCGTCCGGCAGCAGCGATTGGTCGTCCAGCCGTGCGCCGTCGCCCATGCGCACGCCCAGGCCGAGCGCCGAATGAACGCCGATGAAGCAGCGGTCGCCGATATCGATGCGGCCGATGATGAGATGCCCGTTCTCGATCCGATATCCGGGCAGCTGGGTGTCGGCTCCGATGCTCGCGTCGTCGCCGATGGTCACGAGATCGAAGATCGAGCACAGCGCGGTATCGAGCGTGCAGCCTCGCCCCACCGTTGCGCCCATCAGGCGATAGTAGAGGCTCATCAGCGGCGTGCCGGCAAGCAGTCCGGCACCGCTGAACGCCTGCAGCCGCGCAGCGAGCCACCAGCGCACATAGTAGCTGCCCCAAAGCGGGTAGCTGCCCGGCCGATAGCGCCCGATGATGAGCCACTTGCCGCCGATGCTGATGGCGAGCAGGACCAGCCAGAGCATGGGCAGACCGAGCGGCAGCATGACGAGGATCGCGGACATCGGCAGCCGGTCGCGCAGCAGATCATCGATGAACGGAACAGCCACGGCCAGCGGGGCCGATTGCAAGGCGAGGGTGGCCAGAAGGATGAGCGCCTGCAGGAGCGCCGTCGTCGGGCCGCAGCTGTTGCGTGCGAGCTCGGCGACTGCCGGGAGCTCGTGCTTGGAGCCCGCCGCCGTCGTCCGTGGCAGCTGCTCCAGATAGGCGGCGAGCTTGCGGACGGTCGGGTAGGAATAGACGTCGCGCACCGCGAGATCGAGGTCGGTGCGGCTGCGCAACAACGCCGTCATCTGGGCCGCGATGAGCGAATGCCCGCCCAGATCGAGGAAGAAGTCCTGCTCGACGCCGATCCGCGGCACTCGAAAGACCTCGGTCCAGACACCTGCAATCATCGTCTCGAGCGGCGTCACCGGCGCGGCGGCCGCGCTCGATGCGTCGATCAGTGCCGCTTCCGGCGCCGGCAGCCGCTTTCTGTCGACCTTTCCGCTCGCAAGCATCGGCAGCGAATCGACGACGTCGAGAAACGCGGGGACCATGTAGACCGGAAGCCTCGAGCGCAACGCCGCGAGCAGCTGCGCGCGATCGAGCGCCGCGCCGGGAGGTTGCAGCACCACGTAAGCCGCAAGACACGGGACACCTTCCATCTCATGCAGGTGCACGACGGCGCTGGTGACATCGCGCTGCTCCAGCAGGACCGTCTCGATTTCCGCGAGCTCGACCCGGTAGCCGCGAATCTTCACTTGGCTGTCGAGCCGGCCGAAATACTCGATCTCGCCGTTCGCATCGATGCGGGCGAGGTCGCCGGTGCGATAGCGGCGCCTGCCGTCATGCGGCGAGACCGGAAAGCTCCGCTCGGTCAGGTCCGCCCGCTTGAGATAGCCGCGTGAAACGCCGGGCCCACCGATATAAAGCTCGCCCGTCGTGCCCGGCGGCAACGGACGCATGTCGGCGTCGAGAACCACCGTTTCGTAGCCCTCGAGCGGCCGGCCGATCGTGACCGGGTGACCAGGCCGGCATACGGCTGCGGTGGTATTCACCGTCGCTTCCGTCGGACCATAGACGTTGAGCATCACCCTCCCGGGAGTTGCCCAGCGGGCCACCAATTCCGGCGGGCAAACCTCGCCGCTCACCACGAGCTGGCGCAGCGAGGGCACCGTCTCGGTCATCGTCGACAGCATGGTGGGCACGGTGGAGAAATAGGTTACGGCCTGCTGCGCCAGATGGCGCGCGAGGTCGTTGCCGAATTTCGGGGTGTCCCTCGTGCCGACCACGAGGGTCGCGCCGTTGGAGAACGCCATCCAGATTTCCTCGACCGAGCCGTCGAAGCCGAGCGCGAAACCTTGGAAGATGCGATCCTGCGGCGTCGTCGTGCAGACCTTGTTGAAGGCGCGCACGAAATGAAATGCGTTGCGATGCTCGGTCATCACGCCTTTCGGGTGTCCGGTCGTTCCCGAGGTGTAGATGAGATAGCAGAGATCGTGCGGGGCAAGACCGGTATCGGCGCCCGACAGACGGGTTGCGGGCTGCGCCGCGATCTCGGGGGTGGCATCGAGCATCACGATCCGGCCGGGGAAGACGCGGGACATCCGCTCGAGCAGCGCGCGCTCGCTCAGCAGCACCGCGATCCCGGCTTCCTCGACCATGTAACGGATGCGATCGTCGGGATGCGTCGGGTCGATCGGCACATAGGCCGCGCCCGCCTTGAGGCAAGCCAGGATGGCGATGATCGGAAGCTCGGAGCGCTCGAGTGCAATGCCCACAAAGGAGCCGGGACCGACACCGAGCTGCCGCAGATGGTTCGCCAGCCGATTGGCGCGTGTTTCCAGGCCCGCATAGGACAGCGACACCGGGCCGCACACGAGGGCGACCGCGTCGCCGCGGACATCGACCTGTGCCTCGAACAGCTCGTGCAGAAAGCCGGATTCGGACACTTGGGGGGATTCCCGTCAGGAAATTGCAGCACCGCCGCGGCCGGGTGCCCGGCTCGATCGCGGGCGTGAAGTGCAGGCGAAGTTTCGGACCGGGACAGGGCTGCGGCCGAACGACGGTCGTATGCCGCATCACCAGGGCATGTGCAACGCACAAATATTCATGAACGACTGTTCATGGCGGTGCGGGAAGCAATTCCAACGCGCTCCGCTGAACAAACATTCATGAACAAAATCTTATACTTCCCATGCTAATCAGTAGAAAGGCGTACTTGATTGTAGTAATGGTGCGGCAAGGCTCGGGGGAGCTTCCAATCATACGTCGGCCCATCGCCCGCGACCATCAGCGCGGACGCCACGGCCGCACGCAGGATACGGGCATCTCGGCACCCAGCGCGCGACGAATTTCGCAACTGAACGACGAATCGAGATCATAGAGCCCACAATGTATCCAGATTGGACCAGATTTAAGCCGTGGGCCGACATTCCGCGCAGCGTGTTCGAGGACAATGCCTGGCAGGACCGCAACGCCATTGCGCGCCTGCCGCAGCTCCAGGCCGCGCTCGAGGGCGTGATCTCTCCGGACGCGCTCGGCGATATCGAAGCCGGCCTGGCCAAGGCCGGGATGTCGATCCGGCTCAATCCCTACATCGTGACCCTGATCGACTGGTCGAGAGCCTGGACGGATCCGATCCGGCGCCAGTTTCTGCCCATGTATTCGGAGCAGGAGGAGGATCACCCCGGTCTCGAGATCGACTCGCTCGAGGAGCAGGCGCATTCGCCGGTGCCCAGCATCGTGCATCGCTATCCGGACAAGGTCCTGTTCCTGGTGACCTCCGTCTGTCCGGTTTATTGCCAGTACTGCACGCGCAGCTACGCGGTCGGCCAGAGCACCCAGCTGATCGAGAAGGATCACGTGACGAGCGTGCAGAACTGGGCGCCGGCGCTCGACTACATCCGGTCGCATCCCCAGATCGAGGACGTGGTCGTGTCCGGCGGCGATCTCGCCCGGCTCAAGCCTGCGCATGTCCGCGCGCTCGGCAATTCGCTGCTCGAGATCGAGCATGTGCGCCGCATCCGCTTCGCCACCAAGGTGATCTCGGTCCAGCCGATGAAAATCCTCACCGACCACGACTGGTTCGACGCCGTGGTGCAGGTGGTCGAGCGCGGCCGCTCGATGTTCAAGGACGTCTGCATTCACACGCATTTCAATCATCCGAACGAGGTCACTGCGCTGGTGGAGGCCGCGATGCGGCGATTGCACGAGAAGGGCGTGGTCGTGCGCAATCAGACCGTGCTCCTGCGCGGGGTCAACGACGACGCCGCCACGCTGCGCTCGCTCATCAAGAAGCTCGGGCGCGTCAACATCCATCCCTACTACGTCTACCTGTGCGACATGGTGAAGGCGACCGAGCACTTCCGCCTGCCGCTCAAGACGGCGCAGCGGCTCGAGAAGGAGGTCCGCGGCACCACCGCCGGCTTCAACACGCCGCTGTTCATCGTCGACACCCCGTCGGGCAAGCGCGACGTTCACAGCGCCGAGTTCCACGACGGTCAATACGGCGTCTCCGGCTTCGTCTCGCCCGTGGTCGCGCCCGGCCGGATGCGCTACTACTTCGATCCCATCCGCTCGCTCGCCGAGGCGGCGGCGCAGGAATGGGCCGCTCCGGATGCGCGCGAGACCATACTGGCGCGGCTGGCCGCCCGGGCACAGCCGGCCGCCGATCCGATCGTGGTGAACGGCGCGCGCATCATCGAGCATGCGCCCCAGCTCCCGTGGGGCGCCCACATGACGTCCCGCCCGATCATGGAAAATGAGCAGCGGGCATAAGCCGGCGCCGCCGCGGCGTGAGCGACCGATCGCCCTGTCGGAGGGGATCGTCGTGTCGAAGGAGGGTGTGCGGCTTCCGCTGCCCGTCGCCCGGCTTGAGAGCGCTCGGCCGGACGTGCGTTTGTGGTGCTTGGACCTCCCCAAAATTCCGTCTGCCCTGATGCTGGAGCAGTTATCCGATGCGGAACGGTTGCGGGCGGGCCGGTTCGCCCGGCGCGAGGATTTCGAGCGCTTCGTGAAGACGCGCGGCGCGCTTCGCCTGATCCTGGCTGCCGGCACGGGAGCGCCTGCGCGCGGCCTGGATTTGAGCGAGGGCGCGGACGGCAAACCGCAGCTTGCCGACAATGCTTTCGGATTGCATTTCAGCCTGTCCCACAGTGCCGGTTACGCCCTGATCGGCGTGGGATGGCGTCCCCTGGGCATCGATATCGAGCGCGTGCGGAGCGATATCGACTGGCGGCCGATTGCGGCCATGAGCTTGCATCCGCGCGAGCGCGCGGCGCTGCGCGGATCGTCGATGACCACGGCCACCGCAGCGTTCTTCCAGATTTGGACCCATAAGGAAGCGTATCTCAAAGCCATCGGCCGCGGTGTTGCGACCGATTTGGCGAGTTTTGCGACCGATCCGGCCGGCGGCCCCGTCTGCGTCGGCGGCGAGCGGGTGCCCGCAACATTGTTCACCCACGCGCTCACCGCGCCTGCCGGCTACAAGGCCGCACTGGCGACCTCGTTCAGCCGGCCCGATGTGCGCGATGTAACGCCGTCGTTTGCCGGACTGTGCCCGTTTTTCGGGAATGCTGCGGTCATTGCCGCGTCGAGCCGCATGGTCGCGGTGGCGGGGAATCCGTCTTATCGAATGTCTGCGGGGCGCCCGAACGTGCATCTGGAATCTCGGCATTGCAGCGGGTAAAGTAGCGGCCGGTGGGGCCCGTCGGCGGAGGTCCAAAACCGACGACCGGCGCGGGCGAACCGGCGTGGCAGTACGAACGTCGAGTTTCCACAAGGAGTTGCGGGCGTAGTTCAGTGGTAGAACGACAGCTTCCCAAGCTGTATGTCGCGGGTTCGATTCCCGCCGCCCGCTCCAAAAATAGCAGACCAAGCATCTGCCGGGTTCGCGTTGGTGCCCGCAAATCACTTCGCGAGATCGGTCCCTGCCGATAGCAAAGAGACGATGCGCTTCGTGCGCTCCCGTCAGGGTTTCCCCGGCTCGCACTCGATCAGGCTCGCTACTGTCTGCATCGGGAGAATGAGCCGCATCGAATCGACGAGCCGAATAAGGCCGTAAGCCTCGTAGAAAGCGGCCGCCCGCTCGTCCATCGCGTCGACCACGATCATGGAAGAGCCGACGACAGACGTGTTCTCGTAGGCCGTGCGTAGCGCACGCGCCAGCAGCAGCGCGCCCACGCCGCGGCCTTGCTCGCTCTTATCGATCGCCAGACGGCCGATGAGCGTGGCGCTCACCAGGGGATAACGCGGAATGTGCTTGCGTGCTGCCTCCGGAACCGCGTCTTGGCTCGAGGTATGAGCGCAGAGCGTGAAGTAGCCGACGATCCGCGCCGGCACTTGCGCGCCCACCAATACGAAGACGGCGTTCGCCTTGCGCCGCATGTCCTGCGACGCTTGCGTCTTGAGGTAATGGTCGAGTGCCTGCACACCGCAGAAAAATGCTGCCCGGTCGTGCTGCTTTCCAAGAGGTGCGAGACGGAAATCGTACGCCGCCGCAAGTGCCATCAGGAGGCAAAACGTTCACGCTCGATTTTGAACGCACGTCTCAGCCGCGGGTTGGGCTTCGGCGGATGGATCAGCGCATCGAAGAATATTTGGCGGTCGCGCTCCGAGAAAACGAGCGTTTCATGCTGGGCGATGGTCCGTCGTGCCGCCTCGGTAAGGGCCGTCAGACAAAAATCGGTCAAGCTGCGGCGTTCGAGCTCAGCCGCCCGCGCCACCATCTTCTTGGTCTGAACATCCACGCGGATGCCGAGGCGCGATGCGCGCGCGCGGTGTTCCTTACGGGCGGCAGCGGCAGTTCGGGCGCGGGGCATATCCGGCCTCCATATCGAAAAATGACCTATGACGAATGTACGTCCAATGGGACCACAAATCAAGATCGGCTTGAACTGCTGCCGCGGCCTGCGACCATGCGGCCGAGGGAACCGGGGGAACTCGCGCATACCCGTGGCGTTGCCTTCCCGGAGGCTATCCGACACCCGGCTGCACGAACCCGTGATGGCGGCGGGAAGGCGCCACCCGAGATTGCCGGGGCAGGGGATTGTGCTAAGATTCGCCGTTATACCCAGCATCCAGCCATGCGAGAGCCCTGACGATGATCACGCTGACGGTCAATGGATCGCAATATCAGGTCGATCTCGAGCCTGATACTCCGCTGCTGTGGGCGCTGCGCGACGCAGTCGGCCTGACCGGCACCAAATTCGGCTGCGGCATCGCGCAATGCGGCGCCTGCACGGTCCACATCAACGGCCAGGCGATGCGCTCCTGCTCGGTGCCGATCGGCGCCCTCAAGAATGCCAGCATCACCACCATCGAGGGGCTTTCGCCCGACGCCAAGCACCCGGTGCAGCAGGCGTGGCTGGCCGAGGACGTGCCGCAATGCGGCTACTGCCAGTCCGGCCAGATCATGGCCACGGTGGCGTTCCTCAAGCGCAACCCCAACCCGACCGATGCCGAGATCGATGCCGGCATCACCAACATTTGCCGTTGCGGGACCTATGAACGGCTTCGTCGCGCCATCCATCGCGCCGCCGACCTGATGAAAGCGTAAGGGAGGAAACCGATGGACCGCCTCACCGCTTCCAAGCTCACCCGCCGCCATTTTATCGTCACCGCCGCGACCGCGGCCGGCGGCTTCGCCATCGGGTTTGGTATCGCGCCGCGCACCGCGCGGGCCGCCACCGTGCTGGCGCAGCCCTGGAACGACGACCACGCCCATGACCCGAACGAGATCGACGCCTGGATCGCGATCGATCCCGACGATTCCATCCTGATCCGCTATCAGCGCGCCGAGATGGGGCAGGGCAGCATGACGGCGCTGCCGATGATGATCGCCGAGGAGCTGCAGTGCGATTGGTCGAAGGTGCGGATCGAATATGCCTCCGCCAACCGCAACGGCCCCGAGAAAAAGGTCTATGGCGACATGTTCTCGAACGGCAGCCGCTCGGTGCGCGCCTCGCAGAAGCGGGTGCAGCAGGTCGGCGCCAGCGCGCGCGAGCGCCTGATCACGGCCGCCGCGGCCCGCTGGAACGTGCCGGCGAGCGAGTGCACGGCCGCCGCGAGCGTGGTGACCCACGGTCCCTCCGGCCGCACCCTGCGCTACGGCGAGGTGGCGCCCGATGCCGCCAAGGTCGTGCTCGCCAAGGAGCCGGCGATCAAGACGCCCGACAAGTTCACCTTCATCGGCAAGCCGATGCCGCGCATCGACGTGGTCCACAAGATCGACGGATCGGCCAAGTTCGGGATCGACGCGCAGATTCCCGGCATGGTGTTCGCCGCCATCAATGCCTGCCCGGTGCCGGGCGGCAAGCTCAAGAGCGTCGACGAATTGCCGGCCGCCGGCGCCCCCGGCGTGCTCAAGGTCGTGCGGCTCGACGACGCGGTGGCGGTGGTCGCGACCGGCAGCTACTGGCGCGCCAAGCAGGCGCTGGCGCGGCTGCAGCCCGAATGGGATGTCGGCGCGGCCGGCGCGGTCGACAGCGAGATGCTCTCGAGGACGTTCCGCGCGGCGCTCAGCGAGCCCATGCTGACCGCGCGCAACGACGGCGATTTCGACAAGGGCATCGCGGGCGCCGCCAAGACCTTCGAGGCCGTCTACGAGACGCCCTACCTGTCGCATTCGCCGATGGAGCCGATGAATGCGACCGTGCATCTGCAGCCCGACCGGCTCGATGTCTGGTTCGGGACGCAGGCGGCGGACTCCGCGCTCACGGCGGCGGCCCGCGCTGCGGGCCTCAAACCCGAGCAGGTCTACATCCACAACGCCTTCGTGGGCGGCGGTTTCGGCCGGCGCGACGCCAACGACGAGCTCGCGCAGGCGATCGCCATCGCCAAGGTGGTGCAGCGGCCGGTCAAGCTGGTCTGGACGCGCGAGGAGGATACCCGCCAGGACAAGTTCCGTCCCCATGCGGTGGTCGCCTTCAAGGCCGGCGTCGGTGCGGACGGAATGCCGACCGCCTGGTCGATGCGCGTCGTCACCTCTTCGATCCTCCAGACCGTCGGGCGGCCGCTTCCTCCCGGCAAGCCCGAGCCGATGGCGGTCGCCGGATTGGCCGACAACGGCTACGCCGTGCCGAACATGCGGGTCGAGGCGCTGCACAAGAACACGCACCTGCCGGTGTGGTTCTGGCGCGCCCCCGGTGCGAACCAGCACGTCTTCGCGATCGAGAGCTTCCTCGACGAGATGGGCGCGGCGGCCGGGCTCGATCCCTACCAGATGCGGCGCAAGCTGCTCGAAGGGAAGCCCGACTGGCTCAAGGTGCTGGACACCGCGGCCGAGAAGGGCGACTGGGGCAAGCCGCTGCCGCACGGCAGCGGCCGCGGCATCGCCATCTGCGAGGATACCGACAGCCTCTGCGCGCAGGTCGCCGAGGTGACCGTCAAGCCGAACGGCGACGTGAAGGTCGATCGCGTCACCGTCGCGCTCGATACCCGCTACATGGTCAATCCGCTCACCATCGCCGAGCAGTGCGAGGGCGCGGTGATCTTCGGGTTGAGCGCTGCGCTCTACGGCAAGATCACCATCAAGGACGGCATCCCGGTGCAGGGCAACTTCGACACCTACCGCATGGTGCGGCTGGCGGAGGCGCCGAAGATCGACGTGCATCTGGTGCCGAGCGGCGGCAAGGTCTGGGGCGGCGCCGGCGAGCCCGCAACGCCGCCGATCGCCGCCGCGGTCGCGAACGCGATCTTCGCGGTGACCGGCAAGCGCATTCGCACCTTGCCGATCATCGATCACGATCTGTCCTACAAATCGACCTGAACACGGCGCCATCGCGGCCCGAGGTGCCGGAACGGGATGACGTTTGCTCAAGTCGTCATCCCGTTCTGTGACATCGGTGCACGCTTCGCTCGGCATCGTGCGCCGAGGCTGGTGCGAAAAACGTGGTTCGAAAGATCTGGGGCGAATTCATGAGCCGGACCAAGCTTCTCGCCGCGGCGCTTCTGGTCTTGAGCGCGAGCACGGGCGCGCATGCACAAGGCGCCGAGGCGCCCGCCGGCAAAGGTGAGTATCTGGCCCGCGCCGGCGATTGCATCGCCTGTCATTCGGTGCGCGGCGGCAAGGCCTTTGCCGGCGGCCTGCGCATGGGAACCCCCATGGGGGCGATCTATTCGACCAACATCACGCCCGATCCCGACACCGGCATCGGCGATTATTCGCTCGCGGACTTCGATCGCGCGGTGCGCTCGGGCATTGCCAAGGACGGGCACCACCTCTATCCGGCGATGCCCTATCCGTCCTATGCGAAGATCAGCAACGAGGACGTCCAGGCGCTCTACACTTTTTTCATGAAGGACGTGCCACCGGTCAAGCAGGCGAACAAGCCGAACGAGATTGCATGGTACCTCAGCCCGCGCTGGCCATTGGCGATCTGGAACACGGTTTTTGCGCGCTCCGGCCCCTATGAGCCGCGTGCGGGTCGCGATGCTGCCTGGAACCGCGGTGCCTATCTGGTCGAGGGGCTGGGCCATTGCGGCGCCTGCCACTCGCCGCGCGGTTGGGCATTTCAGGAAAAAGCGCTCGACGACGGAAGCAGCGCCTATCTGCGCGGCGCGGAGCTCGATGCCTGGTCGGCGCCGAACCTGCGCGGCGACCTGCGCACCGGGCTGGGCGGATGGTCGCAGGACGATCTCGCAGCGTTCCTCAAGAGCGGCCACAACGACAAGGGTGTAGCCTTCGGCTCGATGCTCGACGTGGTCAACAACAGTACGCCCTATCTCTCCGACCAGGATATCGGCGCGATGGCGTCGTTCATCAAGTCGCTGCCGGCGACGGAGTCGCAGGCGCAATTCGTCTATGACGATGCCGCAACCAAGACGCTCGAGGCCGGCAAGCCGCAGCAGCCGGGCGCCGCGATCTATCTCGGCGCCTGCGCCGCCTGCCACGGTATGGACGGCAAGGGCCAGGCTCCGTTCATTCCGCCGCTCGCCGGCAATCCCGCCGTGCTCGACGCCGATCCGTCATCGCTCGTCAATCTGGTGCTGAACGGGGCCGACCCGCTGGTGGTGAAGGGCGTTCCCGACGCCTATCGCATGCCGCAATTCCGCATCCAGCTCAACGACAAGTCGATCGGCCAAGTGCTGAGCTTCGTGCGCGGCGCCTGGGGCAACGGCGCCACGGCGGTGTCGACCGAGCAGGTCGCAAAGCTGCGCCCCGTCACCGATCCGAGCAGCGATCGCGTCATCGTGCTGAAGATGCGGTAGCTGCTCCGCCGTCTCGACCAAGGGGAGCGCCGTTGAGAAACGGGAGGCGATCATGAGCGTGCAGCGGCTGGGCTTCTGCTTCTCGGCGGCGTTGTTGGCCGCGATGGCAATGCCTGCCTTCGCTCAAACGGCGTCGCCTTTGGCGGGCAGCAAGCAAGGCACCACGTCCATTCCTGAGTTTTCCGGAATGTGGGTGCATCCCTATTTTCCCGGCGTCGAGCCGCCGGCATCGGGGCCGGGCCCGATCTTCAACAGATTGCATCGCGCGAACGGGGGAGGCGCTGGTAAGTTTGTCGGTGACTTCACCAATCCGATCTTGAAGCCCGGGGCGGCGGCGATCGTAAAAAAGCACGGGGAGACCTCGTTGGCCAATATGACCTTCCCAACTCCGAGCAACCGGTGCTGGCCCTCCGGGGTGCCTTACATTTTTTTCCAGCCCGGCGTGCAAGTGCTGCAACAGCCGCACCAGATCGTTTTCATTTACCTGCGGGGTCCTGAATTCCGCCATGTGCGCCTGAACGAAACTCATCCGGCCGGCGTGACGCCATCCTGGTACGGGGATTCCGTGGGCCATTACGAAGGTGATACGCTGGTGGTCGATACCGTCGCGGTCAAAGCCGACCGGCCTTTCGCCATGGTCGATATGTACGGCACCCCGTTCAGCCCGGCGCTGCACGTCGTCGAGCGCTATCGGATGATTGACTATGCGGAGGCCCAGGCGGCGGTCGCGCGCAATCTCAAAGAGAATATTCGCGTTCCTGACACTGCCTCCGATCTCTCCTACCGCGGCAAGCGCCTGCAGGTTGTTTTCACGGTGGAGGACGACGGCGTCTTTACGGTGCCCTGGTCGGGGGTCGTCACTTACGAGCGCCCCGCGATGGAATGGCCGGAAATCGTCTGCTCGGAAAATCCGTTCGAGTTCTTCGCCGGGAAAGCCCAAGCGTACGTTCCGACGGCGAGCAAGCCGGATTTCTAAAGCGCTGAGCAGCCCGCCTCGGATCGCGGGGCATCGTTCGGCGCTGCGCGGCGCGCAAGACGGGGGAACGCCATGGGTTACCGGAGCTCGGTCGTCGCGGTCGCGGCGCTGCTGTGCGTGTCGATGGCCGCCAGGGCGGAAGAGCCGAATAAATACTCGGCCTGGGAGGGCCTGTGGGGCCGCGGAAGCCCGCCCGGATCCTGGGATCCGAGCAAGCCGCCGGGTCCCGGGCAGCAAGCGCCGCTGACCCCCGAATACCAAGCCGTTTATGAGGCGAACCTCGCCAAGGCGAAGGCCGGTATTGCGTTCGATCCCAAGTACACCTGCGGGCCGGTCGGGATGCCCCGGGTCATGACCCTGGGCGCGCCGATGGAGTTCATCGTCAAGCCGACCGTCGTCTATATGCTGCTGGAGTCGACCAGTCCGCTCCGGCGCATCTATACCGACGGGCGCGCCTGGCCCAAGGATATCGACCCGAGCTATGTCGGCTATTCCATCGGCAAGTGGCTCGATCCGGACAGTGCTGGGACCTACCGCACGCTCGAGATCGAGACCCGCGCCCTCAAGGGTCTGCGCCTGATGGACAACAGCGGCATCCCGCTCGCCTCCGACGGCGAGACCGTCGTCAAGGAAAGGCTCTCCCTCGACAAAGCCGACCCCGACATCATGCACAACGAGATCACCACCGCCGATCATGCTTTCACCCAGCCCTGGACGGTGTCGCGCTTCTATAAGCGCGTGCATGACGCCAGGCCGCAGGAGGACAATTGCGCCGAGGAAAACCGCATGATCGCGATCGGCGGCCGGATGTATCTCGAGGATTCGGAGGGCTATCTGATGCCGCTCCAGAAGGACGAGCCGCCGCCGGACCCGAGATTGTTCCAGAAATATTTCGGCCCCAAGAAATGATCATGCGGTGCGGACGCGCAGCGTTCCGCCGTCAAGACCGTTTGAACGAGTTGTAGGCGTTGCGGATGAAATTGACCGAGTCCCGCTCGTCGCCGGCCCACTTGGCATCGAGGTCCGCAAAGGGCTTGGCCGCCACCGCCTCCTCCTCGGTCATGCCCTTGCCGACCATGGCCGCCATGCGGTCGCGCGCCGTCGCCAGCATGTCGCGGAACTCGGCCACCTGCGCCTTGCCGGCCACGGCGCCGCCGCGGCTCGAGGCGATCTTGGTCTCGGCATTCGCCAGCTTGAGGAAGGCCTCGTTGGCGCGGACCATGCCGCGGATGTCGCCGCCGTTGGCGTAGTCGATCATCGGATAGCGGCTGTTGTTGTAGAAGAGATCACCCGTGAAGATGACGTTGGCATCCGCAAGATGGATCCAGCTGTCGCCGTCGGTATGGGCGTTGGTGGCATGGGTGAGGAGGGCGCTGCGGCCACGGACCTCCACGGTCTTGGTCCCGCCCACATAGGTCTCGGTCGGGATCGCGTCCGCTTGCGCCGGCGGGCTCTTGTTGTAGTTGAGGCCGTTGGTGGTGCCGGCGAGCAGGCGGACCCGCACATTGTCCTGCGCCACCACGATGGCGCCGTCGCGATGGAACGGCGCATTGCCGCCGGTCTGCTCGCCATGGAAATGGGTGTCGACCAGATACTTGATCGGGAAGATTCGAGCTCTCGGTGATGGCGGCCTTGATCTTGTCATGCAGCGGCGCGAGCTCGGCGTCCACCATGATGATGCCGTCGTCGCCGATCACGACCAGGATGTTGCCGCCCAGGCCTTCGAGCATGTAGGTCTTGCGGCCGAGATCGGTGGTCTTGATCTGCGCCAGCGAAGGATCGGGCCGCTGCGCCCGGGCGGCGCCGGCCGCGAGCACCGTTGCGGCGGTCAGCTGCGCCAGGGCGATCCGACGGTTGATCCGATCATTGATCAGGGTCATCGGCGTCCTCCATGATGATTTGCCGGCGGCGCAATCCATCGAATTGCGCCGCGCCATGTCCGCCCCGCCGGTCGCCCGCCTTTCAGTCCAGCGGCTGGATGTGCACCAGCCAGCCGTCGTGGTCCACGAACCAGACCGAGACCGGGCTGGTGGAATTGTCGATCCAGGACTCGCGGTCCATGGCGAAGGGCTCGGGCAGGGTGTAGGTGGTGAACTGCTCGGTCTTGGGATCGAAGCGCAGATAGTGGCCGCCGTTGAGCTCGCCGGCCCACACCTCGCCGTTCTTGTCGGCCTTGGCGGTGTAGAGCGAGGTGTAGGGCGTCGGCAGCGGATACTCGTGCACCAGCTTGGTGGCGATGTCGAACTTGATCAGCGAGCCGCCGCGGCCGGCCGCCCAGTAATTGCCGGCGGCATCGAACTCGCCGCGGGCGGGGCCTGAATCCGGGCTGGTGTCGGGCTCGAACACCTGGCCGGTCTTGCGGTCGTAGATCACCATGCCGTCCTTGGGCCAGGCGCCGCCGCCGAAATAGCGATGGTCGAAGCTCATGGCGCTGCCATAGGTGGAGGCGAACTTCTTGGTCTTGACCGCCTCCATCTTGCTTCCATCGACGCCATTGATGCGGGCGACCTCGCCCTCGCGGCAGCGCCAGATGTTGCCCTCGTCGTCGAGCGCGTAATTGCCGCCCATGGGCGAGTTGACGGGCTCCTGGACGTTCCAGTGCACGCGCTTGAAGTCCTTCATATCGGGCTGGAGCGTCCAGATGTTGTGCGCCCAGTTCTCGGAGCCCCAGATCGCGCCCTTCTGGTCGACGAAGATCCAGTGCGTGCCCGGCTCCGAGCCGGCTGCCGGCAACGGCACGTGAAATTCCTCGACATGCCCGTTGGCGGGATCGAGCCGGCCCACATAGGAGCTGCGGTGGGTCGAGTACCAGACCCGGCCCTGGGCATCGCCGGCGGTGTCGTGGGCCGAGACCTCGAGCCGTGGCAGCTCGTATTCGGTGACGACCACATTGGTCTGCCGTCCCTGCGGGCGCGGCTGCACCACGAAGTTCGGATCCTTGGAATCCGGACCGCGCGCGGTCGCCAGCCAATGCGCGAAGCTCTTTTCCTCGGCCGGCGTCAGGCGGCCGGGATTGCGGATGTTGATCAAGGTCGAGCCGGCGCCGTGGGTCATGCGGTAGACGATCTTGGACCAGCCGGCCTCGTCATAGTGGTTGCGGAAGATCTGCTGATATTCGTGGCAGAAGTTGCAATAGACCGTGAGCGTCTTCTTGTCCTGGCCGGTGCCGGGCAGGTTCTGCAGCCATTCCGATCCGGTGAGCTGCGCCTCGATCTCCGGGAAGGGCGGCAGGAACTCGCCCGCCGTCACCCGCAGGAGCGTGATGTCCTCGAGCTTGTCGGCGCCCTTGATCTCCACCTTCTCCTTCGACCACGGATAGAACTCCTTCGGCTTGGCGACGCGCAGCGTATAGGCGCCGGGCGCGACCTGCGGGAATTCATAGTGGCCGTCGGCGTGGCTGTAAACCGTGGTGCGGATCGCGGATTTGTCGGCGATCAGCTGCACCATGATGCCTTCGATCGGCTCGCCGCGGGCATTCTTGACCATGCCCTTGGGCCCGCCGGTGAGCGCCCCATAGAGCGATTGCGCGGGTGCCGCGGCGGCGTCCTTGTAGCGCGGGTTCGGCGGCGGCGCGTCGGAGTTCCAGCAGCACTTCTCGTCGTGCAGCCAGCTCACCAGGTCGTTCAGGTCGGCATCGTTCAAGGCGTATTTGTAGGCCGCCATATTGGCGCTGCCGTTGCGGATCTGGTCCTTGACGGTCTCGTCGCTGACGGGCGCGCCGGTGACGAGCGTAGTGCGCTTGAACAGGCCGGCGAGCTTGGGGGCGCCGCCTTCCGCCAGCTCGTTGTGGCAGATCCAGCATTTGTAGTAGTAGATCTCCTGGCCGCGGGCCGGACCGCTCTGCGCGGCTTTCCTGAACTCGTAGATCTCGAGGGCGCGCTGATTGTAGTCCTTGGCGGGCTCCGCCGGCTGGGTCGGCGAAGCGGCGCGTTGCGGCGCCTGCTGCTGGGCCGAGACCCCCGCCACCGCGCCCATGCTGGCGAGCGCGATCGTGGCGGCGGCGAGAATCCAGTTTTTCATGTTCGAGCGCATGTCACCTCCCGTGCTTTCTCGAGTGTCGCTTTGGCGCCATGTTAGCGCAGGCACGGGCGATTACCAAGGCAGCCGCGGCCGCGCAGACGGGCCGGCGTCGCCGACCGGAGCGACACCTCAGGACCGCGGGTCCCCGGACCACGGCGGTCGAATCAGGCGGCGGGCTGCGCTCCGATGAGCCGATCGGACAGCGACTTGACCGTCCAATAGCACTCGCAGGCGCTTTCCTGCAGCGCCTCGAGATCGAGCACGCGGATGTTTCCGCGCTTGTATCTGATGAGGCCGGCCTGTTGCAGGGTATTGGCCACGATCGACACGCTGGTGCGGCGCACACCGAGCATCTGGGCGATGAACTCCTGGGTGAGCGGGAGGTCGTCGCTGCCGATCAGGTCGCGGCAGCGCAGGAGCCAACGCGAGAGGCGCGCCTCGATGGTGTGGATGGCATTGCAGGCGGCAGATTGTTGCGATTGCGCCAGCAGGACCTGCTCGTGCCTGATGAGGGTGGTGCGAAAGGCAACGCTCTCCTCGGCCAGGCGACGGACATGATCCACATCGATGACCGATGCCGCTCCGGCGATCTGGACGATCGCCCGGCCGATCGAGATTTTCGTATCGAGAGCGGATAGGCCCCCGACCACGCCTTCGCGACCGATCATGGCGGCTTCGATCATCTCGCCCGACGACAGCTCCACCACCAGCGAAACGACCCCGGAATGAGGAAAGAAGACGCGGCTGATGGTATCGCCGGCCTCGAACAGGATCATCTCTTGCGGAAGCTCGATCGACCGAAGATGCGGCAGCAGCTGATCGCGGTCCGCCGCCGCCAGGGCGGCCAGGACGCGATTCGACGCGTGGGGATTGGGTGATGCCATGGCGCGCTCCTGCCGTTGAGGCGGGAGCGCGGTCGCGTCTCTCAGCCACTGACGCCCGATAGCATCGATGTCAGCGGTATACGCAATATAGGGACCCGTCTGTTCGATAGCCAGCATTGCAGGAGCCAGCCCAGCATCGGGGCGCGTGAATGGGCGCGGTCGGCCTGCCTGGGACCATGCCGGCGAGGGCCGCGCAGGGTCGTGCGCCCGTTAAGGGCATTCTGCAAATTCATTGTATTGGTTTATTAATTAAGCATATATGTCTAGTGTATGACGTTGCGGGATGGTTGCTTGAGCAATGCCTGCCGGTCAAACCCCCAGCGCCTGCTCCGTATCCGCGGCAATGATCTCGGTCAGCATCTGGGCTCGCCGGGTCGCCGAACGGCAGTGCCGCAGGGCTTCCGAGAATCGCTCGAGCACGCCGTCCTCGAACGCCGCCACCACGGCCCTGTGGACGTAGCTCTTGCGGCAAATGGCCGGCGTATTCGCAAGGTCCGTGGCGGCGATACGGACCGCCTCCAAGACCTGCTTGCGACGCTTTCGCTCGCTCGCGCCCGGCTCCGCCCGCGCCAGTGTCTCAAATACGCTCGCCGACGCCAGAAGGGTGCGAAAATCCTTCAACGAGATGCGCATCCCGGCGATCTCGCGCAGGAAATCATTCACCTCCCGGGCGGTGACATGGCGCAAGTCACCGTCTTCGGTCCGGTATTGGAACAGCCGCCGTCCCGGCAATTGCTGCAATGACACGATCACCCGAGCCAGCCGCGGGGCGGTGAATTCCTTGACGATCGTCTTGCCGCCTTTGCCCCGAAACGTCAGCGTGATGGTCTCGCCATAGATCGAGACATTCGACTTGAGCAGGGTGGCGGCGCCACGTGTTCCGCGCAGGCGCGCGTAGCTCTCGCTGCCCGGCCGAATGGCGGTGCGTGCCACCAAATCGATGACGGCCGCAAACGCGAGATGCCGGGTCGGCTCGGTCGCGGCGAGATGGCGGCTGAGGCTGCGATGGATGCGCGGCAAAGCATCGGCGAGCCGTGCCAGCCGGCGGGCCTTTCGGATCTCGCGCACCCGTTCCCAGCGCGGATGATAGCGATACTGCAGGCGGCCCTCGGAATCGCGGCCGATCGCCTGCAGGTGGGCGGCCGGATCCTCCGCGTAGAGGACATCCTGATAGGCCGGCGGCACGGCGAGCCGCGCCAACCGACGCAGCGTGGCATGGTCCGCGATGCGCCGGTCGTCTGAGCCGAGATAGATCCAGCCCTTTCCGCAGCGGCGCCGCCGGATCGAGAGAGCATCGGCGCTGACATGGCGCAAGCCGGCGCTCTTGATGAGAGCAAGCGCCTCGGCAGGCCGGCCTTCGCCGCCGTCAAACTGTTCGCGGTTGGACGCGCTCAATTCGCTGGTCATCGGGCCCTGCTGTATGTCGAGAATCGCAGAGACATGAAGTCCTGGGCTCAATGATTTGTTCCTCATGCCCACGGGAGGAGGAGTTCCGGCGCGGTCTGCCCGAGGCGGCATTTATCGTTCCGGTGCAAAGAAAAACCCCGTCCTCGGGACGGGGTGCTGGTGAAGTGGAAGGGGGCGGACACGCGTCCGCAGTGTGCATCGTTTCGGAGATCTTGACTTGCGGCGGATGCACGCCGCTTTCCAAATGTCAGTGCCCGATCTCGACGCCGACGCCGGGCGCCTTGAGCTCGATGCCGGGTTTGTCTTCATGCCGCTCTTCCCGATGCTCGATCGTGACCCGATCGCGGTCCCGATCCCGCGTCTCGACGCACTGCTCCTTGCAGACCCCCGCCGAGCACTCCTGCTTGCACACGCGGTCGGCGTGGGCCTGCGGGGACAATAAGGCGGCGGCGCCGATGACCGTGGCGATCGCCAGGGTATTGAACATCAATCGCATGTGCTGATCCTTTCTGGGGGTTTTTTGGATTACCGGATGAGCAACATTCCATAGTGCGTTTGGTTCCAAACAGTCGCGAGCCGCGGTCGGCGTCGCGCCTTGCTCATGGTGAATCAAGACCGGGATCGGTCAGAACCAGGATTTGGGGCCGCCGCTGAACGTGCGGTTGTTGCTCCAACCGCGGTACCCGAAATCCCACTGCTGGACATAACCGAGCTTTCGCTGATCGTAATCGCCCGGGTCGACGCGCGTGTGCTTGCGGGCCGGGGGGTGGACTTCATGCTTCACGGGCTGATCGCTGGCTTGCGCCTGTGCCAGCGCGCTGAGCGGAGAGGGCGGGTCGGGCGGAAGATCGGCGAGCTCCGGGGCGTCGCTCTGGCGCGGTAGCGGAACCAAGCGGGTGGCGGGCGGAGGCGTATAGGCGGCTACTCCCGGGTTTGGGCTGATCGTGGGCTGGCAAAGCGCATAGAGCACCAGAAAAAGGCTGGCTGCCCCGGTCACGATCACGGCGAGAACCCCGAACACGGGGGTTGCCCATTCGTCGCCAGGTGATTTGAGAGCCTGCGATTTCAAGGTCCGGGAATTCCAGGTTTCCGCCATGGTCCCCAACGCGAGTGATTGGGTTTGGTTCCCGCGAGGAGCTCTCGGCCGATCTCAAAGTCATGGGCCGTTTCCGAGCTTCAGCGCTGTACCGGCGTGCGGCTGCCGGTGGAACTTTTCGCCACCGTGGTTATTACGATTGGAGACCGGATAGGCGGTCGGCGTCCTGCGGGATATGGGGAGAGCCTCCCATGAAATGCTTCGTTTGCGGCAGCGAAATGCGCCTCACCCTGGTCGAGCCCCACGACGAGGTCGCGCGCCCCGGGTTCGAATACCGGACGTTCCAATGCGAAAGTTGCGGTGACACCGAACGGCGATTTGTCTTCGATCCCCGGACGGCGCTCGACGCGGCGGTGGTCGGAAGCGCCTGACTTCGGGCTTGGCGCCCGCGCGGGCAGGTGTCGGAGCGGCGGATGCCGCGGGTTATTCTCCGCCGCCACCCCGATTGGTAAAGCGGGCGTTCCCGAGTCCGGTACCGATCGTCAGCACGCCCCAGCGTTCGACGTCCTGCATGAACGGAATTTCGCTCAGGCCTTGGACCACGGCATCGTTGTGCATGACGATCGAGGTTTCATGGTCGCCGATCCTGGGAATGGCGCCGTGCAATCGGAGCGGGAGGTTGAACCGGCTGCTCTCCCAATTGCCCGGCAGGTTCTGCGCGCCGCGCGCGATCGAGCCGTCTTCCGCGATCAGTCCCGGGCAGCCGATGCCGATGAAGGGTGCGAGCCTGATGGCCTTGCGGTCGGCGGCCTCGATCAATCCGTGCAGCATCCCGGATAAGGTCTCCAGGGCATCCTCCCGCTTGACCCCTTCCTCGTCGCCGTGACGCCAGAGCGAGAACTTCCACACCTTCGCCTTGCCGAGGTTGGGATCCTTCTTGAGGTTGAGATTGACGACCCCGGCCCGAATGTTGGTCCCCCCGATATCGACGCCCAGAATGGCGTCGTAGGCCTCGAACAGCCAAGCCGGCGCCAGATGGGCCGCCCCGATCAAACCCGCCTGGTCCGGGTCGTAGTGAATGGGAGAAAGCCCGATATCGATCTTGTCGGCTTTGAGGATGATCGATGTCCGCCCGATCACGAGTTCGCCGACCCGGCTGGCGCGAAACCCGCCGCCGACGGCGACGCGTTGCGTGTCCTTCCAGCCCTTCAGCTTGAGATAGCGGCGAATGACCAAGGCGAGCTCCTGGGAGAAGTCCTCGATCGCGCCATGGATGATCCCTGCGGCCTCCGGCTCCCCCCGGTCCAGAAGCTCGTCGAGCTGCTTGCGGCTCAGGTCGTCGCCGAGCTCCTCGCCGAGCGGATCGCCGCCGTTCTGCCGCAGCGACTTGCGCCAGTTCTGGATGATCTCCCGAAACGCGCCCTTGCTGGCACGGTCGCCGATGAAGCCCTCGTCGTCCTTGAGCTCGATGTTGTAGCTGTCGAGATCGACCGCGGGCAGGCGGGTCGCACCGTGTGCGGCTACCGCCGGCAGAACAGTTCTTTCCGGCATGAATTTCTCCAGCTCCCTGGTCCCCACCAACCTGCGATCCTGGAAATGGTTCACCGGACGGGTCGCGGCGCGGCCGCTCGATCAAGCAGGCGGAATATTTGAGCCGCCTTTGAAGGTGGCGGCGTGAATGGCCGATGCCGTGCATCTGAAGTGCGGAACTTTTGGCGTTGAACGGAATTTGCTTGCCGGAACGCATCAATCGGGAGGCTCCAGATGATCCTGCAGGAGTTCAGCGAGCGCGCCGCGGAGTGCATCCGCATGGCCGAGCGGGCGAGGTCGGACCATGACCGCGATCTTTTCATCGAGCTGGCGCGCGCCTGGTGCGGCGTGACCAGGGAGGCGCCAAAGACCGAAACCCAGCCTCGACACTGACAGCAGCGAGCAAACCCATGGCCCGTAAGTATTCCCGGAGCGCATCGAAGGATGTCGAAGGCGCCATGCGCAAGCGCAAGCGTGGCACCCTCGAGCGGGGCAAGGGCGGCAAAGGCGGGAAGGTCAAGAGTTGCAAGCAGGCGATCGCCATTGGCCTCTCGGAGGCGCGCAAGAAGGGCAAGAAAGTCCCCAAGCGCAAATCGAGACGCTAGTCTAGGCTGAACGGTCCTCCGCCCTTCCGGCCCTTTCGGCAGTAACTCGAGCCAAGCCCAGCCGACAAGCCAAGAGGGCGTGCTGCCGCCCGGGACCCGGATCGCCATTCAAAATGAAAAGATGAAATGGGACAAGGGAAACCCGACCCACACGGCATCGTGTTCATCGGGACGCGGGGCGAAGTTTATTGCTACGTCACGCCGGGTGGCGTGTGGCGGCACGAGGCCAATCGCCTGTGTAGGGGCGCGACCGCGCCATCGCCTGCCGCAGCTTTCACGTGAGCGCGGTGGCCCCGCAGCTCAACCTTCGCAAGGGAATCCGACATGGCACGCGCTTACTGGAAGGGCTACCTGCGACTTTCGCTCGTGACCTGCCCGATCGAGCTGTTTCCGGCCATCACGCAATCGGAAAAGACCCATTTTCATCAGATCAACACCAAGACGGGCCATCGTCTGCGCCAGCAAATGGTGGACGAAACGACCGGCGATGTGGTGGACAAGCAGCACAAGGGCCGCGGCTACGAGCTGGCAAAAGGGCGCTACGTCCAGATCGACGAGGAGGAGCTGGCGGCGGTCGAGATCGAAAGCACCCACACGATCGATATCGACAGCTTCGTGCCGCTCGCCGAGATCGACCGGCGCTATCTCGACAGACCCTACTACATCGTGCCGAACGGCAAGGTCGGGGCCGAGGCCTTCGGCGTGATCCGCGACGCCATGAAGGACAAGGACCGGGCCGGCTTGGCGCGCATCGTGATCGCCAACCGCGAGCACACCATCGCGCTCGAGCCGCTCGGCAAGGGAATCCTGGGCACGACGCTCCGCTACGACTACGAGGTGCGCGACGAAGAGCATTTTTTCTCCGCGGTGCCGAGCGTGCGCGTGCGCAAGGATATGCTCGATCTCGCCGCGCATATCCTCGA
Organism: uncultured Alphaproteobacteria bacterium; assembly: GCA_963744275.1. Lineage (GTDB taxonomy): Bacteria > Pseudomonadota > Alphaproteobacteria > Rhizobiales > Xanthobacteraceae > VAZQ01. Next base: position 164,265 of record CAVUSX010000017.1, read on the forward strand.
CACCAAGGCCGGCCATTTCGATCCCGCCAGGTTCAAGGACCGCTATGAGCTGGAGTTGCGAAAGCTGATGAAGCGCAAGGCGGCCGGCCACAAGATCGAGGCGCCGAAGCCTGCCGCAGAGAGCGGCAAGGTGATCGACTTGATGGAAGCGCTTCGCCGCAGCTTGCACGGCGAACGGCCGGCGCGCCGAAACGGCAAGCGCAAGGCCGCGCGGCGGAACAAGAAGGCCGCATAAGCGGGCGCCTTTCGCTGTCGCTGCGCGCAGCCATCGCGCGCTTTCAAATTCCGCGCCGCCGCAAGTCATTTGACGTGGCTGACGGTGCATCTCGGAACGCGTCTTGCGGGCTGTTTTCGGGAACTGCCCCCGCATGCAGGCGTTGGTTCGTCGGAAGCAACACAAGGAGATCGAGATGCAAATGAAGCGACATCGTTTGACCGCCGTGGTGACGGGCCTCTTCCTCGCGGGCAGCGCCGGCCTTGCCTTCGCACAGGGCGCTGGCGGTGGTGCCGGCGGAGCGGGCGCTGCCGGAGCAGGCTCCTCCGGCAGTCCGGGCAGCTCGCTCGGCGGTGGCATCGGGCCGGCTCCTGCGCCGACACCGGGCCAATCCACGAGCATTCCCTCGCCGACGCAGGGGCAATCATCAACCGCGACCCCAGGGCAGTCGACCACGCCGGGATCCAACACGGCGAGCGGGACGACGCGCCCAGGCTGCGGGAGCGGATCGACCGTGGGCAGCGCGACCGGTACGTCGCCTCCCGGCAACGCCACCGGCACCCCGCCGCTGATCAACGGCGGAACCGTCGGGTCCAGTCAGCCCACGACGCAAAATCAGCTCAAGGCGAACCCGATGCCGGTTCCCAACACGGGCGGCGTCAGCGGCTGCTGAAAGCTCCCATATTTGGAATTGGAAATCACTTGGAAATCACCGGACCAAAGCGAGCCTGGTCCGGTGATTTCGCGTAGTCGGCATTTGCCGGTTTCGGCGCGGATGCCGGTTCCGGCGCGGAACCCTGGCGCAATACCTGTCGTTAATGGGTAGTCTCGGACCGGTTTCCGTGCCGAGCGCAAATTGCCCTGGAGGCTCCGGATGGCCAGCACCGCCGATCATGATCCCCGCCACCATACCCAGAAAATGCAGCGTCGTTTGAAGGAAACCATCGACCACTTGCGGGAGGACGTCCAAAAAGTCGACGAACCGCAACTCAAGGCGATGTTCGAGACCTCGGCCGAGGTTTTGGGCGGTCTGGTCAAGGCCTTTCGCGATTACGAGCAGAAGAACGAAGCCGCATGGCGAAGCTGATGCGTGGGCCGGACACCGACAGACGACTTGGACCGGTGGGCTGAGCCGTGAGCCTGCAAGCTCTATCGAAAGAAGCGTGATTTCCGGGTGACACCGGAGCCGCGGGGCGGCGCGGCGGGCGCCCAAGGCGGCCGCTACGTCATCCAGAAGCACGCCGCCCGCCGGCTGCACTATGATCTTCGGCTCGAGCTCGACGGGGTGATGAAGAGCTGGGCGGTGACGCGCGGGCCGAGCCTGGTCCCCGGCGAAAAGCGCCTGGCGATCCATGTCGAGGACCATCCGGTCGAGTACAACACGTTCGAAGGCACGATCCCGCCGGGTCAATATGGCGGCGGTACCGTCATGATCTGGGATCGCGGCCGCTGGTTTCCGCAGGGCGATCCGCGCAAGGATTATCGCAAGGGCCGCCTGGACTTCCGGCTCGACGGCGAGAAGCTCAAAGGCCGATGGCATCTGGTGCGCATGCGCAAGGGGCCGAAGGACAAGCAGGATCCCTGGCTGCTGATCAAGTCGGACGACGCGGCGGCGCGCAGCGCGCGCGATCCGGATGTGCTGGAGGAGACGCCGTCGTCGGTGGTGAGCGGCCGCTCCATCGAGGAGATTGCCGCCGGTCGCGGCCGCAAGCGGGTCTGGCAATCGAACCGCAGCGGCTCCGGGAAAGCGTCGAGCAAATCGGCCGAGAAAATCGCGCAGCCCGCCCGCCGCAAGCGCTCGGCCGCCAAGCCGCGCGCCGCCAAGCGCGCGTCGGCCGCGGCCAAGAGAAAATCGACCAAGAAAAAGTCGACCAGGAAAAGCAAGGCCACGAGGTGAAACCCGCCGGCGCTGCGGTGCCGGACTTCGTGCCGCCCCAGCTCGCGAGCTTGCGGGAAGAGGCGCCGCGCGAGGCGGGTTGGGTGCACGAGGTCAAATACGATGGCTACCGTATCCAGGCGCGGCTCGATCACGGCGAGGTGCGGCTCCTGACCCGCAAGGGCCTGGATTGGACCGGCAAGTTCGGAAACGTCGCCGCCGCAATCGCGGATTTGCCCGCCGACACCGCGTTGCTGGATGGCGAGCTGGTGGTCGAGGACGAAAGCGGTGTCTCGCGCTTTTCGGCCTTGCAGGGCGACCTCAAGGCCGCACGGCGCGACCGCTTCGTCTATTATGCGTTCGATCTTCTCCATCTCGACGGCGCCGACCTCATGCGGCTGCCGCTGGTGGAGCGCAAGGCCGCGCTCGCCGGTTTGTTGGCGCAGGCAAGGCGAGCCGGGCCGATCAGGCTGAGCGCACATTTCGAGGGCGAAGGCGCGCTCGTGCTGCGGCAGGCCTGTAAGCTCGCGCTCGAAGGCATCGTGTCCAAGCGCGCCCAGTCGCCCTATGTGTCGGGTCGCTCCGAAAGCTGGATCAAGGCCAAATGCGCCAACCAGCAGGAGCTCGTGGTCATCGGCTACGCGCCCTCGACCGTTTCGCGCGATGCCATCGGGGCTTTGATCGTCGGCTATTATGAGGACGGCCGGCTGCGCTATGGCGGCCGCGTCGGCACCGGCTATTCGCAGGCGATGGCCAAGGATCTCTGGCGGCGCTTGCATTCCTTGAAGATCGAGCGGCCGCCGATCGATCCACCGCCGCCGCAGGAACGGCGCCGCCGCGATGTGGTCTGGGTGCAGCCGAAAATGGTGATCGAGGCGAATTTCCGCGACTGGACCACCGACCGTCTGGTGCGCCAAGCTGCATTCAAGGGCGTGCGCGAGGATAAACCCGCCCAGGAAGTTGCCCGGGAGACACCCGTCATGGCCGCAAAAGCGAGCGTCGCAAAGAAAACGTCGAAGCTTCCGGCGTCGCCGCGGCGAAAAGCCCCGGCGTCCGGCGTCGACCCTGCCGCCGGCAAAGCACGCGCCGCAGCGCAGGAGGTGCGGCTCACGCATCCGGACCGGGTCTATTGGGTGGACGTGGGCGTCACCAAGCAGGATCTCGCCGATTATTATGGCGCGGTCTGGGACTGGATGGCGCCGCAGGTGGTCGGACGGCCGCTGGCATTGGTGCGCTGCCCGGAGGGCACCAAGGGTCAATGCTTCTTCCAGAAGCATGCCTCCGCGGGGCTGAGCGTGAAGACGCTGCGCACCGTGACCGACAGCAAGGGACGGCAGGTCATCGGGATCGGGGATCTCGACGGCCTGTTGTCGCTGGTGCAGGCCGGCGTGCTCGAGATTCACGTGCGCGGCGCCAGGCTCGATCAGCCTCGACGTCTGCGACCGTGATCGTGTTCGATCTCGATCCGGGCGAGGGCACCGACTGGTCCGCAATGGTGGCGGCGGCGCGCGATGTGCGGGCGCGCTTGCGTGCGCTCGATCTCGACAGCTTCGTGAAGCTCTCGGGCGGCAAAGGCCTGCACGTGGTGTTGCCGGTCGCGGGCGCCGACTGGGACAGCGCCAAGAGCTTCGCGCAGGGAATTGCGCTCGCAATGGCGGCCGACGATCCGCAGCGCTACGTCGCCAAGATCACCAAGTCGCTGCGCAAGGGCAGGATTTTCGTCGACTATCTGCGCAACTCGCTGGAGCAGACCTCGGTCGCCGCCTATTCGACCCGCGCCCGCGCGGGCGCCCCGGTCTCGGTTCCGGTCAGCTGGGAGGAGCTCGGACGCACGACCTCGGCCCACCAATATACGGTGCGCGATCTGATGCAACGCCTGAGCCGCCTGAAGCAGGATCCCTGGCGGGACATCGGGCGGATCAAACAGGCGCTGCCGCAGGCGCGGTCGGCACGCGGCTGATCGGCGCCGCCTCGAGCAATCACGTCCCGGCCAGCACCCGATCGATCTGCTGATCGGTGACCTGCACGTGATAGAACTTCTGATAGAACTCGCGCGTCAGCTGGTTCAGGTCTTCCGGAAACAGGTTCGGATACAGAATCTTCGCCAGCCACCACAGGCCGATCAGCCGGTTCACCGAGGGCGGAAAATCGACCCAGCCGAACGGCAAGTGCGGAGCCAGATGCACGCGGCGGGCGCGGACGGCCGCGACCGTGGCCCAGGCCGGGTCGTCATAGACCTTGGCGGCGAAGTCGCGGTCGATGGTGACGATGACGTCGGGATTCCACACCAGCACCTGCTCGATCGAGACATTGCCGAGGCCGCCGCGGGTTGCGCCGGCGACGTTCTGGGCCAGGAGCTCGACGGTCTCGACCGTGATCGAGCCGCCCAATCCGGTTTCCAGGCCGCGCGGTCCGCGCGCGAAATAGACGCGCGGCCGCTGCTCCTTGGCAATGCCGGCGATCCGGCCGGAGATCGTCGCGAGCGTGTGCTCGGTGTAGCCGGCGAGCACCTCGGCGTCATCGCGGCGGCCGATCAGCTCTCCGAGCATGCGGTAGGCCGCCGCCGTGGCCGGGAAGCTGCCGTCGAGCAACGCATAGGGAATGCCGGTCTGCTGCTGCACGCGGTCGGCGAGCGAGACATAGGTGTCGGTCACGTAGCCGACGTCGAGAATAAGGTCCGGCTTGAGGGTGAGCACGGCCTCGAGATTGGCGGTATTGCCGCGGCCGGTGATGCGCCCGACCTCCGGGCGGCTGCCGATGTCGGGCAGCAGGAACTCCCGCTCCTCCGCACCGTTGGGCCGCGTCCAGCCGAGCAGCAGCTCCGGGGCCAAAGTATAGAGCATGATGGAAGCCGGCGGCCCGGCCGGAAACACCCGCTCGACCCGCCCTGGCACCGGCACCGCGCGCCCGGCGCCATCGGTTACGGTCGCGGCCCACGCGCCGCGCGGCGCCAGCAGCGCGGCGGAAAGGCCGGTGAGCAGCGCGCGCCGGTCGAGCGACATCATTTGCCGATCATCACGTCGGAGGCCTTGATGACCGCCCAGGCGTCGTCACCCTTCTGGAGCGCGAGATCGGCGACCGCTTCGTTGGTGATCGAGGACGTCACGATGACGCCGCCGCCGATATCGACGCGCACATGGGAGGTCGTGGCGCCCTTGACCACCTCGACGATCCTTCCCTTGAGCTGATTGCGTGCGCTGAGCTTCATGGCGTGCTCCTTCTTCATGGTCGAGATGAGGGGTCGAGCGATCGATCGCATCGGCGCCAAGCCCGCCGGAACGATCGGCTTGCCGCTTTCGATCGGTCCCCTTTACACAGGGACATATTCGTTCGAATATAGCGCGATTGGAAAGATATGGAAAGGCCGGACAATGGCGACATCTTTCGGCGTCCCGCGCGCACTGCTGATTGCCGCGGTGGTTGCGCTCACGATTCCATTCACGGTTCCTTGGAGCATCGCGGCGCATGCGCAAGGCCACGACCTCCTGGTCTTCGGGGCGGCCAGCCTCAAGAACGCCTTGGACGATGCCGATGCGCTGTATCAGCGCGACGCCGGCCACAAGGTCGTGGTCTCCTACGGGGCGAGCTCGGCGCTCGCCAAGCAGATCGAGAACGGCGCGCCAGCCGACATATTCATCTCGGCCGACCTCGACTGGATGGATTACGTGGCCGAGCACAAGCTCATCAAGCCGGACACGCGGTTCAATCTCTTGGGGAACAAGCTCGTGCTCATTGCGCCGGCCGACAGCCGGATCAATCTGACCATCGGGCCGAATTTCCCGCTCGCGCAGACGCTCGGCAACGATCGCCTGGCGATGGCGGAGCCTTCCGCGGTGCCGGCCGGCAAATACGGCAAGGCGGCGCTCGAGGCGCTGGGGGTGTGGGCGTCGGTCGCGGGCAAGATCGCCCCGGCGCAGGACGTCCGCGCCACCTTGCTGCTGGTGTCGCGCGGCGAGGCGCCCTTGGGCATCGTCTACCAGACCGATGCGGCCTCCGATAAGAGCGTCAAGATCGTCGCGGCGTTCCCCGAATCCACCCACCCTCCGATCATCTATCCGATCGCCGTGACCACGGCTTCGACCAATCCGGATGCGGCCGCCTATATCGGCTTTCTGAAATCGCCGGCGGCCAAGCCGGCGTTCGAGAAGCAGGGCTTCGTCGTCCTGCAATAATCCGCCGCTCTGTGCTGGCGTCGGAACGGCGCCTCGTTATATATGTTACGATACAGCGATGCCGAAAAACAGATCGACATTTTCCAGGATCGCGCCATGCCGCAGGACAGCTTCGAATTTCCGGTCATCGAGGGCGTCGAGGGCGGGCTCAGCGACGACGGACAGGCGGTGCTCTTGAAGCTTTCGACCGTCGAGAATGCCTCGATTCAATTCTGCCTGCGGCATTGCGATCTCGAGGCCTTTCTCACCTATCTCTTGTGCATGGCGGCGAACCGCAGGGATGCGGCGCCGCGGGAGGACCGCGTGCGCTATCACCCGATCCCGGCTTCCGGGGTCAGCGCCGGCGAGCTCGCGGACGGCATGGGGTGTCTGGGCATAACGATCGGCAGCACGGAGCTCATGTTCCAATTGCCGATCGATGCCGTGTCCAAGGTGGCGCAGACGCTGCTCCTGGTCGGCGCCACCGACGGCGAGCGGGTCTTGAGCTGAACGGATTAATCGGCCGCTACAGCATCAGGTGCGACACGTTCTTCGCCACCACGCAGCACCGCAGCCCTTCGGTGTCTCCCTCGCGCCCGTGGCCGCTGTCCTTGACGCCGCACTTCCGGCGTCCGACGGCTTCGACAGATCGTGAGGTCGCTACCTTGCGGTGCTGGCGCGAATCGACGTCCGGCGGGATTTGGTTGCGCCGCGCTTGATCGCGCGCAGTGACGCTTCCAGATCGTGCAGCTGCGGCTTGGCGGCGGCCGTCGCCTCGGTCTCGATCTTTCGGTATTTTTGCACGACCTTCTGGCCGAACGCGGTCAGTGCCGCGCCGCCGCCTTGCGCGCCGCCCGGCTGGGCGGTGACGACCGGCTCGCGGAAGCATCGGTTCATGTCGTCGACCAGGAGCCAAGCGCGCCGGTAGGACATGCCGAGCGAGCGGCCGGCCTGCGAGATCGAGCCGGTGTCCCGGATCGCCTCCAGCAGCAGGACCTTGCCGGGGCCGATCGCCCGATCGGTCCCGAAGTCGACCCGCAACGTCAAGCGCACTCCGCCCATTGGTCACCTCGCGTGATGGCGGGGCAGTCTATCATCAGCCATGCGGTTTGCACCGGGCCTGAGCTGGCCGCACACAGGTCCGCTGAGACAGTCCCGCGTCGACGATCGCGACCGCTAAGAGACGGCCGCCAGGCAGCCGGCTGCATTTCCGACAGGCCCGACAGCAGGCAGGCGAGGCTCGAGGTGCGCAGCGGGATGTAGCGTTTTCCCAACTGCCGGCAGGCCCGCTTGACCGCCGCCGCGGCGTCGTGGCTGACGCAATCGACCGGAAATACCGCTACGTCGGCGCGGCTCACCAGGCCCGGCAGCAGCGCCGCATTGTGCTCGATGCCGCCGTCGTGATGCAGGAAACGGCCCTTGGTGCTCTCCACCAGCCCCTTCAATTGCGGCGCCTGGTTGGCGCGGCCCCCGACGTAGAGGACCGTCAAGCCGTGCAGGTCGAGCCCATCCGACCAACCGCCGTCCTCGGTCTGCAGCGGCGCCCCGAGCCGGGCCTCCAAGCCGGCGAGCTCCTGATGAAGCGCCGTAAGCTCGCCTTGCGCCCGCTGGCGCGCGCGCTCGGCCTCGTTGAGAGCGCCCGCCACGGTCGCCAGCCGCTGCTCGAGACGCTCGCGACGGCTGGTTTCATGCGCCAAACGCCGATCCAGCTCGGCCAGCGCGTCCTTGACCACCCTGGCGTCCTCGGCCGCTTCAAACGACGCTGCCGTGGGCTGTTGGCTGACCGCCCGGGCCAGCATGCCGTTGAGCCGCCGAATGGTCTCGTCCCGGCTGGTGAAGCCGTCCCGCAATTGCCGTTGCTGACGCTCCAGCTTGGCGCTCAAGGCGGCGTTGTCTTCCTCCAGCCGGCGCAAGCGGCGGATGTCGGCCCGGTTGGCGGCGCCGACGAGATGCGAGAGCATGTGCACCTTGCCGAACACGTCCTTCACCATCCTATCGGTCGTGGCCGGATGGGTGAGCAGGGCCCAATAGGTGCCCGGAATATCGCCGCGCTCCAGCGCGTTCTCCCAAAGCGCCGAAACGGCGGCGGCATCCTTGGCCTTGGCGAATTGATTGACAGCCAAACGGTGCGCTCGATCGAGGGCTTTCTGCAAATGCTTTGCTCCAGCCTTGGGACGGCCGGCAAGTATGACACCCAGCATGTGCAGCTCGTGCTCATCGGCCGTTTCGACGCCGGCAACCTTCAGCCGGACCAGAAGCCGCCGCAGCTCGGCGGTGGTCAGGCATGTGCCGATGATCGAGCAGTGCAGGCTGTGATGCAGGTCCCAGATTTGGGTTCGCCGTTTTGAAGAGGACGGCAATTTGGCGGTCGCAGTCCGCACAGGCGGAGGGATCGGCTCGATCGAAGCGTGGCCCTTGACCGGCGGCCAGATCGCGTCCGGGGCCCCGGATTTGAATACGCTCGTCAATAGCCGGGTCCCACGGGAGGATGGCATCGCACACTCGCTATATTCACAAAGATATAGCGAGTGTGGCACAGCTCCTCGGCCATGAAAAGAGGCGTTTTGGCCGCTCGCGAGGACGCATGGCAGAGGCCCGGAGAGAGCCGTGGAAAATAACGGCCGCGCTGACACTGCAGCGCCCGTCATGTCGGGTCCGGAAATGCCCAATCCCGTCGCGGCGGATAGTGCCGGCGTTTTCGGAGCGCGGCGCATCACGGAAGCGCTCGCGTCTCGCTTCGCGTTTGCCCTGTGGGCGGGGCTAGGCAATCGTATGCCACTTCGTGCGAAAGAAATTCCCGATGACGGGTCGGAAAGAGCGTGACCGTTCCGGATTTCCGATAATTTCAACTATCCCATTACCATTCCGCGCAAACTCGATCAAACAAACTCTTTTCATCGCATCGGGGCTGTGCCACATTCGATATAGTCGAAAAAATATAGCGCGATCGGAAGATTGATTGATCACCCGATCGGGAGTGGCCGATCGGGACGTCACCAATCGAAACGCCAATCGTCCCGCCGGGAGATCTGCCATGTCGATCACTGTCGAAATCCGGGCGCTGGACCAGCGCCACGCAGCCTGCGCCTCGGATCAACGAGGATTGGCTGTCCGTTTGGATCGGCCTTGCGATCTTCATGCTGGGCCTTGGGATGCTCGGCGGCATCGACCTGCTGGGCTGGGCCGTGAACACGTCGGTTTGGATAGACCCCGGCCTGGCGCTTGGCACCGTTTCCAGGAGCTACGCGGCGCTGGGCGGACCCGGCGCTCTACTCCTGACTTATCTGGCGCTGCTCGCGGTGCTCACCGTCGCGGCGGCCGCGCTCGGTCTTGACGTGAAGCGGTTTGCCGTCGCCTTCACGGCTGTTTTCGCCTTGGCCTATGCGAGCTGGATCGTCGGCAGCTGGGCCTATGTGGCGGCCGTAACGCCTGCCGATCAACAGAAGTTCGGCATCGGCTGGTCGTTGAAGCTCACGAACGAGGGCGGCTACGTGGTCGCGCTCGTGGTCGGCCTCATCATTGCCAATCTGTTTCCGCGCCTCGCCGATTGGCTCAAGGAAGCGATCCGGCCCGAACTCTACATCAAGATCGCGATCGTGATCTTGGGCGCGTTCCTGGCCGTGACCGCCGCGGGCCGGCTGACGCTTGCGGGATCGCTCCTGCTGCGCGGCGCCGCCGCCATCGTCGAGGCCTACCTGATCTATTGGGCGGTCGTCTATTACGTTGCGCGAAGATGGTTCGGCTTCAATCGCGAATGGGCGGCTCCGCTCGCCGCCGGCATTTCGATCTGCGGCGTATCGGCGGCGATCGCGGTCGGCGGCGCGATCCGGGCGCGGCCGGTCGTGCCGGTGATCGTCTCGTCGCTGGTCGTGATCTTTGCGGTGGTGGAAGTGCTTATCCTGCCGTTTCTGGCCCAGACTTTTCTATGGCAGGAGCCTCTCGTCGCGGGCGCCTGGATCGGCCTTGCGGTCAAGACCGACGGCGCAGCTGTTGCCGGCGGCGGCATCACCGAATCCTTGATTTTGGCGAAAGCCGCTGCGGCGGGGATTTCCTATCAGCCGGGATGGATTCTTGGCGTGACCGCGACCGTGAAGGTGTTCATCGACATTTTCATCGGCATCTGGGCCTTTGTGCTCGGCTACATCTGGACCAATCACATCAATCCAAGCCCGAACAAGGCGCGCCTGTCGGAAATCTGGGAACGATTTCCAAAGTTCATCCTCGGCTTCGTGCTGACTTTCGCGGTGGGCCTCGTCCTCGCGCTCGCCGCACCGGCGGAAATCAGCGCCAAACTGCCGGCCGCGATCGGCGAGGCCAACACCTTCCGCGTCATCTTCTTCGTTCTCACCTTCTTCTCCATCGGCCTGCTCTCGAATTTCAAGAAGCTGTGGCAGGACGGCATCGGCAAACTCGCGGCGGTGTATCTCGTCAGCCTGTTCGGCTTCGTGATCTGGGTCGGACTGATCATCTCCTGGCTGTTCTTCAGCGGCGTAAAACCGCCGCTCGCCAGCTGAGCTTTTTTGGGAGAGTTCCATGTCGCAGCCGGAAATAGAGCGTGAGCTTCGCAACGCCCCCGTCGAGCCGCTATTGCCGATCGAAAAAAAGCTGATCGGCTGGAGCCTGGGCATAGGATTGGTGCTGCTGGCCGTCCTGGTGATGATCAACCATTTCGTTCCGATCACCGTCGCCGGGTAGGTTCATGCGGCGATACGGCGGCCTGCACGCCTCGCTTTTTCGGCCCTCTGTGGCCGTCGGGGTGGGCCGAAGGTCGCGCCGTCCTGTGGCCGCGGAGCGCAGGGAGTGTTAGATCTATTGCACGGACAATGCGCGCCGCCGAAGTCTACAGAGTAAGTCAGCCCACGTGCCCAGATGGACGACCCCCAGGCCAACTCAATGCTGCTTTGCTCCGACTCCGAACCAGTCCTCCGCTTGCGCTATTGATCCCACCGGTCGGCAGCGGCTCCGACCACCTTGGTGAGGGTAGCATCGGCCAACGCGATCAGATGCAGAGGGTATTGACTAGCCTGTCTCAAAACCTCCAGCGCTATCGGGACAGGCATTTCTGACCTTTCAGCGTGAGGACCCACGAACGGTAAATCACGCATTGCGTCCTTCGAATATGCTCGCCTCACTATCGGAAGAGCGCCTTTCCACTCTGGGACTTCGATTGCTCTTGGACCGCCATTCAGCCACCATCGACAAGACTGTGCTGTCTTTTGTGCCCGAGTTTTTGAGTGCACCCTCGAAAATTATGTCTACGTCTGCTGGATGCGAGCGCCGCATCAGAAGGGCCAAGGCGCGAGGCGAAACCACATCAGTGCGCCTGCCATCGGGTACCTCCATACGGTCTTGTCCCGCGAACTCGATCTCAGTCGCAATTTCGACCAATCGACAAAACTTCGGCTCGTCGAGCCCATCGAGCAAGCCGGATAGACGAGCAGAGATCTGGGCGATCGTTCGCGGGGTTGCCATGCAATCAAATTGATCAAGGCGAAGTCGACCTTTAATTGATTATCAGCAGCATCAAGCTGAGCTAACCAGACCGGTGGTGAACCAGATCGCAGAACGCGCCATACCAGGAACCATTCGCAAAGTGGGACAGCAGCGTCGAACAGGTCGGTTCCGACTTTCCGTTGTTCCAATTTGGAGTGAATTCCAGCAGAAATGACCGCGATTTCATCAAATACAGGCGAACTTCCAAACTCGCGAACTCCTTCGCCAATAAGCTTGACCATGGCGCAAGTGTTGTTGACCACACAGCTATCGGCAGTTCCGAAAGCCTCCCTGAAGAGGCCGAGAAACTTATCGATTAACCGAGATAAGAGCGGATCGGCAACGTTTTCGACGGATTGCGCTGCCGCAAACTTTTGAGGTGCGTAATACCGTCAATGCATTGCGTGGTAAGAGCGGCATATGCTTCAGCTGTGAATGACTGGCACGAGCGTATATGTTGGTGCCAGCGCCAGCCCAAAGCTGGATATGAAATGACCCGTCGCACCTTGCCTTGGAAGAAGAAATCGCCGCCGCGATCAAGAGCAATACGAACTGTTCAGCAAACAATCCCCCATCCGATTTAAGCACATCAAATCGATCCTCGGCCGCCAAATAGGAAACCATCCTCGCGCTGATCTCTCCGCAAAGGGCGACCAGTTCGTCCTTGGGAGGAACCGGAAGACACCCAATTGCGCTCCTCGGCTAATCCATTGATCATCCGGTGCATTAGGCGTCTTTAGCCCTCGCCAATAACTGACAACGTCAGCCGCCGATAGCGATTTCTTTATCACGCGGGCGACCGCCGTCTCTTCGTCGCGATGCCCGCCCTCGACGAAGACCGACTTTGCGGCAGCCACGATTTCGGTCATTCCACACCGCTCAGGCATCACAAGCGACACGCCACCTCTATCTCGGAGCATCGCCGCGAGAACATTTCTGAACCCTGGCTTCGAAGTAACGAGTTGGGTACCCTTGTTACAATCAGCGACTGCTGTGCAAAGACCCAGTCGCCGAGCAGCATGAGGGCCAACAATCTGGGATAGCTGATATCCTTCACGGCAGATGATTTACTAAGTGTCTCCAGCCCGTCGGCCAGTGGGTCCCGTCGCGGGGTTGGTAGGAATTGAGGGTGGCGTAGTATCCGGGGTGATCGACCTCGAATCATCTAAAGTCAGCGCGTCGGACAGGAGACTCACGCCATGACGAACGTTAACACGAAGACCTGATTCCTTGCGGCTCGAAGCAGGAGACGGCTCGCCATCTTTTTGACGATTAGTTAGATCCGATCGAGGCAGCAGTGCGGGGGCGAGCGCGGCAGTTCATCGAAGAATTGATCCGCGGCGAGCTCGATGAGGCCCTGGCCCGCCCGCGTTATGGGCAAAGCAAGGTGGCCGGCGATGGAGAAAGAGCGGGCGTTTCTGGGCATCGCCACGGGAGCCGGATGCGGTCGCTGACAGGCACGTTCGGGCCGATCGAGATCGAGGTGCCGCGCGCCCGGCTAAACACCCCCCAGGGCAGGACGACGGAAGTGGAAAAGCCGGGCGCTGCGGGCTTATCAGCACTGGCGCACGCTGGCTGCCAATGTGATGATTGCGGACGTTTATTTCGCCGGCACCAACACGCGCCGGGTTCGCCGCGCGCTTGCCGCTGCTACCTCGGCGGCATGGTCGGCAAGGACACGGTGAGCCGAACCTGGCGCAAGGTGAAGAGCGATTGGGATGCGTTGGAACGTCCGCTCGCTGGCTGAAGAGCCGATCGTGCGGCTCATTCTCGACGGCACGGTGGTGCGGGTGCGGCTCGACCGCAAAGCGACCTCCATCTCGCTGCTGGTCGTGCCTGCCGGCGTGCACGCGGATGGCCAGAAGGTGCTGCTGGCGATCAAAAGCATGGGCGGAGAGAGCGCTAAGGCCTGGCGCACGGTCCTCGACGATCTCATCCGGCGTGGGCTGCGGCGGCCCGAGTTCCTCATCGTCGATGGCGCGCCCGGGCTCGACAAGGCCATCGCCGCCGTTTGGGACGGCGTTCCGGTCCAGCGCTGCACGGTTCACAAGCACCGGAACCTACTCGGCGCATGCGCCGAGCACCTTCATAGACGAGATCACAGCGGATTACAACGACATGATCTATGCGGCCACGCGGGAGGAGATCGAGACCCGTCGCAAGGCCTTCATCCGCAAGTGGCGCCTCAAGCACCGCCCTGTTGCCGACAGTCTGGAGGAAGCCGGCGAACGCTTGTTCGCCTTTACCCGGCTGCCGCCGAGCCAATGGCGCAGCGTGCGCACCACGAATGCGATCGAGCAATTGCACGAAAGAGTTCAAACGAAGGATCAAAACGCAGACTGTCCTGCCGTCCGCGGACACCGCTGCAATGTTGTTCTGGGCACTGCTTCCCGCCGGCCAAGATCGACATGCGCAAAGTGCGATCGCTCGCAAACACTTCGCCACAATACCCATCGCTCAGCCAATTGACCTCGCAGCTTAATTAGATACTCTCGATATGCCGGAGATCATGCCACGCTAATTCCAACCCAATCCCGTCCGCGACCGGCCAGTGACGATAACTCTCCTCTGCTGAAACATCCGCAGAAGAATTGAGTGACGTTGAGCCAATAAAAGTTGACGGCGAGAGCATCGAACCGTTCCGGCTTAGTCCCGTTCTTTTCGTTTCCAGGTGGAGAATAGGGCGCTGTGTCATACAGATGCCGTGCAGCGAAATACTTTCGAAGCGGCTGCACTTCAAATTCAAATGTTCCTTGAATGCGAGAGACCAGCGCCACAACCCTTTCGACCACCCCGTGAAGAGCTCGTCGACCAATTCAGTAGGATGACCCTCGTCTTCCAAGTAGCGCTTTAATAGGACCTTCAGCTGCTCCTCTGTAATGCTTCCCTTCCCTTTGGAAGCCTCAGCTTCTGTGTGAATAACCCATGCCAGGCATCTATGAAGGTCAAGTAGAAGATCGCGGTGCTCTCGTACTATCGGGCTCTTCTCGGCTTCTCTGCTAAAGAACAGTTACATGTAGCTGTCATAGAGCGCGGTTCGCTTATCTGGTAGTGAAAGGCCTCTCGTTTGAATAAGGTTAAGTAAGATTGCAAGCTGCATGGGATTTCGCGCTAAGTCGCGCATATGCGGTTGATCTAGTTTTTGGTATAGCACGAATTGAAAATCTGTAGCGTCTTTGTAAGAGAGGCTTCGCGCCCTCATCCATTTCTCGGCATATTCATTAACAATGGGAATGGTCAGCGCTCCGAGCGAGAAGTGTTTCCAGCTCTTTTCCGAAAATCCCGGCGAATTGGCGAATGCAGCCGGACGGCTAGTAACGATAACCTGAAGCGCGGGCGCGGAGGTTTCCAGGCGCGCCACTGATTTTGAGATCTCTTTAACTACCTGTTCTCGTGATTTAACATTCGCGACTTCGTCGAAGCCGTCAAGCACGATCAAGACATAACTTGCCTTTGCAGCTGCTGAAAGATCGGACACCGAAAAGTCATGACCTCCGGACAGGTGAGATACTTGGTGTGCAAGAAAACTCTCCAAAGAAATGTTTGAATCCGCAGGGCGAACTGCTTTGGGGTCGGCCGCAAATGGATCGCCACCCGCCAGCCAATTAGCATAATCCCGAAGGTCTACCCGGAATGGGAGACGCACATTACCTAAGCGGTGATTTTCCGGAACCTGCCGTAACTCAGTATCGAAGTTAAGTAAGCGTATTCGTTGCGTCTGGCAAATATACTGGGTGATCGTTGATTTACCTTGTCCTGGCGCGCCTTCGAGCACGATCCGCGAGGGACTGAAGGCCGCGTTCCAAGAGAGTAGCATGTCCGCAGCGCCGGCCACGTCCTCTAAATAGAACTCGCCACTCTCATCGCTAACATAGCGGGTGGCTGAGACCCATCGATGATTTGCGTCGAGCGTCTCAAGGTGGCGAATCGGGACATCAATAAACAAGTCTAGCAGGCTGTTATATAAATCAACTTGCTTGAATTTCACCTCTTTATCGTCGTCGTATTGGGCGGCGAGATAGGCTCTGATCGCGTTGTCTCTTCGTCTGCCGTCTTCGCCTAACGTGCCTTCAAATAGAGCCTGCAGGAGGTCGCTTCCCCGAATTATTTCGGGGAAGCTCCATTTGATATTTGCGCATGTATCGACTCGGCGGTCCAAATCATCGCGCCACCAACAATAAGCCGGCAACCCGAAGCAGTCAGAGAGCGCCGCATGCATGCGATCAACGGAGCCAACATCGGGATGAGCAGTGCCTTGAATATTCGTAAGGAGGTAGTATGCCTTGGCGCCTTTCTTGATCAATCTTTCGATTTTCGGCCCCTCTGATTTGCAGACATCCGCAATAAAGCTTTCATCCCGGTCAATAGCGCTTCTGCCGAACTTTACCTGAAACACGAATAGATTGCGTCCTTGCGCGCCGACTGCCGTGGCTTGCCACTCAAAGGCGTCGCGACCGCCGTCTGGCTGTCCGACCGGCAGACATTGAGCGTTCGGAAAGCTCGAAACCAACAGGGCCTGGCAGAAATGCTGGAACCGTTCCGGCGAGAGGCTTTCGTATAGGTAGGTCATGGTGACTGGCTGTTCGTCCTGAGTTATCGGTATTTTTGACCGAACGCTTGACACTTGCAAGCATTTATAGATATTTGGGTACTCTTCGCGCATGCCGAGAATTTGCAATGACCGTCACGGCCCGGGTTACGGCGTCCCCAGGCGCCCGTGGCGCGGAGCCGTCGTGCGATGATGTGATTGTTGGAACTCTTTAAAAGACGACATTTTATTCAGGCCGCGCTCTCGGCGACGATATTCTGTGTCCGGTGGCGCTCAAGGCGCGCGATCGTGCAATAGGCCGTTAAGACCTTCCCCGTTTCGTTCCGATCACGGTCGCTGGGTAGGTACATGCGGCGGTACGCCGGCCTGCACGCCTCGCTTTTTCGGCCTGTGGCCGTCGGGGTGACGATCAGGCCGCCGCCGGCATCGCGGATCATTTGCAAAATACTGGGACTCGCGCATGCGCTTGACGATCGAGCGCGGTGGCGCCTTGTCGCATGAGAAGTCTTTCACTTCCCCTACCGCATCGCAGCAATTGTGACACTTATGTTGCCTGAGAAATCGGCCCCGAAACACATGTCAAATCGGCGAATTCCCGCCGGAATATGACGAGCAAACTGTTTCCGGCAACGCGGATCGCTTGCGGAAATATCGGGATTTGCGTATGAAGATCAACTATTGTTGATGAAGTTGTTTCAGCCGCGCACGGTTCTGAAGGCTCTCGCGCTCAAAGCGGCTAAAGAGGCTCAAAGCGGTTGAAAGATTGACGGTGGAGACATCCATAAGCTGAAACCAAGAAAACAAGAACAAAAACGCATCCCATGAGGGTGCGGAATAGGGGAAACGCTATGGCGACGATCGAACAGGCTGGCGGGCTTGTCGGCCTCCCGGCGGGACTTCTCGAGCGCGAAAGAATTATTGCCAAGGCCGGATTCAATCGCTGGCTGGTCCCGCCGGCCGCGCTCTGCATCCATCTCTGCATCGGCATGGCCTATGGCTTCAGCGTGTTCTGGCTGCCGCTGTCGCGCGCGATCGGCATCACCAAATCGGTCGCCTGCCCCGACCTGACATTGATCGGCGAGCTGTTCACGACGAGCTGCGACTGGCGAATATCCAGCCTCGGCTGGATGTACACGCTGTTCTTCGTCTTGCTCGGCTCCTCGGCCGCGATCTGGGGCGGCTGGCTCGAGCGCGCCGGGCCGCGCAAGGCGGGCGTGGTCGCGGCGCGTGTGCTGGTGCGGGGGCCTCGTCATCTCGGCGGTCGGCGTCATCGCCCATCAGCTGTGGATGATGTGGCTCGGATCGGGCGTGATCGGCGGCATCGGGCTCGGCCTCGGCTACATCTCGCCGGTCTCGACCCTGGTCAAATGGTTCCCGGATCGCCGCGGCATGGCGACCGGCATGGCCATCATGGGTTTCGGCGGCGGCGCCATGATCGGCGCGCCGCTGGCCGACCTGTTGATGAACCTGTTCCGCACGCCGAATTCGGTCGGCGTCTGGCAGACCTTCATCGCCATGGGCGCCATCTACTTCGTGTTCATGCTGGTCGGAGCTTTCGGCTACCGCGTGCCGCCGGCCGGCTGGCGCCCCGAGGGCTGGACGCCCCCGGACAGCACCAACGCGATGATCACGCAGAAGCAGGTCCATCTCAGGGACGCGCACAAGACGCCGCAATTCTGGTTGATCTGGGCTGTGCTCTGCCTCAACGTCAGCGCCGGCATCGGCGTGATCGGGATGGCCTCGCCGATGCTGCAGGAGATTTTCGGCGGCTCGCTGATCGGCCATCCGGAGATCAAGTTTCTTGCAGCTCGACGACGGCCAGCGCGCCGCCATCGCCGCCATCGCGGCCGGCTTCACCGGCCTCATCTCCCTGTTCAACATCGGCGGCCGCTTCTTCTGGGCCTCGTTGTCCGACTACATCGGGCGAAAAAACACCTACTACACCTTCTTCCTGCTCGGCATAGCGCTCTATGCGGCGGCGCCGTGGGCGGCGCATACGGGCAACAAGGGGCTTTTCGTCGCCTTCTTCTGCATCATTCTCTCCATGTACGGCGGCGGCTTCGCCACCGTTCCGGCCTACCTCGCCGATGTGTTCGGCACCCAGTTCGTGGGCGCCATCCACGGCCGCTTGCTGACCGCATGGTCGACCGCCGGCATCATCGGCCCGGTCGTGGTGAACTACATTCGCGAGGCGCAGATCGCGGCCGGCGTGCCGCGCGACTCGGTCTACGATTTCACGATGTACATCCTGGCCGGAATGCTGGTTCTCGGTTTCATCTGCAACCTGCTGATCCGGCCGCTCGCCGATCACTGGTTCATGAAGCCCGAAGAGGTGGCGAAGCTGCAGGCGCAAGGCGGGGCCGTGGGCCGCGTCCGGCGGCTCGTTCGGCATCGGCAAGGGCGGGCTCGACGCCAAGGCGGCCTTGTTCTGGGCCTTCGTCGGCATTCCGCTGGCCTGGGGAGTATGGATCACCTTGAAGAACGCGCTGCCGATTTTCTGAAGAGCCGCGTCGCGAAGCGCTGCGCGAAGGCGCCGCGCGCCTACTTGGAACGCTTGGTGGCCTTCTTCTTCTTTCCGTAGATGCGGTTCCAGTTCTCCTTGTAGGCGTCGGTGACCGGCTTCTGGCTCTCGCCCCGGCTGTAATTGGAAGACGGGCTCGCTTCCGGCTTCGAGGTCCCTTCGCTCGGCGTGCTTGCCGGTGTCGCTGCTGGTGTCGGGGTCGGCGGGCTCTTGGTCTTGCCGTTGTCGCTGGTCATCGCTTTTCCTGGTCTGCTCGGTCTTGGGGACGGGGCCGCGGCCCGCGCGTCTAGCCGATCCGCGCCGGCTCCTCATATCACAGCTGCGCAATTCGATCGGGAAAATCACTCCGGCTTGATGTTGGCGGCGCGGGCCGTTTGCGTCCAATTCTTGATTTCCGTGGCGATCAAGCTCGCGAATTCGGCCGACGTGCCGCCGGCCGGCAGCATGCCCTCCTGCGCCAGCTTGGCGATCAAATCCGGGTTCTCGAGCGCCTTGTTCACCTCGGCATTGAGGCGGTCGACGACCGCCTTCGGGGTGCCGGCGGTGGTCAGCAGGCCCACCCATTGTATCGCCTCGAAACCCGGGAAGCCGGATTCGGCGACGGTGGGGACGTCCGGCAGCTGCGGATAGCGCACCAGACTGGTGACCGCCAAGGCGCGCAGGCTGCCGGCCTGGATCTGCGGCAACGAGACCAGCGGCGAAAGCGCCGAGAAGTCGGTCTGCCCGGCGATCAGGGATTGAACCGCCGGTGCGCCGCCGCGATACGGAATGTGCTGCATCGTAATTCCGGCGCGTGCGCTCCACAGCTCGGCCACAAACCGCGTCTGGCTCGCGGCCCCCGGTGTCCCATAATTGAGCTTGCCCGGATCGGCCTTGGCGAGCGCGACGAATTCCCCGAGCGTCTTGGCCTTCACGCCGGCATTGACGAGGAACAGCAGGGGATTCTTTCCCATCAGCGCGATCGGCATGAGGTCGCGTTCGGAATCGTACGGCAGCACTGCGGTCGTCGCCGGCAGCACCGTATAGGAGGACGCGACCATGAGCAGCGTATGCCCGTCGGGCGCGGCCTTGGCGACCAACTCGGCCCCCACGATCCCGGTCGCTCCGGTGCGGTTCTCGACCACGACGGTCTGGCCGAGCGCCTTTTCGAGATAAGGCTGGATGAGCCGGGCCGCGGTATCGTTCAAGCCGCCCGGCGCGAACGGAACAATAATCCGCACCACATGGGTCGGGAAGCTTTGCGCATGCGCGGCGCCCACCGCCGACAATATCAGCAGAGCCGCTAGCCCGAGCTTGGCGCGATCAACGGGTCGAAGCATGGCGATCTCATCTCTTGGCGTGTCGCGAGGCATCCCGACACTGCGGTCTACAGGCCCGAACGCCGGGGCCGTGTCAACGTCGAAGCCCGCGGGTGGGGCGGGCACCGGCTCACTGTTCCCCGATGCTCCAACGCAGGCATTCCCGCAAACCGCGGCCCATGATCCATTCGAGATCGTCCGCGGACAGGAAATCCAACGCCTGCGTGAAGTGGGTGACGCCCTCCCGATAGGTGCAATGCTCCAGCATGCGCGACAGGTCGGTCCCCCAAAAGCAGCGCCGCGGACCGAAAGCCTCGATTACGCGGCGAAGCGGCTCATTCAAGTTGCGGAACGGATAAGGCTCGCTCGAGAAGCACGGCAGCGCCGAGACCTTCACGGACACGTTGCGGCACTGCGCCAGCGCCGCCACCCGGGCGGCGCCGGCGGGCGCGTTGGCGTCCATGGTGTCGCGCCCGAAGCCCATATGGTCGACGATGATGGTGAGGCCCGGATGCCGCGCGGCGATCTCGGCGACTTTGGGCAGACGCTCCGGCGCATGCACCATCACGGGAATTCCATGCTTCTCCGCCGCCGCCCAGAGCCAGTCGGCGGTGCCGTCGGTGAGCTGCGGGCGCGTATCGGGGCGATGGAAGGTGAGACGCAGGCCGAGCATGCCGGGTTGGTCCCGCCAAGTCGCCAGCGCGGCGGCGGAGCCCGACCCGGCGAGGTCGATGCGGCCCATCACGGCGAAGCGGTCGCTGAACTTCCGCGCCGCCGCGAGGCACAGGTCGTTACGGTCGCCTTCGAGCGAGGGTGGCACCAGGATCGCGGCGTCGACACCGGCCTGATTCATCATGGCGAGGAGCTTTTCGGCGCCCAGCGGCTCCGGCAGATGGGCGCGGCCCTCCATGTTCGGCGCCCAGGGTCGCTGCGGCGTATTCTCCGCCCAGATGTGGACCTGGGAATCGATGATTTGCACGGGCGGCTCCCGGGGATTTCATCCCCCGACCGGATCATGCAGTTCTAGCACTGCGCGTGAGCACCCGAAACGGCCTCCGCTCGCCGCTGCAGCGTCGCGCCGATCACTCCGCGGCCGCCAGCATGGGGGCCGGCTCGCCGTGACTTTGCCCGAGCAGCCAGCTCTGCAATCGATCGAGATAGAGATAGACCACCGGGGTCGTGAACAGCGTCAGCATCTGGCTCAGCACCAGGCCGCCCACCATCGCATAGCCCAGCGGCTGGCGCAGCTCCGAGCCCGAGCCGCTTCCGAGCATCAGCGGCAGGCCTGAGAGCAGCGTCGCCATCGTGGTCATCATGATGGGCCGGAACCGCAGCAGGCAGGCCTCGCGAATGGCGGCCAGCGGCTCGACGCCCTCGCGCTCGCGGGTGATCGCGAAGTCCACCAGCATGATGCCGTTCTTCTTCACGATGCCGATCAACAGGATTATGCCGATGATGCCGATCACCGACAGATCGAACCCGCCTCCCCACAGCGCCAACAGCGCGCCGACGCCGGCGGAGGGGAGGGTGGACAGAATCGTCAAGGGATGGATGTAGCTCTCGTACAGCACGCCCAGGATGACATAGACCACCAGCAGCGCCGCGACGATCAGGATCGGCTCGCTCGACAGCGAGGACTGGAAGGCCTGGGCGTTGCCCTGGAAGCTTCCGATCAAGGATGCCGGCTTGCCGATCTCGGCCTCCGCGGTTTGGATCGCGGAGACCGCCTGCCCGAGCGCCACGCTCGGCTGCAGATTGAACGACAACGTCACGGCCGGAAATTGTCCCTGGTGCGAGACCGAGAGCGAGCCGGTGTGGCTGGTATCGATGTTGACGAGGGTGGACAGCGGCACCAGCTGGCCGCTGCTCGGCGCCTTCACGTAGATATTGTCGAGCCCCGCGGGACTCTGTCTGCAGGTCCGGCAACGCCTCGAGCACGATGAAGTAGGAGTTGGTCTGGGTGAAATATTGGCCCACCTGGCGTTGTCCGAAGGCGTCGTCGAGGGTGTCGTCGATGGCCTGCGGCTGGATGCCGAAGCGCGCGGCGGCGTCGCGATTGATCGTCACCTGCAGCTGGGGGGCGTTGCCCTGCTGATCGGTGGAGACGTCGGCGAGCTCGGGCAGCGTCTTGAGCTTGGCCAGCATGCGGGGTGCCCAGGTGTTGAGCTCCTCGAGGTTGGCGTCCTGCAGGGTATATTGAAACTGGCCGCGCGAGATCTTGCCCCCCACGGTGATGTCCTGCGACGGCTGCAGGAACAGATTGGCGCCTTGCACCTTGGCGAGCTGCGGCCGCAGCCGGTTGATCACCTGCAGCGCCGAGGACGTGCGCTGGTCGCGCGGCTTGAGCCCGATGAAGAAGCGGCCGGTGTTGAGCGTATTGCCGCCGCCGCTGCCGAAGAAGGATCCGAACGAGGCGACGTCGGGATCGCGCGCGATCACCTGCGAAAGCTCACGCTGCAGGCGTTTCATCTCGATCGGAGAGACGTCTTGCGCGGCTTCGGAGAACCCCTGGATGAGGCCGGTATCCTGTATGGGGAAGAAGCCCTTGGGGATCGTCGACGAACAGGACGGCGGTCACCGCCATGGTGGCCAGGAACACCATGAGGGTGAGCGGCTGGTGGCGCAGCACCACGTCGAGGATGCGACGGTAGCCGCCGATCAGCGTCTCGAAGCCCCATTCGATGGCGCGGAAGACACGGCCATGTTGATCGGACTGCTTGTGCAGGAAGCGCGAGCACAGCATCGGGGTCAGGGTGAGCGAGACCACGACCGAGACGATGATGGCCGCCGTCACGGTGAGGGCGAACTCGCGAAACAGGCGCCCGATGATGCCGCCCATCAGCAGGAGCGGAATGAACACCGCGATCAGCGAGATGCTGATCGAGACCACCGTGAACCCGATCTCGCTCGCTCCCTTGAGCGCCGCCTGCATGGCGGGGGTGCCTTCCTCGACATGACGGTAGATGTTCTCCACCACCACGATCGCATCGTCGACCACGAAACCGACCGCGAGCGTCAGCGCCATCAGCGAGAGATTGTCCAGGCTGAAGCCCAGCAGAAACATCACGGCGGTCGCGCCCAAGAGCGCCAGCGGCACGGTGACGCTCGGAATGAGCGTGGCCCAGAAATTTCGAAGAAAAAGCAATATGACCATCACCACCAGGCAAATGGTCAGCATCAGCGTGTATTCCACGTCCTGGACCGAGGCCCGGATGGTCTGGGTGCGATCCACGATGGTGTCGAGATGCATGCCGGGCGGTATGACGGCGGCCAAGCCCGGCATCGCGGCTTTGATCTGGTCGACGGTATCGATGACGTTGGCGCCCGGTTGCTTGAACACCAGCAGGATGACGGCCGGCTGGTCTCCCGACAATGCGGCGATATTGACGTCCTGCGGCCCCGCCACCGCCTGGCCGATGTCGCGGACCCGGATCGGCGCGCCGTTGCGATAGGCGATGATGACGTTGTCGTAGTCCTGCGCTTTCACCAGCTGGTCGTTGGCCGCGATGGTGAAGCTCTGCCGCACCCCGTTGATGCTGCCCTTGCTGGCGTCGCTGTTGGCGACCGCCAGCACGCCGCGCACGTCCTCCAGCGTCAGCCCGCGCGTTTGCAGCTTCGCCGGATCGACCTGGACGCGGACCGCGGGCTTCTGCTCGCCGCCGATGATGACCTGCGCGACGCCGGTGATCTGCGAAATCTGCTGGGCCACGACCGTATCGGCGAAATCGTCGACGGTGGTGAGCGGCAGCGTGTCGGAATGCGCGGCCAGGATGAGGATCGGCGCATCCGCCGGGTTCACCTTGCGATAGGTCGGCGGCGAGGTCAGCGTGGTCGGGAGTTGGCGGCCGGCGGCGGTGATCGCCGCCTGCACGTCCTGGGCGGCCGCGTCCACGTTGCGGTTGAGGTCGAATTGCAGCGTGATGGAGGTAGACCCCAGCACGCTGGTCGAGGTCAGCTGGGTAACGCCGGAAATCTGTCCGAACTGGCGCTCGAGCGGCGATGCCACGGTCGATGCCATGGTATCGGGGCTGGCGCCCGCGAGCTGCGCCTGCACCAGGATGGTGGGGAAGTCCACCTGCGGGAGCGGCGCCACCGGCAGCAGCGGAAAGGCCACGATCCCGACGAGGGCGAGCGCCCCCATCAGCAGCGAGGTGGCGATCGGCCGCCGGATGAAGGGTTCCGAGATGCTCATGACGGCTTGCCCGGCGTTATCGCCGCCTGCTCGGTCTTGGCGTCGACCCGCGCTCCGGCCTGCAGCCGGTATTGGCCATCGACGACCACCCGCTCGTCGGCCGCAAGGCCCTTGCTCACGATCGCGACCTCGTCATTGACCTGGTTGGCTTCGACGGGGCGCTGCTCCACGGTGTTGTCGCTCTTGATCACCCAGGTGTAGAAGCCCTGCGGGCCGCGTTGCAGCGCCACCGGCGGAACCGTCAGGACACCCGCCTCCGTGTCGACCGCGACCCGCACATGCACGAATTCGCCCGGCCACAGCACCTCGTCGGCGTTCGCGAAATTGGCCTTGAGCCGGATCGTGCTCGTGGTCTGATCGATCTCGATTGTCGATCAGCATGAGCCGGCCCGTCGCCAGCTCATGCTTGTTGTCCTGATCGTAGGCGGCGACCGCCACCGGGCCGCGCAGCATGGCGGCCCGCACCTCGGCGAGATTTTTTTGCGGCAGCGTGAAGGTCGCCACTACCGGCCGAATCTGCGTCAGCACCGTGAGCGGATTGGGATCGCTGGCATGGATGATGTTGCCGACATCGACCTGCCGGAAGCCGACGCGGCCATCGATCGGCGCCGTGATGGTGGCATAGGAGAGCTGGGTCTGGGCGCTGTCGATCGCGCCCTGGTCGGCGTCGATCGTCGCCACCAGTTGATCGACCTTGGCCTGCTGGGTGTCGACGTTCTGCTGGGTCTCGGCATTCTTGAGGACCAGCGTCTTGAAGCGCTCGAGATCCTTGCGGGCCGCAACCAGCTGGGCCTGATCCTCCGCCTTTTTCGCCACCGCCTGATCGAGCGCGGCGCGAAACGTGCGCGGATCGATGACCGCGAGGGTGTCGCCGGCGTGGACCTCCTGGCCCTCGGTGAAATTGACGGACTGCAGCTTGCCGTCCACTTGGCTGTGGATGGCGACGGTATTCGACGCCGCCACGGTTCCCAGGCCCTGGAGGAAGATCGGCACGTCGCGGCGCGCGACCGATGCCACCGTGACCGGCACCGCCGGCGACCGGGCCGCCGTGTGGGACGGCTGCTCGAATTCGCCGCCACGATGCGAGCCCGCCCGCCAGGACGACGACCGCGATGCCGGCAATCCAGAGGAACCGACGCCCGGGTCGGCTCTTGGTCTTCGCGGCAATCGCTTTCATCGGAGCACCTGTTGGATCTCGGTCCAATCATTATCTCTTGCACCGGCACCCTCGTGACAAGCAGCCGCGGGATTAAAAATTGTTAATCCCCGGCCTTCGAGCGCTTATCGGCGATCGAGCCGTGCATTGAGCGAGTAAACTTCATGTAATCTCGGTATAAATAGGTGTTTGAACCACATGCTTCCGCTGGAGGTTCCTTAAGTGAAACCCCGGAAGATACTTTTCGTTCAAATGGATTGTGCTGGCTCAGGCGTAGATGACAGGCCGTTTGCGGCCTCCAGGACATGCCGGCGCAACTTTGATGCAGCTCGCGCAGGGGAAAGCAGATCGCGGGGCGCGCCAATCGCGTTGCAGGCGCGATATGGGCCGCTCGGCTCTTCGGCTACTGCACGGCGACAACAAGCTCGACGACTTTTTCCTTCCCCATGCGGCTGACGATCTGCGTAAGCTCCGGCGGCGGCAAAGTCGTGTCCCCGATCCGGACGCGAAACAGGTTGCCGGGCCGCGGGCCGTCCGCGAGCGATGCGTGATACGCGTCGAGGAATTTCGTGACGTCCTCCATGCTGGCTTGCGCCGCAAAGCGGACCGCCACGAAGGCACCTGCGGTCGCGGCCGAAGCCGTCTGATAGCCGTCGCGCGGTTGCCCGAGATGGACCGTCCTGATCGCGGTCGGCACGCTGATCACCAACACGGCTGCTCCGATCAGCCACAGGATGGTGCCGCGGCCGAAGCTGGATTCGAGCTTGGCGATGCGCCCTCCCAGCGCGAACGCGCTCTTGGCCTTGCGAGCACGCGCTTCCGAGAGCGGGACGGTGAGAACCTCGTCTCCGTTCTCGTCGGTGACGATGACCGTCCAGGTCTGGAGCGGTTCGTGGATCCCGTGCCGGGTGATATCCTGAGCCAAGCCCAGTGCCTCCTTCCGCGCCTCGCCGGTTCCCGACAGCACCGCGCCTTCGATATCCCGCACGAGATTCTGCGAACGGCCTTCCATGATGTTGAAGAAGTAGCGGGGCATCGTCGCGCTCCTGGTTCCTCTGCGAGCGGAAACACGTTCGCCGCGGACGATCGCCCGGATCGGGCAGGGTCCTGCGGAGTTACGAGCTGCGGCAGCATAGCGGTCTTGCCATGCGTGCGGTCCGCCCCGTGCGAAGCTGGTTAAGGAGGTGTTTCCGCAACGCGCGAATCGCCGTCATGGATCCGGGACTCGGATACCGTTCTTGGTGGTCCGTCGGAAGTCCGACCGCGGGCATTTGCCTCCAGCCGGGCTCAATTATAGGCTGCGGCGGGTGAAACGGAGCGATGCGCGAGGGAGCGATGCGCGAATGTGGAGCCGATGCAGAGTGATTGCGGCGGTGGCGATGCTCGCATCGCTTCTGTCCGCGCAAGTCGTACGCGCTCAGTCCTTCGACGGCCAATACGCCGGCAAGCTCGACTGTGCCAAGCTGGCTTATACCGACGCCGATTTGAGCGGCGAGCCGGTGTCTCTCACGATTTCCGGCGGCAAGGTGTCGTACTCGCGCACGCTCTATGAGCACAATCGCAGCGAGGTGGTCGGCAAGGAAACCGGCGCAGGCTCAGTGGCGCCCGACGGGTCCATCATCCTGTCGGGCGGTTGGACCGGGCGTCGCGATTTGGTGCGCGCCAGCTATCGCGGCAAGCTCTCCGGCGGCAGCGCGACCCTGAGCGGCCGGCATGTCATCAGTTACGAAGGCAAGACCTACAACCGCACGTGCTCGATGACGATCGGACATTGAAGGGTTGCCGCGCATCGCCGTCGGCCCTCCTCGCGGCTCGAAGCGAACCGGGCTATCCGGGAATCTGCAAATACTGCTTGAGAAAATCGTGCACCTTCTCGACCGCATTGGCGCGTGCCGCCGGATTGAAGGCGTAATTGGCGCCATGACCCGGGCAGGAGCCGAGATAGGCGCGCACCGCCTCCGGGGTCGTCTTGGGATCGTCGACGTGGTTCAGGCGGATGACGCGGCCGATGCTGACGTCCACCACCATATCGCACTTGATGAACACCTCGGTGCTCTTGGAGAGGCCCGAGAACCCGCCCTGCACGTCGAAATCGTGGTAGGTGTTGGGATAGGAGACGAAAGTGACGGGGCTTCCCTGGCTCTGCGCCCAGTCGGCAAATTCGCGGGTCGGACCAATCCGCGTGTAGTTGTCGCTCTCGCCGTGAAAAAACAGGATCGGCGACTTGTCGGTGGCGCGATCCCGGTTCTGCAGCTCGGCGGCGCCGTAGAACACCACGTGGACGGCGAATTTGAGATCGTCCGAGATGATGATCCGGCGCAAGGTCTCGAGCGTCGTGTTGAGCGAGGCGCTGCCGCCGCGCGACCAGCCCAGCACGCCGATGCGTCCGCGGTCGATGCGGGAATCCGCGCCCAGGACCTTGAGGGCCGCCAGGCCGTCGGCGACGTCGGCATAGCCTGAAAGCTTGCTTTGGTCGGCGACCGTGGCGGCCACGCCGCGCGGACCGAAGCTGTCGACCATGAGGGTGGCCACGCCCCAGTCGTTCAAGGTGGCGGCCCATTTCTTGATGTTGGCGCCGGAGGGGCCTTGCAGGCCGCCGCTGCCGTGCAGCAGCACCATGGCGGGCACCGGACCGCTCGCGTTCTTCGGCAGCGTGAGGTCGCCGGTCACGGTCGCGGCCGGCGATTCCTTGCGCAAGAACGCCGGCAGCGAAGGCGGCGTGAGGGTCGGAATTGAAACCTTCTGCTGCGCCTGCGCCAGGTCGGCTCCGGCCAGCAGGGCCGCGCCCATGAGGGTGAACGCGATGGCTGTGATGATCGAGATGCGCATCATGGTCCATTCCCGCTGCGCCGGCCGCGCGGATGCGCTATCGGCTTGCATTGCCCGAAGTGATCGATGCTGGAGCAGGCCGGCTTCTAAAATGGCCGGCCTTGAGCGCTTAGCATGCTGATTTTCGGCCCGGCGGCAAGACGGTTTGTTTGGCGTGGCCGGCTCGACACGGGCGAGCCATTTTTCAGGGGAATTGGTCGCGCGGAACGCATTTTCTTAGGCGCAACACCTTCGCGGTCACGTAATTGCCGCCGGTGACGACCTTGACCTCGCCTCGCTTGCACATGGGATCGTGATCGTCGACGATCTTCGTGTCTCCCGGCAGCAACGCGCCCATCGGCGGCTCCTCCTTCAACGCGTTGGCGATCGGACGGACCTCGGCGGCGGCGCGGCGCGCCTCATCGACGTGCTCGCCTTGTGGGCGAGATTTCAGGTAGGTCTGATAGGCGTCGAACGTGTCAGCCGATTTTGCCTTCGTCCAATCGTCGTCGTCGCTGCCCGCCGGAGGTGCTCCTTCCTCGCCGGAGGTGAGGGCGGCGCTCAATGCCGTCTGCATGGTCAGGGCGCCGATCCGCTGCTCGGCCTCGGCGCGATGTTTGCTGTCGGGATTTTGCGCGATGAATTCCCGCAGCAAGCCGATGTCCTTGGCATCCTTCAGCTGACTCCACTGGACGTCGTCCGCCGGGTGGGTCGCGGTTCCGGCGGAGGTGGGTGTGCTGCTCGGTATGTCGTGCAATTTCAGCTGCCATGCCGCCGCGCCGCCGGCGAGCAGCAGGACCACCGCAATTCCGGCAAGCAGCAGGCGTGAATTCGCGCGCGCCGGCGCAGCTGCCTGTCCGGTCGTGGATTTCGGCACAGCGCGTGCCGTCCCGCCCGACTTGCGCGCCAGCACCTCGTCGATCGATTGCACGAGGCGATCCACATGCGGCCGGAAATCACGCCCGACATCGACCGGGGCCGCGTTGAGAAAGGCAAAATTCCGCAGGCTCTCCGGCAGCGCGGCCGCCTTGGGCATGCTGGCGCCGTCGACCAGGACCGGAATCACCACGATCTCCTGCCGCAACGCCGTCTCGATCTCGACCCGGACCGGATCGTCCTCCTCCCGGATACGGCTGCCGCCGTCCGCACCCGTGCCCAGCCAATCGGGCCCCACCACCGCGATCAGCACCTCGGCTTGCACCAGCGCCGACTGGATATGCTGGCGAAAATCGGTGCCGAACGGGATGTTGTCGACATCCATGAACACCGATTGCTCGCCGAATTGCGCGATCAGCCGGTCGACGATGCGCCCCGCGATCGCTTGGGAGTCGGAACGGCGATAGGAAACGACGATCTTCGACATGGCGCGGCCTTGAGATCACCGCACGGGGCTCACTCTGTCCCCGGGGCCAACCCCTATTGCACTTGGAATAGCGCAATTTTGCAAGGCGAAACGCGCCCGAGCCCGCGGTGGCGCGGCCGGCTCGACCTGCGGGCCGGTCCACACCGCCGATCGCGTCGATGCGAGCCTCACCTCTGCGGTTGCTTGAAATAGCGCAGATCGGGCGGCGCCTGGCCCTTCTTGGTCGGCATCAGATAGCCGTCCGCGCTCAGGAAGTAGCCGTCCTTGCCGATGCGCACCAGCGCGTTTTCCTCCTCGCACAGCGCCGAGCTCCAGACCGGCCGGGCCGCGTCGACGCGCGCGATCTTCTTGTGCAGCGTCCACGGCCGCGTCAAGGCATGGTCGTACACCGTGATATCGTCATAGAGGATGTTGCGGTCGGCCTTGTCCAGATAGATGCGTTCCTTGATGACGCTCTGATTGTCGCGGTGCAGCGGCAGGCCGGTGGATTCGAACGCCCGCGGGCCCCTGAAATTGCGCGTCTCGACCTCGAGCACGTCGTAGTGGCCGCTGCCGGTCGTATCCAGCCATTTGCCGATGGAATAGCCCGCATAGCTCGGCTCGACCGCGCCCTCCGCGGGCCAGTCGCGCCCGTCGGTATAGATCCGCCGGTAGGAATTGTTGATGTGGCTGATCAGGATGTAGGTGGTGTCCTGCGTCACCACGATCTCCATCGGATCGTAGAGGTTCATGATCGCCGGCATGCCCTGCGGGATGCAGAACGAGGAGGGCCAATTGCCTTGCCCGCCGGCCGCCTGGTCGGCCAGCTGGGCCTCGTTGATGGCCTGGTATTCCGGCGTCAGCGGCGCTTTTTGTCCCGGAGCGACCCAGCGCGGCGCGCCCACCCGCTCCCATTGACCTTTGAGGTCGGGATATTTCGATTTATCGAACGCTTGCGCGCCGCAGGGCGCCAGCAGCAGTGCCGCCGTGGCGGCCAGCATGCCGACCAAGCTCTTGTCCCACATCAAGCACCCTCCCGGTGATCGCTTCCGAGCCGCCTCGACCCATTTGTTGAACGGAGAAAATCGCCTCAACCCGGACCGTCGGTCGGGCGCACATTACACCGACTGCGCCGGCCGGCGGAAGAGCGGCCCCCGTCGCAGGCGAGAATCAGCTCTAATCTGGTAAACCCCAGGACAGCCGGCCGAACCATGCGCAAACGCACCGTCACCGTGAACGACAAGATGCAGAAGGGCTATCGCTACGTGCGCAGCGAGCCGATCGGCCGCAACTTCGACCCCGAATTCCGGCCCGAGCTGACGCCGCAGCAAATGCTGCGGCTCGGCGTGTTCGGCGGCAAGTACATGACCGATACCCGAAGGGAGTTTCCCAAGAGCTGGTTCACGCGCGCCAAGCTCTCCCCGAAAGGCCGCGACCCTTCGCTCAACTTCTTCGGCGTCGATGCCAGCCAGCCGCTCTCCGTCTGGCGCCACAAGGGCTGGCTGCACCCGGACGATCCGCGCGGCTGGTTCCAATGGTATTGCCGCTACACCATGGGGCGCCGCATGCCGCAGGAGGATCGGCGCCAGATCAAGCGCTGGAAGGCGATGCGCCGGCACATTCGCCAGATCGAGCGCCACTGTGAGCCTGGCCACCTGACCTGCCGGGCCCGACAACGGCAGGCCCTGCTGCACTGGGCCTATGACAGCCGCAAGATTTGAGGGAGCGATTAGCGTCCCTTTGCGATGCAACCAAATCGCCGAACAGGCGTTCTCCGGTGGGGTCGGCACCGAGATTCCGCCTGCGCCTCCCTTGGGGCAGCGGGGCGGAAATCTATCCGGAACGGCAGCTTATCGGACGCGGCCCCGAGCTTTTCTCCCTCGTTGCCAAGTCGGCCTCCGCGAGATCGGCCCCTTTTCGGCCTCAGGGTTTGGGGCCAGGGCTGGGAGATGGACAGCCACTGGGCGTGACGGAGAACGCGATGCCGGACCAGGATCAAGCCGAACGCGGGGCCGCTTCGACCAAGACCGCGGCCGCGGTGCGGCAGCATGACGGCGGCAAGCCCACGCTGAGCGGAACTTCGCAAGCCTCGAGCAGGCCGGCGCCGCCGCCGAACCCGGGCTCGGTCGCGCAGCGCTGCATCAACACCATCCGCACCCTGGCGATGGATGCCGTGCAGCAGGCCAATTCCGGCCATCCCGGCGCCCCGATGGGATTCGCGCCCGTCATCTACACGCTCTGGCAGGACTTCCTGCGCTTCGATCCCGACGATCCGATCTGGCCCGGTCGCGACCGCTTCGTGCTCTCCAACGGGCACGCCTCGATGCTGCTTTATGCGATGCTGCATCTCACCGGCGTGAAGGCCGTCAATGCGCAATACGAGCGGCTCGCGGAGCCCGCGGTCACCCTCGACGACATCAAGCGTTTCCGGCAGCTCGGCGGCAAATGTCCGGGCCACCCGGAGTACCATCTGACGTCGGGCGTCGAGACCACGACGGGTCCGCTCGGCCAGGGCTGCGGCAACAGCGTCGGAATGGCGCTCGCCGGACGTTGGCTGGCCCAGCATTTCAACCGGCCGGATTTCGCGCTGTTCGATTACGACGTCTACGCCTTTTGCGGGGACGGCGACATGATGGAGGGGGTCGCGAGCGAAGCGGCCTCCTTCGCCGGCCACCAGATGCTCGGCAACCTGTGCTGGATCTATGACAGCAATCGCATCACCATCGAAGGGCACACCGATCTGGCGTTCAGCGACGATGTGGCGGCGCGTTTCCTTGCCTATGGGTGGAACGTCGAGCATGTCGGCGACGCCAACGACACCGCCCGCTTGGCGCAGGCGATCGAGGTGTTTCGCGCCACGCACGACGTTCCGACGCTGATCGTCGTCGACAGCCATATCGGCTACGGCGCTCCCCACAAGCAGGATACCAGCGCCGCCCATGGCGAGCCCCTGGGCGAGGAGGAGGTTCGCCTCGCCAAGCGCAGCTACGGCTGGCCCGAGGATGCCAAGTTCCTGGTGCCGGAGGGCGTGCGCGAGCATTTCCGCGACGGCATCGGGGCGCGCGGGCGCCAGCTGCGCGCGCAATGGAGCGAGCTCTTCGCCTCCTACCGGAAGAAGTACCCCGAGCTCGCCGACGAGATCGACCGCATGCAGAGGCGGGCGCTGCCGCAAGCCTGGGATGCGGAGCTGCCGCGCTTTCCGGCCGACCGCAAGGGGCTCGCCACCCGCGACTCCTCCGGCAAGGTGCTCAATGCCGTGGCGCGCCACCATCCCTGGCTGATCGGCGGCGCGGCCGACCTCGCGCCATCCACGAAAACGCACCTGAGCTTCGATGGGGCCGGCGACCTGGAGGCGGGTGAGCCCGGCGGACGCAATCTGCACTTCGGGGTGCGCGAGCATGCCATGGGGGCGATCCTCAACGGCATCGCATTGTCCAAGGTCCGCGCCTTCGGGGCCGGCTTCCTCATATTTTCCGATTACATGAAGCCGCCCATCCGCCTCGCTGCCCTGATGGAGATTCCGGTCATCTACGTATTCACCCACGACTTCGATCGGGGTGGGCGAAGACGGACCCACCCATCAGCCGGTCGAGCAACTGCTGGCGCTGCGCAGCATTCCGGGCCTCATCACGCTTCGTCCCGCGGATGCCAACGAGGTGGTCGAAGCCTGGCGGGTGGTGATCGGGCTCACCCACCAGCCGGCTGCTCTGGCGCTGAGCCGCCAGCCGCTTCCGACCTTCGACCGATCGCGTTACGCGGCCGCCTCCGGGGTGGCCCGCGGCGCCTATATCCTGGCCGACCCGCGGGACGGAAAGCCGGCCGTGATCCTGATCGGCACCGGCAGCGAGGTCGCGCTCTGCCTTGCGGCCTATGAGCAACTCGAGCGCGAAGGCGTGCCGGCACGCGTGGTCAGCATGCCGTCATGGGAGCTGTTCGAGCAGCAGGATCAGGCCTATCGCGATGGCATTCTGCCGCCCGATATCACGGCGCGTGTATCGGTCGAGATGGGGTCGGTGATCGGCTGGGATCGCTATGTGGGGGCGACCGGCGCCAAGATCGGCATGCACACATTCGGTGCTTCCGCGCCGCTCAAGGATCTGCTTGCGAAGTTCGGCTTCACGGCCGAAAAGGTGCTGGCCGCGGCCAAGGATCAGATCGAGAAGCCTTAAAGGAAAGCCCCTATGAATCCGCAAGCGAAACGGACTCCCGAGGACGCGCGGAAACCCGCCCCGGGCTCGCCCGGCGCGGGATCAGCCGCCGCGGCGTCAGCCGCCGCGAATCCCCTCGCGGCCCTGCACGACTACGGCCAAGCCCCCTGGCTCGACTTCCTGGCGCGCGGCTTCATCGCCGCAAGGCGGCCTCGAGAAGCTCGTGCAGCACGACGGGCTCACCGGGGTCACCTCCAATCCCTCGATCTTCGAGAAGGCGATCGGCGGCAGCGACGAATACGATCCTTCGCTCCGGGACATCTTGAGCCGCGGCGACCTCGATGTGATGACGCTCTATGAGCGGCTGGCGATCGAGGACATCCGGAGTGCCGCCGACGTTCTGCGCCCGGTCTTTGCGCGGACCAAGCGCGCGGACGGCTATGTGAGCCTCGAGGTCTCGCCCTATCTGGCGATGAGCACGCAGGCGACGATCGCCGAGGCGCGGCGGCTGTGGGGCGAGGTCGCGCGCGACAATGTCATGATCAAGGTTCCGGCGACCCGCGCCGGGCTGCCGGCGATCCGCCAGCTCATCGCCGACGGCATCAACGTCAACATAACGTTGTTGTTCTCTCAGCAGGTCTATGAAGAGGTGGTCGAGGCGTATCTGGCGGGCCTCGAGCAGCTGGTCGCGCAGGGCGGCGATCCCGGAAAAATCGCCAGCGTCGCCAGCTTCTTCGTGAGCCGCATCGATGTCGCGGTCGACAAGCTCATCGACGAGCGCCTGCGCCAGGCGCGCGGGCGAAGAGCGCGCGGCGCTCGCCGCCATCCAGGGCAAGGTCGCGATCGCCAATGCCAAGCTCGCCTATCAGAGCTACAAGCGGCTCTTCGCCGGCGCGCGCTGGGAGAAGCTGCGCGCCAAGGGCGCGCGGGTCCAGCGGCTGTTGTGGGCGAGCACGGGCACGAAGAACAAGAGCTACAGCGACGTGCTCTATGTCGACGAGCTGATCGCTCCCGACACCGTCAATACCATGCCGCCCGCCACCATGGACGCCTTCCGGGATCACGGCAAACCGCGGCCGAGCCTCGAGGAGAATCTCGATCGGGCGCGAGGAGGTGATGGCAGCGCTGCGGCGCGCCGGCATTTCGCTCGATGCGATCACCACGCAACTGGTCGAGGAGGGCGTCCAGCTGTTCGCGGACGCGTTCGACAAGCTGCTCGGCGCGGTCGCCGGCAAGCGCGCCGCCATCCTCGGCGACCGGCTCGACGGCCAAAGCGCCAAGCTTGCGCCCGAGCACGAGAAGGCGGTCGCAGCCTGCCTCGAATCGTGGCGGCAGGGCGGAAACGTGCGGCGGCTGTGGGCGGGCGACGCGGCGCTGTGGAGCGGCTCCGACGAGGCGAGATGGCTGGGCTGGCTCGGCATCGTCGGCGCAGGAGCGCGGCCGCATCGGCGCGCTCTCGAGCCTGGCGGCGGATATCCGCCAGCAGGATTTTTCCCACATGGTTCTGCTCGGCATGGGCGGGTCGAGCCTGGGGCCGGAGGTTCTGGCCGAGACCTTCGGTCGGCAACCCGGCAGCCCCGAGCTTCTGGTCCTCGATTCGACCGATCCGGCGCAGATCCGGACCATCGAAAGCAGGATCGATCCGGCCCGAACGCTGTTCATCGTGTCGAGCAAGTCCGGAAGCACGCTCGAGCCCGATGTGCTGAAGCAGTATTTCTTCGCGCGGGTGGAGGCGGCGGTCGGTGCGCAGGAGGCCGGGATCGCGCTTCATCGCCGTCACCGATCCGGGGTCGAAGCTGCAGACGCAGGCCGAGCAGGATCGGTTCCGGCATATCGCGTTCGGAGTGCCGAGCATCGGCGGGCGCTATTCGGTGCTGTCGGATTTCGGCATGGTCCCGGGCGCCGCGATGGGGCTCGATGTCGGCCGGCTGCTCGCGGCCGCGCAAACCATGGTGCACGCCTGCGGCGCCGACGTGCCGCCGGCCGACAATCCGGGAGTCGTGCTCGGCGCGATCCTGGGCGTGCTCGGAAAATCAGGGCGCGACAAGGTGACCATCGTGGCCTCGCCCGGGATCGCGGATTTCGGGGCATGGCTCGAGCAGCTGCTGGCCGAATCGACCGGCAAGCAGGGCAAGGGCCTCATCCCGGTCGACGCCGAGCCGCTCGCGGCGCGCGGACCGCTATGGTCGAGACCGCCTGTTCGTCTATCTGCGGCTGACCGGCGAGCCGGATGCGAAACAGGATCAAGCCGTCGCCGCCCTGGAGCAAGCCACGCATCCGGTCGTGCGCATCGCCGTCACCGAGCGCTATCACATCGGACAGGAATTCTTCCGTTGGGAGATCGCCACCGCGGTCGCGGGCGCGATCCTGGGCATCAATCCGTTCGACCAGCCCGATGTCGAGGCCAGCAAGGTGAAGACGCGTGAGCTCACCGCCGCCTACGAAAAGACCGGGGAGCTGCCGCCCGAAGCGCCGTTCTTCGACCGCGACGGCATCGCGCTGTTCGCCGACGACAAGAACCGCGATGCGCTCGGCCACGCCGGCTCACTGGCCGAATATCTGGCTGCCCATCTGCGGCGGCTCCAGGCCGGCGATTACTGCGCGCTGCTGGCCTATGTGGAGCGCAACAAGCAGCACCATGACGCGCTGCAGGAGATCCGGCTGATGATCCGCGATCGCAAGCGGGTCGCCACTTGCCTCGGCTTCGGGCCGCGCTTCCTGCACTCGACCGGGCAGGCCTACAAGGGCGGCCCGAGCACCGGCGTGTTCCTGCAGCTCACCTGCGACGACGCCAACGATCTCGCGGTCCCGGGGCGGAAATACACTTTCGGCATCGTCAAGGCGGCCGAGGCGCGCGGCGATCTTGCAGTTCTGGCGGAGCGCGGCCGGCGGGTCCTGCGTGTCCATCTCGGCGCTCACGTCGCCGCCGGCTTGACTATTCTCGAGAAGGCCATCCGACAAGCGCTCGGATGAGCAAATCATTGGTGGAGCAACCTGATGCAGCTCGGCATGGTCGGCCTCGGACGTATGGGGGGCAACATCGTGCGCCGCTTGATGCGCAACGGCCACCCGTGCGTGGTGTTCGACCAAAATCCGGCGGCGGTCGAGAGCCTCGCCAAGGAAGGGAGCGAGCGGCGGCCGCGATCTCGCGGGACTGGTGGCGAAGCTCGAGAAGCCGCGGGCCGTGTGGGTCATGCTGCCGGCGGGCGAGATCACCGAGCGCACGGTCACGCGGCTGGGCGAGCTCTTGGAGCGCGGCGACATCATCATCGACGGTGGCAATTCCTTCTACAAGGACGACATCCGGCGCGCCCAGACGCTGCGGGCCAAGGGAATTCATTACGTCGATTGCGGCACCAGCGGCGGCGTCTGGGGTCTCGAGCGCGGCTATTGCATGATGATCGGGGGCGAGAAGGAAGTGGTCGAGCATCTCGATCCGATCTTCGCCGCGCTGGCGCCGGGCGTCGGCGATATTCCGCGCACGCCCGGCCGCGAGGGCCGCGATCCCCGCGTCGAGCGCGGCTATGTCCACTGCGGGCCGAGCGGCGCCGGGCGCTTCGTCAAGATGATTCACAACGGCATCGAGTACGGCCTCATGCAGGCCTACGCCGAGGGGTTCGACCTCATGCGCGCCGCCGCATCCGAAGAGTTGCCGGCGGACCAGCGCTTCCAGCTCGACGTGCCGGATATCGCCGAGGTCTGGCGGCGCGGCAGCGTCGTCGGCTCGTGGCTGCTCGACCTCACCGCCATCGCGCTGTCGCAAGACCCCGAGCTCAAACGCTATTCGGGGTTCGTCGAGGATTCGGGCGAGGGCCGCTGGACCATCATGGCGGCGATCGAGGCGGCGGTGCCGGTGGACGTGCTGTCGGCGGCCTTGTTCGCGCGCTTCAAATCGCGCGACAAGGAGAATTTCTCCGGCAAGCTGCTCTCGGCGATGCGCCACCAGTTCGGCGGCCATGTCGAGCCCAAGACCGCGGGCTGACATGAAGCCGGCAAAACCCGCGGGTCCTTGCGTCCTCGTCATTTTCGGCGCCGGTGGCGATCTCACCAAGCGCCTGCTCGTGCCCGCTCTCTACAATCTTCGGCGAGAGAAGCTGTTGCCGGAGGAGTTCGCCATCGTCGGCGTTGCCAGGAGCCGGCAAGAGGACGAGACGTTCCGTCAAGAGCTGGGCGCCAGCCTGCATGAATACGCCCAGGGCAAGATCGTCGAGTGCGATTGGAGCTGGCTCGCCGAGCGGATGTTCTACATCCAGGGCGATTTCGACGACCCGGCCGTCTATCAGCGGCTGGCCGAGCATTTGACGAAAATCGACCAGACCAATCGCACTGGCGGCAACTACCTGTTCTATCTCGCGACCCCCCCGCAGGTGTTCGCCACCATCGTGCAGCGGCTGAGCGAGACCGGCCTCTCCGCCGAGGCGGAGGGGCATTGGCGGCGCATCATCATCGAGAAGCCGTTCGGCACCGATCTGCGCTCGGCCCAAGAGCTCAACCGCGAGATCCTGGCGGTGGCGACCGAGAGCCAGATCTATCGCATCGATCACTATCTCGGAAAGGAAACGGTTCAGAACATCATGGTATTCCGGTTCGGAAACGGCATCTTCGAGCCGCTCTGGAACCGCAATCACATCGATCACGTGCAGATCACCGTGGCCGAGGCGGTCGGCGTCGAGGGTCGCGGCAAGTTCTACGAGAGCACGGGGGCGCTGCGCGACATGGTGCCCAACCACCTGTTCCAGCTGCTCACGCTCGTGGCCATGGAGCCGCCGACCTGTTTCGACGCCGAAGCGGTGCGCTCCGAGAAGGCAAAGGTGCTGCAAGCGGTGCAGCGCTACTCCCCGCAGGACGCGCGGCAAAACGTCGTGCGCGGTCAGTACGGCGGCGGCAAGGTCAACGGCCGGGATGTCGATCCTTACCGCGCGTGCCCCGAATGTCGCGCCCGGACTCGAACACCGAGACCTTCGTGGCCTTGAAGCTGAAGATGGACAATTGGCGCTGGGCCGGCGTGCCGATCTATCTGCGTACCGGCAAGGCGCTCGCCAAGCGGCGCAGCGAGATCGTCATCCAATTCAAGCAGGCGCCGCTCGCCTTGTTTCGCGACACGCCGGTCGAGCGCCTGACCCGCAACGACCTGGTGCTGCACATTCAGCCGGAGGAGGGCGTGACGCTGCGGTTCGGCGCCAAGATCCCGGGCCCGGAGATGAAGATGGGCGGCGTCGATATGAAGTTCGACTACCAGGACTATTTCCATGCGGCGCCGCGCACCGGCTACGAGACGCTCATCTATGATTGCATGAACGGGGATGCGACCCTGTT
Organism: uncultured Alphaproteobacteria bacterium; assembly: GCA_963744275.1. GTDB lineage: Bacteria > Pseudomonadota > Alphaproteobacteria > Rhizobiales > Xanthobacteraceae > VAZQ01. The sequence continues at coordinate 203,329 of CAVUSX010000017.1, forward strand.
CAAGCGCGCCGACGACATCGAGACCGGCTGGCGGATCGTGCAACCGATGCTCGACGCCTGGAAGGCCGAAGCCGGCGTGGAGCCCCCGATCTATCCGGCCGGCAGCAGCGGGCCGCCGGAAGCCGACGCGCTCTTGGCACGCGACGGCCGGCATTGGCGTTCGCTCGACGCCTCCGCCGGCGGAAAATCGTCATGAGCCGCGGGCGACCGCCCTCGACGATGATCTCCGCCGTCGTCTCGGACGTGGACGGAACTTTGGTCACCGACGACAAGGTCCTGACGGCGTCGACGCGGGCCGCGGTCGCCGGCCTGCGCGCCCGCGGCATCGCGTTCGCGATCATCAGCAGCCGCCCGCCGCGCGGATTGCGTATGCTGATCGATTGCCTTCGCATCACCACACCGATCGCCGGCTTCAACGGCGGGCTGGTGACGACGCCCGCATTGGCGCCGCTGACGCAGCACCTGATGTCGCCCCTGGCCGCCCGCCAGGCGGTCGACATCATCACCGCCCACGGGGCGGAGGCCTGGCTGTTCCACGGCGAGGATTGGCTGGCGCGCGACCCCGCCGGACCCTATGTGGGGCTCGAGCAGAAAACGATTCTGTACCCGCCGATCATCGTTGAGGATTTCGGCCGCGCGCTCGATGCCGCATCCAAGATCGTCGCCGTCAGCGACGATTTCGATCTTCTGACCCGCTTGGAGCCGATCGCCCGCGCCGCGCTCGCCGAGCGCGCGACGGTCGCCCGTTCGCAGCGCTACTACCTCGACTTCACCCACCCGCTCGCCAACAAAGGCGTCGCACTGTGCGAGCTGGCGAAGCTGCTGCGCATCCCGCCGGCCGAGATCGCGGTCATCGGCGACGGCGGCAACGACGTTGCGATGTTCGAGCGCGGCGGCTTGAGCATTGCGATGGGCAACGCGGCGCCGCCGGTGCGGCGCGCGGCGGACTTCGTGACCGACCCCAACAGCCAGGACGGCTTCGCCAAGGCCATCGAGCGCTACGTTCTGGGCGGCAATCGTTTGAGCGCCCCGGCGTCGCGGATTGCGCTTGGCCGGATACGGTGACTGCCATGATGGAGCCAGGTCGGGGCGCATCCAAGATTTCGCTGGTGGTGGCCGATGTGGACGGCACCCTCCTCACCGAGGACAAGGTGCTGACCGCGCGCGCCGCTGCGGCCGTGCAGGCCCTGCACGCCGCCGGCATCGCCTTTGCGATCACGAGCGGCCGGCCGCCCCGCGGCATGGCGATGCTGATCGATCCCTTGCAATTGCGCACGCCGGTCGCGGCCTTCAACGGCGGCGTCTTCGTCGAGCCCGACATGACCATCATAGAAGAGCGCGTGCTGCCAGCGCAGGTGGCGCGGCGCGCCGTCGAGATCATCAGCCGCAACCGCATGGATGTCTGGCTCTACAGCGGCCGGGACTGGCTGGTGCGCGACCCGCAGGCGCCCCACGTCGCCCGCGAGCAATGGACCGTCAAGTTCGCCCCCATCGTCGTTGAGGATTTCGCAGCCGTGCTCGAGGGCGTGGTCAAGATCGTCGGCGTCAGCGATGACCACGAGCTGGTGGCGCGTTGCGAGCAGGAAGCGCAAGCCGCGCTCGGCGCGGACGCCTCGGCGGCCCGCTCGCAGCCTTACTATCTCGATGTCACCCACCCGGACGCCAACAAAGGCGCCGTGGTGACGACGCTGTCGGGGCGGCTGTCGGTTCCCAGTGCGCAGATCGCCACCATCGGCGACATGCCCAACGACGTCCTGATGTTTCAAAAGAGCGGGCTGAGCATCGCTATGGGCAATGCCAGCCCGCAGGTGCAGGCGCAGGCCGACGTCGTGACCGGCTCGAACAGTGACGAAGGTTTCGCGCGCGCGATGGAACGGTTCGTCCTGGCGCGTTCGTCCCCAGCTCCCGCAGGCGCCCCGATGAGCCCGGTCGTCGTTCCGCCGATCACCGTGCGGCCTGGATCGCTCGCATTAGCATCGGCGCGACCAGACAAGGAGGCTGCGCCATGATGGAGACCGCTGCCGGCGAAACGCGGATATTCGAGGATGCGGAGGCGCTGGCGCGCAACGCGGCCGAATGGCTGTGCGGCCTCGCGCTGGCTGGCGACCGCCAATTCGCAATCTGCTGCTCGGGCGGCTCGACCCCCAAGCGCCTGTACGAGGTGCTGGCCGAGCCCGCGACGGCAGCGCGTTTTCCGTGGAAACGGGTGCATTGGTTCTGGGGCGACGAACGGTTCGTGCCGCACGACCATCCCGACAGCAACTATCGCATGGTGCGCGAGGCGCTGCTCTCGCGGGTCGCGGTTCCGGAGCGCAACGTCCACGCGGTCCCGACCGCGGGTCTGTCGCCCGAGCAAGCCGCCGCCGCCTACGAGAGAACATTGCAGGAGTTCTACGGCGCCGCCACGCTCAATCCGGCGCGGCCGCTCTTCGACGTGACGCTGCTGGGAATTGGCGAGGACGGACACACCGCCTCGCTGTTCCCGGGGCATCCGGCGCTGGCGGAGGAAACCCGTTGGGCGCTTGCGGTCATCGGCGCCAAGGCCGAGGCGCGCATCACCTTGACCTATCCGGCACTCGACAGCAGCGCCGACGCCGTCTTCCTGGTGACCGGAAAAGCCAAGCGGGAGCCGGTCGCACGCGCCCGCTCAGGCGATCGCGCGCTGCCGGCGGCGCGCATTCGACCCCTCGGCCGTCTGCATTGGTTCATCGACCGGGCCGCGGCCCCGGAGCCGTGATTGGAATTGCCCGGCGGCAACAAGGAGGCAACTGATGTCCGAGCAAGGCGCGCCCGAGCAGGGCAGGGCGGTTCCGCCCTTGCCCTCGGTGGTGATCGTGATGGGAGTGTCCGGAAGCGGGAAGTCCACCATCGGGTCCCTCCTCGCCGGACGCCTGCAGTGGGAGTTCGAGGACGGCGACTGGTTCCATCCCGCCGCCAATGTCGAGAAGATGCACAGCGGCATCCCGCTGACCGACGAGGATCGCTGGCCTTGGCTGCACGCGATCAAGGCCTGGATCGACAAGACCCATGGCGAAGGCGGACATGGCGTCATCGCATGCTCGGTGCTCAAGCGCCGTTACCGCGATGTCCTGATCGGCGGCCGCGCGCGAGACCCGGCTGGTCTTTCTCAAGGGGAGCGAAGAGCTCATTGCGCGGCGCATCGCCACCCGACATGAGCATTTCATGCCGCCGAGCCTGTTGCACAGCCAATTCGTCGCCCTCGAGGAGCCCGGCGCCGACGAGAATCCGATCGTCGTCTCGATCGCGCCGCGGCCGGGCGAGATCGTGGCGCACATCCTGTCGGCGCTGAATGCCGGCGCTGGGACGGTGCGGCCGTGGCCGTCGCCGCGCTCATCCGATCCGGCGTCGGTGCCGCATCCGAGAGCTTCCTCGGCCAAATCTTGATCGGGACCATGCCGCCGCTCCGCGCGGCGGTGCGGTGCCGGCCGATTGATTGAAAGGACCCGGATATGGCACTGACCGCGCCGTCGCGACCTACGGGGAAGAATCTGATCGGCCAGAAGGCCCTGGTGACGGGCGCAAATTCCGGGATCGGCCGCGCCGTCGCGGTCGCGCTCGGCGAGGCCGGTGCCGACGTGGTGGTCAACTATGTGAGCCAAGAGGGCGCCGCCGCGCAGGTGGTCGAGCAAATCCAAAGCTGCGGCGTGTCGGCTTACGCCCACAAGGCCGACGTCGCGCGCGAGGACGAGGTGGAGGCGATGTTCGAGCGCATGTGCGCGCAGCTCGGCACCATCGACATCCTGGTCGCCAATGCCGGCCTGCAGCGCGATGCGCCGTTCCATGCGATGACGCTCGAGCAATGGAACACGGTCCTGGGCGTCAACCTGACCGGCCAGTTCCTGTGCGCGCGCGCGGCGCTGCGGGAGTTCCTGCGCCGGGGCGTGGTCGAGACGGTTTCCCGCGCGGCCGGGAAGATCATCTGCATGAGCTCGGTGCACCAGGAGATCCCCTGGGCCGGGCACGCCAACTACGCCGCCTCCAAGGGCGGCGTGATGATGCTGATGCGCAGCCTCGCCCAGGAGGTCGCGCCCCATCGCATCCGCGTCAACGCCATCGCGCCGGGAGCGATCCGAACCCCCATCAACACGGCGGCCTGGCAGACGCCGGAAGCCTATGCGGCCCTGATGAAGCTCGTGCCCTATGGGCGCATCGGCGAGCCCGAGGATATCGGGCGGGCGGCGGTCTGGCTCGCCTCCGACGATTCCGATTACGTGGTCGGCACCACCCTGTTCGTGGACGGCGGCATGACGCTCTATCCCGGCTTCGCCGACGGTGGGTGAGGGCGGCGTGTCGGTTGACCGCCGGTGTCTGTATGCCATTGTGATACAACATTGTTGTCGTACATCGTCGTCGTCATATAAGTGATCAACAATCCGGAATTTTCCTCATGTCATCGTCGGTGTTGAGCGTGCGGTTGAGCGAACAGGAACGCGCCCTGTTGGAAGCCGCATCCTCCCAGGCCCGAACCAATGTGAGCGATTACGTACGGCGAAAAGCCCTCGAGGCGGCGGGGGTGGATGTGCTGGAGCACCGGATCGTCACCATCCCGGCCAAGGATTGGGAACGGTTCGAGGCCTGGGCATCGAGGCCGGGGCGCGTAATCGCCGGGTTCAAACATCTTGCCCGCAAGTCCCCGACATGGCGGAAATAGCGCCGCCGCGCCCATTGTCCTGCGCATGATCGATCTCGAGAAGAGCGGGATTGTCGGGTGAGGCGCCCGGTTGCACGCTTGACTTCGCGTGGCCGCCATATACTTTGTACCGCAAAGTGAATGGGCGGTGGGCATGGAAGAGCTGGACCGGGCATTGGCCGACATCACGGCGATCCGCAGCCAGCTGGCGCGCGGCACCGAGTTTCGCGGCTACGGGCCCATGACGGTGGCGGCGACCGGCGTCGTGGCGGTCGCGGCGGCCGGACTGCAGGCGCTCTGGCTGCCCGAGCCCGGCAGCGATCTCCTCGCCTATGTGGCCATCTGGGTGGCGACCGCCGCGATCTCGGTCCTGCTCATCGGCATCGAGATGGTGGCGCGCTCGCGGCGGATTCATTCGGGCCTCGCCGACGCCATGATCCACGCCGCGACCGAGCAGTTCATCCCGGCCGGCGTCGCCGGCGCGCTGCTCACCTTCGTGCTGTTCCGGTTCGCGCCGCAAAGCCTGTGGATGCTGCCGGGCCTGTGGCAGATCGTATTCAGCCTCGGCATCTTCGCGTCCTGCCGCTCGCTGCCGCGGCGCGATGTTCGCGGCCGGGGTCTGGTATCTGGCCACCGGCCTTGCCAGCCTGGCTTGGGCGAACGGCGTGCACGCCTATTCGCCCTGGGCCATGGCGCTGCCCTACGGCATCGGGCAATTGTTCATCGCCGCGGTACTTTATTGGAGTGTCGGAGACAACGATGTCGAAGCTTGAGTCCAGGAACGCGGATCCCAAAAGCGCGGATCAGCCAAGATGCCCGATCCCAAGAGCGAGCCGGCCGGGCGCTTCGCCTATGACGGGCTCGACCGCGTGATCCACGAGAAGGCGCGCTTGAGCGTGCTGACCTCGCTGGTGGCCCATCCCAAGGGGCTGGTGTTCGGCGACTTGAAGCAGATGTGCGGCCTGACCGACGGCAATCTCAGCCGCCACCTGCAGGTGCTAGACGAGGCCGGTCTCATCGCGATCGAGAAGGGCTACGACCACAACCGGCCGCAAACCGTCTGCCGGATCACGGCGCAGGGCCGGCGGCGCTATCTCGATTATCTGAAGGTGCTGGAGCAGGTGGTGCAGGACGCGGCCAGCGCCGCCAAAGCGGGCGCGGGGCGCGGCGCGGCCACCGTGGGCCAGCGCCGCCTGAAGCTCGCCTGATCGTCTTTTTTTTGCGCGGAGACTTTACGATGCAAAGTACTGTGGAACGGCAAGATGGTCTGGCACGTCGCCATCATCATGGATGGCAACGGACGCTGGGCGACGCGGCGCGGTCTGCCGCGCTCGGCCGGGCATCGCGCCGGCGTCAAGGCGGTGCGGGCGGTGGTGGAGGCCGCCCCCGATCTCGGCATCGCGGCGCTCACGCTGTTTGCATTCTCGTCCGACAACTGGCGTCGCCCCGACCCCGAGGTGAGGGCCTTGATGGGATTGCTGCGGCATTATCTGCGGGCTGATCTGCGCGAGCTGGTGGAGAACGGGGTGCGGCTGTCGGTCATCGGCCGCCGCGACCGTCTGCCGGAGGGCTTGTGCGAGGAGATCGCGAAAGTCGAGAGAGGCCTCGGCGCACGGCGCCCGCCTCAATCTGCAAGTCGCCATCGATTACTCCTCGCGTGACGCCATCGCGCAGGCGGCGGCGCACTGGCTCGCCGCGCAGGCGCCCTCGCGCGCGGCCTTCGGCGCGCTGCTCGCCGCGCCGGCTTGCCAACCCCGCCCCGACGTCGATCTGCTCATCCGCTCGGGCGGCGAGAAGCGGCTGTCGGACTTTCTGCTGTGGGAATCCGCCTACGCCGAGCTCTGCTTCCTCGATACGCTGTGGCCGGATTTCGGCGCCGAGGAGCTGCGCGCCGCGATGGCCGAGTTTCATCGTCGCGAGCGGCGCTTCGGCGCCGTCGGCCCGCTCGGGCAGCTCGCCGCCGCCGAATGACCAGGCCCTCCCGACATTGACCCTGAAAGCGCGCGCCCGTAACCTGCAACCGAGATTGCAACTTCAAGAAAGCAATACGGAAAGCCGCTTTAGGGCAGGAGACGAAATTGTCGAAATCACCCAAGGAAACCCGGCCTGACAAACAGCCGGAGGATCGCCCCAATGCGACGATCGACCGGCGCAAGTTTCTGGCCTCGAGCGCGGCGGCCGGTGCCGTCGCCTCGGCCGCGCTGCCGGCGCAGGCCGCGCCGGCGGCGGACGGGATCACATGGGACCACGAGGTCGACGTCGTGGTCATCGGGGCCGGCGCCGGCGGGCTGACCTCGGCCATCGCGGCGCGCGAGAAGGGCGCTTCGGTGCTGATCGTGGAGAAGAATTTCGACATCGGCGGGCGCGCCATGATGAGCTTCGGCGGCCTCTATATCGGCGGCGGCAACCGGATGCAGAAGGCGATCGGGCGTGGATGATTTCCCCGACAAGGTGTTCGCGGACTGGTCGCGCCCCGAGAAGCCCATGGGCCGGTTCAGCGACCGGGCGCTGGTGCGCACCTATGCGGACAACAATCTCGAGCTGTTCGATTGGCTGGAGCAGCACGGCGTCAAGTGGGATGCCTACCGGCCCAAGCCCGACCGGCTCGACCGCGTCGCGCACCCGGCTCAATGTCGTGCCATGGCCCAACGAGGTCACCAATCCGGGGCGCGGCTCGGGATTCGTGCGGCCGTTGGCCAAGACCGCCCGGCAGATGGGCGTCGAGATCCTGCTCCAGCACCAGATGACGAAAATTCACCGGGAGAGCCAATTGGCCGGCCGGGTGATCGGCATCACCGCCATGGAGGTCGACAACTGGTACCAGCCGAAATTCCGCACCCTGAACATCCGCGCCCGCAAGGGCATCGTGGTGGCGACCGGCGGCAGCGCCGGCAATCCGGCGTTCCGCACCATGTTCGACGTGCGGCTGACCGCCGAATACCAGGCGGAGAACAGCGAGTGGACGGAGCGGACCGCCGACGGCGAGATCGCCGCCATGGAGATCGGGGCCGCGCTTGGGGGCGACCGCCTGCCAGACCACCCAGGACGACAACCTGATCACCAAGGGCCGCATGGGCAAGAAGTGCAACGGCGCCGCCACGCAGATTTATCCGACCGCGCCGCATTTCTTCCGCGCCGGCGCCGTCGGCCTCACGGTCTCGGACTACCAGGACGTGATCCTGGTGAAGGAGAACGGGCTGCGCTTCTACAACGAGATGGCCCGCAGCGCGGACTACGAATACAACGCGGCCGCGCTGGCCTGGACCGGCGATCCCAAGAAGATGAACGGCGGCGGACCGATCTGGGCGATCTTCGATGCCGACGCGGTGGCGCGCGAGAAATGGCAGGTCAAGCCGCCCTATGTGGATACGTACGGCTATTTCTTCAGCGCCGATACGCTGGAGGAGCTGGCGGGGCGCATCGTCAACGAATACCAGTGGCGGCCGATGCCGGGGGTGACGCTGCGCGAGACGGTGGAACGCTACAATTCCTTCGTCGATACCGGCGTCGATCCGGATTTCAAGAAACCGCGGCCGGTGCACAAGATCGCCACGCCGCCATTCTACGCGGCCTGGCACACGCCCGCGCTGCACGATTCCTACACCGGCATCCGCATCAACACCACCGGCCAGGTGCTCGACCTGCACGGCAAGATCATCCCGGGCCTCTATGCCTGCGGGGATTGGCCGGCGGCTTCGGCCAGCACGGCATCTGCCGCGCCGCCACCTTCGGCCGCCTCGCCGGCATGCACGCGGCCCAGCTGCCCGGCTGAGCTTGTTCCTGGTTCAGCGTCGTAGGATGGGTTGAGCTCTTGCGAAACCCATCATTGACCTTCGCCGCGGTTGGGCCGTGATGGGTATCGCAAGAGCTCAACCCATCCTACGAATTCGCAGGGCTACGCAAGCGATCCATCGTCGACCCTTCCTCGTGGTGAGGCCATGATGGGTATCGCAAGAGCTCAACCCATCCTACAAAGAGCCTCCACGAAAGGGTGTCACTGCCAATGAAGAACATGCTCAACGGGGCTCAGGTCATCGTCGACTATCTCATCCGCGAGAAGGTGCCGCAGGTCTTCGGCCTGTGCGGCCATGGCAATATCCAGTTCATCGATGCGCTCTATGAGCGCTCCCACGACATCAAGACCTTCTCGGTGCATCACGAGTCGGTGGCCGGCTTCATGGCCGATGTCTATTACCGGGTGTCCGGGCGGCCGACCGCGACCTTCACCTCCTGCGGCCCCGGCTCCGCCAACCTGCCGATCGCGCTCGGCAACGCCTTCCTGGATTCGGTGCCGTTTCTGGCGGTGACCGGCAACGTCCCGACCAGCCAGTTCAATCGCGGCGCCTTCCAGGAGCTCTATCGGCACTATCAGGCCGACTTTCCCTCGACGGTGCGGGCCTATTGCAAGCGCGTGTTCCAGCCCACGCGCGGCGAGATGGTGCCGCTCGCCATCCGGCAGGCCTGGAAGACCATGACCACCGGACGCCCCGGACCGGTCGTGCTCGACGTGCCGTTCGATGTCTTTCTGGAAGCCGCCGCCGAGGAGACGCCGCGGCCGGAGGATTGGAACGCCAACATCTCCTGCCGCTGCGGCGCCGACCCCGAGGGCGTGAAAAAAGCCGTGGACATGCTCGATGTCGGCGAGCCGGCCCGTGATTTTGGTAGGGCAGGGGATGCGCTACGGCCGCGCCGGCGCCGACCTGCTGGCGGTCGCGGAGCGCTTGCAAATTCCGATCGCATCCTCCTCGAGCGGATTGGGTGCGGTCAGCAGCGAGCATCCGCTGGCGCTCGGGCTCGTCGCCCGCAACGGCCCCTATCAGGCCAACCATGCGACCCGGCAGGCCGATGTCCTGATGGCCTTGGGGGTGCGGTTCGACGACCGCACCTCGAGCTCCTGGCTGCCCGGCTACTCCTTCACCATCCCGCCCACCCGGTTGATCCATGTGGACATCGATCCCGACGAGATCGGCCGCAACTATCCGGTGGCGCTCGGCCTGATGGCGGACGTGCGCACCTTCCTGCGCCAGGTGCTGGCCGAGCTGGAGACGCGCCCCGATCTCGACGCGGTGAGGCAATCGAACCGGAAATGGCTGGCCGAGATCGACGGCTATCGGGCGCAATGGAACGCCTACATCGCGCCCGGCTTCACCGACGACAGCACCCCGATCCATCCGCAGCGCGCCGCCGCCGTGATCGATGCGGCGCTGCCCGAGGATGCCATCGTGGTCAGCGATATCGGGGTCCATCACAACTGGCTGATCGAGTTCTGCAAGCCGACCCGTCCCGACTCGCTCATCGGCTCCATGGGCTTCGGCCCGATGGGCTTCGGGGTCGCCGGCGTGCTCGGCGCCAAGGTGGCGGCGCCCGACCGGCCTTGCGTCTCGGTGTGCGGCGACGGCGCCTTCATGATGCATGCCAGCGTGTTGGCGACCGCGGTCGAATGCGACCTGCCGGTGGTGTGGGTGGTGTGGAACAATTACGCCTATGCGTCGATCCGCGGTTTGCAGCGCGGCTACCTGGGCGGGCGCGAGCTCGCGACCGACTTCCACGATCCCAAGACCGGCGCGCGCTACAACCCCGATTTCGCCGCCATGGCGCGCTCGGCCGGCGTCGAGGGCGTGCGGGTCGATCGCGCCGCCGATCTGGGCGATGCCATCAAGGCCGCGGTCGCCGCCAACAAGCCGTTCCTGATCGACGCCGATATCGGGGCCGACAAGAACCCCGGCGGCGCCGGCGTCTGGGAGCTTCCCGGCCTCGGCCAGAGCCAGCCGGCGTTCGGCGGCAGGTATCAGCCGTGATGGCGATGCGACAGCGTGGCTGTTTTGTTGATTGAAGCATCGCTGCACGAGATGCGGCGGACCCAACCCGCCGTACCCTCAACGCCCGGCCCTCCAAATCCGTGACGTTAATCTTCAATCTTCCCGGCCTTCCCGATCTTGCGCGCCGTGAAAGACCGCTGCCACTGCTACCAAATCGTCCGCAGCATGGACTTCGTACACCATGATGTACGGCAATCCAGGCACTACCCACTCGTAGGTGCCCGCCGCTCTCCCAATATGACCCAAGTTCGGGAATCTCCCGAGCCGCTCAGCGCTTTCTAGAATTCGGTCCGACCACTGCATCCGCCGAGCGCGGCCGGTCTTTCGCGATCCATGCATATATCCGGTCGAGGTCGTCGTACGCGGCCTCGCGGATAATGACTCTTCATGCGCGCCGATGCGCAAAGCGCTCTCGTACTTCTTGAAGGGTTAGAAATTTCGGATTTGGCTCGGCGAGCCGGCGCTTGACTTCTGCCACCTGTTCATCTGTCAGCTGGTACGGGCTTGCGTCCTGCTCTTCCATAAGCTCGACCACGCGGGCGACATCAGCTTGCCGCTCCGCCGGCCATGTCAGCACCCGATCGAGGATTTCCTTCACTTGGTCTCTCGTCATTGCGAGGGTATACCATAAACCGCTTCGGAAATGAATGGCCGAGCGTGCGCGCTCGGCCGGCGTGGAAGGCGTGCGGGTCGATCGCGCCGCCGATCTGGGCGATGCCATCAAGGCCGCGGTCGCCGCCAACAAGCCGTTCCTGATCGACGCCGATATCGGGGCCGACAAGAACCCGGGCGGCTCCGGCGTCTGGGAGCTTCCCAGCCTGGGGCAGAGCCAGCCGGCGTTCGGCGGCAGGTATCAGCCGTGATGCGTGTCCCGCGCGCGGCGCTGCGTCGGGGAAAGGATGAAGGTCCTGCTACGTCGGCCACGGCTTGGGCGGCGCGAATGACGTCGCGGTGAACGAAATTTCCGTGATGGCCTTGAGGCTGCGGGCGCCGTAGCGGAACGGGACGATCAGGCGCAGCGGAGCACCGTGTTGCGGCGGAATTGGCTCGTCGTTGAGCAGCCACGCCAGGATCACCTGCGGGTGCATGAGCGTCTTCATGTCCTCGTCGACGAAGTAGCCGTCCGAGCCCACGAGTTGCCCGTAATAGGCGAAGCTCTGCGCGCCCATCGCCTGCGCAAAATCGGAGAAGCGCACGCCCGTCCACTTCACGATGCCGCGCGGCATCGGGGCGCCGCATTGCAGCAGCGTCACATAGGAGTGCCGCGGCAGCTTTTCGATATCCCCGAAGGTCAGCGTGCCGGAAAGCCGGGCGGTGCCGCGCGCATCGAGCTTGATCTTCATTTTGCGGTAATCGAACTCGATGTCGGGCGTCTGGTTCTTGGTGCGCCACAGCACGCCCGTGATGGTGCCGGCCTCCTGCGGCGTGTACTCGACCGCCGAGCCGTCCGGCATCAGCGCCAGCTGAGCCGCGCCCCGCAATTTTGTGTCGACTAGGCCTTCCGGCTGCGGTGGCGCGCCTTGGGCCGCGGCCCCGCCCGGCGCCAGCGCCCCCAAAGACAATCCGGCCAGCGCCGTCGTGGAAAGCTGCATGGCCTCACGCCGGGACATGTTCACTTTGTCGATCGTGTTCAACGTGTTCATCGCGCGCCTCCGAACCTGGCCGACCATCTCCAAGAAATAGGGTTGCGGAGTTCAGGCTAGCCCTTCAGCGCTGCCGCTGCCAGGGCATGCCGGCTCCATGCCGGAGCCGACTTTTGCGTAGGGACCAAGGCCGAAACGGCCTATCCTGCAGGCCTGCGACCATGTGCCGTTCACACCGGGAGCCGGACATGATCAACAGCCGAACCTTCTTCAGCATCGTGGCGTCCGCGCTTGTCTCGATCGCGGCGCTGCATCCCGCATCCGCGCAGAGCTGGCCGAACCGGCCGATGACCCTGGTGGTGCCGTTCGCGGCCGGCGGCGGGGCCGACGTCATGGGCCGGATCATGGCGGCGCGGCTGTCGGAAATCTTGCGCCAGCAGGTGATCGTCGAGAACGCCGGCGGCGCCGGCGGCATGACCGGCTCCTACCGGGTCGCCAAGGCGGCGCCCGACGGTTACGTGATCGGGCTCGGCACCAACGGCACCCACGCCCAGAGCCAATCGCTCTACAAGAACCCGCTCTACAATGCGGCGACCGACTTCGCGCCGGTCGCGCTGATCGCCGAGCAGCCGATCGCCCTGATGGCGCGTCCGGATTTTCCCGCCGACGATCTCGAGGGCTTCCTGGCCTACGCCAAGGCCCATCAGGCGGAGATGAAATACGGCTCGGCCGGGGCCGGCTCCGCGGTCCAGCTCTCCTGCGTGCTGCTCAACGCCGCCAACGGGCTTTCCATCACCCATGTTCCGTACCGCGGCAGCGCGCCCGCCATGCAGGACTTGATCGCGGGCCGCATCGATTATCAGTGCGCCAACCTGGCGCCCGCGCTCGGCCAGATCGAAGCCCATCAGGTGAAGGCGATCGCGATCCTCGGGCGCCGCCGCAGCGCGCTGATGCCGGATTTGCGCACCGCCGACGAGCAGGGCATGACCGGCTTCGATGCCATCCTCTGGTACGCGCTGTTCCTGCCCAAGGGCACGCCCGCCGACATCGTCCAGAAGCTCAACGCCGCCACCATCGAGACCATGAACACGCCGTCCGTGCAGGAACGCATGAAGCAGATCGGCGCCGACCTCGCCCCGCCCGAGCGCCGCTCGAGCGAATATCTCGGCAAGCTGGTCGAGAGCGAGATCGAGAAATGGGCCGGCCCCATCAAGGCGAGCGGCGTGACGGCGGATTGAGGCGCTGTTCGAAGATTGAAGGGTCGTCCCTGCGAAGAGCAGGACCGATGTCCGCCACCGCCCCTCATCGTGTTTTGAAATATCAATCAGCGCGCCGGCTTCGCCATGGTCTCGACCAGCGCTCCGACATCGTCGCTGTCCTCGATCGCCCACAATCCACCTGCCAATTTCGCGCTGCGCGGCCGTCGCCGAGCACGGGCGCGACCAGCCCGTGGAATTTGGCCTGCAGCCCGTGGTCGTCGAGCGGCAGCAGCCGAGAGCCGAGCGCTTCGTCGGCCGCCCGCGTGAAGGTGCCGCGCGCCGTGGTCACCGTCACGCGCGCCGGCCGCAGGCCGGGATAGAGCCGGTCGATGTCGGGCGGTGCCGTGACATGAATCTTGGCGGCGAGCGCGGCGAGCGCCGGATCGCGGCGCTGCTCCGTCGCCGAAATGCTCGAGCTTGATGGCGCGGAACGCGAGCGCGAGCGCCATCAGGTAGGGGAAGCTCAGCTGCGCGCTGGCGAAATCCTGCCAGCCGGTTTCGGCATGCGCGGCGGCGATCCGATAGGTCGCGGCGTCGACCCGCGTGACCTCCGCGGTCGCGATCTTCTCGTCCGTGAGCAGGCCGATCAGCGCCTCCACGGCCGGCTGGATATGCCGGCAGCACGGATAGGGCTTGATGTAGCAATCGGTGATGCCGAACGGCACCGTGGGCGGCAGCGCGATGCCGCGCGCACGGCCGCCGGGTCCGAACGCGAACGCCTGCAAAAAGCCGTCGCGCGCCTCGATGACATGGGGCGGCCCTTCCACGCCCTGCTACGCCAGCAGCGCCGCTTGCAGGCCCTCGCGCGCCGCGTGGCCGGCATGCAGGCGCTTGATGTCGGCGCCGCCATTGACGAAGGCGAACAGGCCGGCGGCGCTGCTCGCCGCCAGCCCCAAGGCGTCGGCGAGCTGCGGCACGCCGAGGCCGCGCAGCTTGCCGGCCGCCATGGCGGCTCCCAGCACCGCGACCGCTCCGGTCGGATGGAAGCCGCGCTGGCGCAGCTCGGGATGGCAGGCGCACCCGATCGGCGGTCACGGTCTCGTAGCCCGCCACCATCGCTTCGATGAGCGCCCGGCCCGAGGTCTTGCGCGCATCTTTGCGATCTGCGCAAGCGCGAGCAAAGCCGGCACCACCGCGCAGCCGGGATGCACCGAGCCCTGCCGGTAGCCGTCGTCGAGCTCGATGCCATGGGCGGCGGTGCCGCCCAGGAAGGCAGCGTCCAGGAGATCGGCACGCCGCGCCCGACCCGCCACCGCCACGGCGCCGGCCGGCCGCACCGAAGCCAGCATGGTCTCGGCCCGGGTGGCCACCTCGCCGCCGGCGCCCGCGATCATCACCCCGACCGTGTCCATGAGATGCCGCTTGGCGTAGTGGCGGACCTCATGGTCGAGCGCATCGAAGCGCAGCCCGCTTACGAAACCGATCAGCGCGTCGGTCGCGCCGGCGGCGGCATCTTCCATTCCGTCCCGCTCGAGCGGTTCCGATTTGGCGGACGGGCCGGCGGCGGATGACATGGAATTCTCCAATCGACGCGGCCGTCTGGGCCGATGCCTGAAGCCTACACCACAAGCCTCACCAGTGTGTCGACCGCCACCACACCGAACCCGGCCGGCCGCACGATCAGCGGGTTGATCTCGGCTTCTTGGATTGCGGGGCCGCCCAGAACGGCCAACTGCGACAGCGCCACGATCGCCTGCGCCAGCGCCGCCAGATCGCCCATCGGCAGGCCGCGATAGCCCGCGAGCCGGATGAGGCCCCGCACCTCCGCGATCATCTCCTCCGCGGTGGCGAGATCGACTGGCGCCAGGCGCAGGCTGCGGTCACGATAGATCTCGGTGAAGATGCCGCCGGCCGCCACCATGACGATGGGCCCGACATCGCGATCCAGCCGATAGCCGATGAGAACCTCGCCCAGCCCTGAGATCATCGGCTGCACCAGCACCCGAACCACGGTGGTGCCGCCCTGGCGTTCCGCCACGCTGGTGCGGATCTGGCGGATCGCCGCCATGAGCGCGTGGTCGTCCGGCACGTCGAGCACGACCCCGCCGACATCGGTCTTGTGGGCAACCATCGCCTTGACGGCGACCGGGTAGGGGAAGGGCAGGGCCGGGGCGCGCGTCGCGTCGACGTGGATTGCGATTGTCGGTGCACGCTCGATCCCGAGGCGATCGAGCAGTCGATCGTTTTCGAGCGCATCGGGCCCGCCGCCGCGCTCGCCCGCGCCAGGCGCATCGTCGACGCCTGCAGGGCGGGCCGTCGTGTCGAGCAGCCGCGGCGCGCGGCGCCGCAGCGCCGCCGCGATGGCGTCGGCGCAGGCCTCAGGCGTGCGGAAATTCGGCACCCCGGCTTGGCTGAGTGCCGCCAGCGCCGCCGGTGCATCCGGGACCAGGAAGGCGGCGAGCGGCTTGGCGGAGCCGGCGCAGGCGATGATGGGCTTGACCGCGAGCTGCGGGTGAAAGCGCGCCGAGGAGCCGACCACCGCCAGAACGAGATCGAATTCCGGCGCCGTCACAAGGACATCGAGCGCGGCCTTCATGCTCTCGTAGCGGGTTCCGGCGAGCGTGAGATCGATGAGCCGTGCCGGCTTGACCTCGATGCCGGCGGTGGCGAGACGCGCGAGCGTGCCGGCGCTCGGCGGCTCGATCCCGATCCCGCGCGCCGCCAGCGGATCCACCACCATGGTGGCGCCCCCGGCCGTCGTGGTGACCACGCCCACCCGAGGATTGCGCGCGGCGGCGGACGCCGCCTCGGCGCGAACCGGCACACGACCCAAGAGCGGCAGTCCCTCGATCAGGCCGTCCAAGCTATCCACCCGGGCGATGCCGCAATCCAAAAGGAACGCCTGCGCCACGTCATCCTCGCCGGCGAGCGCGCCGGTATGGGAGACCGCGAGCTCACGCGCCTCCGGGGAACGGCCGAGCTTGTAGGCCAGGATCGGCTTGTTGCATTGCGCGGCCGCGAGCGCGAAGGCGCGCAGCGCATCGGCATGGCGCAGCGATTCGAGGAACAGCATGTAGCCCTCGATCGCCGGATCATCGAGCGTCGCCGCGCAGATCTCGCCGAGCGAAAGATCGACCTCGTTGCCGACCGAGACCAGGCCGGCAAAGCCGATGCCGCGCGCCAGGCCGCGCGAGAGCAGCGCCCCGATCATGCCGCCGCTGTGGGAGGCCGCGAAGATGCGGCCGGCCGGCAGCGGGTGCTCG
Organism: uncultured Alphaproteobacteria bacterium; assembly: GCA_963744275.1. Taxonomy (GTDB): domain Bacteria; phylum Pseudomonadota; class Alphaproteobacteria; order Rhizobiales; family Xanthobacteraceae; genus VAZQ01. Next base: position 219,844 of record CAVUSX010000017.1, read on the forward strand.
TCGAAGGCGGCGTTGGCGGTCAGCATCACCTGCGCGCGCAGGTTCACCACGCCGAGGCTCGAAGGCCCGACGATGCGCAGGCCGGTGCGATCGACCACCTCGCGCAATTGCGCCACGCGGGCGACGCCGGCAGGGCCGGCCTCGGTGAAGCCGTCGGCCAGCACGGTCGCGACCTTCACGCCGAGCCGGCCGCATTCCTGCACGGCTTCGACCGCGGCCTGCGTCCCGGTCACGATATAGACGTGCTCCGGCACCTCGGGCAGCGCCGAGAGCGAAGGCCAGGCGCGCTCGCCCAGCACCGAGTCGCGGCGCCCGTTGACCGGATAGATGCGCCCCGCGTAACCGGCCTGCCGCAGATATTTGAGCGGCCGGCCGGCGGTCTTGGCGGCGTCGTCGGATTGACCGACGATCGCGACGCAGCGCGGCGTCAGCAGCGCCTGCGCCAGCAGCGCCGGCGCGAGCCGCGCGTCGGTCCTATTCGGCGGCGCCGGCATGGCGCTTGCGCTGATCGAAGCGGCGATCGAAGACGTGCTCGGCGATGCGGTTCTTCAGCATCTCGATCGAGCCGCCGGCGATCATCCAGCCGCGGGTGCGCCGCATGCAGTACTCCACCAGGGACTCGCGGCTGTAGCCGAACGCGCCCATCACCTGGATGCAATCGTTCGCCACCTCGAAGCCGGTCTGGTTGCAGGCCGCCTTGGCGAGCGCGGTCTCGTAGGCCGAGGGCAGGCCGCGATCGGCGTTGACGGCCGCCCGATAGAGCAGCAGCTGCGCGCTTTCGAGCTTGATCGCCATCTCGGCGAACTTCCACTGCAGGCCCTGGAACTCGCACAGCGGGCGGCCGAATTGCTCGCGGGTCGCCGCATAGGCGCGCGCCGTATCATAGGCGTAGCGGCCGAGCGCGAGCGCGCGCGACGCATTGCCCAGGCGCTCGACGTTGAAGCTCGCCATCTGCTTCTTGAAGCCGCCCGGACCGAGCAGCACATTTTCGGCCGGCACCCGGCAGCTCTCGAAATGCAGCTCGCACCATTGCTCGCCGCTCATGAAGCTCGACGGCTGCCCGATCGAGAAGCCGGGCGTGCCGCGCTCGACGATCAGCGAGCCGATGCCGGCGAGGCCGGGTCCGTAGCGCACATAGATGAGAAAGATCGCCGCATCCGGGCTGAAGGTGGAGAACACCTTGGTGCCGTCGACCAGGAAGCCGGCTCCATCCGGCCGCGCGCTGGTGGTGAGGTCGGTCACCGCCGAGCCGGCCTCGGGCTCGGTCATGCCGAGGCTGAGCACCATGCGGCCGGCCAGGAGCTCGGGCAGCCAGCGTTGCTTCTGGGCCGGCGTGCCGTATTCCGCAAAGGTGCGGATCGGGCCGAAATTGCCGAACTGGACCACGTCGGCGCTGCGCGGGCACGCCGCCGCGACTTGCTCGATGGCGATGATGGCGTCCATGAGCGTGCCGCCCTGGCCGCCGTCGGCCTGCGCGATGGTGATGCCCATGAGCCCCTGCTGGCTCATCAGCGCGGCCACGTCGAATGGGAAGGCGGCCTCATGGGCGCGCCTGAGCGCGCCCTGCGCGAGCTCGGCCCGCGCGAAGCGGCGCACCTGCTCGGCAAACAGCTTCTGCTCCGGCGTGAATTCGAAGTTCATGGGGCCCTCTCAAATCGAAGAATATCACATTGTGAGCGTCTGTGTTGACAAATGTAAATTGACAATTTACCAACGCCTCATCGTGGCTTGTTGAGGGGCAAGCAATGATCGAGAGCTTTCGGCACAAAGGCTTGAGGCTCATATTTGAAGATGACGATCGCAGCAAGGTACGAGCCGACCAGGCGGCGCGTATTCGCTTGATCCTGACCGCGCTTGATGCGGCGGCCCGGACCGAGGACATGAACCAGCCGACCTTTCGACTGCATCCGCTGAAGGGCGAATTCAAGGGTTTCTGGGCCGTCACCGTACGCGCCAACTGGCGGATCATTTTTCGTTTTGCCGACGGCCGCGCCAGCGACGTTGATTTGATCGACCATCACTGAGGATGAGGAAACCATGCGCATGAAGAACCCTGTTCACCCCGGTAAGCTGGTCAAGGCAAATCTCGAGGAGCTTGGCTTGAGCGTCGCTGTGGCGGCGAAGGCCCTCGGGGTGACGCGCCAACAACTTTATAACGTCATCGGCGGCAAGAGCGCCGTGACGCCTGAGATGGCGGTACGCTTCGAGAAGGCGTTTGGCGGCAGTGCTGACATGTGGCTGCGGATGCAGGCGGCCTACGACCTTGCTCGGGTGCGCCGGCACGAAGGGCAGATTGCCGTTCGCCGTCTCGGGCCGCCCGACACGCCGCAAGCGGCGTGATTCGGCACTTTCTTACTCCGCCTTGGCGCCCGATTTCCGCACGATCGCCGACCATTTGGTTTCCTCGCGATCGATGTCGGCGGCGTATTCGTCGGGCGTGCTGGGCAGCGGCTCGGTGCCGTCGGCGGCCATGCGCTCCTTGGTGTCGGCGGCATCGAGCGCATCGCGCAGGGCCGCGTTGAGCTTGTCGATGATCGGCCGCGGCGTGCCGGCGGGCGCCACGATCCCGTAATGCAGCACCGATTCATAGCCCGGCAGCCCGGCCTCGGCGACCGTCGGCAAGTCCGGGAACACGGCGGAGCGCTTTGTGCCGGTCACCGCCAAGGCCCGCACCCGGCCGTCGCGGGCAAGCCCGATCGCGGGCGGCAGCGAGCTGAAATAGATCGCCACATGCCCGCCCATCAGATCGGTGAGAGCCGGCGCGCTGCCCCGATAGGGAATGTGCGTAAGCTTGATGTCGGCCATCTGCTCGAACAGCACGGTGCCGAGATGGATGCCGCTGCCGACGCCGGCCGAGGCGTAGTTGAGCTCGCCCGGCTCGCGCTTGGCGAGAGCGATCAATTCCCCGATGGAGCGTACCGGCAGCCCCGGATGGACGAGCACCACCAGCGCGCCGGTGCCGATCAGGCCGACCGGGGCGAAATCCTTGCGCGAGTCGTAGCCGACATTGTTGTAGAGCGTCGGATTGACCGCCAGCGTGCCGGTTCCGCCGATGACGAGGGTGTAGCCGTCCGGCGTGCTCCTGGCCACCTGGCGGGTGGCGTTGCTGCCGCCGGCACCGGCCCGGTTCTCGACCACGATCTGCTGGCCGAGGGTGTGGCTCATCTTCTCGGCCACCGTGCGCGCCATCACGTCGTTGCCGCCGCCGGCCGCGTAGGGAACGATCAGCGTGATGGGCCGGCTCGGGTAGTCCTGCGCGCTCGCGCACACGGGCGCGCCGACGCCCGCCAGGATCAGCGCCGCCAGCAACCGCGCGCACAACCCCGCAGCCATGCGCCTACTCGCCTTTCAAGCCGAGCGTGTTCACCACTTTCGACCAGGTGGTCTCCTCCCGGTCGATATCGGCGGCATATTCCTCCGGCGAGCTCGGCAGGACCTCGGCGCCATCGGCGGCGAGCCGCTGGCGCACGTCCGGCGCCGCCAGCGCCACGCGCAGCTCCTTGTTCAGCCGCTCGATGATGGGCCGCGGCGTCCCGGCCGGCGCGACCAGTCCGTAGCGCAGCGCCGCTTCGTAGCCGGGCAGGCCGGATTCCGCGACCGTCGGCAGATCCGGGAGCAGGCTCGAGCGCTGGGCGCTGGTCACCGCCAGCGCCCGCAGCAATCCGCTTTCGGCTTGGGCGTGGGCGGTCGGAATCGGGGTGAACATCATCGGGATGTGGCCGCCCAGGAGATCGGTGATGGCCGGGCCGGTGCCCTTGTAGGGAACGTGGACGAGCTCGAGGCCCGCCATGGTGGCGAGCAGCGCTCCGGCCAGTTGGCCCACGGTGCCGATGCCGGCCGACCCGTAGTTGACCTCACCCGGATGCGCCTTCGCATAGGCGATCAGCTCGGCGACCGAATGCACCGGAAAGCTCGGATGCACCACCAGCATGGTGGGCGCCGATCCGATGCGGCCGACGGCGGCGAAATCCTTGCGCGGCTCGAAGCCCGCATTGGCGTAGAGGCTCGGCCCGATCGCCAGCGTGCCGGTATAGCCCAGCAGCAGCGTGTAGCCGTCGGGGGGGCTCTTGGCCACCAGCCGCGCCCCGATGGTGCCGCCGGCGCCGCCGCGATTCTCCACGACGATCGACTGGCCGAGCGTCTCGCTCATCTTCTCGGCCACGATGCGGGCGACCAGCGAAACGCTGCCGCCGGGCGGGAACGGCGAGACCAGCATGATCGGACGGGCCGGGTAATCCTGGGCGGACGCCGCGAGCGGGGCGGCGAGCGCCATCAGGACCGCCAGGCAGGGAGCTCTCCACTTTCGCATCAGGGCGGCCTCAATTGGTTTGTGCGTGGAACGAGATCGTTCTTGGCAGGGTTGGAAAATCGATCTCGTCCGGCTCCAAATCGACGTCATCATAGCGACATTTTCGGGAGACCGCTCGAGCCTCGCGTCCGCCCCGATGATGAAGCCGCGCTCGACATATGTTATCTTTTGCCCGCGGGCAAAGTAAGGGAAGCTCCGGCGGGGCGGATCGGCGTGACCGCTGGTCGCGCGCGAGGTCCGTACTCGCGGAGCCCAACAGAGGGATGACCTTGCATCTCGATCCGCTCTTGCTGTCGCGCATTCAATTCGCCTGGGTCATCGGCTGGCATATCCTGCTGCCCGCCTTCACGGTCGGTCTGGCTTCGTTCATCGCCTTTCTCGAAGGCGGCTACGCCTTGACCGGGCGTCCGGTCTTTCTGGACCTTTCGCAATTCTGGCTGCGCATCTTCGCGATCTCCTTCGGCATGGGGGTGGTGACCGGCATCGTCATGCCGTTCCAGTTCGGCACCAACTGGAGCCGCTTCGCCGACGACGCCGGCAACGTGATCTCTCCGCTCCTGGCCTATGAGGGGCTGACGGCATTCTTCCTCGAGGCGACGTTCCTCGGGGTGCTGCTGTTCGGCCGCAAGCTGGTGCCGCCGGCCATGCATTTCGTCGCCGCGCTGCTGGTGGCGGTGGGCACGCTTTCCTCCTCGTTCTGGATCCTCGCCACCAACAGCTGGATGCAGACCCCGGTCGGGTACGAGGTCCTCGATGGTCGTTTCTTCCCGAAAGATTGGCTGGAGATCGTTTTCAGCCCGTCGCTCCCGTACCGGCTGGCGCATACGGTCAGCGCCTTCTTCGTGACCACCGCGTTCGTGGTGCTGGGGGTCGGCGCCTATACGCTGCGGCGCGGCCGCTTGCTCCCGCAGGGCCGCATGATGCTGCGGCTCGCCTTGTGGTTCCTCGCGATTTTCGTGCCCGCCCAGATCATCCTGGGAGATCTGCATGGCCTCAATACGCTCGCCTATCAGCCCGCCAAGCTCGCCGCCATCGAGGGGCTGTGGGACGGCGGCAGCGGGGTTGCGGCCTCCATCATCGGCTGGCCGGACCAAGCGGGCGAACGCAATCTCGGCGAGATCGCGATACCGCGGCTGGGCAGCCTCTATCTCACCCATTCCTGGGATGGCGCCGTCAAGGGTCTCAAGGACTTCCCGGCCGATCAGCGCCCGCCCGTTCCGGTCGTCTACTTCTCGTTCCGGATCATGGTCGGGATCGCGCTCTTGATGCTGGCGGTGGTGGCGGCCGGCTTCGTGCTGATGGCGCGCGGCGCCCTCGATCGGGCAGGCTGGTATTTGCGGCTGTGCGAGCTCACCAGCTGTCTCGGCTTCATCGCCGTCATCGCCGGGTGGACCACCACGGAGGTCGGACGACAGCCCTGGACGGTCTACGGCTTGCTGCGCACCGCGGACTCGGTGTCGCCATCGCTCACCGGCTCCGATGTGGCGCTTTCGCTGTTGCTTTATGTGGCGGTCTATCTGGTCATCTATCCGCTGGGTCTCTTGGCCATGCTGCGGATCGTCTGGCGGGGTCCGGTCGCAAGCGAAGCCGCCGAGCCCATCGCGGGCGGCCGCTCCAAGGCCCCGATCGAGGCCCTGACCCCGGCGGCCCCGGAGGCGGCACGATGATGCCGACCCTCAGCCTCGTCCCGGTATGGACCGCGATCCTTGCGCTGGCGGTCTTTTTCTATGTGGCTCTCGACGGTTTCGATCTCGGCGTCGGCATGCTCTACAATTTCGCGCCCGATCGCAGGGCCCGCGACGTATTGATGAATTCGATCGCGCCGATCTGGGACGGCAACGAGACCTGGCTGGTGCTGGGGAGCCTCGGCCTGCTGGCGGCCTTTCCGCTCGCTTTCGCCATCATCATTCCGGCGGTCTATTTCCCGATCCTGCTGATGCTGCTCGCGCTCATCTTTCGCGGGCTCGCCTTCGAGTTCCGCTATCGGGAGGCTGAGCACCGCACGTTCTGGGACCATGGCTTCGCCTTCGGCTCCGCGCTCGCGACCTTCGCGCAAGGCGTGGTGCTGGGCGCCTTCATCCAGGGTTTCCGCGTCGAAGGCCGCCATTTCGTCGGCAGCTCGTTCGATTGCTTCACGCCCTTCGCGCTCTTCACCGGCGTCGCCTTGATGTTCGGCTACGGCCTCCTGGGCGCCGGCTGGCTGGTGATGAAGACCGAGGGCGAGCTGCAGGATTGGGCGCGTGCGCTCGGCCGGCGCTGCCTCGTCGGCACCGCGCTCGCCGTCCTGGTGGTCAGCCTGTGGACGCCGTTCCTCGCCGCCCAGATCGCGGCGCGCTGGTTCTCCTGGCCGAACATCGCGATTCTGGCGCCGGTGCCGCTCGTCACCGCCGGCTTGCTTATTTACGAATGGCGGTCGCTGATGCGCGGACCCGATCCGGCCGCCTTCTTGGGCGCGCTCGCGCTGTTCGTGATGTCCTATGCGGGGATCGCCATCAGCCTATGGCCCATGATCGTGCCCGGACACTTTACGCTCGATCAGGCCGCGGCTTCGGAAAGCACCCAGGCTTTCCTGCTGGTCGGCACTTTGGTTCTGCTGCCCGTGATCCTGTTCTATACGGGTTGGTCGTACTGGGTGTTTCGCGGCAAGGCGCGCGCCGATATCGGTTATCATTAGGACTTGGTCGGCACCAAAGACCGGAGGATGAGATGCGCGGCATCGGCACGACACTCTTTGGGACCTTTGCGTTCCTTCTATCCGCCAGCGTGGCGGACGCGGCCGACCTTCGCGTGCTCAGCGTCGGCTCGGTGCAGATTGCCGCCAAGGCACTGGCGGCGGATTTCAGCAAATCGACCGGCAACCAGGTGATGCTCACCATCGTGGCGCCGTCCGAGATCGGTGGCAAGCTCGCGAGCGCGGCCTACGACATGGTGATCTGCTCGGTGCCCGCCATGGCGGCGCTGGACCAGGCCGGAGCGCTGCGGGGAGGCTCGCGCTCGCCGCTCGCGCGCGTCGGCATCGGCGTCATGGTGCGCGCGGGCGCTCCGCTGCCCGATGTATCGACCCCCGCGGCGTTCAAGCAGACGCTGCTGGCGGCGCGCTCCATCGTCCATGGCGATCCGACCACGCCCAATCAAAGCGGCGTGGTGACCATGAAGATCCTGGCCAATGCGGGCGTTCTGGACGCGATCAAGAGCAAGGCGCGCGCCGCCAACCTCGGCGAAGGGTTCGCGATGGTGGCCAAAGGCGAGGTCGAGCTGGCGCTGTTCAATCTGGTGGAGCTGCCGCCGGGCGTGCGGCTCGCCGGACCGGTTCCGGCCCCGCTGCAGGAATACACGTCCTACGAGACCGCCGTGCTCGCCAAGGGCACGGCGCCCGAGGCGGCGCAAGCCTTCATCGCGCTGATGACCGGCGCGTCCGCGCGCAAGATTTGGGAGGCGAGCGCGCTGGAGGCTTATCCGTACCGGTGAGAAATCGGAATGCGTGCAATTGCGGCACCACCAACCATGGATGTCCTACCCGCCCTTGAACCCGCGTCCGATGCTGCGACTCTATGACTTTCCACTGGCAACGGTTTACTTTAGACAGCGCAAATTCCCGGATCCAGATCGATCTCCCGCCGCCAACGGTGAGACTTGTGCCGCAATCGCGAGCAATAACCAGGCGGATTTGGGCCGGCCCCGGGGCGAGTGTTCATTATTATACAGACTTCATTCCCCAATGAGCGCATAGTGGCTTCCAGGTGGCGCAGCTCAGCGCGGCCCCGTCTTCAATCCAATCGATCTACCGGAACCCATCCGGGTCTCCGCCGCCCTCGCTCCGAACGATGTCGGGCGAAAGGAAACACCATGGAATTGCCCTCGATCCTGCAAGGCGAGTTGGTGACGCGCCTGTTGCAAGGAGCGATCGCCGGCTTTCTGGCGACTACGGTCATCGGCTTCAATTGGGGCGGATGGATGCTGGACTCTACCGCCAAGCAAATGGCCGAGAAAAGCGCGAACAGCGCGGTCGTGACGGTTCTTGCACCGCTGTGCGCCGACCGGTTCCGGGCAGCCTCGGATTCGACGCTCAATATGGCCGAGCTGAAGAAGGTCAGCTCGTGGATGCAGGATTCCTACATCGAGAAGGGCGGTTGGGCGACCTTCTCCGGCGAAACCGCACCCGAGCGCGGCGTCGCCCAAGCGTGCGCGAACCTGCTCACCGCTCTGAAATAAGCGCTGCCCGACAGGCCGATGGGCTGCTCCCGGCGATGGCGAGGAGCGGCGCGCTGTGGCTTTTGCGTTTCAACCCCCTGGATCGAGAGACATTGATGCCCGGACCCAATTCCACCGTCGCCGCGGCGCCGGACGCGCGCGGCTTGACGCAGCTGCTCGCCCGTTATCGCGGTCCGAGCCTGGCGCGCAGCACGACCGAGATCGCCATCACGGCTGTTCCCCTCGTCCTGGTCTGGGCGCTGATGTGGGCGACGCTGGGCATCAGCTATTGGCTTTGCCTGCTGCTCGCCATCCCGGCCGCCGGCCTGCTGGTGCGGCTGTTCATGATCCAGCACGATTGCGGCCACGGCGCGTTCTTCCGCCACCGTCTCGCCAACGACTGGGTCGGGCGCGTGCTCGGGGTGCTGACGCTCACGCCCTATGATTTCTGGCGCAGCACCCATGCGATTCACCATTCGACCTCGGGCAACCTCGAGCGCCGCGGAACGGGTGATATCGATACCCTGACCGTGCGCGAATATCTGGCGCGATCGCGATTGGGGCGGCTGCGCTATCGGGTGTATCGTCACCCGCTCATCATGTTCGGCTTCGGTCCGGCCTATCTGTTCCTCATCCAGCACCGGCTGCCGGTCGGGCTCATGCGCCAGGGCTGGTCGCCGTGGCTGAGCACCATGGCGACCAACCTCGCCATCGCGGTGATCGCCGCGACCATGATCTGGTTGGTGGGCATCGGCCCGTTTCTGCTCGTGCATCTTCCGATCACGCTGCTCGCCGCCTCGATCGGGGTCTGGCTCTTCTATGTCCAGCACCAGTTCGAGAACACGCAATGGGCCCATGAGGGAGCCTGGAACCTGCACGAAGCGGCATTGCACGGCAGCTCCTACTATGAGCTGCCGGCCGTCCTGCGTTGGTTCACCGCCAATATCGGCATGCACCATATCCATCATCTGTGCAGCCGGATCCCCTACTACCGGCTGCCGCTGGTGCTGCGGCAGCATCCCGACCTCGGCCGCATCGGCCGGCTGACCTTGGCGGAAAGCCTCGGTTGTGTCCGCTTGGTGCTGTGGGACGAAAATCAGCAGCGACTCGTCTCCTTCAATGACGTACGCCGGCGTCATGCCTGCGATTGAACGCCGCCGCGGCAGGTGGGGCTGATCTGCGTTCGATGTGCGTTCTCTGCGCCGGGCCGGCGGCCCGGATCGAGCCGGAAGGGCGGCCTTGGGCGCACGAGGCCCATGGCTCCAGGCTCGGATCGATCCGATGGGCTGCGCCGTTTGCGGTGCACACCTCCCACATTGCATGAAATCGTGAAGACGCGCGATGACGGTAGTGTTTGACGATCAAGTCGCATGGGACGGCGGTCTTCTGCACCTGCGGGCGGTTTGCGGGACCGAGCGCATTCGCTGCCGGGCCGGCCGTGAGACGATCGCCGAGCTGGCGGGATTCACCCATGCCTCGAGCCTGGAGATCGGCGAGCGGAAGGCGCAAGTCGCCGAGCTCCTGAAGCCGAGCATCGTTCATAAGATCGAGATCGGCGGGTTTGATCGCGGCCCGATCAAGACGGTGACTATTTTCCGGTACGACCTCCTGCAGCGCTGATCCGGGGCGCCGAGCTTACACTCGTGGGTTGACTTTTTGTTCGAGATCGTTTGTTTCAATCGCGGGTTTGTAGGACGATTCGTAGATATCAATAAGTGAAACGATCTGATTTCGACGGTGGTGCCGAGCTGAAATAGCTTGGCAGACGAATTCAGATGGTGCTAGAACCGCGCCTTCATTGGAGGGAAGTTGAAATGGCGAAGAAGATCAAACGTCGCGCTTGGACCAAATCGGATGTTCGGGAGCTCAAGACCCATGCGCGGCAGAAGACCCCGGCCCCCAAGATTGCAAAGGCGATGAAAAGAACGCTTGGGGCGACCAGGCAAAAGGCATTCCAGTTGGGTGTATCCCTGGACTCGCGTTGAGCCCTCGAGCGGGTGCGGTTCGGCGGGTGGCGGAAGCGTATTTGGCGCCATAATGGGCGCGCATCATGCTGAACCTTCTGCTCGCCCATAAGATAGCCGTCGGCCGGATGCTCAGCATGATCGGCGCGACGGCGACCGTCGTGATCTTTGAATATTCCTTCGGGTTGAGCTGGTACATTTCGGTTCCGGCCGGCGTGCTGGCCTATGTAACAATGCCGATATTGTGGGCCGGGTTGCTCGATTCTCTCGTGCTGAAATCCCGGCGCTGACCGGCTCCGCTCCCGTTTCCCGCCGGATCGGCGGGATTGTGATCTTTTGCCCAGGCGGCGCGCGGCCGGGAGCCGTGCCGGAAACGCCGGCGCCGGGCGATCTTCGGGATGGAACCCGGCTTTCCGTCCGAAATGCGGCGCAACCCGAGCGCTGGGGCGATCTGCGCTTCTTCCATCGTGAAACCGCCCTAGTGCAGGAGCTGTCTTTAGGCTATCGGCTAGGTGACAGGCTCGCGCCCCGACTCGGAGCCTGGCGCCTGCTGTAGAGAGGCCCATGGCAAGCAAGACCAAGGTGACGGTGCAAGAGGAAGCGGTGCCGCCGGAGACGGAAGGCGCCACGGCCCTGCCGGACAGCCCGTTGCTCGATCTGGCGGACGGCGCCGTCAAGAAGCTGATCCGCAGCGCCAAGAAGCGCGGCTACGTCACCCATGAGCAGATCAACTCGGTGCTGCCGTCCGATGAGGCCAATTCGGAGCAGATCGAGGATTTGCTGTCGATGTTCAGCGAGATGGGCGTCAACGTGGTCGAGAACGACGAGGCCGAATCGAAAGAGGAAGGCGCGTCGGAGGAGCCGGATGAGGAGCCGGAGGGCGAGAACGAGCTGATTCCGACCCAGCCGAAGTTGCCGGCCAAGACCGACAGCAAGGCGGTCGCGGACCGCACCGACGACCCGGTGCGCATGTATCTGCGCGAGATGGGGACCGTGGACCTCCTTTCGCGCGAAGGCGAGATCGCGATCGCCAAGCGCATCGAGGCCGGCCGCGAGGCCATGATCGCGGGCCTGTGCGAGAGCCCGCTGACGTTCCAGGCCATCATCATCTGGCGCGACGAGCTCAACGAAGGCAAGATTCTCCTGCGCGACATCATCGACCTCGAGGCGAGCCATGCCGGGCCCGACGCCAAGACGGCGTTGGCCCCGACGATCGGTCTCGACGGACAGCCGATTGTCGGCATACAGCCGATTGTCGGCATGCAGCCGATTGTCGATGCGCCGTGTCGGCATGCCGCCGATGGTCGGCATGGTTCCGCCGTCCGCGCCGGTCGGCGCAAGTCCCGACGGCGAGGCGGCGCCGGTCGGCGACACGCTCGGCGAGAGCGATCTCGACGAGGACGAGATGGAGAGCTCGCTCTCGCTCGCCGCGATCGAGGCCGAGCTCAAGCCCAAGGTGCTGGAGACCTTCGACAACGTCGCCGGCAGCTACAAGCGGCTGCGCCGCCTGCAGGAGCAGGATATCCAGTTCAGGCTCGCCAATGCCTCGCTCTCGCCCGCGCAGGAACGCAAATACAAGAAGCTGAAAGAAGAGATCATCGCCGAGGTGAAGTCGCTGCGGCTCAATGCGGCGCGCATCGAATCCCTGGTCGAGCAGCTCTACGGCATCAACAAGCGCCTGGTCGGCTACGAAGGCCGGCTGATGCGGCTGGCCGAAAGCCATGGCGTCGCGCGCGATGATTTTCTCAAGAATTATTACGGCTCCGAGCTCGATCCACGCTGGCTTGCGCGGGTATCCAAGTTGCCGGCCAAGGGTTGGAAAAATCTCGTCGCCCGTGACACGGACAGAATCCAGCAGCATCGCCACGAGATTCATGCGCTCGCGGGCGAGACCGGGCTCGAGATCGGCGAGTTCCGCAAGATCGTGCAGATGGTGCAAAAGGGCGAGCGCGAGGCGCGGCAGGCCAAGAAGGAGATGGTGGAGGCCAACCTGCGGCTCGTCATCTCGATCGCCAAGAAATACACCAATCGCGGCTTGCAGTTCCTCGACCTGATCCAGGAGGGCAATATCGGCCTGATGAAGGCGGTCGACAAGTTCGAGTACCGGCGCGGCTACAAGTTCGCGACCTACGCGACTTGGTGGATCAGGCAGGCGGTCTCGCGCTCGATCGCCGACCAGGCCCACACCATCCGCATTCCGGTGCACATGACCGACGCCATCACCAAGGTCGTGCGCACCAGCCGGCAGCTGTTCAACGAGATCGGCCGCGAGCCGACCCCGGAGGAGCTGGCCGTGAAGCTCGGCATGCCGCTCGAGAAGGTGCGCAAGACCTTGAAGATCGCCAAGGAGCCGCTCTCCATGGAGACGCCGGTCGGCGACGAGGAGGACAGCCATCTCGGCGATTTCATCGAGGACAAGAACGCGGTCCTGCCGATCGACGCCGCCATCCAATCGAACTTGCGCGATACCATGACACAGGCGCTCGCCTCGCTCACGGCGCGGGAGGAGCGCGTGCTGCGCATGCGCTTCGGGATCGGCATGAACGCCGATCACACGCTGGAGGAGGTCGGCCAGCAGTTCTCGGTGACGCGCGAGCGTATTCGCCAGATCGAGGCCAAGGCGTTGCGCAAGCTCAAGCATCCGTCGCGGTCACGGACGCTGCGAAGCTACCTGGAGCACTGAAGGGCCGCGATTCCGGCGCAACGGCGGTTGCGGCCGCGCACAAGATATCTTTGACATCAAGGGCTGTTTTTTCCGTCGTTTGTGCTTAGATTTGGAATATGGCTTATGGAGTGGTCATTTAATTCATGTTTTGTATATATTTGGAGGAATCCACCACCAAGGCTGCCTCCAAGGCTGCCGGCAAGGTTCACGCCGACGGCAGCGGCGCGAATCCCGGTGACTCCGCCGAGACCAGCCGGAAGATCCGTCGCGAGGTCGGGGCCAAGTGGGACAAGCTCTCCGAGCAGGATTTGTCCGCCCTCAGGGATCGGGACGATCTGGTGCAAGAGATCGTCTCGAGGTACGGCATCGAAACGAGCGAGGCTCAACGCGATGTCGACCTTGTCTTGAAGGGCCGTCCCATCTGATCGGAGTGCATGCGATCGCGGTCACCCCGGCAGACGGGGGCGCGGGCTGCCGCGAGGAACCGCCAAGAATTGACAAGAACCGCCAAGAACAACGACACCAGTGAAACAATCAGCACTGACGGAACAGCGATACCGATGATACTATGATGCCAATGAAGGATATCGACCGATGGCACGACAAGACAGCAAGACCCTGAGCTTGGCTCAACCCGAGCCGAGTTCTGGAAGAGGCCGCACCGGACCCGTCGGGCCGGCGCAAGAGCAAGACCATCAGCCTGGCGCAGCCCGACGCCGTCGCCGAGGAGCCCGTGCCGGAGCTGCTGGGCCGGCGCAAACGACCCGAGGTCGGCCAATTCCGCCTGCTGGTGGACCGGCAGACCAAGGCGTCGTTCGCAACCTATGAAGCTGCCGAGAAGGCCGCGATGGCGATCAAGACCGGCCATCCGATCGTCAGCGTCGTGGTGTATGACGCCAAAATCGGCGAGAACCACGTGATGGAATTGGCGAAGAAATAATTCCTGCTCCGCGGCATGCACTGTTTGTTTACCCGCGGCCGCGGGCGATTCGACCGACCCCTGTTCGTTCCTTTGGAACGTAGGATGAACATCGGATTCTGATTCAGCGAAAAATCCGGAGCGACACCCCGGCGCGTCGACCCTGCGGAGGCACGACGGCCGCACGCTGCTGTCGTCGCGGCCGTAGAGCCGGGACCCATGCGCCGCAGCCCATCCGCTTTCGCGCGGACAGGTCTCTCTCCGAATTCGACCCCCAAATGCCTGCAGCTCGGGCGAGCCCGAGCTGCATGCCGTCGGTTGATCCGCGGCCCTTGGCGAGCCGCGGTTTAGGTTGCGCTTAGCGCGCCAGCGGATCGGGCCGCATCTGGAAGTGCACGATCTTGGGCGAGGTTCCCTTGCCGCCCTCGAGGTGGAAGGGCGTGCGATTGCCGGTGTTCGACCACACGCCGCGGCCCTTCCAGCCGGCATTGGCGTCGTCGATGCGCCCGTCCAGCGCCTTGGCCCAGAAGCCCATCGGGTAGGGCACGACCAGATTGACCGGCTTGCCGTCCACCAAGGCGATCAGCGAGTCGTTCTGGTTGCCGGTGGCGAAGGGAACGTCGTTGCCCAGGCCGAAGGTGTTGTGCTGGTCGACCCATGCATAGTAGGGGGTTTCCCCGCTGCCCTCATCGGCGACATTGCCGAGCTGCGGTCCCGGCAATTTGTAGAGCGTCCAGCCTTCGGGGCACTGATTGCCGGTCGCGTTCGGGCCGTTCAGCGGGCCCTTGCACTTGCTGCGGTCGAAGCTGCCGAGATGGCCGCTGGCCAGCGCCGACCACATGACGCCCTTGCTGTCGATGTCGGCGCCGCGCGGCGAGTAGCCGGGCAGCGGCACGTTGTAGATTTCCGAAAGCGCGGTCACGGCCGGGTTCGGGCCCGGGATCGACCCGCACCACGGAGCCCGGATAGCCGGTCACCGATCCCCAGATCGTGCCGTCCACCGGACTGGGCGCGACGGCGTAGAAGCCGACGCGGATGCGCTTCTGCTTGGTGGGGTCGACCGGCTGGTTCGGCTCCACATATTCGCCGCCGCGGTGGCCGAGGCCATTGGTGTCGAGAATGAAAGGCGTCCAGCCTTGTGCCTTCGCCTCGTCGCCGGTCTCCTCCAGGACCCTGGTATTGACCCAGCCCAGCACCTCGGCGCCGATGCCGCCCGAGCTCGTCCACAGCGTGCGGTCCTTGTCGAAGCCGAACTGGACGTGATGGGTCGGGAAGCAGGTATCGATCAGCGTGAACTTCTGGGTCGGCGGATCGAGCATCGCGATCTCGCGGTTGTTCTTGTCGATCGGGAACGCCTTTGCGGAGGGAAGATCGGAGCCCTTCTTGCAGTAGTCGGGGTTGTTCGCGCTACGGATGCGGGCCGCGTACCAGACCCGCGCCTTTTCATCCAGCATCAGGCTGTGCGGGATGGTCTGCGAGGTCCAAAGCTTCTCGTCGCCCCAATAGGCCGACGGCGCGTACATCTCGGTCGAGAGGTTCGAGGGGGTCTTGGGATCGCGCACCGGAATCTTCACGCTGGTGGCGATGCTCTTGAGCGGATCGAGAATCGGCACGTTGTCGGTGCTGTTCTCGGTCGCGCCGTAGAGCGACCCATAGGCGTTGATGGTGGGGTTGCGCTTGTCGGTGGCGATCTCGTCATGCAGGTAGGTCTTGGGGCCGGACCAGTCCCAGACCGTGATGACGACGTTGCGCTCCAGGCCCTGCGGGCGCGGCGGCTTGGTTGCGGGCAGCTCGCCTTTGGCGATGCGGTCGGTCCAGTCGCTCAGCATCCGCAGGCCGCGCTCGGTGCCATAATGCTCGATGGTCTCGACCATGTCCTTGCTGGCTTGGCCGGACTGGATGCGCCGGGTCCAGGCCTCATAGCCGGAGGTGAACTTGCCGAGCTCCTCCGGGATCGTGCGCGTCGCCTTGGTGCCGATGGCATGGCAGTGGAAGCAGCCGTCGGTCTTGAACTCGCGCAGGAATTGGGGCTGCGATTTGATCGCCGCATTGATGCCGTTGCCGGTGGGACCGGTGCCCGGGAACTCGTTCTTGGCCGGAACATTGAGCAGCGAAAGCCAGTAGACCGGCGGATAGTATTCGGCCGCGGCGGCCGCGTTCGGCGCCGGCACCGAGGTCAGGTTGAGGAGCTTGCCGGGCTCGGTCTTCACCTTGGGCGAATCGATCAGGCCGTAGCCGCGCACCCAGACGTCGTAATTGGCTTTGGGAAGATCGGGCATCACGTAGCGCCCTTGATCGTCGGTCACCACGATCTTGGCCATCTTGGTGGGAAGGTCGCTCGTTTCCGCGATCACCCAAACTCCCGCTTCCGGTCCGTTGGGCCCGCTGACGACGCCGCCGAGGTCGGTATTGCCGATGCTGACGGCCGGGCTTTGCTGCGCGCTGAGCTGCGACGGCGCGCCGGCGAGCACGGCCGCAATGGCGATGGCCGCAACGCTCAAATACAAAGCGCTTCTCTTCCTCATATGCCTGCTCCTGTGCGTTTTTTTTCCACGGCGCCCCTGGCTCCGTGCCTCCACGAGCGCAATAATAGCACAATTCGATACCCTGTCCTGCAAATTGTCCGGGCTCGCGGTCGCGCGCAAAGGCCGCGCCGGGCTGGCGGTTTTGTCGCTGCCGCAATAGCGTGGCAGGCATGATCGCGCAGCGTTTCAATCTCGCTCTTCTCATGGTCGCGCTGTCGGGCGCGAGCGTGCCGGCCGCCGCGCAGGATTGGCCGCAACGGCCGCTGACCATGGTGGTGCCGTTCGCGGCCGGCGGCGGCGCCGACGTGATGGGGCGCATCCTGGCGCAGCGTCTTTCCGAGCTCCTTCGCCAGCAGGTGATCGTGGAGGACGTGACCGGCGCCGGCGGCATGACCGGAACCAACCGGGTGGCGCGCGCCGCCCCCGACGGCTATCAGATCGCGCTCGGCAGCGTCGGCACCCATGCCTACAATCAAACGCTCTACAAGAAGCCGCTCTACGATGCGGTGGCCGACTTTGCGCCGGTCGCCCTGATCGCCGAGACCCCGCAGGTATTGGTGGTGCGCAAGGATTTGCCGGCCGGCGATTTGCGGGAGTTCATCTCCTATGCGCGGGCGAACCAGGCGCGCATGCAATATGGCTCGGCCGGCACCGGCTCCCCCACCCATCTCGCCTGCTCGCTCCTCAACGCGGTGATCGGCGTCGACGTGACGCACATTCCCTATCGCGGTGCCGCGCCCACGATGCAGGATCTGATCGCGGGCCGGATCGACTACCAATGCCCCAACACGACGGTCGCGTTGCCGCAGATCGCGGCCGGAACCATCAAGGCGATTGCGATCCTGACGCGCGAGCGCTCGCCGATCCTGCCGGACCTGGCCTCCGCTCGTGAGCAGGGCCTGAGCGATTTCGAAGCCTCGATCTGGTACGCCTTGTTCCTGCCCAAGGGCACGCCTGGCCCGATCGTCGCCCGGCTCCACGATGCCGCGGTCGCCACCATGGAGACGCCCTCCGTGCGCGCGCGGCTCGCGGACATCGGCGCGACCGTGGTGGCGCCCGCGCGCAGGTCGCCGGAATATCTGCGCAAATTCGTCGCGAGCGAGATCGCGAAATGGGCGGTTCCGATCAGGGCGGCGAACATCACGGGGGAGTGATGCGGCGGCGGCCCGCGCGGGGTGCTGGCCGTCGCGCGCGGATTGGGATAGCTTGATTGCGATAGCTGTTTTCGCCGCGCCTCCGGCCGCGGCGATCCGGTCGGGAGCTTGAGCCGTGATGCGGATCGGTCGATGCCTGCTGGCGCTGGCGGCGCTGGCTTCAAGTCAAATCGCCACGGCGCGGGCCGCCGAGCAGGTCGACCTGCTGCTCGCCTTGGCGATGGATGTGTCGCGCAGCATGGAGCAGCCGAAGTTCCTGCTGCAGCGCGAAGGTTACGCGGCCGCCATCACCAATCCGCAGGTGCTCGAGGCGATCAAGTCCGGCGCCCACCAGAAGATCGCCATCTGCTTCATCGATTGGTCGGGCGCCGGCGAGCAGAAGCAGGTGATCGATTGGAGCATCATCGACGGCGCCAACTCGGCGCGCCATTTCGGCGACCTGATCTATGAAGCCCCGCGCTCGTTCAACGACCGCACCTCGATCGGCGGCGGCATCACCTTCGCGGCCGCCCAGATCGCCCGCTCGCCCTACGAGGCCGAGCGCCACACCATCGACGTTTCGGGCGACGGCACCAACAACGCCGGCCGCGACGTGCAGGCGTCCCGCGATCAGGCGGTCGCCAAGGGCATCGTCGTCAACGGGATCGCGATCTTGACCGAGCTGCAATATTCCCGCATCCCCGAGCACACCAATCCGCCCGGCGGCCTCGAGAAATACTACCGCGACAACGTCATCGGCGGCCCCGGCTCGTTCGTGATGGTGGCGGAGGACTTCAGCTCGTTCGGCAAGTCCATGGTGAAGAAGCTGATCGCCGAGATCGCCGGCGATCCGATGCGGCGGCACACCGCATCGGCGCGCTGAGGGCACGCGGCCCGCCGTTCGTCAGCGGCTGGCGGTGGTCATTCCCTTGAACGTGAGCTTCTGCATGCCGGCGGTGGTCTGGGCGATGTAGATATTGCCCTTGTGGTCGGTGGCGATGAGATGGCCGCCCCCGATCATGCCGGGCGGCTGGATGTTCCCGACGATCTCCATGGTCTTGCGATCGACCACGCTGATGTCTTTGCCGCTTCCGACATAGAGGAATTGCTGCTCGCGATCCGGCGAGAAGGCAATGTTCTTGGCAAACGGTATGTCGGTTCTGATCAGCTGTTTCACGAAGGTGCCGTCCGGCAGGAACGCCTGGACGCGCCGATTCTCGCGATCGGCCACGTAGACGGTGCCGTCGCTGTCGGCCACCCGGATCGAATGCACGATGCTGAAATTCCCCGGGCCCTGCGCGTCCGGGAAGCTCTTGGGGCTCACGATCTCGCAATGGTCGTCGTCCATCGGCTTGTTGCCGAAGGCGCCCCACATGCGCCTGAAGGCGCCGGTATCCGCGTCGTACACGATCACCCGATGATTGCCATAACCGTCGGCGACATACAGCTCATTGGTCTGCGGATGAACCCACACGTCCGCCGGCCGGTGCAGGTTGGCGGTGTCGGCGTTACCCTTGCTCTGGTTGCTGTGGCCGATTTGCATGACGAACTTGCCGTCCTGCGTGAATTTCAGCAATTGGTCGTCGGCGACCCGTTTCAAGCCCGGCAGGCCGTTGGTGGGACAGCTGTTGCCGCCGATCCACACGAAGCCCTTGTAGTCGATGTGGATGCCGTGCTCGCGCTCGGGCCATTCGAATCCGCTGCCCGCTCCGCCCCAGGCCTTGATGTTGTTGCCCGCCGGGTCGAACACCATGACGGGCGGCGCCGCCATGGCGGCCTGCTCGGGCTTGAGGGTGCGCGGGCGATGCAGGAGCCAGACGTTGTCCTGCGCATCGACCGCGAAGCTGGAGGCGTCTCCGACCTTCCACTTGGCGGGGATCTTGGGCCAGGCGGGATCGACCTCGAACATCGGCAGGCTGCGGGCGGCCGGCGTTTGTGCAGCCGCTTCGGTGCCGAGAAGCCATCCGCCCTGAGCGCCGGCGCCGATGACGGAAGCGATGAGAAAGGCTCGAGCGAGAGTCTCGAGCTTCGACGTTTCGAGCTTCATGGCTACCTCCCCGGATGCAAGCCTTGTTTGGAGCCACGTGTTGAAGTCACGTGTTGTCGGGATTGCGCGCGCTCGCGGATCGGCCGCCGCGCAACGGATCGGGTGCTGCGGCCATCGGGAGTCGGCCGCTTCGATCTTGGCGTCGCGGCAGCCTTGCACCAACCGGGATCGACATCAACCGGAATTTCACCGGGAATTTCATGCGAAAACGGGTGGGGCCGAGGCCCCACCCGCTGGAATCCTGAAACGATGGATTTTCAGACCCGGATCACATCGGAGCAAAAACCCGGATGCAGCCGCAGCCGCCGCCCGCCTCGCCTTCCGGCACGTAGACATGGTGGGTCTTGGTATTCACCGCCACCGAATGGGCGCGGCCGGCGGTGGGGATCTTCTGGATCAGCTTGTGGGTCTTGGCGTCGATCACGCCGAGCGCCGAGCCTTCGCCGTTGCCGGCCGAGGCGGTGTAGTAGAGGCCGAGGCCAGGATCGGCCCCCGTCATGTCGGTGCCGCCGATGCCCGCAATGGTCTCCGTCACCTTGCCGGTCTTGACGTCGAAGGTCATCTGCACGGGCGGCCGCTTGTCCTTGGTCTGACCGTAGTTGCAGCCGATGATCAGCTCGCTGCCGACGCCCGGGAAGTTGCCGTGCGGCTTGCAATTGTCGATCGGCGCGATCTCGCCGACCTGCTTGCCGGTCTTCGGATCGACCGTGAGCATTCCGCCCTTGTTGGCGTCGCCGCCCAGCTCCGGAACGACCGTGTGGAACATGCCGTCGACCTCGGAATAGATGGTCTGCTCGAAGCCGTCGGAGGCGTTCGGCACCGGGACCTTGGCGAAGATCTTGCGGTCCTTGGTCGAGATCAGGATGAGAGTGGGCGGCTCGGCGTCCGGCAGCGCCATGGCGACGACGTTGTCCTTTGGATCATAGGCAAGCTCGTCGGCGCCGCCTTTGTTGGCCTCGGTCGGGATGCTGGCGACGACCTTGCCGGACTTCATGTCCACGACCTTGATCGAGTTGTCGCCATCGCCCACATAGGCCTCGGTCCCGTCATTGACGGTGACGGAGCCGCGCGCCATCGTCATGCCGGGGGCGGCCATGAGGAACTTGTCGGTGGCGGCGTCGATGATCAGCAACGCGTTGTTGCCCGGATTGATCTTCTGCTTCGGGTCGGTGGAACCGCGGCTGCTGAGGATGTAACGGTCGGTCTTGGCGTCGAACCAGCCGATATCGAAGGCCTGCAGGGGGGCGTCGAGCTTGATCGGAATCTTGGCGACCTCCTTGAGCTCGACCGCCTGCGCGACTGCGGTGGCGGACAGCGCCGCAACGGTTGCCAGGAGCAGAGTCCTGATTGGAAAAGTCATCGCATTCCTCCTCTTGTGTGTGGTCGTTCGTGCCGGAACGGGCGCCGGAATCGGGCCCGAAATCAACCTTCGACGCTTCTACGAAATGAAAGACCCCCGATCCAGCCATTTCCGCCGCGGTCGGGTCAATTCGATTAAATCGATCCGCGAGGGCGGAAACAAGCTGAAAATCTCGGCAAAGGCCCGAAACCACGCCCTTGAGCCACTTTTAGGAGGCGCGAGACGGTGCTGGATCGGACGGTCCGGCCGTGGGAATCGCGGGCATTGCGTCGCACCTTGCGCCTGCGCTCCCCTGCGGCCGGCATTCCCTTACACCTCGAATTCTGAACGATTTGCAAATCTGCCGGGGTTGTTTTGTTGAATCGGCGGACGGAATCGTCCAGATCGGTGCAGGCAGGATGCCCGGAAGTCTTGCTTTGCAGCTTTCGAGCGGTTCCGGGCGACCGGGCGGTGCCGTCCCCGGCTCGCGATCGAAACCGCACGATCGAAATCGTACCGTCGAGGTCGCCATCGCGCCCGCCATATGACGCCCGAATGTCGACCGCTCCATCCCGGCCGGTTCTGCGCTAGGGTGGCCCGCCGTTTCCCGCACAGGTCCCTCGCCCGATCATGTCTCCAGCCACCAAGCCGAAGGTCGTCGCCATGATCGTGGCGTCGGCCATCATCATGCAGCAGATCGATGCCACCGTGATCACCACGGCGCTGCCGCAGATGGCGATCTCGCTCAATTCCGACCCGGTGACGCTCAGCGTGGCCGTTACCGCCTATCTGCTCAGCGTCGCGGTCTTCATCCCGGTCAGCGGCTGGGCCGCGGACCGGTTCGGCGGGCGCACCGTCTTCCGGGCCGCGATCGCGCTCTTCACCCTGGGCTCCATCCTGTGCGGATTGAGCAACAACGCCATCGAGCTGACCGCCGCGCGGGTGCTGCAGGGCTTGGGCGGCGCCATGATGGTGCCGGTCGGGCGGCTCGTGCTGTTCCGCAGCGTCGAGCGCTCGCAGCTGGTACGTACCATGGCGTATCTGCAGGTGCCGGCGCAGCTCGGCCCCGTGCTCGGCCCGCCCATCGGCGGCTTCATTACTACGTACTTCTCCTGGCGCTGGATCTTTCTGGTGAACGTGCCGCTCGGGATCCTCGGCATCGCGCTGGTGACGCTCTTCTTCGACAATCCCAAGGAGGACGAGCCGCGCCCGCTGGACTGGATCGGTTTCCTGCTGACCGGGGTGTCGCTCTCCTGCATCCTCTACGGCATCGAGGCGATCGGGCGCGGGCTGAACAATGCGCCGGTGGCGGCCGGATTGCTGGTCGTCGGCTTCGGCCTCGGCGCCTTCGCGCTGCGGCATCTGCGGCGGTACGTCCATCCGCTGCTCAATCTGTCGATCTTCCGCATCCCGACCTTCCGGGCCAGCATCGGCGGCGGCTCGCTGTTTCGCGCCGGCGCCGGCAGCCTGGTCTTCCTGCTGCCGCTCCTGCTGCAGGTCGTGTTCGGGATGACGGCCTTCGCCTCGGGCGTCCTCACCTTCGCGACCGCGGCCGGAGCCATGTCCATGAAGGCGACGGCGCGGCCGATCCTCAAGCGCTTCGGCTTCCGCAACGTCATGATCGTCAACGGGCTCATCAGCGCGGCGGCCGTCGCCATGTGCGCCTTCTTCACCAGTGCCACCCCGGCCCCGCTCATCTTCGTCCTGCTGCTGATCGCCGGCTTCTTTCTGTCGCTGCAGTTCACCGCCACCCAGGCGATCGCCTATGCGGATATCTCCAATCCGCAGATGAGCACCGCCACCAGCATCGCCAGCATGGCGCAGCAGCTCAGCCGCGGCTTCGGGGTTGCCATCGTGGCGGTCCTGCTGCACCTCTCGCTGGCCTGGCGCGGCGCCGGCGCGCTCGGCCTCGTCGACTTCCGGGTCGCCTTCGCGGGCGCGACCACGCTGGTGCTCTGCTGCCTGGCCTTTTGCCTGCCGCTCGCTGCCGATGCGGGCGCCGAGGCGAGCGGCCACCAACCCAAATCGGCGGCCTGACCAGGCAACGCGGCTGCGAAACGCCGCGCTGGCTGATGAACGCTTGATCAGCCTGGCTGATATTGCCTAGGCTTGACGCCCGGCGGCGAAGACCGGAAGCCGCACGGGCGGGCCGACACGGGGAGTGAACGTCATGGCGAACCGGAAGCCGTCCAGGCGCGCGCGCCCGCCGACCATCGGCGAGTGGAAGAACGTGCTGGTCGAGATCGCGGACGGGATCGCCTGGGTCACGCTGAACCGTCCGGAAAAGCGCAACGCCATGAGTCCGGCGCTCAACGACGAGATGGTGGCTGTGCTCGACGCGGTCGAGCTCGCGGACGACGCGGGCGTTCTCGTGCTCACCGGCGCGGGTGATTCCTTCTCCGCCGGGATGGACCTCAAGGAGTATTTCCGCGATGTCGACCAGCTGCCCTATGCGCGGCAGATGCGCGCCCGCCGCTCGGCCTGGCAGTGGCAATGGCGCATGCTCATGAACTATTCGAAGCCGACCATCGCGATGGTCAACGGCTGGTGCTTCGGCGGCGCCTTCACGCCGCTGGTCGCCTGCGACCTCGCGATCGCGGCCGAGGATGCGCAATTCGGCCTCTCGGAGATCAATTGGGGCATCATTCCCGGCGGCAATGTCACCCGCGCGGCGGTCGCCACCCTCAATCTTCGCAACGCCATGTATTACATAATGACCGGCCGTACCTTCGATGGCCGCAAGGCCGCCGAGATGGGCCTGGTCAACGAGGCTTGTCCGCGGGCGCGGCTGCGCGCACGCACGACCGAGCTCGCCAAGGAATTGCTCGGCAAGAACCCGACCGTGTTGCGGGCCGCCAAGGCGGCGGTGCGCCACGTGCAGTTCATGTCCTGGGAAAAGTCGGACGAATACCTGATGGCCAAGAGCGCCCAGGCCCGCTTCCTCGATACCGAGAACGGCCGCAGCAAGGGTCTCAAGCAATTCCTGGATGACAAGAGCTTCCGGCCCGGGCTCGGCGAATACAAGCGCGATGGCTGACCCGGCGCGTGATCCCGCGCGTTCGGCGCGATCGGCGATCGAGCGCATGCTGCGGCCGCGTTCGATCGCCATCGTCGGGGCTTCGCCGTCGCCAGGCTCGCTGGGAGCGAGCCTGCTCGCCAATCTGGAGCGCTTCGCGTTCGGCGGCGACGTCCATCTGGTGAACGCCGGCCGCCGGGAGATCGACGGGCGGCCGTGCGTGAACTCCACGTCGGCCTTGCCGATGGGAATCGATTGCGCGGCGATCGCCATTCCGCGCGCCGGTATTCTCGAAGCCGTCGCCGGCTGCGCCGAGCGCGGCGTCGGCGGCGTCATCATCTACGCGGCGGGATTTGCCGAAGCCGGTCCCGACGGCGGAGCGCTGCAGGCGGAGCTCGCGCGCTTGGCGCGCGACCGCGGCATGGCGATCGCGGGGCCGAACTGCCTCGGGCACATCAACTTTGTGGACGGCATTCCGCTGACCTTCAGCGCCTGCGCGCCGGTGCCGGCGGCCGGGCGTCGAAGCATCGGGATCGTGTCGCAAAGCGGCGCCATGGCGACCGTGCTGCGCGCCGCGCTGCATGCCCGCGATATCGCGATCTCGTTCTCGATCTCCACCGGCAACGAGGCGCTCAACGGGGTCGAGGATTTCCTCGACCATCTGATCGACGACGAATCGACCCATGCTCTGCTGCTGATGGTGGAGCAGTTCCGTCATCCGCAGCGTTTCCTCGCGCTGGCGCGCCGCGCCCATGACGCCGGCAAGCCCATCGTCCTGCTGCATCCCGGTCGCAGCGTCGCGGCGCGCGTCTCGGCCAAGACCCATACCGGCGCCATGAGCGGCGACTACGAGGTCATGCGCACCTTGGTGACGCATGCGGGCGTCGCGGTGGTCGAGTCGCTGGAGGAATTGATCGATCTCGGCGAGCTCATGATCCGTTGGCGATCGCCGCCGCGCGGCGGCGCCGCGGTGATCTCCGATTCCGGTGCCTTCAAGGCGATGGTCCTCGATTTCTGCGAGAGCTCCGACCTCGATCTGCCGGAGCCGTCGGCCGCCACCAAATCCGTGCTGGGGGCGATCGCGCCCGATCTCGTCCTGCCCACCAACCCGCTCGACGTCACCGCCCAGGCGCTGGTCGATCCCGATCTGTATCGCAAGGCCATAAAGCCGCTGCTCGACGACGAGCGCTATGGCAGCCTGGTGCTCGCCGTGGTGCTGAGCAGCCAGACCCACAGCCAGCGCAAGATGGCGCCGATCATCGCGGCGCTGGAGGATTCCGGGCCGCGCAAGCCGGTGGTGTTCGCCATGCTGGGCGAGGATTGCGAGGTCGCGCCCGAGATCATCGCCAAGCTGCGCAGCCTGGGCGTACCGTTCTTCCGTTCGCCCGAGCGGGCGCTGCGCGCGCTGGCGCGGCTCGCTGGGCTGCGGGCGCCGCAGCCCGCATCGTCCACTCGCCCCGCGGTCGTGGGCGTCGGCGAGCGGCTGCCGGCCGGCGTGATCCCGGAATACGATGCCAAGCGGCTCTTGGCGGAGGCCGGCATTCCGGTCCCGCGCGCAGAGTTGGTGGCCGACTTGCCGGATGCCCGACGGGCGGCCGCGCGCATCGGCTATCCGATCGTGCTGAAGGCGCAAAGCCCCGCGCTCGCCCACAAGAGCGACGCCGGTGGCGTCGTTCTCGGGCTCGCCGACGAGCCGGCCCTTGGGCAAGCCTGGCGCAAGCTCCATGCCGATATCGCCAAAGCGCGCCCGGGCCTGCGCCTCGATGGCGTCCTCGTCGAAGCGATGGTGCGCCCGGGCGTCGAGCTCATCGTGGGTGCGCGCGGCGATCCCGATTGGGGGCCGGTTCTGGTCGTCGGCCTGGGCGGCGTCTGGGCGCAGGTACTGCGCGACGTGCGGGTGTTGCCGCCCGACCTCGAGCCCGAAGCGATCATCGGCGAGCTGCGCAAGCTCAGGGCCGCCTCGCTGCTGACCGGATTCCGCGGTGCGCCCGCGCTCGATCTCGACGCGGTGGCGGAAATTGCCGCGCGGCTCGGCCGCTTCGCCGCCGCGCATCCGGAGATCGCCGAGATCGATGTCAATCCGCTGGTCGTCTATCCGGAGCACGAAGGAGCCATCGCGGTCGACGCGCTGATCGTGGCGCGCTGATCCGATTGGAGCATTTTCAGGAAAATGCCCGCCCCGCGGAGGCGGGGGTGGAATCCGGTTTTCCGTGCGAAAATGCGACAACGCAAAAATGCTGGAGCGGTTTCTGTTTCTGGCCAAAATGAAACCGCTCCGGTCCGCAAGTCGTCGATCAAACGCGTGGGAGGAGGGCGATGCAGGACGAGATTTTCGACGTCGGGGAGTTCATCGACAAACGGCGCTTCGGCGCCGTGCAACTCACGGTCATGGCGTTGTGCGCGGCGATCATGACGGTCGACGGCTATGACGTGTTCGTCATGGGCTTCCTGCTGCAGCCGATCGCCCACAGCTTCGGGGTGTCGCCGGCCGCGATCACGCCGGTGTTCGTGGTTCAGAGCGTCGGCCTCGCGCTCGGCAGCTGGATTGTCAGTCCGCTTGCCGACCGCTACGGGCGCCGCCGCCTGTTGCTCGCCTCCGCGGTTCTGTTCGGCGCCCTCACTTTGGCGGCGACGCAGGCGAGCTCGGTCGACGAGCTCGTTGCGCTTCGCTTCGCGGCTGGCCTGTTCTACGGCAGCCTCATTCCCAACGCCATCGCGATCACCGTCGAATACGCGCCCGAGCGGCTGCGCGCCACCATGGTGAACTGGATGTTCATCGGCTACACGGCGGGCGCCGCTTCGGGCGGTGCGGTCGCGGCCTTTCTGGTCGGCAAATATGGCTGGCAGAGCGCGTTCTGGGTCGGCGGCCTGGTGCCGCTCTGTCTCGCCGTCATTCTCTATTTCGCCCTGCCGGAATCGATCCGCTTCTGCGTGCTCCGCAACCAGCGTGATCCACGCATTCCCGGCCTTCTGCGGCGCATCGATCCCTCGCTCGAGCTCACCGGCACCGAGCGTTTCATGCTCGAAGAGCCGGCCGCGACCGGCACGCCGGCAGCGGCCCTGTTCCGGGACGGACGCGCCGCGATCACGCTGTTGATCTGGCTCGCCTATTTCATGAACATTCTGGTGATCACGGTGCTCGGCGCGTTCCTGCCCACGTTCCTGCGGAATTTCGGCGCCCTGTCGTTGGAGCAGGCGGCCGGGGTCACGTCGTTCTATTCCATCAGCGGCATCGCCGCGATGTTGGTCTACGGCCGCTTGATCGACCTCTACGGCGCCCCCAAGGTGATCACCCTCACCGGCATCGTGGCTGCTGCCGCGGTGGCGTCGCTCGGGCTGATCGACCTGCAATCGCCGTGGCTCTACCTCGTCACCTTCTTCGTCGGCGCCGGCGTGATCGCCGGGCAGGGCGGGCTGCACGCCCTCAGCTCCATGACCTATCCGACGCAGATGCGCGCGACCGGCGTCGGCTGGGCGGTGGGGTCCGGGCGGGTCGGCGGAATGCTCGGCCCCCTCTTGGGCGGAGCGGCGCTCGCCGGACACTGGGCCGCCTTCCCGTCGTTCCTGGCGGCTGGCCTGCCGATGCTCTTGGTCGCGGCCGCGACCTGCCTGATCGGTTTCATCCTCGCTCCCGCCGCCAAGCCCGCGCCGCGCCTCGCCGACCAGATGACCGAATGAGCGGGTGGGCCGTGCCGGAAACGCGGCGAAAAACCGGATAGGCTGTCGCCATGTCGTGCTGTCCACCCAGCCCGCTCCGCCGCATCGGGCGCGGGGTCATCCTTTTGCTGACCGCTTTCCTGGTTCTGGCCGCGGCGCTCGCGCGCCAGCCTCCCAAGCCGTTGATGGATTTCGATCAGCCGTTCTACGTCACCATCGCCTACGATCTCGAGCGGCACGGCGTCTTCAGCAACGGCATTTTCGACGGCACCGACGACGTGGTGACGGCGCCGGCGCCCGGCATGTTCTTCGGTCCAGTCTATCCTCTCATGGTGCTGGCGGCGATGAAGATCGACCACCGCTTCGCCGACGCCGTCCATTGCGCGGTCGAAGCCGATCACGGCCACGGCGACCCGGCGAGCTGCGAGCCCTACGCGGGCCCGATGCGTCTCATCCATGCGCTCTTGCTCGCGCTCGGCGTGCTCGCGGTCGCGGCCGCCGGCGAGAGAATATTCGGCAGCGCGGCGGTATTCTGGCTCGCAGGTGGCCTCGCGACCGTCGGTCTCGCCGCCGAGGCCGACATGTTCTCGTTCATCATGACCGAGAGCATCACCTTCTCGCTCTACAGTGTGCTCGCCTTGATCCTGGTGCTGGCCTGGACGACGGCACGGCTGCGCTATGCCGTGCTGGCCGGCGGCGTGCTCGGCATCCTGTGCCTCACCCGGCCTGACTTTTTGGTGTTGTACCCGGTGGCGCTCGGCCTCGGCGTCCTGTACGGCCGTCTTTCCCGGCCGCGGCGCCCCTTCGGGGCGGCCCGCCTCATCGGATTGACCCTCGCGTTCGCCGCCGTAATCGGAGCATGGGGGGCGCGCAATGCCGTCTCGGTCGGAAAATTCAGGCTGACGGAGGAGTACGGCTCGGCCGCGCTGATCGAGCGTTTCGCCTATGACGACATGACGGCGCGCGAATTCATCCAGGCTTTTCCCTATTGCATGCCCGGCATCGGCGCCCTCGGCTTCGATCTGGTCTACGGGACCGACTCGATGCACCGGTTCGTGTACCACACGCCCGGCAGCTTCTTTCACGTCGGGCGCGATCGGCGCGACGCGCTGGTGGACGAGTTCGGCCGCCTCGATCCGCTCATCGGCGGCATCATCCGCGACGAGATGCGCGCCGACTGGTGGCGGTATCTTCTGGTCAGCATTCCGCTCGCCTGGTGCGGAATGTGGGCCGGACAGCTGGCGAGCCTGGTGCTGATTCCGTTGTTCGGGTGGGCCTGCGTGCGCGCGCTACGCCGATCGGAGCCGTTGTTCCTTCTCTACGCCGCGCCCGCCGTGGTCATGCTCGGTTTGCACGCGGCGCTGGCGAACCAAACCACCCGCTACAACCTGATCCTCATCGGCCCGTACTCGATCGCGGCCGCCTGGATCATCGCCTCATGGGGCATCTGGCGCCGGCGGGTGATCGCGCCCGCAAGCGCGCCGGAGCGAGGCCAGGGCGGCGTCCTTGCGCGCCACCTAGGCCCGGCGAGCCGCAAGGCGGTTACAGCCCGAGCGCGGCGCGCAGCTCGGCCTTGGCGGCGTCGAAGTCCGCCTTGAAATCCGGATGGGTCGAGATCGTCTGCGCGATCACGGTGCCGGAGATGCGGCCCATCTCGATGTCGGAGGGGTAGTGGATGCCGCCCACGATCCGGTTGTGGCCGAACTCCCAGGCCCGCGCCATGATCTGGGCGCGCTTCTCCGGCAGCATGTTGGCGAGCTCGATGCCCATCAGGGTGCCGACCGTGGCGTGGCCGGACGGATAGGAGCCCGACTTCGACAGCGGCACCACCGGCCTGACCAGATCCGAATAGAGATGCGGGCGCGGGCGCTTCCACACGCTCTTGGCGGGATCGGACACGGCGCCCTCGGTCTTCACCACACGGTCGAAGAAGGCGGCGAGCTTGGGCAGGTCGGCGGCATTGAATTTGGGACTGTCCACCACGTCGGCGAAGCGCCAGATGCTCTGGGCGGCGTCCGCGATGGCGCGGGCCTCCATCTCCTTGGTGCGCGTCACCTGGAGGGTCAGGATCTCGCCGAGCTCGGCCTTCATCTGATCGGAGTCGAGCGCGGGCGGCGGCGGCAGCAGCAGCAGGAGGTTGATTTCCTTGTTGTCGGAATACGGCTTTGCATCTTCGGCGTGCAGTAGCGCTGGCGAAAACGCGATCAGCGCGACAAAAGCGAGCGCGGACATGAGCTTGCGCATTGGATTTATCCCTGTGTCAGGAGCGGAACCCGGTTTGCTTAGCAGGCGGCAAATGACGCAATCATGACACCTTTTGGCGCGCAGTCCGCCGGCGCGCCCGCGGAGGGTGGATCAGCATGAACCGAGCCGCCGAGCCCGGCACCCCGTCATGGCCCCGGTCGCCGATCTCTCCGGTTGTCGCTGCGGCCGCTCGAGGCGGCATTGCGGTTGCTCTTTACGGGCAAAAGCGGCATCAGCTGCACGACGAAACGACACTCAATTCGAGCGCATGGGAAGGACGATCGTATGGACGACATAGCTCTCCGGGAGAAGCTGGCCGATGCGGGCCGCATTCTCGAGATCGAGGGGCAGGGCGACTATTGCATGGGGCACGTGACGCTGCGCACGCCCGAGGATCCAAACCGCATCCTGATGAAGGCCGGCGGCATGGGTCTCGAGGAGATGACGCCCGACAATATCGTCACCATCAACATCGAGGGCGAGAAGGTGGCCGGCACCCACCAGCGTCACAACGAGGTGTTCATCCACAGCGAGATCATGCGGGTGCGTCCCGAGATCCAGTCGGTGGTGCATACCCACGCGCCCCATTCGGTGATCTTCTCCTCGCTCGGCAAGCCTCTGCAGCCGGTGGGCCATCCGGGCGCGGCCTTTTCGGACGGCTTGCCGGTGTTCTCCGAGACCACCGATTTGATCGTCACCCAGGAGCTGGGCAAGGCGGTGGCGCGCTGCCTCGGCCAGCATCAGGTGCTGCTGCTGCGCAACCACGGCATCGTGACGGCGGGCCGCACGCTGGAGGAGGCGATCTATCTGGCGCTGGTGCTGGAGAAGGCCTGCTGGATGCAGCTGGTCGCCGAATCCGCCGGCGGCGCCAAGCTGGTGACCTCGCCCGAGGAGGCCAAGGCCAAGAAGCGGATCACCCGCGCCGAGAATCAAATCAACCTCTTCAACTACATGGTGAGGCGGGTGGCGCGTCTGCGTTGATGGGTCAAGATGCCGCCGGGGCGGCTCGGCGGCGTGCTTGAGGGCGCAAAAACGCCGTGATAATCACGGTCTCGGCGTGTTTGGAGCGCCCAACAATCGGAAGGTCCTGCGCGCGATCGGCCGGCAGAATCACGGAGTGAAATCAGATGAGCTTGCTGCGATGGTCGCTGATGCGACAGGTGCGACGGCTGCTTGCGACAGCCTTGACGCTGGCCCTCATGGCGGGCTTCGCCCCCGGGCTGCACGCGCAGTCGGTCGCCGACTTCTATCGCGGCAAGACCCTGCACGTGCTCATCGGCTACGGCGAGGGCGGCGGCTATGACATCTATGGCCGGCTGTTCGCCGAGTTCATGCCGCGGCACTTGCCGGGCAATCCGACCATCATCGCCCAGAACATGCCGGGGGCCGGCAGCTTCAAGGCGGTCAACTACCTGTACGAGGTGGCGCCCAGGGACGGAACCTATTTCGGCAGTGTCGCCCAGACCCTGGCAGTCGATGCGGTGACCGACGAGAAGAGCCGGATCGACCCGACCATGCTTCCCTATCTCGGCCGCTTCACCACCAATATCGACGTCGGGGTGGCGCTCAAGAGCACCGGCATCAAGTCGTTCGCGGACGCGCGCACGCGCGAGATCATCACCGGCACCAGCGGCGGCGGCTCGACCACGGTGCTCTATCCGCTGGCGCTCAACGCCTATGCGGGCGCGAAGTTCAAGCTCGTGAAGGGCTACAAGGGCACCAACGATATCATGCTGGCGGCCGAGCGCGGCGAGGTCGAGCTGGTGTCGGCGGTCGGGATTCCCGGCCTCTTGGCCGCCCACCCGGACTGGATCAAGGGCGACGGCGCCACCATCCTGTATCAGAACGCCCTCAAGCGCCATCCGCTGCTGCCGCAGGTGCCCACGCTGCCGGAGCTCGGCCTCACCGACGAGGGCCGCGCCATCCTGCGCGCCATCGCCGGCACCGCCGAGATCGGCCGCTCGATCCAGACCACGCCGGGCGTGCCGGCGGAGCGGCTGGCGGCGCTGCGCACCGCGTTCCAGGACATGCTCAAGGATCCGGAATTCCTGGCCGCCTGCGAGAAGCGCAACGTCACCATCGAGCCGGCGACCGGCGAGGAGATGGACGCGATCACGCGCGAAACCGTCCAGATGCCCAAGCCGATCGTGGCGGCGCTCGGCAAGCTGCTCAAGGAATAGCCGGCGCCCCGACTGTCTCTCGAGACCGACAGGCGGGACGAGCGC
This sequence comes from uncultured Alphaproteobacteria bacterium, assembly GCA_963744275.1. Classification (GTDB taxonomy): domain Bacteria; phylum Pseudomonadota; class Alphaproteobacteria; order Rhizobiales; family Xanthobacteraceae; genus VAZQ01. The sequence continues at coordinate 252,078 of CAVUSX010000017.1, forward strand.
GCTGATACGCCGGGGAAAATCGCCACCCGTCGTCTCGGCGCGGGGCGGGGCTGAGCAGGACACCGGCGAAAAAAGCACACTGGCGAAAAAAAGCACATCCGGCTCGTCCAGTCCTATCCGAGGCGCGTCCAGTCCTAGTCGGCGGCGAGGATTCCACTATGTTTCGCTGCGCACAGACAGAGAAGGTTCGATCTTCTTGTTTGATCGCCGACTGGGGGCGTGATCATGAACAGGCTGTTGATTGGGGCTTTGCTCGCTTTTGCGCCGCCGCTGGGGCTGGCGGTAGCCGCTGACGCGCCGCCCCCCGCTCCAGTTTTCACCAAGGCGCCCGCGGCCGCATCCGGCGGGGCGTACTTCTGGGCCGACGGTTCCTACCAGTCCGTCAAGTTGCCCACTTATGCTCTGGGATGGTCGACCGCAACTCGTAACCCGATCGGCGGCGCACTGCTTACCAATCTCGGATCAGGGGTGCAATTCGACCCCCGCGCGGCGGGCGAAGGCGCCTCGGGCGGGCTTGGATACGTCCTTCCGCACGGGACGTTCGCGCCGGTATTCGGCGAGAATGTACGGATCGAGCTCGGCGGATCTTATGTGCATGCCACGGCTTCGCAATCCGCGGCCAGTGGACCGACAGCGTTTGTGCTTCCGAATGCGTTTTTTCTTCAGCTGTTGAACGGCACCGTAGGTATATTCGGCGCTTGTGGCCCTGGGTCAGTCAACATCGCTTGCTCGGAGACTGCGACCCTGAGCACCAGTTACACGGCTTGGCAGGGCAACGCAAAGATCGCGGGTGATTTCAAGAGCGGGCCGATTACGCTGACGCCATCGGCGGCGGTTTTTGGGGGCGACGCCCGCAACAATCAGGACCTCGCTGCGAGCCTCGCAATAACCGATGTCTTCGGCGCTACGTTCACGCAACCGTACAAGGCAAGCACGAGCCTGCGGTGGACCGACTTTGGTGGAAGATTGGGGGCCGACGCCAAATTCGACTTCACCAACTGGCTTGCCGTCGGCCTGGGTGGATATGTCGGTGCGGCTGACCGCAGCGTGACCTTGGGCGGATGTGACAAGGTCAACGCGAGTCCGTGTTTTTCGATTGCCAGCGGAGCGAACACGACCGCATTGCTCGCCAATGCGGAAGCCAGTATCACAATCAAGCCGATTTCGAGCGTGGCGATCACGGCGTTCGTCGGGCTCAACTACGACGACCGTGTCCCGGGAATTGCGGCGCCGACTTTCACCTCGCCGTGCTGCCTGCTGGGAACGGCTCCGGCGACGATCAATTTCCAGGCCGAGACCAGCTACTATGCCGGCGAAAGAGCGAGCGTGAAATTCTGACCTTGGCGCATTTCCGGGGAAAACCGCCGCGCGCTGTCGCCGCTTCGCTCATGCCATCGACCACGGCAGGCTGTCGCGGCCGGGCCGGTAGTTCATGCCGCTCTGTGCCGGATCGCGGTTGACCAGCACCCGCGCATACATCGGGTGCTGCATGCTGCGCACCTCGTGCTCGACCGTGAACAGCACGCGCCTTGTATCGACATCGACGATGTCCTTGAAGCGGTACTGGTGCTGGTTGCTCTCCTCGGTGACGAGGCCGAGCTGCTGCAGGCGGGAGTGGGGCCAGGAGAAATCCGCCACGTCGATCTGCACATGATGACCGTCGAAGGCGGGCTCGGGAGCGTCGGTCTCGCGAAAGATGAAATATTGCCGGGGCCCCACCATGACGCGGGCGCGCCGGCCGCCGTCGTCGAGGAGAGCGGCCGGGGCCGCGAAGACCTCGCGATAGAAGCGGGCGATCCCCTCCGCGCTGCCGGGACGCACGTCGAACCCGACATAGGCCATGCCGAGCGCGACCGGGCCGAACCGCTCGCGGTCCGGGGCATGGCAATGGATGCGGTTGCCGAAGGGCGAGACGGTCTCGACGCAATCGTTGCTTTCACGGAAATCGAAGCTGGTGCCGGCGAGCGGGGCGCGCAGCCTGGCCAGCCGCTCCAAGAGGGCGGCGCGGTCGGGCAGCACCAGGCCGGTGATCCCGCGCAAGATCTCGATCCGTCCGGTCGGCAGATGGAATTGGCTCTGCCCGACATTGATCCACATATTGTCGGTGCTGGTATTGACGAAGGGATCGCGGGTGAGCCCGAGCCCGGTCACATAGAACAGCGTCGAGAGCCGCTGCTTGGGCACGGCGGTGTTGACGTGGCCGAGGCCCACGATGTTGCCGATGTCCTCGGCCGCGCGATCGTAGTGGCGTTGTTCCATGACGCTGTCCTTCAACGACGACGCAAATCAGCGCGTAGGGTGGGCAAAGGCGCTCTTCGCGCCGTGCCCACGCGAAGTCTCTCGGCAGATTGAGCCGCTCCGCGTGGGCACGGCGGAGCCGGCGTGGTGCGTTAATCTAAGTCTCGTGGCCGCCTTTGCCCACCCTACAGCGCTGCCTCGATCCCGGCGGGACGTCCTCTAGCAGCATTCTTCCGTAACGGAGCCTATTGTCACAGCGCCCGTGAGCGTCATGACAACCGATTCCTTGAATGCTACAACAATTTTCGGTTACCGCGGAGAAGTCGCAATCAAGCGGCCCGCGCCATTATGGCATGAGGATGAAGATCAAGGGCCCGATCCGAACAGACCGAAGCGCCGCGCGCGCAGATCGCCGATCGTCGCCGCATGTCTCTTTTCAACCTGCCTGGCGCTCCAGCTCGCCGCTGCGGCCGTCCGGGCTGCTGCCGCCGAGACCGCGCAGGTGAAGATCGGGATCGCCCGCACCATGAGCGATGTCGGCTACTACGTGGCCGACGCCATGGGGTATTTCCGCGACGAGGGCATCGAGGTGAACATGACGCCGTTCAACTCGGCGGCGCAGATGATGGCGCCGCTCGGCACCGGCGATCTCGATGTCGGCGGCGGTACCGTGTCGGCGGGCTTCTACAATTCGGTCGGACGCGGCATCGCGACCAAGATCGTGGCCGATCAGAGCTCGATGAAGCCGGGCTACGGCTATTCCTCCTTGATGGTGCGCAAGGACCTGGTCGATTCCGGCCGCTACAAGACGCTCGCCGACCTCAAGGGCATGAAGGTCGCGATCGGGGCGCCCGGCACCGGCACGGCCTCGGCGCTCAACGAGACCCTCAAGATGGGCGGGCTCAAATACAGCGACGTGGAGGTGGTCTATCTCGGCTTCCCCGAGCATCTGCCGGCGTTCCTCAACAAAGGCATCGATGCCGCCATCAGCAACGAGCCGACCATGACGCTCGAGATCGAGCAGGGCGCCGCCAAGCGCATCATCGGCAATGACGTCACCTATCCGGACCAGCAGACCGCGGTCGTGTTCTATTCGGAACGCTTCATCAAGAACCGGCACGACGTCGCCGAGCGTTTCATGCGCGCTTATATCCGCGGCATCCGCCTCTATAACGACGCCCTGAAAGACGGCCGCTTGGCGGGCCCCGCCGCCAACCAGATCATTCCGATTCTGACCAAATATACCTCGATCAAGGACGAAGCCCTGTTCAGGCGCATCATCCCGAGCGCGGTCAATCCGAACGGGGAGGTCAACCTCGTCGGCCTCAAGCACGATCTCGCGTTCTTCCGCGAGCTCGGCCTGATCGAGAGCAAGGACGTGAGCGCCGACGGGGTGGTGGACGGCTCGTTCGTGAAGGCCGCGGTCAGCCAGCTGGGACCGTATAAAGCGGCGGCGGCCGGCCCTTAGCGCGGGTGAGGGCGGGAGGCGGCGGGGGCTTACCTGGGCCTCGCCGGGCTCCAGGTATATTCGGTCATCGATGAGTCCGGCTGCGCCTCATCGGCAAGGTCTCGCTCGTCGGTGAAGTAGGCCCCGAAGCCGAAATCCCCGCTCTGGGCGGCGGCCACAAACCCGGCCCATCGCCGATAGCTCGGCGAGCAAGTCGTGCCGTTCCCGGTGTCGTCCGCTTGCCCCTGCGCGAACCGGTGGAAGTTGCGGACCGGCTCAGCCTGCACCGCCCGGCCGCGCGTGCTCGGTGTACCGCGTGCCGCAACCTTCGCCGCATGCTTGCTGCCGCCCAGCGACATGAACATCACCATTGAACGCCACCGCACGGGCCCCGCGCCCCGAATGCCAAGCGAGCATAAGATAAAAACGTCGTAATGTAATGGGAAATTTATTCTTATAATACATAAAAGTTACTTCTGACGCGCCCCCCTCCCGCGTGCAGGCAAGGCGCGCGTGCCTGAGAGGCATCCCGGCGGGATTTTTCTCACTTAGGCTCGGCATTTCGTCGACAAGCCGGCCGCGGAGGTGAAGAGCATCGTCACCCGGGGCGCGTTGCCCGGTCCGTCGCCGCATTGTCTCGGCGATGCTTTGGCCGCAAAATGACGCGCTCTCGAAGGGTCGAGCCGAAGCCGCGGGCCGCAGCGAATGCCGCAATACAAAGTGATGGTCGACGACAACTTCCATTACATGGAGGAGGACGAGCGCTGGGAATACGGGACGTTTGCCACGGCCGCAGCGGCGTTCGCCGCCTGCCGCAAGGTGGTGGACGAGTCGCTGATCGCGGAGTACCGCCCCGGCATTACGGCTACGCAGCTCTATGATCGCTACACCTCCTTTGGCGAGGAGCCCTTCATCGTCGCGCCGCCCGGCGCGGCGGAGGACGTCGGCTTCTCGGCCCGCGACTATGCGCGCAGCCGGGTGGAAGCGCTGTGCGCCGCAAGGTCCGAGGCCGGCTCCGGCGATCTTTCATAGCGTCGTCGAAGGTGAAAATCCCTGATGCCGATCGCGGAGCTCCCTTACCGTGGCGCAGTCGAGTGCAGTATTGTGATGCGGGGCGACCTTGCCGCCGGCGAAGGATCATGACCGCATTGCAGCGCGCCAAGAACGAGCTCGCCGTGGCCAATCGTATTTTGGTCCGGCAAGGCGTCTTTGATGATGACGGCCACATCAGCCTGCGTCATCCCGGCGATCCGAGCCGTTATCTGATGTCGCACGCGCTCAGCCCGGCTTTTGTGGAGCCGGACGACATCCTCGAATTCACCCTGGACGGCAATCCGGTCGCGCCAGACGCGCGGGCGCTCTGGCTCGAGCGGTTCATGCACGGCGCGATCCTCGAGGCCCGGCCGGATATCCATGCGGTGCTCTACGCGCGCTCGGAGGATTTGCTGCCGTTCGGCGTCGCGCGAGCGGCGCTGCGCCCCGTCATCGCTTCGGTCGGAGATATGGGAACGCGTGTCCCGGCGTGGGATATCGCCGACAGCTTCGGCGGCAGCACCGATCTGACGGTCAGCACGCTCGAGCGCGGGCGCGACTTGGCCCGGTGTCTCGGATCTGACCGAATCGTCCTCATGCGCGGCATGGGCTTCGTGGCGACCGGACGCAGCCTGAACGATGTCGTCCGCCTGTCGGTCTATCTTCCGCGAAATGCCCGGACGCTGGCGGCCGCAACGGGATTTGGAAAGATCGCCGCACTTTCCGCCGGCGAGACCAAGGCGCGGCTCGCCATCGACCCGGAATCGAGCGCCATGCGTCGCGGCTGGGATTATTGGGCGCGGCAGGCGGGTTGCGCCCATTGGCTGGCCGACGAGCGAGTCACCGCCTGCTCTTCCCTGCGTTTGGACAGTTGATGTAAGCTCACGCCTGTTGGCATTCGCTCGCATCCGGGAGGGCAGGATGAAGCTTCCGCGCCGTCGATTTCTGCATCTGGCAGCCGCCGCTGCCGCGCTGCCGGCGGTCCCGCGGATCGCGCGGGCGCAAATCTATCCGGCGCGGGCCGTTCATATCATCGTCGGTGTCGCCGCCGGCGGCCCGAACGACACCGTCGCGCGCCTGCTCGGTCAATGGCTTTCGGAGCGGCTCGGCCAGCAATTCGTCGTCGAGAACCGCACCGGCGCCGGCGGCAACATTGCGACCGAGGCGGTGGTGCGCTCGCCGGCCGACGGCTACACCTTGCTGCTGGAGACTTCAGCCAACGCCGTCAACGTTACGCTCTACGATAAGTCCAATTTCAATTTCCTCACCGACATCGCACCGGTCGCGGCCGTCATGCGCGTGCCCAACGTCATGGTGGTCAATCCGATCGGTTCCGGCCAAGACCGTTCCCGAGTTCATCGCCTACGCCAAGGCGAATCCGGGCAAGATCAACATGGCGACGGCCGGCAACGGGACCACACCCCACATGTCGGGGGAGCTGTTCAAGCAGATGGCCGGCGTCGACCTGGTTCCGGTGGCCTATCGCGGTGGCGCGCCGGCGCTCATCGATCTGATCGCCGGGCAGGATCAGGTGATGTTCGAGCCGACGATATCGACAGTCCCGTACGTCGAGGCCGGCAAGCTGCGCGCGCTGGCGGTGACCACCGCGATCCGTTCGGCGCTGCTGCCCGACATCCCGACCGTGAGCGAATCCGTGCCGGGATACGAAGTGAGCCAATGGTACGGCATCGGCGCCCCGCGGGGCACGCCGTCCGAGATCATCGACAAGCTCAACCGGGAGATCAACACGGCCATGGCCGACCCCAAGCTGACGTCGCGGCTCGCCGAGCTGGGGGGCATGCCGATCCCGATGACGACCGCTGCATTCGCCAAGCTCATCTCCGATGAGACCGAGAAGTGGGCGAAGGTGATCCGAACCGCCAACATCAAGCCGGAGTGAGCGCGATGGTCAGCGCGCCCGATATCTGTTCACGCTCGCCGGGCGGCGCAACAAGAGCCTGCCACGCAGGGGCCGATGAATGGCGATCGCGGAGAACCTGATCAGCCCTTCTGCCGGCGTGTTACCGGTGGTGGCATCGGCTCAGCCCGCGCGCGCTGATGTGCGCGCGGTGCAGCTTTATTTCCTGACCCTTTCGGCGCTCGGCCTCGCCGCGCTGGTGCTGGGCATCGAGAACAGGTTGACTCCCGGCCTGTTCGCCATCGCCCCGCCCGTCGATCTGCTTCCCCCGCTCGACGACCAGGCTTGGTCCGCCGCCTTCGAGTTGCACCAGCAGGATCCGGTCTTCGCCGCCTGCGGCGGTTCGGAGAATCTGGCGCAATTCAAGTTCCTGTATTGGTGGGAATGGCTGCGCCGCGGCAGCACGCTGCTGCTGGCGGGCACTTTCGCCTCGGGATTTCTCCTCGCCGCTCTGTTGCCGGGATATCGGTTCGTATTGCGGCGCCATATCGCTCTTGGTCTCATCGGGGTCGGCTATCTGGTGGTTGGTTGGTGCCTCGACGCCGCGGTCGCGCATGTCGCGGACCTCGTCCGTTACGATACCGGACAATACCGCCACGCCCTCGATATGACCTTCGCCAGCGTCGCGCTCGCCGTCGTTCTGGCTTCCGCCATCGTCCTGCCGCCGGCGCGGGCGGTGCGGTCGATCCGCCCTTTGAGCCGCAGCGGCTGCCTCTTCGTCGGGTTGATCATGCTCGATATTTGTTCCGGCGCGCTGTTCGCGTCACGCGACGCCATATCGGTATGGCGCAGCTTTCCCTGGTACGACACCGGCGTGCTGCCGCCGCTCGACCGCCTCACCACCTACGCGCCGCTGTGGCTGAATTTCACCTTCAATCAATACATGATCCAATTGGTCCATCGCGTCCTGTCGATCGGCCTGTGGCTGGCGCTGCTCGCCAATCTGATCTGGGTGAGCCGGCGCAATCCGCGCGCCCGGGTGGGGGCGGCTGTGCTGTTCGTCCTCATGACCGCCGAGGCGGCGGTGGGGATTGCGACCCTTTGGCTCGGCGGCTCGGCGGTGGCGTCCTTCCTGCATGAGGTCGGTGCCATAGTCCTGCTGGCGGGCGCGTTCGCGGTCCTCATGCCGCGGCCGCAACCCGGCTTCTGAACGCATGTTTGACATGATGGTCATCACGCGACGGTCGAATCTGCGATTCGTCCGCGAACCTTCGCCGCGCTGGCGCGACCAATAATCAGAGGCGCCTGCCGCGCCGCCCTGTCCGCGAAGGAGATCAGCCATGACACGCGCAATGTCGCTCTTGCTGTCGGGAATTTTCGCCTTGAGTTTCGCCATCGTCACGCCCGCGCTGGCGCTCAATCCGCAGCCGCTGCCACCGGGCGCCCATGCCCCCAGTGGCGGTCATGGCGGTCACAGCTTCCAGGCCTACGTTGCGAGCCGCCACAGCCACCGCTGAGCCGCGTTCCGCCGCAGGATTTTCCCTCCCCCTGAAAGGGGGAGGGTGGCGCCGAAGGCGCCGGGTGGGGGTCCCGCGTCCCCACGAACTCTGTGTTTGTTGCGTGACCCCCACCCGACCCGCTTTGCGGGTCGACCTCCCCCTTGCAGGGGGAGGTAAGAGGAGAGCGCACTGGTTCGTCATATCCTGCGTTCCGCTCACATCCGCGGCGCCACCCCGGGGGATGGGACCCGAGGCGGCGCCGCTTCATCTGGCCCGGTCACCTGGCCAGATAGTTGCGATGCACCCAGGCGCTCGCCGGCGCCGCCGCCGGCTTGGCTTCCATGAACAAGGTCTTGGCGCTCTCGCGCATTTGCACGCTGCCGCCCGAGCCCACATCCTTCTCGACGCTGGCCGCGGCGCTCGGGCTCGCCAGGAAGCCGCTCGCTTCCGACACCGGCGGCGCCGGCGCGGCTACTGCCATCGCGATCGGTGAGCGCTTCGGTCGCGCTCGCGCGCAACAGCTTGGGCCACATCTTCCGGAACAGGCCGTTCGAGGGATAGATGTCGGCGCTGTTGATCTTGCCGTTGACCGCGAAAATGTAGCCGACGATGTCGCTGTCCTTCTCGCCGAGCGGCTGCAGCGCCTTGACGTAGTCGGCCTGGGCGCGCTCGAGCCCGCCGTTCTCCAGCGCCAGCTGCAGGCTGCTGCGCGACGTCGGCGCGGCCACCGGCGCGCCGAGATTGCTCGCAAGCTTGCTCTGGATCTCCGTCACCCTGTTCCAGATCTCGCGCTGACGCGTGCTCACGCTCTGGGCATCGGCGCCCTTCGGCGACGCTGCTCCGGCCATCTCGATCTTGGCGGCGCGCGAGGGCAGCGACGCGCTCGCGGTCGAGAACTTCGCCACGTCCTCGCTGCCGCGCGCCGACCAGCGCCCTTGCTCGACGCAGAACGAGGTGATGTCGAGCGGTCCCGAATGCGGCTTGAGTATCAGGCTCACGCTGAGCACGCGGTCCTGCTGCCCGCCCTTCACGATGTCGCCGGCCTGGATGAAGATCTCCTCGTTGCCGGTGTTCTCGACCCGCAGCTCGTTGACCTGGCCGATCTCGCGCACCTCGATGGTCTTCTTGGCGAGCGCCTCGGCGAGCGTCAGCGGCACCGGGCCGCCGCGGGATTGGCCGTGCACGAAATAGATCGCGAGGTTTTCGTGCACCGCCGGACCGGACAGGCGATAGTCGTCGCCCGGCTCGGCCTGCGCGGCACCGCCGGCGAATTGAGCCACGCAGAGCGAGAGGGCCGCCAGTAGATTCCATGTCGTCATCGGACACTCCTGATGGCGCGCGGGCGCGCGTCAGCGCGCCGCGGCGCTTTCGGTAACGGCTTGCCGTCGTGCGGCCGCGTTTTCGGCGGTCGTTCGGCAGACCCGTTAGACGGACAGGCCCGGAAATTTCGGCGGCGGCGTTCTGAAAAAAACCTGAATGACTTGTAATTTGCGACCGGTTGCCCGTCACTGTCGCGATCGGCTCTGAGTGACAGTCAGAGGCTCACATGCAAGATATGCCCGGACCGCTTAGGCTAATGGCAGGTCCGCGCAGCCAGGGTACCGGAAGGGGTAACGGTCGGAGAGCAATTCCGGTCACCGCAAAGAGATGATTGTGGGGGCTGCCTCGCTTAGCTCGGATCAGTCCCGAACCTCCTTGGCCCGGTGCCTTCCGTCTCGCATCCGTTCCGAGGCTGGGGCCGGGTCCCAGGGTAGGCGGGGCCCAGGGGCAGGGTATTTCCCCCAGGCGCCTCGGAAATGTGGTCGGGTTGGGGCCCGATGGCGATACCCAGAGCAGCGGAAAGCAAAATCGCCAGGAGCGAGGGTCGCTCATGGCTCTAGTCCTCAAATTCGTAATCGTGGTCTTTGTGTATCTCGAAGCGACCGAAATCGTCTTGGCTGGGCGGATAACTTTCATAGGTGAAGCGACGGCAAAATCCAGTTTGGCGGATACCAGTGAAATTAACGTATTCGATTGTGCCAAATAAATAGAGTTGCTTTTCCCCCCACAGGATTTCGCGCACTCCATCATCGTCGAGTATTTGGCCGTCAGAGACATGGCGAAACAGAGTAACGCCGCTCAGCAATTCCGCATTGGTCCTGAAACGAGTGGTCCGCAAATCGGGGTCGCCAGAAAACTCATCGTATGGGGGGCGCTGTGGAAGCCTCCTGCCTGGGGGGAGGATAATTGTATCGAAGTTAATCCAAGTAATAAAACCAGAAGTGTTCCCCACATTAACGATGTCAAGATTGACCTCGAAAGGGCCGCCCCTTCTCCAGGCGATCTGATCTATCAACCACATATGCTTCAACCGCATCTTTGGTCTGTGAGAGGAAAGGAATTCAGTGCGGGCGAGTTGGAACTGACGTTCACTAGCCTCCCACAATCGTTTGGTGGAGTACCACAGAGTGCCGGTAAAGATAGCCGTAGCCACCGCGGAAATAGCAATTATCCACTCATGCCCGATTGCTTCGAGTATGCTGTCCACCGATGCAACAAGAAATGTGTGGAGGGTTGGGCATCCATTTTGCGGGGCCTCTACGACGCAAAGTGGCCCTCTTGATGTTAGCCAACTCATTCCATCTAGGATCGCGACATAGGACAACGCCAGCGTCCACAACAAACGCCCGTGTGACCATTTTGCTAGTGCTTCAAACATTTTCTGAATTCGCCACCCCTAAAGGTCCCTATTTATTCGACCACTGTAGCGGAACTACCGCTGAATGTATCCGGTCGTTGAAGCGGAACGCGAAACCCTATCGAGACGATATCACATGGGAAGCTCCGCTCTCTTGCGCTTGATCCGCTTGATCCTAGCGACTACGGGCGTATGTCCGATAGAATTATCGCATGCTCCAATAATGGGAGGGCACTATGAAAGCTGATGACCCGCGCCTCGAAAAGAGCCGCAAAGAAGCCGTCGAGCGTAGTCGAAAGATGAGCGCGCTCACGCTCGCGGTTATCAGAGGGCATCTAATTCTCGAGCAGGCCATGGACGAGTTTCTTGGAGCATCGTTATTTCATCCCGAACATGTCCAGCAAAGTCGCTTCCAGTTTTTGCACAAGGCGCAGATGTGCAAGTCGCTGAGCCTTAATCAGAACGACGATGATATTTTGGCGCTGGTGTGGGACGGAAACGAACTTCGCAACAAGGTTGCACACAGTCTGTCGCCCGATGATATTAAAAAGAAAATGGACCGAGTGCGGAGGGTGTACTTGGAAATTCTCACGCCCGATCAGCGGAAGAGCGTAGAGAATGACTCCGATGACCGGATTGCGGAAGCTGCTTTCTTTTTGTGCGCGGGCTTCTTGGCGACTTTACAGGACGACGCAAAATCGCGACGCAAACTCATCGACGAGCAGTGGAAGCCTAGCCGTTAGCCTGCGCGAGGGGATAAGCGACTGTGCCACTAGCATCCTCGTCACTCCGCCACCCATGGCACCTCACTTGGCAACCTGTCGACCTTGCCAGAATTGCCGCGCCTGGGGACGTTGCGACCTATCGAGATCATTTCTGACGTAGTTTCAATGTGCTGCGGGATGCCGGTGGCGCTGGCGGAGGGGCTAACAGAAGGTCTGTGTAGCGCCACTATCTCCCCGCGGTAGGCCCGGAATTTTCGGCGGCGGCGTTCCGAAAAAAACCTGAAAGACTTGTAATTTGCGGCCGGTTGCCCGTTACTGTCGCAATCGGGCCTGACAGGTTATCCGTGACCGCACCTTTTGATCCGGACAAAGCGCTGCTGGCGGCCGCCTTGCGGGGGGACGCCGGGGCCGGGGAGGATTTGGTCCGCGCGCTGGCCGATCTGGTGTGGACCGCGTGCGGGCGGGTGACCTGCGGCGGAGCCGATACCGAGACGGCTTTCCGTGAGGTCGTGGCGGGCCTGCGGGCGAACGGATTTTCGCGGCTCAAGGATTACGATGGACGCGCGCGCGTGCGGGTCTATGTCGCGCTGGTGGTGCGCGATCTCTTGTTGGAGCGCGCCGTCAACTTGCTGGTGCTCGATGCCGGCCGCGGCTGGCCGGCGTTCGAGGCGTTCTTTTGCCACGACATGCGGCGCACGATCGAGCGGGCCTTGCCCGGCACCGGCAACAGCCAGAACCGCGATGACGCCTATCAGGCGGTCTGCGAAGCCTTGCTGCGGAACGATTTCCAGCGGCTGCGCGCCTATTCGGGCCGCGGCAGCCTGTCGGGCTTCGTGCTGCACACCATCGATAACCTGGTCATCGATTTCGTGCGCACCATCGTTCCGCGGCGCCGGCTGCCGGCCGCGATCCATCGTTTGCCGGCGCTCGATCAGGCGGTGTTCCGGCTCATCTACTGGGAGCGGCTCGCGGCCGAGCCCGCGCTCCTGCTCGCGCATTTGGCGCGTGGCGGCGAGGCACCGCCGAGCGCGCCCGCGGTCGCGCAGGCGATCGCCCGGGTCCGCGAGACGCTTCCGGCCGGCTATTACCCCGAGCCACGTGGCGATGGCCACACCGTCGAGCTTTCGGCGGTCGAGGATTTCGCGCCGGCGGTCGGTTCCGACGATTTCCGCGTCCCGACCCCGGAGGACAATCTGGTCGAGAGCCAGGCGGCGCAGCTGTTGGAGCAGGCGCTGGATGCGCTCAGGCAGCTGCTGCCCTCTCTTCCGGCCGCGGAACGACTATATATGCAGCTGGCGCTCGCGGGCGCGCCGGCGCGCGAGATCGCGCGCCTCCTCTGCGTGCCGGTCGAGGATGTGCACAAGCTCGCCCAGAGGCTCAAGCGCCGATTGCGCGACGAGCTCGGCGACCAGGACGTGGTGAAAAAGTGGCGGCTGTCCGTCTAACCCGGGACAGGAGGATTGCGGTTGGACAAGAATAAGAAGATCGCGGCCCTGCTCGAATCTCTGTGCGAGCGTCCCTTCGAGGGCGATCCGCAGGGCCGCCCGCCCGGCATGTCGGCGACCGGAAGCCGCATCGCGCAGGCGCTGTCGGATGCGCAGGCGCCGCGATCCGGGTCCGCGTCGGAACCAGCCCCATCATCGCGACCGGCTGACGAATCCACCCGGCTCACCGCCGAGCTGGCGGCGATCCTGTCCGGCACGGCGGCGGTTGCGCCCTGTCATGCGTTCCAGGAGGCCGCCGTGACGTCCGGCGCCGTGCGGCTGGAGGCGCAGTCGGCGCTGGCCTTTGTCGAGGGCATCGAGCAGGCAGCCCTCGCGGCGCCCGCCCATCTGCTGGAGCAGATCTTGACGCCCGCGGGCGTAACGCCTGCAGGCGGCACGCCCGCAGCACCAAAGCCCGGTATCTGGTCTCGCATCGTCCACGGCCGGCTCGGTCGGCGGCCCGCCCAGGTGGTGGTGGCGACTTGCGCGGTCATGCTCATGGCAGGCGGGTTGTCGTGGTCGCTGCTGTGGCGGCCGGGAGACTTGGAGCCTCGGGGCGTGGCGGCGCCGGCGGGAACAAATCCAAAGGAGGCGCCGCCGTCGCTCGGCGACTTCGGCCGTCGCGAGCCTCGCGCCGCAGCCCCATCCCCGGCTTCTATGCCGGCACCCGCCTCTCGCACCGGCTCTGGAGCCGGCCCCAGTCATCCTGCCGACCCCGACCCTCGCCCCGGCACGGTCAGCCGTGCAGGCCTCCGTGGATCCGTGCGAGGCGATCGCCGCGGCGAAGTCCGAGGCTGCGGCGCCATCCGGGCTCGAAGCCGCCAAGCGGACGCCGAAACTGCCGGCGAAAACCGCGGCGGTGGCGGTGCCTGACCCTGGTTGCGCGGTGAATTCCGGCGTCGAGGCCGGCCAAAATCCACTGGCCCAAAATCCGCTGGCCCAAAATCCACTGGCCGATGCGGTGCCGCTCCCCGCCGCGCGGCCGCCCGCAAAGATCGGACGGTCCGATCGTGCTTTGCCCGCTGCGGCCGCATCCGCCCCGGCGGCCGCGCGCCCGGCATCGCCCGCTATGCGCCCGACCGCCATCCAGCCCGCGCGTTAGCGTGACAACACGGCCCTCAGGCGCCTGCCGGCCTCACTTGGCGCATTCGCCCGGAGTTACATTGGTGGCCTTCGCGACGCGGGCGAAGCAGGCGTTCGAATAGGTGACCCGCATCCCGGCCGGATTGGTTCCGCACACCGGCTGATACACCTCCGTGCAGATTTCGGGCGGCGCGCCCTGGGCCAGCACGATGGCTCGATCGCGGCTCGCGGCATCGGCCGGGAGCGCGAGGCCGCATGCCAAGATGACGAATGCGCAGACGAACCGGATGGGACGCTTCATGGACTTCTCCTCTGCAGGTTGGCTCTGGTCTACGACGCCGGCCGCACCGCAGCAATCCGTCGCCTCGGCAGGCAAGCATAGCCGGGCAGGCAGCCCATGGCTGCCCACGGGTAGTTGCATTGACCGGGCCAGCCCTGGTCCTTAGAATTATCGAAACAAATCAGCCCCGGACGAGCGCCGGTTCCGGCGGGAGCCCATCATGCACATTATCGATTCCCATTTCCATTGGTGGCCCAAGTCGGTTCTGGAGCAATTCTGCAAGCGCAAGGACTTTCCGCGCGCGCAGCCCAACGCCCGCGGCGGCTACAGCTATCAGCGCGGCGCCGGCCGTGGCCTGCCGGTCAACAGCTGGGCCGAGTGGTTCGATCTCGACAAGCAGCTCGAGCACATGGACCGGCTCGGCCATCAGGTGGACGTGGTCTGCTCCATCGGGCCGCTCTCGGTCGCCTTCTCGGACCTGGCGCCGTCCGAGGGCCGCGACGTGGCGACAATGTGGAACGAGGAGATGGCGGGCGCCCAGCGCAAGCATCCGGGCCGGCTCTGGGCCAGCGCCGCGGTGCCGCTGGTGGATGCCGCCATCGCGATCGAGGTGCTGGATCATGCCATCAACAAGCTGGGCCTGATGGGCGCCAACCTGCCGGGCAGCGTCGGCAGCGACCCGCGCATCGATCACGAGCGGCTGGAGCCGTTCTATGACCGGGTCGAGGAGCTCGGCGTGCCGCTGTTCCTGCATCCGACCGATGCCGTGTTCGAGGAGCTGCTCGAAGGCTACAACGGCGCGCTGCATCTGAGCCTCGGCCGCGTCATCGAGGTGAGCGCCGCCGCCTCCCGGCTGATCCTGTCCGGCATCATGGAGCGCCATCCCAAGCTCAAGATCGTCATGTCGCATACCGGCGGAGCGCTGCCCTACCAGTCCGGCCGCATGGACAAGAACACCAAGGCCGCGCTGCTGCCGCAGCCCATGAGCACCTACATCAAGCGCATGTACACCGACACGGTATCGCCGCACGTGCCGGGCATGAAATTCGCGATCGAGTATTTCGGCATCGACAACGTCATGTACGGCACCGATTATCCGTGCTGGGATCCGGCGACTGCGCTCGCGTTGCTGGCGGAGATCGACCTGCCGAAGGAGAGCCAGGAGAAGCTCTTCTACGGCAACGCCCGGCGCATCCTCGGATTGCGCGATCCGGTCCAGGCCAAGGACGCACAGGCGCGACCGGCAGCGCAGGAAGCCGCGCTCGCCTGAGCTATCGCGGCGTTCCGGATCTTGATCGGTCCGCCACGGCCCGCGCGGGCCGCCGCGCGGCTCCGCGCTGCCGCAATGGGGTTTGGCATGGTTGAGCTCGCTGCCTGGCTGGCAAGCCTGCCCATCGGCCAGGCGCTGCGCCGGCTCAATTGGCTGGTGCCCTGGCTGCAGATCATCCATATCCTGGCCAACGGAATAATCCTCTCGGCGGTGGTCATGATCGATATGCGCGTCTGGGGCATTTCCCGATCGCAAGGCTCGATCGCAGCGACGCGCCGTTATCAGGCCTGGATCTGGCTCGGCCTGATCCTGCTGGCCGTCACCGGGATCCTGTTGATCCTCTATGCGCCGCGGCGCTTGCTGACCGATGTCACCTTTCAGGTGAAGATGGCGGTCATGGGGGTCGCCATGGTGGCGACGCTCGCATTGCAGCTGGTGTTGCGGCCGGGCTGGGCGACGACGGACGCGCCTCTGGCGACGGACGCTGGCGCGGTGATCACCGCGCATACGGGTCGGCACGCGCTCGCCAACGTGCTCGCCACCTTGACGCTGGTGCTGTGGATCGGGGTGACGCTGGCCGGGCGGGGACGCTGGATCACCTTGCTGATGATGCGGTGAGGGCGCGCAGGAGGGCAACCGAAAGTGCTGTCGATCAAGGAGCTCATGGGGTTAATCGAATCCAGCGGGGTCGGGATGACGATCTCGCAATCGCGCGGCTGGTTCCCGGCGCTCGAGATGATCCACGTCACCGCCACTACCTTCGTGTTCGGCATGATCACCATCGTGGACCTGCGCCTGCTCGGCCTCATCGCGCGCGGCTCCGCCGTCAGCGATCTCTACCGCGACGTGATTCCGCTGACCTGGGGCGCCTTCGTGGTGGCGGCGACGACCGGCATCCTGCTGTTCACGAGCCAGGCGGTGGCCTATTCGGTGAATCTCGCGTTCCAGCTGAAGTTCGCGACGCTGGCGCTGATCGCCCTCAACATGCTGGCGTTTCGACGGTTCGTCTATCCCCGCATCGCGAACGGGGACCGCGATGCCCCGGTCCCGTTGGCGGCCAAGCTCGCCGGCGGGTTCTCGCTCGCCGGCTGGATCACGGTCGTCTCCTGCGCCCGCTGGATCGCGTATCTGATGGTTTGACTGTCAATGCAACTCGCCGCCAAAATTGCGCTGGTGACTGGAGCGGCTTCCGGTTTCGGCGCCGAGATTGCCCGCACCTTCGCGCGCGAGGGCGCCGCGGTTGTGCTGCTCGATCTCGACGCCGACGGCGCCCGGGCGGTCGCGGCGGCGATCGGGCCGCACGCGCTGGCGATCGGCGGCGACGTGACCAGCGCCCCCGACGTGACGGCCGCTGTCGAGCGCGCGGTCGCGACCCACGGCCGCCTCGATATCGTGGTCAACAATGCCGGCTGGACCCACCGCAACCGGCCGCTGCTGGAGGTGAGCGAAGCCGAGTTCGACAAGGTCTATGCCGTCAACGTGAAGTCGATCTACCACATGACGCGGGCGGTGGTGCCGCTGATGCGCCGGCAAGGCGGCGGCTGCATCATCAATATGGGATCGACGGCGGCCGTCCGTCCGCGCCCGGGCCTGACCTGGTACAACGGCTCGAAGGGCGCCGTGCATCTGTTGTCGCGCTCGATGGCGGCCGAGCTCGCACCCGACAAGATCAGGGTCAATTGCGTGGCGCCGGTGCTGGGTGAGACCGGCCTGCTCGAATCCTTCATGGGAGTGCCGGATACGCCGCAGAACCGCGCCAAGTTCATCGCCACCATCCCGCTCGGCCGCCTGTCGCGCCCGCGCGACATCGCCGACGCCTGCCTCTACCTCGCCTCCGACGAAGCCGCGTTCGTCACCGGCGTGGTGCTGGAGGTGGACGGCGGGAGGGATGTGTGAGGTCGGTGAAGGCCTACTGCGCGCCCAGCCGCATGGCGCAGCGGGCGTCGCAGCCGATCGCGGGCGCGATGATATCGCGCAGCGATCTCTGCACCGCGAGCTCGAGCGTCTGTGCCGGCGCCCGGGTGCATTGCTTGGCGACCTTGGTGAGGATGTCTTGGTCGCTGACGCAGCCGAGCTGCGCGCAGGCGTCGCGCCTGTCGGCCTCGAAATCCCGCGAGCGATCCTGGTAGAAGCGCCGGGCGGTATCGACGATCCAGCTCTTGAGCTCGGGATCGAGAGCGCCGCTCTGGGCCCGGGCCTCGAAGGCCGGATCGCAGGAGAACGCCGCGCCGGCTTGCGCCGGCGGCGTAAACGTCGCGGCACCGATCGCGATTGCCAACGCGCTGGTCAGTGTGCGTTTCATGAGCGGGCGGACGTCTCTTGGCACATGCGGGCGCGCGATTTTACACCAATCCGACCGAATTGAGCAACGCGGGAGCGGGCGTTGCAGGCCGGCAGAGGGCTCATCCGGCGACCCGGGCCTCGATGAGCCGCCGATAGGCCTGCGGCAGCAACCGCACCAGCAAGGCCGCCCATGTGCGCTGTCCCGGCTCGTCCGCGATCAGGTCCTGGCGAATCTCGATCGCCACATGGGGCAATTTTCGCCGCTCGCCATGGACCGGGATCGTGTAGTCGGTCGCGTCGCTCACGGTGTAGGGCTCGTTGTCGCCGACCACGAGCCCGGCCTCGGCACGCAGAAGTCCCAGCAAGGCATGGGCGAGGCGCGGATCGCGGTTGTAGAGCACGCCCACATGCCAAGGCCGCGCCAGGCCCTTGAACACCGGCGTGAAGCTGTGCATGGCGATCAGCACGGTCGGCCGGCCGTCGTCCCGGCGCCGATCGAGCTCGGCCGTGATGCGGTCGTGGTAGGGCTGGAAAATATCCCGTACCCGGTCGGCCTTCTGGCTTTGGCTCAAGCCCGCATTTCCCGGCACCCGGGTCAGCTCGCTGAGGCCGAGGATCGATTCCTCCGAGTCGGGCATTCGATTGCAATCAATCAGCAATCGCGAATAGTTCTGGCGAATGACGACCGCGTCGAGCGCCGTTCCCATGAGGGCGCAGACCGCCCCGATGCCGATATCCCAGGCGATGTGGCTGCGACATTGCGTGTCGGAGAGGCCGAGCTGCTCGAGCCGCTGCGGCAAATACCTACCCGCGTGATCCGCGACGATGAGGAATGGCGACGCCCCGGCCGCGTTGTCCACCGCGAACGGCGGCGGCTCCGCGTCAATTCGATGGGTCTCGTTCATCTGCGGCCACTTGCTACGCAACTGATCGTTTTTGAGGCTGCCGCCGAGGTTCTTGGCGCGAGAAATGCATGTTATCCATGGCATGAATCGGGGACTGCGGGAATGATTCTCTCCATCAGGCACGTTACGACCTACAGGTACAAGCGACCGGTCGCTTTCGGCGAGCATCGGATGATCCTGCTGCCGCGCCAGCACCACGACCAGAAGGTGCTCGATCTCAACCTCGAGATCACGCCCGAGCCGGCCGATCTGCTCTGGACCCAGGATGTCTTCGGCAACCACGTCGCCATCGCGCGTTTCGCCGGCAGGGCCCGGGTGCTGCGCTTCGAAAGCAACGTTCGGCTCGAGCATTTTCCGGTCGACCTCGCCGACGTCGAGATCGAGAGCTTTGCCCGTACCCATCCGTTCGCCTATGGGGCGCAGGACCTGCCCGAGCTCGCACCTTTCATGGAGCCGCGATGTCCGGACGCGGATGACGCGCTGGCGGGCTGGATGGACACCTTCCTGAGCGAGAGCCCGACCGATACGGTCGCCCTCCTGGTGAAGCTGACCAAGACCATCAGGGAGACCTTCACCCATGCGAGCCGGCACGAAAAGGGCGTGCAGGACCCGCTTCTCACCTTGAAGCTTCGCCGCGGCAGCTGTCGCGACCTGGCGGTGCTCATGATCGAGGCGGTGCGCCGCCGCGGGATGGCGGCGCGCTTCGTCTCCGGCTATCTGCATCTGCCGGATCACGATGCCGAAGACGACGACACCGGCGGCAACATGCATGCCTGGCTTCAGGTCTATCTGCCCGGCCCCGGCTGGATCGATTTCGATCCCTCGAGCGGCATCGTCGGCAACCGCGATCTCATCCGGGTCGCGATGGTGCGGATTCCCTCGCAGGCCATTCCGTTGCAAGGAACCTACACCGGATCGGCCAGCGACTATTTGGAGATGAAGGTCGCGGTCCGCGTCAAGGCCGCCGACGCGCCCGAGCGCAGACGCGCCGCGATTGCGATGTAGCAGAGAGCCCGTAGCCCGTAGGATGGGTAGAGCTCTTGCGAAACCCATCATCTTTCGGCGAAGCGAATCGCTGCCGGCGAGAATAGTTTCAGCCGACGGTGGATTATCCGGCAAGACGATCGGCTGCCTCTCGGAAGCGATGGGTTTCGCAAGAGCTCTACCCATCCTACGACTTTGCCGCACCGCATTGCAACGCAGCGGCGCGGCGGCGAACGGCGCTCGCTCCTCACTTCTTGCCCTGATCGAAATATTTCAGCTGCGGCGGCGCTTGTCCCTTCTTGGCCGGCCACAAGGCGCCGTCCTCGCTGACGTAATAGTTCTCTTTTCCGATGCGGACGTGATGGTTGCCTTCCGGACAGTTGTAGTCGAACCAGACCGGCTCGCGCTCGCGCCGGTAGGTCTTGAGGACGGTCCAGGGATGCGTCAGGGCATTGTCGATGGTGGTGACCTCGTCGTGCAGGAGATCGCTGTTGGCCTTGTCGAGATAGATGCGCTCCTTGACGACGGTCTGGTTGTCCTCGTCCAGCGGGATGCCGCTGGCGTCGAACGAGCGCGGCCCCTTGAAGCCGCGGGTCTCGACCTCGAGCGTGTTGAAGCGGCCTTGCGCGTCCGCATCGGTCCATTGCCCGATCGAATAGCCCGCGAAAGCCGGCTCGACGTCCTGCGGCCAGGCGCGCCCGTCCGTATAGATGCGGCGAACCTGGTTGTCGTATTCGATGATCATGTAGGTGGTGTCCGGCATGATGATGATCTCCATGGGGAACACCACCGTCATGGCGCGCGGCATGCCGGGCGGAATGCAGGTGAAGGTCGGATCGTTGCCCTGGCCGCCGGCGGCCTGGTCGGCGAGGCTCGCCTCGAACAGCGCCTGATATTGCGGCTTGAGCGGCGGCTGCTCGTCACGGCCGAGCTGCTTGCTCGGGTCCCACTGGATACCGCCGATCCGGCGCCACTGGCCGCGCCATTGCGGATATTTGGTCTCATCGAACGCGAGCGCGTCGGAGACCACGATGTTGAGGCCCGCCAGGAGCGCGAGCGCACCGATCAAGAATCGAAGACGCATGGTGGTTTCCCCCTCCTCTGGTGTCATGGCCGGACCCTCGGATCAAGTCCGAGGGCATCTTGTTCCGGCCATCTCGCTTAGGCGGGCACCGTGCCCTCCTGATCGGGGTCGCCGGGACAAGCCCGGCGATGACACCGGTGGCCTGTTCAAACGCAGCGGCCTCAAGCCGCCGCCAGAACCCGGCTGTGCCCCTGGATCGGCTTCCAGTCGCCGAGAATGTGAAGCACGTCGCGGATCATGGCCGCCTGGTTGCAGATGACCGGCTTGCCGAATTCCTGCTCCAGCACCCCGGCGACCGGCTCCGACAGCCAGGTGCCGCCCCCGATATAGACGCCGTCGCAAGCCGGGATTTTCCAGGAACGCCCGCCGGCCGAGATCATAGGCGAGCTGCATCTGGTCCTGCGCGCTGATCTTGATGAACTCGGCCGGTTTCATCGATTTGTTGGCCACCCCGCACACGCCGACGCCCTCGCGCCCCAGGAACTCGCCGAGCGTGCGGTTCATCTCGTCGGACCATTTGTTGACCAGGGCCACGTTCTTGAGGCCGAGCTGGCGCGCGGCGCGGCCGACCGCCAGCACCGTCGAGGTGGCGGGCAGGCCGGTATATTCCGCCATGTGGGCGATCATGCGGTCGTGCGCCTCGATGCCGATCAGGAGCGGCAGCGGCACCCCGTTCTGCATCACCAGGTCGACGTCGCGCTCCTGCAGCATGTCCAGATAGGTGTCGAGCGGCGCGAACACGCGCTCCACGTCCGCGCGCGAGAATTCCGACAGCCCGACCGAGACCAGGACCAGCATCAGGCCGGGCGGCGCCAGCCGATAGAATTCGTAGGCCGCGTTCTCCACCACCGCCAGCGGCGAGAGGCAGCCGATCTTGTGCTTGGGCAAATAGTCTTCGAACATGCATGCCTCGGATGATTGCCTGGACGCCGGCGCGGCGCGATCAGTTGTGCGAAACCTTGCCACCCTTGAAGATGGCCTCCCGCACCAGCGCGGCCCACCCTTCGAACTCCTGGACGTAATTGGGCCGGTTGGTGAGATAGAGCTTCTGCAGGACCGGGAGATCCTTCGGCGCCATGCCGTTGCGCGACGGCACGTAGCCGAGATCGCGGTAGATCGCCTGGCCCTCCTTCGACATCAGGAAGTCGATGAGCAGCATGGCGGCGTGCGGATGCGGGGCCTTGAGCGCCAGCGCGGTCGAGGTGTCGGTGACCGGCACCGGACCCGGCACGTTCCAGGCGATCGGCGCGCCCAGCGCGCGGCTCGCCTCGACGTGGGAATTGTAGATCGTGGGCGAGAGCGGCACCTCGCCCGAGATGGTCAGGTTGGCGAGCGCGCGGCCGGTGAGCTCGTAGATCCGGATGTCCTGCTGCCCGAGCTTGCGGACATAGTCGGCGCCGAGCGAGATCACCATGGCGCCGACCCAGTTGGCCGAGGTGGACAGCGACCCGGAGATCGCCATTTTGCCTTTCCACCTCGGGTCGAGGAGGTCCTGATAGGACTTGGGCGCATCCTGCGCGCTGATCTTCTGCGTATTGTAGCCGATGCCGAGATAGCTCTCCCGCACGCTGACCCAGTTGTGGGCCGGCTCGATCGTGCTCTGGTCGTAATCCGCCATTTCGGGGGAGGAAAACGGCTGCAGCAATCCTTCGGCGCGCGGCACCACCAGGCCGTAGGAGGAGAGCTCGTAGGCATCGACCTGATAGAGGCCGGCACCGTACTCCTCGATGACCTTGCGGGTGACGTCGATGGACGAAGCGCGCGGCATCGAGACCTTGATGTAGGGATATTTCTGCATGAACCGGTCGAGCAGCGGCTGGATCTGCGTGCCGGTCGCGTACAGCATCAGGGCGCCTTCGCGCCGCGCGCCGTCCTCGAGAATTTGCTGGCGGTCGGCGCCCGCGTAATTGGCGATCTCGCTCACGGTCTTGGGGGCCGCGAGCGCCGGCGGCGCGGCGGCGCAGAGCACCAGGGAACGACCAAAGAGCCGCGCGAAAGATCATGGAACAGGACCCGGCTGCCCGGCCGTGCCGGTCTCGGCGCCAGCCGCCTTCGAGACTTGCGCTTGCGAACCGGGCACATTCGTTGCGAATATCAGGAAGGCTATTGCATTTTCCGATGCTGTCAACACGGGAGGGGACGCGATGGATCAGTACCACGGTTCCGTTTGCGCGACGCGTCGTTCGCACCCTGCGCGTCAATGTGCGTCTTCCGTTTCTGCTCGCTGGCGCGACGCTCCCGTTGTGGCGGCGTACAGCCGGCCAGACGCACAAAGCACCGCGAACGCCGTGGTGCCGCCGCAGGCGCCCGCCCGCGAAGGGCTCGCCGCCATCGCCGATACGCATCTCTGGTACTGGGACACGGGCGGGGAGGGGCCGCCGGTGGTGCTGCTGCATCCGGCCTCCGGCAGCGGATTGATCTGGGGCTATCAGCAGCCGGCCCTGGTCAAGGCCGGCTACCGCGTCATCGCCTATTCGCGGCGCAGCTATTTCAACTCGGACGCACTGGCCAAGGACCGGCCCGGAATCGGGTCCGCCGACCTGCACGGCTTGATCGAGTTTCTCGGCCTCACCAAGTTTCACCTCTTGGGCTCGGCGGCCGGCGGCACCGTCGCGGTCGACTATGCGCTCTCGCATCCGGACCGGCTCTCGAGCCTCACGCTCGCCGACAACGCCGCCGGGATACGGGACGGCGAGGTCGCCAAAGCCGTCGTCAGCATCAGGACCAAGGGTTTCGACGACATGCCGGTCGAGTTTCGCGAGCTCGGCCCCTCCTACCGGGCGGCCAATCCCGAAGGCGCCCGGATCTGGACCGAGCTCGCCCACAAGGCGTTGACTGCAGCAGACTTCCGGCAAGGGGTCGCCAACGAGATCACCACCGCCAGGATCGAGGCCATGAAAGTGCCGACGCTCCTGATCACCGGCGATGCCGATCTCGTCAACCCGCCATCGATCCTGCGCATGGTGGCGCGCCACATCGCGGGCAGCGAAATGTTGATCGCCCCCGAGGCCGGACATTCCACCTACTGGGAGCAGCCCGACATGTTCAACGGCGCGCTGCTGAGCTTTTTGGCGAAGCATCGCCCGTAGCCTGGATGGAGCTCTTGCGTAATCCGGGTCCGCCGTCCGCATTGCGCGCCGCTCCATGCGGGCTACGGTGCGCAAATGAGCATCAGCTACTTCTTGATCAGCCCGAGGCTGGTCAGAATCCCGCGCACCGTCTCGTTCTGGCTCACGACGAAATCGCGCGCTTGGCTGCTGTCGAGATAGCGATAGGTCAATTGCGTCCGCTCGATGTGCTGTTTCCAATCCTTGGTCTGCACCGTCTTGCCGAGCACGCCGTCCCAATAGGCGATCTGCGCCGGCGTGAGGCCTTTGGGGCCCATGAGGCCGCGCCACTGCGAGAACACCGCGTCCACGCCCTGCTCGCGCCAGGTCGGCACCTGCGCGAAGACGCCGCCGAGCCGCTCTGCGGACGGCACCCCGATCACCCGCAGCTTCCCGGCTTCGAGCTGCGGCGCCACGATCGAGGCCGGCCCCACCGACACATCCACATGGCCTCCGAGCGTCGCCGTCACCGCCTCCGCGCCGCCCTGGAAACCAACGACCTTGAGCCTTGATGCGTCAGCGCCACCGGCCTGCGCCACCAGCCCGAGCGCAATGTGATTCTGCCCGCCAATTCCGGAAAGGGCGACCGAGACCGAGGTGGGGTCCTGCTTGAGGCGATCGATGAAATCCCTGCCGGTCTTGATCGGCGAGGCCGGATTGACCGCGAACACGATCTCCTCGTTGAGCAGCACGGCGAGCGGCGTGAAGTCCTTGAAGCTCATCGCGGTGTTGCCCGAGAGGTTGTCGGACAACAGCAGGGTTCCGGTGATGGCGACGTAGTTGCCGTTGCCGGGATGCTGGTTGAGATAGGCGTTGCCGACCGCGTTGAATCCGCCGGGCTTGTTGACGACGGTGACGGGCTTCTCGACCAGGCTGCTGGTCTGCCAGACCTCCTGCAGCTCGCGGGCCACATTGTCGTAGCCGCTGCCCGGCGGCGTCCCGACGATGATCTCCACGGTGCGATCCGGCTTCCAGTCCGCCTCTGCCCGCACCTCCAACGTCAGGACGGCGGCTGCCGCACCGATGAAGGCGATGGCCGCTGAAACTCTGAGGACAATTTGTCGCAAGGTGACTCCTCCCGGTTTCTTCTTCCATCCAGCCCGCTGGATCTTTCCAGCCTGCTGGTTCTTCCAGCCGCGCCGGCGCGGGAGCCGAGGGGCTCCCCTTCCAAGTCTGCAGGATATGCCGTAGTTGTGGAAGTCCCGCACGGTAATTCCCGCCGACCATCTCGAGCCCTGGAGATCAAGCGCCTTGTCGCAAGAAACGATTCAGCTCGCGCACTATGCCGCCAATCTGCGCTTCGAGGACTTGCCCGCCGAGGTGATCGAGCGCGCCAAGGATTGCATCATCGATACCGCCGCCGCCATCATCTACGGGAACACGATCCCGTGGAGCTCCACCATCGTGGGCTACGCGCAGCGGACCGGTCCGGGCGGAAAGAGCCGGATTCTGGGCGCCGGCGGCCCCGCCGTGCAGCCCGCCATGGCGGCGCTCGCCAACGGCACGCTGTCCCATGCCTTCGAGCTCGACAATGTGGTCATCAATCCGGGCGCCGGCGTGCATGGCGGCGCCACGCTGCTCCCGCCCGGTCTCGCCATGGCGCAGGAGACGGGCGGCAGCGGCCGCGATCTCCTGGCCGCGGTGGTGGCCGGGGCCGAGGTGATGATCCGCATCGGCTGGGCCACCAAGCACAGCAACGAGGCGCATGGATTCCACGCGCCCGGCACCACCGGTCCGTTCGGGGCGGCGATCGCGACCGGCCGCTTCCTCAAGCTCGACGCCCCCGCGATGACCAATGCGCTCGGCATCGCGGGCTCGCTCTGCGGCGGCCTGATGGAGTTCGCGCGCTCCGGAACCGGTGCCATGGTGAAGCGGCTGCATATCGGGCGCGCCTGCGAGGCCGGCGTGCTGGCGGCGAGCCTCGCCCGCGGCGGCTTCACCGGCCCCTCGAGCGTGCTCGAAGGCGAGGCCGGATTCCTGCGCGTGTTCTGCAGCGACCACGATCTCTCGCAGCTGACGCGGGGTCTGGGCAGCAGCTACGCCACGCTCAACATCTGCCTCAAGCGCTATGCCTGTCACATCACCGCGCAGCGGGCCGTGCAGGCCGTGCAGGAGCTGCGCGCCGAGCACGGCATCGGCGGCGACGACGTCAAGGCGGTCACCGTGGTGGGCGAGAAGCGCATGGCCGAGGTCAACAACATTCCGGAGCCGACCGACGTGATGATGTCGCAATACTCGACCCCGTTCTGCGTCGCGCTCGCGCTCTACCGCGATCCGCGCGATCCCGCCTCGTTCGGCGAGAACGCCCTCAACGACCCGGCCATCCGCTCCCTGTGCCGGCGTGTCAGCGTGCGGCCGGCGCCGGGGAATTGGGGACACGGCGACGTGCCGAGCACCGTCACCATCACCACCACGGATGGGCGCGAGCTCACCCGCTGCGTCGAGGCCTTCATGGGAACGCCGGCGCGGCCGTTCGACCGGGCGGCCATGCGCGAGAAGTTCCTCATGCTGACCCGCCGGCTCCCCGATGCCGAGCGGGTGCTCGAGCGCTTGCAGCGCCTCGAGGAGGAAGACAGCCTGGAATGGCTCGGCGCGTAACCGGAGGGCCGCAATGGCCGATTGGATCCTGGCCGTCTGCATCGCGATCGGCGCCGTGGTGTATCTCAATGCCGATTCCAAGCTGCCGGAGCTCCAGGTCGGCGACCCGATGGGCCCGCAGGTTTTTCCGGCCCTGATCGGGATCGGGTTGCTGGGCTCCGCCCTGCTGCTGATGGCGGAGACCTGGCGCAAGCAGCACCGGCCCGCACCACCGCGGCCCGCGGGCGAGCCGCGGCCTGATCCCGGTCCCGGCGCGAAGGACGCGCGCACCCACGCCCTCATCCTGGCCGGCATGGTGCTGTGGACCGCGCTCTATTACTGGGCGTTCGAGCCGCTCGGCTACCTGCTCTCGACCCTGCTCTACATGTTCGTGCTGCTCGCCTGCTTCAATCGCGGCCGCTGGCTCGTCAATGCCGCCTGCGCGGTCGGGTTCACGCTGGCGGCCTATGCGGTCTTCACCCGCTTCCTGCAGGTCGAGCTGCCGCCGGGCGTGTTCGGGGCCTGAACATCATGGGCGACAGCGTGCACGGCATCCTGCACGGGCTCGGCGTCGCGCTCGAGCCGATGCATTTGATGTACACCCTGATCGGCGTGTTCATCGGCACCATGATCAGCCATTTGCCCGGGATCGGTCCTTCGGCCGGCATCGCGCTGTTGATCCCGGTGACCTTCGGCATGGATCCGACCGCCGCCCTGATGATGCTGGCCGGCATCTATTACGGCTGCATGTACGGCGGCGCCGTGACGGCGATCCTGATCAATACGCCGGGCGATGCGGCCGCGGTGATGACCACGCTCGACGGTTATCCGCTCGCCCGCCAGGGGCGCGCCGGCGCCGCGCTTGCGATCGCGGCCTTGAGCTCCTTCATCGCCGGCACGCTCGGGGTCACGGCGCTCACCTTCGTGGCCGCGCCGCTCGCCGATCTGGCGCTGAAATTCGGGCCGACGGAATATTTCGCCCTGATGCTGTTCGCCCTGACCACGGTGAGCGCACTCACCGGCAATTCGCTCGCCAAGGGGCTGATCTCGGTCTTTCTCGGGCTCGCGATCGCGACCGTGGGCATCGATCTGCAGAGCGGGCGGCCGCGCTTCACCTTCGAGATTCCGGAGCTGCAGCAGGGGGTGAGCTTCCTGGTCGCGGTGGTCGGCCTGTTCGCGCTCGCCGAGGTCAGCCGCATGGTGGAGGAGACCCTGCGCGGCCAGATGAAGATCGTGCGCATCGAAGGGCGCATCTGGTTCACCGCGCAGGAGTGGCGGCGCGCCTGGCCGGCGATCCTGCGCGGAACCGGCGTCGGATTTCTTGTGCGGCGCCGCCCCCGGGCTCGGCGGCACCATCTCGGCCATGCTGGCCTATGTCACCGAGAAGCGCGTGTCCCGGCATCCCGAGCAGTTCGGCAAAGGCGCCATCGAGGGCGTGGCCGCCCCGGAGGCTGCCGTCAATGCCGATACCTGCGGGGCCTTCGTGCATCTGCTGGCGCTCGGCATCCCGGCCTCGGGCTCGACGGCGGTGATCATGGGGGCCTTCATCACTTACGGCATCCAGCCCGGCCCGATGCTGTTCCAGACCCAACCCGACCTGGTCTGGGGGCTGATCGCCAGCATGTATGTGGGCAACCTGATGCTGCTGGTGCTCAATCTGCCGCTGGTCGGCCTGTTCGCGCGCGTCCTCTATGTGCCGCCCGGAATCCTCCTGGTGATCATTCTCGGGATCGCCTCGGTCGGGGTCTATTCGTTCGAGACCAACACTTTCGACCTCTATCTGGCCCTCATGTTCGGCGTGCTCGGCTACGTTTTCCGCAAGTGCGACATCCCCAAGGCCCCGTTGATCTTCGGCCTCATCCTGGGCGAGAAGGTCGAGCAATCGTTCCGCCAGGCGATGACGATTTCCGGCGGCGATGCGACCGTGTTCCTCAAGAGCCCGCTGGCGGTCGGCCTGCTCGCGCTCGCCGCCACGACGGTGCTCTTCTCGTTCTGGGCCAAGCGGAAGTCGGCCGCGACGCTCGCTCAGGGCGCCGCGCGCGCCGTGCCGAAGGCGTGATGGAGGTCGTAGGGAGGCCACGGAGAAACCGGGAATCCCGGCTCGCCTCGCGTTGAAATCCACGATAAGAAGGGCGAAATCTTGCCGGCCCCGCCGCCGATCCGGCCTTGTCCCGCGCCCGATGAATTCGGCAAGAATGTCTGAAAAGGAGAATCCCATGGCCCGCATCGTTCATATCGCCCTCAAGGTCGAAGACCTGGAGAAGGCGACCAAGTTCTACGAAGACGTGTTCGGCATCTATCAGACCAAGACCGGGCATGCCCGCGGCCACGTCTCCCGGCACATGACCGACGGCAATATCGATCTCGCCCTCATGGTCTACGACAGCGAGCAGGAGAAGGAGGCGCAGCTCGCCGGTCCCGGTCCCTGCATCCATCACATCGGCATCGAGGTCGAGGACCGCGAGGCCACCGCCCGGAAGATCGAGGAGAACGGCGGCAGCATCTTCTCCGACCGCGAGGAGGGGGCGCTGAAGTTCCGCTGCCCCGACGGCAATCTGGCCGAGATCGTCGGCATCGGCCGCTACAAGAAGAAGCACAAAAGCGAGAAATCGCGCATCGTCCATGTCGCCATGAAGGTGCCGGATCTGGAGAAGGCGACCACGTTCTATGAGAACGTGTTCGGCTTCAAGCAGGTCTCGACCGGCCGCAACCATGAGCACATCTCGCGTCACATGACCGACGGCGAGACCGATCTCGCGCTGATGCTCTATGACAGCGAGAGCGCCGCCGAGGCGCAGCTCGCCGGTCCCGGCCCGCGCATCCACCATTGGGGCATCGAGGTCGAGGATCGCGCGGCCTTCGCCGACACCATCAAGCAGCACGGCGGCCAAATTCTCTCCAAGCCCGAGGCCAATGCGCTGAAGTTCCGCGCCCCCGACGGCACCCTCGCCGAGATCGTCTCCAAGGGCAGCTTCGAGAAGTCGAAGGCGAAGCACGCGTAAGCACTTGTCATGGCCGGGCAGAAGGGCGTTTACGCCCGTCTTCGCGGGCTAAGCCCCGGCCATCCCGATCAGGGAGGCACCGCCCGGCAGCGGTAGCCCGCATGGAGCGCCAGCGCAATGCGGGACGGCGTTCCCGGATTTCGCCGCCGGGCGGCGCTTCGCGCCGGCCGGTCGGCTTCATCCGGGCTACAAGTTCACCCCCGCTTTTTCGCCGCGCTCTTCAAGGCTCTCGCCCGCTTGCGCGCCAAGACCTTGCGCCGCTCGGCGCGCGCCTTGGCCTTCTTCTTGCGGCAGGCGATGCATTTGCAGCCCACCGCCTTGATGAAGCAGTCGAAATAGCCGCGGCCGTAATTGTAGGTGATCTCCTCTTCCGGCTTGATGTTCTTGATCGCCCGGATCTTGATCACATGCTTGACGAAATAGGGCTCGGCGTTCGGCCGGCAGGAATGGTTGATGTAGCGCGCCACGTTTCTCCGGCTGGAGCCGTCGATGGTCCAGCGCGCATTGATCTCGAACAGGTATTTGTTGTTGAGCTCGTCGGCCGTGTCGGTGTCGATCTTGCGGCCGCTGTAGCGCGCGATGAACTGGCCCTTCTTGATCGGCGCGCAGGCGAACATGCCGAGCCCGGCCAGCGATCGACCGATGCGGGTGCGCGCCGGCCGTGACAATTGTGCAGCCATGAGATTAGGATACATCCATGTTGACCGACCCTCCGCGGGTCCGGCGTAGGGAATGACGGCCTCGATGCAAAGCTACGACGTCGTCATCATCGGGGCGGGCCACAACGGGCTGACCTGCGCCGCCTATCTCGGCATGGCCGGGCTCAGCGTCAAGGTGGTCGAGCGCCGCTCCGTGGTGGGGGGAGCGGCGGTCACGCAGGAGTTCGTCCCTGGCTTCCGCAACTCGGTCGCCGCCTACACGGTCAGCCTGCTCAATCCCAAGATCATCGCGGATCTTCGCCTGTACGATCATGGATTGAAGATTGTCGAGCGTCGCGCGCAGAACTTCCTCCCCACGCCGGATGGCCGGTATCTTCTCGCTGCCGAAGGGCAAACCGAACGCAACATCGCGAAGTTCAGCGCGGCCGACGCCGCACGCTATGGCGCCTTCTGCCGGGAGCTCGACGCCAACGCCGATGTGCTGCGCGAGCTCGTCCTGCAGGCGCCGCCGAATCTCAGCCGCGGCTTCAATCTTCGAACCTTGAGTGAAATATTCAAAGCCGGGCGCTTGGGCAACCGGCTTCGCGGACTGTCCACGGAAAATCTGGGCACGCTCTTCGATCTGTTCACCAAATCGGCCGCCGACTATCTCGAAGGCTGGTTCGAGAGCGAGCCCTTGAAGGCCTGGTTCGGCTTCGACGCCATCGTGGGGAACTATGCCAGCCCCTATACGCCGGGAACCGCCTATGTGCTGCTGCATCACGCCTTCGGCGAGGTGAACGGGAAGAAGCGGACCTGGGGGCATGCGGTCGGCGGGATGGGGGCCATCACGCAGGCCATGGCGCGGGCGGCCCGCGGCCATGGGGTGGAGATCGAGACCGACGCGCCGGTGCGGGAGGTGCTGGTCGAGAAGGGCCGGGCCTGCGGCGTCGTGCTGGCGGACGGACGCGTCATTCGCGCCACCGCGGTCGCCGCCAATGTGAACCCGAAGCTGCTGTACACCCAGATGGTCCCGGGCGATGCCCTCGACCCCGCCTTCCTGCAGCGCATGCGTCAGTGGCGCTGCGGCTCCGGCACGTTCCGGATGAACGTCGCCCTCTCGCGGCTGCCGAGCTTCACGGCGCTGCCCGGCAGCGCGCCGGCCGACCATCATACCGCCGGGATCATATTGGCGCCGAGCCTCGCCTATATGGATCGCGCCTATTGCGATGCGCGCCTGCAGGGGGTGAGTCGCGAGCCGATCATCGAGATGCTGATCCCCTCGACCCTCGATGCCACCTTGGCGCCGCCCGGCGCCCATGTGGCGAGCCTGTTCTGCCAGCATGTGGCGCCGCAATTGCCCGACGGGCGCTCCTGGAACGACGGCCGCGAGGAGGTCGCCGATCTGATGATCGACACGGTCGAGCGCTATGCGCCGGAATTCAAGGCGAGCGTCATCGGCCGCGCCGCGCTGAGCCCCCTCGACCTCGAGCAGGTCTTCGGCCTGACCGGCGGCGATATCTTCCATGGCGCCTTGTCGCTCGATCAGCTGTTCTGGGCGCGGCCGGCGCTCGGCTACGCGGACTATCGCGGGCCGCTCAAAGGAATTTATCACTGCGGCGCCGGCGCCCATCCGGGCGGCGGCGTCACCGGGGCGCCCGGCCACAACGCCGCTCGCGCCATCATCGCGGATCGGCGTTGGCCCCGCTGGGGCCACTGAGCATCCAGGCCCCGCATCCGAGCTCAGTCGGAAAGGCGGCGATCAGGCATCGGCCGCGCTGGTGAACCGAGAACCCGCCCTGCCTCAAGAAATGCTCCGCGCGCTCCAGCGACCCGACCTCTATTCCATAGGCGCCGATGAAGGGCAGCGAGGGAATGGGAATTTGCGGACAAATGTGGGCGAACGTCGCGGCCGTCACCAGCTCCACGCTTCCGCGATCGAGATCGAAGGATCGAGCGAGGTTGGATGCGCGTGGGGGACGGCCGGTGAGACGCTCGAAGCGTTGCGCCGCCTCGTCGAGATCGCCGACAGCGATCACGACACTCGTCAGTCCGGTTGCGCCGTTGGGATGCGAGAGCCAACGCGGCTGCCATACCGTCTGCTCGGTGCGATGGGTGAGAAGCTGGATGCGACCCTCGGGCATCTCGCCCGGCTCCAGGCGCGCCACCGTAAACGCCGCGGTGCCACCTTTCCCGCCCGTGTTGACCGGCCGCTGCATGTCGACCAGCGGACGCACGCGAAAGCCGCTCTGGCGCAGCCGTTGATGCGCGCTTCCCGCGTCCGCGACCGAAAAGGCCACCAGATGAATGCCATCGTATCGCGCCGATCGCGGCATCGAGCTCGTGGCCGAGCGGCGTATCCGCCGTCTTGAACAGCACCTCGACATAGCCGCGCGTCAGCATGGCGGTGACATTGCCGGTACCGGTGAGCCGCGGCGCACCAGCCGGATCCGGCTGGGTCTGGACCGACATGGGCGTCGGGCGCAAAGCCGGCCCGCGCCAGCGCCCGGCTGGCGGCTTGGGGATCGCGCACGAAATGGCCGACGTGATCGAGAAAAATTTCCCCGCCCAGCGGGAGCTGGCGGTCGACCGGCGCGGATTCAGCCACGATCGCCTCCTCACGGCCGGCCGCCGACGCGCGCTTGCGCCAGCGCATGCAAGGCGTCGCGGTCGACCTTGTTGGTCGAGGCGAGCGGCAGCTCGCTCACGAACCAGACGAAGCGCGGATGCTGGTAGGCGGGCGCATTGGCCAGCGCGAAGCCCTTGATGTCGTCGTTCGCTCGGCGCCCGGCCCGGCTTCACCACCACGAACGCGACCGGCTTCTGTCCCTTGATCTCGTCCTCGATCGGCACCACGCAGGCCTGCGCCACGTCGGGATGCCGCTCCAGCATGCGCTCGATGTCGGTCGGATAGATGTTCTCGCCGCCCGACACGAACATGTCGTCGGTGCGGCCGACGAAATAGTGAAAGCCGTGCGGGTCGCGCCGGAACACGTCGCCGGTCACGTAATATCCGTCGGACGTGATCGGGGAGGGGACGTCGGGCCGGTTGTGGTAGCCCAGCATCACGGCGGGGCATTTCATCTCCAGCACGCCCTCGTCGGCATCGCGGTCGGCGCCCTCGACCAGCCGCAGCTGCACCTGCGGATGCGGATAGCCGACCGAAAGCTCCGGCTGCGGCAGTCCTTGCGGATGCGGGCCGAACACGACCGGCCCGGCCTCGGTGGTGCCATACGCATTGGTGACCGAGGCCTGCGGCAAGGCGTGGCGGATGGCCGCCATCAGGCTCGCGCTCACCGGCGCCGAGCCCATGCGGATGAACGCGACGCTCGAGAGATCGCTTCGCGCCATGAGCTCCTGCTCGCGCAGCATCATGGCGATCATCGGCGGCACGGCGGTGAGCCAGGTGCAGCGATAGCGCTGCGTCGCCTCGATATAGGCGCGCGCGTTGAATTGCGGCAGCAGCACGATGGTGGCATGGGCCGCGCAGGCGAGCTTGCTCAGCGCCAGCGCATTCATGTGATAGAGCGGCGCCGCGATCAGATAGCGGTGGCCAGAAAGGTCCTGGCCGGCGAGCCGCGTCTCGACCACCCAGATATGGCCTTGATGGGAGAGCACCACGCCTTTCGGCGTTCCGGTCGAGCCCGACGTATAGAGGAACATCGCCGGCTCGTTTGCGGCCGGCACGATGGCGTCGAACGGGCCGGGATCGAGAAAGGCATCGAAGCCGGTGGGCCCTTGCTGGCCGAAGCACACGCAATCCAGCGCGTCCGGACAGTCGGCGCGGCGGGCGGAATCGCAGAAGATGAGCTTGGCGCCGCAATCCTCGATGATGAAATGGATGGTCTGGCGCGGAAACTTGAAATTGATCGGCACCGCCACCAGGCCGGCGCGCATGATCCCGTAATAGGCGGACAGGTACTCGGCCCGGTTGGCGGACAGGATCGCGACCCGATCGCCGCGCTTGAGCCCGCGGGCCAGCAGGCTGCGGGCGACGCCGTTGGCGAAGGCGTCGACATCACCGTAGGTGTATTTGCGTCGCGGCACCCTCGCCGCCGAGATCGATGATCGCGATCTTGGCGAGGTCGCGGTCGCGGCGGATCAGGTCGCCGAGATTTTGGAAGCCGGCCATCAGGGTGCCGATCAGGCCTTCGGCGGGGCGGTGAAATAGGTGCCGCGGCCGCTGGCCAGGAGCTTGCCGGACGCATCGAGCACCTGCGCCTCGGCGGTCGAGAACTGGCCGCCGAAGCGGACGACCTTGCCGCGCACGGTCAGATCGCCCGGCATGGCGGCGGCGTGATAATCGATCCGCATATCGATGGTCGGAACGCCGCGGCCGGTCTTGCGCACCATCGCCCAGTCGGCGGCGAGATCGATCAGGGCCGCCAGCACGCCGCCATGGGTGTAGCGCCGCTCCGGGTTGACCACCCATTCCTCGCGCCAGGTGGCGGTGAGCTCGATGCCGTCCTCATGCACGGCCACGACCTTGAGCCCGAGCCATTGATGATAGGGCGCCCGGCTGATCAGCGCCTGCACGCGCTCGACGGTCAGTTCCTCGCTCATCGGTTTTGCTCCCACCCGTCGATCATCGCACGCACCTGGCAACCCCCACAGAGTCATGGCCGGACTTGTTCCGGCCACCCACGTCTTGCTTCCTTGGCCAAGTAAGGCGTGGGTGGCCGTGACGAGCACGGCCATGACGATTGCGGCTCACGGCGTCACCACCACCTTGCCGATCACCTCGCGGTCCTGGATCAGGCGCAAGCCTTCCTTGGCTTCCTCGAGCGGCAGCACCTTGTCGATCACCGGCTTGATCTTGCGCTCCGCGATGAGCCGCATGAGGCCCGAGAGGTCGTCGTCGTAGAAGCTGTTGGAGCCGATGATCTTGAGCTCGAAGCTCCACACATAGCGCAGATCCTCCTTGGGGTCGTAGCCGGCGGTCGCCCCGCACACCAGGAGCTTGCCGCCGCGCTTGAGGCAGCGCAGCGACGGCACCCAGGTATCGCCGCCGGTGAAATTGATCACCACGTCGACGCCGCCCTCGTAGGATCTGCGCTGCGGCTTGCCGTATTTCTCGACCGCCCATTTGGAGAAATCGACCTCGCGGTAGTTGATCACCTCGTCGGCGCCGAGCTCGCGCAGCGCTTTGGCTTTTTCCGCCCCGCTGGTGCAGGCGATGACATGCGCGCCCAAAAGCTTCGCCAGAATGACGCAGCCGGTGCCGACGCCGCCGCTGGCGCCCAGCACCAGCACGCGCTCGCCGGCTTTCACCGTGTCGTGGGTGATCAGCATCCGGTGCGCGGTGCCATAGGCGACCGGCAGCGAGGCCGCCTCCTCGAAGGTGACGCCGTCCGGCATGGCGACCAGCTGGTCGGCGGCGACCAGGCAGTATTCCGCCATGCCGCCGTCCAGCATCTCGCCCATCAGGCCCTTCTTCTTGTTGACCGGATTGACCAGGACCCGGTCGCCCGCCTTCCAGCCCGCGACCCCGGCGCCGACCTCGGCGATCTCGCCCGCCATGTCGAGGCCGATGATCACCGGCAGCGGCACCTTGATGCCGGGCATGCCGGCGACCGTGAACACGTCGTGATAGTTGAACGAGGAGGCGCGTACCCGGATCACCACATGCCCGTCCACCACCCGGGGCGCCGGGTAATCGGCGACCAGCTCGAGATCGTCACGGCTGCCGTGCCGGCGCAGAACCAGCGCCCGCATGGTCCTCTCGGACATGGT
The DNA here is from genome assembly GCA_963744275.1 of uncultured Alphaproteobacteria bacterium. Taxonomy (GTDB): domain Bacteria; phylum Pseudomonadota; class Alphaproteobacteria; order Rhizobiales; family Xanthobacteraceae; genus VAZQ01. Next base: position 287,984 of record CAVUSX010000017.1, read on the forward strand.
CCTGGCTGGCATCGTCTCATGGTCGTTCACGGCGGTGGCCTCTCGTATCCGGATTGCTGTCGCGACCCGATCTCAGTAGCTTATGGGACGCTCCCCAACAACTCTGTCCCAAGCCCCTTTCGGAGATCACGAATGCAGGAGAATTTCCGCCAGTTCCTCGACCGCTTGCGGCAGACCGGAGATCTCGTCGACCTGCACCAGCCGGTGGACATCCGCCATATCGCCACCCTGGTGGACCAGGCCAAGACCGCGCTCTTCTTCCACAACGTCATCGGCTACGACATGCCGGTGGTATCCGGCATCATCCGCTCGCGCGAGCGCGCCATCATGGCGCTCGGCTGCGAGACCTATCGGGAGATCGAGGACAAGCTGCAGCAGGCGATCGATCGGCCGATCCCGCCCAAATACGTCAAGACCTCGCCCGCCCGCGAGGTGGTCCTCTTGGACGGCGACGTGGACCTCTACAAGCTGCCGATCCCGATGTCCTCGATCTATGACGGCGGGCCCATGATCACGGCCGGCGTGGTCATCACCCGCGATCCCGAATTCGGCATCAACAGCGGCATCTACCGCTTCATCGTCAAGGAAAAAAACCTCACCGGCATCGACATCGTCACCCCCAACAATATGCGCATGTTCGCGCAGCGCGCCTACCAGCAAGGCCGTCCGCTGCCGATCTCCATCAGCATCGGGACCCATCCGATCGAGATCACCGGCTCGGGCTATCGGGCGCCGTTGGGGATGGACGAGATGGCGATCGCCGGGGGCCTGCGCGGCGCGCCGGTCGAGCTGGCGCCCTGCCAGACCATCGATCTGCCCTATATCGCCGATGCCGAGATCGTGCTGGAGGCGGAGATTTTGCCGACCGGCTGGACCTGGCCGGAGGGCCGCTTCGGCGAGTTCACCCGGCTGATGGGCGGCCTGCACTGGAACCCGCTGGTGCGCGTCAAGGCGATCTCCATGCGCCGCGACGCCATCTACTACAATCTGCACATGCCGTGGGAGAACACCTGGCTGGCGGCGCCGACCCGCTATGCCGCCATCCGCCAGGCCCTCAAGACCGCGGGCGTCATCGTCAAGGACATCAACGTCACGCTCGGCGGCTGCGCGTTCTGGCACGCCGTGATCTCGATCAAGAAGAATCCCGGCGAGGCCAAGAATGCGCTCCTGGCGGCGCTCTCGGTGATGGACCTCAAGCACGTCGTGGTGGTCGACGACGACATCGACGTGTTCGATCCCATGGACGTGGAATGGGCGATCGCCACCAGGGTGCAGGGCGACCGCGACATCATGATCGTGAGCAATGCGCGCGCCAAGCCGCTCGATCCGAGCCTGCCGCAGGGGTTCGGCGTGGTGCCGACCGGCGCCAAGGTCGGCATCGACGCCACCATCCCGGAGGGCATTCCGCGCGAGCACTACGAGCGCATCACCTATGCGTATGCGGACCGCGCCAAGATCGACGACTATGTGAACGGAAAATCCGACGCCGGCGGGCAGGCCGGCGACGATGCGGCGGTCGTCACGCTGGCGGAGCAGATACTGGACGCCATCGCCACGGAGCCGCTCTACTACACCGACATCGCGGAGCGGTTCGCCGCCTTCGACTTCCGCACGGTCGCGCAGGCGCTCGGCCATCTGCATGCGACCGAGAAGCTCTGGCAGGATGCCCGCGGCCGCATGTGCGTGCGCGGCTCGGAATTCGCAGCCAAGCCGAAGGGATGAGCTACCGTGCAATCTCACCGTGGGGGAGCGGCCTTACGTGAGCGAATTCGCGAAAGATCAAATCGCGGCCCGCGCCGGAACGCCGCCGGCGCCCGCGTCCTGTCGCATAGGAGCCCATGGTCCGGAACTCGATGCGCCCGCGGCCGGCTTCTTCCGCCGCGCGCGCCAGGAACCAGCCGAGCGTCGCCAGTTGCTCGTCGCGGCGATAGTAGAAGTTGGAAGGGTGGAACCAGAGATGGAACGTGCCGCCCTCGCGCCGGGCGCGTTTGAGCCCGATCAGGAGCTTGGCACGCGTGACCTGCGGCAGGATCAAGCTGCGCAAACCGTTGCGCCCGAGCATCTGCATGCATCCCGGGATGTCGATGAGCGGGCCCAGCGCCTGTGGCCACGAAGGGCGCGGCGGCACCGGAAGGAACTGGTCGATGAAGTTCCCGGTGCGGGCCGCGAGGCGTCCGCCGTGATTGGCGGTCCGCAACAAGCCGACGTCGTGGCTGCGCACGACCCGAAGCCCGCTCTGCGCCACGACATCCAGGTTCCCGACCGCGCCGCGCGGAAACACGAAGGATTTGAACGCCAAGCCGTGGGCACGATGCACATCCGCCGCGAACGCGAGGTCGTCGCGCGCCTGCGCGGCGGAAATCCGATCGAAGTAGATGTGCCGGCCGCCGTGGCTGCCGATCTCATGGCGCACCTTGGCCTGCACGATGCGCTCGATCACGTCGGGCGCATACCAGCACGACGCCGGCCCGGGACGCGACCGCGCGCTTCCTTCATCGAGCAGCCCTGCGACCACGAGCCAGCTCGCCGGCACCTGATAGCGATCGAACAGCTCGACCAGCGCCGCGCAGATCGGGCGTTCCGCAGTTTCGGCCAGCCGCAGCTCCTGCGCCGTGACCGTGTCCCAGACCCCCCAGGCGAGCTCGAGGTCGATCGATAGGGTCACCTTTCCGGTCGTCATACGGGGCCGCACTTTGCCGACGAAGTCAGTCCGATATCTACACCAAGCCCAGGGGATTGGCGACACGCGCGGGGCGCGACACGCGTGGGGCCCAACCTGCCTTGAAGCGGTGATTTCAAGCCCTACGACCGGTAAGGGTTGGAGCGGCCGAGGGCGGGTTGCAATGACAAGCCGCGCGCCGCTTGCGCCAAACTCGCGGGTCGATCTGTTTTTTCAGATTTTCGTCCTTGCGTTGCTCAATCGGCCTTGATGCCGGCCGCATTCACGACGGTCGTCCATTTTTGCGACTCCGCGGCCACGAAGGCGACGAAATCCTGCGGCGAGCCGATCTTCGGCCTGGCGCTGAGCCGGCCCAGCATCGCCTCGACCTCCCTGGACTTCAGAATTTCGTTGATCGCGGCATTGAGCTTGTCGACGATGCTCTGCGGAGTGCCGGCTGGCGCGAGAACGCCCGACCAGAACGTCGCTTGCAGCGCCGGCAGCCCGGCCTCGACCGTGGTCGGCACGTCGGGGAGCTGCGGATTGCGGCTCTCGTCCGCCACGGCGAGGGCCCTGAGCTTTCCGGCTTCGATATGCGGGAGCAGGATCGGGATGGTCTCGAACTCCATTTGCACCTGCCCGGCCAGCAGATCCGTGACCGCCAGCCCGGGGCCTCGGTAAGGGACATGGAGAATATCGATGCCGGTCATCAGTCGAAACATTTCCCCGAGCAAGTGGGGCTGGCTGCCGTACCCGGGAGACGCGAAATTGATCTTTCCCGGATTGGCCTTCGCGTAGGCGATGAGCTCCTGGACCGTCCTGGCCGGGACTGCGGGATTGAGCGCCAGCATCTGCGGGCTGCTGAAGATCGTGGCAATCGGCGCGAAGCTCTTGACCGGGTCATAACCGAGATTCTTGTAGACCGCCGGCGCCACCACCATGGGCCCGGGAATGCTGTATAAGAGCGTATAGCCGTCCGGCTCTGCACGCGCGACCGACATGGTCCCGATCGTGCCGTTGGCGCCGCCAGGCCGGTTCTCCACGATGACGGCCTGACCGAGCGATGACGACAGCCGCTCCGCCAGGGTGCGAACCACGATCTCGCTGGGTCCACCGGGCGGGCCCGGCACGACCAATCTGATCAGCCGGGTCGGATAAGACTGTGCCGCGACCTGGCCAGGTGCGCCGATGCAAAGCGATGCAGCCGCCATTGCGGACAGAACGACTCTGCGCGTGATCACCGGATCTGAACGGTCATGTTCGTTCCTCCCATAGGACACGAGGCTCGCGCCCAGGGTACAGAGTCTCTGACTGGCTTGTCGTTGGTGCAGTCGCAATGGACGCGGTCCCGAGAACGGCAAGACCTCAGAGTATCAGCTCCCGCACCGCACCAACATCCGGCGCGTCCATGTCGACGATTCGAAGGGCCTGGGCACGCTCTGGGTCGGCAATACCAACCGCGCATCGATCGTGAAGATCGAGCCGCTGGATTAGCGCCTCTGCACGGAACCTTTCAATCTCATGGTGAGGAGCCGGCGTCTCGAACCATGTTCACACGCGCGGCGTCTCCTGGACTATCGCCCCGGCCTCGCCGCCGAGATGGGCGAGGATGCCATGGCGGGACCGTAAAGGATTTCCGGCACCAGCCAGGCCGGCCGCGGCTCGGTGGTGCTGATTGGCGTTGCGGTATCGGGCGACGCGTTTGTGGCTTGCGCCGGCACCGAATTCGCCGGCTCCGGGGCCATCTGGATTCCCGCCCAGGCCACTGCCAGAGCCGTGACGGCGAGCGCCAGCCGTTCGGTGACCCGGCGCGCGACCGAGCGGCGTCGATAGGGCGGCGCAGTCGGGCTGGCGGTGATGTCGGGCTCCTCGACCTCAAGCGACTCGGCCGCCGGCCTGGGCCACATGGGAATGATTTGCCTTTCGGAGTCGGATTGCAGCGTGATATCGCCGGCCCTCACATCGTCGCGGTCGTCTGCCCGATCGAGATCGGGATTGAGCAGCACCGTGTTGATCCAATCGGAATTCACCTTGCTGATCAAATCGGAGGTAGCGTAGTCCGCCTTCATGGATGTCCTCCGCTCGCTTGATATGCTCGAGACCAAAGGATCAAATTGGGGTGAAAAAACGATCGCGCGGCTCGGGTCTAATGCCGAGGGACGGTGATACCATCTTCCGCCCTTGTCATTGCCGGGCTTGTCCCGGCAATCTCGGCAAGGAATGCACGACGGCTAGAACTCGTTCCGGTCGCGTGGACGCACAATCTCTCGGTTGTCATGCCCGGCCTTGTGCCGGGCACCCACGTCTTTCGCGCAACCAAGCAAGGCGCGGGGGCGGCCATGACGAACTGGGCGCTTCCATGTGATCGGAACATGCTCTAGCTCACGCAGGAGCATCGAATGATTACCCGGCGTCGATTTACTCACGGTGCTTGCCTGGCGGCGGTCGGGTGCGGTTTCGCGCAAGCGTCGCGCTTCGCCCTGGCCGCCGGCGGCTTCTCCGACGCGCTTGCAACCGACCTCGTCAAGATCGAGGGGGAAAGCGGCGGGCGTCTCGGGGTTGCGGTGCTGGATACGCTCACCGGCGCGCGATCCATGCATCGGGCCGACGAGCGCTTCCCCATGTGCAGCACCTTCAAGCTCTTGGCGGCCGGCGCCATCCTGGCGCGCGTCGATGCCGGCAAGGAAAATCTAAATCGGCGCATTCGTTTCCAGGCCCGCGACCTCCTCGCGTATTCGCCCGTCACCAAGGACCGCACCGGCGGAGATGGCATGTCGCTCGCCGAGCTTTGCGAAGCGGCGCTCACCATGAGCGACAACACGGCCGCGAACTTGCTGCTGGCGGCGCTGGACGGACCCGCGGGAGTGACCGCCTACGCGCGCTCGCTCGGGGATGCGGTGACGCGGCTCGACCGCATCGAGCCCGCTCTGAACGAGGCCGTGCCGGGCGATCCGCGCGATACCTCGTCGCCGTCTGCCATGGCGTCCAACCTGCATTCGCTCGTTCTCGGAAATGCCTTGTCCGCCATGTCGAAGGATCAGCTCGGCCGTTGGCTCATCGCCAACAAGACCGGCGACGCGCGCCTGCGGGCGGGGCTGCCGAGCGGATGGCGGGTGGGCGACAAGACCGGGTCGGGAGACAGCGGCTCGACCAACGACATCGGCATTCTGTGGCCGCCGCAACGCCCGCCGATCGTGATCGCGGTCTATCTCACGGAAACCCCCAGACCCGACGCGCAACGGAATGCGACCATAGCGTCGGTCGCGCGCGCGGTCGCGGCCGGGCTGGCGCGTTGAAGCTCAGCCGGGCCGCCGACCGGTCAATCATTGCGAGCCCCAATATCGTCTATCAGCAGCCGCTCGGTTTCATCCTTCAGCGCGACGCCCGACAGCTCGCGCGCCCGCATGGCGCGCATGAGCTGCATGATCTTGCGCGCCGCGCTCGCCGGATCGATGCCCTCCGGGCGGATGTTGGAGATGCAATTGCGGTTGGCGTCGGTGGTTTGCGGTCCGGGCTGCCAGGTCAGGTAGGCCCCCATGCTGTGCGGAGCGGAGAGGCCCGGCCGCTCGCCGATCAGGACCACCACCAGGCGGGCGCGCAAAATCTGCGCCACCGCGTCCCCGATGGCGACCCGGCCCTGGCGCACGAGCGTGAGCGGGGCGATGCGCCAGTCTTCCGTGCGCAGCTGCCGCAACAGCGCGGCCAGGAGCGGCGGGCCGTGGCGCTCGACCGCGCGCGCCGACAGACCCTCGGTGATGACCAGCGCCACATCGTGGCCGCCAGCCGCATGGTTCGCCAGCACCGCGGTGGCATCGGGGGCCAGCTGCCGGCCGAGGTCGGGACGCATCAGGTATTGGGTGCGGTCCTGCACAGCGCTGGAGACGGCGAGCAGCGGCCAACCCGCCGCGGCGAGATCGGCGGAGAGCCGCTCCTCGTCGAGCGGCGCATGCACGGCATCGCGGGCACGCGCATGGGCGAGCCGCAATTCCAGCATCGCGCCGGTGGCGAGCGATGCGCCGCTGCGTGTGAGACCGATGCGCGCCGCCGTGAGCCGGCGCAGGCCCTCCCAGACCGCGTCGTCCGCCGCGCCTGCCGCCGCGATCGTGGGCGGCCGAGGGTCTGCCATGTCGGCCTCTCCGAAAACCAATCCTTCGCGACCAGTAGTCGCTTTGTGAACCTGTCGGCAAGCGCGATCATGGCCCAAAGAAAGTCGACCGCGCCGGCCCTCGTCCGCCGGCGGTGCATGTCGGCGGGAGCGGCGAAAAGCCGCTCGCGACGCGTGCACCACGCTGGTAGTCTGCTCCCCGCAGGTATCCGGGAGGTCCGCATGAAACTTCCACGCCGTCGATTTCTTCATCTGGCAGCGGGCGTCCTCGCGCTCCCGGTCGTGCCGCGGGTCGCGCTGGCGCAAGCCTATCCGGCGCGAGCCGTGCGCATCATCGTGCCGGTTGCTCCCGGCGGCGCGCTCGATATCACGGCGCGGCTGATCGCCCAGTGGCTCACGGAGCGGCTCGGGCAATCGTTCATCATCGAGAACCGGCCGGGCGCGAGCACCAATATCGGCATCGAGGCGGTCGCGCACGCCGCCCCCGACGGCTATACGTTGCTCCTCATCCCCGCATCCGTGACCGTCAATGCGACGCTGTTCGAGAAGCTCAACTTCAATTTCATCCGCGACATCGCGCCGGTCGCGAGCATCAGCCGCGTGCCGCTGGTGATGGAGGTCAATCTATCCGTTCCCGCCAAGACGGTTCCGGAGTTCATCGCCTATGCCAAGGCCAATCGCGGCAAGGTCACCATGGCGTCGGGCGGCACCGGCAGCACGTCCCATGTCGGCGGCGAGCTCTTCAAGATCATGACCGGCATCGAGATGCTGCACGTGCCGTATCGCGGCGGCGCGCCCGCGCTCGTCGATCTGCTCGGCGGACAGGTGCAGGTTATGTTCAGCCCGCTGCCGGAATCGATCGCGACGGTCAAAGCCGGCAAGGTGCGGGCGCTGGCGGTGACCACGGCGACGCGCTCGGAGGCACTGCCCAACGTGCCGCCGGTTTCGGATTCGGTGCCGGGCTTCGAGGCCAGCACATGGCAAGGCATCGGCGCTCCCACGGGCACGCCGGCCGAGATCATCGATCGGCTCAACAAGGAGATAAATGCCGCGCTCGCCGATCCGCAGATCAAGGCGCGGCTCGCCGACCTCGGCAGCATCCCGGCCCCGATGTCGCCTGCCGAATTCGGGACCATGATCGTGGCGGAGACCGAGAAGTGGGGCAAGGTGGTCCGCACCGCCAATATCAAGCCGGAGTAGGGCAGGAGCAATCGCATACGATGAAACCAGTGCGCTCTCTGCCTTACCTCCCCCGCAAACCTGCAAGGGGGAGGTCGACCCGCAAAGCGGGTCGGGTGGGGGTCACGCAACAAACATTGAGTTCGTGGGAGGCGGGACCCCCACCCGGCGCCTTCGGCGCCACCCTCCCCCTTTCAGGGGGAGGGAAAACGCTGCGGTGCGCCATCATATGCCTGAGATGATGTCGGGTGGACGGAGGTTGCTCCTTATCCAGCCGGCAGCAGCGCGCGGAAGCGGCTCGGCAGGCTTTGCGGGCGAATGCGGTTGGCGGCGTCCATGAGCCCTTGCCGCGCGAGCCAAGCCTCGAACTCCGGCGCCGGGCGGCGGCGCAGGAGCTCGCGCATGGCGAGCGCGTCGTGAAACGACGTGCTCTGATAGCCCAGCATGATGTCGTCGGCGCCCGGCACCCCCATCACGAAGTTCACGCCGGCCGCGACCAGCAGCGTCAGCAGCGCGTCCATGTCGTCCTGGTCCGCCTGCGCATGGTTGGTGTAGCAGACGTCGACCCCCATCGGCAGGCCCAGGAGCTTGCCGCAGCAATGATCCTCCAGGCCGGCCCGGATGATCTGCTTGCCGTCGAACAGATATTCGGGCCCGATGAAACCCACCACGGAATTGACCAGCAAGGGTGAGAACGCGCGCGCCACCGCATAGGCGCGCGCCTCCAGGGTCTGCTGGTCGACGCCGTGATGCGCATTGGCCGAGAGTGCGCTGCCCTGTCCGGTCTCGAAATACATCACGTTGTGCCCGAGCGTGCCGCGCTCGAGCGAAAGCGCTGCCGCGCGCGCCTCGTGCAGCAAGGCGAGGTCGATCCCGAAGCTCGCATTGGCGGCTTGCGTGCCGGCGATCGATTGAAACACCAGATCGACCGGCGAGCCTCTGCGGATGAGATCGAGCGTGGTGGTGACATGGGCCAGCACGCAGCTTTGCGTGGGAATTTCGAGCTTGAGGCGGATGTCGTCGAGCATGCGCAAGAGCGCATCGGCGCGCTGCGGGCTGTCGGTCGCCGGATTGATGCCGATCACCGCATCGCCCGAGCCGAGCAACAGGCCATCCAATATGCTGGCCGCGATGCCGCGCGGATCGTCGGTCGGATGATTGGGCTGCAGCCGCGCCGACAGGCGGCCCGGCAGCCCCAGCGTGTTGCGGAACGCGGTCACCACGCTGCATTTCGCGGCCATCACCATGAGGTCCTGCAAGCGGCTGATCTTGGCGACCGCCGCCGCCATCTCCGGCGTCAGGCCCGGCGCCAAACGGCGAGCGCATCCGCCGTCGCCGCATCGGACAACAGCCAGTCGCGCAATCCGCCGACCGTGAGATGGGCGACCGGCGCCAAGGCCGCCGCATCGTGGGTATCGATGATGAGGCGCGTGACCTCGTCGGTCTCGTAGGGGACCGTGGCGGTGGCGAGAAAGGTGGCGAGCGGCAGGTCGGCGAGCGCATATTGGGCGGCCACCCGCTCCTCGCCCGATTGCGCCGCGATGCCGGCCAGCACGTCGCCGCTGCGCAGCGGCGAGGCCTTGGCGAGCAGCGTCTTGAGATCGGGAAAGATGTAACGCTCGCTGCCGATCGTCGCGCGGTACATGCGGCTTGGTCCTTCAGCTCGATCCGGCGGGCGGCATCATAGCATCATGTCGAACCGCCGGCAGGTTGCTGCGCCTTGCTGCCCCCCACCGAAACGTTCATTTTGACGCTCGACAGCGCAGGCGCTTCCGGTATGGATGGGATGAAGCATGGATGACATGAATTATGGATGACGTGGTGGCAATCCGGAACGCGTCGGACACGCGACCGCGGCTCGATCTGCAGGAGCATCTGGCCGATCTCGAGGCCAAGGGCCTGCTCACGCGGATCGATCATCCGGTCGACAAGGACACCGAGCTGCATCCGCTGGTGCGCCTGCAATTCATCGGCGGCATTCCGGAGGCGCAGCGGAAGGCCTTCCTGTTCACCAATGTGGTGGATGGCAGCGGCCGGCGCTACGACATGCCGGTGGTGGTCGGGGCCATCGCGGCCTCGGCGGAGATCTATTCGCTCGGCATGCGGCGCGAGGTCGGCGACATCGGCGCCGCCTGGCTCGCCGCCATCGCCAATCCGATCCCGCCGGTGCGGGTCACCGCGCCGCCCTGCCAAGAGGTGGTCATCACCGGGGATGCGTTGCGGGCGCCGAACGGCGGCATGAAGCTCTTCCCGGTGCCGATCTCGACCCCCGGCTTCGATGCCGCCCCCTATCTGACCGCCACGCTCTGCATCACCAAGGATCCGGAAACCGGCATCCAGAACATCGGCACCTACCGGGCGGCGCTCAAGGCCACCGACCGGCTGGTGGTCCGCATGGTGGCGCGCGCCGGCGGGGCCGGCGGCTTTCTGCACTGGCAGAAATACAAGGACCGCAAGGCGCCGATGCCGATCGCCATCGTGATCGGGGCGGCCCCGGTCGTGATGTTCACCGGCGCCCAGAAGCTCGCCACCGATCTCGACGAGATCGGCGTGGCGGGCGCGCTCGCCGGCCGCGCGGTGCCGATCGCCCGATGCGCCAGCATCGATATCGACGTTCCGGCCGCTTCCGAGATCGTCATCGAGGGGCTCATCGATACCGACAAGCTCGAGCCCGAGGCGCCGTTCGGCGAGAGCAACGGCTATGTGGCGCTCGAAGCCTTCAACATGCCCATGCGGGTGACCGCCATCACGCACCGGCGCCACCCGGTCTTCGCCTCCATCATCAGCCAGGTCACGCCGAGCGAATCGAGCCTGGTCAAGAAGGTGGCCTACGAGCCGCTCTATCTGGCGCATCTGCGCGATACGCTCTCGGTGCGCGGCGTGCGCCGCGTCATCCTGCACGAGCCGCTCACCAATCTGCGTCCGGTCATCTTCGTCCAGTTCGCGCCCGGCACCGTGCGCAGCGAGGTCTGGCGCGGCCTCAACGGCGCCGCCGCCTTTCAGGCGATCTTCGGCAAGCTTCTGATCGCCGTCAGCGAGGATATCGATCCGGCCAATCTGGATGCGGTGCTGTGGTCGATCGCCTATCGCTGCAATCCGATCGACGACGTGCAGATCGCGCCCTATCACGGCGGCGACCAGGGCTCGCAATATTCCAGCAGCGGACGCGCCTCCAAGCTCCTGATCGATGCCACCGCCAAGGGTCCGATGCCGCCGCTGGCGCTGCCGAAAAAGGAATTCATGGAGCGGGCGCAGGCCCTGTGGGCGAAGCTCGACCTGCCGCCGATCGCGCTCAAGGCCCCTTGGCACGGCTATCCGCTGGGCGATTGGATCGACCGCTGGGACACCTATGCGGAGCGCGCCGTGAGCGGAGCCTGGGAGGAGACCGGCAAGGAAACGCTCGCCCGCCAGCGCAGCGGCCTCAAGCCCGAAACCCCGGTGCGCAAGGTGGAGGGGTAGGCGTGTGCCGACCGTGACACCCGTACGCGGGGCGGGCCCGGGCACGCCCCTACGAAACCGAGGTACGCCAACCCGTCACTTGCAATCGAAGCGACGATGAGCTAGAGCCTCGCCGCAGAGTTCGACCAAATCAGAGCCCATCAGCATGAAGCCGGCGCCTTTCGCCTATCACGATCCCACCACCGTGGCTGAAGCGACCGAGCTCATCGGCCGGCTCGACAACGCGCTCGTGCTCGCGGGCGGGCAGTCGCTCATGCCCATGCTGAATTTCCGGGTGGTGACGCCCGATCACCTGATCGACATCAACCGCATCGAGCCGCTGTCCCATATCTCCATCGTCGGCCCGCTTGGTCGTTTCGGCGCCATGACGCGGCAGCGCGATCTCGAGTTCTCGGCCGACGTGAAGCGCCACTTCCCGATCATCCAGGAAGCGCTCCAGCATGTCGGCCACCGCCAGACCCGCAACCGCGGCACCTTCGGGGGCTCGCTCTGCCATCTCGATCCCTCGGCCGAGCTGGTCAATCTGGTGGCGCTGCATGACGGGGTGCTGCAGGCCACCAACCGCGCCGGCACCCGGCCGATCGCGATGGCGGATTGGGTCACCGGCATCATGACCCATGCGATGGAGCCGGACGAGATGCTGGCCGGCATCGACCTCAAGATCTGGCCGCAAGGCCATGGCTATGCGTTCGAGGAATTCGCCCGCCGCCACGGCGATTTCGCCATCGCGGCGGTCGGCTGCCTGATCGACCTTAAGGCCGACGGCACCATCGCGCGGGCGGCGCTATGCGTGTCGGGCCTGGGACGGCGCCCGTGCGGGTCGCCGCGGCCGAGCGCCTGCTGGTGGGCCAGCTGCCCTCGCACGAGGCGTTTCGGGCCGCCGCCGTGGAAGCGGAATCGCTCGAGGCCACCACCGACATCTACGTGAGCGCCGCCTATCGCAAGCATCTCGCCCGCATCCTGACCTATCGGGCGCTCGAGCGCGCGGTGGAGCGCGGCCGCGAGCGGAGGGCCGCATGAGCTTGACCGAATTCCTTGCAAGCAATCCGGACTTCAGCGGCAGGTGCGCGACCATCCGGCAACATCCCAGCACCGGCTATCGATCGTGGCATCGCGCTTGCGGCGCGGGTGCTGCGCGAGGCAAAGGAAGGGGAGCACCGAAATGAATTCAAACTCCCGATTTATCGGTGTCGTCGGAACGATCATCGTAGTGCTCATCGGAATCGCGTTGTATCAGAAGATATCCAGATGCAGTGAGGAGGGCGGCAAGGCATGCTGCTTTGGACGCTTTTGCAATCCCGGAGCTGGCCAGACTACGAAGGGACCTTAACGCTACCGAACTCAGTCTTGGGTCGATCAGCCGTAACAGAAAGTATGCTGAAACAGTGATTCAAAGGCATTAAGCGTGATTGAACGGGATCAAAACGACGAGGGCAACCCTGATGGGATGGTTCGGCGCCAGCATCAAGCGCAAGGAGGATCCGGACCTCTTGACCGGACGCGGCCGCTTTGTGGACGACATCGAGCTGCCCGGCATGCTCCACGCGGTGGTGCTGCGCAGCCCCCATGCCCATGCCGGCATCCGCGGCATCGACAAGCGCGCCGCGCTCGCGCTGCCGGGCGTGCATGCGGTCTTTACGTTCGCGGATTTGCCGCCCGCGATGCAGCGGCAGACCGTGCCGCTCCTGGTGCCGAGCCCGGCGATCAAGCAAGCCTACATGCCGTACTGCCTCGCCAAGCACGAAGCCTGCTTCGTGGGCGAGCCGGTCGCCATCGTGGTGGCCGACAGCCGCTATCTGGCCGAGGATGCGGCCGCGCTGGTCGAGATCGATTACGAGCCGCTGCCGGCGGTGTCCGATTGCGTCGCGGCGCTTGAGCCCGGCGCGCCGCTCGCCCATCGGGACGCATCCTCGCAATCTCGCCGCCGTCATCCCGGTCAATGTCGGCAACGCCGAGGCCGCCTTCGCGCAGGCCCCCCATGTCTTTCGCGAGCGGCTGTTCCAGCATCGCGGCGGCCCGTTCTTCCTCGAGTGCCGCGGCATGATCGCGGTGCCGGATCCGATGGCCGACGCGCTCACGATCTACGTCTCGTCGCAGGGTCCGCACCGGCACAAGCGGGTGCTGCTGGATCTGCTGGATTGGGCGGATCATCAGCTGCGCATCGTCACGCCCGACGTCGGCGGCGGCTTCGGTCCCAAGGGCAGCTTCTATGCCGAATATGGGGCGCTGGCGGCGGCGGCGCTCAAGCTGCGGGCGCCGCTCAAATGGATCGAGGACCGGCAGGAGAATTTCCTCTCCACCCAGCAGGAGCGCGACCAGCATTGGGACATGGAGATCGCGGTCGACCGCGACGCGCGCATCCTGGGGGTGCGCGGAACCTTGACCCACGAAGCCGGCGCCTACATGCCGTGGGGCGTGGTGCTGCCCTGGATCGCCGCCACCTCGGTGCCGGGGCCTTATGTCATTCCCAATTTCCATCTCGACGTGTCGGTCGCGTTCACCAACAAGGTGCCGACCTCGCCGGTGCGCGGCGCCGGCCGCCCGCAGGCCTGCGTGGTCATGGAGCGCCTGATGGACCGCGTCGCGCACGAGCTCAAGCTCGACCGCGCCGAGGTGCGGCGGCGCAATTTCATCACGCCTGCGCAGATGCCCTACCGGGTGGGGATCATCTTTCGCGACGGCCGGCCGGTGACCTACGACAGCGGCGACTACCCGACCTGCCAGCGCAAGGCGCTGGAGGCGGCCGATTACGCGGGCTTCGCGGCCCGCCAGGCGCAGGCGCGCGCGCAGGGACGCTATATCGGGCTCGGCATCGCCAATGCGGTGGAGGCGACCGGGCTCGGCCCCTACGAAAGCGCGACCGCGCGCGTGTCGACCAGCGGCAAGCTCACCGTCTACACCGGCGCCACCCCGCAGGGCCAATCGCACAAGACCACGCTGGCCCAGATCGCCGCCGATCATCTCGGCGCCACGCCGGACGACATCACCATCGTGACCGGCGACACCGCCGCGACTGCGCTCGGGGTCGGCTCGTTTGCGGCCCGCACGGCCGTCAATGCCGGCTCGTCGGTTCATCTCGCCGCGCAGGAGCTCTCCCACAAGATCAAGCAATTCGCCGCCGACATGATGGAGGCGGCCGAGGCCGACATCGTGCTGGAGGACGGCCACGCCCGGATCGCCGGCTCCGACATCAAGCGCAGCTTCCGCGAGATCGCGGCCCGCGCGGTCGGCATGCCGGGCTATTCCATGGCCGGCGGTCCCGACGCCCGGCCTCGAGGCGACCAGCCACTTCACGCCCGACCAGTCGACCTATTCCAACGGCACCCATGTGGCCGAGGTCGAGGTCGATATCGAGACCGGCGCAGGTGAAGATCCTGCGCTATGTGGTGATGCACGATTGCGGCCACGTCATCAATCCGATGGTGGTGGAAGGCCAGGTCGTGGGCGGCGTCATTCACGGCGTCGGCAATGCGTTCTTCGAGCGGATGTTCTATGACGAGCAGGCGCAGCCGGCCTCGACCAGCTTCGGCGAGTATCTGCTGCCGCTTGCGACCGATTCACCCCATGTCGAGGTGCTGCACATGACGACGCCGAGCCCGCTCAATCCGCTCGGCCTCAAGGGCGCCGGCGAAGGCGGCACCATCCCGGCGATCGCCGCGCTGCTCTCGGCGGTCGAGAACGCGCTCGCGCCGTTCGGCGTCCACATCGCCGAGGCGCCGATCACGCCGGAGCGCCTGGTCGCGCTGATCGGCGAAGCCGCCCGCGGCCGCACGCGCTGAACAAGACGGAAGAATGGCCGCGACGATGGGTGATCTTCTTTATTTCGAGCAGCAAACGTTTGATTTCGAGAGTTCGCTGGTGATCCTCGACATCGATGGGACGCTGGTGCCCGATAGCGGACGCGTTGCGCCTGCTGTGGTGGTTGAGCAAGTGCGCGCCCTCAAGGCGCGCGGCAACGAGGTCCGCCTCTGCTCCAACAGCCGCCGCGGCAATTACGCCGAACGCTTGGAGGCCGTTGCGGCCCAATTGGATGTCGGCGTATGCCCGAACGTGTTCCGCAAGCCGAGCACGCTCGCGATCTCGGGCGTCGAGCGCAACGGCAGGCCGCTCGTCGTCATCGGCGACAAGGACCTGACCGATGGCCTCCTGGCGCGGCGCGTGGGCGCGCAATTCATCAAGGTCCGCCGCAAGCTCGATCCCGCCGACCGGCTCTCGTCCCGGATGGCGAACCTGATCGACATCGTGTTCGGACCGATCGCGATGTTTCTGTGGGATGCGGTCCACGCCCTATCGGGCTCGTCTTGGCGCCCGTAATCCGTCCGCGCGGCGAGGCCGACTATCGACCGCGCGGATTCATCAGCATGCGTTGCTTGTGGCGCAGGCTGCGTTGGAACGCGCGGTTCCCGCCCTTCCGCTTCTCCGGCATGTCTCGGAGTGTCGGCTTCCGGGGTCGGAGAAACACTATGGACGGTTCTTCGTCGTGCTCGGATGGGGCGACAAAATCAGTGACAAGCGCGTCCAGAATTGCCTTCTTGACCGGGTCGGAAAAATTTGCGGCGTCGAAGATCGAGTGCAGGCCGGGCCTGGATTTTTCGACCTCCGCGCGAGCCTGTTCCGCAGTGATCTCGCCGGCGCGCACGCGATTCCAAAGCGCCAGAACGGCGCGGTGGGCCGCGCGGCCGTTGGACTCCAGCATGCGCTTGGATCTCGGCCTCGAAGGCCTGGTAGTGCGCGTTGAGAATGCGCGCGAAGTGTCCGTTGGGGCAGGTGGTGGTGGAATTCTGGAAAACCAGCGTGCCGCCCTCGGTCCGCGGCGCAATCGGAAAGGCGATCCTGCAGGTCGGGCAATATGCCAGCGGACGACCAACTGCCATTTTGACGGCCTCTGCGCGGTCGGGCGGCGGCCTTCACCGGTTCGGCCGACGCCCCATCTCACTGTCCGGCCGGCCGATCACAAGCCGTCGAACAACGCGGTCGACAGATAGCGCTCCGCGAAGGAGGGAACGATGACCACGATGGTTTTTCCGGCCATGGCGGGGCGCTTGCCGACTTCGAGCGCGGCGGCGACCGCGGCGCCCGAGGAGATACCGCCCGGGATGCCCTCGTGGCGCGCCAGCGCGCGCGCGGTATCGAAGGCGGTCTCATTGCCGACCGTGACCACCTCGTCGATCACCGAGCGGTCGAGAATGTCCGGAATGAAGCCGGCGCCGATACCTTGGATCTTGTGCGGTCCCGGCTGGCCGCCGGAAAGGACCGGGCTGTCCTCGGGCTCGACCGCGATCACGCGCAGCGACGGCTTGCGCGGCTTCAGCACCTGGCCGACGCCGGTGATCGTTCCGCCGGTACCGACGCCGGCGACGAACACGTCGATCGCGCCTTCGGTGTCGTTCCAGATTTCCTCGGCGGTGGTGCGCCGGTGGATTTCCGGATTGGCGAGATGCTTGAACTGCTGCGGCATCACGGCGTTGCGGATCCTGGCGGACGAGCTCCTCGGCCTTGGCGATGGCGCCGCGCATGCCCTGGGCGGCCGGCGTCAGATGCAGCTCGGCGCCGAGCAGTTGCAGCATCTTGCGCCGCTCGACCGACATCGAGTCCGGCATCACCAGGATCAATCGATAGCCGCGCGCGGCGCGACACGAAGGCGAGCGCGATGCCGGTATTGCCCGAGGTCGGCTCGATGAGGACGGTCTGCGGCCCGATGACGCCGGCCGCTTCCATGGCATCGACCATGGCGACGCCGATGCGGTCCTTGACGCTGCCGGCGGGATTGAAGAATTCGAGCTTGGCGAAAATCTGCGGCCTTGATCCCGTGCAGCTCCGGCAGCCGCCGCAGCCGCACGATCGGCGTATCGCCGATCGCCTCGGTGATGGAATCGAAGACGCGGCCGCGGCCAGGGCGGCGGGCTTCCGGTTGCGCCGGCTTGGCGACCGCATCGCTCGAGGACATGGTCCGACCTTGCGCGTTGATTGGTGGGAACGGTCGAAGTATCACGACAGCGAGGCATTCGCCCTCGTCGCTGGCGCGGAAATCGCTTCAGATGCGCGAACTCGCCGCCCGCAGGCCGATCGCCGCTGACGATCACGCCGGCGGTCTCGAGCAACTGCTCGACCTGGAGCGAATGGCTATCGAGATCATGGCGGTCGCATATCGAGCCTGAGATCCGGAGCAACCGGCGCCTCGTAGGCCGCATCGACGCCGCCGGCGGCCGCGTCCACATGAACCTCATAGAAGCGCTTGCCGCCGATCGCGCGCGCCTGCGCGCGGCCGGCCTGCGTGGGCGAGACGGCGGCCACGACGACGATGTAGCCGCTCGCCGGCGAGATGGGCCGCAATCTGCGGCGGTGCGCCGGATGGTCTCGGCCTGGTCGGCCGGGCCGGCGCCGAGATCGGCATTGAGGCCGCTTCGCAAGGCATCGGTCTCGAGCACGACCGGCGCGCCGCCGCGGTCGAACAGCCGCCGCTCGATGGCGCGCGCCAGCTTCGAGGTGGCGGAACGCCTGCGCGCCCGTGAGCCACAGGATCGCGCCGCCATGACCGGAGCGTGCCGCGCGCTCTTGCGGCGACACGGCGGATTTGAGCGGACCGCCTTGCGGCTGGCGCGCGCCCCCGCTCAGCCCTTCCCGGCTTGCGGACGAGAGCAACGGAGCGGGCGGATCGAGCGAGAGCACCAGGCCGCCGCCGGAAATGCGGCCCTTCATGTCCAGCACGATGCGGCCGGTGCGCGCGTTCACCGCATAGGGATCGACGGCGAGCGGCCGCGACAGCGCAATATCGATCTCGCCCACATGGTTTTGCGCGACCGCCTTGGCCTCGGTGGCCGACAGCGCGCCGGGATCGACCGCCTTCTCGATCGCCGCGATGGTGCCGCGGGCCTCGGCGGTGCCGATCCGCACATTGAGGGTGGTGCCGACCTCGAGCGGCTCCTCGTGCAGCCAGAACACCCGCGCGCGCAAGCGCTGGGCGGCCTTGGGCCGAACCGCGGCGGTCGAGACCACGTCGCCGCGGTCGAGGAAAATCTCGCTGTCGAGCGTGATGCCGACGGATTGTCCGGCGCCGGCCGTGCGCGGCGCCAGCGCCGGCACCGGCCAGGATTCGATCGAGCGCACGCGCGCGGTCCTGCCGGAGGGCATGACCACGATCTCGTCGCCGACCGTGACGCGTGCCGGTCTCGATCCGGCCCGCGACGATGCGCCGGTCGTCGAACTTGTAGACCGCCTGCACCGGCAGCCGCAGCGCCAGCTCATCGGGCTGGCGGGCCGGCATGAAGCCGTCGAGGGTCTCGACCACGGTCGGGCCCCCGTACCAGGCGATCGGATTGCGGTGCGCCGCGCCACGCCATCGCCGTCGCGCGCCGAGATCGGGATGACGGCGACCGGGGTCAGCCCGAGATTGACCAGATGGGTGGAGATTTCGGTTTCGATATCGCGGAACCGCTGCTCGTCGAAGCCCACGCGATCCATCTTGTTGATGACGACCGCGACCTGCCGCACGCCGAGCAGATGCAGCAGATAGCCGTGCCGGCGGGTCTGGTCGCGCACGCCTTCGGCCGCATCGACGATCAGGAGCGCGGCATCGGCCTGGGCGGCGCCGGTGATCATGTTGCGCAGAAACTCGGCGTGGCCGGGCGCGTCGATCAGGACGAGGTCGCGCGAGGGCGTGCGAAACCGGATCTGGCTGGTGTCGAGCGTGATGCCTTGATCGCGCTCGGTCTGCAGCGCGTCGAGCAGGAACGACCATTCGAACGGCATGCCGCGGCGCGCGCTGACGGCCTTGAGCTGCTCGAGCTTGCCGTCGGGCAGGCTGCCGGTCTCGTACAGGAGCCGTCCGATCAGGGTCGATTTGCCATGATCCACGTGCCCGACGATGACGATGCGCACCAGCGCGCGCTTGCCCGCCGGCGCCGCGGCCTCGGATGATACGAGCTGCTCGGTGACCAGAATGTTCATGGGACTGTCGGGACTCTCGGACAAAGTGGTCAGGGGCCGCAACTGCTCGGGTTACAGATAGCCGGAAACGCGCAGGCGCTCGAACGCATCCTCGGACTCGTGGTCCATGGCGCGGCCGGAGCGCTCCGGCACCTTGGTGCCCTCGAGCTCGGTGATGATCTCGTCGATGGTGCTGGCCTGCGAGGGCACCGGCGAGGTGATGTCGGCATCGCCGAGCGAGCGATAGCGCTTGCCGTCGCGCGCGAGATAAAGCGGGATGATCGGGATGCCCTCGCGCCGCGTATAGGCCCAGATGTCGGCCTCGGTCCAATGCAGGATCGGATGGATGCGCAGATGAGCGCCCGGCGGCGGCGAGGCGTTGAAGTGATCCCAGAATTCCGGCGGCTGATCGCGGACATCCCAGCCGCCCGCGATCCCGCGCGGCGAGAACACCCGTTCCTTGGCGCGGGTCGCCTCTTCGTCGCGGCGAATGCCGGCGAACAGGCCGTCGAAGCCGTATTTGGCGAGCGCGAGCTTCAAGCCCTCGGTCTTGCGCGCCGCCGAGCGGGCGGCCGGCGGCAGCGTCGGATCGACCGCATCGATCGGCGGGCAGGGCTCGACCAGGAGATCGAGATTCCACTCGACCGCGTAGCGATCCCGGAAGGCATACATCTCCGGAAATTTCTTGCCGGTATCCACATGCATCGCCGGAAACGGCACCCGCCCGAAAAATGCCTTGCGGGCGAGCCAGATCATGACGTTGGAATCCTTGCCGAGCGACCACAGCAGGGCGAGCCGCTTGAGACGGGCAAAGCCTTCCCGAAAGATGAAGATGCTCTGGGCTTCGAGCTCGCTGAGACGATCCACTGGACGATCCATTGGGCGATTGATGGTGCTCACCGCTTCGCCGGCCTGGACCCCGTAACGGGAACCGGGATAAGAACCATCTCGCTTTCGGCCGATTTGCAGTTGAGCTGTTTCAAGCGACTTCGCTTCCATAGTAGGATATTTTTCTATTTCAGCCCCTTGTATCCTTTCTATACGGAAAATAATTCTAGTCAACGGGCGCCTTTCGGGCTATGTATTCCGTCCTGGTGGCGGATGCAATCTGCGCTGCCGTTGCGCCCGCAAGCCGAAAGCTCCGCAAGGATAGCCAAGCATGACCTCGCCGTTGGAAAAGAAGCTCAAGATCGCGGGCCCGGTTCTGATCACCGCCAACCGGCTCGGCGACGGCGCCGTCATCTACCGCACAGCCGACCATGGCTGGACGACCGATTTCGCGCGCGCCGCGGTGGTCACCACCGCGCCGGCCGCCGGCGAATTGCTGGAGGCCGCGATCGCGGATGATATCGGGGCGGTCGGCGCCTATGTGGCACCGGTAAAGCTTGATAAGGATGGCGGCGCGCGACCCGGAAACCTGCGCGAACGCATCAGGCTCGCGGGCCCGACCATCGCGCTGCCCGCCCGCGCGGGCATGCGCGTCAGCGCCGGAATCTGAGCGATGTACGTCTACGACGAATTCGACCGCACCCTGGTGGCCGAGCGGGTCGCCGAGTTTCGCGGCCAGGTGGCGCGGCGCATCTCGGGGGAATTGACCGAAGACGAGTTCAAGCCGCTGCGGCTCATGAACGGCGTCTATCTGCAGCTGCACGCCTATATGCTGCGGATCGCCATTCCGTACGGCACGCTGTCGTCCGCCCAGCTGCGCATGCTGGCGCATGTGGGGCGCGCCTACGACCGCGGCTATGGCCATTTCACCACCCGGCAGAACATCCAGTTCCACTGGATCAAGCTCGAGGATCTGCCCGACGTCATGGCCGATCTCGCGCGCGCCGGCCTGCACGGCATGCAGACCAGCGGCAATTGCGTGCGCAACATCACCACCGATCAATGGGCGGGCGTCGCGCCCGGCGAGATCGAGGATCCGCGCATCAGCGCCGAGATTCTGCGCCAGCACTCGACCCTGCATCCGGAATTCTCCTTCCTGCCGCGCAAGTTCAAGATCGCGCTGACCGCGTGCGCGCATGATCGCGCCGCGGTGCGGGTGCACGACATCGGGTTGCACATGCATCGCAACGATGCCGGCGAGGTCGGTTTCGAGGTGATCGTCGGCGGCGGGCTCGGGCGCACGCCGTTCATCGGCAAGACCATCAAGCCGTTCCTGCCCAAGCGCGACCTCTTGAGCTATGTCGAGGCGATCCTGCGCGTCTACAATCAGTTCGGACGGCGCGACAACATCTACAAGGCGCGCATCAAGATTCTGGTCCATGAGCTCGGCGCGCAGGCGTTCGCCGAGGAGGTGGAGGCCGAATGGCAATCCATCAAGGACGGCACGCTCGCGCTCGATCCGGCGCTGATCGCGGAGATCGCGGCGCGCTTTCGCTATCCCGACTACGAGGCGCTGGAGGACAGCCCGCCGCAGCTGGCGCAGGCGCGCGCCGCCGACCGCCGCTTCTCGCAATGGGTCGACAACTCGGTCTCCAATCACAACCTGCCGGGCTATGCGATCGTGACGCTATCGCTCAAGCCGGAAGGGGTCACGCCCGGAGATGCCACCTCGGAGCAAATGGACGCGATCGCGGATCTGGCCGATCGTTATTCGTTCGGCGAGATCCGGGTCGGGCACGAGCAGAACCTGGTGCTGCCGCATGTGGCGCAGCGCGATCTGGCGGCGCTCTGGCGCGCGCTCGATGCCGCCGGCGTCGCTACCCCGAATGTCGGGCTCGTCTCCGACATCATCTCCTGCCCGGGGCTCGACTATTGCAGCCTGGCCAATACCCGCTCGATTCCGGTCGCCCAGGAGCTGACCCGGCGCTTCCGTGATCTCGACCTCGCCCACGATCTCGGGCGATTGCACATCAACATTTCCGGCTGCATCAATGCCTGCGGCCACCATCACGTGGGCCATATCGGCCTGCTCGGCGTCGAGAAGAACGGCGAGGAATTCTTCCAGGTGACGATCGGCGGCCGCGCCGACGAGGGCGCCCGTCTCGGCACCCTGATCGGCCCCGCGGTCCCCTATGCCGAGGTCGCCGACGTGGTCGAGGACATCGTCTCGGCCTATCTGGAGCTGCGCGCGCGTCCCGACGAGATTTTTCTCGAGACCGTGGAGCGGGTCGGGGTCGAGCCATTCAAGGAACGCGTCTATGCGACTCGTTAAGGCAGGCCACGTCATCGATGATCCCTTTGTTCGGGTCCTCGACGACGCCCCGATCCCCGCCGACGTGCCGGTGCTGCTTGCGGCCGCGCGCTTCCTCGCCGAGGCCGCCGCGCTCGCGGGTCGCGCGGCGCCAACCGG
Organism: uncultured Alphaproteobacteria bacterium; assembly: GCA_963744275.1. Classification (GTDB taxonomy): domain Bacteria; phylum Pseudomonadota; class Alphaproteobacteria; order Rhizobiales; family Xanthobacteraceae; genus VAZQ01. The sequence goes on from CAVUSX010000017.1 coordinate 310,610, forward strand.
CGTGCTGTGGCCCAACAACCGCAAGGCCGCCGAGCTCGCGCCCTATCTCGACCGGCTGGCGCTCATCGCCCTGGAGTTCCCGAAGTTCAAGGACGGCCGCGCCTACAGCCAGGCCCGGCAGCTGCGGGAGACTTACGGCTTTCGCGGCGAGCTGCGCGCCACCGGCGAGGTGCTGCGCGACCAGTTCATGTTCCTGGTGCGGGCCGGCTTCGATGCCTTCGAGGTGAAGAAGGATGCCGACGTGGCGGCGTTCTCGACCGAGATCGCGCGCCATACCGTGTTCTATCAGCCGACCGGCGACGGCCGCGTGGCGGCGAACTGGGCACGGCACGCGCAACCCGCCTCCGCCCAGGAGCCGGTGGTCAAGAGCGAGCCGGTGCGCTGATCGGCGCGGTTTTTCGCGGCGGTCAGATATCCACGCCCAGAAAGCGCGCCGTGTTGGCGCCCAGGATCGCGTCGCGCGCCGCCTGCGGGAATTTTTGTGGCGCTTTGCACGAACTCGACCGGCTTGACCTCGCCGAACGGAAAATCGGAGCCCAGCATGATGTGGCTGGTGTCCACCTTGGTGGCCAGCTGCTCGAGCACGTCGGGATTGAACAGCACGGTGTCGTAGCGGAACGACCGCAGATAGGTGCTGAAATCGCTCTTCATCTGCGGCGTCGAGCCGCGGCGGTAGATCCAATCGAAGCGGCCCGCATAATACGGAATAAAGCCCCCGCCATGCGCGAACGCGATCTTGAGCCGCGGGAACTCGTCCATGACGCCGTCATAGATCAGCGAGGTCTGGGCAAACGCCTCCTCGAGCGGCTGCCCGAGCGAGATCAAGAGGCTGTGCTTCTGCAGCCGCGGGTCGGCATTGCCGGCCGGATGCACGAAGATCGGAACCTCGAGCGCCTGCGCCCGGCTCCAGAACGGACGCAAGCCGGGGGCGCCCAGATCGGTCTCGTTGATGCGCGACGCGATGATGATGCCCTTGAGCTTGAGATCGAGCACCGCGCGCTCCATCTCGTGGATCGCCATCTCGACGTTTTGCAGCGGCACCGAGCCGATGCCGATGAGGCGGTCCGGCTTCTGCGCCACCAGCGCGGCGGCATGGTCGTTGTTGAGTCGCTCCAGCCGTAGCGCGTCCTGCGGCTCGAGCCCGTAGGTGCATTGGTGCAGAATGTTGGGGCTGATGACCTGGACGTCGACGCCCATCTCGTCCATGGCGGCGAGCCGCAGCTTGAGGTCCGTCATGCGGGCGATCTGCGCTTGCGGGAACGGCCGCACCGCCTTGCCATCCGGTTGGGCGCGCAGCCGGCCGATGACCGACAGCTTGTAGGTCGCCTCGAAGACCTCCGGAGTCATGAAATGAGCGTGGAAGTCGATCACGGTCGGCTTCCTGCGCGGGCCGCCCGAATGGGAGCTCTGGGCCATCCTTCACCTCTCGGCACGGGGGCGAGGGCCGCCGTGCGCCGCCACTCCTAAAGCATTTCGGGGAGGATCGGATTCTGCGCATGCGGACAATGCACCGGCATTTGCTTGCCTATGCTGGCACGATGGTCTGGCGCCACACGGGTCGGGTGTCGACTTGGCATAATATACTTTAGCTTATTTGCCTATTAATATTGTATTTACTAATGCCGGTGCTAGCAAGGAGCGCCAAAATACAAATGGTTAATAGATAGTATACAGATCAAATCGCATTTTGATTTTAAGTGTTGCTCTTTTACACTATCGGATTGCTCCAGGATCGACGTAAGTAGCACCCAAGTTGGCCACAATATTTGGAGAGTGCTCGATGCGTATGATTCTCGGAATGGTGCTTGCAACGGCGGTCGCGGGCTCGGCCCTGGCGGCCGATATGGGGATGCCGCTCAAGGCTCCGAGCTATGCGCCGGCGTTCTCGTGGACCGGAACCTATGTGGGCGCCAATGTCGGGGGTGTCTGGGGCCGCTTCGACACGAACCCGGCCACCACCAACAACCTCACCGGAGCGGTCGGCGCGCCGGGCCCCATGAACATCAACAACAGCAGCATGATCGGCGGCGTCCAGGCCGGCTACAATTGGCAGATCGGCCAATATGTGCTGGGTCTCGAGCAGGACTATCAATTCACCGGGCTCAAGCAGACCGCGACCTTCGCGGCACCGGCCGGTGCGTTCCTGCCCGGCGACTCCATGTCGGTCAAAACCGATTATCTGGCCGCCTCCCGTGCCAAGCTCGGCATGACTTGGGACCGGACCCTCATCTATGCGGCCGGCGGCCTGGAGACCGGTGAATTCGACGTGACCTCGGCCTATGTGGCACGCGGCGCCGGCGGCTCGCCTGCGCTCGGCTTCACCGACGCCAACAAGCTCCATTTCGGCTTCAACGTGGGCGCCGGCATCGACTATGCGGTCACCAACAACGTCTTCGTCGGCGTCGAGTACCGCTATCTCGATCTCGGCAAGGAGACCTACAATCTCGGCGCCTTCACGCCGGCGGGTTCAGCCGCCCAGACCGTAGGCAACTCGGTCAGCATGACGGCATCGGAAGTGACGGCCAGGCTCAACTTCAAGCTCGGCGGTCTCGGCCTCTTCGGCATGTAGACGATTCCGGTCCGCCGGAAGCGCAATTGCGAGCTTGTGAGCGCCCGATCGGCAAAGTCCGATCGGGCGCTTTTGCTTATGCGCCGCTATCGAGCACCCCCGGAAATTGCTAGCTTGTACATCCGCGGGGAAATGCCGGGTCGCCGCTCTCGCTTGATCACCGGACGGGTCGCAGAGCCCACCCCAGGGAGTTGCCAGATTCGCGTTGCCAGATCCGCGCGCGGATGTGGGCACGCAAAGGGGGGCAAACGACCATGACCACCATCGAGCATTCGTCGCCCGCCGGCAGCGGCCGTCCGGCCGACAATTCCGACGAGACCCTGCTGGCGCGGCTCGGGCTCGCCTTCACCACTTGGGCCGAGCGCTGGTTCCCGGACGCCTATGTGTTCGTGGCGCTGGCGGTCGCCGTGGTGGCGGCGGCGGCGCTGGTCAACGGCGCCAGCCCGGTCAGCGTCGCGAAATCGTTCGGCGACGGCTTCTGGAGCCTCATCACCTTCACCATGCAGATGGCCATGGTGGTCATCTCGGGCTACGTAGTGGCGACCTCGCCGCCCGCCGCCCGGCTCATCGACGCCCTGGCCGGATTGCCGCGCAATGGACGCTCCGCCGTCGGCTTCGTGGCCGCGATCAGCATGCTGACCTCGCTCCTCAATTGGGGCATGAGCCTGATCTTTTCCGGCCTCCTGGTGCGTGCCCTGGCGCGGCGCACGAATCTGCGCATGGACTACCGGGCTGCGGGGGCCGCCGGCTGCCTCGGGCTCGGCGCCACTTGGGCGCTCGGCCTGAGCTCGTCGGCCGCGCAGCTGCAGGCCAACCCGGCCAGCCTGCCGAAGGCGCTCCTCGACATCACCGGCGTGATCCCGTTCGCGCAAACCATCTTCCTGTGGCAATCCATGACCATCGTGGCGGTTCTGTTCGTGGTCTCGATCGCGCTCGCGCTCTTGTCGTCGCCCTCGGGCGCCAAGGCGGTGACGGCGCAGATGATCGGCGAGAGCCTGGAGGCCGCGCCGGCGCGGCTGCCGCGGCCCCAGCGTCCCGGTGAATGGCTGGAATACAATCCGCTCCTCACCCTGATCGTGGTGGTGCTGGCGGGCGGCTGGCTGGCGGAGGAATTCGCCACCAAGGATCCGATCCTGGCGATCTCCAATCTCAATACCTACAACTTGATGTTCCTGATGCTGGGCGCGCTCCTGCATTGGCGGCCGCGCAGCTTTCTCAATGCGGTCGCCAAGGCGGTGCCGGCCACCACCGGCGTCCTGATCCAGTTCCCGCTCTATGGCGGCATCGCCACCATCATGACCACCGCCAAGAACGCCGGCGGCCAGACGGTGGCCGACCAGGTGGCGCATGCCTTCGTCAGCCTCACCAGCACCGGCACGTTCCCGATCGTGATGGGCCTCTATTCGGCGGTGCTCGGCTTCTTCATTCCCTCGGGCGGCGGCAAGTGGCTGATCGAGGCCCCTTATGTGATGCAGGCCGCCAATGATCTCAAAGTGCATCTCGGCTGGGCGGTGCAGATCTACAATGCAGCCGAGGCGCTGCCCAACCTGATCAATCCGTTCTGGATGCTGCCCATGCTCGGCGTGCTCGGCCTCAAGGCCCGCGACATCGTCGGCTTCACGTTCCTGCAAATGCTGGTGCATGCCCCGGTGGTGCTGTTCCTGCTCTGGCTGCTGGCCGGGACGCTGACCTACATTCCGCCGGTCATTCCGCATTAGTCTGTAGGATGGGTTGAGCTCTTGCGAAACCCATCGGCGGAAGTTGATGGGTTTCGCAAAAGCTCAACCCATCCTACGATCCTTGCCGCGCAGGAGGCCATCTCATGAGATCAACAGCGCCGATTTTAGTGGTGGTTCTCGCGCTGCCGCTCGTTTCCCCGACCGCCCCGGCCGGAGCCCAGAACATGCTGCCAGCACCTGGCTTCCATCACCTGCATCTCAATTCGGTCGATCCGGAAGCCGCCATCGGATTCTACTTGCGGCAGTTCCCGAGCACCGCCAAGACCCGCTGGGGCGGCTTTCCGGCGCTCAAGTCGCCCAACAATGTCCTCATCCTGTTCAGCAAGGTGGCGAGCGCGCCGCCGACACAGCCGCAGACCGCCATCTGGCACTTCGGCTGGCAGGTCACCGACGTGCGCCGCAATGTCGAAACCTACAAGACCCGCCCGGAGGTCAAGCAGCTGCCGCTGTATACGACCGACGAAGGCGGCTCGGTGCTGGTCAGCAGCGATACCTGGCCGGGCACCGGCGGCGTGCTGGGGCTCAACAAGATGCAGATCGCCGACGCCAAGGCCCGAGGCGTCGAGCCGGCCCGCAAAGGCGGCTTCGCCTATATGCGCGGTCCCGACAATGTCATCGTGGAATATCTCGGCGACTATCCGGCCGAGCGCTTCAATCACGTGCACATGTTCCAGGAGGAGCCGTTCTGCGCGCAGCTCTGGTATCAGAAGCACCTCAATGCCGCGGTGGTGGCCGGCCGCGCTGGCGGGGCGGAATTGACGCAGGCCAATTGCAAGGTCGCGCGCGCGCCCGATCCGACCTGGCCGGCGCTGGAACCAGAGGGGCTCTACCGCACCCCCACGGCTGCCGTCACCTTCGGCGACGTGGCGCTGACCTGGTACGCCCGCAAGGGCAACCGGCCGCTGGAGCCGACGCTCGGCCAAGTCTACGATCATGTGGGCTTGAGCGTCGCCGATCTCGACGCCTGGATCGCCAAGCTGCAAGGCGAGGGCGTCAGGTTCCTCACCGCGCCCTACCGGCTCGGCGACACCCGCGCCGTGATGATCGAAGGCCCCAGCCGCGAGGCGCTGGAATTGGTCGAGGTTAGATAGCGAGTAGTGAGTAGTGAGTAGTGAGTAGTGAGTAGTGAAAAAGGTGGGCGCGGCGCTAACCGACTCTATTCACCACTCGCCACTCACCACTCACCACTTTTTCTCACCCCAGCAAATTCATCTGGAACCCGGCGCGGCGCAGCACCCGGTCGCGCGCCTCCGCGACCAGCCCGAGCAAATGCGGCACATCGACCCCCACCAGGCTGCCGCGCCATTTCTTCACCTTACCGCCGATGAAGACGGTCTCCACATGGCTCGGGTTCATCAGGTTCACCACCACCCCGGTCGCGTTGTTGAGCGGCCAGATGCTGATGCGGTCGGCCGCCAGCAGCACGATGTCGGCGTCCTTGCCGGGCGTGAGCGTGCCGATCTTGCTTTCCAGATTGGCGCAGCGGGCACCTTCGATGGTGGCGAACTCCAGCATGTCGCGCGGCGACAGCCGCGGCGCCAGGTTCTGCTCGCCCTTGAAGGCGCGCTGGAAGAGCTGCAGGTGCTGCAGCGTGAAGGTCGCGCGCATGACGGTGAAGAAGTCCTGCGCCACCGTGGCGCCGTGGTCGGAGGAGAGGCTCGGCCGCACCCCGTGATCGAGCGCGTCCTGGATCGCCGGCAGCCCCTGGCCCATGGCCATCTCGATCTGGGTCGAGAGCGAGATGCGGCCGCCGGTGTCGCGGATCAACCGCCAGGCGTCGTCGTTGAGATGGGTGCAGTGGATGTATTCGTCGCCGGGGCGCAAGAGGCCGGCGCGGCCGAGCTCCAGGATCTGCGCGCTGAGATTGTTGATGTGCAGCACGGCCGGCACCCCGACCTCGCGGGCGAGCCCGTAGAGCTTGGCATCGATGCTGGTGCCGAGCGCGAGCGTCAGGAGCTGGTCCTTGGAATTGAAGTAGGTGCGCTGCAGGCGGGTGATGTCGCGCGGATATTGCGTGGCGGCGCCGGCGCCGCGGTAATAGGCATAGACCGCCCGGATGCCGGAATCCTTCAAAGCCGCGATGCAGGCGTCGCTGTGCTCCGGGGTATGGGACACCTGCGAGATGTCGACGATCGTGGTGGTGCCCATGTCCATGAGGCCGAGCGCCGTCACCAGCACCCCCATATAGGCGTCCGAGGCCAGATAGGCCGGCGTGAGGTTTGATTGGATGTCGCGATTGTAGTCCGGATTGAGCACCCCGTTGGTCAGGATGTTGCGCAACAGGCCCTGGTACGAGTGGCTGTGGGTATCCACGAAACCCGGGATGACGATGCGGTTGACGGCGTCGACCACCGCGGCGGCGTCATCCGACAGCGCGATATCGGGCCGGACCTCCCGGATCTTGCCGTCCTCGATGAGCACGTCGGCGCGCGCGAAGTCGCCGACCTGGCGGTCGACCGACAGCACCAGGCCGCCTTTGAGCAGAATGCGGCGCGCGCCCTGCAGGCGGGAGAGCTCGGCATCCGCCGGCGCAGCGGCGCCTTGCGCCAGCGCCGCAGCCGGGAAGGGCGGCGGCGCCGGCCGCCAGGATTCCGGCACCGGACTGGAGAAATCCGCGGCGCGAGGTTTCGGCGTCCGCGAACGCAGTCGGTCGGATACCATTCGTCGATCCGTGCTCGGCATCATCGCACATCGCAGTTCTCCATTTTGCCCCGCGTTGCCATTCCCTATCCTGACGATTTGAATACGCTAAGCTGCTTCCCCGGTGCCCGTATTCACAAGGATCACCCTCATGCTCGTCGGCGTGCCGAAGGAAATCAAGGACAGCGAATACCGGGTGGGCCTGGTGCCTTCGACGGTGCGGGAGCTCACCCTCGGCGGCCACCGGGTCCTGGTCGAGCAGAATGCCGGTTTGGGGGCCGGTCTCACCGATGCGGATTACCAGGCGGCCGGCGCCGAGATCGTGGCCGGCCCCGATCAGGTCTTCGGCAGCGCCGAACTGATCGTGAAGGTCAAGGAGCCGCTCGCGGTCGAGCGCAAGAAGCTCAGGGGAGGGCAGGTCCTCTTCACCTATCTGCATCTGGCGGCCGATCCGGTGCAGGCCGCCGAGCTGATGGCCTCCGGCGTGATCGCCATCGCCTATGAGACGGTGACGAGCCCGGAAGGCGCGCTGCCATTGCTGACCCCGATGTCCGAGGTCGCCGGCCGCATGGCGCCCCATGTGGGGGCGCGCTGCCTCGAGAAGGAGAACGGCGGCCGCGGCGTGCTCCTGGGCGGCGTGCCGGGCGTGCCGCCCGCCGACGTGGTGATCATCGGGGGCGGCGTCGCCGGCAGCCATGCGGCGCTCATCAGCGCCGGCATGGGGGCGACCGTGACGGTGGTCGACCGCAATCCGGAAGCCTTGCGCCGGATCGCGCGCGAGCTGGGGGCGCGCGTGCGCACCGTGTTCTCGACCCGCGATGCGATCGAGACCCTGTGCCGGCGGGCCGACCTCGTCATCGCTTCGGTGCTCATTCCGGGCGCGGCGGCCCCCAAGCTGATCACCGCGCGAGACGGTGCGGGCCATGAAGCCGGGAGCCGTCATCGTCGACATCGCCATCGACCAGGGCGGCTGCTCGGAGACCTCGCGGCCGACCAGCCATTCCGCCCCACCTATCTGGTCGACGAGGTGGTGCATTATTGCGTCACCAACATGCCGGGCGCGGTATCGCGCACCTCGACCTTCGCCCTCAACAATGTGACGCTGCCGTTCGTGCTGGCGCTCGCCGACAAGGGCTATCGCCGCGCGCTCGGCCAGGATGCCGCACCTGCGCCGCGGCCTCAACGTGCACGAAGGCCAGATCACCTATCGGGCGGTGGCCGACGCCTTGAAGCTCCCCTACACGGCGCCGGAAGCGGCCTTGCGGCTGTAGCTTGCTTTCGCAGGGACGACAACGCGGTAATCATCGAGGCGTTGCTTAGCCCGCCGGCCCGCTACTTCTTCTCCTCCACGCCCTGGCCCAATTGGTAGATGTCGATGAGCCGTTTGCGGATGTCGGCGGGCGTCCCATAGGCGGTGCGAATGAGGCTCGCGATCTCCTCGCCGCTCTTGGGGTCGCTGCAGTCCAGGCGCTGCTGCTCGCAATCGGCCCGGAAGGCCGGGTCCTGGAACGTGGCCATCATGGCGGCGCGCAGCGCTTCGAGGCGATCAGCGGGCACGCCCGGCGGGGCCGCGAACGGTCGCCCGAGCACGAGCGGCGCGGAAGCGGCCCGCAACAGGGTCTTGTCGGCCTCGTTGTCCATGAGATCGAGGGCGAACGGCACGCCGGGCAGATCCGGATGCGGTTTCTGCCCGTATTGAAACAGAACCCGCACCAGGTGCTGCGGAATCCAGTCCGGACGTGCGGTCCGGATGCTCGACCAGAACGGCGACGTCATGGCCTCGACCTCGCCGCTCTCCATCGCCAGCAGGATCTCGTTCTGGCCCGGATAGCCGTTGACGAAGCGCGCTTTCAGCCCGAGGATTTGATTGAAAATGCGCCCGTAGAATACCGGCGTGGAGGCGGCGCCGGCGCCGCCCGCGATCATCTCCCGGGTCTGCGCGTCGTGCAGGGATTGAACCTTCGAGGTATGCCAGACCAGGTACATGGCGACCTCGCTGGTCGGCGTGCCGAGCCAGTTCAGCCGGGTGGCATCGAACTGCGCCTGCTTGTTGTTGAAGAACGGCTCGAACGGCACCGTGTTCTGCATGGCCCCGATGACGGTGCCGTCCGGGCTCGCCACATTGTAGATGTGATTGGCCGCCGCCAGCCCGCCGCCGGCCGGCATGTCCTGCGGCACGATCGAGGGATTGCCCGGAATGTGCCCGCCCAGATGCTTGGCGATGGCGCGGGCATAGATATCGTAGCCGCCGCCGACCGAGGCGCCGATGACCAGACGCAGCTCCTTGCCGCGATAGAAGTCGGCGACGCCGTCGGCGCGGGCGGGCGTGAGCGCAAGGGCTTGGGTGAACCCAAGAGCCATAAGCGCGAGCCCGACCACGGCGGCTCGCTCGAGATGCCGCTTGCGCATGCCATCCTCTCCGGGCATCGGACCGGCCGAGCATAGGCCGGTCGCAGCATTTGCGAAATCGGATTGTGATTGCGTATAAGATGGGAATAGGTTTCGAAGCCTATCCGCAGCCGTCAGATCACCCAGGAGCCCCGCATGCCACGCGATTTCGAAGATCACTGCTGGAAGGACGTCATCGATCCGGACACGCTGCAGATCTATCAGGCCTATCGCCGCAAGACCTATGTGGGGGACAACCCGGCCGTGCTGGCGATCGATCTCTACAACAAGGCCTATCTGGGCGGCGACCGGCCGGTCAAGGAGGTCGACCGCGAGTTCTCGGGCACCTGCGGGGAGAACGCCTGGCGTGCCATGGCGCCGACCCAAAACCTGTTCACGGCCGCGCGCCGCGCCGGCGTGCCGGTCATCTACACCACCCGGCACGTGGACACCGGCGGGGTGCAATCGACCTACCGCAATGTGGCCGGCAAGTCGGACAACGTCTACGACATCAAGGCCGAGCTCGCCCCGAAGCCCGGCGAGCTCGTGATCTACAAGGAGCGCGCGTCATGCTTCTTCGGCACGCCGCTCATCGCGCATCTGCAGCAGCTGCGCATCAACAGCCTGATCATCTGCGGCGAGAGCACCTCGGGCTGCGTGCGTGCCTCCACGGTCGATGCCTACTCGTACGGCTTCCACAACACCCTGGTCGAGGAATGCACCTACGACCGCGCGATGATCAATCACAAGATCAACCTGTTCGACCTGCATCACAAATACGCGGACGTCATGCATATCGAGGAGGTGCTGGCGCATCTCGAGGGTCTGGCCCGCGAGCGCAAGGTGGCGTGAGCGAGACGGATGGCAACTTGTCGCCCGCATGGAGCCATAAGGGCGTTCCACGCCCGTCTTCGACGGGCTATGGCGCAATGCGGGAGCGGCCGCCCCGGATTACGCTAACGCTCCATCCGGGCTACAAACCCACTCCTACACCCGCCGCGCCTCGCGCCAGAGCAGGAACAGTCCCGAGGCCACCACGATGGCCGAGCCGATCAGGAGGCCGATGGTCGGCACGTCGCCCCACACCAAGAAGCCGATCACGGCCGCCCAAACGAGCGACAGGTAGAAAAACGGCGCGATCGCCGATGCCGGGCCGAGGTGCAGCGATTTCGTCCACCAATACTGCCCCACCGCATTGGCGACGCCGTTGAAGACGATCAGGCCCCAATGGTCCAGGCTCGGCATGATGAAGCCGAACGGGGCCACCAGCGCGAAGAAGCCGGTGATCAGCAGCAATTGATAGAGCGTCAGGGTCGCCGCCAATTCGGTCGCCGTCATTCCCCGCACCGCCGCCGTCACGGTCCCGTAGAGGACCGCGTTGGTGAGCGCGAACAGCGCTCCGACCTGAAAGGCCCCGGCGCCCGGATTGGTGACGACCAGCACCCCGATAAAGCCCACCAGCAGCGCGCTCCAGCGCGCCAGCCCGACCTTTTCCTTGAGCAGCACGATCGAGACCAGGGTGGCGAACAGGGGCGCCGAGAAGTTGATCGCGACGGCGCCGGCGAGTGGCATCAGGCTGAAGGCGATGAGGAGGCACGACTGCGAGACGAATTGCGAGAACGACCGCGCCACATGATGCCGCAGGCGGTCGGTCCGAAAGACCGCAATCCCGGTCGTAGGCAGGATGAACAGCGCCAGCGTGAGGAGCGAGATCACCGAGCGGGTGAACAGCACCTCGCCCACCGGATAGGTCGCCACCAGCCATTTGGAGCAGGCGCTCGAGGCCGAGAACACGATGGTGGCGCCGACCATATAGAGGATGCCGAGCGGGACATGCTCCCGGCGCTTTGATGCCGGCGGTGAGGGAACCTCGCTCGTGGTCGCTGCGGTCACGCCCTTCAGGTCTCCGTGGGGGGTGGCCGGCATCGGTCCCGCCGCTGCAGCCTTATGGCACGGCGGGCGGCTGGCTGACATTCGCTGGTTGCATGCCGGCCAAGCAATTTGCGGTACGGGAGCCTTGTCCCGGCCTTGAGCCGGGACCTTTCCGATTCCTGCGTTTGAAACGGTCCCGGCTCAAGGCCGGGACAAGTGCGGGATGCGCCGCGGCTTGAACCTGCGGGGCGGGCTGTTATGGTCGCTCGACGCCGAAAAAATCATCAGGAGCTCTCTCATGACCACACGCCTTCGCCACATCGCGATCATCGTTCCGGACCCGGAAACCGCCGCCCAGTTCTTCGAGCAAGCCTTCGACATGAAGCGCGCCGGGACCGGCCGCCGCGGCATCTATATGTCGGACGGCGTGATGAACGTCGCGCTCCTCAAGCGCGAATCCGACGACGAGCCGATCGGGCTCTATCATTTCGGAATGTGGGTGGACGATCTGGCGGAATCCGAGAAGAAGGTGTTCGACGCCGGCGGCACCTACCTGGCCGGGCGCCCGACCTCGCCCAATTCCTATTACGAGGCCAAGTACAAGGACCCGCTCGGCATCGTGTTCGACCTCACCCATACGGGCTGGATCGGCGCCGCCAAGGAGGTGGTGGCCAAGGATGCCCCCGCGAAGGCCTAAGGCGGTGCGGGAATCCGATCGCGTCATCATCATCGGCGCCGGGCCGGTCGGCCTCTGCCTGGCGCTGGCGCTCGCCCAGGAGGGGGTGCGGACCTGCCTGATCGAGTCGCTTTCCGACGACAACTTTCTCGACCAGATTCCGCGCGCCGGGACCAATCACCCGGCCACGCTCGAGATGTTCGACCGGATCGGTCTCTATCAGCGGATCGAGCCGCGCGGAATCATCGCGCCGATCTTTCATTATTGGGATCGGGCCGGCAACGAGCTGGTCGCCGAGTTCGACCATGCGCATCTCAAGGACGACACGCGCTTTCCCTATGTGCTCCAGTGCGAGCGCATCAAGATCGTCGAGGAGGCGCTCGCGATGGCCAAGGCGCATCCCGATATCGAGGTGCGCCTGGAGACCACCTTCACGGCGTTCGAGCAGGATGCCGACCGGGTCATCGCGCGGGTCGTCAACCCGGCCGGCGAGGAGGAGGCGATCGAGGGGCGCTACATCGTCAGCGGCGAGGGGGCGCGCAGCCTGGTGCGCAAGGATCTCGACATCGAGTTCGAGGGGTTCACCTATGCGGACCGCACGCTGAACATCGAGGTCGCCTACGATTTCCGCCAGCACGGCTATGCGGAGCGCAACTACATTTCCGATCCGGTCGAATGGTCGAACCTGTTTCACTGGAAGGGACCGCCCGACCGCTGGCGCGTCCACTTCCCGACCCAGCCCGACGACGATCCGGACGCCATCCAGCGTCCCGAGGTCCTGCAGGCGCGCCTGCAGGGTTTCCTGCCCAAGCCGGGCGACTACGAGATCTGCGGCAGCAATCTCTACACCGTGCATCAGCGCGTGGCGAAGAAGTTCCGCGCCGGACGCGCGATCCTGGCGGGCGATGCCGCGCACGTGAACAGCCCGATCGGCGCCATGGGCATGAACAGCGGCGTCCACGACGCGTTCAATCTGGCCGACAAGCTCGTGCGCATCATGCGCAACCAGGTCGGCGACGACGAGCTCGACCGCTACGAGCGGCAGCGCCGGCACGTGGCCATCAAGCACACGCAGGCGCAGACCATGCGCAATAAGCGTCTGCTGGCCGAGCAGGACCCGGCCATCCGCAAGCGCAACAACGAGGAATTGCGCCGCACCGCCGAGGATACCAAGCTCGCCCGCGCCTTCCTGTTGCGCAGCTCGCTGATCGAGAGCCTGCGCGAAGCCGAGCAGATCGCTTGAGAGGCATCGCATGAATCGCACTATCGGTTGTTTGTTGCTCGCGCTCGCCGCCGTCGGCGCCATCGCCGGCCCCGCCGCCGCCCAGTCGGACTGGCCCGCGCGGCCGATCCGGTTGATCGTTCCGTTCACGCCCGGCAGCAGCTCCGACATCGTGGCGCGGATCGTCGCCCAGAAGCTCGGCGAGCGTCTCAAGCAGCAGGTGTTCGTCGAGAACCGGGTCGGCGCCAGCGGCAATCTGGGCAGCGAGGCGGTCGCGCGGGCGGAGCCGGACGGCTATACGATGGGGCTCGCCAATGCCAGCACGCACGCGGTGGCGCCGAGCCTCACGAGCCGGCTCGGCTATGATCCGGTCAAGGATTTCGCGCCGGTCTCGATGCTCGGCAGCTCGCCCTTCGTTCTCTCGGTCTATCCGGGCCTGCCGGCAAAGAGCGTGAGCGAGCTCATCGGGCTCGCCAAGGCGAGGCCACGCACCCTGACCTACGCTTCCGCCGGGCCGGCCACGCTCGCGCATCTCTCGGGCGCCTTGTTCGAGAAGATGGCGCGGATCGAGATGGTCCATGTGCCCTACCGGGGAACCTCGCAAGCCGCGCTCGACCTGATGGAGGGACGCGTCGACATGCAGTTCGGCACCATCCCGCCCTCCATCGGCAACATTCGGGCGGGCCGGCTGCGCGCCATCGGGATCACCGGCGCGGCCCGCAACGCGGCGCTGCCGGACGTTCCGACCATCGCGGAATCCGGCCTGCCGGGCTACGAATCCTCGCTCTGGCAGGGTTACGTCATGCCGGCCGGCACGCCGCCCGCCATCATCGCCAAGGCCAACCGCGAGGTCACCGCCGCGCTCAATGATGCCGAGGTCCGCGATGCCCTGATGGTGCAGGGGGTCGAGCCCGAGCCCGGGCCGCCGGAAGCGCTCGGCGAGCGCATGCGCGCCGATGTCGCCAAATGGCACGACGTGATCGTGAGCGCGGGAATCCACGAGTGATGAGGACACCTGGGCCGAGATCACGAGTCATGAGATGACGCCTGCCGGCCCGCAATGTCGTAGCCCCCGTGCGCCCGTCTTCGGCCGCCACGCCATGGTGGTGTCGGGCCATGCCGCCGCCACGCTCGCCGGCATCAATATCCTCGAGCGCGGCGGCAATCTGGTGGACGCCATGGTGGGCGCCTCCGCGGCGCTCGCCGTCGTGGTCGGGCAGGCGACCTCGATCGGCGGCGATTGCTTTCTCCTCTATCACGAGGCCGCGAGCGGCCGCAGCTTCGGTCTCAATGCCTCGGGCGTGGCGCCCGCCCTGGCGGCACCGGAGGTTTTTCCCGAGGGCATGAAATCGCGCGGGCCGCTCGCCGGCGTGGTTCCGGGACTGGTCCGCGCCTGGGACGTCATGCATCGGCGCTTCGGCCGCCTGCCGTGGAAGGATTTGTTCGGTCGGGCGATCGAGCTTGCGCACGGCCATCCGGTCTCCAAAGTGCTGGCGGAACGGTTGCCCGAGAACCGTGACGCGCTTGCGGCCGATCCGGGCTGCGCCGCGCTCTACCTGCCGCAGGGGCGCGCGGTCGCGATCGGCGAGATATTGCGGCAGCCTGCTCTCGCGGCGTCGCTGCAGGCCATCGCCCGGCAGGGCGCCGATGAGTTCTATCTCGGCGATCTCGCCTCCCGTATCGCGCATTTTCAAGAAGCGCGCGGCGGGCTCATCCGGGCCGCCGATCTCGCCGCCTATGCGCCGCTCTGGGTCGAGCCGATCGCGACCGATTACCGCGGCCACCAGGTCGAGGTCATGCCGCCCAATTCCTACGGCATCCTGCTGTTGATGCAGCTCAACGGGCTCTCGGCGCTCGACAGCGAGACCCTGACCGCATCGCTCGCGCGCCGGCTCGGCTACCAGATCAGCGCCATGTTCGCGGCCTTCGAAGGCGTGCCGTGGATCGCCGATCCGCGCGCCCTCCCGGATGCAGTCGAGCGCCTGCTCGGGCCGCAGTCGACCGCCGCCATGCGGGCGCGCCGTGCTGAGCGCGGCCGGAGGCCGAAAAAGTCGCGGATGGCGGCGGCACCTCGTGCCTGTTGCTCGCCGACCAGCATGGCAATGCCATCAGCCTGGTGCAAAGCGTGTTCAACGTCTTCGGCAGCATGGTGCTCGATCCGGGTACCGGCATTCTGTTCAACAACCGGATGCAGGGCTTCACCCACCGAGCCGGCAAACCCAACAGCGTCGGACCGGGCCGGCGGCCCGCGCATACGCTGTGCCCGGTGCTGGTGCGGCGCGGCGGCCGGCTGCGATATGCGCTCGCCACGCCGGGAGGCTTGAGCCAGACCCTGACCAATGTCCAGGTGCTGAGCTACCTGATCGACGAAGGCCGCGATGTCGCGGCCGCCGTGGAGGCGCCGCGCTGGTGCAATACCAAATCCGGCGACGTGCTGCTCGACGGCGAATTCTCCCCATCGGTCGCAGCCGAGCTCGCCCGCATGGGCCACAAGGCCGAGCGCGCCGAGGACGCCTACTTCTACGGATCCGCAAAGGCGATCGAGCTCTTGGCGAGCGGCACGCTCGCCGGCGGCGCCGACTATCGGCGGGAGGCTTTCGCGCTCGGTTACTGAGCGATCCGGTTGCGCGAATTTTATGTGGGCGGCGAAATCAATTTCACATGGCACAGAAGTTGCTGGACTTTAAGGCGGCCACGGAGCCTGAATCGTGCATGGGATTGTCCGCTCGGAATCGGACCACTAGGATGCTTGGAGCGCCATTCTTGGAGATGCTGCATGCATGAAGTGACAAGCTCCTCCCACTGGCACGAGCCGGAAGGGACGAAGAACGCGGGCTATGGGGCCTGGAACCGGCCGAACACCGCCTACGACGACTTCATGGAGGCGCAGGGAATCCCGATCTTTCGCGGGATCGGGGTGCGCCGGGTGCAGGATCTGCCGCTCGCGCCCTGGAAGCGCATGGGCGGACGCGGGACGTTCATTCAGCTCTACGGCACCGAAGGGTTGTGGGGCTCGTACGTGGTCGAGGTTCCGGGCGCCGGCGCCCTCAACCCGGAGCGCCACATGTACGAGGAGATATTCCTCGTGGTGGAAGGCCGCGGTACCACCGAGATCTGGACCGACAGCCAGAAGCAGCCGCGCACCTTCGAATGGCAGCGCGGCTCCATGTTCTCGGCGCCGATGAACACCTGGCACCGCATCGTCAATGCGGCATCGACCCCGGCCATCATCCTGGTGGCCACGACCGCCCCCAATGTGATCAATCTGTTCCGCGACACCGACTGGATCTTCAATTGCCCGGTCGATTTCACGACCCGCTATGACGGCGGCGAGAACTATTTCAAGCCCAAGGACGATGTCGCGCCCGATCCGCTGCGCGGGCTGGCGATGCGGACCACCAACGTGATCCCCGACATCTTCCATGCCGAGCTCTATCTCGACAACCGCCGCTCGCAGGGCTACCGGCGGATGGAGCCGAACATGGCCGGCAACGTGTTCTATCAGTTCATCGGCGAATATCTGACCGGTCAATATTCCAAGGCCCACGCCCACGCCTCGGCGGCGGTGCTCGTCTGCATCAACGGCACCGGCTACACCTATACGTGGCCGCGCTCGCTCGGGCTCACGCCCTGGAAGGACGGCAAGGCCGATCAGGTGCTGCGCCAGGACTACGAGCCGGTCGGCATGGTGACGGCCGCGCCCTTCGGCGGCGACTGGTTCCACGCCCATTTCGGCACCAGCAAGGAGCAGCTGCGCCTGATCGGCTGGTATGGTCCCAACAATCACCGGGCCCACAAGCCGGGACGGCCGGGCGAGAAGGCGATCGACGAAGGCGCCATCGACATCCGCGACGGCGGCACCGCCATTCCGTACTGGGACGAAGACCCGTTCATCCGCCAGGAATACGAGCAAATCCTGAAGGCTGGCGGCGTTCCCTCGCAGATGGATCCTTCCCTCTATGTCGATCCGCTCAAACCCTGAATGAACGCCATGCCGCGCTCGTCGTCTCTCGATTGCAGGCGGCTTCCGGCAGCTGCAGCCGTTGCCTTGCTGGCGCTCGGCGTCCCGGCCACGACCTCGATGGCGGAGGACGCTGCACCGGGCTTCTACGCCGGCAAGACCATCAAGCTCATCGTCGGCCTGCCGCCGGGGGGCGGGGCCGACGCCTATGCCGGCTGGTGCAGCGCCACCTCGGGCGTCACATTCCGGGCATGCCGGCGATCCTGATCCAGAACATGCCCGGCGCCGGCTCGCTGCGATCCGTGATGGCGCTCAATGCGAGCCCGGACGACGGCACCACCATGGCGCATTTCTCCTCGGCCCTGCTGAGCGAGGCGATCACGGCGCCCGAGCGGGTGCGGCTCGACTTTCGCAATTTCGCCTGGCTCGGCAATGTCAGCGAGGATGTGCGCGTCTGCTATCTGCGCAGCGCCAGCGGCATCCGCAATTGGCAGGATATGCTCGCCCGCAACGAGGTGGTCTTCGGCGCCACCGCCCAGGGCAATGCCGGCAATGTCGATACCGCCATGCTGCACAATCTGTTCGGGGTGAAGCTCAAGCAGGTCTCGGGCTATGCGGGCAGCGCGGAGAAAAGGCTGGCGGTCGAGAAGGGGGAGATCGACGGCGACTGCGGCGGCTGGACCTCGGTGCCGGACGATTGGCTGCGCGACCGCAAGATCAACGTCATGATCCGGCTGTCGCCGACCCTGGTGCCCGGCATGGACCCCGGCGTGCCCTTCGGCGGCGACCTCGTGCGCGATGCCGGCGAGCGCAAGGTCTACGATTTCCTCACCGCGCCCGAGCGGCTCGGCCGTCTGTTCATGGTCGCCGGTACGGTTCCGGCCGATCGCGTGGCCGTGCTGCGCGCGGCCTTCGACGCCATGGTGGTCGATCCGGCCTTCCTGGCGGAAGCCGCGCAGCTGCGGCTCTTGGTCACCCCGATGGCGGCCGGGGAGGTTGTGCGCCGCGTCGGCGAGCTTTATGCCACCCCGACCGAGGTGCTGACGCGCGCCAAGGCCGTCGCGGCCGAATAATGAAATCGATGAACCGCTCGATGCTCATGAACAACGCCGATCTGATCGTCGCGACCTTCAAGGCGGCCGGCATCGACCGCGGCTTCGGCATTCCCAGCGGCAACGTGCTGCCCCTGATGGAGGCGATGCGCGCCGGCGGCATCGAGTTCGTGCTGACCGCCCACGAGGGCTCCGCCGGCTTCGCGGCCGACGTCACCGGCCGCATGACCGGCGTGCCCGGCCTGTGCATCGCGACGCTCGGTCCCGGCGCCACCAATCTGGCGACCGGCGTCGGCTGCGCCTATCTCGATCGCTCGCCCATGATCGCGATCACCTGCAATCTCAACACCGATCAGCTCGGACGGCGCATCCAGATGTGGATCGACCATCACGCGCTGTTCGCACCCATCACCAAGGCGACGCTGCCGCTGCGCAAGGGGCATGTGGGCGAGACCCTGGTGGAGGCGATCCGGCTCGCCGGCAGCGAGCCGAAAGGACCGGTGCATCTCGATCTCCCCGAGGACGTGGCGCTGGCGCCGACCAACGAGCCGGTGCCGGCTTTGGCCGCGCCGGACAGGCTCGCCGCCGCCCCGGAGGCCGCCCTCGCCCGCGCCGCCGAGATGATCGCGTCCGCCAAGCGGCCGATCGCCGTGCTCGGCGCCGCCGCGATGCGCCTGCGCGATCCGCAGCTGCTGCGAGCGTTCGTCGAGCATCACCATCTGCCGTTCGCCACCACCACCATGGCCAAGGGCATGATCGACGAGGATCATCCGCTTTCGATCGGCTGCATCGAGCGCAGCTGCCGGCAGATTCAGCGGCGATTCCTGCGCTCCGCCGATCTGATCGTGGGGCTCGGCTACGATACGGTCGAGGTCGAATACGAAGCCTGGATCGGCGACACGCCGCTCCTGCAGCTCGACATCGAGCCGCCCGATGTGGCGCCCTCGGTGCGGCTCCTGCATCGGGCGATCGGCGATCTCGATGCCGCACTGGCCCGTCTGATCGCGGCGCCGCCTTCCGCCAATGCGTGGCGGGAGGAAGCCCTCGCCGAGCATCGCCGCGCCTTCCAGGCGGCGCTGCGCCCGCCGAGCGCGTCGTTCACCGCCCATGCCGCCATCGATGCGGTGCGCCGCGCGCTGCCGCGTGACGGCGTGCTCAGCTTCGACGTGGGGGCCCATACCCACCAGATCGCGTCGCAATGGACCGCGCATGCGCCCAAGACCTTCCAGATCACCAACGGCTGGTCGTCCATGGGCTTCGGCCTGCCGGGCGCGATCGCGGCCAAGCTGGCGCGGCCGCACGCGCCGGTGGTGTGTCTCCTGGGCGACGGCTGCTTCCAGATGACCTGCGGGGAGGTCGCGACCGCCAAGCGGCTCGCGGCTCGCGCTTCCCATCGTGGTGCTCGACGACAAATGGCTCGCGCTCATCAAGGTCAAGCAGATCCGCCGCCAATACCCGCTCTACGGCACCGAGCTGCAGGCGGAGGACTACGGCGCGCCGCCCGCGCATTATTTCGGCGTGCCGGCACTCGGGGTGCGCTCGCCCGACGCGCTGGAAGCGGCGGTCCGCAAGGCGCTCGCGGCCGACGGACCGACCGTGATCGAGGCGGTGGTGGATTCCGAGCACTATCTGGAAACTGTGTATGATTAGGATGAGCGATCAGTCGTTCCGATTGTCATGGCCGGACCTGTTCCGGCCATCTCGATCAGGAACGCACGTGCCATCCTTATCGAGATCGCCGGGACAAGCCCGGCGATGACACTGAGCTAGGCCTCTTCCGGTCCGCTCGCGATCGACGACTCCGCGGGAATCAAAACTCCCGGGCGGCAGGCCGCCCGGAAGTCGACAACAGACCGATCAACTGTCTGCAATAACTGCTACTTCTCGCCATACACTCCGATGCAGCTCTTGGGGCAGCTCGGGTTGGCGGTGAGCGGCACGAAGGCGTGCTTGGTCTTGGAGTCGGCGGCAACCGAATGGGCGCCGGGCGCCGTCGGCACGTTCTCGATCCACTTGTTGGTCTTGGCGTCGATCACGCCCAGGACCGGGCCGCCCGGCTGGCCGCGCGAGGCCGTGTAGTAGTGGTTGCTGCCGGAATCGTACCAGACCTCGTCCATGCCGCCGACTTCCTTGACGACATTGACGACCTTCTCGGTCTTCCAGTCCCAGACCACCGTCGCCGGATCCATCTTGGTGCCGTCCTGTCCGGCGGCGCAGCCGACCAGCATGTTGGTGCCGGGCCCCTGCATGAGACCGGTGGGCTGGCATCCCGGGATGTTGACCAGCCGCAGCATCTTCATGGTCTTCGGATCGATCACCGCAACCCCGCCCTGCTTGTTGTCCTCCTTCCATTCCGGAATCGAGGAATAGAACAGGCCGGTCTGCGCCACGAAGGCGGACTGCTCCGCCCCGTCGGTGGCTTCCGGAATCTCGATCTTGCCGAGGATCTTGTGACCTGGCTTGGTCGACACGAACACGCCGAAGGCCGGCTTGTCGGCATTGTTGAAGGCGAGCACGATCCCGTCCTTGGTATCGACCGCCAGCTCGTCGGCGCGCTTGCTGCCGCCGGTCACGATGGTCTGGGATATCTTGGCGGATTGGCTTTGAGGTCGATGACCTTTAGGGTGCTGTCGCCGTCGCCGACCCAGAGCTCATGGTTCTTCGGGTCGAGCGCGACGCCGTTCGGACCCGAGGCGCTGCCGACCGGCTTGCCGTCCTTCATGACCACGCCCACGAAGCCTTCCACGCGCCCGACATATTTGTTGGTCTTGGTGTCGAAGATGTCGACGCCCTTGTTCGAGCGGTCGGCGATGTAGTAACGGCCGGCGGCCGCGTCGACGACGCCGATATCGAAGAGCTTGAGCTCCTCGCCCGGGATGTCGATGGTGGTCAAGAGCTTCACGCCGGCCGCGAAGGCGTTGCCGCCGATGACGACGGTCGCCAGCGCCGCGGCCATCGTTAGTCCATGGATGCGTATTCTCATAACGTCCTCCCTGACGCGGCCCGGCTATTCCCGGGCCTTCGGTTGTCGATTATTCGTTTCTGCTCAGCCCCGATGACGCGGTCCGTGACGTGTCCCCGTCACTTGAACCCTTCACCCGGCGGTGACGTGCCCGCGGACACGCAACCGCGCTATGACGATGACGTCGCCCCAATCAGGCACCACCTTCGCATCGCTTGGATCTAGGCAGTTGATGCGTTTGCGACGGCACCTATCCAGCCGCAACAGCATGCCGGCTCGGCCGGCCGAAAGCAAGCGCCGGCCGGCGTGCTGTTGCGGCTCGGCGGTGCGCCCGCAGCGTGGCTTTCAGAGCGGCACGCGATTGATCATCTCCTCGTCGCGGCCGGCCAGGAAGCTTTGCAGGTTCGGCTTGATGATCGACATGATCTCCTCTTCGTAGCGGTCGCTGCGGCCGCCGATGAACGGCGTCATGAAGACGTTGGGCATGTCCCAGAACGGGTGCGCGGGCGGCAGCGGGGCTTCCTCGAAGACATCGAGCCCGGCGCCCGCGATCTTGCGCTCGCGCAGCGCCTGCAGGAGGGCGGCTTCATCCACCACCCCGCCGCGCGCGATATTGATCAGATAGGCGGTCGGCTTCATGGCGTCGAAGACCGCCGCATTGATGACCTTGTCGTTGTCCTTGGTATAGGGAAGCAGCGCGAGCAGGAAATCGGCCTCCGCGGCGGCCTCCAGCAGCCGCTCGCGCGGATAGATCGCATCGAAGCCCTCGAGCGCGCGCGGCGTTCGCGAGATCCCCGAGCGTCCGCATGCCGAGCGCCTTGCAGACTTTCGCGGTATGCTCCGCGATGGCGCCGACGCCGAGGATCACGATGGTGCGATGGTCGAGCACGCGCGGAAGGATGCGCTCCCAGACATGGGCGGCCTGGTTGCGCACCAGCTGCGGGACGGATCGGGAGAGCGCCAGCATGTGCAGGACGGCCATCTCGGCCATCTGGGGACCGTGGATGCCGCGCGCATTGGTGAGGATGATGCGGCTGCCCGCCAGCACCGGCGCCAGATGATCGGTCCCGGTGATCAGGCACTGGAACCACCGCAGCTTCTTGGCGCGGGCCAGGCATTGCGCGTCGAAGGCGCGGCCATAGGACGAGGATGGCGTCGGCCTCGCCCATGCGATCGAGCGCCGGCGTGCATTCGAGCGAAGCCACGCAGGTGAACGTCACCTGCGGAAAGGCGCCCGCCAGCCGCGACGTATAGGCCTGCGGCTCCGGACATATGATGAGGACTTGGCCGGGGGCATTGCTCAAGACTTCGGTCGGCATTCTTGCACCTTTATGCTCGCGCGCCACGTTGCGGCGTGTCCAGCCGGACGATATGAAGGAAAATTCGAGCTGTCAGCACCCCGGCGCCGCCAGCACTCCAAGAAGGGATCGAGGACATGCCCGAGCTCAGCGAACGATTGAACACGCCCATCTCCACCGCCGAGCTGGAACGCCGATGGAAGGCCGTTCGCGCCGCCATGGAGCGGGACCGGATCGATGTCCTGGTGATGCAGAACAACAACGATCACATGGGTGGCTATGTCAAGTATTTCACCGATATCCCGGCCGGCAACGGCTACCCGGTGACGGTGGTGTTTCCGCGCGACGACCTCATGACCGTGGTCATGCAGGGCCCTCTGGGGGGCGTGGAGGAGCTGACCGCCCAGGGTGACGGCGTGCGCCGCGGCGTCAAGCGCGTCTTGACCACGCCGAGCTACGCCTCGGCGGTCTACACCAACGCCTACGATCCGGAGCTGGCGGCGAGCGCGCTTGCGCCCTTCGCCAAGGGCACGATCGGGCTCATTTGCGCCTACCAGATGTCGTTCGCCATGGGCGACTTCCTCAAGCAGCGCCTCGCCGGCGCGCGCTTCGTGGACGCCTCCGACATGGTGGACGAGATCAAGGCCATCAAGAGCGAGGAGGAGATGGAGCTGATCGTGCGGACCGCCCGCATGCAGGACGGCGCCATGAAGGCGGCCTTCGACGCCATCCGGCCGGGGATGCGGGACCGCGACGTGGTCGCGGAAGCGCAGTACTACAGCCAGACCCATGGCAGCGAGCAGGGCCTCTATCTCTGCGCCTCCGCGCCGCTCGGCACCCCGATGAAATTCGCCCCCAAGCACATGCAGAACCGTGTCATCCGGGAAGGGGACTATGTGGCGCTCCTGGTCGAGGACAGCGGCCCGGGCGGCTTCTACACCGAGCTCGGCCGCAATTGCGTGGTCGGCAAGGCCCCCCAGCAGATGAAGGACGAGCTCGCCTTCACGCTCGAATCCCGCCGCATCACCCTCGACCTGCTCAAGCCCGGAACGCCCGCCAAGGAGATTTGGGACAAGTTCAACGATTTCATGCGCCGCAACGGCCGCCCGGAGGAGACCCGCCTCTATTGCCACGGGCAGGGCTACGACCTGGTCGAGCGTCCGCTCATCCGCCACGACGAGCCCATGGTGATCGCGAAGGACATGAACATCGTGGTCCACCCCACCTATATCCATAAAGGCATGCTGTCCTGGGTCTGCGACAATTACCTCATCGGCAGCAACGGCCCGGGCGAGCGCCTGCACCGGTTCCCGGAGACCATCATGGAGGTGGGCTGAGCCGGATGGGCCGGCCCGCGCCGGCGCGCCGGGAGGGGAGCGGAATATAGACCTATCGGGAATTTTGAAACCGCGGACTCGCTATGATACCGGTTCGCAGGCTTTCAACCTAAGGGCTTACCAGGACTTCATATTTCGAGACTAGAAAGGAAAGATGAGCACGCTCGCCATTGCCTCTCAGCCAAGTGCCTCGGAACCAAGTGCGGCGCCCGCCGCCAAGACCTCGTTTCGCGAGGTCTGGCTGGTCACCATCGGGCATTCGCTGACCCATTGGTATCCGGCGACGTTCTACCTGCTGCTGCCGCTGATCGGGCACGAGCTGGGGCTGAGCTATGTGCAGATCGGCTCGATCCTGACCGTTCAGGCGAGCGCCGGCGCGCTCTCCAATGTGCCGGGCGGCATGCTGGTGGATTCGATCGACCGCAAGGGCCTGCTCATGGCGGTCTCCCTGTTCTGGGTCGGCGCCCCCTACCTGCTGATGGGATTCAGCCATCAATATTGGATGTTGCTCGGATGCGCGGCCCTGGTCGGCATCGGCAACAACCTCTGGCACCCGACCGCCATTCCGCTCCTGGCCAAGCGCTTTCCGGAGCGGCGCGGGCTGGTGGTGTCGATCCACGGCATGGGCGGCAATGTCGGGGATGCGGTGGCCCCGCTGGTGGTCGGCGCCATGCTGTCCATTCTCAGCTGGCGCAACGTCATGGTGCTCAACGTCATCCCGGGCGTGATGATGTCGTGCGTCATCCTGCTCAGCCTCGGCCGGATGCAGTTTCACAACCCGCCGGCGGGGACAGGCGGTAAAGCCCCAGGCCAGCCTTCCGCCGCCGGGCAGCGGCTGCGCGACTTCCGGCAATTGCTCGGCAATCGCACCCTGCTGATGCTGTCGGCCGGCGGCGGCTTCCGCGCCATGACCCAGAGCACGCTGCTCACCTTCCTGCCGGTCTTCCTGGCGCGCGAGATGGGGCTCTCGTCGATCCTGATCGGCGGCTGCATGTTCGGCATGCAGGTGGCCGGCTTCACCGCGGCGCCGATCGCCGGGCATCTGTCCGACAAGATGGGCCGCCGCCGCATCATCATGAGCAGCATGGCGACCTCGGGCGTGATCCTGCTGTTCATGGCGATCGCCGGCCGCTCGCCCGCCTTCGTGTTCCTGGTCGCGTTCCTGGGCTTCTTCCTGTTCGCGATCCGCTCGGTCATGCAGGCCTGGCTGCTCGACGCGACGCCGCCCAGCATGAGCGGCACCAGCATCGGCATCATGTTCGGGACGCAAGCCATCGGGGCCGCCATCGGGCCGATCACCGGCGGCATCCTGGCCGACCACTTCGGCTTGATCGCCACCTTCTACTTTCTGGCCTTCACCATCGTGGCCGCCAACATGTTCATCTTCTTCACGCCCGCCCCCAGCGAGCAGCCCCGCTGGGCACCCTCCGCGGCGGAGTGACTTGTCACTTGGCATGCCGCAGGGTTTTCCCTCCCCCTGCAAGGGGGAGGGTGGCGCCGAAGGCGCCGGGTGGGGGTCCCGACTCCCAACAAATTCAGAGCTTGTCGCGTGACCCCCACCCGACCCGCTTCGCGGGTCGACCTCCCCCTTGCAGGGGGAGGTAAGGCAGAGAGCGCACCGGTTTACCGTTCCCTCCCCAGCCGATAAGCTTTGAAAAAAAGCGATTTCGGGCGGGAGGCATCCAATGGCGAGCGGCCAGTCGAACGTCACGTCGAGCGTCGACGTCACCGACATCATGGACGAGCAGACGACCGGTCTGTTCCATGTCCGGATCGTGATACTTTGCGCCTTGATGCTGTTTCTCGATGGCATCGACAATCAGGGCATTTCCTACGTGGCGCCGGCGCTGACGCAGGCTTGGCATCTCACGCGCGGCGCGCTCGCCCCGGTGTTCACCGCCGGGATCATCGGGGTCGCGCTGGGCGCGCTGGTGACCGGCCCGCTCACCGACCGGTTCGGCCGCCGCCCGATGATGCTCGGCACCGTGATCTGGTTCTCGCTGCTCACGCTCGCGGTCACCCAGGCGGGCGACCTCGACGAGCTTCTGGCGCTGCGCTTTCTCGCCTGCCTCGGCCTCGGCGGCCTGGTGCCCATGGCGGTGGTGGTGAGCAGCGAGAATGCGCCGCGCCGCACCCGCGCCACCATGGTGACGCTGGCGACCTGCGGCTACTCGCTGGGCGCCGCCAGCGGCGGCGTGCTCGCCGCCCAGCTCATTCCGCTCTACGGCTGGCCCTCGATCTTCTGGGTGGGCGGCATCGCGCCCCTGTTCCTGCTGCTGGCGATGTGGGCCTGGCTGCCCGAATCCGTCCGCCTCCTGGCGCTGCGACCCGGCACCGGTCCGCGCATCGCCGCCATCCTGCGGCGGGTCAATCCGGCGCTCGAATTTCCCCCGGGCGTGCAGTTCGTCAATTCGCGCGAGCAGCCCAAGGCCGAATTCCGCCCGTTCCAGCTGTTCACCGAAAGCCGTGCCTCCACCACCTTGCTCTTGTGGGTCATCTTTTTCCTCAACCTCACCGTGCTCAACCTGCTCAACAGCTGGCTGCCGACGCTGGTCGACACCACCGGCCTGCCGCACGAGCAGGCGCTGCGCATCGCCTCGAGCTTCCAGTTCGGCGGCATGGTCGGGGTGATCAGCATGGGGGTGCTGGCCGACCGTGTCGGCTTCTTCCGGGTGCTGCCGATCGCATTCCTGGTGGGCGGCACCTGCGTGGGCCTGGTCGGCTCGGTCGGGACCTCGATCTATCTGATGGTGGCCATGATCGCGGTCGCCGGGTTCTGCAATATCGGCTGCCAGCTCACCAGCGCGGCGCTGGCGGCCTCGCTCTATCCGACCGACATTCGCGGCACCGGGGTGAATTGGGCGCACGGAGTTGCGCGCATCTTCTCGACCGTCGGTCCGCTCCTGGGCGGCTACCTGCTCAATCACGAGTGGCCGCTGCAGTACATTTTCATCATCTTCGCGGTGCCTTTGCTTCTGGCGAGCGCCTGCGTCATGATCCTGGGCGGCATTCGGCGGCTCGGGACGCCGCTGGCGACCGGGCTTGCCGCCAAGGAAGGCGTTGCGGCATGAGGGATCAAGCGTGCAGCCCGATCTTTCCCCGGCTCGATTTGATGTGTGTCAAATGGCGGGCCGTTCATTCGGCGTAACTGAACCTCAAGATATCCTTCGGAGGATCATTCCATGATTGCGAAATCGAAATTCTTCGTTGGAGCCGTCATCATCCTCACGGCCGGTTCGGCCGCGCTCGCGAAGGGCGGTGGCCTTCCCAAGCTCGATATCGAGAGGGCTTGTCACGCGTCGGAACAGGCGGTGGCGGCTGTCATCACCGTTACCAGTGACATGTTCAGCGCGTGCGTGAGCGACGAGAAGGACGCTCGGGATCAGCTCGACAAGAGCTGGGCAACGTACCCGGCCGTCGACAAGACGCGGTGTATCCAGCCCAAGGAATACATGCCGGGTTACGTGGAGTGGCTCACCTGCCTCGAGATGGACCGGGACGTGAAAACGATGCGCAAGGAGCAGCCCGGCCCCGCGAGCAGCACTGACAGGTGCCCGGTCGTTCGATACTTGCCGGATGGCACGATCGTCAGCGTCAACGCTTGCTAGGGCTTGTTCCGATCACGTGGAACCACCCAGTTCGTCATGGCCGCCCCCGGGCATTTCGTGCCGAGGGCCGGCATGACAACCGAGAGATTGCGCCCACGCGACCGGAATGAGTTC
>CAVUSX010000018.1:0-61442 GCA_963744275.1 uncultured Alphaproteobacteria bacterium
TAGCAGGCTGCTGAAAAAGTGACTTCGCGAGGCGACTGGGGTGTGATTCCGTGCATGGGCGTGATTCCTTTGAAGCGGGGACGGCGATGCGCGGTGAAGATCAGCGATCGGAATACTTTTTCAGCTACGTGCGGTTGGAGGATCGGATTCCGGCGGATCACCCATTGCGGGCGATCCGCGAACTGGTGGACGCGGCGCTGCGAGATCTGTCGCGTGCCTTCGATGGACTTTATGCGCGCGAGGGCCGGCCCTCGATCCCGCCGGAGCGGCTTCTGCGGGCGCTGCTGTTGCAGGCGTTCTACACCGTGCGCTCGGAGCGGCAGTTGATGGAGCAACTCAACTATAATCTGCTGTTCCGCTGGTTTGTCGGGCTCTCGACGGACGATCCCGTGTGGGATGCGACCGTGTTCTGCAAGAACCGGGATCGCCTGCTCGATGGCGATATCGCGGCCAAGTTCTTTGCCAGCGTGCTGAACCTGCCGGAAGTCGGCAAGCTGCTCTCGAGCGAGCATTTTTCGGTCGACGGCACGCTGATTGAGGCCTGGGCCAGCATGAAGAGCTTTGTGCCCAAGGACGGCGGCGGCTCCTCGGACAAGGGCGGGCGCGGCAGTGGCGGGCGCAATGCGGAGCGCAACTTCCATGGCGAGAAGCGCAAGAACGACACGCATTCCTCGACCACCGATCCCGACGCCCGGCTGTTCCGCAAGGGCGCCGGCAAGGAGGCCAAGCTCTGCCATATGGGACACGTGCTGATGGAGAACCGCAACGGCCTCGTCGTCGATGCACGCCTGACCGAAGCCAACGGCACTGCGGAGCGCACCACGGCGCTGGCCATGATCAAGGATAACGTCGGGCCCGGCAGCACCGTCGGCGGCGACAAAAACTATGACACCGCCGACTTTGTCGCGGGTTGCCGCAAACGCGGCTGCACACCGCATGTCTCGCAGAACGACACCAATCGCCGCTCCGCGATCGACGCGCGCACGACGCGCCATCGCGGCTATCGCATCAGCACCATCAAGCGCAAGCGGATCGAGGAGACGTTCGGATGGATGAAGACCGTCGGCGGCCTGCGCAAGACCCGCCATCGCGGTCGTGACCTGGTCGAGTGGTTCTTCGTGCTGACCGCCGCCGCCTACAATCTCGTCCGCATCCCCAAAATCCTGGCAGCAACCGGATGAATCCGTCTGGAGGATCGAATATGGCCCAACACTGCAGCAAATATCGCGCACATGGCGCGGTTCACAACCGCTCACTCCGGTTCCCACTCCCGAACACATCGATAAAATCACCCGGAAAACACGGTTTTTCAGCAGCCTGCTAGAGCCCGCGTCGAGAGGCGGTAACCCGGGCCCGGTTCGCTGCAGCCGGGCCGGTGTGCGCCGCAAGCTCGTCGATTAACCTCACCGCCGAAATGCCACCATCGCCGCTTTGCGCGCCTCATTAAGAATGCGCTAACCTTATTCCGATGCGGCCCGATCGTGTAGGCAGGGAGTAGGGTGATGATTTTTCGAATATTTGCGGCCAGCATCGTGGTTCTCGGCATCACCACGATGGCGGCGCCGGTCGAGACATCGGCGAGATCGGGCGGATTCGTCTCTGCTTCGTCGCTCGGGGCCCGAAGCTTCGTCCGGCCCTCGATCGCGACACCGTTTTCCGCTCACACGTTCCGGCCGGAGGGGATGAGGCCGATCAACGGCTTCCATATGGCGCGGCAGGCGGAGCGCCGAGAGCCCCGGCTCTCCGTGGTGGTGGGGTTACGGGTCCGATTTCCCGAGCTATTACCCGGCCGAGTACGCCTACGGCGGGTTCCCGTATCCCTATCCGGCCGAAAACTTCTCCGAGCGTTCCCGGCCGATCGTCACCTATCAGCCGGGCTGCCGCACCGAGACCCAAAAGGTGCCCTCGGAAGGCGGCGGCGAGCGGTCGATCAACATTACACGCTGCTATTAGGACGGCATCGCCGTCGTGAGCGCGGTCGCACTCACTTCCGCCGGAGCGCAATACAGTCATGAAGCTGAGGCCGATTGCGCTCCGGCGAAGCGTCCTGGACAAGAAGGATCGCAGCGCGGTGCTGGCGCATTGCTTGACGATGCTCTCGCCGGCGCATCGGGAGATCATCGACCTCGTGTACTATCACGAAAAGTCTGTCGAGGAGGTCGCTGAGATCGCCGGGATTCCCGCGGCCACCGTCAAGACCCGCATGCATTACGCGCGCAAGCGGCTGGCGCGATTGCTCAAGGAAACCGGAATTAGCACGTCTGCGATGCTTGAGGGGCGTCTTATGTCGGCGGCCGGACTTTGGGTTGGGCATCCATGCCGACGGTTGCAACTCCGGGCCTGCGGCAGCGAGCGCCGTTTCCGTTAGAGCGGCCGGAACTCTTGTCGGGCGCCTGCGCAAATCCCATATTCAGGCGGGCGGGTGGGGTTTGGAGTTGACCATGATCCTCGTGGAGCTGATGTTTGCGATCATGCTGGCGGCTGCCGTGCTGATCGTCATTCCGCTGTTGCTTCTGATGGCGGGTGTGGCCGGGGTGGTGCTGCTGTGGGCCCTGGCGCCGACGGCGGTGCTGGTTGCCTTGGTTCTTTGGCTGGTGTTTCCGCACGCCATGGCGGTGGGCGTCCTTGTCTTTATGCTGATGATAGGCTTTATCGTGCTCTCCAGGCGCCGTCAGCTGCCGATGAATCGTTGGTGATGACGACCCATTGCTCGCCCCTATGCTTTGAGGGCCGGGTCCGGCTTGTGGGATGATGAGAGCATGGGCGTGCTGCTGGTTTTGTGCCCGACGACCGGCCGGGAGTTTTCCACCGGCATCCAGCTCGACGAAGTGACCTTTCGGATGCTGACCGGAACCATGTGCACCGCCTATTGCCCCTATTGCCGCGCCGAGCACCGGTGGACGCCGCGCGAAGCCCGGTTCGTCGAAGCGGTTCCGCCGGCGCAGTGGGTCGAAAAACTCCAATCAACCGGCCCGGATCAAGACGACCAGCCATAGGTTTCAGCCGATGGCCGGGCAGGGCGTCGGCAAAGAGTTCGCTGCTCATTCTCTCGCAGCCTCTCCCTCGATCTTCTCGCCGGCTCCGGCGCCTTGATCCTTCTCGGCCGCCACGGCCGGAGCCGTCTCGCGGGTTCGAACTTCGTCGCCATCCCCGAGCTGATAGCCTCCGGCCAGGACGAGCTTCTTATGCGGATCGATATCGCCCGTGACCGCGCTGGTGTCGCCGACCGATCCGACGACGTTGACGTCGATGCGCTTGGCGTGCTGGTCGTCGACCTGGAAGACGAACGCCCCCTTCTTGTCGCTGCCGACGGCGTCGCGCGCGACCAGCCAGCCTTCGAAGGCGCCGGTGGTTATCACCGCCCTGAAGTTCTCCCCCGGCAGCGCACTGCCCGGCGCGAGCTCAATCGCTACCGGCACCAGCCGGGTCTTGGGATCGATGGCGGCTCCAACCCCTCTCACCTTGGCCTTGATGGGAGTCCTGCCCGGCACGAGGGATTCGAGCTCCACCGGCAGCCCGGCCTTCAGCCGGCTGATCTGCGACGGCTCGATCCCGATGTTCAGCCTGACCTTGTCGGTTTCCGCGAGCGTCATCAACGCCGTCCCGGCCGCGACCCGGTCGCCCTTGGAAACCGAGATCGCGGTCACGATGCCATCGAACGGAGCGGTGAGAATTTCGTCCTTGGTGGCGCCCTGCTGCTCGTACATGTCTTTGGTCAGCTGCGCGTCCGACGCGGCCTTCTCGGCGGTCTCCAGCTGATCCCGGGTGGCGAGCTTGAGATCGAGCAGCTGCTTGGTGCGCGCCACCGTTCCCTGCGCCAGGCGCAGCGCGGTCTTCGCCTGCTCATAGGCGATGACGGCCGCCGGTGCGGCACCGAAGTCCAAGAGCGGATCGCCCTTTTTGAATTGATCGCCGACCTCGACCATGATGTTGGTTATCTGGCCGTCACGCTGGAAGCTGCGGGTGAGCGTATTCGCCGATTCAGCGACCCCATAGCCGACCAACGTGTCGGGTAGCGATCCTCGCTTGGGATCCTGGACCTGGACCAAGGCGATACCTTTGACCTCGGCCCAGGCGGCGCCGTGCAGCAACATCACCGCAGCGAGAGCGAAGAACAGCAGGAAACGAATCATCCACCGGACTCCGGATCACGGATGCGGCGCGCGCGGGATTGCAGGAATGGGCTGCGCTGCGGAAGTGTGATCCAGTTAGGTCGGGATCCGGAGCCGAGCAAGACGTCATTTGTTGATTACAAAAATGTATGGCGGTGGAAATGAAGAGCGGGCCGGACGAGCGAACCCGAAGGCTCTCGCTGTCGGGACGACAGCCGCCCGGCACGCTGCCTCGATTCCAACCTCCAACGAAGCCCAGCCGTGAGGGTTCCCGAATCGACAAGGTTGCGGCGAGGGCGCGCCGGAGGCCTGAACAACACGGACTTATGAGGTTTTTTGGCACTTCTCGGGAACGCCGGATGGAGGGCGGCGGTTAGGGGGAGGGTCTGGAGCCTCGATAATGCAGCGGCGATTTTTTGCAGGATCGGTTGCTCGCTATTGAACGCGTCGCCCAGGCCCGAAGGCACAAGCATCGTGATGCGCGAGGTGAACCGGATCATGCCGACAAGAGCGAAGCGCTCCAACAAAACCACGAGCGGTCGAAGCTTCGTCCTGCAAAAGGTCCAGCCGGCCCTGCTGGGATTGATGGATGGCGCCGTTTCGACGCTTGCGCCGATCTTCGCAGCGGCCGGTCTCAGCGGGAAGCCCGCCGATGCATTTTTCGTCGGCCTCGCCGCGTCGCTGGGCGCGGGCGTGAGCATGGGGCTGGCGGAGGCGCTTTCCGACGACGGCGCGGTCACCGGGCGCGGCCCACCCGCTGTGCGGGGCGCCATCACCGGCGTCGCGACCGCCGTCGGTGGAATGCTCCACACGTTCCCGTTTCTCATCTCCAGCCTGCCGGTCGCTCTCGATGTCGCCTACACGGTCGTGGGGCTCGAGCTGCTGGCGATCGGCTTCATTCGATTCCGGTTCATGAAGGGAAGCCTGCCGGCCACGATCCTGCAAGTGATCGTCGGCGGAGGATTGGTGTTCGCCCTCGGTCTCTTGCTCGGAAAAATCGGTGCCGCATAGGTCGGTGCATGCTCTTGACGGAGCGTCGATGCGGTCTGCGCGTACATTTGTTGTTGAGCGGGAACAAAACGTCGACAAAGCCGTTGCATTGACAGGTGATGCCGGTTCGCCGGAAATTGGAAGCAACGGAGCGTCTTATGGAATTGATCTTGATCGTTCTCGTGCTCGTACTTTTGTTCGGCGGTGGCGGGTACTGGGGCCGACGGCGAGGTCATTGGTAGGCGTCTTTCGTCGACCGATCGGGTTGTTGTCCAGAAAGCGGCTCATGGGGCCGCTTTTTTGTCGGCTGCGCGCGGTCGAGACGGGAGACCGGCCCTTCCGCCAGGAACTTTGCGGCTTGCGGGCTGTTGTCTGCATTGGGCGTCCCGACTGTGCGGCTCGCAAGATGGCGCCTTGACGCGAAGACAGCGAAGGAGACGAACTGATGTCCGGGGATTCAGACAGATCACTCGACCGGGTGGACAATCCGGAAACGCATTACGACAAGCCTGCCGATATTGCCGCCGATGAGAGCCTTTCCCCCGGCGAAAAGTCCAAGGCCCTGAGCAATTGGGAGCAGGATGCGCGCCAGTTGCTGACGGCCAGCAATGAAGGCATGGCCGGAAGTGCGGAGGGCCTGGAGCCCGACGATCACCATCGTCTGGGCGAGGTGGTCCGGGCGAAGGCTGAAATCGGCGAGAACCCGAAGCCGAAGCCTTCGCATTGAGGACGCGGTCCCGGAAAGCGCACGCCCGGCCGGCACCGGAATGCCTTCTCCCGATCAAGGCACCAGGGAGGTGAGGGCTCGGCCTTCGAGCTCCTCGATCGTCTGGGCGGAGGCGGGCAATTGCAGCACCTTGGCGTGCTGGCCTCGGGCCAGCTTGGTCAGCAGCACCACCTTGCCGTTGGGAAATTCCAGCGCGTCCTGATGGGACGGAATTTCGTTGCTGATCTGGCGGAAACGCGCCAATTTCGCGCCGGCTTTCCGGTTGCGCATGAACGGCAGCAGGCCGTCATATTCGATCTCGCGCTCGAACGCGATTTCCGTGCCCGCGCGCAGGCAGACCGCCACCTCGGGATGGCCGAGCGCTGCGAAGCCGCGTGTGATCGAGTTGCTGAAACCGGTCGTTATCAACTCGTCTCCGACCTGGGCGGGCCGGGTCTTGACGCTTTCCAGGCTGTAGTCGCACATTGCGGGACGCTCCCTTTGACGGCAGGTGGTGACGCCCCTCCTGAGAACCCGAAGCTCCGGCTTCCGTTCCGGCGCGGAACGAGCCGTCGCAGAAAATTTAAACGGTTCCTGCCCGAAGCCGATCGGCGGCCGGCGCTTGAATTTTCGCTCCCGGTGCTGTGGTATGGGTAAGTCGCGCGCAAAACAGGCGACCGGCCCATGAAGACCATTCTGGTTCCCATCGAGCCTCACGATTCCATCCAGTCCGTGCTGGAGACCGCGCTGCTGGTGGGCGGCAAGTTCGCCTCTCATATCGAGGGGTTCGCGTTGCGGCCGGCGATCGGCAACGTGGTGACCATGGACCCGGTCAACAGCCTGACCGTGGTCAGCTTGCGCGAGAACGACCTGGAGATCATCAAGGAGGCGCGCGGTATTTTCGAATCCTACATGCGCGCCAAGCAGGTACCGGATGCGGAGGCAGCCGCCGCCTCGCTGTCCTCGACCTGGTTCGACGCCGCCCCGGGCGGGGAAGACTTCGTCGGCAGCTATGGCCGCGTCTTCGATCTCATCATATTGGGCCGGCCCGCAAAGGGCCGCCAAGGTCCGCGCATGGCCACATTGGAGGCCGCATTGTTCGACAGCGGTCGGCCGGTGCTGCTGGCGCCGCCGGCGCCCCCGCGCAGCATCGGCGAGAAGATACTGATCGCCTGGAACTGCAGCACGGAGCAGGCCCGTGCCACGGCCTTCGCCATGCCGCTGTTGCGCAAAGCCGCTCGCGTGATCATATGCACGGTGGAAGGCGCCACCGTTCCGGGGCCGACAGGCGAGCAGATGGCGCGAAATCTCTTGCGGAACGGGGTGCCGGCCAAGTCCCTGATCGTCGCGCCCGGGCAACGCCGCGCCGGCGAGGTGGTGTTGGCGCAGGCGGACGCGCTCGGTTGCGACCTCATCGTCAAGGGCGCCTACACCCAAAGCCGGCTGCGTCAGATGATCTTCGGCGGGACCACCCAACACATTCTCACCAACGCGACGGTGCCGGTGCTGCTGGCGCATTGAATGCAGCTTACGCTTCGCCGTGAAGCCCGATGCGCTCGTCGTTCGGGGTGAGAGTGAGGACATCGTGCGACCCGTGAGCGCTCCCGATCAATTTTCGTTCCTGCGCGTTTTTCCCTCCATCATGCTGCCGATGTTTCTGGCGGCCGTCGACCAGACCATCGTGGCGACCGCGCTGCCGGCGATCGTGGCATCGACCGGCGAGGCGGAACGCGCGTCCTGGGTCGTGGTGTCCTATTTGATCGCCTCGACGGTGGCGGCGCCCATCTACGGCCGGCTGGGCGACGAATATGGCCGCCGCCGCCTGATGATCGTCGGGCTGTGCATCTTCATGGCCGCGTCGCTGTTGTGCGCCTTGTGCACCAGCATCGAGATGCTCACCGCCGCCCGGGTGTTGCAGGGGCTGGGCGGCGGCGGCCTCATGACCTTGTCGCAAGCGCTGGTCGGTGAGGCCATCCCGCCGCGGGAGCGGGCGCGATACCAAGGTTATCTGGCGGGCGTCGGAATTTCCGCCAATGCCTTCGGGCCGGTGGCGGGCGGCTTCATGGCGCAACACCTGGGCTGGCAGTCGATCTTCCTGATCAACCTGCCGCTCGGCGTCGTCGCCGCGGTGCTGACGCTGCGGCTGCCGTCGCATCCGCACCCCTCCGGCCGCTGGCACATCGACGGCTGGGGCGTGTTGCTGTTCGCGTGCCTGGTCGCGCCGCTCATTCTGGCGCTGGAGCGGGCGCAGCATCTGGACCCGTCCGCGCTGCCGACCATTCTCGGCCTGGTGGCGTTCGCCATCCTGGCTCTGGTGCTGCTGATCCGTCGCGAGCTCGCGACCGCATCCCCGCTGCTGCCGATCTCGCTGCTGCGGCAGGCGACGATCTGGCGCAGCGACGGTCTGGCGGCCTGCCACGGCGCCGCGCTGGTCTCGCTGATCACCTTCCTGCCGATCTATCTGATCGTGGTGCGCGGAATTTCGCCGTCGCAAACCGGCCTGCTGCTGCTGCCGCTGATGATCGGGATCGGCATCGGCTCGATGCTGACCGGCCGCATGGTCACCATCTCGGGGCGCACCGCGATCTTTCCGTCCTATGGATTGATCCTGGTGACCTTGAACCTCTTGTTGCTGGCGCTGGCGGCCCCGCATATCGGGACCGTGCAAATGGCCTGGGTCTTTCTGTGGAACGGGCTCTGCATGGGAACCGTCATGGGGGTGGTGCAGGTGACGGTCCAGTCCGCGTCGGGCCCCGGGATGCTGGGAGAGGCGGCGGCGTCGGTGCAATTCTCGCGCTCGATCGGGGCGGCGTTCGGTACCGCGGCGGTGGCCTCGGTGCTGTTCGCGGTATTGTCGGCGACCGACCGGGATACCGCGGCGCTGTTCGCGACCATGATGGAGCGGGGACCCGGCGTCTTGTCGTCGCTTCCCGCCGCCCGGCAGGCGATCGTGCAGTCCGAGATCGCGGATGCGTTCCGGACCGCTTTCCTGGTCATCTCCGGGTTTACGGCCGCGGGGCGCTGCTCGCGATGTCGATACCTCTGCGCCGGATTTGATGCGTCATAGGGCGCGCGCCCGACGCGCCGCCTTGCCGGCGGCCGTGGACGGTGGCAAGCCTCATCCCCATATGGCTGCGATGACCCCACTTTCAGTCCTGGACCTGTCGCCCATCGTCGAGGGAAGCGACGCGGCGCAGTCGCTTCGCAACTCCCTCGATCTCGCCCGCCACGCCGAGCGCTGGGGCTATCGCCGCTATTGGCTGGCCGAGCATCACAACATGCCCGGCATCGCCAGCGCGGCGACCGCGGTCGTCATCGGCCATGTGGCGGCCGGCACCTCCACCATCCGGGTCGGCGCCGGCGGCATCATGCTGCCGAACCACGCGCCGCTGGTGATCGCCGAGCAGTTCGGCACGCTGGCCGCGCTGTATCCCGGCCGCATCGATCTCGGCCTCGGCCGCGCGCCCGGCACCGATCAGGTCACCGCGCGCGCGCTGCGCCGCAACCTCGCCGGCCGACGTCGACGCCTTTCCGCAGGACGTGATCGAGCTGATGGGCTACTTCCGCCCGCTCGAGCCCGGCCAGCGCGGTGCGCGCCGTGCCGGGCGCCGGCCTCGACGTGCCGGTCTGGATCCTGGGCTCGAGCCTGTTACGGCGCGCAGCTCGCCGCCGCGCTCGGGCTGCCCTACGCCTTCGCCTCGCATTTCGCGCCGGCCGAGATGGATGCAGGCGATGGCGCTCTACCGCGCCCGCTTCCGGCCCTCGCAGCAGCTCGCCGCGCCTTACGTCATGCTGGGCCTCAACGTCTGCGCGGCCGAGACCGACGCGGAG
Organism: uncultured Alphaproteobacteria bacterium; assembly: GCA_963744275.1. Lineage (GTDB taxonomy): Bacteria > Pseudomonadota > Alphaproteobacteria > Rhizobiales > Xanthobacteraceae > VAZQ01. The sequence goes on from CAVUSX010000018.1 coordinate 9,640, forward strand.
GCGCGGCGGCTGTTCAGCTCGCACGCAGCAGGCCTTCATCAATCTGCCGCACCGGCCGCCGCGGCCCGCTGCCGCCGCCGGTCGAGGACTTCGAGCGCGCGGCTCGATCCGCGAGCGCAGATGATCCTGCAGCAGGCGCTGAGCTGCGCGGTGGTCGGCTCGCCCGAGACCGTCAAGCGCGGGCTCGCGGCCTTCATCGCGCGACACCCGCGCCGACGAGATCATGGTGACGGCGCAAGATCTTCGATCATGCCGCCCGCCTGCGCTCGTTCGAGATCGCCGCGCGAGGTTCACCAGATGCTCGGCAAGGCGGCGTAAGCAGGCAAACTAGCTTCGGGCGCGATCCTCGTCTTGGGTTGGTCCTGGCCGCGCTGGTCGCGTCGGATCCCCTGATCGGCCCCGCGCTCGACTTGGCTGCCGGACTGATTGACCTCCGGTCCGCTCGCGGGCCGCTCAGGCGGGGCATTTCGTTTGGGCGCTGGCTTGGTCATCTTTCGGTTCTCCCGTCATCCACCGTGCAGGCCGCGAAGCTTCCAGGTGTTGAGAAGTTCCTCGGCCTCCTCGATCGAGAGCCCCTCCTGACGCAGCGGTGTTTCGGTATCCGCGGTGCGGGTCAGGCTGAAGGCTGTCGCCGTGCTTTTCCGACCTGGAACATCAGCAGGCCGGCAAGATGAAACAGATGTCGCTCGCGCTCCGTCGAATGTACTGCACGGCGCGCTCCTAGGCGGCTTTGCGCCGGCTCAGCGCCGGTGCCAGGTGGCGCTCGAAGAACTCGATGAACGCCTCCTGCTCCGGCCCGACCTGGACCAGGATGATGTGATCGAAGCCGGCTTGCACGTAGCGATCTATGGATTGCAGGTGGTGCTCCGCCGATGGTCCGCAGCTGATCAGCTCGGCCACCGCCGCGGGCGACACCGACTTGGATGCCGCCGCGAACCCTGCGTATCGGGCAGCTCCGCCATCACCGGCCAGCCGGCGACCGACCAGCGGAAATAATGGTGGGCGGTCTTCTCGGCATCCTGCTCCCGCTTCGCGTAGCACATCGCCACCTCGGCATAGCGCGGACCGGCGCCGCCGGCGGCCATGAAGGCATCCACCAGCTCGGCCCGGGGTTCGGTCGCGATCAAGGCATCCCCGCTGCGGCCGGCGAGGCGCGCGCTTCGAGGCCGCCGGCCGCGACCGCCACCGGCGGCTTGTGTTTGGGCCGATCGAACAGCCGGGCATGATCGAGCCGGAAGTGGTTTCCCCGGTAATTGGTGAGCGTGCCGGCGAGCAGGCCTTGGATGATGTCGATCGCTTCCGACAGGCGCTCGTGGCGCTCGCCCCGGCCCGGGCCAGCCGGCGCCGACGATGTGCTCGTTGAGGCGTTCGCCGGCGCCGAGCCCGAGAGTGAAGCGATTGTTGCTGAGGAGCCCCAAGGTGGCGGCGCCCTGGGCCACGATCGCGGGATGGTAGCGCATGGTCGGGCAGGTCACCGCCGTCATCAAGCCCATCCGCTGCGTCGCGTTGGCGATCGCGCCCAGGACCGGCCAGGCCAAAGGCGCATGACCTTGTTCCTCGAGCCAGGGGAGAAGTGGTCCGAGATGGCCGCGAAGGCGAATCCCGCCTCCTCGGCGCGCTTGGCGTTGCGCACCAGATCGGTGGGCCCGTGTTCTTCGGACATGAGCTTGTAGCCGAGCTTGAGCATACCGGGTTTCCTTCCAGCAATTCGCAATCGCGACAGCCCTACGCCGGGCGCGCCAGGGGCGCCGGGCTGCCGGAATGAAACGCGGAGAGCCGCGCAAAGTTCGCCGCGGCTTGATGCAGGGGAACGCGCTCGGCAACCACCATGCAAGCGTCCCGAGGGAACCAAACTTGCCCGCGGAGGTTGATATTTGCTTCCTCAATCCGATGGGCCCGCTCATGTTGCAATATCTGTTGACGCATCCGGAGCACGCATTCTCGCCGCCCGAGACCGCCGACCTCTGCGAGGCTTTCGACATGACGGTGTCGGCCCTGCAGGAACGGGGAGATCCGTCGATCAACTGGACCGATGAAAACGTGCGGGCGGCCCTTTCAGGCGAGATCGTCGCCGCCTGGAACAAGGGCGAGCGAGATGCCAGGCAGCTGAGCGACCGGGCGCTTCACATGGCCGACCAGGACCTCAAAGCCCGATAGGTCCCGCATCGTTCCGGCATCCGCCTTCGAGGCAGCAGTTCCGTGGTTCCAGGCGCCTTGAGGATGTCAGCTGAGCGGCGGATTGCAGCCGCAAAATCGACACTTGCTCCCGCCTAATCGCCGCCCAAGGGGAGGGAGCGTGGCCATATCACAGGGACTGCATGCAGAAATGTCGGAGTGTTCTGGCGGCGTTCAAGCCGCCGCTCGCCGTCGCGCTGGTGGGCGCATTTTTCTTTACCGGAGATTCAGCGAGTTCCGACCCATGGTGGGCGTCGCCCCCCGAAGCGGCGGCTTCGTCGCGAATTGCGATCCAGAGAACGTCGTCGTCTATCACGCCGATCAGGCGCCCGAGAGCGAGGCGACCTGCGTGTCCGTTGCGGAGATCCTGAGCCAGGATCGGGATTATTTGATTGATACCGCGACGCCCGGCACCACCATGGTGCGGCAAGGTCCGCAGCTGGCGATCGGGCGTCTGCATCCCGAATTCGTGCGTCGGCTGGCGGCCGCAATTCGCGAAGCGCGGCAAGGCGGATTGGCGAGCGTCGGTATCTTCTCCGCCTACCGGCCTCCGGCGTTCGGGGTCGGCGGCTTCTCCGACAAGTTCAATTCGCTTCATACCTACGGGCTCGCCGTCGACATGTCGGGAATCGGCGGGCCCGGAACCAGCGAAGCCAAGCTCTGGTACGAGATCGCGGCCCGGCACGGCGTGACCTGTCCTTACGGCTTCGAGAACCGGGTGGAATGGAATCATTGCCAGCCCACGCGCCTGAAAATCATCGTGCCCGAAAGCCCGCTGCGCGATACCGTGACGGCGAACGGGCCCATCGACCTCGACAGCATGTTCGAGGCCGGCAATGCGTTGATCGAGAGCCCGCAAAGCGTGGCTGACGCCGCCAGCGCGAGCGCCGACGAAGCCGCGGCCTCGTCGCATGCCGATCCATCCGAAAAACGCGGGGGTGAAGAGCCGGCCGTGGCGGAAGGCGGCAGCGGCGTGCGCAGGCGGTTCGGCAAATCGAATGATGAAGCCGGAACAGCACGCAGCGAACGCCGCGCCGAATCGTCAAACCGATGCAAGCATCCGGGCGAGCCGCGCAACGATTCGTGTCGCGGCTCTCGCCGGCTCGAGACCGCGGCGCGGACGCAAGTCGCCCATCCGCGGCAGGCGTCGGCCAGCGCTGCGCGCCATCACACCTGAGCGGATAAGGGCCGCGCCAGGCGGGTGGGTTTCGCGAAGCTTACCCGCCCGACGGCGCAGTCCAATCGCGCTCGCTCAAAACCCGCCGGCGCTGAACTTGAAGCGCTGGGTGACGTCGTAGCTCGCCTTGGTCACCGGTATCGCGTAGTCGGCCCGGATCGGGCCGAACGGCGAGTCCCAGATCAGGCCGGCGCCGAGCGACGAGCGCATGATGTTGGAATCCGCCACTTGCATCGATTGCTGCAGCGATTGCGACAAAGCCGGCAGCGATGCTCGCGAGGAGGCGGAGAGCGAGCCCGCGCCGTTGTAGCCCCAGACGCTCCCCGCATCCGCGAACAACCCGAGCTTGAGCCCGCTGCCGGAGGGCACCAGCGGGACGGGGGCCTGCAGCTCCGCGCTGGTCGCCCAGTATTGGCGGCCGCCCACATTGTCCATGGTGGTTCCAGGCGTCAGGTCGCGCGGTCCGAAGCCATTCGGGGCGAAGCCGCGCACCAGTTGCGGTCCGCCGAAAAAGCCGTCCGCCAGCGGCAGCTGCTGACCGCCCCACGGGGTGATATAGCCGCCCTGGCCGCGCACCATTGCGACCACGTCGCCGGCGACCGGGGTATAGGCGCGGAAATCCTCGGTGGTGCGCAGGAACTTCACGTCGCCGCCCAACCCCGCCAGGTCCTGGCTGAGCGCCGAGCTCACTCCGCTGGTCGGGCTCTCGTTGTTGTCGAGCGTGCTGTAGTTGATGGTCGAGCCGACCGCGGAAACCCAGGCCGGACCGTTGAGCACCGCCTGCTTGACCGGAAGCGACGCCTCGCCATTGGCGTAGCAGCCCGGCGGCGGGTTGGTGGGCGAGCAATCCATCAAGGCGGGGCTGAGCGACGTGCTCTGGTTATAGAGCGAATAGCGCCACTGCACCCCCAGGTTCTCGGTGAGGGCGGTGCCCAGCCGGAACGTGGTCCCGTAGGTCTCGCCCCCATAGGATTGATAGTCGCTGGCCAGGCTCTGCTTGCCGTAGAGGTCGAGCCCGACCGTGAGCCCGCTGCCGGCGACATGCGGCTCCGAGAGCGCAAAGATGGAATCCCTTGGTGTATTGCCCATAGGTCACCGCGGCGCTGACCGCGTCGCCGCGTCCCAGGAGGTTGCGTTCTCCGATCGACAGCTCGGCGACCACCCCGTCGGTCATCGAATAGCCGGCCATGATCGAGAAATCGCCGGTGGACTGCTCCTCCACGTTCACATTGATGATCACCCGGTCCGGTGCCGAGCCGGGCACGTCGGAGAGCTTGACGGTCTTGAAGAACCCGAGATTCTTCAGGCGCCGCTCGGCGCGCTCGAGCAGAGCCCGGTTGTAGGCGTCGCCTTCCGCGATGTCGAACTCGCGCCTGATGACGTCGTCGTGGGTCTTGCTGTTGCCGTGGATGTCGATGCGCTCGATGTAGCGGCGCGGACCCTGCTCGATCGCATAGAGCAAGTGGACGACGTGGCGCGCGGCATCGCGGTCGGCGCGCGGCTGCACCAACACGAACGGGTCGCCGTGCCGGGCGGCCTCGAGCGACAGCGCCTCGACGGTCTGCTGCACCGCCTCGGCATCGTAGACCTCGCCGACGGCCGGGCCGCAATCGCGTGCGCAGGATCGCCGGATCCGCTCTGCCGGTTCCGGACTGCGAGATCGACCGAGCCGATCCGGTATTGGCCGCCTTCCTCGACCTTGAACGTGATCACGATGCCCTTTTGCGCCGGATCATATTCGGCCACCGCCGCCCCGACCCGAACGTCGGCATAGCCGTGCTTCAAATAATAGCGGCGCAGGAGATCGCGGTCGGCTTCGATGCGATCGGGATCGTAGAGATCGTTGTCCAACAAAAAGCTCAGGAGGTTGCTCTCGCCGCGTCGTGATCGCGCCCTTGAGCTGATCGGCCGAAAAGGCCTGGTTGCCGGCGAACTGGATTTTCTTGATCGCCGGTCTTTGCGCCCTCATGGATCTCGAACACCAGATCGGCACGCGCATCCGGGTGCGCGATGATCTTGGGCTCGATCCGCGCGTCGAAGTAGCCGCGGCGGTGATAGAGCTCGACCATGCGGGCGACGTCCTCCTGGACGATCGGGCGCCACAGCGGGCCGCCGCTCTTGGACTGCATTTCCGTCTTGAATTGCTCCTCCTTGAGCTTCCGGTTCCCCTCCAGGGCGACCCGGCCGAGCGTCGGGTTCTCGACCACCGTGACGATCACTTGCTCGCCGGAGCGGCCGATGCCGCCGGAGCGGCTTATGCCGTCCGCGCGGCGGATGCGCACGTCGGCGAACAGGTGGGTGGCGTAGAGCGCCTTGAGGGCCGCATCGAGGTCGCCGGCTGCCAGATGCTGGCCGTTTCCGGCATGGAAATAGGTCCGGATCGAATCGGCTTCGATCCGCTGATTGCCCTCGACCTTGATGGCGGATGGTGCCACGGGTTCTGCGGTGGATTGCGCGGCGGATTGCGCGCGCGCCGGGCCAAATGCCGCCGACCCCAAGGTCGGGCCGGCGAGCAGGCCCGCCGCGATGAGGCCGCGCATGATCAACCGATAGGCGCGCAGGCGTGATGTCATCCACAGGTCGCCTTGCCGCAGACCGTCATTCGGCCCGCCGTCTGCCCGGAACCCCCGCCGTAGAGCACGCGAGCGCTGGGGCGAAAGCGTGTCGGTTTGCGTTAGATTGCAGGGCATTGTTTGGGCTGCTGGGCAAAACGGCCATAATGTTGCAACCGAGCTCCCGCCGCCGATCCTTCCACCGCTCCCGGGGATATGATTGGATGTATGCTGCCGCCGGCCTTATGGGCGGCTGGATTGTCGGGCCTTCGATCGTCTACCGATCGTTCCGGCGACCGTTCTTTGGCGGGCGACGAAAGCTCGATGCGGTGATGCGCTTATCCCCCGCCTTTGCGGGCCTTGCTCCTGGCCGGCTGCGCGCTCGGCGCCGATCCGGGGCTGCTGACGCAGCCCGATACCGTGAATGTTCCCGACATGGCGGTGCTCGCGCCGAAGATTCAGGGCACCTTCAAGGCCGTGAAGCTGACCGGCTATCCGCGCGTCTCGCCCGTGCGCAAGGCGCCGGTGAGCGCATTGGGGGATTGGATCGTTTGCTTGATGAGCGATGCCGAAAACAATTCGCGGGTCTATGCCTTGCTGATCCAGAACAACGAGATCGTCGATTATCGCCTGGCGCTGATCATCGACGGATGTGCGGGCGAGCGGTTTGGGCCGCTGCCGGGCCCGCGGATCACCAAATAACCTGCGTGCCGTTCTGGCTCGCGCCGCCGCGCTGATCCCGATTTAGCGCGGAGCTTGCGGGACGCCGGAATATTGCACGGTGCCGGCGACCACCTCGAGCTGGGAGCGCGGATCCTGGAACGATTGCCAGGTCTGGACCCGGCCCTGCAGGTCGGTGGCGACGACTTTGTAGGACAAGCTGCCGGTCGGATAATCGTCCGGGATCACCCAGCCGGCCGCCCAGAAATAATCGATGCTGCCGCGCGGCGGATGGCCGCCGTAGCGCATGGGCAGCTTCTGGCCGTCCGACAATTCGATCACGACGCCTTTGATCCCTTTGTCGTCGAGCGGCTTGCCGGTGATGTCGCGCACCCGCACCCTGAACACTGCATTCTCGTTGTGCTTGAACTGGTTGTTGAGCACGCAGGTCGGCCCGGTCTGGCCCTTGCCGGTATTGCCGCGCACCATGTCGCCCTCGATGAAGATCGACTGGGCCTGCTGCGCCTGCGCGGGAGCGGCCAAAGCCAGCCACAACAGGAGGATCGAGCCGGATGGAATTGTGACCGAGCCAGACACGGATTTCATGTGATGCCCCTTCGCCCGAAGACCGCGCGATTAGTCCAGCTCGCTCATACATGAACCCGCGGTTTTGGTCCACCGCCAGCCCAAAGCGACTCCGGCCGCCGCGCGGCACGACGGCCTTTGGCAGCACTTTGGCCCCTGGCCCGTGCCTGCAAGACGGCATAAGCTTTCATCCGTCCGGCAGGACGCTCGATCCTTCTGCCGAAGAAAAAACACGCGGGGGAGGAAGCCATGGGAGCGGACGCGACATTCGCCGCGGCATTTGGTTTGGGAATCCTGACCTTGTTTCCGCTCGCAGCCGCGCAAGCCGCCGAGCTCACCATCCTCACCAACCAGGGCGCGACGCCGGGGGTCCGCGAGCTCGCCGCCGCGTTCGAGCGCGCCAGCGGCAACAAGGTGACGGTGCTGCAGGAAACCGGCGCCGCGCTGGAGCAACGGCTTGCCAACGGGCCCGCCGACCTGATCACCAGCAATCCCGGGCAGATCGAGGGTTTCATCAAGAAGGGCTGGGTGGTCGGCACCCCGGTGCCGTTCGCGCTCGCCGGCCTCGGCGTCTCGGTGCGGGCCGGCGCGCCCAAGCCGGACATCAGCACCGTGGAAGCCTACAAGGCCGCGCTCCTGGCCGCCAAGTCGATCGGCTATTCGCGCGGCTGCAGCGGCACCAATGCGGCGGCGGGCATCAAGGAGCTCGGCCTCGCCGATGCGCTGAAGGCGAAGACCGTGTTCACCGAGAACGGCCCGGTGGTCGAAGCTCTGGCGCGGGGCGACTTCGAGATCGGCATTCAGCAGACCAACATCATGGTGGGAGCGCCCGGCACCGATTACGTCGGGGCGCCGCCCGGCACGCTCAACAAGCCTTGCCCGTCGAGCGTCGCCCTGCTGAAGGTCTCCAAGGAGCCGGACGCCGCGCGCGCCATGATCCGGTTCATGGTCTCGCCGGAGGCGGCGCCGCTCTTGCGCAAGACCTACGTGGAGCCCGCCAAGCCATAGAGCGGGCATTTCCAAGCTCGCGTACGAAACCAACAAACAATCCGGGAGGGCGTCATGACGAGGTTGACGAACGTGCTGGGGGCGGCCTGCCTCGCCGTGCTGACGGTGTGGGGCCAGCATGCCGCGCAGGCGGCCGAGATCACGGTCATGGGCGGCATGGGCGTCATTTCCGGGGTGCGCGATCTCGCGGCCGGATTCCAGAGCGCGACCGGAAACAAGGTCAACGCGGTTTTCGACGCCAACCCGCTCGCCAAGGTCAATGCCGGCGCGCCCGCCGACGTGGTGGCGCTCAATCCTTCCGTCATCGACGACCTCATCAAGAGCGGCAAGATCGTGGGGCCGCGCGTCGATTTCGCCCGCGCCGGCATCGGCGTCGCCGTCAAGGCGGGCGCCCCCAAGCTCGACCTGAGCACGGTCGAGGCCTTCCGGCGCGCGATGCTCAATGCCAAATCGATCGGCTATTCGACGGCCGGCAGCGGTCTCATGGTGGCGAAGATCATGCAGGATCTCGGCCTCACCGATGCGCTCAAGGCGCGCACCAAGTTCCTCGACGGATTCCCGGCCGCCGAGGCGGTGGCGCGCGGCGAGGTCGAGATCGCGCTGCAGCAGATCAACGTCATCCTGCCGGTCGCCGGGGCCGAATTGGGCGGGGTGCTGCCGCCGCAGCTGCAGCAATACAATCCGTTCGCCGCCGGCGTGCTCGCGGTCTCGAAGGAGAAAGACGTTGCGGCCGCCATGGTCAAGTTCATGGGCGCGCCCGAGAACGAAGGCCTCGTACGCAAGAGCGGGATGGAGCCCCCGGCGCGCTGAAATCGCGATGCCGATCGCAAACCTTGCAGGACAATCCTCGGAGGACATCATGAGCACTGCACGGAAAATCATCGCCTTGGCCGCGGCCGGCGGCTTGAGCGTGCTGATCGCCGGAACTGCCGCCGCCGCCGAGATCAACGTGGTGAGCACCCAGGGACCCATGCCGCAAGTCATGGGCGCGCTCATTCCTGTTTTCGAGCGCGCGAGCGGGCACAAGGTCACGATCAAGTTCCAGGGGGCGCCCCAGACCCTCAATGAGCTCAAGGCCGGGGCCGGCATCGATCTCCTCATCATGGATGAGGAGATCATCGGCGATTTCGTCAAGAACGGCCTGATCGCGGCCGGCGGCGGCACCAAGGTGATGCTGTCGCGCGTGGGGGTCGCGGTGCGGGCCGGCGCGCCGAAGCCCGATATCGGCACCGCCGACGCCTTCAAGGCCGCGCTCATCGCAGCCAAGTCCGTCGCCTATAGCCAAGGCGCGAGCGGCCGGCATTTCACCACCGTGATCGCGCGGCTCGGTCTCACCGACACGCTCAAGCCCAAGACCGTCATCGTTCAAGGCAAGCCGGTCGGCGCCGCGGTGGCGGCGGGCGAGGCCGAGATCGGCGTGCAGCAGGTCGCCGAGCTGATGCCGGTTCCCGGCATCGATCTGGTGGGCCCGCTGCCCGGCGATCTGCAGAAGATCATCGTCTATGTGGCGGCCGTTCCGGCCAAGGCCAAGGAGCCCGAGGCCGCCAAGGCCCTGGTCAAGTTCATCGCCTCGGAGACGGCGGTGCCGGTGTTGAAGCAGAAGGGCATGGACCCGGGATAATCCGGTTTTGGAACGTGAGGAGGCCGCCCATGAGCGCATCCGGGGAATTCGCCGTCGCGACCGGGAAACCATCCGCCGCGCGAGCGGCGGCCTATCCGCTGGCCGCGATGGCTTTCCTGATCCTGTTGTGTCTCGCTTATTCGATCAATGCCGCCGACCGGCAGATTTTCCCGACCTTGCTCCCCGCCATCCGCCAGGCGTTGGGCTACGATCTCAAGGTCGCCGGATTGCTGTCGACCATCTTCACGCTGGGATTGGCGCTGGCGGGTCTTCCCACCGGCTACGTCGTGGACCGCATCTCGCGCAAGACCGTCATCCTGGTCGCCATGGTGATCTATTCGGTGTTCACGCTCGCGACCATCTACGCCAACGGGTTCTGGGACATGCTGTTCTACCGCGCCATGACGGGGGTCGGCGAAGGCATGCAAATGGCCGCGCTGTTCGCCGCCATCGGCAGCTATTTCCACCGCAAACGGTCGTTCTTCATCGGCTGGCTGATCGTCGCCTACGGGGTCGGGGCCTTTCTCGGGCCCCGCATAGGCTCCATGCTCGCCCAGGCGGCCGACAGCTGGCAAACGCCGTTCGTATGGTTTGCCTTCACCGGCCTGCTGATCGCCGCGATCGTGCTGGTGCTCGTGCCGAAGGATTTCACCGAGAGCAAAGGTCCGGATCAGAGCGCGCCGATCGACCAGGCGGCGCTGGCCGGCATGCCGGCGGGCTTGTGGAGCCGCAACGTCGTCATGGGGGGCATCGGCTGCGTCATCCTCGGCTACTCGCTCTACGGCTTCATCGGCCTGTACACGACCTATCTCAGGGAAGGACTGCAATTTTCGCCGGCCGACGCGGCGGCGGCTTTCAGCTTCTTCGGTCTGGGCGGGCTCATGTCGTTTGCGGGCGGCTGGTTCGGGGACCGCTTCCCGCAACGCTTCGTCACGGCGATCGCCTTCGGGCTGCTCGCCGCCGTCGGCTACGCCATGTACAATTGGTCGACCTCGCTGCAATCGCAATCCATCCTGTCCTTCCTGACCGGGGCGCTCGCCAGCGGCTTCGTCTTCGTCAACCTGCTTTCGCTGTTGCAACGCAGTGTTCGGCCGCAGCTGGTGGGCTGCGCGTCGGGCATCTTCCTGACCGCTTTGTTCGGTGCCGGGTCCACCGCCGGCTATCTCTTGGCCGTGCTGGTGGGCGCATTCGGCTGGGGCGGCGCCGCGCTCATCGAGCTGACATTGTTCCCGCTCGTCGGGATCATCGCCATGGCGCTGGTCGACCCCGGCCAGCTGATTGCGGCGACGAAGAAGACGTGAAGCCCACGCGCATCGCCGTCACCACAGATAGCGGACCTGCGCGGTGCCCATATAGATGTCGTAGCCTTTGGCGAGCTCGCCGTCGAACTTGGCCAAGATCGACCAGCCGTTGCGCCAGCCCCATTCGGCGCCGGCGGTGACCAGCGCCAGGTTCTTCGGCGCCGCCGCTCCGCCGACCACGAAGGTCGCGCTCGGCAAGCCGATGAATGTCGCGGTCAGATCGGGATCGCTCTGCCAGTCATGTGCCCAGGCGGCGCGGCCGATCAGCGTCGACTCTCATGTCGATCGACTGCGCGATGATCTGATCGAACCGGCTGCCCAGCTCCGTGCGCACCGCGGTGGCGGCCTGCGCCGCGTAGGCGAGCGCGAACGGGTCGGGCACGCCGAGCGACCCGCTCTCCCCATAGGCCGGCGTCCAGAACCGCTGCGCCTGCACGGCCGCGTAGGGGATGACGCCGAACCCGGCCCGCTCCCCGATCCGATAGCCCGCTTCCAGGCGAGCGCCGAAATTCTGCGCGTTGAAGGATGCCGCTCAGCGTGTCGGCGCCGAGCGAGCGTCACGGTGCGGCTGGTGCTCGCCCAATAGGCGGCAAACGCGAGCGCGCCCGAAAGGTAGGCCGCGCCATTGCGCTGTACCCCATAGAGGCCGGCCTGGAAGACGTCCGCGTGCCCGCCGCCCAATCCGGCCGCCAGCGACCACGCGGTATCGCCGCCCGCCAGCGCGAAGCCGACGACCGTGTCGGGCGCGACCCGATAGTCGAGGCCGCTGGCAAAGCCGCCGAAATGGGTCGAAAGCTTGTTGCCGCCGACGCCGCCCGGATCGCCATTGTTGATGCCCTCGCCCCCATAGGCCGCACCCCAGATGCTCCAGCGGCGCGCATCGGACGGCGCGCCGGCTGCTGCCTTGTAGAACGGCGCCTTGTAGAAAATGGGCGCCCGGCTCGGCGGAGTCTCCGGCGGGTTGCGGTTGTCGGCGAACGGATTGGTCATGAGCGCCAGGAACGAGCTCATCATCTGGAACCCGCTCTGCTGAGCGCCGGTCGCGGCTTCGCCCGAGAGCTGGGCCAGCGCGTTCGCCAGATCGGGCGGCGACAGGTTGAACAGGTTGAGGAACGCCATCGGCAGCGTGCCGCCGGCGCCGATAAAAGCATCGATCGCGGTTGCGACCGCGCGCTCGTCGGCGGTGGCGGAGGGCGGCAGCAGGAACGCCAAGAGCGGGACCCCGGTCGGTCCGAGGGGAGGCCCCGTGCCCGCCGCCAGTGGACAGATCGAGATGGAGTTGGAATCCAACGTCACCGCACCGGTGCGGGCCCAGGCGCCGCCGCAGTTGATCGAGGCGCCGGTGTTCAGCGTGATGCTCGCCTGCGCCAGGATATCGCCGGCGAACGACGTGGTGGTCCCGAGCGTCGCCGAGCTGCCGATCCGCCAGAACACGTTGCCGCCTTGCGCGCCGTTGATGAGCGCAACGGCTGAGGCGCTGGCGGTGGTCAGCGTGCTTCCGATATTGAAGATGAACACGGCATTCGGGTTGCCCAGCCCGTTGAGCGTGACGGTCCCGGTCAGTTGCGCCAGCGAGCTGAAGTTGTAGACGCCCGGTATGAGCGTCCTGCCGCCCAGGTCGTGCCCGGTCAGGTCGATCGTGGTGGTCCGGCCGACCAGATTGTTGTAGGCGTTGGTGAGCGCGTTTTGAGCCGCGATCGTAGGCCCATCGTTGATCGAATGGATCACGCCCGGAGCGGTCACGATTCCGGGCGGAAAAAACCCGGTGATGGTCGCGCTGGTGCTGCCGATGTCGCCGGGGAATCCGGGCGTTCCGGTGATGACGGTGGGGCCGGTATTGGTGATGCCGCTGGCGGACAGAATCGCGAAGCCCGCCAAGCTGCCCAGCGCCGGCGCCTGCGCGTGGCCCGGAGAGGTCGACGCGGCCATGGTCAGCGCGAGAGTTGCGAATGCGGCAGTCAAGCACCGCAGGGAATATCGTCTTTGGACGGAAGCGTCCGGCGTTTTCTCGAAGCGGCGATCGCGCGCCGAGGTGGTGTTGGTGAGACGAACCCGCCGGCCGGGGTTGGCACCATCCCGACGCAAATGGATTGCGCCCTTTGTCGCCATTTCATCCCCCCGATCGAACGCGATATCCGCCAAGCAGCGGTTTGGCGGGCACGATCCCCATGTAAATTCGCGCTGACAAAATACTCGTTATGATCGTCTTCAAACATACGCATATCTTCTTATTTTCAGCTCGATATACGTATAAGTACTATGATTGGTGTGTTTGATCGCATGGCATGCGTAGTGCGCGAGATCCGAAGCAGCCGGAGCGCGCAGGCGCGATGCCGAAATACGATGACGATTGCGCGCGACCAGTCAGGCGGCAATCGCGTGGGTGAACCAGAAGAGGCCGCAGGTCGGCGGTGGCGGCTATTCCTTCGTCTCCTTGAGGGACGTGGTCGCGAGACGCACGGCCTCCGGGGACGAGGCGTAGACCTCCCGGATGAGCGTCTCGACATCCGCGCCGCTCACCGGATCGACGTCGAGGTTCTGGCCCTTCGCCTCGGCGATGAAGTCCGGATCCTTCATGGTCGCATCGAAGGCCTCGCGCAAGGCGCGCGCCCGATCCGCCGGAATGCCCGGCGGCGCCGCAAACGGCCGCGCGATGCCCTGGCGCGCCACGATCAGCTTGAGGGCGGCCTTCTGCTCGGCATCGTCGGCCACGTCCACGATCAAGGGGACGTTGGGCAGGTCCTTGGTCTTCTGCAGCGCGATCTGCAGCACGACATCGAGCTGGTTGGAATCGAGCAGCGCCTTGCTGCGGCTCAAGAGGCTGGTCCAGGACCAGCCGCAGCGGCCGTCGACCTCGTGGCGCTCCATCGCCAGCGTGATCTCGGTGCCGCCCGGATAGCCGGTCACGATCTTCAGGGGCAGATGGAACATATTGCGCAAGACGGTGGGAAAGACGTCGCTTTCGGCGCCGCCGCCGCTCGCCCCGATGACATAGCTCTTGGTCCGCATGTCCTGCCAGCTCTTGATGCCGGCGCTCGTCATGAAGGCGCAGACGCTCGCCTCCCGCGAGGCGCTGCCGAGCCAGGTGAATTTGGTCGCATCGAATTGGGCGCCCTCGCCATGGCCGAGCAGGGGCTCGAACATCACCCCGGGGGCGAAATGGGCGAGCGCGGTCCCGTCCTTGGGGGCGACGCCATACAGGTAGTTGACGACCTTGAGGCTGCCGGCCCCCGGCATGTTCTGCGGCACCAGCTTCGGGTTGCCCGGGATATGGCGCCCCATATAGCGCGCCAGCGTGCGCCCATAGATGTCGTAGCCGCCGCCCGGGCTGAAGCCGATCAGCACCTGGACGGTCTTGCCCGAATAGAAGTCCGCGATCGGATCGGCCGCGGCCGGCCCCGGCCACCCCCCCGCCAAAACCGGCAGAACGGCGGACAGCACGCAGCCGCGCCGAAACCACATCATTGTCGTCATCGCCGCGCTCCTCGTTGCAACCGTCTTGCGCATCCAAGCAAGCAAGTTTGGTGCCTTCATGCTCCGATGCGCTCTCATCCGCGGGCTCGCAGGCGCTGGATCTGCATTTGCGCCAGGAACGGCACCAGCGGATGCGCGCCCATCTGCACGATCGCCGCCATGTCGAGCGCGATCAGCGCCGTGCGCTGGTCCGGCGAAAGCGCGAACTGGTCCGCATAGGCGGGGGCGTCGGCGATATATTGCGCGCGTCGTTCGGCGTCATGGGCGAGCGCGTGCAGCGCGGAGGTGAGTGCCACCAGCTCCGGCTTGATCGAGGGATAGTGCGGGGCGCTCTCGCCGGGAGCGGAATCGATCCAGGCCAGCGACGCATAGTTGTGGTGCCAGCTCGGATCCATGGAGACGATGTCGGGCACCCGCTCGCCCAGCGCGCCGGCCGCGCAGGCCCAGCAGCGCAGCTCGATGTTCCCGGTCTGCGTCGAGCTCGCTCTCGTCATAGCCGATCAGCGACTTGAGGTTCCCGGCGGCGAGCTTTTCCAGCACGCGACGGTCGAAGGCGAGCTCCGGATTGGCGTAGCGGTCGGTGCCGGGGAAATGCGACATGCCGCCGCTCGACAGGATGACGGTTTTCAATCCCATCGCCGTGACGGTGCGGGCGATGGCTTGCCCGAACGCGTAGCAGCGTTCCATGGTCGGCTGCGGCGGCAGATAGGCATTGACATAGATGGGCAGCACCGGATCGGTGTGGCCCAGATGGGTGAGCGGGATGCCGATCGCATAGTCGATCCGGGCGGTGCTCGAGAAGGCCGGATCGAAATTCTGCCGATAGAGCGACCGCACCAGCTCGAAGCCGATCGCGCTCGGTATCCTCCAGTGGAACTTGCGCCCGGCGAATTCCCCGGTCGCCTCGCCGCCCACATGGATGGTGAAGGGCGGCGCCGCCTGATGGAAGAACTGCTCGGCATGATCGTTGGAGAAGATGATCCAGAGGTCGGGCTCGAGCGCCCGCAGCCGGGTGCCGATCTCGGCCGCCACCGCCCGGACGCGCTCCACATTGGTCTTGTCCTCGGTGTCCGGCAGCGTGAAGAACTGCGGCGCATGGGGCAGCATCGCGCCGCCGACCACGGTCGACATCATGGTGGTCTCTCCCTGTCGGCCTCGAAATTATCCCCCGCGCCGCGGAACAACAAGCGCGGGCCGCGATCGCAAGCCCTCGCCGGCGCCGCATCCGGCTTCACAGCCGGAGCGGAAGGCAGTACCCTTTGCGCCGTCCGCCCGGCGCGAGCCGCCGTTTTCCCGCCAGCCCGTTGCCAGGAGGCATGATGGTCGAGGTGCCGATTACGATTGCGTGCGGAAATTATGATCGCACGCGCGCGATCCGGGACGGCCGGGTCGCGATCGAAGGCTGCGCCACCACCTATCTTCCGCTCTATCCCGAGGAGATCTTCTTCCGCGCCTTCCGGTATCAGGAATTCGACGTCTCGGAGCTCTCGTTCTCGAGCTTCATCCGCACGGTGGCGGGGGGCACCTCCGCCTATGTCGGGGTGCCGGCCTTCGTGTCGCGGATCTTCCGGCATTCCGGCATCTACATTCGCACCGATGCCGGCATCCGCAGCCCGGCCGATCTGCGCGGCAAGCGCATCGGGCTGCCCGAGTACCAGATCACCGCGGTGGTCTGGATGCGCGGCATGATGCAGCACGAATACGGCGTGGCACCCTCGGAGATTCATTGGCGCAGCGGCGGCCAGGAGGAGGCCGGGCGGCACGAGCGCACGCCGCTCAAGCCGATCAAGGGCATCGACCTGCAACCGATCGCTGACGACCGGACCCTCGTCGGCATGCTGCGGGACGGCGAGCTCGACGCCCTGTTCACGGCGCGCGCGCCCTCGTCCTTCCTCAATGGCGAGCCCCATATCGCCCGCCTGTTTCCCGACACCCGGGCGGCCGAGAAGGCCTATTTCAAGAAGACCGGCCTGTTCCCGATCATGCATCTGATCGGCATCCGCAAAACCCTGGTGGAGCAGTATCCCTGGCTGCCGACCAGCGTCTACAAGGCGTTCTGCGAGGCCAAGGCGCTCGCCATGGCGGACCTGCGCGACGTCAACGCCCTGATGGTCACCTTGCCGTGGCTGGAGGCGGAAACCAGCGAGACGATGGCGGCGATGGGGCGTGACTTCTGGAAATACGGGATCGCGGAGAACATGCCCGAGATCGAGGCCCTGACCCGATATGCCTATGAGCAGGGCTTGATCGAACGCGAGGTGGCGGTCGAGGAGCTGTTCGCCCGCTCGACCTTTGAAATCTCGAAAATCTGACTGGCGGGATTCCGGCCCAGTCATGGCCGGGCATAGCCCCGGCCATCCACGCTTTGCCTCAAAGGAGCAGCAAGGACGCAGATGCCCGTCATTCGGCCGGGCGTGGGATAATACCCGCCTTCCCGCCGGACCGCATGCGGAAGAAAATCTGCGCCAGGATCAAGAGCGCCGCCAGGCTGACGAAGAACGCGCTGATCGGTCGCTCGACGAACACGAAGAGATCGCCGCGCGAGATCAGCATGGCGCGGCGGAAGTTCTCCTCGAAGCGCGGTCCGAGCACGAAGCCGAGCAGGATCGGGGCGGGGTGGAACCCGAGCTGCAGCAGGACATAGCCGAATATCCCGATCACGATGGTCTCGCCGACCTGGAACATGTCGTTGTTGGTGCTGTAGACGCCGATGCAGATGAAGAACAACGCGCTCGGATAGAGATAGCGGTACGGGATGGTGAGCAGCTTCACCCATAGCCCGATCATCGGCACGTTGAGGATGACCAGCATGATGTTGCCGACCCAGAAGCTCGCCACCAGGCCCCAGAACACGTCCGGATGCTGGCTGATGAGCTGCGGGCCGGGCACGATGCCCTGGATGGTCAAGGCGCCGAGCAGCAGCGCCATGACGGCGTCGCCCGGAATGCCGAGACTCATGGTCGGGATGAAGTCGCCCTGCACCGAGGAGTGGGTCGAGGCCTCCGGGCAGGCGACGCCCTCGATGGCGCCGTGGCCGAAGCGCTCCGGGGTCTTCGAGATCTTCTTCTCGACCGCATAGGACACGAACGACGCGATGGTGGGGCCGGTGCCGGGAATGAGCGCGCACAGGCTGCCGAGCGCGGTGCCGCGCAGCATCGGGAAGAACGCCTGCCTGAAGTCGGCCTTCGAGGGCCACATGTCGCGCAGCTTGATGTTGGTGTATTTGGTGTCGATCGGGGCGGTCTGGTTGACCGTGTTCATGAACTCGGCGATGCCGAACAGGCCGAGCGCCAGCGCCACGATCTCGACGCCGTCGTCGAGCTCGGTCATGCCGAAGGCGAAGCGCGGCGTGCCGGTCTCGATGTCGGCGCCCACGATGCCCAGGAGCAGTCCGAGCACCGTCATGGCCACGCCCTTGATGGGCGAGCCGCGCGCCAGCGTCGAGCCGGCCAGCAGCCCCACCAGCATGAGCGAGCACACCTCCGAGGGCCCGAATTTCAACGCCACCTGCACCAGCACGGGCGCCAGGAAGGTCATCTCGGTGATGCCCCAGGAGGCACCCACGAAGGAGGCGATCACCGTGATGCCGAGCGCCACCCCGCCGCGGCCCTGCTTGGTCATCGGGTAGCCGTCCAGGCAGGTCACCGCATGCGGTGGATGGCATGGGAGGTTGAGCAGGATCGAGCAGATGGCGCCGCCGTATTGCGAGCCGTAGAAGACGCCGGCCAGCATCAGGATGGCGCCGACCGGCTTCATCCCGAAGGTGAGCGGCAACAGGATCGAGATGGTGGCCAGCACGCCCATGCCGGGCAGCACGCCGACGATGTTGCCGAGCAGCACCCCGAGGAAGCAGAACATCAGGTTATGCGGCTCGAGCGCAACCCCGAAGCCGTACCAGAGATCGGTCAGTGCGGAATAGATCACGGGGACCCCCAACGCCACATCGGCAGCGATACCTGCAGCAGGTAGTTGAACAATATCACGCCGCACACGGTGACGCCGGTCGCGAGTATGAGCGCGCTCTTCCACGTGCTGTCGCGGGCACCCAGCGCCGACACGAACACGCAGGCGAATGTCGCCGGGATCATCCCGCCCGAATTACCCAAGAAGATGAAGAGAATCGGCCCCGCCAGGATGCAGGCCCAGGCGCGCCATTCGGGCTTGGGTACAATGAGCTGATCGTCGCCGACGGCCTCGGCGGTGGCGGCGACGCCGGCAATGAGAATTCCAAGGAAGGTCATCAGGACGCCCAGGATGATCGGGAAGAAGCCCGGCCCCATGTGGAAGAGCGTGCCGATATTGTAATGGCGCGCCTCCAGGATGGCGCCGGCCCCGATCAGGGTCATCAGGCCGCCCGCATAGTAGTCTTTCTTCTGTGTGAGCAAGTTACGCAACGGTTCCACCCCCTGCCTTATCTTGAGATCTTTGACGGCAGACCTACCTCATAATCGAATTTTCGCGTCAATTAAATAGCGGCATGGAATATTGCGCAACTTTCGCGAGGCCCCGGCGGTTCCGCCGGGGTGCCGGGGGGCGGCCCGATCGTTTCGCGGCCGTCCCATTCGCCCTTCTAAATCAAGGCCTGCCGCGCGCAAGCGCGGGCTTGCTGCCGGTCACTGGCGTGCCGAGCCGGGACGTTTGGTCGCGCATGCAATGTGGGATTCGTGCCGTGTAGGGATCGCCCGTTGCGATCGAAGATTGCGGGCGCTCGGTCCGGGCCGCAGCGGCTCTTTTTGCGTCGCAACATAATCGTTGGTCGCCCGCCGCTGGCGCGAGCGCCGGAATCCGGCCGGGGCGCGATTAACAACGTATGCTTTGCGTCCCGCGGGCGCTGCTTTCCTTCGCCGGTTCCATTGCATATACTGGGCGTTGCCGAGTTGGGGCCCGGATGATTTTCCGGATGGGTCGGTCGAATGTCCGAGATTTCCAAACGTTGGGTCGGGCCGGTTCTGGTCGCGGCGGCCTTGGTCGCGCTCACCACCGGGATTCTGCTGTCGATCTACCTCGCTTTGCAGTCGGAGCATCTGATCTTCGGCTATTTGATTCCGATCACGATCGTGGCGGTCAGATACGGCAGCGTGCCTGCGATCGTGACCGCCGTGGTGAGCGACATCTGCGCCGCCTATTTTTTGTACCCGCCCGATTTCAGCATCTACATCGCGGACCCTTTGCAGATGGCCGAGCTCAGCTTCTTCTCGCTGCTGGTGCTGGCGACCAGCCAGTTCGTCGGCGGCTTTGCGGACGACGAGCGTAGCCGCAAGCGCGCCGAGCCGTACAAGAAGGCATTGGGCGGCCGCTAGAGCGGTCTCGCATAGACCGAAATCAGAGACCGCTCTAGCATTTTTGCGTTGTCGCATTTTCGGACGGAAAACCGGAATCCACTTTTCCTGAAAATGCTCTAGGTTTCGCGCTTCTCGCCCGGAGAGCTCACGCTCGCCAGGAACGGCCGCAGCGCCGCCGCCACCTCGTCGGGAAACTCCTCGTGGACCGCCAGCTTGCCGCGCGCGAGCCGAATGGTCTCGATCCCCGGCAGCCTCGCCAGCGCCTCCATCTCGGAGCGCGACCGCGATGGCGTCTCGCCCCCGAGGACGAGCAGGATCGGCACGCCGGCGCCGCCGGCGAGGCGCAAGAATTCCGCCCGGCTGGCGACCCGGTCGAGCCCGCCGGTCACGAAGGCCACCGATCCGAACCGCGCGCCCTTGCCGTCCACGACCCGGCGCTTGTCCAGGAGGTGCTTCCCGCTCAGCCATGCCGGATCGCTGTAGACATGACCCGCGACCATCCGGCGGACCACGAAGGAGCTCACGTTCAGCCGGTAGAGGAGGGGGCCCAGCACCGGCAGCTCGACCAGCCGGCGGATGCTTGCAAACAGCGGACGATCTCCGCCCGCCATGGTGGGCAGGGGACCGCGCCAGGTCGGCGCCACCAGGGCGATCCGGTCGGTGCAGCCCGGATGCCGCGCCGCATGGTGCAGGACATAAGTTGCGGCATGGCCGGCCGCGATGACGCCATGGGGGCGGCCGAGCTCGGCCAGCGCGTAGCCCAGGAAGGCCGACAGCGCGTCCGGGGTCCAGCGCAAAGCCGGCCGCGGCGCCGTGCCGAACCCCGGCCAATCGAGCGCGACCACGCGAAACCGTGCGGCGAGGCGCTGCATCAGCGGATGCATCTCGGCGCGCGTGGAGATCGAGCTCAAGGCCGGCAGCAGGAGCAGCAAGGGACCGCTGCCCGCCTCGTCCAGGGCGAGCACGATCTCGCGATCCTGCCATGACCAGCGCAGCTCCCGGGTCATCATGATGGCTCCGCTATTTGCCGGCCGCGATCGCCTGCGCGCGCGCCACCACGGCGGGCGGCGACCGGTAGAGACCTTCGACCAACGCCTGCACCTCGTCCCCGCTCACGAAATTGATCTCGAGGCCGGTGCGTGCGCCCTCCGCCAGCAGCTCCGGATCGTGCATGGCTGCCGCAAAGCCGTCCCGCAGGACCTGGGTCAGGCGTGGATCGAGGCCGGGCGGCGCGACCAGGGGACGACCCATGGATTGCCGCGAGAAGATCACCTCCAGCACCTTCTTGTCGCCGGGATCGGTCACGAAATCGGTGACCAGCGGAATGTTCGGCAGCTCCGCGTGCTTGGCGAGCGCCAGCTGCATGACGATCTTGAGCTTGCCGGATTCGAGCAGGTCCTTGTTGCCGGATCGGGCAACCCCCCACGAATAGCCGACGATGCCGTCCAACTCGCCTCTTTCGACGGCGAGCAGGATCTCGTTGGTGCCAGGATAGCCGCCGATGGTCGTGAGCTTGGTGCCGCAGCAGCGTATTGAGCGCGGCGGCGAATATCTGCTGATCGCCGCCGGCCCCGGTGGCGCCGACCTTGAGGTTGGCTCCCGCGAGAATGTCGGCCAGCGTCGCGGCCGGGCCGGGTTGCCGGACGTAGAAGCCCGACACCTCGTTGTTCATGCTGCCGAGCCAGGTGAACCGGGTGGCATCGAACATCGCGTTGGAGGCATTGCGGTCGAGCATCGGATCCGCCGCCACGCCACGGCCCACGATGGCGATCTCGGTGCCGTCCCGCTGCGCCACATTGTAGATGTAGTTCGCCAGATTGAGCGATCCGGCGCCGGGCTTGTTCAGCACCAGCACGCTCGGCCGGCCGGGAAGATGTTGTCCCAGGTGCCGCGCCAGCAGCCGCCCATAGGTGTCATAGCCGAAGCCGGTCGGCGAGAAGCCGACATATAGCCTGATCTGCTTGCCGGCGAACGAGACCGGCGGCGTCTTGCGCGCGCGCCGTCGCGCTCGACATCGACAACAGGCAAGCCATCAAGAACGGTGCCACCGCGCAAAGGCGTAGTTGAAGTCGGGAGATCAATCTCTATCCGTGTCCGGATGCTTGATGAGGTGAAGCTGCGGGGTCCGGTAGCCGCTCCAGGGCAGCTCTTCCTGGCACAAAACACACTTCAGACCGGTCTGGCCCCCCTTGGGCTTCCTCGGTCTCGGTCACCTCGTAGACCGCTCCGCATTTGCAGGTTATCTGCAACATCGCCCGAATATGCGCCCAGGCGGGCCGCAAATCCACCCTGCGTTATTCCGCCGCCCGGCCCAGGCGCATGCCGTCGAGATGCGCCACCACCTCGTCGAGGTGCATCACATCGGCGTATTTGTGGTGCAGGTCGAACAGGTTGACCTTGTGGATCAGCGCGGAGCGGTCATAGGTGCATTGCTCCGCGATGGTGACGTGGAAGCCGTTGGAATAGGCATCGACCACGCTCGCGCGCACGCATCCGGACGTGCTTTCGCCGCACACGATCAGGCTCTGGATGCCGAGCAGCGCCAGATGCGAGAACATCGGGGTGCCCGCAAAGGCGCTGGCGCGCTGCTTGTAGATGACGATGTCGGCGGGCTGCGGGGTGAACTCGTGATAGATCGCATAGGGGTCGCCGCCCGGCGTGGGGCGCTGGCGGCGGGTCGAGACCGCGCCCGGCGGCCGGTTGTTGGGCCTCGTGTCCTGGGTGCAATAGAACACCGGAATGCCGGCCGCGCGGGCGGCCGCGAACAGCTGCTTGGTCGGCGCGATGGCCTCATGGGCATAGATGCCGCAGGTGTTGGCGAAGCGCTCGTTGAGCTCATAGGGCGAATGCGGTCCGCCGCGATAGACCAGGTCGTAAAGATCGATCGCCAGCAGCGCCGGCCGCGGCCCCACGAAGGTCTCCCGCCGCCAGCCGGCATAGAGCGCGATGTCGGCTTGCGGGATGACGTCCTTCCAGCAATGGTCCTCGAACTTGTCGATGGAGGTCATGCAAATCTCCTGCGTGGTGCTCGGCGGCCGGTGACTGCGATCGATTGGTTTTCAAAGCTAGCACGGTGTGCCCCGGCGTGCTCTAGCGTGTCGGCCAGGTCCAGACCGGCCGCTCGTCGCCTTCAACCACCGTCTCTCCCAATTGCTTCTCGAGCACGATCTGCCGTGCCTCGTCGCGGCCGCGAGCGCCGACACCAGCCCCACGGCGTGCGAGACCACCACGATCTGCGATCGTTGGGCGGCTTGCGCGATGAGCCGCGCCAGCGGCGGCAGCAGGTCGGGATGCAGGCTGGTCTCGGGCTCGTTGAGAATCATCAGGCTCGGCGGGCGCGGTGACAAGAGCGCCGCGATCAGCAGCAGATAGCGCAGCGTCCCGTCGGAAAGCTCGGCCGCCTTCAGCGGACGCAACAGGCCGTGCTGCTGCATCTCCAATTCGAAGTAGCCGTCGGTAGTCGCGATCTCCACGCCGGCACCCGGGAAGGCATCGGCGATCGCTGCGTCGAGCTCCGCGTCGCTGCCGATCTCGCGGATGGTCTGCACCGCGGCGGCGAGGTCGGAGCCGTCATGGCTGAGAACCGGCGTGTAGGTGCCGACCTGCGGCCGCCGCGCGGGGGCGTCGCGATCGGTCCGCAGATGATCGTAGAACCGCCAGTCGCGCATGCGCTCGCGCAGCAGCAAGAGCTCGAGCGCCTCGCGCGGATCGCTGCAATGGGTCATCATGCTGTCGGTCGGCGCCAAGTGGGCGAACGCCTGCCGCCATTCGCCCTGCTGGTCGCGAATGCGCACGCTCGGTCCATTGCGCGCCGCGAACACGTTGCTGCGGCCCAGCGTCTCGCCGGTCCATTGGCTTTCGACCTTGATCTCCGGGTCGCGCGCAAATGCCGAGGAAGAGGGCTGCGGCAGGCCGAGATCGATGGCATAGCCGTAATCGTCGCCCGCAAAGCCGAGCTTGAGGCCGACCGAGGCTTTCCGAACGGTGCCTTGCACCGGATGCTGGCCGCGTTTGACCGAGCGCGCGAAGCCTTCGGGCCCGGCCCAGAGCGTGGAATGAAGGCCGCCTTCGCCGGCAAGCGATTGAATGATCCGGCCCTGCGCGACGTCCGCCAGCAGCCGCAGCGCCCGATAGAGGCTCGACTTGCCGCTGCCGTTGGGGCCGGTGACCACGTTGAGGCTGCCGAGCGCGATCCTGACGTCGCGCAGCGACCGGTAGCCCGAGATGGCGACTTTGGTGATCATGGCGGCCGCTCACGGACCGAATAATTATGGAAGAGAGTAGCTCGCCCGGCAGCATAGCGCGGCCTGGGGCCGCCGTGGCCGGAATTGCCGGCGCGGCAGACATGCGCGGCCGCGGGCTAAAGCTGGACCCGCCGCAGCCGCAGCGCATTGCCGACCACGCTCGCCGACGAGAGCGCCATGGCGGCGGCCCCGATGATCGGCGACAGCAAAATGCCGAAGGTCGGGTAGAGCGCGCCGGCGGCGATCGGTATTCCGGCGGCGTTGTAGATGAAGGCGAAGAACAGGTTCTGGCGGATGTTGCGCATGGTGGCGATCGACAGCCGGCGCGCCCGCACGATGCCGGTGAGGTCGCCTTTGAGCAGCGTCACGCCGGCGCTTTCGATGGCGACGTCGGTCCCGGTTCCCATGGCGATGCCCACATCGGCGGCGGCCAGCGCCGGCGCGTCATTGACGCCGTCGCCCGCCATGGCCACGACGCGGCCTTCGCGGCGGAGCCGCTCGATCACCGCGCTCTTCTGGTCGGGCAGGACCTCGGCTTCGATCTCGCTGATGCCGAGCGCCCGCGCCACCGCGCGGGCGGTGGTGGCATTGTCGCCGGTCAGCATGACCACCCGCACCCCGGCGGCGGTCAGCGCCGCGATGGCGGCGGGCGTGGTCGCCTTCACCGGATCCGCGATGGCGAGAAGGCCGGCGAGCTTGCGATCGACCGCGAGATAGATGGCGGTCGCGCCCTCCTGACGCTGGCGCTCGGCTTGCGCCTCGAGCGCCGCGACCGAAATCCCCAGCTCGCCCAGAAATCGCGCATTGCCGAGCGCGACCTTGCGGCCCGCGAGCGTGCCGACCACGCCCTTGCCGGTCGGCGAATCGAAATCCGTGGCGTCGTCGAGCGCGATGCCGCGCGCCGTGGCGGCTTCCACGATCGCGCGTCCCAGGGGATGCTCGCTCGCGCGCTCCACGCTGGCGGCGAGCTGCAGCACCTCGGCTTGCTCCCGGCCCTGCGCCGGGACGATCGCCACCAGCTTCGGCCGGCCTTCGGTCAGGGTGCCGGTCTTGTCGACCACCAGCGTATCGACGCGCTCCATCCGCTCCAGCGCCTCGGCATTCTTGATGAGAACGCCGGCGTGCGCGCCGCGCCCGACCCCGACCATGATCGACATCGGGGTGGCGAGCCCGAGCGCGCACGGGCAGGCGATGATCAAGACCGTGACGGCGGCGACCAATCCATAGCTCGAGCGCGGCTCCGGACCGAAGATCGCCCAGGCCGCGAACGCCACCAGGGCGACCAGGATGACGGTCGGCACGAACCAGCCCGCCACCTGATCGGCGAGCCGCTGGATGGGGGCGCGGGAGCGCTGGGCCGCCGCCACCATCTGCACGATGCGCGCCAGCATGGTGTCGCGGCCCACCTGCTCGGCCCGCATGATGAAGCCGCCGGTCTGGTTGAGGGTGCCGGCAATGACCTTGGCGTCCGGCGCCTTGGTGACCGGCATGGATTCGCCCGTCACCAGGGATTCGTCGAGCGAGGAGCGGCCCTCGATCAGCACGCCGTCGACCGGCACCTTCTCGCCGGGACGCACCCGCAGCCGGTCGCCCACCGCGATGAGATCGAGCGGCACCTCCTCGTCGCTGCCGTCCGGCTTGAGGCGGCGCGCGGTCTTGGGGGCGAGATCGATGAGCGCGCGGATCGCGCCCGACGTCTGCTCGCGCGCCCGCAGCTCCAGCACCTGGCCGACCAGCACCAGCACGGTGATCACCGCGGCGGCTTCGAAATAGACCGCGACGGCGCCATCGGGACCCCGGAAGGCGTCCGGGAAGATCGCGGGCGCGAGCGTTCCGGCCACGCTGTAGAGGAAGGCGACGCCGGTCCCCATCGCGATCAAGGTGAACATGTTGAGGTTGCGGGTCACGACCGATTGAAAGCCGCGCACGAAGAACGGAGAGCCCGCCCACAGCACCACCGGAGCGGCGAGCGCGAGCTCGATCCAGTTCGCCAATGCCTGGCTCAGCCACATGTGCAGATGGGTCAGATGCCCGCCCATCTCGATCACCACCACCGGAGCCGCGAACGCGAGGCCGATCCACAGCCGCCGCGTCATGTCGATCAGCTCGGGATTGCGGCCGTCGGCGGCGCCGCCAGAACCGGTTCGAGCGCCATGCCGCAGATCGGGCAATGGCCGGGTCCGGCCTGCCGGATCTCGGGGTGCATCGGGCAGGTATAGATGGTGCCGGCGGGTGCTGCCGCGCGGGCCGGCGGCGCGATTTCCGAGCCGAGATACTTGGCCGGATCGGCCGCGAACTTGCCGCGGCAGCCGGCGGAGCAGAAGTAGTAAAGCCGGTCCCGAAAGGAATGGCGATGCGGCGTCGCCTGCGGGTCGACGTGCATGCCGCAGACCGGATCGATCGCGCCCGCGGCCGCGGGGGTTCCGTGTGCGGGCGTATGCATCGCATGGCCCTGCGGCGCACTGGTGTCTTGCGAGCCCATGCGATGGCGGCCTTTCCGTGATCCCTTGAATCCAATACCCCCAGGGGGTAGATATAGGCCATGCGCACCGATATCAAGGCGTCGGCCCTCAAGCGGCTCAAACGCATCGAGGGTCAGGTCCGCGGCCTCGGCCGCATGGTCGAGGACGATCGCTATTGCATCGACATCGTCACGCAGATCTCGGCCGTGCGCGCCGCGCTGCGGCGCGCGGAGGAGGAAATCCTGCGCGATCATGTCGCCCATTGCGTCGAGGGCGCGATCGCCTCGGGCAACCAGGATCAGCAGCGCCGCAAGATCGCCGAGCTGATGGACGTGATCGGCCGCGCCGACCGTTAGAGCATGTCGCGATATCGTTGCCGGGCTCGCCGCGGGGTCACCGCAGTGCCAGCGCGCGCAGCATACTGCGGCCGGTCTCCCACACCGCCATGTTGCCGCGATTGCCCAGAATGACGATGCCGACCTTCTGCTCCGGCATGAGCCCGATATAGGCCGCGGCGTTGTCCATTCCGCCGAACTTGTCGATGATGGCCTCGCGGCCCTTGTGCACCTCCCAGGCCAGCGCCTGGTCGAGGTCGTCCCGGACCGGAAAAACGCCCTGCTGGGCGCGGCGCATCGCCTCCTGCAGCGCCGCTTGCCCTGGCAGCTCGCCCAGATTGGCCTCAGGAATACCGCCAGATCGCGCGCGGAGGCATACATCTGGCCGGTTCCGAGCCAGTGGTAATAGCCCTGCAGATCGCCGGGCGCGCCGGTCGGCGTGCCGTCGGTCGAATATCCCTGCACCGCGCGGCGCGCCAGCGCTGCGGGAATCTCGCCGCGGGGATTGCGGGCCGCATCGGCTGCCGCCGCCGGCAGCGTCGTCGAGCGCAGGCGCAGCGGCGCGAGCACACGCTGCTTCATCAGTTGGTCGAACGGCAGGCCGAACCGGCGTTCCAGCGCGAGGTGCAGAAGCACGAAGCCGGCGTGCGAATAGATCATCTGCTTGCCCGGCTCGTGCTCCGGGTCGGCGCTCCAGCGGTTGAGCGTGGCGATGAACTGCGGCAGCGTGAACGCCTGCGTGGGCCACGGCGGATGATCCTGCGGCAGCACGAAGCCCGACGTATAGGTCGCGAGCTGGCGCAGCGTGATCCGGCGAATGTCGCCGCCCTCTCGCAGCTCGGCCACGTAATTGGCCACCGGATCGTCCAGGCTCAGCTCGCCCTTCAGGTCGGCGAGCGCCATGAGGGCGGTATCGAAGACCTTGCCGACCGATCCGAGATTGAAGAGCACGTCGGAGGTGATCGGCCGCGCGCCGTCGGCCGAGCCGTAGTTGAAGAACTCCGTTCGCCCGCCGGCGCGAACCGCGATGGCGACGCCGCCGGGCGTATCCAGCAGGGCCGGAATATGCTGGGCGATGATCCGCTCGACCGCGCCCCCGGCTCGGCGCGCACCGCAACCGCCGCCGCCATGGCGAGGCTGGCGATCAACGCAGTGGCGAAGAACCGGACGGAAAACCGAGTGGACATGCGAACACCGTTGGCGGCGCGGGGCGTGCTCTACGCATTCAATTGTCGTGCCATCCAGTCGGCGGACTTGCCGCGATACTTGTAGAAGCGGTTGTGCGCCACATGGTTGCCGTCCTCGATCACCAGGAGCTCGACCGGCCCGCGCGCCTCGCCGGCGAGCCGGCGGGCGTCCTGCGGCGGGCACAGCCGATCGAGGCCGCCGGCGATGACGAAGAGCGGGCATTCGATGCGCGCCGCGATGCCGTCGAGCGACAGCTGCTGCGCGCGCTCGCGCGCCTCCTGGTCGCTCGCGCTGTGGCTGCGGGTCACGAAGGCGGCGCGGGTCAGTCCCGGCAACGCGTCCCACAGCGCGCCCCAATCGTAGGGGCCGCTGTTGGCGATCGCGGCCTTGATGCGTTTCTCGAACGCGGCCGTGCGCGGCGCGTAGTAGCCGCCCAGGCTGATGCCCCAGATTCCCAGCCGGTCGGTGTCGACGTCGGCGCGGGTCGTGAGCCAGTCGATCACCGGGCCGACCACGTTCTCATAGTCCGCCCGGATCGGAAAATCGTACTCGGCCTCGCCTTGGCCGGGGCCATCGAAGGCGAGCGTCGCCATGCCGCGCCGGAGGAACGTCAGCTCGAAGCTGCCGAGCTCCTCCTTGGTCGAAGTTGAGGCCCATGGTCATGATGACGAGCGGCGGACGCCTGATGCCGCGCGGCAGCCGCAGGACCCCGGCCAGCTGCTTGCCCTCGTAAGGGATCAGCACCCGTTCGCCGGGCGGGTCGAGATGGGGCAAAGCGAGCGTCAGGCAATCGACCGCCTTGCGGTGGGCGGCGCGCAGCTGGTTCATGTCCTGCACGAACAGGTATTTGGCGAAGTGATAGGTCACGGCGGCGCGGCTCAAATGCTCGCCGGCGCTGACGAATTGCCGCAGCGCCAGCGCGTCGCGCCCGAGCGCCTCGTGCACGCGCGCGCGCTCCGACCAGGCCCCGCACCAATCGTCCCAGCTCGTAAGCGAGCCGAGCACGTCGTTGAAGTCGCTCACCGCGACGCCGTTGACGCAGAAGCGCGACACCCAGTTGGCGGCATGGTGAAGTCTCGGATCGCTCACCGTGGCACTGTCCTCGTCCGCTATCCCGACCGCCGCATTGGATCATGTCCGACCGGCGCCCCCGCGAGACGCTCACGCCTTGATCGCGGGCTTGGCCGGGGGCGGGTTTGCGTCGATGGGGCCAGGCTCGCCGCCGGGATCGAAGGGCTGGCCGGCGTCGCGAGGCCCGACCCCCGTCGGCGTCCGCCCGAAGCTGGTGGCGAGGAGGGTTCCGGCCCGGTTTGGCCGGAGCGCCAGTATCCACGCACCGGCGCGGCCGCGCTGGCCCGCGGACGGGACCGTGGCAGGACCTCGGCGCTCCTTCCTATCCCATTTGAATCATTGGTGTTTTCGCCCGTGACGCGATCACCACATGACCATGCTGCCGGCATAATTTGGCCGTTCTCGGCGACCAGAAAGGCGCCCGGATAAGTCGACATTAACCAACTTTTGTTTGGCTCTGACGGACCAGGGGATTGAACCTTACATAGGGTTCGAGCGTCTAAGCCTAAGGGTGGGTCTCGCGTCGGATCGCGGGCCGGGAGATCGAAATGAGCAAGAACAGCGAGAATCGCCAGAATCGTCTTCAACCGGATCGCGCTGGTTCCGGCCGTTGCCCTCTTGGGGCTGGCCGCTGCCGCTCCGGCCTATGCCGCCGACCTTTCGGTCGCTCCGATCTATAAGGCGCCGCCGGTCGTGGCCGCGCCGGCCTACAATTGGTCGGGCTTCTATCTCGGGGCCAACGGCGGCGGCAGCTGGGGGACCTCCAACTGGGACAGCGCCGGCAGCTTCAACCTGTCGGGCGGGGTCGCTGGCGGCACCGCCGGCGTCAATTGGCAGATGGGCCACGCCGTCCTCGGCCTCGAGGGCGATG
Organism: uncultured Alphaproteobacteria bacterium; assembly: GCA_963744275.1. Classification (GTDB taxonomy): domain Bacteria; phylum Pseudomonadota; class Alphaproteobacteria; order Rhizobiales; family Xanthobacteraceae; genus VAZQ01. Next base: position 39,646 of record CAVUSX010000018.1, read on the forward strand.
TCGACTGGTCGAACCTCAAGGGCACCAGCACCGCCGCGGGTTGCCCCGCCGGCTGCACCACCAACAACGACTGGCTGGCCACCGTTCGGGGCCGCGCCGGCTATGCGTTCGACCGGTTCCTGCCCTATGTCACCGGTGGCCTCGCGGTCGGCGACATCAAGGCCGGGACGCCGGGCTTCACGGGAGCGACCCAGACCAATGCCGGCTGGACGGCCGGCGGCGGCGTCGAGTTCGCGCTCACCAACAATTGGACCGCCAAGGCCGAATATCTCCATGTGGATCTCGGCAACATGAATTGCGGCTTCAATTGCGGCGGCGTCGCCAACAACAACGTCTCGCTCAAGAGCGACATGGTGCGCGGCGGCGTGAATTTCCGCTTCGGCGGCGGCAACTGACCGTTCGGGTCGCCGCTTTCCTCTCCGCTTCGTGAATAGGCTCTGCCGCAGGGACATCCCTGCGGCATTGACTTGCTTTGCGGCCTGATCCCTTATCTGGCGGCTATTTCGCAGCATGCGCGCCGCCGGATGAGGAGCAAGCCGTGCCCAAGATCAGGCATCTGGCCATCGTCTGCATGGACCCCGAAGCGCTGGCCAGTTCTATTGCGAGGTGTTCGACATGAAGGTGGTCGAGCGCAACGGCCGCCAGAACGTCTTTGTCAGCGACGGCTACATCACGGTCGCGCTCTTGAGCCAAAAGGCCGAAGGCAAGCCCTGCGGCCTCAACCACTTCGGCTTTCAGGTCGAGGATTTCGCCGCCATCGCCGAGCGCCTGAAGAGCTGGAAGGTGGTCGGCCCGGCGCCGCGGCCCCCCGACCGCGCCTATGCGGAGCTGCGCGCCACCGATCCGGAAGGCAACAATTTCGATCTCGCCGAAGGCGGCTTCGAGCGCAGCGCCGCGCGCGGCGGCCGCAAAGGCGCGCCGGCGACGGCCTGACCCGGGAGGAGATCATGCGCGCGCAAGCGATCCGGCGGCTCATCGGTGCGGCCGTGGTGGCGGCGGCCGTGCCCGCGACGGCTTTTTGGCGGGCGGCGCCCGCGGCCGCGCAGGAGCCTTCGAGCTGGGACATGTGCAACAACGAAGGCAAGGCCTTTCCGACCGACATCGTGATCTACGGCTGCACGGCGGTGATCAGCGCCGGCGACGCGAAGGCCACGAACCTCGCGGTCGCCTTCAACAACCGCGGCCTGGCCTTTCGCGCCAAAGGCGACATCTCGCGCGCGCTTTCGGACTACGATCAGGCGGTGCGACTCGATCCGGGCTATGCCGTCGTCTTCAACAACCGCGGCGTGACCTTGCACGACAAGGGCGATCTCGACCGCGCCTTCGCGGACTACGACGAAGCCATCCGGCTCGACCCCAAGAACGCCACCGCCTTCACCAACCGCGGCATCGCCTATCGCGACAAGGGCGACCTCGGCCGCGCCATCGCGGACTACGACGAGGCGATCCGGCTCGATCCCGATTTCGCCACCGCCTTCACCAACCGCGGCAACGCCTATCGCGAGATGGGCGATCTCGACCGCGCCGCCGCGGACTACAGCCAGGCGATCGTGCTCGATCCGATGAATCCGGTCGCCTTCAACAATCGCGGCGCCGCCTATCTCATCAAGGGCGACCTCGATCACGCGCTGGTCTACTATTCGGAGGCGATCCGGCTCGATCCGCGCTATGCGCTCGCCTTCAACAATCGCGGCATCGTCTATCGCGACAAGGGCGACCTCGACCATGCGGTGGCGGACTACGGCGAGGCGATCCGGCATCAATCCGCGCTTCGCCAACGCCTTCTCCAACCGCGCCGATGCGTTTCGGGACAAGGGCGAGTTCATGCGCGCGCTGGCGGACTATTCGCAGGCGCTGCGGATCAATCCCAGAAACCCGATCGCGATCGGCAACCGCGCCTTGGTTCGCCTCAAGCTCGGCGACGTCGACCAATCCATCCTCGATTACGACGCCGCCCTCGATCTCAACCCGAAATTCGCCGCCGCGCTCTACGGTCGCGGCCTCGCCAAGCAGAAGAAGGGCGACCGCGCCGGCGCCGACGCCGACTTGATGGCCGCCAAGACGCTGCGGCCCGACATCGCCGAGGAGTTCGCCAAGTTCGGCGTCGACTGATCGCGCGCCCGTCGGCGGCGACGAACGCGTGCGGGCGGCAATTCGATCATCACCTCATCGGAAGGGCATCGCGCGGCGATGCGTCTCGGAGATTGGGACAAGCCACCGCGCGCATCCGCCGAGGCCGATACCGTCAATCACATGAGAAAGTGACAGCGATCATCGAGGCGAGAGCCATCACGATGACGGCGCGCCATACACATAGGCGGCGACGGTGAGTCCCACCATCGGCACGGCGAAGTCCGGTGAGAACCGCCGGCAGGCTGAACGACAGATAGCCTTCGACATAGAACGCCGCCAAAAGTCCGGCGCGTTCGTCGGTCTTCGCGAGCGGCAGCACGGTTCGCATGGTGCCGGAGAATGCCGCGCCAAAACCGATGCCCGCGACGACCGTGCCGATCAGCATCAGCCACACCAGTTGCTCGTGCACGCCGGCGAGCGTGATCGCGACGCCGGTCGCGAGCGCAACGATGCCGCCGCTCAACATCCGGCGCGGCGACGCGGACCGCAGCAACAGCACGCTGATCGCGCCGCTCAAGGTCAGCGCGCTGACGACAAGACCGCCGACGACCGGAAGGGTCACGCCGGTCGCAACGCGCACCAGCGCCGGCATCAGCGAGAAGTAGAAGCCGCCGAGCGCCCAGGATGCGATCGTCACCGGCGTCACCCGCACCAGCACGTCGCGCGCCTGCGGCGGGAACGCTGACGTGAGGCCGCAGCGACGCCAGCGCGCCGGCACGCAATTGCGCGGTTTCCGGCATGAACCAGAGAATGAAGGCTTCGACGGCCGACAGCACCAGCAGCACGACATAGACGAGCTGGCGCGGATCGGGCGCGTAGGTGACGAGAATAGCCCCGCCGAGGCTTCCGGCGGTCAGGCCGCTGAACGCGGTGATGCTGTTGAGGATCGGGCCGCGGCTGCGGTCGTTATCGAGGATCGCCGCGCCGAGCGACGCGGTCGCAAGCCCGGTGGCAAAGCCTTGCAGCGCGCGGGCGGCGATCAATGCCGCCGCGGAGTCGGCCGCCATGAACATCGCCATCGAGACGACGTTGAGGATCAGCGCCGCGAGAATGGCGGGCCGGCGTCCGATATAGTCCGAAAGCGAGCCGACGGTGAGCAGCGCCGCCAGCAGGCTCAACACGTAGGCGGCGAAGATGATGGTGATCGCGAACGGCGTGAGCCCGAAGCTCTCCTGGTACTGATGATAAAGCGGCGTCGGCGCTGCGCCGCTCGCCGAAAATGTCATGGCGGTGATCACCGCCATCACGGTGGTCGTTGCATTTGACAGCATCGAGCGCGGTTGCGCCTGGCTGCAGGTGACACAAAGGCTCATGGTTTGCTCCATCTGTTCAAAAGGATGATCGGGGTTGGCGGCTCAGAGCTTTGAGCCGCCGTCGACCGCGATGATGTCGCCGGTGATCCAGCGCGATGCATCGGAAGCGAGGAATTCGACAACGGAAGCGACGTCGTCGGGCTGGCCGATGCGCTTGAGCGACTGCATCCCCATCACCGTGGCGCGGCCCGCTTCGGTCTTGGTGAAGTTCGACATGTCGGTGTCGATCACGCCGGGCGCGACGGCGTTGACGCGGATGCCGCGCGGGCCGAGCGCCGAGGCGAGATATTTCACCAGCGTGTTGATGGCGCCCTTGGTGCTGGCATAGGCCGCGAGCGTGCCGACCGCGGCGCGCGCGCCGAGCGACGAGACGAACACGATGGTGCCGCCTTCGCCCATGATCGGCAGCAACTGCTGCACCAGGAAATACGGCGCGCGGACATTGACGGCGAACAGGCTGTCGAAGTCCTTCACCGACATGGTCTCGATCGTGGTGGCGTTGGAGATGCCGGCGTTGGAGACCAGGATGTCGAGCTTGCCGCCGGCGAGATTGCGCACCTCCGCGGCGAGCACATGCGCGCCGTCCGGCGCGGCAAGATCGGCGGCGACCGCATCGGCCTGTCCGCCATTGGCGCGGATCTGATCGACGACGGCTTTGGCTTCATCGGCGTTGCGGCCGTAGTGGACGATGACGCGGGCGCCGGCGGCGCCGAGCGCAAGCGCGGTGGCGCGGCCCATGCCGCGGGAAGCGCCGGTGACGAGAGCGGTCTTGTTGGCGAGCTTTGTCATGGTCTTGGTCCTGATCCGGGGCGATGCGTCATGCATCGTCTTCGGGCATGAAACTGGGCCGTACTTGCCAGGAAAACCAAGACTTCGTATGCTCAAGCCATACTTTATAAGTATGGATCAGTGTGTCATGGAGCTGCGTCATCTGCGCTATTTCGTTGCCGTTGCCGAGGAAGGCAGCCTGACCAATGCCGCCGAGCGGCGGCTCCATACCGCGCAGCCATCGCTGAGCCGGCAGATCCGCGACCTCGAGCTGGAGGTCGGCGTCCCGTTGCTGGAGCGCGGCGCGCGCGGCATCGCGCTCACCGCGGCCGGCCGCACCTTTCTCGATCACGCGCGGCTGGCGCTGCTTCAGGTCGATGCGGCGGGCGAAGCCGCGCGGCGCGCGGCGCAGCCGGAGAAGCGGCGTTCACGATCGGCTTTCTAGCCGGCCAGGAACTGGTGTGGCTGCCGGAGGCGCTGCGCATCCTGCGCGGCGAGCAGCCGGACATCGAGATCACGCTGGCGAGCCAGTCATCGCCGGAGCTTGCCGGCGCGCTGATGCGCGGCAAGGTGGACGTGGCTTTTCTCCGCCGCGAGAAAGACGCGCCCGGCATCGCGTTCAAGCCGCTGATCAGGGAGCCGCTGGTCGCGGTGCTGCCGGCCGGCCACCGCCTTGCCGCGCAGAAAGAGGTGCGCGTGCAGGACCTCGCCGGATGAGACCTACATCTCGCCGACGCGGGTGGCGCCGGCCTGAAAGCGGTGATCGAGAACTACGCGGCGAAATCCGGCGTCGTGCTGAAGCCGGAATACGACGCCGAAAATCTGTCGTCGGTGCTGTCGCTGGTGACGTCGACCGGCGGCGTAACCTTGCTGCCGCTTTACGTGAAGCTGATGCTGCCGGCGTCAGTGGTCATTCGTCCGCTGCAAGGCGAGGTGCCGACCATCGAGCTGGTGCTCGGCTACAGCCGCTCGAACACGTCGGCGCTGCTCAAGCGCTTCCTGGCGCGGGCGGATCAGTTGATTGCCCGCGTCGCGAAGCCCGATGCGGATTTTTTGTCTGCGCCTTAGCCGCAACGCAGCCGGAGTCCAAAAGACGTCGACAGTCACCGAGAGAGCATCTGGTTCGCGGACCAAGCAGGCAGGCATGGAAGAGGCGAATTCGGCAGATGGCGACCGGACTGATTTCACTGCGCCGGCTGCGCCAGCGAAGCCAGCAGCCGGCCGTGGCCCTGGATCGGGTCCTTGAGCCCGAGCGCCTTGAAGGCGGCGAAGAAGGCCGCGTGGGTGTAGGCGATCGCCGGCATGCCGCTGTCGCGTTCCAGCGCATCGACGACTTGCGCCGCCTGCCATTGCGGGCAGGGCAGGTAGAGCGCATCGCAGCGCGGCGCGCGCGCGATCACCTCGGCGGCAAAGCGGCGGATGTCGGCGGGCGCAATGGCCGGCATGCGCTTGAACTGCACGTCCATGCCCTCCACCCGGACGAGCTCGAAGTCGTGCAGCTCGAGATAGGCCGACAGCGTCTGATTGTGCCGGTCCGCATAGGGCGAGGCGATGGCGATCCGTCGCGCCTCCATGTGGCGCAGCGCCGCCATGGCGGCGCGCACCCCGGTGGTGGCCGGCACCTTGGCGGCGGCCTCGATGTCCTTGACGATGGTCTCCTCGAAGTCCTTGCCGCGGGCGGCCACCAGCGGGCCGCCGCCGTGGATGACGAAATCGACCGTGCGGGTGGCCAGATGGGCCGCCGCCGCCGTGACCAGCTCGTTCTCGAGCTGGTCGGAGCTCCAATCATCGATTCTGCAGGTGACGCCGACCAGGCCGACGCCGTCGGGAGCGAACCGATAGAACTCATAGGGCACGACCTCGAGCACGGTCGGGCTGATATAGCCGATGCGCTTTCGCCATCCGAGCATGGTTGCGCCTCATGGGTTGCGAACCGCAATCCCAATTCTCGTCAACGTCCGCGGGGAGACGAACCGGCAAGCGCAGCAATTCGATCAGCGCTCGGGCACAGCGCCGAGCGCTCGGCATGAGCGCCGTCGAGGACGCAGGTGACGCCCTCGCACGGCCGAAGCCGGGCACGGCACCACGGTTCTGATCTGACAGTCGGCATCGCCCCACGATCCGTCTGGATCACGGCGCCAGTATAAGCCGTCGATGGCCTGACCAAAAGCGGCAACTCTGCGGGTACACCACGGTTAGGCAAGGCCCCGCCCGCCGCCAAGCCCATGGCCCATTCCATAGCGAACGCAGGGACCGGTACGCCCGTGTCCTCGACGCCTGCCGCGGCGTATCGGTCGCGACCCTTCCGAGATCACCTGCCCAGGTTCGGATTGAGCTGCCTGGCCTTGGCGATGTCGGCAGCGCCGCCGGCGGCATCGCCTTGGGCGCGTCTTGCGAGGCCCCGGCTGAAATAGGCGAAGGCGAACGCGGGATCGAGCCGGATCGCCTCGCCGTAGTCGGCGATGGCGTGGTCGAGGTCGCCCTTGGCCGCATAGGCGACGCCCCGATTGTAGGAGAACTCGGCGTTGCCGGCATCGAGCCGGATCGCCTCGCTGTAATCCGCGATGGCGCGGTCGTGGTCGCCCGCGTCGTCGTAGGCGTTGCCGCGGTTGCTGTAGGAGGCCGCGTAGCCGGGTTCCTGCGTGATCGCCACGCTGAAATCGGCGACGGCGTGCTCGAGATCGCGCTTGGCGTAATAAGCGAGGCCGCGGTTGTCGTACGCGAAGCGGTGATCGGGATCGAGCCGGATCACGTCGTCATAGTCGGCGATGGCGCGGTCGAGATCGCCCTTGGAGACGAACGCTCGGGCCCGGTTGTTGTAGGCCTCGATGTAATCGGGAACGAGACCGATCGCCTTGCTGTAGTCCGCGATGGCATGGTCGAGGTCTTGCTTGCCATAGTAGGCCAGGCCTCGGGTAAAGTAAGCGGCGGCATAGTTGGGCATCAGCCGGATCACCTCGGCGAAGTCCGCGATCGCGTCGTCGTAGTCGTGCTTTGCGGCAAATTCCAAGCCGCGGCTGTCGTAGGCGTCGGCGGAGTTGGGATTGATCTCGATGACGTCGGTGTAGTCGGCGATGGCGGCGTCGAGGTCGCCTTTGGCCGTGTAGGCGGCGCCGCGGCCGAGGCGGGCTATGATGAGGGTGGGGGCCAGCCGGATAGCCTCGCCGAAGTCGGTGATGGCGCGGTCGTTGTCGCCCATGCGGGCATAGGCGTTGCCGCGATTGTAGAAGCCCGCGGCGAATCCGGGGTCGATCCCGATCACTTCGCTGTAGTCGGCTATGGCGCTTTCGACGTCGCCCTTGCTCAAATAAACGCCGCCGCGGCCGGTATAGGCCACGAGATTCTTGGGGTCGATCTGGATCGCCTCGCTGTAGTCGGCCAGGGCGTGATCGTTGTCGCCAAGTGCACGATTGGCGATGCCACGGCCGAGGTAAGCGGCGGCGAGATCGGTGCCTTGCAGGAGCCCCGACTCGATCTCGCGCGTGCAGGCGGCCAGCCTCACCTCGGGCAGCACCGATGCGAGCGGGCATACGTCGGCGTCATCCGCGGCTGCCGGCGACACCAGGATGGGGTGCGCGGCCATGAGCCAACCGACGATTGCAAGACCCAATCCTGAGACGCGCATGCCTGCTCCTTGTCGACGCAAATGCCGCCGGGGATCCATCATTGCCGATGACTTAGCACGAATTCGGCGGCGGCTGCAACCGCTGCCCGACGCCGATCAGGCGGCCGGCGAACCCCGTCTCATGATACCGCCGCGGAAAAGGATCGCCGCCGAAAAATTTCCCTTAGAGCCGGTTTCGCCTTGAGATCACGGCTCCGACGCGCTCGAAGCGGTGCGCCTCGATCCCGGACCGGGCGTCGCGGCCGCAGGGGGGCCTTCGTGGCGGCGGTCCTCCGGGCGCCGACCAGGGACGTCGCCCAAGGGATGTCCCAAGGGACGCCCCATGCGCCCCGCAGCTGCCGCGCCCGGCGCGTCATCAGCAGCTGAATTCCTCCGAAAACTCGCCGATCGTTTTCCTTTGGTTTGCTTAAAACTATTTCCATTTGATTGATGTGTTTCAAACAACTCATCCTCATTAGTACGTACTTGCCGCTATTGGCGGGGCCTCCTCCCGAGGTGGCGTCGATCTCCTTGAGTCAACATGTCGGACCGAAAGGCGAAACAATGGACGCGAAGATCAAGCAACCGGCTTCGGCCGCCAGCATCCTGGCCTTTCCCGTACCCAGGCCGCGTGCCGCCGCGAGCATCGGCGCCGAGACGGATCAGCAGCTCCTGCTCGACACCGTCCTCAACAACATGTCGCAGGGCGTGCTGATGTTCGATGCCGAGGCGCGGCTGGTGTTCTGCAATCAGCGCTACATCGAGATGTACGGGCTGTCGGCCGAGGTGGCGACGCCGGGCTGCGCGCTGCGCGATCTGCTCGACGCACCGCAAGGCGGTCGGCGCGCTTCGCCGGAAGCCCGGAGGACTACATCGTCGACCTGCTCGAGGAGGTCGCCGCCGGGCAAGCCGTCCAACGGCATCGTCCAAGTCGGCCGACGGCCGCGTGTTCTCGATCGTGCGCAATCCGATCCCGGGCGGCGGCTGGATCGCCACCCATGAGGACATCACCGAGCGGCAGCGGGCCGAGGAGCGCATCGTGCACATGGCGCGCCACGACGCGCTGACCGATCTGCCCAATCGCATGATGTTGCGCGAGCGGCTGGACCACGAGCTCAAGCGGGTGAAGCGGGGCGAGTGCCTGGCGGTGCTGTGCCTCGATCTCGACCACTTCAAGAGCGTGAACGATACGCTCGGGCATCCGATCGGCGACGAGCTGCTGAAGGTCGTGGCCGAGCGGCTGCGCCGCTGCACCCGCGAGCCCGATACGATCGCGCGCCTGGGCGGCGACGAGTTCGCCATCATCATGACCGGGATGGAGGAGCCGACCGACGCGGTGGCGCTCTGCCAAGCGCATCCGCGAGTCGATCACCAAGCCCTATCATCTCGATGGTCATCAGATCGTCGCCGACATCAGCATCGGCATCTCGCTCGCCCCGATCGACGCCTCCGAGCCGGACCAGCTGTTGAAGAACGCCGACATGGCGCTGTACGGCGCCAAAGGCCGATGGCCGCGGCACCTATCCGGTTCTTCGAGCCGGAGATGGACGCGCGCATGAAGGCGCGGCGCGAGCTCGAGATGGATCTGCGCAACGCGCTGGTCAATGCCGAGTTCGAGCTCTACTACCAGCCGCTGGTCAATCTCAAGACCAACGAGATCTCGGCGTTCGAGGCGCTGTTGCGCTGGAACCATCCGGCCCGCGGGCTGGTCTCGCCGGCCGAGTTCATCCCGATCGCCGAGGAGACCGGCCTCATCATCCCGCTCGGCGAATGGGTGCTGCGAAGGGCCTGCCAGGAGACCGCCAAGTGGCCGGCGCATATCAAGGTCGCCGTCAATCTGTCGCCGTCGCAGCTCAAGAGCCGCAACCTGACGCAGCTGGTCGTCAGCGCGCTGGCGAAATCGGGCATGCCGGCGAACCGGCTGCAGCTCGAGATCACCGAGACGGTCCTGATGCACAACACCTTCAACACGCTCGCCACATTGCATGCAGCTGCGCGAGCTCGGCGTGCAGATCGCGATGGACGATTTCGGCACCGGCTATTCCTCGCTCAGCTACCTGCGCAGCTTCCCGTTCGACAAGATCAAGATCGACCGCTCCTTCATCCAGGATCTGTCGAACGGCGCCGAGCCGCTCGCCATCGTGCACGCGGTCGCGGGCCTCGCCAAGAGCCTCAACATGATCTCGACCGCCGAAGGGGTCGAGACCCAGCAGCAGCTCGAGACCAGCTGCAAGCGGTCGGCTGCACCGAGATGCAGGGCTATCTGTTCAGCCACGCCCGCCCCGCCGCCGACATCGTCCGCCTGTTCCTGGAGCCGGCGAAGACCGCTTCGGCGTGAGGGGAATGCGCGACGGGAGGGCGGGATTGTCGAGAGAGGTGCCTGACTGAGACATGCACCTCTCTTGTCGATGTCGAGGCGGGCATGGCATTCCTCTCCCCGCGTGCGGCCCCTGACACATTTGCGGGAGCACGTCGTCGGGACGGTACGCCGCTCGATACATCCCGAAACTTCTGCATCCCGCGGTCCTGTAGCCACGCTGCCCGGTTCATAGCCCCTCCCGATCAAGGGGGGCACAAAACCGGACAACTGGTGTGCTACCTAATTCGGACAACTCGTGTGCTTACGACAGTTCGGCCCACCCGACTTGTTAAAATCCGTCACTCAATGTAGATTTTGGGTGGAACCGACGGCTATCTGGGGAATGTCGGATTAGATAATGTAGGATCAGATATTGTAGCAATCATAAGGCGTGTCGGGGGGGATACGTTATGATGTCGCAATGGCTGCGGATTTTGACGGGGCTGGGCATCGGCTTGGCCATTGTGGGAGGTCCAGGTCGCACCGCCATGGCGGCGGATACTGATCCCTGCAAGCCGAGCGGCGCCACCGTCACGGACGCCTATAAGCTCGGCGATCCAACCAAGAAGGAATACGTCGTAGAACTCGGCAATAAGGTCGCCGTCGTGCTCGACAAACCGACCGAGTTCCTCACCGAGGCAGCGTGTCGCAAGAAATCCATCGTGCTGTACGTGAACGGCCAAGCGACGGGCAACATACTCGCAGGCCTGACAGGTCCGCAGAACGATACGCTCATCTTCTTTCTTCGCCAGGTGGGCGCGACGCACGAATTCTGGAACGTGCTGTTGGGAAGGCCTGACTTCGATCCGCGGGAAATGCGCATCAGCATCGGTATCGATGGCCAGACGCCTCTCCAGATCAGCGACAAGAAACTCGACCTGACCGTGCTTCCGTTCTTCGCCGTGCTGTTCTGGCTGGCGATCTTCGCGGTCTTGGCGGTCGGTTTCTTCATTGTTGCAAGGAACTCCACCTTCCTTCGCGACCAGTTGCTCGATCCCGATTCGCCGGGAGAACTGGGCGCGTACAGCCTGTCCAAGTTGCAGGGCGCGTGGTGGTTTTTCATCATATTGGCCATGTATCTGCTGATCGGAATTGTCACAGGAGATTTCAGCAATTCGATCAACAGCACGGCGCTCATCCTGCTGGGAATTGGCGCCGGCACCGTGATGGGCTCCGCAGCGATCGATGCCTCGAAGATCGAGCAGAGGAAAGCCGATCTGACGGCGGCGAAAGCACAGCGGAGCGCGCTCGCGGTCGGCGCCGCGGGAATCCGCAGCGGCGGACGCAAAAGTTGACGCCCTGAACGGCAAATCGGTGAATTTCCTGCAGGATATTCTGAGCGATGGAAACGGTATGAATTTTCACCGTTTCCAGCTCGCCGCCTGGACACTCGTGCTTAGCATAATATTCATGGGCCAAGTCTACGCGGACCTTGCGATGCCGATATTCAACCAAACGCTGATGGGTCTGCTCGGTCTGAGCGCCGGAACCTATCTCGGGCTCAAGATACCCGAACCGACAAAGCCCACGCCCTAGCGCGGATATGCAAGGCGCAAGAACGTGGCGCCTTTGATCGGCAGAAATCGAACGGCGGCGATGGGCCTCGACCCGCGAGGCATGCCGCGCTCACGGCGTTCAATGATCGGGGTCGGCCATCGAGGCGATCAAGGTCGGCTCGCGGAAACGTCCCGCTGCCGCGCGCCGCTGCGCGTCGCCACCTCCCCGCCAACGGGCGGGAGGGTAGGCGCTTCGGCGGCGTTGTGCCACAATCACGCTCCGGCCATATGCGATTGCCCTCGCCCCGAAGGGGAGGGTGGGGTGAGGGGGTTACGATGATTCCGTATCGCATCGCCGGAGCCTCTCATCCCACCTTCTCCCCCATGGGGAGAAGGAGTGAGGGGTCGTGCGTCCCTAAAGACGACTACACGACGGCCCCCCGGAAGAACCACACGACTGTTTGTTGTCGAAACGGTACGTCGCTACAGCTAAATTTGTCTGTCGCCTTAACCAAGTCCCGCGCCTCGGGTAAATCCCCGATGGAGCATCGATTCCCCCGGCTCGTATAAGTCAGGCAGCGTTCCGGGCGGGACGGGAGTATCCGATGCCAGATGCCAATCACTACCTGCGGCAAGCCAACGCCTTGCTTTCCATGTCGCTTCGCACCTCTAACCCCGTCGTCGCCGGCCGGCTGTGGGAGATCGCCGAACATTACCTCGCCAAGGCGGTGAAGCTGCGGGTCGACGGCGGCTTGCCGGCGCTGCCGCGCTCGCACCACGCGCGCCTACAGCCCCTTGATCAGTCCGGCATCGATCAGGAGCCGGTTGAAGCGCCGCGCCTGCGCGCCGCCGTCGCACCCGTAGAATAGTCCCTTGCAGCGCTCGAAAATCTTCTTCTGCTCGGCGAACGAGGCATCGAGCGGCAGGCCGGCCAGCTCCTGCGTGATCATCGGCAGATAAGGTCCTTCGATGGTGTCGAGCGCCGAGGACATGTTCACCGGCCGGTAGTTGACCGCATCGATGGCGTAGTAGGTGGAAAAATAACGCGGATCGTATGCGATCAGGCGCTGCGTGATGGCGGCTTCGTCCAGCGCCGGCTCCTGGATCAGGAACGCAAAGTCGGGCTGGTGGTCGCCATAGCGCACCAGCAGAAAGGATTCGTCGGGGAAATCGCGTGCCAGCTGGCCGAGCAGCTGCTTATAGTCGTGCGCGCTCATGGCTTGGCGGCGCAGATATTCGTCGATCGGCGGCATGTTTCCCGGGTCCGTCCATTCCGGCATGAGATCGGGCCGCCAGCGGTGATCCCAAGGCCAGTGGTTCTGCGCCAGATAGACGAACACGAACATCGGCCCGCCGCCACGTTCGCGCTCGATCATGCGGCGCGCCGCGTCGTAGTAGAACTGGTCGGGCTCGATCCGGTTGGTGCCGAGCGCCTGCTGGTCGAAGAAATGCTGCACCCCGGTGCTGGCTTGAAAGCTGCGCGCGCTCATGAAGGCGCCGAGCGCCGGATAGATCGAGAAGGTGCGGTAGCCGCAGCGGCGGAGCGCAGTCGCGAGCCCGCGCTCCACCCGCCCGGCGGCGATCTGCGTGACGTGATAGGCGAATTTCCCGAACGAGCGCGCCGAGAGGCCCGCCAGCACGTTGTACTCGGTGTACCAGCTCGGACCCCCGACGCTTTCGACCAGGAAACGCCGCTCCTTGCCGTCGAAGGAGCGGAAATGGGCGCCATACCCGTCCGGCACCTTGACGCCGGGCGCGACCCGGATGTCGAAGCTCGATTCGTCGTGCACCATGATGATGTGCGGCGGCTTGGTGGCGGGCGCGCAGGACGCCTGCGGCAGCATCTTCAGCCGGTCGGTCACGGCCGCGTCCGACTCCATGTAGCCGTGCGTCATCAGCGAGGAGAGTTCGGCCACGCCGGAGCGGGCGAATTTGGAGACATAGCTGCCGTTGAGGAAGATCTCCCAATCCGCCTGCGGCTGCGCGAACGAGACCGCGACGATTCGGCCAGGCAGGTGCAGAGCCCCGCCAGCGCGGTCCGGGCCCGCAGACGCAGCGTGTCGAAGCGCCAGAGCAGCACGATGAGCGGCACCCCGATGAGGACCGAGATCGCGATGTTGCGGTAGAGGTCGGGCAGGATGTTCGTGAGGAAGCTGAACGTATCCCGGTCGATGATCATCACATCGAGGAAGTTCGCGGTGACCGAGATGATCTCGTGCTTGAGCCGCGAGACCAGCACCAGGATCACCACCATGGTGAGCGAGAGGGCGGCCGCGACCGCCGGGCGGCGCAACAGGCCGAGCCAGAAGAAATTCAGGACCCCCCAGGTCAGCAGGAAGGCGAACGCCGCCACCAGGTCGGTCTCGGTAAACGCCATGACGGCGAGCGCCGCCAGGTGCAGCGCCGCGGTCGGCGCGATCCGCCAAACCCGAACCCATGCCTGCAACCAAGCCGGGCGCCAGGCGAGGGGGTTCGCGGCGCCGAGACGGTTGGCAAGATCGGAAAGGGCGGGCGGCATGAGCACGCGAGCGTGCCCGGCAAGGATTGCGGCTCACGTCCGGCACACGACGCTTGCGTCATAAAAATGTAAAATTCCGGTCATGGCAAGTTCAGATTGGGCCGGGCATGAGGCGGGCTTCGCGATTGTGGCGGTGCGGGTCCGGGCGTATACGGCGCCGATGACCCAACAACCCGCCGCCTCGGCCACGCCGGCGCCTCCGGCCGATCCGACCCTGGAATGCCCGCACTGCCGCAAGCCGCCGGCGCTGTGCGTATGCGGTGGGATCGAGCGGATCGACAACAAGGTGTCGCTGCTCATCCTGCAGCATCCGCAGGAGCAGGATCGCGAGCTCGGCACCGCCCGCCTGACGGCGCTGCATTTCAAGGACGCGCTCCTCAAGATCGGCCTGTCCTGGCCGAGCCTCAGCAAGATTCTCGGCCGCTCGACCGATCCGCAGCGCTGGGCGATCCTCTATCTCGGCTCGGTCAAGGCCGCGGCGGTCCTGCCGGACCGCGACATCGTGGTGGTGAATCGCAATGGCAACGCGGTCGATCACCAAGAGCAGGCCTTGCGCGAGATCGAAGGCATCATCCTGCTCGACGGCACCTGGAGCCAGGCCAAGGCGCTGTGGTGGCGCAATGCCTGGATGCTCAAGTGCAAGCGCGTCGTGCTCGGCCCCAAGCATCCGTCCCGCTATGGCCGGCTGCGGCGCGAGCCGCGCGGCGACGGGCTCTCGACCATCGAGGCGGCCGCCATGCTGCTGGCGCGGCTCGAGCACAAGCCGGAGATCGAGACCGCCCTGCACGCGACCTTCGAACGCCTGCTCGCACGCTATCGCGAGACGCACCCGGATTTCGGCAGAAGGCGCCGGCGCTGATAGCGCGCAGGCGCTGATCGTGCGGGCGAAACGGCCTGATTTCTCCGCCTCTCAGCCTGCTTCCGCACCGGCCGCGCATCCCTACCCGCGGCGCCCGAAAAACCCTAATATTTGCGGCCGGTGGGGCGGCATCCGAGGGTGTGGCATGTTCGATGGCCTCAAATCGTCGCGTCTGCGGGCGGCCTTGCGCGGGGCTGCGCTCGCCGCGCTTGCGCTGTCGCAGCGGCCGCCGCCGCACCCGCCACCGCCCCCACCCACGACCAGATCATGGAAACCTGCCGCGAGGCCGCAAAGCCGCAGATGCAGGTTTGCATGCAGGGCAGGAAAGGCAGCGGCGATCGCGAGAGCAACCTGGCGGCGTGCCGCGCCTCCGTCGGCGCGGCGCTCGTGCGGGCCTGCGTCACCCGCGAGGAGCAGCGCCTCGCCGTCGGCAAGGCGGCCCCGGAGGCCCCCAAGGAGCAACCGGCCGCGCCGTCCAACAGTGCCGCCCCGGTCGCGGCCGCCTTCGTGCCCCCGCCGCGCACCATCGCCGACATCACCGCCATCCTGGACGGCGAAAAGCCCGACGAGGCGACGATCGCCCGGCGCAAGGCCGATGCCGATCTGGCGCCGCCGAGCAACAAATCTCCCGCGCCGAACTCTCGCAATTCTACTACGACCGCGGCACGACCCGCGCGCTCTTGGGCCGCAATCAGGACGCGCTCGCCGACGCGCAGAAGGCACTCGAGGTCGGCAAAGGCGCGATCCCATTCCGCCAAGCCTGGCGCATCCGTCAATTCATGGCCCTCCAATACAGGGCGCTCGGCGATCCCAAGCAAGGGGTCGCGGTCCTCGAAGCCATGGTGCGCGACGCTGGCCAAGGCAATCACGGGTCGGCCATCAATGCGGGGCGCAATCTCGTGCAGGCGCTGATCCCGATGGGTGACGTCGATCAGGCTGAAGCCTATGCCCGACGCGTCACTGCGCTCGCCCAGCAGGCGCGCGGCAGCCCGAACCCGAGCTGGCGCGCGGCCTATCGGGTCTACGGCAACAGCTTCGAGTCCGACGCCGATGCGGCGCGCGCCTCGGTTTTGCAGGCGCGTGGTCAATACCCGGAAGCCGAAGCCGCCTTCCGGCGCGCCGAGTCGTTCCGTCGGGCCAGCCTGCAGGATCTGCCCAAGTATGATTTTCCGCCGCCGCCGGAGCAGATTTATATGTCCGCCGACGGCGAGCGACTGGCGGTCGCGAATGTCGAGGCCAAGCAGGGCCGACTGAGCGAGGCCGAGGCCGACGCGCGCAAGGCCCTGCTCGGGATCCTCGGTCACCAGGGCAAGTACAATCCGGAGAGCCCGCGATACATCATCGGCCTCGCCGGTATCCTGGTGGAGCAGGGACGCTATGATGAGGCCGAGAAGCTGGCCCGTTCCGCCCTCGAGGTGGAACGCACGCTCGGCATCACCGACGCGGCGCCCATGACGGTCGGCATTCTGGCGCAGCTCGGCAACATCCTCATGCTGCAACGCAAGGACGCGGACGCCGCATCCGTCTATGCCGAGCTCGACAAGGCTGTGGCACAATGGGAGCCGCGGCGGCGCGCCGAGTTCGAGCTCAATGGCTCTCGCATCATGGCGCTCTATGCGGCCGGTCAGCTCGACGCCGGCATTGCGGCGGCGCAGGAGCTGGTCAAGCGCCAGGTGGCGCGCACCGGTGAAAATCACTTCGATGCCGCCGCGGCGCACGGCACGCTGGCCATCGGTTATGCCCGCGCCGGGCGCGAGGCCGACGCCATTCGCGAATTCAAGACGGCCATCCCGGTCATGATGGCGGCGGCGCGCGAGAACGCCGACGACGAGGATACCACCCTGGTGGCGGCGCGCAGCCAGCACCTGCAGCGGATCGTCGAATCCTATATCG
This sequence comes from uncultured Alphaproteobacteria bacterium, assembly GCA_963744275.1. Lineage (GTDB taxonomy): Bacteria > Pseudomonadota > Alphaproteobacteria > Rhizobiales > Xanthobacteraceae > VAZQ01. Next base: position 56,589 of record CAVUSX010000018.1, read on the forward strand.
GGCTGCTGGCGCGCGATCCGGCCAAGTCGAGCGGGGTGGCGGCCGAGACCTTCGGGCTCGCCGACGCGGTGCGCGGCCATTCCGTTCAGCAGGCCCTGGAGGCGTCGAGCGCGCGCCTCACCGCCGCGGATCCTGCCCTCGCCGAGCTGGTGCGCAGCGAGCAGGATCTCGGCAAAGAGATCAACGCCGAGCTCGGCACGCTCAACAACGCGCTCGCGCTGCCCGCGGACGAGCGCGACGAGCCGAGCATCGCCGCCATCAATGCCGCGCTCGCGAAGCTGCGCGGCGGGCGCGAGAAGGCCCGGCAGGACATCAACCGGCGATTTCCCTCCTACGCCGATCTGGTCGATCCCAAGCCGCCTTCGGTCGATGAGATCAAGGCGACGTTGCGGTCCGGCGAGGCGCTGCTCTCGTTCTACTTCGGCCAGGACGCGAGCTTCGTATGGGCGGTGCCCAAGGACGGCACGGTCGCCTTCGCGCGGATCAAGCTGAAAGCGATCGAGCTCGAGGCCAAGGTGCGCCGGCTGCGCGCGGCGCTGGAGCCGGAGGCGACGACGCTCGCCGAGATTCCGCCCTTCGATCTCGCGCTCGCCTACGAGCTTTATGCGGCGCTGCTCGCGCCGGTCGAGAGCGGTTGGCGCAAAGAAAAGAGCTTGATCGTGGTCACCAACGGCGCCCTCGGCCTGCTGCCGCTTTCGCTGCTGCCGACCGCGCCGGTCGAGATCAAGAACGAGGGGCCGAACGAGGGGCCGATGTTCGCCGGCTACCGCGGCGTGCCGTGGCTGGCGCGCACCCATGCGGTCACCATGGTGCCGTCGGCGGCGGCGCTGCGGACCTTGCGCGCGCTGCCGCCCGGCAAGGCGACCCGCGACAAGCTGATCGGGTTCGGCGATCCCGTGTTCAGCAAGGAGCAGGCCGAGGCGCGCGCTCCGACCGCCTTGGCGGACGCCGCCGTGGCCGCCACCACTCCTGCGACACCGCGGCCTGCCGCTCGAGCGGCGCGTCGAGCCCGCGGCTGGAAGGCGTGAACTCGGCCGAGCTCGCCATGCTGCCGCCGCTGCCCGACACCGCCGAGGAGCTCAGGGCGATCGCCGCCGCGCTCGGCGCCGACCCCGCCAAGTCGCTCAATCTCGGCCGGGATGCCAATGTGCAGCGGGTCAAATCGCTCGATCTGTCGCGCTTCAAGGTGGTGGCGTTCGCGACCCACGGCTTGGTTCCGGGCGAGCTGGACGGCTTGACCCAGCCGGCGCTCGCGCTCTCCGCGCCCGAGGTCTCGGGCGGCGAGGGCGATGGGCTGTTGACCATGGGCGATATCCTCGCCCTCAAGCTCGACGCCGATTGGGTGGTGCTGTCGGCCTGCAACACCGCGGCGGGCGCGGGCGAGGGCGCCGAAGCCGCCTCCGGCCTCGGCCGGGCATTCTTCTATGCGGGCACGCGCGCGATCCTGGTCACCAATTGGTCGGTGGATTCGGCTTCGGCGCGGGCGCTGGTGAGCGACATCTTCCGCCGCCAGACCGCCGATCCGACGCTCTCGCGCAGCGAGGCGCTGCGGCAGGCGATGATGTCGCTGCTCGACGGACCTGGCGTCCTCGATGGCGCCGGCAAGCCGCTCTTCACCTATGGGCATCCCTTGTTCTGGGCGCCCTACAGCATCATCGGCGACAGCAGCTGACGGGAGTGCGGCACCGGCGCGGGTTGCGTTCCGCGTTGCAGCCAAAGCCGCGCATCGGCATGATCCTTCGGCAAATGCGCGCAGCTCTTTTTCTCGCCCTCATGGTTCCCTGGCTCGCCGGTTGCGGCAAGTCGGTCGACGGCGAGCAATTGCGGACCTGCCGGGATGTCATTGCGGCCCTCAATCCCGACGGCACCGAAATCCGCGAGATGCGCTACGCCCCCTCGGGGCTCGGCCGCGAGGGCGTGCGCATCGATTATGTGGCGCGCGCGCCGGGCGAGCCGAGCCGTGTGCGCTACGCGGCCTGCGGCTTCGCCGGGCGAACGTTCGCGGCCGATCGGCTCGATCTCATCGCGGTGGAGACCGATAGCGGTCCGCTCGCGCAGGCGCCGCTTTATTTCTTGAAGCGCTTCTGGCTCGGATCGCCGGCCAATGCCGGCGCCGGCGTCGGCGGCGAGCCGGCGGTCCCGGAGCTGCCGCCGTCGATCGCCTACGGGGCGCAGCAATTCATCAACGCGATCGCGCTGTCGGCCATCTATGCGCTGCTCGCGACCGCCTATTCGCTGATCTACGGGATTACGGGCCGCATCAACTCTGGCCTTCGGCGAGATCGCGATGCTCGGCGCTTATGGGGCGGTCGGCGCCATCGGGCTCATGGTGGCGCTCGGGCTCGATGATCCGCTCACCGGTGTCGCGCTCGCGCTGGCGGCGGCGGCGGCTTTTTCCGGGATATGGAGCGCGGTCATCGGGCGCACCGTGATCGCGCCTTTGCACGCCCGCCATCGTCTCGGGCAGCCGATCCTGGTCGCCACCGTCGGGCTGGCGGTCGCCATCCAGGAGTTCCTGCATCTGTCGCAAGGCGTGCGCGATCGTTGGGTGCCGCCTTTGTTCAAGGAGCCGATCGCCTTGGCGCGCGCCGGCACCTTTGTGGTCACGGTGACGGCGATGCAGATCGCGGTCGTGATCATCGTGCTGGCCGCGGCCGCCGCGATGCTGTGGATTTTCACCCGCACCCGGTTCGGCCTCTCGTGGCGTGCCTACGCGGACGATCCGCACACCGCCGCCTTGCTCGGCGTCGACGGCGGTCGGCTCCTGTCCGCGACCTTCTGGCTGGCAGGCCTGTGCGCCGGTCTCGCCGGCGCCGTGGTCGGCGTCTATTACGGCAATGTCGGCTCCGGCCTGGGGACCATGCTGGGCATCAAGGCGCTGATCGCCGCCCTCATCGGCGGCATCGGCTCGGTGCCGGGCGCGTTCCTCGGCGGCCTGCTGGTCGGGGTGATCGAGACCGCGTGGTCGGCCTATTTCGACATCACGCTGCGCGACCTGGTGGTCTACACCTTCCTGGTGGTTCTGTTCCTGGCGCGTCCCGGCGGTCTGTTCGGGCTGGCGAGCGCGGAGCCGCCGCGGATCGGCCGGGCCGGGGTCTAGCTAAAAAACGCCGGGCCAAGAAATCCCCTCTCCGATCGGAGAGGGGATGGAAACGATCACTTCAGCTGATCGCTGATCTTGGCGAGGCCGGCATTGGCGCAGGCTTCGTCCTTGTCGCCGCCGGGGGCGCCGGCGGCCGCGATGCCGCCGATGGTGTCCTCGCCGGCCTTGATCGGCAGGCCGCCTTGTCCGGTGGTGATCTCCTTGTCGTACATGCCGGGATTGAAGGCGCCCGGCGTGGAGACCCGCTTGGTGAAATCGCCGGTCGAGACGCGCTGCATCGCGGAGGTGTAGGCCTTGCGCCGCGTGACCTCGAGCGTCAGCGGACGCGCCCCGTCGCCGACCAGGATGAGCTTGGGCGTGCCCATGCGGTCCACGATGGTGACGGTGACGTTGTAGCCCTGCTGCTTACAGGCGGCGACCGCCGCCTCGGCGGCCTCCAGCGCGAGCGCGGCGGTCAGCACTTTGTGACTCTCCGTCGGCAGCGGATCGGCCGCCCAGGCATTCACGCTGGTGAAGGCGGCGAGAGCCGCGGTGGCCGCCAGTGCATAGGTTTTGATCATCTGATTTCCTCCTTCGTTGTTATGAAACCCGGATATTGGAGCACTCTCATGACAGCAGGGCAACGGCGCGGCGTCGTCACTTGCGCGGCCGATCGAAATACTTCAGGTCGGGCGGCGCCTGGCCTTTCTTCGACGGCATCAGCTCGCCGTCCGCGCTCAGATAATAGGTCTCCTTGCCGATGAACGCCCATGCGTTGTACTCGGGGCAGATGGATTCGGGCCAATCCGAGAGCGGGTCGGCGTTGCGAATGTAGCGCTTGTCGACCGTCCAGGGCCGCGTCAAGTCATGGTCGATCACCGTGATCTCGTCATGCAGGAGATTGGGATCGGCCTTGTCGAGATGGATGCGCTCCTTGAAGATCGATTGGTTGTCGCTGTGCAGCGGCATGCCGGTGATGTCGTAGATGCGCGGTCCCTTGAAGCCGCGGGTCTCGACCTCGAGCACGTCGTAGCGGCCGCTGCCGGCCTCGTCGATCCAGCGTCCGATCGAATAGCCCTGGAAGGTCGGCTCGATCGCCTTGGGCCAGTCGCGCCCGTCGGTGAAAACGCGGCGCAACGGATCGAAGTCGGCGATCAGGATGTAGGTCGTTTCCGGCAACACCACGAATTCCAGCGGATGGAACGCAACCATCATGAACGGCATGCCGGCGGCGCTGCAGCGGCTATGGTCGACGCTGTTGCCGAGCCCGCCTGCCGCCTGATCCGCCATGCTGGCCTCCAGGATCGCCTTCCCTTCGGGCGTCAGCGGCGCCTCCTGTCCCAATCCCCAGGGCTTGGTCTGGTCGAACGAAGGCTGGCCCGGAAGCCCGCGCGTGATGACCCGGTTCCATTGGCCCTTCAGGTTTGGATATTTCGAGAAATCGACGACCTGCGCGCCGGCGCTCGACACCGGCAGCGCCGCCGTGATGGCCCATGATGCAATCGCGCAGGACGCAATTGTTCCAAGCAGGCTTCGATGAAGCAAGCTTCGGTAAAGCATGGCTGTTCTCCCGGATGCCTGCCGATGGCTTGTTCGCTGCCATTTCAGTCGGGACTTCGGCGCGTCCCGCCGGCGGCTCTCGGACCAACCCGGGTCCGTCCGCAAATCATACAAAATCGGCCGGGTGGTCGGAAGGGGCGCGGAGCATCATCGACGCCGCCGCGATGGTGCAGACCGCCGGCATCCTGTCGGCCACAGTGGCATGGAACGAG
>CAVUSX010000019.1:0-526719 GCA_963744275.1 uncultured Alphaproteobacteria bacterium
CGCTCTGCTGACGCGCGGTCTGCACCACCTCGGTGATGGTAAGCTGACCTTGAGCGTAGCTTTCCTGCGCAAGGTTCAAGTTGCTCTCGGCCATGGGCATGAGCGTGCTTTGATAGTCGAGAACCGCCTGTCGCAAGCGCTTGACCTCGGCGAGGTTGCTGGCCACCTCGCTGCTGATCGCGTGGCGCAGCGCAGCGATTTGCGCGTTGGCCTGCGCTCCGGCAGCAAGCGTTTCGTCGACCCGTCCCTGCTTATTGTCCGCCAGTGGCAGCGGAATCGACAGGGCGAGCGCGAGCGCATTGTTCGACGGCTGGGGCGGCGTGCCGTCAATCACGGGACGGCTGCGTTCCACGCCGAGCCCGACGGTCCAGTCCTCCCAGCGCTCGGAAAGAGCCAGTTTCGTGTCCGCGCGCGCGCGCTCGGACTTCAGGGCCGCGGACTGCAGGTCGGGTCTGCGCTCGAGCGCTCGACGTTGCAACTCCGCCAAGGCGGGAAGCAGTCGCTCATGGCCAACGTCTCGTCTATTATCATTGCTTGTGCGGCGGACCGGCCCGTCAGCAGATTGAGATGATCTGCCTGGGCCGCTTTGTCGCTCAGCAGCAAGGCGCGCTCCTGCCGTACGCGTTCCAAGTCGAGCTGCGCCGTATTGAGGTCGATCTTGGAGACCTCGGCGGCCGCAAGGCGGCGGCGGGCGACATCGACGAGCTTCTGATCGAATTCGATCAAATGATCGCGCGCGCCCACTTGCTGGCCGAGAACGACAATGGCGTAAAAGCTGGCTGCGACTTCGGCCGCGAGCTTCCACTCCGCCTCTTTGATCTCCGCGACGGCCAAGTCGATATCGACCCGTGCAACATCCTTTTGACGTGCGATGCGCCCCGCCACCGGAAACTGTTGGCTGAAGCCGATGCTGGCGGTGTACTCGCCCTCGTTCTTGAAGAGGGCGTCGTTCTTATTGGCGAATTCCAAGTGTGGGTTCGGCAATGCTCCCGCTTGCACCAGGCGGGCGCGGGCTTGCGCGGTCGCAAATCGCGCGGCCTGCAGGTCCTTGTTGCCAATCAGCGCCTGCGCGATGAGCTGACGGAGGCCGAGGCCCGCGGCGCCGGCGGAGCGCGGGCGCCGGCGGGGAGCAGGAGACAGACGCAAAGCACGAATTTCAGGCACGCTTTGGGCGACCTGCCGGAGCGCAACAGTCGCCCCGCGCTTGTCGCGGATACGCCCGGCACGGCAGCACGCCGCCGCGCCAAAGCGGCATACTCGGCACGCACATGTACGAACATAAATCAATCCCTCCGACGATGGAGCCGGTGGCGGCCGCAGCCGCGGTGGCATTACATCGACGGAGCGGTGATCGGGGGACGGTCGATTTGGATGGGATCGCAGCCGACGAGATAGTCACACAGAGTGACGGCCTGAATTTGGTAAGCAGGCGATGCCTCGTTCGTGCCGGCTAGGTCTGGAAGAACGGCGCTGAAGCTGAATAGTCCGCAACAATTCGCGTCATGCGCATGGCCTTGGGCAGGAGTATCCCTGTCTTCGTGTTGGGCCACGGTTCGGGGTGCACCCTCTGATTTCCTGTCGGCATGACGATGAAGCGTTCCGTCGCTATGAACGTGGACCGCAGAAACGCCGATCTCAGCGATATCTTCAAGGCAATACGCTGTACCGTCTGCAAATGCGACGGCGACCGTCGGCAACATGCAGCCAAATAAGATAAAGCAGGGCCACTGCTTGCGCGAGCCGACGTCCTGCCAGACCGGTCAGAATGCGACGCATCAAGACGTGGACCCCAGCGCCCGACATCGGGTGCGTTTGCGGCGTGCTATAACCTTGCTTACCTCAGAATGCCAGGACGAAGGCGGTTCGGCAAGGGCTAGCCGGCGCGGGGGCGAGGAAAGACCGCGGGCCGAATCCATTCGGGTTGGCCGGCGAGGCCAATTTTGAACGACCTGAGAGCTTTGCTGTTCGCGATCTCAAATTACGATCTTCTCGATCTCGCGGGTCGCAGGATGATCCAATCGAGATCGCGCCCCTCAAGGTTGCTTTCCGCCTCGGCTTTTGATCGCGCGAACCGCGTGGGCCCAGGGGGCTCGGCGCCGATCGCCGAGATGTGCGCGACCCGCCGCACCACAGAAGCCTGTCGGCCACAGTGGCATGGAACGAGATTGCGGACTATCCTGGTTGCCTCACCCGGGAAATCACGATGAGCAAATCGCGGACATGGACGGCGAGCGCCTCGCGGCGCAGGTTCCTCAAGAGCGCGGCGGGCCTGACCGCCGGCACCGTGCTCACCCGCCGGCCGCTGTGGGCCCAAGGCAGCGCCCAAGGCAGCGCCACTGGCGCAAGCCATGCGTTCCCCAAGATCGATCCGCAGTTGATGATCACGCCCGATCAGGCCTGGGACTGGAACATGTTCAAGGCGCAGGGCGGTCCGACCTATGCGGGCAGCGCCGGCTGGAAGCGCTACACCGACTTCCTGGTCGCCAAGATGGCGGAGCTCGGCGCCGTCGACCTGGACTATGTCGACATCCCCTACGACCATTACATCGTGGACGATTGGCCGGATCGACGCACCCACATCCACGATTCCGGCATGGCGCTCGAGAAGCTCGTCACCGACGGAACGCCGGTGCCGGTGGTGGCCTCCTACGGCATGACCTCCGGCTTCACGCCGCCGGAGGGCATCACCGCGCCGATGCTCTATTACGATCCCGCCCATCCGCCGGCCGCCGGCGAGATCGCGGGCAAGATCCTGGTGTTCCAGACCGCGCCCTATCCGAAACCGCCATACTCCAATGCGTTCTTGGACAACTATACGCCGACCGACTACGAATGGCGTTCGCCCGGCGAGTGGCCGCCGCTGTTCACGCCGCCGCCCACCAGCGTCACCAGCTCCTATCATTGCCGCTGGGTGTGGAGTCAGCTCAACGGTTTCGCGGCGATCGGCATCAAGGGGCACGCGGCCGGCATCGTGATCGTGTACGACCTGTCGCCGGGCGCGGCGTTCGGGCTGGCGCAGCGCAGCGTCTACACGCCGGACGGCAAGGCCGGGCTCGGCGCCCAGTACGTCAATTGTCCGACGCTGACGCTCGACCGCGTGAACGGCGCCAAGGTGGTGGCGGACGCCAAGGCCGGCAAGACCGCCACCCTCACCCTCACGGCCCGCTTCGCGCGCGACACCGGGCGGGCCATCATCGCCTATCTGCCGGGCCGCAGCTACGGCACCGCGGCCGACCAGCAGGTCCTGCTCGCCACCCACACCGATGCCATGTCGTTGATCGAGGAGAACGGCGGGCTCGGCATGCTCGGCATCATGTCCTACTTCAATCACCTGCCGCGCGCGGCGCGGCCGCGCACCCTGGTGTTCTATTTCGACTGCCGGCACTTCATGCCGGGCGGGGAGGGCAGCTGGCCGCAGTTCGACTACTACACGCTGCATCCCGAGCGTCTCGAGCCGATCGTGGCGACGCTCGGGATGGAGCACATGGGCGGCCGCCAGACCATCGAGACCGGGCCGGACGGCAACCAGTACGTCTACTCGAGCGAACGGCCGGAAAACGGCGGCGTCATCACCAGCCTGATGGACGTCTACAACAACAACATCTGGCTGGTCGAGGCCATCGCGCGGGCCGCCACCGACAATCGCTGGCCGCGGGTCGACGTCAAGGCCGGCGACGTCGCGCCCGGGGTCAACGGCGGATTCCAGGGCCGGGTGAAGAGCCCGATGAACAAGGGCCGCGCCTACCATATCCCCGGCATCGGGCTCGCCGGCGACTGGCCCGGCGGCTGGACGCAGACCTATGCGCAGCTCGATACCGAAGCCGGGGCGCACGGGTTCGACCGCGACTACTTCGTGCAGCAGGTGGCCGGGCTGTCCCAGCTCGCGGGCGAATTGATGCTGGTCGAGCCGCGGGTCATCGAGCTTGGCTGGGGCAACCTCAAGTCGGCGCTGGTGAACCTCGAGGACAAGGCTTTTGTTGCTCCGCCGGAGGCCGCGGCACGCCGGCGCGCGCTCGTGGCTCAGTACGTCGCGGCGTTCCGGCAGGTCGAGGCCGCCGCGCTCGATCGAGGCGAGGAGCAGCCTCAAGGATCTCGCCGCCAATGCCGCCGCCTGGGTGGTGACCGACCAGAGGAAATCCCTCGGCGCCCTCTTGGAGGGCCAGCTCGCCAAGCTGGGCTGAGGCCGATGGGAGCGGCCGGCGGCCCGGTCGCGGATGCCGCCAGAGGGCTATGGACGGGCCGCGCCCTATGCTATCGTGCGCTTCGTTCCACATTGGGGAACGTCGGTTTACTTGAAAGGTCAGCCTGGGTCCTTGGCGCAGGAATGGCCAAGCTTCAAGCGCAAGCCTAATGAAATCCAAGCCGACTTGAAAATCTATGAGAGAGGAACGTGGACCATGAGGATCAAAGGCAAACTCTATTTCGGCGTGGCGCCGATTGCGCTCGCCAGCGCGCTCTTCGGCGTGCCGGCGCACCTGTCCGCCCAGCAGGCCCCCCCCGGCGTCAACATCAGGCCGGTCGATCATCGGCGGCCGAGGTCACCGGACCGAATGGGCCCGAGGCCGGCGTCTGGGTGATCGCGGAAACCAAGGACCTGCCGACCCGCTACGCCAAGATGGTGGTCACCGACGATCAGGGCCGCTATGTGGTCCCCGACCTGCCGAAGGCCAACTACACCATCTGGGTGCGTGGCTACGGCCTCATCGATTCCCCGAAGGTCACCAGCGAGCCCGGCAAGATCGTCAATCTGAAATCGGTGCCGGCCCCGGACCCCAAGGCGGCCGCGCAGTACTACCCGGCGATCTATTGGTACTCGATGCTGAAAATGCCGGACGCCAGCCAGTTCGGCCCCAAGGGCATTCCGGTCAAGCAGTACGAATATATCAGCCTGATGAAGAACAACGGCTGCGTCGGCTGCCATCAGCTCGGCACGCTCGCGACCCGCACCATTCCGGCGGTGTTCGGGACCTCCTCCAAGGACGCCTGGATGCAGCGGACCCAGGCCGGTCAGGCGGGCGAGCTCATGGTGAATATCATCGCCGGCCAGCTGCAGGCGGCGCCGCTCGGCTATCTGGCCGATTGGACCGATCGGATCGCCAAGGGCGAGCTCCCGCACGCGACGCCGAAGCGCCCCGAAGGCGTCGAGCGCAATGTCGTGGTCACCACCTACGACTGGTCGGACCAGCAGCACTACCTGCACGACCTGAGCGCGACCGACAAGCGCAACCCGACGGTCAACGGCTATGGGCACCTCTACGGGCAGCCCGAATACAGCATGGATGCCTTCCCGGTCCTGGATCTCAAGACCGAAACGGCCACGCTGCATCCGGCGCCGCGCCGCGACGCGGACATGCACGAGATGCTTGGACCCGGCCACGCCGCCATGGAGAAGCCGCTGGGGCCGTCGGCCTATTGGGGCGAGGAGAAGATCTGGACCGCCCACTTCAACAATCACAATGCGACCATGGACGACAAAGGCCGCGTGTGGATGACGGCCGCGTTCCGCGACCAGCATAACGAGCCGGCCTTCTGCAAGAAGGGCTCGGACCTGGTGTCGGCCAAGCTGTTCCCGCTCGACCAGAGCCAGCGCATGCTGATGGTCTACGACCCCAAGACCGACAAGTTCGAGTTCGTCGACACCTGCTTCACGACGCACCATCTCAACTTCGACAAGAACGGAGTGCTGTGGACCTCGAGCGGCGGTGGCGGCGGGGTTGTCGGCTGGGTCGACACCAAGAAGTGGGATGAAACGCACGATGCTGCAAAGTCGCAAGGCTGGACCGCGCTCGTGCTCGACACCAAGGGCGACGGCAAGCGCGGCGAATACACCGAGCCCGGCCAGCCTGCGGATCCGAGCAAGGATCGCCGGCTGCCGCAGGTGTTCTACGCCGTCAGCGTGAACCCGGCGGACGGCTCGGTGTGGGGAACCATCCGCAGCAATCCGGGCTCGATCGTGCGCATCAATCCGGGCTCGAACCCGCCCGAGACCGCGCTGTCGGAAATCTACAACGTTCCGATGCCCGGATTCGGACCGCGCGGCGGTGATATCGATTCGAAGGGCGTCTATTGGTCATCGCTCGCGAGCGGCCATTTGGGCTCCTTCGATCGCAGCAAGTGCAAGGCCCCGCTCAACGGACCGAAGGCGACCGGCGACCAATGCCCGGAGGGCTGGACGCTTCTACCAGTATCCGGGGCCGGGCTTCGAAGGCATCGGCGAGAACAGCGCCGAGTTCGAGCTACTACACCTGGGTCGACCAGCACAACACGCTCGGGCTCGGCGACGACACGCCGGTCTCCACCGCCAACCTCGAGGACGGCGTCACCGCGCTGCACGACGGCAAGATGGTGCTGCTGCGCCTGCCCTACCCGATGGGCTTCTTCGCCAAGGGCATCGACGGACGCATCGATGACCCCAATGCCGGCTGGAAGGGCAGGGGACTGTGGGTGAGCAGCGGCGACCGCGCGCCCTGGCAGACCGAAGGCGGCAAGGGCAACCGGCCGATGGCGGTGCACTTCCAGGTCCGCCCCGATCCGCTCGCCGACTGAGCGGCGCGATCGCGCGCGGCTGACGCTGCGCTAGGCGAAAAGAACAGGGGTCCGCTTCGCAGGAAGCGGGCCCCTTTTTCATTTCTCTTGACTGCGGCGCCCACGAGATTTCTCGCCCCGCTTGCGGGACAGGGCAACACGCTGATGCGGAATATCGAATGCGGCCCGGCGAGGGGGCTCTGCACGCGCTCGGAGTAGCGCCAGCGGCCGATACTTCCGGGGCATTATTTTCGTCGAAGCAGCGCCCCGCCCCCTGGCAACGGTGCCGCTCGATCGCTATGTGCCTTCACTTGCAAAACAGAAAGTAGCGCAAAACAGAGAGTAGCCATGGCGTCGACATATGCGGCCGAACGGGCTCGCGGCAAGAAGGAGGCTCGACAGCAGCTCGCCGCAATCAGGGAGCGGTGGCCTCTCGCATTTCCAGCGAAAAATCAAGATGTTCGCCCATTATCGATCGGCGTTGCCCGTGAAATTGCGGCCGCCATGAGTTGGCAATTGCCCTATACGCTGGGCGTGCTGGGCAGCTGGAAAATGGCGCCTGGCTACTGCGAGGCCGTGCTTCGCCATGACTGCCGGATCGCCCTCGATGGGGCGCCAGCCGAGATGGTCGATGCCAAGGCCAAGGAGTTGGCCGCCAAGCGGCTCGCGGAGCTGGCGGCGCGCAAGGCCGGGGGTGCGGGAGCCGCGATGGTAGCGCCCACTGCCCGGAAGCCGAAGCCTGCTGCCGCGCCGCCCGCCGAGACCGCAGAGCAATTGCGCGCGCGGGTGCGTGCTTCGCTTCTGCGCAGGAGCGAGAAATTGCCCCTTAGCCCGGCTTCCCCCTCAGGGGAACCCTGCGACGCATCGCGATATCCCGCCCACGGTGGCCCAAATCGGGTAGATTACGGGACCAATAAAGAGCCGGGGGGCGTCGGCACACAGGAGGAAACCCCATGCACCACGGAATGTCGGCCGGCGGGCTCGCGCTCGCAACGGCGTTGTCGGTGCTCTCGGTCGCGGCCGCAGCCAATGCGCAAGAGGCGAAGCGATATCCGGACTGGAACACGCTCTGGGACCGCGGCAGCCCACCCGGCGTGTGGGATCCGAGCAAGCCGCCGGGTCCCGGCCAGCAGGCGCCGCTGACGGCGGAATACCAGAAGGTGTACCAGGAAAACCTGGCCAAGATGAAGTCGGGCGCCAACTACGACATCAAGGAGACCTGCGGGCCGGTCGGCATGCCGCGGCTGATGACCGCCTACGAGCCGATCGAGATCGTGATCACCCCGAAGGTGGTCTACATGCTGGCGGAATCGGCGAGTCCGATCCGGCGCATCTGGACCGATGGGCGCGACTGGCCGAAGAATGTCGATCCCTCGTTCGTGGGCTATTCGATCGGCAAATGGATCGACAGCACCAATACCGGCACCTACGACACGCTGGAGGTCGAGACCCGCGACATGAAGGGACCGCGGCTGTTCGAATCGACCGGCATTCCGCTCGCCTCCGACGACTCGACCGTGGTCAAGGAGAAGCTTTATCTCGACAAGGCCAACCCGGATATCCTGCGCGACGAGATCACTACCTATGATAACGCGCTGAGCAAGCCGTGGACGGTCTCCCGCTTCATGAAGCGCGACCACAATCCGGTGTTCGAGGAATACAGCTGCACCGAGGAGAACCGCTGGCTCGTGATCGGCGGGCAAATGTACCTGACCGACAACGACGGCTACATCATGCCGATCCAGAAGAACCAGCCGCCGCCCGACCCGAAATATTTCCAGAAATATTTCAAGCCGTCCAAGACACAGTAATTCCGCGGCTTCGTTTCCCTCCCCCTGCAAGGGGGAGGGTCGGCGCCGCAAAGCGGGTCGGGCGGGGGTCACGCCACAAACTCTGTGCTCGCGGAGTAGTGGCAGTGACCCCCTCCCGGCCCGCTTTCGGCGTCGACCCTCCCCCTTGCAGGGGGAGGTAAGGCCGAGAGCGCACTGGTTTGCGCCATATGCGATCGCCATGTCCCACCAAGCTGCCCCGCGACGACGGGTACCGCAATCACGCAGCGATCGCACCGGCGTGGCCGCGCCGGAACCGCAGCCCTCGTTCAGATCACGCGCGGAAAAGCCCTCACGCCCGCACCTTCTCGGCATGCGCATTGCGGCCGGCGATGAAGCCCTGCGTCGTGCAGCGGGCGAGGCCGTGCATGCTGAAGCCGCCCGCCGTTTCGCCGCCGCAATAAAGGCCCGCGATGACCTCGCCGTTCATGTCGACGACCTGGCAGCGGGCGTTGATGCGCAAGCCGGCGCGGGTGTCGTGGATGACCGGCGTCGCCCAGGCGGCGTAGAACGGCGGCTTGGCGATGGTGTAGAGCGGCCGCGGCTTGCCGAAATCCCAATCCTTGCCGGCGGCGACGAAACCGTTGTAGCTGCCGACCGTCTCCTCGAGGTTCTGCACCGGCATCGGCACGCGCTGGTATTTCATCTGGATCGACTTGGCGAGCTCGGCCACGGTGTCGGCGCTGAAGAAGAAGCCGCCTTCGATGTCGACGCTCGGCGGCTTGGGGTCCCACTTCTCGCGCGCGACCGCCGCCGAATCGAAGATCGCCCAGATCGGGCCGCCGCCGTTGTGGCCGTCGCCGATCCCCGCCATGGCGGCGTTGATCCAATTGTTGGGCTCGAAGCGCTGGTTCTTGGCGTTGAGGTAGCTGCCGTGCTGGTAGGGGTCGACGCCCTTGTAGCTGTTGGCGGTGTATTGCCGGCCGGTCTCGTCATAGAAGCGCTTGCCCAGCATGTTCACCGTGATGACGTTCTGCCAGTCTGAGACGTGCAGGCCGGTGGCGCGGGCCTTGCTGAACATCGGGCTGCCCGGCATCCAGTGCAGGTTGACATAGCCGTATTGGCACCCGATCTGCCCCGGCTTGGTCAGGCCGGAGCCGGTCTCGCTGGTGAAGTTGAACAGCCCCCACAGCGAGGCGTTGATCGCGATGGCGGCGAGCTCGCCGCTGGCGTCCTGGTTCGAATAGGGCATGCCGGCGAGGCCGCAGTATTCTTCCGTGAGGCGCGGATCGAACATGCGGCGGAAGTTGACGTTGCCGCTCGAGCCGCCGGTCGCCAGGATGACGGCCTTGCGGGCCCGGATATTGAGCTTGGTGCCGTTGTTGTCGACCGCGACCCCGATGACGCGGCCCGAGGCCTGCTCCTCCCGGTAGAGCCCGGTCATCTTGTGCTCGAGCAGGTACTCGACCCCGACCTTTTGGGCGGCGGCGTCGAGCGGCTGCATCAGCCCGTTGCCGGTCGACATGGTCAGGCGCTGGTTCGCGGTCGCGGGCGCGCCGGTCTGGATCAGCGGCCAATCCACCGGAGCGCAATGCATGGTGCGCAGCACCGAGTTGCCGACCGAGGAGCCGCCCTGGCGGTCCGGCGGCTTGTCGACGAACACCACGCCATGCTCGCGCAGGAACTCGAACGTGGCGGTGCAGTTGTCGGCGAAGGCCCGGATGATCTCGCGGTCGTTGTAGCGGTAGTCCGGAAAGCCGTTGGGCTGCACCACCGACCAATCGGTGAGGTCCTCGAACACCAGGTCGGGCGTATCCTGGATGCCGTAGCGCTTCTGCACGCTGGTGCCGCCGCCGAGCGGCATGTTGCCGCCGCTCACCCGCGCGTGGCCGCCCACATGCGGCTGCGCCTCGACCACGATCACCGAGGAGCCCGCTTCCTTGGCCGCGATCGCGGCCGGCAGGCCGCAGGCACCCGAGCCGATGATGACGACGTCGGCCTCGCGCTGCCACTCTCTGGGCGGTTGCTGCGCCTGCGCGGAGGCCGGCGCCGCGAGGCCGCCCGCACCCAGCGCGGCCGCGGTCCCGCCGCGCACGAGCAATTCTCGACGATTCAAGGCCATGGAAATCCTCCCTCTGTTTTTTTCTCGGTGCGTATGAGCGTTGGCCAGCAGTCTAAGCAACAATTCGGCGCTTTGCTACGTGGTCGCCCCAATGCCGATCGCGGACCTGCTCATTGTCCAGGACAGGCGTGAATCCCTGTTCGTGCGCTGCAGCAATTCTAGCGGGATTGACTTGAATTCGCCGGCGCCGCTGCGGCGGCTGGCGCCGCTGCCCTCGCTGGCGCGGCGACCGCGGGCGCCGGGGCCGCCGCCTCGGGCGCCGAGGGCACGACCGGGATGCTCGGCGTCAAGAGATTGGGCGGCATTGGCATAGGGGCCGGCACGGGCGGCGGGAGGCCTTGCGCCTGAGCCGCGACCGCCAGGACGAGCACAATAAGAGCCGCGCCGAGATATGGCATGATCGCATTCCTACGTTTTGCGCCGAGAGCCCGGCGCACATTCATAGATCACGGTTCGAGCAAGGTCCACGGGGCGCGGCGAGGTAGGTGGCGGAGGGTCTGGTAGCCTATTGTACTTTGGGCCGATACGCGTGAAGATTGTTGGTGCGGCGGTCGCGAATTTCGGCCCTTGTGGCGACCACCGCAGCTGCGGTGGCCGCCGTTATCCTGGTGCGTTGATGGTATCGAGATGCCGAGCGACCGGTCGGGCTGATGCGGGCTTCGATCCGGTTCGGATGTCGACGACAATATCAGTGCCGAAGAAAATAAGGAGAGGACGCGCAACATAGCAGCCACCCCGGTGGTGGTAGGGAGGACTCAAAATGACGGTACATCAAAAGACACCGTTGATTGTTGGAGCGCTCACGCTCACGATCTTGGGAAGCGGCTTGATCCTCGGAGGCGGGTCCGCCGCCGCCCAGGGAGCCGGCACCGCGCCGGCCGCGACCGTCTCGCCCGCCATGCTCGAGAAGGCGGCGACCGACGGCAACAACTTCCTGCATACCAACGGCGACTATACCCAGAAGCGCTTCTATCCGAATGGCCAGATCAACGCGTCCAACGTGAAGCGCCTGCACGCGGCCTGGATCTTCCAGACCGAGGTCAAGGAATTGCTGGAGACCTCGCCGATCGTGGTGAACGGGGTCATGTACGTCACCACGTCATTCAGCCACGTCTATGCGCTCAACGCGCAGACCGGCGCGGAGCTGTGGCATTACAAGCATGCGCTCGGGCCGATCACCACCTATTGCTGCGGACCCAACAACCGCGGCGTGGCGGTCAGCGGGGACAAGGTCTATCTCGCCACGCTCGACGCCAAGCTGGTCGCGCTCGACGCCAAGACCGGAATGAAATTGTGGCAGTCGGACATCGGCGATCCCGAGGCCGGCTACAGCGAGACCATGGCGCCGACCGTGGTGAAGGGCAAGGTGCTGATCGGCACCAACGGCGGCGAATACGGCATCCGCGGATTCGTGAAAGCCTACGATGCCAACGACGGCAAGCTCATCTGGACCTTCAACACGGTGCCGGACAGCTCGGTCGGCGTCTGGGCCGAGAAGGATGCGACCGGCCGCGATCTGCACCGCGACATCGCCGCCGAGAAGGCTGCGCTCGCCAAGAACGGAGATCCCTACAAGACGCTGGGCGGCGGCGTCTGGCAAAATCCGTCGGTCGATCTGGCGACCAACCGCATCTATTTCGTGGTCGGCAATCCCTCGCCCGACCTCGATGGCGCGCTGCGGCCGGGCGACAATCTCTACACCGACTCGCTGGTCTCGATCGATCTGGATACAGGCAAATACGTCTGCCATTTCCAGTATATTCCCCATGACGTCTGGGACCTGGATGCGACCAGCCCGACCGTCCTGGTCGACGCCAAGGACAAGAGCGGCAAGGTCGTCCCGGCCGTCCTTCATGCCGGCAAGACCGGGCACATCTACGTCAATGATCGCAAGGACTGCAGCCTGATCCGCTTCTCCGAGGCGATGGTGCCGCAGGAGAACATGTGGACGCTGCCGACACCGGAAGGCGCCCGCATGTTGCCGGGCGCCAATGGCGGCGTCGAATGGTCGCCCATCGCCACCAACCCCAAGCTCGGCTTGGCCTATGCCATCAATCTGCATCAGCCGATGACCTATCAGGTCCAGAGCTCGCCCTATCCGCAGGGCAAGCTGTGGCTCGGCGGCGCCTTCAAGCTGATCCCGGGCGAGGAGCAGGCCGGCAACATCACGGCGGTCGACTACAACACCGGCAAGATTCGCTGGCAGGTGAAGACCCCGCAACCGATGATCGGCGGCATCCTGGCGACCGCCGGCGGCCTGGTGTTCAGCGGCGAAGCCAATGGCCGCTTCGCCGCCTATGACGCCAAGAACGGCAAGATGCTGTGGACGTTCCAGGCCGGCGCCGGCGTCAATGCGCCGCCGTCGTCCTATGCGGTGGGCGGCAAGCAATACATCGTGGTCGGGGCGGGCGGCAACGTCCAGATCGACTCCAAGCGCGGCAATGCCATCATCGCGTTCACGACCCAGTAATCGGCGGAGGGGCCGGCATCGAAACCGGCCCCGCGGCGTTGGGGAGGACGCCCACGTCCCGTCGGCAGCAAGCAGATGAGCAAAACCGTGACGTTCCGCTGGCCTTCCGCCAGTATCGTGGCCCTGGCGGCGCTCGCCGCGCTGTCGGGCCCTGCCGGCGCCCAGGCGGTCGAGCAGAAGGCGCAGCTCTGCGCCGCCTGCCACGGCGAGAGCGGCACTCCGCAGCAGCAGACCACCCCGGTCCTGTGGGGCCAGCAGCTCGGCTATCTCTATGTGCAGCTGCGCGACTTCAAGAGCGGAGCGCGCAAGAACGATCAGATGTCGGCGGTGGTGGCTGGCCTCGAGCGCGACGACATGCTGGCGCTGGCGCAGTATTTTTCGCAAAAGCCCTGGCCCCGCCTGGGGCAGCCGCCCGCAGCTGCGGCGGCGGCCGCGCAGGCGCTGCGCGCGACCAGCGCGGTCGTCTGCACCAGCTGCCACCAGGAGAGCTATCTGGGCGAAGGCACCCAGCCCCGCCTCGCCGGACAGGAGAAGGACTATCTGGCAGAGACCATGCTCGATTTCCGCGACGGCAAACGCGGCAACAATCCCGGCATGTCCGACCTGATGAAATCCATCTCGGAGAGCGATATCGCGGCCATCGCCGAGTATCTGGCCGGGCTCTAGAGAGTTTCCCGCAAGCACGACCCCCGTAGGGTGGGCAACGCGCCGGCACGGCATCAAACCAAGGGCACAGCGTACCCGGCGCGTTGCCCACGCGGCGGCAGGACCCCGCGGCGCAAGCGCGTGGGCAAAATTGCGCAGCGCCCTGCCATCCATGATCGCGGTGCCGGGCAATTTTGCCCACCTTACGATGCCTGTTTTCATGGAGTCGATTTGTCCGCGAGCGCCCGGCGCACGCTCTCGTCGGCCGCGAGATCGAGCGCGGTCTTTCCGCTCTTGTCGCGCACGGTGCGATCGGCACCGCGCCCGACCAGCATCCCGACCACCTCGGCATGGCCGCGCTCGGCGGCCGTCATCAATGCGGTGCGGCCGCGATCATCGGCCGCATCGATCTGCGCGCCGCGACCGAGCAGGAGATCGACGACGCTTTCGGCGGCGCCTGCCCCCACGCCGTCTTCGTGGCCGGCCGCCCATATGAGTGCCGTCAGCTGATTGCCGTAACGGGCCTTGGGGTCGACGCCGGCGTCGATGAGCCGCCGCACGATCTCGACGAAACCACGCGCCGCCGCATAGGTCATGGCCGCCTTGCCGGTCGCATCCACGACATTGGGATCGGCGGAGTGCGCCAACAATTGCTCGACGATCCGGTCGTTGCCTTTGAAGGCCGCCGCCGAAAGCGGCGTGACCCCCGACCGGCCCGGCAGATCGGGATCGGCACCCTTCTGGAGCAACAGCGCGACGGTCGCCGGCCGCTCGTTCTCCGCCGCGACGTAAAGCGCGGTCGCGCCCGCGATATCGCGGGCGTCGATCGGCGCCCCCTTGGCCAGGAACAGCGCGACCAGCGCACGCTGTCCGGCGCGCGCCGCATGCGCGAGCGGCATGGCGCCCAGGCGATCGCGGGCTTCGAGCGAGCCGCCTGCCGCCAGCAGCTTCTCGGCAAACTCCTCGCAGCCGCCGTCCGCCGCCGCAAACAGCGCGAGATTGAGCTGGACCGAGACCATATCGGCCTTGATGAGATCGAACTTGCGTTCGAGCTCACGGCAGGTCGCCGCCTCCACGGCCCGCGCGGGCGCGGCTGCGATCAAGCAAGCCAGCCCGATGCCGACTACCGGCAGCGCCGAACCAGCGCGGCAAATTCGCACCATTTCAGCCGGCGGCCGGTGCCGGAGCCGCCAGCTTCTCCGCCAGGAACGCGAATGTCTTTTGCCAGGAATTGGCCTGGGCGGCCCGGATGGCGGGCTCGTCCTTGGTGGGACGCTGGAAGCCGTGTGCGGCGCCGGGGTAACGGTGGAACGCATGCGCGATGCGCAGGCGCGTGAGCTCGGCATCGAGCTTGTCGGCATCCTGCGGGGAGGGGTTGCGGTCCTCGTTGCCGAAGAAGCCGATCACCGGGCAGCGCAACCCGGCGAGCTGATCGAACGGCGTCGAGCCGCCGCCCCAGGATTCGAACATGCCGGTCGGGTAGCAGGCGACCGCGCAGGCAAAGTCCGGCAGCGCGCAGGCCGCCACGAACAGGATGTGCCCGCCCATGCAGTGCCCCGCGATGGCGAGGCGGCCGGCCATGACGTCGGGGCGGGTCTTCAGGTGCGCGACCGCGGCGGCGATATCGGCCACGATCTCGGGGTCCTTCAAATGCTGCTTGCGATCCTTCGGCGCCACGCTCGCGGGAATCCGGTGCGCAATCTCCGGCACCGCCACCAGATAACCCGCCTGCGCATAGCGGCGCGCCACCCATTTGGTGAAATCATCGATGCCTTCCCGATGATAGGTGAGCACGATGGCCGGCCACGGCGCCCCGCCGGCGGGCCGATCGAGATAAATGTCCATCGCACCGCCCTCGACCGTGACGCTGACCACCTCCGACATGACGCCTCCGTTCCGTTCAATTCCCTCCCCCTGAAAGGGGGAGGGTGGCGCCCATTAGCGCGTTTACGCGCGTCTCGACGCGCTATGGGCGCCGGGTGGGGGTCCCGTCTCCCCGCGAACTCAGTGTTTGTTGCGTGACCCCCACCCGACCCGCTGCGCGGGTCGACCTCCCCCTTGCAGGGGGAGGTGCAGAAAGGAGCGCGCCGGTTTTGTCATGAGCCTCGCCTTACGCGATAGTCTCCAATCACTCATCCTCAATTCTTCGCCTCGGCGATCTTCCGCGCCCGCGCGATCAGCTCCGGTGAAAACTTGCTTGCGCCCGCTACGGCCGCCTGCAGCTCCTCGCCGGAGAGCGGCTCGAGATCGAGCTTCGCGCGTTCGAGGTCGCGCCGCAATGCGGGATCGCCCAGCGTCTCCATGAAGGCGCGGCGCAGCGCGGCGACCCGCTCGGGCGGCAGGCCGGGCGGCGCCACCACCGCGCGCCCGATGGTCGAGGGCGTGGAGAAGAGCGAAAGCAGCGCGCCGTCATCGTCGTTGCGGGCGAGATCGATCATGCGGGGCACCTCCGCGAGCCCCGGATTCTTGTCGACGCCGGTCTGCACCAAAAGGCTGATCTTCTTCTCCTCGAGCCATTGCGCCAATTCGGTCTTGATGATCGGCCAGGGCTGGCTCATGGCTTCGATCTCGCCGCGCTCCATGGCGATGCGTTCCTCTCCGGTTCCCGGATAGCCGCTGATCAGCTTGAGCTTGGTGCCGACCACGCTGTTGAGCACCTGCCAATTGAGCCGCGAGGAGACCCCGCCGGCCGCCACGATCAGCTCGCGCGTGAAGGTATCCTCGATCTTCTTCACCGGCGACAGATGCCAGGCATAGAGCACCGCGCTGTTGTCCACGATGCGGCCGATCCAATTGAACCGGGTGGCGTCGGCCCGCAGCTGGGCGGTGCCGAGAATCTGGTTGAGGGCGATGGCCTGGTCGATCATGCCCACGACGGTGCCGTCCCGGGGCGCCTCGTTGTAGAGATAGTTGGTGGCCCGGATCGTGACCGCGCCCGGCATGTTGAGCGGCACGACGGTCGGATGTCCGGCCAGGTGCTCGCCCAGATGCGCCGCGACCAGGCGGCTATAGGTGTCGTAGCCGCCGCCGACCGGATAGCCGATGACGAAATTGACGGTCTTGCCCTGGTAGAAGTCGTCCGCCGCCGCGGCCGAATCGGCGCCCGACAGGCCCGTGAGCACGCCCAAGAAGGCCACCATCAATGCGGCCATGAACGCGGCCAAACGGATCTTGCTCGAGAGACCATTCATGGAATGTCTTCCATCTCTCATGACGGCAGCGCGCTGGTGAACCAGTCGGTATCGAGGTTGCGCCCGACGCCGCGCTCGAGCGCGCGCCGGTAGATGAGCGCGCCGGTCGCCGCGAATTGATAGCCCAGGCCGGTATAGTTGAGGAACAGGGTGATGTCGCGCGCGTGTCGCCGTCCGGGGGCGCGCCCGAGCACGATGTCGGCGAGCGTCGGCATCGCATTTTCGTCGATCGCCGCGGCCAGCGCGGACTTCTGCTGGTCGGTGTCGCGCGCGAGGTCGGCGCCGTCGCCACGGATGATCTGGGTCGGCGCATCCGCGTTGCGGGAATGGGTGACGGCGAGGTCGGCCGCCATCACCACCGCGGGATCGAGCTCCAGCCGCTTGAGGCTGCCCACATGCATGCCGGGCTCGAGCCAATCGAGCGGCAGCATCGGCTGCATGCTGTTGGTCGCGCACAGCACCACGTCGGCGCCACGCACGGCTTCGCGCGCGGACGCGGCCGCCGTCACCTCGATGCCCAGCCGCGCCGTCATCTCGGCCGCAAAGGCGAGCCGGCCCTGCGGCCGCGGGCTGTAGCAGACGATCCGCTCGATCGGCAGCGCGGCGCGGATCGCCATGGCCTGGCTGCCGGCCTGCCATCCGGTGCCCAGGATCGCGGCCACGCGCGCGTCCTTGCGCGCCAGATATTTGGCCGCCAGGCCCGAGGTCGCTCCGGTGCGCATGCGCTGCACCACGCCATCCGGATAGATCGCCAATGGCTCGCCGGTCGTGGTGCTGAAGAGCAGCACCAGCCCGACATAGCGTCCGTTGGGGGCGGACGGAACCTTGACCCGCTTGACGCCCTCGTCCGATGCCGGCCAGGTCAAGATGTCGGAATTGATGCGCACCGCCGCCACCCCGAGGTCCGGGACCACGCCGTTCATGTTCATCAGCGAATAGAGCGCATCGCCGCGATCCGTGGGGGTGAGGATCTCGCAGCGGCCCGCATTGGCGGCGCGGCGGTCGCCGAAGGCCCGGAAGGCACGCTCCAAGGCATCGATGCAATCCGGCATCTGCAGCAGGCCGTCGACCTCCTCGTTGGACAGAAGCAGCGTCAATGGCTCCCTCGCGTCGGTCGCGGCGTCGCGGCCTGCCAGAGCGGACGCAACCGGGCCATGTTCTTCACCGTGGCGAGGTCGCGGATCGCGCCGATCAGCGTGTCGGTGCGCTTGCGCCCCAGGATGCCGCCCATGAGGTCGCGCGCCTTGGCTTCCACTTCCGTGCGGTCCATCGGGTTGTCGGCGGTGCCGCGCACCGCCACGATGCGATGGGTGTGCCGCTCGCCATCATGGGTGTCGACCTCGACGATGGCCTGGCGGCGCGGCCGCGCGTGCAGGAGCTCGTCGCTCGGCACCACCTGGATTTTCGCCCGCAGCCCCAGGACCGCGGGATCGGCCATGCGCTCGTGATCGTGGATGGAGCGGAACGTCAGGGTGCCGTCGATCAGCAGCATCGCGAGCAGGTGCTGGATGTTGACGTCCGGGGCCGGCGTGCGGTCGACGGTGCGGTCCGAGCCGGTCGGCAGGTGCACCGTGATGGCCTTGATGTTGCGGGCGGTGACGCCCTTGGTCGCCATGAGATGCAGGACCGCGTCGATCGCCGACTGCGCCGGCGAGCCGGCCGACCATTTCTTGATGTTGGTGCCCATGATCTCGAAGCGCTCTCCGAGCCTCTCCGCGAGCTTGGCCGGGTCGGGCACGGCCGCATAGGCCTGAAAGAAATTGCGCTCGCCGCTGAACACATCATCGACCCCGGTGAAGCCCCCCGCCACCATGGTGGCGGCCGCGATGCCGTTGCGCGCCGGCATGCCGCCGAAGTCGAACGCCTTCTCGATGTGGTCGCCGTCGCGCACGCTGGAGCCGACGCCCGAGGCCTGCTGGGCGCAATAGGAGAGGAGATGCCGGGCCTGCAGGGCGTCGAGGCCAGTGAGCGCGGCGGCCGCGGCGCCCGCCCCGAAGGTGCCGCCGAAGCTGTGGGTCATGCGGCCCGCGAACGCGAAGGCATCGGCACCGAGCGCATAATTGATGCGCGCCGCCACGTCATAGCCGAGCACGACCGCGCGCAGGAACTGCGTGCCGCTCGCGTGCAGCGTCTCGGCCGCGGCCAGCGCCGCCGGCACCACCGCGCAGCCCGGATGATTGCGCGAGGGCGCGTGCAAGTCGTCGGTCTCGTCCGCATGGGCCAGCATGCCGTTGGCGAGCGCCGCATTGACGCAGGAGGTGACGATGCGGCTGCCGGCGATCGAGGCCTCGCGGGTGCCGCCGAGCCGGCGCACATAGGCGATGGCGAGCCGGCCGGGAGCAAGCCGCGAGCCCGACACCATGGCGGCGAGCGTATCGAGGATGTGGTGCCGGGCCTTCTCCTCGACGGCGGCCGGCAGTTTCAGCCTCGGCGCCCGCGCCATATAGGCGCTCAGGTCGCGCATCGGGGCGCTGATCTCCGCAGCGGCTGGATCATCGGATCATGTCGGGCGATGCCGTAGGGTGGGCAACGCGCCCTCGCCGCAGCGTCGAGCAGCTTGGCACGGCGCAACGGCGCGTTGCCCACGCGCCCGGACCCCGCGATGCGTGCGCGTGGGCAAAATTGCGCAGCACCGCGCG
This sequence comes from uncultured Alphaproteobacteria bacterium, assembly GCA_963744275.1. Classification (GTDB taxonomy): domain Bacteria; phylum Pseudomonadota; class Alphaproteobacteria; order Rhizobiales; family Xanthobacteraceae; genus VAZQ01. The sequence goes on from CAVUSX010000019.1 coordinate 19,362, forward strand.
GTCATGATCGCCGTGCCCGGCAATTTTGCCCACCCTACGCGGCGGCACGAAACCGACCATCTAATTCTCCTCCACCGCCGAGCGGCCGGCGAGCCGGCCGAACACGGCGTTGCGGGTCTGGCCGGTGAATGACGGATAGTTGTGGAAGAACAGCCCGACGATGTCGCCGGAGGCGAACAGCCCCTTGATGGGTTGATCGATGGTGTTGATCACCTGGGCGCGCTGATCGACCGCGAGCCCGCCGAACGTGAAGGTGATGCCGCCGGTCACCGGATAGGCGCGAAACGGCGGCGCCGCGATGCGGCAGGCCCAATTGGATTTCGGCGGCGCCAGGCCGCTGGTGGCCTTGCCGTCCGGCCGGGTCGGGTCGAACGGGCGCTCGTCGCTCACCGCGGCGTTGAACTGCGCGACCGTGTGGTCGAGCACGGCCGCCTCGATCCCGATCTTGGGGGCGAGCTCGGCGATGGTGGGCGCCTCCACGAAGGTCGCCTGGTGGTGCGGATAGCGCCGGCACTTGAGCCCGTCCTGATCATAGATCTGATACGCGATGGCGCCCGGCTGGGCCAGCACGGCCCGGCCGGTCTTGGCATAGGTGTAGGAATGCTGCGCCTCGCCTTCGTCGAAGAAGCGCACACCCAGCGCATTGACGCTGATGCCGTACGGATAGTCGTAGCGGCTCTGGGTGTTGCCGCGGCCGTCGGCGTGCTGGGGCGTCTCGAAGTCGGGCGCGTTGGCGTCGACCGGCGACATGTGGCCCGATTGCCAATGGCCGGCGCTGCGGGCGCCGAGCTCGATCAGATAGCCCAGCACCTCGCCGGTATCGTGGCGGCTGCCGCGCACCTTGATCAGGTCGGTGTTGCCGGCGAGATAGCGCGCGCGCATTTCCGGACTGGCCTGGAAGCCGCCCGCGCAGGCGATGACCGCCTTCGACATGAGGTCGTAGCTGAAATGCGGATCGCTCACCCGCACGCCCTCGACCCGGCGCAAGTCGCCATGCACCGCGCACACCGGCGAGTTGAATCGGATCTCGATCCCGAGCGATTGCGCGATCTGCCGCCATTGGGTGAGCTGGCCGATGCCGCCGCCGGCCACGTGGATGGCGATGCCGCGCTCGAAATAGCGCTTGTCGCCGACTCTGGGCGTGCTCCTGCAGGGGTTCCCACTTGATCCCGACCTGCCGCATCCAATGCAGCGCCGTGTTCGATTGACCGACCAGCACTTGCGCCAGCGCGCGGTTCATGCGCGCTTGCGTCATGCGATCGAGATCGGCCATGAAATCATCGGCGCCGTAGGGCGGGATGACCATGGTGGCGAACAGGCCTTCGTCGATGTCGGGCACGAACTCACGGATTTCCCGCGCCCCGCCATGCACGAAGCGAAAGCCGGTGCCGGAATAGCGCGCATTGCCGCCGTACTCGGCTTCGCTCGCCTTCTCCAGCATCACCACCCGCTCGGCGCCCGCCTGCCGCGCCGCAACCGCCGCCGAGAAGGCCGCGCTGCCGCCCCCGATCACGATGATGTCGCAAGTCTCCGATCGCGCCACGGCGGTCCCCCATCTCAGTTGGTCCAGGCATCTCCTTGTCATGGCCGGACCTGTTCCGGCCATCTCGATCAGGATGGCACGGTGGTGCTTCCCTGAGCGAGATCGCCGGAACAAGTCCGGCGATGACACGGGAATTTGTGTCTACTCATCCGCCTTGAGCCCGGTAAACGCCAGATACGCCTTCACCACCGGCTCCGGCACCCCCGCCAGGCTGCGCGCCACCAGGGCCTGCAGCTCGGCTCCGCCCACGGCGCGGCCGACCGGCAGGCCGCGGCGATCGGCCTCCGCCCGATAGTCCTCGTCCTCCATCAGATGCTGATAGGACTGCCGCAGGATGTCGAGGCGATCGGCGGGAATTCCCGGCGGGCCCAAGAGCGGCAGCCCGATCTGGCTCGGCGTCGTCACCAAGGCGAGCAGCGCGCGCGCGTCCGGGTTGCTCACCACCTCGGCCAGCACCGGCACGTTCGGCAGGCTCTGGTAGGACTGCACGATCGGCTTGAGGGCGCCGGCGGCGATCATGTCGGGTCGCGTATTGGCGATGCTGCCCTCGTGGGTGAACAGGCCGTCGACCTCGCCGCGCTCGACTGCGATCAGGACCTCCGAAAAGCCCGCATAGCCGGTGACGATCTTGAGCGGCCAGCCCTCATAGGCCGCGAGCACGCGCGGCGCGATGGCGTTCTCCGAGCGCGCCGTCAACGCCCCGATGGTGATGTCGGGCTTGCGGGTCTTGAGGTCCGCAATGGATGCGATGCGCAGCTTGGCGCTGACCCAGAGCGCGTTGACGGCGCTGCCGGCGCCGCCCACATAAGACAGCTTGGTGAGGTCGTAGCCGATGCCCTTCTGCGGCACCACATTGCTCAAGAGAAAGCCGCTGCGCCCCGGCATGGCGAGCGTCAGCCCGTCCGGCGCGGCGACGCTGTTGATGTAGTTGCCGAGCACGATGCCGCCGGCGCCCGGCATGTTGCGCGCCACGATGAGCGGATGGCCCGGAATGTACTTGGAGAAATACTGCGCAAGCACGCGCATCTCGCCGTCCACCCCGCCGCCCGGCGGCAGGCCCGCGATGATGGTCAGCGTCTTGCCGGCATAGAAGTCCGCCTCGGCCGCGTGGGCCGGGCGCGGTCATGAGCAATGCGACGAGAATGCAGACGATCCGCGTCGATTGGACGCTACGCACCGGCCCTGAATTTGTCATGGCCGGACTTGTTCCGGCCATCTCGCTTAGGTGGGCACGGCCGTGCAATCCTTGTCGAGATTGCCGGGACAAGCCCGGCAATGACACTGAAGAGGCTGACCTCACCTGAAAACCGTCGGAACGACCGCTATACCTTCTCGGTCGCCTTCTTCTTCTCGCGGTCGGTGGCGAATTCGACGGTGCCGTAGCCGTGCACCGAGATGTCGAACGGAATGCCGTCCGGATCCATGGCGCGGTATTCCGCATAGGGACGGGTCGAGGGCCGGGCCTCCATGGGCTCGTCGAATTTCTTGAGCCGCTTCTCGATCTCCTCCAGGTCCTCGACCTGGAAGCCGAAATGATTGAAGCCGCTCGGCGCCGCTTCGCCCCGATTGCGCAGGATGGCGAGAGTGAGATAGCCGTCGCTCAAGAAGACCGAGCCGCTCTTCTCCGAGTGGATGATCTTCATGTCGAAGACCTGGGAGTAGAACTCGGCGAGCTTGGCCGGATGCTTGGTCTTGATGGCGAGGTGGCGAATCTTCGGCATGGGGTTCCTCCGCGCGGTCGTGGGTTTATGCGGCGATGCTAAAGCATTTTCGGGGAAAGTGGAATTGGCTTTAATCGTTGCCGCAAGTCCTTGACCCGACCCGGCAAATCAGACTATTCGGCAAATTGAAACTCGCGAGTTGCGTCCGCGGCCATAGGGTTGGTTGAGTCTCCCACAAACAGCCCAGACCACCCCGCGCGGCACGCATGGCTCCGGCCGGCCCATAACCGGGGTTCTTTGCTACAGGATTGTATTTTCAATGGGCCGGGCGATTTTCCGGCCCGAACCCATGCGTTGGGTGAATGGCTCAGGTCGTCCACGGTGCCCTCGTAGCCCGCATGAAGCGTAGCGCAATGCGGGACCGGCGTTCCCGGATTACGCAAACGCTCCATCCGGGCTACGGGCTACGTCCTGTCGCTACGCCGCCACCAGCGGCCCCGGCGATTTCAAATACTGCGACGTGATCGCCTGCGCCGACCAATAGGTCAGCGCCCCGATCGTGCAGGTGGGATTGTGGCCGGGATTCTGCGGGAAGGCGGCGCCGCCCATGACGAACAGGTTGCTGGCCTCCCAGCACTGCAGGTAGCGATTGAGCGCGCTGGTGGTCGGATCGGTGCCCATGATGGCGCCGCCGGTGTGGTGGGCGGCGCCGCCGTTGTTGGCGCCGTAGTTGCCGCGGCGCGGCCGCGGATTGCCCACGATGGTGGCGTTGGCGGCACGCGCGATGCCGGCCGCCTTCTCGGTCAGGTAGGCCGACATCTTGTAGTCGTTGTCGAAGTAGTTGTAGGTCATGCGGATCAGCGGGCGGCCGATCGCATCCTTGTAGGTGGGATCGAGGTCCAGGTAGTTGTTGCGGTGGGCGTAGCTGATGCCGTGGCAGTTGAGCGGGAATGAGTGCGTGTACCAGCGCGCGGTCGCTTCCTTCCAGGCCGAGCCCCAGCGCGGCGTGCCGGGCGGGGTGGCGCGCACCTGGATCGGGCGCCCGCCGGTGACGGACGGAGAGATGAAGCCGCCGCCGAAGAAGCCGAGCCCGCCATGGTCGAAATTGTCGGCCTGGAAATCGTCGATGGCCGCGGGCGACACCCCGGTGCCGATCCACGGATTGATCTCGTCCTCGACGAACATCATCACGTTCGAGGTGGTCTGGTGGCAGTAGTTCTTGCCGACGACGCCCTTTCCGGTCGCCGGATCATAGGGCGCCCCGATGCCGGCGGTGAGCAGCAATAGCGTGTTGTTGAACGGATAGGCGCACAGCATCACCAGGTCGGCGGGCTGCTCGATCTCCTCGCCGCTGCGGCGGTCCACATAGACGACGCCGCGCACCTTCTTGGCCGCCTTGTCGTAGATCAGCTCGCTTGACATAGGCCTGCGTGCGCAGCTCGAATTTCGGATCCTGCCGCAGCGCCGGCAGCACGCAGATGAGCGGGCTCGCCTTGGCGTTGGACTCGCAGCCGAAATATTCGCAGTGCCCGCAATATTGGCATTGGCCGATGGGCAGTCCCTCGGAATTGACATAAGGGGCGCTGGAATTCGAGGACGGGGTCGGGAACGGATGATAGCCGAGACTCTCCGCCGCCTTGGTGAAGATCAAGCCGGCCTGCGACATGATCAGCGGCTTGTTGGGATACTCGTTCTGGCGCGCCCCCTCGAACGGGTTGCCGCCCGCCACTGTTTGGCCGCGCAGGTTGCCGGCCTTGCCGGAGGTGCCGCACAGCCGCTCGAAATGATCGTAATGGGGCTCGAGATCCTCGTAGGTGATGCCCCAGTCCTGGATCGTCATCTCCTCCGGGATGGCGTTGCGGCCGTAGCGCTGCGTGAGATGGCTGCGCAGCACGAACTCGCTCGGGGAGAAGCGCCAGGTGACGCCGTTCCAGTGCGCGCCGCCGCCGCCCAGGCCGTCGCCGACCGGAGGAACGTCCCATTTGCGCATGGGCAGCGCCAGCTCGGAGGGATTGTTGCGCAGCGTGTGGGTCTCGATCGAGGTATCGAGCATCAGCTCCTGGCGGACCCGGTACTTGTACTCGTCGCGAATGCCGGGCAGCGCGAAGTTCTCGCGCGGGGATTTGTCCGCGCCGCGCTCGAGACCCACGACCGTGAGGCCGGCCTTGGTCAGCTCGCGGGCCATGATGCTGCCCGACCAGCCCATGCCGACCATCACTGCATCGACGGCTTTCATTGTCTTGGCCATGACGCGTACCCCTTCGATCAAGAAAAGTCGGCGATGGATTGCGGCTCGAGCACGATCTTCTTGCCGCGATATTCCAGCGCCTTGCTGGCATAGGTCGCGGGGAGGCCCGGATAGCCGACCATGCGCCAGGAGACCTTGTCGCGATTGCCGCCGTAGATCGGATCGGCGAAGAAGCCCTCCATGGCGGACGCCAGCAGCATCTCGAAGAATTGCTTGCCGTTGACCTCGGCGAGCTCCGCCTTGCCGGCGTCCATGGTCTTGAGCGCGGCGTCGCGCTCTGCGCCCGCGAGGCGGTCGAAGTCCTTGCCGTAGGTCTTGCGCGTCCATGCGTTGGTCGCCCTGATGCCGGCGGCGAAGAATTCCCGCGGCGTGAGCGAGAGCTGGTAGCCCTGCTCGCGCGTGCCCTTGATGAAGGGGCCGCCGCGATAGAGCCTGGCGCCGCCGCCCCAGGCGCCGGCGAGCTGGCGATCGATGAAGGCGACGAGGCCGCAATCGGTGCCGCAGGGCGAGAGCCGATCGGCCGGAATGAAGGTGTCGTAGGCGGCGCTCAGGAAGGCCGCCTCGGTCGCGGTCAGGGTAAGGAGCGGCTCGGAGGCCGGCGGGGCGCTTGCGTCATGCGCGGGCGGCGCGCTCTGGGCCTGCGCCGGCGCCGGCAGGGCGCCGCTCAGTGCGGTCGCGGCCGCCGTGCCGGCGGCGCCTGCTCCTTTAAGAAAGCTGCGCCGCGCAATGCCGTCGTGGGTGCTGTCGTCCGACATGTCGTCCTCCTCGGAGACGCGGGAAGTCAGGAGAACTATCCGAGCTTCCCGCGCCCGCCGCAAGCCTCCGGCGGCGGGAATGGGAGGGGAGACCAAGCGGCCCACAGTGTCATGGCCGGACCTGTTCCGGCCATCTCGACTAGGATGGCACGTGCACCCTGGCGGCGTGAGACTTTGCTACTTGATAAAATACTGGTTGAGCGAGTAGCCCAGAATGACGAGCCCGCCGATCGGCATGAACAACAACCAGCCGGCCCAAGCTTGCGCGGCCCAGCGCGACGAAACTAAATAGCTCGCCGCCATGGCTCCCAGCAGCGCCGGAATTCCCGCCGCCCAGACCGACCGCAGGAATTCGGCGTTGAAGCTCGCCCGTTCGTCGACGACGCCCGCCAGCGCAAAGCAAGCCGGCCAGAGTGCAGCCAGGACACAAAAGAAAACAGCCGCCCGGTAAAGCTACCGAACCGGGACCATGGTGGCGATCCAGCCCACGACGGCGGCGGCGGCACCGGAGAGCAGGACCCAGCCGTACCAGAACATCGGCGGGCCATCCTCGGGCTGTCCCAGCTCTCGCCACATGTCCAACCGGTTGACCGCCGGATGATAGGTGAACAACGGCCAGTTCTGTCGTTCGCAGAGCGTGTACAGGATCACGAAAGCGATGCCGAATGCGACCGCGAAGGTCCCGAACTTGCTCGACGTCGCCGCCGATCGCGCAGCCGGCGTCGCATGGGGGCGATCGAGCGGAACGATCCGCTCGTTCATATCCAAGGTTTGGGTCATGATCCGACTCCCCGGAAATCGTTGGCGACGTGGCCGACCGCAAACGAGTACCAGACCGTGAAGGCGAGAAAGAGGGTCACCCACTTGCGTGCGGTGGCGTGCTCATCGGACAGGGGCTCACGCCAGAAATACCAATAGGCCGGCAACAGCGCCAAACCCATCGTCACCACGTGCTCCTTGAACTCGAAGGATCCGACCGTCCACCAATGGCGGAAGCCTTCCATCGGAATCCTGACATAGGTGCGGTACTTGACGTAAATCCAGGCCCCCATCAGCGCCTGGGGCACGTAGAGCAGCACGATCAGGGTGGCGTAGGAGGCGGCCGGCGCCGGGCTGATGCGGCTGATGAAGTTGCCCGCCGCTTGCCGCACCGGCATCAGGACGGCGGCGCTCTGCAACGTGACCGCCGCCAACAACGCGACCGCCAGGGCGAAATGCACGAACAGCAGTATCTTCCAGAATGTCGGTGCCGATAGGGTGCCGAACAGCATGTCCATGGCGCTTCTCCACTTCCCCCGGCCGCCGCGACAAAGCCCGGAAAACAAGTAATTATCGAATGAAATGCGCCCGATGACAATCGCGAAAACGTCGCGGCCGGCGCCCCTTGACGGTTCTCGGCCGGCTCGCCATCCTCGCCGGCCTCGGTTTCGGGCACGAGCAAGAAACAACAGAAGAAACACAAGGACACGGGGAGGGGAACTTGCAGTCGCTCACCGACCTGATGGAATGGCTTCAGGCCACGTCCTTGGCGGTCTTCATCCATCGGACCGCATGGGCGTTCACGACCATCGAGCTGGTTCACGTCTTCGCGATCTCGCTGGTGGTCGCCACCATCGCCAGCGTGGACTTGCGCATGCTCGGCCTCGCTTCGACCAAGCGTCCGTTCACGGAGCTCGCCCGCCAGGTCCTGCCGTATACCTGGGCCGCCTTCGGGCTGGCGGTGGTTGCCGGTTCGCTCCTGTTCATCAGCCAGGCGACCGCGTATTTCGCCAGCACCACATTCCGCATCAAGATGGTCATCATCGTGCTGGCCGGGATCAACATGCTGGTCTTCGAGCTCATCACGGTGCGCGGCGTGCAGGAATGGGACCGCAAGCCGGTCCCGGCGCTGCCGGCGCGGCTGGCGGGCGGGATATCGCTCACCTGTTGGGTCCTGGTCGTGGTTTTCGGCCGCTGGACCGGCTTCACCGTGATGAAGTGAAGGCGGCGCCGCCGTTCAAGCATCCAACGAGCGCAGTGCAATTCATTTGTCGCCGGATTGGCCTGCCGGCGTGAAATCCAGCAATTGCACGCCGTCCTCCACCACGTCGCCGGCCGCAAAGTGCAGCGCTTCGACGGTTCCGTCGGCCGGGGCCGTGACCCGGTATTCGAGCTTCATGCATTCGAGCAGCATCAGCACCTGCCCGCGCTTGACCGCGCTGCCGGCCGCCACCGGTACGTCGAGCACGCGTCCGTGCACCGGCGCCAGCAGGCGCGCCGGACCGAGCCGCGCCCCGGCGCGCCGCGCCGGCATATCGAGGTGGTGCAGATGCCAGCTCTGGCCTTTCAGCGTCACCTCGAAGTCGGCGGCTTGCCGGTGGACGCGGGCCCGCACCGGCACGGAATCGAGCTCGAACAGGAGCTCGTTTCCCTCGCGGGCGACATGCCTCACCGCGGCGGTACCTTCATCCATGCTCAGCTCGAGCGCGGTGCGTCCGAAACCTATCTCGAGGCGCCGATGCAGCCCGCCGTCCGACCAATGGAGCTCGCAGCGACACTCTCCGGCGAGGCGCCAGCCGTCATGCAGGCTCCAAGGCGAGTGCGAATCCCAGGCAGCAGCGGGGCCGGGCAGATCGGGCCTGCGTTCTGCCTGCAGCAAAGCCAGGCTGGCGGCCGCGACCGCCGCCAGGGGCGCGGCCGAAAGCGGGACCGTCAGCGCGCCCTGGTGGCGCTCGATGAATCCGGTATCGATCGCACCGGCGGCGAAATCGCGATGCCGGATCAGCCGCAACAGGAAATCGCGATTGTGGGCGACGCCCGCGATCTCGGTGGCGGAGAGGGCGGCTTCGAGGCCGCGGCGGGCATCTGCGCGGTCGCTGCCCCAGACGATGAGCTTCGCCAAGAGCGCATCATAGAAGATCGGGATCTCGTCGCCTTCACGCATGCCGGTCTCGACCCGAAGATCGGAGGTCGCGGCCGGAAGCCTGAACCGGCTCAAGCGGCCCGTGCTCGGAACGAAATCATGCGCCGGGTCCTCGGCGTAGAGGCGCGCCTCGATGGCGTGGCCGCGCGAGCAGATCTGCTCCTGGCGCGCCGGCAGCGCTTCGCCCGCCGCCACGCGCAATTGCCACTCCACCAGGTCATAGCGGGTGACCATCTCGGTGACCGGATGCTCGACCTGCAGCCGCGTGTTCATCTCGATGAAGTAGAAGTCCTTCTCGCGGAGAATGAACTCGACCGTGCCGGCGCCCACATAGTCGGCCGCCCGCGCCGCCGCGATCGCGGTCGCACCGAGCTTGCGCCGCAGATCATCATCCAGTGCGGGCGCCGGCGATTCCTCGATCACCTTCTGGTGCCGGCGCTGCGCCGAGCAATCGCGTTCGAACAGATGAACCATATGCCCGCGCTGGTCGCCGAATATCTGCACCTCGACGTGCCGCGGGCGCTCCAGGTATTTCTCGACGATGAGCCGGCCGTTGCCGAAGGCGGACAGCGCCTCGTTGCGGGCGGAAGCGAGCGCATCGGAAAGTCCGCTGTGCGCGGCAACGAGCCGCATGCCGCGCCCGCCGCCGCCCGCCGCCGCCTTGATCAGCACCGGATAGCCCAGCCGGAGCGCTTCCGCGGCGAAGCGGTCCGCATCCTGCGCCTCGCCCTGATAGCCCGGCACGGTCGCGATGCCGGCGCGCTCCATGATGGTCTTGGCCTGCGCCTTGTCGCCGATGGCCCGGATCGAGGCCGCGCTCGGGCCGATGAAGACGATCCCGGCGGCCACGCAGGCTTGCGCGAAATCGGCGTTCTCCGACAGGAAGCCGTAGCCGGGATGAACCGCCTGCGCGCCGCTCTGGCGCGCGGCCTCCACGATGCGCTCGATCGAAAGATAGCTTTCGCGCGCCGGGCCGGGCCCGATCAAGAGCGCCTCGTCCGCCAGCGCGACATGCAGCGCCTGCGCGTCCGCCGCCGAATAGACCGCGACGGTGCGGATGCCGAGATTGCGCGCCGTGCGGATGACCCGGCAGGCGATCTCGCCCCGATTTGCGATGAGGATCTTGGTGAACATTTGAGCCACGGTGTCCACGGTGTCATGGCCGGGCTTGTCCCGGCCATCTCGCTTGAGTGGGCACGTCGGTGCGTCCCTTGCCGAGATTGCCGGGACGAGCCCGGCAATGACAAGAGAATCATCCAATAACAAGAATCATCACATCCGAAAAATCCCGAACTGGGTCTTTCCGATCGGCGCGTTGAGGCTCGCCGAGATGGCCAGCGCCAGCAGGCGGCGGGTATCGAGCGGGTCGATGATGCCGTCGTCCCACAGCCGCGCGCTGGCGTAATAGGGATGGCCTTGCGCTTCGTACTGGGCGCGGATCGGCGCCTTGAAGGCCTCTTCGTCCTCTTTGCTCCAGCTTTGCCCGCGGGCTTCGAGATTGTCGCGCCGCACCGTGGCCAGGACCGCGGCGGCCTGCTCGCCCCCCATCACGGAGATGCGCGCGTTCGGCCACATCCAGAGAAAGCGCGGCCCATAGGCGCGCCCGCACATGGCGTAGTTGCCGGCCCCGAAGCTGCCCCCGATCACGACGGTGAATTTCGGCACCGCCGCGCAGGCGACCGCGGTCACCATCTTGGCGCCGTCCTTGGCGATGCCGCCGGCCTCGTATTTCCTGCCCACCATGAAGCCGGTGATGTTCTGCAGGAAGATCAGCGGAATGCCCCGCGCGCTGCACAGCTCGACGAAGTGCGCGCCCTTGAGCGCGCTCTCCGAGAACAGGATGCCGTTGTTGGCCACGATGCCGACCGGATAGCCCCAGATGCGGGCGAAGCCGGTGACCAGCGTCTCGCCATAGAGCCGCTTGAACTCGTCGAGCACGCTGCCGTCGACGATGCGGGCGATCACCTCGCGCACATCATAGGTCTTGCGCGGATCGTGCGGAATGATTCCGTAGATGTCCTCGCCCGGATAGAGCGGCTCCGCCGGCGCCGCGATGTCGAGCGTGATCCGCTTGACCCGGTTGAGCCGGCTCACGATGTCGCGCGCGATGCCGAGCGCATGGGCATCGTCCAGCGCCTCGTGATCGACGACGCCCGAGACGCGGGCATGGACGTCGGCGCCGCCGAGTTCCTCGGCGCTCACCACCTCGCCGGTCGCGGCTTTGACCAGCGGCGGTCCGCCCAGAAAGATGGTGCCTTGTCCGCGCACGATCACGCATTCGTCCGCCATGGCCGGAACATAGGCGCCGCCGGCCGTGCACGAGCCCATGACGACGGCGATCTGCGGGATGCCGGCCGCCGACAGCGTCGCCTGATTGTAGAAGATGCGGCCGAAGTGCTCGCGATCCGGAAAGACCTCGTCCTGGTTGGGCAGATTGGCGCCGCCGGAATCCACCAGATAGATGCAGGGCAACCGGTTCTCGCGCGCGATCTCCTGCGCCCGCAGATGCTTCTTCACCGTGACCGGAAAGTAGGTGCCGCCCTTCACGGTCGCATCATTGGCGACCACGACGCATTCCTGCCCCTGCACCTGCCCGATACCGGTGATGAGCCCTCCGGCCGGAACCTCCTCGCCATAAAGGCCATGCCCGGCAAGCGGCGAGAGCTCCAGGAACGGCGCGCCGGCATCGAGCAACAGGCGGATGCGCTCGCGCGCGAGCAGCTTGCCGCGCCCCACATGCCGCTCGCGCGCCTGCGCGTCGCCGCCTTGCGCGATGCGGGCCAGGAGATCGTTGAGCGCGCCCACGTCGGCGCGCAGGCTCTCGGCATTGGCCGCAAATTCGGCGCTGCGGGGATCGATGGATGTCTCGAGAACCGGCATCTCTCGCTCTACATGAGTTGGACGCGGCGTCCATCTCCGTCGTCCCGGCCAAGGCCGCGCGAGCGGCCGCAGAGCCGGGACCCATACGCCGCAGCCGAACGATGGGGCACGGAGCATGGGTCCCTGCCTTCGCAGGGACGACACGCTGAGATGCATTCGGACGAACAACCTATCAACATCTGCGCATGCTCCATTTCGTCACGCCGTCGTGCGGAACAGCTCGCGGCCGATCAGCATGCGGCGAATCTCGGAGGTGCCGGCGCCGATCTCATAGAGCTTGGCATCGCGCAGCAGGCGGGCGACCGGATAATCGTTGGTGTAGCCGTTGCCGCCCAGGGCCTGGATGGCCTGCAACGCCAATTGGGTCGCATGCTCGGACGCATACAGGATGGCGCCGGCCGCATCGATCCGCTCGATGCGGCCATGGTCGCAACCGCGCGCCACCGCATACACATAGGCCCGGCAGGCGCTCAGGGCGGTATACATGTCGGCGAGCTTGGCCTGCATGAGCTGAAACTCTCCGATCGCCTGGCCGAATTGCTTGCGCTCATGCACATAGGGGATCACCGCGTCGAGGCAGGCCTGCATGATGCCGAGCGGGCCGCCGGCCAGCACCAGCCGTTCGTAGTCGAGGCCGCTCATCAGCACGCTCACCCCCTCGTCGGGGCGGCCCAGCACGTTCTCGGAGGCGACCTCGCAGTCCTCGAAGACGAGCTCCGCGGTCGGGGACCCGCGCATGCCCAGCTTGTCGAGCTTGCGGCCGGGGCGAAATCCCTTCATGCCCTTCTCGATGAGGAACGCTGTGATGCCGCGGGCGCCGGCCGCCGGGGTGGTCTTGGCGTAGACCACCAGCACGTCGGCCTCGGAGCCGTTGGTGATCCAATTCTTGGTTCCGTTGATCAGGTAGCGCTCGCCCTTGCGCTCGGCGCGTGCGCTCATGGCCACGACGTCCGAGCCGGCGCCGGCTTCGCTCATGGCGAGCGCACCCACATGGTGGCCGCTGATCAGCTGCGGCAGATAGCGCTGTTTCTGCTCGGGCGTGCCGTGCCGGCGGATCTGGTTGACGCAGAGGTTGGAATGAGCCCCGTAGGACAGGCCGACCGCGCCGGAGGCCCGGCTCACCTCCTCGAGCGCCACCACATGGGCCAGATAGCCCATGCCGGCGCCGCCGAGCTCCTCCTCCACCGTGATGCCATGCAGGCCGAGCGCCCCCATTTTCGGCCACAGGTCGCGCGGGAACTCGTCCTCCCGGTCGATCGCGGCGGCGCGCGGCGCGATCTCGGCAGCCGCGAAGGCGCGCACATTGTCGCGCAACAGAGCGATCTCCGGGTCGGGATCGAAACCGAGGAAAGGGGTCGAATTGCTCATCCGGTGCCTGCAACCGCCGCCCATCGGGCCGTGACCTGCGGAATCATACCACGAACCGCAAGGCCGGCGCGCGCGGCCGGCGACACGATACGCACTATTGCGCAGCGTTGCTCCACGAACGCAACCGCGCGGGGCGCGATTTCGCGGGGCTGGCGGCCAATGGGCCAATTCGTCGTGGCGGGTCCCCTCGCCCTGCGTTAAGAGCCTCATAAGAGCCTCACATGCGCGATCTCGACCCGCAGGCCGAACGCTTTTCCAAACCGAGACCGATCGAGCACCGTCCTTGATGTCCCGTTCCCCCCTCATCATCCCGCTCATCGTCGGCGGCGCCCAGTTCATGCACCAGTTCGACGGCGCGGTCATCGCGACTGCGCTGCCGTCCATGGCGGCGTCCCTGCACGAGGACCCGGTGCGGCTCAATCTCGCGATCACCACCTATCTGCTGGCGCTGGCGGTGTTCGTGCCGGTGAGCGGCTGGATGGCGGACCGGTTCGGCGCCCGGCGCGTGTTCATGTCGGCCATCGTGGTCTTCACGGTGAGCTCGGTCCTGTGCGGGATCGCGCATTCGCTCTTCGAGCTCGTCCTCTATCGCATCCTGCAGGGCATGGGCGGCGCCATGATGACGCCGGTCGGCCGCGTGATCGTGCTCAAGAGCGTGCCCAAGCTGCAGCTGGTGCAGGCGATGAACTACATCACCATTCCGGCGGTGCTGGGACCGTTGCTGGGACCCTCGGTCGGCGGCTTCATCGTCACCTATTTCTCCTGGCCCTGGATTTTCTTCATCAATCTGCCGATCGGCCTTGCCGGCATCTTCATGGTGCGCTTCTTCATCCCGGATATTCGCACCGAGCAGGTCGCGCGCCTCGATCTGCGCGGCTTCGTGCTCATCGGCATGGCGGGCGCCGGCCTGGTGTTCGGATTCGAGGCGATCGGACGCGGCGTGCTGCCGGCCTCGATCATCCTCGCATCGATCGCGGCCGGCGCCGTGTGCGGCGGCCTCTATCTGATCCATGCCCGGCGCACCGCCGTACCGATCATCGATCTCAGCCTGTTGCGGATACGCACCTTCGCGGCGTCGATCTGGGGCGGCGGCCTGTTCTATCTGAGCACCACGTCGTCGGTCTTCCTTTTGGCTTTGCTGCTGCAATTGGGCTTCGGATTCTCCGCCTTCCAGGCCGGGCTCATGACGCTCGCGAGCGCCGTCGGCTCGCTGGCGATGCGCTTCGCGTTTCGCCCCCTGCTGCGGCCCTTGGGGTTTCGGCGGCTCCTCATCTACAATGCGGTATTGACCGGCGCCTTTCTCATCGGCTGCGGATTTTTCCGGGTCACGACACCCTATGCGGTCATCGCGCTCGCGCTCCTGATCGGCGGCTTCTCGCGCTCGATACAATTCACCGCGGTCCAATCCCTGGGCTATGCCGAGATGCCGAGCGAGCTGTTTGGCCGCGCCACCAGCTTCATGGCGATGGCGCAGCAACTGGTGCAGAGCTTCGGGGTCGGCCTGGTGGCGCTGGTCGTTCACCTCAGCCTGATCTGGCACGCCCGCGCCGCCATCGCGTCGGAGGATGTGGCGCTCGGCTATTTCACGATCGGGGTCATGGCGCTGGCGTCGGTGGTGATCTTCTACCGGCTTCCGGCCCACGCCGGCATCGAGCTGCACGACCGCTGAAAGCATCGCCGGAGCCTGCGCAACCCGGCCCGATCTGGGGTAATATTCGCCGCTCGCTGCCCCCAACCCAAGGAGAATGGCGATGAATGGACGATCAAGAAAACAATTCGCGGTGACGGTGCCGATGCTGGCCGCGGCCGCGCTGTGCTGCGGCTTCGCGGCGCCGGCCGGCGCCGACGCGCTGGTGACCCACCGCATTCCGGCGGCGCTCGCCGCCGAGGCGGCCGTGGAGGCGGTCGCGTTCTGCGCCAAGGACAATTACAAGGAGACCGCGGTAGTGGTGGACGTCGACGGCGCACGCCAGGCGGAGGTGCGCGGCGATGGCGCCGGCATTCACACGCTCGATAGCGCCAACGACAAGGCCTATACCAGCGTCACGTTCAAGTCCGACACCATGCCGCTGGCGGAGCGCGCCAAGGAGCCGGGCGGCCTCACCATACTCTCGAAGCTCCCGCACGTGATGTTCTTCGGCGGCGGCGTGGTCATCAAGATCGGCGACGAGGTGGTCGGCGCCATCGGGGCGAGCGGCGCGCCCGGCGCCCAGCTGGATGAAGCCTGCGCCCGCGCCGGCCTCAACAAGATCCGCGACCGCTTGAAGTAGCTGCTGGCAACCTTGCTCCGGCGCGCGGGCGCGCCGGGGCGGGTGGCGCAATGGCCCCTATTCCAGGATCACCTTGGCGCGGTCGATCCAGGGCTTGGGCGTGGCCAGGATGTGCGCGACCGCCTGCTGCAGCGTCTCTCCCGCGATGGGGCCGAATTCGGTTCGGGAGGCCTCCACGTCATGCAGGAAGCGCGGGTCCTTCATGGTTTCCGCGAACGCCGCCCGCAGCGCCTCGACCCGCTCCACCGGCGTGCCGGGCGGGGCGGCCAGCGGCCGGCCGAGCGCATTGCCGGACAACAGGAAGTCCATCGGACCGCGATCGGCCTCGTCCTGCGCCAGCTCGTCCACCGTCGGCACATCCGGCAGGTCGTCGGCCTTCGGGGCCGACTGCACCAGGAAGCGGACTTTCCGATCCCGCACCATGTCGGATTTCTCGACCTTGAACTCGCCCCAGGTGATCCCGAGCGCGTCGACCTCGCCGCGCTCCATTGCCAGATAGACGCTGGCAATTCCCTGGTAGCCGGCCACGATCTTGAACCTGGTGCCGAGGAATTCGTTGAGCAGGGCCGGCATGGCGTAGAGGAACGATCCTTTCGGGCTGGCGCCCGCGGTGACCTGGGTGCGGCGCGCATCCGCGATGCTGCTGATGCCGGATGCATGCCATGCCACCATCGCGCTGTGGGCGGCGGGCATGATCGAGCCGATCCAGCGGAACTTGCCCATGTCGTAGCGCACCGCCGCCATGCCGACCAGCTGGTTCACCACCAGGGTGTTGGGGATCATGCCGATATAGGTGCCGTCCTGCGCCGCGATGGTCTGCAGGAAATTGGCCATCACGATGCCGCCGCCGCCGATCATGTTCTGCGGCACGATGGTCGGGTTGCCGGGCAGGTGCGACCCGAGATAGCGGGCGACTAAGCGCGCGTCGCGATCGTAAGAGCCGCCGACGTTCACGCCGATCATGAGATTGACGTTCCGGCCCCGGTAGAAATCGGCGACCGGATCGGCGAATGCTTCGGTCGGGAGCACGAGCTTGCAGGCGCATGCGAGACCAGAGAGAAGGTGGAATAGCCCGACCCGATGCACGCGCTTGCCGGCCCGACGCTGTGTTTGAAAGCGGGTCAAGCGGCCGCCAATACGGCCTTTTTTGATCTCGAAGTGCATTCATGGAGCGTGCCAAAGTCGTCCGGACACGTCAACGGCGCCGGTCCGCGAGCGGCAACGCGACGCAGAACAAGACCGATTGGATGCGTTACAATATGGACCGCGGTGGCCCTAAGTCGCCGGCGCAAGAGCGCTCGAGCAGGAGCAGCGAATATGTCCGGTCATGCCCATCCCCCGATAAAGACCCGCAGGCTCGCTTTGGCCGCGCTCGCGGCGGCGCTGGCGGCGCCCCTCGCCGTCGCCGTGATCGATCCGGCGCGCAGCCAGCAGTCGGTCGAGGAGTTCTACCGGGGCAAGCAGCTCGACATGGTCATCGGCTACTCGCCGGGCGGCACCTATGATCTCTATGCCCGCCTGGTCGCCCGCTTTCTCGGCAATTACATACCCGGCAAGCCCACCATCGTGCCGCGCAACATGCCGGGCGCCGGCAGCCGCGCCGCCACCAAGTGGGTCTACAGCGTGGCGCCCAAGGATGGCACGGTCCTGGCGACGGCGGATCAGTCGCTTTCGGTCGAGCAGGCGATGGGCGACAAGCAGCTCGACCTCGACACCACCAAGCTCGTGTACATCGGCAATCCGAACGCCGACAACAACACGACGGCGACCTGGTACACCTCCGGCATCAAGACGATCGAGGACGCCAAGAGGAAGCAGGTCGTGATGGGGGCGACCGGCGGCAGCACCAGCTCGCAATATCCCAAGGCAATGAACGCGTTGATCGGCACCAAGTTCAAGATCATCATCGGCTATCCGGGCGGCAATGACATCAATCTCGCGATGGAGAAGGGCGAGGTGGACGGCCGCGGCTCCAACGCCTGGGGCGCCTGGAAGACGACGCGACCGGACTGGCTGCGCGACCACAAGATCAACATCCTGGTTCAGATCGGGCTCACCAAGGCGCCCGACTTGCCCGAGGTGCCGCTCCTGATCGATCTCGCATCCAACGACGAGGACCGGGCGATCTTCCGGCTCCTGTCGGCGTCGAGCACGATCGGGCGGCCGGTCTTCACCTCACCGGGGGTGCCGGCCGAGCGGGTGAAAGCCTTGCGCGATGCGTTCGACGCGATGGTCAAGGATCCGGTGTTTCTGGCCGAGGCCGGCAAGGAGCACTTCGACATCAACCCGGTCTCCGGCGCCGACATGCAGAAGATCGTCAACGATATCGTGGCAACCCCCAAGCCGATTGCGGACCGGCTGTTGCAGATCATCGGCGGCGTGGGGGAAAACCGGGGCGGGTGAATGTAGTGAGTAGTGAGTAGTGAGTAGTGAGTAGTGAGTAGTGAAAGGGGGATGCCCCGGCTCCCTTGCTCACCACTCACCACTCACCAGCTCATACCTGCAAGAACAGCGCAAACAACTCCTCGACCGTCCGCCGCAAGAGCTTGCGATATTGCTGATGGCAGGAATGCCCGGCCGGGATGCGGCCGAATTCGGCCTTGGGCAGCGACCCCAATGGCACATAGGCGATCGGGCCCGAGACCGGCATGAGCTCGGAGCCGCGGCCCACCCGCAAGGTGGTCATGATCCCGAACATTTCGCGGTTGATGGTGGGGCGCGAAATGATCACCAGCCGGTATTGCCCCTGCCGGTTGGTCACCAGATAGATGTGTCCCGACTGATGCGGGACCGACACCAGGCCCTGCTGGGAGAACTCGGCGTCGACCCGGTCGGATTCCCGGAAGATGAGGCTCGAAACGCCGTCATCCCAGCAGATCTCGGTCCGGTAGGCGAAGATCGCCTGCGGGTCGCTGAAGGAGGGCCGCAGCGTCAGATACGAACCCTCGATCCAGCTGACCGCCGGTCGCGAATAGAAGCCGAGATGGCCCGGGGCGAGGTTGGCGGGCGCCGCCCCGAGCTCGCCGGCATCACTCTTGCGGAGCGAGACGCCCAGCGCCTCCTCGAGCCGCACCGTGGTGGCAAGCGTGAAGGGACGGCGTCCGGACAGCGCCTTTTCGAGGGTCGAGATGCTGATTTTGGCTTGATCGGCCAAGTGCTGCCGGGACATCCGCCGGCGCGCCAGCTGCTCGCGAATGATCGTAGCGACCAGGCGGCTTTGCTCGGCCGAGAGTTGCTTTTCGAACTCGTGCATCGTCAGCCCCAACAGCGTCCGGCACAATTCCTCACATATCCGCACAATCCATGATTCCGCAAGGCGGATTTCGGCGGCCCTTGGCCGAACATTCTCGAATATCACGCTCGCGGCATCGCCACGATCCAGGCAAAACCAATGTGCCAGATGGTCGAGCCGAGGGAGAGAGAGCCGCATGCGTTGCCGGCCCACAAGCCGGAGGGAGGCTCCCCAGCCAGAGCGATCATGAGGGCCGCCTACAGGGTTACCAAAGTATGATTTGAAGCTCCTCCCCGCGTCCCCGCCCGGGGAGGTCCCGGGAGCGGCGGGTCCCCCCCGATCCTTGCTGCCCTCCCCGTGCGCGCACGCAGCCCTGGCCAACCGGCTGCGTGCGCGCCGACCTTTCAAAACCCTCTCCGAGCATGCGCCGCTCCGGCTCGTACATCTGCCGCGCTGCTCACCGCTTTGAAGGTTAAGCTCTCATTGTCCATGTTAACCGGTCGATCAATGTAGAATTAATGGAGGCGCAACCCTGAACGGCTAGTATTTTCCCCAGGTAAAATTGTGCGCGATGTTTGCCGATGAACTTGCATATCCGGCAACTACCAAGGCTGCTAGCTGAGCGCCGAAGCTCGGCCGTCTTCGGCGTGGCCATCATCGCGATGATTTGGGTCGCGGTCCTGGTCAAATACTCGGAGGACGTTCAGGGCGACCAACGCGAAGCAGAGCGAACGAACCACAATTTTGCGATGATATTCGAGGAGAACGTGCTTCGCTCGATCGGAGAGATCGACAAAGCCCTCCTGTATTTGCGCCGCAGCATCGAGACCCGCAAGGATTCCACCGATCTGGGCACCATCGTCAGCACTACCGACGTGCTGAGCGAGATCATCGTCCAGGTGGCGATCATCGATGCTCACGGCATCCTGCGCGCCTCGAACGTGGGTCCGCAGCCCGCGCCGGCCACCGATTTGAGCGATCGCGAGCATTTCAAGGTCCACGTCCACAGCGCCGCCGACGAGCTGTTCATGAGCAAGCCCGTCATCGGTCGCGTCAGCGGAAAATGGTCGGTGCAATTCTCGCGGCGCTTCTCCAACGCCGACGGGACCTTCGCGGGTGTCGTCGTGGCTTCGCTCAACCCCGAGCATCTGACGAAATTCTATGACAAGATCGATTTCGGCTCGTCGGCGTCGATCTCGCTGATCGGCGCCGACGGGGTGGTTCGCTCGAGCGGCGGCAGCGCCAGCGGCTTTGCGCTGGGTCAAGATCTCCGTCCCACCAAGGTGTTCGCCCGCATGCAGGCCGGGGTCAATTCGACCTTCAGGGACGTCGATCCCTCCAGCGGCGACGTGCATCTGGTCACGGTTCGCAAGGTCCGGGACCACCCGTTGTGGGTGAGCGTCAGCACCAACGAGAACGACATCCATCGCGAGCTCCTGGACGACGCTCCAGATCAATGCGGCGGCGGGAGTTGTGCTCACCTTGATCCTGCTTGCCGCCATGGAGCAGATTCTTCAGACCGAAGCGGGCGCCAAGCAGAAGGCGGAGCAGCTGCAAAGCACCTTGGAGAACATGAGCCAGGGCATAATGCTGGTGACCAAGGATCAGCAAATCCCGATCATCAACGGAAGGTGCGGCGAGCTCCTGGATCTGCCGGCCGAGTTCATCAAGCAGCCGCCCAGCTATGGCCAGTTGGTCGAATACCAGATCCGGAACGGCAACATGGCGAATGCCGCGAGCCCGGACGGCCAGCAACTCCTGGTGAACCAGGTGGTCCCCGCCGGCGCCGGCCAGCTCACGGTGTCCGAATGCGCGATGCGGAACGGCACCGTCCTGGAAGTCCGCAGCGGGCGGCTTTCCGACGGCGGTTTCGTGCAGACCTTCACCGACATCACGAAGCGCTGGGAGGCGGAGGCCCATGTGGCCCGGCTGGCATCCGAAGATCCTCTGACCGGCCTTCCGAACCGGCGCGTGTTTCGCTCCGCGCTCGACCGCATGAATCAAGAGCGAGATCATCGACCGGGCGGCGGCCCGCGAAGCCGGGATTTCGCCGTTCTGTTTCTCGATCTCGATCGCTTCAAGGTGATCAACGACACGCTCGGCCATCGGATCGGCGATCTGCTCCTGCGGGAGGTGGCCAAGAGATTGAAGTCGTCGCTCCGTCCGACCGACGAGCTGGCGCGACTCGGCGGCGACGAGTTCGCCATCATGATTCCACGTCTCGAATCTCGGGCGGAGCTCGAGGTCTTGGCGCGCCACCTGGTCGAAGCGGTGGTCAAGCCCTATGAGGTCGACGGCTACCAGATCCGTCACCAGCATCAGCATCGGCATCGCGATCGGGCCGGACGACGGCAATTCGGCCGACGACCTCCTCATCGCCGCCGATCTGGCGCTTTACGCGGTGAAGGCGGGTGGCCGAGGCGCTTACAAATTCTATCACAGCTCCATGAGCAAGGAGTTCAATGAGCGGAGGCAGATCGAGACTGATCTGCGCGAGGTCATCGAGCGAAACGAGCTGGAATTGTATTATCAGCCGATTGTCGACTTGCGTCGCAAGGTCATCACCGGCTTCGAGGCGCTGGTGAGATGGCACCATCCGGTGAACGGTCTGGTCGCGCCGGCGACTTTCATTCCGGTGGCGGAAGACAGCGGGCTCATTCTTCCTCTCGGCGAGTGGGTTCTCGCCGAAGCCTGCCGCAGCGCCGCCAAGTGGCCGAATGATTTCAAGATCGCGGTCAATCTTTCGCCGGTTCAGTTCTCCGATCCGAATTTGTTGAGCACGATCGAGGGGATGCTCGCCGAGACGGGTTTGGCGCCCAATCGTCTCGAGCTCGAGATTACCGAGCGTATCTTCATGGACAGCGGCGAGGTCACGATGACGACGTTGCGGCGGCTGAAGCAACTCGGAATCCGCATCTCGATGGACGACTTCGGTACCGGATACTCCTCGCTCAGCTATCTGCGCAGCTTCCCGTTCGACAAGATCAAGGTCGATCGGGTCTTCGTGTCGGATCTGGGGCAGGGCAACGAGCACATGGTGATCGTGCAGGCGGTCGTCAGCATCGCCAATGCCCTCGGAATGACCGCAACGGCCGAGGGCGTCGAAACGGACGAGCAGCGGCAAATCCTCGCGGGGCTCGGCTGTGACGAGGCGCAAGGTTACTTGTTCGGCTGCCCGGTTCCGATCGAGGAGGTCTCCGCGGTCATCGATAGATGGGCCGTGAAGACGTTGGCGGCCTGACAGCTTCCTTGCCGCGAGCAGGGCGACGGCCGTGCCTCAACCCATCGGTACCGGGGCGCACCGCGTCATCCGGGCCGTCTCCGCCGCCGGCCGCGCGATCTGCGGCACCTTTAGCGAATCCCCTCCCGGACGGGTGACGATGAGCACGCCGTCGTTTCCGATGACGGTTGGGTCTATCAGGCCAGGTCGCCGCGTCCGGAATCGCCGGCCTCCGCTCCGGGCAGAAACCAAGGTTTGACGCTGAACCCGCGCCGGAGAGAGTACATGTAGAAAATCGGGAGACGCTCCGGAAACAGGCTGCGTAAATCGCTGCCGTTGAAAGTGACGAAGATCGAGCGGGGAAACGCCAGCTCGACGGCGCGCTTCTCGATCATGTTCATTTGATAGTATTTCAGCGCGCCTTGTCCGGCAGTGCCGTCTCCGCGGTACCACTTCCGTGCACAGGTCGACAGACGCTGCAGTGTCTCCTCCGGCACGGTCTCGTGGTCTGGGGCGAAATTCGCCACCGCCTCGGCGGATCGAGTGAGCTCGCTGAGAAAGCAGGCCTCGAAGCCGCGTCCGCCCGCATGAGCTGCGACCTCGGCGAAGTATTCGCGGACGCTGCGCGGCGCATGACCGTTGAGCTCCGCATGCGTGTCGGTGAAGATCAGCTTGAATAGCGCGCCGGGCTTGTAGGCCTCGTGCACACGTCGCGCCAGGGCGCCCAGATACTCCAGGCATTCGATGTCCGGCTCGCCCAGGCGGCCCCTCGGACCTTTACCCCAGTACAAGACGAATGAGATGGGCTCTCCCAGCGCGATCAGCTCGGAGATCATGCGCAACATCAATTGCGGATCGGCAGGCTGCTCGCGTTTGAATGCCCACGTGTTGAACGACCGCAGCACGGTTTCGGCGCTGACCGTCGCTTTCGTCTGATTCGAATGCCGTCCGGACTTGACGGCCCGGCCGGATTGGCGCGGAGCTGGATCTGCGCTGCGTGGCGGATGGAAAGCCGCGCCGCTCGCGGCCGCAGGGCTCATTCTGTATTGCGCAAACCTCGACAACTCCGAATCGCTCGTACACAACACGCATTCATTCGACATGACCGCCCCGGCGCTAGCGTTAACGATCAGTTAGAAATAGTTAAAAAGAGAAATACGTCAAATTCAAAGAATATTAACTAAGCACCGAATTGAAATTGTAGTTAATTAACGATTGAGATTGGATGAAGCTGAAGTTCACAATTCAGTATTCATGATCTTGGGGCCGCATTCGGCTCCGTGAATGGTATTCGATTGTGGTGCGATGCGCGAAAGCGGGTCGAAATGTCGGGTGGCCAGCATATCGAGGACCGCCATGCGCAGCTCGGCCGCGTGGTAGCGGATATGCTCGCTCGGGAAGAACGCGTTCCGGTCGCACTGGCGGCGGGCTGCAGCCTTGGACGTATGTCCGGCTTCGCCACACCGGCGGTCGTGGCAGTATTGGCGATCATCAATGCGGACGCGGGGCTGTTCGGAGGGCCACGCTGAGGCCTCGTCGGCCAGCGCCGCCAATAGCTAAATTCGACCGAATGAAGATGAGAGTGGCAAACGACGTGCCGCCGTCTCGCGATGGTGGGGAGCATGCGCCGGGAAGCTCTGCCGCGATGGTCGAGCTTTACGCCCGAGGCCCCTTGCTTCTGGCTCTCAGATACGGCCGCGGCAGGCCGGCGACCCCGCGATAGGATTGTTTTTGCCGCGGCTGCGGCACCTGCAGGGCAAGCCGCCGCTCGCGAAGAAAGCCTTCGAAATCGGCGGCTGAAAGCGGCATCGCGTAGAGGTAACCTTGCGCCTCCTCACAGTGCTCTTGCAAGAGAAAGCGCGCCTGCGCTTCGGTCTCGACGCCTTCCGCAATGATGCCGAGCCTGAGGTTGTGCGCCATCGCGATGAGCGAGCGCACGATGGCGGAATTCTCGGCGTCATCGGTGACGCTCGCGATGAAGCTGCGATCGATCTTGATTCGAGAGACCGGAAATTTCGTCAAGTAGCTCAGTGAGGCGTAGCCGGTACCGAAATCGTCGAACGCGAGCTTGATGCCTTTGTCATGCAGGTCCTGAAGCGGCGTGATGACGTCGTCGTTGTTCAACGCAAAAGTCTCGCTGATCTCCAGCTCGAGGACATCGGCCGAAAGGCCGCTCATCTGCAGCGCGGCCTCCACGTCGCGCGACAATCCCGGGTCGCGGCACTGGCTCGGAAACAAGTTGACGCTGATTCGATTGAGCGGAAGCCCCATGGCGCGCCAAGCAGCCGTCTGCGCGCAGGCCTCTCGGACGATCCAGGCGCCGACCGCCGACGCGATGGAGCTTTCGGCCAATGTTTGGATGAAGGCGCCCGGACCGATCAGGCCGCGTTGAGGATGCCGCCATCGAAGCAGCGCCTCGGCGCCGACCACTGCCTCGTCCGCCAGCCGGATCTGCGGCTGGTAATAGAGCTCGAACTCATTCTCCGCAAAGGCGCGCCTCAGCTCGACCTGAAGTCCGCGGCGGGTCTGAGCGTGGGCACGCAGCACCGGTACGAACAGCCGATATGTATGCCCGCCGACGGATTTCGCCTTGTAGAGCGCGAGATCGGCGTTTGCGATCAGGTCGTCGACCGATGTGCCGTCCCGCGGCGCGATCGCGATGCCGGCGCTGCCTCCGATGTGAAGCAGGTGCTCATTGAGCTCGAACGGTTCCGCGAGTTGCTGCAACATCAACTCGACGAGCTGGGAGATGCGGAGGGGATCGCCGCAGCCGGGGACGACGACGACGAACTCGTCGCCGCCGAGCCGGTAGAACTCGGCCGTTGTCGCCGGCGACGCGATTCAAGCGTCTCGCCACCTCCACCAACAGCTCGTCGCCGGTCGAATGGCCGTCAGTGTCGTTCACGTCCTTGAAGCCGTCGAGATCGAACAGCGCGACGGAATGCGAGCGGCCGTCGTGGTGGTCCAGCAGGCTCGTGAGCTCGCTCTTCAGCGAGACCCGGTTCGGCAGCCCGGTCAGCTGGTCGTGATGCGCAATCTGATTCAGCTGCCGCTCGGCCTTCTTACGGCCGGTGATGTCATCGTAGGCCCACGCCACTCCCCAGGCCTTGCCGTCGGGATTGTACATCGGCGTCGCCGCCAATCTGATATCGACGATGGAGCCGTCCTTGCGCTTGCGTTTGACCTCCACGTCCCGGAGCGCCTCGCCGGTGAGGCATCGCTCGAACAGGGCGCGCAATTCGGCCTCCAATTCGGGCGGCACCAACTTGGTGCGTCCTCCGACCATTTCCTCGGCGGTGTAACCGAATATCTGTTCGGCCGCGCGGCTCCAAAGCACGATGTGGCGGTCGAGGTCGGAGCAGACGATCGCGACCGGCGAGGCATCGATCACGGCGGCGAGGGTTTCCTTGGCTTGCCGCTCCATTTGCTCCAGTCGCGCGCGCTCGGTCGCTTCGGCCGAAGCCGTTTCGCGCGCCAGATCGAGCTCGCGGTGTCGCTCCTCGAGCGCCGCCGCCATGGCGTTGAACGTATTGGCGAGCGCACCGACTTCGTCCTGCGTGCTGACTCCGGTGCGATGGGTGAGCTCGCCGGCCGCCAGAGCGGACGCGTCTTCGCTGAGCTGCCGCAACGGGCTGATGATCCGGCCGGAGAACGCGGAGGCCAATCCGAGCGCGACCAGCAGCGTAGCCAGGCTCGCGGCCGTCCCCCAGGCCAGGCGGGTGGCCACGTTGGACAGGACATATTCGGTGGGCAGGCCGACCGACACGATCCATGGCGCGGCCACCATGGCGGCCGATCCGGTGATGCGTTCGACCTGGTCCGGCCAGAGCACGGCGCCGCTGGCTTCTCTTGAGGCCGATTGCAGAGCGATGATCTCGTTTTCGTTCAGGGAGCGGCCGACCCAGGAGGGGTCATCGTTGCGGAGGATGACATTGCCGCTCTCGGTGACGATCTGAACGATGCTGCCGGGCGGAAGATCATGAACCCTGAGGGCTTCTTGAAAATGCTCGATCTGGATGCCGACGCCGAGCACGGCTGCCAGCCGTCCGTCCGGAGTTTTGAGCGTGCGTGCGACCGATGTCACCCAGCTTCCGGTGGTGCGGCCGCGCACCGGGTTGCCGATGGCGACGCCTTGCCGCTGCAGCCAGAAGCTGACGAAAATAATCGCGGTCGCCGATATAGGTGCGGCCGCTCGCAGCGGGCTCGAACGAGGTTCCGATGTTCCTGCCGTCGGGCGTCGACAGCAGAATATTGCCGATGTAATCGGGCAGCTCGGCCTTGGCGCGCCGCAATGCCGCATCGTTCGCCTGGATGTCGTCCGGTGCGGCGGAAACGGCTTGGCTCAACCCGATCAGAAGGCTGTCGAGCTCGGTGATCTGGTCGTCGACGCGGGCCGCCAGCAAGCGGGCTTCGATCAGCGCGCTTCTGAAGGCCTGGGATTGGTCGCCTCGCCACTGGTTCCAAAGTCCACCGCCGATGAGAGCCGTGAACGGAACAACCGTGGCGATCACCAATCCCAGAAGCCGCGTTCGAATCCCGCGGAGCATGTCAACTCGGTCCTTCACTGCGCGGGAACCGCACGGTCCGCGGCCCGGATACATCAGTCTCCGACAAGACTTAGGACGGGCAGATTGCGGGCGAGTTCAAAAGCCGCACCGGCGTGTCGGATAATTATCTTAACTTTAACCGAGGCCTAATAGGCCGTTCAAACCACGTGGTATGACGCCGCCGAGGCGCCGCCGAAGGACGCCCGCACCGGCTGTCGCCGCTATTGCGGCGGCGGAGCTGCCGGTATCGAGGAGGTCAATGCCGGGTCCGCGTGGCTCTGCTCCCAATAGCTGACGTCGGTAAAGACTTTCGGGTCGAACGCCTTGTCGGCCGCGATATCGCCGCTCTTGATGAGGGTCTCGAAAATGCGCTGCAGGCCCGGGACGTTGAGCGCCGTCTGGGTATCGAGCATGCCGTATTTCTCGACGTCCGCGAGCATTCTGACCGCCAGATCGAGCTTGGTGGGAAGCTCCTCGGCGGCGATCTTGGCGCTTTCCTCCGGATTGGTCCGCATGAAGTCGCGGCCGCGCTGCAGCCCGCGCAGAAAGCGGACCACGATGTCGCGATGCGGCTCGGCCCATTTCTCGTCGACGTTGACGCTGGTGAATTGCCAGTCCGGCACGAATTTGATGGCCGAGCCGAGATTGGTGAAGCCGGCCGCCTCCGCCTCGTAGCTGTTGGGAATGGGTTGCAAGCCGACGTCGATCTTGCCTTCCTTGAGCAGCTTCCACCGCGTCGGCGATCCACCCACCACCGTGATCTTGTAGTCGGCAGGCGTCAGCCCGACCGCCTTCGCGATGTCCTGGACGATGTAGGTGGTGCCTTCCTTTGCCGAGAGCACGCCGAAATTGGCGCCCCGCAGCTGATCCAATGTCTTGATCCAGGGCTGGGCGATGATGAAGTGCGGAAGCTTGCTGACGCCGCCGGCGATGACGCGCAGCGTGCCGCCGCGGTAGGCGTCCATCATCGCGGCCTCGGGCGAGCGCAGCACGAATTGCATCTCGCCGGTGCGCAACATGTCGTCGGTGCGGCCGGCATTGTCGAAAAACGTGACCTGCACGTCGAGGCCCTCGTCCGTCAGGAAGCCGCGATGCATGGCGACCCAGAGCGGAACGTAGAAAACCGTGCGCGTGATGGCCGCGAGCTTGACCGTATCGGCGGCGGATGCCGGCAGCGGCGCCCCGAACAGCGCGAGCACGGCGAGGATCAGGGCGCGACGACGAAAGCTGGCAAACGGCATCTGCCCTACTCCTGATAATTATCCTGGCGGGACGGGGGTCGGAGGCCCTTCGTGTGCACGTTCGTTTTCTCAGGCTCCGTCCAGATGCGGAATGTAGTCCGATTTTACCCGTAGCGCCAAGACTTTGCTAACCTCCTTTGGGATCGATTTGGTAACCATCCATGTCGCGCGGCCGGATTGCGCCTTTACTTCGTGCCCGGATGCAGCTGTTAACCATTCTCGCAGCTTCCTTTGGGCCGGCTGAGCCGAAACCGGCGGTGTATCCGCGGGCGTTGTCGGCGGCGCGGCGAACGGGCAGAATGTTCCAGGGGTTTCTCGACACGATCTCGCGCATCATGCTCCTGGGAGGACACGCATCATGTTGAGCCGCCGCAAGCTGTTGACCGGGACGATCGGTGCCGGCCTGGCGTTGAGCGCCGGGCATGCGCAACGGGTGGCCGCGCAGTCGCCGGCCGCCGACCTCGAGCGCAACAAGGAGGTGGTTCGCCGCCTCAAGGAATCGCAAGGCACCAAGGACGAGGCCGCGGTCCAGCGCGCGCTCACGGCGCCAGGTGCCAAGCGGTTGCGCGCCGGCATCGAGCATCTGGCGAAGAACGCGCAGGACCAGGATTTTCCCAACCCGGGCCCCAATTTGCGCACCGCGTTTCCCGATCGCACCGACGTGATCGAGACCATGATCGCGGAGGGCGACCGGGTCGGCATGATCTTTCGGGTCAGCGGTACCCACCAGGGCAATTTCCTCGGCATCCCGGCGACCGGAAAGAAATTCGAGTTCCAGGAATTGGCGCTGTTCCGGCTCGCCGATGGCAAGGTCACGGAGAGCTGGTTCATGGCCGATGAAGCCGGGCTGATGCGCCAGCTCGGCGCAAGAATGCCGGTCCGCAAGGATGGCCGCACCATCGTCCCGCCGCTCGGCGACGCCGGCGAGGATCCCGATGTCGTGATCAAGCGCCTGCAGGCGGGACCGCTGGCCACGACCGAGGATCGCAACCGGCTGCTCATCGCGCGCTCGAAGGGATCGGTGCCGTTGCCCAAGAGCGAGCTGGCGCCCGATTTCCGGCAGACCCGCGTCGGCTTCCAGCACCTGCGCGATTACGGCGACCGGAAAGGGCTGGCCAGCCAGAACATCACCGACGCGATGCCGGAGCGTCACGACCGGATCGAGGATTTCCTCGCCGAGGGCGAGAACGTATGGATGCGCTTCCGGCTCGCCGCCGTTCACAGCAAGCCGCTCTACGGCCTGCCGCCGGCCGGGAAGCACGTGGACGTCACCGAGATCGAAGTCATGCGGGTGGTCGACGGCAAATGGAAGCAGGCCTGGTACTTCGGCGACGAGCTCGGGCTCCTGTTGCAGCTCGGCTTCGTCGATACCCTGCAAGCCTAGAGCGCACCGAGCGACCCCATGCCAAGCTCCGAGCTCGAGGCGCAGGCGCGCGACGGCACCCGTCATCGCCTATACCCTTTATGACCGTGCGGCCTCGAGCCGGCGTGTCGTCCTGGTTCATTCGCTCGCCATGGACCGATCGTTCTGGCGTCCGGTCGCCGAGCGATTGGCGGGCAATGCCAGCGTGCTGATCCATGATTGCCGCGGACATGGCGGCTCGGACAAGCCCGCCGGGCCCGTCACGGTCGAGCGTCATGCCGACGATCTCGCCGATCTGCTTGATCGGCTCGGCTGGAAAACCGCGCTGGTGGCGGGCGCATCCATGGGCGGCTGCATCGCGCTCGCCTTCGCGATCCGGCATCCGGCACGCGTCGCGGCGCTCGGCCTGGTGGATACCACCGCATGGTATGGTGCCGACGCGCCCAAGAGCTGGGAGCAACGCGCCGACGCCGCGCTCGCATCGGGCCTGTCGTCGCTCACCGATTTTCAGGTCACGCGCTGGTTCGGCGACAAATTTCGCGCCGACAATCCGCAAGTGGTCGAGGATTGCGTCGACGCGTTCTTGCGCAACGATGTGGCCGCCTATGCGCAGACCTGCCGGATGCTGGGGGCCTGCGACCTGCGGTCCGGGTTGGCCTCGATCGAGGTTCCGACCGCGATCGTGGTGGGCGAGGAGGATTACGCCACGCCGCCCGCCATGGCCAAGCCATGCACAAGGCGATTGCGGGATCGACCATGACTGTGCTCCCGGGCGCGCGTCATCTCACGCCGTTGGAGCGACCCGCCGAGGTCGCCGCCGAGCTCGAGCGGCTTCTGGAGCGCATGCGCGCAGCACCCTAATCTGTCCTGGTAGGGCGCAATCGCTTTATTGCGCCGCCGGCGTCGCCAAGCCCCAATCCATCGGCGTTGCCTGCCGGCGCAATAAAGCGATTGCGTCCTACGGCTCGGAAAATTGCACGATCTTGCGCATGCGCTCGACGACGTCCGCTGGCGAGCGGTAGAGACGCTCGATGATGGCCTGCGCCTCCGCGCCAAATGTCGGATCGATCGCCAGGCGCTGCCTTTCCGCGTCCGCGCGCAGCTCGGGATCCTCGATCGCCTGCCGGAAGGCCGCGCGCAGGAGCGCGAGGCGGTCGGGCGCGAGCCCGGGCGGCGCCACCACCGGCCGCCCGAGCGACACGCGATCCAGCACCAGCTCGACGATCCGGCGGTCCTGCGGCGCGCTCACCAAATCCATGATCGTCGGCGTCTCCATGTGCTGGGGGTCCCTGGCCGGCGCCATCTGGACCAGGAGCCGCATCCGGCCCTTGCCGATCTGGTCGCGCACATAGGCCCGGCCCGGGCCCGACCATCCGCTCATGAACAATCCGTCGAGCTCGCCTTTCTCCACCGCCTGAAACTCTTCCGGCTGTCCCTTGTAGCCGTTGATGACCTTGATTTTCGTGCCGAGGAGATCGTTCACCAGCCGCGCATACATCGCCGGATCGGTTTCCGGCCCGGTCGCGCCGAAGAATATCGGATGGGTTCTGGCGTCGTCGATGCTCGCGACCGCGGAGCGCGCCGACAATACCCCCATGCCGGTTTCGCGCATGATGCTGCCGATCCAGGCGAACCTGACCGCGTCGAAGCGGGCCTGCGATTTGTCCGCATAGAGCAGCGGCGCGGTCGGCATGCCGCGATCGACCAGCGCGAAGACCGTGCCGTCGCGCGGCGCCACATTGTAGATGTAGTTGGTCGCCCGGATGCCGCCGCCGCCGAGCATGTTCTGCACCACGATGGTCGGATTGCCCGGCAGATACTTGCTCATGTAGTGCGCGAGCAGGCGACTGTAGGAGTCGTATCCGCCGCCGACCGCGGAGCTGGTGATGAGTGTCAGTTCCTTCTTGCCGCGGAAAAATTCCTCGGCCGGCTGTGCGTGCGCGGCGGAGATCATCAAGCTCATGGCCGCGAAGACCGCCGGCAACCGCATCTCGGCCCATCTCGCCATCGCCCTCTCCAGACGCCGGGTTAGGAAATACCCAGGCTCATCTTGTTGGCCCGTCGATGATCTCGAGAAAGGCGCCCACGTACCAGCGCCGCGAGCTCACCTGTTCGACGTCATGATGCCACCTCCATCCAGGTACGGTCTCAATACCGAAACTTGGTCACCGCGCCGCGCTGCGGGCCGCTGGTGGCGACGCAAATCGGGCTGCGATAAAGCGGCGCGACGAACCGCGTGTCGGGCATCTCGTCGCGGATCTTCTCGAGCAGCGGCTCGATGCCGAGATCGATCCAGCTGCCGAAGCTCGCGTCGTGGTGCGAGGGCAGGTAGAGCTTGGGGCGGAACAGCTGCACCAGCGGAAAGGTCTCGCCCACCTGCCGCTCCGCGATGGCATGGGCCTGATACGCGATGGCGGCGACGTCGACGGGGCCGATCCGCTCCGCGAGCTTGCGGTCGCCGTCGGTGATCGGGCCGGCGCTGTCGAGCATGAGCACCTTGAATCCGTTGGGAAAGGTGAGGGCGTAGGCGATCGTGCCCTTGTCGAGCACGTCGGGCGAGAAGGTGCCGCGCGCGCGCACCGCGGCGCTCAGCGCCGCCTCAGCGGGCGCATCCGGCGGCAGCTCGACCTTATAGAGATTGGCGAGCGCATCCTGGATGCCGGCCGCCGGCTCACTATGATGGGCGAGCCCGATGTCCACGGTGACGTCGCCGAAATGCAGCGTCTCGCCGCCCGTCACCGTGATGGCCTGCTTCGCCGGCATGCCCATGGAGATCGCGGTCTCGATGGTGATCGGGGCGCCCACCACCGGCGCCTGCGTCTGCGCCGCCACCGGAACGATGTCCGACATATGATCGAAATGCCCGTGACCCAGGAAGATCACGCTCGCCCGCTTGACCTGCTCGGCCGTGAAGCCCAGCGGCCGGTTGCGCGCCTTGCGATTGTAGTAGGTGTCGAACAGGAACACCTGGCCCCGATAGTCGATCTCGTAGTTGGCATTGGCGAGCCAGCGGAACACCGCGGTCTCGCTGGTCTTGGGCAGGAGCGGGCCGCCGATCGCGGCCGGGATCAGGCTGTCGCAGGGATCGGTGTCGGCGGCGCGAAGGGTGGTCGGCGACAGCAGGGCCGCCGCAACCGCAATGGCGTTGACAAATATTGAGAGACGTATGGTCCCTAAGCGTCTCCTGAAGTCGTCCTCGCGAGAGCGGGGACCCATACGCCGTGCCCTCTCGATTGGCCGCGGCGTGTGGGTCCCGGCCTTCGCAGGGACGACACCGTGGAACGGCCCTCGAGTGCGGAAGCTCTTCGGTATGTATGCATCCATTTCATCCTCCACCGTATCAACCTGCCCATTCCGCGAAGCTCTTCATGAAACGATCATCGATGAGCTTGGCGTCGGGCCATGCCTCTTTCACCGCGCCGCCGGCGATCTCGATCGACCAGAACACGTCCATATCGGCATCCGGCAGCCGGCCGCGCTCGTCATAGGCCGGCATCACCTCTTCATAGGCGCGTTGCGCATAGTCCCTGGTCCATTTCAGCCGCTCGATCAGGATGTCCACCGTCAAGTCACGGTCGGCCTGCGCCAGCCTCAGGGCCGTCACATGGGCGCGCAAGAATGCCCGCAGCGTGCCGGGATTGTCGTCGATGAGCTTGGTCTTGGCGAGATACGCGTGCTTGGGCCATAGCGGTGCGATGTCGAGCTGGCGGCCGAGCTGCGTGAAGCCCGCCTCCTGCGCCATCCATTTGAACGGCGGCGACAGGATCGCGAGCGCGAGCCGGCCCGCCTTGAGGGCCGCCAGCATGCTCGCGGTCGTCCCCGCCTGGACGATCTGCACGTCCTTCCCGGGCTCGAGGCCGTTGCGCTCGAGCATGTAGCGCGTGAGCTGATCGGTGAGCGAGCCGTAGGTCGAGACGCCTGCGGTGCCGCCCTTGAGATCCTTCCATTGCTTGATCCTGGGCTGCGCGTACCAGACGAAATCCGATTGGTGGAAACCCGCGTAGAAGCCCCGCACGGGCTGGCCGGAATTGATCAGGTTGATCAGGCCGTCGAGGGACTGCAGCGAGATGTCGATGAAATCGCCGGCCAGCGCCTGCGCCACCTCGGCATCGCCGCGAAAGCTGATGAGCTCGATGTCGAGGCCTTGCGGCTTCCAGGTGCGGGCCGCCGCCACATAGACCGGCGTGAAGCTCGCCGCATCGAGCGGAATGCCGAGCGTGAGGCGCGGCTTCTCGATCGGGCCGAGCGTCGCCGCCGAGGCGTGCCGCCCCAGGCCGGCGAAGGCTGCTACCGCAGCGCCGCCCTGCGCAAAACGGCGGCGGGTCAGTCGGGGCTGCGGCGCCATGGCGGTCTCAAGGCTTGCGCCCGCCCGGATCGGCGTCGCCCGTGAAGGAGTGGTTGTAGACCGGCAGCGTGTCGGCGCGCAGCTCGTGCAGGAATTCGATCACCCGCTCGTTCGACATGTATTTGGTCATGTCGAAGCGCTCCTCGTGCACCATGTCGGCGAGCGGCCGGCGCACGCCCTCTTTCGGTGGCACCGCCGGATATCCGAGCGGCATGATCAGCACCAGCCGCAGCAGGTCGGGCACGCCCAGGATGCGCTTGAACGGCTCCTCGATGTGGATGGTGACGTGCTGGCTGCCGAGCCCGAGCGCCGCCGCCGCCAGATGCATCAGCATGGACGCATTGGACAGGCCGTCGGTCAGATGCGACTGGTCGCGCCCGAAGGTGTGCGCGCCCTGCACGGTCGCCCATTGCCGGCGTCCGTCGCCGGTGATCACGATGAGGACCGGAGCCTCCGACCAGCCGACCTGGGTGCGCTGGCGCTGCACCGTTTGCTGATGGGTCATCTGATAGGCCGGATGGCGCAGCTTGAAATCGCGCTGCTGCTCCATCCAGTAGATGAACTCCTGGTTCTCCTGGGAATAGGCGCGGAACAGCTCCTTCTTGATCGCCGGATCCTTGACCACGATGAAGTCCCAGGGCTGGCCGTTGGCGCCCGACATGGCCCAGCGTCCGGCCTCCAGGACCTTGGTGACGCACGCGTCCGGGATCGGGTCGGGCTTGAGCTTGCGCACGCTGGTGCGGGTGCGGATCAGCTCCATCAGCATGTCGTAGTCGCCGGCGAGCGTATCGGCGCGATCGATATCGATTTGGCTCATGCGGCTGCTCCTCGCAACTGCGGCGAATTCTGCAACGGAAGCGCCGGCATCCCGGCCGTGCGCCCCAAGGTGGATCAATGCGCCGTCAGAGTAGCCAGACATTCGGCGCGACGGAAGGGCCGCCCCGGGAGCTCGAGCCGTGCCCGTCCGTCTGTGCGGCTCGCTTCAGCCCTGCGGCGCGTCCTTGCCGCCATCGAGCAGCCAGCCGAAGCGCTCGCGCGCCTTGCGGGCGATCTCCGGGCTCGGCGCATTGCTGGGCGGAAACTGCTCGCGCCAGGCCCACGGCTTGCAGGCATCGATCAGCGCCACCGAATGGGTCATGTCGCCGGCCTTGCGCCGCTGCGGCGGCAGCGCCGGGTCGGCGCTCGAATCCCAGGAGCCGGTGATGAACTGGATCAATTCCTTGGGGTCGGTGCGGGTCAGCATCGCCCACAGCATGTGATCGAGATTGGTGACGTCGACGTCGTCGTCCACCACCACGATGTATTTCGACGCATAGGCGGAGGCGCCGCATTGGGCCGCCACATGGGCGGCCTGGGTGGCGTGCCCCGGATAGCGCTGCTCTATCGACACGCCGTGCAGCATGCGGGCGCCGCCGACCTCGTGGCTCCAGACCTGATGCACGCCCGGCACGCCCGCATTGGTCATGTTCTGCTTGATCATGGCCGAGCGCAGCACGGCGCGATAGCGCGCCATCTCGTCGGGCCCCGCCCCCATGGGGGGGACGCCGAGCAGGATCGGATCGTTGCGGTGGTAGATCGCCTTGATGTCGATGACCGGCATCTGACGGGTGCCGCCCGCGTAGTGCCCGGTCCACTCGCCGAACGGTCCTTCGGCATGGCGCTTGTCGGGGGTGACGAAGCCTTCCAGCACGATCTCGGCATGGGCCGGGAAGGGAAGGCCGGTGAAGCGGCCGCGCACCATCTTGGTCGCCCGGCGGCGCATGCCGCCCACGATGTCGAGCTCGAACATCCCGTAGGGGGCTTCCACCCCGCCGTAGAAGAACGCGATCGGATCGCCGCCCAGCACCATCACGATCGGCATCGGCTCGCCGCGCTTGAAGTACTTGTCGCGATGGAGCGTGCCGTGATGGCCCTTGGCCATCACGATGCCGACCGAATTGCGGTCGTGCACCTGCGCCCGGTAGGCGCCGGCATTGAGCCAGCCCTCCTCGGGATCGCGCGTGATGCTGTAGGTGCCGGTGCCGATGTAGCGGCCGCCGTCCTTCTCGTGCCAGATCGGCGCCGGAAATTTGGTCACGTCGATGTCGTCGCCCAGCATGACGTTCTCGAGCACCGGGCCGTCCTCGACGATCTCGTGCGCCATGATGACGGGGTCCTCGAGATAGGCCGCGCGGTAGGCGTCGCTGAGCTCCCACTTGGTGAGGTGGTCGGGAAAGCCGAGCGTCATGTTGCGGCGGGTGCCGGCGAACATGTTGAGCAGCAGGCGAAAACCCTTCGGGCAGCCCGGGATGTCCTCGAACACCACGCACGGACCGTTCTCGGCGCGCAACACCGCCTCGGCGGCGAGCCCGATATCCTCTTGCCAGCTGGCGCCACGCACGGTGCGGACCTCGCCCAGCCGATCGGCCAGCACCAGCCATTCGCGCAGATCGTCATAGGCGATGTGGCCCGCGGCGTTGCTCGGGTCGGACATGCTTTTTTCTCCTGCCCCCTGCTGAAGGTACGGCCGGCGACCTGCTTTGTCGATTGCGGCGGGCCCAAGCCCGCCCTTGCGCAAATCCGGTCCGGCGAATATATGACCATTGTGGTCATATATATTGGAAAACACCATGCGTGAAATTCAATTGAAAGATGCCAAGGCAACTCTTTCATCCGTCGTCGACGACGCGGTCGCCGGCCAACCATCGATCATCACGCGACACGGGAAGCGCGAGGCCGTGGTGGTGGGAATCAAGGAGTGGGAGCGTTTGGCGCAGGTCCCCTCGTTCGGCCGCCTTCTGATGTCTGCACCGATCGGCCCAAGCGACTTGCCGCGACGCAACCGCGCGCCGATGCGGCGCGTAAAGTTCTGATTTTCAAGATGTATCTCGTCGATACCGACGTCATTTCGGCGGGCGCACCCTCGAAGGCGGTGGCAGCGCCCGACTTGGCCAAATGGATGGACCAACAGTCGACGCAGCTGTACGTGTCGACCATCACCGTGGCGGAAATCGAGGACGGGATCGCGAAATCACGTCGCGAAAAGGCTCGGCGCAAGGCATCCGACCTTGCCGAATGGCTTGAAACCCTCTTGCATCTTTACGGGGACCGCGTTCTTCCCTTCGACTTGGCTGCGGCCCGCATCGCAGGAGCTCTGTCGGACGTTGCTAGGAGCAGGGGATCAGCTCCCGGGTTTGCCGATATCGCGATTGCGGCCACGGCCTATTGCCGCGGACTGACGCTCTTGACGCGCAACACGCGGCACTTTGCGCCGCTCGGTTTGTCGACCGTCAACCCATTTGAGCGCCTGCCGCCAAAAAGCTGACCGTCAAGGCGCAGCATCCCGCGCTGCCGCGATCAGCGCCAGCAGCCGCGCCGGCGTCACCGGCAATTCCGTGATGCGCAACTTGCAGCGGCCGCAGCGCGTCCTCGATGGCGGAGACGATCGCGGCCGGCGCCCCGATCGTGCCGCTCTCGGCCGCGCCCTTGACGCCGAGCGGATTGAGCGGGGTCGGCAATTCCATGTGATGGATCTCGATCCGCGGCACCACGTCCGCGGTCGGCAGCAGGTAGTCCCCATAGGTGACGGTGAGCGGCTGGCCGGCATCGTCATAGCGCATCCATTCGAGCAGGGTGGCGCTGATGCCGTGCACCACGCCGCCGTGAATCTGGCCCTCGACCATCATGGGGCTGATCATGCGGCCGCAATCATGCACCACCACGTAGCGGGTGAGCCGCACCGCTCCGGTCTCGGGGTCTACTTCCGCCTCCACCACATGGGCTCCGTTGGTGTAGGTCATGGCCGGCGGCTGGTAATCGGCGGTCGCCGCGAGACCGGGACTCATATTCGGCGGCAGCGCAAAGCCGGCCACCCCGTCGAGCGCGTGGGCGATCTGCTTGAGGGTGCGGTTGAGGCCCGGCACCCCGCGCACCCGGACCGCGCCGTCGGCCAGCTCGAGATCCTCGGGCGCGACCTCCAGCATGGATGAAGCCGCCTGGCGCGCCTTCTCGGCCACCATGCCGGCGGCGAGGTGAACCGCATTGCCGGCGGTGACGGTCTGCCGGCTCGCATAGGCGCCGAGGCCGAGCGGGCTCGCCGCGGTGTCGCCCGCCGTCACCTTGACGTCTTCGGGACGAACGCCGAGCGCCCGGGCCGCGACCTGGGCCAGCATGGTCTGCGTTCCCTGGCCCTGATCGGCGGCGCCGGTGGTGACCATGATCTTGCCGGAAGGCCCGATGCGCACGCCGGCGCTTTCGAACGGTCCGCGGCCGGTGCCTTCGACATAGTTGGCGAGCCCGATCCCGAGCAGGCGGCCGGCGCTTCGCGCGGCCGCACGCCGCGCCGGAAAATCCGTCCAGCCCGCCGCCGCCAGCACGCGGCGCTGGCATTCGATGTAGTCGCCGCTGTCATAGGTCATGGGCAGGCCGTCGCGGGTCTTGACCGCGGTGACATAGGGCATCTGATGTGGCGCGATCAGATTGCGCCGCCGCACCTCCTCGCGCGGAAGGTCGAGCTCGTCGGCGATGCGGTCGAGCAGGCGCTCCATCACGAAGGTGCCTTGCGAGCGGCCGGCGCCGCGGGTCGAGGTCGCCGCCACCAGGTTGGTGAGGCAGCAGGAGACCTCGAGCCGCAACGCCGGCAGCACATAGGGGCCGATGAGATTGGTGACCGCGTTCTGCGGCAGCGAAAGCCCGGAAGGCGTCGAAGCGCCGTGGTCGTGACGAAGGTGGCCGCGGATGGCGCCGAGCCTGCCGCGCGGATCGATCGCCACCTCCATGTCCCAGTCCTGCATGCGCTCGTGATTGGTGGCGGTGAAGCTCTCGCGCCGGTCCTCGATCCATTTGATCGGCCGATTGAGCAGAAGTGCCGCGGCCGGCACCGCCAGCTCCTCCGGGTAGAACGGGTTCTTGGGTCCGAAACCGCCGCCCACGTCGGGCGCGATGACCCGGATCTGATGCTCCGCAAGCCCGAGCGCTTCGACCAGAACGCGCTTGGCCCGGTGCGGCATCTGGGTGGAATCCCAGACCGTGAGCAGATTCTCGGCTCGGTCGAACCGCGCCACGACGCCGCGCGGCTCCATGGAATGGCCGCCGCCCTTGTGCAGGCGGAAGCGCTGCGAGAATCGCCGTGCGGCGCCCGCGAAGGCGCCCTCGACGTCTCCGTAGCTCACGACCCAATGGGCCACCAGGTTGTCCGGACAATCGAGCCGCGCCTTGGGGGCATCGGGCGCGAGGGCCGCCCGCGCGTCGAGCACGGCCGGCAGCGGCTCGAGGTCGAGCTCGACCAGGCTGGCGGCATCTTCCGCCAGGCCGCGGCTTTCGGCCACCACCATCGCGATCGGCTCGCCCGCGTAGCTGAGCTCCCGCGCCGCCAGCGGGTAGGGATCCACATGGAATCGGATGGCCGCGACCGGCAAGGCGAGCGGAATGCGGTCATGGGCGAGGAGCGGACGCAAATCCCCGTAGCTCAGCACCGCCTGCACGCCCGGCAGCGCGCGCGCCTTGGCGGCGTTCACGGAGCGTAGCCGCGCGTGCGCGACCGGGCTGCGCACGAAAGTCGCATGCAGGAGACCCGGCAGCTCCAGATCGTCGACGAACCGGCCGGCACCGCGCAACAAAGCGCGATCCTCGAGGCGCAGCACCGGGCGGCCGCTGAAGCTGCGCAACTCAGTGCTCATTGAGGGTGTGAAGCGCCCGCATGTGGTCCCCGAACGGACCGCAACTCTACCCCGGCAGCCGCGAAAGTGAAATCAGGCCTTCATGCCGCGTGGGAGCAGGCTGTGGTGGCGCTTTGCAGGCCACTCCTTCTCGATCGCTCCGTGGCGGCGCACCCCTTCACATGAAAAAATACCCCCGGGATTTCTCCCGGGGTACAAACCGCTCCGCACGCGCGCGGAGCGGAGGGGGGACGGCTAGAAGGCCACTTGGACGCGCGTTGCCAGCGCGTTGAATTTCGCACCGATGTCCGCCCCCAGGGGAACGGTCGAGCCATTGAACTTGTCTACGGTGCCGTGCAGATAGTTGAGCATGAACCGCAAGTTTCTGTTCACGTACCAATTCAGCCCGGCGGTGACGATGTTTTGCGCTCCGCCGGCGACGCCGTTGGTCACCGCGGTGGAGATGCCGGGCGTGAACAGGGAGTTGAGATTGACATTGCTGTAGCGGAAGGCGATTTCCCAGGCGCCCCACCCGCCCTTCGACAAGGAAAACGGATTGTTGGGGACGATGCCGAGATAAGAGCCGGCGGCGGGATTGTACTTTCGGGCTTCGCCCGTGATGGTCCAGCTTGCTTGCGCGTACCAACCGCTGAAATGAACCGATGGCAGGCCGGTCAGACGCTCGAGATTGTACGAGAAGTACTCGCCTTGGGCGAACAGCGATTTATAGCTCGGCCGCCGCCTCGCCGCTGTAGACCTGGGCATGGGCGATGTTGGTCATCGAGCCGGTGGTCTCGATGACGGTCGGGTCGATCCGCAATTCGGGCCGGTCGCTGAACGTCAGCGTGTTGGTGCCGACTGAATTGAAGAGGAACTCGGCGTCGCCGCCGATGTGCAATGAATAATTCGGATCCTGCAGGAGCTGATGGGTGACACGCCCGGTGGCGCCGATCTGCTCCGCGGACGCCGGGCGAGATGAGGGTGCCGGCCAGTGCTTGGGCGGCAGTGACGGTCGTCGGGGAGAATATATGGGTCGTACCGGCGGTCGCGCCGG
Organism: uncultured Alphaproteobacteria bacterium; assembly: GCA_963744275.1. GTDB lineage: Bacteria > Pseudomonadota > Alphaproteobacteria > Rhizobiales > Xanthobacteraceae > VAZQ01. The sequence continues at coordinate 59,627 of CAVUSX010000019.1, forward strand.
TGAGGTAGGCGCCCGCCCAGAAGACGTCGGTATTGCCGTGCACGCCGGCGGCGGATCGCCCATCGCTCGCGGCAAGGCCGGCGGCAATCGACTGCGATGACGCGCGCTCCATGAAATCGATGTCGTTCGAGCTTATCGTCTCGTCGAGCGTATAGGGGACATCCAGGTATCCGATGTCGAAGGCCAAGGGCTTAATGCCGACATAGCTCAAATAGGCGTTCTCGATGCCCGACACGGCGCGCCGGAGACCGGCGGAAAACCGTCGGATGAGCCGCCGAAATCGTAGACGAGCGCGTAGTTCCAATCGCCCATGAACGTGCCGAGCACGCCGATTCTGGCGCGCCGGACATTCGCGCCGTTGTCCAGTTTTTGCGGGGAGGTCGACGTGGAATTCGGGCTATACCAGTATCCTCCCACGTCGACATGCATACGGCTGGTGATCGCGACGCAATTGAGGCCGTCGGCGGTGCAGATCGAGGGTCGATTTCCGATCGACATTTTCGCGACCGCGCCCGGCGCCACCGGCGCCTTGGTCAGCGGCGTTGCCGTGGCATAAGCCTTTTCGGCTGCCGACGTGCGCCCCTTCAACCCCTGAATCTCGCGCTCGAGCGTCTTGACCTCCGTCTGCAGCTGATCGATCCCTCGTCCGTGGCCGGAGCCGATTGCGCGTTTGCGGATTGGGCAGCGAGGATCGCCATCAGACTAGCGGCGCCGAGCAGCCCCAAACTGTTCCTCAACATCATCTATCCCCCTTTTTAGTGTTTGGATGACCGATGGCCATATCGACCGTCGGGATCCGTCGGCCCACCCACATCGTCCCAGGACGTCGGTGGATACGCTCGAAGAACGCCCCCGCCTCAACGCTACGCGGTAGGAGATGGATCGGTAACGGCGTCAAAATTTGAGTGCCGTTGAACTGTTACAAGACTTAAAAATGACTGCTCTACAAACTCTCGCGCTCAACTCGCCTGTCGAGCACGGCGCATCCATCGCATGGGGAGGGGATTTTCGGCAGTTTGTAGTTTTACGATCGGAAAGCACTTTGGCGACGCGCGTGTCAAATCTGCAACATCAACAAGATTCCGAGCGCGGTCTGTAGTGCGTCCCAGCCGATCGCGCCGAAACCAAAAGTCGATTCCGCCCGGATCTTCTCCGGCGACATCGCCGAGCCGGTCATCGTCTTACGTATTTTTGCGTGCAGACGGTCGTTAAGGATCCGCGCTAGCGTCTGACCGCAATCGTGCAGCGAGCTTTTGTGCGCGCGACGTCTCGTTCCTCGGACGAACCTAGGCCGCATAAACGGCCGGGAATGCAAACCGGCGTGCCAGCGCTGGAGGACGGAGAATCTTCAACGGAAGGACGCCCCCCTGGACCTGATCCACGGCGGAATCCGATCTCCGAACGAAGAACACGGCAATCCAAGCTGGAGCGACTCTCGAAGCCGCCGAATTGGAAGAACGGGTCCGCGTGGGCGAGGTCGCGGCGGCGACAGAAGTCACAGGGTGTCATCGTCGTGACCAGCGAGAAGGATTTGCACAGCGATCGCGCTGCCTCCGCGCGGCGCATGGCGCTTGAAGCAATGGAAGCCCGGGAATTATATCTCGCTCAGATCGAGCGCAATCTGGTGGCGCTGGCCGAGCAGATCGCCCTCCTGCAAACGACCCTCGACGAGAGAAGATGTTGCGCCGGAACGCCGCATGCCTTGCCGGTCGAGAGGAGCTGACTAGCAATCCGGGGGTTCGCGCAGATACCTTCCCGACTCGATGGATGAGAAATCGCCTGCTCAAGTCGATCGAGTGTCGGTCGAATTGTGGGCTCCGCAGTCGGTGCAGACGATGAGGAGATTGTGCTTCAGGTCGTCGACGGCATGGAGCAGCATGGTGTCGCAGTTGCCGCAAATGTAGTCGACCAAATGATCGGAACCGGCGGGGCGCCGACGGGCAGGCCGGTCCATTGTCATGTCGATAACGCTCCGGGTCATCTGCTTTCTCCACGGGCTGCGGATCCCGGGACCCGTCCGCAGTCATAATGCGCCCTGCGCGCCGCAGAGTCTGTCTCCAATTGGACAACTGATGAAGTTCGCGATTGCGGCCGTTGGTCAGAACACGGCGGCCACAAGGGTCGAGATCAGTGCGCCGCGGCGGAGAACTTGACCACCTTGGCCCATTTCTCCGTCTCCCGCGCCATCAGGGTGCCGAAGTCGCTGGGCGAGCCGGCGAGCGGGCTGCCGCCGGTTTCGGCGAGCCGCGCCGTCATCTCCGGGTCGGTAAAGGCCGCATTGATGGCCGCGTTGAGCGTGTCGATGATCTCCCGCGGCGTGGCTGCGGGAACCCCGATGCCCGACACCGCGCTCGCCTCGTAGCCGGGCACGAAATCGCCGACGCTCGGAAGGTCCGGCAATGCCGGCGAACGCGTCGCCGCGGTGACCGCGAGCGCACGCAGCTTGCCGGCCCGCAGCGGGGCAATCGACGCCGACAGCGGCTCGAACATCAAGTCGGATTGTCCCTCGATGGTCCCTTTGAGCGCGGCGGGTCCGCCGCCGGTGTAGTGGACGAGCGCGAGGTCGGTGCCGGCCATCATCCGGAACAGCTCGCCGGACGCATGCGGGGCGCTTCCCGGATCGGTCAGCGCCAGCCTGATCCGGCCCGGATTGGATTTCGCATAGGCGATGAGCTGCGGACCGCTCGACGCCGGAACCGACGGATTGACCAGCATGACCAGCGGCTCGCGGGTCAGGCCTGCGACCGGCGCGATGTCGCGCATGAAATCGAAGTCGAGCTTGTCGTACAGCGATGCGTTGATGGCGTTGGCCGGGCCGACCAGGAGGAGGGTGTACCCGTCGGGCGGGGCGCGCACCACCGTCGCGGTGGCGATGTTGCTGGCGGCGCCCGGCTGGTTCTCGACCACGAACGGCTGGCCCAGGCGCTGCGACAGCCACCGGGCGATCAGGCGCGCCAGGATGTCGCTCGGTCCGCCGGCCGGAAAGCCCACCAGCAGTCGCACCGGCCGCACCGGATAGTCGAGCGCCGATGCGCGGCGGGCAAGCGCTGCCGCCGCCGTAACGGCGCCGCCGAGCTGCAGAAAGTGCCGGCGTGGAAGCTTCATCGCGGTTCCCCCAAAATAGCGGCGGAGATCGGCTTCACTCGGGCTTCATGTGGGCGGCCCGCACCACCTTGCCCCATTTCTCGGTTTCATCCGCGATGAGCTTGCCGAACTCGGCCGGCGTTCCCGGCAGCGGCGTGCCGCCCAGGTCGGCGAGCCGCGCTTTCAGCTTGGGATCGGCGAGGCCGGCATTGATCTGCGCATTGAGCTTGTCGATGATCTCGATGGGCGTGCCCTTGGGGGCGCAAATGCCGTACCAGTCGCTGGCCTCGTAGCCGGGCAGGAAATCGCCGACCGTGGGCAGGTCAGGCAGGGCATCGACCCGCATGGCGGTGCTCACCGCCAGCGGGCGCAGCTTGCCGGCCCTGATGTACTCCATGGAGGAGGCGATGACGCCGAACATCATCTGTACCTGTCCGCCCAGGAGGTCGACCAGCGCCGGTCCGCCGCCCCGGTAGGGCACATGGACGATGTCGACGCCCGCCATCATCTTGAACAGCTCGCCCGCCACATGGGGCGGCGATCCGTTGCCGGCGGAGGCCATGTCGATCTTGCCGGGATTGGCCTTGGCATAGGCGATGAGCTCGGGAACGCTCTTGGGCGGGAACCCTGGATTGACCTGCAGCACGAGGGGGGTGCGCAGCACGCCGCCGACCGGCGCCATGTCGCGCAGGAAATTGAAGCTGAGCTTCTCGTAGAGCGTGGCATTGATGGCGCTCGGCGCCGCGTTGACCATCAAGAGCGTGTAGCCGTCGGGCGGCGAAGTGCACCACCGCCTCGGTGCCGACATTGCCGCCGGCGCCCGGCCGCATCTCGACCACGAAGGGTTGACCGAGCCGCTGCGACAGCCATTGCCCGATCAGGCGTGCCAGAATGTCGGAAGCGCCGCCCGAGGCGAACGGCACGATGAGCCGCACCGGCCGCTGCGGATAGGACTGCGCGCCGGCGATGCGCGGCATGGCCGGGAGCGCGGCGACACCCGCTGCGAGCTGCAGAAACAGACGGCGCGAAAGCTTCATCCCGGGCTCCGTGCGCGAGGGCGGATCGCCAGCGGAACATTCTATGACGCTGCCGGCCAGACCGTCGAGGTCCTCACTCCTCCAGGAATTGCGCGCGCCGCCACGCGAGCGCGGCCTTGAGCCCGTCCCGGGTCCTGATCTCGTCGAATTGCCGGCCGACCTCGGTGGTGGCCGCATAGAGCGGGGCCACCACGTCGAGACCCGATTGCAGCGCGTTGCGAAAGCCCGCGTCCTCGATCCCGCGATTGATGGCGCGCTTGGTCGCCGCCAACGCCTCGGGCGAGATCAAGGCGAGGCGCCGGGCATATTTCAGCGTTGCGCCGCGCAGCTCCTGGCGCGGCACGATCCGGTTGATCATGCGCAGCTCGAGCGCCGTCTGCGCATCGATCAGCGCACCGAAATACAAGAGCTCGCGGGCGCGCTTGTGGCCGACGATCCAGGGCATGACCATGCCGGGGCCGGCTTGCGAGAGCAGGATCTCGGGCTCGCCGAACTGGGCATCGTCGGCCGCGATGGTGAGGTCGCAGAACATCGCCAGCTCGCAGCCGCCGCCGAGCGCGTGTCCCTGCACCGATGCGATCACCGGCTTGCGCAGGTTCCAGGGCGTCATCAGGGCGCGCAGGCTGACCGCCAGCCGCTCGCGGTATTTGAGCGCATCGTGGCGCCAGGGCGTTTCCGCGTGCTCGCGGCCGCCGCCGCCGATGTCGAAACCGACGCAGAAGCTGCGGCCTTGCGCGCGCAGCACGATCACGCTGGTGGTGGGATCGTCGTCGGCGAGGTGCAGCACCCGCTCCAGCTCGAGCCGCAGCTCCATGGTCAGAGCGTTGAGCTTGGCGGGGCGATTCAAGGTGACGATGCCGACCTTCTGGTCGGCTTCATAGAGCACGCCGGGCTCGGCCTGCGTCACCTTGCTGGCAGAAGCCATCAGCCTGCCAGATGTCTTTGGTAGAAGTCGAAGACCTTCTCCCAGCCGTCGAGCGCCTGGGCGGCCCGGTAGCCTTCGCGCCAGGTGTTGAAGAAGGCGTGCCCGACACCGTCGTAGCGATGGAACTCGTAGGTCTTGCCGAGCCGCTTGAGCGCCTGCTCGATCTCGTTGACCTGAGCGATGTCCGGATTCTTGTCCTCGTTGCCGAAAATGCCGAGCAGCGGAGAGGCGATCCTGTCGGTCAGATCGATCGGGGCGACCGGGCGCTTGGCATCGAGCTGCTTCTTGTCCTTGACGACGACGCTGCCGCCCCAGCAGTCGACGGTGGCGTCGATGCCGCGCACGCTGCCGGCCGCCAGGTAGGCGAGGCGGCCGCCGGAGCAGAAGCCGATGACCCCGACCTTGCCGTTCACATGCGGCTGCGCGCGCAGGAACTTGATCGCGCCGGCAACGTCCCCCATCACCTGCTCGTCCGCGACGCCGCCGGCCGCCCGCACCCGCGCCCCGATATCGTCGGGGGTGCCGGGGCCGTCGCGGAAATAGAGGTGCGGCGCGATCGCTGCATAGCCGTGATGGGCGAACTTGCGGGTGACCTCGATGATCCACTCGTCCCAGCCGGGCAGGTGATGGATGACGACCACGCCGGGAAATCGGCCGGCCCGGGTGGGCCGCGCGTAGTAGGCGTCGCCGCGGTCGTCCTTGAAGCCCTGGAACTTCACCATCTCGGCCAGTTGTCCTTCATACGCCATGCTCGTCCTCTCGATCCTGATCCTTAAGCTTTCGGTTCGGGCACCTTAGCATGTGTCCGGCGCGGCGGGGAACGAGCGGGCGCCACGAAGGTTGCGCGCGATGCGATCTCGCTTCCGGCCCGCGTGGTTTGACACCGATGCCGCCAAGCTCGATGATCCTCTCCTCGATGATTGAAGCTGCGAGCACCGTATCCGCGATCCCGGGGCGCCGCCGTGCGGCGGCTCTGCCGGCTGCGCTCGCTCTGCTGGCTGTGCTCGCTCTGCCGGCTTGTCCGGGCGCCAACGCCCAATCGGTGGCGGACTTCTACAAGGGCAAGACCATCACCATCCTGGTCGGCTCCGATGTCGGCGGCGGCTATGATCTGACGGCGCGGACGCTGGCGCATTATTTCGCGCGTCATGTTCCGGGCCATCCGAGCATCATCGTGCAGAACAAGCCCGGCGCGAGCTCGATCGTGGCCACCAACTACGTCTACGAGATCGCCCCCAAGGACGGCACCGTCATCGCGGCGGTGCAGCGCCCGATCCCGTTCCAGACCTTGTTCGGCGATGCCGGGGTCCGCTTCGACGTGCGCAAGATGCAGTGGCTCGGCAGCTCGACCAACGAGCTCGGCGTGGTGGTGGCCTGGCACACGGCGCCGCAGCGCACGTTCGATGACCTCTTCAAATTCGAGATGGTGGTCGGGGGCACCGGTCCGGCGACCGATCCCGAGCTGTTTCCGCGCGCCATGAATCATGTGCTGGGAACCAGGTTCCGCGTCGTCAGCGGCTATCCGGGCCAGGCCCAGATCGCGCTCGCCATGGAGCGCGAGGAAATCCAGGGCAGCGGCAATTGGTCGTTCTCCGATATCGAGAAGGGACATCCGGATTGGATCGCCGACAAGAAAATCCGGATGTTGCTGCAGCTCGGCCTCACCAGGAGCCAGAGCCCCGCTCTGCGCGACGTGCCTCTGGTCATGGACATCGCCCGCACCCCGGCGCAGCGGCAGGTGTTCGAGATTCTGATGGGCATGAAGGCGTTGGGGCGGCCCTATTTCGTGGCGCCCGGCGTGCCAGCGGATCGCACCGAAGCGTTGCGCTCGGCCTTCATGGCCACCATGAGCGATCCGGACTTCCTGGAGGAGGCCAAGCTGGCGCTGGGCCCGATCGATCCGACCTCCGGAGCCGACATGGAGCGCATCATCGCCAACCTCTATGCGCTGCCGCCCGAGGTCGTCGCCACCGCGCGTGCGGCGGTGAAAATCCCCGGCGCGAACTGACCGCAGTTTGAGGAATCGTAGCCCGGATGAAGCGCAGCGCGATCCGGGACCCAGAGTCGCCGGATTACGCGGAGTTTATCATCGGGCGGCGCTTGTTCGCCGATCCGCTTGGCTCCATCCGGGCTACGACAGCTTCTCTTCCGCAGCAGCTCCTTCACCCGCTGCGGCGACATCGGCAGCTCGGTGACCGCGCCCGGCATGCCGAGCGCGTCGTCGATGGCGCCCGCGATGGCGCCGCCGACGCCGTTGATGCCGCCTTCGCCGGCGCCTTTGAGCCCGAGCGGATGGTGCGGGGAGGGGGCGTCCTCGGTGAGCAGCACCTCGACGTCGGGGGTCTGGCGCAGCGTCGGGCAGCAGGTAGTCCGCAAACGTCACCGCCAGCGGCTCGCCGCTGCCGTCATAGCGAAATTCCTCGCTGAGCGCGCCGCCCAGTCCCTGCACGCAGCCGCCCACCAGCTGGCCCTCGATCAGCAACGGATTGACCGCGCGCCCGACGTCATAGGCCACCATGAAGCGCTCGACCGCGACCTGCCCGGTGTCGCGGTCGATGCGCACCGCGGCGAGATGGACCCCGTAGGGAAACACGGTGTGATCGGTGTTGTACCAGCCGTGCGCCGCGAGCTGCGGCTCGCGTCCGCGCAACAGCTTTCGAGCCGGGCGCGATGCGCCGGGCGATCTCCGCCAGCGTGATCGAGGGGCCACTTTTGCGGTCGCGCCGTCCGACGGTGCCATCCACGATGTCGAGCTCGGCGGCCGGGGTCTGCAAGAGCTCGGCTGCGAACTCCAAGGCCTTCTGGCGCACCATGCCGGCGGTGACGTGCACGGCGCCGCCGGTGAGCACGGTGGCGCGCGCCGCATGCGCCCCGATGCCGTGATCGATGCGGTCGGTCTGGCCGTGAATGACGCGCACGCGCCGGTAATCGACGCCGAGCGCTTCGGCGCAGATCTGCGCCATGGCGGTCTCGAAGCCCTGGCCGAGCGAGGCGCCGCCGGTGATCAGCTCGACGGCGCCGGTGCCGTCGACCGCGATCTTGGCATTGTCGGTCGGGCCGCGCCCGCTTTCTTCGAGAAAGATCGCGATCCCGGCCCCGACCGCCTCGCCCTGCTGCGCGGCGGCGTGCCAGGTCCTGCTGCAAGGCCTGCCAGCCGAAAGCCGCGAGCGCCTTGTCGAGCAGCGCCGCATAGTCGCCGGAATCGAGCTCCAGCTCCTCGACGCCGGGCTCGTCGAACGCGATGGTGTAGGGCATCTGCGAGGCCGCGATGAGATTGCGCCGCCGCACCTCGATGCGGTCGAGCTCGAGCCGATCCGCCACCGCATCCATCAACCGGCTGCGCACGAAGGTGCTTTCGAAACGTCCGGGCGCCCGGTAGGTCGCGGCCGGCGTCTTGTTGGTCAGCCGCACATGGGCGAGCGCCCGATAGGCCGGCACCCGGTAGGCGCCGGTCAGCATGCACATGGTGCGGTTGGGCACGTTGACCCCGTGGGTGCGGATATAGGCGCCCTGGTCGTGGAAGATCTCGTCCTCGATGCCGAGGATCAGCCCGTCCCGGTCGACCGCGATGCGGGCGAGATGGCGTTGCTGGCGCGAATGATTGGCGCACATCAGATGCTCGCGCCGGTCCTCGATCCATTTCACCGGCCGGCGCAGCCGTTGCGCGGCCAGGAGGACGAGCACGTCCTCGGGATAGATTTCGCCGCGGATGCCGAAGCCGCCGCCCACATGGCTCTCGTGCACGTGCAGCGCGGCCGGGCTGCGGCCCAGCATGCGGCACAGGGTCTCGCGGTTGCGATGGGGGATCTTGGCGGCGCCGTGCAGCTCCAATATATCGCGCGCCGCATCGTAGCGCCCGAGCGCGCCGCGGGTCTCCAGCGGCACGCCGGAATGGCGGCCGGTGGACAGATCGAGCTCGATGATCGTGTGGGCGGCGCGCAGCGCCGCTTCGATGTCGCCGTAGCTGTGACGCAGGAGGGCGGCTTCGCCGCTGCGGCCGGGCTCGAACTCGCCCGGCGGATCGCTCGCGCAGAGGACGACCGGCAGCTCCTCGATCTCGACGGTGACCAGGTCGGCCGCGTCCTCGGCCAGGTACGGGTCTTCCGCGAACACCGCCGCCACCGGATCCCCGATATAGCGGACGCGGCCGCGCGCCAGCGCCGGCTGGCGGTACGGCTTGAGCGCCTCGGAGGATTTGTCGGCGCGAAAATCGATCGGCGACAGCTCCGCGATGTCGGCATTGGTCCACACCGCGACCACGCCGGGCAGCGCGCGCGCCGCCGCGGTATCGATCGACACGATGCGGCCATGGGGCTTGGCGGCGCGCACCATGCGCATATGCAGCTGATGCGGAAAGTTGATGTCGCCCGCAAAGCGGCCCTGGCCGGTGACGAGCGGCAGATCCTCGAGCCGGGTAACCGAATGGCCGAGCACACGGCGCGCGCTCGATGGCGGCGGGGTAGGGTAGGCGGAGCTGCCGTGAGTCATTTCAGGCTCGCGAATTCGTTTGCTGTCGTCCCGGCCGCAGCGCCGGGACCATACGCCGCGGCCTATCGAGAGCACACGGCGTATGGGTCCCTGCTTTCGCAGGGACGACCTCAAGAGAAAGCCGAACTGCACTCATTCCGCCGCCCGCGCGCCGCGCATCTCTTCGGCGGCGGCGCGCACCGCCTTGATGATGTTCTGGTAGCCGGTGCAGCGGCACAGGTTGGACGAGAGGATGTCGAGCAGGTCTTCGTCGCCGATGCCGGGGTTCTGCTCCAGCGTGTTGGCGGCCAGCATCAGGAAGCCGGGCGTGCAGAATCCGCATTGCAGCCCGTGATGGGTGATGAAGGCGCGTTGCAGGGGATGCAGCTCCTCGCCCTGCGCCAGCCCCTCGACGGTGCGGATATTCTTGCCCTGCGCCTGCACCGCGAACATCAGGCAGGAGCGCACGACGTCGTCGCCGAGGATCACCGTGCAGGTTCCGCAAATGCCGTGCTCGCAGCCGATATGGGTGCCGGTCTGCCCGCAGTCGTCGCGAATGGCGTCCACCAGTGTCTTGCGCGCCTCCACCGCGATGGCGTAGTCGCGGCCATTGATGGTGAGCGTGATGTCGGTTTTTTCATTCATGCGTTGCGCGATCGCCCGCTCGTCCCCGCGGGAATGAACCAAATTGCGGTCATCTCGCTACCTTCGGCAGCACGTCCTTGAATTTCGCGAGGATCCGCTGGTCCAGCTCGGCGCTCGGGCGCACCACTTGCGGGAACGTGTCGCGCCTTCCCCAGGGCATGCAGGCGTCGATCACCACTCGGGCGTTGCGCGGATCGGTCGCGCTGTAGGCCATGGGATCGAGCGACGTGCTCCAGCAACCGCGCAGGATTTCCAGCCCCTCGCGCGGCTCGAACCGCGTGCACATGGCCCAGATTACCCGGGTCATGTCGGCCGGGTCGATGTCGTCGTCGACCACCACCACGAAGCGGTTGGCATAGGCGCCGGCGTGGCATTGCGAGGCGATCAGCCCGGCCTGCTTGGCATGGCCGCCGTACATTTGCTTGATCGCGACCGTGAGCCAGAGCCGGCTGCCGCCGGCCTCGTGCGCCCACACGCCCTTCACCTCCGGCACGCCGGCGGCCTCCAGCTGATTCCACACCGCGCCGCTGCGATAGGTGCAGCGATAGAAGGAATCGTCGTCGGGCGGAATGCCCGGCATGGCGCCGAGCAGGATCGGATCATCCCGGTGCATCATGCTTTCCACCCGGATGGCGGGTTCGTCCTTGAGCCCGCCGGCGTAGTAGCCGGTCCATTCTCCCAAGGGCCCTTCCGGGATCAGATCGTCGAGCGAGACGGAGCCTTCGAACGCGATCTCGGCATTGGCCGGGATCGGCAGGCCCGTCACCGGCCCGGCGATGACCTCGACCGGCTCGCCCAACAGACCGCCGGCCGCATCGTATTCGTTCTTGCCGTAGGGAATCTCCAGGCCCGCCACCATGAACAAAGCCGGATGCATGCCGACCACGACCGCGACCGGGCAGCGCTGGCCGAGCTCCTGGTAGCGGCGCAGGATGAGATTGCCGTGCTTGCCCTTGGAGCACATCACGGTCGCCAGATTGCGGTCGTGCACCTGCACCCGGTAGGCGCCATAGTTGATCCAGCCGGTGTCCGGATGCCGCATGATCACCATGCAGCCGGTGCCGATGTAGTAGCCGCCGTCGTGCTCGTGCCACTTGGGGGCCGGGATTTTCAGCAGGTTCACGTCGGCGCCGCGGCTCACATTCTGCATGAGCAGCCCGGTCGGTACCGTAACGGGCGGGATGGTCTTGTTCTCCTTCATGTATTTGCGCCAGTAGCCCACCAGCGCCATGTCGGAGGCATCGAGCGGCAGCCCCAGCGTGAGCTTGATGCGCCGCGCCGAGGTGAGGATGTTGGCGAGCACCCGATAGCCGCTGGCAAATCCCGGCACATCGTCGAACAGCACCGCCCGGTTGCCGGTCTGGCGCTGATAGACATCCACGATGCCGCCGATCTCTTCCTCGCGATCGGCGCCCTTGATCACCTGCAGCTCGCCGGCGGCCTCGATCTGGCCGAGCCAGGTGCGCAGATCCTGCTTGGGGGCGTTGCTGAGTCCCTTGGATGAGAATTCGGCGGCTCGGTTCATGGGTTCAGCCTTTCGGGCAACTTGTTCGCCGGACAGTATGAATCATTCCCGAGCGCCTGTCCTGCGATCGATCACGCGGCCGCCTGCAAGGCGCGCAACGTCACGGTGCCGACCAGGTCGCGCCGGTATTGCGCGCTGTAATTGGAATCGTCCATGGCCTCGACCGCCTCTGCGGCCGCCTGCGCGGCCGCGGTGAAAGCGTCCGCTCCGGGCCTTTGTCCATCCAGGAGCTGTTCCGCCTGCGCGATGCGGCGCGGCTTGGGCTCGGCGCCGCCGATCCCGAGACGCGGCTCGACCATGCGGCCGTCCGCCAGCCGGAAGGTCACGAGCGCCATGGCGATCGCGAAGTCGCCGGCGCGGCGGCTGAATTCGTAGAAGCCGAAACGGGTGTCGGGCGGCAGCAGCGGCAGGCGCGCCTCGACCAACAGCTCGTCGTCTTGCAGGGTGGTCGTCATGATGCCGGCAAAGAAATCCGCAGCCGCGATCACACGCCGGCCGCGGCCACTTTGTGCCACCATCTCGGCGCCGAGCGTAGCGGCGAGCAGGCACCATTCGGAGGCCGGGTCGGCATTGACCAGGCTGCCGCAGAACGTGCCGCGGGTGCGGATCGGGTGATGGGCGATGTGGCGCACCACGCTCGCCAGCAGCCGTCCGAGCGGGCCCTCGGCGACCGGGCGATAGAACGCCGCATGCCGCACGCAGGCGCCGATCGCGAGCTTGCCGTCCGCCAGGGCGATGCGACCGAGCTCCGCGATGCCGTTGATGTCGACCAGATGGGCCGGGCGCGCCAGCCGGAACGCCATGGTGGGGACCAGGCTCTGTCCGCCCGCCAGCACCCGGCCGTCATCGGGGGCGACCTGCGCCAGCAGGGCGACGGCCTCTGCTACGGTCTTGGGCGCATGGTACTGGAACGGCGCAGGCTTCATCGGTGGTTCATCATGGGCGTTTCATCGTCGAGCCGGCTGGGCCGGCGCACCAGGGGTCCCATAATTGGGACTATGATTTATTTTTGAATTGGTGCACGGTTTTCGGGATGTGTAAAGTCTCGCCTGCATCACCTTGCTCCTGCGCGCCTTAATCCGTTCGGCCGATCCCGGTTGGGTCTCATGAAGCCGCCGCCCTTCAGCTATCACGATCCCCGCACGGTCGGCGACGTGGTGGAATTGCTCGGCCGCCTCCCCAACGCCAAGTTGCTGGCGGGCGGGCAGTCGCTCATGCCGATGCTCAACATGCGGTTCGTGCTGCCCGACCATGTGATCGATCTCAACCGGGTGGACGGCCTGTCCTTCATCCGCGAGGCCGATGGGGCGCTGGAGATCGGCGGCATGACGCGCCAGCGCGATCTCGAGTTCTCCGACGTGGTGGCCCGGCGCTGCCCTTTGATGGCGCAAGCCATTCGCCTGGTCGGCCATCGGCAGACCCGCAACCGCGGCACGCTGGGCGGCTCGCTCTGTCATCTCGATCCCTCGGCCGAGCTCGTTTCGGTCGCGGCCGCGCTCGATGCCACCGTGCTGGTGGCGGGGCCGGGCGGCCAGCGCGAGATCGCATTCGCGGAATTTCCGGTCGCCTTCATGACGCCCTCGATCGAGCCCGACGAGCTCCTGACCGCGGTGCGCTTTCCGATCTGGCCCAAAGGCCACGGCTGGGCCTTCATCGAGTTTGCCCGGCGGCACGGTGATTTCGCCATCGTGTCGGCGGGGGCGCTGCTGGTCGAGGATGCGGCTGGAAAAATCCAGCGCGCCGCGGTGGTGATCGGCGGCATGGGCATGGTGCCGATCCGGGCCGTGGAGCTGGAGCGGGCCTTGATCGGCCAGGTCCCGGACGACCGGCTGTTGCGGGAGGCTTGCGAATCCTGCCGCAAGCTCGACGCCATCGAGGACGTGCACGCGCCGGCTTCCTATCGCCAGCATTTGGCGAGCGTGCTTTCACGCCGCGCGCTGGAGCAGGCCCGCGCGCGCCTGCCCGGCCACGCCGCGGCCGCATAGCAATGATGGAACCGAACTGATGGGCGAGACGCGAAACATCACCCTGACGGTCAACGGCACCCGCCACCAGGAGGAGGTCGAGGTCCGGCTGACGCTCGCCGATTTCCTGCGTCACCAGCTCGGGCTGACCGGAACCCATCTGGGCTGCGAGCACGGGGTTTGCGGCGCCTGCACCATCCTGCTCGACGGCCGCACGGCGCGATCCTGCCTGATGCTGGCCGTGCAGGCGCACGAGCACGAGATCACCACCGTGGAAGGGCTCGCGCCCAACGACCAGGAGCTGAGCCCGCTGCAGGAGGCGTTCCGCGACAATCACGGCCTGCAATGCGGCTTCTGCACCCCCGGAATGCTGACCACCCTGGTCGAGTTCCTGCGCGACAATCCGGACCCGACCGAGGCGGAGGTGCGGATCGCGATCTCGGGCAATCTCTGTCGCTGCACCGGCTATCAGAACATCGTGGCGGCCGCGCTCGATGCCGCCAAGCGGCTGCAGGGCCGCCGCTCGCCTTGAGCCGGCAGCGATTGATGCAGCGCCCAGATGGCCGTTCGATTTGACGATATCGGAAACCGGCTCAAGGCGTTTCGCCTCGGCTCCGGGCTCGCCGCCGACGAGATCGCGAGCCGGCTCGGGATCTCGCGCACCGCCCTTTACCGGTTCGAGAAGGGCGAGCTGGCGAAGATCGAGACCCTGGAGAAGCTCGCCGACTTGCTCGGCGTCTCGATCCCGACGCTGCTCGGCGTGGGGGTCGAATACGTCGCGTCGGCGGTCGCCTATTTCGAGCGCATGCGCCAGATCGAGGAGACCTGCGAGCACATCATCGTGCTGGCGGGACCGATCTCCTATCTGCTGGCGTCGGACGGCTTCGATCAGACGCTCGAGGAGGTGCTGCGCGAGAGCGTTCCCGAGCATCTCGCCACCCGCCAGCGCGCGCTCGAGCAGATCGACGAGCTCATGAACGTGCTGCGCCAGCGCAAGGCGAGCTATCGGGCGCGCCAGCCCGGCATCGTCAACCTCATCGCGGCCGCGGAGATGGAGCGCTTCCTGAGCCATGGCCTGGTCGGCCGCCTCGATCTTCCGCCCAAGACCCGCGCGGCGCGCCGGGAGCTCGCGCGCGCCGAGGCCAAGCACTTTACCGCCCTGATGGAGGACGAGCCGATCGGGGTGCAGATCGGCATCGTGCCCGACACGCTGCCGCACGCGAGCTTCCAGATTTTCCGGCAGCCTGACCGCCATATCCTGGCCCTGAGCCCGTTCCGCCTGGGCGAGGAGCCCAACATTCGGGTCGGCGTCGCCATGATCACCTCGGCCCCGGAGGCCTTGGCGCTGCACGAGAAGATGGCGAAGGAGCTATGGCAAAGAGCCCTCAAGGGCCCGGCCGCCGTGGCGTTCATGCGCGAGTTGATCGAAGTCAGTGCATAGGTCCGACGGAAGCTCCGGCAGCGCGCGCGATTTTTTCGCACTGAACCGCCAAATCTGGGGTTGCGTTTCGTGGTATTTCTAGCTTACGATGTAATAAATCGGGGACACGGCGACGTCCCGCCACCATTGATCATCCGGACTTAATCATGTCGCGTGTGTCGTTCGCCAATGATGTCGCGCCATTGTTTCGTGCCACCGACCTGACGTGCATGGCGCGTTTCGGCGTAAGCCTGGATGACTACGGATACATGAGTGATCCGACCGGGGACGACACATTCGCGGATCACGCCAATGCGCGATCCGTCTACGCGCACCTCACCGGCGATACCACGCCTCAAATGCCGATGGGCGGGCCATATTG
Source organism: uncultured Alphaproteobacteria bacterium (assembly GCA_963744275.1). Taxonomy (GTDB): domain Bacteria; phylum Pseudomonadota; class Alphaproteobacteria; order Rhizobiales; family Xanthobacteraceae; genus VAZQ01. Next base: position 75,076 of record CAVUSX010000019.1, read on the forward strand.
GCCGGCCGCGCAGCTTCAGTTGTTCGCGCAATGGATGAAGGATGGCTTTCTGCCCTGAACTGGCTCCTTAACGTCGAGGGAGGGAATGAAAATGAAGCTCGTCTGGCTCGTCTCCGCACTGACTGCGGCACTGGTCGCTCAAGCCAAAGCGCAGGCGCCCGATCCGGATCCGAATTTGAACAATCCCGACAAAGGCTCCTGGGAATTGTTCGTGCTCGTCAATAAGCCGGTCCCGACGGTCAACAGCGTCGCGTTCGAAACATGGGCGGCGAACGAGGATACGTTCCAGTCGAATCCGAAATTCCCCGGTGCCGATATGCCTCCGTCCTGCGGTCCGCAACTGGTGGCCGCACTCACGACGCCGGTCGCGAGTCCAAAATCCTCAATGTCCCGGCGCTGGAGGCGCTGGCGCCGACAGTGCCCGGATTGCAGCCGCATGTCGTCCCCGGCGGCACCGAGGACCAACCTAGCGAAGAGGTTCGCCGCAACGAGGCGACTTTTGACTTCATCTACTGCAATAGATTGTACACCAAGGCAGGATTGCGGGCTGCGTTTGCGGCGGCGCAGCCGATTTCGTTTCCGACTGATTCGATCGAGGTGAAGGCGAATTGGAAGCCGGCCGGAAATCGCAGCTCATCCGAGTATTACATCAATACGGCGTCCGACGGTAAGCGCTACGCGTTGGTTTCGATGCACATCATCTCGAAAAAGGTGCCGAACTGGACTTGGGCGACTTTCGAGCAAAAGGACAATCCCGGCCGATGCGACTACATCGGCTGCCATGATCATTTCGGCGCGACGGTCCAGGATGTCGATCCGCATTCGGCACTCACCGGTCGCTACGACCCGTGCGTAAAGACAGCGGCGGTCAAGAAGATGCTCGCGGATGCCGGACTGCCGGCCTTGTGGGAAAACTATTGTCTCAAGGGAAGCCAAGTCGATTTCACGACGGCAACCGGTGTTCCAATTCGACTAGGAAATTCTGTAACTAAGTCGAGCGGTCCCCTGCCGCAACAGAGTTTCGTTCCGACATCGTCATGCATGACCTGCCACAGCCGCGCGGCGGTTACTGCAATGGGTCGAGCCGCCCAGGGCGCCGGATTTCTTGTCCCGCCCCCTCCGGCGCTGTGTCCATCAACTCAACAGGATTGCAGCCCGAACGGCACGCCCAACCCGGCCTGGTTCTGGAATAATCTTGGACAGCCCACCCAATCGATGCTGGCGCTGCAAACCGACTTCGTGTTTTCGATTGCCTTACGCGCCATCGGGCCGTGATGCTCGGCGCGATCCGATGGCTCGCAGCGGCACGAAGCGGAATCGCGCGGGGGAGCGGCGGCCTTCGTCCAGCCAACTGCTCCCCTGCCGCTGGACGAGCAGATCACGCTCACAATCTATTTGCGTCACCGACGCCCGGTGCGGAGGCGCCCCGGTAGCGCCATCGACTTTGCCGAATTGACGAGGCGCGTGAGCCACCGGGAGCTTGAGGACGAACGAAAGCGCGTTCTAAAGGACCCCGTCGATCAAGTCGGCCGCTTGGCCGCGCGCTACGGCATGACCGTCATCGGTGTCGACTTTCTGCGACGATGCGTGACGCTCCGTGGCGCGGCTGGCGAAGTGGAGCGCGCCTTTGCGACAAAGTTGATGAGCGTCGACGACGTTGCGGGCGGCCGCCGGCATTGCCCGGCCCGAAAGCCGCAACTGCCGCGGCCGCTGGCCCCCATTGTGCACGCCGTGCTCGGCTTGGACACGCGATCGGTACCGCTTTTGAAGCTGCGCAGCCATGTGGGACCGAATGGGGACGATGGGCTTTACCCGTCCCAGATCGCGCGCCTGTACGGGATCGGTACCGCCGGGGGCGGCACCGGGCAGTGCATCGCGCTCATTGCGCCGGCCGGCGGTTACGATCCGGATGACGTCAAGGCAGCCTGCCGAGCCATGGATGTTCAGGAGCCGGATTTGGTCGACATCGGCGTGGGCGACGGCCGCAACGCGGTGGGCACTGATGCGATCGCCGACCGGGAAGTTGCCCTGGATGTCCAGGTCATCGCGGGTACGGCTCCCGCGGCGCGCATCGCCGTCTACTTCACCGAAACGAGCCAACAGGGACTGGTGGCCGGCGTCAGCGAGGCGGTGTACGGTTCGGGTGCGCGGCCGAACGTCATCGTCATCACCTGGGGCCAGCCCGAGGAGGCTTGGTGCCCGGACACCCGCAGGGCCCTCGATGCTGTGCTGCAGGACGCCGTGCGTCTCGGCATCACCGTGGTCGCGAGTGCCGGCGATGACCTGGCCACCGATCATGTCCCCGACGGAATGGTGCATGTCGATTATCCGGCGTCGAGCCCCTATGTCCTTGGATGTGGTGGCACCAGCATCACGCTCGATGCCGGCCGGACCAAGATCGAGGACGAAGTCGTCTGGAACAGCGGGAGGCACGGCACCGGCGGGGGCATCAGCACCTTCTATGGCGTGCCGGCGTTCCAGAGCGGCGTGCCGCTCCCGGATTCCCGCAACGACGGCAAGCGGGGCCGCGGCGTTCCCGATGTTGCCGCCGCCGCCGGCGAGACGAACGGTTACCGCATCGTGCTCGGCAAGAGCGAGATCGTGAACAGCGGAACCAGCGCGGTGGCGCCGCTCTGGGGCGCCTTCATCGCGCTCATCAACGAGCAGCGCGGAGCAACGCTCGGCTTCGTCAATTCGCGGATCTATCAAGCCCCACAAATGTTCAATCGGGTCACTTCCGGCAACAATTTCAACTCGTTCTTCAAGCTCGGTTACGAAGCGGCTCCGGATGGAAGCTGGAATGCCTGCACCGGTCTCGGCACGCCCAATGGTGCCGCCATCATCGCAGCGCTCACGGCTGTGGGGTGAGACTGACCTGGGCGCTACCTGCGACCCTTGCCTTTGGTCCCCTTGCGCTTGGCTTTCTTCGCGCGCTCGGGCCGCGCCTTTGTGGCGGCGCGCTTGGATTTCTTCTTGCCGCCCGCCGCCGTCTTGGCTTTGGACTTTGCGGGCTTCGATTTCGCCCGGCTTGCGGCGCGCTTGGCCTTCGACTTTGTCGCGACCTTCGCCTTGGCCTTCGCCTTTGCTTTCTTCTTGGGCGCGGCCGCCTTCGCCTTGCGGGGGGCGCCGGCCTGCTTGCGCTCGGCAAAATACGCGATCATCGGCTCGAAATAGTGCTTCTCCCAGCCGCCCTCCTGGTAGCTGGTCTGACCGTCCGGCACCCGGCTGTGGACCAGCGTCAGCAAGGTGCCGTCCTCGACCTCTTCGAGCGTCAGCGTAATGATGGAATCCTCGTGCTCCTCGTCGAACGCGGTCGTGCGCCACGACTGCACGATGCGTTCACCCGGCACCAGCTCGAGATTGCGGCCGCTGATGTAGCCGTCCCAGGCCGCCACCTCGGCGCCGACCTCGTCCGACATGACGGCCTCGCTGCCCGTCATCTCGGTATGCGCCAGGCTGTCGAGCCAGGCCTCATAGATCTCCTGGGCGGACGCCGGAACCGTGGTGGTGAGCGTGAAAGCGTAGGGCATGTGGGCCTCCTTCGGGCAAAGGGCGGTTTGCGCAGATCAACTGCGAGCCCGTGCCCGCCAAGGTCGAAAGCAGCCTGAGCGCAGCAGCCGAACGATGACGAATTCGGGATTTTATCGGCTTTGATTTGTCGCTTTTGTGACAGGGGCCCGGATCAGTCGTCCCTGCGAACGCAGGGACCCATACGCCCGAGTCCTCTCGATTGGCTGCGGCGTATGGGTCCCGGCTCCACAAGCGCTTTCACGCGCGTCTTCGGCGCGCTATGGGCCGGGACGACAGAAATGTGTGCATGTCATCTGACCAAGTCCCGAACCATCCTCCATCGAAAGGTTCCGTTAACCATGGAACCGCGTGCCTCACGCCGTATTATGGTATCGAGGCGAGGGTTGTTTGTTTGTTCTATCGACCTCTTCGCGCAAAAAGACTAAAATTGATCGGTTTGCGGCTTGTGGGCGCGGTCATCCTGGACGGTTCGCGCCGAGTGTCCGCAACGCGTCGTCTGATGTATGGAGTCGTCATGGCACCCCGGGCCTACTGGAAGGGCTATCTGAAGCTCTCCCTGGTTTCCTGCCCCATCGCCCTTTATCCGGCCACATCGAGCTCGGAGCGGGTCTCGTTCAACCGGATCAACAAGAAGACCGGGAACCGTCTCAAGCAGCAGCAGGTCGACGCCGAGACCGGGGAGCCGGTCGACAAGGAGGACATCGGCCGCGGCTATGAGATCGGGAAGGGGCAATACCTGCAGGTCGAGGACGACGAGATCGAGAAGATCCGGATCGAGAGCACCCATACGATCGAGATCGACAGCTTCGTGCCGCGCTCCGAGATCGACGATCGTTATCCGGACAGCCCGTATTACGTCGCGCCCACCGACCAGGTCGGGCAGGAGGCCTTCGCGGTCATCCGCGACGCCATCCGGGAGAAGGGCATGGTGGCGCTCGGCCGCGTGGTGGTGTCGCGGCGCGAATACGTGGTCATGCTGGAGGCGTTCGAGAAGGGCCTCTTGGCCACCACGCTGCGCTATGCCTACGAGGTGCGCGAGCCGGCGTCCTATTTCGAGGATATCCCGGACTTGAAGCTGCCGGCCGAGATGAAGCAGCTGGCCTCCCACATCCTGGACACCAAGGCCGCGCACTTCGAGCCCGCCAAGTTCACCGACCATTACGAGACCGCTCTGGTCGAGCTGTTGCGCGCCAAGCAGGCCGGCCGCATCGTCGAGGCGCCCAAGGACGAGCCGGCGCCGCAGCGGGTGATCAACCTGATGGATGCGTTGCGCGCCAGCATCGGCGCCGAGACCAAGAAGAAGCCGGCGGCCGCCAGCACCAAGGTGCGCTCCGGCACCGCCGCCAAGAGGAAGGCCGGACGCTGAGCCAGAAGTCCGAACCCGACGCGGTATCGCTGCAGGGCGGAGTCATCGCCTTCACGGGTCGGCTCGCGTCGATGAAGCGGGCGGAGGCGTTCGCGCTGGTCGCCGAGCACGGCGGCAAGCCGCGCGAGGGGGTCACCCGCAACACCAGGGTGCTGATCGTCGGCGAGCTCGGCTGGCCGCTGCAGGACGACGGACGCCCCTCTAACAGCCTGGCCACGGCCAAATCCTACGGCATCCCGATCGTCAACGAGCGGCGCTTCCTGGAATGGGTCGGCAAGTCGGTCCCGCAGGAGCAGGCCAAGACCTACACGGCCGCCCAGCTGGCGGCCTTGAGCAAGCTGCCGGCCGAGGTGGTCGAGCAGCTCTCGATGTTCGGTCTGATCGAGGCGGGCGCGGGCCTTTACGGCTTTCGTGATCTCGCCGCCGCCCGCCAGGTCGCGCAATTGCTCGGCTCCGGAACGCCGCTTTCGGTGATCACCCGCAGCCTGCGCGACGTGCGCAAATGGCTGCCGGACGCGCGTCTGTCGAACCTGCGGCTGTTTCCCGAATCCTCCGACCGGGTGCTGGTCGAGCAGGTCCGCGGCCGCACCGATTCCAAGGGCCAGTTCGTGCTGGATGTGGGCAAGCCGGAGGATTCGGCCGACGCTGCCTTCGCGCAGGCGCAATCCGCCGAGGAGGACGGCGACAGCGCGGCGGCCGAAGCCCAGTACCGGCGCGTCATGAAGCTCGATCCGGGCGATCCGGCGGCCGGCCTCAACCTCGGCAACCTGCTGCGGGAGCAGAAACGCATGGTGGAGGCGGAGGCGGCGTACCGCTTCGCCGTTAAGGCGGATCCGCATTTTGCGCCGGCCTGGCACAATCTGGCCGATCTGCTCGACGATGGCGGCCGGCTTGCCGAGGCGGTCGATTGCGAGCGCCGCGCGCTCGATGCCGATCCGGGCTACGCCGACGCGGTGTTCAACATGGCGCTGTTCCTGCAACGGCTCGAACGCCACGTGGAGGCGGCGCCGGCGTGGCGGCGCTACCTCGAGCTCGACCGCGACTCGCCGTGGGCGGAACGCGCCAAGCGGGCGCTGAAGTATTGCGAGATCCAGATGGCAAATACCGGGCCCGATCAGACGGCGAGCGCAGAGGATCTGGGCGCGAAAAATGCCTGAAACCATCGCCGTCGAGATCGGGTCCGACCAGAAGGTGAGCGCGACCGTCTATCCGGCCGCCAAGAAGCTGCGCGCCGGCATCACTTTGATTCTCGGACACGGCGCCGGCGCCGGCCAGGGCAGCAGCTTCATGGTGAGCTTCGCCGGCGCGCTCGCGGCGCGCGGCATCGATACGGTCACGTTCAATTTCCACTACATGGAGCAAGGCCGCCGGCTGCCCGATCCGAAGGACAAGCTGGAAGCCTGCTATCGGGCAGTGATCGCGACGATGGCACAGCGGCTGCGCGGCCGCGGCCGGCTGGCGATCGGCGGCAAATCCATGGGCGGTCGCATCGCCACCCAGGTCGCGGCCGCGGGTGCCCCCGAGGTGGCGGGGCTCGTTCTTCTCGGCTATCCGCTGCATCCTCCCGGCAAGAAGGAGCAGCTGCGTGCCAAGCATCTGGCGCAGATCGAGGCGCCGATGTTGTTCGTGCAGGGCGCGCGCGACGTGTTCGGAACGCCGGCGGAGCTGGCGCCCATCATCAAGAAGCTGCCGGCTGCGGCCGAGCTGTTCGAGGTGGCGGGCGGGGATCATTCCTTCAAGGTCCTCAAGCGCGACGGCGGGAACCAAGCGGAAACCTACAAAGCCATACAGGATCGCGTCGACCAGTGGCTGCGCGCGACCCTTGCGCCGTGAAACGTCCGCCCAGATCAGCCATGCCGGCGCGCAAGAGCAAAACGGCATCCGCACCGAGAGAGCTCGAGAAATACGCCCAGAAGCGCGATTTCGGCCGCACCCCGGAACCCGGCGTGTCCGGCGCTGGCGGCGGCGGCCACGAATTCGTGGTGCAGATGCACGCCGCCCGCCGGCTGCACTTCGATCTGCGGCTCGAGCTCGACGGCGTCCTCAAGAGCTGGGCCGTCACCCGCGGACCGAGCCTCACGCTCGGCGAGAAGCGGCTGGCGGTGCGCACCGAGGATCACCCGGTCGATTATCTCGACTTCGAGGGCAACATCCCCAAGGGCGAATATGGCGGCGGCTCCATGATCGTCTGGGACCGCGGCCGCTGGCTGCCGCAGGACGATCCGCACAAGGGGCTGCAGAAGGGGCATCTCGCCTTCGTGCTCGACGGCACGCGGCTCAAGGGCCTCTGGCATCTGGTGCGCATTCGGCCCGCGCAAGGGCGAGAAGACCGAGCCATGGCTGCTCATGAAGGCGGAGGACGAATTTGCCCGTCACCCGGGCGAGCCTGAGATCACCGAGCAGGAAACCACCTCCTATCTGAGCGGCCGCACCAATCAGGAGCTGGCGGCGGCCGGCGACGTGCGGGCCGACCACGCGGCCCGCGGCAAGGTGGCGAAGGCGCGCCGGCGCCTGCTCCCGGACATCGGCGAGATCGCGGGCGCGCGCAAGAAGCTCTTGCCCGCATTCCAGGAGCCGAGCCTGGCGTCGCCGTGCGAGCAGCCGCCGAGCGGGCCGAAATGGATTCACGAGATCAAGCACAACGGCTACCGGATGCAGGCGCGCATCGACGGGCCGTCGGTCCGCATGCTGACCCGCAAGGGGCTCGACTGGACGGAGCGGTTCGCCAGCATCGCGGCCGCCGTCAAAAAAATCGGCCTCGCCTCCGGGCTGCTCGACGGGGAGGTGGTGGTCGAGGATGCAAGCGGCATCACCAGCTTCAACAATTTGCAGGCGGACCTCAAAGCCGGCCGGCAGGACCGGTTCCGCTACTTCGTGTTCGATCTCCTCTATGCCGAGGGCTTCGATCTGACCAAGGCCGCGCTGATCGATCGCAAGAATGCGCTCCAGCAGATACTCGCTGGCCTGCCGGCCGGCTCGCCGGTCCGGTTCAGCGAGCATCTGGAGGTGGATGGGCCGACCATGCTGGAGCATTCCTGCCGCTTCGGGCTCGAAGGCATCATCTCCAAGCGCAAGGACCAGCCCTACCGCTCCGGCCGCGGCGATCATTGGCTCAAATCCAAGTGCATCGATCGCCAGGAATTCGTGCTGTTGGGCTACGTCCCCTCGAGCGCGGACAGCCGCTCGGTCGGAGCGCTGGGGCTCGGCTATTACGAAGCCGGCCGGCTCACCTATGCGGGCCGGGTCGGAACCGGCTGGTCCGCCGATCAGGCCCGCGCGCTGCGCGACGAGCTCGAGGCGATCATCGCCAAGAAACCGCAACTGGCCAACAGCCTGCCGGCCGGCGCCGAGAAGGGCGTCCGCTGGGTCGAGCCGCGCCTCGTCGGCGAGATCGAGTTTCGCGGCTGGACCCAGGACCGCATGCTGCGGGCGGCATCGTTCAAGGGACTGCGGGAGGACAAGCCGGCCGCCGACATCGTGCTCGAGACGGTGCCGAAGACTTCGACAATGCCGGGCGCGCGCGCTCTCGCCCAGGTGCGGCTCACCCATCCGGAACGCATCCTGTGGCCGCAGCCGGGCATCACCAAGCAGGGGCTCGCCGAGTTCTATTCGGAGATCGCCGACTGGATTCTGCCGCACGTCACCGGCCGCCCGTTGAGCCTGTTGCGCTGTCCCTCCGGCACCGGCGCCAAATGCTTTTTCGCCAAGCATCCCTGGCAGGGCCTGGACGAAACCGTGGGGCGCGTCGACGTCGGCGAGAAGGAGCCCATGATGGTGATCGAGGATCTGTCGGGCTTGCTCAACATGGTGCAGGCCGGCGTGGTCGAGATCCATCCCTGGGGTTCTGGCGTGACGCATCTCGAGCAACCCGACCGGCTGATCTTCGATCTCGATCCCGGCGAGGACGTGCCCTGGAGCGCCACCATCGCGGCCGCCCGCGAGGTGCGCAGCCGGCTCGCCGATCTCGGCTTGGTGAGCTTCCTCAAGACCTCGGGCGGGAAGGGGCTCCATGTCGTGGTGCCGCTCGCGCCGCAGGCCGAATGGGAGGCCGCCAAGGCCTTCACGGAGCAGGTCGCAGCCGAGATGGCCAGGAACCATCCCGACAAATATATCGCCACCCTCTCCAAGCGCGCGCGCGCGCGGGCGCGTCTTCATCGACTATCTGCGCAACGGCCGCGGCGCGACCGCGGTCGCCCCCTACTCGACGCGCTCGCACCCGCAGGCCACCGTCTCGACCCCGATCGATTGGGACGAGCTCTCCGAGGGCCTCAAGGCCGACCATTACACGGTCGACAATATCGGGCATCGGCTCAAATTCCTGAAGCGCGATCCCTGGGAGGGGTTCTTCAAGCTGCGACAACGACTGCCGGCGCGCGCGGCCCGCAAGCGATAGCGTGGCCGGTTCTGTAGGGTGGGCGAAATCGCCTGCCGCGGCAGAAAGGCTCGCGCAGGTGTCGCGTGCGATTTCGCCCACGCGGCATGCCGAGAGGTCGACGCGTGGGCATTGCGCCCGAACCGCCGAGCAAGTCGCACGGCCCAGCGGGCGCAATGCCCACCCTACTCGCGAATTCAATCATCCGCCTGATTTTCGACGCCCGAAAGCCGCTTGCCGAGATACACCGTCCCGGGCACCGGATTGTGGTAGTAGGCCGGAATCTGCAAGAAGCCGAAACGCTGATAAAGCGCAAAGGCCTCCGCCATGGAGGGGAGCGTGTCGAGCCGCATCTCCGTATAGCCGAGCGCTTCCGCCGATGTGATGATGGCGCCGACCAGGGCCGCTCCGATGCCGAGGCCACGCGCCGCCGGGCGCACATAGAGCCGCTTCATTTCACAAACGGCAGTTCCATCGAGCGGCCGCACCGCCACGCAGCCGAGCGCGTCGCCGGCGGGCGTGCACGCGAGCAACAGCTCGCCCGAGGGCGGCGCGTATTTTCCCGGCAGGCTCGCGAGCTCGGCCTCGAAACCCTGAAAGCTCAAATCGATGCCGAGCCAGTCGGCATATTCGCGGAACAGGCTCGCCGCCGCGGCGATGTCTTGCGCGTGTCGCACGGGAGCGAGACGGAATGGCGACATCGGCATGGCGCACGCTCAGCGCGCCATGTTGGCGAGATCGACGCCGTAGCGTGCGGCATTGCGTTGCATGTAGGCCTGCCTTGGCTCGGCGGCCTCGCCGCGCACCGCCGCGCCCAGCATGTCGAGGAACGTGTGCCAGCCCATGGCATTCTGCTTCTCGAACCGCTCGAGCACGGGCAGGTGCGTGAGCGTGAGGGCCACTTCGCTCCCGCGCGGCTCCAGCCAGATGGTCAAATAGGATTCCGGATAATGCGACTCGGTCTCGCCGGCGGCGAATACGTTCCAGGTATAGGTGAGGCGCCGCGGCGGTTGCCACTGGGTGACGATGCCGCGAACGTGGCCGCCCATGAGGCTCACGGCGCCGCCCGGGCGCGGCTCGATGCTGCCCTCTCCGAACCAGCCCGGCAGTTTTTTCGGGTCCGTGAGAAATTCCCACACGCGCTCGATCGGGCCGGGCAGCAGCCGCTCGAATTGCACCATCGTGACGTTCTTGAGCTGACCATCCGGGTTCATCGCGCCGTCCTCTTCCGCGCTGCCGGCCGGCGTGGCGGCGCAATCGGGTCGCTCTGCGCGGCGGCGCGCAGCTCGCGCTCGAGCGCGTCGAGCCGGCCGTGCCAGAATTGCTTGATGCCGCCGAGCCATTGCTCGAGCTCGGCGAAGCCGGCCGGATCGAGCTCGTAGATGCGGCGCTGCGCCTCCACCTTGGCCCGCACCAGATGCGCCCGTTTGAGCGTGCTCAAGTGCTGGGACACCGCCGGCGGGCTCATCTCGAACCGCTTGGCGATATCTCCGGCCCGCAATCGGCCCTCCGCCAGCATCTCCACGATGCGGCGGCGGGTCGGGTCGGCGAGGGCGGCGAGGCTGTGCATCGCGGATTAATGACGCCGCTACTTAATTAAGTCAATTCTTAAATAGTGCCGTTTGACACCCCGCGCGTTCCATCGTCTTAGAGCCGGCGACCGCGGCGTGCCGCGGCAGGCTGCGGCGATCGGCGCGCCGATTTTTTATCGGCGCCGTGTCGGCCGGCGCCCGCGTGGTTCGTCCTCGGCAACAGGAGGCCTCACATGCTCTACGCCATCTTCTGCTACAACGACGAGGACGTCGTCTTTTCCTGGAGCAAGGAACAGGACGATGCGGTCATGGCCAAGCTCGACGTGGCGCACCAGAAGCTCGCCCGCAAAGGCAAGCTCGGCCCGGCCGTGCGCCTCATGCCGACCACCGCCGCCACCACCATCCGCAAGGACCAGGACCCGCCGCTGGTCATCGATGGCCCGTTTGCCGAGACCAAGGAGCAGCTGCTCGGCTTCTATGTGGCCGACTGCGCGAGCCTCGATGAGGCGGTCGAGTTCGCCCGCGATCTCGCCCGCGCCAACCCGGGCGGCGCCTACGAGATTCGGCCGGTCCGCCTGTACCTGCCGGGAAGCGAGATGAAGTGACCGATCCCCAGCTGGACTGGATCGATGCGGCGCTGACCTCGGCCCGCCCTCACGCCGTCGGGGCGCTGCTGCGCTACTTCCGCAACCTGGACACCGCAGAAGAGGCCTTCCAAGAAGCCAGCCTGCGCGCCCTCAAGCACTGGCGGCAGAATGGTCCGCCGCGCGATCCCGCCGCCTGGCTGATCTTCGTCGGGCGCAATGTCGGCATCGATGCGGCCCGCCGCCGCGGCCGCGAGCAGGAATTGCCGCCCGACGAGGTGCTCTCGGATCTGGACGATGCCGAAGCCGCGCTCGCGCAGCGGCTCGAGGACGAGCACTACCGCGACGACATTCTGCGGCTCTTGTTCGTCTGCTGTCATCCCGATCTGCCGGCCACCCAGCAGGTCGCGGTCGCGCTGCGCATCGTCTGCGGCCTCACGGTCCAGCAGATCGCGCGCGCCTTCCTGGTGAGCGAGAGCGCCATGGAGCAGCGCATCACCCGCGCCAAGCGCAGCATCGGCGAAGCCGGCGTCCCGTTCGAGACCCCGGGCGCGGTCGAGCGGGCCGAGCGGGTCGGCGCGGTCGCGGCCATGATCTACCTCATCTTCAACGAGGGCTATTCGGCGAGCAGCGGGGAGGCGCCGCAGCGCGCGCCGCTGTGCGAGGAGGCGATCCGGCTCGCCCGGCTGCTGCTGCGGCTGTTTCCGAGCGAGCCCGAGATCATGGGGCTGGTGGCGCTCCTGCTGCTGCAGCATGCGCGCGCCGCCGCCCGCTTCGACGCGGACGGCCAGATCGTGCTGCTGGATGATCAGGATCGCGGCCGCTGGAACCGCGACCTGATCGCCCAGGCGCTCGCCCTCATCGACAAGGCGATGCGGCACGACCGCCCCGGCCCCTACCAGGTCCAGGCCGCGATCGCGGCGCTCCATGCCCGCGCGGCGCGCCCGCAGGACACCGACTGGGCGCAAATCGATTCTCTCTATGCGGCGCTGGAGCGGATGCAGCCCTCGCCGGTCATCACCCTCAATCGGGCGGTCGCGGTCGCCAAGGTGCGCGGACCGGCGGCGGCGCTGGAGATGATCGAGCCGCTGGCGCCGCGGCTGTCGGGCTACTTCTACTTCTTCGGGGTGAAGGGCGCGCTCATGATGCAGCTCGGCCGCCCCGAGGAGGCCCGTCTCGCCTTCGACCGCGCCATCGCGCTCGCCAACACGGCCGCGGAAGCCGCCCACATCCGCATGCATCTCGACCGGCTGATGCGCGACAGCAAGCCGGAGGGCCACACCCGCGCCACGCCGTGAGCCTCGAAGAAAATTCCGCCGCCAAGTGTCGGAACGGCATTTGGCGGTCCGTCCTGGGGGCGGGCTTGGGAGCGTGTTTGGGCACGCCGGCCCGCGCGAGGCCGGGAAAGAAACGGCTCTCCGTCCGATCATCCGGCAGTGCAAGCCAAAGGAGGAATCGATGTGGGAGATTGTCGCCATCGCAGTGGTCGTCTTGATCGCCGCCGTGCTCGTTTTTGCGGCGGTGCGGCCCGGTACATTCAGCGTCCAGCGCACGACCTCGATCAACGCAGCGCCGGACGAGATCTTTCCCTTCATCGAGGATTTCAACCGATGGCGTCTGTGGTCGCCCTACGAGAACAAGGATCCGGCGATGAAGCGCACCGTCAGCGGCGCCGGCAGCGGCAAGGGCGCGGTCTACGAGTGGGACGGCAACAGCCAGGTCGGCAAGGGCCGCATCGAGATCACCGACGCGTCGGCACCCGCGCGGGTCACGATCAAGCTCGACATGATCAAGCCGATGGAAGGCCACAACATCGTGAATTTCACGCTGGAGCCGCGGGGTGCCGCCACGCAGGTGACTACGGAGGTCACTTGGGCCATGCACGGTTCCTGCGCCTACATGGCCAAGCTCATGGGCCTGTTTCTCGACATGGACAAGATGATCGGCCGGGATTTCGAGATCGGCCTCGCCAATCTCAAGGCGCAGGCCGAGCGATGAGGAAGCGCGCCGCAGTGTTTTCCCTCCCCCTGCAAGGGGGAGGGTGGCGCCGAAGGCGCCGGGTGGGGGTCCCGCGCCTCCACAAGCTCAGTGTTTGTCGCGTGACCCCCACCCGACCCGCTTTGCGGGTCGACCTCACCCTTGCAGGGGGAGGTAAGGCAGAGAGCGCACTGGTTTCATCAAATACGATCGCCCTGCGGCGGCCGAGGGCGCGGCTGGGCCGGCCGATCGCGCGCGCTCATTTGCATTTCGGCAGGTTGCGAATGATGTCGCGCAAAGCGGATTCCTGCACCACCTTGGCGGCCTTGGCGCGCGAGAACCACTGAATTTCGCGCTCCCCGCGTTCCGGCCAGCTTTTCTGCTGGCGTTTCACCTTCAGCGGGAAGACCCGCACCTCGCAGGCGACGACGTGTCCGCTCTTGAGGCGCTTCTTGTATGAATAGGAGCCGATCGAAGCCCGGCCGACCTTGCCGACGACGCCTGCCTCCTCGCGGGCTTCGCACGCCGCGGTGGCGGAGGGCGTCTTGCGCTTCTGCGGCCAGCCTTTCGGAATGACCCAGCGGCCGCTGTCGCGCGAGGTCACCAGCATGACCTGGGTGCGGGAATCGCCGCTGCGACGATAGGGCAAAGCCGCGTACTGGACGCGGCGCTTGGGAGCGGCCTTTTTTCGTGGGCTGGTCATGGATGGTGACCAACCCGACTTGCACCTGCCATTTTTCCTGCGTCACCGGATGACTCAGCCGACTCGGAGAGCTGAACAAAGGTCGCACGCCTTTGAGGCGACATTGTGCGGGACAAAGCGCGGGCTCGGCCCGGTCGGGCCATGCCCGCTGGTGCGCGCGGCCGCCCGGCCACGCTCGAGCAAGCGGTCGCCCGAGCGACGCCGTGGGGCGCGGTAGCCGGACTGTCGAAGCAAGTCGTCAGGATCTGTCGTCCTTCGAGCTGGTGCCAAGGGCCATTGGCGCGCCATTGCGGCCCGACAGCACCGGATCACCCGCGAGCGGATGTGAAACACGCTGCCAACTCTACTGCGAGTACAGCAAGACGGCGGCGATTCCCATAGTTTTCTGCACGCCGCACCCGATGGGGAGAAGGCGATGTCGAGACGCTGGCGCTATCGGATGACCTCGTCGGCGCCGGCGAGCATATTGGGCGGTACGTCGAGGCCGAGCGCCGCGGCGGTCTTGAGGTTGACCACCAGCTCGATCTTGGATGACTGCAGGATCGGCAGGTCGGCCGGTCTCGCGCCCTTGAGAATCCAGCCGGTGTAGACGCCGGCGCGGCGAAAGGCATCCGACGCGCTATGGCCGTAGCTCGCCAAGCCGCCGTCGGCCGCCATCTCGTCGGCCGGATAGATCGCCGGGACCGAATGGCGCGCCGCCAGCCCGATCAGCTGCTGGCGCTGGCTGGCAAAGAAGGCGCTCGTGCCGACCACGACGCCCCCGACCTGCTGCGCCAGCAGGGTGGCGTACGCAGCCTCGATCTCGCCCGTGTTGCCGGCGCGCGCCACCACGAGCTTCAGCCCGCTCGCCGCGGCGGCGGTTTGCACCTCCGCCACCGACGCGGCGCCGGCGGGAGTTGAGTCCACCATGAGCCCGAGGACCGTGGCTTTGGGGACGAGCTGGTGCAGCAACGCGAGCCGCGCCGGCGCCAGATCGGCACCCGACCAGCTCAAGCCGGTGACATTTTGGCGCGGCCGGTCCGCCGCTCCGGCCAGACCGTTCCTGACCGGATCGCCGGCGCTCAGGAACACGATCGGCACGGTCGACGTCGCCGTCTCGGCCGCGACGGTCGCCGCATCGCTGGTGGTGACGATGACGGCGACGCGGCGCGCGATCAGATCGGCCGCCAGCGCCGGCAACCGGTTGGGCTGGCGCTCCGCCGAGCGCCAGTCGGTCGTGACGTTGCGGCCCTCGACGTAGCCGATCTCATCGAGGCCGCGATGGAAGGCCGCGACCCGCGGCGCCATCAGTTCCGGCGGAGCCTCGCCGAGAAATCCGATGATCGGCGATGCCGGCTCGAGCGCGCGCGCGACCTGCGGCCAGGTCGCCGCCGCAGCAAGGAGCGTGATGAAATCGCGCCGCCGCATCATGAGCATTCTATCGCCGCTTCGTTCGACCAGCGAGATTGAAGCCGCTGCGGTTTAGAATTGGTTTAATTCGGTACGCAAGCGTGATGTCGCAGGCACCATGGCGAGTATACGTGCTATCGCAGGCCCTGCGTGCCTGAAAGCGGGCCCACGATCCGTGTGCCCACTCCGATTGAGCGGCCTGATCAGCCGGCCGCGCCGAGCTCCTTGAGCGCCGCCTCGATCTGCCTCTTGGCCGGCTCGTCGAGCCGCAGCGTCAGCGCCTTGCGGTAGTCCGCGATGGCGCGGTCGTACTGACCCATGATCCGGAAGGCGTTGCCCCGGTTCTTGACGTACATGGCTTCATTGGGATCCAGCCGGATGGCCTCGTCATAGTCCTTGATGGCGCGGTCGTATTGCCGCTTGCCCATATAGACATTGCCCCGATTGTTGTAGGCGGCGCGGCTGCCCGGCGCGAGCCGGATGGCCTCGTCGTAATCCTTGAGGGCACGATCCTGGTAGCGCCCTTCGTCCAGATAGGCGTCGAAGTCCCACTGCATCTTGTCCTGGTAGGCCAGCGCCCGGTCGAAGAAGGCGGCAGCGTAGCCGGGGCCGAGCGCGATGGCCTGGTCGAAGTCCTGGATGGCGCGATCGTAGCGTCCCTTGCCGCGATAGGCATTGCCGCGAAAGTTGAAGGCCACGGGATTCCTGGGATTGAGCGCGATCGCCTGGTCGAAATCCTGGATGGCGCGATCGTATTGGTTCTTGTTGGTGTAGGCCAAGCCTCTGCCGTCGAGCGGGAAGACGTATTTGGGATCGAGCCGGATCGCTTCGTCGAAGTCGGCGATGGCGTGATCGAGGTCGCGCTTGCTCAGATAGGCGTTGCCGCGATTGGTGAATGCGATGGCGAGCTCCTGCGGCGTCGCCGGCCCGGCCGCGATCACGGCGCTGCAGCTCGCAAGCTTCTGCTCGGGCGAGACGCCGGTCGAGGCCGTGCATTGGCTCTGATCGTCCGCTGGCTCGGCACCCGCGGCGGCGGGCAGCGCCAATGTGGCGGCGATCAGGCCCGTAACCAGCGTCAATCCCAGGCTCGCACTCTTTTGAACCCGCATCCCGGCCTCCCTCCATGGTGTCCGCGCCGCGATCGCGGTGGCGGCTTCCCTTGGTCGCCCGATCATGGCGCCGCGTTCATCGCCTCCGCCCCGAAATGAACCCGGCCGCCCCTTGGAGAGACCAAGAGGGGTGTTTTTCCAGCCCCGAGAGCCCGCCATGCCCGTTTTGAAGGAAATCCGCCGGCCGAGCCCCTGGCGCCGCATCTGCTCCGCGATGGCGCTGGCCGGCGCGCTTGCCGCCGCCACCGGCGCCCACGCCGATATCATCAAGAAGGACGACATGCTGCGCGGCGTCACGATCACGCACCAGCAATGCGACGCGATCGAGCAGGCGGTGTGGGTCAACGCGTCGGGGCACGATTTCTGCGTGCGCTACTATCTCTCGACGGCGGGTGGCGAGGGGTCGCGCCCGGTCGTCTTCATCCAGGGCGATTATTTCGGCACGCTCGATCCGAAAACCTGGACCTGGGTCGACCCCTCCGACGCCAAGGACATCAACACCGACGATCTCATGAGAATGGCGGATGGCTTCTCCAAGATGGCCAAGACCACCGCGATCTATCTGGCGCGGATCGGCGTCGAGGGGACGTCCGGCAACCATACGGCGCGCAAGACCCTGCTCGAGCTGAACATGATGAACGCGGCGCTCGATGCCATCAAGCAGCGCTACGGGTTCGAAGGCTTCCATCTGGCGGGACAATCGGGCGGCTCGAAGCTGGTGGCCGGCCTCATCGGGCTGCGCCACGATATCGCCTGTGCGGTTTCAGGCTCCGGCCCGCTCGCCACGCCCGGCAGCCCCAGGACCACGGATCCGGGCCGAACCTTTTTCGACGTGACCCGGAACATTCCGCAATTGGCGCAGAACCGTTCGCTGCGCCTCCTCCTGGTGACGGATCCGGCCGACAAGCGGGTGCCCATCGCCCTGCAGAGCGCCTTTGTCGAGAAGATGCGCCGGGCCGGGCGCCAGGTCCCGCAGTTCCTGGTCGAGGCGACCGACGAGGATCATCATGGGGTCGTGATGTATTCCGAGCTGGTGGTCGCCGGCTGCGTGCTGGGCAAGACCGACGGCGAGATCGCGCGCGCGGTCAGCACCATCGTCAAGCGCAGCGCCGAGTACAACGAGCGCCGGCAGAAGGAAGCCCTCGCCAAGCCGGGCATTGCGGCCGCCACGCGGCAGACCGTGCGGGATGCCGGCGCGGCTCCGGGCGGCGCCTGATCCCACAATGGCGGCCCGGCGGCGCGATCGGGACAGCCGGTCGGCTGTCGTGGCACGCTTTGGTCGGTCCAGCAGCCCTGATTTGACATTGTCGTCCCGGCTTGGCACCAGTGCGAGCAGGAGCGGGCATGGCTGGCGCAGGTGCCGCTAACCCATTGTGGCCACTAGCATTATCCCCACCCTATTGCGGCTGTGCCAAGATCGCCCGCGTGCCACTATATCCCGGTGTGACACGATCGCGGCTGCGTCACTATATTAGGGGTGCGCAATTAGGGACGCGCAATGGCAAGGTCGCGACCACAGGGTCTCGGGTGCCGCGATCCCTGTTCAATGTGAAAGAGAAGTCATGTCTGACGATCCGGAAATCGAAGACGAGCGGCCGTGCCTGCACTGCCTGATCGGCGATTTGATCGACGAGTATTACGGGGAGTACGGCTCGCCGAGCGGGGAATCCGACGTCATCGACGTGGGCGAGATCATGACCTCGCTGGCCAAGATCGTCGCGGAGATCACCTCCGGCTCCGATAGCGTGGAAGGCCGCCGCCTGGTGGAGGAATTGTCGCGGGAAATCTCCAAATACGACGCCGAATATCGCGAGCATGCCGCGAGCGGCGCATCGGGCTTCGACGTCCGGCATTAGGGAGTCGCGGGTCGAAGGATGGGTTGAGCTCATCAGGGCGTTCACGCCCGTCTTCGCGGGCTATGCGAAACCCATCACTTGCGCAACCCATCGCCGCCGCTGATGGGTTTCGCAAGGGCTCAACCCATCCTACCAACTTTGGTTACCATTCCGGCAACCAATTGCTGAAGCCGCGCGCGAAGGCGAGTAGGATACGCGCGGGCTCAGCTCGAGGCAGCGCCATGGGATACAATCGGCCGACCGCTCTGGTCGTCACAGCCGTCCTGATCGTTTCAGGTGCGGCCTCGTCGGCGGACGCGCGCGAGGCTCGCTTCGTCCATCCGCCGATTCATGTGGCTACCCCGACCGACCGGAGTCCCATCACGCCCTATGTCTTCCCCTACGGCAGCCGCTATCGCTACAATTCACCGGGTCCGGTCTATTCTCGGCTGGAATATTGGGGCCCTGGCGACAGCTGCCGGCTCTGGCGCTACAACTACCTGTATTGGATCTGCTGACCGCGCGCCTTGCTGTCATTCGGCGTTGACCGTATCCTGACGCCGAGTTTGCCAGGGAGCGCGGCATGAAACGCCTTTGCACGATGCTGGTGGCCTTCGGTCTCGTCTTCGCCGGGATCCAAGCCCGAGCCCAAGCGCAGGACAAATATCCGAGCAAGCCGGTCAAGATTCTGGTGCCCTATGGGCCCGGCGGCGCGACCGATATCGTGGCCCGCATCGTCGGCGAGCATCTGCGCGATGTGCTCGGCCAAGCCTACTATGTCGAGAACAAGCCCGGCGGCTACGGCATGATCGCCATCGAGGACTTGGCCCGCTCCAAGCCCGACGGCTATACCTTGATGGTCGGCAACGTCTCGACCAACGCCATCACGCCGATTCTCTTCAAGTCGAAACTGAAGATCAACTACGAGCAGGACGTCGTCCCGGTCATGCGGCTGGTCGATGTGCCGGCCTTCCTCTTGGTCACCACCACCAACTTCGCGCCGCGCACGGTCCCCGAGCTGATCGATACCATCAAGAAGAATCCCGGAAAGGTGCGCTATGGCACCGTCGGCGTCGGCAGCTATCCGGACTACGACATGGCCTTGTTCGCCAAGCGGGCGGGCGACCTCGAGCTGACCGGCATCCCCAACCGGAACGGCGCGCCCGGCGTGATCCTCGACATGGTCCAGGGCGACACCCAGACCGCGTTCCTCAACGTGGCCAGCACCGCCGCCATGGTCAAGGCCGGCAAGCTCAAGCCGCTGGCCGTGGTCAATCATGAACGGCTGGCGGAATTCCCCGATGTTCCCACCATGCGGGAGGTGGGCTTTCCGGACGTGGGGACGATCGCATGGCAGGCCATGTTCGCTCCCGCCGGCACGCCCAAGGACGTTCTCGAGGCTCTGCAGGCGGCGTCCGTCCAGGCCATGCAAGTGCCGGCGGCCAGGAAGGTGTTCGCGGATCAGAACTTCAACATCGTGCCGACCAAATCGGTCGAGGACGCCAGGACCTGGCTGACGCAGGAAATGGCCACCTGGAGCAAGATCACCCAAGAGGTGAAAATCCCGGTGCCCGAATAGAGCATTTTCAGGAGCGCTCCGGTGGATCGAGCCGGTCGGTCACGGCCGCCGTGTTGGATCGAAAGCGACAATTCATGAAGGACGAACCGCGCGAGGCTGCGCCCGCCTATGGGATCGTGGTCGAGAAGGATGTCGCGATCCCGCTGCGGGACGGCGCCAAGCTCGCGTCCGACGTGCTGCGGCCGGACCATGCCGGCACCTTCCCGGCCATTCTCAATCTCGGGCCCTACCAGAAGGACAAGCTCTGGATTCCGCCGAAGACCTGGAGGAGAAACCGAGCCCGCTGATGAACTGGGAGACCATCAATCCGGATTGGTGGGTGCCGCGCGGCTATGCGGCGGTGCGGATCGATGCGCGCGGGACCGGCAAATCGCCGGGCCAGGGCGAGCCCTGGTCGTTCCAGGAGGCGACCGACTTCTACGATGCGATCGAATGGACGGCACGGCAGCCGTGGTGCTCGGGTGCGGTCGGGCTCACCGGCATCTCCTACTTCGCGATCAATCAATGGTTCGTCGCCAACCTGCAGCCGCCCTCCCTCAAGGCGATCATTCCCTGGGAGGGCTTCGCCGATCTCTACCGCGACGCGCTGTTTCACGGCGGCATTCTCAACCAGTTCATGCCGAGCTGGTTCGTCACCCATCTCTGCCATCATCTGATCGGCCGCGCCTATCGGGACAATCCCGACACGTTTCAAACCAACACGTTGTGGAGATGGCTGCGCAACAACCTCGACAGCGGCGCCTTTGCGGGCTCGCAGGCGCAGTGGGACAGGATCACGCTGCCGCTCCTCACGGCCGGCAACTGGTCCGGGATGGGGCTGCATCTGCGCGGCAACACCGAGGCCTTCATGCGCGCCGCCTCGCCGCACAAGAAGCTGCGCATCCATTCCGGCACCCACGTGCATCCGTTCTATACGCAGGATGGGCGCCGCGATCAGCTGCGCTTCTTCGATTGCTGGCTCAAGGGCATCGACAATGGCGTGATGGAGGAGCCGCCGGTCAAGCTCGCCATCCGCCAGGGCGGCGGCGCCGTGGTGTGGCGGCACGAGAACGAATGGCCGCTCGAGCGCACATGCTGGACGAAATTTTATCTCGATCTGTCGGCGCCGGCGGCTGGCGAGGCCGCCAGCGGCGGCACGCTGGTCGAGCGGAATCCGGCACAGGCCGGCGCGCGCAGCTACTTTGCGAGCGGGCTCAGCAAGGTCGGCTCCGCCTCGGCATCCTCGACCCAGCTGGCGGCGGGCGCCATGCAGGCCGGCATGGGAATTTCGCTCACCACGCCACCGCTCGCGCATGACACCGAGGTGACCGGGCCGGTGGCCGCCGTGCTGTGGGTGTCGAGCAGCAGCGAGGACATGGATCTGTTCCTCACCATCCGCAACATCGATCCGCACGGCAACGATGTGTGGGAGGTGGGTCAGCAGGGCCAGCAGGTGCCGGTGGCCAAGGGCTGGCTGCGGGTCTCCCACCGCGAGCTCGATCCCGATCTGTCGCGGCCCTATCGGCCCTATCATCGCCACGCCCGCCGTCTTCTGCTCGAGCCCGGCCGGATCGTGCGGGTCGAGGTCGAGATTTGGCCGACCTCGATGGTGTTCGCTAGAGGCCACCGCATCGCCCTCGATATCCAGCCGCGTGACGGCGTCGGCAGCGTGCACTACACGCACTATCATGCCGACTACAATACCGGCACGAACACCATCCATGCCGGCGGCGAGATGGAATCCTATCTTCTGCTCCCGGTCATACCGCCGGCGGTGGCGGTCGATGCAACGGGAGACGAGCAATGAAGCAGAAGGCGAAGGGGATCGGATTGGCCATCGTGGGGGCCGGCCGGGTCGGCCTTTTCCGCGGCGAGGTCGCGGCGCGGCACCCCGCCGTCGAATGGATCGGCATCGCGGAGCGGAACCCCAACCGCGGCGCCGATGTGGCCGGCCGGATCGGGGCCGACTTCGTCACCACCGATCACCGCGAGCTCCTGCGCCGGCCCGAGGTCACCGCCGCCCTGATCGCGACCGACGAGCACCTGCATGTCGATCCGATCCTGGCGGCGGTGGAGCGCGGCGTGCCCATGCTGATCGAGAAGCCGCTGGCGACCGATCTGGCGCAGTCCGCACGCGTGCTCAAGGCCATTCAAGACGCCAAGCTCGACGCCATCGTGGGCTATACCCAGCGCTTCCGCCGCAAATGGCTCGGCGCCAAGGAGAAGGTGCGCACCGGGGCTCTGGGCGACGTGACGCTGGTGACCTCGCGCGCCTTCATGAACCGGCTGGTCGCGATCGACAACTACAAGCGCACCGACGATCCGGCCACGATCTCGCCGATGGTGATTTCGGGCACCCACGCCCTCGACATCGTGATGTGGTACATGGAGAAGAAGACCCCGGTCGAATGCTACGCGCGCTCGATCGACAAGGTGCTGGGCCCGCTCTACCAGGGCATCGACGCCACCGCCGGCATGATCATGTTCAGCGACGGCAGCATCTATCACCTCAACATCTCCTGGGCGCTGCCGGTGACCTGGCCGGGCGCGGTCTACAGCCTGGAGGTCGGCATCACCGGCACCGAAGGCGTGCTCACCATCGACGACACCCATCGCGACATGGTGCTGGCGGTCTCGGCCCCGCAGAACGAGGGCTATGCCCCGGACGGGCGCCGGCTGGTCGACTTCATGGGCAGCTATCCGCCGGGCGACATGGTGCTGGGCGAGCTGCGCGGCCCGATGGCCGAGGAGACCGTTTCGTGGTTGAACCGCCTGGCGCTCGGCCTGCCGACGCAAGCCGCCACCGCGGCGGAGGCGCACAATCGGCTGATGCTGACCAAGGCGCTCGATCTCTCGGCGCGCCGCAGAGAGCCGGTCAAGCTTCCGCTCGAGCCGAACTCGGGGCTGGCGGCGGCTTGAGGCCCGGCTTCTTTCGTAGGGCGGGTTCGCTTTAACCCGCCATTTTGCTGATCGATTTGAAGGAGAGCGCCGCCATGGACCAAGACGCGAAGCCCGCCGCCGAGGAATCCGCCGCGCAGACGAGACAGCAGTTCTTCGTCGCCATCGAGCATCACCAGGCCGGCCGTCTGGTGGAGGCCGAGCGGCTCTATCGCGCGCTGATCGCGAGCGGCCACCCGCTCGCCGAAGCGCACAACAATCTCGGCTTCCTGTTGCACCAGCGCGGCGACACCGCCGGAGCCACGGCGCAGTATCGCGCAGCGGTCGCCATCAACCCGTCCGATCCGAGCGCTCTCAACAATCTCGCCAGCACGCTGCGCGACCTCGGTGATGCCGAGGAGGCGGAGGCCTGCTATCGCCGTGCTCTGTCGGTCAAGCCGGATCATGTCGAAGCCAACAACAATCTCGGCATGCTGCTGTCCGACCGCGGGCAGCATTCCGAGGCGCTGGAGCATTATCGCAAGGCGCTCGCGCTCGAGCCGGCCCACGCCGCCGCGCTTACGAATTCGGGCGTCGCGCTCAGGCGGTCGGGCAAGACCGATGAAGCCGTCGCGCTGTGGAAGCAGACGGTGGCGCGGCGGCCGGACTGCGTCGAGGCGCACGTCTATCTGGCCGAAACCCTGGCCGACCTCGGCAAGGTCGAGGAGGCGCGTTGGCATGCGCTTTCGGCGGATGCGCTGAAGTTGCCGCCGCGGCCGGCCGTGTACTACGCGCTCGGGATCGCGCTCGCGCGGTGCAACCTGCCCGATGCCGCCAGCGCGCGTTTGCGCCAATGCGCCGCCGGCGACCCGCACGACCGCTACGGCGCGCGCTTGGCGCTGTCGGCGCTCGAGCAGGGGCCGATGCCGGCGCGTGCATCCGAAGCGTTCATCAATCGGCTTTACGCCATCGGCGTGGATCGCTGGGACAAACCGGCCGGCCCGCATCCTTATCGCGGAGCCGAGCTGGTCGCCGACAAGGTCGGCGGCAGCGGGCTCGACATTCTGGATGCGGGCTGCGGCACCGGCCTGGTCGGGGCCTTGGTGCGGGATCGCGCGCGACGCCTGGTGGGCGTCGATCTGTCGGCTTCGATGCTCGCGCTGGCCAGATCGAAGAACGTTTATGACGATCTGCACCAGGGCGATCTGATGACGTTCATGCTGGATCACCCGCAAGCGTATGACGTGGTGACCTGCGCCGCGACGCTCATCCATTTCGGGGATCTCGGTCCCGCCTTCGCGGCGGCCGCAACCGCGCTGCGCGCCGGCGGATCGTTCGTCGTCACGGTATTTCCGCACGAGCGGGACGATGAATTTTCCGTGGCCACGCTCGAGGGATTGGGGCAGGGCGGCTGCTTCGTGCACGGCCGCGGTTATATAGCGGCGACCGCGCGCGCCAACGGATTCGAGGTTGAAGCGATCGAGAACGCCGTCCACGAATACAAGAACGGCCTGCCGCTGATGGGCCTCGTCGTCGTGCTGCGCAAGGCGTAGTCTCGATCCGCGGAGGTTGCTCTCGTTCGCAACGGCCCAATGTCCGGCGACACGAAATGCGCAAGATCCGAATGAAACGATCGCTGCTCGCCTTGACGGCGCTGCTCGTCACCGGCACGGCGGCGGCCGCGCAGGATGTGGCGTCATTCTATGCCGGCAGGACCATCCGGCTGGTGGTCGGGGTCGATGTCGGCTCGGGCTACGACGTGAATGCGCGGCTCTTGGCGCGCCACATGGGGGCGCATATCCCGGGCAATCCCGCCTTCATCGTGCAGAACCAGCCCGGCGCCGGCAGCGTCACCATGACCAGCCAGCTCTACGCCTCCGGTCCCTTCGACGGCACCACCATCGGGGCCGCCTTCGCCGGCATGCCGACTATTCCGTTGCTGCAGCCGGGCGGCAGCCGCTTCGATCCGACCAAGCTGATCTGGCTCGGCAACACCAATCGCGAGACCCACGTCACCTATGTGTGGCACACCGCGCCGGTGCAGAGCCTCGCGCAGGCCCGGACCCGTGAGCTGATCATGGGGGCGCAGGCGCCCGGCTCCTCGCAGGTGGATTTTCCGCTGGTCGCCGATGCGCTGCTCGGATTCAAGTTCAAGATCGTGGCCGGATATCAGAGCACCTCGAAGATCAACCTGGCGCTGGAGAGCGGCGAGGTGCAGGGCACGATCGCGGCCTGGACCACGCTGAAGACCTTGAGCTCGGCCTGGCTCGCCGACCGGAAGATCAGGATCATCGCCCAATGGGCGCTGCGGCCGAATCCCGAGCTGGCCGATGTGCCCAACGTGCTGGATGAGGCCAAGACGAATGACGAGCGCGATGCGCTGCGCCTGGTGCTGGCGCGCCTCGACATCGGCCGGCCGTTCTTCCTGCCGCCCAACGTGCCGCCCGACCGGGTGGCGGCGCTGCGCGCCGCGTTCGATGCCACCATGCGGGACCCGGAGTATCGCGCCGAGGCCGACAAGCTCAAGGTCGACATCGATCCGCTGACCGGAGCCGAGCTAGCCGCTCTGGTAGCGCAGGTCGCCCAGACCCCACCCGAGACGGTCGCGCGCGTGCGCGCCGCGCTCGAGCACAAGTGACGCGAAGTTTCGTAGCCCGGATGGTAATCCGGGAACGCCGCTCCCGCATTCCGCAGAGCTCCATGCGGGCTACAACGCCCACCCGTCGCCGAACAATTCCAAGCTGTGCGCCCAGCACAACGCGCTCGGCCGGGCGCCATCAACGCGGATCGACGTGCAGCGTGGTGCGCATGACGTTCACCTCGTACGGATTCCAGGTCGAGACCACCCAGTAGATCGTGGCGCTGCGGCCGGGAGCCGGGCTGGCAGCGGCGGTCGTGTAACGGTTGAGAACGTAGGGCGCATAGGTCCCGCCGCGCACGAATTTGCCGTCAGGGTGCTTGCCGGGCCAGAAGTCGCGGCGGTTTCCGCAACCCTCCGGGCTCATGAGGAGCCGGCAGCCGAGCTTGTCGCCGGGCCCGAGAATCGAGGTCGGCGGCGACCATGGCCCCCAGGCCGCAGGCGCGACACGGGCCCAAACGCCGCCCGGGCACTGATAGAGCATGAGCCACTGGCGCAGTTGCGGATTCCAGGTGACGGAGAACTCGCCGATGCAGCGGCCGCCTGCGAGCGCGGGAGCGAATATCTCGGCTTCGCCGGGCGGCCGCCATGCCGCCGGGCGCGCATCCTCGGGCGCGCCGCCGCGCGCCCATTGCGGCCCCGATACCCATTTTGGTTGCCCGTTGTCGGCGCGCCCGACGAAGAAGCGCCAGGTGGCGGGGTCGGCCAGGGATTCGACCGGCGCGTAGGCGAGATAAGGCACGCTCGCGCGATAGCGCGGCACCCCGAAGACGAAAATTCCCAATCGCTGATCCTCGGGCAGAGCGTCCTGCTGCCGCGCATTGACGGCCGTCACATAGGTGAAGCCGCGCGGCATCGGCACGACGCCGCGGAAGCTGCGGCCGTCATCGTCGGATCTCGCCAAGACGTTGCGGCCGATGCTGTTACGCTCGTCGGTCTCGGGACATCTCGGGCTCGCCTTGGGGCGCGCCAGGGGAGCATCGGGTGAGGGTGCGAGATCATTGGGACCCGCGCAATGATCGGTCCAGAAGAATCCGAACAGTCCACCATCGGCGCTCACGCCGCCGGAGGGGACGTTGAAGAAGCCCTGCTTGATGCCGGGCGGACCCACGATGGTGGCGGGCGCAAATGTGCGGGGTGGCGAAGGCTTGTCGTTGATCTGCAGCTCCAGGCACTTGCCGTCGGGGCCGGGCGGCTGCGTGCGCGTGGTGAAGCCGACCGCATCGTCGGGGGGAATCTCGCCCTCCGCGCCACCGCCATGGGGCGGCGGCCAGGAGTTGCCGAACAGGAGGATCAGCTTGCCGGCATGCTCGACCGGATAGCCGAGATCGACCGCATCGAGCCCGAAATTTGCGAACGTGCGGGCGGCCGTCGGCGCCCCGGTCTCCCAATCCACGTCGCCGGTGAGCTGGCAGATCTTCTCGCTGACGCCGACGCGGACCGGCGGCGGGGGGAGCGTGTCTTCGAGCGCGCCGGCCCGCGGCGATCCGACCAACAACAAACCTGCGGCGAGCAGGATTGCGCCTGTGGCTGACCCCAGGGCCGCGGCGAGCGAAAAGAGAAACCGAGCCCTCATCGGAGGTCTGCTCCTCGACAGCGCTAAAGAGCGTAGCCGTTCCTTTCCGGAACGCAACTGGCTCTCCGCCAGCGATAAGCCCGGGGCGTCGCTCACCCTGACCATTTTTCAATCGAGCACTTTGCGTCCGATCCGCACGCGCCGTGGCCACGCTGCCGCGCCGGAATGCGAGACGTCAGCGTTGCATGGCGGCAGGAAGTCTGCTGCTGGCGACCGAGAGCCGAAACTTGAAGTTCTTGTATGGATCGAGACGCTGGGCGATGAAATGGCCCCGTTGACTGAAACGAACGCCGCCGCCCCCGAAGGCGGACGCGCTGGTCGGGGCAAGTCCCGTGGCCGCGAGGGCCGCGATCATCGCCAGGGCGAGCAGGGTTGGCTGGGACGACATGGCAATCTCCTGTGGGTTCGAGCGGGTCATACGACTGTTGGTCCGAGTGCTCCGGTCGGGCGTTCGAGGGTAGCGTGTCGGCAACCGCGAATTCGAACAATGCGTGACCGCCGTCACAAGCCTGGCATCCGTTCTATTGTGCGCTTGCAGGCTCACCGTGCCGGCGCTGCAATCGACCGCCGGTGGCCATACGCCGATCGCATTCACGGCGTTGCCGCCGGCGGTGCCGCTGGTGACCGCGGGCCAGCTGCGGGCGCTGGCGGTGACGAGCGCCAAGCGCTCCTCCGCGCTGCCCGACATCCCGGCCATGGCGGAGGCCGGGCAAAGCAACCAGGAGTCCGAGAACATCCTGCCGGTCTTGACGCCGGCATCGCCGCCGCAGCCGATCGTCGATCTTTTGCATGGCGAGATCGCCAAGATCGTCGCCTTGCCGGATATGCAACAGACCCTGGCGGCGCAGGGCTTCGACGCGCTTGCCACGACGCCGGAGGAATTCGGCATCGCGGGTGAAGCTCGAGCTCGCGCGCGGGGCGAAGGTCATCCACGACGCCAAGATCGAGCCGCAGTAGCGCCAATTTACCCGTTTGATCCGCCGCTGCGCTTCTATTCAGCGGGGACCGGCGAGCTGGTAGTTGAAGCCGGCCGAGAACGAGCTGATTGACCAGTTGTTGATGTCGACGGGGTAGGTTGAAGCAAAATCGGTGTTGGGGGTGAGGTTCACCCTTCCGCTGCCGAAATTGTAGTAGTCGTATTCGGCCTTCACCGACCAATTTCCCCCGATACGATATTCGACGCCCCCGCCCAGGGTCCAGCCGGTCAGAGTCGTCTTGTTCTCGAAATGGGTATCGATTTCAGGCCAATCGCTGGTGAACTTGTACTGTCCAAAAGCCACGCCGCCCTTCACAAACAGGAGCGTGTTTCCGGCGGTGCCGGTCGCCAATCCGAAACGGCCCGTAACGGATTCCAGCCCCTGAACTTTTCCGGCGAAGTTCCAGCCAAATTTGTCGAAGTCGCCTTGGACCGTGGAGAGTCCTCCGCTGACCTCAATTCCGGAGACGTAGTTGCCGTTCTGCCAGTTGTAGCCGCCCTGCAAGCTGACGATGATGCCGCTCAAGTCCGTGGTGCCGAGATCGCCGTCGTCGGGATTGCTCCAGGGATTGCTGCCGAAGCCGCCGCCGAGATAGACGCCGCCGTACCAGCCGCCCCAATTGGTGGAGACCGGGAAGACCGGCAGAGCGGGCTTCTTCGGAGCCGAAACGGCCGGGGTGATTGCAACGCCGATCCCGCATGCCATCGCGAAGGCAGCGGCCGTAGCGTGCGGCAGATGCGTGCACAAACGTCGGAATGTCATTGTCGCCCCCCTGTTTTCTACCCGCTGCGTGCCCCGCAACGAGGCCCACCAAACCGGACCGACGGCCGTCGGGAACAACCCACCAGCTACGACAGTCCGCATTTCGATACGCTGCGCAATTCAACGGCGGCAACGGCTCAGGGATAGAAGCTGTACTGGACGCGGAACAAGGAACTCCAAACCCCCTCGTCGGCCGGGGTGTATAGACCTGCCGTGCTGCCGAAACCGCCGCCGAAGCTCAGGCGTATCCGATTTGGATCGAAGTTCGTGTTTATCTGGGTGTACATGACCTCGAGGCCGACATCGAGATGCTTGATTGGGTTCCAAATCGTTCGCGACCCTATGGTCCCGACGCCGAAACCGAAGTCGCAACCGGGCAATGGGGTGATCCCATTCGGGAACGCACCGGCGATCGTGCGGACGGGTCCAAAGGGACTGCTGCACATCAGGCTGTTGCCCGCATCAGTCGGACTCCAGAGCGAATAACCTCCGAACAGTGACGTTCGCAGCGCAGGCGTCCAGTAGTGCTCGACGGCCGCCTTCACGTCCCAGGCCTGCGGCAAGACGACCGATCCCCCGAACGGGGCTCCCGGCGTGTTGTTGAAGATGCCGTCCAGTGCCCAGCCCGCCGCCACGTTCGTTCCGTCAAAGCGGTCGAAGATGCCGGTCCCGCCGAACTGCCCGAGGCCGGCGTAAGACGATGAGCCTTGAGCGAATCCCACGTGGAACCACAAGGTATCCTTCGGCCCCGTGACGGGCAGCTTGAAGTCGACGTCCGCCCCGATCGCGGAGCCCCAACTGTCGAAATCCTGTCCGCCAAAGCCGGCGCGAATCTGATGCAGAGCCCCGGCGATCTGCGCAGTGCCCCAATTCTGGTCGTAGAGCAGGCTGCCGACGATGTCGGGCATCGAGTTGCTCTCATAGGCCCCGATGCTGCAGCGCTCCTCGCTGCTGGTCGCGGAGAGGTAGGAGGGAATGCAGGTGCCGGGAATGTTATGCCCGAAAGTAGATGGTCCCGGGAATTCGCCGATCCCCAGAGACGTATCCCCTGCGGCCCAGACGGCGTTTCGGCGGAAAGAGTTGTCCTCCAGTGAAAAGGTCGCCGAGAATCCGTTGCCGAAGTGCGCCGTATAGGCTCCGAGCAGGGTGCCGGACGAGCTGTCCGGGTCACGCGCCCATCCCGGAGTGTAGCTGAAACCGCGTTTGAGCAGATCGAAGTTGGACTGCCTCTCGCCGACCGTGAAGCCGGAAAACTGCAAGAAGGCCCGGTTGATCACCGCGTCCGCGTAGGAGTCGGTGGTTGCGCCGATATGCTGGCCGCCCGCGGCATCGACGTATCCATTGAGGAAGGCGCGGGCGGTTCCATACGAGGTGCTGAGGCGCGCATCGACAAAACCCGAAGCACGGGTCATGAAAGTGGCGATCCCGGTCTCGTCGGTATGGAGCGGCTGATTGTTGAGATCGAGCTGACCGCCGACGAATGCGCGATCATTCGGCCATGCACCAAACGCCAAGTCGGCCCGGACGTAGCCACCTGCTTTGATGCAGATGCCGTCGGTTCCAGGCACCCGGAAAAATCCTTTGCCGTAGACGTCGCAAGTCCTCACAACGATCGGGCTCAGAGGCCCGTCGCCGTCGGCGCCCGCCTTGGCGACCGTCGGAACGCCGAGCAAAGCGAACGAGCTGAAAAGAAGAACTTTTCGGATGCCGGCACGTCGCATCGCGCGCCTGCACGGCTGGCCCTGTAGCGCAGCTGCGCCCATGATCAAGCCCCCCAACAACCATCGATTATCAACAACCAGAGATTCCAAGTCTTCCGGATTTGCACCGAATCCTGCACGTCACGAGAGTTTTCTCCAGGGTTGTGTCATCCGCGCAACATGCCTGGAATCGGCGAGATAGATCAGTGTGTTGGCGGGGTCCGCCGTGACGCTGGGCAATCGTCGGCGCCGATGGACTATCCTCCGGAGGAGGACGTCCGCCCCGGGTCGTTCACGACCCCGGGACAGCTCCGAGGGCGCGGCGCGGCCACCGCCGCTCGCCCGCCCTATGCCGGGAGCGTTTCGAGCAGGCGGCCATAGCCCTTGATCGGCTCGTGCAGATGCAGGCGCTTCTGGATCTCCCAGATGCGCGCCGCGATCGCTTGCACGACCGGCACGCCCAGCTCGCGTTCCAGTGGCGCAATCAAAGGAAGCGCCTCGAGCGACGAGCCCAGGATGTAAACGGCGTCCGCGCCCCCGTGCTCGGCAAAGGCCTTCTTGATGAAGGCGGCGATCGCCGCAGGCGGCACCTCCGGGATGGACTTGAACTCGACGCCCATTCCTTCCATGGCGACGACGCCGATGCCGTTGTCCTCGAAATATTTCGCGTAGACCTTGTCCATCTCCGGCCCGCCCGAGCCCGAGGTGATGCCGAGAATTCTCTTCGCCTTGAGCGCCCGAAACGCGTTCACCTGGTTCTGCGAGGAGGTGAACATGTCGGTGCCGTATTTCCGCTTCCACCCGTCGACCATCTCGGCCTCGCGCGCGGGGCCCAAAAGCATGAACGGCGGCGCACCTTCGATCGCGATGACATTGCACTTCTGCGAGGCCAGATAGGTGATGTGCTTCTCGTAGGTGTCATAGCTGCCGCCGTATTCCTCGCGCGAGCCTCGGGTCAGGTTGAGGTACACCGGAATGACGCCGATACCGTCGGGCAACAGCTTGATCATGTCGACGAGCGAGGAGTCGGTGGCCCTCGGCTTGATGTCGCCGACGATGCCGCGGTAGGTCGAGGCCTTGGCAGTGCCGGCGCGCAGAGCGAAGGGCAGGGCCGTGGCGGCAGCGAGACCAGCCCCTGCCGCGCTCCGCAGGACGGAGCGGCGCGTGCAAGCAGTGTACGAAAGCGTGTCCATGCATTCCTCCTTGCGCCGAGATTTGAAAGCCTGTTGTAAGGATGGCCCAGGAGGCGCCGCCTGACAATGGCGGCAGCTGTTGGCGGCTCAAGGTAAGCCGATCCGGGTCGGGCTCGGCGCTGCCGCCCGGGCCGCCGTGCCGTCCGCTTCTCCCCGATGGCAGATCCATCGCCGCATGGCCGGGAACCGCCGCGGGTGAATTAGCGCGGATTATCCGCTTCGGCCGACACAGCATCGGCAAGGGGCGGCTGCAACGGCTCCCCTACGCCGACGCAATCTCGAAGGTCGGTTTGTGCTCTACCTTGAACGACACCGAGCGCGCGACAAAACATTTCTCGGCGGCGGCATCGTGCAGGCGGCGCGCGATGTTCTCATCAGAGCCGGCCGCGAGCTCGGCGTGCGGCCGCAACGTGACGCTTTCGAATTGCCCGGCGCCGTCCGCCTGCTCGATCTCCACGCCGGAGGCATCGTCGCTGTATGCTACCACCACGACACCGGCGTCGGCGCAAAGGTGCAGGTACCAGAGCTGATGACAGGCGGAAAGCGCGGCGATGAGCAGTTCCGCCGGATTCCATCGCGCCGCATCGCCGCGGAACGCCGGGTCGGACGAGGCGGCTATGGCCGTTTTTCCCTGCGCGCTGATTTCGTGCGCACGCGAATAGGCGCGGTACGCCGACGTTCCGGTGCCCTGATTGCCGGTCCAGTCGATGCGGATCGAATAGGTGTGACGCTTGTCTGCCATGGACTGCTCCGGTCTGCGGCACGGGGCTATCGCAGAAGGTTAAGCCATCGGCGCGTTGGAAGCCTAGCCAATTGCCCGGGGCGCGGCGAGAACGCGGATACCGAAAGTGGCCGCGATGCGCGCCGGGTGTGGGCCAACGCAGGGGCCGCCCCTTGATCGCGTAGCGAAAGAATGACAAACCGCGCATATGATTGGATTATCGGCAGCCGCCCAACTCGGTGCGTGGCTCGCAGCCGCGGTGCTTCTGTCGGAGGCGACCGCGGGCGCGCAGGCCGCGGAAGTCAAAGTGCTCGGCTTCTTGAGCATGCGTCCGATCCTCGACGATCTCACGTCGGAGTTCGAACGTGCGACCGGAGACAGGCTGACGGTCAACTACAATTCGGTTGCTTCCATGCGCAGCCGGATTTCAGGCGGAGAAATCGCCGACGTGGTGATCACGTCACGATCAGCTGTCGATGATCTGGCAGGACATGACCTCGTCACCGCCGACAGCATCAGGGACGTGGCCCACATCTCGATTCGCCTGTTCGTGCGGGCCGGCGCGCCTAAACCTGACATCGGCTCGGTGGAGGCGTTGAAGCGCACGCTTCTGACCAGCAAGTCTCTCGCCTTCACGGACCCGACCAGGGGCGCTTTGGCGGGTCGGGCCTTCGCCGACGCCCTCAACCGGCTGGGCATCGCCGATCAGGTCAAATTCAAGAGCAAGTTGATCCAAGGACTCGGATCGGAGGTGGTAACGGCGGTTGCGACCGGGGCGGCTGCCATCGGGGCGGCGCCAGCCAATGATCTCACCCCGTTGCCGGGCGGCATCGATATCCTGGGCCCGCTGCCCAAGGAGCTCGAGACCGATATCGTGATCTCGGCCGGCTTGCTGGCAAATATGCGGGCGCGAAAGGCTGCAACGGATTTTATCAGGTTCCTGGCCTCGCCTGCCGCCGCCCCAGCCGTCACCGCGCACGGGATGGAGCGGTAGCTGCGCCAGCCATCGTCTGCGGCGCGCCGACTGGGACGAGCAGCGCAATGTCGACGGCAGCGATCTGCGCCGGATGCCCATTGGCTGTGCAGGAATGCGTCACCGTCACGGGAGATCTGCAATAATAGATGGAACGAAGCGTCTGCCGAGCGTATTCGCGTGGGTCCGGACCGGTAGTGACGCCAGGCGCGGGTGGTGGCTCACGCGAGGCGGCCGGCATCCCGGTTTCGTCGGCACCGCATCAAGACAAGAACCTTCGCTTATATCTCTTCGTTCGTCAATTAACCAGCTCATGGAACGGGGCCGAGACGGCTCTCGGCCTCAGATGGAGGATGTTCATGTCGAGCATTGCGACAGTCAATGGAGCGAAAAGCAGAAGCACCTGGGCGATCGTCATCAGCGTGGTACCACTGGTCGTCGTGGGCGGCTTGGCCCTTGCCGCGCAGGACCGGTACTCGCTGAAAATACCGGATGGACTCGCGTGGTCCGACTTCAGAGGATACGAAACCTGGCAAGATGTCGCGGTAAGTCAGACCGAAACCAGCCTGAAAGTGATCGCGGCGAATGACGCGATGATAAACGCATATAGGGACGGCGCTCCCGACGATGGCAAGCTGTTCCCCGACGGCTCCAAGATTACGAAGATCGAGTGGTCCTTCAAGAAAAACACTGCGTCTCCCTATTTCGTGAATATCCCGGACACCCTGAAAACGGTTTCGTTCATCGAAAAGGATACCAAGAGATTCCCGAGCACGCACGGATGGGCATATGCCCAGTGGGCTTATGATGCAGCGACCGACACGTTCAAGCCATCCGATCTTTCTGCAAGCGGTGCCGAATGCGGGTACGCGTGCCACACGACGGTGGCCGCCAAGGATTACATTTTCACGGCGTATCCAAAAAGGTGAATGGGCGGACTACCACATCATGCTTCCCTCTCGCGCCCTCCGGGACGCGCGAAGAATCAGCCGCCGCCCATGAGTGACCACGCCTCGCCGCCCAGCACGGTCGCCTTGTCGGCCTCCGGGATCGCGAGCGCGCGGACCTGGCGCACGCATTCCCCGGTGCCCATGTCGTAGGGATAGTCGCTGCCGAGCAGCACGCGCCGGGGCCCGGCCGATCCGACCAGGAACTCCAGACTTTCCTTCGAATGCAGGATGGTGTCGTAGTAGAAGCGCTCGATCGACGGCTGCGGCGGTTGCTTGAGATTGACCTTCGGCTCCGGCCGCACCTGCCAGCCGTGCGCCCAGCGGCCGGCCTGATAGGGCACGAAGCCGCCGCCGTGCACCAGGCAGACCTTGAGCCGGCGATGGCGCTCGAGCACGCCGCCGAACACCAGGCAGGCCGCCGCGATGGTGGTGTCGAGCGGGTTGCCGATGAGATTGTTGAGATAGTAGGAGCGCAGGCGGTCGGCGGCGCCGACATTCACCGGATGAATGAGCAGCGGGACATCGAGCTCGCTGGCGGCGGCCCAGAGCGGCTCGAGCTCAGGATGATCGAGATTGCGGCCCACCACGTTGGACCCGATCATAGCGCCGCGCAGACGCAGCGTGCGCACGGCACGGCGCAGCTCGGCGGCCGCGAGCTCGGGGGCCTGCATCGGCAGCGTCGCGATCCCGAGGAACCGATCCGGATGGGCGGCGACCAGCTTGGCGATCTGGTCGTTCTGGATCGCCGCGCAGGCCGCCGTCAGGGCCGGCTCTTGCTCATAGAGATAGCTTTGCGGCGTCGCCGAGAGCACCTGCACGTCGACCTCGGCCGCATCCATGTCGGCGAAGCGGCGCTCCAGATCGAAGCCGCCGCGCGGGAACGGCCGATAGGGAACGCCGGCGATCTCCAGCATGAAGGAATCCGCGTTGATCGCCGTCATCCGCGGCGCCACCTTCGGGGCCTCCTTGCGGATGAGACCGATCATCTCCTCGGTCAGGACATGGGTGTGGATATCAAGGGTGCGCGGCCCACTCATTTGCGACTTCTCCTCAGGCGGGGATGCTGGTGCGGCTTGGGGACGATGGGGCGGGCCGCTCGCCAGACCTCGGCTGGTCGAGAGCCGCGGTCCAACCGGTGGATCTGCGAAGCGCCCTTATAGCAGGATTGCGGCGGCCGCGATCAAGGCGGGTCGCACGCTCGCGCAGCCTGGCCGGAAGCGGAGGACCCATATTGACAATATGCTGTCAATCTGGGTACATAATGTCATGATGGATTCCTCTCACACCCCGCAAGGCGCCGCGCTCACGGCGCTGGTGCTGGAGATTTTCCGCCTCAACGGCGCGCTGCTCGCGCATGGCGACCGCCTGGTCGGGGATATCGGGCTCACCAGCGCGCGCTGGCAGGTGATGGGAGCGGCGGCTTTGTCGCCGGTGCCGCTTTCGGTCGCCGCGATCGCCCGCAACATGGGTTTGACCCGCCAGGCGGTGCAACGGGTCGCCGACGACCTGGAGGAGGGCGGCTTTGTGCGGTTCGCCCCCAATCCGCACCATCAGCGCGCGAAGCTGGTGGTGCTGACGACCTCGGGCAACGCGGCCTGCCGGGCCGCTACCGCCCGCCAGGCGCCCTGGGCCAACCGCCTCGCGGCCGGCCTCGATCACCGTCGCATCCGCGCCGCGACCACAATTCTGCGCGCCATCTCGCAGCGCCTGGAGGGCGACCAACCGATGACAGCGGAAGCACGGGAGCAACGCCCATGATCAGCGGAGAGCTCGCCTTGATCGCCGCCTCGGTCTTCGCCGGAGCCGCGATCTATGTCAGCGTCGCGGAGCAACCAGCGCGCCTGATGCTCGACGCGCAGGCGCTCTTGAGCGAATGGAAGGCGAGCTACCGGCGCGGCACCGCCATGCAGGCGCCGCTCGCCTTGCTGGCGACCGCGCTCGGCGTGGCGGCCCATCTGGGCACCGGTGATCGGCGCTGGTTGCTCGGGGCCGCGCTCTGCCTGGCGAACTGGCCCTATACGCTCTGGGGCATCATGCCGACCAACCGGGCGCTGATGGCGGTGGATGCCGCGACCGCCGACGCTGCGGTGCATGCTGGCGTGCGGAAGTGGGGCCGGCTGCATGCCGTGCGCAGCGGGCTCGGCCTGGCCGCCGCGGCGGTGTTCCTGTGGGCGCTGCACTAGTCTAAAGCCGGTGCACTAGAGCGCTGTAGGGTGGGCAAAGGCGGCCGCGAGACTTCGGATTGATGCACCACGCCGGCTCCGCCGTGCCCACGCGGAAGAGTTCAATCGGTCGAGGGACTTCGCGTGGGCACGGCGCCCGAGAGCGCCTCTGCCCACCCTACCGCTCATCTTCCGGAAAGATTGGCGGGCTGCTAACAATCGGGCGCCCATGTGGACGTGGGGCGGTCGAACCAAGCCGGAGCGTCGTGACCAAGCCCAAACCTACGCGCCGCGATGTCTTGCGAGTGGCCACCGGCATTGCGGGGGGCGCCGCGGTGGTGGGCGCCGTCGGGGCGGCCGCCTATACGGTGCTGCGCGGCCAGAGCGATTCCGACGCCGCGCTGCCGGCGGTCGCCGGTACGGTCGACGTCGATCTGTTGCCGCTGCAGCCCGGCCAGCAAGTCATGGTGTTCTGGCGCACGTGGCCGATCTTCGTGGTCCATCGCGGCCCGCAAGCCGTGACCATGCTGCGCAATTCCGACCTCATCGGCCAATTGTCCGACCCGGACTCCGAGCAGCTCCAGCAACCGCCCTACGCCCGCAACCCGCAGCGCTCCGTCAAAGCCGAGTTCGCGGTGCTGGTGGGCATCTGCACCCATATGGGCTGTACCCCGACCTTCTATCCGCAACCCGACGCGCGCGAGCCGCAACCCGATTGGCTCGGCGGCTATCTGTGTCCCTGCCACGGCTCGAAATACGATCTGGCCGGCCGCGTGTTCGCGGGTTCTCCAGCACCCTACAATCTGCCGGTGCCGCCCCATCGCTTCGTCGGCGACAAGGTGGTGCGCATCGGGGAAAATCCTCCCGGCGTCAATTTCGATTTCAACGCGATCCAGCAGATTTGAGGCCACAAGCAGCATGAGCGGCGCGAATATCCATGCCGTTTTCGACGTGATCGCCTGGGTGGCTGCCGCGCTGTCGCTCTATTGGGTGACGCGGCTGTCCGGGTGGCCATTCCCGGCCGTGCCGGCGAACGACTGGCGCTACATCGCGGTGCTGGTGTTCGGCGCCGGGGTCGGAGCCTTGGTGCTCGGCACCGCCAATCTATGGCTGTCGGAGGAATCCGGCGTCGCCCGCTCGATCGAGGGCGCAATCGCGGGCGGCATCCTGGCGGTCGAGCTCTACAAGCGCAGCGCCCACATCACGGCCCGCACCGGAGCGCGTTTCGCGCTGCCGCTCGCAGTCGGGGTGGCGGTCGGCCGCATCGGCTGCTATCTGGCCGGGCTCGACGACTTCACCTTCGGCACCCCGACGACGTTGCCCTGGGGTCACGATTTCGGCGACGGCATTCTGCGCCATCCGGTGCAGCTCTACGAGAGCGCCGCGATGGCGGCCTTCGCGGTCGTCTACGTGATGCGGGTGCGCCGGAACGACCGCTTCGTGATCGAGAACGGCTTCTACCTCGCGGTCGGCTATTATGGGCTGCAGCGCTTCCTGTGGGAGTTCATCAAGCCCTATGGGCCGCTGATCGGCCCCCTCACCCTGTTCCACATTTTCTCCATCCTGATCTTTGCATATGCGGTGATCATGATCGCGACCGCGCCGGACCCGAAGGCCGCCGATGATGACCGCGCCTTTACGTAGATCGCGTCCCTATCTGTTCTGGGGCCAGACCACCTCGCTGTGCGAGACCTGTCTCGCGCTGGTGCCGGCCAAGATCGAGATTCGCGACAAGGAGGTCTGGTACCAGAAGCGCTGTGCGCGGCACGGCACCCAGAGCACGCTCGTCTCCACCGACGCCGCCTATTGGAAGCTCTGCAAGGACTATCTCAAGCCGGGCGACCGGTCCCTTTCGTTGCAGAGCCGCACCGAATTCGGCTGTCCCTACGACTGCGGGCTCTGCCCCGACCACGAGCAGCATTCCTGCCTGGCGCTGATCGAGATCAACGAGCACTGCAATTTGACCTGCCCGGTTTGCTTTGCGGAATCCTCGCCGACGCGGGAAAAGCAGCTTCCGCTGCCGACCGTCGAGCGCATGCTCGACGCGCTGGTCGCCAGCGAAGGCGAGCCCGATCTGGTGCAGATTTCGGGCGGCGAGCCGACCTTGCATCCCGAGTTTTTCGCCATCCTCGAGGCGGTGCGGGCGCGGCCCATCCGCCATGTCATGATCAACACCAACGGCCTGCGCCTGGCGCGCGAGGGCGATTTCGTGGCGCGGCTCGCCGAGCAGAAGCGCGGGCTCGAGATTTATCTGCAGTTCGATTCGCTCGAGCGCGACGCGCTCATGAACCTGCGCGGCGCGGATCTGCGCGGCGTGCGCCGGCAGGCGCTCGAGAGCCTGGAGCGCCACGGCATCTCCACCACCCTGGTGGTGACGGTCAAACGCGGCGTGAACGACGGCGAGATCGGCGCGATCGTGCGCCACGCGCTCGAATGGCGTTGCGTGCGCGGCGTCACCTTCCAGCCGGTGCAGGACGTCGGCCGCAACGAGAATTTCGACAAGGATCGCGACCGCGTCGTGCTGTCCGAGATCCGGAAGCACGTCGTCGAGGATTCCGGCGTGTTCGGACCCGACGACATGATCCCGCTGCCGTGCAATCCGGAGTCCATCTCGATCGCCTATGGGCTGCGCAACGGCGGCAAGGTGGTCCCGCTGATGTCGCTGCTGCCGCGCGAGGAGCTGATCGCCAGCCTCCCCAACGCCATCACCTTCGAGAAGCAGCCGGCGCTGTTGCGCAAATTCATGGAGCTGTTCTCGCTCTCTTCCGGCCCGCAGAACGCCGGTGAGCGCATGGGGGAGCTGCTGTGCTGCCTGCCGCAGCTGCCGATCCCCGCGGGCCTCGGCTACGAGAACGTCTTCCGGGTGGCGATCGTGCAGTTCATGGACCGCTTCAATTTCTGCGTCGGCGGCGTCAAGCGCTCCTGCATCCATTTCGTCACGCCGGCCGGTCAGATCATTCCATTCGACACCTACAATCTGTTCTATCGAAACGGCAGCATCGAGCGCATCCGCGCGGCGCTGCGGGCGGAGGCCAATTCATGAGTGATCAGCAGGAGGCGCGCCCACGAAGCCCCACCCCGGGTCGAAACCCATGGGTGACGGCGCTCTTGATTCTGGTCGGGATCATCCTGCTGTTGCCCGGCCTCTGCTCGCTGCTCTTCTCGGCCCTGCTGCTCGGCGATGCGGACAGCCTCGGCCGCGATCCGGGAATTCTGTCGTTGCTGATTTTCTGCTTCCTGGTCGGTGCCGGTGGGATCGCGCTGATCGTCTTTGCGATCCGCCGCTAGGGCAGGACGGCCTGCTCAATTGGTCGCAGCCGCAGGCCCGGGTGGCATCTTGTCCGGATATTTTGGCAGACGTAACCTCTATGCTCGGTCCGGTGAAAATCCGCGTGTGGCACGGCTGGAGAGAATCCCATGGCAAGAACCTGCTGCGTCTCGCTGCTTCCGCTTGTGCTGGCCGGGCTCGTGGCCGCTCCCACGTTCGCCCGCGCCGATGATTTCTACAAAGGCAAGACCTTCACCATCGTGGTCGGCTTCTCGCCGGGCGGCGGCTATGACGTCAATGCGCGCGGGCTGGCGCGGCATCTGGGTGCTCACATCCCCGGCAACCCCGGCATCATCGTCCAGAACATGCCGGGGGCCGGCAGCTTGACCTCGGTGCGCTATCTCGACGTGACGGCGCCCAAGGACGGCACCGTCATGACCATCTTCAACCCCGGCCTGGTCACCCAGTCCATCATGCAGCCCGACAAGGTGCAGCTCGATTTCCGCCGATACGGCTGGATCGGCGTGGTCACCCCCGACTTCCGGGTCTGCTACGGCTTCGGCCCGAACGGCGTCAAGAGCTGGGACGACATGATGCACCGCAAGGAGTTCGTCCTGGGCTCGACCGCGCGCGGCTCCGGCAACTACATCAACGGGGCGACGCTGCGGGAGGTGTTCCACGCTCCGATCAAGCAGATCCTCGGCTTCCCGGGCAGCGCCGAGCAGCGGCTCGCCATCGAACGCGGCGAGCTCGACGGCGATTGCGGCTCCTACAGCAGCATCCCGATCGAATGGATGCGCGACGGCACGGCGCATCCTTTCGTGCGCTTCACCGAGAAGCGGCCGCCCGAGATACCGGAAAGCGCCGCCTATATCGGCACCTTCGCCAAGACCGACGAGCAGCGGCAAATCCTCGATGTGCTCGATGCCTCCGACGAGGTCGGCCGGCCTTTCATCATGTCGAAGCAGGTGCCGCCGGACCGCGTCGCCATCATCCGCAAGGCCTTCGACGACACCATGCAGGACAAGGAGTTCCTGGCCGACATGGAGAAGCAGCAGCTGCCGGTCAATCCGATGACCGGCGAGGAGGCCGAGACCATCGTGGCCAAGATGATGAACGCCCCGCCCGCGGTCGTGGCCAAGGCCAAGGCGATCTACGAGTAGGCGGCGAGCAAGCCCGGCGTTCGATCCGGCGCCCGCCCGGCGCCATCGTGGCGGGGCTCGGCGCGCGGGTTGAAACGCCTCCCGATTGCGGGCATGTTCCGCGCGCCCAAGATACCCAAGTCCCCAAATCCAAGTCCCCAAATCAAGGATCCGTCACATGTCGTTTTCCATGTCCAAGGCCTCTCTGCCGGCTCTCGAGCTCGGCCTCACCGCGCTGTCGGGAGTGCTCGACAAGGCGCAGGCATTTGCGACCGCCAAGAAGGTCGATCCCTCGGTACTGCTCGGCTCGCGGCTCTACCCCGACATGTTCGCGCTCACCCGCCAGGTCCAGATCGCGGGGATCTCGCCAAGAACGGCATGGCGCGGCTGGCCGGCATCGAGCCGCCCCGCTTCGAGGACAATGAGACGACCATCGATCAGCTCAAGGCGCGGCTCGCCAAGACGGTGGCCTTTCTCAAGACTCTCGACGCGACCAAGATCGATGCCGCGACCGATCGCGAGATCACCTTTCCGCTCGGCCCGACCAACAAGGGCCAGATGAAGGGCGACGATTATCTCAACCATTTCGTGCTGCCGAACGTCTATTTCCATCTGACCGCCGCCTACGCGATCCTGCGTCACAGCGGCGTGGAGATCGGCAAGCAGGATTTCCTGGGCGCGATCCCGATGAAGATGATTTGAGGGGCGACCGAAGCAAAGCCAGATATCAAGCAACGGATCGTCGTCCCTGCGAAAGCAGGGACCCATACGCGGTGCCCTCTCGATCGGCTGCCATAGCCCGTCGAAGACGGGCGTAAACGCCCTGATGGTCTGGGTCCCGGCGCCGTAAGCGCGTTTACGCGCGTCTTCGACGCGCTATGGGCCGGGACGACACTCAGCCTCACTTCTTCGTTTGACCGAAGAACTTCAGGTCCGGCGGCGGCTGGTCCTTCTTG
This sequence comes from uncultured Alphaproteobacteria bacterium, assembly GCA_963744275.1. GTDB lineage: Bacteria > Pseudomonadota > Alphaproteobacteria > Rhizobiales > Xanthobacteraceae > VAZQ01. Next base: position 116,927 of record CAVUSX010000019.1, read on the forward strand.
GCCGGCATCAGCTCGCCGTCCGCGCTCAGGTAATAGTGCTGCGCGCCGATCTGCACGTGGCTGTTGTTCTCCGCGCAAACGGATTCGCGCCAGACCGGCGGCTGCTGGGCCGGGTCGCGCTGGTAGTGCTTGGTCACCGTCCAGGGCCGCGTCAGGGCATGATCGTTGATGGTGATCTCGTCATCCAGGAGGTCCGTGCTGCCCTTGGCGAGATGGAATCGCTCCTGGATGACGGTCTGGTTGTCCTTGTGCAACGGGATGCCGGCGGCGTCGTAGGTGCGCGGCCCTTTGAAGCCGCGGGTCTCGACCTCCAGCACGGTGTAGCGGCCGGCGCCGTCCGGCTCGCGCCACTGGCCGATGGAATAGCCCGCGAACGACGGCTCGATGTCCTGCGGCCAGCTGCGCCCATCGGTGTAGATCCGGCGCGAGTCGTGGATATGCTCCATCAATATGTGCGTGGTTTCCGGCGTGATCACGATCTCCATCGGCTCATAGGCGGTCATGATGCGCGGCATCCCGGGCGACAGGCAGGTCGAGGTCGGGTCGGTGCCTTGGCCGCCGGCGGCCTGATCGGCGAGATTGGCCTCGAAGATCCGCTGATATTCCGGCGTCAGCGGCGCCTCTTGGCCGGCACCGGCCGACTTGGTCTGATCGAACGAAGGCTGGCCCGCTACGCCCGGAAACCGCACCCGGCTCCATTGCCCCTTCCAGTCGGGATATTTGCTCTGGTCGAACGCCAAGGCGCCGGCGCACATCGCCGACAACGCCGCCATGAGCGCAAGGGCACCGATCGAGCCGCGGTAGCGCATGTGAAGCCTCCTTTGATCAAGCTGCGGCCGGCACGCCGACACGCCCAGCCTTCGTGATCTGCGAGCGTCAGCGCCGGAAAAAAACACCGGCTCATGAGGATGAGATGCCTGCCGACGGCACTCCGGCGGCCCGTTCGCCCGGCGAGGAACTCGGCACATCCCGCTTCGAGGGCAGCTGGCCAGGAGGATAACGCAGTTGCTGGTGAATGTGGAAGGCCGGGACGCGCGCCGACCACCGGCGGCGGGCTCAGAGCACGGCCGCCGCCAAGCCGGCACTGCCCCAGGCGACGAGCCCGGCGCCGATGAGGCGGGCGAGGCCGCGGCCCCAGGGCAGCACCTTCTCGGCCAGCACCACGATCGCGATCGCCGCCATCCAGGCCACGTTCATCACGCCGACGACCAGCAAGAGGCCCATCAGCGCGCCGCAGCAGCCGAGGCAGGAGACGCCGTAACGCAGTCCCCGGCTGATCGTCCCGGCGGCAGTCTCGGACGCCTTTCCGGGCGGGGCATCGGTACAGGCGCGACAGGCGAGAAGGCAAGCTCGCTTCAAGGGGGTCAGCTGATAAAGCCCAACGGCGATGAGCAGCAAGGCGGCCGCCACGCGGCTGCGGCTCGCCATCGTCTCCGACAGGAAACCCGCGGAATCGAGGCCCCACTGCAGCAGCGTGGCTGCGATGCTGAAGCCGGTCCAGACCATGAGATAGCCGCAGGTGAAGAGGAGCGCCGCGACGCGGCCGCCCGCCGTGCCCCCCGGCTCGCGCGTCGGGCCGGCGACCCGCAGAATGGCGGGCGCCGCGCTCGGCAGCATCATGGCGGCCATCATGACGACCCACATGAAGAGGACGAGCGCCGCGTAGCCCGCCGTCCATGTGGGCGCCATCAGCATGATCTCGCCGCCGCCCATATCCATCTTGTCCATCTCGACGCCGGCGCCGTGCAAGAGATAGAGCCAAGACGCCGCGATGAGCGCCGCCAGGAGGGCCAGCACCACGATCCGGTCGTGACGCGCTGCGTCGGGCGGGGCGGCGGTCATTGCGGTCCCCATGCCGGGTTGCGGCGTTCAATCCTGATATTCGTCGTGCCGGCGGACCCAGGCTTGGGCGTGTGGCTTCTGCTCGGCCTCGTCGCGCCCCTTGGGGGTCAGGTCGAGGTAGTGATAGGCGCCGTTGAGCATGTCCACGCCGCGCTGGTAGCATGAATAGGTATGAAATAGTCCGCTCGGGTCCTGATGGAAAACGCTGATCCCGACGGTTTCGGTTTCAAACGGCTTCTGACGGGCGTAATTCCAAATGGCGCTTCCCTCCGCCATCTGCTCGGGCGTGAACGACACGCCGAGGTCGTAGTTGAAGTCGCTGCCGAACGAGGACACCCACTTGAAGCCCCAGCCCATGCGCCGCTTGTAGGCTTCGAGCTTTGCGAGCGGCGCCCGCGAGACGGCGAGCAGCGTGGTGTCGCGATGCTTCAAGTGAACGTCGATGCCGTTGAAGTTGTCGGCCCAGAACGAGCAGCTCCTGCACCCCGCCTCCCAGGCCGGATCGAACATGAAATGGTAGACGATGAGCTGCGATTTTCCCGCGAACAGGTCGGACAAGGTCTCCTTGCCGGAGGGCCCGTCGAAAACGTAAGTCTTCTCCACCCGCTCCCAGGGCAGATCGCGCCGCTGGGCGCTCAGCTGATCGCGCAGCCGCGAGAGCTCCTTCTCCTTGATCAGGAGCTCTTTGCGCGCTTCGATCCACTGCGCGCTCGGTACGATCTTGTGCGGCTCGGCCATGCGGTGTTCCGTTGCGGTTGGCGGCGGGCGTGGCGGCGGGATATAGCGAAAATCGGCGCTTGATCAATTCGCCACGGTCCATATAGGCTCGCCGGCATCGTTGTGGAGTTTCACAATCCATGGGACCGCCGCCCGCCGGGGCCGACGCTTTGATCAGCCAGTGGGGCCGGCGTTTCCGCCAGGATGCGCTGGCGGCCGCGGTCGTTGCCGGCCTGGCGCAGCGCAGCAACGAGATTTGGCGGGGAACGTTCGAGCTCCTGCAGCGCGAAAGCCCCGAGTATCGCAATTCGGTGGATGACGAGTTCACCGAGGAATCGAAGGCGCATTGCAGCGAGCTGTTGCGCGCCATCGTCGCGCTCGCGGCCGGACGGGGGCGCAAGTCCGGCGGCGATGCCTTCGGTTTCGTGCGCACCCATGCGATATGGCGCGCACGCCACCAGGTGCCGCTGATCGCGTCGCTGCACGCCTATCGCCTCGCCCACAAGACCTATTGGGGGATCACGCGCGAGCAATTGCTGCGGCATCCCAGGCAAGACGAGGCCATTCGCTCGTTGACCCTGCTGTCGGATTTCTGGCTCGAATTGTTCGATCATGTCGGCGCCGTGCTGGCGGAAGCGCATGCGGTCGAGGAGGGCCTGATCGTCGCGCAGGCCACCCGCACCTATGGGGGCCTGATCGACGACCTGTTGGGCGGACGCGCACCCAGAGACGCGCAGGCGCAGCGGCTGTGCGCGCTCTGCGGCATTGCGCCCGGCGCCGCCATGGCGGTCGTGGTCGCCCGACCGCTCCAGGCGGGCAACGGTCACGTCGATCTCGAGGTGACGCTGCGCTCGCTGGTGCGGCTCATCGAGCAGGTGCTGCCCGCGGCCACCTTCGGCAAGCTGGCGGACATCCGCGACGGCGCGGTCACGGCGATCGCCTGCAGCGCTACGGATACGGGGCGCGGCGTGCTTGCGGCCTTGCGCCGGAACGGCCTCGCGCGGCGGGTCCGTGACAGCGTCGCTGCCGCAGTCGGGATCAGCCTCGACACGAGCGAGATCGGCGGTCTGCCGGCGGCGCTCCAGGAAGCCCGCCTGGCGCTCGACTTCGCGAGCGCCACCCGGCCGCTCATGCATTTTTCCGATATCGATCTGCCGGAATTTCTCATCCGGCGCGCCGGCAGCGCCGCCTTTCGCCTGGTCCCGCATTGGGCGCGTCATTTCTGCCCGGGCGACGATGAGCCGGCGCGCGCGCTGGCGCGCACGATCCGCGCCTTCGCGGATTGCAATTTCAACGTCAAGCGGACCGCGCGGCGGCTGGGGGTTCACACCAACACGGTCTATTTTCGGCTCAATCGCATCAAGAAGCTCACCGGCGTCGATGCCCGGACTTATGCCGGGACGTCGCTCCTGCTGACGGCGCTGCGGCTGACCGAAATCCAGGGCGACGCCCGGCCGGGTTAGGGCAAGGCTCCGTCACGGGCGCGCTGCAGCAGCGCGGCGCCTCTAAAATCGCTCCTTCACGTCCGAAAGATGCGCCCAGGCCAACCATTCCTCCCAGCTCGTTTTCAACGCGGCCTCCGCCTCATCGAGCGTCGCGGCGACGCCGGATAGCCGCAGGTTCTTGGGTCCGCCCGGAACGCCGTTGAGTGCCCAGATGTAGCGCGGCTCCGGACCCGAAAAGGAAGGCCGCTTGTCGATGCGCCCGATCTGCCATTCGCCGTGCATGGCCAGCTGGTCGTTGGGCGAGCTGGCATCCGGTCGCAGCACTAAGGCCATGGTGTCTCCAGGTGTGGGGATGATGGTTTGTTTGCTGCAACCGCGCGCACTGGGAGCTGTCCGTGAGCGGTCTCCCCGGAACCGCATAATCGCACGCTTGCATGCACCGGTCCAACCCTGCATCGCATGAGCCTCTCCGGCTCAAGGAATTCGCGCGGAACAACGTCCGCGTCGCCGGATGGTTCCTTGAAGAAGGCTGCGGCGGGTGCGCTCGGGAAGAGCCCCGCCTCCATGCGGCTCCGTGATGCCTTTGGGGCGGGAGCTTCGACCCGCGCTTCGGGCAATGAATACGCTCCGCATGGTTAATCGCGGCAGCGGGTGTCAGGAGACCGCAGCGGACCTCGATACCGCTCGAATCTGCTGAACGCAGCGAATTCCAGCTCATAGGTTCGCGAGCGTCCCGCGATTTCAAGGAGATCCTCGCACCCGATGCGGTGGCGGCCCGGACGGCGGTTAAAGTCTTGTTTAGGCGCCGGCGGTTAACTCGCCGGATGTCGGGGCGTATCAGCGCGTACATGTCTGCGGCGGCCGTGCTGTTCCGCCCGCGGATCTATCCGCGGGCGATGGCGCTGATGCTGCTATGCCTCGGCGCTGCCGGTTGCAGCGCCGATCCGAACGGCGATCCATACCGACGGCAGTCCGAGGCGACCGGCTCCTTCCGGCCCGACCGGCCGTCGATGGCGCAAGATCTTCGCCCGCCGATGCCGCTGCTCGAAGAACCCGCCATCCGTCCGGTCGCGGTGCGGCCCGCCGATGCGGGCACCTACGAACGGGACCGCTCAAGTCATGCTGCCGCCACCACGGTGCGTTTGCCCGCCCCAAAGCCGACGATAGCGAGCCGGCACGCCACCGCGCTCGCCGAGGCTGCCAAGCCCAAGCGTGTCGCGCCCGAACCAAAGACGCATGGCCGCGATCTCCAGCATCGTGGCGGATGCGAAGCGCGTGAATGCGCAGCCCGCGAGCGAGAGCGGGGTCGGTCGGCAGGCTCCCCCACCACCGGCGCAACCCGCTCCCGCGCCGTCGCCTTCCATCGATGCCTCGACGCCCATCGGATCGTTGAAGGCCGCAGAGGCCGGGTCGACGTTCAACTGGCCGGTCCGCGGCCAGGTCATTGCCGGATTTGGCGCCAAGATCAACGGCCAACCAAACAACGGCATCGACGTCGCGGTTCCCGAGGACACGCCGGTCAAGGCGGCGGATGACGGCGTCGTGCTCTATGCCGGCAACGGGCTCAAGAGCTACGGCAATCTCCTGCTGGTGCGCCACCCCAACGGCTACGTCACGGTCTACGCCCACGCCAAGGAGCTCTTGGTCAAGGTCGGCGACGAGATCAAGCGCGGCCAAACCATCGCCAAGTCCGGCCGAACCGGCGATGTCGATCGGCCGCAGGTTCATTTCGAGATCCGCAAGGCGTCCGCGCCGGTCAATCCGTTGCCGTATCTCAACGGGGCGTAGCGCTGCTCCGGGCCTAGCCGCGCACGTCGGCTCTCGTTTCCGGAATAGATACGCGCTCGATCCGCTCCGCCCTCGCAGCCCGGCCGGCCGACACGGCTCGGCAATCCCTTTGAACCCGGGGAGCGTGACCTTCGACTAACCTCGACGGATCTCTGCTGGGCACGTCGTCGAGATGCTGCATTTCACGCGCCGAAAGGACCTGTTGGCGGGCTGTTGCGGCGCGCTGGTGCTGGGTTTGGCCGGTGCCATGCTGGCGCCGGCGGCCGCGCAGTCGATCGGCAGCGCCCACACGGACTATGACACGCGGGCGTGCGCCCATAAGGCCGGCCGGGCGGTCGAGGACTATGGCGAATGGCGCTGCAAAGGGCTCGACGGCATGGCGGTGTTCCTGAGCGCCGGCGACCAGCGCATGACCATGAGCTTCGGTCCGCGCGCGCGCGACGAGCCGGCCGCCGGCGAGACCCTGCAGGGCTTCAACGACGTCTACAAGGCACGCATCGAATGGCGTATCGCGCGCGAAGCGGGCGGACATGCCCGACCTTTCGCCACGATCGTGCGCTGGAACACCTTCTTGTTGGACGAGGGCACCGACCTCGCCGATGCGCCCCGGCCCAAGACCATCGACGGAAAGGTGCTGGTGGTGACCCGGCTCGGCCCGCACGGCGTATGCCACGTCGGCTACGTGGATGCGCTGGTCAATCGTGACGCCGACGCGCTTGCCCGCAAGATCGCCGACCAAAGCGCCCGCTCGTTCCGCTGCGATACCGACCGGCCGATCATCCTCGGAGAAACCGGCCCGGGTTTCAGCTCCACCAGCAAGGCCGGGAAGGTCGACCGATGAAATTCCCTGCCATCGTGGCGGCGCTAGCGGTTCATCAGGGCGGTTGCGAGCCGACCGCCGCCGGAGTTGGGGGCCCGCCCTTCTGCTCGGTGGTCAGCTCGGTATTGGTCCACCCCAAGAGCTCGGCCCGATCCGCGGGCAGGCGAAAATCGTAAGCCCCGACCTTGGCCATGACGGCGTCGGCACGCGGGCGCGCGGCGTCGTTGGCGGCCTCGGCCGACAGCTGCACCCAGCCCTCGGTCGGCTCGCCCGCCGCGGTGACCGTAAGCCGCAATCCGTCCCCGAAGTCGGCCACCATGTGGCGCGCGTCATCGGCGGGCTTGGATCGCTTGCGCACATCCTGGAACGCGAAGCTGCCGATCATGCTGGCGAGCCGGCCCACCTTGAAAGTATCGGCGACGCGCTTTTCCGGCACGTTCTCGAGCGTGAGCTCGCCCGGCTTTCCGGCGCTCGCCGTCGCGCTCACGCCGTCGCGGCCGCCGCCCATCACCTCGATCTTCTTGATGTCGTCGCCCTTGAGGCCGAGATCGAGGCCGGCGAACCAATCCGACCGGTTGGCGGGCAGCCGCACATTGCCGCGCGCGAGCCAGGTTTGCGGCTGGCCCTCGAGCCGGACGAACTCGCCGCCCAACGCTCCTCCGACCGTGTTGTCGCGATTGCCGACCACGAAATCCGCGAGATTTCCGCTCCCCGCCCGTATGGTGATCTCCTTGCCGCCATCGGCGGCGCCCGGATCGGCGAGGCCGAGATCGGGATAGCGGGCCGGATCGCTGGTGCGGGCCTCCTCGAAGGAGAGCTCGAGGCTGCTGGCGATGAGGTCGCGCACCGTGTCGGCCTTGACCGGAAAGCCCGAATCCGCCGCCACGAAGCCGGTATCGCGGCGCTCGATCGCCAGCGTATCTGTGCCCTGGCGCACCACCACCCCGGTGATCTGGTTGGTCTTGTCGATCAGCCCCGGCAGCACGCGCTCGCCGCGGTGGTCGGACGCGATGCCGGCCGTGCTGGTGCGCAGCACCACCGCGGTCGCCCCGACGCTCACGGCGGCGAGCAGCGCCAGGATGGTGAGTTGCCGCCTGTTCATGCTTCCTCTCCCGCCTTGGACTTGACCGGCAGCGGCCGGCGCGGCCGTCGCAGCGCCAGCCCCAGCACGAAGATGGCCACCACCACCGGAACGACGCCGACATTGAGCGCCGTGATCCAGCCCTTGAGGTCGTCGACGTCGCGGCGCAAGGCGAACTGGACATCGCGCAATTGCGAGCGGATGCCGAGCAGCTGGGCACGGAAGCCTTCGATCGCCTTCAGCTGCTCGGGGGTCAGCACGTCGTTGCCGCCTTCCTGCGCCTTCGGCAATTCGGACAGCTTCTGCTCGGTGTCCTTGAGCTGCTGGGTCAGCTCCTGCTCCTTGGCGCGGTAGCGGCTGTCGGCATCGGCCTCCATGCGCTGGATCAGCTCGAACGGACGCCATGAGACGCCGCGCCCACGCAGGTCCGCGAGCGCGGTGCCGCCGGCCATCTCCTCGATCGCATTGGTGACGAAATCGCCGTTGTTGGCGAAGGCCTGCGCGACCTGCTGGCCGAACATCGATTGCTGCTGGATCCAGTTGCGGTCCATCAGCATGTCGGCATCGCCCACCAGGATGACGTTGACGGGTTTGGTGGAACGTTTGATCGTCGCCGCCGCGCCTTCATCCGGCTTCGCGGCCTCCGGCTTCGCGTCCTTCGGCGCCCCGTCCGGATAGGCGCTGTCGAGCGTTCCGGACAGCCGGGCGGCGAGGATCGGCGGCTTGGAAACCCTGCTGAAGCCGACCATCAGGCGGCGGGGATCGGCGCTATGGTCGCCCGCCAGCGCCGCATCGAGCAGCACGGCCGAGCTCGACGCCTGCAGGAGCGGCCGCAGCGTGACGCCGTCCTTGCTGGTCTCGAAGGCGCCCGCGGTCGTCATCACGATGGCGGACAGCTGCGCCAGGATCGCCTCGTCATGGGAGAGCGCATCGCCGCGCAGCGCGAGCCAAGGCAGGTTCTGCGCCTGCACCGGCCGGCCCCCGACATCGCGCTCGGTCTGCAGCGCATAGACCGGGTCGCCCACCGCATGCGAAGTGTCGAACTTGACGCCCCAGGCCTTGAACAAGGGCTCCAGCGTCGAGCTCGGATCCGGCGGCGGCTCGCCCTGCGGGCCGATCTGATTTTCCGCATGGGGATCGACGAAGATCATCGCCGCATTGCCCCCCAGCACCCATTGATCGATCGTGTAGAGCGTGCGCGGGCTCAGGTTCTGCGGATGCACCACCATGAGCACGCGGGTTCCCTCGGGCAGCTTGTCGACGTCGCCCGTGATCGGCTTGACGTCGAAGAACTGCTTCATCTGCACCAGCACCTGCTGCTCGGGCAGCCGCAGCATCGGATTGCCGGCGAGCCCGAGCCCGTCGAAGAGCGCCACCACCGGCTTGCCGCGGCGGCCGAGCTCGGAGACCAGCCGCGTGAGGTCGTATTCCAGGAAGGCCTCGCGATCGGGCGAGAACACCCCGATATTGGCGTTGCCGGTGGTCGAGTTGGTGGCGGCGAGCCCGAAGAACAGCCGCTCCCCGTTGGTGCCGGTGAAGCTGTCGATGCCGAAAGCGACCGCGCGATCCTCGTCCTCCGAGAACGGCCGCGGATCGATCACCTCGAGCACGATGTGGCCGTTGGACGCCGCCACATAGGCGTCGAGCAGCGAGCGCACCCGCGCCGCGAAGGCAGCCAATTGCGGCGCCTGCTTGGTGAGCTCGGACGACATGAACATCCGGAAGCGCACCGGCTCGTTGAGGCCGGCTAAGAGCGAGCGCGTTCCCTGGCTGAGCGAATAGAGGTGCTGCTGGGTGAAGTCGATGCGCAGCGGACCCAGCACCTGCGCGCTGATCAGGTTGACGCACACGAAGATCACCGCGCCCAGGATCGCGGCCGCGATCGCGATGCGGCCGGTCGCGGACGCAGCTCGGCCCGAAGATGGCCTGCCCGAAGACGGGTGGCCCGGAGGCGGCTGGCTGGGGGAGGGGGGCGGATTGGGGCTTGCTTGGTCGGACATGTTTGCTTGCTCGGATAGTATTGCTTGTTCGGATTTGATTGCTTGCCCGGATTTGGCCCTTACGCCGCCTTCTTGACCTCGATGACCCGCACGTTGAGCCAGAGGCAGAACACGATCAGGGACAGGAAGAAGACGACCGACGGCAATTCCAGCACCCCGTCGGTGATGTGGCGGAAATGCCCCAGGAACGACATGGAGCTCACCGCCTGGATCACGATCGCCGGCGCCCAGCCGCGCACCGTGGAGAGCACCAGATCGTAGCCCGCCATGACGAACAGAAAGCTCACCGCGGTGGCGCCGATGAAGGCCAGCACCTGGCTCTTGGTGAGCCCGGAAATGGCGGCCGCCAGCGCCAGGAAGGCGCCGGCCATGAGCCAGGAGCCGAGATAGGACGCCACGATGACGCCGTTGTCGGGTGAGCCGAGCACGTTCACGGTGATCCACAGCGGCACGGTCAGCACCAAAGCGAGCGCCGCGAACACCCAGGCGGCGAGCCACTTGCCGAGCACGAGCTGCCAGGGCTGGACCGGGAGCGTCATCAGCAACTCGATGGTGCCGCTGCGCCGCTCCTCGGCCCATAGCCGCATCGCGATCGCCGGCATCAGCACCAGATAGAGCCACGGATGCCAGAAGAAGAAGCCGGAGAGGTCGGCTTGGCCGTGCTCGAAGAAGCCCGATACCAGAAACGTCATGCCGGCCGACAGCGCCAGGAACACGATGAGAAACACGGCCGCCACCGGGGTCGCGAAATAGGCGGCGAGCTCGCGGCGAAACACCAGGAGGGTGGGGCGCATGTCAGGGCTCCGTTCCGTTGGTGATCTGGCGGAAGACGTCGTCGAGCGTCGGGCGCTTGAGGTAGATCTCGTCGGTCGAGATCTCGGCGCGGCCGAGCAAGCTCGCGAGCGCGCTGGCCGACGGCCGGCTTTGCGTCGCATGCACGAGCAGGCGGGTGGTGCCGTTGAGGCGCTCCGCGATGGCGACCGCCGTGACGCCCGGCTCGCGCGAGATGATCTCGATCGCCCGTTGCGGCTCGCTGGTCGCGATCGTCACCGCGAGCGCGCCCGCGTCCGCCGCCCCGGCCAAGAGCGCGGCCGGGGTGGCATCGGCCAGCATGCGCCCCTTGGCGATGATGATGACGCGGCTGCAGACCGCTTCGACCTCCTCCAGGATATGGGTCGAGATGATGATCGCCTTGTGCGGCGCGATATCCCGGATCAGGGCCCGCATCTCGTATTTCTGGTTGGGATCGAGCCCGTCGGTGGGCTCGTCCAGGATCAGCACGTCGGGATCGTGCACCAGCGCCTGGGCGATACCGACCCGCCGCTTGAAGCCCTTGGACAGCGAATCGATGCGCTGGTTCCAGACATCGGCGAGATGGACGCGCTCGATCAGCTCGGCCAGCCGGTCGTTGGCCTGCCGCTTGGACAGCCCGTGCATGCCGGCGATGAAATTCAGAAAGGCGCCGACGCTCATGTCCGCATAGGCGGGCGCGCCCTCCGGCAGATAGCCGAGCCGCCGGCGGGCCGCGAGCGAATCCCTGTGGCTGTCGTGGCCTTCGATCCAGGCCTGTCCGGAGGTAGGCTCCAGAAAGCCGCTGATGATCTTCATCGCGGTCGACTTGCCGGCGCCGTTGGGACCCAGAAATCCCACCACCTCGCCGCGGTCGACCGCAAACGTAATGCCATCGACGGCGGTCAAGGCGCCGAACCGCTTGACCAGATCCCGTGTCTCGACGAGCGCCATCGCTCCCGCTCCCGGCGTTGTGACCGGCGCGGTGCGCGTTGCCGCACCGCCCCGATCAGATCATGTTTGGGGCGCCCCACCCCGGCCGCGCACCGACTAAGGGACACTCCGGCGAATTTCAAGGGGGCATCCCCGCCGCGACTTACCAGCGGAACTCGTGCGGCCGGGCAATGCACAATCGCGTGAGACATTGCGGCAGATGTTCGCGGGCTGGAGCAGAGGCGGCCCTGCGTGCCGCGCCGCCCCCTGATCAAGCAACAAATCGACCCAATGGAGCAGCTGGCGTGGCGCCCCGGCGGCCTCGCCGAGATTGTCCGCGGCCGCTGCTATCGGTCGCAGAGTGTGGGCGGGGGAGGGGAACATGAGCAAGCTCTTGGTCGCGGTCGCGTGCCTCGTCGCCCGCCCAGGTCTATCCGACACGCGCCCTCACCATGGTGGTGTCGTTTGCCGCGGGCGGCCCCCATGGTGCGATCGCCCGCACCCTGGCGGAGTGCATGCAGGCCTCGCTCGGCCCGCCGGTCATGATCGAGAACATCGATGGCCCGGCCGGGGTCGGGACCGGCCGGCTCGCCGGCGCGAAAGTCCTCGACTTTGCCCAAGAATGAGCGCCTCTTCTGAGCATCACCGGCAGCGGCATTATACCAGATACCAGGCGTCGGTGGCTGAGAGCTCGGTAATGCTCCCGCCTATTCAAGGCAGTCACCGCGTGACCACCACGAATGCATCCGCTGGGCTCGGGACGCAAAGACCGAAGCCGAACGAAAGTGACCGCCCGGACGTGGACGGTGGCCGCCGCCCAGACAAACGGCGTGATCGGCGTGATGGCCTCGGGACCCGTTAACGAAATGACGATGCCGGTGTGGCAGGAAAAGCATCTTCGAGCCGCAACCACCGCGGCCGGCGTAGCGTTGTGGTCATGGAATGTCGATACCGACGCCGTCACCATGGATGAACGCGCATACGATCTGTGGGAAGTCCCGAAGAACGAAAGGAAGATCACGTTCGAGATCTTGTCTCAGAACATCCATCCGGCCGACCTGGAAAGGGTCAGATCGGCGTTTGCTGCTACGCGCGCAGTCGTGGGCGCTTATGAAATTGATTTCCGCATTCTATCCGGCAGCGATATCCGCTGGATTTCCGCTCGAGGCCAAGGCGACGATGCCGACATCGTCGGCCGAATTATGTTTGGCATCTTTCTCGATGTCACCCAACGCAAGCAGGCCGAGGAAGCCAACGAATTGCTGGCGGGCGAAATGAGTCATCGGGTTAAGAACCTTTTGACGATTGCAACCGCGCTTACTCAATTTACGTCGAAGTCCGCCGCGACAAAAGAAGACATGGCCCACGACCTGACCAGTCGGTTGATGGCTTTAGGGCGGGCCCAGGACCTCATCCGTCCCGCGCCGGGCCGGCAGAACGAGACTGCGCTTCTTGGCGATCTCATCTCGGTCTTGCTGGCCCCTTACGACGAAAAGGGAGCCAGCGTTCGCATTCGCGTTTCGGTGCCGAAGATGAACGTCGGAGAAAGGTCGAGCACGACGCTGGCCTTGGTGATCCACGAGCTGGCGACCAACTCGGCAAAATACGGATCACTGTCGGTTGCGAGCGGCACGCTGGACGTATCGTGCAATGCCCACGACGACGAGGTTGTGGTCGTGTGGACCGAACGGGGCGGCCCGCCTATTTCGGCTCCAGCCAAGCTTGAAGGCTTCGGAAGCAAATTGGTGCACCGAAGCATGGCCGCCCAGCTTGGGGGCGCCATCGCATTTGACTGGTCAGTTGAAGGTCTGGTGGCGACATTGCGAATGAACAAGGAACGTATCGCCAAGTGACGGTTTGCAATGCGACGGATGAGGCAGCCAGGCGAGTTGTCGGTCCTATGTTCACTTTTGTGCATTTCGCATGCAACTAAAGCTGCCGCCCTTCGGGGTAATGCCTGGGGCTGCACAAACCGAAGGTGCGGGCTGGTATTGATTACTACCCGGCGGCAGAGTCGGGATCACGCCGCTTGGCGCCGACCGTCCGACTTCACTCAGCCCGCCGCCGGCAGCCCGCGCACCACCAGCCGGTTCAGCCGCGCCGCGAACGCGGCCGGGTCGCTCGGCACCTCGCCGTCCAGGATCTGGGCCTGATCCAGCAGCAGCGCCGACAAGTCGGCGACGTCATCGGTGCGCCCCTGCGTTTGCGCTTGCCCGAGCGCCTTGACCAGCGGGTGGCGCATGTTGAGCTCGAGGATGGGCTTGCCGCCGGCGCCGCGGCCCGAGCGCGCGAGCAGGCGCTCGAGCTCTCGGTCGGGGCCGTGGCCGCCGGCCACCAGGCAGGCGGCGCTGTCGGTGAGGCGCTGCGAGCTGCGCACATCCGCGACCCGCTCTCCGAGCGCGCTCTTCACCGCCGCGATGACGCTCGCGTCCGTGTCCGAGGCCGGCGCGGTGTCGGCGCTCTCCTCCAGGCGCGGCACCAGATCGAAGTTGACCTCGCCCTGGCTCAGCGATTTGAGCGGCTTGCCCTCGAAACCGGGCGGTGCCGCGGTCCAGAACGCGTCCACCGGATCGGTCAGCAGCAGGACCTCGATGCCGCGCGCCCGGGCGGCTTCGAGCTTGGGGTTGGCTTTGACCCGCTCCGGGCTCTCGCCCACCAGATAGTAGATCTCGGTCTGATTGGGCCGCAGGTCCGCGACATATTGCTCGAGCGAGCGCGCGGTGCCGGTGGTGGTGGTGAAGCGGGCGAGCCCAATGAGCTGCTCGCGGCGCTCGAAATCCTCGTAGATGCCTTCCTTGAGCAGGCTACCGAACGCGTCCCAGATCTTCTCGAAGGCGGGCGCGTCCTTTTCGGCCAGCGTCTCGAGCTCGCTCAGGACACGGCTGGTCAGCGCCTTGCGGATTTGCGCCACCTGCGGATCGTTCTGCAGCATCTCGCGCGAGATGTTGAGCGGCAGGTCCTCGCTGTCGACCACGCCGCGCACGAAGCGCAGATAGGGCGGCAGCAACTCGGCGTCGTCGGTGATGTAGACGCGGCGCACATAGAGCTTTACGCGGCCCTTGCGGGCGGTATCGAACAGGTCGAACGGCCGGGTCGAGGGAGCAAACAGCAGCACCGCATAGGAGAGCCGGCCCTCGGCCCGGTAATGCAGCGTCATGGCGGGCTCGTCGAAGGCGCCCGTGATGGAGCGATAGGCTTGGGCGTAGTCCTCGGGCTTGAGCTCGGCCTTCGGCCGCTGCCAGAGCGCGCTCGCCGTGTTGATCTGCCGCGCCTCGCCCTTTTCGTCGATCAGCTCGATCGGAAACTGGATGTGGTCCGAATAGGCTTTGACCACGCGCTCGATCTCGTGCGGCTCGAGAAAGCGCTTGGCGTCCGCCTTCAGGTGCAGGACGATTTGCGTGCCGCGCGGCATGCCCGCGTCCGGGCTCGGCTCTGCCGGCGCGATCTCGAAGCCTTCGCCGCCGGCCGAGCGCCAGACGAAGGCCTCGCTCGCCCCGGCACGCCGGCTCGTCACCTCGATGCGGTCCGCCACCATGAAGGCCGAATAGAAGCCGACCCCGAACTTGCCGATCAGCGCGCTTCCCTCCTTGGCCTCGGCCAGCTGGCTGATGAAGGCACGCGTGCCCGAGCGCGCCACGGTGCCGAGATTGTCGATCAGCTCCTGGCGGTCCATGCCGATGCCGGTGTCGGTGATCGTGAGGGTGCCGGCCGCGGCGTCCGGCTTGATGCGGATCGCGAGCGCGGCGCCGTCCGCCAGCAATTCCGGCTTGGCGATGGCCTCGTAGCGCAGCTTGTCGCAGGCGTCGGAGCCGTTGGAGATCAGCTCGCGCAGGAAGACCTCGGTCTCCGAGTAGACCGCGTGGACCATCAGATGCAGGAGCTGGGCGACCTCGGCCTGAAACGGACGGGTCTGCGCGACATTCTCGTTTTCGCTATCCATGGATACGCTCGCCTGTCGTCTTAAAGGAAATGCGGTTGCCGGGGATTTGATGGAGAGAGCGCCTGTGGGTTGTCCCTATCGTCCAATTGTGCCGGCAAATCAACATGCCGGCCCACCTGGCAGCGGCCGATTTGGCACGCCGGATTTGGGAATTGGTTGCGCCCTGTCAAGAGCCGGCCGCAGCCCGGGAGGGTGGGCCGCGGGCCGCCTGGCCCCGGTACAGTCGCGAAGGTCGTGCCGCCGGCCGAGCCGCGGCGGCGCGGGCATCAGGCGCCATGCGGCTCAGCGGAAGGACATGCGCCCCTTACCAAACATGCAAGGGCATGCCGTGACAATTTCCTCACACGCTCCGGCTCTGATATGGCGCTCCGGGGCTCGACCCTTCGCACCCTCGCGTCCGGCATCACGTGCCGCTCACCAGCGGCCGCGACCGTGGAAGAGCCGCAGAATGACCAGGAGCAGGAGCGCCCCGATGGTCGCCGAGATGATGGCGGAGACGATGCCGGCGCCGAGATGGATGCCGAGCCGCGGCAGCAGCCAGCTGCCGATGAGGGCGCCGATGATTCCGATGCAGATGTCGGCGATGATGCCGAAACCGGTGCCGCGCACGATTTGGCCGGCGAGCCAGCCGGCGATGAGACCGACCAGCAGTATGACGAGAAGGCTTTCCCCCGACATGGCGTGCTCCCTTTAAGCTTGTGCGCACGATGTTGCCCGAGCCGAATTGCCGACGCAATGGCGTCCGTGGGCAAATCTCAGGCAGCGGAATTCATGGCGGACGCGCAGCGGCTGATTGCGAGGATCGCGTGCGCGGCCAAGGCCGCGGCTCACTTCCCCGGCCGATTGAAATAGCGCAGATCCGGCGGCGGTTGGTCCTTCTTGGCAGGCATCAAGAGGCCGTCGGCGCTGAGCATGTAGCTGTCGGCGCCGATGCGCACATGCTGGTTTTCCTCCAGGCAGGCCGAATCGCGCCAGTGTGGACGCGCCTCCTTGGAGCGGCGGTAGTCCTTCATCACCGTCCAGGGACGTGTGAGGGCATGGTCGATCACGGTGATCTCGTCATGCAGGATATCGCGGTCGGCGCTGTCGCTGAAGATCCGCTCCTTGATGATGCTTTGATTGTCCTTGTGCAGCGGAATGGCGGTGCTGTCCAAGGTGCGCAGGCCTTTGAATCCGCGCGTCTCGACCTCCAGGAGGTCGTAGCGGCCGCTCGCTGCGGTATCGATCCATTGGCCGATGGAGGTGCCCGCCACCGAGGGCTCGGGGTCCGGCGTCCAGGTGCGGCCGTCGGTGAAGATGCGCCGGTTCTCGTTCAGGAAACCCATCAGGATATGGGTCACTTCCGGCATCACGACGATCTCCATCGTGGAATACACGTTCATCATGCGCGGCATGCCGGCCGGAAAGCACACATAGTCCCGGTCGAGCCCCGATCCGCCGGCGGCCTGGTCGGCGAGGCTCGCTTCCAGGATGGCCTGATATTCGGGCGTCAGCGGGGCCTCCTGGGCGAGGCCTTGGTATTTATTGGGATCGAAGGAGGGGTTGGGCGAGACCCGGTCGCGCAAAGTCCGCAGCCGGCTCCACTGGCCCTTCCAATCGGGATATTTCGCCTCGTCGAAGGCCGCAACGCGGCCAATCGTCAGGCTCATCGCGGCCGCCAACGCGAGGAGAACGATCAAGCTCCGGTGAATCATGGTGGTCCTCATGATCGAGCCGCGGGCGCGCGAGCTCGCGCGGTGCAAACGTGTCGTGCTGAATGCCGCGACCGGCGATGAGCGTCGGCGCCGGAAAAGGATCGGGCTTTGAGGATGCGATGCCTGCCGACGGCATCCAGGCTGCCGGTTGCCCCCGGGATCTCGGCACCTCCCGCGGCAGCTCGCCGGCAGGTTACACCACGCGGCCGCCCGTAAGGAAGGGGAGGGGCTCCTACCAAATCAGCGGGACGAACCGGTAGCGCACCCGTGCCGCGTAATCGGCGTAGCCGGGCAATTGCGCCTGCAGCGTGCGCTCCTCCAGCACGGCCCGGATCGCGAAACCGACCACCAGGGCCGGCGCCAGCGCGAGGCCATACCAGGAGCCGAGCAGCAACGGGATACCGATCAGGAGCAGGATCGCGCCCGCATACATGGGATGGCGCACATGGGCATAGAGGCCGGTGGTCGCGATGGCATGGCCGCGCTCCTTCTGGACCTTGACGACAGGCGCCGCGTAGCTGTTGGCGCGGAACACCAGCCAGAAGACGTATTGCGACACCAGGATCAAGACCGCCCCGAATCCCTGCGCCCAGACCGGAACATGGGAGACGCGAAAGCGCACGGCATCGAGGCCCATGACGGCAAGCCAGGCGTAGAAGAACAGCAACACGCAGATCATGAATACACGGTCCCACGCCGCCTGCTCGCGCTGCACCGGCGAAGCCATGCGCTGTGCCAGGAGCGCGGGATCGTGGACATGGAGCCAGCCGCTGATGAGGAGGCCGGTCACCGTGAGCTCGACCAGGAACACCCAGGCCTGCGGCCACCAGATGGTTCCGGCCGGCACGAACATGAGCGCCGCCATGAGCGCGATCCAGATCAAGGGCTTGATGACCAGACTTGCGCGCATTGGCGTCTCCTGGCGTGCGACAACTCTCTTCGGTCCGCTCGGAGGATCACCAGGCCGGTGGCGCGCCGAAGGCGCAGTCTAGTCGCTCTGCGCGGAGATTTTCGACTCCTTCAGCCGTCATGCCGGCTGAGCGGGCCCGGAGGGTCGCAATGCAAGGCCTTTTTCCCGCTCGGCTGCCGGTTCTGCCTCCAGCACGCGCCGTATCTTGGCGATCAGGTCGCTGTCACGGAAGGGCTTGCGGATGATGTGGTCTTCGTCGGTGTCGCCGAGCGCAGTGGTCTCGGCATAGCCGGTCAGGAAGATCAATGGGAGCTCGGGGCGCCTCGCCCGCACCTGCCGCGCCAGCTCGGCGCCGTTCATCCCAGGCATGGCGAAATCGATCAGCATCAAGTCGATGTTCGGTTTCTGGTCCAGGAGCTCGAGCGCGTGTCCGCCGCTGCCGGCCTGGAGCACCACGTGACCCATCTCCTGGAGCATCGAGGAGGTGATTTCCCGCACCCCATGGTCGTCGTCGACCAGGAGAATCTTGCACGCCCCGTTGAGCGGATCCGCCGCCGGGGTCGCGGGCTCGCTTGGCTGCGCGCGGGATCGCGCGGTGGCGCGCGGCAGATAGACCCTGACCGTGGTGCCCTCGCCCTCGCGCGTATCGATGCGCACGCCCCCTCCCGACTGCTGGGCAAATCCGAGCACTTGGCTCAGGCCCAGCCCCGAGCCCTTGCCGACGTCCTTGGTGGTGAAGAACGGCTCGAAGCACTTCGCCAGGACTTCGGGCGGCATTCCGGAGCCGGTGTCGCCGACCGCGATCATGACATAGTCGCCCGCCGGCGGCTCTTCCGGCCGCTGCGCAACCCCAAGCGTCACGTTGGAGGTCTCGACCGTCAGCCGCCCGCCCACCTCCATGGCGTCGCGCGCGTTGATCGCGAGGTTGAGAACCACGAGCTCGATCTGGGTGGGATCGACCAGCGCCGGCCAAAGCTCCCGACGCAGCACGGTCTCGATCTGGACGCTTCCGCCCATCGTGCTTTCCAGCAAGTCGCGCATGCCCTGGACGGCTTCATTCAGATCGATCGGCTTGGGCTCCAGGCGTTGACGGCGGGAGAACGCCAGCAGCTGCGATGTCAGCTTGGCGCCACGCTCGGCCGCCTGCCGCATATAGGACAGCCGCTGCGCGGTCTTCGGGTTCTCGTCCGTCAGTCCCTTTTCCAGGAACCCGATATTGCCGAGCACGACCGTGAGCAGGTTGTTGAAGTCGTGCGCCACGCCGGAGGTGAGCTGCCCGACGGCTTCGAGCCTTTGCATCTGGCGGAGCGTCGCCTCGACCCGCTCGCGCTCCTCGATTTGCTCGAGCAGCTGCCGGTTCGCGGCTGCGAGCTCTCCGGTGCGTTCCTCGACCCGCTTTTCGAGCTCCGCATTGAGCCTCGCCATGGCTTCCTCACGGTCGCGAAGCGTGCGGTAGAGTCGCGCATTGTCGAGCGCGATCGCGGCTTGCGAAGCAATTCCCAGCACCAGGCGTTCGGACCGGTCGGTGAACACGCCGGGTTGCGGGTGTCCGAAGAACAGCCCACCCAGGACCTCACCGGAGCGCGAGATCACCGGGGCCGCAAGGTAGCTGCGGACCGGCAGGTGGCCGTCGGGCTGGCCGAAATGCGGGGCATTGCCGCCGTAACGCGGGTCCTGGGTGATGTCGTGCGCGCGAACCACCCCTTCGCCCCTGAACGTCGGCGCGAACAGGGCGGTGTTGCGCGGCATCGGGAATTCGGCAAACGCCTCGCGCTGCGCTCCCGACAGGGCATGCAGCATGTACCTCTCGCCGTGCTCGTCCTGCGCATTGTAGAAAAATGCGCCGAATGCAGCCCCGCTCAGCTCGGTCGCCGCGTCCGTGACGGTCTGCACGGCCCGGTCCAGGTCGAGCTCGGCCGCGACCGTCGCGCCTATTCGAATTCAGGATCTCGAGCGTGCGACCTTCCTCGCGCAGGCGTTGCTGCTCGGCGCGCCGGGCCTGCGCGATGGCGAGATTGGTGGACACGCGTGCGAGCAGCTCGCGGGCCGAGAACGGCTTGATGAGGTAGTCGTCGGCGCCGGCATCGAGCCCCTCGACCCGCGCTTCCTCGCCGGCCCGGGCGGACAGCAGGATCACCGGGATGGCGTTGAGCTCGCAATCCGCCCGCACCGCGCGCAAGAGGCCGAAGCCGTCGAGCCGCGGCATCATGACGTCGGACAGGATCAGGTCCGGTATTTGTCGGCGCACGGCGCTCAGCGCCTCCTCGCCGTCGGTGGCCACCGCCACCTCGTAGCCCCGCTCCCGCAAGAGCCGGCCCACATAAGTCCGCAGATCCGCGTTGTCGTCGACCAGCAGCACGCGGCCCTTCGTCTCCTCGGGCGGGCGAGTGGTGGGAGCCGAGATGATGTCATGCGCCAGATCGGCATGCAGGCTCGGTTGCGGGTCATGGTCGAGGTCCGGCAGCCAGCGCATCGCCTCTTCGACGTAGGTCTCCGAATGCGTCATGCCGGTGAGATCGCGTCTTGCTCCTATTCTTTCGGGCGGCAAATGGGCGGTCCCAAACGGCACCCGCACGATGAATTCCGTCCCGTGCTGCGGCTCGCTGGCGACCCGGATGGTGCCGCCGTGCAGCCGGACGAGCTCCTGGACCAGCGCCAGCCCGATGCCGGACCCCTCGAAGGAGCGGCTGCGTTGACCCTCGACGCGATGAAACCGTTCGAAGATCCGATCGAGCTGGTCGGGCGGAATGCCCACTCCGGTGTCTTTGACGATAAGCTCGACGGCGCCGTCGGGTGTCGATCCGAGCTCGACCCTGATCTCGCCGTCGAAGGTGAACTTGAACGCGTTGGAGAGAAGATTGAGGACGAGCTTTTCCCACATGTCCCGGTCGACGTAGACGGGCTGGTCGAGGGGGGCGCAGGCGATGACGAACTTCAATCCGGCCTTGTCCATGGCCGAGCGGAAGTTGGAGGCGAGCTCGGTCGTGAAAGCCGCCAGATCCGTCGGCTCGTAGCTCGCCTGTACGCGCCCGGCCTCGATGCGCGAGAAGTCCAGCAGCATGTTGACGAGCTTCAAGAGCCGCAGCGCGTTGCGATGCGCCACCTCGACGAGACCACGCGGCTGCGGCGTGTCGTTGCGATCCGGTCTCGCCAGCAGCTCCTCGAGCGGACTCAGCATCAAGGTCAGCGGGGTGCGGAACTCGTGACTGACGTTGGAGAAGAAGGCGGTTTTTGCCCGGTCCAGCTCGGCCAGCGCCTCGGCGCGCTTGCGCTCATCTTCGTAGGCGGTGGCATTCGCTATACCGGACGCGATCTGCCCCGCCATCAGGGTCAGAAAGCCGCCATAGCTGTCGTCGAACCCGCGGTACGGGTTGAGGCCGACGACCAGAAATCCCGCGGATTTATCCTGGCCCCGCCGGGCCACCGGAACGATGGCGGCCTGCGCCGGCGGCTTGTCCCAGGCGCCTGCCGGCAGGCCGGCGAATTCCGGGCGCAAGTCCGTGATGACGATCGGCGAGGTGGCGGCGGCCAATTTGCTCACTGGCCAGGGACAATCCGGGCGCCCGATGTCCATGACCGGGGCGGCTGCGACATGGCCGGCGGCGAGCCCGGTCGAGCCGGCAAGGCGGGCCTTCGTCCCATCCGCGTCGAAAAGGTAGGTGAGGGTGAACGGCAGATCCCGCGGGTTGGCCTCGAGCGAACGGGTCACGGCCGCAAAGACTTCCTCTCGCCGATGGCTTCCGGCCAGCTCCGAGGAGAGCTCCCGCAACGTCGTCAATCGCCGCTCGCCGATGACGCGTTCGGTTTCCTCGGTGACCACGCAGAGCATGCCGGCCACCCGTCCGGCGTCGTCCGCGAGCGGGCTGTAGGAGAACGTATGGTAGGTCTCCTCGGTATATCCGCTGCGCTCGAGGAACAAGAGCAGCGCCTGCTCCCAGGTCGCCTCTCCGCTGGCGAGCACCGCCTCGATGCGCGGGCCGATGTCCTTCCAAATCTCCGCCCAGACCTTCTGGGTCGGCATTCCAAGCGCCCCTGGATGCTTGACCCCGAGGGTGGGACGGTAGGCGTCGTTGTAGAAAAAGCTGAGCTCTTCGCCCCAGCACATCCACATCGCGTAGCGCGACGTGAGCATGATCCGCACAACCGTCTTGAGGCTTTGCGGCCAAGCCGCCGGCTCGCCGAGCCAACTCGAGGACCAATCCTTGGCGCGGATGAGCGCGCCCATCTCTCCCCCGCCGGCCAGGAAGGATGGCAAATCGCCACCCTCCTCGGAACCCACTGCGGCACGCACCTGAGAAACCATTCCCCGTCCTCGAAGACGCCCGAACATCACCTAACCGCGCGGCTGCCATTTGGTTCCATACCCCGGGGGGCATAGGCGGCGCGGGCCCCGGTATCGACGGCGCCCGCGGCTCGTGTAGGGTCGTTTGCGGACAACTCCTGCAAGGCGAAGACATGCCGGCGAGCAAGATATTCCAAGGCCTGCGCGTTCTCCTGGTCGAGGACGAGGTGATGATTTGCCTCTTGCTCGAGGACATGCTGCACGAGTTTGGCTGCGAGATCGTCGGCCCGGCTTGCGATCTCGAGCGCGCCACCGACCTGGCGCGAAGCGAGGAGGGCATCGATGCCGCCATCCTGGACGTGAATCTCGGCGGCCAGGTGGTTTTCCCGGTCGCGGAAATCCTCGCCGAGCGAGGGGTGCCGATCTTGTTCTCGACCGGCATGGGTGTGGACGGGCTTCCCGAGGCTTGGCGCCGGCATGAAACGATTCAGAAGCCGATGAGCATGGACCAGCTCGCCGCCAAGCTCGGCAATGTGTTGCAGGATCGCGGCCGGGGCTGACTCTATCGCGGCGGCCGGCACCGTGGCGCTCGCCCCTGCGGGCGCCCTTCGTGCCATGCACGATAGCGAACACCCGGACCCCGAGGCTTGCCAAATCAAGCCGGGTTTGCAACCAGGAGATTGACCCAATCCTCGACCACCGCGGCGGATCGGCGCTGCGGCGCCGGTCGTCAGACTACGGTGTGAACCTACGTGTCTTCCCCAGGATCAGCCCCCGCCCCGGCCGGCCGCGAGAGCAGCTCTCTCGCTACCCTGCATTGGGGCTTGGTGTTCACCACGGCGTTGGTGGCGGCGATCGTGGTCGCCACCTTCTGGCTCAGCGACCGCACCCGGAGCGACGATGAATGGGTGCGCCACACCCTCTCGGTCCGCAACCAGCTCGCCCAGGTCCTGACCCTGGTGCAGGGGGCGGAAAGCGGACAACGCGGCTATTTGCTCACCGGCGGCGCCACCTATCTCGCCCCCTACGACACCGCCGTACGGCAGATGCCGGAAACGCTCGACCGGGCTTCAGCTCTCGTCAGCGACAACCCCCAGCAGCAGCAGGCGCTCGGCCAGCTCCGTGCCCTCATCGACGACAAGCTCGCGGAGCTGCGCAGCACGGTCGAGGCACGCAAGGCCAACCGTGCCGAGGCTGCGCTCGCGACCGTGAACTCCGACGAAGGCCGCCGTACCATGGACGAGATCAGGGCGCTGCTCGCGACCATGGAGGCGGAGGAGAACCGGCTGCTGGCGGACCGGCAGGCGAGCGCCGTCACCTCCAGCACCATGCTGCGCTGGGGGGTGGGTGCGAGCTTCGCCCTGGTCTGCGTCCTGGGCGCGCTGATCGGTTACTTCACCCGCCACTCGTTCGCACAGGTCGCGGCGGCGCGCGACCGGCTCATGGCCGCCAATGCGGAGCTGGTCGAGCAGGTGCGCCGGCGCGAGCAGGTCGAGAGCCAGCTCCGGCAGTCGCAAAAGATGGAGGCGATCGGCCAATTGTCCGGCGGTATCGCCCACGACTTCAACAACATGCTCGGCGTCATCATGGGCGCGCTCGACCTCATGCAACGGCGTGTCCGCGTGGGCGATTTCGGCATCGAACGCTTCATGCAGGCGGCGATCAAGGCGAGCGAGCGCGCCGCCGGCCTGACCCACCGCCTGCTCGCCTTCGCGCGTCAGCAGCCGCTCGCCCCGGAGCCGGTCAATGCCAACAAGCTGATCGGCAACATGTCGGATCTCTTGCGCTCCACCTTGGGCGAGCATATCCGGATCGAGACGGTGTCGGCGGCCGGGTTATGGCTGACCAAAGCGGATGCCCATCAGCTCGAGAGCGCGATTCTCAACGTCGCGATCAACGCCCGCGACGCGATGCCGGACGGCGGCAATTTGACGATCGAAACCGGCAACGTATTTCTCGACGACGCCTATTGTCGTCAAAACGCCGAGGCCGAGCCCGGGCAATTCGTCATGCTCGCCGTCAGCGACACCGGCACCGGCATGGCGCCGGAGGTCGCTGCGCGGGTGTTCGATCCGTTCTTCACCACCAAGCCGGCGGGCCGGGGAACCGGGCTCGGCTTGAGCCAGGTCTACGGCTTCATCAAGCAGTCGCGCGGGCATATCAAGGTGTACTCGGAACCGGGTGCCGGCACTTCGGTGAAGATCTACCTCCCGCGCCTGATCGGCGAAACGGAAAAGCTGGAGCGCGCGCGGCCGCCGGCGATACAGAAGGGCTATGCGGGCGAGCTCGTCCTGGTGGTCGAGGATGATCAGCTGATGCGGCAAATGAGCGTCGATGCGCTGACCGACCTCGGCTACGGCGTCATCGACAGCGAGAGCGCGATGGAGGCGTTGCGCATTCTCGATGGCCGGCCGGACGTCAAGTTGCTGTTCACCGACGTCGTGATGCCGGAGATGAACGGGAAAAAGCTCGCGGACGAGGCCCTGCGCCGCCGGCCCGATCTCAAGATCCTGTTCACCACCGGCTACACCCCGAACGCCGTGGTGCACGGCGGCGTGCTCGATCCGGGCGTGAATTTCCTGGGCAAGCCGTTCACCTTGGAGCAACTCGCCGCCAAGGTGCGGGCGACCTTGGACGGATGAGCGGCGAGCGGGAGCATTTTCAGGAAAATGCCTGCCCCTGCGGAGGCAGGGGTGGAATCCGGTTTTCCGTCCGAAAATGCGACAATGCAAAAATGCCCGCTCAAGCCACCATCGTGCGCTCATCGGTCGCCGCGCTGCTCTCGTCGGTTTCGTGCGTCGTCACGCTGAACGACTTGAGCACGTTTTTCCCGAATGTCGTGCTGATGGCGACATCGGCGGCGTCGCGGCCGCGCGCGATCAGCACACGACCGATCCGCGGCACGTTGTGGCGGGCATCGAAGGTGAACCAGCGCCCGCCCACGAAGGCCTCGAACCAGGCGCTGAAATCCATGGGCGCCGGATCGGGCGGCACGCCGATGTCGCCCAGATAGCCGGTGCAGTACCGCGCCGGAATATTGAGGCAGCGGCAGAAGGTGACCGCCAGATGCGTGAAGTCGCGGCAGACGCCGCGCCGCTCCGCGAAGGCCCGGGCCGCCGTCCTGGTGGCATCCGCATGCGGGTAGCCGAATTCGATGTGCCGGTGCACGAAGTCGCAGATCGCCTGCACCCTGCGCCAGCCTGGAGCCGCGCCACCGAACAGCTCCCAGGCCTTGTCCATCATGAGGTCGGTCTCGCAATAACGGCTGGCCAGGAGGTACACCAGCGTGTCGTGCGGCAGGCTGGCGACCGCATGCTCTTGCGCCGCGAGATCGATCGGGTCCGGTCGGCCGTTGTCGGCGATGACCGTGCTGCCCGTCACCCGCAGCTCGCCGGCCGGCGCCAGCACGCGCACGCATTTGTTCCCGAAGCCGTCGACATAGGGCGTAATGGAACGTGGCGGCGAAAAATGCAGCCTGTCAGGCTTGAGCAAGTCGGCCGCGCGCGAGGGATGGACGTTGAGCATCAAAATCATCGGCGTCGCATCGGCGCACGCGTAGGTCAGGTCGAAGCCCAGCTGGATTTTCACGATTTTCGCCCACTGTTGGAACGGGTATTCGTAACTAAGCCCGATCGCAACCATCAGTTCCCTCAAGGCAGCAGAATAAGACAGAGGCCTGGGTCTCGATCCGGGCTGCAGACCGATCCAATGGCCCGGTCCAATGGGCCTGGACGGAATCCCAACGCCCACCGCGATGAGCGATAGGTCCGCCTACGGCCTCTGGCGGGGCCACGCCCACCTACAGCGTGGGCACTTCATGTTTATGTATAGACCAGAGGAAACAGGAGCCGGAGCCCAGAATAATTGCAGGGAGTGCGATCCAAATAAGCATTTTGCGGACCTCGCGTCTCCACCCTCACGCAGCGGCAAACGTCGGAGCGCCAGTCTGGGTTCCATGCGGCCACCCGGGGAAGCCGTCCGTGCCGCCAGGCGCCGCGCCGAGATGGCAGCGGGCTCTCAAGCGCAACTGGTCGCCGCCGCTGAACGGGACCGCCTCCCACGCTACCGATCGACCCCTTCCATCGGGCTGGAACTTTCCGCGAGGGTCCTGCGTTGGGCGCCTTGTCTGCGTGGGTCCGCCTGCGCGGGCGGCTTTCTCGTCCGCGGGCGTATCTCTCTCATTAAACGCGACATCCCGGGGGTCTGCGATGGATGCCATGACGCAACTTCTGCCCAGGGCGGCGACCGGAGTCGCCGGCCTCGACGGCATTCTGGGTGGCGGCATGGCCCGCAACCGTCTTCACTTGCTGGAAGGCAGCCCCGGCACCGGCAAGACCACGATCGCGCTGCAATTCCTGCTGGCAGGCGCGGCGGCGGGCGAGGTCGGGATTTACGTCAGCTTGGCGGAAACCGAACGCGAGCTGCGCGAAGGCGCCGCCTCGCACGGCTGGACGATCCCGGAAGCGATCGAGATATTCGAGCTCGTACCGCCCGAAAGCGTGCTCGATCCGGATCAGCACCAGAGCCTGCTTTATTCCTCCGATCTGGAGCTCGGCGAGACCATCCAGCGCATCTTCGAAGCCATCCAAAGGCTCAAGCCCAAGCGCGTCGTGATCGACAGCTTGTCCGAGATTCGTCTGCTGGCCCAGAGCTCGTTGCGCTACCGCCGCCAGATCTTGGCGCTCAAGCACTACTTCGCCCAGCACAACTCCACCGTGATCCTGCTCGACGATCTCACCACCGAGACCACCGATCGGGCGGTCCACAGCATCGCTCACAGCGTCCTTCATCTCGACCAGCTGGCGCCGATTTATGGCGGCGAGCGCCGCCGCCTGCGCATCATCAAGTGCCGCGGCCAGAGCTTCGGCGCCGGTTATCACGACTTCACGATCACGCAAGGCGGCGTGCAGGTGTTTCCGCGCCTGGTGGCGGCCGAGCATCGCAAGGGATATCCCGACCAGGCTCTGTCGAGCGGAATTCCGCAGCTCGATCAGTTGCTGGGCGGCGGGGTCGCGGCGGGGTCCAGTACGCTGGTGATCGGCCCGGCCGGCACCGGCAAGTCCGTGCTGATCCTGCACTGCATCGCCGCCGCCGTCGCCCGCGGCGAGCGCGCCGCGCTGTTCGCCTTCGACGAGGAGCTCGGCCTGCTGTTTGCCCGCGCCAAGGGTCTGGGCATCGATCTGGCGGCGATGTGCGAGGCCAACAAGCTCTTTGTCGAGCAGGTGGACGCTGCCGAAGTGTCGCCCGGCGAGTTCTCCCATCGGGTACGCCGCTGCGTCGACCGCGAAGGCATCCGTATCGTGGCGATCGACAGCCTCAACGGCTACCAGGCCGCCATGCCGGAGGAGCAGTTTCTGCTCCTGCACCTGCATGAGCTGCTGCAGTACCTGAACCGGCAGGGCGCCGCGACGTTTCTGGCGGTCGCGCAGCACGGCATGATCGGCGACATGAAGCAGACGATCGACGTCACTTATTTGGCGGACACCGTGATCCTGCTGCGTTATTTCGAGGCGCTGGGGCGGGTGCGGCGGGCGATCTCGGCCATCAAGAAGCGCACCGGATCGCATGAGGATACGATCCGCGAATTTCAGATCGGCAGCGGCGGACTTGCCATCGGACCGCCGCTGCGCGCCTTCCAGGGCGTGCTGCGCGGAGTGCCGAGCTATGTGGGGAAGGCCGAACCCCTCATGGATCAAGCCCCATGATAGAGATCCCGCCCCGGTCCGAACGCACGCTCCTGCTCGCGCCGCGCGGCCGCGATGCGGTGGTGGCGAAGGGAATATTGCGCGACGCCAAGATCCATTCCGAGATTTGCCTCGATCTCGAGGAGCTGGTGCAGGAGCTGCGTCGTGGCGCCGACGTCGCGGTCCTCACCGAGGAAGCCGCCCGCAGTCCCGACGCGAAGGCGCTCATCGATTGGATTTCGCGCCAGCCGCCCTGGTCGGATTTTCCGTTCGTCCTGCTCACCAAGCACGGCGGCGGCCTCGAACGAAATCCGGCGGCCGCGCGCCTGACCCAGGAAATGGGCAACGTCACGTTCCTGGAGCGGCCGTTTCATCCGACCACCCTGGTGAGCGTCGTGCAGACCGGATTGCGCGGTCGGCGTCGCCAATACGAGTGCCGGCGCCTCAACGAGGAGCTCGAATTCGCGGGTGGAGGAGCGCACGCAGGAGCTCGCGACCGCCAATCGGCAGCTGCTCGGCCAGATCGCCGAGCGCGAGCGGGTGGAGTCCACGCTGCGCCAGATGCAACGGCTGGAGGCGGTCGGGCAGCTCACCTCGGGCGTCGCGCACGACTTCAACAACCTTCTGACCGTGGTGCTGGGAAACATCGGCTTTCTGGAGAAGGAGCTCGCCGCCAAGGGCATCAACGGCAAATCCAGCCAGCGGCTGGGTTACATGCGATCGGCCGCCGAGCGCGGCGCCAAATTGACCGATCAGCTGCTGTCGTTCTCGCGCCGTCAACGCCTGGAGCCGCAATCGCTCGATCTCAACGAGACCGTCATCGGCATGCGTGATCTTCTGCAGAGCACGATGGGAGGCAGCATCCACATCGAGACCAAGCATCATTGCGGCCTGTGGCCGGCGCTGGTCGACCCGACCCAGCTCGAGTTGGCCGTCCTCAACCTCGCCATCAATGCGCGCGACGCGATGCAGGTCGGCGGCACCTTGCAGGTGAAAACCGGGAACGCCAAGCTCGGGCCCGCGCAACGTCCGGAAGATCCTCCGGCCGGCGAATACGTGGCGGTGAGCGTATCCGACACCGGCACCGGGATGACGGACGATATCCGCGCCAAGGTCTTCGAGCCGTTCTTCACCACCAAGGAGGTCGGCAAGGGCTCGGGCCTGGGCTTGAGCCAGGTGCTCGGCTTCGCCAAGCAATCGGGCGGGGGAGTGTGTATCGAGTCGCGCCTGGGCGCAGGCACGTCGGTGCACATCTATCTGCCGCGCTCCGAGGCGACACGCGCCAGGCGGGATCCCCCGCCCATGCGGGTCGCCGGCGCCGAGGTCTATCGCGGCCTGACGATCCTGCTGATCGACGATGACAATGCGGTCCGCGAGGTCACCCGCGCCACCCTGCATGAGCTCGGTTACAAGGTCCTGGAGGCGGGCAGCGGCGCGGCGGCGCTCGATCTGATCGAGCGCGAGCCCAAGATCGATCTGATGATCGCCGATTTCGCGATGCCCGGCATGAACGGGGCGGAGGTCGCCCGCCTCGCATGCGCCAAGCGGCCGACACTGCCGGTCTTGTTCGTCACCGGATTTGCCGACCGCACCGCGTTGGCCGGAATTGGCGAAGCCCAGATCATCAGCAAGCCCTTCATCGACGATGAGCTCGCCCGCAAGGTCCGGACGGCGCTGGCGGAGAGCAATTCGAGGAATGTGATCCGGCTGCGGCGCTGACCGAGGCCGCGGAGCGTCGGAGTAGAGGTGTCTTGCAACAACGGGGGCTGTGCGTGCCTGACGATATCCAAGGACTTCGCGTCCTCGTGGTCGAGGACGATTCGTTGATATGCCTCCTGCTCGAGGACATGCTGCTGGAGCTCGGTTGCCAGGTCGTCGGGACCGCGGCCGATGTCAAGCGCGCGATCGACCTGGCGCAGCGCGAGGAAAGTGTCGATGTCGCCATCCTGGACGTGAACCTGGGCGGCCGGCAGGTGTTTCCGGTAGCCGAGATCCTGGCCGAGCGAGGGGTGCCGTTCTTGTTCGCGACCGGCATGGGGGCGGACGGGCTGCCCGCCGGCTGGCTCGGCCATTGCTCCGTGCAGAAACCGATGACCGTCGAGGGCCTCGGCAACGCGCTTCGCCGCGCCATTCGGGAGCAGGCCAAATCCGGCTAGCGGCTCGCGCGGAGATTTTTCTCTTTCAGCCCTCATGGTGAGGGCGCGGGCAACGCCCGCGCGTCTCGAACCATGGCCGCGCCATGGACAATCGACCCTGAAAGGATCAGCCAACGCCGGCGGAACCGTGATAACCAGCGCAAGGCACCATCTATTGGCCGATTGGAGGCAGGCCGCCCTTGTAGAGGAAGCGCTGCACGCGCTGGCCCTGCACCTCGGCGGTGTAGATGTTGCCTTTGCTGTCGATGCCGATGTTGTGGAGATTTTCGAACTCACCCGGGCCGCGCCCCACGCGCCCGAAGCTGCCGACCACCTGCCCGTCGCTGCGGCGGAGCACATGGATCTGGCCGTTGGGGTCGTCCGAGGTGAACCAATAGGTCTGCCCCTTATCCGGCCAGAACACGGTCGAGCCGGTGACGCCCGGCGCGGTCAATTCACGCAAGACCGGGATTTCGCGGACAAAGGTGCCGTTCTTCTGGAAGATCTGAATGCGGTTGTTGAAACGGTCGGAAACCACCACTTCCCGTCGTTGGTTATCCTGATGCCGTGCACCGGATTGCCGAACTGCTGCGGCAGGACGTTCGGATCATAGGTGATCTTCTCGTCCGTCGGCGGCTTGCCATAGGCGCCCCAGGCGCGCTTGAACACGCCCGTGTCGGCGTCGAACACGACGACGCGATGATTGAAGTAGCCGTCGGCCACATAGAGCTCGTTGGTCTGCGGATCGACCACCATGTCGGCGGCGCGGCCGACGCGCGTCTGATCGAGACTGTTGGTCTGCTTGGCGGACCTGCCGATCGACATGAGAAACTTGCCGTCGTTGGTGAACTTCAGGACCATGCCGTCGTCGTCGCCGTTGCCGGCGAGCCAGACATTGCCTTTGTAGTCGATGAACATGCCGTGCTCGTTTTGCGGCCAGTCATAGCCGTGGGCGGTCTTCGGTCCGCCCCACGCCTTGACCACGTCGCCCGCCTGGTTGAGCTCGACGACGGAGGGCGCGGTGTAGCAGCAGATCGACTTGTCGCCACGTTCGGCGCGCTTGTCGCGATCATTCACCGTACGCGGTCGCTGGCTGATCCAGACGTTGTCGTCCTTGTCGAGGAAAATGCCGCCGATCTGCCCGAAGATCCAATTGTTCGGCAGCGGCTTGGGCCAGCTCGCATCAATCTCGAATTTCGGCGCCGGCTGCGCGACCGCAGCCGTCACCATGAATGTCAATGCGGCGGCGCTCGCGAGCACAATCGTCCGGGCAAGCTTCATGTATTCCTCCTTCGTGCGGCGCCGCGTTCGTCCGGCCGGCCGCTTCATCGACCAATACAGGAGAGTAGAAGTCCGGCTCCGTCATCCCGGGAAACAGCTCGAATTCCTGGGCTTCAATGAACGTAACCGCGTTCTCGATAATACTGCAAGGCGCCCGGCGCCACCGGCACGACCGGGCTGTGCGCCACGAGGCGCGCATCGTAGTAGAACGGATCGCCGAACATTCGGAACAGCTCCTGATGCTCGTCGAGCGCCTTGGCAACCGCATAGGTGAAGCTGTCGGGGGCGTCGTCGCGAACATAGATCACGTGGGCCGAGCGCATGACGGTCGGGATCTGCCTGTCCACACCTCGCAGCAGCGCCAGCGGCGCGATCGCTCTGCCGTATCCCGGGACCTGTGCGAGACGGCCCAAGAGCGGCGCCGGTATGTCGAAAAAGATAAGATCATCGAGCTGACTGGCCTCATACCAGACACGCTGCTCGGGGGTGTCGACCAGAAGCGCGTGGCCGACGAAGAGGTCCGCTGCGGCGCGTGGACGCCGCTCCGAGGTGCGAATAAAGCCGCCGCCGTTCGCCTTCAGCGCGTCCTCGGCGATGCCGTAATAGCTAAGAACCTCGTCGACCGCCGCATCGCGGTTGACGATCTCGATCCACGTCGGCTTGGTCCGGTTCTTGACTTGCGACAGATCGGTGATCCCGGATGTCTTGCTCGCCGCGATCATCAGAAAATTCGGTTGTTGCACAGCGGCGATGACGCGGTAATTCCGTCTCTGCCGGTTGTCCTTGGCGTAGGGGCCGACACCGTTCCATGCCGCGATCAGATTGATTTCGCTGGTGGCGCTGATGTCCGGGATCGCGTCCGGCGGCAGCTCCAGATAGGCCTTGGGGACATTGTCGGCCTCGGCGGGCCAAACCGGCTTGGTCTTGTCGGCCATCTCCCGCGGCCCGTAACTGGACCAGCAGACCCAGCAGATCTGTACGTCGTAGCCGGCGGGCTCGAGCGCCTCCTTGGTGACGGAGGCGAGGACGCCCCAAGGGCAGGCCTTGCAGGCCCCGCCAAAAAGGGGACGTTTGACGTCGATGCCTGTCGGACCTACGACGCTGCTCGGCGCAATCCCCGCTATTGTGCCCTCGGACGTGGTCCCGCCCGCCGCCGCCGGCGCTTCAGCCGCCAAAACATCCGCCCGCACCCAGGTGCAGCCGCAGAATATCAGGACAAGCGAGAAGACGCGGATCCAAGCGTTGAAGCCCATGCTTGCCCCCCTGTCGAATTCATCGACGGCGCGAAATCGCTCGCTGTGTTGGACTGCCTTCCAGCGTCGGCCGGCGGCTGCAAGTGCGCCACCTGCGATGACATCCTGTGACAACGGCTCGCCAGTGTACCCTACCACATCCCCCGAACAAGTTGGGCTGCCAGGCAGCTCAGGGTTACCGCCGGAACGGCCGCCGGAACGACTCCTCCCCGGACCGAAACGATGTAGCCTGATGACGGACGGAGCCATCGCAACCGGGGAAAGCGAGGGTGACATGCGTGTACGGCTGAAATTGTTTTTTGCACTGACCGCATGGGCGGGCGCGGTTGCGTCTCCCGCCATCGGGCAAGGGACGGCGCCCGCGGTTGCCACGTCAGGCGGCGCTGCGCAAAGCGCGGCATCGATCCCGGATTTCTCCGGCATTTGGGCGCATCCCGGGCTCGGCTTTGGCCCGCCAGCTCTCGGGGCCAGGCCCGGTCAGAAACAAATCGCGGCTGCCCTCCGGCGCGAGCAATTTCGATCAGCTGGTCGGCGACTACACCAATCCGATCCTCAAGCCCGAGGCCGCGGAGGTGGTCAAGAAGCTCGGCGAAATCTCATTGTCGGGCCGGGCCTTTCCGGACCCGGACAACAGTGCCTGCAAAATCCGCTGCCCTATATTTTCTGGAATTTCGATGTCCAGCTGCTGCAGCAGCCGGACAAGGTCACTCTCATCTATGAGCACGACAACGACTTCCGCGAGGTGCGGCTGAACCAGCCGCATCCGGCAAAGGTGATCCCGTCCGTGCACGGCGATTCGGTCGGCCATTACGAAGGCGATACGCTGGTCATCGACACCGTGGGGGTCAGGCTCGGGCCGTACCGGATGATCGACCGTTTCGGCACGCCGTACACGCAAGCCTTGCACGTGGTCGAGCGCTACCGTCTGATCGACTACGAGGCCACCAAGGAAGCGATCGCGCGCGCCGAGAAAGAATGGCCGCGCGCCGGCGGCACCGTCGATCCCAACTACCGGGGCAAGGGCCTGCAGCTCGAATTCACGGTGGAGGACCCCGGCGTCTTCACCATGCCCTGGTCGGCGACCATCACCTATGGCCGCGGCGCGAGCCCATGGGAAGAGCGCGTCTGCGCCGAAAATGTGCAGCACGACTATCAGCTGACAACTAGTTTTCCGACAAGGACGCGCATCTGCCGACCGCCGACAAGCCGGACTTCTGATCGGAGCGCGCCGCGCATGCACTCTCGCAAGGCCTTGGTGGTTTGTCGCGCCTGAGGAAATAGATTTCACTCTCCGACGGAAGCTTGCCCGGGCTTTCGCCCTGCTTTTCCGCCCTCTTTCCGCCCTGGCTCTCTTGCAAAACCTCCCCGATTCATTTATAAGCGGCACGTCCTCGCTCGAACCGGGGAGGATTTGCATGATTACGTCTTGTTCGCATATCGCCTCCTCGCGTCCGCGGCCCATGCCGGATGCTCGCGTCGCCCGTTAGGGGCGTTTTTCGGCAGCATCGATCGGGCCCGCCCGCGATCTCCAACTTCCCAGTAAGTCACTGATTTCTTTAACGACGCTCGTGTTCGGCTGTTTTGCCGCCATGCGTCACCGGATGGAGTCGGCGTGTGCGTGAGCACCGCCGATGACGACATGACCGCTTCAATCAACAAGCGACCCGCTGCGATACGCGTGGTGATTCCGTTTGTGCTTCGCCAATGGCGCAATCAACCGGCCCGTGCGCTCACGGTCGCCGGCGGCCTGTTGGGGGCGACGGTCGCGGACCTGTTCATGCCGATGTTCTCGGGCTATCTGGTCGACGCGCTGACGCTCGGCACGGCCGACCCGGCCGCCCGCCACGCCGCGTGGTCGGCCTTCTGCGCCATCGTTGCGCTCGGCTTGCTGTCGATCATCCTGCGCTTCGCCGGATTGCGGGCGATCGTGCCGTTCACGCTGCGGATCATGTCCGACGTGGCGCGCGACGCCTTCATGCGGGTGCAGCGCTTCTCGACCGACTGGCACGCCAACAGCTTTGCCGGCTCCACCGTGCGCAAGATCACGCGCGGCATGTGGGCGCTCGACCTCCTCAACGATACCATCCTGATGGCGCTGTTGCCGTCGCTGGTGGTGCTGTTGGGATCGGTGATCCTGCTCGGGCTGCACTGGGCCTCGCTCGGTCTCGTGGTCGCGCTCGGCGCCCTGATCTATGTATCGCTGACGGTCGTGTTCTCGACGCGCTATATCGCGCCGGCGGCGCGCATCTCCAACGCCTGGGACACCAGGGTCGGCGGCACGCTGGCCGATGCCCTGACCTGCAACGCCGTGGTGAAATCGTCCGGCGCGGAAGTGCGCGAGGACGCGCGGCTGGTGCGCGTGCTGAGCCGCTGGCGCGGGCGCGTACGGCGGACCTGGCTGCGCTACAACTACACCTCCACGGCGCAGCTCACGGTGCTGCTGTGCCTGCGCGCCTCGGTGATCGGCGGCTCGTTGCTGCTGTGGATGGCGGGCCGCGCTTCGCCGGGCGGTGTTACTTATGTGCTGAGCAGCTACTACATCATCCACGCCTATCTGCGTGATGTCGGCATGCACATCAACAATCTGCAGCGCTCGGTGAACGACATGGAAGAGCTTGTCGCGATCCATGACGAGGCAATCGGCATCGCCGATGCCGCCGATGCATGTCCGATCGACATCCAAGGCGGCCGCATCGTGTTCGAGGACGTGACGTTCCATTACGGCGGCCATCGGGTGCCGCTGTACGAGGGTCTGTCAGTGGAGATCGGCGCCGGCGAACGCGTCGGTCTGGTTGGCCGCTCGGGCTCCGGCAAGACCACCTTCGTGAAGCTGGTGCAGCGGCTTTACGATGTTCCGGCGGGCGGGTCCTGATCGACGACCAGGATATCGCGAAAGCGACCCAGCACTCGCTGCGCAGCCAGATTGCGATCGTGCAGCAGGACCCGATCCTGTTTCACCGTTCGCTCGCTGCCAACATCGCGTATGGCCGGCCGGGCGCCGGCATGGCTGCGATCGAGCAGGCCGCGCGGCTTGCCAATGCGCACGAGTTCATCCTACGCCTGCCCATGGGTTACGGCACGCTGGTCGGTGAACGCGGCGTCAAACTGTCGGGTGGCGAGCGGCAACGCGTCGCGCTGGCACGCGCGTTCCTCGCCGACGCGCCGGTCCTGATCCTGGACGAGGCAACCTCGAGCCTCGATTCCGAATCGGAGGCGTTGATTCAGCAGGCGATGGTGCGGCTGATGAAGGGGCGCACCTCGATCGTGATAGCGCACCGGCTGTCGACGGTGCGCAGTCTCGATCGGATTCTGGTGTTCGATCGCGGCGAAATCGTCGAGCAGGGTACCCACGCTGCGCTCACGGCGCGAACCGGCGGCATCTATCGCGGCCTGTTCGAGCGTCAGGTGACGGAGTTCGACGGCCTCTCGGCGGCCGAATAGTCGCGATGGTGTGCACGCCCACCGCGTCCGTGGACAATTCCTTCACGCGCTCTCCGGGTGGGGACGTCAGAATGAGGTTGTTGGTTCTCAAGCAGAGGAATCTCTGTACTGGCCGCGCGGATGCCGCGACTTCACTCGCGCCTCAGTGCCGGGTGACCCAGGCGCGCGCGGCGCGCTGCGCCGCGGCAATCTCGCTCTCGGACATTTCGGCTGCGATTTCGTGGCGCAAGAGGGCGGCGTCCTTGCTTCCGCTCATGGCCGCGATGTTGAACCACTTGTGGGCCGACACCATGTCGGTCGGCACCGATCGGCCGGTGGAATACAACATGCCCAATTGGAGGAATTGCTCCGCTCCCGGCATCTCGCCCAGGACTGCGTTTTCCGGGCTGGTGATTGTGCGGCTCGACATCGGCTCTCTCCAAACATCGCATGCAGGAAGGAAGCAACATGCAAGACGACTCGGGCAAATCCTATGAGCATTTGGAGGGCCGAGAAAATTCCGTAATATCCCGTAGCGTAACATTCCCTAGCGGGCTGCGCGGCGGCGCTGCCCTCGGGGACGCTGCGCGACGACATATCAAGTCAAAGTCGAGCGAAGGGAGCCGTATCCCGTTGCCGATGTTCGCCGGCGCGGCTTCGAGCCGACGTTTTCCGTCTCTTGAAGGCGGCCGGCGACGGTCAGCCGGGCGGGGCTGCCGACTGAGCTTGCGGTGCGCTCGAGCATTCCGCGCTCATCAATCCGCCGTCCGATGCGCCGGCCTCGGCATCGAGCCCCAGCAGCTCCCCGGCGGTGCGGCAAAGCTTGCTCCAGATCCGCAGGCCGAGGCCCACCGCCTTGGGCACCGCGACGTGGCAGACCGCGATCTTGCGAACGTCCCGGACCACCTGCCAGACGCTGGCGCTGCCGGCCGGAAAGAACGCGGTATCGCCGGGACCCAGGCGGCGCTCGGCGCCGGATTGGTCGGTGATGATGACCTCGCCGGAGAGGATGTGGGCCATCTCGTCGACCTGGTAGTGCCAGCGGAAGCGGCCCTTGGTGCAGGACCACGCGATCACCGTCATGGCGCCGTCGCGGCTGTGGGCGATGGCGGTCGCCCGCGCCTGCGGAGCGCCGTCGAGAACCCATGCGGCCGGGAAAGGAGAGGAGAAGAGCTCGACTGTGGCGGGATTTGCGGTGGTGACGTGATGTGACGCTTGCGACACTTGCGACATGGGGCCCCCCAATCAACGCGGTCGCGAAGATTGCCGGATAGAGCCTTAAGAATGGTTATCCTCCGCCCCTATTTTACCTCCGGGGCCGGTCGCCGGGCTTGACCCCTCCCGCCAAATCAGACTATTCGCGAAATTGAAACTGGCGAATTGCGCCTCGATGCCGGGCTCGGCGCTAGCGCAATCGCACCCCCCGCCCCAAAATCCCGAAATAACAACGAGAATTCCATTGTTCTTTACAATTTACAATGGGACTGTTCAAAAATTGGAACAAATCTTGATTTTGGTACGCGGGGCGCCTACAAGGCCGGGAGCCGTCGCGCCCGGAAAGCCACCCCATGCCCTCTGCCCACGACATGTTCGCCTCCGCCCCCTTCGTGGTCGGCAAGAGCGTGCCCTCCGCCGCCGCGCCGCACATACCGGCCGAGGAGGCCCTGTGTCCGGTCGTCTCCCACGATTGGGTGAACTCCGAATACAAGCATCTGGTCGTGCAGGCGTCCCCGAAGGCGCTCGCCGTCAAGCCGGGCCAATTCTTCAATCTGCTGTGCCCGTCGCCGGACGTGGGCGAGCTGTGGCTGCGCCGTCCGCAAAGCGTCTACCGGATCGACCGCGGGCAGGGCCGCATCGAGTTCCTCTACAAGTGCGTCGGCCGCGGCACGCGCGGGCTCGCCACGCTCCCGGTCGGGGGTGAGCTCAACATGGTGGGGCCCCTGGGGGTGGGCTTTTCCCTCGATCCGCGTGCCAAGAGTGTCGTGGTGCTGGGCCGCGGCGTCGGGCTCGCCACGCTTGCCCCGATCTCGCAGCTCGCCGGCGACAACGGGGTCGCGGTGACCGCGATCCTGAGCGCGCGCAGCGCCGAATTCGTGATGGCGGACGACCTGTTCGGCAAGGTCGGCGAGGTCGTCTGCGTGCTCGATTCCGACGGCTCGAGCGCGGTCGAGAACGTGGAGGCGATCCTGCAGCGGCTGATCCAGCAGGGGAGGGCGGATGCGTTCTACACCTGCGGCTCCAACCGCCTCATGCAATTGATGAAGCGGCTGGGCCGCCAGCACGGCATCCCGGGCGAGGTCGCCATGGAGCAGATCATGGCCTGTGGGCTCGGCCCCTGCTACGTGTGCGTGAAGACCTTCGAGGTCGGAGGCGAGAAGGTGCTGCGGCGGGTCTGCATCGAAGGCCCGGTGTTCGATCTGCAGGAGGCGGTCGGATGGTAGATATGAGGGTCAAGATCGGGAGCCTCACGCTCGCGAACCCGATCATGCCGGCCTCGGGCGCTTTCTCCACCGAGCTCGCCCAGGTGATGGACATCAACCGGCTGGGCGCGCTGGTGACCAAGACGGTGTCGCGCGAATTCCGCATCGGCAATCCGCCCCCGCGCGTGGCCGAGCTCGAAGGCGGCATGATCAACTCGATCGGCCTGCCCGGCAAAGGGCTCGACTATTTCCTCGATCACCAGCTGCCGGACTACAAGCGCTACACGCCCCCGACCGTGGCCAACATCACGGCGACGACCGCCGACGATTTTGCCGCCATGGCGCGCGCCGTGACGCGGCCTGAGGTCGACGCCATCGAGATGAACATCTCATGCCCGACGCGCGAGCCGGGCGGCGGCAATTTCGCGCTGCACGAGGACCACACCTACGAGATCGTCTCCCGCGTGCGGGCGGCGACCGACAAGCCGCTGTGGGCCAAGCTCTCGCCCAATGCGGGCGAGATCGATCTGGTGGCGCAGGCGGCGGAGCGGGCCGGCGCCGATGCGCTCACCATCTCCAATACGCTGCTCGGGCTCAAGATCGACACGCAGACCTTCAGGCCGATGATCGGCAACGGCTATGGCGGGATTTCGGGGCCCGGCATCAAGCCCATCATCCTGCGCATGGTGCATCAGTGCGCGCGGGTGGTGAAAATCCCCATCATCGGCTGCGGCGGCATCGTCAAGGTCGAGGACGTGGTGGAGTACATGCTGGCAGGCGCGAGCGCGGTGATGATCGGCTACCTGACGTTCCGCAATCCCTCCGGCATGATCGCGATCATCGACGGGCTCGAAGCCTGGTGCGGCAAGCGCGGCTTCGCCCGCGTCGCCGACTTGACCGGCGCCATGAAGTTCGAGAAACCCCCCCCACCCTGGTCGCCGCCGCCGCGCCGATCGGATAGACTCTCGTAGCCCGCATGGAGCGATAGCGAAATGCGGGAGCAGCATCCCGGATTACGCAAGCGCTACCAATCCCGACGCTACACCAGCACAGTAACCAGACATCATGACTCAGCGCATCACCATCCGGAAACCCGACGATTGGCACCTGCATGTGCGCGACGGCGCCATGCTCAAGGCGGTGCTGCCCTATACGGCCAGGCATTTCGGCCGCGCCATCCTGATGCCCAATCTGGTGCCGCCGGTGACCACCACCGACGAGGCCATCGCGTACCGGCAGCGCGTCATGGCGGCGCTGCCGCCGGGCTCGACCTTCAAGCCGCTGATGACCTGCTATCTCACCGATGGCACCGATCCCGAACGACGTGGAGCGCGGCTTTCGCGAAGCGGGTGTTCACCGGCGTCAAATACTATCCGGCCCATGCCACCACCAATTCCGCCGCTGGCGTAACCGATCTTCGCAATATCATGCCGGTGCTGGAGCGCATGCAGAAGCTCGACATGCCGTTCCTGATGCACGGCGAGGACGTGGACCCCGCCGTCGACATATTCGATCGCGAGAAGAGCTTCATCGATCGCTATCTGCAGAAATGGGTCAAGCAGTTCCCCGGCCTGCGCATGATCCTGGAGCACCTGTCGTCCAAGAATGGCGTCGATTTCGTGCGCAGCGCCGCCCCGCAGGTCGGCGGCACCATCACGCCCTATCACATGATGCTCACCCGCACCGACTGGCTCGGCTGGGGCCTCAAGCCCTACATGTATTGCATGCCGGTCATCAAGACCGAGCCCGATCGCCTGGCGCTGCGCAAGGCCGCGACCTCCGGGGAGGCCTGCTATTTCCTCGGCACCAATTCCGCCCCCCATCCGATGTCCCGCAAGGTGAACGTGAACGGCGTGCCGGGCTTGTTCAACGCTCCGGTCGCGCTCGAGACCTATGCACGGGTGTTCGAGGAGGAGGGCGCGCTCGACAAGCTCGAGGCCTTCGCGTCCCTCAACGGCCCCCGCCACTACCGCCTGCCGGTGAACGAGGGCACCATCACGCTCGAGCGCTCGCCCTGGACCGCGCCCGCCGAGATCGCGGTCGAGGGCCCCGACGAGCGGGCGCTGGTGTACCGCGGCGGCGAAACGATCGAGTGGCGGGTGGTGGAGAATTAGCCCTTGTAGCCCGCATGAAGCGCAGCGCAATGCGGGGCAGTGGTAGTAGCGAATCGCGAATAGCTGTAGCCCGCATGGAGCGCTTGCGAAATGCGGGACAGCCGACCCGGATTACGCGAGCGCTCCATCCGGGCTACAGCCTGCAGCGTCAAGAGCGAGAACAACAATGTCAGAATACGATGTCATCGTCGTCGGCGCCGGCAACGCCGCGTTTTGCGCCGCCTTGGCGGCGCAGGAGCAAGGCGCCTCGGTGCTCATGCTGGAGGCGGCGCCCGAGCAGGAATCCGGCGGCAACAGCCGGTTCACGGCCGGCTCGATCCGCGTCGTCTACAACGGCGTCGAGGACATCAAGACGCTGGTCCCCGATCTGACGCAGGCCGAGATCGCCACCACCGATTTCGGCACCTACACGCAGGAGCAGTTCTTCGACGACATGGCGCGGGTGACCCAGCACCGCGCCGATCCCGATCTGGTCGAGCTGATGGTGACCCGCAGCTTCGACACGCTGTGCTGGATGCGCGACAAGGGCGTGCGCTTCATCCCGATCTACGGCCGCCAGGCCTTCAAGATCGACGGCAAGTTCAAGTTCTGGGGCGGCCTCACGGTGGAATCGGTCGGCGGCGGGCCGGGCCTGGTCAACATGCTGACCGAGGCGGCGAAAAAGCGCGGCATCGAGGTTCGTTATCAAGCCCGCGCGCTCGGTCTTCTCTACAACGGCTCGCGCATCGAGGGCGTGCGGGTGCGCAGCAACGAGCAGGTGAGCGAGGTGCGGGGCAAGTCGGTGGTGCTCGCCTGCGGCGGCTTCGAGGCCAATCCGGAATGGCGCACGCGCTATCTGGGCCCCGGCTGGGACCTCGCCAAGGTGCGGGGCAGCCGCTTCAACGCCGGCGACGGCATCCGCATGGCGCTCGAGATCGGCGCCAGCCCGCGCGGCAACTGGTCGGGCTGCCATGCGGTCGGCTGGGAGATGAACGCGCCCGAGTTCGGCGATCTCGCGGTCGGCGACCAGTTCCAGAAGCATTCCTATCCGTTCGCCATCATGGTCAACGCCACCGGCAAGCGCTTCGTCGACGAGGGCGCCGATTTCCGCAACTACACCTACGCCAAATACGGCCGCGTCATTCTGGAGCAGCCGGGCCAGTTCGCCTGGCAGATCTTCGACCAGAAGGTGAAGCACCTGCAGCGCGACGAATATCGCATCCGCCAGATCACCAAGGTGACGGCCGATACCATCGAGGAGCTGGCCAAGAAGCTCGACGGCGTCGATGCCGCCCAGTTCGTCAAGACCATCGCGGAATACAATGCGGCGGTGCGCCGGGACGTCCCGTTCAATCCCAACGTCAAGGACGGCCGCGGCACGCAGGGGCTCGCCATCAACAAGAGCAACTGGGCGAACACCTTCGACCAGCCGCCCTACGAAGCCTATGGGGTCACCTGCGGCATCACCTTCACGTTCGGCGGCTTGCGCATCAATACCGACGCGGAGGTGCTCAACACCGATTATCAGCCGATCCGCGGGCTCTATGCGGCCGGCGAATTGGTGGGCGGGATCTTCTACTTCAACTATCCGGGCGGCTCCGGCCTCATCTCCGGCGCCGTCTTCGGCAAGATCGCCGGCACCTCGGCGGGACGCGCCTTGAAGAACTGAGAACGCCATGGCGCGCCGCCTCAACGAGCTCTCG
The DNA here is from genome assembly GCA_963744275.1 of uncultured Alphaproteobacteria bacterium. Classification (GTDB taxonomy): domain Bacteria; phylum Pseudomonadota; class Alphaproteobacteria; order Rhizobiales; family Xanthobacteraceae; genus VAZQ01. The sequence continues at coordinate 159,157 of CAVUSX010000019.1, forward strand.
GCAACCGAGATCGCGCGCCGGGTCGCGGCCCGCGAAGCCACCGCCGAGGCGGTGGTGGCCGATTGCCTCGCCCGCATCGCAGCGCGCGAGCCGGTGGTTCACGCCTTCGCGCATGTGGATTCGGAGCTGGCACTACGGCAGGCGCGCGCGCTCGATCGCGGGCCGATCCGCGGTGCCCTGCACGGGGTTCCGATCGGGATCAAGGACGTCATCGATACCGCCGACCAGCCGACCCAGATGGGATCGCCGATCTATGCGGGCCACCGCCCCGCCTGCGATGCCGCCTGCGTGGCGCTCCTGCGCGCCGCCGGCGCCGTCATCCTGGGCAAGACCGTCACCTGTGAATTCGCCGGCATGACGCCGGGGCCGACCACCAATCCGCACGATGCAGCCCACACACCCGGCGGCTCCTCGAGCGGATCGGGGGCCGCGGTCGCCGATCTGATGCTGCCGGCGGCGCTCGGCACCCAGACCGGAGGCTCGGTGCTGCGGCCGGCCGCCTATTGCGGGGTGATCGGCTACAAGCCGACCTTCGGGGCCTTCAACCGGGCCGGCCTCAAGTTCGCGGCCGAGAGCCTCGACACCATCGGGTTGATGGCGCGCTCCCTCGACGACATCGCGCTCGTCACCTCTGTTCTGCTCGGCGGCCCGCCGGGTACGCCGCTCGCGCTCGGCTCGGCGCCCGCAATCGGATTGTGCCGCACGCCGCTGTGGGACACCGCGGAGCCCGAGACCAAGCATGCGGTCGAGGATGCGGCGGCGCGGCTGGCGCTGGCGGGCGCCGATGTGCGCGAGGTCGTGCTGCCCGCGGATTTCGCCGGCCTCAAGACCGCGGCGCGTGAGACCATCAACAACTACGAACGTTCCAAGAGCATGGCGGCCGAGTGGGCGAGCCACCGCGATCTGATCAGCCCCAAGCTCAGGCGCTGCATCGAGCTCGGCATGGCGATGCCCTACCAGGACTACCTGGCCGCGATCAGGCTCGGCGAAAGCTGCCGCGCGCGGCTCCCGGCGGTGCTCGAAGGCTTCGACATCCTGCTCACACCCTGCGTGCAGGGCGAGGCGCCCCTGGGCCTCGATTCGACCGGCGACCCCGGCTTCCAGGCGATCTGGACCATCCTGCACGTGCCGACCATGAGCCTGCCCACCCACACGGGCCCGAGCGGCCTGCCGGTGGGCATCCAGCTCATCGGCCGCCGCCACGACGACCAGCGTCTGCTCGCTTGTGCCCGATGGGTGTGGGAAAGGCTTGATTTGTAGGATGGGTTGAGTTCACAAGGGCGTTTACGCCCGTCTTCGCGGGCTATGCGAAACCCATCACGGGCCGCGCCCGGTGCGCTGCCGCCGATGGGTTTCGCAAGCGCTCAACCCATCCTACAGAGCCCTCTGATTGCCGTATTCCTCGATCAGCAGATCGAGCCGCCGCAGCACCTCGCGATCGCTCACCACGAACAAGGTGGCGCTGCCGCTGTCGCAACTGTGGCTGACCCAGTTGCCGTGCGGCATGCTGAAAATGTCCTTCGGCTGCCACGCAAAGGTCTCGTTGCCGACGCGGCTGGTGCCGCTGCCCTCCACCACCACGCCGACCGCATTGCTGGTGGTGCGATACGGGATGGTCTCGGTGCCGGCCGCGATGCGGGTCATGGTGCAATCCAGGAGCGCCATGACGGGGCCGCCGGTCATCGGATTGACGTAGCGGATCTTGCGCGCGCCGTCGCGGGCGAGCGGAGCTGCGGCGAGCGCCTTGACCGACGCGGCCCACGGATAGCGGAACACCGGCGAATAGCTCGCGGGCGCCTGCAATTCGGGAACGATATTGGGCACCGCGAAGGCCGCATCGTCGGTCGGCTCGGGCAGATTCTTGGGCGGCCCCGGCTCGAACACCGCCGTGCCCAGATATTGGTGCAGCGGCACATCGAGCGCATCGAACCACACGATCGGAGCGGTTCCATCATGCGAATGCTGGTGCCAGGACATGCCGGGCGTGATGATCAGGTCGCCCTCGGCCATCGCGCAGCGCTTGCCGTCCACCACCGTGGTGGCGCCGCCGCCTTCGAGCACGAAGCGCAGCGCATTGGGGGTATGCCGATGCGGCCGCGCCAACTCGCCCGGCATCAGCACCTGCAGGCAGCCGTTGAGGTTGGTGGTGGTGTTGCGGCCCCCGATGGCATCCGGATTGGTGAGCGCGAGCACGCGGCGTTCCGCGTTCTCCATGCCGGTGACCTCGATCGCCTGGTCGATCAGCGGCCGCAGCACCCGCCACTTCCAGTGATAGGCCCGCGGCGTGGTGTCGGCCGGCTTGTGGGCGGTGGTCTCCCACAGCGGCGTGACATTGGCGTCCCGCCAAGCCTGGCGGATCGCGTCAAGCCGCGTTGCTGCGTCGCTCTGGCTCATGATTTTCAAACCTCATCCTGAGGAGCCGTGCGGAGCACGGCGTCTCGAAGGATGGCCGCGCGTTCGTGCCCTGCATTCATCCTTCGAGACGCGCGCGAGGGCGCGCTCCTCAGGATGAGGCTGTAGTGATCTTCGCGACCCTACAACGGCTTAAGCGGCGCGGTCTAACCCTATTTGCGAGACGCTTCACGTTGGGCTGGAGGCCCTGCCCACCCGCTCATCCCCGCGGAGGCATCTGATCCGGGAACTTGATGATGAAATTGCCCTTGTTGGGCAATTTCACCTTCGGCAGCGACTGCGCGTCCATGCTGTCGTTCTCGCCGATGAACTTGTTGAGCGAGAAGATATAGGCGCACAGGGAATAGACCTCCTCGTTCGAGAGCGTGCGCGGCTGCGGCCAGGGCATGGCGCGCCGGATGTAGTCGAACACCGTGGTCGGGTCGGCCCAGAAATTGCCGATGGTCTTGTCGGCCTCGATGCCGGCCTCGGTCAGCGAGGGGGCGCCGACCAGCGTCCGCGACGAGCCGCCCTTGGCGCCCTCGCCGTGACAGGGCGCGCATTTCTGCGCGAAGATCATGGCGCCTTGGGCTGCGGTTCCGCTGCCGGGCGGCAGGTTGGTGCCGTCGGGCAGGATGGTGATGTTCCAGCCCTTGATGTCGGCCTCGGTGATCGGCTTGCCGAGGCCGGGCTTGCCGGGACTTTGATCACCGACGCTCGGCGCATCGGCGGCGAGGCCGGCGGGCGCACCCGCGAGCGTCAGCAACAGGGCGGCGGCCAGCGCCTTGCGGCGGCTCTCACGCGTAGACATGCTTGATCTCCCCCTTGGCATCGATCCCCCAGCTGGTGAGGCTGTTGTAGTGGTTGTTGGGGAAGCCGAGCACGTTCGGCACCGTTTTGGTCTGCCCGCGTTGGGCGATGAAATCCGCCCGCAGCGGCTGCACGTTGCCGGCCTCGTCCCAGGCGCGGCTGGTCAGGACCACGGGCTGGCCGTCCCAGCGCCACGGCATGCGAAAGCGCGTATAGGCCTTGGGATGGACCGGGCCCTGCAGCGCGGCTTCGCCCCAGCTCTTGCCGCCGTCGGCCGAGACCAGGACCTTGGCGATGCGGCCGGTGCCCGAATAGGCGATGCCGGAGATATGATAGTAGCCCGGCTCCTTGAGCGCATAGCCGAACGAGGGCTGGGTGATGAAGGATTTGACCTCGTTGATGAAGTAGAACCGGTAGGCCTTGCCGTCCGGCAAGAGCGGCGAATAGTTGCGCTCCTCGTAGTAGCTCATGGCCGGCTGATCGGTGAGCTGGATGCGGCGCACGAACTTGGTGTTCATGTTGCCTTCCCAGCCGGGCAGCAGGAGCCGCATCGGATAGCCGTTGCCGGGCATGATCCGCTCGCCGTTCTGGTAGAGCGCGATCATGGCGTCATCCATGCCCTTCTTGAGCGGGACGCTGCGGTCGATCGCGGCCGCATCGGCGCCCTCGGCCACGAACCATTTGGCCTTGGGATCGACACCGGCTTCATCGAGCAGGATGGAGAGCGGCACGCCGGTCCATTCGGCGCAGGAGGACAGCCCATGCATCTGCTGCACGGTCGCCTGCAGCGGCTCCTTGGAGAACAGCGGCGCGCTGTTGCCGCCGCATTCCACGAAGTGCATGCGCGAGACCATCGGATAGCGCATCAGCTTGTCGAGCGTGAACTCCAGCGGCTGCCGCACCAGGCCGTGGATCACCAGCCGGTGCCGGTCGGGATCGATGTCCGGAATGCCGGTGTGCAGGATGGTGAAATGCAGCGGGTTGGGGGTGACGGTGCCGTTGAGCAGATGCAGCGGCGCGCGCGCATGCTGGGTGCGCGGCGCCCCGTCCGGATTGCTGAGCGTGCGCACGACCTTGTCCTCGAACCGCGAGCGCTGCTGCAAAACCGGGGTGACGGCGCCGGGACCCCGGCTCCAAGGATCGTCCGTGAGCGGCTCGGCGGCCGCGGCCGTGAGGCTGCCGGCGGCGCCGGTCGTGAGCGCGCCCGCGAACACGATGCCGCTTGCGAGCAGCGCGCGGCGATGCAACAGGCCGTTGCCGGCCACCGTCTCCACGCCGGGAGGCGCGGAGTTCTTGTTCTTGGCTCTCATAGGTTCCTCCATCGAGGTCAAGGCCGCGCTCCGAACGCCTTCGGGTCGCGGGTCTTTCAATGACGACTTTATCACGTATTGTGGGGGCGCAAACCGGCGGAGCCGGAGAACCGGCCGACAACCGGCGCGACGAAAGGTCCTAACGCGATGCCGCAGAAGTACGACGGACTGCGCTCATTCCTGGCGGAATGCGAGACGCTCGGCGAGGTGACGGTGATCCGCGACGCCGACTGGAATCTCGAGATCGGGGCGCTGACCGAGGCCGCCTCCGAGCTGATCGACGAGCCGCCGGCGCTCCTGTTCGACGAGATCGCCGGCTATCCGAAGGGCTTCCGCGTGCTCAGCCTCCCGGCCGGCTCGCGCGTGCGCATGGCGATCGCGCTCGGGCTGCCGCCCGACACGCCGAAGATGGAGATCGTGCGTCTGGCGGCGCAGCGCCTCAAGGGCGCGCCGCCGATCCCGCCCCGGGAGGTCGCGACCGGTCCGGTGATGGAGAACATCATGCGCGACAACGAGGTCGATCTGCTCGCGTTCCCGGTGCTCAAATCCCATCGCGAGGACGGCGGGCGCTATATCGGGACCGGCTGCACCTTCCTCAACCGCGATCCGGAGACCGGCTACGTCAATATGGGCACCTACCGGATGCAGGTGCACGAGCGCAACCTGCTCGGCATCTGGCAGAGTCCGGGCCAGCAGGGCCGCCTGATAGCGGAGCGCTACTGGAAGCAGGGCAAGGCCTGCCCGGTGGTGGCCACCTTCGGGGGCGATCCGCTGCTGTTCTTCCTGTCGCACACCAAGTTTCCGTTCGGCATCTCCGAGCTCGATCGCGCCGGCGGCATGCTCGGGGCAGCGGTCGAGGTCATCAAAGGACCCATCACCGGGCTGCCGATCCCGGCCCATGCCGAGATCGCGATCGAAGGCGAGATGCCGCCGCCCGAGGTGGAATCGCATCTGGAAGGTCCGTTCGGCGAATGGCCCGGCTACTACACGGTCGGCAGCAAAGGCACCGCCGACCATCAACCGGTCATCCGGGTGAAGGCGATCTACTACCGCAATGCGCCGATCCTGTTGAACATGGCGCCGCAATGGCCGGGCGCGCCGCATCATGCGGTGCGCTTCGAGGGCGGCATCCTGTGGCAGCAGCTCGAGATCAGCCGGCGTGCCCGGGATCGTGGGTACCTATGTGCATCACATGTTCCTGGTCGTGGTCGCCATCAAGCAGCAATACGCCGGTCACGCCAAGCAGGCCGCCATGGCGGTGCTGGGCTGCTCGGCCTCGGCCCGCAACGGCCGCTTCGTGGTGATCGTCGACGAGGACATCGACCCCTCCAACATGGACGAGGTGATGTGGGCCATGACCACGCGGGTCGATCCGGCGACCGACATCGAGATCATCCCGAACTGCTGGGCGACCCCGCTCGATCCGCGCATGCCGCCCGAGCAGGCCGCCCACGGGCCGCACACCAATTCGCGCGCCATCTACTACGCGGTGCGCCCATGGGCCTGGAAGGACCAGTTCCCCCCGGTCAACCGCATCGGCCGGGACCAGCGCGACGCCATGGTGAAGAAGTACTCGGGCCAGCTGCCGTTCCCGCGGCGGTAGGGGATGTTTGGTTGATTGCATTTGTACCGGGCTCGGCGCGCTCCCTCGCCCCGCTTGCGGGGGGGATAAGGCGATAGCCGGAAAAGTAGGCCACTTTTGATCACGGAATAAAGTCCCCGCGGAAGCGTCCAAAAGCAAAGCTTTTGACACACCCGCTCGCTCACTTTTTGGGGGGTTGGATCGATCATCCTCCCCCGACTTCTGATTTCAAAGACGCTGGAAGGTCGATTTCTTCGAGCCGTCACGACACTGAACGCGGAGTTGGAAGAATTCGAATCGCGACGAGCCGCGCTGTTCAAATGGGCTGAAAATGAAATTGAGCTGGTCGGGCTGAATGCGTTTGCGGCACGGATTGGCGTTGACCCATCGAATCTACTCGAAAGTCCTCAAAGCGAGCGAAAGAGTAACCGGATATTTCTAGAACGAATCGATAATTGAGCCCGACGCAAGGCGTCGGGTGCATTTTTATTCGAAGAAAACACTTGTTAAGTTAGAAGTTTACAACCATGATAAAGTCGCCGCGATCAGCGAGAAAATGCCCTGTGAGTTCTCATGCGCGGTCCGCAGTGTCACCCGTGTCTCACGCTTTGGGGGGGAATATGATCGACAAGACGGCGTTGTATTTCGATAAATTCCAAGCGATGGAAATGGTGACGCGCGAAAAGCAACGCATTTGTGATTATCGCGCGCGCGGGGGACCTGAACTGCCTTGGACGGGTTTGGCATTGTCGGGGGGAGGAATAAGGTCGGCGGTCTTCTGTCTTGGTGCGCTACAAGCACTGGCAAAAAATAATATACTCGGAAATTTCGACTACATGTCCAGCGTGTCTGGCGGCGGCTACATAGCTTCGGCTCTTCAATGGTTGTGGAGACAAGACACTTCAACGGGTTGCTGCGCCCAAGACTTTCCGTTTGGAACGACTCCTCATCTTAGATCGGGTGACGAGGTCAAGGATGCCAGATTAGCATTCTTACGTTGGCACGGTCAGTACCTAACGCCGGGTGACGGAATAACAATCTGGTCAGCCACCGCCGTTGTGATGCGAACGCTGTTTCTCAATTTATTGGTGTGGCTTCCATTAGGAGGTTTGGCACTTCTGTTGCTAATTTGGCTTTCTCGGTTGCTCGAATTGTGTCTGCCAGGCCCGGTTAGTTACATTCCTAATCCTTTGGCTGGGATAATGGAGGCACACTGGATTGGAGACGAGGTCGCTTTAAGCTTGCCGGTTCTTTTTGGATGCTGCCTTTGGATTGCCATGGGCATCATGTTCTTCTTTGTCCTTTGGGCGATAGCCTTCTCATTCGATACGCAAATATCACCGAAGCAGAAGTATGATAAGGAGGGTCAGCTCGAAAGAGACAATCGCATTCTATTCGGGGGACTTGGAATTGGTTGTTTGGCGATTGGGCTTGTACTTGCGCGAATCATTTCAATTTCGGACAAGAAGATCCGACTATGATTGGGGCAGGGGCAGTCGCTTTATGTCTCGGAATTGTGTTGCTAATTATTGCGGCTCTACAGTCTCGCCGCGTCGCAGTCTCGGCGAATTATGAGTGGCGAAGAAAATTCGAAGTAAGCGCGGGTAAATGGCTAGTCATAACAATATTGTTATTTTTAATCGGGTCGTTGCCAATCGTACCGTATTTGATGATTTATAATCAGAACACGGTCTTAAATGTTTCCTCTGGGACAGTAGTAATATCTAGTGGCCTCATTTCCGCTTTTTTTGATCACTGAGCACAATCTAAGAAAACTGCCCCTGGCATTTATATGCGCTGGGGGCTAACGCTAGTGTCCGGAATTTTTCTTTATTCCATGGCGATCGTTGCTTACACCATGGCACAGGTCCTGGCGAGCACCAAATACTTCGTTGCATCAGATGCGGAGATCACTCAAAACGCCATTCGAGGGATAGTGCTGCTTACGATCGTGTTTTCCTTGTCTCTCAGCTTGCGAACGAACATAAACTATGTCGGGCTTCACCGTTTCTACCGTGATCTGGTTTGATGGAAGCATTCATGCCGGCGCCGGAAAGCGTAATGGACAATACCGTCAATTTTTCTTCGGGCGTGGACCGATTGTCTCTTGCCGACTTATGGCCCCCGCCCAATGTGGGTACCGCCGAAGCAAGAAAGCGTCTGCTTCCCTACCCTATAATTAATACGAATGCGATTTTAATAAATGATCGAGATCGGAAAATCGCGTCGAGGGGCGGTGAGAACTTTATTCTTAGTCCGCTTTATGTGGGGTGTGAAGCTACTGGTTGGGAAAGCACACCACGCCATATCGCGAAGCATGGTGCATTGACACTACCGTCTGCAATGGCTGCTTCCGGCGCGGCCGCAAATTCCAATTCCGCGTATGTTGGGGCGGGCATTACTCGTGATCGACTTTTGTCGATTGTAATGATCCTTCTGAATGTTCGTTTGGGAATGTGGGTGGGTTCTCCTTCAAAAGAAGATGCAGGAAAGCGGACCCGCGAACCGAACCACATCGATCCGGGCTTGAGATATGGCCTGACGAGAGCTGGCTATCACAGCGGAGGTCATCACATGGAACTCAGCGACGGGGGGCACTTCGATAATTTGGGCATTTATGAACTTATCCGTCGTCAGCTTGCCGTTATTTTGGTCCTAGACGGAGAGGCTGACCCGACCACATCAATGCCTGCGCTTTTTTCGGTAGCGCAGCGCGTCAACGAAGACTTTGGAGAGTATTTATAGATCTAGAGGATCAGCTTGATGATCTCATTCCGACAAATCGCCCAGGGTTTCCCGAGAATGCGAAGTACGTAAAGTCCCCTTATTTTGTTGCGCCAATAGCTTATAGTGGTGGTGCCTCCGGGCTTCTGATTTACGTGAAATTATCGATGGCAGAAAAATTGAGCTTTGTGGCACGAGGTTACAAAGCGCAGAATCCTGACTTTCCACACCAATCGACTTTCAACCAATTTTTTGTTCCAGAGCAAGTTGAAGCTTATCGGGAGCTTGGCTATCGAAACATGCTGCGCGCGATTGAGCAACTCGAACTGTCACCTGGTGAGTTCGACCGCGCGAATTGTCTTAGGCGCTATACGGCGTCCCGTTTAGACGGGAAAGGCGAACAGGTCTGAAATAAAAAATTAGCAATCCAATCGCGAAGCTAACAACGTGCGCACCGAATGCTACGGGCGCGAGCGAAAAGCGACTCCTGATGAGTTGGACGCCAGTGACGGTGGCAAAGCCAATAAACAAGTATATTGCTGAGATAAGGAAGTAGCGCTCAAAGCCAGGTTCAAGTGCGTCATAAACATACGATTTACAGAATTGCGCCAAAAAATTCGATCGCATCACTACAAATGACAACAAGGAAAATATCCAGATCGCAATGAACTGACCGTCTTCGATCAGCGATGCCGCGCCGCGTGAAACGGTTGAAAGAAATCCCTTCAGAGCGAAAAAAATAAAATAGGGAAACAGAGCGAGTACCCATAGTGCCCAATCATCGATCGCGGCGTCGCGACCCCAAATTAATTTTCTGGATAAGAAGAATAGGACGAGACCACAGATAATCGCGCTTCCCGCGCCGAAAAAATATCGGATATCTATTCTGCCAAGATAAATTTGGCTATTGTTTCGCAGTGCAGGGGAGGAACTCAATTTCATGCTCCCGGGGCGGTTTCCCCACTCATTTAGTAATAGGGTCTTAATCTTAAGGAACGGCTAAGTCTATCCGGTCTGTCTGCTCAGTCACCATTGTCGTTCGGGTAAACGACTATTTCGTGGCGGCGGCTCGCTTCCTTCTAAGTCGTTGATTCGTATCGAATAATTGCTTGAAGCGACTGACAGCTCTATTGGTACGCATGCCAGTTCCTCAGAGGTTACATATTTTTTCATTTCGGTGCGATGCTCAGAGGTGCCGTCGAAAAAGGAAGGGCGTCGAAAGAAGGAGAAGGTATAGAAAACATTGTACACACCCGTGGAGACGACACGTGAATCAAATGAAAATTGGGATCGGTTGCTTCGTAGGTCAAACGGCCAGTCATCAGGACCCAAGTCATCTAGTCCTGATGCAGCTATGGCTTCGGGCGGATTGATACTGAAAATGGAAGGCCTTTATTTTTTTCTGGTCCGCTTTTAACTTCCGGTGTGTCCGGTAACGCATAATCGTGCCAATCTTCATAAGCTCTTGTCGAAATCGTCTCCTTTCGAAATGACTTCGGCTCTTCGCAGCCCTTGTCACCGACGGGTCCCCTTCTGACCAATTCAATGCGTCCAATTCTTTCCGGTCTGTCAGTCAGCGTGTCCAATTTGGCGGTCTTAATTACTACAACCCCGCTCCTGTTTTTTTTCGGGGGGCGTCCGAACAACATAGGCAAAGTGCAGATGTGTCCTGGCGCGAATGTCCAGGCCGGAAAGCTTATCGAATGGGATCCAAATGCCGTCTGGCGTTTCCAAAAATAGGTCCCGGTCCTTCAGTGTCGCTGGGTCAATATTCAGTAATTTGCAGGAATTTTGCGCAAGCGAATTTGATGAACTCAGCGTTAAGGCAAGTGCAGTTAGACCACCTAAGTATCTACGACAAAGCATTGCAACCCCCAAACCGTCGCCGTCAGAGCTATTGCTCTTCGGTTTGCGAAGGAACTCTCGGTTGGCATAACTTAGGGTTGTCGCCGGCTAAGTTCAACACAATAAAATTCAGCGATTTGATAAGGCTTAACCGAGGAAGAAAATCCTATCCCGAGTTTTCTGCCGTGGTCAAAAGTGGCCTACTTTTCCGGCTATCGCCTTATCCCCCCCGCTTGCGGGGAGAGGGTTGGGGTGAGGGGCCTCACCGCGAGTCCGAGCCTGCGCAAATGCCCCCTCACCGGGCCGCGCTCCTCGTTTTCCGCAATGCTGTGTGGCCCACTCCCCGCAAGCGGGGCTAGCGCATCTCACTCCCCACCGTGCTCCGAGCGCTCCGCCTCCAGCGCCGCCAGCATGTCGGCGAGCGTGGGCGCGGCGACCTGCGTGAAGCCGGTGCGGCGGATCGCGCTGCGCTTGGCGTCGTCGCACAGCTGCCGCAGCCGGGCGCCGGAGAAGCCTTCGGTCAGCGGCGCCGCGGCCTCGATGAGGGATGCGAGCTCCGGCCCTTCGGGCAGCGCGGCGGTGCGAAGACAAATGCGCAGGATGTCGCGCCGTGCCAGCGCATCGGGCAGGCCGACCCCGATATGCACGCCGAAGCGGCCGGGCCGCAGGATCGAGGGATCGATGAGGTCGATGCGGTTGGTGGCGCCGAGCACGATCACGCCGGAAAGTTGCTCGACGCCGTCGAGCTCGGCCAGGAGCTGGCTCACCACCCGATCGGTGGTCATCGATCCCGAATGCTGGCCGCGCACCGGCGCGATCGCCTCGAGCTGATCGAAGAAGATGACGGCGGGCGCGACCTGGCGGGCGATGCGGAACACCTGGCGCACGCCTTCCTCGGATTCGCCCAGCCATTTGGTGAAGATTTCCGGCCCGTCGACCGCGATGAAGTTGACCCCGCATTCGTTCGCCAAGGCTTTGGCGAGCAGCGTCTTGCCGGTCCCGGGCGGGCCGTAGAGCAGCGCCCCCACATGCGGCGGCAAGCCGCTTGCGGTCAGGAGCTGCGGATTGCGCAGCGGCAGCTCGACCGTTTCCTGCAGCCGCTGCTTGACCGCATCGAGCCCGCCGATATCGCTCCAGGAGACGTCCGGAATGCTGATCAGCGTCTCGCGCAGCGCCGAGGGCCTGGTCTGCGACAGCGCCAGCTCGAAATCCTCGCGCTCGACCCGCAGGTCCTCGAGCGGAATCCGGAACGCGGCGCGATGGTCCGACAGGTTGCCGGCGCTGCGGCGCAGCCGGCTCAGGCCGGCATCGCGGCAGAGCTCCATCAGGTCGGCGCCGAGGAAGCCGTGGGTGCGCTTGGCGACCTCGCCCAGAAAGGCTTGCGCGTCGTCGGCGAGCGGCATCTCGCGGGTATGGATTTCGAGAATCTCGCGCCGGCCGGGCGCGTCGGGCGGGCCGATGAAGATCTCGCGATCGAACCGGCCCGGGCGCCGGAACGCCGGATCGACCGCATCGATGCGGTTGGTGGTGCCGATCACGATGACGGCGTCGACGCGCTTGAGCCCGTCCATCAAGGCGAGCAGTTGGGTGACGGTGCGGGTGTCCGAGTGCGCGCCGGTCTCGCCGCGCTTGGGCGCCATGGCGTCCAATTCGTCGATGAAGATGATCGAGGGCGAATGATGGCCGGCTTCGTTGAACATGCGGCGCAGGTTGGCCTCGGTCTCGCCCGTATAGGTGCCGATCACGTCGGGGCCGTTGATGTAATAGAAGCGCGCATCCACCTCGTTGGCGACCGCGCGGGCCAAATGCGTCTTGCCGGCGCCGGGCGGCCCGTAAAGGATGATGCCGCGCGGCGCGCTGATGCCGAGATGGCGATAGACATGCGGATATTTGAGCGGCAGCTGCACCAGCTCGCGGATCAGCTTGATCTGCTTGTTGAGGCCGCCCACGTCCTCGAAGGTGATGTCGAAGGCGCCGTCCGGAATATGGGAATCGTGATAGTCGAGCACCACCTCGGTGGCTTCGTCCACGATGCCGGGCCGCTCCGCGAGCTTTGTGGATTTCGTAGGTGGTGCCGGCATGGGAATTGCGAAACGGGATGTAGAGCACCGCGCCGACGCTCGCGGGCGTGCGGCTCTCGACCATGATTTGTTTCAGGTGCGGCACCAGATCATGCGCCATCGAGACGTCGACCGCGGGCAACAGCTCGATGCGCTTGACCGGCGCGAGGGTCGCGGCTTCGATCTCGACCGATTCATTCAGATGGGCCTTGAGAGCCTGGCGCACGAACCGGTCGAGCCGCACGATCCCGCTGCCGGCATCCGCAGCGAGCGGCGCATCGAGCCGCGCCAGGATGCTGCGGCCGCGCTCGGTCGCGATCCGCACGACCGCGTCGGCCGCGACCCCGAGCTTCTGCATCAAGGCGCTGTCGAGCCGGATGCCCAGGCGCGCGCTGGCGCCGACCGCGCCCGCCAGATGGTCCACGCTGGCATGCACATGCGCCCGTCCGCCATGGCTGTGGGCATCTGCATGCGGATTGGCGATGTCGTCCATCGGGCTACCGTTGTGTCTCGACCGCGAGCGCGCTCGATCGGCCAAGCGCCGGTCGGCTCGCGCCTGCGCCGCGCATGCGCTCTACGATGCCGGCGGGGTCGGGCGGCAGCGCATCGCCACGCCAGGCGACGTGGCCGTCCGGGCGCACCAGCACCAGCTTTCTTTCGTAGAGAGCCGCGACTTCCGGATCCGCGATCGCGATCTCGCGCAGCGGGACCCGGCGCGCGGCGGCGGCCTCTGCCAGCGGTCCGGTGTCGGGCGGCCGGTCGCCGAGCCGCAGCAGCGTGAATTCGTCGCCGAACAGGTCGAGCGTGGAGCTGCCGTCCGCGAGCCAGGCATGCGGGGCGCGCGCACCGGGCCGCGTGGAGGGCTCAAAGCGCGGCGGCTCCGGGTCGGACGCGGGTGTGCCGTCCGGGATGCAGATGGGCGAGCCGTCGTAGCCGTATTGGATCTTGAGATGCTCAGGAATCGACAGCCAATTCGGGGTCGCCCGCCAGTCGGTCGCGTCTATGGCGGCGAGGCCCGGGATGGCGGCGATGGCGCGGAACGAGCGGGTCGCCAATTCGACGTTGCGCCGCGCGATTGGCAATCGCTCGCTCGCATAGGAAGCGATCAGCTCCGGCCCGCCCCAGCCTTGCGTCATGGCGGCGAGCTTCCAGCCCAGATTCACCACCTCCTCGAGGCCCGTATGCATGCCGATGCCGCCGGTCGGCGAGCACTCGTGGGCGGCATCGCCCGCGATCATGACGCGGCCTTGCCCATAGCTCTGCGCCACGAAATCGCGGCGCTCCCAGCGCGACACCGAGAGGATCTCGTGAGCGAACGCATCCCCGGCCATCTTGCGCATGCAGCTCCTGCGCAGGAGCCGCGCCCTCCGGTTCATCGAACACGGTCAAGCGCCACAGCTCCTTACCGTCGATGGGGATCAGCTCCGACCAGCAGCCGCGCTCGTCGATCAGGCGGTAGAAGCGGGCCCAGCCTTTGTCATGGAAGGTTGCGAGCGCGGCCGAGCGAAAGAAGATGTTGACGCTGATGGCGACCACGCCGAGCCCGCCGAGCTCGATCGCGAGCGCCTCGCGCACGCGGCCGGCCGGGCCGTCGCAGCCCACCAGATAGCGCGCGTCGATCTCTTCGCTGGCGCCGGTCGCGAGGTTGGTGAGCCGCACCGCGACGCCGGCAGCGTCCTGGCGAAACGATTCGAGCGCGGTGTGGGTGCGCACCGTCACGTTGGGGAACGTTTTCACCCGCCCCATCAGGATCGGATCGAAATAGATCTGCGGGCACGGGCAGGGGGCCTCCGGGGTGAAGTCGCGCTGGTCGCGCTGCCCATAGGAGGGGACCTTGACCCGCATGAGCTCGCGCCCGCGCAGATTGTCGAGATAGACGAAGTCGCGCGGATAGCTTTGCGGCCACACCGCATTGCGGACCGCCGGCGCCACGCCCCAGCGGCGGCAGAATTCCATGTTGCGGGCGCTGACCATGCTCTGCTTGGGCACCGTGATGGCGCCGTCGCGTTTTTCCACCAGCACGCAAGGGACGCCACGCAGCCCGAGCTCGCAGGCGAGCCCCAGGCCGACCGGCCCGGCGCCGGCAATGACCACGGACGTCTCGGAATGTGCGCTCATCGCCCCCTGTATACACGCTGCCACGGCCGTTGCAGAGTGGCGCGTAACCCGCATGAAGCGTAAGCGCAATGCGGGAACGGCGGTCCCGGATTACGCATAGCCGTTGAAGACGGGCGTGAACGCCCTGAAGGCTCCATCCGGGCTACAGGAGAATCGATGGAAACCGATCGCAAGGCCAAGCTGGCGCAGACCAACCACTGGGACGAGCTGCTGGCGCTGCGTGATCGTCAGCGCGAGCAGGCGCGCAGGGGCATTCAGGTGATCAAGCAATCCGGGCTGCCGCTCGAGGTCAGCCGGCAGGGGCTGATGCGCTGGTACATGCATCCCGGCATCAAGGACACGGTGCTGTCGGTGCTCATGTTCTTTCAGCAGGAGATTCCGCCCGGCAGCCGCTCCGGCCGGCTCAAGTTCCAGGGCGGGCAGGTCATGCTGATCCTGGATGGGCAGGGCTACACGCTGATCGACGGGGTCAAGCATTCCTGGAAGGCCGGCGATCTCCTCAACCTGCCGCTGCGTGCCGACGGCATCGTCGTGCAGCATTTCAACAGCGACCCGCTAAAGCCGGCCCGGTTCGTGGCGGCCGAGCCGAATTGGCTCGACTGCACGAGCGTCGATCGCGGCTGCGGTTTCGAGCAGCTCGAGGATGCCCCCGAATACCGCGGATGAATCTCCGCTGAAGACGAGGAGTCTGGTCGATGGCTGAGACAGAACGGGTGCGGGAGCGCGAGCGGCCGCCGCTCGGCGACAATCCCTATGAGCGCATCATGCGCCAGCGCCGGGACCTGGCCGAGCGCAACCAGACCGGGCCGATCGTCATTCGCGCCGAGGATCGGCAATGGTACCAGACCCGCCAAGGCAAGCTGCGCTACTATCTCGATCCCGTGACCTTCAAGGACACGCCCTTGCAGCACTGGCGCGTCTTCGTCCACGACATCCGCACGCGATCGGGCAAGCATCGGCACCAGGGCGGCCTCGTCATCTATGTGCTCGAAGGCAAGGGCTATTCGGTGGTCGACGGCGAGCGCAAGGATTGGGAGAAGGGCGATCTCGTGCTGCTGCCGATGAAGCCGGAAGGCGTCGAGCATCAGCATTTCAATCTCGATCCCGCCAATCCGGCCCTCTGGTGTGCCTTCATCCACGTCCCGATCCAGGAATACCTGGCGTCGGATCTGCAGCAGACCGAAAATTCGCCGGACTTCAAGGAGTGAGCATACGGCCCGCGTCGGTAGCCCGCATGCAGCGAAGCGGAATGCGGGATCTCCCTTCCTGCAAGCCACAGGATCGATGAACCTATGGACGAGGACGATGGTGACCCGCGCGAAGAGATCGTGCGTCTCGAAGCGGAGATCGAGCGACATGCCGAAATCATCGAGAGTTGCCGCAAGCTCATTTTGGCCTCGAAAGCCGCCATGGCGCTCGCCGGCGTATCGCTCGTGGCGGCGCTCATCGGGATGATCAACCTCGATCCGGCGGTCCTGATCGGCGCGTTCGGGGTCATGCTCGGCGGCATCGTCGTGTTCGGCTCCAACACCGGCACCCTCGAGCAGGCCAAAGCCGCCACCCGGGCGGCCGAGCTGCGCCGTTCCGAATTGATCGGCCGGATCGACCTGCGCGTGGTCGGCGGCCGCAATGGCGGGACCTGGCTGCACTGACGCAAAAGCCCTCTAAAGACGGGCGTAAATGCCCTGCCGGCCCGCGGGGACAAGGAGATGGCCGCATCCCTGAAATCCGTGGCCTCCCGGACGGCCATTGGGTAAGATGCCGGTCGGTCAGGCCGCGATCTCCGCGTAAGGGCCCGGATTGGGGGCTTGGGGCGGTACCGCTTGGGGGGTGCGAAATTGAACGTTCTTGGAACCCTCGCCAGGGAATTCTCGGTTTCGGCGGCGAGCGCGCCCGGGCGACGGCCGCCGGCGGCGTCCGCGGCCAAGCGGTTCCTCGTCATCCTGATCAAGCCGTCGCATTATGACGCGGACGGCTATGTGATCCAATGGCACCGCTCGACCATCCCGTCCAACAGCCTCGCCAGCGTTTACGGGTTGCTGTCCGAATGCGCGCAGGCGCATGCGCTCGGACCCGACGTCGATATCGAGATCGAGGTCTACGACGAGTGCAACACGGTCATCGACGTCAAGGGCGCGGTGCGGCGGATCCGCGCGGCCGGGGCCGGCTTCATCGGCCTGGTCGGGGTTCAGTCCAACCAGTTCCCGCGCGCGCTCGATCTCGGCCGCCAGTTCCGCGCCGCCGGCCTGCCGGTGGTGATCGGCGGATTCCATGTGAGCGGCTGCCTGTCCATGCTGCCGGAGCTGCCGCCTGACCTGAAGGAAGCCGGCGCGCTCGGCATCATCCTGTTCGCCGGCGAGGGCGAAGGCCGCATGCTGGGCCTGTTGCGCGACATCGCGGCCGGCAGCGCCAAGCCGCTCTACAACTATCTATCCGACATGCCGGAGATGGGCGCCGCCACGCTGCCGATCCTGCCGCGCTGGGCGGTCACCCGCGTCGCCGGCCATTACGCCAGCTTCGATGCCGGCCGCGGCTGCCCGTTCCAATGCAGCTTCTGCACCATCATCAACGTGCAGGGCCGCAAGTCGCGCTATCGCACCGCCGACGACGTCGAGGAGATCGTGCGCGCCAATGCGGCGCAGGGCATCACCCGGTTCTTCGTCACCGACGACAACTTCGCGCGCAACAGCAATTGGGAGCCTATACTCGATCGCCTGATCGAGCTGCGCGAGAAGGAGGGCTTCCGCATCCGGCTGTTCCTGCAGGTCGACACGCTGTGCCACCGCATTGCGGGCTTCATCGAGAAGTCGGCCCGCGCCGGCTGCACGGCCGTCTTCATCGGGCTCGAGAACATCAACCCCGAATCCCTGATGGGGACCAAGAAGCGGCAGAACAAGATCTGGGAATACCGGGAGATGCTGCAGGCCTGGAAGCGGGCCAAGGTGCTGACCTATGCGGGCTACATCCTGGGCTTCCCGACCGATACGCCGGAATCGATCGCGCGCGACATCGAGATCATCAAGCAGGAGCTGCCGATCGATCTGCTCGAGTTCTTCTTCCTGACGCCGCTGCCCGGCTCCGAGGACCACAAGAAGCTGCATCTGCGCGGGGTGCCGATGGAGCCCGACATGAACAATTACGACCTCGAGCACGCCTGCACCGGCCATCCGCTCATGTCGAAGGAGACTTGGGAGCGGGTCTATGCGGATGCCTGGGAGCGCTACTATTCGGACGCGCATGTGGAGACCATCATGCGCCGCGCCGCCGTCACCGGGATCAACAAGACCAAGATTTTCGACGGCGTGACGGTGTTCTCGGGCGCCGCGCGGGTCGAGGGCGTCCATCCGCTGCAGTTCGGCTTCGTCCGGCGCAAGGTCCGCACCTCGCGCCGCCATGGCATGCCGATCGTCAATCCGCTCGTGTTCTATCCCTGGCGCATCTACGACTTCATGCGAACGCTGGTGCGCTGGCTCCGCCTGGTGCGGCGCTACAAGGCGATCCAGGCGCGGGTGGAAGCCGATCCCGCCAAGATGGACTACACCGACGAGGCCCTGACCCCCACCGTCATCGGCGGTACCGACCATTTCGTCGAGGTCTACGCCGACAAGATCCCCAAGACCCATGGCGCCCCCAAGCAGCACGCCGCAGTGGGCGGGTAGCTTCGTAGGGCGCAATCGCTTTATTGCGCCATCTACCTCGCCGAACCGGAAAATCCACGGGATTGCTCAAGCGGCGCAATAAAGCGATTGCGCCCTACGCGCCGCCCAGCAGGCAGAGATATTCCCACGCCATGGTGGCACCCGCGAGCGCGGTGATCTCGGCGACGTCGTAGGCCGGCGCGACCTCGACCACGTCCATGCCGGCGAAGCGCAGGCCTGCGAGCCGCCGCAGGATCGCCTGCGCCTGCCAGCTCGCCAGGCCGCCGATCTCCGGGGTTCCGGTCCCGGGCGCGAAGGCCGGATCGAGCGCGTCGATGTCGAAGCTGAGATAGACCGGCGCGTCGCCCACCACCGTGCGGATGCGTTGCGCGACCGCGGCGGGACCGCTCTCGTGCACCTCGCCCGCCGTGATCATGGTCACGCCCTGCGCCAGCGTCCAATCATGGGTCTCGCGTGAGACCGGCGAGCGGATGCCGACCTGGATCATGCGGCGCGGATCGATCAGGCCTTCCGTGATGGCATGGTGGAACACGCAGCCGTGGGCATAGGCCTGCCCGAAATTCTCCGGCCAGGTATCCACATGGGCGTCGAAGTGGATGAGCGCGCCCGCGCCTCCTCGTTTGGACAGCGCCCGCAACAGCGGCAGCGTGATGCCGTGATCGCCGCCGAGCGCGATCAGGTGCGCGATCCCGCCCGCCTGCTCCTCGATCCGCGCCAGGCTGCCGAGGAGATCGCCGAGCGCGATGGTGAAATCGCCGATGTCGGCCACCGGCAGGGTGGCGGGATCGATCCAATGTTGCGGATGCGCCCCATCGGTCAGCATCCGGCTCGCCTGCCGGATCGCTGCCGGCCCGAACCGGGCGCCGCTGCGATTGGTGGTGCCGAGATCGAGCGGGATGCCGGCGACGCAGATCGGCGCGTCGCGATCGTGGCGCGCGACCCCGAGGAAGCTCGGCGGGACCGCGTAGGTGGCCGGGACCGTCATGACGGTTCCGCGGGCGGAAGCACGAACAGGAACACCGCGACCGCGACCGCGCAGGTCCAGTCGCCGGCCGGCGCGCCTTCGGTCGCCGCCGTGATCGAAAGGCTGTCGACGATGAGGTCGCTCATTTGATAGACGCGCTTGCGCTCGTCCCACGCCGCATCCGGGTTGATCTCCATGCCCAGCGTCGAGGCCAGCATGGTGGCGGCCAGATCCTCGACATAGTCGGCGGTCTCGGTCTCGGTCATGCCGAAGCAATGGTGCTCCGAGATGTAGCCGTAATGGGCCGGATCCTTCGGGCGGGCGAGCCCGATCCCGGCCGAGATGTGGCGGCCCGCCTCGTTGGTTTCGGCGCGCGCCATCACGCTGAAGGTGATCTCGCCGGGACTGAGCATCGCGATGCCGGTCTTGCGGGTGATGAGGGCGCAATGCGCCGGCAGGATGGAGGAGACGCTGACGAGGTTCTGTTGCTCGATGTCGGCGTCGCGCAGCGCATACTCGAAGGCGGAGAGGCGATGGCGGTGAATGCCGACGCCGCGGGTCAGGAACACGCTCTTGGGGATCGGAAACATTTGCTACCTATCGGGGCTGGCCTGCGTGCGGCGGCATCCAGGAACCATCGATGCGTTCGACGGATGCGTCGAATGGAGGAGATTCATGACCGGGCTGTGACGCGCCGAGCCAAGGCCCCGTCGCCGCGAGAATGGGACGCCCGCGCCGCCATTGCAATGAATTCCCAGTTCCAAGGTATAAGTCGCGCCCGAGCCGGAGGAAGCCGCCATGAAAGCTGCCGTTCTGGGTGAGGCCGGGGTCGAGCTTCGCGACCTGCCCCAGCCCGTGCCCGGCCCCGATGAGGTCCTGATCCGGGTGCGCGCCGCGAGCCTCAACCGCGCCGATCTCATGATCGCGGCCGGCCTTCAGCACGGGCGCGTCGGCGGCGTGGGGGCGCGGCTCGGCCTGGAATGCGCCGGCGAGGTCGCGGCGGTCGGCAGCGCGGTGAGCAGCATCAAGGCGGGCGACCGCGTGATGGGCTCGGCACCGGGCAGCTATGCGGAATACGCGGTGACCGACTGGGGCCGTGTGCACCGCATTCCTGCCAACAACATGAGCTTCGCGCAGGCTGCCTGCCTGCCGGTGGCGCTGCAGACCATGCACAATGCGGTCGTCACCGCCGGCCGCCTGAAGGCCGGCGAGGCGCTGCTGATCTCAGGCGCGAGCTCGGGCGTCGGCCTCATGGGGTTGCAGATCGGCAAGCTGATGGGGGCCTCGCCGGTGCTGGGGACCTCGACCCATGCGGGACGCCGGGCCCGGCTCGCGGAGTTCGGCTGCGACTTCGCGCTCGATTCAGCGATCCGCATTGGCCGGCGCTCGCCAAGGAGGCGACCGGCGGCAAGGGGGCCGACCTGATCGTCGATCTGGTGTCAGGGAGCGCCGTCAACCAGAACCTGGAAGCGGCGGCGCTGTGCGGCCGCATCGTTAATGTGGGCCGGCTCGGCGGCATGAGCGGTGATTTCAACTTCGACCTGCATGCGCTCAAGCGCATCGACTATATCGGGGTGACGTTTCGCACCCGCACTCCTGAGGAGGTACGCGAGATCGTCCGCCTGATGCGCGCCGACCTGTGGCCTGCGGTCGCGGCCGGGACGCTGGCGCTGCCGATCGACCGGACGTTTCCGCTCGACGAGATCGCGCAGGCGCTGTCGGTGATGCGCGCCAACCAGCATTTCGGCAAGATCGTGATCACGGTCTCGTAGACCATACCTCAATGTCGTCCCGGCCAAGGCCGCAGCTGACCGAGAGGGCACGGGAGCATGTGTCCCTGCTTTCGCGTGCTTTCGCGGGGACGACTGGAGGGATTCGGCGAGTCCTCCGCGCCCCGCCACTCACCCGTCGGTGAGCGCGTTGTTCTCCAGCCCGCAGATCTGCACGTCGTAGCCGTTCACGTCGTCCATGTGCAGGCTGCGGGGGCCGCCGTCGCGGATGTTCTTGACCCCGAGCGCGGTGAGCTCGGCCCTGGCGCGGTCGCGGTTGAAATCGGCGACCGTCAGCGCGAAGTGGTCGATGACCGCCTGCGGCGCCGGCTTCGGCCGCGCCGGCGGCGGCGCCTTCGGATCGGGCGTGCGCACGATGAGATGCGACAGCGGTACGTCCTTGGCGGCGACGTTGTAGGGCTGATCGCCCTTCTTGCCGAACGGCATGGCGACGTCGCGCCCGTTGGCGCCGATCTGGTCCAGGTTGAACACCATCGAGTACCAGTCGGCGGCCTGCTTGTAGTTGGGGCAGGTGTAGGAGATGTGGTTGATGAGCTGGGCCTTGAGGGTCTGGTCGGCCTGCGCCTGCGCGGCGTCGGCGGAATAGAGCGTGGTGGCGGCGAGCGTGAGCGATTCGATCAGGCGGCGGCGGCTGATCTTGCCGGTCTCGAACTCGTTGAGCTTCTGGGCGGCGAAACCTTCCATGACGATTCTCCTCGGGTAGCTGAAGCATTTCAGGACAAGCGGCGATCGCAAGACAGCGCTAGCGCTTGAATGCGTTTTCCTCGGCGATACCGGCGAACTGGATGTCGTAGTTGAACGGGTCGAGAACGTGCAGGCTGCCGGGGCGGCCGCCGAGATCTCCTGACCCTTGGCCTTGATCGCCGCGCGCACGCGCGCTTCGTCCCAATTGGAGAGCGTGTAGCAGTAATGATCGATATAGGCCTGCGCCGGCGGCCGGTTGCTGGGAGTGGCGTCGGCGTTGCGGGTCACGATGAACGAGCCGCCCTTGCCGGGCTCGGGGCCGAACATCAGGTTGGCGCGCTTGCCGGTGTCGTGCCCGGGCGCGCTCTCCAGGCCGAACACGTTGATCTGGAAATCGCGCGCCCGGGTATAGTCCGGGCAGGTGTAGGAGATGTGATTGACGCCGAGGACCTTGAACCCGCGCGTTGCCTGCGCATTGGCGGCGTCGCCCGCCGCGTAGACGGTGGCGGCGAGCGCAACGGTCTTGCAGAACTCCCGGCGGTCGACCTTGCCGCTCTCGAAATTCTTGACCAGATCGGCGATGAAACGTTCCATTCGGTGATCCTCCCTCATGCACCGCGGTTGCGGGCGACATGGCTCTGGTGTTGTTGATGAAGTCCGGTTCTTGAGCCCGGTTTGGAAAGCAACGGTGACCGGAACCGACGCGCGCGCGCAGTCGGCGCACCTCGAGGGGCGTGGGGAGCCCTAACGTGCCGGAATTGTCAGCCTGAAGCCGGGGGCCGGCTCGCTCGGGGTCAGGTTCGGATTCTGCAGCGGCGCGGTGGTGTAGGGCACCTGCGAGCCGCCGACGGTGCCGGCATTGAGCCGCGCGTTGGGCGGCAACGGAACGACCGGCGGGATCAGCTGCTTGAGGTCCACCGGATTTTCCCATTGGTTCTGCTCCGCCCAGGCGCCGACCGGCGACGAACGGCAGCACGATGCAGAGCGCGAGCAGCGCATATCTGGAAAGTTTCATGGGGCTCCCCCAAGCCGTGAAGGGTTGCAGATCGGGCGAGCCGAAATGGCAATCGCGAACCCGGCGCGCCCCAGGAGCGCCACGCTACCTCAAGTTCGCGCCGAACGGGAGAGGAAATACCAGCCGTTCGGTCGGCTTATACCAGCCGTTCGGCCGTCTTTATGAGCGCACGGTCTCGACACCGGCGGCGCGCAGGCGTTCGGCCAGCCGCCTGCGGGCATAAAACATGCGGGTTTTGACCGTCGCGGCGGAAACCCCCACGATGGCGGCGACCTCCTCGACCGATCTCTCGTGATAGTAGACGAGGTCGATGATCTCGCGATGCGCCGGCGACAGCTGCGCCAGGCATCGGCGCAGGGCTGCGCTCCGCTCGGTTGCTTCCAGGGTCTCCTGCGCCGTCGCGGCGCGATCCGGAATGGTCTCCGCCATGGCGTCATCGAGCGGCTGATCGATCCGCCGGCGCATGGCCGAAACCGCCTTGTTGCGGGCGATCGCGAGCATCCATGTGGACAGGCGCGCGCGGCCCTCGAAGCGCGCCGCATGGCGCCACAGCTCGATGAAGACTTCGCTCACGATGTCTTCGGCGCTCGCCTTGTCGGCGACCAATCGGAGCACGAAGCGGTAGACTTTCAGCTGATGGCGCTCGAACAAGAGCGCAAGCGCTTGCCGATCGCCTTGCGCGACCCGCGCCATGAGGGCCTCGTCCGCCATGTCCTGTGCGGACATCTCGATGTTGCGCAGCGTCCGGACCGCGCCTGATGTCGGAGTGACCCGAGCCGTGGAAGGCTCGCGGCTCGACTGGCCCAATTCGCTGTGCGCGGACGGCCTGGTCGCGGCTGCGGCTGTCATCGGAACGTCCCTTTCTATCGCTTCACCCCCCGCACGGATGCGGTTGGAGCTCGCGGCATGCCCTTAAGACGGACGGGAGGACGGCTTTTCGACAGCGCCCGGAAATAAATTTTGACGGTGCCGGACGGCCCCGATGTCGGCGCCCGCCCAAGGGTCATCCGTGCGCAAAGTCCTGGCCATCCGGGCAGTAGCGGCGGCTTCGCGCCGGTGCCATATCGCGGTCATGCAACATTTCTGGAGAGCTCGACCATGACGGAATTCAACAAGACGGAATTCACTCCAACAAGACCGAACCCGACATGACGAATCCGCCGATCCGCTGGCCGCGTTTTCCGATCATGCCGCCCGGCTGGTGGAGCGCGCGGCGGCCGGCATCGTGGCGGTTCACGGCGGCGGCCGCCGCTCCACGAGCGGCATTCACTGGCGGCCGGGGATCATCGTCACCGCCGAGGAAGTCTTGGAGCGGGACGAGGGCATCAAGGTGACGCTTGCGGGCGGCCGTGTGGTCGAGGCCGCGCTGGTGGGTCGCGACCCCACCACCGACGTCGCGGTGCTGCGCTTCCAACCGGATGGGTTGGCGGCGGCGCAGACCGCCGATGCGGCTTCGCTGCGGGCCGGGCATGTGGTCTTGGCGATCGGCAATCACCAGGGCGCGCCGGTCGCCAGCCTCGGCATCGTGGCGGTCGCGGGCGGGGCCTGGCACAGCCAGCGTGGCGGCGCCATCGACAGCCTGCTCCGCCTCGATATGGCGCTGAGCCCAGCCGCCGAAGGCGGCGCCCTGGTCGATACGCAGGGGCGCGTCGTCGGCATGGCGGTTCTCGGACCGCGCCGCCGCGTGCTCGCCATTCCGACCCTCACCATCGATCGCGTCGTCGATCAGCTCTTGGCCAAGGGGCACGTTTTCCGCGGCTATCTCGGTGCCGGCCTGCAGCCCGTGCGGCTCGGTCGTCGCCCCGCTGACGCGCAGGCTTCCGGCAGCGGACGCGGCATTCTGGTGGTGAGCCTCGATCCCGATGGACCGGCCGCCCGGTCCGGATTGCTGGTCGGCGACATCGTCACGGCCTGGAACGCCCAGCCGGTCGACCGCGTGCGCGAGGTCATGCGCTCGCTCGGTCCCGACAGCGTCGGACAGGCCGTCGATCTCGGGCTCATGCGCGGCGGCGCCGCGATGACGCTGCGGATCGTGGTCGGGGAGCGGGCCGTGGCCTAGGCTCTTGCCGGCAGAACCTCACCGCGCTGACCGGGCCGCCATGGTCGCCACCGCGATTTTCTCCACCGATCCGGTCCTGCGCGGCAGGCTCGAGCGGATGCTGCGCGCGGAACAGGTCACGCTCGTGGGCGTGGCGAACGATCCGCCGGCGCTGGCGCGGCTGATCGAGCAGAGCCGCATCGACGTGGTGGTGGCGGACGCGCCCTCGCGCGAGCAGCTGTCCGATTGGCGCGGGCGCCACCGCCAGGTGAATTTCGTGGTCCTGCTCGATCCGACCGAACCCGAGGATGGGCTCGAGCCGCTCCATGCCGGTGCCGGCGCCGTCCTGCCGCGCTCCGCCGGGCGCGACCAGATCGTGGCCGCGATCGGGGCCGTCGCCAACGGGCTCGTGGTGTTGCCGCGCCCGGTCCTCGCGGGGCTCATCGACGGTGCCGCGCTCGCCGAGGCCTCCGACAGCGGCGATGCCGCAGCCGCGCCGCTGACGCCGCGCGAGCTCGAGGTGCTCGCCGCGATGGCGGACGGCGCTTCCAACAAGGCCATCGCGCGTCGGTTGGATATCTCCTTCCACACCGCGAAGTTTCACGTCGCCGCCATTCTGGCCAAGCTCGATGCCGACAGCCGGACCGAGGCGGTCACGCGGGCCGCCCAGCTGGGTCTCGTGATGCTTTGATCGGAGGGGGCGCTTTCCGCGTCACCGCGCGCCCGCAACAATACTCATAAGAAAAATTCGTAGCAGAATAACTGATTGTAATTCTCCGGCTGCTTTCCGCGCTACCGCGATATGCTAATGTTCATCCGCGTTCGCCGTGGTTCTGAGGCGACCGGATTTGAGCGCGTGTGTTCTTGCGTGATGTGCTTGCGAAAAAGTCGCGTCGATTGCCACCAATTAAAACAATCGCGATGCAGGGAGGAAGGACATGTTCGATCGAAGCGTGAAATGGGCGCTCGCGCTGGCCGCCACCATGAGCGTGATGATGACGGTGGGCGGCGCGCAGGCCGCCGACGACGCCAAGTACCCCAACCTGAAGGGCCAATGGGACGCCATCAATCCGCGTTTAGGAGGCCAGAGAATCAAGTTCGATCCCACCAAGGCCTGGGGGCCGGCACAGCAGGCGCCGCTGACGCCGGAATATCAGAAGGTCCTGGAGGAGAGCATGGCCGATCAGGCCAAAGGCGGGCTCGGCAACTACCCGACCGCCCGCTGCATGCCGGGCGGCATGCCGCGCATGATGGCATCGCCGCGGCAGGAATACATCGTCACGCCGGAAACCACCTACATCATCCTGGGCGCCGAGATGCGTCGCATCTACACCGACGGCCGCGAATGGCCGCAGGAGATCGAGCCCACCTACGAGGGCTATTCGATCGGCCGCTGGATCGACCAGGACGGCGGCGGCCGCTACGACGTGCTCGAGGTCGAGACCCGCGGCCCGTTTCGGGGGCCGCGCGCCTATGATGCCAGCGGGCTGCCGCTGCACTTCGACAATCAGTCGACCTTCAAGGAGCGGTTTCATCTCGACCGCAACGATCCCAATCTCCTGCATGACGAGATCACGGTATTCGACCACGCCTTGACGCGACCATGGAGCGTCGACAAGACCTTCGCGCGCAATCCCGATCCGCATCCGAGCTGGGCGCGGACCGGCTGCGTCGAGGGCAACCATCAGATCGTCATCGGCAAGGAAAATTACTTCCTGAGCGCGGATGGGCTGCTGATGCCGGCCAAGAAGGATCAGTCGCCGCCGGACTTGAAATATTTCAAGCCGGCGCAGAAATGACGGCCGGATCGGCACGATCCGCTTTGTTTACCGAGCCCGGGCGCTCGCCGACCGGGGTGCCGGTCGAGGCTGCCGGTAGTGCGCCGGCACCCCGGGTATTGCCGCTCGGCCGCATTTCGATGTCGCTGGCCGGAACACCGTTGCGTCCGAAACGTTGAGGCTCCGATCGCCACCATGAGGTCGATGAGCCATGACGAATTCGTACGGGACTGTCGGCGCTAGGTTCCCGGCGGCGGCCCTGCTTCTGCTCGTGGCCCTGGCTGCGGCCGGGGCGCCGGCGACCGCCCAGACCCCGCCCTCGGCCAGCCTGGGCGTTGCTGACCCGGCCGCGCCGCTCGCCCTCACCCCGGCGGAAAGGACCGCGATTCTCGATGCGGTGCGGCGAGACAGCGCAAAGCCCAACAGCAAGATGCCGCCGGATTCGGCCGTATCGGTCGGCGTTCAGCTGCCGGCCTCGATCGCCTTGAGAATCCTGCCCGACGCTGCGCTGGCGCAAGCGCCGGCAGCCAAGACCGTGCAATACACCCTGATCGGAAATCAAGTCGTGCTGGTCGATCCGACCAATATGCGTGTGGTCGACATCATCAGCCAATAAGCCGCCCGCTCGGCCGCCGCCACCTTCGCGGTCCGGTCGCTCCCCTTGATCAACTTCGATTCCGATGCGCCCTGTGGCTCAAATGTCACACACATGGCGGGCGTCCAATGCTACCATTGCGTCCAGGGTGGGCGTGTGGTTGCGGTCGTTGGGGGCGTTCATGAAGCGAGCTCTGTTGCTAGGCGTTGCGGTTGCGGCGATTTCAGGTCCAGCGCTGGCGGCCGAGATGACGCTTCCCGGGCCGGTACAGACCTACTCCAGACCTTCCAGCACGTTGATGCAGCCTTACGACTGGACCGGCTTCTATTTCGGCGCGAACGTCCGTTACGACCGCTCCAAGACCGACGGCAGCACCATCAATACGGCCACCGGCGCCGTCGATGCGTTTGTCAGCGGCACGACCTCCAACTTCCATGAAGGCGGACAGCTCGGTTTCGACTATATGACGGGTTCGCGCTTTGTGATCGGCATCCTGGCCGACGCCGCGACCGGCGACGACAACATCGTGAACCTGGTCAATGCGGCCGGAACCGCCATGCACAGCGAGGAATCCAAGAACGTCGCCGGCGGCACCGTGCGCGGGCGCATCGGCTACGCGGTCTACAACGTGCTGCTCTATGGAACCGGCGGCTGGGCCTGGACCGTCGGCTCGGTGGTCAGGACGCAAGTCATCGGCAAGGCCGGGACCGCCACTCCCGGCACCGTCGAGTCGGGTCCCGCGAACCTGACCGGTTGGGTCGCGGGGGGCGGGCTCTCGTTCGGCTTCTGGCACAATTGGGAAGTGTTCGGCGAATATCGCTACACGAAGTATCAATCCAACAATATCATATTTCCGATCGCACAGCGCTCCTTGACCTCGAGCACCGCGGCCAATTCGATCGCGGTCGGCCTGAATTTCAAGTTCAACCCGATCACCGCCCGGTATTGATTTCAGCTGCGGAGCTCGACCCGCGGGCAGTAGGCTCCTTTGAATTAAGGCGGCGCCATCAGTGGCGCCATTGCCGGGGCCAGACCTTCTCCAGGTGTTTCACCTTAAAGCCCTGCCCAAAAGCAAAGAGGATAAAGGCAAAAATCAGCACTACGGCCAACATTCCAATCCATTGATACGGAGTCATATGCGCCTCCCGCCGCTGCGCCTTGGTTTGTGGCTTCCTATGCCTCCAACACCCACGATATCACGTATTTCCCAAAGCCGCTCGGTCACTTTCGCCGCCATCGCTGGCGTGGTTCGCAGAGTCTTATGGATACGCGCGAAATTGTAGTACATCGCGAACAGGGCCACGGAATGCGCGTGGTTCTCGACCTTTTTGAGAAGGCATTCGTGAGCTGGGTCAAACGCCGAGTGTGCATGCGCACATTCAAATTCTGGTGGCCGGTATCTCATACAAAGGAGCCTACTACCGGCCCACGCGCGTTCTTGACGCTTTGCCGCAAATCAGCTTATTCGTGAAATCGACACTCGCGGATTGCGTCCGGGGCGCCGATCATAATCGCGGTTATTTGTAAATCTATTGTTTTTTCAATGAAGCAGGCGTGGAGTGCACCCCTTCGGCGAGACACGAAAGCTTAAGAACCCGCTTCCTCGTCGATCGCCGGCGGCCGCACCTGCCGGGCGCCGATCTCCCACATGGCGACGCCGAGCCAGCCGGCCGATATGCCCAGAAATCCGCCGGCGATCACGTCGCTCAGAAAATGGAAATTCGCCCCGACCAGGCCGATGGCCACGGCCGCCATGCAGAGCGCGTAAAGGAGGCGGAATCGCGGGTAGCAGATCCACAGCACCGTCATCACGGTGCAGATCGTGGTGGTGTGACCGGAGGGAAACGAGGTAAAGCCGGCGCCGCCGTGGAACGGCTGGAATCCGAAGACGCCGTCGCGTATGAACGAGGGATTGTTGCGGACCCAGGTTTCCGGCCAGGTGCGGCCGAATGCGTACTTCAGCTGATCCTTGACGATGATGGCGGCCGCCAGGCTGACGCCGCTCAAGAGCATCACGGTCTGAAACCGCGACAGCTCGCGCCCGGTCAGTCCGCGCAGTCCCAGCGCCATGAAGGCCACGACCGCGAGCGGCACCAGCGCATCGGGAATGAGCGTGAGCTTCTCGAACAGATGGAAGCGCTGCAGCTCGGCGTGGGCGAGAAGCGCAATCGGCCGGTCGAGCCACAGGTAGCTGACCGTGACCGCGATCGCGGTGCCGAGGAAGCCGAGGCTCCAATTGCGCAAGCCGTTCATCAGGTCCGCCTCGATCCGCGCCAGCGCTGCGGTTATGCCCGATGTTGGTTGCGCAAACGTTTCAGCGCGCGCCGGCCGGGGCGATTTCCCGCGTTCTTATGGCGGAAGCCGGGTCGGGGCCGCCGCGCCGGCGGCTGCGTCAGTGGGCGCCGCGGACCGCGATGAGGGTGAAATCCGGATCGCTGAGGAAATGCTCGCCGATCGGGCATTGCTGCTCGAGAAGCTCCAGCCGGGCGCCGCCCTCCTTGCCCTTGCCGAGCGGGATCGGGTTCATCACCGGGTTGACGCCCACGAGCTCTTCGACGTCGTTCTTGAGCGCATCGACGCTTTCGACCGTGAACCCCACATGGTCCATTCCGGTCGGCAGGATGCTCTGCCCGGTATAGTTCTTGATGCGCCACGGCATGATCATCAGCGTCATCTTGCCGTCGGTCAGGTAGTGATTGGGATCGCCCGGCTTGGCGTTCTGCTCGGAGAGCTGCAGCACGTCGGTGTAGAAGCGCGCCATCTCGTCCGGGTGCATGGTGCGCATCGCCACATGGCTGATGTGGCGCTCGTTCTGCTGGCCGTCGTTCTCCACATAGACGCCGCTGCGATTGGCCATCTGCCTCTGGGAGAGATCGAAGACGTTGCCGTCGGGATCGTTGGCGGTGATGCCGGCGAAGGGCCGCGTGCTCGGCCGTTGCACCCAGTCGGCGTCCGGATATTTGGTGCGCATGCGGTCGAAGACCGTCTCCACGTCCTCCACCTCGACGCCGAAATGGTCGAGGCCCGCGGGCCGGCCGGCCTTGCGGGGATTGATGTTGAGCCCGACATAGCCGTCCCCGACCGTGATGGCACGGTTGATCTTGCCCTTGGGCGAGCGCTTCATGCCGAACAGAGATTCATAAAAGCTGGCCAGCAAGGCGTATTTTTCGCTGACGATGGCGACGTGATTGATCTTGGCGAACACGTTGATCCCCGCTGGCCTGGAGGTCGATGATGCGGCGAACGGTCGCCGGCCTGGAGCCGAAAGTGCCACTTTCCGGCCCCCTGCGCAAGAAATCGCCGTCCGGGCGGAGATGAACCGGGCCGCCGGCCATGCTATAGGGACGGCTGGTAGGTCGGCTTCCCGGGAGTCGAGCCCCATGCCTTCGTGAGCCCAAGCGGCCCGGCGGCAGCAAGGCGATATCCGGGCCGGAAATTCCACGATCGGAGACCCGCATGATCGCATCCGTCATCCGCCACCCATTGCGCTCCGGTTTCATGGCCTTGCTCGGCATCGGGGTCGCCGCCGCCTCGGCCCGTGCCGACCAGGTCGCGGATTTCTATCACGGCAAGACGCTGAACCTGATCATCGGCACGTCGAGCGGCAACGATTACGATTTTCGCGGCCGGCTCTTGGCGCGTTATCTCGGCCATCATCTCCCGGGCGAGCCCACCATCATTCCCCAGAACATGCCCGGCGTCGGCGGCGTCAAGGCGGCGGACTATCTGGCCACCATCGCGCCCCATGACGGCACCACCCTTCACATGATCATGTCCAACATGATGACGTCGCAGGCGATCGGGGCGCAGGGCGTGCAGTTCGATACCCGCAAGTTCTTCTGGATCGGAAACACCAGCAGCACGCCCAATGTCACGGTGTCCTGGTACAAGAGCGGCGTCACCTCCATCGAGCAGGTGAAGACCCAGCAGCTCATCGTCGGCGCGCCCGGCGGCACCGCCGGCGTCATCTATGTCACCGCCATGAACGGGCTGATCGGCACCAAGTTCAAGCTCGTCACCGGCTATCCGGGCGGCAACGAGGTCAACCTCGCCATGGAGCGCGGCGAGATCGACGGGCGCGCCTCGAATTCCTGGGCGTCCTGGAAGTCGACCCGCCCGGATTGGGTCAAGGACAAGAAGATCATCGTCCTGGTCCAGATCGGATTGAAGCGCGCCCCCGATCTGGCGGACGTGCCGCTCCTCAACGAGCTCGCCCACAACGACATGGATCGGCAGGTCCTGACCTTCCTGTCCGCCGATACCGCCATCGCGCGTTCGCTGGTCGTCACCCCGGACACGCCGCCGGAGCGCGTCGAAGCGCTGCGGCGCGCCTTCGACGCCACCATGCGGGATCCGGATTTCATCGCCGAGGCCGAGCAGGCGAAGCTGGACGTCGATCCGATGCCGGGCGCGGAGGCCCAGAAGATCGCCAACTCGATCGTCAACACGCCGCCCGCGGTCGTGGCCCGCGCCAAGGCGCTGCTGGGCGATTTGCTGAAGTAGGGCAGCGGCGCCGACACTCTCTGAACCGTAGGATGGGTTGAGCTCATCAGGGCGTTTACGCCCGTCTTCGCGGGCTATGCGAAACCCATCATCAGCGGCGCAGCACGCACCGCCCCGCGATGGGTTTCGCAAGAGCTCAACCCATCCTACGAACTCCCCATTCGCCTCCAATCAATTCGCCGTTCCGCCGCCGCCGATGTCGAAGATCCGGCGGCTGAGCGCGATGTTGAAGGCATAGCCGCCGAACAGGTCGGCCATGCTCACGCAGGCGAGCAGGATCGCGGCTTCCCAGCGTCCTTCGGTGGCGAGCAGCTCGGACTTGCCGAACAGCACCACCAGGGCGACCACCAGCGGCACCAGGGACGCCATGCCGTCCACCACGCCGATGAAGCGGTGTCCGGCCGTGGGCAGCGCGAAGGGAATCGATATCAGCTGATAGGAGAGATAGATGAGCACCAGCCACGCCATGTTGAAGCCCAAGCGGTCGGGCGTGAAGATCCCGAGCGTGCCCGCGAGCTTGCCGGTATTGCCTGCGAGAAAGAAGAAGTAGACCTCCCAGAGCGCGAGCCCCATCGCCAGGGTGGTGCTCAGTCCGCTGACCGACAGATTGAATTTCCGCATCATTGCTCTCCCTTGTGTCCGCGCCAGAATAGCAGAAAGCCGCCCGCAGCGTCCGCGCCGGCTGTGAATAGCCGGCAGCCTCATCCCGATCAATAAGTCTGCGCCGGCGATCAATGTGCCTGCGGCAGGTCGGGTCGGTCGACGCGGCGCAGCGCCGGAAACAGCCACGGCCACAGCGCCACGGTCACGAAGATCGCGCAGCCGCCGATCACCACCGAGCCGACCGCCCCGAACGCCGCCGCCATCACCCCGGCCCGGAAGGCGCCGAGCTGGCCGGAGGTGCCGTAGAACAGCGCATTGACGGCCGAGACGCGTCCGCGCATGCCGTCGGGCGTGGTCACCAGGATGAGGGTCTGGCGCACCACCGAGCTCAGCATGTCGCCGCTGCCCATGACCATCAGGGCCGCGATCGACAGGAACAGGTTGTCCGACAGGCCGAACACGATGGTGGCGGCGCCCACCACCGCAAAGCCCACGAAGATGTAGATGCCGGCGGATCGTCGCACCGGGCTGCGTGCCAAGATCGCCGCCGCGATCAGGGCGCCCAGCGCCGGTGCGCTGCGCAGCACGCCGGCCCCCCAGGCGCCGACATCGAGGATGTCGCGCGCATAGATCGGCAGCAGCGCGTTGACGCCGCCGAACAGCGTCGACACCAGATCGAGCAGCATGGCGCCGAGCACCGCCTGGCAGCTGCCGATGAAGCGAAAGCCCGCCAGCAGCGTGTCCCAGCTTACCTTGGTGCGCGGGCCCGTCCCGGGCGGATTGGGAAGCCGGAACCCTGCCACCGAGGCGGCCAGGAACAACAGCGCGCAGACCCCGTAGTCGAAGGTGGGGCCGAACGCGTACAGGACCCCGCCGAGCGAGGGCCCGATCAGGACCGAAAGTTGCCGGGCCGAGACATGGGCCGCGATGGCGCGGTTGAGCACCGCGCGCGGCGCCATGACCGGGACCAGGGCCTGCATCACCGGCTGCTCGAACACCCGCGCGCTGGCATTGACCAGCAGCAAGATATAGATCGCCGCGATGCTGGGCTGCGGCAGGGCCGCCACCACGACCAGCCCGGCCGAGGAGCAGAACGCGACCGCGTAGCAGCAGCGCAGCACCAGGCGCCGGTTGTAGCGGTCCGCCACCTGGCCGGCCGCCAGCATCAACAGGAGCGGCGGCAGCACCTGCACCAGGCCGATCATGCCGAGCTGAAGCGCGCTGTCGGTGAGCTCGTAGACGTGCCAGCCCACCACCACCGCCAGCATCTGCACCGCGGTGGTGGAGGAAACCCGCGTGATGAACAAGAGACGAAAGGGCCGGATCCGAAACAACGGGGTCGAGGGATCGATCGGCACATCCACGATCGGCGAAGCCTCGCCGAGCTCCGGGGGCGTGACCTGGGCGATATCCGCCATTGTTCACTCGCCCTTGGTGGAATCGGACGGAAATGCCGAGCCCTGGCCGGATGCGGCGAAGCTCAACAGCGCGAAGCCGGTCATGCGCCCCCTTGCTTCATTCTGGCGGGTTCCAATGTGCGGACGGCGGCGAATGGGCCGGCTCGGACCCGCGGAGTTCTAATGGAGGACCCGCCCGAGCACCAGCCGGGCAGGCCGACTGGCAGCCAAGCCGCCCGCATCGTTGACAAATCCGCCCACCTTCGTGCCGCCGGGGGATTTGGAGCCCGCATGGAGCGCAGCGGAATGCGGGAACAGCGCTCCCGGATTGCGCTTCGCTTCATCCGGGCTACGGCGGAGTGAGGGCGCGACGCCACTTCCCCTAATCGTTGGCTGCGGCCGTCTTCGGCGATCTCGGGCGCGTCTCGTCCGACAGCCTGACCTTCTGGCGGCCTTCGGCGTCGAAGTTCTCGGGCGCGAGCCAGCGCTCGAAGGCCAGTTTCTGCGACGGCCATTCGGCATCCAGCATGGCGTACCAGGCGGTGTCGCGGTTGCGTCCCTTGACGATCATGTGCTGCCAGGACAGGCCTTCGAAATTGAAGCCCAGCCGTAGCGCCGCGCGGCGCGAGGCGGCATTGCGGGCGTCGCATTTCCATTCGTAGCGCCGGTAGTTCAGGGTCTCGAACACGTAGCGGGCGAGCAGATATTGCGCTTCGGTCGCGAGCGCCGTGCGTTGCAGCGCCGGGCTCAGCACGATATTGCCGACCTCGACGACCCGCATCTCCGGCCGCACCGACATCAGGGCGATGATGCCGCAGGCATGTCCGGCCTTGTCGATGACCACATAGGAGAACGGATCCGTGATCCCGGCCCGCGCCTTGAGCCAGAGCCCGAAGGCCCCGGCCTCGGCGAACGGTCCGTAGGCCAGGTAGGTCCAGATTTGATCGTGGCCGGTGAAGGCCAGCCACAGATCGGCGCTGTGGCGGGCCGGATCGAGCTTCTCGACCCGGCCGAAATGGCCGCGCAGCACGGTCGCCTTCGGCTCGCGCGCCGAACTCGCATCGACCAGGGGACCGACCGGCTGCGGGGCCGCGGGATCGAGCGATTGTCTTGGTGTCATGATGCAGTCCGGGCGCGCCTTCGAAACGTCAAATCTCAATGATGATGGTCGTGTGCACGATCGTGGTCGTGGTTACTTCGTGCGGCTTCCGCTCCTCGACCTATTCGGCGGCTTCGCTCGGCAGCGCCGGCGAAGCCTTGGGGGGCAGGTCCGCGACCTCGCCGCGATAGACCTCGTCCATGCGCGGCGTCATGCCGTGCTTGCCCAGAGCCTGCGCGAACATGTCGCGGATGGCCGGGCTCTCGTCCGCATAGTCGATCTGGTCGCCGCCGATCCGCTGGCTGATCCAGGCGGTCGGCACGCCTTGCGAATTGCGGATGAGGGCGATCTCGTGCTTGAAGGCGAGATAGCGCGCCGGCGTCGCCCCGGTATTGAAGTGCTGATGGAACCATTTGTTGGGCGGCACGATCAGGCTGCCGACCTGCCAGTCGTAGCGGGTGGGCTCTTCGCCTTCCCGCCACATCAGCGAATAGCCCTCGCCGGAGAGAATGATCACATGGGCGCTCGGCCCGTGCGCATGGGCCTTCTTGTAGGTGCCGACCGGGAACTGGGAGATGTGGCTCGACATCGAGCCCTTGGCCATGTTGAAGCGGATGTGGCCGCCGCCGGCACCGCGCTCCTTGGCACTGATGAGCGGCAGATTGACGGCGTCGGCGACGAAATTCGTCACCAGCAGGAAGCCCTTCTGCTCCGCCTTGGCGCTGAAATAATCGGCCTCGCCGGCGAAGCGGTCGGGAAAATCGGCCGGCATGTTGAAGACGAAATTGATGTCGTCGTACATGTTGATGACTGCGGGCGAGTTGGTCACCGCGACGTAGCGCACGCTCTCCTGGCCGGAGCCGTTGAAATGCTGGTGCCAGGCATTGAGCGGGATCGCGAAGATGGCGCCTGCCTTCCATTCGAAGGTGATGCGCTTGCCGGCGTCGTTCCAGACGCTGGTCGAGCCGCGGCCCTCGAGGATCAGGATCATCTCCTCGTAGAGCTGGCGCTGGGGGGCGAGCTTGCCGCCCGGGGGATCTCGCAGACATAGCAGTCGTTGGAGAAGCGCGAGGCATCGTGGTTGATGTAGACGCCTTTGCCGCCGCGGCGCGGCCAGGGCTTGAGCTCGACGGTGCGCAGGTTGGCCACGTATTGGGCGCTGATGATGTCGAGGCCTTCGCCGCGCACCCAGCGCACATAGGGGGTTTCCTTCTCGGTCGCGAATTTCTTGGCGAATTCGTCCGATACGGTCGGGCTGCTGGCCATTCCAAGCTCCTCTCGGCCAAGGCGGCCGGTCCTGATCCCTGCGCGGCAGAAGCTCCGGTATCATACAGCAGACCGCGCCGGCAAATTAAACAGGCTGGGGCCATCGGCTGCGATGGACGGTGGCCCGCAAAGCCCGCCCTCATTCGCCCACGATCTTGCGGGCGGCTTGCACGATATCATCGGGGGTGGCGTAGATGTCGGCGACCGTGCTCAGGGCTTGCCGGCCCGATTGTGGCGCGACCGGCATGCGAATCTTGGCCGCGTCGGCGATGAAGTCCGGGTCCTTCACGGTCTCGTCGAAGGCCGTGCGCAAGAGCTCGATGCGCTCGGGGGGCACCAGGGATGAAGCGATGAACGGCCGGCCGACCTGGCCCGAGGCGGTCAGCAGCCGGATGATGTCGCGGTCGCGGGCGCTCGGCGCGATATCGAGCTCGTAGGGAACACCGGGCGGCAAATCCGGCGGCGCGATCGCGGCGGAGCGCAGGATGGGATTGATCTTGGCGCCGTCGACCCATTCCTGCGGGATGCTGGCCCAGGCGCCGCAATCGCCGTCCAATTCGCCGCGCTCGATCGCGAGCCGCTCCTCGGCGCTGCCCGGATAGCCCCCCACCTGCGCCACCTGAACCTTGAAGATCTCCTTGAGGATCTTCTGGTTGATGTCGCTGGAGGTGCCGACCCCGGTCAGCCCCATATGCACCGTGCCGTGCCGCTGCAGCTGCGCCAGCGTCTTGAGCCCCAAGGCGTGCCACGTGTAGCAGATCGTGGTGTCGTGGCTGATGCTGCCGATCCAGCTGAACTTGCGGAAGTCCACCTTGACCTTCTCGGGCATCATGCGGGAATCGCCGATCTGGCCGAAATTGAAGGTCGAGATGACGGTGCCGTCCCGCGGCGCGGTGGTGTCGAGATAGAGCACCGACTTGAGGCTGGCCGCCCCCGGCATGTTCTGCACGATGACGTCGGGATTGCCGGCGAGATGGCGTCCGAGATGACGCGCCAGCAGGCGGGCATTGAGATCGAATCCGCCGCCTGCCGTGAAGCCGACCACGATCGTGACGGTCTTGCCCTTGTAGAAGTCCTGCGCGGCCGCCGGCGCCATGGTGGTGGCGGCAGCGACCCCCAGAGCCAGCGCGGATGCGACGGTGCGGCCGATCGTCATGACGAATTCCTCATCATCGCGGCATCGAGGCGTTGACCGGTTGCCGATGAACCGTCGTGGAAGCCCGAGATTCTAGCAACAAAGGCGTGCCCATGGTAGGCAGGCGGGCTTGGCCGGACCGGGCCCTCATCGCGGTCGGCATCGCGACAACTGGGTGCGGACGATCACATGCGGATCACGTGTATTGGAATCGATCCCGCCGGTCTCTATCTCGGGATCAGGCTCAAGCGCGATGATCCCGCGCATGTGGTGCGCTACATCGAGGATGCGGCACGCATCCGCGGTGCCGCCCCGCATCCCGGCCGCTCTGGTCTGCAATCCGCTCAAGCCGCATTGGCGGCTCGAGGATGCGCAAACGCGCGCCGTCATCGATCAAGAGCTCGTCTGCTTCGATCAGGTCGCCGTAAAGGCGCACGATCAGCAGTTCCAGACCCAAGGCCTGCCATTCGCCGCGATCGATTCCGCCGTGTTGCTTGAGCGCCTCGAGGGCCTCGCCCGCGGGCTCGGCTGCGAGTTCGCGCCGCAACCGGCGCCGGTCGATCCTGGGCAATTGCGGGATTCCGATCTCGTGGTCGTGGCCGACGGCCCGCACAGCCGGATCCGCGATCAGTGCGGCAATTTTCAGTCGAGCCTGTCGCGCAGCAAGACCAAATTCGCAACCTTCGCGGTACGCGGGGGCCGCGACAGCCTGGCTTATGCGTTTCGCGCGACCCCGGCTGGAATTTTTCATTGCTATGCGGTTCCGCGCGCCCGCGACGGCAGCTGCATGATCGTGGAGGCGCCCGCGCGGGTCATCGAGGCCAGCGGGGTGGATGCGGCGACGCCGCCGCAGATTTACGCCTTCTGCCGCGCGCTCTTTCCGCAGGAGCTCGATGGCGCGGAGGCGGGCGAAAGCCAAGCGGCGTGGCGCGAATTCGTCACGGTGGCAAACCGCAACTGGCACGGCTCCAATTTCGTGGTTCTGGGCAGTGCCGCCTATACGGCGCATTTTTCCGTCGGCCTCGAGCTGCGCTCGTGGCTCGAGGACGCCGAGAGCCTGGCGCAATGCCTGGGCTGCGGCGCATCGCTGCCGGATGCGTTGTCGGCTTATGAAAGATCCCGCCGGCCCAAGGCCGAGAGCCTGCAACGCGCCGCGGCCGCGAGCCTCGCCTGGTTCGAGAACGTCCATCGCTACATCGACAAGCCGTTTGACCGCTTCGTCTTCTCGCTTCTCACCAACAATATGCGGATCACCTATCCGCGCCTCGCCAAGGCTGCGCCCGCGCTCGCGCGTGCGGTCGACGATCTGGCGGCCGGCCGGCCGGCCGATGCCCCGCCGGCTGGCGGCAATCGCCCATCGGTGCCGCCGATGCTCACGCCCTATCGCTTGCGCGAGCTGGTCCTGCCCAACCGCATCGTGCTGTCGCCGATGTGCATGTATTCGGCCACCGACGGCACCGTGAACGATTTCCATCTGGTGCATCTGGGCAGCCGCGCCATCGGCGGGGCCGGTCTGGTGCTGACCGAGATGACCGACGTGCTGCCGGAGGGGCGCATCAGCCTGCACTGTGCCGGCATGTATTCCCCCGAGCATGTGCCGGCCTGGGAGCGGGTGGTGAAGTTCGTGCACGCCCACAGCAATTCCAAGATCGGCGTCCAGCTCGCCCATGCCGGCCGCAAGGGCGCCTTGACGCGCTCCTTTGAAGGCCACCGGCCGCTGGAGACGGCGCAGTGGGAGATCATCGCGCCGTCGCCGCTGCGGTTCGCAAAGGACCGCCAGGTGCCCCGCGAGATGACCCGCGCCGACATGGACCAGGTCCGCGATGCTTTCGCGCGGGCGACCCGGATGGCGGATGCCGCCGGCTTCGACATGATCGAATTGCATTTCGCCCACGGTTATCTGCTCTCGTCCTTCATCTCGCCGCTGAGCAATCAAAGGCACGACCAGTACGGCGGCTCGCTCGCGAACCGCATGCGATTTCCCCTGGAGGTGTTCGCTGCGGTTCGCGCCGCTTGGCCCCCCGGCAAGCCGATCAGCACCCGCATCTCGGCGGTCGATTGGGTCGAGGGCGGGACCACCATCGAGGATGCGCTCGAGATCGCCCGCATGCTCCGTGACGCCGGAAACGATATTCTGGCGGTCTCGACCGGCGGCGTGACCAGCCAGCAACGTCCGGTGGACGGGCGGCTTTATCAGGCGACCTTCAGCGATCAGATCCGCAACGCGCTCGACATCCCGACCATGGCGGTCGGCGGCATCGTCAGTCCCGGCGATGCCAATACGGTGATCGCGGCGGGCCGCGCCGATCTGTGCGCGCTCGCGCGCGGCTATCTGGTGGATCCGTATTTCGTGCGCCACGCCGCGCACGCCCAGGGCTATGATGCGCTCGAATGGCCCGCCCCGTATCGCCGGGCCAGGGAAGTCCGGATGCGCGGCACGTGAGAGCAGAGCATTTCGCCGGGATGATGGTTCTCGCCGTGGCGCTCGCTGCCGCGGACAGCCGATCCGGCGCGGCCCAATCCGATTTCAGCGGACGGACGATCAGGCTTTATATCGGAACCGGCCCCGGTGGCGGCTACGACACCTATGGCCGCTTGGTCGCCCGCCATATCGGGCGCCACATTGCCGGCAACCCGGTCGTGGTCGCGCAAAACATGCCGGGCGCTTCGTCGCTCACCTTGACCAATTTTCTCTTCAATACCGCGCCGCGCGACGGCACCGCGATCGGCATCATCAATCAGGCCATGCCGACCGAGCAGTATCTGGACATCGGGAACGCCAACTATGACGCCAAGAGGTTCAGCTGGATCGGCCGGGTATCCTCGGCGGTCGAGATGGCGATCGTCTGGCACACGGTTCCGGTCCAAAGCATCGATGATGTCCGCCGGCGTGAGACCCTCATGGGCGGCACCGGTCCGACCTCCTCGACCGTGTTCGTTCCCTATTTGCTGGATAATCTGGCGGGCCTGAAATTCAAGGTCATTACCGGCTTCAACGGGACGACCGAGATCGCTCTGGCGATGGAGCGCGGTGAGGTCGAGGGCAGCGCGACGCCGCTCGAAAGTCTCACCAGCTATCGGGCCGACTGGGTGCGCGACCGCAAGATCAGAATTCTCGTGCAGTACACGGCGACCAGGGACGCCGAGATGCCCGACGTTCCGACCATGGTCGAGCTCGGGGGCAACGCGCAGGCTCGCCAAATCCTGGGTTTCTACGCCAGCGCGGCGGAGGTCGGCCGTTCGATCGTGGCGCCGCCCGCGTTGCCGGCGCAGACGGTCGCGGCTCTGCGGCGGGGATTCGACGAGATGCTGGCCGATCCGGTCTTTCTCGATGAGGCCAAGCGCGCCGGCATTCAATTGAAGCCGATGTCGGGAGAGCGGTTGCAGGACCTGGTCGCGCGGGTGGGAAATTTCCCGCCGTCCCTCATCGAAAAGGCGCGCCAGGCGCGCGAGAAGCCGAACTGAGACGGCGGCCGGATTTGGAGCTTGATCTAAACTGGCCCTTGAAGGTTCACGGCTTTGTGATTAATTAGCCGCATCGACGTTTCGGCCGAACGACTTGGACATGCCTGGGACGCTGCCCTGCGCCTGACTGACGAGGTCTTCCTAAACTTCGACCACGGCGTGGTCCCGCCAGGGGTACCACCAGTTACTCGTCAATCGAAAGGAAAAGGCATGAGCACCGGAACAGTCAAATGGTTCAACGCGCAAAAAGGCTTCGGCTTCATTCAGCCGGATGACGGCGGCAAGGACGTGTTCGTTCACATCAGCGCGGTCGAGCGCGCCGGGATGTCGAACCTGAACGAAGGCCAGAAGCTGTCGTACGAGCTCGCCCAGGACAAGCGCTCGGGCAAGACCTCCGCCGACCAGCTGCGCGCGGTTTAGAGCATTTTCAGGAAAATGCGTGCCCCTGCGGAGGCAGGGGTGGAAATCCGGTTTTCCGTCCGAAAATGCGACAATGCAAAAATGCTAGAGCGGTTTCTACGTGAAACCGCTCTAGCTCGCGCTCACGAGACGGGCTTTCGCTCGGCGCCCGGAGGTCAGCCCTTCATGCGCCAGAGCTGAAAGCCCGTTTCGCCGATAGCCTTCTCGATCGCGGTGCGGGAAAAAGCGTGCGGCGGAGCCTTGTCCTCGCGGATCACCCCGATGGCGTGCCAGGGGCCGTGCTTTCGCGGCAGCTTGCTGCCGGCGGGATCGCCGGCGAAGGCCTGCAGCCCGCTGCTGGCCTCCGATTTGAAGATGAATATCCGCAATTTCGTCTCCTTCGGCGCCGCCGCGCGCGCGGCGGCGGCACCATCATCGCCAATGCAAATCAGCGCTTGCGAAATTGCTGGCGTACGGGCGGGCGCCGGCCGACCCCGGCGCGCTCGTCCTTGTGCCGGAAGATGAGCCGGCCCTTGTCGAGATCATAGGGCGACATCTCGACCGTGACCCGATCGCCCGCCAGCGTCTTGATGCGGTTCTTCTTCATCTTGCCGGCCGTATAGGCGACGATGACGTGACCGGTATCGAGCTGGATGCGGTAGCGCGCATCCGGCAGGATTTCGGTGACCAAGCCTTCGAATTCGATGAGCTCTTCCTTCGACATCGATTGCGCTCCTCCTGCTCAGCGTTGGGTGCGCCGGCCGTCGTCGCGGCGCACCTTCGCGGCTCGATTGAGAAATACCACACCCGTGAGGTCATCGGGATGCCGATCCGCCTGCGGATGCGATGCCGCCTGCGCATGCTGTGCCGCCCGCGGATGCCGATCCGCCTGCGGATGTCGATCCGCCTGCGGATGTCGATCCGCCTGCGGCTGCGAATGCCGCTCCGGCTGCCGCTGGCGCTGCCCCCCATGCGGCTGCCGGGAGCCGGGACCGTGTCCGCCGCCACGCCCGCGATTGGGCTGTTGGCGGTTGCGGGCCCCTTCGGGCTGCGCATGGATCGGCCGCGGTGTTCCGGTCCGCTGATCGGTCGCCGGGATCACGGTGCGAATGAGCTTCTCGATGTCGCGCAGGAACGCGGTCTCCTCCGAATCGCAGAGCGAGATGGCGACGCCGGTGGCGCCGGCGCGCGCCGTGCGGCCGATCCGGTGCACGTAGGTCTCCGCCACGTTCGGCAGATCGTAGTTGACCACGTGGCTGATGCCGTCGACGTCGATGCCGCGCGCCGCGATATCGGTCGCCACCAGGGTGCGCACGTCGCCTTTGCGGAAGGCGGCCAGCACCCGCTCGCGCTGGCCCTGGCTCTTGTTGCCGTGGATGGCTTCCGCCGTGATGCCGGCCTTGGCCAGGCTGCGCACCACCCGGTCGGCGCCGTGCTTGGTGCGGGTGAAGACCAGGGCGCGGTCGATGGTTTCGCCCTTGAGCACGTCCGCCAGGATGTTGGGCTTGGCGGCGCGGTCCACGTGAATGATGCGCTGCTCGACCAGCTCGACCGTCGAGGCCGGCGGGGTCACCGCCACCTTGACCGGATCGCGCAGCATCTGCTGGGCGAGCTGGGCGATCTCTTGCGGCATGGTGGCGGAGAAGAACAGGGTCTGCCGCTCGGTCGGCAGCTTCGCCACGATCTTGCGGATGTCGTGGATGAAGCCCATGTCGAGCATGCGGTCGGCTTCGTCGAGCACCAGGACCTCGACCTCGCTCAGGCGCAACGCATTGGTCCGCACCAGATCGATGAGGCGCCCGGGCGTGGCGACCAGAAGGTCGACGCCGTTCATCAGGGAGCGGACCTGCTTGCCCATGGGGACGCCGCCGATGGCGAGCGTCGCGTTGAGGCGCAGGTGGCGGCCATAGGCGTTGAAGCTGTCGAGGATCTGGCTCGACAATTCGCGGGTCGGGCTGAGCACCAAAGCGCGGCAGGCCTTGCGGTCCGGTCGCTTCGGATTGGTGAAGAAGTAATGCAGGATCGGGAGCGCGAAGGCCGCCGTCTTGCCGGTTCCGGTCTGCGCGATGCCGATCACGTCCCGGCGGGACATGGCGATCGGAATGGTCTGGACCTGGATGGGGGTGGGGGTGACGTATTTCTCTTCGGCGAGCGCGCGCAGGATCGGTTCGGCCAAGCCGAAGTCATTGAATGAAGACAATGGGTATTCTTTCTGTAGTGCGAGAGGGGCCAACTCGTTTGGTCGGCGACCCGTGTCGCGGGAGTGGTGGTAGACACCCCGCGTGATCTGGGCTGTCAGGTGTGGGGAAATCGAAGGGCGAGCCAGAAGCCGTTTGACGGGAATCCGTACACGCGGCTCACCAGGACCTAATGTGGTCGCACCCCTCATATAGAGAATTCTTGTGTTGGTTGCAAGAACGTTCCTGGTTAACAACGGTTTACCTTTAAGGCATTTTCGGCGATCCAAGGTCGGTGGCGGGAAAGCCGCCGGTCGACCGCCCCGACCTCGCGCGTCCGCAGCGCGGAGGGAAGGGCGCAGTGAGGGGAGCCCCGGGTGGAGTTCGACAATTCCTTCGACGTGCCGTTGCGGCCGGCCGAGGCTTGGCCGCTGTTGATGGATATCCGCCGCATCGCCCCCTGCATGCCGGGCGCCGAGGTCACCGAGGTGATCGACGACACCACCTACAAGGGCCGCATCGCGGTGCGGCTCGGCCCGGTGGCGCTCGCCTTCGCGGGCGTGATCAAGCTCGAGGCGCTCGATGGCGTCAATCACACGGCGCGCGTGAAGGCGCAGGGCAGCGACGCCAAAGGCCGCGGCGCCGCCAATGCCACCGCTTCGTTCCGCCTCGAGCCGGCGGGCAGCGGCTCCAAGGTGCTGGTCCATACCGATCTCGCGCTCTCGGGAGCGGTAGCGCAATACGGCCGCGGCGTCGGCATCATCCAGGCGACCGCCGCCCAGATCATGAGCCAGTTCGCCGCCAATCTGAAGGCGCAGATCGGGGATGAGAGACCCGCAGCAGCGCCGGATCAACCGCCGCCGCCGCATCCGGGCGGCCGATCTCCGGCTTTTCGCTCATGGCCAGGGTGATCTGGAACGCGGTCGTGCGGCTGTTTCGTAGGATGGGTTGAGCTCTTGCGAAACCCATCACGGGGCGATGCCCGCGGCCCGGCCGACGATGGGTTTCGCAAGAGGCTCAACCCATCCTACCAGAAGACGCCTTACGCCGGCTGCTTGACCTTGGCGGCGAGATACTTCTTCACCAGCTCGGCGGTGAGCACGACCTTGGGGTCGTATTCGGGCGCGTCCTCCAGCTGCTCGAGATCGTTGAGGCCGGAATTCTTGTAGATGCGGTTGATGCAGGAGATCAGCCGCGCCGGGCGCGCCGGATCGCCGTTGAAGTGCTGGTGGATGGTGCAGGGCGGCACATAGATCACGTCGCCCGCCTCCCACTCGTAACGCTTGATCTCGGCCTGCGGGGTCCATTTGTAGGTGTCGGTGATCTCCACGTCGCAATCCTGGTGCAGGTCGTAGCCGAAGC
The DNA here is from genome assembly GCA_963744275.1 of uncultured Alphaproteobacteria bacterium. GTDB lineage: Bacteria > Pseudomonadota > Alphaproteobacteria > Rhizobiales > Xanthobacteraceae > VAZQ01. The sequence goes on from CAVUSX010000019.1 coordinate 203,926, forward strand.
CCTCGACCACGTAGAGGCACTCCTCCGCCAGATGCCGGTGCTTGCCCGAGCGGCTGCCCGGCGGGATCACCTGCATATAGGCGTCGACCGTCTCCATGCGGGTGTTCATCTGGGCGTTGAGCAGATGCTTCAAGAGTCCCTGCTGCGACATTTCCCAGGGCATTTCATCGTTGTGCACGATCTTCTTGCGCTTGGCGTTGCGCGCCGGCAACTCCATCGCCTCGTTCAGCAGGCTCTGGTAGAGCTTGCCGTTCTGCGAGCCGACCAGCCACGTCTTTCGATTCATCCCAAGCCATATTCGACCTCTGATTTGCTTCGTCGTGCCGGCATTCAGAGCATTTTCAGGAAAAGTGGAATACCGGTTTTCCGTCCGAAAATGCGACAATGCCAAAATGCTCAAGCGTCGAGCTTCTCGTCTTCCGGATGGTTGTAGCCCTCTTCCTCCTGCCGCGGCACGAAGTTGCCTTGGGTGGGCGAGGGGGTGGTGGGCCGCTTCTGCACCGTGTGCTGGAACAGCATGTTCATGAACAGATACATCGGCTTGGTCTTGATCACCAAGGCGCGGGCGGGCTCCTTCGGGCTGGCATTGAAGTGCTGGTGCACGCAATTGTTATGCACGATCGCGACGTCGCCCGCCTTCCAGTCGTAGCGAATGCCGTCGTGGATCTCGTAGCCCGCCCCGTCGAGAATGTAGAAGGCCGCCTCGTTGACGTGGCCGTGCTTCTGGGTGGTGCCGCCGGGCGCGTATTCCTCGAGATGGATGTGGAGCGTCTGGGTGCGGCCGTCCTCCGGCTCGACGTAGTGGCGGCTGAAATGCTGCGGCCCGCCGTCGAGCTTGAGCTCCTTGCCCTTGATGACCCGCGGCATCGCCCGCAGCCGGCCGAGCTCGTCCTTGAGGCTGTACTTGCCGGACAGTTCGCGGACGAAAATGCGGTCCTTGTCCGGATCGTGCTGTCGTTCACCCATGATGTTCACCTGTTCTGCTTGGCGATCCCGCGCGCGCTGGCTGGATCGGTTCGACGCGGAACCTAGCCTATTTGCCCGGCTCCGCCAAAGTCGCGATGGGATTAAAGTCATTGCCGTCGCCAAATCGGGTCGGGGCGGCCGCCGGCCGCAGTTCCCGCGAATTGGGCGATTCGTGAGCCGTAGTTAGGCGTTGCGGGCTTTTGTTGAAGATGCGCAGCCCGAGGTAGCCCGCCGAGCGGGCCTTTGCAAGCACGGCGCAGCCCGGGTCGGCCCGCGCCGGCCGCCTACCGGCAGCCCTGCAGCTTGCTGGATTTGTTGAGGAGCTGGAACGGAGCGAGCTCCTTGGCGGCGGCTTGCGCGAAGCTCGCATCGACCAGGCGGTCGCGCGGCGCGGTCTTGTCGATGATGCCCTCCTGCTTGAAGAAGGTCTGCACGCTGTCCACGCTGTCGAGGTTGAACTCGCCGTTGGGGCTGCGCGCCTGCCAATCCATCCGGTCGAGCAGAGCGCGGTCGGCCACGATCTTGTTCTTCACCATGATGTCGACCACCTGGGCGCGATTGGGTCCGTGGTGGTAGGCTTGGCAATAGTCGCGGCCCGCATGGGCGAGCGCCACGAACAGCCGCTTGGCGGCGTCGGGCGACTGCTTGATCCATTCGGTATTGGCGATATAGGCGACGTTGGTGAGCGGCAGCTGCTTGATGTAGCCCTCCTCCGGATCGATCCAGGGGGCGGCGAGCTTCTGCTCGATCGCGATATCGGTGAACGGCGCCACCTCGAGCGCCGCGTCGAGCGCCCCGTTGGCGAGCGCCGCGCCCATCTGGGTGAAGGCCAGATACTTGAGGTCGATGTCCTTGATCCGCAGGCCCGCGGACGCCAGCACCATGCCGATCTCGTAGACCGAGGTCGATCCGGGCGAGCTGATGCCGACCTTGCGGCCCTTGAGGTCGGCGACCGTCTTGATCTGCGTCCTTCAATTCGGGCCGCACCAGGATGCGGTGGTAGAGCGGCGTCGAGCCGCTCTCCAGCGCCATGACGACCGGCAGGCCTTCGGCCACGCCGTTGAAGTAGCCGGCATTGATTCCGCCTTGCCCGACCTGGACCTGGTTGGTGGCCACGAACGCCATCGCCTTGCTCAAGGAATCGATCCGCTCGATTTTGACGTCGAGCCCGGCAGCGTCGAAATAGCCCTTCTCGGCGGCGATGAAGGTCGAGGCCGAGGGCACGCTCGGCACCAGCGCGATGGTGACCGCGGTGCGTTGCTGGCCGACCACCGGGGCGAACATGAGGCCGATGCACACGAAGAAGAGAGCCGGCAGGACAGGGCGCACGCGTCTCTCCAGTTCAGAAGCGGTTTGACGGCGGAGCATAACGCATTTTCAAGGAAAATCCCACGGGTGCGTCAAAGGCGCGCCCGCTCGACCTCGTCCTTGAGGTGGCCCCAGATGCCGTACACGATCTTGCCGTAGCGCGGATCGTTGCGCAGCTCCAGCACGTTGCGCGGCCGCTCCAGCGAGCACGTCGATGATGGTCTTGGCGCGGCCCGGGCTCGCGGTCATGACCATGATCTTGTCCGCCAGCGTCACCGCCTCGTCGACGCTGTGGGTGATGAACACCACCGTCTTCTTGTCGACCTCCCAGATGCGCAAGCAGCTCCTGCTGCAGGATGGTGCGGTTCTGCTCGTCGAGCGCCGAGAACGGCTCGTCCATCAGCAGGACCTCGGGATCGTTGGCGAAGGCGCGCGCGATCGAGACGCGCTGGCGCATGCCGCCGGAGAGCTGGTGGGGGTAGTGGTGCGCGAAGCGGGTGAGGCCGGTGCGGTCGAGATAGCGCCCGACCGCTTCCTCGATCTCGCCCTTGGGCGCCTTGCGCATCTGCAGGCCATAGGCCGCGTTCTCCCAGACCGTCATCCACGGGAAGATCGAGTCGCCCTGGAACACCATGGAATATTTCGGCCGGCCGCGGCGCCGGATCGGTGATCTCCACATCGCCGCTGGTCACCTGGTCGAGGCCGCCCAGGATGCGCAGGAGCGTGGTCTTGCCGCAGCCCGACGGGCCCACGATCGCGAAGAAGGTGCCCTCCTCGATGTCGATCGAGACGTCGTCGATCGCCACCAGCGAGCGGAACCGCTTGATCAGGTGCTTGATCCGGATCTTCACGTGACGTTGCGGCCGTGCGGCCAGATCGACCACCGCGCTCATGCGTCCGCCTTCCATCGGATCACCCAGCGCTCGACCTCGTTCAGCAACAGGCTGATCGCAAAGCCGATCAGCGCGATCACGAACAGCCCGACATACATCTTGGCGACCGCGAAGGTCTCCCATGCGCTCCAGATCATGAAGCCGATGCCGCTCTTGGCCCCCACCATCTCGGCGATGGCGATCAGGATGAGGGCGAGCCCGGCGCCGAGCTTCACCCCGGTCATGATGAACGGCAGCGCGCCCGGCAGCGCGATGGTGCGGAACGTATCCCACGGCGAGGCCTTGAAGCTCTTGCCGACGTCGAGATAGATCTGGTTGATCTGCAGCACGCCGGCGGTGGAGTTGATCGCCATCGGATAGAACACGCCGATCGCCACCATCATCACCTTCGACATCTCGCCGAGCCCGAAGATCAGGAGGATGAGCGGCAGGAGCGAGCTCTTCGGGATCGGGTAGGTGGCCACGATCAGCGGATCGACGATCGCGCGGACCGGCCGCCGAGATCCCCATGGCGATCCCGATCACGATCGCCGGCACGCCGCCGAGCAGGAACCCGAGCACGATCCGCTGCAGGCTGATCAGCACGTTCTCGGTGAGCTCGCCCGATCGCGCCATCTCGATGAGCTTTGCGATGATCGCGCTCGGCGCCGGAAAGAAACGCACGTCGATCAAGCCGGTGTCGGCCGCCAGCTCCCAGGCCAGCAACAGGCCGAGCGGCGAGGCGATGCTGAGAATCCGGTCGCGCCGCCGCGCGGCGAGCCGCGCCCGCTCGCCGACGTCGACGACCCGGGCCGGTGGCTTCGCGAGCTCGACCACGTCGGAAGCGCTCATCGCCGTCCTCTCCCTGCAGCAATGAGGGTCTTATAGAGCGCGCGAAATCAGCGCACCAGATCGCTCGCGCCCGTGCCGCTCCGGCAGGATGCGGTGTTTCGCCTCGCCGGCGCCCGCTCAGCTCGCCGGCAGCGCGCGGGCGTGCATCGCCATGGCGATGAGGGCCGTGCCGCCGAAAATCATATTGATGCCGACCAGGATGCCGATGGCCCAGGCCGCGGTGCCGGGCAGCCCGGCGAAGATGATGCCGGCCAGGATCAGGTCGACGATGCCGCTCGACAGCATCCAGCCCCATCGCCCCGACAGCTCGCGCTTGTGCTCGAGCGCGTACATGATGGTGGCGACGCCCTCGATCGCGAAGAACACGATGAGGACCAAAGTGAGCGAGAGCACGCCGCTGAGCGGCCAGGCCAGAAGCACGATGCCGGCGCCGATCCCCAGCACCGCCGACAAGAGCGCCCACCAGAAGCCGGGCGCCTGGCGCATCCAGAAGGTCGTGACCAGGCCGACGACGCCGCTCACCAGAAACAACCAGCCGAACAGGATCTCGACCGCCAGTGTGGCGATCGGCGGCACCACGATCGCCAGCAGCCCGAGCACGACGAGGACGATTCCCTCGACCAGAAACATCACCCAGTGCTCATGCAGCGACCCCGCCACCGCGCGCTGGATTTGCTCGATATTGGGTTGATTCATCGTCATGGCAGCCTCCTGACATCGATGATCCGCTCGCCCTCGCGAATTCTATCGGTCTGACGAAATGCGCACAATGGAGCAGCGGTTCCGATGTGGTTCCGATGCAGCAGGGATTGTCATATCGGTGTCGTCCCGGCCAAGGCAGGGACCCGATAATCCACAGGCTGACCGAGAGGGCACGGCGTATGGGTCCCTGCTTTACGCAGGGACGACGTAGCGGAGCAGCATTCCCGTAGTTGCTCAGGAGGCCTGCTGGCGTCCCGTCGGCGGATTTGCGCCGATCGTCTCGCGCTCGGCGCCGTCCGCCGCGGCGGTAGCCGCATCCGCCAGCGCCCGACCGATCATCACCAACAGCGGCCCGGCCGGTGCCGCTTCTCGCAAACGATCCGCGATATCGGCGATGGTCCCGGTGACGACCTGTTGCTCGGGCCGTGTCGCCGCGGCGACCGCGATGGTCGGCGTGTCGGGGGCGAGGCCGTTGGCGATCGCGGTGGTCGGCGAGCTCGCGGATGGTCTTGCCCGGCATGTAGACGATGGTGGTGACGCTCGGATCGGCCAGGCTGTGCCAATCGATATCCGACGGCAGGCGGCCGTCGGCCGCGTGCCCGGTGACGTATTGCACCCGGCGCGAGACCTTGCGATGGGTGAGCGAGATGCCGAGCCGGCTGGCGGCGCCCTGGGCGGCGCTGATGCCGGGCACCACCTCGACCGCGATGCCGGCCAAGCGGCAGGCGTCGATCTCCTCGCTGGCGCGCCCGAAGATCATCGGGTCGCCGCCCTTGAGCCGCACCACGCGCTTGCCGGCCTTGGCGAGCGAGATCATCAGCGCATTGATCTCCTCCTGCTTGCACGAGGGCCCGTAGCCGGTCTTGCCCACCAGCATCTTCTTGGCCTCGCGGCGGGCGAAATCGAGGACGCCGGGCGCCACCAGATCGTCGATCAGGATCACGTCGGCGGATTGCAGCGCCCGCACCGCCCGCAGCGTCAGTAGCTCGGGATCGCCCGGTCCGGCCCCGACCAGGGTCACCGAGCCGTTCTCCGCCGCCGCGCTGCCTTCGCGTGTGAGCGCCATATAGGCGTCGAAGTCGGCACCGAGCGGCTCGCGATCCGGATGGTTCACCGCCTGCGCGGTGAACACCTGCCAGAAGCGGCGCCGCGCCGGAAACGACAGCCCGGACGTCTGCACGGCCCGCCGCCAGCGCCGCGCCGCCGCGGCCCAGCGGGCGAAGCCGAGCGGGATCAGGGCCTCGAGCTTGGCGCGGACCGCTTGCGCGAACACCGGCGCCGCCCCGTCGGTCGAGATGCCGATGACCAAGGGCGAGCGGTTGACGATCGAGCCGAAGGAGAAATCGCAGAAGGCCGGCTTGTCGATGACATTGACCGGCACGCCGGCGGCGCGCGCCGCCGCCGCGAAGGCGCCCGCCTCATCATCGGCCGCAAAGGCCCCGACCGCGATCGCCGCGCCGGCGAGATCGCCGGCCTGCCAGGCGCGCGCATGGAGGACCATGGGGTTAACCGCGTCAGCGGAAAGTCCGAACGGGGCGGCTGCGCCACGACCGCGCGCAGCTCCTCGCAGGCATCCGCGGCGAACACCTCGACCTTGGCGCCGGCCGCCGCCAGCAGCTCCGCCTTCCAGGCCGCCGCCGGAGTGCCGCCCGCGATCACGGCGCGCTTGCCGGCGAGCCCGAAGAACACCGGCAGCCGCGCCAGCGGCTCCATGCGGGGCGGGCGGGTCTCAGAGGGGGTGCGCGATGCGCTCATCAACAATGATCCTTTTCAGCTCCGGCAGGCAGGAACCGCAATTCGTGCCGGCCCGCAAGGTCCGGCCGATGTCCGCGACGCTGGTCACGCCTCCGCCCGCGACCGCCTCGCGCACTGCCTCGCGCCCGACCTGAAAGCAGGCGCAAACCATGGGCTCGCTCTCCCCTATATAACCGCCGGCTGCGGGTTTCGGTATCGCGCCGTCCGCCGTCCTCTGCGGTCGCTGCCGCCGCCAGGCCGAGGAGGTCCCATTGCGGCGGCGCCGCATTTGCCGGCGCCAGGCAGACGCAACCGTCGAGATGGCCATCCAGGACGGCCGCCGCGCGGTAGACCGGGCCATCGAGCCGCTCGGCCAGCCGCGCATCGGGTGCGAGCGAACGGTAGGCGAAGTCGTGCCAGACAAGCGGGCCCTGGTTGGTGGCCAGCCGATATTCCGTCCCTTCCGCGACCGCGACTTTGGCCCACCAGGTTCCGGGGGCAGCGTCAGGGCGGCCTGGGCGCGGGCAAAGCCACGCAGGGCAAAATCGACCGGCGCAATGGCGGCCGGGGTGGCCTTGGCCTCGGGCTGGCCCGAATAGGGGTCGGTGTGCGCCGAGACCAGATCGCCGACGCGGGCGCAAGAGGCGGTTTCGGCGCTCCAGTGGATCGGTACGAACAGCGAGCCCGGACGTTGATTGTCGGTGACCGTGACGCGCAGGATGCAGGCGCCATGCCGGGTCGAGACCTCGGCAAAGCCGCCATCCGCAAGGCCCATGCGGCCGGCGTCCTGTGGATGGATCTCCACGAAGGGCTCCGCCAGGTGGGCCGCCAGCCGCGGGCTTTGGCCGGTTCGCGTCATGGTGTGCCACTGGTCGCGAACCCGGCCGGTGTTGAGCCGGAACGGGAAGGCGGCGGAGGTCGCTTCCTGCAGGCGAGGCGGCTGCGGCGGCACGAAGCGGGCCTTGCGGTCGGGCGTGAAAAAGCCGCCGGTGGCGAAGAAGCGCTTTTCGCCCGGTGCGCCCTGCGGCTCGCCCGCGCGCACCGGCCACTGCACCGGCTCGAGCGCCGCATAGGCGTCGTCCGAAATGGCGGCGAGGCCGCCGATATCGAAGTCGCGCGTGCCCTGGTTCTCGAACCCGGAGAGCGCCGCATGCTCGCGAAACACATCGGCCTCCGAGCCGAACGAGAAAGCGTCCGCAAAGCCCAGGCGCTGCGCCACCGCGGACACGATCCACCAATCCGGCTTGGCTTCGCCCGGCAGCGGCAGGAAGGCGCGCTGGCGCGAGATGCAGCGCTCCGAATTGGTGACCGTGCCGTGCTTCTCGCCCCAGGCGGCGGCCGGCAACAGCACATGGGCGCCCGCGTTCACGGTATCGTTGGAGAGCACGTTTTCGGAAACCACGAACAGCTCGAGCCGCTCGAGCGCCGCCCGCATGGCGCCGGCGCGCGGCAGCGATACCGCCGGATTGGTCGCCATGACCCACAGCGCCTTGATCTCGCCGCGCTCGATCGCCTCGAACATGTCGACGGCCTTGCGGCCTTCGCGGGTCGCCATGCGGGGCGCATTCCAGAAGCGGCGCACGCGGTCGATCTCGTCGGGGACGAAACCCATATGGGCGGCGAGTTGATTGGCGAGCCCGCCCACCTCGCGGCCCCCCATGGCATTGGGCTGGCCGGTGAGCGAGAACGGCCCCATGCCGGGCCGTCCGATCCGGCCGGTGGCGAGGTGGCAATTGATGATGGCGTTGACCTTGTCGGTGCCTTGCGCCGACTGATTGACGCCTTGCGAGAAGCCGGTGACGGCGCGCGCGCTGGCCTGAAACAAATCGAAGAAGCGGGCGATGTCGGCCTGCGGAACGCCGCACAGGCGGGCGGTCGTGCCGATGTCGGGCGCGATTTCGCGCGCCCGCGTCGAGCGTCTCGGCGAAGCCGGTGGTGTGCGCCTCGACGTATGCGGCATCAAGCGCGCCGTGATCGGCCAGATGAACCAGGAGCCCACAGAACAGCGCGGTGTCGCTTCCGGGCGCGATGGGGAGAAACAGATCCGCCTCTTGCGCCGTCACTGTGCGGCGCGGATCGATGACCACGATGCGGGCGCCGCGTTCCGCCTTGTTGCGCATGAGGCGCTGGAACAGGACCGGATGGCACCAGGCGGCGTTGGAGCCGACCAGCACGATCAGGTCGGCGAGATCGAGATCCGCGTAGGTGCCGGGTACCGTATCGGACCCGAAGGCGCGGCGCTGGCCGGCGACCGAGGACGCCATGCACAGCCTTGAATTGGTATCCACATTGGCGGAGCCGATGAAGCCTTTCATCAGCTTGTTGGCGACGTAGTAATCCTCGGTCAGGAGCTGGCCCGAAAGATAGAAGGCGACCGCATCGGGCCCGTCGCGCGCGACGATCGCCCGAAATCCGTCGGCGACCCGGTCGAGCGCCTCGTTCCAGCTCGCGCGCGCCAGCACACCGTCGCTCCGCCGCAGCATGGGATGCAGCAGGCGTCCCGCGAGGCCGACCGTCTCGCCCAGCGCCGATCCCTTCGAGCAGAGCCGTCCGAGATTGGCCGGATGGGTGGGATCGCCGGCGATGGCGGCGCCGCCCCGCTCATCCGCTTGTGCCAGCACGCCGCAGCCGACCCCGCAATACGGGCAGGTGGTGCGCACGGTGGGGCCTGGTTGCGCCAAGGCGTTCATGCTTGGTCTGCGGGCTGCGCCGGGGGGATCGCATTTTTTTGTTTGGCATGGCGGTGCCAAATCCCTCCCCCTGCAAGGGCACGAGGATCGCATATGATGGAGCCGCATTCTCCACCTCTCCCCGCGTGCGGGGAGAGGTCGGCGCGGAGCGCCGGGTGAGGGGGCCTCTCCGCAGAGTCTGAGCTTGTGGAAGCGCCCCCTCACCCGGATCGCTACGCGATCCGACCTCTCCCCGCACGCGGGGAGAGGTGGAGTGTGCGGCACCGCTCGGTCACATTTGATGCCCTGCCTTGCAGGGAGAGGTATCGCTGAGAGCGCGGGGCTTTCGTCAGATGCAATCTCCCTGCGAGCCGCTCGTAATGCGCGTGCGTCTCAATACACATCTTGCTGATAGCGCCCGCTTTTCTTGAGCTCGGCCACGAAGCCGATGGCCTCGTTGGTCGAGCGCAGCCCGAAGGCGGCGACGATCTCGATCAGCGCCGTCTCCACGTCCTTGGCCATGCGCTTGGCGTCGCCGCAGACATAGAGGTGTGCGCCCTCGGCGAGCCAGGCCCACAGATCGCGCCCGACGTCGCGCATGCGATCCTGGACATAGATTTTCTCGGCGGCGTCGCGCGACCAGGCCAGCGTCAGGCGGGTGAGCACGCGGTTGGCCTTCATGCCGGCGAGCTCGTCCTCGTAGAAGAAGTCGTAGGCGCTGTGCTGATGCCCGAAGAACAGCCAATTGCGTCCCGGCGCCTTGGTGGCCATGCGCTCGTGCAGGAAGGCGCGGAACGGCGCCACCCCGGTTCCGGGCCCGATCATGATGATGGGCACGCTCGGATCGGCCGGCAGCGCGAAGTGCTGCGCCCGCTGCACATAGGCCCGCACCTTGGTGCCGGGCGCGATGCGATCGGCGAAGAACGTCGAAGCGACCCCGAGCCGCGTGCGCTTGCCGATCGGGTAGCGGACCGCATCGACGGTGAGGGCGAGGCGATGCGGATCGACCTTGGGCGAGGAGGCGATCGAGTAGAGCCGCGGCTGCAACGGATCGAGCGCCTCGATGAAGGCCTCCGGATCGGGGCGGGTACCGCGGAATTTTTCGATCGCCGCCAGCACGTCGAGAGTCTCGGCATCGCCGTCGGGATTTTCCCCGCTCGAAAGCGCCTTTGCGGCCTGCCGCCGCGTGCCGCCGGTGATGTAGGAGTAAAGCTGGAACAGCATGTCGGGCGCCGGCTCCGAGCGAGACGCCGTCGATGAGAACCTCGCGCAGCGTGCGCCCGCCGATCGGAAAATCCGCCGGCGCCCCGAGCGCCGCGATCACCGCATCGGCGAGGGCGGGATCGTTGGCCGGAAACACGCCGAAGGAATCCCCACCACGTACTCGATGCCGGAATCCTTGAGGTCGAGCTCGACGTGCCAGGTCTCCTTGGCGGATCCGGGCTTGTTGAGACGCGTGCGGGACAGAAAGGTGGCGGTCGCCGGATTGTCGCGCGAGCGGCCGGCCGCGACCTTGGGAACCGCGACAGCTGGCGCCGCCGCTTCCGCGCCGACCGCGAGGGGCGGCGCCTTGGCGACGACTCGGCTGGCGCCAGCGGCTGGCGTGCCGAACTCCGCATACAGCGTCTTGAGCATGCGGGCGGTTTCCTTGCCGCCCGGCACGCACAGGTTCAGCCGCTCCTCGGTCTTGCGCGATATGGCCTCGGAATAGTCCTGGCAATTGTAGCCGCACTGGCCGCAATCCTGCTGCGCCATGGCGGCCATCAGGCGCCGGCGCAGCGGCCGGCCTTCGGCGAGCTTCATGCGCTCGGCCAATGGCAGGGTTTGATCGTGCCAGGGCGCTTCCCCGTCGTCGCCGTCGGCGAGCGGGTCCTTCGCTGCCGGCAATGCGCCCGCCATCAGGGCGGCGGATTGCGCCGGCGACAACGGCGTGACCGCGCTGCCCTCGACCGAGATCAGGCCGGCGAAGAAGCCGTTGAGCCAGGCGCGCTGCTCGGGCGTGAACGGCGCGCTTTCCGGCAGCAGGGAGAGCGGCTGCGGAGGCGGTGCGAAGCTCATGATACCAGCTCCGGCGCGCTCATTTGCTTGATGGCGGCATCGTCATGGCGGCGCGTGAAGGCCAGAAAGGTTTCGTCCTTCGAGGCGCGCCCGGCCAGATAGGCCTTGAGCAAACGCTCGATGGTGGCCGGCACGTCGGTCGCCTTGACGTCGCGATGGATCTCGCGCGCCAGCGCCGCGTCGGGCCCGAAGCCGCCGCCCACCAGAACGTGGTAGCCCTCGATCTGCTCGCTGTCCTCGGTCTCCTGCACCTTGCAGGCGAGGAGCCCGATGTCGCCGATATAGTGCTGCGCGCAGGAATGATGGCAGCCGGTCAGGTGGATGTTGATCGGCGCGTCGAGCTCGACGCGCGCCTCGCACCAGCGCGCGATCTCCTCGGCATGACCCTTGGTGTCGGAGGCGGCGAATTTGCAGCCCATGTTGCCGGTGCAGGCGACCAGGCCGGCGCGGATCGCGTTGGTGCTGGTCGAGAGCCCGAGCGCCTCGATGGCGCCGACCGCCTGCCCGATGCGCTGCGCCGGAACGCCGGAGATGAGCAGGTTCTGCCAGACCGTGAGGCGAAGCTCGCCGTCGCCGAAGTCGCGCGCCACGCCGGCGAGCCCGTGCATCTGCGCGACCGTGAGCTTGCCGACCGGCAGCACCACTCCGATCCAATTGAGCCCGTCCTGCTTCTGCGGGTGCACCCCGATATGGGCGGCGCGATCGAAGGCCGGGCGCGGCTCCAGCGCCTGCGCCTGGACGCGCGTCAGCGGGCGGCCGAGCTTCTCCTCGACCAAACCGAGGAACTTCTCCATGCCGAAGCGGTCGAGCACGTATTTGAGCCGTGCCTTGAGCCGGTTGGTGCGGTCGCCGTGATCGATGAAGACCCGCACCACCGCATCCGCCACCTGTGTGGCCTCGGCCGGCTTCACCACCACGCCGGTCTCGCGGCCGAAATCCTTGTGTCCGGTGATGCCGCCGAGCAGCAGCCGAAACCAGACGCCGGGCGCGAGCCCGAAGCCGTCCTTCACGGCGACCGCCTGGAAGCCGATATCGTTGGTGTCCTCCAGCACCGGGATGATGCCGCCGCCGTCGAACCCGACATTGAACTTGCGCGGCAGGCCGTAGAGCGCGCGCTCGTTGAGAATGTGGAAATGCCATTCGCGCGCATACGGCCGGGTGTCGATCAGCTCCTGCGGATCGATGCCGGCCGTCGGCGTGCCGGTGACGTTGCGGATATTGTCGGCGCCGGAGCCGCGCGAGCACAGGCCGAGATCGAGAATGCCCTCCACCATGGCGACCGCGTTCTTGGGCTCGATCTCGCGCACCTGCAGGTTGGCGCGGGTGGTGACATGGGCGTAGCCGCCACCATGACGCTGCGCCAGGTCGGCCAGGCCGGCGAATTGCCAATGGGTCAGGATGCCGTTGGGGATGCGCAGCCGGCACATGTAGGACTTCTGGTTGGGGGCGACGTAGAACAGGCCGAAAAACCGCCAGCGGAAATTGTCGTCGGGCTTGGGCGGCTCGTTGGCGGCGGCCTGGGCCTTGAGGCGCTCATAACAGTCGAGCGGGTTGAGCTCGCGCTTGAACTTTTCCTGGTCGCAGAGCTTCTTTCCTTCTTCAAGCACGCGATCCTGCGCCTTGATGTGCACCGCGTCCGGGCCGACCGGCTCCGCCTGCGCCTTGGCGGGGGCCGCGGCCGGCACGCGCGCCGCGCTCAACTGGTGCGCGGCGCGTCCCACGTTCAGGCCGGACGCGAAGCCTTCGAGATAGCGCTTCTGCTCGTCGCTGAAGTCGGCACTCGGCGCGATATCCGCCATTTCAGTCTCTCTCCGCTGTCGCGTCGGTCCGCTGCCGCGTCACTCGGCCGGAACCTTGGCCGCCATGGCATCCGTCATGGAATTGGACTCGGGTGCAGCCCGGGTGCCGGCTTGTAGGTGGCGTAGAGGGCGAGGCCGGTGAAGGTGAAGCCGCCCACCAGATTGCCCAGCGTCACCGGAATTTGGTTCCACAGCCACCAATCCGAGACCGTGACCTTGGCGCCCATCAGCATTCCGGTCGGGATGATGAACATGTTCACCACCGTGTGCTCGAAGCCCTGGGCGAAGAAGACCGAGATCGGGAGCCAGGCGCCGACCAGCTTGCCGACGGTCGAGGACGACGTCATGGCCATGACGACGCCGAAGCAGACGAGCCAGTTGCACAGCATCGCCTTCACGAAGGCGACCGTCATGCCGGCGGCGCCCAGCGCCTGGTAGCCGATGGTCTTGGCTTCCGCGGTGGCGACGATGCGGGCCGCGACCCCGGTCGGCTCGGTGTGCCAGAAATTGGTGAGCACGATGGCGAGCAGGACCCCGTAGGCGATGCTGCCGAGGAGGTTGCCGAGGAACACCCATCCCCAGTTCGCGATCACCGCTCCCATCGAGGACCGGCCTTCCAGGGCCGCCAACGGCAGCAGCGCGAAGCTGCCGGTGACGAGCTCGAGCCCGAGAATGACGATCATCACCAGGCCGACCGGAAAGATGAGGGCTCCGACCAACGGTTGGCCAGTGGTGACCGCCGCCGTAAAGGCGAAGCTGGTGGCGGTGCCCAACAACGCGCCGGAGAGCGCGCCGCGGATCAACAGATCGCGCGGCGACAGCGAGAGCTTGGTGCGGCTCGCTTCAATCATCGCCTTCACGACCTCGGCAGGCTTCACGTAGTCCATTTGCGGCTCCTTGGTTGTTCGACGCGTCTTTCGGATTTCGTTTTGCTCGAGGAAAAATCCCGTTCACTCGGCGGCTTGCGTGCGGCCGTAGGCCTCGCCGATCATGTATTGCGAGAGCGTCCCGTAAGCCGCCGACCAGGCGGCTGCCACATCGCTCGACCAGCGCTCCCCGAGACCGCGCTCGAGCGTCCACAGCAGCGCCGCGCCGACCAAATCGTAGTGCTCGGGCTTCACGCCCCAGCCCACATGGCGCTTGGCGAGGGCGCTTGCCGCCGGCAGGACGGTCTCGATATTGCCGAGCCCGCCGACCACGACCGCGAGCGTCGCCATCAGCTTGCGGCGCTGCTCCGCCATGTCGCCGTGGAACAGCGGTTTCACCGCGGGCGCGGTCTCGAACAATCGATCGTAGAATAGAGTGGCGGCCGTATCGGCGATGGGCGCGACCTGGCCGAAGCTTTGTTGCACCAGCTTGACTTGCTCGGGAGTCATTTCACGTCTCCTTGCATGTTCGCTTGATCCGATGCCATGGCTCGGTGGACACGCCGGCCGGCGATTGCAGTGCGCTCGGCCGGTGGTCGCTGTTTATGCCGGCCTCACACACGTGCCTCGGCGAGATTTGCCGTGCTCGGCGAATAGCTCTTGCGCAGATAGCACCACCACGTCAGCCCGAGGCAGGTCGCGTAGAATGCCAGGTAGATGGCGAGCGCCAGATGCGGGCCGCCGGTTGCGGCGATCGACGCGCCGAAGCCGCGCGGGATCAAGTAGCCGCCGCAGGCGCCGACGGCGCCGATGAAGCCGAGCGCGGCGCCGCTTTCGATGCTGGCCGTGTGCAAAGCGAGCGCGCGGCCTTGCTCCCCCGATCCCTTTGCCTTCTGAAGGTTCTCTTGGCGGAAGATCGACGGGATCATCCGGTAGGTCGAGCCGTTGCCGATACCGGTGGTGACGAACAGAATGAGGAACATCGTCAGAAAGCCGGCAAAGTCCTTGATATCCACGAAGTACATGACTCCGATCGTCGCGGCCCCCATGGCGATGAAATTCCAGAACGTCACGATCGCGCCGCCGACTTTGTCGGCGAGCAGGCCGCCGAGCGGACGCGAGAGCGAGCCCACGAGCGGTCCCAGGAACGCGACCGCGATGGTGATCTCGGGGAACTGGGTCTTCATCAGCAGCGGAAACGCGGCCGAGTAGCCGATGAAGGAGCCGAAGGTCCCGATGTAGATGTAGGACATGATCCAGGTATGCCGGCGCCCGACGATGGCGAGCTGGTCTTTGAAGGTCGAGCGTGCCGAGGTGAGGTTGTTCATGAAGAGAACCGCGCCGGTCACCGCGATGACGAGCGGCAGCAGCCACATCAGGCCGGCATTCTGCAGGTAGATGCCGCCCGAGGTGGGCGTTGCCTGGTAGAGATTGACGAGGCCGACCCCCAGCAGGATCGGCGTCAGCAGCTGTACGCCACTGACACCGATGTTCCCGCCGGCCGCGTTCAAGCCGAGCGCCCAGCCCTTCATGCGGTCCGGGTAGAAGAAGGAGATGTTGGTCATGCTCGAGGCGAAGTTGCCGCCGCCCAGGCCCGCCGTCGCGGATATCAACAGCATCAGGCCAGAACGGCGTGTCGGGCTGGGTCACGAAATACGCGAGCGCGATCGTCGGAATGAACAGCGCCGCCACGCTGAAGATCGTCCAGTTCCGGCCGCCGAACGTCGTCACCGCGAACGTGTAGGGAAACCGCATGAGCGAGCCGATCAGTCCGGGCAGGGCCACGAGCTGAAACAGCTGGTCGGTGGTGTAGTGAAAGCCGGCCTGCGGCAATTTGGTCGCGACGATGCTCCAGATGAGCCAGATCGAGAAACCGATATGCTCGGCGACGATCGACCAGATCAAATTGCGTCGGGCGATGAATTTGCCCTTGGGGTTCCAGAACTTCTCATCCTCCGGATTCCAGTCCGAAATCCAAGTGGTGGCGCGCTCGCTCATCGGAGACTTTCCCTGGTTCGAATGATCGCCACGTCTTCCCCGGCGCGTCCCCGTGGCCAAAAAAAACCGCAGCCTGATAGGGCGCTATGCGCTCCCTCCCAGACAGCGGCGTTGCTATGTCGGCCCGTCGTTGGACCAATAGGTGCCGCGGATCGACCGCGGCGCCGTCACGATCCAACGTTGATACAAGCTTCGTGCCAACTCAGGATACGGCGGAAAAGTCGCTTTTTATCAATGGCTTAAAGTGATTAGGTGCGGAGTTGAGAAAACGTTAACGATGCCGATTTTGATTAGTCGGATTGCAAACGATGCGGCAATTTTGTGCAGTGCAAAAAACAGGCAGACGGTGATTAAATTACGCCGGCGGATGTTTGTTTTTCCACGCCGCGATCTGCGCAGCGATGTCGTCGGGGTCGAACGGCGGCCCGGCGAAGGCGCCGATGCCGTCGGCCGGCTCGCCCGTGAGGTCCGGTTTGCCGTCGTCGAGCGCGGCATCGAAGAGGTCGGGACGGAAGACCGCTTTTGCTGCGGCCAGCATCTCGGCCGAGAGCGGCGCCTGTCCCCAACGCACCATCTGGGCATAGAGCCATGCGGCCTGCACGGTGTCGGGCCGCGCCGCGCCCTTGCGGCCGACCAGCAGATAGCGCTCGCTCGCGCGCACCGCGCCGTCCGGGGCGATCTTGACGCGGCCATCGAGCGTGCGCCGGACCACCTCGCGCGTCGACGCCGATGCGGTTGGGCGCAGCCAGGATGGCGCTGACCTCCTCGCGGTTGGCGGTGTCCTCGACGAAGGCGGCGGCGCGGCGATGGGCGCGCACCAGGCGCGTCAGCGTTTGCGCATGCTCCTGCGCCCAGCGGCTGCGCACCGCCAGGAGCTTCTCGGTGGCGCGCGCGAGAATTTCCGAGCCGAAATGCAGGATGCGGCCGACCCCGAGATCGACCGCGACCGCGTTCCACGGCGCTCCCACGCAAAAGGCATCCACCTGCTTGCTGGCCAGGCTGTCCACCATATAGGGCGGCGGCAACACCACCAGCCGGACATCCTCTTCGGGATCGACGCCGCCGGCCGCCATCCAGAACCGCAGCAGGTAATTGTGCGAGGAGAACGGAAAGCTCATGCCGAAGGTGAGCGGCTCCTCGCCCTTGCGCTTGCGCTGCGCGGCGACGCGCGCCAGTGCCCGCGCCGACACCAGCGGTGCCGCGATGTCACCGTCGGCCGCAGCCGCGAGCGCCGCGTGCAGGCCGGGCGACACCGTGATGGCATTGCCGTTCACCCCGAGCGCGAACGGCGCGATGATCGGCACCTTGACGTGACCGAGACCCAGGCTCGAGGCGATCGCCACCGGGGCCAGCAGATGGGCGGCATCGAAAATGCCGATATTGAGCTTGTCGCGCACGTTCGACCAGGAGACCTCGCGCACCAGCTCGACATCGAGCCCTTCGGCTTTGGTGAAGCCGCGGTCGACCGCCACCATCAGGGCGGCCGCGTCG
Source organism: uncultured Alphaproteobacteria bacterium (assembly GCA_963744275.1). Lineage (GTDB taxonomy): Bacteria > Pseudomonadota > Alphaproteobacteria > Rhizobiales > Xanthobacteraceae > VAZQ01. Next base: position 221,241 of record CAVUSX010000019.1, read on the forward strand.
CAGAGCGGGATGAAGCCGATGCGCAACCGCTCATGGTTCGCGGCTTGGCTCATTTGAGCATCTCCGCTGCGGTGACCACCGACTGGGCGACCTCGGCGATCTTGCGGTTCTCGTTCATCGCCGTTTTGCGCAGCAGCGCATAGGCGTCCTCCTCCGAGATCTTCTTCACCTTCATCAGAATGCCCTTGGCGCGGTCGATCACCTTGCGCTCCTCGAGCGCCGACTTGGTCTTCTCGAGCTCGGTCTGCAGCCGCGAGAAGGCGTAGAAGCGCGAGATGCACAGATCGAGAATATGCTTCACCCGCTCCTTGCGCAGCCCGTCCACGATATAGGCCGAAACGCCGGCATCGACCGAAGCCTGGATGGACGCCGAGTCGCTCTGATCGACGAACATCGCGATCGGCCGTTTCACGGCGCGGCTCACCTGGAACATCTGCTCGAGCACGTCGCGGCTGGGATTTTCCAGATCGATGAGAATGACGTCCGGATCGATGGCGTAGACGCGCGCCAGCAGGTTGGCGGTTTCATCGAGCCGCAGCACCTGGCGTGAATCCGGCCTCGCGCAGCCCGTCGGCGAGGATCGCCGCCCGCACCGGGTTTTCGTCGACGATCACGATTTTCAGCAGAGGGTCCATGGACACGCGGCAAAGGAGAGGGCAGGCCGCAGGGTAGACGCCATATCGGCGGTGCCGCAATTGCGCGACGATCTCAACCGCCTTCCACTGTATCGCGCTTGGCGTTCCGGATGGCGCTCCACACCCGAACCGGCGTCGCCGGCATGTCCACGTGGTCGATGCCGAGTTCCTTGAGCGCGTCGCAGAGCGCGTTGATCACCGCGGCCGGCGCCGGCGTGATGCCGCCTTCGCCGCCGCCCTTGATGCCGAGCGGATTGCCGGCGGTCGGATCGATCGCCAGCTCCACGTCGAAGCGCGGAACATTGTCGGCCCGCGGCAGGCCGTAATCCATGAACGAGGCGTTGACGACCTGCCCGCTCGCGCGATCGGTCGCGACCCCCTCCGACAGCGCCTGGCCGATGCCCTGGACGATGCCGCCGTGCATCTGGCCGTCGACCAGCATGGGATTGATCGGCCGCCCGACGTCGTCCACCGAGGTGTAGCGCTTGATCTCCACCGCGCCGGTTTGCGGATCGACCTCGAGCTCGCATACCGCGCAGCCGGTCGGATGGGCCGGGATGCGATGCGATAGCTCGGCCATGGCGGAGAGCGTCGCGGGCGCGCTGCGGTTTGCGAGATCGAACAGGCTGAAGGCATGGTTCGAGCTCGGGGTGGTGAAGAAGCCGTCCGCATAGTTGATCTCGGGCTCGGGTGTCGCAAACATCTCCGCCGCCAGGCCGCGGGCGCGGGCGAGGATTTTTTCGCATGCCTCGACCAGGAGCGTGCCCACGAGCCGCATGGAGCGGGCCGAATGGGTGCCGCCGCCCTTCTCGACATCGCGGCTATCGCCCGTCACCAGCTTGACGCTTGTCGAGCGGCACGTCGAGCAGGTCGGCGGCGACTTGCGCGAACACCGTCTCGTGGCCCTGGCCGGTCGATTGCGTGCCGCAGATCATCTCCACCTGGCCGTCGGGGCGGACGGTAAGCACGACGCGCTCATAGGGCGCTCCCACCGGAGCCTCGATGTAGTTGGCGAGCCCGATGCCGCGCAGCCGTCCGGCGCGGCGGCTCGCCTTGCGGCGCTGCGGGAAGCTCGCCCATTCGGCGCGCGCGAGCGCCGCCGCCATGTTGCCGTGGAAATCGCCGCTGTCATAGGTGAGCCCCATGGCGGTGCGGTACGGCAGCTGGCTCTTGCCGATCAGGTTGCGCCGCCTGATCTCGATGCGATCGATGTGCAGGCGCTCGGCCGCCAGATCGAAGAGGCGCTCCATCACGAACATCGCCTCCGGGCGGCCGGCGCCGCGGAACGGGCAGGTGGGCGTCGAGTTGGTCAGCACGCCGCGCACCTGCACGTCGACCGAGCCCAGATCGTAGACCGTGGTGGCGAGCCGGCGATAGTTGTTGAGCGACACGAAGGCGGCCGGATGGGCGCCGAGATTGCCGTCGATCAGGTAGCGCGCCGCCAACAGGCGGCCGCGCCGATTGAAGGCGGCGGCGATCCGCACGTTCAGGTCGCGGCCCTGGAAATCCGACAGGAAGGCTTCGCTGCGGTCGCTGTTCCAGCGCACCGGCCGGCGCAGGCGCTTGGCGGCCCAGACCACCAGCACGAATTCGGGATAGAGCAGGCTGCGCGACCCGAAGCCGCCGCCCACGTCCGGCGACACCACCCGCACCCGGGCGGGCGGCACGCCGAGCGCTCCGGCGAGCGCGCCGCGATGGCGCACCACGCCCTGGCCGCCGGCGATCAAGGTGTAGCTGTCCTCGACCGGGTCGTAGAGGCCGCTGGCGGCGCGCGGCTCCATCTGGCAATTGACGATCCGTTGATTGGGCAGGTCGCGCTCGATCACCAGCGCGGCCGCCGCGAAGCTGCGCCCGACCGCCTCGGCATTTCCATAAGCCGCCCGCAGGCTGACATTGCCCGGCGCGCCCTCCCACAATTGCGGTGCCGCAGTGCCGAGCGCGTCCGCGATCGACGCCACGGCCGGCAGCATCTCGTAATCGACCTCGACCGCTTCGGCGGCGTCGCGCGCCAGGTCGAGCGTCTGCGCCACGACGAGCGCGACCGGCTCGCCGACATAGCGCACGCGCTCGTGCGCCAGCACCGCCTGCGGATGCTCGAACACGAAATGATCGGGACTGCCCCCGAAGGCGGGCTTCTGCGGCTCGACCGCGTCGGCCGTATTGGCGAACTGGGCGATGCCCTTGTGGCCGTCGGCCGCGTAGTCGGCCGCGGTCAGGACCGCGAGCACGCCGGGGCGCGCGCGTGCCGGCGCGAGCCCGATCGAGCGGATGCGCGCATGCGCATGCGGCGAGCGCAGCACATAGGCGAAGCATGCATCGGGCGGGGGAATATCGTTGGTATAGCGGCCGCGGCCGGTGACGAAGCGCTCGTCCTCCAGGCGCGGTATCGACTTGCCGATGAAACGCGGCATCTCGTGTATCCCTTTTGCATGGGGCGGCGGTTTACGCTGGATCGCGGTTCATGCCCATGAAATGGGGATATCTCCTACCGCCGACTGGCATGGCGCGCGCTGCGGTTCCATCTTTTCTGCGCGCACGGTGCGGGCACGGTTGGCGGGCTGGCGAGACCATACAATGTAGATGGCAGGGGCAAAAGTCCGTCCAAGCCGTTCAAAGCGGCACGCGCTTCTCCTTCGTGCACTTCCGCAAGATGGCCGGTTTGCTCGCCGCACGAGGATGACCGCCTGGAATCCTGACCGGATATTTCCGCTTTGCGCTGAAAGCGACCGTCAAACATCCAAAGTAGTTATAGATATTAAGTGCTTATCATAGCGGGTAGCGATGCGCCTGAAATCCTTGAGCCGGCAAAAGCAGCGTTCGATGACATTGCGTCCTTTGTAGGCGCGTTTGTTGAAGCGGTGGAGGGCTGTTCTATTCGACTTGTTCGGAATGACGGGGATTGCGCCGCGCTCGAGGATATCGGCGCGGAAGGCGTCACCATCGTAGCCCTTGTCGGCGATGAGTACGCTCATCGGCGGAGCGAGGTCCAGAAGGGCGGACGCGACGGCGATGTCGGAATCCTGTCCGGGAGTGAGATGGAATGCGCAAGGCCTGCAATCAGGGTCGCTCAAGGCGTGGATTTTCGTGGTGCGTCCGCCGCGCGAGCGGCCGATCGCCTGTTTATGCTCCCCCCTTTTCCGCCACTGGCCGAGCGATGTGCCTTGATCGAGGTGGAATCAATCGACAGGGTCACACTGTCCTTGCCGCAGTTGGCCAGTGCCTCGAAGATAGCCTGCCACCGTCCGCGCTTGGCCCAACGATTGAAGCGATTGTAGATGGTGGTGTACGGACCATATTCGGGCGGGCAATCGCGCCAGCGCGCACCGGACTGGAGCATGTGCACGATGCCGCTGATGATGCGCCGATCGTCGTCCCGCTCGGGGCCGGTCAGGTTCGTCGGCAGGTGCGGTGCAATGCGTGCCCACTGCTTGTCACTGAACCAGAACAACCCCTTGCGCATCAAAGCCTCCCGAGCCGAATCGTTTCGGCGCCGAGAAAATCACGGTTCTCTGATTAGGTACAGACCCTAGTCGCCCGCGATAGCGGCCTTATAGCGCTCAACAAGAGACCTCGGCGCACTGATGGTCTCGAGAATCTCTTTCGCAAGTGCGGCGCCGTCCATAGGGTTGAACTGGATCTTGGCCGCACGCAGTTTCTCGATGAAGTCGGGATCCTGCATCGTCTCATCAAATGCTTTGCGCAAAGCCGCAACGACAGGCTGCGGAACGCCAGGAGGTGCCGCATAGGCCTCTCCGAGGTCCGAGCTCGAGGACATGAATTCGCACAACTCCCGATCGGCATCATTGGTCGCAAGGTCGGTCAGAAGCGGTACATCCTCGAGTTCGGGATGCTTCACAAGCGCAATCTGCATCACGACGCGAACCTTGCCATCACGAAGCCAGTCGGCATGATAGCTGTGCAGGTCGTTCCAGGTCGAGAATGCGCCTTGCGTCTCGCCTGATTCCACCGACATGTTCATATTGCCTGCGGACTGATAACCGGTGACGATCTTGAACTTCGTCCCCAATATCTTGTTGACGAACGCGGCATTCTGATAGGTGACCGACGCGCGGCCGACCGCCCCGACGATGACCTGCTGGTGGCGGAAATCATCGATGGTGCGCGCGGTGACCTTGCTCGACACGAAGAAGATCTGGGTGGCGTCGGTAATACGCCCGAGCCAGTTCATCTTTGCTACATCGTATTTGACGGAAGGATCACCGACCGCCTGTGCGGTGACCGCGGACTTCAGCGGCGACACGATGGTCAGGCCGTCCTGTGCGGCCACGCCATAGGCATTGTTGACCGCGGTCGAACCCCCCGCGCCCGGCATGAAAATCGGCACGACCGTCGGATTGCCGGGGATGTGCCTGCCATAGGCCTCGGCGAACGGAAGCGCATAAAGCGCTCGTCCGCCCCCTGGCGCCGTCGGCAGCAGCAGCTTGATCGTCTTGCCGCGAAATATATCTGCAATCGACTGGGCAGCGACCGGCGCCGGAGGCGCCCACATCGCCACGGCGACGAACGCGGCAACACAGGCGCCCATGAAAGACGGACCTCCAATTCCGCGCTCCACCATTGTCTACTCCCTGAGCGCCTTGCGGGAGGGACGGGGGTGGCCGGGCAGGTCACGTTCGAGGAATTCCGCATACAGGGGGGCCTCCAGGTCACGCGGCTGCCCCGCAGTCTGATCGGCGATAATGGTGAGGGTTTTCCCCGCCAGGCAGGAGCCGCTACCGGACTGCGTCTGCGCGGCGGGGAGGGCCATCAACAGCCCAGCTGTAGGCGGACAGGGCAAGCCTCTCCTGCGTATTGCCTCTTCGATTCTTATCGCCGCTGCCATCAGGGAGGTCCGCCCGCCTATTTGGCCGAAGCTTCCTCTTTCGCTTTCGCCAGCGCACGCCTCTCGGGCTCTACGTGGTCGAATTCCTTGTCGTACAGGTTCTCGGCGACCACCGGGGGATTCGGATCCTCGTCGTCGTCAAACAGGCCGACGGCGGTCGAGCCCGGCTTGCCCACTATCAGCGGCGGGGAGTGCGCCTCGACCACCAGTGCGGTCTTGTCGAAGTTGTTCCACGCCCAGTGTATGCGGCCGCGCGGAATGCGGATGTAATCGCCTTGCTTGCAGTGGAAACCCTCATCCCCCACGAAAACCCAGATTTCGCCTTCGATGACGTAATTGATCTGTTCACAGTCGTGATAGTGAGGCCGCGTGTGATAGCCGGGGTGATACCAGTTCGGCGAGATGTTGCATTCCCGACCGTAAATCCGGCTGACTTCCTTCATTCCCTCCCCTTTGATGGGGTTGTGCTTACGCTTTGGTACGTCCTTGGCCTTGATGTGCAGCGGCATAATGCTCACTCCTTGTTCCTGCATCAAAAGAGCACAGCGTGCACCCGATTTCCAGGGTCGGCCTGGGGTTGGGCACCCGTAGCGTCGCGAGGCCCTGGGCGCTGAAGCGAAAATCCACCAATAACCGCAATTCTCCGAAAGCGGACACTATTTTGAAGCCATGCGGCGCGCACGGCAACCTCGCTCTCCTCTGTAACCGAGGGGTACGACCATGCAAGACAGCCGATTCCGGGTTACCTACACCCAAGCGGACGCCCTGGAATAACGGACGCCGCTTATGGACCTGACGGTCATTTCGCCAGACTGTAGCGGCCTTCGGCCGGATCGCGCGCGAGGCGGCCTTGCCGGCGCAGCTCCTCCAGCTCGAGCACGATCTCGCGCCCGTCGTCGCTGCCGACCGCGGCCATGAGGTCCTCGAAGAATTTCGGCCCGTCCCGCAGCGCGGTCTCGACATCGGCGAAGCGCGCGCCAGCGAACTGCGGCGGCTGCGGGATCTCGGCTTCGAGCCGGGCCGCGGTGCCGGGCGGCATGGTCAGGTCGAAGCCGCCCTTGGAGCCGAGCGCAGCGCCCTCGAGCGAGGGATCGAGCGGAATGGTGCGAAAGCCGCTGGCGCAGACGAAATCGCGGTCGGCCTGGAACCGGGTGGCGAGCGCCCATTCCATCTGCTCGTCGGAGAAGATGTCGATATCGGGATCGACCACGAACACGTTCTTGGCGTTGGCCTGCGACCCGAAGGCGGCCGCGATGGCGTTGCGGGCTTCGCCCGGGACGCGCTGGCGCATGGCGATGCGCACGTTGTAGACGCCGCCGGTCGCGGGCGGCGCATAAACGGCGACCGGCTCGCGGATCGCGGTCTCGAGCGCGCGCCACACCAGCACCTCGGTGCGCAGCGTGCAGAGCTGCGCCGTATCGGTGCAGCTCATGGTGCTGCCGCCGATGGTGAGGGTCTGGAACAGCGCGTCGCGGCGGCGCGTGATCGCGGTGACATGAAAGACCGGATTGATCTTGACCCCGCCGTAATAGCCCAGGAACTCCCCATAGGGGCCCTCGGCCTCGCTATAGCCTTCCTCGCCCAGATAGCCTTCGAGCACCCATTCGGCATCGGCCGGCACCAGGATGTCGTTGGTGATGCTCTTGACCACCGGCATCGCGGTGCCGCGCAGGCGCGCCAGCAGCGAGAGCTCGTCGCCCGGCATCCGCATGGTGGCGCCGAAATAATCGACCGGGTGGCCGCCGACCACCACGCTCAGCGGTAGCCGCTCGCCGCGCGTGAGCGCCGCCATATAAATGTTGCGCAGATCGCTCGGCGCCACCAGATCGACCCCGGTGGTGGCGCGGCCGCGCAGCATGAAGCGGCGCAGCCCCACATTGGTGAGGCCGGTTGCGGGATCGCGCGTGAAATCCATGCCCGCCGAGATGTAGGGACCGCCGTCCTTGCCGTGCTGGAGATGCGCCGGCAGCTTGGTCAGGTCGACCTCGGCGCCGGTCTGCACCATCTCCTGCGCGGGCGCCTGCTCGCGGCCGACCTCGACGAACTCCGGCTTGCCGCGCAGGCGCGCCAGAATCTCCGGCAGCAGCTTCTGCGGCGTCACCCCGAAGGCCTGCGCGAACCGCTTGCGGCTGCCGAGCGCATTGCCGACCAGTGGAAATCCGTCGCGCCCGACCGTCTCGAACAGGACCGCCTTGGGATTGGCCTCCAGCGTACGGGCGATGTCGGAGAGCCTGGTCGGCCCGGAGCGCGTCTCCAGCTCGCCGCTTACGGCCAGCTCCTCGACGAAGCGGCGCAGCCGGAACCGATCCAGATCGACCGCTGCCGCCGCCGCGGTTCTGCTCGACTGCTCAAGCCCCATCGGAAAACGTCCCCGGCGTTCGACCATGCCGCGCATGACTTAGCATCGGGCCTGATATTGCGCGAGCCGGAACATTCCGGTGCCGGCCGGGCAGCGTGAACGCGCGGAGTACCGGCGAGGGACCGATTGCGGCTCGTCACGGACGCGGAACGGAGCGGTACCGACGGGCACGGATGCGAGCCGCCGCTTCGCCGCGAATCCGCTTCATGAAGGCTGGGCTGAACGAGCCGATTGGACGGGGATCGGCAATGTGCGGAGATTTCGCGAGGTCATCGAGATTCCATTCATCGACCACGATCCATGACGGAATGGTCAGGCCGATGCGGCGCGCCTCCATTTCCGGAATTTCGAGCGCCGTTCGCCCCGCCAGCGGTGATTGACTGGTGATGGGGAACAGCGCAACCACCGTTCTGCCTTTGCCTCCGGCAACAATGATTTGGACGCAGGCGGGACGAGCCTTGCGGCCGGATTCCTCATGGCGATCGTATTCCCGCGCCCAAAGATAATTGTAGGAGATGACGAGACCGTTGGAGGGCTCGACCATCTCAGCCGTCGTTGTCTTCGAGAGCCGCCAGCATCATGGCGGCCACCTCTTCAGGCGCGTCATCGGCGTGAAAGGCCTGCCTGGTATCGGCTGCGGTCAGCAGCCGATCGTAGTCCTCGGCGGTCAGCAGCACGAATTTTCGCTTGCCGCGCCGCGTGATCTCGACCGGTCCTCGAAACGCGGCCTCGACGATCTCGCCGGATCTGTTGCTGAGGTCGGTTAAAGAAAAACGGGTCACCGAACCCCTCTTTCCCAAATCTGACTTAGCTATTATCGCGATAATGCTCATATTAGCTATATCGCCGTCCGTGTCAAGGAAGGCCGGCTCACGCCGATCCGGGCCGGCCGCTCGACGCGACCGCCAACACTCTCCTCGACGGTCGGCATGTTCGGGTTTGATGCCGCCGGTCGATCAGCACCAGCGTCAATGTCTCTCGTTGAGCGCCTATTTGGCGCCGGCGACCGAACAGCGCTTGCCCCGACCGAACAAATCCAAGCGAGCACGCTGCCATAGAACGAGGTTGATCATACCCAAATTGGGTACTATATTTCCCAATATGGGTACGACACCTGAGGCCGTCAGTCTCTCGAACGCGTTGTTCTCAAAGGTGCAGCAGCGCGTGCTTGCGCTCATTTTCGGTCATCCTGAGCGGAGCTTCTACACATCGGAGATCGTCAGGGGCGTACGCTCGGGAGTGGGAGCTGTCGAACGAGAATTGTCACGGCTGCAACTCAGCGGACTTGTCACCGTCGAACGCATCGGTAATCAGAAGCATTACCGAGCAAACCGGGATGCTCCCATCTTCGAGGAACTACGGGGAATTGTCGTGAAGACGGTTGGCTTGGCGGAGTCGATCAGAAAGTCCTTCCAACCCTACGCCGGAGCGATCAAGACCGCTTTCGTGTACGGCTCGGTGGCAAGGGGCACGGACACGGCGCAGAGCGACATCGATCTCATGGTCATCGGAGATGAGTTGAACTATTCCGATCTTTATGCCGCAGCACAAAGCGCCGAAGATGACCTGCGGCGGAAGGTCAACCCGCTGTTCCTCTCGGTCAAGGATTGGCAGCGTAAAGCGTCGGATGCAGGGTCAGTTATGAGCAAGATTGGCGGTTCCCCGAAGATCTTTATCATTGGCTCCGAGCAGGACCTCAATTCATGGGCAAGCAAGAGCTCGACAACCTCGTAAAGATTCACAAGCTCAAGGCCGAGGCAGGCTCGCGAAAGGAGTTCGACGGCATGCTTGCCGCGGCCCGCAGAAGCTTGGCCGACGCGCAAAACGAATCCATCGAGACCGACAGCCAGTTCGACCTCGCTTATGGTGCCGCTCACCGGTTGGCGCTCGCCGCCCTTCGCCAGCAGGGATATCGTTCCGAGAACCGGATCACCGTCTTCCAGACGCTCATCCACACCATCGGTATAGATAACGCGGACATACAGGTCTTCCTCAAGGCTCACAACGAACGAAATCTGGCGGAATACGAAGGCCGCGTGGACATCGATGAAAAGCTGCTCGCCGACCTCATTCGCTGCGCAAAGAAGCTGGAGACAGCGGTTGGAAAACTTGAGCCGCCTGCCGCCGTACAAGGATTCGCCTCGCAAAGTTTCACGGCGTGAAGCGCATCCGCTGATAGTGTCAACTCGACGCGATGCACAGATCGGGATAGGGCGCAATCGCTTTATTGCGCCGCTGCGCGAAGCCGAATGCTCTGGAAGCAAGGGCGCGGGGTGACCGATTGGCGCAATAAAGCGATTGCGCCCTACAAGTGCCGCTTGACGCGACCGTGCAAATCACTGCATTCGTCAAATTGAAACTCAGGAACTGTGCCCGGCCGGAATCCCGCGCCGGGTTTTTGCTGGTATCGCGATGAATTCAAATTTCTTGGTTCGGTCGAGCACAAGGATATCTTCTCGAGCCTTGCGCCGAGTGCATGGCTGCGCGTCCCTTCGGCCCTGATCCAGCGCTTTCGCATTGTTGTTTACAATAACAGCCGCCTGGAAGCCATGCGGTTTTGTTTGGTCGGCCTCGCGCCGTAAACCTTGCGCGATCGTTCGCTCCGTACCCGTGCCCCCCGGCCGCGAGCGGAACGAACAGGTCGGCGATCGGGATCGGCTGCGGGATGAAATGCTGCTCGGCCATGTATTGCACCAGCGCTTCCAGCGTCGGCCGATTGGCCTCGATCCCGTAGGGGAACGGATCGCCGGCGAAGACCTCGTTGATCTCCTCGATATCGTGGTGCACCCACGGCAGCATGTAGGGGTGCGCGCCGGTCTTGCGCATGCGGGCGAGCGCTTTGGCCTTGGCGTCGACCAGGCCTTTGTAGAGGCTGTTGCCGATCCAGGGGTTTTGCTCGTAGACGTCGCGCTTGATCACGACCAGATGCATGATCGGAAAGATGCGGGTCGCCTGGTAATAGGCGCGCTCGACGGCTCTCGAATCGGGGAACAGCGGCACGATGTCGGGATGCGGCTTGGGGCGCTGCGATCCCGCGATGGCGTCGATCTCGCCCGCGACCAGGAGATCGCGCAGCGAGCGGCCCTTCTCGTCGTGCTCGATGCGGGCCGGCGCGCAGCAGCGCCGGAGCGCTCGGATCGCCGTGCCGGCCGGATTCGTTGATGGCGCCTTCGACCCAGCGGATGCCGGACAGCTCGACGCCGTATTGGTGCATCAGATGGCCGCGAATCCAGACCGCGGCCGTCATCGTATAGAGCGGAACCCCGATGCGCTTGCCGGCCAGCTCCTGCGGGCCGCGAATGCCGGTCTTGCGATTGATGTAGATGTAGCCGTGCCGGAACACGCGCGCCGGAAACACCGGCAGCGCCACGAACGGACAGCCGCCGCGCGCCAGCCGGCTGATGAATTCCGAGCTGGAGAACTCCGCGACGTCGAATTCCTGATGGCCGCCCATGCGGTCGAAGATTTCGCGCGGCGCTTCGATGGCCAGGAAATTGAGGTCGATCCCCTCGACGCCGACATCGCCGGTGCGCAGCGCATCGGTGCGATCGTAGATGCCGCAGGCGAACGTCAGGCTCAATCGGGACACGTCATGACCTCAGGGGATGAAGGGTGGATGAGAAGCATGGATGCGAAGCGCGGATGGAAGCAGGGGAGGGCGACACCGCGCCAGCGGCGTTCGCCGCCGTCAGGCCACCAGGTAGCGCACCGCCGAGAACACCGCCAGCGCCCCGCCCAGGATCGCGAGCAGCCCGCGCAGCCAGGGCCGGCCGCCGTCCTGCGGCTCGTCCGGGGCGGTCATGTCGATCTCGTTGAGCTCGCCCGGATCGACGACCCGGATCTTGTTGGCGACGAGATCGATGTCGCTGGCGTGCTGGGCGCTCGAGAGCCGCACCGTGAGGGATTGCGCATCGGCGGTCGCGAACGGGAAGCCGAGCCAGACGTCGCAGGCGGTCAGGATCGGGCTTTCGAGCTCGCCGGGATCGGAGCCTTGCGTCTCCGGCGGGCGCCACCAGGGCAGCATGGCGACCAGGCTCGGCGTATCGCTGCCGCGCATCACGTTGCCTGCGGCCGCATGACCGCCGGCGTGCGGCTTGCGGTTTGGTGCGGTCGTGGGCGTGGGCGCGAGCGGCACCGGCGCGACCGCGTCGGGCGCCGCCTGTGGGGCCGACGGTTGCGCCGCTGACGCGGGCGCCGCTGAGGCCGGCGCGGCCCGCGCGGCCGCAGGCGGCAGAGAGCCGCCAGCGGCAAAGCCGCCAGCGCCGTCAACGCCGCCATGTTCGCAATCCAGCCGGTCATCGGTACGCAATCCTGTGGTCCTGCGACGGACGCGATCAACGCTTGCCGGCATGGCTTCAGGTTGACGCAATTGGGGAAATTTCAGCGCAAGGGAGGGCCGCAAATGCGGCGGAATGCGGTCGGGCCCCCCACAGCGGCGCCCCTGGATTGTGGCACCATGAGCATCGGCATCAAGACGCGCACGCCGAGCCGCCCGCGAAGACCCGGGCGGTGACGCCGTCATATCAATCAATGGTCACCCCGCTGGCCTTGATCGGGACGGCCCATTTGGTGATCTCGCTCTTGACGAATTGCCCGAGATATTGCGGCGTTGCGCGATCGTCCGAGACGACCGTGGCGCCGAGACCTTCGAGGCGATCGCGCACCGCCGGTGTCTTCATGGCGTGCACGATGGCGCCATTGAGCTTCTGCACGACCGCCTCGGGGGCGTTCTTGGGCAGAAAGACCGCGCTCCAGGTATAGGCCTGCACGTCGGTGCCCTGCTCGAGCGCGGTCGGCAGATTGGGCAGCACCGCGGCGCGTTCCTTGGTCAGGATCGCCAAGCCCTTGACGGTGCCGGCGTCGATCTGCGGCTTGGCGGTGGCGATGATGTCGCACAGATAATCGACGCGGCCGCCGGCCAGGTCCTGCATGGCCGGGCCGGTCCCGCGATAAGGCACATGGGTGATGTTGACCCCGATCACGTAGTTGAGCACCACGCAGGCCAGATGCGTGGCCGAGCCGGCGCCGGCCGAGCCGTATTGCATCTTGGCCTGGTTGGCTTTCGCATAGGCGACGAATTCCTTGAAATTGTTCGCCGGCAGGTCCTTGCGGGTGATGAGGGCGATCGGGGTCTCGGCCACCAGGGCGACCGGCGTGAAGTCCGACGCCGCATCATAGAGCGGCTTCTTGAACAGCGTCTGGTTCTGCGCATGGGTCCCGACGCTGCCGAGCACCATCGTGTAGCCGTCGGGCGCCGCCTGGGCGACGCGCACCGAGCCGGTCATGCCGCCCGCGCCCCCGACGTTCTCGATGATGACCTGCTGGCCGAGCGCCTCGCTCATGCCCTGGGCGATGATGCGGCCGAGCACGTCCTGCGGGCCGCCGGCCGCGAACGGGATGATCATCACCATGGGATGGTTGGGGAAATTCTGCGCCACGGCGGTGCCGGTAAGCGCGCCGGTGAACACGAGCAAAGCGCCGAAGGCGGCGCCGGAGAGCTTCTTGAGCATTTGATCCTCCCTGGAGTTGGGGGCAGTTTGCGTTTGTTGAGGGCCGGGTCAACTCTTCTTTTGTCGCGGGTGCCAGCATGCAGCCTCGCCTTCGTGTAAGGGAATATGCGGGGGCGGGCGGTGGGGCATCGAAGCGCCGCAGGCGCGCGACCCTCGCGCCAATCCCACTGGAGAATGGGGAAATTCAGGCCGCCTTTGGCGGCTCAATGAGGGAGGTTTGCTCAATGACCCGCGTCGCCATAGCCGGTCTCGGTGCCGTCGGCCGTGTCGTTGCCCGCAGTCTCGCCGACGGCATACCGGGGCTCGTGCTCGCGTGTGCCGCCAGCCGCGACCGCGCCAAGGCGCAGGCCTGGCTCGAGGCCGAGCAGATCGCCTGTCCGCTGGTCGAGCTGGAGGCGTTTCCGGGCTTGGCCGATCTGGCGGTCGAATGCGCGCCCGCCGCGCTGCTCGAGCGCATCTGCCGGCCGATGCTCGAAGCCGGCAAGACCGTCATGGTGCTGAGCGCCGGTGCGCTGCTGCCGCACCCCGATCTCATCGCGCTGGCGAAGGAGCGCGGCGGACAGATCATCGTGCCGACCGGCGCCTTGCTCGGGCTCGATGCGGTGACGGCCGCCGCCGAGGGCAGCATCCGGTCGGTGCGCATGACCACCCGCAAGCCGCCCAAGGGGCTCGCCGGCGCGCCCTACCTCGAGCAGCATGGCATTTCGGTCGAAAACCTGCAGGAGCCCAAATGCGTGTTCCGCGGCACCGCCCGCGAGGCTGCGGCCGGCTTCCCGGCCAATGTGAACGTCGCCGCCGCCCTTTCGCTCGCCGGCATCGGGCCCGAGCGCACCCGGACCGAAATCTGGGCCGATCCCACCGTCGAGCGCAATTGCCACACGATCGAGGTCGACGCCGACTCGGCGCGGTTCACCCTCACGATCGAGAACATCCCGTCGGAAAATCCCAAAACCGGCCGCATCACGGCGCTCTCGGTCCTGGCAGCTCTGCGTAAACTGCATGCCCCGCTGCGGGTGGGGACCTGATTTCTCATGTCCGGCTGCCCGCCCGGGGGCCAGCCCGGCTGCCCGCTTCGCGGCCGAGCCCCGTTTTGGATTATGGTAAACGGAATCCTAACGATTGGGGTGTCGGATCGGTGCTATTGGCCGCCGAAGGGTCATTTTTTGATGAAATCGAGGGTTTTCGGTCCGAAAATGCAAAAAAACCGGGTCTTGAGGCGAATGAATCCACTGTCTTCGCGCGCGCCGGCGCTTGCAACGGCCGTTTCTGGGCTATGATCATGTACCCGTTTCGGGGCCGGTTTGCACCGGTCAGCCGGCGGCGCGCGGGTCCGGGGGGGCCGCGCCCGCAGGCTCATCACGGATCGTTGAACCGAACGCCCTCCCCGTGCGACTAATCCACGAGCCGACCGTCAGGACGTGATGCAAGCGACAGCCGACGAGGTCCTGATCGGGCGAATTGCTTCTGGCGACCGGCTCGCCATGCAGGTTCTGTTCGCACGGCACCATGTGCGGGTCTACCGGTTCGTTTTGCGTCTCGTGCGCGATGAAAGCACGGCGGAGGACTTGATCAGCGAAGTGTTTCTCGACGTGTGGCGTCAGGCTGGTCGGTTCGAAGGGAGGTCCGCGGTGTCAACATGGTTGTTGGCGATCGCGCGTTTCAAGGCGCTGTCGGCGCTGCGGCGTCGGCCGGACGAGGAATTGGACGACGAGACGGCGGCCGGGATCGAGGATCCCTCGGATAGTCCGGAAGCCGCCCTGGAGAAGAAGGACAAGAGTGCGCTGATCCGGAAGTGCCTGACGGGACTTTCGGCGGAGCATCGGGAGATCATCGATCTGGTCTACTACCACGAGAAGTCCGTGGAGGAAGTGGCGCTGATCGTCGGCATCCCGGAGAACACGGTTAAGACGCGAATGTTCTATGCCCGCAAGCGGTTGGCGGAACTGCTGAAGGCGGAAGGAATAGAAAGAGGTTGGCCATGAACACGATCGACAAAGAGCGCGATGACCTCGAGACCCTTTTGCCGTGGCATGCGGCGGGGACGCTCAATCGTCGCGATGCCGAGCGCGTCGAAAAGGCGCTCGCCGGCGATCGGGAGCTGTTGCGGCGCTTCAATCTCGCCCGCGAGGAGCTCAACGAGACGATCCATCTCAACGAGACGCTGGGCGCGCCGTCGGCGCGGGCCATGGAGAAGCTTTTCGCCGCGATCGACGCCGAGCCGGTGCGCAAGCCCAAGGTCTCCTTCGACCTCGCCGGCCGGTTCGCCAACTTCGTGGCGAGCTTCTCGCCCCGCACCCTGGCGCTGGCCGGAGCGGTGGGCGCGCTGGCGATCGTGCTGCAGGCCGGAGTGATCACGACCGGCTTGATCAAGCATGAAGCCGGCACCGAGGTGGCGAGCAAGCAGGATACGGTTTCGCAGCCCGAGATGGCGTCCGCCGATGTGAGCGATGGCACGCTGGCCGCCGTCCGGTTCGCCCCGAAGGCGGAAGCCGGCCAGATCACGGCTTTCCTGGCGACCAACAAAGCCTCGATGATCGATGGTCCGCTGACCGGCGGTATCTACACGATCCGGCTGCCCGAGTCCGGCAAGGCCAAGGAAGATCACATCAAGCAGATGGCTCAATCCACTCTGGTTGATTTGATCGCGCCCAAGCAATAGCCGGGCGCGCCTGGCGGCCTGCGGGCAAGCTCGCGCCGACACAAATCGGCCTCGAAGCCGGCGCTCAGACAGGCCGGCGTGAGATCGGGCTGCACCGTGTAGCGGAGGCATGGCCATGGGCTCTGGCGGAGAACGCACGCGCACCGCATCGGATCGGATCCTGCCGCCCAAGCTGCTCCTGTCGGCGGCCCTGGCGGCGCTCATCATTGCGGCCCCGGCCGGCGATCGCACGTCGGCACTGGCGATGAATCTCCGCTCCGGCTTCGGGGCTGCCCGCCTCGGCGGCGCCGGAGCCGTCCATCTCAACAGCGGCCCACGCGTGCTGCCAGGTCGCACCGTGGGCGCCACTTCGGTCGGCGGTGGTCGCGAGGTCCGCATCGTCGGACGCGGCGAGCACGGCCGCGACCAGCCGGGCAATCCCTGCAAGCCGGACCGCTCCCGTTTGGAGCGCTGCGTGGTCAATCCCGGCCATGATCACCCGGGCGGCGGTTATCCCGGCGGCGTCGATGGTCCGCGCGGGCCCATCCTGACCCATGTGGTGCCGGCAAATCCCATCGGCGTGACGAGCCAGCCGGCCGCAAGCGGCATCGGCTCGTTGCCGCCCGGCACGCCCGGGCCCCAGGTGGCCCGGCGCAGCGGCAGCGGCGTGCCGCCCCTCAACGAACGGCGCTATGTGCCCGACGAGGTGGTGGTCGAGCTCGCCACCTCGCTCACCAATCAGCAGACCGATGCACTGGCGCGGCGGCACCGGCTGACCCGCCTGCAGTCCGTCGCTTTTCCGCTCGGCGGCACCACGCTGGTGCGCTGGAAGATCGCCGACCGCCGCTCGGTGCCGGCCGTCGTGCGTGCGCTCGAGACCGACGGCACGGTGCTTTCCGCCCAGCCGAACTACCTGTTCGCCCTGCAGGACGAGGCGGCGGTCCCGGAAGCGCCGCACGAAGGCGATCCGGCCCAATACATCCTGGACAAGATGCATCTTCCGCAGGCCCATGCGCTCGCCCAGGGCAAGGTCCTGGTGGCGGTGATCGATTCCGGCGTGGACATCACGCATCCCGATCTCGCCGGCGATATCGCGGGCACGTTCGATGCGATCGGAAACGGCCTCAAGGCGCATGCGCACGGAACCGCCATCGCGGGCGCGATCGCGGCGCATGGCCGGCTCATGGGGGCGGCGCCGGCGGCCCAGATTTTGGCGGTGCGTGCGTTCAGCGGCACCGATGGGGCCGACGACGGCACCACCTTCGCCATCATGTCCGGGCTGAGCTGGGCGGTGTCCCACGGGGCGCGCGTCGTCAATATGAGCTTCGCGGGCCCGCAGGATCCCGGCATCGCCCGCAGCCTCGCGGCCGCCCATGACAGGGGCGTCGTCCTGGTCGCGGCCGCCGGCAACAAGGGTGCCAAATCGCCGCCGCTTTATCCGGCCGCCGATCCCAACGTCATCGCGGTCACCGCGACGGATGCCAACGACCAGCTGCCGGCATTCGCCAATCGGGGCCGCTATGTGGCGGTCGCCGCCCCGGGGGTCGACCTCATGCTGCTGGCGCCCAACGGGACCCTGCAATTCTCATCCGGAACCTCGTTCTCGGCCGCCTATGTGACCGGGACCGCGGCCCTGATGCTCGAACGCAGGCCCGATCTCGGGCCCGAGACGTTGCGCCAGGCGCTCACCGAAACCGCTCATCACCTCGGGTCCAAGCTCGCCGACGACCAAGCGGGCGCCGGTCTGGTCGACGCCTACCAGGCCGTCCTGTCGCTGGTGCCGCCACCCGTCGATGCGGCCGCGAGCGTGCTGCCGGCCGCGGTTCGCCGTTGAGGCGCGGGTCCCGGTTTTTCTGAAAAAACTCGCCAAAGCCGTCGCGGCGGCAGCGGACAATTCTAAAAATCAAAAGTCCGAACAACGACTTAGGCGAATCGCTTGGCGGAAAACAAAAACTTTAAAGCCGCATGAACCTTTTCCGGGGCAGCCGCGACTAATGTTCGAAGCGGCCGATGGTCGCTAGTTGAGAACCCCGATCGGCGCTGCCCCCCCCCGATCCCCTGGCGCCGATCAATGCGGCCCGCCCGGCTCCCCCCGCCGGGCGGGTCTGTTCTTTTTGGGCCACCGCCCCGCCGCGGCATTGTTTTCAACATCCATCCGTCACCTGTGAAGTCAGGGGAGCAAACGCCCCCAAGCAGCACTCTTTGGTTGCGCTGGTATCCATGTAGGGAAACCATTGGGCGGCTGATTCGATCCCAGGCACGGATTTCCCGCATGACCGAATGGCAATCCGCACGCCGGCTCGCCCAGACCGCGCAAAAATGGCGCGATCTCGTCAACCGGCGCTGTGCGCACTTCATCGAGCTGCACAAATCGGGGCGCTGGACGCACTACTACGATGAGGCCCGGTTCCTGGTGCTCATGCGCGAGGCCGCGGATTTGGCCGAGCGTTGGGCGGTGATTGCGCCGCGCCCGGACGACGCGCCGCTTGCGCACGACGCCGCAACCGCCGAGCCGGAGCCCGCGGCCCCTACACGGTACCGCCCGGCAGCCTGAAACCGCCTTGCCGGAGGAATGCCCTGGCGCTCAACGGTCGTTGGCGTCGTGGCTGCGCTTGTGCACCGGGCGATGCTTCGGATTGAGCGGGGTCACCACACCGGAAGCGTTGCTTTCATAGGCCGGGCCTTGCAGCCTCTTGTTCCATCCGTTGCAATCCGGATTGACGTCGCACCAGGTCTGGTGCGGACCCCCGTAGAGTCCATAGTCGTACTCCGCCAGAGCCGGGAGAGTGCCGCCGAGGAGGCCGAGGACGATGGCGGCGGCCGGCAGAAGAGTGCTCGACTTGGTGGGCATGATGCATCTCCTCTCGGGTTCGATTCGAGAGGACATAAGCGCCAGCCGCGCGCCGCGCCAGACGGGCGCGCCAGAGCTCACGTGGCCGGCGCCGCGATGGCGGTGCCGTCGTCGAGGCCGAGGCGGCCGAAGCCCGGAAGCTTGACGGCGGGATGGCGCAGGTCGAGGCCGGTGACCAGACCCAGGAAGTTGAATTCGACGCCCTCGACCCAGCCCAGCTTGACGCCGACGACTCCGAACAAGGACGCTTCGATGCCGGTGCGGCTGTCGGTCAGCCCGATATAAGGAGCGGGACGAAAGTCCTTGCCGATGGCATTGGACGGCAAGGTGGTCTCGAGCTCCGGCATGGCGCGCAGCACGCTCGCCACGAAGGTGTTGCTGTTGGGTCCGGGCCAGATCCGGTAGTCGCCGGCGCGGCTGTATTGATAGTCCGCGATCGCCGTCTGCACCTTGGGGATCAGCGCGGCCGCCTGCGCTCCGCGCACGTCGACGAGGACGCGCGGCGCGTCGCCGTACCAGCGGCCATCGGGCGGCCAGCCATTGTTGCGCACCGGCTGGCCCCAGCCGACCACGTCGTAGCGGCTCCAGCTCGCCGCATTCTCGGGTTTGAACACCACCCAGCTATGGACGGCGAAAATTCCCTTCCAGCGGCCGGTGCGGCCCGTGAAGACCAGCAGGCGCGCCTCGCGATCGGCATTGGCCGCCGGCAGCATGCCGGTGCTCGACCAATCGGCGCGCGCATAGCTCTGCGGCTTGGTCTGCACGGAATAAAGCGCCCCGTGGACCGCCAACGGAAACAGGAAGATGGCCAGGATGGTGAGCACGATTTTCCTGATCGGGCGGCGCATGGCACGCATGAGAGGTGAAGGTCCGGTCGCCAGTGTGGAGCGAAATATGGCGCTGGTATGAGGGGCGGCGCAATGGCGGCGACGCGCGGTCGCACATTAAATGCAGGTAAGATGCGGCGCTTGCGGCCAGCTCAACGCACGCGGTTTCCGCTGATGGTCAGGTGGGGGTAGGTCTCGGCGCCGCCCTGCGCCAGATCGCCGGTGACCGCCTTGGCGCCCGCCATGCCGACGATGGCGCCGCGTCGGCTCTCGCTGATGACATTGTCGGCGACCAGCGTGGCGGCCGCGCCCGGCGTCACCGAGACCGCGATCCCGATATCGGCCTTGCGCACCACGTTCCCGGTCGCCGCCACGTCGCGCAGATAGCGGCCCCAGCCGAGCATGATCCCGGCCAGCGGCGCGTTCTCGATCACATTGCCGGCCACCACCGTATCGGCCTCGACCGAGATGCCGACGCCGGCGCTGTCGCCCGGATCGGTGCCGGCCGGCCGCTGCGGCTTCAAGTTCCGGATGATGTTGCCCTGCACGACCGCCAGCCGCCCGCCGTCGTTGAAGTTGGTGACCGACACCCCGATGGCGGCGCCATCGACGCTGTTGTTGGCGATGATCGCGCCCTCGAAGCCGAACTCGGCATAGAGGGCGACCTCGCCGACGTCGCTGATGCTGTTGCCGTCGATCTGGATGTTGGCGGCGGCGTTGCCGCGCACGGCGGAAAAGGCGCAATGGCGAATGCGGTTGCCGCGCACCATCACGTTGCCGGCCCGAAACGCGTTGATGGCGTTGCCGTACTGGCCGGAACCGCCGGCGCGGTTGGCGATGCTCTCGATGCGATTGTCGACCACGATGGTGCCGTCGTCGCCGCTCTCCCGGCGGATGATCTGGATGCCGTTGTTGCCGGCCCCGATGATGGTGTTGCGGGCGATGAGCAGGCCGGCGGCGTCGTAGGACAGGATGGCGACGTCGGCGATGTCGCTGAGCGTGGTGCCGCTCACCTCGCCGTCGACCGTGACGCAGCGGATGCCGTGGCCGCCGCTGCCGAGCAGCTCGCAATCGACGATCCGCACCGCGTGGCAGCTCTCGAGGTTGACGAGGCCGTGGGCGTCGCCGAGCGGGCGCTTGCCGCCATCGAGCAGCAGGCCCGACAGGGTGATGTGATCGGCGCCCGCCGCGGCCAGGAGCGAGGGCCCCTGCGTCAGGGAGATTTGGGTCGCCCCGCGCACGCCGATGAGCTGCGTGCCGGCCGGCAGCTGCAGATTGCCGGCCCGGTAGAGGCCAGGGGCGATCGCGAGCGGCGCGCGTGCGCGCGGCGGCCGCATCGATGGCGGCTTGCAGCGCGCGGCTCTGGTCGTCGGGGCTGCCGGGGCGCAGGCCGAAATGCGCCGCGTCGAGGCCGAGCGCGCCGATCGGCGAGGCCGACGCGGCCGCAAGGGCGGGGAGGGCGCCGGCGCCTTGCAGCGGCAGTGCCCGCCGCAGCGGCGCCGAGCCTGAGAAGATGGCGGCGGTCGATATCCATGGCATGCCTCCGGCGACCAGCTCTCGCACAGATCTGAGGCCGGAAGCGTTACGCCGGATCGCAGGCGCGCAGACAAATGTGCGCAGGGTTAATCAGTTAATGGCGCGCCGCGAGCGCGGCACGCACGATCGCCTCGCCCGCATGGGCGAGATCGTCGAAGGTGACCGGCGGCCGCAAGCGTGACCGCCGCGCATTGGACCGAGACGCGGCCGGCACGCGCACATGGGTCATCTGCACATTCGGCACATGCACGAATGCCACCAGGCGCGGGCCGCCGGCCCGCGCGGCCGCTTCGCCGGCGCGCCAGCACAGGTAGTTGCAAAGATAGCTGCCGGCATCGCCGGAGCGCGCGGCCGTGAGCCCGGCCGCCCGCACCGCGGCCACCAGCCGCTGCGCCGGGACCCGCAACGGCAGCGCCGCGCCGGCTGCGGGCTCGATCACGCTGGCGGCCGGCCGATGGCCGCTTGACGTCCGGCAGCGCGGCGGTCACCGCATTGCGGGCCCGCGTCTCGATGCTGATGTGCCGGCGGCGCGACGCGAGCCCGAACATGAGGAGCATGTCGGGGCGCACGCGCGCGAGCAGCGCCGGCAGCTCGCGATCCACCGCCGCGTAGCTGACCGGAAACACGTGGGCGACGCGGCGCAGGCCGTGCACGCCCGGGATGGGGCGGCGCGCCAGCTCCGTCACCAGCGGTCCGGTCGGATTGAACGGGGCGCCGGGAAACGGGCCGAAGCCGGTGAGCAGAATGGTTGCGGTCATCTGTCCCCTTCAAACAATCCCGGCAGCAGCGGCGTCCCGGCCTCGACCCGCACGCCCTCGAGCGCCAGCAGGCGTTCCTTGGTGAAAGTCCCGCCCGGGGCCGAGAAGCCGCCGATGCGATGGCCCTTGGCCAGAATGCGGTGGCACGGAACCACGACCGGAACCGGGTTGCGCGCAAGCGCGCGACCGACCGCGCGGGCGGCTCCCGGCGAGCCGATCCGCTGCGCGAGCTCCCCATAGCTCAGCGTTTGTCCCCACGCGACCGCGCGCGCCGCCGCATAAACCTTGGCCTCGAACGGCTCGGTGTCCGCGAGATCGATGGCGACGGCGGCGAAGTCGACGCTGCGGCCGGTCATGTAGCCTTGGATATCCGCGATCAGCTGATCGATCTCCGCCGGCGCCGCGCCGGTTGCCCGTACGGCGCCCTTGCTCAGCCGGCGCTCGGTCGCGTCGCGGTCGGATTCCGGCAGCTGCAGCCGGGTCAGGCCGCGCTCGCTCCAGGCCACGCCGCAGGGGCCGATGGCGGTATCGAACACGCAATAGTGCGGCATTCGCACCTTCCGGCTTCAAATCCCGAGCCCCGCCGCCAGCTCCTCGACCGCCACCGACGCCGCCATGCGCCCCTCGGCGACCGCGGCTTCCAGGCGCGGCAGCTTGGCGCGCAGCGCCGGGTCCGCGCGCAGGCGGGCCAGGATGCGCTCCTCCAGCATGGCCCACATCCATTTGACCTGCTGCTGGCTGCGGCGCGCCGCGAGCTCGCCGGCTTCGCTCGTCACCTTGTGATGCTCCAGCACCTTCGCCCACAAGGGCGCGATGCCCTCTCCGGTCAGCGCCGAATAGGTCACGACCGGCGGCGACCAATGGGGCGAGCGGGCGCCCAGGATGTGCAGCGCGGCGCGATATTCCGCCGCCGCCGTCCGGGCGCGCGGAAGATTGTCGCCGTCGGCTTTGTTGATGGCGATCATGTCGGCGAGCTCGACCACGCCTTTCTTGAGGCCCTGCAGCTCGTCGCCGGCGCCCGGCAGCATCAGCACCAGAAAGAAATCGGTCATGTCGGCCACCACGGTCTCGGACTGGCCGGTGCCGACGGTCTCGACCAGGACGGTATCGTAGCCGGCCGCCTCCAGCAGCAGCATGGACTCGCGCGTCTTCGCCGCCACCCCGCCGAGCGTGCCGGAGGACGGGGAGGGGCGCACGAAGGCGTTGGGATCGGCGGACAGGCGCGCCATGCGGGTCTTGTCGGCCAGGATCGATCCGCCGGTCCGGGTCGAGGAGGGATCGACCGCGAGCACCGCGACCTTGCGGCCCTGCTCGGTGAGGAAGCTGCCGAGCGCATCGATGGTGGTCGACTTGCCGACGCCGGGCGTGCCGGTGATGCCCACCCGCACCGCACCGCCGGTATCGGGCAGGAGGTCCTGCACCAGATGGCGGGCGGCACGCTGGTGGTCGGCGCGCCGGCTCTCCACCAGCGTGATGGCGCGCGCGATCACGGCGCGCTCGCCGGCGCGGATGCCGCGCGCGAGCCGCGCCAGGTCGGGGCCTGCAGTTTCGGTTCGGGTCACGGCGCGCGAGCCTTCAATGCTTTGAGTTCCCACCTTTAGCTCCTTACCGCTTGCCGCCGTTGTCGCCGGCGACCACGACCGCGAGGCCGCCGTCCTCCATCGGCTTGTCGGCGCTCGCGCGCGCGAAAACGAACAGCTGCTCGGGCGTCGCGATGCGGCAGGAGGCATCCTGCGTCTTGGTGCAGAATTTCTCGCGGGCCGGCGCCTGCGGCGTCGTTCTCGTCGATGGCCACCAGCTGATAGACGCCCTCGGCGAGCTTGCGCGCCAGGCCATATTCGATCCGGTGCGGGGCGCGTTGGGTGGTACCCTGCACGATCCAGTCGCGCCCCTCATAGGGATGGGCCGTGAACTCGCTGTAGCCGATCGATTTGCCGCGGACCAGGTAGCGGCTGCCGCTCCATTGGAACGACACCACTTCAGGATCATGAGCCGCGCCCTGGGAGAGCGTATAGGCGTGAATCAGGCCGCGCTCGCCGAGCACCGGTTTGGCGTCGCTGAGCACCGGGCCGGTCGAGCTGATGCACCCAGTCAGGGCGATGGCGGCGCCGGCGATGGTCGCAAAGCGCCAAAACCCACCCCGGTGCGGAATAATTTTTCCTAGTAAATTCAATGTCTTGCGCAAGAAAGTCACGAATTCCTCCGGTTTTGGTCAAGGCTGGCTGAACTTTCCGGCTGCCTTCACCGACCAATTCTGTATCATAGCCTCCTGGTGGGGGTGGCGGAGGGAAGCATGCGTCGAAACGCTCTCTCGACGAGCCTTTGGCTCGTCGCGATCTTCATTACTTTCGCTGCCGGTACGGTCCAAGCTGCAGAGTTGATCTGGCAAGTCGAAAACCCGTTCCGGTTCTTCAAGTCCACCCATTCGTTCGCCACGCAAGAGGCCGCGTTCAACGCGGTGCGCGGCGCGCCCAATGGCCCGCTGCCGGCCGATATCGTCTGGCGGCTGGAGCGCCGGCTCAACGATCCCGATTGCAAGGATGCCTCGACGCCCGATCGCTGCGCCGCGACCGCCGGCCCGCGCTATGCGCAGAGCCGGATGGGCTGGGCCGCCCAGACGCTGGGCGACACCTGCTACGAAAGCGATGGCCGACCGCGCCGCTATTCGCCGGTCTGCGAGCGCAAATATTCGTGGGGCTCCGCCAAGGAAGACTACATCCTGCCGGAAGCCCACACGGTTCAGATCCAGATCGCGGCCGACCAGCTCGCCGGCGTGACCGGCGACTGCGTCTGGACCTGGCAATCGCGCAAGCCGGGCGGCAAGCCGGAAACCAAGAAGCTCGCCTGCAAGGACAAGCTCACCATCGCGCGCGTTCCCTATTCGCTCGACCGCGCCAATTCGGGCGTGTCGGTCACGGTGAAATTGCCGGACGGCCGCGAGCTCGTCCGATCATGACGTGGTGGTCGAGGACCTCTTCATCGTCGGCGATGGGCGATTCGTTCGCCTCCGGCGAAAGCAATCCGGATCGGCCGGTGCAGTTCAGCCGCACGCGCGAGATGGTCTACGATCCGAAGATGGTGCGCGACGAGGTCGCCTCCACGGATCTCGACAAGAAGCCGGCGCTGGGCGGCATGGAGGGGGGCTTCGGGCTCGCCTCCGCCGAGGACCAGTACAATCCCAAGGTGCTGCCCAAGCGGTACATGGAGGACGAAGCGGCTGATCGCGTCTACAAGCCGAACTCGCCCGAATTCCAGGCCGCCTTCGACAAGGCCGCCGCCAAGTGGCTGAGCCGCGATTGCCACCGCTCGCAATACGGCTATCCGTTCCGCGTCGGCATCGAGCTCGCGCTCGAGAACCGCCACCGCTCGATCACCTTCGCGAGCTTCACCTGCTCGGGGGCCGAGATATCCCAGGGCCTGTTCGGCGAGATGGATGCCCGCGAGGGCTTCAGCGATCCGGCCGGCGCCAAGGTGCGGGCGCAATTCGATCAATTGAGCGACCTGATCTGCCGCGGCGGCGCCAGCGCCCGCACCCAGGCGGCGTCCTATACGCTGCCGGACTTCACGTTCGGCAGCACCCAGATCAGCACCAAGCGGGTCACCAAAATGTGGTGCCCGCCGCAGCTGCGCAAACGGCCGGTCGACCTGGTCATGATGTCGATCGGCGGCAACGACGTCGGCTTCGGCGCGCTCGCCGCCTATGCGATGACGGAAAGCGCCTCCGATTTCGCGCCGATCGCCGGCTGGGTCGGCAGCTCGATCCGCTTCAGCCCGCAGGTGGCGCGCTCCTATCTGAGCGTGCTCGACGTGCGCATGAAGGCCGTCAAGGACGCGCTGGCCGACGGTTTCGGCATCCAGCCCGGACGCGTGCTGCAGTCGTCCTACGAGCCGATCCAGTACGACGAGACCGGCGCGCTCTGCGGCTCGCAGCCGACGCTGGGGATGGACGTGCATCCGGGCCTCAAGCTCGACCGCGGCCGGTTGGCCGAGACCGCCGAGTTCCTGCACGAGCTGCTCGACAAGCTCGAATGCATCAGCAGCACCAAGGGGAAGAGTTGCCCGGCCGGTCTGGCGACCGGTACCGGCACCGGCTTCACCCTGGTGACGGACCACATCCCGGAATTCACCAAGCGCGGGATGTGCGCGCGCGATCCCAAGCGGGCGTTCGCGGACGGCATCGACATGCGGGTTCCGCGCGTGCCGGTGGGCGGAGACGAGTTCAAGCCCTATTCGCCGGCCGCGACGCTGACCTACGAGCATCGCTGGCGGCTGTTCCGCTCCCCCAACGACGCCTTCCTGGCCGCCAATACGCACCGCGAGGGCACGGCGGTGATCGATCTGCTGCAGCCCGCCTATGCGGGTCTCTACAGCGGCGCGATCCATCCGACCGCCGAAGGGCACGCGATCGTGGCCGACCATATCGTCAAGCACGCGCGCCTGCTCCTCGACAAGCGCGAGGTGGTGGAGAACACCAAGCAATAGCGCGAGCGGATTTGCTCGGCGTGATCCCAAATCAGATGGCCGGGCTTGTCCCGGCCATTTCTTTTGCGGAGTGCCTGATCGGACGAAACGTTCGAGACTATCACTCCGCCGCGCTGCGCACGTGCCCGAGCCGCTGGTTGAGCCGCGTGAGCAGCATCTCGGCCGCGTCGGTGATCACGGTGCCGGGCGGAAAGATCGCCTCGGCGCCGGCTTTGCGCAGCGCGCTCGCAATCCTGCGGCGGCACCACGCCGCCGACCACGATCATGATGTCGCCGCGGCCTTGTTGCTCGAGGTCGGCCTTGAGCTGCGGCACCAAGGTGAGATGGGCGGCGGCGAGCGAGGAGATGCCGAGGATATGGACGTCGTTCTCGACCGCCTGGCGGGCGGCCTCGGCCGGGGTGGCGAACAAGGGGCCGATATCCACGTCGAAGCCGAGATCGGCGAACGCGGAGGCGATCACCTTCTGGCCGCGGTCGTGGCCGTCCTGCCCGATCTTGGCGACCAGGATGCGCGGCCGGCGGCCTTCGTTCTGCCTCGAACGCGGCCGACCAGCTTCTTCACCCGCTCGACACCGTCGGACATGCCGACCTCCCGCTGATAGACGCCGGAGATCGTCTTGATCTCCGCCCGGTGGCGTCCGAACACCTTCTCGAGCGCCAATGATATCTCGCCGACGGTGGCCTTGGCGCGCGCGGCTTCGATGGCGAGCGCCAGCAGATTGCCGTTGCCGCCGGCGGCCGAGCGCGTGAGCGCGTCGAGCGCGTCGGCGACCGCGCGCCGGATCGCGCTCGCGCTTGAGGCGGGCGAGCTTGTCGATCTGCAGCTGCCGCACCGCCGCGTTGTCGATCTTGAGCAGCTCGACCGGCGCCTCGTCTCGCGGCCGGATACATGTTGACGCCGATGACGGCCTGCTGGCCGGCATCGATGCGCGCCTGCGTGCGCGCGGCCGCCTCCTCGATGCGCAGCTTGGGCAGGCTCGCCTCGATCGCCTTGGTCATGCCGCCGAGCTTCTCGACCTCCTGGATGTGCCCCCAGGCCGTCTTCGCCAGATCGTGGGTGAGACGCTCCACATAGAACGAGCCGCCCCACGGATCGATCACCCGCGTGGTGCCGGATTCCTGCTGCAGCACGATCTGCGTGTTGCGCGCGATGCGGGCCGAGAAATCGGTCGGCAGAGCCAGGGCCTCGTCGAGCGCGTTGGTGTGCAGGGACTGGGTGTGGCCCTGCGTCGCCGCCATCGCCTCGATGGTGGTGCGCATCACGTTGTTGAAGACGTCCTGCGCGGCGAGCGACCAGCCCGAGGTCTGGCAATGGGTGCGCAGCGACAGCGAGCGCGCGTCCTTCGGGTCGAACGGCTTCATCAGCTTCGCCCACAACAGGCGCGCCGGCGCGCAGCTTGGCCACCTCCATGAAGAAGTTCATGCCGATCGCCCAGAAGAACGAGAGGCGCGGCGCGAACTGGTCGATGTCGAGACCGGCCTTGATGCCGGTGCGGACATATTCGACGCCGTCGGCGAGCGTGTAGGCGAGCTCGAGATCCGCGGTCGCGCCCGCTTCCTGCATGTGATAGCCGGAGATCGAGATCGAGTTGAACTTCGGCATGTGCGCGGCGGTGAAGGAGAAGATGTCGGAGATGATGCGCAGCGACGGCGCCGGCGGATAGATGTAGGTGTTGCGCACCATGAACTCTTTGAGGATGTCGTTCTGGATGGTGCCGGAGAGCTTCTCCGGCGGTACGCCCTGCTCCTCGGCGGCCACGATGTAGAGCGCGAGCACCGGCAGCACCGCGCCGTTCATGGTCATCGACACCGACATCTGGTCGAGCGGGATGCCGTCGAACAAGGTCCGCATGTCGATGATCGAATCGATGGCCACCCCCGCCATGCCGACATCGCCGGCCACGCGCGGATGGTCGCTGTCGTAGCCGCGGTGGGTGGCGAGATCGAAGGCGACCGACAGGCCCTTCTGGCCGGCCGCGAGATTGCGCCGGTAGAAGGCGTTGGAATCCTCGGCGGTGGAGAAGCCGGCATATTGCCGGATCGTCCACGGCTGGGTGACGTACATGGTCGGGTAGGGGCCGCGCAGATAGGGCGCGATGCCCGGATAGGTGTCGAGAAAATCCAGGCCTTCGAGATCATCCGCGCCATAGAGCGGCTTGACCGCAATGCCTTCGGGCGTGAGCCAGGAGCCGGCGGCCGCGGCTCTGCCGCCGCGGTTCTCGCCGCCGTACGCCTGAGGTCGGGATTCGCGCCGGCGCGAAATCGATCTCGGCGAAATTCGGAATGGGGCTCATCGGCGTGGTCCTCGTCGCCATTATACTGCTTTTGCTACCGTCGGGGCGCCGCGATCTGCTCCTGCGCGGCTTGCAGCACGGCCAGCGCATCGCCGCCGGCGTGGATGAAGGTCGCGACCCCGGCTGCCGCCAATGCGGCTCCCGCGTCAGCGGCCGGGCGGCCCGCATAGATAGAGCGGCGGCGCGCCCGCCGCGGTCAGGGCCTCGGCGGCCGCGATGGCCTCGCGCCCATAGGTTTCGTCCGAGCCGCACAGGCAGACGAGCCTGCGCACCGGTGCTCTTGAAAGCCGCGACCAGGGCGGCGAGATCGGTCTTGGCGTCTGCGGCGGGACGCGAAGCCGTCATTGCTCACCGCCGCGATGCCGCCGGCTGCGAAGAAATTCCTGGCGAAGTTCGCGCGCGGCGTGAAATCGGCCGGCACACCCAGATTGGCGAGGAAGATTTTCGGACGCGCCCCGGTCTGCGCCAGCATCCGGTCGGAAGCATCACGCAGCTGCTCGAACGGCTCGGCCAGGCGGATGCGCCGCAACGGCTCGAGGGTGACGCCGGCGGGCGCTGGCGCCGCCGCCAGCGGCGCGACGTCGAGCACCGCGACCGCGGGCTCGTCGAGATCGGCAAAATCGCTGGTGCCGGTGAGCATGTCGGTGCGCCGCGCCAAGGCGGCTTGCCGCGCCGCGCGCACCGGCGCGACTTTTTTCTGGATCAGGCCCTGCTCCAGCGCGGCCGCCGCGCCGCCGGCGCTTTCGATCTCCTGAAACAACGTCCAGGCGGAGCCGCAGAGCTGGTCGGTCAAATCCTCGATCACGCCCGAGCCCGCCGCCGCGTCGCCGACCTTGGCGAGATGGGACTCCGCCGACCAGCACGAGCTGGGTGTTGCGCGCGACCCGCCGCGCGAAACGGTCGGGCAGGCCGCGGGCGAGCGTGAACGGCAGCACCGTGATGGCGTCGGCGCCGCCGACGCCCGCGCGAGAACACCGCGATGGTCGCGCGCAGCATGTTCACGTAAGGGTCGCGCCGGGTCATCATGCGCCAAGCGGTTTCCGCCGTGATGAAGACCGGCGCCGCCGCCAGGCCGCAAGCGTCCTCGACCCGCCCCCACAGGCGGCGGAGCGCACGGAATTTGGCGATGCTGAGAAACTGGTCGGCGTCGGCGGTGAGCCGGAAGAAGATCATGCGGCGCGCCGCATCGAGCCCGATGCCACAGCCCGCGAGTGCCCGCAGATAGGCGGTGGCGACCGCCAGCACGAAGCCGAGCTCCTGCGTCTCGGAGCCGCCGGCATTGTGGATCGCGCGACCATCCGCGACCGCGAATGGACCCTTGAAGCCGGCGCCCGCGAGCTCGGCGATGCATGCCGCCAAATCGCGCCGCGGTTTCGCTCCAGCCGCCCGGCGCCGTCCCGCTCACCGCCATCGTGCCGAGCGGGTCGAAGCCGAAACGGATAGGGGCTGCGCCGGCCCGCCCGCCGCGCCGGTTGAGCAGCGCCGCGATGTGCGCGCCCGGCATCTTCCGCCCAGGCGCCGGCATCCAGCTCGAGCGCCAGGTCGGCCGCATCGAGGGGAATGCCTTCGAGAGTGCGCGCGATCGCGTCTTCGCCGGCCGCCACTCCGTAGCCATAGGCACCGATCGCGCCGGCAAAGACCAGCGACAAGCCGGTGGCTCCATTGTGGCGGTCGTGGAGGGCCTCGGCATTGGCGGCGGCCGGCTCCGGATGGTCGATGCGCTGGAGGAGCTGCCAGCCGGTGCCCGGCATGCGACCGGCCGGCACAGGTTCTGCGGGGGCTCTTTCATAGAGCGGCTGGATGGTCAGCCCGTCGTAGGTCCTCCCCACCAGCTTGCGGTCGAATGGCGCGCCCTTGAGCAGGCGCCCCACCAGCTCGAGCCATTGCTCACGCCGCGCCGGCGGAAAATCGGCTGCAAGCGGAAGGATATCGGCGGATGCGTCGGTCATTGCCCTGGATCGCCCATGTTCCCGACCCGATTTGAGCCTCGTTGGCGCCGTGCCCGGTCCGCTGCCTCGGGCGCCGTGACTTCAGGCCGTGAATTCCATGCAACGAAAGTGCCACGGCGAAGCCCGCCGGCCAATCCTTTGCGCTTCGCTGTAGCCGCCGCGCGTGCCGCCGCGCGCTCACGAGGCGGTTCGTGGGGGCAGGCGGCTGATGCCGGTGGTGTCGATCTGCGCCAGTGCGTCGCGCACCCGTTTGCCCGCGATCACCCGTTCGGGGACGATCTCCGCCAGCGGCACCAGCACGAAGGCGCGCTCGAACAGGCGCGGATGCGGCAGCGTCAGGTCGGCGCCATCGCGGGTGACATCGTCGTAAGCCAGGATATCGATATCGATCGGCCGCGGCCCCCAGCGGCGCTCCTGCGCGCGCGCGCGCCCGAGCGCGTGCTCGATCGCCTGCACGCGTGCCAACAAGGCCTCGCGGCGTCAGCTGCGTGTCGACCGCGATGCAGCGATTGACGAAGGGGGGTTGGTCCTCGACGCCCCAAGGCGGGGTCGCATAGTCGGACGAGCGGGCCTTGAGCCGCACCTCGGTTCCATCGCACAGCATGGTGAGCGCGCGGTCGAAGGTTTCGCGGACCTCGCCGACATTGCCGCCGAACGCGAGCAGCGCTTCAGCCAAAGACGTTCTCGCCCATCTACGTGCTCACCGATGTACGTGCTCACTGATGTGCTCCGGGCTTGCCGGCGCGGCAACGAACCAGCGTGACCCCGACGTCGGCAAAGATCGCGGCGATCGGCGCATGCGGCTTGCGCACCGTCACGCGCACCGAGTCGACGCGCCCAAACCCTCCCAGCAAGGCGTCCGCGACCGCGCCGGCGGCCGTCTCGACCAGCCGATAGCTCTGCCCGGTAAAGGCGCGGCTCGCGGTCTCCACGATGGCCGAGTAGGACACCGTGTCGACGAGCTTGTCGGAACGCGCCGCGTCCTTGAGGTCGATCGACAATTCGAGGTCGAGCACGAAGCGCTGGCCCACCTTGGATTCGTGCTCCATGACGCCGTGATGGGCATGGACCACGAGCCCGCTCACGAAGATCTGGTCGCTCATCTGGCGTCCCGGATGGCGGCCGCGACCTTGAGGGCCTGCACGGTTTCAGCGACGTCATGGACGCGGATGATGCGGGCGCCGCCCGCGACCGCGATGAGATGCGCGGCGAGCGAGCCGCCGAGCCGGCGGTCGGGCGGTGCCGGCGAGACCTTGTCGATGAATTGTTTGCGCGAAGCCCCGACCAGAAGCGGCAAGCCGAATGTCGCGAGCCGGTCGAGCCGCGCCAGCGCCGTCGAGACTTTGCTCCGGCGTCTTGCCGAAGCCGATGCCGGGATCGAGCACGATGCGGTCACGGGCGATGCCGGCGCGCTCGGCGAGCGCGAGCGAGCGGGCGAAGAAGGCGGCGATGTCGGCCATGATGTCGATCGCCGGATCGGCGGTCTCGCGGTTGTGCATGACGATGACCGGCACGGCATGCCGGGCGACTACGCCCGCCATGTCGGGATCGCGCTGCAGGCCCCACACGTCGTTGACGATGCGGGCGCCGGCGGCGAGCGCCAGCTCCGCCACCTGCGCCTTCATGGTGTCGATCGATACCGGCACCCCGAGCCCGGCCACCGCGGCCAGCACCGGCTCGAGGCGCCGCGCTTCCTCGCGCGGGGAAACCGGCGTCGCGGTGCCGTACGGACGGGTGGACTCCGCTCCGATATCGATGATGTCCGCACCCTCCGCCACCATGCGGCGGGCATGCGCGATGGCGGCGGACGGATCCAGAAAGCGGCCGCCATCGGAAAACAAATCCGGCGTGACATTGAGGATGCCCATCACGACCGGGCGGCCGCGCAGAGAGCAGTCGCTCGAGCGTCCGGGATGCGTCCGGGGCGGTGCGCGGGCTTTGGGAAACCGGGGGGCTGGCCAAGCTCATGGCCGTGGCTTTGCGCCGGCCCGGGCAAGGGAGTCAAGCGTTACGGCTGCCTGGAGTTTCCGGTTGCGCGGTTGCGCGGGATCGACCGGGCTAGCGATAGGTGATCTTGGAGGTGAGCGCCTTGGCTTGCTCGACCCAGCGCATGATGAGCTTCTCGGACGGAAGGAAACGAACGAGCTTGCGCTTCTTGTTGGCCTCGCTCATCGCTTTGGCGAGATTGGCCGGATTGCGGTACTTGAGCTCCCTGATCGTATCGACCCCGACGGCCTTCAATAGACAGGAATATTCTTTCCCCATCCCCTTGATCCGCATGCGGTCGGCCGCGTTGGCCCATCCGAGGATGCGGGCCTTGTCGAAGCCGGTCTTGTCGGCCAGAAGGCTGCGCCCCTTCGGCGTCCTGGCCGCTTCGAGCAGCCGATCCGTGGTTCGAATTCCCAACGACTTGAGCTTCTTGAGCTCATCCGCATCGAGGCCGTCGATTTGGTTGATGGGGTACGGCATCACATTCTCCTCGCTCCCTTGCCGTGGCCGGCGCTCTGGGGAGCCTCAATCGAGCAGGCCAAGGCCCGCGAGCGCGCCTGCGGTCTCTTCGATCGCATCGTCCGCGGATTTCTCACGGGCATAGATGATTTTTATGGGAGTGCCGGTACGGGCACTGTCGGTTGGAGCAGCCGAGATGCTTTCACAGACATCGAAAGCCGTCGAGGACGCCGATCGACGCGTCCATGGAGGCGTGAGCTCGGTATGCCCGGTCTTCCCCGCACAGGTATCGTTGAGGAATTCCAACGGCTGTTCGCGCAACCGCCTGCTCGGCGCCTCCGTGGGCGACGAGATATCCGATCCACTCACGCATTTGCCCCTCGTCAGCCCCACACTTGCGGCGGGTTGAATTCATATTGAACGGCGCGGATCGAGAAGACAAGCAAACCGCTCGCGCTACCGGCTCACGCAGCGAAATTTCGCGACCCCGTTGCATTCGTGCATCAGTCTGAGTTCCACGACCGGGTTCGTTCGCGGATTTTCGCGCTCGAAACGAAGCCTTGGCGCGACATTTACCCAGCCGACGTGCAAAACGGCGGCATTGGAGCTCGGCACTGGAACTGTCGATGCATGAGCCTATTGCCCTCGCAATGATCAATGCGGCGACCAACGCAGCAGTGCGGGGCCGGCGTCCGCCGTGGACCATGCTGACGGTCCATGCTCGGCACCCCCAGGCGAGCGTCGATCCGCGCGTACCGATGCCACCGGCAGAGCCGGCCGCCGTGGCGCTTGCCGGATCGGACCGTGCTGCTTATGAAAAGGCCGGCGCCTTGCCGACGGGTCGCGTGGCCGCGAGCGCCGAGGTTTGCATCTACCGGGCTGCGCTTGCGCAAGATCACAGAGTAGCATGCCGAGCGCGGACGTAGCATGCTGAGGGGCGTGCATCGTCGCCTGCCTTTTTCTGCCCTGGACGGAAACGTGAAATGACTCCATCGCAAGCCCTGCCTGCCGTTCTCGACCGGATCGATGCCGATCTCGACCGCAGCCTCGAGCGCCTGTTCGAATTCATGCGAATTCAGTCGATCTCCACCGATCCCGCCTATCAGGCGCAGTGCCGCGCGGCCGCCGAATTCGTCGCCGGCGATCTCGGCAGTCTCGGCTTCGAGACCGCGGTGCGGCCGACCGCGGGTCATCCGGTGGTGGTCGGCAAGGGTGGCGGCGGGTCGGCGGGTCCACAGGTGCTGTTCTACGGCCACTATGACGTGCAGCCGGTCGATCCGCTCGATCTTTGGGAGACGCCGCCGTTCCAGCCTCGCATCGCCACCCTCGGCGATGGCCGCAAGATCATCGTCGGGCGCGGCGCCTGCGACGACAAGGGCCAGGTGATGACCTTCATCGAGGCCTGCCGCGCGTTCAAGGCGGTGACCGGGCATTTGCCGTTGCCGATCACGATGATGATCGAGGGCGAGGAGGAGTGCGGCTCGAACCATCTGTTCGGCTTCGTCAAGGATAATGCCGACGAGTTCCGCCTCGACTTCGCGCTCGTTTGCGACACCAGCATGTGGGACGCCGGCACGCCCGCGATCACGACCTCGCTGCGCGGGCTGGTCTACGAGGAGGTGAAGCTCACCTGCGCGGACCGCGATCTGCATTCCGGATTGTTCGGCGGCGCCGCGCAGAACCCGCTGCGGGTGCTGGCGAAATTGCTCGCCGCGCTGCACGATGACCAAGGTCGCGTGACCATTCCGGGATTCTACGATGGCGTCCACGAGCTGCCGCCCGACGTCAAGGCCGATCTGGTGGGGCTTGATCTCACTGCGGAGGAATTCCTGGGCGGCGTCGGCCTCAAGGTGCCGGCGGGCGAGAGCGGCCGCCTGCTGATCGAGCAGATCGCCACCCGCCCGACCGCCGAGATCAACGGCATCATCGGCGGCTACACCGGGCAGGGAGCCAAGACCGTGATCCCGGGCCAGGCCATGGCCAAGGTGTCGTTCCGCCTGGTCGGCGCGCAGGAGCCGCAGAAGATCCGCGACGGCTTCCGCGCCTTCGTGCGCGCCCGCCTGCCGGTCGACTGCAAGGTCGAGTTCGGAAACTTCGGCAGCGCGCCCGCGATCGAGCTGCCGTTCGACAATCCGGCGCTGGTCAAGACGCGCGCCGCGCTGTCGGCCGAATGGGGCAAGAAGGCCGTCATGGTCGGGGAGGGCGGCTCGATCCCGATCGTCGGCGATTTCAAGCGGGTGCTCGGCATGGATACGATCATGGTCGGCTTCGCGCTCGACGACGACCGCGTGCATTCGCCCAACGAGAAATACGACCTCACCTCGTTCCACAAGGGCACGCGCAGCTGGGCCAGGATCCTGGCGGCGCTGGCGGAGTGACGGGCACCGTCACTCCGCACGGACGTCCTCGAAGAATCAGAGCTGCCGGTACCAGCGTCGATCGTAGTGCGCTCCGAGCAGCGGCTGCACCTTGGCGCGATAATCCTTGGTCGCAGAGTTGCCCTGGTGGGTGTCCTCGGCCTTCTGGTCCGCCCAGATCTCGACGACCTCGAAATGGTTCTTGCGCGCCGTCTGTTGCAGCGCGTCGAAGGCGAGATTGCCGCCCTCCTTGCGGCTCGGCCCCGCCACTGACTTGAGCAGCGCGATCCCGGCATCCGTGTTCGGCGGCGCGACATCGACATGGGTGATGGCGTAAATCGCGCCGGCCGCGGTCGTTTGCACCGGCATCACGTCGATCGCCACGCAGGGACGGTCGTCGACCGGGGCGATCAGTACGGATTGTGCGGCGTCGAGAAATTGCTTGTGCGCGGCCCCGTTATGCGCGTCGAGCGCCGCCTGATCCTTCCAAACCTCGAACGTGATGAACTGGTTCGCGGGCGCGGTGCGCTCGGCCACCTCGAACCGCATCGCCCCCGCCTCCTTGCGGCTCGCGTCGGCGAGCTTCTTGACGAGCACGGCACCCTGCGTCTCGCTGCCAGGCGTGACCTCGATGTAGCGCACCACATAGACGGTCGGATCGGCGGCGGTTTGCGCCAGCGCGACCGGCGCGGCGGCGAGCCAGAGCGGAGCCAAAGCGAGCATGAATTGAAAGACCTGACGCATGTTCCTCCCCTATATCCTTGTTGGTGGCGGCGATGGTAGCCCTGCCGCCTCCATGGCGTCAAAGGCAATCGGGCGCTGCGACGGCGCCGGCGCCGCGCCTCACGGCGCCGGCAGGGTGAGCAGGCTCGTGAACGAGCGGCCGCGGATGTCGTAGACGCGCGCATAGACGACGCCCTCGCGCGCGATCTCCACCAGGATCGGCGCATCGAAGGTCGCGCAGTAGAACTCGCCCAGCATCAGCGCGAAATCGGCGCCTTGCGGGTCCCAGGTGGTCTCGAAATCGGGACCGAGCTCGACCTGCGGCGAGCGGTGCGGCCCGCACACCGCGAGCTTCCAGCGCCGGTCGCTCGGCTTGCTCTCGTGCCGCTGCGCCAGCGCGGCGGCGAGCCCCTGCGATGCCTGCTTGAACGAGAGCCCCCAATAGTCGAGCATGTAGCGCGCGCGCGCGCCGGTGACGCCGCCGGCCAGCCGATTGAAGTATGTGTATTCGTAAGGGTGCAGCCGCGCCATCTCGATGATCGGCAGCGTGACGCCGGCCAGGAGCACGATGCCGGCGAATGCGGCGAGCCGGTGCGATCGTCGCCGCAGCGCATCGATCAGCCCGGCGCACGCAAGCCCGCCCAGAACGGCGAGCGGCGGCAGCACGAACACGAAATGGCGGATGCCGTTATACATCGCGGGCCGCGCCAGGACCGTCACCACGATCGGCAGGGTGGCGGCGAGCAGCACCAGCGCCAGGACGGCGCGCCGGTTGGGCGTGAGGTCGCGCCGGCAAGCCGCGATCAACGCCCCCGCGGTGCCGGCAAGCGCGAGGGCGAGGAAGATTTCCGGCAGTTGCAGGGCGAACAGCGTCGGCACATAGCTGCGCGGCATGTCGGTCACGGTCACGAGCGCGCCGGCGAACAGCTCGTGCCAGGGCTGCTCGAAGAAACGCGAGAAATACGCGACCGCCCGCAACGGATTGAGCGGGTCGACCACCGACCAGGGCCAGACCAGGCCCATGACCGCATAGGCCAGCACCGCGGCGGGCAAGAGCGACAGAATGAAACGTCCGAGCCGTGCCGCCGCCGGGCGCAGCCCCTCGAGCCGGGCCTCGATGAGCGCCAGCAGAGCGAGCGCGCCGGTGAGGTCGAGGACGCCGAATCCCCCCATCACCCGCGATCCGATCGAGAGCCCGAACCCGACCCCGGTGAGCGCGCCGGTCGCGGGCGTGATCCGCGGATAGCTCTCGAACACGCGCACCAGAGCGAGCAGCAGGATCGCCATGGCGACCGCGAAGGGCGCGTCCTTGGCGTTCATGAACATGTGGCCGATATAGAGCGGGCACGTCGCCAGCAGGAGCAGCGCCGCCAAGCCCGCCAGCGGGCCGCCCACGCGCCGGCCGATCCGCCATGTCACCATCAGCCCGATCAGGCCGACCAGGGCGCCGATCAGCCGCCGCGTCTCGAACAGCGTGAACGGGGACACCTTGGCGGCGAGCGCGGCCAAGATGTCGAAGCCGCCGCCATACATGTAGAGATTGACGAATGAGAGGGCGCGGCGGTCGGTAAATCCCGAGCCGTAAAGGTCGAGCAGCAGCTGGCCGTATTCGGAGTGCGTGTAGTCGTCCCAGCCGAGCCCATAGTCGCGGAACGTCGCGAGCGCGAAGCCGGCCATGGTGACGAGCACCGCGACCGCCAGCCGGTCGAAGAGCGGGCTCGCCTGCGGCTCGCTGCGGGCGAGCCAGGATGAGGAGCTGACGGATGCCACGGCGCGCAATGTAATGCCGCGCCGGCGCGATGAAATCAATTCACCTGTGGCGGGGCCGATCGTCGCGCATGGCGGCATGGAATGCTCCGATTCGCTGCCGCGAGCGGGTTGCCGGCATTGAGCCGCCGATCCCATGTGCTATCGTGCCAATATAGTTGGTCAAAAAGGGGGGGATTCGACCCATGGCTTCCATTCTGCAATCTCTCGAGCGCACGCTCGCGGCAGGTCTCGTCCTGCTGATCGCGATCATCGTGCTCGCCGGCCTCGTCAGCGGGTCGTTCGTCAAGCTGGACTACCAATGGTGGACCTTCTGCATGCTCTGGCTGCACGTGCTCAGCGGCATAATGTGGATCGGGATACTCTGGTACTTCAACTTCGTGCAGATCCCGACGGTCCCCAAGATCGAGCCGGTCGAGCACCGCGCCGCGATCACCAAATACATCGCGCCTTCGGCGTTGTTCTGGTTCCGCTACGGGGCGCTGGCCACGGTCGTGACCGGTCTTCTGGTCGCCTATATGCAGGGCTATCTGGTCACTGCGCTCACCTTCCAGAAAGGCGTCTACGGCATCGGCATCGGCATGTGGCTGGCGCTGATCATGGCCTTCAATGTGTGGTTCATCATTTGGCCGAACCAGAAGAAGGCGCTGGGATTGGTGCCGTGCTCCCCGGACGAGAAGGCCAAGGCCGGACGTCTCGCCATGCTGGTCTCGCGCACCAATACGATGCTCTCGATCCCCATGCTGTTCTGCATGGTGGCGCAGCGGTTCGGCGCCCTCTGACGTCTCGACGCGACCGTGGGGCTGATCCGCCGACCGCGCCCGCGCGCGTGGTCGGCGGGTCCGCTCCAACGCGCCGGCCGCTGAGCGGCGCGGATGGTTAACGGCGCCGCCGCCGGGGCCCGAGCTCCGGCTCGCCGCGGCCGTTCATTATAACGCCTTGCCCGATCTGCATTAATCAAGATCGCATTTGGGTTGTCGCGGCCCGGATTAGTCATTGCGATTGCAGAAGAAGGGGGGCAAAATTATTTGGTAACCATAGCGGTGGGAAGCGGCTGTACGGAAAGCCGGGCGAACCGGGCGTGCCAGTATGTCTGTGATCTTGTTTATACTTGGTATCTTGCTCACCGGGGCGGGCATCGTCACGATCGGTTTCGGGATTCCGATCAACGAATTCAACCTCGGCAATACCATGATCGTGGCGGGAACCACCGCGGCGGCGGCGGGCCTGATCTTGATCGGCTTGGCCGCGGCGGTCGATCAGCTGTCCCAGATCGCCAAGGCGCTGCGGCCGCGCGCCGGCGCCCGCCCGACCCTCCAGCCGCAGGCCGTCGAGCAGCCGTTCCCGGCCCCTGCGCGGCCAGCACCGTTTCCGGTCCAAGCCCCGATTCCAGCCCCCGGACCGGTCTCGCCGCCGATGCCGGCCGCGCCGCGGGCGCCGGTTTTCGCCGCCCAGAGGGTCGAGGAGAACGCCAGCGAGCCCGCGCCGCCGGAGCCCGCGCCTTCCTTTTCCGCGATCGAGCGCTTGCGATCGAGCCTGGTGCGGGCGGATCGAAAAGCCGACGAGGATGCGGATGCGGAGGCTGCCCCTCGCGCGCCCGCTCCGGCGGCTCCAGCCGCCGCCAATGCCAGGGCCAATCCGGCGGCCAATGGTGCCGCGCCGGTCGAGACCATCAAGAAGCCGCCGCTCGATTTCCTGTTCCGCTCGAAGGCGCGCGAGCCCCAGCCGGAACCATTCGACGCGGTTTGGCCCAAGCGCGGGGCGCGCCGTTCGGACGAGCAGGCCGCCGCCGAGGCGCCGATCGACAGGCCGTCCCCGTCCGAGGCGCCCGAGCCCGACGAAACGCGCCCGGCCGCGATCCTCAAGTCCGGCGTGGTCGACGGCATGGCCTATACGCTTTACGCGGACGGATCGATCGAGGCCCAGTTGCCGCAGGGAACCGTCCGCTTCGGCTCGATCGCCGAGCTGCGGTCGCATATCGAGAACAATTCCTGAAGATCCGCGGCTCGGCGCTGCGCCCGATTGCCGTGTCGGAGCGCCGGGCGGAATACCAGCGCCTACGCCGTCTCGGGCCGCCGGTGGCTTCAATCGCCGGCTCCGACAGCGGGCAGGCGGATGTACGGCCGCGCGCCACGGCATGATCTAATCAGTAGCTTCTAGGGTCGCATGTTAAGTATCCGGGGTGGTTCTACCTCACAGTTCAAACATTTCTTGCCTGCGACCAAGAAAAATAATAGAAATAGAGAGAAATCGCGCGGTTCGATTCTGATGCTTGCGCTTTCACAACGCGCAGGGAATGCGCCAGGGTCGAATACCTCGAAACGCGAGGTTTCGGTCGGTCGATCCGAAGATCACGCGACACGGAACCAGTGCTGACAGCGGGATACTCACAGCGGGACTAGTGCGCCATGGCCGAGAATGCATCAGGTGGCACCTTCATCGAGCTGACGGCCGAAATCGTGTCGGCCTATGTCAGCAACAATTCGGTGCCGGCAGGAGATCTGTCGTCATTGATCAATCAGGTGCATGCCGCTCTGACGCGCGTATCGAGCGGTCAAAGCGAGCTTCCCCTGGAGCCGTTGAAACCGGCCATCTCGGTCAAGAAGTCGATCGCGCCCGACTACATCGTGTGTCTCGAGGACGGAAAGAAATTCAAGTCGCTGAAGCGCCACCTGCGCACGCAGTATAAGATGACGCCGGAGCAATACCGCGAGAAGTGGGGCCTGGCGCCGGACTATCCGATGGTGGCGCCGAATTACGCCGCCGCCCGTTCCCAGCTCGCCAAGCAGATGGGCCTCGGTCAGCAGCGCCGCCGCCGCAAGTAGAATGCCGCAAGTAGAATAAGACGGCGGAAGAATTGCTAGGCTTGGCCCGCGGGCGCGGACCGGTCGCCCGGCGCGGGACGGCTGTTGAGGCGCCACATGGCGGCCACGGAACCCACCACCAGCGCTGTTCCCACCAGCATCTGCGGCGTCGGGCGCTCGTCCAGGAACCTCCAGCCGAGAATCACCGCAATGATGGGATTGACGAACGTGTAGGTGGCGACCAGCGGTCCGGGCGCGTGGTCGAGCAGCCACATATAGGCCGTGAACCCGATCACCGAGCCGGCCCCGATCAGGTAGAAAAGGCCGGCCCAGGATATCGCCGACACGTTGCCGGGAGAAAAGGCGCGGAGCTCCCCGCCGATGCCGCTGCCGACGAGCAGGGCGGCGCCGCCGCAAACGAGCTGCATGCCCGCCAACGAGATCGCCGATGTGGCGGCTTGCTGGCGCTGGGAGACCAGCGAACCGGCGGCCCAGAAGAACGCCGATGCCAGCAGCAAGAGCAGCATCAGCGGATCGATCGCCGCCGGCGCGCCCAAATCGCTCGGCCATGCGATCAGCGCGACCCCGGCGAGGCCGGGCAGCAATCCGGCAAATGTCAGCATCTTGGCGCGCGGATCGCTCGGCGCCGACACGTTCAAGAGCACGAACCAGAACGGAACCGTCGCCAGCATGACGGCGGCGAGGCCGGAGGGAACGTATTGCTGCGCGTAGGCGAGCGTACCGTGGCAACCGACGAAGAGCAGGAGGCCGGAGACGGATGCGGACGCCCAAGCGCGCCCGGTCGGAAATCCGGGACGGCGAAGCTGCTCGATGGCGAGCAGAATGGCGCCGGCCGCGATCGAGCGGGCGCCCATCAAGAGCAGCGGCGGTATCGATTGCAATCCCAGCGCCAAGGCCAGGAAGGTCGATCCCCAGATCAGGTAGACCGCCGCAAAGGCGGCGATCAGCCGGCTGCGCGCCATGAAGCCGGGAGCGCTCACGCGTTGCCGAGCGCCGCTTGCGCATCGGTCTTGATACGTTCGACCATGGAGCGAAATCCGTTCGAGCGTTGCGGCGTAAGGTGCTCGCGCAGCCCCAGGCGCTCGAACAGCGCGATAGCGTCGGTCGCGAGAATATCTTTGGCGGGCTTGCCGGAATAGGCGATGAACAGGATGGCGATCAGCCCGCGCACGATATGGGCATCGCTGTCGCCCAGGAATGTCAGCACCGGCCCGCCGCCGCCGTTGCCCGCAACGCTGGTTGCGAGCCACACCTGGCTGGCGCAGCCCTGCACCTTGTTCGCATCATTGTGGTCGCTCGCGGCGAGCGGCGGCAGCCCGCGGCCGAGCTCGATGACATAGCGATAGCGATCGTCCCAGTCCTCGAGCAGCGAAAAGTTCTCGATGAGGTCGTCGATTGTCATGTCGTCGCTTGTTGCCGATGGCATGGGCGCCGGTGGCGGGCGCGGTCGCGCCTTCCTGATATCGTTATATGGGGGCGAGCGGT
This sequence comes from uncultured Alphaproteobacteria bacterium, assembly GCA_963744275.1. GTDB lineage: Bacteria > Pseudomonadota > Alphaproteobacteria > Rhizobiales > Xanthobacteraceae > VAZQ01. The sequence goes on from CAVUSX010000019.1 coordinate 263,528, forward strand.
ACCGGGGCGAATGCCACAAATCGCGCGGCGCCATCGCCGGCAAGGCCTCGCGGCGTCGCGGCGTGACGCCATGAGGCCGCAATGAGGCAGGAATATCAGGCGGTTAGGGTTTCAGGAGCGCAGTTTTGCGCCCGACCGCGGGCGACTTACGGCCGAGACTGCGGGCCAATGCCGCAAATCGCGATCTCAATCGGGTTATGCGGGCTCGCGCGCATCCTTGCGCGACGGCGGACCCCGCCAGGCGGGGGCCAGATCGGCGGGCGTCAAGGTATCCTGTGTCTTCTGCGACATCGCCTGCGAGGTGCGCTGCGGGGCATTGCGGGCCTGCGTCGCATGCTGTGCCGCATGCTGCGACGGCCTTGCGGGCGGCAACGGGACGACCTGGGCATTCCTGGCCGCCGTCACGGTCGTGACCTTCTCGCCCTCGTTGGCCGAGAGCTTTTCGTTGAACATTTCGTAGAGCCGCTTGGCGCCGGCCTTGGCGCGATCTTCGAGCGCCACGGCGGCCTGCGATCCGACCACGCAGGCTTCCGGCTGTCGCTCGCAGAACTGCCGCATGTCACCGACCGTCGCGGTTGCAGCCGACATCGCCTCGGTCGCGCTGATCTCCGCGTTCGAGGACGGCTGCGACTCGCCCCTCGGCAAGAGGACCAAAACGACGCCCAGCCAGAACGCCATTCGTAACAGGAAACGCATTCGCTGCCTCTGCTTCCCGGCGGTCGACCCCGCCGTCCATGCGCGCAACCTAGCGCAGAGCCTTGAAGCCGCGGTTCGTCGGGAGCCGCGAATTTTGCCCATATTCGAGACGAATGAGCCGCAATTTTTCCTAAAATTGGAATAAATCGGATTCGGCCTGCATTTGATTCATCGGTGCCCGCGGCAACACTGGTCGCAAACGGGAATTTCGGCGGTTTTGGTTCCGATGGCGAGGCGGCGGCCGGCAACCGACCGTTCACCATGCCGTGCGAATGGGCGCGCAAAGCGCCCATGCAGATGGAGATCAAAGGCGCGCCGGCGCCCCGGCCGGGCGCCGCCTTAGCGTTCGCTTAAGCGGCCTCTGACACGATCCGGCATCAACAACGGGAGCGCGTCTCGCCAGGCGTGCGCTGGGAACGTGGGCCTGTTCGCTCCAATTCACGACCAACTCGCTGCCGTGACGCATCCGTCGGCGCAGCCGGACGTGCCGACGGCCGGCCGGCCGCGCGGATTCGTCGTGATCCGGCTGCTCGGCGGCTTGGGCATGCTCGCGGCCGTTGCGATCGCCTTCAAACCCCACGGCGTGCCGAACGTGTTCGAGATGGCGCTGCTGACCTGGCTCGTTGCCGGCTTCCTGATCGCTTATCTGCAGGCTCGGGCCGGCCGCGACGACAGCGCCCATGTGCTGTCCGCGGTGGCGTTCACCGGGCTCGTCACCACGGCCGCGTTCACGACCGGGGGACTGACGTCATTCGCGGCGATCTGGCTCGTCCTGGTGCCGATGGAGGCCGCGCTTTCGGGCTCCCGGCAGGTCGTCGCGCTGGTTTCGATCGTGGCGCTCGGCGCGGCTGGATTTCTCCTGCTCATGGGCGCGCTCGATCCGCAGGCCCCGACGCTTGCGCCCGCGGCCGAGCCGTCCCTGCCGGCGGTGTTGGGCATCGTCTCGGCGCTGCTCTACGCAATGGGCCTCGCGCTCGGGTCGCAAGCCCGGGCGCACGCGAGCGACCGGCCCGATCACGCCGTAGAGGGCCGCCAACGGCTGCTCGCCGGCAACATGACCGACATCGTCGCCCGGGTCGGCCGCAACGGCCATGTGCTGTTCGTATCGCCCGCGGCGGAGCCGCTGCTCGGCGCCGAGCTGCGCGCTCTGCATGGCCGCGGCTTGTTCGACCGGGTGCATGTCGCCGACCGGCCGGCCTATCTGACGGCCCTGTCCGATGCGGCGAGCCTGCGCGAAAGCCGCACGATCGAGCTCAGGATACGCCGGGATTCGATCGCGCCCGGCGCCGGCGGCGGCTTCATGTGGCTCGAGATGCGTTGCTGGCCTCTCGATGCGGCCGCGCAGCCTGATGGCGGCGCGCGAGGGCGAAGTGGTGGCGGTCATGCGCGACATCACCGCCAGAAAGGACGAGGAGCACGCGATCGAAGATGCGCGGGCCGAGGCCGAGCGGGCGAATGTGGCCAAGAGCCGGTTCCTCGCCACCATGAGTCACGAGCTGCGAACCCCGCTCAATGCCATCATCGGATTTTCGGAGATGCTGCGGGAGGAAGGCGCGCTGATGATCGACGCCAAGCAGCGGCACGACTACGCGCAACTGATCAACGAGTCGGGACATCATCTCTTGTCGGTCGTCAACGGCATCCTCGACATGTCGAAGATCGAGAGCGGCAATTTCGAGATCATGCCGGAGCCGGTCGCGACCGGACCGGTGATCGCGGAAAGCTGCGAGCTGCTGGCGCTGCGTGCGCGCCAGGCCGGGATCGACATCGTGGTCCGCCTGGCGGACGAGCTGCCGGCGATCGTCGCCGACAAGCGCGCGCTCCTCCAGATCATGCTGAACCTGCTGTCCAATGCGATCAGATTCACCGACCGCGGCGGTCGGGTCACGGTCGGCGCCGCGGCCGAATCCGGCCATAATGCCGGCGATGATTGCGGTCATGATACCGGTGGCGAGGCCGCCCATATGGTCATCACGGTCGAGGACACCGGGGTCGGCATCAGGGCGGAGGATCTGCCGCGTGTCGGCGAGCCGTTCTTCCAGGCGCGGTCGTCCTACGACCGTCGCCACGACGGGACCGGCCTCGGCGTATCGATCGTGAAGGGACTGCTGGCTTTGCATGGGGGGCGGATGGAGATCGAGAGTCGCGTCGGCGAGGGAACTCGCGTCATTGTTCATCTGCCGTTCGACTGCGAAGGCGCGCGCCGCAACAGCGAGGCGCCGGCCCGGATCGTGCCGCGCATCAATGACGTGCGAGCGGACGTTCGAGCGGACACTGTGGTGAAGAAAAGTGCGTAACCGCCGAAACGCCAGCGCGCGGCGGGAGCAGAGCCGTGACGATGAGGCCGGCGGGTGGCTGGGCGCGCCGCTTTCGTTCCTGCGCAATATCGGTTGGGGCGTGCGGGATACGATCGCCTTCACGGTGGGTGTCACCGGGTCGGTCGCGATCCTCGTGAATGCATTGTTCCTGCAGTCCGGCCCGCATCCGGCGCCGCTGTTCAGGGCTTCGAGCGCGCCGGTGGCGGCGAGCGAGGCCACCAACACCGTCGCGGTGGCGGTCCCGCGCGCGCGTCCGCCCGAGCCGGTGCCCACCAAGCTCGATGCGCCGGCGGCTCCGCGCCTGCCCTCGATCGTGAAATCGAGCCTCGAGGCGCCCAAGCCCGCGGCTGCCTCGGCGCTCCCCCAGGGGGCGGCACCGGCAGCCGGAACGGGACGCAACGACGCGATCGGCGACATGCTTTCGGCCTCGCATCGCGTGATCGCGCTGCAGCGCGCGCTCGCGCAATACGGCTATGGGCAGCTCAAGCCCACCGGCATCGTCGATGCCGACACCCGCGCCGCAATCGAGAAGTTCGAGCGCGAGCGCAAGCTCCCGGTCACCGGCCAGGCATCCGATCGGGTGGTCAAGGAGCTCGCCGGGCTGACCGGCCGCCCGCTCGACTAGAAGGGAGCGGCTTTAGCCGCGCCATGCGCCTCAAGTCCGCGATCTGGGTGGCGGCCTATCTGCGTCGCTGCAACATCGAGGGCGCCTTTGCGGCGGTGCGGCGGCGTGGCGCCGAGGAAGCCGGGGCGATCTTCATCAAGCTCAATCGGCTGGACGGGACCGCGGAGTTGTTCGGCCCGGCGCCGCAATCCGCCTTCGAGGACGCGCACCCGGCCGATCGCGCGTTCAGCCGATGCCTCAAGGAGCAGCCGCTGCCGGAAGCCAAGATCGAGGAGCGGATCGTGCGCGAGGTCCGCTTCGATCCCGATGCCTGGGTGCTCGAGGTCGAGGATCGCGCCGGCCGCCACTTCCTCGACCGTGTCGTGGCCTGACGTCGCGATCAGCGATTGCCCAGGCTGCGCGCGCGCGGATCGCGCTGCGTCGACGGACGACGCGCGGCGAGCCCCGAGGCCGGCCGGGCGCTCTCCAGTGCCGGGCGGCGCGAAACCGGCTGCTGGCGGGGGGCAGCCTGCTCGCGCGGGTCGGCCGCCTGCCAGATCGTGACCAGGCACACCGCCGCCTGCGTGCTGATCTCGTCATAGCGGGTCGCCAGCTCGTAGACCCGCTGCACCGATTGCCCGATGCGGGGATTGACGAACAGCAGGATCCGTTCGAGCACGGCGCGCGACGCCCGCAACGCCTTGGCGATCACCACGATCGGCTCGCCCAGCTCGTCGCAAACGATCCGCCGCGCCAATCGGCTCGAGATGCCGAAGGCGGATTCGACCTCGCGTGTGAACGCGTCCACATTGTGGGCGAGCGCCGCGCTTTCGAGCCGCGTCACGATCTCGCTCGGCTGCGTCGGCATCACCGCGTCTGAAGCCGGGGTGGCGTATTCCAGATTGAGCAGGATGTGCCGGCGCTCGCCGCTGCCGGCGGCAAGGAACAGCTCGCTCAGCTCCGCGGCTTGCGTGCCGGCCCGGTCGTCTCGCCTGATCGCGATCGCCGGATTGCCGGCGGGCGGCTCCTGGCGGCGCAATCGCATCTCGATGATGGCGGCGTGGGCCGAGCCGCAATCCACCATGATCAGCTCGAGATCGGCGGCGGTCAGGCCCGGCGAATGGCGCAGGATCGGCCCGGCGACGTCGATCACGTCGCGCGCCAGGCGCAGGATGACGGCGCGCGGCGCCGCCGCATAGCGCGCCAGCCGTTCGGCCACCGCGGCGCGCGCCGGCACGTCGGTCGAATTGATCAACCGGAGCGCGAGCTCGGTGTAGTAGCGCTCGTCGTCCGCCGGATGGCTCGATTTCTGCAGATAGAGGTCCGTCAGCACCCGCAGCAGGGTCGGGCGGATATCGAAACCGTCTCTTTGACCATGCTCGAGCAGGCCTTCCAGGCGGGCAAATGTTGGCGGCGGTTTGGCCATGGTCCCTTACGCGCAGAACGACACACTTCAAGACCATCCTAGGCCGATCGTGTTAGCGCCCCGTTAAGGAAAACCGCCGTTAACGGGATGGATCTTCGAAGCCGGGACCGGGTAGCTCGACCGCTCGAATTGGGGCTTCGGTCGCGCCGAATTGACGGAAAATTTATCAGGCATAAACGAATCCGTGGTGTTACAAGTCCCGTAATGGGGAGCCCTGTACTCGGTACTTGGTGGCGTCGGGGCAACCGACTGGCCGCCCTGATCCTTGCCATCGTCATAGGCGGGGGCGGCGTCCTGTATTGGTACCTCGGAACCGAGGCAACCGATGCCGGGCGCACCGCCCGGGCTCCCGGCCGCCCTGCGGTTCCGGTGAGCGTGGCGATCGCGGCCCGACGGGACGTGCCGATCTACCTCATCGGCCTGGGCGCGGTGCAGCCGATCTTGAGCGTCGGCATCCACTCCCAGGTCGACGGCAAGCTGCAAGAGGTGCTGTTCACCGAGGGACAGCACATCAAGAAGGGCGACGTGATCGCCAAGATCGATCCGCGCCTGTTCAAGGCTGCGCTCGATCAGGCGCAAGCGAAAAAGGCCCAGGACGAGGCGCTGCTCGGTTCTGCGCAAAAGGATATGGCGCGGTTCAAGGCGTTGGCCACCAAGAGCATTCGAGACCCAGCAGAACGTCGATCTGCAGCAGGGCAAGGTCGATCAGCTGATGGCCATGATCGATGCCGATGACGCCGCGATCGAGACGGCGCAAACCCAGCTCGACTATACGACCATAACGGCGCCGAGCGACGGTCGCATCGGGGTCCGGCTGGTCGATCCCGGCAACGTCGTGCGGGCCTCGGACGCGGGGCCGATCGCCACCCTGGTGCTGGCGCAGCCGGCGGCCGTCATGTTCACGCTGCCTTCGCGCGCGCTCGACGACATACGCCAGGCGACCGACCGCGGCCAGATCGAGGTGATCGCCTTCGACCAGGACAACCGGCTGCCGCTGAGCACCGGCAAGCTCCTGATGATCGACAACGCGGTCGACCAGACCACCGCCACGATCCGGCTCAAGGCGATATTCCCCAATGCCGACGACAAGCTGTGGCCGGGCGAGTTCGTCAATGCCCGGTTGCTGCTGGAGACGCGCAGCAACGCCATCGTGGTGCCCTCGACCGCGGTCCAACGCGGGCCGCAGGGATTGTTCACGTGGGTCGTGACTGCGAATAATATCGCGGTGGTTCGTCCGATCCAGGTCGGGCCGACCAGCGGAGACTTCGACCATCATCGATTCCGGGGTCAACGAGGGCGAACGCGTGGTCATCGACGGACAGTACAAGTTGCAGACCAATTCGCCGGTCTCGGTGACGTCTCCGCCCGCGGCGAGCGCCGGACGGAGCACCATGTGAATATTTCCGAGCCGTTCATCCGGCGTCCGATCGCAACGTGCCTTATGATGTCGGCATTGGCCTTCGTCGGCATCGCGGCGTTTCCGTTCTTGCCGGTCGCGCCGTTGCCGCAGGTCGACTTTCCGACCATCCAGGTCACGACCGCACTGGCGGGCGCGAGCGCCGAGACCATGGCCTCGGCCGTCGCGACGCCGCTCGAGCGTCAATTCGGGCAGATCGCCAGCATCACGCAAATGACCTCGACCAGCACGCTCGGCGCCACCACGATCGTGCTGCAGTTCGATCTCAACCGCAACATCGACGCGGCGGCGCAGGACGTGCAGGCGGCGATCACGGCCGCCGGCAGGCAATTGCCGCAAGCTTTGACGACGCCGCCGGTCTACCGCAAGACCAATCCGGCCGACATCGCGATCATGATTTTCGGCATGCATTCCGACACCCTGCCGCTGACCACGATCGATGATTATGCCGACAACTTTCTGGTCCAGCAGCTGTCCCAGGTGCCCGGCGTGGCCCAGGTCTTCATCGGCGGAGAATCGAAGCCGGCGGTCCACGTTCAAGTCGATCCGGCGCGGCTCGCCGCCATCGGGCTGACCCTCGAGGAGATCCGCGGCGCGATCGTGGCCTCGACCACGAACGCCGCCAAGGGAACGCTGAACACCCCGGACAACAGCTTCACCATCGCGTCCAACGACCAGCTCACCCTGCCGGAGCAATACGACAACGTCGTCCTGGCCTACCGCAACGGCGCGCCGATCCGGGTCCGCGACATCGGCCAGTCGGTGCTTGCCGCCGCCGACCGCACCGTCGCCGCTTACACCAACCAGCTCCAGGGCCTGTTGCTGCTCGTTACCAAGCAGCCCGGCGCCAACGTCATCGAGACGGTGGACAAGATCAAGGCCCAGCTGCCGGGCCTCATGGCCAAGCTCCCGCCCGCCATGCAGATCGAGACCATTCTCGACCGCACCCAGACCATCCGGGCCTCCGTGCATGACGTCGAATTCACGCTCGGGATCACGATCGCCCTCGTGGTGATGGTCATTCTGCTGTTCCTGCGCAATTTCTGGGCGACGTTCATCCCCGCCGTCACGGTGCCGCTGGCGCTGCTGGGCTCATGCGCCGCGATGTATCTGCTCAATTTCAGCCTCGACAACCTGTCCCTGATGGCGCTCACCATCGCGGTCGGCTTCGTGGTCGACGACGCCATCGTGGTGGTGGAGAACATCTACCGCCACGTCGAGCACGGCATGCCGCCGCTCGAGGCGGCGATCAAGGGATCGCGGGAGATCGGCTTCACGGTGCTCTCGATCAGCTGCTCGCTGATCGCGGTGTTCATTCCGCTCCTGCTCATGGGCGGCATCATCGGGCGCCTGTTCCGCGAATTCGCCCTGACGGTCACCGCCTCGATCGCGGTCTCGGCGCTGGTTTCGCTCACGCTCGCCCCGATGCTGTGCTCGCGCTTCCTGCACGCGGAATCGGGCCAGCATGGGCGCTTCTTCAACATCGTGGAGGAGGGCTTCAACCGCCTGATCGGAGGCTACCGGCGCACGCTCGACGTCGTGCTGCGGCATCAGGCGATCACGCTCGGCGTGTTTTTCGCCACCATGGCGCTGACCGTCGTCATGATCGTCGAAAGCCCGAAGGGCTTCTTTCCGATCCAGGACATCGGCGTCATCACGGGCTTTTCGGAGGCGGCGCAAAGCGCTTCGCCCGACCAGATGATGCGCCTGATGCAAGAGCAGAACGAGATCGTCCTGCAGGATCCCGACGTGCTCGCCATCGGCTCGATAACGGGCAGCACCGGCGGCTTCGCCAATACGGCGAATACCGGACGCGCCTTCATCGCGCTGAAACCGCGCGACCAGCGCAAGTCCACGGCGTCGCAGGTCATCGACCGGCTGCGGCCGCAAGCTCGCCAAGATCGGAGGCGCCAATCTGTTCCTGCAGCCCACGCAGGACATCACCGTCGGCGGCCGGCCGGCGCGCGGAAGCTTCCAGTACACGTTGCAGGATTCCAACATCGCCGAATTGAACGAGTGGTCGGTCAAGATGCTGGAGAAGCTCAAGACGCTGCCGCAGCTGACCGACGCATCGAGCGATCTCCTGGCCAACGCGCCGCAGCTCACGATCGCGGTCAACCGCGACCAGGCCGCGCGCTTCGGCATCTCGCCGCAAACCATCGACGACACGCTCAACGACGCCTATGGGCAACGTCAGATCACCCAGTATTTCACCCAGCTCAACACCTATTGGGTGATCGAGGAGATTTTGCCGGAGCTGCAAAAGACCACCGATTCGCTTGCCCGCATCTACGTGAAATCGCCGCTTGACCGGCGGCGCGGTGCCGCTGTCGTCCCTGGTCAACGTCGACACCAAGCAGGTCGGTCCGCTTTCGATCTCGCACCAGGGCCAGTTTCCGGCGGTGACGCTGACGTTCAATCTGCAAGCCCGGCGTCGCGCTCGGCGAGGCGGTCGACGCCATCGCGCAAGCCGCGCGCGAGATCGGCATGCCGGCCTCGGTCATCCCGACCTTCCAGGGCAATGCCCAGGCGTTCCAGGCCTCGCTGTCGAGCGAGCCGCTGCTGATCGCCGCCGCGCTCGTGGTGGTCTACATCATCCTCGGCATTCTGTACGAGAGCTTCATCCATCCGCTCACGATCCTGTCGACCCTGCCGTCCGCCGGCGTGGGCGCGCTGCTGGCGCTCAATTTCGGCCACATGGACCTGTCGGTGATCGGCATCATCGGCATCATCCTCTTGATCGGCATCGTCAAGAAGAACGGCATCATGCTGGTCGACTTCGCCATCACGGCCGAGCGCGACCGCCACATGCCGCCGCGCGACGCCATCCGGGAAGCCTGCCTGTTGCGGTTCCGGCCGATCCTGATGACGACGGCGGCGGCGATGCTGGCGGGCGTGCCGCTCGCGCTCGGGACCGGCACCGGCTCGGAGCTGCGCCAGCCGCTCGGCTACGCCATGGTGGGCGGGCTCGCCTTCAGCCAGCTCCTGACCCTCTACACGACGCCGGTGGTCTATCTCTATCTCGATCGCCTGCAGATCTGGCTGCGCGGCAGCCGCAGAGCGGCGCCGGCCCGGCCGGAGGAGATCCACGCGGTCGCGGCGGAATAAGACATCCCGCCTCACTTCGGCAGATACGCCTCGGTGTAGAGCTTGCTCATGTCGGGCGCGTCCGGGAACAGGCCGAGCTCGACGAAGGAGCGCGACAGCGCATCGAGCGCCTTGGGGTTGAAGCGGCCGGTCGGGTTGAAGATCGGCATCAGCTCCTCGTAATTGCGGGTCGCGATCGATTTCGACACATCGGAGACGCGGGCCGCGATGTCGATCGTCTGCTCTTTGTGATCCCGCATGTACGCGACGCTGTCGAACCAGCCGGCCAGGAACGCGCGCACCGCCTGCGGGTGGCCGTCGATCAGCTTGCGGCTGGCATAGATGACATGGACGTGGAAATCCTTGATGCGGTCGCCGAACCGCACCAGGATGCGGCCGATGCCGTCCTCCTCCAGCCGGAAGACCGTGCTGCTCTCGGTCACGATCCCGTCGATCTGGTTGGTTTTCAGCGCCGCGGCTTGCGCCGCCGAGCTCCCGAGCGTGACGATATTGATGCCGTCGGGGCCCCAGCCATGGGAGCGCGACAGCTGCTGGGCCAGCCAATAGGTCAGCGATCCGGCGGTCGAGACGCTGAGCGTGCGGCCCTTGAGATCGTCCTCGGTCTTGACCGGGCCGTCGCGGCGCACCACCACCATGATGGTGCCGGGCGCGTCCGCCAGCGCCGCGACCGCCAGCATGGGGGCGCCCTTGGCCACGAAGGCGAGGGTGGGGCCGCCGCCGAGCGCGATGTCGAGCCCATCCGCCGCCAGCGCCTGCAGCAGCCGCGCGTCGCCCGCGAAACTTGATATCTCGATGTCGAGGCCGCGCTGCTTGAACAGGCCGGTCTGCGCCCCGACATCGGCCGGAATGAATGCAAAGGTTTGCGCCTGGGCCTTGCCGACGCGGATCTTTGTTTGGGCTTGCGCCGCGGCTGCGGTCAACAGGCTGCCGGCCGCAAGAGCACCAAACAGAAAGGCGCCGAGCAGGGTGACGCCGGCGCGGCCGCGTGACCGGTTGCGGCTCTCGGCCGGACGATGCAGCGCCGCCATGGCGTTTCCGATCATGTTCCGCGCAATAGGCCGCGCCCATTGAGGACGGCGTCATTGGCAATGTCAACTCGCGGTCCGCGCAATTCCGTTTTGCGACTTCGGCCGGCCGTTCCGGTCAGGCTTGACAGCATCGCGTGGTCACGGGAAGGCTGCCGGCGGCGACCAAAAGGGAACTCATGACCCATCTGCGATTGACCCTGGCCTGCGGGCCCTACGACCGCACCCAGGCGCTGCGCGACGGCACCATCCGGCCCGAGGGCATCGAGCTCAACTACGTGACCCTGCAGCCGGCCGAGATCTTCTGGCGGATGCTGCAATACAAGGAGTTCGACGCTTCGGAAATGTCGCTGTCGAACTACACCACGCTGGTCGGCGGCGGCGCATCGCCGTTCGTGGCCATCCCGGTGTTTCCCTCGCGCGTCTTCCGCCACGGCTATTTCTTCATCAATACCGACAAGGGCATCAGCACGCCGGCCGATCTCAAGGGCAAGCGCGGCGGCGTGCCGGAATACAGCATGACCGCCGCCGTCTATATGCGCGGATTGCTGCAGCATGAATACGGCGTCGGGCCCGGCGACGTGGAATGGGTGCAGGGCCGCGCTCCCCGCCTGCGCCACGCGCTGCCGCCCGGAGTGCGCCTCACCCAGGCGCCGCCCGGCGCCGAGCTCGGCGACCTGCTCGAGCGCGGCGAGATCGATTTCCTGATGACCGCCAACAATCCGCTCTCGTTCCGGCGCGGCGCCCCCAATGTGCGGCGCCTGTTTCCCGACTATCGGGCGCTGGAGCAGGACTACTACCGGCGCACCAGGATCTACCCGATCATGCACACCGTGGTGATCCGCCGCGATATCCTGGAGGGCGATCCGTGGGTGGCGATGAACCTCTACCAGGCGTTCTGCCGCGCCAAGGAGCATTGCTATCGGTTGCTGCTGGAGACCGGCTCCCCCAAGGCGTCGTTCGCCTGGCTGCAGCCGCTGATCGAGGAGGAGCAGGCGATCATCGGGCCGGATTGGTACCCTTACGGCATCGAGCAGAACCGCGCGAGCATCGAGGCTCTTCTGCAATATACCAGCGAGCAGGGGCTGAGCGACCGCCGGCTGGCGATCGAGGAGCTGTTCGTGCCGAGCACCATGCGGGATATCCCGCTCAGCGAAGGACAGCTGGTCTGACCTTCACCTACTCCGGAATTCGCAACGCTCGAGGAGAAGCCGTGATGAATGTTTCCGTACGTCATTTGCCGTGGATCGGCGGCAATGCCGAGGTGGCGCCCGGCGCGACCTTCTCGCCGCTGGTGTCGCCGATCGACGCCACCGTGGCGGCGCAGATCGTGGAATCGGACGCCGCCATCATCGACGCCGCGGTCAAGCACGCCCACGCGGCCTATCTCAAGCATCAGGACGAGACCATCGCCAAGCGCGTGGAATGGCTGATGGCGGCCGCGGACGCCATCGACAAGATCGAGGCCGAGCTGATCCGCTCGCTCATCCGCGTCATCGGCAAGCCCAGGCGCGCCGCGACCTTCGAGGCCAAGCGGGCGGGCGCCTTCATCCGCGCCTGCGCGGCGCAACTGCCCCATCTCAACGGCGAGGTGCTGCCGCTCGACGCCAATGCGGCCGGCGCCGGCCGCTTCGGCTTCACGACCCGGGTCCCTTACGGGGTGGTGGCGGCGATCACGCCGTTCAACGGCCCGGTCAATCTCCTGGTCCAGAAGCTCGCGCCCGCGCTCGCCATGGGCAATGCGGTGGTGGTCAAGCCCTCGCCGCCCGGGACCGAGGTCGCGCTGCTGCTGGCGGAGGCGGTCAAGAAGGCCGGCCTGCCCGATGGGCTGTTCAACGTCGTGCCGGGCGGGCGGCCGGCGGCGCTGTTGCTGGCCGCCCATCCGCTGGTGGCGGCGCTGACGGTGACGGGCAGCACCGCGGCCGGCCACGAGCTCGCCCGCGCGGCCGGCGCCAAGCGCTTCGTCGCCGAGCTCGGCTCCAATGCCGCCAACATCATCTGCGCCGACGCGGACCTCGCCGATGCGGCCCAGCGCATGGCGGGCGCCGCCTTCGAGGCGAGCGGCCAGCAATGCATCTCGGCCCAGCGGGTGATCGTGGAGCAACCGGTCTACGAGAAGTTCCTGGAGCTCTTCGTGGCGGCGGCCAAGAAGCTCAAGGTCGGCGATCCGGAGGATCCGGCGACCGATGTCGGTCCCATGATCAGCGCCGCCGCCGCCGACCGGGTGGAGCAGATGGTGGCGGATGCGGTCGCCAAGGGGGCCCGGCTGGCGCTCAAGGCCGAGCGGCGCGGCTGCATCCTCGGGCCCGCCATCGTGGCGCAGGCGCCGGCAGGGGCGCGGCTGATGGGCGAGGAGGCGTTCGGCCCGGTGGTGGTGGTGCAGCCGGTCGCCGACGTGGACGCGGCGCTCGCGCTCGCCAACGCGTCGGAGTTCGGTCTGCAGGGGGCCTGCTTCACCTCGAGCCTGGAGACCGCCTTCAAGGTGTCGCGCAAGCTGCGGGTCGGCTCGCTCTGGATCAACGAGGCGAGCCGGTTCCGGCTCGACACCTATCCGTTCGGCGGAGTCGGCGCGAGCGGCTTCGGCCGCGAAGGCGTCCGCTACGCCATGGAGGAAATGTCGCAATGGAAATTCACCGGGATCAGGCTCAACCCGAAATAGGGGCGGCTTCGCCGGCGACGGTGATGCGCGAGTGCGGCGCACAATAAAGTGAATTTTGACCGGTCGCTGCTGCCCGGTTCAAGCCCTCTGTCAGGGCTTGATCCGGCTGAATTAATCTATGTAACTATATTGATTTTAAACAATTATATTATCTATGGCGAACTCTGGCGCCGCGCCGCGGAGGGCCCGGATATTCAAAATCAAAAATTTGTGCATTGCGGGATGGCGCCTCCGCGATACTTCAGGGCCGCGAACTGGGGGCGCGAAGAAACGACAGATGGAGATTTCAAAAATGTTGACCAAGACCAAGGCCATTCTCGCGGCGACGCTGATCCCGGGACCGCCTCCGCGGCGCTGGCGGGCGATCGGCGAAACCGACAAGCGCGGCGGATACGGTGATGCCGGGCAGCATGGACGGCGTCAATCCGGTCTACCACCCGGGTTGGTTCCCGGGCTATGCGGCGCGGCCCGCCACGGCCGGCAATGCCGGCGCGGCCTATGGCTACGTGGCGACGCCCAAGAAGCCGCATCATGTTTCCCACGTCCAAACCCAGGACCGCTAGCGCGTGAGACTCGGAAGGCCTCCGATCGGAGGCCTCCGGCAAGCAGCGCAAAGCCCGGCTCAAAGGCCGGGCTTTGTTGCTTGGAAAACTGAAGTCGCTCGAATGAGGCGGCCTGCTACCCCGGGGGCTTCGCCGGCGCGCGCTTCGCCGAAGCCGTCTCGGGCGCCAGCTTGCTGCCGGGAGCGACCGCCAACCGGACCGCGTCACCCGATGAAATCCCATCCGGGGGATTCTCGATGACCCGATCGTCGGCGGTGAGGCCGGAGGCGATCTCGACCACCTTGCCGAGATCGCGCGCGATCGTGACGGTCTTGAGCATGACGTGATCATCGGCTCCCAGCGTCGCGACCCGCAATCCGTCCTGACCGACGATGAGCGCGCTCGCCGGCACGTTGATGGCGATCTCCGGGTGCGCCAGCTCGAGCTGCACATCCGCGAAGGCGCCGGTCATCAGCTCGCCCCCGGCATTGTCGACGAGGAGCTGCATCCGGGTGGTGCCGGAGGCGACGTCGACGGCCTGCGCGGAGGCATTCACGGTGGCGTCGAAGGTGCGGCCCGGATATTCCGGCACCGACAGCTTCGCCTTGGTGCCGATCTTGACGCCGGGCACGTAGTTCTGCGGAACATTGACATAGACCCGCAGCTTGCTGGTGTCGGAAACCACGAACAAGGCCGGTCCGCCGCTCGCCCCCGCGCTGATGAGGGAGCCGACATCGGTGGCGCGCAACGTGACCAGCCCGTCGAACGGCGCCACGATGCGCTTGTACTTCTCCAGCACCCGCAGGCGGTCGAGATTGGCCTGCGCCGCATTGACCAGCCCCTGCCGGCTCTCGGCATCGGCCGTCCTTTGATCGAGATCCTGCATGGTCACCGCGCCCGACTTGATCAGCGACTGCCCGCGCTGCAGGTTCGCGGCGGCGACGGTGGCATTGGCCTGCGCGCTGGCGAGATCGGCCTTGGCTTGCAGGATCTGCTGGTCGAGATCGGGCGCGTCGATCTCGGCCAGAAGCTGTCCGGCCTTGACCGGCGTGCCGATGTCGGCGTCCCACGACTTGAGATAGCCGCTGACGCGCGCATAGAGCTGCGCCTGGGAAAAGGCCTCCAGCCGCCCCGGAAGATCGAGGATCGCGCTCTTCCCCTTGGTGTCGGGCAGCGCGACGGCGACCACGGGCACCGCCTGGCTCTCGGTCCATTCGCTCAGGCGCGCATCGGCCATCCGGCGCGTCATGATGCCGGTGACCACGATGACGGCGGCCCCGGCCACGATCGCGATGCCGGCGATGCGCAGCCCTCGGCGCGACAGCACGGGAGCGCCCGGATCAGACATGCGCGCCTCCCAATGCCGCAGGGGCCGCCAACTTGGCGTCGCGCTTGTGCACCATGCTGAACACGACCGGCACGAACATCAGCGTCGCGACGGTCGCGAATACCAGGCCGCCGACCACCGCGCGCCCGAGCGGAGCATTTTGCTCGCCGCCTTCCCCCAGCCCGAGCGCCATCGGGGCCATGCCGATGATCATGGCGAGCGCGGTCATCAGCACCGGACGGAAGCGCACGAATCCGGCTTCCAGCGCGGCCGCCACCGGATCGCCGAGCTGATCGAGGCGCTCGCGGGCGAAGCTGATGATCAGCACGCTGTTGGCGGTCGCGACCCCCATGCACATGATGGCGCCGGTGAGCGCGGGAACCGACAACGTCGTCCCGGTGGCGAACAGCATCCAGACGATTCCGGCGAGCGCCGCCGGCAGCGCGGTGACGATCACGAACGGATCGGCCCAGGATTGGAAATTGACGACGATCAGGAGATAGATCAGCACGATCGCCCCGAGCAGGCCGAACAGGAGCCCCGCGAAGGCGGAATTCATGGTCCGCACCTGCCCGAGCAGGACGACCCGCGCCCCCTTCGGCAGATCCGGCGCCGTATGCGTCGATGATCTTCTGCGCGTCGGCTGCGACGGCGCCGAGATCGCGCCCTTGCGTGGTGGCGTAGATTTGGATCATGGCCTGGATGTTGTACTGGGAGACCACCGCGCTCCTGGCCACCCGCGTGACGCCGGCGATCGCGCCCAGCGTTTGCGAGGCCGCACCGGCCGCCGTTATGGGCAGATCTTTCAGGGCGGTCAATGAATCGATCTGATACTGCGGGGTCTGCATCACGATCGGATAGGACACGCCGTTGTCGGGATTGAGCCAATAGGTCGGGGCGACCTGGCTGCTGCCGGCCAGGTTCACCACCATGCTGTTGGTCACGTCGCGCTCGGTCACCCCGACATATTGGGCGCGCGTGCGATCGACGTCGACGTTGAAGCCGGGACTGCTCAACGACTGTTGAATGCGCGCGTCGACCAGGCCCGGAACATGCCGAAGCCGGGCCAGCAGCTCTTGCGCATAGGCGAGATTGGCGGCGGTATTGGGGCCGCGAATCTGCAGGTCGATCGGCGCCGGCGCGCCGAAGTTCAGGATCTGGCTGATGATATCGGCCGGCAGGAACGAGAACGTCGTTCCCGGAAAGAGCGCGGGCAGCTTCTCGCGCAGCGTCCGGACATAATCCGCGGTCGGCCGGTGGCCCTCGTTGAGCTTGATCTGGATGTCGCCGTCCTGCGTCCCGATGGTTCCGCTGTTGTTGTAGGTCATGTTGATGCCGCTGACCGGCATCCCGATATTGTCGACCAGCGTTCCGAGCTCCTCGGGCGGGACGATCTGGCGGATCGCCTTCTGGATGTCGGCGAAGTGGTTGGCGTTTTCCTCGACGCGGGTGCCGACCTGGCTGCGGGCATGCATGAGGATCTGCCCGGCGTCCACGGACGGAAAGAAGTCGCGGCCCAGGAACGGCGCCAGCGCGAACGAGGCGACCACGAAGGCGAGAAAGCCGGCCACGAACACGCCGCGGCGGGCGAGCGCCATGGTCAGGAGCTCGCGATAGCCGAGCCGGACGCGCTCGAAGCGCGCCTCGAAGCCGCGCTGAAAGCGCACCAGCGGGTTGCGCGAGCGCGGCAGCGGACCGTCGAGCCCGTGCAGGTCGGTATGCGCCGCGTGCTTGCGCAACAGGTAGTTCGCCATCGTCGGCACCAGCGTGCGCGAGAGGATGAACGAGCACGCCATGGCGGACATCACCGCTTCGGCCATCGGCACGAACAGGAACCGCGCCACGCCCTGCAGGAAGAACATCGGCACGAACACGACGCAGATGCACAAGAGCGAGACGAAGGCCGGCGTCACGATCTGGGCGGCGCCGTCCATGATGGAGGCCTCGACCTCCTTGCCCTGCTCGAGATGCCAGTTGATGTTCTCGATCGTCACCGTGGCGTCGTCGACCAGGATGCCGACCGCGAGCGCCAGCCCGCCCAGCGTCATGATGTTGAGCGTCTCGCCGAGCGCCGAAAGCATCGCGATCGAGCCCAGCACCGAGAGCGGAATCGAGGTCGCGATGATGACCGTGGAGCGCCAGCTGCCGAGAAACAGCAGAATCATCAGGCTGGTCAGGGCGGCCGCGATGGTGCCCTCGTAGATGACGCCGCTCACCGCGCCTTTGACGAACACCGACTGATCGCCGATCTGCACGATGTTGAGCGCGCTCGGCAGGATCGCCTTGATCTCCTCCAACTGCTGCTTGATGCCGCGAGATGATGTCGAGCGTCGAGACCGAGCCGTTCTTGAGCACTTGCATGAGCACGGAACGGTTGCCGTCGACATGCACGATATTGGTCTGCGGCGGGTTGCCGTCGCGCACGTGGCCGACATCGTGGATGTAGACCATCGCGCCGTTCACGGTCTTGATCGGCAGGTCGCCCAAGGCGTCGATGGCGGAAGGGGCGTTGTTGAGCTGGATCGAGTATTCGAAGCCGCCGATCTTCTCGGTTCCGACCGGCGTGATCAGATTCTGCGCGGCCAGCGCATTGGCCACGTCCTGACCGGACAGGCCGCGCGCCTGCATCGCCAGCGAATCGAGATCGATCTGCACCTGCCGCTGCTTGCCGCCGTAGGGCAGCGGAATGGCCGCGCCCGGCACGGTGACGAGCGGCGTGCGCAGCGTGTTGAGGCCGATGTCGGCGAGCGCCTGCTCGGACAGGCCTTGGCCCGAAAGCGCGAGCTGGATGATCGGCACCGTGGAGGCGTTGTAGTTCAGGATCAGCGGCGGCGTGGCGCCGGCCGGCATTTGCTTGAGCAATGTCTGCGCGACCGCCGTGATCTGGGAATTGGCGATGCGGATGTCCACGTTCGGCTGGAAGAACACCTTGGTGATGCTGAGCGTGTTGTAGGAATTGGCCTCGATGTGCTCGATGTCGTTGACGGTGGTGGTCAGCGCGCGCTCGAACTGGGTCGTCATGCGGCCGGCCATCTGGTCCGGCGGCAGCCCGGTGTACTGCCAGATCACGGCGATGACGGGGATTCGGATGTCCGGGAAGATGTCCACGGGCGTTCGCAGCGCCGCAAGCGGACCGACGATGAGAATGAGCAAAGCGAGAACGACAAACGTATAGGGGCGCCGCAATGCGATGCGGACGAGGGCGATCATTCAGTCAAGGCTCCCATACGATGCGTGCCGGGCAAGCGCCGGCACCATGTCGACACCGTGCGTACGCTACGATCGACGAAATCGGCCCCCTTGGCGCGCGTCGCGGCTTCGGGGGTCAAAAGGTAAGCTAGGGTGACCTATTTGAGGCCTCCCGTCTACCCGGCGCTCGACAAGAGGTCAGCACACCATCTTAGCATGCCGACTGTCGCCTGAAGTGACAGCCCTGTAAAATGACAAGGTGGCATAGCCGCCATCGCGGGGCGGCGTGGCTGCCGATTTTGTTGGACGAGAGGTTGCGAGGCCGCGCGTCGCTCGCGCGGCATGAACCTCAGTCGCTTTGCGCCCCGGATACGCGGTGTTTACGCTTAGCGAATTTTTTGGCCGGCTTCCTGAGCGGCTCGGTCTTGTCCGGCTCGGTCACGTAGGTGTGTCCCAGCGAAGTGCTGACCGGAGGCGGGCTCTCGAGGCCGGTCCGCGGGGCTGGAGATATCGTCCTGATGAGGTGGGGGCGAGCGCACCAGATCCTGCGGATTGCTGCCGCCCGGCACGGTCAGGCTTTGTGGATTGCTGCGATTGGTGAGGTCCTGCGGATTGCTTGGATTGACGCCGGGCGCATACGCCGACCCTGCGCGAGTGCAAAGACCGCCGGACATGAGGACGACCGCCAACGCGGCAAAGAGTGCCGGGCAAATTCCTTTCACGGGTGCAACTCCGTTCGAACGCCCCACGGCAAACACCTCGAGACGCAAGCGCGCTTGCTTGTGCACATAGGGGGGCGGGCCTGCCAATACAACCTGCCGACTCGGTTTGTCGCTCGCGCCGCGCGCCCGGTCGCTGCGTGGCCCGGTGCGCTTGCAATTGGCCGGGATGGGGGTCAAACATGGCGCGGCCGATCAGGGAGGTCCAAATCCAATGTTGATTCAATTCGTTTCGCTGGGCGCGATCGTCATGATGATCGCATTCTTGCTGCCGGCTCCGGCTGCGCAAGCCGCCAGTCCGGAATTTTGCCGGCAATATGCGCAGGCCGCCCTCAACCAGGCGCGCGGTGGTCGTTCCCTGCCGGGCTGCCGCGGCGCGATGGAGGGCGACCGCTGGTCCATGGATTTTCGCGTGCATTATGACTGGTGCCTCGCCCACGCTCCGGAAGCGGCCGAAGCGGAGCGAGGCGTTCGCACCGGGTTTATCGAGAGCTGCCGGCGCTGAAGCTGATCGGCACGCATCTCTTCTGCGATCGTGGAGCACAAGACCAACGCCTTCGTGGGCAGCCCGGTGGAGCGCATCGAGGATCTGCGCTTCCTCAAGGGCCGCGGACAATATGTCGACGATCTGACCCGCGAGCGGGCTGCTGCATGCGGTGATCCTGCGCAGCCAGGTGGCGCATGGACGCATCCGCGCGATCGACGCTGCCGCGGCGCGGGCGCGGCCCGGCGTCGTCGCCGTGATCACGGCCGCCGAAATCGGCGCCGCGGTGCCCACCATTCCGTTGCGGCAGGAGCCGTTGCCGGCGCTGCGGCAGTATGAGCAGCCGGTCATCGCGCACCGCAAGGTCCGCTATGTGGGCGAGCCGATCGCGGTCGTGCTGGCGGAAAGCGCGGCGCTGGCCGAGGACGCCCTGGAGGCGATCCTGGTCGATATCGAGCCGCTTCCGGCCGTGGCCGACCGCGCGGCGGCCCGTAAGGGCGACGTGCTCCTGTTCGAGGAGAGCGGCACCAATATCGCCAGCACCATCACGGCGGTCCGCGGCGACATCGAGGCGGCGTTCCGAGAGGCCGCCTATACGCGCCGCGAAACGTTCAAGGTGCAGCGGCACTCGGCGGTGCCCATGGAGCCGCGTGGATTGCTGGCCGAGTGGGACGCCGCCAAGGAGCAGATGATCGTCTCCGGCGCCGCCAAGGTGCCGTTCCCCAATCGGCGCATGCTGGCCAAGATGCTGGGCGTGCCGGAGCGGTCCATTCGCATGCTGGAATATGACGTGGGCGGCGGCTTCGGGGCGCGCGGCGAATTCTATCCGGAGGATTTCCTGATCCCGTTTGCGGCCCGCCTCACCGGACGGCCGGTCAAATGGATCGAGGATCGGCGCGAGAACCTGCTGGCCACCAACCACGCCCGCGACGCCGAGTGCGAATTGGAGATCGCCTGCGCCCGCGACGGCACCATCCTGGGCCTGCGCGGCCGCGCCTGCACGGATCTGGGGGCCTATCTGCGCACCGTCGGTGCGACCGCCTCGCGCAACATCGCGCAGGTGATGTCGGGGCCATACCGCATTCCGCACGTGCATGTGGAAGTGTCGTTGCTGATGACCAACAAGACGCCTTCCGGCACCTACCGGGGTCCGGGCCGGTTCGAGGCCGATTTCTTCCGCGAGCGGATCATCGACATCGCGGCGCGCGAGCTTCGCATCGATGCGGTCGCGTTCCGCCGGCACAATCTGATCCCGGAAGCCGAGATGCCGTATCGGCTCGCCACCATCCTGGTACTCGACATCGAGACCGAGTGCGACAGCGGCGATTATCGGCGCACCCTCGACCGCTGCCTCGCCGAATTCGGTTGGGCCGGCAAGGCCGGCCTGCAGGGGCGGTTGATCGACGGCCGCTATCAGGGGCTGGCGGTGGGTTGCTACATCGAGGGCGGCGCCTCGGGCCCCAAGGAGACCGCGCGCCTCGTGCTCGAGCCCGACGGCATGGTGTCGGTGTACGTCGGCTCCTCCTCGGTCGGCCAGGGAATCGAGACCGTGTTCGCGCAGATCGCCGCCGATGCGCTCGAGATCCCCATGGACCGGATCAAGGGCGTGTTTCACGGCTCGACCGATCATGTGAGCGAGGGATTCGGCTCCTACAGCTCGCGCTCCACCGTCATGGGCGGCTCCGCCATCGTGCTGGCGGCCGCCGAGCTGCGCCAGGCGATCCGCGCGGCCGCCGCCGAGCGCCTTCGCTGCGCGGCCGATGCCATCGTGATCGATCACGAAGCCGCCATCGGGCCCGCCCGCGCCATGGTCACATTGGCGGAGCTCGCCGCCGACGGCATCGCGGTGGAGACGAGCTACGCCAGCAACAAGCGCACCTACAGCTACGGGGCGCACGCGGCCCATGTGGCGGTCGATCCCAAGACCGGCCATGTGGAGCTGATCGACTATGTGGCGGTCGAGGATGTCGGGCGCATCATCAATCCGCTGACCTTGCACGGGCAGACCGTCGGGGCGGTGGTGCAGGGCCTGGGCGGCGCGCTGCTCGAGCACTTCATCTATGACGAGCACGGGCAATTGCTCACCGGCTCGCTCGCCGATTACCTGATGCCGACCGCGAGCGATTTTCCGCGCATCCGGGCGGTGGCGCTCGAGGAGAAGCCGGCGCCCCATAATCCGCTCGGCGCCAAGGGGGCAGGCGAGGGCGGCATCATCCCGGTCGGCGGCGTGATCGCCAATGCGGTGGCGGCGGCGCTCGCCTCGCTCAAGGTCGAGCCGCGCGAGCTGCCGCTGTCGCCGCCGCGGGTGTGGCAGCTGATCAGGGCGGCGAACGGGTCGAGTAGCCCGCATGGAGCGCTTGCGAAATGCGGGAGCGGCGGTCCCGGATTACGCCAGTGCTCCATCCAGGCTACAGAATTCCCGTGCCGCCTCGCTGATCGATCAAATCTTCGAAAGATCGTAGGTCGACGCCACGAACATCTCGTCGACCGGCAGCTGCCGGACCGACAGATGCTGGTCGTGCGAATAGCGCGCCAGCGTCTCCAGGACGTGGCGGTTCGGCTCGACCCCGTAGCTCCAGAAATCCTCGCCCATGACGCGGCGCAGCCGGTCGTATTCGGCGACGCTCCAGGGCAGCGAGGTGGCCAGATGCCCGATCTGGCCGAGCTCGTGCATGCACAGGTCCTTGGCCTTGAGAAACGCCTTGTAGACGCTGACCGCGAGCCAGGGATGCCGCTCGACCAGCGCGCGGCGGATGCCGATGGCATGCATGATCGGGAAAATTCCGGTCTTGCGGAAATAGGCCTCCTCGGTCGCCGGATAATCCGGGAACAGGCGTGCCACATGGGGGGCGCCCGCCAGGAAGCAGGACGGCGCGCGCGCGCTGATCAAGCCGTCGAGCTCGCCCGCGGCCAGCATGTCGGAGAGCGTGCGATGCTCCGGAATGGCCTTGAGGTCGATCTCGGGCGGGAGCGCGATGGCGGCGCGTTCGTCGCGGCCAGGGTCCTCCAGGCCGCCGCGGCGCCATTTGATGTCGGCCGGCAGGACACCGTATTCGTCCTTCAAGATGCCCCTGATCCAGACATTGGCGGTGATCTGATATTCCGGCAGCCCGATGGTCTTGCCCTTGAGGTCCTGCGCGCGCGCGATGCCGCGGTCGGTGCGGATGTAGATGCCGCTGTGCCGGAACAGCCGCGACACGAAGGCCGGGATGGCGATGTAATGCGCGTCGCCGCGCGCGCTGGTCATGATGTAGCTCGAGAGCGAGATCTCGCTGATGTCGAACTCGCTGAACTTGAAGGCGCGGTGAAACGCCTCCTCGGGCTCGAGCGGCACCGCCGTGATATCGCAGCCCTCGATCCTGCGCGCGGCCGTCGAAGATCGCGCGCGTGCGATCGTAGTCGCAGACCGCCAAGCTCAACCCCAATGCCATGTGGTTCCCCTCCCGCCCGAGCCGCGACCGTAGGGCCTCGCCGCGCCCAGCCGCAACGTTGACCGGTCGGTGGGCGCGATGTAGGAACGCTGCGGCTCTTGAATTTGTAGGATGGGTAGAGCTCTTGCGAAACCCATCAACGCGCATTGATGGGTTTCGCAAGAGCTCTACCCATCCTACCCCCGCGGATCGCATGAAACTGCCGCCCTTCGAATACGCCTGCCCGACCAAGCTCTCCGAGGCGGTTGCGCTCCTGGCGGCGCGCAACGGCGACGCCAAGCTCATCGCCGGCGGCCAAAGCCTGGTGCCGATGCTGGCGTTCCGCCTGGCGGCGCCCGCCTTGCTGGTCGATCTGCGCAAGCTGCCGGAGCTGCGCAAGATCGAGATTTCGCCGAGCGGCGTCGTGCTCGGCTCCATGGTGCGCTGGTGCGATATCCTGGCCGATGCGCGCTTGCGTGTCGCGCATCCGCTCCTGGTCGCCGCCGTCGCCCACGTGGCGCATTATCAAATTCGCAATCGCGGCACCATCGGGGGCAGCATCGCGCATGCCGATCCGGCCGCCGAGATGCCCGGCATTGCGCTCGCCTGCGAGGCGCAGATCGCGACCGTCGGCAGCGCGGGCGCGCGCGTGATCAAGGCGGCGGATTTCTTCCTCGGACCCCTGATGACGCTGCTCGAGCCCGACGAGATCATCACGGAAATTCGCTTTCCGGCCTGGCCGGCGCAGCGGCGCTGGGGATTCCAGGAGTTCGCGCGCCGGCGCGGCGACTTCGCCATGGCGGCGGCCGCGGTCTGGTACGACCAGGACGCCGGCGGCAAGGCCCGCAACGCCCATGTGGGCGTCATCGGGGTCGGCGACCGCCCGCTGCGGCTGGCCGCCGTGGAAGCGGTCTTGAACGGCCGCGTGATCGACGCGGCCACGATCGCGCAGGCCGAGGCCGCTGCATCTGCCGCGGTCGATCCGCAGACCGATATCCATGCCAGCGCCGATTATCGGCGCGCGCTGGCCGGCACCATGGTGGAGCGCGCGCTGCTGGGCGCCCGCAACGAAAGCTAGGATCGCGGCATGCGGACACGGTTCCAGGTCAACGGACAGGATGTCGATATCGAGGTCGAGCCACGCCTGACGCTGGCGGACTGCCTGCGCCATCATCTGCGGCTGACCGGGACCCATGTGGGTTGCGAGCACGGCGTGTGCGGGGCCTGCACGGTCCTGGTGGATGGGGCGGCGGTGCGTTCATGCCTGATGCTGGCCGTGCAGGCCGACGGCGTCGAGGTGGTGACGGTCGAGGGGCTCTCCCATGACGACCGGCTGACGCCGCTGCAGGCCTCCTTCCGCAAGCATCATGGGCTGCAGTGCGGATTCTGCACGCCCGGCATGATCACCACCGCCCATGCGCTGCTGACGCAGGAGCCGGACTGCGACGCCGACCGCGTGCGCGAGGTGCTCTCCGGCAATCTCTGCCGCTGCACCGGCTACATTTCCATCGTCGAGGCCGTGCTCGATGCCCGCTCGGCCTATGGTTACACCGGCGCCGAGTATCCGCAGGCCACGCAAGATCACGCCAAGGACCCGGCATGAGGACCGTCAACTCGTTCATCGGCAGCCCGATCGAACGGTTGGAGGATCTGCGTTTCCTGCGCGGCCGCGGCGAATATGTCGACGATCTGGTGCGCCCCGGCATGCTGCATGCCGCGATCCTGCGCAGCTCGGTCGCCCATGGCCGCATCCGCTCGATCGACGTGGCGCGCGCCTCGAAGATGCCGGGCGTGCACAGCGTCATCACGGCGGCGGATCTGGGCCAGCCGGTCCCGCACGTTCCCATGCGGCTGCAGCCGCTGCCGCAATTCGCGCCCTTCGCCCAGCCGGTCATGGCCCATGCCAAGGTCCGCTATGTGGGCGAGGCGCTCGCGCTGGTGCTGGCCGACAGCGCCGCGCTCGCCGAGGATGCCCTGGAGGCGATCGAGGTCGACATCGAGCCGCTGCCGGCGGTGGCGGACCGGCGCGCCTCCGCGCAGGACCGCTCGCTCCTGTTCGAGGACACCGGCAGCAACCTGGCGATCAAGTTCCATGCCGTCCTGGGCGACGCCGCCGCGGCCTGCCGCGACGCGCCCTACTCCGGCGCGAGAGCTTCCGGGTGCAGCGGCACATGGCGCTGCCGATGGAGACCCGCGGCCTGCTCGCCGAATGGGATGCGGCGCGCGGGCGCCTCACCGTCCGCGGCGCCGCCAAGGTCCTGTTCTTCAACCGCCGCACGCTGGCCAAGCAGATGGGTCTTCCCGAAGACGCCATCGACATGGTGGAGAACGATGTGGGCGGCGGCTTCGGGGCCCGCGGCGAGTTCTATCCGGAGGATTTCCTCATTCCGTTCGCGGCCCGCCATGTCGGGCGGCCGGTGAAATGGATCGAGGATCGCCGCGAGCAGCTCATGACCGTCAATCATGCGCGCGAGCAGGAATGCGACATCGAGATCGCCTGCGCCCGCGACGGCACCATCCTGGCGTTGCGCGGCCATGCTTTTTCGGATGTCGGCGCCTATATGCGCACCAACGGCGCCGTCAGCGCGCGTAATGTCGCGCAATTCATGTCGGGGCCTTATCGCATTCCCAACATCGACATCGATGTTTCCTTGCAGCTCACCAACAAGACGCCGGTCGGGACCTATCGGGGTCCCGGCCGCTTCGAGACCGATTTCTTTCGCGAACGGCTGATCGACATGGCGGCGCGCGATCTCGGGCTCGACCGGATCGAGTTCCGTCGCCGCAATCTCGTGTCCAAGGCCGAGATGCCCTACACCATCGCCACCATCACGCCCTACGAAAGCAAGGACGAGTTCGACAGCGGCGACTATCAGGTCACGCTCGAGCGCTGCCTTGCCGAAATCGGCTGGAACGAGAAGGCCAAGCTGCAAGGCCAGCTGATCGACGGCCGCTATCATGGGCTCGCGCTCGGCTGCTTCGTCGAAGGCGGCGCCGCCGGCCCCAAGGAAAGCGCGCGGCTGGTGCTGGAGACCGACGGCGCGTTCACGGTCTATGTGGGGTCGTCGGCGGTCGGGCAGGGGCTCGAGACGGTGTTCGCCCAGATCGCCGCCGATGCCTTGGAAGTCCCCATGGAGCGCATCCGCGGCGTCTTCCATGGCTCCACGTCCTGCGTCAGCGACGGCTACGGCGCCTATCACTCGCGCTCGGTGGTGATGGGCGGCTCCGCCATCCTGGCGGCCGCCACCGGCCTGCGCGCGGCGATCCGCGAGCGCGCCGCCGCGCGCCTGGGATGCGCGACCGCCGAGGTCGTGATCCTCGACGGCAAGGCGCAGGGGCCGGCGGGCCGCTCCATCGGGCTTGCCGGGCTCGCCGACGCCGCCATCTCGTTCGAGGGCAGCTTCCTCAACAAGAAGCATACCTATGCGTATGGGGCGCATGCCGCCCATGTGGCGGTCGATCTCAAGCTCGGCCATGTGGAGCTCATCGACTATGTGGCGGTGGAGGATTGCGGGCGCATCATCAATCCGATGACGCTGCGCGGGCAGGTGATCGGCGCGCTGGTGCAGGGCCTGGGGGGCGCCTTCCTGGAGGACCTGGTCTATGACGATGAGGGCCAGCTCCTGACCGGCTCGCTCGCCGACTACCTGGTGCCGACCGCCAGCGATTTTCCCCGCCTGCGCGCCGTGGTGCTGGAATCGCATCCCTCGCCGATCAATCCGCTCGGCGCCAAGGGAGCCGGCGAAGGCGGCATCATCCCGGTCGGCGGCGTGATCGCCAACGCGGTCGCCGACGCGCTGTCCTCGCTCGGGATCGAGCCGCGCGAGCTGCCGCTCAGCCCTTCGCGCGTGTGGCATTTGGTGCGGGATGCGAGGCGGCGGGTCCCCTGACCAACGACTTTCGTGGGTGCGCAACGCCTCTCCCCGCCGTCGTCCCTGCGAAGGCATGGAACCATACGCCGTGCCCTCTCGATTGGCTGCCATAGCCCGTCGTAGACTGGCGCAGACCTCGCTCGTTGCGTCGTAGCCGGCCGAAGCCTAGATTTCCCCTTGAGCCATCGCCAAGGAGCCCGCCATGAGCGTTGCAAGACATCCTCGTCCGCCCGAGCTCGTGGATGTGCCGATCGAAGACATCATGCAGAAATTCGTCGGCCGCTTCCGTGAGAAGAAGCCGGATTGGGCGGCGTTCGAGGATGCCAAGATCGAAGGCTTCAAGCGCGCCCAGCATCGCTTCATCGGCGCCGGCGGGTCCGGCAAGCACGCCGATCCGACCGTCATTCCGGCCAAGAACTTCACGCTTTCCATCATGTATGTGGAGCCCGGGCAGGGCAACGCGGCCCACACCCATGAGGTCGAGGAGGTCTTCTTCGTGCTGCAGGGCTTCCTCGACGTCTTCGTCGAGGATGAAAGCGGCAAGCGCCTGACCACGCGGCTCGGTCCCTGGGAATGCATCTCCGCTCCGGCCGGCGTCATCCACGGCTATCAGAACGACAGCCTTGCGCCGGTCTATTTCCAGGTGATGCTGGGGCGCGGCAAGCCCGAGGCCATGGGCTATGCGGACGAAGAGCTCTACAAGAATAGAGACGCGCATCTCAAGGCGGTGTAGCCTGAATTGGCCGGCTCATCTGCAATCAGGTTGACCCAATTCATCCGGTTGCAATCAAGCAAGTGGTTTTCGCATGCGCGGCATCTTCACGGCTCTCGCGGCCCTTCTCCTCACAGCGGCGCCGGCCGGCGCACAGGACGTCGGCAGCTCCGTCATTTGGCCGCAACGGCAGGTCACCATCGTGGTGCCGTTCGCGGCCGGCGGCTCCGCCGATCTGATCGGGCGAATCCTGCAGCAGCACCTGCAGGCGAAAACCGGCGTTCCGATCGTGGTGGAGAACAAGTCGGGCGCCGGCGGCAGCCTCGGGGCCGGCTTTGTCGCCAAGGCGCCGGCGGACGGCTATACGCTCCTCGTCGGCACGGTGAGCACAACGCCATCAATGCCTTCCTCTACAGCCGGCTGAATTTCGACGTCGGCCGCGACTTGCAGGCCATTTCGCTCTTGGTGCGGTTTCCCAATCTCCTGTTCGTGAACCCGCGCATTCCGGCGCGGACCGTGCCGGAGCTGATCGCCTATCTCAAGTCGCACGACGGCCAGCTGAACTACGGCTCGTCCGGCATCGGCACCTCGTCGCATCTGTCGGTCGTGATGCTCGAGCTCGCGACCGGCACCAAGATGACCCACATCCCGTTCCGCAGCACCGCCGAGGAGATGAACAACATGATCGGCGGGCAGCTCGACCTCGCCATCGACAGCATGACCACGACCTGGCCGTTCGCGCAGGCGGGCCAAGTGCGGGCGCTCGCCGTCACCACGCCGCAACGCGCGGCGGCCGCGCCCGATCTGCCGACCATCGGCGAGACGCTGCCCGGTTACGAAGCGACCGGATGGCAGGGCCTGTTCGCGCCCGCTGGCACTCCGCGCTCGACCATCGATGCCATCGCGGCGCAGCTCGATCAAATCTGGAAGGCGCCGGACGTGATCAAGGCCTTGCAGGCGGTGGGAGCCGAGCCCGTGACCACCACGCCCGACGAATTCACGCAATACACCAAGACCGAGCGCACCAAATGGGGCGAGGTCGTGAAGGCCGCCGGCGTGAAGGTCGAGTGAGCTCGCCGCCGTGACTCGCCATCGCGTGATTTTGGCCGCGGTCTTTGGGCTCGGTCTTTGCGCCGCCCGCCCGGCAGTCGCCCAGCCCTATCCGGCGCATCCGATCACCATCGTGGTGCCGTTCGCGCCGGGCGGAGCGACCGACGTGCTGCCCAGGATGCTGGGCGAGCGGCTGCGGGAATCGCTCGGCCAATCCGTCATCATCGAGAACGTGAGCGGCGCCGGCGGCACCATCGGGCTCGGCCGGGTCGCACGCGCGGCGCCCGATGGTTACACGCTGGTGAGCGGCAACTGGAGCACCTTCGTGTCCAATGGCGCGATCTACACGCTGCCATATGATCTGGTGCGGGATTTCGAGCCGGTGGTTCTGCTGCCGAGCAATTCCCATCTCATCGCCGCGCGGAAAACCCTGCCGGCGGGCGATTTGAGCGAGCTGGTGGCCTGGCTCAAGACCAATCAGAACAAGGTGTCGATGGCGACCGCCGGCGTCGGCACCGGCTCGCATTTCGCCGCGGTGCTGCTGCAAAGCCTGACCGGCACCACGTTTCCGCTGGTGCACTATCGTGGCGGCGGGCCGGCCCTGCAGGACTTGCTGAGCGGGCAGGTCGACCTGATGACCAACCAGGCCGCCGTGTTCCTGCCGCACGCGCGCGCCGGCACCATCAAGGTCTTCGCCGTCCTGGCCAAGGAGCGTTTGGTGCAGGCGCCCGAGATCCCGACCGCCGACGAGGCCGGCCTGCCGGGATTTCACATGTCGGTCTGGAACGGCTTTTGGGCCCCCAAGGGCACGCCGCGCGAGGTGATCGCCAAGCTCAATGCCGCGGTGGTGAACATCCTGGCCGAGCCCGCAGCTGCGCCGGCGCCTCATCGATCTCGCCTATGAGATTCCGCCGCGCGCGCAACAAACGCCGGAAGCATTGGGCGCGCTGCAACGGGCCGAGATCGAGAAATGGTGGCCGATCATCAAGGCGGCGAACGTGAAGGCGGAGTGAGCCGAACGGCTCGAGGAGCCGAATCTGCCTCGCGGCGCTCCGGTATTACGATGCCATCACGCATCGTCCGGGCGGTGCCCCGCCACGAACATTTCATGACGGCGCTCGACGCCGACGGTATCGGCGGACCGCCGCGACGTTGACGAACCGCTATTGTTGCCGGGTTCCGGACAGATTCCACATCTTCGCTTTGGTTCCGCCATTTTTTTGTCCCGCCGCGGGGCGGATGGTTCGCGCTCATTCTTTCCGCGGATGGGGGAAGTCGTCATGGCGAAACCTGCAGTGGTACTGATCGGCGCCGACAAAGGCGGAGTCGGCAAGACAACGGTCGCACGCACGTTGCTCGACTACTTCACCGCCCATCAGGTACGCGTGCGCGCCTTCGACACCGAGGTGCCGCGGGGCACGCTCAAGCGCTTCCACCCCGAAGTGACGGAGATCGTCGACATCAACCTGGTCCCCGACCAGATGAAGATCTTCGACACCTTGCAGGAGGGCGACGCCTCGGTGACCTTGATCGACGTGCGCGCCGGCTTGATGTCGCCGACCCTCAAGGCGTTGCGCGACATCGGCTTCATCGACGCGGCCAAGAAGGGCCAGCTCACCTTTGCGGTCTTCCACATTCTCGGACCCTCGATCGCCTCGCTCGACGAGATCGCGGAAACCGCCGCCTATCTGGGCGACGCCAAATATTTCATGGTGAAGAATTTCATCAACAATACGCATTTCTTCGAATGGGACGAGGCGACCCACAGCTCCTATTTCAAGCGGATCAAGGATGCGGTCGAGATCACCATACCCAAGCTCAGCGAGATGGCGACCGAGCAGGTCGAGCTCGCGTCGGTGCCGTTCGTGACCTTCATCGCCAACAAGAAGCGCAACGGCGAGGCGGCGGCCAACTCGTTCGTGCTGCGGGGCTATGTCCGGCATTGGCTCGGCAATATCTGGGCCGAATACGATCGCATCGGCGTCACCGAGATCGTGCGGCCGAAGGAGGCCGCCGGCGAGCCGGTGGGCCGGCCGCGGCCGGTCATGCGGATCGCCGAGGCGGCATCCTGACGGCTCGTTTGAACCGTCGTCAGACCCGGGGCATCGCGTCGGCGAAGGAAGCTTGAAGTGCCATGTTGATCGCGCCATGTTGACCGCGACCGGCCAGGCACCGGCGCAGACGCGAGCGGGCCGCCCACGCGACGGCGCGAGCCGCCGATCCACGCCCCTTTACATCATTTGCTCGCCCCAACGCAGCGTGGGCAAGACCCTGCTGGCGCGCCTGCTGACGGAATTCTATCTCATCGACGCCCGTCCGGTCGCGGCCTTCGATCTGGCCGATGAAGGACCGCAGCTGGCGGACTATCTGCCGCGCTGCACCACCATCGCCGATATCGGCGACGCGCCCGGGCAAATGGCGCTTTTCGACGGGATCATCGCCGACCGGCGGGCCACCAAGATCATCGATCTCAGCCACCGCACCTTCAAGGATTTCTTTACCATCGCCGAGAAGATCGAATTCTTCGCGGAGGCGCGTCGACAAGGCATCGAGCCGCTCATCCTGTTCATGATCGACCCCGGCCCGAAATCGGCCAAAGCCTATACGATTCTGCGACGCTGGTTCGCCGAGGCATCGCTGCTGCCGGTGCGCAATCAGCTGGTGGCCGAAGGGAATCCCCTATTGCTCGGCGTTCCCGAACGGGAGCACGATGAACGTCTCCCTTGAAATCCCCCTGCTGGGGTCCGCGCTGAAACCGCTGGTCGAGCAGCCGAGCTTCTCTTTCGCCGACTTCTGGCGCACCACCCCGGTTTCCCTCCCGGTTCGGCTGGACGACGAATTGCGCGCCTGGATCAAGCGTATTTTCCTCCAGTTTCGCGAGATCGAGCTCTGGCTCATGTGCGAAGACATATTGTCGTCGCTGAGATAGCGGCGGGGCCGTCGGGCCGATTGCCCGGTTTGCCCTTCTGCGAGGAGGGGGACGCTCAGAGACCCGGACGATAAATCGTCTTGCTCCGGTTGCCGGCGATTTGCCGGGCATGGTGACGGTACGTAGCGCCGCGGGCGCGCCGGGATTCACGATCCGTTGTCGCACGCAATACGGTCTCGGTGCCGGCGTAACCGGCGAGCGTGCCGGGGGCGGCGCGGGAGCGCACTGTGCAGAGGGTTAATCCCTCATGTCACATTTTCGGTCCGGGCTGGTGAATGCGGATTTAAGCGCGATGGTTACGTGCAATTCATCATTCTTTGGTCGTCCGGAAACCCTGCATTCATATGGATTGTCACGTTCGGTAACCTGACCAAGAGCTTAAACCTCTCTTAGACCGAACTTTACCATCAGGCGATGACCGCCCATCGACGCGACAAACTAATTCAAATTCTCATGAAATGCTCGACCTATCAAATGGCGGCGAAGCAATGCCGGCCATCAAAATGGGGAAGTGACATGAGAATGATGACAGGGCTCGGTGTCTTGGCCGGGTTGGCGTGTGTCGGTGGACCGGCGGTCGCGACCACCGCCACTTCGACCTTCGCGGTTTCACTGACGATCGTGGCAACGTGCGTGGTCAACAGCACCTCGACCTTGGCCTTCGGCTCGCTCGGTGTGCTCGGCGGCTCCAGCGGAACCACCAACAACGATCAGACCTCGACCATCGCGGTCCAATGCACCAACACCACGCCGTTCAATATCGGCTTGGATGGCGGCACGGGCGGTGGAACCACCACCACCCGAAAGCTGCTCAACACCGGGTCTTCCGCCACCGTAAACTACACGCTCTGGCAGGATGCCGGCCACTCGACGAACTGGGGCAACACGGTCGCCACCGACACACTGGGCGACACCGGCAACGGTGCATCGGTCACCTACACGGTCTATGGCCGTATCCCGCCGCAGACGACGCCGGCTCCCGGCACGTACGCGGATGTCGTGCACGTCACTGTAACCTATTGATTGTTGATGCGAGGAGCAGCAGCCATGTCGATCAAATCCTTCTGCGTCAGGGCCTCCCTGACGGCCTTGTTTGCATCGCATGGCGCAATGCTGCAAGCCGCGTCCCTGCAGGTGGCGCCGGTGCTGGTTGAAGTACCGGCTCCCGGTGCCACCTCGACCTTGAAGCTGCACAACGAAGGCACAAAGCCTTTGGATGCGCAAATTCGGATATTTCGTTGGACCCAGGTGAATGGCGTGGACACGCTGACGCCCACCGACGACGTCGCCGCAAGTCCTCCGGCGGCGTCGATGCGGCCGAACACCGACTATACGGTACGCATCGTGCGCACCAGCAAGGAGCCGGTCGCTCAAGAGGAATCCTACCGCTTGCTCATCGACGAATTGCCCGGGCCGGCGACGGGAGCACCCGCAACGGTGAATATCGCGTTGCGCTATTCGATCCCGGTCTTCTTCACCGTGCCGGGCGGCGCGGCTCCGAAATTGAGCTTCGAGCTGCAGCAGCGGGCCAACAAGCCCGTCATCGTGGTGAGCAATGCCGGCGACCGCCGCATCCGCCTCGCCAAGCTGAAATTCACCGACGGCAAGGGCGCCATCGCGAATTTCGGCGACGGACTGGCCGGATACGTGCTCGGCCATTCCAGCAAGAATTTCGAGGTGCCGGCCAGTGCCAAGGGTTTTGGTGCCGGTGGGGTGGTCTCGATGTCCGCGCAAGGCGATACCGGCCCGATCGAAGCCAAACGCTAGGCCGGATATGGGCGCGAGAACAATGCCGTCGAGATGGAAACGCGCCCACGCCCCAGCTACGTTCGCAAGTCGCTCGCGATTGCCGTTCTCGCGATGCTCGGCCTGTGGGCCGGCACCGCAGCGGCCGCGACCGAAGGGGGCCAGCCGCTGCAGCTCGACATCCTGATCAACGGCGACAAGACCGGATTGCTCGGGTCGTTCGTGCAGCTTCCAAACGGCAACATCGCGGCGCGCCGCTCCGAGCTGGTCGAGGCCGGCGTCAAGGCGCCGGGTCCCGGACAACCGGACGATCTGGTCGTGCTCAACGATTTGCTGGGCGACAAATTCAAATACGACGAGGCGTCGCAATCGATCTCCTTCGACCTCACCGACAACCAGCGCGTCGCCCGCACCTTCGATGCCATGGCGGCCTCGCCCCAGATGCCGGTCAGCACGTCTTGGGGCTCGGTCCTGAACTACACCCTGTTCGGCTCGGAGACGTCAGGCCTCAACCCCCGCCAAGCGACCTTCAGCGGCGCCTCGGCGTCGCTCGAGGCCCGCTCGTTCACCCCTTACGGAGTGCTGACGCAGACCGGCATTCTCGGCACCACCACCACCCGCGACATGACGATGCTGCGCCTGGACACCTCGTTTTCCTATTCGCATCCCGAATCGCTCATCACCTACCAGGTCGGCAACTCGATGTCCGGCGCCCTGGCCTGGACCCGCTCGATTCGTTTCGGCGGCATCCAGGCACAACGTAATTTCGGGTTGCGATCGGATCTGGTGACCGCCCCGCTGCCCTCGTTCTCCGGCAGCGCCGCGGTGCCCTCGACGCTCGACGTCTATCTGAACAATTCCAAGACCTATACCCAGGAGGTGCCGCCGGGTCCGTTCCAGGTGAACAATCTTCCGCTCATCTCCGGCGGCGAAGCGCGCCTGGTGTTGCGGGATGCGACCGGGCGCGAGGTGGAGACCACGCTGCCGTTCTATACATCCCCGCAGATGCTGCGCGAGGACTTGACCTATTTTTCGGTCGAGACCGGGTTTCCCCGGATTCATTACGGCACCGAATCGGACGACTACGTCGCCAAGGAATTCGCCTCGATGAGCGTGCGTCATGGGATGTATGACTGGCTGACCCTGGAAGGCCATGCCGAGGAGGTGGCGGGAATGTACAACGGCGGCGTCGGCATTCTGACCCGCACCGGCAATTTCGGCGTGTTGTCGGCGGCGGCGAGCGGGAGCTGGTATCAGGGCCAGCCCGGGCTGCAGACCTATGTTGCATACGAGACCAAGATCTGGGGCGTCTCGTTCAGCGGTAGCAGCACCCGCACCTTCAGGAGCTACAACGATGTGGCGTCGGTCACGGCACCGGTGATCAATGCGCTCTCCACCCTCAATGATCCGGTTTCGACCGGGTCGATCCCGCCCAAAGCCATCGACCGGGTTACCGCCGGATTTCGCCTGCCGGATTATTCCAGCCTGGGCTTGAGCTTCGTGCATCTGCTGCCGGCGTCGGGAACGGCTTCCAATCTCGTGAGCGCGGCCTGGTCGCGGGCCGCCTTTGCCCAATCCCAGGTGTTCGTCACCGCCTTTGCGGACCTGACGAACCGCCAGAATTATGGCGTCTATGCCGGCATCTCGATCCCGCTCGGCGCGTCGGCCTCGCTGTCCTCCGGCGCGACGTCGAGCAAGAGCGGCACCAGCTTCACCAGCGATGCGAGCCGTCCGCTGGCGGCGGAGGCCGGCAGCTACGGCTGGCGCGTGCGCGACAGCGAAGGCGCCGTCGCGGACAGGTCGGCGGCCGGGTCATACCGCTCGTCGGTGGGAACCGTCCAGGCCGGAGTCGAGCAGTCGCTGGGTAACGTGATTCGCGGCACCGCCCAGGTCGATGGGGCGGTCGCCACCATGGGCAGCGGTGTCTTTGCCACCAATCGCATCGATGATTCGTTCGCGGTCGTCGATACCGGCACCCCCGGAATTCCGGTGCTCTACGAGAATCGGCCAGCCGGCGAGACCAATAGCAGCGGGAAGCTGCTGGTTCCGAATCTGCGTGCCTACGGCAGCAACAAGATTTCCATTGACCCGAAGGGATTGGGGGTGAATGACGAGATCGAGACCACCGAGGAGGTGGTCGCGCCGGCCAATCGTAGCGGCGTTCTGGTCACCTTCAAGACCACGACCAACGTGCAGGAGGCGGTGGTGATTCTGGTCGGAGCCGACGGCAAGCCGCTTGCGGTCGGTTCCAAGGGAAAGCTCGAGGGCGGCGACCGCCGATTTCGTGGTGGGCTACGACGGACGTGCCTTCGTCAAGGACCTGAAGGGCGCCAATGCCGTTACGGTGAGCCTGGAGAAAGGCGAATGTCACGCATCGTTCGATTATGCGGCCGCCTCGGATCATCAAGTGATGATCGGTCCGGTTTCGTGTCTGTGAGGCCTTGGTGAGGGCCCGTTGGGCGATCGCCGGAGCGCTCTGCCTCGGCCTCACGGTCGCGGCCGCTCCGGCATCGGCGCAGAGCTGCAACTTCACCGTCTCGAATCTCGATTTTGGCAGCATCAATCTCGCCGCCAACACGCCGTTCACGATTACCGCGACCTACTCGGCAAGCTGCAGCGGTACCCCCAATACGACCGTGCGGACCTGCCCAAACGTCGATGTGGGCTCGGGCGGCTCGGCCACCGGCAGCCCGCGCTTTCTGTTGAACGGTGGGTCGCAACTCAGTTTCAATCTCTATCAGGACAGCGCCCACTCTTCGGTTTGGGGCTCCAATCTGTGGGGCTTCGCGGGGTCGTACCCGTCACCGACGATCGACGTGGCGCTCGATGGCAGCGGCAGCGGCAGTCGCCTCGCAGACGATTTTCGGCCAGATATCGGCGGGCCAGCCGACCCTGCCGGCGGGCCTCTATGCCTCGTCTTTTGCCGGGAGCCAGACGTCGATTGCCTATGCGTATTCGACGGTCGGAACCTGCGCCACCATCGGTACCAGCCATGCCACCACCGCCCCGTTCACGGTGACGGCGACCAACGCCACCAACTGCTCGGTGAGCGCCTCGACCCTCAATTTCGGCGCGGCCGGCGTATTGCGCGCCGCGCTCGACGCCACCGGCACCGTCACCGTCACCTGCACCAATGCGGCGCCCTATACGGTCGCGCTCGACGGCGGACTGAGCGGCGCCACCAATCCGGCGCAACGCAAGCTGTCGCAAGCCGCAGCAACGATTACTTACGGTCTTTATCAGGATCCCGGCCGGGCGACGCCGTGGGGCGGTTCCGTCGGGGTCAATACCATGGCCGCGACCGGATCAGGGCTGGCGCAGACCTTCACGGTCTATGGCCGCGTGCCGGCGCAGAATACGCCTTCGCCCGGCAGCTATTCGGACACCGTCGTGTTGACGATCAGCTATTGACGGGACTCGGCGCTGAACCATGCTATCCTTTCGGGGATTGCAAAGGCGAGGAGAGCCCGTTGCGCCGATTTGAGAAGGAGCCTGTTGTGAGCACGCACTATCATGCCGTCGTCTGGATAGATCATCATGAAGCCCGCATATTTCATTTCAGCCCGTCGGAGGTCGACCAGCTGGTTCTCCACCCGCACGACCCGACCAAGCATATCCATCACAAGGCGAACTCCATCGGCAGCGGACATGCCGCGGAGGACCACGCGTTTCTTCAGGCCGTCGCGGAATCGGTCGCCGACGCGGGCGCCATCCTCATCACCGGCCCCGCCAATGCAAAGACCGAGCTGGTGAAGCACATCCACCGCCATGATCCCAAGATCATGAATGCGATCGCGGCGGTGGAGACCGTCGATCATCCGAGCGACGGGGCGCTCGTCGCCTATGCCAGAAAATACTTCTCGGTGGCGGATCGGATGAATCCGCAGATCCAGTAGCTCCGCGCGATGACGTTCTTCGATGCATCGGCGTGGGTGATTCCGGTCATCATCGCGATCACCTTCCACGAGGCGGCGCACGGCTTCGTCGCCCGTCTGTTCGGCGACGATACGGCCTGGCGCCTCGGCCGTGTCAGCTTCAATCCGCTCAAGCACGTCGATCCGTTCGGCACGATCTTGCTGCCCGGGATGCTGCTGCTGCTGCGCTCGCCGTTCCTGTTCGGCTATGCCAAGCCGGTTCCGGTCAATTTCAAGGCGCTGCGCAATCCGCGTCGCGACATGATCTGGGTCGCCGCCGCCGGGCCGGGCATGAACATCGCGCTCGCCACGCTGGCGGCGCTGGCGCTCCACCTGGTGCTCTATTTGCCGGCCACGAGCGCGCAATGGGTCGCGCAGAACCTCCAGAACGCGCTCATCATCAATGTGTGGCTCGCCGTCTTCAACATGCTGCCGCTGCCCCCGCTCGACGGCGGTCGGGTGGCGGTCGGCCTGCTGCCGGATCTTCTGGCGCGGCCGCTGGCCGCCCTGGAACCGTTCGGGATGCTGATCCTCATCGCCGTGCTCTTTCTGGTGCCGCTCTTGGGCGAGCAGCTGGGCGTCGATCTCAGCATCGTGTCACGGGTGGTCGGCGTCGTGACCGGGGCCATCATCGACGCCATCGTCTGGTTGACCGGCAACGCGTAGGGGGGCCGCCGGCTTGAGGGCGGTCGCCGCTTGGGCGGTCGCTGTCGAGGACGCCAAGCTCCTCCCCCGGCAAGGTGCTCCGGGCGGCGGATTCTGCCTCACTACGGGGATATCGCCGAATTCGGCTCGACTGCTTCGCCCCACCACCGCGGCCTCGGGCACGAAATCCAGGGCGGTGTAAGAGAGCGTTAACCTTGCGGCGCTCTATTTCGCTGGAGCCGGCGCATGCGTCGGGCGGCCGATCGGGGCCGGAGGGGCGGGGGAAAACGAGATGGGAATGGTCGTGAAGTTTCCCGGGGTCCGGCGCCGAGCGCGTACCGGGAAATCGATTGCAAAGAATGCCCAATCTGCGATCGTCATCATTCTTCCCGCCATCCGAATCGAGCGCTTCCAGCCGTACGAGCCCGAGCCGATCCGCGCTCAGCCTCGCCGCCGCCCGCGCGCCTCGCGCACTTGAGCATCTGCCGGGCCGGGCAGCAGTCATGGATGTCCGCCCGAAAATGCCGGCCGAGAAGCTTCCCAGGAGAATTTTGCTGGTCGCGACCCTGATGGGCGCGACGCTGCTCGGCGGCTGTGCCCTCAACGGCGATTTCGGTCGGTTGCGGGACGAGCTGGCGACCGACGACATGCATGCCTGGGTCGGGCGCGATGCCGCCCGCAGCACCGGCGGCAAGCCGTCCGAGTTTCGTTTGACCGACAACGAGCGGCGACTGCGGGATCTGGCCTATGCGCTGATCGAGCCGCCCTACGACCGCAACCGCTGGGACAGCGCGTTTGCCGAATACGGCCTCGAGGGTCCGCCCGACGGAGCGCCCTTCGATCGCACCGCTTATTGGACCCATCTCGACGTCGCCCACCGGCGCTCGGAGGTGTCGAGCTATGCCCAGGTCGACGCCGATGTGCGCAACGACTTGGTTCGCATCGAGCCGTTTTTCGCGACCGCCGCGCGCGTCGTCGACATCGACCGCCGGCGCGCCGACAGCCTCGGCTTCGTGGCCGGCAGCTCCGGCTTGAGCGAGGCGGATGCCGACAATGCGCACGGCCGCATCAACGAGAATACCGCCATCATCGAATGGGTCTGCCGCTCCCTCAAGGAGCGCGAGACGTCCTACCGCTATGCGCTCGAGCGACTGGTCATCAGCACGCCATCATCGAACGCGGTCGGGGTCGAGCGTTCCTTGACCCTGCTGGAGTCGCGGATCGGCGGCTACTGCCAGAGCGATCACGCCGTCGTCGCCAAGGGCTAGCGCGCGCAGCTTCCCCCGACGCCTTGCGCCCGACCCGGCCCGCGTGCGACCACTCGTGTCCCTTCTGAAAGTGGGCACGATGGCACGGATCGAGATCGTCCCGGCGATTGGTCAATTCGGTGGCACCCGCGTGGCGTTTTCGCCGGATGGACGCTTCGCGTTCTCGGCCACCCTCGCCGTGAAGCTGTGGGAGCGTTCAAGCGGTCGCCTCATAAGGACCTTCTACGATCCCGCCGGGATGAGCCCTGCCGTGGTCTCGCCGGACGGCAATCGCCTGGCCACCGGGTCGTGGCGGCAAGGCAGCCTCAAGCTTTGGGACGTGTCGAGCGGGGAGGTCGTGCGGGTGTTTGCCGACGAATTCGCCAGCGACCTCGCGCTGCTCAGGGACGCCTACCTGAAGCCGATCGAAGCCGTCGCGTTTTCGCCGGACGGCGCCAGGCTGCTGGCCGTACGCAAGAACCTTTTGAATCTTTGGGATATCGCCTCCGGGCAAATGCTGTTCGAGCAGGACGTCTACGGCGACTTCGATGCGGTCGCTTTTTCGCCCGACGGCACCCATTTCCTGGTACCGGGCCGGCCTGGCCTGGAGTTGCGTGACGCCGCAGCCGGTGAAGTGGTGCGGGCCCTGATCGCGGATCCCCCCGGGGCCATCACCGTCGAGCCCGTCACGACGATCTCGTTCGCGCCTGACGGCCGGCATGCCCTGTCGGTGAAAGGGGCGACACTCAGCTTGTGGGATGTCGCGCGGGGCGCGCTTCTTCGCACCATCAAGGACCCCGAATATTCCCGGATGGCCTGCGCCGTCTTCTCGCCCGATGGCGCTTTGGTCTTGTCGGGAGCCCGCGATCGGCGCGCCCCGGAGGGGCATGCGCTCAAGCTGTGGGACGTCGCAACCGGGCAAATGGTCGGGAGCCTGGAGTCGCGGCTCGGCTCGGTCGCTTCGGTGGCGCTGGCGCCGGACGGCGCCTGCGCCTTGGCGGGTAACCCGCCCGGCCTCGTGTTTGCCCGCAGCGCCCGGCAAATCCGCTACGCCGCGACGGATGGCGTGCCGGAGCTGCTCGACATGGCCACCAGACGTGCGGTCGGTGCCTTCAAGAGCCACATCCGGCCGGTCACCGCGGTTGCATTCTCGCGCGACGGAACCCGCTTTGTCGCATCGAGCTATGCATGCCACGGCAACAGCACGCTCCATCTTTGGGATGCCAAGAGCGGCCGACAGCTCAGAGCGTTCGAGGAGGGCGGCACCCATGTGACCTCGGTCGCGCTGTCGGGGGACGGCACTCTCGTGCTGGCGGGTGGTGGGCTGACCGGAGTCGGCAAATCGCTGCGGCTGTGGGATGCCGCGACCGGCGAGCTGCGGCAAACGTTCGCGGAGCCGGAGCGGCTCGGCGGCAGCTATTGGGCCTACGCCTGCGCATTCGCGCCGGACGGTGCCTGTGTCGTGTCGGGCTCCAGCGATGAGGACCGGCTGAAACTTTGGGACGTGGCGTCCGGCCGCGTGCTGCGGACCTTCGCGGCGACCTCCGGGTCGGTCGCGTTCTCCTCGGATGGAACGCGGCTCTTGTCCGGGGCCTGGGCCGCGCCGGGCGACATGCTCAAGCTATGGGACGTGGCGAGCGGCGCCTTGCTGCGTTCGTTCATTGTGGAGAACCCGACCGGAATCAACGCAGTCGCGCTGTCGCCCGACGGCACGCGCGCGCTCGCGGGCGACCAGAATGGCGTCACGACCGTGTGGGACGTGGCCGCGGGCGCGCCGCCGGTCGAGCTGCAGGGGCCCGGCGACGAGGTATATGCGGTGGCATTCTCGCCCGACGGCACGCGCGCATTGTCCGGCGGCCTGGATGGGACGATCAAGATCTGGGACCCGGCGACCGGCGAGCTGCACAGAACCCTGGTCGGACATAGCGCGGCCGTCAATGCCGCGGTCTATTCCCCGGACGGGACACGCGTGCTCTCGGGAAGCAATGATTCCACCGTGCGGTTATGGGACGCTTCGACCGGTGAGTTGCTGGCGACGTTCATCGCCGGAGACGAGTTCTGGATCGCGCTGACGCCGTCCGGGTTTTTCAGCGGCTCGTCCGGGGCTGAGAACATGCTCAGCGCGGTCCGCGGCCTCGAGGTCCGCCCGATCGCGGCCGGCCGACGCTCGTCTGCAGCGTCCCGACCTGATCGAGCAACAGCTTGCCGGAGACCGCGACCGCAAGCATGCGGACGCAGCGGAGCGGCTCGATCTCGGCTCCTTGTTCGGCGCGGACGGCCGGTAGCGTTCGATCGAGGTTCCGGGCATCGCTGGAAGTTGCTATGGGACGAAGTCGCGGCGACGCGCGGCGCGGGTCCGGACGGAGCACATCCGATGAGAGGCCTCGATAGCTTGACGTTCGACACGACCGGGCTGGCGCCCGCTCAGGACCAAGGCAACAAGCGAATTTGGCTGGCGCCGGACCACGACATCTATGCGCTGATGTACTTTCCGGTTCCTCCGAATATCGATGCCCCCTTGCGGGACATCGGCAAGGTTCGGGCCCGCTACCGGGACGTCGCGGCCCAGGCCGGCGGCGCCATCGTAGAGGTCGACGTGCGCCCCATCGACGGCTGCGACGTGGTCGTCGTGTTGCTCAAGATACCGCAGAAGCCGACCGGGATGATCTACACGGCCCTGCTGACGGTGCCGTTTCGCGATTTCAGCTATGTGGTCAAGGTGCAATGCGAGGAAACCGGCATGACCGGCGCGCGCGACATGGCGGTTTTCAGCGAGCTCATGCGGAGCGGTGAGATCGTCGCTCGATGAGAAGACCGGCATCGCCGCCGGCTGGATGGCGGACCCCTACGATCCGTCCATCGCGGCTGTGCCGGCGCGCAACCGTTCGGAAGATGCCGCCTACGATTCGCGATTTCCCGACCACCCGTTGTCCCGGGCGCGGCGCGCGTTACGGCGCATCGAGGACACATTGCGGTTCTCCGACGAGCTCAAGTCGCAAGCGCGCTACGGACAATAGAGCCATGCGGGCCCTCCGCGCTCTACCAGGCCAGAGGTAGTGCCCATTGGTAAATTCAGCCGGCCGCGGCGGCCCGGCGTCGAAAGATTGCTCCGAAGTAATGTTGGAGACGTCGGCGCAATCGCAAAAGCGCCACATTGAATCGTAAAACAGCGCGCGCAAATCGAGGATCGACGGAAATGAAGTTCGACCAAGCCCGCGGTTTTCCGATTCGCCCAAGCTTGTGGGAATGCCCACGCACGCTTGGAAAACACCATGGGCAAGAAAATCAGGTTGCGCGAGGCGCAACGGCGCGAGGCGGAGCATGCGATTGCTGCTCGGCTGCGCGCGCATTCGCGAGACTAGGACCGGCCCGGCATTCATCGGATGCTACGCCGAGTTTGCTCCCGACTATCGCTCCAAGATCGAGGCCTACCGCGACTTCGCGCTGCGCCCTCCCGAGGCTTGGCGCTGCCGGCTCCGCGTCCGCTCGCCCGAGCGGCGCTTCCTGGAGCTGGTGCAGTTCACCTTCGCGAAATATCCGGTTGCGCATCACCTCGAGAATGCCTGGATCGCCGGCCACGCCCGCGGTCGAAGACCGGCTGCGGGCGCCAGGGCAGGGTGACGAAGACGAGGCGGCTCCGGACTTTCGCCATTGGTACATTGCGGTTGCGCAGGGCCGCCTGCTCTACAGGGAGGCGGCGCACCGCTACCTCACGCGGCTCGAAACCCATCATTTCGTGAATGCGCCGCCCGAGCTCACCTCGACGCAGGCCGCCTTCTGCTACGCGGTGGCGCGTGGGCAGACCGCGGATGCGACGATCGCCCTTCGGATCGCGCGTACCAGGCTCGCCGACTTTCCGGTCGTGTCGCCCGTTCTGGAAGGAGGTCGCACGCTTCTTTGCGCACAATCCGACCTCGATCCCGGAGATGAACGATCTCATGGATTTCCTCGCGGCCGCGCAGCGGGAGGACCCCGGCTTTTCGCTCAAAGGCCGCACGCTTGCGGCGCTGCGCCGGCGGCTGGCGGAATGGCATCGCCTGCGGTGCGCGATCGCGCGCGGCGAGGCGTGGCTGGGCCACAAGCTGGGGGACGTGAAATACGAGACCGGAAGCGGGTGCGAGCGGGCGATCTGGCGGTTCCGCCAGATCAAGACCGCCCGCGATCTGGCGCTCGAAGGTGAGCGCATGCGGCACTGCGTCGCCACCTACCAGAGTTGGTGCGTCGCGGGCGAGACCTCGATCTGGTCGCTGACCTGCGAATTCCCCGACGGCAGCCACAACGCCGGTCGCCGCGACGCCAGTCGCCATAACGGTGCGACCATCGCGCTGCACCGAGACGGCAGGATCATGCAATGCCGCGGCTTCGCCAACCGGTCGCTCAATGCCGCGGAGGTCGAGATGGTACGGCGCTGGGCCGCGGCATTCGGTCTGCGGTGGTAAGGCGACCCGGCCGGCGTGCCGGCCTCGACGGGGCGCGCCCGGGAGCCGACCTTGCTATTGCGGCGCCGGCAGGCACTTGGCGGAGGTCAGCAGGTTCTGCGCCGAGGCGAGCAGTCCGGGCTCCGCCGCCAGCGCCTTGATCACGATCAGGCCGGTATT
Source organism: uncultured Alphaproteobacteria bacterium (assembly GCA_963744275.1). Taxonomy (GTDB): domain Bacteria; phylum Pseudomonadota; class Alphaproteobacteria; order Rhizobiales; family Xanthobacteraceae; genus VAZQ01. The sequence continues at coordinate 307,165 of CAVUSX010000019.1, forward strand.
GGTCGGGGATTCCACGATCAGGCGGTCCGCCGCCGTGATCTCCTCGTTGTCAGGCACATCGCTGTGCTGGTCCGGGGTCATCAGATCGAGCTCGATGACGCGCCGCCCGGCGGCGCGGTCGTTGATGGCGTAATAGGCGATGTCGGAGCGCGTATAGAACGAAACCGACGTATAGGCCTGGCTGATCGGGACCGAGAATTTCAGCGGCGCGTCGGTCAGGTCGTAGCGGCACACCGCCATGGCGAAGGCCGGATCCATGAACGGCATGGTGGCCTTGTCCGGGGAGGGGGCCGGGATCGGCACGACCTTGTTGACCGGCGTGAGCGGCGCCAGCCGGGAATAGGCGTCCTGCGACGCCATGCTCGGCAACAGCAGCACGGTGGCGAGATGCACGACGCCGCCGAGCAGGATGCCGCCCAGGAGCCAAAGCAGGAAGCGGATCACGGGCACCCTTTCTGGCTGATGGCGGGCATCGGGGTGTCGCGTCCGGAGCGGGTGGCGAGGCCGACCGGCGTATCATAGAGCCGTAGCGCCAGCACGTAGCGCTCGATGCCGCCGGTGGGCAGCCAATTGCCGGGCCGCGCGCGCGGGCCGATCACGATGTCGAACGTCCCGCTCGCGCTGCGGATGATCTCCTGGCTGGTGAAGCCGTGGCGCTGGACCGAATTGGCGACCAGCTTGCCTTCGGGATCGTACAGCGTCAGCGTCCAGAAGCGGGCCTGCGGCGTGGTGCCGCTCAGCGCCACGTCACAGCGGCCGTCGAGCGGGCGCATGCCGTCGTCGGTGCGCGCGTAGAAGGTGACGCCGTCGCCGGAGCCGACCGGCAGCTCGCCGCTGCGCGCCACCATGGCGCGGGCATAGGGGTCGATGCCGGGCGTGCCGTTCTTGGGCCATGCGGTCCACGCCCCGATGGTGATGCCCCCATAGGCGACGCCTTCGTTCAAGACGAACCAGGTCGCGCCCAGCCCGATCAGGGCGGCGGCCGCGAAGGCGAGCAATGATCCCAGAAGCAACCGCACGTGCGATCCAATCAAGCACTGTTGCTGTTGAGCGCGTCAGGCGCGTCGAGCAATCCGACGGGCCATCAATTACCGCGGACCGGCGCCGGCTGTCCATCGCGCGGACGCGACCGCGCCCGCGGTCGGTCCGGCGGGCGGGTTTTGGCTGTCGGCGCGCTTGCCGGCGCTGCCGCGATCGGCCAGCGCGCGGGTGGCGTCGTCCATCAGCCGCTCGACCTGGACCAGGACATCGATGCCGCGCTTGGTGAGCGTCGGCGAGCGCGGCGTCATGTCGAGGCCGCTGTTGCCGGCGTCGGCGACCTTGCCCTGCGGGCCGGTGGGCGCCGGCAGGCCCGGGATCTGCTTGAGCTCGATGCCCTGGTGCGCATAGGTCATGATGTCGTGCCAGGTCTGCGCCGGCAACGATCCGCCCGTCATCCGGTTGGTCGAGGTGTAGTCGTCGTTGCCGAACCAGATGCCGCAGACGTAATTGCCGGTGAAGCCCATGAACCAGGCGTCGCGAAACGCATTGGTGGTGCCGGTCTTGCCGGCCGCCTTGATGCCGTCGAGCATGGCGCGCTTGGCGGTGCCTTCCTCGACCACGTGGTTCATCATCTGGTTCATGTCGGTCGCGACCTGCGGCGGCAGCACCCGCGTGGGCTTCTTGCCGTCGCGGTCCCAGCGCCACACCAGGTCGCCGGCGCCGGTGCGCACCTCGAGCAGCGCGTGCGGGGTGGCCGACATGCCGCCATTGGGGAACATCGTATAGCCGCCGGTGTGATCGAGCACCGTGACCTCGTCGGCGCCGATCGGCATCGAGGGCGTATCCGGCAGCGGCGTGCGCAGGCCGGCGGCGCGCGCCGTCGCCTTGATCAGGGCGCGCCCGATCTTGGGATTGCCGTTGCCGAGCGCGATCGACAGCTTGACCGGAATGACGTTGATGGAGCGGGTAATGGCTTGCGTCAGCGTCACGGCGCCCGAGAACCCGCCCGAGAAGTTGTGCGGGCACCAGTTGCCGATGCAGACCGGCGAATCGACCACCACCGAGGTCGGCTTGAAGCCGTGCATCAGGGCGGTGGCGTAGACATAGGGCTTGAACGAGGAGCCGGGCTGGCGCAGCGCGTCGGTCGCCCGGTTGAACTGGCTTGCCCCGTAGTCGCGCCCGCCCACCATGGCGCGCACCGCGCCGTCGGTATCCATCAGCACGGCCGCCGCCTGCGTGGCGTGGTATTCGTGGCCGTATTGCCGCAGCGAGTTCTCGATCGCGTCCTCGGTGTGCTTCTGCAGGTTGAGATCGATGGCGAGCCGCGCCACGAATACCCGCTCCTGCATGGTCTTGGGGAAGGTATCGACCAGCTTCTTCATCTCGTCGAAGGCCCAGTCGAGGTAGTAGTTGGGCGAATGCTCGTCGCGCCGGTCGACCGGGGTGGCCGGGTTGCGGCGGGCGCCGAACACCTGGCCCTCGGTCATGATGCCGGCATCGACCAGATTGTCGAGCACCACATTGGCCCGCGCGCGCGCCGCCGGCAGATTGACGTGGGGGGCGAATTTCGAGGGCGCCTTGAACAGGCCGGCGAGCATCGCCGCCTCCGCCAGGTTCACGTCGCGCACCGACTTGTTGAAGTAATACTGCGCCGCCGCGTCGACCCCGAAGGTGCCGCCGCCCAGATAGGCGCGGTCGAGATAGAGCTTGAGGATCTCGTTCTTGGGCAGCCGCGATTCCAGCCAGATCGAGAGGAAGGCCTCGTTGACCTTGCGCTCGATGGTGCGCTCGTTCGACAGGAACAGGTTCTTGGCCAATTGCTGCGTGATCGAGGAGCCGCCCTGCACCACGCCGCCGGCGCGCGCATTGGTCAGCAGGGCGCGGAACAGGCCCGGAACGTCGATGCCGAAATGCTCGTAGAAGCGGCGGTCCTCGGTGGCCAGCACCGCCTTGATCAGGTTGTCCGGGAATTCCTCCAGCGGGATCGAATCGTTGTGCCGGATGCCGCGCGAGCCGATCTCGTTGCCGTAGCGATCCAGGAAGGTGACGGCGAGCTCGGATTTCTTCAGCCAATCCTCGTCCGCGGTCTCGCGAAAGGCCGGCACCGCGAGCGCCAGCAGCAGCACCAGGCCGCAGCCGCCGAGCGTCGCCATCTCCGAAAGCGGCTCGATGAACAGCCAGCGCCGCCAGCCCGCGACATGGAAACGATCCATGAACACGGTGAAGCGCTCATAGAGTTCGCGTCCCCAGGTCCTGGTCTGGTAGAAACCGGAGTCGAAGCGCGAATCGAGATCGAGCTGGAACCGGCGCAGCCGCGCCTTCCAACGGTTTCGGCCCTGGTCGTCGTGAAGCAGATCGCGCACAGTCGGCTCTCGCGCCGAGATCGCGCCGGCGAAACGGATTCGTTCCGCCGTCGGCTCTTCTTAGCCGATCAGATCGGGCCGGACTATGGCGCAATAGCCACAAGGTGAAGCGAAAGAGCAGGGCGTCGACGCCGCCTGCGCGCGACCGGGGCGGCCGGCGTTGTTTCCAGGGATTTTCAGGAAGGCTGAGCATCATGGCGCATGAAGAGGTTCCGTTCTGGAAGCGCAAGTCATTGGAAAAAATGACGAAATCCGAATGGGAGAGCGTGTGTGACGGATGCGGCAAGTGCTGCCTGGTCAAGCTCGAGGATGCCGACAACAGCGACCGGACCTATTTCACCGAGGTCGGCTGCCGCCTCTTGGACGGCGAGACCTGCGGCTGCCGAAACTACCGCAACCGGACCGCGGAAGTGCATGATTGCGTCAAGCTAACTCCGCGAAATGTAAAGAAAATCGTCTGGCTGCCGCCGACCTGTGGCTACCGCCTCTTGGCCGACGGACGGGACCTCTATTGGTGGCATCCGCTGGTCTCGGGCGACCCCGAGACCGTGCATGAGGCCGGTATCTCGGTGCGCGGGCGGGTCAAGGCGACCGAGGAGGACGTGCCCGACGATCAGCTCGAGGACTGGATCGTGAACTGGCCGCTGCGAATCCCCAAAGCGGCGCGGCGCAAGCCCAAGACCTGACGGGGTTTCGAATCAGAGCGCGCGGCCGGCCGCAGCCGCCGCGAAGGCGGACCCGGAGGGCGGACGAATCATGGCTGCCCTGTGCTGCCTCCCATTGCCTTGCCGGGATCGCCAAGCAATCTTGCCGCCGGGCCCAGCAGAAAAATCCGGCGACACGATTTGGCGACACGAAGAGAGTTCATGAGCCCGAGCCGCGACCGCGCCGCGGACGCCCCGCCGGCGGATCAGCGCCATGCGCCGGCGCCCATGGACCAGGCCACCGTGCGGGCCATCATCGGCGGCATCATGCTGGCGATGTTCCTGAGCGCGCTCGAGCAGACCATCGTGGCGCCGGCGCTGCCGACCATCGGGCGCAGCCTGTCCGATATCGACAATCTATCCTGGGTGGTGACCGCCTATCTGCTCAGCACCACGCTCGCCACCGCCCTGTTCGGCAAGCTCTCCGACATCTACGGGCGGCGCGCCCTCATGTTGATCAGCGTGAGCGTGTTCGTGCTGGGGTCGGTCGCCTGCGCGCTCGCCCCCACCCTGTGGGCGCTGGTGGCCGCACGCGCCCTGCAGGGACTGGGCGGCGGCGGCATCCTGCCGCTCGCCCAGACCGTGGTCGCGGACATCCTGTCGCCGCGCGAACGCCCCATGGTTCAGAGCTACTCCTCGGTCATGTTCATGAGCGCCAGCATCCTGGGGCCGGTGCTGGGCGGATTTCTCACCGACTACATCCACTGGTCGATGATCTTCTGGGTCAATCTGCCGCTCGGCGCCGCCGCCCTGCTGATGACCAACCGGGCGCTCAAGCGGCTGCCGCGCCACGAACGGCCGCACCGGCTCGACATTTTCGGCGCCGCCCTGATGGTCGCGGCCGCGGTGGCGTTGCTGCTGGCGCTGAGCTGGGGCGGCAGCCGTTATGGCTGGGGTTCGGCGCCGATCCTGGGCTTGCTCGGCCTCTCGGCGCTCATGTGGGGGATGTTCGGATGGCGCCTGATGACCGCGCCGGAGCCGTTTATTCCGCTCAGCATGGTGCGCGAGCCGGTGGTCGGCGCCATCGTGGTGGCCGGCTTCTTCGGCATCGGGACCATCATCGGGCTGTCGATCTTCATGCCGCTTTATATCGAGCTGGTGCTCGGGCAGTCGGCGAGCGCCTCCGGATTGGTGCTGATCGCGTTCATGGGCGGAGCCACCATCGGATCGCTGACGGCCGGGCGCCTGCTGTCGCGGCTCGATCACTACAAGCGGGTGCCGATGGTCGGGCTGCCGCTCGGCATCGCGATGCTGGTGATCTTCGCCATCTGGCCGGACCGCTTTTCGGTTCCCGAAGTGGCCGCCCTCCTGGTCCTCGGCGGATTGGGCATGGGCACCATGTATCCGACCACCACCGTGATCATCCAGAACGCCGTGCTGCCGCATCAGCTCGGCACCGCGACCGGCACGCTGAACTTCTTCCGCCAGCTCGGCGGCGCCATCGTGGTCGCGGTCTTCGGCGCGATCGTGCTCGGCGGGTTCGACACCCATGCCTCCGGCGCCATCGTGCTGGAGCGACTGTCCGGCGCCGCCGGCGCCGCCGATTTCGCCGGCCTGTTCCGCTTCGTCTTCATCGCGGCGGCGAGCTTTCTGGCCGCCGCCTTCGTGGCCGTCCTCTGCATCGTCGAGCGGCCGTTGCGCGGTCCCTCGGCCAGGCCGCAGTCCGCGCCCGCCGCCGCCGAATAGGCGACCGCAGTGGTCTCGATCATGGCCTTCGAGGCCGGCGCCGGCCGAGCAGAGGACACCTAAGGGAAATCCCTTAGGTGCAGCCTCACCGTCCCGGATTTATCAAATATTTATGGAACGTGACCGTCCCGCCGAGCTGCCGTGCCCGCGCTGCCGCGCGTCGATGCGTCGCGTTCGCGCCGTTCCGCAATTGGGCTCCCACCCGGAATTGCTGACGTTCCGCTGCAGCAGCTGCGATCACGTCGAGACGGTCGAGCACCATCAGCCGCCGAATTCGCTTTGAAGCCAAACCACACCGGCGGCCCGTTATTGCGGAACAGGCCTTAAGGGCATCACCTGAATTGTAGGCGAATTGAATCGGCCTAATTTGCGGCGATGTTGATCACCCGACCCGACCCGACGACATCGACCGCGCTTTGCCCGTGCTGCCGGGAGCCGATGAAGCTCGTGCGCACCGTACCCAAGCTCGGCGGGCTCCCGGCGCTGCTCGTATTCCTGTGCGAGCGCTGCAGTCACGTCGAAACGATCGAGCAGAAAGCCGCCTAGCCGTAGATTACGTCAGGGTCACCCAAAAAAATCTCCCCCGCCTGCGGGCCGCAAGCGGGGGAGGGTGTCCGTCCAAACGAACCTCGGGGGCGGGCCTATTGTCCGGCCTGTGCCTTGAGGGCCTGCAGGTCCGCCTCGCTGCGGAACGACATCACCGCGACCTTGCTGGTGCGCGAATAGGGCAGCACCACCTCCATCTTGCCGTCGCGCTCGAGCAGCGAGATGTAGCGCGCCTCGGTGCCGCGCGTGGGCAGGTCGAAGGTCGTCCATTTGTTGCTGGCCGGATCGAACTTCATGATCACGTCCGAGGTCCAGATGTTGAGCCAGGCATTGTGGCCGCTGTCGACCGCCACGTGATAGGGCTGCATGACGCCGGGACCCGGCAGCGGCACGAACGTGGTCGCCATGGTGTGGATGTCGATCTTGGCGAGCGTGCCGCCCCAGGAGTTTCCGACCCAGAGGACGTCGCCGTTCTTGTCGCTGCCCATCCGGCGCGGCCCCTCGTTCCAGGGAACCGGCTGGTTGAAGTCGGCGGGCGCATATTTCTCGTAGAACGAGCGCTGCTCGTCGCTGATGAGGTCCTTGTCCATCACCACGCGCGGCAGCTTGAGCTCGGAGGCCTGTCCGGTCTTGGCGTCGGCGTGGCCGATGATGTCGAGGGTCATCTCCGCCCACCAGCCGTTGCCCTCGCGGTCGCCGGCCGCCCCGTAGGTCGTGCCGGTGCCGTTCGGGGTCTTGTAGGTGAGCGACTTGAATTCGGTGAAGGTCTCGGTCGCGGGGTCGAAGCGCAGGGCGCCTTCCGCCGACGATACCCAGATCTTGCCCTTGCCGTCGAAGTCGACGGTGGTGGCGCCGCCGGTTCCGGCGATGCCGTTGGGCGGCTGGAAGACCTGGATCTGCTCGGTCCTGGGATCGAGCCGGCCCAGGCTGCCCTTGCCCGGATTGACGTTGAACCAGATGATCCCGCTGGGATCGCGGGTCATGCCGTGGGTATTGGCGGCCATGCCGTTCTGGCCGTTCACCTTGAACATCTTGACGGCCCCGGTCTGCGCGTCGATGCGGCCGATCGAGGTGTTGTGATTGGGCACGTTGGAGGTGAACCAGATGTTGCCGTCGAGATCGGCCCACGAATCATGGACGAGCGAGCCGACGCGCGAGGGCGTTCCCTTCGACCAGTCGCTGCCGTCGTTGAGCTGGTATTTGGTCGGCAAGCCGGCGTCGGCCTCGACCGGAACGTCGTATTCCTTGTACACGACGCGCGCGGCCTCGCCGGTGGGTCGCGGCCGCAGCTTGAACTTCATCGAGGTCTCGCCCGGTCCGCGCGCCCGCGCCAGATAGGCCGCCAGCTCCTTCTGATTGAAATCGAGAACGCCGTTGACCTTGTCGGGGCCGAGATAGACGCCCGAGACGTTGACGTGCTTCATCAGCTCGATGATGGCGCTCCAGCCGGCGGCGTCGAACTTGTGCTGCAACGGATAGTTCGGGGTGTGGCAGCCGGTGCAGTTGTTGTGCACGATGCTCTTCAGGCGCGCGTCATCCGGGGTCTCGTCGGGCAGCGACGCGAGGACCAGATCGCCGGGCAATTGCCGTTCGAAATCCGCGAGCGTGGCGAGCTTGAAATCCTGATGCTTGGCGGCGGTGAGATCGACCTCGTCCTTGGCGGTGGCGAACGTCAGCGCCTGCGCCCAGACCCGGTACTTGCCGGCCGGCAGCGGCGGGAAATAATAGTTGCCGCCGTCGTCGGTGAAGACCGTGGTGGTGATGGTGGCGCCCTCCTGCTTGGCGGAGACCGTGACCCCGGCGAGCTTCTCGCCCGCCGCCGACGTGATCGATCCGCTCAGCAGCGCATCGGCGGCCTGCGCCGACAACGGGATCAAGGCGGTTGCCGCCAATCCGGCCGCCGCGATGGCGGCCAGGGTGAAACGCTTTGCATGTCTGAAGCTGTCTGCATCTCTCATGTTCATTCTCCCTTCGGGGGCCGATCCGCTCAACGCGCCGCCGGCGCGGGCGGATTCGGGGCTGGCACGGTTTTCAGGAACGCGACGATCGCAGCGATCTGGGTAGGCTCGAACTGAAATCGGAAACCGGGCATGCGCGAGGTTCCGGCGCTGATGAACTCGCGCATGGCGTCCTCTTGGCCGCCGAGCGTGTCCTTCGACAGGACCGGCCCGTATTGCCCGCTCGTGATTTGCGGCTTGGTGTGGCAGACGACGCAGGATTGATAGAACAGCCTCTGGCCGAGCTTCTGCGTGTCGTTGAGCGACGAACCGGTGTCGGCAGGTTGCGCCCATGCGCCATGCGGCAGGGTGAGCACGAGAAGCGCGATCCCGACGCGACGAACCATCTCAAATCCTCCCGGATGCACGAGCCCGAGCCGAGCCCGCTGATAAGCTCTTGCGGCAAGCCCTTGACCCGACATCTGAACCGGGCGCTGCGAGCGGGCGGCTTCAATCCGGACGCCCGCAGCCGAGCTTTGCAGCAATGTTACGCCGCAACCGGGATCGAAGGGAAGGGGCTTGCGGGTGCTATGGCCCGACCCCCAAGGTCGTGTCCTTGGGCAGCTTGCGGGCGTCCCGCGACATCTCGAGGCAGGTCAGCAATTCCGTATAGGTCGGGGCGCCGCCGGTCGTCGACAGGCGGGTGCAAAGGCTGCGATCCGCGGGCGTGAACGCGCTCCATTCCTTGACCAGCTGCTCACGCGCGCCCTTCTCGTCGTCGAGGCAGGCCGCCAAGTCTTGCTTGACGCCGATGTCCCCGCTCGCTGCCTGCCGGCAGCTCGGCTCGACATTGAACGAGGGAGCCGGATCCGCCACCGCAATCGTCAAATGCGCACCGATCAGCAGGACTGGAATCATGGTGACCTCCTCCGTGCGGCTTCGACCAGTCGACGGGGCAACGCCCGAGCCGGCTTCCGGTTGCACGGACATCGATCGTGCCGGCGGGGACTGTCGAGGGGGTCGGCAGCTCCGGTGAAGCACCGGAGCTGCCGTTCCGGATAGCTGGTATCGGGGGGGTCGGGGCGCTATCCGGGTAGCGTCCTGCTTAGCGCAAAGCGCGCGCTCCAGCACCGGTGCGCGCGGAATTGTTGGTGCTTAACCTTTGCACTTAACGTTAAGGTTTTGGTCGAAGGCGCAGCTTCAATGCGAGGCGCAATACGCCACCATGGCGTCGCTGTTGCCGATGCCGCAGGAGACGCTGCGATCGCCGGTCAGCGTCGCGGGCGCCTGCTTGGGACAGACCGCGTTGAGCGCGGTCTCGTTCTGGTCGCAGGTCACTGCGCAAATCTGGCCGGCCGAGCATGCTTGCCGCACCCGCCGGATCTCGAGCCCCGCAACCCCAGCTTCACCCCGCGGTCCAGGCGCTCCGGCTTCGCCGCGCGGGCCCGCGGACCCTTGCCCCCCCGGTGCGCCCTGTACCCCTTGCGGACCTTGCGGACCTTGCGGTCCGGCCGGACCCGCTTCGCCGCGTGGACCGGCAGGTCCCTGCGGTCCCCCCGATCCTTGCAGTCCCGATGCGCCTTGCGGTCCGGCCGGGCCTTGCAGCCCTTGCGGTCCGGTGGCGCCCGCCGGTCCGGGCGCGCCGGCCACACCCGGCTCGCCGCGAGCCCCGCTCGCGGCGCAGTTGGCGACAACCGCCTTGCGTTCGCTGTCCCCCGATTTGAGCGTCACGGCGCAGTTCGTCGGGTAATAGGCGAGGCGAAACGTGAAGCGGCCGTTTCGATCGCTGCTGGTGGTAAAGCGGTCATCCGCGGACACCACGGCGCGCGGATTTTGGGTTTGTCCCGCAATGAGCAACGCGCCGGCCTGGATGGCGGCGGCGCTCAGCCTGATGCCGGGGCGAGCGCGGCCGTCTTCGAGCTCTCGACGCCGCTTGGCTTGGTGCAGCCTTGCTTGGTGCAGCGCGGCGTCTTGATGGCGGTTCTGCGGATCGTGGCCGGATGAATGGCGATGCGAATATTTGTTCGAATATTCGTTCTTGGCGAGCGCCGACTCAATGGCCGTCAGGCACGACACGGCGACGATGAACGCAACCAACACAACACGCATGACCACCCCTCCCCACGTTGGCGCCACCTTGGTGTCCGAAACTTGGGAGAAATATGACCGGCATGGGGTTGCGCACCGGGGAATATGGGCTCGACCGGAGATGAGGCAGCGCAGCCGGTGGAGGTGTCACGCCGCCAAGTCCCGAGGGCAGGGCGGAATCCTGCGCGCGTGCCGGCCGCGGAATACCGGCGTGTTGCAAGCGCCGGTATCCGCCCACGGGCGGTGAGCCGCAACCGGGACGAGAGCTTGTTCATGCGCGGTTCACCCGCGCGTACCTATGAAGCTGACCGTGCCCGTGTTTCCAACCCAGACTCCAGCCCCAAGCCCGTTGCGCTGCGCGCACACGGACAGCAACCAGCGGCGACACCACGCTCCATGCCGAGCTCGATGCGCAGGCCGATGATCAGCTCCACGCTCGAGTCCAGGCGCAAGACCGGGCTCGAGCCTGCGGGCGGAATCCGGGCGGCGGCCGGCCTGGGCTTGGCTGCCGCGCTGAGCATCGCGGTACCGATCTCGGCGGTGCCGACGCCGGGTCTCGCCGCCGAACCGACGCATTGCCTGAGCGGCGACGAGCAGCGCGCCGCCATCGTCAACGGCAAGACCGTGCCGATCGCCACCGTGATACATTCGCTGCATCGCGCGCCGAAAGACGTCATCAAAGCCCAGCTCTGCCAAGAGCCCGACCGGCTGATCTATAAGCTGACACTGCTCGGGCGCGATGGCAAAGTGAAGCGCGAGACCGTCGACGCGACCAGTGGGGCCGTGGTCGGCGAGCGATAGCCGGAGAACATCAGTGCGTCTCCTCGTGGTCGAGGACGATCCCGATCTCAACCGTCAGCTGACGACGGCGCTCACCGACGCCGGATATGTGGTCGATCGCGCCTTCGACGGCGAGGAGGGCCACTTCCTGGGCGAAAGCGAGCCCTATGACGCGGTGATCCTCGACATCGGCTTGCCGAAGATGGACGGCATCTCGGTGCTGGAGTCATGGCGCCGCGCCGGCCGCCTCATGCCGGTGCTCATCCTGACCGCGCGCGACCGCTGGAGCGACAAGGTGCAGGGCTTCGATGCCGGCGCGGACGACTATGTCGCCAAGCCGTTTCACCTCGAGGAGGTGCTGGCGCGCATCCGGGCCCTTCTGCGCCGCTCGACCGGGCACGCCAAGAGCGAGCTGATCTGCGGGACGGTGCGCCTCGATACCCGCAGCGGCCGGGTCACCGTCGACGGCAACCCGGTCAAGCTCACCTCGCACGAATACCGGCTGCTCTCCTATCTGATGCACCATACCGGCCGCGTGGTCTCGCGCACCGAGCTGGTCGAGCATCTCTACGATCAGGATTTCGACCGCGACTTCAACACCATCGAGGTCTTCGTCGGCCGCATCCGCAAGAAGCTCGGCGTCGACGTCATTCAGACCGTCCGCGGCCTGGGTTATCTGCTCAGCCCGTCCGATGCGCGCTAACTCGCTCGCGCTCCGCCTGTTCTTCTCGGCCGCGACCTGGACGGTGGTGATCCTGCTCGTCACCGGCATCGTGCTGTCCTCGCTCTACCGCGCCGCGGTCGAGCGCTCGTTCGACGGCCGGCTCGGCGTTTATCTGCGCACCCTGGTCGCCGACGTCGCCAGCCCCGACGAGGCCAGCGACAAGTTTCCGCAATCGCTGGGCGAGCCGCTGTTCGAGCTGCCGCTCTCCGGCTGGTACTGGCAGGTGACCAGGCTCGACACGCCCAAGCCCGAGGTGCGCTCGTCGCGCTCGCTGTGGGATTTCGAGCTTGCCCGGCCTCGAAGCGCTGGGCGTGCCGGCGAGCGTGGCCGGGACGCGCGAAGGCTACGTCAAGGGTCCGGAAGAGCAGAAGCTGCGCCAGGTCGAGCGCAACATCGACCTCGGCGACGACGGGCGCTTTCTGGTCACCGTTGCCGGGGACGCCGCCGAGATCGACGAAGGAACCTATGGCTTCGATCGCATCCTGATCGGGACGTTCGCGGTGCTCGCGATCGTGCTGTTGCTGATCACGACCTTCCAGGTTCGCTTCGGCCTCGCCCCGCTCAACCGCATCTCGGCCGGCCTGGCGGCGATCCGCTCGGGGGCAGCCGAACGGCTCGAGGGCAATTTTCCGGTCGAGATCGCGCCCTTGGCGCGCGAGACCAACGCGCTCATCGACGCCAACCGCGAGATCGTCGCCCGCGCGCGCACCCATGTCGGCAATCTGGCGCATGCGCTCAAGACCCCGATCTCGGTGATGATGAACGAGGCCGCCGCCCACCCCGACGATCCGTTCGCCGCCAAGGTGAGCGAGCAGGTCGAGATCATGCGCGACCAGGTCGCCCATCATCTCGAGCGCGCGCGCCTCGCCGCCGGCATGGCGGCCGTGATCGGCACCGTCACCGATGTGCGCTCCGCGGTGACGGCGCTCGCCCGCACCATGCAGAAGATCCATCTCGACCGCGGCATTGCCATCGATCTCGATGCGCCCGACGATGCGAAGTTTCGCGGCGAGCGCCAGGATCTCGAGGAGATGCTGGGCAATCTGGTCGACAATGCCTGCAAATGGGCGCAGTCGCGGGTCGCCATCGAGGTGTTCTCCCAAGAGCTCGGCGGACCCGACCGTCGGCGGGTCGTCCGCATCACGGTCGACGACGACGGTCCGGGTCTGTCGCCCTCGCAACGCGAGCAGGTGGCGCGCCGCGGGCGGCGGCTGGACGAGACCAAGCCGGGCTCGGGACTGGGACTGTCGATCGTGGTCGAGCTCGCGGGCCTTTATGGCGGCGAGCTCAAGCTCGGGACCGCGCCCATCGGGGGCCTGCGGGCGGAGCTGGTGCTGCCCAGCGCATAAGGCGCCGCGGACGCTGCATCGGCGCAAGACGAGCCACAAAGACAACCTGGGGGGCGGTCGCGGGCGCCACGATTGCTCAAGGAGTTCTTAACGCCGCCGCGCTATCAAGCTCCATCGGTATCATGGGTAAGGCACGGTGCGAACGATGGCCACAGGCGGGCCCCCCGTCGAGCGGCTTCGGGGATATCTGCTGCAGCTTCCACCGGCAAAACGGGCTTTGCTGATCGCAGAGCTCGAGGCTGCCCTGTTGCGCGGCGACGACGTGCCGGGCGGTGCCCTGCTGTTGCAGGAGGTACGCAGCTCCGTGCGCGAGAGCGGCGTGCGCGCCCCGCGCATCGGTGCCGCGGCGCGGCTGTTCTTCCGCCCGCTGGAGCCGTTCCTGAGCGACGATGAACCGGAGCGCAAGCAGACCGCGCGAATTGCGCGAACCTCGCTGGAGCCGGTCTGGAGCTGGATCTGCCGTGACGTGCTGCCGGAGGTGGGCAACCGCTTTTCCGAAGCGGTCACGCGCGCGCATCAGGAGGACAGCGCCGCCATCTGCGACCAGTTGATCCGGCCGTTCCAGGATCAGGTGGCGACACGCGTCCGCCAGATGCTGGACGAGAGCGAGGCCGACGACAAGGTGCGGCGGCGAATGATCGGGCAGATCGGTACCCCCCACGCGCTCGATGTGGCGCGCGACCTGCTCGCGATCCTGGCCGGCCGCGACATGCTGACCGCCATGGGGGGCCGGTTGCCGGGCCACATCGTCAATCTCGCCGAGGCACAGCTCGATCAGGTGAAGGCGATCATCGATGCCGGCGTCGCCAATACAAAGGGGCTGCTGCAGTTTGCGTTGGTCCTGCTCCTGGGCCGCCTGGCTTCGCCCTGGCAGGTGATCCGGCTCGCCGTCGCCGATGCCGACAGCGACGATGCCGCGCGCATCGCCGCCATGCCTTACGCGATCGCGGTCACGATCACGCTCGCCGACATCGAGCGGATGGTCGAGGACTTGAAAGCCGACCTCAAGGCCGGCAGGAACCTGGCCGTCACGTCGCTGCTCAAATGCATTCATGACGCCGTGCGCGGCGTGCGCAGCGAGCTCGATCTCGCGGTCGATTCGCCTTGGGGGCGGCAGCTCGCCGCCATCCGCAGCGAGGTTTCGAGCGCCCTCAAGATGGAGATCGAATCGACCCCCGGGCGCGTGCGCCGCTTGCTGCGCCCGCGTCTCGCCGGCAAGCCGGCGACCGCCGCGCGCCTCGATCCGGGTGAGGTCGCGGAGACCGAGGCCCTGATCGAGCTGCTCGGGGCCTGCCGCCATTATGCGAGCGAGCTCGCCGTCAGCGAGGTGACGTTGCGCGCCTATACCGAGGTGCAGCAATATCTCGATACCGGTACGCGCGTCTTGGTCGAGGGTCTGCGCGGCGCCGAAGCGGCCGATCGGCCGTTTCGGCAGTCGCAGGTCGATGCCGCGGTGCGGTTCTGCGCCAAGATCTTCGGAGCGCAATACGCCGCGGTGCTCGGCAAGGCGGCCGAGGTGGCGGTCAACAGCGAGCGCAAGGCCGCCGCCAAGGCGTGAGCGTGACAAACATTCGGCGCCGGTTCCATCCGCGGTTCGGCCGGCCCCGCTCGACCTGCCACATTTTGATATACACCCGCTTCCCGATGTCGCGGCGGCAGGGGCTGTTATCCGTTGCGCGGATCGCCGTGCGTGATGTAAAGCCAAAGCGCAGCCTTGGATGGACATCTCGGTCGGCTTCCGGCGCGGCCACCGGAATGTGAGTATCGTGCCGACGATCTTGATATCATGACTTTATGGCTCATGTTCGCGCTGATGACCGCGATGGCGATTTTCGCCGTCCTGTGGCCGCTCGCGCGCAGCAAGGAGATGCCGCGGTCCGGGAGCGACCTCGTGGTCTATCGCGATCAGCTCGATGAGATCGCCCGTGACCAGGCGGCGGGACAGATCGGCGACGTGGAGGCGCAGGCCGCCAAGGTCGAGGTCTCACGCCGGCTGATCGGCGCGGCGGACGCACAGGCCGCGACGCCCGGCCCGCTGCCGACCGCGACCGCCCTTTGGCATCGGCGCCTGGTCGCCGTCATCGCGCTCGTGGTGCTGCCGTTGGGCGCGGGCGCTCTCTACCTCGAGGTCGGATCGCCGGGCCTGCCCGGCCAGCCGCTGTCGGCGCGCGCCGCCGATGCGCACGACCAGTCGATCGACCGCTTGGTGGCGCAGGTCGAGGGGCACCTGGAGGCCAATCCGGACGATGCCCGCGGCTGGGAGGTGATCGCTCCGGTCTATCTCCGGCTCGGGCGTTTCGACGAGGCCGTCAAGGCGCGCCGCAACCTGCTGCGCCTGACCGGCGAGACCGCCGAGCGGCAATCCGATCTGGGCGAGGCCTTGGTCGGTACCGCCAACGGCATCGTCACGGCCGAGGCGAAGCAGGCGTTCGAGCGGGCGGTCGCGCTCGATCCGCAGGACGTGAAGGGACGCTACTTTCTCGGGCTGGCGGCCGAGCAGGACGGCCGCAAGGCCGATGCCGACTCGATCTGGCGCGCGATGGTGTCGCAGGCGCCCGAAGGCGCCGACTGGGTCGGCTTCGTGCGCGGCGAGCTCGCCCGGCTCGAAACCCCCGGCGCGGGGCCGCAAGCCGTCGGTCCGCGGCCGGAAGATGTCGCGGCGGCGGCCGATATGGGGCCCGAGCAGCGCACGGCCATGATTCGCGGCATGGTCGACAAGCTGTCCGATCGCCTGCACCACGACGACGGAACCGATCTCGAGGGGTGGCTGCGGCTGGTGCGCTCCTATATGGTGCTGGGCGAACGCGACAAGGCGCGCGCCGCGGTCGCTGATGCGCGCCGCGCGCTGGAGAGCGATCCCGAGAAGCTCCGCCAGATCGATCAGCTGGTCAAGGGATTGGGCCTCGAAGGTTGAAGACGGTCGAGAAAGGGCGCGATGACCCGCAAACGACGACGCTTGATACTGATCGGCTCGGCGCTCGGCGTGCTGGCGGTGGCGGTCGCGCTGGTGCTGAGCGCGCTGAAGGATTCGATCGTCTTCTTCAACTCGCCCACCGACGTCGTCGAGAAGCATGTCGCGCCCGGCAGCCGGATCCGGCTCGGCGGTCTGGTCAAGCCCGGCAGCATCGTGCGCGGCAGCGATCTGGCGGTGCGTTTCGACGTGACCGACGGCGAGAATACGATACCGGTCGCCTATCAGGGCCTGTTGCCCGATCTGTTCCGCGAGGGCCAAGGCGTGGTCACCGAAGGGGTGGTCGAGCCCTCGGGCGCGTTCAAGGCCGACAGCGTGCTCGCCAAGCATGACGAGAACTACATGCCCAAGGAAGTGGCCGACGCCTTGAAGCGCTCGGGCCACTGGAAGGAAGAATACGGACAGAAGGTCGGTTCGGCTCCGCAGGGAAGGACGCAGTGATGCAGGAAGTCCCGATGGACGGCATCGTGATGCAATCTCGGCATCGATCCTCGTCGATCCCCAGCGTCGGTCGCGGGAGCATGGCGTCATGATCCCCGAGCTCGGTCACTTCGCGCTCGTCCTGGCGCTGGCTCTGGCGCTGATCCAGGCCACCGTCCCGATGTTCGGCGCGCGCCGCAACGATCCGCTGCTCATGGGCGTGGCCGGCACCACCGCGATCGGGCAATTCTGCTTCGTGGTGCTCTCGTTCGGGGCGCTGGTGGCCTGCTACGTGCAGTCCGATTTCTCGGTGCAGACGGTGTTCGAGAACTCCCATTCGCAGATGCCGCTCATCTACAAGATCACCAGCACCTGGGGAAACCATGAGGGCTCCATGCTGCTGTGGGTCCTCATCCTGGCGCTGTTCGGCGCCATGGTGGCGGTCTTCGGCGGCAATCTGCCGGATCGGCTCAGGGCGAACGTGCTCGGCGTGCAGTCCTGGATCGCCGCTGCGTTCTACCTTTTCATCCTGCTGACCTCCAACCCGTTCCTGCGCATTGCCGACCCGCCGCTCGAGGGCCGCGATCTCAATCCGCTGCTGCAGGATCTCGGCCTCGCCGTCCATCCGCCGATGCTCTATCTCGGCTATGTCGGCTTCTCGATCACCTTCTCGTTCGCGATCGCCGCCCTGATCGACGGGCGCGTCGATGCCGCCTGGGCCCGCTGGGTGCGGCCATGGGCGCTGCTGGCCTGGACGTTCCTGACGCTCGGCATCGCGATGGGCTCGTACTGGGCCTATTACACCTTGGGCTGGGGCGGCTGGTGGTTCTGGGATCCGGTTGAGAACGCCTCGCTGATGCCTTGGATTGCCGGCACCGCGCTGCTTCACTCCGCGGTGGTGACGGAGAAGCGCAACGCCCTCAAAGTGTGGACCATTCTGCTCGCCATTCTGGCCTTCTCGCTGTCCCTGATCGGCACCTTCCTGGTGCGCTCGGGCGTGGTCACTTCGGTGCATGCTTTCGCCAGCGACCCGACGCGCGGCATCTTCATCCTGGGGATCTTGACCTTGTTCATCGGCGGCGCGCTGGCGCTGTTCGCGTGGCGAGCCCCGACGTTGAAGCAGGGCGGCCTGTTCGCCCCGATTTCGCGCGAAGGCGCGCTCGTGCTCAACAACCTGTTCCTGGTGGCCGCCTGCGCGACGGTGGTTTTCGGCACGCTCTACCCATTGGCGCTGGAAGCCTTGACCGGCGAAAAGATCTCGGTCGGTGCGCCGTTTTTCAACATGACATTTGCTCCACTGTTCATCCTCCTGATGACGGCAGTGCCGTTCGGTCCGCTGATGGCATGGAAGCGCGGCGACCTGCTCGGCGTCGCCCAACGCCTGCTCGGCGCGGCCGCGATCGCCGTGATCGGCATCGCGGTCACGTTCGCGGTGGAAGGCGGCGGACCGATCCTGGTGCCGTTCGCCATCGGGCTGGCGCTTTACCTGCTGGCCGGGGCCGCGACCGACCTGATCGAGCGCACCGGCCTCCTCAAGGTGCCGGTGCGCACCGCGCTGGCGCGCGCCCGCGGGCTGCCGCGCTCGACCTGGGGCACCGCCTTCGCGCATGCCGGGCTCGCGGTCACGTTGCTCGGCATCATCGGCGAGACCCAGTGGGGCGCCGAGCGGATCGCCGAGATCAAGCCCGGACAGGTGCTTTCCATCCACCGCTACGATTTTCAGTTCGACGGCATGACCAATCGTCAAGGTCCCAATTATCATGAGCTGGCGGCCCATTTTACCATCCATCACGCCGGCGATTTCGTCGGTGTCATGGAGCCCTCCAAGCGCACCTTTCCATCGCGCGGAACCGACACCAACGAAGCGGCCCTGATGACGCGCGGCTTCGCTCAGCTCTATCTGTCGCTCGGCGATCTTTCGCCCGACGGCTCGATCGCGGTGCGTCTGTACTACAAGCCGCTGGTGCTGCTGATCTGGCTCGGCGCCGTGGTGATGGCCTTCGGCGGCGCGCTCTCGCTGTCGGACCGGCGCTTGCGGGTCGGCGCTCCGACGCCGGCGCGCGCCAAGGCCGCCGCGATGCAACCGGCGGAGTAGCCCGCATGTGGCTGCTGCGGTATGCTTTGCTCGTTCTGGTGCTGCTGGCGCCGGCCGTCGCATGGGCGGTGCAGCCGGACGAGGTGCTCTCCGACCCGGCTCTCGAGGCGCGCGCGCGCGTGCTCTCCAAGGAGCTGCGCTGCCTGGTCTGCCAGAATCAGTCGATCGACGATTCGGCGGCGCCGCTCGCGCGCGACCTGCGCCTCCTGGTGCGCGAGCGCCTGACCGGCGGCGACAGCGACCAGCAGGTGCTCGATTTTCTGGTGGCCCGCTACGGCGAATTCGTGCTGCTCAAGCCGCGCTTCGCCTGGCATACCGCCCTGCTCTGGCTCATGCCTCCCGGGGTCCTGATCGGCGGAGGGCTCGCGCTGCTGTGGAGCGTCTGGCGCCGCGGCCGCCCCGGCGGCGCGCCGGCTCGGCGCGAGGTCGAGGCCCTCGACGCCCGCCGAGGAGGCTCGAACTCGTGCGCCTCATGCAGCCCGGCGAGCACTGAATTTTCCGCGCCGCTCCCCCGGCCCGCGACATTTCTGTATAAGCATCTGTTTTCATTCAATTAATTACCCGCCGCCCGGCAACCTTACCAAACTTTAATTTCACCGACAGGCCCCGGTAAGGCGGCCATCCCCATCCTGGCGGGCGAATGGTGCCATGCACACGGTGCTCCGCATTCACTGCGCACGCACCGCGTCCTTCAAAGGTCAGGAGACATCCCCATGAACGAGAGCGCTAATCCGGTTCGGAACACGCGCGCTCCGTCCGCACGCCGACTTGCTCTGCTGGCCGGCGTCGCCGGGCTGGGCGTCAGCGTCCTGTTTGCGGGCTCGGGCTTCAATCTGAATTCAAGTCTCGGTTCGTTCAGCCCGGCGGCGCAGGCCCAGAGCCTGCAGCGGCCGGTCGGGTTCGCCGACATCGTCGAGAAGGTGAAGCCCGCCGTCGTGTCGGTGCGCGTCAAGCTGGACGGCGGCCCGCGCACGACCGGCTTCGAAGGCGAGTTGCCGTTCCCCAAAGGCTCGCCGATGGATCGCTTCTTCCGTCAGTTCGGCGCGCCCGACGAGGGCGATCAGGGCAACCCAGGCAGTCAGGGCCGTCAAGGCGCCCCCAGCGGCCGCAACATGATCACCGGCCAGGGCTCCGGCTTCTTCATTTCCGGCGACGGCTATGCGGTCACCAACAATCACGTGGTCGACAAGGCCGAGAACGTCCAGGTCACCACCGATGACGGCAAGATCTATCAGGCCAAGGTGATCGGCACCGATCCGCGCAGCGATCTCGCGTTGATCAAGGTCGACGGCCGCAACGATTTTCCGTTCGTGAAGTTTGCCGAGGGCAATCCCCGCATCGGCGATTGGGTGCTGGCGGTGGGCAATCCGTTCGGTCTCGGCGGCACCGTGACGGCCGGCATCGTCTCGGCGCGCGGCCGCGATATCGGCAACGGTCCCTATGACGACTTCATCCAGATCGACGCCCCCGTCAACAAGGGCAATTCCGGCGGTCCGACTTTCGACGTCGACGGCAACGTGATCGGGGTGAACACCGCGATCTTCTCGCCTTCCGGCGGCTCGGTGGGAATAGCCTTCGCGATCCCGGCCGACACCGTCAAGAAGGTCGTCGCCCAGCTCAAGGACAAGGGCTCGGTGACGCGCGGCTGGATCGGCGTGCAGATCCAATCGGTCACGCCCGAGATTGCCGACAGCATGGGCCTCAAGAGCCAGCAAGGCGCGCTCGTGGCCGAGCCCCAGTCGGGCGGCCCGGCCGCCAAAGCCGGCATCGAGGCCGGCGACGTGATCACCGCGGTGAACGGCACCGCCATCAAGGATGCCCGCGAGCTCGCCCGCCAGATCGGCGGCCTGCCGCCGGGCTCCTCGGTGAAGCTGTCCATCCTGCACAAGGGCGCCGAGAAATCGGTCGCGCTGACGCTCGGCCAGCTGCCCAACGAGCGCGAGGCCCGCGCCGACACCGGCACCAACAACGACGCGGCCGGGACCGACGTTCCGCGGCTCGGCCTGACGCTCGCCCCCGCCGGGCAGGTCGCAGGCAGCGGAAATGAAGGCGTGGTGGTCACCAATGTCGATCCCAGCGGGATCGCCGCCGATCATGGCTTGAAGACCGGCGACATCATTCTCGACGTCGGCGGCAAGAAAGTCGGCAATCCGGGCGAGGTGCGCGATGCCATCCGGGACGCGCAAAAGGACGGCAAGCGCACGGTGCTGATGCGGGTGAAGTCGGGCGGCGAGGGCACCAAATTCGTCGCGCTTCGGCTCGGCAAGGCCTGAGCGACAAGGCTTGAACGAATGGGGCGTACCGCTGGCATCTGTCGCCCCCGCTGGCGGTCCGAACCAGGGGACAGGCTTCGGCCTGTCCCCACCTGATCCCGACCTTGCTTTGACCCGGCAACCGTCGCCCCCGCCGGGAAAGAGCAGGTGGAGGGGCGGTGGGGTCAAACCCGCCGCCCCTCGCTCATTTCAGGGCCCCGCCGCCGCCGTGACCCGCCCCGGCGCATCCGCGAGGGAGCTCTTTTAAGATATCGCCGGCATGCTTACGTCGGCATAGATTGGTGCGGCTCAAGCCGAGGTGCCGGCGGCCGCGGACCGACCGGGTCAACAACCGGGCCACCAACCGGGTCATCATGCGACTTCTCATCATCGAAGACGATCGCGATGCGGCCGACTATCTCGCCAAGGCGTTCCGCGAGGTGGGCCATGTCGCCGACCTCGCGGCCGACGGCGAGGAGGGTCTCGCCCACGCGATCGACGGCCAATACGACGTCCTGATCGTCGACCGCATGCTGCCCAAGCTCGACGGCCTCTCCATCATCGGGACGCTGCGCAGCAAGGGCGTCGAAACTCCCGCCCTGATCCTCTCCGCCCTCGGCCAGGTCGATGACCGGGTCAAGGGTTTGCGCGCCGGCGGCGACGATTACCTGTCCAAGCCCTATTCGTTCTCGGAGCTCTTGGCGCGCACCGAGGTGCTGGCGCGGCGCCACGGCGGCCGCGAGGAGATGGTCTATCGCGTCGGCGATCTCGAGCTCGACCGGCTGTCGCACCGGGTGACGCGCGGGGACGGCGAGATCGTGCTGCAGCCGCGCGAATTCCGCCTGCTCGAATATCTCATGAAGCATGCCGGCCAGGTGGTGACCCGCACGATGCTGCTCGAGAACGTCTGGGACTACCACTTCGACCCGCAGACCAACGTCATCGACGTGCACATTTCGCGGTTGCGCTCCAAGATCGACAAGGGATTCGCCCAGCCGTTGCTGCACACCGTGCGCGGCGCAGGATACATGATCCGTGACAGCAAATGACGTCGTCCTGGCCCGCGCGAGCGAGGTCGCCGCAAAGCCGCCCATCGAGCGCCCGCTCGAGCACACGGGCGCCGACGGCAAGGTCGTCGCCCAGTCGTGGCTCGCCCGCAAGACCACCGAGCGCATGGCCGCGCTCGGCAAGCTCCTGCGCACCACGGCGTTCAAGCTGACGCTGGTTTATCTGATCGTGTTCGCGCTGTTCGCGGCGTTCCTGCTCGGCTATTTCGCCTGGAACACGCGCCGGCTGATCAACGAGCAGATCACCGAGACCGTCGACGCCGAGATCCAGGGCCTCAGCGAGCAATATCGCCAGGGCGGCATCCGCCGCCTGGTCTTCGCCATCGAGGCGCGCGCGCGCCGGCCCGGCTCGAGCCTGTATCTCCTCACCACCGCGGCGGGCGAGGGCGTGGCCGGCAATGTCGGCTCGCTGGCGACCGGGATCCTCGACCAGCCGGGCTGGTTCGAGACCGTCTATCGCCGCGTCGACGAGCAGGATGCCTCCGAGCACCACGCCCTGGTGCGCGTGGATCAGCTGCCGGGCGGCTTCCATCTGCTGGTCGGGCGCGATCTGGAGGAGCGCGAGCGTTTGTATGACGTCGTGCTGGCGGCCGGCCGCTGGTCGGTGGCGATCGTGGTCGTGATGGGCCTCGCCGGCGGCTTCTTCGTGGCGCGCCGCGTGCTCACGCGCATCGATGCGATGACGCAGACCACCCGCACCATCATGCAGGGCGACCTGCATGAGCGCCTGCCGATCGCCGGCACCGGCGACGAGCTCGACCGCCTGGCGGTCAATCTCAACGCCATGCTGGAGCGCATCGAGGCGCTGATGCACGGCCTCAAGGAGGTCTCCGACAATATCGCGCACGATCTCAAGACCCCGCTGACGCGTCTGCGCAACCGCTGCGAGGAGGCTTTGCGGGCAGGGCAGAGCGAAACCCAGTATCGCGAAGCGCTCCAGAGCACGATCGAGGAATCGGAGGCGCTGATCACCACCTTCAACGCGCTCTTGATGATCGCGCGGGCCGAATCGGGCCAGGCCCGCGACGACATGGTCGCGTTCGACGCAGCCGAGATCGTGCGCGGCATCGGCGAGCTCTACGAGCCGCTGGCCGACGACAAGGGGCTGCGCCTCGAGGTCGCGACCGGAACGGCGGCGTGGGTGCGCGGAAACCGCGAATTGATCAGCCAGGCGCTCGCCAATCTGGTCGACAATGCCATCAAGTACGGCGCATCCGGGGGCAGCGTCGTCAACGGCCACCCGGCCGAGATCGTGCTCAAGGCGGCGGATCGGGGCGATCGCATCCTGCTCTCGGTCGCCGACAACGGTCCCGGCATCGCGGTGGCCGATCGCGGGCGCGTGCTCGAGCGCTTCGTGCGGCTCGAGCAAAGCCGCTCGGAGCCGGGTTCCGGGCTGGGCTTGAGCCTGGCGTCGGCGATCGCGCGGCTGCACGGCGGCGAGCTCATCCTGGAGGACAATCATCCGGGCCTGGTCAGCGCGCTCTCGCTGCCGCGGCTGCCGCCGCCGTTGCCGCCGGCGGCCTGACGATCGCGGCGCCGGCGGGGAATGCGGGCGAGCGCCCTGCCGGCTTGCGGGCGTGCTGAAACTTTGCTCATTTCAGCGGCGACCTTGCCCCGGCGTTTGAGCGACATAACGACGGCCTCCTCCACAGGTGGCGCCGCCGCGGTGTTCCGATTGGACCCGAATGGAACATTCGATCCCGCGCGCGACTCGATCGAGCGATCAAGGCGAAGGTATTCTCGCCCGGCGCGTCGCGCTCGCCGGCGCGGTGCCGGTCGCGCACGACGCGCGGGCGCGCGTGACGGCCTGGCTCGCCGACATCGCGGATCAGCCGGCGGCCGCCGCGCTCACGCGGCTCCTCGCCGATCACCCCGCCGTGCAGGAGTTGCTCGCCGGTTTCAGCGACAGCGCGCCTTATCTTTGGGACCTCGTCCGTGCCGACCCGGGGCGGCTCGCGACCCTCCTGCAATCCGATCCCGACGCCCGCTTCGCGGATATTCTGGCCGCCGCCGACCGATCCGCCGCCGCGACCCCGGACGACGCCGGCGTCATGACGCTGCTGCGCCGCCTCAAGGCGGAAGCCGCGCTCTTGATCGCGCTCGCCGATGCCGGCGGCGTATGGCCGGTGATGCGCGTGACCGCGGCGCTGACGCGCCTTGCCGATGCGGCCGTCGGCATCGCGGTGCGCCATCTCATGGCCGAGGCCGCCCGCACCGGCGCTCTCCAGCCCGCGGATCCGCAACGGCCCGAGCAGGGGAGCGGCTATTTCGTGCTGGCGCTCGGCAAGATGGGCGCCGATGAGCTCAACTATTCGAGCGACATCGATCTCATCGTCCTCTACGACATCGCCGCCTCGACCGTGGTGCCCGGAACCGAGCCGGCGCCGTTCTACGTGCGCCTGACGCGGCGGCTGGTGAAGCTGCTGGCCGAGCGCACCGCCGACGGTTATGTGTTCCGCACCGACCTGCGGCTGCGGCCCGATCCGGCTTCGACCCAGATCGCGGTGTCGACCGCGGCCGCGCTCCATTACTACGAAAGCATCGGACAGAACTGGGAGCGGGCCGCGCTCATCAAGGCGCGGCCGTGCGCCGGCGACATCGCGGCCGGCCACGCGCTGCTCGCGGCGCTCGCGCCCTTCATCTGGCGAAAATATATCGATTTCGCCGCCATTACCGACATCCACGCCATGAAGCGCCAGATCCATGCCTATCGGGGCCATGGCGAGATCAGCGTCGAGGGACACAATATCAAGCTCGGACGCGGCGGCATCCGCGAGATCGAGTTCTTCGTGCAGACGCAGCAACTCATCCTCGGCGGCCGCCATCCCGAATTGCGCGCGCCGCAGACCCTCGCCGCGCTGGCGATCTTGGCCGAGGGCGGCTGGATCGACGACCGCGCCCGCGATGAGCTGGACGCCGCCTACCGGTTCCTGCGTCTGGTCGAGAACCGGTTGCAGATGGTGGCGGACGAGCAGACCCAGAGCTTGCCGTCCGACCCGGCCGCCCTCGATTCTTTTGCCCGCTTCGTCGGCTTTTCCGGCCGCGATGCCTTCGCGGATGTGCTGCTCGGGCATTTGCGCGACGTTCAGCGCAACTATGAGAACCTGTTCGAGCATGCCCCGCAGCGCGGGCCGCAGCCGCGCGCCCTCCTGTTTCCGCCCGACGCCGACGACCGCGACACGCTCGCCCGGCTGGCCGAGATGGGCTTCCGGCAGCCCGCCGAGGTATCGGCGCGGGTGCGGCGCTGGCTGTCCGGCAGCGCTCCCTCGTTGCGCGGCGGCTTCGCCCGCGCCCAGCTGGCCGAGCTCGTTCCGCTGCTGCTTGGCCACTTCGTCCGCTCTCCCGATCCGGACGCGGCGGTGAACGCCTTCGATCGGTTCATCGCCGCCCTGCAGGGCGGCGGCCGCCTCTACTCGCTGCTGCGGCAGAATCCCGACCTCATCCCGCTGATCGCGCTGGTGCTGCAAACCGCGCCGCGGCTGGCGGACGGTCTGGCGCAGTTCCCGGAGGTGATGGACGCGGTGATCGATCCGAGCTTCTTCGGCGCGCTGCCGCAGGAAGCCGAGCTCGCCGCCTCGCTTGCGCGCTCGCTCGGGCAGGCGTCCTCGCACGAGGACTTTCTCGACCGCATCCGCGTCTTCGCCCAGGAGCACATGTTCCTGATCGGCACCCGGGTCTTGTCCGGGACCGTGTCGGCCGAGCAGGCGGGCGAGGCCTTCGCCCGGCTGGCGGAGCTGCTCATTCGTTCGCTCGCGGACGTGGTCGAGGAGAATTTCATGGCGCTGCACGGCGGCGTGCGGGGCCAAGAGACCGCCATACTGGCGCTGGGCAAGCTGGGTGGACGCGAGATGACCGCGACCTCCGATCTCGATTTGATCGTCGTCTACGACTTCGATCCCGCGCAGCCGGATTCGAGCGGGCCGCGCCCGTTGCACGGAGCTCAGTATTTCGCCCGGCTGGTGCAGCGCCTGATCGGCGCGCTCACCGCGCAGACCAATCACGGGGTGCTCTACCGGGTCGACATGCGGCTGCGGCCCTCGGGGCGTTCCGGGCCGCTCGCCACCCAGATCGACGCCTTTGCGATCTATCAGGACAGCGAAGCCTGGACCTGGGAGCACATGGCGCTGACGCGGGCGCGCGTGGTGGCGGCGTCGCCGGCATTCGGGCCGCGCGTGGAGGAGGTCATTCGCGCCGCCCTGTGCCGCCCGCGCGACCGCGATGCGCTGGCCGCCGACGTGGTCGAGATGCGCCGGGCCATCGCGCAGGAGAAGGGCGACGGCGACCGCTGGGATCTCAAGTTTGCCGCCGGCGGGCTCGTCGACATCGAGTTCATCGCGCAATATCTGCAGCTCCTGCATGCCGCCGAGCGGCCGGAGATTCTCGACCCCTCGACGGCGCGCGCGCTCGAGAAGGCCTGGCGCCTGGGCGTGCTGGCGACCGAGGATGCCGAGGTGTTGCGCGGCGCCGTGCGGCTCTATCACGACCTGACGCAGCTCTTGCGGCTGTGCCTGCCGGGGCCGTTCGACCCCCGGACTATCGATCACACGACTGCCGATTCCGGCCTGGTCGGATTGCTGGCGCGCGCCGCCGACGTGCCGGATTGGGTCACGCTCGATGCATTCGTGGTGGAGACGCAGGCCAAGGTGCGCAAGTGCTTCACCCGCATTCTCGGCGAGGCGCCGTGAACCGCGCTTGCCGGCGGGTGGGCTATCCGACCGCGCGCAAGCCCCGGGTCAGGAACACGTTGAGCTCCTGCACGCCATTGGGGCGCAGATTGGCGCGCGACAGCGGCCGGGTGCCGCTGCCGTCGCTCTCCACGCCGCCTTTTGTCGGGCCGCCGTCGACCGGGAGGCGCAGCAGGACGATGGTCCCGCGGCCGAGCTGCGAGCGGATGCGCATGGTGCCGCCGTGCAGCTCGGTCAGCGATTTGGCGATGGCGAGCCCCAGGCCCGAGCCCTGATGGCTCTTGGTGAGCTGGCTCTCGACCTGCTCGAACGGCCGTCCGAGCTTGGCGAGCGCCTCCTTCGGGATGCCGATGCCGGTATCCGCGATCGCGATCGTGACCGCCGCGCCGCTGGCGCGGCCGCGGATGATCACGCGGCCGCCGACCGGGGTGAACTTGACCGAATTGGACAGGAGATTGAGCACGATCTGCTTGAGCAGGCGGTGATCGGCCCGCATGCGGATGCCGTGCGGAACGTCGGCGATCAGATCGAGCCGCTTGTCGTCGGCGCGCGTCGCACACCACCCGCATGGCGTCGTTGAGGAACGCCTCCAGCACGATCTCCTCCTGCTCCAGGCGGATGCGGCCGGCCTCGATCTTCGACATGTCGAGGATGTCGTTGATGACCTCGAGCAGATATTGGCCGCTTTGGTGGATGTCCGAGCAGTATTCGCGGTATTTGTCCGGCCCGAGCGGGCCGAACATGCCGGCCCCCATCATCTCGGAGAAGCCGATGATCGCATTGAGCGGGGTGCGCAATTCGTGGCTCATATTGGCCAGGAACTTGGATTTGGCCTGGTTCGCCTCCTCGGCGCGGGTCTTCTCCTCGGCGTATTTCTCCGCCAGATCGGCCAGCTCCTGGGTTTGCCGCTCGAGCGCCTGCTGCGAGAGCTGCAGGTCGCTGACCGTCGCCATCAGGCGCTTTTCGCTCTCCATCAGCTTTTCTTCGTGCCGCTTGATGGTGGTGATGTCGGTGCCGACCGAGACGTAGCCGCCGTCCTTGGTGCGCCGCTCGCTGATGTGCAGCCAACGGCCGTCGTCGAGGCGGGCTTCGAAGGTGCGGGCGCCGGGAATCTGGCCCTCGCTCGCGACCTGCGAGCGCAGCGTCGGCTTGCGCCCGGCCGCGATGACGGACTCGTAGGACGCGCCGGCTTCGACCGCGGTACGGGGCAGGTTGTGCAGGTCCTGGAAATTCGAGTTGCACATCACCAGGCGATTCTGCGCGTCCCACACCACGAAGGCTTCCGGGATGGTCTCGATGGCGTCGCGCAGCCGCAGGTCGGCCTCGGCGGTCTTCTCGACCAGCGTCTTCTGCTCGGTGACGTCGACCGCGATCCCGATCAGGTGCGGTCCGGGCTCGCCGGCCTGGTGAACGAGCTCGCAGCGTGCCCGCAGCCAGATCCACTTGCCGTTGGCGTCGCACATGCGGAAGTCGTGATCGACCGACGTGGCTTTGGCTTCGGCCAGCTGGCCGGCGAGCTCATAGAGCTGCAGGTCGTCGGGATGGACGCGGGAGATGACCTCGCCGAAGCTCAGCAGATCGTCTTTCGTCGGCAGGCCCAGGATGGCGAACATGGAATGCGACCAGAAGATATGGCCGCGCGCGAGGTCCCAGTCCCATAGTCCGCAGCGTCCGCGGTTGAGCGCGGTATCGATGCGCGAGCGCACCGTATCGTAGATGAGATCCGCCTCGCGGGCGCGGATCGCCTGCCAGTGGAAGGCGAAGCCGAGGATCAGCACGACGAAGCCGGTGGTGGCCGACAGCGTGATGGTCAGCGCCATGTCGGAACGCCAGGACGCCAGCGCATCGTCGCGCCGGTCCACGACCGCGAGCTGGCCGTTCCGAACGCCGAAATTGCGCACCGTGGCGAAGGCGGGTGTCGAATCCGGCAGCGTCATTTCCGCCATGCCGGCGGCCGCCGCGAACGTCGTCAGCGATTGCGCGTGGCCCAGCACATCGAGGAGGCGATGCCCCATGATGTCGGCGTCCAGCGGTACCGGAGTGATGACCATCCGGCCGGAATCGTTGATCAGCACATGCGAGATGCCGGCGATGATGACGCCATCGGCATTGGTCACCAAGAGGTGGCGGCCGGCCGCCCGCGCCCAGGAGGGGATCGCGTGCTCGAGCTCGCCTTGGATGCGCGCGCGCGAAGTCGTCGCTTCAGGCTCTGGTCGAGCCGCTCCACCAGG
The DNA here is from genome assembly GCA_963744275.1 of uncultured Alphaproteobacteria bacterium. Classification (GTDB taxonomy): domain Bacteria; phylum Pseudomonadota; class Alphaproteobacteria; order Rhizobiales; family Xanthobacteraceae; genus VAZQ01. The sequence continues at coordinate 336,044 of CAVUSX010000019.1, forward strand.
ACATCGGCGCAGGCTTCGATTTGCTTGGTGATGTCGAAAATCGCCTGCCGGCGATGATCGAGGATTTGGACGACGGTTCCGACGCAGATCGTGAGTAGAAATGCGATGATCAAAGCCGGGACGGCGCGACGCAGAGCCGGCTCGGCGGTCAAGAGCCGCCGATAGGCCGGCTTGGCGATCGATTGGGCCAGTCCCTTGATCGAATCGGACCGTATAGACGCGCTCGCTGCCTCGGCGCGCGCCATTGCAGGCCTCCGTTTCGAAGTTCCCCACCAACCTTCGTCCGGAAGGATGTGCCGCATCTCTCCGAATCACTTTCATTGGAATCGAGAAACGAGGACTTGTCGAGAGTCCAGGGAGGAAAGGTTCGATTTTTATGGCCGGCGCCGGCCGGGAGCCGTCTGGTTCCCGCGCGCGGTCTGCGGGGGTGCACTCGCCCGCTTCTCGTCTAAAACTCCACATGGCGGCGGCGCGCTGTGATACATTGGCACGGCCCTGCGGCGTGGTTTCGGCGCCGGAGGACACCGGGAGATCGATATGAGGCGGCGCGAGTTCATCACTTTTCTCGGCGGCGCGGCCGCCGCTTGGCCGCTTTCGGCGCGCGCGCAGCAGCCGGCCATCCCGGTGGTCGGCTTCCTCAACAGCACCTCGCCCGATCCCACCCTCCAGCGCGCGGCGGCGTTTCGCGAGGGCCTGAGCGAGGTCGGCTATGTCGAGCGCAAGAACGTTGCGATCGAGTTCCGCTGGGCGGAGTTTCAGGAGTATCAGCTGCCGCGGCTGGCCGCCGATTTGGTCCGCCAGCCGGTGGCCGTGATCGCGGCGACCGGCAGCACCGCCTGCGCGCTGGCGGTCAAGCGGGCGACCTCCAACATTCCGACCGTCTTCGAGATCGGCGGTGATCCCATCACGGCCGGTCTGGTCGACAACCTCGACCGGCCGGGCGCCAACCTGACCGGCGTCAGCCTCAATGCCAAGGTGCTCGGACAGAATCAGCTGAATCTGGTGCGCGACCTGATACCCAAGGCCGCCACCGTCGCCGTGTTCGTCAATCCGAGCAATCCGAATTCGGGAACGCGGGCCGGGATCGAGGCGGCCGCGCGCGCCACCGGGGTGCGCACCCTGGTCCTCGACGTCAACAAGGACAGCGGCTTCGACCAGCCGTTCGGATCGCTGGCCCGGCAGCACGCCGATGCGCTCCTGGTCGGCAATGATCCGTTTTTCCTCGAGTGGCGCGACAAGATCATCGCGCTGGCGGACCATTACGCGGTGCCGACCATCTATTCGTCGCGCGCCTACGTGGCGGCCGGCGGCCTGATGAGCTATGGCATCAGCATCACCGAAGGCTACCATCAGGTCGGCGTCTATGTGGGGCGCATTCTCAAGGGCGACAAGCCGGCCGACCTGCCGGTGGTGAATTCGATCAAGTTCAAGCTGGCGGTCAACATGACCACCGCCCGCACCCAGAACATCGAGGTCGCGCCGGGGATGCTGGCACGTGCCGACGAAGTGCTCCAATAGGGCGCGCCGCAAGGGTTGCGGGCGCACGCAGCGCCAGCCCCGCGCGCGAGAGAAATATCGCGGCGCGGCCGAGAAACCGAAGCCGTGCTCGGGCGCATGAAGGACATCGGACGAGCCCGCTCGACGTCCCGGGGATGCCCCAAGCCCCCCAGCCCCCGCTTTCCCGTCTCGGAAACCCCGCCTTCGAGGCGGGGTTTTTCCGTTGGCGCCGGCAACTTGAGAGCATTTTCAAGGGAAAATGCCTGACCCCCGCGGTGGCCGGCGGTAAACCAATGCGAGATCGCCCGCGGCGGCTCCGAGGGCCTAAGCGTCGGCGGGCGACCAACGCGGCCGCCTTGGATTCATCGCGAAGCCGCTCATAATGCGCCCGCACCGCGTCCTTGCCATAGGCGCGCTCGAGCCGGCGGATCGCAAAATGGCCGCGGGCCACATCCTGAAAATGATCGATGAAAGCGTAGTTGACGGCTGCGCCGCCGAGCGCGCCGACTACCGGAAGGGTTTGGACAGCGAGCTTCTGGCTGACGACCACGCCGAAGCGAGCGGCGACCTGCGCAATGAAGCGAACCAGGAGGGGAGCGCCCTCCTCGACGATGCCGCGCTCCGTGATGAAGCGTGCCGCCTCGGTAATGGATTTCGCCAGCATGCCGCGCACCACGAAATAGCCGCTCTCGCCGGCGTCGGCCGCGGCGGTCCTGGCGCCGAGCGCGAACACCTGCACGCAGGAGAGCGCGGCATCCGGATCGGCCAGGTTCTCGCCCTCGCTGCGCGCGATATCGGCGATCGAGCGCAACATGATGATGGTCGAGATCGGGATCTCCAGCGGCGCCGTCACCAGGCCGAGGCTGCCGCCGATGGCGCCCGAGGCGGTGGCCAAGGCCTTGTGCAGCAGGCGCGACGCGGCTTCCGGCCGGTTCTCCAGCGTGCTCAGCGCCACTTTGAGCGCCGCGTTCAGGGCCTTGGTGGTGGCGGCCGCGATCGCCTGCGAGGCGCCATGCGGGAGCGCCTGGCCGATGAGCTCGATCGGCTTGCCGACGATATTGCTCAGGCGGGCCGCCAGGCTCGCGTTCTCGAGCAGTTGAACCGCGGTCTTGATGGTTTGCAGATCGTCTTCCGTCATCTCAATCACGCCAATTCGAAGGGAGAAGACTTGCGAGCGCTCGAGCCATCCTACGCCGCGCCCGTCAATTCGTTCCGGAATAAGTGAACCACACGTCCTCGCCGCCGTCGTCCGGTCAAAAGGTGACGGGCGAAGCCGGGTAGCCGGCTTCGCCCGTTTCGGGTGTTTGCTCAAGGCCGGGACCGCCACCGGTTTCCCGGCGGCGGGCTCGGCGGTCGCGGGCTCAGCGCAGTGTCCGGCCGCTTCCACCGGAATGCGGGAGGAAGATCGTTCCGCGTCCGCCGGAGGAGGGCGTGCGCCCCACCGTCACCCCGGAGGGGATCCGGGTGTGGAACGTGGTCACATGGCGGCCGGGCTCACGCGGTTCCTCCACCTTCAGGTGCCGCAGCGGAGACCGCGTGATCGTCGGCGGCTGCACGCAGTGGCCATCGCGCATGATCTCGCCGGGCGGGCAGCTCGGCGGCGGCACGCAGCGGCCGTCGCGCATGATCTGGCCGGGCGGGCAGCTGCGGCGGCGGCACGCAGCGGCCGTCGCGCATGATCTGGCCGGGCGGGCAGCTCGGCGGCGGCACGCAGCGGCCATCGCGCATGATCTGGCCGGGCGGGCAGCTCGGCGGCGGCACGCAGCGGCCGTCGCGCATGATCTGGCCGGGCGGGCAGTTGGGCGGCGGCACGCAGCGGCCGTCACGCACGTCGCGGCGATCGCAGCACTGGCCGTTGGGCAGCCTGATCGAGTCGGGCGGGCAACCGCAGCGGCCGTCGCGCACGTCGCGGGGATCGCAGCACTGGCCGTCGCGCAGCCTGATCTAGTCGGGCGGGCAGCCGCAGCGGCCGTCGCGCATGTCGCGGGGGTCGCAGCACTGGCCGTCGCGCAGCCTGATCTCGTCGGGCGGGCAACCGCAGCGGCCGTCGCGCACGTTGCGGGGATCGCAGCACTGGCCGTCGCGCAGCCTGATCTCGTCGGGCGGGCAACCGCAGCGGCCGTCGCGCACGTCGCGGGGGTCGCAGCACTGGCCGTCGCGCAGCCTGATCGAGTCGGGCGGGCAACCGCAGCGGCCGTCGCGCACGTCGCGGCGATCGCAGCACTGGCCATCGCGCAACCTGATCTCGCCGTCGCGACAGAAGCCGCCGCCACCGCCGCCGATCAGCCCGAACGGCACGCCCAGCGGCACCGGGGCCAGCGCCTGGCCGCAGATCCGCCAGATCGCGACGTCGCCGAGATGGCCGCGCGCGCTGTCGTCGCTGAACTGGTCGTCGTAGTCCACGAAGTAGCTCTGCAGCGGCGGCACATTGGCGGGGCGCACGAGCGCCAGCGCATTGCCCTGCAGGCCGTTCACGATCGCGGGGCCGCTCGCGGCCAGCCGCGTCATGAGCGCCGGATCCATGGCTTTGCGCAATTGCTCGCCGGTGCTCCACAGGAACGCGCTGCAGGCGGCGTGGTCGATCTGGCCGTTCGGGCTGTAGCCGTAGCCGATGGCGATGCCGCCATTGCCGTTGCGCATTTGATCCGCGAATCCGATCGCATATTCGTCCGGCTCGGGGGACCAGGCGTTGCCGCCGCCGGCCGCCGGCACGCTGCGATAGCGCAGCACGCGGCCGACGCCGGGCTTGGCCAAGGCGCCGAAATCATAGGCGCCGGTCGGCGCCGGCCGCTCGGCGAGCAGCATGCGGCCCGGATTGTCGAAGGTGATCTTGGAGATCTCGCTGCCGCCGTCCCACGGCGACACCTGGACCTCCCGGCGCGGATCGGCGCCGAACGTCCCGTCGGGCGAGATCGCGACCGACCAGACCTGCAGGCCGTCGGCGACCGCGTAATAGAGCCGTCCGGAGCGCACCGCGAGGCCGTAGATCTGGCGCTCGATCGGCGCATAGCCCCAGGTCGCCGGATCGTCCGGCCGGAATTGCGGATTGCTGATATCCAGACGCGTGGCCGGATCGTAGGCCACCGCCGGCAGGCCCGGCCGCCATGCGGCCCTGCACGCCCTGATCGAAGCGTCCGCGCTCCTTGCCGTCGAGGCCGAAGCGGTGGATCATGCCGGTCTCCCGGTCGGCGACGAACAGCGTGTCGGAGCCGGGGTCGTAGGCGAGCCCGCCGAGCGCGGGACCCGAATTTTCCACGCCGTCGAGACTGACATTGGCGAACAGGCTGACCGCGCCGGTCACGCCGTCGACGCGCCAGATCGAGCCGGGGCCGCCGCCGGCCGCCGCCGGTCCAAACAAACCCGGCATGAAGCTCGCATTCGGCCCGCCCTGCTTGGCGCGCATCAGCGCGCCGCCCGGACCCGGCGCCACGATCGGCAGCCCGTAGGACGACGTCGCCGCCAGATAGATGTTGGGCGGCGTCGCGCCGTCGAGCGCGACCGCGAACACCTGCCCGACCTGGCCCGCCAGCACGGTGAACGGCTTGGGTGCGGTCAGCAGCTGCGCCTGCGGCGGCGCGCCCGGCGCTTGCAGATCCATGATCCGCGCGGCCGGACCGTTGAGATCGATCCCGGCCTGGTCCGCCATGGCGGGGGGAAACGGCAACGGCGGCTGCGTGCCGGAAAACCCGGTGACCACGGCGTTGCCGTCGATCAGGATCGCGGGCGCAGGGCCGCCTTGGGCCCGTGCGGTTCCGCTATCGGGCGCCGCCAGGGCGATGAGCGCGCCGGCACCGAGCAGCACGGTGACGGCGGTCCTGCGGACCGCTCGGCGCAGGCCCGCAGCGACTGCGGACCAGGAAGCCCTGGGGCTTGGGGGGGCGATGGAATAGGGCGACATGGAAGCTCTCCGAGGTTGAAGCTACTCTCGGTCATTGGTCGTGGCGGGCCACCGCGGGGTTCAGCACGCGCGCCCGGGCGCGCCAGTCGCCGGCCCTGGTGGCGCCGTTAACCGTGAACCCGTGGGGCGGTAGCAGCACCAAGCAGCATGGCCGGCATCGTGAATGCACATTCATGGCGGTCGCCGCTGCCGCGCCACCGCGCAATCGTCAATTCTCTGCCGGTGTCCCCACGCCGGCGCCGGGTTGTTGGCTGCGGGCGAGGCCTCGGCGACGAACCCCGTCCTTTTCATCTCCTCGACGACGCCGCGCAGATACCACGTCCCGATGGCGCGGCCGCGCGGTGTGCCATCGCTTCGGCGATCGCCTGGACACGGCCGTCCATCATCCGCACGTCCGCTGCTTCACCCCGGCGGCGGCCTCGAGCTTGTCGGCGAGGAATTGCGTGACCGCCAGCCTCGGCCCTGAAGCGCACCAGCGTCGCGCTGCAGCGGTCGAGGGATTCAAAAGCGGCTCTCTCCAATTGCGTTGCAAGATGCGCGGTGCTCCTGTGGGGTGCGAGGCCACAGCTGACTGTTGCTGACAAGCAGCTGACAAACTCTGCGGTCGAACCAAGGCCGATTGAGTTGTGATCTTTCTGCCACGCTTGTTGCAAATTGCTGCGCGAGCGACAGACATGTCTCCCTCAATTCGTTGTCGTCTTGGGGGCGCCATGCAGGATCGATACGTCGGAAATATCGGAGATTTCGGAAAGCTCGCCTTGCTTCGGTGCCTCATGGAGGGACAAAGACTGGCTGTCTGCTGGTATCTGACAAACGGCGAAAATGACGGCGAACATTACGGCAGGTCCTTTGATTACCTCAAGCGCCCTGATGAGTTTCGTCATCTTGCTCCCGAGATTTTCGATGCCCTTGCAAAAATAGTCGAGGCATCCCCAACCGGTACACGTGGTGTGACGGCGCTGGAAGCCAGCGGACTTCTGGCCGACGCGTTGTTCCACCGAGCCGAGGTTCCGCGATTATCGGCGTTGCGCCGGGCCTGGAGCGGGCAGCTCGTCCAGGCCGTGCGCGAAGCCGATTTGGTCTTTCTCGATCCCGACAACGGAATCCAAGGCACCCGCCTCAGCCCCAAGCACGTGGCGCTGTCCGAGATCGCGGCCTTGCGGAGGCAGGACAGAACGCTGGTGTTTGCGCAGCGCCACACCGGACGGCGCTCCGAAATCGGCTTTCTCGCCGATCAGCTCTGGTCGATCGGATGCAAGCGGATCGAGCTCGTCCGCTTCCGCCTGGTGGCGTCCCGCTTTTGCGTCGTGACCGACCACGACGACGCGAAGGCCGAGCGCATTGCGGAGTTTGCGAGAAAATGGGGCAGGTGGGTGACGATGTACCGTCTTTGAGCGAGCCCGAGCCCTATTTCAGCATCTGGGCGATGCTGGCGTGCCCTGAAGCCGCCGCGATGTCGCCGGCGGTCTCGCGCTTCTTGTTGATCAGGTTTCGATCGGCGCCGGCCTTGATGAGCGTCGCGACGACCTCGGCCTCTCCGGCGCGCGCGGCGATCATCAGGGCGGTATAACCCTGATTGTTCCTGGCATCGCGCAGCGCCCCCCGGCTCAGGAGATCCTGGACGATACCGTTCAATCCGGCCTGCGCGGCCAGAATCAGCGGCGTGTTGCCGGTCGGGGTGCGGCGCTCGACATTCTTCTCGCGGCTCAGCAGGACAGCGGCCGCTTCGGCGTGCCCGTTCTGCAGCGCCACATGGATCGGCAATGCGCCGTCCCGGTCGCCGAGGCTCGGGTCGGCCGTCATGGAAAGCAGCGCCGCCACGATGAGCGCGTCGCCGCGGCCGGCCGCGAGCCAAAGGGCCGTTCGCCCGCGTTGATCGAAAGCATTGATCGCGGCGCGGTCGCTCAACAACAGGCGAGCCACCGATTCCGGGCATGTGGTGATGGCGAGCATGAGCAGCGTCACGCCCTCCTCGAGCACCAGCCCGCTGTCGGCGCCGTGATCGATCAGCGTCCTGATCGCCCCCTCATGACAGCCGCGCACCGCCATCGACAGCGCGCTGGTGCCGGCGGGCGTGGCGGCCGCGATATCAGCGTGCTTTTCCAGCAAGCGCTCGATCACGTCGGGATGGCCCTTGGCGGCCGCCAGCATCAGCGGCGTTTCGCCGGAATTGTTCTTGGCATCGGGCTCGGCGCCGGCTCCCAGCAGCACATCCAATGCTGCGGTTTGCCCGGCGCCGGCGGCCAGCGCCACCGCCGTGTTGCCGTCGGCGTCCCGTGATGCCAGGTTCGCGCCGTTCGTGATCAATTGCCGGATCGCATCGGCCTGGCCCCGCAAGGCGGCATCCAGGATCAACGGCCGGCCATTTTCCGCGATCGCTTTCGACAACGCCGCCACCGCGATGATTGGGGAGCGGCCTCCCGCCGCCTTGCCGGCCGGCGCCGGCGGAACTCGCCGCGGGTGTCTCCTTCGGCGGCCGGACTGCCAGATTCGACAACATCAGCGCGGCGTCCTGGTTTCCCTGCGCTTTCGCCTGCGTGAGCCAAACGCGCGCTTGCTCGACGTTGCGCTCGACGCCGCGTCCGGCGAGATACATGGCGCCCAGATTGAACTCCGCCCTGGCGTGCCCATGCTCGGCCGCGGCCCTCATCCATTTGAAGGCGAGCGCCTCGTCCAGCGGCATGCCGCGCCCCGTTCGATAGAGCGAGGCCAATCGATATTGCGCCTCGGCGTTGCCGGCATTGGCCATTCGGGCGATGAGCGCGGCGGCTTGCGCATATTGTCCGGCGCTCAGCGCCGAATCCACGGCACGTTCGTCCGCGCCTGCGCGGGCATCTTGGGCGAGCGCGCCGCCGCATCCGCACACGTGTGCGAGCGCCAGGACGCAGATCATCAGAACCGTGCGCGCGGCTCTAGGCGATGCCATATTTGGTCTCGACATCGATCCCGATGCTCCTGAGAAACGGCGTCGGCAGTATGCCGCCGGCACACACGATGACCGCGTCGTTCTCGATCTGCATCCGCTGACCGGCGCACGCGAGCCCAACATGGCGCAGACCGATCATCTTGACCTCGGATTGCATCAGAATATTCAGGCGGCCGGACTTGCGGGCCGCCTCCACGCGCTCGCGGTTCTTCAGCTTGGCGCGTGAGAAGCCATCGCTGCGGTGGGAGAGGGTAACGGTGGTGCCGTCTTCCGCCGCGGTGCTGGCGGCGGCTTCGAGCGCGCTGTCGCCGCCGCCGACCACCAGCACGTGCCGTCCACTGTACTGTTGCGGATCGATCAGGCGGTAAACGACCTTGGGAAGCTCCTCGCCCGGAACCCCAAGGCGGCGCGGCGTGCCGCGGCGCCCGATCGCCAGCAGGACCGAGCGGGTCGGATAGCGGCCGCGTGTCGTCATGACCTCAAAGCCGGGAGCGATGCGCGTCACGCTTTCGACCCGCTCGCCGTAATTGATGCGCAGGCCGGTCCGTTGCGCGGCCCTTTGCCAGAATTCGAGCAATCGCTCCTTGCTGACTTCCTTGAACTTGACCTTTCCGATCAGCGGAAGATCGGCGGGCGCGGTCATGACCAGCTTGCCGCGCGGAAAGTGCGCGACTGTGCCGCCGAAGCTGTCCTGCTCGATGGTGACGAAGCGCAATTTGTGCTGCATGGCCGCGAGGCTGGCGGAAAATCCCGCCGGTCCGCCGCCCACGATGACCACATCATGCATATGTGGCTGCCCCAATCCGTTCAGAACCCGCACCGAATTCGATCGCTTGGCGGCCCTGTTCGATGGCGTTGCGGATGAGGCCCATGCCGCCGAGCTCGCCGGCTATGAACACGCCGGGAATGTTGGTCTGGAAGTCGGGGCCGACATGCGGGATGTCGACGCCACGCTGTGCCGTGCCGAAGACGAGACGGATGGCATCGCTCGGGCAGGCGGCACGGCAGGCGCCGTGCCCGATGCATTCGGAGGGCTCGACCAGAACGGCCTTGCCGCTGATGAGCCCGAGAATTTCGCCCTCCGGACACGCCCGCACGCAAGCGCCGCATCCGATGCACGACACCGGATCGATCTCCGGGTGCAGCGTTGGCGGCTCCAGCAGCCCGGACTCCGCGGCGACCTGCCGCCGCGAGATGCTGCGCCCCTCCGCTTTCTTGCGCCGCCCGAGATAGACGATCCAAACGACTGCGAGCGGCAGGGCATAGAAGATCAACAGCGGGTCGAAATTCATGGCGCAAGCGCCTCACCACGTCGACCCGTGCTGGCCGATGTCGAAGTGCGGGCGCTCGCGCATCTCGTTCGATTGCTGTGCATAGGTATCATGAGGCCTTGTTGATGCGGGAAACGCATGTGGTCTGATGCGCGATAGCACAGGATCGGTGTATAAAGTTGGGCGGATTTATTTTCAGTTCGAGATTCTCGGAATTCGACCTGAACGTGGCTCTAAGCAATCACTTGTTGATCAATATCGGGCTTCTGGCGGAGGCGGCGGTCAGGGTTTTACCCGATAAGCCGATAACCAATTGTACCGTTTAAGTCGTCGTCGGCGACTCGCACAACGATGTCGGTCAGAAAATATTCCATCACTGGTGCGCGAATCGTGAGCAATTGGTTTGATTGCTGTGGAAAACACGAACTCTGTGCGGGTCGTTCTGATAGATATGGCTCCGATGGCAAAGCCTCACGCCTCAAAATGGCCCGCATTTCTCCAAACTATCTCCAATCATCTGGGTTTCGTGCTCCTCGATTTGACCACGCAGGCTTGCACTCTGCGGGAGGGGCCGCAGCGCGAGCCGCTGCGCATGTCGAGGGATGGTTCATGGCAGAATCCACGCTCGCGTCATTGCTTGTCAGGCCGGTCGTGCCGCTGCCGAAGCCGGAGGGCCGCGCGAAAGACGAACCATCGACGTCGCTGCGAAGCATGTCGCCGCGCAATTCATGGGCCCGGATGTCTCGCTTCGGCCACTATGCCACACGACCGTGGTCGCGGATCGCGCCGACGGTCTTCGGGGCCGTGTTGGTCGGCGTGCTTCTGATCGGATGGCTCGATCGCGACCAGGACTATCTCACGCCTGAAAGCGGGCTTGGCTATTGGCTCGGAATTGCGGGCGCCGGCCTGATGCTGCTGCTCCTGCTCTACCCACTGCGCAAGCGCTTAGCCGCGCTGCGGGCGGTCGGATCGGTGGCGTTCTGGTTCCGCCTGCACATGGTGCTTGGATTGATCGGTCCCGTGCTAATCCTTTTCCATTCGAACTTCAAGCTGGGCTCCCTCAACAGCAACGTCGCCATGGTGGCGATGCTGATCGTCGCGACCAGCGGAATTGTCGGCCGCTATCTGTACGGCCAGATTCATCTCGGTCTCTATGGTCGCAAGGCGGAGGTGCGCGACATCCTGGCCGACATCGAGATCATGAAGCACGCGCTGGGCGATGGGCTGCCGTCCGGCGACCGCATGGTGGACGCCCTGAATGCGTTCGCGAAGCAAGCCAACGCAATGCCGCGCGGCCTTTTCACCGCGCTGTTCCTGCTGCCGGTGCTGGCAGTTCGTGCGCGCGTGATCCGGCAACGCCTGCTGCGCGAAACGCGCGCGATCGTCACGGAGCAGGCAAGCCGGCTCGGATGGTCCAGGCGCACCCGTGAGCAGAAAATCGCCGCCGTCGCCGAGCTGGTAACGCTGCATGTGGCGGCGGTGAAGAAGGCCGCCGCTTTCGCGTTCTACGAGCGCCTGTTCGGCCTCTGGCATGTGCTGCACTTGCCGTTGTTCTTCATTCTCGTCCTGGCGGCCGGGGTCCACGTGGTTGCGGCGCATCTGTTTTGACGAGGAATTCGACCTTGCGGCGTCGAATCGCATGGGCACTCACGATCGGGGTATTGCTCGCCATGTCGACGGTTTGGGGGGCGAGGTCGCAGAATCTGCTGGAGCGGCTCGTGATGCCGGGTTCGCTCATCGCTGGGCACGCCAAGATCGAGCCGGATTGCTTCGACTGTCATGCGGCATTCTCGCGACAAGCGCAAACCAGCAAGTGCCTCGATTGTCATAAGGAGATCGCGGGGGATCGTTCGTCCGGCAGGGGGCTTCACGGCCGCCAGCTCGAAGCCGCGAAGCAGGACTGCCGGGTGTGCCACACCGACCACAAGGGCCGCGACGCCGATATCGTGCAGCTCGATCGCGAGACCTTCGACCATGCGGTCACTAATTTCAGCCTGCAGGGTGCCCACAAGACGACCTCTTGCGGCGACTGTCATGCGCAGGCGGTCAAGTTTCGCAGCGCGCCCAATCTCTGCGTCGATTGCCACAAGACGAGCGATCCGCACAAAGGTCAGCTCGGGGCGAACTGCGCTCGGTGCCACGGCGACGACGCCTGGCAGCACGTCAAGGCATTCAATCACGACGCCACGCGGTTCCCGCTCAAGGGCGCACACCGCACGGTCGACTGCTCGGCGTGTCACGCCGGCGAGCGCTACACCAACGTCGCGATCACCTGCGTCGATTGTCACCGCCTGCAGGACGTTCACCTGGGGCGCTACGGCCCCAAATGCGAAGGCTGCCACGACCAGGCAATGTGGCGGACAATTCAATTCGACCATGACCGGACGAAGTTTTCGCTGCGCGGCGGTCACGCCGGAATCAAATGCGATGTCTGCCACACCGGCGATCTCTTTCGCGACAAGCTGGCGACCAGCTGCGTCTCCTGTCACAAGAAGGACGACGCCCACAAAGGCCAGCTCGGAAGCCGCTGCGAGCAATGTCACGGCGACGCGAATTGGCGCAAGACCGTCGCCTTCGACCACGACCTCACCCGTTTTCCGCTGATCGGCCGTCATGCAGTGGTGCCCTGCGAGGAGTGTCATCGCACGCCGGTGTTCAAGGACGCCCGCTCGGCCTGCGCGAGCTGCCACAAGGATCAGTTCCACGAGGGCCGTTTGGGCTCCAATTGCGCGCTCTGTCACAATCCCAACGGCTGGGCTCGGTGGCGCTTTGATCACAATTTGCAAACAAAATATCCGCTGACCGGAGCCCACCAGGGCCTCGACTGTCAGGCCTGTCACACCGCCCGGAACGTCAGCAGGATCGTTCTGCAAACCGGCTGCTACGGCTGCCATGTGCTGGACGACGTGCATCAGGGCTCGTTCGGCCGGGCCTGCGAGCGATGCCACACCACGACCTCGTTCAGACGGGGGGCGGTCGTGCGATGAAACGCGCCAAAGCCGCAACTGCGGCGCCGGTTGCTCCGATCGATCCGGGCCAAGGTGTCTTGTTGCGGCCGGGCGTAGTTGACCGGGCGGCCGATGATTGGTCGCACAGGTTCGGCGGCCGAGCCGCCGACGACATCCGCCGCCGCATGGTGCGGTTCCTGCCGCGTCTGCGCCGCTTCGCTCATTCGCTGACGCACGATCAGGAGCAGAGCGATGATCTGGTTCAGGAGACCTGCGCCCGAGCACTCGCGCGCCTCGACCAGTGGCAACCGGATACGCGTCTCGACAGCTGGATGTACCGGATCGCGCAGAATCTCTGGATCGATCAGTTGCGCGCCGAAAAGGCCAAAGGGGAGATCATCGACATCGCCGCGGTGGACGATATCTGGGGTCCCGATGGTCGGGTTGTGACCGAGAGCCGTCTCTCGCTCATGGAGTTGCGAGAGCGTATCGCGCAATTGCCGCCGGATCAGCGCGCTTTGCTCCGGTTGGTATGCATGGACGGTCTCTCCTACAAGGAAGCCGCTCGGGCGCTGGATTCGCCCGCCGGCACCATCATGAGCCGGCTCGCCCGCGCCCGCCGTGCGCTCCACGACGCGGTGGATCGGCAGGCGCCGGCGCGACGCTGATGTGTTGCGATGGCCTATGGACAAACATTGGAGCCGAAATGTCCATAGACGCCGCTTCGCGCGACTGCGACCACGATGAATTTTTGCCCTCGACCGCAGCGCAAGATGCCTTCGAACGAGACATTCGCGGATGCGGCCCCCGAAAGGCCGAGCGCCGCGGCGATCTCGGGACGGCTGCCATCGGTTTGCGTCGTAAGCGTGTTGCGTCCGTCCACGAAGACCATCACGGCCAGTGGCGCATCGCTGTCGGCGACCTGCGCCGCCCAGCCCTTCAGCCTCACATGATCGTTGTCGCGCCGGATGATCTCGTCGATGCCGCCCTTGATGTCGGGCGTGCCCTTGAGTCCAGCGGCCTTGACGGCTGCCATCAGGCCGCGGAGATCCGCAATCGTGGCGCCGGTCAGCATGGTCATGGCGGCGGTCGGTGGCGGGACCGGCTTGGTCGCTCGGATGACGACGGCGAAGCTGACGGCAAACACCAGCCCACCCGTCACCAGGGTGAGCCAGAATCGCGGCGATCTTCGCCGCAGCGACTTCGCTCGCTTCGATTGCATGCCTTGTTGCGTCGCCGGTTGGCAATGTCGGACCGGATCGGGTCTTGATGGCCGGTATCCGCGTCCGAGCGAATCGGTCGCCTCGAGATCACGCCAATCCTGCGCCGCGGAATCGTCGCGCTTCATCTGCCACGGCCTCACGACGCCATGAACTCCAACTCTCGAACTCCAGCTGTCGAGCTGTTACCGATTCCGGCTGCTCGAAAGTCACGCGACCATCGAAGCAACAACGTTTGAAGCGTTCGGATATTCCATGAAAGCCGTGACATTCGGCTATGAGGCGTCGGCATGGCTGAAGCGGTTGCGAGCTACCGGAGATCCGCTTGAAATTGCCGCCGCCGTGAAATCGCCGCGAACCGGCACGCCAGCCGCCACGATATGGACGATTAGCGTCGGTGAAATGATCGGCGCGTGGGGACCAGTATCGCGCCTGATGGCGCGCTCGTGCGCATCGCCGGAGATTTGGTGGGGACCATCGGGGGGACACATGTATCGAACAGCGTCAGCTCATAACGACTGACATCGGCGTCGGCGCGTTCGAGCGTCCGCGCCTCCAAGGCGCGGCTCACGCGCCTCGATCCATGCAACTTTGAAGGCGCTGAACGCGAATATCGCCGCAGTCGCGGCTGGCATCGCAACACGATGATGACCCCGCGGGGGGCAGGCGGAATTGGGCGACGGAAACATGGGTGATCGGGGGACATCGTTTCGGACGGCGGTCGTGGCATTTGCCGCGCTCGTGCTTTCTGTCGCGTCCGGATTTGCGCAATCGACTTCCGGCTCGTTCGATCATTTTGCAACCGGATTTCCGCTGAGCGGCGCCCACGGCCGGGTCGACTGCGCATCCTGCCACGTCAACGGCCGCTTCAAGGGAACACCGCAGCAATGCGCGTCCTGCCACAATGGCGCGCTCGCGCCGGGAAAGATCAGCCAGCACCCGCGCACCAGCAATCTCTGCGAGCAATGCCACGTCACCAACGATTGGCGGCAGGTTCGGGTGGACCATGCCGGCATCACCGCCGATTGTGCCACCTGCCACAACGGCACCGTCGCGGTCGGCAAATCCGCCAACCACCCGGCTACCAGCGCGCCCTGCGAAACCTGCCACAAGAATACGGTGAGCTATGCGGGCGCCGTCTTCGATCACGCCGGCATCATCGCCGGCTGCGCGAGTTGCCATAACGGCAGCACCGCGACCGGCCTGACCACGCCGCCGCATATTCCGACCGGCCCTCTGGAATGCAGCAATTGCCATACCGGCACGCTGAGCTGGACCGCCTATCAGATGAGCCACGCGGCGGCGAGCGGCATCGCGTGCAGTTCCTGCCACGGCGGCGCCTATGTCAGCCAGGGCACGGCGGGGGCACAGGCCAAGGGGCCGAGCCATGTCGTGACCGCGGCGGAATGCGCGAGCTGCCACACCAGCACGATCAGTTGGGCCGGCGCCGCCTTCAGCCACGCCGGCATTAGCGGAGGTTGCGCGTCATGCCACAACGGCGCGACCGCGCTTGGGCTGACCACGCCGCCGCATATTCCGACCGGCCCGCTGGAATGCAGCGATTGCCACGCCAGTACGTCGAGCTTCGCCACCTATGCGATGAATCACGCGGCAGCGGGCGGCATCCCCTGCGCGGCCTGCCATGGCGGAACCTATGCGAGCCAAGGCACCGCGGGTGCGCAAGGGCTGGTCACGCCGCCGCACATTCCGACCGGGACGCTCGAGTGCAGCGGTTGTCACGGCAATACGTCGAGCTGGACCGCCTACACGATGAGCCACGCTGCGGCGAGCGCGATTGCATGCAGTTCCTGCCACAACGGCACCTTTGCCAGCCAGGGCACCTCGGGCGCCCAGGGAAAGGACGCGGGCCACGTCGCCACCACGGCGGAGTGCTCGACCTGTCACACCAGCACCACGACCTGGGCGAATGCGACCTTCGTGCACGCCGCAACCGATACCAGCTGCGCGAGCTGTCACAACGGTATCAGCGCGACCGGCATGACGGCGCCGCCGCATATTCCGAGCGCCACTGTCCAATGCAACAATTGCCACAGCAACACTGCCGCGAGCTTCGTCTCCTACACGATGAGCCACGCCGCAGTGAGCGGCATCGCGTGCAGCTCCTGCCACAGCGGCGCCTATGTCAGCCAAGGCACGTCGGGGGCGCAGGGCAAGGGCACCGCTCACGTCACCACCGCGGCGGAATGCTCGACCTGCCACACGAGCACGACGACATGGTCGGGCGCCGGCTTTGTCCATGCGACCTCCGATACCAACTGCGCGAGCTGCCACAATGGCACCACCGCGACCGGCATGACGACGCCCCCGCACATTCCGACCGGAGCCACCCAGTGCAGCGGTTGTCACGCCAATACGGCGGCGAGCTTCACCGCCTACACGATGAGCCACGCCGCCGTGAGCGGCATCCCGTGCGCCTCCTGCCACAACGGTTCCTACGCGACGCAAGGCACGGCCGGCGCGCAAGGCCCGAGTTCGCCGCCGCACATTCCGACCGGAACGCTGGAGTGCAGCAACTGCCACACTGATACCGCGAACTGGACCAGCTACGCCATGAACCACGCGGCCGCGAGCGCGGTTGCGTGCAGCACCTGTCACAGCGGCGCCTTCGTCAGCCAAGGCACATCCGGGGCGCAGGGCAAGGATGCGGGTCACGTCGCCACCACGGCGGAATGCTCGGCCTGCCACAAGAGCACGACGACCTGGAGCGGCGCCGCCTTCGCGCATGCGGCGACCGACACCAACTGCTCGAGCTGCCACAACGGCACCACCGCCACCGGCATGACCACGCCGCCGCATATTCCGAGCGGGTCCGTCCAATGCAGCAACTGCCACACCAACACGGCGGCGAGCTTCGCCAGCTACACGATGAGTCATTCTTCCGTGAGCGGCGTGCCGTGCAGCTCCTGCCACAACGGCACCTTCGCCAGCCAGGGCACATCCGGTGCGCAAGGAGAAACCTCGCCTCCGCACATTCCAAGCGGCACGGTCGCCTGCGACAGTTGCCACAGCAACACCGCGGCCAGCTTCACCACCTACACGATGAATCATGCGGCAGTGAGCGGCAGCCGTTGCGATTCCTGCCACAGCGGCTCGTTCGCGAGCCAGGGCAGCTCAGGGGCGCAAGGCACGGCCTCGTTCCCGGGCCATGTCGCCACCAATGGCCAGGATTGCGCGGCCTGTCACAAGAGCACCACCAGCTTCGCGGGCGCCGCCTTCACCCATGCGGCGACCGACACCAATTGCTCGAGCTGCCACAACGGCACCACGGCGACTGGCATGACTTCGCCCCCGCACATCCCGAGCGCGACGGTCCAATGCAGCAGCTGCCACACCAACACGGCGGCGAGCTTCGCCACCTACACGATGAGCCATTCATCCGTGAGTGGCGTGCCGTGCAGCTCCTGCCACAACGGCAGCTTCGCCAGCCAGGGTACGTCCGGGGCGCAGGGTCAGATCTCGCCACCGCACGTTCCAATCGGCACGGTCGCCTGCGACAGCTGTCACAGCAACACCGCGGCCAGCTTCACCACCTACACGATGAATCATGCGGCAGTGAGCGGCAGCCGTTGCGATTCCTGCCACAGCGGCGCGTTCGCGAGCCAGGGCACGTCCGGCGCGCAGGCCACGGCATCGTTCCCCGGCCACGTGGCGGTCAACGGCCAGGACTGCTCGAGCTGCCACAAGAGCACCACAAGCTTTGCGGGCGCCACGTTCACGCATTCGGCGTCCGATACCAACTGCTCGAGCTGCCACAACGGTACCAGCGCGACCGGCATGACCACGCCACCGCACATTCCGGTGGCCGGCATCCAATGCAGCAATTGCCACGTCAATACGGCCGCGAGCTTCGCCAGCTATACGATGAGCCACACGGCGGTGAGCGGCAGCCGCTGCGATTCCTGCCACAACGGCTCCTACACCAGCCAAGGCACATCCGGTGCGCAGGGCACGGCCTCGTTCCCGGGCCACGTGGCGATCAATGGCCAGGATTGCGCCACCTGCCACAAGAGCACCGCGAGCTTCGCGGGGGCGGCCTTTGCGCATTCGGCATCCGATACCAACTGCTCGAGCTGTCACAACGGCACCAGCGCGACCGGCATGACCACGCCGCCGCATATTCCGGTGGCCGGCATTCAGTGCAGCAATTGCCACACCAACTCGGCAGCGAGTTTCAGCACCTACACGATGAGCCACACGGCGGTCAGCGGCGTCCCATGCGCCTCCTGCCATAACGGCACCTACACGGGCCAGGGCACTTCCGGCGCGCAGGGCCTGAGCACGCCTCCGCACATTCCGACCGCGACGCTCGCCTGCAGCAATTGCCACACCAGCACGACCAGCTTCACGACCGTCACCATGAACCACAGTGTGGTGAGCGGCAGCCGGTGCGATTCCTGCCACGGCGGCGCCTATACCAGTCAAAATGCGCAGGCGAAATCCAGCGATCACCCCAAGACCACGGCGGATTGCGGAAGCTGTCACAACACGACGAGCTTCGACGATGGAGGTGGCGGCGCCGCGACCGCCGCCGCCAAGGTGACCGTGCCCACGACTTCGACGACTGCCGCGACGACGTCCGCAGCCACCGCGGCTACGGCGACAGCGACCGCCACGGCCGCGGCTACCAAGCCCGGCACCGGCGTCGCGACGGCCTCAAAAGCTGCCACGACTGCGGCCACAAAGCTGCCTTCGGGCGTGAGCGTGGCGCCCACGACTGCGACAAGCGCTGCCAAGCCGGGCATTCCGGCCGTCGGCACCAACGCGCCCGCCAAGCCCGCGAGCACAAGCATCGCGGCTGTCCAGCCCACCGCCACTCCCGGCGCCAATCCGAACGCAGCCATTGGGGCTCCGGCCGCGCCCGCGACCGCGGCGTCCGCCGCGCGCTTCACCCATGCCGGCATCAGCAGCGGCTGCGCCAGCTGCCACAACGGCAATGCCGCCCCTGGCAAGCCGCCGACTCACATCGCGACCAGCGCGCCATGCGAGAGCTGTCACAAGAGCACCGTCACGTTCGCCGGCGCACGGATGAACCACGCGGGCATCGTGGCGGGCTGCGCCTCCTGTCACAACGGCGCCGCCGCGGAAGGCAAGCCCGCGACCCACATTCCGACCTCCGCACCCTGCGAGACCTGTCACAAGAGCACCGTGACCTTCGCGGGCGCCCGCCTGGACCACAGCCGAGTCACGGCATCGTGCGCGAGCTGCCACAACGGCGGCACCGCCGAGGGCAAGCCCCCCAAGCACTTCGTCACCAATCTGCCCTGCGAATCCTGTCACCGGCCGGCGGCCTGGACGCTGGTGACCTACCGCCACGCCTCGCCGCGTTATCCGGACCACGGCCCGACCTTGGATTGCGCCAGCTGTCACAGCGCGAATGCGCAAACCGTCCAATGGAAATTCCCGGCCTATCAGCCGGATTGCGCGGCCTGCCATGCCGCCGACTATCGGCCGTCCGCGCATCTCAAATTCCAGAAACCGGTGCCGGTCTACTACACCGTGGCCGAGCTGCGCGATTGCACGGGTGCCTGCCACACCTACGCCGACAGCTCGCTGCGAACGATTGTCACGCGCCGCCCAAGCGAGCACCGGGCCGGCCGGGGAGGGTGGTGATGCGCCAGCGCCGCCCCTTGATCGCGACGTTGACCGGCACACTGCTGTGGGCGGTGCCGCCGGCCAACTCGGCTTGGGCGCAGCCCGTGCTCGACGCCGCTCTGTCCGATGCGCAGCTCGCCGTCACCAAGAAGAGCTGCGAGGTCCTCAAGGTGAATTTCAACATCCGGATCCGCTATGCCAGCCATTTTCCGCTCGATCGCGGCGAAGAGCTACGCATAACGATCAATCCCATCGATCGGGATCAGGCGGTGGCGCTACAGCTGTTGAAGCGCGAGGCGGTGCGGCCGCCCGACAGCAAGCTCGTAGGCATCAAGGCCATCGACTTCGAGACCCGCCAAGCCGGTGGCTCGGTGCTCCGGATCCAATTCGACCGTCCGGTCGCCTACCAGGTGGCCCAGAGCGCCGACGTCCAGAGCATCGTGGTCGCCATTGCGGGACCAACTCCGTCGGTGGCCTGCAAGCCTGAATATCCGGGCGCCCACAATGGCGGCGGCTCCGCGGTGCCGGTCGGCGCGACGGGCCGGACATCCGAGGCGGATCTGCGCGCCGCCGCGGCCGCCATGGACGAGGCCAGGGCGGCCCTCAAGACCAACAATATCAGCGGCGCGATCACGCTGCTGACAAAGGTCATCAAGCTGCCTGAAAACGACTACAGCGCCGAGGCGCATGAATTGCTGGGCTTGGCCCGGCAGCGGAACGGGCAGGTGGCGGCGGCCAGGGCCGAGTACGAAAGCTACTTGAGCCGCTACCCGAACCGGGAGGGCAGCGAGCGCGTGCGCCAGCGGCTCGACGCCATCATCACGGCCGGCGGCGAGCCTTCGGAAAGGCTGCGTCCGGTGACCAACCAGCCTGGCTTCAAACGCGCCGGCGGATTTGGCCAGAGCGGCGAGACCACCTGGACATTCTCGGGCAGCGCATCCGAATATTACATCCGCGACGACAGCTTCCGCACGGCGGCGGATCCTTCGGTTGCTCCCGACCCGAATGCCGACGCCGATGCCCATGAGGTGCACCAGAACGAGGCGCTCTCGAGCCTCGATCTGATCGCGGCCTGGGCCAACGACCAGGTCAGAGGCAAGCTGCGTTTTTCCGGCACCGAAGAGCACCATTTCGACGGCAGCTCCGGGGATCGCATCGGCGTCGCGGCTTTGTTTTCCGAGGTCGAGGTGAAGGACTGGGACCTGCTGGGCCGCGTCGGCCGGCAGACCCGCAATAGCGGTGGCGTGCTCGGCCGGTTCGACGGCGGGCTCTTGAGCTGGCAGGCGCTTGCGTTCGCCAAGTTCAATCTGGTGGCCGGATCGCCGGTGCTGAGCCGCTTCGATCTGCCGTTCCGGGACCAGAAATATCTCTACGGCGCCAGCGTCGATCTCGGTCCATTCCTCGGTGGTTTCGAGACCACGCTTTTCGCCATCGAGCAGCGCGACCGCTGGCTGGTCGATCGGCAGGCCGTGGGCGCGGAATTTCGCTACTTCGACCAGACCAAGTCGGCATTCTCGACGCTGGATTACGACGTCCACTTCCAGCGGTTGAATGCAGCGGTCTTTTCCGGCTCGTGGACGTTGCCCGATCAATCGACCATCTACGGCGGTGCCGACTATCGCAAGACGCCGTACCTGTCGACCTGGAACGCGCTGCTCAACCAGCCTTTCACCACGCTCTACGACATGCTTCGGGTGCAGAGCAACGAGCAGCAGCTGCAACAGCTCGCGATCAGCCAGAACTCCGATCTACAAGTCGGCGATGTTCGGCGTTTCGCGACCATTGTCGGAGCATTTCCAGGTCAGCGCCGATGCTACCGTGGTCAACCTGACGCAGCCGATCGCCTTGCCCGGCGTCGATCCCGCGCTCGGTAGTCTCCCGGCCGGCAACGAATACTATTATTCGACGCAGCTCATGGGCAGCAATCTCATCAAGGACGGCGACATGTACATTGCGGGCCTGCGTTACTCGCAACTCGTGAACTCGAACCTGTATGTCCTCGATTTCAACACCCGATATCCGCTCTGGAGCGGGTTCAGCATCAGCCCGCGGCTGCGGCTCGGCTACCGCGCCGGCCGAGGGATCGACCTGACCGAGTACACCGCGCTGCCCTCGATCCTGGTCGATTATTATTGGACCAAGGAGCTCAGCTCCGAATTCGAGCTCGGGGCGCAGCGCACCTGGAGCCGGCAGGACGGCGTCCGGGACGACAACACCGAGCTCTTCCTGACGCTCGGCGTGCGCTACGACTTCTTCTCCGACGACACCAGCCGGAGCGCCGACAAGCGGAATTGCGCGACGCCGGTGGCGGCGGCTCTGTGCCGCTACAGCAACAACCCCGAAAAGAGCACTTGTGCGGCGGCGCCGACGAGCTGCCACTGAAGCCGGCTCGCCGGAACGTCTCGACCTGGTTTGCTTGGAAGGAGATCTACATGACACTCTGGTCCATATTGACGATGGTGAGCACCGCTGCGGCTGGATTCATGGCGGCCTTGTTCTTGCGCCGGCTCGATCGAGCGCAGGGCATCATGGTTGCGGTCGCCGGCCTCATCGGGCTCGCGATCGTGGGTTTCTTTGCGTTCGCCGACGATCGGGGTCAGCCTGCGGTCTCGCCCAAGATCGGTTCCGCAGCGCTGCAGGGAGCTTCGGCGGTGGATCAGCTTGCCGCCGCCATGCAAGAGCCGGGCGCCGAAAGCCGGCTGCAAAGCGGATCGCAGCCGCATCTCGGCACGGTCGACGAGATGATCGCGCGCCTGGTGGATCGGTTGAACCGCAATCCCAAGGATTCGGAGGGCTGGCGGATGCTCGGCTGGTCCTACTTCAACACCGGGCGCTTCGTGCAATCCGCCAGCGCCTATGCCAAGGCGATCGAGCTCAATCCGCAGAACGCGGACTACCGAAGCTCGCGCGGTGAAGCCCTGGTCCGCGCGGCCGATGGACGCGTCGGCGATGAAGCCAGGACCGCGTTCGAGCAAGCGCTGCGGCTTGATGCCAAGGATCCGAAAGGCCGCTACTTCATGGGGCTGGCCAAGGCGCAGAACGGCGACAAGCCGGCGGCGCTCGATGACTGGATCGCGATCCTCAACGACAGCAACCCGGCCGACGCCTGGGCGACCGATCTCATGCAGCAGGTGACCGAGCTCGGTCGGGAAGCCGGCGTCGACGTATCGGCGCGGCTGCAGCACAGCAAGCCCGCCGCGACCGGCGGTTTACTGGAGACGCTCCAGCAGCCGCAGACCGTTTCCCGGGCGGCCCCGCCCGCCGGCGGAGGCCCGAGTGCCGAGCAGGTCCGTAACGCGGAGGCCATGCCGGAATCGGACCGTACGGCCATGATCCAGGGGATGGTGGATCGTCTCGCCAGCCGGCTCGATCAGGCGCCGCGCGACGTCGAAGGCTGGATCAAGCTGATGCGTGCGCGCAAGGTCATGGGCGACACGCAGGCCGCCGAGCAGACGTTCCGCTTCGCCCTGGACGTATTCAAGGACGCCCCGCGCGAGCAGGAGCAGGTCTCGTCGGCGGCTCGCGAGCTGGAGCTGATCAAATAGGATTGGCGCCGGCCGCTGTTCCGGAGCCCGTGCCGGTGCGGCGGCCCACGCGCGCTGGGGCCTCAGCACCAGCTGGCTTCGTCGCTGCGCGGTGTGCGCAGCAGCTCCTGGATGTTGGCCTCGATCAAATGAAACCCGACGTTCCCGTACAGCTTCTGGCGGCCCTCGTTGAGCACGAAGCTCGGACTGCCTTCGATGCGCATCTTGTCGGCATCCTGATAGTCGGCCGCGAGCGCGGCGAACGCCATGCCGCTGTGGATGCGCGCTTCGATGCCGCCGATATCGGCGCCGAGCGCCCGGGCGATCTCGCATTGGACATCCCAGCGCGAAATATCCCTGGCGTCGCGGAAGAACGCGGAGCGCAATGCCCGCATCACGGGGTCGAACATGCCGGCTGCGGCGCGGGCCCGGTTCGCGGCGTCCGCGTCCCATTGCTGGACCGCCTTCATGAACAGGTGCGGGCTGGCCGAGCTCGCCGGGCGCGTTTGACGCCAGATCCCGGGGTGAACCGCGACATGCGGAAACCGCTCCGCCACCTGGCGCAGATGCGCGTTGAACCCCTCATAGCCGCCTTTGTCCTTCCAGTTCGTGTCGATCTTGCGGGCGGTGTGGCCGAAGACCGAGCAAAACCGATGCTCGATCCGCACGCTGTCGCCGAACTTCTCTTTGACCGCATCGATGCGCGCCTGCGACACATAGGCCCATACGCACAAGAGGTCGGAGAAATAGCTGATCTCGATCGCGCTCATCCTGGGGTCCCCGCAGAGGTTGACGGCGGCACCAACGTGCGCCCGTCTGCGCGTCCATGGCAAGCGCGCCCCGACGGAAGGCGGCAGCTCCTGAATGTCGCCCCTGTGGAGGACTTAAACCGCGAAAATTCGACGCTTTCCGGGCACCCTTCGTTAACCCAGTAAAAATACGTCTTGGCGGTGCGCCGAAAGATAACGGAAGGAAAATTCGCTCCGCGCATTATGGCGGCTTCAGGAAGTCGCGGAAAGAGCCGGGTGGACAAGCTCTACGGTACGTTGCGTCGATTGCGCCCATGGTCGCAGCCTGCGGTCTATGCGGGCGCCGCGATGGTGGCCGCCATCTGGCTGAGCTTCACCTTCCATCTGTCGGTCGAGCACGAGAGGACATTGAGCGCGGCGGTGCAAAACACCGGCAATCTCGCGCGCGTGTTCGAGGAGCACATCGTGCGTACCCTGATGGAAGCCGACCGGGCCATCGTGCTGCTGCGGAGCTCTTATCAGGCGAACGGAAATTTCGACCTGGCCAGCTCGTTCGCCAAGCTTTCCCAGCAGAGGGATTTGATCGCCGAGATCAGGGTCGTCGGTCCCGATGGCCTGGTCATCGCCTCCGCCACCAGGCCGATCAAAGCGCCCGTCGATTCCAGCGATCGGGAATACTTTCAGGTTCAGCTGAATTCGAAGATGGACGAGCTCTTCATCAGCAAGCCGATCGTCGGGCGCACGAGCGGGATCCGGCTCTTGCAATTGTCGCGCCCCATTCGGGCCGCCGACGGCTCGTTCGAAGGGATCGTCGTCGCCTCGATCGATACGCGCTATCTCTCGAAATTCTACCAATCGATCGACGTCGGGCACGACGGCTCGATCTTTCTCGCCGGTCTCGACGGCATCGTGCGGGCCTCGGCCGGGTTCAAGACCGAGGTGGTGGGCGGCTCGATGCTGGGTTCCCAGCTGTTCAAGAACATGCAGCAGGCCGATGCCGGGTCGTTTCTGACGGCCGGAAACCAGGACGGCATCAAGCGGTTCGTGTCCTACCGGGTCGTGAAGGGATTTCCCCTGGTCGTCTATGTGGGCCAAGCCGAGCAGGAGGTCCTCGCCAACTATCGGATCGATCGCAGCGCCTACTTTGCGGTCGCGGCCCTCGCCACCCTCTCGATCGTGATCGTCGTCTGCTTTGCGGTTCGCTCCCGCGGCAAGCTCGATGCGGCCCGCGACTCGTTGCAAGCCAGCGAGGCGCATGCGCGCACGAAGTCGCTGGAGCTCGAGGTGACCTTGGAGCACATGAGCCAGGGCATCATGATGGTCGATGCGGATCGCAATATCATGGTGATGAACCGGCGCGTGATCGATTTGCTCGGTCTGCCGGAAGACTGTTTCGGCCGGCGGCTCAATCTGGACGACGTTCAATCCTACCTGCGGGCCAAGGGCGAGTTCACGCTCGAGGGAAGCGCGCTCGCGCCGAGAGCGCAGGAGCCGCTTGCGGCCGGCGGCCCGTTGACGGACATCGGCACCTATGAGCGCTCGCGGACGGACGGCGTCACGCTCGAGATCCACACCATGGCGCTGCCCGATGGCGGCGTGGTGCGGACCATCTCGGACGTGAGCGAACGCAAGCGCAAGGAGACCCAGATCGCCCATATGGCGCGGCACGACCCCCTGACCAACCTCGCCAATCGCACGTTCCTGGGCGAGCGGGTGGAGCAGGCGCTCGGGCACATGCGGCGGGAGCACCGCGGCTTTGCGCTGTTCTATCTCGATCTCGACCGCTTCAAGGCCGTCAACGACATTCACGGCCACCTCGCCGGCGACGCGCTCCTGCGCAGCGTCGCGGGTCGCTTGGCCATGTGCGTTCGCGAGATCGACACCATCGCGCGGCTCGGGGGCGACGAGTTTGCGATCCTGCAGGAGCTGACCGATCGCGAGGACGATGCGCAGGCCCTGGCGCGGCGCGTCCTGGAGGCGGTCGGCGCGCCCTACCGCTTCGACGGCTATCAGGCGGTGATCGGCGTCAGCGTCGGTATCGCCATGGCGCCACGCGACGGCGCCAATGCCAAGGACCTGTTCAAGGCGGCGGATGCGGCTCTCTACCGCGCCAAATCGAAAGGCGGCAACGCCCACGATTTCTTCGGGCGGGTGATGCAGCCGGGCCCGATGCCGAGGAAGCTGCTGTCGGCAATGTGAGAGCGGCGGCACGGCCCGCGAAGCGGTGTGCCACGCTCAACGCTCACGTCGCCTGGAGAAGCCCAATTCGGCTTGCGATTTATCTTAAGTCTGCCAGATTTGCATTTTTTCGACATTAAGTCTATGATATTTGCAAAACCGGGGCCGAAAGGAGCCCTTAAGTGGCTAAAATCTCATTGAAAAACCCGCCGGAAGTCTTCGTCTCCAACTCCGCCCGGTCAGCATCGGTTTCGCGTGCGGTAGCCGCAGGAAAACTCCGCAGGCTCGGCTTCCGACTTTATACCACCAACCTGACGGAAGACCCGAGCTCCATCGTCCGGCGCCATCTGTGGGACATCGCCGGGGGCTTCTTCCCAGGCGGGCTCGTGGCCGATCGCACCGCCCTCGAGCACCGGCCTGCACCCGATGGGTCGGTTTTTCTTGTTGCGGCGAAGGGCGGGAAAGTCGCTCTTCCGGGCGTGACCCTGCGCGCGCGGCGCGATCGCGGGCCGCAACCCGACGATTTCAGCCTTCGCGACGATCTCTATTGCATGTCGACGGCGCGAGCGCTGCTCGCAAACATGCGCCCCAGCCGCGCGCGCTCCGGCGCAGCACGCACGTTCAAGCGCAGCGAGATCGAAGCCTGGCTCGAACAGTTTTTGCGCAACAGCGGCAAGGAGCGCCTCAATGGGTTGCGCGACCAGGTAAAAGCAATCGCACCCACCCTCGAGATGGAGGGGGCCGCGGCCGAGCTCGATGAGATGATCGGGACGCTGCTTGCAACACGCAGCGGAAGGCTGGCTTCACCCGTGGCCAAGGCGCGCGCCCGTGGAGCCTCTTTCGATCCCAAGCGGATCGATCTATTCGAAAAGCTGCATGATGCCTTGCGTCGCTTTCCGCCCGAACCGCCGCGGGAGTGGCATCCGACGGGGCGCGCCGCGATCAATCAGGCCTTCTTCGAGGCTTATTTTTCCAACTTCATCGAAGGGACGGAATTTGCCGTCGAGGAGGCGAGCGCGATCGTCTTCGATGGCGTCATACCGCCCAATCGACCGGCGGATGCCCACGACGTGCTCGGTACATTCCGGCTCGTCTCACTCGCTGAAGAAATGGCCCGGCTTCCCAAAACGGCGGATTCTTTCTTGGACCTCTTGCGGAGCCGGCACCGAGCCATCATGGCAGGCCGACCCGAGCGGGCGCCGGGAGAATTCAAGCAGCGTCCCAATCAGTTCGGAAGCTTCGCATTCGTTGCGCCTGAGGACGTCCATGGCACGCTCGTCGAGGGCTTCCGGATATATCAGCGTCTGTCCGAGCCGTTGCACCGCGCGATCTTCATGATGTTTCTTGTTTCCGAGGTGCATCCGTTCGAGGATGGAAACGGCCGCGTTGCACGCGTGATGATGAATGCCGATCTCGCCGCCGCTCGGCAGGTGCGGGTCCTCATTCCTATCGTCTATCGCTCGAATTACATTTCGTCGCTGCGCGCCTTGAGCGCCAGCGCTTGGCCGGAGCCCATCATAAAGACCCTTGCGTTCGCGCAACGTTATGTTGCCGCCATTCCATGGGATGACATGAAACGAGCCCGTTCGGCGCTCACGCGCACCAATGCGTTCGTCCGTTCCGAGGAGGGCGATGAGAAGGGTATACGCTTGCGCGTTCCCGACGCCGCCGATCTCGACGCTGCGGATGCATGAGAGCTGCGGCCGTTCTTCCAGACGCATCGCTGTGCGATGCTCCTCAGGAGGAGGCTGCTGACTACGTCTCCGCCTCGGCGTCGTCCTCGCCGAGCGCGCGCGCCGTGATGTCGTGGACGTCGCGCGACAGCGTCCGGCGCCGCCGCCACGCGCCGCAGCGCCGCAAGCGCCAGCGCCCGGCGGGTCGGCTCGAGCACGCGCCAGCTCTTCAAGGCCGAGAGCAGGCGGGCCGCGACCTGCGGGTTCTTGGGGTCGAGCGCCAGCACGGTGTCCGCCAGGAATCCATAGCCGCCGCCGTCGGCGCGGTTGAACTGGCTCTGGTTGGCCATGGTGAAGGCGCCGATCAGGGAGCGCACCCGGTTGGGATTGGCGAACGAGAAGGCGGCGTGCCGGGTCAGCGCCTGCACGCGCGCGAGCGTGCCGGGCTCCGGAATGGCGGCCTGCAAGGCCAGCCACTTGTCGACGATCAGCGGATCATCGCCGTGCCGGGCGTAGAAATCCTCGAGCGCGGCCGAGCGCTGCGGCACGTCGCGCAGCGACAGCGTCGTCAGCGCGGCCAGCCGATCCGTCATGTTGTCGGCGGTCTCGTACTGGCGGGCCGCGAGCGCGACCGCGTCACCGTGCTGCGCCGCTACCAGGAGGTCGAGACAGACATTGCGCAGCGCGCGCCGGCCGGCGCCGGCCGCATCGGGCCGGTAGGGCCCGCTGTCGGCGAGCTTCCGATAGCGGTCGGAAAGCTCCGTCGCCAGATGCGTCCCGACCGCGGCGCGCAGCGCCGCGCGGGCCGCGAAGATGGCGTCGGGATCGATGTCGCGGCCGATATCGCGGGCGATGTCGGCCTCGCCGGGTGGCGTGAGCACCTGCGCCACGAAGGCCGGCTCGAGCCGCGGATCGGCCAGGATCGCGCCCAGCGCCGCCAGGAAGCCGGCATCGTCGCGCGCCGTCCCGCCGGAGCGCAGCGCCGCCACGTTGTCGACCAGGAGCCGGGTCGCCAGCACCTGCACGGCCTGCCAGCGGTTGAACGGATCGTTGTCGTGGGCGGCGAGAAACGCAAGGTCGTCGGCCCCCAGATTGGCGACCAGCCGGATCGGCGCCGAGAAGTCGCGGTTGAGCGAGGGCACCGGCGCTGCGTCGATGTCGGTGAACTCGAAGGTCTCGGCCGACTTGGTGAGCGCGATGATGCCGCGCTCGATGCGCCGCCCGTCCGCGAGCCGCAGGTCCAAGTCGGTACCGTCGCGCCCCAGGAGCCCGAGCGCGAGCGGGATCACCATCGGCTCCTTGCTGGGCTGGCCCGGCGTCGCCGGCACGGTCTGGGCCACCTCCAGGCGATAGCTGCGGGTCGCCGCCCGGTAGGTGCCGTTGACCACGACCTCGGGCGTGCCGGCCTGCGAATACCAGAGCATGAACTGATCGAGATTGCGGCTGCCCGCCTCCGCGAAGCATTGCACGAACTGCTCGACCGTCGCCGCCTCGCCGTCGTGGCGGGCGAAATAGAGGTCCATGCCGGCGCGGAATTGCTGCGGGCCGAGCAGCGTCTTGAGCATGCGCACCACCTCGGCGCCCTTCTCGTAGATCGTGGTGGTGTAGAAGTTGTTGATCTCGTGATAGAGCGAGGGCCGCACCGGATGGGCGAGCGGTCCGGCGTCCTCGACGAATTGATGCGCCCGCAGGCCGCGCACGTCGCCGATGCGCTCGACCGGGCGCGAGCGCTGGTCGGCGGTGAACTCCTGGTCGCGGAAGACCGTGAGGCCTTCCTTCAGGCACAGCTGGAACCAGTCTCGGCAGGTGATGCGATTGCCGGTCCAGTTGTGGAAATATTCGTGTGCGATCACGGCCTCGATGCCGGCGAAGTCCGTGTCGGTCGCGGTCGCGGCGCTCGCCAGCACGTATTTGTCGTTGAAGACGTTGAGGCCCTTGTTCTCCATGGCGCCCATGTTGAAGTCGGACACCGCCACGATCATGAAGGTGTCGAGATCGTATTCGCGGCCGAACACCTCCTCGTCCCAGCGCATGGCGCGCTTGAGCGCATCCATGGCGTAGGCGCAGCGGTCCTCCTTGCCGGGCTCGACGTAGATGCGCAGGTCCACCTCGCGCCCCGAGGCGGTGACGAAGCGGTCCGCCACGCAGCCGAGCCGGCCGCCCACCAGGGCGAACAGATAGGACGGCTTGGGATAAGGATCATGCCAGGTGGCGAAGTGGCGCGTGCTGCCGGCGACCTTGCCGGACGCCACCAGGTTGCCGTTGGCGAGCAGCACCGGCGCGTCGGTTTCTTCGGCCTCGACCCGGGTGGTATAGACCGCCATCACGTCGGGACGGTCGGGGAAATAGGTGATGCGGCGGAAGCCTTCGGCCTCGCATTGGGTGCAATAGGTGGCGCCAGACCGATAGAGGCCCATGAGCCGGGTGTTGGCCGAAGGGTCGAGCACGGTCTCGATCTCGAGCCGGAACGGCCGCTGCGGCGGTTGCGCGATGGTGAGGCGGTGGGCGTCCGCGACATAGAGCTCGCCCGAAAGCGCCACGCCGTCGAGCTTGAGCGAGCGCAGATCGAGCCCGTCGCCGTCGAGGACGAGCGGGGCGGGTGCCGCGGCCTGCGGATTGGGCTTGAGCATGAGCCGGGCCCGCACCCGCGTGGCTTGCGGGTCGAGCGCCACGTCGAGGTCGACGGTCTCGACCAGCCAGTCGGGCGGGCGGTAATCCTTAAGGCAGACCGGAGGGGCTTGTTCGGTGCGCATGCGGACTTGGTGGACTTGAGTCGAGGATTGGTCAAGACGGTGAATAGTGAATAGTGAGTAGTGAGTAGTGAGTAGTGAGTAGTGGCCGTGGCCCCTCAATCCCCTATTCACCACTCACTACTCGCCATTCGCCACTCGCTATTCGCACAAGTATGCCATGATGCTCCCCATGATGCGCGCCATGATGTTGGAGAGCCCGCGCTCGCCGCTGGTGCTGCGCGAACGGCCGTTGCCGGTGCCGCGGGCGGGCGAGATCCTGATCGCGGTCGCAGCCTGCGGGGTTTGCCGCACCGATCTCCATGTGGTCGACGGCGAGCTGCCCGATCCGAAGCTGCCGCTGGTGCCCGGGCACGAGATCGTCGGCCGGGTGGCGCAAATCGGCGAAGGCGTCACCGGTTTTGTCCTCGGCCAGCGCGTCGGGGTGCCGTGGCTCGGACACACCTGCGGGGTCTGCCCGTATTGCAGCACCGATCGGGAGAACCTGTGCGATACGCCTTTGTTCACCGGCTATACGCGCGACGGCGGCTATGCCAGCCATGCGGTCGCGGACGCCAAATTCTGCTTTCCGCTGCCCGAGCAGGCTGACGATGCCGAGCTGGCGCCGCTGTTGTGCGCCGGCCTGATCGGCTGGCGCAGCTACCGCATGGCAGGCGAGGGGAGCGCGCTCGGGCTCTATGGCTTCGGCGCCGCGGCGCACATTTTGACGCAGGTCGCCATCTGGCAGGGCCGCCGCGTCCATGCCTTCACCCGCGCCGGCGATACGGCGGCGCAAGCCTTCGCGCGCTCGCTCGGCGCGGTCTGGGCCGGCGGCTCGCAGGAGCTGCCGCCGGAGCCGCTCGATGCCGCCATCATCTTCGCGCCGGTCGGCGCGCTGGTGCCGCTCGCCCTTAAGGCGGTGCGCAAGGGCGGGCGCGTGGTCTGCGGCGGCATCCACATGTCGGACATCCCGGGCTTTCCCTACGCGCTGCTGTGGGAGGAGCGGCACCTGCTCTCGGTCGCCAATCTCACCCGCGCCGATGCGCGCGAATTCCTGGCGATCGCCCCGCAGGCCGGCGTGAAGACGCAGGTCACGCGCTATCCGCTCGCCGCCGCCAACGCGGCGCTCGCCGACCTGCGCGAAGGCCGCCTGCAAGGCGCCGCCGTGCTGGTGCCGTAGCGCCACGGATGGGTAGAGCGTCGAAGCGGGGGCCGATGAACGTCCCGGATTCTGGTCGGCGCAACCGCTATGAGTTGGACAACCGGCAGACAACCCGCTCGAATGAGCTACTCTGGTTTCACGAAGGTATTTCAACAACAACCAACAACCATGAAGTGGTAGGTGAAACCACTTAGCCAGAAAGGGCTTCGTGCCCCATACCTCGAGCGGGTCTACGGCTGGCGCCGACGAACACCGCGCGATGGACAGTGCAGGCGAGATTGCGCGTCAGGCGGCATTCCAGACCGAGATTTTACAGCACGCCATTCTCGACAGCGCCAGCTTCGCGATCATCGCGACCGATGCCAAGGGCATCATCCAATTGTTCAACATCGGTGCGGAGCGGCTGCTGGGCTATTGTGCCGCCGATGTCGTCGACAAGTTTACTCCCAGCGACATCCATGATCCACAAGAAGTGATCGCCCGAGCCGAAGGGTTGAGCATCGAGTTTGCAACATCGATCGCCCCCGGCTTCGGAGCGCTTGCCTTCAAGGCCTCACGGGGAATCGAGGACAGATACGAGCTCACCTATATCCGAAAGGATGGCAGCCGCTTCCCGGCCCAGGTGTCGATCACGGCCTTGCGCGACGGAGACGATGTCGTCATCGGTTATCTGTTGATAGGTGCCGACAATTCGGCCGCGCAGCTTGCGATTGCCGCGGCCGCCAAGGAGAAGCTCGCGCAGGAAATGTTTCATCAGGCTGTCGAAGCTTCCCCCAGCGGCATGGTCATCACCGATCGCGTGGGCAAGATCGTGATGACCAACATCGAGACCGAGCGGCTGTTCGGCTACCAGCGCGACGAGTTGATAGGCCAGCGGGTCGATGTCCTGGTGCCGGTGCGGCTACGCGGTCAGCACCCGCAACACCGCGACGGCTACGCCGACCATCCCACGCCGCGCCGCATGGGCGCCCGCCGCGATCTGTTCGGACTGCGCAAGGACGGAAGCGAATTCGCGATCGAGATCGGTCTCAATCCGATGACGGCAGGCGAAGGTCCGCTCGTTCTCAGCGTTGTCCTCGATATCACCGAACGCAAGCGCCTGGAGCGCCTCAAGGACGAGTTCGTCTCGACCGTCAGCCATGAGCTGCGCACGCCGCTGACCTCGATTTCCGGCTCGCTCGGCCTGCTCGTCGGCGGCGCGGCCGGAAGCATCCCACAGTCGGCTGCGCGCCTGCTCGCGATCGCGCAGTCGAACAGCGACAGGCTGGTCCGTCTGGTCAACGACATTCTGGACATTGAGAAGATGGAATTCCGGGCAGATGGCCTTCCAGCTCGAGTCCGTCGAGGTGCGAGCGCTGATCGAGCAGGCGATCGAGAGCAATCGAGGTTTCGCCGATCTCCAGGGGTGCGGGTTCGAACTCGCCCCGGCCTGCATCGTCGGCAAGGTGAATGCCGATTTCGACCGCCTGTCGCAGGTGGTGACGAACCTGCTCTCGAACGCCATAAATTCTCCCCCGAAGGGTGAAGTGGAGGTCACGGTCGAGCGACGTGATGATGTGCTGCGCATCTCGGTCCGCGATCACTGGCTCCGGCATCCCGGCCGACTTCAAGGCGCATGTGTTCGACAAATTCGCGCAGGCCGACGCCACCGATGCGCGAAGCAAGGGCGGCACCGGGCTGGGGTTGAGCATCGTCAGGGAGATCATCGCACGGCTGGGCGGCACGGTGGGGTTTCGACGACGCCCTGGCGGGGGCACAGTGTTTCCGACGACCAGCCAGCCGAAGCTTGTTCGGTGCGCGTGCTGTCTTGGTGTAGCTGGGGCACGGAATGATCAAGAGTGCGAGAAGCGAGAAGCGAGCGGGGGAACCCGTGGCTTCTAAGCCCGCTATGCGCCATTGGCTAATTGCCCTCTCGAGGTTGCCCGCAAGGCGCGACATGCTGATGCCGGGCGGCCCGAGCGTACCTAACAAACAAAAACTCGATGCCATGGGCCTGTGGATTCAGGGAACTTTTTGATCGCGACGGCGTTCGATAGTCAGGTGATCTTCAAGAAAGCGACTGTCCTCGCCAGCGGGTCCGGCCAAAGGCCGGCCTGATGATGAGCTCCGGCGGGGGTGGAGTTCGGATTTCCAGCTGGAGATTCCGACAGGCCCGAACTTTCGGGCCTTTTTTCTTCGGTGAAGGCCGCCCCAGGACAATTGAAGTGTACAAATTTATACAGACTCCGATTGGTCAAACCCCTTATGTTTTTGACGGTTGATCACTTCCGCCCGCCGGGTCCAGTTGCGCTCGAAAGCGCGCTTTGGTGACCGCACGGCCCCCACGCGGGGGGGGGTAGTTCGGTGTCGTTCTTGAATGAATCGAGCCACTCCACAAATGCGGAGTTTCGCCAAGCATCTCATGGCTCTTGAGGCGCCGGGGAACGAGTCTCCGCGGGATGGCGACCTTTCCGATGACCGACAAGCTCCGTGCGCATCTGGCGACGTTGATGGGAAAGGGCGGCTATCGGGCGCTCCTTTCGCGCGCGCTCGTGCTGGCCAGCGCCGAGGTTTCCTGGCTGGGCGCGCTGCGCGTCAAAGCGGATGGGGCCTGGAATGGTCGCAGGAGGCTCGCGCGGAGCGCGACCCCGCCGAATTTCTCGAAGGCAAAGTCGTTCTGCTGGCCCAGTTGCTCGGATTGCTGGCGGCCTTCATCGGCGTGAACCTGACCTTGCGGCTGGTGGGCGAGATCTGGCCACAAATTTCCCTCGACGAGCTGGATCTGGGTAACGGAGGCGACGATGAAGAAACCAAATAAGAGGGCGCGGCTCAGCGCCTCGAAACAGGCGCGCGAGCAAATCGGGTCGAGTCACGATCCATAAGCTTCCGACCGGCGTGCGCGGGCTCGACGACATCCTGGGCGGCGGCATTCCGGAATTCTCCTTCAACATCATCGCGGGCACGCCCGGTTGCGGCAAGACCACGCTGGCGCATCAGATCGTCTTCGCCAACGCGACGCCGAAGAAGCCGGCGCTCTATTTCACCATCCTGGGCGAACCCGTCCTCAAGATGCTGCGCTATCAGCAGCAGTTTTCCTTCTTCGACGAATCCAAGCTGGGCAAGGCCGTCCGCTTCATCAACCTGTCCGACGTGGCGATGGAGAAGGATTTGAACGCGGTGCTGGAGGAGATCGTCAAGCAAGTCACGGCGGCCAACGCGGGCATCGTGGTGGTGGATTCCTTTCGCACCTTGGCGCGCAAGGCGATCAGCGACGTCGGCGAAGTGGAGGTGCAGTCGTTCATCCACCGCCTCGCCCAGTTTCTGACCGGTTGGGAGGCCACGACCTTTCTGATCGGCGAATATGCCGAGGACGAGATCCGCGACAATCCCTGTTCACCCTGGTCGACGGCATTTTCTGGCTGTCGCAGGTGTCGGAGAGGAATTCCGTGGTGCGGAAGCTGCAAATCATGAAGCTGCGCGGCCAGGCGACCGTGCCGGGATTGCACACCGTCCGCATCGGCGATGACGGGTTGCAGGCCTTCTCGCGCACGTTGGGATTGATCGGCAGCAAGACGAAGCCGTCGCCGCGCCGGCGTCTTTCCGTCGGCATTCCCGAGTTGGACAAGATGCTGGGCGGGGGCATTCTCGAAGGCGACAGCGTCCTGGTGGCCGGGCCCTCCGGCACCGGCAAATCGGCTTTGGCGACGCAATTCATCGCCGAGGGACTGCGCCATGGGGAACCGGGAATCATGGCGATCTTCGAGGAACGCCCGGAAGGCTACACGCAGCGGGCGGACAATTTCGGCCTGAATCTGAAGGCGGCGGAAGCACAAGGGAACCTCGAAATCCTCTACCTGCGTCCGCTCGACCTTTCGGTCGATGAAACCATGCAGGCGATCCTGGAGGCCATCGACAGGGTCGGCGCCAAACGGCTGGTGATCGATTCGCTGGTCGGTTTCGAGATGGCGCTGGCGCCCGGCTTTCGCGCCGACTTTCGCGAGTCGCTCTACCGGATGATCGGGGCGTTGACCGGAGCCGGGATCACGATCCTCAGCACGGTCGAAGTGGAGGACAATTTCACCTCGCTGCAGTTCAGTCACTACGCGATTTCGTTTCTCACCGACGACATCATCCGGCTGCGCTACGTGGAGATCGACGGCCAGCTTCGCAAGGTGATGGTCGTCATCAAGATGCGCGGCGGCAACCACAGCAAGGACATTCGCGAATATGTCATCACGGACAAGGGCGTGGTGGTCATCCACCCGCGCCGCACGGACTACAGCGATTTGAGCACCGGCATCCCGCACCGGACCGGCCCGCGCAAAGCGCAGGAGGACGAGCTCGCGCCGGAGCCGAAGGCGGCGAGCACGAGGCCGTCCAAATGACGGCGCAGACCGAGCTCCGCCACCGACGCCACCCGACCTGTCGAATCCCTGCCTCGAGCATGCGCCGTTGCCGATGGCCACGGTCGAGGGCGCGACGCACATCGTGCGCTACGCCAATCCGGCCTTTTGCCGGCTGATCGGCAAGACCAGGGACGAGCTGGTGGGACGGCCGTTGCGCGAAATGTTGCCGGAAACGGTCGAATGCCCGGCGGCGCTCGACCGCGTCTATCGCACCGGAGAATTCGAAAGCCACGCGGAGCCGGAGGGATCCGACTCCGGTCCGCTGTTCTCGTCTTATACGATGTGGCCGGTGATGGCGGAGGGACGCCCGTTCGGCGTCATGATCCAGGTGACCGGGACCGCGCCGCTCCACGAAGAGACGCTCGCCATGAACGAGGCGCTGCTGCTCGGCTCGCTGCGCCAGCACGAGCTCGCCGAGGTCGCCGATTCGTTCAATGTCCAGCTGCAGACGGAAATCGGCGAGCACAAGCAGCGCGAGCTCGACGCCCTGATGTTGACGAACGAAATCTCTCACCGGATCAAGAACAACTTGCAGATCGTCACCACCTTGATCGGCTACGAGGCCAATCGGACGGCCGCGCCCTGCGTCGAAGGCTATAAGGCCATGCAGGCCCGCATCGCGGCCATTGCCGAGCTCTACGACCTGATATCTCAATCGAGCCGCGGCCCGACCGTTCATGTGGACGCCTATCTCAGGGAGATCGCCAAGACCGTGACGGCGAGCCTGCTCGGGAGCACGTCGGGCATAAAAATCGAGGTCAGCTCCGAAGCGTTGGATATCGATCCTGATCGTGCGGTGCCCTTCGGCCTTCTGGTCAATGAGCTGGTGACCAACGCCATCAAGCACGCATTTCGTGACGGCGACGGGGCGCATCGACCTGAGCGCGCATCAGATCGGCGACCAAATCGAGGTGACGGTCGCCGACAATGGCGTGGGGATGAAGGACAAGGACGTGGCCAAGACCAACGAGCGGCATGGCGCCGATTACATGGCCATGTTCCTGCGTCAGCTCGGCGCCACGATCGCCGTGGCGGGATCGGAAGGCGCCGGAACGATCGCTACGGTCCGGCTGCCCTTGCGGAGGCTCCTCGCTTCGACCGGCAGCAAGTGATTGTACGTAAGATCGCCGCGATTTTCGCCTCCGCGTGATCGAGTTCCCGAGGATCAATTTGCTGCAGGGTTTGTCCGCCGGACGCGGGCGAGTCGTCGCGAGCCGAGCATCGGACGATTGTGCTCGACCATGCTGCTCAATTTAGCCTATAGGCGGGGCGTCCCTGAGTTCGGACACTGATTTGGGAATTGTAGTTTCGGTGGGACCGTTTGGTGGTTGGCGATCCAACCTCGAGGCTCACCTATGAAACTCCTCCTGGTCATCGATGCCGACCCATCGGTTCACGCGGCGGTTCACGCTTGGCTGGCGCGCCGAGGCGTGGACGCGCTCGTGGTCGATAGCAGTGACGCCGACGATCCGCAGCTGGCACTGTTTGCCGTCGACCTGGCGATCGTCGATATTTTCATGCCTGAGATGGATGGCCTGCAGATCATCCGCAGGTTCAGCCAGCGCACCCCGCCGGTGCCGGTGATCGCCATTTCCGGATCGCTGCCCCATGATCGTTATGCATCCGCGCCGGACTTTCTGCGCATGGCGGGCAGGCTCGGCGCGGCGTTCTGCCTG
This sequence comes from uncultured Alphaproteobacteria bacterium, assembly GCA_963744275.1. Lineage (GTDB taxonomy): Bacteria > Pseudomonadota > Alphaproteobacteria > Rhizobiales > Xanthobacteraceae > VAZQ01. Next base: position 373,493 of record CAVUSX010000019.1, read on the forward strand.
CGCAAGCCCTTGGCGGCCAACCTGTTGGTCGCGGCGATCGAAGCGTGTCTCGGCGGGCGGCTGGAGGAAGCCGGACGCAACGATCCGACGATGGCCACCGGGGAGCTGGCCTGCGCGTAACCCGGAACGGCGTTCCAAGAAAGCCTGACCTGAGCAAACCAGGGATTGCCGGGGTTTCGCCCCGCCTCCGCGAGGAGAAACGCATGGAGGCCGAGATGACGAAGCGTCTGGTCGAGGTTGCGCGCGTGCAGGAGGGCAGCGTGCTTGATTTGAAGCCGGATCGCGCCCGCTTCCCGATTGTCGGGATCGGCGCCTCGGCGGGCGGTCTCGACGCGCTCGGCAAATTGCTGGATGCGCTGCCCGGCGACAGCGGGATGGCCTTCATCGTGATCCAGCACCTCGATCCGACCCATGACAGCACGATGGCCAGTCTGCTCGCCGGCCGCACCAAGATGACGGTGCTGCAGGCCGTCGACCGGACGCGGCTCGAGGGCGACCACGTCTATGTCATACCTCCCGGGGTCAACCTGTCGATCCGCGACGGCGCGATCCGGCTCGCGGAAATGCCCCCGCGTCAGGGCCCGCGTCGGCCGATCGATATCTTTCTGCAATCGCTGGCGAAGGAATGCGGCAAACGGGCGATCGGCGCGATCCTGTCGGGAACCGGCGACGACGGCAGCCGCGGAATTCAGGCGATCAGGGAGAGCGGCGGGCTCGTCATCGCGCAGGATCCCGACGAGGCCGGGTTCGACGGGATGTCGCGCAACGCCATCTTGACCGGCGTGGTCGATCTCGTCCTGCCGGTGGCGGAGATGGCGGCGGCTTTGGTCAAATACGGCAAGCAACCTTACCTCAGGACCGCGCCCGCCGACCCGACGGCTGACGACCGGCCGGCGGCCGGGTTCAATGAGATCATCGATCTCCTGCGCCAAAAGACCTCGCATGATTTCACCCTTTACAAGCCGGGAACGCTGTCGCGCCGGATCGAGCGGCGGATGGCGATCTTGGGGGTGCAAGACGGCGAGAGCTATTTGACGCTCCTGCGCGCCGATCCGGCCGCAATCGACCTGCTCGCCAAGGACATGCTGATCCACGCCACCCGTTTCTTTCGCGACCCCAAGGCATTCGAGACATTGGAGGAGAAGGTCATTCCCGAGCTGGTGAGACGCCACCCCGAGGACCGCGCGCTCCGCGTCTGGGTGCCGGGCTGCAGCACCGGGGAGGAGACCTATTCGATCGCCATGCTGTTCATCGAGGCGATCGCCGCGGCCAAGCGCGACATCAAATTGCAGGTCTTCGCCTCCGACGTCGACGAGGGCGCGCTCGGCACTGCCCGTGCCGGCATCTACCCCAAATCGATCGAAGCCGACGTGGCTCCCGCGCGGCTCGCCAGGTTCTTCGTCAAGAAGGAGCGGAGCTACCGGGTGGTGCGTGAATTGCGCCAGACCGTGGTCTTCACCGTGCAGAATCTGCTGGCCCATGCGCCATTCTCGCGCCTCGACTTCGTCTCCTGCCGCAACCTGTTGATCTATCTGCTTCCCGAGGTGCAGGAGAGGGTCATTTCCCTTTTTCATTTCGCGCTCCGCGAGGACGGCATCCTGCTGCTCGGCAACTCCGAGACGGTCGGCCGGCTCGGCACCTACTTCGCGCCGATCTCCAAGCGGCAGCGTATCTATCGGCATGTCGGCCATGGCCAGCCGATCGAGGTCGCGGCTGCCGTCGCGGCGACCGAGGTCAGGCCGGCGGATATGCCGCGCGTGGCGGAGCCGCGGCGCCGGGCGCCGCCGGCAGCGGCGAGCCTCGGCGACCTCGCAGCGCAGCTGTTGGCCCAGGCCTATGTGCCGGCCTCCGTGCTGGTCAATCACAAGCACGAGTGTCTCAGCGTATTCGGCGCGACCGACCGCTATCTGCAGGCGACGGCCGGCGGGCCGAACCGGGACGTGATCGCGATGGCGTATGAGGGGCTCGGCGCCAAGCTCGAAGCCGCGCTGCAGCGAGCCGCCACCGACCGGGCGCCGGCGACGGTGGTCGCGGCCAAGATGATCCGCGACGGAGAAAGCGTCGCGGTCGGCATCTGCGTGCGGCCGACCGAGATCGAGGGCCAGGAGCTGATGCTGGTGAGCTTCGTCGACAAGCCGAAACCCAAACGGCCACGGCGAGCGGCCGGCGCCAAAGCCGCCAGCGCGCGCACGGCCGCGCTCGAGCAGGACCTCGATGCCACCCGCAAGGAGCTCGGAGGTGCCATCCGCGACCTCGAGATCGCCCACGAGGACCACCAGGCGATCAACGAAGAAGCCATGACGGTCAACGAAGAGTACCAGTCGAGCAATGAGGAGCTGAAAAACTCGAAGGAAGAGCTGCGGTCGAGCAATCAAGAGCTGCGAACCTCGAAGGAGGGAGCTGCAGTCGAGCAACCAGGAGCTCGAGATCTCCAAGCAGGAGCTGCAGACCCTCAACGAGGAGCTCACCGCCCTCAATCATCAGCTGCAGGAGACGCTCGCGCAGCAGCGCGACACGACCAACGACCTGCGCAATGTCATGTACAGCTCGGACGTCGCGACCCTGTTCCTGGACACCGCATCTCAATATCCGGCTGTTCACCCCGGCCACCACCTCGCTGTTCCGTCTCATCGCCTCCGACATCGGCCGGCCGTTCGAGGACTTCACGCCGCATTTCGTCGACGAAAAAATCCTCACCGACGCCCGCGACGTGCTCGCCAACCTGGCGCCGGTCGGATGCGAGGTCCGAACCGAGAGCGCGGTCTACATGCGGCGGATCCTGCCCTACCGCACCGTCGAAGGCACGGTCGACGGCGTCGTCATCACGTTCGCCGACATCTCCGAGATGAAGGCGGCCGAAGCCGAGATCGTCGCCGCGCGGGCGCAGGCCGACAGCATCATCAACTCAATTCGCCAGCCGCTGGTCGTGCTCGACGACGAGCTTGCACGTCGTGGCGGCCGGCCGTTCGTTCTACGACGCGTTCAACGCCACCGCGGAAGACACGCTGGGGGCGAGGCTCTGGAAAAACGACAACCATCAGCTCGATGTGCCCGCACTGCACGACTTTCTGCACAAGACCCGATCCGACGCCGGCGCCGTCGACAACTGCGAGATCGAGATCGACGTGCCGCCGCGGGGCCGGCGCCGGCTGCTTGCTGGAAGCCTGTGATATCCGGGCGAGCCCGGGGCCGCGCGGCAGATCCTGCTGTCGATCGACGACATCACCGAGCGCAAGCAGGCCGAGGCCGCGCTCGAGGCCGCGAAGGCCGATGCCGAACGCGCCAATCTGGCAAAATCCAAGTTCCTCGCCGCCGCCAGCCACGACCTGCGCCAACCCCTGCAGACCATCAGCCTGATGCAGGGGGTGCTGCAGAAGCGGATCACGGACGAGGCCGCCTTGCAGCTGATCGGCAAGCTCGGCGACACGGTCGGCGCCATGTCGGGGATGCTGAACACGCTGCTCGACATCAACCAGCTGGAGGCCGGGATCGTCTTCCCCGAGATGGTCGACTTCCCGATCAACGAGCTGCTCGAAAGCCTCAAGGCCGAGTTCGCCTATCACACCGGCGGAAAAGGCCTCGGCTGGCGCGTGGTTCCGTGCCACATGCGGGTGCGCAGCGATCGCAACCTGTTCGAGCAGATGGTCCGCAACCTGCTCTCGAACGCGGTCAAATATACCGAGCGCGGCCGCATCCTGGTCGGTTGCCACCCGCGCGGCGACAAGCTGCGCCTGGAGGTGTGGGATACCGGCATCGGCATTCCGGCCGATCAGCTGCAGGCCATTTTCGAGGAGTTCCATCAGCTCAACAACCCCGCCCGCGAGCGCAGTCTCGGGCTCGGGCTCGGCCTCTCTTTGGTGCAGCGTCTGGGCGATCTGCTCGGGGTCACGATCGACGTCCGCTCGCGCCCGGGGTCGGGATCGGTCTTTGCCGTCGAGGTGCCGCTGGCGGCCGGGGCCCGGGAGGCATGGCAGGCGGACGGCAGACGGCGTGCCGCCGACAAGGCGGTGACCGGCGGCTCGCTTCTGATCATCGAGGACGACCCCATGCTGCTCGATCTGCTGGCGCTGCTGTTCCAGGATGAAGGTCACCAGGTCGCGGTCGCGCAGGATGGGCGTCAGGCCCTGGCTTTGGCCTCGACCGGAGGGGTGCGGCCCGACGTCATCGTCGCCGACTACAACCTGCCGGGCGGGATGAACGGCCTGCAGATCATCGAGGGACTGCGCGAGATGCTTCAGCGCGACATACCGGCCGTCATCATGACCGGCGACATCTCGACCGGCACCTCGCAGAGCATCGCGCCCACCAATTGCATCCAGCTCAACAAGCCGGTGAAATCGGACGACCTGACCAGCCTGATCCAGCGGCTCTTGGCCGCGCCAGGGCCGCCGGCGCCCGGCGAGCAAATGCCCGCCGCCGCGGCATGACGACGGCGGCATCGCCGCTTCTTCCGTCGCCCTGCCCTTGCAGGGCAGGGCAATCGCATATGGCGGTTTTGTTCGGAACGGCTGCGCCGCGGGCTTCACCCTCCCGCCCGTTGGCGGGGAGGGTCGATGCCTCGCGCAGCGAGGCAGCGGGGTGGGGGACTACGCGAACCGTGACATTATGGTGTTGTCGGGGTCCGGGCCAAACTCCGCGGTGGCGATCCATCTGCCGCTCATTGCGGCAGCCGCGTGGCGACGGGGCGAACACGGAGTTCGCGTAGTCCCCCCACCCGGCGCCGCTGCGCGTCGCCACCCTCCCCGCCAACGGGCGGGAGGGTAGGAGCTTGCGGCTGCGTTGTGCCGCAATCACGCTCCGTCCATATGCAATTGCCCTGCCTTGCAGGGGGAGGTACGGCGGAGAGCGCGCCGCCACGCCCACATGGTTGCATCCGCATCCTCTTCTCAGCTTCGCCGGGCGGCTCTCGCCAAATTCATCAGCAGCACGCCGAGGCAGCCGAGCAGCAAGAGCCTCCGGTCGCCAATGGGCGGTCCGGGATCAGCACCGTGGAAAGCGCCGCCAGCAGCACGACGGCGCAGACCCCCACGGCGAGCGCGCCGTCATCGACGAACAGTCCGAACAGCTCGCGCACCACAGCCGTCAGCATGTTCATGACACCACCTCCGCGCGCGGCCGGCGCGCCAGCAGGCAGCGGCCCCGATGCGGCGATCAGGAACAGCACCGCAAATGCCACGATGGCGAGATCGGCCCCCGGCCACGGCACCCCGAGACCTTCTCCGGTCCAGAACACCCCGAACGACGACAGCATCACGCCGACCGCGAGCTTGAGCGCGTTCTCGGGCACCCGCGCCAGCGGCCGGTGGATCGCCAGCCCGATGCCGGCGACCAGCAGGCACGCCGCGAGCGCGCCGAGGCTCGCCGGAACCAGCAAGCCGCCTCCGGCGCCGACCGCGATGACGATGAACACCACCTCGAGGCCCTCGAGCAGCACGGCCTTGAAGCTGGCGAGACCGGCGAGCCAATCGAGGCGGGCTTCGCGCCGGCTCGCCTGCTCGCGCAGCTCCGCGGTCTCGCTCGCGAACGCCTTGGCTTCATCATGCAACGGGATGATGCCGGCCGCCCGCAGCGCCGCTTTGCGCAGCCAGCGCATGCCGAACAAGAGGAGCAGGACCCCGATGGCGAATTGCAGGAGATGGAGCGGCACGCGATCCAAGAGCGGACCGAGCCCCGCCACGATGAGGGCCAGGAGCACCAGGCCGCCGACCGCCCCGAGCCCGGCCGGCCGCCAGCCGCGCACGGTGGCGACCGCGAGCACGATGGTGAGCGCTTCCACCGCCTCGACCAGCGAGGCCAGGAACGCCGCCGTATGGCGGGCCCGACATGGACCCAACTCGACATCATCTGATGCCTCCTCCGTCAGACCCGCAGCCGTAGCGCCGGGTCAGGCCGCGATGGCGCGGGCCGGCGGCGCCATGAATTCCGGGCCGACCGGATCGGTAATGGTTTCGCGCAGGATTCGTTCGATCTCGGCCTTGGCCGCACCATCGAATCGCCAGCCCGAAACCTGATCGACCGGCTGCAGCTGATCGGGACGCCGCGCGCCCCACAGCGCCGTGGTGACGCCTTGATCGAGCATCCAGCGCACCGCCAGCGCGATGACGCGCTTGCCGAAGCGCTCCTGCGCGAGCCGATCGAGCCTCTGCACCGCCGCCAGATAGTGCGCGAACCGGGGCGGACGGAATTTCGGATCGTGGCGCCTCAGATCGTCGCCGGTGAAGACGGTGTCCGGCCGCATCCGTCCGGACAAGAGGCCGCGGCACAGCGCCCCATAGCCCAGCGTCGCGATCTTGTGCGTGCGGCAATAGGGAGCAAGTCGGCCTCGATCCCGCGCTCGAACATGTTGTAGGGCGGCTGCAGCACATGCAGCGGCGCGACGGCGCGAAACTGCTCCATCTGGCCGATCGAAAAGTTGCTCACCCCGATGGCGCGGATTTTTCCCTGACGCAGCAGCCCGAGCATCGCCTCGGCGGTCTCCTCGACCGCCACAACGGGTCGGGCCAGTGCACTTGATAGATGTCGATGTAATCGGTTCGAGCCTGCCTAACAAATCCTCGATCTCCTGCAGGATACGGGCGCGGCTGGCATCACGAAACACCCGCCTTCTTCCAGCGAGCCCGGCCTTGGTGGCGATCACCACCTTGGAGCGCAGGCCGGCGTCTGCGATCGCCTTGCCGACAATCTCCTCGGAGCGGCCGATCCGTAGACCGGCGCCGTATCGATGAGATTGATGCCGTGGTCCAAAGCAGCCCGGATCGTGGAAATCGACTGGGCTTCATCGTTTCCGCCCCACATCCATCCGCCAATGGCCCATGTGCCGATGGCGACGCGCGACACCTTAATCGACGTGCCCGCGATGGCGGCGTGCTCCATCGGGGCTTCGAGATGGGTTTCGAGGGTTTCGGCTTGGCAATTCATGATCCGGCTCCGTTTCCTTCAAGCGCAGCCGACCACTCGCGCAGCCACTGATGCAATGTCGGTTGCATTTCTGCTCGGCGGCGAGCGCCGCGTGATCGACCAAGACGCGGGCCGGCTCGGCGTCGCCGTCATCTGAAAAATTGGGCCCGGCCATCCGCCGGCACAATTAAACTGCGGTTGAGAAAATTAAATTTGATCTTAGGCGGGCGCCGGCCATGAGCCCTGTAATTGCCCCGGTTTTCGCCCGCAAAGGCCGGATTCTAACAGCCTATTTAATGGCATCCCCGATCCCGGCGGGCCTATTTCTCGTGGGCGAAAAAAATAATTGCCCGCCGATCCGCGGGCACAGCCTGGAGGGCTCAATACATGGCTCACGCCGCGGCCTTGCCGGTTCTCACCGACGAATCCGGCCTCTCTCGCTACCTGACCAAAATCCGGCGGTTCCCGATGCTGGAAGCGAAAGACGAGGAATTCATGCTCGCCAAGCGCTGGCAGGAGCACGAGGACCCTGACGCCGCCCATCGTCTGGTGACCAGCCACCTGCGCCTGGTGGCCAAGATCGCCATGGGCTACCGCGGCTACGGCCTGCCGATCGCCGAGGTGGTGTCGGAGGGCAATGTGGGCCTGATGCAGGCGGTCAAGCGCTTCGAGCCCGAGCGCGGCTTCCGTCTCGCCACCTATGCGATGTGGTGGATCAAGGCCTCGATCCAGGACTATGTGCTGCGCTCGTGGTCGATGGTGAAGCTCGGCACCACCGCCAACCAGAAGAAGCTGTTCTTCAACCTGCGCAAGGCCAAGAGCAGGATCGCGGCCTTCGAGGACGGGGACCTGCGCCCCGATCAGGTCGAGCTCATCGCCAAGCGGTTGTCGGTGAGCGCGCAGGAGGTGATCGACATGAACCGCCGGCTCGCCGGTGACGCCTCGCTCAACACGCCGCTGCGCGAGGACGGCAATTCCGGCGAGTGGCAGGATTGGCTCGTGGACGAGACCCCGAGCCCGGAGCGGCTGCTGGCCGACAGCGAGGAATTCGACAACCGGCACAAGGCGCTCGGCGAGGCCCTGACGTGTGCTCAACGCGCGCGAGCGGCGCATCTTCGAGGCGCGCCGCCTCGACGAGACGCCGGTCACGCTCGAGGAGCTCGCCGTGGAATTCGGCGTCTCGCGCGAGCGCGTGCGCCAGATCGAGGTGCGCGCCTTCGAGCGGGTCGAGAAGGCGGTGCGCCATCGCGTCGCCGCCATGGACCGGCCGCCGGCGCTCGGACCGGCGCCGGCGCAGATACAGGCGAACCTGCGGGTGCAGGCGAACCTGCAGTCGCAGGCGAACCTGCGGTCGCAGGCGAACCTGCAGGCGCAGGCGGCGTTCTGACGCCGGCTGCGTGGTTGCGCTCTGATGAATGGCAAATCTCATGTCGCTGGTGCAGGATGGAAAGGGGGACGATTCCCGCGATAGGGAACCCGACGACCGGCAGCTCTCGGAGACGGAAGACTCCGTCTCGGCGGACGCCGTCACCGAGGGCGCGGCCGCGACCAACGAGAGCGGCGAGAACCAGCTGATGGCCATTTTGTTCTCATCGAGGATGACCGCGAGATCGCCGAGGAGATCAAGGACGTGCTCGGCGGTCACGGCATCGAGGTGGACTGGGCCGAGGACGGAATCCAAGGTCTCGACAAGGCCCGCTAAAGCGGCGAGCATCGGCCCTGATCGTCGATCGTATGCTGCCCGGAATGGAGGGCCTGACCATCGTCGAAGTGCTGCGGCGCGAAGGCAGCCACCTTCCGGTCCTGGTGCTTGAGCGCGCTCGGCACAGTCGATGATCGGGTGCGCGGATTGCGCGCCGGAGGCGACGACTATCTGACCAAGCCGTTTGCCACCCTCGAGCTCGTCGCCCGGGTCGAGGCGCTGTTGCGCCGTCCGACGGAAAATCGCGACACGATGCTGCGGGTCGGCCCGCTCGAGCTCGATCTCATCGAGCGCACTGCCAAGCGTGGCGACCGTGTGATCAACCTTCTGCCGCGCGAGTTTCGGCTGCTCGAATACATGATGCGGCGCAAGGACCAGATGTTGACCCGCGCCATGCTGCTGGAGGAGGTGTGGAACTATAAGTTCGTACCGCAGACCAATCTGGTCGATGTCCATATGGGCCGGCTTCGGCGTAAGGTCGATGAAGCAAACGAACCGCCCATGATCCACAATGTGCGCGGCGCGGGTATTCGTTCTCCGTGCGCCTTCCGACTTCGCCCGCACCAGCACGTTCGGCTGGGCGCTCGGCATCGCCGGCGCCTTCGTCCTGTCCACGCTGTTGCTGTTCGGCTTCGTCTACTGGCAGACCGCTGCCTACATGACGGCGACGGTCGACGACCTGATCTTCGCGGAGCTGAACATTCTCACGACCGATACGCCGGACCGGCGACTGGGGCGCAGGGATTGATGCGAGGCTGCGCAACGATCCACGTCGCGTCAGGATTGCGGCCCTGTTCGATGCCGATGGCCATCCGGTCATCGGCAATCTGGATAGCTTGCCTCCTGGCCTGGTCCCCGACGTTCCCGTCAACACCTCGGTGGCTCGGGTCGACGACAGTGGCCGCGAGGCCCAGAAGGTGCGGCTCGCCGAGCGTCCGCTGCCGGGCGGACAGACCGTGGTAATCGGCCGCAATATCGATCAGATCGACGAAATTGCCGGCATCGTACGCCGCGCGCTGACGCTCGGCTTGTTGCCCACATTTGGGCTGGCGATCGGCGTCGGCCTGATTCTAAGCCTGCGGGCGCTGCAGCGCATCTCCGAGGTCAATCGCAGGATTCAGCGCATCGTGGGCGGCGATTTGCGCGAGCGGCTGCCGGCGGGCGGCGGCCGAGGATCCGTTCGATCAGCTCGCCGTCAGCGTGAACCGCATGCTCGGCGAGATCGAAACGCTGATCCAGGAGATTGCCGGCATCGGCGACAACATCGCGCACGATCTGCGCACGCCGCTCACCCGGGTGCGGGTCCGGCTCGAGCGCGGCCGCGATCATGCCAAGACGCTCGACGAGTTGCGCGCTGTCGCCGACCAGGCCGTCGCCGGCCTCGACCAGTCGCTCGGCATCATCACCGCGCTGCTGCGCATCGCCGAGATCGAGCACAGCCGACGCCTCGAAGCGTTTCAGCGAGGCCGCTCTGGCCCCGTTGGTGCGCGAGGTGGCCGAGCTTTACGACCCGATCGCCGAGGACAAGCACGTCGCGCTCCTGGTCGATGCCAAGGACGACGCCACCGTGCATGGCGACCGTGATCTGCTGTTCGAGGCGGTCGCCAACCTGGTCGACAACGCGGTCAAGTTCACGCCCCAGGGCGGCCGGGTGGAGCCTCACCGTTCAGCGCCAGGGCGGCGACCCTGTCATTCGCGTGGCCGACACCGGCTCTGGCATCACGCAGGGCGAATGCGAATCGGTCACCAAGCGGTTCTATCGCTCGGACCGCAGCCGCAGCACCAAGGGGCTCGGGCTCGGGCTGAGCCTCGTCGCCGCCATCGTCAAGCTGCACGGCTTCCGCTTTGCCATTGCGCTCCGGCCCCGGCTGCACGGCCGAAATCATTTGTCCGCCCGCGAATTGAGCGCTGGTTGAGCGCTGCACATGCGAAGTTCAAATTCCCGGCCTCGATGGTGATTGCGCAGGGCAAGGCCCAGCCGCAGTCCCGACCCATGGCACGCGCGCACGGCGCCGGTCGGCGCTCGCGCCCGTCGAGACGGCGCGAGCGGCCTCCCAGACGCGAGGGCGTCCGGATGACGGCGGATCGCCGTTACCGGCTGCAGCCTTTCCGGGTCTCCTCGAAGCCGTCGAACAAGCGCCCGGCATTGGCGCCCGCCAGCGTATCCATCCGGTGCGGCTGACCCTGCTCGACGCTGTAGCGCGCGAGCGTGCCCTTGGAGCGAAGGAACTCGGCCTCCTTCTTCATCTCGTCGTGCCACATGTAGGGGTCGAGCTCGCCGACATACATGAAGACGCACATCTTCGCGATCGCCTGCAGCTTGGCGGCGCTCGGCTCCCACATGTATCCCGGGAAGGCCGTGACCGACAGGAAGTATTGCGGATTGGCCGCCGCGACATGGAATGCCGCGATCCCGCCGTTCGAGGGGCCCGCGATGTGAAACTTGTCGTCCTGGATCTTGTAGTCCGCCACGATCATCTTCAGGAACTCGGGAAAGATGCGGTCCCCCTCCTCGAAGAACAACTCACCGTCCGGCGCCGCCGGCGCGACCACGATATAGCCGCGCTTCTCGGCCTCGGCGCGGAAGTTGCGATCGAGAACGCTGTCCACCGTGTTCATGGTCTGCGGGCCGCCACCCAGCGCCAGAATGGCCGGATAGGTCTTGGCCGGATCGAAGCCGTTCGGGAAGCACGACCTTATATTGAACGGTCGTGCCGCCGACCTCCTTGGTCCGCTCGAGCACCTCCGCCCGCAATGGTTGGAGCAGGAGCATCAGAACGGCCGCCGCGAGGGCTGGCCGCAGCCGCTTCGATCTCTGTTGTTTCATCGGGATTCTCCCTGCCATCGAGCTTTGCCGACTGTATATGACGGCGAATGCGGGTCAATCGAACGCCGGGACGACAAGCCAGCCAAAACGAAAAGCACTCTAAAATCGAATTTAGCTTTCTGAACGGCAATTTAGTGGTGCCGGCGGTCCGCGCGACTATCTCGAGGTCGTAGGCAACAGCTCAACCTCAAACCAGGAGATACGAAAATGTTGACCAAGACCAAAATTGCTCTCGCGGCCCTTCTCATGCTCGGCACCGCTTCCGCGGCGCTGGCGGACGGCACCAACAACGACAACGGCGGCTCCGTGGTTCCCGGCAGCCTGGACGGCGTCAATCCGGCCTATCACCCCGGCATCTTCGGCAATGCCGCCACCGCCCGGTCCTATGGTTTCGTGCAATCGGCGCATGGCTGGACCGTCGCTCCGGGCCAGACCGCGCGTGAGCAGGCAAACCAGTAATCTTCCGGCGATCAACCAACCTCGGCTCGATCACCAGAGAGCCTCGGGGCCGCAGCCCCGGGGCCTCTCGATTCTGTCCTCGATCCATCGATCGCGATCAACCAACGACGCGGTGCGGCTCGGCGTGTCCGATCACCCGCTTGATCGACGGCGAGCGGCGACGCAATGCACGCTCCACCTCGTCGACCTTGTCGTGCACGTCCGCACCGTGAGCCGGATCGACCAGGCAATGGAAATTGACGATCTCGCCGCCGTCGGTGTCGCGTACCCGCACGTCATGCACGTCGCGGATCGGCCGAGCGCGGCCGCGATCGCGTGAGCGCGTCGGAACGGCGTCGCACGTTCCGGCGTGGCGTCGCGGCCCGCGGTCTGAGTCTGCAGCGGCTCGATATGGGTCTCGACCTCGACCTCAGGCCCGAGCTCCTCGGTGATCGCCGCTTCGAGTCCGCTGGCGATCTCGTGCGCCGCGGGAGCGTCAACGGCCGTCGACCTCGAGATCGAGCGAGATCGAGAGCGCGCCCGATGGCCTGAACAGTGACATGGTGCACCGCGAGCCCGCGATTGCGCGCGATCACCATGACGCGATCGGGTATCGTCTCATTGTCAAGCGCCCGCGGCTCCGTGGTGACGGTCATTTCCGCGTGCGGAAGTCGCGTTTGACCGCCGCGCATGCGTTCCTTCACCGCGGCGACCCGGTCGAGCGGCAGCGTCCGGCTCACCGCGACCCAAGATCGACGAACAGCGCGCCGCCGCCGGGCGCGCCCGCACGCGCTCGACCGCGACCACGCCGGGCATGCGCCCCGCGATCGCCGTAATGCGGTCGGCGGCGCCGGCCGGTGCGGCATCGGTGAGCGTGTCGATCGTGCGCTTGCCGAGCCGCCAGCCGGCCAGGCAGACGAAGAGCGCCACGATCAGCGCCGCCGCGGCATCGGCCCAAGCAGAGCCGAGCGCGACGCCGGCAAGCCCGACCAGCACGGCGAGCGAGGACCACATGTCGGAGCCGAAATGCAGCGCGTCGGCCTCGAGCGCCTCGCTCGAAGTTTGCCGGCGACGCGATAGAGCAGGCGCGCTCGAAAGAAGTCGACGACGATCGATCGGCGATCACGACGAAAGGCCACGGCGTGGCCTCGACCGCGTCCGGCCCTCGATCAGGCGTTCAGCGCCTCGAAGATCACCACGCCCGAGAACAGGAACAGCAGCGCTGTCTCGGCCAACGCCGTCACGCTCTCGACCTTGCCGTGGCCGTAATGGTGTTCCTGGTCGGCCGGCTTGCCGGAAACGCGCACGGCGAAATAGGTCATCAGGTCGCGGCGAGATCGATCAGCGAATGCGCCGCCTCCGAAAGGATGGCGAGCGATCCGGTCGAAAAGCCGACAACGGCCTTGGCGACGGTGAGGCCGGCCGACGCCAGGATCGAGCCAAGCGCGACCTGTTCCTTGGTGTCCTGCATGGCTCCGCGAGCGGTAGCCGGACCGGCGGCGGGCGTCAATGCAGGGTGGCGCGAGACGGCTCCAGACCTCTGGTACAACTACGTCTCGGCGATGACCGGCGCGGTGAAAGAGCAAGAGCAGTGCTTGTCTTGCTGCAGGCGGATGCTACCGGCTTCGACACGCTTGACCCGGCGGCGCAAATCAGACTATTCGGGAAATTGAAACTCCGGAATTGCGCCAGTTGGGCCCGGACGGGTGACCAGACTGGGCTCTTGTTTGATGCGCAAGGCGGAACGCGAACCGCGTTGCGGGCGCCAGCAGGCCGCTTCGGCCCACGGTCTCCGAAATTGCGCCTTGCATTGATGTTCATTGTTATCTTGGGGTAACGAACGGCGTATCGGATTGTCTGTTGCACACGGAATTATCCGACCATCCGCTTCTATTGTTCTTTACAATGAGCCGCGTTGATTTTGCAGGAGAATTTTCGACGCGAGGGCGCAAGAACAATGGCGGTCCGGCATGTCATCACTGCGGCTGGCTGGAATTCGATCCACTTCGTTAGCGCATGTGCGATGCCAGCGGCTTATACGCCGGGACCGGATCATCGAAACAGAACTCATCGCCGGGCGCCGGGACGCCGGTCTTTGCTTGGACGATTGCTTTCGGCGCGTTCGTGTCTGTTGTAAGCGGATTCCGCCTGTATCAACCGCTTCACCAGCCTCGCCAGCACCTCGCGCGGGCGGGCCACCGGGGTCCGGAGTCATGAGAAACGGCCCGAACAGCCGGGGAAACTGTCCGTGCCACCTTCCGATTTTGGGATCGCAGGCCGAGCAGACGGGCGGAATATCGCGCACCCGGTCGGACCAATAATTGCAAAGTGCGCTGTCGTCGTCGCAGCCGCAACTGCTGCATCGGAACGTGGCCATGAGGGACTCTTCCGAGCCAGATTAAGTGCCCTTGCCCGTGGGCTCGCTGGTCTTATGACGGCGGGCTCGGTTTGCGTTCCGGGACAGGCCCCAGATATGCGGTGATGAGCCGACTTGATGCTCGAGCGTGTAGGGTGGGCAAAGGCGCTCTTGGGCGCCGTGCCCACGCGAAGCCTCTCAGCGGACTGAGCTGCTCCGCGTGGGCACGGCGGACCCGGCGTAGTACATCAATCGAAGTCTCGTGGCCGCCTTTGCCCGCCCTACGCGACGGCGCGCAAGGCCACCAAACTGTGTCGCCCCGGCGCTCTTGCGAAGGCGCTACGCTCCCGGCATCGATTACCCCTTCTGCACGAAGAATTGGTACATGCCGACGAAGGTGTGGGGATTTTCCGTCTCGAAGGCGTGCCACAGGTCGAGATCGGTGAGCGCACCGGGGTCGGGGAAGCGCCGGCGGAACTGCGCCCAGGACGCCTTCGAGGTCGAAGCCGAGAAACTCAAGTCCGCATTCGGCCAGGAAGGCGCTGATCTGCGGCAGCGTGAAGCGGTGCTCCTGGCGATGGAACAGCAAATCGCGGCATTCGCTGAAGCTGAAGAAATCGCGGTGCTCGACGATCCTCGCGGCCGTCGCGCTCCCTGCCAGCATCAGGTCCTGCCGGAATCGTCGGATGTCGTCGGCGCTGCTCCATAGCGGCCCGCGGCGATGAAAGCCTGAGCCGCGGCGAGGTGGCCGCGCCAGCTCGCTGTAGAGGCCGACGCGCATGAGCCGCCCGGCCGCAGCAGGGAAATCAGCACCCGCCAGCCCGCCAGCGGATCTGCGAGATGGTGCAATACACCGCCGGCCTCGATGAGATCGAAGCTGCGGCCATCGCGACCAGTTGCATGATATCGGCTTGCGCATAGTGCAAACGCGTCAATCCCAGCGCCCGCGATTTTCGTTGCGCATAGCAAGGCTGGACAGGCTGAGATCGACCGCGAGCGTGTCGACGCCGACGAGCCTTGGACGGTTTCGATCGAGTGCTGGCCGGTCCCGCAGCCGGCGATCAGGATTTGAACGTCGTCGAGCTTGCCGAGGTCGCGCAGGCGCGCCAACGGCAGCTGGCGGTGCAGATAGACGTCGAGGTCGTAGGGCTGACATGGAGGCCGTTCTGACCCATCGCGGAAACGGATTTTCCTCGTATTGCTGTTGCACCAGCAAGGACACGCCGTCCGTGATCGGGGTCAGGCGCGGGATCGATGCGCGCGATCGCGGTCTCCAAGGGTTCCCGCACTTGCTGCGTCAGCAACCCGTCCAAGTCCTTCGGCCAGGCCGATGCAGGATCGCTTCCGTCGCCGGTAACGAGCTCAGCGGGACATACGCCGCGAGCACGGCGAGCCAAAGCGGCGGAACCGGATCGCCCGCGACAGGCCGGCGATCAGGGCGGTGCGCAGTCTCATTGTCTCGGATCGAGCTCCCCCTCCGCCAGGGCGAACACGTACTCGTTGACGAAGCATTGCTCGGCGAGCGCGCAGGCGAGTTCGACATGGCATCGTCGAGCAGGCCCGGATCGGAGGCTGCGGTCGCGGTTTCGAGCAGGATGAAGCGAAGTGCGGTGAAAAGCCGCTCCAGCTCGATATCGCAGACAGGCGTCGATTCGAGCAGGCAGATCAGCAATGGTCGCTCGGCAATGGTCGACCAATCGGACCGGCGCAGAGCAGTTCCGGGGGATGGACGGCCCGGCCAGGCAGCGTTCGCGCGCCTGACGCAGCGGCCCAACGTGCGTCTTCGTTGAGCAGTGGTGACGAATTCCGCAAGGTGGCTCGGTCGACCCCAGGGCTCCGTCAAAGCGCGCAAGAGATCGTTGCGAAGCGCCCCGACATCGGAAATCGTTGCGGCTTGGCGGCGAACTGGCCGATGCACAGCATGAACAGAGCTTTGGCTTCGGCGCTCTCCTTGCCGTCCATCGCGCAGCCGGGCCGCGTTAATGCCTGCTCGGTCTCGCCGAGGTCGAAAAGCAAAAGCCGAGATTGCAAAGTGCATCGGCGTAGCCCGGCTGAAGCGCGATGGCCCGGCGGAAGCAGGCCTGCGCGTCGGCGAGCTTGCCGCGATCCTTCAGTACCTGGCCGAGATTGTTGTGCGCCTCGGCGAAATCCGGAGCGAGATCGAGCGCCCGCCGGAAAGCAGAGCTTCGGCTTCCTCCAACCGGCCTTGATCCTTGAGAACGTTGCCGAGGTTGTTGTGCCTTTCGGGATAGTCCGGTGCGAGCGTCAGCGCTTGGCGGAAAAGGCCTCCGCCTCCGCCGCTCGGCGCTGCATCAAGAGCGCATGTCCGAGATTGCTATAGGCTCCGGCGTAATCGGGGATTGAGCGCGGGCGCGCGCCGACAGCTGGCCTCGGCTTCCGCCGATTGGGCCTGCTCCAGCAGCGCGACGCCGAGATTGTCGTGCGCCTCGGTATAGCGTGGCTCGAGCGCGAGCACCCGCCGGTAGCAGGCCTCGGCCTGCGCGTGCTCGCCGCGGCCTTGCAGGACATTGCCGAGATTGTTGTGAGCCGCCGCATAGTCGGGCTTGAGCGGAGAGCTCGGCGGTAGGAGGCTTCGGCCTCGGCCGTTTCCCCGAGGTCCATGAGCGCATTGCCGAGGTTGCTAATGAAGCTCGGGAGCGCGGCCGTTCAAGGCGACTGCCTTGGAGAAGAGATCGACGGCCGCGCCGGGCTGGCCCGCTTGACGGGCGAGCACGCCGAGCCGATGCAGCGCGTTCACGTCGCTGGGATCGGCGGCGAGGACTTTCGATAGCAGGCCTCGGCTTGCGGCAGCCGCCCGGCCTGATGGTGCGCAAGGCCGCTCGCCTCGATTTGCGCGAGCTCGGCGGTCGACGGCGCACCCACGAACGGGCCGCCCGCTCGCGGGCCGCCATGTTTTCCCGCGGCTCGGCGTTGCTTGCGGTTCATGGCAGCGAGGTTGGCCTAAAAACGCCGTTCGACCAAGGGGTGGCAGGCGACTTGGATGGATCTACGCCCGAAGGCTCCTGCGATTTCGGCCCCGGTCCCTCAGCGCGGAGCCAGCAGCTTGTGAAACAACAGGGCTCGCTCGAGCCCAAACGTGGCCTGCTCGATATCGGTCTCGCTGGCCGAGTCGACGGCCGCCATCAGCAGGTCGGCGGCGCGCTCCCATTCGTCCTGGTGACGAGTACCGGGCGGCAGCGCGAGGATGTAGGCACGCGCATCCGACAGCGTGCGCAATGGCTCGCTGCGGATCGGTAACACCACCCGCGCAAGCTTGAGCTCCCAGCTCGCCATCTCGCCGCTCATTCGGCGCTCGCGATCGCCACGGCCGGCACCAGCATCGGCCGACCCGGATATCGAGTATACACGAGCATGCCGCGGATTGGTCGAAGAGCCGATCGGCACCACCCGGTCCTGGTCGCGGGCCGAGCCGATGCCGCGCCGTCAGAACCACTTCGGCGTCTTGGCGGTCCAGGCATTCCTCGGGAACCGGCCGTGCAGCAGATTGTACGCCGCCTCGGAGGTGGCGGAATCCATGTCGCCGTATTGGGTGGCCCGCACCACGTTGTGGAGCGCCTCCGGCACCCGCGGGTCGCCCAGATGCGCCTTCGCCCAGGCAATGACGATCGCGCCGAGCCAGGCCGGCGCGCCCGGCAGCTTGCCGAGGCGATCGTTGTCGGCCTGCGCGGCGGCCTTGTCCTTGGCTGCGATGAACGGCGGTGCGGTGAGCGGCAGCGGCAGGCCGCAATCGAGGCAGAGATAGGCGTTGCCCTTGTCGTCGGTGTTGGCGAAGGGCATGTCGCCCGCCGCCCACCAGCGCGGTCCGAAGCTCCCGATCACGTCGCGCTTGTAGATGTAGCCGAGGCCGTAATCCGGATAGGGTCGCGCGGCCGGCAGCTTGAGCATGAGGAGCGC
Source organism: uncultured Alphaproteobacteria bacterium (assembly GCA_963744275.1). Lineage (GTDB taxonomy): Bacteria > Pseudomonadota > Alphaproteobacteria > Rhizobiales > Xanthobacteraceae > VAZQ01. The sequence continues at coordinate 391,628 of CAVUSX010000019.1, forward strand.
GGCCTCGACCTTCCGGGCCGCCGCGGTGGTGGCGGCGCGATAGCTCTTCCAACCGTCGGCGTATTGCGGAAAGAACGGCGCCGCCGCCTCCGCCATCGACCGCGCGGTCTCGCTGTCGTCGAGCAGCACCGCCCGCGTCCACACCGAAAGCGCGAGGTCGCGCTTGATGTGGGCCGGCAGCCCGGGCGAAAGCACGACCTTGGCCATCATCGGCAGCGGCATGAAGGCCGCCATGTCGTAGGCGGCGTCGGCGTCGAGATAGAGCGGGTCCTTCTGAAAAATCTCCGTGCGCCAGCCGAGCACGGTCGCCGTGTATCTGTCCCACTTGGTCGGCGGCAGCGGCAGCGCCATCGCGTCGAGCTTGGTGCGCGGGTCGTAGAGATACATGAGAAACTCGCCGCGCCGCACCGCGAGCTTCGCGAACTCGCCGACATCGCGGGCGAGCGCGAGCCGCAGGTAGGCCATGAGATTGTCGACGCCTTCCGGCGGCGCGGGCGCGGCCAGCTGGCGGTCGAGCTCGGCGCCGGCCTCCTCGGTCTTGCCCTGCCCGATGAGGAGGCGCAGCCGGTTCCAGGTGAGGGTGTAATAGGCGGGCGAGCCGGCATCGATCGCCTGCGCGGCCGTCATGGCCGCCGCGGCATCCGGATCGTTCGGCTCGAGAAACATCATCACGGCCACCAGCCAGGGCAGCGCGTGGCCGTCGCGCCAGCGCGCCAGCACATCCGCCTTCACGTCCGCATTCTGGCGGCCCTTCTCGCCGTTGAGCGCGTCGATGTCGTAGAGCCAGGCGCCGACGTCGGTGTAGCGCTTGCCGGTTCGCTCCAGGTCCTCGAGGTCATGCAGGTCGACCGCCAGCGCGGCTGGAAGATCGGCGCCCAGGAGCGATTTCGCCAGCTCCTGCGCGCGTTGTTGCGGCTGCGTCGCGAAGGCGAGCAGCGAGGCGAGGCGGGGCGCGTCGGCGTGGTAGGCGGCAAGCTCGGGATCGGCCGCGACACCCGCGATGGCGGCGTTGGCGGCGGCGATGCCCTCGGGGGTCTTGGCCACGATGGCGGCATGCACGGCGGCGCGCGCCGCCAGATAGCGCGCGAGCTGGCGCCAGGGCGAGGCGGCGTCCTGGCCGATCGCGCCGTAGAGCTCGGCCGCGCGCAGCATAGTCGTAGCGGTAGAGATAGGCGGTCGCGATCTGGTAGGCGCGATCGGCCTTGAGCCAATCCGGTCCGTTCGGCGCCGCGGCGGGCAGCGCGGAATCCGCATCGCAATTGGCCAGCACCGCATCCTCGCCGATCGTCCATTCGCGCACCGCTGGATCGCCGGCGCCATGCTGCTTGATGCGCTCGATGAGCGTCGCGGCGGCATTGCGATAGGCGTTGGGGAAGCAGGAGACGTCGAACGCGCCGATCCCGGGGGGCCGCTCGCGCGACGCGGTAGGCCGCGCTGGAGCGGCGGCGCTGAGCACGCGCTTGCGCGCCTCGCTCCACGAGGCCTGCGTATCGTCGCCCGCGCCCGCGGCATCGCAGCAGCGCGCCAAGAGCTGCTGCGCCTGCGCGTCCGTGAAGGTGCCGCCCATCATCTGGCGGTAGGCGGCAAACAGCCGGTTGTCGTCGAAGGTCGGGCGCAGGATGCCGAGGCGGCCGTGGAAATAAGCGAGATTGTCTTGCGTATCCATGCCGGAGCGGCTGAAGAACCGGATTTCCTGGATGTACTGTCCGGTCGCGAAAGCCGCGGTGGCCAACGTACACAGCAGCAGCCCCAGCGTCAGTCCGGCAATCGATCGTGTGACCATCGGTCTATCCTCGTGCGCACGCTATCGTAGGATTGGGAGGTCCAGCGCCGCGGGCTGAAGACGTAGACGCGCCGGCCGGGCGGCAGCATGGCCGGCAGCTCGTCGGTGGCGATGCCGAGACTGGAGCGGCATTGCGTGCCGTGAAAGTCGCCGCCGTTCTCGAAACGCGCCCGCACCCGGCGGCCATCGTAGCCCATGCGGAACAGCATCGGCACCACCTCGTCGGCCGCGAGCCGGCCGGTCCAGCTCTCGCTGAAGCACCAGGAGGCAAGCGCCGTGACCGAGATCGCGGCACCCGGCAGGCGCCGGCGCAAAGCCGCGATCGCATCGATGAAAAAATCGCGCTGCGATGCCACCGCCTCGTAATCGACCTGCAGGACCCGATGCGGAACCTCGTCGCTGACCGAGGCGAGCGCGTCGACGAAGCGGCGCAACTGCGCGGCGCTCGAGCGCCGGCGGCTCGGCCCGATCGCTCTCCACATGCACGACCGCGACCCGGCTCACGCCCGCCGGCAGCGCCAGCGGATTATGACGCGGCGTGAGCGCGACGCCGTCGCCACGCAGCGTCACGGTGGCGGCGAGAGCGGCGACGCCGGTGGTGCTGGTGTCGACAAAGCGCAAGTCGTCGTCGCGGTCCCAGGCCCACAGCATCAGCGGCGGCAGATCGAGCCGCACGCCGGCGCGGGTGGCCGCCCTGCGATCGCCCGCGAGCGCGAGCAGCAGCACCGCCAGCGCGAGCGCCGCGCACGCCCAGCGCGACCATCGAGCGTCGATATGAATCGACTCTGCCGGAAACGTAGCCATCTGGGCTCGCGCAAGATTGCCGAATTTCGCCGTCGACCGCAGGCGCCAGAAGAGCAGACATCAGCACGACGAGTCCAGCGCTCCGCCGCAATTCATGGTTTTGGTGAGACCGAGCTCTCGGCCCTGACCTCCGGCATGCGGACGAGCTCGCGCAATCAGGAGGACTTGAGGTTGGCCTCGGCGTGCAACGACAGCTCGACCATGCGCTCGAGCAGCTGATCGGAAGGCAGTCCGGCGAAATTCTTGAGCACCAGCTCCTTGACGTACAGGCGCACCAGGTAGCGCAGCTGCAAGGCGCGGTTGCGCGTGGCGAACACGAAATCGCGGTGGCCGCTGTTCACCACGATGATATTGCGGGCGGCGTCGAAACGACAGCGCCACAGCTCTCCGGCGGCCCGTTCGAAGGTGTAGCCCGGCAATCCCCGCGTGGTGATCACGGCCGGGCTCAGCGCCGCCTCCAGGCTGTCGGTGATCGTCACCAGCGCCTCGGCACTGCAGACGGTCTCGCGCTGCGTGACCGTGACGCGCAGTCGTGCGAGGCCGGGTATCGCGGGCGAGCGATATTCGACCTCCTGATCGGCGGCGCCTTGCAACGTGCCGCCGCCCTCGAGGATCTGCCAGTCGAACGCAAGCCCGTCCGCAACACGGCGCCGCGACCGGTCGCGCGGCAGCGCCGTGAGCTTGCGCACATGGTCGAGCGGCATGGTGCTCGCAGCCGGTGAGATCACCACGCCGTGAAGCGGTCCGGCAAATTCGAAGAACTGGCGTTGCGGCGCCTCCGACAGGCTCGGCTCGCTCACTCCGAGTACCGCGTCCTCGAGCTCGGGGGCGTCCGACACGGCACCTCCGTTCAGCCCGCCGGCGCGGCCGTCCCGGCGTGCGCGCGCCTGGACGTCGAACCAGTCGTATTCCTCGCGCGGCAGCGCCAGCAGGGCCTCATGAAAGGCGCGCTGGATCGCGCGCAAGGACTGCCGGCTCGCCTGCTCCTCCTCGGCCCGCTGCTGCTCCTCGATCAATCCTCTGACCTGAGCCTCCAAGGGCTCGAGGGCGGTGAGCAGGGCGGCATAGCGTTCATCGCGGATGATTCCGCTGCGGGTGCCGGGCGTGAGATTGAGAAACGGCACGTCGATCAGGCCTTGAACGTAACGCGACGTCCACGGCTCGTGATCGAGCTCGGAAAGGCTCGCCAGGTCCTCGATGACACGGGTGCCGGCGCCATCGCCGGCCGGCAAGGTCGCCCCGTCCTCGGAGAACGGCGCGGCCGGCTCCGTAAGACGCTCCGCTCGACCTCGGGCCGGGCGCGAAGCGTATTTATACCGGTCAAAACGTAGCATTCATCGTGGTTTACGGCAAACTCGCGGGGACAATCCATTATCGTTTTGCAGGTCAACACGTCGCTGGGCCGCATGGACGAGGTGACGCAGCAGAATTCCGCGCTGGTGGAGGAGAACGCGGCGACCGCGAAGACCCTGGAGCACCAGGCGCAGGACATGAACGAGCGGGTGAGCTTCTTCCAGCTGGGCGACGACGAGCCCGGCGCAACGTCACGGGCGGCCGAGCGTCCGGTCGCAGCGTGCGGTATCGGCCCGGTCCGGACGCCGGGCGACCTGAAATCGCGCCGCCGCCTAAGCGGCGCTCGCCGCCACCCGCGCGCCCACCTGCAGCAGCTGGCTGATCTCCGCGGCGGGTCTCGGCTTGCTGAAGAAATAACCTTGAAATTCAGTGCACCCCGCGGCCCGGACCAGCTCCAATTGCTCCTTTGTCTCAATTCCTTCCGCAGTCGTCGGCACTCCCAGGATCGTGGCAAGCCGCGTCACCGCTTGCACGATCGCCAGAGAAAGATCATCCCCATTTGAAAGATCGTTGACGAATGAGCGATCGATCTTGATCTTGTCGAACGGGAAGAGCCGCAGATAATTCAGCGAAGAGTAGCCGACCCCGAAATCATCCATGACGATCTGAATTCCAAGCGTTCGAAATTGCTCCAAGACCGCGAGATTCTCCCGACTGTGCCCCAGGAGAATCTCCTCGGTGATCTCCAGCTCCAATCGAACTCGGCGCGACGCCCGATGAGCCCAGTGCGTTGATCACGACCTGCGTCAAGTTATGGTTGCGAAATTGAGCCGGCGAAAGATTGACCGCTATCTTGATCTCGTTCGGCCAATTTGCGGCATCGAGACAGGCTTGGCGGATCACCCATTCGCCGAGCGGTACAATGAGGCCGGTCTCCTCGGCAGTCGGAATGAACTCCGCGGGCGGGATCGTCCCACGCTCCGGATGGTGCCAGCGCAACAGACCCTCGAGCCCGACGATCCGGTTGTCCTCGATATTGACGACCGGCTGGTAGAACAGCTGAAACTCGCCGCGGGCAATTCCGTTGCGCAAATCCGCTTCCAAACCGCGCCGGGCCGCAATTCGGGCGAACATTCCGGGCTCGAAAACCCGGTAGACACTTCGCCCGTCTGCTTTGGCTCTATACAAGGCCACGTCGGCTTGCTTCATCAGCTCGGCCGCTCGTATCGATTGCTTCGGAGCACGGGCGACCCCGATGCTGACATCCACCGTGGCCTGCAGGCCGCCAATGTCGTAAGGCGCCTTGATCGCGGCGCAAATCCCGTCCGCCAAGCGGGAGGACTCCTCCGTTCCCTCGATCTCGACATGAATAATCGCGAATTCATCACCACCCAGGCGGGCGATTACATCCCCTTCCTCGACACAGCCACGCAACCGGTCGGCGACGGCCTTCAGCAACTCGTCGCCGACCAGATGCCCGAGCGTATCATTCACGTACTTGAAGTGGTCCAGGTCCAGGAAAAGCACGGTCAATTGCGCTCCCTCCGTGACCGAAGCCAGCCGCTCCTCGAGCTGATCGGCAAATCGAGCGCGGTTGAGCAGGCCGGTGAGCGCATCGTGGTGGGCCATATAGGCGATCTTCTCCTCGGTCCGCTTCCTCTCCGTGATGTCCTCGTGAATCGATACCCAGCCGCCATCTTCCATCGGCTGGCTCAGGGACGAGATCACGCGGCCGTCGTCGAGATGCGCCAGCCCCCTGACCAGCAGCCCTTGATCGAGCTGCTCCGCCAAATTGTCGCAGAACGCATCGACGTCGCCCACGGCGGCTCCGCTGGCTTTCTTGTGCTCGACGATCTCGCGCAGCGGCGTGCCCGGCGCGATCCCGTCGGTCGGAAGGCGATACATTTGGAGATAGCGATCGTTCGAGATGGCGAGGCAGCCCGTTTCGTCGAACATGCACACGCCCAGGGGCATGTCGGCCAACAATGCATTGAACCGCAAATTCTGGACCTTGAGGACGTGCGCCATCTTCTCACGCAGAAGACGTCCCCTGACGCTGAATCCATTCACCACCAGGATCACGAGGGTCAGGGCGATTGCGATGAGATCGTACCAGCGCTGCTTGGCATAGACTCCCGAGAACAATTCGGGTGCTGAAAGCCCGATTGTCACGATGAGCGGAAAGCCTTTGACGGTTCGATAGGTCACCAGCCGACGGATTTGGTCCGTTATGCGGCTGGGGGTGTAGTACCACCCGGCCTCCTGCTTGGAGAAATTGGCGAACAGAGCGGCCTTGGACAGATCCTTTCCGAGGGCGGTCCGCGGCGTGTCCGCCCACGGCGCGGACGACTCCGTCGAAACCGACAATTCTGATGTAGCCGTCGTGGCCGACGTCCACGGAGCTGTAGAAGCGCGACAGATAATTCGGATCGAGCGAGGCATCGACCACCCCGCCGAACGATCCATCCGGGTTGTTGATGCGGCGGGCCAGCTGCACCGACCATTTTCCGGTGGTGCGGCCGATGACCGGCTTGCTGATGTAGAGGTCGTCGGTCGTGGCGTGGACGAAGCGAAGGAAATGCTCGCGATCCCGGAGGTCGGTCCCGACCGAGGTCGATGAATTGATGTTGCTCTCCTTGATGAATCCTTCCGGGCTGATGATCGCGACTTGTAAGGTGTTCTCGTCGAAGATATGGCTGATGCTCAACCAGTGCCTGAGATCAAATCCGGCCGGGTCCAGCGAATAGTTCGTGCGAATGATTTTCAGCGACCGGTCGATCTCGTTCAGCGACCGGGAAAGATGCTCCTCGAAGGCGCGCGCGAGATTCGCGGAGTTTTGCACCGCGGCTGCTTCGGCGCCATCATTCTCGACCTTCAAGTGAAAGCCGACCCCGGCCCAGACCACGGCGATCATCATCACGCTGAGCAGCGTGGAGCCCTGCGCGGTGGCCCGCAACCATCGGCGCCCGGTTTCGAGCGATGTGTTCGAGCTGCATGGAATCACGCCGCGCCCAGAGTTGTTGCCGGATGGGCTTAGCATGAAATGTTGTCTGGTTCGGTTAGCGGAACGGACCGAGTCTTCTTATGCTTCATTTGTCGTAAATCTCCGGATCGGGACCAATTCGATCCATGGGGGTCGCAGGCGGCCTTTCAAGAAAAGGCGATTTGCGGCGCCGTGCTCAGCGGCGGCGGCATCGACCGCCGTGTCGCGGACGGAAGATGGTTATCCAATCGTTGCGAAATTCGGTCGGAGTTTTCCGGGGATCGAGACGCAGGGCGGGTCGCGAAGCTCGGTTTTGGCGACAAATGTCTTCAAGTTTAATCATTGGCGTAGCTGAACATCAAAGCGGCCTTGATAACGGTGTTTCTCGGATGAATGGCACCGGGTGTCCCATGACCAAGTACTGCATCGCCCTTGTGAGCCCTCAGCGCGCGGAGACTCATCTTCGGGTGGGAGAATTTCCGGCGGCCGAGAGGGCGCTCGAGCTGGCGGAGCTCATCGCTTCCGATCTGAGTATCGAGGTTGGCGGCAAATGGTGGGGCTGGACCGTCGAGGTTCGCAGCCCTCAAGGTCGAACGTTGTCGGCGATACCGGTGGCCGGCTCCGATGCACATCAGGTTCCGAATGTCGTCGCCGGCTCGTCGGCGATGGCCATGGTCGCTTCGCGACATTGAGAGCATCGACAATTCGTCGGTAGGCCAGGCGGGCGCTTCGAGCGTCTCATCGCGACAATTCGGGGGGTGGGCCGTCGGGTCCGCCTGCTCGCACTCACCCGCAAATCGACGGCATGCGAGCCCGGCGTGCAATATCCGAAGCCGCCGAGCGCCCTTGGCGGCCGTGACCCCCGAAGGCGGCGACGCCGACTTGCCAATTCCGAGCCCCGCAAACCGAGATGTAGGAGATTTCCGTTCATGGTAAACAGCCGCCCTCGCGGCGGCCATTGCGGTGGATACAGGCGGATCGGGATGTGCTAGTCTGCGAATTCAGACGTGGACTTGATGGCCGGGCCTCATGAAGCAGCACGCAGCAGTCGTTTCGGCCCTGGGGCGCCTCCAATCTCTCGGCCATTTGGTTTTCGGCGTCGGCGGCCACCTAAGGCGCGGGTCGCCCGGGTGAGGCCGAAGCCATCATGGCCGATTACCGCATACTGACGGCCGGCGACACCGCGATCGTGGTCGAATTCGGCGACAATATCGACAGCGGGCTCAATGCGATCGTGCTGGCCCTGGCCGGGCGGCTCGGTGCAAGCGGCATCCCGGGCCTGAACGAGACGATTCCGACCTTCCGCTCCCTCACGGTATTCTACGAACCCCTGGTGCTGTCGCGCACGATGCTCGAGGGCCACATCGCCGGAGTCATGCACGATCTCACGGTCACCCCGGGCGGCGGCCGAAAGTGGCGTCTGCCGGTTTGCTATGACCCCGAGATGGCACCGGATCTCGATGATGTCGCTGCCCGCACCGGCCTGACGACGGCCCAGGTCGTGGAGCTTCATTCCGGGGTCACTTACCGTGTCTACATGTTGGGATTCCTGCCCGGCCTCGCCTACATGGGTGATGTGCCCTCGCAGCTCCTGCTGCCGCGCCTCGTCACCCCGCGCCACAGGATTCCGGCCGGCTCGCTCGGGATCGCGATGGCGATGTCCCTGATCATGCCGCGGGAGACGCCATCCGGATTGAACCTGATCGGCCGGTCGCCGGTGCCGATGTGGCGGCATTCCGACAAGCCCGGCGGCGAGGACGGCACTCTGCTGGCGCCCGGCGACACTGTCGTCTATCAGCCGGTTTCGCTGCGCGAATACGAGCTGTTGGCCGCAAAGGCGGCGGGCGGCGAGCTCGATCTCGAGCCGGAGCTCGTTCGAGCCGAAGCTCGTTCGAGCCGAAGCTCGATATCGAGCCGAAGCTCGGGGCCGGCTCGTGAAGCCGGCGCTCCACTTTCTGAAGCCGGGATTGATGACGACCGTCCAGGATCTCGGGCGCGCCGGCTACCAGAATCTCGGCATCGGGATCAGCGGAGCATTGGACCCGATAGCACTGCGCGTGGCCAACCTGTTGGTCGGGAACGAGCCCGGGACCGGCGGCCTCGAGGTCCTTTACCTCGGCCCGGCCATCGAGATCGAAGCCGATAGCGTGCGAATGTCGTTCGCCGGGGCGCCCGCCATGGTCGAGATACTGCCCGACGCCTCGGCGGGCTCGGGTACCAGGATCGAGACCATGCGCAGCGTGCTGGTGAAACGCGGCGAAGTGGTTCGCATCGGCTCCTTGACCGGCGGCCCGTCTCTCTATGTCGGCGTCGAGGGTGGTTTCGACATCCAACCGATCCTGGGCAGCGTCTCGACGAATATCCGGGGTGGAACCGGCGCTTGGCGGCCCCGTGCCGTGATCGCGGGCGAGCGGTTGCCGCTATGCCGGATGCGGGCCTCCGATCGGGATGAATGCCGTGTGGAAGGGATCGAGTTTCGTGCGCCCGGACGCATCCGGGCGATCCCGGGACCCCAGGACGACTATTTCGACCAGGACGAGATCGCGAAGTTCTTCGGCAGTGAATACACCGTCCAGTCCGGCTCCGACCGGGTCGGCATGCGGTTTCAAGGCGAGGCCATCCGGCACGCCAAGGGTTTCAACATCGCCTCCGACGCCACCGCGCCGGGATCCATTCAGGTGCCCGGAAACGGTCAGCCGATCGTGCTGATGGCGGACCGCCAGACCATCGGCGGCTACCCCAAGATCGCCACCGTCATCTCGGCCGACTTGCCCGAGCTCGGCCGGCTGTCGATCGGGTCCAAAATCGCGTTCGAGCCGGTCACGCTCGAGGCTGCCCAGTCGCTACGGCGGAGCATGTTGTCTCATCTGGACAACTTGCGGGACCATATCGTTCCGATCGGCCCGACCGGCGCCGATATGGCTCCCCGGCTGTTCAGCCACAATCTCATAAGTGGCGTCGTCGACGCCGATCCGGATCATGCGGTCGAATATTGATGGGCAAGACAGACACTATATCGCGAGTCGACCAGGATGCGGGCACTGCGGTCGATTCCGCGTCGCGGCCGGCCGCCGTTCCGGCCAAACCGGCCGACAACGTTCTGCTCGGAATTGCCTACATGGTCGCCGCCACGGTGCTGTTCGCCGGAACGGCGGCGCTGGCGAAATTGATGGCGGCGATCTATCCGGTGGGCGAGGTGATGTTCTTCCGATCGTTCACTTCTCTCGTGGTCTGTGCGGCCTTCGTGCTGCCGTTCGCCGGATTTTCGGTGTTCGCCACCAAACGTCCGCGCGACCACCTCGCCCGCGGCGTCTCGCAATCGATCTCGCAGACCTTCACGGTTCTCGCCGTCAGCATGATGCCGCTCGCCGGCGCCATCGCCATCAATTTTTCGGCGCCCTTGTGGTCCGCGCTGCTGTCGGTGCTGTGGCTCAAGGAGCGGGCCGGGCCGGCACGCTGGATCGCGTTGCTGACGGGGTTCGTCGGCGTGCTCATCGTCACGCATCCGGGTGCCGACTCGCTCCAGCTCGGTGCCTTGTTCGCGCTCGGCAACGCCATCATGTACGGCAGCGTCACCGTCGCGGTCCGCGGCATGACGGCGACCGAATCCACCCCCACTCTGCTGATGTGGCAGGTGACGACGATGGCGGTCCTCCACTCGCTGTTGCTGCTGTTCGGGTTTCGATGGCCGGCGCCGCTGGATGCCGCAATGCTGATATCGAGCGGCGTGGCGAACGCAGCCGGTCAGTTTCTTTGGACGAGGGCGCTGCAGCTCGCGCCGGCGACCGCGGTGTCGCCGTTCTATTATCTCATGCTGGTCTGGGCTCTGGTGATCGGGTATCTGGTCTGGGGAGATGCGCCGACGCTCGCCCTTCTCATCGGTTCCGGCATCGTCGTGGGTTGCGGGTTGTTTCTGCTTTGGCACGAGGCGAAGCGTCGTCCGCCGGTGCAATCGAGAACGACCGCCGCTGAGCGCGCTCGAAGCTGAAGTTCACCGGAAGCCGGCTCATGCAGACGCATGTTCTCGTCATCGTCATTCTCGCGACCATTGCGGTGGCCGCCATCGCGGCGAGTCGATCGAAGCTGCCGCCTGCGATCGTCATGGTTCTGGTCGGCCTCGTGCTCGCCGTGATACCGGGGCTGCCGCGGGTCGAGCTCGCACCCGAGCTGGTGCTGCTGTTGATCTTGCCGCCCCTGGTCTACTCGGCCGGCGTTGCGATGAGCTGGCGCGAGTTCCGCTACAATATCCGCTCGATCAGCCTGCTCGCGGTCGGCGGCGTGGCCTTCACGACGGTGGCGGTCGCCGCGGTGGTCCACTTTCTGCTCGCCTGGGATTGGGCGGTCGCCTTCGTGCTCGGCGCCATCATCTCGCCGCCCGACGAGGTTGCCCCGATGGCCATCGCGCGCCGGCTCGGGCTGCCGCGACGCACCATGGTGGTTCTGGAAGGCGAGGGCCTCGCCAATGATGCGACCGCGCTCATACTGTACAAGTTCGCCGTCGCGGCGGTCGCCACCGGCATGTTCTCGCTCGGCTCGGCTCTTCTCGTCTTCCTGGCCATCATCGGCGGCGAGATCGTCTTCGGAGTGGCGGTCGGGTATGTCAGCCTGCGCCTGCGGAAATGGGCTGCCGACCCGCGCATCGAGATCCTGCTGTCCCTGCTGACGCCGTTCGCCGCTTATTGGCCGCCGGCTTATCTCGGCGGCTCCGGAGTGCTCGCGGCTTGCGCTTGCGGTCTTTATGTCAGCTGGAACGGGCCGCTGCTCATTCCGGCCGCAACCCGGCTCCAGGGCATCTTTTTCTGGGACTTGTTGATCTATGTGCTCGAAGGCGCGCTGTTCCTGCTGACCGGCCTGGAGGCGCGTCCGCTGCTCGAGCGCATCGTCCAGGTGTCGGGCGCCGAGCTGGCCGTGGCTGCGGTCGTCACCATCGTTGCAGTCATCGTGGCACGCTTTTTGTGGATATATCCCGCGATCTACCTGCCGCGCTGGCTGGTGCCGTCGCTGCGCCGCAACGATCCATCTCCGATCTGGCAACGTCCCTTCATCCTGTCGTTCACCGGAGTTCGCGGGATCGTCTCGCTGGCAGCCGCGCTGGCGTTGCCGCTCGTGACGGCGTCCGGGGAGCCGTTTCCTCAGCGCGACGTCATCCTGCTCCTGACCTTCTGGGTGATATTGGTGACGCTGGTCGGCCAGGGATTGCTGCTGCCGGCCGTGATCGGCTGGCTCGGCCTCCCCAAGATCGCCGAGACCGAGCAGATCGAGGAGCGCAAGGCCGAGCTCGCCGCGCGCCGCGCCGCCATCGACGCGGTCGTGCAGGCGCTCGATAAGCTGGCGACCGAACGCAGCCTGCCGGAAACCCTGGTCGACGGCCTCCGGGCCCGCTACATCGAGCGTCTCAACCGTGCCGAATTGGCCGATGGCGGCGAGGATTCCCTCACGCTGCGCGACCTGTATGACGAGATCGAGACGATGCTCATCGATACGGAACGCAGGTATATTTTCGGACAGTTGGAGCGCGGCGAGCTGATCGACGAAGCCCGCCGGCATATCGAAAGGGAGCTCGATCTTCGCGAAACTCACCTGCAGCAAGATACGTTTGGTGCTTCAGATCGCGAAGAATGAGGTCGTGTGGAAAAGCAGACCCATCGACTGATCACCAATCAGGTGCGCAGGTGCGCAGTTGCCCGGGTGCGTTTTTAGGGCCGCCGGACAGCTCCGCTCGGCATTCCGGGACGGTCGCTACTTTCCAGTCTGCTTGAAGTATCGCAAATCCGGCGGCGCCTGATTCTTCTTGGAAGGCATCAGATAGCCGTCCGCGCTCAAGAAATAATCCTCCTTGCCCAGGCTGACCCAATTCTGGGCCTCGGCGCAGACCTCCTCGGGCCACCCGGTCGGTCCGGGATTCTGGTAGCGCGGATAGCTCATGGTGACCGTCCAGGGACGCGTATAAGCATGATCGATCAGCGTGACCGCATCATGCAGGATGCCCGGCTTGGCGTCGTCGAGATAGATACGCTCCTTGACGATGCTCTGGTTGTCGGTGTGGGTCGGGAGCTGGCCGTCCAGCGTGCGGGGTCCCTTGATGAAGCGGGTTTCGATCTCGAGCGCGTCGTATTTGCCGGTGCCGTGCTCGTCCACCCATTTGCCCAGCGAATAGCCGGAGAAGCTCGGTTCGACATCCTCTTGCGGCCAGCCCCGCCCGTCGGTGTAGATGCGGCGATCGTCGTGAATGTGGTCGATCAGCATATAAGTGGTGCTGGGCGTGATGACGATCTCCATCGGCGAGTACACGATCATCTGGCGCGGCATGCCGGGCGGGAAGCACCGGTACATTATATCGGTGCCGTGTCCGCCGGCGGCCTGATCGGCGACATTGGCCTTATAGATGGCCTCATATTCGGGCGTCAGCGGAGGCTTCTCCCCCCGCGGCGCCCATTTGAAGACCTCGCTTCTGCCCCACCCCCCCGCGATGTCCGGGTATTTGCCCATGTCTACGATCTGTGATCGCGCGTTCGAGACGGCGCCCGCGAGCCCAATTCCGAGAGCGAGCCCGAACACACCGATGAACTGTTGACGACGCATCAATCCTCTCCTGATTCAGCGTGACAGGGGCATTTTCCGCGGGACGATAGGCAAAGCGGGTGCCCGGGACGTCAAGGAGGCTCGAGCGTTCGGGCATTCGTCCATCCTGAGCGCGATCTTGGTCGACATCCTTGCCTCTCCATCCGTCGTTTGTCTTCGCCCGCCGCAATCTCTAGGCAGGCAAGCTGACATGAACCTGAATTGATCGAACGCCGAGAACGGCATTGTTCCCGGCAACGGTTCATGTGCATTGCGCGGGAGCAGGGCCATGATCCTCAGCGTCCAAGCCGACCGGCTACGCAAAGCTACTTAGAACCGAGGGCGTGATTTGGTCACGCCGAGCTGCGCCAAGCCACGTGGATCGATCATGGCGACAAAACGGACGATCCCGCCGCTTGTCGGCGCGATCGAGCGCCGTGGCACAGGAAACATCGCGCGGTCAGCGTTGCTGCGCTTGGGCTTTCAGCATCCTCTGGCGATAGTTCTCCCAAGGACGATCGGCGTCGAAATTCTCCCTTGCGTTGGTTGCCAGCTCGGCGTCGTCCAGCGCGACGAGGTTCGGCCCCATTGATCTTGCTGCGGCTTGCGCCCGCGCGTCGATGTTGGTGTAGAGAGTGCGCACCGTCGCTTCCTTGACGGAACGGCCGACGACCGTCTCGCCGTGACCTCGCATGAGAACCACCGGATTGCTCGCGAGCTTGACCGCCAGCGCCTTTCCGAGCGCGGAGTTGAGCACCAGCATGCCGCGCTCGGTGGCGGCCGGACCGTACGCGTCGCGCACCTCGAACAGCGGGGTCTCCTTCGGCAAGAAGCCGGCCTGAGCGATCACCGGCCGCAGCGGCGTGTTGGTCAGCCCGAACGGGATCACGGCGAGATCATGCGTATGGATCACGGACTGGACGTCCTGGCGCGCTTTGTAGATCTCGCAGTGGATATAGCGCTCGCCGTTGAGCCGCGGCGCGTTCGGCATCACCGGCTTGCAGTCGAGGTCCAGCTCGACGATGTCCGCCCGCGACACGAGTGCAGGCGGCATGGCCCGCGGCATGAAAAAATGGCTGGGATCGGTCACGGAACGGACGGTCGCATGCCCAAAGCTGTCGAGTATCCCTTCGTTGGCGAGCATGTGGCTGGCGGTGATGAGATCCTCGATCCTCGCCTCGTTCGTGTCCCCGCTCTGCGGGGCCTGCGCTCCGGATTGTGCCGTCATGGCCGCCACCGACACTATGGCGACCGCGAGCTTGAGACCGATCGAATGCTTTGCCATGTTTGCATGCTCCCTGGTTGCTTCAGTCACCTGATCGCGTCGGCCGGGTCGCCCAATAATGATGGAGGGATCGCCGCGCAAAACGATCGACACTCCTTGCGCACAGAATTTACGGGCGTCCCGCGGTACACCATCGATGGAAGCTATCAATCACACCCGCGCCGACGTCTTCCTGTAATCCGAATGGCACTTTTGCGCGACGAAGTCCACTGCAACTGCGATAGTTATTACCTATCGAAATCACCTGTTTACGAGATTGATGGGTCGGGCTCCGGGTGGTTAGATCATCGATTGTTGATGGCCGCAGCGCCGGGACTCGGGAAGAAGGGCACATCATGGCTCGTCAGATCGTCGCAGCGCGAGTGCTGTCCGTCGCTCTCGCAATCGCCGCGTCTTGTATCGCAGCCCACGCGCAAACCGGCGCAGCAACCGATTCGAACGAGGCGAGGATCGAGGATCTCATCACCGCCAGCCACATCCTCGCCAACGAGGGGATACTCGACAGCTTCGGGCATGCGACCGTCCGTTCGGTGACGGATCCCGGCCATTTCTTCATGCCGCGAGCCATGCCGCCCGCTCTGGTCACCCGGGCCGACATCGTCGAGCTGGATCTCGACTGCAAGCCGGTCACCCCGAACGCGCCGCGGCTCAATGGCGAGCGCTACATTCACTGCGAGATCTACAAGGCCCGCGGCGATGTCCAGTCCGTCGTCCATACCCACGATTTGGCGGTGATCCCCTTCGGCCTGACCGGTACGCCGCTGCGGCCGGTGCTCGCTCAGGCCGGCTTCCTGCCGAAAGAAACCCCGTTGTTCGAGGTTCGGGATGCCTATGGGTCGGCAGCGACCGAGCGCGGCATGCTGGTGCTCAACTCCGCGCTCGGAAAGGCATTGGCCACCAAGCTCGGACAGAACCCGGTCGTGCTGATGCGGGGCCACGGCGAGACGGTCGTCGGCCGATCGGTTAAGGAAGCCGCTGTTCGTACCCTCTACACCAACATCGATGCACGGGCGCAGACGGCCGCGATGTCTCTAAGCTCGAAATTCGTCGTCCTGGATGACGACGAGGTGGCGGCCTACGCCAAGGAGGAGCGGCCTGATCGTCCGTGGGACAACTACAAAGACCGCATGCTGCGGGCGCAAGGGTCCGCGCGTTGAAGCAGACAGGGACACCGGAGCGCCATGATGAGCATGATGATCAGGAGCTTGTTCTGGGTCGGCGCGTGGGTGGCGATCTCGATCGCCGCCGCCGACGCCCAAATCCTCGATTACTCGAAATATCCCGACCTGAAGGGTCAATGGGAGCGCTATGCCGTGCGCGGGGTCGGCGGCCAACCCGGGTTTGATCAAACAAAGCCTTGGGGCAAGGGGCAGCAGGCCCCGCTCACGCCCGAGTATCAAGCCATTCATGACGCGAGCCTGGCGGATCAGGCGAGCGGTGGGCTCGGCGGCGACGTCGATCATACGCGTTGCGGAGCGGAAGGCATGCCGTTCATGATGGTCGCTTTTCGGCCGCTGGAGTTCGTCATAACCCCGGAGACGACCTACATCATCATTGCCGACTATGACCCCCTGCGTCGGGTCTTCACGGACGGACGAGACTGGCCGGCGAGCATCGAGCCGACGTTTCAAGGTTATTCGATCGGCAGATGGATCGATGAGGACGGCGATGGCCGCTACGACGTGCTGGAGGTCGAGACGCGCGGCTTCAAGGGCCCGCGGGAATTCGATGCCACCGGCCTGCCGCTCCACAAGGACAATCAATCGATCTTCAAGGAACGCATCTATCTCGACAAAGCCGATCGGAACATCTTGCATGACGAGATCACCGTCATCGATCACGCTTTGACGAGGCCGTGGACGGTGGACAAGCGCTACACCCGCAACCCCGATCCGCGGCCGGAATGGTTCGAATCCATTTGCGACGAGTACAACGCGCAGGTCTTCATCGGCAGCGAGCACTACTACCTCAGCGCCGAAGGCTTTTTGATGCCTACCAGGAAGGACCAACAGCCCCCGGATACGAGATACTTCAACAAGCCGCAAAGGTAGCAGCCCAGGATCCGGAAGCCGGGCCACGGCGCCCGACGACGGATGTGCGATGGCGGCGTTTACACCGGCCGGCTGGGATCGGGAACCGCGAATTCTTTTTCAATTGTCCAGCTTGGTTCAGCTTCGCGTCAGCTCGCTTTTCTAGAGATTGCGGCGGGCGAAGAATCTGAACAGTTGGAGAAATGAAAATGTCGAGCAAGACCAGGATCACTCTCGTGGCGGCGCTCATCCTCGGCACTGCCACAGCGGCTCTGGCGAATGATTCCGGCGAAGACAGAGGCGGGTTTGTGGTGCCGGGCAGCATGGTCGGGGTCAACCCGGTCTACCACCCCGATATTTTCGGCCCCGCCGTCAATATCGACAAAGCCGGCAAGGCGTATAACTACGTGGTGCCGACGCGGCCGACGAAACACGCTCCGGCGAAGTAATCCTGGGATCAGCCATCCTGAAGGTGATGGGCTGCGGTGGACACGGAGCCCGGCTCAGCCGCTGGGCTCCGCGTGCGTTGTCGTTGGAATACCTTGTGCATCGGGCAGTTGCACGAAAATTCAATTCAAGCCGCCCGAACAAACCTGGAATCGGAGCCATCCTGTGCAGCCGGAACCCATCTACGACATCGCTCATCTCGGTCACGTCGAGATCTTGACGCCGAAATTCGAGGAAAGCCGCAGCTTCTTCATCGACGTGATGGGCATGACCCAGAGCGGCGAAAAGGGCGACAGCATCTATCTGCGCGGCTGGGACGATTACGAGCGCTATTCCCTCAAGCTCACCGCCTCGAGCACCTCGGGCCTCGGACATTGTGCCTTCCGCACCCGCAGCCCGCAGGCGCTCGATCGCCGCGCCGCCGCGCTCGAGGGCTCCGGCTTCGATGTCGGCTGGAGTGACGGCGATCTCGGCCACGGCGCCACTTTCGTGTGCCGGGACCCGGACGGCCACCGCATCGAGCTCTATTACGACACCGAATGGTATCAGCCGCCTCCCGACAAGAGGCCGGCGCTCAAGAACCAAGCGCAGCGCTATCCGGCGCGCGGCTGCAACGTGCGGCGCATCGACCACTTCAATGGCCTGGCGGCCGACATCAAGAGCAACCGCGAATTCTTCGAGACCTATCTCGGCTTCCGGCTCACCGAGCAGATCGTGCTCGACGACGGCACCGAGGCCGGCATGTGGATGACGGCCACCAACAAGTCCTACGACTTCGCCTATACGCGCGATCACACCGGCACCAAGGGCCGCTTCCACCACGTCACCTACGCGCTCGATTCGCGCGAGGACATCCTGCGCGCCGCCGACATTTTCCTGGAGGCCGGCGTGTTCATCGAGACCGGACCGCACAAGCACGCGGTGCAGCAGACCTTCTTCCTCTACGTCTACGAGCCCGGCGGCAACCGCGTCGAGGTCGCCTGCGCGGGCGCCCGCCTGGTGCTGGCTCCGGACTGGAAGCCGATCCGCTGGAGCGAGGCGGAGCGCCGGAAGGGGCAAGCCTGGGGTCTCAAGACCATCGAGTCGTTCCACACCCACGGCACACCGCCGGTGGAGCACAAATAGACCGGGGACTTAAAATAAAATCGCGAGAAGTATCGGCGCCCCCCCGGTGGTTGTCCCTGCGAAAGTAGGGACCCATACGCCGTGTTCGCTCGATAGGGCAGGGGTTATGGGTCCCTGCTTGCGCAGGGACGACGCCGTGCGAGCATCAACGATCCCGAGCGTTCGCATATTCTGCGATCATGGCTCTAGACCTGGCCCGAACCCGCCGGCGCAGGCGCTGCCAAATCCTTCGAGCGGCGCGATGCCCTGATGCTGCTGTAGATGTTCCAGGCCAGGACGCCGCAGGACGCCAGCAGTATCGTCGCGCTGACGGGCCGCTGCAGGAAGCTCATGAAATCTCCGTGGAAGATGATCAGCGACCGGCGCAGATGGGCTTCCATCTCGGGACCGAGCACCAAGCCGATCAGCAAAGGCGCCGGCGGGAACTTGAGGAGGCGCATCACATAGCCGACGCCACCGAACACCAGCATGGCCAGTATGTCGAATGGTGACTGGCGAACGCTGTAGATGCCGATGCACATGAAGGTGAGCACGATCGGGTAGAGCAGGTGGAACGGCACCGCCAGCAGCCGCACCCACACCCCGATGAACGGGACGTGCCAAATGACCAGGATCACGTTGCCGATCACGAAGCTGACGACGAGTTCCCAGAAAATTTCCGGATGCTGGGAGATGAATTGCGGCCCCGGCGATATCCCCTTCACGGTCAGGGCCGCCAGCATGATGGCCATGATGGGATCAGCCGGAATTCCGAGCGTCAGGGTGGGCACGAAGCCGACCTGGCAGGCCGCATTGGCGGCTGCCTCCGGCGCCACCACGCCTTCGATCGCGCCCTGGCCGAACCGCTCCGGTTCGCGCGCCACCTGACGCTCGACCGCGTAGCCCATGATCGAAGCGAGGACCGGTCCGGCGCCGGGCAACAGCCCGATCCCCGAGCCGATGATCGTGCCGCGCACGATAGCCCGCCAGGCCAGGGAGAACTCCTCCCGGGACGGCAGCATCTGCCTGAAGCTGATCCGCGCGGTCGCGGGCTTCGGCGGCGGCGTGCGGGCATTGGCCACGATCTCGGCGAGGCCGAACAGGCCCATCGCCACGACCCCGATATTGAGCCCGTCCAGCAAATTCGTCGACCCGAAGGTGAAGCGCGCCGCGCCCGAGGTGATGTCGATGCCGACCAGGCCCACCACCATGCCGATGACGACGGAGGTCAGCGAGTGCACAGCCGACCCGCGCCCCAGCACGGCGGCGCCGGTCATGCCCAGCACGACCAGCGCGAAATACTCAGGCGAGCCGAACGACAGTGCCACGCTGGCGAGCGGCGGGGCAAACAGCGCCAGGATGACGATGCCGACCGCGCTGCCGCACAGCGATGCCATCGTGGTCATGAATAGCGCCACGCCGGCGCGGCCCTGGCGTGCCATCGGGTATCCGTCCAGGCATTCGACGGCGGAGACCGAGTGCGGGATGTTGAGCAATATCGCTCCGGTCACGGCGCCGTACACCGCGCCGTAGTAGAGGCCGGCCAGCATGATCAAGCCGGTCTGGGCCGGCACGTAATAGGTCACCGGCAGCAGGATGGAGACCGCGGCCACGGCGCCGACGCCCGGCAGCACGCCCAAGAGGTTGCCGAGCGTGACGCCGAGGAAGCAGTAGAACAGGTTTTGCAGGGTTCCGGCTTCGCGCAGGCCGATCGAGAGATTGTGGAGCAGATCCATCTAGTCACCAGGCGAGCATCGGCAGCGGCATCGACAAGAGCTCGACGAACACCAGCCAGGTGAAGCCGGTCAACGCGGAGACCAGCACGATCGTCGGTAATGGCCGGCTGTTGGGGCTGGCGCAGGCGCTGATCGGCACCAGGAGCGCGATCGCCGGCGCCAGCCCGTAACGCGGCAGGGTCAGGGCGAACAAGGCAATGCCGATGCCGATGCAGAGCGGGGCGCGAATTTCCGGCCTGCTGATCCGGTCGGCCGCGCCCAGGAAGATGCTCACCAGCAGCAGAGTACCCAGCACCAGCAACACGGTGCCCAGCATGGTCGGAAAGAAGCCGGGCCCCATGCGCAGCACCGTGCCGCGGCCGTAATCGGCGCTCGCCACCAGCACGAAGCCGCCGACCGCAAGCGTCAGCACCCCGGCAAAAAAAATGGAGTTGTTCCAGAACGCTACGGTACCTGATCCTGCATCTTCGCCCGGCATGCTGCTCACCGTCAATCTACGGCCAAGCCCGCCGCCTTGACCCGGTCGCGCCATACCGGGATGTCCCGCTTGATCGTTTCCAGAAATTCCGCGGGCGTGCTGCTTGCAGGATCGATGCCGAGCTTGATGAGCTGCTCCCGTATGGCCGGCATCGCGATGACACGATTGGCCTCCATGTTCAATTTCTGGACGATGTCGTCGGACGTCCCGTGCGGCGCCAAGAGGCCGGCCCAGGCTTCGATGGCAACGCCCGGATAGCCCGACTCGTCGATCGTGGGGATTTCCGGCGCCACCTGCGGCCGGTGCGCGGCGGTGCTCGCCAGCGCCACCAAGCGGCCGTCGCGCACCAGCGGCAGGGCCGCCGCGGTATCGGCTATGGTGACTTGAACCTCGCCGGACATCACCGCGGTCAGGCTCGGCGTGCCGCCGTTATAGGGCACATGGGTCATAATGACGCCCGCGGACTTGTCGATCTGTGCCAATGCCAGATGGGCGGTGGTGCCGTTGCCCGACGTGCCGACGGAGACCGAGTTCCGGCTTTTTCTTGGCCAGAGCGATCAGATCCTGGAATGTCTTCAGGTTTTCCGCCGGGGTTGCCACCACCAGGAGACCATTGCCGCCGAGCAGGCCGATCGGCGCGAAGTCGCGCAGAGTCTGGTAGTTGAGCGATTTGTAGAGCGCCAGATTGGTGGTCAGCGGCGAATTGGTGCACAAGAGCAGCGTGTAACCATCGGGCTTGGCATGCGCCACGAAATCGGCACCGACGCTGCCGCCGGCACCCGGTCGATTTTCGACCAGGACCTGCTTGCCCCAATCGATCGTCATCTGCCGGCCGAGCTCGCGCGCCAGCAGATCAGCGGTGCTGCCTGGCGGGTAGGGCACGATGATCGTGATGTTTCGGTCGGGATAATCCGCGCGGGCGCTGGTCGCCGTACACGCGGCGATCACCGCGAGCGCCGCCGCCATGAAAGTCGTCCTGATCATTGTTTCTCTCCCTCTATGCGCCGCGGAAGCAGCCTGCGGACCCGGCAACCTCGCGTCTCGGAGTGCTCAGCCGGCGAAGGCCCGGGCGTCCCGCACCACCTTGTCGAGCGCCTGCTCGACCCCGCTTTCGCCCGCGAAGGCGTCGGCTGCGGCCTTGGCCTTGAGGCTCATCTCCTGCCAAATTCGCCGCAGCTCGGGCCCGTCGATCGTCGTCGGCCAAATGATCTTGCCGAGCACGATGCTCATGATCTCGGCCTGATCGACGTTGAAATCCTTGCCGGTCTCCTCGCGCAGCACGGCGTTGAGATCGGGCAGCGGCTCGCCATAGTAATGAGCCCGCACCATCGCGCCCAGGATGCGGTGGCCGAGCCGGAACGGCACCCCGAAGTCATACACCAGGCGGTCATGGGCCTCGCTGGTGCCCGCATAGTCCAGCAGCGCCTTGCGCGCCATCTCGTCCAGACGGAATTGGCCCTTCGCGATCATTTCCGCCACATAGGTGGTGTTCGCGACCACATCGAGGGCATTTTGGTAGAGCGTGTTGGAGGCGTAGAGCGCTTCCGAGCCCTCCGACGGCCCGGCGCAAGCGCTCGCCATCTCGCCGCATAGACGCGTACTGGCCATGACGCCCGCGCCCACCACCTGCTGCAACCCGAACGGCACCTTGGCGTGCGGCAGGCCGCTGCTGCCGCCGGCGTGCTCGTCGGCCAGGTCGAACATCGCGAATTCCGGCGTCATCCAGATGCGCAGATCCTGCGACAGCCGGGCGAGGTCGACGGCGATCAGCGCCAGTACGAAGAACGGCTCGGTGAACTGGTCCTGCACCCAGATGCCGTCACGGCGCAGGCGGGCGCGCTTGGTGAAGCCGAGGCGCGCGCTGACTTTGTCGAACAGCTCGTTGGTCTGCTGGCGCCCGCCGAAGGTCGAGGGCCCCTTGTCGAGGCGCGCGTCCACCTGTTGGAGACGCTGGACATGGCGCTCGAACGTCACGGCCCATGACAACAGGTACTCGCCGACGGTGGCCAAGCCGGAATGCTGCAGATGATGATAGTTGGGCGCCAGAGCATCGAGCAGTGTGTCGGCGCGGTCGACCAGGTTCTGCACGAGCTTGGCGATTTCCTTCCCCTGCGCGTGCAAGACGTCGCGGAAGAACAGGCGCGGTATGTAGTTGCGCAGGCTCTCGCCGCGGTTGCGGGCCAGATGCAGCCACGCCGCATCCTTCTTGTCCACCAGCTGCGTCACCCACTTCTCGCGCTGGCCCACGATATCTCCCGGCGGCTGGGTGGTGTCACGGCTCGGCAGCTCGTCCAAACAGGTCAGCACCGCCGCCGTCAGGTGCTTGGCGGCGTCCTGCGGCATCAGCTTCATCTCGGCCGAGCACATCAGATAAGCCAAATCCGTCTTGAGCATGATCGGCGCCGTGAAGCGGCTGGCACGCGCCTCTGGCTCGTTCACGGCGCGCAGGTAGCTCGCGGCTTTCGCTCCGGCGAGGCGCCCCTCCGGGGCCTTCTTCGTCTCCGTCATGGCGTCCTCCTGGCTTTCCGGGCTTGTTGCCGGCAACACCCCTGCAGATGGCAGAAATCCGTCAGACGGCTGGCAGCGCCTTGTTGAGTGCCTCGGCGCCGACCAGCGCTACCACTTCATCATCGTCGGCGATGCCCGAGACCGCGATGCCGCCGACGCACTCTCCATTGAAGAACAGCGGGACGCCGCCCGACATGGGCAAACCGTTGGGAAACATGAGCCAGCCCGGCCGGTCCTTGACGCGGCTCTCGAGGTTGGAGCTCGGCCGCTCGCGGAAGGCAGCCGTGCGGGCCTTGCGGAGCGCAACCTCGACGCTGTTCGGCGACTGGCTATCCGGCCGCGTCAGGAACAAGAGATCACCGCCGAAATCGACGACGGCGATCGTGCCGTACAAGCCCAGCTCCTGCTCCTTGGCGTGGCAGGCCGCGATCATGATCGCAACGTCGTCTTGCGTCAGGGTCGGTTTCATTCGCATTTGACTGCTCCCAAAATCCGGCCGGTCCGGACGCCCGCCAACCAGCCTGTCGAATGCTTGCTATGTGCTGATCTTGCCTTGACGGATATCTCTTTGGACCAGAGCAGGATCGCGTTCCGCTACCGGCCCGTAACCGCCGCCGCCTGGAGTGAGAACCGTGAGGACATCGCCGGCGGCGAGCTCGATGCCGGCGGCCTTGCAGGGCAGCTTTTCCGTCCGTCCGTCGGTCCGGGTCAGGATGAAAGCGCCGGTCTTGGCGTCGCCGCCGCCGAAGATCCCCCGCGGCGAGAAGCGGTGGCGCTCGGCGCGCACCGACAGGTCCATCGGCGCGAGTGCCCTGATGTCGCGCCGCAGCCCGAGCCCGCCCCGATACCGCCCTTCACCGCCGGAATCGGCGCGCAGCTCGTAGCGCTCGACGCGCAACGGGAACTGCATCTCCATCGCCTCGATCGGCGTGTTGTTGAGGTTGGCGACCGGAAAATCGACGACGTCGGCGCCGTCGGAGCCGTTGCGCCCGCCCCAGCCGCCCGGCAGCGGCTCTGATTTGTAGAAGAATTTCCCGGTGCTCGGATCGGTCCCGGACATCCGGTAGATGGCGACCTGACCGTGATCCTGGGCCACGGCCCGGTCGGGCAGCGCCAGACCGAGCGCGCCCATGACCACGTTCGATATCCGTGCCTGGGTTTCCGGTCGCGAGCTGACCGAGCCGGGTGGATTCGGGTTGAGAAGCGAGCCCTGCGGCAAAATCACCGAGATGGCGGCATAGCAGCCCTCGTTGTTCGGGATCTCGTCATGGGGATCGAGAAAAATCTTGAGCGCGGCATAGACCGCGGACAGCGAGTTGGCGAACGGGCAGTTGAGCGAGCCGCGAACCTGCTTCGAGGTGCCGGTGAAATCAACCGTGATGCTCTCCCCGGCGACCGTGATCTTGACCCGGATGGGAATGGGGGTCAGATCGAAGCCGTCATCGTCCAGCACATCCTCGTACGCGTACGCGCCGTCGGGAATTTCGCCGATCAGGCGGCGGAAGCCGACGCGGGTCCGCTCGATCAGCTCGGCCACCGCGCCGTGAACCGTTTCCTCGCCGAAGCGCGTCAAGGTTTCGTCATAACGCGCCGCCCCCAGGCTCAGCGAGGCCAGCTGCGCCCGGACATCGCCCATCACCAAATCGGCCTTGCGCGAGTTGGCGCAGATGATCGCGATCAGCGTCTGGTTCATCTCTCCGGCATCCATGAGACGCATCGGCGGGATGAGCAGTCCTTCCTGGTAGAGCTCGGTGGAAAGCGGCGGGGTGCTGCCCGGCAGCATGCCGCCGACATCGACCTGATGGGCGTAGCTGCAGCCGAAACCGCTCAGCTTGCCCTGCCGGAAATACGGCATCACGAAAATGAAGTCTGGCGGATGCGAGCCGCCATAGTAGGCGTGGTTCAAGATGAACACATCGCCCTCGCGCATCTGCGCGATCGGGTTCCGTTTCAGGATCTCCTTGACGGCGACGCTCGACCCGGCGAGTTGGACCGGCAGCGACAAAGCCTGGGCGATGAGCTGGCCCGACACGTCGAACAATGCGCTGGAGGCGTCGCCCACCTCGCGGATGGCCTGCGAATGTGCCGTCCGCTCCAGCGTCGTCTGCATCTCCTGCGCAATGCCGTTGAGCGCATTCTTCACCAGCTCGACCGTCACCACGTCGATGCCGGGAGCTGCGTTGGGGCCAACTGCGTTGGGGCCAACTGCGTTGGGGCGAGCTGCGGTTGCCATGATCAAGCCTCGACGTTGATGATGATGTTTTCCAGATCGTCGATCTCGACGTCGCAGCGCGGCGGGATGACCGTGGTCGAGCCGTATTCCTCGACGATCGCGGGTCCGCAGAACCGATGTCCCGGCAGCAGATCCTGGCGGTTGTAGACCGCAGCCGGCTGCAGGCCCTTCCCGTCCGGGAACATCACCATGCGGGTCCTGCGCGCCGGCGCCGTGCCGTCGCCGCGGCCCTTGCCGGCATGCAATGCGACGACTTCCGTCTTGCGCAGCGCGGTCAGCCGCAAGGACAGGATCTCGATCGCTCCCGCGGGGTCGTGGTACTTGTATTGCTGCTGGTGCTGCTGGTCGAACAGGCTCTTGATCTTGCACCGCCAATCGGCGGCATCCGCATCGGTCAAGCCCGCAAGCGAGATGGTCAGCTCGAAGCCCTGGCCGACGTAACGCACGTCGACGGAGGGCTCGAGCGAGAGCGTGGAGATGTGAGCGGCGCCTTCCGCTTCGACGGCCTCCCGCGCCTCGACCACCAACCCGTCGAGCGCTCGCCGCAGCGAGTCCCATTCGAGCTCCTCCAGCAATCCGCTGAATTGCCGCTGGAAGTCGTAGCGCAAATCCGCGATCAACGCCCCGAACGCGTTCACATTGCCCGGGGCCGGCGGGATCACGACCTGCGGAATCCCGGCCTGGCGCGCCAGCGTCGCCGCATGCACCGGGCCGGCGCCCCCGAAGGCGATCAGCACGCAGGTGCGCGCGTCGATGCCCCGTTGCGTCGTCACCAGCCGGATCGCCGCCTCCATGTCGAAATTGGCGATGCGCAGGACACCCAGCGCCGCCTCGGTGTCGGTCATGCCGAGACGGTCGCCCAGCTGCTCCTTGAACGCGGCCCGGGCGCCCGCGATGTCGAGCTGCATCTTGCCGCCGATCAGCTGCTCGGGGTAATAGCCGACCACCGCGTTGGCGTCGGTGATGGTGGGCTGCGTGCCGCCGCGCGCATAGCAGATCGGTCCCGGACGCGCGCCGGCGCTGCGCGGCCCCACATGGAGCAGCCCGCCGTCGTCCATCCAGGCCAGCGTGCCGCCGCCGCCGCTGATCTCGATCAGATCGACGACGGGCGCGCGCACCGGCAACCGCTCGATGAACAAAGTATTGTTGGTCTTGAACTGGCCGTTCTCGATATAGGCGGCTTTGGCGGTGGTGCCGCCCATGTCGAGCGCGATCACGCGCGGCAGCTTGTTGGCCTGCGCCAGATGCGCGGCCGCGATGACGCCGCAGGCCGGGCCGGATTCGACGGTCTGGGACGGACGCGCCGCCGCGTCCTTGATCCCCATGGTGCCGCCGCCCGAGTGGATGATGTCGAGTCGCCCGCGAAAGCCGTGCTCGGTCCGCAGCCGCCGCTCCAGATCCTGGTAATAGGTCGTCACCTGCGGCTTCACGTAAGCGTCGATCACCGTGGTGCTCGCCCGCTCGTATTCGCGGAATTCCGGATTGACCTTGGCCGAAACCGAGACGAACGCCTGCGGGTAAAGCTCGCTGATGATCTCCGCGACCCGCAGCTCGTGCCTCGGATTGATGAAGGAGAACAGGAACACCACGGCGATCGCGTCGCACCCGGCCGCGCGCAATTCTTCGACGGCCTTGCGGACCGCGTCCTCGTCCAGCGGGACCAGGATGTTCCCTTGGGCATCGACCCGTTCGGGCACCTCGAGGCGCAGCTCACGCGGCACCAGCGGCACCGGCTTGTCGTAGAACAGGTCGTACAGGCGGTCCCGGCGCGTGCGCTGGATCTCGAGCACGTCGCGAAACCCCGCCGTCGTGATCAGTCCGACCCGCGCGCCCTTCTTCTCGGCCACGACATTGGCGGCGACGGTCGATGAGTGCACCAAATGCTCTATATCGGCGAAGGTCGCGCTCATCTGCGACAGCGCCTCCAGACCCGCCGCGATCACGCCATCGGCGAAAGTCGGCGGGGTCGAGGGAACCTTCGAGAACAGCAGCTTGCCGGCGTTGTCGTCCCAGATCGCGCCGTCGGTGAAAGTACCTCCCACATCGATGCCGATTCGCAGAGACCGAGAAGATTTTGGAGTCATATTCATGAGTGCTTGCAAACCCCGTCGATGATCGCCATCGTCTTGTATTCCCACAGATGCGGCTCGACCACGACCTCGCGCGCCGCCGCGAGCACCTCATGCACCGGCGCGCTCAACCAGTTCGCTTTCTGATATTCGAAAGCCTGATCGACCGGCACCCGTCTCGCCCCTGCCCAGGTCACGAATATCCGCAACAGCCAGGCCAATTGCGGATCCTGCTTGGCCAGCTCGAAGGTCATGGGATTTGGGCCGTAATCGACCAGCACCAGCCTGCCGCCGGGCTTGACCAGGCCGGCCAGGGCTTTGAGCTCCGGGACATAATCATCACAGTGATGCATTTGGCTCGCGATCACTGCATCGAACTCGCCTTGCCGGTAGTTGGAAGCGAACTCGCGGAACAGCCCCCATTGCCGGGTCACCAAGTCGCGCGCCTTGGTGTAGGGGCGGACCTCGAGCGGCACCACCTCGACCCCCGGCGCGAGCGTCTCACGCGCGATCTCCAACAGACCGGTCGGCTCCAATGCCTCCGCGATCAGGAGCAGACGACCGCCGGCCGGCACCCGCGCCTTGACGAACGTCATCTGGTTGAATTCACGCTCCGGCTTCAAGAACGCCGCGGTCGAGAACCGCTTGCCGAACAGAGGCTGCCGGTAATACGCCGCCTTCTCCTCGAGAGATTCAAACAGGGTGTCGTCACCCTCCGTCAAACCGGTTTTGTCCCGCTTCGGATCAAGCTCCAGCCAAGGCTGCGAGCTGCGAAAAACGGCATCCGTGATGACCGTCTTGGTGATGCCTGGAGTGTCGTTCATCGGATTAGCCTCCCTTGCCCGGCTCGGGTTCCAGCGCTTTGGCGCGGACCTAACCACCCCGAACCCCGCCCATCAATCTCGTAGACAGGCGCCCTCGATAGGTAATAACTATCATGATTGCCCGTCGGGATCGGTCGCCGCGCGCCGCGCCGAAACAGCTGAGCACGTGTCACCCTAATGGAACTCCGCCAACTCCGCTACTTCGTGGTGCTCGCCGAGGAGCTCCACTTCGGACGCGCGGCCAATCGACTGGGCATCGCGCAACCATCCTTGAGCACGCAAATACAGGCACTCGAAGCCGCGTTGAGCGCCCAGCTGTTGTCGCGCGGACCGCGGTCGGTCGCGCTTACCCCGGCCGGCGCGATCTTTCTCGAGGAGGCCCGCCTCACGCTGGCGCAGGCGGACCGGGCCGTCGCGGTCGGCAGACGGGCCGGCCGCGGCGAGCTCGGCATCGTGCGGATCGGGCTGGCGCTCGGGAGCACGCTCTCCGGAGTGCCGTCGATCATCATGTCGCAATACCGCAGGCACTATCCGGAGATTGAGCTCCAGCTGTCCATCTTGTCGCCCAATCGCCAAGTCGAGGGCATCAGGGGCGGCGCATTGGATGTCGGTTTTCTTCTGCCGCCATCCTCCGTTCCGGAGGGATTGGAGTTCATGAAGCTGTTCTCCGAGAAGCATACGATCGCGCTCTCCCGCGACCACCCGCTCGCCTCCAAGAAAACGATCCCTATCGCCAAGCTGGCCGACGAGCCCTTTCTGGTGATGCATCCGGAAAATTCCAACGGAATCTACAAATCCACGTTGAAGCTCGGACAACAAGGCGGCTTCACGCCGCGCATCACGCGCATCGAGCGCGACCTGATCGCTCTGCTCAGCTTGGTCGGTGCGGGTTTCGGCGTTATCCTCCTGACCGAATCCGTCTGCCGCATAAACATGCCCAATGTGGTCTACCGGCGGCTTCGCGGCCTTTCGGGCACGATCGGAATAGCGGCCGCATTCCGCCGGAACGAGGCCGGGGCGCCGATCAGGTCCTTCCTGGAATGTTGCGCCACCTATGTGAAAGGCCGCGGCCGAGGTTGACCCCGTCGTCCTCTCGGCTTTACCGGCGGTCGCTTGATGGTTGCCGCCTCTCTTTTCAGCCCAGGGCAGCGCCTCTCGTTCGAGGGAGCAACGGCGGCTGGCGGGCGCGGCCGAGATGTGGAATGGAGGCGCGCGCTCTTGCGCTCGACGTCCTGCGGCCGCCTGCATGTCGGCGGCCGGTTTCCCTGGTCGGCATCGGCCCTGAATATTTTCTTTGCCCCAAACCGGCCCTCACGCTCCGCCGCGATGTCGGAGAGGATCCCAGGCTCTGTCTCGGGCGGGGTCTGCCGGAGCCAGGCGGCGCGCGCCGCTGCTCCCGGCTCGTACAGCCAGGGTGGATGGCCTTGACGGCCCCAAAGCTTTGCCGCCGACAGGGCGAGGACGGCGGCCCCGATCACGAGGTGAAAATCCGTTGCTGCTTGATCGTAAAAATTCAGTACCCACGGGGCGAAGATGAGCCATCCGCCAAGTACGACATTGACCCGACTGCTCCACTGAGGCCGAGCAGTAAGATCGGCCAGGGCCGAGAGCAAGATCACCATGGCGCTGAACCGGGCGTTCCAGGCCGGCGCACCGCCGAGGTTGAGCAGCAAAGGTCCAATCGCCAACAGGATGCCGCAGAGCAGGATTACAAGATCGACGGCGGTTTCCCTGGTCCATGTGCGTTCGAGCATGCTCGCTCTCCCAAGAAAGGCTGGGGTCTAAGAGCGGCGGGTGGCTTGCGATGGTCGAAAGCGCGGCTGCGGCCGGCGCTTGGGCCGAAGCCGCTTCCCACGAGGGTCTCCGCCGAAAAGCGCTGCGCCGGAGACCCCGCGGCCACCTGCCGATTGGTCAGGCGGCTTGCTTCTGCTCGACGTGCTTGTCGGGCGCGTTCGCGGTGGCGTCGCCCCTCGAAGTAATGGTGATCCGGCGCGGCTTCATGGCCTCCGGCACCTCGCGCACCAAGTCGATCTGCAGGACGCCATTCTCGAACCATGCATTTTTGACGTGGACATGATCGGCCAAATTGAACTGGCGACGGAACGGGCGAGCCGAGATGCCTTGGTAAAGGTACTGGTGGTCGCCGGTCGCGGTCTTGCGGCCCTCGACGGTCAGCACGTTCTGCTCGGCCGTGATGGCGACGTCCTGCGGGCCGAAGCCCGCCAGCGCCAACGAGATTTGGTAGAGATCCTCGCCGGTCCGCTCGATGTTGTAGGGCGGGTAGTGGTTCTCGTTGCCGGCTCGAAGCGTCTCGTTGAGGAGATCGAAAACGCGGTCGAAGCCGACGGTTGATCGCCACAGGGGGGTCAGGTCCAAATTCCTCATAGCCACATCCTCCTTTTGAGCAACATGGGTACGAAGCCGTCGGGCGTCGGATGGCGTCCGACGTGCTTGCCGGGCCTGTTTGGCAGCGCCCGGCGCCGCGCGCTGGCGCGACGGCAAGAGAATTTAGAACGCACTGGACCGGTTTCAAGGGGTACCGCGATCGGCTTCTGCTCGACCGGGCCCAATGGTCGAGCGCCTTCCCCCCCTTGCGCCGAGCGACTGCAACTACATATCGGCCGTCAAGAAAGCCCGTTAACGCCCTGTTTACTGCGATGCGGAGATCGCAGATGGGTTACTACCGTGTCTACCTCACCAGTGATTCCGGGTATTTCATCGGCGTGCGCGAGATCAATTGCGTGACTGACGCCGAGGCCGTCGCTGCGGCCAGGCAATTCCTCGACGGCTGCGACCTGGAGGTCTGGCACCGAGGCCGCCGCATTGCCCGCATTCGCAGGAATGAAGGGGCACCGCAACCAAAACGCGATAGGGCCTGAGGCGTATCAAGGCACGGTTACCGGCGGCCCCGGCGCGGCGAGATCGATCAACACGGGGCCTTGAAAGTCACAAAACGTTTCCTAATTTGTCGGCCGCCGGGTGTCCGATGGAGCCCGGCGCGGGCGTCGACGGATGTCCGGCGCACCGCCCGTATCCATGTTGCTCGACCGAGGATGTGGCTATGAGGACTTGCGAATTCCCCTGCGATGGTCGATGCCCGGTTTCGACCATCCCCTCATCGGCAACAGCCAGTCGGCGACTGCGCGCCGTCCGCGACAAGGTCGCGGCGGCCTTTGGCAATGCATCGACCCAAACCGCTCGCTTAGCCAAGGAGGATGCCATGCGAGGAAAAATGGGGACCCCGGTCGCGCCGACCGGCCTTGATCGTCACGACGACACTTTTGACCTGACCACGCTGCTGCATCCGGCGCAGGCCTTCGCGCAGCCCGTGGACGTGGTCGACGACCCCGATCTCACACTCTCCGAGAAGCGCGCCATCCTGGCTGCCTGGGCATCGGACGCCTGCGCGGTCGAGGCGGTGCCGGCCCTGCGCCGCGCGCCCGGGCACGCGCCGGTGCAATTCGACGACATCATGGATGCGCTTCGCTTGCTCGACCGGCAAGCAGCCCAATTCGGCAAGCCGGTTCCGCATTATCGCCGCGTGCTGGAGCGGCGCGGCGCGAACCGGCGGCGCAATTTCGGGCGTTTGGATGGGAACGGCGAGCAGGGACCTCGCCTGCAGTAGCGGCGCAGCCGCCTGCGGCGCAGCCGCCTGCGGCGCAGCCGCCTGCGGCGCAGCCGCCTGCCTGCAGACCCGGTGCTTGAAGCGTCCATCGTCGGAGGGACCCATGTGGGACACACTTTTTGCGCTTGCGCTGGCCGCGTCCGTCTGGTTTGGCGCGGCAAATCTCGCGGTTCAGCTCAACCAGGATCGGACGGCGGTGAATTCCGTCACCGAAAGCCGGCAGCAAATGCCCCAAGCGCCCGGTCGGAGATTGTCGGCCGCCGAGCCCGACAACGGCGCCCAATCCAGCTCGCAATACGACTGAAATCAGTGACGGCAGGCCGTGCCGAGCCTCGCTGGTCATCAACCAACGGAGGGAGAAACATCATGAATGGGTGGCGTGTCTTTGGTCTTTCGGTGGTGACGGCGCTGGCGCTGGCGTCGTTTCCGGCTGGTGCGGAGGAGCCGAAATCGCAGAAGGATCAGCTGGCCGGAACGTGGCGGCTGCTGATCGACGACAAGGTGAACCCGGACGGCACCCAGACCCCGAACTTCGGGCCCAATCCGAGCGGCATCTTGATGTTCGACGGGAACGGCCACTATGCGCTCGTGATTGCGCGCTCGAACCTGCCCAAGTTCAAGTCTAACAACCGTACCGAGGGTACGGTGGACGAGAACAAGGCCGTGGTTGGCGGAACGCTTGCCCATTTTGGCACCTACGCGGTCGATGAGACGGGCCATACGCTGACGCTCCATGTTCAAGGCAGCACATACCCGAACTGGGACCAGACGTTGCAGAAGCGCCAGTTCGCCGTGCTCTCGCCGGAAGATCTGAAATGGGAGAATCCGGATGCTTCGGGCGGCGGCCCTACGCTGCTCTACTGGAAGCGGGTCAAATAAGCGTAGCGGAGGAGAGACATGACGGTTCGACGCAGCTTCTCGGCCATCGCCGTTTCAATGGCCGTTGTTTGCTCGCTCCCGCCGCTGTCGGGGGCATCGGCGACGATCCCGGATTTCGCCGGCCAGCAGGCCCCTAGTCTCGCGCCGCTGCTGCGGGAGGTGACCCCGGCCGTGGTCAACATCTCGGTGCGCGGCCGGGTCAAGGAGGAAAACCCGCTCTATCAGGACCCGGTGTTCCGCCAGTTCTTCGACGTGCCGAAGCAGCTCGAGCGACAGGTGCAGGCGACCGGGTCCGGGGTCATCGTGGATGCGGAGCGGGGTTATGTGCTCACCAACAATCACGTGGTCGAGCATGCCTCCAACATCCAGATCGCCACCAAGGACGGCCAGCGTTTCGCCGCCAAGATCGTCGGGCGCGATCCGCCGACCGATGTCGCCGTGATCCAAATTCAGAACGGATCGGGCCTGAAGGCGCTTCCGCTCGGCGACAGCGACAAGCTCGAGGTCGGCGACTTCGTGGTCGCCATCGGCAATCCGTTCGGGCTCGGCCAGACCGTCACCTCGGGGATCGTGAGCGCGCTCGGACGAAGCGGGCTTGGAATCGAAGGCTATGAGGATTTCATCCAGACCGACGCCTCGATCAACCCGGGCAATTCGGGCGGTGCCCTGGTGAACCTGCGCGGCCAGCTGATCGGCATCAATACCGCGATCCTGGCGCCGGGCGGCGGCAATATCGGCATCGGATTCGCGGTGCCGATCAGCATGGCGCGTCTCGTCATGGAGCAGATCGTCGCCCACGGCGAGGTGCGGCGGGGGCGCGTCGGCATCAGCACGCAGGACCTCACGCCCGAATTGGCTGCGGCCTTTCACACCAAGCGCAACGAAGGCGCGGTGATCGCCGAAGTGGTTGCGAAATCGCCGGCCGAGCAGGCCGGCATCCGCAAGGGCGATCTGGTGATCGCGGCCGATGGCGCGCCGATCCGCAGCGCGACCCAGCTCCGCAACAAGATCGGGCTCACCCCGGTGGGCGAGCGCATCGAGCTTACGGTCGAGCGCAACGGTGCTCCGCAGGCGATCCCGGTCCGCGTCGGGCCCGCGAGCGAGGGCTCGGCCGATCGCTCGAGCGCGGGCCGGTGAATCGAAGCGATGCGCGCGGGTCGGAATTAGGGTCGGCGGCAGCATGTCGCACCTTGAACAGCGAGGCCAGCATCCTAAATCATTGGCCGCCGGGCCACTCGAGGACCCGGTGCGGGCGCCGGCGGTGTCCCGGCGTGCTGCTCGTATCCATGTTGCTCAAGAGGAGGATGTGGCTATGAGGACTTACGACTTTGCCCCCCTTTGGCGGTCGAGCATCGGCTTTGACCGGCTGTTCGATCTCCTCAACGATACCCAGAAACTCGAAACACAAGACAACTACCCGCCCTACGACATCGTGCGGACCGGGGAGGAGACCTATCGTATCTCGCTGGCGCTTGCCGGCTTCGCGCCTGCGGACGTGACCGTCACGGTGCAGCAGAACATGCTGACGGTGGCGGGCCGCAAGTCCGAGCAGGCGACCCAGAAGTCGGGTCACGAATATCTCTACCAGGGGATCGCCGCCCGCGAGTTCGAGCGCCAATTCAGCCTTGAGGACCATGTCGAGGTCGAGAGCGCCTCGTTCGAGAACGGGCTGTTGCAGATCAATCTGGTCCGCCGGATCCCGGAGGCAATGAAACCCCGCCGGATCGAGATCGGAGCCGGCAAGCCCGCCGGCAAGGGCGACACCGGCAAGACGATCGAGCACATACGGGCCGCTTCCTAGGCTCGACATATCGGTCTGCGGCCTGGTTGAGGTGGCTCGGTGCTCTTTTCTTTGCTCGAGCCACCTCGTTCAAAGCCCGAACAACAAGCAATTGTCTGGAGCTGATCGCCAGAGCGTTCGGCTACGACAGTTGGAATATCCTGTCCGCCAAGATCGAGGCGGCGCAATCCCGTGCGGCCGAAGAGCCGCCGCCTTCGCCTGCCGGGGGAGGGGAGCCGGCAGCGCCGGTCCCGGCCGGTGCAAGGACGCTCTACTGCTCCTTCTGTGGCAAGAGCCAACACGAGGTGAAGAAGCTGATCGCCGGTCCATCGGCCTACATCTGCGACGGGTGCGTCGAGCTGTGCGTGGACATCATTCGCGAAGAAGGTGAGTACAAAGTCTTCTGGCTGTTGAAAGAGCAATTCGACCGGGACCGCGTCGGCTCGCGCCGCGTCGGAGGAGGAGCTGGCGGACTATGTGGAACGCGGCCGGAATGGCGTGGAGCGTACCCGCCTGACACTGCTCGGCATCCGCCGAACCCTTGCGCTGCGGAAGGAGCAAAATCCCGGCGGCCACGATATCCCGGACCCACCCGAGCTCGCCCGATTACTCGCGCAATTGGAGCACAAACCGCGCGAGGAGCTTGCCGCGCTGGAGCAGGAAGCAAAAGTCGTGCTGCGGCGGTATTGGCAGGAGCTACAAGTCGCAACGGGTGCACTTGCGCAACGCGGCGAGCAAGCGCGCTCATAGCGTGCTCGCCGCCGCGAAGCGGCTCCTCGGTCGAGCGTCCGGCCAGCGGACAAAGTCGGTCGGACTCTCTGTTTCAGCTGGCCGAGGCGGTCTAGATCGGGGGTGCCTCTCAAGCGCTTGCTTTCGCGGCACTGATATGGGCGCTGCGGAGTTCTGACGCCGAACAGGGCGGCCGTGCAGCCGTTCGCCGAATGCCGACGGGTTCTGACGGCTAGAACTCGTTCCGGTAGCGTGGGCGCACAATCTCTCGGTCGTCATGCCCGGCCTTGTGCCGGGCACCCACGTCTTTCGCGCAGCCAAGCAAGTCGTGGGTGGCCGGGACAAGCCCGGCCAAGACGACCTGGGTGGTTCCGTGTGATCGGAACATACGCTAGCGCCCATGGCGCGCTGTCGTCGCTCCCCGTCAACATTTCCATGAAGGCGATCGAGCCGCTCCTGGTCGGTCAGCTGGATTGGAAGCATCATGGGAGAACGGCTCGGGCGTGCGAATTCCGCCCTTCTCGTAGTGCCGCACGACGTCACTCAGTGTCGCGATCGACGCGCCGTGCCGTCTCACTCCGGGAAGCCGGCGAGGGTGCACGCTCCAAGGGTTGTCCGGCACCGATCCAAGCGTCGATCCCACCGAGAAGCGGGCGTATCTTCTTGAACCCTGCCTGCCTCAGATGCTTGGCGGCGATGGCCGCCGACACCTCGTTTGGGCATGCGCAGTACACGACGATCTCCCGATCGCGAGACAAGGTCATTACAACAGGATCGATGTCCTTGGGGTTTGCGGAGAGGGCGCCCGGAATGATCCCATCCCGCTCGCGAACCTCCTTTGGCCGCGCGTCGAGAATGAGAGGCCCTTGGCCTTTGCTGATCGATCCGCGCAGCTCATCGACCGTGATCCGGTCCCCGCGAAGCTGGCGGATGAAGGCCTGCCGCCGCCACCACCGTGCCAGCAAATACAGGCCCAGCAGCGCGAGGACGGATAACCCGCCATACTTGCCGATCTCCGCGAGCCGGAGAAGGATATCGGAAATCGCATCATGAAATATCACGCCCAACGCGACGGCAACGCCCACAAACAGGAGCGCCCCGATTGCGTTGAGCAGGACGAAAGCGGGCAACGACATCCGGGTGACGCCTGCCATCGCCACCGAAACGGTCGAAAGCCCCGGAAGGAATTTCGCAAACAGCAGCGACCAAGGACCGACTTTCAAGAATACCGTCTCGGTCTGGCGAACGCAGAAATCCGGGGACAAGGACATTTTGCAAAGCAGTCCCAGAACGCGGCCGCCATAGCGCTTACCGCTCCAATACCAGGCGAGGTCTGCAATCAGCGCGCCGCTGACGCCTGCAAGAATGATCTGAGGAGCTTGCTGGCGGCTTTGGGCCGCGAGCGCCGCCGTCGTCATCAGTATCGGAAAGGCCGGCAACGGCACTCCGCCTTCCGCCAGCAGGACGTTGAGGAAGACGACCAGCAGGCCATACCGTTCGATGTCGGAAGCGAGCTGCTGCATGGTGTCCTCGGCGCGGCCGGTCGCTGCCGATCTCCGGTCGGTTATTCCCGTTCGGGCACCGGCACGTTGAAGCCGTTGAGGGTCGTGGATACGAGGCTGTAGAGGCCCACGAGATAGATCAGCTCGTTGGTTCCGTGCTGACCGAAGGTGTCGACCGCCAATCGGTAAAGCGGCTCGGGCAGGGTACCGCCGCGCACCAGCTTGTAGGCGACATCGAAGGCGACGTTCTCATCCGGCGCCAGGTCGTCCGGCTTGAGGTCGCCCACCAGCGCCGCCAGGCGCGCGGGCTTCATCCCCTCCCGCTCGGCAACCGCGATATGGGCGTAGATCTCGTAGGCCGCATCGAACCGGGCTCCGACGACCAGGATGGCGATCTGGCGGACATTGTCGGGAAGCGACGCGTTGGCGGTCATGGCCAGCGTCAGGTTCCAGATCGCCTTGCCGATCGCGGGCTCATGCAGCCAGGGGTTCCACGGCCCCATCAGGGCGCCGTCCTCGCGTTCCACCTTGAACGCGTTGAAATTGCCGGCGATGCCCTTGCGCATTTCGTCGTACAGCGATCTCTGCTCGGGCGAAAGCTGGTCGGGTGGGATCAGAGGCAGGCGCATGGCGATCCTATGCGGGTTTTCGTACGCGGGCATATTGCATCCTCGGCGCGAAGGCCGCCAGCTCGAAACCAGCCCGCAGGGCGTATGCCGCGACCCCACCGCCGCGTGCTTGACGCCTCCCCGCAAATCAGTGCATTCGTGAAATTGAAACTCCCGCATTGCGGGTCGTAGGGCGCGATCGCTTTATTGCGCCGCTTGTCGCCGCCCCTTGCGCCTGAATCCAAGGCACGGGCGGGGCGCGGCCGTTTGGCGCAATAAAGCGATTGCGCCCTACAAGTACATTCGCCAGCCCCGCGGACGCTGCATGGCTCGGAGGCCACAATAACGCCGATCCATTGCTTTCGGATTGTATTATCAATGCCGCGGCGGTCTGGAGGAATGCATTTCTGCCGGGTCGTCGAGCACTCGATCAAACGACCCAACCAAGCCGGCCGGTTTTTTTGTTGTTGTTTATAATGAACCAATGTCGGACCGCACGCCGCGCCGAGAACGATCCTGCAGAGCGAACCCGATATTCCTGCCATCCAACAACCGCCGTGATCGGCCTGCCGGAAATCAAGGCCTTGCGCCTCCGGAGCGGGCCGCCGGGCGTGCCGAGCCCGGCTTGCCGCGCAGGGCAGGCTTGTGGGTTCCTCCTGAAATGAGGCGCGCAAGAGGGGCGAAAATCATCGCGGCATGGCGTACAAACCACTCCGCATCCCGACCCCAGCGCAGCATCCGGCAGTGATAAAGTGAAGCCCTATCCGCCCTACCGCTTCTCCATCGCCCCCATGATGGAATGGACCGACCGGTATTGCCGGTTTTTCCATCGCCTGATGACGCGCCAGGCGCTGCTCTACACCGAGATGGTCACCACCGGCGCCGTGCTGCACGGCAATCGCGCCGAGCTCATCGGCTTCGATCCGTTCGAGCATCCGCTTGCGCTCCAGCTCGGCGGCTCGGATCCGCGCGCGCTGGCGCAATGCGCCCGCATCGCGCAGGACCTGGGCTATGACGAGATCAATCTCAATGTCGGGTGCCCGTCGGATCGGGTGCAGGAGGGCCGCTTCGGCGCCTGCCTGATGGCCGAGCCCGCGCATGTCGGCGATTGCGTGGCCGCAATGAAGGCGAGCGTGCGGGTGCCGGTGACGGTCAAATGCCGCATCGGCATCGACGAGCAGGATCCGGAGGAGGCGCTCGAGACCTTCGCCGGTGCGGTCGAGCGCGCGGGCGTCGACGGGTTGGTGGTGCATGCCCGCAAGGCCTGGCTCAAGGGCCTGTCGCCGCGCCAGAACCGCGACGTGCCGCCGCTCGACTATGGTCGCGTGCATCGGCTCAAGGCCGCGCATCCGGGCCTGCCGGTGGTGCTCAACGGCGGCATTGCCAGCCTCGAGGCGGCGGCCGCGCATCTCGAGCGGGTCGACGGCGTGATGATGGGACGCGCCGCCTACCAGGAGCCGTGGCGGCTCCTCGATGTCGATCCGCTCATGTTCGGCGCCGCCGCGCCGCTGCGCGCCCCCAAGGAGGCCGCGCAAGCCATCATCCCCTATATCGAGCGCGAGCTCGCGCGCGGCACGCGGCTCTGCGCCATCACCCGCCACATGCTGGGACTGTTCCGCGGCGTGCCCGGGGCGCGCGCCTTCCGCCGCCACCTGGCGAGCGAGGCAGTGAAACCCGGCGCCGGCAGCGATGCTCTCGAAGCGGCGCTGGCGCTGGTCGCCGATCGCATCCGCGAACCCGCGACCGTCGCGGCATAAAGCATTCCTCTGGCCGGCGGACGGAGCCATTGATGGATTTCGGGGTTCCTTTCGACGAGCTCGCCTGGCTGGTGCTCTTGATCGTGGCCGGCGGCCTTCTGACCGGCATCCTGGCCGGTCTGTTCGGCATCGGCGGCGGCGGCATCATCGTGCCCATCCTGTACGAGGTGTTCGGCGCGCTCGGGGTGCCGGCCGACGTGCGCTTGCAGCTCTGCGTCGGCACCTCGATCGTGATCATCGTGCCGACCAACATCCGCTCCTTCCTGGCGCACCGGCGCCGGGGCGCGGTGATGATGGATGTGGTGCGGGTGTGGGCGATACCGGCGGTGCTCGGCGTGGCGCTCGGCGCCGTCATCGCGGCCTTTGCGCCCGGCACCGTCTTGAAGATCGCGTTCGTGGTTATCGCCAGCACGATCTCGGCCAAGCTCTTGTTCGGCCGCGACAGCTGGCGGCTGGGGGCGCAGCTGCCCGGCCGCCTCGGCATGATGGCCTATGGCTTCCTGGTCGGGCTCGCCGCCTCCTTGATGGGGATCAGCGGCGGCTCGCTCTCCAACATGATCCTCACCCTTTACGGCACCCCGATCCGCCGCGCGGTCGCCACCTCGGCGGGCCTGGGCGTGCCGATCACGCTGGCGGGCGCGCTCGGCTACATGCTGGCCGGATTGCCCCATCAGGCCGAGATGCCGCCGCTCTCGATCGGCTTCGTATCGTTCATCGGCGTCGCCGTGATGGCCCCGATCTCGAGCTTCAGCGCGCCCTATGGGGCCCGGCTCGCCCATGTGCTGCCCGGCCGCAGCCTCGAGATCGGATTCGGGATCTTCCTGCTGCTGGTATCGGCCCGCTTCGTGGTCAGCCTGGTGGCCTGACGAAGATCCGGGCAGGGACTTTCGCTGTCGAGCAATCAAAGCGGCTCTCAGATGCAGGCTGCGGGGGCTTCCGTCCGAGCGCAATCGCCACGCTGCACTCATCCATAAGTGTGCGCTTCAACGACGTATAAACAAATGATTAAGGAGATATGCGTAATGTTATGAGCGCCTCATCGCGGATGGAATGCATCATGCGGGATACCGAGCCGCTTGATCTCCTCGTCGTCACATATCGGGACGATGATGTTGTCGAGCGCCAGGAAGACAAGCATATCTATGTCCGTCTTCCCGGGCGCTACGCGCTTTTGGACGGCGGCGAGAAACGCTTGCTGCGGCAGTTCTCCTGCCGCGCCGTCTCCATATCTCCTCGCGAGGTCGCCGTGGCGGCCCCGGTCAGCGCCAAGGTGGGAACCGCGGTCGTTGCCGACATCGAGCAGCTGGGGCGGCTGAAGGGCAAGATCGTGGGGGTGTTCGACCTCGGTTTTGCGATGAGCATTGCGGCAACCGAGCAGGAGCGCGAGTTGCTGGGCGTCAAGATCGGATGGATCGAACGCAGCAAGAATTTCGAGATCACCGACAACCGCGCGCATTCGCGGTTTGTCCCGCGCGATCCGCTGACCCTCCTTACGCTCTCCGACGGATCGAAAATACCTTGTTTCGTCATCGACATCTCGCCCAAGGGCAGCGCGGTCTCGGCCGACATCGTGCCCAAGCTCGGAACCATGCTTGCGGTCGGCAAGGTCGTGGGCCGCGTGGTGCGGCACTTTCCCGGTGGCTTTGCGATTCAGTTCGTGGCCGAGCAGGACCGGCAAGAGGTCGAAAGCCTGGTCATACGCCGGCGAGAGCCCCGGCACCGGCTTTGACCGGTCCGGACCTGGAGATGACCCAATCTTATTGGGATATTAACCAGCCATCGGCCTCTCCAGGCGGGCAATAGAGCGATTGCGCCTACCGCGCCGGCGCTACGGATAGCCGCGCATCAGCAGCTGGTCGCCGCGCACCTCCCAGCTCTCCAGGCGATTGAGGAAGCTCATTCCGAGCAGGCTGGTGTGGAGCTGGCCCGGTTGCGCGATCAGGGCCGGAACCGAGCGCTCCACGATGCCGCCGACCGCGAGGCGGTCGAGCGTCACCGGCGCGGCGCGGGCGCGGCCATTGGCGGTTTCGACATTGACCGTGTAGGCGAGCACCTCGAGCGGCAGCCCGGCGGCCTTCGCGGCTTCCTGGGTCAGCACCACCGAGCTCGCGCCGGTGTCGAGCGCCATGGGGACGCGCGCGCCGTTGACCTGCGCCCCGATCGAGAAGCTGCCGCCGCTGCGGACGATCTCCACCGTATGGCCGCGCGTCACCGCATGACCCGGAACGAGCTCGGCCAGCATCCGCTCGGATACGTCCTGCAGCTCGAGCCGATAGGTGTAGCCGAGCGCCAGCAACAGCGCGATCACCACCCAGATCATCGCCGACTGCAGCGCGGTGGCGAAACGCTCGCGAAACAAGGTGAGGGCGAGCGAGCCGATCGCGACCACCAGAATGATCTTCACCGCCAGCGCGGACAGGTCGAGCTGGCTCAGTCCCGCCAGGCCCTTGTCGTTCTGCGCCGCCAGGATCAGGACCCCGGCCAGGACGACGAGCAAGATCCAAAGCAATCGCTGCACGGCCTCAAGCCTCATATTGAAACGGCGGGCGCAGAAGCGAGTTGGAGCCGGTCTGCGAATGGATGCACGGTGCGATCATGCGGAAAGATAGTGGCCGTTGCGAGGAAGGCAATCGAGGTGAATGGACGGCGGTTGGAGAAATAGATGAGTTGCTCTGTTTATGCCGACGTCGTCCCCGGCTTTGCGGGGACGACCGCGTGGGGAGGCGTTCGAGAGGCGCAAAGAGAGTTGCGTTCGCAGTTTCGCATCGGAATTCACACCCCGATCCGGAACATCAGCCGTCGGCGCTCGGGCGATTTGGGCACCGGCGAGCCGCGCGATTTCTCCGGCTGCGACGCCGGGGCTATCGTCGGGGACGGCTCGGCGAGCGGTGCCAGCGCCGCCATCACCCGCTCCGGCGGAAAGGTCACGATCACCTCGGTGCCGATGCGCAGCTTGGACTTGAGCGTGAAGCTGCCGTTGTGGAGATCGACCAGGCTCTTGGCGATCGGCAGCCCGAGCCCGGCGCCCTGCTCGGCGGACTTGATCGAGTTCGAGCCCTGGCCGAACGAGGCCAGCACGATCGGAATCTCCTCCTCGGGAATGCCGGGGCCGCTGTCGCGAACGCTGAGATACTGACCGCCGGAGGCGGTCCAGCCGACCTTGAGCCAGATCTCGCCGCCGGGCGGGGTGAACTTGATGGAGTTGGAGAGCAGGTTGAGGCAGATCTGGCGCACCGCGCGCTCGTCGGCCCACAGCCGCGGCATGTCGGCCTCGAACACTTCATGAATGGTCAGGCTGCGGTTCTTGGCGCGGATCTGCAAGAGGTGGCTGCACTCCGCCACCACATGCGCCAGCGTCACCGCCTCCTCGTTGAGCTCGTAGCGGCCGGCCTCGATGCGGGAGAGATCGAGGATCTCGTTGATCAGGCCGAGCAGATGCACACCCGAATTGTGGATGTCGCCGGAATAGTCCTTGTAGGCGGCCACGCTGTGGGGGCCGAAGATCTCGGTCTGCATCACCTCGGAGAAGCCGAGAATGGCGTTGAGCGGCGTTCGCAGCTCATGGCTCATCTGCGCCAGGAAGCGCGACTTGGCGATATTGGCGGCTTCCGCGCGCCGGCGCGCCTCGTCGGAGATCGCCTTGGAGGTCTCGAGCTCCCCGATCAGTGCGTCCTTCTCGGCGCGCGCCTCCAGCGTCGCCAGCATGGTCGAATAGAGCCGGTAGGTGAGGAGCGAGAAGTAGCCCTGCGCGGTGAGCGCCATGATCGAAAGGATATAGTCGTGCAGGTTGGCGTTGAGGGCGAACTCGAGCGCCACCGCCGCCGAGACCGGCATGGTGGCGGCGAACACCGCGATCGGCACGCTCGACGCCAGCATGCTCGACACCGCCACCACCAGCAGCATCACGAACAGCATGAATGTGTTCGATCCCTCGTCCGGGCCGGCCGGATGGATGAGGATGAACATCCAGGCCAGCCCGAAGAACAGATCGAGCATGATGAAGCGCAGGCGCCAGAAGCGCAGGTTGGCGCTGCCCTGCGGCTCGGCCAGGAACTGCCGGCACTTGGTCACCATGATGGCATGGATCGCCAGCACGGCGCTGGTCCAGATGCCGGCGGTGAGCGCCCCGATCCACAAGCTCGAGAGGAACCCGACCGTGCCCACCAGCAGCAGCACCACCAGGGAGGCCGACAGGCGGTTCTGCGCGAACAGGCGCAGGAGCTCGTAGTCGAAAGCCGGGCGGGTGCCGGTGGTCGAGATCAGCCGGTCACGCGCCTCGCGCACGTGCTGCGCGGATGCGCGGCGGCGCTTCGCGGAGGACGGCTCGGTCGAAGGGGCGACATCGCGGTGATCGCTGGCAACGCTCATGACGGCTGGTATTCGGCCTTAAGGTCTTGCCCCCCAGCCTGCCCCCAAATCCTTAAGATGAGGCTTAAGAGACCGCTAAAATCCCTGGTTAAGAAAGAATTTCCGCGGTTTAGCGACGCCGAATTTTCTGTCGGATTCCCTCCCCCTGAAAGGGGGAGGGTGGCGCCCATTAGCCGCGTTTACGCGCGTCTTCGACGCGCTATGGGCGCCGGGTGGGGGTCCCGCGTCCCCGCAAATTCAGTGTTTGTCGCGTGACCCCCACCCGACCCGCTTTGCGGGTCGACCTCCCCCTTGCAGGGGGAGGTAAGCCTGAGAGCGCACTGGTTTCGTCATACGAGCGGACGCCTTCACCGTTCGAGCCGCGCCAACAGGCTCGAGGTATCCCAGCGCCGGCCGCCCATCTTCTGCACCTCCGAATAGAACTGATCGACCAGCGCGGTGACCGGCAGCTGGGCGCCGTTGCGGCGCGCCTCGGCGAGGCAGATGGACAGATCCTTGCGCATCCAATCGACCGCGAAGCCGAAATCGAACTTGCCGGCGAGCATGGTCTTGTAGCGGTTCTCCATCTGCCAGGACTGGGCCGCGCCCTTGGAGATCGTCTCGACCACGGCTTCGACGTCGAGGCCGGCCTTGCGGGCGAAATGCAGTCCCTCGGCGAGCGCCTGCACCAGGCCGCCGATGCAAATCTGGTTCACCATCTTGGTGAGCTGGCCGGCGCCGGCGGGGCCGAGGTGCTTGCACATGCGCGCATAGGCCATGATGACACTCTCGGCGCGTCCATAGGGCGCCGCATCGCCGCCGCACATCACGGTCAAGGCGCCGTTCTCGGCGCCGGCCTGGCCGCCGGAGACCGGCGCATCGATGAAATCGAAGCCGCGTTTGCCGGCTTCGGCATGCAGCTCGCGCGCGATGTCGGCCGACGCGGTGGTGTGGTCGACGAACACCGCGCCCTTCTCGATCCCCGCGAAGGCGCCGTCCGGCCCGAGCGTCACCTCGCGCAGGTCGTCGTCGTTGCCGACGCAGGCCATGACGAAGTCCTGGCCTTGCGCCGCCTGCCGCGGCGTCGGCGCGAGCCGGCCATGATGCTGGGCCACCCATTTCTCGGCCTTGGCGATGGTGCGGTTGTAGACCGTGACCTCGTGGGCGCCTTTGCCCTTGAGGTGTCCGGCCATCGGATAGCCCATGACGCCGAGACCGAGAAATGCCACCTTGGCCATGATTCCTCCTTAGCCGTTTCGTGCGGCTTGTCGCGGTGCCGGCGACGGTCCGCGATGCCTATATGTCGGCCAAGTCTATAGAACCGATCCGGCACCGTCTCTATGGTGCGGACCGCAAGCCCAAACAGCAAACGAAGAGCACGATGGCACCGACCAAACAACAGGTTCTCGACAGCCTCGCCAAGATCGCCGGCCCCGATGGAGCGCCGCTCACCGCGAGCGGAAAGCTGTCGGACGTGATGGTCACCGACGGCAAGGTGTTCTTCTCGATCACCGTGGACGCGGCCGCCGTGCAGGCCTGGGAGGGAGTGCGCGATCGCGCCGAAGCTGCCGCGCGCGCG
This sequence comes from uncultured Alphaproteobacteria bacterium, assembly GCA_963744275.1. GTDB lineage: Bacteria > Pseudomonadota > Alphaproteobacteria > Rhizobiales > Xanthobacteraceae > VAZQ01. The sequence continues at coordinate 436,572 of CAVUSX010000019.1, forward strand.
GTGCCGGGCGTGCAATCCGCGCTGGTGGCGCTCACCGCCGAGCGCAAGGGTTCGGGGCCGTCGCCCGCTGCGGGGCCTGCGCGCGGCGCGCCGGCGCAGCCCGCGGCCCGCGGCGCTCCATCACCGATCGGCGTGCCCGGGGTCGAGGCCATCATTGCGGTGGCATCCGGCAAGGGCGGGGTCGGCAAATCGACCACCGCGGTCAATCTGGCGCTCGGGCTGCGCGATCTCGGGCTCAAGGTCGGCATCCTGGATGCCGACATCTATGGCCCGTCCTTGCCGAAGCTGCTCGCCATCAAGGAGCGGCCGCAGACCTTGGGCGGCACCCGCCTGAAGCCGATCACCCGCTACGGCCTCACCGTGATGTCGATCGGATTCCTGATCGACGAGGAAACCCCGATGATCTGGCGCGGCCCCATGGTGATCTCGGCCCTGACCCAGATGCTGCGCGAGGTCGAATGGGGCACGCTCGACGTCATGGTGGTGGACATGCCGCCCGGCACCGGCGATGCCCAGCTCACCATGGCCCAGCAGGTGCCGCTCAAGGGCGCCGTCATCGTCTCCACCCCGCAGGACCTCGCCTTGATCGATGCGCGGCGCGGCATCGCGATGTTCCGCAAAGTGAATGTGCCGGTGCTCGGCATCATCGAGAACATGAGCTACTTCCTGTGCCCGCAATGCGGGACGCGCTCCGACATCTTCAGCCATGGCGGCGCCCGCCACGAGGCCGAGCGGCTGGGCGTGCCGTTCCTGGGCGAGGTGCCGCTGCACATGGACATCCGGGAGAAATCGGATTCCGGCCTGCCGGTGGTGGCCACCATGCCGGAGGGCCCCTTGGCCACGGTCTATCGCGACATCGCCGCCAAGGTGCGCGATCAAATCAAAGGCGCCACCCGCGTGGCGCCGAACATCGTCATCGAGGAGTAGGGCGCAATCGCTTTATTGCGCCATCTTCCTTGGCCGGGCGGCGCAATAAAGCGATTGCGCCCTACCCACCCGTCACGTTCATGTGGCGGGCCAGCGCCGGGCGCTGGTGGCGGCGGTCGATGATGAAATCGTGGCCCTTGGGCTTGCGCGCGATCGCATCCTCGATCGCGGCTTCGAGCGGTCCGTCGTGCGGCGAGAGCCGCAGCGGAGAGCGCAGGTCGGCGGCGTCCTCCTGGCCGAGACACATGTAGAGGGTGCCGGTGCAGGTCACCCGCACCCGATTGCAGGATTCGCAGAAATTGTGGGTGAGGGGGGTGATGAAGCCGAGCCGCCCGCCGGTCTCCTTGACCTCGACGTAGCGCGCCGGGCCGCCGGTGCGATAATCGATCTCCTCGAGGGTGTAGCGCTCGGCCAGGCGGGCACGCACCAGCGAGAGCGGCAGATACTGCTCGAGCCGGCCGGCCCCGATATCGCCGAGCGGCATCACCTCGATGATGGTGAGGTCCATGCCGCGCCCGTGCGCCCAGGCCACCAGATCGCCGAGCTCGTCCTCGTTCACGCCCTTGAGCGCGACCGCGTTGATCTTCACGCGCAAGCCGGCGGCGAGCGCGGCGTCGATGCCGGCCGCGACCTTGTCGAGCTCGCCCCAGCGCGTGATGGTGCGGAACTTGTCGGGATCGAGCGTATCGAGCGAGACGTTGATGCGCTCGACCCCGTGCGCCGCCAGCTCGGGCGCATATTTGGCGAGCTGCGAGCCGTTGGTGGTGATGGTGAGCTCGTCCAGCGCGCCGGCGGCCAGATGGCGCGAGAGCGAGGACACGAGCGTCATGATGCCCCGCCGCACCAGCGGCTCCCCGCCGGTGAGCCGCAGCTTGCGCACGCCCCGCGCGATGAAGACGCCGCACAGGCGATCGAGCTCTTCCAGGCTGAGCAGATCGGCCTTCGGCAGGAAGGTCATGTCCTCCGCCATGCAATAGACGCAGCGGAAGTCGCAGCGGTCCGTCACCGAGACGCGCAGATAGGTGATGGAGCGCCCGAACGGATCGACCAGGGCGTCGCCGGGCCGATGCTGCGGACGTTCGATGTCGAGCGTTGTGACGCCTTGGGTCATGGGCCTTCTTATCGGAGTTGCGGTGACGGCGCGATACCGGGCATCGGGGCTTGAGAGCGGCCACCCGGCATCTGGCTCTATCTAGTAATTCTGACGGAGATCAGCCAGGGCGTCCAGGCACGGGGCCTGCCGGATGGCCGCGCGTATTGGCGCAGCCGCTTCCGGCTATTGCGGCGCCGGCGGCCACGGATAGCCCTGGCTCGCGGCCGGATAGGCGCCGTTGCTTGGAGGCGGCGCGGCGGCCTGGGTCTGCGTTTGGGTCTGAAGTCTGGGTCTGGGCCCGCGCCGGCGGCGGGCTGGCTGCGCTGGTCTTCTTCTTGGCGACCGGCGCTGGCCTGGCGGGCTTGACCGGCGCGGCCGGCTGCAGCTCGACATACACCGGATTGGGCTGCAGGCGGCTATCGCCGCCTTTGCCGTCCACCCGGACCGGCAGCGTCTGCGGCTGGTAGCCGGTCATCTGGACCGTCACCGCCAATTCGTTGTCGGTGGGCACGGTCAGCTCACAAGGGGTCCGGCAGGTCTGGCCCTGGGAGGTACGGGCGTCGGCGCCCGGCGGTTCCAACTCGATGCGGAGCACCTCGGTGGAGGGGCCGGACTTGAACATATCGAAGCTCGGCATGGACATGGAGCATGCGGCGAGGGCGGAGCCACATCCCACGGCGGCGATAACGCGGCAGATGCTGCTTACGGCTATGCGGCTGACGGTTCTGCGGCTCATGGTCATCCCCCACCCATCGAGGCGGCCTAGACCCCCCATTTGCCCCCCGATCAAGACCATACGGTCGCGACCACAGGGGCGCAACTCGATACCGTTCGGCGGCCGTCGCGGTCTGTCCTAAAGTCCATCTAAGTGTGGCGGCCATAAGGTGAATTGCCCATTAACTTTCTGCGGAAATTCCACCCTTATGGGCCGCCAGGAGGGCAAAGACCGCCGCCGGCAGCCGCGCGAAGCTGCTCACGATCCGGTCCGGGGCGAGCGCGGCGACCGGGGTTTCGCTGTAGCCGAAATCGACCGCGATGACCGCAATTCCGGCCGCCCGGGCCACCGCAATGTCCGTGATCGCGTCCCCCACCATGATCGACCTGTCCGAACGGCCACCGGCCCGCGCAACCGTGCCGTGCAAGATCGCGGCATCGGGCTTTTGCACCCCGAACGTGTCGGCGCCGCAGATGGCGGCAAACCGCTTGGTCAGGCCGAGGGCGTCCAGGAGCCGCAGCGACAACCATTCGAGCTTGTTGGTGCAGACCGCCAGGCGGCAGCCGCCGCGGACGAGCTCGTCGAGGGCGGCCTCGACCCCGGGGAACGGGCGCGAGCGATCCGCGATATGGGCCGCATAATGCTCGATGAATTGGCCGACCATGCGCTCCACCTCGGCCGCGACCGGGGTCAGACCCTCGGCCCGCAGGCCGCTTTCGATCATGTGCCGGGCGCCGCCGCCCACCATGTTGCGGGCCGCCGCGAAGGCGACCGGCGGCAGGCCCTCGCGGCGGAGGATCGCGTTGAGGGTGGCGATCAGATCGGGCGCGGTATCGACCAGCGTGCCGTCGAGATCGAAAACGATGGTGGGGGCCGTCATGATGGGCGGATCGGTAGAGCATTTTCAGGAAAAGTGGAATTCCGGTTTTCCGTCCGAAAATGCGACCAGCGCCAAATGAGCATTTCAGGAAAAGGGGAAACCCCGATGGCCCTATGCGGCCTGTGCGATCATGGCTAGATAGGTGGCACCTTGAGCCCACTTACGATCCTCAACCGCGACCGCGATGGACATCGACAGCCAAAAGCGTGCCGCCGCGGCGCGCGCCCTGCAATTCGTCGAGCCCGGCATGCGGCTGGGGCTGGGCACCGGCTCGACCGCGCGCCATTTCGTCGAGCTCTTGGCCGAGCGGGTGCGCGGCGGCCTGCGCGTCGTCGCCGTGCCGACCTCCGAGGCGACGCGCCGTGATGCGCAGCGCCTGGGCGTGCCGCTGACCACGCTCGATGAGACGCCCGCGCTCGATCTGACCGTGGACGGGGCCGACGAGATCGCGCCCGATCTCAGCCTGATCAAGGGCGGCGGCGGGGCGCTGTTGCGGGAGAAGATCGTGGCCAGTGCCAGCGCCCGCATGGTCGTCATCGCGGATGAATCGAAATGGGTGGCCATGCTCGGACGCTTTCCGTTGCCGATCGAGGTGGTGCCGTTCGGTCTGGCGGCCACCCGGGCGGCGGTCGAGGCGGCGGCCGCGGCTGCCCATTGCCCGGGGCCGGCGCTGCTGCGTCAGGCCGCGGGTGGCCTGCCATTCGTCACCGATTGCGGTCATTGGATACTCGATGCGGCGCTCGGGCGGATCGCCGATCCGGGCGCGCTCGCCGATCGGCTCGCCCGCATCCCCGGCGTGGTCGAGCACGGATTGTTCATCGGGCTAGCGCAGACCGCCATTCTGGCGGGCCCCGAGGGGGCTCGCGTGGTCGGAGAGCCAGCCGCCAACGAAACGGACCAGCATGCCTGACAGCAAAGTCGACCTGTTCGTGATCGGAGCCGGATCGGGCGGCGTGCGCGCCGCGCGGATCGCCGCCCGCCACGGCGCGCGCGTGATGGTCGCCGAGGAGTACCGGATCGGCGGCACCTGCGTCATCCGGGGCTGCGTGCCCAAGAAGCTCCTGGTCTACGCGTCGCGCTTCGCCGACGAGTTCGAGGATGCCGCCGGCTACGGCTGGACCGTGCCCAAGCCGTCGTTCGACTGGGCCACCCTGATCGCCAACAAGGATCGCGAGATCGCCCGGCTGGAATCGGCCTATGTGGGGGCGCTGGAGCGGGCGGGCGTGAGCATCGTGCGCTCGCGCGCGATCCTGGAGGATCCCCATACGGTCTTCCTGCAGGCGAGCGGGGAGCGCATCTCCGCCCGCCACATCCTCATCGCCACCGGGGCGGCGCCCCATATGGGGCCCCCGATCCCCGGCATCGCGCACGTGATCTCCTCCAACCAGGCCTTTCATCTGGAGGCGCTGCCCAAGCGCGTGCTGGTGCAGGGCGGCGGCTATATCGCGGTCGAGTTCGCCGCCATCTTCAACGGCCTCGGCGCGCAGGTGACGCTGGTCTATCGCGGCGACAACATCCTGCGCGGCTTCGACGACGACCTGCGCGCCCATTTGCGCACCGAGATGGAGCGCCGCGGTATCAGGATCGTCACCGGCCGAACCGTGATCTCCGTCGAGGAGACGCGCGGTTCATACCTCGCCGAATTGTCGGATGGCGAGGAGGTCGCGGTCGACAAGGTCATGTTCGCCACCGGCCGCCATCCCAACGTGGAGGGCTTCGGGCTCGAAGCGGTCGGTGTGCGGCTCGCCCCCAATGGCGGCATCGAGGTGGACGCCTACTCGCAAACCCGCGTGCCCCACATCTACGCGGTCGGCGACGTCACCAACCGGATCAATCTCACGCCGGTCGCGATCCGGGAAGGACACGCTTTCGCGGACACCGTGTTCGGCAACAAGCCGACCCGGGTCGATCATGCCGATGTGCCGACCGCGGTCTTCTCCGAGCCCGAAATCGGCACCATCGGGCTCACCGAGGCGCAGGCCTGCGCGCAATTGCCCAAGGTCGATATCTACAAGACCATGTTCCGTCCCATGAAGGCCACGCTTGCGGGCCGCGACACACGGGCGTTCATGAAGCTCGTGGTCGATGGCACCAGCGACCGCGTGGTCGGCTGCCATATCGTGGGCGCGGACGCCGGCGAGATGATCCAGCTGGTCGGCATCGCGGTGAAGATGAAGGCCACCAAGGCCGATTTCGACGCCGTGATGGCGGTGCATCCGACCGCCAGCGAGGAGCTGGTGACGCTGCGCGAGAAGGCCGCGAGCTACGAGCGGCAGGCCGCCGAGTAGCGGCAAACCGCCGAAGCGGAAGGGCCGCCGAAGCGACAGGCCGCCGAATAGCAGCGCGCCCCAGCCACCGGCCTTTTGCTGGCCTCCGGCGCCTGCGGTCGTGTATAAGCCCGCCAAATCGAGTGCGAAGTTGTAAACCGGAGGGCCATGTGATGGCCGAGCGATGGACGCCCGAGGGTTGGCGGAGCAAGCCGATCCTGCAAATGCCCGAATTCCCCGACCTGGCCGCGCTGGCCGAGGTCGAGAAGCAATTGGCGAGCTTTCCGCCGCTGGTTTTCGCCGGCGAGGCGCGCAATCTCACCAAGGCGCTGGGCAAGGTCGCGGCCGGGGAGGCTTTCCTGCTGCAAGGCGGGGACTGCGCCGAGAGCTTCGCCGAGCATGGCGCCAACAACATCCGCGACTTCTTCCGCCTGTTCCTGCAGATGGCGGTGGTGCTCACCTATGCGGCGGCCTCGCCGGTGGTCAAGATCGGCCGCGTCGCCGGCCAGTTCGCCAAGCCGCGCAGCTCCCCGGTCGAGAAGCGCGACGGGGTGGAGCTGCCGGTCTATCGCGGCGACATCGTCAATGGCACCGAGTTCACGCGCGAGGCGCGCATTCCCGATCCGCGCCGGCAGCTCTCCGCCTACAGGCAGTCGGCCGCCACGCTCAATCTGCTGCGCGCCTTCGCCCAGGGCGGCTACGCCAATCTCGGCAATGTGCGCCAATGGGTGCTGGGTTTCGTCAAGGACAGCCCGCAATCGCGGCGTTACGTGCAGCTCGCCGACCAGATCTCGGAGGCGCTCGGATTCATGCAGGCCTGCGGGCTCGATCTGGAAAGCCATCCGGAGCTGCGCTCGACCGATTTCTACACCAGCCACGAGGCGCTGCTGCTCGGCTACGAGCAGGCCATGACGCGCGTGGATTCGACCAGCGGCGATTGGTACTGCACCTCCGGCCACATGCTGTGGATCGGCGACCGCACGCGCCAGGCGGACCACGCCCATGTGGAGTACTGCCGCGGCATCAGGAATCCGCTCGGGCTCAAATGCGGCCCCACGAGCAAGGTCGACGAGATGCTCAAGCTCATCGAGATTCTCAACCCGGACAACGCGCCCGGCCGCCTCACCTTGATCTGCCGGCTCGGCGCCGACAAGGCCGGCGATCTGTTGCCCCCGATGGTGCGGGCGGTCGAGCGCGAAGGCCGCACGGTGGTGTGGTCCTGCGATCCCATGCACGGCAACACCATCACGTCGGCCTCCGGCTACAAGACGCGGCCGTTCGACCAGATCCTCAAGGAGGTGCGCACCTTCTTCCAGGTGCATGCCGCCGAGGGCACCCACGCCGGCGGCGTGCATCTGGAGATGACCGGCCAGAACGTCACCGAATGCACCGGCGGCGCCCGCGCCATCACGGACGAGGATCTCAACGACCGCTATCACACGGTCTGCGATCCGCGGCTCAACGCCGAGCAGTCGCTCGATCTCGCCTTCCTCCTGGCCGACCTGCTCAAGCAGGAGCGCACCGCCAAGGCGCGGCCATTGCCGGCGGTCTCGGGCCTCTGAGCACTGGGCTCTCCGCCTTACCTCCCCCTGCAAGGGGGAGGTCGACCCGCGAAGCGGGTCGGGTGGGGGTCACGCAACAAATACCGAGTTTGTGGTGGACCGCCGCGGGCGACCTCCCCCTTGCGGGGGAGGGAAAAACGCTGCGGCGCGCCGAGAGACAAATTCATAGCGACTGCCCCGCCTTGCAGGGGGAGGGAATTGGGCGCGGCCGTGGCAACAACAAATGCTTCACACTCTGTGAAGGTAAACGAGCTGCCGCTTATCGCAGCATTAACAATAGGATCGGATGCGATCCGCGATCCCTCAAATTGTAAGGATTGCGAAAAGCATTGGGGCGAAGACTGCCCTCACATTCAGTGGGGGAAATCGTGCGCGTCAAATCAATCCTGGCGGCTTCGGCATGGCTGGTGGTGGCGGTCGCGGCGAGCTTCTCCCGCGTGGCGCCGGCCGCCGCCGGCGACTGGGCGTTTCACGGCTTGGAGCCGCCCTCCAGCTATTCGGGCGAGGTCGGGCTGCGCTTCTGGTACGGCAAGGGCAAGACCGGCAAGAGCCTCTATGATCCGACCGGCGCGGCCCTGGTCTCGCGCTTGACCTACGACAATCTCTCGATCTTTTCCGCCGAGGCCTATGGGCGGTTCGATCTCAACACCGGCTGGTTCCTCAAGGGCATTGTCGGCGGCGGCGGCTTTCGCAAGGGCACGCTCACCGACGAGGATTTCCCGCCCGGCATCGCGCCCTATTCGGCCACCCTGAGCACGCTCGACGACAGCTTTCCGGCCTATTGGAGCGTGGACGTCGGCTATAACGTTTTCCGCGGGCCCGATTTTCGCGTCGGCGCGTTCTTGGGCTACAACTACATGCGCGAGGTGGTGAGCGCGCAAGGATGCGGTCAGATCGCGACCAATCCGTTCATCTGCGGGTTCTTCCCGGTGCCAGCCACCATCAAGGTGATCACGCAGGACAACAACTGGAATTCGCTGCGGGTCGGGCTCGATGGCGACGTCGACATCACCAAGCGGCTCAAGCTCAGCCTCGATGCCGCTTGGCTGCCCCTGGTGATGCTCGACGGCACCGACGCCCATTGGCTGCGCATCAGCGGCTTTCCGGGCGATTTCAGCGGTCCCATTCCGGAGGACGGCACCGGCTGGGGTATTCAGCTCGAGGGGGTCCTGTCCTACCGGGTGACGGACGCGATCAGTGTTGGCATCGGCGGCCGCTACTGGCATATGCAGACCAATGGGAATACCCATTTCGAGGGCCATGTGAACGGCGTCCAGGCATTCCCGCAACCGGTCGATTGGAAGAGCGACAGTTACGGCATGTTTCTTCAGACCGGCCTCAAGTTCGGCCCCTATCCGATCATCAGCAGCAATTAACCGCCAAGCCAGATCGACCTGCCCATGGAAAGATTGCTGCGCGCCGTCGTCAACAGCTGGAACGGCCTGCGTTTCGCGTTCCGGAGCGAAGCCGCCTTCCGCCAGGAGCTGGCGGTGTTCGTGCCGGCCGTGCCGCTCGCCTTCCTGGTCACGCCGGATTCCTGGAAGCGGCTCGCCCTCATCGGCGTGCTCATGCTGCTGTTCGTGGTCGAGCTCCTGAACACCGCGATCGAGAAGCTCTCCGATCGGGTCAACCCGGCGCTCGATCCGCAGATCGGACGGGTCAAGGACATGGGCTCGGCCGCGGTCGGACTGACGCTGCTGGTCGCCGGGGCGGTCTGGCTCCTGGCGCTGGCCGAGCGCATCGGCTGGCTGTGAGGCCGCAAGCGGCACGGCGCCGCTTCGCGATTGCGGTTCCGCTCCCCGACGCGCTACACCTCGCTCATGAATGAACGACCGACCGACCGGCTGGCGATTGCGGTCGCGCAGCTCGATCCGACCGTCGGCGACATTGCCGGCAATGCCGACAAGGCGCGGGCGGCGCGCGCCACCGCGGCACGCGCGGGCGCCGATCTGGTGGCGCTGCCGGAATTGTTCCTGTCCGGCTATCCGCCCGAGGACCTGGTGCTCAAGCCGGCCCTGCAGGCCGCCTGCCGCCACAAGATCGAGGAGCTGGCGCGGGAGACGGCGGACGGCGGCCCCGCCATGTTGATCGGGACCCCATGGGTCGACAATGGCAACCTCTACAACGCCTATTGCCTGCTCGACCGCGGCCTGATCGCGGCGCTGCGCTTCAAGGTCGATCTGCCCAACTACGGCGTGTTCGACGAAAAGCGCGTTTTTGCGACCGGCCCGATGCCTGGACCGGTCAATTTCCGCGGCGTGCGTCTGGGCCTGCCGATCTGCGAGGACATCTGGGGTACCGACGTGGTCGAGACCCTGGCCGAGACCGGCGCCGAATTGCTGATCGTTCCGAACGGCTCGCCCTATTGGCGCAACAAGGAGACGACGCGCCTCAACATCGCGGTCGCCCGCGTGACCGAGAGCGATCTGCCGCTCATCTATGTCAATCAGGTCGGCGGCCAGGACGAGCTGATCTTCGACGGCGCCTCGTTCGCGTTGCACGCCGATTGCTCGCTCGCCTTCCAGCTGCCCGCCTTCCGCGAGAGCGTGACGACCGTGCGCTGGCAGCGCACCGGCAACGGCTGGCGCTGCCTCGATGGCCCCATGGCCAAGCCGGACGAAAGCGATGAGGACGACTATTCCGCCTGCGTGCTGGGCTTGCGCGACTATGTGGACAAGAACGGCTTTGCGGGCGTGGTGCTGGGACTCTCGGGCGGCGTCGATTCCGCGCTGTGCGCCGCCATCGCGGTCGATGCGCTGGGCGCCAAGCGCGTGCGCTGCGTGATGCTGCCCTACCGCTTCACCTCGCAGGAATCCCGCGACGACGCCGCGTTCATCGCACGCGCGCTGGGCGTGCAGTTCGACACCGTTCCGATCGAAAGCGCGGTCGCCGGCCTGGAGCAAGCGCTGGCGCCGCTGCTCGCCGGGGCGCCCCGCGACGTCACCGAGGAGAACCTGCAGGCGCGGGCGCGCGGCGTCATCTTGATGGCGATCTCCAACAAGCTCGGCCTGATGGTGGTGACCACCGGCAACAAATCGGAGATGTCGGTCGGCTACGCCACCCTCTACGGCGACATGAACGGCGGCTTCAATCCGATCAAGGATCTCTACAAGACCGAGGTCTACCGCCTGGCGCGCCTGCGCAACGGCTGGCGTCCGCACGGCGCGCTGGGTGCGAGCGGGCAGGTGATCCCGGACAACGTATTGACCCGCGCCCCGACCGCGGAGCTGCGCGAGAACCAGACCGACCAGGATTCGCTGCCGCCCTACGAGGTGCTGGACGGCATTCTGGAGCGCCTGGTCGAGCGCGAGGAGCCGATCGCGCGGATCGTCGAGCAGGGCTTCGATCGCGAGACGGTGGTGCGGGTGGAGCGCCTCATCAATCTCGCCGAGTACAAGCGCCGGCAGGCCGCGCCCGGCGTCAAGGTGACGCTCAAGAATTTCGGCCGTGATCGCCGCTATCCGATCACCAACCGCTTCCGCGATCCCGGCACGCCGCTGCCGCAACCCGACCTCTCGCTCGTCCCCACCGGCCCGGCGCCCAACAGCGAGGCGTTCGATTTGTAGGGGCCGTGCGCGAGAGCGGGGCGCCTATCGAGCCGAAAGTGCTAAGGGCACGCATATCTTTCGTGAATGCGCCCCGCGTGAAATCCGCTCTTCTTGAAAATGCCGCACTGCAAAAAATCCTGCGGCGAGCCCCATTTCCGAAACAAATTCAGCAACGCCGACATCCCTGGCCTGACGGAGCCCGGCCCAAATCGGCCGCGCATCTTTTCCATCTTCCGGCCCTTGCACTTCTTGTAGCTCCTTTGCCGCAGGCCTATCATCGCGCTTCCGCACGGCAGTAATCGCAAGCTTGGCCCGCGCCCCCACCACATCGCAGAAAGGTCACCACGATGAAAGCCAAACTCTACGCCGGAACCGCATTCACGGCCCTGGCCCTGGCGGCCTATGCCTTCATGTCGCCCGGCACGCCGCTCGCCGCCGACGGCCCATCGCTGCTCGCCGGCAAGGTCGTCGCCGCAACCGGCGAGGCTCTGGCCGGAATTCCGATCAAGGCCCATCGCGACAACAGCGCGATCACGGTTGCGGTCTATAGCGATGCCAAGGGCGAATACTCGTTTCCGTCGTGGTCGGATCTGACGCCCGGCTCCTATTCGGTCGGGGTCGAGCTGCCGGATTTCGAGCACACCGCGCAACCGGTCGCGGTGTCCGAAGGCAAGGCCGCGCACGTCGATTTCACCCTGAAGGCGAAGCCGCTCGCCTATGAGGACGCGACCGCCTCCGAGATCATCGCCGGCCTTCCGGGCACCGACCAGCAGAAGGTTCTGTTCTCCCAATGCAGCAATTGTCACACCCTGCAATGGGCGCTGCAGGCCGGCCGCACCAAAGAGGGTTGGGTCGAGATCATCAAGAAGATGGCGGGCCGTGCCGCCGACCGCGACACGCCGGGCACCTACGAGTTCAGCCAGAAGCAGTTCATCGAGCCGTTGGCGGACTATCTGGTCTCGATCCGTGGACCGGAGTTCCTCCGACAAGATCCCGTTCAAGCAACGCCCGCGGCCGACCGACGCGGCCTCCACCAATCTGGTCGTCACCGAATACGCGCTGCCGCGGGGCGGCGCGCGCGAGCTCTACATGCTGCGTGGCGATCGGCGGTTCGTGTGGCCGCACGACGTCATCATGAACGACAAATACGCCTACTACACCGATCACTTCTCCTACGTTCTCGGCCGCCTCGACCTCAAGACCGGGGAGGCGACGGAGATGCCGTTCCCGCTGCCGGCGGGAGCCGGACGCACGGCGGCGGTGGCCGACGGCCGCCCCGGCCAACCCGGCGGCGGCGCGCACGAGCTGCAGTTCGATCGCCAAGGCAATGTCATCGTCGGCATGGACAACGGACTGGTCAAATATGATCCCAAGTATGGCCAGTTCAAGAACTGGGCGGCCGGCCGCGCCATGTTCGGTCTGGATCCGGAGGGGAATGCCTGGTTCCTGCAGCGCACCAACGGCGAGCTGACCAAGATCGACACCAACAAGGACGAGCTGAAACCGGTCAGCTACGTGATCCCGAAGAATCAGGGAATCTACGATACCGACACCGATTCCAAGGGCCGCACCGATCTTTATATTTGGACCGAGGGCAAGATCGGCGTCTTCGATCCAAAGACGATCACATACGCCGAGTTCAAGATGCCGACCCCGATGTCGGGTCCGCGGCGCGGGCAGATCGACGGCCAGGATCGTCTGTGGGCCGGCGAATTCTATGCCGGCCAGGTCATGATGATGGATCCGGACAAGAAGATCGTAAAGGAATACGCGCTGGTCCCCGGGACCAAGCCCTATACGGCGCCCTACGGGGAGCCCTATGCGGCGAGCCCCGACGACAAGAACCAGATCGTGTGGACGCACGACTTCAGCAGCAGCCGCATGTACCGCATCGACATGAACACCGGAGCGTCGACGGAATACATGACGCCGTCGAACTACGAGGTGCGCGATCTGCGGGTCGATCCCACGGCGGCGCGTCCGACCGTGTGGGTGCCGGCCTATCGGCCGCCGTCCAAGCTGGTGAAGATGCAGGTTCGCTGATTGGATGACTCTCCGTTGCCATCGCCGGGCTTGTCCCGGCGATCTCGCTTGGGAGCGCACGTGCCATCCTTATCGAGATGGCCGGAACACAAGGGCGTTTACGCCCGACTTCGCGGGCTATGTCCGGCTATGACAACGTAGAACACTCTGAAAGTCAGAGGCAGCCGGGCGGTGCGGGAGCCCTAATGCTCCGGCAAGAAGGTCGGACCGACCGCGCGGACATGGCGCTTGCCGGGATCGGCGTCCCCGCTCGTATCGGGGGGCACGGCCGCATTGGCGGAGGCGGGCGTGACCGTGACCGCCGTGGATGGGGCGGTGCCCGGACGCCCTGCCGGCGCCGGCTTGATCGGCTTGCCTTGCGCATCGGTCTGCGGCTGCGCCAGCTGCTTGGCGCGCTCCTCGGTGACCACGACATCGCCGCGCTCGACCGTCTGGTCGTCGATCTGCTTGAGGGCATCGGCCCAGGTCTGCCCGGCGGCCTTGCAGCTGCAGCTCGGATTGAATTGCTTGCGGTACGCGAAGGCGTTGGGCAGCTCGGTATAGAGGCGGCCGTTCGCCGACACCGCCTGGGTGATGTCCTCGCCGGTGGTGCGATGGCTGTAGAGCGTGGCCTCGGTGGCCGGGCACATGCGCTGGCAGGTCTGCGCGTCCTCGCCGAATTTGCTCGGCAGGGCGGAATAGGAGACCGGGAAATAGTACCCGTCGCAGGTGCGCACGCACAGCGTCATGTAGGTGCCGGATGCCGCTGTCGGCGTCGAATCCGGGTTGAGAATGGTGCCCGGCCCGAACAGGCGATCGAACAGGCCGCCGCCCTGATTCTGGTTCGCCAGCTGGCGATATTGCGGACCGCAATCGTTCTGCGCGAGCGCGCCGATGATCGAGCGGCGCTGGCCCTCGTGGTCGGCGCCGGTATTGCTCTGGGCGCGCTGCAGATCGCTCATGGTGCGGTCGAGATTGCCGCGCGCCTGCTGGATCTGCGCATTGAGCGGAGTGCATTGGGCCGGCTGGGTGCTGAACAAAGAGAAGAAGCCGTTGCCCTCGCAGCCGGATCGCCGCGCCTGCGCGGTCAGGCGGTCGAGATCGGACTGCTGCTTGCGGACGGCGTCATCCAGTCGCCTGGCCTGGTCGGACTGCGACGAATTGGTGATGCCGCGGTCGAAGGCGGAAAGCTGGCCTTCGAGCTGAGTACAGACCGGATTGCGGGATTGCGGGCTCGCGGATTGGGAGCCTTGATAGCCGGGATACCCCTGCTGCGCGCGCGCGGGCGTCACGCTCGTCAAGGCGGCCAAAGCAACAAGCGATGCGAGGCCCGGTTTGCGCAGTGGTCTCGAGATCATCGACCCGATCGTGAAGTTGAGGCTGACGGAAGCGCGCAGCTTCGCGATGAAGCCCCGGAATGGTGACCAAAGTGTGAACGCCCGCCCGCAAGGGGGCGGACCATAACGGCGAATCGTGGAGAACGACAGCAGGCTGCCGATCATCCACAGGACAAGCAAGCGGCCGCGGTCGCGCGCTCGCCCGCCCGCCGGTGGCCCGGAGGGTCATTCCGCATCCGGCTGGTTCTCGGGCCGGGCGGCTTCGAAGGCGGGGAGCGCGGCGCAGGCCGCGTCGATGGCGACGATTCGCGGGTAGGGATCGAGCGGCACCTGCAGGCGCCGCGCATTGGCGACCTGCGGCACCAGGCAGAGGTCCGCCAGCGTGACATCGGCACCGAAGCAATACGGTCCCGGGGAGACCATGGCCTCGAGCGCGTCGAAGCCCTCGCGGACCCAATGGTGGTACCAGGCATCGATCTTGCCCTGGTCCTGGCCGAGCTCGTTCTTGAGATAGCGCAGCGGTCCCACATTGTTGAGCGGGTGTATGTCGCAGGCCACCAGCTGCGCCAGCGCCCGCACCTGGGCGCGCTCGCGGCTGCCGCGCGGCAACAGCGGCGGCTGCGGATGCGTCTCGTCGAGATATTCGATGATGGCGAGCGACTGGGTGATGAGCTCACCGGAGTCGAGCCGCAGCGCCGGCACGCGCATCTGCGGATTGATCGCCCGGTAGGCGGGCTTGCGGTTCAATCCGCCTTCCCGTTGCAGATGGATCGAGACGGTGTCGTAGCGCAGTCCCTTGAGATTGAAAGCGATCCGGACCCGGTAGGCGGCGGACGAGCGAAAATAGGAATAGAGAGTCACGGGTCCTCACAGGGGCTGTGGTGCGCTCGCGCCATGGATGCGGCCGCTCGCCCGGGTCTTGGAATCAGGTCTCGCAATCAGTGCTCTTGATCAGGTCTTGCCGCCTTCGATCTCGATGACCAGCTTGGCCGAGCGTTCGGTCAATTGCCGCATGGCGCGGTCGAAGGCGGCGCGGTCGGAGGGCGCGACCACCTCCGAGAGCCGGTTGGTGAAATCGAGCGCGATCGGGGCCGCCTCCTCGTAGATGGCGCGGCCCGAGGGCGTCAACGACAGGAAGGCTTCCCGCAGGTCGGCCCGGTTGGCGCGCCGGTTGACGAACTTGCGCTGCTCGAGCTGGGCCACCGCGCGCGAGACCTTGGTCTTGTGCATGTGGGTATGGGCCCCGATCGCCTTGCCGGTCATGACCCCGTATTGGCCCAGCGTCACCAGCACCCGCCATTCGGGTATTCCGATACCGTAGCGCTGCCCATAGACGCGCGTCAGCGCTTGCGAGACCAGGCTCGACAGCACGTTGAGCTTGTGCGGTAGAAAGTCCTCGAGCTTGAGAAGGGCGTTCTCGCAGGGCACCGCGACCTTGGCGGCACCGTCTTGGAGCGGACCGGAGTTCATCATGGTGTCGGGCCCCGGCGCTTTGGCCGCCTCGCGCTGCGCGCGGCCGCTCTCAACCGTGCGGCAACATGGCCGAAGATCGCGCCCTGCGCAACGGCGATGGGCGAGGCGTGTCAGGCGCGTGACAGATGAGGGCTCAGCGGAATCAGCAGCCGAATGCGGCCCGGCCGCGGAGGCTTTCGATCAAGACCCTGATGCCGGATCTCAGCGGGTGCATTCGATGGCGACGAACTCGTCGTCGCAGGAGCTGCCCCGGCAGGTCTCGCTCGATCGCACCGCGCCCGTGATCTCCTCGCGATCGATCTTGTGGAACGATTGGGCCTGGGCGAAATCGCGCGATTTGCAATAGGCGGTCGCCACCGCCGTCCCGCAGGTGGCGCCGGTCGCCAGGCAGCGGTCGACCCCGTAGCCGTCGGCGTTGTTGGCGATGATGAAGATGCGCCGTTCGGCCTGGGCCGAAACACTGGCGGAAAGCGTGGCCGCGAATGCCAGGCCGGCAAGAAGATATCGCATCGGGTTTTGCTCGCGTTTTGCGCCCGGAATTGGCTTCTCATCGAGACAAGGCGAAAATACATCGCAAGGCGTTAAGGCGCCCTTAACCGCGAGCCTCGAGCAACCCGGGCGGCGCCCGGGCCAAACCCCGCCCGCTGCCCCTTGACGTTGCGGCCGGGCTTGCCCATTCTCTGCGCCATGAACGGCCTCAACCATATCTGCGGCATCTGCCGGGAGATTATTCGCTAGCGAAGCTCGCTGGCTGTGGCCGTCTTTTCTCACGATCGAGATCATTGGACGCCCGGCCAGCGAGGCCAGGCGCGCGCCTGCCGTCGACCCCTGCCGGGGCCGCGGCGGGCCGCTCTCATGACACTGGACGCACCGCACTGGACGGACCGCAATGGAACTTCGGCTCTACGATACGCTCTCGCGCGAAAAGCGGCCGTTTCGGCCGCTCGATCCCGCCCGCGTGCGCATGTATGTGTGCGGACCGACCGTCTACGATTTCGCCCATATCGGCAATGCACGGCCGGTCATCGTGTTCGACGTATTGTTCCGGCTGCTGCGGCATCTCTACGGCGCGGAGCACGTCACCTATGTGCGCAACATCACCGACGTCGACGACAAGATCAACGCGCGCGCCGCGGAGGAATATCCGGCGCTGCCGCTGAACGAGGCGATCCGCACCGTCACCGAGAAAACCGAGCAGCAGTTCCATGCCGACGTCGATGCGCTCGGCTGCCTGCGTCCGACCATCGAGCCGCGCGCCACCGAGCATATCGCGGAGATGCGGGCGCTGATCGAGCGTCTGGTCGCCGCCGGCAACGCCTATGTGGCGGAGGAACACGTGCTGTTCAGCGTGCCCTCGATGCCCGAGTACGGCCGGCTGTCGCGGCGCCCGCTCGACGAGATGATCGCGGGCGCGCGCGTCGATGTGGCGCCCTACAAGCGCGACCCCACCGACTTCGTGCTGTGGAAGCCCTCCAAGCCGGGCGAGCCGGCCTGGCCGTCACCGGCCGGCATCGCGGCGCCCGGCCGTCCCGGCTGGCACATCGAATGCTCGGCCATGTCCTGGAAGCATCTGGGCGAGACCTTCGACATCCACGGCGGCGGCATCGACCTGGTGTTTCCCCACCACGAGAACGAGATCGCGCAATCGCGCTGCGCCTTCCATACGCCGGTGATGGCGAACTATTGGATGCACAACGGCTTCCTGCAGGTCGAAGGCGAGAAGATGTCGAAGAGCTCGGCAATTTCTTCACCATCCGGGAACTCCTGAAATGGCTGGGGCGTTGGATCCAGATGGCCAGGCGCACTGTACTGCGGCTTCGATCGATGCTTGGGAGACGCACTATCTGCAGCCGCATCGATCTGGACAGCTGCCGAGCGCCTTAGAGGATGTGCGACGATCTGACACGTCAAGTGAATTGTTGTTCTTCGCGAATTGTTTTTGCGCGCGAAAGGCGGCGAGTGCGAGCGATTCGCTTCAGCGTGCGGCTCCTCGATCGCGCTGATCGCGATGATCTGAATACGCCGTCAGCGCGATCAGCCGAGACTTCAACTATTCTGACGCAGTCGAAAGGCAGGCGCTGCGGTCGCTAACGACGCGACGAGACAGTTAGATCAAACTGCTTTCTTCATTCGGCAGATGGCTCGACTTCAAATTGACAATGCTCCGTAAGCTTGAGCGAGGCGATCAAGAGCTGGTCGAGCGTAAGGTAAATCAATTGATCGCCGACCGCAACGCCGCGCGCCTACGAAAAGGATTGGAAGGAGTTCGACCGCATCCGCGATGAGCTCGCCGCCATGGGGGTGGTGCTGAAGGACTCCAAGGACGGCACCACCTGGGAGATCGCGCGATGAATGAGGAGAATCTTTTGTCCGCAAGTATCTCCCCAGAGTTGTCCCTGCGAAAGCAGGGACCCATACGCCGTGTCCTCTCGATGGGCTGCGGAGTATGGGTTCCGGCGCTGCGGTCGCTTCGCGAGCTTGGCCGGGACGACGCAAGTGGGGCCTGCCCGATGAGCGCGCAGGCCAACCCCAAGCTCGCCTTGCGGCCTTATCTGGCCGCGGATGCGCTGCTGCTGGCGGAGATCTTTCGCGCCAGCGTCGAGGAGCTGACCCAGGAGGACTACAGCGAGGCGCAGCGCCGCGTCTGGGCGGCGGCGGCCGACGATGAGGCGGCCTTCGCGGAGCGGCTGGGGCAGGGGCTTACCCTCATCGCCACGCTCGGCGGCTCGCCGGTCGGCTTCGTGGCGCTCAAGGGCACCGAGGAGCTCGATCTCCTCTATGTGCATCCGGCCGTGGCCGGGCAGGGGATCGGTGCCATGCTGTGCGACGCGCTCGAGCGGCTGGCCGCCGCGCGCGGCACGGCGCGGCTCGTGGTGGATGCGAGCGACACCGCGCGCGGCTTCTTCGAGCATCGCGGTTATGTGGGGCAGCGCCGCAACACCGTGCTGCGCGGCGACGAGTGGCTCGCCACCACCACCATGGAAAAGAAGTTGACGCCGAAAGGAAGCCCGCAATGACCAAGCCCGACACGCCGTTTCCGCGCCATTGGCTCTACTACATCGCGCTCAAATACGCGGTGATCGTGGCGGCGGTGCTGCTGGCGCTCTACGTCGCCTACCGGGTATCGTGAGCGAGCCCGCAATGACCCGCGAACGCCTCTATCTCTACGACACGACGCTGCGCGATGGGGCGCAGACCAACGGCGTCGACTTCACGCTGCACGACAAGGTCGCCATCGCCGGCATGCTCGACGAGCTCGGCATCGACTATGTGGAGGGCGGCTATCCGGGCGCCAATCCGATCGACACCGAGCTGTTCGGGCAGGACCGGAAACTCAAGACCGCGTTCACCGCCTTCGGCATGACGCGCCGGCCCGGCCGCTCGGCCTCCAACGATCCGGGCCTCAAGGGGCTCATCGACGCCAAGGCCGACGCCATCTGCTTCGTGGCGAAATCCTGGGACTATCACGTGCGGGTCGCGCTCGAATGCACGCTGGAGGAAAATCTCGCCTCCATCCGCGACAGCATCCAGGCCGCCAAGGCGGCCGGCCGCGAGGTGCTGCTCGACTGCGAGCATTTCTTCGACGGCTACAAGGCCAATCCGCAATACGCGCTCGCCTGCGCGCAGACCGCTTATGCGCAAGGCGCGCGCTGGGTGGTGCTGTGCGACACCAACGGCGGCACGCTGCCGCACGAGATCGAGCGGATCGTGGCCGAGGTGATCAAGCAGGTGCCGGGCGACCATGTCG
Organism: uncultured Alphaproteobacteria bacterium; assembly: GCA_963744275.1. Lineage (GTDB taxonomy): Bacteria > Pseudomonadota > Alphaproteobacteria > Rhizobiales > Xanthobacteraceae > VAZQ01. The sequence continues at coordinate 456,144 of CAVUSX010000019.1, forward strand.
GCATCCACGCCCACAATGACACCGAGCAGGCGGTCGCCAATTCGCTCGCCGCCGTGCTGGCGGGCGCGCGCCAGATCCAGGGCACCCTCAATGGGCTCGGCGAGCGCTGCGGCAACGCCAACCTCACCTCCATCATCCCGACCTTGAAGCTCAAGCCGGAATTCGCTGCGCGCTTCGAGATCGGGGTCTCCGACGCCAAGCTCGCCACCTTGACCCATGTGTCGCGCGCGCTCGACGAGATGCTCAACCGCGCGCCCGACCGCCACGCCCCCTATGTGGGCGCGAGCGCGTTCGCCACCAAGGCCGGCATCCATGCCTCCGCGATCCTCAAGGAGCCGGCCACCTACGAGCACGTCACGCCCGACGCGGTCGGCAACACCCGCCATCTCCTGGTCTCCGATCAGTCCGGCAAATCCAACGTGCTGTCCGAGCTCGAGCGCATCGGCATCAAGGTCGATCGCGACGATGCCCGCGTCGCGGCACTGCTCGAGGAGGTCAAGCAGCGCGAGGCGGTCGGCTATGCCTATGAGGCGGCGGATGCCTCCTTCGAGCTCCTGGCCCGCCGCATGCTCGGCAAGGTGCCGAGCTATTTCGAGGTCACCCAGTTCGACGTGAACGTCGAGCAGCGCATCAACGCCAAGGGCGAGCGCGTCACCGTCAGCATGGCGGTGGTCAAGGTGCGGGTCGACGGCAAGGACCTGATCTCGGCCGGGGAGGGCAACGGCCCGATCAATGCGCTCGACGTCGCGCTGCGCAAGGACATCGGCAAGTATCAGAGCCATATCGAGGGGCTCGAGCTCACCGACTACCGGGTGCGCATTCTCGACGGCGGCACCGAGGCGGTGACACGGGTGCTGATCGAGAGCCGGGACGAGAGCGGCGAGCGCTGGACCACGGTCGGCGTTTCGCCCAACATCATCGACGCCTCGTTCCAGGCGCTGATGGATTCGATCATCTACAAGCTGGTCAAGTCGGGTGCGACCGCGTGAGCGGGTAGCCCGCATGGAGCGAAGCGTAATGCGGGACCGCCGGTCCCGGATTACGCTTGCGCTCCATCCGGGCTACGGCCTCGCCGGCCTCACATCCGCCCGATCTCGGCCGCCTGCAGCTCCGCGTCGGGCTCCGGCAGCGCGCGCGCGGCCGCCTGCAGCTTGGGCAGGACGTCCTCGATGCGGTCGGCGACCAGGAGATTGACGTTGAGGCCGGCGCGGATGAATTGCAGCTTCTCCATATGGGCGATGAGCGCGCGCAGCGGATCCCAGAAATGATCGATGTCGGCGATCAGGATCGGCTTGCGATGGCGGCCGAGCTGCGCCCAGGTGAGCTGCTCCACCAGCTCCTCCAGGGTGCCGACGCCGCCCGGCAGCGCCACGAAGGCATCGGCGCGCTCGAACATCAGCCGTTTGCGCTCATGCAGATCGCGCGTGATGATGCGCTCCTGCGCGCGCATCAGCATGTGCTCGCGATCGGTCAGGAATTCCGGGATGATGCCGGTCACCAACCCGCCATGGTCGAGCACCGCCTCCGCGCAGGCCCCCATCAGGCCGGCCGAGCCGCCGCCGTAGACGAGCCGGATGCCGTTCTCGGCCAGGATTCGCCCGAATTCACTTGCCGCCGCCATGAAGGCCGGGTTGGTGCCCGGGCCGGACCCGCAATAGACGCAAACCGATTTGATTCTGCTCATGTTGATTCCGATCGTGGTCCTGCATGTGGCGCCCGGAATCGGGACCGTCAAGGCGCGGGTCTTGTTTGCACTGCAACAGACGGGTTCCCGCATTGGCGACTGGCTGGCGGCGGAAAATGCTCTATATGAGTCCTCAAGCGACGGCCCCCGCGTGCGGGCCGTCTATAGGCTGGGCTCCTTGACCATCGCATGACCGATTTCTCCCCCCGTTCCGCCCGTGGCCTGAAGCGCGAGGTCTCCGCCGATGGCGCCGCCAGCCTGCTGCGCACCGTGGTGGTGCTGTGGCCCTACATCTGGCCGTCCGATCGGCGCGACCTCAAGCTGCGGGTCTGGGTGACGATGGGGCTCCTGCTGGTGGCCAAGATCGCCACCATGGCGGTGCCGTTCACATTCAAATGGGCGACCGATGCGCTCACCGGCAAGGGCAGCGCGCCGCTGGGAGCGTCCTCGTGGCTCGGCTGGGCGATCGCGGCCCCGGTCCTGATGACCATCGCTTACGGGCTAATGCGTATCCTGATGGCGGTGCTGACGCAGGCGCGCGACGGGCTGTTCGCCAAGGTCGCCATGAACGCGGTGCGGCGCCTGGCCTTCATGGTCTTCGAGCACATGCACAAGCTCTCGCTGCGCTTCCATCTCGAGCGCAAGACCGGCGGTCTCACCCGCGTGCTCGAGCGCGGACGCAACGCCATCGAGACCATCGTGCGCATGGTGATCATGCAGCTGGTGCCGACCGTGATCGAGCTCATCTTCATCATCGTGGTGCTGCTCTATCAGTTCGACTGGCGCTATGTGGCGCTGATCGTCGTCACCGTCGCCTGCTACATGATCTACACCTATTACGCCACCGAGTGGCGCATCGGCATCCGCCGCCGCATGAACGACAGCGACAGCGACGCCAACGTCAAGGCGATCGATTCGCTCCTCAACTACGAGACCGTCAAATACTTCGTGGCCGAGGAGCGCGAGGCCAGCCGCTACGACCGCTCCATGGCGCGCTACGAGGACGCCAGCGTCAAGTCCTACGTGTCGCTCGCCGTGCTCAATGCCGGGCAGGCCACGATCTTCACCATCGGGCTCGCCGGCGCCATGGTGATGTGCGCCTACGGCATCCAGGAGGGCACCCATACGGTCGGCGATTTCATCATGATCAACGCCATGATGATCCAGCTCTACCAGCCGCTCAATTTCATGGGCATGGTCTATCGCGAGATCAAGCAGGCGGTGATCGACATCGAGAACCTGTTCGCGATCCTGGGCCGCAAGCCCGAGATCGAGGACCGGCCGGGCGCGCAACCGCTCGAGGTGCGGCGCGGCGCCATCCGGTTCGCCGACGTCTCGTTCTCCTACGATCCCGAGCGCCCCATCCTCAAGGGCCTGAGCTTCGAGGTGCCGGCCGGCAAGACCGTCGCGGTGGTCGGGCCCTCGGGCGCCGGCAAGTCGACCATCTCGCGGCTGCTCTACCGCTTCTACGACGTGACCGGCGGCCGCATCGAGATCGACGGCCAGGACATCCGCGACGTGACGCAGGTGTCGCTGCGCTCCGCCATCGGCATGGTGCCGCAGGACACCGTGCTGTTCAACGACACCATCCGCTACAACATCCGCTACGGCCGCTGGGAGGCGAGCGACGCCGAGGTCGAGGAGGCGGCGCGCAACGCCCAGATCGACCATTTCATCCGCATCGCCCCCAAGGGCTACGAGACCGAGGTCGGCGAGCGCGGCCTCAAGCTCTCCGGCGGCGAGAAGCAGCGCGTCGCCATCGCCCGCACGATCCTCAAGGGTCCGCCCATCCTGCTGCTCGACGAAGCCACCTCGGCGCTCGACAGCCACACCGAGCGCGACATCCAGGACGCGCTCGACCGGGTGTCGAAGAACCGCACCACCCTGGTGATCGCCCACCGCCTCTCCACCATCGTGGCGGCCGACGAGATCCTGGTGCTCGATCACGGCGTCATCGTCGAGCGCGGCACCCATCCGCAGCTGCTGGCGAGCGGCGGCCTTTATGCCAGCATGTGGAACCGCCAGCGCGAGGCCGAGGCGGCGCGCGAGAAGCTCGCCCTGATCGAGGAGGAGAGCGCCGCGCCCAACCGCAATCCGCCGAGCGCCGCGGAGATCGCCGCCGACGAGGCCGCGCTGCCGGCCGCCGCCGCCGAGTGAGAAGTTTTCCTTGTAGCCCGCATGGAGCGAAGCGCAATGCGGGACCGCGGTTCCCGGATTTCGCAAGAGCTCCATCCGGGCTACAAGATTCCCCCAGAACCCAGCCGCTGAGAGAATCATGTCCATCGTCAAGTCGATCCGCTCGCAGATGGTGCCGATCCATCGCGAAGGCTATCCGTTCATCGGCACCTTCGCGCTCGCCAGCCTGATCCTGTTCCTGTTCTGGGCGCCGCTCGGCTGGATCGGCACCGTGCTGACGATCTGGTGCGCGCTGTTCTTCCGCGACCCGGTGCGGGTGACCCCGGTGCGCGAGGGCATCGTGGTGGCCCCGGCCGACGGACGCATCGCCACGGTCGCCAATGCGGCGCCCCCCAAGGAGCTCGGTCTCGGCGAGCGGCCGCTGCCGCGGGTGTCGATCTTCATGAGCGTGTTCGACTGCCATGTGAACCGCAGCCCGGTCGCCGGGCGCATCGACGAGATCGTCTACCACGCCGGCTCCTTCATCAGCGCCGACCTCGACAAGGCGAGCGAGGAGAACGAGCGCAATTCCTTTCTGATCTCGACCGGCGGCGGGCGCATCGGCGTCGTGCAGATCGCCGGCCTGGTGGCGCGGCGGATCGTGTGCTTCGTGCGCAAGGGCGCGAGCGTCGGCGCCGGCGAGCGCATCGGCATGATCCGCTTCGGCTCGCGCGTCGACGTCTATCTGCCGGAAGGCGCGCGCGCCCTGGTGGCCGAGGGCCAGACCGCGATCGCGGGCGAGACCGTCATCGCCGACCTGCGCACCGGCGACCGCGACCGCACCTTCCGGGTGGGCTGAGGCCGTCGTCTCAGCGTTAACCTTTGCTGATCCTGACGGAAGATCGGGAAGCCGTGACAGCGCGGCCATAGCGTCGAGCGCGCCAAAGGACTATATTCTTCTGATGATCTATCGGCCGTTCGACCCCGATCGCAGACGCCTGCTGCGCCGCGAGCGCTTCCGCGCCATTCCGGTGCGCACGCTGGTGCCCAATGTCATCACTTTGCTGGCGCTGTGCGCCGGCCTCACCTCCATTCGGCTGTCGGTCGAGGACCGGCTCGAATGGGCGCTGGCCGCGATCGTGTTCGCCGCCATGCTGGACGGGATCGACGGGCGGGTCGCCCGCATGCTCAAGGGCACCTCGCGTTTCGGCGCCGAGCTCGACAGCCTGGCGGATTTCGTCAATTTCGGCGTTGCACCGGCGCTGATCCTCTATTTCTGGGGCCTGCACGAGCTCAAATCGGCCGGCTGGATCGCGGCGCTCACGTTCGCGATCTGCGCCGCGCTGCGGCTCGCCCGCTTCAATGTCATGATCGAGGACCCGAACCGTCCGGCCTGGGCCGGCAACTACTTCGTGGGCGTGCCGGCGCCGGCCGGCGCGATCACGGTGCTGCTGCCGATCTATGTGCAGTTTCTGGGCCTGCCGCATTCCGACTTCGTGGCGCCGCTGACCTTCATCTACACGCTCGGCATCGCGTTCCTGATGGTGTCGCGGCTGCCGGTTTTTTCCGGCAAGCGGGTCGGCAAGCGGGTGGCGCCCGAGCTGGTGCTGCCGGTGTTCGTGCTGATCGTGCTGTTCTTTGCGCTGCTGATCTCCTATCCGTGGGCGGTGCTCACCATCGGCACGGTCGCTTATCTCATGACCCTGCCGCTCGGATGGATGTCCTACCGCAACATGCTTCGCAAGACCGCCACCGCTGCGACCGAGGGCCCCCATGCGACGGCCGCCCCGGCCGCGGTTGCGACCCCGGCAGGCGCAGGGTCCGCGCCGCAGCCGTCGCCTCTGCCCGAGCATCCCCCCGGACCCGAGCGCCCGATCCGGCTCAATTGAGCGTCTACCGCTGCAGCGGATATCCCGGCATCAGCTCGTAAGGATGCTTCCAGCCCGGCAGCGTCTTGATGCGCTCGAGCCAGGCCGCGATGTGCTTGTGCTGGGCCGCGATGTCGAAGCCGAACTCCTCGGGCGGATAATACATGTAGGCGACCAGCGAGAGGTCCGCGATGGTCGGCCGCGGCCCGAGCACGAAGTCGCGCGTCGCCAGCCGCTGGTCGACGATCGCCAGATTGCCGTCGATCCGTCCCTTGAGAAAGGCGAGCACCGCCGGGTCGCCGGGCGGCTGCGCGAGAAAGCGCAGGAACCGAAAGGGTCCGAGAAAGCCGTTGACCTTCTGATTGTCGAAGATGATCCAGCGCAGCGCCTCGAGCCGCTCGTCCTCGCCGTCGGGCGCAAATTTTCCCGAGTGCTCCGCCAGATAGGTCAGGATGACGCCTGATTGGCTGAGCTTGCGGGCGCCATGCACCAGCACCGGTATCTCGCCCATCTCGTTGACATTGGTCCGGTAGGCGGGCGCGCGCTGCTCGCCCTTGACGAAAAAGTCGACCCAGATCGGCTCCCAGTCGGCGCCGATGAGATTGAGCATCAGGGCGACCCGATAGGCATTGCCGGACTGGGCGAAGCAGTAGAGCTGGTACTCGGACATGTGATGTTCGGCCTACTTCATGGTCGGGATGATGAACTCGGCGCCTTCCTTGGTGCCGGAGGGCCAGCGCGCCGTCACGGTCTTGGTCTTGGTGTAGAAGCGGATGGCGTCGGGGCCGTGCTGGTTGAGGTCGCCGAAGCCCGACTGCTTCCAGCCGCCGAAGGTGTAATAGGCGAGCGGCACCGGGATAGCGAAATTCACCCCCACCATCCCGACATTCACGCGGCTGGTGAAGTCGCGCGCGGTGTCGCCGTCGCGGGTGAAGATCGCGACCCCGTTGCCGTAATCGTGCTCGGAGGGCAGGCGCAGCGCCTCCTCGTAGTCCTTGGCGCGCACGATCGAGAGCACCGGCCCGAAAATCTCTTCCTTGTAGATGCGCATGTGCGGCTCGACCTCGTCGAACAGGCAGCCGCCCATGAAGAAGCCGTTCTCGTAGCCTTGCAGCCGGAAGCCGCGGCCGTCGACCTTGAGCTTGGCGCCTTCCTTAATGCCGAGCTCCACATAGCCGCGCACCTTCTCGAGATGCGCGCCGGTGACGAGCGGGCCGTAATCGGCCTGCGCGTCGCTCGAGGGGCCGATCTTGAGGCTCTCCACCCGCGGAATGAGCTTCTTGAGCAAGGCGTCCGCGGTCTTGGCGCCGACCGGCACCGCCACCGATACCGCCATGCAGCGCTCGCCGGCCGAGCCGTAGCCGGCGCCGATCAGCGCATCGACGGCCTGGTCCAGATCCGCGTCCGGCATCACGATCAGATGGTTCTTGGCCCCGCCGAAGCACTGCACGCGCTTGCCCTTGGCGCAGCCGGTGGCGTAGATGTGCTCGGCCACCGCCGAGGAGCCGACGAAGCCGATCGCCCGGATGCGCGGGTCGGCGATGAGCGCCTCCACCGCGTCGCGCCCGCCATTGACCACATTGAGCACGCCCGCCGGCAGCCCGGCCTCGACCAGCAATTGGGCGAGCCGCATCGGCACCGAAGGGGCGCGCTCCGACGGCTTGAGGATGAAGGCGTTGCCGCAGGCGAGCGCGGGCGCGAACTTCCACATCGGGATCATGGCCGGGAAGTTGAAGGGCGTGATGCCGGCGACGACGCCGAGCGGCTGGCGCATGGAGTAGAGATCGATGCCGGGTCCTGCCCCTTCGGTGAACTCGCCCTTGAGGAGGTGGGGAATGCCGCAGGCGAACTCGGCGACCTCGAGACCGCGCTGGATGTCGCCGCGCGCATCCGCCAGGGTCTTGCCGTGCTCGCTGGAGAGGAGCCGGGCGAGCGCGTCGTACTCCCGCTGCACCAGCTCGAGAAACCGGAACAGCACGCGCGCCCGCCGTTGCGGATTGGTGGCGCCCCAGGCCGGCTGGGCCGCCTGCGCCACCGCGATCGCACGCTCGACCTCAGCCGCATCCGCGAAGTCGACCTTGGCCTGCACCTCGCCGGTATTGGGATCGAAGACGTCGCCGGTGCGCCCGGACGTGCCCGCCACCTCGCTGCCGCCGATGAAATGGCCGATCGAACGCATCGCCGCCTCCATTCGCGCCGTCACGCTCGCGCCTCGCGGCCGCGCGTCATCCGTGCGGCGCTATCTGTGCGCGCTTGCTCGCCCGGCGCAAGGCCGATCTGTGCCCCTGCGGGCGGCTGGTCCGCCGTGGGGGGAGCGCGCGCTCGCGGCCTGGTAGAATCGCCCGACCCCACGGTAACCGTCCCTTAAGTGGCGCCCGTTAGGTTGTCGGGAGCGCTACCGTGGGTGGCGCGGGTATTGCGTTTCGGACACTTGCCCATGGATTTCGCGACAGGCCTCGGTCTCCTTGGCGGAGCGGTGGTCGTTTCGACGGTCATCCTCATGGGCGGCAACTTCGGAATGTACTTTTCCGATCATGCCCTCATCATCATTTTCGGCGGCTCCTTCTCCGCCACCCTGATCCGGTTTCCGCTGATCTCGATCTTTCACGGTCTGCCGCTCGGCGCCAAATTCGCCTTCACGATGCGCTCGACCACCCAGCGCGAGCTGGTCGACCAGATCGCGCAACTGGCCGAGGTCGCCCGCAAGGGGGGACCGGTCGGGCTCGAGAAGGTCGAGCTCGACGATCCGTTCCTGGCCAAGGGCATCCGCTTCATCGCCGACGGCTACGACACCAACTTCATCCGCGACAACCTCGAGCGCGACCGCGACAACTTCCTGACCCATCTCGACGAGGGCCAGAAGATCTATCGCGCCATCGGGGATTGCGCGCCCGCCTTCGGGATGATCGGAACGTTGCTCGGCATGGTGCAGATGTTCGCCAACATGACCGACCCCTCCAAGCTCGGCCCGTTCATGGCGACGGCGCTGCTCGCCACCCTCTATGGCGCGGTGGTGGCCAACCTGTGGTGCCTGCCGCTCGCCGACAAGCTCCACCTCAAGCTGGCCGAGGAGGATATCAACCGCACCCTCATCATCGACGGCGTGCTCATGATCCGGGAAGCCAAGAGCCCGACGCTGGTGCGCGAAATGCTGCTGGCTTACTTGCCCGAGAAGCATCGTCACGATCTGGAGCCGGAAGCGGTGCCGGCCTGATCGCGTTCGGGAACCGCCCCGAAGCCGCGATGCCGGCTGGCGTCGCCTGCAACCCAAACCGGAAGGCGCCGTAGTCGCGGATATCAGCCATGGCCAAGAAAAAAGCGCAGGCGCATGGCGGCGGGCACGGCTGGTTCGTGACCTTCGCGGACCTGATGGGGCTCTTGGTCGCCTTCTTCGTCATGCTGGTCGCGTTCTCGACCCAGGACCAGGCCAAGCTCAACATCGTGGCCGGCTCCATGCGCGACGCCTTCGGCATGCAGGACCGGGTCCGCTATTCGGGCGTCATCGAGGTGCCCGGCCTGCCGACCCGGCCCAAGCTCAAGAGCGCGGCGCAGATCTCGCCCGAGGATGCCTCCGCCACCCCGACCCCGGACGAGAAGGGCCGCGAGCACAATTCCGGCGCCAAGTTCGATAGCGACGGCGGTTTTGCGCTCGCCTCGGCATCGCTGCGGCAGGCGCTGCAAGACATGCCGGACCTGACCGAGATGTCCAAGCACATCATGATCGAGCAATCGGTGAACGGGCTCAATATCGAGATCGTGGACCAGGACGGCCGCTCGATGTTCCCGGAAGGCTCGAAGGAGCCCTACGAGCGCACCCGCCGGCTGATCCAGCAGCTCGCCACGCCGCTCAAATCCATGCCTTTCCGCCTCTCGATCGCCGGCCATACTCGGCATCGAAGGCGCCGGCGCTGCCCGGCTACGGGCCCTGGGAGCTCTCGGCCGATCGCGCCAATGCGGTGCGCCGGGTGCTCGAGGCGGAAGGCGTGCCGAACGGTCACATCTTCATGGTGGCGGGCAAGGGCGACACCGAGCCGCTGTTTCCCGACGACCCCTATATCGCCCCCAATCGACGCGTGACCATCACCCTGATGCGCGAGTCGCCTGCCGGTTCCGCCGGATATCCGGCCGTAAGCGGCCCGCGACCGCCTGCCGATCGTCCCTGGAAGCCTGCTCGGGGACGCGGGGGAGTTGATTTTCCGGGGAATTGATCCATCTCAACGTCCAGACGGCTCCGGCGGCACATGTTTCGGCCACAATACGGGCCCTCAACATGCGGCTCCTTCGGCCTACGCGGATCGGCACAACCGCTTTTGCTGGTGTTTCTCGTTCTGTTCCAGTCGAGAGGTCGGCCGCTGGGACCCGGAAGAGGTTTCGGCGAATTTCCAGGGCGTCCGCTTGCATGGCTCCGATGGCAGACCTGCTCCTCAAATAAATTGAACCCATGGGCAGATGGCGGACGTTGGGGATGCTATAAGCACCGACCCCTGCGCATGTTGCGGTGCAACAACGAGTTCACCCGATCAGGCTCACCTCATCAGGCTCATCAATGTCGCCTCCCATTGCCGCGTCCTCTTCCGTTTCACTCAACGGAAATGGCCATGCGCATCTGAAAAGCGCCTTCCTGGGCCTCACGGTCGGCAGCATCGGGGTGGTCTACGGCGACATCGGCACCAGCCCGCTCTATGCGCTGCGCGAAGCGGTCTCGGCCTCCATCGAGCCCGGCGGCATGGTGAACCGCGAGGCGATGTTCGGCGTTCTCTCCCTCATCCTGTGGGCGCTGATCATCACCGTCACCCTCAAATACGTCATCGTGCTCTTGCGTGCGGACAACCACGGTGAGGGCGGAACGCTCGCCCTGATGGCACTGGCGCAACGCGCCTTGCGCCGGGGTGCCAATATCATCGCGCTCTGCGGCATCATCAGCGCGGCGTTGTTCTATGGCGACGCCATGATCACGCCGGCGCTGTCGGTCTTGTCCGCGATCGAAGGCCTCAAGATCGTCACTCCCGACTTCGATCCCTACATCGTGTCGGTGACGATGGCGATCCTGGTGGTGCTGTTCGCGGTGCAATCGCGCGGCACCGCGAAGGTCGCGGCCTTCTTCGGCCCGATCATGGTGCTCTGGTTCTTGGTCATCGCGGTCGCGGGCGTCGCGCATGTGGCCAGCCGGCCGGAAATTCTTCTCGCCTTCAATCCGGTTTATGCCGTCACCTTCCTGCTGAGCCACGGCAAGATCGGCCTCGTCACCCTGGGCGCGGTCTTTCTGGCGGTGACCGGCGCCGAAGCGCTCTATGCCGACCTCGGGCATTTCGGCCGCAAGCCCATCCAGGCCGCCTGGATGGGCCTGGTGCTGCCCTCGCTGGCGTTGAACTATCTGGGCCAGGGCGCGCTGGTGCTGAACGATCCCAAAGCGCTCGAGAACCCGTTCTTCCTGCTCTTTCCGGACTGGGCGCTGCTCCCGATGGTGGCCTTGGCGGCCGCCGCGACCGTGATCGCGAGCCAGGCGGTCATTTCCGGCGCCTATTCGCTGAGCCAGCAGGCGATCCAGCTCGGCTTGCTGCCGCGCCTCGAGATCCGGCACACCTCGGAGGCGCATTACGGCCAGATCTACGCGCCGCGGGTCAACGCCTTGCTGCTGTTCGGCGTGCTGATGCTGGTGGCCTTGTTCCGCTCCTCGAGCGCGCTCGCCTCGGCCTACGGCATCGCGGTGAGCGGCACCATGGTGGTGACCGGCATGATGGCCATCGTGGTGGTCTGGAAGGTCTGGCGATGGTCGCCGTTCGCCGCGGTGGCGCTGATCGCGCCGTTCCTCTGCATCGACCTGATCTTCCTCAGCGCCAATATGCTCAAGGTGGTCGAGGGCGGCTGGGTGCCGCTGGCGCTCGGCACCATGATCATGGCGGTGATGTATACGTGGCGGCGCGGCACGCGCCTGCTCTACGAGAAGACCCGCCGTCTGGAGACGCCGCTCGAGGCCCTGGTGGCGATGCTGGAGAAGAAACCGCCGGTCCGCGTCCCCGGCACCGCCGTGTTCCTCACCAGCGATCCGACCAGCGCGCCGACCGCGCTCATGCACAGCCTCAAGCACTACAAGGTGCTGCACGAGAAGAACGTCATCCTGACCATCGAGACCGCGCCCACGCCGCGCGTCAATCCCTCCGAGCGGGTGCGCATCGAGCCGGTCGGCGACACCTTCACCCGGGTCAATCTCCGGTTCGGGTTCATGGAGATGCCGAACGTGCCCAAGGCGCTGGCGATCGCGCGCAAGCTCGGCTGGACCTTCGACATCATGTCGACCTCGTTCTTCCTGTCGCGCCGGTCGCTCAAGCCGGCCGTCCATTCCGGCATGCCGCGCTGGCAGGACCGGCTGTTCATCCTGTTGACGCGGTTCGCCAATGATGCGACCGACTATTTCCAGATTCCGACCGACCGGGTGGTGGAAGTCGGCACCCAGGTGACCATTTGATCGCGCGCCACGGCGCGTGCCAGAATGCCGGCCGGTCCTGAAGCGAGGAGAGCGGCATGGCGGATGGAGATCCCCGGGTCCACGATCTGACCCCCGAGGACGTCGCCCGCGGGCTTGCGGACGGCCGCATGTTGCTGGTCGACGTGCGCGAGCAGAACGAGGTCGCGGTCGAGCGCTATCCGGCCGCCGTGGTGGTTCCGCTCTCCGCTTTCGATCCGGCCGCGATCCCGGATCCGCAGGGGCGGCAGGTCGTGTTCGCCTGCCGTTCCGGGCGGCGATCGATCACCGCTTCGCTGGCCGCGCAGGAGCAAGGCTTTCCCTACGACGCCCATCTGGCCGGCGGCATCCTGGCCTGGAAGGCCGCCGGATTCGACACCGAGACCGGCTGAGCAAAACCCCGACAAGCACCCCCGAGAATCCCATGCCCCGCTCTTTCGTCTTTGCGGCTACCGCCATCGTTGCCAGCGCCCTAACGGCCCTGTGGAGCCCGCCCGCCGGCGCGCAGGCGCAGATCGTGAATGTCTACAACTGGTCGGACTATATCGATCCGACCGTGCTCACGGATTTCACCAAGGAGACCGGCATCAAGGTGCGTTACGACACCTTCGATTCCAACGATACGCTCGAGACCAAGCTGCTCGCCGGCAAGTCCGGCTACGACGTGGTGGTGCCGACCGGATTTTTCCTCGAGCGCCAGATCAAGGCCGGGGTCTTCCAGAAGCTCGACAAGAGCAAGCTGCCGAACCTGAGCAATCTCTGGCCGGAGATCGAGCAGCGGCTCGCCGCCCACGATCCCGGCAACCTGTACGCGGTCAACTACATGTGGGGCACGACCGGGATCGGCTACAACGTCAAGAAGGCGCGCGAGATTCTCGGGCCCGACGCCAGGATCGACAGCTGGGACGTCGTCTTCGATCCGGAAAAGCTGGCCAAGTTCAAGGCTTGCGGCGTGTATCTGCTCGACTCCTCCGACGACATCCTGCCGGCGGCGCTGAAATATCTCGGCTTCGATCCCAATTCGCGCAACCCGGCCGAATTGCAGAAGGCGACCGATCTGTTGATCAAGATCCGGCCGTTCGTGCGCAAGTTCCACTCCTCTGAATATCTCGACGCGCTCGCCTCGGGCGAAATCTGCTTTGCGGTCGGCTTCTCGGGTGACGTCAAGCAGGCGCAGAAGCGCGCGGCCGAGGCCAAGAACGGGGTCGAGATCGCCTATGCGATCCCCAAGGAGGGGGCGCAGCTGTGGTTCGACAACCTGGCCATACCGAAGGACGCCAAGCATGTCGCCGAGGCGCACGCCTTCATCAACTATCTGCAGAAGCCCGAGGTCGCGGCCAAGAACTCCAATCTCATCTCCTATGCCAACGGCAATCTGGCGAGCCAGAAGCTCATCGACAAGGCGGTGCTGGACGATCCCACGATCTATCCGGACGCCGAGACCATGAGCCGTCTCTACACCATCAAGGTCTACGACGCGGCCACCCAGCGCCTGATGAACCGGCTGTGGACCCGCATCAAGACCGGGCGGTAGCGGGCGTTCGCATATGACAGAGCGGTGCCGCATTCTCCACCTCTCCCCGCGTGCGGGGAGAGGTCGGATCGCGTAGCGATCCGGGTGAGGGGGCGCTTCCGCGAGTCTGAGCTTGCGGAAAGGTCCCCTGCCTTCCATGAGTTCAGACTCGTGGAGAGGCCCCCTCACCCCGACCCTCTCCCCGCACGCGGGGAGAGGGAGTCCGAAGCGCCGTGCCCTCATAACAATCATGTGCGATCGCCCTGCCTTGCTTGCAGGGGGAGGGAAAACGCTGCAGCGCGCAGCCCCTTCACCGCCAGCGGCGGTGCAGCCACAGCCATTGCTCGGGGTGCTCGCGCACCCAGCCTTCGATCACGGTCGTGATCACCTGCATGGTGCCGGCGATGTCGATGCGGCCCTGCGCATCGCGCGCCGGCGCGATCGGGTCGGTCATCTCGATGAAGAAGCGGTTGCGATCGTCGGCACGGCGCAGACTGCGGGTGCCGTGGATCGGGCATTCGACGTGGCGGGCGAGCTGCGCGATCAGCGGATTGGCCTTGCAGCGCCGGCCGAAGAACGTGACGTCCACGCCTTTGACGAAATGCTGGTCGACCAGCATGGCCACGTGCCCGCCCGCCTCCAGCATGCGCCCGAGCCTGACCGGCGCGTCGAGCCCGGTCGCCACCAGCGTGCCCATGCAGCCGGCGCGGATTTTGAGCACCGCATCGCTGACCGCGCGAATGTTGGGCGGGCGAAACAGCACGGCGGTATCGAGGCCGTGCCGGGCCGCGACCAGCGCCGGCAGCTCCCAATTGGCGAGATGGGCTGCAAAGATCAGCGCCGGCTTGCCGTCGTGGCGCAGCGCATGAAAGCGCTCCGAGGTCGCCGGATCGGCCACGATGTCGTCTGCCGGCGTGCTCGGATCGGAGTTGCTCAGGCGCTCGATATGCGCGAACTCGACCGCATAGCGGCCGAGATTGTCCCACACCCCGGCCAGGATCTCCTCGATCTCCGCCGCCGGTTTGTCCGGGAAGGCGGCCACCAGATTGGCGCGGCCGATGCGATGCTCGGGGAGCCGCGGGCCGAGCTTGCGCATGAAGGAGCCCCAGAAGTCGGCCGTGCGCCGGCGGTCGGTGAGCCGGATCGCGCGCAGGATCGCGAGCGTGAGCCCACCCGCGCCGGCGTCGATCATCGGCGCCAGCCGCGCGGAGGAGGGCGCGGCCGAGGGGGTGCTGTTGCATGCGCATGGCGTCGCGGCGTCAGAAGGTGATGATGATCTTGCCGAACACCTGCCGGCTCTCCAGCCGCGCCAGGCCGCGTTCGACCTCGTCGAGCGGAAACGTCGCTGTCGATCACCGGCAGCATGCCGCCGGCCATCTTGGCGAGGCTCTCGCGGATGTTGCGCATGGAGGCGCCGAACGATCCGATGATGCGGTATTGCTGCTGGAACAGCTGCATCAGATTGAGCGTCGTGGAGGGGCCGGAGGTCGCCCCGCAGGTGACCAGCCGGCCGCCGCGCTTGAGGCACAGCAGCGAGCCGTTGAAGGTCTCGGCCCCGACATGCTCGAACACGACGTCGACGCCCTTCTTGGCGGTGAGCTTGCGCACCACGCCCTCGAACCGCTCGGTGCGGTAGTTGATCACGTGATCGGCGCCCAAGGCGCTCGGCCTTGGCGGCCTTGGCGTCGTCGCCGACGGTGGTGATGACGGTGGCGCCGATCGCCTTCGCCATCATGATGGCGGCGGTGCCGATGCCCGAGCCGCCGGCATGCACCAGCACGGTCTCGCCGGCCTCGAGCTTGGCGTTGTCGAACAGCATGTGCTGCACGGTCGCGAACGCGATCGGGGCGCAGGCGGCGTCGCGCCAGGCGACGCCGGCGGGAACCGGGATGACCAGGCGCGCCGGCATGTTGAGCAGATCGCGCGCGAAGCCGTCGACGTGGAAGCCCATGATGCCGGAGATGTTTTCGCACAGATTGTCGCGGCCCTCGCGGCAGGCCTTGCAGGTGCCGCAGGTCAGTCCGCCGTACATGACCACCGCCTGGCCTGGCGTGAACGCCGCGACGTCCGGCCCGACCGCCGCGATCTCGCCCGCCGCCTCGGCTCCCACCACCAGCGGCAGCTTGCGCTTGGCGAACGCCATGCCGCGCCAGCCCCACACGTCGATGTGGTTGAGCGCCACCGCCTTGACGCGGATCTGCACCTCGCCGGCGGCCGGCGGCGGCGGCGGCGCGCGCTCGACGAGCTCGAGCTTGCGATCGGCCACGATGGTGAGCGCACGCATCCCTGAAGCGGCCGTGGCGATCACATCGGCTCTCGGGCCAGGACCAGCGAGACGTTCTGTCCGCCGAAGCCGAAGGAATTGGAGAGTGCGTGGCGGACCTTGGCGGCGCGCGCCGTGTTGGGCACGACGTCGAGCGGCAGCGCCGGGTCGGGCACCTGGTAGTTGATGGTCGGCGGCAGGATCTGGCGGTCGAGCGTCATGAGCGTGATCACGGCCTCGACCGCGCCGGCGGCCGACAAGGTGTGCCCGATCATCGATTTGTTGGAGGAGATCGGCACGCTCTTGGCGCGCTCGCCGAACACCGCCGTGGCGGCGAGGCCCTCCATCTTGTCGTTCTCCGGCGTGCCGGTGCCGTGCGGATTGACGTAGTCGATGTCGTCGGGGCGAAGGCCGGCATCCGCGATCGCATTGCGGATGCAGCCGATGATGGGGCGCCCGTCGGGGCTCGAGCGGGTGCGGTGGAAGGAATCCGCCATCTCGCCGCAGCCCTCGATCACGCCGAGGATCCTGGCGCCGCGCGCCATGGCGTGCTCGAGGCTCTCGAGCACCAGCGCGGCTGCGCCTTCCGCCATGACGAATCCGTCGCGGTTCTTGGAGAACGGCTTGGCGGCCGCCTGCGGCGGATCGTTGGCGGTCGACAGCGCCGACAAGAGCGAGAAGCGCACCAGCGATTCGGGATTGATCGAGCCGTCGGTGCCGATGCACAAGCGTCGTCTCGGCTTCGCCGCGCCGGATCGCCTCGATGCCGAGCTGGATCGCCGAGGCGCCGGAGGCGCAGGCGGTCGACAGCGAGATCGGCGAGCCCTTGGTGCCGAACCGCTCGGCCAGCGCGTCGGCGACCGAGCCGAACATGAAGCGCTGGTAGAAGCGCTCGAAGGGTCCGGTATCGGCACCCCGCACCAGGTCCCGGTTGGTCGATCGCATCGTTGCTGCCGCAGGCTTGCGCGACGATGCGCCGCTGCGGCCATTCGAGCTCGATCGGCGGCACCGCCAGGAACAGCGGGCCCGGGAAATCACCGCGCGCCCCGATCCCGGCATCCCCGATCGCCTCCTCGGCCGCCATCTCGGCCAACCGCTGCGACAGCTCGGGCGAGCTCAGCTCATCGATCGGCACGAAATCGATCGTCCCGGCGATGCGGGTCTTCAAGCCTTCGGTGGCAAAGCGCGTGATGGCGTGGATGCCGGAGCGGCCGGCGGTGAGCTCGCGCCAATTGTCCGCCGTGCCGACGCCGAGCGAGGTGACGACGCCCATGCCGGTGACGACGACGATCGGACGGCCGCCCTGATCACGATACCGCGCCATGATCTTCCCTCTTCAGCTCACATATCCTTTTCAACGGACCGCCTCGAGCAGCGCCAATCCTTCGCCGCGCCAATGCCCGACGCTGGTGACGGCGACCTGCCGCAGCGTTGCATCCATAGCACGCTCGAAGCCGGTCGGGTCGAAGGAGGCGAACATGCGGCCCTGCTGCAGCGCCAGGGCCGCGAGCGCGACATTCATGGGAAACTGCGCCTCGACCCCATGGCCGAGATGGGAGCCGGTGGCGCGCATCGCAATAGCGGCGCGCGCGGCCAGGAAGGCGCGCTCCTCGGCGGTGGCGGGCTCGGCGCCGGTGGCGCCCGAGATGATCGCGAGCCCCTCCGGAACGAGGCGCGGCGCCACGGCCTCCCACAAGCCGTCCAGCATCGCCGTGATGGCGCCCGGCGTGCGCTTGGCATGTCCGGACAGCACGGCCGACAGGCGCGCGAACGGCGTCGCGGCGCGCGCCAGCGCGTGATTCTTCTCCTCGATCACCAGGAAGGCGCCGAGCGAGCCGGACGCCAATCCGCCGCCGGCGGCCGCCCGTTCCCACAGCGGCTTGAGCTCGCCCCGCCACGCGCGGTGACCCATGACGAACAGCAGCATGGTGGAGATCTGGTCGGCATTGGCGGAGCCGCCCACCAGCGCGATCTCGCTCTGGCCGGCGGCGATGCGGGCATGGGCGACGCGGATCGCATCGACGCCGGCGGATTCCTCGCCCATGAAGGTGCGCGAGGAGCCGGTGACGCCGTGCACGATGGAGATGTTGCCGGCCACCAGGTTCGAGAGCTGCGCCAGAAACAATGTCGGCCGCAGATCGTTCATCAGCCGCTCGTTGAGGAAGGCCTCGGGTCGATCGCTGTTGCGCAATCCCGACAGGATCATCGCGTCGACCGCCGCATCGCGCTCGCCGCCGCCGGCGGCCACGATCATGTCCATGCGCGCCAGCAATTCGGCGTTGCCCTTGACGCCGGCGCTGTCCAGCGCGAGCCCGGCCGCGTAGGTGCCGATGCGTTGCCACGCCTCCATCTGGCGCTGATCGCCCTTCTTGGGGATCTGCTTGTCGAGATCGAGCGCGGCGATCGGATGAATGACGAAGGGCGCCCAGGTGGTCACATCGGCGGGGCGCGGCGCGGCGTTGAGACCTTGCCAATGCGCCTGCGGCCCTTCGCCCAGCGTCGAGACGATGCCTATGCCGGTGATCCAAGCTTCGCGCGCCGGCTCCGCCGCCTTCTCAGCCATTGGCCAGCTGCTCCATCGGGAAGGCGAGCGTGGCGGCGGCCTTTTCCATGTGCCGGCGGAACTCCGGGTTCGGGAACTCGACCACCCGGAAGGTGATCTCCGCGTTGCAGGCGAGCTTGCCGTCGTTGCGGATCTCCGCCTTGGTGCGCGCGAAGCCCGAGCCTTCATGCTCGAGCGCGGCGGTGAGCTCGAGCGTGTCGCCGGGCTTCACGAACGAGCGCAGCTTCGCTTGATTGAAGGCGGCCAGGAACGGCATGCGGGTAAATCCGGTGATGCCGATGATGAGCCAGCCCGAGGTCTGCGCCATGCTCTCGAGCAGCAACACGCCCGGCATCAGCGGAAATCCGGGAAAGTGCCCCTCGAAGATCGTGGAGGCGGCCGGAACGGTGGCTTGCGTGCGGATGGTGCGGTTGCCGAGGTCGAGGTCGACGATCCGATCGATCAGCTGGAAGTATTCGAGACGCATGCCCGGGATTTCATGCGCCCTTGGCGGCGACGAGCGCGTCGATATGGGCGCAGAGGTTCTTCAAGACGAAATACTGCTCCGTCGTCGCCTTGCCTTCGTTGACCTCTTGGGTCCACTGCTCGAGCGGCATTTTGATCCCGAAGGCTTTGTCGATTGCAAATGCGACGTCGAGAAAGTCGAGACTGTCGATACCGAGATCATTGATGGCGTGGCTCTCGGGCTTGATCGTATCGCGCGGAATATCGCAGGTCTCGGCAATGATATTGGCCACGGCGTCGAAGGTCGATGACATTGTTAAGTCCTTGATTCACAACTCGTTTCGAGCGCCGTCCGGCTGCCGCAAATGCACCATGGATGCTCCCGGATCAATCCACCCCGGCGCGCCCCATCCGCGGCTGAAGTCGAGCGCCCGTCATAGCGAAGAGGGTGCGGGAGTTCAATGGCAAGGGGCGCCCGCCATGCCGGCGCACGCGGCGACTGGCGGCGCTCGCACCGACACCGGAAGGCGGCGTCGTCGAGCCCGCGTTATCGATAGCGGCCGGTGACGTCAGCAAACCGCCGTGGTCGGGGCCGTTCACGGCACGCGCGCGGCGATGAAATCTCTCGCGCCGTGCAAGCCCGACAAAGACCGGGTTCAAGATTTTGCGCTCGCGGCCGCTGGCGACCCCGCCGTTGGCGACCCCGCCGCTGGCGACCCCGCTGCTTGCGGTCTCGCTGCTTGCGCACTCGCTCTGAGAATCTTCTCGACGGCGATCTCGGTTTGTCTCGCCTGCGGGTGCGACGGCGCTTCTGAGGCGGTTCCGGGGCTCGCTTGGCGTTTGCACCGAATCACAGCACAAACCGGAACCATTCCCGTGCGCTCGTGCGGGCTGCTCGCGTTCCGACACCGAGGAGTCGATAAAGTTTACCCGTTTTATTCACATCCGAGGAACGAAAGACCGCATGCGACGTTCCCGACTTCGCTCACCGACTTGCAGCCCGCGGTTCTGTCTACTTCCGCACACAACCAAACCCCGCCCTCTTAATGACACATTGAGCTATCAAACGCCCGGCTTCCCCACAAAACAAGGTTCGACCACGACGGCCTAACGGTCGTCACGACAGCACGGGAGATGACATTGAGTATCAGATCGATTTGTTTGTTGGCCGCTATCGTGCAATTCCTTCCGTTCTCCGCCCCCTCGGCCATGGCCCAGAGCGGCGTCGCATCGGTTTATTCCACGGAAAGCGGATCGAAGACCGCGAGCGGCGCGCGGCTCAATCCGGGGGCACTCACCGCCGCGCATCGTTCCTATCCGTTCGGCTCGAGGGTCAAGGTCACCAATCGCAGCAACGGACGCTCAGTGGTGGTCACCGTCAACGATCGCGGTCCGTTCGTTCGCGGGCGCATCATCGATGTGACGCCGGCGGCCGCGCACGCGCTCGGTTTTTCCGGGCTCACGCAGGTCACGGTCGAGCGCGAATAGCGCCTATTCCGGGAGCGCAGCGGCCGGGCAAGCCGCGAGTGCAAGAGTCTTCGGCAATACGCTCGAGCGGTTTTCGGCCACTGGTCGAGAACCGCTCTCGATGCCGGGACGCGCGCGGCGGCCAAGCCGCATCAAGATCAATCCTGCGGCCGGGTCGGCACGGCGATCGGCGCGCAGTTGCGCCGTCCCGAAAGAAAGCAATCCTGCAAATTCCGATTTTCGATGAGCTTGGTGCTCAACCAGACCCCGCCCCCGATCAGCATCGCGGCGATCAGGAGGGTGAGCAAATTCATCGTCATGCGGTGGCGATAATCGTCGCTGGTCTCGGTGCGCTCGTATTTGGCGAGGTCGTCGACCGGGCTGTCCGGCTCCGCCACCGGCGGCCACCGCCAGCCGCCACGCGGCGGCGCCCCGCGCGGCCGGAAGCGAACGACGCGGCCACCTTGGTCGTCAGGGGGTATGGGATCGGGTTTCACGTTGTCGCCGAACGGATTGCATGCACTGCTTTGAGCGGACGGCTTCTCCTTGTTTCTCAACATAGCACGAAAGCAGGAGTTGCAACCGCATATGGGGATTCCCTCGCGCTTGGAAATCCCGTCCGACACCCCTTTCCGGTGCGGTTTGCGGTTCGGTCATGGGAGAGTTGCGCGATCGGCGTGATGTGGGCGCGGAGCGCCCCCGATGGTATCATGGAACGGGATTGCGGGAGTTGCAGACTTGTTCCGGGATATTGGCGATTCGCTGCCGGAGCGTCGCCCTGCCCCCCGCCCCGGATGATGGACGGGCCCGCCATCGCGCCGTAAGGTGGCGGCATGGACCGCAGGCTCGCCCGCAGGCTGGTGGCGCTGGCCGCCGCCTATGCGGTGGCCCTCAACGCGCTGCTGCCGGTCCTGGCCGCCGTTGTGCCGCCCACCGCGATCGGCGCGTTCGGCCTGACGGTCCTTTGCTCCGCCGGCGGCGCTGAGCCGGGTGGCCCCGAGCGGGGCGCTCCGGCGAGACCACAGCCGCTATGTCCCTGCGGGGCGGCCTGCGCGATGCCGGGCTGTGGCGCGACCGCGTTGCCGGACCCCGATCCGGCCGGCGCCGGTCCGGTTTGCGTGCCCATCGGGTGGAACGCGCGCCGGCACGACGATCGACCGGCGCCGACGATCTGGCCCGGCGGCAGCAAGCTCGCCCGTGGTCCTCCGGTCGCCTGACGGCGACGCTTCCGGCAATTCGACATTTTTCAATATTCGAGCGACGGGTGCGCGAAGCGCCTGTGCGGAAATGGAGCTACCCTATAAATCACCAGACCAACAGAGCTTGGAACCTCGCGATGGGGCTGCTGGCCACCATCCTGGCCCTTTCGGGCAGCTTGGCCCTTTCGGGCGCGGCGTGCGCCGAAACCTATTCGGTCGGTTCGATCGAGATCGGCAATCCATGGGCACGCGCCACGCCCAAGGGCGCCCCGGTCGGCGGTGCCTACATGACCATCACCAACAAGGGCACCGAGGCCGACCGCCTGGTCGGCGCCTCCTCGCCGGTGGCGAGCAAAGCCGAGGTCCATCAGATGTCCATGGACAACGGCGTCATGTCGATGCGCCCGGTGTCGGGCGGGCTCGAGATCAAGCCCGGGCAGACGATCACCCTCAATCCGGATTCGTTCCACCTCATGCTGATGGGCCTCAAGCAGCCGCTGGCACAAGGACAGCACCTGAAGGCGACGCTCGACTTCGCAAAAGCCGGCAAGCTCGATGTCGAGTTCGTGGTCGAATCCATGGGGGCGCAGGGTCCGAGCGCCATGCCGGCCGGCATGCCGGGCATGGATCACGGCACCATGGACCACGGTGCCACAGCCCCGGCCAAGATGAACCCCGCGATGCAGATGCACTGACGCGCGCAGCGATCGTGGCGATCGCCTTCAATCGAGGCGATCGCCACGGAATCATCGATGGAAAGCGTTGCCGGGGCGCGGAAATCGAAATGCGCTTCTCGTGCGCTTCAACCAAAGAGAATGGTCCGATTCGTAGGCGCGGGCCTTGTGCCCGCCCGCCTCTCCGCGTACGCGGCCCGGCGGGCGACCGACACCAGGGCGTTTACGCGCGTCTTCGACGGGCTGAGGGTCGCCCCTACGAACACTTAAATTGAAGCACACGACTACGCTTCCGGGAACGGGAGCGGCTCGCCCTCCGGCGGTCCCATCCGGAACACGTTCAGCATCATGGCGATCAGCACGTAATAGCCGAGGATGCCGACGAGCTCGACCATGCCGTCGTCGCCCAGAATGGCCTGCAGGCGGGCATAGGTTTTGTCCCCGACCCGCTTGCGCCGGTAGAGCTCCTTGATGAAGTCGTAGACCGCGCGCTCGTCCTTGGGCAGCGGCTTGGGCATTCGCCCGGCGCGCAGCGCCTTGATGGTCTGCGGCGTCACCCCGGCGCGCTCGGCATGCGGCACATGGGCGTACCATTCGTATTGCGCCCGCCACAGCTTGGCGGTGAGCAGAATGGCGAATTCGGACAGCCGCGGCGGCACCCGCGTCTTGAGCCGGCAATAGCCGCCCAGCTGCTGGGCCAGCTGGCCGAACTCCGGGGAATGCAGGAACACCGCGAACGGTCCGCGGATTTGCGTCGCCTGGCCGCGCGGTCCCGATCGGATCGAATTCGATGAGCGCCTGCTGCGCCGGCGTCAGCCGCTCGGCCGGAATGGCGGGGAGGCGGGGCGGCGGAGGTCTCTTGGCGGGCATGGCATCCTCGGTTTGGGTGGCTTGCGCGAGCGCGTCTCATATACACTGTATCGGGTTGCGCTGTAGGGGAGCGCGAACGCACAGGATTTGCTACAGGACTTGCTACAGCACTTGCTACAGGACTTGCATCGTGGATACGCCAGAACCGCCGGCCCCGCTCTGTTTCGTGCTCATGCCGTTCGGCCGCAAGACCGACGCGGCCGGGCGGGTGACCAATTTCAATTCGGTCTATCAGAAGCTGATCGCGCCGGCGGTGGAGCAGGCGGGACTCGAGCCGATCCGCGCCGACGAGGAGAAGATCGGCGGCACCATCCACAAGCCGATGTTCGAGCGGCTGATGCTGTGCCATTATGCGGTCGCCGACATCACCGGCGCCAATCCCAACGTCTTCTACGAGCTCGGCATCCGCCACGCGCTGCGGCCTTCGAGCACCGTCGTCCTGTTCGTGGCCGGGACCGTCATTCCGTTCGACATCGCGCTGGTGCGCGGCATCTCCTACCGGACCGACGGCGCCGGCGAGCCGGTGGACCCGCAGGGCCCCATGCAGGCGATCACCGAGCACCTGCGGGCCGCGCGCGAGAACCCGCACTCCGACAGCCCGATCTTCCAGCTGCTCGACGACATGCCGCACCAGCAGATCGACCACAGCAAGACCGACGTGTTTCGCCAGCAGGTCGACTATTCCAAGAAGTACAAGGCCCGGCTCAGCGCCGCCGTGCGCGCCGGCCCCGAGGCGGTGCAAGCGATCGCGACCGAGCCGGCGCTCCACAATCTCAACGAGGTCGAGACCGGCGTGGTGGTCGATGTTTTTCTCTCGCTGCGCGAGGTGAAGGCCCATGCCGCCATGATCGCGCTCTACGAACGGATGCCGCCGCCGCTGCAGCGCGCCAAGATGATGCGCGAGCAGCTCGGATTCGCGCTCAACCGGGAGGGGCGCTTCGAGGAGGCGGAGGCGCTGCTCAAGCAGGTGATCGCCGAGTTCGGGCCCTCGAGCGAGACCAACGGTCTGCTCGGGCGCATCTACAAGGATCGCTGGGAGATCGCCCGGGATCAGGGCCGTCCGGAGGCCCGCAGCCTCTTGCGCCGCGCCATCGACACCTATCTGGAAGGCTTCCAGGCCGACTGGCGCGACGCCTATCCGGGCATCAATGCGCTCACCCTGATGGAGCGGCAGGACAAGCCGGATGCGAGACGAGAGCAGATCCTCCCGGTGGTGCGCTATTCGGCGAGCCGCAAGGCGCAGATCAATCCCGATTATTGGGACTATGCGACGCTGCTCGAGCTCGCCGTGCTGGCCGACGACCGCGAGGACGCGCACGACAAGCTCTCCGAGGCCACCGCGGCCGAGTGTTCGGCCTGGATGCTGGAATCGAGCGCGCGCAATCTCGCTTTGATCCGCGAGGCGCGCGAAGCCCGCGACCAGGATGCCGGCTGGATCAACGATCTCGAAAGTGAGTTGCTGGCCAAGGCGGCGCGGCTGGCGGGAAAGCCGAAGACCAACTCCGGGTCGTGATCATGCCGCCGCCGCGACCGCTCGGGCACCCGCGCGAGCCGTCTCAAAAATTCGAGCAGGAGGAGCCGAGCCCGCCGAGAATATCCCTGCAAGTCAGTCCTGTTTCCGGATCGATCCAGGTGTGCTCGGGCGTGGCGCGCTGGTGTATCGTGTGGCCGAAGCGCCAACCACGCGTGGCCATGCAACGCTTGAATCCGGCGGGCGTCGGCTTGCCGTTCAGGTCCGGACCGACCATGCGGGTGCAGTAGTCCGCATCGACTTGGGCGGCGGCATTCGGGTCGCTCCGCGGGTGTTTGAGGGCGTCGACCCAGATGTCCTTGTCGGCTTGCGCTCCGAGCACGCTGCCGACGAGCAGAACCGTGGCAAGCATCATGCGTTTCATGGCAGCTCCTCCATTTGGACGATCGCAGGTCAAGATGAGTCGCGCCGGATGGAGGCGGGGTTCGAAGCCGATCGATTACAAATTGGACAGGGTCGGCAGGCCGGACGGCGCCGCGGGTGCGGGCCGCTGCGAGCCGGTCGTGGCACGCGGCGAGGCACCGACATTATTTGACGCCGTCGAAAAACCGCCCGACAAAATTGCGGGGAGGAGGGTGAAGCGCTTCCGCCGCGCCGGGCGTGGAAGGTTTGGGCGGCCTACTTCGACAGCGCCCCGAGTACCGATCTTACCGAATCGACCACGGGCGACGTCAGGAGCGGCGCCACGACTGCCGCGATCGATGTAATGGTGGCTGCCGGGGCGAATTGCAGGGCGTCGGTGCGCGTCGGATCCGGTTGACCGCCATCGGCGGGCGCCGCCTGACGCAATGCGTCGACGTCGAGCATCCAGGCCGTGACGGCAGGCGCGAAGGCGGCGAAGATCGCTGCGGTACCGAGCGCGCCGAACTGCAGCACCAGCGAATTGGCGATCGGCGCCAAAGCGATCGCTTCGTCGGCTTTGACCAGCGTCAATGGCCACTCGACCAGCGCCTTGTTGCACAGAACGCCCATGACGTATGACGCGGAGGCGAGCCAGAGCAGGCAGCGCAGCAAGAAACGGCGCGCTATCAGCGCAGGTTCCGTCAATGGTTGCGCCGGACTCCGGGTCAGCAGCATCAGCGCCGTCAACAGCATGCCGACCGGGATCAAAGCGACCACGGTGTCGGCGAAGACCAGATTTTCCATCAACTGACCGGTGGGCAGCGGCCGGCCATGCGACAGGGTGACGAAGGGGGTGAGGCCGGGAAAGGAATTGGCCGCGTTGAGCAGATCGTGGACGACCAGATAGCGGCCGTGAACGTCGGAAAAGCTCGCAGCGGTCAGCCACGAGACGCCGCTCCAGAACAGAACGGCGCTGATGAGACCCGGCCATCTCCACGATCGCAAGACCAGCGCGGCGCTGAAGACGAATGTTGCCAGTGCGACAATCACCAGAAAGGCGCTGGCGATCGCGTAGGCGACGCGACCGGCATAATCGCGTGCCGGTAGAAACATCGTCGCGTCGGGGACCGCAGGCACCGCGCCGGGCTTTGCAGCGACCGTCTTCTCGTCGGCCGCAGCGTCTTTGGGTGTCGCCGCCGTGTACTGGAAAGAGACCCTGGCGCTATTTGCGTATAGGGCCGGCGATATCAGCTGCGAATAAAATATGTTGAGGACGAGGATGGCGACGAACGGTCCGGCGACACAGCCGAGCGCCAGCGCCCACCGCCACCGCGGAGCGGCACGTCTTTCACCGGCCGCCGCCGTATCTCGAACAATGAAGACTTCCATCATCCAACCGCGCTTGACCTTCCGGAGCTCGATCATATCCCGTCGCTTCCACCGCATCCCCGCTGATCATTTGATGCCCGTAGACCAAGCTCTCCTGAATCCTCCTTCACGCAATTTAACGTCAGCGGCTCGGCAATTTGGAGAAGAAATCCCAGATCGCGACCGGCGAATCCAGGTCTTCGCCCGCGAGCGGCATGGCGTGCCCGCCGTTCTGCACGGAATACAGCACGACCACGGGGGTGCCGTCCTTCACCCAGGTCATGCTGTCGACCGAGGTGGTCCCGCCTTTGTGCGGCAGCTTCGCGAGCTCCGGCATGGCGGTCACGCCCAACAGCTTCGCCCAATATTTCGCGGTGTCCTCGCTGGAGAGCACATTGCCCAGCTTGGCGCCGCCCAAATTCACCATGCCGCCGCCATAGGGATTGATGGGGTCGGCGGTGCCGTTGACGATCATCACCGGGATCGGCTTGTCGACCTGCCCGCAATCGAGATTCTCCTTCACCGGCAGGCTCGCCGAGATGGTGGCGACGCCGGCGAAATCCTCGGGATGCTCCAGCGCCAGCCGGTAGGCGAGCTGTGCGCCGTTGGACCAGCCGGTGGCGAAGACGCGCTTGCGGTCGATGGCGTGCGCCGTGACCTCATGGTCGAGAAGGGCTTCGATGAAACCGGAATCGTCGATCTTCAGCCGCTTGGAGGAAAACGGCGAGCCGCTGCGGCAATCGTTCCAGGTGTTCTCGAACCCGTCCGGATAGACGACGAGGAATCCGTATTTGTCCGCCAGCTCGTCGAATTCGTAATTGGTATAATCGCGCATGCCCGGGGCATCGCCCCCCGAGGGATGCAGCACGAACAGCAGCGGCGCGCCGGGCTTGAAGGTCTTGGGAACATATTCGATGAAAGTGCGCTCGCGGCCCCCCACCGTACCTATGTTGTGTGTCGCCTCGCCCATCGGCGCGGCGGCGACGGCGGTGCCTAAGAGCGCGAGCGCGGCGCCGATCGTCCAATGCGGAACTGTGGTCTCAGCCATGATCTCGGGGCTCCGTTTCGCACGCGCCAAACCATCGAAGCGAAGGTAGCGCGTTGAACGTCTAATGCGGCGGATCGAAATCATGCGCGCCGAATTTGGAAAAAACCTCGCCGGAAGCGAGAACATGGCCCTGCATGGCGGCGACCACCGCCGTGCGTCTTGCCTTGGCGGGGTCGAGGTCCAGTTTCGTATCGAGCGCGAACATCTCGAAATAATAGGGATGAGGCGTGCCGCCTTCAGCGTGGAAGTTGGGACCTCGGTAGCCGGGATCGGCGGAAATGTCCTCGCGCCCGGTCGCCGAGTTTTGCAGTCCGTTGAGCGCGCCCGCCGGATCCTTGACATGGGCGTCGGTGGGAATACCCCTCGCCAATTTGGTGACGTTTGCCGGGATGTTGTAGATGATCCAATGCACGGTCGGATCGGGCCGCACACCGACACCACCTTCACCTTCCATGACCAGCACATAGGACTGCGTGCCGACGGGACCGGCTGACCACGCGACCCCTGGCGAGAGGTTTTGGCCTCCGCAGCACGCGATATTGAAGAACCGCTTGTCCTGGTAGTTCTGGCCTGCAAAATCCGGCGAGCTCACGGTCATTGCCGGGGCGCCGGGTTTCGGCGGCGCGAGCGCGATAACACGGGGCGTCCACGTCCATGTGTGTTCGCTCGGCTGCTGCGCGCTGGCGGAATTCATCGTTGCGATGGCGGTCATCGTTGCCGAGGCGGTGAGAAACGTGATCATGACGCCAATGAAACCGTCGCGATCCATGCCTGTGCTCCCGGATGCAGTTGCGCCGCCTCGCTTCGCCCGCCGCCGGCTGTCCGCCGGTCTTCGTCCCCGTTGCGGCAGCTTGCGGAGCATAGTACGCCAATTTTGGGGGTGCGTGCCAGATGCGGCTCCGCCGTTGGCAAGGCTCCCAGTGTGGCGCTTGCGGCACGGGCTCAGCCGGCGCGACCGCCGCCGACCATCGGATTTCCGGTGTGGCATGCGCAGGCGGCCTATGACAGTTATCCGGCTCGCTGGACCTCTCGACCGCGCCAGCGATGATTCCCTCAAGGCACGCTTGGCTGCGCGTTTCCGGCGGCTTCCAGGGTCTTGTCGAGCCAGTCGGCGATGACCTGCGCGACTTGGTCGCTGTTCTTTTCCAGCATCATCATGTGGCCGTTACCGTGGATGCCGAGGTCGGCGAGCTTGATGAAGGTCACATCGACGCCCGCCTGCCGAAGGTACTCGACATTGCAATGATTGTAGCCCGCGTAGAACGAAGCCTCGGCCTGCAGAACCATGATGGGCCGCTCTCCCACGGCGACGAGCTTGCGGGCGGGTTCCATCTGTCGCCAACAACGCGCGAGATCGCGTCGTTCGGGCTTTTCCTGCTGCACGAAGGACAGCGGCGATTGCGGCGTCACCGCCGGCTCATAGGCGAGCGGGTTGTTTCCCAAGCCGTAGGTCTTCACACCTGGGTTGTCGCGGTAATAGTCGTCTTCCGTCTGCTTGATGGCCTTGTCCCAGCCGACATCGAACCTCTGGCTGCTGTGCACGACGACATCGTGAACCGGCGGACCGGCGGGCTCCGCCGCAACGATGGCTTTGACCAGGGCGGGCCGGGCCTGCGCCAACGGCCAGGCATACGCGCCGGATTGCGAGTGCACGAGAATGATCGAAGCTCCAATCCTGTCGAGCAAGGCGGCAAGCGCATCGACGTTCATCTGCGTCTGTAAAACGCGTCTTTCCATTCCCTGCGCTTCGGAAGATGCATATTGGTCAAAGGCGGGATCGCCTGGCTCGCCCTTGCCGGGCCACTGCGTATGCAGCGCCGCCTGCGGCCAGAGCTTGTAGCGTTCCTGCACGGTGAATTTCTGCATGACGTAATCGAGGGGCTGCCCGCTTGTCGCGCCATAGACATCGGGAACGAAATTCGACCGCCCACGCGCTACTTGATCGACGACGTAAACGCCATATCCCAGACGCGCGAAGTATTGCGCCCATCCTGGACGGCCGTCGGGAGTAGAGATGAAGCCGGTCCCGGTCTGATCGCCACCGTGGACGAGGACGATGGGAAACGGGTGTTTCAGCTCTGCAGGAATGAAATATTGGACGTACATCTGCCCGATATGGTGCTGAGCGTCGTGTGCTTTGTCATAGGAGCCGGCCACGAAGAAATTTCCGAAAGCCGAAAGCGCCAATGGCGGCCCGTTCCGACTTTGGGCGGCGGCGGGTTGCCATGACGTCGTCGCGCTAGCCAGAGTTATCATCAGGGCGGCCGCGCCCCATGCGCTCGTGCGTCTCGAAGTCAGCGGCCGGCCAGACCTTCTTGCACTGCTCGTCATGGCTCAGATCCTCTCTGCTGTTGCGCTGGCGCACGAGCGGCCGGCGGCTGTGGCGCTGCCTCGAGGAGCGTGATGAACTCGCGTCGCCGCATGGAGTCACCGAGTGACTTGACCCTGTGAAGAAAAGGGCACGCCCCTGTCGCACATCAAGAAAATATCACAATTCAATCTGATGGTCTGCGACCTGCTTCACCTGAAGGGGCCGAGCCTTGGCCAACGGTCGGCGGGCTGTGAAGGGCCTTTCAATTGTCATGGTCGAATGCCCCCGGTGAAACCAGAAGTTTCGCATTGACCATGGTCAGCGAGGAGGGACAGGGCGGGTTAGTAATAAAATCCTCAGCCACCTGATCAGGCGGCGGAAGTTGTAGCCGACCGCGGCGAGTATGGCGTTGTTGAGGTCGCCTTGGCGGTCGGCGAGATAGTTGCGATCCATTCGGTGCTCATTCTTGAGATGACCGATGACGGGCTCGATGGCAGATCGTCGGCGCATCTCTCGTTTGATCGTCGGCGTCACGCGACGTTTTTGCTTGGACGTGTAGATTTTGAGCTTGTAGTCGGGCGGGGCATTGTGACCTCGATAACCGGCATCGGCATGGAGCCGCTCGATCGTGTTGCCGACGAGTTGCTCGATCGCCGGGATGACGCGAGCTAAGGTATGGCCGTCGTAAGGATTGCCGGGCAACGCTTGCACGTGAGTGACGAACTGGCCGCCCTTGCAGTGCTTGAGGGTGGTGGCGACACTCACCTTGACACCGAACTCATAAGGTTTGTGCGCCTTGCCCTTGCCGATGCACTCCACCTCGGGAGCGTGGAGGCTGTAGACCTTGGGGCCGCGCTGCCCGCGCTCTTGATCTCGCACCCGTCGCGCCAGGTTCAGCAACGGAGCGAACTTGTCCTCGAGCCAGGGATCGCCCTCGATCTTACGGGCAATGTCCCGGATGACGCGCCCGAGATAGGTCTTGAGCTTGCGCAGGGCCCTTTTGGCGCGATTGAACTGGCGAGCATGGGCATAACGCTGGTGCTTGATGAGCGTGAACCTGCCGACGCGCGCGTAGGATTGGCGCAGCTCCACGCCCAGCTTCTGGGCCAGCTTCACCAGCTTCTCGCGAGCCCGGTTCAACAGCTTGGCATCGGTCGGGAAGGTGATGTTCTTCGGCTGCACCGTCGTGTCAACGATGACGCGGGCGAGATCGCCGGGCTTCATCGCCCCGCTCTTGGTCGCCACCGCCAAGCTCTCCTGCAGTAGCGCTTGCAGCCGTTCTTCGCCCATGCGACTGCGCCAGTTGCTCATCGAGGAGCGATCGAGCGGCAACTGGTGCTGGAAAAATTCCTCGCCACAGAAGTACTGATAATACGGATTTTCGATCCACAGCTCACACACGACCTCGTCGCTGAGATTGTAGGTGTGCTTGAGAATCGCAAGCCCTGCCATCAGCCGCGTCGGTAACGGGGGCTGGCCAGCGCCGTCCTTGTAGACGGCGCCGAATTTCCTCTCCAAAAAGCTCCAGTCGATCGTCCGCGCCAGCTTCACCAGCGCGTGCTCCATGTCGATGATCTGATCGAGTTGCGAGCGAAACAGATCCTGCTCGCCGGTCTCTCGCCGCTCCCGTGGACGCATCGATTCCTCCGCCCGTCACGTCGAAAAGCAGAAAATCACGGCCCGCGATTTGAGGGAATCCCGAACGCAAATTTGCAAGAAAATCGATCCCGGAACCCCAATTCCCGGCAAATCCTATTGCCGTAAATCAGGCGTTTTTCCTTGCCGATCAATCGCTTCGGGATATTTCACGGTCGACTCACCCGAACGATGACGATCCCGTCATAGCCCTCGCGCGCCACGGGCCTCGGTCACGCCCGGGACGTGGGAAATATCGCGGTGGGGCTCTCCGCAATTATAGCTCGCATCGATGTGCACGTCGGGATGGGCATCATAGATAAAACGGGCGCTAAATTGCTTGCTCAAATATTCCGGATCGCTGACCGTCACCACGTCCTCGAGCTGCTTGCCGCCGCTGATCCGGCGGATGCGTTCGACCGTGGTCATCTGGTCCGAATGGGGCGCGCCGGTCGCATCCAGAAAGGTCTGATCGTTGTAGCCGGCAGTCTCGATGACGAGCGTATCGCTCTCCCAATGGCCGACCGAATGGCCGGAATAATAGGGCGCGATCTCGAGCTCCTCCGCCGACACCTGCGGCTGGTCCATGATGATGATGCGGATCACATGATTGAGCTCGTATGTCATCACGATATGACCGCGCGCGGGGACGATCAGGAATGGATAGGGATTGCCGAGAATGCGCGGGATGCCGTCCGGCACGCAGACCCGGCGGGCCTCATCCGTGGTCGAGCCGCTCTTGAGGCCGGCAATGTTCTTCCGGTACTCCGCCTGACCCTTTTCGTTGTAGGGAATGTCGCCGCCCCCGATGATCTGGATCTTCGAGCTGTAACTGGTCACCCACCAGACGCCCCACACGTCCTGGCCCTGCTGCGCCGATGCCGAGCCCACAAGCGCACATCCCGCAAAAATCGCCATGGCCACAGCCGCCCGACTGCGCCGCCGTGATTTCACGATCCCGGTGCTCATCTCGGCTCTAGTTCCGCGGCTGCTCGAAATCGGCCGGAAGCAGCCCTTGGACCGCCTGCATCACGGTTCCATTCGGCAGGGTCACGGTCAGTGCCTGGCCATAAGAAGCTCCGTCCTTGGCCGGATGCAGCGTGAACAGAACCTTGTCCCCCGCCGTGAGCACCTTGGGTCTCCAGCCTTGATTGACGAGATTGTGCACCGATCCGAACTCCAAGGTCCAAAGCACTGGCGCTCCGCCCTTCGGGTCTTCCGCGTAGACGTCGAGGAAGCTGTGCGGGTTGGTCCACTGGAAGGCCTTGACGGTCCCCTGCATTTCAACCGTCTTGTCGCGGTCGAACATCGCAAACGAATGGTGGGCGGCGGCCGGTATCGCGCACGAGATCGACATCGCGGCCGACAGATAATATGCTTTGGGGTTCATCCCCGGCTCCCTATCGGTTCTTCATCTTTTTTATTTCGCCGCATCCTAATCCTGGGCACGCAAGGCCGCAACAGGCTCGCCTCTTGCCCAAAGCGGTCGCTCCTGCGGCGCGACTGGACGACATGGCCGAGCGTCGGATAGGATTTAACCAACGAGAGCGCCGCTCCTCCGGCGGCGCCCAGCGAAATCGGAGGAGGTGGCAATGCAATGCTCCCACCGGCGTGCAGGAATCATGCGGGCCGTACTGGTTTGGGCGATGCTGGGTGCACTTAGCGCTCCCGCCGCGGCGGAGCCCGCCGCCGAGGGTAAATCAACGGGTACGATTCCCGATCTCGGCGTGCTGTGGGCGAAGTCCGAAGATGAATATTTCAAGGCCCCAAAGAACGGTCCCGGCCCCCCCATCAGCCTTCCTCTCATGAAAGGCGTCCAATACGAAGCCGACTACCGAAGCCCGGTGCTCCAGCCGTGGGTGGCGGAGACGCTGAAGAAATACCAGGCGCTGGACCGGGCCGGCGTGGCGCCGGCGCCCTCTGTCATGAGCAGCTGCCGGCCCGGCGGGGTCCCGGGCGCGAACGTCCCTCATTATATCCTCGATCTGATCCAAACCCCCACGATGGTCGTGCTGCTCTACAATAACAACGACCAAATCCGTTATGTCTATCTCAATCAGCCGCATTCCAAGAGCGTGACGCCGAGCTGGTTCGGCGAATCCGTGGGCCATTACGAAGGCGACACGCTGGTGGTCGATACGATCGGGCTTGCGGGGAAGAACGGCAAATCGGTGATGGATGCATTCGGCACCCCCCACACCGATGCGCTCCACGTCATCGAACGCTACCACCTCATCAACGGAGGAAACACGCTGAGGATGGATATCCATGTCGAAGACCCCGGTGCATTTACGATGCCGTTCGACATGTATGCGAACCTGGGACGGATCAAGAGCGATCCCTTCCCGGCCTATATCGGCATCGGGAAGCAATATACCGGGGCCTTCGAGGAACGGCTGTGCGCCGCCAACAACCGTTCCCATGGCGTCCCGGACATGCCGATCGCCGACAAGCCTGATTTTTAGCGCGGATTCCGCGTTCGAGCAAATCCGGCATGAGCTGCCGCAGTTCCTGCGGCAGCGGGCTCCCGAGCAACCGCAAGCTCTGATCTGTTCAACGCGCGCGAGCTATCCGCACGAGCGGGGCCCTGCTCTCGCTCAAGGCCCTTGGGTCAAAGCGGCGACTCGCCGGTAACTCGCTTGGACCACTCCCTTGTGGCAATCGCGGTGCTGGCCCTTCTGCGACCTCGGGCGATGTCCGCTTTTGTGCCGCTGCTGGAGCACAAGCGGACATCAAACGCGCCTGATCCCAGGGCCCGATTTGTGAGTACAGGGCCTTAGTTGAACAGCAGCGATTTGATCACGACCGGCACCACATTGGTGACCTCGATGACCCGGCCGATATCGACATAATCGAATTGCTTGAGCTGCACGCCGTCGATGGCGATCACGTTGGCGGCGGCGGCGATCTCGTTGCGGATGATGCGGCCGAGGCTCATGGCGATATCGCCGTCGACCAGCAGCACCAGCGGCTGCCCGGCCGCGACCGTGTCGGGCACCGCCGCGCAGATGCCGGCGGCGAGCGCGTAGAGGCGCGCGTGTGCCGGATCGCCCCGCCAGGCGAAACCGAATGCCACCGGGCCGGCGCCCTCCACGATATCGGCTGCCTCGAGCGCGGCCCGGCACGCGGCCGTGACGGCGCCGGCCTCGATCTCTTCGCCGAGATCGAGGCTCAAGGCCAGCACCGGCAGGTTCTGCAGCGGCAGCTCGTGCGGCCGCGTGATCGCGATCGTATTGCCGCTGATCTGGACCGAGAACTGCGCCGCCCCGATGGCGGTCGCCCGGATGCCCTGTCCGGGATCCCAGACCGGCGGCAGGTCGCGCCGGTGCGCCAGCATGTGGGAGAGCTCGTGCGCCAGATCGAATCCGAGATCGCCGAAGCGTCGCGCCTCGCGCTTGTAGAGATACTCGGCGACACCGCCCGAGAAGGTCAGCGCGTCGAGGCCGCGATCAACCGCTGAGGCCGGCCAAGGCTCCGTCACCAGCAGGCGCTCCATCAGCGCATCCGCGGGCCGCCGGTCGATCATGCGCATGATCAGCCGCACCATGCGGGCCACGATGCGCTCGCGGTCGCCGGCGGCGAGCGGCTGCCCGAGCGCCAGCGTCATGCCGAGGCTGCCGGCGATCTCCCGCATCGGCTCCTCGATGCGGGTGAGGCCCGCTTTGGCGTCCTCGACCAGGAGGCGGCCGCCGACCGCGATGGCGGTGGTGGCCACCAGCTGTCCGCTCTCGATCAAGGCGAGCTTGGTGGTGCCGCCCCCGATATCGACATTGAGGATGCGCGCCGCGTGGCCGCGCGAAAGCGCGACGGCGCCCGAGCCGTGCGCCGCCAACTGGCATTCCATGTGATGGCCCGCCGAGGCGCAGACGAACCTGCCGCCTTCCTGCGAGAACAGGTCCGCGATGGCGCGGGCATTGCGGCGCTTGATGGCCTCTCCGGTCAGGATCACGGCGCCCGAGTCGATGTCGCCCGGCTCGATGCCTGCATAGGCGTAGCAACCGCCGATGAAGCCGCCGAGCTCGTCCACGTCGATGGTGTAGTCGGGCAAGTAAGGCGTCAGGCGGATCGGCGATTGCCACAGCAGCTTGCGATGGACCACCACGAAGCGGCTCGACATCGCGGTGCCGAGGCGCTGCAGATGCACGCGCGCGAACATCAGATGCGAGGTCGACGATCCGATGTCGATGCCCACGGTCGTGAGCTCGACATTATCGGCCGACCAGGCGGTCTCGTTGATCTCGTCCGGGATGACGTGCAGGTGATCGAACTCGAGATCATGCATCGCGTACGGCCGCGTTTCGAAGGACGGCTTGGTCGCGCGCCCCGATGCGCTCGAGGCCGCAGCGGCGGGAAAGAAGCTCGCGACGTCGCATGCGGGGCTCGTTCATCCTGGCACCGTGGTCGGTCGAGACCGAAAGTGAGCAATTGAGTAATCCGCACTTGCCCGGATGTCCATCACGGATGGAACCAGAACCAAGACCAGGGGTTGATCTGGGTTGGGGGTCCTGGCCTTCGTCGCGGTGCCGGGGCCGTTCTCGGGTGGCGTTCTAAAGGGTGGTCGCGAGCGTCCCGGAGCGTTTCCGGGAAGCCTGCTGCTGTGACCGCCATCGCGTGTCGCCTCCTGCTTTCCCCTCGACGATGAAATTCCGGAGTCTCCCATGAAGACGAATTCAACGATCACATTGTTGGTTGCGTCGATCTTTTCCGCGGCCTTTGCGGTCGGGTTTCAAGGCACGGGAGCGCCGGTGCGCGCGCAGGCCCCCGCGCCCGCCCAGGCGCCCGCCCAGGCCCCCACCGTACCGGCGCAGCCGAAGGTCAATCTCTCGCTCGAGCAGCGCCATGTCATCAAGGAGCTGATCAAGGATCTCGACGTCTCGCCCGGCTCCGCGGAACGTCGAGACGACGGTGGGCGCCACCGTGCCGGCCGCGATCAAGCTCAGTCCCATGCCGCAAGCGGTCGCCGACAAGGTCCCGCAAATCAAATCGCACCTGTTCTTCGTCGAGGACGGCAAGGTCGTGATCGTCGATCCCAAGGAGAACAAGATCGTCGACGCCATCGATTGAGCGCGCGAATCTCGAGTGCGAACGGTTGTTCACGAATCGTATTCGCCGCGTAAATTCCGTCCGCGGACGTATATATCACGCGTAAATTTCGCGAAAATTGACTGTGCGCCCTGTGCCCGCGCGTCGCGCCGGCAACGTTGCTTTAACCGAATGCCCCATACGGTGAGCCAGGAGGGGTGCGACGCAAGGCCGACGTGAGGAGGGTGCCATCAACATTTCGGGCACTTCATTTTGGCAACAGGATCAGAACTGGCAGCTTCAGCAACAGAGCTGGGATCAGCAGCTCGGCAATGCGGACTCGCTCTCGTCGGTATTGACCAGCGCTTTGACCGATCAGACGACCGGTCTGGCGAGCATCGCCAACCAGCAGGCGCTGGCACGCGTGAACTCGCAGATCAGCACGGCGCTGACCTCGGCGCTCGGTACTTCGAGCTCCTCCGGCTCCGGTTCGAGCGCCTCGGGTACCGCATCATCAGGCACCGGCTCGAGCACTTCTTCTGCTTCCAGCTCCGCCGCGGGCCCTCAGCCCAGCTCGACCGACAGCATCCCGCTGAGCAGCGCCGTGAATCTCCAGTCCGCCGGCACCGCCGCCTCGCTCCTGGCCGGTGAGATTCCGGCCGGTAGCCTGCTCAGCATCCTGGCGTGATCCACGGGCTCATCGTCGGACTGCGCGCGCCCTGCTCAGATCGGCCGCCGGCTCCACGAGCGCTTGACACGATCGGGCAAATCAGCGCATTCGTGAAATTGAAACTGACGAATTGCGCCCGGCTGCAGGTTGTCATGCCGGGCGTTTTTATCGGTCGGCGATCATAACCGCGGTTATTTGATGTTGGCTCGAACCCATTGTTGTTTGCAATGGCGTCGGGCAATCCGGCAGCGCGGAGCAAAGAATTTCGCACAGGCCGGGAGTGCGGCGGCAACGCGCTCGAGGCGCTCGATCCGTCCGCCCGATGCATGGCTCCGGCGCGGTCCATAACCGCGGTTCTCTGTATCCGACCTGTTTTTTCAGTCGCACCACCCTGGACGAGGCTCCATCCGCCGATGTCGCCATGCCATTTCGGCATGGCGCGGGCGGGGCTTTCGGCCCCCCGACCCCGCCTGGGTATTCGGTCGAACGATGATATGCTGCAGCCGACAAAACGGAGCCCGCATGGACATATTGGTGAGCGAGGTCGGGCCGCGCGACGGTCTGCAGAGCGTCAAGCGCATCATGCCGACCGCGAGCAAGCACCGCTGGATCGCGGCGCTGGCAGAGGCCGGGTTGCGCGAGATCGAGGTCGGCTCGTTCGTGTCGCCGCGCGCGCTGCCGCAGATGGCGGATTGCGCGGAGGTGGTGGCGCAGGCACGCACGATTGCGGGCCTGCGGGTGGTCGCGCTGGTGCCGAATTTCAAATATGCGAAGCTCGCGTTCGCGGCCGGCGTCCATGTCGTCACCGTTCCGGTGTCCGTCAGCGAGGCGCATTCGCTGCGCAACATTCGCAAGACCCACCCCGACATCATCGCGGACGTGCGCGCCATCGTGGGGCTGCGGAACGAAAGCTATCCGTCCGTGCAGGTGGATGCCGGTCTGTCGACCGCGTTCGGCTGCACCATTCAGGGACCGGTGCCCGAGGACGACACCATGCGCATGGCGGAGACCATGGCGGAATGCGGCGTGGATACGGTCAACCTGGCCGACACCGTCGGCTATGCCAATCCGACGCAGGTCAGGCGTCTGTTCACGCGCCTGCGCCAGGCGCTCGGCGCCAAGAGCGGCGGCGCGCACCTGCACAATACGCGCGGGCAGGGGCTCGCCAACGTGGTGGCGGCGCTCGATGCCGGCGTGACCACCTTCGATTCCTCGCAAGGCGGCCTCGGCGGATGCCCCTATGCGCCCGGCGCCACCGGCAATATCGTGACCGAGGACCTGGTCTTTCTGCTCGAATCCATGGGGCTCTCGACCGGCATCGATCTTGATCGTCTGCTGGAGGCGCGCGCCGTCCTGGCGCAGGCGCTGCCGGGCGAGACCCTCTACGGCCACGTGGCGCAGGCCGGTCTGCCGAAGGGATTTGCGCCGGCATCAGGGCAGAGGGCCGCATGAATCCGGAGCTGCCGCTCGCCGGCATCCGGGTCGTCGAGTTCTCCCATATGGTCATGGGGCCGAGCTGCGGGCTGGTGCTGGGCGATCTCGGCGCCGACGTGATCAAGGTCGAGCCGGTCGGGGAGGGCGACAATACGCGGCGGCTGCCCGGCTCCGGAGCGGGCTTTTTCCAGGCCTTCAATCGCAACAAGCGCAGCCTCGCGCTCGACGTCAAATCGCCCAAGGGTCTGGCTTTCGCGCGACGGCTGATCTCCCGCGCCGACGTGCTGATCGAGAACTTCCGGCCCGGCGGGCTCGATCGGCTCGGGCTCGGCTACGAGGCATTGCGGGCGGAGAATCCCGCCCTGATCTACTGCTCGCTCAAGGGATTTCTGTCCGGCCCTTACGAGAACCGCGCCGCGCTCGACGAGGTGGTGCAGATGATGGGCGGGCTCGCCTACATGACCGGGCCGCCCGGGCGACCGCTGCGCGCCGGCGCTCCGGTCAACGACATCATGGGCGGAATGTTCGCCGTGATCGGCATCCTGGCGGCGCTGCAGGCGCGGCAGCGCACCGGCCGCGGCCAGCTGGTGCGCAGCGCGCTGTTCGAGAACAACGCGTTCCTGGTCTCGCCCCACATGGCGCAATTCGCCGTCACCGGGGTGCCGGCGGCGCCGATGCCGGCGCGCATCTCGGCCTGGGGCATCTACGACGTGTTCGACACCGGCGACGGCCAGCAGATTTTCATCGCGGTGGTCACCGATACGCAATGGCGCGCCTTCTGCGCGGCCTTCGGCCGGCCCGGCCTGCTGGCGGACGCGACGCTTGCGACCAATCCGCTGCGGGTCGCGGCCCGCGACCGGTTGCTGCCCGAGCTGCGCGCGCTGTTCAAGACTCTCACCGGGGGAGAGATCAGCCGCCTCTGCGAGGCCCACAATATCGGGTTTGCGCCGATCCGCCGTCCCGACGAGCTCTTCGACGACCCGCAGCTGGCGTGTCCCGGCGCCATGATCGAGGTGGCGCTGCCCAACGGCGGCTCGACGCCGATTCCGGCCTTGCCGATCGAGATGGACGGGCAGCGCTTGCAGAAGCGCCTCGATATTCCGCGTATCGGCGAGCACAGCGCCGACATCGCCGGCGAGCTCGGATGCGAGCCCGCCCTGATCGCGGAGCTGATCGCCGAGGGCGTTCTCGGCCTCGATGTCCGGGCGGCGGCAGAGCCGGCGTCCGGGGTGAGCGACAAGACCGGCGGGATCGCCTGCGCCTGAACGCGCGCGTCTGGCGCAGGCGGCTCTACGACCGCGCGCCTTGCCCGATCCGGTTGTAACAGAGATCGCTTATTCACAATTTTTTGTTGTTGAATGTGAGGCTTGCAACTTGCAGGTTAAACCTTACCTTAGCGTTGCAATCGATTCCTTGTGGCGTATCGGCGGCTCGCCGTATCGCGCATGCGCGCGCGGCGGAGCCCAAATCGATTCGATCACCGACTCCGAGGTGTGTTGCGGGGCCATCTGCCGGCATGGCGGATCAGGGCTGGAGCAATCTTCGCGAGCCGCAACGTCAAAGGATCGTCTGAAAGATGGATCAGGGTGTGCCTACGGGCGGCGAAATCTTCATCGTGGATGACGATCCGGCGGTCCGGAAAATGCTGTCGATCGTGTTCGCGCAGGCGGGTTTTCATGCGACCTGCTTCGCCGAGGGGGCGGCGCTGCTGGCGAGCGCGCATCTGGTCATTCCCGCCTGCATCATTCTCGACGTCAATATTCCGGGCCGATCCGGGCTCGATATTCTCAAGCAGCTCAATGCGGAGGAGTATCCGGCGCCGATCTTCGTGATTTCCGGTGAGGGAGACATTCCCATGGCGGTCGATGCGATCCGCAATGGCGCGCTCGATTTCATCGAGAAGCCGTTCCGCGCCGGCACCGTCGTCGCCCGCGTCAAGGAGAGCATCGAGGCCTGGAAGCAGCGTCAAAAGGACGCCACCGCCTCCACTACGCCATCGACGGGGATTTTAGGACGCGAGCCGTTGACCCGCCGCGAGCGCGACGTGCTGACCCTGATCGTCGGCGGTGCTTCCAGCAAGGAAGCCGGCCGGCAGCTCGGAATCAGCCCCCGAACGGTCGAGTTTCATCGGGCGCGGATCGTCGAGAAGTTCGATGCCAAGAACACCGCCGACCTGATCCGGATCGTCATGAGCCGGCGTTCCCAAGATGATTCGCCCAGCTCCGGAATTGCAGCGTCAATTTGAGCCGGTCGAGCCCGCGCGCGGCGTGGCCGGCGAGAGCGTCGGCCCAATGCGTCGATCGGCGTCTCTGGACCTGGTAGACCTGCTTGCAGAGCTTGGAGCAGAAGCGCCGGCTCCAGAGGCTGCGCGTGACGAGGCCGAATTTTCCGCCGCAGCAATCACATTGGTTCGGTCTCATCGCGCTGCACTCCTCGTCCGGTGGCCCCTTCGCGGTCCCCCTCGCGGTCCGCCGCTGTTCGCGCGGCGCAGATCCTCGGGGTCGCAGGCTCGGGTTGTTGGAGTGCACTTGAGCACAAACGTCTATAATAACCGCTAAAGATACCTTTGCGGGCAAATACCAGGGAGCCCGCAGCGGTCACTGCCGGCGCTGCTTTCGCCCACGCGTCCGTGGCAGGACCCCTTGAAGAATTTGTAAACCATGCGGATGAAGTTGGTGGCGGTCTGCTTGATGACGGCCCGCGGTCGTGGTGGCGGCCGAGAGCCGGATATCTTCGTTCCGGTGGCCGGGGGCTGGGGACGCCGCGGCTCCACCAATGTGCGGCTCGTGCCGGCCGACGCCGCGACGCTCGAGAGCGCCCTCACCATGGCGTGGCGCAACGTCGCGTCGCAGGCCGTCGTCAAGCACCGGGATGGCGTTCGCGCCGCCGACGCCGGCCGAACAGGCAGTCGCCGCGCGCCGAGACCGCGTTGAGCACCGACCAGTCAAACAACAGGTTGTCGGCGAATTCACTTTCCGCTTGAATCGAAAATGATGCTCGCTGCCGCCGCGGCATCCGGCGATTCCTACGGGTTTCTGCTTATCGGCGGTAGCCGGCTCTCCCGCTCGAGCACGCGGCAGGCTTTTTTCCCGTGCGGCCCGGAACCCGATGGAAAATCAGGCGTTGACCCCGAATTTGTCGGGGGATTTCGATATGCCGAGTTCCATGGACCTGCGTCGGCAGGCTGCGCGTTGCCTGCGGATTGCCGCGAGCTTCGAGGATCAAAGCGTCGTTGAGGCCCTGCTCGCGATGGCGGACGAGTTCAGCGCCAAAGCCGACGAAATCGATCCCAGCCTGGAGCATGGCCGCCGCGCTCCGGTCCCCGGCGAGGGGCTCGGCGGCGCCGGCCCGGCCGGCAAGTGATTGTGCTACTGTAGCCAAGCCGTGCTCCTATCGCCTTGCGGTCGCGGCCCCCGAAATAGAAGTTAGGTTCTGGCTTCCGCCCCCGCCGTCCGCGCCACACGCCCAATTCCTCATGCCCCAAGCGCTTGCCGACATCGTGGCCGAGGCCAGGCTCGCCGGCCGCGCCCTGCTGGAATTCGGCCAGCACCTGTTCAATCCCACGGTCCGGCTCGGGGTCACCGGCCTGTCCCGTTCCGGCAAGACGGTGTTCATCACCGCGCTGGTGCATGGCTTGACCCAGGGCGGCCGTTTCCCGGTGTTCGAGCCGCTGGCGACCGGCCGCATCGCGCGCGCACGGCTCGCCCCCCAGCCCGACGATGCGGTGCCGCGGTTCGACTACGAAGGCAACCTGCGGGCGCTCCTGGAGGAGCGGCGCTGGC
This sequence comes from uncultured Alphaproteobacteria bacterium, assembly GCA_963744275.1. Classification (GTDB taxonomy): domain Bacteria; phylum Pseudomonadota; class Alphaproteobacteria; order Rhizobiales; family Xanthobacteraceae; genus VAZQ01. Next base: position 498,410 of record CAVUSX010000019.1, read on the forward strand.
CGCAATCGACCGACCGCATCAGCGAGTTGCGGCTGCTCGTCGATTACCAGTCGCAGCGTGGCGTCGCCCGCACCTTGACCATCGACATCGTGGATTATCCGGGCGAATGGCTGCTCGACCTGCCGCTGCTCGGCAAGACCTACCCGCAATGGTCCGCCGAGAGCTTGGCGCTGTCCGCGCACGGCCCGCGTGCCCAGATCGCCGCCCCTTGGCGCGACTATCTGGCGACGCTCGATCCCTGCGGGCCCGGAAGACGAGCAGGCGGCGCTGCGGGCGGCGGCGCTGTTCACCGCCTATCTCAAGGCCTGCCGGGACGAGCGCTATGCCATGAGCCTGCTGCCGCCCGGCCGCTTCCTCATGCCGGGCGATCTCGCGGGCTCGCCCGCGCTCACCTTCTCGCCGCTGCGATGGCCCGAGCACGGATTACAGCCAGCGTCACAGCAAGCGTTGCAGGAAGCATCACAGCCGGGATCACAGCCGAGCCCGCCCGCCGGCTCGCTCGCCGCCATGATGCGGCGGCGGTTCGAGGCCTATAAGGACGTGGTGGTGCGTCCCTTCTTCCAGGACCACTTCGCGCGCCTCGACCGGCAGATCATCCTGGTGGATGCGCTCGCCGCCTTCAATGCCGGTCCCGACGCGGTGCGCGATCTCGAAGGCGCGCTCGCCGCCGTGCTCGAATGCTTCCGCATGGGCCGCAAGACCTGGGCGAGCGCGCTGTTTCGCCCGCGCGTCGATCGCATCCTGTTCGCCGCCACCAAGGCCGACCATCTCCACCACGCCAGTCACGAGCGCCTGGAGGCGATCCTCGCCCGCATGGTCGAGCGCGCCACCGCGCGCGCCAGCGCCGCCGGAGCGCCCGTCGACGTGGTGGCGCTGTCGGCCGTGCGGGCGACCCGCGAAGCCCAGGTGCGGCGCGGCCGCGACGACCTGCCATGCATCATCGGGGTGCCGGCCGCGGGCGAGGTCGCGGGCGGCGAGGTGTTCGACGGCATAACCGAGGCCGCGATGTTTCCGGGCGATCTGCCGGCCGATCCCGACCAGGTGTTCGGCCCTTTGCCGAGCTTCCGCGGGCTCACCACCGCGGCGGCGCAGGACGCGGATTTCCGCTTCTTGCGCCTGCGGCCCCCGCAGCTCGCCGAGGTCGACGGCGTGGCGAGCCTGCCCCATATTCGCCTCGACCGTGCGCTGCAATTCCTCATCGGAGACCGGATGCCATGAACGAGCATCACCGCCGGCCGGCCGCGTTCCGGCTCGATGATCCCAATGTGGTGGTGACCGCGCAGCCGGGGCGCGCCGCGCGCGGCACCGTGCGCATCATGGTCGAGCCGGAGCCGGCGCTGCCGGTCGTGGCCGAGCCCGATCCGCCGCCGCGCCGCGGCTTGCGCTGGGGCACGCTGTTCTGGTCCGCGCTCGGCGGGCTGGTGGCGCTCGCCATCGGGCTGGGGGTGACGCAGCTCATCGAGAATCTGTTTGATCGCAGCCAGGCGCTCGGCTGGCTCGGCGCGGCGCTGGCGGCGCTCTCGGGGCTCGCCTTCGCGGCGATCGTGCTGCGCGAGGCGCTCGGGCTTTGGCGCCTGGGCAGCATCGAGAAGCTGCGCCAGCGTGGCACAGAGACGCTCGTCAGCGACGACCGCACGGCGGGCCGCGCGGTGGTGCGCGACATGCTGGCGCTCGCCGGCGGCATGCCGCGCCTGGCGCGCGCGCGGGCGCGGCTGGAAGGGCATCTCGAGGACATCATCGACGGCGCCGATCTGGTGCGCCTCGCCGAGCGCGAGCTGATGGAGCCGCTCGACCGCGACGCCCGGCGCATCGTCAGCGATGCCGCCAAGCGGGTCTCGCTGGTGACCGCGGTCAGTCCGCGCGCCGCGCTCGACATGCTGTTCGTGCTGGTGAGCGCGCTCACGGTCGTGCGGCGCCTGGCCTATCTCTATGGCGGCCGCCCCGGCACGCTCGGGGTGATGCGGCTGATGCGCGAGGTCGTCGCCCATCTGGCGCTGACCGGCGGCATGGCGGCCGGCGACAGCCTGATCCAGCAGGTTCTGGGCCACGGCATCGCCGCCAAGGTGTCGGTGCGCCTGGGCGAGGGCGTGCTCAACGGCCTGCTCACCGCCCGCCTCGGGCTCGCCGCCATCGAGGTGACGCGGCCCCTGCCGTTCGCCACGCTGCCGGCCCCCACGCTGTCCGACGTCGCCGGCGATCTCCTGCGCCGCCGCGAGAGCAAGCCCGAGATCGCGGCCGCCGAAGCGGGGCCGTAGGGTGGGTGAGGCGCTATGAAATCCTCTATGCCGGTCTCGGCGGTGATGGCGCCGTAACCCCCGGCTGAGCTTCGATCTGGCAGCGTGAATTGATGGGTTTCGCAAGAGCTCCACCCATCCTACAATTGCCGACCGGGAGGCGCCGATGATCAAACACATCGTCACTGGCTTGGCGGCATGTGCACTCGCTCTCCTCGGCGCGCGCTCCGCCGCCGCGCAGGGCTATCCGACCCATTCGGTGCGCGCCATCGTGGCGTTCGCGCCCGGCGGGGTGACCGACACTTTCACGCGGCTCATGGCCCAGAAGCTGAGCGAGAATCTCGGCCAGCAGTTCTATGTGGACAATGTCCCGGGCGCGACCGGCAATATCGGCACCGCCCAGGCGGCGCGCGCCGCGCCCGACGGCTACACCTTGTTGTTCGCCTTCAGCTCCTACGTGGTCAACCCCACGCTGTTCGACAAGATTCCCTACGATCCCGCCAAGGACTTCGATCCCGTCACCCTGGCGGTGACCTCGACCACGGTGCTCACCGTCAACCCGATGGTGCCGGCGACGACGGTCAAGGAATTGGTCGATCTCATCAAGGCCAATCCCGGCAAATACAGCTACTCGACCGCCGGCGCCGGCACGCAAGCCCATCTGTCGGGCGAGCAGTTCCGCCTGCTGCTGGGTCTCGATCTCGTGCACGTGCCCTATAACGGCGGCGCGCCCGCGATCATGGCGGTCGTCGGCGGGCACACGCCCATCGGCTTCAGCTCGCCGGCGGCCTCGATCGCGCAGATCCAGCAGGGCAATGTGCGGGCGCTCGCCGTCACCGGCAACAAGCGCTCGCGCATCCTGCCCGACGTGCCCACCATGGCGGAGGCCGGCTATCCCGGGATCGTGGGCGACAGCTGGGTCGGCGTGCTGGTCCCGGCCGGGACCAGCAAGGACATCGTCGGCTTGCTTCAGCGCGAGATCGCCAAGATCATCGCGGTGCCCGACATGCAGGCGCGCCTGGCCGAGCTCGGCTACGATCCGGTCGCCAGCACGCCCGATGAGTTCGGGACCCGCATCAAGACCGAGATCGCCACCTGGGCGCAGGTGATCCGCGCCGCCCACATCAAGCCCGAATGACCATGGCCCCGATGCTGCCGCGCGAGCGTGGCGATTTCTCCGCCATCGTGGACCGGCCGCCGCTGCGTCTGCCGGACGGCGCGCGGCTCGTGGTCTGGACCATCGTCAATTACGAGGTGTGGGACATCGCGCGGCCGATGCCGCGCCAGGTCCTGCCGGCGCCGACCGGGCAGATGTTGTTGCCCGACGTTCCCAACTGGAGCTGGCACGAATACGGCATGCGGGTGGGGGCCTGGCGGTTCTTCGAATTGTTCGCGCGCCGCGCGCTGCGGCCGACGCTCGCCGTCAATGCCCGCGTCTGCGAGGACTATCCGCGCGTCGCCGAGGAGGCGCGGCGCGCCGGTTGGGAGTTCATGGGCCACGGCTACGATCAGATGCCGATGCACCTGCTCACCGATCAAGCCGCGACCATCCGGCGCTGCCTCGACATCCTGGAGCGCTTCAGCGGACGGCGGCCGGTGGGCTGGCTCGGGCCGGGCCTGACCCAGACGCTGGAGACCCCCGACCTGCTCGCCGCCGCCGGCATCAGATACATCGGCGACTGGGTCTATGACGACGAGCCGACCACGATCCGCACGCAGAGCGGCCCGCTGGTCACGCTGCCCTATTCGGTCGAGCTCAACGACATCCCGATGATGATCGTGCAGCATCACGAGAGCGACTATCTGCTTCAAGCGCGCCATCGATCAGTTCGAGCGCCTCTATGCCGAGAGCGCAGCAGCGCCCCAAGATCATGGCGCTCGCCATCCATCCCTACATCAGCGGCCAGCCGCACCGGATCAAATACCTCGACGCCATCTATGAGCATGTCGGCCGGTTCGAGGGGGTGGTGCATTGGAACGGGGCCGAGATCCTCGATTGGTATCTGTCGCAGGCGCGGTCCGGATGAGCCCGGACCTGCCCCGAACAACAAAAATGCGGGCACCCGGCCCGCATTTGCGTCAACGGCTGGACGCCATTCCTCTCAGAACGAGCGGCGCGGGGCGGGGCGGGCGCCCGGGGCACCGGGCCGGCCACCGGGGGCGGCGCCCGGGATCACGCGCGGCTTCATCGGCAGCAGGCCCTCGCGCTGCATCTTCTTGCGCGCCAGCTTGCGGGCGCGGCGGACCGCCTCGGCCTTCTCCCGGGTCTTGCGCTCCGAGGGCTTCTCGTAATGGCTGCGCAGCTTCATCTCGCGGAACACGCCCTCGCGCTGCATCTTCTTTTTCAGCACCCTGAGGGCTTGGTCGACATTGTTGTCACGGACGAGAACCTGCACGCGGGCGTTCCTCTTCGATTGAGCGATGATCGTGAGCGGTTATAGAAAGACCCCGGCCGGGGCGGCTCAACGAGCTCCGGGATGGGGTTTCGGGGGCGCTATAACACACCCGCAGATAAGTATTATAGGCTATTTTCGGACCTGCGTCTGTAAGAATCTGCTTGGCTTTTGGCGGCTTGCCGATAGCTCTTACAGGAGTCGGCCCCATGATCAAGCTCCGCCTTTCGGATCTCCCTGATGAAATCGGGGCAAGGCCTTGGGGACAAAAGAAAATCGCCAGGCTTTCCGGGACGCTTCCGGGGGCTGGATGGCGGCGGGCGGCCGATCCGGCCCTCGACCGCCCTGGCAATGGGAGGAATCACATGTACCAGAAGCTCGTATTCACAACGATCGGCGCCGCGATGCTCGTCACCGCCGGAGCCTTCGCGGCCTTCGCCCAGACCGCCGGCGCCCCAACCCCGAAAGGCAGCACCGTGACCCCCGTTCCGCCCGACGTCGTTAAAGACCTCGCTCCCACCGGCAAGCTGCGCGCTGCCCTCAATCTCGGCAATGGCGTGCTGGTGCAGGGCACCCCGCAGGACCCGCGCGGCGTCACCGTGGATCTGTCGCGCGAGCTCGCCCGGCGCACCGGCCTGCCGCTCGAATTCGTGACCTATGAGGCGGCCGGCAAGGTGTTCGAGGCGCTCAAGACCGGAGCCTGGGACGTCGCCTTCTTCGCCATCGAGCCGGTGCGCGCCGCCGACGTCGATTTCACGGCGCCCTATGTCCTCATCGAGGGCACCTACATGGTGCTCAAGGATTCGCCCCTCAAGGTGGTGGCCGACGTCGATCGTCCGGGCGTGCGCATCGCCGTCGGGGTCGGCTCCGCCTACGACCTCTACCTCACCCGCAACCTCAAGAACGCCACCCTGGTGCGGGCGAAGACCGGCGGCGGGCGCGCCATGATCGATCTGTTCCTGGCCGACAAGCTCGAGGCCGCCGCCGGCGTGAAGCAGCCGCTGGTGGAATATGCCGCCACCGATCCGAAGGTGCGGGTGATGGACGGCCGCTTCCAGGTCATCGAGCAGGCCATGGGCACCCCCAAGGGCCGCACCGCCGCAGCCCGCTACCTGCGCGGCTTCGTCGAGGAGATGAAGGCCTCGGGCTTCGTGGCCGATGCGCTCAAGCGCAGCAACCAGCCCGACGCCGAGGTGGCTCCGCCAGGGTAGGGACGCCCCTTCGGCATCTCTTAATGCCCGGTGGCGATCGCCGCCACCTCGGCGGCATCCTCCGGCGGTGCGTGTCCGCGCCACACCACATGCATGTCGGGACGCAGCAGCAGGAGATCGTAGTCATAGAGGTCGCGCGCGATCTGATCCGGAATCTCCAGCACCGTCACCGGCGCCCCATGGGCCCGCAGCGCCCGTTCCAATGCGCCGACGTCGGCCTTGCTGCGGCCGAGCCGCAGGATGGTGTAGCCGTCGCCGATGCGGTCCTGCAGGGCGGTGCCGTCGTCGAGCCAGACGTGGGGCAGCCGCGCGCCCGGCCAGGTGGTCGGCTGATATTCGCGGAACAGATGCTCCGGCCCGCCCGGGATATCGCAGATGATCGGCAAATCGACATAGCGATAGCCGAGCTCGGCGCCGATCATCTCGTTGGTCTTGCGTTGCTCGATATCGGCGCTGGCGACCAGGACTTCGCGGCTCTGCCGGCCTGCCGGCGTATTGTCGGCGATGTCCGGACGCCACAGGGAGCGCCACTTGCGCCGTCCGATGGTGGCATAGCGCGAGGCGGCGACATTGCGGTCGCCGATCTGCCGGCGCTCGAATTCGTAGGCCGGCAGGAGATTGGGGCCGCCCCAGCCCTTAAGAGTGCCGGCGAGCTTCCAGGCGAGGTCGATCGCGTCCCCGACGCCCGAGTTCATGCCGAGCCCGCCGGTCGGAATGACCAGGTGCACCGCATCGCCGGCGATGAGCACGCGGTCCTTCTGGTAGCGCTCGGCGAGCAGCAGGTTCTGCCGCCACGGATTGCACGACAGCATCTCGTAGGCGACCGGTATGCCGAGCGTCTTCTCGAACTGGGCCTTCATCTCCGCGTCCGAATCCACGATCGAATGCAGCGTCCAGTGCCTGGTCGAATCCTGCATGATCAGCTGCGTGGCCTTGTCGTCGGCCACATGATAGTGGCGGCCCTGGCCCGGACCGTTGCCGACAGGGAGGCGCTCGAACAACTCGTCGCAGCGAAACAGCGCCTGGCGCAGCGCCAGGCTGTTGGCTTCCCCGCGCAGCTTGATGCCGAGCGCATGGCGCACGGGGCTGGCGCCGCCGTCGCAGCCGACCAGATAGGCGGCGCGGATCTGCTCGTCGCCGCCGCGGCTCTTGACCGTCGCGGTGACGCCACTCTTGATCCTGCTGCAGCGACAGAAACTCGCAGCCGAACCGCACCGTGACGCCCGGCATGCTTTCCGCCACCGACTTGAGCAGCGGCTCGAGCGTGTACTGGGAAATGAGCTGATAGGGCTCGAGCGGCGCGCTGCCGTCGTTGGTCGCGCGAATGTCGCGCTTGGCCTGCGCCACCGAAGGGTAGGGCAGCCGCAACAGCGGCGGCTGGTTCATGGCCAGGATGACGTAGACATCCATCGGGCAGTCGGCCCGTAACCCGGCCGCGCGGATGCGCTCCGCCAGGCCCATGCGGCGATAGATCTCCATGGTGCGGGCATTGGCGCGCTCCATCTTGGGCAGGAAGGCGGGCGCCTCCTTCTGCTCGATGATGGTGCAGCGAACGCCGCGCCGGCCGAGATCGATGGCCAAGGTGAGCCCGGTCGGCCCGGCGCCGACGATCAGGACGTCTGTGTTGATATCCTCGCGCATCGGTCCTTGCCGGCTCAAGGCCGGGACAAGCGATGCTTGTTGCCCGCCTGCGCCAGCGCTTTGCTCAAATCGGCGCATGAGGTGCTGCGGTCAAGCGCCATCACGGCATCGATGATATGCGCCCGCGCGGACGCATCGAGATGCAGCGCGGTGACGGCGTTGAACTTGTCGGTCACCGCGCCGGCGTCGAGACCGTGGCGCGAGAAGCCGGGCGGATCCGGGATGTCGGCCACCAGCACGCGGCCGTCGCTGCATTTGGCCTCGATCCGGCACGGGAAGCTGCCGGGCGAGCGGGCGTTGAGCGCGGCATCGACCGCGATCTCGAGCCGGCCCATGACGGCGCGCACCTTGGGATCGTTCCAGCGCTCGTTCTCGAACTGGGCGAGCCCGAACGCGCCGTCGATGAGCGCCACCGCGGCCAGGAAATTGAAGCTGTGGTCGGCCGCCTCCCGCGAGGTCGGATCGATGCGGCCGGGATCGTCCTTCTGGCGGCGCAGGAACGGCATGTCCGCCATCGCCACCCGGATATGGACGAGCCGGCTCACGTCACCGTCGAGCGCGCTCGCGACTTGCCGGTTGAGCGCGATGCCGGCCGCCACGATCGCCTGGCCGGTGGCGAGGCACGGATAGGCCTTGATGTTGGCGCGCATGATGTAGCTGTCCGCGGGGAGCGGCGCGGTCAGCCCCGCCAGCGCCTCGGTGTTGGAGAACACCGGGCGCAGCCCGTAAGGGTTCTCCATGAGATCGAGCGGGCCGGTCACGCCGTGGCGGGCGAGCAGCGCGGCCTGCATGCCGTTCTGGGCCACCAGCGCATTGGCGAAGGATTTCGCGGCCGAGATGGCGCCGTGGCGCACCGCCAGCGGAGTGGGCGCGCGCGCGCCCGAGAGTGCCAGCGCGTGCGCCAGGCGCTGCTGGTCGAGGCCCATCAGGCGGCCCGCGATGGCGGGTGCCACCAGTCCCGATATGGTGACGCCGTCCCAGCCCAAATCGCGCCCGATGAGATCCTTGGCGCGTCCGAACAGCTCGTAGCCGAGCACGATGGCGGCGATCAGGTCGCGCCCGGGCGATCCGCACATCTCGGCGGCCGCCAGCGCCACCGGAATGTTGTCGCTCGGATGGCCGCCGATCTCGCCCTTGCGGTTGTTCACATAGTCGTTGAGATCGAGAATGCGGATGAGCGCGCCGTTGACCAGGACTGCATTGGGGGCGCTGGTCTTCGCCGCGGCGCCGATCACGCTGCAATGCGGCGCGCCGCCCAGGTCCACGAGCGTGGCCAGCACCGCGCGTGCGGATTCCTCATCGAGCGCCGCGTAGCCGCAGCCGATGGTGTCGAGCACGAGGAGCTTGGCCTGCGCGACGGCAGCCTGCGGAATCTCCTCCGCGCGCGGCGCCAGGACCCAGCCCGCGAGCTGCTCGATGGTGCCGGGCCCGGCTGCGGGTGCGTGCTTTGCCATGATGGGGACCTTCGGTTTGACGTTTCCTTGTCATGGCCGGGCTCGTCCCGGCCATCTCGCTTAGGGTGGCACGGCTGTGCGCCCGCAATGACAAGTCTGTTCTGTAGGATGGGTTGAGCTCTTGCGAAACCCATCAACAACTCCTGATGGGTTTCGCAAGAGCCCAACCCATCCTACAACCTCGCCGCCGCGTTGCGGCCCGCCAGATAGCTGAAGACCACATTGCGGGTTTGCCCGGTGCAGGACGGATAGTTGTGAAAGAACAGCCCGATCACGTCGCCTGAGGCATAGAGCCCTTCGATCGGCTCGTCGGTGGTGTTGATCACGCGCGCCTGCGTGTCCACCTGCACGCCCCCGAACGTGAAGGTGACGCCGGCCGTGATCGGATAGGCGCGGAACGGTCCCTTGGTGAGCGGCTCCGCCCAGTGCGATTTGCGCGGGCTGATGCCGACCGTGCATTTGCCGTCGAGCTCGCCCGGCATGAAGGCGACGTCGCTGCGGCAGGCTTTGTTGAAATCCTCGACCGTGCGCGCGAGCGGCTCCGGCTCGATCCCGATCTTGCGCGCCAGCTCCGCGACGCTCGAAGCCTCCACCATGGTGGCCGGATAGTCGCGGCCGTGCCGGAACAGATCGATGCCGGTCTGGTCGTAGATCTGATAGGCGACGCCTCCCGGCTGGTGGAGCACCGCGCGCCCGGTCTTGGCATAGGTATAGGCGTGCTTGGCTTCGCCCTCGTCGAAGAAGCGCTGGCCGAGCGCGTTCACGGTGATGCCGAACTGGTAGTCGTAGCGGTTCATGGTATTGCCGCGGCCATCGGGGCGCACCGGGGTCTCGACGTCCGGAGCCTTGCCGTCGATCGGCGACATATGGGCGCCTTGCCAATGGCCGGCCGATTTGGCGCCGAGCGCCAAAAGCGCGTGCAGCACCTCGCCGGTATTGTGCCGGCTGCCGCGCACCTTCATGAGGTCCGCATTGGGCCCGAGATAACGCGCCCGCAGCTCGGCATTGGCCTGGAAGCCGCCGCTGCAGACGATGACGGCGCGGCCTGAGAGGTCGTATTCGCCCTGCGGGGTCGACACCCGCACGCCCTCGACGCGCCGCTCGTTGCCGTTGATGGCGCGCACGCGGGCGCGGTAGCGGATCTCGACACCGTGTTGAAGCGCGAGCGCCCGCAGCTGCGCCAGCATGCCGGGCCCACCGCCGACCGGATGGATATGATGGCCGCCCGGCAGATAGAGCTTGCCGTCGACCTCGGTCATCTTCTCGGGCTCCCAGCGCACCCCGATCTCCCGCATCCAGTGCAGCGCCGCATTGGAGCGATCGACCAGGCACGCCGCCAGCACCGGATTGATGCGGCCTTGCGTGACGCGCTCGAGATCGCCTAGGAAATCGGCGCGCCCATAGGCCGGAATCTGCATGCGGCGGAACTTCGCCTCCTCGACGTCGGGCAGGAACGCGCGCAGCTCTTGCGCGCCCGCATGCACGAAGCGGAAGCCGGTATGGGAGAAGCGCGCATTGCCGCCGGATTCCGCTTCCGGCGCCTTCTCCAGCATCACCACCGATCCGGCCCCCGCCGCGCGCGCCGCGATCGCCGCCTCCAGCGCCGCGCTGCCGCCGCCGATCACGATGATGTCGCAGGTTGTGGTTGTTGGGGGCATGGGGGACGGGGTCACGCATACGAAATTTGGAAGATTGATTGAGCTTATACTAGCGTTCGTGGCTGCCGGTCCTGCCAAATTCTCATTAACTCGGGATGCTCAATGTTCCTATTTTGTTCTCAATCCGAGAAGCCCGCAGTCAGCGTGTGACCGCTCCACGGGCCCCGGGGATATCGGCGCCCGCTTGCCGCGCCGGAGACCGGCAGCGGCTCCATTTGACAAGTGACAATTGTCGGATTACAGTGAGATCGCTGCATGATCAGGAATTTCAGGCATCGCGGTTTGCAGCGTCTCTTCGAGCGCGGTGATCGCAGCAGGATACGCGCCGATTTTGTGGAGAAGGTGGAACGCATTCTGGCGCGATTGGATGCTTCGGCTGAACCGAGCGATATGGATGCGCCGGGCTTCGGCCTGCACGCCATGACCGGCGATCGTAAGGGCTTCTGGTCGGTGGTCGTCAGCCGAAACTGGCGGGTGATCTTCCGCTTCGAGGACAGCGAGGCCTGCGATGTGGACTTCGTCGACTATCACTAGGAAGGACTTTTCGTCATGCCCATGAAAGACCCGCCGCACCCGGGCTTGCACGTGCGGCACGACTGCCTGGAGCCGCTTCGTCTTTCAGTGACGAAAGGTGCGCAGGCGCTGGGCGTGACCCGGCAGGCGCTCAACAATCTCGTCAACGGCAAGAGCGGCGTTTCGCCGGAGATGGCCGTCCGTCTTTCGAAGGCGTTCGGCGGAAGCCCGGCGGTATGGCTGAAGATGCAGATGGACTACGATCTCGCCCAGGTCGAGAAGAACGCCGGCAAGATCAAGGTACGGCGCGTCTTGCAGCCGGCTTGATCGGGTTGCGTTGGCGGGGGCCGGCTGGAGACCAACCGCGCCCCAAAAGCGGCTCTGCCCCTTACTTGTTGACGAAATCCTCGTAGCTCAATTTCGCGCGCGGATAGGTGAGCGCGCTCTGGGTCATGCCGAAGGCGACGCACATCTCGGCGAAGCGGATGCCGATCGCCTTGGTGTTGAGCACCTGGACGCCGGCCGCCTTGGCGAGATCGTCGGGGTTGACCACGTAGGGGATGAGCGCGCCCCCGAGCGGAATGATGATCTCGGCGCGGGTCTCGTCGATGAGACCGCGGATCAGCTTGGTGGTGATGTCGAAGATCTCCTGCTTGCGCTGCGCGATGTCCTTGCCGTAGACGCCGAGCGGGCGGATGTCGCTGACGAAACTGTCGAGCCCATAGGCGCGCAGGATGCGCCACGTATAGGGGACATGCCCGGCCAGCGGCACCGTGATGCCCACCCGGTCGGCGAGCGTCAACGCCGCATGCATGGAGGTGCGCAGGAGCCCGATCACCGGGATGTCGACCGCCAGCCGCCCGCCGTCGACGCCCGGATCGAAGGTGTTGGACGAGATCACGGCGTCATAGCCGTTCTGCGACGCCCAGAAGATTTTGCGCACGATCGAAGGCGTCTCCATCATGTGGTGCAGGCCGTTGAGCACGCTCTGCGCCCCGATGGTGTCGTAGAGCTGCGAGCCCTCGTACTCGTCCGGAAACACGATCTCCACCTTGGTGCCGGGCGACGCATAGGTGTTGAGCTGGGCCTCGATCTTGGCGGCCTCGTAAGCGGCCGATTTGCGCGGCGCCTGGTTGAGAAACATAATGCGCATGGGGTGGGGTTTCCTTCTATTTGTAGGATGGGTTGAGCTCTTGCGAAACCCATCGGCCGCGTTTGATGGGTTTCGCATAGCCCGCGAAGACGGGCGTAAACGCCCTTATGAGCTCAACCCATCCTACGTCTCCATGCCCGGCAATGTAGGAGATCGCTACCGGAAAATATCGTCGTAGACCTTGGCCCAGTGCTGGCCCTTGGCGTCGATGTCCTCCGGGCTCAGCATCAGGGCCTGGTAGCCGCCGGATTCCGGCTTCAGCTCGGGGCTCTTGGCGGCGACGTCGGGACGCATCGGGATGTAGTCGGCATCGCGGAAAACCTCCTGGCCGGCGCGCGAGATCATGAAATCGAGGAACAGCTTGGCGGCGTTGGGATGCGGGGCGCCGCGGCTGATGCCGGCGATCTGCATCGTCATGGTGACGGGGTCGAGCGGCACGAAGCGCACCGGGGCGCCGAGAGCGGCGCTGATGACGGCATGCGAGCTGTTCATGTCGAGGCCCATGGCATATTCGCCGGCGATGACGCGGTCGAGCACCGCGCGGGCGGCGACCGGCAGCGGCACGATGTCCTGCGCGGCGAGCGCGCGCAGATAGCGCAGTCCATTCTCCTCGCCCATGGACTCGAGCACCACGCCGATGAAGCCGTAGCCGCCCGCGATGGAGTTGGGATGCCAGACGAATTGCCCCTTCCAGCGCGGATCGAGCAGGTCCTTGTGGGTGTGGGGCACCTCCTCGGCGCGTATCAGCTGGGTGTTGTAGGCGAGCGAGCGGGTCGAAAGGTTGGTGGCGACCCAGTTGCCCTTGGGATCGAACAGCTGCGCCGGCAGGCCATGCTGGTTCGGCAGATCGAGCGGCGCCACCAGGTTTTCCTGCAGCAGGGGCGCCAGCTCGTCGCTCAAGTGCCAGATGTCGGCCTGGACGCGGCCGGCGCGTCCTTCGGTGATGAGCTTCACCACCTGCTGGGCGCTGTCGGAGCGCACGATCTTGACGTCGATCCCGGGAATTTGGGCACGGAACGCCTTGATCATCGGTCGCACCACCTGCTCGACGATCAGCGTGGTGTAGAGAACGACCTCGCCTTCCTTGCGGGCGGCTTCGATCAGCTTGGGGTCGGCCTGATAGGCCTCCGCGGCCCGCGCCGGCGCGCGCGCGCCGGTGCTGATGGCCGCCAAGACCAGAAAAGCCGCGCCAATGGAGCGGCGCGCCGGATTGTTCATGGCACCTCGAAGACCAAGAGCTCGGAATCCTCGGTGATGACGTCCCGGCTCGGCGGTATGGCGACGTTGCGCTTGGGGACGCCCACGTAAAAGCGCTTGAGCTCAGGCACCAGCAGCGAGGTCTTGGCGTCCGCTGCGGTCACCAGCTTGCCGAGATGCTCGTAATGGTCGGCATCCACCTGCTTGAAGACATCGACGTGGCCGGTCGTGCCGGTGAAGTAGACCCGTTGGCTGGCCGCGTCGTACTGGATCTCGTCGGCGCCGCCTTCGGCGTCGAGCGCCGCCACCACCTTGCCGGTGTCGGTGTCCATGACCACCATCTTGCCGGGCTTGAACAGATGACCGGGCTTGACGCGGGCGCCGACGAACAGCCGATGATGGGCGGTGTCGATCGCCACCGTGTGGGGCGCGGTGCCGCCGGTGATCTCCCAGGTGGCGATGATGGCGCGCTTTTCGCGGTCGATGACCTGGACCTGGGCGGTGTCGCCCAGGACCACGAACATCCGGGGCGTCGCCGCGTCGAGCGCGATGCCGGAGGGATCGGTGCCGTCGACCTTGATGCTGCCGGCGCGCTGGCCGGTCTTGGTATCGACGATCTCGACCGAGCCTTTGACCGTGGCGGTCGCCGAAGCGGCGTCCGCCGTGATGGCGACGTAGAATTGCCGGCTCACGGGATCGAAGACGCCGTTGTCGGGGATCAGCTTCGAGGCCTTGTCGAGGCCGAACGGGATGTTCTTGATCAGCTCATAGGACTCCGCGTTGAAGGCTTTGACCAATTCGGCGTCGTCCACCCAGATCTGGTTGGACTCGGGCAGATAGATCGTCTTGCGCGGATTCCCGTCAAATCCCGTGATGCTGTGGATCACCTTGCCGGCGCGCAGGTCCACGACCTCGATGGCCCTTTGTTGCTCGGCTGGAACGAACAAGCGCTGGCCTTTGACGTCCACCGCCATGTGGTCCATCCAGCCTTCGATCGGCAAGGTGATGTAGCCGATGAGCTTCGCGGGCGGCTCGCCCTGCGCTTGCGCCGGCGCGGCGGAAACGAGCCCCAGCAACGAGGTCAGGAAAATCGCCAAACCGGTCTTCATCGTCGCCGTCTCCTTGGGTTTGGATTCCGCTCTCCAGAGCGCCAAGCTTTATTTTCGGCAATGATCGCGCACATTCGCAGCGGTGTCGAGAGCCGCTTGTCCCCGGTGGTGCGGGGCGAGGGGGCCGTACCGCGGTGTGCCTCAGGAACCTCCCCGCTTCAATCCGCATCCTTGTTGCTGCGCAGGATCTCGGCCCATTTGTCGATCTCGAGCGCGAGATATTTCTGGAGAAATTCCGGCCCGGTCGCGCGCGGCGCGATGATGCCGACCTGATCGAGGCGCTCGCGCAGCGCCGGATCGGCGAGCGCGGCATCGAGCGCGGCGGTGAGCTTGTCGATGATCTCGCGCGGCGCGCCCTTGGGCAGATACATGCTGATCCAGGTGGTCGCCTCGTAGCCCTTGAGGCCGAGCTCGTCGAAGGTCGGCGTGTCCGGGAATTGCTTCCAGCGCTCGAGCGTGGTGACGGCGATCGGATGCAATGTCCCGGCCTGGATGTGATCGGTCAGGCTGGAGAGCCACATCATCGACAGCCGCCCGCCGATCAGGTCGGTCTGCGCCTGCGGGGTGGTGCGGTAGGGAATGTAGCGAATATCCACGCCGGCCATGCGCTTGAACAGCGCGCCCGCCAGATGGCCGGCGGAGCCGCGGCCGTTGCTGCCGGTGGTGAGCTCGCCCGGATGGGCCTTGAGGTAGGCGGTGAGCCCGGCGTAGTCGGTCACCGGCACGTCCTTGTGGGTCAGCAGCACCAGCGGGGCGGCACCCATGACCGAGACCGGCTGCAGGTCGCGCCGCACGTCCACGCTGGCGTCGGGATAGAGCTCCGCCGTCACGCTCACGCCCGGCCCGATGGTCAGCACCGTGTAGCCGTCGGGCGGCGCTTTGGCGACCGCCGCGATGGCGAGCGTGCTGCCGGCGCCGGGCTCGTTCTGCACCACCACGCTGCGGCCAAGCGTGCGCGACATGTGCTCGGCCAGGATGCGCGTGGTCACGTCCACGATGCCGCCGGCGCCCGACGCGCAGACGATGGTGATGTAGCGCTCCGGATAGGCGGCCTGCGCCACGCGCGGGCCGGGCAGGAGCGCGCCCGCCAGAACAAGCACCAACGCCGACAGCCGTGACCGCTCGATCATGATCATCCTCCCTGCCGGGATCATTCATATCCGAAGGAGAGCCCCATCGGACACTGAATCTGGTCGCGGGCGCGTCCGTTTGATCCAGGTCAAAGACGGCGAAATGCCGGTGTCGGTAGCCTGTCCGCTCCGGAAACGCTGGTTGGGAGAAACAGAATGTCGGCGATTGAGCAAACCGAGGCCCCGCTCGGAAAATTCGTGTTCGCGCTCGTGATCGGGGCCGCTTACGTCTTGGCCGCGGTGGCGATCGTCTATCCGTTCTACATGTACCTGAGCTGAGCCGGTCCGAGCGGACCTGCTTTGGCCAGCGGGCCTACTTTCCGCCCTTGAGTTCCTGATAGACCTCGCTGACGAAGCGGTCGGCGCTGGTTCCCCCCGCGCCGGCCGCCGGCAACAGCCCGCCCGGAACGCTTCCGTCGTAGGGGGCGGTCACGTGCGCGGCCAGCACGTCCTCCCGGCTCTTCCCCTGCACGACGAGTTGCTGCACTTTTCCGGCAATGTCGGAAACCATGTCGCGATACGGGATGAGGTCGGCGCGCTTGATGAGGGTGCCGTGGCCGGGGATGAGCCGGGTATCGGGGCGCGCGATCTTCATGGTGGCATCGAGCGCCTCCAGCATGCCCTTCAACGAGCCGCCGTTGGCGATGTCGATGAAGGGGTAGCCGTAATTGCGGTAGTAATCGCCGATCATGATCGCGTTGGCGTTCTCGAACCGGATCATGGTGTCGCCGCCGGTGTGCGCCGCCCGCACCGCGATGAGGTCGACCACCTCGCCGTTCATATGAAATCGGACCGGCTCGCCCATCCCGTAGCTCACGACCGGGATCGCGGCCGGTTCGCTCGCCGGAACCCGGTTGCCGTTGACGGTGCGGGTCGCATTGCCCATGCCCTCGCGCAGCTCCTCGCGCGCAAAGATCGTGGCGCCCATCTTGGCGAAGAACGCATTGCCGCCGGTATGGTCGCGATGGATGTGGGTGTTGACCAGAAAGCGAATGGGCGCGGAGCTGATGCGCCGGATCGCCGCCAGCACCTTGTCGGCGAGCTCTCCGTATTGGGCATCGACCATCAGGATGCCGTCCGGGCCGGCCAGCACCCCGATGCGGCCGCCGGCGGCATCTTCGTGGGCCGGATCGAGCCCGGCGGAGCCGGACAGCATGTAGAGGTTGGGCGCGATCTGATCGGTCGCGATCTCGATCCTGCCGAAGTCCAATCCCTGCGCGCGCGCGCCCACGCAAAGCGCCGCCGACCCCAGCGCCACCAACAACAGCCATGCGGATTTCATCGAGCCTTGCTCCCGTTCGATGGAGAATTCCCGGATCGGTGCAGGAGCATATTCGCGTTTTTTAGCCGTCCCGCAAGACGGACCGACCCGGTCGAACGGCAGCGCCGCGGCCGGGAACCGGGCCAGTTGATGCATGGCGAAAATCAGCCGGGCGGCGTAGCCTAGTGGTCCGGGGTGCTGCAACAACCCCGCCGATAATCTTCAGGAGGAAATCATGATCCGATTCCACGCTGCTCGCCGCCACCGCGGTCCTGCTCGCTCTCAACGGCACCGCTGCCCGGGCGGCCGATCCGTTGCCGACCGAAACCCACAAGGTCCTGACCGCCGCGCTCGCGGTGGAGGCCGCGCAGGCCGCGATCGCGGCCTGCAAGGCGCAAGGCTACAACGTGACGGTCACGGTCGCGGACCGCGCCGGCATCCCGAAGGTGGTCATCGTGCGCGACGGCCCGCCCGGGGTGGGCCGCGAGTCCACGCGCCGCAAGGCCTATACGGCCGCGGTGCAGAGGATCTCGACGGGAGATTTCACCAAGCGGGTCTCCACGCCGGGCGCCTTCAATCCCGGCATTTACGATCCCGAGCTGGCGACCGGCCAGGGCGGCGTGCCCATCAAGGCCGGCGAGGACACGATCGGCGGCATCGCGGCGGCCGGCGCGCCGGGCGGCGACAAGGACGAAGCCTGCGCCATCGCCGGCGTCGACAAGATCAAGGACCGGCTGAATTAGTCCGAGTAAGCAGTCCAAGCATCAGGCATCGCCGGGCTTGTCCCGGCGATCTCGACCAGGAACCACGTGCCACCCTCGAGATGGCCGGAACAGTCCGGCCATGGCCCTCGGAATCCACGGGCCGCTCAGAAATCCGGCTTGTCGGCTTCCGGGATCGGAAACAGGTTCTGGTGGAAATAATCCTGGTTGTTCTCGGCGCAGGCGGTTTCCAAGCAGCGGGTTGTCCACCTTGCGCCAGGCCTGCTGCAGGTGCAGAGGCTCGTTGAAGGTGTCGGGATCGTCGACCGTCACCGTGGCTGCAGCATCTTGCCGTCGGCCGAGGGCTTGAAGCGCTCGACCACGTGCTCCTTGGTGGAGTGGGGGGTGCGGAAATTGTCGATGTAGCTGGTCTTGGTGGAAAGCCCGATGGTGTCCACCACCAGCGTATCGCCGTTCTCGTAATGACCGATGGATTCGCCGAACCAGGACGGCTTCACGTCGGCGGAATGCTTGTCGGTGAGGTAGACGCGGCGCACCATGTGGTCGCGCTGCCAGATCATCCACACCTCCTTGGGGGTCTGGATGAAATAGAACGGCTCCGCCGGATACAGCAATTGGCCCGGAACGCCGCCCGGATAGCAGCGGCCTTGGGCCGTGAACGGTACCGAAAGCTCGCCGCTGATCGCCTCTTGGTTGGAGGCGCGCATTTGCGCTGCCGCCCACGGCTTGAGCACCGGATCGTCGGTGTTGCCGAGCCGGATCGTCACCTGGCCGGGACCATCGAGATTGCCGTGGAACGGATGCGCCGGATCCTGCTTGATCGGGCCGTGCCCGGTGCCCGGGGGAGGATCGTGCCAGTCGGCGCCGACGGCGAGCCAGGCGAACTTGATCGAGGCGAGGGCGGGAATTGCCGCCTTCGCCGGCGCCTGTGCCTGTGCCGGCGCCTGCGCCGACGCGCACGTGCTCATGAAACAAACCGCGATGCCGGTGCACACCGCGGCCGCAAGCGTTGCGTGCGGGCAATTCTTCGACGCGAAGTGATCGTGGTTACGGGCTCGTTGCAACATTCGGTATGTTCCCTGCAAGCTCGCTGATCTGACAAATATTCCCGGCGCAAGGGCACGATTCGATCATCTGGCCTTGCACGCGCCGCCAGCGATGGACACCGCGCGCCTTACGGACGGCGCACGCCGGCTACCCCGGAGATGTCGCGGTGGGGCTCGCCGCAGACATAGTCCTCGATCCGGATGTCGTTGCGCTGCGTGTAGACGAAACGCGCCTGCCAATCGCGTGAATAGTATTCGGGATCGTGAATGGTGATCACGTCCTCGAGCTCGGTCGGGCTCACCTTGCGGATGCGCTCGACCGTGCGCAGCTCGTCGGTGTGCGGGGCGCCGGTGGCGTCCACGAAGGTGTTCTCCTTGAAGCCGGCCGACTCGATCACCAACGTATCGCCCTCGAAGTGGCCGACCGAATGGCCGTTGAAGAACGGCAGCACCAGCAGGTCTTCTTCGCTGGGCAGGGGCTTGTCCATGGCGATCATGCGGACCTGATGGCTGAGCTCGTAGATGATCGTGACCTGGCCGGGCGGCGCCTGGATGATCTCGAACGGGTAGGGGTTGGCGAGCACGCGCGGCAGCCCGTCGGGCACGCAGAACTTACGGGCATTGTCGGTGAGCGAGCCGTCCTTCAAGCCCGCGATATTCTTGTCATAGGCGGCCTTTCCGGCCGGCGTGAGCGGCAGCTCGCCGCCGCCGACGAGCTGGATCTTGGCATTGTATTGTTTCGCCCAGTAGATCCCGGAAATGTCCGGGGCGTCCGCCCCATAGGCTATTCCGGAAATGGCAAATCCGGACACCGATACCGTAAGCAGTGCCGCCAAGGTCGCGGCGGCGCGCGCACAAGCCCGATGGTCTCTCATTCGTCCCTCCCAAAGGCTGCGTGCCGTCGGGCCGCGAGCCTCGTTTTTCTGTTTTTCTGTTTCTGTCCTTGACCGCCTTCGGCCTCGGCCCCCGACGGTCTGAAGCTGGAGGCTAGCACGGCGGGGCGGGAGAAAAAAAGCCGGCCGCGCGCTTTAGCTGCTTTCCCCGCTTTACTCGCGTCGAACTCGCTTTACTCCTGGGGCCAGCTGTGAAAAAATGGACTTCAGCCGGCTCTGAAGGGGAATCGGCCAAAGAATCAAAAGCTGCTGGAGACGCCCATGACAATCAAATCGCTCGGCCTTGCGGGCATCGCCGTTGCCATCTTCGCGAGCCCCGCTTTCGCGCATCATTCGTTCGCTATGTTCGATGCCGACAGCAAGATGACACTGGAAGGTATCGTCAAGGAGTTCCAGTGGACCAATCCCCATGCCTGGATCATGGTGACGGTAGCCAATGCCGAAGGAAAGCCGGAGCCGTGGGCGATCGAGCTCAACGGACCGAGCGGCCTGGTGCGGCAGGGCTGGAAGCCGAAGACGCTGACGCCCGGGATGCCGATCGAGCTGACCATCCATCCGTTGCGGGACGGAAGCCACGGTGGCCAGTTCATGGCGGTCAAGCTTCCGGACGGGACGCAGCTCGGCAACGTGAACGGCCGCGAACCCGGCACTCCCGCCCCGACCGGCGGCGAGACCCAGTAAGCTGCATCGGTTTGCGGCGCGTTCCGGGCGCAGCGCTATGGTTGTGCGCTGCAACCGGGACCGTTCCGAATTCAGGTGCCTGGAACGATCCCGCCTTCGGTGCACCGCTTCGCATGAGCCGGCGAAACGCGGGCGTAAAGTCCCTATGAGAACGCGCTGCACCGCATCCAATAGCGAAGAATATTGAACCTAGGCTGACGGCCTTCGGCACGCGGGCGCGAATCCATGCTCGTCCCACGACGATTTGGCCTGCCAGCGCCAGAACGCCATTGATCAAGAGAGCCTCGCGCACGCCCAGCGCGCTCGCGGTCAGGCCGGTCAGCAGGCTGCCGATCGAGAGGCCGCCGCGCATGGCGAGCATGAACAGGCTGACGGATCGGCCGCGCAACTGCGCCGGCACGGTGGCCTGCAGGAAGGAGTTGGCCGAGGTGTTGCAAACGCTCATCGACACGCCGGCGAGCACCAGCAAGGGCGGCAAAGCCCAGAACCAAGGATTGAGCGCCACGACCCCCATGATCGCGCCGCAGCCGGCCGCGAACCATGAGCTCATCCGCCGCCGGTCCCGATCGGCAGCGATCCCCAAGAGCCCGACCGCGCCCAGACAGGCCGCCGATCCCGAAGGCCCCGATGGCGAGGCTGAATTCGCTGGCCTCGCCGTGCAGGACGTCCTTCACCAGCACCGGACAAAAAATAACGAGCGGCCCGCACAGCGTGCTGGTCAGCAACACCGTGAGCAGCGCGCCGCGCAGGTGCGGTTGGCGCGCGATGTCGCGGATGCCGGCGAACGGGTGGTGGCGATCGAAGCTGTCGTCGGCGGTCGGCGCCGCCCGCCCGCGCGGCAGGATCCACAGCGCGACCCAGATGAACGGCAGATAGGACGCCGCGCTCAACGCAAAGCACCCGATCGCCCCGACGCTGGCCATGATCACGCCGGCCAGCGCCGGCCCCAGGATGCGGGACAGGTTGAACTGGGTCGCGTTCAGGGCGAGCGCGGCGGCGATCTGCTCGTGCCTGACGATGGAAGGCACGATCGCCTGAAACGAAGGCATCGAGACCGCATCGGTCACGCCGACCACCAGCGACAGCGCGATCACGATCCACGGCTGCACGCCGCCGGTCACCAGCAGAACGACGATCAGGATCGGGCACAGCATCTGGATCGACTGAAAGGTCGCGATCACGCGGCGGCGGTCGGCGCGGTCCGCCAGCACGCCGCCCACCAGCGTCAGGATCCAGACCGGGGCGTTGCTCGCAAACGAGTCGAGCCCGATGACGAACGACGATGCGCCGATCGTGAGCAGCAGCCACGGCTCGGCCACCTGCTGGGCCCAGGTGCCGATGTTCGACAGCAGGCTCGCGAAGCAGAAGGTGCCGAAGCGCCGCGTCCGCAGGAGAGCAAGGGACTCATTGAACGCGCTCATCTGGATGGGGCGACTACGGTTGGCGGACGAGGCAAGGTCACTGCTCGATGGTCGGGCAGGTTTCGATTTGTCATGGCCGGACCCTCGGATCAAGTCCGAGGGCATGCTTGTTCCGGCCATCTCGATGAGGATGGCAGAGTGCGCCCCGGATCGAGATCGCCGGAACATAAGGGCGTTTACGCCCGTCGGAGTTTATCATCGGGCCGGCCGAAGGCCGGACCCGTTGGCGGGCTATGTCCGGCGATGACACGGGACCGCCTAGCGATCAGCCCCCGCGGTCTCGTCGCCCGTCACCTCGAAGGCGAAATGAAAGGCCGGCAGGTCCTCGCCCGGATGGTCCTGCGCGTAGGTGAGCTGCGGGATGCGGAAGTTGTTGGGCCTCGTCTCGGTGCCTTTGTAGATGCCCGGATAGAGGTCGATGAAATGCCAGCCGGGCTCGCCGGTGGCCTTCATGATCAGCTCCACGTCGCCCTGGCTGTTGAACGCGCAGGCATAGCCGATGTAGTCGTTGTCGTAGTTGAGATGGTAGATGTTGGCGGTCTCGGTCCAGCCCACGCCCTTGAGATGAATCCGGAACGTGGTGTTGACCGGGCCATGGCCGACATCGAGCGGCAGCGCCGTCGCCTTGATCCAATAGGTCCCGGTCTCCTTGGCGCCGCCACCCATGTCGACCCACAGGCCGTGCACGCCGCCGAGATCATCCGGCGCCTTGAAGCTGAACGCGGCGTGGCCGGCGCCGTCCGCCTTGGCGGTCGCGACCACATGGGAGCCTTCCTCCCAGCCGGCGCCGGTCATGCGGTTGCCGACCACATGGGTCCAATTGAGCTGATAGGTCTTGCCCGGCTCGAAGCCTTGGCCGCGCACCACCACCGGCTCCTCGATGCCGGAAAACGCCGGCGTGGCCACGAGCGCGCCCGGCGGCGGCAGGTTGCGGACCGTCTTCTGCGCCTGCTGCTCGGGCGGCGGCGGCAGCACCGGTGGCCCGGCGGTGACCCGGAACGGGATCGCCCAGCGCGGCCGGTCGGGCTCGGGATTCTGTTGCATGTTGCGGTACGGGAAGGTCAGCTCCCCGTGCAGCACCTCCAGCACATGCAGCCCCGGTCGCGCCGGTCGCCGGAATCGTGAAGGTCGCGGACCCGCCGGTGGTCACCGCCGACATCCAGCCGGTGAAATGATTGTCGTAAAGCAGGTCCCAGGAATTGAACAGCGAGCGCCAGCCGATGCCCTTGACCTCGACCGTGATGGGCGTGCCGACGGGTCCGCTTTCCGGCGTGATCTTCACCGTCATGTCGATCGAGAAGCCGGCCTGGGTGAACATGCGGTCGGGCTGCTGCAGCACGATGTCGTGCACGAAGCCGAAATCCTCGGGCGTGACGAACTTGGCGGTCAGCCGTCCGGCCGCATCGGATTTGACCTTGGCGATCTCATAGGCGACCGGCTGGTAGTCGCGGCCGTGGTATTCGGCATCCGCCACCTTCCAGCTGCCCTTGACGGTGCGCCAGACCAGCTGGAATTCCTGGTTGGGCGGCAGCTTCTCGGCCGTCACGGTGAGCGGCGTGCCGGCCGGGCCGCTGTCCGGCGTGACGCTGAGGCTGCCGACGAAGCCGTCCTGCGGCTCGGCCAGCACCACTTCCGGACCGAGCGCGGCGGCGAGCGGCGCCGCCGGCGAGGGTGTGGGCGCAAGGCATGCGAACGAAACGAGGGAAAGCGCCACGAGCGCGCAACGCGCTCCGGCTGGAGCGCCGCTGCTCATCTTCATCGTCCCGCTCCTTGCCGCTCTATTTGGCCCCGGCCGTCTTCATCACCGGCTCGCCCGCGATCACGCTGAGCTGGGTGGTCGCACGGTTGAACGGCTCCCAGGACACGGTCGAGTCGTCCATCATGGTGGCGACCACCTTGTAGCCGAGCGACCCGGTCGGGAAGTCCGCGGGAATTTCCCAGTGCAGGGACCAGAAATGATCGGTCGGCGGCATGCCGTGGCCGCCATAACGGGCCGGCAGCTTCTGGCCGTTGCCCAGGACCACCATCACGCTCTTGAGCACGGTGTTGTCGGCGATCTTGCCGTCGGGCTCGAGCACCCGGATGCGCCAGGCGACCGCTTCCTTGCGCTTGAACTGGTTCGCCAGCACGCAGAACGGCCCGGCCTGATCCGGCAAGGCGTGGCGGACGATGTCGCCTTCGAAGAACAGCTTGCGGGCCTCCTGGGCTTGCGCCCCAGCGTAGGGCAGGGCGAGGCTGAAGGCCGTGGACAAAACGATGGCGGAGATCGCGATGGTTTTCATGACGGCGCCCTTTCCTCCCGGGGATGCATCGGCATGCTTGATCCTGCCGATCACACGAGGCTCCAAAATCGTGTCGCAGCATGCGCCTTTCCGGCCCAATCGGCAAGACGGATCAAGCCCCTCAAATCCCGATGTGCGCCGCGGCGCGCCGTGGCATAATGCGTCCAAAGACAAACACAAAAAAGAAGACAGCGGCAGCGGATCCGGTTCGCAGCGGATCACGCCCAAGCGCCGCAAAGGGAGGATGCCCGTGCTCGACCGAATGCCTTCCGGAGCCATCACGCTGGCCGCGGCGCTCTGCCTGTGCGTGGTGGGCGCGCTGGCGCAGAGTGGGCCGCAGAGCCCGGCGCCGGATACGGCGAGATCCGATGCCGCCAAATATCCGGACTGGTCCGGCCAGTGGCGCCGGCCCGAGAGCGGCCCCAACCGCTATGATCCGAGCAAGCCTCCGGGCCGCGCCCAGCAGGCCCCGCTGACGCCCGAGTATCAGGCCATTTTCGAGGCCGGCCTCGCCGACCAGAAGGAAGGCGGCTCCGGCACCAACATGACCTCGTCCTGCCTGCCGAGCGGTGAGCCGCGCGACATGTCCGGCAATCAGGGGCTGGAATTCGTCATTACGCCCAAGATCACCTATGTGTTGTTCGACAATGCCATGCCGCGCCGCATCTACACCGATGGACGCAGCTGGCCGCAGAACGAGGAGCCCTCGTTCGCCGGCTACTCGATCGGCACCTGGAGCGAGATCGGGGCCGACGGCCGCTACGGCGTGCTCGAGGTCGAGACCCGCAACTTCACGGGTCCGCGCACCTTCGACAATGCCGGCATTCCGCTGCATCCCGACAATCAGACCGTGCTCAAGGAGCGGATCTGGCGCGACCCGGCCAATGCGGGCGTCATGCACAACGAGATGACCACGTTCGACCATGCCTTGACCCGCCCGTGGACGGTTCACAAGACCTATCGTCTGGAGAAGACGCCGGTCTGGATCGACAACATCTGCACGGTCGGCAACCAGCATGTGCAGATCGGCAAGGACGGCTATTACCTGAGCGCCGACGGCTATCTGATGCCGCTCAAGAAGGGCCAGCCGCCGCCCGATCTGCGCTACTTCAATCAAGCAAAACAATAGGTCCACAGGAGGCAGCCCCATGGAAGAGATCGCCCGACGGGATTTCGTCACCGCGATCGCGGGCCAAAAGCCGGATGTAATATCCGCCTTCGTGGCGCTGCATCGGCGCTTTGCGGATCGCGGTCATGCGTGCGACCGGACGTCCGAATGGCGGCGTGTGTACGCCGCGCGCGACATCGGCAAGATCGGCGACCACCGCCGATGCGGTCGCCGCACCGCCGGCGCCGGGACCGACCAGCGTGATCGGCGACAATCCTTCGGCGTCGACGGTCACGGCGTTAGTCACACCCATGACCTGGGCGATGGCGGAATCCTTACGCACCATGGTCGGATGCACGCGCTGCTCGATGCGGCTTCGGTACGCACCGCAACGCCAAGGAGCTTGATCCGGTAGCCGAGTTCGGCCGCGGCATCGAGATCGGCAAGCGCGATCGAGGAAATCCCCTCGACGTAGATCGCCGCGGGATCGACTTTGGTGCCGAAAGCAAGACCGGCGAGGATGGAAAGCTTCTGCGCGGTGTCGTGACCCTCGATATCGAAAGTCGGGTCGGCCTCGGCGTAGCCAGCCGCTGCGCCTCGCGCAGGCAGTCACCGAAGGCGATGCGATCCTGCTCCATGCGCGAGAGGATGTAATTGCAGGTGCCGTTGAGAATGCCATAGATGCGCGTGAACGAGTTGCCGTTGAGCCCTTCGCGCAACGTCTTCACGATCGGGATGCCGCCGGCGACGGAGGCCTCGAAATTGAGTGCAACGCCGTGACGTTCGGCGAGCGTCGCCAACTTGTTGCCGTGTGCGGCAAGTAGCGCCTTGTTCGCCGTTACCACCGGCTTGCCGGCGGCAACGCGGATTCCACCGCGCGTTTGGCCGGATCGCCCGCATCGCCGATGACCTCGACCAGCACGTCGATCCCGGGAACGGCGGCAAGCGCAGCGCAGATCGGCAACCCAGCGCATCTTCCTCAAATCGATGCCGCGTTTTTTGCTGCGCGAGCGCGCGCTCACCGCCACGATCTCGATCGCGCGGCCGCAGCGCGATATGAGCGTGTCGCGCTGATGCTGCAACAGCTGGGCGACGGCCGTGCCCACGGTGCCAATACCGGCAAGACCGACTTTCAACGGCTTGGCCATCAGCGTCGCAAACCTGGAATGAGAAAAACGCGGCTCAACTAACGCCGCGTCGCGAGCGGTACGACGTTGTGCAGCATTTCCGGCCCGGTTTCAAGAAAGCGCCGGATATTGCGAGCGGCTTGGCGGATGCGCTGCTCGTTCTCGACCAGTGCGATGCGCACGTGGCCTTCGCCATGCTCACCGAAGCCAGCCCCAGGCGATACCGCGACGCTTGCCTTCTCGACCAGCAAAGTGGCGAATTCGACGCTGCCGAGCGGCAGCAGCGGCTCGGGAATGGGCGCCCACGCGAACATCGATGCGCGCGGCGGCGGTACCACCCAGCCAGCGCGGCCAAACAATTCAACCAGCGCGTCGCGCCGGCGCTTATAGGTCGTGCGCATTTCGTGGATGCAATCGTCCGGGCCGTTGAGCGCGGCGGTCGCCGCCACCTGGATTGGCGTGAACGCCCCGTAATCGAGATAGGACTTCACCCGCGCCAGCGCCGCGATGACGCGCTCATTGCCGACGGCAAAGCCGATGCGCCAACCCGGCATGGAGTAGGTCTTCGACATCGAGGTGAATTCGACGGCGACATCCATGGCGCCGGGCACCTGCAGCACCGACGGCGGCGGATTGTCGTCGAAATAGACCTCGGCATAGCGAGATCCGAGAGCAGCAGCACGCCGTGCTTTTTCGCGAACGTCACCAGCTCGCGGTAGAAGTCGAGATCGGCAACGCACGCCGTCGGATTGGACGGATAACAGGTGACGATCGCAATCGGCTTCGAAATCGTGTGCTTCACGGCGCGTTCGAGCGCGCCGAAGAAGGCATCGTTGGCTTCGACCGGGATCGAGCGGATCGCACCGCCCGCCATCAGAAAGCCGAAGACGTGGATCGGGTAGGTCGGATTGGGAACAATGATAACGTCGCCCGGCGCGGTGATTGCCTGCGCGACGTTGGCGAAGCCTTTGTTGGAGCCGAGCGTGGTGACGATCTGCGTGTCGGGATTGAGCTTCACCCCGAACCGCCGCGCGTAATAGGCGGCCTGCGCGCGGCGCAGTCCCGGAATGCCCTTGGACGCCGAATAGCGGTCGGTGCGCGTTTTGCCGATTGTCTCTTTGATTTTTTCGACCACGTGCGCGGGCGCCGGCAAATCGGGATTGCCCATACCCAAATCGACGATATCGGCACCGCCGTTGCGCGCGGTCGCCTTGGCTCGATTGACCTCCTCGAACACGTAAGGCGGGAGGCGGCGGATGCGATGAAATTCTTCCATGGTGTTCCCGGGCGCGTCGGGCCTAACGCCCCGCTACCCTTATCACGGATGGGCGTAAGCAGTCGCGGGCGGGGTCACGTCAATCGGTGCCTGCACGAAGACCGGTTGCACGGTGGCGGGCGGCTTCGGCTGCGACGGCGGTTACCGGTGCTGCCGGTGGGGCCCACTTCGCTGCTGAGATGTTCGCGCTGGTTGATCAGATTGTCGGTTGCCTGCTTGACTTCGTCCGGTGTCAGCGTGGTGTCGGCACGCGGCGCCGGTATCGGGACCACGGATAGCCGAGTTCCGAGCAGCCGGACACGAACAGCGCCAGTGCGCCGATGACCGCCAATGACCCAAGCGTTCGTCTAAGCACGCGTCCGTAACCGTTCAAGCAGTCCCCCAAAAGCGGCCGGCAGTGTCCCGGCCGACTCCCCTAGCTTAAAATAGCTTACCGCCTCAATAGTTTACAAAAACCAACCGAATAGGCATAAGCCATTCAGATACCGAAGTAATATGGTCGAAACAAGGTGCAGAGTGACTCGGATCGCACCTCGCGGTTTGTCTTGCAGGCGCCGTTGGTGCGCGCCATTTGTGCTGCCAAGGCCGGCGTTGACCGGTTTAAGGTGAGGAAAATTTGGTGCCGCCGCCATCGCAACAACCGGTGAAGATCGGCCCCGTCAACGTGGAGGAGTTCTCGCACAATCTGGCGCGGCTGATCGAAGAAGGCGGCCGGGCGCTCGCCGCTTATATCAAACCGCGCGAGGACGGCAGCGGCAACAAGGAGCTGGCCGAGGAGGTCAACGAAGTCGTCAAGACGC
>CAVUSX010000020.1:0-94655 GCA_963744275.1 uncultured Alphaproteobacteria bacterium
GCCAGGTTGCGCGAATTCTCCAGCGCGCGCCGCAATGTGACCACGCCCCACTCGCTGCGGTCGTAGTTCTTCGGCGTCCAGTAATCCTGCTCGCGCGAACCCCGCCGATGGGCGGAAGCGTGATTTCCTGGTCGCGCACGATGGTGTTGGGTTGCAGCCCTTTCTGCAGCGCCGCCAGATAGGTCACCGGCTTGAGCGCGGAGCCCGGCTGTCGCTGCGACTGCGTAACGCGGTTGAGCTGGCTGAGCGGATAGGAGAAGCCGCCCGACATCGCCAGGATGCGGCCGGTCTTGTTGTCGAGCACCAGGGCTGCGCCCTGCACCGTGGGCCGCACCCGGATCTCCGCCCGCGGGGTCTTGGCCTTGGCATCCGAGAGGTGGACGAAGACCACGTCATAGAGCTTGAGCGTGCGCCCAATGGAGCCGGACACGCCCGAAAGCGGCAGGATGCGGCCGTCGGCGAGCCCGACCCGGATCGTGTCTGCGCCCTTGCCGCCCCCCTTGTCGACCACCACCGCCACCGGCCAGTGCACGTCGTAGAGCGGCAGGCGCGCCTGCGCGAGCGCCTGCAGCCACGCCGGCTTCTGCGGCGCGACTTTCGGGTCCGGCTGGATGCGCTTGATCGCATTGGCCAGGTTGGCCTCGGCGCCTTGGAATGAAACGCGGCCGCCGTCGATCTCGAAACGGGCGAGCCCCTCCTGCAGGGCGGCTTCGGTGGCACGCTGCAGGTCCGGCAGGACGGTCGAGCGCACCGTATAGGAATCGGAAGTGAGCGCATCGATCCCGGCCACCGCCTTGGCTTCGTGCGCGAGGTTGTCGACGAAATGGAAGCCGATGTCGCGCCGCGGATTGACATAGGCGACCAGGGTCGACATCGGGCTCGAGGCCTGCTTGAGCTCGGCTGCGCTGATGGCGCCATCCTCCTGCATGCGGCCGAGCACATAGGCGATCCGCTCTTGCGCCCGGTCGGGATGCTGGTCCGGGCTGAAATAAGTGGGGCCCTTGGTCAGCGCCGCCAACAGGGCGCCCTCCCCCAGGCTGAGCGCCTTCACGGATTTCCCGAAATAGCTGCGCGCCGCCATCTCGACGCCCCAGGAGCCGCGGCCCAGATAGGTCGAGTTGAGGTAGAGCTCGAGGATCTCGGACTTGCTGAGCAGGCGTTCGACCCGGGCGGTCAGGATCATCTCCCGGATCTTGCGCTCATAGGTCAGGTCTTCGCCGACCAGCAGGTTCTTCACCACCTGCTGGGTGATGGTCGAGCCGCCCTGCGGCCGGCCGGACTGCGCGATGTTGCCGATGAAGGCCCGGATCAGGGAGCGCTCGTCGATGCCGTTGTGCTGATAGAAGCGCTTGTCCTCGGCCGAGACGAAGGCCTGCTGCACCGGCTTGGGGATGTCGCTCAGCGCCACCCAGACCCGCCGCTGGTCCGACTCGAACAGATCCGCGAAGCGCGCGCCCTTGCCGTCGAGGACCACGGTGGCGCCCGGCAGCTTCGGGCTCTTGAGCTTGGCGGGATCAGGCAGGTCGGCGACCGCCTTGTTGTAGAAATCGATCACCAGGCCGAGGTCGACGGCCGGCTTCTCGACGGTCTCGTTCTTGCAGAATTGCTTGTAGGCGGTGAACAGGTCGCTGAAATTGATGCCGCGAAAGGCCGCGACCCCGCCGGTCATGCCCTGCGGATCCTCCATCGCGGTGGCGATCAGGTCATCGAGGTTCAAGTCCTCGATATCGAAGGCCTTGCGCATATGCGCGCAGCCCGCCTGCAGGAGCTGCACCACCTGGGCTTGATCCTGGACGCGGTCGAACTGGGTCTTGACCTGATCCGGCGCGGTCGTCACCTGGCTCAAGGTGAGCGCGGTGGCGAAAATCTTGACGAGGAGGGCGTCCATTGGGGCGGGGTGACCGGCCGGTGGGGCGGGTTGCGGGGCGAGAGTTCAACCTCATAAAACGGCTTTTTATGGGTCCGGGTTCCAGCTTATCCGCTTCTTATGTTAAATAAATTTCATCCAGGTAAAGAGCCGGACTGCGGCCAAGGCCGCACATCCCCCAATTGGGCTTCAACCCCGGACCGACCCAAAAAAAGGCCGCCCGCCGATCGTGGGTTGACCCAGGATCAGCGGGCGGCCCGGTTCTTGCGCGCCGGTTGGGTGCCCGTCACTCCGCCGCCGGCAATTGCGCCGGCTGCTCGACCGCGGCAGCAGCCGCCTTGGCGGCCGCCTCCCGCTCGCGCTCCTCGAGAATGAGCGCGTCGCGCTTGCCGGCGACCTCGCGCAGGCTGTTCATCATGGCGCCGGTCCCGGCCGGGATCAGGCGGCCCACGATGACGTTCTCCTTGAGGCCCTCGAGCGTGTCGATCTTGCCGTTGACCGCGGCCTCCGTCAGCACCCGGGTGGTCTCCTGGAACGAAGCCGCCGAGATGAAGGAGCGGGTCTGCAGCGACGCCTTGGTGATGCCCAGCAGCACCGGATGGCCGACCGCCTCCTTCTTGCCTTCGGTCCGCGCCCGCGCATTGATCTCGTCGAGCTCGATCTTGTCGATCTGCTCGCCCGTGATCAGCTCGGTCTCGCCCTGCTCGCTGATCTCGACCTTCTGCAGCATCTGCCGGACGATGACCTCGATGTGCTTGTCGTTGATGGCGACGCCCTGGAGCCGATAGACCTCCTGGATCTCGTTGACCAGATAGGCGGCGAGATCCTCGACGCCCTTGATCGCCAGGATGTCGTGCGGCGCCGGGTTTCCTTCGACGATGAAGTCACCCTTCTCGACCACGTCGCCTTCCTGCAGATGGATGTGCTTGCCCTTCGGGATCAAGTACTCCTTCGGCTCCTCGCCTTTGACGCTCAACTCGATGATCACGCGACGCTTGTTCTTATAATCCTTGCCGAACCGGATGGTGCCGGAGGCCTCCGCGATGATCGCGGACTCCTTCGGACGCCGTGCCTCGAACAGCTCCGCCACCCGCGGCAGACCGCCGGTGATGTCCCTGGTCTTGGCGCTCTCGGTGGGAATACGCGCGATGACGTCGCCCGCCTTCACGGTCGAGCCCGGATCGACCGAGATGATGGCGTCGACCGCGAGCAGATAGCGCGCATCGCCGCCGCGGCTGAGCTTGTGGATCTTGCCGCTCTTGTCCTTGATGACCATGGACGGACGCAGGTCCTGCTGGCCGCGGCCGGAGCCGGTACGCCAGTCGATGACCACGCGCTTGGCGATGCCGGTCGACTCGTCGAGCGTCTCCGACATCGACTGGCCTTCGACCAGATCCTCGAAGCCCACCGTGCCCTCGACCTCGGTCAGGATCGGACGGGTATAGGGATCCCACTCGGCGATGCGCTGGCCGCGCTTGATCTTGTCGCCGTCCTCGATCCGCATGCGGGCGCCGTACTGGATGCGATGCACCGCACGCTCGGTGCCATCGGGATCGAGCACGGCGATCACCATGTTGCGGGCCATGGCGATCATCTCGCCATCGGAATTCTTCATGATGTTCTTGTTCTTGATCTTGATCTTGCCGTCGAAGTTCGACTCGATGAACGACTGCTCGGAAATCTGAGCGGCGCCGCCGATGTGGAACGTTCGCATGGTGAGCTGGGTCCCGGGCTCGCCGATCGACTGGGCGGCGATGACGCCCACCGCCTCGCCGATATTGACCGGCGTGCCGCGGGCGAGATCGCGCCCGTAGCACTTGCCGCAGACGCCGGTGACGGTCTCGCAGGTGAGCACCGAGCGGATGCGCAGCTCCTGCACGCCGGCCGTGACGATCGCCTCGACCTGCGGCTCCTCGAGCAGCGTGCCCTTCTTGACGATGACCTTGTGCGACGACGGATCGCGCACGTCCTCGGCCGTGGTGCGGCCCAGGATGCGCACGCCGAGCGAGGCCACGACCTGGCCGGCATCGATGACGGCCCGCACGTTGATGCCGCCCGCGGTGCCGCAATCCTCGGTCGTGATGATCGAGTCCTGCGCCACGTCGACCAGGCGCCGCGTGAGATAGCCCGAGTTCGCGGTCTTGAGCGCGGTATCGGCGAGGCCCTTGCGGGCGCCGTGGGTCGAGTTGAAGTATTCGAGCACCGACAGCCCCTCCTTGAAGTTGGAGATGATCGGGCTCTCGATGATCTCGCCGGAGGGCTTGGCCATCAGGCCGCGCATGCCGGCGAGCTGGCGCATCTGCGCCGGCGAGCCGCGCGCGCCGGAATGGGCCATCATGTAGATCGAGTTGATCTGCAGGTCGCGGCCGTCGGGGCCTTTCTTGACGGCGGAGATTTCGCGCATCATCTCGTCGGCGATATGGTCGGTCGACTTCGACCAGGCATCGACAACCTTGTTGTACTTCTCGCCCTGCGTGATCAGGCCGTCGTTGTACTGCTGCTCGAACTCCTTGGCGAGCGTGCGGGTCTGCTCGATGATCTTCCACTTCGAAGCCGGCACCACCATGTCGTCCTTGCCGAACGAGATGCCGGCCTTGAACGCGTTGTGGAAGCCGAGCGACATGATCCGGTCGCAGAAGATCACCGTCTCCTTCTGGCCGCAGTGGCGGTAGACCTGATCGATCGTGTTGGAGATCTCCCGCTTGGTCATGAGCTTGTTCACGGCCTCGTAGGTGATCTTCGGGCTCTTGGGCAGGACATTGCCCAGCATGACGCGGCCCGGCGTGGTGTCGAACCAGCGCCGCGTGGGCTTGCCCTTCTCGTCGAGACCGTCCCAGCGGTATTTGATCTTGGTGTGCAGGTCGACCGCCTTGGCGTGCAGGGCGTGCTCGATCTCGGCCATGTTGCCGAACAGGGGCGGATTCTTCGAGCCGTCCTCGCGCATGATCGAGAGATAATAGAGCCCGAGCACGATGTCCTGCGACGGCACGATGATCGGCGAGCCGTTGGCCGGATGCAGGATATTGTTGGTCGACATCATCAGCACGCGCGCCTCGAGCTGGGCCTCCAGCGACAACGGCACGTGCACCGCCATCTGGTCGCCGTCGAAGTCGGCGTTGAAGGCGGCGCAGACCAGCGGGTGCAGCTGGATGGCCTTGCCCTCGATCAGCACCGGCTCGAACGCCTGGATGCCGAGGCGATGCAGGGTCGGGGCGCGGTTGAGCAGCACCGGATGCTCGCGAATGACCTCGTCGAGGATATCCCAGACCTCGGGCTTCTCCTTCTCGACCAGCTTCTTGGCCTGCTTGACGGTGGTGGAGAGGCCCTTGGCGTCCAGCCGCGAATAGATGAACGGCTTGAACAGCTCGAGCGCCATCTTCTTGGGCAGCCCGCACTGGTGCAGCCGCAGCTCGGGACCGACCACGATCACGGAGCGGCCGGAATAGTCGACGCGCTTGCCGAGCAGGTTCTGCCGGAAGCGGCCCTGCTTGCCCTTGAGCATGTCGGCGAGCGACTTCAGCGGCCGCTTGTTGGCGCCCGTGATGACGCGGCCGCGCCGGCCGTTGTCGAACAGCGCGTCGACCGCCTCCTGCAGCATCCGCTTCTCGTTGCGGATGATGATATCGGGCGCGCGCAGCTCGATCAGCCGCTTGAGGCGGTTGTTGCGGTTGATGACCCGGCGGTAGAGATCGTTGAGGTCGGAGGTGGCGAAGCGCCCGCCGTCGAGCGGCACCAGCGGCCGCAGGTCGGGCGGGATCACCGGGACGACCTTGAGGATCATCCATTCCGGCTTGTTGCCGGACTGGACGAACGCCTCGATCAGCTTGAGCCGCTTGGCCAGCTTCTTGGGCTTGAGCTCGGAGGTCAATTCACTGATCTCCACCCGCAGGTCGGCCGCCATCTTCTCCAGGTCGAGCACCTTGAGCATCTCGCGGATCGCCTCGGCGCCGATGAGCGCGGTGAAGCTGTCCGCCCCATAGAGCTCCTGCGCCTTGAGGTACTCGTCCTCGGACAAGAGCTGCCGGTCCTCGAGCGCGGTCAAGCCCGGCTCGATCACCACATAGCTCTCGAAATAGAGAATGCGCTCGAGCTCCTTCAGGGTCATGTCCAGAAGGAGGCCGATGCGCGAAGGCAGCGACTTGAGGAACCAGATATGGGCGACCGGCGCCGCCAGCTCGATATGCCCCATGCGCTCGCGCCGCACGCGCGACAGCGTCACCTCGACCGAGCACTTCTCGCAGATGATGCCCTTGTACTTCATGCGCTTGTACTTGCCGCACAAGCACTCGTAGTCCTTGATCGGTCCGAAGATGCGCGCGCAGAACAGACCGTCGCGCTCGGGCTTGAAGGTGCGATAGTTGATGGTCTCCGGCTTCTTGATCTCGCCGTAGGACCAGGAAAGAATCTTCTCCGGGCTCGCGATGGAGATCCGGATCTGGTCGAAGACCTGAGCCGGCACCTGCGGGCTGAAAAGATTCATGATCTCTTGGTTCATCATCTTCTCCTAGCGGACCACATCCGACCGTGACGGACGGCGGAGGTGCCTTGCCTCCGTCGCGGGTCGCGGTTCTTTGCGTCCTCTTGTCAGTCTGCTCGTTACTCCGCGGCCTCGGCGCCCTCGCCCGGCCCTCGCTGCTGCTTCGAATTGTGCAAGTCGACATTGAGGCCGAGCGAGCGCATTTCCTTGACCAGCACGTTGAACGATTCCGGGATGCCCGCCTCGAAGGTGTCGTCGCCACGCACGATCGCCTCGTACACCTTGGTGCGGCCGGCGACGTCGTCGGACTTCACGGTGAGCATCTCCTGCAGCGTGTAGGCGGCCCCATAGGCTTCGAGCGCCCACACCTCCATCTCGCCGAAACGCTGGCCGCCGAACTGCGCCTTGCCGCCCAACGGCTGCTGGGTGACCAGGCTGTAGGGGCCGATCGAGCGGGCATGGATCTTGTCGTCGACCAGGTGATGCAGCTTGAGCATGTAGATGTAGCCGACCGTCACCTTGCGATCGAAGGTGTCGCCGGTGCGCCCGTCGAACAGCGTCACCTGCCCGGAATGATCGAGCCCGGCCAGGTCGAGCATGTGCTCGATATCGGCCTCCTTGGCACCGTCGAACACCGGGGTCGCGATCGGCACGCCGTGCCGCAGGTTGCTGCCGAGCTCCACCAGATCCTTCTCGCCCAGCGACTTGATGGTCTCGTCCTCGCCGTAGATCTTCTTCAACAGCTCCTTGAGCGGCTTGGTGTCGTGCTTGCTGTTGTAGAGGTCGACCGCCTGGCCGATCCGCAGGCCGAGCCCGGCGCAGGCCCAGCCCAGGTGGGTCTCCAGGATCTGGCCGACGTTCATGCGGCTCGGCACGCCGAGCGGATTGAGCACGATGTCGACCTGGGTGCCGTCGTCGAGGAACGGCATGTCCTCGATCGGGACGATCTTGGACACCACGCCCTTGTTGCCGTGGCGGCCCGCCATCTTGTCGCCCGGCTGGATCTTGCGCTTCACGGCGACGAAGACCTTGACCATCTTCATCACGCCGGGCGGCAGCTCGTCGCCGCGCTGCAGCTTCTCGACCTTGTCGAGGAAGCGCTGCTCGAGCCGCTTCTTGGATTCGTCGTATTGCTTGCGGATGGCCTCGATCTCCGCCATCAGCTTGTCGTTGGGCGAGGCGAACTGCCACCATTGCGAGCGCGGATACTCCTCCAGCACCGCGCGGGTGATCTTGGAGTCCTTCTTGAAGCCTTTCGGCCCCGAGATGCCCTGCCGGCCCTCGAGCATCTCGGCCAGACGGCCGTAGACGTTGCGGTCGAGGATCGCCTGCTCGTCGTCGCGGTCCTTGGCGAGCCGCTCGATCTCCTCGCGCTCGATCGCCAGCGCCCGCTCGTCCTTCTCGACGCCGTGCCGGTTGAACACCCGCACCTCGACCACGGTGCCCTGCACGCCGGGCGGCACCCGCAACGAGGTGTCGCGCACGTCGGAGGCCTTCTCGCCGAAGATGGCGCGCAACAGCTTCTCTTCCGGCGTCATCGGGCTCTCGCCCTTGGGCGTGATCTTGCCGACCAGGATGTCGCCGGCGCGCACCTCGGCGCCGATATAGACGATGCCGGCCTCGTCGAGGTTCTTGAGCGCCTCTTCCGACACGTTCGGGATGTCGCGGGTGATCTCTTCCGGCCCGAGCTTGGTGTCGCGCGCCATCACCTCGAATTCCTCGATATGGATCGAGGTGAAGACGTCGTCCTTGACGATGCGCTCGGACAGGAGGATCGAGTCCTCGAAGTTGTAGCCGTTCCAGGGCATGAACGCGACCAGCACGTTGCGGCCGAGCGCGAGCTCGCCCAGGTCGGTCGAGGGGCCGTCGGCGATGATGTCGCCCTTCTTGACCTGATCTCCGACCTTCACCAGCGGGCGCTGGTTGATGCAGGTGTTCTGGTTCGAGCGCTGGAACTTCTGCAGCCGATAGATGTCGACACCCGACTTGGACGGATCCGTCTCCCCGGTCGCGCGCACCACGATACGGGTGGCGTCGACCTGGTCGATCACGCCGGTGCGGCGGGCCGCGATCGAGGCGCCCGAGTCGCGGGCGACCACGCCCTCCATGCCGGTGCCGACGAACGGCGCCTCGGCGCGCACCAGCGGCACCGCCTGGCGCTGCATGTTGGAGCCCATGAGGGCGCGGTTGGCGTCGTCGTTCTCGAGGAACGGGATCAGCGCTGCCGCCACCGAGACCAGCTGCTTGGGCGACACGTCCATGAAGTCGACCTTGCCGGCCGGCACCATCTGCACGTCGCCGGCATGCCGGCACACGATCAGGTCCTCGGTGAAGCGTCCCTTCGGATCGATGACCGCATTGGCCTGGGCGACGGTGTAGCGCGCCTCCTCCATGGCGGAGAGATAGATGACCTCGTCGGTGACGCGGCCGTCCTTCACCTTGCGATAGGGCGTCTCGACGAAGCCGTACTTGTTCACCCGCGCGAAGGTGGCGAGCGAGTTGATGAGACCGATATTGGGTCCCTCCGGGGTCTCGATCGGGCAGATGCGGCCATAGTGGGTCGGGTGCACGTCGCGCACCTCGAAGCCGGCCCGCTCGCGGGTCAGGCCGCCGGGTCCGAGCGCCGAGAGCCGCCGCTTGTGGGTGATCTCGGACAGCGGATTGGTCTGGTCCATGAACTGGGACAGCTGCGAGGAGCCGAAGAACTCGCGCACCGCCGCCGCCGCCGGCTTGGCGTTGATCAGGTCCTGCGGCATCACGGTGTCGATGTCGACCGAGGACATGCGCTCCTTGATGGCGCGCTCCATGCGCAGGAGCCCGACCCGGTACTGGTTCTCCATCAGCTCGCCGACCGAGCGCACCCGGCGGTTGCCGAGGTGGTCGATGTCGTCGATCTCGCCCTTGCCGTCGCGCAGATCGACCAGGGTGCGGATCACCGCGACGATGTCTTCCTTGCGCAGCACCCGCATGGTGTCGGGCGCGTCGAGGTCGAGCCGCATGTTCATCTTGACCCGGCCGACGGCCGAGAGGTCGTAGCGCTCCGGATCGAAGAACAGCGACTGGAACATGGCCTGGGCGGTGTCGAGCGTGGGCGGCTCGCCCGGACGCATGACCCGGTAGATGTCGAACAGCGCGTCCTCGCGCGTGAGGTTCTTGTCCACCATCAGGGTGTTGCGGATATAGGCGCCGACATTGATGTGGTCGATGTCGAGGAGCGGCAGCTCCTTGTAGCCGGCCTCGATCAGCACCTTGAGGTTCTTCTCGGTGATCTCCTCGCCGGCCTCGGCGTAGATCTCGCCGGTCTTCACGTTGACCTGGTCCTCGGCGAGGTAATGGCCGACCAGCTCCAGGTCGGTCATGCGCAACGCCTTGAGGCCCTTCTCGGCGAGCTGACGCGCCGAGCGCACCGTGAGCTTCTTGCCGGCCTCCAGCACGACCTTGCCGCTGTCGGCGTCGACCAGATCGTTGATCGCCTTGTAGCCGCGGAATCGATTGGCATCGAACGGCACGCGCCAGCCGTCCTTGTGGCGCTTGTAGTGCACCTGCCGGAAGAACGTGTTGAGGATCTCCTCGCCGTCCATGCCGAGCGCATGCAGGAGCGACGTCACCGGAATCTTCCGGCGGCGATCGATGCGCGCGTGCACGATGTCCTTGGCGTCGAACTCGATGTCCAGCCACGAGCCGCGATACGGAATGATGCGGGCGGCGAACAGCAGCTTGCCGG
Source organism: uncultured Alphaproteobacteria bacterium (assembly GCA_963744275.1). Classification (GTDB taxonomy): domain Bacteria; phylum Pseudomonadota; class Alphaproteobacteria; order Rhizobiales; family Xanthobacteraceae; genus VAZQ01. The sequence continues at coordinate 10,069 of CAVUSX010000020.1, forward strand.
AGGAGTGGGTCTTGCCCTTGTCGTGGTCGAAGAACACGCCGGGCGAGCGGTGCATCTGCGACACGATCACCCGCTCGGTGCCGTTGACCACGAAGGTGCCGTTCATCGTCATGAGCGGAATGTCGCCCATGTAGACGTCCTGCTCCTTGATGTCCTTGACCGACTTGGCGCCGGTCTCCTGGTCTATATCGAACACGATGAGGCGCAGCGTCACCTTGAGCGGGGCCGCATAGGTCATGCCGCGTTGCCGGCACTCGTCGACGTCGTATTTGGGCGGCTCGAACTCGTATTTGACGAATTCCAGCATCGACGTGTTGGAGAAGTCCGAGATCGGGAACACGGACTTGAATACGGTCTGCAGGCCCTCGTCGGGACGGCCGCCGACCGGCTCCTTCACCAGCAGGAATTGGTCATAGGACGCCTTCTGAACCTCGATGAGGTTCGGCATCTCTGCGACTTCCTGGATTTTCCCGAAAAACTTACGAACGCGCTTGCGACCTGTGAACGTCTGCGCCATGCTTTTCTCTCACCTCGTCGAACCGCCGGGATCGGGACGACTCTCCGGAAGGCCGCAATCCATCGCGACCATCAGGACAGGCGTCGAGCCCGCGCCGCTCATGTATGTATGATTCGGCCCGACACCGAATCGATTAATCGCAACCGCCGCCCAGCGGTCTATGGGGCGATTCCGGGGTGTCCCGAAATCACCGTTTTGTGTAGGCCGGCGTGCGCGCCACGCCCGGGCGCGTCCGACCTTCGAACACAACCAAGACGAAACCTGTCCTAGCACGCAACCACGGCATGTGGGGCGCAAGCCCCGCAAGCCGCGCGCCATCCCCGGGGTCGCGCCTGGCTCCCCGGGTGATTCCGCTGAAATAACAAGTGCTTATTTCAGCTCGACCTTGGCGCCGACCTTTTCCAGGGTGGCCTTGACCTTCTCGGCTTCTTCCTTGTTCACGCCTTCCTTGACCGCCTTGGGCGCGCCTTCGACCAGATCCTTGGCTTCCTTGAGGCCGAGACCGGTCAGGGCGCGAACCTCCTTGATCACCTCGATCTTCTTCTCGCCGACCGCGGTCAGCATGACCGTGAACTCGGTCTTCTCCTCGACCGCGGCGGCGGCGACCGCCGGTCCGGCCACTGCCACCGCGGCAGCCGCCGAGACGCCCCACTTCTCTTCGAGCATCTTGGCGAGGTCGGCGGCCTCGAGAACGGTGAGGCCGGAGAGATCGTCGACGATTTTCTGCAGATCAGCCATTTCAGTGTCCTATCGGTTCGAACCGTTTTGAGCTTGCAAAGGGCCTTACGCCGCTTCGCCTTTCTTGGCATACGCTTGCAGCACGCGGGCGAGCTTCGCCGCCGGGGCATTGACCACCTGGGCGATCTTGGTCGCCGGCGCCTGGATGAGGCCGACGATTTTCGCCCGCAACTCATCCAGCGACGGCAGCGAGGCGAGCACCTTGATGCCGTCCGGGTTGAGCGCGGTATTGCCCATCGCCCCGCCCAGGATCACGAACTTTTCGTGGGTCTTGGCGAAGTCGTTGGCGACCTTGGGTGCAGCCACCGGATCACGCGAATAAGCGATCACCGTCGGCCCCTTCAGCAGGGGCACGATCACGGCTGCGCCCGTACCTGCAAGCGCAATCTTGGCGAGACGGTTTTTCGCGACCCGCACCGACGCCCCAGCCTGCTTCATCTGCCTGCGCAGGTTCTGCATCTGGGCCACGGTGAGGCCGGAATAGTGAGCAACGACCACGACATTGGTGTCCTTGAAGACACCGTTGAGTTCCGCGACCAGCTCTTTCTTAGCCGCTCGTTCCACTGCAAGCTCTTTCCGGTTTGGCGGTCCGAGCTCAAGCTCCGGAACCGCCGGTTGCGACCAGCCGTCCTGCTCTCCTAAGAAGGAGACCGGACGGCGCTCATTTGATCCTGCCCCTCGCGCGCAGCCAAAGCCGCACAGAGTTCCAAGGTTCGAACCGGTCGCGGCACGCCAAACCGACGGCCCTTTACGGTCTCGCCCCGTCTATGCAGGACATTAAGCCTGGCCCAAAACAGAACCCGGCACCTGCAGTCTCGGACAGGACCGCCGATCCGTCTCCGGAGCGGCGGTGCGCCTTCAATTCACATGACAAGCCCTTCTGCCTCTTAGAATAATCCCGCAGGGACGTGCTCTAAGAGGTCAGGGCGCACCACATTTTTGAAGGACGCATGAAGGCGCGCCGACGGACTGGGCCGGCGCGCCCACCGGCGTTATTTAGTGGATCGGGTAGGCCTTGCCAAGCCCTTATTGCACCGCCCGCAGGGGAAATCCCCCGCGGTTCGCAGCTTGCGCCGGCGACCAATCGCCGCTTCCGCAACCGGGCCTCGCCGATCTCAACTCTGGATTGCGGCAAACAGCGACGACGGCTCGACCTTCACACCCGGGCCCATGGTCGAAGACACCGCCACCCGGTTGATGTAGGTCCCCTTGGCGCCCGGAGGCTTCGATTTCTGCACCGCATCGGCAAAAGCCTTGATGTTTTGCACGAGCTTGTCGGCCGAAAACGATGCCTTGCCGATGCCGGCCTGGACGATGCCGGCCTTCTCCACCCGGAACTCGACCGAGCCGCCCTTGGCGCCCCTGACCGCGGTGGTGACATCCATGGTGACGGTGCCGACCTTCGGGTTGGGCATCATGCCGCGCGGCCCGAGCACCTTGCCGAGCCGGCCGACCAGGGGCATGAGATCGGGGGTCGCGATGCAGCGGTCGAAGTCGATATTGCCGGCTTGCACCTGCTCGACCAGATCCTCCGCCCCCACCACATCGGCGCCCGCCGCCCTCGCCTCATCGGCCTTGGCGCCGCGCGCGAACACCCCGACCCGTACCGAGCGGCCGGATCCATTGGGCAGGTTGACGACGCCGCGCACCATCTGATCGGAGTGCCGCGGATCGACCCCGAGATTCATCGCCACCTCGATGGTCTCGTCGAACTTGGCGGTGGCCCGCTCCTTGACCATCTTGATGGCTTCGTCGATCGAGTAAAGCTTCATGCGATCAACGCCTTCGCGCGACTTTTCCGTCCTTTTTCCGTGCTGGGTCATGGCGCTTACTCCTTGACCTCGATGCCCATGGAACGGGCGGATCCTTCGATCATCCGCATCGCCGCCTCGAGCGAGTCGCAGTTCAAATCCTTCATCTTCTTCTCCGCGATCTCCTGGACCTGCGCCTTGGTCACCGCACCGACCTTCTCGCGGCCGGGCGTCTTGGAGCCGCTCTCGAGCTTGGCCGCCTTCTTGATGAAATAGGAGACCGGCGGGGTCTTCATCTCGAACGTGAAGGAACGGTCCTGGAACGCCGTGATCACCACGGGTATCGGCATGCCCTTCTCCATGCTCTGGGTCTGGGCATTGAAGGCCTTGCAGAATTCCATGATGTTGAGGCCGCGCTGGCCGAGCGCGGGTCCGATCGGGGGCGACGGATTGGCCGACCCCGCCGGCACCTGTAGCTTCAAATAGCCGGTGATTTTCTTCGCCATTCAGCTTTCTCCTGTCGTTGGCCGCCGGTGTTGGCGCACGGTCGGCCGGGCTCAGGGTTCGTGGTGCGGATCTAGACGGTTGGCTGCCGTCATCACCTTCCACGTCGGTTCGGAAAGCGGCATGACCGCCTTCCCGCTTCGTCATGCCGGATCACGCCGGCAATGACAACTCTAAAGACCTTTATCTTATAGCTTCTCGACTTGGCCGAATTCCAGCTCGACCGGAGTGGCGCGGCCGAAGATCGAAACCGCGACCTTGAGCCGCGAGCGGCCCTCGTCCACTTCCTCGACGGTGCCGTTGAAGGAGGCGAACGGGCCGTCCGACACCCGCACCTGCTCGCCCACCTCGAAGGAGATCGAGGGCTTCGGCCGCTCGATGCCCTCCTGCACCTGATGCAGGATGCGCGCGGCTTCCGCGTCCGAGATCGGCATCGGCTTGTTGTCGGCGCCGAGGAAGCCGGTGACCTTGGGGGTGTTCTTGATGAGGTGATAGGCCTCGTCGGTCAGGTCCATCTTCACCAGCACATAGCCCGGGAAGAACTTGCGCTCGGCATCGACCTTCTGGCCGCGGCGCACCTCGACCACCTTCTCGGTCGGCACCATGATCTCTTCGAACAGGTGGTCCAGATGCCGTTGCTTCGACTGCTCGCGAATCGATTCCGCGACCTTCCGCTCGAAATTGGAATAGGCCTGCACGATGTACCAGCGATTGGTCATGGCCGCAAAATCCGTCGATCTCTCAGCTGCCGATGCCGAGAAGGAAAGTGACGACAAGACGCATGATCTGATCCGCGACGAGAAAGAATATCGAAGCGACGGTGACCATGACGAATACCATGGCGGTGGTAATGGCCGTCTCGCGCCGCGTCGGCCACGTGACCTTCTGGGCTTCGGCGCGCACCTCTTGCAAGAACTTGAACGGGTTGATTTTCGCCATGATTCCTGCCGCTGCCTGCAGCGGCGTGGGCCGCAGCCACTCTATATATTACGTTTCCGGACCATTGCAGCCCGCCTCAAGCCTGGCAGGAGTGGAGGGACTCGAACCCCCAACCCCCGGTTTTGGAGACCGGTGCTCTAGCCATTGAGCTACACTCCTCCGGAAGCGATTGCGGCGGCTCCCAGGATCAAACCCTCGGGTCCGCCGCAAACTGGTAAATGCATGATCGACGCGCGCAATGCAAGCCCGCAAGAGCGGGACGGGCGCGAAACGTGCGCCGGGCCGTCGTGGCCGGCCAATGCGCTCTCAGCCTTACCTCCCCCGCAAGGGGGAGGTCGACCCGCGAAGCGGGTCGGGTGGGGGTCCCGCCACAAGCTCTGAATTTGTTGGGAGGCGGGACCCCCACCCGGCGCCTTCGGCGCCACCCTCCCCCTTCAGGGGAAGGGAAAACGGCAGCCGCGCTAGCGGCCGCCCATCATTTCCCGGGCCCCGGCGATGACCTCCGGCGGCAACGCGAAGGCCCGCGCGAGCGCCCGCGCCATGTCCTCGCCGCGCACCGGATCGACGTGCAGGTTCATCTTCTCGACGTCCGCCCGGAAGCCCTCGTCCGCCATGGTGGCGTCGAAGGCTCCCCGCAGCTCCGCGACGCGGGCGGCCGGCACGCCCGGCGGCAGCATCACGGGCCGGTCCAGGTTCTGCGCCACCATCATCAAGCTCGAGCTGCTGGCGGGTGGCTTCGTCCTTGACGAATTCCATGATCGTCGGCGTGGCGGGAAACTCGGCGCTGCGTCTTGTCGGCGATCAGGATCGGCACCGAGATCTTGTGCTCGGTCAACCATTGCGGCCGCGTCGCCTTGATCACCGTGAGCTGGCCGCCGCAGCGGCCCTCGACCTCGCCCCGCTCCATGGCCAGATAGACGTCGGTGCCGTCCTTGTAGCCGCCGATCACCTTGAGCTTGGTCCCGAACAATCTGTTGAGGATGGCCGGATAAGTGTCCATCTGCGAGCCGGCGCCCGAGCTGCCGACGGTGAACTCGTGCGTCAGCATGTCGGCCCAGGTCTTGATCGGCGAGGTGTGCCACGCGATGCACATGCCGTCGGTGCGGTCGAGGCTGCCGAGCCAGTTGAACTTGAGGCTGTCGAAGCGCACGCCCTTGTTGCCCCACAGCGGGGTGAGCGGGACGCTCGAATGCACGATGCCGAACGTGGTGCCGTCCTGCGGGGCCTGGGTGTAGAGATAGTTGGCGGCGAGCAGGCCGCCGGCGCCCGGCATGCTCTGGACGATGAAGCTCGGCCGGCCCGCGATATGGGCCCCCATGTGATCCGCCAGCAAGCGCGCGTATTCGGCGTAACCGCCCGCGACCCCGGTGCTGATGACGATGCGGATGGTCTTGCCCTGGTAGAACGGCGCCGCCTCCTGCGCCCAGAGCGTCGATGGCGCGGCGGCCAAGATGAGCGCCGCGATCGCCGACTTGCCCAATCGCATGGTGGTCTCGAGGTCGGCCGGACGTGCTGGTCATCGGGGCGGCTTCTGCTCATTGATGTCGCGGCGCGGCGGAACCACGCGCCATGGCCGGCCTCGGCAGCCCGTCGCGGGCTGCATTTCGACAGTCACCATGCTAGCCTGAATCCTTCGTTGCAGGGAGGGCTTGCGATGGATATCCGCCGGATGTTGGGCGCTCTCGTGACCGCAGGAACTCTGGCCGCAGGATCGGGTGCAGGAATCATCAGCATGTCGTCGATCGCGAAAGCGGCTGATCCGCTGCCGCGCGCCACGCCCGAGGAGGTCGGCATGTCGTCCGAGCGCCTCGCTCTCATCGGCAAGGCCGTCAATGCCGAGATCGCGCGCGGGCAGCTTCCCGGCGCTGTGCTGGCGATCGCCCGGCGCGGCAAGCTCGTCTATCTCGAGAGCTTCGGCTATCGCGACAAGGCGGCCGGCGCCCCGATGACGACCGACGCGATCTTCAACATCGCCTCGATGACCAAGCCGATGGTGGCGGTCGGCGCGCTGCAGCTCTACGAGCAAGGCCGTCTCCTGATGGACGAGCCGCTCGCGAAATACTTCCCGAAATTCGCGAGCATGCGGGTCGCCGTGATGGATGCCAAGAAGGAGAGCATCCTCGAGACGGTGCCGGCCGCGCGCAAGATCACGATCCAGGATCTGTTCCGGCACACCTCGGGTCTCATCTATGGGGGCCGCGGCACCACCGCCGTGCACAAGCTCTATCCGGAGGGCAGCAGCCAGGCCGCCGCCGCCATGACGGGCGCGGAATTCCTCGATCAGCTGAGCTCGCGCCCGCTCTTGTATCAGCCGGGCACGGTCTGGGATTACGGCTTCGGCCTGGACGTGCTCGGGCTCATCATCGAGCAGCTGAGCGAGCAGTCGCTCGGCGCCTATCTGCAGCAAAACCTCTGGAAGCCGCTCGGCATGACGGATACCGGCTTCTTGATCCCGCAGGACAAGGCGGCGCGTTACGCGGCCGCGCTGCCGACCGACCCGGAGAGCGGAAATCCGCAATCCATGACGCCGCTGACGATACAACCGAAGTTCGAGTGCGGCGGCGGCTGCGCGGCCTCCACGGCGAGCGACTATTTGCGTTTCGCGCTCATGCTGATGAACAAGGGCAAGCGCGGCGACACCCGCATCCTGGGTCCGAAAACCGTCGAATACATGCTGTCGAACCAGCTCGCGCCCGACGTCAAGAATTTGATCGTGAACGCAGATCCGACCCGCGCCGATTACGGCTTTGGTCTCGGACTGGCGGTGCGCACCACGCCCGGCATCGTGCGCATGATGGGCTCGGTCGGGGACTTCTCCTGGCCGGGTGCGAGCGGCACCAATTGGTGGGCGGACCCGCACGAAGAGCTGGCCGTGGTTTGGATGGCGCACTCGCCGGGACCGATTCGCTGGAAGTACCGGCAGATGATCAATGCCCTGGTCTATCAGGCGATCGTGGACTGAGCGTCCCGCAGCCAGGCCACCACGTCGGCGGCGCTGCGGTCGGGCGGGAACACCGGATAGAACACCTTGCTGATCACGCCGTCGTCGAGCACCATGGTGAGCCGCCGCAACAGCGTCATGCCGTCCACCCAGAAGGTCGGAAGCGTCAGCGCCTGCTGGAGCTCGAGCCGGGCATCCGACAGAAGCGCAAACGGCAGATGCAGACGCTGCGCGACCTCGCGCTGGTCGTCGCGGCTCTGGGTCGAGAGCCCGTAGAGCTGCCCCACCCCGAGAGCGCGGAGCTCGGCGAAATGATCGCGGAACCCGCAGCTTTGCGGCGTGCAGCCGCGCGCGCCCGGGATCGCGTCCCAGCCGGTCGGAAGCGCCTCGCCCGGCCGGCCGGTGCGGGGAAAGGCATAAACCACCGCGCGGCCGCGCCGGCCGCAGAGGTTGATCGATGCACCATCGATCGATGCACCATCGAAGATGCGCCATCGACAGATGCACCATCGCTCCCCGGCAGCGCGAGGTCGGGCCACGACATGCCGACCAGATGGCGCGCCGCTCCGTCATCGACCGGCGCCGGAAGGCCGGCGGGCAACTCGAGAGGATTGTGCAGGACAGCGCTCATGATCCGGCATCGTCTCGCGGCGTCATCGTCCGGCCGCTCTGACCGGTGCGACTATCTCTTGCGCGCCTTGCGGGCGGCGTAGCGCGCATCGCGCACCGCCTTGCGCTCGGCCGCTTCGGCCGCCTCGCGCTCCACCTTCTCGGCCGCGTCGCGTTTCGCCTGCGCGGCGGCATCGATCTTGGCCTGCTCCGCCTGCTCGCGGGCCCGGACCGCTTCCTCCGCGAGCTCGATCTCGCGGGCGGCCTTGGCCGCCTTGCGCTCGGCGGCGCGGGCATCACGCGCGATCCTGACCGCCTCCCGGGCCGCCTGCCGTTGCGCGACGGCGGGATCGTTGGCCGCGGTCCCGGCGCGGAATTTCTCCAGGGCCGCCTTCCTCGCGTCCGTAGCGGCGCTCTTGCGCTCGACGTAACCCGGATCCTTGAAGCCGCTCATTCACTCCGACCTTTTCTCAAAAGCGTGATGTTGCAGACGATCTCATGTCCTGGCGCCGGCCAGCTCGCGCAACCCGCAATGGCTTTGCGCAATCCTCGATCACCATCTGCAGGAATTTGGCTTGCCCGGCGCAACCAGATCATAGACCGGCCGCGTGGTGGGCAAAAGTCGATTCTTCATGTCCTTCGGCCCGATCCGGCACGTGGCCCCGCGTCGAGGTGGTCTGCCTGCAGGCTCAATGTCGGTGCGTCAGGGCGCAATCGCGGGCGAGCACGCCCTTGGAGAACCCTTCGCCGCAACCGGCAGTGCGACCTATACAGCTCCGTCTCATTTGACGTATTGTGCGCGAACTGGTCGCTCGCCTCGGAGAGCTCATGAAAATCGGCAGCTGGCTTGTAGTTGGCGCTTTGGCCCTTGCTTTGGGCGCGTGCGGAAAACCGACGGAAGGTCCGAAGGGCGATGCTGGTCCACCGGGACCTGCCGGAGCGCAGGGCGAGCCGGGCCCGGCCGGCCCGCAGGGACCTCCCGGTCCACCTGGTCCAGGACCCGCCGCCGGCTCGGCCGCGGGCGGCGGCATGCATGTCGTGCGCGCGACATGCAACGCCGCCAGTTGCGTGGCTGAATGCGAAGCCGACGAAATCGTCATCTCGGCCTGGTGCGGGGCCGCCAGGAACGCGACGAACTTCCCCACCGAAAAGTCGGCGACCTGCCGCGGCGGTCGCGGTCCGGCCAACAACCCGCTGATTGCCGTCTGCGTCAAATCCTCGGCGCCCTGATCCGTCAGGCAACGAGCCGCTGGGCGAATTCTCGACGTGCAATGTATCGATCGAGCCGGCCCGGCGTATCACGCGGGAAGCGCACTCACTGTTAAGTGACTGAAAACATTGGAGCGGGTGAAGGGAATCGAACCCTCGTCATCAGCTTGGAAGGCTGTTGCTCTACCATTGAGCTACACCCGCATCGGGTTTGGTGGGGGAGGTAGGACTCGAACCTACGAAGGCGTAAGCCAGCGGATTTACAGTCCGCCCCCTTTGCCACTCGGGACACTCCCCCGCCGCGCGCGTAACTAAACATTCGCAATGGCTTAGGCAATAGCGGCCACGTCGGCCCTCCGGTCACGCGCAAATCGGCCTCGTTTCGAGGCGCAGCGCCCCTCGTTTCGAAGCACGGCGCCCCCTTTTGGCTCGGCAACCGGCGCACGCAACCTGCTCGCAGGGTGGAATCCGACCTACCGTTTACGCTGACCATAAGACGCTCGGGGGTCCCTTGCGCCTCCAGCCGGACTACGGCATCTTTTGGGCTGGTCTCAGCGCGTACCGGGACCGCGGACCTCTCGAACAACGGTGTTTAGAACATGCTCAATCATCGCCTTCCGACAATTTTCGGCGCACTGGTCTTTCTCGCTGGGACCCTGGCCGGGCCATCGCAAGCCGCCGACGAGATCGACCCAGCCAAGGTGCAGGTCTGTGGCTCATGCCACGGCCAAAACGGTGTGCCGCTCGATCCCAAGACCATGCCGGTCATCTGGGGCCAGCAGCAGAACTTCCTGGTCAAGCAATTGCACGACTTCCGGGCCGGCGATCGCGCCAGTCCGGTCATGGCGGCCTTTGCCAAAGGCCTGACGCAGGAGGAGCTGCGTCCCGCCGCGGCCTATTTCGCGGCCAAGGCCTGGCCGCCGAAGCAGGCGGCCGCGGCCGCGCCCGAGAAGGAGCCGGACGGCATGACCACCTGCCAGATCTGCCATCAGAAGGGCTTCGTCGGCGGAGCGCCGGCGCCGCGGCTGGTGGGCCAGAGCTACGAATATCTGATCAAGCAGATGAACGCCTTTGCGGACGGCACGCGCACCAACAGCATGGACATGGGCAAGATCATGCAGGAGCTGACGCCCGCGCAGCGCGAGACCTTCGCGCATTATATCGCAAGCCTCTGATCGCCAGCGGCTGAGGAGACGCGACCATAGTGAGCGGCGGTTCTGCGGAACCGCCGCTTTTTTGCGTGCGACCTGCTTCAAGCGGCCGGCAGTGCCTCCGGGACCTCCGGCGCCTCGCTGGTATCGGCGAACACCTCCTCGCGGATGACCTTGAGCGTCACCTCGTGCAGATAGGCCTGCAGATCGCCGTCGAGATCGCGGAATTCCGGCCACAAGACCTGCTCGAAGAAGCGGCGCGGCGCCCGCACCATCACGGTCGTGCGCCGCTGCCGGTGATACCGATAGGGCTTGAGCCCGTAGCGGCGGCACAGCGCCACAAACAGATGCCGCGACCATTGGTCGGGCATCGAGAACTGCATCTCCGCCGCCGGGTCCTGGCGCTCCAACTCCAGAAGCTTCGCGCGCACGCGCTCGAGCGCCGCCTCGGCGGCGAGCCGCTCGCCCGCGGTCCCCGCCCCCACGAACAGGGCCTCGATCTTGCGCAGCTTGTCGCGCAGCCTGGATGGCGTCGTCATGGCTCACTGCCCGCGCTTGTGGCTGCCCGAAAGCAACAGCGCATGCGCGCCGGGTCAACCCGCACGCCCGGTTGCCCACACCATTATCGCTGCGCCCCGCCGGCCACGTCGCCTGACCGAAAGCGCGATTGCCAAGCGCCACCGTGCGTGACAAGAGCGGACATGGCCAAGCGCGAATGGAAACCCGATTGGAAGCGGCGAACGGCCGACAAGCCGGAGCGCGGCGCGCGCCCGCAGCGGGCCTCGGACCGGCATGCCGGCCGCGCTGCCAATGATCCCGACGCCCCGGTCATTCTCTACGGATGGCACCCGGTGAAGGCGGCGCTCGAAAACCCGGCGCGCCACATTCGCCGTCTGCTCGCCACCGAGAACGCGCTGCGCCGCCTCGCCGAGGAGCACGTGCCGCTGCGGGTCGAGCCCGAGCTGGTGCGCCCGCAGACCATCGCCCAGCGGCTGTCGCCCGACGCCCTCCATCAGGGTCTGCTGGTGGAAGCCGATCCCCTGCCCGCCCCCGGGCTCGAGGACATCGTCCCGGCCGGCATCGTTCTGGTGCTCGACCAGATCACCGATCCGCACAATGTGGGTGCCATCTCACGCTCGGCCGCCGCCTTCGCGGTGTCGGCCATCGTCACCACCGCGCGCCACAGCCCGGAGGCGACCGGCGTTCTGGCCAAGTCGGCCTCGGGCGCGCTCGAATACGTGCCGCTCGTGACCGTGACCAACCTCGCCCGCGCGCTTGCGGCGCTCAAGGAGCGCGGCTTTCTCGTGGTCGGGCTCGACAGCTCGGGGGCGGTCGATTTCGCGCAGGCGGAGATCCGTTCGCCGCTCGCCCTGGTGCTCGGTGCCGAAGGCAAGGGTCTGCGCCACCTCACGCTCGCGACCTGCGATCAGGTCGCCCGCCTGGACGTGCCCGGCAAGATCAAGAGCCTCAACGTCTCGAACGCGGCGGCGCTGGCGCTCTATCTCGCGAGCAAGCGCCTCGCCGCCGCCTGATGCTGCCCGCTTGCGCGTTCCGCTGCGCTGCAGGGTGGGCAAAGGCGGCCGCGCGCCTTCGATTGACGCTCGACTTCGGGTCCGCCGTGCCCACGCGGACGAGCTCAATCTGCCGAGAAACCTCGCGTGGGCACGGCGCCCATAGCCCGTCGAAGACGGGCGTAAACGCCCTGATGCGCGCCTTTGCCCACCCTACGGCGCCAAAGCGGCGCAGGCGCGCAAGCAGCGCCGGCGCCGTGAGGTGCTACCAATCACCCTGATTTCGGCGGCCGCGCGAGTCCCAATGCACGGCCTTCGACATCGTGATGGCGCGCGGCCCGAAGCCGCGACGGTAGATCACGCCGGCCTCATGACGGTGCAGCATCTCGAAGTGGCGCGGCGGCAGCGCGCCCTGCCAATACGGATGATAGAGGCGATGCCGGAACGGCTCGATGGTGAGGCCGCCATAGGGCCGATAGCCCGGGTATCCGTATGGGCCGACATAAGGATAGTCGACCGTCAGCGTCTCGCCTTCATAGGTCGGCGACGAATAGAAGCCGGGGCCGGTAAAGACCGGGCCCTGATTCACCACATAACTCGGCGACTCCCAGGTCTGGAATCCCCAGGTCTGGACCTGCACCGGCGGCGCGCAGGTGTAGGCGCAGCCGCAGCAGGCCATCGCCGGCGCGGCGGCGACCGCCGATGCGAAGGCCGCCAAGGCGAGCAGGGAAAGCGAGCGTGTGATCATGTTTACTCCCGTGGTGATGGCCTCCGCTGCGGAGGCCGGGTTGCGGGTCATCGGGAACTTGCGTCAGCCCGGAATCATCGCCTTCTCGGCGGTTGATCGTCGCCGCGGCGCCCGTCCGGATAAATCTGCGGCGCTACGATCAGCGGCGACTGGGCCGGCGGATCGAGGCTCGCCGGCACCGGATCGGATTGGCTCGACCATGAACGATGGAAGCTCGGCGCCGGCGGCGGCAGTCGCCGGTCGGGGGGCGGCTCGATCTCGTGGCGGCCGTAGCCGGGCTGGTGCCCCATGGCCGGGAAGTAGCCCTCCTCGACGTACCTGCCCTGATAAGAGCTGCCGGCACGGCTCCGCCCCGGATACCAGGGCGCCGGGATGATGGTGGGTCCCACCATGTGGGGACTGTAGAGGCCCCAGTCGCCTTCGAGCACCGCGCCGGTGACGTCGACCCCGTTGATGGTCACCGGCAAGCCGTGCCGGCCGGGAAGCACGATCACCGGACCACTGTCGGCGGCCCGCGCCGGCGCTTCGCCGAGCACGAGGCCGCTCAGCACGAGCCCGCTCAGAATAAAGACGACACAGTTTGCTCTACGCATGATGCACCCGCCTGGCGAGGAGGTATACGCGAAGCCGGACGGGTTTTAGACGAAATGAGCAAATCGAATGTCGTCGCGATCCGTAATTCTACCAGTAATCTTAATCGCGCCCGACCGCCGCGAGCGCGCGGCGGCGCACCGCGCGCGCCCCCCGAGCGCCTTGAATAACCTGTGCTTTCAGTTTGCGCTCGGTTGCGGAATGCGTAAAATGACGCGCTTCCGTTCTTAAAGTTAATCGAATTGAATGCCGGTCGTCCGCGGGGGGCGATCGGCCAATCGGTGCGGTCCTGCGATCCCGCAGGGGAGACAAGGGGCGGCACCCAAACAACGACCAGGATAGGGACAACGCTCATGACCGCTATGACCGCCTCAATGGAGCGGGAGCGAGGAACCATGACCGCCGACGAGCGGCTGGTCATCTTCGCCTCGTCGCTCGGCACCGTTTTCGAATGGTACGACTTCTACATCTACGGAACGCTCGCCCCCATCCTGGCGGTGCAATTCTTCGCCGGGGTCAACCCCCCAGCCGCCTTCATCTTCACCTTGCTCGCCTTCGCGGCCGGATTCGCGGTGCGTCCTTTCGGCGCGCTGTTCTTCGGGCGGCTCGGCGATCTCATCGGTCGCAAATATACATTCCTCATCACCATGACCTTGATGGGGCTCGGCACGTTCGCCATCGGGCTCTTGCCGAGCTATGCGACCTGGGGCATTGCGGCGCCGATCACGCTGATCGGGCTGCGCCTGTTCCAGGGTCTCGCGCTCGGCGGGGAGTACGGCGGCGCCGCGATCTACGTCGCCGAGCACGCGCCCAAGAACCAGCGCGGCTTCTACACGTCGTGGATTCAAACCACCGCGACCGTCGGCCTGTTCATGGCGCTGCTGGTGGTGCTGGGCATCCGCACCAGCATGGGCGAGCCGGCCTTCGCCGGCAACGGCTCGATGTCCGACGGCTGGCGAATTCCGTTCCTGCTCTCGGCGATCCTGCTCGCGGTCTCGATCTGGATCCGGCTGAAGCTGGCCGAGTCGCCGGTCTTCCTGCGCATGAAGGAGGAGGGCCGCAACTCGAAACGGCCGCTGACGGAGGCCTTCGGGCAATGGGCGAACGCCAAGATCGCGATCCTGGCTCTGCTCGGCGCCACCGCCGGCGAGGCGGTGGTCTGGTACGGCGGACAGTTCTATGCCCTGTTCTTTCTCACCCAGACGCTGAAGGTGCCGGCGGTGACGGCGCAGATCCTGATCGCGGTCGGGCTTCTCTTGGGAACGCCGTTTTTCGTGCTGTTCGGATGGCTGTCCGACAAGATCGGCCGCAAGCCCATCATTCTCACCGGCTTCCTCTTGGCGGCGCTGACCTACTTCCCGATCTTCAAGGCCATCACCCACTTCGCCAATCCGGCGCTGGAGGTGGCATTGAGCGCCTCGCCCGTCACCGTGATCGCCGATCCGAACGAATGCTCGTTCCAGCTGAAATTGACCGGCGTCGAGAGCTATACGACCTCCTGCGACATCGCCAAGTCGGCGCTCGTCATCCGCTCGGTCAACTACGACAATCAAGCGGCGCCGGCCGGCTCGGTCGCGCAGGTGAAGATCGGCGAGCAGCTGATCGCGGCCAACACGCCGAACTTCCCTGCCGTGCTCGGTCAAGCCATCACCCAGCACGGCTATCCGGCGGCCGCCGATCCCAACCAGATCAGCTACGTGCCGACCGTGCTCCTGCTCATGCTGCTGGTGATCTACGTGACGCTGGTCTACGCGCCGATCGCGGCTTGGCTGGTCGAGCTGTTCCCGACGCGGATCCGGTATAGCGGCCTGTCGCTGCCCTATCACATCGGCAACGGATGGTTCGGCGGCTTCCTGCCGGCGACCGCATTCGCGATCGTGGCGGCCACCGGCAATATCTATTCCGGCCTCTGGTATCCGATCGTGATCGCGAGCGTGAGCTTCGTCATCGGCCTGATCTTCCTGCCGGAGACGAAGGACGTCGATATCACCCGCTAGAGCATTTTCAGGAAAAGTGGATGCCGGTTTTCCGTACGAAAATGCGATAACGCAAGAATGTTGGAGCGGTTTCCCTTTCCGGTTTATGTGAAACCGCTCTAATCAGATTGCGGTCCGGGGCGGCGTGCAAGGCCGCGCCTCCCCGGTTCGCCCGATCTTCAGGCCGCGCGCACCAGGGCGAAGAAGCCGGTCACCTTCGTCTCCAGCTCGCTCGCGCGCGCGGACAGACGCTCGGTCCAGCCGGCAACCGAAGGAATTTGGCATGTGTGGCTTGGAAAGCCTGGTCGGCCGGCTGTCGCGGCCGGGCTCTGCCGGCGCTGCGGTGCGGGGTCGGCGCCGCTTCCGGCTCGCGCTCGCCGCCGGCTTCGCCGTGGTGACGAGCCAGCTGCCGAGCCTGGCCCATGCGGAGGCCACCGACTATCCGGCCCGCAAGCTGACCTTCGTGGTCGGCTTTGCGGCCGGCGGCGGCGTCGACACCATGGCACGCATCGTGGCGCAGGGACTCGCCGAGCAGTTCGGCTACCAGATCGTGATCGAGAACCGGCCGGGCGCGGCCTCCAACATCGCCGCCAAGGCGGTCGCGAGCGCGGCGCCGGACGGCTACACGTTCCTGTTCACCGGCAACAGCCTGGCGATCAATCAGACGCTCTACAAGAACCTCAACTATTCGATCGACGAGCTGCGCGCGGTGGCGATCGCGGCGATCGACAGCCATGGGCTGGCGGTCAACGCCGACAAGCCGTTCCGCACCTTGGCCGAGTTCCTGGACGCCTCCCACGACAAGGCCTTCAACATCGGCTACGGCGGATCGTCGGCCAGGATCGTGGCCGAATACGTCTTCAAGGTGCTGGCCAAGACCCCGGCCGTCGCCGTTCCGTTTCAAAGCGGCCTGCCGGCCATCAATGCGCTCCTGGGAAACCATGTCGACATCGTCGCCGGACCGGTCGCCGAGATCTATCCGCAGGTCCAGCAGGGCGCGCTGCGGGCGCTGGCGGTGACCGGGCCGCGGCGCGCGCAGGCGTTTCCGGACGTTCCGACCCTGAGCGAGGTCGGCTTCCCGGGGATCGAGATCAACGGCTGGGTGGGATTGCTGGCGCCGGCCAAGACCCCGTCCGACATCTGCGCCAAGCTCAATGCCGCCGTGAATGCGGTCGTGGCCAAGCCCGATGTGGACAAGCGCCTGCGCGAATTGGGGTATGAACCGAGCTCGGTCGCTTTCGCCGACACCGCGACGCTCTTGAAGACCTCGATCGAGAAATGGCGCCACATGATCGAGGCCACCGGCATTACCGCCGAGTAACTGATCATCCCGTTCTCCGTTGGCACTTCCTTCGCAAGCTCTCAATTCCGACCATGGCGGTTGATCCCGGCTGCGCAGCGGCGTTAGGTTTCGCGCCTCCGAGAGCTCTGGAACAGGAGGAATGCATGGTCGGGAAGGCCGGCGCGGCAATCATCGTCATGGCCTGCATGGCCTGGTCGTCGAATGCGTTCGCGGACTGCGCCTCCGGGATCGTTCCGGAGCGGCTGTCCTGCCTGAACCAGGAGCTGGAAACCCAAAAAGCGCAGTCGGCCAAGGAGATCGCGGGCCTGAAAGCCGACATCCAGATGCTGAGGAATCAGCTGCTCGGCCTGCGGCAGACCGTCGATGGGCTGCCGCCCGCCGCCAGCATCGCGCGCCTGGATGAGGACGTGAACCTGTTGTGGGAACCGCAGGACGGCTGCCTGGCCTGGACCGGGGCGAACCTCGACACGCCGGCGCCGGCCGGCGGCGGATCGATGCAGGTTTTCGCTCCCTGCGCCAAGGCCCCGAGCCCCGGCAGCGTCATGTGGAGATTGCGCAGAGCTCCGCTTCCCCGCTGATCGCTTGCGAAATGCTCACATCTCTGGTGGGCGAGGCAGCCGGCACGGCATTGAAAAAAACGGCATTGAAGAAATAAGAAGCCCCGGCCAAGGGGCGTCGGGGGGGACGGGAAAGGCCGGGGCTTCTGTCCCAGGCGGCCACGCAACGCCAACTGACATCACAGGCCACTCCGGTACACTGCGATATATGGCATCGGGCGCGGCTCGCCATACGCCTCACGAAAACGTGTGTGCCGCTACAACTGTTGCTGCCGCTGGCTGGCGCAAGCGCGACAGCGCCGAGCTCTAGGCGCCCGACAAGAGGGCAGCCTTCTTGTCCGCGTACTCCTGCTTCTCGATCTCGCCGCGCGCAAAGCGCTCGTTCAGGATTTGCAGCGCCGAATGGGCGGGATCACCCCATTGTCGGCTCAAATGTCCCGGTCCGCCGCCCCAACCGTGCATGCCGTGGCCGCACGGCCTGCGGGCCACCAGGAAGATGGCCGCGCAAGCGAGCGCCAGGAACAACATCATCAGCGGAAACATCCAGAATGCATGGCCCGCATAGCCGCCATTCCACATGTGCCATGGCCCCGGCCCGTAATAGCCTTGCGGCGGCCCCGGCGGGGCGCTCGGAGCCGTCTGCTGCGCGATCGCCCGCAGCGGCTCGATGAGCACCACAAATGCCAAAACCGGAAGCGCTGCGATTGCTTTCAACATGGCGCAACTCCTTCAACGTCAGGATCTCAATATGCGCGGTTCCGGACCGGCGCGTTTTGACCCATATCAAAGGGCGCACCTCGGTTCTGGGATTTCGTGTGACATGCGGGACTGCACTCCCGTAGCACCGCCAGGGAGAAGAGAATTGACTCGCATTTCAGATTTCGCGTGCGCCGCGATGGTGGTGTCGTTGGTGCTGGCCACCCGGGCCGATGCCGCCGACCCCGACAATGGCGCGCGCATCGCGCAGAGCCGCTGTGCCGCCTGCCATATCGTCGTGGCGCCCAATCAACGGCGGGAGGTGGCGGATGCGCCGCCGTTCGAGGACATTGCACGGAAATCCGATTTCAACCCGGACCGGCTGGTTTTCCGCCTGCTCGAGCCGCACCCGAAGATGAACTTCGCCTTGACGCGCCCGGAGGCCAACGACGTGGCGGCCTATATGGGCACGTTGGCGCACTAAATTAGTGGATCAATTCCGTGAAACCAATCGCCGTACGGTGGGCAAAATTGCCCGGCATTGCGATCATGATTGCACGGAGGTGCGCAATTTTGCCCACGCGGTTGCACCGCGAGGCCGCGCCGCGTGGGCAAGGCGCTCGGCAGCGCCACGGATTCAGTTCGGCGGCCGCTTGAAATACTTCAGATCCGGTGGCGGCTGGTCCTTTTTCATGGGCATGATGGTGCCGTCGGCGCTGCGGAAATAAACCTGATTGCCGATGGTGACGTGGGCTTGGCCCTCGATGCAATTGTCCTCGCTCCACCAGACGTCCGTCTTGCGCTTGAAGATCTTCAATACCGTCCACGGCCGCGTCAGTGAATTGTCGATCGTGGTCATCTCGTCGCGCAGGAGATTCGGATCGTTCCGATCGAGGTACAGCCGTTCCTTGATGACGCCCTCGTCGTCGTCCGCCATGGGAATGCCGCTCTGGTCCCATACGCGCGGCGAGCGCACCCGGCGGGTCTCGACCTCGAGGGTGTCGAAGCGGCCGACGCCGCCGCTATCGAGCCATTTGCCGATCGAGTAACCGGGAAACCAGGTCTCCTCGGTCTGCGGCCAATCGCGCCCGTCGGTATAGATGCGGCGCGGCGAGAACTCGGTGCGCTCGAACAGGACATGGGTGATGCCCGGCGCGATCAGGAACTCGAACGGCGACACGCCCGACATCACCCGCGGCATGCCCTGCGGCAGGCAGGAATAGCCGCGGTCGAGCCCGTGGCCGCCCGCGTCCTGGTCCTTCAGGCTGGCCTCGTAGCGCACCTGGTAGTCCGGCTTGAGCGGCGCTTCCTGCTTGCGGATCGGCTTCGACTGGTCGTAGCGCGGATTGCCCCCATAGGTGCGCAGCCACTGGCCCGACCAGTCGGGGAATTTCGACAAGTCTTGCGCCGAGCCGGCATCGCACCACAGGCCCAGCGCCGCCGCCAGCGCGAGCGCGCCGATCGCATGTCGACTGATCATGATGCTCCTCCCGCGGCGGATTGGCTCCCGCCTCGGCGAACGCTACCACGGCCCCGCGGGCCCCGCACGATGGTCGGGCATCCTCGAACCGTCGACCACCCGCATGACGTCTCCTAACTCCAAGCAGACCAGCCATGCGACCGACGCCATGTTCCAGGCGGCTTGGCCCCGAGCGCCCGCGGGCCCTCTTTCGCCCCCGGAGATTCGGCGTACGATGGGAGACAGACGCCAATATGGAGGGGATCGAGATGAATAGCGCGCTGCTGATCGGCTTGGTGTGGTTCCTCGTTTTCGCCGCGGCGACCGGCGCCGCTGCCGCGCTCGGGCACAATCTGAACCCCTGGTATATCGGCTGGCTGGCCATCGACGCGCTGAGTGCGCTATTGGTCGCCGGTTCGGTTCGGCTCGCCAAATCCTGACGTGCCGGCGCGCGCCGCGATCCGGCCGCCGCGCGGTCGCGCCGTAGGCGCCTGCGCCGCTAGGCGCCTGCGCCGCTAGGCGCCTGCCGCGTCCGGAAACGCGCTGGAACTCGGCGCCTTTTCCTTTACGGGTTCGGGCCGGCGGGTTTCAGAAATTTGAGATGCGCCGGGCGAGAAATTCGTGCACAGAACCGCCTGGAAACCTGCATACCCGATGAGGAGACGACATGGACGATAGCAAGTGCCCGTTCACCGGCGGAACCCGCGCGCACACGAACCGTGACTGGTGGCCGAACCAGTTGAACATCCAGGTTCTGCATCAGCACTCCAGCTTGTCCGATCCGATGGGCGAGGCGTTCGACTACGCCAAGGAATTCAAGACCCTCGACCTGAACGCGGTGATCAAGGACCTGCAGGCCTTGATGACGAACTCGCAGCCTTGGTGGCCGGCCGACTTCGGCCATTACGGCGGACTGTTCATCCGCCTGGCCTGGCACAGCGCCGGCACCTACCGCATTGCCGATGGCCGTGGCGGCGCCGGCAGCGGCCAGCAGCGCTTCGCGCCCCTCAACAGCTGGCCGGACAACGCCAACCTCGACAAGGCGCGCCGGCTCCTGTGGCCGATCAAGCGGAAATACGGCCGCAAGATCTCCTGGGCCGACCTGTTTGTCCTCGTCGGCAACGTCGCGCTCGAGTCGATGGGCTTCAAGACCTTCGGTTTCGCCGGCGGGCGTGCCGACGTGTGGGAGCCCGAGGAGCTCTACTGGGGTCCCGAGGGGTCGTGGCTGGGGGACGAACGCTACAGCGGCGAACGCGAGCTGCAAAATCCGCTCGGTGCGGTGCAGATGGGCCTGATCTACGTCAATCCGGAGGGGCCGAACGGCAATCCGGATCCGGTCGCGGCCGCCAAGGACATCCGCGAAACGTTCTTCCGCATGGCCATGAACGACGAGGAGACGGTCGCGCTGATTGCCGGCGGCCATACCTTCGGCAAGACACACGGTGCCGGGGATCCGTCGCTGATCGGCCCGGAGCCGGAAGGCGCCCTCATCGAGGATCAGGGCCTCGGCTGGAAGAGCCGGTACG
Organism: uncultured Alphaproteobacteria bacterium; assembly: GCA_963744275.1. Taxonomy (GTDB): domain Bacteria; phylum Pseudomonadota; class Alphaproteobacteria; order Rhizobiales; family Xanthobacteraceae; genus VAZQ01. The sequence goes on from CAVUSX010000020.1 coordinate 30,795, forward strand.
GAACCGGCATCGGGGCCGACACCATCACGGGCGGCCCGGAAGTCACCTGGTCGCAGACGCCCACGAAGTGGAGCAACCACTTCTTCGACAACCTGTTCAACAACGAATGGGAGCTGACCAAGAGCCCGGCCGGCGCCAAGCAGTGGAAGGCCAAGAGTGGCGCTGCCACCATCCCGGACCCCTTCGACAAATCGAAGAAGCATGTGCCGACCATGCTGACCACCGACCTCTCGCTGCGGTTCGATCCGGCCTACGAGAAGATCTCGCGACGCTTCTTCGAGCATCCGGACCAGTTCGCGGATGCGTTTGCCCGCGCCTGGTTCAAGCTCACGCACCGCGACATGGGCCCGATCCAGCGTTATCTCGGCCCGCTGGTGCCGAAGGAGACGCTGATCTGGCAGGATCCGGTCCCCCCCGTGAACCATCCGCTGATCGGGGAGCAGGACATTGCCGCTCTGAAGACGAAGATCCTGGCGTCCGGCCTGTCGGTTTCCCAACTGGTCGCCACGGCCTGGGCGTCGGCGTCGACGTTTCGCGGCTCCGACAAGCGCGGCGGTGCCAACGGCGCGCGCATCCGCCTCGCGCCGCAGAAGGACTGGGAAGTGAATCAGCCCAAGCAGCTCGCGACGGTGCTGCAGAAGCTCGAAGCGATCCAGAAGGAGTTCAACGCCGCGGCCACCGGCGGCAAGAAGGTCTCGCTCGCCGACCTGATCGTGCTGGCGGGGGGCGTGGGCGTCGAGAAGGCCGCGAAGGCGGCCGGGCACGACGTGAAGGTCCCCTTCACGCCGGGCCGGATGGACGCGTCGCAGGAGCAGACCGATGCCCACTCCTTTGCCCCGCTCGAGCCGGTCGCGGACGGTTTCCGCAACTATCTCCGCGGCAAGCAGCTCATGGCGCCCGAGGAGGCATTGGTGGACCGGGCGCAATTGCTGACGCTGACGGCGCCCGAGATGACGGTTCTGCTCGGCGGCCTGCGTGTCCTGGGCGCAAATACCGGCCATTCCACCCACGGCGTCTTCACCGAGCGGCCCGAGACGCTGACGAACGACTTCTTCGTCAACCTGCTCGGCATGGGCACGCAATGGCAGCCGTCCGCTGGCTCCGAAGGGGTGTATGACGGACGCGACCGCAAGACCAACGAGGCCAAGTGGACCGGCACCCGCGTCGACCTGATCTTCGGCTCGCATTCGCAGCTGCGCGCCATCGCGGAAGTCTATGCGTGCGCGGACTCGAAGGAGAAGTTCGTGAAAGACTTCGTGGCGGCCTGGAGCAAGGTGATGAACCTCGATCGCTTCGACCTCGCCTGACCGGCTGCAGGCAAGGTCTTCGAGGGGGTTATAAGAGCGCAGCCGCGATCCAGCAACGGGTATGGGCCGGATCGAGGCTGCGCAAATTCGACGAAGCCTGCGGCATCAGCGGTTACGGCCCCGCTGATTTTGCACACACGGCGAAGAGCGAATTGTTGGCCGCGCCCCTTCCCCGGCAGGTGGCTGATCCTTCGGTCGGGAAGTTGGTCGGGTTCCTGGCGGCTCCGCACCAAGCCGTCACCAGAACCTCGTCTGCCGCACATTGCACCGTGCAGTTCGTCGCATCGCAAGCCGACCGCACCAGCCGGACGCCCGTTGCGGGGCCTGCCGGCCCGGGAGGACCGGCTGGCCCGGTCGCACCCGGGTCGCCTTTGGGGCCCTGCTCACTTTGCTCGCACGCCCCCAGCGCAAGAGCGAGCGCGCATATGAATGCCAGGTGACGAATTCTCATTGTGCTCCCCCTATCCGCCCCGGAGCTCCACTTGCTGCCATGATGCGCACCTGATTGTAGCGCGCACCTGATCCGTGAAAGCTGGAGCGTGGCGTCGGAACCGTGATCGTAATCGTGATCGTGATGTGATAGCCGCGATCACGAATTGCTGCTAATCATCGGGGCTGGAATCCTTGGTCGTAGCAGAAGGGCTGACAACATGGCATCGCAAACCGAGCGGGCGGTCCTCGCGGGGGGTTGCTTCTGGGGCATGCAGGACCTGATCCGAAAGCTGCCCGGGGTGGTCTCCACGCGCGTGGGTTATGCGGGCGGGGATGTGCCCGATGCCACCTACCGCAACCATGGTACACATGCCGAGGCGATCGAGGTGATCTTCGATCCGAGGGTCACGAGCTACCGCGCGCTGCTCGAGATCTTCTTCCAAATTCATGATCCCACCACGCGCAACCGCCAAGGCAATGACGTGGGCACAAGCTACCGCTCCGCCATCTTCTACGTAAGCGATGATCAGAAGCGCATTGCTGAAGACACCATCGCCGACGTCAACGCCTCCGGCCTGTGGCCCGGCAAGGTGGTTACGCAAGTCGCGCCCGCCGGTCCCTTCTGGGAAGCCGAGCCCGAGCATCAGGACTACCTGGAGCGCTATCCCGACGGTTACACCTGCCATTTCATACGTCCCAATTGGAAGTTGCCGCGGCGCGCGGAGGCGAAGGCAGGCTAGCTCGGCGTCTCCAAGCTTCAAATCATATTGGGCGACCTTTTTTTGGTGGGTGCGCGAGTCTCCCACGCTGTCGTCCCTGCGAAAGCAGGGACCCATGCGCCGTGCCCTATCGATAGGCTGCCATAGCCCGTCGAAGACGGGCGTGAACGCCCTAATGGTATGGCCCCGGCACCGTCATCGCGTTTACGCGCGTCTTCGACGCGCTAGGGGCCGGGACGACAGAGGTCTGGAAAACGACGCGCTGGGGGCTGCCACACAGAGGCGTCCGGCAAAGGCATCGGGAAGCGTAACGGTGGCAAAATTCGCGCAGTTGCCGGAAGACGCCAATACCAGTAAATACTGGCGAAATGCCGGGTTAGCTCAGCGGTAGAGCAGCGGTTTTGTAAACCGTTGGTCGGGAGTTCAATCCTCTCACCCGGCACCAATTGCTCGATCATTCCGCTCGATCTCTGGTGCGCCCGACCGGGCGCCCGCATTCCAGGCGCGGAGACCATCCATATGATCCGGGTTGCGTTCGTGATCGGCGATTACCCGCCGGAGCAGCGCCGGCTGCGCGAGGACGTGGCCAGGAGCTATTCCTCGGCCGAGGTGGAGGTCGGCATCGTCCCGGTCGCGGCGCGGCCGTTCGATGGGCTCGGGCCGGCCGAGATCCAGGCGGCGGCGCCGCTCTTCCATGATGCGTTCCGCCGCGCGCAGCGCGAGGGCTACGACGCGGTGGTGCCGCTCGGCATGCTCGATCTCGGGGTCGACGGCGGCCGCTCGGCGGTCGACATCCCGGTGGTGGCGCCGCTGCAGGCGGTGCTGCATGTGGCGGCGCAAGTGGGCGAGCGGTTCGGGGTGGTGTGCTATCACCCCTCCGCGATCCCGCGTCACCGGGCGCAGACCCGCGCCTATGGGATGGAATCCTTCATCGCCGGACGGCGCGCCAGCGGCTTCTATCTGCAGCACATCGCGCAGAACCGGGACGAGATGGTGGAGTCTTTCCTCGCGGCGGCGCGCGCCCTGATCGCGCAGGACGGCGCCGACGTCATCATCCCGCAAGGCATCACCCAATGCCCGGTCGAGATGAAGCCGCAATGGCTCGCGGGCGAGCTCGGCGTGCCGGTGGTGGAAGGCATCGGGGCGCCGATCAAGATGGCCGCCATGCTGGTGTCGCTGGGGCTCACGCAAAGCCGCGTGCGCTGGCAGAAGGAAGGCGCGCAGCCGCGGTGAGGAAGCCGCGAGCCGAGTTCCTTTTCTTGCCGAGAATCTCTCCCGCTCACGACCCCTTGCGCAGGAACACGTAATCCGCCGAATACGGCACGCTGTAGAACGTGCCCGCCTTGTCGCACAGCCCGTTCGCCACGCCGCCGTGGGTGTTGGTGCGCTGCACCGTGGTCACGTTCGAGAGCACGCCGCTGCCGCGCTTGGCCACCACGTCGAGCTTGAGCCAGGGAATGTCGCTCGGCGTCGTGCCCGGCACATTGGCGACCGCCTTGCCGGTGACGGCGCTGCCGTCGCTGGCCTCCCAGTTGGGCCCGGCATAATGGCGGCCGACCGTCATGCCGTCGCGCAACAGCGTCGCGATCGGCTCGCGGAATTGCCAGGCGAGCTTGCCGCTCGCGTCGGCCTTGCAATCGTAGACCTGCGCACCTTCGGCGTGGAAGGTCGCCACCACGGTCTCGCCCGGGGCCGCGATGGCATCCGGCACCTGCGCGGCGGCGGCGTTCGCCAGCAGCGTGCCGGCGGCGAGGCAGAGGACGGGCAACGACAGAGGCCGGCGATCATTCATGACGGATTTCCCTTTTTGGCCGGCATTTCCCGGATGGCCGCGCGAGCCTCATCTTGTCCCGCAGCGGCGCGCCGGGCAACCCTCCAGGCGATACCTTGCGCCGCCTTCGCACGACCGCGCGCCCCGCGCCGACGCGGTGAGAAAAAGAGAGCTTGACCCGATCGCGCAAATCAGCGCATTCGTGAAATTGAAACTCACGAATTGTGCCTGGAGCTCTGCGTCATGCCCGCATTTTTTTCAGGCCCGGCGGGCGACCAATAACCGCGGTTATTTGTTGTTGGCCGTGATTTCATTGTTGTTTACAATACCGCTTCAGAATTCGGGCACGTAGGGCGCAATCGCTTTATTGCGCCGCTCCTGCGTGGCCATGTCCCCAAGACCTGGAGGTACGAACCAAGGCGCGACCGATTTGGCGCAATAAAGCGATTGCGCCCTACGGATGCGGCAACCCCAGCCCTGCCGGAGCAGCATGGCTCCGAGCGCGTTAAACGGTCGATCCATTGTTCGCGGATTGTATTTTCAATGGAGCCGCTTCAAATCAGCGACCAAGCTCATGCATTTTTGGAATGACGACGGCAGAATTCCGTAGCCCGCATGAAGCGCAAGCGCAATGCGGGCGCGGCGTTCCCGGATTTCGCGGAGTTTATCATCGGGCGGCGCTACGCGCCGACCGTTGGCTCCATCCGGGCTACTGCCTCACCACAGCCTCGCCCCCTGCGTCTGCACATAGAGCGAATAGAGCGAATGGCCGGCCGCCATGAACAGACGGTTGCGCTTGGCGCCGCCGAAGCAGAGGTTGGCGCAGACCTCGGGCAGGCGGATGCGCAGGATCGGCTGGCCCTGCGGCGAGAACACCATGACGCCGTCGAGCTCCTCGCTGCCGGTGCCCCAGCCGCACCAGAGATTGCCGGCGGTGTCGCAGCGAAAGCCGTCGGGCGTGCCGCGGCCGGCGTCCACGAACACGCGGCCGTTGGCGAGCTTGCTGCCGTTGTCGACCACGTCATAGACCTTGATCAGGCGGTTGGGATTGCCGCGCAATTCGACGATGTAGATGCGCTTCTCGTCGGGCGAGAAGCAGATGCCGTTGGGCCGCATGAAATCGTCCGCCACCACGCTCGCCTTCCCGCTCGGGTCGACGCGGTACACATAGGACGGCAATTCCTCCGCTTGCTGGTCGCCGATGTAGTTGCCGGCGATGCCGAAGGGCGGATCGGTGAACCAGACCGAGCCGTCGGAATGCGTGGTCACGTCGTTGGGCGAGTTGAGCCGCTTGCCGTCGTAGCGGTCGCACACCGTGGTGATGCTGCCGTCGTATTCGGTGCGGCTGACGCGGCGCGTGCCGTGCTCGCAACTGATGAGCCGGCCCTGCCGGTCGCGGCAATTGCCGTTGGCGTAGTTCGAGGGCTGGCGGAACACGCTCACCTGGCCGGTCGCCTCCTCGTATTTCATGATCCGGTTGTTGGGAATGTCGCTCCACAACAGATAGCGCCCGTCCCCGAACCAGACCGGCCCCTCGCACCAGCGCAAGCCGGTGGCGAGCCGCTCGACCCCGGCGCTGAAGATGTGCAGCCGCTCGAATTTGGGATCGAGCACCTCGATGGCGGGATCCGGATAGCGCTGGCTCGGCTCCCAGTCGGCCAAAGCCGGCGCCGCCGCCAGCGCGGCGCCGCTCCCGGCCAGCAGCGCGCGTCTCGACAACATCGCGGAATTCATCATGGGCTTCCCTCCCCTGGTATTGTTGGCCGTGTGTCACAAATCGCCGATGCGCGTTACGGCGTCAAACCGTCGCCACCACGCGAAAGCTGATCGGCGCGTCGGCGAAGCCCTGGTAGGATTGCGACTTGGGCCGCGCCTTGTCGTCGGCATTGAGATATTCGATCGAGCTCTTGCCCAGCAGCGCGCGCGGCAGGATCATCATGCGGATGAAGCGGGTGGCGCGGTCGGACGCGCCTTGCGCGAACACCGGCTCCGGTCCGCTTTCGTACCAGGCGCCGCCCGGACCGTAGCTGGTCGAGGCCCCGTGGGTATCGATCCGGATGCCGCCCTCGATGAGACAGCGGATGCCGGGGCCTTGATGCCGGTGCAGGAAGGCGCAGCCGCCGGGCGGAAACGCCACGCTGTCGCCGCGCAGCAGCAGATCGCCGGCCGGCAGCGTTTCGGCGCGGGCCATGAGCTTCTGCCGCGAGCTCACCCCGTTTCCCGGCATGCCGCCGTCGGCCGCATCTGCGCCCGCGAGCTCGAAGCGCCAGCAGGTGACGCCGCAGCTCCCGGGCGCCACCGTCACGGCCCCCTCCCCGTGCCACGCCTCGCCGTCGCTAAAGGCGGCACCCGCGATCGAGGCGCTGCCGTGCACGATGAAGATCAGCCGCGGCAGCGCCGGCAGCCCGATGGGCGCGGCCGCGTTGGAGAGGACATCTTCGTAGAGCCGCAGGATCGCCGGCATTTATTCGCTCACCTTGCATTGTCGCGTTTTAGGACGGAAAACCGGATGCCACCCCCGCCTTCGCGAGGGCGGGCTTTTCCTGAAAACGCTCTATTGCTTGGGAATGCCGGCGCGCTCGATCACCGCCGCCCATTTGCCGATGTCGCCCTGCATCCGGGATTTGAGCTCCTCGGGCGTGCTGGCCTTGGCTTCGATGCCGAGCGCTGCGAAGCGCGACTTGATGTCGGGCAGCGCCAGAATGTCCCGCACCGTGCGGTTCAAGAGCTCGACGATCGCCGGCGAGGTCTTGCTCGGCGCGAACAATCCGTTCCAGGCCGTCACCTCGTAACCCGGAACGCCGGCTTCGCCGACCACCGGCACGGCCGCCAGATATTCGGTGCGCTTGCATCCCCGAGGTCGCCACGGCGCGGATGCGGTTCTGCTCCAGCGCCAATTCCATCGGGGCATAGAAGTCGACCATGAGCTGGACGTCGTTGCGGAAGAGCCCGACGATGACGTCGGGGGTGCCGCGATAGGGCACGATCTGGACATCGAGCTTGGCGGAGGCCTTGAACAGCTCGGCACCGAGCTCCTGGGTGCTGCCGACCGCGATGGTGCCGATATTGAGCTTGCCGGGCTGCTCGCGCGCCGCCTTGATGAAATCCGGCAGGGTGGCGAACGGCGACCCCGAATTGGTGGCGAACACAAGATCGAAATAGCCGAGCGTGGAGATGGTGACGAAGTCCTTGACCGGATCGAACGGCAGCGCGTTGTAGATCGCGACGCTGATCGAGGTGCCGTTGGTGGCGAGCCCGAGCGTATAGCCGTCGGGCGCCGCCGACAGCACCGAGCGTGCCGCCACGATGCCGCCTGGCCCCGCCTGGTTCTCGATCACGAAGCGCTGGCCGAGCTTCTCGCTCAGCCGCTCCGCCACCAGGCGCGAGATGATGTCGGCCTGCCCGCCGGCCGCGAACGGCAGGATCACCCGCACCGGACGGGTGGGATAGCCCGGCTGCGCCCACCCCGGTGCGGACCGCAGCGCGAGCGCGCTCGCGGCGGCCGCCGCCAGCGCGGTTTCCGAAAACGCCCTGCGGGTCATGCGCTTTTTCATGTGCGCTCTCCGTGTGCTTGGTCGGTCATGCACCGTCTCCCGATATACCGGTTCACTCCGTCACCTGCGTCACGCCCGGCAGGATGAGGCGATCGACATCGAGCTCAGGCGAGATGTCGCCCAGCTCGCGCAGCGCGGCCAGCATGGCATTCATTTTGGTCCTGGACACCTGGCCGCTGGCGTCGAAGAAATTCCTGGATTGCAGGAAATCGTAGGCCTTGGCGACATCCTCCGGCTTCTGCCGCGTGGCCTCCACCATCAGGGCGATGGCCGGCTCCCGGTTCCGCGGGTCCAGGAACCACGCCATGCTCTGATTGTGGACCGCGATCAGCCGATCGAGCGTGGCGCGGTGCGTCATGGCCCAGCTCCGGTTGACCACCGCGCCGGTGAACGGCAGCTCGGGCGTGTAGTCGACGGTGAGGCCCAAGGTCCGGAAGCCGGCCGAACTCGGCGAAGAAGTTGAACGGCGGCAGCAGGATGGTGGCGTCGATCGCGCCTGCCAACAGCGCCGAGAAGCGCGCCGAGGTCGCGCCCGCGAACAAGGTCTCGACGTCTCCCGGCTGCAGGCCGTTGGCCGCCAGCATCCGCTCCACATAGAGCCGCGTGATGCCCTTGGGACCATCGACCATGACGGTCTTGCCCTTGAGCGCCTTTATGTTTGGGATGGAGGGCTTGGCCATCAGGGCATAGGGCGGCGACACCATCTCCAGGCGCAGCACCGCGATCGCGGCGCCCTTGTCGATGGCATAGATCGGATCCACGATGCCGGTCGACAGCGCGGCATCGAGCGAGCCCGCGGCGAGCTGCTGCACCAGGGCGTTGCTGGAGAGCGTGAACACGGTGGCGAGCTGAATGTCCTTGGCGGCGTAGAATCCCTGCTTGAGGCCCACATAGATCGGCCAATGGGTGGCCGAGACCGCGCCGACCAGGCCGATGGTGATGGTCTCGGCGCGCACCGGCGCAGCGGCCGCCGAGATGAGCAGCGCCGCCAATGCTTGCTTGATCCATCGGGGCATGTGCATGGCTCTAAGACCTCGCTTGCGCGGCGTAGTGCCGCTCGGCGGCGTCGTGCCGCTCGGCGGCAAAGTGCCGCGCGATCTCGGCGCCGGTCGCCTTCCACACGCCCTCGTGCCGGCAGATATGGGCGAGCGCGGCATCGAAGGCATCGATGCGATGGGGCACGCCGGTCAGGTAGGGATGGATGGCGATCGCCATCACGCGGCCCGATTGCGCGCCTTCGCGGTAGAGCACATCGAACTGCCGGCAGATCATGTCGCGGAACTCGCCGGCGGTGCGATGCTGGCGCTCGAACACCGGCTTGTCGTTGATCTCCTGCGTATACGGCATGGCCACCATCTGCCGCCCGCCCGCGAGCGTCATCGTATAGGGCTGATCGTCGTTGACCCAATCGCCGACATATTCGCAACCCTCCGCCGCCAAGAGGTCGAGCGTGTCCCAGGTCTCCTGCAGGCCGGCGCCGAGCCAACCGACCGGCCGCGTCCCGGTCGCCTCCGCGATGGTGGCAGCGCGCGGGAGATGATGCCGGCCTCCTCGCCGGGCGGCGCCTCGTTCAGCCGGCGCGTGTTGCTCTCGTTGTGGCCCATCCATTCCCACTGGCGCCGGTTGCCCTCCTCGATGATGGCCGGATGCTGGGCGCACAGCTCGCTGTTGAGCGCGACCGTGGCGCGGATGCCGTAGCGGTCGAGCACCTCCATCAGCCGGAACACGCCGACCCGGTTGCCGTAGTCGCGCACCGACCAGCCCGGAACGTCGGGGACCGGCGCGCCGCTGCCGCCCGCGGCCGCCGGCACCTTCTCGGCGAGCGAGAAGAACTCGATATTGGGAATGATCCAGAGCGCCACCCGCGCCCCATCAGGCCAGCGGAGCAGCGGCCGCCGGATGATCGGGGAATAGGGAAACGGGCCGTAGGGCGCGGGCTTCATCCGCAGGTCCCGGCGGCCGCGCGGCGCACGCGCCTGGGCGCGCGCCCATCAGGCGCGGCTGGACGCTTGCCGCAATGCTCCATATCGGCCGCCACGCACGGCTCCTTTCGTGCGGGCGAGCCTAGCGGGGCGCGGGCAGGATGTAAATTTGGCGTCGTCGGCGGTCGCCGTGCGCGGTCCGGCGTGCGTGGGGCGACCGCCGGGCGCCACGCTGAAACGCGACCGGCCCGCGGTTTGTTCAACCGCAGGCCGGCGCAGCAGCCCGGACCCTTGACGCAGACTATCGATGCAGCCCGGGCGCAGGGTGAGGTTTCATTGACGCAGGCATCAATTGGCGATCACCTTGTTGCTCTTCACCACATGGGCGACCTGCCCTTGCGTCTTGACCACATTGGCGTGCTTGACCGGCTTCGACACCTTCACGGTCTTCACCGGGCTCGCCGGCTTGTGGCTCTTGGCGATCGTCAGGTGGTGCCCATGACGATTGGCGACCTTGAGCTTCTTGATGTCGCGGTCGGCCTTGATGACCTTCACGGCCGGCTTGGAGGCGGCCGGGGTCGCGGTCGAAGCCGCCGAGGTCACGGTCTTGATTGCCGGCTTGGTCACCTTCGCGGTTTTCACATGGCTCGCCGGCTTGTGGTTGTGGGCGACCATCAGGCGATGCACTTGGGCATGCGCGACCTTGACGGTCTTGTGGTGCTCGGTCTTGGCATGCACCGTCTTGACCTGTTCGGTTTTCGGCGCCGTCCAGGGAAACAGCGTCACCGGCGAAGCCGCCGGGTGCGCCATCACGGTCCTGACCGGCTTCGACACCTTCACGGTCTTCACATGGCTCGCCGGCTGGTGGTTCTTGGCCACCATCAGGTGATGCCCATTGCGGTGAGCGATCTTGATGGTCTTGCGGTGCTCGGTCTTGTCCTCGAGCTTGGTCGCGTCCTTGGAGGCCGGCGTCACGGCCGGAGCGGTGGTGGTGGTTGCCGTCACGGGCGCCGTCGGGCTCGATTTCACGGCATCGGCGGCGAGCGCCGGCGCCACGAGCATTGTGGTCGCGATCAACGCGACTGCGAATTTCCGGATCATGGAATTGTCCTTTGGAGAGGTCCGCTCTGGCTGAAGTGCGGGACCAGGCTTCGATGATCGGCCCAATGCCGATCCTGCCGCGACTGTGCACCTTCGGCACTGAACCGGTTCTGAAGCGCCACGACACCGGCCGTTCATCGCGATGAAAGGGCATTCATATGCCGGTGAGGGATTGTTGCAGGACCGTATCTGTCGTCCCTGCGAAAAGCAGGGACGACCCCGTGGACAGGCGCGGACCAACGCGCGGCCATCCACGCTGGAGGGGCACTCAGGCTCCGGCCGCCGCCTCGGTCTCCGCCATGAGCCAGCCCAGATAGGCGGCATCGACCTGCTCGACCGGCAGCACCAGGATGGCGGGCGTGGTGTAGGAATGGTCGGCCTTCACGGCTGCGCTGACGCGCTCGGCGAGCGAAGCGCGCGTCTTGATGATCATCACCACCTCCTCGCCCCGCTCGAGCGTGCCCTGCCACCAATAGTGCGACACCATGCCGGGCAGGATGTTGACGCAGGCGGCCAGTCGCCGCTCGACGATGGAGCGCCCTGCCCGCTCCGCCTCGACAATCGAGGGATAGGTCGTATAGACGAGAAGCGCGCGTTCCATATCGGCGTGTCCCTTGCGAAAGCCCGCCGCTCCATCGCCGGCCCGAGCATGCAGAAAAGCGAGCCCCATGAAACCAAGCGAACCCAAGCCAAATCAAGCGCGCCGGGCAAGCCCGTGAGCTTCGAGCGCATCGCCTTCGTGGCAAGCCCGATCGCCGAGGCCGAGGAAGCACTGCAGCGGCTCGCCCAACGCTACGGCAATGTCGCGACCGCGCAAGCCGACGTCATCGTCGCCCTCGGCGGCGACGGCTTCATGCTGCAGACCCTGCATGAGTTCATGAGCTCCCGCAAGCCGATCTACGGCATGCATCGCGGCACCGTCGGTTTCCTGATGAACGACTATAACGAGGAGCATCTGCGCGAACGTCTGGCCGCCGCCCGCACCACCGTGATCCACCCGCTGCTCATGCAGGCGCACGCGAGCGACGGCAGCGTCCGCGATTTTCATGCCTTCAACGAGGTCTCGCTGTTTCGCCAGGCCTACCAGGCGGCGCGCCTGCGCATCCTGATCGACGGCAAGGAGCGGCTCGCCGAGCTGGTCGCCGACGGCGTGCTGCTGTCGACCCCGGCCGGCTCGACCGCCTACAACCTCTCCGCCCAGGGCCCGATCATTCCGATCAACGCCCAGCTGATGGCGCTGACCCCGATCAGCCCGTTCCGGCCGCGGCGCTGGCGCGGCGCGCTCCTGCCCGACAGCGCGCGGGTGCGGGTCGAGGTGCTGGAGGCCGCAAAGCGTCCGGTCGCGGCGGTCGCCGACCACGACGAGGTGCGCGACGTGCTGGCGGTCGACATCAAGATGGACCACGGCATCGCCATGCCGATGCTGTTCGATCCCGGCCACAGCCTCGACGAGCGCATCGTGCGCGAGCAATTCGGATTTTAGGCGCCGATCTGCAGGGTGGGCATTGCGCCGCTGAGCCTCTGGCGGATGGGTACAGCGCGCGCGCAATGCCCACGCGCCCGGACGGAGAGATTCGTCGCGCGTGGGCAAAATGCGCCAGTGAGGTCTGCGTCCGCCTTTTCGCCACTGCAGGCGATTTTGCCCACCCTACCCGCCGCGGGTCGTCGATACGCCCATCGTTTCAATTCGACGCCAGCGCCGCCGCGATGTCGTTTTGCTTGGTCGTCGTGCCGTGGCCGCCCGCGATGATGGCGCCGGTGATGCCGTATTTGCTGCAGCGCCTCGCCGACCGACACCGTCTGCTCGGAACGCTCGATCGTGCCGCGCGGCGATATCAGGTCGGTGACGTAGACCACATTGGCCTTGACCACATGGCCGATGAACATGCCTTGGACGTGCGGATTGGTGATGTTGTAGATGCGGATCTCGTCGGTATCGTCCTTCAGCGACATCATGTCCTTGACCTCGACGATATTCGCGGCCGCCGGCTTTTTCTGCAGATCGTCCGGCACCAGCGTGCGCGGCGCGCGCGACGTCCTGCTCGAAATAGGCCTTGTCCGGGCTCGGGACGATGATGGTCGCGCCCTCCGCCACGAAGGTGCGCATGCCGCCGGTATGGTCCATGTGATGGTGGGTGAGGACCAGATATTTGATCGGCTTGCCGGGATATTTGGCCTTCGCGGCATCGATGGTCCAGCGCGATTGCAGCTCGCCATAGGGGGCGTCGAAGATCACCAGGTAGTCCTTCATCGCGACGATCAGGTTGTTGGCGGTGCCGCCCTCGACATGCTGCACATTGGGGGCGAGCTCGACCAGCTTGAGGCCGCCGCCGGTCGGATAGATCACGTTGTCGCTTTCGAGATAGCGGGTCAGGAACAGCCGGCGCAGCACCCATTGATACGGCACGTTGCCGGTCGCCGGCGGACCGCGCCACCGCCTTCACGGCGTCGGGTACCGCAAATGCATCGGCGGCGATCGCCGTATTGGCGGCGACCTCGCGGTAATCGAGCTTGGCCACCTCGACGCCGTTGATCCGATACGACAGCGTCTGGGCGAGCTTGGCGCCGCCGACCGCCTTCCAGCCGCCGAGAACGAGATCATAATTCGAATCGCCGTGGATATTGTCGTCGTCGCGCGAGCGGATGGCCGCGGGCAGATGCGTCTCGCGATCGAACAGGATGGTGAAGCTGGTGCCCTGGTCGCTGAACATGACCGCCGGCAGCGACTGCTGGCCGAGCGGCTGCGGCTCCGCGGCACGCACATTGCTCGGATCATCCAGCGCATCGATCAACAGCCGCGGCGAGGCCCGCTTGAGCTCGCGCAAGAGCGCGGCGACCCGATTGCGCGACATCGGCTGGCTGCTCTTGGGGTCGGTGACGACGCCGAAGGTGGGAAACAGCGTCTCGGTATATTTGAGCTTGATCGGCTCGGGGTATTTCTGGTCGCGGTCCCAATCGGTGCGGGCCACGCCCTTGGCGAGATCCCAGGTGATCGCGAAGGTCGCATCGCCCAGGAAGCGCGGCTCGCCGCCGGCCGCGAACGACTGCCCGGGCTCCCAGAACTTGGCGTCGCCCTTGATCGCCAGGCTCTTCAAGGCGCGCAGCGCATCGGCGCCGCCTTCCGCCGCGACCGCCTGCTTGACCAGGTCGGCCGGATTGCTCTGCGCGAAAGCGGATTGCAGCGGGCAGCCGGCCAGCACCAGGGCGGCCATCGTCAAGGCATGTTTCATGGGGGCTCCTCCGTTGTTTCTTGTGCAATTCTACGGTTTGTCGCCGCGCCCTTACAAGGCGTCGGCACTCGTCTAGCTCAGCTTCAACAGCCGCGCCGCGTTGCCGCCCATGACCTTGTCGCGCTCGGGCGGCGTCATCCCGATCTGGTCCATCATCTCGAGCCCTGCGCGCTTGAGCGGGATGAGCGGCGGCGAATCGGTCCCGAACAGGAACTGGTCGGCGCCGACGGTCCGCATGCACATGGCGGCGGCGAGCGGGGTGTAGCTCGTCGAATTCGAGATACATCATCTTGAGATAATGACTGGGCGGATGCTTGATCAGCATGGGCTCGTAGGAGCCGAGGAAGAAGGCAAAATCTCCGAGCGTGTAGGCATAGTCCATCCGGCCGATGACCTCGCAGATGCCGCCGCCGAGGTGGCTGCCGACCAGCTTGAGCTTCGGGAACTGCTCGAAGATGCCGCGCACGATCAGGCGCGCCAGCGACAGGCAGTTGTCGGCGGGCCGGCTGATGCTCGAAGCCAGCCGGTAGTCGGTCGTGGCCGGCGTGGTGGAATCGCCCGGATGCACGAACACCGGAATGTCGAGCTCGGTCACCAGCTCGAAGAACGGCCTGGCCGCGTCGGCATCCGGATACTGCCCCTGGTGGCTCGAACCGATGATGACGCCGCGGCAATCGTCTTGCCTGACCGCGCGCTCGAGCTCGCGCAGGCACTCCTCGCCGCCGCCCGGAACGCCGGTCGCCATGCGCGACCAGCTTGTCGGGATGCAGGTCCCGGCACTTGGCGAGATAGCGGTTGGAATCCTCGAGCCCGGCCACCGTCTCGCTCACCGTCGTGCAGAACCGCAGGAAATGCCCGGCATTGCTGATCACCGACCGGTCGAGGCCGGCGAGCGCGTGGGCCGCCAGCACGTTCTCGAGCGTCATCGGACAGCGTCCGCGCCAATACGGCTTGGCCTGGTTCGCCGGACTGTGGATGTGGGTGTGCCAATCGATCAGCACGAGCGGCTCTCCTTCATGGATCCGGCAACGCGTTGCAAGTTATCCTTGATCACAGCGCGACGTGCTACATTGATTTGCTGGTGAGGCGGGCACGGCATTTCACTCCTTCCCCCGTCGGGGGAAGGCGATCGAGGGGTCTCGGACGGTTGAACGCTCGTAGGGTGCGCAAAGGCGGCCGCGAGACTCGATTGTGCACTACGCCGGGTCCGCCGTGCCCACGCGAACCGCCCAACATGCCGAGGGACGATCCGCGTGGGCACGGCGCTGAAGAGCGCCTCTGCCTACCCTACCCTCGATCCGACGATCGGATCCGCTCTAATGGCTCGGCCGCAGGCGCGATCCGTCGGCGCCGCGCGTTTGCCGCGCCGGGGGCGGCAGGTGGCGGCCGAGCACCCGCGCCGCCGCCAGCGGCAGGTCGACCAGGCCCGGCACCATGTCGTCCTTGGCGAAGGCGGCGAACACCAGCGGCTTGCGCCAGGCGCGCAGATAGTCGGCGAGCGACAATTTGCCGGCGATCATCTCGGCGGCGGCGGCCAGCATGTCGCGCGATCCGTGCATCCAGGCGACCTCGGCGTGGCTGCGGATCGGCGCGATGGTCTCGCCCATGGCCAGGCGCCACAGCACATGCCCGAAATCGACGCCGGCGATCGATCCCAGCGCGTTCCAGGTCCAGGCCCGGGCGTTGACGTCCAGGAGCTTGAAGCGGCCGTCGCGATGATCGCGCTTGAACTCGACCTCGACCAGCCCGCTATAGTCGATCGACCGCAAGAAGCGGCAGGCCGCCTCCTCCACGTCGTTCTGCTCGACCGTCTCCACGAAGGTGCTGGTATAGCCGAAATCGATCGGATATTGGCGCGAGCGCCGCGCCACCAGCGAGGCGACCGGCGCTCCCTTGTCCCAGACCGCCGCGTAGGAGAACTGCGCCGAGCCGCCGCCGGGAATCAGCTCCTGCAGCACGACGGCGCGCTCGCCCACCAGCGCGGCCGCCTCCCGGTAGCGCGCCAGGAGCGCGGCCCGATCGTCGACGCGCCAGGCCTTGGCACGGGTGAAGGCGTTTTTCTGCTCGCGCACCGTCGGCTTGAGGACGACCGGGAATCGGCAATCGAGCTCGGCCAGCTCCTGCAGGTCGCGCACATTGTAGCCGCGCGGATAGTCGATCCCGAGCGCGGCCGCGCGCTCGTAGGTGAGGCGCTTGTCGTGCGTGAAGCGCACCGTCTCCCAGGGCGGAACGGTGACGCGGAAGACGGTCGCGAGCTCGGCACGGTGTTGCGACAACAGCCGCAGCTCGGCATCGCCGGCGGCGATCAGCACCCATCCGTCGAGATGATGGTCGCGCGCCAGGCGCTTGAGGAACTCGACCGCGCCCTCGTCATCCGGGCCGCCCCAGGCGAAGCTGCGAGCGGCGTAGCGCGAATAGCGCGCGATCGGATGGTCGTCGGTCACGTACCAGACCGGGATGCCGCGCCGCCCCAGGCTGCGCACGAGCGCGAGGCTGCCATGGGCGCCGCCGACCACCAGCGCGCCGGTGGGCGCTGCTGCGCCTAACGTTGCGACCGTTAGCCGGTGCCGATGGATCGGTCGGGCTCATTCGGCCGGCCCCATTCCGAGATCGGACGCAACGCGCGCTGCCGGAGCGGCCGCGATGCCGCCGTATGGGCCGCGCCCGGCGCGCCTGGCCCATCGGCGCGCCGCCAGGGCGCTGCGGGTGACGCTGCGCGCCGCATAGCCCGAGCCGGCGATGAAACGCATCAGCGGACCATGGCTGGCGACCGCGCTCGCGCCCACGAAATGCAGCCCCGGCACGCTCGATTCGCAACCCGCCGCCAGCACCGGCGAGCCGTCCCGGCAGGCGATACTTCCAAGAAGCTCCGGCGCCAGCACACCGAGCTTGGCGATGTCGATGCGATAGCCGGTGCCGAGCAGCACATGATCGTAGCGGCGCACGCCGTCATCGAGCTCGACCGCGACACGCTCGCCGTCCCGGGACACGCGCTTGACGGCGCGCCCCGGCAATACCTGCACGCCGTCCAGGCCCGGCAGCACCCAACGCGCCGACGCCGCCCGCAGGCTGCGGGCACCGATCCAGGAGCGCAGGCCGTCCGGCAGAGCCGCTCGATTCCCGGCAGCTCGTTAGCCAGCTCCAGGGAAACGGCCCGACCGCGGACGGCGCTTGCAACAGCTCGCGCAGGCGCCAGCGCCAATCGCGCGCCCGCTCGGCGTCGCTCGGCGCAATGCCGATCCAGCGCACCTCGCCGCGGCAGATGAGATCGACCTTCGCCCCGGCCGCGCGCAGCAGCGCCGCGGATTCGCACGCGCTCTGCCCGCGCCCGACCACGGCGACGTGCTTGCCGCGCCATTTGTCGAGACCCGCATGCTCGCAGGTGTGGCTGACCAGCTCCGGATCGACGCCGCGAATTGCGGCGGCCGGAAGTCCTGATGGGCGAGCCCCATGGCGACCACCACCCGGCGGGCGCCGACCACCTCGCCGTCGTCGAGCGCCAGGCGAAATCCGGTCTCGGCATTCTCGACCCGCAGCACCTTGCGGGTGTCGAGATCGGGAACCGCTCGGCGCTGGAACCAATCGCCGTATTGCACGAAGCGCTCGATCGGAAGCTGGTCCTGCGGGGCGAGCGCCGTCAGCTGCGCGAACGCATCGAGCGAAAATCGCTGTCCCGGATCCGCGATGTGGGTCGCGATCCAGGGCGAGCGCAGCCGCATGCCGGCCGGCATGTGCTCGCGCCAGAACGACATCGTGCGGCCGAAGATGCGCGCGCCGACCCCGGCCGACTTGAGATGCGCCGCGGCGGCGAGACCGTAGGGTCCGGCGCCGATCACGGCCACTTCGCAGTCCTCGCTCGCTCTGGTTCTGGTCACGTCATGTTTCCCTTTGTGACGGGCGCGACGGCAAGCCGCCGTCATGCCGGAGCAGCCGCGATCCCGAGACCGAAAATACGGACGACGGGTGAATTTTTCTTAAGCCGGCAGGATGCCGGATCGGCCGAGAACGGAAAGGATCGCGCTTGCATATGCTTAATCCTTCGTTAACAGCGCCCCGATAGTCTCGGGCGTTGCAAGGCTCCGGGCAGGCGCCCACCCTATCGATCGCAGCATGATTCGCATCGACTTCAGCGCGCTTCGTTTCCTCGTGGTCGAGGACAACCCGCACATGCGCCGGATTCTGCGCGCGCTGTTGCTGGGATTCGGGTCGCGCGAGGTCCATGAAGCGGAAGACGGCGTGGCCGGGATCGACGCTTTCAACAAGTTCACGCCCGACATCGTGATCATCGACTGGGCGATGCCGATCTCCGACGGGCTGGAATTCGCCCGCATGATCCGGCAGCCGGACACCAATGCCAGCCCGTTCACGCCGATCATCATGCTGACCGGACATTCCGAGCGCAAACGCGTGATGGAGGCGCGCGACGCGGGCGTGACCGAGTTCATGGTCAAGCCGGTCTCGGCCAACGCGCTGCATCAGCGAATCGTCAACGTGGTCGCCAATCCGCGGCGCTACATCAGGACCAAGAGCTATTTCGGTCCCGACCGGCGCCGCAACAGCATGCCGGGCTATTCAGGGCCCGAGCGGCGCAAGGGCGGCAAAGTCGATCTCGACCGCGTGCACCGTTCCTCGGCCGAAAATTGAGCAGAAGGAACGATCATGTCCCGCCCCCGCGCCGATAAGCCTTCCGTGGCGACCTATGCGGACCACGAGCTCATCTCGCCGCCCCACAAGCTGCGCCGGGCCGTATCGAACGCGGTGGCGTCCGGGGCCGACGAGCAGGTGGCGCGCGCCGAGCAGGCGCTGGCACGGCTGTCGGGCGAGTTCTCGACCTGGATGGAGGAAGAGGGCGAACGGCTGGATCGGGCGCGCAACGCGGTCAGGACCGCCGGCTTCACCGCCGCAACCCGTGATTCCTTGTTCTTCGCGGCGCACGACATCAGGGGTGATGCCGGGACCTTGGGTTATCCCGGGCTCGCGGTTCCGGCCGAAAGCCTGTGCCGGCTCATCGAGCACACCCCCGACATGCGACGGATCCCGATGACGCTGGTCGACCAGCATGTCGATACGGTGCGCGCGATCATTCGCGAAGGCAGCCGGCCGGACGCCGAGCAAACGGTCGCCGTCCTCACCCGCAGGCTGCGCGAGGTGACCGACGAATTCCTGGCCCATGAAAATCGCGATCGGCTGGACGAGCTCGAGGACATTCTCTCTCCGCCGGTCGCGCCCGGCGACCCTTCGCTCTGACGCAGCATCGCGTCGGGCGGCGTCGCGCGCGCGGCGCTCTTTAGGCCGCGGCGCGGGCCGGCTCGCAGGGCGGCGTAACGGCGTCGCCGGCCACCAGCTCATCACAGAACATTCTGGCTTCCTCGCGCGCCGCCTCGGCGGCGAACCGCCGCAACAGCGTCAGCAGCGGCTCGATATCGCCGAGCGATTGCTCGGCGCAGCGGGTGAGCACCCGCTCCACCATGCGGCGCTTGAGATTGGTGGCGCCGTGCGGGCTGCCGACGAAGCCGCCCTCGCGCATGGCCTCGATCGCCTCGCAGAACGCCGGATAGGTCGATTCCGGCAGGCCGGCCTTGCGGTAGAGGGCGCGAAAGCCGGTGCCGAGCTTGTCGTGCACGAGCGCGCTCACGCGCATGTGCGGCATCTCGGAGAGCTCCGCCAGCGCCTGCACGAACAATTCCACATTGCCGGAGAGCAGCGCCCGCAGCACCAGGCCGGCGGTGAGCTGGCCGCTTTCGCGCAGATGGCGCACCAGCGGGCGAATTTCATGGCCCGGCGAGACCGCGGCCAGGATGACGGTCGCCTTCTCGCAGGCCTCCTTGGCCATGCGCTGCGCGCGGTCCTCCTCGAGCCAGGCGCGCGCGGTGACGAAGCCGGCGAGCGCCTGCGCGAGCTTGGCGACCAGCCCCTGACGGGTCGGCGCGGGCAGATCGTGACGCGCCAGCATGGCTTCGCGAATGGCGCCGAGATGACCGAAGCGCTCCACGATCCGATCGAGCGAGAACGGCGCGATCTCGGCGGCCGCGTTCTCGATGAGGACCAGGCAGGCCTCGGGCGATCCGACTTCCGCGATGGCGGCGGATACGGCCGGCGGCAACGCCGCGCGGCTGGCGATGGCGAGCTGCGCTTGCGGCCCGAAAGTCGCGACCGCATCGACCAGGTCGGCATCGACCAGGAGCGGCGAATGCTCGAGCACGTAGCCGGCGATCTCCGGCTGATCGCCGGCGAGCGCGAGGATGACGGTGGGCGGGGCGTGCTCGCTCGCCGCCAGCGCCTGCGCGAGCGCGGCGCGTACCAGCGGCGAAGGATCGTCGAGCAGCATCAGCAAGGCGCCTTCGGCGGCGGCGCGGTCGTCCGGCGAGAGATTGGAATGAAGATAGGCGCGCGCGAGCGCGCTGGTCGCATCGGCGCGCTCGGCGGCGGAGGCCGTACGTTGCCACTGCAGGAATTGACGAACGATCATGTCTCGACCGACGCTACGACGAGCTGCCGACTAGGCCCAATTCCGGCGACATGCCGGACAGGAGACAGGCTAGAACGCGAGCCTTAACAAACCGTTCACCATAAATCTTATGATTGATTGATGAGACGTTAAGATCAGGAGCTGCCGCCGAACAGCGCGCGCGCATTGGGGCGAATGTCCCCGAACAGATCAAACGACCCGGTGCCGGTGCTGTTGGGGTCGACCGCCGGCGGCGGGGGGCGGAGGCCGCAGCCGGTTGCGGCGGGCTCGCCGGCGCGCTCCACAGCGCCGCCACCAGCGGATCGACGGCCGTGCGCCGGTCCTGGTCGCTGAACAGCGAATTGAAGGTCGGTGCCATCTGGGCGGTCGAGAGCGGCGCAGCCGCTGCCGGGGCCCGAGCGGTCGCGACGGCGGCGGCATATGCCATGGTCACGCCCGCGACGTCGGTCACCGACGGTTTCGCCCGCGCGGCCGGCGGCACTGACAGCGCAGCCTGCTGCATCGGATGCGCGGCGGCCGCCAGCGTCGCGCCCGAGCCGTCGCTGGCGACCTTGAAGCGGCGGGCGAGCTCCGAATAGACGCCGGCAGCGCTTCTGGCATTGCCCTGCCGATCGTAGAAGATCGATCGGTTGGCCTGCGCGGCCAGCGGAAAGGTCGCGGCGGCGTTGGCCTGCGGATTGTTGGCGGCGAGCTCGATCAGCTTTCCGGCGCCCCCGGCCCCGAAGAAATGGGCGATGTAGAGCTCGCTCTCGGTCGGCTGGCGCCCGATGCGGCGGCTCAGCGCCGCGGCGTTCTGCTGCGTCAGCACGCCCGCCATGACGGCATTGGCGGTCGGATCGTTGCGCAGCTTCATGATCTCGCGGCGCATCTGCGGGTCGGCCACGCTGTAGTGCCCGGAGGCGTTGCGCGAGATCGCGTTCGCATAGTCGCCGTAACCGAAGGCCGGCCCAGCCTGCTTGAGCGTGCCGAGCCAAGTCTGGTCGATGAACTGGAACAAGCCCGATGCCGATGACGACTTCATCGTCAGGCTCGGGTTGAGATCGGATTCGATCTTGGCGGTCGCCAAGAGATAGCCGAAGCTCGTGCCGGTCGCGTTGGCGGCGTTTCGAATAGCGCTGGTGACGGCGGTCGCAGCCCGGTTGGAACCGAGGGGCGTGCTGGCTTCGACGGCCATGGTCGATTGCCTTGTGCCCGCGCAATGCGGGCTCACATTCCTGTGGAGTCTCCACAATTGTGGTAAATGGACCCTTAACGCGGAAACCCAACGGGCCGGTGAGCCGATGAGCAAAGGGTCCAAGATCGAAAGGCCGGTGGCCGAAAAGCCGGTGACCGAAAAACCGCTGGTCCGGGAACCCACGACCGACGAGCCGGCTCGTCACCAGCGCGGCGGCATCTATTTCGACGACTTCGTCATCGGCCGTCTCTACCAGCATCGGCTCACCCGCACGGTGACCCAGATGGACAACATGCTGTTCTCCAACATGACGCTCAATCCGCAGCCGCTGCATATCGACCGGCATTTCTGCGAGCGCGAGACCGAATGGGGCCAGCCCCTGATGAATTCGCTGTTCACGCTCGGCCTCATGATCGGCATTTCGGTCAACGACCTCACGGTCGGCACCACGGTCGCCAATCTCGGCATGACCGAGGTCAAGTTCCCGCATCCGCTGTTCGAGGGCGATACCGTGCATTGCAGCACGACGATCGTGGCCAAGCGCGAATCGAAGTCGCGGCCCGGCACCGGCATCGTCGAATTCGACCACCGCGCCTACAATCAGGACGACCGGCTGGTGGCGCAGTGCCGCCGGCAGGCCTTGATGCGGATGCGGCCGCGCTGATGCGCTCGCTCATGTTCGTTCCGGCCGACGGCGGCAGCAAGCTCCACAAGGCGCTCGGCTGCGGCGCCGACGCCGTGATCGTGGATCTGGAGGATTCGATTGCGCCCGACCGCAAGGTGGCGGCGCGCGCCACGGCCGCCGCCTTCGTCGCGGAGGCGGTGAGCCGGGCGACGCGTCCGTTCATCTGCGTGCGCGTCAATGGGCTCGCCACCGGCCTCATCGACGCCGATCTCGAGGCCATGGTGCCGGCGCGGCCCGACGCCATCATGCTGCCGAAGGCGCAAGGCGGCGCCGCCATCGTTCACGCCGATGCCAAGCTCGCGGCCCACGAAGCCATCAACGGCCTCCCGGACGGACACATCAAGATCGTCGCCATGGCGATCGAGAGCGCGGCCGGGCTCTTTCTCGCCGGCACCTTGGCGGGCCGGAGCGCGCGGCTGATCGGGCTGTCCTGGGGAGCGGAGGATCTCGCGGCCGAGCTCGGGGCGCAGAGCAATCGCGACCGCGAGGGCCGCTACACGTCACCCTACCGGCTCGCCCGCACGCTCTGCCTGATGGCGGCGGCCGCAGCCGAGGTCCAGGCAATCGAGACCATCTATATGGACTACCGCGACGCGCAAGGGCTGCGCCGGGATACCGAGGAGGCGCGGCGCGATGGCTTCACCGGCCGCCTGGCCATCCATCCCGCTCAGGTGCCGATCATCAACGAGGCGTTCACGCCATCGGCCGGCGCGCTGGCGCAGGCGCAAGCGATCGTGGCCGCTTTCGATGCCAGCCCGGGCGCCGGCGTCGTCGGCATCGAGGGCGTCATGTATGACCGCCCCCACCTTCTGCGCGCGCAACGGCTGATCGCGCGCGCCAAGGCCACGCCGGCAAATGGATAAAAGCGGCGACGCTGCCGGTCAGTACTGATCCGCCGGCACCCAGACCGTGTGCGGCGCCGACACCATCTCGGTGCGGGCGACGGTGCCGTACTGGGCCGGGACGACCTCGCGCTCCACATGCGGCGGCTCGACCATGACGGTGCGGGCCACGGTCGCATATTGCGCCGGAATCTCCACCGCCTGGACGCTCTCGCGACCGCAAGCGCAGGTGCTCTGCCAGGCCTGGCGCGGCGGGCTCACCATCACGGTCTCGTTGACCTCGCCGTAACGGGCCGGGACGCGGTGCGCAACCACGCGCGCGGGTGCCACCACGACCGTGTCATAGACGGTGCGGTATTGTGCCGGCACCATCGCGGGGCGGTAGCAGGGATTGCAGGGATTGACGATCGGCGCCGCGCAGGAGCCGCAGGGCGAGATCAACGGAGCGTTGCACGCCCCGCAACCGGCGCTCGCCGGCGTCGGCAGAAGCGCGGTCGATGCGGCCGCTGCTGCGGCCAATGCGACAAAGAGCGCCGAAAAACCGAAACGTGACATGTGTTTCCACCCGCTTGCTGGAGACGATCTTCGGCGCCATCGAACGCACCGATGCAGTCTCGTCAAACTAACGGGAGGATTCGGGGCGCTCAAGCAAAGACCGAAATTTACCTTACGAAGCACCGTTAACGCTTCGTCACCGGCACGTTCGCAGGAGAAAGTGGCAAGCGAAGTGGAATGAGGATCAGCCCTTGGGCTTGGTGCCGCCGCCGTACACGTCGTGCGGATCGAACGACTTCTCGGCATCGCGGAACTCGAGCCTGACCGAGGTCTTCGCGCCCTCGCCGACCGGCACCGCGCGATAGAAGCACGAGCGCCGCCCGGTGTGGCAGGCGCCCGGCCCGGCCTGCTCGACCTTGATCCAAACCGCATCCTGGTCGCAATCGACCCGCATCTCGACGACGCGCTGCACGTGACCGGAGGTCTCGCCCTTGCGCCAGAGGCTCTGGCGCGAGCGGCTGAAATACCAGGCCTCGCCGGTCGCGATGGTGTTGGCGAGCGCCTGCGCATTCATATGCGCGACCATCAGGACCTCGCCCGAGCGCGCATCGGTCGCCACGCAGGTCAACAGGCCGTCGGCATCGAACTTGGGCGCGAACGCGCGTCCTTCCTCGACCTCCGCCGACGAGCCGCGCTGCGCAAACAAGGTTTGATCAGCCAAGACACGCCCCACTAGACGCCCCGAAAGCCCCTGCAGCGCGGCGGCGCAGATCAGCGCTCCCGCACCAGGGTGATGAAGCGCATCTGCTGCTCGGGATTGTCGCGGAACGAGCCGGCGAACTGGGTGGTGATGGTGGAGGAGCCCGGCTTCTCGACGCCGCGCAACGACATGCACATGTGCTCCGCCTCGAGCATGACGGCGACGCCGCGGGGCATGAGAATCTCCTCGATCGCGGTCGCGATCTGCGACGTCAGATGCTCCTGGGTCTGCAGCCGCCGCGCATAGACGTCGACCAGGCGCGCCAGCTTGGAAAGCCCGACCACCCGCTCCACCGGCTTGTAGGCGATGTGCGCCTTGCCCAGGAACGGCATCATGTGATGCTCGCAGTGGGAATTGAACGAGATGTCGCGCACCAGCACGAAGTCGTCGTATTTGCCGATCTCGGTGAAGGTGCGGTCGAGCACCTCGGCCGGGCACTCGCGATAGCCGCGATAGAGCTCCTGGTAGGCGTCGACGACGCGCTTGGGGGTCTCGACCAGGCCTTCGCGCTCCGGACGGTCGCCCGCGAAAGCGATCAGGGTGCGCACCGCCGCCTCCGCCTGCTCGCGCGAGGGCCGCTCCGCCGGCGGTTGCGGGGCCGCCCGCACATGATCGGAGAGGGCGGGTTTCTCGGAAAGCGGCGGCTTCGGCCAAGGCTTGACGACAGCGTCCATGACGGTCTCTCCGTTCGACCGGTCCCAATATCCGGGGGCCGGGGGTGTCACCGGGGCGGCCGCATCGGCCGCTCGCGCCAGGGGTTGTCCCTGCGCATCGTCCGGACGCCGCATTCCCATTCTGCTCCGCGCCTGCGGAGCGATTGGCTGTCCCTCGCCTGCTCGCAAGCGCCAGCCAGTCCCTATATATTCGTTCAGGCGCGGGTGGCAATGAGGCAGCCGCGCCCATATTGCGTCCATGACCGCGACTTTAGAGCCATGCTGAACGAGGTCTACAACCGCCGGATTCTGGAGCTGGCCGGGAATATTCCCCGGCTGGGGCGGCTTGCCGATGCCGATGCCAGCGCCACCGCCCATTCCAAGCTGTGCGGCT
Organism: uncultured Alphaproteobacteria bacterium; assembly: GCA_963744275.1. Lineage (GTDB taxonomy): Bacteria > Pseudomonadota > Alphaproteobacteria > Rhizobiales > Xanthobacteraceae > VAZQ01. The sequence continues at coordinate 56,303 of CAVUSX010000020.1, forward strand.
CGACCGTCACGGTCGATCTCAAGATGGACGGCGATCGGGTCACCGACTTCGCCCATGACGTGAAGGCCTGCGCGCTCGGCCAGGCCTCGTCCTCGATCATGGCGCTCAATGTCGTCGGATCACGGGCCCAGGAGCTGCGCGAGCTGCGCGAGAGCGTGCGGCGCATGCTCAAGGAGAATGGCGCCCCGCCCACCGGCAAATGGGCCGACGTGGCGGTGCTCGAGCCGGTGCGCGACTACAAGGCGCGCCATGCCTCGACCCTGCTGACGTTCGATGCGGTGGTCGATGCCATCAACCAGATCGAGGCCAAGCGCCGGGATGCCGTGGCGGCCGAGTAACCGAGTAGCCGCGTGGTGGTCGAGCGGGCCGCATGGCGGCCGACGGCGGCGATCGAAAGGGTCCTTGGGGGGCTGGGTGACGTGAGTGTGAGGGCCGGATTGAAGCTGCTGCTCGTGCTCGCTTGGGGCGCCGCTCCGGCCGGGAGTCCGCCGCCGCCGCGATCGACTGCAAGGCCGAAGAGGCTTCCCTCATGAAGGACGAATCCGAGCTGCCGCGGCTCGAGGTCGCCTCGCCGGCCGACCGGCCGATCACCTGCATCACGCTCGAGACCATCATGGCGTTCGCGGGCCAACTCAAGACCCATGTGGCGCACTGCCCGGCCTCGGGCTATGCCTCGTCCGCCGCCGACTGGGAGAAAACCCGCGTCGACTACGCGGCGCGCTTCATCCAGAACCGCTGCAAGCGGACGTTCTAGCGGCAGCGACAAGACAAATACCTAGAGCGAAGTTCTTGATCTTGAGGATGTGCACGCGCGCATCGGAAAACTGAGTGACCTCGATCTTTCGCCAGACCAAATCCGCCGTGGCCGGCGCCCCGCGGCGCGCGGCCCGCGGCCTGGTTGCGGCTTATCGCTATACGCTTTCGCCGCTGGTCGGCTTTCATTGCCGGCATCTGCCGACCTGCTCGGTCTATGCGGACCAGGCGCTCGACCGTTTCGGGCTGTGGGCGGGCGGCTGGATGACCCTGGCGCGGCTGTGCCGCTGCCAGCCGTTCGGAACGTCCGGGCTCGATGTGGTGGCCGAGAGCCTTCCGGCCGATGCGCGCTGGTTTGCGCCCTGGCGCTACGCGCGCTGGCGCGGCACCAATCCGGGACCGCCGCCGCGTGCGGGTGGATCAACGCCGCATTGACCTTTGACCTGCCATTTCCGGTGGTATATGCCCGTCCCGCTTGGCGTATTCGGGCTTCCTCTGCGGACCATCGCAACCCTGAGGATCACCCAAATCCGTCCGGCCACGCTTACCTGCATTCGTAGGCAGCGAGTGAGCACGAGGTCATCATGGTCACTTTGACTTTCCCCGACGGTGCCAGTCGGGATTATCCCAACGGCATAACCGGTCTCGACATCGCCAAAGGCATCTCGCCGTCGCTCGCCAAGCGCACGGTGGCGATGGCGCTCGAAGGCATCGTCACCGATCTCGCCGATCCGATCGAGCGCGACGCCAAGATCGAGTTCCTCACCCGCGAGGATCGGCGCAGCCTCGAGCTGATCCGGCACGATTGCGCCCATGTGCTGGCCGAGGCGGTGCAAACGCTCTGGCCCGGCACGCAGGTGACCATCGGGCCGGTGATCGAGAACGGATTCTATTACGACTTCTTCCGCAACGAGCCGTTCACGCCCGAGGACTTCGCGGCGATCGAGAAAAAGATGCGCGAGATCATCGCGCGCGACAAGCCCTTCACCAAGGAGGTCATGTCGCGCGAGGACGCCAAGCGCGTCTTCCGCGACAAGAACGAGCTGTTCAAGGTGGAGCTGGTCGACACCATCCCGGCCGGCAGAATCGATCAAGCTCTATCGCCAGGGCGATTGGTTCGACCTCTGCCGCGGTCCGCACATGACCTCGACCGGCAAGATCGGGGGGGCGTTCAAGCTGATGAAGGTCGCCGGCGCCTATTGGCGCGGCGATTCCAACCGCGAGATGCTCTCGCGCATCTACGGCACCGCCTTCGCCAAGCAGGAGGAGCTCGACGCCTATCTCAGGCAGATCGAGGAGGCCGAGAAGCGCGACCACCGCCGGGTCGGCCGCGAGATGGATCTGTTCCACTTCCAGGAGGAGGCGCCCGGCTCGGTGTTCTGGCACCCGAAGGGCTGGACCCTGTTCCAGGCGCTCGAGCAGTATATCCGCCGCCGCCAGGCGCAGGCCGGCTACGTCGAGGTCAACTCGCCGCAGCTCATGGATTCGCAGCTGTGGGTCGCCACCGGTCACATGGCGGCCTACCGCGACATGATGTTCCTGACCGAGAAGCGCGAGGACGACGAGCGCCAATACGCCATCAAGCCCATGAACTGCCCGGGCCACGTTCAGATCTTCAAGAACGGGCTCAAGTCCTACCGCGATCTTCCTTTCAAGATCGCGGAATTCGGCAAGGTGCACCGCTTCGAGCCGTCCGGCGCGCTGCACGGACTGATGCGGGTGCGTGCCTTCACCCAGGACGACGCCCATGTCTTCGTCACGGAAGGCCAGATCGCCGAGGAAGCGCTGAAGATCAACGATCTCATCCTTTCGATCTACCAGGATTTCGGCTTTGCCGACGTCCACATCAAGTTCTCCGATCGTCCCGACAAGCGGATCGGCGACGATGCGCTGTGGGACAAGGCGGAGCTGGCCCTGATGCAGGCGCTCGAGGCCTCGAAACGGCCCTGGACCCTCAACAAGGGCGAAGGCGCCTTCTACGGGCCCAAGCTCGAATACGTGCTGCGCGACGCCATCGGCCGCGACTGGCAGTGCGGCACCATCCAGGTCGACCTCAACATGCCGGGCCGGCTCGGCGCCTTCTATATCGACGAGCATTCCGACAAGGTGACGCCGGTCATGCTCCATCGCGCCATGTTCGGCTCGCTCGAGCGCTTCACCGGCATCCTGATCGAGCACTATGCGGGCCACCTGCCGCTGTGGCTGAGCCCGCTGCAGGCGGTGGTCGCCACCATCACCTCGGATGCCGACGACTATGCGCGCGTAGCGATCGAGGCGGCGCAACGCGCGGGCCTGCGGGTCGAGGGCGACCTGCGCAACGAGAAGATCAACTACAAGGTGCGCGAGCACTCGCTCGCCAAGGTGCCGGCGCTCCTGGTGGTCGGCAAGAAGGAAGCGGCCGAGCGCACGGTCTCGATCCGCCGCTTCGGCAAGGAGGACCAGCAGGTCATGGGGCTGGATGCGGCGCTCTCCGCGCTCGCCGACGAGGCGGTGCCGCCGGACGTGAAGCGGAGCGAAACGGCCGCCTGAGGCGCCTCGGGATCAGGATCTCGCCGGCGCCTTCGCGGGCCGCCTGCCAGGCCGGGTCATTGCCAAGATCGAGGGGCTCCGCAAATCGCGCGTGGATTAACCAATTGTTGCGGTGACGCCGCGTAGAAATACGTGGTACGAGATTTGGTGAGGAGTTGAACGTGACCTCTTCTTTGGCGATGCCGGTCCTCGTCGTCGACGACAGCCGCACGATGGCGCGCCTGGCGCGCAATCTATTGATGCTGATCGGCTTCAGTGATGTCGACGACGTGTTCGACGGCGCCACGGCGCTCGCGCGCCTGCAAGAAAGACAATATGGACTCGTGCTCTGCGACTGGAACATGCGGCCGATGACCGGACACATGCTGTTGCAGAGGATTCGTGCATATCCGAGTCTCGAGCGGCTACCCGTCATTGTGCTGACGGCGGAGACCACGCTCGACAACGTTATGGCCGCCAAGGAGGCCGGAGCCAACGGTTATATCGTCAAGCCGTTCAACGGGGAGACCCTCAAGCAGAAGGTTGCCGCGGTGTTGGCTTCAGTCGCCGAGAAAATTTGAAGGGCCGCAATTCGCGACCTTGTCGTCAGCAGTCCCTGTGCTTGGTCGATCGCGACTTGGAATGACCAGGCTTCTGGTTCTTGCATCGCGGCTCGGCGGGCTCGATCACCGGCGGGAACTCGTAGGGGCCGGGCCGCATGAAACGCTCGACCGGGGAATCGGTGAAGCGGTCGCGCTCGCGGCCGGGCATCTCGCTCGATGGGATGGCAGGCGCAGCCACCGCGGCCGAAATGCCCGCAGCCAGAAGAACGCCGATGGTCGCTTGCAGCGGTCCGCTCATGGCAAGGCTTCGTGTCAGCGGGTCAGAACCTCGACCTCGCCATCGACCCCCGTGATCACCTTGAATTCACGCTCGTAGCTCTTGTTGTCGTTGCGCGCGATCACCCGGTAGTCGCCTTCCGCCAGGATCACGTGCGGGAACGCGCCGATCAATTCCTTGATCACGTCGCCGCCCGGGGTGAGCACCGACCATTGGGTATCGGCGATGGCTTCCCCGCCTTTTTCGTTCACGAGCTTGAGCGTGATGATGGCGGCGCGGTGGGTCACGGTGGCGTCGGTGAGCTTGGCGGCCTGCACCCGGATGTCGGAGCGCACCACCGAGTTGGCGTCGCCGTAGTTGGATACGATGTGATAGATGCCCTCGGGCATCAAGACCAGGTCGCCGGTCATGACCGACTGCGCGATCGGCCGCTTGTCGCTCGGCTCGAATTGGCTGCCTTTGTAGACATCGAAGGAGATCTGTCCGGGCGGGATGCGGGCATCGCCGACCCGCCCTTCGATCCGCAACCCTCCGGCCGGGATCTCGAACAGCTCGCGTGCGGTCTCGCCGGCGCGCAGCTGCACCGCCCGGGTGGCGCTCGCGAGCCCGAAGCCGACATGGATCACGTACCCCCCGGGCGGCAGGTTGATGACCGGCATCGGCGCCCGGTCCTCCTTGAGGAGCCGAAAGGCGCCGGTCTGGTCCGGCTTGTTGCCATAGACCCGCCAGACCAGCCCGCCGGTGACCACCGGCATGTCGCGGCCGAACCGGGCGCTCAGCGCAAGGGCCGCCTGCCCGGCCGGGATGGCCGGCACGATTTGGGTCGGCGCCGGCGCCGGGACGACCGCGGTCGGGGGCAGCGACTGCAGCACGGGTCCGCTCGGGGGCGCGATGCGGTCGCCGCGCGTGCCGGGGCTGGGCGGGGCCAGATTGACGGCGGGAGGCGGCACCGGCACGTCCCCGGGCGGCCGGGGCGTGCTCTGGCCATCGAAAAACTGCGCCATTGCGGGATCGGGGGGCGTGAGCAGCCACAAGCCGATCGCAAAGACAAATAGGCCCCTGCGGCCCAAGCTGGTCCCCGCCAACCTCATGACTGGGGTTTTGCCCGAAATCGCGGCAAATTCAAGCCGCTGGACGGTTTGTCACCAAGGAGGCCCTGTGCTAGGCGAACCCCAATCATGACCGACGCCATCGAGCTCCTCACCACCCGCCGCTCCTTCAAGCCGATCGAGCTCGCCGGTCCGCCCCCTTCCGCCGCCGAGATCGATACGCTCCTGACGGTCGCGTCGCGTGTGCCCGATCACGGCAAGCTGACGCCGTGGCGCTTCATCGTGTTCGAGGGCGAGGCGCGACGGGCGGCCGGCGCCGCCATCGCGGCCGCCTTCAGGGTCAAGTATCCGGACGCCAAGCCCGAGCATGTCGAGGCCGAGCGCGAGCGGCTGGCGCGCGCCCCGCTGGTGGTGGCCGTGGTCAGCCGCGCCGGTCCGCACGTGAAGATTCCGGAATGGGAGCAGGTGCTCTCGGCCGGCGCCGCCGCCATGAACCTCGTGCTCGCCGCCCATGCGCTCGGCTACGGGGCGAGCTGGATCACCGAGTGGTACGCCTACGACCGCGGCGTGCTCGATGCGCTCGGCCTGGCGCCGCACGAGCGCATCGCCGGCTTCATTCACATCGGCCGGCCGCCGGGTCGGCCGGAGGACCGGCCGCGTCCGCCGCTCGACCAGATCGCAACCCGCTTCCCGGTTTAGCCGGCACCGCAACGCCGCCCGGAGCGACCATGTTCTACGAAACCGCCAAGAACGACCACGGACTGCCGCGCGATCCCTTCAAGGCGATCGTGGTGCCGCGGCCGATCGGCTGGCTCACCTCCGTCAGCGCAAAAGGCGAGATCAACCTGGCGCCCTATTCGTTCTTCAATGCCGTCTCCGAGCACCCCCCGATGGTGATGTTCTCCAGCGGCGGGCGCAAGGACACGATCGCCTTCGTCGAGGAGACCAAGGAGTTCGTGTGCAATTTCGCGAATTTCGCGCTGCGCGAGGCGGTGTCCACGAGCGGCACGGAGTTTCCGCGCGGGGTCAACGAGATGATCGAGGCGGGCCTCGAGCCCGCGCCCTCGCGCCTGGTGCGGCCGCCGCGGGTGGCGGCATCGCCGTGCGCGCTCGAATGCAAGCTCCTGCAGATCGTCGATCTCACCGATCTCGACGGCCGCACCTCGCAGCGCTACGTCGTGTTCGGGCAGGTGGTCGGCGTCTATATCGACGACCGCTTCATCAAGGACGGCAGGCTCGATACGGCCGCCATGCAGCCGATCGCGCGCTGCGGCTACAACGATTACGCGGTGGTAGATAAAGTCTTCCCCATGCTGCGACCGCGGCTGCCGCGCCACGCGCCCAAGCCGGAGGCCGCCGAATAAGGGCCAGCGGCCGGGTTCCTCTTACGCGCTACCGAATTCATATAATCTCTTGCGGGTGTGGGGACGCCTCTTTGGGCAGCGGGCGCGGTCGAATAGGCGCGCACGCGGAATTTTGCACACCACGAGCCTTCATGACCGCGATCGTGATAGCGGGCGCCCTTCGCGTCCGTCGACGCGCACACCGTTTGGTCTCAGCATTGTCCCGGTGCGCACGCGGCAGTCAAAAAACATTCGAATGCGGCTTCTGCGCCTGCGCATGCTTTCAAGATTGCAGCCGGATTGCCATCGATGCTGGCCAAGGCCGCTTTGTAACTATCCCACAGATGCTCACCGATGCCGTGGCGCAGGAACCTGGTGGCGCTCAGGATTTTCTCGTCTGCCCGTCCATTGATCATCCCTGCGATTACTTGCGCACCCAAGCGGCTGCCCTCCAATACATAGCTCCAACCCAGGAGGGTGCCGTCGTCGGAGGCGATGGTGAATTCCAGGACGGAAGGAAGCGAGGCGCCCAATTCCCGCAGATCGCTGACCAGCGCCGCCCGGCGCCGGCGCCTGAACCAATCCGGCAACAGACGACGGATACCGGCCTCCTCCAGCGCCTGCTCGACGGCAACCACTGGCCAATTCGAAAGCAGCAATTTCCGGTATCCCGGCAGGCCCGAAAGCGTGGACGGATCGAGCCGCGAATCCAAAAGTCCGTGCAAGGCATGCGTTTCCGCCCGAAGACGTTCGTGGGCATGACCACGCACCATCTGCTTCCTCGGCTTTTCCGCTGCATCAAGCATTTGCTACTGCAACCCCGCGTTTCCGCATGGGGAACGGTTCGGAAGCGCCAGCCCCAGCAAGAAGTTGCGCATCGCGGCTCGATGAGAGGGCTTTGCGACGATCGGCACGTCGCCGAAGATTTCACCAACTGCGAAGCCTTCGCCGTAACCAGTACCGAACGCGAACGGAACGTTGCGGGCTCTCAACTGTCGGGCAACAGGTAGGCTGTTCTCGGCACCAAGATCGACGTCCAGAAGCGCAAAGCTGAACTCATGCTTTTCGACGGCGTCAAGGGCCTGCGCAACGGAACTGGCAACGACAACAGTGCGCGCCCCGAGAGACAGCAATATGTCCTCGGCATCAATCGCTATGAACAGGTTGTCCTCAACCAGCAAGCACGTACTCAGAATATCCAGCAATTCGACCTGATCGATCGCATTTGGCTCAATCGGCGGTGCACCAGCGGCGGTGTGAGGCGCTTCGACGCATTGCGCCACCGCTGCGGGAAGAACGAGGTCCAAACGATAGCCGAGCGGGAGGTATCGTGACGAGCTCGAGCCGTTCAGCTCGAACGGAATGAGCTGCTCCAAGATCGTCGATCCGAAGCCGCGGCGGGTCGGCGCGGTGACCGGTGGGCCGCCGGTCTCGTTCCAGGTGACCGCGACGTTGCCAATCTGGTCGGGAAGGACGGTGACCTCGATTTTGCCGTTGTCGACGGAGAGCGCGCCATATTTCCGCGCATTGGTCACCAGCTCATGGACCACCAGTGCCACGGGAACGAAGGCCTTTGGCTGCAACATGACATCGGGTCCGGAGAATGTGAGACGCTCCTCAAACCAGCCGTAGGTTTCAATTTCCGTCGAAAGCAACGCATATAGCGAAGCCGCCTTGTAGTCGTTCGATGTCAGAATATCTTGCGCGCGCGCCAACGACCCGATCCGGTGGTCGAGGCTCTCGACGAGGCTGCGGACATCGGCGGCCGTGACTGCGCTCTGTGAAATCAAGCCCCGAACCAGTCCGAGAATGTTCCGCACCCGATGATTGAGCTCCGCGATCAGGAGCTCCTGGCTTTGTTGACCCGATGCGCGGTCGGCCTGGGCCGTCTCGGACATCCGGAGCACGAGCTCTATCAGGGTAACGCGCAGCGCTTCGGCAGCGCGCAGTTCGCGCCCGCTCCAACGCAGCGACTGATTGCGCACAGTCTCCCGCCACGCTTCAAAGCTCTTTCGCGGCGTGAGCCGTCCGCCGCCAGGGCCCGGGGTCGTTGTCTTTTCCGGCTCGCCTGCCCAAATCACGGTCTTCTCGACTTCCTTCCGAAAGAACACCAGGTAGTCGCGGGGGGTGCGCGAGATCGGTATTGAAAGGACCCCGGCCGGTCCCGTCGGATGGTCCAGGGCCTCCGGGAACACTTGGCTGAGACAAGGGGTGGAAAAAACGCGTCCAGGCGCGCTCTTGTTGAGAAACCCGATAAGCTCCAGAAACTCTGTCCGCGTCGGGCTCGACCCCGACAAACTGATCTCGCCCGAATGGTAGACGCCTATCCCGTCAGCCGCGATATAGTCCGCCACGCTGGCGAGGAAGTCCGGGATGTTCTGCAAGAATGCATCAGGCGAGGAGAACGCGGTCGCTATCCGGTCGTGAACCTCGCGCGAACGCGTCTCATGGAGAATGTCATCCTCGCGCTCCCGCGTCTCCAGCAGATAGGAAAACATCTGACCGAAAAGCTCGGCCGTCGAACGGGTTTCCAGGCTGAGACGGACAGGCTTGCCGTGATGGCATGCGATCAAGCCCCAGAGCTTTCCATGCTGGATGATGGAGACCGACATCGATGCTTTGACGCCCATGTTGCGCAGATACTCGATATGGACGGGCGAAACGCTGCGCAGACTGCTCATGGAGAGATCGAGCGCCACGCCTGCAGGAGAAAGCGCAGGCGTTATCGGAACCGGAGCGGCGTCAACGTCCGAAATGATCCGAAGAAAGTTTCGCAGGTAGAGCGCCCTCGCCTGGGCGGGAATGTCCGACGCTGGGTAGCGCAGGCCGAGAAACGGCGGCAAATCCCTATCGGCCGATTCCGCCACCACCTCGCCGGCGCCATCCTCGTCGAACCGGTACACCATCACGCGGTCGAAGCCGGTCAGCGCGCGAACTTGCCGTGCAGCTTCTCGGTAGATGAACCGCATCGAGGTCTGGCGCTCGACCCGCGCGATCATCGAGCGCAGGATGCTCAGTGGCGGCCCGTTCGCTCCGACCGAAGGCTCGAACTCGATGATGGTCTCGTTTCCGGAGACATGGATGGCAACGTCGTAGGATGGCGATCCCGGGGCCAACCGTTTACCGAACAAGCGCTCGACGATACCGTTGCCGGAGGCTATTTGCAGTCGGCCGCGAATGTCGTGGAGCAAATCCGCCGCCATGCAATTGGTCGCCGGACGGCCCACGATCTCGTCGTGTCTGACGCCCAAGAACGTATGGACGTTTGTCGAGGCCCGGACGACGATCCAGTCTGAGCTCACCGACAACAGAAAGCCGATCGGCTGGATTGCACCAAGGAGGTGAATGGGTTCGCTGTCGCACGATGCGAGCAAATCCTGCTCTGACATTCGAGGCCCTCTAATACCAAATCCCTTTGATCAGAACTGGTGCGCCCATTGGCGCAAACCGAGGGAGATGATTCGCCAGGGCTGGTCGACGAGCTTGTTCCACGCGTCACAGCAATGATCGACCAGGTCTTCGTAGGAGCTGAAGACGCGGTTGGAGAGCCAGTTGTCGCGCATGAACTCCCAGACGTTTTCTACGGGATTGAGTTCGGGGCATTTCGACGGCAGCGCGATTATGGTGATGTTTTGGGGTACGACGAGGCGTGCCGACATGTGCCAGCCGGCTTGATCGACCAGGAGCACTGCGTGGGCGCCCGGCGCGATTGCGCTTTCGATCTCGAGAAGATGCAGGTTCATCGCTTCGGTATTACAGGCGGGCATGACGAGGGCAGCGCCTTTACCCTCCTTCGGACAGACGGCTCCGAAGATGTAGGTCGAGGCAGTGCGCTGATCGCGGGGTGCGCTCGGTCGTGTGCCGCGCTTGGCCCATCGGCGGGTGATTTTGTTCTTCTGGCCGATGCGCGCCTCATCCTGGAACCAAATTTCTATGGTCTCGACGTCGATCGCTTTTTCGTGCGCGACTTCGTCCATGCGCGTGGCGAAGTTTTTTTAAAATCCTCGATCGCGCCCACGGCCTGGGCATGATGGCGGGGACGGGCCGAAAGCTTGCGATAGCCCATAGCTCGCAACTCCCGGCTCAATGTCTGCTTGGCGACGGTGATGCGGAACCCCTCGAAGATCCATTGCGCCAGATCGATCAGCCGCCAGCGCACGACGCCATGAACCGCCGGGATCGGGCCGCTCTCGATCATCCGCGCGATAGCTTGGCGCTGGGCATCGTTGAGCTTCGAGGGCTGGCCAGGCGCTTTGCCGTCAAGCAGGCCCTCCGGCCCTCGCGCGTTAAATCGCAGTACCCAATCGCGGACGATCTGAAGTCCGACACGCCGACCTTCGCCGCTTCGCTGCGCGTCCCACCGTCATAGATGACCGCCAGAGCCAGAAGCCGTCGGGCCTGAGGGCCGTCTTTCGTCCTCTTCGCAAGCCCGCGGAGCTGGGCAGCGTTGAAATCCCCACGCAGGGGTATAGGAACCGACATGGCGAACCTCCTTCGTTCGCCACCCTGAATCAAACTCGCGCCGCCTTGGGAATCCCAGACAGAGTTACAATCTCAGGGAATTGGTATAACGCATACATCCCGTCATGTTGGCATCCGGCTGGAGACATGCTGAGCCATCGGCGTAGCACTCCGACTTCGCAATCTCAATTAGTGTAGCGCAGCGCACGCATTTGCCGCACGCGAAGTAAGTCGGGCGACCCGACATACCGCAAGTAACGCATGATGAAATGGCGGTAATCACCTGTTATGGAGGGTGATTTTGCATTCGAGCTGCTCAGGCACGTGAGTTCCGCGTCGATCGATGCCCGGGTCGTCATTTCTGCCGCGCGGCTCGCGCTGCGCGACCGCCAGCCAGCCTCAATACACGGCGATCGATCGCGGTTGCCCGATCACGACCTCGACGACGGCGTGTCCGTGCCGCGTAGGGTCCCGGCTGCCCGTGCGCGTTTGCCCGCGTCTTCGACGCGCCATGTGCATACTCCGGCGCTATGCGCCGATGAGCATCATGCGGTTTGGATGTAATCGCGCAGTGCCGCGCTCTCGTGCTCGATCTCCGACAGCCGTTGCTTGACGACGTCGCCGATCGACACGATGCCGACGAGCCGGTCCTGCTCGAGCACCGGTACATGCCGGAACTTGCCCGTGGTCATCCGCTCCATGATGCCGGCGACGGTCTCGGCTTCGCTGCAGGTGACGACCTTGCGGGTCATGACCTGCGCCAGCGGGGTGGCGAGCGCAGCCGCGCCCAGCTCCGCCAGCGCGCGCACGATGTCGCGCTCGGACAGGATGCCGATCACGCGCTCATCCGCGCCCAGCACGACCAGCGCGCCGATCCGGTTCTTCGCCAGCGTGGCGATGGCCGCCTCGAGCGTCGCATGGGGCTCGATGGTGACGACATGGCTGCCCTTGAGGGACAGCATCGTTTTGACGTTCATGGCTCGTCTCCCTAGACCAAGTATGAGCCGATCGCTCGGCGCACCGGTCGCTTGCGCAATGCAGGTATCGGTCGCGAGTTCCGTCGCGTCACGGATTTGATCACTTTTTGAAATAGATCATCAGCACTTTGGCGCACTGCGGGTCCAAGCGCCGATTGAGCACATGACGCAACACGTCGATGATCGAACCAAATTGCGGCGCGCGCAAGATCGGAAATTCCTTACACGCTCACCGGAACAAATTTAGGAAAAGGCCGGCGAGCGATCCTGCCGTCGGATGCGATCCGACTGCAGTGCACAAAAGCGACAAGCCGGAAAAAGAATTCGGCGAGCCAGCAATCCCCTAAGGGTTCCCCGCCTCGTCGTCGATCGGTTCCACGTCCGGATCCTGCCCGGTTTCGGTCATCGTCGTGGCCTTGACCGGATCGAACACCGAAAACGCGAGCAGGCCGCCGACAAATCCGCCGATATGGGCCTGCCAGGCGATGCTCTCCTCGACCCCCGGCAGCGCGAACATCGGCAGTGCCATCAGGGCGTTGAGCCCGAACCATGCCAATGTGAACAAGATCATGCGCCGATCGCGCAGCATCGCGCCGAGCGGCTTCGCCGGCACCCGATAGGTCTCGGCTTCGCCCAGGCGCAGAAATCCGAGCGGGCCGCCGGGCTGGAAGACGAACCGCATCGCTGCCGCCATCATGCCGAGCACCGCCGCCGAGGCACCGATGGTGGGCGCGTCCTCGCCGAAATAGCTGATCAGATGAGCGAGCGCGCCGGTCGCCGCCGTGAATGCGAAGAAGCCCAGGAAACGCCAGGTCCCGAAACGGCGCGCCACCGGTGTCCCGAAAGCGACCAGCCAGATCAGGTTGAAGCCCAGATGCGCCAAGCTGCCGTGGAGGAACGCGTAGGTCACGAACGTCCAGATCGCGGCCGGGACGCCGCCGGGCAAAGGCCCGTCCAGCTCCGGAACGCTCGCGTGATAGCGCAACGGATCGAAGGCGAACCATTCGAGCACCGTCTCGCTCACGTCCTCCGGCAGCACGAAGGCCACCATCGCATGGATGACGCACAAGGCGACCGTCAGCCACAGCACGACCGCCGGAATGTTGAAGGCAGGTTCGCGGGTATTTTCCACTGGATATCCGTTCGGCGCCGATTGACTTGGCGCTGGCCCGCCCAGATAGGCCGCCCGGCCCGCCGCGGCAAGCAAGCCGGCCACAAAAAAAGGGAGGGCGAAGCCCTCCCTTTGAAGTGGCCGATCCCGGTTGCCCGGGAACAGCGGTCTCGCATCCCAATTTCAGCGGCGGAACAGTTGCAGCCGATTTGGTGGCGCCTCGAGCGCCTGTCACGTCCCCTTGGCCTTCCCCGTCATTGAAGCTCATCGCCGGCCCCCGCCCTCCCCGCCTGTGCGGCGAGGTTGGGGTGGGGGCACGGCCGGTGTGGACCGCCGGCGAACCTATGGGATCGAGGACGGCGCGCCCACATCAATCCTTTCTTAACACTAACGCTTCGTCGACCGAGGCGGACCCCTGCCGCCCGCCTCCCCGGCACACGCCGTGCTCACTGAGCCCCGATGGCTCGGAAATGAGCCTGATGGCTCGAAGAATCCGCCGCCGTTGTCCCGCACCGGGTCACCGCGGACCGGATCCGCACCGGGGTGGTACAGGCGTCATGAAACATCCTTCAACTCGCGAACTGTTCGATTATTGGAACACCCGGCGCGGCGGCCGCTCGGCGCCCGAGCGCAGCGAGATCGAGCCGGGCGCCATTCGCCGGATTCTCGCCGACACGTTCATGCTCACCTTCGATCCGCGCGCCGGACATCCGTTCCGGATCGCCGGCACGCGCGTCTGCGCCGCCTTCGGGCGCGAGCTCAAAGGCGCGGCTTTCACCGACATCTGGTCGGGCGCCAGCCGAGACGAGATCCGCGAGGTCCTGGCGACCGTGGCCACCGAATTGGTCGGCGTGGTGGCGGGCGCATCGGGCCGCAGCGGCACCGGGGCCGCGCTCGAGCTCGAGTTCCTCGCCCTTCCGCTCGCGCACCGGGGCGGCGCCAGCACCCGCATTCTGGGCGCGCTGGTGCCGACCGAGGTCCCGTATTGGCTCGGTGCCGAAACGCTCGGGCCGCTGACGCTCGGGATGACCCGCTATCTGGGTCCGCAGACCGGCCCGGACTCGGTGCCGCGCAGCCCGCCCCTCGTGCCGGCCCGTGCGGGGGGAAATGCGCGGGTCGCGCGCCTCCGCCATGGACTCGTGGTCTATGACGGCGGCCAAGCCTGAAGGCACACGCGCCTAAAGCGCAATTGAGCCGGCCTACTGCGTGCCGCACTAACCTAGCGTTAACAAAGCGTGCATAGCCTGCGTGGCATCCGAGCCATACTGGGCTGCAGGCGCACGGCGGCATGTCGCTACCTCAAAAGAAGCACTTGATCCTGCCGCTGAGCGAGGAACGCCGGCGATTCCAGCGCGTCCAGGTCGATCTGCTCGGACGCTACATGCTGGCGGATCGGCGCGAGTTTCCCTGCCAGGTCGTCAATATGTCGCCCGGCGGGATGGCTTTGATCGCACCGGTCGCCGGCAAGCCCGGCGAGCGCGTCATCGCCTATGTGGATCATGTCGGGCGGCTGGAAGGCATTGTCGCGCGCCAGTTCGAGAACGGCTTCGCCATGACGGTCGCGGCCACGGCGCGCAAGCGCGACAAGCTCGCCGCCCAGCTCACCTGGCTCGCCAACCGCGGCATTCTGGGATTGCCCGAAGACCGCCGCCACGGCCGCATCACCCCGCGCAACCCGATGGCGCGGCTGATCCTGCCCAACGGCGTCAATCTGTCCTGCCGCGTCATCGACATCTCGCAGTCGGGCGCGGCGGTCAAGAGCGACCAGCGGCCCGAGATGGGAGCCCTCGTCACCCTCGGCAAGACGCCGAGCCGGGTGGTGCGCCATATCGAGGAAGGCTTCGCGGTCGAGTTCATCCGGCTCCAGCACCCGGACTTCCTCGAAGAAAATATTACCGGCGGGTAAGCGCCGGCCCCCGCGCCGGCCACCGTCTTGCGCGCCGCGGCGCCCGTTCCGGGCGCGCGCCTCTCTGCATCATCAGCATTCCACACCGGCACGCTCGGTTAACGCCCATGCCGGCGGCGCCGCGAAACCGCGTGGGCACCGCCGATGCCGGGTTAATGCGGACAATTTTACTCAATTTCGATCGTTTAAATTTTTACTCAATATCTCTTCAAACAAGAACAGTATTCGAGACAACATTTACTTTCGTTCTATTCAAAATGACTTCGCGAGTTTAGTCGCGAAACAAAAGCTTTGTGCGAAACGTGGCTCCGCGAACAGGGAGGGGCCACGGGATGCAAGTGAATTGCACGAAGATATTGGCGACCGGCTTCGCCACCGCGATGCTCATGGTGGGCGGACTGGCGACACCGACCGCGCAGGCGTCGAGTGATCAACAACTCTTCATCACGCTGGGAGTGCCGACGCGGCCGCCCATCGGCTGGAGCAGCTTCTGCGTCGAATATGCGCCTGAATGCGAGACCAGGCCGCTCGAGGCCCGCGATGTCGTGCTGACCCCGAAGGCCTGGAAGGATCTCGCGCAGATCAACAAGTGGGTCAACGATTCGGTCTGGCCGGTCACCGACATGGACCACTGGGGCGAGGTCGAGCGCTGGAACTATCCGGACGACGGCTACGGCGACTGCGAGGACTACGTGCTGCTCAAGCGCAAATTGCTGCTGCAGGCCGCATGGCCGCGCCAGGCGCTGCTGATCACGGTGGTGCGCGACCGCAACGGCGACGGCCACGCCGTGCTCACGGTCAAGACCGACAAAGGCGAGTTCATTCTCGACAACCAGAGCCCGGAAATCCTGCTCTGGTCGGAGACCGGCTACCATTTCGTCAAGCGCCAATCGCAGACCGATCCCAACACCTGGATCGCGCTCGGCGATCCGCATCCCGCGGTCGCCACCGCAACCTCGCGCTGAAGCGCCCGCATAGGAGCTACGCGTCCCCGGTCACGTCCCCCCTCCCCGTCCCCCGACCGGGTTCGCGCGCGGCCGGCTCTCCCCCGGAGCCGGCCGCACTTTTTTGTTGGCGAGGAGAACCATTTCATTGGGCTTCCTGCAATCCGAGGCCTTCTCCTCCCGCGCATGCTCGACTTAGGTCCGCAGTGGCCCCAAAGCGGACGCCGCTCCGCCGTCGCGACCGCCACCACGCCCGCGTCGCCGCTAGCCTGGCGCCGCTCCTCGATCCGCGAGCGCGCGCCTGGCTCAAGGCCGTGAGCGCTCCGATCGCGCAAGGCTGATGCCGCAAGGCCGACGACCACACCAAATCGCATGGCTCCGGGGCCGGCAGTATTGTAAACAACAATACATACTTGCCGGATCAGGGCTGAAGGGACGCGGAGCCATGCAAACGGCGCAAGGCTTCGGAAGGTATCCTTGTCCTCAGCCGAACCGGGAAATTTGAGTTCATCGCGAAACCAGGCAAAAAACCCGGCGCGGGGTTCCGGCCGGGCACAGCTCCTGAGTTTCAATTTGACGAATGCACTGATTTGCGCACTCGCGTCAAGCGCCAGCCGCTCGAGGCGAAAGGGACGCGCCATACCGGCGACGTGTCCGGTGGATCGACGGCAATCTTGATACGCGGTGCGTGCTCGGCATAGCCCTTCGTCGAAACAAAATCGTATTCTCGACGCCAGTTTCTTCCGAGCGCACAGAAACCATGCCCTCAGCCTCTTGGTCGGCTTCTGCCCTGCAGATGTCGGAGTGACCAGGCGGTCGCAGCATCAGAAATAGGCCAGGACCCGCTGGACGCAGCCGGCGAGCGGCAGGTTGGAGGTGTCGATGATCTCGTATCCCCCCTCCTTTGCCTCGCTGCGAAGATACCTCGCCCAATTCGTCATTGTCGGATCGTCCGCATCGGGTTGGCCGCGCCCGAGTTGCAGACGCCTTGATCTCGTCGCATCGTCGCAATCGAGGAGGATGAGCGAATACTCGTCGATCCCCTGCGCCTTGGCGGCTTCCGCCACCAGCGAAGGGCGCATCTGCCCCTCGAACAGAATGCGCGATCTCTTTTCGCGCAATTCCGCCAAGCGCGCGAACCATTGAAACGTCATCATCCGTTGCCAGCGCTCGGCCGAGCCGTGCTCCGAGATCATCTGGTCGCGTGGCGGGACCCCGGTCGAGTCGAAAGAAAGAACCTCGATGTCCCGCGCGGACCGCAGCGCGATCCGATTGGCGATGGTGGTCTTTCCGCTGCCGGACGCGCCGGTGAGAATGACCAGCTGCATCTTCCGGGATTTCGAATGCCGCCGCTGCGGCTCGACGCGTTCGATCTTCATGGTTCGCGGCTCGCCCGGAGCGCTGATGAACGGGGCGTTGCTCGAATGCTGCGGCCGGCGGCCATCATGGCGTCAGCCACCGCGGTCAAGCCGGCATGCAGCCGAAGATCCTCCAGGCGCACCGGCAGCCGGCGCCGCCAGTTCGGGTGCTGGTCGACGGTCGCCGGAACGTTGGCCTGGTCGCGAACACCCAGCGCATCCTCGACCGCGACCACCAGAAGCCGCGCCGGCGTCCGGGCCAGGAAGCGGGCAACCGCGGGAAAGCCGACGTCGGTCTCGCCCGCGGCGCGCAGCGCATTGCGCAATGCGGCCTGCGCGTTCGCGCGCTCTTCGTCGGTCTCGCCCGGATCCATGTCGAGGGCACGCTTGACGGCGAGATCGTGGGCGCTGCTCCAGCCCGCGAAGGTCGCGAGATCGTGGGTGCTGAACGTGACCAGGGCATTCTCCCGGTAGGCTTCCGGCGGCAGGAAGCTCCCGTCCGGGGCGCGCTCGAACAGCATCACCTGGTAGGACCAGATGCCCCAGTCCGACAGCGTCGCGCGAAAATCCTCCGGCACGGTTCCGAGATCCTCGCCGATCACGATGCAGCGCTGCCGCACGCTCTCCTGCGCGGCGACCGCCAGCAGCGCCTCGAAAGGAAAACGGACATAGACCCCCTGCCCGGCCCGCATCCCGTCCGGAATCAGGAACAGGCGCTTGAGTCCCAGCACGTGGTCGAGCCGGATGGCGCCGGCGTTGCGCATCGAGGCGCGCAGCATTTGCCGGAACGGCTGGAATTGCCGCGCCTCCAGGGCAACCGGATTGAAGGCCGCCAATCCCCAATTCTGCCCGGCGGTGTTGTAGAGGTCGGGCGGCGCCCCGACGGAAAGCCCGGACACCACGGAATCCTGATCGCACCAGGCATCGAAACCGTCGGGCTGCACCCCGACCGCGATGTCGAGATAAAGCCCGATCGGCAATGCCAGATCGTGGGCACGCCGGCGGCAGGCGGCGAGCTGCTGATCGGCCACCCATTGCACGAACTCGAAATAGCCGATGGCCTCGCCATCGCGCTCGCGCAGCGCCGCCAGCGCCGCAGCGGTGGGATTTCGCCATGGCGGCGGCCACTGCGGCCAAGGGGTGCCGAACCGCCGGCGCAGGAATTCAAAACCGGCGAACCGCGCCAGGACGGGACCGCGTTCGCGCCGGAAGCTTTCGAAGGCCGCGCGGCGCGCCGGATCGTGCATCGCGAAACTTTTCATAAGCCAGCGCCAGCGCCCGCGTCTTGGCGCCCGCTACGCCCGCGTAATCGACCAATTCGCGCTGCGAAAGCTCAGCCACCTCGCGCTCGAGCCCGGCTGCCGCAAGCCCGGGAAATTCCGGGATCGCGTCGACATCGATATAGAGCGGGTTGAGAAACAGCCGGCTGTTGGGCGAGTACGGGCTCGCGGCCTCGGCGCGATCGTCGAACAAGGCATGCAAGGGATTGAGCGCCACCCCGGCGGCGCCGAGCGCGGCCGCAAGCTCGACGAGATCGATGAGATCGGTGAAGTCGCCATGGCCCCAGTTGCGCCGCGAGCGCACCCCATAAAGCTGAACCGCCAGGGCCCATAGGCGCCGGGGCCCGCTCGCCGGCCCCTGAAACGCCTGCTCGGGCGCGCGCAGCAAGGTCGCCTCCTCGATGGCTTCCTTGCCGGCAGATCGCGCCGAGACTTTCAGGCGGTAGCTGCCGAGCGGCAGATCGGCGGGAAGCGCGATGACGGATGCGACAGCGCTCCCGGCCGCGACAATGGCGTGGGACACGTCGGAGCCATCCGCTGCCGGGAGAATTTCCCAGCGGACCGCGGTGCGGGCACCGCTCTTCAGCCGCAGCCGCAAATCCCGATCGCTGCCGCACCACGACGGTCGCGGGCAACAGCCGCCGCACCGCTGGCTTGCTCCCCGCCAGCGCCGCCGTGACGCGGGCAAGCGCCTGCGGGTCCGCCTTTTGGGGGCGCCCCTGGGCATCGCGGTACTGCGTCTCGACGCCCAAACGGGCGGCCCGCCGGGACAACCGGTCTCCGGAAACGGGCTCCGGGGCCGCCGACGGCTTGCTCGACCTCATTTCCGCCTTCACGCGCCAACGAGTGACTGAAATCACGGAACTAAATCCGGGGCGCATCGGTTCCACATCCTGTTCTCGGCCGTTCCGGACGGACGCGCGCGGGGCGGCACGGGCAGGCAGCAAGGCTGGAACAGACGGCGAACCGTGAACATCCCATCCATCGGCGTCCGCACCGGGCGGCGCATCCTCATCGAGGACATCTATCCAAGCGTCGAGGGCGGCCGCTTCGCGGTCAAACGCATCGCCGGCGAACCGGTCGAGCGTTTGGGCCGATCTGGTCCGCGACGGCAATGCCGTGCTGGCGGCCGATCTGCTGTGGCGGCCGGGAGCGGCGCGGCAAGTGGCTGCGCACACCGCTGCAGCCGCACGGCAACGACCGCTGGACTGCGAGCTTCACCCCGCCAAGTCCGGGCCGCTACGAATATGCGATCGAGGCCTGGACCGATGTTTTCGCCACCTGGCGGCGCGACATCCTGGCCAAGCGTCAGGCCGGGCTCGATGTCAGCCTGGAGACGCTGGAAGGGTGGCAGATCCTGGAGGACCTCAAGCCTCGCAACGCCGCCGATGCCCGCTTGATCCGCGATCTGTGTCGGGAATGCCGACGCGAACGCGCTCGACCGGTTGCTGCTGGACGAGGTTGCGGCCGCTGCCGCCACCGACCAGCAGACCGACCTCACCCGCAGCGCCACCATGCCGCTGGTCGCCGACCGGCCGCTCGCCCGCGCCGGCGCCTGGTACGAGATGGTGCCGCGCAGCCAGGGCAGCGTTCCGGGCCGCCACGGCACCTTCGAGGACTGCATCGCGCGCCTGCCCGAGATCGCAGCGCTCGGATTCGATGTGGTCTATCTCACCCCCATCCATCCGATCGGCCGCACCAACCGCAAGGGCCGCAACAATGCCGTCACCGCCAAGCCGGGCGATCCCGGCAGCTTCTACGCCATCGGCTCGGCGGAGGGCGGCCACGACGCCATCCATCCGGAGCTCGGCACGCTCGACGATTTCCGCCGCTTCGTCGCCGCCTGCGCCGACCACGGGATGGAGGTGGCGCTCGATTTCGCGGTGCAGTGCTCGCCCGACCATCCGTGGATCGCGGAGCATCCCGAATGGTTCAAGCGCCGGCCCGACGGCTCGATCCAATACGCGGAAAATCCGCCCAAGAAGTACCAGGACATCGTCAACCCGGATTTCTACGGCGCCGACGCCGAGGCGCTGTGGCTGGCGCTGCGCGACGTGGTGCTGTTCTGGGTCGCGCAGGGGGTGCGCATCTTCCGGGTCGACAATCCCCACACCAAGCCGTTTCCGTTCTGGGAGTGGCTGATCCGCGAGGTGCAGGCGCTGCATCCGGACGTGATCTTCCTGGCCGAGGCCTTCACCCGCCCGAAGGTCATGAAGGCGCTCGCCAAGCTCGGCTTCACCCAGTCCTACACCTATTTCACCTGGCGCACCGGCAAGAGCGAGCTGCAGGCCTATCTGAGCGAGCTCACCGGCTACCCGGAGCGGGAATATTTCCGCCCCAACTTCTTCGTCAGCACGCCCGACATCCTGCCGATCCAGCTGCAGAGCGGCGAGCCCTGGATGTTCAAGGCGCGCGTCGCGCTCGCCGCCACGCTCGTCCGGCAATTACGGCATCTACAACGGCTTCGAGCTCCTCGAGCACGAGCCGCTGCCGGGCAAGGAGGAATATCTGAATTCCGAGAAATACGAGATCAAGGTGCGCGACTGGAACAAGCCCGGCAACATCAAGAACTACATCGGGCAGCTCAACCGGATGCGCAAGGCCAACGCGGCCCTGCAGCAGACCGACAACCTGCGCTTCGCCAGCATCGACGACGCCGAGGTCATCGGCTTCGTCAAGGAATTGCCCGCCCGCGACAACGCGGTGGCGGTGGCGATCGCGCTCGGCCGGGCCGGGCCGCGCCAGTTCTGGTTCCATTTCGGCGACATCGAGATCGGACCCGCGGGCGCGCGCGGCCGCGTCGCGGCCATCGAGAATCTCGTCACCGGAGAGCGCATCACGGTCGAATGGGGCGGCGTGCGGCTGCGCATCGATCCGGAGCACGACCCCGCCCTCCTGTTCCGATGCCTCGCGTGAAAGGGTAGATCGTGGACGCCTCGTCGCAGATCAAGGTCGAACAGACGCTCGAAGGGGACGAGCTCTGGTTCAAGGACGCCATCATCTATCAGCTGCACGTCAAGGCGTTCGCCGACAGCAACAGCGACGGCATCGGCGACTTCGTCGGGCTGACCGAGAAGCTCGACTATCTGCAGGACCTCGGCGTCACCGCGCTTTGGCTGTTGCCGTTCTTTCCCTCGCCCGGACGCGACGACGGCTACGACATCGCCGACTACCGCAACATCAACCCCGACTTCGGCGCCATGAAGGACTTCCGCCGCTTCATGCAGGAGGCCAAGCGGCGCAAGCTCCGCATCATCATCGAGCTGGTGGTCAACCACACCTCCGACCAGCATCCCTGGTTCCAGCGCGCGCGCGCCAGCCGGCCGGGCTCGGACGCGCGCAACTGGTATGTGTGGAGCGACACCGACCAGCGTTACGCCGGCACCCGCGTCATCTTCAACGACACCGAAAAGTCGAACTGGGCCTGGGACCCGGTCGCGCAGGCCTATTACTGGCACCGGTTCTTCTCGCACCAGCCGGATCTCAATTTCGACAATCCCAACGTCATTGCGGCCATCGCGCAGGTGGTGCGCAGATGGCTCGATCTCGGGGTCGACGGCTTCCGGCTCGATGCCATCCCGTATCTGTGCGAGCGCGAGGGCACCAGCAACGAGAACCTTCCCGAGACCCATGCGGTGATCAAGCGCATCCGCGCCGAGCTCGACGCCCATGCGCGCGGCAAGCTGCTGCTGGCGGAGGCCAATCAATGGCCGGAGGACGTCGCCGCCTATTTCGGCGACGGCGACGAATGCCACATGGCCTATCATTTCCCGTTGATGCCGCGCATCTACATGGCGATCGCGCAGGAGGACCGTTTCCCGATCACCGACATCGTGCGGCAGACCCCGGACATTCCGCCGAACTGCCAATGGGCGCTGTTCCTGCGCAATCACGACGAGCTGACGCTCGAGATGGTCACCGACGTGGAGCGCGACTATCTGTGGTCGACCTATGCGAGCGACCCGCGCGCGCGGATCAATCTCGGCATCCGCCGCCGGCTGGCACCGCTGATGGACAACGACCGGCGCAAGATCGAGCTGGTGAATGCGCTGCTTGCTGTCGTTTCCCGGCACCCCGATCATCTATTACGGCGACGAGATCGGGATGGGCGACAACATCTATCTGGGCGATCGCAACGGCGTGCGCACCCCGATGCAATGGACGCCGGACCGCAATGGCGGCTTCTCGCGCTGCGACCCGGCGCGGCTGTTCCTGCCCACCATCATGGACCCGGTCTACGGCTACGAAGCCGTGAACGTGGAGGCGCAGTCGCGCAACATCGCTTCGCTGCTGAGCTGGACCAAGCGGCTGATCTCGGTGCGCAAGTCCAGCCAGGTGTTCGGCCGCGGCGCGCTGTCCTTCATCCGCACCCGCAACCGCTCGGTGATGGTCTATGCCCGGCAACACGAGAACGAGGTCATCCTGTGCGTCGCCAATCTGTCGCGCTCCGCGCAGGCGACGGAGATCGATCTCACGCCCTGGCGCGGCCGCGTCCCGCTCGAGATGCTGGGCCGCCGGAATTTCCCGCCGATCGGAGACCAGCCTTATGTGGTCACGCTCGCCCCTTATGGATTCTTCTGGTTCTATCTCTGCGAGCCGTCCGGCGAGATCGAATCCCCCAGCATCGCCCCGGAGTTCGAGACCCTGGTGGTCACCGAGGGCTGGCGCTCGCTTTCGCACGGCCGCGCCCGTGTGATCCTCGAGCGCGACGTGCTGCCGGCCTTCCTGGCGAGCCGACGCTGGTTTCCTGCCAAGGACAGCACGACAGTCACCGCCAAGCTCGCCGCCACCATCCCGCTCACCGGCGCCGAATTGGGGCTGGCGCTGGCCCTGATCGAGACCAAGAGCGGGCGCGACAGCGGCCAATACCTGATGCCGCTCGCGATCAGCTGGACGCGCTTCGATCGCGCCCGCCACGATCCGAACGCGCTCGCGGCGGTGCGCCGCGGGCCGCGCGAAGGCACGCTCCTGGATGCGACCGCCGATGCGGCGTTCATCTCCATGCTGCTCGCCAAGGTGCGCGCCGCCGCTACGATCGAGATCGAGGGGGGACGGCTGGAATTCGGCCCGGTGGGCGAATTCGCCCATTCCGAGCCGCTGGCGATCGCGGAGGTGCGGGCGGTCGATACCGAGCAGTCGAACACCACGGTGCTGGTGGACGGCCAATTCGTGGTCAAGCTGTTCCGCCGGATCGAGCCCGGCATCAATCCGGAGATCGAGGTCGGACGCTTCCTCACCGAGATCGCCGGCTTCGCCAACATGCCGCCGCTGCTTGGAACCGTGGAGCTGGTGCGAGGGCGAGACCCGCAGCGCCGTGGCGGTCGTTCACCGCTTCATCGAGAACCAGGGCGACGCCTGGTCGGTGACCAACGCGTATCTGGACCGCTACGTCGAGGAGCAGCGCCTCTTGACCGGCGATGCCGCCACCGAAAGCGACGAGCAGGCCACCTATCTGTTGCGCATGCGCCAAGTAGGCCGCCGGGTGGCCGAGATGCAGCTCGCGCTCGCCAGCCGCGACGATGTGCCCGGTTTCAAGCCCGAGCCGATCACGCCGGCCGATGTGGGCAAATGGACCGAGGACGTGCTGCGGCGCGCGCAGCGCGCCTTCGGCAAGCTGGCGCGCCACCGTGCCGGCGCCAAGCCCGCCGAGCGCGCGTTGATCGACCCGATCCTGGCGCACGAGGCATCGCTGCCGGCCTATCTGCACGGCCTGTTGCCGGAGAGCATCGACGCCGTGAAAATCCGCCATCACGGCGATTTCCATCTCGGCCAGATGCTGATCGTCAAGGACGACGTGGTGATCCTGGATTTCGAAGGCGAGCCCCGGCGCAGCCTGGCGGAACGGCGGCGCAAGGCGCCGGCCGCCCGCGACGTGGCGGGGCTCATCCGCTCGATCGACTATTCCGCCACCGCCGCGCTCGAGCGCGCGCTCAAGTCGGCGCCCGACGAGCAGGGCAAGATCGCGCGTGCGCTCGACGATTGGCGCGAGCGCTCGGTCGCGGCCGTGCTGGCGGCCTATCGGGAATTCATGCTGGACGCGCGGCTGTGGCCGGTGCAGGCGGGCGAAGCCGACCGGCTGCTCGATTTCTTTCTCTTGGAGAAAGCCTGCTACGAGCTGGAATACGAGATGGCGCACCGCCCGGATTGGCTGCGCGTTCCGCTCGCCGGGGTGGCGCGCATTTTTGCGCGTTCGCGGGTGCCCGCATGATGCCGCTTCCGCCGGAAGCCTATGCGGTGGTCGAGGGCCGGCACCCCGATCCGTTCCACTACCTCGGCCTCCACGCCGAGGACGACCGGCAGGTGGTGCGGGTGTTTCTGCCCGATGCGGCCGATGTGACGGTGGTGGACGAGCGCGGCCGCGCCAGCAGCCTGCGGCGCATCCACGAGGCCGGGCTGTTCGCCGGCCCCCTGCCCGACGGCTCGCCGCGCTACCACGTGCGCGCCCGCTACGGCGAGCGAGTGGTCGAGATCGAGGACCCCTACCGGTTTCCGCCGGTGCTCTCGGATCTCGATCTCTATCTGCTGGGCGAGGGCACCCACATGCATCTCTATGACAAGCTCGGCGCCCATCCGCTGGTGCTCGAGGGCGTCGCCGGGGTCGCGTTCGTGGTGCTCGCCCCCAATGCCCGGCGTGTCAGCGTGGTCGGCGACTTCAATTCCTGGGACGGACGGCGCCACGCCATGCGGGTGCGCGGCAACGGCTTCTGGGAAATCTTCGTGCCGGCCGCCCGCACCGGCGACAGATACAAATTCGAGATCATCGGACCGGACGGCAGCATGCTGCCGCTCAAATCGGATCCGGTCGCCTTCGCGGCGGAGCTGCGGCCGCAGACCGCCTCGATCGTGGTCGACCTCGATGCCCTGCCGCGCCCGCCGCCGGCGCCGCAAGGGGCCAACGCGCTCAGCGCCCCCATCTCGATCTACGAGGTCCATCTGGGTTCGTGGCGCCGCCGCCCCGAGGAGGGCAATCGCTGGCTCAGCTATCGGGAGCTGGCGCAGGAGCTGCCGGCCTACGCGCGCGACATGGGATTCACCCATGTGGAATTCCTGCCGGTCAGCGAGCATCCCTTCGACGGCTCATGGGGCTACCAGCCGACCGGCATGTTCGCGCCCACCAGCCGGTTCGGAACGCCGGCGGATTTTGCCGAGCTGGTGGCGGCCTGCCACCGCGCCGGCCTCGCCGTGATCCTCGACTGGGTGCCGGGCCATTTCCCCGACGATCCGCACGGGCTCGGGCGCTTCGACGGAACCTCGCTCTACGAGCACGCCGATCCCCAGCAAGGCCGCCATCTCGACTGGAACACGCTCATCTACAATTTCGGCCGCACCGAGGTCGCCAACTTCCTGTTGGCCAACGGCCTGTTCTGGCTCGACCGCTATGGGGTGGACGGGCTGCGGGTCGATGCGGTCGCCTCGATGATCTATCTCGACTACAGCCGGCCGGCCGGCGGCTGGATTCCCAACCGGCAGGGCGGGCGCGAGAACCTCGAGGCGGTCGCGTTCCTGCGGCGCTTCAATACCGAAATCTTCGCGCGCTTTCCGCAGGCGACCACCGCGGCGGAGGAATCCACCGCCTGGCCGATGGTGTCGCGCCCGGTCGAATGGGGCGGGCTCGGCTTCGGCTACAAATGGAACATGGGCTGGATGCACGACACGCTCGAGTACGTCGCCAGGGATCCGATCTATCGCAAGCATCATCACGGCGAGATCGTGTTCGGCCTGCACTATGCGTTCTCGGAGAATTTCATCCTGCCGCTGTCCCATGACGAGGTGGTGCACGGCAAGCGCTCGATCCTGGGGCGGATGCCGGGCGATCCATGGCAGCGCTTCGCGGGCCTGCGCGCCTACTACGCCTTCATGTTCGGGCATCCGGGCAAGAAGCTCCTGTTCATGGGCAACGAGCTCGCCCAGGAGAACGAATGGAGCCACGACCGCTCGCTCGATTGGCATCTGCTCGAGGCGCCGGCGCATCGCGGCGTGCAGGCGCTGGTGCGCGATCTCAATCAGCTCTATCGCAGCCTTCCGGCGCTGCACGAGCTCGATTGCGAGGCCGCCGGATTCGAATGGCTGGTGATGCACGATGCCGACCGCAGCGTGTTCGCCTGGCTGCGCAAGGGACGCGATCCCCGCGCGCGCTGCCTGGTGGTGGTCAATTTCACCCCCGAGGTCTACCGTGATTACCGCATCCGGGTGCCGTTTTCCGGCACTTGGCGCGAGATCCTCAACACCGATGCGGCCCGCTATGGCGGCAGCGATGTGGGGAACGCCGGGGCGGTGAGGACGTTGGACGAAGGCAGCGTTCCCGAGGTCAACCTTGTCATTCCGCCGCTTGCCGCACTTTTTTTCATCCCGGAGCGCTGACACCCGCCTATCGGCCGGCGCCCCGCACCCGCTGGGAGCCAGCTGGGACGGGAGGGGAACCAACTTTGCGCTGTTCTCCGCCAATGCCGAGAAAGTGGAGCTTTGCCTGTTCGACAGCCAGGGCCGGCGCGAGCTCGAGCGGATCGCGCTGCCGGAGCGGACCGAGGACGTCTGGCACGGCTATCTCAGCGACGTGATGCCGGGCCGGGTCTATGGCTATCGGGTGCACGGCCCCTATGAGCCGGAGCGCGGGTTCCGCTTCAACGCCAACAAGCTTCTGCTCGATCCTTATGCCAAGCGGCTCAACGGACGGCTGGTCTGGAGCGATGCTCATTTCGGCTATCGGGCCGGCAGCGCGCGCGGCGACCTGTCATTCGATCGGCGCGACAATGCGCGCGGAATGCCGAAGGCGGTGGTCACCGACGAGACCTACACCTTGGGCCCCAAGAGCGGCCCGATCGTGCCCTGGGAGGACACCGTCATCTACGAAGCCCATGTCAAGGGCCTGACCCAGCAGCGCGACGACGTGCCTGCCGGCTCGCGCGGTCACTACGCCGCGCTGAGCGCACCCGCCATGATCGCGCATCTCAAGCGGCTGGGCGTGACCAGCATCGAGCTGCTGCCGGTCCATGCCTTCGTGGACGACCGGCAGCTGGTCGCGCGCGGCTTGAGCAACTATTGGGGCTACAACACGCTGTGCTTCTTCGCACCCGAGGCGCGCTATGCGGTCGACGTGCCGCTCGACAGCTTCCGCGCCACCGTGTCGCGGCTGCACGACGCCGGCATCGAGGTCATTCTGGACGTCGTCTACAACCACACCTGCGAGGGCAATCACCTCGGTCCGACGCTGAGCTTCCGCGGCATCGACAACACCTCCTACTATTGGCTGAGCAAGGATCAGCCGCGCTATTACGAGAACTTCACCGGCACCGGAAACGCGCTCAACCTGACGCATCCGCGCGTCCTGCAGATGGTGATGGATTCGCTGCGCTACTGGGTGGAGATCGGGCAGGTCGACGGGTTCCGCTTCGATCTCGCCACCACGCTCGGCCGCGAACCGAACGGCTTCGATCCCGGCGCCGCGTTCTTCGCCGCCGTCCGGCAGGATCCGGTGCTGTGCCCGGTCAAGCTGATCGCCGAGCCGTGGGATGTCGGCTTAGGGGGCTATCAGGTCGGCCATTTTCCGCCCGGCTGGTCGGAATGGAACGATCACTTTCGCCGCACGCTGCGACGCTATTGGACCAGCGACGGCAACGTGATCGGAGACGTCGGCGGCCGCATGACGGCCTCGAGCGATCTCTTCAACCACGACGGCCGCTCCCCGCGCGCCAGCATCAATCACGTCACGGTGCATGACGGGTTCACGCTCGCCGACCTGGTGAGCTACGCCAACAAGCACAACGAGGCCAACGGCGAGGACAATCACGACGGCTCCGACGACAATTACAGCACCAATTGCGGCGCCGAGGGGCCGACCGACGATCCGGAAATCCTGCAACTGCGGCGGCAGCTGCGTCGCAACCTGTTGGCCTGCCTGCTGCTCGGGCAAGGCGTCCCGCTGCTGCTCGCCGGCGACGAGGTCGGCAACAGCCAAAGCGGGAACAACAACGCCTATTGCCAGGACAATCCGATTGGCTGGGTGGACTGGTCCAACCTCGGCCGCGACGGCGATGACATGTGCGAGCTGGTCGGCGAGCTGACCGCGCTGCGGCGGCGCTTCCGGCAATTGCGGCCGCGCCGTTTCGTCGACGGCCGCCAGCCCGACGGCGGCTATGGGGTGTTGTGGATGACGCCGCGGGCGACCGAGATGACGGAGCAGGATTGGAATTTCCCGGACGGCCGCTTTCTCGCCTATGCGCTCGGCGCGCTGGAGCCGGGAAAGCCGCCGCTCTATGTCGTGCTCAATGCGGCGCCGCAGACCATCGAGTTCGTGTTTCCGACGCTGCCGGGCTGCAGCCGTTGGAGCCTGGAGCTCAATACGGCGGCCGCAGGGCAGAAGAATACGGTGCTCGATTGCGGCACGAAATGGCCGGCGCCGGCGCGCTCCGTCATGGTGTTCGCGGGGGCTCCATGACGCGCCGCCTGCGCTTCGGAGCGCAGCTGACCGATACCGGTGTCACCTTCAGGCTATGGGCTCCGGCCGCCCGGCGGGTCGAGCTGTTGCTCGGCACGCCGCATCCGATGCACGCCCGGCCGGGCGGCTGGCACGAGATCGCGGTTCCGGATGCGAGGGCCGGCACGCTCTATAAGTTCCGCATCGACGGCGCGCTCGCGGTGCCGGATCCGGCGTCGCACTTTCAGCCCGGCGACGTCGCAGGCCCGAGCGAGGTGATCGATCACGCAGGCTACGTCTGGCAAGCCAGCGATTGGCGCGGGCGGCCCTGGCAGGACACCGCGCTCATCGAGCTGCATGTCGGCACGTTCACGCCGGAGGGCAGCTTTCGCGCCGCCATCGACAAGCTCGACCATGTGGCGCAGACCGGCCTCACCGCGATCGAGCTGATGCCGGTCGCCGATTTTTCCGGCCGGCGCAACTGGGGCTATGACGGCGTCCTGCTCTACGCGCCGGACAGCAGCTACGGACGCCCCGATGACCTCAAGGCGTTGATCGACGCCGCGCATCTGCGCGGCCTCATGGTGTTTCTCGACGTGGTCTACAATCATTTCGGGCCGGAGGGGAATTATCTCGGCCGCTATGCGCCCGATTTCTTCGTGCCGGCCCGCACCCCCTGGGGACAGGCCATCGACTACACGGTGCCGGAGGTGCGGGCCTTCGCGATCGACAATGCCCTGCACTGGCTCGGGCATTATCGTTTCGACGGCCTGCGGCTCGATGCGGTTCACACCATTCCGCAGCCGGGCCAATCCCTGCTCCTGGGAGAGCTGAGCCTGGCGGCCGGCATCCTGGCGGGCGCGAGCGGGCGCGCCATCCACCTGGTGCTGGAGAACGACGACAACAATGCCGGCCTGCTCGATCCCGACGCGAATCCGCCGCACGGAAAATATCGCGCCCAATGGAACGACGACTATCACCACGCCTGGCACGTGCTCCTGACCGGCGAGCGCACCGGCTATTACGAGGATTATGCCGCCGACCCGCGCGCCCATCTGGCGCGGGTGCTGGCGTCGGGCTTTGCGTATCAGGGCGAGGCCTCCGTTCACCGCGCCGGCCGCCCGCGCGGGCAAGCGTCGGGCGCGCTGCCCCCGACCGCCTTCGTCGATTTCCTGCAGAACCATGATCAGATCGGCAATCGCCCGTTGGGCGACCGCCTGCGGGCCGACGAGGCCGCAATCTCGGCCGCGCTCGCCGTCACGCTGCTGGCGCCGATGCCGCCCATGTTGTTCATGGGCGAGGAATGGGGCTCGCTGCGGCCGTTTCCCTTCTTCTGCGATTTTCAAGGCGATCTCGCGCAGGCGGTTCGCGAAGGACGCCGCGCGGAGTTCAAGTCCGCCTATGCGCAGTTCGGCGACGACATCCCGGATCCGCTGGCCGAGGACACCTTTCGCTCCGCCATCCTCGACTGGGACGCGCGCGCGACGCCGGCCGGACAGCGCCGGCTGGCGCTGGTGCGCGATTTGTTGATGGCGCGGCGCGCCATGATCGTGCCCCGCCTTGCCGGCGCTGCCTTCGGGGCGGCCCGATGGGAGGATAACGTGCTGCGCGCGGACTGGCGGCTGGGCGACGGCAGCCGGCTTTGTTTGCTGGCCAATCTATCCGATGCGGCGTGCCGTAACTCGCGGAAGCCCGCGGCGACGCCGATCTGGGGCGGCGCGCCCGCGCGACACCCTGCTCCCGTGGTCGGTGTTCTGGAGCATCGGAGCGCAATGATGCCGCCCGCGATTCCGGTCTCGACCTATCGGCTGCAGCTCAATGCCGGTTTCGGCTTCGATCAGGCGGCGGCCATCGTTCCCTATCTGGCGGCGCTCGGCATCAGTCATCTTTATGCCTCGCCGTTCCTCAAGGCGCGCGCCGGCAGCACCCATGGCTACGACGTGGTGGACGACAATGCGCTCAATCCCGAGCTCGGCGGCGCGCCGGCGTTCGCCCGCCTGACCGATGCGCTGGCGCGGGCCGACATCGGGCTCATCCTGGATTTCGTGCCCAACCACATGGGGGTCGACTACGCCGACAATCTTTGGTGGCTCGACGTCCTGGAATGGGGACCGCGGTCGCCCCATGCGGCCGCCTTCGATATCGACTGGAAGGCGCAAGCCTTGCGGCGAACCGGACGCGTGCTGCTGCCGATCCTCGGGAAACCCTATGGCGAGGCGCTCGATGCCGGCGAGATCAGGCTGCGCTTCGACGCCGCCGAAGGCAGCTTCTCGGCCTGGTACTTCGAGCACCGGCTGCCGATCCGGCCGCGCCACTATGGGGCGATCCTGCGCACGGCGGTTGCGGCCGCAAAGGCGGAAAAGACCGCCATCGGACGCCGCCTGCTCGCGCTGGCGAGCGCATTTGCGCAGCCGGAGCTCACGCGCGAGGCCACGCAAGAATTGAAGGCCGCGCTGGCGGCGAGCGCGGGCGGCGATGTGATCGCGCGCGGTTTGGAAGCCTTCGGCCCGCCCGGCGGAACCGCCGCCTTGCATCGCCTTCTGGAGCGCCAGCACTTTCGCGTGGCGCATTGGCGGCTGGCCGCGACCGAGCTCAACTACCGGCGCTTCTTCGACATCAGCTCGCTCGCCGGGCTGCGGGTCGAGGATGCCGGCACATTCGCCGCCGTCCACGCCCTGGTCGGCGAGCTCGTCGCCAGCGGCGCGCTGCAGGGCCTGCGCCTCGATCACATCGATGGGCTGCTGGATCCGGCGCAATATTGCGCCCGCCTGCAGGATTTCATCCGCGCGCGCCAACCGGGCGCAGATGCGTTCTACGTGGTGATGGAGAAGATTCTCGGCGAGGACGAGCCGCTGCCCCGTTTCTCCGGCGTGGCCGGAACCACCGGCTACGAATGGCTCAACGTAATCTCGCGCCTGCTCCTCGATGGCCGTGGGCTCGCCGCCCTGGAGCGGCTCTGGCGAGAGGTGAGCCGCGACGGCCGCGCCTTCGACGAGATATTGCTGGCGGCAAAGAGTCAGGTGCTGGAGACCATCCTGGCCGCCGAATTCGAAGCGCTGGTGCGGCGCATCGCCCGTATCGCCGCCGGCAGCTATCGCACCCGCGACCACACGGCGGCGCGCCTGCGCGCGGCGCTGGAGCTGTTCATCTTGCATTTCCCGGTCTACCGCACCTACGTCACCAGCGCCGGAGCATCGGAGGCGGACCGCGCCGTCATCGCAAGGGCACTGGCGGCTGCGCGCGCCCGCTGGGTCGGGCCGGATGGCGGCATTTTCGACTTCTTGCGCGACGCCCTCACCCTCGACCTGATCGCGGACGGGCGCGGCTGCCACGGCGCCGCGCGGGTGCGGCGCTTTGCGCTCAAGATGCAGCAATTCACCGGACCGATGATGGCGAAATCCCTGGAGGACACGGCCTTCTATCGCTACCACCGGCTGATCGCGCTCAACGAGGTCGGCGGCAACCCTGCCGCCGGGCCGCTTCGGTCGCGGACTTCCACGCCCTGATGCAAGAACGTCGCGCGCAGACCCCGCACGGTCTCACCGCCACCGCGACCCACGACACCAAGCGCGGCGAGGATGCCCGCGCCCGGCTGCTCTGCCTTTCGGAAATTTCCGCGGACTGGGAGGCGGCCGTCACGGCCTGGCGCGGCATGAACGCGCCCTTGATCAATACCTCGGCATCATCGCGAACGCCTTCGGCGGCGCATGAATACATGCTCTACCAAGCCCTGCTGGGCGCCTGGGCGCCAAGCGCCTGGGCGCCGGGCGCTCCGGATCGCGGCCTGCTCAAGCGCCTGCAAGCCTTCGCCATCAAGGCGGCGCGCGAAGGCAAGGAGCAAACAAGCTGGCTCGATCCCGATGAGCGGTACGAGGCCGGCCTCGAGCAATTCATTCACGATCTGCTGGACCGCGACCGATCCGGGCCGTTCATCGATTCGTTCGGCGCCTTCGCGCAGCGGGTCTCCTTGATGGGCGCGCTCAACAGCCTGACACAGATCACTCTCAAGGCCGCGATGCCGGGCGTGCCGGACCTCTATCAGGGGACCGAATTCTGGGATCTGTCTCTGGTCGATCCCGACAACCGCCGCCCGGTCGACTTCGCGGTCCGGGCGCGCGCCTTGCAATCCCTGAGCGGGAGCATCGATTGGAGCGCGCTCGCGGCGGCGTGGCCCGACGGCCGGATCAAGCTCGCCCTGACGGCCCGGCTGCTGGCGATCCGGCGCGAGCTCGCGCCGGTGTTCACCGATGGCGACTACCGTGCGCTCGAGGTCGAAGGCCCCGACCGCCACGAGATCGTGGCCTTTGCGCGCTGCGATGGGGGCGAAGCCGTTCTGGTGATCGTAGCGCGGCTGTTCAATCGCGCGACGCGGGGCGGACGGCAGTGGCCGCGGGACTGGAATGCCGCCGTTTCGGTTGATGGCTTTTCTGCGCTGCAACAATTGTTGAGCGCGCCGCGTGCCCTGCAAGGGCCGCGGCTCGCGGTCGCCGAGCTGTTCGGGACGCTTCCGGTCGCGGTTCTGCGCGGGCGCGATATGCGCGGCAGCAATTGAAAGGCCGTCCGGGATCTGATGCGGGCCGGACGGCCTCGCGGACGTCGTGCCGACTCGGGTGTCGGTTCCCTCCCTCCGCGGGCGCAGTTGGTAGGAAAGGCCCCGATCCGCCGCAATCCGCAATGTGCTCCCGGCCGGACTTTATCAACAAATTACGGAAGCACGCGGGCTCGCCTCAAGCGGGCTTCCGGCCGCGGCGGGCGGCTTTTCGCTCGCCCTTGGCCGGGGCGGATGCCTTGCCACCGCGTCGGCCGCGCAGACTGCGCCGCCGCGCCTCCACCGCCCGGGCCGCTCAAGGCCATGATGGATCGTCTGGTGTGTGCCGGCGGCGCAGATCCGGACCCGAGCTCCACCCATGGCAAGCATGCCGACGCGGCGAAGATGGGCGCTGCCGGCAAGTCATTATGCTAATCTAGCCAAGCGCTGCCGGGCCAAGGCAGCTGGGCCGAGATCGTGGGGCTCCAATCATGAATGGAATCTCCGCACCCGCAGTCGGAACCGCAACCCTCACCGCCGGTCGCGGGCGGCGTGATTTTCGTCTGCCGCTCGCTCCGCGATTGCTCGCGCTCTTCGGGGTGATCTTCCTTGCCGCCATTACCGGCGTCATGATTGTGCTTGCCGTCCTCACCTTCCCCATGCAATGGGCGCTTGGCCTTTTCTTGATGGCATGCGCAGGCTTCCTTGGCGCTCTCACCGGCTATGTGTGGCGCGATCTCAAAGGCAAATGGGGCTTGCATGTCGTTCTCGACTCTGACGCCGTCAAGCTCGACCTGCCGGCGGGACGCTCGCTCATTCACCATCCGCCGGCCCAGCATCTGATCATTCCCTATGCCGACATCGAAGCGATCGATGCCCGCCTGGAAGCCTATGGCACCTTGGGCATGGAAATGATGCAGCGCGCCTATGTCTTGCACCGCAAAGGCGGCGAGCTGATCTTCCTGTTCGAGGAACGCGCGCTGGCGACGACGATGGAGAGCTCCATGTTTGCGGGCATCACGGCCGACCTTGTGGCGCGGGCAGGCGTCACACTGCGCGATCTCGGCACGGTAGAGGGAAAAGGCGGCTTGCTCGGCGTGTGGGGTACTCACGCGCCCGATTGGGGCGCCCCAGCGCTGCCACGTGAGCGCGCAATGCGGCTTTGGCGACATGCGGCCGCGACCGGCTCGCTCGCGATCTCGATGACTATTCTCGTGATCTTGATAATGCGGTACTTCGGAACCGGATGATGCCGTTCTGAGCTGACCACGCCGTTTGCCACGGGTCTGTGACAGCGCTTATTTGGCGGAGAGCGCGCTCTCGAAAAAAGACCCCGCGAAATCCTTCTCGGATGCGGGGCCAGTCTAGGGAGGAACCCCGAACGAGGGGCACCGCCCGCAGGGAAGTGCGGGCGGCCTCTCGGCGGCCGAAGCTGCCGATCGTCTCAATCTTGTGGGTGTGAAGCTTTTGCGACCTGGGCGATGTTCTTATTCGGACACATGTGAAAAGAAATCTCGGGACAACTGTGATTTGGAGACTTTGCTCTGGGAGTCGCGTGAATTGCATGATCCGCACGCGATCACGCAAAGTTTGGCAGTTGATGAGCAATATTGCACAGCGCCATCACGGGTCTGGCCGCATCACGGTGCATGCCGCCGACTGAGGCGGCCCGGCTTCGAGGAGCGGAAGCGATGCAGCACGAATCGGTCACGTCTCCCCTATGGAGCTCGACGGCTCTGGTCTTGCTCCTCCTCGCCTCCTCCGCGCCCGACCGGCATCGCCAGTGCGACTGGGATCCCCGGACGCCCACCATGCGGGTCTGGGTCTGTCACTGTTACGACATCGCGCACGGCGCGGTCGGCAACGTGCGGGTCGAGGTCAGCTGTGGCAAGGGACGACACTCTTGAGGGAGGTTGAAGCGCACGCCGGAACGGGTGCAAGCTAGGTTCAGGCAAAGCCGAACAGTCGCGCCGGATTGTCGACCAGGATCTTGCGCCGCACGGTTTCGTCCGGCGCGAAGTCGAGCATCATGCTCATGAGATCGCCGTCATTGGGCATCTCGCCGTGCTTGAAGATGTTGGAGTGCGGCCAGTCGGTGCCCCAGATGATGCGATCGGGGGCGCGCGCGATCAGGTCGCGGGCGAGCGGCACGATCTCCTCATAGCGTCCGCCGCGGGACATCAGCCGGTCGGCGCCGCTGATCTTGAGCCAGACATGGCTTTCACCCATGAGGTCCATCAGGATATTGAACGCCGGCCCGGTCTTGCCGGTGCGCGCGGAGACGTTGCCGAAATGATCGATGATCACCGGCAGCGGAATGCGCCGCACCAGCTCGGCATGGCGCTCCAGGAAATCCGCCTCGATGTGCAGATCGACCGGCCAGCCGAGCGCCTGGACGCGCGCCACCACCTGGTTCAGGCGGCGCTCGTCGAAGCCGCCGCCGTTGCGCTCGACGCAATTGAAGCGCACCCCGCGCACGCCGCCCTGATGCAGCTTGCGGTGATCCGCTTCGGTGAAATCCGGATTGGCGTGGATCATGCCGCGCAAGCGCCCTTCGCCCTTGGCGATGGCATCGAGCGTGGAGGCGCTGTCCCAGCAATGGACCTGCGGCTGCACCATGATGCCGCGCGCGATGCCGACCACGGCCGCCATGCCGAGGAAATGCTCGATCGGCGCCGCCGGCGGCGTATAGCGCCGGTTCTCGACATAGGGAAAGAGATGTGGCGGGCCGAACACGTGGAAATGCGTGTCGCAGGTGCCGGGCGGCGGCGTGAACCGGGGCTTGCGCGGATTGGGGTCGGGCGGCAGCGTCACGCGCAGCTTCGGGTCCACGGCAGATCCTTTGCCGCGCCCGTTACGGCGCGGTCACAGCTGGCGGCATACTGTTCGTGGAGCTCAGCCCATTCCGGAGGCGGAGGCGGGCTCGATCTCATAGATCACGCGCATCTCGCCGGGCTGGCCGAAGGGATATTTGTCCTTGTCGAGGTATTTCTTGGCCAACAGATCGATGTGCCGGTCGGCGCCGGCCTCGATCACACGGCCGACATGGCCGCGCACCTGGAGATAGCGGTAGGGATTGTCGGGGTCCATGATGGCGAGCGCGACCGGAACTCCGGTCTTCATGTTGCGCGCCTTGACCCGGCCCTTGGCGGTATTCACCCGGATGCAACCATCGTGATAGTCGAACCAGACCGGCGTGACCTGGGGCGAGCCGTCCGGCATGGTGGTCGCCAGATTGGCGAAGGCCTTCTTCTGCTGCAGCAGGTCGAGATATTTCTCGGGAATGGCGGCCATGGTCCGTTCTCCTCGCTCAGGGTCCCCAACTGAACCGCCGCGATCGCCCGCGGTCAAGGTGAAACGGATCAACAGAACGCGAAGGCGGTCCCCAAGGTGGCGTCCCTAGTGATCGGCGGCGCGATTGTCGGGGGCATCCTGCTGATGCTGCTCCCGATCGTGTTTCGCCGCTTCATGGTGGCCGATGATGCATCCGGCGGCCGCGCCGATGAGACCGTGATGGCCCGCATAATGCCCCGCCGCTCCGCCCACGACGGCGCCCTTGAGGCAGCCCTTGGCCTGCGCCGGAGCGGTTGCGGCCATGGCCATGCATGCCACGGCCGCGAATACGACGATCATCTTCATGGGATCCAAGTCCTTTGCGCGTGCGCTCCGACCACAGTCAAATCCCGAGCGCCCGGTTCGTTCCATCGCAGCGGCCGGCGGCGGAGCGGATCGCGCTATTTTCGCATTGTCGCATTTTCGGACGGAAAACCGGTGGCCACCCCTGCCTCCGCAGGGGCAGGCATTTTCCTGAAAATGCTCTATTCGATCCGCTTGAGGCCGGCGGCATAGCGCTGCCAGCGCTTGACGTAGCCGTCGGCGGCACGCGCGATCTTTTCCGCCTCGGCTTCGCCGAGGGTACGGATCACGCGGGCGGGCGCGCCTACGATCAGGGCGTGATCCGGAAACTCCTTGCCCTCGGTGACCAGCGCGCCGGCGCCGACCAGGCAATGCTGCCCGATCCTGGCGCCGTTGAGCACCACCGCCCCCATCCCGATCAGGCTGTTGGCCGCGACGCTGCAACCGTGCAGCATCACGTTGTGCCCGATGACGCAATCGGGCCCGATGGTGATGGGAAAGCCCGGATCAGTGTGCAGCGTGGAATTGTCCTGGATCTGCGAGCGCTCGCCGATCTCGATCCACGCATTGTCGCCGCGCAGGACCGAGCCGAACCAGATGCTGGCATCGGTCTTGAGCCGCACCCGGCCGATGACGGAGGCGGATTCCGCCACCCAGTAGCGATGATCGGCCGGCAGCTCCGGGTGCTCGTCATCGAGCTGATAGATCGCCATCGGTGCGCTCCCCTCTTGTGCGCCGGGACCTTGCCATGGCGATCGTGCTTTGGCGAGGCGCGGGCGACAGCATCGGACGAGGTGGAATCCGCTTGCCGTCACCGAGGCCGCGAGCGCCCGCCGGAAGCTACATCCCGAACAGGCCGAGCCCCATCAAGAGCGCGATGGCGACGCGTGCCCGACATCAGGCTCCAGAAGCCCGCCACCATGGTGCCCGACATCACGACCCAGACGCGCCAGCCTTCGGCGTGGCGGCGGCGCAGGATGTTGCGCATGATGATGAAGGGCGCGGCGAAGACCAGAAACGGCACCGCCGCGAAGGCCGCCGGCTGCGGGCCGGCCTGCAGCAACCGAAAGCTCGCCGGACGGCTGGTCGCCGCCTGGTAGCCGGTGGCAAGGAGCCCCGCAAATGCAAACCCGATCGCCAGGGCAAAGAAGGACTGTACGGAATTGGCTGACATCGTGTCCTGCGCGCAGTGACGGAATGCGAT
Organism: uncultured Alphaproteobacteria bacterium; assembly: GCA_963744275.1. Taxonomy (GTDB): domain Bacteria; phylum Pseudomonadota; class Alphaproteobacteria; order Rhizobiales; family Xanthobacteraceae; genus VAZQ01. Next base: position 94,615 of record CAVUSX010000020.1, read on the forward strand.
GCTTCGCAGAGCGCCCCCGGCGGCGCCAGGACATCCTTAAT
>CAVUSX010000021.1:0-637500 GCA_963744275.1 uncultured Alphaproteobacteria bacterium
CGCTTCGCAAGACGGCGGCTTGCGAAGCGGATGGACCCGCGGGTGAGCCCGGTGCTGGGCGCCCAGGCGCCTGCTCTATGGCCCCCGCCTTACTTGAAATACTTCTCGATCGGGAACCGGGCCCGCACCTCGGCCGGCACGTCGAGCCGGCTCGAGAACGGGCGCCGCATCGGGCGGGTGGCGTCGATGATCATCTTGGCGGTCATGATGTCGTCGGTCTGCGAGGGGTCGAGGGTGTTGCCCTTCGAGTTCTTGATGATGTCGACGTCCTCGTTGGCCTGGGTGCGGGTCGCGACCGCGTACATGACCTCCTGCTCGTTGTAGGGATCGATGTCGCCGTCGACCACCACCACGTTCTTGACGAAGTCGACCTCGCCGAGCGCAATGAAGGCGGCCTGCTTGCTCTCGCCGTCGACCCGCTTGTCGATCGAGATGTAGCAGTTGAAGCGCCCGACGCCGGAATTGGGCAGATGCACCGCCTTGACGCCCGGCACCACGCCCTTGATGCGGTTGTAGAGCGCGCCTTCCTTGGGGATCGCGCCCATCACCCAGTCGTCTGCATGGCCGACGAAGATGTCCTGGTAGATGGCGTTCTTGCGGTGGGTCATCGCCTTGACGTCGATGATCCAGCGCAGCCGCTGCGGCCCGTAGGTGCCGGGGAACTCGCCGAACGGGCCTTCGACCTCGCGCACATTGGGGGGGATCTCGCCCTCGATGATCATCTCGGCGTCGGCCGGGACCATGAAATCCTCGCCCCAGGTCTGCGAGGGCACCAGCCGGATCGGCTCGTTCATCATGGCGCCCAGCACCTCGTAATCGTCGGTGCCGAACGGCGCCACGTTGAGGGAGCCCAAGAAGAACGCCGGATGGTGGCTGACGATGATGGCGGTCGGGGTCGGCTGGTTCTTGAGCTCGTTCTTGCGGCACATCTGCCAGTTATGGCGCGGCGACATGTGGATGCCGAGCTTGCGCGGCCCTTTGTACATCATGCGCAGGAACGCGATGTTGTAGTGGCCCATCTCGGGATCGCGCATGATCGGCGCCATGTCGATATAGGGGGCCGGATCCATGCGGTGATGCCGCACGATCGGCAATTCGCGCAGGTCGACCTCGGCGCCGACCTTGATGACCTGCTTGACCGGCGCGTCGGCGCTCGAAATGCGCACCGGCGGCACCCGGCGCGCCTCGCGGCGGGCATATTCGGTGCTGAGCTCGATGCGGTCCTGGTTGGCCTTGAGGCCGAGCGCCAGCGCATCGCGCCGGCGCGAGGAATAGATGTTGGTGATCAGCGGGAACGGCGAGACCTTGCCGAGCTGATTGATCGGATTCTCGAACACCACCATCGGATTGATGCCCGCTTCCTCGAGATTGGCCAGGATCGCGGTGGCCTCGAACTTGGCAGGATCGATCTCGTCCTTGATGCGCAGGATCTCCTTGGGATGGTCGCGCTCGATCATGGCGATGTAATCGCGCAGCTCGCTCGGCTTGCCGGTGTTCAGCGGGATGGTGGGCTTGACCTGGACGTTCATGGTTGACCTCTGCGGTTTCGGCTGCCGTTGGGGCGCCGGGTTGATAGGGGAACGGGAAGCGGGCACTGACCTCTCGGTGTCATGGCCGTACTTGTTCCGGCCATCTCGATCAGGGTTCGCGGTTTGTAGCCCGCATGAAGCGCCGCGAAATGCGGGGGCGGGGGTCCCGCATTACGCTGCGCTTCATGCGGGCTACGATCTACTTTTCGCGTCAGTGCGTATGCAACTCGGTCTTCTGATTGGGGTGCGTGAGCGTGCCGTCGTGCTCGACCAGGTTGGCGCACTCGTCGACGAAGAATTCGTTTTGGCAATACGGGCACAAGAGCTTGATGCCGGCGTAGCGCAGGTCCTCGTGATGGACGTGGAATTTCTGATTGCACTTGGGACAGCTGGGATCGAAATGCTTGACCATTTGGGGCTCCTTGTTGGCGTTCTTTATGGGTTGGTTGGGTTGTTGCAGGTTGCCGATCGCGACCGCCTTTAAGGCGTCGCGCCGGCCGCTTTTCGTTTCTTGCGCGCGCTCTTGCGCTGGCCGGCCGAAAACTCGGCGAAGCGGCGGCTGAGAATCTCGATGTCCTGCGCCATGATCGCCCGCGCCTGCGCGGGCCGGCGGTTGCGGCAGGCATCGACCAGCTGCCGGTGCATGATCAATCCGACCTCGGTGGTTTCCGCGCTCAATACGGCTTTGACGCGGTCGTAGAGCACCAGGAGCACCGTCTCGCCCACGATGGCGAGCAGCGGATTGCCGGCGAGCCGGATGACCTGGCGATGAAAATCGATGTAGCGGTGGCGCACGCTGTGGTCGGCGGCGTGCTCATGCTCGGCCTCGGCGATCTTGCCCTCCAGCATGGCGAAGTCGGCCTCGCTGCCGCTCTGCGCCAGCCGTGCGGCCGCATAGGGCTCGATCATCAGGCGGATCTCGAACAGATTGTCGAGATTGGCCTCGCCGCCGGCGAGCAGATTGGTGATGGTGTCGACGATCGGGCGCTCATAATCCTGGGTGACGAAGATGCCGCCCTTGGGGCCCTTCTTGACGGTCACCAGGCCGCTCGATTCGAGCGTGCGGATGGCCTCGCGCACCACCACGCGGCTGACCCCGAACTGCGCCGCCAGATCGCGCTCCGACGGCATGCGCTGGAACAGCGCCAATTTGTCCTTGAAAATGGTCGCCCGAATGCGGTCCGCCACCTCCAGATAGGCGCTACGCCGCCCGAGGCTCTGGAACATGGGGGCTATGGGCGAAACCGAGTTCATCGCGGATGGTCTTCCCGGGGTCAATGGACTAACCATAGACCAAAGGCGGGAAACGGGTCAATATCGGAACTCCGAGACGGTCCCGGCTCGTAGCCCGCATGGAGCGTCAGCGAAATGCGGGAACGGCGCACCCGGATTGCGCCATCGGGTGGCGCTTCGCGCCGACCGTCGGCTCCATCCGGGCTACACGTTGGGGACGGTGTCGGGCAGATGCGAATGTGAGGAGTCATATGATGTCTGCGAATTCCGACACTCTGCTGTTCATCGACGGCGTCTGGTGTCCCGGCAGCGGCGGCGCCAGCCTGCCGGTGCTCAATCCGGCGACCGGCGAGCCCATCGGCAGCGTGGCGCGGGCGGAGCGCTCCGATCTCGATCGCGCGCTCGCGGCAGCCGATCGGGGCTTCAAGGCCTGGCGCAAAGTCTCCGCCTATGAGCGGAGCAAGGTTCTCCGCAAGGCCGGCGATCTCCTGCGCACCCGCGCCGAGGCCATCGCGCCCGTGATGACGCGCGAGCACGGCAAGCCGCAGGCCGAGGCCAAGGGCGAGGTGGTGAGCGGCGCCGACATCCTCGACTGGTTCGCCGAGGAGGCGCGGCGCACCTATGGGCGCGTCATCCCCGCGCGCAGCGACACGGTGCAGCAGGTCGTGACGAAGGAGCCGGTCGGGCCGGTCGCGGCCTTCACGCCGTGGAATTTTCCCATCAACCAGGCGGCCCGCAAGGTGGCGGCGGCGCTGGCGGCCGGTTGCTCGGTCATCCTCAAGGGACCGGAGGAGACCCCTGCCAGCTGCGCCGCGCTGGTGCAGGCGCTGGCGGATGCGGGCCTGCCGGCCGGCGTGCTCAATCTGGTCTACGGCGTGCCGGCGGAGATTTCCGCCTATCTCATCCCGCATCCCACCATCCGCAAAGTCTCTTTCACCGGCTCGGTGCCGGTCGGCAAGCAGCTGGCCGCGCTCGCCGGCGCGCACATGAAGCGCGCCACCATGGAGCTCGGCGGGCACGCGCCCGCCATCGTGTTCCAGGATGCCGACGTGGACGTGGCGGCCAGGATCTTGAGCGCCAACAAATTCCGCAATGCCGGCCAGATCTGCGTGGCGCCGACCCGCTTCATCGTGCACCACGAGCTCTATGAGCCTTTCGTCGATCGCTTCGTGGCTGCCGCCGAGGCCGTGAAGGTCGGCGACGGCATGACGGGCGGCACCGCCATGGGGCCGCTCGCGACCGCGCGCCGGGTCGAGGCCATGGAGGCCTTCATCGCGGACGCGGTGGCGAAAGGCGCCAAGGTGCGCACCGGCGGCCGTCGCATCGGCAATACCGGTTTTTTCTTCGAGCCCACCGTGCTCACCGACGTGCCGCCGGACGCCCGCGTGATGAACGAGGAGCCGTTCGGCCCGATCGCCATCATGCTGCCGTTCGCAACCTTCGAGGAGGCCATCGGCGAGGCCAACCGCCTGCCCTACGGGCTCGCCGCCTACGCCTATACACGCTCGCTGAAAACCGCGGCCGCCGTCGCCGCCGCCTTCGAATCCGGCACCATCTCGATCAACCACCACGGCCTCGCCCCGATCGAAACCCCGCTCGGCGGCGTCAAGGATTCCGGCTACGGCTCGGAAGGCGGCAGCGAAGCGATCGAGGCGTATCTGGTGACCAAGTTCGTGACCCAGACGGGGCTGTGAACAACTCAGCCGCATCCGGCATGGCGGAGCGCATACACTCGACGCCGCGTTCAGAACAGCTTCGTCAGATCGCGCCGGCCATCGACGACGCGGACGATATTGACTTCGTCGATCGGGCCTTCATCGGTGTCGGGTTGAGTTTCAAAGAAAATGAGATAAGGCCCCTCTACCAACATGCGTACAGCTGACCGAATATCACGGCGGCGCGGTCCACGACGTGGATGTTGTGCCAACGCGTCAATTTTTGCGCCAATCGTTCGAACTATCCGCGTCGCCGTCAGCGGATCGTCGGCCGCGATCGTCAACCAGATATCTTCCAGGTCGCTCTCTGCGGCAGGCAAGATGACGACGCGCATCACTCTTTGCCGGCCGCTTTAAGCCGCGCTCTAGCAGCTGCAATAGTACGCTCGATATCGAAGGGCTGCGCCGGGCCACTGGCCTTGCCCTCGTCCCACAATTGACGGAGGCGGCGAATGTCCTCCTGGCGAAGCTCGCGTTTGAATTGCCAGTCGCGGATCGCCTCACGGACAATCTCGCTCGTGGTTGCATATTCTCCCGTCTCGACGGCGGCCTTGAGAGCGGCGAGCTGTTCGCCGGTCAGGGCGACGCTGACTTTCTGGATGTCGGCCATGAATGACTCCATTGTTGCGCATATATTGCTACTTGGTAGCAAGAGCGTCCACGGAAAAATGCCTTGAAATCTCGCCCGCGCTGGCGCCGTCCCGCCGCATCGCAGGGCGGCATTTGTACGCGTTGACAGCAACGAATTTTGTTGCAAGGAGTCCGGCCCCTGCATTTTGCCGCGCAGGAATGTCCTGACCAGACCGGGAGAGTAAGCCGCCGTGCGGGTTGTAGACGCCATTGCCGAATGGTTCGAGGTCGCTGGATTCCACACCTATTTTGGCTATGCGGGCGGCTCGATCTGGCCCTTCATGGATGCGCTGACGCCCAAGACCAATACGCTCGCGGGCATCCAGGCCAAGCACGAGTCCCATGCCGTGCACATGGCCGACATGTACTACCGCCTCACCGGCAAGATGGCGCCGGTCATCATCAATAAGGGCCCGGGCCTCTTGAATGCGGTCGGCGCCGCCGCCAGCGCCATGCACAATTCCGCCCCGGTGCTGATCATCGCCGGCTCCGGCACCACCCATTTCATGGGCAAGGCCGGCATGCAGGAGATCTTCTATCACGGGCACGAGGATGCGCTGAACGTGTTCCGGCCGGTGGTGAAGGGCTGCTGGCTGATCATCCGGCCCGACAGCGCCATCGAGGTGCTCAACACCGCCGTCAAGGTGGCGACCTCCGGACGGCCCGGCCCGGTGTTCGTGCAGCTGCCCTACGACATCCAGCTCGCCGAGGTGGAGGGCGAGGTCGAGCCGCCGTTCCGGCGCGGCCCCACGCTCGGCCGCGCGCGCGCCGACCAGGACAGCGTGCGCAAAGTCGCCGACATGATCGCGCAGGCGCAGCGCCCGCTGCTTGCTCGCCGGCGGCGGCGTGATCCGGGCGCAGGCCGCCGAGGCGCTGCGCGCCGCGGTGGAGAAGCTGCAAATTCCGGTCGCCACCACGCTGCCCGCCAAGGGCCAGATCTCCGAGGATCATCCGCTCTCGCTCGGCACGCTCGGCCGCTCCGGCTGGGCCAGCGCCGCGGAAGCCTCGCGCGAAGCCGATCTCATCATCGGGGTGGGGGCGCGCTTTTCCGACAATCACACCGCCAACTGGCGCAAGGGCTCGATCTACGACGTCAGCCAGACCAAGATCGTGCAGGTCGACGTCGACGGCACCGAGATCGGACGCAATTTCCCGGTCGAGCTCGGCCTGGTGAGCGATGCGCGGCTGTTCCTCGAGGATCTGGCCGCCTTAAGCCGTCCCAATCCCAAGCATCAGGACTGGATCAAGCGCGCGCGCGGCTATCGCGAGGCGTGGCTCAAGGAGATCGAGCCGCTGCTGCATGCCAAGACCGCGCCCGTGCATCCGGCGCGGCTGGTCTACGAGGTCGGCGAGGCACTGGGCGAGAACGGCGTCGCCTATATCGACATCGGCGACGTCACCCAATACGCCGAGGCCTATATGCGCATTCGCCGGCCCGGCGCCTGGCAGATCAGCCCCGGCATGGCCGAGATGGGCTGGGCGGCGTCCGGGGTCGTGGGCGGCGTGGCGGCCGATCCGTCGCGGCCCGCGATCGTGCTGACCGGCGACGGCGCCTTCAACATGGTCAATCAGGCGGTCTGCACCGCGGTCGAGTACAGTCTGCCGGCCGTCTGGGTGATCCTCAACAATTACGAGTTCGGCATCGAGCGCAAAGGCATGGAGCGCTCCTACCAGCGCTCGCATCCGTGGTGCAGCTTCACCCGCAAGGACACCGGCGAGCGCTACAATCCCGATTACGTGCAGCTCGCCCACGCCTACGGGGCCGAGGGCGCCCGCATCGAGGACCCGGAGCTGCTCGGGCCCACCTTGCGCAAGGCGCTCGCCAGCCGCCGGCCCTGGATCATCGACGTGCCGATCGATCTCACCGTCGGCTCCTACTTCACCAAGGGCATCGATCGCGCCTATCCGAGCGAATGGGCGAAAACCTACCCGTCCTACGGCGGCCTGCGCAGCGTCGACAAGAAATGATGAGAACAGGAATTTTCGGGGACGCAGCTGTACTTTTGCGTGCGGGAAAGGCGGCCGCGGGATTTCGATTGATGCACCGCGCCGGGTCCGCCGTGCCCACGCGGAGCAGCTTAATCTGCCGAGCGACTACGCGTGGGCACGGCGCCATAGCCCGTCGAAGACGGGCGTAAACGCCCTGAGGAGCGCCTGTGCCCACCCTACATGCCATCGCAAAACTGTTTATTTTGAATTGAGGCTTGATCCATGCGAATCTCCGTCTGCTCGCTCGGCGAGGAAACCAATGTCCGCTTTCTGGAGCAGGTGAAGCTCGCCGAGCAGCTCGGCTTCCACGCCTTCATGCATGCCGACGAGAAATGGACGCGTGATCCCTATGTGCGGATCGCGGCCGCGACCCGGATGACCTCGCGCATCGGCTTCGGCTTCTGCGTGACCGATCCCTACACCCGCCATCCCGCCCTGTCGGCGCAGGCCTGCGCCACGCTGGCCGAGCTCTGTCCCGGGCGGCTGCGCGTGGTGATGGGGGCCGGCAGCCATTTCGAGACGCTGCCCACCATCAGCAATCCGAAGCCCGTGCGCGGGATTCGCGAAGGCATCGACCTGATGCGTCGGCTGTGGAAAGGCGAGCGCGTGACGGTCGACGGCGAGTTCGTCAAGTTCAAAGCCGGCAAGCTCGATTTCGATCCGCAGGCGATCCCGGAAATGTACATCGCCAGCCGCAGCCCGCTCATCCTGGCGCTCGGCGGCGAGATCGGCGAGGGCGTGCTGATCGGCAGCTTCGCGACCGCGCCCGGCATCGAATACGCCAAGAGCCACATCCAGAAAGGCCTCACCCGCGCCAACCGCAGCTTCAAGGACATCCAGCTCTGCTCCTGGGTCTATGTCACCATCCTGGAGCGCGAGGACGAGGAGATCCCCGACAACATCAAGCGCGGCATGAGCCACGCCTTCTGGAGCAGCCGCAAGACCATGACCGAGATGGTCGACCAGCTCAGCGACGATGACGTGACGCCCGAATTCCGCAAGTTCCTGCACGAGGCGCCGCACGAATGGTCGCCCGAGGTGATGGCCGACTTGCGGCGCCTGATGCCGCGCAGCATCTTCAACACCATGTCGGTCGTCGGCACCGCCAAGCAGGTGATCGCGCGCCTGAAGTCGCTCGCGGCAGCCGGCATCCAGGAAACCATCATGTGGCCGTTTCCCAAGCCCGGCCAGGAGGTCGAAGATCTCCTGATCCAGCTCGGCCATGAGGTCCTGCCGCACATCATCGAGCGGCCGAAGCGGGAGGCCTACCGGCTTGTCGACTAATGCCAAGCGGGCGGAGCGCGCGGGCCGGATGGCCAAGCGGCGGGCGGGCGGCTCGGAGGACGTCATCGATGAGCTGCGCCGCCAATACGACCGCCTGACCCAATCGCAGAAACGGATCGCCGAATACATCGTCGACCATCCGGACCGGGTGGCGTTCTCGACCGTCGATCAGATGGCCGGGCAGCTCGGCGTCAATCCGTCCACCATCGTGCGCTTCACCTACCGGCTCGGGCTCAAGGGCTTTCCCGACCTGCAGGAGCGCACCCGCCAGCTGGTGCGCGGGCAATTGTCGGCGGCGAGCGAGATCGTCAACGAGAACTCGGTGCTGGCGCATCTGGAAGGCACCGCGTTCGGGACCTCGCTCGGGCAGGACCTGCAGAATCTCCGCCGCACCATCGCGGCCATCAAGGTCGATGATCTGCAGCGGGCGAGCGACATGATCGCGGCGGCCCGCAAGGTCTTCGTGGTCGGCTCCTTCAATGCCTACAGCGTCGCGTTCTTCCTCGGCCTCGCGCTCGACCGCATTCGCGGCAATACCACGGTGTGGAGCGGCGACATGACGCTGCAGGCTTCCCAGTTGCTCGAGCTCGGACCCGACGATTGCCTCATTGCGTTCACCTCGGCCCCCTATGCGGTGTCGACCCGGCGCGTGGCGCTGTTGGCCAAGGAGGCGCGCGCCAAGCTGATCGCCGTCACCGATACCCCGATCTCGGCGGTCGGCCAGATCGCCGACGTCATCCTGGCGGCGGCTTCGACCGGCGCCGGGCTGCAGAATTCCTTTCTGGCCGCCATGGCGGTCGCCAATGCGCTGCTCAACGGCGTGGCGGCCGCCGACGGCGCGCTCACGCTCGAGCGCTACGGCCGCCTCGCCAAGGTGCTGGGACGCCTGGACGCATTCTTGCTGAAGGCCGACGATGCCGAGTAGCCATTCCCCCGCGACCGATCGGACGGCGCTCGCGGGCATCCGCGTGCTCGATCTCGCCGACAACGCGGTCGCTTATGCGAGCCGGCTCCTCGCCGATCTCGGCGCCGAGGTCATCCGCATCGAGCCGCCGCGCCGCAACGGCACGCGCCGCGCCGCTCCGCTGTCGCAGGACGCGGCCGTGAGCTGCGCCGACGCGTTCTGGAACGTCAACAAGAAGTCGATCACGCTCGACCTCGGCTGCGCCGACGGGCAACGCCTGTTCGGCGACCTGGTGGCCAAGAGCGATGTCGTGATCGAGACCTTCGACCCCGGCACGCTGTCGGATTGGGGGATCGGCTACGAGCAAATGAAGAGCCGCAATCCCGGAATCATCCTGGTGTCGGTCACGCCCTATGGGCAGACCGGACCATGCGCGAAGTTCCACGCCACCGACCTGACCCTGCTGGCGGCCGGCGGGCTCTTGTCGCTCGGCGGCTATCCGGAGACCGGGCCGGTCGCGGTCGCGGGCCAGCAGGGCTATCTGGCGGCCGCCATCTTCGGCGCCGTCGCCAGCTTGAAAGCGCTCCTGGAACGCGAGGGCACCAACCACGGTCAATGGCTAGATGTCTCCGGGCAGGAATGCATCGCCTTCGCGCTCGAGGACGCGATCCCGGAATGGTACTTGAGCCACAGCATCCGCCGCCGCACCGGCGATCAGGCGCGCGAGGCCGGGACCGGCGTCTATCCGTGCCGCGACGGCTATGTGAGCATGGTGGCGGGACGGCTCGGCACCGCCAAGGCGTTCAAGACCCTGGTGCAGTGGATCGCGGACAGCGGCACGCCGGGCGGCGCCGAGCTCCTGGATGAATGCTGGCAGGACTTCAAGTTCCGCCAGAGCCCGCGCGGCATCGCCCGCTTCGCCGAGATCTTCGGCGCCTTCTGTGCCACGCGCAGCAAGCAGGAGCTCTATGGCGAAGGCCAGGCCCGCCAGATCGCTATCGCGCCCGTCAATACGGTCGCCGACATCGTGGCGGATCCGCAATTGCGCGCCAACGGCTACTTCCAATCCCTGCATGACGGCGCGCTCGGCCGCGACGTCACCATGCCGGGCCCGCCCTATCGGCTGGCGCGCACGCCCGCCACGCTGCGCAGCGCCGCGCCCGCACGAGGCCGCCACAACCGCGCCATCTATGTGGACGAGCTCGGCCTGAGCGAGGGCGATCTGTGCGCGCTCACCAGCGCCGGGGTGGTGTGAGCCGATGCGCTTCTCCGACCTCCGTGTGCTGGATTTCTGCTGGGTCGGGGCCGGCGCCTTCGTGACCCGATTGCTCGCCGATCTCGGCGCCGAGGTGATCAAGGTCGAGTTGCGCGCCCATCCCGACAACCTGCGCCTCTCCGGACCCCACAAGGCCGGCGCCAGGCATCTGGAAGGCTCCGGCTATTTCGCCTCGCGCAACACCAACAAGAAGAGCATCGCCCTCAACATGGGCCGTCCCGAGGCGCGCGCGCTCGCCAGGGAGCTGGCGCGCAAGTGCTCGGTCGTCACCAACAATTTCCGGCCCGGCGTCATGGAGCGCTGGGAGCTCGGCTACGCGGAGCTCGCCGCCGCCGATCCGGCGCTCATCTATCTCGCCATGCCGATGCAGGGCAGCTCGGGGCCGCACAAGAGCTATATCGGGTTCGGCTCGACCATCGCGGCCATCTCCGGGCTGGTCGAGATGTCGGGCTCGCCGCAGCGCGCGCCGATCGGCACCGGCACGCATTATCCCGATCACGTCCCCAATCCGGGCCATGCGCTGGTCGCCCTGTTGGCCGCCATCTTCCATCGCGTGCGCACCGGCGAGGGTCAATATATCGAGCTGGCGCAGCTCGAATTCGACGGTCAATCTCCTGGGCCCGAGCATCCTGCGCTACTCGGCCACAGGCGCGCTGCCGCACCGCACCGGCAATCGGCGCGAGGGCTCGGCGCCGTGCGGCGTGTTCCCCTGCTCGGGCGACGACGTGTGGTGCGCGCTCCAAGTCGAGGACGATGCCGGCTGGCAGGCGCTGGTCGAGGTGCTGGGACGGCCGCAATGGATGACCGACGCCCGTTTCGAGACCCTCATGGGCCGCAGCCAAAGCATCGACACAATCGAGGTCAAGCTCGCGCAGGAGACCCGCAAGCATAATGTCGCGGAGCTCGTTTCACGGCTGCAGGCGCGCGGCGTCGCGAGCTCGCTGGTGGAGACCAGCCGCGACGTGATGGAGGACGCCCAGCTCAATGCGCGCGGCTACTGGCGCGCGATCGATCATGCCGAGATGGGGCGCATCACCGTCAACGTGCCGCCGTTCCTCTCGGCCGAGGAGGGGCGCAAGCGCGAGCCGGCGCCGCCGCCGCTTCTGGGCGAGCAGACCCGCGAGATCGCCACCAGCTTGCTGGGCCTGTCCGAGAGCGAGTGCACGCGGCTCATGAACGAGGAGGTGCTGTGGTGAGCAATCTCGAGATCACACGCGAGGCCGGCGTCGCCTGCCTCACCTTCAACCGTCCGGACAAGCGCAACGCCATCGACGATGCGACCCGCGATGCGCTGACGAAGGCGTTCGCCGGCTTCGAGGACGATATCGCGATCCGGGCGGTGATCCTAACCGGCGCCGGCACCGCATTCTGCGCCGGAGTCGATCTCGCTACCCCCGGCAATGTGGCGGTGCATTCGAGCATAGCGGCGAGCACCATCGTGACGCGCCCGCGTCTCACCGCGTCGCTCGACACCTTCAACAAGCCGGTGATCGCGGCGCTCAATGGCGTCGCGGTCGGCGGCGGCCTCGAGATGGCGCTCGCCTGCGATATCCGCATCGCCTCGACCGGCGCGCGATTTGGCGCTGACCGAAGCGAAGATCGGCAGCCTGCCGGGCAGCGGCGGCACGCAGCGGCTGGTGAGTGCGGTCGGCCGCAGCTTCGCTGCCCAGATGCTGTTCACCGGCGAGCTGATCACGGCCCAGCAGGCGCTCGCCGCCGGGCTCGTATCCGAGCTGCATGCGCCCGAGGCCCTCATGGGGCGCGCCTTTGCGCTCGCCAAGATCATCGCCGAGAATGCGCCGCTGTCGCTCTTCGCCATCAAGAAGGCGCTGCGCGCCGCCACCGACCTGCCGCTCGCGGTCGGCTTCGAGCTCGAGCGCTCGCTCTACGGCGCGCTCACGGCGACCCAAGATCGCGAGGAAGGCCGCAAGGCGTTCCGCGAAAAACGCAAACCGAAATTTCAGGGGAACTAGCATGGCGTGGCGAAAGGCTTCGATCTGCGGCGTCGGGCAGTCGCGGCAGGGCAAGCTGCCGGAGGAGACGCCGGTCACGCTGGCGGCGGAAGCGCTGCGCAACGCGCTCGCCGATTCCGGCATCGACAAGAGCGAGATCGATGGTCTCATGACGCTGCCCGGCACCGCCTCGCCGGAGGCGGCCAAGAACTACCTGGTGCTGGGCGAGCGGCTGGGCATCAATCCGCGCTTCACCGGCAGCCTGGTGATGGGCGGCGCCACCGCCGGGGCCTGCGTGGAGATCGCCGCCATGGCGGTGCAGAACGGCATGGCCAATGTGGTGGCCTGCATCTTCGCCGACACGGCCCGCACCGTTCGGCAGCAAGTTCGGCGCCGGCGCCGGCGGCGAGGACACCTGGGCGGTCTGGGGCATGCTCGGCAACGCCGCCAACTCGGCGCTCGGCATGCGCCGCCACATGGCGCTCTACGGCACCAAGAGCGAGCAGCTCGGCTGGATCGCGGTCACCTGCCGCCAGCACGCCTCGATGAATCCCAACGCCGTGATGCGCGATCCGATCACGCTCGAGGACCACCAGAAATCGCGGCTGATCGTCGATCCGTTGCACATGCTGGATTGCTGCCTGATCTCCGATGGCGCGGTCTGCATCCTGGTGACGTCGCCGGAGCGGGCGCGCGACTGCAAGCAAAAGCCGGTGTCGATCCTCGGCATGGGCCAGGGCCACACCATGGAGAACCTGCGCGAGCCCGACTGGTGGTACCTGCCGCACCAGGCGCGCTGCATCGCCGATGCCTACAAGATGGCCGGCGTCGGGCCCGCCGACATCGACGTGGCGCAGCTCTACGACAACTTCACGGTCGCGGTGCTGTTCTGGCTGGAGCATGCCGGCTTCTGCAAGACCGGGCGAGGCCGGACCCTTTGTGGAGGGCGGCAAGCGCATCGCGCTGGGCGGCGAGCTGCCGATCAATACCGCCGGCGGCAACCTGTCGGAATCCTACATGCAGGGCTGGCTGCACGTGGTCGAAGGCGTGCGCCAGATCCGCGGCGAGTGCGGGCCGCGCCAGGTCAAGGACGCCGAGATCTGCCTCGTCACCGGCCGCGGCATGACGCTCAACACCGCCAGCGCCATGATCCTCGGACGATAACGATTTTCGGACACCAGCCACTTTCGGACCATGAGCATGAGCACCACCACCAGCGTTCCGCCCGCCCCCGCCCCGCAGCCGATCAAGCCGGCTAGATCAGCGACACCAACAAGCCGTTCTGGGACGGCTGCCGCGCCCATAAGCTGATGGCGCAGCAATGCACCCATTGCCGGGAGCTGCGCTATCCGGTGGCCGCGGTCTGCCCCAACTGCCTGTCGGCCGGTTACGAATGGCGCGAGCTGTCGGGCCGCGGCGAGCTCTTCTCCTACATCATCATCCACCGCGGCTATCATCCGTATTGGGCGCAGCGCGTGCCCTACAACGTGGCCTTCATCGAGCTGGAGGAGGGCCTGCGCATGTTCTCCAACATCGTCGGCACTCCCAACGATGCCCTCAAGGTCGGGCAGAAGGTCAAGGTGGCGTTCGAGGAGCGCGCCGAGGACCTGGTGGTGCCGGTGTTTGAGATTGTGAGTGAGAGGTAGTGAGTGGTGAATGGTGAGTGGTAAAACGGCGAATGGCGAAGAGCGAATAGAATGTAAGAAAGACCCATTCACTACTCACTACTCACTACTCACTACTCGCCCAGACCAACAGGAGCGCGCGTTGCTGAGGATCGGATACAAAGCGTCCGCTGAGCAGTTCGGGCCAAACGAGCTGCTCGCGTTTTCCTGCGTCGCGGAGGAGGTCGGCTTCGACTCCGTGTTCATCAGCGACCACTTCCAGCCGTGGAAGCACACCGGCGGGCACGCGCCCTCGTCGATCGCCTGGCTGGGGGCGCTGGGGGCGCGCACCAAGCGGGTGATCATCGGCACCAGCGTGATGACGCCGACCTTCCGCTATCACCCCTCCATGGTGGCGCAGGCCTTCGCCACGCTCGGGGTGATGTTTCCCCGCCGCGTCGTGCTCGGCGTCGGCAGCGGCGAATCGCTCAACGACGTGCCGGCGATCGGCATCAAATGGCCGCCCTTCAAGGAGCGGCAGGCGCGGTTGCGGGAAGCGATCGAGCTGATGCGCCGGCTGTGGACCGAGGAGCGCGTCACCTTCGAGGGCCAGTACTACAAGACCGAGAAGGCGACCATCTACGACCGGCCGGCCACGCCGGTTCCGGTCTATGTGGCGGCCTCCGGACCGACCGTCGCCAAGATGGCGGGCGAGATCGCGCAGGGCTATATTTGCACCAGCGGCAAGGCACCCGAGCTCTACACCCAGACGCTGCTGCCCAATGTGGCGGCGGGCCTCACGGCCGCCGGACGCGCCTCCGATTCGATCGATCGCATGATCGAGATGAAGGTCTCGTTCGACACCGACCGGCAGCGCGCGCTCGACGACACCAAGCATTGGGCGGCGCTGGCGCTCTCGCCGGAGGAAAAAATGTCGGTCGAGGATCCGGTCGAGATGGAGAAGCTCGCCGATTCGCTGCCGGTCGAGCGCACCGCCAAGCGCTGGATCGTCTCGACCGATCCGGACGAGCATGTGGAACGGATCAAGGCCTATGCGGATCTCGGGTTTCGCCATCTCGTTTTCCATGCGCCCGGACCGGACCAGAAGCGGTTTCTGCAGCTCTATGGCGAGCAGGTCCTGCCGCGGCTGCGCGCCGCATTCGGCTGAACGATGAGAACACCCGCGCGACTGACGCTGTCCGTCGTTCCCGGCATCCCGCTGTTGCTGCCGGGCGACGATATCGGCGCCATCATCGTGGCGGCACTCGACAAGGCGGGGCTCATCCCGAGTGACGGCGACATCATCGTGGTGGCCCAGAAGGCGGTGTCCAAAGCCCAGGGCCGCTACGTCGATCTCGCCGCCGTCAAGCCGTCATGGCATGCCCGCGAGCTCGCCGTCGAGGTGAACAAGGACCCGCGCCTGGTCGAGGTCATCCTTGCGGAATCGGTCCGCATCGTGCGCAAGGCTCCCAACGTGCTGATCGTCGAGCATCGCTCCGGCTGCATCATGGCCAATGCGGGCGTGGATCAATCGAACGTGGCGCCGGCGGCCGGCGAGGAGCCGGTGCTGCTGCTGCCGATCGATTCCGATGCCGTGGCCGAAAGCATGCGCATCACATTGACCAAACATTACGCCAAGCGTCTGGGCGTCGTCGTCAGCGACAGCTTCGGCCGGGCCTGGCGCCGCGGCACGGTGGGCGTCGCGCTCGGCGCCGCCGGCATCCCGTCGCTCAAGGATCTGCGCGGCAAGCCCGACCTGCACGGTCGCCCGCTGCAATTCACCGAGACCGGCTTTGCGGACGAGGTCGCGGCCGCCGCGTCCCTCCTCATGGGGCAGGCCGACGAGGGCAACCCGGTGGTGCTCGTCTCCGGCTTCGAGCTCACCGACCCGCCGATCGCGGCGCGCGCCCTGATCCGGCCCGCGGCCGAGGATCTGTTCCGGTGAGCCCGATGGCACCGATCGTGACGCCGCTGCGCCCCATCGACGATCGGCCGGTGCTGGCGCTGTCGGGCGGCGTCGGCGGGGCCAAGCTGGCGCTCGGCCTCTCGCGCGTGCTGCCGCCCGGCGGTCTCACGGTGGTGGCCAATACGGGCGATGATTTCGAGCATCTGGGCCTGCATGTCGCTCCCGACCTCGACACCTTGACCTATGCGCTGGCCGGTCTCGACAATCCGGAAACCGGCTGGGGCCGCCGCGACGAGACCTGGTCGTTCATGGCGGCGCTCGCGGAGCTCGGCGGCGAGACCTGGTTCCGGCTCGGGGACCGCGACCTCGCCATGCATGTGGAGCGCACCCGCCGCCTGCGAAACGGCGAGACGCTCTCGGGTATCACGGCGGATCTGACCCGCCGGCTCGGCATCGGCAGCCGCATCCTGCCCATGACCGACGATCCGGTGCGCACGCGGGTGGAGACGCGTGAAGGCATGCTCGATTTCCAGCACTATTTCGTCGGCCGGCAATGCGCCCCGCAGGTCACCGGCTTTGCCTTCGCCGGCGCCGACGCGGCGGCCGCGCATCCGGATTTCCTGGCAGCGCTGCGCCATCCGGACTTGCGCGCCGTGATCATCTGCCCGTCCAATCCTTTCATCAGCATCGATCCCATTCTGGCGCTGCCCGGCTTGCGCGCCGCGCTCGCCGCCGCCGCGGCGCCGGTCATCGCCGTCTCGCCCATCATCGCGGGGCGCGCCGTCAAGGGCCCGACCGCCAAAATGATGACCGAGCTCGGGCTTACGGTCGATCCACTGACGGTGGCGGCGCATTACCGCGGCCTCATCGACGGCTATGTGATGGACGACGCCGATTCTCAAATGGCTGCGATGCTCGATCTGCCGGTTGAGACCACCCGCACCCTGATGCAAAGTCTCGCGGACCGCGAGGCCCTGGCGCGCGCGGTGCTCGATTTCGCCGATCGCATCGCGGCGCGGGCCGCGCAACGCGCGCGGACCGTGAAACCGCCGACCGTGAAACGGCGAACCGTGAAACCATGAGCGGAGGTCGCAGTTGACCACGGATATCTGGGCGGTCATTCCGGTCAAGGAGACCGCGGCCGCCAAGGAGCGCCTGGGCGAGGCCCTGCCGCGGCACCTGCGGCCGGGCCTGGCATTGGCGATGCTGGAGGACGTGCTGAGCGCCGTGGCCAAGACTTTGCCGAATGGTTCGCATAATGGTTCGCACAATGGTTTTCTTGGGCTCGCCGGCATCGCGGTCGTGACCCTCGACCCCGACGCGCAGGCGCTGGCGCAGCGCTACGGCGCCCGCATCCTGACCGACGACGCCCGCGGCGGTCACACCGCCGCGGTCAAGGCCGCCGCCCGCACCCTGGCGCAGGAGGGCCGCGCCGGCATGCTGCAGATGCCGGGCGACATTCCGCTCGTCGGCGCGGACGAGATCTCGCTTCTCATCGCCATGCGGCGCGCCTCGCCGTCGTTCACCATCGCGCCGTCGCACGATGATTTCGGGTCCAATGCGGTGCTGGTCTGTCCGCCGACCGCGGTGCCGCTCACCTTCGGGGACGACAGCTTCTATCCGCATCTGCGCGCCGCGCAGGCCTGCGGGATCAAGCCTCTGATCGTGCGCCAGCGCGGCATCGGGCTCGACATCGATCGGCCCGAGGACATCCGGGCCTTCGCGCAACTGCGCTCGCCCACCCGCGCCCAAGCCTACCTCGAGCGGCACGGCTTGGCGCAGCGCGATCACCAGCCGAACGGTGCAGTCGCATGACAGCCTCGCCCTTCCGCGATTTTCTCGGGTCCGTACGCGACGGCCAGGCTCCGACGCGCGCGCAAGCGCTGGCGCTGTCGGGCTGCCAGGATCTCGCCGCCATGATGACGACGGCCGCCGTGCTGCGCGACCGCGGGCATGGCGCCAACGTCTCGTATTCCCGCAAGATCTTCATTCCGCTCACCAAGCTCTGCCGCGATTCCTGCCATTACTGCACGTTCGCGCAGCCGCCCCGGCGCGCTGCCGCGGCCTATCTGGCGCCCGACGAGGTGCTGGCGATCGCACGCGCCGGCGTGCGCGCAGGCTGCCGCGAGGCGCTGTTCACGCTCGGCGACAAGCCGGAGCTGCGCTACGGCGCGGCGCGCGCGGCGCTGGCGGAGCTCGGCTATGCCACGACGCTCGATTATCTCGCCGCCATGGCGGAGCTGGTCGTCAAGGAAACCGGGCTCCTGCCGCACCTCAATGCGGGCGTCATGAGCCTGGCCGATCTGCAGCGCCTGCGCCGGGTCTCGGTGTCGCAGGGCATCATGCTGGAGACCGCCGCGGATCGGCTGGGGCAGAAGGGCGGCCCGCATTTCGGCTCGCCCGACAAGGTGCCGGCGGTGCGGCTCGCCACCATCGCGGCGGCCGGCGCGGCCGCGGTGCCGTTCACCTCCGGCATCCTGATCGGCATCGGCGAGACGCGGGCCGAGCGCATCGAGGCGCTGCTGGCGCTGCGCGATCTGCACGAGCCAGACGGGCACATCCAGGAAATCATCATCCAGAATTTCCGTGCCAAGCTTGGCACCCGCATGGCGCGCGCGCCGGAGCCGGACGCGGCCGATCATCTTTGGACCATCGCGGCGGCCCGCATCATCTTCGGGCCGGCCATGAACATTCAGGCGCCGCCCAATCTCAGCGGCGGACCGCTCGCCGACATGATCGCGGCCGGCATCAATGATTGGGGCGGCGTCTCGCCGGTGACGCCCGACCACGTCAATCCCGAGGCCCCATGGCCCGCGCTCGCCACGCTCGCGGATCACACCGCGCAGGCCGGCAAGGTCTTGGTCGAGCGGCTTGCGATCTATCCGCCCTACATCCGCGACACCGAGCGCTGGCTCGACCCCTCACTGCGCAGCCCGGTGCTGCGCGCCGCCGACGCCGAGGGATTCGGACGGACGGATGCGTGGATCGCCGGCGCGGGACTCGATCCGCCGGACCTCGTCCTGAGGAGCCGTGCGGAGCACGGCGTCTCGAAGGACGGACCCACGTCCAGAACTCGCGGCCGTCCTTCGAGACGCGCGCAAGAGCGCGCTCCTCAGGATGAGGGCAGCATACATCGCAGCGGCCCGGATCGCCTCGCGCGCATTCTCGATCAGGCCGTGGCCGGCCATGATCTCGACGAAACCGACGTCGTCGCCCTGTTCGCGGCGCGCGGTTCCGATTTCGAGCGGGTCTGCGCCAGCGCGGACGCGCTGCGCGCCGCCGTCAACGGCGACCGCGTCGCCTATGTGGTCAACCGCAACATCAACTACACCAACGTCTGCTATTTCCGCTGCCAGTTCTGCGCCTTCTCGAAAGGCAAGCTGTCCGCCAACCTGCGCGGCCGCCCTTACGACCTGGCGCTCGAGGAAATCCAGCGCCGCTGCAGCGAAGCCTGGGAGCGCGG
Source organism: uncultured Alphaproteobacteria bacterium (assembly GCA_963744275.1). Classification (GTDB taxonomy): domain Bacteria; phylum Pseudomonadota; class Alphaproteobacteria; order Rhizobiales; family Xanthobacteraceae; genus VAZQ01. Next base: position 19,486 of record CAVUSX010000021.1, read on the forward strand.
CGCCACCGAGGTCTGCCTGCAGGGCGGCATCCATCCCGACTATACGGGCGCCACCTATCTCTCGATCTGCCGCGCCATCAAGGCCGTCACCCCGGATATTCATATTCATGCGTTCTCGCCGCTCGAGGTCACGCAAGGGGCGCAGACGCTCGGGCTGTCGGTGGCGGCCTTTCTGAGCGAGCTCAAGGCGGCCGGGCTCGGCACGCTGCCGGGCACGGCGGCCGAAATTCTCGACGACGAGGTCCGCCGCATCATCTGTCCCGACAAGATCACCACCCGGCAGTGGCTCGACGTGATCGAGACCGCGCATGCGGTCGGGCTGCGCACCACCGCCACCATCATGTATGGGCACGTCGAAGGGCTGGAGCATTGGGCGCGGCATCTCCTGCGCCTGCGCGCCTTGCAGGTGCGCACCGGCGGCCTGACCGAGTTCGTGCCGCTGCCGTTCGTGCCCATGGAGACGCCGATCTATCTGCACGGCCGCGCCCGCAGCGGCCCGACCTACCGCGAGGCGATCCTGATGCATGCGGTGGCGCGGCTGGCGCTCAATCCGCACGTGACCAACATCCAGACCTCGTGGGTCAAGATGGGCCCCGAAGGCGTCAAGGCCTGCCTGCGCGCCGGCGCCAACGATCTCGGCGGCACGCTGATGAACGAGAGCATCACCCGGGCGGCGGGCGCCGTGCACGGCGAGGAGCTGCCGCCGGCCGAGATGGAGGCGCTGATCTCCGCCATCGGCCGCAAGCCCGCGCAACGCACCACATTGTACGAAGATGCCGACCCTGAACGCCGGGCGACGTCCTTGACGGCCGCGCCGCTCGTGGCCCCGATCCTCACGCCGGCGCATCGCTACGAGCGCGAGCAGCCGAAGGGAAGCTTGCCGCCACGCGCGCAAAAAGAACTCGCTCACGAAAATCGGCATCGCGTGAGCGAACGCAACAACAGCCGAGCCAGGGAGGAACGATGATGCAACGGTTACGAAACTTGCGGACCGCCGCTTCAGTCGGATTGGCCGTGCTGACGGCTTCGACGCTTGCCGCGACCGCCGACGACACGCTCAAGATCGCGGTCGGCCAGCGCGGCAGCTGGGATACCTCGGTGTCCGAGCTCGGCCAGAAGGCCGGCATCTTCAAGCGGCACGGCCTCGACCTCGATCTTTTGTTCACGCAAGGGGCCGGCGAGACCCAGCAGGCCACCATCTCGGGCAGCGTCGATATCGGCATCGGCGGCGGGGTCATGGGGGTGCTCGGCGCCTTCGACAAGGGCGCCCCGATCCGCGTGATCGGCACCGAGATCAACAGCGCCGGCGATTATTGGTACGTGCCGGCCGGCTCGGCGATCAAGAGCATCCGCGACGCCAACGGCGCCACCATGGCGTATTCGACCGTCGGCTCTTCCACGCAGGCGATCGTGCTCGCCATCATCAAGGAATACGGCCTTGCGGCCGCCAAGCCGGTCGCCACCGGCGGCCCGCCACCGACCTTCACGCAGGTGATGTCGGGCCAGATCGATGTCGGCTGGGCGACGCCGCCGTTCGGCATCCAGGCGCTCGAAGAAGGCAAGATACGCATCATCGCCCGCGGCAACGATATCCCGGAGATCCGCAACCAGACCAACCGGCTCTTGATCACCAGCGCCGGCGTGCTCGAGCGCCGCAAGGCCGCGATCGACCGCTACATGGACGCCTATCGGGAAACCGTCGATTACATGTACGCCGATCCCATGGCGCTCAAGTACTACGCCGAGATCGCCGCGGTGCCCGAGAGCCTGGCCCGGCGCGTGCGCGACGAGTTCTTCACCAAGGAGATGCTGATGCCCGACAAGGTCATCGGCATGGACATCATCATGCCGGCCGCCGTCGCCCTCAAATACGTCGCCGCCCCGATCCCCGGAGACAAGCTCAAGACGCTGTTTCAGATTCCGCCGGCTCGTCCGTAGGGTGGGCAAAATTGCCTGGTGTCGTGATTATGGTTGCTCGGTGCTGCGCAATTTTGCCCACGCGTTTGCACCGCCGGCCGCGTGGGCAACGCGCCGGAAAATTGTGCCACACAGTTAGACATTGCACGGGCGCGTTGCCCACCCTACCAGACCACCACGGAGACTTCAGTTGTCCAAGCTCTCGATGACGTTCGCCTGCGGTCTCTACGACCGCATGATCTCGCTGCGGACCGGGGAGGTGCAGCCCGAGGGCATCGACCTCAATTTCATCAATGTCGACAATCCGCGCGAGTTGTTCGACCGCATGGTCGGCAAGCTCGAGTTCGATGCGTCGGAAATGTCGAGCTCCGAATATGTCAGCCGCTTCGCCGCCGGCGATTGCCCGTTCGTGGCGCTGCCGGTGTTCGCCTCGCGCGTGTTCCGGCACGGCTTCATTGCGGTCGACAATCGCGTGATCCGCTCTCCGAAGGACCTCGAGGGCAAGCGCATCGGGGTGCAGCTCTACACCATGACGGCGGCGATCTGGATCCGCGGCTTGCTGCAGCATCAATACGGCGTCGATCTCTCCACCATCCAATGGGTCGAGGGCGCCATGGAGACGCCGACCCGGCACGGCAGCCCGACCGTGCTGCCGCCCTTGCGGCCGGTCTCGATCGTGCCCAACGACAGCGGCAAATCGCTCAGCCGCCTGTTGGAGGACGGCGAGATCGCGGCCACCATCGGGGCCGACCTGCCCTCGGCCTACGGCAAGAATCCGAACGTGCAGCGGCTGTTTCCGGATTTCCGCACCACCGAGAAGGACTATTACCGGTCCACCGGAATCTTCCCGATCATGCATCTCATCGTGCTGCGCCGCGATTTCTACGAGAGATATCCGTTCGCGGCCACCAGCCTCTATCAGGCGTTCTGCGCCTCCAAGGCGCTGGCGTTCAAGAAGATGCGCTACCTCGGCACGCTGCGCTACATGCTGCCCTGGATGACGGCCGACCTCGACGAGATCGAGGAGGTGTTCGGCGGCGATCCCTGGCCCTACGGGATCGAGCCCAATCGGGTGGCGCTCGAGGCGCTGGTGCAATATCTGGTCGATCAATCCATGATCGCCAAGCCGATGCGGGTCGACGATCTGTTCGTGCCGGTCTATGGTGGCTCGTGATAAGGTCGTGGCGCACTTGCCGCGGCCGGGCATAGCCCGCGAAGACGGGCATGATATCCCCGGCCGCCTTATGTCCCGGCCACCTCGTCGCATAGCGGGGTCCAGTCATGTTTGCGATACCAAATCTCCTCACAAGCACCTTTCTTGTCCTCGGGCTGACTGCGCCGGCGAGCGCGCAGCCGTCGTCCAACGACAAGAGCTTGACCTATGAGGTGGCCAAGATCATCGCGGAGACCGCCTACGAGACCTGCATGGCGCGAGGCTTTCATGTTTCCGTGCATGTGGTAGGGCGTGAGGGCGAAACACGCTTCGCCATTCGGGGAGACGGATCGAGCGCGGACGCGTTTGATAACAGCCGGCGCAAAGCCTATACGATGCGCATGCGGCCCGAAGTCGTGGTTGAAGGCGGATTGCCGATCAGGGTCGGGGGACAGATCATCGGCGGCGTCGGGGTCAACGGCTCACAACGTGGCAACAAGGCCTGCGCCCAGGCCGGCATCGACAAGGCGAGCGACCTGCTCAAGTAGGCGACAGTCGCAGGGTAAGCCGCGAGCCTCAAGGCTTGCGGCTCGATGTGGCCACCGAGCTTGAAGCGCGTGGCTTGAGAGCTTTCCGCGGAGCTGCGAGCGATCCGGTCACGGCTTGATCCCTGGCATTGATCGAGGTTTGCAACAAAAATAGTTGCTCTAAAGTCCGCGCGATGGCTCTATTGCAGGCGATGTGGCGGCGTTGCATACTTTCCTGGAGACGGATCGATCGACGGCGCAATCAGAGAATTCCTGGAGGGTGAACGAAGAATGGTCGAGATTTCCAAGGTTCCCGTCATCTGTCGGCGGGCGTTCTATGCCGATTTGGCGACCGCGGGCGCGGCGGTGGGGATGGGAGGCGCGGCCGATGCCGCCATGCTGGCGGCCCTGCAGGCGGCCGCCGCGCCGGCGCAGCTCGATCCCGATTACGCCGATCTCGATCCCGAGCTGGCGGTCGATCTGGTCGCCGCCAACCACATCCTGGCCCACAATGGTGTGCTCGACTCCTTCGGTCACGTCAGCATTCGCGATCCGCGCAATCCCCATCGCTATCTGCAGATGCAGGCGATCGCGCCGCGCGACGTGTCGGTCGCCGATCTCATCACCTTCGATCTCGACAGCAATGCCATCAATGCGCGCGGCCGCCCGGTCTATCGCGAGCGCTACATCCACGGCGAGATCTACAAGGTGCGGCCGGACGTGCATGCCGTGGTGCACAGCCATTCGCCCGGCGTCATTCCGTTCGGCGTGACCGAGAAGCCGCTGCGCGCCATCTTCCACAACGGTCATTTCCTCGGCCACGGGGTGCCGGTCTGGGAGATCCGCAAGACCGCCGGCGAGAAGAACGGCATGCTGGTCAACACCGCCGAGCTCGGCAAATCGCTGGCGCAGAGCCTGGGCGACGGCTCGGTCGTGCTGATGCGCGGCCATGGCGACGCGGTCGCCGGGCCCGACCTCAAGACGACGGTCTTTCGCGCAATCTACACCGAGGTCAATGCGCGGCTGCAGATGCAGGCGGTCGCGCTCGGCGGCCCGATCAATTTCCTCAATCAGTACGAGCAGGCCAAGAGCCAAAACGTCGATCGTCCTTGGGACATGTGGCGCAAGCAGGTCGGCGCCGGCTGAGCATTTCCGGTCCCGCTGGAACCGTGATTCCCCATGCGCTGGGATAAGCTGTCGCAGAGCCCCCACGGTGGACTTGGCTCCGCGAAAGACGTGGGTGCCCGGCACGAGGGTGGAAGTTCGACGGGAGTGTGCGCGCCGCAACCGGAATCAGTTCTAGCCCGCGGAGGTTTCGTCTTTCTCGGAGCGCCAAAGCAAGGAGACAAAAAATGCGCTTTGCCAACCGAATAGCTTGGTCGGCCCTGTGGCTGGCCGCAACGCTGACGGTCGCGCCCGGGCTGCGGGCCGAGCCGGTCGCCGATTTCTATCGCGGCAAGACCATGAAGATGATCATCGGCTACGGCCCGGGCGGCGGCTACGACCTCTATGGCCGGCTGGCCGCCGAGTTCCTCAGCCGCCACATTCCGGGCAATCCGACCATCATTCCGGAGAACATGCCGGGCGGCGGCAGCCTCAAGGCGATCCTGTATCTCTACCAGGTGGCACCGAAGGACGGCACCTATCTGGGCAGCGTCTCGCAGCAACTGGCCGCGAACGCCGTCACCGACGAGAACAACAAGATGGACGTGGCCAAATTCCACTATCTCGGCCGCTTGACCTCAAACATCGATGTCGGGGTGGCGCTGCCGCAGGCGGGCATCAAGTCGATCGAGGATGCGCGCAAGCGCCAGGTCGTGGTCGGGGCCGAGAACGGCTCCATGTCGCTGATCTACGCGCAGGCGCTCAATACCTACGGGGGCGCCAAGCTCAAGATCGTCAAGGGCTACAACGGCTCGGCCGATATTCAGCTCGCCGCCGAACGCGGCGAGGTCGACGTCAACGGCTCCTATTCGTTGCCGGCGGTGCTGGTCTCGCATCCCGATTGGGTCAAGGACGGCAAGGCGGTGATCCTCTACCAGAATGCGCTCAAGCGCTTTGCGCAGATCCCGAACGTGCCCACCCTGACCGAATTGATGCTCACCGACGAAGGCCGCACGGTGGCCCGCGTGGTCGCCGGCATGGCCGAGATCGGCCGCTCGATCCTGACCACGCCCGGGGTGCCGGACGACCGCCTGGCGGCGTTGCGCACCGCCTTCCAGGAGATGCTCAAGGACCCGGATTTCCTCGCCGCCTGCACCCAGCGCAACCTGATGCTCGATCCCGCCAGCGGAGCGGACATGGATGCCATCAACCAGGAGACCATGAGCCTGCCCAAGCCGATCGTCGAGGCGCTGCGCACGCTGCTCAAGGGATAGCGCATCATGAGCGACAACGAGCGTTTCGAGCGCGGCAAGCAGGTGCGCGAAGCCGTCCTGGGCAGCGCCCATGTGGCGCGCACCGCCAACAACCGCACGCCCTTCAATGCGGAGTTCCAGGATTTCCTGATGGAATACGCCTGGGGATCGATCTGGTCGCGTCCGGGCCTCGATCACAAGACCCGCAGCATGATCACCATCGCCATGCTGGTCGCGATGGGACGCCTCGACGAGCTCAAGCTTCACATCCGGGCGACCGTCAATACCGGCGTGAGCCGCGAGGAGGTCAAGGAGATCATGATGCATGCGGCCATCTATGCCGGCGTGCCGGCGGCCTTCGGAGCCTTCGGGCTCGCGGCGCAGATTTTCGCTGAGATGGACAAGGAAGCCGGGGTTTCGTGAAGTCGTGTGGCGCTGCAGTTAAAGCATTGAGTGTCATCGCCGGGCATGATCAAGAAGTTCGGGTGTAAACGCCGGGCTTGTCCCGGCGATCTCGATAAGGCGGGCACAGTGCAACCCTTATCGAGATGGCCGGAACAAGTCTGGCCTCGACTGACCAAGAGAGGGCCATGACATCCAAGGAAGCATGATCAAGATCTGGGGCCGCAACACCTCGTTGAACGTGCAGAAAGTTCTGTGGTGTTGCGTCGAGCTCGACGTCGCGTTCCATCGCATCGACTGGGCCGGGCCGTTCGGCGGCAACGACGATCCGGCCTATCTTAAGATGAATCCCAACGGGCGCGTCCCCACCATCGAGGACGGCGACAAGACCGTGTGGGAATTGAACTCGATCCTGCGCTACCTCTGCGCCGTTAATGGCGGGGCGCGGCTGCATCCCGCCGAGCCCTATCGGCGCAGCGAGGTGGAGCGCTGGATGGATTGGCAGCTTGCGAGCCTCAACCCGCCCATGACCACGATGCTGCTCGGCTACTATCGCACGCCGCCCGACCAGCGCGATGCCGGCGCGCTCGAGGTTGCCCGTCGCGAGGCCATCCGCTGCTGGACCATCGTGGAGCATTTCATCGCGGGCCGGCAATATCTGGCCGGGCCGGAGCTCACTTTGGCGGATATCGGCAACGGCATCCTGGTGCACCGCTGGCACAACTATCCGATCGAGCGGCCCGAACTTCCCAACATCAAGGCCTGGTATCAAACGCTCTGCCAACGGCCGGGCTTCCGGGAGCACATCATGGGCCCGATCGCGTGATGTCCTTAAAGAGGTGCCAGCCGTGAAGCTATCGATCGCATCGCTGGGCGCGGAGCCGGGCGCGCGTTATCTCGAGCAGGTCCGGCTCGCCGAGCAGCTGGGCTTTCACGCCTTCTTTCACAACGACAAGAAATGGGCGCGCGAGCTGTTCTCGCGCCTGGGCGCCGCCACGCAGGTGACCTCGCGCATCGGGCTCGGCACCAGCGTCCTCGATCCCTATACGCGCCACCCGGCCGTCGCGGCGCAGGCGACCGCGACGCTGGCCGAGCTCGCGCCCGGACGCTTCCGGGTGGTGATGGGCTCGGGCAGCCATTTCGAGACGCTGCCGGGCTACGGCAATCCCAAGCCGGTCGCGGCGCTGCGCGAGACCACGCAGTTGATGCGCGCCCTGTGGGCGGGCGAAAAGATCACGATCGACGGCCAGATCGTCAAGTTCCGGGATGGCGCGCTCGACTGGAAACCAAGCCACATCCCTCCCCTCTATATCGCCAGCCGCGGCCCGCAAATCCTCAAGCTCGCCGGCGAGATCGCCGACGGAATCCTGATCGGCAGCTTCTCGACCGTGCCGGGCATCGAATATGCCAAGCAGCAAATCCTTCCCGGGCTCGCGACCGCCAAGCGCACATGGAGCGATATCCGGATGTGCTCCTGGCTCTACGTCTCGGTGCTCGAGCGCGAGGACGAGCCGGTTCCCGACGGCATCCGGCGCGGCGTGAGCTTCGCGTTCTGGAGCAGCCGCAAGGTCCTGAGCGAGATGGCCGACGCGCTCGCCCCCGACATAACGCCGGAATTCCGCAAGTTCATCCACGAGGCGCCGCACGAGTGGTCGCCGCAGATCATGGCCGAGCTGCGCCGCCTGATCCCGCGCGGCATCATCGACAGCCTGGCGTTGGTCGGCACCGCGGAGCAGATCGTCGAGCGCCTGCGCAAGCTCGAGGGAGCCGGCATCCAGGAGGTGATCATCTGGCCGTTCCCCAAGGAAGGCCAGACGACCGAGGATTTCATGGCCAAGCTCGCGACCGATGTGCTGCCGCATGTGGCGGGGAATGCGTAGCGGCAACCGCGGCAGGACCCTGCCGGTGGTCAGTTGCCATCAATCGGGCCGATCGCCTTGGCGATCGGGGCCCAGCGGGCGGTCTCGGCTTCCACGAATTTCGTGAACTGCCTCCGGCGTCAGCGCTTTGAACTCGATGCCGTCCTGCGCCAGTTGCTTTTGCACGTCGCCCTCCTGCATCACATCGACGACGGCGGCGTTGAGCTTGTGGCTGATCTCGGGCGGCAGCTTCGCGGGCCCCGAGAGCGAGAACCAGGTGGCGGCGACCAGGTCCGGGTAGCCGAGCTCCTTGAAGGTCGGGACATCGGGAAATCCCGCCAGTCGCTGTTCCGAGGAGACGCCCAGCGCCTGCACGTTGCCGGCGCGGATCTGCTCGACCGCGGACGACCAGGCCATGGCGCCGATCTTCACGTGGCCGGCGATCAGGTCGAGCATCGCCGGATTGGAGCCCTTGTAGGGCACGTGGGTGAGCTTGAAATGCTCGCGTCGCGCCATGTCCTCGGCGAACAGAAAGCCGTGGGTGCCGACGCCCGACGACACGTAGTCGAGGCCCTGCGGCGTGCGCCGGGCGAGATCGAGGAACTCCTTGAAGGAATGCACGCCGAGCGAAGGATGCACCACCAGCACCACCGGCGGCCCGCCCAGATAGGCCACGTGGGTGAAATCGCGCAGCCCGTCATAGGGCGGGTTGCGGCTGAAAGCGGGCGCGATGACGTGGGAGGCTATCCCGGAGATCACGAACGTATAGCCGTCGGGCTCCGCCAGCGCGACCTCGTGCGAGCCGATCAGGCCGCCGGCGCCGACGCGGTTCTCGACATAGAATTGCTGATGCAGCTTCTCGCCCAGATGCTGGGCGGCGATGCGGCCGAGCGTGTCGGAGGTGCCGCCGGGCGCGAACGGCGCGATGAACTTGACCGGCCGGGTCGGCCACGCTTGGGCCTGGCTGCGCTCGGTCGCGCCCACGAGGGCGAGCATCGCGAAGGCCAGCAGCAACAAACGTTTCTTGATCATTTTTCAACTCGCCGGTCGGCTGCGGCGCGACCCGCGTGGGCAAAATTGCGCGGCGCCGAGCCATCATGATCGCAGGGCCGGGCAATTTTGCCCACCCTACGATGTGACGTTCATTCCGCGGCTTGCTGGAACGTCAGCAGGTCCTCCGGGGCGCCGAGGTCGACGATCTTGCCGTCCTTGATCACGAACGAGAGGTGCCGGCCGCCTTGCAGGATGGTGATGTCGGCGATCGGATCCTTCTTGAGGACGATGATGTCGGCGAGCTTGCCGGGCGCGATCTCGCCGACCTCGCCTTCCAGCCCGACCGCATAGGCATTGTCCCGCGTCGCCGCCACGATCGCCTGCATCGGGGTGAAGCCGCCGTGATTGACGAAGATCTCCAGCTCCTTGGCGTGCAGCTCGCCATAGGGCGTGAACGTGTTGTTGCCGGTATCGGTGCCGACCAGGAGCTTGATGCCGAGCTTGCGCGACTTGTGCATGATCTGGCCGAGCAGCTCGTAGTGGCGCTTCATGCGATTGATGTCGAGCTGGACCTTCTCGCCCCCGACCTTGCTGCCCATCTCGATCACCACCGCCAGGAAGGTCGCGGTCGGCAGGATCGGGATGCCGGCCTTGGCGACCGCTTCCAGATCCGCATCGGTCGCCAGATCCGCATGGATGATCCAATCGACGCCGGCTTCCGCCGCCGCCCGGGTCGAGCCGGCGCCGCGCGAATGGATGGCGACGCGCAGATTGCGCCGGTGCGCCTCGCCGACCACGGCCGCGATCTCGTCGCGCGCCAGCATCTGCAATTCGCCCGACCGGCTGTCCGCCATCTTGATGAAATTGACGCCATGCTTGCCCTGGCGGCGGACCTCGGTGACCATCTCGTCGGCCGAGTTGCAAAGGATGCCGATCGAATGCTCGGGCGTGCCCTCCCACGACGGCTCGTCGTCCTCGATGCAGCCGTAGGTCACGATCATGCGGCCCGCCACGAACATGCGCGGCCCTTCCATCAGGCCGAGCTTGATGGCGTCGCGCACGCCCACATCGGTGAACCAGGTGCCGCCCGGCACCGAGATGCTGGTGACGCCCGAGCGCAGCACCTTCTGCACGCTGCGGGCCGAGCGCAGGGTGGAGAATTCCGGCCGGGTCGGGCCCTTGCCTTTGCCCTCGCCCTTGACCGAGGGATAGCCGTAGGAGACGTGGCAATGCGCATCGATCAGGCCGGGCATGATCCATTGGCCGGCCGCATCGATCACCTCGACGTTCTTGTGATCCTCCGGGTGGATGTCGGGAGGCAGCGCCCCGACGCTCTTGATCCGGTTGCCTTCGACCACGATGACGTCGTTGCGCCCGGCCGCGTTGCCTGACCCGTCGATCAGGGTGCCGTTGCGGATCAGCAAGGTCTTTTTGGCGGAAGCACTCATGATGTCCTCACGGTTCTCGCGCGTCTGGTCTCACTGATTTCGCCCACAAGGAGCGCGCCAATCGGCGGACCTTGCCGCACGCTCAATCGACCTCGAAATGGGGGTTGTCAAACAAGTGTTTAAATGCCGCCTTCCCGCCTGTCAAGGCGCGGCCCGCCGGCCTTCCGCGTGGCGGTCGGCGCGGCCGCGATTGACATTTCGAACGCGGCGTGCGGCTAACTCGAAGACACGGGCGAGATCAGAGATCGGGACACAATGGACAAGCCCAACGCCAAGCGCGCGACCGAGCGGCGCCCGGCCCGCGTCGGCGAGGACGAGGACGGCACGCGCGAGCGCATCCTCAAGACCGCCGAGCGTTTGTTCGCCGAGCGCGGGTTCAACGGCGTCTCGGTGCGCGAGCTCGCCGGCGCCGCCAACGTCAACATCGCCAGCATCGGGTATCACTTCCGCAACAAGGAGGGCCTGCTGGCGCAGGTCTATCGCCGCCATTGCGAGCCGATGATCGAGGAACGCTTGCGCGGTCTCGCGGCCGCGATCCGCCTTGCCGGCACGGCGCGCGTGGCGGCCATCATCGAAGCTTTCGTGCGGCCGGCGCTGGCCCAAGTGGACGCCGAAGCGGGCGCGACCTTCATCCGCCTGCGCGCCGTGCTGTCGGGAGAGAATTCCGAGCTGTTGGAGAAGCTGGTGGCGGACAATTTCGACCAGTCGAGCTCCGCCTTCATCGATGCCCTGTGCGGGTGCCTGCCGCATCTGTCGCGGACCGACGTGTGCTGGCGCTTTCACTTCCTGCTCGGCACCGTCTACTACACGGCCGCCGGGCCGCACCGCATTCACGCCTTCTCGAACGGCCGCTGCGATCCCGGCGACACCGAGGCGGTGATCAAGGAGCTGGTGCCGTTCATGACCCGCGCCTTCCAGGCGCCGCCGACCAAGCCGAAGCGGGGTGCGCGGTAAGGGAGGGTGAGCTGGTGGCATGACCAAGCCGCGCTCTCAGCCTACCTCCCCTGCAAGGGCCCTTTCAGGGGGAGGGAAGACGCAGCAACCGGCGCGCGTTGCCGCCGAAGATCATGGCCTTGGCCTCGTCGCCGATGGGTGCGGTCGCGATGAAGGCGGCGCCGTCCAGGTTGGTGTGGAACGGCCAGTCGACCGCGAACATCAGCCGCTCGATCCCGATCTCCTCGATGGTGCATTGCAACGCCGTGTGGGTGAACTTGCCGCCGGTCGTGAAGTGAAAGTTCCGCCGGATGGTGTCCCGGAAGGTTCGCCCCTTCATCTGCCGCGACACATAGCGGTCGACGCGCGGCATGAGGAACGGCAAAGCCTCGCCGAGATGCCCCAGAATGATCTGCAGGCGCGGAAAGGTGTCGAAAACCTCGCTCAGCACCAACCGGATCGCGGCCGCCGACATCTCGCTGGTGAAGCCGTGCCCCACCCGCACCATCGACGGGAAGCCGCCGTAATAGGCGTCGATCACGTCCGGATGCGGCGTCGCCGGATGCAGATAGATCGGCACGTCGAGGCGCTGCGCGGCCTCGAGGATCGGCCAGAACGGCTTCTCGTCCAGGAAGGCGCCGCGGGTGAGCCCGTGCACCATGGCGCCCTTGAAGCCGAGCCCGGTGACCGCCCGCTCGAGCTCGCGCACCGCCGCGGCCGGATCGGGTGTCGGCAAGGCGGCAAATCCGGCAAAACGGCCCGGATGGGCGCGGATCGCCTGATGCAAGAGGTCATTGGCCGCAATCGCCAGGCGAACCGCCTCGGCCGGCTCGAAATTCTGGGTGGCGGGCTCCACGTGGGAGATGACCTGCATGTCGATGCCGGCTTCATCCATCTCGGCGATGCGCAGCCGGCCCAGATCGGCGAGCCTGCGGCCGAGCTCCGGGTCGGACAGGACATCATGGCCGCGCCGCAGCGCACGCAGCTCCGGGGTCCAAAAATGTTCCTCCAAGGCGATCCGATTGAGCGTCATTGTCGCATGTCCCCCCGCCGGCTGGCGCGAATTTCGCTGTGATTCGAGCGCCTTGGCTCGGCGCGCGTCAGATCACTTTTGGGGCGCCCGCGCAAGCCGCCCCGGCCGCGGAACCACCCCCCGGAAAAACCCGCTCCGCGCATTGAACCATTTGCCCGCCCGCCGCGTCATACAGATGGAGCGATCTCATGCGGACACATCGGGCATATCTTTTCGGCGTCGGTCTGGCCCTGCCCATCCTGGCCTTGGTGGCCGGCCTGCAAGTGCAGACTGTTGCGGCCTCTCCGCAAAAAATCACGATCCAAAAATCCACGACCGATGTGAACCGCGGCCTCAAGGGTGACCGGTTGATTCCGGCCACCGACGGCCAGTCGGCCGAGCGGGAACGCTTGCAGGCCCCGAGGTTGCCCGACGGTTGCGAAGCGACCGTCAGCGCGATGACGCGCTCTTCGCTGGCGCAGACACCCGGCCGCTGCATCTCCTAGAAGCAGCGCGCGGCATTTTCCAAACGAGGCCGGTGGTGCATCTGCAGGCGACAACGCCCGCAGTCCGGCCGATAAAAATTTAGAGGCTGTCATGAAGGCGCGTATCACCGACCACGGTCGGTTTCTCGGCTTGGATTTCGCAGACTGGTCGATGCTGCTGGTGGGCTTTGCCTTGGCCGGGTTCCTGTCCCTCTACATCTGAGGCCGCGGTCGATCGCCGTCGCGTAGTCCTCAAGGAGCCCGCACCGAGACCTCGAGCCGGTCGCCGAGCGGAACCTCGACCGACACATAGCCGTTCTTCGGCTCGCGCACATAGGCCACATAGGACTGAAGCGCCTCGGGCGCGACCGCGAGGTCGTCGGCGACGATCAGGGCGCCGGGCGCGAGCCGCGGCTCCAGGAATTTCAGCATGCGGAGGTAGAGCGGTTTCCAGCCGTCGAGCAGCACCAGATCGATGCCGCCCTCGATCCCGGTCTTGAGCGTCTCGAACGCGTCCCCGACCCGGATCTCGATGAGATCGGCGAGCCCGGCGGTGCGGAAATTCTCCGCCGCGCGCTCGGCCTTGATGGGGTCGAATTCGGTCGTGATGAGTCGGCCGCGTCCGGCATCCTGCAAGGCCGCCGCCAGATGTATCCCCGAGATTCCGTAGGAGGTCCCGAACTCGACCACGATCCCGGCGTTGCGGCCGCGCGTCAGCAAATAGAGAAGGCGACCGACATCCGGGGAAACCGGCATGTAGACGTCGCGCATCAGCTCGGCGCGCTGACGGTCGCTGGGCGGCTGTCCCAGCCGCGCCATGGCGTCGCGGGCGCGCCCGAACCCGGCCGGATCGTTTTGATCCGCCGCCGCGAACAGGCGCTCGAGCAGCTCGGAAACGGCGGGAGAGGATAGCGTCGACATCGGCAGGGTTACTCCAACACAATGACTTTCAATTTGTCATGGCCGGACTTGTTCCGGCCATCTCGATAAGGTGGGCACCGTGCCCTCCTAAGCGAGATCGCCGGGACAAGCCCGGCGATGACACTCAGGACATCAATTCATCATCGCGGTGACCTTGTCGACGATGGGCTTGGGGGTCGCATAGATCTTGTCGATCAGGCCGGCCAGGCTCGCGCCGTTCTCGGGATCGAGCGCGAATTTCTGCTTCTTCACGTCGGCGATGAATTCCGGGTCCTTCATGGTGGCGTCGAAGGCGTCGCGCAGCGTTTTCAGCACCTCGGGCGGCAGGTTCGGGGGCGCCGCGAACGGCCGTCCGATGCCCTGCCCGGCGTAGAGGAAGTCGATGGCCTGGCGCTCCTCGTCGTTGCGCGCGAGATCGCGCGCCAGCGGCACGCCCTTGAGCTCCGGATTGACTTCGGGCGCGCCCTGGAACAGGACCGAGACCTGCTTGGACGAGATCCAATCCGGCCGCCGGCTCTCGACGCTGTCGAGGCTCTCGCAGATGCCCTGCACCTCGCCGCGCTCCATGGCGAGAAAGATGTCGGCCGAGGACGGATAGCCGCTGACCAGCTTGAACTTCATGCCGAGGAGCGCCGCCAGCGCCTTCGGGTAGGCGCGGGTGCCGGAGCCGGGGCCGACGTCGCCCATCACCAGCTCCTTGTCGTAGAGATCCTGCACGCTCTTCACCGCCGCCGTGTGATAGGCGATGCAGATGTTGGTCTCCTTGGTGGGCGTGCCGAGCCAGGACATCTTGGTCGGATCGAAGCGCGCCCCCGACGCCCCGGTGATCGGGGCGAGCGGCACGTCGCGGCCAATGAGGCCGAACACGGTGCCGTCCTTCGGCGCCACCTCGTAGAGGTAGTTCGCCGCCGCGATGCTGCCGCCGGCCGGCATGTTCTGCGGGATCAGGGTCGGATTGCCGGGCAGGTGCGCGCCCATGTGCTGGGCGACGGTGCGGGCCCAGAGATCGTATCCGCCGCCGACCCCGAAGCCGATGATCATCCGGAAGGTCTTGCCGGCGAGCGCATTGGGGGCGCCCTGGAGGGCGCTCTGGGCGGCGGCCGGACCGGCCGCGCTCAGCAACATCAGTCCGATCATTCCGGCTGCTGCGGTGCTCTTGGTCATGTCGACTCTCCCTCTGCGGCTCGCGCCCTTCTACCAGGCGCGCTCGAGCGATCAGCGCCCGAGCGCCTTTTGCTTCCAGAGCTTCCACGGCCGCGCCTCGACCCGCTGCATGGATGCGTCCGTAAGCGCCGCCTCCTCGGGGGACAAATACATGATCGGACCGCCCCCGATGGCGATCGCCTGCGCCAGCATGCGCGCATTGATCTCGGTATAATAGGCGCGCCACACCACGCTCTGGATGTTGCCGCCCACCACGACGTCGCCATGGCCGCGCATCAATGCGGTGGTATGGCTCGCAAGCACGCGCGCCAGCTCGGTTCCGCGCTCCTTGCGGTTCACCAGCATGTCGGTCGGGCCGAATTTCTCGCGAATGTCGAAGACCGGGACGAAGTCGCCCAGGAAGGCGGCATTGTGCAGGATGGGCCGGAAGGTCGCATGGGTCACGCCGAACGGAACGACGGTCGGCGAATGACTGTGCACGATCGCATGCACGTCCGGTCGCACCTTGTAGATTTCGCTGTGGATGTAGCGCTCCGAATAGAGCTGCTGACCCGGATGCGTGAGCGCCACGCTCTCGAGATCGTACTCGACGATGTCCTCGACGGCGACCAGCGCCGGCGCCAGCCAGCGTGACATGAGATAATGGGCCGGATTGCCCGGATGGCGCACGCTCACGTGCCCGAAGGCGTCCAGGATTCCCTGATCGGCGAGGATGCGATTGGCGGCCACCAGGTCATCGAGCACTTCGGGGGCAACATCGATCACGTTTTGCGGCATTATTCTCTCTCGAAACGAACGGTTGAATGGGCGGCCGGGGGCGCGATCCCGATTTCGTTGATTTTCAGGAAAGCGGCCGACCCGGTCGAGCCGGGACACGAACTAAACACTTGTTTTAATGCAGTGGTCTTGTCAAGCCGGGCCGGCAGGCGGCCGATCACGCCCGAGCAAACCGTCGGAAAGGGCATCAGCCGGTGCGAACCCTATCAGGACAAAATCTATCAGGACACTTGCCAGCCCGCATGAAAGGCCGGCCTCTTGAGCGGTGGATGCGACAGCATGCCGGAGCAGCGCCGCAGGCTCACCGCAGCGCGCCGTGGCATTGCTTGTACTTCTTGCCCGAGCCGCACGGACAGGGCTGGTTGCGCCCGACCTTGCCCGGGCTGGCGGGATCGTCGGAGTTGCGCCCGAGCGCCGGCGCAATAAGCGCAGGCGCCGTGGGCGCGTCGGCGACGGCCGGCTCGGAGATCGTTTCGGCCATGGGCTCGACGGCCAATTGAGCGAGCTTGGGATCGAGCTCGTAGAGGTGCCGGTAGCGGTAGAGCTGCCGGGCGATCAGCCTCATCCGCGCCTCGAACGGCAGGACCTGGAGCGGCTCGATCAGCGGGCCGTTGAACGCAGGCAGATCGGCGCGCTGGAGCTGGAACGCCATGCTGACGCGGGATTCCGCCGCCTGCGGCGAGGTCTTGCCGCCCCAATGATAGATCGCCTGGTTCCAGATCACGAAATCGCCCGGACCGGCCGGCAGCGCGCGGATGCTCTGGTGCTCGAACCTCATCTCGGCCTCGTCCGCGGTCGCATAGGTCGGATCGTGCTGCGCCGGCACGACGTAGAGGCAGCCGTTGAGCGGCGTCGCGCTCGACAGCGAAATCCAGGTCGTCAGCGACTTCGGCGAGCCGTCATCGAACAGCGCCCGCCTGCCCTTGTCCCGATGCGGGCGCCACCCGGCCCCACCCTTCTTCGGGTCGACATTCAAGACCCAGAAATCCGGCAACAGGCAATAGCGGCCGCCCAGCAGGGCGCCGTGCAGGAGATGCAGCTTGAAAAACGGATACCAGAATTCATCGTACAGGAAGGCGAACAGCGGCGACACGTTGGCGGCCGAAAGCGCCCGCACGGTGTCGGCCATCAACTTGAGGTCCAGCTCGAGGTCGAGGCCCCAATCGGCGCTGCCCTGCACATAGCCGTCATGCTTGAAGCGTGACGCCAATCCGGGAGGCAATTCGAGATAGCTGACGGCCTCGAGGCGCGAGCGGTCCCCGATATGCAGACCCGGGGCCAGCGCGAGCCAGTGCTCGCGCTCGTGAAATCGGCCGGCTTCCATGATCCCGAGGTCCTTGTCGCGGCAGCTTCCGTCGAGTTCTTGGTTGGATGGCGCGGGCGCGGCGCGGCGGAGCCGGCGGCTAGCCGCGCCGCAGCACGGCGAGGTAGCCGACCACGTCGTTTCCATCCTCCTGGCGGAGGACCTCGCGGGCGATGGTCTCGACCACGAACCCATGCAGGCGCGACAGCCGGCGCAGATAGGCGGCCGAATGCGCATAGCGCAGCGTAGATCTCAGCACGAAATCCTGGCTCTCGCCGGCCTCGACCGAAAAACCGAAGAGCCCCCCGGGCCGCAACGCGCGCCCGACCTCGTGAAACAGCCCCGACAGGTCTCCGAGATAGACGAAGACATCGGCGGCGAGCGCGACATCGAACGCGCGCGCTTCGTCTCGGGCCGCTGGTCTTGGGCCTTGTCTTGGGCTCGCGTCTGCAGGAACTCGATCAGCTCGCCGCAGACCAGATGATCGTAGATTTGACGCTGCCGGGCGACCTCGAGCATGCCCGGCGAGATATCGACCCCGGTCAGGGCGCCGGCGAGCGGGCGAAATCGCGCTCCCAGGAGACCGGTGCCGCAACCCAGATCCACAATGTCGAGATTGCGTGCAGACAGAAACGGCGCCACCGCGTCGAGCAACAAATCCGGGGTGCGGTATTTCAAGGCGCCGACCACGTGCCGATCATAACGCTCGGAATACCGATCAAAGACCGTGCTGACGAGCCGTCTTGGTGCGGCGACCGGCACCGTGTCGGCGCCCAGCGACGCCAGGTAATAGCGGATGAGCTCGGGGTCGCCGCCTTTGGCGAGGGCTTGCCGATACGCCACCACGGCATCTTCCGATCGTCGCAAGCGTTTGAGCGAGCGGGCGCGACCAAGCCAGGTCTCGGCACTGTCGGGCGCCTTTTCAAACGCGATCAGGGCGTCGCCATAGCGGCCGGCCTGGTGGAATACGCGACCGAGACCCAGCCACGCCGGCGCAAAGTCGGGCGCGAGCGCCAGCGCCCGCTCGAAAGCGGCCGCTGCGGCGGCGCCCTCGCGCTGATCGATGAGCACGCCGCCGAGCTTGCAATGCGCCTGCGCGAAGGCCGGCCGCAACGCGACCGCGCGCCGGTAGCAGGCCGCGGCTTCGCCGGCGCGGCGTTGCCGGATGCGGACATCGCCGAGCCGGCAGTGCGTCTCGGGCTTGTCCGGGCTGATGGCGAGGGCCTGCTCGTAATGCGCCGCCGCCTCCTCGAGCCGGCCCCGCTCGGCGAGGCTATTGCCCAGATTGACGTGCGCGTCGGCGTAAGCGGGCCGCAGCGCCAGCGCTTGCGCGTAGTGCCCGATCGCCTCATCCGTCCTCCCCTGCACCGCCAGGGCATTTCCGAGATTGTTGTGCGCCTCGGCGAAATCCGGCTTCAGCGCGATGGCGATGCGAAAGCCGGCGACGGCTTCGTCGTGGCGCTCCAGGATGGCGAGCACGTTCGCGAGGTTGTTGTGCACCTCGACCGAACGCGGATCTTGCCGGGCGCCGGCACGCAGCAGCCCGACGGCGTCGGCGAAGCGGCCCTCCTGCGCATGCAGCAGGCCGAGATTGTGCAGACAATCGAAGTCGGATTCGTTCTCCGCCAGAACGGCCCGGTACAGCTCTTCCGCCTCGCGCAGCCTTCCGTGCCGGTGCAGCGCCGCCGCGGCATGAAAATTCTGCGCCGCCGTGGCAGCCGTGCTCGGGCGCCCCGGCCAAGCGGGCGCATCGGCTCGCCTGCTTCGGCTTGCGGCCTTGTGATCGTCCAAGTCCTTGTGATCGTCCAAGTCCATGACGGCCATCGGGATTGCTCTCCCTGTTCTGCGACCGCGCCTCGGTAGGCCGGCATCTCCCCATGCCGGGATTTGAAGCTGGCAGCTTGGTCTCTATTGTCGCTTTGATTTGGAGCGAGACCGCCCTATCAGGCTATCGGTGCGTCAGCGCCGTTGCACATATAAAGGCCGGCAATTGCACATAAAAAATAAGATCAGGCTCCATATAGATGGCGTTTTCCGCTCGTATTGAAAACGTAAATCGAGCCGCGCACGCGCGTGCGGCGCCGCTCGGCCCGCATCCTTCGAGACGGCCGGCAAGAGCGGGCTCCCCGGAGCTTGGGAAGGAATTGCCGGGAGACAACCCTCCCGTTCGTCCCCGCGAAGCGGCGTACGCGGGCGGCGTACGCGGAGCGACGGGCGGGCACAAGGCCCGCCCCTACGATCCATTCACTCGCACGACTAATCTGCGCGACGCACCGCGTCGTCCAGAAACGTCTCCAGCGCCGATACGCAAGTGGCATCGCGATAGAGACGATGCTTGTTCCGGGAGATCTTGTCTTTGATGGCGGCGCGCCACGGCAGATCGCGCGCCAGGCGAACCGCGGTGGATACGTAGCCATCCACCGTCTCCGTGATGGTCTCCTCGACCTCTATTCTCTCGAGGATCGCCATGGTGTGGCGTCCGCGCATCAGGGACCCCGTCATGGTCACGATGGGCAGATCGTGATGCAGGCCCTCCAGCGTGGAGTTGCATCCCGACCAGCCGATGCTGTCCAGCACGACGTCGCACTGCCCGATGGCAGCCACGAACCGATTCCGGTTGAGCCGGGGCAACATGACGCAATGGTCCGCGGCCTTGAGGCCGAACCTCGCGAACGCCCGATCGAGGCGCCGCAGGAACTGCTCATCGAGGTGCGTCCCCCACCCGTAGCGGATGAACGCAAATTGGCAATCGCCCGTTTCGCGCGCGATGCGAGGAAACACCTCGTCGAACTGAGGCAGATACTTGAACAGCGATTGGCCACACCAGAAGACCGTCGCGTTCGCACGCAATCCCAGCTCCGCCCGGTCGAGCGCGACCGGCTGCAGATCGGGCGGTTCATAGTAGATCGACAGATTGGGCAGCCGGACCAGGCGCTCGGTGTAATGGTCCTCTGCGTCGGGCGGCTCCATCAGCTCGCTGCTGAGATAGTAATCGATGGTCGGAAATCCGCTGGTGTCGGGATGGCCCCAGGAGTTGCACTGCACGGCGGCCAGGCGTTGCGCGGCGAGCCGAGCCGAGACCGCGTTCATGCCGATGTCGGGATGAATGAGGGCATGGGGTGCGTCGTCGAGTATCACGTTGCGCCACTGGTCGACCGACAGCGGCCCTCGTACGAAGCGGTCGCAGAGGCTGGCAGCCTCCTTGGTCGCGTCATCTTCCTTGACCCCGGTGTAATAACCGAAGACTTGAAACCGCCGGCGGTCGATCTGGCTGAGCCAACCCCGAACCGGAATTTTCCAGACGGAATGCCCCCAGAAGAACCCGCTGACGATGCCTAATCGTATGCGCTCGTCGGGCCGTGGCGGGGGGGCGAGAGCAGCGCTCGGATACCGCTCGGCCATGATCCGGCAAATGAGCGAGCCGTAGAGGCTCGCGAGCTCGCGATCGTTGTGTCCCTGATAGGCGAGGAAGAAAGGCTGGGTCGAGGCCGCCGCGTTCGCCCATTCGCGCGGCATTTTTCGCCGCTCGACATCATCGCGCAACGCTTCGAGAGAAGCGCGATAGGCCGCGCGCCGCGCCGCGATCTCGGGCTCGTCGTCGTAGAGAACGGAGAGCTGCGCCATGCACGCGCCGAATTTCGCATCCGCATAATCGGGCTTGAGAGCCAGTGCCCGCTCGAAGCTCGACAGCGCTTCGGCCTGCAGGCCCTCGTCCTTGAGCAAATGGCCGCGATTGTTGAAGGCTTCGGCATAGTCCGGCTTGACGGCGATCGCCTGGTCGTAGCTCGCCAACGCCTCATCGAAGCGCTCGAGCTCGCGCAGCGCGATGCCTCGGTTGTAGTAGGCCTCGGCATAATCCGGCTTGAGCGCGATCGCGCGTTGGTAGCTCGCCAGCGCCTCCTCGTATCGCCGCAGCTCCTGCAGGGCATTGCCGCGGTTGGCGAAGGCTTCGGGATTGTCCGGCTTGAGGGCAATCGCGCGGTCGAAGCTCGTCACCGCCTCCCCGAAGCGATCGAGCATCCGCAGCGCGTTGGCCCGGTTGATGAAGGCTTCGGCGTAGCTCGGCTTGAGGGCGATCGCCCGCTCGAAGCTCGCCAGCGCGTCATCGAGCCGATCGAGCTCGCCGAGCACGATGCCGCGGTTGTTGAAGGCCTCGGCGTAGCTGGGCGAAAGCGCAATGATCCGGTCATAGGTCGCAAGCGCCTCATCGAAGCGCCTGAGCGCCTGCAGCACCATGCCTCGGTTGTAGAGGGCATCGGCATAATCCGGCTTGAGGGCGATCGCCTGGTCATAGCTCGCCAGCGCCTCCTCGAAGCGCTTCATGACCTGAAAGACATTGCCTCGATTGTTGCAGGCGAGCGCGTAATTCGGCCTCAGCGCGATCGCCCGGTCGTAGCTCGCCACCGCCTCCTCGAGCCGATTGAGCCGCGTGAGCGCGATGCCGCGGTTGTAGAAGGTGTCGGCATGGTCCGGTCGAAGCGAGACCGCCCGGTCGTAGCTCGCCAGCGCCTCCCCGAAACGCCGGAGCTCCTGCAGCAGGTTGCCGCGGCGCACGAAGGCTTCGGCATGGTTCGGCGCGAGCGCGATCGCCTGCTCGTAGCTCGCCAGCGCCTCGTCGAATCTGCGCTGTTGCCGCAGCGTGTCGCCCCGGCCGACGAGCGCTTCGGCACCCTGAGGCTCGATCACGTGCGCCCTGGCAAACCACGTGCCGCTGCGCATCTCGACCCGTTGCAGATACGGTCCCTCGCCGCTCATCCGTGTCGCCCAATCAGTTTCGGAAGCCGTGATCCGTCACCGGCTCGGTTTCGACCAGGTCCGATCCACCAGCCGCCGCACCGTTTCGGAGCCCGGAATTGCCGCCCGTGGATGCCGGGGTCGTCGGCCGCTGGTTTCTTGCGCTCGTCGCCGCGCAAAGCGCAAGAACGGTGGGTTTTGGCGTGCCCAGGTTCGTGCCGAAGTGGCGCGCCCGAAGAGATTCGAACTCCTGACCCCCCGGAAGCCGTGATCCGTCACCGGCTCGGTTTCGACAGGTCCGATCCACCAACGCGCACCGTTTCGGAGCCCGAAATTGCCGCCGGTGAACGCCGGGCTCTTCGGCCGCACCGGCTTCTTGCGCTCGTCGCCGCACCAGGCGCAAAAACAGCGGGTTTTGACGTGCCCGTGTTTGTGCCGAAGTGGCGCCCCCAAACAGCTTCGAGCCCCTGACCGACGGATTTCCATCCGGTTGAGCGACGGGCGCTTGATCCCTTTATCGACGAGGGAATTCGGGAAGTCAATTCGCGGAACAGACCCGGATACGACCGCCGACGCTTGCGGAACCGCCGGGCGATTTATGCGGTATGCGGTCGTCGCTACCTCTGCAAAAGCTCACCACAACATTTCTTGAATTTATCGCCAGAGCCGCATGGACACGGCTCATTTCGGTTTGGAATTCGATTTCGGGGTGGTTCGCGCGAGACCCGCATCAGCAATTGCTCCCATTCGACGGCGCGCCCGGCCCAGGCGCAATTCTTCAGAACGTAATTTCTCTGATCATCGAGCCGGTCGCGGTAAATTGCCGCATTCTTGAATGCCTCTTTGATTATGCTCGCCGCGAACCTCGCATAAGCATCCCCGAACTCTTCATCTAGCTTCCTTGCGGGCGCCCGAACAAATGACCGAATCCGCTGCTGTCTCCGAAAGAGCACCAAAATCACTCAGCACCGACAAGCAACCGCTGGCCATGGCTTCCAGAAGTGAGATGCATGAAGTCTCCCTGAAAATGCTCGGATACGCGAATATGTCCGCGCCGGCATAAGCTCTGGAAAGATCCACCTGGGACACAGAACCGTACCATTCCATTCCTTCAGTCCGGCGACATATGTCATATAATTCTTCATAACGATCGTCAGATGCAGAATAGACAGCCATGCTGGAATATATTCGCGCCCTACATCCCGGTACGAGAGAACGAATCACGGGAAATGCGCGAATTAATATCTCCAAGCCACGGAACGGCGTACTCGAATAAATAAGCACGGGCGGGCGTGCGACTTCAAAGAAATACGGTTGCACTCGGGATGGCGATTTGAAAGGCGGCGCTATCGCATTTCCTATGACGTGAATGCTCTCCTTGTTTATCTTGAATTTATTGGCGTAGCGTTCGGCTTGCCAGTTACTCACCATTACGAGCCGGTTCCACACGTAGCGTTCGCTGCCGTCCAAGAGCGGATGGAGAGGACCCATTTGATCAATATCATGCGCCAACCACAGCACCATTTGACATTTGATACCCGACTTTCGCAGCAAGCGTCCAATGACACTCGTGCAAACGACGACGTCAAATAACCGCATTTTTCGGCACTGAGATTTCTGCAACCCGAGACAATTTACTCCGCCGAATATCCCCGACGTCATGCTGTGGTTCAGAGATTCGATACATCATGACCGCGCGCCGCCAACGCCATTGCGAGATAACATATCGCGGATTGCGTACCACCAAGCGGACGCTGCAGCGGGGTCACCGCAGTGTAGTCGCCGGGCGAAATAGGGTCGACAAACGCAATTCTCACGGAAAGGACCCCCGATCATTTTTTTCCAGTTCCTGCGGCATGACTTGCGCCGAACCCAAAGCACGCTCACCAGCTTGCTTGAGGTTCCGCATCCGCTCCAGAACCAGAACGTTGCGGAAGCAAGTCTGCCAAATGAACGAGCGCGCGAACCGTCTCTTGCCTGCCGACTTGGCTGTCCTGGCTCACGTGCACGATCTTATGGTTCGACGGCGAAGCTTCGCGGACTTTCACCGCGCCGGTGAATTTCCCACATTGTGGTATAAGCGCTCTCGATACGGCGACGGAACAGATCCGCATCAAACAACGCACAGGTCGACCGATTTATATCGAGTTGCTGCCGCAGGCCGTCGAGATACGACGCATCGGTCGCCAGCCGCAGCGCCAAAGCTTCGTATTCGCCCAGGTTGCTCGTCGCCAGCTCGGGAAGGCCTGACGGCATGGAGCAGGCTGGCCGCCACCCGCCCCGCGAAGGATTCGCCCGGCAGGTCAAGGACCGGCAAGCCCGCCCACAGGGCATCGCTCGCCGTGGTATGGGCGTTGTAGGGCAGCGTATCCAGGAAGAGATCGGCCAGGCGATGACGGGCCAAGATGCGCCGTCGAGGCTCGACGCGGTCGGCGCAAACACCAGCCGGGCCGGGTCGATCGCCGCGCGCGGCAGCCTGCCTGCGCAGATTGGCTTGCGCCTCGGCGTTGTCCCTGCAGCAGCCACAGCACGCTGCCCGGCGACCGCGGCCAGGAGCCGCATCCAGACGTCGAACAGTGGGCGCGGTGATCTTGTAGTTGTTGTTGAAGCAACAGAAGACGAATCCGTCGATCCGGCAGCTCCGGCCTCCGCGCCGGGTCGGTGTACCGAGTCCGCGATCGCGCCGCTTCGAATCGTTGACGCTGATAGCAATCCGGCAGATGGACGATCTTCTCCGTGTAGATGCGGCTGCCGACTCGAACGGCACGACGATCGCGTCGGCGATGAAATAATCCATGAAATCCGCGCCCATGGGTGCCGGGATAGCCGAGATAGCTCACCTGGATGGGCGCCGGGCGGTGGGCCAGGATTGCCGGAACGAGCACCCCAGGGTGTAGCCCTTCAAGATCGACGGCGATGTCGATGCTCGAGATCATCCAAGAGCTTCGCAACATCGATATCGCTCTTCGATCGGACCTCGAAGAATTGATCGAAGGCCCGCACCAGGCGGGCGCGCATGTCGCTTTGATCGTCGGGGCCGAAGGATATCCCCGATCGTTCGAAGCGCGTGCGATCGTGAAGCTCGAACAGCTCCGCCGTCAGAAAAGCCGTGGCATGCCGATGAAAATCCGCGGATAAATAGCCGATCCTGACCTTGTCATGATGGCGGATCGTTCCGTTCCACAGCGGATGAGCCCGCGCGGGCAGCTTGTCCGCGATGAAGCTTCGAGCATATTCCAATTGCAACGATTGGTCGTCGCTGTAACCAAGCAAGGCGAACGGCGAGACGATCGATTTCCGCTGCGCGACATGATTTTCCAGCTCGCCGGCGACTATTGCGGTGCGGGTCCAGTCGCAGGCGGCGAGCGCTGCTTCCGCCATTCCGGAAAACGCATAGCGGTGATCAGGCAGGATCTGCAATACCTTATCGAAATCGGAGAGCGCCTCGGCAATACGATTAAGTCTTCGAAGTGCGTTGCCGCGATTATTGAGAGCATCGGCGTAGTCCGGCCTGAGCGCCAAAGCCTTATCGTAGCTTGCGACCGCCAAGGCATGGCGCTCGAAGTCTGGAGTGCGTTCCCACGGTTATTCAAGGCCTCTATATGGTTGGGCTTGATCGCCAGGGCGCTCTCGAAGCATGCCAACACTTCCTCAGCGGGACGCAACAGATCGCGAAGTGCGAGACCGCGATTGTTGAGACATTCGGCATAATCCGGCTTGAGCGCCAATGCCTTTTCAAAGCTTGCGAGCGCCTCGGCGGGGCGCTGCAATTCCCGAAGCACATGGCCGCGGTTGTTGAGGGCTTCGATGTAGTCCGGCCTGAGCGCCAGCACCTGGTCGAAGCTTGCGAGCGCCTCGTCGAAGCGCTCGAGCTCCCGAAGGGCGTTGCCACGATTGAAAATGGCGTCGACGAAGTCCGGCCTGAGCGCCAGCGCCCGCTCGAAGCTGGCCATCGCTTCCGGGCCTCTGCCTTGGAGCAACAGGGCGGCGCCGAGCCCGTTGTGCGCCTCGGCGTGGTCCGGCTTCAGCGCCAGCGCCCGCTGGTACCGAATCACCGCATCAGCGACCCGGCCCCGTGTCATCAGCATATTTCCGAGATTGCAGTGCGCCTCGAGATAGTCCGGCTGCAGCGCCAGCACCCGCTCGTACTGCGCTTCCGCTCGATCGAGCCTGTTCTCCTTTCTGAAGAAATTGCCGAGGTTGTAGTGCGCCTCGATGAAGTCCGGCTTGAGCGCGAGGGCTCGCTCGAAACAGGCCAGCGCCTCCTTCGGCTTGCCTTGGTCGGAGAGCACGGTGGCAAGGCTGTTGTGCGCCTCGGCGAGATCGGGCTTGAGGGCCACGACCCGCTTGTAGTGCGCTGCCGCTCGATCGAGCCTGCTCTCCTTGGCGAGAAGATTGCCGAGCAGGTAATGCGCCTCGGCAAAGCTCGGCGCGAGCGCCAGCGCCCGCTCGAGGTGGGCCACCGCTTCCCTCGGCTTGCCTTGATTTGCCAGCACGGCGCCGAGGCTATGGTGCGCCTCGGCGGAGTTCGGCTTGAGGGCCAGCACCCGCTTGAAGTGCGCGCCCGCTCGATCGAGCTTGTTCTCCATCGCGAGAAAATTGCCGAGGTTGTAGTGCGCCTCGACGTAGTCCGGCTTGAGGGCCAAGGCCCGTCCAATCAAATCGATCGCGATATCGTTCCGGCCCACCTGCCCCATCAGCACTCCGAGAAAATGCAGGCAATCGATGTTCTTGGGGTCAACGGCGCAGATTTGCCGGTAGAGCCTTTCGGCCTCGACGAGATTGCCCGCTCGGTGCGACGCCATCGCTCGCTGAAGCGCCTCGGACGGTGTCAGCTTGATCTCGATGCCGGCCATTCAGGGCACCCGGTAGGCAGCTTCACCCGAAGTAAATTGGCTGATGAACACGTCCTTCGAGCCGAGCTGCAACGACGACGCTTTAGGTCTTGACCCTGACTGCATGAAGAGCCGCAAGGTTTCGACTCAATGCCGGTTATCAGATGACGCGACGTGTAACGTCGTTCATGAATTTTTGCAACGCCGAAATGGAAGTGACGTCACGATAGAGTTGATGCTTATTCTCGGATATCCTGTTCTTGACAGCCATTCGCCATGGCACATCGCGCGCCAGACGAACGGCGATGGAAACATAATCGTCGATCGTCTCGGCGATGGTTTCGGTAACGCCCATCATTCTTGAGGATCGCCGTGCTGTGCCGGCCCCGCATGAGGGGCCCCGCCATGGTGACGATGGGCAGATCGTGGATGCAGGCTCTCCAGCGTCGAGTTGCAGCCGGACCAGCCGATGCTATCGAGAACGATGTCGCACTGACCGATGGCGGCGACGAACTCGATGCGGGTCGAGGCGCGGCAAAAACACGCAATAGTCGGCGGCCTTAAGACCGAAGGCGGCGAATGCGCGATCGAGGCGCTGGCAGAAACAGCTCATCGAGGTGCGTCCCCTGTTTGATATCGGATGAAGACGAATTGGCAATCGCCCGCTGCGCGCGCAATGCGGGGAAACACCTGATCGAACTGCGGCAAATATTTGTAAGAGCGATTGGCCGCACCAATAGAGCGTCGCCGTTCGGACGCAATCCCGAGATCCGCCCGGTCGATCGCGACCGGCTGCGGATCGAGCGGCTCATAATAGATCGACAGATTGGGCAGGCGGACCAGCCGCTCGGTGTAATGGTCCTGGCCGTCGGGCGGCTCCATCAGATCGCTGCTGAGGTAATAATCGAGGGTCGGAAAGCCGCTGGTATCGGGGTGGCCCCAGGAATTGCATTGCACCGGCGGCCAGGCGTTGCGCGGCAAGCTGAGCCGCGACCGGGTCCATGCCGACTTCCGGATAGATCAGGACATGCGGGGCATCGGCCGAGGATCTCCGTGCGCCAGCCGGTCGATCGACAGCGGGCCCTGGACAAAGCGATCGCACAAGGCGGCCGCCGCCTTGGTTTCGGCATCCTGCCGTGACTCCGGTGTGATAGCCGAAGACTTCGAAACCGCCGGCGATCGAGTCTGGCTGAGCCAGCCTTTGATCGGAATTTTCCAATTGGAATGCTGCCGGAAAAACCCGCTGACGATGCCGACCCGCACCGGCTCGTCCGGCTCTGGCGGCGGGGCCAGCGCAGCCGGCGGGATACCGCTCGGCCATGATCCGGCAGACAAGAGAGCCGTAAAGGCTCTGAAGATCGCGATCGTTGTGGCCCTGATAGGCGAGAAAGAAAGGTTGGGTCGAGCCCGCCGCTTTCGCCAGATTCGCGCGGCATTTTTCGTCCGATCGACATCATCGCGCAGCGCTTCGAGAGATAGCGCGATAGGCCGCGCGCCGCTCCGCGATCTCGGGCTCGTCGTCGTAGAGGACGGGGAGCTGCGCCATGCACGCGCCGAATTTGGCATCCGCATAGTCGGGCTTGAGAGCCAGTGCCCGCTCGAAGCTCGACAGCGCTTCGGCCTGCAGGCCTTCGTCCTTGAGCAAATGGCCTCGGTTGTTGAAGGCTTCGGCATAGTCCGGCTTGAGGGCGATCGCCTGGTCGTAGCTCGCCAGCGCCTCGTCGAAGCGCTTGAGCTCCTGCAGCGCGATGCCTCGGTTGTAGAAGGCCTCGGCATAGTCCGGCTTGAGGGCGATCGCCTTGTCGTAGCTCGCCAGCGCCTCCTCGAACCGCTTCAGCTCCTGGAGGGCATTGCCGCGGTTGGTGAAGGCTTCGGCATAGTCCGGCTTGAGGGCAATCGCGCGGTCGAAGCTCGCCAGCGCCTCCCCGAAGCGATCGAGCATCCGCAGCGCGTTGCCCCGGTTGATGAAGGCTTCGGCGTAGCTCGGCTTGAGGGCGATCGCCCGGTCGAAGCTCGCCAGCGCCTCGTCGAGCCGCTTGAGCTCGCCGAGCACGATGCCGCGGTTGTTGAAGGCCTCGGCGTAGTTGGGCGAAAGCGCAATGATCTGGTCATAGCTCGCAAGCGCCTCGTCGAAGCGCCTGAGCGCCTGCAGCACATTGCCTCGGTTGTAGAGGGCATCGGCATAGTCCGGCTTGAGGGCGATCGCCTGGTCGTAGCTCGCCAGCGCCTCCTCGAGGCGCTTCATGACCTGAAGGGCATTGCCTCGATTGTTGAAGGCGAGCGCGTAATTCGGCTTCAGCGCGATCGCCTGGTCGTAGCTCGCCACCGCCTCGTCGAGCCGATTGAGCCGCGTGAGCGCGATGCCGCGGTTGTAGAAGGTGTCGGCGTGATCCGGTCGCAGCGAGACCGCCCGGTCGTAGCTCGCCAGCGCCTCCCCGAAACGCCGGAGCTCCTGGAGCAGGTTGCCGCGGCGCACGAAGGCTTCGGCATAGTTCGGCGCGAGCGCGATCGCCTGCTCGTAGCTCGCCAGCGCCTCGTCGAAATCTGCGCTGTTGCCGCAGCGTGTCGCCCCGGCCGACGAGCGCTTCGGCACCCTGAGGGCTCGATCACGTGCGCCTGGCAAACCACGTGCCGCTGACGCATCTCGACCCGTTGCGAGATACGGTCCCTCGCCGCTGCATCCGTGTCGCCCAATCAGTTTGCGGGAAGGCCCGTGATCCAGTCGACTGCGCTCGGTTTCGGCCACCTGCGTCATCAGCACTCCAGCAACGCAGGCAACCGATGTTCTCGGAGCCAAGGCGGAATTGCCGTCCGTGGAGCTTTCGGCCTCGACGGGTTGCCGCTCGGTGCGACGCCATGGCTCGCTGAAGCGCCTCGGAAGGTGTCAGCTTGATCGCAAAGCTGGCCATTCAGAGCACCCGGTAGGAGCTTTATCGAAGCGTGACAAACGCGGCAGGTTTGGCGTACCCAGGCCGGTGAAGTGGCGCGCCCGAAGAGAATTCGAACTCCTGACCCCCAAATTTGTAGTCTGGTGCTCTATCCAGCTGAGCTACGGGCGCTTGGGTTCACCTTATCGATGAGGGAATTCGGGAAGTCAATTCAGGGGGCCAAACCCTGCCCAAGCCCGGCTGGCCGGTTCACCGACCGCCCCGATGCCGGCCGACCGGGTGCCGGGGGCAACCGGAGGCCGGCGCGCCGCCGGCCCGCCAATTGCGGTCTCTCGGGGCGGCAGCGAGCGCCGGGGAGAACCGAGCCGCGTCGACGCGGCTTGCCCGGCGCCGCGCACCCCGGCTCACCCGCGCGCGAGCTCGTCCTTGACCCGCCCGATCACGCTCTCCCAATCGTCGATTTTCGGCTGCCGGAACAGCCGTGCGGTCGGGTACCAGGGATTGTCGCCGCGCTCGCGCAGCCACCGCCAATCCGCGACATGCTGCAGCAGCACCCAGACCGGCTTGCCCAAGGCGCCGGCCAGATGCGCGACCGAGGTATCCGACGTAATGACCAGGTCGACCGCCGACAGGATGGCCGCCGTATCGTCGAAATCCTCGATCGCCTCATCCACGCAGATGACTTGCGGATTGTCCCGCAGGATGTCGCGATCGCCCTCGCGCAGGTCTTTTTGCAGGCCTACGAACTCGATCCCGGCGACCGCGAGCAGCGGCGAGAAGCGCGCCAGCCCGATCGAGCGGCTTTGATCCCCCTTGAAACCGGGGTTGCCGGCCCAGGCGATGCCGACCCGGCGCCTGGGCGTGCCGCGGCAGCCGTTGCTTCCATTTGACGACACGGTCTCGCGAGGCCGACAGATACGCAACGGCCGCCGGAATCGTCTCGAGCCTGGTCCCGAACGCCAGCGGCAGGCTGAGCAGCGGGCAGTGACAATCGAACTCAGGCAGCTGCTCGCCACGGCCGACGACCAATGAAACGCCCGCGAGGCTGGAGCACAGAGCCGTGAGCGGCGGCGGTACCTCGAGGACGACCCTGGCACCCATCGCGGCCACGAGCGGCGCATAGCGCACGAATTGGATGGCATCACCGAAACCCTGCTCGGCGTGGAGCAGGATCGTCCTTCCCGCGAGCGGCGCATCGCCGCGCCACGCAGGCTGCGCGAAATCCCGTCGCCAAGGCGCAAAATCCGGCACTCTCCAACGCCACTCGAATTCCTCCCAGCCGCGCTCGAAATCGCCCAGCAGGAGCGCAAGGCAGGCCCGGTTCGAATGGATCTCGGCATGGCCCGGATCGATCGACAGCGCGCGCTCGAAGCTCGCCAGCGCCTCGAGCGGACGATCGAGATCGCGCAGCACGAGGCCCCGATTGTTGAGCGCATCGACATGATTGGGGTCGATCGACAGCGCCTGGTCGAAGCTCGCAAGCGCCTCGGCCGGGCGCTGCAGGCTCTCGAGCACGACCCCGCGATTGTAGAGCGTCTCCGCATGGTCGCCCCGGATGGCGAGCGCTCGCTCGTAGCTGGCCAGCGCCTCGGCCGGCCGCTTGAGCTCCTGCAGCGTATTGCCGCGATTGTTGAGCGCGCCGGCATGGTCCGGCCGCACGGCCAACGCCCGCTCGAAACTCGCGAGCGCGTCGGCGGGGCGGTGCAGGCGAAGCAGCGCCAGGCCTCGATTGTTGAGGGCCGCGACATGGTCCGGCTTGATCGTCAAGGCCTCGTCGTAGCTCGCGAGCGCTTCCGCCGGGCGCTGCAACGCTTGCAGGGCGTTGCCGCGATTGTAGTGGATTTCGGCGGTGTGGGGCCGGATCGCCAAAGCCCGGTCGTAGCTGGCGAGCGCTTCGGCCGGACGCTGCAAATCCTGCAGCGCGTTCCCTCGATTGTAATGGGCCTCGGCATAGTCCGGCCTGATCGACAGCGCCCGCTCGAAGCTCGCGAGCGCCTCGACTGGGCGCTGCAGGCCGCGCAGCACGATGCCTCGATTGTAGAGCGCCTCGGCATAATCCGGCTGGAGGGCCAACGCCTTGTCGTAGCTCGCGAGCGCCTCCTCGCGGCGCGCCAGCGCGTCGAGCACCAGACCGTAGTTCAGGAGCGCCGGCGCAGCATTTGGATTTGCTTTCAGCGCCGCGCCGATCAACGCCAAGGCGTCGTTAAATTGCCCCTGTTGGTAGCGCAGAATGCCGAGCATCTGCAGCGCGTCGAAATGACCGGGCTGTGCCTCGAGCAGCCGCAAGTACAGCTGCTCGGCCTGCGCAAGATCCCCTTTGCGATGCAAAATGGCGGCCTGACCGAGCACTTGGGATAAATCGTTCATCGGTGCCTACCGGCCATCCCGCTTGACCGGCCGCCGGCCCCGGCATATGCGGCGCCGACCTGCACTCAGTCGCCCATCCGGTTCCTGGAATCCGCCTGCACCGGCACGGCAGTCGGGGTCGTCGGCGAGGGTGGCCTGACCTCGACCCCGATCGTGCGGCCGGTCGGGCCGCGTTCCCGGATCAGCACGAATTCATCCTCGACATTGCGGAACTCGACGGTGCGGTCGGGCAGCACGGCGATCCAGCGCGTGCCGATACGCACCATCACCAAGCGGCCGCGCTCGGCGCCCTCCAGCACCCAATTCTTGATCGCCGCATGAAACGGCGGCTTGGTCCAGGCGTCCGGAAAGGCCGGATCGACCGCGACATTGAGGACTTCCTCTTTCTCACGGTCGCGGTAGAGGATGAATTTCGCCTTCTCGGGTTTCCATTCGGGACCGAGACCAGGGTCGAGCAACCACTGGCAATGGAATTCTCGGCAAACCGGCGGCCGGTCATCGTAGATGCCGCAGCCCTTGCCGATCGCCGCATGGCGGCACCAGCGATCGGACGGCTTCTCCAATTCCTTGATGAGCGGCAACTTGCAGCACATCATGCAGGTTCCGCACGCCTTGCCCGACGCGACCTTTGAGGCTGCTGAAAGCGTCATTGCGGGCGACAAATAACCATCCGGGCTGCGTATCTGACGTTGCGAACGATAGCATATTCGCGCGCGCCATTGTCAATTTCGGGCGCCGTCGCCATGGATCTTGGCGCGCCGCAGCGTTTTCCCTCCCCCTGAAAGGGGGAGCTTGACGCCCGGCGCGTTTCTGCCTTCTCCCCCGCGGGGGGCGCCGGGCGCGGGTGGGGTCCCAACAAACTGAGTTCCGGACCGGACCCCCACCCGGCCCGCTTCGCGGGTCGACCCTCCCCCTTGCGGGGGAGGAAGGTAGAGAGCGCACTGGTTTCATCATATGCGATCGCCCCACCTGTGAGCGGACTGCGTTTCTCGGGGTGCATCACGCTGGTCTGTGCAATCACCGCACGGGCTCCACGCTGAAGCTTCGCGGGCTCTCCCCGCGTCGCTGCAGCTCCCACATCTTCGTATAGGCATTTTCGATGTGGCGGCGGAATCGATCGCCATCGAAAAGCGGGCAGGTTGCCCGGTTTTGCGCGAGGCGCTGCCGGAAGCCTCCGAGCAGCGCGGCATCGGTCGCGAGCCGCAGCGCCAGCGCCTCGTATTCGGCGAGGTCGTTGGTGGCGAGCTCGGGAAGGCCCGCGGCATAGAGCAGGCTGGTGGCCACCCGGCCCGCAAAGGACGCGCCGCGACAGGTCAGCAGAGGCAGCCCCGCCCACAGCGCATCGCTGGCGGTGGCGTGGGCGTTGTACGGCAGCGTATCCACGAAGAGGTCCGCCAGGCGATGGCGGGCCAGGTGCTCGTCGTCACGCTCGACCCGGGGCGCGAATATCAGACGCGCCGGATCAATCCCGCGCGCGGCGGCGGCCCTGCGCAAGTTCTCCTTGGCCTCCGGGTTGTCTTGCGACAGCCACAGCACGCTGCCCGCGACCGCCCGCAAGAGCCGCATCCACACCTCGAACACGGGCTGGGTGATCTTGAAGTTGTTGTTGAAGCAGCAAAAGACGAATCCCGCCTCCGGCAACCCGGCTTCGCTGCGGGTCGGCGTCGCCGCCGCGATCTTTCGCGTGGAATCGTTGGCCTGAAAGCAATCCGGAAGGTGGACGATCCTCTCCGTGTAGAACGGCTGCTGATCGAACGGCAAAACCGTCTGGTCGGCGATCACATAGTCGATGAAACCGGCACCCGTGGTTCCGGCATAGCCCAGATAGGTGACCTGGACCGGCGCCGGCCGGTGGGCGAGGATGCCGAGACGAGAATCCTGGGTCCGGCCGCTCAAGTCGATGGCGATATCGACCTGCAGATGGTTGAGAAGCTCGGCGACGTCACGGTCGCTTCGCGATCGGACATCGTGAAATTGATCGAACGCCCCCGCCAGCCGTTCGCGCAGCTCACTTTGGTCGTCCGCTCCGTAGGAGATTCCGACCACCTCGAAGCGCGCGCGATCGTGCAGCTCGATCAGCTCCGCGATCAGGGCAGCCACCGGATGCCGGCGGAAATCCGTGGAAAGATAAGCGATCCGCAGCTTGTCGTCGCGCCGGGTCGCCGCCTTCCACGGTGGCTGCGCGGCCACCGGCATCTCGCTCTCGATGGACCATCTGGCGCATTCCAATTGCACGGACGGATCGCTGCCGTAGCCTAGCAAAGTGAAGGGCGGGATGACGGAGTGGCGCTGCGCGACGCGACTTTCCAGCTCGCCGGCGATGACCGCGGTTTTGGCCCAATCGCAGATGGCGAGTGCCGCATAAGCCATTCCGGCGAACGCATAGCGGTGGTCGGGCTGGATTGCGAGCGCCGCCTCGAAGCTCGCCAGCGCCTCGGCGGGACGCTTCAGATCCCGCAGCGCGATCCCCCGATGGCAGAGGGTGTCGGCGTGATCCGGCGCGATCGCCAGGGCCTGGTCGATGGTGGCGAGTGCCTCGGCCGGGCGTTTCAGGTCGCGCAGCGCGCTGGCGCGATTGTTGAGGACCGCGACGTAGCCCGGCTCCAGCGACAAGGCCCGATCATAGCTCGCCAGCGCCTCGAGCGGACGATTGAGAAGGCGCAGCACGACGCCGCGATTGTTGAGCGCGTCGACGTGGTCCGGCTGGATGGACAGCACCTGATCGAAGCTCATGAGCGCCTCGGCCGGGCGCTGCAGCTCCCGCAGCACGATCCCGCGGTTGTAGAGGGTCTGGGCGTGGGCCGGGCCGGATGGCCAGCGCCCGGTCGTAGCTCGCGAGCGCTTCGAGGGGGCGCCCGAGCGCCTGCAGCGTGTTGCCGCGATTGCTCAGCGCCATGACGTCGTCCGGCCGCACCACCAGCGCCCGCGCGAAGCTCGCGAGCGCGTCGGCCGGGCGATGCAGGGAAAGCAGCGCGAGGCCCCGATTGTTGAGGGCCGCGACATGGTCCGGCTTGATGGTCAAGGCCCGGTCGTAGCTGGCGAGCGCATCAGCCGGACGCTGCAACGCTTGCAGCGCGTTGCCGCGATGGTAGAGAATTTCAGCAGTGTCGGGCCGGAGCGCCAAAGCCCGGTCGTAGCTGGCGAGCGCTTCGGCCGGGCGTGCCAAGTCTTGCAGAGCGTTCCCTCGATTGTAGTGGGCCTCGGCATAATCCGGCCTGATCGACAGCGCCCGCTCGAAGCTCGCGAGCGCCTCGGCTGGGCGCTGCAAGCCGCGCAGCACGATGCCGCGATTGTAGAGCGCTTCGGCGTAGCTCGGCTGCAGGGCCAGCGCCTTGTCGTAGCACGCGAGTGCCTCCTCGCGGCGCGTGAGCGCATCGAGCACGAGCCCGTAGTTCAGCAGCACCGGCGGAGCCTTTGGATTCGCCTTCAGCGCCGCGCCGATCAGCGCAAGGGCCTCGGGAAAACGCCCCTGTTGGTAGCGCAGAATGCCGAGCATTTGCAGCCCGTCGAAATCACCGGGCTTGGCCGCGAGCAACTGCAGATACAGCCGCTCGGCTTCCACAAAATTTCCCCTGCGATGGAAATCGACAGCTTTAGCGAGCGCTTGCGACAGATCGTCCATGCCTGGGAATGCTTGCGTAGAGCTTGAGCGAATCTCGCCAACGCGTCTCGCCGCGCTGCTGGTTGCTCGCTCGACGGCCGCGCACCATATCGCAGGCTGCCATTCCGCTCAAGGCCGCGGCATCGGAATAGAATCATCGATCTGCGAGCAGCGCAACACGGCGAGGTAGCCGGCCACGTCGATTCCATCTTGCTGGCGGATGACATGTGGCTCAATCGTCTCCACGGCGAACCCATGGTCTACCGCAAGTCTTCGAAGATAAGGCTCTGAATGCGCATAGCGGCGGGTGGGTCTCAGCACGAAGTCCCGATCTTCGCTGGCCTCGACCGAGAAGCCGAAAAAGCCGCCGTCCCTGAGCGCGCCCCGAACACCCTGAAACACCGCCGACAGGTCTCCGATGTAGATGAATACATCAGCCGTCAGCGCCAGGTCGAAATTCCCGGCCTGCGTCCGCAGGAACTCGGTCAAATCGCTGCAGACCAGATGGTCGTAGATTTGACGCTGCCGCGCGACCTCGAGCATGCTGGTGGAAAGATCGACCCCGGTCAGCGTCCGGGCCAGCGGGCGAAATCGCGACCCGACCAGACCCGTGCCGCAACCCAGGTCCACAATGTCGAGACCGTCGCGCGGCACGAAGCGCACGATGGCGTCCAGCAACGACTCCGGCGTCCGATATTTCAATTTGCCGACCAGATGGTCGTCGAAACGACCGGCATACTGATCGAACAGCCTGGTGACCAACTCCTTCGGAGCGGTAACCGGGGCGCCCTCGGCGCCCATTGCTCCGAGCGCAAATTGAATCATTTCGGCGCTGCAGCCGGCCGCCAGAGCTTGACGATATACGGCGACGGCTTCCTGCGGTCGCCCCAACCCTTCCAGCGCCTCGCCGCGGCCGAGCCACGCCTCCGTCAAGTCGGGCTCGATTGCGAGCGCTTTGTCATAGGCGGTCAGGGCATCGGCGCGACGACGCAGGCCGTGGTTCAACACGATGGCGCGACCAAGCCATGCTTGCGCCAAATCCGGCTCGCGCTCCAGCGCTTTGTCATAGGCAGCGAGGGCTTCATCATTTCGCCCCGCGCGATAAAGACAATTCGCCCGGCCGCACCATGCGGCGGTGGATTGAGGCTGCAGCGAGATGGCCTTGTCGAAGTCGTCCATCGCTTCCCGGTCCCGCGCCAAAGCGGTGAGAGCAATGCCGCGGTTGTTCAGGGCCGCGGTGTCTTCGGGGTTGATGGCCAGGGCCGCATTGAAGCTTGCGAGCGCCTCGGCCGGGCGCTGCAGGTTTTGCAGCACACTGCCGCGATTGTTGAGGGCTTCGACGTCATTCGGGTCGATCGCGAGGGCCTGGTCGAAGCTGGCGAGCGCTTCGGCCGGGCGCTGCAGCTCTTGCAACACGTTCCCGCGATTGTTGAGGGCTCGGACGTAGTCCGGCTGATCGCCAAAGCCTGCTCGTAGCTGGCGAGCGCCTCGGCCGGACGCTCGAGATCCTGCAGCGCGTTGCCGCGATTGTACCAGGCGCCCGCATCCTTCGGGTTGATCGCCAGCGCCCGCTCGTAGCTGGCCAGCGCCTCGGCCGGGCGCGCGAGGCTTCGCAGCGCGCTGCCGCGGTTGTTGAGGGCTTCGACGTGGTCCGGCTTGAGCGCCAGCGCCTGATCGTAGCTGGCAAGCGCCGCCACAATGAGATTGAGGTCGCGAAGCGCGTTGCCGCGATTGTTGAGGACGTCGGGGTCGCCCGGCCTGATCGCGAGCGCCCGGTCGTAGCTGGCGACCGCCTCGGCCGGACGGCCCAGGTTGCGCAGCGCGTTACCGCGATTGTGGTGCGCCTCGGCGTCCTGCGGCTTGAGCTTCAGGAATTGGTCGAAGCTCGCCAGCGCCGCGGCGTGACGTTTCAGGTCCTGCAGGGCGATTCCCCGGTTGAAGAGGGCTTCGGCGTAGTTCGGCTCGAGCGCCAGCGCCCGGTCGTAATACGCCAGCGCCTCCTCGCGGCGCCGCAGCG
The DNA here is from genome assembly GCA_963744275.1 of uncultured Alphaproteobacteria bacterium. Classification (GTDB taxonomy): domain Bacteria; phylum Pseudomonadota; class Alphaproteobacteria; order Rhizobiales; family Xanthobacteraceae; genus VAZQ01. The sequence continues at coordinate 57,179 of CAVUSX010000021.1, forward strand.
TGTCGAGCACCACCGCATAGTTCAGGAGAGCGGGAGGAAAATCCGGTTTTGCCTCGAGCGCCGCGCCGAGCAACGAAAGGGCATCGAGAAACCGGCTTTGCCCGTAGCGCAGGAACCCGAGCATCTGCAGCGCATCGAAATGATCAGGCCGTGCCTCGAGGAGCTGAAGATACAGGCTCTCGGCGGCGGCAAGATCCCCCTTGCGATGCCGATCGGCGGCCTGATCGAGCAGCTGAGACAGGTCTGGCATTGATGCCTGCCGGATTTTTTCGCGCAACAAATCGAACGCGCATCTATGCGCTTTAAGGGGCCCGCCCGTGGCATTGCTTGAACTTCTTGCCGGAGCCGCAGGGGCAGGGATCATTGCGTCCGACCTTGCCCCGGTTGGCCGCTTTTTTTGGATCGTGCTCCGCCGTGCGCCCCGGCGAGCCGACCTCGTGCCAGCGCGCCCGCGTCGCGTAGGAAAATGCCCGGCGCAGGAGCGGACGAACGGATTCGGGGAGTTCCTGGTAGTGCTCGAGCGACATGTCGAGCGAGATTCGATTGATATGGTTCACGTCGTCGAAGAACCACGGACAGGCATAGACCATGTACATGATCGGCCGCGGCCGTTGGCTGAAGTTGGCGAGACCCGCGTGCATCGTGCGGTAGTCCATGAGCACGCAATCGCCGCGCTGCCACCGGCATGCCGTCATGGTCGAGCGCTGGACGGTATTCTGCCCCGATCGATGGGAGCCGAGCCAAATCCCGGTCGGCCCGTTCTCGATATCGACGTCGATGAGCGGCACCGCCACGTTGATTGCATAGACCGGCAGGTTCGGGCCGACACCGGGCCGGAAGAACAAATGCCCGTGGTCGCGATGCGCATGCTGTTCCGGCGCGCCGGGATGCGCGACGACGAGCGTGAAATTGCTCAGCCGCAGGTCCCCGCCCAGCAGGGAAACCGAGCAACTTGATCAGGAGACGGTTCGCGAACGCGTCCGGCGTGCCGAAGGCGTCGGTCATCTGTACCGTGATGTCGTAGCGCCCGCCCCCTACCTCGAGAAACCGGTTCGGCGGCGGTTTCGCCGCCTCGGCCCGCATTGCCGCCAAATCGAGCGCGCCGAACTGCGCGACATACGCGCGGTGCATGGCCTCGATGGTGGCAAGCGGAAAAGCTCCACGCAGCAGGACGCAGCCGTGCTCCTCGAAAGCGGCCTGTGCCGCCTTCTCGGTTTCGGGAGCAAGCGCTCCGCCGGCGGTCTCGTTCGGCGAAACCGCAACCACCCAATCCATAGGCTATTCCCCCGGCGAGCGACGCTCCAAGCCAAGACTACCCGGATACCGCCAACCAAAGCATTCCCGCCGATGCCTTAACACGAATTTTCGCGTCTTTGCCGCCCGCCTGCAAGCCGGGCGCAGGCGCATCCGCGCTGGTAGGGCGCAATCGCTTTATTGCGCCAAACCGGCCCGCCCCGACCCGTACCATTGGGCTCAGGCGCGAGCGGCTGCGCGGAGCGGCGCAATAAAGCGATTGCGCCCTACTGGCCCGCCTTACCTCCCCCTGCAAGGGGGAGGTCGACCCGCAAAGCGGGTCGGGTGGGGGTCACGCAACAAACACTGAGTTCGTGGGGACACGGGACCCCCACCCGGCGCCTTCGGCGCCACCCTCCCCCTTGCAGGGGGAGGGAAAACGCTGCGGCGCACCAAGAGACGAACTCATGTGCGATCGCCCTGCCCCCGGGGTGGACCCTCATCGCTCAGCCCGTGTCGGCGGGCACGATGGCGTTTTCGGTGACGAACCAGACTTTGTCCTTCTCCAGCAGAATGAGCTTGCGGTCGGGCCCGATCGCGCCCGCCAGGCGGTGCATGAATGCGATGACGTTGGGGGCGCGCCAGGCATCGGGATAATTGGCATCGCAGGTGGCGACGATGTTCTGCTCGTTTTTCTGGTAGAAGATGACGTGGCAGTTTTCCGGCTTCAAATCCGGCCCCATGTTGGGATCCATGAGCCAGCCGCAGATGAATTTCCGGCACCCCGACGGCCGTTGCGCGTAGATATTGCAACCGATACCCGCCGCGACGTGGGGACACTCCTCCCACGGCGGCTTCTTGAGCTCGGGCACGCCCATGACGGTGCAGCATTTCGTGCACGAGCCGCAAGACTTTCCAGGGACGACGGATGGCATCGGTGCAGCGTTCGCGCTCTCGCCGGGATATTGCGATTCAGCCGGGGCCGGTGCGCCCGCACGCTCCGCCCTTCTGCGTGTCGCCTCGCCCATCGCCATGAATCCGATCGAGACAAGCAACCGACGGCGGATCGCGGCGACACGGGAAAGCCGACTGGCGTACGTGCCCACGGGGTCGGAGGCGACGGGGCCGCGCCGTCATCGATGCCGAGCACGCGCCGTGATGAAGGTCGCGGCCGGTGTCGGCGGCCTTGATCGACCCGACAACCGCTTGAGGAGCAATCCTGATGGCTTATCCCCTCCCCGCCCTCTTGTTGTTTCATCTTTTCGGGTGGAGGAAGGCTAAATGTAATTCTACCACTCTCAAGTAACTATGTCGTAAAATCGCATTCCAAAGAGTCGCATGGTCGAACTCTTGCGCATCTCGACTTTGAAGCGGCTTCGACCAAAATCGCTCAGCCCACCTCGGCGGGCCTCAGCCGATGTCGGCGGGCACGATGGCGTCTTCGGTGACGAACCAGGTTCGGCCCTTCTCCATCAGGATGACCTTCCGGCGGGGCGCATTCGCCTTCGCCAGGCGGTGCAGGAACTCGATGATGTTAGGCGCCCGCCAAGCGTCCGGATAATCGGCATCGCAGGTGCCGACGATGTGATGCTCCCCACGTTGGTAGAATACGACGTGGCAATTTTCGGGCTTCAATTCCGGTCCCATATCGGGGTCCAACAGCCACCCGCAAATGAACGACCGGCAGCTTCGCGGCCGCTCGGAATAGATTTTGCAGCCGACGCCGGCCGCGACATGGGAGCACTCCTCCCATGCGCGCTTCTTGAGCTCGGGTATGCCCATGACCTTGCAGCATTTCGTGCATGAGCCGCAGGATTTTCCGGGGATGATGGATGGTTTCGAAGCCGCGTTCCAATCCTCGCCGAAATATTCCGATGCTGCCGGGGCCGGTGTGCCGGCGCGCCCGGCCCTTCTCCGCTTTGCCTCGCCCATCCTGCTGATTCCGACGGTTACGGGTCGATCGAGTGAAGGTTCGATCGGGCTTCTAGTACCTCTGCACAGCGATTTTGACCAGACCGGTCGAGCACCAACGGCCTCACGCGGACGCCCTCGAGGAGCCTGTAGAGAAATCGGGAGTTTACCCTCGCGAAAGCGGGGCGGGGCGAGCGGGGAGAAACTCATGTCCCTCATCAGTTGCCCGGACGCAGCCCCTCGGACGGCGTCGTGCCGGGGCCCGGGCCCCGTCGCAAGCCGGCGCAAAAGGTCAAGCCTTCCCGCCACAGGACGATTTCATCTCCCGGACCGACCATGCCGATCGGCACGTCGCGGTCGGGCAATATGACGGTGAGATGGCCGACGAGATTGACGAGCACCTTCTGGTCGATCCGAAAAAAGACCTCGGAAAAGCGCTTCAACATCGCGTAATAGGGCTCTCGTTTCCAGGCCAGCGGCCGCTCGGGATCGAGCGTCACCATGATGGCCCGATGGGTGGCATCCGCCGAGAGGACGAAGCGGCACACTTCCGGCTTCCATTCCGGCCCGAGATTCGGGTCGACCAGCCACGAGCAGAAGAAATCGCGGCAGGACCGCGGGCGGTCGGGGTGAATGCCGCAGCCCGATCCGCGCACGCGATGAACGCACCACCGCCCGGCCGGCTTGCTCAATTCCTTGATCGTATAAACCTTGCAGCACAGGCTGCAGGTGCCGCAGCTGCGGCCCGGAACAATGGCGGGCGCGGGGTCTTGCGGCCGCGAATTGTCCGGCGTCGCGAATTGGGGGCCCGGACCAAGGACTTCCGCGCCGCCTCGGTTCTCGTCCGTCACGTCACGTCCCTCCGACGCGGCCGGCCGCCGCGCGCCCAGACAGGGCATCATAGAGCCGACCGATCGGGACGCTCAACAGCCAAGTCAGGCGATTCCGAGGCGCCGCGCCGCCGCTGCCGCCGTTTCGGAGCTGGATGGGGCCCCCGGAGGTGCCGATATGGGTGCCCGGAAACGGGTCCTTCCCTTGCCGCCAGCTCGTCACCGTCCCCTCGTAATCGCCGAGCGCGATCAACAGGGCGCGACTGAGCTCGGCTCTTTCGGTGGACAGGCGGCGCCGCGTGCCGAGCGCATGGTCGATGCCCAGTTGCATGACTCCGGCGATCTTTCCGGGCTGCTCGATATAGGGAATGGAGCCGCCCCCGGTCTGCAAGCAGGCGTCACAGGCCGCGCGCGACTGCGACAGCATCATGCGGCATGTCGACGGGCGCAGCTCGTAGGCCGAGCAGCGGCCCTCATCCAGCAGCGCGCACGGGATCTTGGCTTTGATGCGCAGGACCGGATCGAGCGGCACTTCCGCCACCACCCGCAGCCGGCCTTTCAGGGTCTCGATCTCGGCCGAAGTCTTGGTCTCCAGGAAATGCCGGGCGAGCGAAAGCACCTCGGAGGGCGTGCCCCCGACCATCAGATAACAGCAGGACACGCATCCGGGGCGGCATTGCGCGCCGGCGGCCTTGGCGTAGGCGTCGGCGGTCTCGTCCAGCACCTTGTTGCGGCCGCGGATGATCATGGTCGACGCCTGCAGGTCGTCGATCTGCGGATTGTCGAGCAGCTGGCGTGTCTTCTCGTACGCTTCCCGGAAGACCGAATTGAGAAAGCCCGGATCGTCGGCCGAATCCGCGCCGCCGGCCGGTCTCCCGCCCTTGCCGCCTCGGCTATCGTCCGTCACGTCAACATTTCTCCAAGGCGCGAGCCGACCCTGGCCCTGCTTCGAGCCTCGGCGGCTACCTCATCATTGTGGCGGCGGCAAATCAACCATCAGCCTTATCCGCCCGGCGGCCTTCATGGGGCAAATCCGACGCCCACCCTTTCCCGCGCGACCGCCGTCCGCTCTGGATGAGGTCTGTCGGGCATCCAGAAACGAAAGCGGCGCCTTCCTTGCGAAGGCGCCGCTCCCTATCCGTCTCCGGCCTGGGCCGGAGGTCTCAGGCTCGACTGATGCTTACCAGTCGAAGGTCAGGGTTTCGCGAAGGACCCAGCTGGTCGGGTTCTGCGCGATACCGAGCGGAATCGCAGTCGGGGCAAAGCAAACCCCACCCGGTCCGCCGCCGTTACAATTGTTCGGCAGAGCCTGCTTGTTGATCCTGTACTGGACTTCGGAGTCTACGCGCCAGGAGGTCGGCCTGGTCGTGCCGTTCCTGCTTACGCCCCAGGACAGCTCGGCGGTGTAGGCCTGCAAGGTGTCGACACCCAAGCCGCCTTCCGTCCAGTCCACATTCTGCGTGATGGCTCCAGGAGTGGCCCGCGACCAGTTGTACTCGAGGGTCAAGGTCAGGCAATGGATCGGATCGGTACAATCGGTCAGGATCGAGTGATACTGAGCGTTGAAGACCAGTGCCGATTCCTTGTCGTTGTAGAAAGTGCCAAGGCCGGTGTTGATGGTCCTCAGGTCCATGTGGTCGCTCATGTAACCACCGGTCCAGTAGGCGTCACCTGCCGCCAAGCTGCCGGCGGTGCCGCCGATGCCGCAGGGCTCGAGGGCGGCAACGCAATAGTTCATGTTCAGTTGGATATTGTCGGCAGAGGATCCGCGGTTCGCACCGATCTTCGTGCCGGCCCACATCGGGACGAAGAATTTCACCAAGCCGGTGGCGCCCCATCCGTGATCATGCACGACCGGACCAGCCGCACAGGTGCCGGTGCCGCAGCCGACGACCGGGAAAATGCCGTTGCTGCCGCCAACCGCGATCTCGGTGATCTGGTGATAGAGTCCGGCCACATGGATGGCGCCGAGCCCGAACCCATCGTTATGTTGATCGTCCTTGCCGGGAGGATCGGCCTCATAGTGCACCCTGGCGACGAAGTCGGGAACGCTCAGTGGCCCGAGCGATGCGCACAAATTGCCTGTGCCGATCGCGGGGTTGCCGGGCGCCAAGGCCAGATCGTAGTAGAGGCAACCGCCGCCGATCTGGTTCTTCGAGATGTGCTTGGTCGGGCTGTCAGCGCCGAAGGAGAAAGACCATCCATCCGGCACCGGAGCCGATCCCTTCACCGGCGGCACGCCCGGGCCCGTGGGGGTCCAGGTATAGTAAGCGGTCCAACCGGAATCCTTGTCGGTCGGGATGACGTCGGCGATATCGCCGTCCTTGAAGTTGCCGAGCGACCAGATGGAGTTGGCGTTGCCGATCGTCCATCCCGCCCACTGCATGTAGGTGCGGTAGTTTTCGGTCTTGTTGCCGGCACCGAAGTCGGCGTTGCCGCCCACCGATCCCAACGGGCCGCCGGCGAACGCGCCGGTGTCGAGCTGGATCTTGATTTCGGCGTAGGCGCGGAAGGTGCCCATCGAGGTCTCGGTGCGGGCATCGAACCGCGGCTTGACCGTGACTTCGTAGCCCCACTGGTCCTGCTGGTTGGCGAACACCACGTTGGCGTTCGCGGCGTTGCCGCCGAGCGGTACTTTTCCGCTCGGGTCGCCGTAGGAGCCGGTGGTCTTGCTGGTTCCCACGAACACTTCGTCGCGGACCGACTGATACGCATTGTCCGATTGCACCTGCCCGCGCAGCTGCAAGCAGATCGCGCTGCCCGGGATCTGAAAGAACCCGTAGCCGTAGCGATCGCAGATCCTGACGTATTGAATCGGCGGCGCCTTCTTGAGCATGGCGTCGGCCGCCTGTGCCCCCGTGTTCATTCCGCCTGTCACCGCGATGGTCGCGGCGGCGGTTCCCAGTAGCATCTTCCTTGTCGAAGTCATGGTTACCCCCCGTTGAGCATTCGATCGCGGCCAGTATGCTTAAGGAGGTTTGAAAGGAAAGCGCAAAGCCCACATTTTCGGCAGCCCTGGCGCTTTTGTCGGACTGTGTTACATAAAAACAACATATAGTTTGAGGGTATAAGCCGGCCCCCCGACCGACGGAATCCTCAAGTTTTATGCGGCTTTTAGGCGTTTTCGGGGATCTTCCCACCCCCCGAAACGGGCGCGAACGCGGCGCCGGGAGCGCTCCCAAGCGAGCCGCCCGGCCGGGCCGTAGGACCGCCGAGAACGCAGTTGACCGATCTCACGCGTTGTGATTCTGACGGTTCGATCCAACCAGGAACCCCACCATGACCGATCCGACCAGAGCCCGGGGCCATAAATGGGAATTCGTCGAGGGCATGTTTTGCTTGACGGTTCATGGCGACGACCCGCGGACGTCGGTTGCGATACCGATCGGGGCCCTGCTGACGCTCGCGGCCGACGGCCGTCGCCGACAGATGGCGCTGCATCGCCGCGCCATAACTGCGGAAGCGTCCGCATCGGAAACGATCGCGGTGAGCAAAGAATCGGTGCTGCCGGTGCAGACCTGGAGCGTCGCCCCCTTGGACAACGGAATGTTGGTGCTGATGCTCGATCGCGGGCTCGACACCGAGCTGCTTCTCAGTCTCTCGCCGGAAGTCGCCCAGACGCTGGCGGAGCTGTTCATCAAGAATGCCGGCGAGGCGTCCTGATCAAGAATTCCCCGGCGCGCCGCGCGGTCGGGCGCTACGCGCTGGGCGCTACGCGCTCGCGCCGCTCTGCGGCTTGCGGCGGCGCTCGGCGTTGTAGCCGGGCCCGATGCGCGAGAGAACGATCTCGTCGTCGGGCCCGAGCACGCCGATCGGCACGTCGCGATCGGGCAATATCACGGTCGCCTCGCCGCCGGCCACGACCGCGACGATGCGCTTGTCCTCCCTGATTGCGCGTCCGGACCATTCCCGCAAGCGGCCGTAATACGGCTGCATTCTCCAGGCGAGCGGCCGCGCCGGATCGACCATCACCAGCATCGACGCATAGCGCATCGAGATCTGCAGGACGAAGCCGCATATGCTCGGCTTCCAGAGCGAATCGATATTCGGATCGAGACGCCAGCCGCAGAAAAAACGCCGGCAGGCCTGCGGCCGATGCTCGCGAATGGTGCAGCCGCTGCCCGCGACCGCATAGCTGCAGGTGACGCCGGCCGGCTTGTTCAGCTCCGGCACGTGCATTACGGTGCAGCAGAGCATGCAGGTTCCGCAGGTCCGCCCCGGAACCAGCGGGTTCTCGGACTCGTAGAGGTCTTCGAGCGGGATTTCGGCGAAGTCGTTATTCAGCTCGTCCGTCAAGGTAATTTCCCCTGATGTTGCCGCAATCTGGCGGCCGCTCGAGCCACCATAGCGTCATGATCGCCATAATGCCACGCTGTGCTCCCCTTGAAAACGGCGTTCCGGCCGGTCGAGAAGGCGCGCCGACCGCGGCAGGCCTGCGAAACCCGGGACCCAACGGGTCGACCCGGATTCTTCCAGCTCCCATCCATAAGGCCAACCAGATGAAGCTCTCCAAATGAAGCTCTTGCGGCTCGCCGTCGCCGGCCTGATCATCACCGTCGCGGGATTGCAATTCGCCGCTGCCGCCGAATGGCGATTCTGCATCGCCCCGGCCGGTCAAGAGCGCAAAATCTACATGACGGCGCCGTTCCTCGCGACCATCTCGATGGAGGCGATGGAAGGCGGCTTTCATCAGGCCCTCGACCGTTCGGGCCGCCGGCACGACAGCGTCCAATGCCCCACCGGCCCCAATGAGCAGGCGGTCCGCGCCATGCGCCAGCACGCCGACGATTTCAACCGGCAAATGGGCACCGAGGTCGTGCCGATCGACTGGAGGCCGGCCGCTCCCCGATAGCCCCAGCCGTAAAATCCGCGGATACACGCGAGCTGCCCCGCGTCGCCGCCAGCGCTCGCACCGGTGGAGCCGCGCCCGCATTTGCTGCGCGGCGGATTCGTCGCCGATGCCCATATCTTGCCCTTGACACCAAGCCGGCGTACTTTGGCGAGCTGAAATCAGCTCGATGGCAACCGCCGCCGCCCGATCCGAGAAGTCGCGTCTCCATGACCACGACCGCTCCGCAACCCGCGGCGCTCGAAGCCGCGCTACAACAGGCTTTTGCCCACCAACGCGCCGGGCGACTGTCCGAGGCGGAGCGGATCTATCGCGGCATCTTGCAAGCCCGGCCCGACCACCCCGGCGTCAGCAACAACCTCGGCCTCGCGCTGAAGGATCAAGGCCGATTGGACGAGGCCGCCGCGACGTTCCGGCGGATGCTCGCCGTGCGGCCCGATGACCCCCTGGCGCATTGCAATCTCGGCAACGTGCTGCGGCTGCAAGGCCGGCTGGACGAAGCGGCGGCCTGCTACCGGCGCGCGATCGCGCTCAAGCCGGACATGGCCTTGGCGCACAAGAATCTCGGCACGGTCCTGTGCGAAAGCGATCGGCTGGCGGAAAGCTTCGCGTCATTCACGCGCCACGCCGAGCTGGCTTTCGGGGGCCCCGCGAGCCCCGCCGGCGGCAGCGAGCCGGTCCCACCGCACCAGGTGCAGCACGACCGCGAGCAACAGGATTACCTGCGCGGCCACAACCCCAAGGCCGCCGGCGCCCGGCTCCATCTCGAGGACGGTGGCCGGGTCGGCGGGCACGCGGTCAATCCGGATGCCTCCGCGGGCGGGATCGCGGCGCGCTGGCGGGACAGCAAGCCGCAGATCGCCGTGATCGACAATCTGTTGAGCGAGGAAGCGTTGGCCAAGCTGCGGCGATTCTGCTGGGGCTCGACCATCTGGCGCAAGGCCTACCGCGACGGCTATCTCGGCGCCATGCCGGAGCACGGCTTCGCCTGTCCATTGCTGGCGCAGATCGCCGACGAGCTGCGCAGCACCTATCCGGCCATATTGGGCCGGCATCCGTTGCTCCAGCTCTGGGGGTTCAAATACGACAGCCGGCTCAGCGGCATCGCCATCCATGCCGACTTCGCGGCCGTCAACGTCAACTTCTGGATCACGCCGGACGAGGCCAATCTCGATCCCGCAAGCGGCGGCCTGGTGGTCTGGGATACGCCGGCGCCGGCGGGCTGGAATTTCGCCAAATACAACGACGATGTGCCGGCCGCGCGGGATTTTCTGGCACGGGCAGGCGCCCATCCGGTGACGGTGCCGTATCGGGCCAACCGGGCGGTCATCTTCGACTCCGATCTGTTTCACGAGACCGACCGGATCGCCTTCAAGGACGGGTACCTCGACCGGCGCATCAATATCACGCTGCTCTATGGACGGCGCGAGACGGCGGCGGTCTAGAGCAGTGCGCTCATAAATCGCAAGCAGCGCCGGGGCGCCGCCAAGCTTGGCCAGACGTCGAGCGATCCGCCCGGCGAGCCCGCAGCCGCCGGGATCGCAACGGGCGTCGCCGAGCTCTTGGGGGCCGGTCTCAAATATCACCAAGCCGGACGACTGGCCGAGGCCGAGGCGTGCTATCGGCGCGTGCTGGCGGCGCAACCGAACCATGCGGACGCCCTCCACCTCATGGGCGTCGTTGCGCATCAGACGAAGCGCCACGACCTGGCCGTCGAATTGATCGGTCAGGCCATAAAGCGGAGCGGCCGCAATCCGTTTTATTTTTACAACCTCGGCGTAACGCTGCAGGACCAAGGCAAGCCGGTCGAGGCGATTGCCGCGTATCGGCAAGCCATCCGCCTCAAGCCCGATTATGCGGAGGCCTTCAAGAATGAGGGCGATGCGCTCAAGGAGCTCAAGCGGCCCGACGAGGCGCTTAAGAGCTACGACAAGGCGCTGGCATTCCGGCCCGGCTACGCGGAGGCCTGCAACAACCGCGGCGTTGCGCTCAAGGCGCTCAAGCGGCTCGACGAGGCGCTCAAGAGCTACGACACGGCGCTGGCGTTCCGGCCCGACTATGCGGAGGCGCTCGTCAACCGCGGCAATGCGCTCAAGGAGCTGAAGCGGTCCGACGAAGCGCTGGCGAGCTACGACAAGGCGCTGGCGCTCAAGCCCGGCCATGCGGAGGCCTGCAACAACCGCGGCGTCGCGCTGCAGGAGCTCAAGCGGTTCGACGAGGCGCTGGCGAGCTGCGACCGCGCGCTCGCGCTCAAGCCCGACTATGCGGAGGCTCTCATCAACCGCGGCAATGCGCTGAGGGAGCTCAAGCGGCTCGAGGAGGCGCTGGCGAGCTACGAGGCGGCGCTGGCGCTCGCGCCCGCGCATGCGGAGGCCTGGTACAATCGCGGCAACGCGCTGCAGGAGCTGCGGCGGCCCGAGGAGGCGCTGGCGAGCTACGACCGGGCGCTGGCCTGCAAGCCCGACTATGTGGAGGCCTGCAACAACCGCGGCAACGCGCTGCGAGAGCTCAAGCGGCTCGACGAGGCGCTGGCGAGCTACCAGAGCGCGCTGGCGCTCCGGCACGATTACGCGCCTGCCCACTGGAATGAAGGGATTTGGCGTCTCTTGATGGCCGACTTCGACCGTGGCTGGGAAAAATACGAATGGCGATGGGAGCTCGCCGACGAGCTGTGGGGCTTCGGCTCCACGCCGAATTTTGCGCAACCCGCATGGGACGGAACCGGCGATATCGCAGGCAAGACCATTCTTCTGCACGCCGAGCAGGGTTACGGGGACACCATCCAGTTCTGCCGCTATGTACCCCTGGTGGCCCAGAAAGGCGCCCACGTCATCTTGGCGGTGCAGCCGCCGCTCGAGCGGCTCCTGTCGGGGTTCGGCGGTGCGCAGACGGTTCTGGCGCCCGCCGAGGACCAGCCTGCTTTCGATTTGCATTGTCCGCTCATGAGCCTGCCGCGCGCGTTTCGCACGCGGCTGGAGACGATTCCTCCGCCCGCGCCACCGAGCGTGCCGTCGGAGCTGACGAAAGCGTGGGGGGCCAGGCTTCGCCGCCCCGGGACACCGCGCATCGGGATCGCGTGGTCCGGCAGGCCGAGCCACAAGAACGACCACAATCGCTCGATTCCGTTGCGCGCAATGCTCGGCCTTCTCGATCTCCCGATCGAGGTCGTCAGCCTGCAAAAGGAGGTCCGGGGCGAGGACCAGGCTATCCTCGACGCCCACGCGGCCGGCATCACCCATTTCGGTCCGGCGCTCACCGACTTTTTGGAAACCGCGGCATTGGTGTCGTCGATGGACGTCGTGATCACGGTCGATACCGCCGTCGCGCATCTGGCTTGCACGCTCGGCCGCCCGACCTGGATATTGTTGCCGTTCATACCGGACTGGCGGTGGATGCTGGAGCGCGTGGACTCGCCATGGTATCCGACCGCCCGCCTGTTCCGGCAGCCCGCGATCGCGGACTGGGACAGCGTCATGCAAGAGGTCGTCGGCGGACTTCGTCAGCTGTTGTGAAAAAAGGGTGCGCTCTGTTTCCGGGATGTGAAGCCGCTCTCGCTAGCCCAATCGCCCGTGGCAGTGCTTGTACTTCTGGCCGGAGCCGCACGGACACGGATCGTTGCGCCCGGCCTTGCCGAAGCTCGACTGATCATTGGCGGCAGGTGGCGCGGTGCGCGGGGCCGCAGGCGGCGCGGCGTGCTGGGCCGCAGGCGGCGCGCTGCGCGCCGCAGGCCGGTGGGCGTCGACGTCGTTCCAGCGCGCGCGCACCGCGTAGGAGAACGCCCGGGTCAGGAGCGGACGCAGGGATTCGGGCAGCTTGCCGTACTGCTCGAGCGGCATGTCGAGCGGGATCCGGTTGATGTGGTTGGAGTCGTCGAAGAACCACGGGCGCGCATAGACCATGTAGACGATCGGCCGTATCTGCCGGCTCGCATTGGGCAGGCCCGTGTGCAGGGTGCGGTAGTCCAGCATCATGCAGTCGCCGCGCTGCAACGGGGCGACCGTCATGTTCTCGATCTTCGCGGCGTGGCCGGGCCAGCGGTGGGAGCCGAGCCAAACCCCGGTCGGCCCCATCCTGGCGTCGACGTCGATGAGCGGCACCGCCGCATTGACCGCATAGACCGGCAAGCTCGGGCCGACGGCGGGGTCGGAGAACAGATGCGACAGGTCGCGGTGAACATGCTGTATCGGCGCGCCCGGATGCGACACCACGGCCGTGAAATTGCTCAGGTGGAAGCCTTCGCCGAGCAGCGGAGCGAGAAGCCCGAGCAGGCGCGGGTTCGCGAACACGTCCGGCTGGCCGAAGCCGCCGGTCATCCGCAGCGTGATATCGCAGCGCGCACCGCCCACCGCCAAGAACCGGTTCGGCGCCGGTCGCTCCGCCTCCGTTCCCATGGCGGCCATGTCCAGCGTTCCGTAGCGCGCGAGATATTCGGCATGCATGGCCTCGATGGCGGCGGGCGGGAACATTCCGCGCAGCAGGACACAACCGTGCTCGCGGAAGGCGGCGAGAGCCGCGGCCTGCGTCTGCGGAGCAAGCTCCCGGCCGGCGGTCTCGGCCGCCGAAACGTGGACGATCCAATCCATCACCAACTCCTGCGCAGGCGGCGGCCGAGCCCGGGCTCTGGTCTGGTCGAGATCATGGCCGCCGCACCTGCGCGTCGGCCTCGTGCCAGCGCGTCAGCATCGCGTAGGAGAACGCCCGCACCAGGAGCGGCCGAACGCTTTCGGGGAGCTCCTGGTAGTGCTCGAGCGGCATGTCCAAGGGGATTCGGTTGATGTAGTTGATGTCGTCGAAGAACCACCGGCGGCCGTAGACCATGTACACGATCGGCCGCGCCTGGCCGCTGCGGTTGGGCAGGCCCGCATGCAGCGTGCGATAGTCCAGCAGCATGCAATCGCCGCGCTGCAATGCGCATGCCGTCATGTCCTTGCCTTGCACCGCGACGGTCCGCCCCGACCGGTGCGACCCGAGCCAAACCCCGGTCGGCCCGGTCGCCAGGTCGACGTCGATGAGCGGCACCGCCACGTTGACCGCATAGATCGGCAAATTCGCGGCGACGCCGGGCTGGGGGTACAGATGGTCGTGGTCGCGATGCGGCTGCTGCGCGGTCGCGCCGGGATACGATGCGACGGCCGTGAAGCTGTTCAAGCGCATGTCCTTGCCGAGCAGCGGACGGAGGAACTTGAGCAGGAGATCGTTGGCGAAGACGTCCGTCCTGCCGAAGGCGCCGGTCATGCGCAGCGTGGTGTCGAAACGCGCCGGCCCCACCCCGAGCAGCCGGTTCGGCGGCGGTTTTTTCGATTCGGCCTCCATGGCGGCCAAATCCAGCGCTCCCAGTTGCGCCACATACTCTCGGTGCATGGCCTCGATGGTGGCGGGCGGAAACGCGCCGCGGAAGAGGATGCAGCCGTGCTCCTCCAAGGCGGCGCGGGCCGCGGCCTCGGTCGCGGGCGCCAGCTCTCCGCCGGCGCTCTCGCTCGCCGAAACGGCAACGATCCAATCCATCCGCAACTCCCCTGGCGGCCCCGCATCAAGTGCGGGGTAGCCCCGCATCAAGTGCGGGGCAAGCCCCGCGTCAAGTGGGCGGCCGGCGGCTCCTGCAAATGCCCTACGCCGCCCGCCCGTGGCACTGCTTGTACTTCCGGCCCGAGCCGCAGGGGCAGGGGTCATTGCGCCCGACCTTGCCCCAGCTCGACGGATCGCCGGCAGCGCCCGCCGGTCCGCGCGCGGGCGCGTCGCGGTCGCGTCCCTGAACGCGCAGCGCCTGCGACAGCGCCCGCTGCAGGGGCATGCGGGCCGGCTCGGGGACGTTGCGGTAATCCTCGAGCGACAGGTCCGGCGAGTTGACGCCGAAATGGTTCGCGTCGTCGAAGAACCAGCCGCGCGCATAGACCATGTAAAGGACCGGCCGCACGCGTGCGCTTTGGTTGGGCATGCCGGTGTGGAGGGTGCGGTAGTCCAGGAGCAGGCAGTCACCGCGCCGGAGCGGGAACGCCGTCACGTCCTCGGGCTTCGCCTGGACGTCGGAAGGCCATCGGTGCGAGCCGGGCCACACGCCGGTCGGCCCGGTCTCCAGCTCGACGTCGATGAGCGGCACGCCCACGTTGACGGCATAGACCGGCAGGCTCGGGCCGATGTCGGGCTCGCTGGCGAACAGATGCCCGTGGTCGCGGTGGATCAGCTGCATCGATGCGCCCGGATAAGCGGTGACGATCGTGAAGCTGTTGAGCTGCATGTCGCCGCCCAGCATGGGGGCGAGGATCCCGCGCAGCAACGGGTTCGCGAACAGGTCCGGGTTGCCGAACGCGCCGCTCATGGGCAGCGTGATCTCATAGCGCGCCTCGCCACGCGCTCCCACCGGATTGGGCCCTGGTCGCTGCGACTGCTCGAGCATCGCGGCCGCATCGTACCCGCGGTAGCGCGCGACGTAATCCTGATGCATGGCGTCGATGAGGGAGGTGGGAAACACGCCGGGCAGCAGCAGGCAGCCATGCTTGCGGAAAGCGGCATGCGCTGCGCTCAGGGTTTCGGGAAGCAACCGCCCGCGCGCGCGTTCGTCCGCCGACGGCGCAATCATCCATTCCATGGCGGGTTCCCCAGGCCGTGCGATGCCCATCATCGGCGCCATGGTGCACACCTGCCCTCTGCGATCAAGCCCGCGATCCCTGCGGCCGAAGGCTCGGACGGCGCAAAAAAAATGATGCGCGGGACAAGCCCGCGCATCACCGGGTCGAGCAATAAGGTCCGGCTTATTCGGTGCCGTAGACCGCGATGCAGCCGCAGCCACCCTTCAAGCCGTTGGCCTCCACCGCGATCGGGACATAGACGCGACCATTGGATTCGTCGGCCGCGACCGAGTGCGCACCCGGGCCGGTCGGGATCTTCTGGACCAGCGTATTGGTCTTGGCGTCGACCACCGACAGGATGGGTCCACCCGGATTGCCGTTGAGGGCCGAGTAGTATTGATCCAGCTTGTTGTTGACGCTCAATTCATCCGATCCGCCGACGCCGGGAATATCCGTGACCTTGCCGGTCTTGATATCCACGACCACCTGCTTGGCCGGCAGGCCCAGGCGCGGAACGCCGGCATTGCAGCCGAGGTAGACGTTGCCGTTCTTTCCGAACGCGATCCCGTGCGGGGCGCAACTGTCGACCGCGATCATCTTCACGACCTTGGCGGTCTTCGGATCGGTGACCATCAGGCCGCCCTTGGTCTTGTCTTTGTCGAGCTCCGGAACGTCGGTGTAGAACAAGCCGTCGGCCGGATTGTAGGCGGTCTGCTCCATGCCGTCGCTGAAATGCTCCATCACCAGCTTGCCGAGGATCTTGTGGCCCGGCTTGGTCGAGATGAAGCTCAGGAACGGCGGCTCGTCGGCGTTGTTGGCGACGGCGACAACTTGATCCTTGGGATCGTAGCCCATCTCGTCGGCCCGGGCCTTGCCACCGGTCTTGATCGTGTCGACGATCTTCATGGTCTTGAGATCGGCGACCTTCACGGTGCTGTCGCCGTCGCCGATCCATATTTCCTTGCCGGCCACCAGCACGCCGTTCGGGCCGGAGGAGTCGTTGTTGCAGCAGGTCCCGTCCTTCTTCATGATCGGGCCGACCATGCCGGCGACCCGGCCCACATAGGTGCCCTTCTTGGTATCGACGATGTCGATGCCCTTGTTGCTGCGATCAGCCAGGAAATACAGGCCGTTCGCCTGGTCGATGAAGCTGATGTCGAAAGAGTTCAAAGGCTCGCCGGGAATCGAGATGGTCCCGATCTGCCTCAGTTCGGCGGCATTGGCGGCAGCGGCAAACGCCGACATGCCGACTGCGGCCGAGAGCAGCAGCTTGGTCACGATACGCATAGGTTTCCTCCGGTCGTCGTTGCTCACAATTCTGGCTCAGAATTCAAGAGTGTTTTTCACCCTCCCGTTAACACTAGCTCGCCGGTTGAGCGCTCACAACCTCTTTGTTCAGGCCGCCGATACGCTCAATCAACCGCCGCGGCGCCCTCGGCATGGTTAATTTCGCCGCTGCGCCGACGCTCACTTGACGCCGTAGCGCGCGAACTGCGCGACAATGTCGGCGTTGATCGCCTTCGCGGCCGCGATATCGGCGCCACCGCGCTTATCGCCCTTTTTCAGCCGGGCCAGGCCGCGGCCGTAGAGCGAGCTCGCGAGCTGCGGATTGATGTCGAGCGCGTCGCTGTAGTCGGAAATGGCACGGTCGAGCTGGCCGAGCTTCAGGTTGGTGAAGCCGCGGGTGTCGATGTAGTCTGCATCATAAGGTCGCAGGCGCAGCGCCTCCTCGCAATCCGGCAGGGCCGCCTGCGCCTGGCCGGCCTTGGCGCGCGCGAAGCAACGGTTGTTGAACGCCGCCGAGTTCTTGGGATTGACCCGGATCACCTGGTCGAAGTCAGCGATCGCCTTGTCGTACTGGCCCTGCAGCGAATAGGTGGTTCCGCGATTGAAATAGTAGGTATCGACGTTCTTCGGGTTGAGCTTGATCGCCTGGTTGTAGTCGAGGAGCGCGAAATCGAACTGGCCCTTGAGGACGAACACCGCCGCCCGGCCGGCGAAAGCGTCGGCAAGCTTGGCATCGAGCCCGACCGCCTTGTTGAAATCCTGGATGGCGCGCTCCATCTCGCCGCTGTCGCGCAGCGCATTGCCGCGGTTGGTGTAGGCGCCGGCCATGACGACGTCCGACTCGGCATCGGCATCGATCACCACCGTGCAAGCCTCGATCTGCTTGTCGAGCGCAATACCGTCCTGGCCCTCGCAGGCCTTCCACACCTCCGGAGAGCCGGAACCCGCCCCCGGAAGGAGCTTGTTCAGGAAGCTCTGGCTCGCCGCCGGTCCCGCCGGCAGCAGCGCCATCGCCATCAAGGCGGCGCCCGCAATGCACAATGCGTTTCGCATGTCTCTCTCCAACCTAAATTGGCCCTGGCGCCCCGAATTGCGGCAACGGCGGTCTCCGATCCTGATTTGATCCCGGTTTGCCGGCTGCTTGATGATAACCGATCCCCGGCCGGTCGAAAACGGCGCCGGGATGGACCGCTTCCGGGCACCCCCGGGCGGGCCAGGGCGCGCGCACGCCGCGTTATTGCGCCGGTTCGGCTCGACGCCGGCCGATTGTGCCCCTTGTGACGATCCGGGCCCGTCGATGAAGCTTTTTTGCATCGAAACATGCTAGGTTCGTGCGTGGGGCCCGCCATTCGGCGCGCGTGCCGACCGCCGGGAAGAACCGCGGATGAAGAAGCCGTCTGAACTCTCGAGACCCCGCGACCGGGCAGCGGCGGCGATCGACGACATCCTCCGGCTCGGCGTGAAAGCGCTCGAGGAGCGGCATGCGCCCGACGCCGAGCGCCTGGCCCGCGATGCGCTCGCACGCGATCCCCGGCATCCTGACGCGCTGCATCTCCTGGGCGTCGCCCTGCTGGCGCAAAACCGCGCCCGCGAGGCGATCGCGCCGCTCGAGCAGGCCGCGCGCCAACGCAGCAATGCCCGCATCGAGACCCACCTCGGCAAGGCGCTGTTGGGGTCGGGGCGCGACAACGAGGCGCTGACCCGGCTGCAGCGCGCGATCGAATGCCAGCCGCCTTTCGTGCCCGCGTTCCAGGAGCTCGGCATCCTGCTCTGCTCGATGCGCCGTTTCGAGGAGGCGCAAGCCGTCCTCAAACGCGGGTTGACGGTCGAGCCGGCGTCGGTGGAGCTGTGCCTGGATCTGGGCAGGGTCTGCATGCTGCGGGCCGATGCGAAAAATGCCAAGGTCGCCTTTGCGCGCGTCCTGGCCAACGCTCCCCGTGATCCCCGCGCCCTGCATGGCATCGGGGCCGCCTTCTTGTATGAAGGAGAGATCGAGCGCGCGGTCGAGCGCTTTCGGCAGGTTCTGGCGGTCCAACCGGACCACGTCAGCGCACAGCTCGACCTCGCGCACTGTCTGCTGCAGCTCGGCCGCTCCGAAGATGCCATCGCCAGCCTGCGCGCGCTGGTCCGCTCCGCACCGCACCTTTACGGCAAGGCCCTGCGGGCTCTGGTCTCCGCCGGCCGCGGTCAATTCTGGATTCGTCGCAGTGCTGCCGCCCAATTCCTCAGTCCCGATGCGTAGCAGCCTGGCTGCCGGAGCGATCGCCGCGATGACAAACGAAACCGTATCGACCGAGGCGGTGCCGTCTGAAGCCCCTTCTTCTGAAGCCGCATCGCCTGAAGCCGCATCCCCGACGATCACGTTCCGCTGTCCGCCCGAGCTGGCGGCGATCCTGCCGCAGCCGATCCCGGCGGTGCTGGGAATCCCGGATTGGTTCAAATCGATGCCCGCGAAGGCGTTCAGCGACGTCGCGCAGGCGGAACAGATGACCCTCAAGAAGTGCCCGCCTTTCATCGACGCGATGACCTTCGGCTTTCTCATTCCGCTGGTGACCGATCTTCGCGTCGAGAACGGGACATTCACCTGGAACCTCGATCTCCCGGGCGGAGCCATCACGAGCTACCCGCGCTCGCCGCTCGATTTCCACGACAACAACCAGGTGGTCGGAACGCCGCTGTTCGAAGCGGACAGCTTCATCATCAAGTTCATCAACTTCTGGACGATCGAGACGCCGCCCGGTTATTCACTGCTCGTCACCCATCCGGTCAATCGATACGATCTGCCGTTCACCACCTTGACCGGGCTCGTCGATACCGATCTCTACAAGAATGATTTCATCCACTTTCCGGCGCAGTGGCGAGATCCCGCCTTCCAGGGCGTTCTGCCGCGAGGGACTCCGGTCGCGCAATGCCTGCCGATCAAGCGCGAGCTCTGGACCGGCCGGTTCGCCACCATCGCCGGCGATGCCGTCAGCCATCTGCAAGAGACCACCACGGCGCCGGACAACGACCCCGGCATCTACCGGCGGCAATTCCGGGCCCCGAAACGGTGATTTATTCCGCCGGCAGGCTCGACACCGGCCGAATGGGCTGGCTGATCGGGCCCATCACCGCGCGCCGCGCGTTCTCCAGCGACAGATAGATGACCGGGGTGATGAACAGCGTCAGCAGCTGCGAGGTCAAGAGCCCGCCGACGACCGCGATGCCGAGCGGCTGGCGCAGCTCGGCGCCGGCCCCGAGCCCGAGCGCGATCGGCAGCGTGCCCATGATCGCCGCCATGGTGGTCATCATGATCGGGCGAAAGCGCAGGATGCACGCCTGCTGGATCGCGTGCGCCGGCGCTTCCCCGCGGTTGCGCTGCGCCTCGATGGCGAAATCGATCATCATGATGGCGTTCTTCTTCACGATGCCGACCAGCATGATCACTCCGATGATCGCGATCACGCTCAATTCCATTCCGAACAGCTGCAGCGTCAGCAGCGCGCCGAAGCCGGCGGCGGGCAGGCCGGAAAGAATCGTGATCGGATGGATGAAGCTCTCATAGAGGATGCCCAGCACGATATAGATGACGACCACGGTCGCCAGCAGCAGCCAGCCCTGCCCGTGCAAGGACTGCTGGAAGACCTGCGCGGTGCCGGCGAACCCGGCCGTGATGGTGGGCGGGAAGACCAGCTGTCGCTCCATGTCCTGGATGCGGTTGATCGCCTCGCCGAGCGATACCCCCGGCGCCAGATTGAATGAGAGGGTTACCGCCGGGAGCTGGCCCTGGTGGTTGACGGTGAGCGGTCCCGCGGCCTGGGTTACGGTCGCCACGGTCGATAGCGGCACCAGCTGGCCGGCGCTCGAGCGCACGAACGTCTTCGACAGGTCTTCGGCATTCTCCTGGTATCTCGGATCGAGCTCCAGGATCACCGCATAGTCGTTGCTCGCCGTATAGATGGTGGCGACCTGGCGCGATCCGAACGAGTCGTACAGGGTGGTGCGGATCTGGTCGGCGGTGAGGCCAAGCGTCGCCGCCTTCTGTTGATCGATGTCGAGGATGGCCTGCGGGCTCCTGATCTGCAGGTCCGAGGATATGTCCTGCAACCCGGGCAGCTTGCGAATGGCGGCATCGACCAGGGGCGCGAAGCGGAACAGCTCGTCCAGATTGCCCGCCTGCAGGGTGTACTGGTAGAGGCTCTTGCTCGGGCGCGCGCCGATATTGAGGTTCTGGACCGGGTTCAAGAACACGTTGATGCCGGTGACGGCGCCGACCTCCCGGCGCAGCTGCTGGATCACCTCGGCGATCGGCGGCCGCTGGTTGCGCGGCTTGAGCTCGATGTAGAGATCGCCGCTGTTGATCCCGAATCGCGACCCGCCGATGCCGACCTCCATGTTGTAGGCGACGACGTAGGGATTGGCGCGAATGATGCGATCGACCTGCAGCTGCTTCTCCACCATGCCGCCATAGGAGGTGTCTTCCGCGGTCTCGGTCCCGCCCACGATGAAGCCGGTATCCTCGATCGGGGAAAAAGCCCTTCTTGATCGAGTAGAATTCATAACCGGTGAGCCCGATGGTCAAGAGCGTCACCCCCAGGGTGAAACGCGCATGGCGCAGCACCCATCCGAGCGACCATTCATAGGCGAAGAGCATGGCGGAGAACCCGCGCTCGAGCCCGCGCGCGAGCATTCCGCTGTCGGCATGCCGGCTCGCCGGCTGCAGGAACCGGCTGCACAGCATCGGCGTCAGGGTCAGCGACACGAAGCCCGACACCAGGATCGCGATGCCGATGACGATCGCGAATTCATGGAACACGCGGCCGACCACGCCGCCCATGAAGAACACCGGGATGAATACCGCCACCAGCGAGACCGTCATCGAGATGATGGTGAAGGTGATCTCGCGCGAGCCCTTGAGGGCGGCCTCCATGGGGGCCATGCCGGCTTCGGTGTGGCGCACGATGTTCTCCAGCATCACGATCGCGTCGTCGACCACGAATCCGACCGCCAGCGTCAGCGCCATCAGCGAGACGTTGTTGAGCGAGTAGCCGCCGAGATACATGGCCGCGAAAGTGCCGACGATCGACACCGGCAGCGCCAGCGCCGGAATGATCGTGGCGGACGCCCGCCGCACGAACAGGAAGATGACCAGGATGACCAGGATGACGGTGAGGCCGAGCGTGTACTGCACGTCGTGCGACCGCCGCCTTGATCGGAGCGGCCCGGTCGTTGAGCACGTTGATCTCGACCGCGCCCGGCAGCTCGGCGCGAAAGACCGGGATCAGGGCCTTGATCTGGTCGACGACCTGGACGGTGTTGGCGTCGGGCTGGCGCGAGACCGCGACCGTGATGGCGCGCTTGCCGTTGTACCAGTTGCCGTTCTTGCTGAGCTCGACGCCGTCGATGAACGCGGGCGACGTCGCGCAGCCGCACCGCGGCCCCGTTGCGATAGGCGATGATCAGCGGCTCGTAGCTCGCCGCCTTGGTGGGCTGGGTGTTGGCCTGCAGGGTCGCGGCTTTCTGAGGCCCGCTGAGCGCGCCCACCGGCGTGTTCGAGCTTGCGGCCTGCAGCGCCCTTTGCACCTCGTCGAGCCCGATGCCGCGGGCCGCCAGCAGCTCGGGATCGACCTGGACCCGAACGGCATATTTCTGCGGACCGAAGATGGTGACCTGCGCCACGCCATCCAGCGTGGACAGCCGCTGCCCGATATTGACCTCGGCGAATTCGTCGAGCGTCGAGAGCGGCAGCGTGTCCGAGGTGAGGGTCATCTGCAGCACCGCCGCCGACCCCGGGATTCACCTTCCGGTAGGAGGGCGGGGTCGTCATCTCGACCGGCATTTTCTTCGCCGCGTTGGCGATCGCCGCCTGGACGTCCTGGGCGGCGGCATCGATATTGCGCGTGAGGATGAACTGGATGGTGATGCGGCCGTTGCCCAGGCCGCTGGTCGAGGTGATCGAATCGACGCCCGCGATCGCCGAGAACTCGCGCTCGAGCGGGGTCGCGACCGAGGACGCCATCGTCTCCGGGCTGGCGCCCGGCAGGGTGGTGGTGACCGACGATGGTCGGGAAATCGACCTGCGGCAGCGCCGCCACCGGCAGGAAGGCGTAGCCCACGCTGCCGACGATGCCGATCGCGAGCGTCAGCAGCGTGGTCATGACCGGACGTTCGATGCAGAGAGTCGGAAGCATCATGGCGCGCGCTCCGCGACCGGGGTGGACTTCGGTTTCGGGGCCGCGGGTGCCTGCACGGTGACCCGCGTCCCGTTGCCGAGCCGCAGCTGTCCATCGGTCACGACCCGCTCGCCGGCGGCCAGCCCCTCGGCGACCACTCTCTTGTCGCCGACGATCCGATCCGGCTTGACCAGCCGCAGCTCCACGGTCGAGTCCTGACGGATCACGAACACATAGGGACCGTTTGGTCCGACCTGGATCGCCGCGCTCGGAACCACGACGGCATTTTCCTGGATCCCGAGCGTCAGGGTGACGTTGACGAATTGACCCGGCCACAGCCGTTCGTCGTCATTGGCGAACCTGGCCTTGAGCGCGATCGTGCCGGTGGTGACGTCGACCTGATTGTCGATGAATGTCAGCGTGCCGGCGATCGGATCGTTCTCTCGACCGCGCATCGTCACCGCCACCGGCACCGGCGCCGCCGCCATGGCGGCGCGCAGATCGGCGAGATGGCGCTCCGGCACCGTGAACGAGACATAGATCGGCTGCAGCTGGGTGATGGTGACCAGCGGCACGACCGTGGGCGCGGTGTCCATGGCCTTGACCACGTTGCCGCGCTTGAGCGAGACCGCGCCGGTGCGGCCCGCGATGGGGGCCCGGATGGTCATATAGGCGAGGTTGACGCGGGCGTTCTCGACCGCCGCCTCGCTGGCGCGCACCGTCGCCTCGGTGACCGCCACGCTGGTGGTCGTGTCCTCGAGCTTCTGGGTCGACGCCACGCCGCGGTGCGCCAAATCGGTCTGGCGCGTGACCTCGAGCTTGTTGCGCTCGAGCTGCGCGCGGTCGCGCTCGAGATTGGCCTCGGCCTGCTGCAGCTGGGCCCGCACCGCCCGGTCGTCGAGGGTGAAGAGGATGTCGCCCTCCTTGACCTCCTGGCCTTCCTCGAAATGGACCTCGGCGATCTCGCCGTCCACCCGCGACTTGATCATCACGGTCGCGATCGATTGCACGGTGCCGATGGCGCTCACCAGGATCGGGGTCGGCGCTTGCGCCGCCACGTCGGCGACCACGAGCTGCGCCGGTGCTGGGCGCGCCGATCTGGTCTCGTTCGCGGTTCCCAGGAAGGTATCGCGGAAGAAATATCCGCAGACCAGAACAGCCACCACCAGCGCGGCGAGCACAAGGCGTTTCATGCGACGTTCCCTCCGTCCCCAAGCAAGGCCGCCCTGACGGCGGCTCGTTTCCTCGTTTCGCGCGCACGGCCCGGTCCGCCCTTTCCTGATGAGGGCGCTCGCGGCACGCGGCCATCTTGTCGAGGGCGGTTTCTTGTTTGGCCGCGGAGCGACCGGCGTTCCCGCGGCGAGGCGATGACGCCCTCGCCGCGCACGCGCGTTCGGTCCGGCTATTTCTCGCCGAACACCAGGATGCAGCCGCCGCAGGACTCGATCGGCTCCCCCGGCACCGCGATCATCGTGAGCAGCTTGACCGAGGCGGCGTGCGCCGGGCCCGCGATGGTCAGCGCGGCCGTGACCGCAATGATGAGAGTCCGGGCGTGCTTTGGCATGGCTCGTTTCCCCCACTGTGTATGGATCGCGATATTTCTTGAATCGCGTTGTTTTGGATCGCGGCTTGCTGCCGATAGCGGCTTGCAGACCGCGACCGCCACCATACCATCAAAGAACTTGGCACGGGGCAAGCGCGCACCAAGCGCGGCGCCGCTCAGGCGCGGCGCCCCTCAGGCGCGGGCCCGCTCGCCGCGCCGCGCCTTGAGGTCGACCGCGCGATCCGGGATGGTGACCCGGAAGGTCGCCCCGATGGTGCCTTCCACCAGCCTGATCTCGCCGCCATGGGCGCGCACCAGCTCGGCCGCGATCGCGAGCCCCAGGCCCGAGCCGCCGGTGCGGGTCGAGCCCTGGAACGCCTCGAACAAGTGCGCGCGTGCCGCCTCGGTGATGCCCGGCCCGGTGTCGGACACCTCGATCACCACCACGGCGCCTTCGCGCCGGCCGGTGATGCGGACCTGATCGCGGTTGGGATCGAGCGGCGCGCGGCTCTCGAGCGCCTGCATGGCGTTGCGGGCGAGATTGAGCAGCACCCGGAACAGCTGGTCGGGATCGGCATCGACGGTGAGGCCGCGCTCGATCGCGCTGATCCAGCGGATGCGCGCATCCGGCTCGAGCCCGAGCGTGTCGCGCACCTCCTCGACATAGGGCTGCAGCTCGGTCACCCGGCGATCGGGCGGCGGCTCCTGGGCGCGGCCATAGGACAGGGTCGACTGGCAGAACGCGATGGCGCGCTCGAGCGCCCGCATCAGCTTGGGGGCGAAGCGCTGGACGTGCGGATCGGGCAGGCTGGAGAGGCGATCCGAGAACAGCTGGGCCGACGCCAGGAGGTTGCGCAGATCATGATTGATCTTGGAGACCGCGAGCCCGAGCGCGGCCAGCCGGTTCCTCTGCTGCAGCATCGAGGCGAGATCGCTCTGCATGGCGGCGAGCTCGCGCTCGGCGGTGCCGATCTCGTCCCGGCGCCCGGAGGCCACGATGATGCGCGCCGGATTCTCCGGATCGCCGTGGAACGCCATCATGTTGGCGGTGATCCGCCGCAGCGGCCGCACGAACAGATAGTGCAGCGACAGGTAGACCAGCATGGCGGCGATGCCGGAAACCAGCAGCGACAGCAGCAGGATGTTGCCGGAATAGCGCCGCATCGCGCTGCGCAGCGGCGCCTCGTCGATGACGATCTCGACGAACTCGCCGCCCATCGGCGCCGGCCCCATGACCCGCAGCGTGACGGTGCCGTGATCGAACAGCGTGCCGAAGGCGTCGAGGATCTCGCGCGTGAGCGACATGTTGCGCATGTCGATGTCGTAATCCACCGTCGGCGGCATGTCGGACGCCGCCAGCAGGCGGCGCTGCGTCCCCATCTTCATGGCCACGGCGCGCGCGTCGATGCTGTCGAGGATCTGGCGCGCCAGGCTGTCCGGCACCATCGCGCCCGGCGCCGCCTCCAGCACCAGCGCGGCCGTATAGGCGGCCGACAGGCGGTCGTTCAGCCAGTTGCGCCGAAACGTCGCGATCGAGGGCACATAGATCAGCACTTCCGCCATCATCACGAACAGGATCGTGAGGACCAAGAGCTTGCCCGATAGCCCCAGATGCGTCTTGGGGGCCGATCCATCCGCCTCGGCGGGTCGATCCGTCATCGATAAAACCTTGCTGGCTACGCGTTCGCGACCTGGCCCGAAGCCTGGCGACCCATCGGCCGCGGCGAACCCTGCACCGTCTGCCGCGACACCGTCGCCTTCGCGACAATTCAGCCGAAGCGGCGTAGCAAAGCGATGATGCGCCGCACCCCTGAACTCGTCAAACCAGACATGAAATAGGTCGTCGCGGCCCATTTTCCAATCTCCGACAGGGTCGGATACGGCACCACGATACCGGCCATGGCACGAATATCGGCGCCCCGGCTCATCGCCAGCGTCCAGGGGGCGATCAGCTCGCCCGCCCCGGTCCCCACGATGGACACGCCCAGGATGCGGCCGCCGCCGGCTGATCACGACCTTGATATGCCCCCTCGCCTGACCCTCCGCCTGGGCGCGATCGTTCTCCCGGTAGGGCCAGCGCAGCACCCGTATCCGGTAGCCCCGGCGCCGCGCCTCCGCCTCGGTCAGGCCCACGCGGGCCAGCTCCGGGTCCGTGAAGGTCACCCGCGGAAGGGCCTGCGGATCGAAGCTCACCGGCAGCCGGAACAAGGCGTTGCGAACCACCAGGCCGGCCTGATGGTCGGCGGCGTGCGGAAGCTCGAGGCCGCCGGCGACGTCCCCGATGGCATAGACGCGTCGGTTGGCGGTCTTGAGGCCCTTGTCGACCGTGATGCCGTGCTCGTCATATTTGATGCCGGCGGCATCGAGGCCGAGCCCGACCACATTGGGCCAGCGCCCGCCCGCCACC
The DNA here is from genome assembly GCA_963744275.1 of uncultured Alphaproteobacteria bacterium. Taxonomy (GTDB): domain Bacteria; phylum Pseudomonadota; class Alphaproteobacteria; order Rhizobiales; family Xanthobacteraceae; genus VAZQ01. The sequence goes on from CAVUSX010000021.1 coordinate 83,957, forward strand.
ATGAGATGGCTGCCTTCGATCGTCTCCTCGCCGCCGGCGCCGGTGAGCAGGACCTGGACCCGCGCGTCCGCGGCTGCGACCCGCACGATGGTGCCGCTGCGAACCGTAATGCCTTCGCGCACGAGCTGATCGAGCACGACGGCGGCGCATTCGGGGTCCTCCTGCCCCAACGGCTCGGCCGCATCCAGAACCGTCACCTGGGCGCCGAGCCGGCGGAACGCCTGGGCGAACTCGAGCCCGATCGCGCCCGCCCCGATGACGATCAGGTGCTCCGGACAGGCCGTGAGGTCGACCGCGGTCTCGGTGGTCAAACAGGGCGTCGCCTCGAGGCCCGCGATCGGCGGCAATGCCGGCGAAGAGCCGGTGGCAATGACGAAACGGCGGGCCTCGATCTCGATGTCGCCGGCGACGAGGGTGCGCGGGTCCTTGAACCGCGCGGCGCCTTGGACCACCCGCACCCCGAGCCCGGCGAGCCGCTCGCGCGCGAGGTTCGGAGCCCGGGCCGCGATCACGCCTTGCACATAGTCGCGCACGCCGTCGAAATCGATCCGGTATGACTTGACCTGCACCCCGAAGGCCGCCGAGCGCGCCACCGCATGGGCGCACCTGGCGGCGGCGATCAGCGCGCTCAGGGGCAGGCGACCGGCCCTGACCGCGTCGGCGCCCATCTGGCCCGGCTTCTCTGCGGATGGCCCGGCATGCGGGTCGACCACCACGACCCGAACCCCGAAGGCGGCGGCTTGCATCGCCACCTGCAGGCCGCACGCGCCGGCGCCGATGACGCAAATGTCGGGTCTTATCGTCTCCGGCATGCCCTGCCCCTGCTCCGCGCGGCCGCCCCGGTCGTGGTTCCGTCCGGACTAGGTTCCCCGGAACCAGGGCGCGATTCATGAAAAATTGCGCACCAGAGTGTCTGGAACGCGTCGATCTGTCGACCGGAAGTCGATCTTCTCGACCAGGACCCGGGTTTTGGCCACCGATTCACGCTTTTGGGGGCCCTGCATCCCGTGCCGATCACGAGATCGCGCCTCGCATTGACGGGTAAGGCCCGCCTCCCGTATAAGCCGCGTGACTTTGAGCAAGCCGGCAACCCCTGAAATGGGGCCTTCCGGGCGTGGATGGCCAGCGCCCCAAGGTGCGACAGCCGTGAAAGACAGACAGCCGTGAAAGACAGACAGCCGTGAAAGGCAGACAACCGTGAAGCGGACCTATCAACCGAGCAAATTGGTGCGCAAACGCCGACACGGTTTCCGCGCCCGCATGGGAACCACGGGCGGCCGCAAGGTGGTCGCGGCCCGGCGCGCGCGCGGTCGCAAGCGCCTGAGCGCCTGACGCCTGCCGCCCGGCGGCGGGTCCCCATGCAGCGATTGCGACGGCGAGCCGATTTCCTGGCAGCGGCCGGCGGTCGCAAGGTGGCGACCGCCCCCTTCGTGTTGCAAGCGCTTGGGCGCGCCGACAATGGCCCGATCCGCGTGGGATTCACCGTGTCGAAAAAGGTCGGCACGGCGGTCGAGCGCAATCGGGTGCGAAGGCGGCTCAAGGATGTCGTAAAGCGTTCAGCCGAGGGGCGGCTGCGGTGCGGACACGATTACGTGCTGATCGGACGGCGCGCCGCGCTACGGCTGCCGTTCGATCGCCTCGTCGAGGAATTCAAGACAGCGCTGCGGCGGTTGGAGCCACCCAGGGTGCAACGCTCGTCTTCCGAGCCAGAGCTCGTCTTCTTCCGAGCCAAGCTCGCCTTCCGAGCCAAGCTCGCCTTCCGAGCCAAGCTCGTCTTCCGATATGGATCATTGATATGGACGACCAAAAAAACCTGCTGCTCGCCGTCGTGCTCACCGGCATCGTGCTGATCGGGTGGCAATATTTCTTCGCGGTCCCGCAGCTGGAGAAGCAGAAGCAGATCGCGCAGCAGCAACAGACCCAGCAGCAACAGACGCAACCGGCCCCCGATGCGCAGCCGGGCGCTCCCGCGCAAACCGCGCCCGGCACGGTCCCGCAAGCCCCGGGGCTGCCGGGCACCGCCCAGACGCTGACGCGCGAGGCGGCGCTTGCGGCCTCGCCGCGCATCGGCATCGATACGCCGCGCCTGAGCGGCTCGCTCGCCCTCAAGGGCGGGCGTATCGACGATCTCGCGCTGGTCCTTTATCGCGAGACGGTCGATCCGAGCTCGCCCCCGATCGAGCTCCTGGGCCCCTCCGGCAGCCCGCATCCCTATTACGCGGAATTCGGCTGGACCGGAGCCGCCGGAACGACCGCCAAGCTGCCGGGAGCCGATACGCTCTGGCGCCAGGACGGCGCCGGCACCCTGTCGATCGGCCATCCGGTGACGCTCGTCTACGACAATGGCGAGGGCCTGCGGTTCCGCCGCACCGTCACGATCGACGACAAATACCTGTTCACCCTCAAGGACGAGGTGGCCAACAGCGGCACCGCCGCGGTGACGCTCTATCCCTACGCGCTGGTCTCGCGCCACGGCACGCCGCCGCCGGGCTACGGCGTCTCGCACGAGGGCCCGGTCGGCGTGATGGGCGACAAGTGCCTGCGGCAGGCGAGCTTCAGCTTCTACACCGAGTGCCAGGAGGAGAGCTACAAGACGCTCGAGGATCGCAAGGAGATCACCTTCGACGTCACCAACGCCTGGTTCGGCTTTGCCGACAAATACTGGGCGGTGACGCTGCTGCCCGATTCCGACGCCAAGCTGCGCGCCAAGTTCTCCTCCGGCCAGATCGGGCAGATGAAGACCTACCAGGCCGATTACCTGCTCGATCCGCAGACCATCGCGCCCGGCGGCATGGGCGCCGCGGACGGGCGGCTGTTCGCCGGCGCCAAGGAGGTCGCGACGGTGAATGCTTACGACGCGGCGCTGCATCTCAACCGTTTCGAGCTGCTGATCGACTGGGGCCGCTTCTACTTCATCACCCAGCCGATGTTCTGGGCGATCGACCACATCTATCGCTACGTCGGCAATTTCGGCGTGGCGATCCTGATCATCACGTTGACCGTCAAAATCCTGTTCTTGCCGCTCGCCAACAAATCCTACGCCTCGATGGCGAAGATGAAGGCGGTGCAGCCGGAGATGACCGCGATCCGCACCCGCTTCGCCGACGACAAGGTGAAGCAGCAGCAGGCCATGATGGAGCTGTACAAGAAGGAGAAGATCAATCCGGTCGCCGGCTGCCTGCCGATCGCGATCCAGATCCCGGTCTTCTTCTCGCTCTACAAGGTGCTGTTCGTCACCATCGAGATGCGGCACGCGCCCTTCTTCGGCTGGATCAAGGACCTGTCGGCGCCCGATCCGACCAACGTGTTCAATCTGTTCGGATTGGTCCCGTTCGATCCGACCACGCTGCCGCTGGCCGGCTCGTTCCTCCACCTGGGCGCCTGGCCGCTGATCATGGGCGTCACCATGTTCCTGCAGATGAAGCTCAACCCGCCGCCGCCGGACCCGGCGCAGCAGGTCATCTTCAACTGGATGCCGGTGATCTTCACCTTCATGCTGGCGAACTTCTCCGCCGGCCTGGTGATCTACTGGGCCTGGAACAACTCGCTTTCGGTCGCCCAGCAGAGCTTCATCATGCATCGGCATGGCGCCAAGATCACGCTCTGGGACAACATCGCGGCGCTGTTCCGGCCCAAGAAGCCGCCGGAGAAGAAGTGAGCGCGGCCGCCGATTTCACGCCGCAAGAGATCGAGGCCGGCCGCAAGCTGTTCACCGGCGACTGGCAATTCACCGCCGCCGCCGACGCGATCGCGCGGCTGCCGCCGATGCACGGCATCGAGATCGCGGTCGCCGGCCGCTCCAACGTCGGCAAGTCCAGCCTGCATCAACGCGCTCACCGGCCGCAAGGCGCTCGCCCGCACCTCGCGCACGCCCGGCCGCACCCAGCAACTGGTGTTCTTCGCGAGCGGCGGCGCGCTCGCGCTCGTCGACATGCCGGGCTACGGCTATGCGGCCGCCGCCAAGAGCAAGATCGCGGCCTGGACCGCGCTCATCGATGCGTACCTCGCCGGCCGCGCCAACCTGGCGCGCGTCTACGTGCTGATCGACGCCCGCCACGGCCTCAAGCCGACCGACGACAAGGTGCTCGCCACGCTCGACCGCGCGGCGGTCAACTATCAGCTGGTGCTGACCAAGGCGGACGCGGTCGGCAGCGCCGAGCTTAAGGAGCGCATCGCCGCCACCAAGACGGCCTTGATGCAGCACCCGGCCGCCTTCCCGGAAGTGCTCGCGACCTCGGCCCGCGCCGGCAGCGGCCTGCCCGAGCTGCGCGCCGCCGTCGCGCGGCTCATGAGCGAGCGGGCCTCGGCTTAGGCCGCGTCCAAGCAATAGTCTCCATTTTCATGACACCGTCGAGGCGGCCCCATGCGGGATCCGTGACGTGAACCGCATGAACATGTAAAGTTGATCGCGGGACGAATTCACGACGATGGCCAGGGGAGCCCGCTATGACGCAGGACGAGATCGAAGGTGAACTCATCAGCCTGCGCGAGCAGGTTTCCAAACTCCGGCAGCGACAAGAACTTCAACAGACGAAATGGGCTCGCTGGGCGGTCGGCTTCTTAGGCATTTTCTTGGTTTTGACCGGAATCACCTTTGCGCGCGGCAGAGCTGACCCCGGCTTTTACGGCGTTGCAATGACGTTTATGTTTCTCGCTTTGGCATTTAACAGTTTTGCACAGCCAGGCGGTTCAATTTGGTCTCGCCCAAAATAACGATGAGGGCGCCGCGCTCCCGCTGCGACACGCCGGTCTGGCTGTCGGTGCCGAAGCGCCTCGTCGGCCGGCCGAGACCCAGAGACGGTCGGTCGCACGGCGACGGGGCGGGCTGCAACGTTGAACTTCCCCGGCGGATCGGACGACTAACGTTCCAGATGGCGGCGATCGGGCTGTCTGACCTCCTGGCCGCATCCAAGGCCGCCAGGATTTCGATCCAACCGACGCTCGGTTTCGACCAGCGGATCAAGCAGGCCAAGCTCAGGCTCGCTCGATCTGGATGAGGAGCGGGCTATGACACAGGGCGTCGTCACCTGCATTCGCACGGCACTTGCTTGCGCCATCGGCGTTGGTATCGACTTCATTCTGTTCGCCGAAGCATATCCGTATAACGAGCGGTTTCAGCACCAGAGTCTCGCCGGCACCAACGTCTACCTGGTCGCATCGCTGCTGGCCTTGGTCTGCGCCTTCGCGCTCAATTTCAAGGGGCGAGACTCGGCCGAAAAAAGTCCCGCTCCCGGGGCTTGGCATTTGGACCTCGATTCCCGCGGCTTCCTGATCCCCTTGGCATTGCTGACCGGGCTGACCCTATCGCACACCGTCGTGCTGGCCCGGGATGTGATCAACGACCCGACAACTCATACCCTCCTGCCGTTCGAGTACGTCGTCGCGTGGCTCACAGCCGGCCTTCCGGCCTTGGCCGGATCGATGCTCGCACGTGCGACGTCTTGGACGGTCAATCGCGTCCGCGCACAGTGAGACGATGGCGAAGAGAATTTGGGGCTATTCCAATGAGTTGGACATGGGTGTTTCTGAGTTTTGGCGGACGACTGAGCCCGAAGCAATTCAGCCGCGCTTCGTCGGTCCTTGTCCTCGGCTATGCCATCGTCTGGGTTCTGTGCTCGATGACGGGCGCGGGCGATAAGTTCGAAAATATCGCTTGCCTTGCATATTGTTTGGCGACGATTTGGCCGTTGCTCGCGGTCTGCATCAAGCGGCTTCATGACGGCGAGCGAACGGTTCTGCCCGCCATCCCGGTCGCACTGATATGGCCGCTCACGCCGGCGTGGTGGCTTGCGGTCGACAGCGGCGCGATCGTAATCCCATCGCTCTATGCAAAAGGTATTTGGTTGACCATCCTGGCGGCCTTGATTGTGTCTGCTGACAAAATCGAAAAGTTCAGCGGCACCGTCGGTCCGAACCGATTTCGGACCAGAGCCCTCGGATGCGAAGCCGGCAAGAGACCCCGTGATGCTGCCCTTCCAGGACAAGGACGGAACGGGTTGGCACGTGATAGATAAGGTATCGCAGGGACACGAGCGACGGATCGACGGCTTCGCCGCCGAAGACGAGGCCTTGGGTTGGATTATCGCCAACGCCCGGGAGATCGATGGGCAGCCGCAGTGAGCAATCGGCGCCCTGTCAGGCCATCAGGGCGGCGGCCTTCACCCTGCCGGCCGGCTTGAAGGATCGGAGGGCGGAGCGCGCCTGAACCGTGTAGACTTCCTCGACTTTGGCTGGAACCGGGCCGGCCGCAATGCCCGCAGGTGACCGACAAACCGAAATTTTTCCGGCAGGCGCCGGGTAGAGGCTGGGGGCTCGCCATGATCGGACGTCGCGAATTCGTGCAAGGGGCGGGTTGGCTGGCGCTGCAAACACTGTCCCCGGGCGGGGCGAGCGCCGCCGAACCCGCGCCCGCGGCAGAGGGGGCGCCGCCGCCGGACAAGCTCGCCTCCAACCACAATTACTTTCTTTTCGCCGGCGGCGGCCCGATCCGCGGCCTCATCGTCACGCTCGACGTCACCGAGGAGATCATCGCCCCCAACGGTTTCTCCATTCAGCTCAACGGCTACGGGCCGCCGGACGCAGGCTGCGTATGGCAGCAATATATCGTCGGCGTCAGCCACGACCCGGCGCGGCCGCTGACACTCGATTGGACGATCGAGAATTGGCCTTCCAAGGAGCTGCACGAAAAACTCGTGCGCACGGCGGGGATGAAGGATCACAACGATCTCTTCAATGTCCACGCCAAGGCCTACGGCCCGTTGCCGACATTCTCCGCGCCGAGCGGGCGCCTTCCCGCCGGCTATCGCATCCGGTGGGAACTGCTCAGCGATGCCAAGGATCCGGACGGCTTGGCCATCGGGGCGATCTTCAGCTTCACCGACAACCACGGCCGGACCTGGTCGAGCGGCCCGCGCAAGATCCTGGACTTCGACTATAACCACACGAGCGTGCGGGTCACGCGCGAGGCGATGGCGGCGCTCACCGCGTTCGAGCTCAACATCGTCGGTATCACCAATGGCCTGTACGCGTTCATCGAGTTGGGCGCCGGCACGATCACCTACGAGGCGTCGACCCCGATGACGCCGCAATTCCAGCAGCCGAAGGCCGTGTCCGACCAGGGCGGCGTCACCGCGGAAGCCTCGAATGTCCGCTACGGCGAGCTCGCCGGCACGCCCGGCAAGAAATTCGTCCAGACCTTCCGCGCCGTGCGCGCGCCGAAGTTCCATCCTGGCGGCCCGCTCGCGCTCGCCCCGCATGTCGGACCGGACGCCGTGGGGCTGTTCGCGATCTCGGTCGAGGGCAAGCTCGGGGGCTACGCGCTCGCGGCGAATGGGCGGGGGCGTGAGCTTGCCGGCGCCGGCCCGCGCGACACCGCCAAGCCCGGCAGCCCCATCGTGGCGCTGCCCCCGGGCGGCCCGAAAGAGCCGGCCGGACTCGTCATGGTCGATCAGGTGGGCCAGCTCGTCACGTTCACGATCGATCGTGACGGCGGTGTCAGCGGGCCCGCCGAGGCAGGGCCGAAAGCCGTCACGATTTGGGGCAGCGCCGCTCGCCGCGTCGCGACAATTCGGCGCCGGCCAGACCGATCTTTTCGTCGTCGACAAGAGCGGGCAGGTCAAGGTCGTCTGGAGAAAGGACGGTGGGGCCTGGAGCGGACCAGCGAACATCGGGCCGGAAGACTTCACCGCCAAGTTCGCGCATCTTTCCGCCGGCCGCCTCGGCAAGGGCGATCGAACCGGCCTCTTCGCCGTCGACAAGCAAGGCGCGCTCGCCGTCTTCCGCGCCGAGAAGAACGGCCCCTGGATGGGCCCGCAGACGATCGGGGAAGCAGGCTTCGCGCCCGCCGGCGCCCCGATCGCGGTCTTCGAGGCCGAAGAGCGCACGTTTCTCTTTCTGGTCGACAAACGCGGCCAGCCGCATATGGCGGTGGCCGAGAGCGACGGCGGCTTCGGCGCGCCGAAGCCGATCGGCCCCAAGGACGTCGCAGCCGCCGGCGCGCCGCTGGCGGTGGTGGGGCGGGCCCGCGCACCCCAATTCGCCCTGTTCCTGGTCGACAAGAAGGGCGTCCTCACCCTCATCGCGGTCGATCGTGACGGGCAGGCGGAAAAACCGAAACCGCTCGGCCCGATCGCGCTGCCGGGCAACAACAAATTCATCGTCGCCGCGCGCCCCTTCGGCGATCGCGACGCGATCGACGTCTACGCCATCGCCGACGGAGGGCCGCATGACGGCGAAGCAATCCGCTTCCGCAGCGATGATGGCGAGGCGTGGCGTGGGCCGGAGCTTGTGACGAGCTGACGCCGCCGACGGCGGTCAAGCGCCGTGTCGCCGCAATCGGAAGCGCGGCTTCGGAAGCTCGGAATGGCGCACGTCGAGATGGAGGACTATAGGATGCGCAAGATGCTTTGGGCCCTCGCCGGCTTGACCGTCGTGATTTGCAATCTGCCCGCCCTGGCCCAATCGACAGCTCCGCCCCCATCCGCACCCGTAGCGGGCTCCATTCCCAGGCTCGGCTCCCGGGATTTCGGCTGGAATGCGAACTTCTGGGATTTTCAGCTCGACCCTCCGCAAGGCTCGGCGCACGGGCCGATCAAGACCGATCCCGACTATCCCTATAACAGTCAAATTCAATATGGCGGTTTGTTTGCGGGCGGGGAGCTCAAGCCCGCGATCGTGAACACGAAGGATCCGATCTTGAAACCCTGGGCCGCCGAGCAGATGCAGGCCACGAACGAAGAGGTGCTGAGCGGCAAGAGGCCGCTTCCCTTCATCTCACAATCACGCTGCTGGCCCGGGGGCGTGCCCGGCCAGCTTCTTTTTCTCCAACCCGTGTATTTCCTCCAGACGCCGAACGAGGTGTGGATGATTTGGGAGCGCGATCACTTCGTGCGCCGCATCTATCTCACCGGCGAGCATTCGGAGAATGTGAAGCCGTCATGGTTCGGCGAATCCATCGGCCATTACGAGGGCGGGGACACGCTCGTGGTCGATACCATCGGGCTCGCGGCCGGCCCGTATCACTACATCGATTCCTTCCGCACGCCGCACACCGACAAGCTCCACGTCGTCGAGCGGTTCACGATCAGCCAGGACGGCAGGGCGTTGACCGCGATCGTAACGGTGGAAGATCCCGGCACCTTCAACGGGCCGCTCACGCTCAAGCAGACCTGGCGCAAGAACCAGGTGGCGATGGGCGAGATGGTTTGCGCTGAAAGCGCCGGAGTGGATTACTTCAATCTGAATCTCCATCCGATTCCGCAGGCCGACAAGCCGGATTTCTGATCGGCGAGCCCATGGGGCGGGAGCCCGGCTGAAACGAGAGCCGCGACGTCGCTATCGGAAGCCGCTGCCTTGCTGGCCCGCCCGCTCGCTAATCAGCATCGGCGAAGACGTGGGCCTCGCCGGCGACCGTGATCCGCACGATGGCTCCGACCGGGGGCACCTCGCTCGACAATCGGCGCAACAGGAGCCGCCTATCCGATTCCGTTCCGCCTTGCGGGCCGATGCGGAGCGATCCGGGATCGCCGCAGAGCCGGACCGCCAAAGTGCAGACCGACCCGCCGAACTCGATCTCCATGACCTCGCCGAAGGACCCCTCCGCGGCCGCGTCGCGGTCTTGAACCTGTGCGAGCGATATCTGCTCGGGGCGTAGCATGATCTGCGCCGGTCCGTGCCGTTATGCAGCCTTGGCGAACTCCGCCTGAACCGATTTTTCGTAATCCAGCAGGTTCTGAACGCTCGGTCGTTTTTTGACGCGCTCAAAGTGGGCCAGACAGTTTGGGAATGTCGACGCGTCGGCGCCGAGTTGGGAACCGCGGCGCAGGCACCAGAAGAAGTGAGCATCTGCGGCCGTGAAGTGCTCGAAGAAGAATTCTCGACCTGCAAGCAAGTCCTCGGCGATCTTGTAGTTTTCGAAAAGAAGCTCCTGCGCAGCCCGAATAACGCTTTGCTCGGCGCCTGGAAGGCCGCAGACCCGCGACGGCGAGTTGATGCGAGAGAGATACGGGTGAATGCCCGATGAACACCATGACATGATCGAAATCGCCTTGAGCTCCTGCCATGGATCGGACGGCAGCAGCTGCGCGTGCGGGAAAGTGCGCGCGATCCATATTTGGATGGCGGGGCTCTCGGTCAGCGGCTGGCCATCGACGACGAGCAAAGGCACCTTGTGCTTCGGATTGATCTGCAGATACGCGGGTGAATTCTGCTGGTTCTCGCGAAAGTTGAGCGGCTTCACCGCGAATGCCGCCCCCGCTTCCCTCAGCGTCACATATGGCGCCAATGCGCAAGTGTTAGGCGCGTAGTAAAGGACAATTTCCATTGGTTATTCCTCGACTTGCTGACTTGAACCCTATTGTCGACGAAGCAAGGCTACCACCACCTTATGGGCCAAGTATCGCCCCTGTTGGCGCCTCGCGCGATCAAATTGTGCCAAGCAAAAGCGAATAGTGTGAGCAGCAGTGCGCCGATCCCGACTGGCACCAACAAAAAGCTCCATGACATGTTGTTGACGACCACGACCAGCGGATCAATTCCGGCCGGCGGATGAAACGTGCCGGTCAGGTGCATTGCGACCATCGCCAGACCAACCGCCAGCGCTGCCGCCCAGGGTGCCGGCCCGCACAGCTTGACGATCAGCAGGCCGACCAGAGTGGAGACGAGGTGGCCGCCGATCAACGCGCGGGGTTGCGCCGGCTCGGCTTTTGGCGAGCCCAATACCAGGACGATCGAAGTCGCGAATGGTATCGCCACCAGGGGAAATGCCGTGGTGGCGGAGAACGCCTCCATGGTGGCAATCGCAATCGCGCCACCGGCTGCCCCTGCGAGGATGGCAAGAAATTGAGCTCGGTCGAACATGCAGGCGGGCCTATCGTGGCGCTGGCGCAAATGCGGATGCCGAGGAAGTTCGCTTTTTGGTAGGGTACGCAACGAATAGGTAAAATGCTTGGAGACACGACAGGTCAATGAACGGCTCCGTTATGACACGGCTATTGAGCCTAAATGCAGGGTTCGTGGACACGGTTGGCTTCCTGGGGCTGCAAGGATTGTTCACGGCGCACGTCACGGGCAATTTCGTCACCCTGGCCGCCGGTTTCGTCTACGGCCCGCACGGTACTATCGGAAAAATCCTGGCGCTGCCTGAGTTCATTGGTGCAGTCGCGGTGGCGCGCCTGGTGGGCGCGGCACTGACCGCGCGCGGATTGCCGACGTTGACGGTCCTTCTCGGCCTAGAGGCGGCGCTTCTAGCGGCTTTCCTTGCCCTCGGAGCCGTATACGGCCCGTTTCCGAACAGCGACGTCGTGCCAGCTCTCGCTGCCGGCTTCGCCGGGGTCACGGCCATGGCGCTTCAAAACGCAATGCAGCGCGTGCACTTTCCGGGCGAACCACCGACCGCAATAATGACGAATAACGCCACTCAAGCCGTCCTCGACGGGGTTGACCTGCTACGCCGAGCTGCGCCGCCCGAAGTTCGCGGCCGCTTTCTCCGCACTGCGGGTAGCATCGTCTGGTTTGCCGCCGGATGCGCAGCAGCGGCGCTCCTCTATTACTTTGCCCAGTTCTGGAGCCTCGTACTACCCGTTGCAATCACCACGGCCATAGTGATCGCGCGCCTGCGCGCGCCAAACGTAAACGCTGACGCTTCGAAGTCTGTTTGAGGACGACGACCTTTAAGTCGCGGAAAAAGTTGCGTCTGCGGCATCCCGCCGCTTTTCCGGAGGTGCTCGCCACCTCGGCCCGTGCCGGCAGCGGCCTGCCCGAACTGCGCGCTGGCAGGTCCGCTTTCACCCCATCGCGACCGATGCTGCCGCCGCTGATAGCGCCGCGATGCAGCTGATCGACGCCTTGCCGGCCCGCCCGCCCGCTAATCCGGCTCCGCGAAAACATGCGCCGCGCCGGCGACCGTGATCCGCACGATGGCTCCGACCGGGGGTACCTCGCTCGACAATCTGCGCAACAGGAGACGCCTATCCGATTCCGTTCCGCCCTGCGGGCCGATGCGGAGCGATCCAGGATCGCCGCGGAGCCGGACCGCCAAAGTGCAGACCGACCCGCCGAACTCGATCTCCATGACCTCGCCGAAGGACCCGTCCGCACCCGACGCCGTCCCGGGCCAATCGCCGTCTTGAACCTGCGCGAGCGAGATCTGCTCGGGGCGCAGCATGATCTGCGCCGGTCCGTGCCGATCTCGGTCATCGACGCGGAGACGGCCGAGCGCGCACGCGGCCCAACCGTCGGCCAGCACGGCCGGCATCACCACGGCTTCGCCCAGAAACTCGGCGATGATCCGGTCCCTCGGCCGCAGGTAGAGCGCGCGCGGCGTTCCCACCTGCGGCAATCGTCCCTCGCGCATGACCGCGACCTGGTCGGCGAACGACAAGGCTTCGGGCTGATCGTGGGTCACCAGGATCGTGGTGATGCCGGCACCGCTCAACAGCCGCGCCACGGACTTGCGCGTGGTATCCCGCAAGCCGGTGTCGAGAGCCGAGAAAGGCTCGTCCAGCAGCATCAATTGCGGCTTGCGGGCGAGCGCCCGCGCCAGCGCCACCCGCTGCTGCTGTCCGCCGGAGAGCTCGTCGGGCTTGCGCGGCAGCAAGCCGGCATCGAGCTCGACCATGTCCATCAGCTCGGCGATGCGCTCGGCGCGCCGTGGCTCGTTGCGGTTGAGGCCGAAGCCGACATTGGCCTCCACGCTCAGATGCGGAAACAAGGCTCCGTCCTGCACCACGAATCCGATCCCGCGATGATGGGCCGGCATGGCGTCGGGGCCCTCGGACAGCACGCGCCCGCCGAGCGCGACGCGGCCGGAATCGGGCGCCTCGAACCCGGCGATGATGCGCAACAGCGTCGTCTTGCCGCAGCCGGAGGGCCCCACGATCGCGGTCCGGCTGCCGGCCGCCACGCCGAGATCGATGCCGTCGAGCGCGGTCACCGTCCCGAACCTCTTGCGGACGGATCGTAGTTCGAGAAAGCTCATCGCCCGGCGACCCGTTTCGATTGGACGTACAAGAGCCAGGTCAGCGGCAACGCGAACAGCACCATGATCAATGCATAGGGGGCGGCCGCCGCGTAGTCGATCTCGCCGCTGTACGACCAGAACGCGGTGGCGAGCGTCTGGGTGCCGTTCGGCGCCAGCATCTGGGTGGCGGGAAGCTCGTTGGTGATGCCGAGCGAGACAAGCGCGATGCTCGCCGCCACGCCCGGTGCCGCCAGCGGGATCGTAACCGACCAGAGCGCCTGTGCGGGCGAGCGTCCCAGGCAGTACGCGGCCTGCTCCAGCTCGACCGGCGCCTGGGCCATGCTGGCGCGCAGGCTGATGAGCGCGCGCGGCAGGAACATCAATGCATAAGCGATGATGAGCGTCACGACCGTCTGGTAGATCGGATGCGCCACCCGCACCGTGATGGTGACCAGAGCCAGCGCCACCACGACGCCCGGCAGGGAGCCGACGATGTAGTTGCACGCTTCCAGCATGCGCTGCAATCGGCCGGGGGCGCGGATCGAGAGCCAGGCCATCGGCATGGCGGCGGCCGTGGTCAACAGCCCTCCGGCGAGCGCGAGCGTCAAGGTCTGGCCGAGCGCCGGCCCGATCTCGTTCAGCCGCCAAACGCCGGCGCCGCCCGCAATCAGCCAGCGCGCCAGGGTGACCAAGGGTACGCCCAGCGCGAGTATGGCGGTGACGATCGGAAGCAGCAGGTAGAATGCGACGTTGCGGCCGCGGGCGCGGCGCCGCGGCGCGCGCGCGGCGCCGGCGCCGACGCGGGCATAGCGCGCGTTGCCGCGCACGCCGGCCTCCAGCCGCAACAGCACGAGACAGCACACCACCAGCACGCCCGCCAGCATGTTGGCGGCCGGCCCGTTATAGGCGGATTGGAACTGATCGAAGATGGCGGTCGTGAAAGTATCGAACCGGATCATGGCATAGAGGCCATATTCGGCCAGCAGGTGCAGACCGATCAGCAGCGAGCCCCCGCAGATCGCCAGCCGCAATTGCGGCAGCACGACCCGCACGAACACCGGCCAGGGCGCCAGGCCGAGCGAAGCCGCGCAATCCTCCATGGCGGGATCGAGCCGACGCAGCGCCGCGGCGATCGGCAGGTAGAGAAAGGGAAAATAGGCGAGCACCGACACCATGACGCCGGCGAATAGGCCATGCAGACCGGGCGCCACGCTGACCCATGCGTAGCCGTGCACGAACGCCGGAACCGCGAGCGGCGCGGTGGCCAGCCACGCCCACAGGCGGGCGCCCGGCAGCGCGACGCGCTCGGTCAACCATGCCAGCGCCATCGCAAGCAGCGCGCACAGCGGAATCGTGAATATCAGCAGGAGAGCCGTGTTGACCAGCAATTCGCCGACGCGCGGCCGGAAGATGAGCGCGGAGGCCGTCGCCCATCCGCTCTCGATCCCCATCCAAACGACGAAAGCGAGCGGCAGCAGGGCGGCGAGCGTAACCAGGATCGCGCCGCCCGCCATCCAGGGCGTCGATCGCCGACCCAGCCATCCGGCGCCGGCCACCGGATTCGCGTGCGTGCTCGCCCATTGACCAGCGCTCATGAGGACATCGAATGGGCGCGGTAGCGCATAACGATCATGTTTCCCGAACGAGCCGTTCCTGCAGGGCGTTTATCTGCCGCAGAGGACTACAGCAAGCCCGCCCCGATCATCAGCTCGGTGACCTTCTTGCTGTTGAGCTTGGACGGATCGATCTTGGGCGCATGCAGATCGGCGAGCGGCACCAGCTTGGGGTTGGATTGGGCCCCGATCCCGACTGCGTATTCGTAAGAATCGCCGGTCTTGAGTACCGTCTGGCCGCTCTCGCCGACGATCCATTTCAGAAAAGCCTGGGCTTGGGAAGGATGCCGGCTCGATGCCAGCGCGCCGCCGCCCGAGATACTGACGAACGCGCCCGGGTCCTCGTTGCGGAAGTAGTGCAGCGCCGTATTGTTGCTGTTCTCGCCGGTCTTGGCCTGGTCGCCGAAGTAGTAGTAGTGGTAGATGACGGCGCCGTCGATCACGCCCGCGTTCACGGCCTTCAACGCCGCGCCGTTGCCCCGAAAGGCGGTGGCGTTCTGCTTCATGGCCTTGAGCCAGGCCGCGGTCGCGGCCTCGCCCTTGAGCTCCAGCAGCGCGCTGACGATGGCTTGGAAGTCCGCGCCCGCCGGCGATGCGGCCCAACGACCCTTCCAGGCCGGATCGGCGAGGTCCATGAGCGACTTCGGCAACTGGTCCGGCGCCAGCTTGCTCTTGTTGTAGGCGAAGACGGTCGTGCGCGCCGCGACCCCCACCCAACGTCCGTCGGCGGCCCGGAAATAGCCGGGCACGCGGGCCAGAATGTCGTCCCCGAGCGGGGCGAGCAGCCCGGCCGTATCGACCAAGATCATTGCCGGCGAATTCTCCGTCAGGAACACGTCCGCCGGCGACGCCGCGCCTTCCTGCACGATCTGGTTGCCGAGCTCGGTATCGCCGCCGTTGCGCAGCACGACCTTGATCCCGCTGTCGCGGGTGAAGCCGTCGGCCCACGCCTGGGTCAGGTTGGGATGCTGCGCGTTGTACACCAGAATGCTGGCGCCGCTGCCGCCGGGCGAGGCTTGCGCCAGCAACGCCGCAGGCGCCGCGAGGCAGACGACGGCGAGCGACAGGCCGCGCGCGACCAACCGACCAAAGGACTTCATGGCGACCTCCGCTTCGAGATTTTTCCTTTAGTGCGAGGCGCGCCATTGGTTGTCAACAGCAAATCAAGACAATAGAATCACTCTAATCTGCGTGTTTCCTAATTTAGAATTATTATAAAACGGACAACACCTAAAATAACAGAAGAAGGAGCGATTATACTGAAGACAATACATCGCCCGGATGAGGAGGGGCTGGCCGCAAGCGTGTCGGCATCTATTCGATCATGCCGGCTATGCGTCGCTTGCGGCAGGGCTGACTGTCACTTTCGTCCCGCAAGCTTCAAGGCCGGAAGTAAATGCGCCGCCGAGCGCCATGGCATCGCCGGCGTTCCGCGCCCTGTGCCGGCGAGCCACCAAGTCTTCCGCCCTTGAAGGCGGGAAGAGTTGGTGGCGATCTTCCGCCTTGGCAAGGCGGCTTGAAGGCGCCCCGGCGGCAGGTTAACGTTCCGCAACGGTGTAAAGGCCCCATCGAGAGGGCATCTGAGGACAGGGAGGTCCCATGACTGACTTCATAACCGTGAACACCTATTGGACGCTTTGGCTCCTGGCGCACCTGCTGCTGGCGGTCACCTTGGCCGGGGCGTTGACGCATCAAGCGGTGGCGGTTGCGCTGCCGGTCCGCAAGGTGGCCGGGCCCGCCGGATTCGTGACACGCTATCGCGCGGTCCCGCCCGTCGGATACGCGACGGCAGTCTGCATCCTGTGGGTCCTCACGTTCTTTGTGGGGTCGTATATCTACACGAAGTACCGCATCTTCATCCGAATCCCGCTCGAGCAGGGCGGCTACTACAAGACCGGCGGGTTCTTCGATTTCAAGGAGCATGTGTCGACAATCGGCCTGTTGATGCTCCCGGCCTATTGGTACTTCTGGAAGAACGCCCAGAATTCGCAGTACGACAGCGCGCGCAAATGGACCACCATCGTGCTCTGCGCAATGTGCTGGTTCCTCTTCATCGTCGGTCATGTGATCAACAACACCCGGGGATTCGGATCATGAACGCGACCTCACCCGATACGACCGCTACGACCGCCGCGACCGCCAGGACTGCTTCGGCAACGCCTGCGAAGGCGTCGCTGGCGTCATCAGCCAGGTTCAAGACTTTCGCCATAACGTTCTCCGCATCCGGTGCGTTGGCGTATTGCCTGATCCAGTTCATCAACCTGCCGCTGGTGACCTACCATCCGGCGACAAATCGCCTCGTCTGGGGATATGAGGGACCGCGGCCCGGCGAGGGGCCCAACATGCTTTGGTATGGTTGGACGTTGACGGCCCTGATCGTGTGCAGCGTGCTGGGCCTCGTCGCCATGCTGCTTCCGCAGCGCGTCAGCGCGAAGATTCCGCTGGCGCTGATCTGGCTGCTTCCGATCTTGGCGGTCCCCTACATCGTCTATTCCTTGATGCCGTGGTGGGTGCAGGCGGCGAGCCACTAGGATGGCGCCACGAGGATCGGGATGTTGAGCACCAAGTTTAACGTTTTGCTCCTCGCCGCGGTCGCGGGCGGGGTGCTGTGGATCGAGCACGCGAATCGGATCAAGATCGAGGCGTCGGCGCCCGCCGAAGTCGCCGGGCGGGAGGCCGCGCCCTGCCCGGCGAACGAGAGCGTTCCGTTCAGCGCGGACTGCATGGCGTACATTCAGGGCGGCGGCGTTCAGCCCGACGGCCGCCGGCCGGCGATTGCGGCGGATGGCGCGACCGCGGGATCGTCGGAACTGCCTTGAGGCTCGCGCATGAAACGTTCATCGCTCGGCTGGCTCACCCTCGGATTGGCGATCATCGTGTTGCTTGGTTTCCTGCTCCACCGAGGGCTTTACGTCGGCTCGGCCATCGATGTCAGCATGCGCCAAGGCGAGGGAAAGTTTCTGTACTCCAAGAGTTGCCGCTATCTGTATCTCGACGGGGTGCGGAACATCAGCGCCGGTTCCGAGACGCCGTCGCGCGAGGGCGCGCAAGCGATCTCCTGCGCGCTCCTGGCAGGCTGAGCGCGCAGCGCCTTCGGCTTGTTGACGCGTCGGCGCAAATCAGATTATTCGGCAAATTGAAACTCACGAAGTGTGGGTCGCAGGGCGCAATCGCTTTATTGCGCCGCTCCGCGTAGCCGCTTGCGCCTGAACCCAAGGGTACCGGGCCGGGCGCAGTCGATTGGCGCAATAAAGCGATTGCGCCCTACAAAGTGCGCGCCAATTCGCCAGCCCCGCGGGCGCTGCATGGCTTCGGGGCCACAATGACGCCGATCCATTGTTTTCGGATTGTATTTTCAATGAGCTGCAGTCGGAGTGGCCGATTCCTCATGCATTTTTGGAATGGGTCGCCTCTCCATCGTCCCGGCTCAAGGCCGAGACGAGGCCGCGAAACGCCGCCCGATCACGCGATAGAGCTGGAAGTGCCGGCCGTCATCGACGAGCTCGAGCCGCATCGGATCCGGATTGGGTGCGCCCGGCTTGGTGAACAGGACGAACACGTAGTCGAAGTGCAGCGGCCAATCGCTGAAATAGTACGGACCCGGACCGTCGGCGGCCGCCAGGAAATAGGGCAGCGAAGGCGGGGTGCCGTCCCGGGTATCGACGAACGGACGGAATTGGTCGCGCACCTGCAGGATGTGCTTGCCCTCCACCGTGAACGCGGTCGACACCAGGGCCGAGCGCTCGATGGTGGCGAGCGAGGCGATGTGCATGAGGCCGAGGTCGCTGATCAATCCGGTCGACGAGCGGTCGCCGTGCACGACCAGCACGCGCGCGCCGCGCGCGATCGCGCCGACCGCGCGTAGCGCCTCGGTCGGGCCGCGCGACAGATCGTTCCACACGATCTGCACCTCGCTCAGGCGCAGCGCCAGCACGACGGCGAGCAGCGCGACGAAACCGGCGCGCAGGCGGCGACCGTCGAGGTCGACCCGGATGCAGGCCGCCAGCATGAACGCGAGCCCGATCGGCAGGCGCTGATCGGCGAGATGGGCCGCGAACAGAACCCGCGGCAAGGCGAGATAAACGACGCTGCCGACACCCAGGAGCGCCCAGCCGACCGGATGGAACCGCAAGGCCCCGCAGCGAAAGGCGAGCGCAGCCGCCAGCACGAGAAGCGCGACCAACCCATAGGCGACCGCGGGGTAGTAGATGCTGATCACCAGCATCAGGCCGTCGATCTTGCCGCCCAGGTCCCAGTAGGCGGGCACGCCGTCCGATTCCCAGGTCGGGCCGGTGATCAGCAGCAGGAAGGCCGGCAGGAACGGTGCTCCGGTCGCGACGAAATCCATGAGGCGCCGGGCGAGCGGCTGGTCGCGCCGTGCCCACAACCGGTGGGTCTCGAACGCCAGCAGCTCCAGGCCGTAGAGACCGAGCGCGAACAGATGGCAGAAGAACAGCGCCAGCACGAACGCCGTGGAGACCGCATAGCGCCAGGCCCAGGAGCGCTCGCGCAACGCCACCCAGGCGGCGAAGCCCCACAGCGCCAAGCCTATCCCGAACAGATAGTTCATGACCCCGACCAGGAGCACGCCGTTATAGACGAACGGGCTCGCGAGGAGCGGCAGCGCCGACCAGCGGCCGAAGAGGGCGCGGTGGAGCGCGAGCGTGCCGGACAGGATGCCGGCGAAGATCGAGATCGTGAAGATGCGGCCCGCCAGGTAGATGTCCATGAAACGGTGCAGGGGCGGCACCACCAGATCCATCATCAGATCGGGGATCGGCTGCCATTCGATCCGGTAGAAGCGCTGGAGATCGGGGTCGCTGCCGATGGCGTCGACCACATGGGAGGTCGCCAGATGGTTGATGTAGTCGGACAAAGGCGGCAGCGGATGGGTGACGATCGGTATGGCGACCGCCGCCGTCACCGCGACGAACGCGGCCGCGATGGCCCAGCCCGGCAGGTCGGCAGCCGCGGGTCGGGAAGGATCGGGATGAGCTTGCGGCATCTTCATGGTTCTGCCCCTTTCGCCGGACCGATTAAACACGCTAAAAGGTCGCGGACCCACATGGATGCCATGACCGTCTCACCCCACGACATCGCCCACATTCTGTCCGAAGCCCTGCCGCACATGCAGCTCTACGACGAGGAGATCGTCGTGGTGAAGTATGGCGGGCACGCCATGGGCGAGGAGGACATGGCCAAGAGCTTCGCCCGCGACATCGTGCTGATGGAGCAGACCGCCATCAATCCGGTGGTGGTGCATGGCGGCGGGCCGCAGATCGGCGACATGCTCAAGCGGCTCGGCATCAAGTCGGAGTTCGCGGCCGGCCTGCGCGTCACCGACGCGGCCACGATCGAGATCGTCGAGATGGTGCTCGCCGGCCACATCAACAAGCAGATCGTCGGCTTCATCAACGGCGCGGGCGGTCGCGCAGTCGGGCTGTGCGGCAAGGACGGCAATATGGTGCTGGCCCGCAAGATCAGCCGCACCATGGTGGATCCCGATTCGCAGATCGAGAAGATCGTCGACCTCGGCTTCGTCGGCGAGCCCGACAAGATCGACACCACCGTGCTCACGCAGATCCTGGGCCGCGACCTCATTCCGGTGCTGGCGCCGCTCGCCACCTCCAAGGAGGGGGTCACCTACAACATCAATGCCGATACCTTCGCGGGCGCGATCGCGGGCGCGCTCAAGGCCAAGCGGCTGCTGCTGTTGACCGACGTGCCGGGCGTGCTCGACAAGTCGAAGACCCTGATCCGGGAGCTCTCGGCCGACGACGCCCGCCGGCTGATCGCCGACGGCACCGTCTCGGGCGGCATGATCCCCAAGGTCGAGACCTGTCTCTACGCGCTCGAGGCCGGCGTCGAGGGCGTCGTCATCCTGGACGGCCGGGTGCCGCATGCGGTGCTGCTCGAGCTGCTCACCGATCACGGTGCCGGCACGCTGATGCGCCGCTGAGCCGCCGCAATGGCGTTGCGCGATTTCCGGCGGGTCGAGGGCTTCCGGCATATCGAGACCTGGGTCTTCGACCTCGACAACACGCTCTATCCCCACCACCTCGATCTCTGGCAGCAGGTGGACGAGCGCATCCGCGACTACATCGCGCGCTTTCTCGCGATCCCGCCCGACGAGGCGTTCCGGGTGCAGAAGGATTATTACAAGCGCTACGGCACCTCGATGCGCGGGCTGATGACCGAGCACGGCATGGCGCCCGACGACTTCCTCGATTTCGTCCATCAGATCGATCATTCGCCGCTGCAGGCGAATCCGGCGCTCGGACGCGCGCTCGCGAAGCTGCCGCGGCCGCAAGCTCATCCTCACCAACGGGACGCGCCGCCACGCCGATGCGGTGCTGGCGCGGCTCGAGCTCGCGCATCACTTCGACGACGTGTTCGACATCGTGGCGGCCGAGCTCGAGCCCAAGCCCTCGCCGCAGACCTATGCCCGGTTCCTGCGCCGGCATGACGTCGATCCGGCGCGGGCCGCCATGTTCGAGGATCTGGCGCGCAACCTGGCGGTGCCGCACCGGCTCGGCATGACCACCGTCCTGGTGGTGCCGGAGAGCACCCGCGAGGTGTTGCGCGAGGACTGGGAGCTCGAGGGCCGCGACGCCGCGCATGTCGATCACGTCACCGACGATCTGGCCGGGTTCATCGAGCGGGTGGCGGCGGAGGGGTGAGGCTCAGGCTCGCGTTTCTGTGGTCCCTGCCCATAGCGCGTCGAAGACGCGCGTAAACGCGCTTTCGGCGCAGGGACGACGACGTGGAAACGCTTGCGCAACTCATGGAAGACGTGAGAACGCGCCCAGGCCGGCGCCCGTCACTTCGCGCGCGGCTTGTAGGGGCCGAGCTCCTTGACGACCGCGGTGGCGTACAAGGTGTCGACGATCCGCTCGACCGTGATCGCCGGATCCTGCAGCAGCTTGCGCTCCTTGAAGAACTCCAGATCGTTGCGCAGCCCATGCACGTTCATGCGGCCGTCCGGATCGATGGCGGCCGGGGTGATCTCGCGATGAATTTGCGGATCCTTGATGAAGGTGTATTCCGACAGGATGGAGATCACTTCCTCGGCGTTGGGGCCGGCGATCTTGCCGTCCTTGAGCGCGTCGTTGTATTCGCGCACCGCCTTGATATAGGCGCGCATGAATTTCATCGCGAGCTGCGGCCGCTGGCGCGCGAATATCTCGGAATAGAGCACCACCGCGGTCTGCTGGTCGGGGTAGATCTCGTCATTGCCGGCGATCCGCACCGCCAGGCCGTTCTTCACCGCCTCCGAGGCGGTCGGCTCGTTGGTCATGCTGGCATCGATCGCCTTGTTGGCATAGGCGGCGAGGTGCTGCGGGAACGTGAGCGCCACCATGTGGGCGTCGTCCCAGGTCAGCCCGCCGCGCTTGAGCGCCTCGTTGACGGCCGAGGAATTGGCGCTCCCGAAGGTGCCGACCGCGATCGTCATGCCCTTGAGGTCCTTGAAGGTCTTGTAGCGGCCGCTGTCGACCAGATCCTTGCGCACCAACAGCCCGGAGAAGCCGTAGCCGGGGCGCATCGAGCCTTTGTCGGCGACGGCGCGGATCGCGATGTTCTGGGCGACCGCGTTGTAGAGGCTGGCCGCGACCGTGCCGCCGCCGACATCGAGCTGGCCCATGCCGAGCGGACCGATCATCTGCGGCGAGTTGGCGAGCGTACTGAGCTGGACGTCGAGACCCTCGGCGCGGAAATAGCCCTTCTTGTCGGCGATGAAGAAGCCGATATCGCTGGCGATGCCGGCCGAGGCGACCTTCACGGTGGCATTGGTCTGCGCCAGCGAGGGAAGACCCGCGAGACCGCCGGCCACCACCGCAAGACCGATGGCGGCGCAGGCGGCCACCACCGCGGCCCGCAAGGATTTGGCAGCATGCTCTCCCACACGCTCTCTCATGGAGTCGGGCTTCTCCTGCGCTCGGCGCGCAAGCGCGTCGCACCGGGACGATGCGGCAAGGGCGGGCATCCGTCAACGATCGGTCCCACGCGTGCGCGGCTGCGCCGCATCCCTTGACAGACCCTCCCGCTCCCCCGACAACGCGCGGGCCTTTGTTCCGAGGACTGCCGATGTCGCATGCCGAGCTCGCCAAGACCATCGATGACGCCTTCGAGCGGCGTGCGGAGATCGGGGTCGCCACCAAAGGCCCGGTGCGGCAAGCCGTGGAAGCCGCCATCGACCTCCTGGACCGGGGCGAGGTGCGGGTCGCGCAGCGCAACCCCAACGGGGACTGGCACGTCAACCAGTGGCTCAAGAAGGCGTTGCTGCTCTCGTTTCCTCTCAACGACATGACGGTCATTGCGGGCGGGCCCGGCCAGGCGGTGTGGTGGGACAAGGTCGCCTCCAAGCTCGACGGCTGGGACGAGGCGCGCTTTCGCGCCGCCGGCTTCCGCGCCGTGCCGGGCGCCATAGTGCGCCGCTCGGCTTACATCGCACCCGGCGTGGTGCTGATGCCCTCCTTCGTCAATATCGGCGCCCATGTGGGCGAGGGCACCATGGTGGACACCTGGGCGACCGTCGGCTCCTGCGCGCAAATCGGCAGAAATTGTCACATCTCGGGCGGCGCCGGCATCGGCGGCGTGCTCGAGCCGCTGCAGGCGGGGCCGGTCATCATCGAGGACCGCTGCTTCATCGGGGCGCGCTCGGAAGTGGCCGAAGGCGCCATCGTGCGCGAGGGCGCGGTGCTGGCCATGGGGGTGTTCATCGGCGCCTCGACCCGCATCGTCGACCGCGCGACCGGCGAGAGCTTCCGGGGCGAGGTCCCGGCCTATGCGGTGGTGGTGCCGGGCGCGATGCCGGGCAAGCCGATGCCGGACGGCAGCCCCGGGCCCGCGCTGGGCTGCGCCGTGATCGTCAAGCGCGTGGACGAGAAGACCCGCGCCAAGACCAGCATCAACGAATTGCTGCGCGACTGAGGATCGGCCGAGGCGCTCGAAAGAGCCGAGCCCGACAAGCGAGCCGCAATGAATTGGACCTACTGGGTTTACGTGTTCACCAGCTTCCGGGGCCGCATCAACCGCGAGCCGTTCTGGATCGCCTGCGGGATTCTGGTCGCCCTCCAAATAGCTACCCAGTGGGCAGCCGACCAGATCGAGGGCGAGCGGCTGGCAGCCGTTTTTGATCTGGCGATAACCTATCCCCAGTTTGCGGTCGCCGTGAAGCGCGGCAATGACCGCAACCTTCCGCCTTGGATCGTGCGTCTGTTTTTCGCGTTCAGCGTGGCGCTCGACCTCTTCATTCTGCTGAACGGCGACTTTGATTTTGATACGAACGACCCGCTCCATGCAGCCATCGCTTATTCGCTCGGTTTTGTGATTGTGATACTCCTGGCGGAGCTCGGTTTCCGCCGCGGCACCGACGGTCCCAACCGCTTCGGGCCCGATCCGCTCTCCGGCAAGACCTGACGAAGCCGCCCAAAACCTGAAAAGCCTCCATGCGCAAAGCCGCCGACCCTCTCACCATTGCCCGCGATCTGGTGCGCTGCCGCTCGGTGACGCCGGCGGAAGGCGGCGCCCTCGGCCTGATCGCGACGCTGCTCGCCGGCGCCGGTTTTGCGGTCGAGCGCATGACCTTCACGCAGTCCGGCACCGCGCCGGTCGAGAACCTCTATGCGCGGCTCGGCGCGCGGGCGCCGCATCTGGTCTTCGCCGGCCATACCGACGTGGTGCCGCCCGGCGAGGAGGCCAGATGGTCGCATCCGCCATTCGCGGGCGAGATCGCGGACGGCCGCTTGTTCGGGCGCGGCGCCGTCGACATGAAGGGCGGCATCGCCTGCGCGCTGGCGGCCGTCCTCGACTATGTGGCGGCCCATGGCGGCAAGCCCGCCGGCTCGCTCTCCTTCCTCATCACCGGCGACGAGGAAGGCATCGCGGTCAACGGCACCACCAAGCTCCTGCAATGGGCCGCAGCGCGCGGCGAGCGCTTCGATCACTGCATCCTGGGCGAGCCCTCCGGCGCCGCCGCGGTGGGCGACCAGATCAAGGTCGGCCGCCGCGGCTCGCTCAACGGCACCCTGACGGTCACCGGCCGGCAGGGGCACGTCGCCTATCCGCAGCTCGCCGAAAATCCGATCCGCGCCCTCACCGCCCTGATGACGGCCCTGATGACCGAGCCGCTCGACCAGGGCAGCGCCCATTTCGAGCCTTCCAATCTCGAGTTCACTTCGGTCGACGTGGGCAACCCGGTGGTCAACCTGATCCCGGGCGAGGCCCGCGCGCGCTTCAACATCCGTTTCAACGATTGCCACGACCAGGCCTCGCTCAAATCCCTGGTCGAGACGCGCGCCCAGGCGGCGGCGCGGCCGCTCAGGCGCGTTGGCGCATCGACTGGGAGCCCTCGAACGCCGACGTGTTCCTGGCGCAGCCTGGAGCGTTCCTCGATCTCGTGGTCGGCGCCATCACGGAGATCGCCGGCCGCACCCCCAAGCTCTCCACCACCGGCGGCACCTCGGACGCCCGCTTCATCAAGAACTATTGCCCGGTGCTCGAATTGGGCCTGGTGGGACGCACCATGCACCAGACCGACGAATGCACCGCGGTTGCCGACCTGGTGACGCTCACCGCGGTCTACGGCCGGATCCTGGAAAAATATTTCGGGTGAAGCGCCACGGCGCAGGACCGCGAACACATTGATCAAATTGCCGTCCGGATCGCGAAACAGCATCGATCGATTGCCCCAGGGCTGTGTCGTCGGCTCCAGGACAAATTCACGGACGATGTCCGCAAGACGCGACCGCTCCTCGTCGACATCCGCGACCTCGAAATCGAGAATTATCGAGCGTTGGCCGACGGCGTCGTCGCTCCGGCGCTCGATCATCTTCTGACTGCCGATCGCAAGCGTCAGCGCCGGAGCATGAAATTCGACGTAAACATCATCGCCCTCGGGCGCCATCCCCGTTACTTCCTGGTAGAACCGAGTCAAACTCGGAACATCGTTCGTGACGATTCTTGCCTGAGCAAGTTTCATGGGTAGTTCCTTTCAGATTTGTCGGGATTCGATCCAGGAGCGCGGAGAAGGCGCTCGCATCAACCTTTTGCTTCCGAGGTTCTCAGGACAGAGGCTTCGCGCGGATCTCGGCCGCGCCTCGCGGGACTTCGAGCGCTTCGCTCCGCCTCGCATAGAGCTGCCAGGCGAGCAGCACGCCGCTCACGACCACCATCGGAACAAAGAACACCAGGATCATCCAGGTGACGCCGCTGGCCGCGCCCATGAGATGTTCCCGCACGCCCCCATGGATGTTGGAGACCGTGTCGTAGGCCGTTTCCGCAACCAGCAACCATGCCAGCGGGATGGCGAGCCGCACTCTTTGACGGAGCAGCGCGATCGTGGCGAATGCCATCACGGCACCCGCAACGTCGCCGACCACGATCTCCATGGCGCCGGCATTGGAGATCGGAAAGCCGGCGCTTTGCGCGGAGAAAACTTGCAAGGCGACATACCGGAATGCGTGCACCCAGAGCAGCGGGATAAGAGCGTCGGCGCGCACGCGACTATCGAGCCACGGAATCACGTACCATCGCGCTATCGCTCCGAACACGATCAGGCTCAGCAACTGGGCAGATGCTTGCGCGGGCGTGAGATAGTTCATGATTGCCTCCGAGAAACGAACTGGTTGGGGGTGAGGGCGGAATCAGTCGCCGCCCGCACGCGCCGGCCGAAGAACATCCGCCGCAGCAAGCCGTCCTTCAGGATCAGCGCATGGTAGAAGGCGCCCGTGACGTGAAGCGCGATGAGCGCCATCAGCAGCCGCGAAAACAGGTAGTGAACCGTGCGTGCCGGGAAGATCCAGAAATCGGCGGGCAAGACGCCGTCGCCCGCGAAGACGACGGCAGGCAGGCCTGTTTGCAGGGCTATGAACAGGCCGCTACCTGCCATGCCGAGCACCGCGACATAGAACAATCGGTGCGAAGCCCAGGCCAGCCGGTCCAGCATCGGATTCCCAGTCGAGGCCGGCGCGGGATGCGGCGTTCGCGTGCGTACGAACAGGCGCGCGAGCATCAGCAGCATGATCACGAGGCCGCCGGCCATGTGGCTGCGCAGCGCCTCGAGCTTCATAGGATCGGTGTTCGGGATCCTGACCATCACCAAGGCGCCGAGCGCGAGCGCGGCGATAATCAGAAAGGCCAGCACCCAGTGCAACGTCACCAGCAGGGGATGGTAGCGTGAGACTTGGGCCATACTCGGTTCTCCGTCAAAAGCGCGCCGGGCCGCCGGTACGATCGCGGACTCGACAGGTCCGCGAATCCGATTGCCGTCTGGCACGGAGTTAGAGCTTTGATGTTTATTCGACAATCTGGCATTATCCGCATGACCTAGTCGGAGAATCCGATCAATGCGGAAGCTTGGCTTTGCGGAGATGAACGCCTTTGTGGCAATCGCGGAGCGTTCGAGCTTTGCGAAAGCGGCGACTCATCTGGGTATTTCTCGGTCGGCGCTCAGCGAGACGATCCGCGGCCTCGAAGAAAAGCTCGGCGTCCGGCTGCTCAATCGGACGACCCGCAGCGTCGCACTGACGGAGGTCGGCGAGCGGCTGCTGGCGGAGCTGCGGCCGGCACTCGACAGTTTTGAAGCCGCAGTGGAGTCCATCAACGTTTTCCGGGACAAACCAGCGGGACACCTTCGCCTCACCGTTCCCCGCCCCGCGGCGAAGATGGTCATCGAGCCGATCCTCTCGAAATTTCTCGCGGCGTATCCGGCCATCAGCCTCGAGATCATCACCGACAGCGCGCTGACCGACATTGTGCGCGACCGTTTTGACGCCGGCGCGAGCGATCTTTGCTGCTCCTGACGCGTCGATGCTGTCATGCCTGCGCACGCCCGCTCCGATGCTGTCATGGCGGTCGGCTGCAGCTTGAATCGGCGGCGCCCGCCTCAATAATCCACCTTCACCAGATAGAGTCCTTCGGGCGGCGCCACGGGGGCGCAGGCGGAGCGGTCGCGTGCGTCGCGCGCCGCCGCGAGGTCGTGCGCGCTCCAGCGGCCCTCGCCCACGAGCACCAGCGCGCCCACCATCGAGCGCACCTGCGAATGCAGGAACGAGCGCGCGCCGGCCATGATGCGGACCTCCTCGCCGGCGCGCACCACGTCGAGCCGATCGAGCGTCTTGACCGGCGATTTGGCCTGGCACTCCACATTCCGGAAGGTGGTGAAATCGTGCCGGCCGACCAGCACTTGCGCGGCCGCCGCCATGGCGGCCTGGTCGAGCCGGCGCGGCCGCCGCCAGGCGCGCCCGCGCTCGAGCGCGAGGTCGGAGCGGCGATCGACGATGCGGTAGAGATAGTGGCGCTGGCGCGCCGAGAAGCGCGCGTCGAACGTGTCGGCAACTTTCTCGGCCGCCAGCACCGCCACCGGAAGAGGCCGCAGCCGCGCGGTGAGCGCGTCGCGCACCGTATCGGTCGGCCAATCCTTGGCGAGGTCCACATGGGCGACCTGGCCGAGCGCATGCACGCCGGTATCGGTGCGCCCGGCGCCCAGCACCTTCACGGGCTCGCCACAAAATGCCTGCGCGGCCGCCATCAGGGCGCCCTGCACCGAGAGGCCGCGCTCCTGCATCTGCCAGCCGATGAAGGGCGCACCGTCATACTCGATGATGAGCTTGTAGCGTGGCATGAGCGTCTTCAGCCGAGCCGCGTGCCGGGCTTGAGCGGCAGGCCGCGCAGAAACTCCTCCGCCGCCAACTTTCGCGCCCCTGCCCGCTGCAATTCCAGAATTCGGATGGCGCCTTCGCCACAGGCGATCGTTAGGCGACCATCGAGCAATTCTCCCGGCTCGCCGCCACCCTGCCCTTCGGTCGTGCGCCAGACCTTGACTCGAACCGGCTTGCCGTCGAGAGCCAATTCAAACCAGGCGCCCGGGATAGGGAGAAAGCCCGCGGACATGATTGTGCACCTTGTGCCACGGCCACCGCCAATCAATGCGCGCCTGGGCACGGTCGAGCTTGGCCGCGTAGGTGACGCCCGCCTGCGGCTGCGGCTGCGCCGCCAGCGCGCCGCGTTCGAGCGCGGCGAGCGCGCGCCCCATGAGGTCGGCGCCGAGAGCAGCGAGCCGGTCATGCAGCTCGCCGGCGGTGGCGTCAGGTGCGATCGGCACTCTCGCCACAAGAGCCATGTTATCCATTGTGGCGATCGGGCCGGTGTCGAGCCCCGCTTCCATCCTCATGACGGTCACGCCGGTCTCGCTGTCCCCGGCCATGATGGCGCGATTGATCGGGGCCGCACCGCGCCAGCGCGGCAGCAGCGAGGCGTGCACATTGAAGCATCCGAGCGGCACCGCATCGAGGATCGGCTGGGGCAGAATGAGCCCATAGGCGACCACCACCGCGGCATCAGCGCGATGCGCGCGGAACGCCTCCACGGCCGCCGGGTCCCGAAAGGTCCCTGGCGTGTACACGGGGAGCCCCAAGCTCCTCGCCTCGCGCTCGACGGGACTTGGTGTCAGCTCGAGGCCACGTCGTCCGGCCGGCTTGGGGGCGCGGGTGTAAACCGCCACGACTTCGTGGCCGCGCTCGACGATCGTTTTCAGCGTCGGCACCGCGAAATCGGGCGTCCCCATGAAGATCAGGCGCAGCGGCATGAGAGCCCGAGCGCCGCAATGAGCGCGAACATGCGGCTCACGGGCATTCGCCCACGCGCTGCCCCTCGACCGTCATGCGCCCGGCCTGCAGCTGGCGGCCCTGCATCGACGAGGCGGTCGTGATCGTGGCGGAGTAATGCTCCGGCGCATCGAACAAGAACTCGCCGGTCAAATCCATGTCGAGCTGGCCGGTGCATTGCAGGTGCCATTTCAGCCGCCCGGGCGTCAGCTCGTGCTCGACCATCTGGCAGGTCGAATTGACGGTGCCGCCGACCGGGCTGAAGGTCTTTTCAGGGTCCGCCACGTCGGCGGGCGTGAGGCAGCGCGTGTTCTGCTGCTCGCGTCCCGCCGCTCCGTCGATGACCGGATGCGTGAGAATACGCCACAGGCCGGGTTGCAGGCCTTCGGCATGGGCGAACGAGGCGCTCAGAAGAGCCGCCAGAGCCGGCAGCACCCGCGCCGCCGCCCGCGCGCCGGCAAGAACCGCATGATTCATCGTGAAACTCCAGATTTCTTTCGCTTGCGCGGAAGTTTAGGCGAACCGTTAACTAGTCGCTAACCATAAACCAGGCAAATTTTGCCGGGGAGATCTTTCCTTCCACAAAGCGAACCGGGGACGGACCTTGGACGCGGGCGCGGTTCCTCTCGTGCGGGCGAGCGGCATGATCGCTCCCGCGCCGGCGTTCCATGCCCATGATCGCAAAAAAAGAGACAAATCGGCGCCAATGACGGACGCGACTGGATCCACTGCCGGCCCCGGAAAGTTCGTGCTGCCGGGGCTGGGCGAGATGGGCGCCATGCTGCGGCGTGGCGATATCGGGCTCGCCGTCGGGGTGCTGGCGATTCTCGTCGTCCTCATCCTGCCGTTGCCGGCGCCGCTGCTCGATATGGCGCTCGCCATATCGATCATCCTGTCGGTGCTGATCCTGATGACGGCCCTGTTCATCCAGGCCCCGCTCGAGTTCTCCGCCTTCCCGACCGTGCTCCTGATCGCCACCATGCTGCGGTTGGCGCTCAACCTCGCCTCGACCCGCCTCATCCTGGCGCGCGGGCACGAGGGCACCGACGCCGCCGGCCACGTGATCCAGGCCTTCGGCAATTTCGTGATGGGCGGCAATTTCGTCATCGGCATCATCGTCTTTACGATTCTGGTGATCGTGAACTTCGTGGTCATCACCAAGGGTTCGGGCCGCATCGCCGAGGTCGCGGCGCGCTTCCACCTCGACGCCATGCCGGGCAAGCAGATGGCGATCGATGCCGACCTCTCCGCCGGCCTGATCGATGAAGGCGAGGCGCGCCGGAGGCGGCGGAACCTGGAGGACGAGAGCGGCTTCTTCGGCGCCATGGACGGCGCCTCCAAATTCGTGCGCGGCGACGCCGTCGCCGGCCTCCTGGTGGTGTTCATCAACGTCATCGGCGGCATGATCGTGGGCATCGCCCAGCAGGGCCTCGCCTTCTCGGAGGCGGTGCGCACCTATACGTCGCTCACCGTCGGCGACGGGCTTGGTGACCCAGATTCCCGCCCTCATCGTCTCGACCGCGGCGGGCCTCCTGGTCGCCAAGGCCGGCGTTTCGGGTGCCGCCGACAAGGCTCTCATCAGGCAGCTCTCCGGCTATCCCAAGGCGCTCGGCATGTCGGCCGGCGCCATGGTGGTGATGTCGCTGTTGCCCGGCATCCCGATGCTGCCGTTTCTGCTGCTCGGAGGCGGGGCGGCGTTCCTGGCCTATACGACCGACAAGGGGCAGCGGCATCAGGTGGTCGCCGAGACCAAGAAGGTGGAGGACGCCAAGGCCCCGCCCGCCGAGGAGCCGATCTCGGCCTCGCTCAAGATCGACGACGTCAAGATCGAGCTCGGCTATGCGCTGCTGCCGTTGGTGAACTCGCCTGACGGCTCCGACCGGCTGACCGAGCAGATCAAGGCGCTGCGCCGCTCGCTCGCGGTCGAGATGGGGTTCGTGATGCCCCCGGTGCGGCTGCTCGACAACGTCCAGCTCGACGCCAATACTTATGTGATCAAGATCAAGGAGGTGGAGGCCGGCACCGGCCGCATCTGGCCGGGCCAGCAGATGGTGATGGACCCGGCCGGGCTGGCGGTGAGCCTGCCTGGCGTGCATACCACCGAGCCGACTTTCGGATTGCCGGCGACCTGGATCGATGCCGGGCTCAAGGAAGAAGCCGCCATCCGGGGCTACACCGTGGTCGACGCCGCCACCGTGCTTTCGACCCACCTCACCGAGCTCATCAAGATCAACGTGGCGGAGCTCTTGTCCTATGCGGAGGTCAGCAAGCTGATCAAGGATCTGCCCAAGGAGCAGGGCGAGCTGGTCAAGGACATCGTCCCCTCGCAAATCTCGGTTTCAGGCATCCAGCGCGTGCTGCAGAACCTGCTGGCCGAGCGGGTCTCGATCCGCGATCTGGCGACCATCCTGGAGGGCATCGCCGAAGCCCTGCCCTCCTCGCGCAGCCCCGCCACCTTGGCGGAGCATGTACGGGCGCGCCTGGCGCGGCAAATTTGCGCCCAGCACACCACCCATGCCGGCCACCTGCCGCTCATCGCGATGACCGCCAAATGGGAGCAAGCCTTCGCCGAATCGCTGGTCGGGCAGGGCGACGAGCGCACGCTCGCGATGCAGCCCTCCCGGCTGACCGAGTTCATCACCCTGGTGCGCGAGCGCTTCGAGGAGGCCGCCAGGGCCGGCGAGGCCCCGGTGCTGGTGACCTCGGCCGGCATCCGGCCCTTCGTGCGCGGCGTGGTCGAGCGCTTCCGGGCCCAGACCCCGGTCATGTCCCAGGCCGAAATTCACCCCCGGGCCCGGCTGCGGACGGTCGGGAGCATCTGACGCCGCTCGTAGGGCGCAATCGCTTTATTGCGCCATCTGCTGGCCCCCCGGACATTGCGTCCATTTTGGCGACGCTGACGGCGCAATAAAGCGATTGCGCCCTACGGTCCCGGCCAAGTGATTGAAATAGCGCTATATTCAATATTTCGTGAGAAGCCTTGGGAACTCCCGGCGGCTTCACCAGTTATCTCCACATCAAGGCAATAGGGGGGAGTGCGGGGTCGTGCCGTCGTCGGCGCGAGCGTCCGTGGAGTCGCGTGCTTCGTAACTGCCCATGTAACCGTCGATGTAACCGCCGATGTTTCGTCAACCCCCTATGAACCTTTTTCCGGGTCGCGGCGACCAATGCTCGAGACCTGGGAGGATGCCATGAACAACTCCTCGATGTTTACAGCGGACCGCGGGACCCACCTGAAGATCGTGGTCGTTTCCCTGATTTGCGCGACGATCGTGGCTGGCATCGGCATCGCCGCCCGCGTCAACGTCCCCAATGGCCGCATGGAAGCCACGGTCATCACGGTCGGCAAGCCGGTGACGGCCTCGACCAGCGACGGAACCTCGATTCGCTGAGCCGATTGAGCTCGGGACAATCAGCCATTTCCGAGCCGAACGCGCGCCCGTGGGGGCGCGCCGTCTTTTTGCGCCGTAGCGCCTTGTTTTTGCGCCCTATTCGTCGAACTGGGATTCCGGCGGTGCCCGCCTGACCGCGGCCGCCGTATTCGGGGCTTGAATCCCCAGCGACATCATCAGCTGAGCGGGTCGCAAGCGGGCAGGCAGGCGGTCGGGAATAAATCGCCAGGTGGCCAGCAAGGCCACGAGGCCCATGACCAGCAGGGTCATGCAAACCCCCAAGACGCGCCAGCGGCCGCGGCTGCGGACGACATCATCGATGGTGATTTCGGGGCCACGCGCCGGACGCAAGGGTTCGGGCTTGTCGAAGCGCTTGTCCGGGAGCTTGAGAGCCGGCGGCGGGAGCGGGGGCGCGGCCGGAATCGCAACCTTGGGGACCGGCCCGGGCTCGGACCTTGCCGCCAGCTCCGATGACGGGGATTCCGCACCGGGCTGGGCTTCCGCGGCCAGCGGCATAGCGCCCGCCGCCGGGGCGGCCGCGGCCGGAACGACCAAATCCGGCGCCGCCGGGATCTCGACCGGCTTCTCGGCTCCCCCGGTCGGCACGATCTCGGCGGACCCCACGGCGGCGGCCCCGTTTGCGGGCGCGGGGGTCTCCCCGGCCGCCGCAGCGTCCGCCGGCTTGGCCAGGTCCGCAGGCTCCGGGCCCGGCGTCAATTCGGTCGGCGGCTTGCCTTCGGGGACGGGCTCGCGCGGAGCGATCTCGGCGATCTTGGTCTTGATCCGCTGCCATATCTTGGCCTCGGGCTCGACCGGCTCGACCATGAGATGGAGCTCGCCGAACCGCCGCTCCCAGATGCGGACCATGGCGATGAAACCATGGTCCATGCGCAGCAAGGACTGCGCGTTCGCGCGTTCCTCCGCGTCGAGGGTGCCGAGCACGAATTCGGCCGCGAGCAGGTCGGTGTCTTCGTCGATCAGGAAGTTAGACATTGCTCGAGCTCGAACAGGCTGCGCCGGAGTGACGCCTTGAGCAGGTTGGCCGGCATATCGAGCTTCACCGCCAGCTTGTCGCGGCTGAAGGCCCCGTAATAGGCCAGCAGCAGCATGCGCTGGCGGTCCGGCTCGAGCCGCCCGATGCAGGTGAGCAGGCGCTTGAGCTCCTCCGGCATCTCGCGGCGCGGCAGCACGCCGGGGCTTTCCGCCTCCGCCAGCACGGGCTCGCTGTCGTCGGCGGCAACGTCGGGCTTGCGGGCGAGATCGATGGCCTTGCGGCGCGCGATCGCGACCATCCAGGCGACCGGGTTGGAGAGGGCCGGATCGAACTCGCCGACGCTGCGCCAGACTTGGCAGTAGGTCTCCTCCATCACGTCGGCGGCCAGGTCGTGCCGTCGCAAGATGCGCAGCACGACCCCGTAGATCTTGGCGCAAGTGGTGGCATAGAGGCGTTCGAAGGCCGAGACGTCGCCACGGGCGACGGCGGCGAGAAGCCAAGTGATCTCAACAGGCGTCAACATGGGGTCCGCTACCCTCCGGCGGTGCCGTGCGGGTCCGATTATCGCCGCCGAACCGACCGCAATGCAATGAATTGCACAGGCCGAGCCCGAGCGGGTGACATTTTATGGGAAGACCGACCCGCCACGGGCCGGCGATGGGGTGCCGCGAGGGCACAACGGAAAGCCCTCCACCCCTGGGGCGCCCGGAATTGAGCTTGCCGGGCGCTTTCAGGCCCGGGCGCTGCTGCGCATCAACCCGATGGCGTCGAGCTCCGCCTGCTCGCGCGCATTCTCCTCCACGCGCTCGCGCATCTGGTCGCGTTCGTCGAGCAATTCGATCTTTTTCATCTCTTCGAAGGCTTCGGCCAGCAAGCCGGTGGCGGTCTCGAGCTGAATCTTCAGATCATCGGCCGAACGCTGCAGGTTCTCGCGCCGCTGCATCGCCGCTTTGGCATAGGTCGGGTAGGCGAAATGCCCCGGATCGTGAATTCCGGCCCGGTCCTGCTCGGTCTTGATCTCGCGATCGAGATCGCCGGCCATGCGCTCGAACTCGGCGATCATGCCCTCGATCTGCGCGACCTTGCGACGCCTCTCGTCGACCTGAAACTTCTTGAGGCGAATGAGCGTTTCGCGTGACTTCATCAACTCTTACTCCCCCGAAGCCCGGAATCTTCGAAAACCGGAATCCCGGAACCGCAACCGGCGGCACGGACCAGAGGCCTGGAAAACCGCCGCGGTCAAAACCGCCGCGGTCCCGACCAGGGGGCATTGTGGCGCCATAACGTTAGTTTTCGGTTTCCACATCGCGCAGGATTTGCTCAAGGCGTTGATATCCTTGCGCGAGGCCGGTCGCCTCATCCTTCTTCTGGGCCAGGAAGTCCTCCAGCGGCTGGTGCAGACGGATGGCCTCGTCGACCTCGGGGCTCGAGCCCGTCCGATAGGCGCCGAGCCGGATCAGCTCCTCCATGTCCGAGTAGGTCGCCATCACCCGCCGGGCCCGATTGATGAGCGGCAAATAGGCGGGATCGGCCGCCCGGGGCATGGTGCGGGAGACCGATTTGAGGATGTTGATGGCCGGATAACGGCCGCGCTCGGCGATCGAGCGCTCCATGACGATGTGGCCGTCGAGGATACCGCGGACCGCATCGGCGATCGGCTCGTTGTGGTCGTCGGCATCCACCAGGACCGTGAAAATGCCGGTGATGGAGCCGCGCTCGGCTCCCGGACCGGCACGCTCCAGGAGCCGCGGAAGCTCGGTGAAGACCGTCGGCGTATAGCCTTTGGCGGTCGGGGGCTCGCCGCCGGAGAGCCCGATCTCGCGCTGCGCCATGGCGAAGCGGGTCACCGAATCCATCAGCACCAGGACGTCCTTGCCTTCGTCGCGGAAGCATTCGGCAATGGCGAGGGTCAAGTAACCGGCCTGGCGGCGCATCAGCGCCGGCTGGTCGGAGGTGGACACCACCACCACCGAGCGGGCCAGACCCTCGGGGCCGAGATCGTCCTGCAGGAACTCCTGCACCTCCCGGCCGCGCTCGCCGACCAGGCCGATGACCGAGACATCGGCGGCCACATTGCGGGCCAGCATGGACAATAGAATGGATTTGCCGACGCCCGAGCCCGAAAAGATGCCCATGCGCTGGCCCCGGCAGCAGGTCAGGAAAGTGTTCAGGGCGCGCACCCCGAGATCGAGCGGGCCCCCCACCCGTTGGCGCGAATGCGCCGGCGGCGGCGCATTGCGGAACGGATAGGGCGAGGGTCCCAGCCGCAACGGTCCCTTGCCGTCGATCGGCTCGCCCATGCCGTCCATCACCCGCCCGAGCCAGGCCTGGCAGGGCCGCACCGCCCCCGCCACGCCGGTGACGATCGCCCGGCAGCCGCGGCGGACCCCTTCGAGGGCGGCGAACGGCATCAACAGGGCATTGGCGTTGGAGAAACCCACCACCTCGCATGGAATCCAGCGGTTGGGCGCGGTCTCGACCATGACGCGGGCGCCCACCGGCATGGCGTGGATGGGACCCGCCACCTCCACCATCAAGCCGCGCACCCCGACCACTCGGCCGTAGATCTCGGCTCCATCGAGCTCGTCGATCTGCTCAGCCAGCGCTTTCATGCAATTACCCCGCCCTGGTACGGGGTTAGGGTCCAATTCTTAACTTCGTGTTTACCCGGGTCGTTAATCATTGCGTCACCGTCTGAGGGACTTGTCAGGCAAACTCGCCAGGCCAGAACGGCGGGGCGAGGCGTATGAATCGGCTGTTTCCGGTTCCTAATGTGGAACATGAACTATCGCTTGGCTAAAAAACCAACCATGTGCAATATCTTAAGACAATTCGCGGGCTTTTGCCCAGGGAATTGCGGCGCACTCGGAATTAGGTTTTGTTAACCATGCGCGGTTAGTGTTCCAAGTCTGTTGTTCCAAAGCGTTTGCATGGGCCGCCGCTGCGGCGTGCCGACCTTAAGCCCGTAGCGGCGAGGAAGGGGACTGGCATGCGCGTATTGCTGATCGAGGATGATAGCGCCACAGCTCAATCAATCGAGCTGATGCTTAAATCCGAGAGCTTTAACGTCTACACGACGGATTTGGGCGAAGAGGGTGTCGACCTCGGCAAGCTGTACGACTACGACATTATCCTCCTGGATCTGAAATCTTCCCGACATGTCGGGGTTCGAGGTTCTGCGCACCTTGCGGGTCTCCAAGGTGAAGACCCCGATCCTGATCCTCTCCGGCCTCGCCGGCATCGAGGACAAGTGCAAAGGTCTCGGCTTCGGCGCCGACGACTACATGACCAAGCCGTTCCACAAGGACGAGCTGGTGGCGCGCATCCACGCGATCGTGCGCCGATCCAAGGGTCACGCCCAATCGGTCATCCAGACCGGCGATCTCGTCGTCAATCTCGACACCAAGACCGTCGAGGTCACGGGCGCGCGCGTGCACCTGACCGGCAAGGAGTACCAGATGCTGGAGCTCCTGAGCCTGCGCAAGGGCACCACGCTGACCAAGGAAATGTTCCTGAACCACCTCTATGGCGGCATGGACGAGCCCGAGCTCAAGATCATCGACGTTTTCATCTGCAAGCTGCGCAAGAAGCTCGCCAACGCCTCGAGCGGCAAGAACTATATCGAGACCGTATGGGGCCGCGGCTATGTGCTGCGCGAGCCGACCGAGGACGAGGCCAAGATTTCGGCTTGATGCTCCAAAGACCGCGGGAGGCTCGCTTCTCCCGGCCCGGAAAATCCAAAAACCCCGCCGATCGGCGGGGTTTTTGCTTTCCAGGACGTGATTTCCAATATGGGGCGACGCGGCGGATATTGCCGCAGAAATTCGTGCGGAAAGCTTGTGCCGGCGGGCCGGCCGCCGCACAATCGGACCCGGAGCTCCGAAGCATGACCTCGGCGGACCGGTTGAGCCGGCGTTCCTTTCTGATCAGCGCGGCTGCCAGCGGCGGCAGCTTGGTGCTCGGCTTCGAGCTGCCGGGCATCGACGACATGGCGCGCGCCGCCGACGGCGCCCCGGAGGTCAATGCCTGGATCGTGATTGCGCCCGACAACTCGGTCGTCATCCGGGTGAGCCGCTCGGAAATGGGCCAAGGCACCCTCACGGCCCTTCCGATGCTGGTGGCCGAGGAGCTCGAATGCGACTGGGGCAAGGTGACGCCCGAATACGCCTCGCCGGCCGAGAATCTCAGGCGGCACCGGGTCTGGGGCGACATGTCGACCAATGCGAGCCGCTCCGTGAGCGCATCCCAGCAGGGCCTGCGCCAAGCCGGCGCCACCGCGCGGGAGATGCTGATCGCCGCGGCCGCGCAACGCTGGGAGGTGCCGGCGCGCGAATGCCGGGCCGAGAACAGCCGCATCACCCACCAGCCGAGCGGACGCACGCTCCGCTTCGGCGAGGTCGCCGCAGCGGCCGCCGCCATCAGGCCGCCCGGGCGTGTCAAGCTCAAGGATCCCAAGGACTGGAAGCTGATCGGCACACCGCGGAAACGCTTCGACGTGCTGGCCAAGATTACGGCGCAGCCGATCTACGGTATCGACGTGCGCCTGCCCGATATGCTCTACGCCGCGATCCGGCACTGCCCGGTCTTCAAGGGCAGCGTGCAATCGATCGATGACGCCAAGCTCGCCGGCATGAAGGGCGTTCGGCGAATCGTCAGGCTCGAGAACGCGGTTGCGGTCGTGGCGGAGAGCTGGTGGCAGGCGCAGCAGGCGGTCGCGGCGCTGCCGATAACCTGGCATGCCGGCGACAACGGCCGGGTTTCGAGCGACACCATCGAGGAAGCGTTGCGCGACGGCCTGGCGCGGCCCGACGGCATCGGCCGCCGCGACGGCGACGTCGCCACGGCGCTGGCGGGCGCGGCCCGGCGCATCGATGCCGAATACCGGGTGCCGTTCCTCGCCCATGCCACCATGGAGCCGCAGAACTGCACCGCGCATGTGGGCGCCGACCGGGTCGAGGTTTGGGCGCCGACGCAGGACGCCGAGACCGCGCTGGCGACGGCGGCGGATGCCGCCGGCCTGCCGCGCAGCAAGGTCGTGGTTCACCGCACGATGCTGGGCGGCGGCTTCGGCCGGCGCGGCGCGGTCCAGGATTTCGTGCGGCAAGCGGTGCTGATCGCCAAGGAGGTCGGCGGACCGGTGAAGCTCCTCTGGAGCCGGGAGGAGGATATCGGTCGTGCGTTCTACCGGCCGATGGCGCTGGCGCGGCTGAGCGCCGGCCTCGACGCCGGCGGGATGCCGACCGCCTGGCACGTGCGGATCGCCGGACACTCGATCCTGGCCTCGGTCATTCCGGAGATGAGCGCCGAGATCGACCGCAACTTCCTGCAGAATTTTCTCGAGGACATGCCCTATGGCATCCCGAATTATCTGGTCGACTATGCGGTGCGCAGCACCCATGTGCCGGTCGGGATCTTGCGCAGCATCTACTATTCCCAGAACGCCTTCTTCAAGGAGAGCTTCATCGACGAGATGGCGCATGCCGGCGGTCAGGATCCCTACCGGCTCCGTCGCCGGCTCCTCGACGGCAAGCCCAGGCATCTGGCGGTGCTCGACGCCGCCGCCAAGCGGGCGGGCTGGGAGCAAGCGCCTGTGGAGGGACACTTCCGCGGCATCGCCCTCAACGAGGCCTGCGAAAGCATCTGCGCGCAGGTCGTCGAGGTTTCGGTGAGCGACGCCGGCACTGTCCGGGTCCATCGCGTGATCTCCGCGATCGACTGCGGCCACGTGGTCAATCCCCTGACCGTCGAGCTGCAGACCCAAAGCGCGGTCGTGTTCGGTTTGACGGCGGCGCTCTTCGGCGAGATCACCATCGCGGATGGTCGCGTGCAGCAGAGCAACTTTCACGACTACAAGATGCTGCGGATGGCCGACATGCCGCAGGTGGAGACCGTGATGGTTGCGAGCGATGATTCGAGCCGCAATGCCTGGGGCGGGGTCGGCGAGCCGCCGGTCGCTCCGCTCGCCCCCGCGCTCTGCAATGCCGTCTTCGCGGCCACCGGCCGGCGCATCCGTTCGCTGCCGTTGCAGAATCACGATCTGCGCACGCAGGAGAGCGCGCGCTGATGCTACCCGGGGCAGCGATGGAGGACCGCCTTGTAGGTGCCCTCGTTCTGCGCCATGTCGAAGGTGTTGTTGTCCTTCTTGGTGAAGGTGACGGCACTCGCCATGACGGCGCCGGAGCTGAACTTGCAGGTGACCCGCATGGCCAGGTGGTCGCCGTCCTGCTGCCGGCTGTCGATGGAGCAAACTCCGCCCGAATAGGACACGTCCTGCGGCGTCACCGTGACACGCAGGAACTTCTGCTGGCTGCCGTCGCCGCGACAGACCTCGTTTTGCGTGTAGATGCCTTCGATCGGAAAATCGTCGTCCGCGAGCGCGCAACTCAATGTCGTGGCCAAGACGGCGCCCACCGCGAAGGTCCGCTTGCCGCACTTCAGCATATTGCCAAAGAGGTTGGTGTTGCCAAGAATGTTCATGTTGCCGACAAAGCTCGACATAAAACTCGACATAGGGGCCGTTCCTTCGATGTGTCCGCGACGTCGCCGTCGATCGAGAGCCGGTCCGGTTCTATCGCATCGAAGAGGATTGAAACAACCCTGTTGGGCGCTCCGAACGCAATAGCTTGGAATGCGATGCGCGGGAGCAACAAGCGGTGCCGCCGTGTAGATTGACGGCAACCATATCCGGAAGCGAATACCACCATGTCTCCATCCCTGCCCAGATCATCCCGGAACGGCGCCCGGATTCCGGCGATCGGGCTTGGTACCGGCGGCCTCGGCGAGGATTGCGCCCAAATCGTAGCAGCCGCCCTCGCGGCGGGCTATCGCCACATCGACACGGCGCGAAAATACGGCAGCGAACGCGGGGTCGGCGAAGCCATCCGGGCCGCCCGCGTGCCGCGCAACGAGATTTTCCTCACCACCAAGGTATCGCACGAGCATCTTCATGCGGGCGATTTCGAGCGCTCGACGCAGGCGAGCCTGCAGGCGCTGGGCCTCGACCATGTCGATCTGCTGCTCGTGCACTGGCCGGCGCCCGATATGCCGCTGCCGGAGACCATGGGGGCGCTCGCGCAGATGAAGCGCCGAGGCCTCACCCGTCATATCGGGGTGGCGAATTTCAACGT
Organism: uncultured Alphaproteobacteria bacterium; assembly: GCA_963744275.1. GTDB lineage: Bacteria > Pseudomonadota > Alphaproteobacteria > Rhizobiales > Xanthobacteraceae > VAZQ01. The sequence continues at coordinate 124,647 of CAVUSX010000021.1, forward strand.
CGCGCTGCTGGATGAGGCGATCAGCCTCTGTCCGGAGCCGCTGGTCGCCCTGCAGGCCGAATATCACCCCTACCTCGACCAATCGAAGGTCCTGGCGGCCTGCCGCCGGCACGGATTGGTGTTCATTGCCTATTGCCCGCTCGCGCGCGGCCGGTTGATCGCCGATCCGGTGATCGTCGAGATCGCCCGCGACAAGGGCTGCACCGCCGCGCAAGTCGCGTTGCGCTGGCTCGTTCAACAGGACGCCGTCGCGGCCATTCCGCGATCCTCGCGCCGCGAGCGCGTCGCGGAGAATATCGATATATTCGGGTTTGAGCTCACCGACGACGAGATGAAGCGCATTGCGGCGCTCGCGCGCCCCAACGGCAGGGTGGTCAATCCGGTCGGACGCGTTTCCGCGTGGGACGTTTGAGGCTGGATTTGCGTCAGCGCGCGTTTGCCGCCGCCAGCCGCGGTCCCGGCCTGACCTCGCCCGTGGTCCGGCCTTTGGCCGCCACCGAGGGGACGTAGATGCCGCGCCGATCGAGCAGCGGCTTGAAGCCGTCGGTGAGACCGACCACCGTTTCGGCGGCGCCGAGCACGAGGTAGCCGTCGTGCGCCGTGATGCTGCGCGATGCGATCGAGCACGCGCGCCTTGGTCTCCTGGTCGAAATAGATCAGCACGTTGCGGCAGAACACCAGGTCGAATGGTCCCAGATGCGCGAATTCGTGCAGCAGGTTGAAGGGCCGGAATTGCACCATGGCGCGCACGTCCGGGTTGATCTGCCAGCTGTCGCCGATCTGATCGAAATACTTGATGAGGAGCTGGATCGGCAGTCCGCGCTGCACCTCGAACTGGCTGAAGATTCCCGATTTGGCCTTTTCCAGGACCTGGGTCGAGAACTCGGTGGCGACGATCTCGATCGGCCGTCCGGCGACCGCCGCGCCCATTTCCTTCAGGCTCATGGCCAGCGAATAGGGCTCCTGCCCGGTCGAGGCGGCGGCGCACCAGATGCGGATGCGCCGGTGGGCCGGCCGGGCCGCCAGCAGGGCCGGCATGATGGTCTCGCGAAAATGCTCGAACGGCAGCTTGTCGCGGAAGAAGAACGATTCGTTGGTGGTCATCGCCTCGGCGACCTCGGTGGCGAGCGGCTCGTTCTTCACCGCCCGCAGCTTCGCCACCAGCTCCGCCAGGGTCGCGATGCCGGCGCGATGCGCGACCGGCGAGAGCCGGCTCTCGACCAGATATTGCTTGTCGGCCGACAGCACGAGGCCGGAGCGCTCCTTCAGGAGCTTGCGCAAATAGTCGTAGTCGGCGGGCGTCACGATCGCCCCCCTGAGAACAGATGTGTCAGCTTGGCGGCGATCTGATCGATCGGCAGGACGGCGGAGCACAAGCCGGCTTTGGCCACCGAGCCCGGCATGCCCCATACCACGCTGCTGTCCTCGTCCTGCGCGATGACGCAGCCGCCGGCGGCCACGACATCGGCGGCGCCGCGCGCTCCGTCGGAGCCCATGCCGGTGAGGACGAGGGCCAGATTCCAGCTGCCCCACGTTTCGGCGGCGGAAGAGAACATGGGATCGACCGACGGCTTGCAAAAATTGATCTGCGGGCCGTCATCGAGCGCGACCGACGGCACGCCGTCGCGACGGGTCACCCGCAGGTGGCGGCCACCGGGTGCGATATAGATCGCACCGGCGCGCAGCGCCTCCCCGTCGACCGCTTCGTGCACCGGCCGGCCGCTGGCGCGCTCGAGGATTTCAGCCAGGATGGTGGTGAAGGTCGGCGGCATGTGCTGGGTGATCAGAACCGGAGCCTGGTCGATGACGCCGGTGATGCGGCCCACGATGGCGCCGAGCGCCTGCGGTCCGCCGGTCGAGGAGCCGATCAGCAGAATGCGCGGTGGCGCCGACGGCAGGGGCCGCAGCTTGAAGGTGACGGGGTCGGGGGTCGGCGCAGTCTCCGGGCTGGCGACATGGCGCAGGCCCGTGCCGGCCATGGGTGCGCCGATCGGTACCGCGCGCGCGCCGGAAGCCGCGGGAGCGCGGGCAACATCGGAGCGCCGCTTGCGGCGAGCCCCCAAGACGCGGATTTTCTCGACGAGATCGCGGCGAAACGAGACCGAGCTGGTGATCTCGCTGGTGGATTCGGGCTTGGGGATGTAGTCGGCGGCGCCGAGCGAGAGCGCGCGCAGGCTCACCTCCGCGTTGCGCCTGGTGAGCGTCGAGGACATGATCACGACGAGATCGCGCTTCTTCTCGAACAGGAGCGGCAAGGCGGTGATCCCGTCGATGTCGGGCATGTCGACATCGAGAATGACGACGTCGGGATTGGTCCGCTCCAGCTGCTCGATGGCCTCGCGGCCGCTGCGCAGCGAAGCCACCACCTGCAGCCCGGCCTCGGCCTCGATCCAGCGCACCAGGAGGCCGCGCACCACGATGGCGTCGTCCACGATCATCACCCGGATCGAGTCATGTCCGGGCGCGGTTCTCGGATGCAAGCTGGGATCGGCGAAGCTCATCGCGGTACGCAGTACTCGAGTTGACGCAACTGAACGTGCACGAACGAACGCGCGAGGTCAGATCAGCCCGACCTCTTGGAACTTGGCCTCGACGATCTCCTTGTCGAACGGCTTCATGATGTACTCGTTGGCGCCCGCATGCAGCGCGCGGGCGATGTGCGCGACGTCGTTCTCGGTGGTGCAAAACACGACCTTCGGCCGGTCACCATCCGGCATGCGGCGCAGGTTTCGCAGGAATTCGTAGCCATCCATCTTCGGCATGTTCCAATCGAGCAGGACGGCGTCGGGCATGGCACTGCGGCAAGCCTCCAGCGCCTGCTCGCCGTCCTCGGCTTCGACGATCTGGAAGTCCAGCTTCTCGAGAATCCGCCGCGCCACCTTTCGGATGACGCTGGAATTGTCGGCGACCAGACAGGTCTTCATGACAGCCTCTTTTCGTTCTGCGGGGGAGCCCGCCCATTTCCACGGTTCATCTGATACTTCCAAGGTATTGCGAATTCATGCCGCCTCCGCCTGCTGGCCGACATCGAGCACGCGGTCGACGTCGAGCACCACCAGGAGGCGGTCCTCCAGCCGATGAACGCCCGCCGACAAGCGTGCGAGCCCCGGCTCGAGATTGACCGGATTGCCCTCGCGACCCGCGGTCGGCAGGGTCAGCACCTCGCCGATCGCGTCGATCAGCAGGCCATAGGATTTGCCCTTGTACTCGATGCCGATCGCCATTCGCCTGCGGACCTCGCCCGCCGGCGCCAGCCCGAGACGCCGGCGCATGTCGATTGCGGTCACGATCCGGCCCCGCAGATTGAGCACGCCGGCGATCTCGGGCGCGGCGAGCGGCACGCGCGTCAAGCGATCGAGCACGAAGACATCCTGCACGCGCGCGATCGGGAGGCCGAACAGCTGGCCGCCGACCGTCGCGGTGACGTATTCGGTCTCGGTCGTGGTATCGAGCATACGGATCACGTCACGTTCCTCACGCCGCGCGGTTCATGTCGGCGGTCTGCTCCTTGAGCGCCGCGATGAGACCCTGGCGGTCGAACTTCGCCACGTAATCGTGCAGCCCGACCTGGCGACCGCGCTCGACCGATTCCGCGGACACCAGCGAAGAAAGCCCGATGACCGGTATCGATGCGGTGCGCGGATCGCGGCGCACCGCCGAGGTCAGCTCGAAACCGTCCATGCCGGGCATCTCGATATCGGTGATGACGACGTCGAAGCGCGCGCCGGCGCGCAGCATGATCAGGGCTTCGGGTGCCGAAGCCGCGCTGCTGACGGCATATCCGGCCGTATTCAGCAGCGGCGCCAGCATGTTGCGGAAGAATGCGGAATTGTCGATCAGGAGCACGCGATGCCGCGCCGGGGAGACCCGCCGCTCGCGCCAATCCTGCCAATCGTCGAATGCCAGCGGCAGGTAATGACCGATGTCGATGACCTCGGTGGCCTGGCCCCTGATCAGCGCCGAGCCGAGCACGCCGGGCCGCTGGCTGACCAGCTCGATATCCAGTCTCTGCTCGACGATATCGACGATCTCGTCGACCACCAGGGCCATGGAGCGCCCCTCGTCGGAGAACACCAGCAGGGGCTGCTTGCCGGTACTCTTGATGCGGACATCGTCGTTGACCGGGATCAACGGCATCAGCTGACCGCGATATTGCACCAGCGAGCGGCCGTTCGATGTCTCGATCTTGCCGACGTCGATCTCCTCCAGGCGGGTCACCAGCGACAGCAGCACGGCCCGCGGCTGCGGCGAGCCGGCGCGGAACACCAGCATCGACTCGATGCCGGAATCGGTGTCCTGCCGATCGGCCTCCTGCTCGGCTGTGGCGCCATCCCGGCCGACGGCCACGTTTCCGATCGACTGGGCGACGCCGTTGGGCTCGATGATCATGATGACCGAGCCGTCGCCCAGGATCGTGTTGCCGGCGAACAAGGGGATATGGCGAAGCTTGCTCGACATCGGCTTGACCACGATCTCCTCGGTATGGAAGACGGCGTCGACCACGATGCCGAACGTCTGGCTGCCGACCTGGGTGACCACGATGAAGCCGTTCTCGGCCTGGCAGTCGGCCCCCTCGTCGATCTTGAGCAGGGCCTTGAGGTGGACGAGCGGGAGCAGCTTGTTGCGCAAGCGCAAGACCGCCGCATCCTTGATGTGCTCGATGCGATGCTCCGAGTTGCTGCGCACGCGGACGAGCTCGACGACGGCGAGCTGGGGAATGGCGAAGCGATCGCCGGCCGATTCCACGATCAAGGCGGAGACGATCGCCAGCGTGAGGGGAATCTTGATGCTCAAGCGGGTGCCCTGCCCGAGCACCGATTTGACGTCGATGGTGCCGCCGATCGCGTCGATATTGGCGCGCACCACGTCCATGCCGATGCCGCGGCCGGAGACGCTGGTGATCTTTTGGGCGGTCGAGAAGCCGGGCTCGAAGATGAAGCGCTGGATCTGCGCTTCCGACATCTTCTCGATTTGCGCCTCGCCGGCGAGCCCGCGCGCGATCGCCGCGGCCTTGATCCGTTCGGTGCTCAAGCCGGCGCCGTCGTCGGAAATCTCGATCACGATGTGGCCGCCTTCGTGGCGGGCGCTGAGACGGATGGTGCCTTTTTCGGGCTTGCCGGCCGCCCGCCGCGCCGCCGGCGTCTCGAGGCCGTGGTCGGCGGAATTGCGCACCATGTGAATCAGCGGATCCTTGATCAGCTCGAGCACCTGCCGGTCGAGCTCGGTCTCGGCGCCGTGCAGCTCGAGCTCGATCGACTTGCCGAGATCGGTCGACAGATCCCGCACGATCCGCGGCAGCTTCTGCCAGGCGACCCCGATCTGCTGCATCCGCGTCTTCATGACGCCTTCCTGCAGCTCCGCGGTGACGTTCGACAGCCGCTGCAAAGGGGCCTTGAATTCGGAATCCTCGTGCCGGCGCACGATCTCGAGCAGCTGATTGCGGGTGAGCACCAGCTCGGAGACCATGGTCATCAGATGCTCGAGCGTATCGACATGCACCCGGATCGATTTGGTGGCGATCTTGTCGTTCGAGCGGTCGTCGTCGCGGCTGGCGGCGTCTTCATCCCTCCCGCCGCCGGCGGGAGCGAGGGTGATCGATCTCGGCGCCTCTTCCGTCGCCGCCGCCACCAGGAGGGTTGCCAATTCATCGCCGAGGTCGCGGCTCGGGCGCGCTGGTTCTGCCGGCATCGGCCGGGCGAGCGCAGGCGCGGCGGGCGCAGGCGCGGCGGATTTCGACGCCCCGCCGTGGGCGGCGGCCGCGAGGCGGCTCAGCTGGATGATCAAATCGCGGTCGTCGCCGGGCTCCTCGGCTTGATTGCGCTCGAGCCGATCGAGCAACATCTTGATCCGGTCGATGGTCGCCAGGATGAGGGTGACGGCATCGCTGGTGACCGATGCGCCATCGCGAAAATTTCCCATCAGCGCTTCGGCCGCATGGGTGAGCGCCTCGAGCCGCGGCAGGCCGAGGAACCCGCAGGTCCCCTTGATGGTATGAACGAGCCGGAAGACGTTATCGAGAATCTTGGCGTTGTTGGGGTCGTGCTCGAAACGGACGAGCTCGACATCCACGACCTCGATGCTCTCGTTCGTCTCGGTCAGGAAATCCCGCAGCAACTCGTCCATGGAAAAATGCTTTCAACGCGAAGCGCGGGCCCCTCCCGACGCATTTCGGCATCAAGGATCACTGTGTTGCCAAAGAGTTTAATTTTGGTTGCAGTCGCTGCGCCCGGCAGCTGCATTAATGTGTCGTTAGGAAATGGGGGCGGGTGGGGCGAATGGCGAATAGCGAGTGGGGAATAGGGAGTAGAGAGGAGGGAGTTCCGGCTCCCCGCTTCGCTATTCGCTACTCGCCATTCGCTATTCGCCCAACCTACCGGGCCGCGACGACGATCTGGTCGCCCTCGGCCGCGAGGCTCACCCCCAGCCCGCAGGCCCGGGCGAGCAGGCCGGTATAGAACGGCTGAATTGCATGCGCATCGATGGTGCCGCTTTCAGAGCGTCCCTCGAGCAGGCCGGCCAAAGCTTGCGGAATGCGCGCATTGAGGCCGGACGCGGTGATGCGAAAGCTCATGCTCTCGCCTTCGCCGATCGCATCGACGGTGAGCATGCCGCCGCGCGGTATCGTCTGGTTGGCGATAATCACCATGTTCAGCAACAGCTTGACGCGGTTCTTCGGCAGCAGCACCCGGGGCGGGTTCCAGGTGACTTTGGTTTTGTCCTCGTCCAGGAAGCCGCGCACCATGCCTTCGGCATCGCCCAGATCGATTTGGGCGGCGCTCGAGCCGGCGGCCCCGAAGGCCAGCCGGCAGAACTGGAGCCGGGCCGAAGCCGTCTTGGCGCTTTTCTTGATCAGGTCGAGCGCGAAGGTCTTGGTCTCCTCGTCGCTATCCTTCTCCTCGAGGACCTCCAGCCCATTGACGATGGCGCCGGTCGGGCTGATCAGGTCGTGGCACACCCGCGAGCACAGCAGCGCCGCAAGATCGAGGGCATCGAGGGTGACTTGGCCGGACATGCCGATGTCTCCGGTGGGCAAGCTTGTCGAAAGCTCGGCTTGAGGCTGTGAAAGCGCGACTCAGCGCGTGTGGCGCCGGCGCGCCGTGATACACCGCGGCCACGCGACCTGCCAAGCCGCGAACGCGGACCCACGCGGACCCAGGACTGGATCGCCGACCCGTCACGTCGGCATGGAGTTGGGAAACGCGGCGGGGCAATCCCGTGGTCGCGACCCGTCCGGCCGCGATTTGCCCAGATTACCACAATGGCGTTATGGCACAAGCAAGCGGCTAATCCCGGGCCATTCAGTATCTGCGGTTGCAATCGTGTGGTCGCTGTCGCCGGCGAATTCATCCCGCGTCTGCGGCGCATAGAAGAGGTAGAGCCGTTGGTCTTTGATGATCCAGAGCAGCGGATTGCCCGCCACCGCCACCCCACGGGCCACACCGACCGGATCATAGCCGCCGAAACGGGGCGCATAGACGTCGGGGTCGGCCATGAAGGCGGCGCGGTTACCGGCGTTCCGAAACCGCCACGCGGTACCGGCAACCACTTGCTCGAATTCGCCTTTTCCGGGCAGGGCCTGGGCGTCGGTGAAATAGGCGACCGGATCGAAGCCGCTGATCGCAAGACCGCTGTTACGGTCGATCACGATCCGCTCGGTGGTCGCCGCGCTGATCGGGCCGGCGCGGCAGAGCCCGGCTGCCACCAGGGCCGCCAAGACCAGCCCTATTGCGGGGCGTCGGCCGGATACGAAAGTGTGCGGCTTCCGCCGCCGCCGTGCCACGGTCATAGTATTGCCCATCATATGGCGATTCGGTTGCGCTCGCGCCGTAAAGCTAGGATATGCGCGTGAGCGCGGAGTTAATCCGGCGGTCCGGCAGCGTTGATCCGGTTTGGGCATTTCATGGAGCACTCTATGCGCACTGTATTGCGAGCCATTGCTTTCGCGGTCGCCCTGATCGGCTGGGGGCTCGGCCCGCTGGCCGCGCAACCCGCGGATCCGGGCCGCGACCAGAAATATTCCCCCAACGAGCTGGTCAATGCCGGGCATCAATTCTTCGGCACCATCTCGCAGGGCCTCGCCTCCGTCATCGAGAAAGCGGTCAGCAATTGGGGCCAGCCCAACGGCTATGTGCTCGGCCAGGAAGCCGGCGGCGCCCTGGTGGCCGGGCTGCGCTATGGCGACGGCACGCTCTACACCAAGAACGCCGGCGACCTGCGGGTCTATTGGCAGGGCCCCTCGGTCGGTTTCGACTGGGGCGGCGACGGCGCCCGCACCATGATGCTGGTCTACAACCTGCCGAGCACCGAGGCGGTCTATCAGCGCTTTGCCGGCCTCGACGGCTCCGCCTATTTCATCGGCGGCTTCGGCATGACGGCACTGACGGCCAACAATATCGTGGTGGTTCCGATCCGCTCCGGCGTCGGGCTGCGGCTGGGCGCCAATATCGGCTACCTGAAGTTCACCCCGACCGCGACCTGGAACCCGTTCTGACCTCGGTTCCTGCGGCCGGGCGCGCGCCGGCGGCAGCCATCGTGGCCTGCGGCCGCGATGTCCGGGCGCCGGTTTAGGTTAACCCGCGCGGATGCTGGCACCCGCGCACGCGCCATGGCAGTGTAGCCGGCAGTGCAGGAAGTGATCCTCAGAGTGGGCATCAAAGGCGGGTAGGAGCGTATTTCATGATCGAACCGATCATGTATATCGGGATCGGGTTTCTGGTCGCGGGCCTCTTGGTCATCGGGGCCATTCCCATGGTGCATGCGCGCGCGGTGCGCCTGACGCAGCGTCGCCTCGAAGCCATGACCCCGATGTCGATGGCGGAAATCCACGCCGACAAGGACCAGCTGCGCGCCGAGTTCGCGATGTCGACGCGCCGCCTCGAGATGAGCGTCGACCAGATGAAGGCCAAGACCTCTTCCCAGCTGGCCGAGATCGGCAAGAAGAGCGAGGCGGTCGGCCGCCTCAAGCTCGAGCTCGGCGAGAAGGCGGCCGCGCTCTTGGGAGCCGAGGCCAAGGTGAACTCGCTGACCGAGGAATTGCAGAGCACCCAGAGCGAGCTCACCGCCAAGGCCGGCGTGTTGGCGCAGACCGAGACCGCGCTCGCCAACACCGCCGCCGAGCTCGCCAGATACACCGCGCAGCTCAACGACAGCTCGATGAAAGCGGACAGCCAGCGCGTCGAGATCGCCACCCTGCAGACCCAAACCGAGGTGCTCAAGGGCCAGGTCGCGACCTACGAGCAGGAGATCAAGGGCCTGCAGACGCGCCTGGATACCCAAACCGCCAATGCCGAGACCGCCAACCGGCAGCTCGCCGAGGAGCGCATCAAGACCGAGACCCACGGCGCCCGCATCAAGGAGATCGAGAATCAGATCGTGGTGCAGACCACCGAGGCCGAGATCCTCGGCCGGCGCGTGCAGGAGCTCCTGGCGCGGCTCGACGAGCACGAACGGCTGGCGGCCGACCGCGAATCGTCGGCCGAGCAATACCGCAATCAGCTCGCGGCGGCGGGAACGACCGAAGCCGCCATCCGGGCCGAACTGGCCGAGCGGGAGAACCACCATCGCGTCACCGCCGAAACCTTGACCGCCGAGAAGACGCGGGCCGAGGAGCAGCTCGCGCTCGCGCATCAGGAGCGCGACCAGCTGCGCCGTGACATCGCCACCATGAAGCAGGAGGCCGAGAGCGCCTGGGCCACCGAGCGCATGGAAACCGCCGTGATGCGCGAGCGCATCAACGACGTGGCTGCCGAGGTGGCGCGCCTCACCGCCCAGCTGGAAGGGCCGGGCTCGCCGATCGAGGCCATCCTGGCCGGCGAGACCGGCCGACCCATTGGCGGCGGCAACGGCGGCAGCAACGGAACCGCCGGCGACAAGGGCAACGGCGAGAAGCTCATCGGCGCGATCGGCACCAATGGCAGCCAGAAAGCCTCGCTCGCCGACCGCATCCGCGCCCTGCAGAACCGCCGCACCCACGCGGCGCAGCCGAGCTGAAGGCGGCGCCGATCCGGCACGCCGGGCCGGGCGCGGGCCAGCAGCCGGGCCGAAACCCGCTACATCGCTTGACTTCTGCGACCCCTGCCGTAAATCCTGCCCTGCCTTTAAGACGGGCGCTTAGCTCAGCGGGAGAGCGTTCCCTTCACACGGGAGAGGTCGTAGGTTCAATCCCTACAGCGCCCACCATTGTTTCCCGCGCTCATGGCGCTTTTTTTGCGCCTCCTCAATTTCCCTGATCGGCTATGTTTAGACGCTCGGCCCCGTGTGGGAGCGCCCGGGCCCATATTTACGCGCGCAAGCACACAGCGCGCGGCGGCAACGCCGCTCCCGGCGCAGCCCTTGCCGACCGTGGAACTCCACGACACGAACACTCCCGGATGTGTTTCGGAATGCCAGGAGGACACCCATGATGGTCAGGGGCTCGATCGCGGCCGTTGCAACAGCACTCGCAGCAGCACTGGCGCTGGCGGTCGGTGGCGCTCGCGCCTCCGATGATCCGAAGTACCCCGACTGGAAGGGTCAGTGGACGCGGTTCATCGTCCGCGGGCTTCCGGGCCAGGGTTCTCACGACCAGACCAAGCCTTGGGGATTTGGCCAACAAGCGCCGCTCACGCCCGAGTATCAGGCAGTCCTGCAGCAGAGCCTCGCCGACCAGGCCGAGGGCGGGCTCGGCAATTTCCCTACCTCCCGGTGCTTTCCGGCCGGGATGCCGCACATGATGATGGCCTTCGGGCCGCAGGAATACGTCATCACGCCGGACACCACCTATATCTTGATCAATTGGGACGATCACAGCCGTCGCATTTTCACCGACGGACGCGACTGGCCGGCGCGGCTCGAGCCGACCTTTTCGGGCTATTCAATCGGCAAATGGATCGACCGGGACGGCGCTGGCCGCTACGACGTTCTCGAGGTGGAGACCCGCGGTCCGTTCAAGGGACCGCGCGCCTACGATGGGGCCGGCCTGCCGCTGCACTTCGACAATCAGTCGATCTTCAAGGAGCGGATCCATCTCGACCAGGCCGATCCCAATGTCCTGCACGACGAGATGACCGTGATCGATCATGCCTTGACGCGGCCTTGGACGGTCGACAAGCGATACCTGCGCAACCCGGACCCGCGCCCCATGTGGCCCGAATATTATTGCGGCGAGAACAACGCGCAGATCGTCATCGGCAAGCAGAACTATTTCCTGAGCGCAGATGGCTTCTTGATGCCGGCCCGGAAGGATCAGGCGCCGCCGGATCTGAGATATTTCCATCAAACGCAGAAATGACCGGCCCGAGCCATCCGTTTGCGCTGGATCAAAGACGCACCGCCCGCGGAGGGATTTGTTATGGATGCCGGATAGACGAGGGAGATGGCCATGAGCTGTTCGAACCCGGCGCGACCCGCAATGGCGCCGAATATCGACAACATGATGGAGCGGCTGGGGATCGATGCCGGGTTCCGGGTAGTGCCGCGATTTGGCCTGTTGTTTGCCAGCGCGTTGCGCAACTGCCGTTGCTGCGGCGCGCGTGAAGCCTGCGCGGCGTGGCTGGCGCAGGACCAGGAGACGCGGTTCGGAGCGCCGAAATTCTGTCCGAACGCTGATCTATTGTCGGAGCTGCTGTGCGACTGCTCCATCGGTCACCGCAGGCAAAAAGTGGGGCAAATTGGCACCCTCGCGAGGCCGCGAACCGAACCAGCTGCCCCACCGTCCCGGTTTCGGAGTCAGGCGGTATAGCGCGGCGCCTTACCTACACCACTTCGTCCCATTGGGACCGGAAGCGGCGACATGGCCCGTGTGTCGCAGGCAGTAGTCTTCGTTTTGGCCGCCCCAGACGCAGCGGCCGTGCGCATTGCGATGGCGGTTTGGACCGCAATCGCCCAGCGCGAGCACCGGCGTTGCCACCGATGAGAGAACGGCGGAAAGAATTGCGACTCCAAGCAGCGCTGCCGAAAGCTTTTTCATGAAACCTCCTATTGGTACGAGACTACCTGGCCGAACCCCAGCACGTGATGTCCGGCATATTTTACCTTTCGCTGAACAGGGCTGCTCAGCGGTTCGCTCATAGGCCCGACAACCTGAACCGAGCATGAACCCGGCCGCCTCGGCCCTCGCGCCACAAGACGCGAGACGCCAAGGAGCGCGGCGGCGAGTTCATTTATGATGCGAGCTGTTCGGAGTGCCGAAATTCTGTCCGCACGCCGGCTGTCTCGGCGCTGCGTTGCGACTGCTCCAGCACCGGCAGGCAGTGCGCCTGGCAAGGGAGCCGCCGTGCATGGCATTGGACGGGGGAAGCGGTGCAGGGAGCTCCGGCATCCCCCGTCGTATGATTTGGTCGAGATAAGCGTCTCGTTGAGATTTCTCGACCGTCGCGCGAAGTGCAGCGTCGCCGCGCTTTAGCGCCAGCCGCCGAACTTGAAGTTCAAGCCGCCCTTCACGACGCTCTCGGTCTCCTTCACATCGATCAGGACCGTCGGAAAGGAACCGGTGAACGAGTTCGATTTGGTCCCGAAGTTGTAGTAGTCGTACTCGACGAAACCGGTGAGCCAGTCGGTGAAGGCATATTCGCCGCCGACCCCGAGGGTCCAGCCGCTGCGCGTCTCGCTTGCGGTGTTGGCGCCGAGCGGGCTGGAGACGCTGTAGCTGTCGTTGACCCAGGCCCCGCCGCCCTTCACATAGCCGAGGAAGCGGTCCACGGCATAACCGGCCCGGCCGGTCACCGAGGCCAGCGACTTGATCTTGCTCTGGTCGACGGCGGGGGCGAAGACAGCGTCCGTGGAGCTGCCGCTGGCGTTGGCCCAATCATAATCGCCCTGTATGCCGAACACCCACGTGCTGACCTGGTAATTGCAGCCGATCTGGCCGCCGGCCAGCCCGCCGTTGGCGGTCGTGCTGCTTTGGGCCGCGCCCGTCACATCGACATTCCAGCTCTTCGAGGCCCAAAGGCCGCCGGCGTTGCCGCCGATATAGCATCCGGTCCAGCTGAACGCGGGCGCCATCACCGGAGCCTTCGTGTAAACCGGAGCGGGCCTCAGGTCCGCCGCCAGGGTGGGTCCAACGGCCAGGATGCTGAGAGCAAACCCCGCAATGAATTGACGCTTCATGATAGTCCCCTCGATTTTGAGTTTGCGATCACCACCAACGCTCCAAGCGGTGAAAAGGACCTTACCGGTTCCTGCCGTTCCGACGAATTCCATCCCGCGTGGCATTTTTGCAACAGACGATGTCCGCCCGTCAGGGGTTTTGCCTAGCCAAGCGCCTGATGTCGACACCCCCCATGACAGGGCTGACGGCGACCGGTGGCTCAGAGCCGGCCTGTGATCTTCGCGGTCCGGTCCGGTGATCCCGGTACCCCGCCCCGCGCCATCCGTTTGCGCTGGATCAAAGACGCGCCGCCCGCGGGGGGATTTGTTAGGGACGCCGGAACGACGAGGGAGATAGCCATGAGCTGTTCGAACCCGACGCGACGCGCAGCGGCACCGAACATCGACAACATGATGGAGCGGCTGAAGATCGACGCCGGATTCCGGGTGGTGCCGCGATTTGGCCTGCTGTTCGCCAGCGCGCTGCGCAACTGCCGTTGCTGCCGCGCGCGTGAAGCGTGCGCGGACTGGCTGGCGCAGGACCGCGAGACGCGGTTCGGAGCGCCGCGATTCTGTCCGAACGCCGATCTGTTCTCGGAGCTGCTGTGCGACTGCTCCAGCGGTCACCGCACCGCAAGTTGAAGCGATACACCCTGCCGACGCGCGAATCCTAAAATTTCGGCGCCTTGAGGTCGCCAGGGTGTTGTCACGTCCGTCAGGACGGCTTGATCAGGCCCCTGATCCGTCGCGCCGCGGCCGCATAGCTCGAGCCTTCCGGCGCGCCAGCGTCTTTGCAGGCGAGCTTCGGCAACGGGTCACGACAATTCCACAGCTGGCCGCAGAGACGATCGAGCGCGAGGGTGGCCTCGCCGGTGACCGCATAGCTTTCCAGCTCTCCGCAAAAATCCGCCCGCAGATCGCCGGGCGCGGATTTCACAGCTTGTTGCATGGCCAATCTCCTCGAATGTCGGCTTCGGGACACGAGCATTAGAGCCAAGCCCGACTTGCGGTTCCTTGATCTAGGGCAAATGGCGCCGTCCGGGCGCCGCCGCTCGCCTCTTTCTTGTGCACCGCGCGGCGGTGTAGATTCCAAGCCGAACGGCCGGCACGTGCCGAGCTCGCCTTTTTTTTCGCCTCGCAAGAGTCCACGTGCGGATCACAAGGGGGGAAAGCCATGCCTTGCCACCGGCCTCGCCGGAGCTCGATCGGCGCCGTCGCGCTCGTCGTGTTGTCGATGTCCGCAGGGGGCGCGCGCGCGTTCGATGACGGGAAGTATCCCGACCTCAAGGGCCAATGGACCCGGTTCGTGGTTCCGGGGCTCGGCGGCATGCCTTCGTTCGACCAGACCAAGCCCTGGGGGTTCGGGCAGGAGGCGCCGCTCACGCCGGAATACACGGCGGTCCTGCAAGCCAGCATCGCCGACCAGGCCGACGGCGGACAGGGCAATTTCACCGGCTCGGAGTGTCTCGCCTTCGGGATGCCGACCATGATGATGGCGTTCTATCCGCAGGAGTACATCGTCACGCCGCCGACCACCTACATCCTGATCAACAACGCCGACCACGGCCGCCGCATCTTCACCGACGGGCGCGATTGGCCGCGGCAGATCGAGCCGACCTACGCGGGCTACTCGATCGGCAAATGGATCGATAGCGCCGGGGAGGGCCGCTACGACGTGCTCGAGGTCGAGACCCGCGGCCCGTTCAAGGGTCCCCGCGCCTACGACGGCACCGGCCTGCCGCTGCACCACGACAATCAGTCCATCTTCAAGGAGCGGATTCACCTCGACCGCACCGATCCGAACATCCTGCACGACGAGATCACCGTGATCGACCACGCCCTGACGCGCCCCTGGACGGTGGACAAGCGCTACCGCCGCAACGCCGAGCCGCAACCGGTCTGGCCGGAATATGTCTGCGGCGAGAACAATGCCCATATCCGGGTCGGCACGCAGAGCTATTATCTGAGCGCCGACGGCTTTCTGATGCCGGCCCGCAAGGATCAGGCGCCGCCGGATCTGAAATACTTCAAGCCGGCGCCGAAGTGACCGGATTCGATCCCACCCGCCATTCCGTGCCGCGAAGACGCCGATGCTCCGTTCCTTGATTGCTGCTCTGGCGGCGAAGCTGCGCGGTGTCCTGCAGCCGGGCGGGTCCGCGGCGCGACGCTCGAGCGCGAACGAAGCGGGCATTTCTTTTCCTGGTTCCAGCTCGATCCGGTGGGCGATCCGGTGCCGGCCTCCTCCGGCCGGACCTGGCATTGCTTCCGCCCCGACGGGGAGGCGTTTCGGGCCTTGGTGGAGCTCGATGTCCTGATCGATGCGTCCGGGCGCATCTTGGAGCAGCGCCTGGGTCTGGACCGCGCCTTCGCGGACCATCCCCGCAACGGCGTATTCGCGCGTGACCTGGCCAAGAGCTATCTGCAGTGGGGCCTGAGCGCACCGCTCGACGCGCAGGCGCGCACCCTCATCGACAATATCGCCAACCCGGCCGCCGCCGGCGTACCGGTGCTGATGCGTGCGGTGCCGCCCGCGCCCGCCATCGACACCACCGGTGGCTATCTGACCTATCTGGGCCGGCGAACGAGCGCCGAGGCCATCTTCGGGAATTCCAAGCTGACGATCACGAACCTGCCGGGATCGTTTCCCGATCGGCATATATTCGCCGGCTCGCGCTCCGACGCACCGCGGCCCGATGCGCAGGCAAACGCGCAGCAGCCCTCATGGCTTCGTCTCGACATCGCGCCGGCCATCACGCTTCACTGAAATGCCGACGACGAGAACGTGGGCCGAGGCGTTGGAACGGCGTCACACGGCGCGCGAAGGTGGCGTGAAAAAGCGGCGTCCGAGGCAACCTCGGAGCGCCGCGAGCTGCAATCTCGGTCAGCGTTGAACCTTGAGATTTTCCGCCGATGTCTTGCCCTTGTTGGGGACCTCTTCGTACTCGACGACCTGCCCCTCGTTCAGACTGCTGAGGCCGGCCTTCTCGACCGCCGAGATATGGACAAACACATCTTTTCCGCCCGCCTGGGGCTGAATAAATCCGTAGCCCTTTTGCGAATTGAACCACTTTACGGTGCCGCGCGCCATTGATCGATCTCCTGGTTGACGGCCAAGAATAGCTGCAAGACGGCCGAATGCCAATGGCCGATTGCAGTGTTTGACCCTTGCGGGAAGGCCGGCCCGCGGCGGCTGGTCCCTACCAGGTCGAGAAGTTTCGGGGCGTTTTCAGCGCGGTTTTCGACGGCAAAACCATTGGTCCGTCGCAGATTTACCGGCAGCGCGCGCGCCGCGCGGCGGCCGGGCGCAAGCGGTCGGTCGGCACGTCCCAGAACGGGCGATTGGCTTCCGCATAGGCGACGCCGTTCAATCCCATGTCCTTGAGCATGCGGTCGTCCATTCCCATCAGGCTCCTGCGCTCGCGCCGCACCTGGAGGGCGAGCTCGAGCGCGCCCATCAGGTGCGCGATGCGGGCGCCGGTGCGGGCGAGCCCGCCGCCGAGGCGGGTGGTCGCGGATTGGGTGTGGCACATGGCGTTGCTCCGTGCGTGTGGCGCCCGAAGGGGCGCGTGGCCCCAAAAGGAGCGCCTGAGCCCCTATCTAGGCCTCCCCCTTGCATAACTAAATCGAATGTTGTTTATATCTTGCATAAGCATACCTTAAGCAAGGAGCGAGCCCCTCCATGCACCGCGACATCGATACCGCGCTGCTGCGCGCCTTCGTGGCGGTGGTCGAAACCGGCAGCGTGACCGGAGCCGCCGCGCTCCTCAACCTGACCCAGGCCGCGGTCAGCCAGCAGCTCAAGCGGCTGGAGGAGCTGTTCGGCACGCAGCTGTTCGAGCGTCACCACCGCCGCCTGACGCTGCGCCCGAACGGCGAGCGGCTCCTGGCCCATGCCCACAAGCTGATCGCGCTCAACGACGAGGTCTGGGGCGCGATGAGCGCGCCCGCCTACGAGGGCGAGGTGCGGCTGGGCGTCCCCCACGACATCGTCGGTCCCTACATGCCGCCCATTCTGCGCCGCTTCGACCAGGCTTGGCCGCGGGTGCGGGTGTCGCTCAAGTGCACCACCACGCCGCAGCTGCACGAGATCCTGCGCAAGGGCGACCTCGACCTCATCCTGACCACCGAGCAGCGTGCCGGCGGCACGACGCTGCTGGAGGATGAGCTGGTCTGGGTCGGCGCCGTGAACGGGGCCGCCAGCGGCCGCGACCCGCTGCCGGTCTCGCTCGGCGACGAGAAATGCGCGTTTCGGCCGGCGGTGTTGAAGGCCTTGCGCGCCGCCGGGCGCGATTGGCGGCCGGTGTGCGAGGTCAGCAGCATGGAGCCGCTGTTGGCTTCGATCGAGGCCGATCTCGCCATCGCGCCGCTGTTGCGCTCCACCATCCCGCATTACCTGCAACCGTTCGACCGCGACCGCCGGCTGCCGCGGTTGCCGAAGTTCTTCATCAATCTTTACCTGCCGCCGGCGCGGCAGAGCGAGATCGCGCTCGAGCTCGCCCGCCACATCAGCCAGGAATTCGAGGCCCGTTCCCACCGGCCCAACCGCGACGGGCGCCCTGCCCGCATGCTTCCCAAAGCCAGCCCCTCCGGAATGCTGGCGGGTTGAGCGAGGCGCCTACCTGCTCATGCAAGGGGCAGGGCGATTGCATTTGATTGAGGGCACGACGCTTCAGGCTCCCTCTCCCCGCGTGCGCGGAGAGGGTCGGGGTGAGGGGGCGCTTCCACGAGTCTGAGCGTGCGGAAAGGCCCCCTGCCCTTCACAAGCTCGGAACTCGCGGAGAGGCCCCCTCACCCGGCGCTTCGCGCCGACCTCTCCCCGCGCGCGGGGAGAGGTGGAGAATGCAGCGCCGCACTGCGACGATGGCCCTGCCTGCAAGGAGGGAAGTAGTCAGGACACCTCGGTCAGCCGGTCGATCTCCGCCAGATCGTCGGCCGTCAATGCCCAGCTCACCGCCTTGACGTTCTGCTCCAGCTGCTCCGGCTTGGTGGCGCCGGCGATCACGCTCGCGATCGCCGGACGCGCCGCGAGCCAGCTGAAGGCGAGCTCGAGCAAGCTGTGCCCACGTGCGGCGCAGAAATTCTCCAGCCGCTCCACGATCGTCCAGTTCGCCGGCGTGAGATAGCGCTCCGCCAGCCCCTTCATGCGCGCCAGGCGCGTGCCCGGCGGCGGCGGCGCTTGCCGGGGGTACTTGCCGCTCAAGAGACCGCTGGCGAGCGGAAAATACGGCAGCAGCCCCAACCCGCAGGCCGCCATGGCGGGCACCAGCTCGGCCTCGACATCGCGCTTGATGAGGCTGTACTCGTTCTGGCACGAGACGAAGCGGTTGAGGTTATGATGCCGGGCGCTCCAATGCGCCGCCACGGCCTGCCAGGCCGCGAAGTTGGAATTTCCCACATAGCGGACCTTGCCTTGACGGATCAGATCATCCAGCGCCCGCAACGTCTCCTCGATCGGGGTCAGGTCGTCGGGCGTATGCAGCTGATAGAGGTCGATCCAATCGGTCTTGAGCCGCCGCAGCGATGCCTCCACGGCCGTCATGATGTAGCGGCGCGACGCGCCCGCCAGCACGCCGGCGTCATCCATCGGCATGCCGAACTTGGTGGCCAGCACGATGTCCTTGCGCCGTTCGCCCAGAAGCGCTCCCAAGGCGTCCTCGGAGCCGCCGCGATTGCCATAAGTGTCCGCCGTGTCGAACAGCGTGATCCCCAGGTCGAGCGCCTTGTGAACGACCGCGCGCGATTGGTCCAAGCCGATGCGGCCACCGAAATTGTTGCAGCCCAACCCGACCAGCGACACCCGCAGTCCCGAAACCCCCAAGTTGCGTGCTTCCATTTGGTGCTCCTCGGCGTCATGGCCGGCTTTCGTTATCCGACTGCAGCATGAAGATCGAGACATGAATCCTCCGCCGCCGCGCCGGCTCTTGACCTCGCTCGGCCTCATCTGGCTGAGCGGCGCGGCGCTACGCATGACCGTGCTGGCGGTGCCGCCCTTGCTGCCGTTCATCCATCGCGACCTCGATCTCTCCGAGACCGCGATCGGCGCGCTGGCCGGCCTGCCTTCCCTCCTGTTCGCGGCCGCCGCCGTGCCGGGCTCGCTCATCATTGCACGCTTCGGGGCGCGGCCGGCGCTGATCGCGGGGCTCATCGTCAATGCGCTCGCGGCGGCGGCGCGCGGAGCCGCCGCCGACGTGGCCATGCTGTTTGCCGCCACCATCGTGATGGGGGCCGGCATCGCGGTCATGCAACCGGCGCTGCCGCCGATCGTGCGCGGCTGGCTGCCCGACCGCATCGGTTTTGCCACCGCGGTCTACACCAACGGGCTGTTGATCGGCGAGATCCTCGCCGTCAGCCTGACGTTGCCGCTGGTGCTGCCGTTCGCGGGCGGCAATTGGCGCATCGCCATCGCGCTGTGGAGCCTGCCGGCGCTCTTGACCGCGCTCATGGTGGCGCTGTTGGGGCCGCGCCCGACCGCAGCCCAAGCGGCGGAAGCCGGGCGGCGCCGCTGGTGGCCGGATTGGCGCGACGCCCGCATCTGGCAGCTCGGGCTTCTGTTCGGCGGGGTCAACAGCATCTATTTCTCCACCAACGCCTTCCTGCCGGAATATCTGGCCCACAGCGGCACGCCCGAGCTCATCGGCAGCGCGCTGACGGCGCTCAATTTCGGCCAGCTTCCGGCCTCCCTCCTGATGCTGGGCCTGGCCGGGCGGTTGCTGGCGCGCCCCCTCGCCTATGGGGCGGCCGGGCTGTTGTCGCTCTTGAGCGTCTTCGGCATGATGCTCATGTCGGGAGCCTGGGTGGTGTTCTGGGCCGGCATGCTCGGCTTCGCGGATGCGATCGCGTTCGTGCTGATCCTCGCCTTGCCGCCGTTCCTGAGCGCGCCCGACGACGCCCATCGCACCGCGGCCGGCATGTTCACCATCAGCTACAGCTGCGCGGTCGCGATCCCGATCATCGGCGGGCTGGCCTGGGATGCGAGCGCGATCGCGCCGGTGGCGTTCGTGCCGATCGGGCTTTGCGCCGTGGTCATCAGCGTGCTGCCGTTCTGGATCGATTTCCGGCGGCGCGGCTAGAGCATTTTCAGGAAAATGCCTGCCCCTGCGGAGGCAGGGGTGGAAAGCGGTTTTCCGTCCGAAAATGCGACCACGCAAGGATGCTACGCCGCCGCGGCGGGCGCTCGATCGCGTGGTGTGCTAGAGCTTCGAGGTGACGGAAAATTCTCGCAGGCGCGCGCTGATGAAATCCCTGTCGCTCGTGGCGGCGTTCGCCGGCTTGGCGCTGGCTACGCTTTGTGACCGCTCCGCCGGCGCGGCCGGCGCGCCCGCCGTGCCCCCGGCGAGCCAGGTGCAGCCGCGCGTGCCGTCACCGCCCGACCCGACATCCACCTTCTTGCGGCAAGCCCCGTCAGATCCGCCGGCTCTTCCGTACCGGACGGAAAAACATCGGAAGCATTTGTTGCATCGAGCGGAACGCGATCACTGAGGGGTCCTTGGGGGACGCCGCGGTCCACAAAGAGCATTCCAAGCAATCGACCGGATCGATATAAGCGTGCGGCGGTTCCGCTGCCTGCGGCCGCCACCAGGGAATCCCCATGCCGGCCGTGGAACAGTTGGCCGCAGCGCCGCAGCCGGTTACGGAGCCGGAACAGGCCTCCTCGATCGGCTCCGACATGTCGATCGTCGGCACGATCCTCGCAACCGGTGCGGTCGAGGTCTTCGGCCGGATCAAGGGCGAGCTGCGCGGCGCGAGCCTCCTCATCGGCGAGGGCGGGCAGATCGAGGGCAAAGCCTGCGGCCGGGAGGTGACCGTGCTGGGTCGCATCACGGGCACGATCCGGGCGCCCCAGGTCAAGCTGCTCGGACGCGCCGCCGTCGAAGGCGAAATTTTCCATCAAGGGCTGTCGATCGAGGAAGAGGCATTGTTCGAAGGGACGTCGCGACCGTTCTTTTGAGGGTGATTGATGACCACGGTCCCGCCAGCCTTGTGGATGCGCCCCTCGACCGTGCCGAAGATGATGGCGGATGCACCTTTTTCAATCGTCAGATTGCCGGTGATGACGCCACGCAGATGCAAGGTATTGTTCGCACGTACGATTGCGTCTCCCACGACGGTGCCGTGAACGTCGAGATCGCGGTTGACCACGAGCGGACCATCGATCTTTCCCTGCAGGGTTTGCATCCAGGACATCTCTCTGTGGCAAAGGTGCCGCGCGCCCTTGCGCGCCGCGCGCCTCTGCGATGGATCAAAAATCGCGATTCAAATCTTTCTATCGGCCTTCGATCACGGTAGCATATCACCGGTCTCGGCCATGCGGACGGGGTAACCCGCATCCGGGGAAATAGGGGGAAATCATGCTGTCCAGCTTCAAGGGCAAGGGGCCCGAGAAAGACAACAACGCGGCGAGCCCGAGCCTTCCCAGCTTCATGGCCGCCGGGGCTTCGCCGCAACGCACGAGCGTCGAGCCGCCATCCAAGCGCCCGGAGCCGGCTCCACGGCCGGAGCCGATGGCGCGGCCGGAGCTGATGAGCAAACCGGCCGCGAAGCCGGAAACCGTTTCTTTGATCGGGTCCGGCATGTCGATCGCGGGCCAGGTCGTCTGTACCGGCCAGGCGAAGATCTTCGGTCGGGTCGAAGGCGAGCTGCGGGTCTCCGACCTCCTGCTCGGCGAAGGCTCGCAGGTCGAAGGCGACGTCGTGGCGCAGGAGGTGACGGTGCGCGGACACGTCAAGGGCACCATTCGGGCCGTGCGCGTGCGGCTCGAGGACGGCGCCACCGTCGAGGGCGATATCTTCCACCGCACGCTTTCGATCGAGGAAGGCGCGATGTTCGAAGGATCGTCACGACGGGTCGAAAACCCGACCAACGCGCCGACCAGCATCCCCGAGGAAATCCCGCACGCCGAGCCCGCTCGGGCGGCCTTCCAGCCGCAGGCGGCCTTCCAGCCGCAGGCGGCGGCCATCGATGCCGATGTCCTGGCGGAGCCGACGGGCGAGATGGCGCGGACGGTGAGCTGATCCACGGCGCACCTTCACCGGTGGATTGAATTGCCGACCTCGCCGCGGCGAGCTGCGACGGCTTTCGGTCGCGGGCGGCGGCCCTTGCGGCCTTCCGTTGGCAACCGCACCGCCGATGCTACAATGCGCGCGACGTCGTCCGCGCCAATGTCGGGTGGCTCAGGGGGAAACCTATGAATCGATTCTTAGTCGCGCTGCTCTTGCTTGCGCTGGCCCAGAGCGGGGCTTCCGCTCAGAACGCGGCGGGCGATCCCGCCGCCGGCAAGGCCTATTGGGAGCGCGACGCCCCCAGGACAACGGCGTGCCGCAATTGCCACGGCCAGCAGGGGCAAGGCGCGTTCGGACCCGACCTCGCCGGCCGCGGATTGAATGCCGCACAGGTCGAGCAAGCGGTGCGCAAGCCCTGGGGAATCATGCCGGCATTCGTCGAGAGCCAGCTGAGCGATCAAGACGCCGCCGATCTCGCCGCCTATTTCGCGACGTTGCCGAAGGTGGCCGAGCCGGGCAAATGGCGGTTCGAGCCGCCCGCGGGCGCGCCCCCCGGGCAGGCCACCTTGATCAATATCGGATGCGGCCAGTGTCATGGCGTCAATCTCGACGGACCGCGCGGCAATCTCGGCGCCGTCAACGCGGATTTCGATTATTTCGCCAACCTGGTCTACAACCACACGACGGCGTTGCCGCAGCACCGGGCGCTATTGGGAGTCAAGGCCACCAACATCGACATGGGCAACTATTCGAGAACGCGCCTGCCGGAGGGGACGTTGCGGCAAATCTACTTCTGGGCCCGCGACGAGATCGGCTTCCGGGTTCCGATGACGGGCGTGCTCGGCAAGGGCGAGACCGGCCCCGACGGCGTGACCTATCCGCTCACCGTCGGCAACGGCGGCCTGCAAGGCAAGGGCGTGAGCGCGGAAGGCGTGATCGTCACCCTCCAGATCCCGGCCGACACCCAGGTGGTGGCGGCGACCGGCACCGGCTATCAGGGCGTCCACACCGACGAAAGAGCCAAGGCCAACCTGGCGGTGTGGCGGCTGCCGCGCAGCGCTCCCAAGGATCAGGAGCACATCACCATCACCTTGTCGAAGGCCCCGACCGCCGCCGACAATCTGCGCGGCAGCATCCGCTGGACCAAGCCGGCCCCCAAGGACGGCCCCAGCCCCGACGTGGTCAACATCGCGCCGGCGCCGCTCTGAGAAGCACCGCAGCCTTCCTCTCCCCGCGCGCGCCCGCGCACGGGGAGAGGCGAGTTCGTCTTGTAGGGCGCAATCGCTTTATTGCGCCGACCGGCCGCGCCCCGCCCCGTAAATTCGAGCTCGGGCGCCAGCGGCTGCGCGAAAGCGGCGCAATAAAGCGATTGCGCCCTACGACCTGAACTGCGCCGATTTCAATTTCCTCGACTTCAGTGATTTGCAGAAATACGTCGATCGGAACTTCGCCGCGACGACGGACCTCAACCGGCTTTGATGTTCGCCGCGTGGATGACCTTGCCCCACTTCTCCGTTTCCGCAGCGAGGAACTTCCCGAATTCGGCGGGCGGCATCGGCATCGGAACTGCACCGATGTCGGCCAACTGCGCGGTCGTCTTGGAATCGCCGAGAGCGGCGTTGATCGCCTTGCTGAGCCGGTCGGTGATCTCGACCGGTATGTTCCTGGGCGCGCCGATCCCGTACCAACCGCTCGCCTCGTAGCCTGCTACAAAATCGCCCACGGGCGGGATATCCGGCAGCTCCGATTGACGCGTCGCGGTGGTGATTGCAAGGGCACGCAGTTTGCCCGTTCGGATGTACGCGATCGACTGAGATATCGGACCAAATACGACCTGAACCTGCCCGGCGAGGAGGTCGGGCAGGAAACTGCCGCGATAAGGCACGTGAACCATGTCGACGCCCGCCATGCTCTTGAACAGCTCGCCACACATATGGCTCAAGCTTCCGATGCCGGCTGACGCCATGTTGATTTTGCCGGGATTGGCCTTGGCATAGGCGATGAATTCGGGAACCGTATTGGCCGGCAATGAGGGATTGAGCACCATCACGTAAGGCGCGAGGGCGACACCCGCCACCGGCGCGATGTCACGGATGAAATTGAAGCTGAGGTTGTCGTAGAGCGTGGCGTTGATGGTGGCCGACGGACTGATCGAGAGAAGTGTGTAGCCGTCCGGCTGCGCGTTCACGACGACTTCGGTCCCGATATTACCGCCGGCGCCCGGACGGTTTTCTATGACGAACTGCTGCCCGAGCCGCTCCGACAGCGCCTGCCCGGCCAGGCGCGCGACCAGGTCGGACGCATTGCTGGCCGGAAAGCCGACGATGACGCGTACCGGCCGCGTCGGATAGGCCTGCGCCCGCGCGCTCCGCGAAACGACCGGAAGCGCGGCAGCACCCGCCGCCAGATGCAGGAATTCACGGCGTGGAAATTTCATCCTGGTCCCCGGAACATGATTTCGCAGGCGCACACTATTCGCCCACCACTCGCAGTGCGAGGATATTTTTCGAGCGCTCCTTCGCTTGCGCGGGCCGGTGGCGGCGCATAGGTCCCCATGGCAAATCCCTTTCAAGCATTCAGGGCGCGCCGCCCCGACCTCAAGCAAGACCGAGCGTCATCCTGAGAAGCAAGCGTCAGGGTCGGATCACCAGGGTCTCGAGTTTCGCGAGCGCGTCCGCGAGGCTGGTCACGATATCTCCGCCGCTCGCCCTGATGAAATATTCGACCTGCAGGTTCACCATCGCGCCTTCGTTGTCCGCCGACAGCCTGAAATCGCCGCGGTAGCCCAGGATCGGCTTGCCCTTCGCGCAGGCGTATCCGATCTCGGCGGCCGTCCCGCTGTCCACGTCGACGCCGTCCAGGATCGCGAAGACGATATCGCTCCTGTCGATCGCGAGCCGATTGTTGCGGCCGATCTCGCTGTTGAGCCTTCGCCAGGCGTCGCGTCGCGCCGGCCCGTAGGGCATCGCCACGACCGCGTCGATCTCGTTCTGGTCGGTCAGCTTCCAGGGATTGAGGATCTCATGGCCGGTGCGGCCAAGCGTGGGAAGCAACATTGATTCCTGATAGAAGCGCCCTGCTTCCGAGAAACCCAATGGTCCGGCGAGATAGATTTTCATGGTGCGTACCGTCGGCGGCTTGGCCCAAAGGAATGTCATCGCCGGGCTCGTCCCGGCGATCTCGCTTGGGAGCGCACGTGCCATCCTAATCGAGATGGCCGGAACAGGTCCGGCCATGACAACCTGGAACACGCGAGTGCTCCCGCTACGGCGGGCATCCGCTAGCCGCGCAAATCGTTGGTCGTATAGATCGCCACCAGCTCGATCCCCTCTTTCTTGAGGGCGTCGGCCGCGCCTTCGAGACGATCCACGATGGTGATCACCTTCGTCACGGTGGCGCCTTGTGCCCGCACCGCCTGCACCGCCTGCATCACGGAGCCGCCGCGCGTGGTCACGTCCTCGAACAGCACCACCTTGGTATTGGGGCGGAAATTGCCGTCGATCTTCTTGTCGGTTCCGTGGCCCTTCTTGTCCTTGCGAACCACAAATCCGTCGATGGGACGCTCATTCTGGCTGCGCATGCTGACCGCGCTCACGATCGGAACCGCGCCCAGCTCGAGACCACCGATCGAGTCCACGTCGGGATCTTCGCGCAGCATGCCGAAGATGATCTCGGCGATGAGGCTGAGACCCTCCGGAGAGAACATCGTGGGCTTCATGTCCAGGTAGTAGTCGCTCATGGCGCCGGAGGCGAGCTTGAACGGCCCCCCCTTGGTGAGAAACGATCGCTCTTTGATGATTGCAAGCAGGCGCTCCTTCTCCTTCGAGAGAGCCGCCTGCGGCTTCGGCTGCCACAGCATGAAGCATCGTCCGTTCTCCTTGAATACCCGCCGCGGAGGTTTAACGCACGTGTGCCGCAGTGTCATGGACCTTTGCGCATGAGCAGGCCCAAGTGACCGAAAATGGTGCTTTTTTCCACCAAAATTGGCGCCAGACTTGGCTTTTCTCCAGCACTCCGAGGCGCCAGAGTGCGATTCGGAAGCGAATCGCCGCGACCCTCGGCCTCCGGCACCGGAACTCTCGATGACACCGCTCATTTGGCCCGCCGTCATCAATGTGATCGCCTCGAATGCCGTCAAGGAGGCGCTGGCCGAGCTCGCGTCCGACTTCGAGGATGCGACCTGGCACGAGGTCGACATCGTCTGGGGCGGCACGCTCGATATCGCGCGGCGGATCGGCGCCGGCGAGGTGGTGGACATCGTCATCCTGTCGGATGCCCGCATCGACGATCTGATCCGGCAAGGCCGGCTCGCGGCCGGCAGCCGCGTCGATATTGCGCGCTCCGGCATCGGGATGGCGGTGCGCTCCGGCGCGCGGGCGCCCGACATCTCCTCGGCCGCCGCCTTCAAGGCCGCGGTGCTGGCCGCGGGCTCTATCGTGCTGTCCTCGGGGCCGAGCAGCGTCTACCTCGCCGGCCTGTTCCGGACGCTGGGCATCGCCGATGCGATCAAATCCAAAATTCACCGGATCGGCCCCGGACTGCCGGTCGGCGCGGCGGTCGCGCGTGGCGAGGGCGAGATCGGCTTCACGCAGGTGAGCGAATTGCTGTCGGCCGACGGCATCGTCTATGTCGGGCCGCTGCCGGCGCAGCTGCAGCACATCACCGTGTGGTCGGCCGGGATGCATAGCGCGGCGCCGACGCCGGATGCCGCCAGGGCGCTGATCGAATATTTGACCATGCCGCACGCGGCAGCCGTATTCAGGCGCAGCGGCATGGAGCCGGCGTGAGGTGAGGCCTTGCGCCCTCAATGCGGCTCGCTGCGCACGATGGCGGGACTTGCAAAACTGGTCTTGCGCAGGATCCTCTTCTATCCCGAGATCATGCCGGATGCGGTGAAGCTGAAATACATTCCGGCGCCGCTCACGCCGAGCCAGCTCAAGGAGCTCATCCAGGTGCCGCTGCAATAGCGCAAAGGCCGCGCCTCGAAATCCGCGATCAAGACGCGCCGCCGCCGCAAGCTTCCCCCGCGAAGTCGGGTTACCCGATCGTCACAAAAGGGCGATCGAAGCCGGATAAATCCGGCTGTGGTTGGGGAAGGGAGTCCATCTTGGCTCTGCCGAGGCGTAACTTGTTGCCGGGCAAGGCGCCGATGAGCGTCCAGCCTGGTGAGGCGGTGTGATGACCGGCGCGACGACCGAAAGTGCACCAACCCCCACAGGCCGCAGACGGGTCAGGGCGCTGCTGCTGAGCGACCGCATCGAGACGTCGAACCTCGAGCGCGAGGGCGTCGTCTCGACCGTTCCGCTGACCTACCGGTCCGGCAAGGACGGGCTGGTCACGGTGTTCCGCTATGGGGTCGTGGTTCTGATCGGGCTCGCGCAAGCCGAAGAGGACGAAGTGCTGGAGAGCCTGTCGGCGCGCCTCATTCGCCCGGTCGTACCGCGCGAGGAGGAGATCGCCCACATCGTCATCGTGCCCGAGAAGGACGATCAGATTCTTCCCGGCGGCCCGATCACGCTCAAAGCGGTTACGCCCGAGCATCTGGTCGTGATCGCGGACGCGCTCTCCAAGAGCGTGGTGCTGGCGCGCGACGAACGCGAGGTTTCGGCCGTCTTCGAGCTGGTCGAGCCGTTCGCCCGCCAGCTGGCCGAGAAGGGCCGCACCTCGGGCGGGCGCCGCGCCAATCTCAAGCACATCGGCAATGCCCTCCTGGTGCAGCACCGGGTCTCGGGCCGGGTCGCGGTCGCGGACAAGCCGGACGTGCTGTGGGATCGCCCCGATCTGGAGCGGCTCTACGCCCGGCTGGAGGACGAATACGAGCTCAAGGAGCGCGCCGAAGCCTTGACCCGCAAGCTCTCGGTCATCGCCGAGACCGCCGAGGTGCTGACCGACATCATCGACACCCGGCGCTCGTTCCGGCTGGAGATCATCATCGTGGTCCTGATCGCGGTCGAGCTCGTGATCGCGGGCTATCAGATCTTGCGGTGAGGGTCAGCGTGGAAACCGTAGGATGGGTTGAGCTCTTGCGAAACCCATCGGCGGTGGTGATGGGTTTCGCATAGCCCGCGAAGAGCATCAGGGCGTTTACGCCCGTCTTCGCGGGCTATGGCGTAAACGCCCTAATGAGCTCAACCCATCCTACAAATCCCGGGCGCGATCTCTCAATAGTGGAACATCCGGCCTTGCGGGCGGCCGAGCTTTTCGCCGGTGAGGGACTGGATGAACGCGGTCAGATCATCGGAATAGCTGTAGGCCATGCCGGCGATCACCAGCCCGAGCGCAACCAGCGCGGCCAGGATCAACCGCCGGTCTCGGCTCGATCCGTGACCGTTCGGATCGTCCATCTGGGCGTGCTCTATTCCGAAAATCCAAAGGCCGGGATTTCACCCGGTCTTGGGGTGGCTCGGGATCAACGGCGCGAGCGGATCATAGAGCCGATAATGCTGATGCCGCCTGATGGCCAAGTCGAGGCCGCTGCCAGCGGAATGCGCGATGCCGGAAACATGCGGGCCCGGCTGGCCGCTCCACGCATCCGCCGCGACCTGCGCCACAGGTATCGATAAGAGCGCGACAAACAGCGCGATGACCCACTTCATACGTTTCCTGCCCGGTCTGTTGTTTTTGTTGCCCACACATATAGGCGCATTTGCTTATGACACATAGAGGCAAGCCGCAACGAGGGCAAGATTCCAGGAAAGATTTCGCAGGTGCCTCATGAACGCGAACCGCTGGTTAATGTCACATTCAGGTGAAAACTCACTTTCAGGCGAGACGCGTCATGCTGCGCTGCGAAAAACCCGTCCGCTCACTTCGCCCATGCGAAGGCGCGTGGTCGACACGGTTGCCGCCGTATCTGAGGCGTTGCATAAATGCCGATGAGCAACTTGCTCGAGGACCGAAGTCAAAGCCGCGATCAAGAGCACCGCCGCGGCGATCGCCGGCCGGAGAAAAATCCATGTCAGGTGCAGCCGCCAAGGGATTTCGGGTCGCGCTGACGGGCGCGGCGCTCATGACATTCGGGCCGGCCGCTGCCGCCGATGAAGCCGCCGATTTCTACCGCGGCCGGACCATCACGGTGATCGTCGGCTTCGGGGCGGGCGGCGGCTACGACCTCTATGCCCGCTTGCTCGCCCATTATCTCGGCAACCACATCGCCGGCCAGCCCAATGTCGTGGTGCAGAACATGGAGGGGGCGGGCAGCGTGCGGGCCGCGAACTACGTCTATTCGGTGGCGCCGAAGGACGGCACCGTGATCGCGGCGGTCAATCAGAACATGCCGATGTACCAGATGCTCGGCGGCGCCGGCGCGCAGTTCAATGCCGCCGACATCAATTGGCTGGGCAGCATGGCCTCCTCCAACGGCACGCTCTACACGTGGTACCAGTCCGGCATCCGGACGCTCGAGGACGCCAAGGCGCGCGACGTGCTGCTCGGCGGCGCCGGCACGACCTCCGATTCCTACATCTACCCGACCCTGCTCAACGGCCTCTTGGGCACCCGCTTCAAGGTGATCAACGGCTATGCGGGCACCAAGGAAATCCATCTGGCGCTGGAGCGCGGGGAGGTGATGGGACGCGGCGGCAACACCTGGGCGAGCCTGATAAGCAGCAATCAGGATTGGGTCGACCAGAAGAAGATCAACATCCTGGTCCAGATCGGCTTCAAGCCGGAGCCGGAGATCACGCAAGTGCCGCTGCTCATCGACCTGGTGCAGAGCCCGCCCGACAAGCAGATCGCCACCGTGGTCACGCTGCCGACCGCGCTCGGCTATACCAATTGGCTCGCCCCGGAAGTCCCGGCCGGACGGATGAAGCTCTTGCGCGAGGCCTATGACGCCACCCTGCGGGACAAGGCGTTCCTCGCCGAGGCGGCCCAGCACGCCATGATGATCCGCCCGCAGACCGGCCCCGAGATCGCAGCCCTGATCAAGCAAGCCGCGGCCGTGCCCAAGCCGGTACTGGAGCGCACCGCGCAACTGCTGGGCTGGCAGAAGTAGGATTTCACCTCGGCCTGTAGGGTGGGCAAAATCGCCGGGAATGGTCAAAAGGCTGGCGCAGAGCTGAAGGCGATTTTGCCCACGCGACAAGCGGCGAGGCCCGGGCCGCGTGGGCATTGCGCGCACTGGCGCAAAATCATGATGCACTGAGCAGGCGCAATGCCCACCCTACGGCTATGCCGAGACCTGCCTCAATGCGGCGGCGCGGCCGCGCTCGCGACCCGGTCCGGCGGCGCCCAGCCGCCGCCGAGCGCCTGGAACAGAGCCACCGCCGCCAACAGCCGGGTGAGCTGCACCCGCACCAGGGAATCCTCGGCCTGGAACAAGGTCTGCTCGGTCTGCAGCAGCGTGACCAGGTTTACGGTGCCTTCGCGCAACTGCTGCTCGGAGAGGTAGAACGCCATCTGCGAGGCGAGCACGGCCTCACGCTGATATTTCTCCTGCAGGCTGGTCTGCTCGAGCGCGACCAGCGCCTTCTCGACATCGGAGAAGGCCGACAGCACGTCCTTGCGATAGGTCTGCAGGGCTTCCTCCCGCACCCCGAGCTGCTTCTGGAGCTG
The DNA here is from genome assembly GCA_963744275.1 of uncultured Alphaproteobacteria bacterium. GTDB lineage: Bacteria > Pseudomonadota > Alphaproteobacteria > Rhizobiales > Xanthobacteraceae > VAZQ01. The sequence goes on from CAVUSX010000021.1 coordinate 155,267, forward strand.
GCCTTCCAGCAAGAAGCCGTCGAACACCGGCTGGGTGAGGCCGGCGGCCGCCGTGTAGAACCAGGCGCCGGGGCCGAACAGGGTCTTCAAGGCCGCGCTCTGGAATCCGCCTTCGGCCGTCAACGTGATGTTGGGAAAGAAGGCGGCGCGGGCGGACTGGACATTGTAGTTGCCGGCGGCGAGCAGCGCCTCGGCCTGCCGCAGGTCGGGCCGTTGGTCGAGCAGCTCCGAGGGCAGACCGGGGGTCACACGCGGAACCGAGACCTGCATCATGCTGCCGCCGCGCGCGACGTAGCGCTCCGGCGCCCGCCCGATCAAAACCGCGAGCGCGGCCAAATTCTGTTGCAGCGTCTGCTCGACCGGCGGGATCTCCGCCCGCAGGGTCGCCACCACGCTCTGCTGCTGGGCCACGTTGACCTGCGACACCGTGCCGGCGCCGAACTGCTGATTGATCAAATCGAGGATGCGGCTGGAATCATCGACGTCCTTGCGCAAGATCCGCAGCTCGTCCTGGGCACCCAGGATGTTAAAATAGGTGGTGGCAACGGTGGTGATGGTGGTGAGGGTGACGACCTCGCGATTGTAGCGGCTGGCGGTGGCCGTCTCCTCCTCGGCGACCAACGTCGCCTGGTTCTTGCCCCAGAAGTCGAGCACATAGCTCGCGCTCAAAGAATTCGAGAATTGCCGGCTGGTGCCTCCGCCACTTCCGCTGCCGGTCGCGGACGAGGACTTCGAGACCTGTGCGTTGGCGTTGTAGTCGATAGAGGGAAACAGCGGCGCGCCGCTGATCTGCACCTGCGCGTCGGCCTGCTTGAGCTGCGCAATCGCGATCGCAATGTCGAGATTATGGGCCTGGGCATTCTCGATCAGGCTGACCAGCTCGCGCGATCGGAAGCCGCGCCACCAGTCGAGCTTGGGCACGGCGGCATCGGCGGCCCCGTGCGGGGCGCGATACTTGCCGGGAGTATCGAGGGCGAGGTCGGGCTTCACGGACTCGAGCGTGCACCCGGACAAGATGTGGATAACGCAAAAAACGCCGCCAATCGCGGCCAAGCGGCCCCGGGTGCCGATCACGCGACGCCACGCAAATTCCGGCCGATCCCGACGCATCTGAACGAACTCCCCCGTTTTCCGCTACCTTACGCCACAAAGCGCGGCCAACGCCCCGTCACCCCTGCCCCCCAACCTTGCGGTCAATTTCGCCCACAGGCAATGGGTATTCGTGCCGAGGGGAACGGGAAAAAGGGCGGATAGGGGGTCGGCGAATAGCGCAGGAGAGACCGGGAAGCCGAGCCCCCATGCGCCATTCGCTATTCGCCATTCAGCGCGTGAGGCCCTTGGCGGCGAGCTCGTCGAGATAGTCCTGCCAATAGGCTTCCCGATTGCGGCCGAGCGTCAAGAGATAGTCCCAGCTGTAGATGCCGGTCGAATGCATGTCGTCGAATACCGGGCGCACCGCGTAATTGCCGATGGTCTTGAGCTCCAGGATGGCGACGTCGCGCTTGCCCGGAACCGTCTTGCGCTCGTCCGGCGCGTGGCCCTGCACCTCGGCGCTCGGGCTGCGCACCCGCAGATACTCGGCGGCGAGATCGAAGCGCTCGCCGTTGTCGAACGCGATGGTGAGCGTCTTGCGGTCCTTGTGCAGCCGCAGCTGCGTCGGCCACGGCGATGCGGCGTCGGTCATGGGGGCGTTCCCGAATGGCCGTGATTGTAGGATGGGTTGAGCGCTTGCGAAACCCGTCGGCCCATGCTCGCAATTGAAACTCGGCCGGTGGGTTACGGCGCCATCGCCGCCGAGGACTTCATCAAGGTCCGTGCGGCGCCTAACCCACCCTACCCTTGACCTCCGCGCCGCTCTCAATACCCCGTCTCGCGGTGGCCGAGCGCCGAGATGGCGGCCCGCTCCGGCGGCGGGTCGACATGGAAATCGATCACGCAGACGCCGCCCTTCTTGAGGATGGCGACGCCCTTCTCCAGCGCCGCCTTGACGTCGGAGGCCTTGGTCACCGGGCCGATGCCGACGGCGCCTTGCGCCTCGGCCAGCTTGGCGATGTCGGGCGTGGGGTTCTCCATGCGCAGGCCGATCCAGCGGTTCTTGGCCTCGCGCCCGCGCGTGCGCGCGACCGTGTCCTGGTGCAGCTCGTCATTGAAGTAGGAGCGATTGTTGTTGATCAGGATCAGGAGCGGGATGCGGTGGCGCGCGGCGGTCCAGATCGCGGTCGCCCCCATGCAGAAATCGCCGTCGCCCAGCATCGAGACCGCGTAGCGGCCCTGCTCGTAGAGCCCGACCGCGGCGCCGACCGAAAGGCCGGGCCCGGAGCCGAGCCCGCCGCCGCCGTCCTTGCCCAGATAGGTCATGCCGCTCTCGATCGGCCAGATATCGAACGGCCAGCCGCGGCCGAGCGTGCAGAAGCTCACCTTGTCGGGATCGTTGAACTCGGCGCGCAGCGTCGAGGCGATCTGCTCCATGGTGATCATGCCGCTGTCGGCGCCGCGCGCCTTGGCGGGCTGGCGCGCCTTCCAGGGCGCCTTGGCGCCGCCCTTGCCGAGCGCTTCGACCAATTCGGCCACCACCGCATCGCCGGTGGTCGCCATCGCGACGTCCACGGTCGGCAGCGCCTGGTACTCCATGTTGGCGCCGGTGTGCAGGTTCTGATCGAGCGTGGCGCTGATCACCTTGGCGCCGACCTTGCCGACATTGCGGGCCTGGCGCAGCGCGCCGCCCAGATCCATCCAGTCGAGCGCCAGGATGACGTCGGCCTCGCATACCAGCTCGCGCGCCGGCTTGGGCAGCACGTTGAACGGAGGCATGTAATGCGCCGGATGATCGCTCGGGAACATGGCGCCCTGCTTGAGATCGGTGAGCACGCAGGCGCCCAGCCGCTCGGCGAGCGCGATGCGCGGCTGCCAGAACGGCGCGCTGCGCGAGCCGCGTCCGAACATGATCAGCGGCCGCTGCGCGCCCTTGAGGAGCGCCACCGCCTGCATCGACCGATTCCTTGGCGGGACGCGGCGCCGCCGGCGGCTTGAAGCGCGCCAGGTCGGGCCATTCGGGCTCCTTGTCGAGGCGGGATTCCTGCAAGCCGGCGTCGAGGCAGATATAGACCGGCGCGGTCGGAAACGAGCGCGTGGCCAGATTGGCCCGCGTCATCGATTCCACCAGCGCCGGCGCCGAGGTCGGCTGATCGTCCCATTTGATGATGGAGCGGATGAAGGCGCCCTGATCGCGCGAGGTATGGATCCAGTCGATCCAGGGGCGGCGCTTCTCGGCATCGACCGGGCCGGTGGCGCCGAGCACCATCATGGGCACGCGGTCGCACCAGGCGTTGAACAGACCCATCATGCCGTGCAGGAGGCCCACATTGCTGTGCAGCACGCAGCCCATGGGCTCGCCGGTCGCCTTGGCGTAGCCGTGCGCGATCGCGACCGAGTGGTCCTCATGCAGGCACAACAGGATGCCGGGATTTTCATTGCCCAGATGATTGACCAGGCTGTCGTGCAACCCGCGATAGCTCGCGCCCGGATTGAGGCTGAGATAACGGATGCCGCAGCGCCGCAGCATCTGGGCCGCGATGTCGCTGCCCCAAGCGACCTTGTCGTCGGGCTTTCCTTCCGGCTTATCCAACAGCATTTGCACCCCTCACTGACGGCGAGATTTCTGCTCCTGTAGCCCGCATGGAGCGCAAGCGCAATGCGGGAGGGGCGGTCCCGGATTACGCAAGCAGCTCCATCCGGGCTACGGCGCGTCACGGTTCTATTTCGTCGCCCCCAGGCGCCGGTAGGCCGCGATGGTCTCGGGCGAGGCCGAGGTGGCGAGCTCGTTGATCATGGCGGCGAGCTGCGAGGCCGTCGAGCGGGGCGCCGACCGGCAGATCGGCCTTCACGGCATCGGCCTGGTAGTCCTTGTCGGCCACCATATCGAGGAAGGCCTTGCGCAGGATCGCGGTCGGCTCGGCCGCCATGGCGGGCGGGCCGACCAGCGGCAGCCCGAAATTGTCGGTCCCCATCACCAGCGTGAGCAGCGGGCCCTCGCGCGGCGGCAAAACGTCACGCACCAGCGGCAGGCCGGGCAGGCCCGGCTTGGATTGGAAGATCGGGACCACGATCCCGTTGGCGATCAGGTCCTGCCGGCGCGCGAACGAATCCGCCACCGTGAACACGGCGTCGACCTCGCCCTGCTCCAGCGCCACCAGCACGCGCGCGGTCGACACATAGCCGAGCACGACCTTGACCGGCATGCCGAGGCTGGCGAGCATCAGCGGCACCATGGCGGTCGGGGTGGTGCTGGCGAGCGATCCGAAGGTCACGGTCGCGCGCGCCGACTTGAGATCGTCGAGCGACTTGATGCCGGTCGCGGCGCGCACATAGGCGACCGAGTTCGAGCCGCCGGCGCTGCCGATATAGGTGAACTTGGTCGGATCGAAGCCGATGGCCGGCCCCCTCACGATCCCTTCCACGAACCAGGAGCGGCCGGGGGTGGAGATGGTGAGGCCGTCGGGGGCGACGCGATTGAGGAAATTGGTGGCGAGCGCGCCGGCCGCGCCTTCCATGTTCTGCACGATCATGGCCGGCTGGCCCGGGATGAAGCGCACCAGATGGCGCGCGATGGTGCGGGCCTGGGTATCGACGCCGCCGCCGGGCGCAAAGCCCACGATCAAAGTGAGGGTCTTGCCGCGGTAGAAGTCGGCCGCCTGCGCGCGGGAGGGCGTGAGCGCGGCGCCGCCGAGCGCCAGCGCGCCGCCAGCCGCACACCACGCCTCTGCGCGAAAGCGTCCGGCCCATCCGGGTGCCCGACCTACTCGGCCGCCTGCACGGCCGCGCCGGCGACGCCGATCTCCAGGTCGGAGAGATCCGGCAGGCCGTAGTGCAACAGCTCGGTCGTCTCGCTCGCCCGCAGCGTGCCGGTCTCGTCGGTTTCGAGAAACACGGTGGTGAACTTGCGCAGCGGCGCGCCGTCGGCCTCGCCGGCGCCGGACAGCACCAGATAGACGCCGCGGCCCTCGACCGGATAGCGCGCCCCGGCCGCGAGCCGCAGCAGCCGCGCCTGGGTGCGCCGTTCGGTGAACACCCCGAACAGCTTTTCGCTCACGCCGGGCGCGCCCCGGATGGGCGCCCAATTGTAGTTCGCCGCATCCATCATGATGGGAGCGTCATAGCGGCCTTTCGGATAGGTCATCGGACGTCCGTGCACGTGCTCCCAGATGGCCTGATAGGCATCCATGCTGCGCTTGCCCGGCACGCCTTCATGGCGATGGAACACGCCGTCCTTGAACTCGCCGAACGCCTTCAATTCCTCCATGCCGGCCTTGACCTCGCGCGGCTGCAGATAGCCCGAGCCGCTGGCGCCGCCGAACTGCAGCACCGCGCAGACGATCGGGGTGTTGTTGACCTGCGGCCCGTACGGCACGCCTTCCGGATAGTAGCCGAGCATCCCGGCCTTGAGCGGCCCGTCCTGGCCGTAATCGGAGGAGCCCTCCAGCATGAACCGGTACTGGTCGAAATTGTGCCGGTGCCGCGGCCCCGAATAATCGGTGCCGAGCTCGCTCACCGAGAACTTGAAATTGCCCGGCGTGCCCGGCTCGCCCGCCGCGGTGGTGCGCGAATGAAACGTGCCGCCCCGATGCTCCAGGCCGCGCACCGGCGTGACGTCCTCGAATTGCACGACTTTCATCGGGTCCAGGCTCCCGGGCTGATCGGGCTCATAGTAGCCCGCATGGAGCGCAGCGCAATGCGGGAGCGGCGGTCCCGGATTGCGCGTATCGCCGCCTCGGCAAGGTCAATTTTTGCCCTGCCGCGATCGGTCGGCTGTGATATACAAACCACATGACAACGAAGGCACTCAAGGAAGCGATACGGCGAGCGGAAACTTGGCCCGAGGAGGCACAGGAGCAGCTTGCCGAGATCGCATTTGAAATCGACGCAGAGCTCAAGGGCGGCGTCTACCACGCGACGCCCGAGGAGCTCGTTGGAATAGACCGTGGCCTCAAAGCCGCGACGGGAGGGGCGTTTTGCCACCGACGAAGAGGTCGAGGCGGTATTCGCGAAACAGCCGCGGGGCATGAGGGTCGTCTTCACAGACGAGGCGCTACGCGATCTTGATGGGATTCTAGAGCTTCATTGCCTCCCACTACCTCACAATAGTCTCGTCGTTTCAGCAACGGCTTCGAACCGTATTGCAGCGCGATCGGCAAGTGGCCGAAGAGCGCCGAAGAAGTCGCAGAACGCCCAGGTGTGTCGCATCGCCCCGCTTGTTCGTTACCCTGTACAAGATAATTTTACCTGGTGACGGAGCGACACCGTTGACAATTCTCCATATTCATCACGTTGCGCAGCAGACCACCTTGGGATCGAGACGGCAACCTAACCCGCATGGAGAGCGCTGATGGCAGGTCGAAGGCCGCGCCGTAGCCCGCATGGAGCGCAGCGCAATGCGGGAACCGCGCCCCGGATTGCGCTTCGCTCCATCCGGGCTACAGTCTCGTCATGGCCGGACTTGTTCCGGCCATCTCGATGAGGATGGCACGGTGCTTTCCTTATCGAGATCGCCGGGACATAAGGGCGTTTACGCCCGTCTTCGCGGGCTATGCCCGGCGATGACACCTGGGGCGAAACGGCCGGGAGTGATCGAGTGAGTGCGGACGAGATCGTGTTCCGGTCGCCGGCGAGCGTGCTGCAGGCGTCCTCGGTGGCGCTGGTGGGCGCCTCCGAGCGCGGCAAGTGGCAGCGTCTCATCTATGACAATCTGCGCGAGTTCGGTTATGCGGGCCGCGTCTTTTTGGTCAATCCGCGACAGAGCAAGGTTTACGGCGAACCCTGCTATCCGTCGCTGCGCGAGCTGCCGCAGCCGGTCGACCATGCCATCGTGATCGTGCCGGCCTTAGGCGTCGCCGACGTGCTCACCGACGCGCGCGCCGCCGGCGTGAAATCGGCGACCATCTATGCGGGCGCGGTCGGCGACGGCGAGGATCCGGAATCCAAGAAGCGCGGCGCCTGGCTCAAGGCGTTCCTGGCCGGCGCAAATCTGCGCCTGGCCGGCCCCAATTGCATGGGGGCGCTACAGCTACCGGGAGCGGCTGTTCGCCTATCCGAACACGGAATTGTGCCGCGTGCCGCCCGGCGCGGTCGCCTGCGTGTTCCAATCGGGCGGCACGCTGCAGTTCTGGCTGCGGACCGGCGCCGACCGGGGCCTGCGCTTCTCCTACGGGATCACCTCCGGCAACGAGGCCGATCTCGATCTCGCCGATTATCTCAACTTCCTGGTCGATGATCCGCACACCCGCATCATCACGCTGTTCATCGAAGGCATCAGGCGGCCGCAGGCCTTCATGCATGCGGCCGCCCGCGCGCTCGAAGCCGGCAAGCCGATCCTGGCGATCAAGACCGGCGCCACCGCCAAGTCGCAGGCGGCGGCCGCCTCCCACACCGGCGTCATCGGCGGCGACTACGCGGCCTATCTCGCCATGTGCGAGCGCTACGGCATCTGCAATTGTGGCTCGCTCGACGACATGGTGGAGACCGCCCTCGCCTTCCAGGGCGGACGGCTGCCCAAGGGACCGCGGATCGGTTTCGTCACCACCTCGGGCGGCACCGTCGATCTCCTGTTCGACTATGCGGAAAGCGAGGGCGCCGTCATTCCGGAGTTTTCGGACGCCACCAACACCGCTCTGCTGCCGTTCCTGCAGGACAGCATCGTGCCGAAGAATCCGCTCGATCTCGGCATCCCCTCGACGCTGGAGCATGCCGCTTCCGTGTGCGAGGTGGTGGCGCGCGATCCCAATGTGGACATGCTGGGCTGGGCCGCCATGCTGCCGAGCAAGCAAGGCGCCTGGGACGGCGTCGAGGCGCTCCATCGCCTCTTGAGCCTGACCGACAAGCCGGTCATCGGCTTCGGCCGCATGAGCTATCAGATGCGCCCGGAATTGGTCGCCGCCCAGGAGGCCGCCGGCTTTCCGTTCCTGCAGGGGCTGGAGCCGACGCTGCGCGCCATGAACGCGTTGTGGTTCTACGCCAGCCGCCAGGGCCGGCCGCCCGCGCCGCTGCCGCCCGCGCCGGCGAGCGATCTGTCTCCCGCCAACCTCGAAGCGACGCTCGCACGTTATGGAATTGCGCTGCCGGCGAGCCGCGCGGTCGCGACGCCCGATGAGGCCGCGGATGCGGCTGAAGCGATCGGATTCCCGGTCGCGCTCAAGATCCGCTCGCCCGACATCCTGCACAAGACCGAGGCCGGCGGCGTGCGGCTCGATCTGCGCAGCCGCCAGGAGGTCGCCGACGCCGCCGGCGCGCTCATCGCCGCCGCGCGTGCCGCCCATGCGGGGGCGCGGATCGAAGGCCTGCTGGTGCAACAAATGGCCGCCGGGGTCGAGGCGATCGTGGGGGCGCGCAGCGATGCGCTCTACGGCCCGTTGTTGTTGATCGGCGCCGGCGGCGTCTTGGTCGAGCTCGCCCGCGACGTGGCGCTGCGGCTGCTGCCGGTCGCGGCGCCGACAGGTCGGCGCCATGATCGAGGGGCTGCGGCTCAAGCAGCTCCTGTCCGGCTATCGGGGGCGCCCCGCCGCCGACCGCGCCGCGCTCGAGCGCACCGCGCTCGCGCTCGCGCAATTCTATCTCGATCACCGCTCCCGCATCGCCGATATCGAGATCAATCCGCTGATGGTCGGCGCCTCGGGCGCGATCGCGGTCGATGTGCGGGTCTTGTGGCGAGCCGCCTCATAGGGAGAGCAGGACATGGATTTCGAGCTGCCCGAGGAATTGCGCCTGTTTCGGGAATCGCTGCGGCGGTTCGTGAACAGCGAGCTCATTCCGGTCGAGCGCGACACGCTCGAGGGCGAGGAGGTCAAGCCGCATTATCGCGAGCGCTTCATCGCCGGCGCCAAGTCGCTCGGCATCTGGATGATGGAGGTGCCGGAGGAATACGGCGGCGGCGGCCTGTCGCTGCTCGCGCGCAGCATCGTGACCGAGGAGCTCTCGCGCACGATCGCGCTGCCGGCGCGCGGCGAAGGCATCACCGGCCCGACCGTGCGCGGCATCCTCTACACGCTCGCGGGCGAGATGAAGGAGAAGTATCTCATGCCGGTGCTGCGCGGCGAGAAGCGCGCCTGCTTCGCCCAGACCGAGCCCGATGCCGGCTCCGATCCGGGCGGCATGCGCACCACCGCGGTGCGCGACGGCGACTTTTACGTCATCAACGGGGTCAAGCGCTTCATCAGCGGCGCCAGCAAGGCCGATTTCATGCAGCTGATGGTGGCGACCGACCGCGCCAAGGGCTCGCACGGCGGCATCTCGTGCTTCCTGGTGGACATGAACACGCCCGGCGTCAAGCTCACCACCTCCTATCAAACCATGATGGGCGACCGGCCGTGGGAGATCGTGCTCGACAATGTGCGGGTGCCGGCGAGCCACCGGGTGGGCGAGGAAGGCGGCGGCTTCAAGCTGGCACAGAAATGGCTCGGCTCCGGCCGCGTCAAGCACGGCGCCCGCGCGCTCGGCGTCGCCGAACGCTGCCTCGAGATGGCGACCAGCTATGCCAAGCAGCGCTCGACCTTCGGGCGGCCGCTCGCCGACCGCCAGGCCATCCAATGGAAGCTCGCCGACATCTTCATCGAGCTGCAGGCGGCGCGGCTCCTGGTCTACAAGGCCGCGACCCGCCTCGACAAAGGCGAGGACGCGCGCGAGGACGCCTATGTGTGCAAGTATTACGCCGACGAGATGGCGTTCCGCGCCGCCGATCAATGCATGCAGATCCATGGCGGCATCGGGCTCACCACCGACCTGCCGATCGAGAAGCTGTGGCGCCAGCAGCGCAGCTACCGCATCACCGAAGGCGCCAGCGAGGTGATGAAGATGGTGATCGCCCGGCATGTGCTGAAGGCTTATGGGTGATGTGCTATCCGAACATTCGTCTCAGAATGGTTCCCTAGATGCGGAGCATGGTGATTTTGCGATTCTGGGTAACATTGCGAATTGCGGGCTTTGCATCAGCAGCAATATAGCCGGCAGCACTATCGCCTGGCGCCAAGCCCGTGACTCGATGCCCATCGACTTTTCTTCCATCCGCGCCCATCGCAACTCGCAACAGGACGGGTTTGAAGAACTCGTCTGCCAAATTGCGCGTCGAACAATCGCAGCGGGAAATGAGACTTGGCGGCGTCTTGACGGCGCCGGTGGCGACGGCGGTGTAGAAGCTTATTTCCTGGGCGAGGAAGGGAAGACGGGCCTGCAAGCAAAGTATTTTACGCATTCCCGAGACGTAAGTTGGGGCCAGATTTGGGAGTTTTTTCGTACGGCTTTGAACATACATTCCGATTTGGTGGCCTACCGAGTATCCATCGCATGCGACCTCACCGGACCCACAGGACGGGGCGGCCGGACCGGTGTCGATCAATGGGACGAGACCCACTCCCAGATGGAAGCAGATGCCAATGCCCGGGGCCTCTCTGTTTGCATCACCCTTGAGACGGCCAGTGATCTCATCGGTGCGCTTACACGGCCAGAATGCGTGGGACTGCAGGAATACTGGTTCAACGTAATTGAGATCACGCCAACACGATTACAGGATTGGTTAAGCTCAGCCATTCACGCATTGGGCGAGCGCTTTCATCCCGAAGATCATGTCGAGGTCGCCGCTCAAGACGTCCTGCGTACGCTGAGCCACAGCCCCTCCACCGATGAGCGAGTTCGAACCCTCGTTCGCGATATGATCAGACTTTCGCCCGTCTCGCTTCCCAAATCATGGGCTGATCGCAGAGAAGAACGGAGCAAGGCCGAAGAACTTAATGCAGCCTGCATGGGACTGAATGAGATAGTCAAGACCATCGATACAATGACGCTGCCCTGGCCGATTCTGGATTGGCGCATTCTTGTCGGCAATATTGAGCGGCTCATAGGGGATCTTAGACGCAAGGCCTATGAGTTCACCGTCGCCAATCAGTCGGAGGACGGCATCCCATACTTTCGGCACGCACTAAACGAACTTTACAAAGCGATTGCTACTCTCGAATTGCTGTTCAGCTCAAAACCTTTCAACGCCGAAATTGCCCGCGGCGCGATCTATGTGGGCTCCGCTGGCAGTGGAAAATCGCATTTGCTTAGCCGCAGGCGCGAAGGAGATCATAAGCGAAGGCGGCGTTTGCCTTCTGCTACTTGGACACAGGTTTCAAAATGATCAAATCTGGTCCCAGGTCATTGGCCAATTGGGTCTTCCCAATAGCTTGGCGCGAGATCGGCTGCTGGGCGCGCTTGATGCTGCAGCCAGCGCCGCCCGCAGGCGCGGGATCATCGTGATCGACGCCGTCAGCGAAGGCGCCTTGCGGCGGATTTGGGCGCGTGAATTTGAAGCGTTTGCCAATGACGTGCTGACCTTTCAAAATCTCGCAGTAGTTGTCAGTTGCCGAGACGTTTTCGCCCCATACGTGTTGATCGACGCGGCCCGACGGCGATTTCCCGTCGTGCAAATCCAAGGGTTTGCGACTTCTGCCGAGCAAGAGGATGCCGCCCGCGTCTATATGGACCGGCGCGGCATTGCTCGGCCAGCTGTTCCCTGGCTAGCTCCAGAATTTACCAACCCCCTGTTTTTGCGCAGCTGCTGTGAGGCAATTGCAGCCGCAGGTGGCAATACATTTCCGACCGGCCTTGTAGGCACAAAGCAACTCCTCGCCTTCTACGTCAACTCGATATCCTACGCTCTTGCGCAAGAGATGGAGGTTGCCAGCGATGTGGGGGCCGCCTGCAAACGGGCGTTAGTCCACATTGCAAAGCGAATGGCAGTCGAATGCCAAGATTGGGTCGAACGTGCAGCGGCGGCGCTTGTTGTAAGAACCGAATTCGCTGGCTTCGATCCCAACAACCACGACTGGATGGCTGCGCTTTTGAGCAACGGCGTGCTGCGCGAAGATCCGCACCCCGAGAGTTCGAATGCCAATGACCCGCTGATTGAGCGGGACGACGTGATCCGCTTCGCATTCCAGCGATTTCAGGATCATCTAATGGCGGACGCTTTGCTCGAAGACGTAACTGATATTCGCGCTTCGCTCGCACCGGGAGGTGTTTGCAGTTTCCTCTATTCAGAGGACGGTGAACTTCTTTGGGAGTGGAATGGATTGACAGAGGCACTTTCAATCCAGGTGCCTGAAAAATTCGGATTCGAATTAGTCGATGTACTTTGGGAGGGAGAGGAGCGGCATTGGAATACATCCTCGATCGAAGAAGCCTTTGTGCAAAGTGTGCGCTGGCGGGAAGCCGGGAAAATCACGGATCGCACGCTCAAACTTGCGAATCGGCTGAATAGCGGGTTAGAGGGGATTCGTTTCACTCCTTGTCGAACTTGCGCCTCGCGATGATCATCCCTGGAATGCAAAGTTCCTGGACAACCGCCTACGCGGCTGGAAGGCATGGCAGCGCGACAAGTTCTGGGCCACGGTGATTTCGGAGAACGGACCTTATCGAAGAGCACCCGGTAAATCGCTTGCTTGATTGGTGCGCCAATGCGCCCAAGGACAAGGTAAATACCGAGATTCTCCACCTTTGTGCACTTACCCTCTGTTGGCTGCTTAGTGCGACGGCACCAGCTATTCGAGATCGCGCAACGAAAGCGCTCTCGTCGCTCATGACCGATTGCCCCGATCTGTTTCCGGATCTCGTGGCGCGCTTTGTCGATGTCGATGACCTCTATGTCATGGAGCGGCTACTTGCTGCCGGATATGGCATGCTGATCAGACACCCCGACCCTGGTTACGCGAAATCCTTCGCGACGAGCGTAATACAGCACATCTTTCGGAGGGCGATCGTTCCACGGAATTTGCTGCTCCGCGATTATGCGGCGGGAATTGTCGAATTCGCCGAGCACCTGTGCGGGATAGATCCGGCCTTGGACACTTCGAACACTCGACCTCCTTACAAATCCCCTCCCCCAAAGCTCAATGCGAGCAAAGTGGATGTAGAGCGAATTGCCAAGCGGGCCGGCGGAGATGCCATCCTCTATTCTTGCACGAGCGGTGATTTCTATCGCGATGAGATTCAGCATCGAATAGGCGATTTTACCACGGTACCGCTATCAAAAATGCTTACGGCGTCACCGCGTCAGCGTGCTTTTCAGTTCGAAGAGCGGTTAAAGTTGCAGGACGATGACGCCAAGTGGCTGGCCTTGAAGGAGGTCCGGCGGATTTTCTGGGAACTCCAGGCGCCCATCTTTCTGCTATTGAACGTTCCAACTACAACGCCGCAGCCGCCCCCTAAACGGGCTAAGATCGACGCGAGAGATTTGGAGATCGCTGAGGCCCGGTTCCTGGCTAAGCTTTCTGCCTCCGAAATCGCGGAATACCGGAGCTATTGGCGGCCAGGGCACGAGAGTAGTGCGGAATCCGCAAACTACCCAAGGGTGCCGGTCGGTGCCGCAGCGTTGTGGATCGCGAAACGAGCGTATGGACTTGGCTGGACGTTCGCACGGTTTGGAAAGGATATTGGACGGGAAAACTACGGTAGCGATCGCCCCTCGGTGGAGAGCATCGGCAAGGAGTACCAATGGCTCGCGCGGTCGGAATTACTTTGCCGGCTCGCAGACAGCGTTTGGCTCTTCGCGGATTTCGACGATTGTGGACCGCGGCGATACCGCTACGCAACCGATGTTAGCTTCGTGAGGGATGTCGACCCAAGCCTGTACGCGCATCCCAAGCACAGTCAGGGCAAATCGTTCGGAACGGAACGACGCCTCGCGCTCATTCCCGGTTCAATCGCCGCGCGCGAAGGATCAGCGCGCATGGAGTGGCCCTTCGAGGGCGATCCGGGGGCAGCCGCCAGCGAATCCACAGTAGTTACGGACAACGAGGGCGCACGATGGCTACGTTTGGATTGGTATGCATCAGTTGATCGTCGTAACGAACCGCGTCGTGCGAATGGAGGTCACGACCTACTGCAACAAGAATTCTATTTTATACGCACCGTCTTGTGTCCGCCAACGCAAGTCGCTGAGCTTCAGGCCAGCCTCCGTGCAGAAGGCCATATCGACATCCATCGATGGGCTCCGCCTGAGCACACGGACGGCCCCTTTCTTTACGAAAATTGGCGAGGTATCTGGCCAATCGACAGATGGTGTTCGCGGACCGCAAACAAGCGTTCGTATCGCGTCGCGTTTCCCGTAGAGGACTACCGCTGGGAGTCCCGATCTTGATCGCTCGCTGCCAGAGGGCGCGAGTGGGACACTGATCGCGCCTTGGCTCATGCAGGCGGAGAAGCTTCGTCTGACCCCGCAGACACCGCATATCACTCGAGACAGAGTCGGGGGCCGTCGTAGCATGGGGCGGGAATTCCTTAAACAGCAGCGGCATCGTCGTGCGCGAGGATTGGTGGGAACGGGTTTTATCGAGACATGGTCTGAAGTGCGTCTGGATCATCGCAGGTGAACGGGGCGCCTGGAACGACGGTGAGCAGATGGGGGCAGCGGTCATTCGTAGATTTAACAGTGTTTTGCGCCTGGAAGGTGGACGTGCCCTGGCGCGCCGCTGGGTTGAAGATACCAATACCGCGACTGGCGTTTCGACGCGAACTGATCGAAATTGATGGCGTTCCGCGCCGCCGACCAATGCATGCAGATCCATGGCGGCATCGGGCTCACCACCGACCTGCCGATCGAGAAGCTGTGGCGCCAGCAGCGCAGCTACCGCATCACCGAAGGCGCCAGCGAGGTGATGAAGATGGTGATCGCGCGGCATGTGCTGAAGGCGTACGGGTGAGGTCGCGCCCATCGGCGGCGTTGCCGGCCCTCTCCCGGGAATCGCGTCGCACTTCTCGCTGTGATCGGCAGGTGAGCAAGTGTTCACTCCCTCGCCGTCGCGATCGAGCTCGCTCGCACTTGCGGACCGTTCATGGCGAGATCGGGTAGACCCGATTTCGACTGGGGAGATGGGAGGCAGGTATCATGGTATTGCCGGAGAGGAGCTCCTGGCCTAAAAACGTGGTGGGGCGGGTGGTTTAACAGTGGTAGGCTCTTGTCGGTTGCGGGCGGGGGCGGCCGGGGTGTTCGGGACGCCACGATCCCCTTGTGTACCGTTGCGTCGAGCTACGGATGGAAAGCGAGCCTGCTGAAATAGAGTTGCCCCCCGGAGCTGCCGAGCGCCTGGTCGAGCTGCTCGCGTTGTCCCATGAGCCGATGCTCGTGTGGCGTCTCGATGGGGCGATCGAATTCTGGAACGCCGGCGCTGAACGCCTTTACGGGTTTGCGGCCGACGAGGCGGTCGGCCGCATCAGCCATTCTCTGCTGAAGACCACATTTCCGATCGAATTTATCGAGCTGCGGTCACAGCTTATCAAGCAGCGTCACTGGTCGGGCGAGCTTCGCCACATCTGCAGGGATGGCCACGAAGTCATTGTGGACAGCCGGATGCAGTTGCTCGCTGGTGACACCGTGCTCGAGGTCAATCGCGATATTACGGAAATCCAGGCCCTCATCGTTCGGCAAGCAGCCCTCATCGGCGACTTGTCGGCTGCTGCCGCCAAATTCGAGGCCGTTTTCAATCAGTCGGGCACTTCGCGGGTATCATGGACCTGCAAGGCTACGTGCGAGAAGTGAACAAGCTGGCTGTGGAAGGGTGCGGATACAGCAGAGCGCAGGTTCTGGACAAATTATTCTGGGAGACGCCTTGGTGGCGTGGCTCCGAGGAGGTGAAGGCAAGGATTCGCTTCGCCACGGACCATGCTGCTTCAGGGGCTCTTTTTCACGAAGAGCTTCGATACTGGGTGGCCGACGGCAGCGAGCGCATCGTGGACTTCGCAATGCATCCCATTCGTGGCCCGTCGGGGGCCGTCGTGTTCCTGCATCCCACGGGGATCGACATTACGGAGCGCAAGCAAATCGAAGCCGCGCTTCGCGAGAGTGAGCAGCGATTGCGTTCGCTGGCATCCATCGTCGATATCCAGCGACGATGCCATCGTCAGCAAGAACCTCGATGGCGTGATCATCAGCTGGAACGGGGGTGCGGAACGTATCTTCGGCTACACCGGCCAAAGAGGCGATAGGCCAGCCCATTACAATTCTCATTCCACAAGACCGGCACGATGAAGAGCGGACAATTCTGACGCGCATCAGAAGAGGGGAACGTATCGATCATTTCGAAACCATTCGCCAACACAAGAATGGCCGCCTGCTTTTCGTTTCGCTGACCGTTTCTCCCGTCAAGGATGCCGAAGGGAAAATCGTAGGAGCATCCAAGATCGCAAGGGACATTACGGAACAGAAACGAAACCAGGAGCAAATCGCTACGTTGGCTCGGGAAGCGGAGCACCGAAGCAAGAACCTCCTGGCGAACGTGCTGGCCACCGTCAAGCTTTCTCAGTCCGACACGGCTGCGGGCCTCAAGCACGCCATTGAAGGACGTATCCTGGCGCTCGCGAACGTTCACTCGCTATTTGTCGAGACGCGTTGGATCGGCGCCGAACTGTCGAAACTCGCGACCCAGGAGCTTGCTCCTTATTCCCAGACCGGCGAAAGGCGCGTGCGTATGAGGGTCCGGAAGTCCTGTTGCCGCCGAACGTCGCTCAGGCCGTTGCGGTAATCCTGCATGAGCTGGCGACCAATGCCGCCAAGTATGGGGCTTTGTCGGTGCCCAACGGCCGGATTGAGCTGAATTGGTCGCACGAGATAGACGGACGGCTGCTTCTTCGGTGGCGGGAGGTGGATGGTCCGACCGTGCAGATGCCCAAACGCCAAGGCTTTGGAGGGCGGATCATCGAGCAAATGACGCACCAGTTGCAGGGCGAAGGACGTTTTGATTGGCGCGCGGAGGGATTGGTTTGGGAGCTCGCCCTTCAGGCTTGAAATCGACATTCGCCGCAACCGATTGCCATCCCGGCAACGGACGTTTATCCCATCGGAACCGGCGCCGCGGTCACATCGGCGTCCGGTGCCCGAAATGATTTCGGCTCACCTCCCCAGCCCGTCCCAGACGGGCGTAAACGCCCTGATGCGCGCAGCCCCATGATCGTCGGCATCGATCTCGGCACCACCAACAGTCTCGTCGGCGTCTGGCGCGACGGCGCCGTCACGCTCATTCCCAATTCGCTCGGCCATGCGCTCACCCCCTCGGCGGTCGGGCTCGGCGACGACCGCTCGATCCTGGTCGGGCTCGCCGCGCGCGAGCGGTTGGCGACCCATCCGGCGCAGACCGCGACCGCCTTCAAGCGCTACATGGGAACCGACCGGCTCCTGTTCGTGGGCGACAAGGGCTACCGGCCGGAGGAGCTTTCGGCGCTGGTCCTGCGCTCGCTCAAGGCCGATGCGGAAGCCTTCCTGGGCGCGAGCGTCGAGGAAGCCGTGATCACGGTGCCGGCTTATTTCAACGACGTCCAGCGCAAGGCCACCAAGGCGGCGGGCGCGCTCGCCGGCCTTAAGGTCGAGCGGCTGCTGACCGAGCCGACCGCGGCCGCGCTCGCCTACGGCCTGACCGCGCAGGAGGGCGAGGAGCTGGTGCTGGTGGTCGATCTCGGCGGCGGCACCTTCGACGTTTCGCTGCTGCATCGCTTCGAGGGTGTGGTGGAGGTGCGGGCGACGGCCGGCGACAGCTGGCTCGGCGGCGAGGATTTCGTCGACGCCATCGTGGCCGCCTTCATGGCCGGCCCGGGCGCGGCCGCCGGCCTGTCGGCGCCGTCTCCCGATACGCCCAACCTGCCGATCATGGGGGCGCTGCGCCGCCAGGCCGAGATGGCCAAGCGCATGCTGAGCTCGCAGGATTCCGCCACCATCGCGGTGGTGCACGACGGCAAGCCGATCGAGTGGACGCTCGGGCGCGAGCAGTTCGAGCTCCTGAGCGAGCCGCTGCTGGCGCGGCTGCGGGCCCCGATGGAGCGGGCGCTGCGCGATGCCCGGGTCGACCCGGATGCCCTCTCGCGCATCATCCTGGCCGGCGGCGCCTCGCAGATGCCGATGTTCCGCCGCCTGATCGCACGCCTGTTCCGCCGCCTGCCGGTCTACCAGCTCAATCCCGAGGAGGTGGTGGGGCGCGGCGCCGCGGTGCGGGCCGGCATGCTGGAGCGCGGCGCCGGGCTCGAAGAGATGGTGATGACCGACGTGGCCCCGTTCACGCTCGGCATCGAGATCTCCGAGCAGCACGGCGAGGACAAGAGCCATCGCGTCCACGGCCAGTTCATGCCGATCATCGAGCGCAACACCATCATTCCGGCGAGCCGCAGCAAGACCGTGTTTCCGATCGACGACAAGCAGCGCAACCTGGCGCTGCGGGTGTTCCAGGGCGAAGCCCCGCTGGTGAAGGACAACGTGCTGTTGGGTGAGCTCACCATCAAGCTGCCGCCGGGGCCGGCCACCAAGCATCATGTCGATGTCCGCTTCACCTACGACACCAGCGGGCTCCTGGAGGTCCAGGCCACCATCCTGACCAGCGGCCGGGTCGAGAAGCTGGTGATCGAAGGCAATCCGGGCGTGATGAAGCCCGACGAGATCGCCAAACGCCTGGCGGTCATGGCCAAGCTCAAGATCCATCCGCGCGACGACATGAAGATGCGCACCCTGGTGGCGCGGGCGGCGCGCCTCTACGAGGAGCGCCTGGGCGATACCAGGGCGGTGATCGGCCGGGCGCTCAGCCAATTGACGGCGGCGCTCGACCGCCAGGAGCCCGAGGAGATCGAGGCGGCCGGCAATACGCTCTCAGCCCTCCTCGACCAGTTCGACCAGGATTTCCTTTTGTAGGCGGCAGGCCCGAATGTGGGATGAGCTGGGCATCGCGCCCTGCGCGGACCCGAAAGCGATCCGCCGCGCCTATGCGGCGCGACTGAAGAAGCTCGATCCCGACCGCGACCCCAACGGCTTCGCGCGCTTGCGCGACGCCTACGAATGGGCGCTGAAGAGAGCCGGCGAGGACGAGCCGAGATCGTCGCAGGCGGTAGCTGCATCGACGGATCGTGATGCCGATGCGGCGGAGGATGATGATGATCCACACACGGCGACCCGACCACCGGCCGAGGCGGAGCCGGAAGGCGGCACGCCGGCATCTGCGCAGACCGGGCGCGCGCCCGCCGCCGGCCTGCAGCCGCCGCTGCCGGCCTCCTGGCACGACGACGTCCGCGACCAGGCGCTGCTGGCCGCGCTCGAAGCGGCCCTGCGGCGCGGCGACGCCAACGCCGCGACGGTGCTCTACTATCGGGCGGCCGCAACCGGAGCCTTGTCGCTCGCGAGCGCTCCCGACGTGACGGAGCGTCTGCTCGCGGTGGCGGTCGACGACATGACGCTCGCGGCCGCCGCCTTTCGCAATCTGGTGCGGATCGCCGGCTCCGACAAGCCGCGCTCGCGCGCGCCGGCCGCTTCCGATTCCGAGTTGCACCGGCGTGTGCTGGCGCGGCTGCGGGCCGAGGATTGGTACGACCATCTCATGGTCAAGGCGAAACAGCGCAAGGGCCGCGCCGCCCGGCGCCAGGCCAAGATCGCGCGCCTCATCCTCGGGCAGATCGGACGTCACCGGCAACCGCGCGTCGACAAGATCGCGCTGCGCAGCTCGATCAATCAGTACAAGATCCATGCGGCCTGGCTCGAGGATCGCATCGATCCGGCGTGGATGGAGGTGGTGGACAAGCGCCTGCGTCGCCGGGAGCTGTTCTGGACGACGCTCTTCACCTTGTTCATCGGGGTATTGCTGATTCAATTTATTATCGGTGTGATCCTCGCCATCATGGACGGCGGACAGCCGCTCTGGCTGATACTGACCGGCCCGTTCTTCGCCGTATTTCTGCTTTGGCTCCTCAAGCTGCTCACCGACCAGCTGCTGAAGGCCTGGATTCCCGGTTGGAGCGGCTATGGGATTCGGGCGCGGTTGCGGCGTTGGGGCGCGCGCCTGCGTGCGATCCGCAGCGGCTCGAAGCCCAAATCGGATGAAGACGCCGGCTAGAGCCGTCGCATGGATGGCTATAGAATAAACCCAGCCGAGCCGCATGCGGCCGCTCTCACCAGAACCCGCCCGGAGGAACCCATGGCCAAGTTTCAGAACATCCTGGAGACGGTGGGCAATACGCCGGTCGTGCGGATCAACAAGCTGGCGCCCCCGGGCGCCAACCTGTTCGTCAAGATCGAGGCGTTCAATCCGTTGGGCTCGGTCAAGGATCGGCTGGCGCTCGGGGTCATCGAGGCGGCCGAGCAATCGGGACAATTAAAGCCCGGGCAGACCGTGATCGAGGCCACCTCCGGCAATACCGGCATCGGGCTCGCCATGGTGTGCGCCCAGAAGGGCTATCCGCTGGTCGTCACCATGGCGGAGACCTTCAGCGTCGAGCGGCGCAAGCTCATGCGCTTCCTGGGCGCCAAGGTGGTGCTGACGCCGGCGGCGCAGCGCGGCATGGGCATGGTGGCCAAGGCCATGGAGCTGGCGCAGGCGCGCGGCTGGTTCCTGACCCGGCAGTTCGAGAACGAGGCCAATCCCGACATGCATTCGCGCACCACCGCGCGCGAGATCATCGCCGATTTCAGGCGCGAGCCGCTCGACTACTGGGTCACCGGCTACGGCACCGGCGGCACGCTCAAGGGCGTGGCGCGGGTGCTGGCGCAGGAGCGGCCCGACACCAAGATCGTGGTGTGCGAGCCCGCCGATGCGCAACTCCTCGGCAGCGGCACCCCGCAAGCGCGCAATCCCGACGGCTCGCCCGCGGCCGCCCATCCGGCCTTCAAGCCGCATCCCATGCAGGGCTGGACGCCCGATTTCATTCCCAAGCTCACCGCCGACGCGGTCGACCTCAAGATCATCGATCGGGTGATCCCGATCCAGGGCGCCGATGCGCTGCGCTGCAGCCGGGAGCTCGCCCAGAAGGAGGGCATTTTCGTCGGCATCTCGGCCGGCGGCACCTTCGCGGGCGCGCTCCAGGTCTGCCGCGACGCCCCCAAGGGCGCCACCGTCCTGTGCATGCTGCCGGACACCGGCGAGCGCTATCTGAGCACGCCGCTGTTCGCCGATATTCCGGCCGACATGACCGAGGAGGAAGTCGCCATCTCGCGCTCCACCCCGAGCGCCCAGATGGGCGCGTGAGCGTCGCGGGCGAGCGCGCGGGCTGCGCTCGACCAAACCAGACAAAATCAGCTCGACGTTCGGTCACTTGATCAGTCCTGCCCGGCGCCATATCCTCGCTCCTGCCGGCAGGATCATCCTCGAATGAAAATCGAGTTACTGCGCAGCCTCGGGAGGATTCGATGACGACCGCGACGCGACTTGGAGCCTTTCTTGCGAGATTGTTCTTTGGCGCCATGACGGGCATGGGCCTGCTGGGCTTGCCGCTCGTCGGGAGCCATCCGGCGATGGCTCAAAACCAGGGCCCGACGGCGCTGACCGGCACGGTTTCCTCACCGGAAGAAGGAAAAATGGAAGGTGTCGTCGTCAGC
The DNA here is from genome assembly GCA_963744275.1 of uncultured Alphaproteobacteria bacterium. Classification (GTDB taxonomy): domain Bacteria; phylum Pseudomonadota; class Alphaproteobacteria; order Rhizobiales; family Xanthobacteraceae; genus VAZQ01. Next base: position 176,625 of record CAVUSX010000021.1, read on the forward strand.
GCCAAGCAGCCTGGCTCGACCATCATGGTTTCGGTCAGCACCAACGCGCAGGGGCAATACCGCTTTCCCCAGGACCGGCTCGCTCCCGGCGCCTATGACATCACCATCCGTGCCGCCGGCTACGCACTCAAGCCGACGACCGCAGCGATACCATCGGGCGGCTCTGCGCAACTCGACCTCACGCTCGCGAAGGCCGCGCCGGACGTTCTCGCCCTTCAAATGTCCAACAGCGAGTGGATGCAAAGCGCGCCGGGCACGCCTGCGCAGAAGATGGCCTTGCTGAGCTGTCTCGATTGTCATGGCCTGCAGCGTCCATTCTTCTCCAAGGACGATGCGTCGGGAATGGCGATTGCGGTGCAGCGCATGCGGGCGCATACCCCGAATGCTTCTCCCAATTTTCCTTCCTTCCTGCAGAACGCATCCGAGCTTTTGAGCGGTCCGCCGACCAAGGCACAGGCGGATTTCGGCGCCTACCTCGCCTCGATCAATCTCAGCTCCGGAGAGACGTGGCCCTATCAGTTGAAAACGCAGCCCCGCCCGACCGGCAAATCGACACAGGCCATCATCACGACCTATGACCTGCCCGACCAAGCCGCGCCCCACGACACGCTCCTCGACAAGGCCGGCAACGTCTGGTTCACGGATTTCCAGCACCAATTCATCTCGAAGCTGGACCCCAAGACCGGCAAGGTCACCCGCTACCCGGTCCCCGTGTCGAAGCCCGGCTTTGCGACGGGCGGCCTCATGGTCACGATGGATAAGGATGGAAACATCTGGCAGGCGATGATGGAGCAGGCGCAGATCGCCGAGCTCGACCCGAAGACCGGAAAGGTCTCCGTCTACCTGGCGCCCCATTGGGACAAGGGCGATACGCGGTTCACCATGATCGACGCCCTGCATTCGAACGTCGACGGGAAATTGTGGACCAAGGCCAACGAGGGCGACGCCAACAGAATGTATCAGTTCGACCTCGCCACCAAGCAATTCCACGAAGTCCTGCCGCCCCCCGGAAGGCGAACCGTCGCCGGTTACGGACTGGTCACCGACCTCGACAACAATGTCTACAGTCTCGACAACAATCCGAACCAAAGGCAAATCTGGCGCGTCGACGCCAAGACCGGGGAGCCGACTTATTTCGATCTTCCGCCCGGCATCGGCGGCGCGCGGCGAGGACATATCGACTTGCAGAATCGCCTGTGGTTCTCGCAATTCCATGCCAATCGTTACGCGATGTTCGACCCCAAGAGCGGCAAGGTCACGGCCTGGGAAGTGCCGGTCCCTTATGCGGGCGCGTACGATGTCGGGTTCGACGACGTCAAATACGCCTGGGGCGCAGATATGAGCACCGATTTGGTTCAACGGTTCAATGTGGAAACCGGCGAATGGAGCTCTTATCTCCTGCCCACTTCCATCAATACGCGCCATATCGACGTGCAGAAGAGCTCGGATCCCAACGTGCTCTCCAGCATGTGGACCGAGGGCCAGCAGACGAGCAAGATCGTCCATATCGAGCCGCTCACCCCGTAACGGGCCTTTTCGCTGCATGGCGTTCAAGTACGGCTGAGGAGCGCAAGCGCGCTCCTCGGAGCATGACCCCGAAAGAGCCTGCCTGCGCGAAGGCGGGGTGGGCTCCGGTTTTCGGAAGGCTTGTCCCCACAACCGCAGGATCATGCTCCATCAACAAGCTGGAGCGTGATGACGACCCGAGGAGAAGTCATCTCGCTCCGTTGATGAGCTCGACAGGGAGGCAAGCATGGGCTTCAACGCTTGGATCCGCGTCTTCACGCTGGTCCTGATATTCTGCGGCGGCACCTTCGTGCGGGCCGATGTCTCGGCGGCTGAAGCGCCGGCCACAATGGCGGGGATTGCGCCGAGCAGCGTGGTAGGCCCGACCGGCATCGACGTCAAACGTCCCCTTTTTGGCGGGGCCTGCAAGGCCTGCCCTTGGGGCGTCCTCGCCGCCGTCACCAAGGAGGCGCTCGCGCCCGCCGGCTACGACGTCCAGATCTGCTGGGTCTGCTGGTCCAGCTACGGGCCGCGGGAGATGGCCGACCGGACCAAGCCGGTTTGGCCCGCCGAGGCCGACAATGTCCCCAAGGCCTATCTGGAGCTGCCGCCGGACGCGATACCGGACATCAGCGCCACCAGCGAAATCAATTTGATCGCGGCATGGAACGGCGCGGGCCCTTACGCCAAGGACAACCGGCAGAGACGGAATTACCGCGTCATCGCCGCCGTTCAACAGCCGAATTTTCTGATGATCGCGGCCAACAAGACATCCGGGATCACCGATTTGTCGCAAGTCAAGAACCGGACCAAGCCGACCTGGATCGAGATCGTCAACCGCGATGCGGCGATCGACGAGGTTCTCGGATTTTACGGCATCACCGAGGACGCCCTGAAGGCGAACGGCGGCGGCTTCATTCACACCTCGGAGCGCCGTCCACGCGCCGCAGCGGACCTCTTCATCGGCGGCGCGCTTCTGGTCGACACCCCCGAGCAACGCGCCTGGTACGAGGCAAGTCAGCTCGATGATCTCGTCTTCTTCGACATACCGGCGCTGCTCTTGAACCATCTCGCACAGGTTCCGGGATACGGCAGAGCGATCGCGCCGCTGGCGCTGCTGCGAGGCGTGGACAGGCCGATCCCGACCGTCATGCGCTCGGCCCACGTGATCTATGTCCGCGACGACGCCCCCGACAGCTTCACTTATGCGGTTGCCAAGGCGCTCGACGAGCATCAGGAGCTGTTCCGGATGTACGGCGACCCGTTCTACTACGATGTGCGCCTGGTGGCGCACAGCCCGGTCGTGCCGATGGCGCCGGGCGCCTTGCAGTATTATCGAGAACGCGGTTACGTTCACTGATGCCCGGGAATGCGGGCTGTTTCCCGCGATGACGGAGCCGGGTTTGCTCTCCTGTGTTGCTCGATAAAGCGGCCGGACGGACGAAACGCGGCGCCGCACGGAGGAGGAATGCATGAAGCTTGCCCGGACGTTTGCGCCCGCCTGCGCCGCCGCATTGGCCCTCACGGTGACGGCTGCGGTCGCGCAGCCGGCGCCGAAATTCGAGATCGACGCGAGCTGGCCCAAGCCGCTGCCGAACAATTGGATCTTCGGCCAGATCGGCGGCATTTTCCTCGACAAGGACGACAACGTCTGGATCAGCCAGCGGCCGCGTACGGTGAATGATCGCGACAAGCGCGCCGAGCGCGGCGACAAGTCGATCTGCTGCTACACGGCGCCCTCCGTCGTCGAGTTCAACCAGGCGGGCGACGTGGTCAAGGCGTGGGGCGGACCGAAGGCCGCCCACGGTTATGACTGGCCGCAGAACGAGCACGGCATGTTCGTCGACTACAAAGGCAATGTCTGGCTCGCCGGCAACGGCGAGGACGACGGCATGGTCCTGAAGTTCACCAATGACGGCAAGTTCCTGATGTCGATCGGCAGGTCCGCCAAGCAGACCAACAGTCTCGATCAGACGCGCGTCGGCCGCGCCGCCGACATGGTGGTCGATCCGCAGACCAACGAGCTCTTTGTGGCCGATGGCTACTTCAATCATCGCGTCGTCGTGTTCGACGCCGACACCGGCGTGTTCAAGCGCGCCTGGGGCGCCTATGGCAAGCCGCCGACGGACGAGAAGATCACCTATGATCCGAACGTCCTGCCGCAGCAGTTCGGCAATCCGGTGCACGGCATCAGGATAACCAACGACGGGGAGGTGGTGGTTTCCGACCGCTACAACAACCGCATTCAGGTCTTCCAGAAGAGCGGCACCTTTGTGCGCGAGATCCCGGTCATGCGCAACTCGACTGCGCCGGGTGTCACCGGCTCGACCGTGTTCTGGCCGGACCGGGGGCAGACCTATTGGTTCACCTCCGACGACCCCAACGGCCAGATCCATGTGCTCCGCCGCAGCGACGGGCAGGTGGTCGGCAGCTTCGGGCGCGTGGGACGCGGCCCGGGTGAGTTCGAGAACCTCCACAACATCGGCATCGACAGCAAGGGCAACATCTACACCGCCGAGGTGCAGGGCCAGCGCGTGCAGCGCTTCCTCTACAAGGGCGGCCTGCCTCCCATCGGCCAGTAGATGGGGCTTGCGCTGGTCATCCCGGTTCAGCTGGCGCCGCTGATCCTTTCAGGGTCGATGATCCATCGGCCGTTGGCGCGATTGAACCTCCGCAATGCTCACGGCGGTTGCCGGCCGTGGCGCCGGATCGAGTGTCCAGCCGATGTTCTGTCTCCCGCGGGCGGCCGGGACCCCGAACGACCGGTCGTTGGCTCCGGCGCGGGCTGCGCTTGACCGAGCCATGCAAATCAGCTTATTCGGGAAATTGAAACTCCAGAACTGCGCGCCGATCCCGGGCAAACCCCGCGGTCGGTTTTTTATTGCGCGATGTCGGTCTCGGATCGCGGATTGCGCGTCCGAGCCGCGGCCGGGTTTCGATCAACCACACCCTCAACATGGAAAGGATGGGATCAGATGCCCTTTCAAATCGGACAAAGCGGAAATCCATCGGGCCGGCCACGCGGCGCCCGCAACAAGCGCACCGTAACGCTGGAGAACATCATGGAAGGCGAATCGGAGGTCATCACCCGCAAGGCGATCGAGATGGCCAAGGGCGGACATATGGCGGCGATCCGGCTGGTGGTCGATCGCCTGGCGCCCCCCGGCAAGGAGCGGCCGATCGATTTCGAGCTTCCCGCCCTCGCCTCGCCGGCCGACGCCGTTGCGGCATCGGCCGCGATCGCGGCCGCCGTCTCGGCCGGCGATCTGACCCCATTGGAGGCGACCCGATTGTCGAGCGTGGTGCAAACCTATGTGCAGGCGCTGGAGCTGTTCGATATCGAGAAGCGCCTGACGAAAATCGAACGAGACCACCAAGAGCATGCCAACCAGAACGGCTGATTTTCGCCGGCCCGGCGCTGCGGCAAGGCCGCAAGGAGCTATTGTTCTTTACAATGGCCCCCGGCGCCTGCCAAAGGCAGCGCCAGGGGCTTAACCGATTGGTGCCTTTGTGGTTTCCCTAAGCCACATTGGCATTTCCCCAGATGCCGCGCGGTATTGATAACAACGGACACCGGGACCGGTCATGAACACGAGCGCGGCGCAGTATCGGCTGGGCGTCGATGTCGGCGGCACCCATACGGATCTGGTGCTGCTCGATGCCTTGAGCGGCCAGGTGATGGTCGAGAAGGTGGCGAGCACGCCGAGGAATCCGGCGCTCGGGGTGCTCGAGGGGGTGGCGCGTTTCGTGGCGCGCGGGATCGCGCCCGGCAGCATCGCGTTCTTCGCCCACGGCACCACCATCACCACCAATGCGCTGCTGGAGATGCGGGGCGCCAAGGTCGGGCTGCTGATCACGCAAGGCTTCCGGGCCGTGCAGGAGATCCAGAACCAGGCCCGCGACGGCAATCTGTTCGATTATTTCCATGCCAAGCCGGCCCCGATCGCGCCCCAGAGCCTGACCCGGGAGATTCCCGAGCGCTCCGACTACGAGGGCCAGACGCTGGTGCGGCTCGATCGCGAGGCGGTGCGGCGCGCCGCCCGCGAGCTCGCGGCGGCCGGCGTCGAATCCATCGCGGTCTGCTATCTGTTCTCGTTCATGAACCCGGCCCATGAGCAGGAGACCCGCGCGCTCATTCATGCGGAATACCCGCAGCTCCATGTCTCGCTGTCGAGCGAGGTGCTGCCGCGTATCCGCGAATGGGCGCGCATGTCCACCACGCTGGTCAATGCCTATCTGGAGCCGGTGCTGGTGCATTATATCGATCATCTCAACCGCGGCCTCGATGCGGCCGGCGTCTCCACCGGACAGCGCTTTTTGATGCAGTCGAACGGCGGCGTGATGCCGTTCTCGGCCGCCATCGCGGGCGGACGCACCGTGCACACGCTGCTCTCCGGCCCGGCCGCCGGCGCCCAGGCGAGCGCCCATCTGGCGGAGGACGAGGCGCGCTGCGGCCTCGTCACCCTCGACATGGGCGGCACCAGCGCCGACATCGCCTTCATCGAAGGCGGCGTGCCGCTGGAGGTGACCGAAGGCACCATCGCGCGCCGGCAGATCGACGTGCCGGCGCTCGACATGACCTCGATCTCGGCCGGCGGCGGCTCGATCGCCTGGATCGACGGCGGCGGCTTTCTCAATGTCGGGCCGCAGAGCGCCGGCGCCGATCCGGGCCCGGTCTGCTACGGGCGCGGCGGCACGCGGCCGACCGTCACCGACGCCGACCTGGTCTGCGGCTTTCTCAATCCGGAATATTTCCTCGGCGGCGCCCAGGTGCTCGACATCAAGGCGGCACGGGCCGCGCTCTTGAGCCAGATCGCCGAGCCGCTGAAGATGGACCTGCTGGAGGCCGCGGGCGGCATCCAGCGCATCGTCGACATGCGCATGGCCGACGAGGTGCGGGTGTTCGCCGCCAAGCGCGGCGTCGACCTCTCCGCCTTCACGCTGCTGCCGTTCGGCGGCGCCGGCGCCGTGCATGCCGCCGCGGTGGCGGCCGAGCTCGGCATGCGCCGCATCCTGGTGCCGCCGCGGCCGGGCGCGTTCTCGGCGCTGGGGCTGCTGTGCACCGACGTGGTGCACGATTACATCCGCTCCGAGCTCAAGCCGCTGGCCGAGGTCACGCCCGTGCATGCCGAGGAGATTTTCGCGCAGCTCGAGCACAAGGCGCGCGAGGAATTGCGCCACGAGGGCATGAACCCCTCCGAGGGTCGCTTCGCGCGCGAGCTCGATCTGCGCTACACCGGCCAGGGCTACGAATTGCGCACGCCGCTCGACGGTTTGTTCGGCACCCTTCTGACCGAGGAATCGCTTGCCGCCGTGCGCGCGCGCTTCGACCAGCGCCACGCCCAGATCCACGGCCATGCCGCCAGGGAGCGTCCGGTGGAGCTGGTGAGCTATCGGCTGCGCCTGCGCGTGACCGTGCCCAAATACCAGCCGGTGCCGGAGCCGGCCCCGGGCGCGCCGCGCCCCATCGAGACCGCCATCAAGGGCCGCCGCCGCATGCATCTGCCGGGCAAGGGCTCGGCCCATGCGGTGCTCTACGAACGCGAGCGCCTGGACATCGGCGCCACCGTCAGCGGCCCCGCCATCATCGAGCAGTTCGATTCGACCACGGTGATCCCGCCGGGGTGGAGCGGAAGGGTGGATGCGTATCGCAACTTGATCCTGCGGAGCGAGTAGATGGGCTTGCCTGGCAACTCGTCGCAGCGTGCTCCTTCGTCCCCGCGTGCCATCAGGGCGTTTACGCCCGTCTGCGACGGGCTATGGAGAAGGCCGGGATGAGGGGTCTCTCGGCAGCTCAGGCATTTTGCGGAGAGGCCCCCTCACTCCCGCGCTGCGCGCGTCGAACTCTCCCGAAGCGGGGCGAGGTAGCATCGAGGACCGAATGAACTATGGACGCCATCACCATCCAGATCCTGCGCAACAAGATCACCAGCCTGGTCGATGAGATGCATTATCATTTCTATCGCTCCGGCTACTCGACCATCATCCGCGAATCGCGCGACTTCAGCTGCGTGATCCTCGACCGCGACGGGCGCCTGATCGTGGCGCCGCCGATGTTCTTCCATGCGCCGGTCTATCGCCATCTGGTCGGCCGCATCCTGGAGCTCTATGGCGCGCAAGCGCCAAGCGCGATCCAGGACGGCGACGTGTTCGTCTCCAATCATCCCTACGAGGGTGGCCTGCCGCATGTGTCCGACATGGCGTTCGTGGCGCCGGTCTTCGCCGACGGCGCGATCGTGGCCTTCTCGGGCTCGATCGCCCACAAGGCCGACCTGGGCGGCACGGTCGCGGGCTCGACCTCGGCCAATGCCACCGAGATGTTCCACGAGGGCGTGCTGGTGCCGCCGATCAAGATCTGGGACGCCGGACGCGCGCTGCCCGATATCGAGCGCTTCATCCTCGCCAACAGCCGGCAGCCGGAACTGGTGCGCGGCGACATGCAGGCCCAGATCGCCGTCACCCAGATGGGCGCCGCGCGGGTCAAGGAGCTGTGCGGGCGCTTCGGGGCCCCCACGCTCACGCAGGCCTTCGCCGCCATTCTCAAGGGCGCGGCCGACGAGCTCAAGACTGCCATCGCCAGGCTGCCGAACGGCACCGCCGCGGCGGAGGGCTATCTCGACAGCGACGGCGTGGTGGTGGAGCAGCCGGTCAAGCTCGCCGTCACCGTCACGATCGCCGACGGCAGCGCCGGCTTCGACTTCTCGGCCAGCGATCCGCAGGCCAAGGGACCGATCAATCTGCGGCCCTCGATGGTCGAGGCCTGCGTGTTCTATTGCCTGCTCGGCAGCCTCGATCCGAACCTGCATTTCAACGACGGCATGCGCGACGTGGTGAGCCTCACCTTGGCGCCCCGCACCGTCACCAATGCGGAGCCGCCGGCGCCGGTCTCCAACTATCAGATGGTCAACCTGATGCTGGTGGACGTGATCCTGGAGGCGCTGGCCAAGCTCAATCCGGGCCGCGCCATCGCGCATTCCGGCGCCTCCAGCGCGCTCGGCATCGCCTGGAGCAAGGGCCGGCCGGGCCAGTCCGCCATGCAATACGAGATCGCCGGCTCCGCCTATGGGGCGGGCGTCGGCCACGACGGCGTGACCGCGACCGCGACCCATTTGAGCAATCTGCACACCACCCCGATCGAGATTTTGGAATCCGAGTTTCCCTGCCGCATCGCGCGCTTCGGCCTGGTGCCGGATTCGGGCGGCGCCGGGCAATGGCGCGGCGGCCTGGCGATGCAGCGCGAATATGAATTGCTGGAGAACGCCACCGTGGTGCGCCGCTTCAACAAGACCCGCTTCCCGCCGCAAGGGCTGGCCGGCGGCAAGCCCGGCAGCCGCGCCCGCTTCGTGCTGCGGCTCGGCACCAAACAGGAGCTCGAGACCAAGGCCTCGGCCCGGGTCGAGATGAAGGCGGGCGAGCGATTCTTGCTGCAGAGCGCCGGCGGCGGCGGCTACGGCGATCCGCGCCGCCGCGATCCGGCCGCGCTTGCGAGCGATGTGGCGGAAGGCTATGTGTCGCCCGCAGCGGCCAAGACGGATTACGGAAGTTAGTAGCCCGCATGAAGCCGCAAGGCGCAATGCGGGAGCAGCGTTCTCGGATTACGCAAGCGCTCCATCCGGGCTACGAAGATGCGGAGGAATGGGCACATGGCATTCTCCAGCTGGCGCGGTCTCGTCGGCATGATCAATCCGACCATGCGGCCGGGGGTGACCGAGGAGGTCATTCGGCTCTTGCCGGAGGGCATCGGGCTCATCCCGATCTTCCTGAACATCCGGCGCGGCACCGCGGACGAGTTCGAGACCATGATGCCGCATTACGAGAAGGCTATCGCGCTCTTGGCCGAGCAGAAATGCGACCTGATCCATCCGCACGGCGCGCCGCCCTTCATGGTGCAGGGCTTCAAGGGCGAGGCCCGCATCGTGGCGGCCTGGGAGAAGAAGTTCAAAACCCCGATCATGAGCGTGGCGCAGAACCATGTCCGGGCCCTCAAGGCCCTCAAGGCCAAGAGCATCGTGGGGGCCACCTACTTTCCGCCCGCGCTCAACGCCATCTTCGCCAAATATTTCAAGGACGCCGGCTTCACGGTGCGCGACATGACCGGCATCGACGTGCCGTTCGACAAGGTGCAGGAGCTCTCGGGCGAGCAGGTCTACGCCCACATCAAGCGCAATTTCCTCAAGAGCAAAGGGGCGGACGCCATCTACATGCTGGGCTCGGGCTGGCGCACCCTCGACATCATCAAGCTGCTGGAGCAGGATTTGCAGGTCCCGGTGGTGCATCCGGTGCCGGCGCGGGTGTGGGAGTTCCAGAAGCGGCTGCATGTGCGCGAGCCGCGCGCCGGCTACGGTTATCTGCTGGAAGCGCTGCCGTAGGGGCGCCGACCACGCGTGCCGAAATCTGAGACGGGAGCGAGATCGATGATCATGAATTGGCGACGGCTGCTGGGTCTCGGTATGGGCATGAGCCTGCTCGGCATGGCGAGCCTGCTCGCAGTGGCGAGCCTGCTCGCGGTGGCGAGCCTGCTGGCGATGCAGGCCGCTCAGGCGCAATCGGTCGAGCAGTTCTACAAGGGCCGCGCCGTCACCATGCTGGTCGGCACCGCGCCGGGCGGCATCAACGACATCTCGGCCCGCCTGGTGGCCAAGCATCTCGGCCGCTTCATTCCCGGCAGCCCGACCATCGTGGTGCAGAACAATCCCGGCGCCGGCGGGCTGATCACCGCCAACAAGCTCTACACCAATGCCGAGAAGGACGGCTCCGTGCTCGCCAAGTTCGAGCGCGCCGTGCCGCAGCAGCAGATCCAGGGCGATCCCAACGCGCAGTTCGATTCCACCAAGTTCGTCTGGCTCGGCAGCCTGTCGTCCTACACCAACGACGCCTATTTCCTGCTGGTCAACGCCAACAACCGCATCAAGAACGTCGGTGAGCTCAAAGGTCCCGGCATGCCGATCACTCTCGGCTCCGACAATTCGGCCTCCAGCAATCTGATCTTCGCAGTCATCGCCAAGGAGATCCTCGGCCTCAACGTCAAGGTGATCCGCGGCTATACCGGGGCGGCAAGCCTGTTCCTGGCGATGCAGAGCGGCGAGCTCGACGGCCAGTTCGTGGGCCTGAGCTCGATCAAGAGCGGCCAGCGCGATTTGTGGAGCAAGGGCGCGTTCCGGCCCCTGATGGCGTTCGGCCGCACCACCCGGCATCCGGATTTTCCGGACGTTCCAATCGGGCGCGAGCTGACCCAGGACCCCAAGGCGCTGGCGCTCATCGGCTTCGCCGAATTGCCGTTCTTCATGGCGTTGCCGTTCGCGGCGCCGCCCGGCATCCCGCCCGACCGCGCCCAGGCGCTGCAGACCGCGTTCATGGACATGAGCCGCGACCCGGCCTTCGTGACGGAGGCGGAGAAGATCGGCATCGACATGAGCCCGGTCGACGGCGCCGGCATCTTAAAGCTGCTCACCGCCACCGCCGCCACCCCCAAGGACGTGATCGCGCGCTACTCCGCGATCGGGGCGGAGAAGAAGTAGGAAAGGCGGCGAGAATTCTGTAGCCCGGATGAAGCGAAGCGCAATCCGGGAACGGCGCTCCCGCATTGCGCGGAGTTTATCATCGGGCGGCGCTTTGCGCCGACCCGTTGGCTCCATGCGGGCTACGCGATTGCCGGTCGCAGAGCCCTCACGCGCTCTCCAAAATCCTGTCCTTCTTACCGAAGTGGTAGCGCGGCAGCTTGTCGAGGTCGGTGCCGGTGATACGGATCACCCAGGCGTCCTTCGGGTGCGCGGTCGAGTGGATCACGTTGGGTCCATAGGCCCGGGTCTGGCCCGGCTCGAGGCTGTATTTGCTCATCGCGACCAGCTCGGCATGGTCCTCGCTTTCCGGATTGGTGCGCCGCCATTCCGTCATCTGCGTCGCGTTGCGCGCATTGCCGTAGATCGCCCATGAGGCGCCGTGGCTGTGCGGCTTGCCGGTCTTGCCGCCCTCCTGCACGTGCGCCATAACGTAGAAATCGAGCTCCGGGTCGTGAAACAGCTCGCGCTTGCCGGGCTTCATGTCGGCATTGAAGGTCTCTGCCACGAAGGCCGGTTCGGCGAGCAGGCGCGCCAGCCGATCGGCCATTTGGGTGAGCGCGCTCTCGAGCGGCTTCGATTTGAGGATCGCGTGGCTTTCGGTGCAGAACTGCGCGAGCGTATAGGCCATGGCGGGCTCCTGTTCTCGATTGCGTGTCGCCCCGCGTTATAGCGCCAATCCGAAATTTACGCATGGGGTGCCAGGCGATAGGATGGCGCACAAGCCCGCACGGGCGCGGCCGGGAGGACCTGATGGGAAAGCGCGGCATGGTGCGCGTGATCGCACACGCGATCGCGGATCCTGGCGACGCTCGGGGCGGCGCTGTGGAGCCCCCCGAGCCGTGCCGAGGAGCCCTACCCGGCCCGCACGGTGCGGATCGTGGTTCCCTCCGCCGCCCGGCTCGACCACCGACACGCTGGCCCGGATCGTGGCCGACCGGCTCGCCCGCCGATGGGCGAAATCGGTGATCATGGAGAACGTGGCAGGCGGCGCCATGAACGCGGGCGCCGCCGACGTGGCGCCGCGCCGCCCCCGACGGCGCGACCCTGATGGTGGCGCCGCCGGCGCCGCTCACCTTCAACGATCTGTTGTTCCGCGACCTCGGCTACCGGCCGAGCCAATTCGTGCCCATAACGCTGCTTGCGAAAATTCCCAACATCCTGGTGGTCCGCAACGGCTTCCCGGCCGCCACGCTGGGCGAGCTGATCGCTTATGCCAAGGCCGATCCGGGACGCTTGTCCTATGCGTCGCAGGGGGTCGGCTCGACCGCGCATCTCTCGGCGAGCCAGCTCGAGGCGCTGGCCGGCATCAAGATGGTGCACGTGCCCTACCGCGGCGCGCAGCCGGCCTTGACCGACGTGATGGCGGGCAACGTCGATATGTTCTTCGACACGCCGACCACCTCGGTGCCGCTCTACCGCAACCAGATGATCAAGATCCTGGCGGTGGCCGACTTGAAGCGCACCGCCGCGCTGCCCGAAGTGCCGACCTTCTCGGAGGCGGGCCTGCCGGGCTTCCGCTCCATCACCTGGTTCGCCCTGGTGGCGCCGCCCGCCACGCCCAGCGGCGCTCGCCGAGCGGATCAACCACGACATGGTCGACGTGCTCGGCAGCCCGGATGTCGGCGACAAATTGCGCGACCTCTCGCTCGACCCCGGCGCCACCTCGCGCGCCGACACCGCCAAATTCTTCGCCGAGGAGACCGCGCTCTGGAGCGGGGTGATCAAGCAAGCCAAGATCGAGCCGCAGTAGGATGGGTAGAGCGAAGCGAAACCCATCGCGGGTGTTTGATGGGTTTCGCAAGAGCTCAACCCATCCTACAAACAACACTCACCCCAGCAACCCGGCCTCGCGATAGGCCCGTAGCGCGCCGGGGTGCAATGCCACGCCGCCGAATTCCAGAGCGGCAGGGCCGTGCATACGCAGCGGTGCAAACAAATCCCGCAATCCGGCGAACAGCGGGTTGCGGCGGCCGAGCTCGTCGGCCTGCGCGATCACGGCGCCCACCACGTCGTGGACCACGGGCTCGGGCACGCGCGCATGGGTGGCGAGCACGTTCACCACGGCGAGCTGCGCCACGTCTTGCGCCAGACCGCGGATCGCGTGCTTGCGCAGCACGGTGGCGCGATAGAACGGGACCGCCCGCAGCACGGTCTCGATCTGGCCCGACCGCGTAAGGGAGAACGCCCAAGTCCACGCGCGCCGCCAGATCGGTCATCACCGCATTGGGGATCGGGCATTGGAACTGGGCATCGACCTCGCCGGCCGCGAGCGCGTCGGCGCCGGCGGCGAAATCGAGATAGACCGGGGTGAAGTCGGCAAAGCTCATGCCCAGCGCGCCAAAAATGGCATGCACGTGCTGCACCATCCCGCTGGTGCGCAAGCCGACCGCGACGCGCCGCCCGCGCAAGTCGTCCACGGCACGAATGGGCGCGCCGGCGCGGACGATGAAGAACAGAGGGCCCGCATTCATGGGCGCCGCCATGCGCAGATCGATCGGCTGCGACGAACGGCGCTTCGCCGTTCTTGGCGCGGCCGATCCAGTTCGAGGCCATGAAGCCGAGCTCGATCTCGCCCGCCTGCAGCCGCTTGGCGTTGTCGACGCTGGCGGACTGCGATTCCAGCACCTCGATCGGCCCAGCTGCGCCTCGATGAGGGCCGCAAGCGCGCGGCCCTGGCTGTGAAAGGTGCCGTCGCGTTCCGAGGTGCCGATGCGGATGGTCATGGGGGAGTCGCTCTTGTTGTAGCCCGGATGGAGCGCAGCGCAATCCGAGACAGGCCTATATGCGGTGGCGTCGGTCCCGCATTGCGCTTTCGCTCCATGCGGGCTACCGGGCTGCTACACAGATGGAAAATAATCCTTCAGCCAGTCGCGCATGACGCCCCAGACGCGGGCGCTGTTCTCGGCGAACAGGAAATGATCGAGGCCGCTGAACAGATGCAGCTCGCTCGGCTGGCCGGCGCGCCGGAACATCTCGATCGATTGCTCGGTCGGGGTGACGGAATCGCCGGCGCTGTGGATGAGCAGGAGCGGCCGCGGCGCGATGCGGCCGACCACGTCCTCGGCGCGGAAATCGAACATGCTCTGCGCGGTCTCGGCCGGGAACATCTCCACGTGGCTCGCCGTGAACATCTCGACCGACTGGCGGGCGAGATTGTCACGCACATGCTGCGGGATCGGCACGATGTCGTAGCGCGGCACCATCAGCGACTTGCCGGTGCGCGCGCGGTGGGCGCGGCCCTCCTCCAGCATGGCGGTGAAGCGCGCCCACGCCTGCGGGGTCGGATGCTGGCCGCGGAATTTGCGTTCGCCGTGGCCCCAGCCGCCGTTGGAGACCACGGCGGCGATGCGCTCGTCGACGCCGCCCGCATAGACCGCGACCGCGCCGCCGAAGCTCGAGCCGATGACCGCGATGCGGTCGGGAACGACGGCGGGATGGCGCGCCAGGAACGTCACCGCGTTCTTCGAGTCCTCGACCTGCTCGAGACAGATGACGCGGCCGAACTCGCCTTCGCTTTCCCCGCAGCCGCGCATGTCGAAGCGCAGCGTCACATAGCCGAGCTCGCCCAGCACCCGGGTGGGCTGCAGACGTTCTGGGATTTGCAATTGCCGCCGAAGCCGTGCAGCACCAGGAAGGCGGCGCGCCGCTCGCCGGCCGCCAGATCGGCCGGCACGCTCACCACGCCGTGCAGGCGCAGGCCGGCGGAGGGAATTGAAACGGTCTCTTCGTGCACCACGATGCTCACCGCTTGCGCTTGTCGAGCCCGAGCTCGCTCCAGCGCGCCTGGACGGCGGCGACGTCCTCCTGGTTCGGCCAGACCGTGGGCGGGAAGCGGGCGCCGCCCAAATCGGGGTCGGGGTCGTAGTCGAGGTTCATGGTGGCATCGATCAGCACCCGGTTCCATTTGCCGGTGCCGAACAGAGCCGGGTTGCGGTCGCGGCGCCGCGTCGAGGGATCGAGGCCGAGCCCGAAGGTGCCCGGCATGATGACGATGTCGTTCTCGCCCGCATTGACCCGGTGCGCGATCGCCCAATCGACCGCGGCATAATCGTGGATGTCGATGTCGTCGTCGACCACGGTGACGTGCTTGTAGCGCACATGCGCGGCGGTCGAGCCCCAGAGCGCATTGGCGGCCTGCTTGGCCTGGCCGCGGTAGCTCTGCTGCATGCGCACCAAAGCGTTGATGCCGGCCTGCACCGGCGGGCACCAGACATCGGTGATGCCCGGCACGCCGGAGCGGTCGAGCACGTTCCAGGCGGTGGCGGCCCGCATGATGGAGGAGCCGACCGCGTTCTCCGAATAGCTGCCCGGCAGGCAGCCCTCGATGGTGCCGCGCAGGATCGGATCGTCGCGATGCGTGATGGCGGTGACCCGGATGGTGGGCTTGGGGGAGCGTTCGCTGGCGAGATAGCCGGTGAACTCCGCATAGGGGCCTTCCATCATGTAGCTTTCGGGATCGAGCCCCAGATAGCCTTCGATCACGATCTCGGCGGAGGCCGGCACATGCAGGTCGACGGTCTCGCATTTGACGAGCTCGACCGGCTCGCCCCGCATCGCGCCCATCACGTCGTATTCGCAGATGCCCTTGGGCACCGGCGAGCCGGCGCAGAAGCCGAGCGAAGGCTCCCAGCCGATCGCGACCGCGATCGGCATTTCCTTGTGGCCGGCCGCCAGCCACGCGGTGGCATGATGGCCGATATGCTGCGCGCGCCACATCAGGATCGGAATCTTGTCGCGCGCCGCCAGCATGCCGCGATAGACGCCGACATTCATCACGCCGGTCGCCGGGTCCTTGGTCACCACGCCCGCATAGGTGATGAGGTAGCGGCCGCCGTCGAGCCGGTTCCAGTACGGCACCGGGAAGTCGTAGAGATCGACATCGTTGCCGGTGACGATGTTCTGCTTGACCGGGCCGGTCTTGACGATCCGGGGCGCGATGCGTGCCCTCCAAAATGTTGCGGCTGATCTTGACCAGTTCGCGCGGATGGGTGTCGGGCGGCAGGCCCAGCATGATGGCGATGCGACGATAGTTGTTGAGCGCGGAGCCGAACACGCGCCGGCAGCGGCTGTCCGGCTTGTTGTAGTCCTTGATGTTGTTGAACAGCATCGCCCGCCCGGTGCCGGGCCCTTGCGCCAGCCGCATGATGGTGCCGAGCTCGATGTTCCAATCCACCTGCGCGTCGATCTCCTGCAGCTCGTCATGGGCGCGCAACGCCTCGATCCAGCCGCGCAGATCACCGAAAGCAACCGGCTTGCGTTCAATCATTCATCACCTTCTATCCGCCGGTTGCCTGGCTCCGGCCTCAATGCTTTTCCCCGCGAAAGCGGGGATCGTTCCGGGCTCGGTGGTTGGAACGATCCCGGGTCAAGCCCGGGAAAAGACGTGCGGGGCGTGCCCGTGCGCAGCCCAGAGCCTGCTGCATCGCATCCGCGCCGCGGCGTCAAGTCATTTCGCGCCGTCTCATGCCGGCAGCGGCTTGCCGCGGGTTTCCGGCAGGAACGGTGCCGCCGCGAGGCCGAGCAGGTAGATGCTGGCCACGATGGTGGCGGCGGTGCCGAAGCCGCCGAAATAGACGATCAGGTTGCCGGCCAAGAGCGGGCCGAGGAAGGCGATGAAACGCGGGGCGTTGAAGGCGAACGCCATGGCGGTGGCGCGGATGCGGGTCGGAAACAGCTCGGGCAGCCAGACCGGCATCCAGGAATATTGCCCGAGGCTGAAATAGCCGTTGACGGCGGCGACCGCGAGCAGGAGGCCGAGATCCTGCGTCCACAGGAACAGGACCGGGGTGAGCACCAGCGCCAGGGCGAAGAACAGCATGGTGATCGGCTTGCGGCCGAACCGATCGGCCAGGAAGCCGAAGCTGGCATAGCCCAGGATGGCGCCGAGATTGTAGGTCATGCCGGCATAGCTCGCCCATTGCTGCGCCGGCAGGCCGGCCTTGGCGGCGACCGATCCGATATAGGGCGGGACCCAGGTGGAGATGCCCCACCAGGCGAGCGTGGTGGTCAGCGACATTAAGAATACCAGGACCGCGCGGGTGCGGTTCTGCGGATCGACGAACATATCCGTCAAGGTGAAGCGGGTGAGCGCCTGCTCATCCGGGCTCAGGCTGGCGCCGCCTTGCTGGCGCGCGCGCGCCAGCAGGCGGCTCTCGTTGGTGCGCTCCCAGGGTTCCGATTCCGGAATGCCGGTGCGGATCCACAATACGAACAGCGCCGGCAGGACGCCGATCACATACATGAAGCGCCAGGCGCCCGGGCCGAGCGCCCCCACATAGAGCCAGATCAAGGAGGCGAGGAAGAACCCGATCCCCAACCCGCATTGCATCAGGCCGGCGCCCTTGCCGCGGGCGTGATCGGGCCACACCTCGGCGGTGATCGAGGCGCCGGTCGACCATTCCGAGCCGATCGCGATGCCGACCAGGAAACGCAACAGCGCAAACGACATCCAGTCGAAGGCGAGCGCGCTCAATCCGGTGATCAGCGAATAGGCCAGGATGGCGTAGATCATGGTGCGGCGGCGGCCGATATAGTCGGCCAGAATGCCGCCCAGGATGCCGCCCACGCCCCAGCCCAGGAGGGTGACCGCGATGACGGTGCCGGCATAGGCCGGGATTTGCGGAAACTGCGCGGGCTCGAGCAATTGCCGCAGCGCCACCCCGACGGTGAGGATCAGGGCGAAGGTCTCATAGCCGTCGAACATCCAGCCCAGGTTCGCGGCGGCGAGCGTCTTCCATTGGGTGCGGGTGAGAGTGCCGTACCAAGGTGCGTGGGCGGCAGCGGTGATGCTCGGCATGATGACCCCCCTAGACTGTGCCCGACCTCATCCTGAGGAGGTCGCGCTCTTGGCGCGACCGTCTCGAAGGATGGCTGCACGGCACGAACTCGCGGCCATCCTTCGAGACGCATCGCTGAAGCGATGCTCCTCAGGATGAGGTCGATGGTTGATTTGCCGTCTTACGCGGCATCCACTTTGTTATCATACACCCTCACGCATATTGCGGGCGGCGAGCTTCACGGCCTGGATGATCTCCGGATAGGCGGCGCAGCGGCAGAGGTTGCCGGCGAGATAGTGGCGGATGGTGTCGTCGTCGGGGTCGGGATGCTCGGCGATGAGCTGGCCCGCCATCAGGATGAAGCCGGGGGTGCAGAAGCCGCATTGGAAGGCGCCGCATTCGATGAAGGCCTGCTGGATCGGGTCGAGCCCGCCGGCATCGAGATGCTCGATGGTCACCACCTGCGTGCCGTCCGCGAAGGCGGCGAGAAACAGGCAGCCCGACACCGCCACGCCGTCGACCAGCACGGTGCAGCAGCCGCACAGGCCCTGCGCGCAGCTCTCGCGCGCCCCGAACAGATCGAAGCGCTGCTGCAGCACCTCGACCAGGTTCTGGTGCGGCGCGATCTCGGCCGTCACCTGCTCGCCGTTGAGGGTGAAATGGATGGTGCGGCTCAACGCTAGTCCTCCAACGGATCGTTCTGGGCGGCGCGCAATGCCCGGTAGAGGGTCTCGGCGGTGAGCGGCAGCGCGGTGAGCCGCACCCCGACCGCATCGTCGATCGCATTGGCGATGGCGGGCGAGACCCCGAAGGTGCCGCTCTCCCCCACCCCCTTGGCGCCGAACGGACCGGAATGCTGCTCGGCTTCGACCACCTCGCTGTGAATGTCGGGAGGAATATCGAGGATGCCCGGAATCTTGTAGTCGGCGAGCGACGCGTTGGTGATCTGGCCGCCGTCGAGCTCGATCTTCTCTTGCATGGTGAAGCCGAGCTGCATGATGGCGGCGCCCGAGAGCTGCGTCTCGACGATGCGCGGATTGACCGCGCGGCCGACGTCGGCGACGTTGATCAGCTTGGTCACCCGCACATGGCCGGTCTCGGTGTCGACCTCGACCTCCACGCCGGTGGCGCCCACCATCCAGAACGGCGTCGCGTTGGGGGTCTGGCCGGTCGCGTGATCGGGCGGCGCATAGGCCGGGATGTAGCTGCCGATCCCGATGATGTTGCCGGCCTGCATCTTGTATTTCTTCTGGAACAGCTCGGCGACCGGCACGTTGCGGCCTTCCGGCAGGCCGAGCTCGCGGGCGAGCGCCGCGATCTTGTCGCGCGCATCCTGGGCGGCGAGCTTGACGGCATTGCCCATGTGGAACATGGAGCGCGAGCCGAGCGTCGCCATGTCGTAGGGCGTCACGTCGGTGTCGGGATGCACGACCGTGACCGCCTCGGCCTTGATGTCGAGCACCTCGGCCACCAGCTGCGCGTTGGCGGTATCGGAGCCCTGCCCCATGTCGACGGTGCTGCAATAGAGCGTGACGCTGCCGTCGGCCGCCACGTTGACGATCGCGATCGAGGTGGTGGGCGAGATCGAGGCCTTGAACCCGATGGCGATGCCGCGCCCGCGCCGGATCGTGCCGGTGCCGCGCTCGAAAGCCTTGCCCCAGTTCATACGGGTGGCGAGGCGGTCGAGCACGGCCTCGATGGCGGCATCCTGCATCGGGGTGCCGGTCGCCTGCGGGCGGCCTTCGCGCAGAATGTTGTTGCGGCGGAATTCGACCGGATCGAGCCGCAGCGCCCGCGCCATCATGTCGGTGTGGCTCTCGTAGGCCCACACCAGCTGCGGAATGCCGAAGCCGCGCAGCGCGCCGGCCGGCGTCAGGTTGGTGTAGAGCGAATAGGAATCGATCTGCACGTTCTCGATGTCGTAGGGACCGGGCGCGGTGAAGCCCGACTTCTGGGTGATGCGCGGCCCGATATCCGCATAGGCGCCGCCGTTCCACCACACCTCGCATGCCCGCGCCGTGATGCGGCCGTTCTTGATCCCGCTCTTGATGCGGAACGTGCTGGCATGCTTGGTCAGGGTATAGAACTGCTCCTCCATGGTGAGCGAGATCTTGACCGGCCGCCGCACCAGGAGCGCGAGCGCCGCCACCAGGGCTTCGAGCTTGATGTAGAGCTTGGCCCCGAAGCCGCCGCCCAGATACGGCACCTTGACGCGCACCCGGTTCTCCGGCCAGCCCAGCAGCCGCGCGATCTCGATGCGCACGAAGGACGGCGACTGCGAGGCGGTATGGATGGTGAGCCTTCCGTCGTCGGCGCCGCCAGTGGCCTCCGCCACCGACACGAACGGCTCGAGCGGCAGATGCAGCACCTGCTGGGTGCGGAAGGTGTGCTCGAACACGTGATCGGCCTGCGCGAAGCCGGCCTCGACGTCGCCGCGCCGCAGATGGAAATCGAGCGCCACATTGGTGTTCGCCCGGCCCTGCAGATGCTTGAGGTCCGGAAAGGTGCCGGCGGGCTTCAGCGTGTCGTGCACGATCGCGGCCGAGGTCATGGCCTCGACCTCGTCATAGACGGCGGGCAGCTCCTCGTAGTCGGCGACCACCAGCTGCGCGGCGGCGTCGGCGATATGCGGATCGGCGGCCAGCACCACCGCGACCGGCTCGCCTACATAATGCACCTTGTCGAGCGCGAGGATCGGCTGATCATGGAAGGCCGGGCCATAGAACGGCTGCGGCACCACGGTGCGGATGTCCGCGATGGTCACCACCCGGTGCACGCCGGCAAGCGCGCGGGCGGCCTCGACGTCGATCGAGCGGATACGCCCATGCGCGACCGTGCTGCGCACGATCTTGCCGTAGAGCATGCCGGGCAGGCGGAGATTGTGCACGTATTCGGCGCGGCCCGCGACCTTGGCGCGCGCCTTCGAGACGGCGGACCGAGCGCCCGACCTGTCCGCTGCCGATCGTGTTGGTTGCCATCAGTGTTTCACCCCGGCGCGGTCGCGCGCCGCCGTGAGCGCGCGCCTGACATAGACGCGCACCAGCTGGCGCTTGTAGGCGGCCGATCCCTGCCCGTCCGTAATGGTCTGCGCCTCGTCGGCGGCGGCATCGCCGACGCGACGCAGCACGGCGTCGTCATCGAGCGCGCCGCCCCGCACGGCCGCCTCCGCGCCCGCCAGCCGGACCGGCTTCTCGGTCGCGGCGCTGATCACGATCCTGGCGTCGCGGACGCTGCCGTCACGGAGATCGAGCGACACCGCAACGCCGAGCGCCGGCCAATCATGCACCGCGCGGGTGGTGCATTTGAGATAGACGGCCTGCCGGCCGCCCTGGGCCGGCACCACCACGGCAGTGATCAGCTCGTCGCGCCGCAGCACGGTCTCGAAATAGCCGGCGAACAGATCCTCGACCGCAATGGTGCGCTCGCCGGCCGGACCCGCGACCGCGATATGGGCGCCGAGCGCGATCAGCACCGGCGGCAGGTCCATGTGCGGATCGGCGTGGGCCAGATGGCCGCCCACGGTCGCGACATTGCGCACCCGCACATTGGAGAGCGTGCGCAGGGTCTGGGCGATGACGGGGGCATGGGCGCGCGCCAAGGGGTCGCGATCGAGCACCGACAAGGACGTCATGGCGCCGATCCTGAGCGCGCCATCGGGTTGCGTCTCGATGCTGGAGAGCTCCCGGATGGCACGCAGGCTGACCAGCCGGGCGGGACGAAACACGCCGGCCTTCATCATCAGCATCAGGGCGGTGCCGCCCGCGATCGGGCGCACGGAGGCGTCATCGGGATCGAGCAGCCGGATGGCTTGCGCAAGCGTAGCCGGCTCCTCCAGCTCGAACGGGATCATGGCGCCGCCTGCGCGCCGGTGCGGTCGAAAGCCGCCTGCAGCCGCGCCGCGAACTGGCGCTCCATCTCCTTGGCCTTGGAGCGCAGCACCGGTTGCCCGAGGCTGCCGAGCTTGCCGGTCAGGCTTCGAATCGACGGTGTAGTCGATGTGGGTCTCCTCGCCGGTCTCGCTCAAGGTGGTGAGCGCGGTCGCGGTCAGCCGGCCCACGATACCGAGCGGCGTGCCCTCGACCTTGGCCTCGATCTCGCGCGGCGGCTCGGCGCGGGTGAGCTCGACCGTGACTTTGAACTTGAAGGACATGTAGGCGACCTTGGTCTCCAGCACGGCTTCATAGCGATCGGGTGCGATCTCGGTGAGATCATGCACGCCCTCCACGCAGGAGGCGAAAAAGCGCGCATCGCGCAGCGCCGCATACACGGCCGCGCGCGGCGCCTTCACCCTGACCTGCCCGGTAATTTTCATGGCGACCCCGGCGAGAAGTACTTGCGGAAAGCGGCTAACAGATTTCGCGCCAACGGTCGAGGCCGGCCGGGCGCGCGGGTCTGTATGAGGAAACGCGTGCGGGACCCCGATTTCGCTCGCGCCTCATTCAGGCTACGCTGGGAAGGATCAAGCCGACAACCTCACCAAGGAGGGACATCATGGGCAGGAAACGCAAAGACGAGTGGCTCCCGGAGCCAGCGGCCGGCAACGGCATCCTCAACCGGCGCCTCTTCCTCGAGCGCACCCTCCTGGCGGGCGCGGCCGGGGTCGGCGCCGGCGCTTGAGCCCGTCGGGCGCATTGGCCGAGCCGCTCACGGTGCCGCGCTGGTCGAAGGAGCCGGGCGCGAATTTCAGCGCCTATGGCCAACCCTCTGGTTTCGAGAACAAGGTCGTGCGGACCTGGGCGGCGCCCAACAATCCGGCGACGCCCGGCATCGGCAGCTCGCGCACCCCGCATCAGCTGCTCGACGGCATGATCACGCCGAGCGGGCTGCACTACGAGCGCAGCCATGCGGGCGTGCCGGACATCGATCCCGAGCAGCATCGCCTGGTGATCCACGGGCTGGTGCGCCAGCCGCTCGAATTCTCGCTCGAGGACCTGTCGCGCTATCCGCGCACCTCGCGCATCGCGTTCCTGGAATGCGCCGGCAACAGCGGCGCGCTCTATACCGCGCAGGCGCGGCCGCTCAATGTGCAGGACATCCATGGGCTCCTGTCCTGCTCGGACTGGACCGGCGTCAAGCTCTCGACGCTGCTGGACGAAGCCGGCATCGATCCGCGCGCCAAATGGGTGCTGGCCGAAGGCGCCGACGGCTCCGGCATGAGCCGCAGCTTTCCGCTCGTCAAGGCGATGGATGACGCGCTGGTGTGCCTCTATCAGAACGGCGAGCGGGTGCGGCCCTCGAACGGCTATCCGCTGCGGCTCTTGCTGCCCGGCTTCGAGGGCAACATGAACGTGAAATGGCTGCGCCGGCTCAAGCTGGTGGACGCCCCGATCATGACCAAGGACGAGACCTCGAAATACACGATCCTGCTCAAGGAGGATAAGGCCTGGCAGTTCGTGTTCCCGATCGAGGTCAAGTCCATGATCACGCGGCCCTCGCCCGGCCTGACGCTCAAGGGTCCGGGGTTCTACGAGATTTCGGGCCTGGCCTGGTCCGGCAACGGTCGCATCCGGCAGGTCGAGGTCTCGGCCGACGGCGGCCAAAGCTTCGCGCCGGCCGCCCTGCAGGAGCCGGTGCTGCCGAAGGCGCTGACGCGCTTCCGCGCGCCCTGGCAATGGAACGGCGGCCCCGCGGTGCTGCAAAGCCGCGCCACCGACGATACCGGGATGGTGCAGCCCTCGCGCGCGCAATTCGTCGCCGAGCGCGGCTTGCGCGGCAACTATCACTACAACGCCATCGCCAGCTGGAAGATCGATCAAGCCGGGGAGGCGACCAATGTGTTTGCTTGATCGTCTCGCGGTCGGCGCCGCGCTGCTGCTGGCCGTTGCCACCTCGACCGCAATGGCCGCCGACGAGCCGCATTTCGGCAAGCCGGTGACGCCGGCCGATATCGCGGCCTGGGACATCAGCATCGGACCGGACGGCGCCGGTCTGCCGCCCGGCAAGGCAACGGCACGCGACGGCGAGACCGTCTTCGCCGCCAAGTGCCAGGCATGCCACGGGGAGAAGGGCGCCGGCGGGCCGAACGACCGGCTGGTCGGCGGCGCCGGCACCATCGCGCCCGGCAAGGCGCCGGTGAAGACCGTGGGCAGCTATTGGCCCTATGCGACCACGCTGTTCGACTACGTCCGGCGCGCCATGCCGTGGGACCGGCCGAAATCGCTGAGCGACCAGGAGGTCTATGCGGTCGCCGCCTACGTGCTCTATCTCAACGGCGTGATCGGGCAGGATGACGTCATCGATGCGCAGTCGCTGCCGAAGGTGAAGATGCCGAACCGCGACGGCTTCACGGCCTTCCCGCGCTGGCCGCCGCCGAAGTAGGTGGCGCTGGCCGCCGGCGCTACTCTTGTCCCGGCCCCAACGCTGACCGTGTCATCGCCGGATAAACAACGAGCCCGGCCATGACAACCATCCGGAAAAGCGTCGCCGTCAGGGATTGGGCGTGCCGCCGCGCAGCCGGACCAGGCCGCCGAGGATGGTCCGGACCTTGTTGCTCTGGACCGGCGCGCTCGCTGGCGGCGGCGCAATGGCTTCCGAGACGAGAGCAGTCGGTCGCAGCGATCGCGTGCTGTCGAAGACCGGGCGCTTCTCGGTATCGCCGCAACCGATGCACTGAAAGGTGCGCAGCTCGAACCCTTGCATATCCACGGCATGCGGCTCGACCATCACGACCCGCATCTGCTCGCCGCAAATGAAGCACTGCATCCACGCCACTCCCACCAGAATGGTAATTTAACACCCTGGGGCGGGTGAGTCTGCAAATGATTTGAATCGCCGAAGGCAGCCGATCTGTTGCCGGCGCGCAACACCTATGCGGCCTTGCATGGGCGGCCGGCGTTTACCGGCCGCAGTCGATGCAGATTGGTACGGATATTGCACCGCAACATGCGTATCACTTGAGGAGGTCGACTATGCGCTACGTGGCACTTTTCCTGATGCTTTCCAGTACCGCGTTGGCGAGAGACAATGGGCAATGGAACGACACGCCCATCAATGTACGCGAGTGGTTTCAAAGCTTGATGCAGCCCGACAATCCCTACATGTCCTGTTGCGGCGAGGCGGACGCCTTCGAGGCCGACACGTTCGAGGTCGATGGCGATCATTATGTAGCGGTAATTACGGATGGCAAAGGCGTCATCCCGAGCGGCACCCGTATCAATGTACCGAACCAGAAAATGAAATGGGACCGCGGCAACCCGACCGGTCACGGCATCATTTTCATCGGCAACCAGGGACAAGTGTACTGCTACGTCGCGCCGGGCGGGGTTTGAGCGTTCGCCGCGGCTTCTAGCGTTCGACCACGCCCATCGCGCAGTCCTTGGGCAGTGGATCAGGTTTGCTGCCGAAAAAACATCCGGCTGAATGCCGTGTGTTTTTACGACATCTTAATTTGCGCTCGTGGCCCTGGGCCGTTACGGAAATACGGTCCCCGGCATGGACCATGGTGCCCCCGCGGTCCGCAACCGGGTAGACTGTCTGAGACTTTCTTCTAACCCCGCCCTGATGGCGGGGTTTTCTTTTGCTTTTCCTGACCAGCCCCGCTGGCGGAGCTTTGTTTGTGGGCCGCTCGCGACGACTGCGCGCCATCGCCCTCCACCATGGCTTCATGAAGTCCGGCTCGCGCACGCGTCGGCGCCGCACGGCGGTCACGCGAGATTGGTGCCAGCCCGGCAATTTGTCGCACCTGCGTCCGGAAAGGTGGGATCAGCGGCGTTGACTGCGCGGAACGCGCGCGATGCGCCGGCACATTAACAAGGATTAATTTGTTCGACGGGAGACGGCAACAATCACTCTCCAATTATGCGGTCAGGCGGTGCCCGACCGGCACGCTGCTGCAATAGAGAATTCAAGGAGAGAGAACCATGAATGAATTCAACACTTCCGGCCCGTCGCCGCGTCGCCGCATCTCTGCACGCCGTCTCGTGCTGATGGGGTCGGTCGCCGGCGTCGCGCTCGCGGTTCTGCTGGGCGGACCGAGCGGCTTCCGGCAGGTCTCGCTTCCGTCCTGGTCCAACCAGGTGCAAGCCGCCGAGTCCGTCCAGCACCCCGCCGATTTCGCCGATCTGATCGCGAAGGTGAAGCCGGCCGTCATGTCGGTACGGGTGAAGATGGACGCAACCGCACAGGATTCGAGCTCCGAGGGGAACGGGCCTCAGCTGCAGCCCGGGTCGCCGATGGAGAAGTTCTTCCGCCAGTTCGGCGAGCAGCAGTTCGGCGGCAATCAGCCGCAGCAACGCCGCGCCGTCACCGGCGAAGGCTCCGGCTTCTTCATCTCGGCCGACGGCTATGCGGTGACCAACAACCACGTGGTCGATCATGCCAAGACCGTGAGCGTGACCACCGACGACGGCAAGATCCACAACGCCACCGTGGTGGGCACCGACCCGCGCAGCGATCTCGCCCTCATCAAGGTCGAGGGCAGCGGCTTCCCGTATGTGAAATTCTCCGACCAGAAGCCCCGCATCGGTGAATGGGCGGTCGCGGTCGGCAATCCGTTCGGGCTCGGCGGCACCGTCACGGCCGGCATCGTGTCGGCCACCGGTCGCGACATCGGCCGCGGCGCCGACGACTACATCCAGATCGACGCGCCGATCAATCGCGGCAATTCGGGCGGCCCGACCTTCGACACGCAAGGCAACGTGATGGGCGTCAACACCGCCATCTTCTCGCCCTCGGGCGGCTCGGTCGGCATCGGCTTCGATATCCCGGCGGCGACCGCCAAGGGCGTCATCGCGCAGCTCAAGGACAAGGGCCACGTCACCCGCGGCTGGCTGGGCGTGCAGATCCAGCCGGTGACCGCGGACGTGGCGGATGCGCTCGGCCTCAAGCAGGCGGGCGGCGCCCTGGTGTCGGAGCCGCAGGCCGGCAGCCCGGCCGCCAAGGCCGGCGTCAAGGCGGGCGACGTCATCGTCTCGGTCGATGACGCCACCATCAAGGATTCGCGCGAGCTCGCCCAGAAGATCGGGACCATGAGCCCCGGCTCGACGATCAAGCTCGGCCTCATCCGCGACGGCAACCAGCAGACCATCGACGTCACCCTCGCCCAGATGCAGAACCAGCAGCAGGCGCAAGCCGGCTCGGATCAGCAGGACCAGGGCACCGCGACCCCGCACCTGGGGCTCTCGCTCGCCCCCGCGCGAGCGATCGGCGCCGGCAGCCAAGGCGTGGTGGTGACGGGCGTCGATCCCGACGGCCCGGCGGCCGACCACGGGATCCAGCAAGGCGACGTGATCACGAACGTGGGCGGCGCGTCGGTGTCGACCCCGAGCGACGTCCAAAAGCAGCTCGCGCAAGCGCAGAAGTCCGGCAAGCACGAGGTGCTGATGCGGGTGAAGTCGGGCGACAGCACGCGCTTCGTCGCGCTTCCGCTCGCGACCGGTTGAGACCGCGACTGCTCGAGACGAATTCGCCCGGATCGTCTGCACATCCTCCCGGTGCTGCGGTTCGGAAACTCCAAGGGGCGGGCTTTGGCCCGCCCCTTTTTCTCGAGCCTCGAGGCCACGCCCTTGTGACCGGAGGAACCATCCGTCTCATGTAGAATTGGTCTCGCGCGCAACTGCCGCCGTCCGGGAGACCATCATGTCGCAATGGCCGAACCTCTTGAGCGCAAATTGTTTCCCGGCACGTCTGTTGCGGCGAAGGCTCGCCGGGGCCGCGGTGGCCCTGATCGGTCTCGGCGCCGGTCTCGCCGGTTCCGGCCTCCTCAGTCCTGGTCGCGCCCAGGAGGCTCCCGTGCTCAGCGGCACGGCGGCGTTCGGCTCCTGGCATGACGACGCGCCCGGCAAGCGCCGGCACATCACCGCCGATGCGCTGCCGCCGCCTTATGCATCGCCGTCCGCCGGCAATACCGTCAGGGTGGTGCGGGCACCCGCGGGCGCCCAGCTCAAGGTTCCGGCCGGCTTCGAGGTCAAGCCGTTCGCCAGCGGCCTCTCCGGACCGCGCCTGCTGCGCACCGCGCCCAACGGCGACATCTTCGTGGCCGAGACCGGGGCCGGCCGCGTGCGCGTGCTGCGGCCGAGCGAGAACGGCGCGGCGGCCGGCCAGAACGAGATCTTCGCCAACGGCCTGCACGGCCCCTTCGGCATCGCGTTCTATCCGGCCGCCAATCCCGAATGGGTCTATGTGGCCAATACGGATTCGGTGGTCCGCTTCGCCTATCGGGACGGCGACATGAAGGCGCGCGGCGCGCCCGAGACCATCGTGGCCGAGCTGCCTTCAGGCCGCGGCCATTCGACCCGCGACGTGGTGTTCTCGAAGGACGGCGCCAAAATGTTCGTCTCCGTCGGCTCGGCCTCCAACGACGGCGAGGACCTGGGCAAGCTCGATGCCGCGGCGCTGCGGAAATGGGAAGAGGACAAGCCGGTCGGCGCGGCCTGGGGCAGCGAGAGCGAGCGCGCCGACGTGCTGGTGTTCGATCCGCAGGGCAAGGAACGGCGAATTTTCGCGACCGGCATCCGCAATTGCGTCGGCCTCGCGGTCAATCCCACCACCGGCGATCTGTGGTGCTCGACCAACGAGCGCGACGGGCTCGGCGACAACCTGCCGCCCGATTACATCACACGCGTGCGCGAGGGCGGATTCTATGGCTGGCCCTGGTACTACATCGGGGGCGCACGAGGACCCGCGGCATCAAGGCGAACGGCCCGATCTCAAGGACAAGACCATCGTTCCGGACGTGCTGATCCAACCCCATTCGGCCTCGCTGCAATTGATGTTCTACAGCGGCGACCAGTTCCCCGCCGAGTTCAAGGGCAGCGTGTTCGCGGCCGAGCACGGCTCCTGGAACCGGGCGACGCGCACCGGCTACAAGATCATCCGGGCGATCGTGAAAGACGGCGTGCCGACCGGCGAATACGAGGACTTCGTCACCGGCTTCGCGATCGACGACACGTCGGTCTGGGGCCGGCCGGTCGGGATCGCGCAGGCCAAGGACGGCTCGCTCATCTTCTCCGAGGACGGCAACGGCACGCTCTGGCGCGTCAGCCGAGCTTCGAAAAGCGAATAGCGAATAGGGGGTCGGGGCACTATATACTCCTATGCTACTCGCTACTCGCCATTCGCTCTTCGCAACGGGAGCCCACATGCCGCGCCAACGCCCCATCAAGCCTGAGCAGCCCCGCTGCGAGCCGGAGATCATTCCGCCGCCGCGCGGCCGCACCCAGGCCTATCAGGCCGGTCCGGACTGGTTCGCGGGCCGCGAGGGCGGCAGCAGCCGGATATTCGTCGCCCGGGTCGGGCCGTGGAGCATCGCCGGAATCGTGCTGCTGATCGGCCTGTTCGTGGGCGCCACGCTGGCGATCCTGCTCGGCGCCTTGCTGATCGCGATCCCGGTAGTCGGCCTGCTCATCGCCGGCGCCTTGATCGCCAACGCGGTGCGCGCGCGACTGCGGCGCTAGCGATTGCGCCGAGTCCGTTGACATTAAATCGGCTCCTGGTGTCATTGCCAACCTAAAGCGAGAGGGCCGGAACAGGTCCGGCCATGACAACGCAGGGGAATCGATCCGTTGCACGATCAAGTCGTCGCCCAGTTCCGCTCGCCGCTGCCGCTGCTCAATCCGGCCTCCATCGCGATCGTGGGCGCGTCCGAGCGGGCGAAGTGGGCGAGCCAGATTTTCCACAATCTGCGCGCGTTCGGCTATCCGGGCCGGGTCTATCCGGTCAATCCGCGTGTCAGCGAAGTTTGGGGCGGCCCGTGCTATCCGGATCTCGCCTCGCTGCCGGAGGCGCCGCAGCACGCCATGGTGATCGTGCCGGCACCCGCCGTGCAGGCGGTGATCGAGACCGGGGTCAAAGCCGGGCTCAAGAGCGCCACCATCTATGCGAGCCAGATCGGTGAAGGGGAGGATCCCGAGATCGTGGCGCGCGGCGCGGCGCTGGAGGCGCTGATCGCGGCGAGCGGGCTCGTCGTCTGCGGACCCAATTGCATGGGCGCCAATGCGCTGCGTGAAAAATATTTCGGCTATCCCAACACCGAATTATGCGCGCTCGTCCCCGGCTCGGTCGCCATGGTCACGCAATCCGGCGGCACGCTGCAATATCTCGGCCAGGTCGGCGCGCAGCGCGGGGTCAAGTTCAACTACATGATCTCGAGCGGCAACGAGATCAATCTGGATCTCGCCGACTACGTCAACTTCCTGGTCGAGGACGAGCACACCCGCGTGATCACGCTCTTCATCGAAGGCATCAGACGGCCGCAGGTCTTCATGGCGGCCGCCGCCAAGGCGCTCGCGGCCGGCAAGCCGATCATCGCCATCAAGACCGGCAAATCGCAGAAGTCGCGCGACAGCGCGCGTTCCCATACCGGGGCGATCGCGGGCGACTACGGCGCCTTCACGGCCATGTGCGAACGCTACGGCATCATCGTGTGCCCGACGCTGGACGACATGGTGGAGATGACGCTCGCGTTCCAGAACGGACGGCTGCCGAAGGGGCCGCGGGTCGGCTGGGTGACCACCTCGGGCGGCACGGTCGATCTGCTCTACGATTATCTCGACGAGCTGGGCGGCACCACGGCGCCGGATTTCGACGCCGCCACCAAGGCCCGGATTCGCCCGCTGGTCTCGCCCGAGCTCGCACTGAAGAATCCGCTCGATGCCGGCAATCCGGGCGGCGAGGCGGAATCGGCGCAGCTGTGCCGCGCCATCGCGGCCGATCCCAATGTCGACATGCTGGCCTGGGGCAGCACGCTGCCGAGCGGCCAGCGCTCGCGCGATCCGACCCTGCTGCGCGGCGTGGCGGAGAGCACCGACAAGCCGGTGATCGCCTTCGTGCGGATGAATTTTCCGGTCGACGCGCAGGCGGTGGAGTTTCAGGAGCAGGTCGGCTTCCCTTATCTGCAGGGCCTGCCGGAAACCGTGCGGGCGCTGGCCGCGCTCGCCTTCTACGGGGCGCGCCGGGGGCGGACGATCGCGCCGCTACCGCCGCCGCGGGGACACGCGCACACGCTTCACGGCGCCGCGTTCGAGGCCGCGCTCGCAAGCCGCGGATTGACGCCGCCCAGGAGCGGGCGCGCGGCCTCGCCGGCCGAGGCTGCCGCGCTGGCGAGCGCCATCGGCTTTCCGGTGGCACTCAAGATCGTATCCGCGCAGATCAGCCACAAGACCGAGGCCGGCGGCGTGCGTCTCAATCTCAGATCGCCGCCGGAGGTCGAGCGCGCGGCCGCGGTCCTGGCGGAAGCAGCGCGCAGAATCGCGCCCGGTACGCTCGATGGATTCCTGGTGCAGGAGATGGTCGAGGGCGTCGAGGTCATCGTCGGCGCGCGCCGCGATCCGCTGTTCGGCCCGATCCTGGTGGTGGGAGCCGGCGGCATTTTGGTGGAGCTGGTCAAGGACGTGGCGTGCCGGCTGTTGCCGGTCGGGCCGCAGGAGGCGCGCGCCATGATCGGCGAGCTGAAGGTGGCCAAGTTGCTCGCCGGCTTTCGCGGCCGGCCGGCCGCCGATGTCGATGCCCTCATCACCGCCATTTGCGGCCTGTCGGATTTCTATCTCGACCATCGCCACCTCCTGACCGACCTCGAGATCAATCCCTTGATCGTATTGCCGAAGGGCCAGGGCGTTCGTGCCGTCGACGTGAGGATCGCGGCGGCGAGCTGAGCGGTTATTGCCTTCCGGGCGGGGTTGGCGGATGATGGCCGCGGGATCGGGGGTAATTCATGCGCGTTCGGGCTGTTGTCATGCTGATGCTTATCGGGGCCATCGGCCTGGGAGGCTGCGTGCCCGACGTGGTGAGCCTGGAGGCGGTGCCGACGCCCAAGCTCGCGCGCGACCTCGCGCAATGCAACGCGGCGGCCAACGACGCGCTCCCCTTCGAGGATTCCGTCAAGCGCTGCATGAAGGCGAAGGGCTATCATTTCCTGCGGCACTATTGAGGCAGCGAGACGCTGCGCGCGACGGTCACCTGATCTTCTTTCGCATCCCGATATGCGGAATTCCGGCCTCGTCGAACAGATCGCCTTCCTCGACATAGCCCAGCCGCCGATAGAAGCCCGCCACCGCGACCTGGGCATGCAGAACGATCTCGGCAAAGCCGCGCTCCCGCGCGAGCGCGGCGGCACGCTCCATGAGACGCGCCCCGATGCCGGTGCGGCGCGCCGCGGCGCGCACCGCGACCCGGCCAACCTTGGCGGCGTCGCCATGCGCCAGCATGCGCAGCGTGCCGACCACCTGATCGCCCCGGATGGCGAGGAGATGCGTGGCGAGCGGATCGAATTCGTCCGCCTCAAGCTCGCGCGGCACCCCCTGCTCGCCCACGAACACCTCGTAGCGGACCTCGAATGCCTCCCGCATGCGGTCGGAGGCAAAATCGATCTCGATGATCCGTTCGCCCTTCATCTCGCATCCATCGCCAAGAATCATCGCACCTTGCAACACGCCATGCAACGGCGCGGCGGGCCACTGCAAAATCACCGCGGACCGCAATATAATGACAGCTCCGCGCCCGCCAGGAGGGCCAGGGCGGCGCCGTCTGGTGGCCGGAATTCCCGCCGACCGGTGGATGTCCCTCTGAGGCTGCAGCCGGCCGCCGGCGCAGGCACAACGATCCGGGAGAAGCTCGATGTCGGGATTATCAAGACGTTCGGTCGTGGTCGCCGCCGCGCTCGCGCCACTCGCCGCACGCGCGCAGAGCTGGCCTTCGGGCCCGATCCGAATCGTGGTTCCGTTTCCGCCCGGCGGCTCGGTCGATGCGGTGGCGCGTCTGGCGCAGGCCGGTCTGTCGCAGCGCCTGGGCGCCACGATCGTGATCGAGAACCGCACCGGCGCCTCCGGCAGCACCGGCAGCGCGGTGGTCGCCAAGGCGCCGCCCGACGGCAATACCTGGCTGATCGTGTTCGATACCCACGCGGTCAATCCGAGCCTGTTGCCGAACCTGCCGTTCGACAGCGACAAGGATCTCGACCCGGTTTGCCTGGTCGCCACCGCTCCCTATGTGGTGGCGCGCCATCCCTCGCGTCCCTACGGCAATCTCGGCGAGCTGATCCGCGCCGCCAAGGAGAAGCCCGGCAGCATCAGCTATGCGTCGGTCGGCAGCGGCAGCATCGGGCATCTGGCGCTCGAGCTCTTGGGCAAGCAGGCCGGCATCGCACTCATTCACGTGCCCTACCGGGGCGGCGGGCCGGCGCTCAACGACGCGGTCGCGGGTCATGTGGACCTCATTATCGCGAGCGCAGCGCTCTTGATGCCGCAGATCCAGCCGGGCGCCATCCGACCGGTGGTGCAGATGGGACCGACCCGCCTGCGCGCCCTGCCGGACGTTCCGACCATCGCGGAGAGCGGCTATCCGGGGGCGCAAGCGAGCTCCTGGTGGGGCTTCTATGCGCCGGGGGGAACCCCGCGGCCGATCATCGAGCGCTTCCGCACCGCCCTGGTGGAGAGCCTGAGCGAGGAGCGGGTCGCCAAGCAGCTCACCGAAACCCAGCAGATGACGCTCGTGCTCTCCGGACCGGAGGAGCTACGCCGCTTCGCCGGCGAGCAGGCGCGCATCTGGGGTGCGGTGGTGCGCGACAACAACATCCGGGCCGACGAGTGAGCCTGGTCTCCGGCCGGAGACGTGATTACCGACCGGTTCACCACGTTGGCGGAACATCCCGCGGCGAAATACGCGGAATCGCGTGCCGCCCCGGCCGCCCGGCCCGCGCCCTTAGCATTTGATTATTGCATCTGCGCTAGCCTGCGATCAAAGCCCCGATAGGTTCAAGCCATGCATGTCGCCGTGGTCGATCCCAGCCGCACGGTGTTGAAAGCCGTGTCGCGCCTGCTCGCGAAAGACCATCACGAGGTGAGCACCCTCGTGGATGGACCGCACGCGCTTGCCCATATCGACCAGCTTCTCAAGCGCGGGGATTCGGCGCCCTATCATGCCGAGACCGGCGGGCGCGGTCGCGTCGTCGCCGCCGGGCGACCCGCGGCGAAGACCGATACCGCCTGCGTGTCCGATGTCCTCCGATCGGCCAGCCGGCCGAAGCACAATGTCCGGTCAATGCCAATGAACGAGTGCACTGCTTCCGGACGGGTCGCTCGCCTCCTGGTCGCTCAACCTGGAGGCCACCATGTCGTCTCTGCCGCCCAGCGCAACTGACGTCCGTTCGTGCGCAGTGAGTGCCTACGTACTCGACGACGAGGCCAAGATCGCAGCCCTCGTCTGCAAAGTGCTGGACGCGTGCGGCGTCGTCTCCCGACAATTCACCTCTCCCGAACCCTTCTTGGCGCAACTCAAGGATCTGCCTCCCGACCTGGTCGTGCTCGACCTTTCCCTCGGCCAGTCCGATGCGGTCGAGATCATCCGCCAGCTCGAGACCCTGAAGTACAAAGGCAAAGTGCTCCTCATCAGCGGTCGTGACGAGACCACGCTCGCTGAGATCGCACGGATCGGCGAGCGGCACGGTCTTACCATGCTGACGCCGCTTCGAAAGCCGTTTCGCCTCGTCGACCTCAAGCAGCGACTGGCGGTCCCTCATGGGGACACGACACCCGCGGTCGCGGAGCATCGCTCCGATTGTGAGACACCCAAAGGAATCCTCGTCCAGCTCGTCGATGCACTGCGCAACAATTGGCTGGAGGTGTGGTACCAGCCGAAAATCGACCTCAAGTCGTTGACGATTTGCGGTGCCGAGGCACTGGTGCGGGCGCGGCATCCTTCCTATGGCGTGATCACTCCCGCGCAGCTGCTGCCGCCCGCCGGCCATCCGGCCTATGAGCCGTTGTCGAGGCTCGTCATCGACCAGGCCATGGCGGATTGGGGCCGTTTCGTCGATCAAGGACTGCGGCTTCGGCTGGCCGTCAACGTGCCGGTGTCCGTGATCCATACCCCCAATTTCATCACTATGGTCCGTTCGCTCCTTCCCAAGCACCCGAGCTTTCCGGGGCTCACCATCGAGATCACCGAGGATGAGGTGATCGACAATCCCCAATTGGCGCGCGAGATCGCAACCCAATTGAAGCTCTACAATGTCGGGATATCGATCGACGACTTCGGCGCGGCATTCGCATCCTTGTCCCGGCT
Source organism: uncultured Alphaproteobacteria bacterium (assembly GCA_963744275.1). Classification (GTDB taxonomy): domain Bacteria; phylum Pseudomonadota; class Alphaproteobacteria; order Rhizobiales; family Xanthobacteraceae; genus VAZQ01. The sequence continues at coordinate 211,462 of CAVUSX010000021.1, forward strand.
GAACGACTTGCCGTTCATCGAAATCAAGATCGACCGCAGCTTCGTTTCGGGCTGCTCTTCGGATCAGGTCAAGCGCGGCCTTTGTCAGACGGTCGTCGATCTGGCACATCGTTTCGGCGCCACGGCCTGCGCCGAAGGGGTGGAGACGCCCGAGGACCTGCGCGAGCTGCTCAGGATGGATTGCGACACCGCTCAGGGGTTCCTGTTCGGCAAGCCGATGCCTGCCGACAAGTTTGTCACCACATTCCTCGCTCAATCCAAAACGTCGATGCAACTGCTGCTCAATACATCGTCCGCGGATCTGCAGCAATGGACCCGGACCGGCTAGGGGACGCCGCAGGATGCGTCATTTCCCGTTGGATCCGTTTCGCGTCAGCGACGATCGGGGGTAGCCCCCTGAAAATCGGACTTCCAATCGACAATCGTCAGGAAGGCGCCGGCCCAGCCAGTTGAGCCGACCAGCAAGGTTGATCGAAATGTCGAAGAACAATGGATCGGTTGCACGCCACCCATTGGCGATCGTGGCCCTATGCTTGACCATTGTCGCGATGCTTTGGACAGCCTTGATCTTCGATGCCGATCGATCCGAGAACGCCACCATGGAGCAAGCGCGTCACGATGTCCAAAACCTGGCGATGGCCTTCAAGGAGGACGTCGCGAGGACGATGAGCGCCATCGATCAGCTGTTGATCATCATGACCACACAAATCAACGCGGCCAATGACGCTCATGTTCCCATATGGGTGAAAAACTCGCCATTGCTGCAGGGCATGTCCGTACAAGTCGCCCTGATCGGGCCGGACGGGATCATGCTCAATTCGACCACCGGCATCACCGATCGAATCGATCTGTCGGATCGCGCTCATTTTCGTCATCACCTTGATGCGTCCGCGTCGCAACCCTACATCAGCGCGCCGGTGATCGGACGCGCCTCGGGCAAATGGTCGATACAGGTTACCCGCCGCGTCACGCGCAAGGACGGCAGTTTCGGGGGCGTGGTCGTCGTCTCGATCGATCCGCTTTATTTCTCGAAATTCTTCGACAAGGTCGATCTCGGACAAAACGGCGTGGTCGCGATGGTGGGTCGCGATGGTATTGTGCGCGCGCGGCGCGGGCCCCGGGGCTTCGACATCGGCCAAAATGTCGGCGATACCCGTCTGTTCGAACGAATAAGCAATTCGAATGCGGGCACCTTCATGGCGCAAGGCAGGCTGGACGGCGTTGCGCGGGTCTATGGCTATTCTTCGGTTCCCGCCTATCCGCTCATGGTGGCCGTCGGCGTCGCGTTGGACGGCGTGCGCACGTCGTCAAATCAAGGCTGGGCGTCTCATGCGGCGATTGGCGGGGCCCTGACCTTCATCATTGTCGCGTTCAGCTGGTTCCTGGGACGAGAAACTCGGCAACGGTGGCAACGCGAGCTGACGGCGCAGCACGAAGAATCGTTTCGCATGCTGTTCGAGGCCAACCCGATGCCGATGCTGGTGCTCGACTGCGAAGATTTGAAATTTCTCGCCGTCAACGATGCGGCGGTGCGACACTATGGATATGCGCGCGAGCAATTTATCGCGATGACGAAGCTCGATCTCCTGCCGTCGGAAGACCGCGAACGTTTTATCGAGCTGTTCAGGGATTTTCGGGAATCCGGGCGGGACGACTTCCAATCGGAAAGAATTCGAAGACACCGCAAAGCTGACGGCAGCGTCATTCTTGTGCATGTCTACGGCCAACGGTTGACCTACCATGATCGACCAGTCCTGAGCTGCTCGATCATCGATGTCACGGACCGCGTACGCGCAGAAGGAGAGCGGGATCGCAGCCGCGAGTTTCTCGACCGGATCATCGACAACATCCCGGTGACGGTCTTCGTCAAGGACGCGCGCAGCCTGCAATACATTCTGGTCAATCGGGCCGGCGAAAAGCTGTGGGGCCTGCCGCGCGAGAAATTGGTCGGCAAGACGCCGCACGAGATTTTCGACAAGGAGACGGCCGACATCATCGTCGAGAATGACCGACAAATGCTGCGTTCGAACTCGGATCTGCACGTGCGGGAACATTCGATCAAGACGCCGCGCAACGGCGAACGGCTCGTCACCTCAAATCGAATTTGCGTGCGTGATCAAAACGGTGAGGTGCAATACCTGCTCGTCGTCACCGACGACATCACGGAGCGCAAGGGCGTCGAGGAGCAGCTGCGGCAGGCGCAGAAAATGGAGGCCGTCGGCAATCTGACCGGCGGCGTGGCGCACGATTTCAACAACCTGCTCACCATCATCATCGGGAACCTGGACCTTTTGCTGGAGGACATTGCCGGAAACCAGGAGGCCGAGCAGAAGGTCGAGACGATCCTGCATGCGAGCGAACGCGGGGCCGACCTGACGCGCCTCATGCTGGCGTTCTCGCGCCGCCAGCCGCTGCAATCCAAGCCCGTCGACGTCGACAACCTCATCCGCGGCACCACGCGTCTGCTCAATCGAACGCTGGGCGAGGACATTTCCATCGAAGTGAAGGCGGGAGGCGACCTCGCGCGCGCTCTGGTCGACGAATCCCAGCTGGAAACCGCATTGCTGAACATCGCGATCAATGCCCGCGATGCGATGCCGGAGGGCGGCACGCTCACCATCACGACCCGCAACAGCGGGCTCGATGCGGACTATGTTGCGCATCATCCGGGGGTCGTACCCGGCGCCTATGTCGAGATCGAGATCGCCGACACCGGGAGGGGCATGACGCCCGATGTCGTCGAGCACATCTTCGAGCCGTTCTTTACCACCAAGGGCGTGGGGAAGGGCACCGGGCTCGGCTTGAGCATGGTGTATGGCTTCATGAAGCAATCCAGCGGCCACATCAGCGTCTACAGCGAAGTCGGCCAGGGAACCGTGTTCAAGCTGTTCCTGCCGCTGGCGCCGGCGGCGGAATCCCATGCCGACCCGCTGCCGCCGGCCAGCGAGCAGACGGCGAGGCATTCGGGCGAGGCCGTGATCCTGGCGGTCGACGACAATCCGGACGTTCGCGCGACCGTCGTGGTGCAGCTGAAAGGGCTCGGCTATCGGGTGCGCGAGGCCGACGATGCGCGCAGCGCCTTGGAAATCCTCGACGGCACGGACCGGATCGACCTCTTGTTCACGGACGTGGTGATGCCGGGAGGCCTCGACGGCAAGGAGCTGGCCACCCAGGCACGCGTCAAGCGCCCTGATCTCAGGGTGCTCTTCACATCGGGTTTTCCCGGCACGGCGACCGGCCCGGGGACAAAGTTCGACGACGCGGACTTGCTCCTGAGCAAGCCCTACCGAAAGCGCGATCTGGCCAAGGCGGTGGAGGCGGTCTTGACGGCGCAGCCGTGAAGCAGCGGCGCCTTCAGGCCTTTTGGAAGGCGGACACGCCGAGGCCGGGCTCCAGCAATTGCCGGCCTCGCAGCAGCGTGGCGCGCGCCGCGCGCGCATCGAGCGCGGTGCGCACGACCGCGGGAAAATCGCCCGGCCGCTTGAGCATCGACCAGATCATGGCGGCAATGTCGGTGGTCCCGTTGGGGCGCATCGCGGCCAAGGCCGCAGCCGGGATCGCCCGGGCCGCCGGATCGGCGATGACCCGGATGGCCGCCATGGGAAGACCATGCGCGGCCGCAACCCCGCCCACGATGTGGGATTCCATGTCGACCGCGATGGCGCCCGTTTTCACATAGAGCGCGGCCTTGGCCTGCGGATGGGTCACCGGACCGGGCACGCCGAAAAGCATGCCGCGCACCGCGCCGGGTATGGTCTGCAGCAGCTTCTTCGACCAGTCGGGGTCCGTGTTTATCCGATTTATGCGGTCGGTCTCGAACAGGATCGCCGATCCGATGATGCAGGTCCCGGGTTGGAGGTCGGGCGACAGCCCGCCCGCCACGCCGAAGCTCACCACCCCGGTGGCACCCTCTGCGATCGCCCTCGACAGCGAAGCCGCCAAGTTCTTGCCGTTGCCGCTGCAAATAACGCGAACACCAGGTCCCGCAGCGATTCGCGCTTCAAATGCCAAGCCCACAACGGCGATCAACTGGTCACCGTACCCCATCGCTTCTGCCCAATCCCTGACTTCAGCAGTCCCCGCCTCGTCGACAAAGCATTTCTCGTGCCAAGGTCCATCGACGAAGAACGGCTCCCCCCACATATGGCAGTAGACGCATTTTCAGGAAAAGTGCAATCCGGTTTCAGCGCGCAGCGGTCATGTGTCAGGTCTTGGTCATGGCGGAATTGGATAGCGGCGGTGGTGATCCCATCCTGGTCACCGGCGCCAGCGGGTTTCTGGGCGCCGCGATCGCCAACAGCGCTCGCGCGGCCGGCTATTCGGTTCGGGTGCTGATCCGCACCTCGAGCCCGCGCACCAACATTCATCCCCACGACCAAGTCGCCATCGGGGATCTGCGCGATCGCGCCTCCCTGGCCGCCGCCCTGCGCGGCGTCCGCTATCTGGTCCACGCCGCCGCCGATTATCGGCTTTGGGCACCATCACCCGACGACATCCTGCGCAACAATGTGGAGGGAACCCGGACCTTGATGGAGGAGGCGCTGCGGGCCGGGGTCGAGCGCATCGTCTATACCAGCAGCGTGGCGACGATAGGATTGCGCAAAGGCGAGCCGGCGGACGAGACCCGGCCGCTTGCGGCCGAAAAGGCGGTCGGCGCCTATAAGAAGAGCAAGGTGATGGCCGAGTGCCTGGTCGAGGACATGATCATGCGCGCGGGCCTGCCCGCGGTGATCGTCAACCCCTCGACCCCGATCGGTCCCCGCGACGTCAAGCCGACGCCGACCGGACGCATCATCGTGGAGGCCGCCAGCGGACGCATGCCCGGCTTCGTCGATACGGGCCTCAACCTGGTCCATGTGGACGATGCGGCCGCCGGCCACCTGGCGGCGCTGCACAAAGGCCGGATCGGCGAGCGCTATATTCTGGGCGGGGAGAATGTGCATCTCGGCACCATGCTGGGCGATATCGCGCACATCGTCGGGCGGCGGCCGCCGCGGCTGCGGCTGCCCATTGCGGCGATCTATCCGTTCGCCGTGGGGGCCGAGCTGTGGGCCAGGTGGAGCGGGCGCGAGCCGTTCGCGACCCGGGACGGCCTGCGGATGGCCCGCCAGCACATGTTCTTTTCGGACGCCAAGGCGCGGCAGCATCTCGGCTACGTTTCGCGGCCTTATCGCGAGGGTATCGTCGACGCCATTTCCTGGTTCCGGCAGGCCGGCTACCTGCGCTGACGGCTATCCCTGCAGGGCTTCCCCGAGCCGCCGGCCGGCATCGAGAAATACGCTCTGGAGCATTTGTCTTTCGATCGGCTTCTGCAGGACCGGCACCTTGGCGAACCGGCGATCGATGCCTTCGGCGCTATATCCGGTCACGAACACGAACGGCACGCCGCGGGCCAGCACCGCGTCGGCGACCGGGTAGACCATCTCGCCGTCCAGATTGACGTCGAGAACCGCCGCCTGAAAGTCCTCGCGCCCCACCGCCGCCATGGCGTCCGCAAGCCGGCCGAACGGACCGATCACGTGAAAACCGAGCTCGGTCAGCATGTCGCTCATCATCATCCCGGTGAGTGCCTCGTCCTCGACCAGCAGAAGCCGATTGCCCGGCATGACCGCTCGCGCGGCGGCGCCGTTGCCGCCATTGCGGTCCGTCGCGTTCCGCCGTCCGGCCGAGACGCCTTCCCCGCGCTTGCCCTTCTCCCCCAGGGAAATCGACATCGTGAAGCGCAAGCCGTCCGGGCTCCAGTCGAATGTCGCCGTGCCGTCGAGCTGGCGCTCGACGCTCGCCCCGATGACCCTGGTGCCATAGCCCTCCGAGCTGGGGCGCTGCACCGGGGGGCCCCCGCTCTCGACCCACTGCAACCGCAGAAAGTCGGGGCCGAGCTCCCACGACAGCTTCACCCGGCCGAAGCTCGACGACAGGGCCCCGTATTTGGCGGCATTGGTCGCCAGCTCATGCAAGGCGAGCGCGAGGATCTGCGCGGTCCCGGGCTCGAGGAAAACCTCAGGCCCCGTCGTCACGATCTTCTCGAGGTCGCTCCTGCGGTAGGGGGCCAGCTCCTCGTCCAGGATCCGGCTCAAATTGGCGCCCTGCCATCTCGACTGGGACAACAGGACATGTGCCCGCGACAGAGCGGTGATACGGCCCTCCACGGCCGTGATATAGCCTTCCTTGGATTCCGCGCGGGTGAGGCGGATGATTGATTGGACGACCGCCAGCGCATTCCTGGCCCGATGATCCACCTCCCGCACCAGGAGGGTCTGGCGCTCCTCGGCGCTCTTGCGGTCGGTGATGTCGACGGTTACGCCACTGAGGCCGACCACCCGCCCGGCCGCGTCGATGCTGGCGGCGGCAGCCCCGATGCACCAGCGCAGCTCCCCGTTCGGACGATGGACGCGAAACTCGGTCTGGAAGGTCTGTCCGTCCTCGCGCACCCCGGCCAGGGCGGCGCGCAACCGCTCCCAATCCTCCGGATGAATGAGGGCGCGGACGTTGTCGGGCGTGAGCGGGAAGCTGCCGGAATCGACGCCGAATATGCCGAATTGCCCTTCATCCCAGGAGAATTCGCCGCTGACCGCATCCCAGTCCCAGGATCCCATCTGGCCGGCGGCGAGCGCCAGGCTGCGCAGCTGCTCGCTCTGCAGCAGGCGTGCCGTCGATGATTTCAGCTCCGCGGTGCGATCCGCCACGCGGCGCTCGAGCTCGAGATTGAGCTGCTCGAGCTGACGGGTCTTGCGAAACAGCTCCGCAAAGACCTTGACCTTGGCGCGCAGCACCTCCGGCACGACCGGAACCGGAACGTAGTCCACCGCCCCCATCTCGTACCCGCGCAAACGGTCGACATCGGTCAAATGGATGGCGGAGATGAAGATGATGGCCGTCTTCTGGAAACGCGGATGCTCGCGGATCATCGCCGCCAGCTGAAATCCGTCCAGCTCCGGCATGCACACATCGACCAGAACGACCGCGACGTCGTTCTTCAGAAGACATTCGAAGGCCTCGCGGGCGGACGCCGTCTTGATGAGATTTTCCCCGAGCTCACGCAGGATGACCTCATAGGACAGCAGCTTTGCCGGCTGGTCGTCCACCAGGAGAACGTTGACCCTGTCGTCTGGCGTCATGGTTTTGCCCGGTTCAGCGGTGGAGCCACATCCGCAGCGACGATAGCAGCTGCTCGGTATTGACCGGCTTGGCCAGATAGTCCGATGCGCCCGCCTCGAGGCACTTCTCGCGGTCGCCCTTCATGGCCTTGGCGGTCAGGGCGATGATCGGCAGGCGGCGATGGGCCGGACTCCTGCGGATCTTCTCGATGGTCCGGTAACCGTCCATCTCGGGCATCATGATGTCCATGAGCACGATGGCGAGATCGGGCGTGGATTCGATGAGCTCGATGGCCTCGCTGCCGGTCGTGGAGGTCAGCACCCGCATCCCGCGCCGCTCCAGCACGCTCGAGAGCGCGAAAATGTTGCGGGAATCGTCGTCGACCAGCAGCACCTTGCGGCCCACCAGATCCTCGTCCGAGCTGTTGAGCCGCTCGAGCATGCGCTGCTTCTCGGTCGGCAGATCGGTGATGACGCGGTGCAGGAACAGCGCCGTCTCGTCGAGCAGCCGTTCCGGGGATTCCACGCCCTTGACCACGATGCTGCGCGCCATGGTGTGGAGCTGCGCGTCCTCCTCGGCCGACAGCTCCCGGCCGGTAAAGACCACCACCGGGACGTCGGCGAGGGAGACGTCGCCGCGCATCCGCTCCAGCACCTCGAACCCGGACATGTCGGGCAGGCGCAGATCGAGCACCACGCAATCGCACGGCTGAGTCCGCAGGGTGGCGAGCGCCTCCACGCCGGTGCCGGCCGATACGATCTCGATGTCGTCGTGGCCGAGAAGCTCGCCGATGCTCATCTGCTCGGCCTTGTTGTCCTCCACCACCAACAGGCGCTTGCGGCGCGGCTTGGCGAACTCCCTGATCCGGGACAAGGCGTCGGCGATGCCCTCGGGCGTCGTCGGCTTGATGATGAACGAGAAGGCGCCGCGCGCCAGGCCGTGCTGGCGGTCCTCGTCGAGCGTGATGATCTGGACCGGAATGTGCCTGGTCAGCGGATTCTGCTTGAGCTGGCTGAGCACGTTCCAGCCGAGCATGTCGGGCAGGAACACGTCCAGCGACACCGCGGTCGGCTGATATTGCTTGGCGAGCTCGAGCGCATCGTCGCCGCGCATCGCGAGCAGGGTCTTGAAGCCGTTGTGGCGCGCGAGGTCGATCATGATGCGGGCATAGTGCGGGTCGTCCTCCACGATGAGCAGGATGACGTCGCCCGGCTGGATGTCGAGCCGGTCGTCCGGAATTTGCTCGATCGGACGTTCCGGGGCCGCGATCATGAATCCGGTGGGCGGCGCGGCGCGGGCCGGTGTCTCCGCCATCGTGCGAATCGCGGTCGAGGGGCCGACATAGCGCAACGGCAGATAGAGCGTAAAGGCGCTGCCGACGCCGGGCGAGCTGCGCAAATGGATCTCGCCGCCCAGGAGATTGGAGAGCTCGCGGCTGATGGCGAGACCGAGCCCGGTGCCGCCATATTTGCGGCTGGTGCTGGCGTCGGCCTGCTGGAACGCCTCGAAGATGATCTTCTGCTTCTCGACCGGAATGCCGATGCCGGTGTCGGCGACCTCGAAGGAGACCACCGCCGGCACCTGGTTGAGAATCGGATGCTCGGCGCTCCAGCCGCCCACGGCGGCCGACACGTTGAGGCGCACGCCGCCCTGGGCGGTGAACTTGAAGGCGTTCGAGAGCAGGTTCTTGAGCACCTGCTGCAGACGCTTGGAGTCGGTCACGATGCTGCGGCCGAGATTGGCATCGACGTGCACGTCGAACGAGAGCTGCCGGTTCTCGGCCTCGTGCCGGAACGGGCGCGCCACCATGTCGAGCAGATTGGAGAACAGGATATCCTCGGCCTCGACCGTGACGGTTCCGGATTCGATCTTCGAAAGATCGAGGATGTCGCTGATCAGATTGAGCAGGTCGGTCCCGGCGCCGTGAATCGTGCGCGCGAACTCGACCTGCTTCAGGGTCAAATTGCCCTCCGGATTCTCGGTGAGCTGCTGGCCCAGGATCAAGATGCTGTTGAGCGGCGTGCGCAGCTCGTGCGACATGTTGGCGAGGAATTCCGATTTATAGCGTGACGTCAGCGCGAGCTCGGTGGCCTTCTCCTCGACGGCGCGGCGCGCCTGCTCGATCTCCTGGTTCTTGCGCTCCACCTCGACATTGCGCTCGGCGAGCTGCTGCGCCTTCTGCTCCAATTGCTCGTTGGTCTGCTGCAGCTCCCGCTGCTGCGCCTGCAATTCGCCGGCCAGCTGCTGCGACTGCTTGAGCAGGCCCTCGGTCTGCATCGTCGCCTCGATGCTGTTGAGCACGATGCCGATCGAGGTCGTCAGCTGCTCCAGGAACGTGGTCTGCAGCGTGGTGAAGGCGCCGATCGAGGCGAGCTCGATCACGGCCTTGACCTGGTTCTCGAACAAGACCGGCAGCACGATGACGTTGTGCGGCGCGATCTTGAACAAGGCGGAGCCGATCGGGATCGCGCTCGCCGGCATCTCGGTGATCAGCATGCGGCGCTTGTCGACGGCGCACTGGCCGATGAGACCCTCGCCCAGGCGCAAGCTGGGTCGGTGGCCGTTGATGCCGTCGTCCGCATAGGCCGACAGGAGCCTGAGCCGCGGCGCTTCCTCGCCCTCCATCTGGTAGATCACGCCCTGCTGGGCGTTGACCAGCGGGGTCAGCTCGGTGAGCAGGAGCCGGCCCACGGTGGCGAGATCGCGCTGGCCCTGGAGCATGTTGGTGAATTTCGCCAAATTGGTCTTGAGCCAGTCCTGCTCGGTATTCCGATCGGTCGTGAGCCGCAGGTTGCCGATCATCGTATTGATGTTGTCCTTGAGCTCGGCGACCTCGCCGCGCGCCTCGACCTGGATGGAGCGCGTCAGGTCGCCCTTGGTCACCGCGGTGGCGACCTCGGCGATGGCGCGGACCTGGGTGGTGAGGTTGGCGGCCAGGAGATTGACGTTGCCGGTGAGGTCCTTCCAGGTGCCTGCCGCGCCGGGCACGTTGGCCTGACCGCCCAGGCGCCCCTCCACCCCGACCTCGCGCGCCACGCTGGTGACCTGGTCGGCGAAGATCGCCAACGTCTCGGTCATGTTGTTGATGGTCTCGGCGAGCGCCGCGACCTCGCCCTTCGACTTGACGGCGAGGTTCTGCTGCAGATCGCCGTCGGCGACCGCGGTCACCACCTTCACGATGCCGCGCACCTGCTCGGTGAGGTTGGCGGCCATCACGTTCACGGTATCGGTCAGGTCCTTCCAGGTGCCGGCGACACCGGGCACCTGCGCCTGGCCGCCGAGCCGGCCCTCGGTGCCGACCTCGCGCGCCACGCGGGTGACCTCGGAGGCGAACGCGTTGAGCTGGTCCACCATGGTGTTGATGGTGTTCTTGAGCTCGAGGATCTCGCCCTTCACGTCGACCGTGATCTTGCGCGACAGGTCGCCGCGCGCCACCGCGGTGGTCACCTCGGCGATGTTGCGCACTTGCGTGGTCAGGTTGGCGGCGAGCAGATTGACGTTGTCGGTCAAGTCTTTCCAGGTGCCGCCGACGCCGGGCACCACCGCCTGTCCGCCCAAACGGCCGTCGGTCCCCACCTCGCGCGCCACGCGCGTCACCTCGGCGGCGAACGAGCGCAGCTGCTCCACCATCGTGTTGAGGGTTTCCTTGAGCAGCAGGATCTCGCCGCGCACGTCGACGGTGATCTTCTTCGACAGGTCGCCGCCCGCGATGGCGGTCGCTACCTCGGCGATGTTGCGGACCTGGGCGGTCAGGTTCGACGCCATGAAGTTCACGTTGTCGGTCAAGTCCTTCCAGGTGCCGGCCACGCCCGGCACCTGGGCCTGGCCGCCGAGCTTGCCTTCGGTGCCGACCTCGCGCGCCACGCGCGTCACCTCGGAGGCGAAGGCGTTGAGCTGGTCCACCATGGTGTTGATGGTGTTCTTGAGCTCGAGGATCTCGCCCTTCACGTCGACCGTGATCTTGCGCGACAGATCGCCGCGCGCGACTGCGGTCGTCACCTCGGCGATGTTGCGCACCTGCGCGGTCAGGTTGCCGGCCATCGAGTTGACGCTGTCGGTCAAGTCCTTCCAGGTGCCGGCGACGCCCGGCACGTTGGCCTGGCCGGCGAGCCGGCCCTCGGTGCCGACCTCGCGCGCCACCCGCGTCACCTCGCCGGCGAAGCGGTTGAGCTGGTCGACCATGGTGTTGAGGGTTTCCTTCAGCTGCAGGATCTCGCCGCGCACGTCGACCGTGATCTTGCGCGAAAGGTCGCCGCCGGCGATGGCGGTCGCCACCTCGGCGATGTTGCGGACCTGGCCGGTCAGATTGCCGGCCATCGAGTTGACGCTGTCGGTCAAGTCCTTCCAGGTGCCGGCCACGCCCGGCACCTGGGCCTGGCCGCCGAGCTTGCCCTCGGTGCCGACCTCGCGCGCCACGCGCGTCACCTCGGCCGCGAAGGCGTTGAGCTGGTCCACCATGGTGTTGAGCGTTTCCTTCAGCTGCAGGATCTCGCCGCTCACGTTCACGGTGATCTTCTTCGACAGGTCGCCCTGCGCCACCGCGGTCGCGACCTCGGCGATGTTGCGGACCTGGCCGGTCAAGTTCGAGGCCATGGAATTGACGCTGTCGGTCAGGTCCTTCCAGGTGCCGGCGACGCCGCGCACCAGTGCCTGGCCGCCGAGCTTGCCCTCGGTGCCGACCTCGCGGGCCACGCGGGTGACCTCGGAGGCGAACGCGTTGAGCTGGTCCACCATGGTGTTGATGGTGTCCTTGAGCTCGAGAATCTCGCCGCGCACGTCCACGGTGATCTTCTTGGACAGATCGCCGTTGGCGATGGCGGTCGACACTTCGGCGATGTTGCGGACCTGGGCGGTCAGGTTCGACGCCATCGAGTTGACCGAGTCGGTGAGATCCTTCCAGGTGCCGGCGACGCCGAGCACGTTGGCCTGCCCGCCCAGCCGGCCGTCGGTGCCGACCTCGCGCGCCACGCGCGTCACCTCGCCGGCGAACGCGTTGAGCTGATCGACCATCGTATTGATGGTCTCCTTGAGCTGCAGGATCTCGCCGCTCACGTTGACCGTTATCTTCTTCGACAGGTCGCCGCCCGCGATCGCGGTCGCCACGTCGGCGATGTTGCGGACCTGGGCGGTCAGGTTCGACGCCATGAAGTTGACGTTGTCGGTCAAGTCCTTCCAGGTGCCGGCTACACCCGGCACCTGCGCCTGGCCGCCGAGCTTGCCCTCGGTGCCGACCTCGCGCGCCACGCGCGTCACCTCCGAGGCGAAGGCGTTGAGCTGGTCCACCATGGTGTTCATGGTGTCCTTGAGCTCCAGGATCTCGCCGCGCACGTCGACCGTGATCTTGCGCGACAGGTCGCCGCGCGCCACCGCGGTGGTGACCTGGGCGATGTTGCGCACCTGGTCGGTGAGGTTGCCGCACATGGCGTTCACGGAATCGGTGAGGTCCTTCCAGGTGCCGGCGACGCCGGGCACGATCGCCTGGCCGCCGAGCTTGCCGTCGGTGCCGACCTCGCGCGCCACGCGCGTCACCTCCGAGGCGAAGGAGCGCAACTGGTCGACCATCGTGTTGATGGCCTCCTTGAGCTGGAGAATCTCGCCGCGCACGTCGACCGTGATCTTCTTCGACAGGTCGCCGTTGGCGACCGCGATGGTCACCTCGGCGATGTTGCGCACCTGGGCGGTGAGGTTGGAGGCCATCGAGTTGACGCTCTCGGTCAGGTCCTTCCAGACCCCGGTCACCTCGATCACCTGTGCCTGGCCGCCGAGCTTGCCCTCGGTGCCGACCTCGCGCGCCACGCGCGTCACCTCCGAGGTGAACACGTTGAGCTGCTTGATCATCGTGTTGACGATCTCGGCCGAGCGCATGAACTCGCCCTTGAGCGGTCGCCCGTCGACATCGAGCCGCACGGTCTGCAGCAAATCTCCCTGCGCCACCGCCGCGATCGCGCGCGTAACCTCGGTGGTCGGCCACAGGAGATCGTCGATGAGCGCGTTGACGGAGCTTTCCATCTCGCCCCAGGCGCCGCTGCCGATGCCGAAGCGCACGCGCTGGCGGGTCTTGCCCTGCCGGCCCACGACCTCGCCGACGTGCTCCAGCTGCTGGGCCATGCGCTCGTTGGCGGCCACGATCTCGTTGAACACGTCGGCGATCTTGCCGATGATCCCGACCTGGTTGCCGGCCATGCGGACGGAGAAATCGCCCACCCGCACCGCCTGCAACGCATGCAGCAATTCATGGATCTCGCCGGAGCCGCCGTTGAGCTCGCCGATCGCCGGGTCGGGGGGCGCAGCGGCCGGGGACCCATTGGATTTCGGTTCGCCGACGGCTTCACTGTTCGGCTGCATGGCTTCGCTCCAAACGGCGGGAAAGGTCGATTAGCGACAAGAGGGGTGCTGGTCCTGGCAGGACCCGGGTTGAAGTCGTGGGACGACGTGCCGCGTTGCCCGGTCGTGAAGGCATGGCGGCTCGTCCCCCGCGGACGAACAGGGTGACGAATTCAGCGCGCCCACGATGTGAATTGTGGAGATGCCGACCGATTTCGCCCTCCCATGGCGGCCCCCCAAAAAGGCCGACCTGATACTCCAGACCCAGGCGGTGAACGCGAACAACGCGGGCGAGTTCCCTTGGTTCCAACTGCGGCGCACATTTTTTTACCGTCGGTTCCCAGGCGGCCGGCCGGGACCATGTTCGTTACCCGGACTAGGCCGACAAGCATTTGTTTTTGCTCGTATTCGCCTGCCGAGCGGGTGCCGGGGGCGCGGAGCCTTGGCCCGGCACAGGCCGTCTTGCAAGCGCCCAGACCCGGCGCGGCCGCACTACTGGGCGGCGCCTTCAGCCCACTTGCTGACCAGGCCGGGCAGGACATCGAGGTACGGCCCCATGAAAAAGGCCTCGCCCGTTCCTTCCCCGTAGTAGCGATCGTAGCCGTCGATCATGGTCCGTACCGATCCGACGCAGGCGGGTATCGAGTCGGTGATGAGGTCGCCGAGCTCGGAGCGTAAATTCTTTCCAAAGCGCGGATCGCCGGCAACGGCATGCGCGATGCATTCGGTCGCGGAGCGCACCAACGGCTGCATGGCGGCGTTCTTTTGTTGCGATGTCATCTGCGTCCCCGAAACCTGCGGCTCGAGGGCCGGGCCGGTCGCAACGCTCAAGACGAGCGCGGCGCCGGCGAGCGGAGCAAGAAGCATTCGGCCTTCCCCCAGCTGAGTTGAATCACCCCACGACAATGTAGCAAATATCGCGCCAAAAACCGACCCGGAATGTTTCGCGCCGCCGGAACCATCGATCCGACAAAGCGTTAGCAATACTCGGGTTTGGACGGCGGCGAAACGATGACACCAATACGATCGCTGGGAGGGTCGTCCGCGCCCATCGCCGAACACTCCTCGACCGCGCCGCCTTCATCCGGTCGTTCCGCGGCGGAGGTCTCCTCCCCGATCCCACCCTCCGGTGGGATCATCGAGACCGACATTCCGGCGCGCCTCGATCAGCTCGCCTGGGGTCGCTTCCATACCCTCGTGGTGATGGCTCTCGGCATCACCTGGATCCTGGATGGTCTCGAGGTCACCTTGGCGGGCGCGTTGTCCAGCACCCTCAAGGACAGCTCCGCCTTGGGGTTGAGCAATTCCGAGGTCGGCCGCGCCGGCAGTGCCTATCTGGGCGGGGCGGTGGCGGGCGCCCTGCTCTTCGGCTGGCTGACGGACCGGTTCGGCCGCAAGAAGCTCTTTTTCATCACAATCGCGGTCTACCTCACCGCGACCGCTGCGACGGCGCTGTCATGGAATTTCTGGAGCTTCGCGATTTTCCGCTTTTTCACCGGAGCCGGCATCGGTGGCGAATATACGGCGATCAACTCGACGATCCAGGAGCTGGTGCCGGCGCGCATGCGCGGCTGGACCGATCTCGCCATCAATGGCAGCTTCTGGGTCGGAGCTGCGCTGGGGGCTGCCGGCTCGCTCGTGCTGCTCAATCCCGCCATCATCGACCCGGCGATCGGCTGGCGCCTGGCATTCTTGACCGGAGCGGCGCTCGGGATGATCATTTTCGTCATGCGGCTTTGGATTCCCGAGAGCCCGCGCTGGTTGATCACGCACGGTCAGCCGGAGCGCGCGCAGGCGATCGTGGCGCGAATCGAGCGCGCGGCGCGGTTCGCGCATCCGACCGCACGGTCGCGTCCGCCCAATATGAAGCTGCGGGCGCGCACGCACACGCCGCTCGTCGAGGTGGCTCGGACCTTGTTTCGAACCTATCCGCGGCGAACCTTGGTGGGCCTGAGCCTGATGGCCGCGCAGGCGTTCTTCTACAATGCGATCTTCTTCACCTACGCGCTCATCCTGACCGATTTCTACGGCGTGCCGTCCGACCACGTCGGCTGGTACATCCTGCCGTTTGCGGCGGGAAATTTCTCGGGGCCGCTGGTGCTCGGCCGGCTGTTCGACACCATCGGCCGCAAATTCATGATCGGCATGACCTATGCGGTGTCGGGAATTCTGCTGGCCGGCACCGGATATCTCTTCCGGGAGGGCCTCATGTCGGCGGAAACCCAGACGATCGCCTGGATGGTCATCTTCTTCTTCGCCTCGGCCGCGGCGAGCTCCGCCTATCTCACGGTGAGCGAGACGTTCCCGCTCGAAATTCGCGCGCTGGCGATCGCCTTCTTCTACGCGATCGGAACCGGGATCGGCGGGGCGGCCGCGCCATGGCTGTTCGGCGCGCTCATCGACACGGGATCGCGCGCGAGCGTGGCGGCCGGCTATTTTCTGGGCTCGGTCTTGATGATCGCCGCCGCCTTGATCGAATGGACCTGGGGCGTCGCCGCCGAGAGAAAGCCGCTCGAATCAGTCAGCCGACCGCTAGGCCTCATCGAATAGAGCACATCGAATAGATACTTGGCGATCCAGCCGCAACGCCGACGCAATCCGGGGTAGAACCATGAATATTGGCGCACCATTCTTGATTCCAAATCTGCGGGAGTGCGCGATCCTGCTCGACGTCGACGGCACGATTCTCGATCTGGCCGCGACCCCGCGAGAGGTCTGGGTGCCGCCCTCGCTGCGGCACGACATAGCGCGGTTGAGCGAACGCACCGGCGGGGCGGTGGCGCTGGTGAGCGGCCGTTCGCTGGACGATCTCGATCTCTTGTTCTCGCCGTTGCAACTGCCGGCGGTCGGCGGCCACGGAGCGGAGTTTCGGCCCCGGGTCGGCGGCGAGCCGGAGCTGCGGCGCACCGCGCCGCTCGGCGCGGCGCTCAAGCGCAAATTCGCCACCGTGGCGGAGATCGGGCCCGGCATCGTGATCGAGGACAAGACCTACTCGATCGCCTTGCACTATCGCCTCGCGCCCGACCTGGAGAACGTCGTGAAGGAGGCCGTCACCCGGATTTGCGCCGAGATCTGCTCGGCATCGATTGAAATTCTGCACGGCAAATTCGTCGTGGAGATCAAGCAGCTCGGATTCAACAAGGGCACCGCCGTGCGCGAGCTGATGCGTCTTGCGCCCTTCGCGGACCGCCACCCCATCTTCGTCGGGGACGACATCACGGACGAGTCGGTGTTCGAGATCATCTCGGAATTCGACGGCCTGGCATTCTCGGTCGGCCGGACGGTCGAGGGGGTCGACGGGCACTTCGAGAAGCCGGAAGCCGTGCGCGGCTGGCTCACCCGAATAGCCGATGAAGGCGAAAGTCCCACGCCATGACGGATCATGGGCTCGATCTCGCCGTCATCGGCAACGGTCGAACCGCCGCGCTGGTCGATCCTTCCTGCAGAATCGTGTGGTGGTGCTTCCCCAACTTCGACGGCGATCCGATCTTCTGCCGCCTGGTGTCCGGACAGGAGGAGAAAGGTTTCTCGGACGTCGTGCTCGACGACATGGTCGATTTCCAGTCCGAGTACCTGCGCAACACCGCCATCGTCTCCACGGTCCTCACCGACCGGCGCGGCGGCGCGGTGCGGATCACGGATTTTGCTCCGCGCTTTCAGCAATTCGGCCGCGTCTTCCGGCCCCCGCAGCTGTTTCGCATGATCGAGCCGATCTCCGGCTTGCCGCGCATTACGGTGCGGGTCAGGCCGACGCACAGCTACGGCCGACAGTTTCCCCGTCATTCCATCGGCAGCAATCACATCCGGTACCTGGACGGAGGCACGGTCATCCGCCTGACCACCGATGCGCCGCTTTCGCTCATCGAGCACGAGTCGCCCTTCGTTCTGACGCACCCGGTCCATTGCGTGTTCGGACCCGATGAGCCCTTCACCAGCGGGCTGGCGACCACGAGCCGGGAGTTCTGCGACCGCACCCGCGACTATTGGATGGACTGGGTGCGGGGGCTGTCGATCTCCTATGATTGGCAAGAGGCCGTCATCCGCGCCGCGATCACGCTCAAGCTGAGCAATTTCGAGGAGACCGGCGGCGTCATCGCGGCGCACACGACCTCGATTCCGGAATCCCCCGGCTCCGGCCGCACCTGGGACTATCGCTATTGCTGGCTGCGCGACGCCTATTTCGTGGTGAAGGCGCTCAACCGCATCGGCGCGACGCAGACCATGGAGGATTTCATCTCCTTCACGCTGAGCATCGCCTCGAACCCCGACGAGGCCCTGCGGCCGGTCTACGGCATCGTGCCGACCCTGCCGCTGGAGGAAAGCATCGCCCCCGACCTGCAGGGCTACCGCGGCGACGGGCCGGTTCGGATCGGCAACGCGGCGGCGGCGCAAATCCAGAACGACACCTATGGCAGCATCATCCTCGCCGCCATGCCGATGTTCTTCGATCGCCGGCTGTCGCGGCCCGGCGACGAAGGATTGTTTCGATTGCTCGAATCGCTCGGCAGCCACGCCGCGAAATCGGCGCTGCAGCCCGATGCCGGAATCTGGGAATATCGCGGCCGGCAGCGCATCCACACCCATTCGACCGCCATGTGCTGGGCCGGCTGCCACCGGCTCGCGGCGATCGCCTCCCGGCTGGGTCTCGAGGATCGCGCCCGCCACTGGAACGCCATCGCCGATCCAATTCATGCCGAGCTGCTCGACCGTGCCTGGAACGAGAAGCGCGGCGCCTTCACGGCGGCCTTCGGCTCCGACGATCTCGATGCCAGCGTGCTGCTGCTGCCGGACCTCGGCGTCATCGAGGCCGAGGATCCGCGCTTCAAGAGCACCGTCGCCGCCATGGAGCGCGAGCTTTTGCGCGAGACCCACGTCATGCGCTACGCCAGCGCCGACGATTTCGGGCTGCCGGTCACCGCCTTCCTGATCTGCCGGTTCTGGCTGATCGACGCCTGGTGGTCGCTCGGCCGGCACGAGGATGCGCGTGACCTTTTTGTCGACGCCTTGAAGCATCGCAATCGATACGGCCTCCTGTCGGAGGATATCGACCCGCAGACCGGCACCATGTGGGGAAATTTTCCCCAGACCTATTCCATGGCCGGCCTCATCCTGACCGCGATGCGGCTGTCGCGCAGCTGGGAAGATCGCTATTGGCGCTGAGCGGGCGCATCGGATCGGCGCTCGCCGCCTCGACGATCGTCGCACCAATGCAACCATCCGCCCGCTCAGACGTTACGGGCCGGAGGCTTTTGACATGGACGCGATCGGGCGCAAGCGTTGGGCAATCGCGGAAGGATATATTCCCTCCCAAAGCTCGTTCTCCGACCGCGCGCTGATCTCGCACGAGACCGCCTGCATTCTCAATGCCGGCGGGCGTGATGCGCATGTCGCGATCATGATCTTTTTCGCCGATCGAGACCCGCTCGGCCCCTATCGGGTGACCGTCGCGGCCCGCCGCACCCTGCATTTGCGGTTCAATGATCTCGATGATCCCCAACCGATACCGCGCGACACCGATTACTCGACGGTACTCGAGTCGGACGAGGCGATCATCGTGCAGCATACGCGGCTCGATTCCCGTCACCCGGAGGTGAGCCTGCTGTCCACCACCGCCTACGCAGAGGCATGAGCGGCCCTCGGATACCGAGTCCCCATCGGCTCGGATATTCAGGGCGATCGGTATCGGCCTATGGCTCCCGCTCGTTCGGCATGCGCTAGAGTGATTCGCTTTCAAGGGAACGATCTTACGGGGAAGGAGTCGGAAATCGGGTTTAGTTCCATCACGGTTGCGTGGTTAGGAGTTGTGGCGGCATCGCGGCCGCAAGGAACCAAAGCGCGCCGTCCGCACTTGTCAGGTCGAAACAACCTCGGGAGATCGCATTGTGATCGTTGTGGTTTCGAACCGGGTTGCCCGGATACAGGCGGACGAGCCGATCACCGGCGGTCTCGCATCGGCTTTGTTGCCGGCTGTCAAAGATTCGGGAGCCATATGGGTCGGGTCGAGCGGTCGGCTCCATGACGCCTCCGGAAAAGATTCATTTGCGGAGATCGAGGCGCTCGGATCGGGCGCCTTGGCGACCGTCGACCTGCCGTCGGCGCACTATAAAGGCTATTATGAGGGCTTCGCCAATTCCGGCCTGTGGCCTGCGTTGCACTCGCGCGCCGATCTGGTGCAGGTGACCCTCCAGGACTACAAGTCATACCGCGAGGTCAACGCGTTCATGGCGCGCGCGCTGTTGCGCTTCAACCGGCCGGACGCGACCTTCTGGGTCCAGGATTACCACTTCCTGACATTGGGATCGGAGCTGCGGCGACTCGGGGTCGAGCAATCGATCGGGTTTTTCCTGCATACGCCGTGGCCGGCGCGCGCCATCATGCAGAGCGTGCCGCAGCATCGCGAGCTCGTGCTGGCGATGCTGGCCTATGATCTGATCGGATTTCAGACCGATGAGGATCGGCTGAACTTCCGGGACTACGTCAGCCATGAATTCAGCCTGGGTGCCGCCAATGATACGGTCGTGTCGAGCCAGGGCAAATCGAAGCTCGCGACCTTCCCGATCGGCATCAGCGTGGATGATTTCGCCCCGCGTGCCGCCAAGTCGGCTACCCGTCCGGAAGTGGCCCGCTTGCGCGAGAGCCTGCACAGCACGAAGCTGGTCCTGGGCGTCGATCGGCTCGATTATTCCAAGGGCATCGCGAATCGGATCCGGGCTTTCGATCGCATGCTGGTGGCGGAGCCGGCGCTGAAGCGGCAGGTCTCGCTCCTGCAGATCGCCGTTCCCTCGCGCGGCCAGATTGCAGCCTACCGGGCGCTCAAGACCGAGCTCGCCACCCTGGTCGGGGAGGTCAACGGCCGGCACGCCGACGTGGATTGGATGCCGATACGCTACCTCAACAAGGGCTTCGCGCAGTCCACCTTGGCGGGCTTCTACCGTACCGCCCAGGTGGGGCTGGTGACGCCGCTGCACGACGGCATGAACCTGGTCGCCAAGGAATATGTGGCGGCGCAGAATCCGTCCGATCCCGGGGTCCTGGTCCTGTCCGAGTTCGCCGGCGCCGCCCGCGAGCTGCACACCGCGGTGCTGGTCAATCCGCACGATATCGACGGCATGGCGCGGAAGATTTCGCTGGCGCTGAGCATGCCGCTCGAGGAGCGGCGCGAGCGATGGCTCGCCATGATCGACAAGCTGCGAGCGACGTCCGTGCAGACCTGGTTTTTCGATTTCGTCCGCATGCTCGACGACGTGCAGCGCATCGTGCGGCCGGTACCGGCGCGCCGCTTCGCGCCGGCAGCGATCGGTCACATGGAGCGCAGCCTCGCGCAGACCAGCTGAGGACTTGATCGGACTCGATCCGCCGGCGGTCAGAGCGCCATCCCGCCATCGACCAGATGCGGCTGGCCGGTGATGTAGCTCGAACTCGTCGGAGGCCAGGAAGACCGCGAGCGCCGCCACCTCGGCGGGGGTTCCGAGCCGGCCCATGGGCTGCCGCTCGATGAAGCCGCGGCGGATGTCCTGCGCCGAGCGTCCGGTCTCCTTCGCCGCGGCCGCGACCCGCTCCTCGAGCGAGGGCGACTCGATGGTGCCGGGGCAGATCGCATTGACCCGGATACCCTGCAGGATGAAATCCGCGGCGACCGCCTTGGTCAGCCCGATGACGGCCGCCTTGGTGGCCCCATAGGCATATCGGTTGGGCACGCCCCGGATCGAGGAAACGGCGGACGAGATATTGATGATCGAGCCGCCGCCGTTCTCGATCATGCCGGGCAGGAAGGCCCGCAGCGTGCGGTGCATCGACGTCACATTGAGGTCGAACGAAAAATTCCAGTCGTCCTCCGCGCAGGCCAGCACGCTGCCGTTGTGCACATAGCCGGCGCAGTTGGCGAGCACGCTCAGCGGCCCGGTTTCCCGGGCAATGATCTTGGCCATCTCCTCCACCGCGGGGGTCGAGCGCACATCGAGCTTGTGATGGATGGCGCCGGCGAGGCCCTGCAGCTTCGAGGTCTCGACATCGGTCGCGATCACCTTGGCGCCTGCGGCCACGAAGGCCTCCGCGATGGCGCGGCCGATGCCCTGCCCGGCGGCGGTGACGAGCGCGACCTTGCCTGCGAGCCGTCCGGTCATGGGATACGGTGTCCTCTGTGGAAATCAGGACGCGGGCGAGAGAAGATGCAAGCGAGCCTCAAGCGGCCTGCTGGGCCAAACGAACTCATCTCGCGCTGAACAAGGTTACGATACAATCCGTTGTGCCGTGCCAAATAATCGGGTGGACCATCCTGGACCACCTCCCCGGCATGCAGCACGACCACCCGATCGAAATGGCGCACGGTCGAGAGCCGATGCGCGATCGCAATCACGGTTCGCCCGCGCATGAGCCGGCCGAGCGCTTCGCGGATAGCCTCCTCGGAATCGCCATCAAGCGCGGAAGTGGCTTCGTCCAGCAACAGGAGCGGGGCATCCTTCAGGAAGGCACGGGCGATCGCAATGCGCTGGCGCTGCCCGCCCGACAGTTTCACGCCGCGTTCGCCCACGATGGTCTCGAGGCCGCCGGGCAGCGCTTCGAGGAAATCCCCGCAACGGGCGGCGAGCGCGGCATCGAGCACCTCCCGGTCCGATGCGTCCGGGCGGCCGTAGCGGATGTTCTCGACCGCCGAGCGGTGGAAGAGCGAAATATCCTGCGGCACCACCGCGATGGCGGCGCGCAGGCTCTCCTGCGTCACCTGCGATATATCCTGACCGTCGAGCAGGATCCGTCCGCCGTGCAGGTCGTAGAAGCGTTGCAGGAGGGCGAACAGCGTGGATTTTCCGCTGCCCGATGGTCCGACCAGGCCGACGCGCTGACCCGGATCGAGCCGGAGATTCAAATTCTCGAATACCCGGCTCCCGTCGGCATAGCGGAACTTGACGCCCTCGAACTCCGCCCTGGCGCCGCGACGGATCAGCGGCTTCGCGCGCGGATGATCGCGCAGCTCGTGCGGGACCAGCAGCGTGGCCAGCGCCTCCGACAGCCGGGCGATGTGCTGGGTGACGTCGACCAGCGCCACCGCCAGGTCGCGCGTGGCGTGGAGAACGGACAGTCCCAACGTGCATGCCAGAACCACGTCTCCGGTGGTGGCGAGGCCGCGCTGCCAGAGAACGATCGCCCAGGCCAGGAGCCCGAGCGTCAGCACGATGGTCACCACGGCGTGCATGATCCGCAGCTTTTCGAGATAGAGCAGGCTGCGCCGGCGCGCCGTCATCTCGCGATCGACGGTGGCATCGAACCGGCAATGCTCCCGGCTCGAGCCGCAAAAGGCCCGCACCAGCTGCATATTGCTGACCACGTCGACCATCTCGCCGTCGACCGCCGCGGTCTTGTCGGCGAAATCGTGATGCAGCGGCTGCCCGGCGGCCGCGAGGCGGAACATCACCACCACCATGACGCCCCCGACCAGCGCCAGCCCGGCCGCCATGGCGGCGCTGATGGTCAGCACGAAGCCGATCGCCGCGACCGTCGCGGCGCAGGGCGGCAATACGTTCCACATCGACATATTTTCCAGAGTGAACACGGCGTTCGAGGTCGCGGTCACCCGGCTGGTCAACATGCCGGGCAGGCGGTCCGCGAAGTAGCTCGGCGAATGCCCGGTCAGGTGGCGGAACAGATCGCGGCGCAGATCGCCGGTGACTCCCACGAAGGTGAAGTTGGCGACCCAGCTCGCCAGCCGCCACAGCAAATTATCCGCCGCGATGAGGCAAACCAGCAGGAGAAATGCCAGCCATATGCCGCCGCCGACCTGCCCACCCGACAAAGTATCGACCAGATATTTCACGCCATATTGCGTGCTCACCGAGCAGGCGACCGCCGCCAGGACTGCAATCAGGATGAGCAGGTGGGAACCCGGCCGCAGCCGGACATATCGGTACGCGAAACCCAATGGATGAGTGGCATAGCGGCAAAGATCGTTCATGCCCGCCGGATCTCCACTTTCCTGCTCGAGCCAGGCGATCGGCCGGCGAGAGCGTGCCTTGGCAATCTTGCAACGCCTGTGGTTTTCCCGTGGTCGAATTTTGACAATCGAACTTTCTCGCCCGCCCTTGGTCCATCGTCGACGTGCAGTAGGGGCGACGTTGCGAGACGCGAAAAGTTCCCGAGCCTGTTCAAAAAAATGTTTGGTGCCGCGAATTGAAATTTCTGCTGTCTTCTTCGTTGTCCATTTCGATGCCGGGATCAACGGGCTGGAGACATTCTCCACGCGAATAGGAGGTAGCATTCATGCGCATCGCTCAGGTGGCGCCGCTGTCGGAAGCCGTCCCCCCGAAACTCTACGGCGGGACCGAACGGGTGATCCACTGGCTGACGGAAGAACTGGTCGCGCTCGGTCACGACGTCACCTTGTTCGCAAGCGGCGATTCCCTCACCTCGGCGAAGCTCGACGCCTCCTGGCCGCGCGCGCTACGCCTGGACGGATCGGTACGTGACGCCAATGCGCTGCACATGCTGATGCTGGAGCGCGTGCGGCAGCGCCGTGGCGACTTTGATTTCCTGCACTTCCACCTGGACTATTACCCCTTCTCGCTGTTCTCCCGCCAATCGACGCCGTTCGTCACCACGCTGCATGGCCGGCTCGACCTGCCTGAGCACCAACCGGTCTTTACGACCTTCTCGTCGGTGCCGGTGATCTCGATCTCCAATGCGCAACGGCGGCCGATCCCACAGGCACGCTGGGTGCGGACCATAAATCATGGCTTGCCCGAGAAGCTGCTCATGCCGCAGGCCGTCACGCCGCAGTACTTCGCGTTCCTGGGACGCATCGCTCCGGAGAAGGGCGTCGACCGCGCCATCCGGATCGCGCAGCATTGCGGCATAACGCTCAGGATCGCCGCCAAGGTCGACAATGCGGACCGTGACTACTACCAGGAGAAGATTCGTCCGCTCATCGCATCCACCAATACCGAATATATCGGCGAGATCGGCGAGAGCGAGAAATCCGCGTTTCTCAGCGGGGCCATCGCGCTGCTGATGCCGATCGACTGGCCCGAGCCGTTCGGCCTGGTCATGATCGAGGCCATGGCGTGCGGCACGCCGGTCATTGCGTTCAATCGCGGCTCGGTCCCGGAGGTGGTCGAAGAGGGCGTGACCGGCTTCATCGTCGAGGACGAGATCAGCGCCATCGGGGCCGTCGATCGCTTGTCGCAATTGTCGCGCGGGCGAATCCGTGAATGCTTCGAGGAGCGATTCACGGCGCGGCGGATGGCGCTCGACTATGTCGCCGCCTATCGGGGCCTGATCGAGGGGATGTCGTCGCGCCTGCGGCTGGTGGTCGACGAAGCGCCCTCTCTGCAGGTGGCGGCCGAAGGACACTGAAGCGCGCTCGCGCTCCCGGCGGCGATGCCGCATGACGAGCCATATGCCGGCATGGCCGCTCACGCGCGCGGCGGCCGGGTTTCCGGCAGCAGGAACCAGACGGCGGCCAAACCGAGCGCCCCGACGCTCGCCAGGCCCAGGAAGGCAAATTCGCTGCCGAAGTGGTCGCTGGCGTAGCCCGCGAACGTGGTGCTGAGCGAGGCGCCGATCCCGGTGGTGGTGCCGACGATGCCCTGGCCGAGATTGAAATGTCCGGTGCCGCGGGTGAGGTCGGCGATGATGAGCGGCACCATCACGCCGAACACGGAGGCGGTCAAACCATCGAGCAGCTGCACCGCGACCAGCAGGTTCGGATCCTTGACGGTCGCAAACAGGATGCCGCGGATCGGCAGCGCCGCGAAGCCGAGCAGCAGCAACGGCCGGCGTCCCCAACTTTCGGCGCGCCGCCCGACCCACGGCGACAGCGCCGCGACGACCAATTGCGGCACCACGATGCAGGCGGCGATCAGGACCGTCGCCCACTGGCTCGAGCGCATGGTCACGACGCTTCCCATCAGCGGCAGCATGGCGGAGTTGGCGAGGTGGAACAACATGACGCAGCCCGCGAGGATCAGGAGCGGGCGTTGCCGCAACAGGTCGGCGAATTTCGGCGGCGGCCGGTTTTCGCGCCGCCGCGGCGGCGCGCCGTGGGCGCGCTCGGGATCGATCTCATTGGCCGACATTGCACGAAGAGCGAGAAGAGCGGGCGCGAGCATGAGGGCGGTGACGAAGAACACGGCGCGGGCCGAGAGAAAGTAGCCGCAGGCCCCCATCGCGGCCGCCGCCAACCCGTTGCCGATGGACGCGAAGCGGGCATTGCGGCCGAGCCGCTCGCCTACGGCCGCGTGGCCGACCAATCCCAGACTGATCGCCGCAATGGCCGGCCCCAGCACGCAACTGGCGCCGGAGTGCAGCACCGCGGCGGAGAGAACGACCGGGAATATCGGCCACGCCGCATAGGCGAGCGCGCTGACGCTGATCCCCGCGACCGCGATGCCCGCCACCAGCCGCTCCGAGCGGGCGAGATCGACCAGCGCTCCGCCCGGAATCTGCCCCACCAGAGCCACCAGGCCGGCTGCGGACAGGACCAGCCCGATATCGACCTGCGTCCATTTTTGCGCCGTGAGATAGACCGAGACGAACGGACCGAAGCCGGTCTGCACGTCGGCCACGAAGAAGATGAACCAATCGAAGCCGCGCAAGGTGCCGCGTGAGGGATGCGGCGACGGCTCCATCGGCTCCTGTGGTGGAGGCGAGATGTCCGGCGGCGGATCGTAATCGGTGTTGCCGGCTCGGCCCGGCCTTTCGCCATGGCGCCTTATTGGTTCCGCGGGCAGGGCACGCCTCCAACATCACCGGATTATTGAAATGAAAACGGCTCGAGCTTGCCTTGCGAGCCCAGCACCACCACCGGCTTGCCGTCCTGATATTCGGGCCCGGCTTTCACCTGGTCGCGGGTGAACTCGAGAGTGACGTGGCCGCTCTTGTCGGAGGGCTTGGGAAACTTCACCGCATCCCAATCCACCGCGATCTTGCGGCTGCCGACGCCGAGGAAGCCGCCGAAATCGATGACCGCGGCGCGGACCTGCCCATCCCGATCCACTACGACATCCACGATCCGGCCCATGTTCTCGCCGGTGGCACTGCGGACCTCCTTTCCCAGGATTCCTTCCAGCTCATGGCTCTTGAGAATGACCACCGCAGGCGGGTTGCCCGGCGGGTTGGCGGCCGGACTACCGGCGACCGGATTTCCAGCGGCCGGATTGTCGGAGGGCGCGTTTTCGGTGGGGGCGCTGTTTTCAGGCTGGTCGGTTCGTGCGGGCGCCGAATTGCCGTCCGCCAGCGTGAAAGGCATCGCCACCACGACCCCAAGGACCGTGATCGCCACCACCACCGCAACGGCTCGGTGATTCTTCCGCATCGGGGCTCCGGCAAAGCCTGGGCTCAGATCACCAAAGCCGCAGCCGGCCCCGTTGTTCCATTGGTAGTTGGCTACCGTCGCGTCAGGTTATTTCATTCGGCCGAACCGACCGCACGCGGCGAGCAGACGACGGAAACCTGAACCTTCCCGCGCGTGCGCAGAATGTCGAGCGAGACCGCCTCCTTATGGCGGCGCACCTTGAGATCGACGCTCGATGAGCCGAGCCGCAGATCGCGCAGCGTCACCTCTTCCAGGAAGGAAGGCAGGCGCGGATTGCGCAAGCGAATCTCGCCTTTGCCCGGGTCGAACTCGAGCCCCAACGCGGCCTCGAGCAACGCGAAGGGCGTGGCGCTGGCCCAGGCCTGCGGCGAGCAGGCGACCGGATAGAGCGTGGGCCCACGGCCGCGCTGGCGTTGAAAGCCGCAGTACAGCTCGGGCAGCCGGCGCGCATCCATGTAGGTGGCGGCTCGAAATAGTCCCGTGAACAGTTGCTCGACCGCCTGGGTGAACCCATAGCGGGCAAGCCCGAGCGCGATCAGCGCATTGTCGTGCGGCCAGATCGAGCCATTGTGATAGGACATCGGATTGTAGCGGGCCTCCCCCCTGGCCACGGTGCGGATGCCCCAGCCGGAATTGAACCGGGTCTCCATGAGACCCCTTGCCACCAGGGCGGCCCGCTGCGGAGCCGCGATGCCGGCATACAGCACCTGTCCGGCATTGGAGGTGCGGACGCGGCAGGGCTGTTTCGCGCCGTCGAGCGCCAGCGCGTAGGTTGCGATCTCCGGGCACCAGAACGCGGCTTCGAAACGCTGCGCCAGGCGGCGTGCTTGGGTCTCGAGCTGGTGCGCCAGCGCGGCGTGCCCGAGCCGGCGCGCGCAGACGGCCGCCGCGCGCTTGGCCGCAAAGACGTAGCCCTGGACCTCGGCCAGAGCGATTGGACCCTCCGCCAGGCGTCCATCGGCGTGGAAGATGGCGTCGTGCGAATCCTTCCAGCCTTGATTGGCCAGCCCCTGCTCGGTTTCGCGCCAGTACTCGACAAAGCCGTCGCCATCCGGATCGCCCGCGCCGTCGATCCAGCGCAACGCGGCCTCGAGCGCGGGCCACAGCTCGCGCAGCGTTGCTTCATCGCCGGTCCGCTCGAAATAGGCCCCGGCCAGCAGCACGAACAGCGGCGTGGCATCGACACTGCCATAATAGAGGCCGAAAGGTACTTCGTGCAGCGCCGCCATCTCGCCCGAGCGCATCTCGTGCAGGATCTTTCCCGGCTGCGCATCGGAGCGCGGATCGGTCGTCTTGGCCTGGTAGGCGGCAAGGCGGCGCAGAACGCCGCACGCCACGTCCGGATTCCACCACAGCATCTGCAGCGCCGTGATCAGCCCGTCGCGGCCGAAGGTCGTCGAATACCAGGGGATGCCGGCATAAGGGTAGCGTCCCTGCGGCGTGTCGGTCATCAGCATGGAGATATCCGCGGCCGAGCGGCACAGGACCTCGTTGAACAGATCGTTGGAGCTCTCGACCGTGGTGCCGCCCATCGTGGCCGCCCGCAGCTCGCGCCGCGCCGCCAGCAAGCCGCGCATGAAGGGCATCGGACGCTCGTCCGCCTGGTCGCAGGCGACCGCAAGGAAGAGCGGTTGCACGGCGCCGGGGGCGACCCGCAGCTGGAAGGAGGCGGCATTTACGGCGAGCTGGTCGGGCGGCGGATCAAACGTGAGCCTGGTGCGCCGCGTCTTGCCGTCGAGCCCGCGATAGCTCAACAAGACTTGATCGGGGCCGACGACCTTGCGGGTCACGACGCCGCGACGGTCGCGACGCAATCCGCGCACCTCGAACAGATCGGCAAAATCGCTGTCGAACCGCAGCGCCAGCCGCAAGTCCGCGACGCGGTCGCCGAAGTTGCGCACCCCCAGTCGCTGATAGGCGGTTCCGCGCCACAGGAAGACCGTGCGCACGATGTGCAGCGAGTCCTTCTGCAGCACGATCCGCTGCTCGGAGAAAATATCCGGATTGGTCAGATCGATCGCCAGGAGCGCGTTGTCGTCGCGCAGATTGGAGCCGAGCAGCAACGGCTGCAGCTCATTGACGGTCAATTCGAGCCGCGACAGATGGCGCGTGTCGCAATGGAACAGCCCGTCCGGTCCGCCCGCCGAGGCCCCGACGTCGCCATGGCTGTCCATCACGATGAACGTATCGCCGGATTTGAGCGCACGGCGCGCCCGCGTCGCCGCGTCCGCGACCGCAATGTAGAACGGAGCTTCGGGAATCGGATCGACGTGGAGGGCCTGCACGGCGGCGTCGGGGGGCATGAGATTTTTGCCTTTCCGGTTGTCGGGTGCCGCCTGCTCGCGCGCATGCCGAGGCGGATGCGCGGAACCACAACAATTTAGGTCGTCGAGTCGGCCGCGCAAGTGCTGCGCCGGAATCCGCCGGGATGGAACTCGGGGTCTCGATCTCGGCTCGGCCCGGGGATGGAGTCGGCGGGCTGGATATTGGGGAATCGCTCTGGCATGTTGAGCGCCCTGGATGTCTCATGATTTGTTCCGGCGTGATCGCGGCAGCCGGGCTGCACGCGCCGATCAAATTACCCGTTCCGAAATCCTCGAGCACCCGGGGCCCTGCCGTCGCAACCGATCCTCCGCGTCGGTGCGGGGCCCGCAGCGTAAATCATCACATGACCATTTCACAGCAAACACCCGCGGAATTCATCGCGGCGCTCGATCGCACCGGCACGCACCGCACCACAGGGCCGGCGATGTGGTGTGGCGGGTGTGGGGCGCCGGCGCGCCGCTGGTTCTGCTGCACGGCGGCACCGGCAGCTGGCTGCACTGGGTGCGCAACATCGAGGCGCTGGCGGCTGATTTCATGCTGCTGGTTCCGGACCTTCCGGGATCAGGCGAATCCGCAACGCCGCCGGCGCCGATCTCCGCCGACGGCATCGGGGCCACCTTGGCGGCCGGAGTAGCGAGCCTCATCGGGCCGCAGGCGCGCTTTGCGGTCGCGGGATTTTCCATGGGTGGGCTGATCGCCGGCTATGTGGTCCGGCACGCCGGCGCACGCGCCCAATCCCTGGTGCTGGTTGGCGCCACCGGCACCGGGGCGCCGCGCGGCCCGATGGAGCCGCTGCAGTCCTGGCGGCGGCTCGGGACCGAAGCCGAGAAGGCGGCTACGCATCGGCACAATCTCGGCATCCTGATGATCCACGATCGGACCAAGATCGATGCGCTCGCGGTGCATATGCAGAAAATAAATGCCGAGCGCTCGCGCATCCGCGGCAAGCACGTCTCCCATACCGGCACGCTCGCCGAGTGCCTGTTGGGCTTTCAGGGCCGGCTCGCGGGAATCTGGGGTGAGTTCGACGCGACCGCCGTTCCTTATCTGGCAGAGCGCGGAGCGAAGCTCCGGCAATTCCAGCCGCAGGCCAGCTTCGAGGTTTTCGAAGGCGCCGGCCATTGGGTCCAGTACGAGGCAGCGGAGCGCTTCAATCGCCGCCTGCGCGAGCTGCTGACGACGGCTTAGGGGCAGCGACCGCTCAATTCGATTGAGCGGCGGCCGAGACCAGGATCGGGCTGTCCCGGTAGAGGTCGGCGAAGACATGCTTCAGGTTGTCCACCTTGGGCAGATCGTAAGTCGAGATATACGGGCTGCTCGGATGGAGGGTGGCGTAATCCTGGTGATAGGCCTCGGCCGGATAGAACCCCGTGAGCTGATTGATCTGCGTCACGATCGGGCTCTTGAACACATGGGCCTTGTCGAGCTGCGCGATGTAGGCTTGCGCTATGCTCTTCTGGGAATTGTCCCGGTAGAAGATGGCCGAGCGATATTGCGTGCCCGTATCGGGCCCCTGGCGGTTGAGCTCGGTGGGATCATGCGCCACCGAAAAGTAGATTTGCAGAATGCGGCCATATGAGATCTGCCCGGGATCGAAGGTCACCTGCACGGACTCGGCATGGCCGGTTCGCCCCGAGCTCACGACCTCGTAGGTCGCGGTGTCCTTGGTGCCGCCGGCATAGCCGGACACCGCCTGGGTCACGCCCTTGACGTGCTGGAACACCGCCTGGACGCCCCAAAAGCAGCCCCCGGCGAGCACGATGGTTTGCGGCCCGGCCGGCTTGGAGGCGTCCTTGGAGGCATCGATGGCGGGGGCCGGAATGATGGTGGCGGGCTCGGCCGCGCGGAGCGGCAGCTGCCACAACGCGCCCGCCATGCCCAACAGCAGCAATGCCCCGAGACCCGTGCGGAACCAAGAGCGTCGGGACCAGGACATCAGGCTTCGGGCAGGCACTGCAGGCGGCTGCGTGATCGGCATGGGTAATCCTCTCTGGCCCCACACGCATATATGAGCGGAGAATCGATGCTGCGCTAGGGCTTCTCCCTATACATCTATCGCAATAGCGGGCCGCCGACGCACCCGTTCTTGCACATATCCGTGAAGCCTCCCGCGCCGGGTCGCGCATGCAGCGCAGCAAAGCGGCGCCGGCTCGGGTCGCCGTCCTGCCCCCATATGCGGCACGATGGGCGGCCCGCGCTACCTCCTGCGGATTTTCCGTGCTACAAATCATCGACATCGGGGGCTCCCGCCACGGCAGCGCCGGAACACCCGGGAGAAAGCACGGAGAAGACACATGGCAAAGATCCGGCACATCGCCTTGGCGACCAAGGATCCCGAGAAGGTCGCAAATTTCTACAAAGCCGCCTTCGAGATGAAAGAGGTCGGACGCGCGGGCCCGCCCAATCCCAAGCCCGGCCAAGTCTACGGCGTCTATCTCAGCGACGGCACCTTCAACATGGCGATCCTCAATTTCGGCGACGACGATCAGCTCGGCAAGGGCCCCGATTTCGTGGGCCTGCATCATTTCGGCGTCCTGGTCGACGACCTCGCGAGCGCGCGGCGACAGGTCGAGGCGCTGGGCGGCGACTGCTTCCGGCACACGCCGCCTCCGGGCCATACCGGATTCTACGAGACCAAGTTCCACGGTCCCGACGGCGTGGTGTTCGATATCTCCGAGCATCCCTGGCCGGGACTGAGCGCCGAGGATTCGGTCAGAGCCAAAGTCAAGGTCGAGGCCGCCGAATAGAGCGCGGCCGTCCGCGCCCGACTTGCACCTGCTATTTGACGACTGCTGTCCCACCCGGCCAGGGCGCCGGACATGTCCCGTGCGGCCGCACCGATCAAATGGTGAGCCGGCGCACGGGTGCGCCGCGCGATGGGATCTATCCCGCGAGCGCGCAGGACGGAAGGCTAGGCGCCCACGATCCGACAGAACGCGTCGTTGCGCGACTTGAGACACTTTGCCCGGGCCGGCGAAATTGACATCATCCCGCCTTCCTCCTATCGAACACCCATCATGCGCAACCGCCTCATGCCTGCTCTCGCCGTCCTGCTTGCCGCCGCCGCCTCGTCGGCGCACGCGGATTCGGTCGAGGATTTCTACAAGGGTCGCAACGTCACGGTGCTGATCGGCTACAGCCCGGGCGGCTCCTACGACGCAGCCGGGCGCGTGCTCGCCCGCTACATGGGCCGCTATATCCCGGGGAATCCGTCGCTGGTGCCGCAGAACATGCCGGGTGCCGGCACGCTGAACTTGGTGAACTATCTCTACAATGTCAGCCCGAAGGACGGGACCGCGTTCGGCATCTTCGCCCGCGGCATGGCGATGGAGCCGCTGATCGGCGGCACCAATGCGAAGTTCGACGCCACCAAGCTCACCTGGATCGGCAGCGCCGCCAACGAGATCAGCCTGTGCGCGACCTACGCGACGTCGCCGGTCAAGAGCTGGAATGACGCGCTCACCAAGGAGTTCACGGTGGCGGGCAACGGCTCGGGCTCCGATCCGGACGTCTTTGCCAACGTGCTGCGCAACCGGTTCGGCGTCAAAGATCGGCTGATCTCGGGGTTTCCGGGCAGCGCCGAGATCTCGCTCGCCATGGAACGCGGTGAGGTCGACGGCCGCTGCGGCTGGTCCTGGAGCAGCATCAAGGCCGAGAAGGCGCAATGGCTGGCCGAGCACAAGCTCAATCTGATCGTGCAGCTGGCGCTGGAAAAGGCGCCCGACCTGCCGAACGTGCCGCTCATCACCGAGCTCGCGACCGACGACCGGCAGCGTCAGATCCTCAAGCTCATCTTCAGCCGGCAGACCATGGGCCGGCCGTTCGCGGGCCCGCCCGGAATTCCGGCGGAGCGCGCCGAGGCGCTGCGCAAGGCCTTCGATCTCACCATGAAGGATCCGGAGTTTCTGGCGGAGGCGCAGAAGCGCGGCCTCGAGATCAATCCGGTGTCGGGCCACGACCTCGAGAAGCTGATCACCGAGCTCTACCAGACCCCGAAGGACATCGTCGCCGAGGCACACGAAGCGATCGAGCGCTCGCATTAGAGCGGGCACGTTTCAGCACCGTAGGGTGGGCGAAATCGCCTGCGATGGCGAAGAGGCTCCTCTGGCCTCGCTTGGCGATTTTGCCCACGCGGCAAACGGAGAGGCCGAGCCGCGTGGGCATTGCGCTCTTGCTGCGCGAATTCTTCGTAGGCTGAGCGAGCGCAATGCCCACCCTACTGCGCAGCTTGGCGGCGTCAGGACACCGCGGCCATGCGGGGGGCGGCTTTCGCCTGCTCCACCTTGAACACTTCGTCGAGGGTCCAGCGGGCAATCTCGCTGCCGGTCGCGAACCACACCCCGTCGGCCTTCTTCATGTGCTGGATGATGCTGCGCAAGGTCTTGGCCCGGCCGGGCCGGCCCGAGATGTACGGGTGGAACTGGAACGGGCAATAGGCCGGAGCGAGCTTGGATTCCTCGTGGAACTCGTCGAACATCGACTTCCAGACCAAGAGCGTATCGTGCGGATTTCCGGCGTCGTTGGCGCGGTGCTGGTAGGTGCGGCCGTCGCCGAACGGCTGGCGCGGCAGCTCGACCAGAACGCGCCCGTTCGCCTCCCACAAGAACGGCAGATCGTGGGAGAAGGAATTGCTGTTGAACAGATAGCCGTGCTCCATCAGGAGCTCGAGGCTGTTGGGGCTCTGGGTGCAGGAGCGCCAGCCGACCGGTGTGCGCCCGGTGACGCTGCGGATCATGGCGGTGGTGCGCCGCATGACGTCGGTTTCCTGCTCGCGGGTCAGGTCGCGGGCGACCTCGTGATGATAGCCGTGTCCGGCAACCTCATGCCCTTTGGCGACGATCGCCTTGGTGGCGGCCGGGTAGCGCTCGGCAATTCCCCCACAGGTGTTGAAGGTCGCCTTGACGTTCTCTTCCTCGAGAATCCGCAGAATGCGCCAGATGGCGGTGTGCGGACCGTACTCGCACTGGGTGTATTCCTCGTGGTCGATCTTGCCATTCCGGTCGGGCCGCACGTCCTCGCCGCCCTGGAAATCGAAGGTCAGGGCCACGCAGACCCGGCGGTTGTTCGGCCAGGTGAACTTTCCGTCATGGTGGTGTTCTTTAAGCATTGCTCATCTCTCCTTGCACTTTTGATTGGCGCAGCCGCTTGGCTTCTTGGAGGCGTCTCGCGTTTTCAACCGGAAAGCGGGATTTCTCCCGGATCGAGCCGCCGGTTCCTGCCGAAAAGGTCCCGGATTGCGATCTTTCGCGAAGGCCAGGTTCTGGCGGCTTGCGCTGTCTGAAGGGCAGCCATCGGGCCTGTAAATACGATGCTTCGCCGGTTTATACAAATGTATAAAACCATCACGGTCCGCTCACTTGGCGGCGTCGGCCGACATTAACCTCTTCGCCAGCGGCCCCCATTTGGCGAGCCCGCCTCGGATATAGGCCGCAACCTCCTCGGGCGACATCTTCTCGAGCTCGAAATCCCTCCGCCGACAGGCGATCCTTGACCGAGGGATCGTCGAGGGCGTTGCCGACTTCCTGGTTCATGCGCAGCGTAATGGCGGGTGGCAGCCCGGCCGGCGCCGCAAATCCAAACCATGTGGTGACCGCGAGGTCGGGATAGCCCAATTCCTTCAGGGTCGGGACATCGGGAAATTCCGGCATGCGTCGGGTCGAGGAGACCGCCAGCGGAATGATGGTCTTGGCCTGCATCTGACCGAGCGCCGCCGTCCAGGTCATCGAGCCCATCTGCACATGGCCGGCCACCAGATCGACGATGGCCTGGCCGGAGCCCTTGTAGGCGACGTGCGCGAGCTTGACGGATTCCTTCTCGGCCCAGTACTCGGCAATCAGGTTTCCGATCGTCCCGGGACCGGGAGAGACATACGGCAGGGCTTCGCTCCGGCCCTTGAGAAGCGCGAGCAGCTGCGCGAGCGAGTGCACGCCGAGCGCCGGATTGACCGCGATGACCGTCGGCGGGCCGCCCACGAACGCCACATGGGTGAAGCTGGCGATCGGATCATAACCCGGGTTTGCGCTGGTTGCCGGCGCAATCACATGGGTCCCGATGCTGGAAATCAGGAAGGTGTAGCCGTCGGGCGGCGAATTCGCCACCAGGGCGGAGCCGATCAGCCCGCCGGCGCCGCCCCGGTTCTCGATGTAGAATTGCTGGTGCAGCCGCTGCCCGAGATACTCGGCCACGATGCGCCCCATCGTGTCGGAGCTGCCGCCCGCCGCGAATGGCGAGACGATGCGGACCGGCCGGCGCGGCCAATCCTGCGCCTTGGCCACGACCGGCAGGCAGCAAAGCGCCACCATTGCGGTCACGATCGCCACGAGGTGGTGCCGAGCCGGCATCGCCGCCCGCGAACCGACGGTCTTACGGCTGCTGATCATCGAAGTCTCCAGAACACCGCCCCGCTGCTGCGGCGACCGCATGCCGCGAAGCATGTAGCGCCGACACCGGTGGGCGGCAACCCGGCGGAGATGATTTTCCGATGCGGGGAGCCGCGCCCACCTTGGAACGAATCCATTCTGGAATGAATCCGATCAACAATCGCACGACAAATTCATCGTTAATATTGCGCGTCAGGATGGACTGCATCAAGATCGAGTTATGCATGTTGCGTGCAATCGTGTAGGTATCATTCATGAACACATCCAATGCCGCCCGCCGACGCTCCGGTCATCTGGACTGGCGTCACTTTGCCGTCGTCGCCGGACCCGGCCTGGTGGTCATGCTCGCCGATACGGATGCGGGCAGCATCATCACGGCGGCACAAAGCGGGGCCGAGTGGGGCTACGGGCTGCTGCTGCTGCAACTCATCCTGGTGCCGATCCTGTTCATGGTGCAGGAGCTGACGGTGCGGCTCGGCATCGTCACCCGCAAGGGCCACGCGGAGCTGATCCGGGATCAATACGGTCGCGGCTGGGCTTGGCTCTCGGTCGGCACGCTGGTGATTTCCTGCATCGGCGCGCTCTTGAGCGAGCTGAGCGGATTGGCGGGCGTCGGCCTGCTCATCGGCGTGCCGGCGCCCATCACCATGACGCTGGTGGTCGCCGCGCTGGTCGTCATGGCGTATCGCGGCTCGTATCTCTCGGTCGAGCGGATCGCGATCGCGGTCGGGCTGTTCGAGCTGGTGTTCCTGGCGGTCGCCTGGCGCGCACAACCCGGTTTGGCCGATCTCGTCGCCGGCTCGATCAACATCACCTGGCGCGATCCGAGCTATCTTTATCTGGTGGCCGCAAATATCGGGGCCGTGATCATGCCGTGGATGGTGTTCTACCAGCAATCCTCGGTGGTGGAGAAGAAGCTCACGATCGAGGACCAGCCGGCGGCCCGGCTCGACACCGCTTTCGGCGCGGTGCTGACCCAGGTCATCATGGCGGCGGTGCTGATCGCGACCGCGGCGACGCTGCTGGGCAAGACCCATTCCGGCTCGCTCGATACCGTGCAGCAGATCGCGGAGGCCATCACCCCGTTTCTCGGCGAGACGACCGGCAAGCTCCTGTTCGGTCTCGGCCTGTCGGGGTCCGCCCTGGTCGCCACCATCGTGGTGACGCTGACGGCGGCGCGCACGCTGAGCGAGGTGCTCGGCGTCAAGCATTCGCTCGAGCACGCACCGCAGGAGGCGCCCTGGTTCTACGGCATCTACACCGCGACCCTGGTGGCCGGCGCCCTGCTGGTGGTGTCAGGCGTCAATCTGGTCAGCCTCAGCGTCGGCGTGCAGGTCATGAACGCGCTGCTGCTGCCGATCGTGCTGGGATTCCTGTACCTCCTGGCCCGGCGGCTCCCCGAGCCGCATCGCCTCAAGGGTGGTTACGCCGTCGTGGTCGCGACCGTCATCGCGACCTCGGTCATATTCGGGGTCTATTCCGGGATTTCCGGGCTGTGGGGCTGAAACCAAACGGAAGATGAGGCGCGACCGCTGGGTCGCAGGGCGAATCCGGGGCGGCTTGGTTTTCCGACCGGCTTCGAACCCGCGCAGGCTCAGTGCGTCGAGGACGCCGAAGCCTCGCTCCTGGCCGCCTTTTCGCGCGCTTCGTCCTCCTCCGACTGCATCACGAATCCGGAATTGGGCTCGATCCAGACCAGATGATCGTGCACCATCTTGACGCCCGGAACGTTCTCGGACGCCACGATCAGGCCCTGCCTTTCGCGCTCGTCCGTGATCGTGCCCCACAGCTCGACCACGCCGTTGCGGACCACCACGTTGGCCATCGGGGCCCAGGATTGCTTCTTGCACTCCGCCAGGATCTGCTCCCGGATGGCGGCGTCGTCGCCGGCCGGCGCCTTGGTTTCCGCCGCCAAGCTCACCAAGGCGTGCATGATATTGGCGCGGGTCACGATGCCTATGAGAGCGCCCGCGCGCAGGACCGGCAGCCGCTTGATCCGGTGCCGCTCCATCAGGCGCACCACCTCGTCGAGCGTCGTGTCCTCGGTCACCGTGATCGGCTCGCGCGTCATCACCTCCTCGACCTTGCGGCCGCGGGCATGCACGTATTCGTCGGCCAGCCGGCCGGGACCGATCAGGAACTCCAGCCAGCGATTGTGGTGACGCTGGGTGCCGATCTCGCCCCGCCGCAGGAAATCGCCTTCCGTCACCATCCCGACCAATTCGCCCTTGCGGCCGACCACCGGCAGGCCGCTGATCCGGTTCTGCAGCATCAGGCGGACCGCCCGCATGATCGGCGCATCGGTCTCGATCGATATGACCCGCGGGGTCATCACATCACGTGCCTTCATGGCCATGCTCCTCTCAAGGCTCGAATGGACCGCTGCACCTCAGCCGTTCAGGCGGCTGAGGGCCGAGCGGTTGCGCAGCACGATGCGGCGCGACGAAGACAGCTCGATGGTGGCGGCGTTCTCCAGGATCGTCAGCGTGCGGGAGACGGTCTCGATGGTGAGCCCCAGATAGTCGGCGATGTCCTGGCGCGACATCGGCAGCTCGACCGCGTTGTCGGCGGAGATCCGCTCCGACATCTCCAGGAGGAACGAGGCGACCCGCTGCTGCGCGCTCTTGATCAGCAGCATGATATGGTCCTGCACCCGCCGCAGCTCGCCGCCGGTGATGGTCCACAGCTGGTGGGACACCTCGTGGTCGCGCTCCGCCAGCGCCATCAGGGCGCTGCGCTTGATCACCAGCACCTTGCATTCGGTGATCGCCTCGGCGGAGAACGTGTGCTCCTCGCCGCTCTCGAGACCGAAAATGTCGCCCGCCACGTAGAAGCCGCCGACCTGGCGGCGTCCGTCGGTCAGCACCTTGTAGGTCCGCACCGTCCCGCTCACCACCTTGTAGAGGTAATCGGCCGGCTCGCTCTCGCCGTAGATCTCGGCATTGCGCGAAAACGACATGGGGGCCCCCATGAGGTCGACCGGGCCACCGAGCTCGCGGTTCGCCGCAGGTGGCGGGACCGCCATGGCGGGCCGCTTGAACGAACCACTGCGAACGGCGGAAATTGCGATCTGGGTCGACATGGCCACATCCTCCAAAAATCATCATCTGGTGGAGCTACCGGTAACGAACGGGCCAAAAGCCGGAAATTCAGATAATCTCCATAAGGGGTTTCCCGGAGGCCCTCGAAGAGAGGCGCAATGCGCGCTTATCTTGCCGATTTGGCCGCCAAATCGAGCCGGGCCGAGCCGAGCCAAGACGGTGCGGCGGGCGCCGCCACCCTGCCCGCCTCGCGCGCACTTCGCACGGCCTGAACGCCCCCGGCGGTGGCAACGCACCGGCGCCGGCTGGATTCCACCAAAGTTCCTAGCGCGGCATTGTCGCCAGGTATTTGGCGGTCGCAGCGGCGGAATAGGAAAGGTGGGGATTTTTCGGAATTTGACCTTGGTCAAATAGCAGGGGTCGAAGGGGTGCATGCTTATACTGTCGAGAACGAGGTGAGACCGATGCCGTACCCTACCAATGCAGCGCTTCCGCCTCCGGTTCAGCAGCGCCTGCCGCCGCACGCGCAGGACATCTACCGGGAGGCTTTCAATCATGCGTTCGCGGCTCATGCGGGCGATCCGCGTCAGGAAGAGGCCGCGCACCGGATCGCCTGGGCGGCGGTCAAACGCTCCTATACGAAGGTCGCGGACACGTGGGTGAAGCGGGAAACGCGTCACTAGAGCGGAGTCACAAAAACCGCTCCAGCACTCTCGCATGGTCGCATTTTCGGACGAAAACCGGATCCCACCCTCGCCGCCGCGAGGGCGGGCATTTTCCTGAAAATGCCCCGGAAACCAGGAGAACCAAGACATGGTCGAGCCGCAAAACACCAACGAGACCCTGCCAACCCTGTCCATCTCGCCCGAGAAGATTTGCTTCATCGTGGTGAAGGCGCGGGAATTCGACGCCAAGGACGTGGTCACGGATCCGGACGACGGGTCGAATGCCAGCGATGACGGCATGATCTCGGTCCTCGAGGATCACCGGGACGATCCGGTCCTGCAGGAGCTGCGAGGATTCATCGGTGCTTTGACCGAGGATGAGCAGATCGATCTGGTCGCGATGGCTTGGCTCGGTCGCGGCGACGGCGATATCGGAGACTGGGACGCGTTGCGCGCCGAGGCCGCACGGGCGCACAACAATCGGACGGCGTCCTATCTGCTCGGAATGCCGCAGTTGTCCGACTTCCTGGAGGACGCGCTTTCAGATTTCGGCGGCTCGTGCGAAGAATTCGAGATGGGCCATCTGTGACGGGACTGTCTGCAACGACAAGGGCTGGGAAACATGGCCATAAAGGATCTCCTGGTCAATCTGGCGACCGGCATCACCGATGATGCGACGATCGCCTATGCGATCTCGCTGGCGCAGACGTTCGATGCGCACTTGGCCGCAGTCGCATTCGTCAATGACGTCATACCGCCCGCAATGCTGGCCGGTGAGGTGCCCCCGACCTGGATCGAGGAGCTTCACGCGCAGGCGCAGGCTGCCGCGCAGGCGGCGGTGGAAAAATTCGAGGACGCGGTCAAACGCGCCGGGATCTCGGCACAGGCGGCTTGCTTGCCCGCCGGCGTGACGGATCCGGCCGAGCTGCTCGGCCGCATGGCACGCCGCTTCGATCTGTCGGTCGTTCGGCAGGCCGAGCCCGGCAAGGCCACCTCGGCTCCGCTCATCATCGAGGCGGCGTTGTTCGAGACCGGACGGCCGGTCCTGGTGGTGCCCTATGTCCAGAAGGGCGGCGTCCGGCTCGAGCGCATCATGGTGTGCTGGGACGGCAGCCGCAGCGCGGCCCGCGCCGCCGGCGATGCTCTGCCGTTTCTCGAGCGGGCAAAGACGGTCGAGGTCGTCATGGTCACCGAGCACGGCAAGAGCGACGAGGCCCCGGGAGCGGACATCGCGCAGCATCTCGCCCGCCACGGGCTCGCGATCGAGCTCAAGACGATCGTTGCGCCAAACGCCAAGACCGCCGACGTGCTCCTGTCCCATGCGGCCGATACTTCGGCGGACCTCCTGGTGCTGGGCGGCTACGGCCACTCGCGCCTGCGTGAGTTCGTGCTCGGCGGCGTCACCCGCAGCATCCTGGAGACGATGACGGTCCCCACGCTGATGTCGCATTGAGAACCCGCCAAGTTTATGCTGCGAAACCAGCGGACAGACGCCCGCCAGATCACGGTTGATCCAGGTCAAGACCCATCGGGGCGTTTGCAACTATCTTAACGAGTGACCACGCATGTAATGAGGATGGAATGCCGAGGACGCAACAAGATGGCACGATCAGGGACATGGTCGTGAACCTGTCTTCGACCGACGATGCAACGATCGATTATGCGGTCTCGCTGGCCGGCGCATTCGATGCCCATCTGGCCGCAGTTGCGTTGCTTTACGAGGAAGTTCCCATCGCGATGCTGGGCGACGACATTGCGGCGCAATGGGTCGAAGGCGTCGAGGAGCTGAGGCGAGAGGCGCAGGGCGCCGCCAAAGCCGCGTTGGCGAAGTTCGACAAGCTCGCGCGGGGCGCGGGGTTGTCGGCCGAGGCGCGCATGGTCGAAACGACCTTCACGGAAGCCGGCGACGAGTTCGGCCGCATCGCGCGCCGCTTCGATCTCTCGCTCGTGCGTCAGGCCGAGCCCGCGAGCCGCCGGCCCGACGACCTGATCATCCAGGCCGCGCTGTTCGATACCGGGCGCCCGGTCCTGATCGTGCCCTATATCCAGAAGGGCGAGGCCAGGCTCGATCGCATCTTGATCTGCTGGGACGGCAGCCGGCCGGCGGCACGCGCCATCGCGGATTCCCTGCCGTTTCTGCGGCGCGCGAAGGCGATCGAGATCGTGACCATCGGCGAGCGGGTCAAAGGCGAGGAGACGATGACGGGCGGCGACATCACGGATCATCTCCGGCGGCACGGCCTGAGCGTGGCGACCAAGAACATCGTCGCGCCCGACGTCGATGTCACGAGCACCATCTTGTCCCACGCGGCGGATTGCTCGGCCGACATGCTGGTCATGGGCGGTTACGGCCATTCGCAGGCTGCGAGAATTCGTCCTCGGCGGCGCCACGCGCGGCATTCTTGCCACCATGACGATTCCGACCCTAATGTCGCATTGAGCGCCGTTCGAGCCGTGACGGCGGCCGCAGCGGCGAATTGGTCCGACAATGACGCAGGCCACCTTACCCCAGGACCCTCTATCCCCCGACATCTTGTCCGATCTGGAGCGCCGCCTCGGCCCGCTGCACGCCAAGCAGCGATTGGGAATCGAAACCGACCACGAGGCGCAGGCTTTCGGCCAGGGACTCAATTTCTTCCATGTCGAGAACTGGTATTCGGTTCATTCCGTCATCCGCAACGCCCTGAGACTGGCGGGCCTGTACGGTCGTGGATTGCGCAACGCGCAGCGCGTGGAGCTGCGGCACAACGACGTCACGTTTGGACAATTGCCGCCGGCATTCGACGGGTTCACCATTCTTCACATCAGCGATATGCACGCGGACATGAGCCAGGGCGCCATGTCCCGCCTGATCGAGCTGGTCGAGGAGATGCGCTACGATATTTGCGTGCTGACCGGCGATTTTCGCGGCAAGACCTTCGGCCCGTTCGACGCCACGCTCGCGGGCGTGGCACGCGTCCGCTCGCATTTGACCGGTCCGCTGTTCGCGGTCCTGGGCAATCACGATACGATTCGGATGGTGCCGGGGCTGGAGCGGATGGGAATGCGCGTGCTGATCAACGAGTCGGAAGCGATCGCGCGCGGCGATGAACGCATCTATCTCGCCGGCATCGACGATGCCCATTTCTACCGGGTCGACAACATCGAGAAGGCGGCCGCCGGCATACCGGCCGGCGCGTTTTCCATCCTGCTGT
This sequence comes from uncultured Alphaproteobacteria bacterium, assembly GCA_963744275.1. GTDB lineage: Bacteria > Pseudomonadota > Alphaproteobacteria > Rhizobiales > Xanthobacteraceae > VAZQ01. The sequence continues at coordinate 253,792 of CAVUSX010000021.1, forward strand.
CGCATACGCCGGAAATCTACCGGCAGGCCGCGCATGCGGGATTTCGGCTGCTGCTGGGCGGGCACACCCACGGGGGCCAGATTTGCCTGCCCGGCGCGATCCCGATCACGCTGGACGCCAAGCTGCCGCGGCGCCTGGGCGCAGGCGCCTGGAGCTACCAAGGCATGCTCGGCTATACCTCGGTCGGCGCCGGCTCGAGCATCGTTCCGGTGCGCATCAACTCGCGTCCCGAGATCACGCTGCATCGGCTGCGGCGCGGTTGACGGCTGCGGCCTGCGGGCGGGTCGGGCTAGTAGGGGCGATCCCGAATGTGGATTTTGTACAGCAGCAGCGAGAGCACTACCTCGCCGGCGAAGAAGATCGCAACCCCGATGGCGATATCCAGGACCGACAGTGAGAGCGCGGCCCGACAGGCGAGCAGCGGAAACAGCGATTCGGGAATTTGATCAAGCCCGGTGGCCCGGCTGCTGGGCGCGAGATTCAAACGGCGTTTCACGAAGCTGGAAAAGAGGTCGCCCGCCATCGCGGCGCTGCCGACCGCGATGCCGATCTGCCAACCGAACCCGAGGATCGGCGCCGCCAGCGCGCTCGACAAGATGGACACCAGGAGACCGCGCAGGGTCTTGGATTTCCCCAACAGCGGCCGCCCGTCCCAAAAATCGACGCCGGCATCGACCCGGACGGCGAAGCGCTGCCCGAATATCCGGGCGGCAATCACCGGCGCACCGTTGGCGACCGCCAACAAGAGGGTGAGCCGCACGATCGTCAGGAACTGGAAGCTGACAGGCAAACCGTATCTCCGGCCGCTCGAGAACGGCGATCGACCGCAACGCGAGGGGATTCAAGTCCCGTTCCGCAGGTCCCGATCCTTGCATAACGACTTCGACATGGACGCAGAAACGATGTCGGAGCCACCCGACCGCGCCACCCATCATGCGTGGGCGGCTGCCAGCTGGCGGACCGCATCGGATGCTCCATCGTCCCCCGGCGTCGCCGGCTCCAGCCCCGACGAGATCGCCTCATCGACGCGTTCGAGCCAAACGAATTCGAGCTCCCGGCGCACCTCCTCGGGAATATCCTCGAAGTCCTTGCGGTTACGTGCCGGCAGCATCACGCGCTTGATGCCGGCACGATGCGCCGCAATGACCTTCTCCTTGATGCCGCCGACCGGCAGTACCAGGCCGCGCAGGCTGATCTCGCCCGTCATGGCGGTATCGCTGCGCACGGTGCGCTCGGTCAGGAGCGAGACCAGGGCCATGAACATGGCGACGCCGGCGCTCGGACCGTCCTTCGGGATCGCGCCGGCCGGGATATGGATGTGGATGTCGGTCTTGCCCAGCCGGCTTTCATCGATGCCGATCGCGCCGGCGCGATTCTTGACGATGCTGAGCGCCGCCTGGGCGCTTTCCCGCATCACCTCGCCGAGCTGGCCGGTGAGAATGAACTTGCCGTTGCCGGGAATCCGGGTCGCCTCGATGAACAGGATGTCGCCGCCCACCGGCGTCCAGGCGAGCCCGGTCGCCACGCCGGGCACGCTCGTGCGCATGGCGACCTCGCTCTCGAATTGCGGCGCGCCCAGAATGGCGGCGAGATCATCGCCGGTGATGCGGATCGGGCCGCCCTGTCCCTCGGCGATGCGAACGGCCGCGTGACGCAGCGTCTTTCCGATCTCGCGCTCGAGGTTACGCACCCCCGCCTCGCGCGTGTAGGATTGGATGATGGCGCGCAGCGCCTCCTCGGTGATCTCGACCTGGTCGGGCTGCAGCCCGTTTGCCTCCAGCTGCCGGCGCACCAGATAGCGGCGGGCGATCTGCAGCTTTTCCTCGGCGGTGTAGCCGGTGAGGCCGATGATCTCCATCCTGTCGCGCAGCGGGCCCGGTATGGTGTCGAGCATGTTGGCGGTGGTGATGAAGACCACGCGGCTGAGGTCGAAGGGGACCGCCAGATAGTTGTCGCGGAACGTGCTGTTCTGCTCGGGATCGAGCACCTCCAGCAGCGCCGAGCCGGGATCGCCGTGAATGCCGGCGCCGAGCTTGTCGATCTCATCGAGCATCATGACGCAATTGCGGGTGCCCGCCTTGCGGACGGCCTGGATGATGTTGCCGGGCAGCGCCCCGATATAGGTGCGCCGATGCCCGCGGATCTCCGCCTCGTCATGCACGCCGCCCAGGCTCACGCGCACGAATTTGCGATTCATGGCGCGCGCGATCGACTGGCCGAGCGAGGTCTTGCCGACCCCGGGCGGCCCGACGAAGCAGAGGATCGGCGCCTTGCCGTGCGGCGCGAGCTTGCGCACCGCCAGGTACTCGATGATCCGCCGCTTGATCTTCTGCAGCCCGTAGTGATCCTCGTCGAGGATGCGTCGCGCCTCGTCGATGTCGATCGCGGTTTCCTCGGGCAGCGCCCAGGGCAGCTCGATCAGCCAATCCAGATAGGTGCGCACCATGCCGTATTCGGCGGCCGCCTCCGGCATCCGTTGCAGGCGTCGCAGCTCCTTGCGGGCCTGCTCGTCGACCTCCTTGGGCATTTGCGCCTTGGTGATGGCCGCGTCGAGCTCGGCGATTTCCGCGGCCTTGCCCTCGTCGCCTTCGCCGAGCTGGCGCTGGATCGCCGCCATCTGCTCGCGCAACAACACCTCGCGCTGCCGCTCGTCGAGCGACGCCTTGGTCTGGCGGCCGATCTCCCGCGACAGGCGCATGACCTCGATGCGATGGGAAAGCAGGCGGGCAACCTTCTCCATCCGGGCGGCGAGATCGATGGTCTCCAGGATTTCCTGCTTTTCCTCCGGCGTCACGTCCATGTAGGTCGCCACCAGATCGGCGAGCGCGCCCGGCGAATCGGCACCTTGCACGGCCGCCAGCAATTCCGGCGGTGCCTGCGGCAGGAGCTGCACGGCCTCGCTGGCCTGCTCCTTGAGGTGCATCATCCGCGCCTCGATTTCGGACGACTGCGTCAGCGGCTCGGGAATCCGCAGGACCCGGGCGACGAAGAACGGCCAGCCGCTCAGAAACTCCACGACCTGAAACCGCTGCTCGCCCTGGCATACGAGGTGATGGGAGCCGTCGGGCGCCGTGATGTAACGCGCCACGTTGGCGACCGTCCCCATCCGGTGCATGTCGATCGGCGCCGGATCCGCCGTCTCGGAATTCCGCTGCATCAGAATCCCGACCGGGCGCTGGTCGCGCACCGCCTGCTGGGCGGCGGCGATCGAGCGTTGGCGACCGATGGTTATCGGCAGCATGATGCCGGGAAACAGGACAGTGCTGCGAACCGGGACGATGATCAGCGCGTCCGGCGGCAAGGGCGGCAGCGGGCCGGCGTGGCCCGCGCTCACGTCGGATTCGCCCGGCGACTTGGTCTCAACCACGGAAGGCCTCCGATTTTTGCAACCTGATCAGCAGGCAGCCGTCGGCTGCGGAACGTCGGACCGCGCTGTAGCGCCCGCCCGGGAGGCGCACGCGGCGCTCGAACCGGCCCTGCGGCAGCTCCAGGCGATGAATGGTCGCGGTGCGCAGCTCGCTCGGATAGACGCGGGTTCCGGCGAACACCAGGTCGTTGCCGTCGATGGCGGCCTCGACCCGGTCCGGATCGACCCCGGGCAAAGCCACCAAGACCAGCACCTCGTGATCGGTCTCCAGGACGTCGACCGGCGGCTCCCAGGCCGGCAGCGCGCTCGGCCCGGTCGGCCGGAACAGCTCGCGATGCAGGCCCTCGGCGCGCGCCAACATCGCGCAGGCCTCCGACCACATCCAATCACGTTGGAAATCCGAACCCATCCTGTGCTCCAGCTCGTTCTCGATCCAGCAGCGGACTTTGATCCTCCGCCGGCATCGCCGAACCACAACCTCGCCGGCCGCGGGGTCTGCAAGGGATCATGATTTCAAGTGCATTCCGCGATGAATCGGCGGGCTTGCTCGCGCGCCGTGCGCAACCCGGCCCTGGCCGGATAGATAGTGGCTCTTGCGCCGGCGGCAACCCCGGCTCGGAGCCCCATTGGCCCCGGCGGGGCGCCCGACCGGAGCCGAGCGAATTTTGAGCCGGGGTTGATCGAGATCAATCGGAGCTCACCCGGGATGGGCGATCCTTGTCGAGAGCCCGAGCTCCCTCGGCGCTCCGGGCCGAGCTGGAACAATCGAGACGGCACGGCGTTACCATCTGTTCAACAGAACTCCGCATCGACCATCACACCCGAACATCTGACGCCATCGGTAAATCAGCCACCAGACCTCCGGCCGCGAGGCCCGGGACCACGGTCAACGAAAAGGTACGCTCATGAGCGAGTTTCAAATGCCGCACGACGCTTTGGTGCTGATCGGCGATGGCCGCAAGGCGCTGTTCCTGCGCAATCACGGCGATGAAAAGTTTCCGGATCTCAGGGTCGAGCGGGTCTTCGCCGACGTCAATCCGGCGACGCACGAGCAAGGCACCGACCGGCCGGGGCGCGCCTATGCGAGCGCCGGCGGCGGTCGCCGCAGCGGCATCGAGGGCACCGACTGGCACGATCTCGAGGAGCACAAGTTCGCCCGCGACGTGGCCACAGCGCTCGAAAAGCTGGTGCGCGACAGCAAGATCAAGGCGCTGGTGATCGCGAGCCCACCCAGGACCCTGGCCGAGCTGCGCCACGTGCTCCACGCCGACGTGAAGAAATGCATCATCGCGGAGCTTCCCAAGGACCTGACCCACCATCCGGTACACGAGATCGAGAAGCATCTCGCCGCATGACCGGTGCTCTCCGTCCCGGCGGCGGATTTGATCCAAGTCATCGCGGATTCGGCACGGAACCGAGAACGTCCGGCATCGCCTTCGGACACAGCTGAGGTACGCCATGGAAACCCCGATCCAGATCGAATTTCAGGGAATGGAACCGGTCGAGCCGGTGCGCAGCGCCATCGCCAAGCACATCGCCGAGCTCGAGACCCGCTTCGGCCGCATGACCGCCTGCCGCGTGGTGCTCAAAGCGCCCGGCGGCCACCATCGCAACGGCGGTCACTACGAAATCAACATTCACTTGGCGTTGCCCGACGGCCGGGAAGTCACCATCGACCGCACCGCCACCGCCGACGATCGGCGGGCCGACGTATCATTTGCCGTCAATGACGCGTTCAAGCGGGCGCGCCGGCGTCTGCAGGATCAGGTGCGGCGCCTGCAAGGCCAGGTCAAGACGCACGAGGAGAGGCCGATCGGCACCGTGACCAAGCTCGATCCCGAGCGCGGATTTGGCTTCCTCGAAACCAAGGACGGCCGCGAGGTCTATTTTCACGAGAATAGCGTTCTCGAGGGACGATTCCGCCAGCTTACCCCCGGAACCCGGGTGCTGTTTGCCGAGGAGATGGGGGAGAAGGGCGCGCAGGCCAGCACGGTGGACCTTCTGGGCAAGCACGCGCTGCGCTGACGGCGGGAGGTTATCGGATTTGATGGCGCTGGTCGCAGCCGGCAGGTGAAGTGGCCGGCTGACGCCTGCGGCCCGGCCGGTAGCGTTTCAAGTCGAGGCCAACCATACTGCCGGCGCACCAGTTACCGGGCGCCCCGGAGGGCATCGATGACCTACGTGCCGCATACCGAACCGGAACGTGCCGCGATGCTGGCGGCAATCGGCGTCGCTCGCATGGACGAGCTGTTCGAGGCGGTGCCCGCGCATGTGCGGTTCCCGAAGCTCGCGCTGCCGCCGCCGTGCTCGGAGATCGAGATCGAGCGCGAGATGCGGGCGCTGGCCGCGCGGAACCTCGGAGTCGATCCCGCGGTGAGCTTCCTGGGCGCCGGCGCCTATCATCACTACCGGCCGGCGACGGTCGATTACGTGCTGCAACGCGGCGAATTCTACACCGCCTACACGCCGTATCAGCCGGAGGTGAGCCAGGGCGTGCTGCAGGCTCTGTTCGAATATCAGAGCCTGATGTGCCGGCTCACGGCGCTCGAGGTGAGCAATGCCAGCCACTACGACGGAGCGACCGCGCTCGCCGAAGCGGTGCTGCTCGCCCTCAATGTGGGCCAGGGACAGCGCAGCAAGATTCTGCTCTCGCCGGCCGTTCATCCGCAATACCGTGCGATCGTCAAGACCTACCTGCGCGGCACCCACGCGGCCGTGGTGGCCGGCGACGACGACGGCGGCGCCGACCTCGATCTGCTGAAATCGCAGCTCGACGACAAGACCGCCGCGCTCGTCATTCAGAGCCCGAACTTCTTCGGACAATTCGAGCCGGTCGAGGGACTTGCCGACCTGGTTCACGGCGCCGGCGCGCTTCTGATCGTGGTCACCGATCCGATCGCGCTCGGCCGCTTCCGGGCGCCGGGCACGTATGGAGCCGACATCGCGGTCGCGGATGGCCAGTGCCTGGGGATTCCGCCCTCGTTCGGCGGCCCGCATCTGGGCGTCTTTACGACCCGCATGGCCCATGTGCGTCGGCTGTCGGGGCATGTGGTGGGCGAGACCGTCGACCTCGAGGGCCGCCGCGGCTATGTGCTCACGCTCGCGACCCGCGAGCAGCACATTCGCCGCGCCAAGGCCACCAGCAATATCTGCACCAACTCCACCGCCTGCGCGCTCGCCGCCACCGCCTACCTGGCGACCATGGGAAAGGCCGGGCTGCGGCAGGTCGCGGAGCTGTGCTTCCACAACAGCCACTATGCGGCGGCGGAGATCGGCCGGATCGCGGGCTTCCGGGTCAACCCGCAGGCGCCGGAGAAGCCATTCTTCAAGGAGTTCGTGGTCCGGCTGCCGTTGCCCGCTGCCGACGTCAACCGCCGCCTGCGTGAAGAGTTCGGCATCATCGGGGGATACGACCTCGGCCGCGATTATCCGTACTTGCATGAGCACATGCTGATCGCGGTGACCGAGATTCACAACCGCGCCGGCATCGATCGATTGGTCACGGCGCTCGCTCACATCGCGAAAATGAAAAGCTGAAAGCCGATGCCTGCCGACAAGATCGGACCGAAAGCTTCCGCCATCCCGACGCTCTATGAGCTGAGCGTGCAAGGACGCCATGGCATCGATCTGCCGCGCGCCGACGTGCCGGAGGAGCCCTTGCCGGCGGAGCAGCTCGCAGCGGACTGCGATCTGCCGGAGCTCTCCCAGCTCGACGTGGTGCGCCACTTTCTGGCGCTGTCGCAGCGCAATTTCGGCGTCGATACCGGCTTCTATCCGCTCGGCTCCTGCACCATGAAGTACAACCCGAAGATCAACGAGCAGATCGCCCGGCTCGAGGGCTTTGCGCAAACCCATCCGCTGCAGGACACGGAACTCGGTACAAGGCAATCTCGCACTGATGTTCTGGTTGCAGGAGTGGCTGGCCGAGATCGGCGGCTTCGCGGGCGTTTCGTTGCAGCCTTCGGCCGGCGCGCATGGCGAGTTCACCGGGCTCCTGATGATGCGTGCCTACCACCGGGATCGCGGCGAGGTGGAGCGAACCCGCATCCTCTTTCCGGATTCCGCCCACGGCACCAACCCGGCCTCGACCACGATGGCGGGCTTCACCGCGGTCGAGCTGCCCTCCGACACGCGCGGCAATGTGGATCTCGATGCGGTCCGGGCCGCATGCGACCGCACGGTCGCCGGGATAATGCTGACCAATCCCAATACGCTCGGCCTGTTCGAGGAGCATGTCGAAGAGGTGGTGCGGCTCGTTCACGATTGCGGCGGGCTGGTCTACGGCGACGGCGCCAACATGAACGCGCTCGCCGGCATCGCGCGGCCGGGCGATCTCGGCTTCGACGTGATGCATTTCAATCTGCACAAGACGTTTGCGACGCCGCATGGCGGCGGCGGACCGGGCGCCGGGCCGGTGGGCGTCTCGGCGAGGCTCGCCGACTTCCTGCCGGGCCCGGTGATCGAGGCCGCCCGCGGCGGGAGCGGCGACGCCCGCTACCTCTTGGGCATGCCTAAGAAATCGATCGGCCAGGTGTCGACCTTCTTCGGCAATTTCGGGATGTTCGTGCGCGCCTATGCGTATATCCGCCGGCACGGCGGCGAGGGCCTGCGTGCGAATTCCGAGCATGCGGTGCTCAACGCCAACTACTTGCGCGTCAAGCTGCGCGATACGTTCCGGGTGCCGTTCGATCGCATGAACATGCATGAATTCGTGTGCCAGGGCGCCGTCGAAAGCACCGGCATACGGGCGCTGGACATCTGCAAACGGCTGCTCGACTACGGATTTCATCCGCCCACCAACTATTTTCCGCTGATCGTGCCGGAGGCGCTGATGATCGAGCCGACCGAGACCGAGAGCAAGCCGACCCTGGACGCCTTCGTCGAGGCGATGCGGGCGATCGCGGCCGAGGCGCGCAGCGATCCGGCGCTGGTCAAGGGCGCGCCCCACGACACGCCGGTTCGTCGCCTGGACGAGGTCAAGGCGGCGCGCTCGCCGGTGCTTTCGGATCGCGCCAAGGCGGCGGGCGGATAGCGCGAGCTCCGGCATGGCGCCAGCAGCAGAAACCACGCTCAAACGCACACCGCTCTACGAACTGCATGTCGGGCTCGGGGCCCGCATGGTGCCGTTCGCCGGCTATGAGATGCCGGTGCAATATCCCCCCGGCATCATCAAGGAGCACCTGCACACCCGCGCGGCGGCCGGCCTGTTCGACGTCTCCCATATGGGACAGATCACGGTGCGGGCGCGATCGGGGCGCCTTGCCGATGCGGCCCGGGCGCTGGAAACGCTGGTCCCGGCCGATGTGCTCGGGCTCGCCGAGGGTCGGCAGCGCTATGCGCTCTTCACCGGCTCGGCCGGCGGCGTGCTCGACGATCTGATGGTGGCCAACCTCGGCGACCATCTGCGGCTCATCGTCAATGCCTCCCGCAAGACCGCCGATGAAGCGCATCTGCGCGCGCATCTTGCACAGACATGCAGCATCGATCCCCTGCCCGACCGCGCGCTCGTTGCGCTGCAAGGTCCTGGCGCCGAAGCCGCCTTGGCGGCGCTTGCGCCGCAGGTGCGCTCGATGCGTTTCATGGACATCCGCGCTTTGCATTTGTGGGACGAGACCTGCGTGGTTTCCCGTTCCGGCTATACGGGCGAAGACGGCTTCGAGATCAGCATCAGCGGTGAGCGGGCCACGGCCTTCTGCGAGGCTCTCCTGAAGGAGCCGGGCGTGATGCCGGCCGGACTCGGCGCCCGCGACAGCCTGCGGCTGGAAGCCGGACTCTGTCTTTACGGTTCCGACCTCGACCCGGCGACCACACCGGTGGAGGCGGCGCTGGAATGGTCGATCGCCGGAACGCGCCGGACCGGCGGAACGCGCGGCGGAGGATTTCCCGGCGCCGACATCATCCTCCCCCAGCTCGATCGCGGCGCCGCCCGCCGGCGGGTCGGGCTCCGGCCCGAAGGGCGCGCGCCGGTGCGCGGCGGCGCTGCCCTGTTCGGCCGCGAGGACGATACGGTGCCGATCGGAACGGTGACCTCCGGCGGCTTCGGAGTGAGCCTGGGCGCCCCGATCGCCATGGGTTATGTCCCCCTCGCGCAGGCCGCGCCCGCGAGCCGGCTGTTCACCGAGCTGCGCGGCCGCAGGGAGGCGCTGCAAGTCTGCCCCTTGCCGTTCGTGCCGCTGCGGTACAAACGAGCTTGAACCGCGATCGACCAACAGGGATCGGAGCCATGCTGAAGTTCACCACCGACCATGAATGGGTCCGCCTCGAGGGCGAGGTGGCCACCATCGGGATCACGAATTTCGCGCAGGACAAGCTGGGCGATCTGGTTTTCGTGGAATTGCCCGGCGTCGGCACGAAGCTCAAGAAGGGCGCCGCCGCCGCCACCGTGGAATCGGTGAAGGCCGCGTCCGACGTGTACGCGCCCGTGAGCGGCGAGGTGATCGAGGTCAACTCCAAGGTCGGCACCGAGCCGGCCCTGGTCAATTCCGCGCCGACCGGCGCAGGCTGGCTCTTCAAGATGAAGATCGCCGACGCGAGCGAGCTCGCGACGCTGCTCGACGAAGATGCCTATAACGCCACCATCAGTTGACCGTCGCCGACGATGATGAAAGAGCGCTACCCGGCAAAGCCGCGCAGCGCATCCAGCGCTTCGTCGATGTCGGCGCCCACGTGGTCGGCGCTGATCTGGAAGCGGATCTCCTCCTCGCCCTTGGGCACGACCGGGAAGTTGAGGCCGGTGGCCAGAATGCCGCGGCTGCGCAAATGGGCGACCAGCGCCGAGGTCCGCGCCGTATCGCGCAGCATCAGCGGGACCACCGGATGCTCGCCGGGAAGCGTCTCGAACCCCAATTCCACCAGTCCGGCCTTGAAGCGCTCCGTCATGGCGCGCAGATGGGCCAACAGCCCGATGCCGATCGGACCATCGACCAGCTCGACCGCCTTGAGCGCGGCGGCGGCCTCGGCCGGCGTGATCGGGTTGGAATAGACGTAGAACGGAGAGGTCTCGCGCAGATATCGAACGATCGTGTCGGCGCCGGTCACATAGCCTCCGTTCACCCCGAAGGCCTTGCCCAGGGTCGCCACCAGGATATCGACCGCACCGGACTGCACGTATTCCTCGGTGCCGCGTCCGGTTGGGCCGAAGGCGCCGACGCCGTGCGAATCGTCGACCACCACGACCGCGTTTTCCGCAAAGCCGTCGTCGTATTGGCGCGCCAGCGCCATGATGCGGTCGAGCGGCGCATGATCGCCGCGCATGCTGAAAATCCCGTCGGTCACGATGATGGCGCGCGTGCATTTCTTGGCCGCGCCCGCGAGGCTGCGCTCCAGCTCGCCCAGGTCGAGGTGCCGGTAGATGTGCTTTTCGGCCGGCCGGGCCAACGCGATCGCATTGATGATGCAGCTATGGTTGAGCGCGTCGCTGATGACGGCGGTCTTGTCCGTGATCAGCGGCGGCAGCACGCCCATCACGGTGGCATAGGCGGAGCTGAACAGCATGGCGGCCTCGCGGCCATGAAACTGCGCCAGCCGCCGTTCGAGGCGCACATGCGACAGCCAGCTTCCGCTGATGAAGCGAACCGCGCCCGGCCCGGTGCCGAATTCGCGCACCGCCTGCTCCTCGGCGGCGATCACCTCCGGGCGCGCCGACATGCCGAGATAGCTGTTGGAGTTCATCCGCAGGAAAGGGCGTTCGCCCTCCCCTTCGAGAAGGTAGCGCCGGCCCTTGCCGGGGACCGGCGCAGCGGTTCCGCGGATGATGGCTTCCTTGCCTTTGAGCCGCCCGGCCTGGCTCATCTCGTCGAGCTTCGAGGCGAGCAGCTGGTTCAATCCCTTGGTCGGCATGATGACCTCGCAACGCTGCCGCTGGGCACTCGCGTCGCAAAAATGCCTTCAGGGTGCTACTTCGACGAGGGCGGCGGAGCCGGTGGCGAGTGGACGGTGGTGGTCGACACCGGTGCGGAAGGCGGCGTCGGGGGCGGCGGCGGCAAGCCCCCGGTCAGCTTCTCGACCCGGTCTTTCGGACCGCCGGGCGCATTGTGCTGATCGGCGGTTTGCGCCAGCGCGAAGCTGGTGCCGAATCCCAACAGGACCACCGCGACGACGGCTCGCGTGCATTTGCGCTTCATTGGTGATTTCCCTCTTCTCATCGAATGCGCGGCGGGCTTGCGGACGAAGCTTAACAGAAAGATCGGCGGACTTGATTTTTCTTTTCGCGCGATCCCGGCTCGGCGGGAAGAATTGTCGGCAGCGCCGCGTCCCAGTTCAGCCCCCAAGGCGGCCGGCGCCGGATTGCGACGCGCTCAGGCGGGAGCTCGCCTTCCTTCCGGGCCGGTGACCTTTTCGCCCAGCCGCGCCAGCATGTCGGCCGTCATGGCCGCGAGATCGAAGCGGGGCGCCCAGCCCCAGTCCGCCCGGGCCGCGCTGTCGTCGAGCGAGCGCGGCCAGGAATCGGCGATCGACTGGCGGACCGGGTCCACCTGATAGTCGATGACGAATCCGGGAATGTGCTTGCGAATTTCCCCGGCGAGGTCCTCGGGCGCGATGCTCATGGCGGTCACGTTATAGGCATTGCGATATTTGAGCGCCGCGCCGTCGGCCTCCATCAGCTCGATCATGGCGCGGGTCGCGTCCGGCATGTACATCATGTCGAGGCGGGTCGCCGGGCCGAGGAAGCATCGGTAGTGCTTGTAGCGGAGCGCCTGGTAGAAGATCTCGACCGCGTAGTCGGTGGTGCCGCCGCCCGGTGGCGCCACATAGGAGATGAGGCCCGGCAGGCGCAAGCCGCGCACATCGAGGCCGAAGCGCGCCGCGTAGTAGTCGCACAAGCAGCTCGCCCGAGGCCTTGGTGACGCCATACATGGTGGTGGGGCGCTGGATCGTCACCTGCGGGGTGTGATCGCGCGGCGTCGATGGACCAAAGGCCCCGATCGAGCTCGGGAAGAAGACCCGGCAGCGGTATTGCCGGGCCGCCTCCAGCACATTGTAGAGGCCGCCCATGTTGATGCTCCAGGCCAGGTGCGGCCTGCTCCTCCGCCACCGCCGAGAGCAGGGCCGCCAGGTGATAAATCGTGTCGATGTCGTGCCGCCGCACGGCTTCCAGGATTTGCTGCAGCTCCGTGCAGTCCACGTGCTCGAAGTTCCGCTCGATCGCGACAGGGGATTGCAGCGGAGCCATCCGGATGTCGGAGACGATGACATGCTCGGCGCCGTAGCGCTGCTGCAAGGCGGGGATCAGCTCGGAGCCGATCTGACCAAATGCGCCGGTGACCAGGATGTTTCGCATTTTTCGCCCGAACCGATCGGCTCTCCGTAATCTTGCGCCCGCCGGCTGGGCAGCGGGGGACCTTGACCTGGATCGAGGCGCGCCCGCGCCCGTCATCGGACTAATCACAATATCAAGTGCATCGGGTCAATGCCCTCAACGAAGGAGAGCCGGCAGCGCGCACCGGCCACCTGTTGCGACGGGGAAAGAGCCGCTACTAAGTTAATGTCCCTAAGCGACGCCCTTAACGACCGCTTCCTCCGGTCATCGGCCCCCGGGGGCGCTGTCTTAATTCCGAGGCCTTTTCCTGATTTCCTGCCCTTGCATTGAGCCCGCGCCCGTCGCAACTAAGCGGGGACTGACACGACGGAGACTTGAGACGTCAGTGGCTGAGGGCTGATCCACGCCCATCGACAACAAAGGGTCGCCATGAACGATTTTCCCAAGGAGAATCGCACGAGCACGGACAGGTTCGTTCGCCGTCAGAATGTCCAGCACTACGTTCATCTGCTCGAGACCGTAACGGATGCGGCCGAGCGCGATACGCTTCTGGAATTGCTCGCCGAAGAGCGCAAGAAGCAAAAAGACGCCCATGATCTCGAGGACGACCACGGCGGTTAGACTGGCCGCGCCGTCGTCCGCGATCAGATTTCCAGCAGCTTGTCCGGCAGGTCGTCGCGTTGCAGGGCGCCCGGCGGAAAGTGCGCGGCGAGCACCGCTCCGCAGCGCTCGATCGCCGCCACGAACCCGTCCGCGGGCCGGCCCGCCTTGATGGCCGCGGTGAGCTCAAAGATGGCCTCGTTCCAGACCTGCGACGCGACCTTTTCGTTGATGCCGGCGTCGGCGATGATTTCCGCGTAACGCTCGGCCGCCGAGGCGAAGATGAGGACGCCGGTGCGCTGCGTGGTCTTGTCCAGCCCTTGGGCGAAGAACTGTCGCATGGCCTCGGAATGGGCGCGCTCATGCTTGGCGCGACGCGGCACGACGTGAAACCGCAACTTGGGATGCGACAGCACCAGCGCCGTCACGACGAAGGCGATCAATTGACAGAGGTAGATGACGGCCGCCGGCCAGCGGGTCAGAGCGACGAGCGGCAGCGGAACCAAGCAGCGCGAGCGCGGCAGCCCAGGCTATGGGCACGAGCCGGTAGTCGCTCGAATGCTTCGCGATGACGCAGAAGATCTCCCCGGCCGTGCGCGCCTCGGCGGCGCGGATCGCATCGGCAACGCGGGTCTTGTCGGATTCCGAGATCATCGGCCCTCACCAGCTTCCCGAGGCGCCGCCGCCCCCGAAGGAGCCGCCGCCGCCGCTGAAGGAATCGCCGCCTCCGGATGAGCTCGACGAGCCGCGTCCGCCCGACAGCAGCATCAGGATCAGGAACTGCATGATCCCCCGGCAGATGGGACTGCCCCTCACGGCGCAATAGATCAAGAGCCCGACACCGAGGAGGACCACCACGATGGCCGGCCAGACCGCGCCGTCGGGAGGGGGCTGCGCATTGTCGGTGGAGACCTTCTGGGCGGCCCGGTCCTGCCACTCCTGCGCATCGCCGCCGAGCACCTGGATGATGTCCTCGACACCGCGTTTGATGCCGCCGGCATAGTCCGCGACCTTGAATCGCGGCAGGATCGAATTCTCGATGATCAGCTTGGAGACGGCGTCGGTCAGCGCGCCCTCGAGCCCATAGCCCACCTCGATGCGGACCTTCCGCTCGTTCGGCGCCACGATGAGCAGCACGCCGTTGTTCTTGTCCTTCTGGCCGATCTGCCAGCGCCGTCCGAGCTGATATCCGTAATCTTCGATCGACGTGCCCTGCAACGACTTCAAGGTCACGACCACGAGCTGGTCGGTGGTCTTCTGCTCGAGATCCGCCAGCGATTGGGTCAGCGCCGCGCGCGCCGGTGCATCCAGGATACCGGCCTCATCGACGACCCGCCCGCTGAGCACCGGAAAGGTCAGGGTCTGCGCCGCACAGGCGCAGATCAGACAGAGCCAGGCGATGCCCGCCAGGATCGCGCGCGACATTCCGCGATCGCTCAGAACTTGACTTGCGGCGGCTGCTTGAGGTCATCGGCGACCGTGAACTCCTGCATCGGCTTGTTGCTCTTGTAGAGCGTGGAGGCCCAGACCACCCCGGGGAAGGTCTTCAATTCGGTATTGTAGACCCGCACGGCCTCGATGTAGTCGCGGCGGGCGACCGCGATGCGGTTCTCGGTACCTTCGAGCTGCGACTGCAGCGCCAGAAAGTTCTGGTTCGATTTGAGATCGGGGTAGCTTTCGGAAACGGCGAGCAGGCGGCCGAGCGCGCCGGACAGCTGCGCCTGCGCGTCCTGAAACTTCTTGAACGCCTCGGGATCGGTGATCGTGTCGGCGTTCACCTGGACCGCGGTGGCCTTGGCGCGGGCGTTCGTCACCGCCTCGAGCACGCTGCTTTCCTGCTTGGCATAGCCCTTCACGGTCTCGACCAGATTGGGAATGAGATCGGCGCGCCGCTGGTACTGGTTCTGCACCTCCGACCATTTGGCCTTGGCCTGCTCTTCATCGGTCGGGATGTTGTTGACCCCGCATCCGGAGAGCAGGAGGCCCAGGAGCGGGACCAGGATGGCAATGCGTGCGACAGCGAAGCGGTTCGCGGACCAACTAATCATGGCGTTCTCCATCACGGCAATTCGTCATCCCGCCAGCCGCAGCGGCGTGCCCGGCCCGCACTGGGGCAGGGACCCGCACTTGAACGCCGGGCGAGGAGCGCCCCCGAGGCCTCTTCAAAGTCAGATGGCGGACGCACGTGCGTTTGTCAAACGCGGGCATATCGGCCGTGGTTCACGGCCTGGCGCGCGAAGGCGTCACCAACAGCGCCAAGCCGGGGCGGGATTTGATCCAAGTCAATGTCGGAACGGCTGAATTCGGCTTGATGGAGCAAGCGCAACACGCAAGCAAGTTCACACCCATGAAATCAATCCTGGTCCCGATCGGCGGCAGCGCTACGGATGGCCCCGTTCTCGAGACGGCTCTCGCGGCGGCGCGTCCGTTCGCCGCGCATCTGCAGTTCCTCCACATCCGGGTCGGCCTGGGCGAGACCGCACAATATACGCCGCATATGGCGTTCGCGAGCGGACCGGGTCTACGCGAAGCCCTGGAGGAGCTGGAGGTCCAGAACCGGGGGCGCTGTGCGGCGGCGGTCGAGCACATCCACGATTTTTGCACGCGCTCCCAGATCGAGCTATGCGACGCGCCACATCGCTCGCAGGCCGTGACGGCGAGCTGCCGGGAAGAGCAAGGGAGCGCGCTCGAGCGGGTGCTGTTTCATGCGCGCCACAGCGATCTCGTGGTGGTCGGGCGCGCCTCGAAGCCGAACGGATTGCCGCCGGATTTCCTCGCGCTCCTGCTCATGGGGTGTGGGCGCCCGGTCCTGATCGCCGGCCCGGCTCCGTCACCGACGGTGACCGGCACCATCATGGTGTGTTGGAGAGAAAGCGCCGATGCGGCCCGCGCCGTAACGGCTGCGGCGCCCTTCCTGGCCGCGGCCAAACGCGTGGTTTTCGCCGGTGTCGCCGAGAAGAACGGCGACGCCGCGTCGGCCCTCACCGATGTCGTCGGCCGATTTGCATGGTACGGCGTTCCGGCCGAGGCCAAAGTCATCACGCCGAACGGCCGCCCGGTGCAGGAACTGCTGGCGAGCGCCGCCCAGGCCTGCGCGGCCGATCTGATCGTGTCGGGCGCCTACGGTCACTCGCGCCTGCGCGAGGTGGTGTTCGGCGGCTGTACCCAGTCCTTCATCCGCCACTGCGATCGACCCGTCTTGTTGATGCATTAGGCGTCGGGCCGTGCTGGCCGCGACCGTTCTACCGCCAGGATGTACGGACGCATGGGGTATCGACGGGGAAGCGCTTCGACCTGCGCCCTCGATCGAGATCGCCGGCCAGCATGCGGCGTGACGCGGAGCCGGAAAGCGGATAGTTTGGATCAACCGGCTCGAAGCTGGGTCGGGATGCAAGGCCGCGATCGCCATCATGACGAATGACCGGATTGCAACTCGAGCCGTTTGGCGAATTTGGCTTCCGATCGTGCTCGCGCTGGCGGTGTCGCCGGCGCGCGCCGCCGTCCTCGATGAAAACGCCGCATCCCGCCTCGCCGCCCTCAACGAGGCGATCAAGTCGTTCGAGGACGACGTGAGCTCGGCGCTCCACGATCTGCCGTCCAATGAGGCCGAGCAGATCGAATCCTATGCCTATGTGGAGCTCAACCTGGAGGCCGCGCATGAGCGGCTGAACACCGTCTTCATGCTGGCGGCTGTTTCGGTCTATGTGGAATCCACCTCCGATCAGCTTCTCATCCTGAACCTCATGCATGGACAGCTGCTGCCGCAGAGCAAGAGCCTCCTGAATGAGAAACGGAACGCGATTGCCAGCATGGCGGCTGCGCATCCGGCAAATCAGGTATTGGCAACCTATGCGACGCGGGCGGCCGCCCTGCTCGGAGAGCGGGCGATCCCTTTGCTCGACGAGCTCTATCGCCGCACCGGTGATCCGGCGCCTTGATGAATTGATCGAGCGCGGCCGCCGCAGCACCGCATGAACGGCGGCCCTGCGGCTTTTGTGCGCGCTCGCCGTGGCGGGATCGCGGTCGCAGGACCGATCGAGCGTCCGATATCGCATGCCAGTCATGCATCCGCGCTTTGCGACGAACAAACTAATTTAAGCGGCGGCGAACCGAGCTGCTCGCCAGAATTTGTTGCTCGCGCAGATTTTTTCGGACGCTGACATGGTTAATGTCGAAGCCCTTTTATGGCCACATTGATCAATCAAATGCCGCGCTTCCCCACAACAAACGAGCAACCACGACGGCCTTACGGCCGCACAGCGCGTTGGAGAGCGTAATGAAACTTAAGATCATTCTTTTGCTGACCGCGAGTGTTCTGATATCGACAGCGAGTGGCGCGAGTGCCGCTACGAGCCACCATCACCTTCATCACGGCCTGCACGTTGCCCGCCAATACAATTCGTCTCGAAGCTCCGCCGATGGACGCCCGTCCGCATGGTGCGGATGGGAGATGCGTCATCTGGTCGGGGGCAATCCCGGACCCGAATACAATCTCGCGCGCAATTGGGCGCATTGGGGCCGACCGGCGAGCGGTCCGGCGCCCGGCGTCATCGGGGTGATGCCGCATCACGTCTTCAAGGTGGTCCAGGTCCTGGGCCATGGAACGGTCCTGGCGATCAGCGGCAATGACGACCATGCGGTGCGGGTGCGTCCCCGCTCGACCGCGGGCGTCATCGCGTGGCGCGAGGGATGAGGCTCCGGTCGCGAGCCTTTCGCTGATGCAAGACAGGGTCGGAGTCGACGGACGATCGGCGTTACGGCGGCCGATCGATTGCGTAGACTCCGACCCCGCCGCATTCACGCACAGCGCGCACTCAGGCAATGTGCCGACGCGCGCACCAACCGCTAGTTCTTGAACACCGCCTCGATGCCGGCTTTGGCGCAGCCTTCGTCATCGGGACTGCCGCCGACCCCGATCGCGCCCGCCACCTGACCGTCGAGGAGAACCGGCAGGCCCCCCGCCGCCATGAAATTATGGAGCAGCACCGCCATGGTCGAACCTTTGATCACGCCGCGCGCCTTGGCGGCGTCCTCGTAAGAGCCGCTCGAGCGGCCGGTCTGCAGCGCCGTCTGCGCCTTCATCCGCGAGGGCTCGACCGAGAGCCAGGGCGCGCCCTGCATCCGATACATGTAGAGCGATTGTCCCGACTCATCGATCACCCAGACCGAAACGTGCCAGCCCTTCTCCTTGGCGAGCGCTTCGCAGGCTTCGCCCATCTTGCGCGCCGCTTCCGAGCTGATGACGGTTCGCTGCACGGTCATCTGCGCAGAAGCTGATCCGGCCGAGAGGATCGAGATCAGAACGGCGGCCCAGGCTGGATATCTCATCGTTTCCTCCATTGGCGCTTGCCTCGTGGATTCCGGAATAACGGATGGCGGGCCGGCGCGCCAGCCACCCGAGGTCGGGCCGCCGCGGCGCCGGCGATTTGGCGCCACGATGATGTGCACGAAAAGCGCGTGCCAAAGGCGCGATTGATGTCGCTCGAGGCACCGGGTATTACAAGCGTGCTCTGCAAGCGCCTGAGCTCAGGCTTCAATCAGGATCGGGGAAGGCGATGAAAGGTCTCGTCATTGCGGCAACGCTCCTGGCCCTCGCGGTCGCGCCGGCGTTCGCGCAGCGGCCGCCGCCGGGTGAAGGCGAGGATCACAGCCAGGCGCTCGCGAACGGCCTCTACAGCATCAACTGGGGAACCATGGGGCTCAATGTCGGCATGTCGAGCGGCGACGACGGCATTCTGCTGGTCGATGCCCAGGACGAGCCGGCGGTGCCCCGCCTGCAGGCCGAGATCGCCAAGCGCTCCGACAAGGCCGTCCGCATCGTCATCAATTCGCATTGGCATTTCGACCATGTGGGCGCCAACGAGCTCTACCGCCGGCAAGGCGCCACCATCATCGCGCAGGAGAACACCCGCAAGCGGCTGATGACCGAGCAGGTGAACCCGCTCGGCGGCAAGCAGCGGGCATTCCCGGCCTCGTTCTGGCCGACGCTGACATTCGCGGATTCGCTGACGCTCCACTTCAACGGCGACGACATCGACGTCGTCCATGTGCCGAGCGGCCACACCGACGGCGACGTCATCGTGCGCTTCCGCCAGGCGGACGTGCTGTTCGCCGCCGATCTGTTCAACAACGGCGACTATACGCGCGTCGATCTGCGCGGCGGCAGCCTGGACGGCATGATCGCGGCCTACCAGAAGCTGCTTCCGGAGCTGGACGATCGGGTGAAGGTGGTGCCCGGCCGCGGGCGCGCGGGCACCAAGAAGGACATGGAGGATTATCTCGGCGTCATGCTGGCGCTGCGCGAGCGCATCGGCAAGCTGATCCGGGACGGCAAGACCATGGACGAGGCGGTGGCCCAGAAGCCCACCGCCGACCTCGATGCCAAATGGGGCAACGGACCCATCCGCCCCGACCAGATCGTGGAGGAGGTCTACGCCGATCTCAAGCGCAAGACCCGGTAGCCTTGCGGCGGCTCAATCGCGGCGCAGCATCTCCTTGCTGGGAACCAGCGCATCCTTCCACTCGCGCGGCAGCACGTTCTCGGTCGCTCCCTTGCGGATGTAGTAGTTCCACAGCTTCTTGATGTGCCAGCTGCGCATCTCCATGCGCTCGATCTGCGCGATCTCGTCGTCCGTCAGGGCCAGCGGCTTGGCGCCCGCCTGCAGCACCTCCAATTGCGCCCGGGCATTCTCCTTGAAATGCACCGCATCGATGAACAGCGCCCGCACCAATTCGGCCACCAGCACCAGGCCGTGGGCGCGCATCAGCGCCGCGTGATGGGGACCGAGCGTCTTGGCCAGCGCCCGCGCCTGCTCGGTCAGCTTGATGTGGCTCGGATCCGGATGGGTCGGAATGCCGCTCTTCCAGCGCGAAGCCCGCGCCCGCATCGGCATCAGCTTCACGCCCGCCATCATGGTGAACGCGATGGCGAGCTCCATGTGGCAATGAAGCACGGACTGCACGTCCGGACGCGCCCTGAGAATCTCGAGATGGATCGGCAGCTCGCTCGGCGGCTGGCCGTCGCCCTCGATCACCTTGCCGTCGTAGTCCACCACCAGCATGGACTCCGGGCCGATCTCGGCGCGCGAGCTCGAGCCGATCTGGATCACGAAGGCGTCGCGTCCGGGAATGCGGGTGGAGATGTGGCCGCTGTAGTCCAGTATCCCTTCGGTCACCAGCAGGCGGGTGACGGCGGCGGTTTCGAGCGCCACGTCGCCGGCGGCCGCCGGTGCTCCGGAAGCGGGAGGTTTTTGCGATAGCTGCGAGACTGACATTGGGATTCTCCGTTGGATTTGTTTGTTGAGCGAAGCCGGCTGCCGCGCGCCATCCTCCGGCGCTCGGCCGGCGGCTCGCGCTGTGCTCCAAGGCGCGTGATGACGAAGGCGTGTCGCGCCAAGCCGTCGCGACCGCTGGCGCTTCCTGCCGGAATCGAACCGTATTTCGCCGTGAGACTTGGTTCTGGACGTCGGCGGGCCGCGGAACGCTTATGAGACGAAAATTGAGCAAAGGCAACCGCCGAAAACCCGATGGGGCGGCGCCGCTCCTCTCTCACATCACCTTGGAGACGCTCAGGAAGCCCTGCCGCTCCGCGTTGGCGGCCTCGATGGCCTGCGCGGAACCGATCACCACCACGCGGCCATGGGCGGCCACCTGCTCGAGCGCGCCGGCAAAGGCCCGGATGTCGGCCGTGGTGGTCGAAAGGATCTCTTCGCGCATGCGCTGGCGCGCCTCGTCGGAATCGCCGATCAGATGGCGCTGCATCGAAGCGAAGCCCTTGGCGTCGGGCAGCCGGTAGGTGTCGACCTCGCCGATCGTGCCGATGATGTTGCGTGTCAGCTCGGCCGCGTCGAGATCCGCGTCCCGCAGGAAGCCTGCGGTCCGATCGTAGACGTCGAGCGTGCGCAGCAGGTTCGGGTCGCGGTAGGACACGAAGGTAAATCCGCCCGAGTAGCGGTCGAGCGTGCATTGCCCCCCATAGGCGCCGCCCTGCACCCGGATTTTGTCCCACAGCCAGGTGGTGCGCAGATAGCGGCGGATCACCAGATTGGCGCCGCTCGGCTTTGCCCCCAGCTTGTAGAGATCGGCACCTTTGCCGACATAATTGACCTTGGCCGGAATGGTCAGCCCCTCGCAAAGCGGCCCGTCGGCTATTCGCCATGGCGCCGGCAGCGCCGCGGCATGCGGCAGGAGCCCGAGAAAATCAGCGAGCTGCGGCTGCAGACGGCTCCAATGCGCGCCCTCGGCGGTGACGTTGCAGAGCATCGCGGCACGATCGAAGAGCGTCTTGCGAATCCGCTCGAGCACGGCCAGCACCGCCTCCCAGTCGTTCTCGACCCGGGCCACGAGGTCGCGCAGGAACAACAGGTAGCTGACGCCGCTCATTTGCTCCTCGGCCCAGTCGGCTTCGTGAAAATAGGAGCGCAACCGCCGGTCCACATAGCTCGACCCCGCCGGCACCAGCCGCAATTCGACCGCGGCCTTCTCCTCCAGCACGAGCTGCTGGAAGCGTTCGCGGTTGTCGAGCCGCGCGGTGGTCAAGATGTCGCGCAGAATCGCCAGCAGCTCGCCGGCGCGCTCGGGAAGCGCCTTGGCGCGCAGGCACAGCCACGCCGCGCAGCGCTCGCCGCCCGGCACCGTCGAGGTCCACCGCTGCGGCCGGATGCCGCCGGTCGCGCGACCGATCCGCTCCGACAGCCGCACGAAATCCTCGCTCCCGACGCCGGTCTCCAGAAGCGCGCGGCCAAACAGCGGCACGTAGGGGAGCAGCTCGCCCGGCAGCGTATGCAGGTCGAAGCCGACGTCGAGATAGACGACCCCATTGGTGGACAGCTCATGGTAGAGCACCGGCGTGTCGCGCACATGCGTCGCCTCGATCGGAACCAGCTTGTTCCGGCGCGGCAGGTCGGCGAGCTTAAGGCTCGGTATGGTGGCCAGCGCCTCCGGTGAATCCGGCGTCTCCTGCGCACGCTTGAGCGCGCGCGCCGCCGCCACGACCGCATCGAGATCGGCCGCGCTCATGCCGGCGCGCGCGCGCGCCAGCCGCGCCACCTCCTCCTGCGTCTCCCGCTCGGCCTGCTCCCGGTCCGGCCGCAGCGTCAGGATGGTGCGGTGGGGATTGGCGAGGAAATGGCGGTCGAGCAGATTTTCGAAATAACGTTCGCCGCCGGCGACGCGGGCCTTGATGGCGGCGAGCGGCGCTTCGAAGGCGAGCAGCGGCAACGGATCGCGGCCGTGCAGCCAGCCGCGCAGCGCTTGCAGCATGAAGGCGATGCCGCGCGGGAAAGCGCCGGTATTGTTCTCGCGCAAGCGGAACTCGACCGTGTTGAGCGCGGCTTCGATCGTCCTCGAATCGATGCCCTGCGCGGCCAGCGTGCCGATCGTATCGGCGATCAAGCGCTCGACCTTGTCGGCGTCCTGCGGATCGATGCCTTTGAGGCCGATGGAGAACATCGGCTGCCGCAGCCCGTCATCGAGACCGCCGCCGGTGAGGCCCTCGCCCAGGCGCGAGTCGATCAGCGCCTTGTAGAGCGGCGAGGCGGCCGTGCCGATCAGGATGTGCTCCAGGATGCCGAACGCCAGATCGGCCTCGACATCGACGAACTCGTCCAGCATCCAGTTCACCGTCAGCATGGCCTCTTTGGCGGCCGCTGCGGCTCCCGCGGTGTCGCTCGACGGGGCTTGCGGGTCGGCGCTTCCGGCCGCGTAGGTGCGCGTCAACCGCTTCGGGGCGAGGAAGCGCGGCTGCAGCGGGACCTTGGCGTCGATATCGATCCGCCTGAAGGCGGAGAGATAGGCGTCGAGAAGGCGCAGACGCTCGTCCGGGTCGTCGTCGCCGTAGAAGAACAGCTTGGCGTTGGAGGGGTGGTAATGGCGCTGATGGAAGGCGCTGAGCTGCGCGAAGGTCAGGTCCGGGATGTGCCTGGGATCGCCGCCCGAATCCAGCCCATAGGTGATGTCGGGATAGAGCGACTGTTGCGACAGCTCGCGCAGCATGCCCTCAGGCGAGGAATAGTTTCCCTTCATCTCGTTGAACACCACGCCCTTGTAGGTCAGCGGCGCGTCGGGCGCTTCGAGCTCGTAATGCCAACCCTCCTGCTGGAAGACCTGCGGCGTCAGACGCGGGTAGAACACCGCATCGAGATACACGTCGACCAGGTTGTAGAAATCCTGGACGTTCTGGCTCGCGACCGGGTAGCAGGTCTTGTCCGGAAACGTCATCGCATTGAGAAACGTATTGAGCGAGCTCTTCATCAGCTCGACGAACGGCTCCTTGATCGGGTACTTGCGCGAGCCGCACAACACCGAGTGCTCGAGGATATGGGCGACGCCGGTGGAGTCCGCGGGCGGCGTGCCGAAGCTGGCGCCGAAGACCTTGTTCTCGTCCTCATTGAGAAGCGAGAGCAGCTCGGCGCCGGTGCCGGCATGCCGATAGAGCCGCGCCGTGGAGTTGATCTCCTTAAGCGACTGCTCGCGGATAAG
Organism: uncultured Alphaproteobacteria bacterium; assembly: GCA_963744275.1. Lineage (GTDB taxonomy): Bacteria > Pseudomonadota > Alphaproteobacteria > Rhizobiales > Xanthobacteraceae > VAZQ01. The sequence continues at coordinate 277,497 of CAVUSX010000021.1, forward strand.
CTCGAAGCCATGGATCGTGGTCATCAAAACCTCGTTGGCGGACTTGCGAAGCAATCTCGGCCCACGATGCGATTCCCGGATGTTCATGGCAAGGGGACTCGGGCGCAGGCCGGCAGAGTGATTGCATGGGCAGATATTGTTGCCGATGTCGTTTGGCCAGGGGGTCTCGACCCGACCCGCGGCACGATATGGTCACAATCGGCAAAGTTCGGGTATAACTTGTCGACAGCAAGAGAACCGCGGCTCGCGCACTCTTGCAAAAAGCCACGCGGCAAAAGCCGGCATTGCAAGACCGGCAGCAGAGCTCAACGGGAGGGACCGACATGCTTGGACGAAGATTGGCTGCTTTCGCTGTTCTTGCCGCCGCCCTCGTGTTGCTGAGCGCGCAAGTCTTGCTGAGCGTGCAGGCGCGCGCCTTCGATGACGCGCAATATCCGAGCTGGAAGGGCCAGTGGCGGCGCTACCTCACGCCTGGGCTGGGCGGACAAGGCGCGTTCGATCAAACCAAGCTGTGGGGCCGCGGACAGCAGGCCCCGCTGACCCCGGAATACCGGAAGGTCTGGGAGGACAGCATGGCGGATCAGGCCAAGGGCGGGCTCGGCAACTATCCGCCCGCGCAATGCCTGCCCGGCGGCATGCCGCGCATGACCTATTTCGGCCTGCAGGAATACGTCATCACCCCGGACACCACCTATATGCTGCTCGGCGGCGGCATCGATCACACGCGCCGCATCTTCACCGACGGGCGCGACTGGCCGGACCCGATCGAGCCGTCGTTCGCCGGCTACTCGATCGGCCGCTGGCGCGATACCACCGGTTCCGGACGCTACGACACCCTGGAGGTGGAGACCCGCGGCTTCAAGGGCCCGCGCGCCTTCGATGCGACCGGCCTGCCGCTCGCCAGCGACAATCAGTCGATCTTTCGGGAGAGCATGCATCTCGATCCGGTCGATCCCGCGATCTGGCACGACGAGATCACCGTGATCGACCACGCCTTGACGCGGCCATGGACGTCGGACCGAAAATACACCCGCAACCCGAATGATCCGCGCCCGAATTGGCTGGAGAACTTCTGCACGATCGGCAACACGAACGTGGTCATCGGCAAGGAGAACTATATCCGCGCGCCCGACGGAGCGCTGATGCCGGCCAAGAAGGATCAGACGCCGCCCGACCTCAAATACTTCAAGGCGAAGAACTGACCTGTCTGCCGGCAAGGGCGGGCTTGCGGGCGTGATCGGGAAAAGACCTGCGCTTGCGCAACCATGCCTGCCCGGCGAAGCCGGGGTAAGCACCCTTGCGTCGCGGACATCCACGTCTCAGGGCAAAACGTGGCTGGCCGGAACAAGTCCGGCTACGACTTATCGCCAAAACATCAATCTGAGTTACATTAGGCGCATGGCGAAAGGGTGGAAGATTGTTACCATAATGCCTAACCCGGGCGGCGCGTCCCCGCTGCAGGAATGGGTGCTTGTTGCCATTCCTGACAAAGCCGCGGCCGTTCGGGCCATCAAGGCCCGCCACCCACACGCCGCGATAAGGGTCAATTCGGAGGCCGATGCGGAGCTTCTCGCAAAGTATGATGTGAGAGACGGTAAAATCTTTGTACTCGTGGAAGGATCATGAAAAACCCAAGCTCGATCGCCGCGATTGTGGTCCCCATGGAACGATTTTTTTAAAACCCGGAAAAGCGTGATTGCAATTAATCTGGGTTGATGCGAAGAGTTGTGCGCCACTGCTCTTTCAGGGAATCATCGATGGCCAAGCAGATATCGCTATTCAATCACAAGGGCGGGGTCAGCAAGACGACTACTGCGTTCAATCTTGGATGGATGCTAGCACAAAAGGGCAAACGAGTTTTATTGGTCGACTGCGATCCTCAGTGCAACCTCACAGGAATGTTTCTTGGATTCAAGGGGATTGAAGATCTCGAAAAGCTTTACAGTCAAGGCGGCGTTCGCAACATTCGAGACGGGCTGTCTCCCGCGTTTAAATCTAAGCCCGTTCCGCTCGTGGCTGTCGAATGCGAGGTGATGGAAAAGAACAAGAATTTGTTGTTACTTCCGGGCCACATCGGTCTCGCCGAGTACGAAACAACGCTCGGCATAGCCCAAGAACTATCCGGCTCACTGGTTACGCTCCAGAATCTGCCCGGCGCACCATCCAGACTATTTCAACTCACGGCCGCCAAGTACAGCATCGATATCATACTTATAGATATGAGTCCAAGTTTAGGGCCGATAAATCAAAATCTCCTATCCACAAGTGACTTCTTTATGGTACCGATGACCCCAGATTATTTTTCGGTCATGGCCATCGATTCTCTTTCAACCGTTCTGCCGAAGTGGAAGGACTGGGCCACGAAAGCAAAGGCGACAAAAGTCTTACAAGAAGCGACCTATCCATTGCCAGCATGCACGCCGAAATTTCTTGGTACCATAATTCAGAAATATCGTCTCAGGTCGCATGGGACGCCCTCAACTGCATTTAAAAAATGGATAGATGAGGTTCAGGAAAAGGTCACGAAAAAACTCCTTCCGGTATTGAAGACGAGCGACATGATGTTGCCCGATGCGTCTTACCAAGCCGCAGGTCTAAAACCAGGAGAGCCACTTCTGCAAATGTCCGATTTTAATGGACTTATACCAATTCCCTGAGAGTCTGTCCGGAGAGTTCAGGCTGGATTGCAGAGTTTTCTGAGCATGAGGCGGATTGAGGCGAGGCGCAAGAACGCGAGCGCCTTGCGGTTGAGGTTCTCCCAATCCTTGGCGAGCCTTCGGCAGCGATTGAGCCAAGCGATGGAGCGCTCGACGATCCAGCGTTTGGGCAAGACCACAAATCCGCTGACCCGATCGGAACGTTTGACGATTTCAACGTCGAGATGCGGCAGAACATTTGCAAGCGCTTTGGCAAATTGCGGTCCTTGATATCCGCCGTCGGCGAAGAGCGTCTTCAAGAAAGGAAACATCCCGAACAAGGTCGCCATGACAAGAACTGCCTCCATCGCGATCTTGGATGTCGGCCGGATGAACGATGGCATGGAGCAGGAGGCCTAATGTGTCGACAAGAATGTGCCGCTTCTTGCCCTTGATCTTCTTGCCCGCATCGTAACCGTGCGGATCAATGCAGGCCCCCCTTTTTCCGCGCTTTTCACGCTCTGGCTGTCGATGATGGCGGCGGTCGGACTGGCTTCCCGTTGCGCTTGTTCGCGACACTGCTCATAAAGCGCGTGGTGGATCCGTTCCAATGTGCCGTCATAGGTCCACAGATCGAAGTAGTCGTAGACCGAGCTTTTCGGCGGCAGGTCTTTCGGGATCGCGCGCCACTGACAACCGGTCGAGAGAATGTACATGAGGCCGTTCACCACCTCACGCATGATCACCGTCCGCTTGCCACCGCCAGTCTTGCCGGGCGGGATCAGCGGTTCGACCAGTCTCCATTCGTCGTCGGTCAGATCGCTCGGATATCGCAACTTGCTGCGGTCGTAACGGGCGCGGTTCTTGCTCGTCCACATCGGTGGCCCCTCCTCGAATCAGGCCACCACCCTTGAATCACAGATGATTCATATGATTCAAGAACTCTCCGGACAGACACTGAGATTGTGACTCGTCTGGGATTCCCAAGGCGGCGCAAGTCTGATTCAGGGTGGCGAACGAAGGAGGTTCGCCATGTCGGTTCCTATACCCCTGCGTGGGGATTTCAACGCTGCCCAGCTCCGCGGGCTTGCGAAGAGGACGAAAGACGGCCCTCAGGCCCGACGGCTTCTGGCTCTGGCGGTCATCTATGACGGTGGGACGCGCAGTGAAGCGGCGAAGGTCGGCGGTGTCGGACTTCAGATCGTCCGCGATTGGGTACTGCGATTCAACGCGCGAGGGCCGGAGGGCCTGCTTGACGGCAAAGCGCCGGGCCAGCCCTCGAAGCTCAACGATGCCCAGCGCCAAGCTATCGCGCGGATGATCGAGAGCGGCCCGATCCCGGCGGTTCATGGCGTCGTGCGCTGGCGGCTGATCGATCTGGCGCAATGGATCTTCGAGGAGTTCCGCATCACCGTCGCCAAGCAGACATTGAGCCGGGAGTTGCGAGCTATGGGCTATCGCAAGCTTTCGGCCCGTCCCCGCCATCATGCCCAGGCCGTGGGCGCGATCGAGGATTTTAAAAAAACTTCGCCACGCGCATGGACGAAGTCGCGCACGAAAAAGCGATCGACGTCGAGACCATAGAAATTTGGTTCCAGGATGAGGCGCGCATCGGCCAGAAGAACAAAATCACCCGCCGATGGGCCAAGCGCGGCACACGACCGAGCGCACCCCGCGATCAGCGCACTGCCTCGACCTACATCTTCGGAGCCGTCTGTCCGAAGGAGGGTAAAGGCGCTGCCCTCGTCATGCCCGCCTGTAATACCGAAGCGATGAACCTGCATCTCCTCGAGATCGAAAGCGCAATCGCACCGGGCGCCCACGCAGTGCTCCTGGTCGATCAGGCCGGCTGGCACATGTCGGCACGCCTCGTCGTACCCCAAAACATCACCATAATCGCGCTGCCGTCGAAATGCCCCGAACTCAATCCCGTAGAAAACGTCTGGGAGTTCATGCGCGACAACTGGCTCTCCAACCGCGTCTTCAGCTCCTACGAAGACCTGGTCGATCATTGCTGTGACGCGTGGAACAAGCTCGTCGACCAGCCCTGGCGAATCATGTCCCTCGGTTTGCGCCAATGGGCGCACCAGTTCTGATCAAAGGGATTTGGTATTATTGCGCAGTCTCAAAAGTATAATGTTCCAGTATTTTCGCTCACAGATGCCGAGTTGGAGCAGACCGGAATCGTACTCGCCAGAACGAAAAAATCGATGAACGAATTTCGTAAGCTATTTTCCCAGGCGGCTCTCAGAGTAATTAAGCTGATCGATGCTTAGTGCCATCGAACAGTTTCGCGAGAATATTGTAAGAGTGAGAAGCTTAGGAGGCCTCACTCACGCTCTCGTTTCAATGACGACGGCAGCGATCGATGCGACAGACATTTTGCGCGCTCAATACGTGCTGGCCGTGAGCGCCCTTGACCATTACGTGCACGAGGTAGCCAGACTTGGAATGCTAGAGGTGTTCGATGGGATCCGGCCGCCTTCCGCAGCCTATCTACGGTTCCGAATCTCACTAAACTGCTTGGGAGTGGGGCAAATTATTTCACGCAGCGACATCGAATCGAGATTCGCACTCAGCTCGGTTTTAACGCATTTCAGCAACCCGAAAAGGTCGCGGATGGCATTCGTCTCTTCAGTGACGTTAAACTATGGGAGGCGGTCGCCGGTCGGTTAGGTGGCGACAGCGGGGCAATCAAAGAAAGACTTTCACTTATCGTTTATCGTCGAAATAAGATTGCGCATGAAGCAGACTTAGATCCTACCTTTCCAAAGGCGCGATGGCCGATAACGTCGACGGACGTTGATGGTGTTGTCGATTTCCTGGTGGAGATAGTCGAGGCTATTCACATTGAGATCGCATAGCCAATCGGGGGATGCGCACGCCCTGATTAGGCGCCGTCACATTCATTGCCCGTTTCTCGGTCCCACATTTTATCGGTATTCATTTACGCTTCCAACCGAGCATCTGCCTTCTTCCTGATCGCGACCTTGGCGGCTTCGCACATTTTGCACAGGATGCATTTCATGACGAGCTCCTTTGCTGCGCAGAAAGCTGCTCGCACAGTAGGGTCAAGGAAGTGAACCGAATGTTGTGCATCACGAATTCTTTGGTTCAATTTCGCTAACAACCCGCTTATGTTCCTCCAACCATTCCGGGTGACCTTGGCCAACGATCTGGACACAAAGCTGAACGCATTCGTTGCAGATAAACACCTTCGGCCCGGCGATGATCTGCAAGACCTGATGCTGCTCTTTTCCGCAAAATGAACAGTTTACCTCCGTCGCCATATCGCCCTCCGATTGCGTAGTCATCGCCTCGCGGGTTGCCGACCATTGGCGCGACGTTGCACTCAGTCGGAGGCCATCCAGAAAGATAGTATCCGGGCGACCAAATGGGGCACTTCCGGTGAATGTGGTTTCCAACTCGCTGTTTCGACACCGGAAAAATGCCGCCGACGACTGCCGCTAGTGCTGCCAAATCGCCATCTAACTCATTGATTTCATTGAGTGGCGCTCCCTACCGGAATCGAACCGGTGTTTTCGCCGTGAGAGGGCGACGTCCTGGGCCGCTAGACGAAGGGAGCTTGGGCAGCGGGCATCCGAAATAACCCCGATCCCGCGGCGGCGCAAGCGCGGCCCCCGGCATTGGTCCGGCATGGCCGGCCGAATGCGTGGCCAGCCATAGGGGATCCGGCTAGGCTCCGCGCCAGACGCCGCTTTGCCCGGGGGGACACGCATGCGCAGGCGATTGTTCAATTGGCAGGGGCAGCGCTTTCTCTATCTCGGCCTCGAAGGCGAGCCCGGCGTCGCGCTGCCGCAGCAATCCTCCGGGCTGTTCGCGCGCGCCGGCGCCGAGCTTTCGGCCTTTGGCTTCTCCTTGGAGCGCAACACCGTGCGTACCCGTGTTTTCGGGCGCAGCGGCGCCGCCCGCACCGCCGGCAGCGACGCCCGCACGCAGGCGCTGGTCGGGCAGGCGCGCGCGGCCGGCTCGAGCTACGTCAGCGTGCCGCATTTCTTCTCCGCGGCCGATGTCGGCCTCGACCTGTTCGCCATGGCGGCGCCGCAGCCGCGCGATCCGGCACGCCAAGTGAGCGAGCACGAGCCGCCGCAGAGCTTCATCCGGCACCTGGTCTGGGGCCCGATGGTCTTTCTGGCCGGCATGACCTGCGAGACGCAGCCGACCCTGCAGGCGCAGTGCGCCGATATCCTGCCGCGCGCCGAAGCGCTGCTGCGGGAGACCGGCTGCGCTTGGGGCAACGTGGTGCGGGTGTCGTTCTTCCTGCACCGCGACCAGGACCCCGATGCGCTCCTGGCCGCGCGTGGCGGCGCTGGCGCCGGTGCCGCTCGCGCACGCCGAGCTCGAACTGGTCGAGGGTTTCTCGCGGCCCGGCAAGCTGATCGAGATCGAGATCACGGCCCGGCGCTGAAGCAGTGGATTTTTGCGTTGTCGCATTTTCGGACGGAAAACCGGTGTCCACCCCTGCCTCCGCGGGGGCAGGCATTTTCCTGAAAATGCTCCGCCTCAAGGCTCGGTGACGAAGCGCAGGCTCCCCGCCGGCGCCAGCGTCTTGCTGTCGAAGGTGCGGGCCTCGAGCGCGCCGGCGAGCTCGATGGTGACCACGATGCGGTCCCCCGCCGCCGCGATCGCGACCACCCGCGCCCCCTTGGGCAGCGTGGCGGTGACATCGGGGCGCGCCGCGCCGCCTTCGCCGCGGGAAACCCGATAGCCGATGACCCCGACCACGGCCGCGATGGCGACGAGCGTGGTCGCGCCCGATATGATCATCAGCCATCGTATCTTGGCGACGATGCCGGCGGCCGCGGGATCGAGAGGCTGTTGGTCGTCCGTCACTTTTCGTCGTCCGTCAGCGGATCGCTCATGTCAGTGCCACAGCGGCGCCAGGAGAAGGTCGTCATCGCAGGCGAGGATGCCGGCGCGCGGCTCGACCGCGTGCTCGCGGCGCGCATCGGCGACCTCTCGCGCTCGCGGCTCAAGGCACTGATCCTGGCCGGCGAGGTCGCCATCGGCGGGCGCACGATCCGCGATCCGGGCCATCACGTCAACGCCGGCGACGCCGTCATGGTGGAGGTGCCGCCGCCGGAGCCGGCCGAGCCCGGCCCGGAGAACATCCCGCTCGCCATCGTGTTCGAGGACGACGAGATCATCGTGATCGACAAGCCCAAGGGGCTGGTGGTGCACCCCGCCGCCGGCAACTGGACCGGGACCCTGGTCAATGCGCTGATCGCCCATTGCGGCGCCAGCCTTTCGGGCATCGGCGGGGTGCGGCGGCCCGGCATCGTGCACCGTCTCGACAAGGACACGACCGGCCTCATGGTGGTGGCCAAGACCGACCGCGCCCACGCCTCGCTCTCCCGGCAGTTCGCCGATCACGGCCGCACCGGGGTGATGCAGCGGGGCTATCTGGCCTTCGCCTGGGGGGTGCCGGAGGCCCCCAAGGGCACCATCGAGGCGCCGATCGGCCGCCATCCGCACGCCCGCGACAAAATGGCCGTGCGTCCGGGGGGCCGCGCCGCCGTAACTCATTGGGAGACCCTGGAGCGCTATGCGGGTTCCGACGGGTCCGCGGTCGCGAGCCTCTTGGCTTGCCGGCTGATGACCGGGCGCACGCATCAGATTCGGGTCCATTTGGCCTCGATCGGCCATCCACTGTTGGGCGATGACACCTATGGGTCAGGCTTTCGAACCAAGACCGCCCGGTTGCCGCCGGAAGCCCGCCAGGCGCTGGCAGGGCTTGGACGACAGGCCCTGCATGCCTATTTATTGGGGGTCGAACATCCATCCAGGGGCGAATACCTCGAGTTCCGCTCGGAACTGCCGGGCGACCTCGGCCGTTTACGTTCCGGTCTCGGGAGCCCAGCTCGGGCGACCCGGAACCTCCGGCCAGATCTGCTAAATACGCCGGAAAATCAAAGACTTGACGGCAGACCGAAGGGTCACGGCGACGTGACGCGGCGTGTTCCCGGTGTATCTTCCTTTCGCCCCCCCTTTTCCTGTAATGTTGCAACTGCGATCACATTTCGCGGTCGCAGCAAACTGGACGGCACCGTCGGCTCAGGGAGCGGCGGTGCGATCCGCCCGCCGGTAACGGGGGCACAACATTGGAGGGCGCTACCATGGCCCATGCCGCGGCCTTGCCGATCATAACGGCTGAATCAGGCCTCACCCGCTATCTCGAGGAAATTCGGCGGTTCCCCATGCTGGAACCGCAGGAAGAATACATGCTGGCCAAGAGCTGGCGCGAGCACGGCGACCGCGACGCGGCCCATCGGCTGGTCACCAGCCATCTGCGCCTGGTCGCCAAGATCGCCATGGGGTATCGCGGCTACGGCCTGCCGATCTCCGAGGTGATCTCGGAGGGCAATGTCGGCCTGATGCAGGCGGTCAAGCGGTTCGAGCCGGACAAGGGCTTCCGGCTCGCCACCTATGCGATGTGGTGGATCAAGGCCGCGATCCAGGAATACATCCTGCGCTCGTGGTCGCTGGTGAAGATGGGCACCACCGCCAACCAGAAGAAGCTGTTCTTCAACCTGCGCAAGGCCAAGAGCCGGATCTCCGCGCTCGAGGAGGGCGATCTGCGCCCCGATCAGGTCAAGCTCATCGCCAAGCGGCTGGGCGTGACCGAGCAGGACGTGGTCGACATGAACCGCCGGCTGGGCGGCGACGTGTCGCTCAACTCCCCGATCCGCGAGGAAGGCGATTCCGGCGAGTGGCAGGACTGGCTGGTGGACGACAGCATCAGCCAGGAAACCCGGCTGGCGGAGAGCGAGGAGGCCGACAACCGCCGCAAGGCGCTGGGCGAGGCGCTTGAGCGTGCTGAACGAGCGCGAACGCCGCATCTTCGAGGCGCGCCGGCTCGCCGACGAGCCGATCACGCTCGAGGAGCTGGCGGACGAGTTCGGCGTGTCGCGCGAGCGCGTGCGCCAGATCGAGGTGCGCGCCTTCGAGAAGGTGCAGAAGGCGGTGAAGAACCGCGTCGCCGCGATGGAGGTTCCGCACGCGGCCGCTGCGGCGCTGCACTAATCAGCGGATCAGAGGGCGGACCCGGCTAGCCCGGATCGAGCGCTTGCGTAATCCGGGATCGCCGCTCCCGCATTGCGCTACGCTTCATGCGGGCTACTTGCTTACGGCGCCTCACTTCTCCCAAGCCGCGAACGCCTCCGCAAAGGCGCGCTCCCCGGGCGTGCCTTTCTCCATGGCCAGGATGGCGCGCCGGTTGTTGGTGTAGACCATCGGAATGTCGAACCACGGCCGCTCCTTCAGGAGCTGGATGTTGCGCTCCTTGTCGGCCGGCGCGGACGACAGCCCGATCAGGAAATAGCCGGTCGTCACCTTGACGGCGAGGCCCGCGAGCGCGGTGCCCTGGGTCTGCTCGGCCTGCTTCATCCAAATTCCCGGGACGTTGGAGATGCCGCCGGAGGGAAAGTCGGGCGGCAGCTTGAACATGATCTCGATGGTGTGGCTGGTGGAGCGGCTCGGTCGGTGTCGCGCCGCAGCGTCCAGCTGATGCTGATCTTGCGCTCCGGGAATCTCGATATCGGCCCGCACCGCGAGCTCGGGCGGCTTGCCGGTGCCGGGCGATATCGCCTCGGTGCGCCAGACCACCGAGCCGACCGAACGCTTGCCCTGGGGATCGTTCGGATCCTCCTCGTACAGCACCACGCGCTGGGCCACGGCGGCACCGTCCTGCGCGGTCGGCGGCTGGCTCGGCTTGCCGCCCGGCTCGATCCGGTCGGGAATCTTGGGCTTCGACGCCGGCTGGTTGTTGGCCGGCGCCACCTCGGCCGGGGGCGCCCACAGCATGTCGTAGATCGCCACCATGTTCGGCCACTGCCAAATCAACAGGCTGCCGATGCCGCCGACGATCACGACCGCGATGGCGATCCTGATCATATCCCCGTATGAGCGCGCCGGGGTCGAGGGGCGCTCGGCGTCGGCCGGCCGGGCTTGCCGCACCCGCGGTGGAACCGGGCGCGATTCGTCCACGATGAAGGACGGCTCGAGCATGACCGGCTCGGTAATATCGTCGAGCGTCAGATAGGCTTCGTCCGAATCCAGGACGCGCGCCTGCGAACGATTGGCCTCCGGGGCCGCGGGCGGCGACGGCGGCATAGGATTCGCGCGCGGAGCGGCTCGCCCGCGCCGCCGCGCCGCCGAGCTCGTTCGCCGCGGAGACCACCGAGCCGAGGAGCGAGCGCCGCTCCCCGGCGGCACGCTCGCCGCCCGGACGCGGACGGGCCGCGGGGCGGGCCGGCTCCTGGGGTCCCGGCTCCGGCGGGCCGGATTCCTCATGGCCCGAATCGACGTAGCGCGGCTCCGCTTTGGCACGGAGCGGCGGAAGCCGAGCCGGCCGCCGCCCGCCCCTCCGGCCGCAGCCCGGCCTGGGTCCGGCGCGGCGGCTCTTGCCGCACCGGTTCGGGCGGGATCGATGGGTCATAATCCGGGTCCGCGTAGCGGGTTTCCGCGCGCGGACGCACGGATGCCGCCGGGCTGGCGGCGCGTCCCTCCGGCCGCGCCGCCGGCGTCCGGCGCGGCGGCGAGCGCGGTGCCGGCTCGGGCTCCGGCTCCGGCTCCGGCTCCGGCGCGGGTTCGTCCCGGCGGGGGAATTCAGGCGCCTTCACCCTGGCGCTCTCGCTGCGGCTGGTCGATTGGCGGGCCGATTCCCCCTCGACCTTGCGGATCGCCTCCTCGAGCGAAGGCGCTCGCGGGTGACATCCGATTCATCGAGCGCCGGCGTCACGCCGCGCAGCTGCGCCACCAGCGCCGCCCGCGCGCGCTCATAGAGCGCACGTCTGGCGTCGCCGGTATTCTTGTCGAGACCGGCAACTGCATGGGCAATGAGCGGGTAGTAGTCGGCCATGGGTCTCCAGCTTACGCCTTCGGCGCGCCGATTGCGTTTACGATGCTCCAGTGCGATCTCCAGCGTGATCTCCAACGTGATCTCCAATGGGCTCAGAGCTCGAACGGATTGTGCATCAGAATTGTGTCCTCGCGTTCCGGGCTGGTCGACAGCAAGGCGACCGGGCAACCAACCAGCTCTTCGATGCGGCGCACATATTTGATCGCCGGCGCCGGCAGCTCCGCCCAGGAGCGCGCCCGCGCCGTCGGCTCCCGCCAGCCCGCGACCGTCTCGTAGATCGGCTCGACCCTGGCCTGGGCGCCCTCCCCGGCCGGCAGATAATCGATCTCGCGTCCGTCCAGACGATATCCCACGCAAACCTGGATCTCGCCCAGTCCGTCGAGGATGTCGAGCTTGGTCAGCGCCAGGCCGTTGATGCCGCTGGTGCGCACCGTTTGCCGCACCAGGACGGCATCGAACCAGCCGCAGCGCCGCGGCCGGCCCGTAACGGTGCCGAATTCGCGCCCGCGCTCGCCGATCAGCCGGCCGATCTCGTTGTCCTGCTCGGTCGGGAACGGCCCCTCCCCGACCCGGGTCGTATAGGCCTTGCAGATGCCGAGCACGTAGCCGATCGCGGCCGGGCCGAGGCCCGAGCCGGTCGCCGCCTGCGCCGCCACCGTGTTGGAGGAGGTCACGAACGGATAGGTGCCGTGGTCGATATCGAGCAGCGCGCCCTGGGCGCCTTCGAACAGGATGCGCTTGCCCTCGCGCCGCTTCTGGTCGAGCAGCGACCACACCGAATCCATGTAGGGCAGCACCTTCGGGGCCACGCTCTCGAGCTGCTGCTGCACCGTCTGCTTCTTCACCTCGTCGAGCCCGAGCCCGCGGCGCAGCGCATTGTGATGGGCGAGCAGCCGATCGATCTTGGGGCCGAGCGCCTTGAGATCGGCGAGGTCCATCAGCCGAATGGCGCGGCGGCCGACCTTGTCCTCGTAGGCCGGGCCGATGCCGCGCCGCGTGGTGCCGATGCGGGTCAGCGTGTTCGAGGATTCGCGGATGGCATCGAGCTCCTGATGCAGCGGCAGGATCAGCGGCACGTTCTCGGCGATACGCAAGCTTTGCGGCGTGACCTTGACGCCCTGCTCGGCCAGCCGGTCGATCTCGTCGAGGAGCGCCCGCGGATCGAGCACCACGCCGTTGCCGATCACCGACAGCTTGCCTTGCCGCACCACGCCGGAAGGCAGCAGCGAGAGCTTGTAGGTGACCCCATCGATGACCAGCGTATGGCCGGCATTGTGGCCGCCCTGGAAGCGGACCACGATGTCGGCCTGCTCGGACAGCCAGTCGACGATCTTGCCCTTGCCCTCGTCGCCCCACTGGGAGCCGACCACGACCACATTGGCCATGAGTTACCTTCTCTGAAGCGGGCCGAAGCCAGGATTGATCGCGAATCAACAGAAACCCGCCCGCCGTTCGCCCCGGGTTCCGGGATAACGGAAGCGGCCCGATCAGGCAAGGCGGCAGCGCCGCCGAGGGCGCCGTTCGGGGCGGGTTAAGCGGTTGGTTTTTCAGGCATATCGTCGCACTGCAGCATTGGCGGCCGCGAAGCGGCGGGCGGGCGGCTCCCGCCGCCGCGGATCAAAACCGCAGCGGCTTGGCCTGCTGGACCTGCGGCAGCGCGCGCACCGCCGCCAGCACCTGCGGCGACAGCTCGCCGTCGATCTCGATCAGCGCGATGGCGTTGCCGCCGGGCGCATCGCGACCGACATGGAAGGTCGCGATGTTGATGCCGGCTTCGCCCAGCGTGGACGAGAACCGCCCGATGAAGCCCGGCCGGTCCAAATTGGTGATGTAGATCATCGAGGGACCGAACTCGGCGTCCATGCGGATGCCCTTGATGTTGACGATGCGCGGGCGTCCATCCGCGAACACCGTGCCGGACACCGAGCGCGATTGATTTTCGGTGACCACCGTCAAGGTGATCAGGCTGTCGTAGTCGCCGGCCGCCTCGCGCGTCATCTCCTCGATCACGATGCCGCGCTCCTTGGCGATGCTCGGCGCCGAGACCACGTTGACGTCCTGCAGCATCGGCCGCAGCAGGCCGGCGATGGCGGCGGAGGTCAGCGCCTTGGTGTTCATCTGCGCGACCGCGCCCTCATAGGCCAGCTGCACCTTGTTGATCCCGCTATCGGTGAGCTGGCCGGCGAACGAGCCGAGCCGCTCGGCGAGCGCGACGAACGGCTTCAATTTCGGCGCCTCCTCGGCCGTGATGGAGGGAAAATTGACCGCGTTGGAGATGGCGCCGCGCAACAGATATTCGGACATCTGCTCGGCCACCTGCAGGGCCACGTTCTCCTGCGCCTCGTTGGTGGCGGCGCCCAGATGGGGCGTGCAAACCACATTGGGATGCCCGAACAGCGGGTTCTGGGTCGCCGGCTCCTCCACGAACACGTCGAAGGCGGCGCCCGCCACCTGCCCGGAATTCGAGCGCCTGGCGCAGCGCGCTCTCGTCCACCAGGCCGCCGCGCGCGCAATTGATGATGCGCACGCCCTTCTTCATCGTCGCGAGCGCCTTGCCGTCGATGATGTCCTTGGTCTTGTCGGTGAGCGGCGTGTGCAGCGTGATGAAATCGGCGCGCTTGAACAGCTCGGCCAGCTCGACCTTCTCCACGCCGAGATCGACCGCGCGCTCGGGCGACAGGAACGGATCATAGGCGATCACCTTCATCCGCAGCCCGTGGGCGCGATCGGCCACGATCGAGCCGATATTGCCGCAGCCGATGATGCCGAGCGTCTTGCCGGTGATCTCGACCCCCATGAAGCGGTTCTTCTCCCATTTGCCGGCCTGCGTGGAGGAATCGGCCTGGGGAATCTGGCGTGCGAGCGCGAGCATCAGGCTGATGGCGTGCTCGGCGGTCGTGATCGAGTTGCCGAACGGCGTGTTCATCACGATGATGCCTTTGGCGGTGGCCGCCGGAATGTCGACATTGTCGACCCCGATGCCGGCCCGCCCGATCACCTTGAGCTTCTTGGCGTGCTCGAGGATTTTCGGCGTGACCTTGGTGGCCGAGCGGATGGCGAGGCCGTCGAAATTGCCGATCAATTCGGCGAGCTTCTCCTTGTCGCTGCCGAGCTTGGGCTGGAAATCGACCTCGATCCCGTGATCCTTGAAGATCTGCACGGCGGCGGGCGAGAGCGAATCGGAGATGAGGACTTTGGGTGGCATGACGGCATCCTGCTTGGCTGATGATTTCGATCTGATGATTTCGATCGGGCACGCGGCGCGCGCACCGCACTTCCGTCGGCGATCTCGCGTGGCCGGGCGCAGGCCCGGCCACAACCGTGAACGACGGTGCTCACGCCACTTTGGGCAACGCGGCCTTGGATCTTGCAAACGCCCAATCGAGCCAGCGCGTCAGCGCCTCGACGTCGTCGCGCTCGACGGTCGCGCCGCACCAGATGCGCAGCCCCGGCGGGGCATCGCGGTAGGCATCGATATCGTAGGCGATGTTTTCCTTCTCGAGCGCAGCGACCAGGCCCTTGATGAAGGCGGCTTGCGCGTCCGCGGTCAGCGCCGTCACCGCCGGATCGACGATCTTGAGGCAGACCGACGTGTTGGAGCGGATCGCCGGCTGCCTGGCCAGGAAGTCGACCCAGGCCGTCGCCGCCACCCAATCGGCGATCGCCTTGGTGTTGGCATCGGCGCGGGCGACGAGCGCCTCCAGGCCGCCGATCGACTTCGCCCAGTTGAGCGTGTCGAGGTAATCCTCCACGCACAGCATCGAGGGCGTGTTGATGGTCTCGCCTTCGAATATGCCTTCGATCAGCTTGCCGGCGTTGGTCAAACGGAAGATCTTCGGCAGCGGCCACGGCGGCGTGTAGCTCTTCAGCCGCTCGACCGCGCGCGGCGACAGGATCAGCATGCCGTGCGCGGCCTCGCCGCCGAGCACCTTCTGCCAGGACAGCGTGATGACATCGAGCTTGGCGAAATCGAGCGGCTGCGCGAAGGCCGCGGAGGTCGCGTCGCAGATGCTCAAGCCTTGCCGCCCGGCGGAGATCCACTCGGCATCCGGAACCCGCACCCCGGAGGTGGTTCCGTTCCAGGTGAAGACGACGTCGCTCGACCAATCGACCTTGGACAGGTCCGGCAGCTCGCCATAGCCGGCCTTGAGCACCGTGACGTCCTTGAGCTTGAGCTGCTTGGTGATGTCGGTGACCCAGCCCTCGCCGAAGGATTCCCAGGCCAGCACGGTGACGGGGCGCGGTCCCAGCAGGGACCACAGCGCCATCTCGACCGCGCCGGTGTCGGACGCCGGCACGATGCCGATGCGGTAGTCGGCCGGCACAGCGAGGATCTCGCGGGTCAGATCGATGGCGCGCTTGAGCTTGGCCTTGCCGATCTTGGAGCGGTGCGAACGGGCCAGAACGGCGTCGGTGAGGGCCTGCAGGCTCCAGCCGGGGCGTTTGGCACAAGGGCCGGAGGAGAAGTGCGGAACGAGCGGCCGCACGGACGGCATCGCGTTGGTCATGGTCTATCCTTCCAGATAGGCGCCCCTCGGTGGGGAGGGGTGTCCCGTGGGTCGAGATAGGCAAGTGAAGGCGCGCCGTCAAGCGTCGCGCGCGCATCCGGTTGATTTAATATCGCCGCGGCAGCCGCAGCCGCGCTGGATTCTCGCCGGCGGCCGCAGGCGCGGGCCGCCCGGCTCGGGCTCGATGAGCGGCCGGCTCGGCGCACCAAACGAAAACGGCGCGGGAATTTTCCGCGCCGTCGTGGTTCCGGATGAGCGGGCGCTCAGCCCTTGCGAATGAGGGGCGGAGCGTAGACCGGCGCTTCGGGCTGGAACATCCAGCGCATGCCGAGCTTGAGGTCGAGCGAATTGAAGTTGGTGAGCGTGTAGTAGGCGGCCGGGCCGTTGGTGCCCGAGCACCCGATCGACGAGCAGTTGACGATCGGGGTCTTGACCGAGCCGAGATTCAGGTAGCGAACCGCGAGCTCGAGCTTGAGGTTGCTGGAGACGTTGTAGGCCAAGCCGGCCTGCGCCGACCAGGCGAGGTTCCAGTTCGAAGCATCCGACCCCGAGAAGCCGAAGCCGGGAGCCTGGTTGTTGACGATGCCGAGATCGGTAACGCTCGTGACCGAGTTCCACGCCCCGCCGACGCCGGCGCCGACGAACGGCGTCAGGCACCACCAGGTGCCGAGATCGAGGTACGCGTTGAGCAAGAACACTTCGGCGACGTGCGAGCCGTCGTATTGGTCGAAGCACGTGGCGCCGCCCGGACAGAATTCGTGATAGCTGCCGACCGTCTTGAACTTCGCCGACGCGCGATACTCGCCCGTGGCATCGAAGCGCAGCCAATTGTTGACCTGATAGCCGACGCCGAAGTCGACGAAGGTGGTATCGTCGGTCTGCTTCTGCACGATCGTCCAGCTGGCCGGCCACACGAAGCCGGGATTGGTCTGGAAATGATCGAACGATTCGAACCTCTGCACGCCGACGCCGACGTCGCCGCGCAGGTACCAGCCGGAGTTGGATGCCGGCGCCGATTGATACGCGGGCTGGATCGGAAGGGCGGGGGAAAGTCGGCGGCCAATGCCACCGTGCTCATCATCGCGGCCGCTCCCGCGAGCGCCAAAATTCTCACACTACTCATGACTTCGTCCTTTCGTCCTATTGGGGCGCAGGCCCCACAGGGATGAACCAACGAAGGCAGGATGGCAGCAAACCGTTAAATGGAGCTTAACCTTAACTCTTAACCGTGAAGGTTAACCTTTGTTAGTAATCGTTCCGCGCATGCAAAACCGACACGCGAGTGCTCGTCTTGCTGGAAACGAAGTCGACGACGCGGGCGCATGCGGCCCGCGAAGCGCAATCGTTGCTCGTTGCAGGGAGAGCGTCTTCTTCCAGGCAGAAGGCCGAAGCGGTCTCTGCTTACCGCCGGCCGCAGATCCGTCTACGCGGTGACGTGGCTCAGGGCATCGACGATACCGTCGACGACCTCCTCGACCAGCACCCGGTCGTCGCCTTCGCCCATGACCCGGATCACCGGCTCGGTGCCCGAGGAGCGGACGATGAGGCGGCCATGGCCGTTGAGGCGCTGCTCCGCCTTCCCGGATCGCGGAACGAACCTTGGCGGTCTCCAGCGGCTTGCCGCTCGAGTAGCGCACGTTCTTGAGCACCTGCGGCAGCGGATCGAAACGGTGGCAGACCTTCGATACCGGCTGATCCTGCTTCTTGAGCACGGCCAACAGCTGCAGCGCTGCCACGAAACCGTCGCCGGTGGTGGCGTAGTCGGACAGGATGATGTGCCCGGAGGGTTCGCCGCCGACATTGTGCCCATGCTCGCGCATATATTCGAGCACATAGCGATCGCCGACCGGGGTGCGGGCGAGCGAAAGGCCGAGCCCCTCCAGATAGCGTTCGAGGCCGAGATTCGACATCACGGTGGCGACGACTCCGGGCTTGGCGAGGCGGCCGTCCTCCTTGAAGCTCGCCGCGATCACTGCCAGCAGCTGGTCGCCGTCGACCAGATGGCCGCGCTCGTCGCAGATGATGACGCGATCGGCATCGCCGTCGAGCGCGATGCCGATATCGGCCCGCATTTCCTTGACCTTGGCGCACATCGCGGCCGGCTCGGTCGAGCCGCAATCGCGGTTGATGTTGAAGCCGTCGGGCTCGACCCCGATCGGCACCACGTCGGCGCCCAGCTCCCACAGCGCTTCGGGCACCACCCGATAGGCGGCGCCATTGGCGCAATCCACCACCACGCGCAGCCCGTCGAGACTGAGCGCCCGCGGCAGCGTGCGCTTGGCGAATTCGATGTAGCGATCGTGCACGCCGTCGATACGCTTGGCGCGGCCGAGATCGGGGCTCTTGGCCAGCTTCTTGGACAGATCCGAATCGATCAGCGCCTCGATCTCGTGCTCGACCGCGTCCGAGAGCTTGTAGCCGTCCGGGCCGAACAGCTTGATGCCGTTGTCGTCGTAGGCGTTGTGCGAGGCCGAGATCATCACGCCGAGATCGGCGCGCATGGAGCGCGTGAGCATGGCCACGGCCGGCGTCGGCATGGGGCCGAGCAGGAGGACATCCATGCCGACCGAGGTGAAGCCGGCCACCAGCGCGGTCTCGATCATGTAGCCCGACAGGCGGGTGTCCTTGCCGATCACCACGCGGTGACGATGGTCGCCGCGGCGGAAGGTCAGGCCGGCGGCCTGCCCGACGCGAAGCGCCAATTCCGGGCCGATCACGCTGTTGGCGCGGCCGCGGATGCCGTCAGTCCCGAAATACTTGCGAACCATATCCCCTACAACCCCGGCCGAGAGACCTCACAGCCCATGATAGGCCTATATCACGGACAAATTCTTCAAAAAAATGGATATTCGGCGTCATGATGAACGCCGCCACTGCCGCCCAGCCGGGATTTCATCAGCCTCGCCGGCCTTGCCGCTCAAGTCCTTCCGGCGGTTTACCTCCGGTCGCAAGCGGTGGGCGGCGGTTGGACGATGCTGACCGCATCGGAGGCCGGAAAGGTCTGCTCCAGGCCCACTTCCAGCGACTTATCGAGGCGCTGGCGCCGCTCGGCCGGGCTCTCCGGGCGCTTTTGGGGTGCGGTCTCGTTCGCGACGACGGTTTCGTCCGATATCGCCATGATCATCTCCTGCGCGAGCGGGCCGGGGACGCCGGCCCTGGCCGCGAGACAACCCGCGGGCGGCACCGCCGTTCCGACCGCGTGGCCGGGGCGGGACGGCAGCCGGCATTGCAACTTGACGCAATGCCGCAGCGGTGGTGATTGCGGATGCCCCGAGGGGCGCAACGAGCCGACATGAGTGCCGGGCCATGCGCATGATGACCTGCATCGAGGACATGCGGCTGCAGGCGCGCCGCCGCGTCCCCGGAATGTTCTTCGACTACGCCGACCGTGGCTCCTACGCGGAGGAGACGTTGCGGATCAACCGCACCGACCTCGAGCGCATCAAGCTGCGCCAGCGCGTGCTGGTGGACGTGGCGCAGCGCGATCTGCGCACCACCATCGCGGGCGAGCCGGCAGCGCTGCCGTTCGCGCTGGCGCCGGTCGGGCTGTGCGGCATGCAATGGGGCGACGGCGAGATCCTGGCCTGCCGCGCCGCCCAGGCGGCCGGCATCCCGTTCTGTCTTTCCACCATGTCGATCTGCGCGATCGAGGATGTCGCGGCCGCGGTCGAGCGGCCGTTCTGGTTCCAGCTCTATGTGATGAAGGACCGTGGCTTCGTGCGCGAGATGATCGAGCGGGCGATCGCGGCGAGATGCAGCGCGCTGGTGCTCACCGTCGATCTGCAGGTGCTGGGGCAACGCCATTGCGACCTGCGCAACGGCATGACGGTCCCGCCGGAGATCAGGCTCCGCAACCTGCTCGACATCGCGACCAAGCCGGGCTGGGCATTGAGCATCCTGCGCGGCAAGCGCAAGACCTTCGGCAATCTGGCGGGCCATGTGCGCGGCATGGAGGGCGTGCGCTCGCTCGCGGCATGGATCGCCGGACAGTTCGATCCGTCGCTGAGCTGGAAGGACGTCGAATGGATCCGGGATCTGTGGCCGGGCACGCTGGTGCTCAAGGGGCTGCTCGACGTGGAGGACGCCAAGCGCGCGGCCAAGACCGGCGCGTCGGCGCTCGTCGTCTCCAATCACGGCGGCCGGCAGCTCGACGGCGCCATGTCCTCGATCGCCGCGCTGCCCCGGATCGTCGACGCCGTCGGCTCCGCGATCGAGATCATGTTCGACGGCGGCATCCGCTCGGGCCAGGACGTGATGCGGGCGCTCGCGCTCGGCGCGCGCTCCTGCATGATCGGTCGTGCCTATCTGTACGGCCTGGGCGCCGGCGGGCAGGCCGGCGTCACGCGGGCGATCGAGATCCTGCGCAACGAGCTCGACGTGACCATGGCGCTCACCGGCACCTCCAGCGTGAAGGATATCGGGCGGCAGGTGCTGTCCGAGACGTGAATTGCACGCGCCGCCCTGCGAGCGCGGCGGCGATCGTTCATCCGGTTGTCATCCGACTCGCCTAAACGGAATCGTTTGGCCACGCATGCGGGCACCGCCGCGCCTGCTTCGATTCCGTTTCCCGGGTGCCCGAGATGCTCCATCCGACTGCCGCGACCGCCCAGCGTTCCACTTCGGCCAGGCTCGCCGCCGCGGTTCACCGCAACCGGATTTTCTCCCGCGAGGGCATGCTCGAGCGCATCTTCACGCTGGCGTTTCGCGGCCTGGTCTATCCGCAAATCTGGGAAGATCCGGCGATCGACCTCGAGGCGCTGCAAATCCGCCCGAGCGACCATGTGCTGGCCATCGGATCCGGCGGCTGCAACATCCTCAACTACCTGGTCGCCGATCCGGCCCGCATCTCCGCCATCGACCTCAACGGCGCGCATATCGCGCTCATTCGCCTGAAGCTGTGCGCGCTGCGGCACCTGCCCGACTATGACGCGTTCTTCCGCTTCTTCGGCGCGGCCGACTGCCCGGGCAACTGGTCGCCTATGCAAAATACATCAGGCCGCACCTCGACCTCGGCTCGCGCCGCTATTGGGAGGCGCGCACCCTCACGGGCCGGCGCCGCATCGAATTGTTCACGCGCAACTTCTACCGCTACGGATTGCTCGGCCGCTGTATCGGCATGGGGCACCTGCTGGCGCGGCTCTACGGCTGCAATCCCCGCAACCTGCTGCAGGCGAGCTCGATGCAGGAGCAGCGCGCGATCTTCAACCGCGAGCTGGCGCCGATCTTCGACAAGCGCTTCGTGCGCTGGCTGTTCAACCAGCCGGCCGCGCTCTACGGGCTGGGCATCCCGCCCTCGCAGCACCGCTC
The DNA here is from genome assembly GCA_963744275.1 of uncultured Alphaproteobacteria bacterium. Classification (GTDB taxonomy): domain Bacteria; phylum Pseudomonadota; class Alphaproteobacteria; order Rhizobiales; family Xanthobacteraceae; genus VAZQ01. The sequence goes on from CAVUSX010000021.1 coordinate 298,829, forward strand.
GCTCGCCGGCGCGCAACCGGACGGCATGGCGAGCGTGTTGCAGACGCGCGTCGAGCGGCTGGCCTGCCATTTCGATCTCAACGAGAACTACTTCGCCTCGCAAGCCTTCGGGCGACGCTACGACACCGGGCCGGACGCCCCGTTGCCGCCCTATCTCGAGCGGCGCAATTACGAGGCCATCAAGAGCCGTTGCGACCGCATCGGGGTATTCCACGTTTCCATGACGGAGTATCTGCAGCGGCATTCCGACCGCAGCATCGACTGCTTCGTGCTGCTGGACGCGCAGGATTGGATGACCGGCGGCGACCTCTCGTTGCTGTGGACCGAGATCACCCGCACCGCCAGGCCGCAAGCGCGGGTCATCTTCCGTACCGCAGCCGAGAAGAACCTGCTGGTCGGCCGGGTGCCGAGCCACATCTTGTCACGCTGGCACTACGACGAGGACTATTGCCGGGGGCTCACGCGGCGGGACCGCTCCTCGATCTACGGCGGCTTTCACCTGCACAGCCTGCGGGACGGCGCGTAATGGCCGACGCCGCCGTCCGGATGGACCGGCAATACCGCTGGCAGCGTCACATCTACGATGTGACGCGAATGCCCTATCTGCTCGGCCGCGACCGGCTGATCACGGAGCTGGACCCGCCGCCCGGGGCGCAAGTCCTGGAGATCGGCTGCGGAACAGGACGCAACCTGATCCGCATCGCGCAGACCTATCCGGGGGTCGACTGCTTCGGAATCGATGTCTCGAATGTCATGCTCGAGACCGCCCGCCGCTCGATCGAAAGCGCCGGTCTCGCAGGCCGCATCCGGCTCGCGCAGGCGGACGCCGTCACCGCCGATCCGGCGCGCCTGTTCGGCCGCGGGTCGTTCGACCGGGTCATGATCTCCTATGCGCTCTCGATGATCCCGCCGTGGCGCCAGGCGCTGGCGCATGCGGCCTCGCTCATCGGGCCGCGCGGCTCGCTCTGCCTGGTCGACTTCGGCGACCAGGCCGGGATGCCGACTTGGTTCCGGGTGTTGTTGTTTCGCTGGCTCGGCTGGTTCCACGTCGCGGCCCGCACCGATTTGAAACCGGAGCTGGAGCAGCTGGCCGCACGGGCCGGTCTGGAATTGCGGATTTGCGATCTTTATCGCGGCTATGCCTGCTTGGCGAAGCTGGAACGGATATGTTGATGCATCCGTAGGGGCGCGCTTGACGCGACCGCGCAAATCAGTGCATTCGGGAAATTGAAACTCGCGAATTGTGAGTCGTAGGGCGAATCGCTTTATTGCGCCGCTTGGCGCCGCGGCTTGCGCCCCTTGGCGCAATAAAGCGATTGCGCCCTACAAGTGCTGCCGCTCCAGCCATCTGCCGGCCGCATGGCTCCATAACCTCGGTTCATTGCTTCGGGATTGTATTTTCAATGCACCATTGTTTTTGTAGGCTCCAATCGGCCAAAGCGGCATGCAGTTTTTGCATGACGGGTTGACGCATAGGTTCGGGTTGCTCCCGCGATTTCATTGTTGTTTACAATGAGCCGGCGAGCTTGTCGCGCGCGGCCGACAAAACGAGGGCGGCCACGAGGGCCGCCCATACCCCGGTAAAGGACGTGCCAACACGACGTTCATTGCCGGAAATGCATATAGGCTTCGCGCAACCCGAGGCCGGCCAGCGCGATGCCGAAGGGCGCCACGAAATAGAGCAGCCGGTAGAGCAGCAGCGTCGCGACCAATTCGGCGCGGTCGAAGGTCGGCAGGCCGATCAGCATCACGGCGTCGAGCGCCCCGATGGCGCCCGGAGCATGGCTGGCGAAGCCGAGCAGCGTGCCGAAGATCACGATCACCGCCAGCGGAACGAAATCGACGGCCGGCAGGCTCGGCATCAGCAGATACATGACCAGGCAGCAGCAGCTCAGATCGGCGAGCCCGATGCCGATCTGCAGCAGCGTCATGGATCCCGGAGGGCAGCGTCACGCTCGAGCCGTTGCGGCCGAGCACGCGCTGCTTGCTCCAGACCCACAGCAAATAGGCCGACAACGCGCTCAAAGCCGAAATGCCGATCGCCTGGTTGCCCCAGGAGGGGATCTGATCGACCGCGCGCGCAGCCTCCGGCATATAGGCCATTCCGATCCCGAGCGCCGTGATGTTGCCCAGCCAGAACGTCAAGCCGGCGATGAAGCAGATCTTGGCGATATCGATCAGGCTCACGCCGAACCGGGAATAGATGCGAAAGCGAATCGCCGCCGAGGCGAACACCATCGCGCCCAAACCGTGCCCGATCGCATAGCTGGTGGCCCCGGCGAGGGCGGCGACCCGGAACGGCACCTGCCGCGCCCCGATGGTGCGCAGCGCAAACCAATCGTACAGCGCCAAGGTGACGTAGCCGCAGGCGACGAAGAAAGCCGCTCCGGCCACATGGGTGGGCGACACCGCCTGGACGGCCGTCGTCACCGCCCGCCAGTCCAGATCGCGCAGGCGGTAGGACAGCACCAGGGCGGAGATCAGGATGATGATCGCGCTGAGCCCGATCCCGACCCTGTTCCAGTTGATCTGCTTGCCCCCGATGAGGCCGACTTGTGATTGCAGCGCTCGCGCCAACTCGCCCAGACGGCCCAGCAATCGCCCACCTCATCGGAACTTGTCGTCGAAGCTCGTCGTCGGAGCTCGCATCAATCGGCGGCCGGCCGGACGCCGCCGATTCGCGCCCGCCATCCACTCATCCCAATTCCATGCAACAGAATGACGACGCCCCAATTCGACGCCGATCGCGACGGGTTCCGGACCACGGCCCGGGAGCCGGGCCGCGAAAGCCGCCGCCGTCACATGATTGAGATACGACTCACGTATCGGTCGGGCCGAGGCGAGGCTATTCAGGGCTCCGACACCGTGGAACCGACCGAGACAACGCGACACGTTCGCGCGCTGTTCATTTCCGACGTGCACCTCGGCTCGCGCGCGTGCAAGGCCGCGGAGCTCCTTGATTTCCTCCGCCACCATGACGCCGACACCATCTACCTGGTCGGCGACATCGTGGACGGGTGGCAGTTGCGCTCCGGCTGGCACTGGCCGCAGGCCCACAACGACATCATCCAGAAGCTGCTGCGCAAGGCCCGCAAAGGAACCCGCCTCATCTACATCCCGGGCAATCACGACGAGTTCCTGCGCGATTATTTCGGGACCCATTTCGGCGGCGTCGTGGTCACCGAGCAGGCGACCCATGTGGGTGCCGACGGACGGCGCTATGTGGTGATCCACGGCGATCAATTCGACGGCAGGATCAAGCGCGCGCGCCGCTTCGCCGCGCTGGGCGATCCCGTGCAGATGCTGCTGCAGAGCGCCAGCACGGCGGTCGACCTCATCCGCAGGAGCTTGAGCCTGCCGCGCTGGTCGCTGTCGCAATGGGCCAAATACAAGGTCAAGGACGCGCTCAACTACGTCCAGAGCTTCGAGGCCGCGCTCGCCGCCGAGGCGACCCGACGCCACGCGCAGGGCGTGATCTGCGGCCACGTCCACCAGGCTTCGATCCGCGAATTTCCGGCCGCGCGCTACGTCAATTGCGGCGATTGGGTCGAGAGCTGCAGCGCGGCGGTCGAGCATCTCGACGGCCGCCTGGAGATCGTCTCCTGGAAGATCGATCCCTGTCGGGAGCTTTCCGACGCAAAAATCACCGAGGCTCATGCGATCTGATGCGCATTCTCATCGCGACTGATGCTTGGTATCCGCAGGTCAACGGCGTGGTCCAGACCCTGGTGTCGGTCGGGCAGGCGCTCGAGCGCATGGGCGTGGAGGTGAGCTTCCTCACCCCGGAGGGCATTCCGAGCGTTCCGCTTCCGAGCTATCCGGACATCCGGCTGGCGCTGCCCTCCTCGCGCGCGATCGCGCGGCGCATCGACGCCTTTCAGCCCGACGTCATCCATATCGCGACCGAAGGCCCGATCGGTCATTTCGTGCGCCGGCACTGCCTCAAGCGCAGGCGCAGCTTCACCACCAGCTTCCACACCCGTTTCGCCGACTATGCGGCGGCGCGTTGGCCGATACCGCGCAGCTTGAGCTGGAGCTGGCTGCGTTGGTTCCACAATGCCGGCCGGGTCACCATGGCGTCGACCGACTCGTTGACCAACGAGCTCATGGCGCGCGGATTTCGCAAGCTGATGCGCTGGCCCCGCGGCGTCGACACCAATCTGTTCCAGCCCCGATCCGGCAGCGATCTCGGCCTGCCGCGGCCGGTCTTCCTCACGGTCGGGCGATTGGCGGTCGAGAAGAACATCGAGGCCTTTCTGGCGCTCGACCTGCCGGGCAGCAAGGTGGTGGTCGGCGACGGGCCTGCCAAGCAGGAGCTGGCACGGCGCTATCCGTCGGCGGTCTTCCTGGGCACCCGCAAGGGTCAGGAGCTGGCCGGCATCTACGCCAGCGCCGACGTATTCGTGTTCCCCAGCCGCACCGACACCTACGGATTGGTCCTGCTCGAGGCGCTCGCGAGCGGCTTGCCGATCGCCGGCTTTCCGGTCGATTCGACCCGCGACGTCATCGCCGGCGCGCCGGTCGCGGTGCTCGACGAGGATCTCAAGTCCGCCTGCCTGCAGAGCCTCGCATTGTCGCGGGCGGCATGCCGGTCCTACGCCAAGACCATGACATGGGACGAAAGCGCGCGCTGCTTTCTCAGCAATCTGAGGAGCTCCGGGGCGCTCATGGCGAAGCGTGAGCCGGTTTCGTCCCTGGTTTCCGCATAGGCGCTCAACTTGCGCTCGGGAGAGCCGCGATGCCGACGACACTGCCGAATACGACCGCGCCGGCGCGGCGGCCAGGCCGGCCATTGTTCGCCGAGCTCGCCTCCATCGCCGTGGTGCTGTTCTATTTGTCGTTGCTGGCGTGGAACATGGCGACGCTCGAGGCGAATTTCAGCCTGCTGTTCGGGCACGATCAGCGCCAAGGCGAGTACAATCCGATGGAGCCGGGCCACCCGATCGCCGGGCGAGGCGCAGCCGCCCTGGGTGCGCGTTAGAGCTTACGCAGCTCGACCCGGCAATTCTTCGCGCGACCTTGATCGCTGTCATTGGGCGCCACCGGCTTGGTGTCGCCGTATCCCTTGGGCAGCAAGCGCGTCTTGTCGATCCCGTAGCCGCTGACCAGCGCGTTCACCACGGCGGCGGCGCGTCCGAGCGAGAGCTTCATATTGTGGTCGGCGCCCCCGGTATTGTCGGTATGGCCCGCAACCTCGATTCGCAGCGACGGATCGGATTTGAGCAGCTTTGCGACCTCATCGAGCGCGTCCCGGCTCTCCGGCTTGAGCTCGGTCTTGTCGACGTCGAAAAGGATGCCGTAGATGTCGATCTTGCCGGTAGTGCTCAATGCTTTGGCCATTTCAGGCGCCTTGACCTCCACCGGGCGATAGTCGGCTTGTTGCGACGAGATCACGTCCACGCCGATCACCGGCTGGCTGAGCCTGATCACGATCGGCTGCTTGACGCCTGCTTCCTGCCAATCCAGACCCTCGCTTTCGGCCACGAAGACGGCCGCATTGACGGCTTGTCCGTCTTTTACGAGTTGGGCGGTCAGATAGTACTGGTTGCCGGCATCCTGGAACGGCGTGTCCTCGTGATCCTTGCGTGCCGCGTATTCCGCCTGGAAATAGAAACGTTGCTGGAAGTCCTTCGCGGAGAGCGCGTAGAGGGTGCCGCTATCGAGCCGGAAGGTTTCCTCAAACCCGAGGTCGACGAGCATCTGCCGGTAGTAGCGGAATATCTCGGCCGAGGTCGCTCCGAGCGGCGCCTTGTAGACGACCCGGACGGTCGATCCTTCCACGCGCTCCTGCTTTTCAAACCCGACCCCGACGGCGCCTTCGCCTCTGGCAAGGAAATATTGGTCGTGCGGGCTGGTCGCGTAGTGAATGATCTCGGAGCCCTCAAATCGTCCAAACCCATTGGGATCCTTGCTGCCCGGCAGATCGGCAGCGTCGGCAATCGTCGCTGCCATGAATAGGCTGCAAGCAACCCACAGTGGATGCACCGAACTCATGATCGCTCTCCCGCACGATAGCAGGCGAATGATAGCACGGGGTGCGTCACCGGAAACGGACCTCGCGGCGGCCTGCGGCCATGTCGTCCAGGGAAGCGCACGGAGGCGTTCAACCGGGACCGGCGTTCATGCCGGCTCAGCGACGCAGCGTGTGGGTCGATTCCGGTCCCGCAGCGCCGGCGCTTCACGCGGCGAGAATGGCTTCGTCATGGGTCTGGAAAAAGGGCCGGCTGGGAAGCGGTTACGCAAAACAGGTCCCAGCCGGCCAAAACCTTGCGGAGCGGGTCGAGGGGCCGGGGGACAGTGCTCCGAAAGGCTTTTAGGCGGGACGCCAGGGCTTAAGCGTGACGTTGGGCGTCCGGGATCGCATTAAGCGCGGCGCGTTGCGTTTTGATGACGCTATTGCGACGGCCCGCCCGCTTCGCCCAAAAAAAATTCCGCCCTCGCGCGTGAGGGCGGAGCAACAATCCGGAACGAAGCGTCGTCGTTCAGTTCGGAACCACGCCGTTGAGCCCGACATTGATGCGGTTGGTCTCGAACGTGCCATCCGGCTTCTTCGTGGCGGCCACGATGCTGATGGCGGCGCCCGGCTTGAGCGCGCTCGCGTCGCTCACCTGATACTGGACGATGGGGGTGCTCGGGGTGACCAGGATCTTCTTCTCGCCGCCCTTGTACTTGACCATCACGGTCAAGCCGTCGACACCGGTCACCGGATTGCCGGCCTCACCGTTGGTCATGGTGCCGTTGGGCGCGCCCGGCCAACCGTCGCGGTGCCCGTCGCCGGTTCCGCGCTGCGACTCCGCGAAGATGTGCACCTCGACGGCTTTCTGGGTACCGTCGGCTTGCGGCACGGCCCCGCTGCCGATGTAGGAGCCTGCCTTGATGTCGGCGAGCGAGGCCTTGGTGACGCCCACGATCAGCGCCTTGTCGGCGAGCGTCACGGTCTGCTCGGCCCCGTCCTTCGACTTCACCAGAACCGAGTTGCCGGTAACCTTCTCGATGGTTCCGCTGAGACGCTGCGTCTGCTGCGCCACGGCCGAAGAAACCGCAAAGGCCGCCACCAGGGCGACACCGGCCAAGATTGCAATCCTGTTCATCTGCTTCCTCCGAGTGACATGTTTCAGGGAGCCCTCACATGGGCGGGGTCATGCCGTCCTTGCCGTAGGAGATATTGGCGACGTCGAGCGAGCCGTCGGGAAGTTTCGGGGCGGCGGCGACGAACACCTTCACGCCGGGCTTGAGGTCCGCCTTGGAGGCGGGCTCGAAGCCCACGATGGTGGTCTTGGGCGTGACCTTGATCTGCTTCTCGTCGACCTTGTCGCCGGCCTTGTACTGGACGGTCAGCACCTGGCCGTCGACCGCCGCCACCGAGGTCTGCACCGGCCCGTTGGTCATGAACGTGTTGGGCGCCAAGTCCCAGGGGAAGTGGACCGCGTTGACATTCTGCCCGGCCGGGAAAATGTGCACCTCGATTGCCGACAGGCTGCCATCGGCCTGGGGCGACGAGGTGATGCCCACCGCGGTGCCGGCCTTGATGTCGGCGAGCTTGGCCGGGACGACCGCCCGCACGGTGGCATTGTCCTTGAGCTTGAGCTTGAGCTCGGCGCCATCGCGCGACTTGACCGTGACCAGATCGCCAGCGACGCCCTCGACCGTGCCGCGCACGCGTGACGGCGGCGGCTGCTGCGCGAAGCTCGCCGATCCGGCGAGCAGCACGGCAAGGCTCGAGGCGCCGAACGTGCGCCGTGTCATCTTGCTCATCGTCATCCTGTTCAATCTCACCTTGTTCATTGTCACCTTGTTATTTCATTATTGTCGTCCTCCCGCAAGGCCGCCGTCGAAGAGCTTCCGGCGATCAGTGAACAACCCCATGCCGCGCACCCCGGTTCCCTTCAGGATGGTGGCTATCTCGGCCCTTCGGGGTCATTTTCTAGGTATCGCTGCCCGCATCAGATCAGCCTCCACCAGCGTGCGCAAGCCCTGCGTCACCTGCGGCCGCACGCCGAAGAACCGCGCGAAAGCGCCGACCGCCTGATGGAGCAGCATCCCCAATCCGTCGACCGTGCGCAGTCCGCGCGCGCCGGCTGCCGCGAGCAGCGGCGTCACCAGCGGCGCATAGACGATGTCGGCCACCACCGCGGTCGCCGGCAGCGGCGTGAGCTCGATCTCGAGGGGCGGCTGCCCGGCCATGCCCAGCGTGGTGGTGTTGACCAGCAAGCCCGCCCCCGCCAGCGCGCTCTGCCGCTGATCCCAGCCGCACGGCACCACCCGGTCTCCGAAGCGCTGCTGCATCGCGACCGCCCGATCCAAGCTGCGGTTGACGACATGGATGTGACGCACGCCCCGCTCGATCAGGCCGAACACGATGGCGCGCGCGCCGCCGCCGGCGCCCAGGACGACCGCGCTTTCCACGCCGCTCGCCCAGTCCGCAACCCCGGCATCGAGGCTCGCCACGAAACCCTCGACATCGGTATTGGTCGAACGCAGCACGCCGCCGTCGCGCCACAGCGTATTGGCGGCGCCCACCGCCGCCGCCAGGGCGTCGGGCGCGGACAGCGCCAGCGCCGCCTCCTTGTGCGGCACCGTCACGTTCGCCCCCACATAGCCATGGTCGGCCAGATGGGCGATGAAATCGGCAAACCGGTCGGGCGGCACCGCCTCGCGCCGGTACTGCGCCTCGAGGCCGAGCTGCCGGATCCAATATTCGTGGATCAGCGGCGAGCGGGAATGCTCGACCGGCCAACCGATCACGCAGGCGGCTTTGAGATTCATGTTTCCTCCATAGAGAAATTTCGCCGGTCATGCGAGCCACTGCCGCCACGCCATTCGCCGGATGGACCCCGGTCAACGCGCGCGTCACAATCGGCGCGACGCCGCACGGCAGCAAGCAAGGGAACCGGGACCATGGACCTCAAGGTGGGAAAGCAGGCGATCCGCGAAGCCTCCGACAAGCTCAAGAACTGGGGCCGCTGGGGCGCCGACGACCAGATCGGGACGCTCAATCATGTGACGGCCGAGGACATCGTGCGGGCGGCCTCGCTCATCCGCAGCGGCAAGGTCTTCGCGCTCGGCATTCCGCTCGACCGCGGCGGCCCGCAGACCGGCCTGTTCGGCGGCCGCTGGAATCCCATTCACACGATGCTGGCGACCGGCACCGACGCCGTCGCCGGGCGGCAGGACGTCGTGCCCAACATCCGCTATGCCGACGACGCCATCAACATGCCGGTGCAATGCGCCACCCACTGGGACGCGCTCGGCCACATCTTCTATGAGGAGAAGATGTACAACGGCTTCGATGCGCGCCTGGTCGATTGCAACGGGCTGGGCAAGCTCGGCATCGAGCACGCCAAGAGCAAGATGGTCGGTCGCGGCGTGCTGCTCGACATCGCCCGCCATAAAGGCGTCGCGCATCTCGCCGACGGCCATCCCATATCCAACGACGATCTCGATGCCTGCGCCAAGGCGCAGAATGTCGAGATCCGCCGCGGCGACTTCGTCATCCTGCGCACCGGCCAGATGGAGCGCTGCCTTGAGGAAAAGCAGTGGGGCGGCTTTGCGGGCGGCGATGCACCGGGGGTGAAATTCGAGAACTGCTACTGGTGCCAGGAGAAACAGATCGCCGCGATCTGCTCCGACACCTGGGGGGTCGAGGTGCGGCCCAACGAGACCAGCGAGGCCAACCAGCCCTGGCACTGGGTAGTGATACCCGCCATGGGGCTGACCATGGGCGAGATGTTCTATCTCAAGGACTTGGGCGAGGACTGCGCGGCGGACGGAATTTACGAGTTCTTCTTCTGCGGCCCGCCGCTGGTGATCACCGGCGGCACCGGCTCGCCGATCAATCCGCAGGCGATCAAGTAATGCGGCGTCTCACCGCCGCATCGCGGCGAGCGCCGTCTTGATCCGTTGCGGCGTGAACGGCACCTGCCGGATGCGGGCGCCGGTCGCATCGAAAATGGCGTTGGCGATGGCGGCGGCGCTCGGGATCGAGGCCGCCTCGCCGACCCCGAGCGGCGGATCGTCGGGCCGATCGATGAGGACGACCTCGATGTCCGGCACATCCGCGAAGGTCGCGATCGGATAGCTGCGGAAATCGAGGCTGGTCACGCCGGTGGCGGCGAAACTGACCTCTTCCATCAAGGCGCGGCTGACCGACTGGATGACGTTGCCGTGCACCTGCAGCTCGACCCCTTTCGGGTTGATCATCAGGCCGGCGTCCTGCGCCACCACCACCCGGGCGACCCGGACCGCGCCGCTGGCGAGGTCGACCTCCACGTCCGCGACCCAGGCCGTGAAGGCGGCGCCATATCCCGGATAGTTCCCGTGGGTGTAACGCGCATAGGCGATGCCGCGGCCCCTGGCGATCGCGCCGGCGGCGGGCTCCGGCTTGCGGGGCGCGCGCGGCTCCCAGGCCGCCTTCTTGGCGGCCGCAGCCAGCACGGCGAGCGCGCGCGGATCATTGAGACGCTCCTGGCGGAATTTCAGCGGATCGACACCGGCCGCGACCGCCAGCTCGTCGATGAAGCATTCATGCGCGAAGCTGTTGGGCAGGCTCGCCACGCCGCGCATGCGCGCCGAGCGCACCGGCGGCACCAGATCGAGCACGCTGACCTGAAGGTTGGGGATGCCGGAATAGGGCGGCACCGCATTGCGATCGCCTTGCGCCAGCACCGCCGGTTGCGCCGGCTTGGCGCCGGTGAGGTAATGCGCCAGCGTCTCGGCGCGGCCGGAAAAGCATTTGGTGGTGAACTGATAGCCGGTGATGCGGCCGTTGCCGTCGAGGCTGCCGCGCACATCCATCAGCTGGGCGGCGCCCTTGGGCTCCCAGCCCTGCTCCTGCTCGCGCGACAGCTGCACCCGAACCGGCCGGCCCACCGCCCGCGACAGAAGCGCCGCGTCGAGCGCGACGTCGTCGGCGCAGTTGAGGCCGTAGCAGCCGGCGCCGTCCACATGGATCACCCGCACGGCTTCCTCGGGCATGACCAGCAACCGGGCGGCTTCGCGGCGGATGGCATTGACCGACTGCGTCGCCGACCAGATCGTGAGCCGGTTGTCGGCGAATTCCGCCACCGCGCAGGACGGCCCGATCGAGGCATGCGATTGATAGGGCCAGATGTAGGTGGCCGACAGCTCGGTGGCCGCATTGGCGAGCGCCGAGCGGACATCGCCCTCATCGCGCAGGATGCGGGCCTTGCTCGGATAATCGCGCAGGACCGGCTCGAGCTTGGCGAAATCCGGCATTGCGGACCACGGCTTCCATTCCACCTTGAGCTCGAGCGCCGCCCGAACCGCATTCTCCTCGCGTTCCGCCACCACGCCCACGAAATCCTCGATCCGCACCACCCGCACGATGCCCGGGATGTGCCGGACCGACGTCATGTCGACCGAGACGAGAGCAGAGCCGATGGCCGTCTCCGAGCCGGTCGCGGGCGGCCGGATCACGCACCCGTGCAACATTCCGGGCCGGCGGACGTCATGCACGAAGGTGAAGCTGCCGGTGGCCTTGGCCGGAATATCGGCGCGCGGAACCGATTTCCCGACCACGGTATATTCCGAGGGCTTCTTGGTGCGCGCGCGGCCGGATGCGCGCAGATCGAACCGCTTGTCGCCGATCAGCTCGCCATAGGAGATGCTCTTGCCGGCGCGCCCGGAGCTGATGATCCCGCTGGCGACGCGCAAATCGGAGACCGCGACGCCGAGCCGGTCGGACGCGAGCTTCAGCAGCATCTGGCGCGCATCGGCGGCGGCGTGCCGGATCGGGATGGCTTCGCGCTGGATGGTGTTGCTCGCGCTCGTGGTTCCCTGGTCGGGCGTGCGTGCGGTGTCGCCCATCACCATGGTCACGCGCTCGAGATCGACGTCGAGCTCGTCCGCCACGATCTGGGCCAGCGCGGTGCGGATGCCGGTTCCCAGATCGACCCGACCCGTGAAGCAGGTGACACCGCCATCGGCTTTGATCGCGAGCCATGAATCGATGCGATCATCCGCAATGGTCTTGGGCCATGGACCGGAAGGCTCGGCCGCGTGCAGCGCGGAAGACAATGAGCAGGCCACGAGCAGATAACCTGCCCCCTTCAGCAGGTCGCGGCGGCCGATTGCGGGCCGAACCGACATGTCGCCTCCCCTTACGCGCGTGAGGCCGCCACGCGTTGCACCGCACGGACGATCTGCGCATGCGAGCCGCAGCGGCAGAGATTGTCGGCCAGAGCCGCCTTGATCTCGGCCGCGGTCGGCTTCGCGGTCTGGTCCAGGAAGGCCTTGGCCTGCATGATCATGCCGTTCATGCAATAGCCGCACTGGGCGGCCTGCTCCTCGATGAAAGCGCGCTGCACCGGATGCGGATTCTCGCGCGAGCCCAGTCCCTCGAGAGTGACGATCTCGGCCTCGCCGACGTCGTTCAAAGTGGTGACGCAGGAACGCACCGCGCGTCCGTCGAGGATCACGGTGCAGGCACCGCACTGACCGCGACCGCAGCCGAGCTTCGGACCATTGAGCTGGAGATCGTTGCGCAGGACATAGAGCAGCGGGGTGTCGGGATCGACCGTCAGTGCATGCGTGCGGCCGTTGACCCGCAGAGACACAGCCATGTTCGCCCGCTCCTCCCGACGTCCGGCTTTTCTTGAACCTTATGGCAAAATTAGATCACGACGCGCGCCCCATCACAAGGCAAGCGAGCGGTCCGCGGCACCCGGCGGCACGATTTCGGCGCGCGGCCAAAAATCAGGCGATGCTGAGCGTTTTTTAGTCAGCTCGCCGGCGGCCGGCGCCGGGAGCGTCAGCCCCCGATCGCCGCATTGACGGCCGGCAGCACCTTTTCGGCCAGAAGGATCATCGAGCGGCGGCCGCGCTCGCGGTCCAGCCAATCCTTGCCGGCATAGAGCAGCGTCCCGAAATCCCCGACCTGCTCGCGGAAGGCGAGGATCTGGTCGACGACCTTGTTGGGTGATCCGGCGATGACGACGCTGTCGCAGACCGAATTGACCGTCAGCTCGGAGTTCGGGCTGCTCGCGGCTGGTCTTGAACACTTCGGCGCGTCCGCTGCGTTTGAGCTTGGTCAAAAGCTGCGTGTAATAATACCGATAGGGACTGTTCGGGGCGGTGACATAAGCCTGCGCGGTCGCATCGTCTTCGGCCACGAAGATGCTCTTGGCGACCCGCCAGTTGGCCGCTTCGGGCTTGCGGCCGACCCGGGTGCAGCCCTCGACATATTTCGGCCAGTGGGTCTTTACCCATTGCGGCAGGAGGAAATTGGCCGAGATCGTATCCCAGCCGCGCGCCGCCGCCTCCGCGATGCCGGCCGAGAACGGCGCCACCGCGGTCACCACGATCGGGGGATGCGGGCGCTGCAGGGGCTTGGGCAGATAGCCCTGCCCGATATGGGGTACCAGCTGGCGCTCGATCGAGATGTTCCAGAACTTGCCCTTGAGATTATAGGGCGGCTCGCCCTGCCAGATCGCCAGGACGTGATTGATCGCCTCCAGAAACATGGCCCGGCGGTCGGCATCGATATTGCCGAAGGCCTCGGCGTCGGACATGAGCCCGCCCGGGCTGATGCCGAAGATGAAGCGGCCGTCGAGCAGATGATCCAGCATGGCGAGCTGCGAGGCGGTCGCGACCGGATGGCTGTTGGGCATGTTGATGGTGCCGGTGCCGAGCTTGATGCGCTTGGTGGCATCGACCAGCGTGCCGATGAAGATCGCGCAGGAGGTGATGTTCTCGGCCCGGTCGGTGGCGTGCTCACCCACATAGCCCTCCACATAGCCGAGCTCGTCCGCCAGGATGAAAGCCTCGCGATCCTCGCGCAGGGATTGCCGCCAGTCCTTCTCGATGGGATGGATCGGCATGGTGAAGAATCCAAGCTTCATCTTCTGATCTCCGAGGCCCTGGAGAAATTCATCACGCCTTCACCGGATATACCGGCGGCTTACCGCTGAGCACGCTGGCCACGTCGGTGGCGCACTTGGTCTGCAACTCGTCGAGGGCCTCGACCGAGTAGAAGGCGGTGTGCGGCGTCAGGATGACGTTGTCGCGGCCGAGGAGCGGTGAATCCTTCGGCAACGGCTCGGTCGCGACCACGTCGAGGGCGGCGCCGCCGAGATGGCCGCTGTCGAGCGCCGCCAGCAGCGCCGGCTCGTCGATGAGGGGCCCGCGCGCCGTGTTCACGATCACCGCGCCCTTCTTCATCCGGGCCAAGGCCGCGGCATCGATGAGGCCGCGGGTGGCGGGCGTGAGCGGCGCATGCACCGAGATGGCATCGGAGCGCGCCAGCAGGGTCTCGAGGCTCACCGCCTCGACCGCGCAAGCGGCGAACACGTCCTTGCCGGCATAAGGATCGTGCGCGATGACCTCGAACCCGAAGGCCTTCGCCTTGGGGGCGAGCGCGCGCGGAATATTGCCGAACCCGATCAGACCCAGCACCTGCCCGGCGAGGCGGCGCAGCGGCGCCACCGCCGGCATCTCCCAGCGGCCCGATTGCACCAGCTTGTCGGAGAACGGAATCTTGCGGGCGAGCGCGAGCAGGAGCGCCATGGCGTGATCCGACACCTCGTGCATGCAATAGTCGGGCACATAGGTCACCACGATGCCGAGCTCGGCCGCCGTCTTGGTGTCGATATTGTCGACGCCGAGACCGAACCGGCCGATCGCCCTGCAGCGCGTGAGCTGCCGCAGGAGCTCGCCCGGCAGCTTGGCATAGGTGACCAGGATAGCGTCGGCCTCGCGCGCCACCGCCAGGATGTCCTCGGCCGCCACGCTCTTCGACATGCGTATTTCGGGATCCAGCCGCGCCAGCGCGGCCAGAGCGGGATCAAGCGAGGGGAAGACGCTGTCGGTTACGGCGATGACGGGTCGGGCCACGGAAGTTGCTCCAGAATCAATCAACAGAATTTCGGCGATCCGGTAGGGTGGGCAAGGCGCCAGCACAGGGCCAAACCACGCGGTACGGCGTGGCGGCGCGTTGCCCACGCGGTCCGGCCTCGCCGCTGAGGCGCGTGGGCAAAATTGTGCCGCGCCGCGCAAACATCATCGCAGTGCCAGGCAATTTTGCCCACCCTACAGATCGAATTTTGATCATCAGCGCAGCCAGCGCACGATCCCGGCCACGCCGTCGACCGCGACTTGCGCGCCGTCGGGAATCTTGCGCGTCGCGTCGAGGACACCGAGCACCATCGGGATTCCCCGTTCGCGGGCGAGCGAAGCCAGATGCGAGGTCGAGCCGCCGAGCTCCGCCACCACGCCGGCCACGCGCGGCAGGATCTGGCTCAGCGCCGGCCCCGCCACCTTGGTCACCAGGATGTCGCCGGGCGCGACGCGGGCGAGCTCGCACTCGCAATTCACCACCACGGCACGGCCGGAGCCCCAGCCGATCCCGGCCGGATGGCCGCTGAGGCCCGGATGCTGCAGCCAGATCTCGTCCGGCACCAGGGTGGGCTGCAGATGCAACGGACGGGCTTGCAGCAACTTGAATCCGGCATCGTCGAGCGCCCACTCGATCTCCACCGGCATGCCGTCGAAGATCTTGCTCATGGCGCCTTCGGCCTTGCGCAGCAGGCGGCCGAGCGTCACCGCCTGGCCGGCATCGAGACAGGGCTGCCGGGCGAGCGCCTCCGGCACCGCCTGCGTGGTGGTGCCCATGCCATGCATGCAGGTCTCGCGGCGATCCTTGCGGCCGGCCTCGATCTTGCGAACGAATCCCTGGCGGCTCAGCACGATGCGGTCGGGCACCACCTCGCCCTGCGCGATCGCCGAGCCCAATCCCCAGGTGGCGCTGATGAGCATCTGGCCGTCGGGCGTCTCGCTCAAGCCGCCGCCCGAAGCACGCGCCGCGACCAGCGGCTGGATCAGCACCGCCATGGCGGTGTCGGCCGGATTGAGCCCATGATTGTCCATGTAACGCCGGGCATTGCCGGTCCACAGGGCGGCCCAACAGGCCCGCACCGCGGTCAGGAACTCGGTCTCGTCCGTGAGCCCCAGAAAGCTCTCGAACTGCCCCGCGAAATTGGCGTCGGCACGGTCCTCGATCAGCGCCGAGGAACGCACCACGCCGGGTTGGCCGCGATGCGCTCTGGGCGCGCCACGCCGCAAGCAGCGGCTGCAAGATGGCGGGCGCGATCGGCTGCTCGTAGAGCGCCAGCCTGATCTCGACCGCGAGCTTGCGCGCCGGCGGTGGGCGCGGCGGCGGCGAAGCGCGCCACCAGGTCGTCGAGCCCCAGCGCCGTGAGCTGCGCCCGATAGGCCGCCGCCGTGAGGCAGAATCCGCCCGGCGTCGGCAGACCGGCATGGGTCAGCGTTGCGAGATTCGCGGCCTTCGGCCCCACCCGATCCGGGTCGGTGGCGGCGGCATCGTCGAGGGGAAGGATGAATGCGGTCATTGCGTGATTGCTGCAACACTTTCGCTGTTGTGGCCGGTCTCGAGGCGGCCATCTGGCTCAGTCGGGCACAGGATGCGCTCGAGATCACCGGGTCTCGCCGCTTTGCGGCGGCCCGGTGATGACGTCGCGCCGAGCGCGACGTCATTTCACGTGGTCCCCGTAGCCCGGCAGCGGGTCGACGACCGTGATCTGCTTCACCGGGAAGTTGGAGACGATCTCGATCTCGTTCTTGTGGACGATGAGCATCTCCTCGATGCGCACTCCGTAGCGGAACTTCTTGCCGTGCTGCGTCTCCAGCGCGAAGGTCATGCCTTCCTTGATCTCGACCGGATGATCGAGCGACCAGATGCGCGAGATGACGGGCGGATCGTATTGGGCGAGGCCGAGGCCATGGCCCCACAGGTTGGCGGCCGCCTGATCCTCGTCCTCGTAGCCCCAGGTCTCCATGGCGGACGGCCACTTCAGCGCGATCTCGCGCGTGGTGGTGCCGGCCTTGACGGCGCCGATCGAGTTGTAGAGCCATCCGAGCGCGGTCGTGTAGGTGTCCTTCTGCTCCTGGCTCGGCTCCTTGCCGACGCAATAGGTGCGGTAATAGCAGGACTTGTAGCCGTTCCAGGTCAGCGCCGCCAAATCCATGAACACGATGTCGCCGGGCTGGATGATGCGGTCGGAGAAGTTGCGCCAGTTCGGCCAGGTATTGGGGCCGGACGAAACGATCACGTCCTCCACGTCCTCCATGCCGGGGATGTTGTAGAGGTACTGCATCAGGTGCGCCGTCACCTGGTTCTCGGTGATGCCGGGGCGCAGGAATTTCATGCACTCCCAGTGCGTGGCATCGCCGATGGCGCCGACGATGCGGAAGCATTCCTGCTCGTCGACGTTCTTGACGGCGCGCGCGTCCATCATGGCGCTCATGCCGTCGGTCCAATTGATGTTGTTCTCCTTGAAGATGTTGATCATGTTGATGTCGATGAAGTCGACGCCGAGCTTTTGGCCGGCGACGCCGTTGTCCTTCATCGCCTGCAGCACCGCCTTGGTGAATTTGTTGACTTGCTGGGTCGAGGCCGGGCCGGCGGCGCCTTTGATCCAGGCGAAGGAATGGCGCACGTTCTCCTTGGGGATCCACGGCGAATGGCGCTCGATCTGGAAGCCGAGGTCGCCCTGCTCGAACAGGATCGGGGCGCCGTCGCCGCACAGCATGGCGTAGCGCAGCCCCGGCTTGAGCCGGTTCCAGCCCGGGGTCAGCGTGCCGGTGATGTAGCGGACGTTCTCGTCATACATGCACAAGACGGCGCCGAGGCCGTGCTTCTTCATCATCTCGCGGGCGCGCTCGGTCCGGTAGGTCCGCAACCGGTCCCAGTTGACGCGCTGCTGCCAATCCACGCCGGCGATGCCGAAATTCGCTCCCATAACCCTCTTCCCCTTGATGCTGCGCGGATGTCCGCGTCACTGGAATACTCTTTGGAGCGCTCTTTGGAGCGCCTTTTGCAACAATCGCGCGCGGCGCTCAGGTCGGATCGACGCCGGGATCGGCTTTGAGGCCGGCCGCCGCAATGCCGGCGAGCGCGCACTTTTCGTCATTGTCGGAGGTATCGCCCGAGATGCCGACCGCCCCGATGACGTCGCCAGCCGCGTCCCGCACCAGCACGCCGCCGGTCACCGGCACGAACCGCCCGTCGCTCGCGGCCGCGAGCGCGGTGAAGAACATCTGCGAGCGCGACACGCGGCCCGCCAGCGTGCGCGACCCGAAGCCCATGCCGAGCGCCCCCCAGGCTTTGCCGAAGGCGATCTCGAACCGCAGGATTCCGGATTTGTCCTCGCGCTTGAACGCCACCAAGTGACCGCCGGCATCGAGCACCGCAACCGAGAGTGGAGAGAACTTGGCCTCGCGTGCGGTCTTGAGCGCGACATCGAGAATGGTGCTGGCTTGCGCGAGCGTGAGAGATGACATGGTGGCTCCCCGGGTTTCTGCGGGCCCGATGACTATAGCGAATTGTTGGACCTGTCACCCCAGCCGGGGCAAGGATACGAGATTGCGCATTCGACTTGAAGACCGCCACGGCCGCTGTGTAGCGTCGGCGGTCACCGCATGGGGGGCGCATGGGAACGGCGAAGAGAATGGGCACGGCGAGGAAAAAAGGCACGGTCGGCGTCGTCGGCCTCGGCATCATGGGCGGGGCGTTTGCGAGAAGCCTCGTCGCCGCCGGCTGGCGCGTGATCGGTTACGATATCGACCCGGCTCGCCGTCGGGCACTGGCCAAAGCCGGAGTCGAGCTCGCGGCGGACGCCCGTCATCTGGCCGGCGCGGCGCGAACTATCATCACCAGTCTGCCGAAGCCGGCCGCGCTCGCGGCGACCGTCGCGGCCATCGCGGATGCGGGCTCACGGCCGGTCGTGGTCATCGAGACCAGCACCTTTGCGCTCGCCGACAAGCTTAAGGCCGCGGGTAAGCTCAAAGCCGCGGGCCACATCATGCTCGATTGCCCGATCAGCGGCACCGGCGCGCAGGCCAAGTGCAAGGACATCGTGGTCTATGCCAGCGGCGATCGCAAGGCGATCAAACGGCTGCGCCCGCTGTTCGCCGGCTTCGCCCGCTCGGCCCATGACCTCGGCGCGCTCGGCAACGGCAGCCGCATGAAATACGTGGCCAACCTTCTGGTCGCCATCAACAACGTGGCGGCGGCCGAGGCCATGGTGCTCGGCATCAAGGCCGGCCTCGAGCCGCAGATCATCTACGACATGGTGACGAGCGGCGCCGGCAATTCGCGCATCTTCGAGCTGCGCGCCCCCATGATGGTGCGCAACCGCTATGACGATCCCACCATGAAGGTGGCGATCTGGCAGAAGGACATGCAGGTGATCGGCGCGTTCGCCGCGGCGCTGCGCTGCCCGACCCCGCTGTTCACGGCGACGCAGCCGATCTACGACGCCGCGCTCGCCGGCGGCCACGCCCAGGACGATACCGCCTCGGTGTGCGCAGTGCTGGAGGCGAAGGCGGGCGTGAAGCGGAGGGCGAGGAAGAAGGCCAAAGCGTGAGCAAGTTCGATTGTCATCGCCGGGCATAGCCCGCGCAGACGGGCGTTTACGCCCTCTTCCGGGCCATGCGTAAACGCCCTTGTGTCCCGGCGATCCCGATGAGGGAGGCACTGTGCGACCCTTATCGGGATGGCCGGAACAAGTCCGGCCATGACAACTCCAGCGTACGAAGCACGCCTCAGCTTTCCAGAAAATCCAGCACCGCGATCTCGCTCATCACGGCTTGCGGGGTGCCGTGCCGTTCGGCTTTGCGGCGCTCCTCGGCACTCGACAGACTTCGGCTGCAGATAGCTGCCGAGGTCGCGGCCGCGCTGCATCACCTGTCGGTTGATGCCGATGCGGGCGGCCGCGAACCGCTGCAGCGCGGATTCGACGCCACCGTTTGATTGCAGCGCGGTCGCGAGCGCCATGGCGTCCTCGGCCGCCTTGGTCACGCCGGCCGCCACATGAGGCCGGGCCAGGAACGCGGCATCGCCCAGGAGAGCGACCCGGCCCACCGCCATGCGGGGCGTCTCGACATCGTAGATCGGCTGCAGGAACGGCCGCTCCGTCAGCCTGATCACCTCTTCGAGCTGCGGCGGCAGCAACGCCTGCGCCGCCACCCGCAGCTCCGCAATGACCTCGGCGCGCACCAGCGGCGGCGGAATCCCGAGCGCATGGACGCGCCCGGCCGCGTCGGTGAGCATGCGCCTGAGCTCCGGCGCGGGCGCCGGCCGGTACCAGACGAAATTGCAGCGCCGGTGGCATGCCCGCAGATCGTTGTCGGGCCCGGCCACCGGATAGCTGAGGCATTGCTCGCCCGGCGGCAGGCAGAACACCAGCGCATCGAACAGGTCCGCGTGGGTGGCCGGCGACAGCGCGCTTTCGGGCACCAATCCCCGCCAGGCCACATAGCCCGCATAGACCGGCTCGACGCCGGGTAGAATCTGCGTGCGGACGGTGGAGCGGAAGCCGTCGGCCCCCACGATCAGGTCGGCCTCGGCGCGGGCGCCGTCGGCGAAATGCGCCGTGACGCCCTTGGCGGACGGCGCGATGCGCAACAACTCCTTGCCGAGATGGTAACGATCCGCCGGGAGCTTTTCCCGCAGCATGCGAAACACCCGGTCCCAGGAGGTGACGGTCTGGGCGCAGCCGAAGTCACCGATCACCCGCCCCGACCGGTCGAGCGTCTTGCGGCCCGCCACCTCGATGCCGAGATCGCGGGTCGGATCGCAGCCGGCCGCAAGCAGCACCGCCCGCATCGCCGCATGGGTCACGATACCGGCGCCGCGACCGGAGAGCTCCGCCTCGGCCCGCTCGTAGATCGCGGCCGTCCAGCCGGCGCGTGCCAGCAGGCTCGCCGCGAACAGGCCGCTCATGGAGCCGCCGATGACCAGAGCGTGGCGTTCTCCCGATTTGGGCAAGAGGCCGATCTCCCGTTTGCGAACGCGCAAGACTTTGCCGGAGCGGTTTTCAAAATTTCCGGGAACCCGAAACCGCTCCAGCATTCTTGCAGTGTCGCATTTTCGCACGGAAAACCGGATTCCACTTTTCCTGAAAATGCTTTACCATCGCCTCAACGCGAGGAGGACCGCCATGGCCATGACCACGTTGGACAAGAAGCCGCTGCAAACGGCGCGCACTCCCTGGCCGCCCGAGATCACCGCCGAGTTCGAGCGCGAGCGCCAGAGCCCGAACGGCTGCGTCGGTCAAAAGCTGGTCTCGGAGAGCGATCGGGTACGGGTCTGGCACATCCGGCTCGAGCCCGGCGAGCGTCTCGGCTTCCACCGCCACGTGCTCGACTACTTCTGGTCGGTGCTCACCTCCGGCCGCGCCCGCGCCCATATGGACGACGGCAGCACGGTCGAGCACACCTATGCGGCCGGCGAGACCCGGCACGAGACCCATGCCGGCGGTCATTTCAAGGTGCATGATCTCGAGAACATCGGCGACAGCGAGTTGATCTTCTGCACCGTCGAGTTCCTCGACAGCGCCAACAAGCCGCTGCCGATTCCGGAGAAGGTGCGCCTGTAGGGCGCAATCGCTTCATTGCGCCGCTTGGCGCGGCGGAGGGCATCGCGCCTGCGGCGAGGCTGGTGGCGCAATCAAGTCTGATGGCGCAATAAAGCGATTGCGCCCTACACCCGGCACCCCCGATGGACATCTCGATCGATTTGCTGGCCAACGCCCTGGTGGCCGGGCTCCTGCTGGGCGGCTTCTACGCCGCCGTGACGATCGGGGTGTCGATCTCGTTCGGCATACTCGACATCGTCAACATCGCGCATCCCGCCTTCATCATCCTCGGCTCCTACATCGCCTATATGCTCAACTCCCGGCTCGGGATCGACCCGATCGTCGCCAGCATCATCATGCTGCCGGCGTTCTATGCGCTGGGCGGGCTCGTCTACCAGATCTATCACGCGGCGTTCGAGCGCCATGGGCAGGAATCGCTGCGCGGCCTCGCCTTTTTCTTCGGCCTGTTGTTCATCACCGAGGTCATCCTGATTCTCGCCTTCGGGGTCGACTACCGCTATGTCGCCGCGCCCTATATCGGGCCCAGCCTGCATTGGGGCGTCGTGGATCTGCCGCTGCGCATGCTGGTGCCCGGCCTGGTCTCGCTGTCCATGTTCATCGGGCTGCAGATTTTCTTGTCCGGCACCTTCGTGGGGCGCGCCATCATGGCGGTGGCGCAGGATCAGTTCGCCTTGCAGCTCATGGGGTGCTCGCCGGCCCGGATCAAGCGCATCGCGTTTGCGCTCTCGATCGCCACCGCCTCGATCGCGGGGGCGCTGCTCATCGTCATTCAGCCGGTCGAGCCTTCGGTCGGACGCGAATATATCGGCCGCGTCTTCGCTATCTGCGTTCTCGGCGGGCTCGGCAGCCTGCCCGGCACGCTGATCGGCGCCGTGCTGGTCGGCGTCGTCGAGAGCCTCACCTCGACGTTCTATGGGCCCTCATGGGCGCCGGCGGTCGCCTTCGGCTTCCTGCTGCTGACCCTCGCGCTGCGACCCGCGGGTCTGCTCGGACGATAGGCCGGCTGAGCGGCGACCGACTCTCGCTAGCGCGGGTCGAACGCGACGGTCGGCCAATATTCGCCGACCCATTCGGGCTTGCTGAACAAGAGATTGATGAAGAAGGGGCATTCGATGCGGGTGGCCGCCGGGATGAATCGTGGCAGCGTGCCCGCATGGGTCAGGCCGAAAGTCGAATAACCCAGACCCTCGATGAAGCCGCGCAGGCTTTGCTGGTTGCAGCCCAGCTTGGCGAGCCCGAAGTCGTGCAGCTCCGCGATGATGAAACGCGGTTCCTGCGACTCGAGCAGGCCGCGCATGCCCTCCAGCACCCTCTGCTCGGCGCCTTCGGTATCGATCTTGATCACCTTCGGCGCCAGCCGCAGCTGCTCCAATTCGGCGTCGAGCGTCGTCCCCGGCATCGTGAGGCGTATCGGCGTGGCGAGACACTTCACGTTGCCGGGATATTGGGCCGGATCCCACAGCGCATTGCCACCGCTGTCGTCGCTGTTGATGAAGAATTCAACATCCCCGACCTGGTTGGTGACCGCCTTTTCGACGACCGTGACGTTCGCGCAATCGTTGAGGGCCAGATTGGCGCGAAGGCGCACCAGATTCTCAGGCCCGGGCTCGAATGCGACGACGTGGCCCGTCGGACCGACCAGCATCGCGGCCAGCGTCGTCAAATAACCGACATTGGCGCCGACATCGACCGCGACGTCGCCCTCGCGTAGCACTCTGACCAAGACATTGGCGACATCCGGCTCGAATGAGGCGCCGGTCTGCAGGTAGGTCAGGATGCTCCGTTCGTTCGGCCGGTCCGGATCCAGATCGAGCTTCATCTGCAGCAGCGGAGCAGTGCCGCGGTTGAAACCGCACGTTATGATCGACATCCGTCTCCCTCCCCGCCTATGGGCGTGGCCTAAACCGATTCTGTCGACTACCCTGGCTTTACCACTTTCCTTCATGTTGTGGGGCTCGCTTATCAACACCGGCCGCTCTGACCGCGCCCCGACCCGCCGGCCGGCGGCGCCGCAACTTGCGCCCCGCGCCCCGCCGTGGGACCCTTGCGCCGGGCGTCCCACGCCCGGCCGTGCTCGAGCCGTTCCCGGGGCCCGGCGACCTCACCAAAATGCAAATCCGCGGGTTCTCCGGTCGGTGACCTGCTCGGGGTGATAGGATAGCCGGTCGTGCGCTCCTCGGTCTTCTTCCTGATCTGCGTCGCTTTCGCGGCCGGCGTGTTCGGCGCCGCGCGCCTGATCGGCAACGACTACGTATTCTTCGCCGGCTACGTGGTCCTCCAGTTCATCGTGCTGGCGCAGGCCTGGAACATCCTGGGGGGCTATACCGGCTACGTGAATTTCGGCTCGGCCGCTTTCTTCGCGCTCGGCGCCTATACGTCGGTGTTCTTTCACAAGTCCTATCCGCTGCCGATTCCGCTCCTGATGGCGCTCGGCGGCATCGTTTCCGGGCTGGCCGGGCTCGGCATGGGCTATCTGGCGTTGCGGTTGCGTGGCGCGTTTTTCGCCATCGCCACGCTGGCGTTCGCGGTCGTGCTGCAGACCCTGGTGGTCAATTGGAGCTATCTGGGCGGCGCCCGCGGCGCCTACGTGATCCGGCCCGAAACCGTATGGCTGATCGGCAACTATGTGCACTATCTGTTTTTCCTGATGCTCGCGCTGGCGGTGCTGGCGATCACCACCGCCCGCACCATCGAACGCTCGCGGCTGGGCTACGGCTTCGCCGCCATCCGGGACGACGAGCTGGCGGCCGAGGCCTGCGGAGTGCCCACCCTGCGGCTCAAGCTCATCGCCACCACGCTGTCCGGCGCCTTCATGGGAATGGCCGGCGCGCCCTTCCCCTACTACATCGGTTACGTCCAGCCGGCCGCCGCCTTCGGTCTCGACTACGCGGTCAACTCCATCGCCATGCCGATGATCGGCGGCACCACCACCTGGATCGGGCCGCTGGTCGGCGCCATCCTGGTGGCCGGCCTGCAGCAATGGGCGACGGTGACCATATCCTCGGAGCTCGGCCTCCTGGTGGTCGGGCTCCTGCTGGTCGGCTTCGTCATCGTGGCGCCGAGCGGCATCGTCGGGCTGGTGCGGAGCTGCTTTCGCACTCACTCTCCTTCGAGCGCCCCGCGCGCCGGCAAACCCGCACCAGCGGACGCGCCATGACCGGGCCTTTGCTCGAGGTCACCAATCTGGGCAAGCGCTTCGGCGGGTTCGTGGCGCTCGACGGCATCGATCTGTCGGTCGGGCGCGGCGAGCGCGTCGGCCTCATCGGCCCCAACGGCTCGGGCAAGAGCACGCTGGTCAACTGCATCTGCGGCACGCTCGCCAACGAAAGCGGCACGGTCTCCTTCGACGGCGAGCCGATCGACCGGCTCAAGACCCATGAACGCACCCGGCGCGGCATCGCGCGCAGCTTTCAGCTGCCGCGCCCGTTCGCGAGCCTCACGGTCGCCGAGAATCTCACGGTGCCGATGCTCTACACCCTCGGCGCCAGAGCCGGGACCCGCCTGACCGCAGCCGAGCTCGCGGCGCGCGGCGCCGACCTCCTGCAGCTGGTCGGGCTCGCCGACAAGGCCGCGCAACACCCGCGCGATCTCACCCAGGTGGAGATGCGCAAGCTCGAGCTCGCCCGCGCCATGGCGGCGGAGCCGCGGCTCCTGATCGCGGACGAATCCATGGCGGGCCTGTCGCAGGTCGAGGTCGCCGACATCGTGGCGCTGCTGATCGCCTTGAACGAGCGCGGTGTCACCATCATCATGATCGAGCACATCATGCGTGCCGTGATGCGGTTCTCGCAGCGGCTCGTCGTTCTGGTCTCCGGCGCCAAGATCGCGGACGGGGCGCCCGAGGAGGTCATCCGCGATCCCGCCGTCGAGCGAGCCTATCTTGGCCAATAGTCTCGCCATCGAGAGCATCGACGCCGCCTACGGGGCGGTACGCGTGCTCGAGCGCGTGTCGATGACGGTCGCTGCCGGCGAGACCGTCGTGCTCCTGGGCACCAACGGCAACGGCAAGAGCACGCTCATGAAATGCATCATGGGCATCGTGCCGCCCTGTGCGGGCCGGATCACGGCCGAGATCGACGGCGTGCAGCCACGACCTGGTCGGCCGCTCGACCGAGGAGATCGTCGATCTCGGCATCGCGCTGGTGCCGGAAGGCCGGCGCCTGTTTCCGCGCCTGAGCGTCGAGGAGAACTTGCTGCTGGGCGCCTTCCGGGCGAAGGCGCGGACGCAGATGAGCTCCAATCTGGCGTTCTGCTTCGAGTTGTTTCCGCGGCTGGCCGAGCGCCGCCGGCAGCTCGCCGGCAGCATGAGCGGCGGCGAGCAGCAGATGCTGGCACTCGCCCGCGCCCTGATGACGGCGCCGCGCATTCTGCTGATCGACGAGCCGTCGGTGGGGCTCGCGCCGGTGCTGGTCAGCCACACCATCGACAAGATCAAGGAGCTCAAGGACCGCTACCAGCTGACGGTCCTGATGGCCGAGCAGAATTTTCCCCAGGCGCTGCGCATCGCCGACCGCGGCTACGTGATCGTTCACGGCCGGATCGCGTTCGAAGGACGCTCGGTCGACGAGCTCAACAACAATGATTTGATCAAGAAATTCTATCTGGGCCTGTGAGGAGACCGGGCTTCACCGCAAAATGACCCGCTTCGATCCGCGACGGCCGTCGACCGAATCGAGGAATTGGAACCAATCGGGAGCGCGGGAGTTGTTATGCCGAAGAAACCGACCAGAGGAGACGACAATGGGTTTCGGCAGAGGCGCTTTGCTTTGGTTGCTCGGGGTTCCGCTTCCTATCATTATCCTCTTGGCGCTCTTCATGCATCATTGAGCGTGCGTGATTGAGAGCCATTCGGGATCTCGACGAAAAAGCCCGGCACCACGTGCCGGGTTTTTTCTCGTCGGTCCGCTGCCGTGCGCGGGCGCATGTCCGCATCTTGGTCCTCCCGGCAACCGACGCAGCCGGGACCAACGCACGGCTTTACCGGCTCGTTTCGCCGACACGGACTGTGCTACTTTTATCGGCGGGCAACTCCCGGCCTGCGGCGGTAAGCTTCCCAAGCGAGCACACACGACGAATTCGGACCCACCATGGCTGTGTCAACGCAATCGATCATCGAGACGCGGCGCGCCCAGATCTTTCCCACGCTGGAGGGCTCGGAGATCGAGCGGATGCGCCGGTTCGGCGAGCTCCGCTCGTACCAGGCCGGCGAGGCGCTCGCCCGGGTCGGCACGGTGGGCGACGGGCTGACCATCATCCTGGCCGGCAAGGTCGATATCACCCAGCACGATGCATCGGACCGACGCGTGCTCATCGTCACCCACGGCCCGGGCGAGTTCATGGGCGAGCTATCCGGGCTCGCCGGGCGGCCGGTGCTGGTGGACGCCTATGCGCAGGAGCCGGTGGAGGCCTTGATCATCCGGCCGGACCGGCTGCGGGCCTTGCTGGTCGCGGAGGCGGAGCTCGGCGAGCGGATCATGCGGGCCCTGATCCTGCGGCGGGTCGGCCTCCTCGAGACCGGAGCCGGCGGCCCGGTGATCGTCGGCCGTTCCGACAACGGCGATGTGCTGCGGCTGGAGGGTTTCCTGCGCCGCAACGGCCATCCGCGTCAACGGCTCGATCCCGACACCGATCCGGAGGCAAAGGCGCTGATCGAGCGCTTTCACGTCGACCCCGGCCAATTGCCGATCGTGCTGTGCCCGGGCGGACAGCTCCTGCGCAATCCCAGCGACAACGAGCTCGCCCGTTGCATCGGGCTGGTGCGGCCGATCGATCCCGACCAGCTCTATGACGTGGTGGTGGTGGGGGCCGGGCCCGCTGGCCTCGCCACCGCGGTCTATGCCGGCTCGGAGGGGCTCTCGGTCCTGGTGCTCGATTGCCGCGCGTTCGGAGGGCAGGCCGGCGCCTCGGCGCGGATCGAGAACTATCTGGGATTTCCGACCGGAATTACCGGCCTTGCCCTGATGGCCCGCGCCTACAATCAGGCGCAGAAGTTCGGGGTCGAGATGGCGATCCCGGATGAGGTGATCAGCCTCGATCCGGCGAGCGGCGCCGATGCCGGCCCCTTCGTGCTGCGGCTGTCCAACAGCGAGCGGGTCAGCGCCCGCGCGGTCGTGATCGCGAGCGGCGCCCGCTATCGACGCCCCCCGGTCGAGAACCTGGAGGCCTTCGAATCCTCGAGCGTGCACTACTGGGCATCGCCCCTGGAGGGGAAGCTCTGCGCCGGGCAGGAGGTGGCCCTGGTGGGGGCCGGCAATTCGGCCGGCCAGGCGGTGGTCTATCTGGCGAGCCAGGTCGCCAAGGTCTGGCTGCTGGTGCGCGGGCCGAGCCTGGAAGCCAGCATGTCGCGCTATCTGGTCGACCGCATCGAAGGACTATCGAACGTCGAGGTGCTGACGCAGACGCAGATCACCGGCCTCGAAGGGCACGACGGCAGCCTGGAGGCGATCCGCTGGCGCCAAGGCGCGGCGGAAAAAGAGGTCCGGCGCCCCATTCGCCACCTGTTTCTCTTCACCGGCGCGGAGCCGAACACGGATTGGCTGTCCGGATCCGGCGTGGCGCTCGACCGCAAGGGCTTCATATTGACCGGCACGGATTTGACCGGGATCGAGCTGAGCGGGATCGAGCTGAGCGGGGTGGAGTCGACCGGGCCGAAGGCCGCCGGCGGCCGCCGACCGCTGGAAACCAGCCGGCGCGGCGTGTTCGCCATCGGCGACGTGCGGTCGGATTCGGTCAAGCGGGTCGCCGCCGCGGTCGGCGAGGGCGCCCAGGTGGTGGCGACCCTGCATGCTTACTTGGCCGCTCCCGCAGGAGCCGGGCCGTGATCGCAAAACATTGACGAGGACCGCCCATGACCAAGACCTGCAGCCATCTCGACACCATCCGTACCGTCAAGCCGAGCGCGCGCGGATGCGAGGAATGCCTGAAGATCGGCTCGCCCTGGGTGCACCTGCGCCTGTGCCGGAGCTGCGGCCATGTCGGCTGCTGCGACGATTCGCCGAACCGGCACGCCACCAAGCACTTCCACGCGACCCGTCATCCGATCATCGAGGGATATGACCCGCCCGAAGGCTGGGGCTGGTGCTACCTGGACGAGGTCTTTTTCGACCTGTCCGATCGCGCCACCCCGCAGGACGGGCCGATCCCGCGCTTCGTTTGATCCCGCAGTCGCGCCATCAGCTATTTCGCCTTCTCGTACGGATAGATCAGCTTGCCGGATTCGTAATCCGCGGGCGCCACCACCACCTGGGTGGAGACGTCCTTGAACTGGTCCACGTCGTTGCCTTTGATGTTCTGGAACTGCACCTGCAGGACGCGCGACTGCTCCCACTCGCCCTTGGCGCCGAACTTCACGTCGCCGACCACGGTCTTGAAGGTGCCGGTGCGGATCTGCGCGGCCAGCTTGGCGTCGTCGAGACTCTTGGTGGCCTCGATCGCCTGCTGCAGAACCTGCAGCTGCGCGTAGGCCCAAGGCGCCATGTAAAAGCCGAGCGGATCGACGCCTTCGGCTTGCGCCCGCGACTGATATTTCTTCATCAGATCGTCGACGCCGGCGAAATGCATCTTCGGCACCGGCAGCCAGAAGTCGTAGTTGACCCAGCCGTTGAGCAAGGGCCCGAGCTGCATCTTGATGGCGGTGGCCTGCAATCCCACCATGGCGCCGCCGATCATCCTGGGCTTGAAGCCGATCTCGTTGACGGCCCGCACGATGCCGACCGAGTCGGGCGGATAGGAGCACACCACCACAATGTCCGGATTGCTGGCCTGGATGGCGCGCACGATCGGGCTGAAATCGTTGGTCGTGGGCGGATAGGTCTTGTCATAGACGATCTTGAGGCCGGCGCTCTGCGCCGTCTCGCGTGCGCCGTCGGACGCGTTCTTGGAGAACTCCTGGTCGGCCGCCACGATCGCCACCGTCTTCGGCTTGGGATCGAGCCGCATGGCCAGCGCGAAGAAATCCTTGGTGAAGGCCGGCTTGGGGATCGGGCCGGAGGGAATCATCGCGAAATAATTCGGGTAGTTGAACTCGTCGTTGACCGCGAGCCCGAGCAAGCCGATGAGCAGCTTCTTGCGCGCAATGACGATCGGCATGGCCGGGGCCAGCTGGGCGGTCGCATAGGCCCCGATCAGCAGGTCGACCTTGTCGACGTCGAGCAGCTTGGTGTAGATGGCCGGAACCTCGGCGGGGGCGCTCTTGTCGTCGTAATAGACGAGCTTGACCGGACGTCCCAACAGCCCGCCCTTGGCGTTGACGTCCTCCTCCCAGATCTTTTGTGCCAGCAGGGCCGACTTGCCGTTGGGGGCGAGCCCCCCGGTCAGCGCCATGCTGTAGCCGATCCGGATCGGCGCGCCCGACTGCGCCGACGCGGGCCCGAGCGCGACCAAAAGCAACGCCAGCCCCATGATCGCGGCGCCGGGCAAAGCCCAGGCCCGGCATTTTCGGTGGTAAAGCATTGCAACCCTCCCGGTCGATTGACGATTTTCTTTGATCTTAGGCGCAATCGCGCGCCCGACGCCAGGGCACCGCGGGTCTGCGGTCTCCATCCCAGTCACGCAGCTTTCTTACAATTCCCCGCCCTCCTGCGCGATTCGTGCTACCTGCTCGCTCATGGAAACGCACCCGCCGGCGCCGCGCGCCATCCTGGTCGGCATTCAGCTCCCGGGCGTCGATGACGTCGCGCTCGCCGCCAGCCTCGAGGAGCTGGGCCGTCTGGTGAAGACGCTCGGATACGAGGTCGTCGGCACGATGTCGCAGAAGCGCGACGACATCGGCGGCGGGACGCTGCTCGGCAAGGGTCGGCTCGAGGAGCTGGCGGCGATCACCGGCGGAACCGGCGTCGTCGGATCCATGGCCCCCGCGCAGAAGTCGAAGGCGCGCGAGCGCTTCGAGGACGCCGAGGAGAAGAAGCCGGACGCCCCGCCCATCGCGCTCGATCCGCTTGCGCCGCCGAAGCCGCAATTCGTGATCGTCGATCACGATATCTCGCCGAGCCAGGCCCGCAACCTCGAGCGCGCAACCGGCGCGCAGGTGCTGGACCGGACCGGCGTGATCATGGAGATCTTCCATCGTCATGCGCACAGTCGCGAGGCCAAGCTGCAGGTGGAGATCGCGCGGTTGAAGTACGTCGCGCCGCGCCTGCGGGAATCCTTGGCGGGCGGTGGCGGGCGGCAGCAAGGCGTCGGCGCGGGCGAGTCCGATCTCGATCTCGATCGCCGCAAGATTCGCGATCGCCTCGCGGAGCTCAAAGGACAGCTGGAGGACATCCAGCGCGACGGCGACCAGCGTCGGTCCGCGCGTCGCGATCAGCTCCGCGTCGCGCTGGTCGGATATACCAATGCCGGCAAGTCGTCGCTCATGCGCGCGCTCACCGGCAGCGAGGTGCTGGTCGAGGACAAGCTGTTCGCGACCCTCGACACCACCGTGCGCGCGCTCAAGCCGGAGACCAAGCCGCGCGTGCTGGTCTCGGATACGGTCGGATTCATCAAGAAGCTGCCGCACGACCTGGTCGCGTCGTTCCGCTCTACGCTGGCCGAGGCGCTCGAGGCGTCGCTGCTGCTGTTCGTCGTCGACGCGTCCGATCCGACCTACGAATTGCAGCTCGCGGTGAGCCGCGACGTGCTGCGCGAGATCGGCGCCGATGTCGTCCCCTCACGCCTGCTGCTCAACAAGATCGATCGCCTGAGCGAGGCCGACCGCGCCGCGCTGCGCGCCAAGCACCCCGACGCGATCCTGCTCTGCGCCAAGTCGCCCGCGGACGTGGCCGCGCTGCGCGAGACGATCATCGCGTTCTTCGAAGCCGCGATGGTGGAGGACCAGATCGTGCTGCCCTATGCGAAGCAGGGGCTGCTCGGCGACGTGTACGAGAACGCGCGCGTGCTCTCCGAGGACTACGATGCCACCGGCCGGATCATGAAGGTGCGCGGCCTGCCCGGCGCCATCGCGCGTCTGCGCAGGGCGCTGGCGGCTTCGTGAGCCGATCGATCGGCCGCGGCGTTTAGTTGCCGGCGGCTGATCGTGTTGCCGGTGACGCCATCAGAGCCCACGCTGTTGCGGCGACCCGGACTCGCGATAGGATGATGCGGCAACCGCCGGGTCGGACCCGCCCATCATGACCATTTCAATCGAAGCCTTGTGGACGATGCCGGAGCGCGAGCTGCTGGCCGCGTATTACGACGCACGCCGCACCTATGTGGAACGAAAGTTCACGCGCGACAGCCAGCGGGCGCGGCTCGAATGGCTCAAAGCCAAGACCTTCATGGCCAGCTCCGGCGGCGTGACGGAACGCCGGACCGGCGTGGAAGCCTCCGAGGAGCTCGGCCGCAAGGGCCAGGAGCTGCGCGAGATGACGCGCGATCTGGACCTTCTCAAGATCGATTTCGACGTGATCGCCATGACCTTGCGGTTGCGTGGCGCGCCGGCGCCGGGCGAGATCAGGGGCGAGGAGCCCTCGGATGGCGCGGAACAGGACGGCAGCGCTTGATCGATCGCCGCGGACTGCGGCGGCGACGATCGTCTCAGGCCCACAGCCGCTCGGTGCTCTCGAGGCCCTTGTAGATGCCGGCGACGAATTCGGCGTAGCCGTTGAACAAGAGCGTGGGCCGCCGCTCGCCGACCCCGATCAGCATCTCGCTCGCCTGGCTCCAGCGCGGATGCGCCACTTGCGGGTTGACGTTGGCCCAGAAGCCGTATTCCGACGCCTGCAGCGCCTCCCAATAGGTCTTGGGCCGCTGGTCCGTGAAGGTGAAATGGGTGATCGACTTGACCGACTTGAAGCCGTATTTCCACGGCACCGCCAGCCGCAGCGGCGCGCCCTGCGATTTCGACACCGGCTTGCCGTAGGCGCCGGTCACCAGGAAGGCGAGCTCGTTGGTGGCCTCCGCCATGGTGAGGCCCTCCGTATAGGGCCACGGATACCAGGTCTGCTTCTGCGCCGGCGCCACCACCGGATCCAGGAAGGTCTGCATCTGGAGATATGTCGCCGAGGACAGCGGCTTGGCCAGCTCGACCAGCTTGGCGAGCGGGAAGCCCGACCACGGGATCGCCATGCCCCAGGCCTCGACGCAGCGGTGGCGATAGAGCCGCTCCTCCAGCGGCATCTTGCGGATGAGGTCGTCGAGGCCGATCTCCTGCGGCTTCTCCACCATGCCGTCGATCTTGACGGTCCAGGGCCGCAGCTTGAGCGCCTGGGCGTTGCGGGCGATCTGCTTGGAGGTGCCGAACTCGTAGAAATTGTTGTAGTTGGTGTTGATCTTCTCGTCCGTGATGGGCCGGTCGAGCACGTATTTATCGTTGTGCTTGACCGGATAGAGGTCGGCGGTCGGGTCCGGCACGTCGGCGGCGCGCTGCGCCAGCGCGAGCGTGGGCGACAGCGAGATCGCGGCAACTCCCGTCGCGGCCATTCCGGTCGCCGTCAGGAAGGCGCGGCGGTCGAGGAACAGGTGCTCGGGCGTGGCGTGATGCTCGGGAATTTCCCATCCGCGGCGGCGAATGACATGCATGAGGCGATCCTCCAGCTCGGTTGGCTCTGCACTACGCGGCGGCGCGCTCACCTGCAAGTCACAGGTGCGGCAACCGCCGAATGGATCGATCAGGCGGCCGCCGCCTTGCGGGCCGCCACGATCTGCTCGGCGGTGCGGCCGGTGAGCTCGGCCATATGGTCGAACTTGGCGGTGAAGGTGCCGACCCCGGCGGTCGCCGAGCGCACCTCCACGATCAGCTCGCCCACCTCGGCCTCCGGCATCTGCACCCGCACCACGTCCCAGCCGTCCCAGCCGGCGCGGGTATCGAAACCGAGGATCTGGCCGCGCCGTCCCGCCATCAGGGCGTTCATCTTGGCGGTGGCCTCGGAGGGGCAGACGATCTCGACCTGGTGGATCGGCTCGAGCAGCACCGGATTGCACTGCGGCAGCCCTTCGACCAGGCCGAGGCGGCCGGCGATGCGGAACGCCATGTCGGAGGAATCGACGGTGTGATAGGAGCCGTCGATCAGCTTGACCGCGACATCGACCACCGGGAACCCGAGCGGGCCGTGCTTGAGGGCGTCGACGACCCCTTCCTCCACCGACGGGATATAGTTGCGCGGCACCACCCCGCCCTTGATCTCCTCGGTGAAGATGAAGCCGGTGCCGCGCGGCAGCGGCTTGATGTCGAGCACCACGTCGCCGAACTGGCCATGGCCGCCGGACTGCTTCTTGTGCCGCCCGCGCTGCACGATCCCCTTCTTGATGGTCTCGCGGTAGCCGACCGTCGGCTTGCGGGTCACGATCGGCACGCCGAAGCGATCGGCCAGCCGCTCGGTCGCCACCCGCAGATGCATCTCGCCCTGCCCCCACATCACCACCTCGTGGGCCTCGGGATTGTGGATGACGGTGAGCGAGGGATCTTCCTCCAGCAGCCGGGTGAGGGCCTGGCCGAGCTTGACGTCGTCCTTGCGCTCCTTGGCGGCGACCGCGATGGCGAGCACCGGCGGCAGCGCGGTGACCCGGATGAGCTGCGGATGCGCCTGCTTGCCGGCGGTCAGCGTATCGCCGGTATCGGCATGGTCGAGCTTGCCGAGCGCGACGGTTTCACCGGCTTGCGCGGGCCCGCGCTTCTCGCTCGCCGGCCCCAGCAGCCGGAACACCCCGGCGACCCGCCCGGCCTCGCGCTCGGGCGTGATGAAGGTGGTGCCGTCGCCGACCGGGCCGTTGAGCACGCGCACCACCGACATCTTGCCGCCGTGCGCCGTGTGGAAGGTCTTGATCACGGCGGCGACCGGGTCATGCCCGGCCTTGAGGCCGAGCCGCGCGATCGTCTTTTCCACCGTCGGGGTCTCGTGCCGCAACGCCTTGAGCAGCCGCAGCACGCCGTTGGTGCGGGTCGCGGTTCCCAGCAGCACCGGACAGACCAACCCGTCGCGCAGCTCCTTGGCGAGGTCGTCGAAGATCTTGTCGCGCGGCGGCGGAATGTCCTCCAGCAGCTGCTCCATCAGCTCGTCGTCGTGGTCGGCCAGCGTCTCCAGCATGTTGAAGCGCGCGTCCTTCTCCCGGCTGAGCTCCTCGCCGGCGAGCTCGATGATCTCGGAGGGGGCGTGCTCCTTGTAGACATAGGCCCGCTCGAGCGCGAGATCGGTGAATCCGGTGATGATCTCCCCCGACCAGATCGGGATCTGCCGCAGCAGCAGCGGCACCCGCGAGGCCGGCTGCAGGAAGCTCACGGTGTCGCGGATGCGCTTGTCGGCCTTGTCGATCTTGTTGAGGAACAGGAAATGCGGAATCTTCAGGTCTTCCAGCTCGCGCAGGATCAATTGCAGCTGCGGCACCTTTTTCTCGTCGGCCTCGCACACCACCACGGCGGCGTCGATGAAGGGCAACGCGGCGCGCATGTCGTGAATGAACTCGACCGATCCCGGACAATCGATGAAGGTGTAGCTGTCTCCCATGAACGTGGTCGTCGCCACCGACAGCTCGACGCTCATGCGGTGATGGCGCGATTCCTTGCTGGCGTCGCCGACGGTGGTGCCGGCCTCGACCGTGCCCTGGCGCCCAATCGCGCCGGTGCGCACCAGGATGGCTTCGAGCAGCGTGGTCTTGCCGCTCTGGAACGGGCCCAGCAGCGCAATGCAGCGTGGACCCGCGGCTCGTGTATCGTTCAGTGCCATGATTGCCTCCCACAGCGGCCCGACCCGGCCTTATCAGAGACCTTCAATCCATCGTTTCAGGCCGAAGGGGGGATTGGCAAGAGGCGGCATCGTCTCACCGACGGCGCGCCGCCAAGGCCATGCGCAAACGGCTGCCGAACGGGCAGCCGTTGCGAGGCTCGGATGACCGGGACGGTTCGCAACACGCGATGGCGCGTCAGCGCGCCGGCCGGATGCTGAGATTGGCGACCCCGAGCGCGACATTGAGGCCCACCTGTCCGGTCAGGGACAGCGGCTGCAGCGCGACGGTGCGGTTCGAGCCGCCCACCAGGACATTGGCCCCGAGGCCGACCGCGACCGTGGCTTCGCCGCTCGCACCCGCATAGTCGCCGGCCAGGAACCCATATCCCCGGTTGGTATCCGCATAGACCGCCCAGACCAACGAGCCGCCGGCCGTGGCCCCGAGATCGAGGCCGAATTTCGTGATGGTGCCGTAATAGCCCTCCTGCGGGCCCGGGATGTCGGGCGTGAACAGGCAGTTGACGGTTCGCTGCGAGCCGATGATCAGGCCGAGGCCCGCGGAAACATCGCAATTGAGAACACCGGTGCGCGCCCGCTGCGCTTGCGCGGTATCGCCGCTGAACGACACCGCCGCCAGCCCCAGAATCAAGGCCCCCGTGATAGCTCGACGCATTTACCCCTCCCTCTTCGATCCATTCGGTCCGGGACACGGCTCCGCTCCCGACCGCAACCAGACCTCATTCTAGAGCATCATCCGTCCCGGTGGAATCGCCGGCCCGGATTTCTTCCGGCTTGGTTTGCGGCAGTGCGGGAGCCGCCGCCGGAGACCCTCACCGCAGGCTCCCGCAGAAGCGCTGGATGCGGCGGCAGGCCTCCTCCAGGTCCGCGGTCTTGGTCGCA
Source organism: uncultured Alphaproteobacteria bacterium (assembly GCA_963744275.1). Lineage (GTDB taxonomy): Bacteria > Pseudomonadota > Alphaproteobacteria > Rhizobiales > Xanthobacteraceae > VAZQ01. Next base: position 334,779 of record CAVUSX010000021.1, read on the forward strand.
TAGGAGATCCGGAACGCCGGGCCGAGCCCGAAGGCCGTGCCCTGCACCACCGCCACGCCTTCGGCCTCCAACAGCTCGGTCACGAAGTCCTCGTCGGAGGCGATCCGCTTGCCCGACGGCGCCGTCTTGCCGATGGTGGCCTTGCAGGTCGGGTAGACGTAGAACGCGCCCTCGGGCTTGAGGCAGTGCAGGCCGCTGGCCTGGTTGAGCATGGAGACGCACAGGTCGCGCCGCTCCTTGAACACCTTGTTGTGCTCGGCGATGAAATCCTGCGGACCGTCCAGGGCCTCGACCGCGGCCCATTGCGCGATCGCGTTCGGGTTCGTGGTCGACTGCGACTGCAGCGTCGCGATGGCCTTGATGAGCATTTCGGGCCCGCCCGCATAGCCGATGCGCCAGCCGGTCATGCAATAGGCCTTGGATACGCCGTTGAGCGTGAGGGTGCGCTCGTACAGCGCCGGCTCGACCTGCGCCGGGCTGAAGAACTTGAAATCGTCGTAGACCAGGTGCTCGTACATGTCGTCGCTCAGGAGCCAGACATGCGGGTGCTTCACCAGGACATCGGTGATGGCCTTGACCTCGGCGCGGCTATAGGCCGCCCCGGTCGGGTTCGAGGGCGAGTTGAAGATCAGCCACTTGGTATTGCGGGTGATCGCCTTCGCGAGCGCCTCCGGCTTCATCTTGAAGCCGTCCTCGGGCCGGGTCTCGACCACGACCGGGGTGGCGCCCGACAGCATCACGATGTCGTAATAGCTCACCCAATAGGGCGCCGGGATGATCACCTCGTCACCCGGATTGAGCGTCACCATCAGGGCGTTGTAGAGCACCTGCTTGCCGCCGGCGCCGACCGAGATCTGCGCCGGCTTGTAGTCGAGCTCGTTCTCGCGCTTGAACTTGCGCGCGATCGCCGCCTTGAGCTCGGCGATGCCGTCGATATTGGTGTACTTGCTCTCCCCGCGCTCGATCGCCTTGATGGCGGCGCGCTTGATGTTGTCCGGGGTGTCGAAATCCGGCTCTCCCGCCCCCAACCCGATGACATTGCGCCCGGCCGCCTTGAGCGCGCGCGCCTTGTCCGTCACCGCGATGGTGGCGGAGGGCTTGATGCGCTTGAGCGAATCCGCGAGGAAGGCCATGAATGTCTCCAATCGAGGCAGATCGTGCCGCTGGGTCGTAAAGCATTTTCAGGAGAAGGGGAATCTGCTTTCGGCATAAAATTGCGACATTTCCGGGAACCCAGCCCCAGAAACCGGCGCTTCCCGCGTCCGGGGCGGGGCGCTTCGGGAGATCGTCGCGGTTCGCTCGACCTCTACCGCGATGCGGTCGTGCTTCCGCCGGCGCCGGGGCAACGAAAATGACCCAGATGGCCGCCCGCCGAAAGCAATTTCTTTTCCGTCGATCTTGTGATCTCGTTCGCGCTGCGCCTAGGTTGCGGCTCATGACGCGCCATGCGTTATTCATGCGTATTGGCGCAACAGCGCTTGGCGTAATAGCGTAATATCACAACAGCGTAATGCGTTGTTCGTCGCTGCGTCACGACATTGCCGCGGTCCTGGCACAGGACGGCGGCGGTCCAGCATGATCCGGCCGGGACACTCAGGCCCGAGAAGGTCAGGCCCGAGAAGGACAGGTCCGAGAAGGGCAGACGGGGACGCAATGTATACCCTCTATTCCATGCAGCGCTCGGGCAACAGCTACAAGGTGCGCATGGCGCTCGCCCAGCTCGGAATCCCCTATCGCCTGGTCGAGATCGACATCTTGCGCGGGGAGAGCCGCACCCCGGAATTTCTGGCCAAGAATCCGAGCGGCCAGGTACCGCTGCTGGAGGTCGCGCCGGACCGCTATCTGGCCGAGTCGAACGCGATCCTCTGGTATGTGGCGGGCGGCTCGCCGCTGGCGCCGGAGGACCGCATCGAGCGCGCCGAGGCGCTGCAATGGATGTTCTTCGAGCAGCACAGCCTCGAGCCCAACATCGGGGCGGCCTATTTCTGGCTGGTGCTGGTGAGAGGCGGCCGGGAGCTGCAGCAGCACGCGCTGGAAGACTGGATGGAGCAGGGCTATCGGGCGCTCCGGGTCATGGAGAACCACCTCAAGCAGCACCGCTATTTTGCCGCCGATCGTTTCACCGTGGCCGATATCGCGCTCTACGCCTACACGCATCTCGCCCATGAATGCGATTTCGATCTCGCCACCTTTCCGGCGCTTCGCGATTGGCTCGACCGCATGGCGGCGCAGCCCGGCCACGTGCGCATGGAGCAGCAAGTAGCCGACGTGGCGGCGGAATAGGCCCCGCAGCTGTTGCCGCCGCGCCACGGTGGGACGCAAATCGTCGCGGCGTTAACGCTTTGCTAACCACATTCACAAAATGGCCCTCATTCATCACCGGCCTCGCCTTAGTCCGGCCGAACCCCCGCCCGCAATCGGAGGCAAATTCTTACCAGAAACGAAGAGAGATGCTGTCGTAGAGAGCAATGCCGATATTTGTAGGAGATTGATATGTCCAAGCCGCCAGAGATCGGGTGCGAGCATCCGACATTCGACGCACCGGAGCGCAAGCTCAAGCCCGTCGCGCTTCAACTGATCGCCACCGTGACCCTCGCGCTGTCCACCCTGGTCGTCGCTGCCGTCCTGACCTTCGGGCTGGCCCGGGCCGAATTTGCCGCCACCATGACCGGAGCGGACGCGGCGCCGTTCGCAATAACGCTCTCGCCGATGGACGGCGCAGCCTGAGCCTGCGGCAGAAGCCGCGCTTTTCCCTCGAGCTCATTGTTACATTGCGACCTGCCGGCAGCGCCGATCGGCGATGACGGTTTGCGTCTTGCGCTGATCGTCGCCACCCGATCGCACTGCGTGGAAATCCGGCTAAACCTACGGACCGATCAGGTTTCCCTTCCTACCCGAAATCCCTTGCCGGCTGAATTGGCGGGACCCCGCCTTGCACCGCGCCAGCCGCAACGGTAACCCATGCTGGCAAGGCGCCAGGACGCCACCGATTCCATGTTCGCCCTATTCGAGAGACTGCTGCGGCCGACCGACACTCCGGAGCACCCGGAGCCGCCGGCCGGGCTCATCGCGTTCTTCTGGCATTTCGCCCGCCAGGCGAGATGGCTGTTCGCCGCCCTGTTCGTGATCGAGATGCTGCAGGCGCTGACCGACAGCGCGGTGCCCTGGTTCATGGGGCGCATCGTCACCCTGGTGACCACCGTTGCGCCCGATCGCTTCCTTGGCCTCACCTGGCCGATGCTGACCGGCATGGGGGTGGTGGTGCTGGTGGCGCGGCCGTTGGTGGCGCTGGCGCGCTACCTCATCACCAACCAGGCGATCGCGGCGCCGTTCACCAGCCTGATCCGCTGGCAGGCGCATTGGCACGTGGTGCGCCAGAGCTGGGCCTTCTTCCAGAACGACTTCGCCGGCCGCATCTCCAACCGCGTGATGCAGACCGGGGCCGCGGTGCGCTCGACCCTGACCGCCTCGGTCACCGCGCTCTGGTACATCCTGGTCTACGGCGTGACCGCGATCGGCATGATGGCCGCGGCCGACCTCTGGCTGACGGTGCCGATCCTCATGTGGTTCGCCGGCTATGTGGGGCTGCTCGGCTATTTCGTGCCGCGCATGCGGCAGCGCTCCAAGGTGAACTCGGAGGCGCGCTCCGCCCTCATGGGACGCATCGTCGACAGCTACACCAACATCCTCACCGTCAAGCTGTTCGCGCGCCCGCGCGACGAGGATCTGTACATCCGCGACGCGATCGAGCGCCACATGCGGCTGTTCATGTCCGCCCAGCGGCTGATGACGGTGTTCGGGACGCTGCTCAATGTCCTGAACGCCCTCCTGATCGTGGGCGCCGGCGCGCTTGCGCTGCTGCTGTGGCGGTTCGGCGCCGTCGAGGTCGGCGCCATCGCCATGGTGCTGCCGCTCACGCTCCAGCTCACCAACATGTCGCGCCAGATCGCCAGCCAGATCACCGACATCTTCGAGGATGTCGGGGTGGTGCAGGAGGGCATGATGACCATCGCCCAGCCGCTGCGCCTGATCGATGCGGCGGACGCCGTGCCGCTGGTGGTGCGCGAGGGCCGCATCGCGTTCGAGGACGTGCGCTTCGGCTACGGCCGCCAAACCGGCGTATTGCAGGACTTCAACCTGCGGATCGCGCCCGGCGAGAAGATCGGCCTGATCGGCCGCTCCGGCGCCGGCAAGTCGACCGTGGTCAATCTGCTGCTGCGCTTCTTCGATCTCGAGAGCGGCCGCATCCTGATCGACGGGCAGGACATCGCGCAGGCCACGCAGGAGAGCCTGCGCGCCCAGATTTCCGTGGTGACCCAGGACACCTCGCTCCTGCACCGCTCGATCCGCGAGAACATCCGCTACGGCCGCCCGGACGCGACCGAGGCCGAGATCGTCGAGGCGGCGCGGCTGGCGCATGCCGACGAGTTCATTCCGATCCTGGAGGACTGGCGCGGCAATCACGGCTTCGACGCCCATGTGGGCGAGCGCGGCGTCAAGCTGTCGGGCGGCCAGCGCCAGCGCATCGCCATCGCGCGCGTGATCCTGCGCAACGCCCCCATCCTGGTGCTCGACGAGGCGACCTCCGCGCTCGACAGCGAGATCGAGGCCGCCATCCAATCGAGCCTCGACACCCTGATGGGCGGCAAGACCGTGATCGCGATCGCGCACCGGCTCTCCACCATCGCCCGCATGGACCGCCTGGTGGTGCTCGATCGCGGCCGCATCGTCGAGCAGGGCTCCCACGCGGCGCTCTTGCGCCTCGACGGCCATTACGCCGCGCTCTGGCGCCGCCAGTCCGGCGGTTTCCTCGACGCCGCCGACATGCAGGCGGCCGAGTAGGGGCGCCCGCGACCCGCCGCAGAGCCGGTAGCCCGGATGGAGCGCAAGCGAAATCCGGGAGCGCCGGTCCCGCATTCCGCTCCGCTCCATGCGGGCTACAGATGCCGCAAAAGCCTCGCTTTTCCGGGCCAGCCGCCACAGTGCGGTCACGAAGGCCCCTTAGGTACCCGCGTCCCTTTTACCCTGATAGTCTTGCCGCGCGGCGCCCGCACGCCGCCTCGCGGCACGATCGCTTTTGTGAGCGCGTCATGTTTGCCTGGTTCGAGCGGCAGCTGCAGCCGACCACCCCGCCCCGGCATCCCGAGCCGCCGGGCGGGCTGATCGCGTTCTATTGGCATTTTGCCCGCCAGGCCAAAGGCCTGTTCGCGGGGCTGTTCGCGGCCGGTTTCGCGCTCGCGCTGCTCAATTCGCTGATCCCGGTGTTCATGGGCCGCATCGTCACCTTGATCACGTCGAGCCGCCCCGAAACGCTGTTCGCCACGTTCTGGCCGCTGCTCGCCGGCGATGGCCCTGGTGCTGCTGGTGCTGCGGCCGCTGGCGTTGACCATGCAGAACATCATGGCCAACCAGGCGATCGCCGCCAATGTGACCACGCTCATCCGCTGGCAGAGTCATTGGCACGTGGTGCGCCAGAGCTGGACCTTCTTCCAGAACGATTTCGCCGGCCGCATCGCCAACCGGGTGATGCAGACCGGGCCGGCGATCCGCGAGAGCCTGGTCGCGCTCCTGACCGCTGTTTGGTACATCCTGGTGTACGGCACCAGCGCGGTATTGCTGCTGACCGCCGCCGACCGCTGGCTGGCGCTGCCGATCCTCATCTGGTTCGCCGGCTATCTGGTGATGCTGCGGCTGTTCGTGCCGCGCATGCGCGACCGCTCCAAGATCATGTCGGAAGTCGCGCTCGCTGGTCACCGGGCGGATCGTCGACAGCTACACCAACATCCTGACCGTGAAGCTGTTCGCGCGCGCCTGGCAGGAGGATGCCTATGTGCGCGAGGCGCTCGACCAGCATACCGGCCGGTTCCATTCCTCGCTGCGGCTCAACACCCTGTTCGGCCTCTGTCTGTCGTTGCTGAACGCCCTCATGGTCACCAGCACCGGCGCGCTCGCCTTGGTGCTGTGGACGCGCGGGCAGGTCACGGTCGGCACCGTCGCGATGGCGCTGCCGCTGGCCTGGCAGATCATCAACATCTCGGGCTGGGTGGCCTGGCAGGTGACCGCCATCTTCGAGAATATCGGCGTGGTGCAGGAAGGCATGATGACCATCGCGCAGCCGATCACGCTGGTCGATCGGCCGCAGGCGGCCGAGCTTCACGTTTCGCGCGGCGAGATCGCGTTCGAGGACGTGCGCTTCCACTACGGCCGCGCATCCGGCGTGCTCGAGGATTTCAGCCTCGAAGGTCGCGCCCGGCGAGAAGATCGGGCTGGTCGGCCGCTCCGGCGCCGGCAAGTCGACCGTGGTCAATCTGCTGCTGCGCTTCTTCGATCTCGAAGGCGGCCGCATCCTGATCGACGGCCAGGACATCGCCGGCGTGACGCAGGAGAGCCTGCGGGCGCAGATCTCGGTGGTCACGCAGGATACCTCGCTGCTGCACCGCTCCATCTGCGACAATATCCGCTATGGCCGCCCGGAGGCGAGCGACGCCGAGGTGATCGCCGCCGCCAAGCTCGCCCATGCGCACGAGTTCATTCTCGACCTGGTGGACTGGAAGGAGCGCCGCGGCTACGACGCCCAGGTCGGCGAGCGCGGCGTCAAGCTGTCGGGCGGCCAGCGCCAGCGCATCGCCATCGCGCGCGTGATCCTGCGCAATGCGCCCGATCCTGGTGCTCGACGAGGCGACCTCCGCGCTCGACAGCGAGATCGAGGCCGCCATCCAATCGAGCCTCGACACCCTGATGGGCGGCAAGACCGTGATCGCCATCGCGCACCGGCTCTCCACCATCGCCCGCATGGACCGCCTGGTGGTGCTCGACCGCGGCCGCATCGTCGAGCAGGGTTCCCACGCGGCCCTCTTGCGCCTCGACGGCCATTACGCCGCACTCTGGCGCCGGCAATCCGGCGGTTTCCTCGACGCCGCCGACATGCAGGCGGCGGAGTAAAACCACTGCGCTCTCTGCCTTACCTCCCCCTGCAAGGGGGAGCACCCGCGAAGCGGGTCGGGCGGGGTCCGACAATCCGACCACCAGGGCGGAACCCTCCCGGGCCTTCGGCGCACCACAAGAGGGAGTGCTGCGGCGCGGGCCTCAGCTCTGCGGCGTCTCCATCGCGCTCTTGCGGACCAGCGCCGCGTTCTCGGGCGCGGTCATGAACTTGATGAAGGCCTTGGCGACCTCGGGCTGCGGGCTGACCGTGAGCAGGCCGACGGAGAAACGGCCGTATTCCATCAGCTCTTTCGGCAGCGGCCCCAGATAGATGGTGCCGGGAAACGGCTGGATGACGTTGGTCTGCTGGATGCCGATCTCGACCGTGCCGTCCGCCACTGCGGCCGCCACCGGACGGCCCACGATGATCTTCACCTTGCCCTTCACCTGATCGTAGATGCCGAGCTTCTGGAACAGCTTGGTGTTGAACGGCCCGGTGCCCGCATTGGTGTGCCCGATCGAGGCCGAGTTGAGCATGGCCTGCTTGAAGGCCTCGGGCGTGCTGATGTCGCGCTTGATGGAGCCTGCCTTCACGGCGACGCCGTTGCCGGCGCGGGCGAACTCCGCGAAGCTGCCGGGCACGACCTTGCCGCGCATCACCAGATCATCGAACTGATCGGTCGTGTTGGTGACCAGATCGGCGGGCGCGTTGGCGTTGATCTTCTCGTTGAGCGCATTGCCGGCCTCGAAGCTGACGATGACCTTGTTGCCGGTCGCCTGCTCGAACCCGGCCGCGAGATCCTTCACCGCCGACAGCGCGCCCTGGTTGGCCAGAACCGTGATCTCGGCAGAAAACGCCGGCGCCGCGCAGGCAAGCAAGCTTGCCGTCGCCACAATTGTGACCTTCGTCCAGATTTCCATCCCCAAACCGAGCCCCATGGCAACCTCCCTGTTTTTTCGGCCGTTGCGTACGAGCTTACACGATCCTGCCGCCCATCGGCCAGCCAGCCGTTCAGGCGACCAGCTCCCGCATGATGGCGTAGAGCGCGGATTGCGCCTCGAAGCCGATGCCCGGACGCTGCGGCAGCGCGATGGTGCCGTCGACCGGTGTGGCATCGTCCGCAAAGCCGCCGAACGCACCAAACACGCCCGGATAGGATTCCGCGCCGCCGAGGCCAAAGCCGCCCGCGATGTGGAGCGACATCTGGTTGCCGCCATGGGGAAACAGGGACGCACGCTGCCAGCCGCGCGCTTCCAGCATGGCGACCGTACCGGCATAGTGCGCGATGCCGTAGGACTGAGGCGGATCGACCTGGATGATGTCGCGATCCGGGCGCAAGCCGCCGAAGCGCGCCAGGTTCTCGACGTCCGGGGTCGAGAACAGATTTTCCCCGCTCGCCAGCGGCCCGGGATAGCGGCCGGCGATCTCGGCCAAGAGCGCGAAGTCGAGCGGATCGCAGGGTTCCTCGAACCAGCGCAGCCCATAGGGGGCGAGCGCCTGCGCGTAGGCGAGCGCGTCCGCGCGCGCGAACTTGCAATTGGCGTCGACCGCGAGTGCCCTGCCGGCGCCGACCACGGCGAGCACCGCCTCCAGGCGGCGCAGATCGTCGGCGAGCGGCAGGCCGCCGATCTTCATCTTCACCAGCGTGTAGCCGGCATCGAGATGGCGGCGCATCTCGTCTTGCAGATCCGCGATGGTGCGGCCCGGCTGGTACCAGCCGCCGCCCACATAGCAGAACACCGCGCTTGCGCTGCGCCCGCCGTTGTAGCGCTCGGCCAGCACGCGATGGAGCGGCTTGCCCTCGATCTTGGCGATGGCGTCCCACAGCGCCACCTCGATGGTGCCGATCGCGATCGAGCGCTCGCTGTGGCCGCCGGATTTTTCCCGTTGCAGCATGCAGGCCAGCACCCGGGCGGGATCGAAATTGTCGCGCGCGCGGTCGATGAGCGTTTCCGGATCGGCGGCTAAAATGCGCGGAATGAAGCGCGCCCGCATCTGCGCCCCGCAGGCATAGCGGCCGGTGGAGTTGAAGGCGAAGCCCACGACCGGGGCGCCGTCGCGCACCACGTCGGTGATGACGGCGACCACCGAGGTGGTCATCTCGGAAAAATCAAAGCCCGAATTCGCCAGCGACGAGCGCAGCGGGACGGCCTTCTCCCGGATATCGAGGATGCGCATCGAGCTGGCCCGAACCAATCACTCGATCTGCGGAATCTTGGCGTCGCGGATGATCTTGCGCCCAGAGCGCGACCTCGGCCTTGATCCTGACCCCGAACGCCTCCGGGGTATCGGCGACCGGGGTGAAGCCGATGGCGGCCAGGCGTTCCTTCACGTCCGGCTGCACGATCATGCGGGCGATCTCCCGATAGAGCGTGTCGATGATCGGCTTGGGGGTTCCGGCCGGCGCCAGGATGCAGGCGATGAACTCGGTCACCTGGTCGGGCACGCCGGCTTCCGCCAAGGTCGGCACGTCGGGGAATTCCGGATAGCGCTGCGCGCTCGTCACCGCGAGCGCGCGCAGCCTGCCGTCCTTGATATTCGCGGCCGCCGAGGGCAGCGCCGAGAACATGATCGGGGTGTGGCCCCCGATGGTGGACAGCACGGCGCCCGCCGCGCCGTTGAACGGCACATGGATGAGATCGAGCCCGAGCGAGAGCTTGAACAATTCGCCGGCGAGCTGTCCGGTGGTGCCGGTGCCGGGCGAGGCATAGCTGTATTTGCCGGGATTGGCCTTCACCAGCGCGATGAGCTCGGCCACGGTGTGGACCGGCAGCTCGGGATTGACCGTCAGGACATGGGGTGAGGCCGCCGCCAGCGTGACGGGCGCGAAATCCTTGAGCGTATCGTAAGGCAGGTTGGCGTAGAGGCTCGGATTGACCACCACCGCGCTGGTGGGTGAGAGCAGCGTGTAGCCGTCCGGCGCCGCCTTCGCCACCATGCCGACCGCCACATTGCCGGCGCCGGCCGGAATGTTCTCGACATAGAACTGCTGCCCCAGCCGCTCGCTCAGCTTCTGCGCCACGATGCGCCCGATCACGTCGCTCGGGCCGCCGGCCGCCGCCGACACGATGATCCGCACCGGCCGGGTCGGATAGGCTTGGCCCCAGGCAGTCGATGATGCGGCCATCGCGGCGACGCCGACCAACAACAACAATGAACGGACGTGTCGCATGCCGCCCTCCCGGAAGGAGGCATTGTAGGATGGGTTGAGCTCTTGCGAAACCCATCGCTGGGCGCGGCATCGGGCAGGCGCCGATGATGGGTTTCGCCAGCGGGCCCGGCCGAAGGCCGGCCCCGGTGGCTCTACCCATCCTACAAATCTTCGAATCGACCTAAGCCAACAGTCCCATCATCGGCTTCACGGCGGCGCTGTCGGGGAACACCTTGGCGGAGAGCGCGGCTTCGTCCACCCGCAGGTGCTCGTGCAGCACGCCCTTCACCACGGCGCGCAGGTCGGTGGTGGGCTTGAGGTCGCGGCCGTCCTGCAAGTTGCGCCGGCTTGAGGCCCGGCCAATCCGCGATGACGCGGCCGCCTTTGAGCGGCGCCGCCCGCCAGGAACGCGACCGTGGCGGTGCCGTGATCGGTGCCCTCGGTGCCGTTGATGCGGGCGGTGCGGCCGAACTCGGTGACCACCACCACCACGGTGTCGCGCCAGGCCGGACCCATATTGGTCTCGATCGCCGCCAGCGCACCGTCGAGCGCGCCCAGGAGCGCCGCCAGCCGGCCGTTGATCGCGCCTTCATCCGCATGGGTGTCCCAGCCGTCGAAGGCGAGCGCCCCGATGCGGGGGCCGTCGGGCTGCGCCAGGAACTTGCCCGCCATGCCGGCCGATTCGGCGAAATAGGCGCGCACCTGCGCGGCCGGACCGGGCGCGGCTGCGCCGCCAGGCTGCGGCTTCTGGTCGGCCTGGCTGGTCCGCCGGCGCGCGCGATGGCGGCCAGGCCCATGCGCTCCTCCAGGGCGCGCGCCAGCGCCGGATCGGTGTGGCGATAGAGATCGAGCAGCCGCATCATGGTGTCGTCGTTGGCGGGCGGCAGCCGCGGCGGCGTCCAGGACAGGACCGGAGCGGGGCCGCGCACCACCAGCGGGGTCATGGGGCCGACCGCGAAGGCGTCGCGGCTGGCCGTGCCGGCGCGCGCCGTCGGGCGCGAGCGTGCCCAGGGCCCGGTTGAGCCAGCCGGTTTCCGAGGCGCCCGGCCGCAGCACGCCGCTCTCGAGCACGTCCTGGCCGTCGAAATGGGACCGCTCCCGGTAGGGGGTGGCGGCCGCATGCACGATGGTGGCGGCGCCGGCCTGGTAGAGGCGGTGCAGATTCGGCATCGCCGGATTGAGCGCGAAGAAGGAATCGAGCGGCAGGCCCGCCGTCGCGCCCGCGAGCGTGAGGGCCTTGTCGCCGCGCAGCGCGATCCAGTCCGGATCGCCGACCGGCGCCACCGCGGCCAGCCCGTCCAGCGCCCCGCGCAGCACGATGGTCAGGAGCCGCGGATCGCGGCCTTCGGCGCGCGCGATCTTGGGCGCGAACGCCCAGGCGAACAGGGTGCCGGAGGCGAGCATGCAGTTCGCGCCGGCTCGGGGCATGAAGATTTGAGCATGAAGATTGGGGCTGCGAAGATCGAGGGTCATGGTCTCACCTGCGCTGGAATTCGGGCGCCATGAACAGCAGCGCCAATGCCTGCGGCCGGCTTTCGCGCGCGATTGACGGTCTGGCGGGTCTCCGCCGAGGCGAGCGGCCCGAGCGCCACGTCGAGCGCCGCCTTCGGATCGATCTGGTTGCCGAGCCGGCGCGCCGCCTGGGTGGCGATATCGAGCCGTTGCGCCATGCCGTCGATCCAGGCTTCGTCCTTGTCGGCAAAACCATTGGGCGCCGGCGGCCGCCACAGCGGCTCGCCCAGGAGGTTCTGCGCCTGCAGGATCGGCCGGATGTCGGGCGGCTCGCTGTCGGTCGCGCGCAGCATGCCGACCATCCATTCGCCCGGACGCTTGAGCTTGCGCGGCGAGGTCCAGCTCTCGGGCGCCGCGACCAGCGCCTTGGCCATCTCCTTGAGATCGCCTTCGGTGTCGAGAAACCGCTTGGTCAGCCTGTCGACCAGAGCGAGCGGGGGATCGTCGGCCACGAAATGGCGCGCCAGCTTGGTGGCGACATGGCGGGCGGTCGCCGGGTGGCGCGCCAGCATCTGCAGCACCGCGCGGCCCTGCTCGAAGCCGGCATCCGGATAATCCCGGCCGATCACCTTCTCGGCGGCCGGCTCGTGCATGCGCGGATTGAAGATGAACTCGCCGCGCATGGGGCAATTCGGGCCGCGGCGGCACGATGCTCCAGCCGGTGATGACATCGGCGAACCGGGTCACGTCGGCCTGGCTGTAGACGGTGCGCACGCCGAGCGTATGCAGCTCGAGGATCTCGCGCGCGAGGTTCTCGTTGAGACCCTTGCCGCCGGTCGCGGCCGGCCGGCGAATCGGGCCCGATCGAGCGCGCATTGTCGAGATAGAGCAGCATCGCCGGATGGGTCTCGACCGCCAGCAGCATCTCGCCGAAATGGCCGAGCACGTGCGGGCGGATCGCCTCCCGCTCATAGGCGCCGGCGAGCGCGGCGACGCCGCCGCCCTTGCTGGCCGAGATGCAGAAATGGTTCGACCAGAACCACACCAGCCGCTCCGCGAAGCCGATGTCGGCTGCGGTCGCGGCGTCGAGCCTCGCCTTGGCCTCCTCCAGCAGGATTTGCTGCGGAATGGCGGGGCCCGGATCGCGCGTCGCCGCCGACGCCATCATCTCGGAGCCTTGTTGCATGTCGCCGGGCTGCATATCGGCGCCCGCTTTGGCATTGCGCGCCGCCCGCTGGGCGGCCTGCCTGGCGGCCTGCTGACCGGCGTCGCGCTGGATCTGCTGCGCCAGCCGCGCCGCCTTGCGGACCTGGCGGAAATCGCGCGCCGCCTGGGCTGCTTCCGCGCTGGTCAGCAAATCCGGATCGGCGAGCGCGCCGGCGCCCGCACGGTCGATGTCCGCCAGCAAAGCGCCGCGGGGATCGGATGCGATCTTGGCGATCGTCTCGGCGCGCGGGCCGAAGCCGAATCGGTGCAGCGCGAGCGCCGCTTCTGTTTGGGGATCAAGAGACATGTGGATCAGGCACCATGTTGATCGTGCACTTGGTGGATCGAGCGAATTTGGAACGACAATTCATCACTCACGTCTGGCGATCACACTCGAACATCTCACCGGAACATCTCGATACTCAACTCGAACAGCGCCCGTAGCCGACAGCTTTCGCTAAAGTCGTGTCGACAGTGAGGCATCGACATTTCATTTTGGTAAGGAACGCGTGAACAAATTGACAGTTCGGCAGCTCTTTTCTTGCACCACCTCGGCAAGCAAGAATCGCCGGACATTTGCAAAAAAGGCCTGAAACACCAACGTGGTCCGCTGCTTCGTGTTTCGATCCCGGCGCCGCCGGCGTCGCGACGGTTCAAACATCGCTCGGATCGATGCGTTGCATCACGACAACGCGTTGTGACGGCCATCACATTTGCTGCGGCGAAACCGTGGCGGCGTCACGGCCGTGTAACACTGAGCGGATACAGGTGGCGTCGCCTGACACGCCGTACAGCGTACCGTTTGTATCAAGTTGCGTTTGAGCGTTTGAGCGTTCGCGACTTCGGCGGTTCCGGCTTTCGGCTTGCCCCGAGCCGGAGCCGCTTTTTCGTCTGCGAATCTCATCTAGTGGAAATTCTTATCGTTCCGGGATCGTCGCATCCGCGGGAACGACTTTCCGGCGCGGGCGTTCCAACCGCGTGAAGCGCCACCGGCGAATTCCAGCGCGCGACGGCGGCCTTTGCTTCCCGGCCGGCGCAGCCGACCAGCACCGCGACACCTCCGCTCGGAGGCGAACCTCCGTTCGGAGGCGATCTTTTTTTGCCCGCGGACGCAGCCCCGCGGCCGGCCGGCATGCTATTCTGCGCCGAGCGGGTGGGTAACGGTCGGGCCACCCGCCCCCGCGTGCATGGATGACCGCTGATCGATCGCGGAGCCCGGCCCCGGTTTTGCTTCAATTGGCTGTTCATCAGTGGCTCGAATTTTGGAGAAAGAGATGCGCATCCACCGTTTCGGCTTGACCGTCCTCGCCGCCGCCTTCGTGACCGCCGGCGCGCTCGCCGCCACCCCCGTGCTGGCGCAGCAACCCGCGCCCGGCCAGCAGCCCCCGCCGCTGGCGCCGCCCAAGCCCTACAAGCCGGTCTCCATCAAGCTGCCGGTTCCGGTGGCCGATCCGGCCTTCGTGACGTTCCGCAAGCAGTTCGGTGACATCGCGCAGAAGAAGGACCGCGCTGCGCTCGCCAAGCTGGTGGCCGCGAGCTTCTTCTTCATCAACGGCGAGAAGGATGCGGCCGACAAGAAGAAGCCCGGCATCGACAACCTCGCCAAGGCGCTCGGCCTGGACGGCAAGGACGCGCCCGCCGGTTGGGCGACGCTCGCCGAATACGCCAAGGAACCCACGGCAGAGCCCGACGAGGAGCACAAGGGCGTGCTGTGCGCCCCGGCCGATCCGGCCTTCGACGAGAACGCCGCCGAGGCGCTCGCCAAGGAGACCCAGACCGATCCGGGCGATTGGGGGTATCCGGCCAAGGACGGCGTCGAGGTGCGTTCGGCCGGCAAGGCCGACGCCCCGGTCACCGACAAGCTCGGTCTCTACCTGGTGCGGGTCTATCCGGACGAATCCCCGGCCGCCGCCGTGCAGGGGCCCGACTTCATCCGCGTGGTGCTGCCGTCCGGCAAGACCGGCTATGTGGCGGGCGACCAGCTGTTGTCGCTCGGCAACGAGCAATTGTGCTACGTCAAGGATGGGGCCAACTGGAAGATCGCCGGCTTCATCAGCGGTCAGTAGAAGAGGCGAGTGGCGAATAGCGAATAGAGTGAGTAGAGAGTGGTGAGTGGTGAGTGGTGAGTAGGGTAGCTAAACTCCTCACTACTCACCGCTCACCATTCGCCCCTCTCCGCCCCCGAGCCCACACATGATCATCGAGAACCAGGACGACGTCACCAAGGCGGTGCTGGCCGAGCTGCAGCGCGCGCCCGATGCCCGTTTCAAGGAGATCATGACGGCACTCGTGCGCCACCTGCATGCCTTCACCCGCGAGGTGAAGCTGACCGAGGCCGAGTTCCAGGCCGCCGTCGGCTATGTCATCGCGCTCGGCAAGCACACCAACGAGACCCACAACGAGGCCGTGCTGATGTCGGGCTCGCTCGGCCTCTCGACCCTGATCTGCCTCCTCAACAACGGCGACGACGGCCAGACCGAGACCTCCGCCAACCTGCTCGGACCGTTCTGGCGCATGCATTCGCCCGCCACCCCCAACGGCGCCTCGATCGTGCGCTCGCCCACGCCCGGGCCGGCCCTATTCGTCAATGCCTGGTTCCGCGACCGCAACCGGGCGCCGGTCGTCGGCGCCGAGGTCGACGTGTGGCATTCCTCGCCCGAAGGCTTCTACGAGAACCAGGACCCGGCGCAGGCCGACATGAACCTGCGCGGCAAGTTCGTAACCGACCAGGACGGCCACATCGCGTTCCGCAGCGTGAAGCCGGCCGGCTATCCGATCCCGATCGACGGCCCGGTCGGCGCGATGCTGCGCGCGCTCGGCCGCCACAACATGCGGCCCGCGCATCTGCATTTCCTCGCCGTCAAGGACGGCTTCAAGACGCTGGTCTCGCAGGTCTACGTCAATGACGACGAATTCCTGACGACCGACGTCCAGTTCGGCGTCACCCGCCACCTCATCGGCAACTACGTCAAGCACGAGAACGAGCGCTCGCCGGCCCCCGACGTCACCGGCCCCTGGTACTCGCTCGATTACACCTTCGTGATGGAGCCCGGCAGCGCGAAGCTGCCGCGCCCGCCGATCACCGGCAAAGCCAGCGGCGAGCGCCCGCAGATCCCGCATCTGGTGGCGACGTGAGGTGTTGTTCGTAGGATGGGTTGAGCTCTTGCGAAACCCATCAACCGCCGCCGATGGGTTTCGCAAGAGCTCAACCCATCCTTGTATTAGCGCAACTGTTAAACTGGGTGCGTTCCGTGAGGAATGGCCGGGCCCAGGTGGCCACCCAGGCCCGGCCGCCGATCGTCGGATCGTGACCCATCGCAGCCGTTGCGGGCTGCCTGTCGTAGCAAGATCGCGGTCGGCACTTCATCGGACCCGGATGGTTGAAGGCACCTTGGGTTCGCATCACAAGGAAGGGTCGAGGAAGATGAGCAAGCATAGCATGATTTGCGCAGGTATCGATACTGGCAAACGCAAGCTCGATGTGGCGATCAAAGGGCAAGCAGATGAGCTCCAGGTCGACAATTCGCCGGATGGCCACCGCGCCTTGTCAGGTTGGTTACGGCAACGCCGGGTCAAGCGGGTTGGGATCGAGGCGAGCGGCGGTTATGAGCAGGCGGTCGTGGCGCATCTTCGCCGGGATAAGTTCGTGGTCGTCGTGTTCCAGCCCGCGCAGGTGCGGGCCTATGCGCAGTTTCATCTGCAACGGGCAAAGAACGACAAGATCGATGCCGCCTTGATCGCCGACTGTACGGCGGCCGTTCAGCAGATCCACGCCCCGCCGGATCCGCGCTTGGCGCCGTTTGCCAAGCATCAGACGCTGATCGAGCAGATCACCGAGGACATGTCCCGCTTCAAGAACCGCCACGAGAGCTGTCGCGAACAGCGTATTGGGCGCCTCTGAAGCGAGGAAATCGCTCGTCTCAAGGGGATTTTCAGGAGCGAGCGAAAGCAGCTGGTCGCGGCGATCCGCCAGCATCCTGATCTCGCCGAGCGGCTCGCGCTGATCGCCAGCGTCGATGGCGTCGGCCTGGCAACCGCGGTCACCATCCTGGTGCGAATGCCCGAGATCGGCCGCGTCACCCGCGAGCAAGCCGCCGCGCTCGTGGGCCTTGCCCCTTACGACGACGACAGTGGCGATCATGTCGGAGCACGATGTATCGATGGGGGCCGCGAGCGCCTGCGCAAGAGCCTCTACAACGCTACTCTGGCGGCTTGTTTCCGTTGGAACGCGCAGCTCATCGCAATGTATGAACGTCTGAGCCGAGCTACTCGCGCTGAAATATCCACAGCTGGTTGGGCTCGCTGTCGCCGCAGTTCCAGCTCTGCACCGGCGCTCCGATCTCCTTGGAGCCGTAGCGGATGTCGAGGCAGAGGCCGTTTTGGCCCACCAGCTTGGTGAAGTTGCCCTTGGGCTCCGACTTCCAGCTTTGATTGGCGGCGCCGGCGCACGGCCGCAGCTTGACGAGATCGCCCGGCTTGCCGCCGTCGGCATCGACGCAGAGGCCCCCGATGCTCAGATGCTTGGCGGCCGGGTCGTAGACGAACAACTGCGCCGCCCCGCTGTTGCACTCCGCCATTTGCAATCCGCTGTCCGGGACGGCGTCGCCATTGGGAACCTCGATGCAGTGGCCGCCGCCTGGCGGGGAGATTTGCAGCATGGTCGGAAAACCTTGCGCGAAAGCGCCGGGCGCTGCCCCGCCGTCCACCAGCAAGATCAGGATGGCGGCCAAAGCCGCCGCCGCCGCCCGCACAAACGAAAACATGACACCCCCTGATGCCTTCGATCCTGGCCGGGACTGTAGCCCGCATGGAGCGAAGCGCAATGCGGGAACGGCGGACCCGGGGCTACCCGTGGCGCAGCTTCAGCGCCAGGATCACCAGCATGAAGGCGAGCGTGACGGCGGAGGAGCCGATCAGCGGCCAGTCCGGCAGCGCGGCGCCGTAGATCAGCCAGCACCCGACCCCGACCGCGCAGGCGAGGTTGGCCGGAAACGAGATCGCGCGGGTGTCGCGCTCGCGCACGATCTTGAGGACCTGCGGCAGCCAGCAGAAGGTCGTGAGCAGCGCGCCGGCTATTCCGACCGCATCGAGGAGGAAAGGATTCATCGCGGCCCGATAGCAGCAATTCGCTATCGGGTTTATGACAGCGCGGCGATGGCCGCGATGCTTTGTAGGATGGCTTGAGCTCTAAAGGGCGTTCACGCCCGTCTTCGCTGGCTATGCGAAACCCATCAACCGCCCGTGATGGGTTTCGCAAGAGCTCAACCCATCCTACGTGCGCCCGCCGCTTCCCTCCTCGCCGCCGGGGCCCCATATTGGGGCGATGGCGAAATCCCCCGACCAACCCGAATCGCCGCGTCCGCTCCAGCGCGATCCGGCCAGGCATTCCAGGAAGGACCCGGCCAAGCCGACGCGCGCCAAGGCCAACCGGCCGGATTCGGCGCCGACCGATCCGGCGCTGGCGGAGCTGCTCAATCCCGGCATCCGGCAGGGCACCGCCGGCATCGGGTCGCAGACCGGCCAAGCGCGCCGCGGCGAGGAGGGCGGCAGCGGATTGCGGCCGCCGCCCGACAATTCCTGGGACCGGCGGGCCGATTTCTCCAAGGCCCACACCGCGCGGCGCTCCACCCGCGCCAAAGAAGGTTTCCACGAAGCCCCGCAGTCCGGCTATGTGGGCAAAACCCCCGTCGCGCCCGGCGAGCTCGATCCCGATCTCGCCAAATCGCTCGGCATCGAGCCGCTCGAGAGCGACAACGATTCGGCACCGCCCTCGGGCGAGACCCCCAGCTCGCCGCCGCTGCTGCGCGGCAAGTATGGCGAGAACCTCGGCGTGGCGGCGACCGCCCATGCGCTGGAGAGCCTGCTGCGCGAAGGGCGGCGGGAATTCAGCGAGAAGCCGTGGGTCCCGCACCGGCCGCCGCGCCCGGAAAAATCCGAGGGCGGCCGTCGGCTGGTGATCAAATCCGATTTCGAGCCCAAGGGCGACCAGCCGCAGGCGATCGAGCAGCTGGTCGAGGGCATCCGGCGCCACGACCGCAACCAGGTGCTGCTCGGCGTCACCGGCTCGGGCAAGACCTTCACCATGGCCAAGGTGATCGAGGCCACCCAGCGCCCGGCCCTGATCATGGCGCCCAACAAGACGCTGGCGGCCCAGCTCTACGGCGAGTTCCGCAGCTTCTTCCCGGACAATGCGGTCGAGTATTTCGTGAGCTATTACGACTACTACCAGCCCGAAGCCTATGTGCCGCGCACCGACACCTATATCGAGAAGGAATCCTCCATCAACGAGCAGATCGACCGCATGCGCCATTCGGCCACGCGCTCGCTGCTCGAGCGCGACGACGTGATCATCGTGGCCTCGGTGTCGTGCATCTACGGCATCGGCTCGGTCGAGACCTATTCGGCCATGACGTTCACGCTCAAGCGCGGCGAGCGCATCAACCAGCGCCAGCTGATCGCCGACCTGGTGTCGCTGCAGTACAAGCGCATCGGCGGCGACTTCGCGCGCGGCTCGTTCCGGGTGCGCGGCGACACGCTCGACATCTTCCCGGCCCACTACGAGGACCGGGCCTGGCGGGTGAACCTGTTCGGCGACGAGGTGGAATCGATCAAGGAGTTCGATCCGCTCACCGGCCACGAGACCGACGAGCTCGACTTCGTCAAGGTCTACGCCAACTCGCACTATGTGACGCCGCGCCCGACTTTGCTGCAGGCGATCTCGGCCATCAAGCAGGAGCTGCAAGGGGCGGCTCGACCAGCTCAATGCCGGCGGCCGCCTCTTGGAGGCGCAGCGGCTCGAGCAGCGCACCATGTTCGACCTCGAGATGATGGAGGCGACCGGCAGCTGCGCCGGCATCGAGAACTATTCGCGCTATCTCACCGGCCGCCGGCCGGGCGAGCCGCCGCCCACGCTGTTCGAATACGTGCCCGACAATGCGCTGGTGTTCGTGGACGAGAGTCATGTCACGGTCTCGCAGATCGGCGGCATGTACCGGGGCGACTTCCGCCGCAAGGCGACGCTGGCCGAATACGGCTTCCGGCTGCCCTCCTGCATGGACAACCGGCCGCTGCGGTTCGAGGAATGGGACGCCATGCGGCCCCCCACGGTGTGCGTGTCGGCCACGCCCGGCCCCTGGGACCTCGACCAGTCGGGCGGCGTGTTCGTGGAGCAGGTCATCCGCCCGACCGGGCTGATCGATCCGCCGGTCGACATCCGCCCGGCCCGCACCCAGGTCGACGACCTGGTGGGCGAGGTGCGGCAGGTGGCCGCCAAGGGCTATCGGGCGCTGGTCACGGTGCTCACCAAGCGCATGGCCGAGGACCTGACCGAATATCTGCACGAGCAGGGCATCCGGGTGCGCTACATGCATTCCGACATCGACACCATCGAGCGCATCGAGATCATCCGCGACCTGCGGCTCGGGGCCTTCGACGCGCTGGTCGGCATCAACCTGTTGCGCGAGGGCCTCGACATTCCGGAATGCGCGCTGGTCGCCATCCTGGACGCCGACAAGGAAGGCTTCCTGCGGAGCGAGACCTCGCTGATCCAGACCATCGGCCGCGCCGCCCGCAACATCGACGGCCGCGTCATTTTGTATGCGGACAGCGTCACCGGCTCCATGGAGCGCGCCATCGCGGAGACCAACCGCCGGCGCGAGAAGCAAGAGGCCTACAACATCGAGAACCACATCACGCCCGAGAGCATCCGCAGGGGCATCACCGACATCATGGGCAGCGTCTACGAGCGCGACCATGTGCTGATCTCGACGGGCGCCGGCAGCGGCGGCGAGTTCGAGGACGCCGCCACCATCGGGCACAATTTCGAGGCCGTGATCGGCGACCTCGAGACCCGCATGCGCGAGGCCGCCACCGATCTCGACTTCGAGGAGGCGGCGCGGCTGCGCGACGAGATCAAGCGCCTGCGCGCCACCGAGCTGGCGGTGGTGGACGATCCCACCGCCAAGCGCCCGGGCACTGCCTCGCCGCGCGCGCTACGCGCTCCCTCGCCCCGCTTGCGGGGAGAGGGTCGGGGTGAGGGGGCCTCTCCGCATACTCAGAGCCGAGGCCAATCGAGCCGTGTCCACAAGCCCGCCCTCGACGAGATGGGCATCGCGCTCTTCCACGAGACCCTGCCGCACCGCCCCGGCGCGAAAGGCGGAAAGCGCGAAGCCCCGCGCAAACCCACTCTCGACGAGATGGGCCCCGGCCCCGAATCGAAACCCTCCCGCGACGGCCCCCGCTCCACCTCCGGCCGCCCCGGCATGCGCGGCGGATTCAAACGGCGGGGACGCTGAGCGCCGCGATCGACCGCGCCCGTGGCCCCGGCCCTCGCTCTCGCACAAATGCATGGCTCCGGCGCACGGCGTCATTGAAAATACAATCCGAGAACAATGGATCGCCGTCATATCGGCCTCACAGCCATGCAGCGCTGGCGGGGCTGAAGTGTAGGGCGCAATCGCTTTATAGCGCCAACTGCCCCGCCCCACCCATTACATTTGAGCTCAAGCGCAAGCGGCTCCGCCGAGCGGCGCAATAAAGTGATTGCGCCCCACCAGACACACTTCGCGAGTTTCAATTTCGTGAATCCACTGATTTGCGGTGCCCCGTCAAGCCGCAACGTCGGCAAAACGGCGCGCTGATTTCGCCCGCAAGGCCGCCGCACTTGTAGGGCGCAATCGCTTTATTGCGCCAATCGGCCCCGCCCCGCCCCATGCATTCGAGTTCAGGCACAAGGGGCTCCGCCGAGCGGCGCAATAAAGCGATTGCGCCCTACGAGACACACTTCGCGAGTTTCAATTTCGTGAATCCACTGATTTGCGGTGCCCCGTCAAGCCGCAACGTCGGCGAAACGGCGCGCAAGCGCGCCGCTCACTCCCTGAAAGTAGTCGTTGCGATTGGCGCCGTCGAAGCCGCCGGACTCCAGGCAGCAGGCCTTGAAATCTTCGTCCGGAGCCGCACGGGCACAGATCGTTGCGACCGAGCTTCTCGCTCAATTCCACGTCGCCATGGACGAACCGCCGGCCGCGCTTGACCCGGGTCTCCGAGGGGAACGACTTCCGCCGCTTACGGGTGACCTCGAAAGCAACGGAGGTCTTCGAAATCGCGATGCTTGCGCATGGCACACCTCCAGCAAGAAAAGCGGCCCATTGCCGCGCGCGGGTTCTATCAGCGGCAGCGCGGTGGCACAATCGAAATGGCCGATGGTCGCGCGCGCTGGCCTGGACCGGTCGCGGGGCCGGTATATGATCCCGCCCGGCTCCCTGGTTCGGCCGACGAGAGGACGTGGGCGGAGTTGCCCTATTCTGATGCTCAGATGAAACTTCATATTTTCAGCTATCGTTACGCCCAGGAGATATTGCAGCACCCAAACAACGCCGACGCGTGGAAGGAAATTGAAGATATTCTTTCGAGCGCACCGATTTTCATATATCCGGGCAAGAGCAAAAATTCCCGGCTGCAAATTGTTCAACAGCTCATGAACACCTACTTCGATCGACGCTTCGCAGTCGATTGTGGCTGGGAGTATCATCCGCTGGCCACCGGAATTGCCGAATCGGCATTGGCGGCGGATTTCAGGAAAAAATTCCAGAAAATTACGATTCAAGCCGAAATTCAATTCGGCAATATGGCCCGCTGGTACTCGGACATCTTCAAATTTCAAACTGCTTACTCGCAATCCTTGATCCAGTGCGGTTTATGCGTCGTTCCCATGGGCGGTATGGCGCGTGCCATCGACTTGAACGTCGCTCATTACGAAAGGGCGGTCCGGGAGTTGCCGTCCGCCAATCTTTCGATCACTCTTCCGATTCTGCTGATCGGCCTGGAGCAGGATGCCGGCACCCCCGAGATCAACGTCAAGGAATGTCACTTTCCCGCTCTCAAAGAGATAGTGGGAAAGGGCAACAACGAAAACCGGTGGCGCATCGTCAACGGCTATATGGGACGGACCCCCATGAATCAGATCGGCCCGAGTAGCCCGGTCGGACCGATGTTGGCAGACTTGGCAGACGACGCTCTGGAAGTTGCTGTCCAAGCGGAGGAGGACACCGGCTCGGAAGACGATGCGGGGTAAGGCAGCCGCGCAACAACTAAGGTATTTGGCCGACGATTTGTTGGTGACAACAGGGCCCAACGGCCACAATTGAACTTGCATTGCAACACGGCGTCTCAGGAAGTCGGCCTGATTGCCTTGTGTTCAACGACCTCCAAAAACGTTCGCTGTCCATTGCTCCGCGGCTGCTTGTGACCACCATACGGTTTGGCCGGATCATAGACCGGCTTGTCCATCGGACGGCTCTTGAGAACTCCTGCACGAAGCTGGCGGACTCTCTCCCGAGCGACCTCGACATATTCGGGCACGATATCGCAGCCGTATCCAACCCGCTCATGCTTAAGGGCAGCGACGACCGCGGAGCCAACCCCCATGTAAGGATCGAGCACGGCATCGCCCCGATTGGTGAGCGAGAGAACAAGCCGTTCGACCAACTCTACGGGAAACTGGCAAGGATGAATTGTCTTCTCGACATGATTATTTTTTACGTTTGGGAAAATCCAAACGTCTCCCGGATTCTTGCCCAATGGATTGCACGAAAGCTGGCCAGCCTTTGGCCCCTTGAAGTATTTCTTGCCGGGATACTTTGACGGAACTCGGATCGAGTTGAGATTGAAAATGTAGTCGTCACCCTTCGTGAACCAGAGAATGGTCTCGTACCGACCGGACAGTCGCTTCGAGCAGTGAAGACCGTGCTCGAAATGCCAGACAATGCGGTTCCGCAGCTTGAGCCCATGCTCACGAAAGATCGGGTAGAGCACGAGGTCCAGCGGGAATATCTCTCCCTTGTGAACGTGGTTGCCCACCTGCCAGCAAAGCGAACCGCCCGGGCGTAACAGGCGGATGCATTCGGCGATTACCCGGCCCTGAGCTCTGATGTAGTGGTCGAGCGGGGATTTGGATTCATATTTCTTGCCGATGTTATAGGGAGGAGAGGTCACGACGAGCTGGATCGATCCGCTTTCGAGCGGCCGCATAAATTCAAGGTTGTCTTCGCACGCAATGACCGCGTCGCACTTCGACTTCGGCGCCGGCTTCAGGTTGCGAATCGCGGCCTCCACGGCGGTAGCTCGCGCCAACCCTGATTCTCGCGTTCGATTTCCCATCAGCTCGGTCTCAAGCGACTTATCAGCCATAGCAGTACCATTGTCGAAGCCGCCAATACGGTGCGCCATCGGATCGTCCCCAAAAAATACAGCCCGCCCGGCTGACAGGGCACAATTCTACATTGTTCTTGTTTTGTTCTCAATAGACTTCTGGCAGGTGTGCGCCCCGTCGCGGCCCAGCCGAGCGACCCCCTCAATCAGCCAGCCTCAACGTTAGGAACGCGAGGGCACTTTCCCGGGTGCTGAAGATCTCCGATCGGTTCATAGCCGGGGGAGTCCTCGGCGCCGTCGGGCGAGAACATCACCGTGAAGGTGCCCGGGGCGCTGGGCACCACGACGTAAGTTATATCTTCATCGTCGTACGGCTCGGTCTCGGTGTCGCAATTCGGGCAGCGATCATTGCATGCGCAAGACCATTCGTCGGTCCACTTGGTGCCACATCCGCTGCACTCGTAGTATTTTAGGCACCAAGCCATATTCTTCTCCGGTTCTTCTCCGGGGTCTGCAGCCCAGTGAAGGAAGCTTGCGGACCCGGCGCAAGCCCGTCGCAGAAGTTACACACAACTGGTGAAAAATGGCGCAGGCGCGAAACGGTTCGCAGTCAGAAGGGCGCCTCATGCGGGATTCTGTTTTGATCGTCAGCCTGCTGCTTCCGGTCTCCGCGCAGGCGCAAGTCGTCATCCCCTCGGCGCCGCCGCCGGCCGTCAATCAGGAGGGCATGAAGGACTTCTACGTCTATGGGAACCAGATTATTCGCCGGGGGCGGAGCTGTGCGTCGTGGCGAGCGAAGGGTCGAAATCCAGCGGGCGGGCGTTCTGGAGCTTCGACAGCAAGGAGTGGCCGGCCACGCCGGGCTGGCGCTGCGGGACCGGCGGCTGAGTTCAGGCTACAGGGGTAACCGCTCCATCCGGCTCCAGGCGGTAGGCTCGCGCTCCAGCTCGCCGAGAAAGCGGCCGGCCCAGTGCTGAATGTCGTTTTGCGAGAGCGCTTTGAAGAGCGAGCTCTGCCGCTCGCGGCGCTCGTCCAGCGACATCGACAGCGCCTGCCCGATCGCAGCCGCCACGCTGTCGGGATCATAGGGATTGACCAGCAGGGCCGCCTTGATTCGTGCGCCGCGCCGGCAAAACGCGACAGGATGAGCACACCCGGATCATCGGGATTTTGCGACGCGACATATTCCTTGGCGACGAGGTTCATGCCGTCGCGAAGCGGGGTCACCAGCCCGACGCGCGCGGCGCGATAGAGCCCGGCGAGCGTGGAGCGGCATAGGCGCGGTTGACGTAGCGGATCGGCGTCCAGTCCGCCTCCCCGAAGGCACCGTTGATGCGTCCCGCAGCCGCGCCGATCTCCCGCTCTATGTCGGCATATTCCGGGATCTCGGTCCGGCTCTTGGGCGCGATCTGCAGATAGGTCACCTTGCCCCGCCATTCCGGCTGCGTCCGCAGGAAGCGTTCGAACGCCGAAAGCCGATGCGCGATCCCTTTCGAGTAATCGAGGCGATCGACCCCGATGATGAGCGCGCGGCCGACCAGGCTCTCGAGCACGCGCTGGACGAACGGCAATCGCTCCGAACGCTGGGCGAGACGGGCGAAGGCCGCGGTCTCGATGCCGACCGGAAAGACGTCGATCCGCATCGTCCGCTCGCCGATCCTGAAATTAAAATCATGACTGTGCAGGCCGCATTCGCGCGTCAGGTAGCGGCTGAAATTGAAGGCGTCGTCGCCGGTCTGAAAGCCGACGAGGTCGTATTCGCAGAGCGATGGAATGAGACGCTCGTGGTTGGGCAACGCGGTCAGCATCTCCGGCGGCGGGCACGGGATATGAAGGAAGAAACCGATGCGGTTCTTGTGGCCGCGCTCGCGCAGCGCCTTGGCGAGCGGCAGCAGGTGATAATCATGCACCCACACCAGATCCTCCGGCGCCGAGCACCTCGTGCAGCTCGCGCGCGAAGTGATCATTGACACGCAAATAGCCGCTCAAATCGCGGCGCGAGAACTCGGCAAGGTCGACGCGATAGTGCAGGATCGGCCACAGCACGCGATTGGCAAAGCCGTTGTAGTATTCCTTGTGGTCCTCCTTCGAGAGGTCGAGCGGTGATGTAGGTGACCTGGTCGTGCACGACCTCCTGTGTTGCGAATCTTGGTGCGCGTAGTGACCTTCCCGCTCCAACCGAACCAGATGCCGGGCCTGTCCTTGAACGCCGCGTTCACAGCCACTTCGAGCCCGCCGGCGCGTTGCGCTGCGTTCTTCTCGGGGATGGCGACTCTATTCGAGACGATGACGAGCTGCGCCAACAACCGATCCTCCGAGCTCCGCGACAGCTTGATCGCGGCTAGGATCAACCTAGAGCGGATTTCGATCAACCGGAATCGCACGTAGGGTGGGCAAAGGCGCTCATCAGGGCGTTTACGCCCGTCTTCGACGGGCTATGGCGCCGTGCCCACGCGAAGTCTCTCGGCAGATCGCGCTGCTCCGCGTGGGCACGGCGGACCCGGCACAGTGCATCAATCGAAATCTCGCGGCCGCCTTTGCCCACCCTACAGCGCTCCGCGACAACCTTATCGCGGTCGGGAACAACCTAGTCCGGGAACAATTCTCTGGGAAGCTCCCGCAGCGCGCCCGATTCTCGATAAATCGCCTTCGAAGACCGCTGCTCGTCGATACGCCGGGCGGGCCCTGCGGCCGCAGCCGGAAGGGTTGTGCGCGCAAGGGCATTGGGCCAAGGTGGCCGATCGAATCAGGATCGCGAGAGGTGAGAGGCGATAGTGCACCAATACCAATCCTCGTCGCAATCGACGCGGACCACGGACATCAAGGAGCTTCGCGCGGCGATCCTGGGAAAGCTGACTTATGCGGCCGGCAAGGACGTGTCGAGCGCCAGTGACCTCGACTGGTTTGTGGCGACGGCCCTTGCGGCACGCGATCAGATCATCGACGGCTGGCTGGATTCGACCCGCCGCGCCGAGGCTGGACAGGGAAAGCGCGTCTACTATCTCTCCATCGAATATCTCATTGGACGTGTGCTCTTCGACGCACTGACCAATCTCGGCCTGATGGAGCCGGCGCGCGAGGCGCTCGCGAGCTTCGGCGTCGATCTCGACCGGTTGCGCACGCTGGAGCCGGACGCCGGGCTCGGAAACGGCGGCCTGGGCCGGCTCGCAGCCTGCTTCATGGACAGCATGGCCAGCCTGGGCTTGCCCGCTTACGGCTACGGCATCCGCTACCAGCAGGGCCTGTTCAAGCAGGAAATCCGCGATGGTTGGCAACACGAGCTGCCTGATGACTGGCTCGCGTACGGCAACCCTTGGGAGTTTGCCCGGCCGGAGGTGAGCTATCCGGTCGGGTTCGGCGGAACGGTCGAGTATGTCGGTGGCAGCGCCGATACCGCCCGGGGCATTTGGTACCCGGCCGAGACCGTGCTTGCCACGGCTTATGACACTCCGATCGTCGGCTGGCGTCGACGGCACGTCAACACGCTGCGTTTGTGGTCGGCGCGCGCGACCGATGCCGTTCAGCTCAAGCCGTTCAACCCCGCGGAGGTCGTCGATTTGGTGGCGGCGCGCGCGCAAGCAGAGGCCATCTGCCGGGTGCTTTACCCCAGCACGGCGACGCTGGCGGGAGAGGAATTGCGCCTGCGCCAGGAGTATTTTTTCACCTCGGCGTCCCTGCAGGACATTCTGCGCAGGCACCTCGCGCAATACGAGACATTGGCTTCGCTTCCGGACAAGGCGGCCATCCAGCTCAACGACACCCATCCCGCGATCGCGGTCGCCGAGCTGATGCGTATCCTGGTGGATGAGCACGATTTCCCCTGGCCGGATGCATGGAGCATCACCACCAGAACGCTGAACTACACGAACCATACATTGATGCCCGAGGCGCTCGAAAGCTGGCCGGCATCGCTGCTGAACAGGCTTTTGCCGCGCCATCTTCAGATCATTTATCTGATCAACTGGTTTCATCTGGGCGGACTGGCCGAGCGCGGGATGACCGACCGCGCGATGATCTCGTCGGTCTCGCTCATCGATGAAAGCGCCGACAAGCGCGTGCGGATGGGCCACCTCGCCTTCGTGGGCGCGCACAAGGTCAATGGCGTCTCCGCCCTGCATACGGAGCTGATGCGGCGCACGATCTTTCGCGGGCTCGACGCGGACAATCCCGGCAAGATCGTCAACAAGACGAACGGCATCAGTTTCCGCCGTTGGCTGCATCAGGCCAATCCGGGCCTCACATCGCTGCTGACCGAGGTCCTCGGCAAGCGGGTGTGCGACGATACCGATGCGTTGCGGGAGCTCGAGCGCCATGCCGGCGCCTCCGGCGCTGGCGCCTCCGGTCTTGTCGGCCGTTTTGCCGAAACGCGGCTGCGAAACAAAATGGCGCTCGCCCAACGCGTGCGGACGTCGACCGGAATTGCGGTCGATCCATCGGCACTCTTCGACGTGCACATCAAGCGCATTCATGAATACAAACGCCAGCTTCTCAATATTCTCGAGACGATTGCTCTCTTTCAGGCCATTCGCGCCCGGCCGTCCGAGGATTGGACATCACGGGTGAAAATCTTCGCCGGCAAGGCAGCCTCCGACTACACCCGCGCGAAGCTCATCATCAAGCTCGCGCACGATGTCGGACGGACGGTCAATTCAGACCCGATCGTCGGGCATCGGCTCAAGCTGGCGTTTCTCCCGGACTACAACGTCAGCCTCGCAGAGCAGATCATTCCGGCGGCGGATCTTTCCGAGCAGATTTCCACCGCCGGCATGGAGGCTTCCGGGACCGGCAACATGAAGCTCGCCTTGAATGGCGCGCTCACCATCGGCACGCTCGACGGAGCCAATATCGAGATGCGCGAGCAGGTGGGGGCGGAGAATTTCTTCATCTTCGGGCTGACCGCGAGCGAGGTCGAAGAAGACGCCGCGCGCGATCGACCGGGCGCGAGGCCGCGGAGATCTGCCCGCGGCTCGCGGCCGTCATCGAAAGCATTGCGTCGGGGACGTTCTCGCCCGAGGCGCCCGATCGATTTCGCGACCTGGTCGACGCGTTGCTGGACTTCGACCCGTTCATGGTCGCGGCCGACTTCGACGCCTACTGGACCGCTCAACGCGCCGTCGACAACCTGTGGAAGCAGCCCGAATGCCTGGTGGCGCGCCTCCATCACGACGACAGCCCGAATGGGCTGGTTCTCCTCAGACCGAACGATCCACGAATACGCAGACGAGATATGGAATGTCGCCAGCTGAGCGCCGGTCGGCGGTGATCGCGGGGTAGGGTTGTGGGCGGCTTGGCAGCGAGGCGTTTCCGTCAGCGTTGAAGAGATGGGTTTCGCAAGAGCTCTACCCATCCTACAGCACCCGTGAAAGTGGGCCGATAGGGGTCGGGAAGTTCCCTCCCCGCCTCCGAACCGTACGTGCGGTTTTCCCGCATACGGCTCTCCAGTCGGGAGTTTCCTCATCGGGAGTGTCTCGCGGTCAGCCAGGCTGTGTGAAGTGCGAGCAGCCCGGCTTGAGCGAAGAAGGCGTTGGGCCAGCGTTGGTGATCGGC
The DNA here is from genome assembly GCA_963744275.1 of uncultured Alphaproteobacteria bacterium. GTDB lineage: Bacteria > Pseudomonadota > Alphaproteobacteria > Rhizobiales > Xanthobacteraceae > VAZQ01. The sequence goes on from CAVUSX010000021.1 coordinate 364,208, forward strand.
CGGATAAGACCGTAGCCGGAACGCTTTTCCTGCTTACGCAGGAGAGGAGCGTAGCCGTCTGCGGATGAACTTGTGGAGCGCTGGAGAAGGTGCCGGGATGGGCGTGCTTGAAGTAGCCGAACCAGCCGCGCAGCAGTACGGATTGAGATCGAGCGACGATGCACGCGAGGCTGTCGCCGCGTGTGCGTTTCGTCTTCACCGGGATACGATCCTTGAGGCGTGGTCAGGCTCTTCTTGCGGACGAAGACGCTGGCCGGCCTCGAAGCGGTAGCCGAGGAAGTCGAAGCCCTGCCTCGGCGTGTGCGGCAGTCGCCGAGATGAGTCTTGTGCGGATGCAGACGCAGGCAGTTTCGTTGACGAAGGCGCGAACGTCGGCGAGAGCGGCTTCGGCCTCTTCGCGGGTCTGGCACAGGACCACGAGGTGAGTGGCGCGGAGGAATTTCACCGCCGCGCTCTCGCAGAACCGGACGTGAGACTCGCGCCTCATCCGGCTCCCATTGTTCGGCCGCGTCCATGCAGAAGACGCCAGTGAGCGAACAGATCCGGCTGACGACGCGCGATGCGCTCCAGCCAGTGATGTGATCGTCGCTTGATGCCTCTTCAAGGACTTGAACTTCCGATGAGCCCATCGCGCCAGGATGCGGTCGATGTGCCGAAGGGTCGGGTAAAGAGCCGACTTGTAGAAACGGCCATAATAGTTGATCCAGCCGCGGATATGAGCGTTGAACATCCGCGCCAGATCATCAAGCGACTTGTCGCTGCGCTCATGGAGCGTCCAGCGGCGAACAGTCTGCCGGATCGACTTTGAGAGCTTTGTCGCTGACCGCTGGACTGAACGAGACGCCGAACCCATTCCATCGGCGCGATAACCTCGGCCTGAAAAGTATAGCCGAGGAAATCGAACTTGTGGTCAGGATAGTCTCCGCGTCGGTCATCATCCTTGCAATAGACGATCTTTGTCTTCTCAGGATGAAGCGTCAGCCCGCATTCAGCGAACCGTTTCTCAAGCGATGCACGCAACGTCCTCGCCTGCTCCTCACTGCGACAATGGCAGATAACATCATCGGCATAACGCTCGAACGGGATAGTCCGGATGGTTCCGGCGCATCCACATGTCGAACGTATAATGCAGAAAGAGATTGACAGGAGGGGGCTGATGACCCCGCCCTGTGGCGTCCTCGTTCTCTTGCGATGAGGCTTCCATCCGCCATCTGTATCAGGTGCTTTCAGCCATCGCTCGATGTACAAAAGCACCCACGGGCAATCAGTATGTTTGCGGACTGCACGCATCAACAGATTGGAATCGATGCTGTCGAAGAAGGTCTTGATATCAAAATCGAGAACCTACGGCATAGCGCCAGCATCGCTGCCGCGCCACCCGACCGCATCGAGCGCCGATTTGCTGGGTCGATATCCATAGGAGTCATCGTGGAAGTAAGGCTCCACGAGAGGCTCCAGGAACCGCTTGACCACCGTCTGGGCGATGCGGTCGGCGACTGTGGGAATCCGAAGTGGCCGCGTCCTGCCATCTCCTTCGGTATGTCGACCCTTCGCACCGGCGGCGGATAATAACTGCCCGACGACATCCGATTCCAGAGCTTGTAGAGGTTGTTCGAAAGATCAGCCTCGAAGTCCGCAATCGATTGACCGTCGACGCCTGCCGCATCCTTGGTTGGCTCTAACCCGCTTGTAGGCTTCCCATACTTCCCTTTTCGGAATGTCGAACGGCTTTGCTCTATCCATGAGGTTCCTCCCATTGCTGGTTGACTCGGGCGAGAGCTGAACAACGCAACCCCTTCGGTCCAGCCCCATTACAGAGCCTTCAACCCTAATACGGGTTGCTCCGTCCCTGTGCTCCGCTTCGGTACTCTCATCCTTATGGGGGCCTCCCATTTGGATTTCTCCCTTAGCATCGGGGCGACAGGTTCCCACGTTCCGTGCAAGAGCCAGCTCAGCTTCACGCCGCCTTCATGCCGGATGTCGTCCGGGCAGCAATGAGGCCGTCCCCCGGACTTGTCCCGGGTTAACGACTTCTCCCCGGTTTTGACATCGTCTATACGCTTTCGACACGTCATCAGCGGTTTGCTCGCGCTCGTCTCTCTGAGCCATACCTGACGGGATCAAGTCCCGCCTTTTCCGCAACGCTCACCACAGGCTTTTGACGACGCAGCTTGCGGTGGTTTGAAGCCTGCCCCTGACGGCCGGCTCCGGAGGACCTACCTCATCTCTCACACAGTTCCGCACCTCTGCGTGGTGCGTTCGTGGCACACAGTCGTCGGCGTAGCGCACATCGATATCGCGGATGTTTTAGCGTCATAGATTTGTAGTAGGGTTTATTATGCATTTGCGGTTCCTCGTGGTGTTATGCGGTGTTGCAAGATGTTTGCGTAAGTTAGTGCGCATCAGGTGAGAATGTGTTATCACTGATTGCTTTCGACTTGTTGCATCAACGCTTGTGCGAGATGTTGTCGAAGTATCTCTGTATGTGGTATCTACTACGAAGGTGTGTTTTTCCTCGATTAGTTGTGTTACTCGCGCAGCGCGTCTCGGCAGCGAGTGCGACGGAAGTTGTATCTCGTCGTACATAATGTCGCTCGAAGATCGTTTAGAGTACGAATTTCACGCTGTCTGAACGATGTGTTTTTTGACTGTGAGTATCTTTAGCGATGCGTCTTGCTATCGCTTTTCGAGATATCGACTGCTTGACTGGCTGCGTATGATATCTTCCTCTTGCAGCGCGTTTGCTAGCTCGTTCATGTATATCTCCTTATGTGCCGCGAACCGCTCGAGGCTTTGTCCATCCACGTACGCCACGCCGTCGTTGGACCGGACCTTGCTCCAGGCCGCCTCCAGCGTGTCGGGCGCATTTACCTTGTCCATCAAACTGTATTAACTATCTCCTTTGACGCTGTTCTCCAGCGCCGACACCATGCGTTCCGTCCAGACCGAGCTTCCACCCACGACCAGTCGCGGGCTTCTGCACCTCGTTTAGCCCTCGCGGGCACTGCCGATGCTGTCGCTTGCTTCATTCCGTTCGTCCCGCATCCACCTTCCTACCCACCTTCCCTCGGCGCGGCTTTGCGTCCGCGCTTTCCGTGGCTCCTCACCACTGCGGTACTACGCGGCCTCTGCCTCCTGCCTGGCTCTCGCAAGCCCGACAGCTCTCTCCGCTTACCCTGCACTGCCTTCCGGGCATCCCGTCCCCAACCACGTCGTGCGCTCGGACGTCGCTTTGCCAGTCACCTCAGCGCGTCCGACCGGTCCGGCTTCGCCATCCATGAGCGGCTCGCCGCTACACGCCGCCGAATGTTGTCATTACGGTGTGTTGTTGTGTCCACGTAGGGAGATTGTTGTTATGTGATTGATATGGATGGATAATGTAATGAATAGAGCATCATGGCCGGGGTCTCCCCCGGCCATCCACGTCTTTGTTTGCTTCCCCACAATAAAGACGTAGATGCCCGGCGGCTGCCGGGCATGACGATGATTGTTGCGTGGGCCCCTCCCCTGCACTCCTTCAGCTCAGGGCGCTATCGCGGCCACGATCAGGCTGGTGGCCGGGTCGACCAGATAGACCCGGTTGTCGATGACGGCGTAGCTGTAGGGCGCCGCCGCCGGGATGCGGGCCGCCACCGGCTGCGGCACCGCGAGGAGCGGCACGCTTTGCGGGATGCGGGCGCCGACCATGAGCGGAACGATGTCCGGGCGGTAGACCGGGCGATACGGGTCGCGAACCACCTGGTCGTGATAGGGGTCGTACGCATAGGCGTCATAGGCCGCGTCGGGCCCATAGGCCGCGTCCGCGGGATAGACGGCGGGAGGCGGCGGCGCGTAGGCATCCGCGGGCGGCGCGACCGCAACCGGCGCCGGGTAGACCTCGCGCTGCACGACGGTACGATAGATGACTTGGCGCTGCGCCGGGCTGAGCACCAGCGCCGGCTCGCTCGGTGGCGTCACCACGGTGCGGGTGACGGTGCGGCGGGTTTCGGTGCGGGCCGAATGGGTCGCGGTGCGGGTGCGGGCGGGCGCCGTGGTGGCCCGGCTGGTGGTCACGCGCCGGGTGGTCAGCGCCGGAGCGGCGGGCTCGACATATTGCGGCTCGACCGTCTCGGTGGCGACCGGTCCGTACGCCACCGGCGGGGGCGCATAGACGCTCACGCCGGGTTCCGGCGAAAGGATGCGCCGGGTGACCGCCGTTCCGTTGGGTCCCTGGGTGACCACGGTCTCGACCGGCTCGCTGGTGATCTGGCGGCTGACGGCCGTTTGGGCCTGGGCGGCCGCGGCGCCGGATGCGAGCGCCAAGCCGAGCGCGATCGCGCCAATTCCACGGGGTGTTGTGCCAATGGGTCTCATTGCAAAGCCTCCTGTTTTCGCCAAGCAATGGCCCAACGCGGCTCCGGAGGCCCGGTTCCGGGTCGCCCGCGCGAGCGACTTTCGCGCCTGATGGGGCGAAAATGCGGTCGCGATGCCGGCGGTAAAGTCGCACCCGCCGGGACCCCGGTGAGCGGGTTGGAGATTGTGGCGGAACCGGGTCAGGGTTAGCATTGGCTGAGGGGTCGGCATCGCCTAAGACAAATCCGGAGGGTGCGATGAACTATTGGCTTCGAATGGTGCTGGCGGCCGGGAGCTTGGCGGTGCTGCAGGCCGCTGCCTTCGCGCAAACAGGCCCGCGCGCGTCGCCCGGATTGCAGCAGCCGCAGCTGCGCGATGACGAGCAGATCATGCCGTCCCAGATCGTGCCCGCCCCTGCGGCCAAACCGAAGGTGGCGGCCAAGCCGAAACCGAAACCGGCCCCCGCCCCGACCGCAGATACCGACACCGACAACAATCCGCCGGCCGCGCCTGCCGCCCCCGCCAAACCAAAAAAGCTGGCCGCCAAGCCGCCGGCCGCTGCCGATACCGATACCGAGCCGAATGACCCGGCTGCGCCCGCCAAGCCGGCGCCGCCACCCAAACCGGCGGAGTCGGCCCGCCTGGTCACCTGCAGCGGGGCCTTCGCGAAGAATTCCGGCCACCTGCGGCTCGCCCAGGCCTACGGGGTGCACAATGTCGAGTTCACCCAGGTGAGCGGCGACGACGGCTCGACCCTGATGGCCTCGGTGCTGTTTCCCACCGATCCGAAACGGCGCCTGGAGGTGTTGTGGGACGACGATAACGAGCGCGCCGGGACCCGCATGATGGTGATCGACGGACAATCCACCTGGACGGCCTACAAGGGGATTCACCTCGGCCTGCCGCTGGCGGCGCTGGAGAAGCTGAACGGCAAGCCGTTCAAGCTCATGGGCTTCGAGAAGGGCGGCATGGCCGCGGTCACCGATTGGAACGGCGGCGCGCTCGGCCTGCTCACCGACGGCTGCAAGGTCGAGGTCCAGCTCAAGCCGGACCCGAAGGCTGCGGCCGCCACGCTCGAGGCCGCCGCCAGCACCACCGAGTTCGCCTCCAACGATCCCGCCATCAAGGCCGCCAAGCCGACCATCGGCGAGATTATTGTGGGGTACTGAAAGCCGGTGAATGGCGAATTGGTGGGTGGTGAGTGGTGAGTGGTGAGTGGTTGATTGAAGCTGCGGCTCACTACTCACCATTCACTACTCACTACCCACCCCACTCACCCCTGTCCAATTTCGCACTCGCCATCCCCCCAACGGTATCCCCATAAGGTCACGCAACCGTGGACCGCGACCAAATGGTCGCGAAGCGGTCACATTCGCGTGTCGCAATCGCGGTCGTGGATCTGCGCCGCGGCGCGAGAACGGGGTGAACGTCATGACATTGATCAAACCAAGAGAGCCCAACGAGCTCGACAAGTCGACGGAGAGTGCGGTGGAAGGGGAGATTCGGGAGTTCGTTCGCCGGGACGTCGCCACGCTGCGGCGGACGCCGGAAGCCGACAGCGAGGTGGTGGCCAACAATATCAGCACGCTGCTGCAGCGGGTGGCCGGCTCCTCGGTGCAGGAGATCGATCGATTGATGACGGAGCTGCACACGCTGCGTGAACTGCTGCAGAGCGAGGGCGCGCGGGTTCAGCGCGAGATCACCGAATATGCCCACCTGAGCCAGTCGGCGATGCAATCCACCAAGGTCATCACCGAAAGCCTGGCCAAGTGGAAGAGCGAAGGCGCGCTGCGGGCGCGCGGCGGCTGACGGGCGGGGGCGGGAGGCAGGACTCAGCTCACGGGAGTGCATACACGGTCGTCCCTGCGAAGGCAGGGACCCATACTCCGTGCCCTATCGATCAGCTGCCATAGCCCGTCGAAGACGGTCGTAAGCGCCCTGATGGTATGGGTCCCGGCGCCAAAAGCGCGTTCACGCGCGTCTGCAACGCGCTATGGGCCGGGACGACAAGAGTGGACGCTTCAATCGCGTTCCATCCAACGCCAGGCGTGTTCAATCCAGCACGGTGTGGTAGCGCGGCATCTCGGCCACCACGGAGCGGTCGCGCGGGCGCACCAGCAGGATGCGGTCGTCGAGCTTGACGAATTTGTAGCCCAGCACCATCGGGATCTCGCGCGTCACGCTCGCCGGCAATTCCTGCAGCGGCACCGAGCTGGGCAATGCCGCGATGGCGTCGGGCGCCGGCACGTCGGCGACCGGCGCGTCGTGAAGCTTCATGATGCCGTCGAAGATGTGGCCGCGCTGCTCGTCGGTCAACGGCAGGCGCGCGCCCGCCGTACCGATGCTGCCGGTGACGTCGGCCGAGGTGCGATCCATGCTCGCCAGCAGGTCGCCGCTGGGAAGCGATCCGCCCGGCGGCGAGCGCGAGGGCGGCTCCCAGGCAGAGCCCGGCGAGCCCGAACAGCAAAGCGACCCGTTTCACCAGCGGTTGCGGCAAGGATGGCATCGTCCCTCTCCCCCGAAATACGTTTCAAGGTTAGGTCGCGACTCCTCCCGCTTTGTTAATGCGCCGGGCGGCCATGGGTTGCATGCTGCCCGCATGGTTACGGTAACGTGATACGGCATGGTTATCGGGGATGGTTACGGCCAGCTGAATCGGCGCCGCCGTCACGTCGATGCCCTTGTCCCGGCTCCAGGCCGGGCCAAGGGTGGGCCGAATGCGATCAACCAATTCAAGCCGGCTCTTGCTGAAAAAAGGCTTGGAGCAGCAAGCGCGGCGCGGCGTGGTCGATTGACCGGCCACGGCCGAAAGGGCAGTCTCCGCCCGCCAGCGGCACGAGCTGATTTGCACGACGCACCACGTCCGCATGGACCCTTGGCGAGGGTTGCCGGGAGCCGAGGCGAGGAGGAAACATGTTCGATCTGCGCGACCTTTTTCAGTGGGAACGCTTCATCACGCCTTCAATCATCAAGGTGTTCTATCTGCTCGCCGTCATCATCGCGGTGGTGGCCGGCCTGTCGGGAATTCTGTCCGGGCTGGCGGTCATGATGCTGCAGCCGCTCGCCGGATTGTTCCTGGTCGTCTCCAGCGTGCTCGGGATGCTGGCCGGCGTGATCTTCCTGCGCATCCTGTCGGAATTCGTGCTGATCACGTTCCGCATCAACGAGCATCTGGGTGCCATGCGGAACCGGGGGCAGATGTGAGAGGCGGGGAGTAGTGAGTGGTGAATAGTGAGTGGTGATAGCTGAGTTCCTCCACGAGTCACTACTCACATCACACTCACTACTCACTACTCACTACTCACTACTCACTACTCACTACTCACTAATTCCCCGCTCACCCCTCTCACAACGCAAACCGAAAATGCACCACGTCGCCATCGGCGACCACGTAGTCCTTGCCTTCCAGCCTGAACTTGCCGGCATCGCGCGCGCCGGCTTCGCCGCCGAGCTTCACATAATCGTCGTAGGAGATGGTTTCGGAGCGGATGAAGCCGCGCTCGAAATCGGTGTGGATGACGCCGGCGGCCTGCGGGGCGCGGGCGCCGCGCGCCACCGTCCAGGCCCGCGTCTCCTTCGGCCCGGCGGTGAAGAAGGTCACCAGGTGGAGCAGCGCATAACCGGCGCGAATCAGGCGATCGAGGCCGGTCTCCGCCAGCCCGACGGCGGCCAGGAACTCGGCGCGCTCCGCGCGCGGCAGCACCGCGATCTCGGATTCGATCTTGGCCGAGATGACGATGCAGCCGGCGCCTTCCGCCTTGGCGCGCTCCTCGACCCGGCGTGAAAAGCCGTTGCCGGTGGCGGCCGCCGCCTCCTCGACATTGCACACATAGAGCATCGGCAGCGAGGTCAGGAGGCCGAGCGCATGAAAAGCCTTCTCCTCCTCGGGCTTGCGCGCGATCAAGCGGGCCGGCTGGCCGCCGCGCAAGAGGACGAGCGCGCGGTTGACCAGATCGAGCGTCTCCTTGGCCTCCACCGCCTCCTTGTCGCTGCCCTTGGCCTTCTTCTCCAGCGCGTCCACCCGCCGCTCCAGGCTGTCGAGATCGGCCAGCATCAGCTCGGTCTCGACGATGTCGATGTCGGCGATCGGATCGATCTTGTTCTCCACATGGGTGACGTCCTCGTCCTCGAAGCAGCGCACCACATGCACGATGGCGTCGACCTCGCGAATGTGGCCGAGGAACTGGTTGCCGAGGCCCTCGCCCTTGGAGGCACCGCGCACCAGGCCGGCAATGTCCACGAAGGCCAGCCGCGTCGGCACGATGGTGGCCGACTTGGCGAGCGCCGCGAGCTTGTCCAACCGCGGATCCGGCACCGCCACCTCGCCCACATTGGGCTCGATGGTGCAGAACGGATAATTGGCGGCCTGCGCGGCCGCGGTCTGGATCAGCGCGTTGAAGAGCGTCGATTTGCCGACGTTCGGCAGGCCGACGATGCCACATTTGAATCCCATGAAAGTGCCTGTGCGCTAAAAACTAGTGGTCCGAGTCGTCGGAAGTCTTCGAATCGAGAAAGCCCTTGGCCTGCATGGCCAGGTGCACCTTGTTCTGGAAGCTCGCGTCCTTGCGCCCAGCCAGAAGTTCGGCATTGTCAGCGATCAACCCGCACAGGGCTTCGACCCACTCGCGCTCGCTCTTGGCGAAGTCGCTCAGTACGTACCCTTGCACCTTATCCTTGACGCCCGGATGGCCGACCCCGATGCGCACCCTCCGATAGTCGTTACCGATGTGATCGGAGATCGAGCGCAGCCCGTTATGGCCCGCATTGCCGCCGCCGGTCTTGACCCGCACCTTGCCGGGGGGGAGCTCGATCTCGTCGTGGACTACCACGATGTCGGGCAAGTCGAGCTTGAAGAATTGCTTGACCTGCGCGACCGCGCGACCGGATTCGTTCATAAAGGTCCCGGGCAGCAGCAACAACACGCGCTCGCCGGCGAGCGGCCCTTCGGCGAACACGCCCTGGAACTTCCGCCGCCAGGGGCCGATGCCGTGACGCTTGCCGATCGCGTCGACCGCCATGAAGCCGATATTGTGACGGTTGCCGGCATAGCCGGAACCCGGATTGCCGAGCCCCACGATGAGCAGCATGGACATTCTCCGTCATCCTGAAGGCGCGGCCGCCTCGCGGCGCGGGCCGCCCGAAACCCGCAGGATGATCGGCAGGATGATGGCGCAGGGCGGCTGATGCGAAAAACCGCCCTACGGTTTTGGTGATGACGCTCGCGCGTGACGCTGCGGTTACTTCTTCTCCGCCGGAGCGCCGGCCGCCGGCGCCGCGCCCGGAGCAGCGCCGGGCGCTCCGCCCGCTGCCGCGCCCGGGGCCACACCGGCTGCAGCAGCTGCTGCCGCGGCGGCCGCGGCCGCTGCGGCGGCTTCCGCCTGCGCCTTGAGCTCTTCGGCGTAGCCCGACGGCGGCACGATGGTGACCAGGGTCTGGTCGGCGCGGCCGATCACGCGCACATGCGAGGGCAGCTCGATCTCGTTCAGGTGCTTCGAATAATTGATCTCGAGCTCGCTGATATCGACATCGATCAATTCCGGGATGGCGTCGGCCGAGCACATCACCTCGACCGTGTGGGTGACCAGGTTGACGGCGCCGCCGCGCTTCACCCCCGGCGAGTCTCGGCATTGAGCACATGCACCGGAATGCGCACGCGAATCTGCGCCCCGACCCCGAGCCGCAGGAAATCCACGTGCACCGGCAAATCCTTCACCGGATCGAGCTGGAACTCGCGCGGAATGACCCGATGCTTGGTGCCGTCGATGTCGAGCTCGTAGATGGTGGTGAGGAAGTGGCCCGCATAGATGCGGCGCCGCAGCTCCTCATGCTCGACCGAGATGGTCATCGGCGGCTGGTTGTCGCCATAGATGACGCCCGGCACGCGGCCGGCCCGGCGCTCGGTGCGAGCCGCCCCTTTGCCGGCGCGCGGGCGCGCCATCGCCTTCATCTCTCTGACCGTCGCCATGACTCGTATCCTCTCGGCGCATTTCGCAGCGCATCTTGAAGGCTGCGTCTGCTGCTATGGAAAAGGCCGCTCCTGCGGCCTTCGGGCGGCGACCTGCCGCCAGGCACGCGGGGGCCGCGATTGCGCCGGCTTATAACGGCACCCGGCGGAATTGACAAGGAAGCCGGCGGGGAAGCGGCCATTTCCAAAAGCCCCCTATACGCGTGCCCCAAAGCGAGGTCGTTCCCTCCCCCTGCAAGGGCCCAGAACTCGTGGAGAGGCCCCCTCACCCGGCGCTCCGCGCCGACCTCTCCCCGCACGCGGGGAGAGGTGGAGAATGCGGCGCCGCCCATATGCGATCGCCCTGCTTGCAGGCGGAGGTAAGGCTGAGAGCGCACTGGTTGCATCACACGCGATCGCCCCTGCAGGACCACGCCGATTTTACGCCCCTGGCGGCGCCCCCAGCTTCGCCTCGAGGGCGGCCAGGCGGGCCTTGAGGGCCTCGTTCTCCTCGCGGGCGAGGCGGGCCATGTCCCGGACGGCCTCGAACTCCTCGCGCTTGACCAGATCGAGATCCTGCAGCCAGCGCTCGGCCTGGGTGCGGAACAGCGTGTCGAACTCGCGGCGGACGCCTTGCGCGACGCCGGCGGCGTCGTTCATGAGCTTAGCGATCTCGTCGAAGAACCGGTTGCTGGTCTGGGTCATTCGAAGGTCTCCGGGGTCATCGAACAATGGCGATCGGCCCGCCGGCCCGCAAGCCCCGGGCGATCAGACCGCTCGGCCGCCGGCGCCTCCGCCGCGGTGCCGTTTTCCGCCGTAATGATCTGCCATCAGGCCCGCAAGGCTTGGCTCTCGCCCGACCTCGCCTTGACTTCGCAACCGGCATGGCGGCATGACCGACCGGACCGATTGCATCTCCCATTCGCTTCATGTCCCCATTGCCCCTGTTGCTTCATGCCCCTGTTCGTCATCCCCTTCCCCGCCTTCGACCCGGTGCTGCTGCACCTGGGGCCGATCGCCATTCGCTGGTATGCGCTCGCCTATATCGTGGGCATCCTGGCGGGCTGGCTCTATGCGCGGCGGCTGATCCGCAACGAAAACTATTGGGGCGGAGCGGCCCCGATGACGGTGGTGGATTTCGACGATTTCGTGCTGTGGGTGACGCTCGGCATCATCCTGGGCGGGCGGATCGGCTACGTGCTGTTCTACAATTTCGGCTATTTCGCCGCCAATCCGGCCGAGATCGTGCAGCTGTGGAAGGGCGGCATGTCGTTTCACGGCGGTTTCCTGGGCTGCGTGCTGGCGGTGGTCCTGTTCGCGCACCAGCGCGGCCTTTCGTTCCTGCCGCTCGGTGACGTGACCTGCGCGGCCGGACCGATCGGGCTGTTCCTCGGCCGCATCGCCAATTTCATCAACGGCGAGCTGTGGGGCCGCCCCAGCGATGTTCCCTGGGCCATGGTGTTCCCCAATGGCGGACCGCTGCCGCGCCACCCGAGCCAGCTCTACGAGGCGACGCTCGAGGGCTTGGTGCTGTTCACGGTGCTGTATGTGCTGATCCGGGGCGGCGCGCTCAAACGGCCCGGCACCATCATCGGGGCGTTCGCGCTCGGCTACGGGATGATCCGCGTGTTCTGCGAGCAGTTCCGCGAGCCCGATGCCCAGCTCGGATTTCTCTGGCAAGGCCTTACCATGGGAATGCTGCTGTCGCTGCCGCTGATGCTCGCCGGCATCGCCTTCATCATGGTGGCGCGCCGGCGCGCGCCGCTTCGCCCGGCCCCGACCTCGACGCCATGACCGTCCGATGACAGACCCGTTTCCGCCGCTCGAGACCGAGATTCGCCGGCGCATCCAGATCGCCGGCCCGATGCCGGTCATGCATTACATGACCCTGTGCCTCACCCATCCGACGCTCGGCTATTACATAGCCAACGATCCGTTCGGGGCCACCGGCGATTTCACCACCGCACCCGAGATCAGCCAGATGTTCGGCGAGCTCATCGGCCTGTGGTCGGGCTCGGTCTGGCGCCAGATGGGCTCGCCGCAGCCGATCCGGCTGGTGGAGCTCGGTCCCGGCCGCGGCAGCATGATGCAGGATGCGCTGCGCGCCGCCCATGTGATGCCGGAGTTCCGCTCCGCCCTTTCGGTGCATTTCGTCGAGGTCAGCCCGCTGCTGGAGAAGCGCCAGCGCGAATTCCTCGGCGGCCTCGGGGTGCCGTTCACCTGGCACCAGTCGCTCAACGACGTGCCGGAGGGACCGGCCATCATCCTGGCCAACGAGTTCTTCGATTCGCTGCCGGTGCATCAAGCCGTGATGTGCGCCGACGGCTGGCACGAGCGCGTCATCAAGATCGACGAGAGCAACAAGCTGCGATTCAGCATCGCGCGGGATCCGATTCCGCTGTTCGAGCAGCTGTTGCCGCGGGGCATGCGCCCGCAGATCGGCGAGGTCTTCGAGTGGCGCGCCGACCAGACCGCGCTCGAGCTCGGCCGCCGGGTGAAGCACGCGGAGGGCGCCGCCCTGGTGATCGACTATGGGCACGCCAAGAGCGCTCCGGGCGAAACCCTGCAGGCGGTCGGCAAGCACCAATATGTCGATCCGCTGGTGTCGCCCGGGTTGGTCGACCTGACCGCGCATGTGGATTTCCAGGCGCTGGCCGAGGCGGCCGAAAGCATGGGGGCGCGCGCCTATGGGCCGATCGACCAGGGCGAGTTCCTGCGCCGGCTCGGCATCGAATCGCGCGCGATCGCGCTCAAGAACACGGCGCCGCCCAGCAAGGTGATGGAGATCGACCGCGCGCTCGCCCGCCTCACCGGCGCCGGCGGCCGCAACATGGGACAACTGTTCAAGGCGGTCGGCTTCGGCCACCCCAAGCTCGGGCCGCTGCCCGGCTTCGAGCTTTGATCCCATGAATCTTGATGCCGTGAATCTTGATCAAATGAATGCGGTGAATTCCGCCGGCATTGTCCAGGCCGCATCGCTCGCCGGCCTGGCGGGCATCCGTCACGCCTTCTTCACCCGCTCAGGCGGCGTGTCGCAGGGAATCTATGCCAGCCTCAACGGCGGCCTCGGCTCGCGCGATGCCCCCGCCAATGTGGCGCAGAACCGCGCCCGCATGGCGGCGGCGCTGGAGGTGCGGCCGGAACGGCTGCTCACCGCCTACCAGACTCATTCGGCGGACGTGGTCACGGTCGATGCTCCATGGCCCCCCGAGACCCGCCCGCACGCCGACGCCATCGTGACCCGGGCGCGCGGATTGGCGATCGGGGCGACCACCGCGGATTGCGGACCGGTCCTGTTCGCGGATGCGCAGGCGGGGGTCGTCGCGGCGGCGCATGCCGGCTGGCGTGGCGCCTTCAACGGCGTGCTGGAGGCCACGATCGCGGCGATGGAATTGCTCGGAGCGGAGCGCAGCCGCCTGGTGGTGGGGCTCGGCCCGATGATCCGCCAGCCCAATTACGAGGTCGGGGCCGAGTTCGTGGCCCGGTTCGAGGCCGCGGATGCCGGCAATGGACGCTTCTTCCAGGCGTCGGCACGCGCCGGCCATGCCCTCTTCGATCTCCCCGGCTATATCGCGGCGCGGCTGCGCGGCTGCGGAATCGTGCATATCGAGGATGTCGGCCGCTGCACCTATGCGGCGCCGCAGGACTTCTTCAGCTACCGGGCTTCGACCCATCGGGGCGAGCCGGACTACGGCCGCCACGTCAACGCGATCGCGCTTGCGGACTAAGGTCGCGGCCCAGAGATTTTGGCTGCTCGGCTGTAGGGTGGGCAAAGGCGGCCGCGAGACTTCGATTTACGCACCACGCCGGGACCGCCGTGCCCACGCGCAGCAGCCCAATCTGCCGAGAGACTTCGCGTGGGCACGGCGCCAAGAGCGCCTTTGCCCACCCTACAGTCGCTGGCCGCCGGCCGTCGACCTGCCTGGACCTCGCCCGCGTTTGCGGCTACGGATTCAGGCTCTGGCCGGCGCGCCCGGGCCCTCCCAAATGGCCCCGGAGAACAACAGTCTCGCCAATGACCGCTGCCGGCCTGCGGGGATGCGGATGCAGGGTAACGCGAGGCAGCGCGGCGCAGGCGCGGCCGGGAGCGATTCCGGCGGCGGCTTGGCGTTCGGGCTCGGCAAGCTCATCGTGAGCCTCGCCCTCTGCCTGATGGCGGCGGGCTGCGCTTCGATCGGCCAGGCACTGGCACCTTCAGGGCTGGCGGCCTCGGCGCCGGGCGGCGATGTCGGCATCGCGTTCGAATCGATCGACGGCCTGCCGCGCGACATGTCCCAAAAGCTGGTCCACGACCTCGACGAGGAGGCGGCGGCGCTGCGCGTGGCCGTGGTCCCGCCCGGCGGCGAGGCCGCCTACCGGGTGCGCGGCTATCTGGCGGCCCATGCGCGGGGCGCCACGACCTCGATCGCCTGGGCCTGGGATGTCTATGATGCGCAGCTGCAGCGGGCCTTCCGGTTGAGCGGCGAGGAAGCGGCCGGACCGTCGGCCGGCCATGGCGCGGCCCGCAAGGGCTCCGAGGCGAGAGGCTGGAGCGCGGCCGACGATGCGGTGCTGCGCCGCATCGCCCGCACCGGGATGCAGCAGCTGGTGGATTTCCTGGCCTCGGCGCCCGCGCCGGCTGCTCCGGTGGCGCCTGCGGCGCCGGCGCCCACGCGCAACGGGTCGGACACCGTGGCGAGCCGCGACGATGTCGCAACCGCGCCCATTGACGGCGCCCTCGAACCCGGCGGCGTGCCGCTGCCGCCGCGGCGGCCGGTGCTGGCGGCTGTGTCCGGCACGACCCGGCTCGCCGATGCGACCGCTGGGCGCTGACGCGCCGGGCGCTAGCGCGCCGGGCGCTGACGCGCTGGGGCGCGAAAATCCGGGACAACAAATCCGCACGTATTGCCAGGCTCGCTGCGTCCTTGTTATCAGGACCGCGCAGGCGCGCCGGGTCACCCGGCTTGCACACTTTCGATGCCGGTTTCCGGTTGATGCGGTTCCTGGTACGCCCGCCAGCAGAGCGTGGGTGAGGGTCGCGGGAGACGACGATGGCGGCTAGGAACGGAGCGATCAAGCTCGTCGCCGGCAACTCCAATCCCGCGCTGGCCGAAGCCATTGCGGCCTATCTGGGCACTACCCTGACCAAGGCGGTGGTGCGGCGCTTCGCCGACATGGAGATCTTCGTCGAGATCCGGGAGAACGTGCGCGGCACCGACGTTTTCGTGATCCAGTCGACCTCGTTCCCGGCCAACGACCACCTGATGGAATTGCTGATCATCATCGATGCGCTGCGCCGCGCCTCGGGCCGGCGCATCACCGCGGTGCTGCCCTATTTCGGCTATGCCCGGCAGGACCGCAAGACCGGATCGCGCACCCCGATCTCGGCCAAGCTGGTCTCCAATCTCATCGCCCATGCGGGGGCCGACCGGGTGCTGACGCTCGATCTCCATGCCGACCAGATCCAGGGCTTCTTCGATATTCCCACCGACAACCTCTATGCGGCGCCGATGATGGCGCGCGACATCAAGGAGCGCTTCGATCTTTCGAAGATCATGGTGGTGTCGCCCGACGTCGGCGGGGTGGCGCGCGCGCGCGGCCTCGCCAAGCGCATCAACGCGCCGCTCGCCATCGTGGACAAGCGGCGCGAGCGGGCCGGCGAATCGGAGGTGATGAACGTGATCGGCGAGGTCGACGGCCACATCTGCATCCTGGTCGACGACATCATCGATTCCGGCGGCACCGTGGTGAACGCGGCCGACGCCTTGCTGGAGAAGGGCGCGACCGAGGTCTATGCCTACATCACCCACGGGGTGCTGTCGGGCGGGGCGGTGGCGCGCATCGCCGGCTCCCGGCTCAAGGAGCTGGTCATCACCGACTCGATCCAGCCGACCAAGGCCGTCAGCGGGGCGCGCAACATCCGGATCTTGTCGGTCGCCACCCTGATCGGGGAGGCGATCGGCCGCACCGCCGCCGAGGAGTCGGTCTCCAGCCTGTTTGATTGAAAAAACCGTCACAATCCCCAAATCGGGGCGCCCCGAGTCGCTGCGCCCGGCCGGGCTGTGGATGAAGCGCGCGAATACACGAGATATCCACGAAAGCTTGCCTGGGGACGCAGCCAATAGCGCTTTGGCGGCTGGAATCGAGCGTTTATATTCGAGTCGCTAGGTGATTCGCCCCGGCGGTCAATCCGGCTTCGACAGGCGAGCCGCGCGTCACGATTGCTTCGGTCCAGTGGCGTTGCGCATCTCACATCCGAGCGCCCGAGTGGAGACGGCATGTCCCTTATCGATATGAGCCATCAGCCTCGCGTCAATCCCCTCGAGGTCGTGGAACGCGTGGCGGCGTCGAACGACTGGTCGTTCGAGCGCGCCGGCGAGGACGAGATCACCATCCTGGTGCGCGGGAAATGGGCCGACTATCAGGTCTCCTTCACCTGGATGTACGACATCGAGGCCTTGCATCTGGCCTGCGCGTTCGAGCTCAAGGTGCCGGAGCGCTGTTGCCCGGTGGTGCAGCAGCTGATCTCGCTGATCAACGAGCAGATGTGGGTCGGGCATTTCGATCTGTGGACCAAGGACGGCATCGTGATGTACCGGCACGCGCTGGTGCTGGCGGGCGGCGTGGAAGCCTCGGGCCGGCAATGCGAAGCGCTGCTTGGGGACCGCGCTCGATTGCTGCGAGCGCTATTTCCCGGCCTTCCAGTTCGTGGTCTGGGCCGGCAAGGGGGCGCGCGAGGCCCTCGATGCCGCCATGTTCGAGACCGCAGGCGAGGCCTGATGCCCGCTGACCGGCCCGATCGGCCTCACGCCCCGGGGGCAAAGGATGAGCGCGGGACCACGGCGATGAGCATGACGGGCGCACGCACGCTCGCCCATCTTTCCAGGACGATCCTGCTGGTGGGGGCGGGAAAAATGGGCGGGGCCCTGCTGGAGGGCTGGCTCGGGCTCGGGCTCGATCCGAAATTCCTCGCCGTGCTGGAGCCGCAGCCCCCGCGCGAGCTGATCGCGCTGGCGGGACGCGGGCTGCGCCTCAATCCGTCGGCGAGCGCCATCGGCGACGCATCGGCCATCATCATCGCGGTCAAGCCGCAGATGGCCGCCGAGGTCGTGCCGGGGCTGGCCTCCTATGTGGGGGCCGGGACCGTGGTGGTCTCGATCATGGCCGGACAGACGCTCGGTTTCCTCGAGCAGGCGCTGTCGCAACGCGCCGCCCTGGTGCGCGCCATGCCCAACACGCCGGCCGCGATCGGGCGCGGCATCACGGTCGCGGTTCCCAATGTGCGGGTCTCGGGGCGTCAGCGCGAGCTGGTGCACGCGCTCTTGTGCGCGACCGGAGCGGTCGAATGGATCGAGGACGAGGCGCTGATGGATGCGGTCACGGCGGTATCGGGATCGGGGCCGGCCTATGTGTTCCTGCTGGTCGAGGCGCTGGCGCGGGCGGGCGCGCAGGCCGGGCTGCCGGCCGATCTCGCCGCCCGGCTGGCGCGCGCCACCGTCGCCGGATCGGGCGAGCTGTTGCAGCGCTCGCCGCTCGATCCCGCGGGCTTGCGGCAGAACGTCACCTCGCCGGGCGGCACGACCGCGGCCGCGCTCGAGGTTCTGATGGGCCCGCACGGGCTCGCCGAATTGATGGCGCGAGCGGTGGCGGCGGCGGCCGAGCGCTCGCGCCAGCTTGCCGGGTAATATAAACCGGTCGCCGGCCGATTGCGGCCACGGCCGCCGCGCCCTGGATCGGCCCGCTTCGAGCGCCTAGATTGAGGGTCGCGCAACCATCAGGAGGCCGCCATGGCCCGCACCCCGAGACGACCGGCATCGCCGCCGCCGCAAGCGCCCGCTGGAGCATCGGAACGGGAGCGGATCGTCGAGGCCTTCATGGCGCTGCTGGGCGAGCAGCCGATCGAGGAGGTCGGCTTCGGCGACATCGCGGCCCGCGCCGGCGTCTCGCTCGCCGAGCTGCGCAGCATGTTCGGCTCCAAGCTCGCGATCCTGGCCGCCTATCTGAAGGAGATCGATCGCCGGGTGCTGGCCGGCATCGATGCCGACATGGCCGAGGAGCCGCCGCGCGAGCGCCTGTTCGACGTGCTGATGCGCCGGCTCGATGCGCTCTCCGCCCACAAGGCGGCGGTGCGCTCGCTCATGCGTTCCGCCGGCCGCAATCCGGGCCTCGCGGTCGCGCTCAACGGCTTTGCGGTGCGCTCGCAGCAATGGATGCTGACCGCCGCCGATATCTCGGCCTCCGGGCCGCGCGGCATGGTGCGGGCGCAAGGCCTGGCCTTGCTGTTCGCCTCGGTGCTGCGCACCTGGTTGCGCGACGAGGACCCGGGTCTTGCCCGCACCATGTCGGCGCTCGACCGGGCGCTCGCGCGCGGCCAGCGTTTCTCCGGCTTTCTCGACGATCTGTGCCGCATCCCGGCCTGCGTCTGCCGCGCCCGCCCGCGCCGGCGCCGCGATGACGACGAGGAAGACACGATCGCGGCGTGGGATCCGTAGGGCGCACTCGCTTTATTGCGCCATCGCCGCGACCAAGCGGCGCAATAAAGCGATTGCGCCCTACTCGTTCCGCGCAGCCGCGCCCTACACCGGCACCCGCACCGCCGCCCGCAGGCCGCCGAGCGGGCTGTCGGAGAGCGTGATGTCGCCGCCGTGCGAGCGGGCGATGTCGCGGGCGATCGCCAGGCCGAGCCCGGTGCCGCCCTCGTCCTGGTTGCGCGCGTCGTCGAGGCGCAGGAACGGCTTGAACACGTCCTCGCGCAGCTGCGGCGGGATGCCGGGGCCGTCGTCGTCGACCGTCACGGTCAGCCAACGGTGGTCGCGATGGCCGGAGATGGAGATCGCGGCGGCGTGGCGGGCCGCGTTCGACACCAGGTTGCCGAGACAGCGCTTGAAGGCGGCCGGCCGCACCGTCACGATCGGCTGGCCGTGGAACACCACGCTGGCGGTGTGGCCGTTGCGCTCCACGTCGCCCTTGAGCTCATCGAGGAAGGCCGCCATGTCGGTGGGGGCCGATTGCTCGCCGCTGTCGCCGCGCGCAAACGCCAGATAGGCCTCGAGCATCCGGCCCATCTCGTCGACGTCCTTGCGCATGGCGTCGATCTCGGGGCTTTCGCCGATCAAGGCGAGCTCGAGCTTGAAGCGCGTCAGGATGGTGCGCAGGTCGTGGCTGACCCCGGCCAGCATGGCGGTGCGCTGCTCCATCGCCCGCTCGATGCGGCTGCGCATCTCGATGAAGGCGGCCGCCGCGCGGCGCACCTCGCGGGCGCCGCGCGGACGGAAGTTCGGCACCTCGCGCCCCTTGCCGAAGCTCTCGGCGGCGTCGGCCAGCCGCAGGATCGGGCGGATCTGGTTGCGCAGGAACAGGATGGCGACGGTGAGCAGCACCAGCGAGGTGCCCACCATCCACAAGAGGAAGATGTCCGAATTCGACGCATAGGCGGCGCTGCGGCGGGCGAAGATCCGCATCACCGTGCCGTCGAGCTTGATGCGGATCTCGACCAGCGCCGAGCGGCCGACGGTGTCGATCCAGAACGGCTTGCCGATCTGGCGGCCGAGCTCCTCCGACAGCGATTGATCGAGCAGCGAGAAGAACGGCTTGGGGCCGGGCGGCGGCAGCTCGTTCTCGGACAGGAAATCGACGATGAGGTCGAGCCGCTCCAGCGCGATGCGCCGCAGCAGCGAACGGTCGGCGTCCTGCGGATAGCCCTTGTAGATCTCGATCAGCGCCGCGATGTCCTGCACCACCCCGGCGGACAGCCGCTGGGTGACCAGGTTCCAGTGCCGCTCCATGAACACGAACGCCACCACCGACTGCAGCACCACCATGGGGACGATGATGATGAGCAGCGCCCGGGCATAGAGCCCCTTGGGCATCATGCTCTTGAGCCATTGGGTGATGCGGTCGTAGAGGCCGTAGAGGCGAGCCGCGGCGGCGCGCAACACCGCCAGGCCGACATCGATCGCCGTCACGGCGCGCGCCGGCAGCCTGCGCCTGAGCCGCAGGCCGATGCGGTCGTAGAGCTCGTGCAGGCGGGTCGCGGCTGAGCGCAACGCCGCCATGCCGACATCGATGCTGGTCATGCGATGCTCATCATCTGTCGATGCTCATCGTCTGTCGATCTCATGGCGCGGTCACCAGCCGATAGCCGATGCCGCGCACGGTCTGGACCAGCAACGGATTGGCGGGATCGCGCTCGATCTTGCGCCGCAGCCGGTTGACCTGCACGTCGACCGCGCGCTCGCCGATCGAGCCGCCGTTGCCGGCGAGCGCCAGCCGCGGCACGGTCTCGCCCGGGCAGGCCGCCAGCACCCGCATCATCTCGCGCTCGCGATCGGTCAGCCGCACGATCTCCTCGCCGCGCCGCAGCTCGCCGCGCGCGAAATGAAACACGAAATCCCCGAATCTGACGCTTTCGGCCGGCGCCGCCGCCGGCGGGTTGGCGCGCTTGAGGATATTGGCGATGCGCAGCGACAGCTCGCGCGGCTCGAACGGCTTGCCGACATAGTCGTCGGCGCCGATCTCGAGCCCTTCGATGCGGCTCACGCGTCTCGTCGCGCGCGGTCAGCATCAGGATCGGCACGTTGGAGGTCGATCGCAGCGAGCGCGCGAACTCGAAGCCGGTTTCGCCCGGCATCATCACGTCGAGGATCATCAGGTCGAAGCGCAGGCCGGCGAGCTTGGCGCGCGCCTCGGCGGCCGATTCCGCGGTGGTAACCCGGTAGCCCTCGGACAAAAGGAAGCGCGACAGCAGATCGCGAATGCGCCGGTCATCGTCGACGATGAGCAGGTGCGGCGCGTCATCCGCCAGCGCCGCGGACTCGGTCTTCATGGCCCGCATGGGTTCGGCGTCCCTTGCGAGCTGCGCTACGCGCGTGGCCGGCGCGCGCGGCCGGCGCGCGCGATGAATCGCAGCACCCCTTCGCGATTGTCGACGTCGATCATGGCGACCAGGAACCGGCAAGCCGCCTCGTGGGCGTTCGGGCCCGAGCTCGGTCAAGGCGCGCGCGATGCGGCCGGACTGCAGCGCGGCGAGCTTCAAGGCGAGCGCCTCCCCCTTGGGGGTGACGAACAAGAGCCGCTGGCGCCGGTCGTTGGCGCCCTCCTTCTGCAGCACATAGCCCTGATCGATGAGCTGCTTGAGCACGCGCCCGAGCGACTGCTTGGTGATCTTCAGGATATCGAGCAGCTCCGCAACCTTCATGCCCGGATTGCGGTTGACGAAATGCAGCACGCGGTGGTGGGCGCGCCCGAAGCTGAACTTGGCCAAGGCGTCGTCCGGGTCGGCGACGAAATCCCGGTAGGCGAAGAACAGGAGCTCGATGATGTCCCAGACCTGCTCCAGCTCGCGCGCCGCCCGCTCGCCCGTCGTGGTGGGCGGCGGGTCGTCGACGGCTGGAAAATTTATGTCAGCCATATTGACATATTTCCCGTTGGTCGGTACCGAAAAGGGGCTTCGGGCGAATGGGTTTCGCCACGAACCTGTCCGCCGGCACCGGAACCATCATTGCGCCGGCGACGCAAGCGCTCTCATGGGGTACGCTCTCATGAGCCCGCTGAAACATATGGGACCGTTGAAACATAACGGGTGTCGGCGCGCGACGCAAAAGCGCCCAGGTCTTAGAGGACTTTAGGGCGTCCCGAGCTTCGAGTGCCAGGACCGCAAGCGTCCAGGACGGCGGTAAATCCGGCCCGACCGGACACCCAGGAGGAAGTGCCATGGACAAGCCCTATGACCGGCTCGACGGCGTGATCTGGTACGACGGTAAATTGGTGCCCTGGGGCGAGGCCAACCTCCACGTCCTCTCCCACGGCCTGCATTATGCGAGCACCGTGTTCGAGGGCGAGCGCGCCTATGGGGGCGAGATCTTCAAGTGCACCCAGCACTCGGAGCGGCTGAAGCGATCCGCCCAGCTGCTCGATTTCGAGATTCCCTATGCGGTGGACGAGATCGACGCCGCCAAGCGGCTGGTGCTGGAGAAGAACGGGCAGCAGGACGCCTATATCCGTCCGGTCGCCTGGCGCGGCTCCGAGCAGATGGGCGTCTCCGCCCAGAACAACAAGATCCACCTCGCGATCGCGACCTGGCAGTGGCCGAGCTATTTCGACCCGGCGCAGCGGCTCAAGGGCATCCGGCTCGATCTCGCCGACTATCGCCGGCCGGATCCGCGCCACCGCCCCGACCCAGGCCAAGGCGGCCGGGCTCTACATGATCTGCACCATCTCCAAGCACCGGGCCGAGCGCAAAGGCTATGCGGACGCCATGATGCTGGACTGGCAGGGCCGCGTCGCCGAATGCACCGGCGCCAACATCTTCTTCGTCAAGGACGGCAAGATTCACACCCCGATCGCCGATTGCTTCCTGGATGGCATCACGCGCGCGACCGTCATCGCGCTGGCGAAGCGGCGCGGCATCGAGGTGATCGAGCGCCGCATCATGCCGGACGAGCTCACCGGCTTGCCGGAATGCTTCATCACCGGCAGCGCCGCCGAGGTGACGGCGGTCTCCGAGATCGCGCATTGGCAATTCACCCCCGGCCCCATCAGCAAGCAGCTGATGGAGGACTACGCCGCCGAGGTGCGCCCCAAGGGCAAGGCCGCGGCCGCGTAAGCGGGCGCTTCCGCGATCAATCGCGCACCACCACCAGCCGGTCGTTGCCCGAACTCGCCGCCCCACAGCTCGCCCGGCCGGCCCTGGATCTCGCGGATTTCCGCGCCGCGCTTGTCGCTCGGAAAGGTCACGAAGCTCTCGGTCGCCGGATCGAAGCGCTGGATCGCATTGGCGGGCCAATCGGTCGCCCACACCCGGTCCTTGTCGTCGACATAGACCGCGTAGGTGCCGTTGCGGCTCTTGGGCATCAGGAAGGTGGTCCAGCTTTTCTTCATCGGGTCGTAGCGCCCGATGCCGCCGCCGTTCCAGAAGCTGGTCCACAGCAGGCCCTTGGAATCCGACCAGATGCGGCGCGGGCCGGCGCCCTTGCGCGGCGGATCGACCACCGTCACCGCATGGGTGGCGGTGTCGATATGGGCGATGTGATCGCTGGCGAGCGACGCATACCAGACCTCGCCCGACGGCGTGGTGGTGATGCCGTAGGTGCCGGCGCCGCGCGGCGACGCCCAGGCCTCGACCTTGCCGGTCTTGGGATCGAGACGCCCGTAGACGCCGCTCTGGCCGGTGAACCAGAGGATGCCGGTCTTGTCGAAGGTCAGCGTATTGAGGTTGGCGTCGGCGAAGTCCTTCGGCAGCGGGAACAGCTTCACCTCATGGCTCACTTGATCGACGCGCGCGATGGCGTTCTGCCCGCCTTCGGTGACCCAGGCGGCGCCGTCGGGGCCGACCAGCACGCCGTGCGGCGCCGCGCCGCGGCCGAGCGCAATCTTCTCGAGCTTGCCGCTCGCCGGATCGAAATGGCCGAGGAAGCCCTGGGCCTGGCCGGTGAACCAGACCGCGCCGTCGAGTGCCGGCGCCACATCGTGCGGATAGGATCCGCTCGGAAGCTGATAGTAGGTCACTTGCGCGGATTGCGCGGTCGCGACGGCCAAGCTCAGGGCCACGACGGCGAGCGGAAGACGGATCATGGCTGCTCTCTCCCTATTTGTTCGGCGTTCACCCAGCGCTCGGCGGCGGATTCGTCCGATTGCTTGGCGGCGACCCAGCTCTTGGCGCCGGTGCTGGCGCCGGCCTGCTCCACCTGCTTCCAGAATGGCGCACGGGTCTTGAGATAGTCCATCAGGAATTCGGCCGCCGCGAAGGCGTCCTGCCGGTGCGAGGAGGCGGTGACCACCAGCACGATCTCGGCACCGGGCTCGATGCGGCCGAAGCGGTGAATGACGCGCAGCCCCAACAGCGACCAGCGCGCCTGCGCGGTCTCCACCTGGCGGGCGATCTCGGCCTGCGCCATCTCGGGATAGTGCTCGAGCGTGAGCGCGGCGATCGGGGCGCCGTTCTCCTCGCCGCGGCAGATGCCGGTGAAGGTGACGATGGCGCCGATGTCGGTGCGCCCGCGCCGCAGCGCCGCCGCCTCGGCTGCGGCATCGAACGGCTCGCGTTGCAGAGAGATGGTGGCGGCCATCAGGGCACTCCAGCTGCACGTCCGGCGGCGCAATACTGCGCCGAGCTCAGCCGCCGGTCATCGGCGGGAAGAAGGCGATCTCGCGCGCGCCCGCGATCGCGGTATCGGCTTTGACATGGGCGCGGTCGATGGCGGTGCGGATCACCTTGGGGTTCTCGAAGGCGTGGGCATATTCCTCGCCGCGACCGGCTGAGCCAGGCGATCAGGTCCGCCACGGTCGCGATGCCGGGCGGCGGCTCGACCTCCTCGGCCGGCTTGCCGATGCGCTCGCGCACCCAGGCGAAATACAACAGCTTCACGCTCACGGACTTTCGATCCTTTGACTTCAGGTTACCGCAAATTCGGCCGCGGCGGGCCCGCAAAAATCGCCGGCCATCAGTCCGCGATCAGATGCCGGACGCCGGCACGGAAATAGTCCCAGCCGGTATAGAGCGTCAGCAGGGCCGAGAGCCAAAGCAGCGAGAGCCCGATCGGGGTGACGACCGGAACCGGAAACAAGGCGTCGCCCGCATCGCCCGCCAGCAGGAAGCCGATGGCGACCAGCTGCAGCGTGGTCTTCCATTTGGCGAGCCGCGTCACCGGGACGCTGACGCGCAGCTCGGCCAGATATTCGCGCAAGCCCGAGACCAGGATCTCGCGGCACAGGATGACGATCGAGGCCCACAGCGAGACGCCGTTGATGGTGCCGTCGGCCGCCAGCATGAGCAGGCACGACGCCACCAGGAGCTTGTCGGCGATCGGATCGAGCATGCGCCCGAAGGTCGATTGCTGATCCCACATGCGGGCCAGGTAGCCGTCGAGGACATCGGTGACGCCGGCCACGATGAAGATCACCAGCGCCACCCAGCGCATGGCATCGCCGCCGTGCAGCAGCTGCCAATACATGCAGCCGACCACCGCCGGCACCGCCGCGATGCGGCCATAGGTCAGCAGATTGGGCAGCGCCAAGGAATGCGAGCGCAACGGTTTCGAGGTGTCGGCCGCCATGATGCGCAACAATACCCTTCCGACCGCAAGGTCAAAAGAAATGCATCGTTTCCATCCACATGCTTCGCCGCGCGGGGCCGGGCATGGGAGCAGGTCCGCGATCCATATATAGGCACATCCGACCATTCGAAACGCGCATGCCACCCGCGCGGACGCAGGTACCACGGGCGTGGCCGGCCTTTTCGCGGCTCAGCCGGCCCGCTGGTGGAAGAAATCGTAGATCTTGCGCGCAATCTCGGCGTTGACGCCCGGGACCTTGGCGAGATCGGCGGGCGAGGCCCGCTCGATCGCCTTCAAGGTGCCGAAATGCTGCAGGAGCGCGCGTTTGCGGCCGGGACCGATGCCGGGAATTTCCTGCAACCCGGCTTCACGGATGTCGCGCCGGCGGCGCGCGCGGTGCGACCCGATGGCGAAGCGATGCGCCTCGTCGCGCAACCGTTCCACGAAATAGAGCACCGGATCGCGCGGCTTGAGCCGGAACGGCTCCCGGCCGGGCACGAAGAACGTTTCGCGCCCGGCATCCCGGTCCGGTCCCTTGGCGATGGCGACCAGCGGCATGTCGGTCAGGCCCAATTCGGCGAGCGTCGCCTGGGCGGCGGCGAGCTGGCCGCGGCCGCCGTCGATCAGCACCAGATCGGGCCAGGGCGAGTCCGTTTCGGCATCGGCTTCGGCGGCGTCATCGCGCGGCTCGGGTTGCACCGGTGCGCGCGTGTCGGGCGCGCCTGCGGGCGCGGCGGCTCGCCGGCCGCGGCGTCTCGGCCATCAACCGCTTGAAGCGGCGTCCCAGGGTCTCGCGCATCATGCCGTAGTCGTCGCCCGGCGCCAGATCGGACGCCCGCATGTTGAATTTTCGATACTGATTCTTGCGGAACCCGTCCGGACCCGCCACCACCATGGCGCCGACCGCATTGGCGCCCTGGATGTGGCTGTTGTCATAGACCTCGATGCGCCGCGGCGGGCCCGGCAGGCCGAAGCATTCGGCCAGCGCCGCCAAGAGCTTGCGCTGCGAGGAGGTGTCGGCGAGCTTGCGGCCGAGCGCCTCGCGCGCATTGGCGAGCGCGTGGTTGACGAGGTCCCGTTTCTCGCCGCGGTGGGGCTCGATGATCTCGACCTTGTGGCCGCTCTTGATCGAAAGCGCCTGCGCCAGCAATTGCTGCTCCTCGAGCGCGTGCGACACCACGATCAGGCGCGGCGGCGGCTTGTCGTCATAGAACTGGCCGAGGAACGCGCTCAGCACCTCGCCGGCACCCACCGATCGGTCGGCGCGGGGGAAATAGGCCCGGTTGCCCCAGTTCTGGCCGGTGCGGAAGAAGAACACCTCGACGCAGCTGAAGCCGCCTTCCTGATGCACCGCGAACACGTCCGCCTCCGGGGTGTTGCGCGGATTGATGCCCTGATGGGCCTGCACCGCCGACAGCGCCGCCAGCCGGTCGCGATAGATCGCGGCGCGCTCGAAATCGAGCGCGGCGGACGCCTTCTCCATCGCGACCGCCAGCTCCTCCTTCACGGTGCGGCTGCGCCCGGACAGGAACGCATTGGCTTCGCGCACCAGCTTGGCATATTCGGCGAAGTCGATCTCGCCGGTGCAGGGTCCCGAGCAGCGCTTGATCTGGAACAACAGGCACGGCCGGGTGCGGCTCTCGAAGAAGCCGTCCGAGCACGAGCGCAGCAAAAAGGCGCGCTGCAGCGCCGTGATGGTGCGGTTGACCGCCCCGACCGAGGCGAACGGACCGTAATACTGTCCGGGGCGGCTGTGGGCGCCACGATGCTTGAAGATTTGCGGCGCCCAATGATCGCCGGTGATCAGAATGTAGGGAAACGACTTGTCGTCGCGCAACAGCACGTTGAAGCGCGGCCGCAGCCGCTTGATCAGGTTGGCCTCGAGCAGCAGCGCCTCGGTCTCGGTCGCGGTCGACACGAACTCGAGCGCCGCGGTCGCGGCGATCATGCGCTCGATGCGGGTGTCGTAGCCGGTCGGCCGGGTATAGGCGAGGATGCGCTTCCTGATGTTCTTCGCCTTGCCGACATAGAGCACCTCGCCGCGCGGCATCGGTCATGCGGTAGACGCCGGGTGAATCGGGCGCGAGCTTGGCGTAGCGGGCGACCACGGCCCGCCCGGCCGCCAGCGGACCGCTGCCGGTCGCAAGATCGATCTCGGCCGTGGGCTCGAGATCGGGAAGCGTCTGCTCTTCCTCCTCCTCGGCCAGGTCGGCGGTGGGATCGGTGGCGGGGTCGATGTCTTTCTTGGCGCCGTTCATGGCACCCAAAGTAAGGTCTGCGGCGCCGCCGAGCCAGCGCCGCGGGCGGGCCGCAACCGCGTCGAGTATTCGCGACCTCCTGCCGGCCGCCGACACCGCATGGTGAATCGAATTCCACGCGGCAGATGCGGCTATACGCTTTCTTAGCTATGCGATTGCAAGGCTCTTTAAGAATTCAGAAAGATTTAACTTCAAATTGGACATAGTTGCCGTCGCGATAACCCTATTTTTCTCGTACGAACCGCGGCTTTTGCTTTCGTCCCCCGTTTCTGAGCCGCGGTGTGGAGGTCGTCATGAAACGGATTGCAGGCGCGGCAGCGCTCTTGGTGATGGTCGCAGGCGGTGGCGCGGTGGCCGCCGATCTCCCGCACCCGTCCTATTACACCGCGCCGGCGCCGCTCAGCGCCTACAGCTGGACCGGTCCCTATCTGGGCGGCAACCTCGGTTACGAATGGGGCACGACCAGCAACAACCCGACCCGCCCGTCCGGCTTCGCGGGCGGCGTCGAGGGCGGCTACAATTGGCAGACCGGTCAGCTCGTGCTCGGCGGCGAGGCGGATATTCAACTGTCGGGCGCCACAGACACTTTCGCGCCGTGGAAATTCTCCAATCCGTGGTTCGGCACCATGCGGGGTCGCGCCGGCTATGCGGTCAGCAACTTCCTGTTCTATGGCACCGCCGGCGTCGCCTTCGGCGAGCTGCAGGCGCAGACTTTCGGCCTGGCGAGCGAGAACCATACCAATGTGGGTTGGACCGCCGGCGCCGGCGTGGAGGCCGGCTTCGCGGCCAACTGGTCGGCGAAGGTCGAATACCTGTTCGTCGATCTCGCCAACAACAGCTTTGCGCTGACCGGGACCAATAACGGTCTCTCCGCCAGCCTGATCCGCATGGGCGTCAACTATCACTTCTAGCAGCCTTCTGCAGGAAGCCGGCCGGCGCGACGTCGGAGAGAAATCCGGTTTTCACTTGAATATGCGCCGAATGCCGGAGCGGTTCGCGGCTGATCTGAAACCCGCTCCGGACGCAGCCCTAAGATTTTCTACATGACCGGAGGTCACAAGATGAAGCGTATGGTTCTGGCGGGACTTGTCACATTGACGGTGGGTGGGTTGGCGGGCGCGGCCGCGGCAGCCGATATGGGGCGGCCCTACCAGCAGCCCTACGTCAAAGCCCCGATCTACAATCCGGTCTTCACCTGGACCGGCTTCTACCTCGGCCTCAATGGCGGCGGCGGCTGGGGTCGCTCGAGCTGGGATCGCACCGGCAGCCTGGATTTGTCCGGCGGCGTCATCGGCGGCACCGCCGGCTTCAACTGGCAGACCGGCCAGGTGGTGTTCGGCATCGAGAGCGATGTCGACTGGTCGAACGTGAGCGGGACGACCATCACGACCTGCGCGGCCGGCTGCACCACCCAAAACGATTGGCTCGGCACCGTTCGGGGCCGGGTCGGCTATTCGTTCGACCGGTTCCTGCCCTACATCACCGGCGGCCTGGCGGCGGGCAACATCAAGGCCACCACCCCCGGCTTCGCCGGAGCCACCCAGACCAACCTGGGCTGGACCATCGGGGCCGGCCTCGAGGTCGCGATCGTCGGCAATTGGTCGGCGAAGGCCGAATATCTCCACGTCGACCTCGGCAACTTCAACTGCGGGCTCGCCTGCGGCCTGGCCACGCCCGACAACGTGTCGTTCCAGGAAGATCTGGTGCGCGGCGGCGTCAACTACAAGTTCTGAGCATTCCGCACGGATGGTTGGCACATCGGTGCCGAATCCCTCCCCTTGCAGGCAGGGCAATCGTGGCGGCGGGCACGGCGCACCTCTCCCCGCGCGCGGGGAGAGGGCCACACGGCACGGCGGAAAACCCAAATTCGGCGCGGGTGAGGGGGCCTCTGCACGAGTCTGAGCGTGCGAAGGGATCGAGCGCACGTCGGGCAGGCTCAAACTCGTGGAGAGGCCCCTCACCCGGCGCTCCGCGCCGACCTCTCCCCGCACGCGGGGAGAGGTGGAGAATGCGGCGCCGCCCATATGCGATCGCCCTGCCCTTGCAGGGAGGTAAGGCAGAGAATGGTCGGCGGCTCGTGTTTTTGTTGCTTGATCAATTCAGGCCGGCGGGGGCGTGGTGGCGGCGAAGGCGGGCACGCGCGCCGCGAAGGTATCGAGCCAGGCGGTGAGGCGCGGATGCTCGGCGCGCCAGCTTCCCGGGAAGCGAAAGTCGCGATAGCCGAGCGCGCAGGCGAGCGTGATCTGGCCGACATCGGGCAGCACGTCGATGCCGGGCGGCGCGGCTTCGAGCACGGCCAGCGCCGCGCGCCACCTTGCCGGCTTGCAGGTCGAGCCATTTGGGCTCGTGGTTCTGGGCCGGCCGGTAGCGGGCCTCATAATTGATCAGGATCGAGGCATCCATGATGCCGTCGGCCAGCGCCTGCAGCCGCAGCGCCGCGAAGCGCGGTTGCGGATCCTTGGGAATAATCTTGCCACCGCCGGCCCGGTAATCGAGATATTCCAGAATGACCGGCGAATCGTAGAGCGCGGCGCCGTCATCCAGAATGAGAACCGGCACCTTGCCGAGCGGGTTCTGCTGGCGCAGCGGATCGGCCGGATCGAGCGTGGATGCGGGCGCGATGGCGACTTCGCGCTCCAGTCCCAGCACCTTGACCGCGATCCTGATCTTGCGGCCGAAGGGTGAGGTATTTCCGGTGCGCACGGTCAGCATGGAACAACCCCGCTTGATGAGCGATGCGCTTGCCTGGAAGCGGAGATCGCGTGATGGACGTCGCAAGACCGGTCGGCGATCCGATGGACCTTCGGGCGAAGGGATCGGAGCAGCGGCCTGATGCGGACCAATATGGCTCGCGCCGCACCCGGCCCGCAAGGGCGGCCGGCACAGCGGCTCATCCGCAAGCGGTGAGCGCGGTCGGCGATCATCCGGTGATGACGAGATCGACGGCCTTGGGGCCCTTGCCCTTCTTGTCGGGCTCGACATCGAACGAGATGCGCTGCCCCTCGCTCAACGATTTGAGCCCGGCCTGCTCGACCGCCGTGATGTGCACGAACACGTCGCGCCCGCCGTCATCCGGCTTGATGAAGCCGTAGCCGCGCTCGGCGTTGAAGAACTTGACCACACCGGTCATGGCCATCGGGAAAGCTCCTCTCCCCGTGGTTGCCCCGGCCGCCGGCCCCACGGCGCGATACGGCGCGACGGCGCGGCCGGACATTCGCAACTGGGGAAAGCCGCAAACCGGGAAGGCATCGGCCGGCTTCGGCCGCTGTCACTCCGCCGGCCCCCGCAGGAGGCGGAACGTCAAAGCCACCGCCGATAAAATTAAACCAATTTCGAGTCCTGGAAAAGTGGCGAGCTACAATTCGCCGCTGATCCGCTCGAGGCGGGAGCCGCCCTGGTCGGCGCCGGCCAGGATCGCGGCGAGGCCGGGCAGCATGATTTGCAGCTCTTGCTCCAGCCTCCAGGGCGGGTTGACCACGATCAATCCGCAGCCGGACAGGCGGGACTCCGACTGGGGTGACCGGGGCGACGCTGATCTCGGCGCGCAGGATCTTGCCGATGCCGGAGCGGCGCAGGCGTCGCGCCAGCGCGTCCGGCTGCTCGCGCGCCTTGATCGGGTACCACATGAGGTAGATTCCGCTCGCCCATTTGCGGTGGGCGCCTTCGAGGCCTTGCGGCGAGACGCGAGAAATCGCGCGCCCTCCTCGAACGGCGGATCGATGAGCACGAGACCGCGCCGCTCCTTGGGCGGCACGTAGGCGTTGAGCGCCGTCCAGCCGTCGATGGCGATCGCCTTGATGCGGCGGTCATGCGCGAAGTTGCGCTCCAGGGCGGCGGCGGCGTTCGGCTCGAGCTCGCAGGCGACGAGACGATCCTGCGGACGCAGGAAGGCGCGCACGAGCGCGGGCGAGCCCGGATAGGTGGTGAGCCGGCCCGGCGGATTGCAGGCGGCGACCGCGTCCAGATAGGGAGCCAGCAGGGCGCGCAGGTCGTCGCCGATGGGAGCGCCCGACAGCCGCTCGATGCCGCCGTGCCATTCGCCGCTGCGCGCGGCTTCGGGTCCGGCCAGGTCATAGAGACCGGCTCCGGCATGGGTATCGATCGCCCGATAGGCCGCCGGCTTGCTGCAGAGATGGACGAGCAGGCGCGTGAGCACCGCATGCTTGACCACATCGGCGAAATTCCCAGCGTGAAAGGCATGCCGGTAGTTCATCGGTAGTTCATGGCGACCATTGCCCCGGAATCGATTACCTAAAATTCGATGGAAACGATTAGGCGGATCATCATTGCGGACGTTTAAGGTAGGCCGCATGTGGCGAACCTTGATCGTGGCGGCAGTCATCTATGGCTTCGGATATCCGGGGCTGGACGGCTATCGTCCGGCCGCGCTCGATGCGCCGCTGCAGGCCTTCTACCAGCAAATGAACAAGGCCGGCCAGGAGGGCGAGAAGGCGCTGGCGAGCGTCAATAGCGTACGCGCCAGCTACTTCAAGGCCTATATGGGACGGGCCGAGAAACAGCTGCGCGCCCCGCAATCCCCCCAATTCTGCGAGACATGCGGTGTGCAGCCGCGTTTGCGGCAACGAGCGACAAAGTCGGCGGTGTCATAGTTTTTGTCGCCGCCGACGGTGCTGCCGGGCCAGACGTTATCCTTGATCATGGCCAGCGCCGTGGTGCGCTCCGCAGTGCTGTTGGCTTCGGTCAGGCGTGCATCGACGACGAGGCCGTTGCGGTTCTCCATCAGCACGTGTCCCATATGGCAGAGCTTGGCCTCCTTGCCGGCGCCCTTGCGGAACAGCCGGGCGTCGGGATCGGTGGTCGAGGAATGCGTGTCGTTCTTGCGCTTCTCGCCATGGAAGTTGCGCTCCGCATTGCGCCCGCCACTGCCGCGCCCGCCCTTGTCCGAGGAGCCGCCGCCGTCCTTGGGCACAAAGCTCTTCATGCTGGCCCAGGCCTCAATCAGCGTGCCGTCGACCGAAAAATGCTCGCTCGAGAGCAGCTTGCCGACTTCCGGCAGGTTCAGCACGCTGGCAAAGAACTTGGCCTAGAGGGCTGAGCGCCCGGCCGGGGCGGCTCGACCTGGAGGCGCCCTGATCAAACCGGCGCGGCGGGTCCGACCCGGTCAGCCTTGCATGCGTCGCGGCCACTCCGGTTGCCATCGAGATGAGCCGCATGGATACGGTGCCGGAGCGCCCGCAACGCGTCGAATGTCCGCGCCAGGAGGCGGATGAGAACCAGAATGCCGAGCGGCAGGCCGATCACATGGAGCGCGATGATCGGCAGCGCGAGCATCACGGCATCCGGATCGACCGTCGCGGCGGCCACGAAGACCGGCGCCCAAACGGTTGCGGTGAGGGCGAAGTCGGCCACGCTGGCGACAATTTGGAGCGGGCTCGCGGGGTCGCAGGCCCAATAGAACAAGACCTGGGCGCTGTCGGCATGGCAAACGCCCGAGCGGCCGAAGACGCTGCCACCTTCCGCCAGGGTCCAATAGGTGACGCCCCACAGCAGGAGGTAGCCGAGACCCGTCTGCCAGGCGAGAATTCCACAATAGTCCCGGAGGCGTCGCATCACCCGCGCTGATCCCGTGAGGTTGCTCGAGCCGGACCTCAGCCTAGCGGGCCAGCGTTACGGTTCCGTTGCGGGCGGCGGCGCGCTGGTCGAGCACGGTTGGCGTCAGACGTCGAGCTGCGCCCGCGCGCCTGGTCGAGCACGATTTGGCCTGGTCCGGCGCGCCCGCGCGCCTCAGCGCGCCAAAATGGCAACGGCGCGTCACCACGCGCCGCCGCCTTTTTCACGAGATGAGATGCCGGCCGTTTCCCGACCGGCTCAGGGCGCGGCCGCGGCGGCCTTGCGCTCGGCTTGCAAGGGCGGCATCACGATCTGCGCGCGCCGGCAGCTGTGTTGCTCGACGTCCGGGCATTCGTGAAACTTGAGATCCTTGCCGATGCAGATGCGCACCTCGGTCAAGCGTTTGGCGTCACAGCTCACCGCGACGCTGGCACGCGTCAGCCCCGGATTGGCCTGCACGAAGGCGTCCCCCACCTCGGCAGGCGCGACCGTGACCTCGCGGGCGGCCTCGAGATAGTCGTCCGGAATCTTCACCAGCGCCCGCGCCTTGCGCATGGTCTCGAAATAGGCGTGCGGGCTCAGGCCCGAGCAGGTGCCATGCTTGTCCCATTCATTGAAGATGAGCCGTGGCGCCGGCATCAAATCGAGCATCGAGGAGACGACGCCGCGGTCCAGCCGCGGCGAAGGCTGCTGGCAGAACTCCGGAAAACCGGTTTCGTATTGCGGCCACAGGCCGTGCACCACGAACGGAACGGCCCGCTGCCCGCATTCCGGCGGCGGCGTTTGATCCGGCGCCCGCTCGAAGGCCGCCTCGCAGAACGACGGCGCCCAGGAGAGCGAGAGCACGTAGAAGTCGAACTTGCCGGGCTGGTTTTGGCGCCGGTCCTGGGCGGCCGCCGTGCCGGCCATCGACAACCACGAGCCAAAGCGAAGGCGAAGACCAGATGAAGGCGAAGAGCGCATACGAGGCGAAGAAGATACGACCTGGAGTGCGTTGCATGAGCCGAAGCATGAAATCCCCCTGTTACTGACCGTACGGCGGGGAAAGTATCACAGGCTCAGGAACAATACAAGAACAAAAGAGCAACACAAAGAGATCAGCCGACCCCCTCAAGGCTGCGCCATCTTGCAGGCCGGGTTGTAGGCCCAATTGCGGTCGAGCCCGACCACGCACCACTCCACCCCCCAGGTCGATCCGATCATGCCGGTATCCTCGCCGATCGAGTAATGCAGCGGATGGTTGCTGCCGTCGGAGATGCGCACGATGGCGCTGCAGAACCGGCGTGGAATGGTGTTGGCGGCCCACGGCCGGTAGGCGACCTCGCGGATCTGATCGAAGCCGGCGATCTTGAGCGACGAGTTCCAGTAGGCGTGCTCCTTGTCGCCGAAGCGCGACGCGATCTTGCCCAGCGCCGCCTGGGCGTCGCAGGGCGGCAGCACCCCGTCATAGCGCGGCCCCGACAGGTAGAAGTTCTCCTCGACCCAGTTGGCCGCAAAGGCGTTGCCGGCCGGCAGCATGCCGGCAAGGGCGGCGAGCGCAGAACCCAGAAGCAGAGCCCGACTGGACATGATTCCACCCCCATTGCACCTGTCGCCTTCGCCGCAAAAACCCGCGGCCCCAAAAGCCCGCGTTCGCCCGAAGAAACCCGCGCCGCCGCGCTGCCGTGGCGCAGGCGAGACGCCTCGACGTTGCCGCGACGACCCGATCGGGTCAAGGGGTTGCGGGTTCCCGCCGGCCAGAAGGACGGCGCCTGTGGCCGCGCGGCCACGCCCGCGGACGCAATGGCGCTGGGCGGATTGCTCTGCGCCTCCCCGATGCTCTAGGCTGCCGCCGACTTCGACCGGAGGGGTGAGGGCGATGAAAGCCACAGTCATTATCTGGCGCAATCGGCATGGCCATGCTGCTGCCGCTGACGGGCGCGCAGGCGCAGTTCTGGCAGAGCGGCCCGCAGGCGCTGGTGTGGCACGGCAACGATACCGGCGGCATCATCCCCTGGTCGTGCGAGAACGAGACGGTCGCCCGCCAAGCCGCCGCCGGCTACTGCGCCCGCTTCAACAAATATGGCCGCATCACCGGGGTGCACCGGGAATACGGCGATTTCATCTCGTTCAACTGCCTGTGGGCCCCGAACATCGAGCGCACCGCCAAGCCGGAGGTGGCGATGCGGAGCTATTGCGGCCGGCGAAGGCCAGCGCGTCTGGACGAAGTAGATTTGGATTTCGGCCGCGAAGCTCGGCGCGCCGCCCCTTAGCCCCACTTGATGTCGTGGCGCGCCAGCACCTTGCGGACGGCGTCGACGAGGCCGTCCTCGGCGACCGCGAATTGCGCCTCGGCCTGCTTCTGCAGATAGTCGTCGCGATCTTTGCTCAGCCCGGCGATCTGCGGAACCCAGAATGAGGTCCTTGATCTGGACCTCGCCCTTGGCCTTCTCGTCGCCGCCCTGGATGACCACGCAGGGCGCGTTGCGCTTGTCGGCGTACTTGAACTGGTTGCCCATGTTCTTCGGATTGCCGAGATAGAGCTCGGCCCGGATGCCGGCATCGCGCAGCCGCTTCACCATGCCCTGGTAGTCGGCCATGCGGTCGCGGTCGAACACCGTCACCACCACCGGGCCGGGCTCGGGCTTGGTTTCGATCTTGCCGAGATGCTGGAGCGCGGCGAGCAGGCGCGACACCCCGATGGAGAACCCGGTCGCCGGCACCGGCTCGCCGCGAAAGCGCGCCACCAGGCCGTCGTAGCGTCCGCCGCCGCCGACCGAGCCGAAGCGCACGGGGCGGCCTTTCTCGTCTTTGGTCTCGAAGGTGAGTTCGACTTCGTAGACCGGGCCGGTGTAGTATTCGAGGCCGCGGACGACCGATTGGATCAATATTGGATTCGATCGCTCGTATCCTGCGCAGCGATTCAGCAAAGTCGATCTGCGCAGCTCGCTGAATCCTCCATTGCCCGGCACGAATGCTTGGCCTCGCGCATTGCTACCGATCGTCAAGCGTGCCCTGCAAGATCGCCTCGATCCTCTCCGCAGGCTGGAACTCGACGCAACCGAGAACCGTCTCGATCTGATCCGGATCTAGACCCGGCGCCTTTGGTGAAGTCGCCGCTTTCGTCCTTGCGGCCCTCGCCAAGCAAAGCTGCGGACGCCGTCGCGTCCCAACCGATCGAATTTGTCGATCGCGCGCAGCACCGTGAGCCGCTTGCCCGCATTCTCTTCGCCGCCGAGCCCGATCGCTTCCAGCACGCCGTCCAGCACCTTGCGGTTGTTCACCTTCACCACATAGCTGCCGCGCGGAATGCCCGAGCGCCTCCATGGTGTCGGCCGCCATCATGCACATCTCGGCGTCGGCGGCCGGCGAGGCCGAGCCGACCGTGTCGGCGTCGAACTGCATGAACTGGCGGAAGCGGCCCGGCCCGGGCTTCTCGTTGCGGAACACGAAGCCGGCCCGATAGCTGCGATAGGGCTTGGGCAGCGTCTCGAAATTCTCCGCCACGTAGCGCGCGAGCGGGGCGGTCAGATCGTAGCGCAGCGACAGCCATTGCTCGTCGTCGTCCTGGAACGAGAACACGCCCTCGTTGGGACGGTCCTGATCGGGCAGGAACTTGCCGAGCGCGTCGGTATATTCGAACGTCGGCGTCTCCACCGGCTCGAAGCCGTAGCGCTCATAGACGCCCGCGGATGGTGTCGAGCATGCGCCGCGTGGCGGCGATCTCGGCCGGACCGCGATCGCCGAGCCCGCGCGGCAGGCGCGCCTTGGGCTTGTTGGTCTTGTTGGTCTTCTCGGATTTGCTGGGGTTGTCGGCCATATCGGTCTACATTTGCGGCGGTCAGGGTGGTAGCAGCCGCGCCGCTGAGCGGCAAGAGAGCGATACAGCGGCAAGGGAGTGAGCATGTCGTCGGCGCCGAGCGAAAGAGCAAGCGTCATTCCCAACGATCTCGAGGCCTATTGGCTCCCGTTCACCCCGAACCGGGCCTTCAAGGCGGCGCCGCGCCTGATCGCGCGCGCCAAGGACATGCATTATTACACGCCCGACGGCCGCGCCGTGCTCGACGGCACCGCCGGCCTGTGGTGCACCAATGCGGGCCACAACCGCGACCCGATCGTCAAGGCGATCGCCGCGCAGGCGGGCGAGCTCGATTACGCGCCGGCCTTCCAGTTCTCCCATCCCAAGGCTTTCGAGCTCGCCTCGCGCATCGCCGCGCTGGCGCCCGCCGATCTCGACCACGTGTTCTTCTGCAATTCCGGCTCCGAGGCGGTCGATACCGCGCTCAAGATCGCGCTCGCCTATCACAATGTGCGCGGCGAGGGCGCCCGCACCCGCCTGATCGGCCGCGAGCGCGGCTATCACGGGGTCGGCTTCGGCGGCATCTCGGTCGGCGGCATCGTCACCAACCGCAGGCTCTTCGGCACGCTCTTGGCCGGCGTCGATCACCTGCCGGCGACCTATGACCGCGAGCAGCAGGCCTTCACCATCGGGGAGCCGGACTGGGGCGCGCACCTGGCCGACGAGCTCGAGCGCATCGTGGCGCTGCACGATGCCTCGACCATCGCGGCCGTCATCGTCGAGCCGATGGCGGGCTCGACCGGCGTGCTGCCGCCGCCCAAGGGCTATCTGCAGCGCCTGCGCGCCATCTGCGACAAGCACCGCCTGCTGCTCATCTTCGACGAGGTGATCACCGGCTTCGGCCGGCTCGGCTTCGCGTTCGCGGCCGAGCGCTACGGGGTGGTGCCGGACATCATCACCTTCGCCAAGGGCATCACCTCCGGCACCGTGCCGATGGGCGGCGTGATCGTGCGGGCCCCGATCTACGAGGCCTTCATGCGCGGACCCGAGCACGTGGTCGAGCTGTTCCACGGCTATACCTATTCGGCCCATCCGCTCGCCTGCGCGGCCGCGCTGGCGACGCCTCGATCTCTATCGCGACGAGGATTTGTTCGCCCGCGCCCGCAGGCTCGAGCCGCAGTGGGGAGAAGCCGCCATGGGGCTCAAGGACCTGCCCAACGTGCTCGACATCCGCACCATCGGCCTCACCGCCGGCATCGATCTGGCGCCACGCCCGGACGCCGCCGGCCGGCGCGCCTATGACGCCATGGTGAAGGCGTTCCACGACGAGAACCTGGTCATCCG
Source organism: uncultured Alphaproteobacteria bacterium (assembly GCA_963744275.1). Taxonomy (GTDB): domain Bacteria; phylum Pseudomonadota; class Alphaproteobacteria; order Rhizobiales; family Xanthobacteraceae; genus VAZQ01. The sequence goes on from CAVUSX010000021.1 coordinate 402,467, forward strand.
GGTCACCGGCGACACCATCGCGCTGACCCCGCCGCTGATCGTGAGCGAAGCCGAGATCGCGGATTTGTTCGAGCGGGTGGCGCGGGTGATCAGGGCGGTGGCGTGAGGGGGCGAATGGGAGTAGAGAGTCGAGAGTAGCGAGTAGTGAGTGGTGAGTAGTGGACAGCGGCATTCCGCTATTCCCACTCACCATTCGCTACTCACCACTCCCACTCCACTCACCACGGTTGAAACCGGATACTGGTCTGTCGCGATGGAGCAGACGATCGCGCAACGCGAGCAGTCGGACGGCATCGGCCGCATCATCGCGTTCGCGTGCCGCGAGCCGGGCCGCGCCTGCGCGCTGCTGCTCGGCGCGCACCTCCTGGTGTGGACCGCGCTGCCCATCCTGGTGTGCCGCAACCTCCAGCTCGATCTGGCGGAGGGGCTGGCGCTCGGCAAGGAATGGCAGCTCGGATATTGGAAGCATCCGCCGCTGCCCTGGTGGATCGAGGATCTGGCCTATCGGGCGGCCGGCGACGTTCGCGTCGTCTATCTGCTCGGCCCGCTCGCCTGCGTGGTCGCGTTCTACGCGGTATGGCGGCTCGGTTGCCGGATCGCCACGCCGCAGACCGCGCTGCTCGCGGTGGTCATGCTCGAGGGCCTGCATTTCTTCAATTTCACCGCGGTGAAGTTCAATCACGACGTGCTGCAGCTGCCGTTCTGGGCGCTGACCGCGCTGTTCCTGCATCGCGCCATCACGGAGGGCCGCTCCGCCGACTGGATCTGGTCCGGCGTCTGGCTGGGGCTCGCGTTCTGGACCAAATACACGGTGGCGCTGCTGGCCGCGCCGATCGGGCTCCTCCTGCTGATCGATCCGTTCGCCCGCAGGACATTGCGAACCACCGGGCCCTACCTGATGGGCGCGGCGTTCGTGTGCGTGATCGCGCCGCAGCTGTGGTGGCTGATCGGGCACGACTTCCTGCCGCTGCAATACGCGGATGATCGCGCGCGCCCCGCGGCGCATTGGTACGAATGGATCGCGTTCCCGTTGCGCTGGATCGGCGGCCAGCTGTTCTTCCTGCTGCCGACGCTCGCGCTGCTCGCGCTGGCGCTCCTCGGCTCCCCGCGCGCCGCGCCGGCACGCAATCCTCCGTCCGACGGCGCCGCGGCCTTCGCGCAACGCTATGTCGGGGTCATGGCGCTCGGCCCGTTTCTCCTGGTCACGCTCGGGGCGGCGCTGTCGGGCCGCCTGCCGGTCGCGTTGTGGGGCTACCCGATGTGGACATTGCTGCCGCTCGCCGCGCTGCAATGGTTCCGACCGGCGGCGGACGCGGCGCGGCTGCGCCTGCTGGCGCGCGCCGCCCTGGTGGTGATGCTGGCGATGCCGGCCGCCTATGCGGCCGACGAGCTGCTCGAGCCGTTCCTGCGCGACCGTCCGAAAGCCACGCAGTTTCCCGGCCGCCTGCTGGCGCAGACCATCACCCGGACCTGGCGCGATGCCACCGGCATGCCGTTGACCTATGTGGGCGGCGCGGATTTCGGGTCGAGCGGGATCGGCGAGTTCGCCGCCAACCTGGTGGTGGTCTATTCACCCGACCACCCGCACGTGGTGGTGCACGGGGATCCGGCATTGAGCCCGTGGATCGACCCCGCCGATCTCGATCGCCGGGGCGCGGTATTCCTTTGGGAGCCGACCGACCAGGCCCCGGGTCTGCCCGACAATATCAAGGCGAGCTTTCCGCGCGCCGAGCTGCAGCCGCCGCTCATGCTGCCGCGCCAGACCCTCTACCCGCGCCGTCCCGCGGTGGTGCACTACGCCATCCTGCGTCCGCGGTCTTGAAGGGCGTTATAATAACACCGCTCAGACGACGACTGTCATGAGCTTGCCGTCCGGCGACGCCGGGGGAGGTACTGGCGGCTTCTAGCTGGCGTCGCGGAAATGCCGACCAGGACTTCAGCCGAGAGTCCCGTCTGGAGACGATAGGACCCACTTCAGGGTTGGCAAAGCTGCGAGTGCCCTGGCACCCCACCGCCCCTGCCTGGTCCACGGTCCACTGCCGCACCGCGCAGATACACCGCCGAAATACGTCGCGTGTTCGTGATGTCGTCCAGCGGGTTTGCGTCGAGCACCATGAAGTCCGCGCTCTTGCCCGCTTCCAACGTCCCGGCGTCCGCCATCCGCAGGAACTCGGCCGAGGTGCGCGTCGCCGCCATGATGACTTGCATCGGCGTCATCCCGGCAAGCACCATGTCTGCCATCTGGTTGTGCGGAGCCCACGATGTGTTGGCATCGGTTCCGAACGCGATGCGCACGCCCGCAGCATTCACCCTTGCCAGGTTGCGTGCCTGAATCCAGAACGCGGCCTGCACGGCCGGCCGGTCTTTATTTCCGGCTTCGAGCTGCTCCATCAGGGCAGCCGGGACGCTCTCCCGCAACCAGCTCAGATCCGCCTTGACGCCTCGATTCGGCAGGGTCGGCACGACGACCACGCCTGGATGCTGCTTGAACAGGGCCACCAATTCATCGTCGATGTCCGTGGTGCGGACGCCGTGCGCGAACGCGTCGACCCCGGCGCGCAGGAGCCCCTTCGCATCCTCGAGGTCGCGAATGTGCGCGGTGACCCGCAGCCCTCGATCGTGCGCCTCGTTGATGAGGGCGCCATAGAGGGCGGGGGGCAGCTTCTTATATCGGCCCCACCAATCGTCGACATAGATCTTGACGATGTCGACTTTCTGCGTCGCGAGCTCCTGGATAGCCTTGCGGCCCTCCGCCTCGGTGGTGATCCAATAAGGCGCTGTCGAGCAACCCGGTAAGGGCATCGTGATCCCGCGCCCCGCGCTGAAGTACCGCGCAGCGCCGGGAATCGTCTCTCCGCGCATGGGGAGCAGATCGCCGCCAGTATCCTGGCCAAGGCTCATGATTGCGCTCACGCCATAGTAGGCGCGATGCTTCAAATCCAGAGTGAGCGCCTCTCGCGTGTGGCTGGGGTGGGTGTGCGTGTCGATGACCGTGGGCATCACGGTCTTGCCGGCCAGGCTCACGCGTCTGGCGCCGGCGGGCACGGAAACGTCGACGGCCCTGCCGACCTGCGCGATCCTCGTGCCGTCCATGACCAATGTCGCGTTCTCGATCGGGCCCCTTCCGTTCCCTACGATGATCCGCGCACCTTCGAACACGGTCACGCCAGTCGCCGGCTCCTGTCCACGCACCGGAACAGCGAACCCGGCAATGACAGCAAGGGCAACGGTTGCCGCGACAGTAACCGCATTTCCGCGCATCGAAGTCTCCCCGGGGAAGTTGGACGACGGCACCGTAGCTCCCACCATGGCGAAAGGGGAAAGAGTGCGGCCAAGCGTCAGGATTTACCAGGTTAGGACCATCCTTCAGGCAGTCCTCAGGTCCCGGTCCGCCCCGGCGGCATCTGTCTCCTACGCCCGGAGGGCACCGAGAACCAGTTCTGGCGCGAACGGCAGCTCGCGCAAGCGAACGCCGGTCAGGGCGGCAATCGCATTGCCGACCGCGGGGGCGACCAGCGGCACGCCGTCTTCACCGGCGCCGGTCGGCGGATGGTCGGTCGACACCACTTTGACCTGGATATTAGGTACGTCCGCCATGCGGGCGACCTCGTAGTCGGTGTAGTTGGTCTGCAGCACCCGCCCGTTCTTGATGACGATCTTCTCGCGCAGCACATGGCCGAGACCCCAGACGATGCCGCCCTCGGTCTGTGCCGCGAGGTTGCGCGGCTGCACCGCAAGCCCGGCATCGATCGCGGCCCAGAAATTATGCACCTTGATCTTGCCGCTGTTGCGGTCGACCGAGACCTCGGCGACGCCCGCGGCCAGCGTCTCCGCCTTTTCCTGCAACGAAATGCCGAGCGCGGTGCCTTCGCGCCTGCGCGTCCAATCGGACATCTGCGCAATCGTGCGCAGGAGCGTCTGCATGCGCGGCTGGCCTTCGGCAAGCTCCAGCCGGAAGGCGAGAGGATCCTTATCCCACGCCTTCGCCAGCTCATCGACGAAGCTCTCGATCGCGAAAGCGTTGGGGCCGACGCCGACACCGCGCAGTGTGGACAGCCGCGCATGCGCCGGTTGCTGGACGTGCTCGGCCAATTTGTTCGGGATCGAATAATAGGCGACGCCCGCTCCAAACATGACGACACCGTCGGCCTTGCCGGCCTCCGTGCCCGGCGTGGTGTTCATCGACACCAAGCGCCGGTAATCATAGATGGACTCCGCCGCGACGCGATGGTGCCAGGCGACGAGCCTGCCGGCGGCGTCGAACCCCGCCTCGATGTGGTGTGCCGTCATCGGGCGGAACTTGCCAAAGGCAAGGTCTTCCTCGCGCGTATAGATTACCTTGACGGGCCTGCCGACGGCTTTGGACAAGCGAACGGCGTCAAGCACGACGTCCTGCTCGCCACCGCGCCGACCAATCCGCCGCCGACAAAATGCTGGTGATAGGTGATGTTCGAGCGGTCGGTCTGCAGCAGGCTTGCGACCTGCAGAAACACGTTGGTCGGCGACTGCGCGCCGACCCACAGCTCGGCCGACTTGCCGTCCGGGCCGACCAGGGCCGTGGCACTGAGCGGCTCCATCTGCGTGTGGCAGACGTACCGGGTGCGATATTCGCCGCTCAAAACCTTGGCGGCACTTGCCATTACCGCTTTGGCGTCGCCTTGCGGGCGGAAGGCCAGGCCGGCACGGCTCTTGTCGCGGGCGACGGCTGCGAATTCTTCGAGCGCCCTTTCGCTGTCATAGGCGGCCGCCGGCGCATTCGACCAGCCGACCTTGACCAGGCCGCGTGCCGCCAGTGTCGCCTCGACCGTGGTGCCGACGATGCCGACGCCGTCGGGCAACCGCACTACGTCGGTGATGCCGGGCACCTGGCGGGCCGCGGCGTCATCGACCGTCTCCGGCGTGCCCCCTATGTAAGGCGCATGCAAGGACTGTCGCATAGACCATTCCGGGCACCTGGACGTCGATGCCGTACTTGGCGGCGCCGCTGACCTTCTGCGGCAACTCGGTGCGCGGAATATCCTTGCCGATGTAGCGGAATTGCTCCGGCCGCTTGAGGTCCTTGTCGGTGATCTTGGGCAGCTCGGCAGGCGCTTTGGCGAAGGCCGCGATCTCACCGTAACCGATCCGGCGGTTCGAGGGCTTGTGCACGACCACGCTCGGCTCGGTCGTGAGCTCGCCGATCGGCACGTTCCATTTCGCCGCCATCGCGTCGAGCAGCACGCGGCGCGCCTGCGCGCCGGCGACCCGCATCGGCCTGAAGTAACCGCGCGTCGCCATACTGGCCACGGTGTGAATGAAGTTCGAGAATTGCGGATTGCCGTAGGTCTTCTCATCCCAGACCGGCGGGTAGCCGACCTTGACCGTCGACCAATCGACATCGAGCTCGTCGGCCAGCACCAGCGCCAATGTCGTGAAGGTGCCCTGTCCCAACTCGGCGGCCGGCGACACGATCGTGGTGGCGCCATCGGGCGCGATCGTAACCCAGGCGGAGAGCGAGGCCGGCCGGCCGGGCGCCTCGGCGAGCGCCTCGTCGGCGAAGGTCGGCGCCTCAGGCACAACCGTGAGCGCCAGGGTGAGCCCCGCGGCCGACGTCAGGAACTGCCGGCGATCGAAAACGGGCATGGCTCGATGCCGGGTCATGGCTCAGCCCTCCCGCGCCGCGCGCTGGATCGCGCTGATGATCTTGAGATAGGTGCCGCAGCGACAGATGTTGCCGTTCATGTGCTCGACGATCTCGTCGCGCGACGGGCTCTTGTTCTTCGACAGCAGGGTGGCGGCCTGCATGATCTGGCCGGACTGACAGTAGCCGCATTGCGGCACCTGCTCGGAGATCCAGGCCTTCTGCAGCGGATGGCTGCCGCCGGGCGACAGCCCCTCGATGGTGGTGACCGATTTGCCCGCGACCAACGAGACCGGCATTGCGCAGGAGCGCACCGCCTCGCCGTCGACATGCACCGTGCAGGCGCCGCAGGCGGCGATGCCGCAGCCGAACTTGGTGCCCGTCATCTTCAGATGCTCGCGCAGCACCCACAGCAGCGGCGTGTTGCCGTCCGCCACCGTGACGTCCCGGCGCTCGCCATTGACCGTGATCGTGAATGCGACCATCTGGCGCCTCCCTGGATTGCCGTTGTGCTTGTTGGCGGCAATCATAGCCGAAACCGGAGGCGGCGTCTCCGCCCCCTTCGGGAGCGGGCCTGCCGGGCTCGATTCATGGGGTTGGTGCCACGGATTTCCGGTGAGCTGAGCGCACACTCTCCGCACCTTGCACCCACCCCGAGGTTAGAGCAATGCGCGCCGCCTGGAATGCCGCCCTATGCTCCCGGGCAAACTCACACCGTTTAACGGCAGCAATCCGGCGTCTGATAGCCGCGCGGGTGACCCTACGCCTTCGACCCACTTGAGTTCGTGGGGGTGTCCGGTCATGACGGTCTCAATCTTGCCGTTGACGATTCTGGTGGCGCAGTCCCGACTTGGCCAGCAGCTCGGCAGGCTGCCCGCTAGCGCCACGACCACAGAACCGCTTGCGCGGCTGCGGCCGGTCATAGAGATTGGTGCAGGCGAGCGAATCACATCGGCCGGTCCCGTTTCGCCTCAGGGTACATCCATGCGGCTCGGTGCCATCTTCGTCGCGGTCTGCATGACGGTGATCGCGGCCTCCGCCGGAGTGGTGGTGTATTTCGCCTACGGCTTCACGGGCGCGGACGCGATCATGGTGGCGATCGCCGCCCTCACCGCGCTCGCGCTCTACAACGCCGTATCGACCCGGATGAACATCCGATCCGTGGTCGGCCCCCAGCTCACCGAGCTGTCGCGCGGCACCGCCGATCTGGCGCGGCAGCTGGCCGAGCTCGGGCGACGGCTGGCGGCGGTCGAGACCCGGATCGAGCGCAGCTTCGCCAAGGGCGAGGCGAGCGTCGAGCCGCTGGCGGTCGAGATCAGCGAGCTCGGCGGGTTGCTCGACCAGCTGGCCGAGACGGTCGCGCTGCACGAGACGCAATTGGCCGAGATCGAGCGCGCAGCGCCGGAGCGGTCGCCGCGCGCAGCGCCAGAGCGCGAAGCGGTCAGGCCCGAACCGGTCAAGTCTGAATGGTTCAAGCTCGAACCGGTCAAATCCGAGCCTGCCGAAAAGGAGTGGACCAGTCCCCCCACGCCGGCTCCCGCCGCCGAGGTGCCGGCCGCACCGGTACCGGCGCCAGCCGCGCAGCCGCCAGCCGCGCCGGCAACTCCGGTCCCGAGCGTCGTCGCTGCTCCGGTCGCCGCTGCCGCTCCTGCGGCTGCCGCAACCGCGCCAACGGGGCCCGTCCTGTCCGCCGCTCCCGCGCCGGCCGTCACCGCGGCGCTCGCCGCGCCGCCGGTCCAACCCGACAAGGCCGCCAGCCCCGAGATGCTGGCGGCCATTCGCAGCGCCATCGAGGCCAATCGCATCGACCTGCATCTGCAGCCGATCGTGACGCTGCCCCAGCGCAAGGTGCGCTTCTACGAGGCGATGTCGCGGTTGCGGACCCAGGGCGGCGACGTGGTGCTGGCGGCGGAGTTCATCTCCCAGGCCGAGGCCGGCGGCCTGATGCCGAAGATCGACAATCTGGTCGTGTTCCGTTGCGTGCAGGTGCTGCGCCGGCTCTTGCTCAAGAACCGCGAGGTCGGGGTGTTCTGCAACCTTTCGGTGGCGACGCTGACCGACGCCGTGGTGTTCCCGCAATTGCTCGAATTCCTCGACGCCAACCGGGCCATCGCGCCTTCGCTGGTGCTGGAATTCACGCAGGGCGGCCTGCGCGGCGCCGGCCCGATCGAGACCGAGAGCCTGGCGGCGCTGCGCACCTGCGGCTACCATTTCTCCATGGACAATGTGACGGACCTGCGCCTGGAGCCGCGTGAGCTGGCCAGCCGCGGATTCCGCTTCGTCAAGCTGCGGGCGAACCTGATCCTCAACCGCAGCGGCATCACCGCCGACATCCATCCGGGCGACCTGCCGGATCTGCTCGCCCGCTTCGGTATCGATCTCATCGCCGAGAAGATCGAGAGCGAGGGCTCGGTGGTCGATCTGCTCGATTACGACGTGAAATTCGGCCAGGGCTTCCTGTTCTCGCCGCCGCGGCCGGTGCGGGCCGAGGCGCTGCAGGGCATCGCCGAGCGCAACGACGTGGTGGCCCGCGAAAGCGGCGCATCCGACCAGGGCCAGGCCCCCGACGGCAAGGGCGGTGGCGCCGAGAGCAGCAAGGGCCTGCGATCGGCCGGCCTCGCCCGCCTGGTTCGCCGCGTCTGACCCCGCAAGGCGTATCCCCCGTGGGGGCCGGTTTGACCCGCCGGGCGGTTTCGCGCACTCATCCTCCGGGCGACGCTGCGGCGCGGCGATTCCCGCCCCGGACTTTTCCGCCCAAGTGCTTGCAGTCGGGTTTCGATGCCGATCTCCTCGCCTCCGTTCACCCCGCACTTCTCGACCCTGGCGGCGCGCCTATGACGTCGTGCTGTGCGACGTCTGGGGCGTCGTGCACAACAGCGTGGTGGCGTTCGCTGACGCCTGCACGGCGCTCACGCGGTTTCGCAGCGCAGGGCGGCACCGTCGTCCTGATCACCAACGCCCCGCGGCCGGCCGAGGTGGTGATGGCGCTCCTGGATGGGTTGGAGGTTCCGCGCGCGGCCTATGACGCGATCGTGACCTCCGGCGACGTCACCCGCGCCGTCATCGCGGCACGCGCCGGGCAGAGCGCCTTTCACGTGGGCCCCGCCCGCGACGTGCCGATCTTCGATGGCCTCGCCCCGCTCGTGCCGCTCGCGAGCGCCGACTACGTGGTCTGCTCTGGCCTGTTCGACGACACCACCGAAACCCCGCAGGACTACGTGGCGCTGATCGCGGCCATGCGCGAGCGCGGCCTCACCATGGTGTGCGCCAATCCCGACATCGTGGTGGAGCGCGGCGACAAGCTGGTCTATTGCGCGGGCGCGATCGCCGATCTCTATGCGGCCGCGGGCGGCGACGTCCTCTATGCCGGCAAGCCCTACCGCCCGATCTACGAGCGCTCGCTCGCCGTCGCGCGATCGGTGCGGGGCCAGGAGACCGCGCCCGCCCGTCTCTTGGCGATCGGCGATTCGATCCACACCGACCTGAAAGGGGCGGCGGCCTTGGGGATCGATTTCCTGTTCGTGACCGCCGGCATCCATGCCGAGGAGCTCGGCGGGCGCGAGCGACCCGATGCGGCGGCGCTGAGCGATATCTTCGCGGCCGCCGGCCTCGTCCCCAAGGCCGTCACGCAACGCCTGGTCTGGTAGGTCTGGTAGCTCGAGAAGCGGACGCGCCGGCCTGCAGTCAGCCGCTTCAGGCCGCCAAAGGCGGGGTCGGCTCCTCGGGGAACACGGCCGCGATCTTGCCCTGCAAGGTCTGCGCGTTGAACGGCTTGACGATGTAGTTGCTGACGCCGGCGCGCTTGGCCGCGATGACGTTGTCGGTCTTGGATTCGGCGGTGATCATGATGAACGGAGTCTTGCCGAGCTCGGCATCGGCGCGGATCTCCTTGAGGAGATCGTAGCCGCTCATCGGCTCCATGTTCCAATCGGAGATCACCAGGCCGAAGCGTCCGGCGCGCAGCTTGGCGAGCGCGGTGGCGCCGTCGGTGGCATTGTCGATGTTCTGATATCCCAATTGCTTCAGGAGATTACAGATGATGCGGATCATCGTATTGTAATCGTCGACAACCAGGATCGGCATCGACAGATCAATGGCCATCATCTCCTCCATCAGGCGCCAGCCGGCGCAGCCCAAATCGGCTCGAACGACTTGGATTCCATCGGTGGCCGACCCAGGATGGTCGAGATCGCCGGCACGGGGCGCCGATGATGGCCCAGCACGTGGACGCCTGCTTCCATCCGAAACGCCCCGAAAGCCCTCCCAAACTAGCGAACGGCTTTGAACATCCGGTTAATCGCCGTTGGCCCTTGGGACTTGCGCGCACCGGGGCGGCCCGCTCTTGATTTGGGCCACACCCGGCAATTCACCTGCTATTAACGCTGGCACAAGCCGACGCCCGAGCCGAGATGACCGAAATCCCGCAGCCGCCGCCACCGTTTGCCGTCATTCACGGCGAGGAACCGCTGCCCCCGGCGCTTTCGGGCGCGGTCATCGCCATCGGCAATTTCGACGGGGTGCATCGCGGCCACCGCGCCGTGATCGCGGCGGCACGCAGCCGCGCGCAGATGCTCGGCGCCCCCGCCGCCGCCCTCACCTTCGAGCCCCATCCGAGAAGCTTCTTCCAGCCGCACGAGCCGCTGTTTCGCCTCACCGACCAGACCGCCAAGCTGCGCCTGTTCGCGGCGACCGGGCTCTCGGGCGCCATCGTGATGCGGTTCGACGCCAAGCTGGCGGAGCCCGCGCCGGAGAGCTTCATCGACGACGTCCTGATCGGCCGGCTCGGTATCTCCGGCGCCGTGGTCGGGTTCGATTTCCGCTTCGGGCGCCACCGCGCCGGCACCCCGGAGCTGCTCGCAGCGCTAGGCCGCGCTGCGGCACTTCACCGTCGATGTGGTGCCGGCGGTCGAGATCGATGGACGGCGCATCTCCTCGGGCGTCATTCGCGAGGCGCTGGTGGCCGGCCGCATCGAGGAGGCGAACGAGCTGCTCGGCTATCCCTGGTTCGTGAGCGGGCAGGTCGTGCACGGCGACAAGCGCGGCCGCGAGCTCGGCTATCCGACCGCCAATCTGCGGCTCGATCCGGCCTGCGGGCTGCGGCACGGCATCTATGCGGTGCGGGTCGGGGTCGGGGATCGCCGCTACGACGGGGTGGCGAGCTACGGCCGGCGCCCGATGTTCGACGTCGGGACCGTGCTGCTCGAGGTGTTCCTGTTCGATTTCGCGGGCGATCTCTACGGCTCGATGATCGACGTCGCTTTCATCGGCTGGATCCGCCACGAGCTCAAGTTCGACAGCGTGGAGGAGCTGGTGCGCTGCATGGACGAGGACACGCGGCGCGCCCGCGCCGCGTTGGGGCGGATGCCGGATGCGTTTCCAGCGCTTGGAAACGTGCCGGATTAGCTAATCGCCCTTAGGGTCGCGGCTCTCGGAGCTTTTGGCACCGGCGGCGAACCATTCCTTGCCCAAGCCGGCGGCCAGCACGCCGACCGCCGCCAGCGTCACGATGCCGGCGCCAGCCGAGCGTGCGGCCGATCTCGATTCCGACCGCCAGGTATTTCGGGTCGAACCAGCCGGCCTGGCTGCGCGCCGCCAGCTCGCGCCGGGCGCGTTCGATATTGCGCAGCCGCGCGATCCAACCCGCAAACGCCGCCACGATCGCGATCAGGAGAAAGACGCCGGCCAGGATGAGGCCGGCCGTCACCGCATCGGTGCGGTTGGCGAGCCACACGAAGGCGGCGACGGACAGAAAGACCAGCCCCAGCCCCAGCGCCACCAGGGCGACCGAGAACCAGACGACGAGCGAAGGACCAAAGCCGGTCTTGGCTTTGGCGTTCAGCGCGATGTGACGGAGCCAGTCGCCCATGTTTCAGCCGATCAAATCCGCCCGCTCATCGCCGCAGAATTCCCGTCGTCGCCGGTTCCAGAAGCCTCATCGTCTCCACGTGGCGCCGAACAAAAATCCCAATCCGAGCGCGAGCGCGAGCGTCGTATAGGGCCGGCTCTTGAGCGACTCGTCGATCGCAGCGGCCAGATTGTCGCCGACCTCGCGCACCGCATCGACCGCGTCGCGGCCGCGGTCCTCCACGTCCGCCATCGCCTCGTCGACGCCCGAGCGCGCGCGGCTCCAGGCCTTGCCGCCCTTGGCGGCGAAGATGTCGGCGATCTGAAGCGCGAGCTTGGCCACATCGTCGCGCAGCGCCTGCAGATCGGCCTGAATATCGCCGGAGGCCGCGGCGGCGGCCTTGCCGGATTCCTTGATCGCGTCGCGCGCGTCCTTGACGGTTTCCTTGGCGGTATCCGAAAAATTCGACATCGGCGTGCTCCTATTTCGGCGCCTTCGGCGCCTGGGCCTCGGCGCCCGCGCCCAGCCAACCGCACGAGAACCGGTTCCTTAGAGCATTTTGTGGCAAATAGCATGCCCTCGCAGGCCGGGCACTTCCCTCCCCCTGAAAGGGGGAGGGTGGCGCCGAAGGCGCCGGGTGGGGGTCCCGCCTCTCGGCAAGCCCGGTGTTTGTTGAGAGGCGTGACCCCCACCCGACCCGCTTCGCGGGTCGACCTCCCCCTTGCAGGGGCAGGTAAGGAGCGCACAGGCCTTTTCGGGCGCCGGCCGATCTGGTAGGAAGCCCCCATGGTGGCACACGCTTTATCGAGTTTGGTGCTCGGGTCGGCCATTCGGCGCATTATCGGCCCGGCTTCCGCCTGACCTCACGGTCGGCGGGAGACCGGGACTGTCGCGCCTTTTTTCGAAATTTCGGCCCTCCCCTTTGGTGACCCGTCATGACCGATGCCACCCGCGATTACAGCGAGACTCTGTTTCTGCCCAAGACCGACTTCCCGATGCGCGCCGGGCTGCCCCAGAAGGAGCCCGAGATCCTGGCGCGCTGGCAGCGGCTCGGCCTCTACCGGCGGCTGCGCGAGGCCGCCCGCGGCCGGACGAAATTCGTCCTCCACGACGGGCCGCCTTACGCCAACGGCAACATCCATATCGGCCACGCCCTCAACAAGATCCTCAAGGACGTGGTCACGCGCTCGCAGCAGATGCTGGGCTTCGATTCCAACTATGTGCCGGGCTGGGACTGCCACGGCCTGCCGATCGAATGGAAGATCGAGGAGGGCTACCGCGCCAAGGGCAAGAACAAGGATGCGGTGCCGGTCATCGAATTCCGCCGCGAATGCCGGCAGTTCGCCGCAGCATTGGATCGGCGTGCAGCGCGAGGAGTTCAAGCGGCTCGGCGTCGAGGGCGACTGGGAGCATCCCTATTCGACCATGGACGCCTTCGCGGAGGCGCAGATCGCGCGCGAGCTGATGAAGTTCGCCCGCAACGGCACGCTCTATCGCGGCTCCAAGCCGGTGATGTGGTCGGTGGTGGAGAAGACCGCGCTCGCCGAAGCCGAGATCGAGTACGAGGACTACGTCTCCGATCAGGTCTGGGTGAAGTTCCCGGTCAAAGGCTTCCCGTTCGAAGATTTCGAACCCAACCGGCAAGAGCGTATCGTGCGTCCGTTGTTGCCTGATAACCTTTCAGTAGTTATCTGGACAACCACGCCGTGGACCTTGCCGGGCAATCGCGCGATCAGCTTCAATCGCAAAGATTTCCTACGGGCTCTACTGGTTACAGACGCGCCGGCGGACAATTGGGCCAAGGTTGGCGATTACTTCTTGCTTGCCGATCAGCTGGCGCTCGAGGTAATGAGACAGGCGCGTGTCCTTGCGTACGAGCGGAAGTGCGGCCTCGATGCCGAGCACTTGGCAGCGCTAGAGTGCGATCATCCGCTGCGTAAGACGATAGGCGGGTACGGCTTCCGAGTGCCGCTGCTCGCCGGCGATCACGTCACCGACGATACCGGAACCGGCTTCGTGCATACGGCGCCGGGCCATGGCCGCGACGACTTCGAGGTCTGGACCGCGAGCGCGGCCAAGCTCGCTGCGCGCGGCATCAACACCGCCATCCCCTACACGGTGGATGCCGACGGCCGCTTGACCGAGCAGGCGCCCGGATTTACCGGCAAGCGCGTGCTCACCGACAAGGGCGAGAAGGGCGACGCCAACGAGGCGGTGATCAAGGCCCTGATCGATGCCGGCATGCTGATCGCGCGCTGCCGGCTCAAGCACCAATATCCGCATTCGTGGCGCTCGAAGAAGCCGGTGATCTTCCGCAACACGCCGCAATGGTTCATCGCCATGGACAAGGCCATTGTGGACGCGGACGGTGCGGCCAAGCCCGGTGACACGCTGCGCGCCCGCGCGCTCGCCGCCATCAAGGTGACGCGCTGGGTGCCGCCGCAAGGGCAGAACCGCATCACCGGCATGATCGAGAGCAAGCCCGACTGGGTGCTCTCGCGCCAGCGCGCCTGGGGCGTGCCGATCACCGTATTCGTGCGCGGAGCGGCCGGACGGCTCGGTCGAGATCCTGGACGATCCGGACGTCAATGACCGCATCGTCGAGGCGTTCGACGAGGAAGGCGCCGACGCCTGGTACGCGGCCGGCGCGCGCGAGCGTTTCCTCGGCGCGCGCGCCCCGGAGGGCTGGCAGAAGGTCGACGACATTCTCGACGTCTGGTTCGATTCCGGCTCGACCCACGCCTTCGTGCTGGAGGACCCGCAGCATTTCCCGAGCCTCGCCGGCATCCGGCGCAAGGTCGACGGCGGGCCCGATACCGTCATGTATCTGAAGGGCTCCGACCAGCACCGCGGCTGGTTCCATTCCTCGCTGCTGGAATCCTGCGGCACGCGCGGGCGCGCGCCCTATCGACGTCGTGCTCACGCATGGCTTCGTGCTCGACGAGAACGGGCGCAAGATGTCGAAATCGCTCGGCAACGTGGTGGCGCCGCAGGACGTGATCAAGCAGTCCGGGCGCCGACATCCTGCGGCATGTGGGTGTGCGCCTCCGACTACCGCCGACGACCTGCGCATCGGCCCGGAGATCCTCAAGACCACGGTCGAGACCTACCGCAAGCTGCGCAACACGCTGCGCTGGATGCTGGGCAAGCCTCGCCCATTTCCATGACGAGGACCGGATCGCGCCCGAGCGGCATGCCCGAGCTCGAGCGGCTGATGCTGCATCGCCTGGCCGAGCTCGACGCGCAGGTGCGCGCCGCCTATGCGGATTTCGACTACAAGCGCATCTTCGCGGCGCTCAGCACCTTCATGACGGTCGATCTCTCGGCCTTCTATTTCGATGTCCGCAAGGACGCGCTCTATTGCGATCCGATCTCCTCGAGCGACCCGCAAGGCGAGCCTCACGGTGCATCGATCACCTGTTCCGGGCGACCGTGACCTGGCTCGCCCCGATGCTGCCGTTCACGGCCGAGGAGGCCTGGCTCGCCCGCGACCGGATCCGCAGGACGCGCTCGGTGCATCTCGAGCTGTTTCCCGACATTCCGGCCGCCTGGCGCAACGAGGCGCTGGCCGAGAAATGGCGCAAGGTGCGCCAGGTGCGGCGCGTGGTGACCGGCGCGATCGAGATCGAGCGGGCCGGCAAGCGCATCGGCTCCTCGCTCGAGGCGGCAGCCGTTCGTCTATGTGTCCGATCCGGACCTGTTCGCTGGCGCTGCTCGATGTCGACCTGGCGGAGATCGCCATCACCTCGGCCGCGACGCTGGTCGCAGGGCGAGGGCCCGCCGTCGGCGTTTCGCCTCGATGACGTGCCGGGCGTGGCGGTCGAGGTGCGGCTCGCGCAAGGGCGCAAATGCGCGCGCTCCTGGAAGATCCTGCCGACCGTCGGCGACCGATCCCGGCCTATCCGGACGTCTCGCCGCGCGACGCCAAGGCGCTGCGCGAATGGGACGCGCTGCGCAGGGCCGCCGAATGGCGCGCGCCGGCAAGGAGCGAGCGGACCGGCGCTGTTGCTGCGGGACGTCTCACGCCGCTTCGGGCCTGGCGGTCGCGGTCGCGACCGCGGCCATGGACCAGGCCAGCAAGCTCTGGTTGCTCTATGGGTTCGATCTCCGGCCCGCGGCCCGGTGCGGATCACGCCCTTCCTCGACCTGGTCCTGGTCTGGAACAAGGGCATCAGCTATGGCCTGTTCCAGCAGGCAGGGCGTGCTCGGCCAATGGGCGCTGCTCGCCATCAAGGCGGTCGCCATCGTGCTGTTGTGGTTCTGGCTCGCCCGCACCGGATCGCGGCTGACCGCGGTGGCGCTCGGCCTGATCACCGGCGGCGCCGTCGGCAATGCCATCGACCGCCTTCGTGCACGAGGGGGTCGCCGATTTCGTCCTGTTCCACATCACCACGCCGACCATCCACTTCAATTGGTACGTCTTCAACTTCGCGGACACCGCCATTGTTGCCGGGGTGGCGGGGCTTTGTATGAATCCTTGTTCGCGCGACGGTGCCGCAAAAGCGCCCCGATCCGGGTCATAGTCGGAACAGCCTTGGATCGGGGACGCCGACCGGGCGCCGCGTCGAGGGGAAATCACAGGGATAATCATAGGCTTAGTCATGATGGAATCCCGATGAAGCGAGACCTTCTTGCCGCGGACGCGATTCGGACCCGGCAGGCTCGAGACAGCGCGCGCGGCTGGCCGCCCTTGCGGGCGCGCTCGGGCTGATCGCGCTCAGCCGATGACGGACGTTGCCCACGCTCAGTCCGGCACGCGACAGCGGTGCTGTCGGGGCAGCATGCTGAAGAGCCTCGGCATCGGGGACGAGAACAACATCGAATACCGCGAGCGACCGCCTTTGGTGGTGCCGCCGACCCGCGATCTGCCGCCGCCGCAGACCACCGCGCGGCCCGCGACCCCAATTGGCCGGTCGATCCCAACGTCCGGCAAGCCGCAGCCGAGAAGAAGGCGCCCAAGTCCGCGATCTCGACCGGCTCCGGATGCCGGAGCGCGCGGCCGCGCCCAGCGTTGCGATCACGCCATCAGGCGACACGACCGCCGCGCCGCCCGTCGAGCCAACCGGCATCCTCGGGCGGTTTTTTC
Organism: uncultured Alphaproteobacteria bacterium; assembly: GCA_963744275.1. GTDB lineage: Bacteria > Pseudomonadota > Alphaproteobacteria > Rhizobiales > Xanthobacteraceae > VAZQ01. Next base: position 419,018 of record CAVUSX010000021.1, read on the forward strand.
AGTAATCTCGTTCCAGCAGCGGCGATCTGCCGGCCGGCCCCGTCGTGCTGAACACGCCGACGCGCAAGGCCCTGACCCAGCCGCCGCTCGATTATGAGAAGCCCGGCTGCTCGGCCAGCCTGCCGGCGTAGCCCCGCCACCGGCCGCCGGAACTCCGGCGACGCCGGAAAGCGCCTTGCAGACCCAACCCGGCCAGTTGCGGCCCGGCGCCTCCGGCTTGTGACGGTCGGCAAGTTCGCCCCGCAGCTCCAATTCAGCATCTTGGCGCCTTCGGCGCTTGGCGCCTTCGGCGCTTAGTGCGGCGCTTGGCGCCACTTGCGGCTTCGCGCCGCATTTGTCGGCTGGCGTCCATGGCGGCACGTAGCCTAGGGTAAGCGGCCGGCCATATCACCGAGAGGCCCATGATGCCTTTGGACGTGAAACGTAGCTGCAAGCACGCGCTCGCGGTTGTTCTGGTGCTCCTCTTGCAGCGCTGTGCCCGCGCGCCGGCGCCGCATCCGGGCTCGAGGTCTCCCACTTCACCCTCGGCAACGGCCTCGAGGTCGTGGTCATTCCCGACCACCGCACCCCGGTCGTCACCCACATGGTCTGGTACAAGGTCGGCTCCGCCGACGAGACCGCCGGCAAGTCCGGGCTCGCGCATTTCCTCGAGCACCTGATGTTCAAGGGCACCAAGAAAAATCCGCTCGGGCGCTACTCGCAAACGGTGGCCACCTTGGGCGGCCAGGAGAACGCATTCACCACCGACGATTATACGACCTACTACCAGCGCGTTCCGCGCGAGCGCCTCAAGACCCTGATGGAGTTCGAATCCGATCGCATGACCGGGCTGGTGCTGACCGATGCGGTGGTGAAGCCCGAGCTGCAGGTCGTGCTCGAGGAGCAGAACATGCGGGTGGCCAACAATCCGGGCGCGCGCCTGGGCGAGGCGATGGAAGCCGCCCTCTACCTCAATCACCCCTATGGCCGGCCGGTGATCGGCTGGCGGCACGAGATCGAGAAGCTCGATCGCGACGCCGCGATGGCGTTCTACCGGCGCTTCTACACGCCCAACAACGCCATATTGGTGGTCGCCGGAGACGTCACCGCCGACGAGGTCAAGACCCTGGCGGAGGAGACCTACGGCAACGTCGCGCGGGTGGTCGAGGTGGCGGCGCGCGATCGGCCGAAGGAGCCGGTGCAGGAGGCGGCCCGCACCGTCACGCTCGCGGATCCGCGCGTGACCCAGCCGGGCCTGCGGCGCATCTATCTCGCCCCCTCGGCCAGCACGGCCGCCGCCCGGCGAAAGCGAGGCGCTCGATGTGCTGGCCTCCATCCTGGGCAGCGGATCGAACAGCCGTCTCTATCAGAGCCTGGTGATCGACCAGGATATCGCGCTCAACGTGGGGGCCGGCTATGACGGCACCGCGCTCGACTATGCGCCGTTCCTGGTTTCCGCCACGCCCAAGCCCGGGACCACGCTTGCCGCAGGTCGAAGCCGCCATGGATGCGGTCCTTGCCGAGGTGATCGACAAAGGGGTGACCGAGGAGGAGCTCGAACGCGTGAAGAACGGGCTGATCGCGGATGCGGCCTATGCGCAGGACAATCAGACCACGCTGGCGCGCTGGTTCGGGGCGGCGCTGGCGACCGGCTCGACGGTCGAGGAGGTGCAGGAGTGGCCGGACCGCATCCGCCAGGTCACCGCCGATGCGGTGCGGGCGGTGGCGCGCCGCTACCTCGACAAACGCAGCTCCGTCACCGGCTACCTGATCCGGGATACCACGCGGCCAGGGGAAAACGCACGTGAGGAAAACGCACGTGAGCAAGCTTGCCGGACGACTTGCCGGTGCGGCGTTCCTGGCCGCCGCAGCGCTGATGCTCGCCGATCGCGGCGCGAAGGCGACCCAGATCGAGCGGGTGATCAGCCCGGGCGGCATCGAAGCCTGGGTGGTGCATGAACCTTCGCCGCTGATCGCGCTCGAGTTCTCGTTCGAAGGCGGCTCCGCGCAGGATCCGCCCGACAAGCCCGGCCTCGCCAATCTGGCGACCAGCCTGTGGGACGATGGAGCCGGCGATCTCGACGCCAAGGCGTTCCACTCGAAATTGGAGAACAAATCGATCGGGCTGAGCTTCGGCGCCGGCCGCGACCATGTGCGCGGCAGCCTGCGCACCCTCACGATCAACCGCGACGAAGCCTTCGACTATCTGCGCCTGGCCTGACGGCGCCGCGCTTCGACACCGATGCGGTGGAGCGCGCGCGCGCGCAGCTGATCTCGCGGCTGCAGCGCCAGAGCACCAGCCCCAACGACATCGCCAGCCGCACCTGGTGGCAGGCCGCTTTTCCGGACCACCCTTACGGGCGGCCGGCGAGCGGCACGGTCGAATCGATCGGCCGCATCAGCATCGACGATCTGAAATCCTATACCAGGCATGTGCTGGCGCGCGCCCAGCTCAAAGTGGCGATCGTGGGCGACATCAATGCGGCCGACGTCGGCGCGCTCGTCGATCGCACCTTCGGGGCGTTGCCGGCGGAGCCGCAGCTCACCGCCGTTCCCGACGTGGTCATGCAGGGGCTCGGCCGGCGCATCGTGGTGCCGATGGACGTGCCGCAGGCGGTGGTCACCTTCGGGACGCGCGGCATCGGGCGCGGCGATCCCGATTTCATGGCCGCCTATATCGTCAACTACATTCTGGGGGGTGGGGCGTTCTCCTCGCGTCTCTATCAGGAGGTGCGCGAGAAGCGCGGCCTCGCCTACGGGGTCTATGACAGCCTCACCTGGTTCGAGCACGCCGCGGTCCTGATCGGCGGCACCGCGACCCGCTCCGCCGTCACCGGGCAAGCCATCGGCATCATCGAGCAGGAGATCCACCGGCTCGCCGAGGCGGGTCCGGGCGAGCAGGAGGTGGCGGACGCGAAGTCGTATCTCGAGGGCTCCTACGCGCTCGGGCTCGATACGTCCGCCAAGGTCGCCGGCCAGGTACTGGAGATGCAGCTCGACAATCTCGGCATCGATTATATCGACCGCCGCACCAGCCGGATCGAGGCGGTGACGCTCGCCGACACCAAGCGGGTGGCCAAGCGCCTGCTGGATGCCGGCCTGCTGGTGACGGTGGTGGGCCAACCGGAGGGCGTGACCTCGACGGGAAGCGAGTAGGGAGTGGTGAATGGTGATTGGTGAATAGTGAATAGTGAGCAGAAGGAAGAAAGCCCCTTGCTACTCACTACTCACTACGCTCACTACTCACTACTCCCTACTCCCTATTCACTACTCACCCCTCGATCTCTCCGTTCCAACCCTTCGCTATTCGCACCACCATGATCCGCATCACCGACCGTATCAGCATCGACGAAAGCGAGCTGGAGGAGCGCTTCGTGCGCGCCTCCGGGCCGGGCGGCCAGAACGTCAACAAGCTCGCGACGCGCCGTGCAGCTGCGCTTCGACGTGCGCCGATCGCCCTCGCTGGCGCCGACACGCGGGCGCGGCTCGAGCAGCTCGCCGGCCGCAGGCTCACCCGCGACGGCGTTCTCGTCATCATGGCGCAGCGCCACCGCACCCAGGAGCGCAACCGCCAGGATGCGCGCGACCGCCTGATCGAGCTGATCGCGCGCGCCAGCGTGGCGCCGACGCCGCGCCGCCCGACCCGCCCGACCCGCGGATCCAAGGAACGGCGCCTGGCCACGAAGAAAAACCGCTCCGGGATCAAGAGCTTGCGGCAGGAGAAGCCGAGCTGGGAATAGGTGAAGGGCGAGTAGCGAATGGTGAGTAGTGAGCAGGTCTTCGCTTTCTATTCGCCACTCACTACTCACTATTCGCCAATCACGCATTCTGCCACCCCGAGTCGCCCAATGCCGGTGCGCCAGCTCTCCGAAGGCATGGTCAACCGCATCGCCGCCGGCGAGGTGGTGGAGCGGCCGGCCAGCGTGGTCAAGGAGCTCGTCGAGAACGCGCTCGATGCCGGCGCCGGCCGCATCGAGATCGTGACCGACGGCGGCGGGCGGCGGCTGATCCGGGTCACCGACGACGGCGCCGGCATGACGGCACGCCGACCTCGCGCTCTCGGTCGAGCGCCACGCCACCTCGAAGCTGCCGACGACGATCTGCTCGACATCCGCACGCTCGGCTTCCGCGGCGAGGCGCTGCCCTCGATCGGCGCGGTCGCGCGCCTCACCATCACGACCCGGCACGCCGATGAGCCGCACGCCTGGGCCCTCGACGGTCGACGGCGGGGAGAAAAGCGAGGTCAAGCCGGCGGCTCTGGGCGCGGGAACCCGGGTCGAGGTGCGCGACCTGTTCTACGCCACGCCGGCGCGGCTCAAGTTCCTCAAGACCGACCGCACCGAGAGCGAGGCCATCCGCGAGGTGGTGCGCCGCCTCGCCATGAGCGCGCCCGATGTCGCCTTCACGCTCGCGGGCGAGGAACGCGCGCCGGTCACCTGGGCGGCGGCGCTGCCGGGACCGACCGGCCGGCTGGCGCGGCTCGCCGACGTGCTGGGGGCGCGAGTTCCGCGCCAATGCGGTCGAGGTCTGGGCGGACGCGAAGGCTTTGCCATCGCGGGCTTTGCGGCGCTGCCGACGCTGTCGCGCGCCAATGCGCTCGGCCAATATCTCTTCGTCAACGGCCGGCCGGTGCGCGACAAGCTCCTGATCGGCGTGGTGCGCGGCGCCTATGCGGACTATCTGCCGCGCGACCGTCACCCGCTGGTGGCGCTGTTCGTCACCCTCGATCCGCGCGAGGTGGACGTCAACGTGCATCCCGCCAAGGCCGAGGTGCGCTTTCGCGATGCGGCGCTGGTGCGCAGCCTGCTGATCGGCGCGCTGCGCGAGGCGCTCGGACGCGAGGGGCAGCGCGCGGCGACCACCGGCGGCAACGCCACCATCGCGGCCTTCCGGCCGGGCGGCGGCGCCGCGGCCCGGCAGCTGGGATTGGCGGCGCTCGCCGGCGCGCCCGGCCGATCTGCGCGGCTTCCCGGGCGCGGCGCGCGGCCTCGCCGAGACCGCGCAGGCCGCCTTCGATGTGGGCGGCCCCTCCGCCGATGCGCGCTACGAGGTGGCCGAGCCGGCGCCGGACCTGCTCGACCGGCCGCTCGGGGCCGCGCGCGCGCAGGTGCATGAAACCTACATCGTGGCGCAGACCCGCGACGGCCTCGTCATCGTCGACCAGCACGCCGCCCATGAGCGCCTCGTCTATGAACGCCTCAAGGCCGCGCTGGAGCGCCAGGGGGTGGCGCGGCAAATTCTCCTGATTCCGGAAATCGTCGAGCTCGACGAGGCCGATGTCGAGCGCATGCTGGCGCGCGCCGAGGAGCTCGCCCGCTACGGGCTCGCCATCGAGCCGTTCGGGCCGGGCGCGGTCGCGGTGCGCGAGACCCCCTCGCTCCTGGGCGAGATCGACGCCCGGGCGCTGGTCCGGGATCTCTCCGAGCACATGGCGGAATGGGACGCCACCCTGCCGCTGGAGCGCAGCCTGATGCACGTCGCCGCCACCATGGCGTGCTACGGCTCGGTGCGGGCCGGGCGCCGCCTCAAGCCCGAGGAGATGAACGCGCTGTTGCGCGACATGGAGGCGACGCCCAATTCCGGCCAGTGCAATCATGGCCGGCCGACCTATGTGGAGCTCAAGCTCACCGATATCGAGCGGCTGTTCGGGCGAAAGTGACCAGCGGTCCGGGCAAGACTCGGCTGTCTAGGCCGCTTGCGCGACCCATTGGTCGCCGATCGCTCGATCCGCCGCGCGCTGCGGGGCACGACCGCTTCCGAAATCCCCGTCAGTGCATATTTATGTGCGGATCATCGCAGCGAGGAACACGGTCAGCATGTCGATCCGACCCGTCAAGCGCATCATCCAATCCAAGCCCACCATCGAGGGCGCCGGCGTCAAGCTGCGGCGGGCCTTCGGCTTCGGCGATACCGCCGAGCTCGACCCGTTTCTGCTGTTCGACGATTTCCGCAACGACCGCCCCGACGACTACCGGGCCGGCTTCCCTTGGCATCCGCACCGCGGCATCGAGACCATCACCTACGTGCTGGCCGGAACGGTCGAGCACGGCGACAGCTTGGGAAACAGCGGAACGCTCGGCGCCGGCGACGTGCAGTGGATGACGGCCGGCAGCGGCATTCTGCATCAGGAAATGCCGCAGGGCGACCCGCAAGGGCGCATGCACGGCTTCCAGCTCTGGGCCAACCTGCCGGCCGCGCGCAAGATGACGGCGCCGCGCTACCAGGACATCGCGTCCGCCGACGTGCCCAAGATCGTCGATGACGACGGCACGCAGGTTCGGGTCATATGCGGCGACTTCTGGGGCAAGCGCGGTCCGGTCGACGGCGTCTCGGCCGATCCGCGCTATCTCGACATATGGATTCCGGCCGGCCGGCGCAAAACCCTGCCGGTGGAGACCGACCGGCACGCCTTCGCCTATGTGTTCGAAGGAACGGGCACGTTTTCCGCCGCATCGCAACCGCTCGGCGTGCTGACCGAGAGGCAAGTCGACGACAGCGAGATCCGCATGCGGGAACGGACCGGCAACCGCTCGCTGGTGCTGTTCGACCGCGGCGACGAGGTGACGGTGCAAGCCGGCGAGGAGGGCATCCGGTTTCTGCTGGTCTCCGGCAAGCCGATCGAGGAGCCGGTGGCCTGGTACGGGCCGATCGTGATGAACACGCAAGCCGAGCTGCAGCAGGCGGTCGCCGAGCTGCGCGACGGAACGTTCATCAAGCGCGGTTGACACTGTGGCGTCGGTCGCGTGGCGTCGGTCGCGCGGCGCCGGTCGCGTGGCGCCGAAATCACAAACCGGCCGGGTGGAATCCCAATGGCGCCGCGCTTCGCACAGCCCGGTTTGATTGGAAACGAGAATTCCCGGCCATCGGCGCGCCTGATAGCGGCGGGCGAACGGCTGTAGCGGAGAGCGGTCCAAAACCGCCGCGCTCAATCGCCGAGCGCTATTCTGTTTCAATTCCGAAAAATGTCAAATCGTCATAGTCGGACGGGCGCAAACGGGCCAGCTCAGCGCCGCTGCGGCCATGCGGTGATGCGCCGCAATCGCTCACCAAATAAAAATCTCCGCGCCAGCGAACATACAAATGTCATTTTAGTTTGCAAACGTGTATAGTCGTTTGGCTCGAGCCAGCGACAGCGACCATGAGCGCTCGACCATGAGCGCTCGTCACTTCGAGTCGTCTTGCGGGGTTGGGTCGCAAGTGGCCTGGGTACGGGGCTGAGTGCCGGGGTACGGGGCTGAGTAATGAGTGAACCGATCATCGATCTCGGGATCGGATTTCTGTTCGCCCTCTTGCTCGCATTTGGCACCCTCGCGGCCGTGCGCATGCGCGCCAGCCGCTCCGCGGTCCTTCGCCTGCAATCCATGCCGCCGCCCGTGATGACGGTCATCGAGGCGGACATGGACCAGGTCCATTCCCAAATCGCGGTCGCGACCCGGCGGCTCGAGATCTGCGTCGAGCAGATGAAGTCCAAGACCACCAATCAGCTGGCCGAGATCGGCAAGACCAGCGAGACGATCGCCCGTCTCAAGGCGGAGCTGGCCGAGCGAACCGCGGTTCTGGCGGCGCTGCAGGACAAGGAACGCGCGGTCGGCACCCAGTTGCGCACCAGCGCGGCCGAGCTCGCCGCCAAGCTGCGCAGCCTCGAGGAGACCGAGCAGAAGCTCGCCGACCGCAAGGCGGAATTCGACCGGTTCGTGGCCCAGTTCGACCTGCATCCGGAGCTGGCCAAGGCGCAGAGCCGTCACGCGGCCGAGGTCGAGAGCCTCAAGGCCGACAAGGCCGTGGCCGAGAAGGAGCTGGTGCAAGCGCGCGAGGAATGCGGCCGGCTGCAGGACTATATCGAATCGATGCAGAAGCAGGTCGAGACCACCTGGGCATCGGAGCGCATGGCCAATGCGGTTCTGCGCGAGCGCATCAACGACGTCGCCTCCGAGGTCGTGCGCGTCGCCGTTGCGCTCGAAGGGCTGAACTCGCCGATCAATTCGCTGGTCGCCGGCAAGGCCGCGAACGCACAGGCGCAGACCGCCGAAGCCTCCCCGGCCGGAGAGAACGGGGAAATTTCGCTGCCGGGCGCGATCGAGAACGGCGAGGCGACGGGCAGCGAGCTCATTCACCGCATCCGCGCGCTGCGACAGCGCTCCACGCGCACGACCGCCGCGCCTTGATGGGACACGCCTTGATGGGACACTTCTTGATGGGGCGATGGGGTTGGTGATGACTTGAGCCGAACGTTTCCCACAGTCTGATCTCGTACCAGCCGGACCGGCAGAGTTGCTTCGTGGTCGAGGCGAGGCGTCTCGATTTGCTCGGTTTCCAGCTGCTTCGTCTCGACCAGTTGCTTCGTCTCGACCAGTTGCTTCGTCTCGAAGTGGGCGTCCGTAGCGAGTAGATGGCATGTTGGTGCAAACGAGCGCGAGACGAAAAGTTTCCGCGCATGTCATCGTGGTCGGCAACGAGAAGGGCGGCACCGGGAAATCGACCCTTGCGATGCATCTCACCGTCGCCTTGATGAGCTACGGGCAGCGGGTCGCCACCATCGACCTCAATTCACGACAGAAGACCTTCACCCATTACGTCGAGAACAGGCGTGGCTGGGCCAAGCGCCGCGGCGGCCGTCTCAAGGTGCCGACGCATTTCTGCGTCTCGTCCGGATCGACCCGCAAGCTCGACGAGAACGAGGCGATCGAGTTCACCCGCTTTGCCGACGCCCTTTCGAGCATCGAGCGCGCCTATGATTTTCTGGTGATCGATACGCCGGGAACCGACAATCATTTGACCCGGCTGGCCCATTCCATGGCCGATACCCTGGTCACGCCGATCAATGACAGCTACGTGGATTTCGACGTGCTGGGCCGCGTCGATCCCACCACCTTCGCCGTCACCGCTGAAAGCCACTACGCCCGGATGGTGCGCGAGGCCCGGCTGCAGCGGCGGCTGGTGGACGGGGCCTTGATGGACTGGGTGGTCATGCGCAACCGCCTTTCGCTGATCGATTCCTGCAACAAGGAGCGGATCAGCAAGGGCCTGGCCGAGATGGCGGCGCGCATCGGCTTTCGCGTCGCCGAGGGACTGGCCGAGCGGGTGGTCTACCGCGAGTTCTTTCCGCGCGGGCTCACGGCGCTCGACGACCTCGACGACGATACGCTCGGCACCGGCCCGAGCCCCTCCCACGTGGCGGCGCGCCAGGAGGTGATGGGGCTGATGGAGACGATCAAGCTCCCGCTCGATGAACGCGGACGTGAACGGGCGGCCGCGCAGGCCCAATGGATCGTGGCGCGGGGCGAGCCGCTGGAGATCCATGACGTCATCGCGGAATAGCGGCAGCGGTCGCGGCGGCATGCGGACATCCGACAGCTTCCCGGTCGTGCTGGCGCTGGCGGCCTTCGTGCTCATGTTCCTCGGCCAATCCACCTACGAACGGCTGCTCGACGCCTGGGTCGTCGGGCATGTCGCGCCTGCATTCGGCGGGATCGCGGCCGAGTTGCTCGAACGCTTGTCGGCGGTCGCGGTCGCCGCAGCGTTCGCCCTCTGCGTCACCGGCGGGCTCTATTTCCACCTGCGACGGGAATTCGCCGGGGCGATGGCATCGATCAGCCCGGCGGCACCGATCCGCGCCCAGCGTGACGTCTGGCTCTACGACGCCATTTGCCGAAATCTTCCTCGGACGTTGGGACCCGATCGCCTTGCAACGCGGCAAGCTCGATCTGGACGAGGCGGATGGCGCGGTGTTGCAGGATCTGGTCGCGCGCCATATCCGGCAGCTGGCCGCCGAAGGCACGCTGCCGATCTGGGGACGCAAGCGCGGCTATTGGGCGCTGTGGGAATTGGTGCCGCCCGCGTTCTGGAAGCAGCATCAGGTCGATTACCAGTCGTTCCTGGAAGCCGATCCGAAGCTGCTGCACGCCCTGCCGTGCAACCGCGGTGGCGGCCACGCCGCCCCGATCGGGGCGCTGATGACCAGCAAGGCGTCGGTTGACGCGTTTTGCGAATCGGTGGCGCTGTAGTCTCGCGGCGTCTCGTGGAGCGGGTTGCCGTCGAACGAGGCGTTGAGCTCAAGACGAAACCGCAGTTCCGACGGCAGCTCCTCCTCGATGAAGAATTGTGCGCAATCGCGCGCCCGCCGCGCGGCGCGTCGGAAGCGATCGGCGAAGGTCTCCCGGTCCATGCCGTCGAGATACCCGGATCCCGCCGCAAATCCAAATGGCCGATTACGCAGGGCAATCGCATATGAGTTTGTCTGCTGGCGCCGCGCAGGCGACGCATTGCGTTCGGCCGCTCACTTCTTCTGTTCGTCCTTTTCTTTCTCTCTCCTCGCGTTGGCGCATTGGCTTGTCGTTAGAGCACGATATATCCCGGTTGCTTCACAGGAAGGCACCTGACCCAGGCATTCCTTAGCCCCGCCGCATAGCTCGAGGCAGGCTTTTTCCTTCTGCTCGCAAGTCTCCTCATCCGCAGCAAACGATGCAGGAATACCTGAAAGCATGAGCGCCGCGGTCGCCGCCATCAACAATCGCATGAATTCCTCCTGTAAGACGAGAAGCTAGGGAAACTGCCCGCCTAATTCCACCAAGCCATAGCGGTCGTTAACACATTTTTTGTCGGTTCGCGTCGCAGCCGCGGCCTCTGGTGTGCCAACTGTCAATTATCGAGCGCACGATAAATCCTAAACCGTGCCACGTAGGGTGCGACCTCGCGCAGACTGTGCACGAATCACGCTATGAAGGTTTCCGCCCAAACCCGCATATTGCGCGATGAGGCGTTGCCGCGACCTGTTTCGATTCACAGGCAGCCGAATGCGTCGATCTTGGCCGGTGCATCCTGGTCCGAAGACCCGGCCACGTACACCTGGTTGGCAAAGACATTGACCAGGAACGGCATCGGGCCACTGGCCGTCTGAACCCGCCCGCAATAGTAGCGCTCATTGCCGCGGCCCGCCGCCTGATGCAGGCCGGTCAGGTTGCCCCCCAGCGGCGTCATGATGCTCAAGATTTTTGCGAGATCGGCGGCCGCAATGCCGCCACCGGTACCGTCGGTGACTGTTACCGCCAGAGCGGGTGCGGCCGCAAGGATGCAAACCAATGCGGCGAGGATCTTGGGAAGTGTTTTCATCTGTTGTCCTTGGATTTCCTTGCGAAGATGTCGGATTGAACGCGCAAGCCGTCAGCGTCGCGCGCTGTTGGACGCCGTGCTCGAGCAAAGAGTCCCGGTCAGCAGGCCTTCAGGGCGAAGTTCCCGGATTTAGTCGTTCCCGGCTTGATCTGGGACGGGATCGTGTAATTCCCGCTGAAACTTGCCGGCTGACATTGTCCAAAGAAGTGCAAGCCACCGGGCGTCGTGGCGTCGCAAGTGTTGCCGACATGGGTGCCGGAAAACGCGTCCGCTCCGACCAGTCCGCTTCCCAATCGCAGGCTGCCATGGAAGCCGTCACGGGCTTCGACGGTGATTTTCACATCGGCATGCGGGTGACCGACGGCAACCGTGTTGTTCATCGTTCCGCACCACGCCATCGCGGGATGCACCGCAGCCTGCGGAGCGGGTTCTGCCGGCCCTGGACTACGACGCGGACCCGGAACCGGCGAGACAGGCTGTGCTTGCGCCTGTCTGGCGCCAAAATAGCAGACGTGCTCGACGGAACCGTCGGGCAGGTTGCGCACGGTCTGGTCTTCGCAATGTTGATACGTGAGAACTGCTTCCAGGAGCTCGTTATAGTTCGCCCAATGACCGCCACGGTACATCGCCGGATTGCACTCGCCAGACGATCCGCTCCCTGCGGCTCGTCCCGGCGTTGATCTGGTCGGTTGCCCGGCCTTCGTTATTTCCATCGACTTCGCGTACGACACCGCCAGACTGACCCACGGGTCGCCGCATGGGCCGGCTTGCCTCGCTTGTTGAGTCTCGGCGGCTGAGGGATTTGGCATTGCTGCGAACGCCGAGCCGGGCACGCTCAGCATCAGGACACTGAGAGTTGCGGCAGTCATGCTTTTCGACATCGAGATTTCCTTGTCTGTCTGTTGGCGGCATCGTCCAGGCGCGGCGTCATCCCCGATTTGCATCGCTCCACCCCGGCTGCGCTTGCAGCTCAAAGGCTCTTCGGGTTGCCCGAGAGGAGTTTGGATTTTTCCGGTTTCTATGGATATGGCATCGTCACTTGGTCGCCCGCGACGTCCATTTCCGAACAGAGCGCCGGTATATCCGGCGCATTGGACGAAGCGGATTGAAATATTGAAATCGTATGCCTGCCGATGGCACCAATATTGCCAATTTGGAAGACAGAGACTTCGGTACGCCGGCGATTTTTGCGCAGTTTCTTTGGGCGGACGACTGCCCCTCTGTGAATTGAAATGGGGTGCCGGTACGCCACAAACAATAGGGGAGGAGAATTAAAGTCTTGAGAGCCTTCGGACGGTGCCGGACCGACGAAAAGGGGCCCGAGCTCTGGAAGACCGTATAAGAATTTTTTCGGGCGTGTTCCGAGGGCCCCTGGACCACAAATTTCGCCGGTAGTTGGCCTCCGACCATCAGAATTGTTTGGACTGTTGCGATGCACACTCCGCGTCCGGTCCGGGCCAAAACCGGAAACGCTCATACTGAGAATATGCTGTCCGCAGTGCGCCCATAAGCGGCCATGATCATCGCGCCTGCGGTGGGGTCCCGCGTCCCCACGAACTCAGTATTTGTTGCGTGACCCCACCCGACCCGCTTCGCGGGTGGTGGCCCGAGGGCAGGCTCTCCCCCGCGCAGGACGAGGTAAGTAAGGCACAGGTGCACTGGTTGCATCACATGCGATCGTCCCGCCTCGGCACCGGTCGGCGATCATCCCTACTTTTGCGGCTTCCCGAAATACTTCAAATCCGGCGGCGATTGATCCTTCTTGGTCGGCATCAGGAAGCCGTCGGCGCTGAGGAAGTAGGCCTCGCGGCCGATCTTGACGTGCTGGTTGCCCTCCGCGCAGATGACCTCGCGCCAGGCCGGGCGCGCCACCTGCATGCGGCGGTACGATTTGGTCACCGTCCAGGGCCGCGTCAACGCGTGGTCGATGGTGGTGAGCTCGTCGTGCAGCAGGTTCGCATCGGCCTCGTCCTGGTAGATCCGCTCCTTGATGATGGTTTGGTTGTCCTGGTGCAGCGGCAGGCCGGTGGAGTCGTAGACGCGCGGGCCCTTGAACGCGCGGGTCTCGACCAGGAGCTGGTCGTAGTGGCCGTCGAATTTGGTATCGATCCAGCGGCCGATGGAATGGCCCTGGAAGGTCGGCTCGATCTCGTCGGCCCAATCGCGCCCGTCGGTATAGATGCGACGGGAATCGTGGATGTGGCCCATCAACATGTGGGTGGTGCCCGGCGTGATGATGATCTCCATCGGATCATAGACGATCATCACGCGCGGCATGCCGGGCGCCAGACATGTATAGGTCGGATCATTGCCCGGCCCGCCGGCCGCCTGATCCGCGATGCTGGCTTCCAGGACGGCCTGGTATTCGGGCGTCAGCGGCGCCTGCTGTGCGAGCCCTTCGGATTTGTTGGGATCGTGCGACGGCTGGCCCTTGAGGCCGGCGACCGGGACGCGCCGCCATTCGCCCTTCCACTGCGGATATCTGGATTCATCAAACGCCCGGGCGCCCGGCATGGTCGCCGACACCGCCGCTGCGAGCGCGACCATGATGACCAAGCTTCGGTACCGCATGACGCCCTCCCGCGATGCCAGCGACGCGCGCGCTATTGCGGCCCCACCACCAGCATCTCGAACGAACCCGCCTTCGGGGTCGGGCGGCCGCCGCCGCCGCGCGGCTTGCTCGGATCAGGATCGGCCGCCATCAGGTAGACGCGCCCCGATTGCGGGTCGATGGCGCCGGTGCGGGCCAATATGTGGGTCGCCAGGCTTTGCACCAGCGTCACATGCGCGGGATCGGCCACCGAGATGATGTCGAGCACGCCGTCCGCCCCGCACGGGATGAAGGCGAGCTGCCGCACCGGATCGTAGATCACCGCGTCGGGCCCCTTCCCGATCGGGATCGACGCCACCTCCTTGCCGCTGTCGGCCGCGATCACCTTGGCGACGCCGTTGCAGGAGGAGATCAAGAGCTTGGACTTGTCCGCATAGGCGAGGCCCGAGGGATCCTCGCATCCGGCCATCTTGTAGCGCGTCGTCACTTTCTGGGTCTTGATATCGATGACCACGATCTCGCCGGCCTGCGCGCCATTGACGAAGAGATGGCCCATGCCGTCGGCGGCGGGGAATTCGAGATGGCCGCCGCCGACCGGGAACGTGGTCGCCGTGCCGGCCTTCGGATCGACCTCGGTCACCTCGCTGGCATTGCGATCGGCGACGAAGACGTGCTTGGAGAACGGATCATAGGTCGCTCCGTCCGGCGTCTCGCCGCCCGGCACATCGGCCACGACCTTGTCGGTCGCGGTGTCGAGGATGCGGATGGTCTTGGGCGGATCGCGCAGCGGCAGCACCACCAGCGTGGTCCCGGGCACCGGCACCGCCAGATGCCCGTTGCCGGTGCTCTTGAGCTGGGACAGCTTGCCGGTCTTCACGTCGATCACGTCGGTGAAGCCTTCGTTGCGTGACCAGTAGATGCGGCCCTTCTCGGCTATCGGAGCTGGCATAGTCCCAGCCCCCATCCGGCATCTTGAAGCGATCCACGACCTTGTAGCCCTCGGCCAAAGCCGGCGCCGCCAACGCGGCGGACAGAGCGAGCGCGGCAACCACGATGCGCGACATGGCGATATTCCTTTCGATTTGTGATCCCGGAGATCTAGAGCATTTTCAGGAAAATGCCTGCCCCTGCGGAGGCAGGGGTGGAGACCGGCTTTCCGTCCGAAAATGCGACCATGCAAGAATGCTAGAGCGGTTTCCTTCTCGGTTGATGTGAAACCGCTCTTGCACCGCGCGCTCTATTGCGGGCCAACGACCAGCATCTCGAACGAGCCGTCCTTCGGGGTCGGACGGCCGCCGCCGCCGAGCGGCTTGCTCGGATCGGACACCGCCGTCATCAAATAAACGCGTCCCGACTGCAGATCGATGGCGCCGGTACGGGTCAGGAGCTGGGTGGGCAGGTGCTGCACCACCGCCACATGCGCCGGATCGGCGAGCGAGATCACCTCCAGCACGCCGTCGCGGCCGCAGGGGATGAAGGCGAGCTGGCGCCGCGAATCGTAGAGCACCGAGTCGGGTCCCTTGCCGATCGCAAGCGACGCCACCTCCTTGCCGCTGTCGGCCGCCACCACCTTGGCGACGCCGTTGCCGCAGGCCACGATCAGGAGCTTGGACTTGTCGGCAAAAGCGAGGCCGGAATTGTCCTCGCAGCCCGCGAGCTTATAGGTGGTCGAGACCTTGTGGTCCTTGACGTCGATGACGGCGATCTCGCCCTTTTGCTGCATGTTGACGAAGACGTGCCCGGCGCCGTCCGCGGCCGGGAATTCCAGCTTGCCGCCGCCGACCGCGATGGTGCCGACGGCCTTGCCGGCCACCGGATCGACCTCGGTCACATCGCCGCCATTGTGGTTGGCGACGAACACGTGCTTGGAGAACGGATCGTAGGTCGCGCCGTCCGGCGCGTCCCCGCCCGCCACATCGGCCACGATCTTGTCGGTTGCGGTGTCGACGATCCGGATGGTCTTGGGCGGGGCCCGCAGCGGCACCACGCCGAGCGTCGTCCCCGGCACCACCACCACCATGTGACCGTTGCCGGTGCTGGTGAGCTGCGAGACCTTGCCGGTCTTGACGTCGATGACGTCGGCGCCGTCGCCGCGCGTGCGGTAGATGCGGCCATGGTCGGCGTCGGCCACGATATAGTCCCAGCCGCCGTCGGGCATCTTGATGCGATCGACGATCTTGTAGCTCGGGTCGGCGGCCAGCGCCGGCGCCGCGATGGCGGCGGAGAAGCCTAGGGCAACAATGAGCATACGTGTCATGGTGGTCATCCTCCAGATGGTTTTCTAAACGCACTCAGTCACGACTCGGCGCGGATGTGAATTTTCTTGTCGTGCGCCGCAACCCCTCTGTCGGCCAGCAAGCTGTCATTTCCCCCTCGTCTTGAAATAACGCAAATCCGGCGGCGGCTGATCCTTGCGGGTGGGCATCAGATAGCCGTCCGCGCTCAGCATGTAGCCTTGCCGGGCGATCTCCACATGCTCGTTGTGCTCCGCGCAAACGGTCTCGCGCCAGACCGGGCGCTCGGCTTGGGTGCGGCGGTATCTCTTGGTCACGGTCCAGGGCCGCGTCAGCGCATGGTCGACCACCGTCATCTCGTCGTACAGAAGATCGGGGTCGGCCGGCTCGCGGTAGATGCGCTCCTTGATGACGGTTTGATTGTCCTTGTGGAACGGGATGCCGCTCGAGTCGAACACGCGCGGGCCCTTGAGGGCGCGGGTCTCGACCAGGAGGGTGTCGTTGCGGCCGTCGCCGCGCCCGTCGACCCACTTGCCGATGGAATAGCCCGCGAAGGAGGGCTCGATCTCGGCCGGCCAATCGCGGCCGTCGGTGAAGATGCGACGATTGTCGTGGATATGCTCGACCAGAATGTGGGTGGTGTCGGGCGTGACCACGATCTCCATCGGCTCATAAAGGTTCATCTGGCGCGGCATGCCGGGCGCCAGGCACGTATAGGTCGGATCGATGCCCTGCCCGCCGGCGTCCTGGTCCCGGAGATTGGCTTCGAAAATGGCCTGGTATTCCGGCGTCAACGGCGCGCCCTGTTCGAGCCGCGGCTTGCCCGGATCGAATTTGACCGGACCGACCTCGAACCGGCGCCACTGGCCCCGCAGGTCGGGATAGCGCGTTTCATCGTACGCCTGCGCGGCCGCGCACAGCGTCAAGAGCGCGAACCCCAGCGTGATGGCGGCGATCGAGCCTCGATGAAGCATGCGCTCCTCCCCTCATCGGTCGCGAGATGCGCGCGGCGCAGCCGATGTGCCGTCGGCAGCGTGGCAATGCGCACCGTGGCAATGCGAATGTGATTGGGCGCCGGATAAAGACCCGGCCAGTCTCAAGCGATGCCTGCCGATGGCAGCCCTGCCGCCGATTGCAGTGAACGGGGAACCCGGCACATCCCGTCAGAGAGGCGGCTGGGGATGAGAATACACCAATCGGCCGCGGGCGCGATAGGGCGCGACACGCCGGGGGTGCGACACGCCAGGGCCGTCTCTCAAAGAAAGAGCGGCGGGGCACAGGCCCCGCCGCCTGTTTGCGATCGCTCGCCTGGCCTGCCCCGGCCTGGCCTGGATGACGAGACTACTTCTTGATGAACCGGCGGAGGTTCTTCGTGTTGGTATAGCCGGCGTAGACATTGCCGGCATCGTCCGACGCGACGCCTTCGAGCGCGCCCAGCTCCTTGGTCTCCGGAATGTAGGCGATGACCTTCTTGTCCTTCACGGTGCCGATCCGGATGCCCTGCCCGAAGCCCGGGTTGATCTTGTCGGTCGACTGCGAGTCGGACACGTAGATGATGTCGTTCTTGTTGATGAAGACGCTGCTCGGGCGGCCGAACTGCTTCCACTCGTCGAGGAATTGACCGTCCTGGTCGAAGATCTGGATGCGGTTGTTGACGCGGTCGGCGACGAACAGGCGGCCGGCGGAATCCATGGCCAGCATGTGGGGCGTGTCGAACTGGCCCGGCGCCGTGCCTTTGGTTCCCCAGGCCTTGATGAACTTGCCGTCCGGGGTGAACTTCACGATCCGGGCATTGGTGTCGCCGCCGTGTCCGTCGGCGACGAAGATGTCGCCGTTGGGCGCCACCAGGGTGTTGGAGGGCGCGTTCAGGAGATCGTGGCTCTCGTTGTTGCCGGCGACGCCGGGCTTGCCCAAGGTCATCAGCACCTTGCCGTCCGGGCTGAACTTGGTGACCGTGTGGCCCTTGCCGTTCTTGGCCTGGAAGTCGGTCGCCCAGATATTGCCGTCGCGATCGGCATAGAGGCCGTGCGGGGCGGCGAACATGCCGGCGCCGAAATTCGCCACCACCTTGCCGCTCTGGTCGAACTTGAAGATCGGGTTCAGGTTGGAATCGGCGCAGAAGTTGGTGGTCTCGCAGCGGTCGAACGCCCACAGGCTCTTGCCGTCGCGGTCGACCGAGAGGCCGAACACGGCGCCGAACTTGCGGCCCTCCGGCAGCTTCGCCCAGCCCTCGTCGAGCTTGTAGGGATTGGGGGCGGCATTGGGATCGGGTGCGCCTTGCGCGTAGCTCTTGTCTCCCGACATGGCGAACGCCGCAATGACGGCGAAGCCGAGCGCAAATTTCAGCTCACGTTTCAGCAACATGCGTTTTTCCTCCGTGGATGTCTTGGATCGTGGTTATTGGATCGTGGTTATTGGATCGTGGTTATCTTGGATCGTGCTTGTTTCGGTATTTACCAACCTGCGGCGATTGTAGGCTCCCTCAATTCGGCGGGACAACCGAAAAGCCGGTTCGGCGCATTTCCGGCCTGATCAATATGTAGGCAGGCAAGGCACGCCGTCCTCCCTCGGGCTCATGCTTCACGGTCGTGGGCGCCGCGATCTGGGCCTGCATCATAGCATGGTGCGGCATCGAGTCATGGGGTGTCCGGATGGATCGCGCCGCGATCCTGGCGCATACCGGAACACAGCCGCCGACGGCACTTGCGGCCGCGGCCTGATCCGGCGATCCTCGCACGCTCGCGGCCCGCGGAGGTCCCATGAATTCGCGCATGACATCTCCCAAGAGGTTTTCCAAGGGGTTTTCCACGCTGGCCGCGCTGGCGCTGCTGGCCGCCGCCAGCGCTCCGGCTCCGGCCGCGGCGCAGACTTGGCCGGAGCGGCCGCTCACCATGGTGATTCCGTTCGCCGCCGGCGGCGCGGTCGACATCATGGGCCGCATCCTGGCGGCGCGTCTGGGCGAGGTCCTGGGCCAGCGGGTCATCATCGAGAATGTCGGTGGTGCCGGCGGCATGAGCGGGGCCTATCGGGTCGCGAAGGCCACGCCCGACGGCTACGAGTTCGTGCTGGGCAGCGTCGGCACCCATGCCCAGAACCAGTCGCTCTACAAGAAGCCGCTCTACAATGCGGCGACCGATTTCGCGCCCGTGGTGCTGATCGCCGAGACGCCTTTGGTGATGGTGGCGCGCCGCGACCTGCCGGCGAGCAACCTGCAGGAATTCATCGCCTATGCGCGGGTCAACCAGGCCAAGATGCAATACGGCTCGGCCGGCACCGGCTCCGCCAACCAGCTCGCCTGCGTGCTGCTCAATGCGGCGATCGGCGTCACCGTCACGCATGTCCCCTATCGGGGCGGCGAGCCGGCCATCCAGGACCTGGTGGCGGGCCGCATCGACTATGCCTGCAGCATCATCACGACCGCGGCCCCGCAGGTCCTGGCCGGGCTGGTGAAGGGGATCACCATCACCACCCGCAACCGCTCGCCGATCCTGCCCGATCTGCCGACCGCCCAGGAGCAGGGGCTCAAGGATTTCGAGGCCTATACCTGGAACGCCTTCTTCATGCCCAAAGGCACGCCCGATGCGATCGTGCGGCGGCTCAATGCCGCCACCATCGAGGCCATGAACACCCCCGTCGTCGAGCAGCGGCTCAAGGATATCGGCGCCACCGAGGTAGCGCCCGAGCGCAGGTCGCCGGACTATCTCGGCAAGTTCGTGGCGAGCGAGATCGAGAAATGGGCGGGCCCGATCAAGGCGAGCGGCGCGAGCGCGGACTGATGCGATCCTCCTAAGGCAAGGAAAATCACCATGGCGAGAGCAAACGTGGCGGCCGCATGTATCGGGGCGCTGCTGAGCGTGCCGGCCCTTTCAGGCCCGGGGAGCGCGCAGGATTTTCCGACCCGCCCCATGACCCTGGTGGTTCCGTTCGCGGCCGGCGGCGGCGTCGACGTGAGCGCCCGCATCCAGGCGCAGCGCATGGGCGAATTGCTCGGCCAGACCATCGTCATCGAGAATATCGGGGCCGCCGCCGGCATGGCGGGCGGCGCGCGCGTCGCCAAGGCGCCCCCCGACGGCTACACGTTCGAGATCGGCAATGTCGGCACCCATGCCTACAACCAGACCCTCTACAAGAAGCCGCTCTACAATGCGGTGACCGATTTCACGCCGGTCGGGCTCGCGACCGAGTCGCCGCGCATCCTGGTCACCCGCAAGGACCTGCCGGTCAACAATCTGCAGGAGCTGATCGCCTATATCAAAGTGCACCAGAAGGACATGCAGTTCGGCTCGGCCGGGGTCGGCTCCGCCACCCATCTGCCGTGCGTGCTGTTCAATCTCGCGATCGGCGCCACCGTCACGCACGTGCCCTATCGGGGCGAGGGCTCCCGCCATGCAGGACCTGATCGGCGGGCGCACCGACTACATGTGCGCCACCATCCAGACCGGCGCCGCGCAGGCCAACCAGGGCAGCGTGAAGCCGATCGCCATCATGGGGGCGAACCGCGTGCCGATCATCCCGGCCGTGCCGACCACCGCCGAGCAGGGTCTCGCGGGCGTCGAATCGAGCGCCTGGAACGCTTTCTTTTTGCCCAAGGGCGCCCCCGAGCCGATCGTGCACAAGCTCAACAAGGCGATGAGCGATGCGCTCGACGATCCGGCCATGCGCAAGCGCCTGGAGGAGCTGGGGCTCGAGATCGTGCCGCCGGAAGCAGCGCACGCCCGAATATCTGGCCAAGTTCGTGCCGCAGGAGATCGCGCGCTGGGCGAAGCCGATCCTGGCGGCCGGCATCAGCGCGGATTGAGCCGACCGTCGATCGGTGCGGTTCCTGCATCCCTTCCGGATCGACAAGCAACGTCGATATAGACACCTTCAAGATCGGTGAGATGGAAATGGCCCATGGGGCACTGCTTGAAGACATCGAGCCGCGCCTTGCCTTCCGACCCATAGCCGAGCGGCTTCGTCCCCATCAGGGGATTGATGCCGATGATTTCGTCCATGTCGCGTTTGACCGCCTCGACGCTTTCGACCTTGAAGCCGAAATGCTCGAGTCGCGGCGGCTCCGGATCGTGACCGATGAAGTTTTCCATCTTCCACGGCAAGATGAGAAGCGTGACGCGGCCGTCGCTGAGCCGGTAATTGCCGTCACTGCTTTGATTGGAGACTGAAAGCTCGTAGACAGTGGAGTAGAATTCGGCGCTGCGCTCGGGATTGGTGGCACGCAATGCTATATGATCGATGTAGCGCTGCGGCAGCTCGCCGCCTTTGTTTTCGGCAAAGATATCCTGCGCTTTTCCGGAATCCCGTTCGGCCAGGTCGTAGATGATCATGTCGTGATCCGCCGCGCTCCATGCCGCGTTCGGGCGGACCGCGGGGCGCTGGACCAACGGCAGATTGGGATCGAATTTCTTCATCCGTTCAATGGCGAGCGGAATGCTCTCGACTTCGAAACCAAAATGATCGAGGCCGCTGCGCCGCCCGTCGCGAAGCGGGATGTTGTTGAGGCCGATCTGGCCGTCGCCGACCGGGGCCGCGCGCGCTGGACGCTGCGTATTCGCCGCCTTCATTCCGAAAAGCGCCTGATAGAACCGGGCATTGATTGCATAATTCGTAGTGCAGATGGCGAGATGATTGATTCGGGCAAACATCGGCGAGCCTCCCTCTAAGACCAGCACCCTTACGACTCCTGGTGGGCAGCGTCATACCGACGTCGGCCGAGAAGACGCATTGTCGTGATCATAGCAAACACGATAAGAGACGCAATCATACGCGCTATGTCTTCAGGGCCGGAAACTCGGCCTGAAGGCGGTTTTGGGGTTGCGGATCGATTCCCTCAGGGCTCGATTTGGAGCCTCGCGATTTGGAGCCTTCGCAATTCGAATTCTACCCGTTTCGGCGCGCCCTTGAGGCGCGGGCGCACGCGGCGCGCCTGACCCGACCCACGATCTAAACAAATCCCGGATCAGGCCGCGCGCACGAAAATCAATTCGGTGTCGTCATAGCGGCGGCGCTCGATCTCCTCAAAGCCCGCGGGCGGCTTGAAAGCCGCATCGGCCGCCTCCTCCACCACGACCAGCGCGTCGGGCAGTGAGCCATTTGCCGGCCTGCGCGCAGGCGAGCGCGCGCTCGGCCAGGCCCTGCCCATAGGGCGGATCGAGAAAGGCCAGCGAAAAGGGCTCGACCGGATGGGCCTCGCCGAGCGCGGTGGCGTCGCGCCGGAAGATGCGGGCGCTGCCGCCGAGCCCGAGCGCGGCGACATTGTCGCGCATCAGGGCGCGTGCCGGCGCGGCATCGTCGACCAGGAGCGCGAAGGCGGCGCCGCGCGAGAGCGCCTCGAGCCCGAGCGCCCCGGTGCCGGCGAACAGATCGAGGACGCGGGCATCGGTGACCGGATCCCCGTAGGCGTGCGTGAGGATGTTGAACAAAGACTCGCGCAGGCGGTCGGCGGTCGGCCGGATGGCGGATGTTTTGGGGGCGACCAGCGCGCGACCGCGCAAGCGTCCGCCGACGATGCGCATCAGCGGCCCCGCGGCTTGCCCGCACCAGGGCCGCGGCCCCGGCGCTGGTCGCGGCGCGCGAGCTCCGGCCCGCCGAGGCGCTCGGCGTCGCGGCTGCGCTTCTTGTCCCGGTTGGGCTTGCGCTTGGGCGGAGCCGGCGCGTGGCGCTCGCGCGCCCGGTTTCGCGGAAGATCGTGCGGCCGACCCGGGGGCCTGCGGCGGCTGGCGCCGCTCCGGCGGGTGGCGCGCGGGGGCTTCCTCCGCCTCGGCCGGCAGCACGTTGAGGATCGGCGCCGAAAAATCAGCCCCGGAGAGCGCCGTGATGCGATCGCCCAATTGATCGCGCAGGACGCGGGTCTTGACCTCCTCGACCGCGCCTTCCGGCAGATCGCCGAGCTGGAACGGGCCGAACGATACGCGGATCAGGCGATTGACCGCGAGCCCGAGGTGGCCGAGCACGTTCTTGACCTCGCGGTTCTTGCCCTCCCGCATCGCGAAGGTGAGCCAGGCATTGGCGCCCTGCTCGCGCTCGAGCCTGGCCTCGATCGATCCGTAGCGGATGCCCGCGATGGTGATGCCGTTGTGCAGGCGGTCGAGCTCCTCCTGGCGCACGCGGCCGTGGGCGCGCACCCGATAGCGCCGCAACCAGCCGGTCGCCGGCAGCTCGAGCGTGCGGGCGAGCCCGCCGTCGTTGGTGAGCAGCAGCAGGCCCTCGGTGTTGAGGTCGAGCCGGCCGACGCTGATGAGGCGCGGCAGGCCCTTGGGCAGCGCCGCGAAGATGGTGGGCCGGCCGCGCGCGTCCGCATGGCTGGTCAATTGCCCGCGCGGCTTGTGAAACAGAAAGAGCCGCGTGCGCTCGCGCTCCCGCAGCGGCTCCCCGTCGACGGTGACGTGATCATGCGCCGACACATCGAGCGCCGGCGAGGCGATGGGCTTGCCGTTGACCGCGACCCGGCCGGCCGTGATCCAGGCCTCGGCCTCCCGGCGCGAGCACAGGCCGGCGCGCGCCATCACCTTGGCGATGCGCTCACCCGACTTGGTCGCTTGCGGCTGTCCGCTCTTGCCGGCCATGATCGTCCTGCGCCCGGCCGGCACGCCCGTTCGTACCGGTCCATCCCTTGGATGGCTGGTGTATAGAGACCCGGAGGCCCGGCACAAGGTTTACGCTTCAGATGCCCTCATCGTCCTTCATGGATGCCGCGCTGGCGCAGGCCCGCGCCGCCGCCGCCGCCGGCGAGGTGCCGGTCGGCTGCGTCATCGTGCGCGACGGCGAGGTGATCGCGCAGGCCGGCAATCGCACGCTTGCCGACCGCGACCCGACCGCGCATTGCGAGATCGTCGCCATCCGGGCGGCCGCGCTCGCGCTCGGCTGCGAACGGCTCGGCGATTGCGACCTGCATGTCACGCTCGAGCCCTGCGCGATGTGCGCGGGCGCCATCTCGTTTGCCCGCATCCGCCGGCTCTATTACGGCGCGCCCGACCCCAAGGGCGGCGCCGTCGACAACGGGGTGCGGTTCTTCGCCTCGCCCAGCTGTCATCATCGTCCGGACGTCTATGCCGGGATCGGCGAGGCGGAGGCGAGCGCGCTCCTCAAGGGCTTCTTCCGCGCGCGGCGCTGAGGGCGGCGCGCCCTGACGGCAGCCTTCGTTATTCACAGCCGCGCGCGTGCCTCTGGGAATTTCGGGCGCCGACGCGCCCACAAGCGCGCCCTGTGTGCTACTGCATAACGGCTCTCGTGCCATCCAAGGAGGCTCCATGAACAGGTCATTCGCGTTCGCCCTCGGGTTGGTCTGCCTGCTGCAGGCGCCCGATTGCGGCGCGCAAGAGCAGCAGTCGTTCAAGACGCTGGTCGGCAAGGGATACGAGATCAAGAGCGTCGCCTTCGCGCGCGGCGAGAGCACCGACAACCGGGACTCGTTCCTGGTGACGCTGCAGAAGGACAAGTCGGTCGCGGTCTGCCTGTTCGCGGCCGTGAACTGGATCAACTTGAACAATGCCTCGCTGGATGACGCGCGGCGCTGCGACGTGCGCTGAACCCTCAAGCCCCGATCAGGCCCGCGAGCGCGGAGCGGATCTCGGCCTTGGCGGGCTCGGCGGCGCGCAGGATGGCGCTCGCCTGGAAGAAATCGAGCGTGCGGAACAGCCCGACATTGGGCCGCACCATGAGGTCGGGCGCGCCATGCTTCAATTTCTCGGTCGTGATGGCGTTGCCCATGACCAGCACCGTGCTCACCAGGCATTCCCAGGGGCTCGGGAGATCGCGCCGGTCCTCGTTCGGCTCGCCCGAAATATCCACCGCCACCACGATATCGGCCTGCCCGCGCAACTGGTCGAACGGCAGCGGATTGGTGGCGCCGCCATCGACCAGAACCTTGTCGTCGATCACCACCGGCCGCATCAGGCTGGGCAGCGCGATCGAGGCGGCGAGCGCCGGGCGCAAGCTCCCGGCGGAGAACGGCACCTGGCGGCGGCGGTAGAGATCGGACGCCATGACGGTGAGCGGGATTTGCAGGCTTTCGAAATCCTGCGGCACCGCTTCGGGCATGAACTCGGCGCAGAATTTCTCGGCATCGATCAGGGTGGCGCTGCCGAAGCCGGCCGCGAGCAGGTTGGCGAAGGTGCCGGTGCGCGCCGCGATCAGCCGGCGAAACACATCGGTGCGGTCATGCGCCAGCGCGATCACATGGCGGCGGATCGCCTTGCCGGTCATGCCGGCCGCATAGGCGGCGCCGATCAGAGCGCCGATCGAGGTGCCGGCGATCGCGGCCGGCCGCAAGCCGAGGTCGTCGATGGCCTCGAGCACCGAGATGTGGGCGAGCCCGCGGGCGCCGCCGCCGCCGAGCGCGAGCCCGAAGGTCTTCACGGGCGGGCTTCCGATTCACGATTTGCCGCTTCGCGGTCTGCCGCTTCGCGCTCCACCGCCCGGTAGCCGATATCGCGGCGGCAGAAGCCGTCGGCCCAGCGGATGCGGTCGATCGCCTCGTAGGCCCGCCGTTGCGCTTCGCCCACCGTCTTGCCGAGCGCCGCGACGTTGAGCACGCGCCCCCCATTGGCGAGGATGCGGCCGCCCGCAGCCAGCGTGCCGGCATGGAAGATCTGCACGCCCTCGACCGCGGCCGCGGCCTCCAGGCCCTCGATCACCGAGCCCTTGGCGTAAGTTCCCGGATACCCCTTGGCGGCCATCACCACCGTCAAGGCTGCGTCCGGATACCAGCGCAGATCGAAGTTCTTCAGCATCCCGTCGCTGCAGGCGATGAGCGCAGGCACC
Organism: uncultured Alphaproteobacteria bacterium; assembly: GCA_963744275.1. GTDB lineage: Bacteria > Pseudomonadota > Alphaproteobacteria > Rhizobiales > Xanthobacteraceae > VAZQ01. The sequence goes on from CAVUSX010000021.1 coordinate 444,650, forward strand.
AGATCCGACATCAGGCGCAGCATCAGCACCTGACATTCCGGATCGCCGAAGCGCACATTGTATTCGATCAGCTTGGGTCCATCCGGGGTCAGCATCAAGCCGGCAAACAGCACGCCCCGGAACGGCGTGCCGCGCGCCTTCATGGCGCGCACGGTCGGCAGCACGATCTCGTCCATGGCGCGGCGCGCCAGCGTGGGCGTCAGGGCCGGCGCCGGCGAATAGGCCCCCATGCCGCCGGTATTGGGGCCGCGGTCGCCGTCGAAGGCGCGCTTGTGGTCCTGCGCGGAGGCGAGCGGAATGGCGGTGTCGCCGTCGCAGAGCGCGAAGAACGAGACTTCCTCGCCCTCGAGGAATTCCTCGATGACGACCTCGGCGCCGGCCGCACCGAGACCGCCGCCCAGCATCGCGTCGACCGCGGCCTGCGCTTCCTCCACGCTGGTGGCCACCACCACGCCCTTGCCGGCCGCGAGCCCGTCGGCCTTCACCACGATCGGCGCACCCTGCGCCCGCACATAGGCCTTGGCGGGCGCGGCGGCGGCGAAGCGCTCATAGGCAGCGGTCGGGAATTCCGTGCTCCCGGCACAGGTCCTTGGTGAAGCCCTTGGAGCCTTCGAGCTGGGCGGCCGCCTTGCTCGGACCGAAAGCCTTGATGCCGGCCGCCGCCAGATCGTCCACGATGCCGGCACAGAGCGGCGTCTCCGGACCGACCACCACGAAGTCGATCGCCTGCGCGCGGCAGAACGCGATCACGGCGTCATGATCGGCGGGATCGAGCGCCGCGGTCTCGCATTCCTGCGCGATGCCGGCATTGCCGGGCGCGCAGATGAGCCGCCTGACCAGCGGGCTCGCCGCGATCTTCCAGGCGAGCGCATGCTCGCGGCCGCCGGAGCCGATGAGGAGGACGTTCATGTGATGCGTGCTTCTGATCTTCGCTCTGTCGCGCGGCCGCTCAAGTTCGCGCGATCTCATTAACCGATTGGCAGCGGTGCGGCCAGGGCCGACTACATTGCCGCAGTTTTAACGAGCGGCGCGAAAAATCGTTTACGCATTTGCCGGCATCCTGGGCGCCCCGTGCTCAACACAGGCGAGCCCCGATGTCGCTGTTCCGCTCCCGTGACTCCGACGAACGCCGCAAGACCATCCGCCACGACCTGCAGTACCTGGCGCAGATCGATCCCGCCGACGGCTCGGCGCCGCTGAGCTGCATCATCAGCGACATCTCGCTCGGCGGCGCCAAGCTCACGGTCGGGCCGCAAGAGGTGCCGGAGGAGTTTACCCTCTGGTTCCGGCGGCGCTGCCGCGTGGTGCGGCGCTCCGACGGGCAGCTCGGGGTCCAGTTCGTGCAGGGAGGCTGAGGCGCCCGAGGGGCGGCGGCTCCCGCGCCGAAATACCCTCAATTCTGCATGCACGGCGCCACGTCCGAACCACGAAAATGTCCCACCGGCCGGGCACACCGGCAGCGGCTGGAGGCGCATGCGCACGGGGGTGCGCGGGAGGGACCATGCGTCTGTGTCTCGAATTGCGCTGTTGCTTTGCCTCGCCCTGATCGTCCTCGTCAACCTGATACCACCAACAACAACCGCCGCGCCGCCCCGGCACGCCTGGGCGAGCTGTCCTCGCGCGACGACGTGCTCAAATGGGTCGACGGCTACCGCAAACGGCCTGATCCGGCGCGGTCCCGATCGCCATGAAGGTGCTGAGCCAGCGCGGCGTCCTGCAGGACCCCGACACCGCCGGGGTCTATGTGGGCTTCCTGGCCGGCGTCATCGGGGCGCGTCCCTCCGAGGCGGCCGCGCTCGCCGGCCGGGTGCTGCCGGCTTTGGCCGAGGAGGACCAATGGATCCTGGTGCGGGCGATCGCCTATGCGGGCCTGCCCGATTGGAAGGCGCTGCTGACCAGGCTCGCGGACCGCATGCCGACCCGCCGGGTGATGATCGACAAATATCTCGACGGCACGCTCGCCGCGCTCGACGAGGTGCCGCTGGAGCAGCCCAAGCCCGCCCTGATGGACGAGGTGAAGGGCTATTTCGGCGGCGCCGCGCCCAAGCACGGCGCGCTGACCTTCGAATTCGAGCCCGGAGCTCCTCGATACGCTGTGGGGCATCTATTTCGCGACCGGCAATTATCGGCCGGTGTCGCGCATCATCGCCATGCTGCCCTGGTCCAAGGACAACGACAGCGTCGAGAAGCTGACCGTGGGCGGCATGGCCAAATACACGCTGGTGAGCAACGCCACCCGCAGCCGCGATCTGCTCGCCATGCTCAAGCGCGCGAGCCAGCACCAGCCCAAATCGGTCGCCCCGATCCTGGGCGAGGTCATCGAGGCGGCCGAGACCATGGAGGGCGCCCGCGTCCGCAAGGACGCGCTCGCCGCCATCGAGGAGCTCAAGGCCAAGGGGCCCGGCTACAAGCGCGAGGTCTCATTGTGGGGCAAGGTGGGCGAAGGCGCGCTGGCGGTCGGCTGCATCGCGGCAGCCGCCGCCGGGCAGGTGGAGCTCGGCATCCCCTGCGTGATCGGCGGCGCCACCTCCTCGGCGGCGCTCAGCGCCTGGGACGGGCAGAAGTAGCGGTGGTCGCCAGTCGGACTTCTCATCACAATCCCCCGGCGCGTGCTGCAGGCGGCTTAAGCGTTTGTTTCAGCCAAAGTGAATGGAACGGTTCCGTTCGCAGGGGCCGGCCTTGTGCCCGCCCGCCCCTCCGCGCACGCGGCCCGACGGGCGACCACCACCAGGGCGTTTACGCCGTCTTCGACGGGCCGTGGGTCGCTCTACGAACACCGAGGTCGTACAACGCCCTTCACTTCAATCGACGCGCACGACTAGGCTATAACGCGCTGATCGGCAATCGGCAGCGCGGAAGCCTCCATGGCGACTTGCCTCTCCATGACGCCGCTCAAGGCGAGGATTTGCCTCGGCATCGTGGCCTTCGCCACGCTGAGCGCATTGATCTTAAATCGGCCCGCCTACACGCTGCAGGATTTCGATCAGCCGTTCTACATCACGATCGCCTATGACCTCGATAAATGGGGGGTCTTCAGCAACGGGCAGATCGGCGAATTCGAACTCGACCTACGCGCGGCCGCCGTCGGGCATGTTCTTCGGGCCGGTCTATCCCGTGCTCATCCTGGGGGCGATGAAGCTCGATCCGCGCTTCGCCGAGGCGGTGCGATGCAGCGTCGAAGCCGATCGCGAGCACCGCGACGAGGCCACATGCGAGCCGTACGAAATACCCATGCGCCTCCTCAATGCCTTCCTGCTCGCGATCGGCATCGTGGCGGTGGCGTCGAGCGCTGAGCTGATTTTCCCGAGACCCCGGATATTCCTGCTGACCGGCGCGCTCGCACTGACCGCCGCCGCCTTTGAATGCGGCATTTTCTCCTACCTCATGACCGAGAGCACGATCTTCTCGATCTACGGCGTATTTGCCTGGGCCACGGTGCTGGCCTGGAGAACCGGCCGCATGCGGCATTTTGCTCTCGGCGGCGGCGTGCTCGGGCTGTTGTGCCTGACCAAGCCCTCGTACCTCGTCCTGTTTCCTCTCGTGGCCGTGCTGAGCCTCGTCAACGCCCGCTGGCTCGTCGTTGGCAGGCGGCCGCAAGCGGGGTTGTGTGTGCTCGCCTTCAGTCTCGCATTCGGTTGCGTCGTCGGGGCGTGGGTCGCGCGCAATAGGGTGTCGATCGGCAAAGTCGGCTTCACGGAGGAGTATGGCTCTTTCGCTCTGATCGAACGGTTCGCCTATAACGACATGACCGCACGGGAATTTTTTCAGGCTTTCGCGTACTGCACGCCGGGGATCGGAGACGTCGTTTTCGACCCCGTCGAGGGCACCGATTCCATGCATCGTTTCGTCTATCATACCAAGGACAGCTTTTTTCACGTCGGACGCGGCCACCGCAACGCGCTCATCGAGCAATATGGCCGATTGGATCCTGTGATTTCCGGCATCGTCCGCGAGGAAATGCGCACGCGCTGGTGGCGGCACTTGCTGGTCAGCATTCCGCTCGCATGGTGCGGGATGTGGACCGGCTGGCTCGCAAGCCTGGTCTTGGTTCCGTTGTTCGCTTGGGCCTGCGTGCGATCCGCGCGGGAAAAGCAGCCGCTGCTGTTGCTCTACGCGGCGCCGGCCGTCGCCATGCTCGGCCTCGACGCCCTCATCGGCAACCACTACACGCGCTACAATCTCATTCTGATCGGACCTTATGCGGCCGGGGCCGCGTTGATCGTCTCTTCGTGGCTGAATCAGGGATCAGGGATCAGGAATCAGGGATCAGCAGTCGGAATGGCGCCCGAGCCTGCGAAATCGCGACCCGCTTGAAACTGCCCTAAAACCGGATCGCCCAGGCTATGTTACTCTCGGCAAGCGATCGGTGCCGGCGCGGACGGTCTCGAGCGTCCCGCGGCGGATGCCTTGTAGATGCAAACGTGAAACTGAGAGCGTCCAACGGCATGGTGGGAGGATGAAGATGAGAAACAGTCTCGCATTCGGTCTTGCCTTGCAGGCCCTTGTCATGCCGGGCTTGGCAATAGCTCAAACGTCCTCGACCTTGGAGCTGAAGAGCCGAATTCCATTGGCAAGGGTCGATGGCCGCATGGATCATGCGGGAGGGGTCGATATGGCGGGCCAGCGCGTGTTCTGGGCCGCGTTCGACAATAAAACCCTCGAGGTCATCGACGTGCAGGCCGGCAAGCAGGCGCACACAATCGCCAATCTCAACCAGCCGCAGCAGACCTATTTCGATGCCCCCACCAACCACCTGTTCGTCTCGTCCTCGGGCGACGGCACGGTGAAGGTCTTCGACGGCGCTACATTTCAGCTTCTGCAGACGACCCAGCTCTCCACCGACGCCGACAACATGCGCTTCGATGCGCGCAACAAGCACCTGGTCGTCGCCTATGGCGGGGAAAAGTTTCTCAATGGCCGGGTCGCGCGCCAGGCAGGAGCGAAAGACGGAGCCCTGGCAATTCTGGATATGGCCGGCAAGCAGCTCGGGCAGATCCCCACCGACGGGCATCCCGAGTCCCTCGCGGTGGAGAAGAACGGGACGCGCGTCTTCACCAACGTTCCCGACAAGAAGGAGATCGTGGTCGGAGACCTTGTGGACTACAACGTGCTGGCCCACTGGGCCTTGCCGGGATGCGAGAACTATCCCATGGCGTTCGACGAAGATCATCATCGCATCTTCGTGATGTGTCGCGCCTCCGCCACCGTGCTCGCGCTCGATAGCGAGACCGGCAAGTTGGTGACAGTCCTCCCGTTGACGCCGTCGGCGAGCTCGGACGACATGTTCTATGATGCGAGCAAAGGTCGCATCTATGTCCTGGCCAGGACCGTCCAAAAGGATAATCCGAGAGCACCCGGCCCCGGCATCATCGAGGTCTTCCAGCAGAAGGATCCCGATCACTACGAGAAGATGGAGACCATCCAATCCGGCTTCGCCGCCCAGACCGGACTTTTTGTGCCGGAATGGAGCAAGCTCTTCGTCGCCACGCGGCACCAGCCGGGCGGCGCCAGCGGCGAAATCCTCGTGTATGAGACGAAATGAGAGTCGATTTGCGGAAGCGGCGCGCTCATCCCCCGCTCCAGCCAATATCGCAGACCGTCCGACAATTGCATGTCGACGCGCATATCGAGCGCACGTGCGTGCTTGCTCGTCGCCGCCAATGCCGCGGTGGAGACAATTGGATCACGGCCGCACACGCTTCGGGCATGTGACTGGACGATGCCGGGCACGCTTCAAGGCGCGCCCAGGAGCGGCCCCGGAATGGCCCGCTCCGCGCGCTCCTCCAATTCCTTCTCATGGTGACGAAAAAAGATGATGCCGCCGGCCACCAGCCCGATGGCCACGATCAGCAACAGGAGGCCCAGCGGCCCGGCAACGTGCTTCATCTGCACGCCGAGCTTATAGGCGCCCCCTCCAATCACGACCGCCCAACAAATTGCGCCGAGCGCATTCATCAACAGGAAATGAGGCCAGTTCATGCGGTTGACGCCCGCGAGCAAGCCGGCGAACATTCGCAGCACGTCGACGTATCGCCCGAAGAAGACGATCTTGCCGCCGTGCCGGAGAAACAGATACTGGCCGACCTTGAGACGGCGCTCGTCCAGCCCGATGTGCCTGCCGTGGCGCACCAGCAAGGGAAGCCCGACCGAGCGGCCGATCAGGTAGCCGATCATGCCACCAGCCGTCGCCGCGACGGCAGCGACCATGACGACCGAGCTGATCGTCAAGTTCTGCGTCGATCCCGCATAAAGCGCGGCCGATATCAGCAGGGCCTCTCCCGGAACCGGGATGCCCATGCAAACGAGCGTGACCCCGGCGAAGAGGATCCAAAGACCATAAGCTTGGATCAGCAAATGCATCAAATTCGGCCAATGTCTGCTGGGTCTGCTGGCAGGGCGCGGCCCGGCCATTGTGGCACATACCCGATTAACGGTGTCCTGCCCCCCGGCGCGGCGCAACGCTTGGCGTGAGCCTCGGCGCCCCCGAACCTTCAACGACCGCGGCGGGTGGGTCAAAACCCGACATGCTCAAGACGAGAAAGTGTTGTCTGCAAGGCCTCCGAAAGCGGACGCAACTGAGCAGCGCCGTGATTGCCTTGGGCTTATCTGTGGGCAACCGTTTTGCTGGCCTGACCAATGCTACCTATATGCTTTCCTGCTCGAACGCACTCAGCCCATTTAGGGGCAAGGTCAGTCGATTTGAGGGCAGGATATTGAAATTATTGATTTTTCCAAGAACGTACGTCATTATGTCGCTCCCCCCCCGGAACAGCGCGCTCGCCTCAGCCAGTCGCCCGGCTGAGGTTCATTGCAAGCTACCCGCCCACGCGTTCCCTCACCGCGCCAGCGGATCGGGCCGCAGCTGGAAGTGCACCACCTTGCTGGTCGTGCCCTTGCCGCCCTCGATGTGATAGGGGGCGCGGCCCGCATAGGTGGACCAGAGTCCCCTGCCCTTCCAGCCCGCATTGGCATCATCGATGCGCCCGTCGAGGCCCTTGGCGTGGAAGCCCATCGGGTACGGGATCCGCAGGATCACGAACTTGCCGTCCACCAGGGCTACCAGCGAATCCGACATGTTGCCGGTCGAGACCGGCACATTGCGGCCGAGCCCGAAAGTGTCGAACTGATCGACCCAGGTATAGTAGCTCGAACTCGACCGCGCCCGGCTCGTTCAAGCCCTCGAATTGCGGTCCCGGGAACTGGTAGAGCGTCCAGCCTTCCGGGCATTGGCGGCCGGTGGCATTGGGGCCGTTGAGCGGGCCCTGGCACTTCTTGCGGTCGAAGCTCGCCAGATGGCCGCTGGCGAGCGGAATCCACACCACGCCGTTGCGGTCGATGTCCATGCCGCGCGGACCAAAGCCGTTCACGGGCGCCTTCGGCTCGTTGAACGGCACCTCGTAATATTCCGTCAGAGTCGTCTCCGGCGGATTGCTGCCCGGAATGACGTGCACGACGCCGCCCGGGACCGCCAGCACCGAGCCCCAGACGGTGCCGTCGTTGGGGTCGATGCCGATGCCGTAGAGACCCGCCAGGATGCGCTTCTGCTTGGTGGGATCGACCGGTTGATTGGGCTCCACATAGTCGCCCTCGCGCTTGCCCTTGCCGTTGGTGTCGAGGATGAACGGCGCCCAGCCCTGCGACTTGGCGGCATCGCCGGTCTCCAGGAACATCTTGGTGTTGAGCCAGCCGACCACCGGTGCACGGGCGCCGCCGGCCGAGAACCACAGCGTATTGTTGGCGTCCTCGGCGAACGCCATGTGATGGGTGGTGAAGCAGAGATCGACATAGGTGAGCTTGGCGGTCTTGGGATCGTACATCGCGGCCTGCCGTCCCGCGCTCTCCATCGGGAACACCTTGGCGGAGGGCAGATCCGAGCCCTTGCGGCAGTAGGCCGGGGTCGCGGGGTTGCGGATGCGCGCCGTGAGCCAGACCCGTCCGTCCTGGTCCAGCATCGGATTGTGCACGGAGGTCTGGCTGTGCCAGATCATCTCGTCGCCCCAATAGGGCGACGCCAGCCGCGGAAACCCGCCCGACTGGATGAACGATCCGCTGGTGGTGTTGGCATCGCGCGGCGACATCTTGAGGTAGGTGACGGTGCTGGTCTTGGGATCGAGGATCGGCAGATTGTCGGTCGAATCCTCGGTCGCGCTGTAGAGCTTGCCATACGGGTTGACGGTCGGATGGCGCTTGTCGGTCGCGATCTCGTCATGCAGGTAGGTCTTGGCGTCGCCCCAGTCCCACATGGTGATGACGATGTTGCGCTCGATGCCCTCCGGTCGTCGCGGCTTGGCCTTGGGCAATTCGCCGGCGGCGATCCGATCGGTCCAATCGGCGAAGTTTTGCAGCGCGCGCTGGGTATCGATCTGGCCGATGTCCTGCACCATGGTCTCGGCGGCGGGCCCGACCTGGACCCGATGGGTCCAGGCGTCGAAGGAGCTCTTGAACTCGCCCAAGGCCGGCGAGATCGTGCGGGTCGGCTTGTTGCCGATCTGGTGACAGGAATTGCAGCCGTGGGTCTTGATGGTGGAGAGCCACTGGCCCTGGCTCTTGAGGCTGACCGGCATGCCGTTGCCGCCCGGACCGGTGCCCGGGAACAGGCTCTTGTCCGGAATCTTGAGCATCGAGTACCAGTACTGCGCCGGGTAATACTCGGCGGCGGCCGCGGCATTCTGCGCCAGCACCGCGGTCAGGTTGAGAATCTTGCCGGGCGCGGTCGTCTGCTTGGGCGAATCGACCAACCCGTAGCCGCGCACCCATACGGTGTAGTTGGCCTTGGGAAGATCCGGCAGCACGTAGCGCCCCTGATCGTCGGTGACGACGATCTTGACGTATTTGGTCGGCAGGTCGGTGGTCTCGGCGATCACCCAGACGCCGGCCTCCGGGCCGTTCGGGCTCGTCACCACGCCGCCCAGATCGCTGTCGCCGATGCTCACCGCCGCGGCGCCCTGCTGGGCGCTCGCTTTGCTCGAGGGGCCGACGAGCGCGAAAGCGAGCGCGATCGCCGCCACGCCGAGCATACCAATGTCCTGCCATCTTCATTGCAACGCTCCCTCTCATGCGCGCACGCGCGCGCGGGTCCTCGACCGCCCCTTCGATCGTTGTCCTTCCGATCGTTGCGGCCAGCTTAGCCTGATCGCGGGACGGCGCCAACGGATGGGCGAGCGCCCATGGGCCTCGCGGCCGAGCGGCTGAGCCCGCCCGGGCGGGCGGCCGCGCTCATGCCGATGGGGCGGGAACGTCAGGGATTGGGGAGCGGTGCATTCTGGCCGGACTTCCTCAGCGTCAGCCAGGATTGCCATTGCTCGGTATCATAGGGCGACTTCTCCAGCTCGATGCACCAAAACGGCGGCTCGGGATCAAGAAAGGCGGCTTTGCGTTCGGTGGGCGTCAAGCAGCTTGGCGAGGCCTGCCGGGCGGCGGCGACGGCGTCCTGCACCTTGGGGAAGACCCGATTGAGCAAAGGCGAGGGATTTTCATAGTCGGTGCCGCGCAGCAAAAGATGCCCGTCGGGGCTGAAGCTTATCGGCGTGCTGCTGGTCTGAAGCGGCAGGGCCGCGACCTGCTCGCCGCTCGCGACATTCCACAAATTAATGAGACGATCGGTGCGGGTTGCGAGCATGGTGCCGTCACCGCTGAAGAGGACCTGTTGAACGGTCGCGCGGGCGGTTTCCGGGTCGCCCGTGGCGCTCGGCCGCAACGTATCGATCGCCTTGCCGGTTTCGACGTTCCAGACGCGCGCCGTGCCGTCGGATGAGCCGGAGGCAAGATAGCGGCCGTCATTGCTGATCGCCAGCGCTTGAACCGCTCCGGTATGGCCGGAAAGCGTCGCCCGCAGGATACCGGTTGCGGTGTCCCAAAGCTTGACCGTGTGGTCGGACGATGCGGTGGCGATCCAGCTTTCGTCAGCGCTGAAGGTGGGATGACCATCGGAGCCAAGACCCGGAATGACCGCAATTTGCTTGGAGGTCGCGATATCCCAGAGCACCGCGTCCCCCGGCTTGGAAAGGTAGAACAAGATGCGGTCGCGCTTCGGGCTCACCAGGACGTCGCGGCCTGCGGTCCACGCCAGGTCCGGATCGGTCATCGGCTTGCCGGTAGTCGCATCGAACAAATGCAGCTCCGGCGGCAAATTATCGAAACGGGTGATCAGCACCCACAGCAGCTTGGAATTCGCCGAAAAGCCGCCACTGACCGTGTTCGTCGCGGCGAGGTTCACGTCCTTCGAGACGATCTCGGTCTTCCCGGTCTCGTCCCAGACCCGCAAGCTCCACCCGCCATTGCCGCGGCTCGCGGCGGCCATTCTTCTGCCATCGCCGCTGAACGAAAACGAGACCTCGCCGATGAACCGGCCCTTCATCTGCGCGATTTGTTTCGATTGATTGAGGTCCCAGAGCGAAAAGCCGTTCGTGTAGTCCGCCGCCAGCATACGATCATGAGCCTCGTTCACGCCGAGGGCGAGGACGCTGTTGCCCAACGCCATCTCGCTCAGTCGATTGCCGGATTCGTCGATCATGCGAACGACATTCGAGCCGGGTTCGAATTTCTCGTTGACCATGACGAGGAGTAATCCATTGGCCGGGTATACGCGGGCGAACGGGTTTTCGCTGAGATCGAGGTTGTCGGCCTTTTGCACCAGCTTGCCGGTCCCGGTGTCCCATGTCCGCAACGTTCCATTCGCCGATTGCGCGACCACCCAGTGCCCGCTGAGGACGGCAAAACGCAACGGCTCTCTGGCCCCGTCGGCCAGATCAAGCGCCTTGCCTGTCGATATGTCCGACAACCGGATTTCGCCGGCTTTGGAAGCCGTCAAGACCTGACGGCCGGCGAGGTTGAATTGCACCTGGGTGATCTTGTCGCCGAGCGCCTCGAGGGGGACTGATGTCTTGCTCTCGATATCGTAAAGGTCGGCCGCGGCGCCACGCACGATGGCGACGTGTCGGCCATCTGGGCTGAGCCGGTACTCGTCCGCCTCGTCACCCTCCCCCGGCAAAGCGATCGTCTCGCCGGTTTGGCCATCGAAGAGCTTGGCCTTCCCCCCGCTGGCGCCGGTCGAGCCGCCGAAGGTGAGCAAGATTGCCTTTCCGTCGTCGCTGAGCTGAGCGTCCGAGACGGCCTGATTGCCGATCTCCAAGCTGGCGCGCGTCTGCCCGGTCGCCGTGTCGATGACGAGCGCGCTGCTCTTGCCTTGCGCTTCGGTCACCACCACTGCAAGCTTGTTGTCGCGGCTGAAGACGAAATCTTGCCATGCCGAAAACTCAGCCAGCGTGCGGCCGGTTGCGGTTTCCACCAAAGCGGCCGAAGACTTTTGCGCAAGCCGAACGAATACGCGCGCGCCATCGGGGCTGAAGTAGGCGTCGGTTGCCTCGGGCATCAGCACCAGCTGGCGACCGCTTTCCGCATCCCACAGGCGCGTGCTGCCGCTTTTCGACCAGGTGGCGAGATAACGGGCGTCCGAGCTGAGAAGCCAGTAGTCGAAGCCGCCGGGAATATCGGGCAAGACATACAGCATCTTGGCCGCAGCGATGCTCCACATTTGCACTCGGTCGCCCTTGCCATTGACAAGCAGCATATCGTGGGAAGCTCTGGCTCCGACCACGTTCGGGATCGTGGCGAGGACCTTGCCGGTCGTGAGGTCCCAAATCCGCACCGTGTCGTCATTCGAGCGCATGGCGGCGTGCCGTCCGTCGTCGCTGACGCCGATTCCGGAAGCGTCGAAATTCTGCGTCGGCCCGGTGAGCTCCTGCAGGCGCTTGCCGGCGTTGAGATCGTAGACTTCCGCGCGGAACGGGAACGGTTGGGGCGATTTGCGGACGACCAGGAGCCGCGCGGTGTCCGGGATGAACTGCACGCGCTGCACTGCTCCCGGACCGCCGAGCCACAGCGAGGTCATGGGACTCGTGCTATCGGTGCGCCAAAGCCGCGTGCGGCGCGTGGTGTACGTTCCGGGAAAGTTCTCACCGAGCATTAAAAGGTTGCCGTGACGGCTGAATTGCGGCGTTCCCTCGGTGGCAGGGATGTCGCCCAAGGGCAGGCCTGAATCGACCGACCATATTTGCTTGGATCCGCTTTGCGATCCGCCGCTTTTTTCGGTGAGCAATTTGCTGCCGTCCGGACTGAACTGCATCGAGGTACTGAGATCCTCGGTCGGCGTTTGAAGGTCCTTGATGGTCTTGCCGGTGTCCACCTCCCATATGCGGATTTTCTTCGACGAGACGATTGTCGCGGCCCATCGGCCGTCGGCGGAGAATCTGGAGTGAAGAAGCTGGAAATTGCTGGCGCCCTCTCCTCGCAAGCTCGGTTTCGGCAGGGCTTTTGCGCTTTCCGCGTCGAAGACCTGCACGTCGCCGTCGACCGCGACGGCAATTCGGTTGCCGCCGCCGATGTCGGCGGAATATTCCTGCTTCGGCAGGTTCAGCAGCCGCGTTCCATCGGCCGTATCCCATAGGCTCAACGTGCCGTCGTCTGCCTCGGCCAGCAGCCGCCGGTCATCGTCGAGCACGCTCGCATATTTGACCGCTCCGGCATCGGCGACGTGCTGCAGCAGACGGCCATTCTCCGAATCCCAGAAGTCGGCGGTCCCATCTGCTGCCGCCGTGAATATGCGGCCTGACTTCGGCAGCGTGCGCACGACCTTGATCGGCGCCTGCGCGGACAACAGCGCCAATCGCTTGCCGGTTGCCGCGTCGAGCAGTTCCGCCGTCCTGGAGGTCTCCGACCACAGCAGGAAGTAGCGGGTCTCGAGCTCCCAGTCCGTCTCCTCGTCGACCAGCATGCCCTTGGTAGCCGGATCCCAAAGGCCGAAATGGTGCGGATTGAATTGGACCACGTAGACGAGCTCGCTCTCGCGGAGAAAGCCGGCCGAAGCGTTGTCGAAATGAGCGATTTCGGCCCCGGTTGCGGTATCCAGGATCAGGGCGTCGGAGACCTCGCCTGCCGTTCTGCGCTCGATCAGCGCCATGCGGCCGCTTTTGTTGAAATACCCGTAGATCTGGGGCGGGCTGCGCTTCCCCTCCGCGGCGGGGGTGGCCGCAGGCATGCCGATCATCGCCAGCTGACGCCCGGTCGTCGTGTCCCACAGCCGTGCGGTCATGTCGGCGCCGTAGGAGAGGGCCCGATGGACATCGTCATGAGCAGACAGATTATTGACGTCGCCGGTATGGCCGGCAATGGCGAAGATCTCCTTGCCGTCCGGAACGCTCCACAGCTTCGCCGTTCCATTGCTGCAGGTGGTCATCAGGACGCCGTTGGCTTGAAACGCGACCCTGAAGGCGGATGCGCCGAGCTGGAGTTGCGCCAGCTGGCGCCCGGTCTCGGCATCCCAGAGGCGCGCCGTTCCGTCGTCCGATCCAGTCGCCACGATGCCATTGCGGACCGCGATTGTGGTCACTTTCGCGGTGTGGCCCGTCAGAGCAACAAGACGTTCGCCGGTTTCGCCGTCATAGATGCCGACGTTTCCTCGGCCATCGTCCGCGACAAAGCGCCTGCCGTTGTCGATCTGCATCAATGCGCGGAGCGGCGGCAGCTCCCTCAGCCCGGCGCCGGCCTGATAAAGCATGGATTCAAGAGCCGGCAGATAGGGCCGTCCGTCCTCGCCGGGCAGCCCGGGAAGGCCTTCAAGGGCCAGCAGCGCAGCCCGCGCCGGCTCCCGGTCGCCGAGCCCCTTGGCGGCAAGCTCCTCGAGCCGGCGTGAGTCATTGAGCAGCGCCCGGTTACGCTGATCGTCGGCGGTCTTTGCCGCCAGCTCGGCGAGCGCGCGCTGCTGCTCCGCATCCGTACGGCTGCGATCGGCCGCGTACCATTGAAAGGTCGCCAGTGCGCCGAACACGATCGCGACAAGCAGCCCGGCCGTGGTCGCATAAAGAACGCGCGCGCTGCAAACGCCCCCTGTGCCGGCGTTCCAGCAGCTCGCGATTGAGGCTGAGCTCGATGAATTCGCGGTCGGCCGGCGCAAGGTCCGGCGACCGGCTGACCAGCCAGCCTTGCGCCTGCGACAGCGCAAGTCCCATGAGCAGCGCATCGTTCCTGGACAACTCGGGCGCCTGTTGCCATTGCCGGCGGGCTGCTTCGAGCCCCGTCTTCCAGATGAGGAACTCGCGCTCGTCGACCATCCAGGCATGAAGCTTGTCCCAGTGCCGCAGGATCAATTCGTGGGCAACCTCCGTGTAGGTCTCGCCGGATTCCGGGGTGGCCACCACCAGGAGGCGGTGCGGCTGGTCCGCCAATTCGGAAACACTCCGCCACTCATCGTCGGTGAATTCCGAACGCAGCGCGCGCCTGCGCGTTGGTTCACCATCCTCTCTGACGGTCGCGAGCTTGAGGGTGAATATGCGGCGGATCTGCCGTTCGGACTTCGGGTATCGCGCCAGGAACGCGTTCGCGCGATCGGCCAGCACGCTGCCCAGCTCGATCGCTTGAGCCGGAAGCCGCAAGATCCCGTCGCCGCGCGCGACCATTTCAGTCCACATGTCGTCGAGCAAATACGACAGGAGCGGCAACGCTCCGGCGTCCTTCGCCAATTCCGCGGCGGCCCGGCGCGCGATATCTTTCGACAGGTTGTCGGCCTCGAATCTGGCGCCGAGCAATTCGGAAGGGCGACGGACGACCTCGTGCAATTCCCCTTCGCGCAGCGGTCCGACATTGACTTGCCGGTGGACGTCGTAAAGCGCGCTATCGTTCTGGAACAAGCCGAAGAAATCAGATCGCAGGCTCATCACCGCATGGAGACGAGGATCCTTGACGCCTTCGGCGATGAGGCGCGAAAAGCACCGGCGCTGCTGTTCAGTCGAGCGGACATAAAGCTCCTCGCCCTGGTCGATATAGAGGAAGAACGCCGGCGGCTTGGGCTGGCCGAGCTTGTCGTGCTGCCGCTCGGTGGCGTCCAGCAGACCGGAGAGGTTTGCGTCCCCGCTCATCAGCGCATCAGACCAGCCCTTCTGCCGCTTTCCCCATTCCGGGTCGACCGGGTCGAATTGCCAAGTGTGAAGGAACGGATCGATGAGCGCCTTGATAGGATCGGTGCCGGGCTGAAGCTTGATGATGCACCAGCGTCGGCTGTCCTCGAAGGCCGGCGGCCAGGCCCCCGCGTCGGCGGAGTCCGGCCAGGACTGGCGCGCCAGCGCCGCAAGAACGCCGGCTTGCGCCAGCGAGGATTTGCCGACACCCGAGTTGCCGACGAGCAGCGCCATGCGGTCCGTTTGCTCCGCCAGCGCTTCAAGCACCGAGATGGTCTCGCGGGTGCGCCCGAAGAAGAAATCGCTGTCGGTCTCGGTCATCGACGCGAGACCGCGATAGGGCGCCGCGTGGCGCCATAGCTCGCCCGGCCGGGAGGCCTCCCCGGCGGTCGCGTCGAACAACCTGACAATCGTCTGCTCGGAAGTCGGATCCGCCGAGACGATCCAGTGCAATTGGCGCAGAAACGGCAGGCCCGGTGCCGGTTGGCCCTCCAGCAGCAAGAGCACCACCGGAAAATTCGGGTTTTTCACGCGCTTATCGAGCGCCTCGTAGTATTCCAGCACTTGCCAGGGGCCGATGCCCTTGCTGCCGACAAACAGGATGAAGGCGGTCGCCTCGTCGATCTCCTGTGCCAGCTGCGGCAGCCAATAGCCGCCGGCGCGAAGATTCTTCGGCGCGAAGAACACCTGGGCGTCCGCGTCCTTTCGCAGCAGCACGGTCTGCAGCGCACCGACCAGATCGACATCCTTGGAATTGTAGCTAAGGAACCAGCGGCGCATGGGCGGAGTCCTCTGCCATCGATGCGATCAGCAAAAATAGCACGGTCGCGCCAACGGACCAACAGACCAACGTTATGGCAACAACGCGACGACGCCAAAGGACGGGCGAGCGCCTATCGGGCCGCGTGGCCGAGCAGCTGAGCGGTCCACGGGCGTCCGGCGGCCCTCCTTGTGCGGCAACCAGGTGATGGTGCAATCTGTGCTTGGACATCCGGATTGCTTGCCGGTTTACACGGCAAATAGTTCCGGCGATGTCGGCGCAAGCACAGTGATGGGAGGTCCAGATGGCGACTTATATTCTGCTCTGTCACTTCACCGATCAGGGGGTCCGGGGCGTCAAGGATTCACCGAAACGCGCCCGTGCCTTCATGGCGGCGGCAAAGAAGGCCGGCGCGACCGTGAAGGAGTTTTATTGGACGCTCGGCAGATATGACATGGTCAGCATTCTGGACGCGCCCGACGTCGCGACCGTGACCGCGCTCGGCTTGAGCGTCGGGAAGCTCGGCAATGTGCGCACCGAGACGCTGTGCGCATTCGACAAGGCGGGGATGGAAGCAATCCTGAAAAAGGTGGTTTAGCACGGCCGAGAGGCGTAAGGCCCTTATTGCCGGCGCCAAACAGCGGCAGCGGGCGCGCCGCGGCGGTTGCGTTTGCGCGCGAGGGTGCCGGTGTCGGAAGCACCGGTGTCGGAAGCACCACCATGAGCGATGTTTCTTGAATCCATGCCCCGAAAAAAGATCGCCACCGGTGTGGTACACGAAGTGCCGTCGGACTTGCGAAAGACCCTTGCTTCCGACCGGAAGGCGTTGTCGGCCTGGGAGGATATTACGCCCCTCGCGCGCAATGAGTGGATATGCTGGATCGAGTCCGCAAAAAAATCCGAGACGAGGATTGGCCGGATCGAACGAGCGCGCACGGAGCTCATAGACGGAAAGCGCCGGCCTTGTTGTTGGCCCGGCTGCCCGCATCGTTGAGATGGAAAAAGGCCGCCCGCGCTGGAATTCCGGCTTGCTCGCCTGCGGGATCGCGCTGTCCTTGCCGACCTAGGTTCCCCGCAGATTCTCGGCGCGGGCACGCGCAATCGATGAGCCGATAACGCTCGACGACGTGCATGGCCGGGCTCTGCGGTGTGCCGAGGTTGTCCACCATATCGATCACCAAGGTGTCGCCTTCGTAATGGCCGACCGAATCCCCGTACCAGGTCGGCGCCAAGCTCACGGCGTGCTTCGAATGCCATAAGGCGCAGGAAAGCCGGGAGCTCGTGTACGAAAATGAAAAGCTCAAGGCGGCTGCGGAATGACGATATTGCAGGGTCCGATGCTTCGGTCTTGTTTCGTCCGGCGACTCGAGCCAAGCCGGGTTGGTCCCCGAAGCCGTCACCTCGAGAGGTGCGGCTTCGGAACCACTGCGACCCTATCGGATCATCCCTGCCGGCCTAGGCGCCCGTCCCGCGCACATACTGGTTGAACCA
This sequence comes from uncultured Alphaproteobacteria bacterium, assembly GCA_963744275.1. Classification (GTDB taxonomy): domain Bacteria; phylum Pseudomonadota; class Alphaproteobacteria; order Rhizobiales; family Xanthobacteraceae; genus VAZQ01. The sequence continues at coordinate 461,852 of CAVUSX010000021.1, forward strand.
CTCGATCGTGCGTGTCCATGCCTGCTGGGCCGCGACCTTGTTGTAGCGTTCCGGCGTCGCGTCGTTGAAGAAGCCATGGACTGAATCCGGATAGATATGGCCTTCATACCGGATGTTGTTTTTCTTCAGCTCCGCTTCCTGCGCCGGATAGGCCCCCGACAACGTCTTATCGAGGGCGCCGTGATGGATGAGGATGGCCGCCTTGATTTTCGGCACGTCTTCCGGCTTGGGCGCGGCACCGTAGAACGGCGCGGCCGCCGCCAGATCCGGGCCCAGCAGAACCGCCAAGGTATTGGCCAGCGTGCCGCCGAAGCAAAAGCCGGTTGCGCCGATTTTTCCGGTGCAGTCCGGACGCGCTTTCAGCCAGCGCGCGGCGGCGACGAAATCCTGGGTCCGCTTGGCGGGATCGAGCTTGCTGAACATGAGGCCGCCCTTGTACTCGTCGCCCGGATAGCCGCCGAACGGCGTGAGCGCATCGGGCGCGAACGCCATGAAATTCTCCAGGGCGAAGCGCCGCGCAACGTCCTCGGTTTCCGGGTTCAGCCCACGATTCTCGTGGATGACGATGACTCCGGGCAGCTTCGCCGGCTTCTCGTCGCGCGTATCGGCGCTGAGCGGCCGGACCAGATAGCCCCGGATGAACCCGTTCCCATCCGGTGAGGGTATGGTCTCATAGCTCGCCTTGATGCGGTCGTCGTCCTTGCGGACCTGCTGCCCCAGGGCGAAGTTCGGCATCAACGCCTCGACAATCGCCGCAGCCGTCAGACCGGCGACCGAGAACCGCTCCACGCCATGGAGAAAGTCACGGCGACTGATCTCGCCATGAATAAAACGCGTGTACAGATCCACCGCTTCCGCAGGAATTTTCCTCGACTGTCCCATAGACACCTCCCGTTACGGGCGCGATTCCCGAAGCTCTTGGCTGGATCGGCTCCGGCGCCCAATGAGCCACAATAGCAGGGAATGTCCGGCTTTGGCACGTCGGGACGGGTCGCATGCGGCGGCGCGATCTCAGCGAGGTCCTCGGCGGTGCGGCGGCGCCTTTCCATGCAGGTTGGAGCGCGATACGCTCCCATTGAGCACGAAACGCAGAGCCGAACGGCGTGGCTGCCGTCTTGCCGGCACAACGCGGAGGGGTGCCCACCATGCTTTGTCGAAAATCGATCGGAGCCATCACGATCGTTGCGGCTTCGATGCTGGCCGGCGGCGCTCCGGCGGCTGAGAATGCCGGCTATCCGGATTGGAAGGGGGCATGGGAGCGGTTCGTCCCCAAGGTGTCCGTGGCTTCGCCCTCCGGCCTTCTCACCTCCGGCGGCCAGCCTTCGTTCGATCAGACCAAGCCGTGGGGACGCGGACAGGAAGCCCCGCTCACCCCGGAGTATCAGAAGGTGCTCGACGACAGCCTCGCCGATCAGGCGACCGGCGGCCAGGGCAACAATTTCGACCGCGCCGCCCGTTGCATGCCCAACAGCATGCCGCTGATGATGACCGCCTTCCTGCCGCTGGAGTTCGTGGTGACGCCGGGCACCACTTATGTCTTGACCAGCGATTACGTGTACTTTCGGCGCATCTTCACCGATGGACGCGACTGGCCCAAGGATATCCAGCCGACCTACGCGGGTTATTCGATCGGACGCTGGATCGACCAGGACGGCGATGGCATCTACAATGTGCTCGAGGTCGAGACCCGCGGCTTCACGGGACGGCGCGTCTACGATCCCACCGGCCTGCCTCTGCATTTCGACAACCAGTCCATTTTCAAGGAACGGATGTACCGCGAGAAGGGCGATCCGAATATCCTTCACGACGAGATCACCGTGATCGACCATGCATTGACGCGGCCCTGGACCGTGGACAAGAAGTATGTGCACAGCCCCAATCCGCGTCCGAACTGGATAATAGGCAATTGCGGTGAAAGCAGCATGTTGATCGGCATCGGCAGGCAGGAATACGCACTCAGCGCCGACGGCCTCCTGATGCCGATCAAGAAGGACCAGGCCCCGCCGGATTTGCGGTATTTCAAGCAGCAGGCGAAACGACCCCAACCCTGATGTCGAATGCGGACGGCGTGCTCGAGCGTCGCGCATCGGGACGTCTCCTTGCAAGCCGCCGCAGGCGGCCATCGAGGTAACGTGGCACGGCGCCATAGCTTCGAGAGGTTACGAGTATGCTGCTGATGTGGATTCTGGCGTTTCCGGTCTGGCTCGTCGTCTTTATTGCTCTCTATGCCCTCGCAACTCTCTATGTCGCGATCAAGTATCGGGAGGTGCGGAAATTTCTCGCCGGGGCGTTCTTCGTCAGCTCGGGGACGTGCTGGTACCTGTGGATGACCGGCGTATCGCTTCCGATCGTGTTGCCATACGCCGGGACCGTTTCGGTCGAGACACCTGAGATCAGCGGCCGGCGCGCCGTCGTTCATTTCGTTTTATTCTTGCTTTGCTTTTATTCCGGCTTTATCGGCAAACCGAAGAAATAAGCCCGGTTGAGCTCGGGAATTGCTCTTGTCGCCGCGCGCGTCGAATTCTTCGCGGCCTTTCCGTCGTCATCGAGGTCCGGCACGACCGCCGTCGGCCGAAGCGTTCGGTCACGCAGCTTTGCGCCCGCGGATCGCGCGGCGCCGTGAACATACGGCCGGTCGGGCCGAGCTCGATCAGCTCGCCGGGATACATGAAGGCCGTGAAGTCGGAGACGCGCGCCGCCTGCTGCATATTGTGGGTCACGATCGCGAGCGTGCCGCTCGCCTTCAATTCGCCGGTCAGCTCCTCGATCTTGGCGGTCGAGATCGGATCGGGCGCCGAGCAAGGCTCCTCCAGCAGGATCACCTCGGGCGGTGACGCCGCGTCGGCCCGGAGCGCCGGTCTGCGACGGCGCCGTACCCGATGGCATCGTATGCCGCTCCAGAGTAGGATTTCTGCAAGCCAGAGCACGATCCGGGAGGAAGACGCCATGCCTCGGGACGCGACCATCACCGCCGACACACCCGCTGCGCCGACCGCGCCAGAGCGGGCGGCGACATGCGGCCCGCAGCGCGCGATGCTCGAAAGCAATTTCCCGGTCGACAAGGGCTCCTGCAGCTATCAGGTGCCGTGGAACGCTTTCAAGCAAAGCGCGCGCGCAACTCTCCTGGTCCTGTCGTGCTGGCTGGGATTTGCGGCCGCAGTGCCCGCGCGCGCGGACGAGGGCTTCGTCGAGCTGCCGAACGTGCGGCTGTGGGTGACCGACAGCGGCGGCACCGGCGATCCGATCATCCTCCTGCACGCCAATACCGGAACCGCGGAGACTTGGCAGAAGCAGGCTCCGGCGCTGGTGCAGGCCGGCTATCGGGTCATCGCCATCGACCGCCCGGGCTGGGGCAAGAGCACGGTCCGCGCCGGACAAAAACCGCTCAGCGTCGCCGAGGACCTGGAGGATCTCGCCGACCATCTCGGGCTCGACCGCTTCCATCTGCTCGGGGTCGCGGGCGGCGGCTATATCGCTCTCGACTACGCGGCCTGGCGGCCGCAACGCCTGAAGAGCCTGATCGTGGCGGCAAGCGGGCTCGGGCTGGTGGGGGACGAGGAGGCGGAGGCGTTCCGCAAGCGCGCCGCGATCCCCGGCTTCAGCCAGCAGCCGCCGGAGGTGCGGGAGATGAGCCCGTCCTATCGCGGCACCGATCCGCAGGGCGTGGCGCGCTGGAAGGAGATCCAGGCGCATGCCGCGCAAGCGGGCGCGGTCGTCCCGATGCTGCGGACCCCCAACACGGACGCCAAGATCGCGTCGATCACCACCCCCATCCTGGTCATCGCCGGCGATGTCGATCTGACGACGCCCTCGGCGGCGATCCGGCTCTGGGCCAAGCATTTGAAGACATATGATTGGGCCTTGATCCCGGAAGCCGGGCACTCGGTGGCCTGGGAACAGCCCGACGCCTTCAATCAGGCCGTCCTGGCATTCCTGCGCAAGCATTGATGCGCTTGCATTCTGCCGCTGATGGCGACCCCCTGGGCCATCGGCCGGTCTCCGCATGGCCCTCGGGAGCTCTTATATCGAGGGCGCCATGATCGAATACCGTTGGCGCGAGCGCGAGCGGTTCCGATCATGAAGCGTTCGGTGCCGAGAATGGCGCTCACATCGGTGCCGAGTGAACAGATAAGCGCGTCATCCGCGACCTCGGCACGCGCTTCGGTGCACCTGCCGCGTGCGGCTGTCCGGCTCTCACAAGGCATGGCGTAGGCCTGCTTCCAATCGTGCGGGCAACTGCATACGATGTTCGCGGTTGCAAGCCGCCGATCTCCCCTGAGAACATCAAAAATGCGCCTCATCGCCTTCATCGTCGCCCTGCTTGCCGCCACCGCCCCGGCCAGTGCGCAGACCTGGAGCGAGTACGATTTCCCCGACGAGGGCTTTACGGCCGAATTTCCGGCCGAGCCCAAGGTCGAAGACACGTCTTACAAAGCCCCCGGCGGCCACCTGGTCGAAGCGCGCGTCCATTCCGTGGTGCAGGAGGGCGGCGAGTTCAAGGTGACGGTCGCCGATATGTCGCATGCCGAGACGTCGGCAGGCAACGTCATGGCCTATGCGGTATTCATGCTCTCGCGTAACAGGGAGCTGAAATTCAATCTTCCCCATGTCACGCGTCGGATCATCGGCCGGCAGGCCAGCATCGACGGGGCGGACGGCAGCCAGACTTATGCTTCCGTTTTCTTTCACAATGGGCGGCTCTATCAGATCGAGGGGACGGTACCTGCTGGCGGCTCGACCGCAGATGCCTTCCGATTCCAGCAATCGTTCGACTTCACCGATGGGTGGAGGCCGCCTGATGCCCTCGGCAGCGAGCTCAAGACGCGATAAGGGGCCTGCCGCCTTCCCCAAGGCAGCGCCGGGCGCGGCCGCCATGACGCCGAAACATCTCAGCTGAATTCCACCAACGGAATCAATGAGATGCGACAAGCACAAGGCTTTGGCGTCTCGCCCGCCACGCGCAAAAGCGCACGACGAACAATCGAACCTGAAATCTTCACGGGACCCATGCGATCGCGGGAAGGCGTAGCCGGAGCGCAACGCATTCGTGGGCCGCTTGATCAGTGCGACCCGACGCAATAGTCTGCGTGCTATCGGCAAGTTCGTCGCAGGAAGATGGAGTCCACCACCGCGCTGCCACGGGAGGGTTTGATGACGACCGCCACGCGACTTGGAAATGTTCTTACGAGATTGTCCTTAGGCGCCATAGCGGGCCTTGGCCTGCTGGCTTTGCCGATCGCAGCGAGCCATCCGGCGACGGCGCAGAACCACGGTCCGGCGGCGCTGGCCGGCACCGTATCCTCGCCGGAAGAAGGAAAAATGGAAGGGGTCGTGGTCAGCGCCAAGCGGCCCGGCTCGACCATCATGGTTTCGGTCAGCACCGACGCGCAAGGGCACTACAGCTTTCCGCAGGACCGGCTCACGCCCGGCGCTTATGACATCACCATGCGGGCCGTCGGGTACACGCTCAAGCCGACGGTGGCGACCATACAGCCGGGCGGCGCGACGCAGCTCGACCTTGCGCTCGCGAAGGCCGCGCCGGACGTTCTCGCCCTTCAATTGTCGAACAGCGAGCTGCTGCAAAGCGCGCCGGGCACGCCCGCGCAGAAAATGGCAATGCTGAGATGTCTCGATTGCCATGGCCTGCAGCGTCCGTTCTTCTCCAAGGACAATGCGTCGGAAATGGCGTTCACGGTGGAGCGCATGAGCGCGCATTCCTCGAATGCTTCTCCGAATTTTCCTTTCTTCAATCAGAACGCATCCGAGATCCTGAGCAGCCCGCCGAACAAGGCGCAGGCGGAGCTCGGGGCCTACATCGCTTCGATCAATCTGAGCTCCGGAGAAGCGTGGCCCTACAGGGTGCAGACGCAGCCCCGGCCGACCGGCAAGTCGACCCAGGCCATCATCACCACCTACGATCTTCCCGATGCCGCCGCGCCCCATGACACGATGCTCGACAAGGCCGGGAACGTCTGGTTCTCCGATTTCCAGCACCAGCGCATCTCCAAGCTCGACCCCAAGACCGGCGAGGTCACGCACTATCCGGTCCCGGTGTCGAAGCCGGGCTTTCCGACCGGCGGCATCATGATCACGATGGACAAGGATGGAAACGTCTGGGAAGGCATGATGGGCCAGGCGCAGATCGCCGAGCTCGACCCCAAGACCGGACAGGTCTCCGTCTACCTGGCGCCCGATTGGCAGAAAGGCGACACGCGGGTCACCATGATCGACGGCCTGCATTCGAACGTCGACGGGAAATTGTGGACCAAGACCAATGGCGGCCCCGATCCCGGCCACGCCAACAAGCTGTATCAGTTCGACCTCGCCACCAAGCAATTCCACGAAGTCCTGCCGCCCCCCGGGAAGCGCGACATCGCGGGTTACGGACTGGTCACCGACCTCGACAACAATGTCTACAGCCTCGACAACAACCCGACCCAAAGGCAGATCTGGCGCACCAGCGCCAAGACCGGGGAGACGACCTATATCGATCTTCTGGCAGGCGTGGGCGGCGCGCGGCGAGGACATATCGACTCGCAGAATCGCCTGTGGTTCTCGCAATTCCACGCCAATCGCTACGCGATGTTCGACCCCAAGAGCGGCAAGGTCATGGCCTGGGATGTGCCGGTCGCTTATGCGGGCGCCTATGATGTCCAGTTCGACGACGCGAAATTTGCGTGGGGCGCCGATATGAGCACCGATCTGGTTCAGCGGCTGAATGTGGAAACCGGCGAATGGAGCTCTTATCTCCTGCCCACCTCCATCAATACGCGCCATATCGACGTGCAGAAGAGCCAGGATCCCAACGTTCTCTCCAGCATGTGGACCGAAGGCCAGCAGACCAGCAAGATCGTCCATATCGAGCCGCTTACGCCGTAACGAGCCTTTCGTTACGGCGCGGTACGCCTAAGAGCAGCTCTCGAAAACGTCAAGTCTCATGGCCGGACGTGTTCCGGCCATGACGACAAGAAGCGTCGATCCAAACGGAAAATGCTCTGGCGAGCGTCGCGACGCTCGTCAGATATGCCCGCCGCGATCGAGCGGGGAAAACGTCGTATAGATGGGGCACCAGCCCATCGGGCTGATATCGCCCTCGACCAGAACGCAGCTCTTGGGAGCCTCGAAATACGGACAGCTGCCGCATAATTCGTTCCCCTTCGGGTGGTCCTGATACCGGGCTGCCGCCTGCGTCAGCTTCTTCTGATCCTGCGGCTTGAAATCCTGGGCCTTGAGGGCCGCGGCGCCCCCACAGGTTGCGGCGGCGGCAACGCCTATTGTCTTGATGAAAGCCCTCCGCGATGATCCGGATGTCGGCATGGCTTGTTTCCTCCCTCGCGCGTTTTCTCGATGATATCCGAAGTCCCCTGACCCGCCAATGCTCCCGCAGGCAATACCGGCGGGCGGACCTCGAGGTGTCGGATCATGCCCGCAAGCGATGTCCGCAGCCACGGTGGCAGCGGAGCGCGTGTAAATGTGCCGCAGGCCTCCACCGGCACCGGCCACGCCAACTCGGATCACCGGATCGAACCTGCCGAGCCGTCGCGCCGACCAACGTTACCGGCCCTGGGAATCCTCGGATGGGGCGGGCCGATTGGAGGCGCACATGACCCTGCATCAATGGGCCGGAATGGCGGCCGCAGCGCTGCTTTTCATTTTTTTCGTTTTTGCCTTTCGGCAGGGGCTCGCGGTGAAGCCCGATGACAGGGCGGACCGCGGCCCGTCGGTCGGATACGGAGGCGGGACTTGACGGCCGGCCGCGGCCCGCTGACGGTTCATAAGGTCCACGGCGCATGAGAAGCCGGCAGCCGCGGCATGCCGGGTAATTTCCCGCAGCGGAGGCTCGCATGTCCCGACTTACCGTTTTCCTCGCCCGTTTCATCGGCCTGTTCACCGTCCTGCTCGTGGTTGCCTTGCTGCTGGCCGGAAGCGCAATGGTCGAGGCCGCGCTTGCCGACGGGCCGGTCATGCTCGTCTACGCCATCATCAGCCTCGCAGCCGGCCTCGCCATGGTGCTCGGGCACAATGTCTGGTCGGGCGGTGCACTGCCGGTGGTCGTTACTCTGGTCGGATGGTTGATCCTGGCGAAAGGTCTGATGCTTTTGTTCGTAACGCCCGAAGCTGCGAGAGGCAGCTCTTCGACCACATGCAATACGGCGCGCACTACTATCTCTATCTCACGCCCTCACTGCTGATCGGCCTTTATCTGACCTGGGCCGGCTTCACCGCGCCATCTCCGAACGCAGGATCGGGATAAGCTCGCGGCGGCGGGATCGCGGTAGGCGACCTCGAGGCCCGGCGTGGCCTTGCGCGGCCGCCATGCCCTCTCGCTCATGAGAGCAACAGGGCCAACCTGGTCGAAAGGCTCACATTTTGCCGTGCCCGCGTTTGACGGTCTGGCGGATGACCGGAGCCGTGACCTGGTCGGAGATCTGGATGTTCCACATCTCGCTCTCGCCCTGCGCGGCGAAGTCGGCGAACAGCTTGGGGATCACCGACACATCGCGTATCTCGTGGCCGCGCAGGTCGAAGCCGCGCGCGATTTTTTCGAGCGCGGGCCGACCGAACACGGCCAGGCTGTCGTCGAGGCCGTCCGCGCGCAGCTTGTGAAACTCCGAGCCGTATCCGCCGTCGTTCATCGCGCAGATCAGGATGCGAAATCCTTGACGCTTGAGCGTCTCGAGCTCCTGGATATGGAACAGGAGCCCGCCGTCCCCTTCGAACAGGACGATCTTGCACTCGCGGCCCTGCCGGCGCGCAGCCGCAACCCCGAGCGCATAGGACAGGCCGTTGCCGACCGCGCCGAATTCGCGGACCGTCGTGTAGCGCTCCGCCGGCCGGCCCCGCATCTGGGTGTTGAAATAGGCCTGATGGCCGCCGCCCACCACGATGTCCCAGTCCTTCGGAACGACCGCGTCGATGGCTCGGATCACCTCGCGGGGATCCAGCACCCCGGGAGCGATGTCGAACGGCATCGCGTCCGCCGGCTCGGTCGCGATGCGCTGCGCCAGCTCTTTCGTGCGTATGGCCGCCGCCGTCGGTTTGCCGACGCCCAGCTTCTTGTCGAGGCCGGCGAGGATTGCCTCGGTGCCGACGAGCGCATCCGATCTGACGTAGATGTCGGCGGCCTTCTGCCCATCGCGCAATCCGCGTGGCGCATCATCCAGCTGGATCTTGCACGCTTTTGCGAAGTAGTGCCCGCCACCGACGTAGTAGGACAGGCTCGTGCCGACCGCGAGCACCACGTCCGCGGACTCGTACATCTCCCTGCCCAACGACGTGAAGTAGCTGCCGGTGGTGCCGAGCCCGAACGGATGGTCGTGGAAGAGACCGCGCGCCGGCAGCGTGTTGGAGAGCAAGGCGCCGCAGCGATCGGCGAGCCGGATCAGCGCATCCCGCGCGCCGGACCACATCACGCCGCGGCCCCCGAGGACGATAGGCCGCTTGGCCGCGGCCAGCCGCTCGACGGCCTCGGCCACCACCGCGGGGTCGGGGTGCATGCGCCCGACTTGGGGCTGGTACATCGCCGAGGTCTCGTAGGGCTGGTTGGCCATGTGCTCGACCTTCTGCAGGTCGTAGGGAATGCCCAGCACCACCGGCCGCCGCTCGTACTTGGCGATGTGGAAGGTCTCGCGCACGTAGTCCATCATGCGCGGCACGCTGTGCGCGGCGATGTAATGCGCCCCGGTCGCCGTCACCAGAGGCGCCTGGTCGATGTACTGATTGTAGAATTTGGCGTTGATAGGCGACTCGCCGGCGAATACCACCACCGGCAGGCGGGCGCGAACCGCCGCCGGCAGCGCCGTCATCAGCTGGGTCACGCCAGGACCGCAGGTGACCGAGGCAACCGCCACCTTGCCGGTGGCTACGTTGTAGGCTGTCGCCGCCGCAAGCGCGCTGTGCTCGTGCCTGACGTGGACGGTATTCACGCCCGGCAGCTTGGCGAAGGCGGTGGACCAGTGCATGTTCCCGTCGCCCATCAGGACGAACTGCGTGTCGACTCCTTCCGCAAGGAACGCTTCTGCGAGGGCTTCGTAGAGTTTCGGCATGCGCGGTTCCCTTGGGTGGAGGCGGCCGATGGCCCTCGCCGCCGTTGCAATTATCGGGATTCGGCAGCTCCCGCCGGCGGCTCCGAGAAAACGCTATATCAGGCATGCGCGCAGGCGGAAGGGGGCATCATCTGTTTTTCTTGCCGAACAAGAGTCCGTTCCGAGGAGAGCCCGACATTGGGGGGGACCAAGCCCGGACCGCCGATCTTGATCCGATTCGGACGTTGGCCCTGACGCGGGCTCTCCGACCATTCTGCCTGATATTGCGACGCGTATTGCGCCGCCAATGGGACGATGCAGGCGGTCCGGACGATGATCACGCCGTAATCGAACGCGACGAGAACCCGTTGGAGGGCAATTGAAGGGACGGTGCGCTTCGGCCCATACTCGACATCGCGGCGGGCTTGAAAAAACCCGGGCAAAAATCGCCCGCGGAAGGTCCTTGACGACGGCGCACGCCGACACCTGCCGCGCCGCGCCTGCTTCACCGCGAGGAGGAAGTGAAATGCTCCGTTTCAACCACCGCACCGCGCTCGTGGCGCTCGCCGCCGTGCTGGGATCACTCACCGCCGCGCCAGCGGCTGAGCTCGACGCCAAGGCGGTGCAGATCAAGACGCCCGACCAGTTCAAATGGCGTAATCCGGGCATGCAGCCGCCGAACAATGCGGTGCTGCTCGGCGATGCTGCCCGGGCCGGCAGCCTGTTCGTCCACATCAACTCGTTTGTGCCCGGCAAATTCGGCGAGGCGCACTACCATCCGAACGACCGCTACGTCCTGGTGATCGACGGCGCACCCTGGCGCGGCACCGGAAACGTGGTCGATCCGGCGCATGCAACCAGGGTTCCGAAGGGCACCTTCATGATCGAGCAGGCCGGCAAGGTGCACTGGGACGGAACCAAGGACGAAGGCGGCGCGTATTTCGTCATCGAGATCCCGCCTTCGGGCCAAACTCCGGTGCCGAAGGAGCAAGGCCCCTGGCACGGCGGCGATCCGTCGGCGGCAAAGATCATCTCGCCGCAGGATATCCAGTGGCAGGGCGCGCGGCATAACGAGCACGCCGTGCTCGCCGGCGATCCGTCGAAGCCCGGCGTGTATGTGGCGATGTCGAAGTGGTCCAAAGGCGCGTTCAGCCATCCGCATTTCCACAGCGCCGACCGCTACGTCTACGTGCTCGACGGCACCTGGTGGGTGGGGACCGGCAACAAGTTCGATCCGGAGCATCTGGCGGTGCCGGTCAAGGCCGGCTCGTTCGCGACCGAGTTCGGCCAAGGAGGTGCATTGGGCCGGCGCCCGGGATGAGGACGCCACCATCCTCATCTTCGGGCAGGGGCCGATCTCCAACACCGAGGTCGAAGAAGCCAAATAAATGGCCGCTCCCACGGCACATTCTTCCGGCTGGTGTACTCCCGTGTCCCGCGCGGCCGTCGCAGCAGCAACGGCCGCTACGCCGAATTCGGCTTCCGTCCGCACTTTGGAACTCATCAGTTCTTCACGAACTTATGCACCATCCCCTGGGATTGATAGGCCCCATAGATGTTGCCGTCGTCGTCGGCCCCGAGGCCTTCCGGCGCACCGATGGCCGGATCCGTCTGGGGAATGAAGGCCGTGACCTTTCCGTCCTTGACGCTGCCGACCCGGATACCCTGATGGAACCCCGGGTTGGTCTTGTCGGTCGATTGCGCGTCGTTCACGTACATCACGTCGTTCTTGTCGATGACGACGTCGCTCGGCCGGCCGAACTGCTTCCAGGCGGCGACAAACTTGCCGTCCGGCGAGAAAATTTGGATGCGGTTGTTGACGCGGTCGGCCACATAGACGCGTCCCGCCGAATCCAGGGCGATGCCATGGGGTGTGTCGATCTGACCCTCCGCGCTGCCATGCTTGCCCCAGGCCGAGATGAAGGTCCCGTCCTTCGCGAACTTCACGATACGGTCGTTGGTCCCGCTGCCGTGCCCGTCGGCGACATAGATGTCGCCGTTGGGCGCGACCACGACGGCGCTCACGCTGCTCAGATAGCCGGGGGCGTTGCCCGGCATCCCGGGCTTGCCGATCGTCATCAGCACCTTGCCATCCGGGCTGAACTTGATCAGGTCGACGCCCTTGCCGTTCCGGGCGATCTGATCGCCGGCCCAGACATTTCCGTCGCGATCGACGTAGAGCGCATGTGACACCGCGAACAGGCCGGCGCCGATCGCCCGCTCGAACTTGCCCGACGCATCGAACTTCATGAGCGGCGCCAGCGTCGAATTGGTGCATTCGCTCGCCCCGCAACGGTCGAACACCCAGATGCTCTTGCCGTCGCTGTGATCGACCTGAACCTTGATCACGCCGCCGAATTTCCGGTCGGCCGGAAGCTGCGCCCAGCTGTCCAGCATTCGATATGGATTGGGCGCCGCATTGGGGTCGATGCTCTGGCTATAGCCCCGATCGCCCGCCACCATCATCAGCGCGGCGGCCGCGACGCCGATCATCGATGTCAGCCTGATTGAATGCCTCATCGTACTCCTCCCGTGCCGAATGGACGTTGCAAATTGGCATTTGGGTATCGGACACACCCATCTGGTCGGCTTGAACTGCGCACGCAGGCTTAAAGCCGACGGTTCAACCTGAACCGATGGAGGATCATAGGCGGCCACGCAGCCACCGGGAAGCCGGACGGCGACTTCTACGGCGCAGCGCGCCTATGGCACCATGCGGCCGAGCAGCCGAGCCGCCCGGGCGGCGACCGAAGGCGGCGTCCGATAGGCCTCCTCGGCAAAGCGCGCGATCGCGCTCCCGTCCATCGGGTCGATGCTGAGCGAGGCCTGCGCGGCATCGGCCAGGAACGCCGGGTCCCGCATCGCCGCATCGAAGCCCGCACGCAACGCCTCGACCCGCTCGGCGGGCGTTCCGGGCGGCGCCGCCAGCGGCCGCTCCAGGTCCAGCCAGCCGAACACCAGGCGCAGGACCTGGCGATCCTCCTCCCGCTTGGCGTAATCCATGACGAACGGGACGCCGGCCAAGGCGGGATTTCGCTTGAGCGCGATCTGCAACAGGATGTTGACCTTGCCGTCGGCGAGCCCGGCCAAGCGCATCGAATCCAAGGTGACGCCGCAGAAGCCGTCGATCTCGCCGCGCTGCATGGCGAGCCGCAACGCCGCGCTGCCCGCATAGCCTTTGACCAGCTTGAGCCGGGTGCCGAGCACGTTGTTCAGCACCACCGGGAAATCGTAGGTCGAGGTGCCGGCGGTACCGGTGACCATCTCGGTCTTGAAAGTGTCGTCGATGGTCTTGAACACGCTCGCCGGCGAGGCCACGCAGATATTGGATTCCGACGCCGGCGCGCCGATCCAATTGAACCGTCGGGCATCGTATTGGGAGGGCACGCCGCCGATCACCGGGTCGACCACGATGTTGCCGGCGAACAGCCCGATTTCGGAGCCGTCCTTGGGCGAGACGTTGAAGACGTGGTTGGCGGCCAGCATGCTGCCGGCGCCCTGCATGTTCTTCACCACCACCGCCGGACCGCCCGCAATGTGCGCCCCGAGGTGGCGCGCAATGACCCGCGCATAGGCATCGGCGCCGCCGCCCACATTGAAGCCGGCGATCAAGGTGATGGTACGGCCGCGGTAGAAGTCGGCGACATCGTCGGCGCGCGCTGCCGGGGCGGACAGAACGATCCAAACCAGGCCGGCGAGACGCGCCAATCCGGGGCCAAGCTTCATGCGGCGCTCCTTCGCGCGCTGCCGATGAACGAGCGTCGCCATCGTAGCCCGCATGAAGCGAAGCGCAATGCGGGGGCGGCATTCCCGGATTACGCAAGCGCTCCATCCGGGCTACAAGGCCGCGCCATAGAGGTAAAGTGCAGCACCGGTTTGGCTTCTCCTGCGCAGGAGGATAACCATGACGGGGCGATTTCAAAGGCTCAGGGTCCAGGACGATGGTCGACCTCTCGGGTTTGCAGGCCGGCATGACGGGCAGCGCGCAGCTCGAGGTGGGGGTGGAGCATACGGCGCCCAGCATCGGCAGCGGCAAGGTTCCGGTCCTGGCCACGCCGGTCATGATCAGCCTGATCGAGGCGGCGGCGCTGGCGGCGGTCGAGCATCTGTTGCCAGCCGGGCACCAGAGCCTCGGCATCCATCTCGACGTCCGTCATTTTGCCGCGACCCCGATCGGCATGAAGGTGGTGGCGACCGCCGAATTGACCGCGGTCGAGGGCCGCACGCTTTCATTCCGGGTCGAGGCGCGCGACGAGCGGGAGCCGATCGGCGGCGGCTCGCACCAACGCGTCGTGGTCAACGTGGCGCGTTTCGATGAACGCGTGCAGAGGAAGCTCCGGAGCCCGTAGCCGCAAGCCTGGCGCACGTGTGCTTGACACGACCCCGCAAATCAGTGGATTCGTGAAATTGAAACTCACGAATTGTGCCCGGGCGGGAAACCGCGCCGGGCTTTTGCTTGCGGCGGCCGGCGCGCCGCAGCGTCTTCCCTCCCCCTGAAAGGGGGAGGGTGGCGCCGGTAGGCGCCGGGTGGGGGTCCCGCCTCTCGGCAAGCCCGGTGTTTGTTGAGAGGCGGGACCCCCACCCGACCCGCTTCGCGGGTCGACCTCCCCCTTCAGGGGGAGGTAAGAAAGAGAGCGCAGTGGTTTCAATTCTCGCTATTGATCTTCATTGCTATTTGCGGTCATCGGCGAGGCACCGGCGCTGAATTTTCACGCGAAATTTCCCTGCGACCGAATTCCATTGTTGTTTACAATGGCCCGGCTTGATTTTGCAGGCGAATTTCGACGCGAGGGATCAAAGAACAATGCGCCTGGAGCCGCCTGCTCTTATCCAGCCCGCCGTCGACCCGATCACGCTCGAGGTGATTCGGCATGCCTTGGTGGCGATCGCCAACCAGATCGACGCCAACATCAAGCGCACCGCGTTCAGCCCCTATATCTACGAGTACAACGATTTCGCGGTCGGGCTCACCGATCCGGACGGGCAGCTGGTGGCGCAATGCACCGGCGGCATGCCGCCGTTCGTCGCCGATTCGGTCGGCACCGCCGTGCGCGACGGGCTGCAGATCTACGGGCGGGCGCGGCTTGAGCCCGGCGACGTGGTGCTGTGCAATCATGCGGCGGTGCAGGGCCAGCACCTCAACAACACCGTCATGTATACCCCGATCCATGCCGGCCGCGATCGCGGCGCACTGGTCGGCTTCTTCGCCATCAATGTGCACTGGATCGATATCGGCGGCTGCGTGCCGCGCTCGAGCGATATCTTCATGGAAGGCCTGCAGCTGCGCTCGATCAAGCTGTGGCAGAAGGGCGCGCCGATCGAGGAGGTCTACCGCATCATCGAGAACAATACCCGCCAGCCGACCGAGCTCATGGGCGACATCGCGGCCCAGCTTGCCGGCTGCCTGCTCGGACGCGACCTCACGGCCGAGCTCGCCGACAAATACGGCGCCGCGACCTTCGGTCGCGCCGTCGCGCTCATCCTCGACCAGTCCGAGGCGGCGGCGCGCGCCTTCATCGCCGCCATGCCGGACGGCGTCTACACGGCGGAGACTTATCTGGACAACGACCGCAGCGGCGACGAGCCGCTGCCGATCCGGGTCAAGGTCATGGTCGCGGGCGACGAGATGACGGTCGACTATTCGGACATGGCCGAGCAGGTGAAGGGCCCGATCAATTCCGGCTATTTCGGCGGCGGCCAGACCACCGCGCGGGTCGCCTTCAAGTATCTCATGGGGGCGGGCGAGATGGCGAACGAAGGCACGTTCCGGCCGCTCCGGCTGGTGCTGCCGCCGGGCAAGATTCTGAGCGCCGAGGCCTCCGCCCCCATGGGCAACTATTCGACCCCGTTCCCGACCGTGATCGACACCGTGATCCGGGCGCTCGAGAAGGCGTTGCCGCAACGCGTGCCGGGCGGCCATTTCGGCACCCATTCGGGCATCCGATTCTACGGCAAGCGGCCGGACGGAACGTTTTTCGGCACCCATGACAGCGGGCATGGCGGCTGGGGCGCCGGCGCGACTCACGACGGCGCCGGCCCGTTCCGCACCATGGCGCATGGCGATACCCGCATCATCCCGCTCGAGCTGCAGGAGGCCACGCTGCCGATCCGCATCGAGGAATTCTCGCTGCGGCAGGATTCCGCCGGCGCCGGCACCTTCCGGGGCGGCTTGGGGTTCCGCAAGACCTATCGGATCCTGGCGCCGTGCATGGTGCAGACCAACCTCGACCGCACCAAGTTCCCGCCCTGGGGGGTGCAGGGCGGCGGCGAAGCCAAGCCGGGACGGTTCACGCTGGTGCAACATGCGACCGGCGCGCAGAGATCGATCGGCAAGGAGAAAGGCCTCGCGCTCGCGCCCGGCGATTTGCTGTGTGTCGAAACCGGCGGCGGCGGCGGCTATGGTAGCCCGGCGCAGCGGCCGCTCCACGCGATCCAGCGCGATCTCGATGCCGGCTATGTGTCGGCCGCCGCCGCCGCGCGGGACTACGGCGTCACGATCGGCGACGACGGCCAAGCGCGCCGATGAGGATCGATGCGATGAGACCTGTAGGGTGGGCAAAATTGCCTGGCACCGCGATGATGATCGCGCGGTATCGCGCAATTTTGCCCACGCGTTCGAGCCGCGAGGTCGGGCCGCGTGGGCAACGCGCCGCAACGCCGTGCCGCTTTCTTCTTCGCTGCGGTATTGGCGCGTTGCCCACCCTACTGACTATCTCCGCGCTGACGGCAACCGGCGCTCGCGCCGAGACCGTCGAGGACTTCTATCGCGGCAAGACCATCACGATGTATGTGGGCACCGGGGTCGGGGCCGGCGCGGTCGGCGCCTATCCGATGGCGCTCGGGCCGGTGATCAAGAAATACATTCCGGGACATCCCAACCTGGTGCTGTCCTACATGCCGGGCGCCGGCGGCATCAAGGCGGCGAGCTACATCTACGGCATCGCCCCGCAGGACGGCACCGCCTGGGGCTTCATCACCCGCGGCTTCCTGCTGGCGCCGCTCCTCAAGATTCCGCAGGCCCAGTTCGATCCCACGCGGTTCAACTGGATCGGAAGCCCGACCCGCACGGTGTCCATGGGCATGGTCTGGAACGCCTCGACCGCGGTGCGCACCATCCAGGACGCCATGCGCACCGAGGTGGTGGTCGGCGCCACCAGCATCGCCCAGGACACCGGCATCTATCCGCGCGCCCTCAACCGCATCGCCGGCACCAAGTTCAAGATCGTGACCGGCTATGCGGGCCTGGGCGCGGTCGATCTCGCGTTGGAGCGGGGCGAGGTGCAGGGCAAGGTCGGGTCCACCTGGAAGTCGCTCAACAGCGGGCCGAGCGCGAATTGGGTGGCCGACCGGGTGGTCACCGTGCTGGTGCAGCTCGGGGTGAAGAAGGCGCCCGACATTCCGCCCGATGTGCCGCTCGGGCTCGACCTGGCCAAGAGCCCGCAGGACCGCCAGGTGCTGGAGGTGCTGTGCGCCCCGAGCGCGACCGGCTATCCGTCCTTCATGGGGCCGGGCGTCCCCAAGGAGCGGGTGGAGGCGATCCGCAGCGCCTATCTGCAAAGCCTGCAGGATCCGGAATTCATCGCGGCCGTGCAACGGCAGGGGCTCGACCTCGACCCGATCGGCGCCGCCGAGCTCGCCGATGTGGTGCGCGGCATCTATGCCATGCCGGAGGCCGCCGTGGAGGGTGCCCGCGATCTGTTGCCGGGGCTATAATAAGCACTACGTTGTCATGGCCGGACTTGTTCCGGCCATCCCGACGCGGATGGCACCACGCTTCCTTGTCGAGATCGCCGGGACAAGCCCGGCGATGACACCAAACAAGAACCGGGAGCATCACGATGAAAATCCATGCAGCGGGCGTCGCGGCCGTGATCACGATCCTGAGCGGGGTCGGGGCGTGGCCGGCGGGCGCCGAGACCATCGCCACGCTGACCAAGGGCCAGTCCAATCCGATCGTGCGCGGCGTGCGGGTCGGCAGCGAGACCATGGCGGCCAAGCTCGGCGACAAGAGCCTGCACTTCGTGCCGCGCACCGAGAACAGCGTGCCCGAGCAGATCGCGCTGGTGGACGAGGTGCTGAGCAACAAGCCCGACGCGCTGGTGTTCAGCCCGTCCGATCCCAAGGCCCTGCTGCCCGCGGTGGAGAAGTTCAACGCAGCCGGCATCGCGGTGGTCAATGTCATCGATCGCCTGGCCGGCGGCCAGGTGGTGTCCTATGTGGGCAACGACGATTACGACCTCGCGGTGGTGACCGCGCGCTATCTGTTCAAGGCCATGGGCGGCAAGGGCAATGTGGTGATGCTCGAAGGCCCGCCCAACCTGCCGACCGCGATCGCGCGCTCGCGCGGCTTCAACGATGCCCTCAAGGACGCGCCCGACATCAAGCTGCTGGCGGCGAAATCGGCCAATTACGCCCGCCCGCTCGCGCTGCAGAACATGCGCGACTTCCTGCGCGCCTATCCGCAGATCGACGGCGTGCTCGCCGCCAACGATCCGATGGCGATCGGGGCCAATGATGCGCTCAAGGCCGCCGGCAAGAAGGCGCTGGTGGTCGGGATCAATGCCAGCACCGAGGTGCTCCAATACATCAAGTCGGGCGAGATCCTGGCGAGCGGCGACTACAACGGCTACATGCAGGGCTGCCTCGCCACCGAGATCGCGTTTCGGCATCTGCGCAAGCAGGAGGTTCCCAAGGAAGTGATCCTCAAGTCGGTGGTGGTCGACAAGAGCAACTATCAGCCCTACGAGATCCCGGTGGACAAGCGCACCTGCCCGACGCTCGACAGCGTCGCCGGGAAATAGCCGGCTCGGCGCGCCGGAGCAGTCCGCCAGAGACAAAAATCGAGGAGGCGTCGTTCCACATCCATGAATGAAGCAGGCGTCAACGTGGTCGAATGGACCGTCTCCGAGCTGTCGGCGGCGGTGAAGCGGTCGATCGAGGACGCCTACGGCTTCGTGCGCGTGCGCGGCGAGATTTCCGGCTTCCGCGGCGCGCATTCCTCCGGCCATTGCTATTTCTCGCTCAAGGACGAGAGCGCCAAGATCGAGGCGGTGATCTGGAAGGGCGCCTTCGCCCGCATGCGCATCAAGCCCGAGGAGGGCCTCGAGGTCATCGTGTCGGGCCGGCTGACCACCTATCCGGGCCAGTCGAAATACCAGATCGTGGTCGAGACCCTGGAGCCGGCCGGGCTCGGCGCCCTGATGGCGCTGCTCGAGGAGCGCAAGAAGAAGCTCGCCGCCGAAGGCCTGTTCGACGCCGCCCGCAAGCAGCTGTTGCCGTTCCTGCCCGATGTGATCGGGGTCGTCACCTCGCCGACCGGCGCCGTCATCCGCGACATTTTGCATCGTCTGGCCGACCGCTTTCCCCGCCATGTGCTGGTGTGGCCGGTGCGGGTGCAGGGCGACGGCTCGGCCGAGCAGGTGGCGGCGGCCATCCGCGGCTTCAACGCGCTTCCGGCGGGGGGCCGGATCGCGCGACCCGATCTGATCATCGTGGCGCGCGGCGGCGGCTCGCTCGAGGATCTCTGGTCGTTCAACGAGGAGATCGTGGTGCGGGCGGCGGCCGAAAGCATGATCCCGCTGATCGCGGCGGTCGGCCACGAGACCGACGTGACGCTCATCGATTTCGCCGCCGACAAGCGCGCCCCCACCCCCAGCGCAGCGGCCGAGATGGCGGTGCCGGTGCGCGCCGATCTCATCAATGCGATCGACAGCCTGGCGCGCCGCGAGGTCGCCGGCTGGCAGCGCGGCCAGGAGGCGCGGCGCACCGAATTGCGGGCCGCCATGCGGGCGCTGCCGGACGCGCAAGAGCTGCTGGCGCTGCCGAGCCAACGGCTCGATCACGCGGGAGCACGCCTGCCGCGCGCCCTCATCGCCAATGCGCGCCTGCACCACAACCAGTTCTCGCGCACCATCGGGCGCTTCGGCCCGCAGCTCCTGCGCACCCGAACGGCGCGCTGCGGCGAGCTCATCGCCGCGCTCTCGGAGCGCGCGCGCCGCGCCGAGGCAGTGACGCGAGCGCGGCGGCAGGAGCGGCTTAAGGTCGCCACCCTGCGGCTGGCGGCGGGGCTCAAGGCCAATGCGCAGGCCCATGGGGCGCGGATCATGCGCGCGCACGAGCGCACCGCGGCACTGGCGCAACGCGCGCGGCGCGCGATCGATACATTGCTGCGCCAGCAGACCGCCGCGCTCGCGCGCGATGGCCAATTGCTGGCGGCGCTGTCCCACCGCGGCGTGCTGGCGCGCGGCTTCGTGCTGGTGCGGGATCTCGACGGCAAGCCGCTGCGGCTCGCGGCTTCGGTCGGCCCCGGCATGGCGGTGGACATGGAATTCTCCGACGGACGGGTGCGGGCGCGCGCCGAGGGAGCGCCCACGGGACCGGAGGCCCCGAGCACTCCCGCCAAGCCGCGCAGCCGCGGCGGCGGCGACAAGGGCCAAGGCAGCCTGTTTGGTTAGACTCTGCGCTTCACCGCGCCAGCCATTCCGGCACCCGCATGAGCGCGTCCGTGCGGGCGGCCGCATTGGTGCCGATATGGGCCCGGCCGGAGCCGTCCGCCGTGTCGGCCAGCCCGGTCAGCTCCCGCAGCGGGTAATCGGGCCGATCGAACTCGTGATAGGCGCTCGGATAGACCACCAGCGAAGCGAGCGCGCTGCGCCCGCGCGCGCCCGCCACCATCTGCTCGCAGGGCGCCGGCGCGGTCCAATCATCGGCCCTCCCGATCAGGATGAGGGTGGGGATGCGCGCGCTCCAGGCGAGCTCGCCGAGCCTTCGGCAGCCCGGATAGAAGGCGACCGCCGAGCGAAAATCCGGCCCCCCGTCGTGCGGCAGCGCGTGCGGCCGCACCGCCCACAGCGACGCCATTGCGCCATTCGCCCAGCCCACCACCGAGACCCGGTCCTTGATGGTCCAAGGCTGGCTTTGCAGCCAGCGCCGCGCCGCATCGAGGTCGGCGACGCGCTCATGCTCGGATCGCACCTTGCGCTCCTGCACCCGGCATTGGGTCCGCAGCCCGCGCGATCCGAAGCTGTCCGGGAAGATCGCCGCCAGCCCGGCGGCGGCGAGCCGCTCGCCCCAATCGGCAAAGTGCGGCGCCATCTTGCCGGAACGGTTGACCAGGCTTTCGCAGCCATGCAGCGCCACCACGCCCGGGAACGGGCCGGCGCCCTCCGGTCGGAACAAGATGCCGTGCAGCGGGGTCTCCGGCTGCGGGATGTCCACTTGCTCGGCCGCCACGGCGGTGCCGGCGACCATGGCGGCGCCGGCGAGCGCAGCCCCTAAGACGAGGATCAGTCGCATAAAACGAGAATTCCACCCGCCCCGCGCCAAGATTAGCATGCCGCCGGAAAAAATGGCGACGACCGGGCCATGAAATTATCTTGGCCGCAGCCGAGGTCGTCGAGCAGGCCACACGACTTACATGGGCGGCATCGAAAGGTTATGTTGTCCGCCGAGGCGGTCGCGCCGGCGCCCAAGCGCAGGCAGGATCGCGGCTCGATCAATGCGGGTCGGAGGCCAGGGTGCTCAATCGTTTTGAACGTTCCTCCCCGATGGCGGGCGAGGCCGAGGTCAAGTATCTCGACGGGGATTTTCGCGTGGTGCGGCCGGGCGCCTTCGTGCGCTGCGCCGTCACCGGGGCGCCGATTCCGCTCGAGGAGCTGAAATATTGGAGCGTCGACCTGCAGGAAGCCTACTCGTCGCCCGAGGCGGTGCTGCAGCGGCATTTTCCCGCGCAGGCCGGGGGCCGTTAGACGCTCCTACAACGCTCCGGCGAGCTTGGTGCGCAGGAGACGCCAGAACCCATCCGGGTCTGCCAGCATGAGCGTCACCGGGAGCGCGCGGGCCCGCGCGGCGAGCGCCGCCATGCCGGTGTCGCCTTGCATGCGAACCAGATCCTTTTCGGTCGTCACCAGCATCAGGGCTTCGCGATCGGCCTGCGCGCAAAGCATTCCGGCTTGCGCCGGCGTATAGCGATGGTGGTCCGGAAAGCTCCTGGTCGCCGCGACCGCGATCCCGGCGGCGGTCAGCGTCGCGAACAGCTTCTGCGGGTCGCCGATGCCGGCGAAAGCCAGCACCCGGGCGCCGGCGAGCGCCGCCACAGCCGCCGCATCGGGCGCCAAGCCGGCGTCGAAAACCGGCACGTCGCGCGCACGCGCTAAGGCCGTGACGCCCGCCGCGGCCTGCGAGGGTCCGACCACCACCAGCGCATCGGCCCGCGCCAGCTGCGCCGTCAGCGGGGCGCGCAGCGGGCCGGCCGGAACCACCCGGCCGTTGCCGATGCCGCGGCGCCCATCGACCACCAGGACGGAGAAATCCTTGTGCAGGGAGGGATTCTGAAAGCCGTCGTCCATCACGATGACGCCCGCGCCGGCCGCCGCCGCGGCCTGCGCGCCGGCGACGCGGTCGCGCGCCACGAAGGTGGGAGCGACGCGGGCGAGCAGGAGCGGCTCGTCACCCACATCGAGCGCGCGGTGCCGCACTGGGTCGACCCGCAGCGGACCTTCGAGCCGTCCCCGATAGCCGCGGCTCAACAGCATGGGGGTGTCGCCCTCGGCCGCGAGCCGGCGCGCCACCGTCAGCGCCAGCGGCGTCTTGCCGGCGCCGCCGACCGTCAGATTGCCGATGCAGACGACCGGCACGGCGACGCGCGCGCCGCGCCGCGCCAGTCGGGCGCCCGCGACCGCCCCGTAGAGCGCTGCGAGCGGCGCCAGCAGGCCCGCCGCAGGCCCGGCCTCGCGCCACCAGAATGCCGGTTCACGCATGGGTCTGCGGACGATCCATCCGCAGGTCGACCAGATAGGGATCGAGCGCCGCCAGCGTGCGATCGAGTGCCCCACCCAGCGATTTGACGGTCTCGCGCGCGGCCGCCACCAGAGCGGCGCGCTGGTCCGCGTCCTTGAGGAGCGCGCCCAGCCGCACCGCCAGCTTGCCGACGTCGGCCACCGCATCGGCGCCGTGGGCGGCGTCGAGTGCGTCATAGATCTCGCTGAAGTTCCAGACATGCGGCCCATGCAGGATGGCGGCGCCGAGCTTGATCGGCTCGATCGGGTTCTGCCCGCCATGGCTCGCCAGCGAGCCGCCGACGAACACGATGGGGGCGAGCCGATAGACCAGGCCGAGCTCGCCCATGGTGTCGACCACATAGACGTCGTCGGTCGGGCCAGGCAGAGACCCGTGCGAGCGCAGCGCGGTGGAGAGACCGGCCGCGTTCGCGATCTCGACGATGCCCGGGCCGCGATCGGGATGCCGCGGCGCGATGATGGTGAGCAGCCGCGGAAAGGTGTTGCGCAGCCGGCGGTGCGCCTCGATCAAGGCGGTTTCCTCGCCCGCATGGGTCGAGGCCGCCGCGATGGTGGGGCGGTCGCCGACCGCCTGGCGCAGCGCCGCGAGGTCGGCCGCATCGGCGGGCGGTTCCGGCACATCGAGCTTGAGATTGCCGTTGGTGGTGATGCGCGGCGCGCCGAGGTCGCGATAGCGCGCTGCATCCCCGGCGGACTGCGCCAGGCAGAGATCGAAGCGGCGCAGCAGCGCCCCGATGGTGGCGGGAACGATCCGCCAGCGATTGAATGAGCGCTCCGACATTTTGCCGTTGACCAGGATGAGCGGAACCTCGCGCTCTTTGGCCGTGATGATCAGATTGGGCCACAGATCGGATTTCGACGAACAGCGCCAGGTCGGGGCGCCAATGATTGAAGAAGCGCGTGACGAAGCGCGGCGCGTCGAACGGCACGAACTGGTGGATGACGGCCTTCGGCAGCCGCTGCTCCGCCACCTTGGCGGAGCTCACGGTTCCCGACGTGCACAGGACCGCGAATTCCTTGTTGTGGATGCGCTCGATCAACGGGATCACGGCGAGCAGCTCGCCCACGCTCGCGCCGTGGACCCAGACCAGAGGGCCGGGCGGGCGGGCGATGCGGCTTGCTCCGTAACGTTCGTCGAGCCGCGCCGGAAGCTCCTTGCCGCGCTTCAAGCGATGCGACACCAGCGTCGGCGCCAACGGCGTCGCCGCCGCCGACAAGAGCTGATAGGCGCGCAGCGTGAAGGGGAGCGATTCAGACACGGGCGCGGCTCCGGCGCGGCCGGTCGGCGAGCTCATGCGCCCGCAGTGTGGCGCTCTCGAGCTCGCTCTGGATGGTGCAGCGCGCCGTCTCGAGCGCGTCGTCGTCGGAATCGGCCGCGATCCGAAACGGTCCGCGGCCCACGATCGCGCCGCGACCGAACGGCAAGTTGATCTCGGTGCGGTCCCAGTTGCGAAGCGTGATGCGGTTGTGGGTGGCGATCGCCACCAGATAGATCGGCCGGCCCGACAGCGCGGCCAGCCGAACGATGCCGAGACCGGCGACGCGGGTGACCTTCGGCACATCGGCGGTCAGCGTCACCGAGCAGCCCTGCGCCAGCGTGGCGAGCATCTGGCGAAATGCGCCGACCCCGCCCTTGCGGGCGAACTCGGCCCCATGGTCGCCGGAACCGCGGATGGTGCCGATGCCGAGATGCTCGGCCGCGATCGCGTTGATCTCGCCGTCGCGGTGGCGCGAGACCAGCACCTTGAAGGGACGCTCGCCGCGCATGAAGGGCAGCAGATAATGCTGCCCATGCCAGATGCCGACGATGACCGGAAAGTCGAAGCGCGCGTGCTCGACGAAACCCTCGGGCTCCACCGTGAACCCGGTCGTCGTCCACACCAGTCGAAGGTATTCGGCTGCCATGACCCCGACTGCCCTCTGGAACGGACGCGAGCCGACGAGACGCTTGACCAAGGACATCAGGACCGACTCGCTAAGCCGTCAACGCCCTGGCTGCCGTTCCGTATCCGGATCGAGCAAGCGATGCATGTGGACGATGAAATAGCGCATATGGGCGTTGTCAACAGTTTGCTGGGCCTTGGCTCGCCACGCCGCATAAGCGGTGGCGTAGTTCGGATAAACACCGACGATATCGAGCTTGTTGAGATCCTTGAACTCGGTCCCTTCCAGATCGGTGAGCTCGCCGCCGAAGACGAGATGGAGCAATTGAGCGCCGGTGTGCTGATCCGACATGTTTTGGCCTTTCGGTTGAGGATTGGCCCGGCAAACACAGTCTATTCGAGCTCGACGAGCCATTCGCGCGTGAGCGCGATCAACGCAACGTGACGCTCGGCCCCGGCCGCCACCAGCGCGCCGTGGACAAGATCCGGCTGATTGTAGGTCAAGCTGCGCCCCACCAAGTTCGTCATCGCCCCGCCGGCTTCGTGCACCAAAAGGTCGGCTCCCGCAAGGTCCCAGTCATGGCTGCTGCCGGACGCGAAGGCGACTTCGAGCTCGCCCTGCGCGACCCGGATGAGGCGCAGCGCCAGCGAGCCGATGCGGGGCGCGACCGCCATCGGCGACGCGGAGGCGGCGGCCAGCGCTTGCACCAGCCGCTTGGGGCCCGCCACCCTGGCGTCCTCCAGCCGAGCGCCGGCGCTCGCCTTGATCGGCGCTCCGTTGCGGGTGGCGCCGGCACCGGCCGCAGCCAGAAACAGCTCGTCGGTCGCCGGCGCGAGCACCCCCGCCAGGACCGGACGGCCGTCATCGACCAGCGCGGCCGAGATCACCCAATCGGGCCGGCCCGCCAGATAGGACCGGGTGCCGTCGATCGGGTCCACGATCCACAGCCGCCGCGCCTGCCGGCGCGAGCCGTCGTCGGCGGTTTCCTCCGACAGCCAGCCGCATTCCGGGCCGGCGAGCCGCGTGCGCAGAAAATCGTCCACCGCGATATCGGCTTCGCAGACCGGCGACGACTGGTCCTTGAGCCAGCTCTTCACGGGTGTCTGGAAGGTCGCGAGCGCGATCGCGCCCGCCTCGCGCAACGTCGCCGCCAGCATCCGCAGCGCGTCCGCGGGGTCGAGGGCGGGATCACTGACCCGCAACGGTCAAGCCCTCCACGCGCAGCGTCGGCGCATTGGTGCCATAGCGGAACTCGAGATCGTCGGCGGGCGTCAGCGCGCGGAACATCTCGATGAGATTGCCCGCGATGGTCACCTCGCTCACCGGATAGGTGCGCTGCCCGTTCTCGATCCAGAAGCCGCCGGCGCCGCGGCTGTAGTCCCCGGTCACCTGATTGACCCCCATGCCGATCAGCTCGGTGACATAGAAGCCATCGGCGATGTCGGCGATCAGCTCCTGCGGCGACAGCGCCCCGGCCTCGAGGTGGAGATTGCTCGACCCCGGCGAGGGCGAGGAGGACACGCCGCGCTGCGCATGACCGGTGGTGGCGAGGCCGAGCTCGCGCGCGGTCGCGCAATCGAGCAGCCAGGTCTTGAGCACGCCGTCCTCCACCAGCGCGAGCGGGCGGCCGGCGACGCCCTCGCCGTCGAACGGCCGCGAGCGCTGGCCGCGCCGCCGCAGCGGATCGTCGACGATACGGATGCCGGACGCGAACAGGCGCTCGCCGAGCTTGTCGCGCAGGAAGCTGGTCTTGCGCGCCACCGCGGCGCCGTTGATCGCGCCGGCGAGATGTCCGACGAGGCCGCCGGCGACGCGCCGATCGAACACCACCGGCACCCGCTTGGTCGGAACCTTGCGCGGATTGAGGCGCGCGACCGCGCGTTCGCCGGCGCTGCGGCCGATCGCTTCGGCGGCATCGAGATCGCTGGCGTGCAGCGCGGACGTGAAATCGTAGTCGCGTTCCATGGCGGTGCCCTCGCCGGCGATCGCCGACATCGAGATGCCTTGCCGCGATGACAGATAGGCGCCGCGAAAGCCGTGGCTGGTCGCCAGCACCATGCCGCCGATTCCGGCCGAGGCCGACGCGCCTTCCGACTTGGTGACGCCCTTGACGGCGAGGCCGGCGGCCTCGGCGCGCTTGGCGCGCTCCTCCAGCGCGGCGACCGCCGGCAAATCCGGATCGAGCAGATCGAGATCCGGAATGTCGCGCGCCAGCAGCGCCGGATCGGCGAGCCCGGCGAAACGGTCCTCGGGAGCGACCCGCGCCATGGCGACCGCGCGTTGCGCGAGCTGGTCGACGTCGCCCTTGACGTCGTTGGTCGACACCACCGCCTGGCGCTTTCCGACCAGGACCCGCAGGCCGACATCGTCGCCCTCCGCCCGCTCGGAGGATTCGACCTCGCCGTTGCGCACCTCGACCGACACCGACATCGAGCGGACCGCGACCGCATCCGCGGCATCGGCGCCGGCGCGGCGCGCCGCCGCCACCAGACGTTCGGCGAGATCGGCGAGCGCGGATTGATCGAGCAAGGATGTCATCGTGCGTTTCCTTGGAGGGCTTTCTGGAGGTTTCCTTGGAGGTTTCCGACCTCCCGGCGGGCCATTAGGGATCGATTGAGGAAAATCGGCAAGCTCCCGTCAAGCATGAGTTGCATCACCGGGCTCGATACTCCGGATTAACCAGGAACCTTAAGCCGAATCCGACGGCTTTGCGGCATGTTTGCGACAACGACTGGGGATCAACTCCGGACAAGAAACGACCGGATCAAACCCGGCGGGGAGTGTTGTCTTGAGGCGTCAAACAGGTATCCGCAGGGTCATGCCTGCCGGGTCGAGCCGTGATGAGCGGCTCGACCCGTTCTCCCTGCCGCTGCGGTTCGAAGCCAGCGACGCGGCGGCCGACGGGAACGTGCGTTTCGTCGAGCTCACGCGCGAGCGCGTGGTGTTGCGCCGATCCGTACGCGGCATGCTGATGGCGGTCAATCTGCCGGTTTCATCTTATCTCGGGGTGGCGCTGCGCATAGAGCCGCCGGTCGGCGCGGCGGCCAGCACGGTCGCGCTCGTGCTCGAGCACCGCGACAGCGCCCTTTCGCTGCCGCTCTACCGCGCCGACGACAGCACCGACGTCGTCGCCGAATGGCAATCATGGGCGCGCGTGCTCGAGCTTCCGCTCCTGGTCGCCGAGCCCGACGGCCGCTTGCGCGAGCCGTTCGAGCGCATCGGCGCGCTGCGGATCGCAGCCCCGCAGCCGCGCCGCCGCAAATATTACTCGGTCAAGGCGCGGCGGCCGTCGATCTTCCTGCGCCGCAAGCCCGGACGCCGGCTCGCCGGCGCGAGCGTGCACCACGGCGAGCGCGAGATCATTGCGCGAAATTGAGACGGTGGAGCGCCGCATCGAGCACCAGCGCGGCGAACAGGATCAGACCGGCATCGCGGTTCGACTTGAACAGAACAAGGCAGAGCGCCGGGTCGTCGATGTCGAGGCGCCCGATCTGCCAGGCCAGATGGCCCGCAAACCCCAATAGCCCGAGCGCAAGCACGACACCGCCGCCCGCGCTCCAGCCGGCCCATCCGATCAGCACCACGGCGAGGCCGAAGAAGACCGCCAGCATCGGCTTGGTGCGCGCCCCGAACAGGAGCGCGGTCGACTTGATGCCGATGAAGGCATCGTCCTCGCGATCCTGATGCGCATAGATGGTGTCGTAGCCGATCACCCAGCAGATCGCGCCGGCATAGAGCAGCAGGGCCGGTGGATCGAGCCGCCCGAAGGTCGCCGGCCATCCCATGAGGGCGCCCCACGAGAAGGCGAGGCCGAGCACGATCTGCGGCCAATAGGTCACCCGCTTCATGAACGGATAGATCGCGACCACGGCGAGCGAGGCCAGCCCGACCAGGACCGTGAAGCGATTGAATTGCAGCAGGACCGCGAGCCCGACCAGCGCTTGCAGCAGCAGGAACGCGGCGGCGGCGCGCACCCCGACCTGGCCCGAGGGGATCGGCCGCGAACGCGTGCGCTCGACGCGCGCGTCGAGATCGCGATCCACGATGTCGTTCCAGGTGCAGCCCGCCCCGCGCATGGCGAAGGCGCCGATGAAGAACAGAAGCGTGTGCCAGAGGTTGATCGGCGCCGCGGCACGCACCGCGGCGAGCCCCAAGGACCACCAGCAGGGCAGCAGCAACAGCCAGGCGCCGATCGGCCGGTCGAGCCGGCCCAGCCGCAAATAGGGACGCGTCCATGCCGGCGCGCGGCGGTCGACCCAGTTACCGGTCGAGTCGGCGACGCGTCCGGCCGCCTCGCTCATCGCGTCAGGGCATTGCCCTGAAGCGTGTCATAGGTGCCGTTCTTCGCCTTGGTGTTGTCGGCGTCGGGGAGGACCGGAGCGGAATTGAGCGCATCGCTCAGGCTCGGCCCGGTCTGCCGCGGATGCTCGGCCGCCTCGCAGACCTGCTTGCCGATCTGCATCGCCTTGCCGTGGGCCTCCTGGTACGACTTGATGGCCTGCGGAGGAACGCCGCAGAGGGACACGTTTTCCGTCATGCCCTGGATGAACTTGGCTTCGCTGGCGATGAAGGTCTTGAACAGTTTGCAGACTTCAGTGAGCTCCGGCTTGACCTTGCGCTGATTGGCGGCGCCAATCGCGTTGCCGTTCTTCTGGGCTTCGTCCCGCATCACCATCAACTGCTGGCAGGCCGGCGGCGGCCCCGCCGGCGGTCCCCCGAACCCACCCCCCATGCCGGGCGCTCCCGGCATGCCGGGCATGCCGCCGAACTGAGCCAGGGCCGCAGGGGCCGACGCCAGCCCCAGGACGGCCGCGAGAGAAAGGACTCGACAGAATGTCATGACAATTCCTCCACCCCCCCGGGCGCGAGTCGTCCCCAGATCATAGCCGACTATATTAACAGCATATTAATTTCGGCGATAACACGGCAGTGAGCCAAATTTCCGGATCTGGGGCCATCGGGACCCGGCCGGGCTCAATCGGGCCTTGATGCCCCTCAGGCAGGATCGCAATGGCATCTTACGATTTTCGCGCCCCCCGGCTCTATCTCGACCGTCCGCTCGCGGCCGGCGCCCGGCTCGTGCTCGACGGCCCGCAGGTCAATTATCTGCGCAACGTGTTGCGGCTCAAGCCGGGCGATCCGGTGCTGGCGTTCAACGGCCGTGACGGCGAATGGCGCACGGTGATCGCCGACGGCGGCAAACGAGCGCTCGTCCTCACCGTCGAGGAGCGCAACCGGGCGCAGACGCCGGCGCTCGACCTGCACTACTGGTTCGCCCCGCTCAAGCACGCCCGCCTCGACTACATGGTGCAGAAGGCGGTGGAGATGGGGGTCTCGTGCGCTGCAGCCGGTCATCACCCAGCACGGTCAGGTCGCGCGCCTCAATCTCGAGCGGATGCGCGCCAATACGATCGAGGCGGCGCAGCAATGCGGCATCCTGACCCTGCCCGAGATCGCGCCGCCCCTGGGGTTCGATCGCGTGATCGCGGCGCGTGATCCGGGGCGCCTGCTGGTGTTCTGCGACGAGGATGCGGAGCGCAAGGACCCGATCGCCGCGCTCGCTGGTGCTCGTCCCGCCGCACGGGCCGGCCCGCCGGCGCTCGCCGTGCTGGTCGGCCCGGAGGGCGGCTTTGCGGCAGCCGAGCGCGCGGCCCTCGCGCGGCTGCCCAATGTGGTGCGGCTCGCGCTCGGTCCGCGCATCCTGCGGGCCGATACGGCCGCGGTCGCGGCGCTGGCGCTGGTCCAGAGCGTGCTGGGGGACTGGCGCTGAGGCACTCTCCATCCTGCCGATTTCCGGCCCGGGGCGTCGGAATCGGGTGAAATGGCCATTAATCCCTTTGCGGCATTGCCATCGAATTGCTGACGGGGCCGTGCTAAAGCGCCGCGGCCGACCCTTGCAGCAACTCACCATGACCGCCGCGACCCAAACAGGACCGACCATGCCGGATGTGAAGGCGCAGGCGCTCGTCACCGGCTTCGAGCGCGCCGGCTACGCCCGCGTCGAGCCGGCGATCCTGCAGCCGGCGGAGCCGTTCCTCGATCTTTCCGGCGAGGACATCCGCAAGCGCATGTATCTCACGGCCGATCCGCAGGGCCATGAATTGTGCCTGCGTCCCGACCTCACCATCCCGGTCTCGCGCGATTATCTGGCCTCGGCGGCGGCCGGCAAGCCGGCAGGGTTCTGCTATCTCGGCCCGGTCTTTCGCCACCGCGACAACGAGCCGAGCGAATTCCTGCAGGCCGGCATCGAATCCTTCGGCCGCGCCGACATCGCGGCGGCGGATGCCGAGATGCTGGCGCTCGGTCTCGAGGCGACCAGCCATTACGGTCTGGCGGCGCCCGAGATCAGGCTCGGCGACGTCGGGCTGTTTTCGGCCCTGGTCGCGGCGCTCGAGCTGGCGCCGGCCTGGAAGCGGCGCCTGGTGAAGGATTTCAATCACAAATCCTCGCTGGCGCACGATCTCGATCGGCTGACCATCAGCACCGCCCACAGGCGCCCCGAATACCAGGGCATGCTGGCGGCGCTGGCCGGCTCCGATCCGGGAGCCGCCCATGCGCTGGTCACCGACCTGCTCTCGATCGCCGGCATCAGCGCGGTCGGCGGCCGCTCGGTCGGAGAGATCGCGGACCGCTTTCTCGAGCAGGCGACGCTGAGCGTGCAGAGCTCGCTGCCGCAGGAGACGCGCGCGCTGATCGAGCGGTTTCTCGCCATCGCGGGCGGGCCCGACGAAGCCGCGGCCGAGCTGCGGGCGCTGGCGCAGGACGCCGGCGATCGGGCTCGATCCTGCGCTCGACCTGCTGGAAAGCCGCACCGGATTTCTGGCCGCGCGCGGCGTCGATGTGGGCCGCATCCGGTTCTCCACCGCCTTCGGGCGCGGCCTCGACTACTACACCGGCTTCGTGTTCGAGCTGCACGATGCGCCCGCGCGCGACAACGGCCAGCTGGTCGCCGGCGGCCGCTACGACGGCCTGCTCACCCGCATCGGCAGCCCGGCGCCGATCCCGGCGGTCGGCTTTGCGGTCTGGATCGAGCGCCTCGCGGCGCGGGGAGGCCGCACATGAGCGCCCCCTTCGTCATCGCCATGCCGGCCAAGGGACGGCTGCAGGAGAACGCGGAGGCGTTCTTCGCGCGCGCCGGGCTCGAGCTGGTCAAGCCGCGCGGCGCGCGCAACTATCGCGGCACCATCGCGGACCTGCCCGGCATCGAGGTCGCCTATCTGTCGGCCGCCGAGATCACGCAGCTCCTGGCGCAGGGCGCCGTCCATTTCGGCGTCACCGGCGAAGATCTGCTGCGCGAGATGATTCCCGATGTCGACGCCAAGATCGTCTTCATCGATGCGCTCGGGTTCGGGCACGCCAATGTGGTGGTGGCGGTCCCGCAGGCCTGGATCGACGTGCACAGCATGGCGGATCTCGACGATGTGGCGACCGCGTTCCGGCTGCGGCACGACCGCAAGATGCGGCTGGCCACCAAATACGTGAACCTGACGCGCGCCTTCTTTTCCGCCCAGGGCATCACCGACTATCGGATCGTGGAAAGCACCGGCGCGACCGAAGGCGCGCCCGCCGCCGGCACCGCCGAGCTCATCGTCGACATCACCACCACCGGCACCACGCTGTCGGCCAACGCCCTCAAGGTGATCGACGACGGATTGATCCTGCGCTCGCAGGCCAATCTGGTGGCGGCCCGCACCGCGGCCTGGGGGACGGCCGAGCGCGAGACCGCCCGCCTGGTGCTCGATCGCATTGCCGGGCAGAAGCGCGCGCGCGCCTTTCGCGAGGTGCGCACCCGCTTCATGCGCTGCGACGAAGCCCTGTTGGCGCAGGCCAAGATGCGTTTCGGGGTGGAGAGCCCGTTCGGCGGGCCGACCTCCTCGGGCATGGTGACGTTGCACTGTCCGCCCGCCCAAGTGCATGCGCTGGCGAGCTTCCTGCGCGATCATGGGGCCGAGAATGTCGCCGTCGCCGATCTCGGCTACGTGTTCTCGCGCGAGAATCCGCTCTACACGCGACTGCAGGCCGGGCTCGGCGATTGAAGACCGACGACTGAATCAGGCGCTCATTCGCCCGCGATGTGCGCCGCCTTGATGATCGGCCACCATTTCTCGATCTCGGCCTTTTGCAACGCACCGAGCGCCTCGGGGGTCTGCTGGTCGCGCGGCGGAATTTCGAGACCGAAGTTCGCCATGCGGGTGCGCACCGCCGGATCCGCCATGGCGTCGACGGCGGCGGCATTGAGCTTGGCGATGATGTCGCGCGGCGTTCCCTTCGGGGCCCACAGGCCGTACCAGACCGAGATGTAGAGCCCGGGCGCGCCGGCCTCGTCCACGGTCGGGATGTCGGGCGCCGACGGCAGCCGCTCCTTGGCGGTGACCGCGAAGGCCTTGATGGTGCCGGCCTTGACCTGCGGCATGGAATTGGAGGCCTGGTCGATGATCAGGTCGATCTGGCCGGCGACCAGATCGTTCATGGCCGGGCCGGTGCCGCGATAGGGCACGAACGGAAAATGCGTCCCGGTGATCTGCTGGAAATAGACCCCGGCCACATGCGAGGCCGAGCCCGGACCGGCGGTGCCGGCCGAGACCTTGTCTGCATTGAGCTTCAGCCAAGAGACGAGCTCCTTGAGGTTGGTCGCCGGCACGCTCTTCTTGGCAACGATCAGCTGCGGATTGGACGGCAATTCGGCGACCGGCTCGAGGTCCTTCACGAGGTCATAGGGCAGGTCGTAGATGGCGCCGTTGACCACATGGGTGCTCCAGTGGCCGATGCTGAGCGTGTAGCCGTCGGGCGCGGCGCGCACCACGCGGCCGACCCCGACCGAGCCGGCGGCGCCGACCACGTTCTCGATGATCACCTGCTGACCGAGCGACGCCCGCATACGGTCGCCCATCACGCGCGCCAAAGCGTCGGCCGGGCCGCCGGCCGCGAACGGCACCACGATGGTGACGGGCCGGACGGGGAAATTCTGCGCCGATGCGCCGGTGATGCCGATGCATGCCGTGGCGATCAGTGTCGTCGTGAATATCGTCGCGGTGAATGTCGCCGCCGAGGCGGCGGCGCGTAACAGCTGTTTCATGGGCTCCCTCCGCTAAGGCGGCCGAAACGCATTTTCCTATCAAAGCGCCGCAAAGTCGATCGGCTTGGTTCGATCGAGGGTGCGGTGCACGCTGGGCAGCGGGTATTTCAGCCCGGTCGCGCAGTTGAACAGCAGCGCCTGCTCGTGGCGGCCGATACGGCCGTCGGCCAGGCTCTGCTTGTAGGCCGCGTAGGTGGCGGCGCCCTCCGGGCACATCAACAGCCCCTCCTCGCGCGCCACCTCCTCGAGCGCGGCGCTGATCGCCGCGTCCTCGACCGCGATCGCAAAGCCGCCGCTTTCGCGCACCGCCCGCAGGATGAGGAAATCGCCGATCGCCTGCGGCACCCGGATGCCGGACGCGATCGTATGGGCATCCTCCCAGCGCGGCGCATGCTCGGTGCCGGCCTCGAAGGCGCGCACCATGGGGGCGCAGCCGGCGGCCTGCACGGCGACCATGCGAGGCCGCTTGGGTCCGATGAAACCGATCGCCTCGAGCTCGGCGAAGGCCTTCCACATGCCGATGAGGCCGGTGCCGCCGCCGGTCGGATAGAGGATCACGTCGGGCAGCCGCCAGTCGAGCTGCTCGGCCAATTCGAGCCCCATGGTCTTCTTGCCCTCGATCCGGTAGGGCTCCTTGAGGGTGGAGACGTCGAACCAGCCGACCTTGGCCTTGCCTTCGCCGACGATCTTGCCGCAGTCGTCGATGAGGCCGTTGACCCGGTACACGCTCGCGCCCTGCAAGCGCGATCTCGCTGACGTTCACCTCGGGCGTATCTTCCGGACAGAAGATCGTGCTCTTGATCCCGGCGCGGCTCGCATAGGCGGCGAGCGCCGCGCCCGCATTGCCGTTGGTCGGCATGGCCATATGCTTGATGCCGAGCGCCTTGGCCATGGATACCGCCATGACCAGCCCGCGCGCCTTGAACGAGCCGGTCGGCAGCCGGCCTTCGTCCTTCACCAGAATTTCGGCAGAGGCGAGCCGGGCTGAAAGTTTCGGCAGCCCCACGATCGGGGTGACGGCCTCGCCCAGGCTGACGATGTCGCTCGCGCGCCGCACCGGCAGGAGCTCGCGATACCGCCACAGGTCGAACGGCCGGCGCGCCAGCGCTTCCTTGCTGAAGGCTTTGCGCACGCCTTCGAGATCGTAGCGCACCAGGAGCGGCTTGCCGGCGCGCGAGAGGTTGTGCACCGCGTCGGCGGCATGGCGCTCGCCCGTGAAGGCGCATTCCAGATGGGTGACGAAGCTCGCGCGCTCCGCCCGCAGATTTTCATCGTGCATCACGCTGCCGGTCTCCGAATATCCAAGAATCTAGTGACTGGTCGGCTGCTCGCGATGCCGGAAGACCACGAAATGCGACAGTGAAAAGTTGACCAGGAAGCTCGACCCGATCGCGAGCAGCTTGCCGATGAGCACCAGGGTGGTCGAGGTCGAGTCGATCCCCATTATTTTTCCGATCACGATCGGAACCAGATAGACGGTCGCCGTATTGGCGACGAGCCCGGCGACCTGCGCCAGCAGGAAGGTCGCATAGGAGCGCAAGCGCAACTTGCGTCCCGATTCGACCGCGAAGGTCGTCATCGAGTTCATCACATAGGAGCCGGTGACCGCGATGAACCAGGAGATCAGATTGGCGAAGATGATCGGAAACCCGAGATAGAAGTAGAAGAACGAGAACACGCCGAAGTCGACGGAGGCGTTGATGACGCCCACGAGCGCGAAGCTCACCGCCTTGACGGCCACGGCACGCCGTCCGGGGTCCGGAAAAAGGCGGGTGGCGAGAGCTTCGAGCGGCGGGGGCGACCACATGACCGGCCCCGCTTAAAGCATTTTCAGGAAAAGGGGAAACCGGTTTTCCGCCCGAGACCGGCGAATATGCGAAAATGCCGGGCGTTCAGCCCCGCAAGGTTCAACTCCTCATTCCGCCCCGGGAGGTGAGACAAGATGCATAGCGGGGGCGCCGCGACAGCCGGTCCCGCCTGGGCTAGTATGGGGGGCGGGGCCAAGAGGCGCGAATGAGGCCCGAATGAGCCCCGAAAGGCAGGCACAATGTCGTCCAATGCGATCGGCTTCGCGGGCGGGTCCGAAGCTTCGCCCAGGCTGCGCGCCGGGGCAGAGGCTGGCCTTTCGATCGTGGTTCCGCTCTACAACGAGGCGGCCGGGCTCACCGCGCTGCATGGTCGTATCGTCGAGGTGGCGCGGCGGCTGCACGCGGCGCGCGGGCTCATGGTCGAGATCGTGTATGTGGACGACGGCAGCCGCGATGCCACTCTTGCGGTGGCGCGGGCGCTTGCGGCCACCGCGGTCGATCTCCAGGTCGTCTCGCTGTCGCGCAATTTCGGCAAGGAAGCGGCGCTCGCGGCCGGCCTCGATCATGCCCGTTTCGGCGCGGTCCTGTTCATGGACGGCGACGGCCAGCATCCGCCGACCCTGATCGAGACGCTGGTCGGCCACTGGCTCGATCAAGGCTACGATGTGGTCTACACCGCCAAGGCGCATCGCGAGAACGAGCCGCGGCTTTTCCGCTTTGCGGTCAAATCCTTCTATTTGCTGATCAATTGGGGAGCACGGCAGAAAATTCCGGAGGACGCGGGCGATTTCCGCCTGCTCTCCCCGCGCGCCGCCGCCGCCCTCAAGCAGCTGCCCGAGCGCAACCGGTTCTTCAAGGGTTTGGCGAGCTGGATCGGTTTCCGCCAGATCCGGGTCGACTACGAGCCGGCGGAGCGCGCCCACGGCCGCAGCACCTGGAGCTTGTATTCACTGATCGGGCTCTCGATCGAAGGCCTCACCTCGTTCTCGGTGGCGCCGCTGCGGCTCGCCAGCCTGCTGGGGTTCCTGCTCTTGGCGTTTGCGTTGATCTTCGCGGTGGATATTCTGATCGAGACGCTCGTGAAGGGGCAGTCGGTGCCGGGCTATCCCTCGGTCATCATCGGCCTGATGGTGCTGGGCGGGGTGCAGCTGTTCATGATCGGGATCATGGGCGAATATATCGGCAAGATGTTCTCGGAGCTGAAGGCGCGCCCGATCTATTTCGTGGCCGAGCAAAGCCTCAAGACGGCGCAAGACGCCGGACGCGCGGACGATCAATCGACCCGGGCTGCGGCCGAGTGATCGAGACCGGGTTTGTCGGTGCGAAATGCGCGTTGCGGCCCGAACCGGCCGCGTGGATCGGGGTGTGAGGCGTGTTGGACAAACCGACCGGCGAATTCGATATTTCGGGCGCGGCCGACGGCATGTCCGAACGCCGGCGCATTTGGCTTTGCGCGGACGACTACGGGATTTCGAGCGCCGTCAATGTGGCGATCCGCGATCTGGTGGTGCGCCGGCGCCTGAACGCCACCTCCGTGATGGTGGTGGCGCCGGGCTTTCATCGCTCGGAGGCTCACGCCCTCGACGTGCTCAACACCGGGATGGCGCGGGTCGCCATCGGATTGCACCTGACCCTGACGGCCCCGTTTCGTCCGCTCAGCAGCGGCTACAAGCCGGTTCGCGACGGCGCGTTCCTGCCGCTTCCCGCCACCCTGGCACGCGCCTTCCTGCATCGCCTCGGTCACGCCGCGCTGGTGAGCGAGATCGCGGCGCAGCTGCGGATGTTCGTCCATACATTCGGCCGCGCACCCGATTTCATCGACGGGCACCACCATGTGCACGTGTTCCCGCAGATCCGCGAAGCGGTGCTCGCCGTCGCCAAGCAGGACGCACCCGGCGCCTGGCTGCGGCAATGCGGCCGGATGGCGCCGCCGCGCCGCTTCAGCTTGCGCGACCGCAAGTCATGGTTGCTCGACCAATTGAGCCACGACTTCCGCCAGCGCGCCGACGCGCTCGGCCGGCACACCAATCCGGCCTTTGCGGGCGCCTATGCGTTCCGCGACGACGCCGATTTCGCGGCGCTGTTCGCCGGCTTCCTCGACCAGGTGCCGGACGGCGGCCTCATCATGTGCCATCCGGGCTTCGTGGACGCGGAGTTGCAGCGGCTCGATACGCTCACCACCGGGCGCGAGCGCGAATACGCCTTTTTCGCCGGCGACTCGTTCCCGGACCTGCTGGCGCGCCACGGAGTCGCGCTGGCCTGATCGGGTTCGGGCGCCCGACCCGTCGGCCTGCTCCCGGCCGCAAGCCCCCTTCACCCGAGAAATTTTGCCCCCGGCGGTCATTCCGTTGCCATGGCGGCTGCCTACATCAGCCGCGTCGTCACGGAGGCCCAAGACCATGACCCCACAGGAACGCGAGCTCGTCACCGAACTGTTCGATCGTCTCGCCACGCTCGAGAGCCAGCCGCGCGATCCGGAGGCCGAACGGGCCGTCATCGAAGGGCTCCGGCGCGCCCCCAATGCGGCCTATGCGCTGGTGCAGACCGCCCTGGTGCAGGACGAGGCGCTCAAGCGCGCCGATGCCCGCATCCACGCGCTCGAAGCCGAGCTCGGCGGCGCGCCCGCCGACCGGCCGACCGGCTTCCTCGACGGCATGCGCGATGCCTTGCTGGGTCGGCGCGAGAGCCCGCGCGGCTCCGTCCCCTCGGTGCGTCCGGCCCGCGAGCAACCGCAGGAGCCGAGCGCCGCCTACGCTCCCGGCGCGGCGGCCTTGCGGCCAGGACCGGCGTCCCCTGGCGGCTCCTTCCTCGGCACCGCCGCGGCCGCGGCCGCCGGCGTGATCGGCGGCTCGCTGCTGCTCGACGGCATCCGCTCCATGATGGGGCCCGGCCATGGCGCCTTCGGGTTCGCGGATCCGGCCTTCGGAGGCGGCCGCGAGCCGGGCTCGCCGTGGGACGGCGGCGCCGGCGGCGATCTCGCCCGCCAAGCCGGCATCGATGACATCGGCCGCGACACCCACACGGGCGGCGGCGGTTCGGGCTTCGGCTTGCTCGACGACACCTCCGCGGCTGATGGCGCGGACGCTCAGGCCGACCAGGATCTCACGGCCTTCGACGACAGCGGCAGCGATTTCGGCGGCAGCGATTTCGGCAGCAGCGACGTTTAGCCCGTCAGACGGTTGCAGCGACAAAAAGGCCGCCCGGATCGGGGCGGCCTTTCGATTTTCAAGCCGGCGGCACGCGTTCAGATCACCACCACCTTGGCGCCGACCTTGACCCGGTCGTAGAGATCGATGACGTCCTCGTTGCGCATGCGGATGCAGCCTGACGACACCGCGGTGCCGATGGTCCAGGGCTCGTTCGAGCCGTGGATGCGGTAGAGAGTCGAGCCGAGATACATGGCGCGGGCGCCGAGCGGATTTTCAGGGCCGCCCTCCATGTGACGGGGCAGGTCGGGCCGGCGCTTGAGCATGTCGTCGGGCGGAGTCCAATCCGGCCATTCACGTTTGTTGGTGACGCTGTGGACGCCGGCCCAGGTGAAGCCCGGACGGCCGACGCCGATGCCGTAGCGCAGCGCCCGGCCGCCGCCTTCCACCAGATAGAGCATGCGCTCCGGCGTATTGATGATGATCGTGCCGGGAGCTTCCTTGCCGTCGTAGCTGACCTCCTGCTTGAGGTAGCGCGGATCCAAGCCCTGCGGCTGGCCGGCATCGGATGGTTCGTAATCGGACCGCGCGGGCTGTCCGTGGCCGGGACCGCCGAACAGCATCTCGAAGAATCCTCCGCCCAGATTGGGGCCCTGCACCGCGACCTGCTGCATCGGGTCGGGTCGATCAGGCGCCTGGCGGGTTGTGGAATTGGGGACGAGCGGGCCGGCGACGGCCGTGCCACAAGCGAGCAAACCTGCAAGCAGGGCGGGGACGAGGCGAATGGACATGGGTGCTGACTCTCGAAATCACGCTGGCGGGATACACATCGATGCGGAACGTGTTGGACTTCGCTCCATTCGACGAGCGTCAAAGTAAATTCAAAACATCGTCGGATTGGTAAAGGCCGAAGTCGGAATTGTTATGGTTACCGCCGGAGAGAGGCTGTTCATCGAGTTATGGTTTTTTTCGAGTAAACGCGGGACGATCGTGGTTAACCGAGGGTTTATCATATCCACCAGGAGGGCTCGTCCGGGCACGCGGCGCCGCCATGAACCTGGCATTAAGCCGGCATCGGCTACAAAGTTGCAAAGTTCGAAAGGGGGCGGCCATGCCAGTGCGGCAGAAAACCTTCCGCATCGAAAGAGCGACTGCAGGCGGTGAGCCACGAAGCGTCGTGGCTCCCGGCGGAGCCATCTCGGTGCTCCAGCATCATGAAGTTCTCGACGAGCTGCGGGCGCTGCGGGAGGTGATCGAGCAGCGGACGCCGGTCGCGCCGCAAGTCGCCCGCAGCGAGAGCGAGAATGCGCCCAAAGTTCTCCAAAACGATCTGATAACGGTCGGCGACCTGAACAAGCTCAAGAGCGAGACCGACAGCATCCATCGCGCCATCAGCCATACCATGCGGGAGGTCGCGAGCTTGCATTTCGGCACCTTCGACGTCGAACGGGGGCGTGCCAGCCGCGAGCTCGACGCCGTCGTGGACAGCACCGAGCGGGCGACCCAGCAGATCCTCGACGCGGCCGAGAGCATCGACGAAGCCGCCGACACGCTCTCCGCCGCGCTCAAGGGGGACCAGGAGCACGCGCTCACCAGCGACATCCGGGACCACGTGGTGCGCATATTCGAGGCCTGCAATTTTCAGGATCTCAGCGGCCAACGCATCGCCAAGGTGCTCGCGACCTTGACTTTCGTCGAGCAAAGCGTCGCCCGCATGCTGGAGATCTGGGGCGGCCGCGCCGCCGTGGAGGACTATGCGGCCGCCTCTGCGGACGAGCGCAACGCCGAGGACAAGCTCGTGAGCGGTCCCAAGCTCGATGGCGACAGCGGCCATGTCTCCCAGAAGGAAATCGATGCGATGTTCGCCTGACCGGCGCCCGCCTGCGCGGCAAGCGCCGGCGTCGCGTTGCAAAGCCTCAATGCGGCCCGAGCCAGGATCTCATCCGTAATGTCGTCGCCCGAGCGGGCGTCACGCACGATCACCCACTGGCCTTTGCGGGCGAGGGCGCGCAATTGCTCTGGCGTCGCGTAGCTCGAGGTCGCCGTGTTGTAGAGCCGGTGACCGCCGTAGCGCTTGATCAGCATCGGCTCGGCCGCACGGCTTTCATGCTTCCGGATCATGGTCGTAGTCGCCTGCGCGGGTGGTTGGCCTGATCGTAATCCAGTCGGTCCGGTTCGCGCCTATTTGGGTTTCGGCCGCATGGCGGCCGCCGCATTGAGGGTCGAGTGCAGGTTGCGGGCGTAATCGATCGCGCCCGCGATGCTCATGTCGAGGGCGGTGCGGGTGTATTCCTTGACGCCCAGACGGGCCGGCAGCGGCGCCTTCATCATGGTGGCGCACAGGGTCTCCACGGCGGCGTCGAGCGCGCCCAACGGCACCACCTCGCTCACGAGACCGGCCTCGCGGGCGCGCGCCGCGCTGATCATGGCGGTCGAGTAGACGAAATAGCTCATCGCCTTGCGCGGCACGCGGTCGACCAGCGCCGACATCACCATGGTGGGCATGATGTTGTGCAGCATTTCCGGGATCTGGAACTGGGCGTTGTCGGCCGCCAGCGTAATGTCGCACACCGCCGCGATGGCGCAGCCGAATCCGAGCGCCCTGCCCTTCACCACGCCGATGACCGGCGCCTTGACCCGCCGGAAGGCGTTGTAGCAATCAAACACCACGTCGCTGCCGAAGCGGCGCTCCAGGGCATCGGCCGAGTTGCTGGCCGGCCGGCGCCCCGCGGTGGAGCGGCCGATGCAGAAATCGTCGCCGGCGCCACGCAACACGATGATGTCCGCGGTCTCGGCGCCGAGCAGGAGCTTCGTCAGCTGCTCGGCCATGTCGTCGCTCGCCGCGTTGCCGTCCTGCGGCCGGTTCAGGGTGATCTCGAGAATGGTGCCCTTTTGGGCGGTGAGAATGTCGGAAATTGCTGCCTCCTCTTGCAGGGCGTGGCGCTGCGTGCGGCGCCCGCATGGCCGCGATCCGCGGGTCCGGAAAATGCTTTAATGGAGCGCCCCGGAACCCGCAATGCGACGGCGGCGATTCTTGCGGTTGTTCGACCGGCTGCCTCTCAATATGCTGACCGGCATGGCTCGATGACGACAATGATGGCCCAGGGGGACGCGCGATGAAAAATCTTGTCTGCATGGCTCTGGCGAGCTTGGCTCTCGCGAGCTTGGCTCTCGCGAGCTTGGCTCTGGCGAGCTTGGCGCTCGTAGGCTCGGCAGCGGCGGCAGAGAAGCCCG
Organism: uncultured Alphaproteobacteria bacterium; assembly: GCA_963744275.1. Lineage (GTDB taxonomy): Bacteria > Pseudomonadota > Alphaproteobacteria > Rhizobiales > Xanthobacteraceae > VAZQ01. The sequence goes on from CAVUSX010000021.1 coordinate 503,822, forward strand.
ATTGGGCGTTTCCGGTCACCGAAAAGGACCTGCCGCCGCCGCGCATCGAGGGCACCCGGCTGCGGCCGCCGCCGCCCGGCAGCACGCTCTCGATCGAGCGCGCCAAGGCGGACGACATGTTCGATATTCCCAATTGGTATCCGGACATGTATCCGCCGATGCCCAAGATCGTGCAGTTCGGCGACAAGGCGACGCAGACGCGCGCCTGCGGCTCCTGCCATCTGCCGACCGGCACCGGCCATGACGAGTCCGCCTATGTGGCGGGCCTGCCGGTCGCCTACTTCATCCGTCAGCTCGCCGACTGGAAGAACGGCGAGCGCAAGTACGGCGCCATCATGATCGCGCTCGCCAAGAGCGCCAGCGAGGCCGAGATCAAGGACGCCGCGAATTATTTCGCCTCGGTCAAGCCGCGGCAATGGATCCGGGTGGCCGAGACCGACACCGTGCCCAAGAGCTTCATCGGACCCGGCAACAAACGGCTGGTGCACCCCTCCGGCGGCACCGAGCCCATGGGCAACCGCATCATCGAGGTGCCGGAGAACGAGGAGGACGTGGTCTATCGCGATCCGCGCACCGGGTTCGTGGCCTATGTGCCCAAGGGCAGCATCGCCAAGGGCGAGGCGCTGGTGACGACCGGCGGCGGCAAGACCATCGCGTGCGGCACTTGTCACGGGGCGACCCTGCAGGGCGTCGGCGACGTGCCGGGCATCGCGGGCCGCCATCCCAACTACATCGTCCGGCAGATGTGGAACATCCAGAACGGCGACCGCGCCGGCCCCTCGGCGGCCCTCATGCGCCCGGTGGTGGAGAAGCTGAGCAACGACGACATGCTGGCGATCGCAGCCTATGTGGCGTCGCGCTCGCCATGACGCATAGGCGCCAGTCGTGCCGGCGGATGCTAATTCACCGCCTCCTTCACGCGGGTGACGATCTCCTTCGGGGTGGCGTAGAGCCGCCGCAGCACGTCGTCGAGCTCGGTTCCGGTCACGAGCTCGACATGCAGTCCGCGCGCCTTGGCCTCCGCCAGGTAGTCCGGATCGGTCACGGTTTCATCGAAGGCCTTGCGTAGCGCCTCGAGCCGGTCCGCCGGCACGCCGGGCGGCGCCGCGAACGGGCGGGCAAAGAGATTGGGCGACACGATCAGGGCGATCGCCTGGCGATCGGCATCGGTCTTGGCGAAATCGAGCGCCAACGGCACCTCGGGATGCTCGCTGCTCTTCTTCAAGGCGAGCTGGACGAAAATATTGACCTTGTGGTCGCGCATCCAGCCGGGCCGGATCGCCTCCAGGGTGGCGAAGCCCAGTGAGCAAAATCCCTGGGTCTCGCCGCGCTCCATGGCCAGCAAGGCGTCGTTGGCGCCCGGATAGCCCGGAATGACGCGGAATTTCGTGCCCAGCACGGCATTGAGCACGCGCGGAAACGTATTGGCGATGGCGGTCGAGCCGGTGCCGCCCACGATCAGCTCCTCGCGCATGACATCGTCCATCGTCTTGACCGCCGCGGTATGCCACGACAGGCAGGTGCTGGCGTCGTTGTCGGTGCTGCCGATGAAGCTGAAGCGGAGCGGGTCGAAGCGGGCCTGGGCGGTGTCGAGCAACGGCTCGAGCAGGATGCCGCGCTCGAAGGTCGCGAGCTCGGTGCCGTCGCGCGCCAAGGTGCTGTAGAGGGCATTCACCAGCGTGAGGCCGCCGGCGCCGGGCGCGTTCTTGACCACCACGGCCGGCGCGCCCGGCAGGTGCTTGCCGAGAAAGCGGGCCAGCACCCTGGCATGCAGGTCGTAGCCGCCGCCCGCGCTCAATCCGACGCTGATGGTGACGGTGCGTCCACGATAGAAGTCGGCGACCGATTGGGCGCGCGCCGGCAGCGCCAACGCGAGCCAAAGCACCAGGATTGTTCCGCCACGCACCATGATCCGCTCCCGCGTCAGGACGAGGCGTTGATCATATACCAAATATCGTCGTGCGGCGATTCATCGAACGACTCTTGTAGGATGGGTAGAGCATCATAAGGGCGTTTCACGCCCGTCGATGCGAAACCCATCGACCGTCGTTGATGGGTTTCGCAAGAGCTCTACCCATCCTACGGACCGAAATTCGCTGGCCGGCATTGAAAATACAATAAATCAACAAATAACCGTGGTTATGGGTGGAGCATCCGGGCACGCTACGCGAGTTTCGATTTCCCGAATAAGCTGATTTGCCATGGGGCGTCAACAGCCGTCTCCGGGCCGGCGAGATTCCGACCGCCGGGACGACGGCCGCGGCCGCCACGACGTGCTGGAGGTCGAGACCCGCAACCTGAAGGGCCCCCGCACCTACGACACCAGCGGGCTCCCGCTGCACAAGGACAACCAGACCGTGGTGAAGGAGCGCATCTATCTCGACCGGGCCGACGATGACCTCCTGCATGACGAGATCACCACCATCGACGATGCGTTGACGCGGCCATGGACGGTCGACAAGCGCTACCGCCGCGAGCGCAACGTGGTCTGGGTGGAGAACGTCTGCAACGAGTACAACTCGCACGTCGCCATCCACAACGAGATCTATTACCTGAGCGCGGACGGCGACCTGATGCCCGCCAAGAAGGACCAGCCGCCGCCGGACTTGAAGTATTTCAAGCGCAAGCCGTGATGGTGCTTCGTAGGATGGGTTGAGCGTTTGCGAAACCCATCAACCGCTGTTGATGGGTTACGCGCCGCTTGATGGGTTTCGCAAGAGCTCAACCCATCCTACAAGTCTAACTCAGCAGATTCACCTTGAAGTCCGCGCGCCGCAGCACGCCGTCGCGGGCCTCCTGCGCCAGGCGCAGGACGCGCGCCACATCGATGCCCACCAGGTTGCCGCGCCACTTCTTCACCTTGCCGGCGATGAAGACGTTCTCGACATTGCTGGGGTTCATGAGATTCACCACCACCCCGGGGGCGTTGTTGAGCGGCCAGACGTTGACGCGGTCGGCGCGCAGCATGACGATGTCGGCCTCCTTGCCGGGCGTCAGCGTGCCGACCTTGCGGTCGAGGAGCGCGCAGCGGGCGCCCTCGATGGTGGCGAACTCCAGCACCTCCCGGCAGGTGAGCAGCGCCGGCGGCCTCAAGTCGCCGTTGCGGATGCGTTGCAGGACCATGAGGCGCTGCAGCGTGAAGGTCGAGCGCATGATGGTGAAGGGATCCTGCGCCATGGTCACGTCGACGTCGGAGCTCAGGCTCGGACGCACGCCGTGGTCGATGGCGTCCTGGATCGCCGGCATGCCGTGGCCCATCGCCATCTCGATCGGCGGGGCGAGCGAGACATGGCCGCCGGTATCGCGGATCAGCCGCCAGGCGATGCCGCTCAGATGGTTGCAGTGGATGTATTCGTCGCCGGGCTGCAGGAGGCCCATGCGGCCGAGCTCCACCAGGGTGCGCTCGGTGTTGCCGCTGACGCCGTGGGAGACCGCCGGCACGCCGGCTTCGCGCGCGACCGCGAAGATTTTCGCATCGAGGGTGCCGCCGAGCGCCAGCGTCAACAGCTGATTGCTGGAGCTGAACGTGGTCTGCTGCAGGCGGGCGATGTCCTGCGGATATTTGCTGCCCGCTCCGGCTCCGCGCGAATAGGCATAGACCGCGCGCAGCCCGGATTCCTGCAGCGCGCGAATGCCGGCATCGCTGTGCTCGGGCGTATGGGAGACCTGCGAGGTGTCGACCGCCGTGGTGGTGCCGGCATCGATCATCCCGAGCGCCGTCACCAGCACGCCAGCATAGACGTCGCTCGGCCGGTAGGCCGCCGTCAAGGTATTGCTGACGTCGCGATTGTAGTCGGGGTTGAGCAAGCCGTTGGTGAGGATGTTGCGCAGGATGCCTTGATAGAAATGGTGATGGGAATCGACAAAGCCCGGCAGCACGATGCGATTGGTGGCGTCCACGACGGCGGTGTCCTCCGACACCGCGATGCCGGGCCGGACCTCGCGGATCTTGCCGTCCTCGATCAAGAGATCGGCCTGCGCGAAGTCGCCCAGCTGCGGGTCGAGGGTCAGCACCACCCCGCCCTTGATGAGGATGCGGCGCCGGCCTTGCACGCGGGCGAGCTCGGCATCGGCGTCGGTCGCCGCGGGCTGGGCAAGCGCTGCCGGCGGCAGCAGCTCGGCCCCGGCCGTGCCGGCTGCGGCCGCACCGACCGCCAAGCCTGCGCCCGATTGCAAAAAACCGCGTCGTGAGGTGGCGTTGGTCTGATCGGACATTTTGGCGTCTCCGCGTTCACGAAACCGGCACCGGGAACGAGCCGTCCGGATCGCATTTTAGCGGCAAATGCATCACAAGAGGAGGCCGGTTCGAGGCGACATGCGCATTCCATCGGGTTCGCCCGGCCGGCGGGCGATCCGGCAACCACGGGACTTTGCTCTGGGCACCGCACCTGTTCTACAAATAGCGCCGCGGGTACCGGGTGCCCCGCCTGCGCGGGACATCACCGATGGCGCGAGGGAGGAACAAATGATCGTGCGCAAGATTCAGGCTGCATTGCTGTGCGCGGCGGCGGCGTCCGGAGTCACGGCCGCGCAGGCGCAAACGACCTATGACGGCAACGGACAGGTGCCGCCGCAATTCGTGATCTCCGGGAAGGCGGCGGAGCGCATCCACGACCACATCTCCATAAACGGCGACACCGCCGAGAAATTGTCGAAGGCCTGCGAGGACATCGCCAAGAAGAACAACAGCGCCGTGGTGGTGGTCGTGGTCGATCCGTACGGGCTGGTGGTGCACGAGCATCGCATGGACGGCGAGGGCTGGATCCAGGTCAATGCGACCGAGCAGAAGGCGCGCACGGCGCTGCGCACCCGCGCCCCCTCCCATGTGCTGACCAATCGCAACGCCCAGGACCCGTTCACCAACCAGAACATGGCCGGCTACGGCCTGACCACCCAGGAGGGCGGGCTTCCCATCATCGTCAACGGACAGCTGATCGGGGCGATCGGGGTCGGCGGCATCCCGCCGGCGGAGCGCAACGCGACCTATGGGGAGGAGATGTGCGCCCGCGACGCGCTGCAAGCCGTGATCGGCCCGCAACCCCCGCTGCTGCCGGACGTGCCCGCCCAGCGCCCGGCCGGCGCGCGCGGCGGCGGGGCGAACCCGTAGTGGGCGACGCGGCGACAGTCACGCAGCTCGCGGATTTTGTACCGGACTCGTCCCGGCCGGCGTGTTCGCGTTAAGGGACGCAAGCGCCGACACCCATCTCACTTCCGTGGCGTGAAGTAGCGCAAGTCGGGCGGCGCCTGGTTCTTCTTGACCGGCATCAGATAGCCGTCCTCGCTGATGAAAAGGTCATCCTTGCCGACGCGGACGTGGTGATTGTCCTCGGCGCAATCGTTGAAGTGCCAGATCGGCCTTTCCTCCGCGACGTGCTTGTACTTCTTGATGACGGTCCACGGGCGCGTCAGGGCATCGTCGATCACCGTGATCTCGTCGAGCAGAACGTCCCTCTCGGTCTTGTCGAGACTGAAGCGCTCCTTGATGACCGACTGATTGTCCTCGTGCAGCAGAATGCCGCTGGCTTCGTAGCTGCGCGGGCCCTTGAAGCCGCGGGTCTCGACCTCGAGCGCGGAATAGCGTCCATCGCCGTCGCTGTCGACCCAGCGGCCGATCGAGAGGCCGTTGAAGTTCTGGTCCATCTCCTGCGGCCAATCGCGGCCGTCGGTGAAGACGCGGCGCGAGACCGTGTAGTCGGTCAGGATGTAGGTGGTCTTGGGCAGGATCACGATCTCCATCGGATAGACCACGGTCATGACCCGCGGCATGCCGTGCGGAATGCAGCGGCCGGTCGGGTCGTCGCCCAGGCCGCCGAGGGCCTGGTCGGCGAGGCTGGCCTCGTAGCGGGCCCGGTATTCGGGCGTGAGCGGCGGCTGTTGGGCGCGGCCGAGCGGCTTGGTCGGATCCCATTGAATGCCGCTCATGCTCTTCCACTGGCCGGACCAGTCCGGAAATTTGGACAGGTCCTGCGCCTGCGCGCTGCCGGCGACGCAAGTCACCGCTGCCGCGATGGCGCCGAGCACGATACGATGAAGCATGGTTGTTCTCCCGTCAGCGCGGCCCAGGGGTCGCGCGGCATCGCATTAGCGCGATCGGACCGAAACAGCTCATCCGGCGCCAGGCGGCACCCGGAGAGCGCACCGGGTCTGCCGCCTGCGCGGGACGAGCAACTGCGCTCACATACCCTTCATGTTCATGGCGACCGACATAAACTGACGGACGTCGCGCTTGCCGACCATGTCCTTGGTGGCGGCCTGGAATTTCTTGAAATGATCGGTCGCCCGATGCACATCGAGCGCGGCGGCGTTGTCATAGACCTCGAAGAACATCACGTGATGGGGGTCGTTGGCGGCGACCGTGATATTGAATTCGCGACAGCCCGGATCCTTCACCGAGGCGGCGGCGTTCTCCTTTGCCACTTCCATGAACTTGTCGAACTGGTCGGGCAGGATGTCGAGATTGATCGCATTGACGATATAGGGCCCGGCCTGCGCCGCCGCCTGCTGACCGTGCAACGGCAGCAGCATCCAGGCTCCGAGCGCGAGCGCGCCCGCCGCGGCCGGCATGATGATCGACTTCCGCATGGAACATCTCCCTCGTGTGTTTTGGCGTGCGTCGGCTTGGTGCCGACGGCTCCGAGCCCCGAACCGTACAGATTTTCCGGATGGCTCGAAAGCCCCGGCCCGCTGCGCAGTCCCGTGCTCCGTCCTTAAGGCTGCGGCACGGCGGGTCGCGCGTCCGGCGCCTCCATGGCGGCCTTGGCCTTGGCGACCACATCGGGCGGCGCGTTGATGGTGTCGGCCACGATGGCGCCGACCTCCTCGGCGCTCATGGGATCGATGGCGATCTGCAGCTTCTCGACCTCGGCCAGGAAGGCCTTGTCCTTGAGCGTCGCCGCGAAGGCCTGGCGCAGGATCGCGAGCCGCTCCGGCGGGGTGCCGGGCGGCGCCAGATAGGGATGACCGAGGCCGGCCGGCACGGAGATCAGCTTGAGAACCTGGCGCTGCTCGGGGGTGCCGGCGAGCTCGGTCAACAGCGGCACGTCGGGCAGCTCCTTGTCGCGCTTGACGCCGGCCTGGGCCAGGAACGCGACCTTGTTGTCCCTGAGCCAATCGGGGTGCTGGCTCTCGATCGAGTTGATGCCGAAGGCGCGCGCCTGCACCTCGCCGCGCTGCAATGCGAGATTGATGTCCTCGGAGGTCTTGTAGCCGATCACCAGCTTGAAGCGCGTGCCGAGCACGTTGTTCATGGCGGTCGGAATGATGGAGAGCCCGGAGCCGGCACCGGTTGCGCCCAGCACGATCTCCTTCTCCATGGCCTGCCGGATGGTGGTGATGCCGGCGGTATTCCAGACCAGGATCACCTCGTTCTCGGATCCGGTCGAGCCGAGCCAGTTGAACTTGGCGGCGTCGAAGCGCACGCCGCGTCCGTCCAGCACCTGATGCAACGGCATGGCGTTGTGGATGCTGGCGATGGTCAGGCCGTCCTTCGGCGCGATATTGTACATGTAGTTGGTGGCCAGCACGTTGCCGCCGCCCGGCATGTTCTGCACGATCAGGGTCGGGTTGCCGGGGATGTAACGACCCATGTGGCGGGCGATCACCCGCGCGGTGAGGTCATAGACCCCGCCCACCCCGGTGCTGGTGATGATGGTGATGGTCTTGCCTTCGTAGGGGGTGTCGGCGCGGGCGGGTGCCGCGGCAAGCACGGCGATCGCGGCGAGAGAATCGCAGCTTTCCTCGCCCCGCGTGCGGGGAGAGCGCGAACAGGTCCTAAGGGAAAACCAGAACTCGGCGCGGCGAGCGGACGTTTCCATACGCTCGGACTCGCGGAGAGGCCCCCTCACCCCGACCTTCTCCCCGCAGCGGGGCGAGGGAGCCGCCAGTCGCGCGTTGTCATGCCGCAGCCTCCATTATTGATAGCGCGAGAAGTCGTGGCCTTCCTTGGCGATGATCTCGATCAGGAAGGGGGCGCCGGATTGGGTCGTGTCGACCGCTTCGCGGATGGCGGGCACGATGTCGGCAGGCTGCTCGACCCGCCGGGCCGCCACGTTGAGGCCTTCGGCCACCTTGGTGTAGTTGCCGCCCACCGCCATGACGCCGTATTTCCGGTCCGAGGTCTTAAGCACGTCGCGCTCGGCCGCCATCACGCCGTTGTTGAACACGATCGTGAGGATGGCGATGCGGTTGCGCGCCGCGGTCTCGATGTCGAGGCCGGTCATGCCGAAGGAGCTGTCGCCCATCACGTTGATGCAGAGCTTTTCCGGCGCCGCCAGCTTGGCGCCCATGATGATGCCGAGCCCATAGCCGAGCTGGGTGGATTTGCCCCAGCCCATATAGGAGCCGGCCTGCGTGGTCTCCCAGAACGGCAGCAGCTGCTCGCGCGGGCTGCCGGAATCATGGGTGATGATGACGTTGTCGCGGTCGACGGTGCGCATCAGGTCGCGGATCACGCGGTACTGGTTGATCGGCGTCTCGTCGGAATCGAGATGCTCGGCTCCATTCCGCGAGCCAGGCCTTCTTGGCGGCAGCGATCTCCTCCTTGAGCGAGGCGAGCGCGTTGCCGCCGGCGCGGCCCCGCTGGCGCTCGACCTCGGCGATCAGCGCCTCGAGCACCAGCGCGGCATCGCCGACCAGAGCGTGATCGGCGCGGTAGTCCTTGTTGATGTCGCCGGCATCGTTGGTCGAATGAATGATGGTCTTGCCGGCCGGCACGCCCGGTCCGAACGAGGTCTTGGTGAGGCTCGAGCCGACCGCCAGGACCAGGTCGGCGCGGGCCATGAAGGTGGCGTACATCTTCGAGCGCGAGCGGGTCGAGGCGCCGAGCGCCAGGGGATGACTGTCCGCGATCGCGCTCTTGCCCGGATTGGTGGCGACCACCGGCGCCGGCACCAGCTCGGCCAGCGCGGCGAGCGCCGCGGCGGCCTGCGCGTAGTGCACCCCCTGCCCGGCCCACAGCACCGGATGCTTGGCGGAGAGCAACGCCCGCGCGGCTTGCTTGACCAGTTCGGGATCGGGCGCGCTCCGCAGCATCGGCACCGGCACGTAATCGAGCTCGCCCTCGAAGCGGGCTTCGAACACCTCGTTGGGAACCTCGAGCAGCACCGGGCCGCCCTTGCCGCTGCGCATGGCGTGGAAGGCGCGGCGCATCAGCTCCGGCAGCTCCCGCACCGAATGGGCCATGGCGGACCATTTGGTGACCGGACGGTAGACGTCGGCGGCCCGGAAGGTCGGGCGGATGTATTGCCGCTCGGGCGGAAAGCCGGCCGGAATGATCAGCATCGGCACGTTCTCGGAATAGGCCTGGGCGACGCCCGGGAACGCATTCTCGATGCCGGGACCGTGCTGGGCCGCGAACACGCCGTTCTGCCGGCCGCGCCGGATGCGCGAATAGCCGTCCGCCATGCCGACGCCGACGCGCTCCTGGCGGCAGAGGATCGGCCTGATGTCGAGCTCCGCACAGGCCTCGATCAGCGGATTGCGCGGATAGCACGCCAGGAAGGTCGGTTCCCTCGCGCTTGAGGATCTCGGCGATGACGTCGGCACCATTCATTGGCTAAGCGCTTTCCGATTGGATCAAACCATCACCGTCATGCCCGCGCTCGTCGCGGGCATCAACGCCTTTCTTGCTCCGCTGCAGCAAAGCAAGGCGTGGGTGGCCGGGACACCCCCGGGACGAAGTGCCCGGGGGCGGCCATGACTCTGTCGAGAGACGGTGCACAATAAACATACATCTGTCTGGAATTATTTCGCGGCGACCGGCGCGTCGATGCGCACGCGCTCGTTCATGATGGCGGCGAAGGGCGCGCCGCGCGGGGCCTCGTAACGGGTCGAGCGGACCCGGTAGCTCTCCGGTCGCATGCCCGGCAACGGCTTGCCGGCGGCGTGGTCCTGCAAGGTCTGCAGCAGGAGGCGGCGGATCTTGACGATCGCGGCGTCGCAGGCGAGCAGATGCTCGGCGCTGCGGTCGGCGATCGGCCCCATGGATTCCTGGATGGCGCAATCCTGGGTGCCGAGCCCCTTCATGCCCGTATAGGACGCGCCGCTCGCCTGCTGGGCGCGGTCGATCAGATAATCATTGTGGCGGTTGCGGACGGCGTGATCGGTGCCCGGAATATTCTCGGTGTGGATGCCGCGCCCGTCCTTCGAGCGCGCGAGATCCGCCGCGGTGAGCGGCGCGGTCCGGGCTGAAATCGACGCTGTAGAGCATCGTGTTCTCGTCGTCGATCGGCGCCCACACATGGGCGGCGTGCGGCACCGAGGAGATGATCTTGTGGAACGGCATCAGCATCACGTTGACGTTCCACAAGACGTCGCCGCCGCCCTGCTCGCGGCCGGTCGCCGACCACGAAGCCGAAATCGGTCGGCATCACCTCGTAGAGCGTCGCCACGATGTTGCGGTTCTTCTCGGCGTCGCCGCGATGCAGGAACGACAAGTGGGTGGGATCGAAGCCGCCTTCGAGCCCTTGCAGCCAGTTGCATTCCTGGACATGGCGGGTGGCGTAGCGTTGCGACGCCGGGATGCGGGTCCATTCGAGGTCGGGAAACGGCGGCTTGTGCTCTGGCGGCCCCATATAGGTCCACACCACGTCGCCGCGCTCGAGGCACGGATAGGCCTTGATCTTGAGCTGGGCCGGATGTTGCGCTTCTGGACATCGCTGCTCTGGGGCACGCAGGGCACGTCGACGCAGTTGCCGGCGACGTCGAATTTCAGGCCGTGATAGACGCAGCGCAGCCCGCATTCCTCGTTGCGGCCGAAGAACATCGACGCGGTGCGATGCGGGCAGCGCTCGTCGATGAGCCCGACGCGCCCGCCGGTGTCGCGGAACAGGACCAGGTTCTCGCCCATGAGCCGCACCCGCACCGGCGGGCCGTCCGGCTCGGCGATCTGATGCGAGAACGCGGCCGGAATCCAATAGCGGCGCATCAATTCGCCCATCGGGGTGCCGGGGCCCACCCGGGTAAGGGCTTCATTTTCTTTTTGCGAAAGCACGGGAATCCTCCTGCGCGCCTGTTCCCAAAGCCCATCCTGTCATGGAATCCGCAAAGGCGTAAATGGCTCCCGCGGTGCCGCGCCAAGCCGCCGCACGCGCGCCACCCGGGAGCGGACCGGAGGATCCGGCAGAGCCAGCCGGCCGGACGTGCGCGCGAAGCGCAGTTAACGGTCCGTCAATCCGCGTTGCGCCGGGAGCACCCGATTGAAACAAATTTCAAACGGATTTTCACTAAATTGAGGAACCACCGGGCCGCGGCTTGCGGACGATTACGAAGCTTCGTGGCAGGGCGCATGACGAATCCCGATCAACCGCAGACCGTGCAGCCGCCGCCGCGTGCCGACGCTCACGGCCCGCGAACGATGCCGGCGGGCCTGCTGGAGCAGATCGTCGACCAGCTGCCGATCGCCTTGACGGTGCAGGACGCCGACGGCCGCTTCATCCTGGCCAATGCGGCGGCGGCCGCCAGCCTGGCGGTTCCGCCGGACCAGTTGATCGGCGCCTGCCCGGGCGATTTTCTCACCCCCGCCGAGGCCGCCGATCGCCGCCAATGGGAGCTCGCTCTCCTGCGATCCGGCAAGGCGAGCACGATCGAGGATAAGGCCGGCGAGCAGACCTGGCTCACGTGGCACCAGGGGATGCGCATTCTCGATCGGACCCTGTTGCTCACGAGCGCGCTCGACATCACCGAGCGCAAGCAGGTCGAGGACGCCCTCCTGCGGCGCGTCAACTTCGACGACCTGACCGGCCTGCCGAACCGCATCCTCATCGGGGAGCAAGTCGACCGGATTCTGCGCGACCCGGAACGCCGCTTCGCGCTCGCCTTCATCGACCTCGACAATTTCAAGCACATCAACGACTACTACAGCCACGCCGTCGGCGACGCGCTCCTGTTGAAGATCGCCGAGCGCATCGCCAAGCGGCTGCGCGGCAGCGACATGCTGGCGCGCATCAGCGGGGATGAATTCCTGCTGCTGCTCGATCCGATCGAGAGCAACGAGCAGATCGGCACCATCGTCGAGCAAATCCTGGCCGACCTGAAGCAGCCGTTTCACATCGAGGCGTTCGAGGTCTTCACCTCCGCCTCGATCGGGGTGAGCGTCCATCCCGAGCACGGCTTGACCTACGAGGAATTGCGCCGCAACGCCGACAGCGCGATGTACCGCGCCAAGAGCGACGCCAAGGGCGACGCCGTCTACTTCGACGTCAATATGGGGAAGGCGATCACCGCCCGGATGGAGCTGGAGCAGCGCTTGCGCCTGGCGATCCGCGATCGCCGCTTCTGCTGCGCCTTCCAGCCGAAGGTGGACATCCACAGCCGCGACGTCGTCGGCTTCGAGACGCTGGTGCGCTGGCGCGACGACGAGGGGGAAATTCATCCGCCCAGCTCGTTCATCGACCTCGCCATCGAGCTCGGCCTGATCGACACCATCACGCGCTTCGTGCTGGCCGAGGCGTTGCGCTCGATCGAAGACCTCGACCAGGCGTTCGGTGCGCAGACCACCATCAGCGTCAACGTCGCCGCCAAGCAGGCCAGCGATCTGAATTTCATGCGCTCGCTCGCCGACGTCCTGAGCGCGAGCGCATTCGCGCCGCGCGTCATGCTCGAGCTCACCGAGGACGCATTCGTCGCCAAGAGCCGGTTCCAGATGCAGGTCCTGCCGATGCTGCGCGAGATCGGGGTGCGGGTCTCGATCGATGATTTCGGGACCGGCTATTCGTCCCTGAGCGCGCTCGCCGACATCACGGCCGACGAGCTCAAGGTCGATCGCTCCTTCATCTCGTCCATTCACGAGCGGCCGCGCAGCCAGAGCGTGCTGCGCGCGATCGAATTGCTCGGCCATGCGCTCGGGATGTCGATCGTGGCCGAAGGGGTCGAGACCTTCGAGGAGCTCGCCTATCTGCAGGCGGCGACGCGAATCCGCCAGGCGCAGGGCTATTATTTCTCCAAGCCGTTCTTTCTCGAGGAGGCGGCGAATGCGACCCGCCTCCACTTCAGCCGGCCCATCGGCGATGATGCTCTCTACGAGCGGGTCCACGGCGGGCGTACCCTGGAGCCGGCGCGCGCGCCATCCGAGGGGCGCGGGTCACATGCCGCCAGAGCCGCGATGGCGTCGCGACTGCGAAGAGACTAGGCGCCGTTTCGCCGGGTTTCAATTGTCGCCGGAAAGCGCGCTGCCCCGCGGGCGCGAGCGCCGGGTTTCAGCGCGTCGTTGACGGACCGCGTAGCGCGGCGAACGGATCCGCCGGGTTGCCGAGCGATTTCTTCAACAGGCTGAACCGGTTGGGCTCCGGCGCCGGGCCCGGCTGCAGCGGCACCGCATCGGAACGGACCGCCGGCCTGGACGCCGCATCGTCCGCATTGGCGGCGCTGCGCGCCATCGAGCCGCGCCAGCGCTCGAGCACCGCGGCGATGAAGTTGAGGTCGTGATCGGCAACCGGGACGGATTGCTCGCCGGCGAAGGCCTCGCACCTGGGAACAAGCTGCGGCGGCAGCTCGGCGAAGGTCAACCGGGTCGGCAACGGCACGCCGACCCCGAAGGCCAGGGCCTCGCGGGTGCCGAGCGACGGCACGAAGCCGAACAGGTTGGCGGCGGCGTCGGAGACCGCCGAGCGCAGCAGCGCCTGGTCGCGGTCGTTCGACATGCGCATGGCGAACAGCGTGCTGCACTGGGAGATGATGGTCGGGTCGAGCTCGGCGGGACGCTGGGTCGCGAGCGCCAGGAACACGCCGCATTTGCGGCCTTCCTTGGCGATGCGGGAGATCGCCCGGCGGGTCGGGCCGAAACCGATCGTGCGGTCCACCGCGGCGTAGCGGTGGGCCTCCTCGCATACGATCAGCAGCGGCGCCGCGCCGTCGCTCCACAGGCCGAAATCGAAGGCGAGGCGGCACAGCACGGACACGACCGGATCGACCACCTCGGCCGGAAAGCCGGCCAGCTGCATGATCGTCATCGGCTTGCCGTCGGCCGGCAGGCGGAACAGCTGGCTGATGGATTCCGCCATCGTGTCGCCGCCGACATTGGCGTTCTCGAACAGGAAGGCGTAACGGGCGTCGTTGCTGACCGTCTCGATGCGCGTGATCAGCTTGTGATAGATCATCCGCGACGAGCGGTTCTCGAGCTTGCCCATCCGCTCGTCGATCATCATCAGCAGGTCCTGCAGCCGGTAGGGAACCGGCGTGTCGACCGTGTAGCCGATGCTCTTGGGATCGAGCTTCTTGACCGCGAGCCGCTCCGCCGACGAGCGATATTGCGTGTAGGCGACCTTGGCGAGCGGAATCACCTCGGAGAGGATCTCGATCTCCTCGTCGCCGGCGGGACGGCCGGCGAAGAAAACGTCGATGATCTCCTCGAAGTTGAACAGCCAGAACGGCAGCCGCAGGTTGCCGGGATTGGCCACATAGGCGCGATCGCCGAAACAGCGGCCGTATTCGTTGTGGACGTCGAGCAGCAGCACGCGCAGCTCCGGCCGCGCCTGCAGGAGCTGCTGCAGGATGACCACCACCGCGCTCGATTTGCCGACGCCGGTCGTGCCCAGAACCGCGAAATGCTTGCTCAGCATCTCGTTGATATCGATGCGAACGTCGATAGTGCGGTCCTGCTGAAGCTGTCCGACCTTGATCGATTTGGCGCCGGAGCCGTCGAAGATGATCTTCATCTCGTCGCCGCTCAGCGGCGCCGACCGGATCGCCGATGGTCGGATAGGTGGTGACGCCGCGCCGGAAGCGGATCGGCCCGCCGTCGCGCCCGTCGATCTCGCCCATCAGATCGACGCGCGCCATGCCCTGGAGATACTGCTCCTTGCCGGCGGCGGGCTGAACCGCGACGTCCGCGATCACGCCGACGATGAGGGCTTTGCCGCTCCCGATCTTGACGAACTTGCCGACGGTCAGGCCGGCGCCGTGCTGCCGGCCGACGAGCCCGATGCTCACCTGCGAGCCGCTGACGGATTGCACATGGCCCAACGGCCCTGCCGCCGCCGGCGCACCTCGACCGTGCGACGCGTCGGTCTCTAACATCGCTGACCTCCCATGCGCCTATCCTCGACCTGGCCACAGTCCCGAGATTTGGCGAGAACAGTAGGCACCCTCCGGTCTAGAATCGGTTAAGCGCAAGCGCCTCCGGCGCGGGCAGCACGGTCGCGAATCGCCCATTTTTTTGGCGCAGCTGAAAGAGGGGTCGCGCCCCTACGGTTGATGGGGCGTTAATGGCCGGCCGACCGCCTTCAATCGTCGCGGGCGCCCGCCTTCGCCTCAGGCCCAGGTCGCGAAGCTCAGCCCGGTTCCGGTGCCGGCGGGGGTGCGGTAACCGGGAACATATTCGAACCAATTCAGGTCGAGATGCTCGAGCGCGCCCGCCACCGCGACCCAATTGAGGATCTCGGAGCTGCCGGCATGGAGCTTGTTGCGGGGCAGGCTCTGCAGGAACGCCGCATCCTTGTCGGCACAGGCCTTGAGGACGGCGCGGTCGAAATCCTCATCCACCAGGAAATGGCTCAGGCCGCCGGAGGCCAGAACCCCGATCCGGCCCTCGGCGGGAAAGCTTTCCACCGCTTTGCGCAGGCCCTGCCCGAACTGGTAGCAGCGCTGCGGCCGCGGCTGATTGGGCGGAAAGTAGGTGTTGAGGAAGATCGGCACCGCCGGCACCGGATTCTGCGCGTCCATCACCTGGCGATGCACATAGGCGATCGCATGGCCTTCGCCCTCGCCCGGCGGCAGGCATTTCGAGCTGGCGATATCGAAGCCCGCGTCCATCAGGGATTCGATCAGATGGACCGCCAGCCCGGCATGCACCGGATAGTCACGCGGCGCTTGCGGCTCGAAGAAGCCCTTGCGATTCTGGATGTACCAATCGGGAAAGTGCGAATAGGTCTCGTGCTGCGCATTGCCGTTGCGGATGGTCTCGCCGAAATAGATCGCAAAGGCCGGCCGGCAGTCGTCGCGGTAGCTTTCGTTCTGGTCGTCCCCCATGACGATCAGGGCATCGAGGCCGGCACCCGCCACGGTCTGCCGGATCCGCTGCATGGCGGCGCGCGCGATATTCTGCCGCGCCACCAGATGCTCGGGCGCCACCATGTGGGCGAGCTTGGGATCGGCCGCCTCCAGGAGATCCCCATAGGTGACGGGCCGTCCGTCCTTGTCGCGATGGCGGATGGTCTGATCGGTCTCCAGGAAGCGCGGCAGCGTCTCGTCCGCGGCCAGCAGCATGGGGGTGTGCGAGGTTCCGAGCCCGAGCACGATCTTTGCCATCGGGTGTCTCCTTGTCCTTGGTGAAAAGCCCGGCTGTTCGAGGGTCGCGCTTTCCCGGCCCGACCGGCCCGGGCTGACGGATCATGCGCTAGAGAATTTCCTTCACGCGCTCGACCGGACGGCAGAGCCGCGTGCCTTTGGGGCTGCGCACCACCGGGCGCTCGATCAGGATAGGGTGGGCCGCCATGGCGGCGATCAATTCGGCATCGGTGCGCGCGGGATCATCCAGACCGAGCGTGTCGAACGGCGTGCCGCGCCGCCGCAGGAGCTCGCGCGGCTTCATCCCCATCTCCTTGAGGGCGGTCTTGATCTGGGCGGCGCTCGGCGGCGACTTCACATAGTCCACGATGCGGGGCTCGACCCCCTTGGCGCGGATCAGCTCCAGCACCTTGCGGGAGGTCGCGCATTTCGGATTGTGCCAAATGACGACGCTCATCGGGACGACGCTCACGGTATGACGTTTCTCGGACCCGTACTCACGGGGAGACAATTCATATCATAGCCCGTGAACGCACGGGGGCCGCGCTTGGTGCGCCCCGGCAGGTCGGATCACGAATTTGGCAGCCTCAGGCGCGCGGCGCGCAGCGCACATAGACGCCGGTGCCGTAGCGCCCCGCCACCTCGGGATCGACATAGCGCAGCACCATCACGCGGCCATCGAAGGAGACGATCTCGCGGTCGCTGACGGCGCCGCCTTCGCCGTGGGGCCCGATGTAGTTCTTCCCGCCCGGGCCGCCCTTGAGCCAGAATTCCTGCATTTGGGACTGGTCGGGCGGATACATCATCACCCCGCCGGTCGGCCCCTGGCCGATCACGAAGGGGTGGCTGCACTGTCCCTTGGCGGCGGCCTCGGTCCGCACCCGGTCCTCGGGCCGGTGGAAGGAGGCATAGCCCCAGCGACCGATGACCTCGGAGGAACGGATGCTGGCCGGAATCTCGGGGGCCGGCTGGGGCTCGACCGGGACCGGCTCAGGCGCCGGAGTGGAGCTGCCGAAGCTCGGAAAGCCCCCGAAGCTGCCGCAGCCGGCGAGCCCAAGAGCCGAGAGCAGCGCCAACATCGCCGCCGCGGGCGCCGGACCCAGACTGAACTTTCCCATGGCGTCCCCTCTTTCATCGATGCCCGTGGCCGCGGCGACCAACGATCCAAAGCCGCAATCCAAGCCCGGAACTCGAGACCGGAACGCAAGACCGGAACTCAACGCCGGAACTGTCGGCCAGCAGACAGTAACTCCGATCCCATTGTAACAGTTTCAAGGTTAACAGGCCGCAACCCCCAATGCGCCCCTTCGAAAAAAGGCCTCCGCGGGCGCGGAACTCTCTTACTCATACGCCAAATCTGGCCGAGAAGATGCCGCGATGGCAAGGCGGATATGGGGCAGGCGGGCAGATGCGGGGGAATTCCTGAAAAGCCGCGACCGCAGGCCCCGCCATCAGGGCCGGGCCGCCTTGGCGTCGGCCGCCTGCACCTCGCCGGCAAATCGATTGCCGAAATGCGTGCGGACATAGCCGACCACCGCGGCCACCTGCTGATCGGTGAGCAGGTCGCCGAATGGCGGCATGCCGTTACGTCCCTTGATGACCAGGGCCAGCGGATAGGCGGCACTCTCCAGCTTGGGATTGCCGGCGAGTGCCGGATAGGCCCCGGCGCCGACGGCGCCGACGCCGCCCGGCATGTGGCAGCCTTGGCAGATGTCGGCATAGAGCGCCTCCCCGGAAGTCGCCATGAAACGCGCCGGATTGGCGAACCGCGCATCGGTGGACTGCGCCATGACGGCAGGGATCGCCGCCGCCGCAAGGCCCACGGCGAGCGCGAGTGATGAAGCCGTGCGAGCAGCAGGGAGCATACGGTTCTCCTCGATCATCAAAGTCCCGATCATCGGACGATGCCGGACGCTCTCAGCCCGAAAGGACGCGGCGATGCAGCCGCCCGACCGCATCCAGTGACGAGAGCAGGGCGCCCTCCTGCCAACCCGGCAGATAGGAGGCGTGCTCGCCGGCGAGCAGGATGCGCCCATCCAGCGCGCACAGATTGTCGTAGTGCTGCTTGCGCGTGGCGTCGGTCCAGCTGCCGCTGCAACCGAGCACCGCGGGATTGCGGTGCCAAGCGACCGCGATGCCGTTCTCGAACTCCTCTTTGTATTGAGGATGGATCTGCGCGCCATCCTCAACCGCCTTGGCGACCCGCTCGGCCGGCGACAAGGACGTGAACTCGTAGGCATAGACGCTGAAGATCGTATAGCCGCCGAGCAACACCGCCTTGCCGGCGTCTCCGTAGCCGGTGCACGGATAGCCGATCAGGCGGATCGGCAGGTCGGTGTAGCTGATGCCGCCATAGATGCCCTCGTCCTGCTCCCAGAAACGCCGCCGGAACTGCAACCCGACCTTGAGGGCCGGCGCATAAGGGACCGCCCCGATGGCGCTCTGCATCGGCGCCCCCACGTTCAACTCGATCTGGCTCAGGATCGAGAGGGGAATGGTGCAGAGACACCAGTCGGCGGTGGCGGTGAGTGGCTTGCCGGGATCGGCGGCATCCTCGTAGACGACGCTCACCTGGCGCGCATCCTGCCGGATCGCCTTCACCTTGGCGTTGAAACGAATGAGGTCGCCGACCTCGCGGGCGAAGGCGCGGGCGATCATGTCCATGCCGCCGACCGGCTGGAACAGCGTGGTCTGGAACTCGTAGTTGGCGCCCGGAAGGAGCCCCTGCCAGAGGCCCGACTTGAGCAGGTCGCCGAGCGCGAGCGGCTGCGAGGGCGTCGGCGCCGCGTCGAGGCCGCCGCCCGGCTCCTTGTCGAAGCCGCGCCGGTTGCCGGTGCCGAGGTTCGCCCGGTAGGCGTAGTTCTGGTCGAGCGCGCCCCAGCCGCGCAGGGCCTGCAGCAGGATCTCCTGATCCTCGGGGGTGACGGTCTCGTCGAGCTTGTGCTGGCTCACCGCCTTGGCGAGCAGCTCCGAGATGTAGCCGCTGAAGTCGGCCTGCACGTGACGATAGCGCTGCGGCTGGCCGCCATAGGCCTTGGTGGAATGGAGCCAGGCGTTGGTGTTGACCTGGATGAACGGCTCGAGCGCGACCTTGAGGCGCGCGCAATAGTCGAGCAGCGCGCGATGATGGTAGGGAATCCGCCAGGGGCCGGGGTTGAGATAGAGGCCGGCATCGAACGCGCAATGCTGCGTCTCGCCGCCGAGCTCGGTGTAGGTGTCGCCGCCCCGCAGGGTCCAGCACCGTCCGCCGGCGCGGTTGCTGTATTCGAGCACCTGGACCCGGTAGCCGGCCTTGCGCAGCTCGAGCGCCGCCACCATGCCGGCAAGCCCGGCCCCCAGGACGAGCACCGAGGCGCCCTTGGGATCGCCATCGAGCCGGATCGGTCCCGCATAGGTGGATTCGGCCGCGAGGCCCAGGCTGGTCATGGCGCGGTACATGACCGCGCCGCCCGCCACCGTTCCGATGAGCGTGAGAAGATCGCGGCGGCGCAAGCCGGTTGCCTGAGGCTCGGACATCGGTCGCTCCCTGTGCATGGGTGCTTCCTGTGCGGCCATTGTGCGGCGTGGAGCGCCCGCCAGCAAGTGGCGTCCGCTTAGCCCTTGCGGGGATCGCGCAACGGCGGGTCCTTCTTGATGTTGAGCCGCTTGACCGCCTCGGCGTCGAAATCATCGTCGCAGCGGAAGCCGGCCGCCCGGATGCCGTCGATCGCACAGAGATCGTCGACCTCGTTGACGTCGCCGGTGACGCCCAGCGCCCCCACGATCTCGCCGGTGTCGTCGCGGATGAGCTGGCCGCCGGCTTCCAGGAACAGGGGGCCGTCCGACAGCTCGGCCAGCGATTGCATGAAGGCCGGCTTCTCCTTGGCCTTTTGCAGGACCTGGCGGGAGGAGCGATTGAGCGACAGTGCCGCGAAGGCCTTGCCATAGGCGATCTCGAAGCGCAGCAGCGAGCAGCCGTCCTGCTTGTGGAAGGCCTTCACCCGGCCGCCGGCATCGAGCAGGATGGCGCTCAGCGGATAGGCCTCGCGCCGCTCGGCGGACGCAAAGGTGCCCTCGATGATCTCGAGAGCCTCGGCGAGGGTGATGGCGCGCATACGGTCTCCTTCATGACTGGCGAGCATGGCTGGCGAGCGCGGACAAATTGCCCGAGATCGCAAGCCCGTATCAACCACCCCGCGGGCGCTGCTACCATGGGGACGGGGCCGGTGCGCCCGTTGCGAAGGAAAATCGTCATGCATCATCCACACCCGAAGGCCCGGACCGCGGCCCTCCTGGGCTTCGCCGTGCTGGCCGCCGCTCTGGCCTTTGCGGCGCCGGCCGGCGCCGCCGAGCCCACGCCCCTGCGGATCAACAGCTTCCCCAACGCCAAGGCGCTGCCGCTGCAGGTCGGCATCGGCAAGGGCTTCTTCGCCAAGCGCGGCATCGCGGCCGAGCTCGAGCTCACCGAAAGCTCGAAGGCGCAGCGCGCCGGGCTTGCGGCCGGCAAATTCCAGATCGCCCAGAGCGCCATCGACAATGCGGTCGCCATGATCGAGGGCGCCCACCAGGACGTGGTGATCCTGTCGGGCGGCGACAGCGGCATGAACGAGTTCTTCGTGCAGCCCGGCATCAATTCGTTTGGCGACCTGCGCGGACACGTCATCCTGGTGGACGCGCCCGACACCGCCTATGCGCTGCAGGTCAAGAAGCTCTTGGCGCAACACGGGGTCGAGCCCAGTGGCTACACGATCAAGCCGGCGGGCGCGGGCGTCTACCGGTTCAAGGCCATGGTGGAGGACAAGAGCAACGCGGCCGCCATCCTCAATCTTCCGTTCACGGTCGAGGCCGCGCAGGCCGGGATGAAGAGCCTGGGGCGCACCATCGATCTGCTCGGCCCCTATCAGGCGGCGGGCGGATTTGCGCTGCGCCCCTGGGCGGAGCAGAACCGCGGCACGGTCGAGCGCTATCTCGCCGCCTATGTGGAATCGCTGCGCTGGATCCGCGATCCCGCCAACCGCGCCGAGGCGGTCGGCCTCCTGGTGAGCGAGCAAAAGCTCGCCCCGAACATCGCCGAGCGCACTTATGACCAGCTGGTCGATCCCGCCTTCGGCTTCACGCCCGATGCCCGCTTCGACATGGAGGGCTTCCACAACATGATGGCGTTGCGGGCCGAGGTCGAGGGCAAGACCACCGTGGCGCCGGAGCGCTATCTCGATCTCAGCTATTACGAACGGGCGATGGAGCTGGCGGGGCGGTGAGAGAGCCGGCCGAGCATCACTCCGGAGCGCCACCGGGCCGCACGCCCTTGGCGGGCTCGGCCGACTTGATCTGAATGGCCTGCGCCACCTGGTCGAGAATCGCGCGCGGCGTGCCGAGCATGTCGGAGACGATCGCCTCCATCTCCTCGCCGCTGCTGGTGCCGATTTCCAGATTCTCGCGGCGCGCTTCCTCGCGCAGGAGCGGATCCGCCATGGCGGCATCGAAGGCGCGCCGCAACGCCGCCACCCGCTCGGGCGGCACGTCGGGATTGGTGACGATCGGGCGGGCGACGACCACCGCCTTGGAGATGAAATCGAACACCGCCTGTTGCTCCGCGTTGTGGGCGAGCTCGCGCAAGAGCGGCACCTCCTCGTAGCCGGGGAGCTTGCGCAACCCGGCCTGGATGAGGAAATTGTACTTGGCCGTCACCTCGGCCTTGCTGGGCGCGAGCACCTGCGGGTTGCTGGTGCTGCGGCCCTCGACCTCGCCGCGCTCCATGGCGAGCGTCATGTCGGGACCGCTCGGATAGCCGTAGATGACCTTGAACCTCGTTCCCAGCATATTGTTGTAGACGGCGGCGAGCTGGGTCATGATCGAGCCCGCTCCGGTCGCCGCCACCGGCGTCTCGCGGCGCGCGCGCGTCCTCCAGCGTCTTGGTCGGCGACGCTTTGTTGGTGTAGAAGAACTCGTTGGTCTCGCTCATATTGCCGATCCAATTGAGCGTGCGCAGGTCCACCTTGAGGTTCTTGTCGAGGCCGAGCGCCTGATCCATCGGGAAGGACTGCGTGATCATGGTGATGACGGTGCCGTCGCGCGGCGCCACCCTGGCCACGTAGTTGAGCGCCACCAGGCCGCCGCCGCCCGGCATGTTGACCGGCAGCACGCTCGGATTGCCCGGCAGGAAACGCGCGATGTGACGCCCCAGCAGGCGCGAATAGACGTCGTAATTGCCGCCCGGCGCGGCCCGGATGTAAATCTTGATCTGCTTGCCGCGATAGAAGTCCGCCACCGGCTCGGCAACCGCGGCGGGCGCGGCCAAGATTCCGATCAAGATCCCGATCCAGGCCGTGATCGCGCTCATGCGAGCCGCATGCGGGCGGGGGCGTAACCTCATCGTGCGACCCTATCCGGCGCCGTCATGCAGGCGGCCGGCCATGACCGGCGCCGACGCATGCTCGCATTGCGCTATAGCGATACCATGGCGGCTAAGCATTTATCAGGGGTATGACGGTCCAACAGGGCGGGCCGGCCGACGCCGGACCTGACGAAATGACGCGGCACGCCGGCACGGCTTGCCCGCAATGCCAAACTCGGGCAAGCTATTTCCAAAATCGAAGGCCATCTGGAAAATCCGGATAATAGCCAATCATAACACGCGGGTAGGAAACGATGTCTCAGAAATCGACGACGAGCGGGCTCGGCCGGCGCACGCTGCTCAAGGCCGGCCTGACAGTGGGCGCGGCGCAATTGGTGGCGCCGTACATCATCAAGGCGCGGGGCGAGGAGCCGATCAAGATCGGGGTGGATAATCCCTTGACCGGCATCTACACGGCGCTCGGAAAGAACGAGGTGACCGGCATGCAGCTGGCCGCCGAGCAGGTCAACGCCAAGGGCGGCATCCTGGGCCGGCAGGTCCAGCTGATTGTCGAGGATTTCGACCTCGGACAAGACCGACGTCGCGGTGCAAAAGGCCCGCAAGCTGATCCAGAGCGACAAGGTCGACTTCCTGATCGGCAACGTGAACTCCTCGCATGCGATCGCCATTGCGCAGGTCGCGGCCGAGCTCAAGGTCCTGCATATCGTTCCGGGCGGCCATGCCGACGCGGTCACCGGGACGCAGCTGCCATTGGACCACCTTCCGCATCTGCAACACCGGCGCGATGCAGGGCAACGCCATGGCGGGCCCGCTGATCAACAAGATCGGCAAGAAGATACTACGTGATCGCCCAGGATTACGCGTTCGGCCACGCCCTGCAGGAGGGGCTGGCGAAGGCGGCCGCCAAGGTGGGCGGCGTCAACGTCGGGGTCGAGTTCTTCCCGCTCGGCACCACCGATTATTCCGCCATCCTGATCAAGGCGCGCGCCGCCAATCCGGACGTGATCGTCGATCTGGCGGCCGGCGACGACGGGATCAACTCGATCAAGCAGGCGGTGCAGTTCGGCCTGGACAAGCAGGTCAAGATCGCCGGCATGCAGCAGGAGCTGGAGGTGGTCGAGGGCCTGCCGCCCGAGGCGCGCATCGGCTCCTGGCTGTTCGAGTGGTACTGGAACCAGCCCAATGTGCCGCATGTCGCCGAATTCGTCGCCGACATCCGCAAGAAGACCGGCAAGGTGCCGACCGCACGCACCTGGTTCGGCTATGCGGCGCTGTGGACCTGCGCGCTGGTCGCCAACCAGGAAAAGACCATCGCCGCCGTCAAGCTGGCCCATGCCCTGGAGGGATTCAAGCTTCCCCCCGAGGTGGCGCTGATGCCGGGCACGCCCTACTATCGGGCCGAGGATCATCAGCTGGTGCCCTCCGCGTTCGTCGGGCATCTGCAATCGAAGGGCACCTCCGACCCGGAGGACCTGTTCGTGATCGATCAGGTGGTGAACGGGCCGGACTTCATGCCCACCCCGGCCGATACCGGGTGCAAGCTGGTCTATCCGGCCTGATCTTCGCAAGGAATGAGAGGGCGTCGCGCGCAGCGCGGCGCCCACAGGCGTAGCACGCCGCCGGGGGAGCGACGACGGGGCATGATGGAAGTGAACGCAGGCCTCGTCCGGCCGTCGCAACGGCGCACCTGGAGCGCCGCCGTCCAGGCCCGGCGACCGGCGGCCCGATGACCAGCGGCCCGGGGGCGGCGCGGTCATGAGCCAGGTGATACTGTTCAACCTGTTGAACGGGCTGATCGTCGGCGCGTTCTACGCCCTGATGGCGCTCGGCCTGTCGTTGATCCTCAATTTGAGCGGCGTGATCAACTTCGCCCATGGAGGCTTTCTGGCGCTCGGCGCCTATTTCGCCTATTCGCTGGCGCCGTTCGTCGGCTTCTGGGGCGGCCTGCTGATCGCGCCGGTCTTGACCGCGGTGCTGGGGCTCGTGCTGGAGCGGCTGCTGATCCGGCGCCTCTACGGCCGCGATCCGCTCTACAGCCTGCTGCTCACTTTCGGGCTCGCCTTCATCTTCCAGGACGTGTTGCGCTTCATCTGGGGGGCGCAAAGCGTGCCCTATCAGATTCCCGGCTGGCTGGCCTCGCCGCTCTCCACCGACTTCTTCTTCCTGACCGGCTATCGCATCTTCATGGTGCTGGTGGTGGCGGTGGCGGTGGGCGGGCTGTTCCTGATCCTGGGCTATACCCGGCTCGGCATGCGCATTCGCGCCGGCACGCTCGATCTCGAGACGGTCTCGGCGCTCGGGGTCAATGTGCGGCTGTTGCGCAACGTCAATTTCGGCCTCGGCATCTATCTGGCCGGGCTCGCCGGCGTGCTGGCGGCCGGCATGCTGGGCCTGTCGCCGACCATCGGCGACACGCTGATCATGCCGAGCTTCGTCGCCATCATCGTCGGCGGGCTGGGCAGCCTGCCGGGCACGCTCGCGGGCGGGCTCCTGATCGGCGTCGCCTCGGGGCTCACCACGGTGTTCTTCCCCACCGCCACCGAGGCGGTGATCTATGTGATGATGGCGCTGGTGCTGCTGGTGCGGCCGAGCGGCCTGTTCGGTGACGAGGGGCGGCTGCGGTGAAAGCAATCGAGCGTTTCGGCCCCACCCTGGTGATCTTCGTGCTGTTGGGCACCATGCCGTATTGGATGCCGCTGGTGGGCGGCTACACGGCGCTCGGAACCCGCGTGCTGGTGATGGCGATCGCCGCCATGGCGGTGAATTTCCTGCTCGGCTTCACCGGGGTGCTGTCGTTCGGCCACGCCGCCTATCTGGGACTGGGCGCCTATGGGGCCGGGATGGCGATCAAATACCTCGAGCCCTCGACGTCGCTCGGCATCCTGGTCGGGGTCGCTGGCCGGCACGCTCGGCGCGATGGTGATCGGCGCCATGACGGTGCGGTTGCGCGGCGTCTATTTCGCCATGGTGACGATCGCGTTCGGGCAGGTGTTCTATTTCATCGCCTTCCGCTGGGTCTCGCTCACCGGCGGCGACGACGGGCTGACCGGATGGAAGCGCGATGCCGCTCGATCTCGGGTTTGCGCAGATCGACATCGCGGACAACGACAAGGCCTTCTACTATCTGGTGCTGGTGTGCCTGGCGGTCTCGGCCGGCCTGATGGCGCTGCTGCTGCGCTCGCCGTTCGGCCACACCTTGCTGGCGATCCGCGAGAACGAGCGCCGCGCCCGCTTCCTCGGCATCCCGGTGCAGCAGCACATCTGGCTGTCGTTCGTGATCTCGGCGGCGTTCACCAGCCTGGCCGGCACGCTCTACGCCTATCTCGACAATTTCGTCGATCCGCGCGCGTTCCACTGGCAGCAATCGGGCGACTTCGTGATCATGGCGGTGCTGGGCGGCATGCGCTCGTTCTGGGGTCCGCTGATCGGCGCGGCGATCTTCGTGGTGCTGCAGGACAAGCTCTCCAGCCTCACCGACAATTGGATGTCGCTGATCGGCATCTTCTTCGTGCTGGTGGTGGTGTTCTTCCCGACCGGCGTGCTCGGCATCCTGCGCCGGAAGGTGCAAGCATGAGCCTGCTCGAGGTCGACAATGTGGTGCGCGCCTTCGGCAGCCTGATCGCCGTCAACGGCGTATCGCTCAAGGTCGAGCCCGGCGAGCTGCACGCGGTGATCGGCCCCAACGGCGCCGGCAAGACCACCTTCTTCAACCTCGATCAGCGGCTTCTTCCCGCCCAGCTCCGGCCGCATCCGCTTTCGCGACCGCGACATCACCGCCGCTGCCGGCGCACGAGCGGGTCGCGCTCGGCATGGCGCGCACGTTCCAGATCACCGAGATCTTTCCCGAGCTGACCGTGTACGAGAACGTGCGCGTGCCGGTCGAGGTGGCGGCGGGGCTGCGGCTGGTGCCGTGGCTGTCGGGGCGCCGGCGGGCCGAGATCGACAAGCGGGTCGCGGCCCTGCTGGCGCAGGCCGGCCTCGCCGCCAAGGCCGACCAGCTGGCGGGCGAGCTCTCGCATGGCGATCAGCGCGCCACCGAGATCATGATGGCGCTGGCCTTGAACCCGAGCCTCCTGCTGCTCGACGAGCCCACCGCCGGCATGGGGGACCAGGAAACCCACGACATCGTCCAGCTGATCGCCAAGGTGCACAAGGAGCACCAGCTGGCGATCGTGCTGATCGAGCACGACATGCGCGTCGTCTTCCATCTGGCGACGCGCATCATGGTGCTGGCCGAGGGCGCCGTGCTGGCGGAAGGTTCGCCCGCCGAGATCGCCGCCAACGAGCGCGTGCAGGCGGCTTATCTGGGACAGTCCGCATGAGCGTGCTCGCGGCCGAAGGGCTTCACACCTTCTACGGCAAGAGCCACATCCTGCACGGCGTCGGGCTCACGGTGGGCGAAGGCGAGATCGTCACCCTGTTGGGCCGCAACGGCGCCGGCAAGAGCACCACGCTGCGCAGCTTGATCGGGCTGACCCCGGCGCGCGCGGGCAGCGTGCGGATTTTCGGTCGAGCTCACCACCGCCTGGCCGCCGGACCGCATCGTCGGTCTGGGGGTCGGGTTCGTGCCGGAGGGCCGGCGCGTCTTCGGCAGCCTGACGGTCGAGGAAAATCTGCTGGTGCCGATCGAGCGCCCCGGCCCCTGGACCATCGCGCGCGTCTATCAGCTGTTCCCGCGCCTGCAGGAGCGGCGCGCCAGCAAAGGCCGCTTCCTGTCGGGCGGCGAGCAGGAGATGCTGGCGATCGCCCGCGCGCTCTTGCTCAACCCCAAGCTCCTGCTGCTCGACGAGCCTTCGCAAGGCCTCGCCCCGCTCTTGGTGCGCGAGGTGTTCAACGTGATCGCCAGCATGCGCCAGGAGGGAATTTCGATCCTGCTGGTCGAGCAGAATGTGCGCATGGCGGTCGAGATCGCCGACCGCGCCTATGTGCTCGACGACGGCCGCGTGGTGTACGAGGGCCCGGCCGCCGAGTTCGCCCGCGACGAGGAGCGGGTGCGCGAGCTGGCCGGCGCCAGCTCGAAGCAATGGGAGCCGCAGGTTTAGGGCTCGGCTTCACCGCTCAGGCCGCCCCGGCGCGCACCCAGGTGTCGGTATCCACCTCCCAGCCGCGCTGCGACAGGTCGCAGCCGTTGCCCTCCGGATCGCGCATGCGGATCTCCGATTGGGTGCGGTGCGCCGGGCGCGCCTTGACGGTGGCGCCGTCGCGAACGACCGCCTCCGCCATGGCTTTGGAATCGCCGACCAGGACGCCGAAATGGGCGATGCCGAAACGCGCCTCGTGTCCCACCTCGTCGCTGTAGAAGGTCTGGATCGCCACGTTGCTGTGGCCGTCGCCCACGTGCTTGTTGCGATAGCCGGGCCGCTTCCTGGATTCCCGGTGCGCCTCGAACAATTCGCGGAAGCCGAAAACCTCGCGGTAGAAATCGAGCATCAGCTCGGTATCGAGCGCATTGAGCGCGATATGGGCGATGCGGGGAATCCGGGCGGCGCTCTCGCCCAATCCGAACCGGCGCTGCGACAGGCGTCACCGGATGGCATTCGGGATCGTGGATGCGCACGTCGCCATGCTGCAGATCGCCGCTCTCGGCGATGACCACGCCGCGCGGATTGAACGCGCGGTAGCGCGCGAGCGTCGCATCCAAATCGTCGACCGCGATCCCCAGATGATGCAGGCCGAGCTCCATGCAGGGCTCGTGCAATTGCGGGCGCTGCTTGAACAAGGTGAGATTGAAGCCGCCGTCGGTGAGGCTGACGTCGCCCGCGTCCGTAGCCCCCAAGTCCTCCATGCCGAAACGGCGGCGGTAGAAGCCCGCGAGCGCGGCCGGCTCCGAGCACAGGATGGCGAGATAGCGGATGCGCGACATTCGGGTCAGCTCGGCTCCGATCAAGGGCGCGCCTTCGAGCATGCAGCACGAAGGCGGGCGCGATGAAAAGCGAAAACGAGCCGCGCGCGGGCGTCAGCTTGACAGCGCGCAGCGGAGGACCTATTTCCCCGCCTGCTCTTAGCACTCCTGATAACGAGTGCCAACGAGCAGCAAATCGAATCTTTGCGGCCGAGCCGACCAAGCTTCAGCCGCCCTCCAGCACCCATCCAACGATCGCGAGGAAGCCATGGCCAAGATGAATTTTCGCCCCCTGCATGACCGCGTGGTGGTGCAGCGAATCGATGCCGAGACGAAGACCAAGGGCGGCATCATCATTCCGGACACCGCCAAGGAGAAGCCGCAGGAAGGCAAGATCATCGCGGTCGGCCCCGGCGGGCGCGACGAGGCCGGAGGGCTGATCAAGCCGGACGTCAAGGTCGGCGACCGCGTGCTGTTCGGCAAATGGTCGGGCACCGAGGTCAAGATCGACGGCGAGGACCTGCTGATCATGAAAGAGTCCGACATCATGGGCGTCATCAACTAGGCCGCAACCCCACACGCATGCCGTCATGCCGCCCGCGAGCCCGGACCGGCCCGGGCTCGACACGCCGAAGCGGCAATCAACCGGAGCAAGGCTCAACCGGAGCAAGGCAATGGCTGCGAAAGAAGTTCGATTCTCCTCCGACGCGCGCGACCGGATGCTGCGCGGCATCGACATCCTGGCGAGTGCGGTGCGGGTGACGCTCGGCCCCAAGGGCCGCAACGTCGTCATCGACAAGAGCTTCGGGGCGCCGCGCATCACCAAGGACGGGGTGACGGTCGCCAAGGAGATCGAGCTCGAGGACAAGTTCGAGAACATGGGCGCCCAGATGGTGCGCGAGGTGGCGCAAAGGACCAACGACCAGGCCGGCGACGGCACCACCACGGCGACCGTGCTGGCCCATGCCATCGTGCGGGAAGGCGCCAAGTCGGTCGCCGCCGGCATGAACCCGATGGACTTGAAGCGCGGCATCGACATCGCGGTCGCCGCGGTGGTGAAGGACATCGAGAAGCGCGCCAAGAAGGTCGGCTCCTCGGCCGAGATCGCCCAGGTCGGCACCATCTCGTCGAACGGCGACGGCAAGATCGGCAAGATGATCGCGCAGGCCATGCAGAAGGTCGGCAACGAAGGCGTCATCACGGTCGAGGAGGCCAAGGCGCTCGAGACCGAGGTCGAGATCGTCGAAGGCATGCAGTTCGACCGCGGCTACCTCTCGCCCTACTTCATCACCAATGCCGAGAAGATGGTGGCGGAGCTCGAGGACGCCTATGTGCTGCTGCACGAGAAGAAGCTGTCCGGCCTGCAGGCCATGCTGCCGGTGCTGGAAGCCATCGTGCAGTCCGGCAAGCCGCTCCTCATCGTGGCCGAGGACGTGGAGGGCGAGGCGCTGGCGGCGCTGGTGGTCAACAAGCTGCGCGGCGGCTTGAAGATCGCGGCCGTCAAGGCGC
Organism: uncultured Alphaproteobacteria bacterium; assembly: GCA_963744275.1. Taxonomy (GTDB): domain Bacteria; phylum Pseudomonadota; class Alphaproteobacteria; order Rhizobiales; family Xanthobacteraceae; genus VAZQ01. The sequence continues at coordinate 533,728 of CAVUSX010000021.1, forward strand.
CGGGCTTCGGGGATCGCCGCAAGGCCATGCTGGAGGACATCGCGATCCTGACCGCCGGGCAGCTGATCTCGGAGGATCTCGGCATCAAGCTCGAGAACGTGAACCTGCAGATGCTCGGCCGCGCCAAGAAGGTGATCATCGAGAAGGAGAAGACCACCATCGTGGACGGCGCCGGCAAGCGCAAGGAGATCGAGGCGCGCATCGGCCAGATCAAGGCGCAGATCGAGGAGACCACCTCCGACTACGACCGCGAGAAGCTGCAGGAACGGCTGGCGAAGCTCGCCGGCGGCGTGGCGGTGATCCGGGTCGGCGGCGCCACCGAGGTGGAGGTGAAGGAGAAGAAGGACCGGGTCGAGGACGCCCTCAACGCCACCCGCGCGGCGGTCGAGGAAGGCATCGTGCCGGGCGGCGGCGTCGCCTTGCTGCGCGCCAAGAAGGCGGTCGGCAAGATCACCAATCCGCAATTCCGACGTGCAGGCCGGCATCAACATCGTGCTCAAGGCGCTGGAATCGCCGATCCGGCAGATCGCGGAGAATTCCGGAGTCGAGGGCTCGATCGTGGTCGGCAAGATCCTGGAATCGAGATCGGAGACCTTCGGCTTCGACGCGCAATCCGAAGAGTATGTGGACATGGTCGACAAGGGCATCATCGACCCCGCCAAGGTGGTGCGCGCGGCGCTGCAAGACGCGGCTTCGGTCGCCGGCCTGATCGTGACCGCGGAAGCCATGGTGGCCGAGCTGCCGAAGGACAAGCCCGCGATGCCAGCCATGCCGGGCGGCGGCGGCATGGGTGGAATGGGCGGAATGGATTTCTGAGTACCCGATCCAATGCGAGAGCTCCCGGACGGGGCTGCCGCAGGGCGGCCCCGTTTCATTTCGGCGCCGCCCGTGGCAAACAGAAACCGCATCCCCTCACTTGCATCCCGGTGAGCCGCCATGACCGAAAAATATGCGGGCGCGACGCGGCCGGCGCTGCCGCCGGCCGAACCGCTGCCGCCCATGAGCTGCGACTGCCATCTGCATGTCTTCGGCGATCCGGCGAAATTTCCCGATCGCAATCCCAATCCGGTGCATGCGAGCCGCGAGGCGTCGTTCGAGGATGCGCTGCGCATGCATCGCACGGTCGGCTTCGCGCGCGGCGTGTTCGTGCAGCCGGCGAACTACACGACCGACCATTCCTACCTCATCGAAGCGCTGCAAGGCGTGCCGCGCGGACGCTATCGGGCGACCGGCATCATCGATGACAGCGTCACCGACGCCGAGCTCGGGCGCCTGCATGCGGCCGGCATGCGCGGGGTGCGGTTCAATTTCGTGGCCATGTTCAAGATGGCGCCGAGCCCGCAACTGCTGCAGCGCTCGATCGAGCGTATCCGCCAATACGGGTGGTACATCAAGATTTTCGTCGGGCCCGAGGAGCTGCCCGATCTGGCGCGAGACGCTGCGGGCGATCACCGCGGTTCCGGTGGTGATCGACCACATGGCCCGCCTCAAGCCCGCCGACGGCGCCCGCAATCCGGCCCACGACCTGGTGCTCGACCTCATGCGGCGGGAGAATTTCTGGGTCTTGCTGTCCAACGGCGCGCGCATGTCGGCGCAGGCGAGCGGCTGGCATGACGTGGTCCCGATCGGCCGCGAGCTTTATGCCGCCGCTCCCGACCGCTGCATGTTCGGCACCGATTGGCCCCATACCCACAGCCACAACGAAGGCGGCGGGCCGCAGGAAAGCGATCTGATCGAGCTGTTGTACCGGTTCCTGCCGGACGCCGCGGCGCGCCGCGCCGTGCTGGTCGACAATCCGGCCCGGCTGCATGGGTTTGAGGGGGGCGAATAGCGAATAGCGAAAAGGGAGTGGTGAGAGTGGTGAATAGTGAGTAGGAAGGAGGCGTCGTTGGCGGCTCTTCCTACTCACTACTCACCACTCACTACTCACTACTCACTACTCACTACTCACTACTCACTACTCACCCTGTTCGCTATTCGCCGCTCCCTGTTCGCTCCTCAATTCGAGCTCAAATGAAACCGCAGGCTGCGCTCGCCCTGCAGGACCAGGAGGTCATCCTGCCGCCGCCAGGTCGTGACCTGCTGCAAGGCCTCCAGCAGGTCCTGGTCGGCCTGCATGCGGTCGGGATCGCATTGCTTCGCGGTCGGTGAGCCGAGGATGATGGTGATCGTATTGTCGGCCAAGACCAGTTGGGCCGGCACGGTATTGCACCACAGATCGATCGAGGCCTCGTTCCTGGAATCGATCTGCAGGATGGGGACGCGTTTGGAGCCCTTCATCGGCTTCGCCTCCAGCATCAGCAGACCATCATCCGGAAAGCTGCGCTCCACCGCCAAGGCCGCCCCGTACCCGGCAAATAAGAGACCGCCAGCGCACCGGCCACGCAGCCCGACCAAATTGCCGCAGGAAGTCGCATGCGATGCTCCCGGTGGAGATGACGACGGGGGCTCATACACCGCGCCGAAGTCGGAGGTCAATTTCACCTGACCACCATGACGAGATTCATGGCCGGTCTGTGACAGACCGCCCGGCGTCGGCGCTGCAGGCCGACGGCGAGAAGCAGGCCCGCGCGACAAGGCGCGCCCTCCTGCTCAAGGGCGGCGTCATCGCGCTTCGGGCGCCAACGCAAACGGGCGGCGGCTCGTTTTGAGCCGCCGCCCGCCGAAAGGGCAGATGAAGATACTTGGGACGACGCTTACTTCAGGTTCGCCAGCGTCAGATCAGACGACAGCTTGACCACGAAGGTCTGGCTGCACCAGTTGGAGCCGAGGCCGAAGCCGCCACCGGCGGTTCCAGGGTTGATCGCCGTGATATTGGAGTTGATGCCCGCGGCCGTATGGTCGCTGGTGAAGGCATTGCAATCACCCTTGTTCAGGTTGGTGTCGTAATAACGGAAGTCGAGGGTGAACACCTTCCAGGTGAAGCCGATGCCGACGTCGACATTGGCGTAGCTGGTATAGGGGACGCCGGTGGGGAACGCCGCCGTGCCATAGAAGGCGTCAGATGTTCCCAGCCACCAGTAGCCGCCGTCCGCGGAGGCGTAGAAGCCGACATCCTTGGGAAGCGGCATGCCGGCCGGAGCCGTATACTTGATGGTGCCGGCCGCGTAGGTGCCGTTGGCGCCGGTATTCGAGACCGACGGCGAATAATAGACCTGGGCACCGAGAGACCACGAATCGGTCACCGTGTAGGTGGCCTTGCCATAGATTTCGTAGAAGCTCGCATAGGCCTTGGCGGCGTTGCCGTTCGGCAGCGGGCCGCCCTGCCACTGGTCGCCTGCGCTGAAGCCGTCGCAAGCCTGGCCGCCGGTGAGCCCGGTGAACGTTCCGCCGCTGAAGCACTGGCCACCCGGGTAGTAGTAGAGCCAGCCGCCGAAATCGAGGGCGAGCTTGCCGAAGGTCGGGCGGATACCGCCGTAGACGTCGATCTCGGCCGCGGCGTGATTCGGGAAGTCGATGCTTTCGCCCGACAGGCCGACGTAGCCTTGCAGCGAGTCGGTGAAGTTGTAGCGCGGCTCGAAGTAGGCGGCGACCGATCCGCGGTGCGCCGACTGGGTGATGCCGCGCCACATGTAATCCGTCATGATGGCGTCGCCGAAGGCGAAGTCCCACGGGCTCGGCGGCGGCGGCGGCGCCTTGGTGAGCATCTTGAGATCGGCAGCCAGCGCCGGCGTCGCAAGCGCCATGGCGGCCAATACGGACAACACAACTTTTTTCATCTTCAAGCCCCTTTCGTCAGTACGCGCCCTTCATTGGGCGCCAAGCTCGTCATCTGCGACTTCAAGTCCCCGTTGCCGTCGCGCGACGTTCTTCGCATGCGAACTAACGCCATCTTAAGAAATACCAGCAAGCAAAATCCATCGGCATTTGCCGCATTTTTGTGCTTCCAGGGGTTTTACCGATCGAAAGAATCCAGGTGTTGTAAATTGAACACATAACGGGCTGTACAAGTGCCATCCGGAGCTGAAATCCGCCTGGTCGGCACGCACAATCGCAGACCCGGATCGGCTCGACCCAGGACCTGGGATGCCCCCCAGAGGATGCGGTTGGGGAAGAGGACATTGCTCGCGGCCGAGGCCTGATTCGCCCTGGACAAGGCGCGGCGCGACCGGAAAGCCGTTCAAAGCAGAACGGGCCCCGCGCTCTGGCGCGGGACCCTCGGATTCGCCATCACGCGGCCTGTTACGAGCCGCCGTGGCCGCCCTCACCGCCGCCACCGGGCGGGCGGGCGGGCGGGGTGTGACCGCCCATCGGGGACGGTGAACCGGGCGTCGACGAAGAATGTGACGGCGCCGTCGGGCTATGAGCGCCCGCCGCCGGCATGCTCGGCCGGGGTGGCATCGGGGGCGGGGGCGGGGCTGCCGGTCGCGGAGCGGCGGCCGGCGGCGCCATGGGTTTGGGGGCCGGCGGTGCCATCGGCTTGGGGGCCGGCGGTGCCATCGGCTTGGGAGCCGGGGCTGCCATGGGCTTGGGCGCCGGCGGCGCCATGGGCTTGGGCGCCGGCGGCGCCATGGGCTTGGGCGCCGGCGGCGCCATCGGCTTTGGGGCGGGCTTTGGGGCGGCGGGCTTCGACTTCGTGGCCGCCGCCTTGGGCTTGGAAGCCGCCTTGCGCGCCTTCGGCCTTTGCCTTCGCCTTCGCCTTCTTGGCGGCCGGCTTCTTGCCGGCGCTCTTCTTGGCGACCGCGCGCTTTTTCTTCCGCGCCACAGCCGTCTTTTTCGTCTTCATCTTCTTCGTCTTCTTGGCTTTCGCCTTCTTCGACTTCTTGGTCTTCGACTTCGCCTTCTTCGCCATGATCGTCCTCCCGATCGTTTCGGCTCAGATTTCGGTACGACTACCGGTCCGAACTCACTGCCGGTACGACTTAAAAGCACCCCGCCGTGCTTACATCTGCCGTACAGCCACATCTGCCGTACGGACCGGGGCGCGCTCCCCTGGGTATCGACCAACCCCCCGCTGCGCTGGCGGTGGCATTGCGGGCTTCCTGGCGATCACGCACGAACCATCGGGCTTTAGTCCTTCAGGCTACGGCTCCAGGCCACTCTCGATCAGCTACCGTCGACTTCCGTTCATCAGCTCAGCTCGTCCATAAGCTCAGTAAGCCTCAACCGTCCATCAGCGCCTCAGGCTTGCCACCCCCCGTCGCCCAGTCGATCAGCTCGACGGTGTGGACCACCGGGATCGCCGTGCCGGCTGCGATCTGGATGATACAACCGATATTGCCGGCAGCAATCACGTCAGGCGCCAGCTTCTGGATATTCCCCACTTTGCGATCGCGCAACCTCCTCGCAATGTCCGGCTGCAAAATGTTGTAGGTCCCGGCCGAGCCGCAGCAGAGATGTCCTTCTGGTACATCTTTGACCACGAATTCGATCTTGCAAAGCAATTCTTTTGGCTGGCGCTCGATTTTCTGCCCGTGCTGCAGCGAACAAGCCGAATGATACGCGATTGACAGGCCTTCCGCTGCGCCCGACCCGGAGAGCTCCAGACCGGCCAGATACTCGCTGATGTCCCGGGCGAGAGCCGCGATCCGCGCCGCCTTGCCGGCATAGGCCGAATCACCGCGCAGCATGAAGCCGTAGTCCTTGACCGTGGTGCCGCAGCCCGACGCCGTCACCAGGACGGCGTCGAGCCCGCCGGTGGCGATTTCCTCGCTCCAGGCGTCGATATTGGCGCGGGCGGCCGCGAGTGCGTCCTGCTCGCGGCCGAGATGGTGGACGAGCGAGCCGCAGCAGCCCTGGCCCTGCGCCAGCACCACCTCGATGCCGTGCCGGGTGAGGACCCGGATCGCGGCGGCCTCGATCGAGGGCTTGATCACCGGGCCGACGCAGCCGGACAGGAGGGCGACCCGGCCCTTGCGCGCGCCCTGCGCCGCGATCACGCGCCGCCCGGCCGCAGCCGCGCCGCGCGGCAGCCGCGCGGGGGCGAGCCGCAGCATGGCGGCGAGCGGCTTGAGACCGCAGGCGGCGATGAGGCCGGCGAACGGCCGCGCCAGGCGCGCGGCCCGCAGCGCCCAGCGCAGCCGGCCATTGTCGGGCAGGACCCGGGCGAGCGCGGCGCGCAGCCAGCGGTCCGGCAGCGGCCGGACGTAGGTGTCCTCGATCCGGGCGCGGGCATGATCGACCAGGTGCATGTAATGCACCCCCGACGGACAGGTGGTCATGCAGGCGAGACACGACAGGCAGCGGTCGATGTGCTTGACCACCTCGCGGCTCGCCGGCCGATCATATTCCAGCATGTCCTTGATCAGGTAGATGCGCCCGCGCGGGCTGTCGAGCTCGTCGCCGTCGAGCACATAGGTCGGGCAGGTCGCGGTGCAAAAGCCGCAATGCACGCAGGTGCGCAGGATGCGCTCGGATTCCGCCACCTGCGGGTCGGCCAGCTGGGCGAGCGTGAACAGGGTCTGCATCGGAGATCCAAACCACCTGGCTCTAGGGCGCCCCGCCTGGGCGGTTAGGCGCCCCGCATGGGGCGCCCGCTCCCCGGCCCACGACCGGGCGGCCACGATGGCCGCCCCTACCGGAACCGTTCTCGTATCAAACGTGCGCCCACATCCGCCCGGGATTGAGCACGCCTTTGGGATCGAAGCTCTCCTTGACGCGCTTGGTCAACGCGGCGAGGCCGGCGTCTTGCGGCTCGAACACATCGAGCGTGGCGCGCAACTGCGCCGGGGCGCGCACCAGCGTCGCATGACCGCCGACCGCCGCCACCGCCGCCCGCACCAGGCCGGCGGCGGCATCCGCCGCCCCCGGCAGCGCGACCCAGAGCAGTCCGCCGGCCCAATCATACAGCACCTCGACCTCGATCGCGCCGCTCAGTCGCGCGGCCAGCTCGTGACCCTTGGTGGGCGTCGTGGAGATGCGCCACAGCGGATGGTCGCGGCCGGTGCGGCTGGCCGCGAAGGCCGCGACGTCGCGAATCGCCATCCACAACCGTCGGGAGACCATATCGTCGATCATCGCCGCCTCGCCAAGGGGCCGCAGCGCCGCCCACAGAGCGGCCTTGCGATGGGCGACCGAGGGTGCCACCCCCTCGAGCCGCAGCGCCGTCAGGGCCCGCCCGGCCGCCACGGCCTCCCCCATGGGAAAGCGCGCCGCGGTCGCGGCCGGCAGATGGGCGGCGCCGGAGACCTCGTGGCTCGACCCCATGGCGGCCGCCATGGCCCGCATCGCGGTCGCGTCGTCGAGCCCGGACATCACCACCGTCGCCTCGGTTTCCGGCTTGGGCAGCGTCTTCACCGTCACCTCGGTCAAGGCGGCGAGCGTGCCCCAGGAGCCCGCCATGAGCTTGCAGAGATCGTAGCCGGTGACGTTCTTCACCACCCGGCCGCCCGACTTGAACGTCTCGCCGCGCCCGGACACCGCGGAAAAGCCGAGCAGATGGTCGCGCGCGGCGCCCGCCGCGATCCGGCGCGGGCCACATAAGCTCGCCGCCACCGTGCCCCCGATGGTGCCGCGCCCGACCGGGCCGTCCATCAGCTGTCCGCAATCCATCGGCTCGAAAGCCAGCCGCTGCCCTTTGGCGGCGAGCAGCCCCTCGATCTCGGACAGCGGCGTGCCGGCCTTGGCGCTCAACACCAGCTCCGCCGGCTCGTACAGGATGACGCCGGAGAGGCCCGACAGATCGAGGGCGAGATCGGCCTGCGGGCGGCCGGCCGATCGCGCGTTTCGAGCCATGGCCGAGGATCTCGAGCGGCCTGCCCGCGCTGAGCGCCCATTGCACGGCGTTCTCGACGTCCTTGGCGTCGCGCGCTTTGAGGGCTTCGGTCAGGCGGCCGTTCAAAACCGCGGCAGATCGGGAAACGGCAGCTTGCCGGCCCGCACATGCATGCGGCCGAGCTCGGCGCAGCGGTGCAGGGTCGGAAACACCTTGCCGGGATTGAGCAGGCCGCGCTCGTCGAACGCGCATTTGAGCCGCTGCTGCTGGGCCAGATCGATCTCCGTGAACATGGTCGGCATCAGATCGCGCTTCTCGACCCCGACGCCGTGCTCGCCGGTCAGCACGCCTCCGACCTCGACGCACAGGCGCAGGATGTCGGCCCCGAAAGCCTCGGCCCGCTCCAGCTCGCCCGGCTGATTGGCGTCGTAGAGGATGAGCGGATGCAGATTGCCGTCGCCGGCATGGAACACGTTGGCGACGGCGAGCCGATGGGTCTTGGCCATGTCGCGCATGCGCTTAAGCACGAACGGCAGCTTGGCGCGCGGGATGGTGCCATCCATGCAGTAATAGTCCGGCGAGATGCGCCCGACCGCCGGGAACGCCGCCTTGCGGCCGGCCCAGAACAAGAGCCGCTCCGCTTCCGAGCCGGAGACCCGGCAGGTCACGGCGCGGCAGTCCGCGGCGATCGCCTCGACGCGCGGCAACAGATGATCGACCTCGGCCTGCGCGCCGTCGAGCTCGACGATCAGCAAAGCCTCGACGTCGAGCGGATAGCCGGCATGGACGAATTGCTCGACGGCGTGGATCGCCGGAGCGTCCATCATCTCCATGCCGCCCGGGATGATGCCGGCCCCGATGATCGCGGCCACGCAATCGCCGGCATCCTCGGCGGCGGCGAAGCCGATCAGCACCGCGCGGGCGCATTCCGGCTTGCGCAGGATGCGCACCGTCACCTCGGTGACGACGCCGAGCAACCCCTCCGAGCCGGTCATGACGCCGAGCAGATCATAGCCGCCGCTGTCGAGGTGCCGGCCGCCGATGCGCACGCGCTCGCCGGTCATCAGCACCATCTCCAGGCCGAGCACATTGTTGCTGGTGACCCCGTATTTGAGGCAATGCACGCCGCCGGAATTTTCCGCCACATTGCCGCCGATCGTGCAGGCGATCTGCGAGGACGGGTCGGGCGCATAGTAGAACCCGGCCGCTTCGACCGCGTCCGTGATGGCCAGATTGGTCACCCCGGGCTCCGCCACCACCACGCGATTTTCCAGGTCGATCTCGCGGATGCGGTTGAACTTGGCCATGCCGAGGAGGACGCCGTCGGCGGCCGGCAGCGCGCCGCCCGACAGCGAGGTGCCGGCGCCCCGCGGCACCACGCTGATGCCTTCCTGGTGGCAGAACTTCAAGACGCCGCAGACCTGGTCGACGGTGCCGGGCAGCACCACCACCAGGGGCGGCTGGCGATAGGCGGTCAGCCCATCCGACTCGTAGGGACGCATCTCGAATTCGGTCGCGATCACGCCCTCGCCCGGAACGATCGCGCGCAGCGCGCGCACGATGCGATCGCGGCGGTCGAGCACGCTCTGGTCGGGGGCCGGCATTTTGACCGACATGGAACTGTCCTTGGAGCTGACCTTCGATCTTTCCTGCGGGCGCACGCCCGGGTTGCGGGCGGCGCCCGCCTTTGCATTCCTCGCCGCCGCTGTTTATAGCGGCAAACGGCGTGCGATACTCAGTCCGTGCGAAAATCCGGCGGCCGCGGCCGCCGGGGAGAAACACCCCATGTGTCCTACCCTTGACACTTGCGGCGTTGACACTTGCAGCGCGGAGCGCCATTCCGGCACCGTGGAGGTCCGCCCTGCGGCGAATACCGGGCCGTCGGAACGACATCAAAACAAGAGGAACGAGAGGAGAGAGTGATGAGGACGTGGGTTTATGCTGGGCTACTCGTTGCCGCATCGACGGGGGCCGCGCTCGCGCAGGATGCCGCCGCCGGCGAGCAGTCTTTCAACAAGTGCCGCCCCTGCCACGACATCGGGCCGGACGCCAAGATCAAGCTCGGACCCCCGCTCAACGGGATCGATGGCCGCAAGTCCGCCGCTTACCCCGGCTTCAACTACTCCGACGCCGCCAAGGGCCTCAACCTCACCTGGAATGCGGCGCTGTTCAAGCAATGGGTCGGCAATCCGGCCGCCATGGCGCCCGGCACCCGCATGGCGTTCAGCGGCATCAAGGACGACCAGGAGATCGCCAATCTGTGGGCCTTCGTCTCGCAATACAAAGCCGACGGCAGCAAGAAGTAGCCGCCGGCAAGGATAGCAATCGCCGCATGCGGCCCGTGATCGCGCTTCGATCGACGGGCCGCATCGATCTCCGCCCCGCGACGTCTGCGCCCGAGGAGTGCGAGCCATGGTCAAGGACATCGTGGTCAACCTGACCGGCGCGGCCCCGCAGGAATTCGCGGCCGATTATGCGATCTCGCTGGCACAGCTGTTCGAGGCTCACGTCGCGGGCGTCGGTTTCATCTATGAACCGGTGATTCCGGGCAGCGTGATGGGCGGCATCCCGACCGACTTGATCGAAGCCCAACGCGAGGAGAACACCAAGAGCGCGAAGGCGGCGACCAGCCGGTTCGAGGCAGCGGCGACGCGCGCCGGGCTGTCGTGCGAGGTGCGCATCCTCGACGCCAGCGTGGCGGGGGCCGCCGATCTGTTCGGGCGCATCGCACGCCGATTCGATCTCGCGGTGGTCGGGCAGGCCCGCCCCAAGGAGGGCGCCTCCGAGGAGCTTCTGATCGAAGGCGCGCTGTTCGAATCCGGCCGGCCGGTGGTGGTCGTGCCCTATGTGCAAACCAAACCCGCCGCGCTCGAGCGCGCACTGGTGTGCTGGGACGGCAGCCGCCCGGCCACGCGCGCCATCGCGGATGCGCTGCCGTTCCTGCGGCGCGCCAAGACCATCGATATCGTGGCGGTCAGCGGCGAGCGCGGCAAAGGCAGCGAATTGGTGGGCACCAATATGGCCCGCCACCTGGCCCGCCACGGCCTTAAGGTCGAGCTCAAGCGCGTCTCCGCCGGCAACGTGGACGTGACGTCCGCCATTCGGGCGCAGATCGCCGAGACCGGCGCCGATTTCATGGTGATGGGCGGCTATGGGCATTCGCGGCTGCGGGAATTCATTCTCGGCGGCGTCACCCGCACGATCTTGACGTCATCGACCATCCCGGTGCTGATGTCGCATTGAGTTGGACCGTAGGGCGCAATCGCTTTATTGCGCCATCAGCATCGCCAAGCGGCGCAATAAAGCGATTGCGCCCTACGGGACCACGGGCGGCAGCGCCGTCTGCACCACGAGGCCACGGGCGCGGGCGTCGATGACGCCGAGGCCGCGCAACCCGAACAACGTGATGGTCTGCACCTGCGCCCGGTTCTCGGCCTGATCCGAGGTCGGCCCCGGAGCCAGCGGACCGATCAATCCCTCAATCAATGCCCCGACCAGCGCCGCCGCCGCCACGGCGGCGTTCTGGGCGGGCAGAAGATTGCGCTCGAGCGCGCTGCGGATGCGAAGCTCGAAGGCGCCGGCAAGTGCGCGGCGATAGTCAAGACGGGCGGCGTCGAGCTCGGGCTCGACCGGTTCCGCGATCATCGCGAAAGCGAGCCGCGGGCGCGCCAGCGCGCGGGCCGCAAAGGTCACGATGGCGGCCGCCAGCGCCGAGAGCGGCCCGGGCGCCGCGTCGGCGGCGTGATTGAGGGCGGCGACCTCAGCCGCGCAATGGGCCGCCACCAGGGCCGTGACCAGATCGGTCTTCGCCGGAAAGTAGCGATAGACCGTGCCGGCCGCGATGCCGGCGCGCTCCGCCACGGCGGCGATCTGCACGCTCCGCATGCCGCCCTCAGCCGCCAGCGCGCGGGCCGCCCCCATGATGGCGCCATGGCGCGCCGCCAGCTTGCGGCTGACATTCTCGGTGCGGCGATAAGGCATGCGCGGGCCGCAATTCTTTAAAAAATGAATTGTGATTCATAGAACGGCAAAAGACAAGTGTGGCGGTCCGTAGCCTGGATGAAGCGAAGCGAAATCCAGGAACGCCGGTCCCGCATTATGCTTGCGCTTCATGCGGGCTACAGCGCTACAGCAAACTCAGCTCCGGTGCTCGCTCAGGGCCTTGGCGCGGATCGCGCCCAGCGTGGTGGTGGGGGTGATGGCCTCGGGGTCGACCTTGATGTGCAGGAGCGCCGGCTTGCCGGAACGTTGCGCGGCCGCGAAGGCCTCCGCGAAGTCGGCGGTGCGCTCCACGGTCGCTCCGAATCCCCCGAAGGCGCGCGCATAGGCGGCGAAATCCGGGTTCTGCAGCTGCGTGCCGACCACCCGGCCCGGGTAGTCGCGCTCCTGATGCATCCGGATGGTGCCGTACATGCCGTTGTCGACCACCAGCACGATGATGGGCAGGCCGTATTGCACGGCGGTGGCGAATTCCTGTCCGGTCATCAGGAAATCGCCGTCACCCGCGAACGCAACGACGGTGCGCTGCGGATGCAGCCGTTGCATCGCCACCGCGGCCGGCACCCCGTATCCCATGGAGCCGGAGATGGGCGCGAGCTGGGTGCCGAAGCGCCGGTAGCGGTAGTAGCGATGCACCCAGATCGAGAAGTTGCCGGCCCCATTGCAGATGAAGGCGTCGACCGGCAGGCTCGCCCGCAAGCCGGCGACGATCTCGCCCATGTTGACGGGGCCCGGAACGGCGGTCGGCTGTTCGGTCCAGGCCAGGAACTCGGCATGCGCTGTCTTGGTGGCCTCGGCCCACGGGATCTGGTTGGGCGGCTGCAGGGCTTCGAGGCAAGCCGCGAATGCGGTGGGGGCCGCATGCACGGCGAGATGCGGCCGATAGACCCGGCCCAGCTCCTCGGCGCCCGGATGCACGTGCACGAAAGTTTGCTGCGGGCCCGGAATGTCGAACAGGGTGTAGCGCTGGGAGGGCAATTCGCCCATGCGGCCGCCGATCAGCACCACCAGATCGGCCGCCTTGATGCGCGCCAGGAGCTTGGGATTGGGGCCGATGCCGAGGTCGCCCGCATAGCAGGGATGCAGCGCATCGATCACATGGGCACGGCGAAACGTGGTCGCGACCGGCAGCGCGAAGCGCTCGGCGAAGCGCTGCAGCGCCGCGCCGGCCGGCTCCGACCAGCGGCTGCCGCCGAGGAGCACGATCGGCCGTGCGGCCGCCCAGATGAGCTTCTGCAGCCGGCTCATGTCGGCCTGGCCCGGCCAGGTCTCCACCGGCACGAAGGCGGGCGCATCCTTGACCGTGACCGGCTCCACCAGCATGTCCTCGGGCAGCGCGATCACCACCGGGCCGGGGCGCCCGCTGGTCGCGACGTAGAAGGCGCGCGAGATAAGCTCGGGGATGCGGGCCGGATCGTCGATCTCGGTCGCCCATTTGGCGATGGTCCCGAACACCGCCCGGTAGTCGAGCTCCTGGAAGGCCTCGCGCTCGCGCATGTCGCGGGCGATCTGGCCGACGAACAGGATCATCGGGGTCGAAATCCTGGCGCGCCACGTGCACCCCGGCCGCCGCATTGGTGGCGCCGGGGCCGCGGGTGACGAAGCAGATGCCGGGCGCCCCGGTGGCCTTGCCGGCCGCCTCCGCCATCATGGCGGCGCCGCCCTCCTGCCGGCAGATCGTCACGGCAATCGGAGCGTCGTGCATGGCGTCGAGCGCCGCGATGTAGCTCTCGCCCGGAACGCAGAAGATGTGGCGCACGCCGTGCAGCACGAGCTGGTCGATCAGGACTTGGGCGGCGGTTCTGGTGCCGTCATTGGGGCGCATGGGATTTCCCTGGTATCGGTTGGCGCCGCGGCGGACGAATGGGCGACGGCGGCGCCATCTTTCGGCTTCGCCCGACATGGTCAATAGGCTTGTGACCCGATGCGCACGATGCAAGCGCCCGAAAAGCGCGCAAGACCGCGGCAGCTGCGCCCGCCCGGGCCGCGCATGCGGCGCGCCGGAAGCTGCCCATGAACCGCGAGCCGGACAGCCAAGAACCGGTCCTGGCGCTGCTCGGCGATCCCGCCACCTATCTTGCCGATGCCAAGAATGGCGGGCAGCCGGTCAAGCGCATCGACACCCACGCGGCCTCGGTCTTTCTGGCCGGCGCGCGCGCACTGAAGGTCAAGCGCGCCGTCAAGTTCCCGTTTCTGGATTTTTCCACGCTCGCCAAGCGCAAGGCCGCCTGCGAGGCCGAGCTCGAGGTCAACCGTCCGTTCGCGCCGCAAATCTATCGCCGGTTAGTGGCGATCACGCGCCAGGCAGACGGCGCGCTCGCGCTCGATGGCGGCGGCGAGCCGGTGGAATGGGCGGTCGAGATGCGCCGCTTCGACGAGGCCGCGACCCTCGATCATCTGGCGGATCAAGGCCGCATCGACGCGGCGCTCGCCGATACGCTCGGCCGCATCGTGGCGGCCGCACATGCGCAGGCACCGCCGGTCGAGCCGCAGCCTTGGATCGACGCGATCGGGGAATACATCGCGGAGCATGTTGCCGAATTCGGCAAGACGCCCGAGCTGTTTCCACCCGCCGAGGTCGAGGCGCTGGCGACGCGCGAGCCGCGCCGCCTATGAACGCATCCGGCCGCTCCTGGTCGAGCGCGGACGGCGGGGGTTGATCCGGCGCATCCACGGCGATCTGCATCTCGGCAATATCGCGCTGATCGAGGGCGCGCCGGTCTTGTTCGACGCCATCGAGTTCAGCCCGCTGATCGGCTCGGGCGACGTGCTCTACGATCTCGCCTTTCTGCTCATGGACCTGATCGAGCGCGGCCTGCCGCAGCCCGCCAATGTGGCGTTCAATCGCTATCTGGCGCAGACCCGGCGGGCGGAGGATCTCGACGCGCTCGCGGCGCTGCCGTTCTACCTGTCGATGCGGGCCGCGATCCGCGCCAAGGTGACGGCGGAGCGGCGCGAGCGGGCCGCGCCCGCAGAGCAAGCCGAGATCGGCGCGAGCGCGCGGCGCTACTTCGATCTGGCATTGCGCGCGATCGCGCCGCCGCCGGCGGTCCTGCTCGCGACCGGCGGGCGCTCCGGCACCGGCAAATCGGCGCTCGCCCGCGCGCTCGCGGCGCAACTGGTGCCGATGCCCGGCGCCGTGGTGCTGCGCTCGGACGCGGAGCGCAAGGCGCTGTTCGGCAAGGACGAGAGCGAGAAGCTGCCGCCCGAAGCCTATGCGGCGAGCGTGACGCGCCAAGTCTATGCGGTGATCGCCGACCAGGCGCGCCGGGCGCTGGCGGCCGGCCATTCGGTGATCCTGGATGCGGTGTTCGCGCGGCCGGCCGAGCGGCTCATCGCCGAGGCCTCGGCGGCGGTGCTGGGGGTTGCGTTCCACGGCCTCTTCCTCGAGGCGCCGCTCGCGACCCGGCTCGCGCGCGTCGGCGGCCGCAGCCGCGACGCCTCCGATGCCGATGCGGCGGTGGCGCGCGCGCAGGAGAGCTACGATCTAGGCGCGCTCACCTGGACGCGCATCGATGCGTCAGGGACGCCGGAGGATACGTTGCGGGGCGCGCGGGCTGTGTTGGGCTGAAGCGCGTTCAGACTGGATTTGGATTTCCGTTTGGTGCGAAATTCTCGATACTTACACGCTAAACGCAAATGGCGCGGTGCGCGGCCCGGAGGGCTCCGATATGCTGATGCCAACCCGATATGGAGGAAAAGATGCCCGGCAAAGGCTTTTGGATCTTCCAAATGGATGTAAGCGATCCTGACGGATATGGCGCCTATCAGAAAAATGTTTCCGGCGTTCTCAGAAAATACGGCGCTCGATTTCTGGTGCGCGGCGGACGCATGGACATCGTCGAAGGAAGCTCTCCTTCACGTGTCGTGGTCATCGAATTCGACGATTATGAAACCGCGCTCGCGTGCTGGAATTCTCCGGAATACAAGAACTCCAAAGCTTTCCGTCAAGGCAATGCCGCGGGCAACGTTATTCTGGTCGAGGGCTATGATGGCCCTCAACCATCGGATCATTAGGCTAAGAAGCTTCCGGCCCACGCTGCAGGCGCTGAAATGCCTTATTGGCTGGGCATCTTCTTCAGGATCAGCACCGCCAGATCGCCGTCCGGCGAAAAGTTGGTCTTGCTCATCTCGAATTTGGTGTCGCTGGTCTTCTTCACGCCCGCCCCGCAGAAGCTGACCAGGCTGCCGGGCTCGCCCTTGTCGACGGTGAGATGGAACTGCCCGATCGGCCCCGACCAGTTGGCGCCGGTGCGCAGGATGTAGTCGATGCGCTCCTCGGCATAGGGCGGCCCGAACTCGCTTTTCGCCGCCTTGCGCAAGCGCTCGATGGACGGCGAAGAAGTCGCTGTCGAGGCAATATTTGCGCTTGTAGTCGTCGTACCAGGCTTCCTTGGCGGAGGCGGGCGCGCCGAGCGAGGTCTGCACCGAGCCGCCGACGCTCGGCCGGTAGCGATGCTCGATGACGGTCTCGGCCTTGGCCGCGAAGGTCTGCTCCCAATAGAAGGTCGTGCGCAGGCTCCAGCGCGCCGCCAGATGCTTCTGCATCCCCTTGCCGATGTCGTATTCCTCGATCTCGGCGAGCCCGATGCGGGTGAGCTCGTCCCATTGCTCGCGCGGCAGGCGATCGAGCGCGTCGTTGGTGGCCGCCAGATGGGGCGCGAGCGGAATGTGCAGGCTGGTCAACAATTGGGTGCGGTCGATGCCGGCGGCGAAGACATGCTGCTCGACCTGCGTCTGCACCGGCTTGCCGTTGACGGTGGTGGTGAAGGCGAGCAGGTTGACCGGATCCTCGGTCGGCAGCGAGATGTTCTGGTCCTGCTCCTCGATGCGCACGTCCGGCATCGGAAAGGCGACCAGCACGGTAACGTCGCCGGCGGACTTGTTGAAGAAGCGGTAGCGGACCGCGACCTCCTTGGCCGAGATCGCGAGATCCTCGGAGCGCATCTCCACATTGTCGTTCTGCACGAAGATGAGCCCGCCGGTGGCGAGCTCGGCGCTGGTGTCGTTGGCGCGCGCGGGCGCGGCGACGCAGGCCGCCGCCGCCAGCGCGATCGCGGTCGCGCGCACGCGCCTGCCGGCAGTTGGGGTCATTGGCTGTCCAGATAGGAGACCGGCTTGACGTCGTAGGGACGGCTGTCGGCCGATTGCAGCACGAAGCCCGATGCGCGCGCCGCCACCAGCGCATTGGGGGCGTGCGCCTGCGCGGTCAAGGGCTGCGCCGCCTTGTCGTCCAGCCCGTAGATGTCGTCGCGGAAATGGATGAGGCCGTCGCGGGTCGCCCAGCCGGTGAGATAGGTCCAGGCGACCGGAACCTTGTGGGTGAGCCTGATGTCGACGCGCTCGCCCTTCTCGATGCCGGCATCGATCTCGCCGCGTCCCCAGCCCGGATTGTCGGCGAGCAGCCAGGTCGCGAGATCGCGCACCTCGGCCACGCGCGTGCAGCCGGAGGATTCGAAGCGGTAATCGCTGCTGAAGAAGTTCTTGTGGTTGGTGTCGTGCATGTAGACCGAATAGGGATTCGGCATGTCGATGCGCAGGGCGCCGAGCGCGTTCCAGGTGCCGGAATCCTGCCGCAGGGTGAAATTGGGCGAACGGTCGGAATTCCAGTCGATGGTCCTGGCGTCGATCTCGTTGCCCTGGGCATCGAGCGCACGCATGTGCATGCGGGCGAGATAGCCCGGGTCCTTGCGCATCTTGGTGATGATGTCCTTCTTGGCGATGGACAACGGCACCGTCCAGGTCGGATTGAGATTGACGGTGGTGATCATGGTGGTGAGCGTCGGCGAGGGCCGGTCGGTCTTGCCGACCACCACCACGTAGCGGCGCACCACATGGTCGCCTTCCACCGCTTCGGCCACGGTCGAGGGAAGATTGACCACGACATAGCGTTCACCGAACGTCACATCCATGGCGGCCAGCCGGTCGATCGAAGCGGCGAGCTGATGCAGGCGCTTGCCGACCGGCACATTGAGGGCCGCGAGCGTGGCGGGCCCGACGCTGCCGGTTTCCGGCAGGCCGTGGCGGCCCTGGAAATGCCGGACCGCCGCCGCCACCGCGTCGTCGAACACATCGCCGCTGATGTGGTCGGCCGACAAATCCTCGGTCACGGCCAGGCGCTGGCGCAGCAGCGCCACATCGGCTCCGCGCGCGCCCGGCGCGAGCTTGGCGGCGCTCGCCGGCAGCGTCGGCCAACCGCCGCGCACCTCGAGCGCCGAATAGGTCAGCATGGCGGCAGCCATGCGCTGCGCGGTGCCTTCGTCGAGCGTCGGAACCGGCGAGGCGGAGATATGAGCGAGGGTGGGAAGGCCGGGCTCGCTCCGCACCGGTTGCGGCTTCGGCTTGGCGGCCGGGTTGGTCGATTGGGCGAACGCCGCGCTGGCGAGCGCCGGCGCCAGCAACAGGGCGAGCCCCACAACGGCCGCGGAGCGCCGCAGCGCCTGGCGGGCGCTCGACGACTTGGAAAAGCAAACCTGGTCTTCGCGCATGCGCAGTTCCCCCCGAATCGAACGACTGAGACGACCCCGATGGTTCAGGTTAGTCGGACCGGAACGCCCTCAGGTTCATCCGCGAAGGCAGATTGCCCAAGAGTGTGGCTGGCTGATGGTAACGGGGCCCTGACGATGAGGAGACACGCCCGCCAAGGCCCCTGAACGCGAAATGCCCGCCGAAGGGCGGGCATCTCGAACGAATTATGCGGCGACCGTTACGACTGCGGCTGCGGCTCGAGGCCCCCGGTCTCGGGACGCGGACGCGGCTTGCCGGCGGGCGGAACCGCGGAACCGCGCGGGGTGGCGGGCTCGATCACCGATTCGCGGTTCGGCCGCTTGCCCAAGAGCAGATCCTTGATCTCGTCGCCGCTGAGCGTCTCGAACTCGAGCAGGCCGCGGGCGAGCGTTTCCAGATCGGCCCGCTTGTCGGTGAGGATTTTCTCGGCCTCCGTATAGCCGGCTTCCACCAGGCGCTTGATCTCGGCATCGATCTTGCGGCTGGTCTCCTCGGACACGTTCTGCTGGCGGGCCACCTGGTAGCCGAGGAAGACCTCGTCCTGGTTCTCCCCGTAGGCGACGGCCCCGAGCGCCTCGGAGAGGCCCCAGCGCGTCACCATCAGGCGCGCCAGCTTGGTGGCCTGCTCGATGTCGGAGGCCGCCCCC
Source organism: uncultured Alphaproteobacteria bacterium (assembly GCA_963744275.1). Classification (GTDB taxonomy): domain Bacteria; phylum Pseudomonadota; class Alphaproteobacteria; order Rhizobiales; family Xanthobacteraceae; genus VAZQ01. The sequence goes on from CAVUSX010000021.1 coordinate 552,535, forward strand.
GAGGTCACCTTGTCGCGGCCGAAGACCAGCTCCTCGGCGGCACGGCCGCCCATCATGATGGCGAGCCGCGAGGTCATCTGCTCCAGGCTCATGGACAGCTTGTCGCGCTCGGGCAGCTGCATCACCATGCCGAGCGCCCGGCCGCGCGGAATGATGGTGGCCTTGTGCACCGGATCGGTGGCCTTGACGTTGAGGGCCACCAGCGCGTGGCCGCCTTCGTGATAGGCGGTGAGGAGCTTCTCCTCCTCCGTCATCACCAGCGACTTGCGCTCGGCCCCCATCATCACCTTGTCCTTGGCATCCTCGAACTCGCCCTGGGTGACCATGCGCTTGTTGCGCCGCGCCGCCATCAGGGCCGCCTCGTTGACCAGGTTCATCAGATCGGCGCCCGAGAAGCCGGGGGTGCCGCGCGCGATGGTCTTGAGGTTCACGTCCGGCGCCATCGGCACCTTGCGCACGTGCACCTTGAGGATCTGCTCGCGCCCGACCACGTCCGGATTGGGCACGATGACCTGCCGGTCGAAACGGCCCGGACGCAGCAAGGCCGGATCGAGCACGTCGGGCCGGTTGGTGGCGGCGATCAGGATGATGCCCTCGTTGGCCTCGAAGCCGTCCATCTCGACCAGCAACTGGTTCAGCGTCTGCTCGCGCTCGTCATTGCCGCCGCCCAGGCCGGCGCCGCGGTGACGGCCGACCGCATCGATCTCGTCGATGAAGATGATGCAGGGCGCGTTCTTCTTGGCCTGCTCGAACATGTCGCGCACGCGGCTGGCGCCGACGCCGACGAACATCTCGACGAAGTCGGAGCCCGAGATGGTGAAGAACGGAACGTTGGCCTCGCCCGCGATCGCGCGCGCCAGCAGCGTCTTGCCGGTGCCGGGCGGTCCCACCAGCAGCACGCCGCGCGGGATGCGGCCGCCGAGGCGCTGGAACTTGCCGGGGTCGCGCAGAAACTCGACGATCTCCTGCAGGTCCTGCTTGGCCTCGTCGACGCCGGCGACGTCCTCGAAGGTGACGCGGCCGTGCGCCTCGGTCAAAAGCTTCGCCCGCGACTTGCCGAAGCCGAGCGCCTTGCCGCCGGCTCCCTGCATCTGCCGCGAGAGGAATATCCACACGCCGATCATCGCGAAGATCGGCAGCCACGAGATCAAGAGCGAGACGAACCAGGGAACGTCGTTCTGCTGCGGCCGCGCGGTGATGTTGACGTTCTTCTGATAGAGCTTCTGGATCAGGGTCGGATCGTTGGGGGCGTAGGTCTGGAAGCTGTGCCCGTCCTTGTAGGTGCCGTGGATCTCGGGTCCCTGGATCACCACATCGCGCACGTCGCCGGCATCGACCGCATTGAGCAGCTGCGAGAACGAGATGTCGGAGGATGCGGTATGCTGGCTCGGATTCTGGAACAGCGTGAACAGTGCCAGCAGCAACAGGATGATGATGACCCAGAGGGCGAAATTGCGCAGATGGGCGTTCATGCCTCGCGTCCCTTCTGAGCATCCCCGTTCCGCTGGCGCACCGGATACGCCTGCGGCTGGCGATGCCTTAGGTTAATACACTGATCGTGGCTCGTGGCCGATTCACGTCCATCCCTGCCACAATCTAGGTGTCGGGCGGCCTCCTGCCAAGGGAACCGCCCCATTTCTTATCACGCTGGCGCGCCACCGGGGGCCGCGGCGCCGAGCATATATGGGGGTGGTTAAGGCCGGGTCGTATTTTCGGATGCAAACGCGATACCTGAAATCCGCGCTAACGGCGCCCGGGTTTCGACCGCGGCGGGGCGCGCTCGATGGTGAGCCCGCCGCCCGCGCGCGTGATCAAGGCGCCGGCGAGCGTGCGGCGCGCGCGCCGCAAGCCCATGGAATCAGGTTTGGAATCAGGTTTGGAATTCCGACCCGGCGAGCCAGTCGTAGAGGGCCTCGAGCCGACCGAGCCGCAACGGCAGCTCGCCGGCAGCGTACATGATGGCGCGACCGAGCAAGCGCAGCGCTACTTCGGCAGGCAACCGGATGAATTTTTCGGCATCGAGCCGGATTGGACGGCCGCGGATCCATGCCGCGTCGGATACGGCGATCGCGGCCACGCGCACTGCAAATTCGATGGTCGCCTCGGCGCGCCGCAGCCGCTGCGCCAACAAAGCGAGCCGCTTGGCGTCCAGACCTTCGCCGGCCAGCACCGGCATCAGCTCGCGCAGCCGCGCGCGCGTGAAGCGCGGATCGACATTCGAGGGGTCTTCGCAAAAAGAGATTTGGGCAGCCTCCAGGGTCGCGATCAGCCGCGCCTTCGGCAGGTCGAGCAACGGGCGCACGAGCACGAGCGGATCGGCGGCACGGCGGCCCCGCGCGCGCGCCGGCCCGATCTGCCCCGGGAGCACGGTTGCGCGCGCCATGGCGGCGAGCCCGGTCATTCCGCTGCCGCGCGCCAGGCGCAACAGCACGGTCTCGGCCTGATCGTCGAGCGTGTGCGCGGTCAGGATATGACCGGCGCCGGCGGCGCGCGCGGCGACCCCCAACAGATGATAGCGCGCCGCGCGGGCCGCCTCCGGCAGCCCGGTTTGCGGTTTTTCGCCGGTCCAGCGCATGGTGCGGTGGCGCATGCCCAGGCGCGTCGCCAGCGCTTTGGCGGCACGCGCCTCGCGCCGCGATTGCGCGCGCAGCCCGTGATCGACCGTGACGGCGACGAGCGCCGGCCCGTTCGCGAGCGCGGCGCGCCAGCGCGCGGCCAGAACCATGAGGGCGGTCGAATCCGGACCGCCCGAGACTGCCAGCAGGAGCACCGGAGCGGATCGAAGGTCGGCAAACAGCGTCTTGGCCTCGGCGGCTGAAACGGGCGCCGGCCGCTCAGCAGCCGACACGCTTCTGTTCCCGGTCGACGCCCTGCTTCACGCCGAGCGCCGCGCGCGGATATTTGCGCAGCACCTCGCCGAGCGACGCGCAGGCCGCCTCCTTCTCGCCCAGCACCGCGAGCGACTGACCGAGCCGCAGCAACGCGTCGGGCGCCCGGGCGGTGGATTCATATTTGGTCGACACATTGAGGAAGGCTTCGGCGGCGTCGCGATAGCGTTGCTGCTGGAACAGGCTTTCGCCGAGCCAGTATTGGGCCTCGGGCGCCATCCGGTCGCTGGGATATTTGCGCAGGAAGGTGCGAAATCCGTCCCCCGCCAGCGCATAATCCTTGTGCAGGATATAGCCATAGGCGAGGTCGTAATAATCCTTCGGGCTATCCGACGGCGGCAAGGTCGCCACCTGGGCTCCGGCGGCGGCGTTGCGCCCCTCGCCGGGCGGCATCCCGCCCGGCGGCATGCCGCCAGGGGGCACGTATCCGGTATCGGGGCCGACATTGCCGCTCATGGTGGACAGATTGAGCGGTTCACCGGCGACCCGGCCGCCGGGAGCGCCGACCGGAGGCTGCTCCGCGACGCTGGCGTCGGGTGGCTGATTCGGCGCCATCGTGGTGCCGCCGGCCGGGAGGGCGCCGAGGGTCCGGGGCGCGCCGGGGGCGGCGGGACTTTGCGTGGGATCGAATGCGTCGCCGCGGCGGCCGCTGGCCGGCGGCGGCGGCGCCGCTGCGGGCGGCCGTGCCATGGCGGGGGCACCGCTCGGGGCTGCGCCCGCGCGCGGCGGCTGGACGGGTGACGACTGCCCATCGTCCTGCATGCGGCGCAGCTGCTCGGCCATCTGCTGATTATGGAACTGCAGCTCCTCGATCACCCCGGTCATCTGCCTGATCTGGGCCTCGAGACGATCGATGCGCACGCTCAAATCGTTGGCCGTGGATTGCGCCAGCCGATCCGGGCGGGCGGGCGGGGCAGCCTGCTCGCCGCGGCCGAACAGGCCGTCGAGGAACCCGGGCGATCCGTCGCCGGCGTCCTGACCAAAAGCCACGGCGGTGCCGGCCGTCATGGCGGCGGCGGTCACCGCCACTCGAAGCACCCGCAACGGCAAGCTGATCGGCAAGTTGGTCAAGTTGGTCATTGGGCGCTTGATCTGGCTGGATCCGGCGGGGCTGCGTCCGTGCAGCATCAGGAATTCCTGCGTCCGAATTGTGACTTTAGCGCGGTTTCCGGCCGGCTGGAACCACAACCGCGCGCGGCGCGTCGCGTTCCGGATGGCGCCGGGTCCACAAAGCACAACCGGCGCCGCGAGGCGCCGGTTGTTCCCTTCCCCCACTTTATCTCTTCGATCAGGAGCTGGCGTTGAGCACCGTCACGGAGCGGCGGTTCTGCGACCAGCACGATATGTCGTCGCACACCGCGACCGGACGTTCCTTGCCGTAGGAAATCGTGCGCATGCGATGTGCCGGTATGCCGCGCGACACCAGGTAGTCGTGCACGGCCTGCGCGCGCCTCGCCCCGAGCGCGATATTGTACTCGCGGGTGCCGCGCTCGTCGGCATGCCCTTCGACCACGAAGGTATATTGCGCGTAGCTGCGTAGCCACTGCGCCTGCTTGTCCAAGGTCTCGATCGATTGCGGCGTCAGCTCCGAGGAATCGGAGTTGAAGAAGACCCGGTCGCCGACATTGACCACGAAATCCTGCTGGCTGCCCGGAGTGGCGGCGCTCGCATTGGCGAGCGCACCGGCATCCTGGGCAGCATTCTTGGCGCAGGCCCCCATAGCGAGGGCAGCGACGAGCAGAGCAGCGATCTTTGCGACGCGGACGTGACGCGATACATTCATCATTCCGGTGCCTCCATTCTTGCTTGATGACCGGACCAGCCGTTGGTCTAGCTAATCCTGGTTAAGCGAAGGTTCCGTCAACCTTGATGAGGCCTTGCAGGGGTGGCTCAAATGCGATCACGCGCAGGAAAGCATCTGGTGTGGTTAATGCCAAGTGAATTGCGGCACCTTGAGGGCCGACCCGGACGTCGCGAAGGCCTTCGGCACGGTGGCGCGGCATCCCTGCGCTCCCGGCTCAGGACAACAGCGGCGACCAGGCCGGGTCGGACGCGAAGCTCGGAGTCGGGGTGCGCTGCTCGTTGCGGCCGGTGACGTCGACCGTGAACAGCGCGGGCCCGCCGCCGCCGCCCGGATCGCGAAAGAACATGATGACCCGGCCGTTCGGCGACCAGGTCGGACCCTCGTTGTGGAAACCCTCGGTCAAGATCCGCTCGCCGGAGCCGTCCGGCTGCATGATGCCGATCGCGAACTTGTTGTCGGCCTGCTTGGTGAAGGCGATGTAGTCGCCGCGCGGCGACCACACCGGGGTCGAATAGATTCCTCCCCGAAGCTGATGCGCTGGGCGGCGCCGCCGCCGGCCGCCATCACGTAGATCTGCGGATGGCCGCCGCGATCGGACTCGAAGCAGATGCGCGCGCCGTCGGGCGAATAGCACGGCGCCGTGTCGATCGCCGCCGTATCGGTCAGCCGCGTGGTGGCCTTGGAGCGCAGATCCATGACGTAGAGATTGGCGTTGGCGCCCTGTTGCAGGCTCATGATGACGCGCTGCCCCTCGGGCGAGAAGCGCGGCGCGAACGACATGCCCGGAAAATTGCCGACGATCTCGCGCTGGTTGCTCTCGATGTTGAGCAGGTACACGCGCGGCTCGCCCTGACCGTAGGACATGTAGGTGATCTGCTGGGTGGTGGGCGAGAAGCGCGGCGTGAGCACCAGATCGTCGCCGCGGGTGAGATAGCGGACCTGGGCGCCGTCCTGGTCCATGATGGCGAGACGTTTCACCCGCCGATCCTTGGGCCCGGACTCGTCGACGAACACGATGCGGCTGTCGAAATAGCCCATGTCGCCGGTCAGCCGCGCGTAGATGAGGTCGGAGATGATGTGGGCGATGCGGCGCCAGTTCTCGGGCGAGGTCGACAGCGATTGACCGGCGAGCGGCTGGCCGGCGAACACGTCCCACAGCCGGAACTCGGCCTTGAGCCGGCCGCCGTCGGGGCTGAGCCGCCCGGTCACCAGCGCCTGCGCGTTGATCTGCCGCCAATCGGGAAAGCGCGGGTAATCGAAGTTGGGGTTGCGCTCGATATAGGCGGCCGGATCGATCGGCAGGAACAGGCCCGAGCGCTGCAGATTGGCGGCGATGATCTGGGTCACGTCATGGGCGGTTTCCGCCTCGCCGGTGGCGACGAAATCCGGCAGCGCGATCGGGATCGGCTGCACGTTGCCCTGGGTGATGTCGAGGTGCAGGGGCGCCGCCGCTCCTGGTCGCGGCGTCAAGCCGGCAAGCGCGCCCGCGGCCGCACCCGCCCCCAACAGGAGCGCGCGGCGGCGCGTCAACCAACCAAGGCTCGATCTGGAATTGTGCTGGGTCATCGGATCGTGATCTCGCAAGTCGCCGAATCGATTGAACTCAATTGCCGCTCAGGAATTGGGGATCGAAGGTGACCACCACGTCCTTCCACAAGTCGTAATGCTCGGGCCGCAGCATGGTGTAGGGCTGTCCGCGATAGACGGCGCGCATCGCGCTGTCGCGCGCCGCCATGTAGAGCGGACTGCTGCCGCCGGTCAGCACCATCGGCGGACCCGCCAGCGTGCCATCAGGCTTCAGCTGGATCTCGACATCGAGCGTCAATTCTTGCGGATTTCGGGCACCGGCGGGCGGGCTCCACAATTCCTGCAGCCGGGCGCGCAGCGCCATGACCTCGGTTTGCGACAATTGCCCGGCCGAACCGTTGGGGAGGCCGAGCGCAACCGTGCTGTTGATCTCATTGCCGGCGGACGCCACCCGCTGCGGCGTGCGCTTGTCGAGCAGCGCCGCGACCTGGCGCGGATCGAACTGCGGGCGCCGGCTCCTGCTGCGCCGGCTTCTTCGGCGGCGTCGGCGGCTTGGGGTCCGGCTTCTTGGGCTCGGGCTTCTGCTCGTCCTTCTTCAAGGCTTCCGCGATCGGATCGGCGGCCGGCGCTGCGGCGGCTTCTTGGCCTTGGGCTCCGGCGGCTTGGGCTCGGGCACCGGCGGCACGTCGGTGGCGGCCTTGACCTCCTTGTTGGCGACCTTGGCGGTCGGATCCGCGACCGGCGTCGCTTCGGCGACCTTCTCGGCCACCGGCTTGGGCTTTTCCGCCTTCGGCGCGTTCTTGGCGCCGTTGGTCATCTGCGAAAATTCGGTAGTGGAGATGACGTCGATCGGCAGCGCCTCGGTCGAATCCACGTGATAGGGCCGCATGACCAGCGTGAGCACGCTCCACAGCAGGAAGGCTGCGTGCCCGGCACACGATATGGTGAGGCCCGTTCTCATGCCGTGCTCGATCGACCCCTCATGGCCCCTGCTCGACATCGGTCACCAGCGCCACCCGGTGAAACCCCGCCCCCGAGATGCGGCCCATGACCTTCATCACTGTACCGTAATCGACCTTGCGGTCGCCACGGACATAGATGCGCTCGTCGAACCCGCCGCCGCGCGCCTCCGAAATGGCCTTGAGCTTGGGGACCAGCTCCTCGACCCCGATTTCGGTGTTTTGAAGGAAGACCTTGCCGTCCTGGTTGAGCGAAAGTGTCAGGGGCTCCTTGTCCTGGTCCAGGCTCTTGGCCTGCGATGGCGGCAGGTCGATCGGCACCCCGACCGTGAGCAGCGGCGCCGAGACCATGAATATGATGAGCAACACCAACATGACATCCACCATGGGGGTCACGTTGATCTCGCTCATGACGCCGCGCCGGCGGCGACGCCGACGGCCGCCGTCCACCACCGTCCCGCTGGCCCCGCCCATCCCCATGCTTCTCGTCCTTAAGCCCTACGTCCTTAAGCTTGGCGTCCTCAGCCGCGCTCGTCGATCTGGCGTGACAGAATCGCCGAGAATTCGTCGGCGAACCCCTCCAGGCGCTGGGCCTGCTTGTTCACCTCGGAAGAGAACTTATTGTAAAAAATGGTCGCCGGTATGGCGGCCACGAGACCGATCGCGGTCGCGAACAGGGCTTCCGCGATGCCGGGCGCGACCACCGCGAGCGAGGTGTTCTTCGAGGCCGCGATCGACTGGAAGCTGGTCATGATACCCCAGACCGTGCCGAACAGGCCCACAAAGGGGCCGGTCGAGCCGACCGTGGCCAGCACCAGGAGGCGCCGCTCCAGGAGCTCGACCTCACGCGCGATGGTCACGTCCATCACTTTTCCGATCCGCATCTGCAGCCCCGCAAAGGAGCGCGCCTCGCCCTCCAGGCTGCGCTTCCATTCCCGCATCGCGGCCACGAACAGGGCCGCCATCGAATGGGTGGGCCGCGCCGACAGCGACCGATAGAGCTCCTCCAGCGACTGGCCGGACCAGAACGCCTGCTCGAAGCGGTCCATGGCCTTGCGCATGCGCATGTGGAGGAGGGTCTTCTCGATCGCGATCGCCCACACCCAGACCGAGCAGACCAGCAGCCCGACCATCACCGATTTGACGATCCAGTGCGCCTGCAGGAACAGGGTGAGCAGGGACAGATCCGACGAGCTGAGCCCGATCTGCGGCAAGTCGGCGGGGTTCATGGGCTAACTATCCTTTTGCGCTCTCCGGCACGGACCAGGCCTGCGCGGCCAAGCGGACAAACGGTCGTGGGGACCAAAAGGAGCGGCCAGGAGCGTCATCCGCCGCTCCGCCGAGCATCCAAAACTGCACGAAAAATCGAGCCGTCCACCACCGGCACGGCAACGAATTCATCGCCAAACATGTCCAAACTAGGGCACCCGACCGGTCATCACCGGCCTCAACAGGCGCCGCAGGTGGTTAAGGCGAGGTTACCGGGATGGCGACATTTGCGCGCAAGGCTGCTGCCGCCCACCGCACGCGGCCGACGTTCAGCGCGGCTACGGATCGCCCGCCATGGCCCGGTCCACCCGCATGGCCATGCGCAGCGGCTTGGGAATCGGCCGCGCCCGGCCGCCCGACACGAAGGCCACCCGCACCCGCGCCTCGACCAGCGTCTCGTCCGCCCGCATCACCTGCTGGTGGAGCATGATGGAGGCACCCTTCACCTCCTGCGTGGCGGTCACCACGCCGAGCACATCGTCCATGCGGGCGGGTTTGAGGAACTCGATCTGCATCGCGCGCACCACGAACGCAAAGCCCGGCAGCTCGCTTTGCGCCGCCGCGAACAAGGCGCCGTGATCGGCGCCGAGGAGGCGCAGATAATTGGTGCGGCCGCGCTCCATGAAGCGCAGATAATTGGCGTGATAGACGATGCCGGAAAAATCGGTGTCCTCGTAATAGACCCGCACCGGCATGAAGTGGCGGCCGCCACGGATTTCGCCGTCGAGCTGGATCATCGTTGAAATTCTTCGTCGACGTCCGAAATGAAATCCATTTGCAGGCGCTTATCCCGGTTTGTGGGCCATGCGCAAGAAATCCGAAAATTCCATTCCTCGATACGTCCAGCTGCGGCATCGGCCATGCCGGCGAAGCAAGCTCTTTGAGAGCGCGAAATTTTTCGGCCTGTTCGATCAGATAGGGGCCGCGACAGCTTTTTCGTTCGTTGTCATAATCTAACTTTAGCACGTCCCGCCATTTGGCCAAGCTCACTCTTCCTCACCTTGCCCGAACAGCCGGAACTGCGCCGGATCGCGCGTGGGCTCGGCCAGCCCAGATGGCGGAAGGCGTGCGCGGTCAGGAGCCGGCCGCGCGGCGTGCGCTGGATGAAGCCCTTCTGGATCAGGAACGGCTCGATGATCTCCTCGATGGCGTCGCGCGGCTCCGACAGAGCGGCCGCGATGGTCTCGATCCCGACCGGGCCGCCGCCGTAGTTGATCCCGACCGTGCTCAGATAGCGGCGGTCCATGGCGTCGAGCCCGGCGACGTCGACCTCGAGCTCGGTCAGCGCCCGGTCGGCGGCGCCGCGGTCGATGGAGGTGGCGCCGGCGACCAGCGCGAAATCGCGCACGCGCCGCAACAGCCGGCCGGCGATGCGCGGCGTGCCGCGGGCGCGGCGCGCGATCTCGTTGGCGCCGTCCGGCGTCATGCCGATGCCGAGCACGCGCGCCCCGCGGTTGACGATCTCCTCGAGCTCGCTCTCGGAATAGAAGTTGAGCCGGATCGGGATGCCGAAGCGGTCGCGCAGCGGATTGGTGAGGAGCCCCGCGCGCGTGGTGGCGCCCACCAGCGTGAAGCGCGCCAGGTCGATCTTGACCGAGCGCGCCGCCGGTCCGGCCCCGATGATGAGGTCGAGCTGGAAGTCCTCCATGGCCGGATAGAGGATTTCCTCGACCGCCGGATTGAGCCGATGGATCTCGTCGATGAACAGCACGTCGCGATCCTCGAGATTGGTGAGGAGCGCCGCGAGGTCGCCGGCCTTGGCGATGACCGGGCCGGCGGTGGAGCGGAAGTTGACGCCCAACTCGCGCGCCACGATCTGCGCCAGCGTGGTCTTGCCGAGCCCGGGCGGGCCGACGAACAGCACATGGTCGAGGGCTTCCTGCCGGGTGCGGGCGGCTTCGATGAACACCTTGAGATTGGCGCGCGCCTGCTGCTGGCCGATGAACTCGGACAGATGCTGCGGCCGCAGCGAGACCTCCGCCACGTCCTCCTCGCGGCGTTCGGGCGTCACCAGGCGGCGCGGCGTCGTCATGCGCATGACCTCCGCGGACGGCGGGGCGAAATACCAGTTTCGCACCAAGGCCCAGCACATGAGGGTCGGGACGAGGCAGGCCAGGATCATGACCGCCGGATATTCCGGGAACGGGCTCTGGTCGGGCGTGCCGGCGAACCGCCCCTGGCCGCTGCGCTCGAGCACCACGATGGCGACCAGAAGGCCGGTGCCGAGCGCCAGCGGCCAGCCGGCGCGCCCGATGAACGATTGCGTGACGCCGATCACCAGGCCGGCGACGGCGGCCGGAGCGGCGCCGAAATAATAGCTCATCGGCACCGCATAGATGAGCACCAGCAAGGTGACCCAATGGCGGTCCGCCTCCGCCACGTCCCAGTCCGGCGGCGCGCCGAGCCCGGCCACCAAGGCGACCCAGATCAGGGCGCCGATCAGCGGGGCGAGCAGCACGAAGACCAGCACGATGGCGATGAGCCGGCCGATCCGGGCGCCTACGCTCGGCCTCGCCGGGGTGGCGCCGCTCACTTGGCGATCTCCTTGAGGCCGAGCCGGATCAGGCTCTTGGCATCCGCCCCCTCGCCGGCGGCGCGCGCGGCGGCCGCGATGGCGGCGGCGGCCTGCGGCTGGCCATAGCCGAGATTGACCAGCGCCGAGACCGCGTCCGACACCGGCTGCGGGGCGCGGCGCTCGTCGAGCGCGCCCGAAAGGCGGATCACCGCCGGGTCCAAATCCGCATAGGCGGGCGCCTTGTCCTTGAGCTCGGTGACGATGCGCTCCGCCACCTTGGGGCCGACCCCGGGCGCGCGCGAAACCATGGCCTTGTCGCGCAGCGCAATGGCGGAAGCGAGGTCGGCGGGCGTCAGGGTGCCGAGGATCGAAAGCGCCACCCTGGTGCCGACGCCCTGCACGGTCTGCAACAGGCGAAACCATTCGCGCTCGCCGTCGTAGAGAAATCCGAACAGGCGAATCTGGTCCTCGCGCACATAGGTCTCGATCGCGAGCGCAACCGGCGCGCCCGCGGCCGGCAGCGCCTGCAGGGTCCGCACCGAGCAATGCACCAGATAGCCGACCCCGTTGACGTCCAGGATGACGAAATCCTCGCCGTAGGAATCGATGATGCCTTTGAGCTTGCCGATCATCGGGCCGCCGCCTTGATGAGATAGCTCTGACGATGGTGCGCATGGGTCACCGCGATGGCGAGCGCATCGGCCGCGTCATGGGTGCGCGGATCGGCCTTGGGCAGCAGCACCCCGATCATCATGCGGATTTGCGCCTTCTCGCCATGACCGACCCCGATGATGGTCTTCTTCACCAGGTTGGGGGCATATTCCGAGACCGGCAGGCCCGCGATCGCCGGCACCAGCATGGCGATGCCGCGCGCCTGGCCGAGCTTGAGGGTCGCGGCCGCATCCTTGTTGACGAAGGTGGCTTCCACGGCGGCCTCGTCGGGGGCGTGGGTCTCGACCACAAGGCGCAATCCGTCGTGAATGGCCAGAAGACGCAGCGCCAGCGCGGCGCCGTCTTGCGTGGGCACCGAGCCGCAGGCCAGAAACATGAGCCGGTTGCCCTCGATCGCAATCATGCCCCAGCCGGTGCGGCGGAGCCCCGGATCGATGCCGAGAATGCGAATCGGGCTTCCCATGTTCTGCCGTTGATAGCCCCGCCGCCGGCTTGCGCCTAGAGCGGGCATCTCGTCTGCCGGGCAGGTCGAGGCCGGCCCAACGTTCAGCTCGAAAAATATTTGACAAGATTGTCGAGCGAGGCGTTGTTGCCCGTCTCATGACCCTTGACCATGTCCTCGCCTATGAACGACGCAAGCTGCGTCGTGCTCCTGAGCCTGGTCTTCCCGGCGTCGGGCGTGAGCTCGAGCGTGGTCAGGGAGGCGCATAAGCGCTTCCCGCCAACCACAATCGTTTCGCTGGACACCACCCGGCGATTGGGGACGATCTCCAGATACCGCGTCGTGCCATGAATTTTGGGATCCGCCTTGGACCCGCAGCGGAAGCAATCCTGCCCGCCTTCGCGAAAGTCCGCCTCGTCATAGATCAACACCGCAGTCTCGGAGGGCGCGCCCCAAGCGGTGCGGGCGACCGGGTCCGCGAATGCGGCGAAGACCTTCTCGACCGGCGCCGGTATCTCGCGCTCGAACACGAGGGTCGCATGAAGCGTCGTCGTCGGTGCCATCGCTGCGCTCCTTCAATCCAGGCCAAAGAGCGGCTGCCGGAGGGCAGGCGGGCTCAGGCGCTCAGCCGCTGCATGAGGGCGTCCGAAATCTCGAAATTGGCGTAGACGTTCTGCACGTCGTCCTGCTCGTTGAGGCTCTCGATCAGCCGCACCACGGTCTCGCCCTGCTCGTCGTCGACCGGGACGGTATTCTGCGGCTTCCAGGTGAGCGCGGTCTTGCGCGGCTCGCCGAATTTCGCCTCCAGGGCCTTGCCGACCGCGGCCAATTGATCGGGCGTGGTGTAGATTTCGTGCCCGCCCTCGCCCGACACCACGTCCTCGGCGCCGGCCTCGATCGCGGCCTCCAGCATGGCATCGGGGCTGGCCGCCTTGGCGTCGTATTCCACCACGCCGAGATGATCGAACATGAACGACACCGCCCCGGTCTCGGCCAGGTTGCCGCCGCTCTTGGTGAAGATCGAGCGCACCTCGCCGGCGGTGCGATTGCGGTTGTCGGTCAGGACCTCGACGATGACGGCGACGCCGCCCGGGCCGTAGCCCTCGTAGCGAATCTCGTCGTAGCTCTCCGCTTCGCTGCCGGTCGCCTTCTTGATGGCGCGCTCGATGCTGTCCTTCGACATGTTCTCGGCGCGGGCCGCGATGATGGCGGCGCGCAGGCGCGCATTCATGCCCGGATCCGGCAAGCCCATCTTGGCCGAGACCGTGATCTCGCGCGCCAGCTTGCCGAACAGCTTGGACTTGACCGCGTCCTGCCGTCCCTTGCGGTGCATGATGTTCTTGAACTGGGAATGTCCGGCCATGATCCTGGTTCCGTCGTCTGCTCGCCTACACGATCTCGGATCGCCCCGCGCCGCCGATCGGAGCCGGCCGGCGATGTGGACTTTTCAATAAAATGGATTGAAGCCGGCGCCTTATAGGACGGGTTGCCGGAGAAATAAAGTTAGTCCCAGAACGCCGGCCGTGCCTGCTCGAGCCGGCCGCCCAGGCGCACGCCGGCGATCCGGGTGGCGAGGCCGGTCGCATCGTTTGTCTCCACCGCGAGCGCGCACAGGGTCGCCTCGCCGAGCGCCGGCTCGAATCGGCTGGTGGGAATGCGGTGCAGGAACCGGTTGAGCGGCTCGTCCTTGGCCATGCCGATGACGGAATTGTAATCGCCGGTCATGCCGACATCCGACATGAAGGCGGTGCCGCCCGGCAGGATCTGATGGTCGGCGGTCGGCACGTGGGTGTGGGTGCCGACCACCAGGCTGGCGCGGCCGTCGCAGAAGTGACCCATGGCCTGCTTCTCGCTGGTGGCTTCGCCGTGCATGTCGATGACGACGGCATCCGCGGCCGCGGCGAGCGGATGCGCGATGAGCTCGCGCTCGACCGCCGCGAACGGATCGTCGAGCGGGTCCATGTAGATACGACCCATGGCGTTGACCACCAGCACATGGGCGCCGGTCCTGGTCTCGATCAGGGCGGCGCCGCGCCCGGGCGTGCCGGGGGGATAGTTGATCGGACGGATCAGGCGCGGCGCCCGCTCGATGAAGACCAGCGCCTCCTTCTGGTCCCAGGCGTGGTTGCCGAGCGTGATCGCATCGGCGCCGGCATCGATCAGATCCTGGTAGATCGCCTCGGTGATGCCGAATCCGCCGGCCGCGTTCTCGCCGTTGATGACGACGCAATCGAGCCGCCAGTCGCGCACGAGCCGCGGCAGGCGCTCGAGCACGATCGCGCGCCCGCTGCGGCCCACGATATCGCCGATGAACAGAATCCGCATGCGCTCATGCCCGCCGCAAATCGATCACTTCGCGCTCGGTTAGCACGAGATCGAGCGGCGCGTCGTGGGGGGTGGCGGGGACGGCCGCAATTTCCTGGGCCGCGAACGCGAGCCCGATCGCGAGCACGGGCTGCGCGGCCCGCAATGCCGCGATGGTCCGGTCGTAATAGCCGGCCCCGTAACCGACGCGGTGGCCGGCGCGGTCGAAGGCCAGGAGCGGCACGATCAAGATGTCGGGCGCGACCGCAGGAGCGGCAGGCTCCGGCTCGCGAATGCCCCAGACACCGGCGATGAGCGGCGCGCCGAAGGCCCACGCCCGCATGATCAGCGGCTTGCCCTGCCCGGCCACCACCGGCAGCGCGAGCCGGGCGCCCGCGGCGGCGAGGGCGCGCAGCAGCGGCAGCGGATTGATCTCGCTCTTCATCGGCATGAAGCCCGCCACGATCGTGCCGGGCGCGATCGCAACCGGGAAGGCTCGCGCCGCGATCGTCTCGGCGGCCTGCTGGCGTTCCGCCGCGGGCAGCGCATCGCGGCGCGCGAGCGCCTGCCGCCGCAGCTCGGTCTTGGGTGTGGCCGATGGGGAAGGACGCATGACCGTGCTCACGGATGAGGCCCGCCGCGAAGGGCAGCTTGCGATGAAGGGGCGCCGGGAGAGCAGCGGTACCAGATGGGCGTCAAGGATGCGGAGCCACGATGGCCGTCGGAGTGTTCGATCCCGGGTTCCCTACGCAAGTAGGTGGGCGCCATGTGCCCGGACCCACGAGCCCGGACAGGGACAGCTCCCGTGAGATCGATAAGGCCCCGGGGATAATGCTCCTAACGCACCCCGCAGCCCCGCCTTGCCAATGTAGTGCGGGCACGAGCCCGGCGCCACCCGCAATCGAGATCGTGGCAAACCGATTCTCCGCCGCTTTGCGCGCGACGCCTCACCCGAGGGTGACGCCGGCGGTGCGGCTGGGATTGAGCACCTTGGTCACCTGCTCGATGCGCTCGGCCGCGGAGTTGAGCGCGGCCGCGACCGCCGCCTGGGTGGCATCGGAGCGCTCGGCGGAAGCCGCCCGCGCGTCTTGCAGGGCGGCCAGGTCCTCCTCCAGGCGGCGCAGCTTGCCGCTCGTATCCGCGAGCTCGTCGGCGACCGTCAATGCGGCCATGACGGTGAGCCGCGTATCGCCGATCTCGCCGAACGTGATGCGCAGCTTGTCGATGCGCTGATCGAGGTCGTGGGCGAGCCGCAACAGGTGGCTCTCCTGCCCGTCCTCGCAAGCCATGCGGAACTGACGGCCATTAATGGTGACGGTTACCTGCGACATGATACGCTCGACTGGACGCATGGATACATCAACTGTCGTTTGCCTCGATCACGGAACGAATGGTCTCGATGGCGGTATCGAGCCGCCGCGCAACCTCCTGGTTGGTTGTTTCCAGCGCCCGCGCCCGCGCCGTCACGGCGTCGAGGTCGGCGGCCAGGCGCGAGCGGTCGGCGCCCAGCGCATGCAGCTGATCGGCCATCCCGAGCTCGGCGCGATCGGCCTCGCGCCGGCGCTCGGCGGCCGCCTCCAGCCCCTCGAGCGCCAGCATCAGGCGCTTGGTTGCAGCTTCAATTGCGCCAGCATCGGTCATCGCCGCCCGACCCCACTGATCGGCCCACGTTGAGCCACCAAAATCATATGCGCGGCAAGCAGTTAGGAATGGAAGCTTACGTGGGATGACGGCGACCCGTCAACGCTCACGCTGATTTTCTCCCCTGCCCTGTGGATGGCGGCGCTGACGGCGGGGGACACCCGCAGCGGCTTCTTTGACTCCATCCAGCCCCGTGCTAGAGGCTCGAACCCGCAACCCGTGGCCCATCATGCCGATTTCGACGCCACCTCGCGCTGCCGCTTCCGCAGGCGCCGCAACCGCAACCGCTGCTCCGGCGCCAACTGCCATGATCGCACGGACGCACCAGTACCCGGCGCACCAGCGCGAGCACCAGAACATGGCCAATGCCATCCGGGCGCTCGCCATGGATGCGGTGGAGCAGGCGAAATGCGGCCACCCCGGCCTGCCCATGGGGGCGGCCGATATCGCCACCGTGCTGTTCGCACGCTTTTTGAAATTCGATCCGGCTGATCCGGCGTGGCCGGATCGCGACCGCTTCGTGCTCTCGGCCGGGCACGGCTCGATGTTGATTTATGCGCTGCTGCATCTGCTCGGCTACGAGACGATGACGATGGCGGAGATCAAGCGCTTCCGCCAGTTCGGCTCGCTCACGCCCGGCCATCCGGAGTGGGGCCACACGCCCGGCATCGAGACCACGACCGGCCCGCTCGGACAGGGGCTCGCCAACGCGGTCGGCATGGCGATTGCGGAACGGCATATGGCGGCCGTGTTCGGCGACGATCTGGTCGACCACGCGACCTTCGTGCTCGCCTCCGACGGCGACCTGATGGAGGGCATCAGCCAGGAGGCGATCGCGCTCGCCGGGCATCTGCGGCTCAACAAGCTCGTGGTGCTGTTCGACGACAACGGCATCTCGATCGACGGTCCGCTCACGCTCGCCGATTCGGTCGATCAGGTGAAGCGCTTCGAGGCGGCCGGCTGGGCCGCGAGCCGCATCGACGGGCATGATCCCGACGCGATCGCGGCCGCGATCGAGATCGCCAAGAAGAGCGACCGGCCCTCGCTGATCGCCTGCCGGACCGTCATCGGTTTCGGTGCCCCGACCAAGGCCGGAACCGAGAAGAGCCACGGCTCGGCGCTGGGGGCGGACGAGATCAAAGGCGCGCGCGAGCGGCTGGGCTGGAGCTGGCCCGCCTTCGAGATACCGCCCGATGTGGTGGCGGCCTGGCGTCGGGCCGGCGAGCGCGGCCAGGGGCCGCGCAAAGCGTGGCTCGAGCGCCTCGCGGCGGCCGCCCCCGATCGGCGCGCCGAGCTCGAGCGGCGCATCCGCGGTGACCTGCCGGCGGGGCGGATCGCGGACGCGGTGCGCGACGCGAAGGCGAAGCTCGCGGCCGCCCCGAAGGACATCGCCAGCCGCATCGCGTCCGAGAACACGATCGAGATCCTGACTGCGGCGGCGCCGGAGATGATCGGCGGCTCGGCCGATCTCACCGGCTCCAACAACACCAGGCCGAAAGGCATGAAGACGCTGTCGGCCGCCGACTACGGCGGACGCTTCATCCATTACGGCGTGCGCGAGCACGGCATGGCGGCGGCCATGAACGGCATGGCGCTGCATGGCGGGATCATTCCGTTCTCGGGCACCTTCCTGGTCTTCTCCGACTATTGCCGCCCCGCCATCCGGCTCGCCGCCCTCATGGGCCAACGGGTGATCCATGTGATGACCCACGATTTCATCGGGCTCGGCGAGGACGGGCCGACCCACCAGCCGGTCGAGCATCTGGCGGCGTTGCGCGCGATCCCCAACCTTCTGGTGTTCCGCCCCTGCGATGCGGTCGAGACGCTGGAATGCTGGCAGCTCGCGCTCGCCGCCCGCGACCGGCCGAGCGTGCTGGCGCTCACCCGGCAGAACCTGCCGCAATTGCGGCGCGAAGCCGACGACCGCAACCGCTGCGCGGCCGGCGCCTATGAGATCGCCGCCGCGCCAGGCGACGCGGATGTGTCGCTGTTCGCCACCGGATCGGAAGTCTCGATCGCGGTCGAAGCCCAGAAGCTCCTGCACGGACGCGGCGTCGCGGCGCGCGTCGTATCGGTGCCGTGCTTCGAGCTGTTGCGCGCGCAGCCCGCGGCCGAGCGGCGGGAGATCATCGGGGCGGCGCCGGTGCGGGTCGCGGTCGAGGCCGCCATACGTCAGGGCTGGGACGAGATCATCGGCTCGGACGGCGCCTTCGTGGGCATGACGACCTTCGGGGCGAGCGCCCCCGCCAAGGAGCTCTACAGCCATTTCGGCGTCACCGCCGAGAAGGTCGCGGAGGCGGCATTGAGCAAATTGAAGAGCACCTGAAAGCGCCGTGACCGGCGCCATTGCATCGCGCGCCGGCGACAATTACCAATCGACACTCGAATGCGCGGGCTCCGGAACGGCCCGCCAAGGAGCCGGAAATGCCAGTTCGGGTTGCCATCAACGGGTTCGGACGCATCGGCCGCAACGTGTTGCGCGCCATCGTGGAAGCCGAGCGCAGCGACATCACCGTGGTCGCCATCAACGACCTCGCCCCGCCGGAGACCAACGCGCACCTGTTGCGGTTCGATTCCGTCCATGGCCGCTTTCCGGGCGAGGTGACGGTGACGGGTGACATCCTGGAGTGCGGCCTGGGGCCGATCAAGGTCACCGCCATCCGGGACCCGGCGCAGTTGCCCTGGCGCGAGCTCGCGGTCGACATCGCGCTCGAATGCACCGGCCTCTTCACCACCAAGGAAAAGGCTTCGGCGCATCTGACCGCCGGGGCCAAGCGCGTGCTGGTATCGGCGCCCGCCGACAATGTGGATCTCACCGTGGTCTATGGGGTCAACCACGACAAGCTGACGCGGGACCACAAGGTCGTATCGAACGCGTCCTGCACCACCAATTGCCTGGCGCCGCTCGCCAAGGTGCTCAATGACGCGGTCGGGATCGACAAGGGCTTCATGACCACGGTGCACGCCTATACCAACGACCAGCCCTCGCACGACCAGTTCCACAAGGACCTCTACCGAGGGCGCGCGGCGGCGGTCTCCATGATCCCGACCTCGACCGGCGCGGCCAAGGCGGTCGGCCTGGTGCTGCCGGAGCTCGCCGGTCGTCTGGACGGCGTGGCGATCCGGGTGCCGGTGCCGAACGTGTCGGTCGTCGACCTCAAGATCGTGGCCAAGCGCGCGACCTCGCCGGCGGAGATCAACGGCGCCGTGAAGCGCGCCGCCGAGCAGCAGCTCAAGGGCATTCTCGGCTACACCGATCGGCCCAACGTCTCGATCGACTTCAACCATGATGCGCGATCCTCGATCGTGCATCTGGACCAGACCAAGGTGATGGACGGCACGCTGGTGCGCGTCATGTCCTGGTACGACAATGAATGGGGCTTCTCGAACCGCATGATCGACACCGCGGTGGCGATGGGAAAGCTGATCTGAAAAAGGGACCACGGGCGGAGCTCGGCCGGCCCCTCGAAGCCACATGTCCTTTCGCGCGCTCGATACCCGATCCGTTCGGTGGCGACCCGTCGGCGACGACGGTCTCGAGCATTTGACGGTTCGCTCGGTGAACGGCGCGATCGTGGCGCGCAGCGTGGTCGTCGGAGTGCGCGGCGGGACGCCCTACGGGGTGAGCTATACGATCGTCTGCGACGCGGATTGGCGCGTTCGCAGCCTCGCGCTCGAAACGACGGACGATCGGCGACTGCAGCTGTCGTCCGACGGCGGCGGCCACTGGAGCGACCATGGCGGGCGATCTTTGCCGCAGTTCGACGGTTGCCTCGATGTCGATCTCGCCGGCACGCCGTTCACCAACACATTGCCGATCCGTCGCCTCGATCTCGGCATCGACCGGCAATCCGTCACCTTGTCCATGGTCTATGTGCCGTTCGATACGTTTGTGCCGACGACCGACGGCCAATGCTATCGATGCTTGCAGCCGGGCCGGCTTTATCGCTACCAAGCGCTCGACCGCAGCTTTGCGGCCGAGCTCACGGTCGACGACGACGGCCTGGTGATCGATTATCCGACGCTGTTCGAACGCGCCCCATCGTGATGGGCCAAGAGTTGGCAGACGCAATGACCGGTTTCCGCACGCTCGATCAGGCTGACGTGAAGGGCAAGCGGGTGCTGCTGCGCGTCGACCTCAATGTTCCGATCCAGGACGGGGTGGTGACCGACGCAACCCGCATCGAGCGCATGGCGCCGACCATCATCGGGATCGCGCGAGCGCGGCGGCATGGTGATCCTGCTCTCGCACCTGGGCCGGCCCAAGGGGCCCGATCCCAAGGACTCGCTGGCGCCCGTCGCCGCCGCGACCGCCCGCATCATCGGCCGCCCGGTCGCCTTCGTGGACGACTGCATCGGCCCCAAGGCCGAAGCGGCCGCCAGGGCGATGAAGCCCGGCGACATCCTCTGCCTGGAGAACACCCGCTTCTATGCCGGCGAGGAGAAGAACGACCCGGTGTTCGCGGCGGCGCTGGCCCGGCTCGGCGACATCTGGGTCAACGATGCCTTCTCGGTGTCGCATCGCGCCCATGCCTCGACCGAGGGCCTCGGCCACATTCTGCCGTCCTATGCGGGCCCCGCCATGGAGGCGGAGCTCGCCGCCTTCAGCCGGGTGCTGGACGCGCCGCAACGTCCGCTCGCCGCCATCGTGGGGGGCGCCAAGGTCTCGACCAAGCTCGCCCTGCTCGGCAACCTGATCCCGCGGGTCGATGTGCTGATCATCGGCGGCGGCATGGCCAATACGTTCCTGGCCGCCCAGGGCAAGGACGTGGGCAAGTCGCTGTGCGAGCACGAGCTGGCCGGCATTGCGCGTGACATTCTGGGCCAGGCCAAGGCCCGCAACTGCGAGATCGTGCTGCCGGTCGATGCCGTCACGGCGCGCAAATTCGAGGCCAATGCGCCTTCACGGACCGTCTCGGTGGATGGGGTCGCGGCCGACGAGATGATCCTGGATATCGGCCCGCGCACCGTCGAGCATGTGGTCTCGGTGCTGGGCCGCGTGAAGACGCTGGTGTGGAACGGCCCGTTCGGCGCCTTCGAGCTCGAGCCCTTCGACAACGGCACGATCGAGATCGCCGAGGCCGCAGCGGAACTCACCACCGCCGGCAAGATTGTTTCGGTGGCGGGCGGCGGCGATACGGTCGCGGCCCTCAATATGGCCGGGACCACCGACCGGATGACCTACGTGTCGGCGGCGGGAGGCGCATTCCTGGAATGGCTGGAAGGCAAGCCATTGCCCGGGGTCGAGGTTTTGAGGGTAAAATAGGCCAGGTCTTAGAGCGGTTTCACGTTAACCGGAGAAAGAAACCGCTCTAACTTTCTTGCATTGTCGCATTTTCGGACGGAAAAACCGGTGTCCACTTTTCCTGAAAATGCTCTTAGGATCGAACGCATGAAGGAGGCTTCAAGTGAACCTCGCTGAGCTCAATCGAGTCGCCGAGGCCATGGTTGCGCCGGGCCGCGGCCTTCTCGCCGCCGACGAATCATCGGCCACCATCAAGAAGCGGTTCGACGCCATCGGCGCCGAGTTCGACCGACAACAACCGGCGCGACTACCGGGAGCTGCTGTTTCGCTCGACCGAGGCGATGTCGAAATGCATCTCCGGCGTCATCCTCTACGACGAGACCATCCGCCAGAACGCCAAAGACGGCACCCCGCTGGTCAAGGTGATCGAACGGGCCGGGTCGCTGCCCGGCATCAAGGTCGACAAGGGCATCAAGCCGCTCCCGTTCTGCCCCAACGAAGTCATCACCGAAGGCCTCGACGGCCTGCGCGAGCGGCTGGTGGAATATCGCGGGCTCGGGGCCAAGTTCGCCAAATGGCGCGCCGTCATCGACATCGGGGCCGGCATCCCGACCGCCACCTGCATCCATACCAACGCCCATGCGCTGGCGCGCTATGCGGCGCTCTGCCAGGACGAAGGCATCGTGCCGATCGTCGAGCCCGAAGTGCTGATGGACGGCGATCACGACATCGACCGCTGCTATGCCGCCACCGAGTGGACGTTGAAGCGGGTGTTCGAGCAGCTCTATGACCAGCGGGTGGCGCTCGAAGGCATGGTGCTCAAGCCCAACATGGTGGTGGCCGGCAAGAAGAGCCCGAAGCGCGCCACCGTCGAGGAGGCCGCCGAGAAGACCTTGAAAGTGCTCAAGACCTGTGTT
The DNA here is from genome assembly GCA_963744275.1 of uncultured Alphaproteobacteria bacterium. GTDB lineage: Bacteria > Pseudomonadota > Alphaproteobacteria > Rhizobiales > Xanthobacteraceae > VAZQ01. Next base: position 574,718 of record CAVUSX010000021.1, read on the forward strand.
CCGGCGGCGGTTCCCGGCATCGCGTTCCTGTCGGGGGGCCAATCCGACGAGGATGCGACCGCCCATCTCGACGCCATGAACAAGAACGGCGGCCTGCCGTGGCGGCTCACCTTCTCGTATGGCCGCGCCCTGCAGGCGGCGCCGCAAAAGGCCTGGGCCGGGAAGAGCGAGAATGTCGCGGCCGCGCAACGCGCCTTCACGCATCGCGCCATGATGAACAGCCTGGCGGCGCTCGGCCAATGGAGATCGGAGCTGGAAAAAAAGGCGGCATGATATCCTTAACCCGTCGGAGGTAGAAAGGAACCACCAACGCCCCCAAATCCGCCCGATTACCCGGGCAAGCGATTCCGCCATGGCGTCCCGAGACGATAGGATCAATCCGCGGCGCCCCGATCCGCGCCTTTATCTGGTCAGCCCCAAGGTCGCCGACGCGGCCGCCTTTGCGGGCACGCTGACCGCCGCGCTTGCGGGCGCCGCGCTCGCAGGCGCCGAGGTGGCGGCGGTGCTGCTGCGCCTCGAGGCGCCGGACGAGCGCAGCCTGATCAATATCGCCAAGGCGCTCGCGCCCTTGATTCAGAGCACCGGCGCGGCCTGCCTCATCGCCGGCCATCCGGACATCGTGGCACGCGTGGGCGCCGACGGCGCCCATCTCACCGGCATCGATGCGTTCAGCGCGGCGCATTCCGCTTTGCAGCCGGAGCGGATCGCCGGATGCGGCGGGCTCAACACCCGCCACGATGCCATGCTGGCGGCCGAGGCCGGCGCCGACTACGTCCTGTTCGGGGAGCCCGATCAAGCCGGACACCGCCCCTCCCCGGAGGCGGTGGCCGAGCGGGTGACCTGGTGGGCCGAGATCTTCGAGCCGCCCTGCGTCGGCTTTGCCGGCACGCTCGCCGAGGTGGCCGCGCTGGCGGCGGCAGGGGCGGATTTCATCGCGGTCGGCGATTGCATTTTCGAAGATGGCCGCGGCCCCGCGGCCGCGCTCGCCGACGCGGCGCAACGCCTGGCGCTGCCGGAGGCGGTGGAATGAGCGCGCGCCGCCATGCGGGGGCCGTCCTGCTGACGGCTTTGCTCGCCGCCGGACCGGTCGCACCCGCGGCGGCGCAGGCGCCGACCCCGCTCGCGCCACCCGCCGCCCAGGCCCCAGCTCCGTCGACCTCGCCCCAGACGTCCGGCAAGCCCGGCAAGACCGCGCCGCACAAGCCTGCCGCCGCCAAATCCACGCCCGCAGACGCGCCGCCGCCGGTAGCCGCCTCCGGGCACGAGCCCGATATGGCGTTCGGGGCCTTCCAGCGCGGCTACTATCTCACCGCCCTGTCGCTCGCCACCCAACGGGTCGACGAGAAGGGCGACATCAAGGCGATGACGCTCCTGGGCGAGATCTACTCCAACGGCTTCGGGGTGGCGCGCGACGACAACAAGGCCGCCGAATGGTACAAGCTCGCGGCCGACCGCGGCGATCGCGAAGCGATGTTCGCGCTCGCCATGTTCCGAATGTCTGGGCGCGGCGGCGCGGCCGATCGTGACGCGGCGACCAAGCTGTTGGCGAGCGCCGCCAAGCTCGGTCATATCGCGGCCGCCTATGATCTGGGCCTGCTCTATCTCGAAGGTCAGGTATTCCCGCAGGATCTTGCGCGCGCCGCCGAGCTCTTTCGCGGCGCCGCGCAGGCCGGCAATCCGGAAGCCCAATATGCCCTGGCCACGCTCTACAAGGACGGCCGGGGCGTGCCCAAGGACCCGGTGCAGGCCGCCCGCCTGCTGGCCTCGGCGGCGCTCGCCGACAATACCGACGCCGAGCTCGAATTCGGCATTGCGCTGTTCAACGGTACCGGCGTCGCCAAGGACCAAGCCGCCGCCGCCGTCCTGTTGCGCAAGGCGGCCCGCAAGGGCAATCCGGTGGCGCAGAACCGCTTGGCCAATATCCTGGCGAACGGCAAGGGACTGCCGGCCGACCCGGTGCAGGCCATCAAATGGCATCTGATCGCCAAGGCCGGCGGGGATGGCGATATCGGGCTCGACGATTTCATGCGCGGTCAAAAGCCGGAGGTCCAGGCCGCCGGCGAGAAGGCGGCGCAGCCGTGGCTCGAGGCGATCAAGCTATCGCGCTCTTGACGCGCTGGCGCCCGACGGGCAGACCCACCGGAGGCCATCATGCCGGCTGCGCCGCGAGGGCGCGTCACCGTGCCCGCAACGACATTTCGTGATGGTCGCTCACCGGTCATCCGCCCTGGCGGATGACGCCATGCCGGATCGGCGAACCGTCCACCAGCGAACCTTTGCATGCTCCGCTCCGCGCTCCTCAACGTCATGATCAAGGCCGCCCAGAAGGCCGGGCGCACGCTCAAGCGCGACTTCGGCGAGGTCGAGCACCTGCAGGTCTCGCTTAAGGGCCCGGGCAATTTCGTCACCGCCGCCGATCGCCGCGCCGAGGAGATCTTGTGCGCGGAGCTGGCGGCGGCGCGCCCTGGCTACGGTTTCGTGGGCGAGGAAGGCGGCAAGCGCGCCGGCACCGACGAGACCCACACCTGGATCGTCGATCCGCTCGACGGCACCTCGAATTTCCTGCACGGCATACCGCATTTCGCGATCTCGATCGGGCTCGAGCGCGAGGGCATGATCGTGGCCGGCCTGGTCTACAATCCGATCAGCGACGAGCTCTTCACCGCCGAGCGCGGCAAGGGCGCCTTTCTCAACAACCAGCGGCTGCGGGTGGCGGCCCGCAAGCGGCTCGGCGATGCGGTCGTCGCCTGCGGGCTGCCCCATCTGGGACGCGGCGACTTGGAGCTGGCAAACCGGGAGCTCGCTGCCGTGCAGCCGAAGGTGGCCGGCTTGCGCCGGTTCGGCGCGGCTTCGCTCGATCTCGCCTGGCTCGCGGCCGGGCGTTTCGACGCCTATTGGGAACGGCAGCTCTCGCCGTGGGATATCGCGGGCGGGCTGATCCTGGTGCGCGAGGCCGGGGGCTATGTCACCGACTTCGAGCAGGGCGACTCCCCCTGGATCAGCGGCGACGTCGTGGCCGGCAACGAGACGATGCACCGCGACCTTCTTCGCCTGCTCAAAACGGCGGCAAAATCCTGAAGCGGGCGATCGTTTGCCGCGCGCGGGGCCGAGGGCGGCCATGCGGGAGGCGTGCGCCGCCGGCTGGTGTGAGCTTTAAGGGCCGCGACGGCGTGGCGCGCCGGTGGCCGGTTGCGCCGGAACTCCTCGGCCCCCAATGATTTTTGCCGCAACCCTGCTTTTTCCTTTCGCATCGCCTATGTCATAGACCACCGATACCCTAGTATGAGCTGCCCTTGAACGAGCGCTGGCCGATTCCCCATGGCGCATGACCTCGACCCGCTGAAGCTGTCCTCGCCCCGGATTTTTCTGGTCCGGATGATGGTGTTCCTGGTCTTGTGCGCCCTCGTGGTGGTCATCCTCTACAAGCAGATCGCCGTCGCATATACCTCCAATGTCCTCCTCAACTCGGTGATCATCTTCGTGCTGGCGGTCGGCATCTTGCTGACCTTCCGGCAGGTGATCCGGCTGTTTCCGGAGGTCGATTGGGTCAACGGCTTCCGGCTCGCCGATCCGGGCCTCGCCATCGAGCGGCCGCCGGTTCTGCTGGCCCCGATGGCCTCGATCCTCGGCGACCGCATGGGCCGGATGGCGATCTCCTCGACCACGATGCGCGGCATTCTCGATTCGATCGCCACCCGCCTCGACGAAGCGCGCGACATCTCCCGCTACATGACGGGTCTGCTGGTCTTCCTCGGCCTGCTCGGCACGTTCTGGGGCCTGATCGTCACGGTCGGCTCGGTCGGCAACGTCATCAACACCCTCAAGGTCGGCGGCGATGCGCAATCCACCTTCGATTCGCTGCGCGAGGGCCTGGCGGCGCCGCTCAGCGGCATGGGCATCTCGTTTTCCTCGTCGCTGTTCGGCCTGGCCGGCTCGCTGGTGCTGGGTTTCCTCGATCTGCAGTCCAGCCAAGCCCAGAACCGCTTCTACATCGACCTCGAGGATTGGCTGTCCACCACGGTCCGCGATCTCGGCGCCGGCACCGAGACGGGAGCCGCCGACGGGCGCGGTGCCCAACGACATGCGGGCGGCGATCGACCGGCTGAAGGAAGTCATCGGCGAAGGCGGCTCGAGCCGGGCGGCGACCACCGCCATGGCCAATCTGGCGGAGGCGATCCAGGGCCTGGTCCACCACATGCGCACCGAGCAGCAGATGATCCGCGACTGGGTCGATTCGCAGGCCGAGCAGCATCGCGAGATCCGCCGGCTCCTGGAGATCCTGGTGCGCGAGAACGTCAACAGCAAGTAGCCGACAAGATCGGGAAACAACATGGCCCTTGCCCGCCGCAGCCGCGACAGCGGCATGAACTACTGGCCCGGCTTCGTCGACGCGCTGTCGACATTGCTGCTCGGCGTCATCTTCCTGCTCACGGTGTTCGTGGTCGTCCAGTTCTATCTGACGCAGGAAATGTCCGGCAAGGACACCGCGCTCAACCGCCTCAACGCCCAGATCGAGCAGCTCACCGAGCTCTTGTCGCTGGAGAAATCCGGCAAGGTCAGCGTCGAGGAGGAGCTGGCGCAGCTGCGCTCGAATTTGACCGCCGCCGAAGGCGAGCGCGATCGTTACAAGGGCCTCTACGAAGGCGCCGGCAGCGGGTCGCTCGACGTGCAGGGCAAGGTGAGCGAGCTTTCCGGCGCCCTCGACGCCGAGAAGCGCATCTCCGGCCGCGCGCTGGCGCAAGTCGAGGTGCTCAACCAGCAGATCGCGGCGCTGCGCCGCCAGCTCGCCGCCCTGCAGGACGCGCTCGATGCCACGGCCCAGAAGGACAAGGATGCGCAGGTCCAGATCGCGGATCTGGGCCAGCGCCTGAACGTCGCGCTGGCCCAGCGCGTGCAGGAGCTCTCGCGCTATCGTTCCGATTTTTTCGGCCGGCTGCGCACCATTCTGGGTGATCGGCCCGACGTGCACATCGTCGGCGACCGCTTCGTGTTCCAGTCCGAGGTGTTCTTCGACACCGGCCAGGCGGTGCTCAAGCCCGAGGGACGCACCGAGCTCGATGGGCTCGCCGCCGCTTTGCAGGATCTCGAGAAGAAGATTCCCGGAGAGATCGCCTGGGTGCTGCGGGTCGACGGCCACACCGACGTGCGCCCGATCAACAGCCCGCTATTCAAGTCGAACTGGGAGCTGTCGGCGGCGCGCGCGATCTCGGTGGTGCAATACCTGATCAGCAAAGGGGTCTCGCCGCAGCGGCTGGTGGCCGCCGGCTTCGGCGAGTTCCAGCCGATCGACACCGACCACACCGAAGAAGCCTACAGCCGCAACCGCCGCATCGAGCTGAAGCTGACGGAGCGGTGAGCGCGGCCGCCTTCACGCTGCGGGCCTACCGCGCCGCCGACGAGGAAGCCGCCATCGAGCTGTGGCGCCGGACCTGGCAGCTCGCCTATCCGCAATTGGACTTCACGGCGCGGCTCGAGTGGTGGCGGCGACGCTGGCGCCACGAGCTGGCGCCGACCGCGATGATCACCGTCGCGGAATCGGCCGGGCATCTGGTCGGCTTCGTGACGGTCGATCCCAAGACCCTCTATCTCGATCAAATCGTGGTTGCCCCCGAGGCGTGGGGTTCGCGGGTCGCCGAGCGCCCTCATCGCCGAAGCCAGGCGGCTCTCGCCCGCAGGACTCGATCTCGCGGTCAACGCGGACAACGGCCGCGCGATCCGCTTCTACGAAAAGCAGGGATTCATCATCACCAGAACCGATGTCAACCCGCGCTCGGGTGCGCCAATTCGCAAGATGTCCTGGCGGCCCGACGACGGATGACCGGCGCCTTCCGCTCGCTCAGCCGCTCTGGAATTGCAGCTTGGCCAGCCGGGCGTAGAGGCCGCCGCCGGCGGCGAGCCGCTCGTGGGTGCCCTCCTCGACGATGCGGCCCGCCTCCATCACCAGGATGCGGTCGCAGGACTGCACGGTCGCCAGCCGGTGCGCGATGACCAGGGTGGTGCGCTCCTGCATCAGGTGCTCGAGCGCGGCCTTCACCAGCGTCTCGCTCTCGGCATCGAGCGAGGAGGTGGCCTCGTCGAGCAGCAAGAGCGGAGCATCGCGCAGGATGGCGCGCGCGATCGCGATGCGCTGGCGCTGGCCGCCCGAAAGGGTGATGCCACGCTCGCCGACCGGGGTCTCGAAGCCCTGCGGCAAGCGGCGGATGAACTCGGTGGCGAGCGCCAGATCGGCCGCCTTCGCCACCTCGGCATCGCTGGCCTGCGGACGCCCGAACCGGATGTTCTCGCCGATCGAGCCGCCGAACACGACCGGATCCTGCGGCACCAGGGCGATCCTCTGACGCAACGCGAACGGATCGGCGTCGATGAGCGGAACACCATCGAACGTGATGGTGCCGGAGGTGGGATCGTAGAACCGCAGCAGCAGGTGGAAGATCGTGCTCTTGCCGGCGCCCGAAGGGCCGACCAGCGCGACCTTCTCGCCGGGCCGCACCCGCAGCGAGATACCGTCGAGGACGCGCACGTCCGGGCGCGCCGGGTAGGAGAAACCGACCGAGGCGAACGCCACCTCGCCGCGCGCCGGCGCCGGCAGCGCGACCGGATGCGCGGGCCGCTCGATCGCCGGCTTGATCGCCAGGATCTCGAACAAACGCTCGGCCGCCCCCGACGCCGCCGCCACCTCGCCGCCGACCTGGGACAGCTCGCCGAGGCCCCCGGCCGCCAGCACCGCGAACAGCAGGAATTGCGACAGCCGGCCCGGCGTGATGGTGCCGGTCAGCACGTCCTGGGCGCCGACCCACAGCACCACCACCACGCTCGCGAACACCAGGAAGATCGCGATGGCGGTGAGGATCGCGCGCGCGCGGGTCGACAGCACGGCGGCCCGGAAGGCGCGCTCGACGCTCTCGCGAAACCGGCCGATCGCCAGCGCCTCGTTGGTGAAGGCCTGCAGGATGCGCACCGCGCTGATCAATTCGGACACATAGGCGGAGGCATCCGCCAGCGCGTCCTGCGCCAGGCGCGAGCGCTGGCGCACGGAGCGCCCGAACCCGTAGAGCGGCAGCACGATCAACGGAATGGCGGCGAGCACGAAGCCGGACAGCCGCGGGCTCGTCACCACCATCATGATCGAGGCCCCGAGGAACAGGACCAGATTGCGCAAGGCGACCGAGACCGAGGAGCCGACCGCGGCCTTGATCTGGGTGGTGTCGGCGGTCAGGCGCGAGACCATCTCGCCGGTCTTGGCCTCGTCGAAGAAAGCGGACGAAAGCGACGTGAGATGGGCGAAGACCTCGCTGCGCAGGTCGGCGACGATGCGCTCGCCCAGCGTGGTGACGAGGTAGAACCGCATGGCGCTGGCGAGCGCGAGGATCGCCACGACGCCGATCATCACCGAGAAATAGCTGTTGATCAGGTTGGCGCCTTCGCTGGTGAAACCGAAATCGATCATGCGCCGGACCGCGACCGGTACCGCCAGGGTGGCGAGCGCGGCCAGAACGAGAGCGCAGACCGCCGCGCTGGCGCGCCCGCGGTAGCGCCAGATATAGGGCCCGAGCGACATGAGCGGCCGCAGCTTCGCCTTGCGGGCCGGCGGCGCCGCGGCGGCGGGCGAACCCTCCGGCGGTTGCGCGGCGGCTTGCGGCGGCAGCGCCGCGGCTCTCTCGACCATATTCATGGGACGCGATTCATGTTCATGGGGCGCTCTTCATGGGACGCAGAACCTCCCGATCCGGTCTTGTCGCCGGCCGACGTCGGCCGGATCGAGGCGCCCGAGCCCCGCTGGCCGCGGGGCGCGACAATGCCCGCTCGGCCCAGCCGTGGCAATCGCGACCGCGCCTTGTTTCTCGCGCCGCCCTGCGGTATAGAGCCGCCACTTCTCAGCAATCAACCAGAACTTCAGTGCCGGCCATGCCGCGCGGGACGTGAGAACCATGAAACCCGATACCCATCCCGACTATCATAGCGTGAAGGTGGTGATGACCGACGGCACCGAATTCACCACCCGGACCACCTGGGGCAAGCCGGGCGACACGCTGCGCCTCGACATCGACCCGAAGTCGCATCCGGCCTGGACCGGCGGAACCCAGCAGTTGCTCGATCGCGGCGGCCGGTTGTCGCGGTTCCAGAAGAAGTTCTCGGGCTTCCTCAAGAAGGAATAGGCCCGCACGGCGGCCGGCGGTCGATCAGATATCGTCCGTCCCGAACGCGGCCTTGAGCAGGCCGAGCTGCCGCTCCACCGGATTGCTGCGGTTGGCGAGGGCGAAGTCCGGTCTTGCATGCATGCTCGCATCGAGACGCCGGATATCGGCTTGCAGCGCCTTGGAGCGCGCGATCAATCCGCACAGGTGCTCGGGCAGGAGCTTGATGCTGTCCTCGCTGCCGGCCTCGCCGGCTGCCAGCTTGACCTTGGTCTTTTCCTTGTTGGCCTGGGCGAGCGACATCTCGCCTTCCTTGACGGCACGATGCAACAGCAGCCACGACGCCAGCTGCATGAGACGCGTCGTCAGCCGCATGCTCTCGGTCGCATAGGCGAGCGCCGCCATGCGTTCGAGCTTCTTGGATTCCTTGCGGCCCGGCCCATCGAGATAGCTCGCCGTCTCCTCGACCAGCGCCATTCCGTCGCGGAACAGATCTGCAAAGACTTGCGAATTCGCGAGCCTTTCGCCGAAGGAGACGGGCTGCGCCTCGTTGACCAACTGTTCGGACATTTCAACGCCTCACGCTGCTACGCAACTGGCAGTTTCTTGATGATGCGCCAGCCACCCGCCTGGCGAGACGCAGCATTGCGCGGCTTGAGCCCCGATGTCCAGCACCCCGGCAACTAAGATTCAGACATAGTTGCCGGCCGGCCACGCCCTCCATCCGGGAAACGCGGGTTGCGCCGGCAGGCCGTATCGACGCCAGCGGCGCGACCAATGCCTTCCGGCATAGACACTGCGAGCAAGATCAAGGCCTTGCGGTCTTCCACGGTACGCCGTGAGGATCGTTGGGGAGGGATGACGACCTCGGTACCGCCATCGGCCCGCGGCGTTGTCGGGCTCGATAGTCGGCGCGGTCGAGACCGGCCCGATATGCCCCGAAACGGGACAGCGGAAAAAAAGGAGCCGCCGTTTCCGGCGGCTCAAAGGTTAACAGGGAGGCGTCAAACAGAGTGGACAGGAGCCACTCGATGTCCAGAAGTATGGACAACATGACTAATGCGCGAGAAAGCTTAACAAGTTGTGAAGATTTCCGGGAATTTTGCGCGCCGCCCGGCACCCGGCGATTTACCCCATCCGGGCGCCGCGATTTGTGCCTATTTCTTGAAGAACTGATCCGCGGTCTGACGCGACGCCTGCTTGCCCTTCCGGTCGGCCTCGAGCCGGGCGATCTCGCCCCGCAGCAAATCCATGCGCTCGTCGAGCTCCTTGACCGAAAGCAATGATAGATCCTGCCCGATCTCGTGGGAGATCTTCTTTTTGGGCCGGTCGTCATCGTCGATCGCTGCCATTGCGGGCTCCGGACGCCCGAGCATAACGGCCGGATACGCGGTTGTCACATGATGTCGGTTGTCACCCGGGACGCCGACCACTAAAAAAGCTGCGCGGCCGCCAAGCGTTTGCAGATGGAGCACCATGAGCCCCGTTCCGACCCGGATGACCGCCATCGTGATCCGCTCGCCCGGCGGGCCCGAAATGCTGGTGCCGCAGGAGCGGCCGGTGCCGCAGCTCGGCGAGCACGAGGTGCTGGTGAAGGTCGCGGCCGCCGGCGTCAACCGGCCGGACGTGATGCAGCGCAAAGGCCTCTATCCGCCCCCACCCGGCGCCACCGACATTCCGGGCCTCGAGATCGCCGGCGAGGTGGTGGCGCTCGGACCGAAGGTCGAGCGCTGGAAGATCGGCGACAAGGTGATGGGGCTGGTGGTCGGAGGCGGCTATGCGCAGTTCTGTCCGCTCCACGAGCGTCACGCTCTGCCGATACCGGCGACGCTGTCGCTGGTCGAGGCGGCTGCGCTTCCGGAGACGGCGTTCACGGTCTGGCACAACGTGTTCGAGCGCGGTGCCCTCCAGGCGGGCGAGACCCTGCTCGTGCACGGCGGCTCCTCGGGCATCGGCACCATCTCGATCCAGCTCGCCAAGGCCAAGGGCGCGCGGGTGATCACCACCGCGGGCACGGGCGAGAAATGTGAAGCCTGCCGGCGCCTCGGCGCCGACGTCGCCGTTAACTACAAGGAGGAAGACTTCGTCGCCGCCACCAAGGCGGCGACAAACGGACGGGGCGCCGATGTTATCCTCGACATGGTGGGAGGCGATTACATCGAGCGCAACTACGAGGCCGCCGCGGTCGAGGGGCGCGTGGTGCAGATCGCCTTCGCGGGCAGCCCGAAGGCCACGGTCGATTTCCGCCGCATCATGCTCAAGCGCCTGACCCATACCGGCTCGACGTTGCGCGCCCGTTCGATCGAGGACAAAGCCGCGATCGCGCGCGCGGTCGAGCAACATGTGCTGCCGCTGATCGCCGCCGGCCGCGTGAAGCCGGTGATCGACAGCACCTTTGCGCTCGAGCAGGCCGCGCTGGCGCATGCCCGGATGGAATCGAGCGTTCATATCGGCAAGATCGTGCTGACCCTGTGAGCCGCGCCGGCCCTCATCGGTGGCTTGCGCGCATGCGCGCCTTTTGGCCCGCGGCGGCCGCGCGCCGCGGCGAACCGGCGGCCGCGAGGTCGCGGGTCGCGAAGCCGCGGGCCGCGAAATAGACGTAATGTTGAATAGCAGTAACCGGACACCGGCCTGCCGGGGCTGGGCTCTCGCATTTCGTTTATTTGGAGATCGTGGCTTGAGGTTCGACCGCGCCGCCGCCCGGCTGGCGATCGTCACGATCATGACGATCCTCACCATCGTTCTGGCCGGCGTCCCGTCAGCCCGCGCGGTCGAGGCGGTGAACGTGCCGCAGGATGCGGCGGCGCTCGATCTGACCGCCGCGGTCGAGCGGCATCGCACCGATACGGACCGGCTCCTGGTGTCGGCCGCGCCGGGTCCCGACGGCATCGTGCAGCGCATGGACGTGCGCGCGCGCGAGGGCAATACCAATTGGGCGGTGTTCGCGCTCACCAACACCGGCAATGAGCAGCTCGAGCGCCTGATCGTGGTGCCGCACTATCGCATGGTAGGGTCCGGCCTGCTGTGGCCCGACCTCGGCCTCTCGCGCATCGTGAGCATCACCAGCAGCGGCGATCGTCCCGATCGCCAGGACAGCGCGACCGCGGACATCTTTCGCATCACGCTCGATCCCGGCAGCGTGATGACCTACGTGATGGAGCTGCGCACCGACAAGCTGACGCAGCTCTATCTCTGGGAGCCGGACGCCTACAAGGACAAGATCAACAGCATCACGTTGTTCTACGGCATCGTGATCGGCATCGCCGGATTGCTGGCGCTCTTCCTCACCATCCTGTTCGTGGTCAAGGGCAGCGTGATGTTTCCGGCCGCCGCCGCGCTCGGCTGGGCGGTGCTGGTCTATATCGGCATCGATTTCGGTTTCTGGGGCAAGGTGTTCGAGATTTCGGCGGATGCCGAGCGCGTCTGGCGCGCGGCCGGCGAAGCCATTCTGGCCGCCACGCTGCTGGTATTCCTGTTCGCCTATCTCAACCTCAATCGTTGGCACGTGCGCTATTCGCACATCACGCTCGGCTGGCTCGCCTTCCTGGGCGCGCTGGTGGCGGTCGCGTTGTTCGATCCGGCGGTCGCTTCCGGCATCGCGCGCCTGTCGCTGTTCGCGGTCGCGGTGCTCGGCTTCGGGCTCGTGCTCTATCTTTCGTTCCACGGCTACGATCGCGCGGTTCTGCTCATCCCGACCTGGCTCCTGCTGGTGGTGTGGGTGATCGCGGCCGGCTTCGCGGTGACCGGGGTCCTGACCAACGACATCGTGGGCCCGGCGCTGCTCGGCGGCCTGGTGCTCATCGTCATGCTGATCGGCTTCACGGTGATGCAGCATGCCTTCGCGGGCGGGATCACCCATGGCATCGTCACCGACGTGGAGCGCCGGGCGCTCGCGCTCACCGGCTCCGGCGACATGATCTGGGATTGGGACGTCTCCTCCGACAAGGTGTTCACCAGCCCGGAGACCGAGGCCCTGCTCGGGCTCAAGCGCGGCACGCTGGAAGGATCGGCCGCGCGCTGGCTCGAGGTGCTGCATCCGCTCGACCGCGATCGCTTCCGCGCCGCGCTCGACAGCGTGCTGGAGCAGCGCCGCGGCCGCCTCACGCAGGACTTCCGCCTGCGCGCCCCCGACGGGCACTATCTCTGGTTCGCCTTGAAGGCGCGCCCGGTCGTGGGATCGGACGGCGAGGTGGTGCGTATCGTCGGCACGCTCACCGACGTCACCGAGTTCAAGAACGCGGAAGAGCGCCTGCTGCACGATGCGGTGCACGACAATCTGACCGGATTGCCCAATCGCGAGCTGTTCATCGATCGGCTCGAAGGCGTGCTCGCCTTCGCCAAGGCCGACGCCACGATCCGCCTGACCGTGGTGGTGGTCGACCTCGATCGCTTCAAGCAGGTCAACGATTCGGTCGGCATCGCGGTCGGCGACTCGATCCTGCTGACGCTCGCCCGCCGGCTGGGGCGGCTGTTGAAGCCGCAGGATACGCTGGCGCGGCTGTCGGGCGATCAGTTCGCCCTCATCATCATGTCGGAAAAGGAATCCGACCGCATCATCGCCTTCGTGGAGACGATGCGCCGTGCGCTGCGTGCGCCGATCACCTTCAACGACCGCGAGATCTTCGTGACCGCCTCCATGGGCATAGCGCTCGGCGACGGACAGCCGAATCGAACCGAGGAGGTGCTCAAGGACGCCGAGCTCGCGATGTACCATGCCAAGCGCATCGGCGGCGACCGCATCGAGGTGTTCAAGCCGTCGATGCGGGCGCGCAAGAGCGACCGGCTGACGCTGGAATCGGAGCTGCGCCGCGCGCTCGAGCGCGACGAGATCTCGATCCTGTATCAGCCGATCATCCGGCTGGAGGACCGCTCGGTCGCGGGCTTCGAGGCGCTGGCGCGCTGGGACCATCCCAAGATGGGCCGCATGTCGCCCTCCGAGTTCATCGCCATCGCGGAGGAGATCGGGCTCATCGTCGACCTCGGCCTGTTCGTGCTCGAGCGCACCGCCCGCCAGCTCGGCATCTGGCAACGCAGCCAGCGCCATCGCGAGCCGATCTTCGCCAGCGTCAACGTTTCGTCGCGGCAGCTGCTGCGGCAGGACCTCATCCACGATTTGCGCACCGTCATCGCCCGCTCGGGACTGGCGCGCGGCACCCTCAAGCTCGAGCTCACCGAATCCCTGGTGATGGAGAATCCGGAGCATGCCGCCCAGATGCTGCATCGCATCCGCGAGCTCGGCGCCGGCCTCGCGCTCGACGATTTCGGCACCGGGCATTCCTCGCTCGCCTATCTGCAGCGTTTTCCATTCGACACGATCAAGATCGATCAATCATTCGTGCGCGCCAGCAACAAGGGCACGCGGCCGGTGATCCTGCGCTCGATCATCGCGCTGGCGCACGATCTCGGCATGGAGGTGGTGGCGGAAGGCGCCGAATCGGATTTCGGACGCCGTCGAGCTCTACCAGCTCGGCTGCGAATATGCGCAGGGCTTCATTTTCGGCGAGCCGATGAGCGCCGAGGACGCCAAGGCGCTGCTGGCGTCCGACCGGCTCGAGATGGCGAGATAATCGGCGACGCGAGAGCGCGCAGATCAGGCGTGGCCGGCCTCGCTCGAGAGCATGCCGACCTCGACGCCGATCTTCTTCAAGGCCAGCGCGTATTTGCCCTCGGTATCGGTGCCGAAGATGAGCTCGCGATCGGCCGCGCAATGCAGCCAGCCGTTCTGGTGGATCTCGGTCTCGAGCTGACCCGGCGCCCAGCCCGCATAGCCGAGCGCCAGCACCGCGCTCGCGGGCCCGGCGCCGCGGGCGATGGCCTTGAGGATGTCCAGCGTCGCGGTCAAGCAAATGCCCTCGTCGATCGGCAGGGTCGAATTCTCGATGAAGAAGTCGGCACTGTGGAGCACGAAGCCGCGCTGGGTATCGACCGGACCGCCCTTGAGCACCTTCACCCCGCCGGCCTGCCGTGGCAGCTGAATCAAATCCGCCGCCGGCAGGACCTCCAGCTGCACCAGCAGATCGGAGAAGCTGATATGGGCCGCCGGCTGGTTCACGATGATGCCCATGGCGCCGTCGGCCGAGTGGGCGCACATGTAGATCACGGCGCGGGCGAACCGCTCGTCCCCCATGGACGGCATCGCGATCAACATCTGGCCGTCGAGGAAGCCGCGCTTGACGCCCTTGCCCGGCGGCTTTCGATTTGCCGACCACCGTGGCGCGCGTGTCGGCGGCCGGCGGCCGCGGATCGGAGCCCGGCGCCGTCGGGTTTTCCTGACCGCCGCCCTTGCCACCGTCCTTGCCGCTGTCCTCTTGGCCGGCAGCGGCGCTCTTGCGACCTATTTTCATGTCGAAATGCTACCCGATTGACCGACATTTGCAAATGCGGCGTAACGCAAAAAGTTCATGCGGTTTGCGTCACAATTCGTCACAAGAGTGGATTGGAAATGCGGTATGTGTCTTTTTCATGCGCCCGCCGGCGTTCTGGCGCGCCGGTCCGTGCCGGTCCACGTGGTGCCATCGACGTTGGCAGCCGAGGTGAGGCTTGCGCCTTCACGATGAATTCAGTGGCGCACGAACCGTTTCACATCTACACCCGCTGTCATGACGACGCACAGGTTGCGTCCGCGGGCGGCCGCGGCAATGTTGTTGGTGGTGTTCGGCGCAGCCTGCATGCACCCGGACGGCGCGCGCGCGGCCGACGATGCCTCGCCTTGGGACGGCGACGTCCGCAGCACCGCACGGCTGATCGCGGGGACGCAGAGCCCCGGTCAAGCCGCCCCGCTGCGGGCCGGGATCGAGATCAGGCTCAAGCAAGGGTGGCATACTTATTGGCGTTATCCGGGCGACGCCGGCGTTCCGCCGCATTTCGACTTCAGCGGGTCGCAAAACCTCAAGGCCGTCGAGGTGCTGTGGCCGGCGCCGCGACGGCTGCCGGAGGCCGGCCTCGACACCATCGGCTATGACCGGGACGTGATTCTGCCGCTGCACGTGACGCCGCAGGACCCGGCCAAACCCGTCACCCTGCAGGTGACGCTCGATTACGCGATCTGCGAGAAGCTGTGCGTGCCGGCGCAGACCAAGGCCGGCCTCGCGCTGGCGGGCGGCTCGAGCGCGCAGGACGTGCGGCTTGCGGGTGCCGAGGCGCGCGTCCCCCGCAAGACGGCGCTCGGCGCCGGACAGACGCTGGCGGTGCGCGCGGTCCGGCGCGAGGAGGGTGGCGACCGGCCCCGCCTCCTGATCGACGTGGCGGCGCCCGCGGGCGCCGCGGTCGATCTTTTCGCCGAGGGTCCGACCGACCAATGGGCGCTGCCGCTGCCGGTTGCGGTCGATGGCGCCCCGAGCGGGCAGCAGCGCTTCATGCTCGAGCTCGATGGCGCGCCGCCGGGCGGCAAGTATACGGACACCCGCATCAACCTCACCGCCGTCACCGACCGGGATGCGATCGAGGTGCCGGTGCCGCTCGATTAGTCGGCCCCGGCCGGCTGTAGCAATTCAGCCAGCGTCGCATTTCGGTCCCGGAAAACCGAATTCCACTCCCACCGAAAATGCTTTAATTTGGGGGCCGGTTGCCCGCAGGATTCCGCGGCGCGGCCGTATTCCCCGAAAATGCGAAAAAGGACCAGAGTCATGCCCATCAAGGTCGGCGATCATCTCCCCAACGCCAAGTTCAGAGTCGGAACCCCGGAAGGTCCGGCCTGGAAGACCACCGACGAAATATTCAAGGGCAAGAAGGTTGCGCTGTTCGCCGTGCCGGGTGCGTTCACCGGCACCTGCCACAAGATGCATGTGCCCTCGATCCTGCAGAGCGCCGACGCCATCAAGGCCAAGGGCGTCGATACGATCGCGGTCACCAGCGTCAATGACGTGTTCGTGATGGATGCCTGGAAAAAAGCCACCGCCGCCGAAAAGATCGAGTTCCTGGCCGACGGCAACGGCGAGTTCGCCAAGGCGGTGGATTTGTCGTTCGACGGCTCCGGCAACGGGCTCGGGACGCGCTCGAGGCGCTATTCCATGCTGGTCGAGGACGGCGTGGTGAAGAAGCTCAATATCGAGGAATCGCCCGGCAAGGTCGAGGTCTCGGGCGGCGATACCCTGCTCAAGCAGCTGTGAGCTGACGGCTGGTCGGATCGTCCGCCACGGCGCACGATCCGGCGCCGCCGGCCCGCGCCCTTAAGGGTCAGGTCGGCGGCTTCTCGGTAAGGGCGCCGAGCGCGCCCGACCGCACGGCGGCGATCCCCTCGCGGGCGAGTTCATCGGCGCGCTCGTTCATGGGATCGCCGGCATGGCCTTTCACCCAATGCCAGCGCACCCGGTGCTGCGCCAGCGCCGCCTCGAGCCGCTGCCACAGGTCCACGTTCTTGACCGGCTTCTTGTCGGCGGTGCGCCAGCCGTTGCGCTTCCATTGGTTGATCCAGGTCATGATGCCGTTGCGCAGATATTGACTGTCGGTGTGGAGATCGACCAGGCAGGGCCGCTTGAGGGCTTCGAAAGCCGCGATCGCGGCCATCAGCTCCATGCGGTTGTTGGTGGTGTGGGGCTCGCCGCCCTTGAGCTCCTTGAGCCGATCCCCGAACGCCAGGATCGCGCCCCAGCCGCCCGGCCCGGGATTGCCCGAGCAGGCCCCGTCGGTATGCACGACGACGTGCGGTTCGCTCACGATCGGCTGCCTTTTTTACATTGTCGCATTTCCGGACGGAAAACCGGCTTCCACTTTTCCTGGAAATGCTCCGCGCATTGTCGCATTTCCGGAGGGAAAACCGGCTTCCATGCTTTTCAGAAGAGGCTCCGATTTCATTCCTCGATCCCATAGTCGCGCACGCTGACGACGGCCTGGTGGAAGCGCAGCTTGCGGAAATATTCCAACGGGTCCTTGCGCCGCACCAGCGCGGCGCCGCGATCGTCGAACCAGTCGACCAGGCGGGTCAGCAGAAATCGCAGCGCCGCCCCGCGCGCCAGCATGGGCAGCGCCTGCCGCTCGGCGGCCGAGAGCGCGCGCACCGCCCCATAGGACTGCAGCAGGTTCCGGCCCTTGGTCACATTGTAGGAATGATCGGGCTCGAAGCACCAGGCGTTGAGGCAGATGGCGAGATCATAGGCGAGCGCGTCGGTGCAGGCGAAGTAGAAGTCGATCAGGCCCGAGAGCTTGTCGCCGAGAAAGAAGACGTTGTCGGGAAACAGGTCGGCATGGATCACGCCCTGCGGCAGGTCGCGCGGCCAGGCGGCCTCGAGCTGGTCGAGCTCGTCCGCCAGCACGGCGGCCAATCCGGGCCGCACACCGTCGCAGCGCGCCGCCACCGTGTCGTAGAGCGGCCGCCAGCCTTCGACCGAGAGCGTATTGGGACGCTTGGCGGGAAAATCGGCGCCGGCGCGATGCAGCCGGGCGAGCGCCGCGCCGAGCGCCCCGCAATGGCCGGCCGCCGGCCGGCGCAGCCACATACCGTCCAGGAAGGTGATGATGGCGGCCGGCTTGCCGGCGACGGTGCCCAGCATGACCCCGTCCCGGTTCTTGACCGGCTGCGGGCAGGTGATGCCGCGGCTGGCCAGATGCTCCATGAGGCCTAGGAAGAACGGCAGGTCGGCGGCCGCCACCCGCTTCTCGTAGAGGGTGAGGATGAAGTTGCCGGCGCTGGTGTGCACCAGGAAATTGGAGTTTTCGACCCCTTCGGCGATACCCTTATAGGCGAGCAGCTCGCCGATATCGTAGCCGGCCAGGAAGGCCTCGAGCTCCTCCGTGGCAACGTCGGTATAGACCGCCATCGTGTACTCCGATCGAGCCGGCCGGCTATCGGGGGCGGCGCCTCCCGTCAAGGGAAAACACACAAGCCATTGGACATGCCGATCCGGCATGCCTATATTCCGGCCACTTTCCGGTCATCGCTGATGACTTTAGGGGCTTCGCTTCCGACAGGGGCGAGCGGAGCACAGAGGAGATTTTGCCAATGGCCCACCCCCCGCTGATGCCGAAAGCAACGGCCGTCTGGCTGGTCGAGAATACCGCCCTGTCGTTCGAGCAAGTGGCCGATTTCTGCAAGCTGCACCCGCTCGAGGTGAAGGCCATCGCGGATGGCGATGCGGCGCAGGGTATCAAGGGCCTCGACCCGGTCCTGACCGGCCAATTGACCCGGGAGGAGATCGACAAGGGGGAGGCGGACCCCAGCTACAAGCTCAAGATCCTGGACTCCAAGGTGCGCCCGCCCGAGTCCTCGCGCAAGAAGGGTCCGCGCTACACCCCGGTCTCGCGCCGCCAGGACCGGCCCAACGCCATCCTGTGGCTGGTGCGCAACCATCCGGAATTGAAGGACAGCCAGATCATGCGGCTGGTCGGCACCACCAAGTCGACCATCCAGGCGATTCGCGAGCGCACCCATTGGAACGCGCAGAACCTGCAGCCGCTCGACCCGGTGACGCTCGGGCTCTGCTCGCAGATCGACCTCGACCTCGAGGTGCACCGCGCCGCCAAGGAGAAGCCGATCGACATCGAGGCCCAGGGCGCCACCCTGCTGCCGGCCTCCGAGACCACCGCGGCGCGCCACCAGCCGGAGCCGGAGGAGAAGAAGCCGGGCGAGGAGCTCAACGTCGACGCGGTGTTCGCCAAGCTCAAGCAGATCGGCGGCAAGGGCGAGTAGGTCTGGATCGCCGGGGCGAGGGGACAGCCGCGGCACCGGTCTCGACACCGCGAATCGTGCGACCCCTAAGGGGAGCCCTGCATTTGAACCGGATCGATCACTTCAAGAAACGGGAAGCGATTAAAATCAGCGTCCCGCGTGCAGATTCGCCCGATCCCGTGCTCGCGCATAAGAATGGCGGTGTGCAAATCGTGGAACAGATTGCCAGCGATGTGCGGCAGCTCTGAAACAACCTCTCCGGCGACGTCCGCGTGTCGCTGCGTCGGCACGAGAACGCCGAGGCCCGGCGCGGCAAGAAGTGCCGTAACAAACTCCCATGCCGCCGGCGCGCTCCATGGCCGGCGCATGACGCGCGGGTGGGTCGTAACGCGCAAGAACTCATAAAGGATAGACCAGGTCGTATACCAGGCATCGGGTCGAGACCGTTGGCGCTCAAGCCAATCGCGGCAGGGTGCGTGAAATTGCAAGTCGGAATCAGCCGCATATACAAGGATGTTTGTATCGACGGCGAGCACTATCGCCCTTCCATGGCATGATACAGCGCATCTCGGTCGGCGATGTCGACAAATGCGCCGCCGCTGCGGAAACTCGGTAACGGCGGGATTGTCCCGCGCTTTCGTTGCGAGCGGAGCAGCAGGCGCAACGCGGTCTCGACCATTTCGGACATCGTGCGGCCTTGACGCGCAGCCTCGCGCTTGAGCTCGGCTACTACGGTGTCATCGATATTGAGAAAGTCGTCTTCATACGGGTGGCCATACCATACATACGGAAATATGGCAAAAGGGAACTTCGCCGGCGCGGCATGCCCCATTGCTGTCGCCAAGACGCAGCCTCGATCTGCATCAACTCGCGATCCCCCTCCCCTGCAGGGCCGTCCCGATCTCGGTCAGGATATCCGGATCGTCGATGGTGGCCGGCATGGTCCAGGGGTCGCCGTCGGCGATCTTCTTGATGGTGCCGCGGAGAATTTTTCCCGAACGGGTCTTCGGCAGCCGCGCCACCGTGATGGCGATCTTGAAGGCCGCGACCGGGCCGATCTTCTCGCGCACCAGCGCGACCAGCTCGCGCTCGATCAAGTCGGGCGGCCGCGTCACGCCCGACTTGAGCACCACGAAGCCGCACGGCACCTCGCCCTTCAATTCGTCCTTGATGCCCACCACGGCGCATTCGGCCACGTCCTGGTGCGCCGCCAGCACCTCCTCCATGCCGCCGGTCGAGAGCCGGTGGCCGGCCACGTTGATGATGTCGTCGGTGCGGCCCATCACGTAGAGGTAGCCGTCCGGATCCAGAAAGCCCGCATCCGCGGTCTTGTAGTAGCCCGGGAAGTCCGTGAGGTAGCTTTCGCGGAAGCGCTGGTCCTGCTGCCACAGGGTCGGCAGGCAGGAGGGCGGCAGCGGCAGCTTGACCACGATCGAGCCCATCGTGCCGGGGGCAACCTCGTGGCAACCCTCATCGACGATGCGCACGTCGTAGCCCGGCATCGGCACCGTCGGCGAGCCGTGCTTGACCGGCAGGAGGCCTAAGCCCACCGGATTGCCGGCGATCGCCCAGCCGGTCTCGGTCTGCCACCAGTGATCGATCACCGGCACCTTCAGCAGTTTCTCGGCCCAGATCACGGTATCGGGATCGGCGCGCTCGCCGGCCAGGAAGAGCGTGCGCAGTTTCGTGAGGTCGTAGGCCGCGATCAGCTTGCCCTGCGGGTCCTCCTTCTTGATGGCGCGGAAGGCGGTCGGAGCGGTGAACAAGGCCGCCACGCCGTGCTCGCCGATCACCCGCCAGAAGGCGCCGGCATCGGGCGTGCCGACCGGCTTGCCCTCGTACAGGATCGTGGTGCAGCCGTGCAGCAGCGGCCCGTACACGATGTAGCTGTGGCCCACCACCCAGCCGACATCGGAGGCCGCCCAAAATGTCTCGCCCGGCTCGATCCCGTAGAGATTGCGCATCGACCATTTGAGCGCGACCATGTGGCCGCCGTTGTCGCGCACCACGCCCTTGGGCCGCCCGGTGGTGCCCGAGGTGTAGAGGATGTAGAGCGGATCGGTGGCTTTGAGCGGCACGCAATCCCAAACCGACCTGGCGAAGACGATCGCAGAATCGCGCAGCGCCGCCCAATCGTGGTCGCGGCCGGCCACCATCTTGGCCTGTGCCTGCGGCCGCTGCAGGATGAGGCAGGCCTCAGGCTTGAAGCTCGCGAGCCCGAGCGCCTCGTCGAGCAGCGGCTTGTAGTGAACCAGCCGCCCGGGCTCGAGCCCGCAGCTCGCCGACAGGATGACTTTCGGCCTGGCATCGTCGATGCGGGTCGCGAGCTCGCTCGCCGCAAAGCCGCCGAACACGACCGAATGCACCGCCCCGATGCGGGCGCAGCTGAGCATGGCGATCACCGCCTCGGGCACCATCGGCATGTAGAGGATGACGCGGTCGCCCTGCTCGACCCCGAGGTCGCGCAGGATGGCGGCCAGCACCTGCACCTCGGTGAGCAGCCGGTCATAGGTGATGGTGCGCTTGGCGCCCGCCAGCGGCGAATCGTAGATGATGGCCGCTTGGCTGCCGCGCCCGCCATGGACATGGCGGTCGACCGCGTTCCAGCAGGTGTTGCAGACCGCGCCCGTGAACCAGCGCCCATAGACCCCGGCCTGCGGATCGAACACCTTGTCGGGCCGGCTCGATCCAATCGATGTCCTGCGCGGCCTCCGCCCAGAAGCCCTGCGGGTCGCGCTGCCAGCGCGCATAGGTTTCGCGGTAGCGGCTAGTGTGGGCTTCCATTGCGGGCTCCCGGTCGGTCGCACCGAGACTGTGATCCGCCCGGCGGCTTTTGCAAGCATCGGCCATGCGCATTTACGACTGGCGCGGGCGGGGCGGCTGCGCTTTGATCGCGCCCAAGTTCGCCGGCGGCTGGCCGCCATCCAACCGCCTCGGTCCGCTCCCCTGCGCATGAACGTCATCACCGATCCGCTGTTCTATCCGCTCGCGATCATCGCGGTGACGGCGCTCGGCCTCGGCAAGGGCGGGTTTGCGGGCGTCGGCGTCATGGCGACGCCGCTGCTGGCGACCATCCTGCCGCCACTGCAGGCGGCCGCGATCCTGCTGCCGATCCTGATCGTGCAGGACCTGATCTCGATGTGGGTCTATCGGCGTGACTGGAGCGCCTGGCACCTGAAGGTGATGCTGCCGGGCGGCCTCATCGGCATCGGTATCGCCTGGGCGCTGGCCACCCAGGTGTCGGACGCGTTCGTGCGGCTGGTGATCGGGCTCATCGGAGTGTCGTTCGCGCTCAATGCCTGGTTCGGCCCCAAGAGCCTGGAGCCCAAGAAGCCGGGCGTGGCGGGCGGCGTTTTCTGGGGCGCGGTGGCGGGCTTCACCTCGACGCTGTCGCAGGCCGGCGGCCCGCCGTTTCAGGTCTATGTGCTGCCGCAGCGGCTGCCCAAGCTCACTTTGGTCGGCACCTACACGATCTATTTCGCGGCCCTCAACCTGCTCAAGATCGGACCCTATTTCGCGCTCGGCCAGTTCTCGACCGCCAATTTCGCGAGCTCGCTGCTCTTGCTGCCGGTGGCGATCCTCGCCAATTTCCTCGGCATCTGGCTGGTGCGCCGCACGCCGACCGGATTATTCTACCAGATCGCCTATGTGCTGGTGTTCCTGATCTCGCTCGAGCTGATCCGCAGCGGCGTGACGACCCTGGTGCGAGGCTGAGCCGCCGCTTCTCGAGGATTCCACATGGCATCCGACCACGATTCCACCCCGGCAATGACCGACGAGCAGCATTTGGCTTGGCTCGAGGCGCTGGCCGAGAAGAGCCTACGACAAGATGTACGACTGCACCCGCAGCCATCGATGCGGTCGCGCTCTATAGCGACACCAAGGAAACCTTGTACGACGCGATCGGTCTCGCCCGCCGCCTCGGCCAGGAGGCGACAGCGAAGCGGCTCGAGGCGCGGCTTGCGCACATCAAGGCGGTGTTCAGGTCGCAGTTCACCTGAACCACGTCATTCATTGCCCAAGCTGGCCGCGAACCATCGCTTGACCGGCGGCAGCCGGTCGATGGCACGGAACGCGGCGCGTGACGCGATGCGGCGGAGCGCATTGTCGCTCGTGGTCTGCTCCATGGCGCGCAGCGAGTTTCGCACCGCCTCGAAGCCGTAGTCGATCATGCCGGCCTCGTAGTCATGGATGGCGTCGAGGAGGGGGCGCTCGCCCCGCTCGGCGGCGACCAGCGCGTCGCGCAGCCGGACCGCGTCCTTGAGCGCAATATTGGCCCCGATGCCGCGATACGGCGTCATGGAATGGATGGCATCCCCGATCAACGTGATCCGCCGCGTCGGCCACGGCGCGACCGGCCGCGCGGTGCGCATGGCGATCGCATTGATGGTGTCGGGATCAGAAAGACGCACGAGCGTCTTGAAGCGCTCGTCCCATGCCGCCATGACGCGCAACGCGACCGCGCGCAGCGGCTCGCCCTGCATCTCCTCGGCCGTGCCGTCGAGCCCGAACTTCTGCCGCTGCGCCCCCAGCGCCCACATGAGGTAGCTGCGCCCGTCGTCGAAATGGCCGCCAGTGGCCGCGCCCGCGCCGTCGATCTCCTGGAGGGCGACGAACAGGCTGTAGCCGCCCTTGGCGGAAACGAGCGCCATCCCGTCGAGCAGCTGCGGCGCGATGCGATCGCGGTTTCCGGCATCGAGAAACACCTTGCCGGCGATGCCGATGACGCCGGTGTCGATGCGCTCGGCATGGGGCAGGAATTGGCGACGCACCCGCGAGCCGCCGCCGTCGGCGGCCACCAGGACATCGCCCGCCGCCGAGGTGCCATCCTCGAAATGCGCGACGATGCGCCCGCCCTCTTCCTCGTAACGCGTGAAGGCCTTGCCGAAATGCACGATCTCCTCGAGGCCCGACAGCAGGACCTGCCGCAAGGTGATCCGGCTGACCGAGCGATGCTTGCCGATTGCATCGGGCTGCGGCACCAGGTCGCCGCCGACCGACAGCAGCGCGCCCATCCGTTCGGTCAGGAAACTGATGCCGCGGCCGGGCCGGCCGCAAATGCGATCGAAGGCATCGAACAGATGTGCGGGCAGGCAGGCGTGCAAGGCGCGGCTGCCGGTCGGGTTGATGTGCACCCGATAGCCCTGCACGCGATCGGCGGGGGTGCGGTCGCGCTCATAGACCGCAACGCCGATACCGGCCTTCCGGAGCCCTTGCGCCAGCGTGAGGCCCCCGATGCCGCCGCCGATCACGATGACATGCCCGAGCTTCGTGCGCTCGAGCACCGCGCTTGGCTTGTCGCCATCGGGGTTTTTCATGTGCTCCTCCTCACATCGGCGGCCGGTGCGCCGCCGGCTTCGATC
The DNA here is from genome assembly GCA_963744275.1 of uncultured Alphaproteobacteria bacterium. Classification (GTDB taxonomy): domain Bacteria; phylum Pseudomonadota; class Alphaproteobacteria; order Rhizobiales; family Xanthobacteraceae; genus VAZQ01. The sequence continues at coordinate 598,819 of CAVUSX010000021.1, forward strand.
GCCCTCATCTCGTGTTGCTTTGCGGCCGCGGCCTGCAGGCTTCGCCACAGCTCGCGGGGGCCCCAGCCCTCCTCGACGATGCGGCGCACCAGCTCGTTGACGAAGGCGAGCTCGGCCTTGATCAGGGCCAGCCGGTACTCGGCTTCGACCAAGAACAAGGGCGGAAATTTTTGGCCCGCGAGGCCGGCCGGCAAATCCTGCGTGCCGGCGACGGTGGCGAGATCCTGGCCGAGGATCTCGGCGAGCTGCGTCTGCAATTGCGCCGCCGCGCCGGCAAGCCGCAGCGCCCGATCGCGCAGGAGCCCCACCGCTTCGTCGGGCGGGAGCACCGGCAGGAGGCAAAGCCCGGCTTCGAATTGCGGATATTCCTTCACCGGATCGCGCAGCAGATCGCGCATCCAGTCGCGCAAAACGTCGTAGCCCGGCAAAGTCAGGGCGTAGACGGTGCGCTCGGGCCGCCTTCCCGCGCGCGAGGTCTCCTTGGCGGCGATGAGGTCGCGGGCGAGCAGCAGATCGATCACGGTGTAGAGCGAGCCGTAGCGCAGCTTGATGCTGTCTTCCTTGCGCCGCTGCTTCAGGGTCGCCGCCATCTCGTAGGGATGCATCGGTCGCTCGAACAAGAGCGCCAGCACCGCCAGGGCGAGCGGGCTGGAGGGATGGGGTACCGGCTTTGCCATGGAACGTTCCCACGTATATCCGTGTACGGATATACGTGAACGTTTATATGGCGGAAAGGCCGTGCAGGTCACGAAATAGTGAATAAGATATAGCTTCAGATGCATCCAAAAATGAGTTATCTAAAGATACATCTTAACAGCGATAAGGAGCAAAAACATGTTCGGCCGGCATTTCGGATCTTTCGAGGGAAAGTGGGCGGCACGCCATGGCTGGCGGGGCCATTTCGGTCGCGGCGGACGCCACCACAAGGGAGACGATTTGGGGGGCAGCGATTTCATGCGGGCACGCCGCATGCTGGCGCAGGGCGATCTGCGGCTGATCGCGCTCGCCTTGATCGCGCAGCAGCCGCGGCACGGCTACGAGATCATCAAGGTGCTCGAGGACAAGACCGCCGGCTGGTACAGCCCGAGCCCCGGCATCGTGTATCCGACGCTGACCTATCTGGAGGAGGCCGGCTATGTCACCGGGCAGGCGGAGGGCGCCAAGAAGCTCTACAGCATCACGCCCGCAGGGAGCGCCTATCTCGAGGAGAATCGCGATTTCGTGAACGCCGTGCTCGATCGGCTGGCAGCTGTCGGCGAGAAGATCTCGCGCCTGCGCCGCCGCGAGGAGCGCGATGATGAGCGCTCCAATGCCGGGCCGCCGCTGCTGCGGGCGGCGCTCGAGAACTTGCGGGACGTCGCCCTCAAGCGCCTGGAGGAGGAACCCGAATTCGGAACCGAAGGTGGTCGAGCTGCTGGCGCGGGCCGCCGGCGATCTGAAGCGCCTGTAATCCCCGCGGGAATGCCCCACGTCATAAAGCCCAACGTCTGGCGCCCCACCTGGGCGTCAGCCAAAACGCTCGCACACAGAAAATCGGGCGCGCCTAATGAACGCTGGCGTCTTGCTGCAAGCGCACGATCTCGTCCTTCACCAGCAGCTTGCGGCGCTTAAGCTCGGCGATTCTCAGGTCGTCGGTGGCAGGATGGGTTTGAGCCTCGTAGATTTCCTGCTCCAGCGCCTGATGCCGTCTTTCGAGCTCCGCAAGGTGCGTTTGAATGGACATGCGAGATTTCTCCTCATGTCGGAATATGCCTGACCGCTCAAGTCTACATCAGTCCGGGCGCAAGTCGACCCTGGTTTTCCATTTTGCAGTGCAGCATTACCGATTTGCATTACCGGGGCCCTATCGTGGCTTGAATGCGGCGCGCCAAAGCGGGATAATTTCATATTGGGCGCTGGTGGGGACATGGCCGGCCTGCCCGCAAACCAGCGGTGGCAATGACCCAAGAGGAAGAACGCGACTTGCGGGAGCAATTGGCGCGCCTGCAGGAGGAGCACCGTGACCTCGACGCCGCCATTGCGGCCTTGCAGGAGGCACCGGGGTCGGACCTGTTGCAGATCCAGCGGCTGAAGAAGCGCAAGCTCTATCTGCGGGACCGCATTTCCTTCATCGACGACCAGCTCACGCCCGACATCATTGCGTGATTGGCGGGATCGCGCGGCAGTGCGGCCGCGCGCTCACTCCGGCTGAATTCCGGCCCGGTGGATGACCTCGCTCCAGCGCTGCGTCTCTTCCTTGACGAATTTTCCCATGTCGGCCGGGCTGCCGCCGGCCGGCAGCAGATTGAGGGTCTCGAACTGCTTCTTGGTGTCGGGCGCCGCGATGATGTCGTTCACCGCCTGATTGAGCTTGTCCACGATCGGCGGCCGGCGTCTTGGGCGGCGCGCTCAGGGCGTTCCACGTGTCCGACACGAAGCCCGGCACCCCGGCCTCGATCATGGTCGGAATGTCGGGCAGCGAATCGAGCCGCTTGTCGGTCGCGACCGCGAGAATCCTGGCATTGCCGCCCTGGTGCAATTTCGACCGCCGACGACAGCTCCATGAAGATGAAGTCGACCTGACCGGCGATGATATCATTGAGGGCGGGCGCCGTGCCCTTGTAGGGCACATGGACCATCCGGGTGCCGGTGAGCGACATGAACAGCTCGGCGGTCAGGTGCGAGGTGGTGCCGATGCCTTGCGAGGCGTAGTTCAGCTTGCCCGGATTGGCCTTGGCATAGGCGATGAATTCCGCCGCCGTCTTGGCCGGGAAGTCCTTGCGCACCAACAGCACGTTGGGGAAACGCGACATGATCACCACCGGCTCGAACAGAGCCGGATCGAAGCCGAGCTTCTTGTAGAGCGCGACATTGGTGGTGAGCGGGGCCGGCTGCGAGGACATGAGCGTATAGCCGTCGGGCGCCGCCCCAAAGACGGTGGACGCCCCGACATTGCCGCCGGCGCCGGCCTGGTTCTCGATCACGAACGACTGCCCGAGACGGCGCTGCAGCTTGTCGGCGAAAATCCGGGTCACGCTGTCGACGCCGCCGCCGGCCGGGACCGTGACGATGACCCGCACGCCGCGGTTGGGATAGCCGGCTGCGGAATCCGTCTGGGCAGCGGCCGGCATGGCCAGCAACGGGCCGACGGCAGCGAGCAGAACAAGATATTTCGACATGCACCCCTCCTCGGCGCTCGCGCGGTTTCCGCCCTACGCGGCGCAATCTAGCCCATTCGGGGCCGCGCGCGCATGTGGCAGATCGCGCCCTGGGGCCGCGAGCGCCCGATCCGCCACAGCGGCGGACGCCCGCCGCTCGATCGCGTTCACGAGGCGGCATGGCGGCGCCGCGGCGGCCGCGCGGCGGCCGGTCTTGCGGTTGTACATGGCGCGATCCGCCCGTTCGAGCACCGAGGCCGCGGTATCGAGCGGCAACAGCATGGCGACGCCGGCCGAGGCGCCGACCGCAAGCGTAACGTCTCCATGGGGTACGGTCATGCGGCCGACGGCGGCCTCCAACGATCGCGCCTTGGCGGCGGCATCCGCTTCAGGGACATTCCACAACAGCACGACGAATTCGTCGCCGCCGAGCCGCGCCACCAGGTCGGAGGCGCGCACCTGCCGGGTGAGCACCATGGCGACCGCCTTGAGCACCGCATCGCCGGCCGCGTGGCCATGGCGGTCGTTGACCGACTTGAAGCCATCGAGATCGAGGTAAACCATGACCGCGCTGGTGCCGTAGCGCTTCACGTAAGCGAGCGCGCGTTTCAATTCGCGCTCGAGGCCGCGGCGATTGACCAGGTCGGTGAGCGGATCGATCTCGGCGCGCGTTTCCAGCGTCGCCATGCGGCTGCGCGCGGCGGCGAGCTCGAGCTCGAGGCGATTGACCTCTTCGGCCAGGCGCATCGCCACCGAACGCGCCGGCCGTCGCGGCGGCTCGACCGGCTCGCTCGCCGGCCGCGCCCGCTTTCGCTCCGCCGCCGGGAGCACGGACCCGATGGGTGACTTGACCCGCCGGCTCTTGCTCGCGCCACCTTTCGGCATCCGTCCCGCCTTTCGCAAATCGCCGCGCGCAGAGAGGATATCCGGCCACCGCAGGGGGTCAATTTCGGCCTGTCGTGACCCAGATAGTGCAAAGTCGCGTCTGCGCTTCGGCCGGAGGATCGCGCCGAAGCCGGCGTGGTGGACACTGCAGCGCCGTTCTGCTACAGGGCCGCCCCAATCGCGGCCGATTCCGGCGATCGAGCGGATGGCCGCATTGGAAATCCACCCATCCATTGGAGACGAATGCGTGCAAATTCTCGTCCGTGACAACAATGTCGACCAGGCCCTCAAGGTGCTGAAGAAGAAAATGCAGCGCGAGGGCATCTTCCGCGAGATGAAGCTGCGCGGACACTACGAGAAACCCTCCGAAAGGAAGGCCCGGCAAAAGGCGGAAGCGGTGCGCCGCGCCCGCAAGCTCGCCCGCAAACGCGCCCAGCGCGAGGGCCTGCTGCCCATGACGCCCAAGCCCGTCACCGCCGCCGCCCACCCGGGCACCGCGCCGCGGCTGACGTCAGATTTTGCACGATCGCATTTTCGGACGGAAAACCGGATTTCACCCTCGCTTTCGCGAGGGCATGCTTTTCCTTAAAATGCTCTGGCTCAATTGAACGGCTCGGCCAGGAACGTTTTCACGATCGCGAGCGCGCCGAAGCGGTCGAGATCCTCGTGCTGGCCTTGCGGAAAACGCACGAACCGTTTGGGCTCGCGGGCGAGCCCGAATAGCCGCTCGCCGTATTCGATCGGCACGATGGTGTCGCGTTCGCCGTGCAGCACCAGAAGGGGTGCCGCGACCGAGCCGATGCGCAGATCGGAGCGGAACTGGTCGTGCATGAGCAAACGCACCGGCACGAACGGATACTGACGCGCCGCCAAATCGGCCGTCGAGGTGAACGGCGCTTCGAGCACCAGCCGGCCGACGGGCCGCACGGCGGCGAGCCCGACCGCCACGCCGGTGCCCAATGATTCACCCCAAACCGCGATCCTGGCGACCGGATAGCGCGCGGCCGCAAAAGCGTAAGCGGTCTGCGCATCGATCAGGAGACCGGGTTCGCTCGGATGACCGGTCGAGCCGCCATAACCCCGGTAATCGACTGCGACCAGACCGGTGCCGTCGGCGGTGAGCGCCCGGAAGCGGTCGGCCCGGTTGCGCAATGCGCCGCCGTTGCCGTGCAGATAAAGCACCACCGGCTGGTCGGCGCGCGGCGGCACGTGCCAGGCGACCACCTTCTCTCCGTCCGCCGTATCGAGCAGAATTTCCTGCGCCGCCGGCAGCCCCGCGGCGGCCGGCGCCGTCCGCTCCGATTCGGGAAAATACATGAGCGCGCGTTGCACCATATAGAGCAGCACGAGCACTCCGAGATATCCGACCAGAAGGACGATGAGCGTCCATTTCAGCAGCGCCATGGCGTGCTCATAGCACGGCCGCATGACAGAAGTTGCCGTCGTGGGCGCCGGCGACCTCTGCCACCTTCGGCGGACGCTCGCGCCACCGGCTGCGTTGGCACGGCTGGTCCATGTGTTAGGCTCACCGACCGCAATCCTTCCGACGGAGCGCACGCGGTTGCCCGAGACCCGGTATGCCAAGAGCGGCGCGGTCCGGATCGCCTACCAGGTCGTGGGGCAAGGGCCGTTCGACCTCGTCTTCGTACCCGACCGCATGTCGAATCTGGATGTTCACTGGGAGGAGCCGGGCTTCAGCCACCTCCTGCATCGGCTGTCGGCGTTTGCGCGGCTGATCCTGCTCGACCGGCGCGGGAGCGGGTTGAGCGACCGGATCGATGGCGGCGAGCCGCCGAACCTGCAGAGCCACGTGGACGACGTGCGGGCCGTGCTGGATGCCGCCGGCAGCGGGCGAGCCGCCCTGCTCGGGGCCTCCGAGGGAGCCGCCATATCGATCTTGTTCGCTGCGACCCATCCGGAGCGTACGCGCGCGCTGGTGCTCTACGGCGGCTATGCCCAATTCTCGACCTGGGTCATGGGACCCGAGGCCCTCGCGACCTTCACGCATCAGCTCGAGACCGCCTGGGGCAGCGGCGGCACGCTCCGTCATTTTGCGCCCGGCCGCTGCGAAGACGCGCGGCTTCAAGGCGTGGTGGTCGCGCCTGGAACGTCTCTCGCTCAGCCCGAGCGCCGCGATCGGGCTTGGCCGCATGAACGCACGGATCGACGTCCGCCATGCGCTCTCGGCGGTTCGGGTTCCCACTCTGGTCCTGCATCGAACCGATGACGTGCGCGTCGCCATCGCGGGCGGGCGCTATCTCGCCCAAAAGATCGCCGGCGCACGGCTGGTCGAGCTTCCCGGGCGCGATCACCCGATCTGGACCGGCGACGTGGATCGCCTCGCCGACGAAGCCGAAGAGTTCCTGACCGGCGAGCGCCCCACCGAGAGCCGCGAACGGGTGCTCGCCACGCTCATGGTCGCCCGGCTGGTGGCGCCGGAACGGCTCGCTGCGCGGCTCGGCGACCGGCTTTGGCATGAGCGCATCGATCGCCTGCGCGAAGCGGCGGCGGACGCCGTCGCCCGCCACGGCGGTCACTCTGATCGAAACGAGCGGCGAAGCGATCAGGGCGCGCTTCGACGGGACCTCACGGGCGGTCCGCTGCGCCCTCGCGCTCGAGCACGCCGCGAAAAAGCTCGAGCTTCCGCTCGCGGCCGGCGTGCATGCCGGCGAGGTCGATATCCGCGACGGATCGGTCGCGGGTCTCGCCCTGCACGTCGACCGAGCGCATGGCGGCCGGCGCGGCCGCCGGCGAGGTGCTGGTGACCGGCGTCGTCAACGACCTGGTCGCGGGTTCCGGCCTGCATTTCATCGAGCGCGGGAACGCGGCGATCGAGGGCATGACGAGCCCGCTGCGGCTGCTGGCCGTCATGGTCGAGCAGCATCTCGAGCCGCATCGTCCGCGCCGCCCGGGCGCCGAACCTGGAGCTGCTGACGACACGCGAACGGGAGGTGCTTGCGCTCGTCGCCGAGGGCCGCAGCAACGCCGCGATCGCACAGCGCCTGCGCTTGAGCGAGCACACCGCCAAGCGGCATGTCGCCAACATCTTGCTCAAGCTCGATCTGCCGACGCGCGCGGCCGCCGCCGCGCTGGTCGGACGCGCCACCCGACGCCTGAAACGGCTCTAGCCCGAACGGACCATTGCGCATCATGGGCCGTTTGGGCGAAGCGCCGCCCGGACGTTTGTCAGATGGTCGCCGAGGTTACCGCCAGGTCCATCGCAGCAGGAGACACATCACATGCGCACATCAATCCCTCGCCTCGTCGCAGTCGTGACGGCAGCCGCGCTCGGCGCGCTCACTTGGCCGGCTTCCGCGCAGGAGACGCAAAGCCAGGCCACCTATCGCGACATCGAGCAGACGCTCGGCTCGGTGCCGGGCTTCTTCAAGCAATTGCCGGCCACCGCCATCGCGGGCGCCTGGGCCGAGATGAAGACCTTTCAGCTCAATCCGGGCACGCAGCTCGACGGCAAGACCAAGGAGCTGATCGGGCTCGCGGTCGCGGCGCAGATTCCGTGCCAGTATTGCATCTACTTCCACACCGCCGCCGCGAAAGCGAACGGCGCGACCGACGAGGAGATCAAGGAGGCGGTCGCCATGGCGGCGGTGGCGCGGCATTGGAGCACGGTGCTCAACGGCATGCAGGTCGATATCGCGGGCTTCAAGCGGGATACCGACACGGTCCTGGCTGCGGCCGCCGAAAAGGCGAAGGCCGCCGGCCGCTCGCAGTAGCTCTCGTCAGATCGCGCCGGCGCCATCAGGCCGGCATCCCATCGGGCCGAGGCCCGGAAACCCAAGGAGGATGCCATGTCGACCAAGACCGATACGGTTACGGGCGCGGCCATCAAGCGCGCCATCGAAGGCCGCGACGGCCGCATGCTGGCGAGCTTCTACGCCGACGATGCGGTGGTGCGGGTCATCGACCGCAACAATCCGCCGAGCAAGCCGCGCGAGGTGAAAGGCAAGGCCGCGATCGGCACGTTCTGGGACGACATCTGCAGCCGGGCCATGACCCACAAGGTGGATACCAGCATCGCGCAGGGCAGCCGGCTCGCCTTCACGCAGGCCTGCACCTATCCGGACGGCGCCAAGGTGTTCTGCGTGGCGATGATCGAGCTCGAGGGCGGCAAGATCGCGCACCAGACCGTCGTCCAGGCCTGGGACGAATAGTGCTGCTTGATTGGAGCGCGGCCGCAGCGACCGCGCGCGAACCCTGACGGAGGAGAAGGACATGTTCATCGCACGCTGGCAAATCGACGCCCGCTTCGGGCACAAGCAGACCGTGATCGACCTGTTGCGCAAGTGGGAGCGCGAGATCGGCGCCACCGCCGGCACCGACGAGATGGATTTCAAGATCCTGACCGGCTCGATCGGCGCGCGCGAAGCGACCGTGGAGGCCAATCATGCCATCGAAAGCATGGCCCAGCTCGATCGCTTCTTCGAATCGATCGGCAGGAGCGACGCCCACCGGCAATGGGGCAAGGATCTGGAGCCCTATGTGGTGTCGGGCTCCGCGCTCTGGAACGTGTTTCGGCGGGCGTGAGGATCCGCAGCGGCTCGACCGCGGTCCTACAGCGCCTTGACGATCTGCTCGGTCATCTTCTTGGCGTCGCCGAACAGCATCATGGTGTTGTCGCGGTAGAACAGGGTGTTGTCGATGCCGGCATAGCCCGACGACAGCGAGCGCTTCGAGAACATCACGGTGCCGGCCTTCCACACCTCCAGGACCGGCATGCCGAAGATCGGCGATTGCGGGTCCTCCTTGGCGGACGGATTGGTGACGTCATTGGCGCCGATCACATAGGCGACGTCGGCCTGCGCGAACTCGGAATTGATGTCCTCGAGCTCGAACACCTCGTCATAGGGGACATTGGCCTCGGCCAGCAGCACGTTCATGTGGCCGGGCATGCGCCCCGCCACCGGATGGATGGCGTATTTCACCTCGACGCCCTCGGCCTTGAGCTTGTCGGCCATCTCGCGCAACGCATGCTGGGCCTGCGCCACCGCCATGCCGTAGCCCGGCACGATGATCACCTTGCTGGCGTTCTTCATGATGAAGGCGGCATCCTCGGCCGAGCCCTGCTTCACCGGCCGCTGCTCGGCGCCGGCCGCCGGGCCCGCCACCTCGCCGCCGAAACCGCCGAGGATCACCGAGATGAAGCTGCGGTTCATGCCCTTGCACATGATGTAGGACAGGATCGCGCCCGAGGAGCCGACCAGCGCGCCGGTGACGATCAGCGCCGAGTTTCCCAGCGTGAAGCCGATGCCGGCCGCCGCCCAGCCCGAATAGGAGTTGAGCATGGAGATCACGACCGGCATGTCGGCGCCGCCGATCGGAATGATGAGCAGCCCGCCGATGGCGAACGACGTCAGCGTGAGCGCCCAGAAGGCGAGATGGCTCTCGCTGGTCACGAAGTACACGATGAGCACGACCAGCAGCACGGCGAGCGCGATGTTGATGGCGTGGCGCGCCGGCAGGATGATCGAGCGCGCCGCTCATGCGCCCGGACAGTTTCGAGAAGGCGATCACCGAGCCCGTGAAGGTGATGGCCCCGATGGCGACGCCGAGCGACATTTCGACCAGGCTGGCGCCGTGGATCGCCCCGACCGTGCCGATGTCGAACGCGCTCGGCGCATAGAGGGCGCCAGCCGCCACCAGAACCGCCGCCATGCCGACCAGCGAATGGAACGCCGCGACCAGCTCCGGCATCGAGGTCATCGGCACCCGGCGCGCGATCACCGCCCCGATGCCGCCGCCGAGCGCCATGCCGACCACCACCAGGGCCCAGGCGCCGAGACCGGCCGGCGGATGCGCGGCGAGCGTGGTCACGATCGCGATCGCCATGCCGACCATGCCGAACAGATTGCCGCGCCGGCTCGATGCCGGGTTGGACAGGCCGCGCAGCGCGAGGATGAAAAGAACTCCGGCGACCAGATAGAGGACCGCGGCGAGATTGGCGTTCACGGCAGCGCGCTCCTATTTCTTCTTCTGGTACATGGCCAGCATGCGCTGGGTGACCAGGAAGCCACCGAAGATATTGATCGAAGCAAACACCAGCGCGACGAAACCGAATGCGCGCGCCCAGATCGGCCCGGCATCGTCGCCCACGAGCGCGACCCCGACCGCCAGGAGCGCGCCGACCACGATCACCGAGGAGATCGCGTTGGTCACCGACATCAGGGGCGTGTGCAAGGCCGGGGTCACCGACCACACAACGAAATAGCCGACGCACACCGCCAGCACGAAAATCGACAGCCGGAACACGAACGGATCGACGGCGCCGCCGGTCGCCGCATGCGCACCGGCGCCGCTCGCGGCCGCGATGATGTCGAGCTGGGCGAGCACGAGGTCGTGGCTGCCGGCGCCCGCGAAGCCGGCCGGCGGGATCAACGTCAGCATGGTCCAGGTCTCCTCAATGCCGGAAAAATCACGCGGCGCCCGGGAGCAAGCGCCACGCCGCAGGTATCAGGCCGCGCCGCGCCCGCCCGCGCTCGCCGAGCCAAGCTCACTACGCAGCACTTTTGGGCGCGAAGCTCGGATGGATGACGGCGCCGTCGCGGGTCAACGCGGTGGCCTTGACGATCTCGTCATCCCACTTCACCGCCAAGGCCTTGGTCTGCTTGTCCACCAGGATCTCCAGGAACGCGTAGAGATTCTTGGCATAGAGGCTCGAGGCCGAGGCCGCGATGCGGCCCGCCACGTTGAGATGCCCGACGATCTTGACGCCGTTGATCTCGATCACCTCGCCGGGCTTGGCCAATTCGCAATTGCCGCCGCGCTCGACCGCGAGATCGATGATCACGGAGCCCGGCCGCATCGAGGAGACCATATCCTTGGAGACGAGGCGCGGCGCCGGCCGGCCCGGGATGAGCGCGGTCGTGATCACGATGTCCTGCTTCTTGACGTGCTCGGCGACCAGCGCGGCCTGCTTGGCCTGATACTCCTTGGACATTTCCTTGGCATAGCCGGCCTTGGTCTCGGCCTGCTTGAATTCATCGTCCTCGACCGCGATGAACTTGGCGCCCAGGCTCTCGACCTGCTCCTTGGCGGCCGGCCGCACGTCGGTCGCGGTGACGATGGCGCCGAGCCGGCGCGCGGTCGCGATCGCCTGCAGGCCGGCGACGCCCGCCCCCATGACGAAGACCTTGGCGGCCGGAATGGTGCCGGCCGCCGTCATCATCATCGGCAGCGCGCGGCCGTATTCGGCGGCGGCGTCGATCACGGCGCGGTAGCCCGCCAGATTGGCCTGGCTCGACAGCACATCCATCACCTGGGCGCGCGTGATCCGCGGCATCAGCTCCATGGCGAACGCGGTTATGCCGGCATCCGCCATGGCCTTGAGGGCCGGCTCGTTGCCGTAGGGATCCATGATGGCGATGACGAGGGCGCCTTTCTTGTAGGCGGCGAGCTCGGACACCTCGGGCCGACGCACCTTGAGCACCACATCGGCACCCTTGACGGCGTCCGCCGTCACGGTCGCGCCGGCGGCGCTGAAGTCCGCGTCCGGGATGCCGGATTTGATCCCGGCGCCCGGCTCGATCGCGACGTCGGCGCCCAGCGCCTTCATCTTCTTGACCGTTTCCGGCGTCGCGGCGACCCGGTCTTCGGCAGGATCGGCTTCACGCGCTACCGCAATGCGCATTGGCCTCGCTCCTTATGGATAGGCCGCGCGTCGGCTCACGCCGTGACGGCAAGCGCCAGCAGGGACAGCACGGTCATCACCCCGATGGGCCCGCGTGCGCCGCTCACCAAGCCGCGCGCAGCGATCGCGATCGCCAGCAGGATGACGCAGGCAGCGACGCCCCAGTGATCCGCCACCGCCCCGATCGCAAGCCCGATCACGATATTGATGACCAGAAGGGTGCCGATCGTGGCCAGATGAACAAAACTCTCATAGGTGCCCTCATGGGCGGGCAGATCGTTGCCTGTCGCCGTCGCGTATTCGACCGTGCCGTGATCGGCCATCCTGTCCTCCAGCTCGAGCTCGTGCGGTTTCCCCAGCGCCGCCGGACTTACCGCAATTGTGCCGGGAGGGCAACGGCGGCACCGCATGGGTCGCAAGCGAGCCGGCGGAGGATCGGCGGCGCGCGCTAGACACCCACGCCCGGCTCGAGCCCGGCCGCCGCCAGCGCCGCGTTCTGGCGCCCGCTGACGCGCGCGATCGAGAAATCCTCGATCGCCTCGTTGAACAGCCGGTAGAAATTGAGCTCCGCGCCCAGGTGGAGAAAGACGCCGCCGAGACCGATCGCGGCCCGGTCCATGAACACGAATTCGCGCGGCACCCGCACCGGTCCCCGTTCCTTGAGGGCGCGGTGCACCTGGAAGGCTTGGCGCCGGCCGTAGTCGGACGGCTTGACCCCGTCGGCCAGCGTGCGGACCCGATCTTCCAGCAACGGCCCGTAGATGAAGCGGGCCCAGATGTTGAGGGCGTCGATCAGCTCGCGGGTGAGCCGGCGGAATCCCCAGGTCTCATAGGCATGCACCACCAGGGCATCGTCGTGGCGCAGCAGGCCGTGATAGAGATCGACCACGCCGCCGACGAATTTGGGCGGGAAGATGCGGATGCAGCCGTAATCCAGGAGATTGATCCCGCCCGGCGCGGCGCGGCCCGGCTGGCCGTCCTGGAAAACCGTGTAGTTGCCGAGATGCGGGTCCCCGTGGATCACGCCGTAGCGGCTGAACGGAAACCACCAGGCCGTGAACATGGCGGTGGCGAGACGGTTGCGGGCCGCGAGCGGATCGTCGCGGTGCTCGAGCAGGCGGCGGCCTTCGAGCCAATCGAGCGTGAGCAGACGGCCGGTCGAGAGCTCGGGCCAGGGTCGCGGCACCCGGATGAGGTCGATGCCGCTCAGCATCGCGCCGTACAGCATGGCGTGCTTGAGCTCGCGCCGGTAATCGAGCTCCTCGCGAATGCGTTCGCCGATTTCCTTGGCGATCTCGGTGGTGTCGATCGCCGGATCCATGCGGCGATGGATGGCGAATATCCATTGCAGCTGCTGCAGGTCGGCTTCGACCGCCGACTGCATGTCGGGATATTGCAGCTTGCAGGCCAGTTCCTCGCCGGTATGGGCGCGGGCGCGATGCACCTGGCCGAGCGAAGCCGCCGCCGCCGGATGATGCTCGAAGCTCGAGAACTCGCGCGCCCAGTCGGGCCCGAGCTCCGCCATCATGCGCCGTTTGACGAAAGCCCAGCCCATGGGGGGCGCCTGGCTCTGCAGCTTGGCGAGCTCGGCGGCATATTCAGGCGGCAGCGCATCCGGGATGGTGGAGATGAGCTGCGCCACCTTCATGATCGGGCCCTTGAGGCCGCCGAGCGCAGCCGCGAGCTCGATGGCGCTCTTGCCGCGGTCGAGATCCATGCCGAAGAAGCGCGCGCCGGCAAAACGCGCCGCCACCCCGCTCATATTGGCGCCGACCCGCGCGTAGCGGGCGGCGCGGGCGGAAAAGCGGTTGGCTTCGCGATCGGTCATCGGCAGCCTGGTGGGCCCGGAGGGCGGGCGTCGAGTGAGGACTTAAGACTTCGCCGGGTGAACCGAAAGGTCGAGCGCTGAGGGCGTCACGCCTTCGGCCAATTGTCGCGCAGCCAGCGCGCGAGGCTTTCCTCGCTGACCTCGCCGGCCGCAAGCGCAATCATCATGGTGGTTGCCAGGGCCTGATCGGGCGAGAAGCGCACGCCGTTCTTGCGCAGGAACGCCACCATGGTCATGAACGCAATCCGCTTGTTGCCGTCCACGAATGCGTGATTCTTGGCCAGGCCAAACGCATAGCTGGCCGCGAGCTCGGCCAACCCGGCTTGCTCGTAGTGCCACTTATTGGTCGCCCGCTCGAGCGCCGAGCGCAACAGGCCATCGTCGCGCAGTCCCGGGGCTCCGCCGAATCGGCGCAATTGACGACTGTGCATGGCGATGACCTGATCGTAGGTCACCCAAGCCGGCTCCGCGGCCTCGGTCATGTCGGGGCTCGATTATTTTGCCAGAGCGGCGAGCGTGTCGCGGTACTCGTCCATGATCTCTTCGGCGATATCCATGGTCTTCTCGAAATCCGGATCATAGGGCAGCGCTTGAAATCCGCCGCCCGCGAGCTCGGTGACGTGCAGCTGCTGGCCGCGCTTGAGATCGAGGCGTTGCATCAGCTCACGGGGCAAAATGAGCCCGTCGGAATTGCCGATCTTCTTGATCTCGATTTTCATGCGATGGACCGTTCGGTTCGGGAGGCGTTTTACGGCTGTATAACACATCTCCACACGCCGTTCAACAGATGTTGTACGCCCGTAACCCCTTATTCCTACAGCCCCTCCAGCTCCACGATCATGCCCTCGATCACGCTCAAGCCGCCCTGCCAGAACGCCGGGTCGCGGGCGTCGAGGCCGAAGGGCGCGAGCAGCTCGGCGTGGTGCTTGGTGCCGCCGGCCGCCAGCATGGCGAGGTAGCGCTCCGCGAAGCCGTCGGCGGCGTGCTCATAGACCGCATAGAGCGAGTTCACCAGGCAATCGCCGAACGCATAGGCGTAGACGTAGAACGGCGAATGCACGAAATGCGGAATGTAGCTCCAGAAGGTCTCGTAGCCGGGGCGCAGATCGATCGCCGGCCCCAGGCTCTCGGCCTGCACCTCGAGCCAGATCGCATCGAGCCGCTCGGCCGTGAGCTCGCCGGATCGGCGCTCGCCGTGAACCTTGCGCTCGAACGTATAGAACGCGATCTGGCGCACCACCGTATTGATCATGTCCTCGACCTTGGCGGCCAGCATGGCCTTGCGCTGCTTCTTGTCGGTGGTGTCGGCGAGCAGCTTGCGGAAGGTCAGCATCTCGCCGAACACGCTCGCGGTCTCGGCCAGCGTCAGCGGGGTCGGCGCCATCAGGGCGCCGTTGGGCGCGGCCAGCACCTGATGCACCCCGTGGCCGAGCTCATGGGCGAGCGTCATCACGTCGCGCGGCTTGCCCTGGTAGTTGAGCAGCACATAGGGATGCGCCGACGGCACGGTCGGATGCGCGAAGGCGCCGGGCGCCTTGCCGGGCCGCACCGGCGCGTCGATCCAATTGTTGGCGAAGAAGCGCTCCGCGATCGTGGCCATCTTGGGCGAGAACGCCCCATAGGCGGCGAGCACGGTCTCCTGCGCCTCGCTCCAGCGGATGGTGCGGGCCGCGACCTTGGGGAGCGGCGCGTTGCGATCCCAGTGCGGCAGCCGCTTCTTGCCGAACCAGCGCGCCTTCAGGGCGTAGTAGCGGTGCGAGAGCCGCGGATAGGCGGCCCGCACCGCGGCCACCAGCGCCTCCACCACCTCGGGCTCGACCCGGTTGGAGAGGTGGCGGGAATCCGCCACGTCGGTAAAGCCGCGCCAGCGGTCGGAAATCTCCTTGTCCTTGGCGAGCGTATTGGTGACCAGGGTGAACAGCCGCGCATTGGCCTTGAAGGTGGTGGCGAGCGCATTCGCGGCCGCCTTGCGGCTCGCCGGATTCGTGTCCTGCATGAGGTTGAGGGTCGGCTCGATCGCCAGCAATTTCGGCCCGACCTTGAAGCGCAGGCTCGCGATGGTCTCGTCGAACAGCCGGTTCCAGGCCGAATAGGTGGTCGCCGATTTCTCGTGAAACAATTGCTCGATCCGATCCTCGAGCTGGTAGGGCTTCTCCTTGCGGATGTCGTCGAGCCAGGGCTTGTAATGGGCGAGCCCCGCATCCTCCATGGCGGCCGCGAGCTTGCCGTCATCGAGCCGGTTGAGCTCCAGCACGAAGAACAACAGGTGCGTCGATATGGCGGTGACGCGGTCCTGCACGTCGCCATAGAACTTGGCGCGCGCCGGATCGACCGTATTGCCGGCATGGATCAGGCCCGCATAGGAGATGATCCGGCCGATGAGATCATCGAGCGCCTCATAGCGCTTGACCGCTTGCGCGAGCGCCGGCCCGGCCTGCGGGCTCTGGGCGAGCGCCGAGAGCTTGCCCTTGTAGGTCTCCTCGAAGGCCACGCTCTCGGCATCGGCGCGGTCGAGATCGCGGGCGACCCGCGGATCGTCGAGCCCCGCATAGAGATCCGCGAGATTCCATTCCGGCAGGCCCGAGAGACCGGTACCGGGGCGCGATTTGGATTTGGCGGTCTTCGGTGGCGGCGGCGCGTTTGGCTGCGGGCATGGGTTCATTCGTCGGTTGGGAGGAATTGGTTCGGAGGAAGGCGCCGCGCCGTGGCGCAAGGCCAGGGCGCGGATCGCCGGCAGGATCGGCTCGCCCACATATGGGGCGCGACCGTTGCCCGATCAATTCATGAAGCCACCTTCTTGAAGCCTTCGGAATCGTTCGCCGGCCGGTCGCAGACCTGCGGATGGCCGTGCGCTCGACATGCCGGACTTAATACCGCCTTAAGCCTGATCGGCGACAGTGCCCCGTTTCGGCACAAGCCGTGGTGGCTCGAGGTTGCGTCATGGGTGAGCGAGTTCTGATCGTCGACGACGACCCGGTGCAGCGCCGGCTGATCGAGCACATGGTGGGCCGTTTCGGCTACGACACGCTGGTGGCCGAAGGCGGCGACGCGGCGGTCGCCATTCTCACCGCCCCCGATGGCCCGACCGTCGACGTGGTGGTGCTCGACCTGGTCATGCCGGACCTCGATGGTCTCGGCGTGCTGGCGCGCTTGCGGGAGGCCGGGATCGCGCTGCCGGTCATCGTGCAGACCGCCCATGGCGGCATCGACACCGTGGTTTCGGTGATGCGCGCGGGCGCCACCGACTTCGTGGTCAAGCCGGTCAGCCCCGAACGCCTGCAGGTTTCGCTGCGCAATGCCCTGGTGGCGAGCGCGCTGCAAGGCGAGCTCGCCCGCATCAAGCGCAGCCGCGCCGGCACCCTCACGTTTCGCGACATCGTGACCCGCAGCACGCGCATGCAAGCGGTGCTGCGCACCGCCGGCAAAGCCGCGACCTCGGCCATTCCGGTGCTGATCGCCGGGCAATCGGGCGTCGGCAAGGAGCTGATCGCGCGGGCGATCCATGGCTCCGGCGAGCGGCGCGCCAAGCCGTTCGTGGCGGTCAATTGCGGCGCCATCCCGGATAATCTGGTCGAATCCATCCTGTTCGGCCACGAAAAGGGGGCCTTCACGGGCGCCACCGACCGCCATACCGGCAAATTCGTCGAGGCTTCGGGCGGCACGCTGTTCCTGGACGAGGTGGGTGAGCTTCCCGCCGCCGCCCAGGTCAAGCTCTTGCGGGCGATCCAGGAAGGCGAGGTCGAGCCGGTGGGGGCGCGCAAGCCCGTCAAGGTGGACGCGCGCATCATCTCGGCAACCAACCGCGATCTCATCGCCGACGTGACGGCGGGCCGCTTCCGCGAGGATCTTTTCTACCGCCTGCACGTGTTTCCCATCACGGTGCCGCCGCTGGCCGAGCGGCCGGAGGACATCGCGGAGCTGGTGCGCCATTTCCTCGCCCGTTTCGCCGCCGAGGAGGGCAAGCGCATCCAGGCGATCAGCGCGCAGGCGCTGGCGCTGCTCGCCGCCTATCGCTGGCCCGGCAACGTCCGCCAGCTCGAGAACGCGGTATTCCGCGCGGTGGTGCTGGCCGAGACCGACGAGGTCGGGGTAGCCGAATTCCCCCAGATTGCAACCCAGCTCGCGCGCAATCCGGCCGCCGACGACGAGGCCTGCAAGACCGCGCCGCCGCCCGTTTTCGACGCAGCCATGATCGTGGCCGAAGATCATTCGCCCGGGATGGTGTGGCTCGATCGCCCCCTATGGCGGGCCGGCCGCCACCCTGCGGCTCACCGACCCGACCGGCGAGGTACGCCCGCTCGAAGAGGTGGAATCCGAGGTGATTCGCTTTGCCGTCACCCACTATCGGGGTCAGATGTCCGAGGTCGCGCGCCGATTGCGCATCGGCCGCTCGACCCTTTATCGGAAGCTCGACGGGCTCGGATTCGACACTGATGCCCCCGCAGCCGACAACCAAAGCGCCGTCAAGGCGTTGTAACTGGGTGACACGCCTCCAAAATCGGCCACGATCATGGCAATTAATATCGCCGCACTGTTGCGTCGGCGGGCGATTTGGAGTCATTTCGGGGCCGAATGGGCGCGGGTGGATTACAATGACGGGGCCTCGATTTAAGGCGTGGTCCCGAAACCGGGAGTATTGAAATGCGCGGCCTTCGTCATCACCGCATCCTGGCCGGAACCGCCGTGGCCCTCGTCTTGGCCGCCGTGACGGCTGCCGATGCGGCTTCCTCCAAAGGCGCGGTTGCCGCCAAGCCCGCCAAGGTCACCGCAGCGCCGGTGGCGAGCCCGAAAGAAGCTCCGACGCCGGCAACGACGGCCCCCACCACCACTGCCGATGTCGGCACCACGCCGGACGACATTTCGCCCGCTCTGCCAGCCCCGACCGCCGCCACCCCGGCTGCGGCTCCGCCCCCGGCTGCGACGCCCGTGTCAGCGACGCCTGCGTCAGCGACGCCTGCGTCAGCGACGCCTGCAGTCGCGACGCCTGCGGCCGCGAGCGAGACGGCGGCGCCCGACCCGTTCGCCGCGCTCGACCCGGCCGACCGGCCGATCGCCGAGAAGATTCGCGATTTGCTGGCGGCCAAGACCGACAAGATTTTCGCCAACAAGAAAGTGCATGCCGCGGTCGAGACGTTCTATCAGAACCGCAACATGGCGCCCCTGTGGCTCGAAAAGGGTGTCGAGAGCGAGCGCGCCAAGGCCGCAGCCGCACGCATTGGCGCCGCCGATTCCGACGGCCTCGACCTCAACGACTACAAGATCCCCGACTTCGCGGCGGCCTCCGGTGCGGACGCCTTGGCGGAGGCGGAGCTCAAGTTCACCGAGATGCTCCTCACCTATGCGCGCCACGTTCAGGCCGGCCGCTTCAGCTATGCGGAGGTCAGCAAGAACATCGAGCTGCCGCAGCAGCCGCCCGAGCCGTCCGAGGTTCTCACCAAGCTCGCCGACGCCAAGGATGCCGGCAAGGCGCTCGATGAATTCAGCCCGCCGCAGAAGGCCTATCAGGCCCTCAAGGCGAAGCTGGCGGAGCTGCGCCACAAGTCCGGCGGCGGCGGCAACGAGATTGCCGAGGGGCCCGAGCTCAAGCTCGTCAAGGTCCCGATGGAGGACCCGCGGGTACCGCAATTGCGCGAGCGGCTCGGCCTCAAGGGCGATGCCGGCGACCAGCATTACGATGCCAAGCTGGCCGACGCGGTCAAGAAATACCAGCGCAGCAACGATCTCAAGGCCACCGGCACGCTCGACACGGCGACCATCCGGGACCTCAACGGCCCGCCGCGCGACAAGCAGATCGACATCATCATCGCCAATATGGAGCGTTGGCGGTGGGTCCCGCGCGACCTGGGCAAGACCCGCGTGATCGTCAATCTGCCGGACTTCTCGCTGCGGCTCATTCACAACGACCAGGTGATGTGGACCACGCGGATCGTGATCGGAAAGCCGGCGATGCCGACGCCGCTGCTGTTCGAGACGATGAAATACATCACGATCAATCCGACCTGGAACGTGCCGCAATCGATCATCCAGAACGAGTACCTGCCGGCCTACCGGCAGGACCCGACCGTGATCGAGCGCAGCGGTCTCAAGATGGAAACCGAGCGCGACGGCACCGTGCGCATCTGGCAGCCGCCGGGCGACGGCAACGCGCTGGGGCGGATTCGCTTCAACTTCCCGAACCGGTTCGACGTCTACCAGCACGATACGCCCGACAAATACCTGTTCGCCGAAGCGCGCCGCGCTTTCAGCCACGGCTGCATGCGGGTTCAGGATCCGGTCAAGTACGCGCAGCTCCTGCTGTCCATCGAGCGGCCGAACGACGGTTACACGGAAGACAAGATCCGGCGAATGTTCGGCAATAACGAGCAGGACATCCAGTTTCCGGCTCCGATCCCGGTGCATCTGACCTACCAGACCGCCTTCGTGGACGACGACGGCCAGCTGCAGATGCGCTCCGATGTCTACGGCCTGGACAGCCGGATGATGGCGATGATCAAGAGCGAGCGTGGAATGATCGACGTCGCCACCAAGGAACGCGACCGCGACGTGGCCACCAGCGCCACCGCGAGCTCCCGGCGCCCCGCAAAGCTGCCGCCGCAGCAACAGAGCGGCGGCTTCTTCCAGGCCTTGTTCGGCGGTGGCACGCCGGCTCCAGTGGGCCGGCCGCCGAGCAAGATTCGTTAGCCTTGTCAAATCCTTAACAAACCCTATCGGGCTCGATAGGGTTTGTTATCCACGCCGCAAGGGTTTTGGCGCCGAGGGCCACTTTTTGCCACAGTCCCCCTCTACCGTTTCGTCATCGGGGGGGACGGGGCGCGCGGTAAGACCGCATTAACCCTTCCCCATTAAGACTGCATTAAGCCTATTCGCCGCGGCACTTCGCGGCGCGTGAGAGCTGTTGTCTAACGGGAAGGCAGGATCGCTCGTGCCGATCAAGGTCGCGCGCAAGATCTGTGTGTCATCGATTCCGCTGCGCGCCGGCTATTGCGTCGGCTTTGCCGCTTTGTTGCTGGCGATCGGCAGCACCAGCCTGCAAAACGCCACCGCCGAGGGCGACACGCGCACCATCAGCCTTCATCACATGCATACCGATGAAGACCTCACCATCACCTACAAGGTGGATGGCCGCTACGATGAAGAGGCGCTGAAAAAAATCGACTACGAGCTGCGCGACTGGCGCCGGGACGAGACCATCCACATGGATCCGCGCCTCATCGACCTGGTCTGGGAGGTGCATCGCGACGTCGGCTCCACCGATCCGATCCAGGTCGTGTGCGGCTACCGGTCGCCTGAGACCAATGCGATGCTGCGCCAGCGCTCGAGCGGCGTCGCGAAATTCAGCCAGCACACGCTCGGCAAGGCGATGGACTTCTACATGCCCGGGGTGCCGCTCGAGCAGATCCGTGCCGTCGGCTTGTATCTGCAGCGCGGCGGTGTCGGCTTCTATCCGACCTCCGGCTCGCCTTTCGTCCATCTCGACACCGGCGGTGTGCGCCACTGGCCCTCCATCGCGGCCGACGAGATGCCGCGCCTGATGGCGGAGGGGCAGAGCCTGCACGCCGCCGCGGAGAACACCGCGGTCGCCGCCAACCGTCGGCAGCCCACCGTCGTGGCCAAGCTCGGCGCACGCACCGCGCCGGATCACGAGGGGGTCCCGGCGGCGGCGCGCCCGGCCCCGGTCGTCACGCTGGCCGCACAAGTCGAGCGTCCGAGCGCCGTGCCGTTGCCGCAGTCCAAGCCCGCACGGCCGCAGGCCGCGACCTACCAGGTCGCTTCCGCCGAATCGCGTCCGGTCCAGCTGCGACCCGCGCAGGCGGCAAGCTTGGTCGCGCGGGCGCCTTCCGCCAACGATATCATCAGCCAGCGGGACTACTGGCGTAACGTGCCGGGTTTGGATCTCGGCGCTGCGCCGCAAGCCAACCCGCCACAAGTCGATGCCGACGTTCCGCGGCCGCCGGCCCCGATCCCGACCCCGCCCCCCGTGGTGGTCGCGTCGGCTGATCCGGAGGCGACCGCGAGCCTGGCCGGCAACTTGGCGCCTTGGCCGCTGCCCGAGCGGGCCGATCCGCGCGCCGCCGGCGCGCTGGCCTATGCGGATCCGGCCGCGCCGGTTGCGGCGCAGCCTCGCGCGGCCCCGATGGGCACCGCCATGGGCCGCCCGACGGCTCCGCCCGATACCACGGTCGCGGTCAAGCGCATCGGCGACCGGCCGTCGGTCATCTCCAATCCGCCGCCCGCGCCGGCCGTCGCGGCCGCCTCGGCGGCGGCCGCGATGAAGACCGGCGATCATTTCAACGACCCGTGGCTGCGCGCCCTGATCGTGGCCCCCAGCGCGCAAGAGTTCATGAGCGCATCGAGCTTCGGGCTGACCGACTATCGCGGCCTCGCACCCTTCATGCGCAAGCCGTCCGCGACCGTGATGATGACGTTCTCCAGCGATCCGCAGCTCGGCATGACGACCCGGAAGTTCACCGGCACGGCCGTCGTTTTCGTCTCCACGGTGACGTTCGGCACCCGCACCGCGTCCCTGCGCTAGGCGACCCGATAGACCACCGGCGCGCCTGGCTGTGAATTTCCCATCCGAATTTTTCAGCCGCGCGATGGCCGCGCGCCGCTCCTGGTCGGGCCGGTAAAGTCCTAAGCCAGCATCCCGAGCGCATGCATATAGGTTTCCAGGATCGCCTCCTGCTCCTTGCGCTCGTCGACGTCCTGCTTGCGCAGCCGCACGATCGCGCGCAGCGCCTTCACGTCGAAGCCGGTTCCCTTGGCCTCCGCATAGACGTCGCGGATATCGTCGGCGATCGCCTTCTTCTCCTCCTCGAGCCGCTCGATGCGCTCCACGAAGGCTTTCAAGTGATCCTTGGCGAATCGGGTCGCGGGCTCTTCTTTGGTGGCGGCAGCGGCTGCAGTGGCCATGGATGAATCCTCCGTTCAAGCGCGGAGGTTCGAAATCCCCGGGCCCCGGGTCAAGGCCGATGGCGAATCATCCACAGCCGTGCACCGCGGGTGTGGAGATCAGTGCTTTTGGCTGGACTTTGCGAAGGCCGCGAGCTGCGTCTTGGAGGCTTCGTTCTGGTACTTGGCTTTCCATTCCTCGAACGGCATGCCGTAGATCGCCTCCCGGCTCTCATCCTTGGTCATCGGCACGCCATTTTGGTCGGCCGCGTCCTTCATCCAATTCGAGAGACAATTGCGGCAGAAGCCGGCGAGATTCATCATGTCGATATTCTGCACGTCGGTGCGCGAACGCAGGTGCTCGACCAGACGGCGGAAAGCGGCCGCCTCGAGCTCGGTGCGGGTTTTCTCGTCGATCGCCATGACCGCAACCTTTCGTTGTTGCAACAATCCGGACCTGAAACCGGACTTGAAACCAGACTTGGGCCGGATCTGCAGGCCTCTATCATGGGATACATAGGGGTCAAATCGCGAAGTTTCCAGCGCGCCGCAGGATCGCGTGCCGCAGCCGCGGTGAATGATGCAAGATCGATGAAAATGCCCCTGGACGGCTTTGGCCGGTTCCGCGAATCATGCAAACAGAACCAGCGAGAGAGCGGCGCTTGCAAGAATCTTCCCGCGCATTCCTGATCGACCTGTTCGGAGCGGCGGTCGCGGCCGCGCACCCGGACAATTGCGTAGCCCCGCATCTGCCGGCGCCGCCGGCGAGCGGACGGCTGGTGATCCTGGCGGCCGGCAAGGCGGCGGGCGCGATGGCCGAGGTCGCCGAGCGCCACTATGTCGATCAAGGCGGCATGGCAGCCAACCGGGTCAGCGGGCTAGCGGTGACGCGGCACGGCTATGGGCGTCCGACCCGATTCGTGCGCCTCATCGAGGCCGGCCATCCGGTTCCGGACGCCGCCGGGCTCGCGGCGACATTCGAAACGCTCGCGCTGGCCGACAGCGCCGGCCCCGACGACCTGGTCCTGGTGCTCATCTCCGGCGGTGCGTCCGCCAATTGGATCGCGCCCGCCTTGGGCCTCTCGCTCAACGAAAAGCAGGCCCTGACCCGCGCGCTGCTGGCGTCGGGCGCTTCGATCTCCGAGATCAATGCGGTGCGCAAGCATCTGTCGCGCATCAAGGGCGGGCGTCTGGCGGAGCGCGCCGCGCCGGCGCGGCTCGTCGCGGTCGCCATTTCCGACGTGCCCGGCAACGACCCCGCGGTGATCGGCTCCGGTCCGACCGTACCGGATCCGACCACGCTCATGGACGCTCGCGCCATCGTGGCGCGCTACGGCGTCGAGGCTTCCGACGCCGTGATGCGCGCGCTACGGGATCCGGCCAACGAAACCCCCAAGCCTGGTCAGGCCGTCTTTGCCGGAACCTCGTTCGTGCTGGCGACCCGGCCGGCCGAGGTGTTCCGTCAGGCCGAGGCGATCGTGCGCAAGGCCGGCTACGACTGCGTGCAGTTGGGCACGCTTGATCGAGGGCGAGGCCCGCGCAGGTCGCGGTCGAGCATGCCCGGCTGGCGCGCGAGCTCAAGGCGCAAGGTCGCCGTGCCGTCATTCTGTCGGGCGGCGAGTTGACGGTCACGGTGCGGGGCGGCGGCCGCGGCGGCCCGAATCAGGAATATGCGCTGGCGCTCGCCATCGCGCTCGACGGCACCGAAGGGGTGGCGGCACTGGCGGCCGACACCGACGGCACCGATGGGGGCACCGGCAAGCCCGACGACCCGGCGGGCGCCCTCATCGACGCCAGCACGCTGTCGCGGGCCCGCCGGCTCGGCCTGGATGCGGCCGGCTTTCTGAATGACAACAATTCGACCGAATTCTTCGCCAAGCTGGGCGACCTCCTCGAGCCGGGTCCAACCTTCACCAACGTCAATGATTTCAGGGCCATCGTCGTTGACAGCCCGTAGGGCTTCACGCGATATCCGGGCGCGGCGACGATGTGGGCACGATGCAATGTGGGCACGATGACACGTCAAGCGAGAGGCACGGGAATTCGCCGAGCCCTGTCCCGGCCGTTCGGGGCGCACACGCTGATCGCCGGTCACCTGCTCGCCCTGGCGTTTGCTATGGTGCCTGATTCGGCGGCCGCGGATTTCCGGCTCTGCAACAATACCAGCAGCCGGGTCGGCATCTCGGTCGGCTACAAGGAAAACGAGGGCTGGACCACCGAGGGATGGTGGAATCTGTCCGCCCGCACCTGCGAAACACTGCTGCGCGGTGCTCTGGTCGCACGTTTTTATTATATCTATGCGATCGACTATGATCACGGCGGCGAATGGTCGGGCCAGGCATTCATGTGCACGCGCGAGAAGGAGTTCACCATCAAGGGCACCGCGGACTGCCTGGCGCGCGGCTTCGATCGCACCGGGTTTTTCGAGGTCGACACCGGCGAGCAGCCGTCCTGGACGGTGCAGCTCACCGAGCCGGCCGAGCTCGCCCCCAAGGCACCCTTGCAGTCGCGCAATCCACCGGTTCAGGCGCCCACCGGCGCCGGCCGGCCCGCGCCGCGCAGACAGCCCCGGCGCCGACCGCCCCGAGCCCTCCGAAAAGCAAGAACTGATGCGACGACTTCGTCGAACCAAGATCGTCGCCACCCTCGGCCCGGCATCATCCGAGCGCAGCGTCATCGCGAGCCTGTTCCGCGCCGGGGCCGACGTGTTCCGCATCAATATGAGCCACACCTCGCATGACCGCATGCGCGAGCTGGTGGCGACGATCCGCGCGGTCGAAACCGAATACGGACGGCCGATCGGCATCCTGGTCGATCTGCAGGGTCCCAAGCTTCGGGTCGGCAAATTCAAATCCGGCCCGGTGACGCTGCAGAACGGCGCCACCTTCACGCTCGATCTGGACCCGACCCCGGGCGACCAGACGCGCGCCGAGCTGCCGCATCCGGAAATCTTCGTCGCCGCCATGCCGGGCCATGCGCTCCTGCTCGACGACGGCAAGGTGCGCCTGATCGCCACCGAGGTCGACCGCAACCGCATCGTCACGCGCGTCGAGGTCGGCGGCAAGTTGTCGGACCGCAAGGGCGTGAGCCTGCCCGACACCACGATCCCGTTCTCGGCGCTGACGCCCAAGGACCGCTCCGATCTCGAGGCCGCCTTGGACACCGGCATCGACTGGGTGGCGCTGTCGTTCATTCAGCGTCCGGAGGACATCGCGGAGGCCAAGAAGATCACGCGCGGCCGCGCCGTGGTGATGGCCAAGATCGAGAAGCCGCAGGCGGTGACGCGGCTCGACGAAATCCTGGATCTGTCCGACGCCCTGATGGTGGCGCGCGGCGATCTCGGCGTCGAGATGCCGCTCGAGAAGGTGCCGGGCGTGCAGAAGCAGATGACGCGCCTGTCGCGCCGCGCCGGCAAGCCGGTGGTGGTCGCGACCCAAATGCTCGAATCCATGATCACCAGCCCGGTGCCGACGCGGGCCGAGGTGTCGGACGTGGCGACCGCGATCTTCGAAGGCGCCGATGCGGTCATGCTGTCGGCCGAATCGGCCGCCGGGCAGTTTCCGGTCGAGGCGGTCGCCACCATGAACCGCATCGCCGAGGAGGTGGAGAGCGACCCGCTTTATCGCACCATCATCCACGCGCAGCGGACCGACCCGGAGGCGACCGGCGCCGACGCGATCAGCGCGGCGGCGCGGCAGATCGCCGAGACCTTGGAGCTGTCCGCCATCATCTGCTGGACCAGCTCGGGCGCGACCGGCTTGCGGGTCGCCCGCGAGCGGCCGCAGCCGCCGATCGTGGCCATCTCGCCCAACCTGAGTACCGGCCGCAAGCTGTCGCTGGTCTGGGGCGTTCACTGCGTGGTGGCGGAGGACGCGCACGATCAGGACGACATGGTGCAGCGGGCGTGCCGCCTCGCCTTCAAGGACGGCTTCGCCAAGGCCGGCCAGCGCGTCATCATCGTGGCCGGGCTGCCGCTCGGCACGCCGGGAGCCACCAACATGCTGCGCATCGCATTCGTGGGCTCGGAGGCGACCCAAGAATTGTGAGAGAGAAAGCGGCGCCGTGAGCTCGCTCGCCGAACGCTGCGGTTGCCGCACGAATCACCTCATGAAATAGTTCCCCCGGATGAACGCCCGCGGCCGCCGTGCGGGCGGCGATCCCGAGCGCGCGGCCGGACAGCCGCGAACAAGCGCTCAGGCGGAAGGAAAAACGCCATCACAGGGGGAGGCAGAGATGTTCCATTCGAGATCACCGGCAAGGGGTCCCGGTCCAGGCGCGCGCGGCATGATCGGCCGGCGCCGAAGCGGCATCGTGCCGGGGTTCGTCATCCCGGGGCTCGTCATTGCCGCCGTGGCGCATGCGACCGCCGCCCGGGCGCAGGGCGAGGAGCAGGCCAAGGCCGGATTGGAGATCTGGAAATCGTCCGGATGCGCCGACTGCCATGGTCCGTTCGCGGACGGCGACAAGCAACGCGACGAGATGCCGACCGGCGCCAATCTCGCGGCAGCCGGCTCGATGCGGCGGCCCTCAAGCAGACGATCACTTGCGGGCGCCCCGACACCGGGATGCCGTCCTTCGATGCGCAGGCCTACACGGTGCACGCCTGCTATGGGCAGCCCCTCGGCACCGCGCCGGACAACCTTTACCCGGCGCCCCGCACCCTCACCCAGGCCCAGATCGACAGCGTGATCACGTATCTGCAGGCGCACGTTCTGGGACGACGCCAAATCACGCACGAGGATTGCGTGTATTATTACTACGACGAGCCCAGCTCATGGTGCGAGGACAAGTGATGGTTGCGACGATGCGCGCGACCGCGGCTGCTGCAGGCGATCGCGCGTCGCGAAGGACGTCAGATGTCGCGGCCTTCGACCTTTTCGCTCAATTGCTTGACCAGTTCCG
Source organism: uncultured Alphaproteobacteria bacterium (assembly GCA_963744275.1). Classification (GTDB taxonomy): domain Bacteria; phylum Pseudomonadota; class Alphaproteobacteria; order Rhizobiales; family Xanthobacteraceae; genus VAZQ01. The sequence continues at coordinate 626,105 of CAVUSX010000021.1, forward strand.
GAATGTGCTCCAGATGCGGATGCACCGCGAGCGCGCGCCGGAAGGCTTCGAGCGCATCCTTGTCGTCGCCGACCTCCTGCATGATCATGCCCAAGCCGGACAGAGCACCGAAATGGCGCGGCTCGCGCTTGAGCACTTCATGGATGTCGGCCAGCGAATCGTCGAAATCCTTCTTCATGTAGTAGAGCGTGGCGCGGCAATTCCAGGCCTCGATATAGTCGGGCTTGATCTCGATGATGGCGGTCAAGAGCTTGATGCCGAGATCGATGTCCTTGGCGTCGACGGCGGCCTTGACGCGGCTCATCAACAAGGTGGTGGTGTCGCTGTCGGTCGCGATCCACATCGCCCAGATGCGGTTCTCGACGTATTTGGCGCTTTCGTCGTCGGGCGCCACCTTGAGGGCCTCGAACAGCCGATCGAGGTTCATGGTGCCCGGGACGCGCGGCAGATTGCTCGGCGGCTCCAGGAACTGGCGGGGGGATTGCGCCCAGGCTGGCGCGGGCAGGAGAGCCGGCAGGACCAAAGCCGGCAAGACGAATGCGGCTGCGAAAATCGCAGGCCGCAAGGTCGCACCGATTCGCGTGCTCATGGGGCGTAAGTGTAGCCCCACACCGCAATGCAGCAAGATGAAATTTGCTCAAGAACGCGTGAAACCGGCGAAGCGTAGCGGCCGGGCCACACTCAGCCCTGGCGGGCCTTGAACCGGCGCTGGGTCTTATTGATCACGTAGACGCGGCCCCGGCGCCGCACCAGCTGGTTGTTGCGGTGGCGACTTCGCAGCGATTTCAATGAGTTGCGGACTTTCACGGTGCTCACTCCGGCCGTCCGCGCTCCGGCGGTGGCATGTCTTGCGATGGTTGGCCGGATAAATAGGGGGAGCGCGGCCTTTCGTCAATCGGCTTTGGCCTTGGCGAGGCCTTGGCCGAACCAAGGCCCGTCGGTTGGGTTGGCGGATTGCCGCTCCGCCTCAATTGAGCGGCTCGTACAGACGCTCATCGTAAAGATTGGCGCGCACCGGCATCGCGGTGGCGGCGCGGAACTGGCGCGTGGTGGCGGCGGTCTCATGGGCATCGAAGGCGGCGCGGTTGGCCCATACGGCAACCACCGAATAGTGGTTCGCGTGCGGGACCGGCTCCTGATAGACGTCGTAGCGCACGACGCCCTCCTCCTTCTGGCTCGCTTGCGCGAGCTCCTTCACCAGAGGCAGGCCGGTGGCATTGCCGGGCGGCGAGAAATCCACATGCTCCACCATGTAGACCGCGCCGCTTCCCGGCTGGCCGCGCGCCGGAACATTGGCGAAACTCTGCAGCACATGCTGGTTGGGCGGACTGTTGCGGATCGCCTCGAGGGTGAAGTTGAACAGCGGCGGTATCGGCGGACTTCTCGTGCGCCGCGAAGGCGGCCTGGTCCTTCCAGCCCTCGACGATGACGAAGCGGTTGGGCCGGTTCACCTCCTGCAGGGCGGCGAATTCCAGATTGCCGACCTGGCGGCGGCTCTGATCGCGGTACTGCTTGATGAGGCCCGCGCCCTGCACGACCCAATCGGTCGAGACGTCGAGATAGGTCACCGCATAGACGGGCGCATCGGTGACGGGTGCAGCGGTCTGCGCCCGCGCGGGCGATCCGATACCCAAGCCCAAGGCGATCGCGGAACTCGCGGCCGGCAGCCAGCGGCCGAGGGAAACGAGCGGTTGTGCAATCGACGACTTCAGAACGTAACGCATGCCAGTCCTCCTCCGGTCGGCCATCAATTGATCGTCACGTAAAGGCGGTCGTCATACGGCGATCCCAGCAAGGGTCCGATGGCGTCGCGGAAATGCCGGCCATAGCCGGACATTTCATAATCGTCGAACGCCTTGCGGTTCTGCCAGGCGGCGAACAGCGTCATATGGCTTACGTTGATCTTGACCGATTGAACGACATCGTAGCGCAGATTGCCTTCACCCTTGCGCGCCGCCTCGGCTACCTGCTTGACGGCGGCGAGAGCCGGCGCAAGTCCGGGCGGAAAGACGTCGAGATGAAGCTGCATGTAGACGGCGCCTGTCGCCGCCGGCTTCGCGGGTGCGACACTGATGACGTGATAGTCGCGCCGGTCGTAGGGCGCGCCCGCGATGGGCTTGAGCTGATCGCGCAACGCCGCGGTCTGGGCAGACTTCTCGTTGGCGTCGTAGGCCGCATGGTCCTTCCATGTCTCATAAATGATGAAGCGGTTCGGCCAACCCGCCTCCTGCAGGAGATCGACGCCCAGGTTTCCGGCTTGCTTGCGCGCGGCGTCCCGGTACTGCTTGAGAACCGCGACGCCCTTGGCGACCGCATCCGGCGCGACATCGAGAGCGGTGACGCCGTAGATGGCATCGGGACCGCTTTGGGCTTGCGCGGCGGAGCCGGCCGCAATCGCGATGAGGCAGGTCAAGCCCGCCATGCATTCCACCACACGTCCCATTCCCGCCTCCCTGAAATTTCTGTTCTTATGGGACCATTATAGAGGCTGCGCCGACTGTGCCCAGGGGACGTGGGAGTGGACTGTGCCGAGGACCGCCGAGGAAACCCGCTTCACCGGGGCGGATCGGCGGGCTGGTCCGGCTCGTGAGCGACCCGGCTTGGCCGGCCGCGACGATCATTTTTATTTGACGAGACCGGCCAGCGTAATGTTATATTATTCGCATCCGCCTCGCCGGGATCGTCCGGGGCGAGGGTCTCGCCGTTCCTACCCGTGCCGACCGCTCGCGCACCCACCGCGAAGCGCCGTCAATGCCGGTGCCGCGCCGCTGTCGAGGAGTGTCTCGTGACGCAAGTTGAGGCCGAAGCCGAAGGAAAGGTCCCGCAGCGACCCGCGGCGAACGTGACCCATGGTCATCGTCACCGGCATCATTACCGGCACTCCACGGTATCGTTGCTGGGGGCCAGCGTATTCACGCGTCTTTCCATCGTGGCCGGCATCTCAGCCGTGCTTTGGGTCGCGATCGTATGGGCATTGGCATGAACATCGCCGTCGCGTCGCGCCCGAACCCCGTCGCACTTTCGTTCCAGGATTTGACGCTCGGATACGAGCGCCATCCCGCCGTTCATCATTTGACAGGCGAGATCCGGACCGGCGATCTCCTGGCCCTGGTGGGTCCCAATGGCGCCGGCAAATCGACGCTGCTCAAGGGCATCATGGGTGAGCTCCATCCGCTCGGAGGTTCCGTCAATCTGCGCGGCCTGCGGGTGCGCGACATCGCCTATCTTCCGCAACAGAACGACGTCGACCGCAGCTTCCCGATCTCCGTATTCGATTGCGTCGCCATGGGGCTGTGGAATCACATCGGCATCTGGCGCAGCGTCGGCCGGGACGGCAAGCGCGCGGTCATGGATGCGCTGGCGACGGTCGGCCTCGCGGATTTCGAGCACCGGTCGGTCGGCTCGCTGTCGGGCGGACAGTTTCAGCGCGTGCTGTTCGCGCGCCTGCTGCTGCAAGACGCTTCAGTGGTGCTGCTCGACGAACCGTTCCGGGCGGTCGACACCAAGACCGTCAATGATCTGGTCGAGCTCATTCTGCGCTGGCATGCGGAAGGGCGCACAATCGTGGCAGCGCTGCACGATCTCGATCAGGTGCGAGCCTATTTTCCGCAAACCCTCGTGCTGGCCCGCGAGCTCGTGGCCTGGGGCGAATCGAGCAAGGTGCTGACGCCCGATATCCTCACCATGGCTCGCCAGCTGTGCGAGGCCTGGGACACGGATGCCGAGGTCTGCGAACGCGGTGAGCACGAGGCGCAACGGAAGATCGCATGATCGACATCCTGACCCAGCCATTCGTCGAGTTCTCCTTCATGCGTCGCGCGCTCGTGGGGTGCCTGGCGCTCTCGCTCGGCGCGCCGCCGGTCGGCGTATTTCTGGTGCTGCGCCGGATGAGCCTCATGGGCGATGCGATGTCGCACGCGATCCTGCCCGGCGCCGCCATCGGCTATCTGATCGCGGGCCTTTCGTTGTTCGCGATGAGCGCCGGCGGCCTCGTGGCCGGCATCCTGGTCGCGGTCCTGGCCGGCATCGTGGCGCGTTCGACCTCGCTGCGCGAGGACGCGAGCCTCGCGGCATTCTATCTGGTTTCCCTGGCGGCGGGCGTCCTGATCGTATCGGTGCGCGGCAGCAGCATCGATCTGTTGCACGTGCTGTTCGGGACCGTATTGGCGCTGGACGATCCGGCCCTGATCCTGATCGGGGCGATCGCGACCGTCACCATGACGGCGCTCGCCGTCATGTACCGGCCGTTGGTGCTTGAATGCCTCGATCCGATGTTTCTGCGCTCGGTGAGCCGCGCCAGCTCGCCGACGCACATTTTCTTCCTGGTCCTGGTGGTTCTCAACCTGGTGGGCGGATTCCAGGCCCTCGGCACCCTGATGGCGGTCGGCATTATGCTGCTGCCGGCGGTCACCGCCCGCTTTTGGGCCGAAGAGGTGCCCAACCTCGTCATCGTCGCGGTCGTGGCGGCCTTCGGGTCGAGCGCGCTCGGATTGCTGCTGTCCTACTACGCCAATGTGCCGTCGGGTCCGGCCATCATCCTGACCTGCGGCGTGGCCTACCTGGTCTCGCTGCTGATCGGTCCGCGGGGCAGTCTCATCAGGCAGCTGCTTCCGCGCAAGCATCTCGATGCCTGAAAATCCGAAAGGAGACTGGGAATGAACAGACGTCTGCTTCTGTACGCAGCCGCTTTCGCGGTGCCGCTGCTGACCGGATCGGCAATCGGATCGACGAGGGCGAATGCTGCCGACAAGATCAAGGTCGCGACCTCCTTCAGCGTGCTCGGCGATATGGTGAAACAGATCGGCGGCGACCGCGTGGAGGTGACGAGCTTCGTCGGCCCCAACGGCGACGCCCACGTCTATGAGCCGACTCCCGGCGACACCAGAACGCTGGCGGCTGCCCCCATCCTGGTCGTCAACGGCCTGGGCCTGGAGGGCTGGATGAGCCGGCTCGAAAAATCGTCCGGCTTCAAAGGCACGGTGGTGACCGCGACCAAAGGCGTCATGACGCGCCAAATGGTGGAGGAGGAGCACGGCACGGCCCACAAGATCACCGATCCGCATGCCTGGCAGAGCCTCGCCAATGGCAAAATCTACGTCCAGAACATCCGTGACGGATTGATCGCAGCCGATCCGGCCGGCAAGGAAGCCTATGAGGCCAACGCCGATAAATTCCTCGCCGACATCGACGACGTGGAGAAGCTGGTCAAGGACAGCATCACCAAACTGCCGCCGGCCCGCCGCAAGATCATCACCACCCATGATGCGTTCGGTTATTTCGGCGCGACCTATGGGATGGAGTTCATCGCGCCGGAAGGCGTGAGCACGGACAGCGAGGCCTCGGCCAAGGACGTCGCCAAGATCATTCGTCAGATCAAGGCCGAGAAAGTCCCGGCCGTGTTCATCGAGAACGTTACCGATCACCGGTTGCTCGATCAGATCGCGCGCGAGACAGGCGCCAAGATCGGCGGCACGCTCTATTCGGATGCCCTTTCGGAAGCGAACGGGCCGGCCGCCACCTATCTCGACATGTTCCGTCACAACATCCAGACGCTGACCGCCGCCCTTTCATCCTGAAGATCGCGGCATCCTGGCGGCGCCACCAAGCAAGCACCACAGACCCTGATCGCGGCCTCGGTTCTCGATCAAAGCACCTCGATCAGGCAACGTTATATCGTTTCGTACGCAAAGACGACGAGCGCTTCCATGAGCCCAGGCGCATGGAAGCGCCGCGGCGTTGCGGTGACCATGCTGCGCCTCTACGCTCCGCCCGATGAGCGAGAGCGCAACACGTTCAATCGCTGCCGCAGATGCCCTACCCGCCGCCGGCCAAGGAAACTGGCGCGAGGTGCTGGCGGTTTTCCTGCGGCTCGGCCTCACCTCCTTCGGGGGTCCGGTCGCACATTTGGGTTATTTCCGCGAAGAGTTCGTGAACCGGCGGCATTGGCTCGACGATCGCAGCTATGCGGATCTGGTGGCGCTGTGCCAGTTCCTGCCCGGACCGGCCTCGAGCCAGGTGGGCATCGCGGTCGGCCTGTTGCGCGCCGGCTATGGGGGGCGCTCGCGGCCTGGACCGGCTTCACGCTGCCGTCGGCGCTGGCGATGGTGCTGTTCGCCTATGGGGTCGGCCTCCTCGGCAATGCGGCCGGGTCGGGCTGGCTGCACGGGCTCAAGGTCGCGGCCGTCGCCGTGGTGGCGCAGGCGGTGCTCGGCATGGCGCGCACGCTGGCGCCCGATCGGCCGCGCGCCACGCTCGCGGTCGCGGCCGCCGTCGTGACGCTGGCGGTGCCGTCGGCGTGGGGCCAGATCGGCGCGATCCTGTTGGGCGGCGCGATCGGCATCACGCTCTTGGAGCGCAAGCCGCAGAGCGACCACACCGCCTTGCCGGTGCGGGTGAGCCGCACCACCGGCGCCGTCTTGCTGGCGGTGTTCGCGGCGCTGCTGATCGGGCTGCCGGTCCTCGCCTCGGTGTCGTCCTCGCAAGCTGTGAGCGAATTCGATGCCTTCTACCGCGCCGGTTCGCTGGTCTTCGGCGGCGGTCATGTGGTGCTGCCCTTGCTGCAGGCCTCGGTGGTGCCGCCCGGTTGGGTGAGCAATGAGACCTTTCTGGCCGGCTACGGCGCCGCCCAGGCGGTGCCGGGACCGCTATTCACCTTCGCCGCTTATCTGGGCGCCGTCATGGGCCCGGCCCCCAATGGTTGGCTCGGCGCCATCATCTGCCTGGGCGGGATTTTTCTGCCGTCGTTTTTTCTGGTGATCGGCGCGCTGCCGTTTTGGGAGAACCTGCGCCGCGGCGCCGCCGCCCAGGCGGCGCTCACCGGCGTCAACGCTGCCGTGGTGGGGCTGCTGCTGTCGGCGCTCTACCGGCCGGTGTGGACCACCGGCATCACCAGCGCGGCCGATTTCGCGCTGGCGAGCGCGGCCTTCTTGCTGCTGTTCATGTGGCAAGCCCCACCCTGGCTGGTGGTGATCCTGAGCGCGGTCGCGGGCGCGGGCCTTGCGGCTTTTCAGTAGCCCGGATGGAGCGCTTGCGTAATCCGGGATCGGTGTTCCCGCATTGCGCCATCGAGGGCGCAAGCGCCCTATGGCTTCATGCGGGCTACGACCAACAGGACAATCGCGTGCGCCGGAAAATTCGATTATCACTCGCGCCATGACCGTGATCAGCCAGCTCGCCGAATTCGTGGCGCAGGCGAACGCGGCGGCGCTGCCCGCCGCCGAGCAGACGCTGCAGCGCCGGCACATTTTCGATGCCGTGGTGGCGGCCGCCGTCGGCGCCCGCACCGGCGAGGCCCGCAGCCTGGCGGCGCTCCTGGGGGCCCGCGCGCTGCCCGAGATCATCGGGCAGCGGGCCGCCACCATCCGGCTGTCGGAGGTCGACGACATCCATCTGCCGTCCTGCACCACGCCGAGCGCCGCCGCGGTCGCGGTCGCGCTGTCGCTCGCCGCGCAGGCCGGGCGCTTCGATCCGGTGCCGGTCGCGAGCGCCATCTGGGCCGGGACCGAGACCATGACCCGCATCGGGGAGGCGGTGCGCGGCCCGGAGATTCTCTATCGCGGCGTCTGGCCGAGCTGCTTTGCGGCGCCGCTTTCGGCCGCCGCCACCGCGGCCCGCATGCACGGCTTCGACGCCCAGCAAACCGCGCACGCGCTGTCGCTCGCCTTGATGCTTTCGACCCGCGGCACCGGCCGCCCCCATGGCTCGCCATCGGCCCGTTGGGTGATGTTCGCCCTCGCGGTGGCATCCGGCCTGTCGGCCGTCGAAGCCGTGCAGGCGGGCTACCGGGGCGATCCGGGCCTCCTGGATGGCAGCGGCTTCGAGGACAGCTGGGGCTTTGCGCTCGACCGCGATCATCTCGCCGCCGCATCGCTCGCGCACAGCGTCTATCCGGCGCTCAGCATGAAGCCGTTCTGCTCGGCCAAGCAATCGATCGCGGCGGTCGAGGCGCTGCGCACGATTCTGGCATCAGGCATCGAACCCAAAGCGATCGCGGCCGTCCGGGTGCGGGTGCCGCCCGCCTATGCCGGGATGGTCGCCCTCAAGGCGCAAGACCAGGTGCGCACCACGACGCTGGTCAGCGCCGCCCGCCAGCTCGCGCTGCTGGCCTTCGATCCGGCGCGCCTCTACGATGTCGATCGCGGCACGGCGGTCACGGATCCGGCGCTCCTGGGCTTCGAGGCCAAGGTGGAGATCGTGGCCGACGCCGGCGCTGACGCAATATTATCCCCATGATTGGCCGGCGGAGGTCGAGGTCGTGGGCACGGACGGCAGCACCCGGCGCGAGCGCGTGATCGCGGCCCCCGGCGATCCGAGCCGGCCACTCGCGGATGACGCGCTCGACCATAAGGCCCACCGCCTGCTCGACCACCTGATCGGCCGCGACGGCGCCCTGAGCCTCATCGGCATCGCGCGCCGCGGATTCGAGGACGTCACCGGTTGCCGCGCGCTCGTGGGCGCGTTCGTGCAAAGTTTCGCGCAAGCACATTGAAGGAATGCAGGCGGATGAGCGCTGACTCGGGAACCATCGTTGCAAACCCCACCACCGCATCCGTGCCGGGCACGCCCGATCCGGCCTTGCTCGATGATCTGGTGGCGGCCAACCGGATCCTCTCCGATCACGGCGTGCTCGATGCCTATGGGCATATCAGCGCGCGCGATCCCCTCCATCATCAGCACTATTGGATCTCGCGCAGCATGCCGCCCGCGCAGGTCGGCGCCACCGACATCATCGCCTGCGATCTCGACAACAATCCGCTGCGGCCGGGAGAGACGAGGCTGTTCTTCGAGCGCGTGATCCACGGCGAAATCTACAAGGCGCGGCCCGACGTGATGGCGGTGCTGCACGATCATTCCCCGAGCCTCATCCCGTTCTGCAACAGCGACACCCGCCTGCGTCCCATGGTCGGCAGCGCGGCCTTTCTGGGCGAAGGCGCGCCGGTGTTCGACATCCGCACGATCGACGACGAGGGTGACCTCAACATCTGCACCCCGGCGCAGGCCAAGGGCCTGGCGCACGCGCTCGGCCCCCATGGCCTGGTGCTGCTGCGCGGCCATGGGGCGGTCGCGGTCGGCGAATTCGATCCGGCAGGTGGTGCGCCGAGCCATCATCGCGGAATCCAACGCCAAGCAGCAGATGCAGGCCACCATGCTGGGGCCGGTGCATTTCCTGACCGACAGCGAGATCGCATTCGCCAAGCGCATGAAGCCAAAGGATCCGGACCGCGCTTGGCGGCTCTGGAAACAGCGGGCGATGGGGGGATAGAGTAGCCCTCAGTCGTCATGGCCGGACCTGTTCCGGCCATCCCGATTAGGGACGCACAGTGCCCTCCCAAGCGAGATCGCCGGGACGAGCCCGGCGATGACACTCAACTTCGGGCAACGCCAATGCCGGGTCGCTCCATCTTGCTTCGACTTTTGTCCGCCGCAGCGTTGGTTCTCGCCGCGATCGCGCCCGCGCGCGCGCAGGACGCGGTCGCGCAGTTCTACAAAGGCAAGCAGATCAACATCTATGTCGGCTCCTCGGCGGGCGGCGGCTACGACACCTATGCGCGGCTGCTGGCGCGCCGGTTCGGCAGCTACATTCCGGGCAATCCGACCGTCGTGGTGCAGAACATGCCGGGCGCCGGCAGCAACAAGGCCGCCGCCTACGTCTATTCGGTGGCGCCGCGGGACGGCACCGCGATCGGGGCGATCTTCTCGGGCGCGATCCTGCAGCCGCTGCTGGGCGACCCGGTGCAGCACGACCCGAGCAAGTTCATCTATCTGGGCAATGCCAACAACGAGGTGTTCCTGTGCCTCGCCCGCACCGACGCGGCGGTGCAGAGCTTCAAGGACGCGCTCAGCCGCGAGCTGATCGTGGGCGCCACCAACGAAGGCGGCTCGTCGCGGGATTTCACCGCCATGCTCGACAATCTGCTCGGCGCCAGGCTGCGCATCGTGACCGGCTATCCGGGCAGCAACGAGATCCTGCTGGCGCTCGAGCGCAACGAGGTGCAGGGCGTCTGCGGGCTCGGATGGTCGAGCATCGCGCCGCAACGGGCGCGCCTCCTCGACAGCGGATTGGCGCGGGTGCTGGTGCAGCTGGCGACGACCGGCCATCCGGAATTGAACCGCATGGGGGTGCCGCTCGCCATCGATTTCACCAAGAGCGACGACGATCGCAAGGTGATGGAGTTGGTCTACAGCCAGCTGATTTTCGGCCGGCCCTTCATCCTGCCGCCCGGAGTCCCGCCCGAGCGGGTCGCCGCGCTGCGCCGCGCCTTCATGGCGGCGCTCGCGGACAAGGACGCGCTCGCCGAAGCAAAGGGCATGCAGCTCGATCTCGATCCGCTCTCCGGCGAGGCGGTGCAGGCCGAGGTCGCCAAGGCCTACGGGATGCCGGCACGGATCGTGGAGCGCGCCCGGCAGTCACTGATCTACCGGCCGCAATAGTGCAATCTTGGAGCTCGTGGTCCCAGTCTTCTTTCCCGACATCTCGATCGCCCAGCTCGCCCTCATCGCCGGGGCGGCGCTCATCGCCTCGGTCATCGGCGGCGTCTCCGGCTATGGCACCGGCGCCCTGATGCCGCTGGTGCTGGTGCCGATCCTCGGCCCCGCCCCGATCGTGCCCATCATCGCGCTGTCGAGCATCTTCTCCAATGCGGGACGCACCGCGGCGTTCCGCCGGCTGATCGACTGGCGGCGCGTGCTGATCATGCTGGCGGGCGCGGTGCCGACCTGCATCCTGGGCGCCTGGGGCTACACGCTTTTGTCAGGCCGCGGCGCCGCGCTGGTGATCGGCGGCATGCTGGCCGCAAGCGTGCCGCTGCGGCGGCTGCTGCGCCGCCGCGGCTTCGAGCTTTCCGACCGTGCGCTGGCGGCGACGGCCGTCGGCTACGGCCTGGTGGTCGGCGGCACCACCGGGTCGGGCATCATCCTGTTGTCGCTGCTGATGGCCGCCGGCCTGCAAGGCGCCAACGTGATCGCGACCGACGCGCTCATCTCCATCATCATCAGCTTCGTCAAGCTTCTGGTGTTCGGCTTTGCCGGCGTCATGGACGCGCAGGCGGTCGCGGTGGCGCTCCTGATCGGCCTGATCGCGCTGCCGGGCTCGTTCCTGGCCAAGCTGATGGTGGAGCGCATGCCGCTGCACGTGCACAGCGCCATCCTCGACGCCGTGGTGATCGCCGGCGGCGCCACCATGGCGGTCGCGGCGTTCGCCGGGTGAGCGGCGCAGTCGGGCGCCGACGATGAACAGAGCAATCAATTTGTCGAATCGCCATTCCGGCGTGATGAGAATCCGCGAATTGACGGTGCGCTTCACTCTCCCTTAGCATCGGCCGCTGCCGATCCAACAATCATGAAAGGGGCGACCATGCGCATGTTGATGAAAGCTCGGATTCCGACCCAGGCCGGGA
>CAVUSX010000021.1:642500-885332 GCA_963744275.1 uncultured Alphaproteobacteria bacterium
ACGCCCTATTCAGACTCGCTTTCGCTGCGCCTCCGCCTATCGGCTTAAGCTTGCTCGTCAAATTAAGTCGCTGGCCCATTATACAAAAGGTACGACGTCACCCAGGACGAACCTTGGGCTCCGTCTGTTTGTAGGCGTCCGGTTTCAGGTCTATTTCACTCCCCTCGTCGGGGTGCTTTTCACCTTTCCCTCACGGTACTGGTTCGCTATCGGTCGCTGAGGAGTACTTAGGCTTGGAGGGTGGTCCCCCCATGTTCAGACAGGATTTCACGTGTCCCGCCTTACTCAAGGACGAACGTTCGCATTACCCGTACGGGACTGTCACCCTCTAAGGTCCAACTTTCCTGAAGAGTTCCGGTTGTCTTGCGTTCGTCACTGGCCTGGTCCGCGTTCGCTCGCCACTACTAACGGAGTCTCGGTTGATGTCCTTTCCTCCAGGTACTGAGATGTTTCAGTTCCCTGGGTTTGCTTGAAACCTCCTATGAATTCAGAGGTCCATACCTTCTTTTGATACCAGAGATCAGGCGCCAGGCGGCAAGCACCGGAGCGGACGACATGTCCGTTCCGACCCCTGCTTCCTGAATCCTGAACCCTGGTATCGAAGGTGGGTTTCCCCATTCGGAAATCCGCGGATCAAAGCTTCTTCGCAGCTCCCCGCGGCTTATCGCAGCGTAGCACGTCCTTCATCGCCTCTCAGCGCCAAGGCATCCACCGAACGCCCTTAAGGCACTTGATCGCTCTCATCGTCAATGCCCATCCACTCGGCAGTGGACACCGCAGCAAACTCGCATTCGGAAGCGCAATTGCGCGTCCAAGCACGAACGAGATGCGGAGCGGACATTGATTAGAAAGACCAGCTTGCTTCGGACCGTTCCGACGGCGTGCGGTCAAGCAGCCGACAATTCACCCCGTCCGCGACTTCTGCGTCACGACCGGAGCTCGGAGTTAGCGCGAGCGAACGCGACTTTCGTCACGCCCGCTGCTCGGAGCGGTCCTTCTCTTCACGATGTCAGATATCTTTCAGATCGGCCGGATGAATATCCAAAGCCGACATCGCGCCTCTCCATCCGGCCTCGAGGGCCGCACGGCGAGCGCGCAATTGTCATTTCACGGACGAGCAAGAGCTCGATCGACCAGCTGGTGGAGCCAGACGGGATCGAACCGACGACCTCCTGCTTGCAAAGCAGGCGCTCTCCCAACTGAGCTATGGCCCCTGAGCCGGCGCCTCAGCGATTGGAGATTAGAAGATCCTGAACTTGGTGGGCCTGGGAAGATTTGAACTTCCGACCTCACGCTTATCAAGCGCGCGCTCTAACCAGCTGAGCTACAAGCCCGGGAGTCGAGGTCCTACGGACCGGCCGCCCGGCATCCGGAGCGGACCTGGCGCAGCGGTCCGAAGACCGATGATCCAAATCATCCAGAGGATGCGGCGGCACGGGGCTCGTCCGCGAAGAAAGAGAAACGTAGACGGCGGTGTCCCGCCAATGGATGCGCCCATCCTGAAAACGAACGCATCCTGATGTTTCCAAGAGATCCGATAGAGGACGCGTGAGGCGCCTCTGAGGGATCATCCTTAGAAAGGAGGTGATCCAGCCGCAGGTTCCCCTACGGCTACCTTGTTACGACTTCACCCCAGTCGCTGAACCTACCGTGGCCGGCTGCCCCCTTGCGGTTGGCGCACCGTCTTAAGGTAAATCCAACTCCCATGGTGTGACGGGCGGTGTGTACAAGGCCCGGGAACGTATTCACCGCAGCGTGCTGATCTGCGATTACTAGCGATTCCAACTTCATGTGCTCGAGTTGCAGAGCACAATCCGAACTGAGACGGCTTTTTGAGATTTGCGCAGGATTGCTCCATTGCGTCCCACTGTCACCGCCATTGTAGCACGTGTGTAGCCCAGCCCGTAAGGGCCATGAGGACTTGACGTCATCCCCACCTTCCTCGCGGCTTATCACCGGCAGTCCCCTTAGAGTGCCCAACTGAATGATGGCAACTAAGGGCGAGGGTTGCGCTCGTTGCGGGACTTAACCCAACATCTCACGACACGAGCTGACGACAGCCATGCAGCACCTGTCTCCGGTCCAGCCGAACTGAAGGGATCCATCTCTGGTTCCCGCGACCGGGATGTCAAGGGCTGGTAAGGTTCTGCGCGTTGCTTCGAATTGAACCACATGCTCCACCGCTTGTGCGGGCCCCCGTCAATTCCTTTGAGTTTTAATCTTGCGACCGTACTCCCCAGGCGGGATGCTTAATGCGTTAGCTGCGCCACTGACGGGTAAACCCGCCAACGGCTAGCATCCATCGTTTACGGCGTGGACTACCAGGGTATCTAATCCTGTTTGCTCCCCACGCTTTCGCACCTCAGCGTCAGTACCGGGCCAGTGAGCCGCCTTCGCCACTGGTGTTCTTGCGAATATCTACGAATTTCACCTCTACACTCGCAGTTCCACTCACCTCTCCCGGACTCAAGATCGCCAGTATCAAAGGCAGTTCTGGAGTTGAGCTCCAGGATTTCACCCCTGACTTAACAATCCGCCTACGTGCGCTTTACGCCCAGTGATTCCGAGCAACGCTAGCCCCCTTCGTATTACCGCGGCTGCTGGCACGAAGTTAGCCGGGGCTTCTTCTGCGGGTACCGTCATTATCTTCCCCGCCGAAAGGGCTTTACAACCCTAGGGCCTTCATCACCCACGCGGCATGGCTGGATCAGGCTTGCGCCCATTGTCCAATATTCCCCACTGCTGCCTCCCGTAGGAGTCTGGGCCGTGTCTCAGTCCCAGTGAGGCTGATCATCCTCTCAGACCAGCTACTGATCGTCGCCTTGGTGAGCCGTTACCTCACCAACTAGCTAATCAGACGCGGGCCGATCCTTCGGCGATAAATCTTTCTCCTTACGGACGTATCCGGTATTAGCCCAAGTTTCCCTGGGTTGTTCCGAACCGAAGGGTACGTTCCCACGTGTTACTCTCCCGTCTGCCGCTCTCGTATTGCTACGAGCGCTCGACTTGCATGTGTTAAGCCTGCCGCCAGCGTTCGCTCTGAGCCAGGATCAAACTCTCAAGTTTGGATGAGAACTTTACCCGGCTGATCACAACGTTTGACGAGGTCCGACACTTTCTCCGTGCGCGCACCTGCATGCTTCAAGTTCTGCACTTGAAGCCCGCCTGCCGCCTGCACGAAAACAGTGTACGACCTAGAAACGTAAGACCGCCGAAGTCTCTTCCGGCCACTTCCTCTCGAAAGCCTTTCGACCTTCTCAAGCAAGCAGCCCGCAGGGACTCCGCCGTCCACGTTTCTCTTTCTTCCAATTCACTTGTCAAACAGCCCGGGACCGAGTGCGCCCCTCTCTCCGGCACGCCGGAGAGCCGTCGAAGCTTCCAGCTTCCGATGAGCATCGGGAGCTTTGGATCACCGAATATCAGTGAGGTGCTTCACAGGCGCGACATCGCGCCGAGAGCGGACGACGCGCCGTATGGGTTTTATATAGTCTCGCGGCGGGTGGGCTGTCAACACCAATCCCGCGGCCCGCAGCCACAAAATCGCCGCCCCGATCGAGCCTGATCGCGGCGCGGAGAAGTTCCCTCCGCGGCGAGCCGGCATATGGGGTTCATGGCGGGAGGCCGAAAGGTGCGGAAAGCGGGGAAAGACCGGAAACATGTGCGGGATCCGGGCCACGCCGCACTGCGGCCACATTCCTCCGCCGTTCTTTGGGTTCTGGTGGGAGGTGTCAGTTCGGGGGTTGTCTGCGCCAGGGTCGCATCATCCGTGATCCGTCCGGCGTTACCCGAAATCGGCTGAAACAATCGGCTCGAATGATCTGCAAGTGACGATCCGCAACCCAAGGATCGGCGACTGAGGATCGGTCGAGGCGATTGCAATAACGGGCGGGCTCGGTCCTTCGAAGCGGACCGTATGGGCCACGGCATTGTGCCCCACGGCACCCTGTCGCGGTCTCAAAGTCGGGGCAGGCCGTCCGGCCGCGTTTGGCGCCTTACGTATTGTTTTGTTGCGGCAGTCCGCTCGCATTCGCGGGGCGGCGGGGACATCGCCTTGGAACACGGCAAGCGGCGCGGCATCTACCGGAATTTCGACGCCGAGCGCTTGGATCTCGGCAACGAGCCGCCGCTTTCCGTAGATGGCGAGACGCGTGGCGCGATCGACCGCCGCCGGGTCTCGGTCCAGTGGTTCAGCGGCACCATCCTGACCGGTCTTTGCGGCGCTGCTCTCATGGGCGGCGCCGTTTTCGCAGCGCTCGACGGGCAGACCAATTTCGCCACCGTGCCGGAGCGGGTCGAGGTCGCGTTGCGCGGCGCGGTCGGCAACCTGGCGGATCACATCGCCTCGCTGCGCAAGGGCAATCGGCTGCCGCCGGCCGGCGAGATCAACACCCACCGCCAGGTCATTCGGGTCAGCACCACGACCCATGTGGGCAATCGCGAGCTCGTGCGGGTACGCCCCTTCGTGCGGGTCGCCGGCAACCTCGCAATGTCGCTGACGGAGCTGTCGGCCAACATCCCGCCCTTCAACCCGCAGAAGATGCTGGCGGAAGCCGAATCGCCCGGCGGCGCCGCGGCGGCCGATGACCCGGGCGCCGAGCCGGATGCGGAAGTGTCCTTCGTCACCCGCGATCTCGCCCCGATGCTGCCGAAGGCCAAGCTGGCGGCGGTGCTGGCGATGGACGAGGTGGTGATGGGGGTGCGCGACGCCGCCATCCGGGTCGGCAGCACCGGCTCGCTTTCGGCCGACGGCCAAGCCCCCGTCAAGATGGCCTACGCGGCGGAGGGGGAGCCCAACCCCTATGCGGGTTTCGAGACCCGCATCGCGCCGGAAAACATCACCCTGTTGCCCAAGACCACCGCGCAAACCACCGGCGGCAATCCCTGGAGCGAGCGGACCATGACGCTGAAGAAGGGCGAGTCGGTCGGCTCGGTGCTGCGCGATCTCGGCGTGCGCCCCGAGGATATCAAGGACGTCACCACGGCGCTCGGCCCACGCGGCCGCGACGGGGGCGTCAAGGAGGGTCAGAAGCTGCGCATTCTGCTGGATCCCAGCGACCCCAAGCGGCTGCGGCCGCTGCGGGTCGTGGTCGCCAGCGACAGTGGCGTCGACACCATCGTGGCGCTCTCGGAGCTGGGCAAATACGTATCGATCGACGTGCAGGCGGGCGATACCGAGGTGGCGCAGGGGGCGGACAGCGACGCCGACGACGGCACCGGGGTGCGGCTCTACCAGAGCATCTACGAGACCGCCTTGCGCAGCCAGGTCCCGCGCCCGGTGATCGACGATCTCATTCGCATCTATTCCTACGATGCGGACTTCCAGCGCAAGGTGCAGCCGGGGGATTCGCTCGAGCTCCTGTTCGCCGGCGAGGACGACGCCAGCAACGAGAAGGCCGACATCCTCTACGCCTCCCTCACCACGGCCGGCGAGACCAAGAAGTTCTATCGCTATCAATCACCCGACGACAATATCGTCGACTACTACGACGAGACCGGCAAGAGCGCCAAGAAGTTCCTGGTGCGCAAGCCGGTGTCGGAAGGAATCATGACCTCGCCGTTCGGCGATCGCAATCATCCGCTGCTGCACCAGGTCAGGATTCACACCGGGGTCGACTGGGGGGCGCCGTTCGGAACGCCGATCTTCGCGTCCGGCAACGGCGAGATCGAGACGATCGGGCTGGAAGGCGGCTACGGCAAGTACATCAAGATCAGGCACGCCAACGGCTACGAGACCGCCTACGGCCACATGTCGGCCTTTGCGCGCAATCTGCAGGAAGGCAGCCACGTCCGCCAAGGCCAGGTGATCGGCTATGTGGGATCGACCGGTCTCTCGACCGGCTCGCACGTGCATTACGAGATCATGATCAACGGCCGCTTCGTCGATCCCATGAAGGTCAAGCTGCCGCGCGGCCGGGTGCTGGAAGGCCCCCTGCTCGCCGGTTTCGATGATCAGCGCGACAAGCTCGATCAGGTCCTGGCCCGCGCCACTCCGGCGGCACGCGTCGCCCAGACGGCTTCGGCTTCAACCGAAAAGTAGACATCGCCGGAAGCGTTACGCGGCCATCAGCGGAAATGGCGCGCGACCGCGCCGCCACCTCACGCCGCGGCGGCCAGCTTGCCGTTGAAGGCGATCCCCTGCTTGCCGGCCGAGACCACCACCTTCTCGCCGTCCTTCACCCGCCCCGACAGGATCATCTCGGCCAGCGGATCCTGCACGGATTTCTGGATCACGCGCTTGAGCGGGCGCGCCCCATAGGCCGGATCCCAGCCCTTGTCGGCCAGCCATTCGCGCGCCGAAGGCTCGAGCACGATCGTGATCTTGCGCTCCTCGAGCAGCTTGCCCAGGCGCTGCATCTGGATGTCGACGATCTTGCTCATCTCGTCGCGCTTGAGCCGGTGGAACAGGATGATCTCGTCGACCCGGTTGAGGAACTCGGGCCGGAAGCTCGCCCGCACCACCGCCATCACCTGGTCCCGCACGGCGTCGATGTCCTCGCCCTCGGGCTGAGCCACCAGGTACTCGGAGCCGAGATTGGAGGTCATCACGATGAGCGTGTTGCGGAAGTCGACGGTGCGGCCCTGCCCGTCGGTCAGCCGTCCGTCGTCGAGCACCTGCAGCAGCACGTTGAAGACGTCCGGGTGCGCCTTCTCGATCTCGTCGAACAGCACCACCTGGTAGGGCCGCCGGCGCACCGCCTCGGTCAAGGCGCCGCCCTCCTCGTAGCCCACATAGCCGGGCGGAGCCCCGATCAGGCGGGCGACCGAATGCTTCTCCATGTATTCCGACATGTCGAGGCGCACGAGCGCCTGCTCGTCGTCGAACAGGAATTCGGCGAGCGCCTTGGTGAGCTCGGTCTTGCCGACGCCGGTGGGGCCCAGGAACATGAACGAGCCGATCGGCCGGTTGGGGTCCTGCAGGCCGGCCCGCGCGCGGCGCACCGCGGTCGCCACCGCCTTGACGGCTTCGTCCTGGCCGATGATCCGCTTGGCCAGGCCCGCTTCCATGTGCAGAAGCTTCTCCTTCTCGCCTTCCAGCATCCGGTTGACCGGGATGCCGGTCCAGCGCGAGACCACCTGCGCGACATGATCGGCGGTGACGGCTTCCTCCAGCACCGCGCCCTTGCCTGCGCCGGCTTCGATGCTCTTGAGCTTCTTCTCGAGCTCGGGGATGCGGCCATAGGCCAATTCGCCGGCGCGTTGGTATTCGCCCTTGCGTTGCGCATTGGCGAGCTCGACCCGCAACTGATCGAGCTCGGTCTTGGCCTTCTGGGCCTCCGAAAGCTTTTCCTTCTCGGATTTCCAGCGCGCGGTCAGGTCGGCCGATCTCTTCTCCAGCGAAGCCAGCTCGGCTTCGAGCGCCTTGAGGCGCGCGCGCGAGCCCGGATCGTGCTCCTTTTTCAGGGCTTCCTGCTCGATCTTGAGACGGACGACCTCACGGTCGATGGAATCGAGCTCCTCGGGCTTTGGAATCCACCTGCATCTTGAGGCGGGCCGCCGCTTCGTCGACCAGATCGATCGCCTTGTCGGGCAGGAAGCGGTCGGTGATGTAGCGGTTCGACAGCGTCGCCGCCGCCACGATCGCGCTGTCGGTGATGCGCACGCCGTGGTGCTGCTCGTATTTGTCCTTGAGGCCGCGCAGGATCGAGATCGTATCCTCGACCGTGGGCTCGTTGACGAACACCGGCTGGAAACGCCGCGCGAGCGCCGCGTCCTTCTCCACATGCTTCTTGTATTCGTCGAGCGTGGTGGCGCCGATGCAATGCAGCTCGCCGCGCGCCAGCGCCGGCTTGAGCAGGTTGGAGGCATCCATGGCGCCGTCGGCCTTGCCGGCGCCGACCAGGGTGTGCATCTCGTCGATGAACAGGATGATGCCGCCTTCCGCCCCGATCACCTCCTGCAGCACCGCCTTGAGGCGCTCCTCGAACTCGCCGCGGTATTTGGCGCCCGCGATCAAGGCTCCGAGATCGAGCGCCAGCAGCTTCTTGTCGGCGAGGCTTTCCGGCACGTCGCCGTTGACGATGCGTTGCGCGAGCCCCTCGACGATCGCGGTCTTGCCGACGCCGGGCTCGCCGATCAGGACCGGATTGTTCTTGGTGCGGCGGGAGAGCACCTGGATGGTGCGGCGGATCTCCTCGTCCCGCCCGATCACCGGGTCGATCTTGCCGTCGCGGGCCGCCTGGGTCAGGTCGCGGGCATATTTCTTGAGCGCATCATAGGCGTTCTCGGCCGAGGACGTATCGGCCGTGCGGCCCTTGCGCAAAGCCTCGATGGCGGCATTGAGGTTCTGCGGCGAGACGCCGACGCGGGCGAGGATTTTTCCCGCCTCGCTGTCCTTCTCGAGCGCCAGCGCCAGCAGCAGCCGCTCGACCGTGACGTAGCTGTCGCCGGCCTTTTGGGCCACTTTTTCGGCCTGATCGAACACCCGCGCCAGCGCGGGCGCCAGATACACCTGGCCGGCGCCGCCGCCGCTGACTTTCGGGATCGCGGCCAATGCCTTCTCGACACCCGCCAGCGCCTCACGCGAGCGCCCGCCGGAGCGGTCGATCAGCCCCGCCGCCAACCCTTCCGGGTCGTCGAGCAGCACCTTGAGCAGATGCTCGGGGGCGAATTGTTGATGTCCTTCGCGCAACGCCAGCGATTGCGCGGACTGGACGAAGCCGCGGGCGCGGTCGGTGAATTTCTCGAAATCCATAGTGTTCATTCCCTCGGCCTGCCTCACCGCCCCGAAGGCGCGGAAAGGTCATCGTCATGGGGTAGGTTCAACTCAAGTGGCGGACCCTCGCGGCATCCGCCGGTTCTCATGTGGTGGCACCACCGCGCGGACGGAAGAGGGTCCGGCGCAATTCCCGCCGCCGGCGACGGCAATGCGAGGGCTCCCACCCCGCGGTTGCAGGGGCCGGCTTTTTCTGAAAATGACTTGACGACTGCCGGTGAAGCCGATCGACGGAGCCCCATGACCGCAGCCGCGAAAATCCAGTCCATCTACCGGTACCCGGTGAAGGGGCTGAGCCCCGAGCCGCTGCAACGCGCGCGCCTCGAGGTGGGCGAGACCGTGCCGGGCGACCGGCTCTATGCCATCGAGAATGGGCCGTCCCGTTTCGACCCGGCGCTGCCCCTCTACCAGCCCAAGACCCACTATCTCATGCTGATGCGAAACGAGCGCCTGGCCACGCTCAAGACCCGCTTCGACGAGGTCGGCGGAACCCTCGTCGTCGGCCATGACGGGCGCGAGGCCGTCCGGGGCGATCTCGGCAGCGCGGCGGGCCGTGCCGCGGTCGAGCGCTTTTTTGCGGGCTTCTGCGCGGACGAGCTGCGCGGCCCCCCGAAGGTGCTGCAGGCGCCGGGCTTCAGTTTCTCCGACGTGGCCCGCAAGGTGGTGTCGATCATCAATCTCGCCTCCGTGACGGCGCTGGAGGACGTGGTCGGGGCGCCGATCGATCCGTTGCGATTTCGCGGCAATGTCTATGTGACCGGCTGGCCGGCCTGGCATGAACTCGACCTGGTCGGGCGGGAGATCGCGATCGGGGCGCACGCCCGGCTCAGGGTGGTCAAGCGCATCGTCCGCTGCGCCGCCACCAATGTGGATCCGGACACCGGCATCCGCGATCTCGCGATCCCGGACGCGCTGCAGCGGGCCTACGGTCACGCCGATTGCGGCATCTATGCCGAGGTGCTGACGGCGGGCGAGATGGCGGTGGGGGATGTGGTGAATGGCGAATAGTGAGTAGTGAATGGTGAGTGGTGATCGTCGCAACTCCCACTCACTACTCACTACTCACTACTCACTACTCACCACTCACCACTCACCACTCACCACTCACCACTCACCACTCACCACTCGCTATTCGCTCCTCGCGGCCGGCATCTTCCCGCGGCTCAGCCGGAACACCGCCTGCTCGCCCAGCATGTTCCAGAACCACCATGGCGCGTTCAGCCGCAGCGGCGAGCCCCAGGGATTGAGCGCCACCGCCTTTTCCATCTCGGCCCCGGCCGCCACGCACAGCTCGCGGAAATCCTTGATGGTGCAGAAGTGGATGTTGGGCGAATCGTACCACGCATAGGGCAGGTTGTCGGTGCGCGGCATGCGGCCGCGGAACATGACCTGCATGCGGATGCGCCAATGGCCGAAATTGGGGAAGGACACGATGGCGCGCCGTCCGATGCGCAGCATGTGCTCGAGCACCACGCGCGGCTGGCGGGTGGCCTGCAGGGTCTGCGACAGGATCACGTAATCGAAGGCGTCGTCGGGATAATCGGCGAGATCGGTATCGGCGTCGCCCTGGATGACGGCGAGCCCCTTGGCGACGCATTCGTTGACGCCCTCGCGCGACAGCTCGATGCCGCGCCCGTCGACGTTGCGGGTCTCGGCCAGGAGCCGCAGCAATTCGCCGTCGCCGCAACCGACGTCCAGCACCTTGGCGCCGTGCTCGACCATGTCGGCCACCACCACGAGGTCGACGCGCGCGCCGCCCGGCATGCGCGCCGCCTCCGCCATGGTGAGATCATGCTTGAGGCGCGAGAGCATCATCATCGTCGCGGCACCGGCAGGCCGCGCGCCTTGGCGGCGCCATCCAGAAAGCCGCTCACGATCGCGAACAGCTCCGGCTCCTGCAGCAGGAACGCGTCATGGCCCTTGTCGGTGACGATCTCGGCGAACGAGACGCGCGCGCCGCCGGCATTGAGCGCGTGCACGATGGCGCGCGAAATCCGAGGTGGGAAACAGCCAGTCGGAGGTGAACGAGATCACGCAGAAGCGGGTCGGCGTGTTCTTGAACGCGCTCGCCAGCACGCCGTCGAAGTCGGCCGCCAGATCGAAATAATCCATCGCGCGGGTGAGATACAAATAGGAATTGGCGTCGAACCGCTCCACGAAGCTGATGCCCTGGTGGCGCAGATAGCTCTCGACCTGGAAATCGGCGTCGAACGTGAAGGTCGGATTGTTGCGGTCCTGGAAGCGGCGGCCGAATTTGCGGTGCAGCGCGGCATCCGAAAGATAGGTGATGTGCGCGCCCATGCGGGCGACCGCCAATCCGCGCCGCGGATTGGTGCCTGCGGCAAAATAGCGTCCGCCGCGCCATTCGGGATCCGCCATCACGGCCTGCCGGCCGACCTCGTGGAACGCGATGTTCTGCGCCGAATGGCGGGTCGCGCTGGCGAGCGGCAGCGCCGAATAGACGCGCTCCGGATAGCTCGAGGCCCATTGCAGGACCTGCATGCCGCCCATCGAGCCGCCGGCGACCGAGAACAGCGAGTCGATGCCGAGATGATCGAGCAGCATGGCCTGGGCGCGCACCATGTCGCGCACCGTGATCATCGGAAACTCGAGGCCCCAGGGCTGATCGGTTCTCGGATTGATCGAGGCCGGGCCGGTCGAGCCCATGCAGGCGCCGAGCACGTTCGGACAGATCACGAAATAGCGCTCGGTGTCGATCGGCCGCCCGGGTCCCACCATGGTTTCCCACCAGCCCGGCTTGCCGGTGACCGGATGAATGTTGGCGACGTGCTGGTCGCCGGTGAGGGCGTGGCAGACCAGGATGGCGTTGCTGCGCTGCGGGTTGAGCGCGCCGTAGGTCTGGTAGGCGATCTGGAACGGAGAAAGCTCGACGCCGGCATCGAGCTTGAGCGGCTTGTCGGCGCCGAATTTCACCACGAGCGAGCGAGGATCGTCGGCTTCGCGCGCGCGGTCGGCGGCTATCGAGCGTAGCGCTCACTTCGACCATCTTACTCACTCCCCGCCGGCACGGCGGCATTGCGGCCGATGGCGCAGCCGGCAAATGGTAGGCAACTGGAACGGGTTTAGATAGGCCGCCGCTCGCCGCTGTCAATGTTTTCTTTGCTTTCGCACCGCCCGGCTCCTATCAATGGCCGCGACCGAACCGCGGGCTTGACCAAGGCGCCATGGCGAAATCCCCCCGTTCCGACACGCCGTCACTGGCGGATTTGCGGCGCGAGATCGACCGCATCGACGCCGCGATGCACGGCCTGCTGATCGAGCGCAGCGAGATCATCAACCGTCTGATCAAGGTCAAGAAGACGCAGGAGAAGGGCTCCGCCTTCCGCCCCGCGCGCGAGGCCGACATGATGCGGCGGCTGGTCGACCGCCATAAGGGCATCCTGCCGCTCGATACCGTGGAGAGCATCTGGCGCGTCATCATCGCCACCTTCACCTATGTGCAGTCGCCGTTCTCGGTCCATGCCGACCTGTCGGCGGGCGCGGCGGAAATGCGCGATTCCGCCCGCTTTCATTTCGGCTTCACGGTGCCGTTCGTGGCCCATATGGGGGCCTCCGCGGTGGTCGCCGCGGTGTCGGATTCCACCGGCGATCTCGGCCTGGTGCCGGCTTTGGCGGTCGCCCGGCGCCGGCGCCTGGTGGAACGCGCTCGAGTTCGACAGCGCGCCCAAGATCATCGCTCGCCTGCCGTTCGTGGAACGCGACGACCATCCGGCCGGGCTGCCGGTGTTCGTGTTTTCGCGCATCGCCGACGACGCCATGGTGACCGAGGTGGAGGTCTGGAGCATGCGGGTCGCGGGCTGGAGCGCCACCGCGGCCCGCGCGCTCGCCCCGCTGGCCGAGGTGGTGGCGGCGCCCGACCGGGCCTTCGATGGGGCGGCGCTGCTGATCTCGGTCCCGCAGGGCGGCAGCATCGCGGCCATCACCGATGCGCTGGTCAAGGCCGGCGCCTCGGTGCGGGCTTCGGCGCTGGTCGGCAGCCACGCCACCCGCTACCGGGTTTCGGCCGGCGGCGCGCGCCCGGTCGCCACCGGCCGCTGAGGGGCCGCACGGGGGTTTCCCCTTTTCCGTAAAATGCTCTACTGGGTGGCGGAAAGCCTTCCAGTTGTCATGGCCGGACATAGCCCGCGAAGACGGGCGTAGACGCCCTGATGTCCGGCCATCTCGATGAGGAAGGCACGGTGTTTCCCTATCGAGATCGCCGGGACAAGCCCGGCGATGACACTCAACGTAACGGCTCCCACAGTACCGCCTCATGTCAATGCAGCGTCCCCAACCCCGTCCCGGCGTGCTGGCCATCGATCCTTATGTGCCGGGCAAGAGCGCCGCGCCCGGCGTTGCCCGAGTGTTCAAGCTGTCGTCCAACGAGACGCCGCTCGGCCCGAGCCGCCAACGCGATCGCGGCCTATCGGGCGGTCGCCGACCGGCTGGCGGATTATCCGGACGGGGCGGCGAGCGCGCTGCGCGAAGCTATCGGAGCGCAGCTTCGGGCTCGATCCCAACCGCATCGTGTGCGGGGCCGGCTCCGACGATCTGCTCAATCTCCTCGCCGATGCCTATCTCAGCGACGGCGACGAGGCGATCTACACGACGCACGGATTCCTGGTCTACCCGATCGCCACGCTCGGTTCGGGAGCCAAGCCGGTCGTGGCGGCGGAAAAGAGCTTCACCGCCGACGTCGATGCCATTCTGGCGGCGCTGAGCGCGCGCACCAAGATCGTCTTTCTCGCCAATCCGAACAATCCGACCGGCACCTACGTGCCGTTCGACGAGATCAAGCGGCTGCATCGCGGGCTGCCGCCGGACGTGCTCTTGGTGCTCGACGCCGCCTATGCGGAATACGTGCGCCGCAACGACTACGAATCCGGCATCGAATTGGTCGCCACCTCCGACAACGTGGTCATGTGCCGGACCTTCTCGAAGATCCACGGCCTCGCCGCGCTGCGGCTCGGCTGGATGTACGGGCCGGCCCATGTGGTCGACGCCATCAATCGCATCCGCGGGCCGTTCAACGTGAACGCGGCCGCGATGGCGGCCGGCATCGCCGCCATCGAGGACGGCGCCCATATCGAAGCCGCGCGCGCGCACAATGACAAGTGGCTGGCCTGGCTCGGCGAGGAGATCCCCAAGCTCGGGCTCGCGGTGACCCCCAGCGTAGCCAATTTCGTGCTCATCCATTTCCCGCAAACCCCGGGCCGCACGGCCGCGGAGGCCGATGCCTTTCTCAGCAAGCGCGGTCTCATCCTGCGCCGGGTGAGCGCCTATCATCTGCCCGATGCGCTGCGCATGACGGTCGGCAGCGAGGAGGCGAACCGGCTGGTGGTCGCAGCGCTGGCCGAGTTCATCGGACGCCCGGCGTGACCAGCAATGAACCGCTTTTCAACCGCCTGGCGCTCATCGGCGTCGGTCTCATCGGCTCCTCGATCGCGCGCGCGGCCCGCGCCCAGGGCGTGGTGCGCTCGATCGTGGCCACCGCCCGCTCGGCGGCGACGCGGGCGCGGGTCGCCGAGCTCGGCCTCGCCGACCAGGTGGTGGAAAGCAACGCCGCTGCGGTCGCGGGCGCCGATCTGGTCATCGTCTCGATCCCGGTCGGCCAGAGCGGCGCGGTCGCAAAGGAGATCGGGTCTCACCTCGAGCCGGGCGCGATCGTCTCCGATGTCGGCTCGGTCAAGGCCGCGGTGCTGCGCGATATGGCGCCGCATATTCCCCCGGGCGTGCACTTCGTGCCCGCGCATCCGGTCGCCGGCACCGAATATTCCGGTCCGGACGCCGGCTTTGCCGAGCTGTTCGTGAACCGCTGGTGCATCCTGACGCCGCCCGCGAACGCGGACCAAGCCGCGGTCGAACGGCTCAAAGCCTTCTGGAGCGCGCTCGGTGCCAATGTCGAGACCATGACGGCCGAGCATCACGACCTGGTGCTGGCGGTGACCAGCCATCTGCCGCATCTCATCGCCTATACGATCGTCGGCACCGCGGACGAATTCGCGCAGGTGACGCGCTCGGAAGTGCTGCAGTTCTCGGCCGGCGGCTTTCGCGACTTCACCCGCATCGCGGCCTCCGATCCGACCATGTGGCGCGACGTCTTCCTGGCCAACAAGGATGCGGTGCTGGAGATGCTCGGCCGCTTCAACGAGGACATCGCCGGGCTCACGCGCGCGATCCGCAATGGCGACGGCGAGGCGCTGTTTGAGCATTTCACCCGCACCCGCGCCATCCGCAAAGGCATCGTGGCGGTCGGCCAGGATTCGCCGGCACCGGACTTCGGCCGTCCGCATCCGGAATTGCCGCACGAGCCGCTGCCGCCGCCCTATGCGGAAGAAGAGCAGTGAGCAGATCGGTCGTCGGTCTCAGAACAGCGGCGGCGCGCGGCCGAGGCTGAAAGGTCCCAGCCGGATTTCGCCGTCGTCGAAGCGCAGCGGCACCGTGACGGCCGGCTTGCCTTCGAGCGTGGTGTTCTGGCCGACGGCGCCGAGCCCGGCCACGATGCCGGGGGCGGCATTCTGGCGCGCGATCGCGCCCAGGCCCGGCAGCATGCGATCGAGCGCGTCGAACGCGGAACCGATCTGGCCCTGCGAGACCATATCGTTGATGCCGAGCTCTTGCAGCAGCTTGGCGAGCTCGACGATGGTCACCTGCATCTGGCCGTTGAGGCCGCCGCGCGGCGTGAGGCTCAGCGTGCCTTCGCCGACCGCGATGACGTCGCCCTGCTGCACGCGCGCCTTGCTGATCGTGAGGCTGCCGCCGCGCGCCTGCCATTCCTTGAACAGGACCGGCCACGGCTTGGGAGCGATACCGGCGACCCCGTTCAGCACGCCGGTGACGTCGGCATCGAGCGGCGCGGCCAGGATCGGATGCAGCGCCGGGGCGGACGCGGCGGCGAGCCGCAAGACGAGATCGACGGCCGGATTGTCGGCCGGCGAGCCCGCCACCCGGCGGCCGTGCAGCTCGACATGCGCGGCCTGAAACACGGCGGGGCTGACGCCACCGTCGGTGCGCTCGACGCGCGGATCCTCGCCCACGATCGAGACCCGCTCCGCACCGCTGAGCGAAGCCCGCACGCTGGCTTGGGCGAGCCGCCAATGGGCCAGGAAGCTTGGCGGCTTGCCGGGCTCGCCGAGCGCGAGCGGCCCGGCGAATTCGCCGATCACCAAGGCCGGCTCATAGATCTGCCACGCCAGCAGAGCATCCGCGGCCTTCAGCGCGAGCGCAGGCCCCATGTCGGACAGCTGCGCGCTCGGCTCGGAGCAGCGCACCTCGATGCGGAACGGAAAGCCGGCGATCGACCGGGTGCCGCAGTCGTAGATCGCGGCCTTGCTGTGCCTCGCGCGCGCGCCAGCGCGTCGATCTCGTCCGGGGCCCGTGCCGCGATATAGAACCAGCCCGCGCTCCACAGCGCCGCCAGGATGACCACCAGGGAGAACGGCACGAAGAGCAGCCAGCGCCGCCGGCGCGAGGTATTGGCGGAATTATCCATCGGCAACGCTCCCTGGAGCCCGGATGGTCTTCACAAGCGGCCGATTGCGGCGTTTCCAAGTCGCCCACGCTGCGCTGGTCCGCCAGCAGAGATGGGCGGCGTCGCGGGACGTCAAATCGATTTTCAGGTCGCCTCACTCGTGCTCTAATCGATGTCAGGACTGTCGCGCTCCCAGGAGCTGATAGGCCGCAGACATTGGGCCGGAACCTGCCGGAGACATCTGCCCGGAGCGGCCGGACCGAATCGCTGGACCCCGACCTCGCACATGCCGCCGGAGACCTTTGGGTGTTCGGCTATGGCTCGCTCATGTGGCGGCCCGGCTTCGATTTCCACGAGCGGATCGAGGCCCGCCTGACCGGCGCGCACCGGGCGCTGTGCGTTTATTCGTTCGTTCATCGCGGCACGCCCGAACGGCCCGGCCTGGTGCTCGGGCTCGACCGCGGCGGCGCCTGCCAGGGCATCGCGTTTCGGGTCGCGGCCGCCGACCGCGCCAAGACCATCGCCTATCTGCGGGCGCGCGAGCAGGCGACCGGGGTCTACCGCGAATGCGTGCGCCGCGTCTCGCTGAAAGGCGAGCAGGCCGCGCCAGGTTTCCGCGCTGTGCTACGTGGTCGATCGCAGCCATGTCCAATATGCCGGCCGCCTGCCGCTCGCCGAGCAGCTGCACTACATCCGCCAGGGCCACGGACAATCCGGCCCCAACCGCGACTATGTGTTGGCCACCGTCGCCGCCATGGAGGCGCTCGGCTTGCGTGAATCGGAGCTGCACTTGCTGGCCGCGCGGCTGAAGGGAGCGCACGAAGGCGCCGGTTGAGGAAATTTGCGGCGCGGTTTTCTACAAATCCGGGCCCGGCTGGTCGGGCGGCGGGTTAGCTATCTTGCATTGTCGCATTTTCGGACGGAAAACCGGTGTCCACTTTTCCTGAAAATGCTCTAGCCCGATCAATCGTGGTGCTGCGGACGGCTCGCCGCATCGAGCCCGCGCTCGCCCTCCCGGATCAGCCGCGCGGTGGCGGTCTCGATCGCCTGCTGCAGGCGCTCGAAGAAGACCTGCTTGTCGAGCCCGGGTGCGATCGGATCGAGAAATTCGGCCACGATCGTGCCGGGATTGCGGCGGATCGAGCGCCGCGGCCAGAACAGGCCGGAGTTGAGCGCGATCGGCAGGCACGCAACCCCGCTCTCGGCATAGAGATGAACGACCCCGTATTTGTATTTGGGCTCGGCGCCGGGCGGCCGGCGCGTGCCTTCGGGAAAGATGACGATCTGCCGGTCGCGGGCGAGCTCGATGCGGGCGCGGGCGCTGATGGCGGCGAGCGCCTGCGAGCGCGCGCCGCGATCGACCGGGATCATCTGGGCCTTGCGGGCATACCAGCCGAAGAACGGCAACCACATCAGCTCGCGCTTGAGGATGAAGGCCGGATCGGCGAACAGCGGCACCAGGGCGAACGTCTCCCACAGCGACTGGTGCTTGGAGGCGACCAGCAGAGCACCCGGCGGAATCCTGTCCAAGCCGCGCAGCTCGAAGGTGATGCCGCAAACGGTCCGCAGCAGCCAATTGTTGCTGCGGGCCCAGAACCGCACCACCTCCAGGATGGCACGCCGCGGCATCACCAGGGTCGGCAGCGCCAGGCACATGAGCGCGATCATGTTCAGATAGAACAGGACGTTGAACAGAACGGAACGAATGATCACGCGCACGACGGGACCACCGGCCTGGTCCGGCGCCATGACCGCCGGCCGGCGGCTGCGGGAGATCGGAATATCATTCTTGCACCGTCGTGTTTCGGCCGGAAACCCGGACACCACCGTTCCGAGGATGAACTACCCGGCGCGGCTTTCGGATCGGCGCCGCGGGAGCGACGCTCGGGCGATCGCGATCGGCGGCACGGCGGCGGCCGTGCGCGCCGTCGAGGCGGATCGAACCGCATGCGCATGCGGGCGACCACGTATTTGAGATATTCGGACAGCATCAGCTTCAGGGTGGCGCCATGCGTCCACCAGGGCTCGGCATGCAGCTTTTCGGCGATCACCGGAAACGGCAGCAGAGCGACGTCCGGGAGCTGATGGGCGATCTCGGCGATGGCGCGCGGCATATGGTAGCTCGAGGTGACGACGATCAGCGAGCGGAAGCCGCAACTCTGCGCCCAATGCCTGGTCTCGATGGCGTTGCCGAGCGTGTTGAGGGAACGATCGAAATCGACGCAACAGCTGACCACGCCGCCATATTCCGGGTTGAGGCGCGATATCTCGCCGGACGTGGTCGCCCGGTTGACGCCGCTGATCAAGAGACGCTTGCCGCGGCCGGCGGCGAGAAGCTCGATCGCGTCGGAAATGCGCGAGGCGCCGCCGGTCAGCACCACGATCCCGTCGGCGTCGCGTTGCAGCACGATCTCGTCGGCCGGCAGGCTCCACAGGAACCAGCCGAAGCCGGCCCCCAGGAACAGCAACGCGATCGCGCAGAGCGCGATCACCGACCGCCCCATGCGCCGCAGCCGCGAACGCGCGGGGCGCCCCGATGGCTCCAGCCGGCGCGCCGTGCCGCCGCCCTCGGTCTTTGATTGAACCCTCGGCATCGATCTTTCCATCCCGGGAAATCATAGCGCAAAATTCGGCGTCGTGGTGGCAATGTGGAACGTCATCGAACGGTTTCGAGCGTACGGTTG
The DNA here is from genome assembly GCA_963744275.1 of uncultured Alphaproteobacteria bacterium. GTDB lineage: Bacteria > Pseudomonadota > Alphaproteobacteria > Rhizobiales > Xanthobacteraceae > VAZQ01. The sequence continues at coordinate 661,369 of CAVUSX010000021.1, forward strand.
ACGGTGTGGCGCGAGGTCGCCGCCGTCACCAGGGCGGTCAGCACGATCTGCGCCGCCACCGCCGCGTAGCCGGCAAGCCCGATCGAGAAGGTGCCGAAAAAGGCGGCGAGCTGCGCGCCGGCTGCGCTGCGCAAAAGCCAGCCGTTGCCGAGATCGATGAGCACGAACAACAGGAGGGCGAGCCCGCCCCCGATCGCACCCCCCTTGAGGCCGAGCAGCATGAAATGGCGCTGGAAGTGTCCGGCGATGAAGCTGTTCTTGGCGCCGATGAAATGCAGCACCTCGATGACCTGACGGTTGGTCGCCATCACGCCGCGGGTCGCGAACGTCACCGACAGTACGGTCGCCAGCATCACCAGCGCCAGCACGCCGGTGGCGCCCGCCACGATCGTGCGGGTCATGACCCGCATGTGATCGACGAATTCACGGTGGTCGTCGAGACTCGCGGGCGGGACCTGCGCGGCGAGGGAAGCGCGCAGCTCTTCGAGATCGGGCGCGCCACCGGGAGCGATCACGACCGCGACGATGCGCGGGACCGGCAGCTCGTCGAGCACCAGTCCGCCCAGCCATGGCTGAAGCAATTGAGTGGATTCCTCCTTTGAATAGGGCCGGACCGAGGCGATGCCGGAAGCCGCGCCCGCGATCGCGGCCGCTTTGGCGATATCGGCCTCGATATCGCGGCCCGTCACCGGGCGAACCTGGATCGTGACCTCGCGCGCCAGATCGGCCTGCCAATCGCCCGCCGCCGCCCGCAACAGCATGACGGCGCCGATGGTGATCGAGGCCAGAAAGGTCATGATGGCGATGACCGCGATCAGGGCGTGCCCCGCGATCGTCGCCTTCGGTACGATCGAGGCCTCGAAGCGCGGCAGCGGCAGCTCGGCGCCGGTCCCCGCGCGCTCGCCCGGATCGGTTCCGTCCGCCCCGATGCCGGTATCAATCATAGACATGCAGCCGACCTTCGTGCAGCACCAGCCGACGGGCATCGTACTGATCCATCAGCGCGATATCGTGCGTGGCCAGCAGCACCGAGGTGCCCGATTTGTTGAGCTCGATGAACAACCGCAGCAGGCGTTGCGCGTGATTGGGATCGACGTTGCCGGTAGGCTCGTCGGCCAGCAAGAGCTGCGGGCGCGCGATCACGGCACGCGCGATCGCGGCGCGCTGCTTCTCGCCGCCCGACAGGACCGGCGGCAGCGCCCACATGCGATCGCCGAGGCCGACCCAGTGCAGGAGCTCCACCACCTCTTCGCGAAAGCTGTCCTCGGTGCGGCCCATGACCCGGAAGGGCAGCGCGACGTTTTCATAGGTAGTCATGTGGTCGAGCAGACGGAAATCCTGAAACACGATGCCGATGCGCCGCCGCAGCGTCGCCAGCGCATCCTTGCTCAGCGTCGCGACATCGTGCCCGAACAGCGTGATGAGACCGCGCGTGGGCCGCAGCGAGAGGAACAGCATGCGCAGGAGCGAGGTCTTGCCGGCCCCGGAGGGCCCGGTCAGGAACTGAAACGAATGCGAATCGATCCGGAACGTCAGGTCGCGCAGGACCTCCGGTCCGAGCCCATAGCGCAGGCCGACATTCTCGAATCGAACCACGTCAGTCTCCGATGGCCGAAACATCAGGGCGTTTGCGCCCGTCTTCACGGGCTAGGTCCGGCCACGGCCAAGATAGGCGTTCCGCCTGATTCGCGCTTATACCAGCGGTCCGGGTGCCTGACTTGTACCGCGGTCTCGCGCAGCCGGGGGCGGACGCCACCGGTAGGCTGATACCCGCCTGCGGATTTGGACCGGCGGGGCCCGACATGGTTTCCGATCCGTTAACGGATCGCCTGCTAGGCTCCCGACAATTCTATCCGCGGCGAGTGGCCGATGCAGATTACCTGTCCCAACTGCCAGACCTCGTATCAGGTCGATCCGTCCTCTGTGGGAGAGACAGGGCGATCGGTCAGGTGCGCGCGTTGCCGCACCGTCTGGTTCGCGGCCAATACGGCCGCGCTGTCCGAGATCGCCGTATCCCACCGGGCCGAGATGGCTCAGTTCGCCCCCGTATCCGCGGCCGAGGCGCAGGCGCCTTGGCCGGAGCAGGACGCATCACCGGCCGGCACACCCGATCCGGCGGATGTCGGGTTCGTGCACGACGCCCCCCCGACGCGCCGATTCGGCCAGCTCCGATGATCCCTCGGCCGGGGACGACACGCGTCGGACGGGCCTCTGATCGAGTCCCCGGCGCTCGCCCCGATCGAGCACGAGGCCGCCGTCGACCCACTGCCGGAAGACATCGAAACCGTCGCGGCCCGCCGCGCCAAGGAGCGGGCCCGCAATCGGCGCTTCGGTTGGCCGCTGCCCGCCTTGCCGAGCGCCATCCTGGCGCTCATTCTGCTGGACTCGGGCCTGATCGGCTGGCGCAGCGAAATCGTGCGGGTCGTCCCGCAGACCGCGTCGCTCTACGCGGCTGTCGGATTGCCGGTCAACCTGCGCGGCCTCGCCCTCGCCGATGTCAGCACCGAGGCGGTGACCAACGAGGGCGCGCCCGTGCTGTTGATCCAGGGCCGGATCGTGAGCACGGCGAAACGCACCGTCGGGGTGCCGCGGCTGCGATTTGCGATCCGCAACGCGGGCGGGATCGAGATCTACAGCTGGACGGCGTTGCCGACACGCAGCCTGCTTTCGCCGGGCGAGACCGTGGCGTTCCAATCGCGGCTGGCCTCGCCGCCGCCCGAGACACACGACGTGCTGGTGCGATTCTACAACCGTCACGACCTCGGAGTCGGCATCCAGTGAGGATGAATTGGCCAAAATCCTGATTGCGGAGGACGAGGACGCCATCCGCGGCATGGTGGCACGCGCCTTGTTGCTGGACGGCCACGACGTCATGACCGCGAACGACGGCGCCGAGGCGCTCGAGGTGCTCACGCGCGAGCACGGGGCGTTCGAGCTCTTGCTCACCGACATTCGCATGCCGGTGATGGACGGCATCGCGCTGGCGCTGGCGGCGGCGCGCGATTATCCCGATCTCACCATCCTGCTGATGACCGGCTACGCCGACCAGCGTGAGCGCGCGTTCGGCCTCAAGACGCTGATCCACGACGTCGTCACCAAGCCGTTCACGCTGGCGACCATTCGGGCCGCCGTCGGCGAGGCGCTCGCGGCCGGCGCGCAACGGCGGCGCTGAAGCGCTTCAGCCGCGGGCTCGAGTCGCCACCGCTCGCAGCCGCCCAAAATCAGTAGTCCTTGAGCAGCCGCTCGATATAGTCGAGCTCGAGCTGCGGACGGGCGATCTCGCCGAAGCGCTTGCGCAGCTCCTCGAGGATGCGCCGCGCGCGCTGCACGTCGATCTCACCCGGAACCCTGACGGTCGAGTCGTCGCCATAGTCGCGCCCACGCAACGGCCGGCCGAGCGGATCGGTGTCCTGCTGGGCGCGTGCCGGGCCGAGCCGGCCGGCGCGGCCGGGACCGCCGGGACGACCGCCAGGACCCATGCCCTGCTGTTGCTGCATCGCCTGCGCCATGCTCTGCTGACCCCGGCGCAGCGCGTCGAGCGCTTTTCCCTGCGAATCGACCGCGCCGTCGGCATTGCCCTGACCTAGCTGCCCTTGCGCGTCTCCCATCGCTTCGTCGGCCTGGCCGAGCTGGTCTCCCTGCCCTGGTTGGCCTTGGCCTTGCTGGCCTTGGCCCTGCTGGCCCTGGCCCTGCTGCTGGCCCATGCCGTTCTTGCGCATCTCGTCGAGCAGCTTCTTGAGCTGATCGCGCAATGCCTGCTGGCGCTGCGCCAAATCGCCCATGCCGTTCTGGTCGCCCTGCTTGCCCTGCTGCTGGCCCTGTTGCCCGCGTTGGCCCGGCTGGTTCTGCTGACCGCGCTGCCCTCTGCTGGCGGCGCTGGTTCTGGCCCTGCTCGAAAGTCTTGTCGCGCAATTCCTGCTGCTGGCGGGTCAGGTCGGAGAGCTCGTCCATCATCGCCTGCATCTCGTCGTCGACATCGTCCTGGGGCTGCCCTTGCTCCATTTGCGCCTGCAGGTTGTTGAGCATCGACTGCATCTGACTGAGCAGGTCGCGCGCGGCATCGCGGGCGCCGGAGCGAGCCAGCTTCTCGATCTGGTCGATCATGCTCTGCAGGTCCTGCGGCCGCATCCTTTGCGCATTGCGATCGAGCGGGTTCTGCTGCGGATTCTGGCGCAACTGCTCGCGCCAGCGCCTGCATGAATTTGTCGAGCGCCGCGCGCAAATCGTCGGTGAGGCGTTTGATCTCCTCGTCGCTGGCGCCGCGCTCGAGCGCCTGGCGCAAAGCATCCTCCGCGTTCCGCAGCGCCTGCTGCGCGTCGGAAACGTTGCCGTCCTCGAGATTGACCGCCATGTCCCACATGCGCGCCACGACCTCGCGCAGCGAGTCGTCGTTCTTGGCCTGGGCCAGCTGCCAGAAGATCGAGCGCAGGCCGAGATAGACGTTGGTCTCCATGTTGAAGCGATCGGGCGCCAGCGTGAGGGCGTCGAGCGCGGTGAGCACGCGGGCCTGGGCCTCGGCGTCGAGCGCCAGGATGCGCCGCTGCTCGATCAAGGCGCGCGCCATCGGCTTGTAGAACGGCCGCTCCGGCAGCTGCAATTCGAACGGTTCGCTCTTGCCCTCCTGGCCGGCTTCGTCGCGGGCGACGAGCGTCATGACCGTGGTGGCGCCGGCCCATGGATGCTCGGTCAAATCCTTGGTGGTCTGGCCGACACCGTTGCGGGTGCGCGCCTGCGGCAAGGACAGCGCGAAGTCGGGCGCCTCGAACAGGGAACGTGGCGGCGACTGGCCGGGTCCGCCCGTGGCCGGGGTCCGCCCCGCCCTTGAGCTTGAAGGTCGCGCGCGCGTCGACGACGCCGTAATCGTCCTCGAGCTTGTAGGAGAGCTGCAGGTTGCCGCGCCCCTGCACTTCCGGGTCCTTGGTGAGCGCGATCGTCGGCGGCCGGTCCGGTATGGCGGTGAATTGCCAGGTCAAATCGCCGCCGGCGAGGCCGCGGATGGTGGCGCTGCCGGTGTCCGTGATGGAGAAACGGCGCTCGTCCGTCCCCTTGGCGGCCTTGCTCTGCGGGGCGGCTTTCGGGTCGGGCGTCGAGTCCTTGGCATCCGCCAGACCGCCGGTGGTGACGACGTCGAGCTCCACATCGCCGGTGGCGCGAATGACGAGCACGCTGCCGGCCGGCACCGACAGCGCCGGGGCCGACGGGTTGGCGCTTGCCGGTGCCGCCTCGCCGGGCCGCAGCCCCGCCAGGATCACCGGCGGCTTGCCCGTATAGGTCGGCGGGTTCACCCAGGCATCGATGCGGAAATTGGCGGGGGCGATGACGCCCTGCCAATCGAAGGCCGCGGCGATGCGGCGCAGGCGCTCGCCCCCCGCCGCCACGAAGGTGGCGATCAGGAGCACTCGCCACCAGGGCGCGCAGCGCATATGGATCGCGCTTGGCCAGCCGCGGCGTCGGCGGACCGGCCTTGAGCTGCTTGGCGGCCCGCAAGGCGCGCTCGATATGAGCGCGCCACAGCACCACCGAGGTCGGATCGGTCGTGCCCGCGATATCGTCCGCGATGGTGGTCGCCGGCCGATGCGGCAGGCCGGACCTGCCATCCAGACGCCGCAACGCGTCCATCCGGGTCGGCAGCCGCAGCCGCAGGAGCGGCAGGGTGGCGACCGCCGCCAGCACGAAGAACAAGCAGAGCCCGATGGCCCGACCCACCGGCGGCAGCCACAGCCACAGGCCGAGCCACGACGCCGCCAGGAACAGCCCCACAGCGGTCGCAGGCGCCGCCAGCGCCGGCCACAGGCGCTCCCACAAGATGGCCAGGCGGGCGCGCTGGAGCGCGCGGGAGAGCACGGCATCGCTGTCGTGTCGATCCGGGCCGGGTCCGTCCGCAATTGGCTTGCTCGACATGGCGCTTTCCTGGGCACGCTCGTTCAAGCGCATCTCCTCAAGCTGGAATCTGCCGTGTTTCGTATCTTAACACGCTACCGGACCCGAACCACCAGGCAAATCAAAGGCACCTCGATCAAAACGCGGGCATGGCCCACCGGTTCGCAATGCATGACCGGATTTCATTGCCAGGGCGGCAAACGATCGAGCCCGATCAAGGCTTCGGCTTCGAGACGGGGCCGCACCAACGCCCATTCTCCTTGCCGCACAAGCACTTCCGGCACCAAAGGGCGGGTATTATAGGTGCCGGCCTGGACCGCCCCATAGGCGCCGGCGGACATGATCGCCAGGAGGTCGCCGGGGCGCGGTTCCGGCATGTCCCGATCGAGCGCCAAGAAATCGCCCAATTCGCAGACCGGCCCCACCACGTCGGCAACGATCCGGGGCTGGTGCGCAGCGGGCTCGCGCACCGGGCGGACGTCGTGATGGGCCTCGTACAGGGTCGGGACGGATGAGGTCGTTCATGGCGGCATCGACGATGACGAAGCTCTTGGTCTCGCCGCGCTTGAGATAGAGGACGCGCGTGACCAGGATGCCGGCATTGCCGACGATCAGGCGGCCGGGCTCGAAGATCAGGGTGCAGCCGAGATCGCGCGTCGCGCGCTTCACCATGGCCGCATAGGCATCCGGATGGGGCGGCGGCTCGTTGTCCTCGCGATACGGAATGCCGAGCCCGCCGCCGAGGTCGAGATGGGAGATGGAGTGGCCATCGGCCCGCAGCGTGCGCACGAACTCCGACAGCAGCGCGAAGGCGTCGTCGAACGGCGCCAGATCGGTGATCTGGCTGCCGATATGCATGTCGACGCCGGTCGCCCGCAGGCCCGGCAGCTTGGCGGCGCGGGCATAGACCGCGCGCGCATGGCTGATCGGGATGCCGAACTTGTTCTCGGACTTGCCGGTCGCGATCTTGGCATGGGTGCGGGCGTCGATGTCGGGATTGACGCGCAGCGAGACATGGGCGATGCGGCCCTTGGCGTGCGCGATCGAGGACAGCAATTCCAGCTCGGGCTCCAACTCCACGTTGACGCACAGGATGCCTTCGTCGACCGCGAGCGCGAGCTCGCGCGCGGTCTTGCCGACGCCCGAGAACATGATTTTTTGCGGCGGGATGCCGGCCGCGCGCGCCCGCTTGAGCTCGCCTTCCGAGACCACGTCCGCACCGGCCCCGAGCCGCGCCAGCGTCTTGATGACGGCCTGATTCGAGTTCGCCTTCATGGCGTAGCAGACGAGCGCGCTCACATCCGCGAAGGCGTGGGTGAACACCTGATAGTGCCGCTCGATGGTCGCGGTCGAATAGCAATAGAACGGAGTGCCGACCGCCGCCGCCAGATCGACGAGATCGACCGCCTCGGCGTGCAGCACGCCGTCCCGATAGGCAAAGTGGTGCATCGCCGGGCCGGCTCAGTCGATCAGCCAATCGAAGACGGTCTTGCGTTTGTCCGGCGCCGGCGCCACCGGCTTGCCGGCGGGCGCGCCCGGCGGGCGCCGCAGCGGTGCCGGGCTGCGGGCTGGTCTGCAGATCGCCGGCCGCGGCCATCGGCGGGGCGTCGAGCCCGGATTTGCGGCCGCAACCCGCAAGCCCGAGCGCCGCCACCAGCGCGCCGAGAAGAGCAAATCGAGCAAGGCCGTATCTGGCGAGAGCGCATTTTGGCGAATGGATCACCCGGGACCTCCTGATCGACCGCAGCATAGCAGATCGAGCGACTTTCCGGAAACGCTCATCCACGTTTCCGCGCCAGGGCCTTGAGCCAACGGGTGGCTTCCCGGCGCACGTTCTTCGGCGAGGTACCACCGTAGCTGACGCGGCTCTTCACGGAATTGTCGACGGAAAGCACCTCGAAGACATTCTTGGTGATGCGCGGCTCGATCGCCCGCATCTTGTCGAGCGTCAGCTCGTGCAGCGCAATGCCCTCCGAGGCCGCCTTGGCGACGATCCGTCCGGTAATATGGTGCGCCTCGCGGAACGGCATGTGCAGGGCGCTGACCAGCCAGTCGGCCAGGTCGGTGGCGGTCGAATAGCCCTCATCGGCGGCCTTGCGCATGCGCGCCACGTCGGGAAGCAGATCGCCCACCATGCCGGTCATCGCGGCGATCGAGAGGCTCAGGGCCGAGAGCGCATCCATCGCGCCTTCCTTGTCCTCCTGCATGTCCTTCTGGTAGGCGAGCGGCAATCCCTTCATCACCACCAAGAAGTCCCAACAGGGCCCCGATCACGCGGCCGGTCTTGGCGCGGACCAGCTCGGCGGCATCGGGATTGCGCTTCTGCGGCATGATCGACGATCCGGTCGTGAAGCGATCGGACAGCATCACCAGCCCCGACAGCGGCGACGTCCAGATCACGATCTCCTCGGCGAAACGCGACAGATGCACCGACGTGATGGCGGCGGCGGAGAGCGTCTCCAGCACGAAATCGCGATCCGAGACGGCGTCGAGCGAATTGGCGCTCGGGCGGTCGAAGCCGAGCGCCTCGGCGGTCATGTCGCGGTCGATCGGGAACGCGGTGCCGGCGAGCGCGGCGGCGCCGAGCGGGCATTCGTTGAGGCGCCGGCGCGCATCCGCGAACCGGCCGCGGTCGCGCGCCGCCATCTCGACATAAGCCAGGAGATGGTGCCCCAAGGTCACCGGCTGCGCGGTCTGCAGATGCGTGAAGCCCGGCATCACCGTCGTGGCGTTGGCGAGCGCCTTCTCGGCCAGGGCCCGCTGGTAGCGCGCCAGCGCCTCGTCGAGCGCGTCGATCGTGTCCCTGATCCACAGGCGGAAATCGGTCGCCACCTGGTCGTTGCGCGAGCGCGCGGTGTGCAGCCTGCCGGCCGCCGGCCCGATCAGCTCCGACAGCCGGCCTTCCACGTTCATATGGATGTCCTCGAGCGCCCGGTCGAAGCGAAACGCGCCGGTCTCGATTTCTGACAGAATCGTGTCTAGACCCTGGGCGATGGAAGCGGCATCGTGCGCCGAAATGATGCCCTGCTTGGCGAGCATGGCGGCATGGGCCTTGCTGGCGGCGATGTCCTGCCGATAGAGGTGCCGGTCGAAGTCGATGGAGGCATTGATCTCGTCCATGACCGCGTCGGGACTTTCGCCGAAGCGGCCGCCCCACATCTTGTTGCTCATGATCGGTTATTGCTCACGATAGTTTGTTGTTGCTCATGATACGCTCGCGCGCCGGAGGGTTGCGGCCCGATCGATGCGAGCGGATCGAGATCAGACCCGGAAAGGATCGAGCCGACCGTGACCGCCCATCCTGACAGCACAATTTGGCGCCCCCACCCGCGCCGGCTGGCCCTGATCGCCGGGGCGGTCGTCGCCGGAGCGCTCGCCGGCCTGGGCGGGGTATACGGGATCGGCGGGTTCCTGCGCAATGCGGGCGATCCCGGTTGCCGGCCCGCGCTCGAGATCGCCAAACGTGTCGGCCCGCTCGCGCGCGGAGAGGTGGCCGCGATGGCGATCGCCGAAAGCCCGCTGCGGGTGCCGGACATCGGGTTTCACGACCTGTCGGGCGCCGAGCGACGATTGTCGGATTGGCGCGGACGCACCGTGCTGCTCAATCTGTGGGCGACCTGGTGCATCCCGTGCCGCAAGGAGATGCCGGCGCTCGACGCGCTCGAGGGGACGCTCGGGGGCGAGCGCTTCGAGGTCGTCGCGGTCAATATCGATACGCGCGATTCCAACAAGCCGCATGCCTGGCTCCAGGAGGTCGGCGTGAACCGGCTCGCCTACTACGCCGACCCGAGCGCCAAGGTGTTCCAGGACCTCAAGCTGATCGGACGCGCCTTCGGGTTGCCCACCACGCTGCTCGTCGACCCGGCCGGCTGCGAGATCGGCACCGCGGCGGGCCCGGCCGAATGGGCGAGCCAGGACGGCCTCGCGCTGGTGCGGGCGGCGATCGGCGGGTGATGCTCCGCCGCCATTGCGCACGCCGGCCGCGACGGCTCAGGCCGTCATATTCACGCTGGTGCCGATGCCGGCGGAAAGGTTGGCGAGGCTGGCGATGTTCTGCGTCGCCGCATCGATCAATTTGACGGCTGAGCGCCCTTCATCCACGTTCATGGCCAGCATTTTCCCGGCAATAGCCGTCTGGAATTGCCCGGCACTGGCGGTCATGAGTGCGGAGGCGAGCGCAGCGGGGTCCATGAAAGCTCGCGGTTGAGAACGGCAGGAAGCCCCTCCACCCTAGTGGGCACCGGTAAACGAGCCATAAACACCATCCGCCAGCAAAGGCTGAATCGGCGGCCGTAGTCCCGCCGGCGTCACCGCGTCGGCACCGGCTTTTCGCCCCGGTAGTCGTAGAAGCCGCGCTTGGTCTTGCGCCCGAGCCAGCCGGCCTCGACATACTTCACCAGCAACGGACAGGGCCGATACTTGGAATCGGCGAGTCCCTCGTGCAGCACCTGCATCACCGAGAGGCAGGTATCGAGCCCGATGAAATCGGCCAGCTCGAGCGGACCCATGGGGTGGTGGGCGCCCAGCCGCATCGCGGTATCGATCGCCTCGACGTTACCGACGCCTTCGTAGAGCGTGTAGATCGCCTCATTGATCATGGGCAGCAGGATGCGATTGACGATGAAGGCGGGAAAATCCTCCGACACCGCGATGGTCTTGCCGAGCTTGGCCACGAATTGCTTGGTGGCCTCGAAGGTCGCGTCGCCGGTGGCGATGCCGCGGATCAGCTCGACCAGCTCCATCAACGGCGCCGGATTCATGAAATGGATGCCGATGAAGCGTTCCGGCCGGTCGGTCGAGGAGGCGAGCCGCGTGATCGATATGGACGACGTATTGGTGCCGAGAATGGCGTCGGGCTTGAGCACCGGACAGAGGCTGGCGAAGATCGCCCGCTTGACCTCCTCCTTCTCGAGCGCCGCCTCGACCACGAGGTCGCAATCCGCCAGGCCCTCGAGCGTATCGGCCGGCGTTATGCGGCCGAGCGCCGCCTGGCGGTCCTCATCGGTGATGATCTTGCGTCTCACCTGCCGCGCCAGGTTGCCGTGGATGGTCGCGATCCCGGCCTTGACGCGATCGGCCGCGACGTCGTTGAGCTTGACGTCGAATCCGGCGAGCGCGCAGACATGCGCGATGCCGTTGCCCATTTGACCGGCACCGACCACTCCGACTTTCCTAATATTCAACGCCATGGCTCCCGTTCATGTCACCTGTCGCCTTCGCGGGCTGCCCCGGGAGGACGCTTGTTCTACGCCGATCCGGCGATCAGCGCCACCGGGACGGCCACCGCCGGCGCGTGCACTATTTCCCGATTTTTCCCAGCTCCTGCGCGAGCTCGGGCAGCGCCTGGTAGAGATCGGCCACCAGGCCATAGTCGGCGACCTGGAAGATCGGCGCCTCCTCGTCCTTGTTGATGGCCACGATCACCTTGGAATCCTTCATGCCGGCGAGGTGCTGGATCGCGCCCGAAATCCCCACCGCGATATAAAGCTCCGGCGCCACCACCTTGCCGGTCTGCCCGACCTGCCAGTCATTGGGCGCATAGCCGGCATCGACCGCCGCCCGCGAGGCCCCCATGGCGGCGCCGAGCTTGTCCGCCACCGGCTCGATATAGGTGGTGAAGTTCTCGCGGCTCTGCATCGCGCGGCCGCCCGATATGATGATCTTGGCCGAGGTGAGCTCGGGCCGGTCGGTTTTCGACAGCTCTTCACCCACGAAGGACGAGATTCCGGCATCGGGGGCGGCGGTGACGGCTTCGATCGCGGCCGCGCCGCCCATGCCGGCCGCCGCAAAGGTCGAGGTGCGCACCGTGATGACCTTCAGCTTGTCGCGCGAGCGCACGGTCTGCACCGCGTTCCCGGCATAGATCAAGCGCTCGAAGGTGTCCGGGGCGATCACCTTGACGATGTCCGATACCTGCATGACATCGAGCAGCGCCGCCACCCGCGGCATGAAGTTCTTGCCCGTGGTGGTCGCCGGCGCGACGATCGCGTCATAGGACGGCGCCAGCGTGACCACGAGCGCGGCCAGCGGCTCGGCCAGCTGATGCGCGAGCGCCGGCGCCTGCGCCAGCAGCACCTTCTCGACGCCGTCGAGCTTGGCGGCGGCTTCCGCGACGCCGCGAGCGCCCTCGCCGGCGACCAGCACGTGCACGGGCGCGCCCAGCGCGCCGGCGGCGGTCAGCGCCTTGTTGGTCGCGTCCTTGAGGGTTCGGTTGTCGTGCTCGGCGATGAGGAGAGTGGTCATGACAATACCCCGGCCTCGTTCTTGAGCTTGTCGACCAGCTCGGCGACGGATTTCACCTTCACGCCTGATTTGCGACCCGCCGGTTCGGTGGTCTTGAGCACCTCGAGCCGCGGCGCGACGTCCACGCCGTAGCTCTCGGGCGTCTTCTCCTCGATCGGCTTCTTCTTGGCCTTCATGATGTTGGGCAGGCTGGCGTAGCGCGGCTCATTGAGGCGCAGATCGGTCGTCACGATCGCCGGGCCCTTGAGCCGCAGCGTCTGCAGGCCGCCGTCGACCTCGCGCGTCACCAGCAGGCTGTCGCCCTCGATCACGAGCTTCGAGGCGAAGGTGCCCTGCGGCCAGCCGGTGAGCGCCGCCAGCATCTGCCCGGTTTGGTTGCAGTCGTCATCGATGGCCTGCTTGCCCAGGATCACCAGGCCGGGCTTTTCCTGCTCCACGATGGCCTTGAGGATCTTGGCGACCGCGAGCGGCTCGACCGGCTTGTCGGTCTTGACCAGGATGCCGCGATCGGCCCCCATGGCGAGAGCGGTGCGGATCGTTTCGGTGGCCTGGGCGGGACCGATCGACACGCAGACGATTTCGCTCGCCTGTCCCTTCTCCTTGAGGCGCAGCGCCTCCTCGACGGCGATCTCGTCGAAGGGATTCATCGACATCTTGACATTGGCGAGCTCGACGCCGCTGCCGTCCGCCTTGACCCTGATCTTCACGTTGTAGTCGACGACCCTTTTGACGGGCACCAGGATTTTCATGAATGCGCTCTCGCGATGGGTGGCAAAGGCGAAGGGTCCCGGCGCTGCGCGGCAAGCTAGAGCATTTTCAGGAAAAGTGGAATCCGGTTTCGATCCGAAAATCCGCGACCATGCAAGATGCCGGAGCGTTTGCTGTTCCCCGTTGGTGTGAAGCCGCTCTAATCAGGCGCAGGTTGCGGCCCGCGCCCGGGGAGACGCGGGCCGTCCGAAGCCGCCGGATAATGCGGCTGCCGCACGCATTCGAACAACTGCACGCCGGGCAGCTTCATCAAGGGAAACAGTACCGCGCCCGCCAGCATGCCGCCGAGGTGGCACCAATAGGCGACGTCGCTCTTGCCGGTCGCTTCGAGATTCCACAACTGCGTGAGCACGAAGAGCCCGATCACCCAATAGGCGCTGATGCGCAGCGGAATGATCGAGACCAGCACCGTGACCTTGGCGCAGGGACGCCACATCGCGTAGGCGACGACGACGCCGGAGATCGCTCCCGAGGCCCCGATCAGCGGGCCGTCGAAGGTCGGATCGCTGGCCACGAAGGTCAGCGCGCCGATGACGCCGCACAAGAGGTAGAACAAGAGGAAGCGGCGCCGGCCGAGCGCCTCCTCGACGTCATCGCCGAACACCCAGAGAAAGATCATGTTGCCGAAGATGTGCGCCACGTCGGCATGGATGAACATATAGGTGAGGAGCGTGAGGACCGGCGCCGGCGTGATCCCGCCGAGCAGCGCCGCGGGCGTCACCCCGAAGGCGTCGGCGATGGCCTGGGCTTCGGTATCGCTGCCGCCGGCCTCGGCCAGAAACACCAGCACATTCGCCAGGATGAGGAACCAGGTGACGAGCGGCTTGACCGGCAGCTTGAACGGATTGTCGTCGTAGAGCGGGAAACACCATGTTGGTTTGCTCAGCGGTTCCGGCCCGGCACCCAAAGGACGTCGGCGGCGCCCTTATCGTTGGCGAAGCGGGCGGCGACGAAGAAGAAATCCGACAGCCGATTTACATATTTGATCGCCGCCGCGGTGACGCTTTCGCCCGGCCTGTCCTTGAGCTCGACGATCAGGCGCTCGGCCCGCCGGCAGACCGTGCGGGCGAGATGCAGATAGGCCGCGGCCGCACTGCCGCCCGGCAGGATGAACGAGCGCAGCGGCGAAAGCTCCTCGTTGAGGCGGTCGATCTGCTGCTCGAGCCATTCGACCTGGGCCTCGGTCACATCGAGCCGCGCCCCGCCCGGGCCCTTGCCCTGGTCGGGCATGCACAGATCGGCCCCGACGTCGAAAAGGTCGTTCTGGATCCGCGCCAGCATGGGCGCGAGCGCGGGATGTCCCGCCGCATGCAGCCGGGCGAGGCCGATCGACCGCATTGACCTCGTCCACCGTCCCGTAGGCGGCGACCCGCAAGTCGTATTTCGGACGCCGCTCGCCGGTGCCGAGCGCGGTGCTGCCGTCGTCACCGGTGCGGGTATAGATCCTGTTGAGCACGACCATAGGCTGCTTCTCAACCCCGCATGATCCAGATGGTCAACATGATGACGACGAGCGCGATGAACTGCATCAGCACGCGCAGCCGCATCAGCCGCTGCGACAGCTGGGGCGAGCCCCCCCGCATCATGTTGGCGAGGCCCAGCAGCAGCACGATCGCCACCGCTCCGATCGCGATCGGCACCATGATATGGGACATGAAATCCGACATGGCTCTGTCCTTAGCATCCCCCGAAAGGTGAAACCATCGCCGCGGTCGCGATGTTCCCCATGCGGCCGCATCCAGGTTGCGGCGACCAAGGGGGCGCAGGCCATATATACAGGGCGGCGGCCGCGGGGCTGGGCCGGCCTGATCCGAACGGGAGAACCGGATGCCGAATGATACGCCGAACGGATGGAAGCCGCGCACCATCGCGGCGCAGGCGCTCGGGCTGGTCGAGCCCACCACCAAGGCGGTGGTGCCGCCGCTCCACCTGGCGACGACCTTCGTGCGCGATCCCGACAACCAATACCGCTCCGGCTACGCCTATGGCCGGCCCGACAACGCCACCACGCGCCACGCCGAGGCCGTGCTGGCGGCCTTGGAGGAAGCCCACGAGGCGGCGCTGTTCGGTTCCGGCATGGCGGCCGCCACCGCGATCGTGCTCGCGCTCCCCTCGCCATCGCACATCGTCGCGTCGCAGGTGATGTATTGGGCGTTCCGGCATTGGCTCGCCAGCGAGGCCCCGCGCCTGGGACACCGGGTCGAGTTCGTCGACAGCACCGACCTCGCGGCCGTGGCGGCGGCAATGCAGCCCGGCGCCACCAGGCTGGTCTATGTGGAGACGCCGGGCAATCCGCTGTGGACCATCAGCGACATCGCCGCCATCGCCGGGATCGCCCATGCGGCAGGCGCCCTGCTGGCGGTCGATTCGACGGTCGCCACGCCGGTCTTCACCCGTCCGCTGCGGCTCGGCGCCGATCTGGTCATGCATTCGGCATCGAAGTACCTCAACGGCCATTCCGACGTCATCGCAGGCGCCGTTGCGGCCGCCGCGCCGGGCGCGGCCTGGGAGCGGATCAAGACCATGCGCACGCAATTCGGCGCCGTCATCGGGCCGTTCGAGGCATGGCTGTTGCTGCGCGGCTTGCGCACGCTCGATATCCGGGTCAGGACCCAGGCCGCGACCGCCATGCTGATCGCCACCCGCATCGCCCGCCATGCCCGGATCACGCAAGTGCTCTATCCAGGGCTCGACCAGCACCCCGGCCACGCCGTGGCGGCGCGCCAGATGACTGGAGGATTCGGCGCCATGCTGTCGATCCGGGTCGGCGGCGGCGAACGCGCCGCCATCGCGGCTGCCGCGCAGGTCCGGCTGTGGAAGCGCGCGACCTCGCTCGGCGGCGTCGAGAGCCTGATCGAGCATCGCGCCTCGGTCGAGGGCGCTCACTCGCCCTGCCCGCCCGATCTCTTGCGCCTCTCGGTCGGCCTGGAGGATCCGGACGATCTCCTGGGCGATCTCGATCAGGCGCTGAACGCGGCGTAGGAACCCGGGGGACCAAACACTCCGGGCACCTTGCAACGGCTCCGGCAGTCGGCTTTATGTCCCCCACGCCAGCCCGAGAGACGAGAGGACGCAGAGGACGCAGATGATCATCGATTTCCAGCACCATTTCACGCCCCGCGAGCTGATCAAGGAGGATCCGGGCGACCGCATGATCCTGCATTACGATGCGCAAGGCGCGCCGAGCTACACCATCCATTCGCTGCTCTACGATCTCGACGAGCACGTGCGCATGATGGATCTCTCCGGCATCGATGCGGCCTGGCTCACCAGCGCGCAAGGCATGTGCGCCGATCTCGAGACCTCGCGCTTCGTCAACGACAAGGCGAAAAAAGCCGAGCGCGACTATCCGGGACGCTTCATCGGGGCCGCGCATGCCCATCCGCTCGGCGGCGCCGATGCCATCAAGGAGCTCAATCGCTGCCGGCACGAGCTCGGCTTTCAGGGCGTCGTCATCACCTCGGAATGCGACGGCCTGTTTCTCGACAATGCGCGTTTCGAGCCGTTCTGGAGCGAGGTCGCGCGGCTCGGGATGTTCGTCTTCGTGCACCCCGCCCTCAAGCTCAATTTCTCGCAACAGTTCGACGGCTTCGACACCGCCCGTTCGGTCGGCCGCGAATTCTCGTTGATCATGGCGACCATCCGGCTGATCAATTCCGGCGTGCTCGATCGCCATCCCGAATTGACCGTGCATATGGCGCATCTCTCGGGCGGCATCGCCTCCATGCTGGGCCGCATCCGCTGCTTCCAGGACAAGGATTTCTGGGGCACCAAGGGCAACCCCCGCCACGGCGCGAAGCCGAAGCAGGATTTCGACCACTACATCCGCAACCGCCTGATCTTCGACACCGCCGGCTTTGCGGGCGACATGGGCTCGATCAAGGCCGGGCTGGTGGAGATTCCCGCCTCCCAGATCGTGTTCGCCACCGACTATCCGCAGGAGATCCGCCAGCGCGAGGTGGTGCGCGATTTCGTGCGCGATCTGCGCGCGCTCGGGGCCACCGGCGAGCAGATCCTGTCGGGCAACGTGGGCAAATTGCTGAAGCAGCCCGCCAAGGCGGCATAGCGAGGCCTCATCCTGAGGAGCGCGCTCTCGCGCGCGTCTCGAAGGATGGCGGCACGGCATGGGCCCGCATCCATGGTTCGAGACGCCGCGCTACGCGCGGCTCCTCACCATGAGGCCAAAGCATCAGTTGTTGAGCTCGCGCTTTGCAGTCTCGGCGCATTTCATTGCCATCCAGCAATCTGCGGGCAATGAGCTTGCGTGGCTCGTCATTGCCCTGGCGCCACGCTTCAGTTGGAGCCATCGAGCAGTCTGCGGGCAATGACCTGGGCCTGGATTTCCGCCGCGCCCTCGAAGATCGAGAGGATGCGGGCATCGCAGAGCAGCCGCGACACCGGAAACTCCAGCGCAAAGCCGTTGCCGCCGTGGATCTGCACCGCATTGTCGGCCGCCGCCCAGGCCACGCGCGCGGCCAGGAGCTTCGCCATCCCGGCCTCGAGATCGCAGCGGCGGCCGGAGTCCTTCTGGCGCGCCGCGAAATAGGTGAGCTGGCGGGCGATCATGATCTCGACCGCCATCATGGCGATCTTGTCGGCGACGCGGGGAAAATTGATGATCGGCTGACCGAACTGCTGGCGCTGTTGCGCATAGGCGAGCGCCTGCTCCATCGCGGCCTGCGCCACCCCGATGGCACGCGCGGCGGTCTGGATGCGGGCCGATTCGAAGGTCTGCATCAACTGCTTGAAACCGAGGCCTTCGACTCCGCCGAGCAGATTGGCGGCCGGCACCTCGAAAGCGTCGAAAGCGATCTCGTATTCCTTCATGCCCCGGTAGCCCAGCACCTCGATCTCGGTGCCCGTCATGCCGGTCGCCGGAAACGGGTTTTCATCGGTGCCGCGCGGCTTGGGGGCGAGCAGCATCGAGAGCCCGCGATGGCCGCCCTCCTGCGGATTGGTGCGCACCAGCAAGGTCATCAGATCGGCGCGCACCGGATGGGTGATCCAGGTCTTGTTGCCGGAGACCTTGTAGGTATCGCCTTCGCGGACCGCCCGCGTCCGCAGCGAAGCCAAGTCGGAGCCGGTATTGGGCTCGGTGAAAACGGCGGTCGGCAGCACCTCTCCGGACGCCAGCTTCGGCAACCATTCGGTCTTCTGCGCCTCGGTGCCGCCGGCCAGAATGAGCTCGGCCGCGATCTCGTTGCGCGTCCCGAGCGAGCCGACCCCGATATAGCCGCGCGCCAGCTCCTCGGACACCACGCACATCGATTCCTTGCCGAGGCCGAGGCCCCCATAGGCCTCCGGGATGGTGAGACCGAACACGCCGAGCTCGGACATCTGGGCAATGACCTCGAGCGGAATGTAGTGGTTCGCGCGATGCCATTCCTGCGCCCGGGGCAGGACTTCGCTGTCGGCGAACTTGCGCATCTGGTCGCGGATCGCCGCCAGCGTCTCGTCGAGACCGCAGTCCCCGATGGTGGCGTCGTGGTGGCTGCCGATCAATTCGATCAGGCGCGCCCGCCGCTGCTCGTTGCCGACGGTGAAGAAATCTCCGAGCGGTCCGGCCATGCGCCGCTCGACCGCCGCGGCCGAGAGCCCCATGTCGGAAGGACGCGCGATCTCGCCCTGGCTCATGGGAATGCCGCCTTGAATCTGCGCCAGATACTCTGCGAGCCCGATCTCGACGATCAGCTGCTCGAGCTCGCCGAGCCGGCCGGCCTCGTGCATGCGCTCCGCATAGGCGCCGAGCTGGCGCACCGCCTCCACATAGGTGGCGAGCCAAGCCAGCGCGTGGGTGGCACGCTGCTCGCGATCGAGCGCTCGATCGAGCGCCCGATCCGCCGTCTGATTGTCCTTGGCCAAGCGCGCGCGGACCGAGCGGGTCGCATCCTGGAGCACCCCTTCGGCCGCCCGCAGGGCTTCTCGGGTCAAAGTCGGCAGGTCGGGTCCGGTGTCGCGACGGGCGGCCCCTGGCAGCATGTTCAATCTCCTGCGTGTGGCAGCCGGCTCGACCGCGATGCCGGTTGGTGCAATGCACAAATTCTACACCCTGGCGAAGCAAATGCCATGCCGTACCAGCCGCTACGAATTTTCCGAGGGGATGGGACGGGGTTCATTAACCAATTCGATGTTTCTATCGTCCCGATTGTGCCGCGGCCGGCGCCACACCCTCGGGAGCCGGCGGCGGATCAGGGACCACTGGTTGCGGCCTGTCCATGACGGCCCGCACATGACGGCCTGTAAATGACCGACAGCATCACCCGCGCCACGCCGCCTTCGACGCGCCGATCCTCGTTCAAGTGGCTCAATTCGAGGGTCTCGGTTCGCAGCCGCATCGTCGCCATCGCGGTCATCCCGGTCATCGGATTTCTGGCCAATGGCATCGCCTTCAACGCCGGCGAGGCCGACGTCGAGAACGCCTTCCTCAGCGTCAAGCAGGCGACCGCGCTCGCCGACGCCAGCGAAGGATTCAAGGCCGGGCTCGCGGCGATGCGGATCGGGTTGCGGGATTTCGTCAGCGCCACCGACCAGGATTCGATCGAAGCCTTCGACGCCGGCAACCAGCAGGCGTCGCAAAGTCTCGCCGCCATCGAGAGCCAGGCGAGCGCGGCCGACCGTTCCGTGCTGGCCACCCTCAAGCGCAGCATCGTGGCCGCACGCGACGACTTCCTGAAATTGAAAAGCGAGCAGGAAAGCCTCGGCTTCACCGAGGCGGACGGGCTGCGGGGCCGCCTCGATCGCGCCGGAGCCGCGATCGAGACCATCATCAACAAGGAATTGACCTGGGTGGCCGACGAGGACGCCCGCAAGCTGATGATCTCCCTGCTGACGATGCGCCGCTACGAAGCCGAGTACCGGCTGACCCGGGCACCCACGACCCGGCAGCAGTTTTTCGACGAGATCATGCACTTCAACGCTCTCTTCGATTCGGTGGACGGCGCGCCGAGCATGCGCGAGCAGCTGATCAACCAGGTCAAGGCCTATGCGGACACGTTCGCCCAGTGGATCCGCGGCGTCGAGGCGGCGAGCTCCTTGATCGGGCGCATCGATACCGACACGCAAAGCGCAATCCCGCTCGCCGACCAGATCCTCGGCAACGCGCGGCAACGCGTTTCAGCGGCCTCGGCGGCGCTGTCGGTATCGCAGGCGCGCACCCGAGCGTTCATCGTCTGGGTCGGCTGCGCGGCGGTGCTGATCGGAATGGCGTTCAGCTGGTGGATCGGCCGCAGCATCACGGGGCCGCTCAGCGGCCTGGGGGATGCGATGACGCGGCTGGCGGCCGGCGACACCTCGGCCCGCATTCCGGCCACGCATGCGAGAAAAGAGCTGGGCGCCATGGCGCGCACGGTACTGGTGTTCCGCGACACCATGCTGGAGCGCGAGCGGCTGGCGGCCGACCAATCGGCGGCCAACCGCGAGCGCGAGCAGCGCGCCGAGAAGATCGCCGCCACCATCGTCCGCTTCGAGATGTCGGTCGACAAGGTGCTCGCCAAGGTGCGCGAGGCGAGCCAGCGCCTGGAGGTCACCGCCACCCAGCTCAACAGCGCCGCCGACGAGGTCTCCGCCGAGGCCCGCACCGCCGAGCAGCGGGTCGGGATCGCGTCCGGCAACGTGACCGCGGCGGCCGGCGCGGTCGAGGAGCTCGCCGCCTCGATCGGAGAGATCGCCGAGCAGGCGACCCGCTCCACCGAGGTCGCGGGTCGCGCCGTGAAAGACGCGCGGCGCACCGTCCACACCATGTCCGAGCTCGGCCAGGCCGCCACCCGCATCGGCGAGGTGGTCGGGCTCATTCAGGCGATCGCCGGCCAGACCAACCTCTTGGCGCTCAACGCCACCATCGAGGCGGCGCGCGCCGGCGAAGCCGGCCGCGGCTTCGCGGTCGTCGCCTCGGAGGTCAAGTCGCTCGCCGGGCAGACCGCCAAGGCCACCGAGGAGATCGCCGGCCAGGTCGGCGCCATCCAGTCGGCGGTCGCCGACGCCGCCCAGGCGATCGAGCAGGTCAACCACATCATCGCGGAAATCTCCACCATCGCCTCCACGGTGGCGACCACCGTGGAGGAGCAGAACCGCGCGGTCGCCGAGATCGCCGAGGGCGTGCATCGCGCCTCCGGCGAGGCGCAGGGCGGCGCCGAGGCCATGGGCCGCGTCGCCGGCGCCTCCAAGGACGCCCGCGCCGCCGCCGCCGACGTCAAGTCGCTCGCCGACACCCTCTCGGTCGAAGCCGAAAGCCTCAGCGCCGAGGTCCACCACTTCCTCGCCGACGTCCAGGCCGCCTGACCTGGCCGGACCAGCGGCCGGTACGGGACCGGCCGCGGCTTGGGTGGAATTTGGGCAAGTTGGCTAATTTATTAACATTTTCGCTGTTTCCTGGGCCAGTAGTTGCCCGAGGCTGACCGGCCAGACTTGGCCATCATGAAGGCAAGTCGCCGTTGTCGGGTCCGAGGCCAGCCATGTGGTTTCCGCTGTCGCACAATTTTTCCCTCCCGCAGTTCATCTCGAAGCTCTCGGTACGCGGCCGCATCGCCGCCATCGCGGTTATTCCGGTCGTCGGTTTTCTGGCCAATGGCATCGCCTTCACCGCCGGGGAGACCGAGGTCGGGAACGCCTTCGAAAGCGTCAGGAGCGCCGCGTTGCTGGCCGATACCGGTCGGGAATTCAAGGCGGCCTTGGCGCGGATGCAGATGGTTTCCAAGGATTTCGTGGCGCAGCCCTCCGACGACGAGGTCGCCGCCTTCGGTGCCGGCCACGAGCGCGCGTCCAGCAGTCTCGACTCGATCGCCGCCGAGATCGGTGCCCTGCAGCGTGACGACATCGGCTTGGCGCGCCAGGCTCTGGGCGAGATGAAGCTGAATTTCGACGCGCTCGTGCAAGAGCAAAAGGACTTGGGCTACAGCCCCACCGAAGGCAACCGCAAACAGCTGGAGGAATCGGGGGCGACGATCGAGCGCATGCTGAGCGCCGACATGTCGTGGCTCTCCGGCTCCGACCGGACCAGGCTCTTGGTCTCGCTGTCCAACTTGCGCCGCTACGAGGCGCAGTACCGCCAGGATCGGCGAGCCGCCACCTGGGAGGCGTTCTTCCAGGAATACCGCGCCTTTGGCGAGATCTTGAAGACCGTCGCCGCGGATCCGGCCGGGAAGGCCCAGATCGACGCCAGCGTGAAGTCCTATGCGGCCAATCTGGCGCAATGGAACAGGCGCGCGGAGAATACGCAAAATTTGCTCAAGGAGATCGCGCTGAGCAGCCAGCAGCTGCTGCCGCGGTCCGACGAGATCCTCGCATTGGCCAAACAACGGGCTGTCGCGGCCTCGGCGGCGCTGTCGGTATCGCAGATGCGCACCAGAGCGTTCATCGTCTGGGTCGGCTGCGCGGCGGTGCTGATCGGGCTGGCATTCAGCTGGTGGATCGGCCGCAGCATCACACGGCCGCTCAGCGGCCTGGGGGATGCGATGACGCGGCTGGCGGCCGGCGACACCTCGGCCCGCATCCCGGCCACGCGGGTGCAGGATGAGCTCGGCGCCATGGCGCGCACGGTGCTGGTGTTCCGCGACACCATGCTGGAGCGCTCGCGGCTGGCGGCCGACCAATCGGCGGCCAACCGCGAGCGCGAGCAGCGCGCCGAGAAGATCGCCGCCACCATCGTCCGCTTCGAGATGTCGGTCGACAAGGTGCTGGCCAAGGTGCGCGAGGCGAGCCAGCGCCTGGAGGTCACCGCCACCCAGCTCAACAGCGCCGCCGACGAGGTCTCCGCCGAGGCCCGCACCGCCGAGCAGCGGGTCGGGATCGCGTCCGGCAACGTGACCGCGGCGGCCGGCGCGGTCGAGGAGCTCGCCGCCTCGATCGGAGAGATCGCCGAGCAGGCGACCCGCTCCACCGAGGTCGCGGGTCGCGCCGTGAAAGACGCGCGGCGCACCGTCCACACCATGTCCGAGCTCGGCCAGGCCGCCACCCGCATCGGCGAGGTGGTCGGGCTCATTCAGGCGATCGCCGGCCAGACCAACCTCTTGGCGCTCAACGCCACCATCGAGGCGGCGCGCGCCGGCGAAGCCGGCCGCGGCTTCGCGGTCGTCGCCTCGGAGGTCAAGTCGCTCGCCGGGCAGACCGCCAAGGCCACCGAGGAGATCGCCGGCCAGGTCGGCGCCATCCAGTCGGCGGTCGCCGACGCCGCCCAGGCGATCGAGCAGGTCAACCACATCATCGCGGAAATCTCCACCATCGCCTCCACGGTGGCGACCACCGTGGAGGAGCAGAACCGCGCGGTCGCCGAGATCGCCGAGGGCGTGCATCGCGCCTCCGGCGAGGCGCAGGGCGGCGCCGAGGCCATGGGCCGCGTCGCCGGCGCCTCCAAGGACGCCCGCGCCGCCGCCGCCGACGTCAAGTCGCTCGCCGACACCCTCTCGGTCGAAGCCGAAAGCCTCAGCGCCGAGGTCCACCACTTCCTCGCCGACGTCCAGGCCGCCTGAGCCATTCCGCGCCGCATCTGTACGCTGGCCGCCGCCGGCAGCACCTTGCAATACGCGCCGCAAACCCCGATTGAAGGGCGACCTTCAGCACGGCAAGTCCCGGGAATCGCTCCATGCGGCGTGCATTCGCGATCGCGCTCGACGCCCTTTATCGCTTCCTTGCCGACGACGGCTGGGCGATCGCGAGCTATATCGCGCTCTCGACCCTGATGGCGTTGTTCCCGTTCCTGATCCTGGTCACCTCGCTCGCCGCGTTCCTCGGCTCGAAGAACCTCGCCGACGAGGTGGCGAACCTGCTGCTCGACACTTGGCCGAAAGAGGTTGCGGCGCCGATCGCCGGCGAGATGCATCGGGTGCTCACGACCACGCGCGGCGACGTGCTGACCGCAAGCGCGGTCTTCTCGGTCTATTTCTCATCGAGCGGAGTTGAGAGCCTGCGCATCGGCCTCAACCGCGCCTACAGAGCGGTGGAGACGCGGAACTGGTTCCTGCTGCGCCTCGAATCGATCGTCTATGTGCTGGTGGGCGCGCTCGCGCTCTTGGCGCTGGCGTTCCTGGTCGTGCTCGCCCCGCTCTTGTTCGCGACCGCGCTCAAATACGCGCCCTGGCTCGCGCCGTTGGAGGCGACCTTCACGTTCGTGCGGTTCGCGGTGGCGACCTGCGTGATCACGCTGGCGCTGGTCCTGGTGCACAAATGGCTGCCGGCCGGGCATCGGCGCTACCGCGAGATCGTGCCCGGCATCCTGGCGACGCTGATCCTGTGGCTCGCCGGCGGCATCCTGTTCGGCCGTTACCTCGCCGAGTTCGCCTCGACCTACGTCACCTACTACGCGGGTCTCGCCTCGGTGATGACCGCGCTGGTCTTTCTCTATCTGACGGCGGCGATCTTCATGTATGGGGGCGAGCTCAACTCGGCGATCTTCCGGCCGCGCAGCCCGCGAGATGGTGAATAGCGAGCAGGAGGTTCCTCGCCATCTCGCATTCGCTATTCGCTATTCCCCATCAGCCGCCGCTCGCCGCCTCCACCGTATCCTCGAGGTTGCGCAGGCCGGCGCGCGGCGCATTCACCAGCACCGCCATGTTGCCGGGCGGGTGCTGGTTCTTCCACATCTTCATGTGCGCGAGCGCGATCTCGCTCCAGGGCATGACCACGCTCATGCACGGGTCGAGGCGGCGGTCGAGCACGAACTGGTTGGCGGCGCTGGCCTGCTTGAGATGCGCGAAATGCGAGCCCTGGATGCGCTTCTGCCGCATCCAGACATAGCGCGCGTCGAAAGTGATGTTGAAGCCGGTGGTGCCGGCGCAGAACACCACCATGCCGCCGCGCTTCACCACCAGGCAGGAGACCGGGAAGGTCTGCTCGCCCGGGTGCTCGAACACGATGTCAACGTCGTGCTTGTCGGTGATGTCCCAGATCGCCTTGCCGAAACGGCGCGCTTCCTTCACCCATTCGTTGTACTGGGCCGAGTTGACCGGCGGCAGCTGGCCCCAGCACTTGAAGTCCTTGCGGTTGATCACGCCCTTGGCGCCCAGCCCGAGCACATAGTCGCGCTTGGTCTCGTCCGAGATGATGCCGATGGCGTTGGCCCCGGAGGCGGCGGCGAGCTGCACCCCGAAGACCCCCAAGCCCCCGCTCGCGCCCCACACCAGCACGTTGTCGCCGGGCTTGAGCGTATGCGGCGGATGGCCGAACAGCATCCGATAGGCGGTCGCCAGCGTCAGCGTGTAGCAAGCCGCTTCCTCCCAGGCGAGGTGCTTGGGCTTGACCATGAGCTGGCGCGATTGCACCCGGCAGAACTGGGCGAACGAGCCGTCCGGGGTCTCGTAGCCCCAAATGCGTTGCGAGGGCGACAGCATCGGGTCGCCGCCGTTGCACTCCTCGTCGTCGCCGTCGTCCTGATTGCAGTGGACGATGACCTCGTCGCCCACCTTCCAGCGCTTGACCTTGGCGCCGGCCGCCCAGACCACGCCGGCCGCATCGGAGCCCGCGATGTGAAACGGATGCTTGTGGACGTCGAGAACCGAAACCGGCTGGCCGAGCGCCGCCCAGATGCCGTTGTAGTTCACCCCGCCCGCCATGACGTGGACCAGCACCTCATCGTCGCGAATGGGCCAGGTGGGCACCACCTCGAGCTGCATGGACTGCTCGGGCGGACCCAGCCGCTCCTTGCGAATCACCCAGGCATGCATGCGCTCAGGCACATGGCCGAGCGGCGGAATTTCCCCGATCTCGTAGAGATCCTTCGACACCGGCGGCGTGACTGCTCGCTGCGCGACAGCCGACATGCCCGATCCTCCCGCGACGCACCAGGGACCGCGACCCTGGATTGATCGGCAGTCTGCCGTAGACTATGCTGCGGTGCAACAGGGACGTGGATGAGCCTGCGGCGGCGAACGCGGGGCAGGCCGGCTCGGTCGATTATTTATGGGGATCATGGCCACACTTGGCGCGAGACCGGGCAGAGCGCCGCTGACACGGCGGCGGCGGCCGAATATCCTGACCGTTGCCAAGCAGCGGCCCGGCGCAACGCCGGCGGCCGCATCCAAAGGGGGTCTCGCCGATGCTCGCCACCAACAGTCTGCTCGTCATCCTCGTCGTCGGCCTCATCGCGGGCTGGCTCGCCGGCCAGATCATGCGCGGCAGCGGTTTTGGCCTGATCGGCGACCTCATCATCGGCATCATCGGCGCGTTCATCGGCACCTGGCTGTGGGGCGCGCTGCATCTCCCGACGATCGGAAACTTCTGGATCAACGCCATCGTGATCTCGACCGTCGGTGCTCTCGTGCTGCTGTTCATACTCAGGCTCATCAGGCGCTAGCGATCGGACGCTAGCGCGCAATAGGCCGGCTGCCGGGGCCGGGCGGATCGGAGACGGATGCGCGACAAGCCCTGGATTTTCCGCACCTATGCGGGCCATTCGACGGCACCGCAATCGAACGCGCTCTATCGCAAGAACCTGGCCAAGGGGCAGACCGGCCTCTCGGTCGCGTTCGACCTGCCGACGCAGACCGGCTACGACAGCGACCACCCGCTCGCGCGCGGCGAGGTCGGCAAGGTCGGGGTGCCGGTCTCGCATCTCGGCGACATGCGCACCTTGTTCGACGGCATCCCGCTCGGCGAGATGAACACGTCGATGACCATCAATGCGACCGCAGCCTGGCTGCTGGCGCTCTATGTCGCGCTCGCCGACGAGCGCGGCGTGGCGCGCACCGCGCTGCAGGGCACGACCCAGAACGACATCATCAAGGAATATTTGTCGCGCGGAACCCACGTCTATCCGCCGGCGGCGTCGATGCGGCTGATCAAGGACACGATCGTGTTCGCGACCCGCGAGATGCCGAAATGGAATCCGACCAACATCTGCTCCTATCATCTGCAGGAGGCGGGAGCGACGCCGGTGCAGGAGATCGCCTTCGCGCTCGCCAATGCGATCGCGGTGCTCGACACCGTGCAGGCGTCCGGCGAGGTCGCGCCCGCGGCCTTCGGCGAGGTGGTCGGACGCATCTCGTTCTTCGTCAATGCCGGCCTGCATTTCATCACCGAAATCTGCAAGATGCGCGCCTTCGTGCAGCTGTGGGACGAAATCACGGCGACGCGCTACGGCGTCACCGATCCCAAGCAGCGCATGTTCCGCTACGGCGTGCAGGTCAATTCGCTCGGGCTGACCGAGCAGCAGCCGGAGAACAACGTCGCCCGCATCCTGATCGAGATGCTGGCGGTGACGCTCTCCAGGAATGCGCGGGCGCGCGCCGTGCAGCTTCCGGCCTGGAACGAGGCGCTCGGCCTGCCGCGGCCGTGGGACCAGCAATGGTCGCTGCGCCTGCAGCAGATCCTGGCCTACGAATCCGACCTGTTGGACTACGGCGACATCTTCGACGGCTCGCCCGCGATCGCCGCCAAGGTGGCGGAGCTGGTGCGCGACGCCAAGCAGGAGCTCGCCCATATCGAGGGCCTGGGCGGCGCGGTCGCGGCGGTCGATCAAGGCTACATGAAGCAGCAACTGGTGGAATCCAACACGCTGCGGGTCGAGGCGATCGAGCGGGGCGAGCGGATCGTGGTCGGCGTCAACCGCTTCATCGAGACCGAGCCCTCGCCGCTCGCCGACGCCGCCGATGCGATCCTGACGGTCTCACCACAAGCCGAAGCCGACCAGATCGCGCAGCTCGAGGCCTGGCGGGCGGCGCGCGACGGCAATGCGGTGGCGGCGGCGCTGAAGGATCTGCGCGCCTGCGCCAAGGACGGCCGCAACATCATGCCGCCCTCGATCGCCTGCGCCAAAGCCGGCGTCACCACCGGCGAATGGGCCTTCGCGCTGCGCGAGGCCTTCGGTGAATACCGGGCCGCCACCGGGGTCGGGCGCGCGGTGCGCAACGACTCGACCGGCCTCGACGACCTCCGCGCCGATGTCGATCGGGTCTCGCGCAAGCTCGGCCGCCGCCTGAAGTTCCTGGTCGGCAAGCCCGGCCTCGACGGCCACTCCAACGGCGCCGAGCAGATCGCGGCGCGGGCGCGCGATTCCGGCATGGAAGTGATCTACGAGGGCATCCGGTTGACGCCGGAGGAGATCGTGGCGGCGGCGCGCCAGGAACGCGCCCATGTGGTCGGGCTCTCGATCCTGTCCGGCTCCCATCTGCCGCTGGTTAGGGAGGTCGTGGCCCGCATGCAGGCGGCGGGACTCGACCAGATTCCGGTCGTGGTCGGCGGCATCATCCCGCCGGAGGATGCCGACACGCTGAAGGCGGCCGGCGTTGCCGCCGTCTACACGCCCAAGGATTTCCAGATCAATCACATCATGGCCGACCTGATCCGGATCGTGGACACCGCCGTTTGAGGGGTGCGGGCCGGAAAAAACCGGCCTCGACAGCCCTCTGCAACCCGATTGCGGGCCGGTTGTGATTTCCCCAAAGGATGTCACGCAATTGCAACAGATTTTCAAAAACGTCAAATTTAACAATGGATTGGGTGAACCCAAATCGGTGCTCACAGGCTTGCTCCGCGACTCCTCGCCGCTGCGACAAGCTTGACAAAGGGGCGCTTGAAAGCCGACCCTCACATCGACGGTTTTGATCAGGTTGACGGGGGGTATGGGCAGCAAGCGCCGCACACGAAAGTGGGCGGCGTTTGCTTTTTTTGGCGACCCCCTCGAACGCCCCAGAAACCAGCCCCCGAGCCGAAATCCAGCCCCCGCGACGCCTCCCCGGATGGTTCAAGTGCGGGCGGCGAGCGCGACCAGCAGGCGCGTGAGCGCCGCCGGGCTGATGGGCTTGACGAGGTAGCCGTCCATGCCGGCCGCGCGTCCCGCCGCTTCATCCGCCGCATTGGCACGTCCCGATATCCCGATGAGCACGACGCCGCCGGGCGGACCCGGCAGGGCGCGAATGCGCCGGGTCGCCTCCAGGCCGTCGAGACCCGGCAAGGTCACGTCCATCAGCACCACGTCGTAGCCGCCGCGCGCCGCAGCCTCGACCGCGGCCGTGCCTGTGCCGACGAAATCGGCGCGGTGGCCGAGCTCGGTCAGAATGGTGTTGAGCACCACGCGACCATAGGGGTTGTCCTCGGCGCACAGGATATTGAGCGGGCGCAGCAGCGTCTCGGCTTGCGCCGACGCGAGACCTTCGCGGTCGGCGGCGTCGGCTGCCTCGGCGACCTGATCGAAGGAGCCGGTCAGGCGGAAGCGGCTGCCGCCGCCCGGCGTGCTGGTGACGGTGAGGTCGCCTCCCATGGCCTTGGCGATGCGCTTGACGAAGGCGAGGCCGAGGCCGGCGCCGCCGAAGCGGCGGGCGGTCTGATCATTGGCCTGGGTGAACGGCCGGAACAGCCGCCTGATCTCGGCAGGCGCGAGGCCGATGCCGCTGTCGGAGACCGTGAACAGGAGACGCACGCGTCCGCGCGCGGCCTTTTCGCCGGCCACCTCCAGGCGGACGCCACCGCGTTCGGTGAACTTGACCGCGTTGTCGATCAGATTTTCCAAAGCACCGCGCAGGCGCATCGGATCGCCGATCACGGCCTCCGGCAGATCGTCGGCGATCGCGACCTCGCCGCTCAGACCCTTGGCGTCGGCGCGCGCCGCGAGCGAGGCGCCGAGCGCCTGCGCCAAGCGGCGCGGACGGATCAATTCGCGCCGCAGGACCAGGCCCCTGGCATCGTGGCGCACGGCATCGACGATGAGCGAGGTGAGCATGGCCAGGTGCTCGGCCGTGCTCTTGATCGCGGCCGCCCAGCCGCGCTCGCGCTCGCCCAGCTCGGAGGTGGTCAACAGCTCGCCGAGCGCCAATATGCCGGTCAAGGGGGTCCGAATCTCATGGGCGAGCTCCGCCAGCGTCGCCTCGATGGCGCGCACCGACGGCGCGGGCGCCCGCCGCCGCGGGGCGCGCTTACCTCGACGCGTCCGCTTGGCGGATGTCGTTGCTTTCTTGGCCGGCATCGCGAGCAATCCCCTGAGCAGAATGCCACGAAGCGCGCAACGGGACCATATTCAATCGGCGAGCTATCACTGAAGGCCGACCATCCGCCTGATCGCGGCGGCCGTGACGCCGTCGCGCCGCAGCGACCGCAGCGCCGTCGCCTTCGT
The DNA here is from genome assembly GCA_963744275.1 of uncultured Alphaproteobacteria bacterium. Lineage (GTDB taxonomy): Bacteria > Pseudomonadota > Alphaproteobacteria > Rhizobiales > Xanthobacteraceae > VAZQ01. Next base: position 691,295 of record CAVUSX010000021.1, read on the forward strand.
GGATTTCGACAGCTTGCGGCCATCGGGGTCGAGCACCAGACGGTGGTGGTGATAGACCGGCGCCGGCAGCTCCAGGAGCGCCTGCAAAAGGCGGTGGACGCCGGTCGACCAGAACAGGTCGCGCCCGCGCACCACATGGGTGACGCCTTGGCGCGCGTCGTCGATGACGACCGCGAGATGGTAGCTGGCGGGCACGTCCTTGCGTCCCAGCACGACGTCGCCCCAGCGCTCGGGCGCGGCCGCCACCGTTCCGGTCTCGCCGTCCGGACCCGATCCGGTCTCGGTCCAAGCCAAATCCGCGCCGATGTGCGCCAGTGCCGCCGCCATGTCGAGGCGCAGCGCATGCGGCTCGCCGGCCGCCACCCGGCGGGCGCGCTCGGCGCGCGGCAGCGCCCGGGCGGTCCCGGGATAAAGCGGCGCGCCGTCGGGATCGCACGGCTGCGATCCGGGCGCGCCGCGCGTCGCGCGCCGCGCGCGCCAGCGCCGCGATCTCGGCCCGGCTTTCGAAGCTCGGATAGATGAGCCCCAGCGCCTCCAGGCGCGCGAGCGCCGCCCGATAGTCGTCGAGGTGCTCGCTCTGGCGCCGCACCGGGCGCTCCCAGGTGACGCCGAGCCAGGCCAGATCCTCGTAGATCGCGGCCTCGAGCTCGGCTCGGCAACGCGCCCGATCGATATCCTCGATGCGCAGCAGAAACCGCCCCTGCGCGGCGCGCGCCAGATCGAAATTCATCAGCCCCGACAGCGCATGGCCGAGATGCAGGTAGCCGTTCGGGCTCGGCGCGAAGCGGCAGACCAGGGAGCTCATGAGGCGATCAGCGGTGGGCGATCAGTGACGGGCGAGCAGGATGCGCGATCGGGTGTGGCTTTAAGGGTTGCGCCAGCGGCGCATTTGTAGATGCTTCGCGGATGCCTTGCTACCTCCACACCGAAGCCGATCTCGAGCGCGCGATCGCCGGGCTGATCGCGGCCGATCCGCGCTGGCGGGACGCGCTCGCGCTGGCCGGACGCCCGCCGCTGCGGCGCCGGCCGGACGGGTTTGCGGGCCTCGCCTCCATCGTGGTCTCCCAGCAGCTCTCGACCGCGAGCGCCAAGGCGATCTGGGGCCGGCTCGAGGCGGCGCTCGATCCGCTCGATCACGAGACCGTGCGGCGCGCCCGCACCGCCAAGCTGGCGCGCGCCGGCCTGTCGGGGCCCAAGATCCGCACCCTCAAGGCGATCGCCGGCGCGATCAATCGGGGCGAGCTCGACCTCGAGGCGCTCAACGGCCTGCCGGCCGACGAGGCGCATCAGCGCTTGACCGCCATCCATGGCATCGGGCCCTGGACGGCCGATATCTATCTCCTGTTCTGCCTGGGTCATGCGGATGCCTGGCCGGCCGGTGATCTCGCCTTGCAGGAGGCGGCGCGGCTGCTGCTCGGCTTGCGCGCGCGACCTTCGAGCCGCGACATGGGGCCGCTCGCCGAATCATGGCGGCCATGGCGCGGCGCCGCCGCCTGCATGCTGTGGACCTACTATCGGGCCGCCAAGCAGCGCGAGGGGGCCGCGATCCTGCCGACAAGATCAGCGCGGAGAACATGATGGCGGTAGAGCTCGATGGCCCACGGCTGGAGCCGCAAGCGGGCGGCGCGGCGCGGCGGCTGGTGGTGTTCCTGCACGGCTATGGGGCCGACGGCCGCGACCTGATCGAGATCGGCCGCGCCTGGCAGCCGCTCATGCCCGATTGCGCCTTCGTGTCGCCGAACGCGCCCGAGCCGTGCGGCCAGGCGCCGGTCGGGCGGCAGTGGTTCGCGCTCACCTTTCGGGATCCCGACGAGCGCTGGATCGGGGTCAACAAGGCCGCCCCCGTGCTCGAGCGTTTCCTGGATGCCGAGCTCGCCCGCCGGGCGCTGCCGCCTTCGGCGCTCGCCCTGGTCGGCTTCAGCCAAGGCACCATGATGGCGCTGCATGTGGGGTTGCGGCGCGCCACCGCGCCGCTCGCCATCGTGGGCTATTCCGGATTGCTGGTCGAGCCGCCGCACGAGGCGCCGAGGCGCAGGCCGAGAAGTTCGCCGCCGAGATCACATCGCGCCCGCCGGTCCTGCTGGTTCATGGCGACCGCGACGAGCTCATTCCGGTCGAGGCCTTGTTCCATGCCGCCAATGGGCTCGGCGCGCTCGGGGTGCCGGTCGAATGGCACGTTTCGGCGGGCATCGGTCACGGCATCGACCAGGAAGGCCTGCGCCGGGGCGGCGAGTTCATCGCGCGGCGGCGCTAGCGACGGGCGCAAGCGCCAGGCCGGATGGCGCTGATTCGGGGCGCCGGCGCGGCTGCGGGCGCGCCGCCGCGGCTTTCGCCGCGGTCCCGATGCCCGGCCTATAAGTCGCGGAGCGTGCTTCACAATCCTGTCACGCTGCCCTATAAACTACGGCCGCAGCTGCGGCTCGCAGCCAGAGGAGGTCGAGGAACGCTGCCGTGAACGTGAACGTGCATGTGTCGCCTTCGGGCTGGCCGGCTCTCGTGCTCAACGCCGACTTTCGGCCGCTCAGCTATTACCCACTGTCGCTGTGGTCGTGGCAGGATGCCATCAAGGCCGTGTTCCTGGAGCGGGTGAACATCGTCGCGCATTACGACCGCGCGGTGCACAGCCCGAGCCTGGAGATGAAGCTGCCGAGCGTGGTTTCGCTCAAGACCTACGTGAAGCCGGCCACGCAGCCCGCCTTCACCCGCTTCAACGTGTTCCTGCGCGACAAGTTCTGCTGCCAATATTGCGGCGCGCGCGACGACCTGACCTTCGATCACCTGCTGCCGCGCTCGCGCGGCGGGCACACCACGTGGGACAACGTGGTGGCGGCCTGCTCGCCCTGCAATCTCATGAAGGGCAACCTGACGCTCACCGAAGCCAGGATGTGGCCCGCCCAGATGCCGTTCCAGCCGAGCGTGCACCATCTGCACCGCAATGGCCGGCTGTTTCCGCCGAACTATCTGCACGACAGCTGGCTCGATTATCTCTATTGGGACACCGAGCTCGATCCCTGAGCGATCGCGGCGCGGGCCCCATGCGCTAATCCGCGGCGCGACGTTTGCCGCCGGCCGGCCCAGAAGCCCCATCCGGCGATCACCGCCAGCGTGCCTGAGATCAGCACGTCGTAGCCGGCGAGCGAGAGCCCGAGAAACCGCCAGGCCGCATCGTCGCAGCGCGCCACATGGATCGACTGCAGGCTCTGCAGCAACCCACCGGACGAGAGGCTGTCGAGCGGACCCGAGCAATCGCGCGGGCCCGGCCACCACTTCCATTCGACGCCGGCATGAAAGGCGCTGAGCCCGGTGTTCCAGATCATCCCGGCCGTGATGGCGAGGAGCGCCAGCAGCAGCACCTTGCGGGACGAGCCGACCGAATTCGCCGAGCACCACCATGACGGCCAACGGAATCCCGAAGTAGAAGGCGTAGCGCTGCTCGAAACAGAGCGGGCACGGCATGTAGCCCAGCACGTATTGGAAGAACCAGGCGCCCAGGATCGTGGCCGATCCCCCGAGCGCGACCGCGATGGCGGCGGCCGTGATCGGCCGCGCCCGCAGGACGGCGGCAAAGGATTGCGGCAGCGGGCGGGGCTGAAGTTTCGCGTCCATGATTGCGGTCCAGGCCTAATTCGAATTCAAGCGCTGTTTCGGGTCGCAACGCCTCCACCCGCCATCGCGGGTTTTCGCGTCCAGGTCGTGGTCCGCCCGCAGCGGGTCGCGCCCCGGGCTGCCGCCATGCTTACCACCAAATCATTGTGTTGGAACCGCGACCGCAGGCGTTGACCGCACGCCCCTGCCCACTATGATCGCCCCCGCGTGCCCCTGTGGCGGAATTGGTAGACGCGCCTGACTCAAAATCAGGTAGTCGCAAGGCTGTGCTGGTTCGAGTCCGGCCAGGGGCACCAGTCACTCTGGGCGATTCGCCCGATGCATCCAGGGGCAAATCCGCTGTGATGTCGACATGACGAAAGAACAAGTACGGCAGATCCTCGATCGCGTGCTGACTTGGCCGCCGGAACGGCAGGCCGACGTCGCGCATATGGTCGAGCTCATGGAAGAGCAGGACAACAGCGCACTTCGCCTCAGCGATGAGCAGCTCGCGGAGGTACGCCGCCGGCGTGCGAAAAAAAATCCGAAATACTTGTCTTTAGCCGAAGCACGCAAGCGGTTTCCCGACCGGCGGCGCATGAGGATCATTTTCGATGACGAGGCGTTGGACGAACTCCAGCGCATCTTTGCGTGGATTGCCAAGGATAATCGGCAAGCCGCAGAAAATCTCGTAGCACGGATTTTCGACAAGACCGAACGATTGGCGGCTCCGGAATTCACCCCGAGATGGGGCGTCCGGGGTTAGACCCCGGCACCCGCGAGCTTATCGAGTACCCCTACATTATCGTCTACGAGGTACACGAGGGTCGCGGTGATATCGTAGTGCTCTCCGTGGTCCACGGCGCGCAAGCTCGCAAGCCCACGGATCGAGTAATGGCGTGCAGCCTTGCCGGCGCCGCGTCTGCGTGTGACCGCTCTCCGGGCAAGCTTGCGGAGTTAATTCTACTCTGACCCTTTCTTAATTTCTTCAATATCAGGTGATGACAACACCGTGCTGGTTCGAAGTCCGGCCATGAGTACCAGTCACTCCGAGACGGGCGCAGGGTCGGTGAAGGTCGCCCGCCTATTGTAAAACAACAATGACCCGCTAACCGCCCTCGGGGGCCGGCATCGGACCGAAACGGCAACGCGCCCAACCGGTTGGGCGATTTTCGAGGGCCCGGCTGCGCCTCGCTCTCATTGTAAACAACAATGATTCCGAGCATCCTGCCCCATTGTAAAGAGCAATGAATTTACAAATAACCGCGATGATTGATCCGGCGGACCGACGTAGGCGCATGGGATTCGGCTCGCGGCAGCTAGGCGCAATTCGCCAGTTTCAATTTCGCGAATAATCTGATTTGGACAATCGAGTTAAGCGCGCGGCAAATCGCAGCCGGCCTGTGCACGGTACGGCGATTTGATCCGCGAGCCTTTCTTGAGCTCTCGCCCAAGTGACTCCTTCATGAGCAACGACGTCCTCATTCTGACGCCATCATCCAGAGAGTTTATGAAGGAATTGTCGAAGCGTAACCCAACTCCCCTCGTCCCCGCGGAGGCAGGGACCCAGGCTTTGACACAGTTAGAAGCGGAGCAGATTGGTTCGCTGCCAGGTAGGTGCGGAGCCTCCCTTCCAAAGCCCGCGGGAATACTGCTCATTTTCGTAAAGAGACTGGGGTTCCCGCTTTCGCGTGGACGAACGGGAGGGGTATCTACCCCAACATTCGTTCACAAGCCCTGCGGAGGCCGTGCTGGCCGTCTCGAAGGATGCTGCCCGGGCGGCGCTGCACGCGAGGCCATGGTCCGCGACGCGGGTGTCGCCCCTCACCATGAGTGCTGGAAGAGTCAAAATCCTCGTGCAGAGCCGCTAGTGCCCGGCAGGCGTCGCGCCAGGAAGGATCGAGCGGAAGTCCAAAGGGGGGAAACAATTGCGGGCCGGTGGGCAGCTCGAACGCCGTCAGCCTGGAGATCGTCTCGTTCTCAAGCGTAAGCACGTGGATCCCGTGCGCATTCCAACGCGCGTCGGCATCGGAGTATTCGTACACGCCAAATGCGGGCTGCCCGTTGGCCGCGGTCGGCACCAGGCGCAGGCCGCCGCAGGTCTTCCACGCCATCGCAAAGAACGATCCGATGGCTCGGCGTCCCGCAAACCACAGCAGCCACGGCGGCATGATGAAGGTCGCGTCCTCCTTGAGGAGCGCCACGAAGCCGTCCAGGTCATGCCCTTCCCAGGCCTTAAGATAACGGTCGAGGAGCTTTTGCTGAGCGGGATCCGGCCGCAGCGCCGCCGCCGGCCGGCCGGCGGAATAGCGGTTGCCGAGCGTCTCGCGCGCCCGCTGGAGCGCGCTGTTGATCGAAGCGGTCGAACCGCCCAGCAGCGCTGCCGCTTCGCCGGCGGCCCAGCCGAGCACGTCACACAACAAGAGCGCGGCGCGCTGACGCGGCGGCAGCACTTGAATGGCGGCGATGAAAGCGAGCTGCACGGCCTCGCGCGACGTATAGCGCGCCTCCGGATTGGGCGCGTCGTCGGCGATACCTTCCAGGTCCGCGTCCGGATAAGGCTCGAGCCACGCCACTTCGGTCGATGGAGGACCGTCCGGCATCTGGATGGCGGCGGCGGCCGGTGCGAGCTGGTCGGGCAGCAGGCGCTGTACCAGCTTGCGGCTCTCGATCGTATCCAGGCAGACGTTGGTGGCGATGCGGTAGAGCCAAGCGCGAAACGATCCCTCCTCGAAGCGCTCGAAGCTGCGCCAGGCGCGCAGGAATGTCTCCTGCACGGCGTCCTCGGCTTCGTGCAGGGAGCCGAGCATGCGATAGCAATGCAATCTAATTTCGCGGCGGAGCGGTTCAGCGCGCTGTTCAAACGCCTGGCTCGCGCGCGCCGAGGCGTGCGCTCGGGTGCTGGGTCGGCTGCTGTCATCGCCATGAATGATAGCCCAACCGGAACGGCCTACAAGGTCATTCGTCCGCGCGTCAAGGCACGGCTTCGAGGCATTTGCCGGAGACGGTGAACACTTTCCCTTGGATGATCCGGGCTGGGATCATTTGGCTCAACGGCGTCCCAGGCCGGCCGCGAGCAAAATTGTCCATTGGATTCCCGTCAAGACCCGTCGGCAGCACCATGACGACCGTGCGCCGACGCAATTTCGTGCTCGGGGCGAGGCTGATGGCGCAATAAAGCGATTGCGCCCTACGATGCGCTCGCCTCGCCGCCCGCACCATCGTTCCGGAACGCCGCCTCGCCGGCGTCGGACACCTCGACCCACTTCGGGTCAGGCGAGGCCTCGGCGTCGTAGTTGTCGTGCCAGTTCCACCACTTGTACGGCGCGGTCTGCGGGTAGCCCTCGCGGCGAGTCCTCCCAAGTCTCCTGACGGCCGAGCGGCGTGATGTCGAGATAGCTCCAGGTGGTCCCCATCGCCTCGTCGCCGCGGCTGTTGACGAAGTAGGTGCGGAACACCCGTCGCCGTCGCGGAAGAATACGTTGTGGCCGTGCCATTCGTCGACGCCGAAGTCCGCGTCGAAGCTGTCGGTGATGGTGTACCAGGGCATCTCCCAGCCCATCCGCGCCTTCAGGCGCGCGATGTCCGCCTGCGGCGCCCGCGAGGCGTAGACGAGCGTGGTGTCGCGGGCATTCAGATGCGCGAGGTGGGCGACCTGATCGGCGCCGAGCGAGCAGCCGCGGCAGGCGTGCTCGGGCCAGCCGAACACGCCGGGCTCGAAGAAGGCGCGATAGACGATCAGCTGACGGCGGCCTTCGAACAGGTCGAGCAGGCTCACCTTGCCGTTGGGTCCCTCGAATTCATACGCCTTCTCGACGGCCATCCACGGCATCCGCCGGCGTTCGGCGGCCAGGGCATCGCGGGCCCGCATCAGGGCCTTTTCCTTCACGAGCATCTGCTGGCGCGCGGCCTCCCACTCCTGCCGCGACACGATCGCAGGTGTGTTCATTCCGAGCTGTCCTTGTGGTGCTGCATGTCTCTCGTTTCGTTCTTGTCCATGTGTCTCTCCTGTTCCTAATCGTTCGTTGCACTGCTGGCGATTCTCCTCCTCTCCGGCCGCTCGACCGCCGCCGCTACACCGTTGTTCCGCGAGCGGCCGCTACATACCGGCCTCATGCGTAAGGTCGGCCGCACGGGCGCCAATTCACCAACGCGAGATGAGCTTCAGCCAAGGCGCAAGTGAAAGGCGCTCATCAGCAGGTACATCGGGACCATTCCGGCGAGCGGCGATGAATGTTGCATGGCCGCGCAAAGCATATCCTGCTGACCGCCCTCGAAACGCCGTAAGCAGCGCCATGATCGCGAAGGTCGGCGCGGCCGCGAGGCCTAGCCAGTCGGGCTACGCGGAAAGCGGCTGCATGTGTGCGTTCGGAACGGCTGGCGCCGATCACGACCACTTCTTATCCGGCCAATGAAGACATTCTTTCCTCCTCGTGATGGCGTGAAATCTGCACCCCGACCACCTCGCGGTGATCGGAGCTGTTCGTCTCAACTTTCTTTCTCGTTGGGGTCGCCATTGCCGGTCGTGATCAGGCTGCGCAGGCTTTCATTGATGTAGTAGCCCCACGCGCCCGCGCATTTGCCGTAGCATTCGATGGTCGGAACCAGGCCGACATGCGTGAAGCGCAATTCGGTCTTGCCGCCCTTCCTGGCGATCTCGAAGACGATGTCGGTGCCGTTCCACTCGTCCTTGTCTTTGACGAAGGTGATTTTGGCGTCCACCACATGCCACACGACCTTCTTGCCGGGCACGAATTCCGTGATCTTCTGGGTACTGCGGTGAAGGTCCTGGTAGCGGTACGTGAACTCGGCGCCGAGCTTGTCGGTGCGGCCGTCGATCTCTCCCGACCACCATCCGCGTACGTTGTTCACGGCGGCGAACACTTCTTCCGGCGATTGGTCGACCGTAAATGAAGTGGTGTAATTCTGTTTGCTCATGGTCACTCTCCTTTTCATCTGTTGCTGCATCGGAGCTGTTACGCGGCGTTCGCCACGCTCGGCGGCACGAACGCTGAGAACTGACGTTCGAGCGCCTTGGCGATGCCGGCGCGCCAACCTTCCGCGACGGACTGCGACGCGGGATCGGGAAGATTTCCTCGTCGCCATGCTCTAGCCCGTCGAAGATGCCGCGCGCCGCCGACTTCGGGCGCGGCCTTGGGAATGTCGAAGCCGCGGTTCATGTCGGTGTCGATGGGGCCGAGGATGACGGCATGGACCGACACGCCCTGGCCCGCCAGGCAGCGCCCGCAACGACTGCGTCATGTTCAGCGCCGCCGCCTTCGACATCGAATAGCCGGGGATGACCGGCAAGGGTGCGAGCGCCGCCAGCGACAGGTTGTTGACGATCGCGCCTTTGGAACGTTTCAGCAGCGGCAAGAATGCATGCGTCACTTTGAGCGATGCCGAACAGGTTGACGGCCAGGTGCTGTTCGATGGCGTCGAGATTGCTCAGATCGTCATAGATGGCGACGCCGGCATTGTTGATGAGGACGTCGAGCGTGCCGACCTGCTCGACCGCGCGGTGGATTTGCGCGGCGTCGGTCACGTCCAGCGCCAGCGGCGTCACGCGCTCATCGGCGATTTGCAACGCCGCCCGCGCGTTCCGGCATAGACGCGCTTCGCGCCCCGCATGAGCGCCTCATCGACAAGGGCCGGCCGATGCCGCGGTTGGCGCCGGTGATCAAGATTGTCTTGTTCGCGACGTCATGATGGTCTCCTTATGGTTCCAGGCTCGGCCGGTCATTTGCGCCGGTCTCATTGGTGAAACCGGCCTTGAGGTTGAAACTCATCGGTGCTCGATGGCTTCTGCAACCGGTCGGCCGTGCGCTATTCGCCAGTGGCATCAATAGCTTGGTGTGCATGCAAGCGGGTCGATATGATGAACCCGACCCGCCGGCTATGGGGGCCAGCTTTGGCCATTCTGGTGCGGCGCTCTGCGCTGCGCGACGTGATGGCGCGAGGCCTAAAATTCGCAACGACGCCGCGCGAGGAGCTTGTCGATGCCGCCGATCGACATCAAAGTGCTGGAACCACCGCGATGAAAACGGTGCTCCTGGAGCTGGCGCCGGCCTTGAAGCGCTTGAGCCGGGCAATGGCCTCCGACGTCACGCTCGGGCCCTCGCTGCGGCTGGAGCAGCAGCTGGCCGAGGGCGAGGCGGCGGACGTGGCGATCGTATCCGCGCCAGGGCGCCCGCGACCTCGTCGCGAGCGGCAAGATGGTGGCCGGCAGCGTCGTCGCTATCGCCAAATCGTCGATCGGGGTTGCGGTGCGCGAGCGGCGCGTCAAAACCGGACATTTCCACCGTCGAAGGCTTCAAGCGCGCGATGCTCGAGGCGAAATCGATTGCCTGCTCGAAGCCGGTCGGCGGCGGCCAGAGCGGCGTTCACATCGCCAAGGTTTTCGACCAGCTCGGTATCGCCGACGCGATGCGGGCGAAAGCCAAATACGGCGCCGGCGGCGACGCCGGGGTTATCCGGCCTCGTCCTGCTGCGCGGCGCCGCCGACATCGGCATTCAGCAGATGTCGGAGCTGATGGCCGTTTCCGGCATCGACGTGGTCGGCCCGCTGCCACCCGAGATCCAGATGGTCACGCCCTTCGTCGCCGGCATTCCGGCCAATGCGCGCCATGCGCAAGCGGGCCGGGCGCTGATCGGTTTCCTCACCGCGCCGGAAGCAAAGCGCGTCCTCAAGGCCAAGGGCCTGGAGCCCGCCTGAATTTTTTCAACGGGCGCGGTGCGTTCCAAGTGCCGGTGCGGTGCCGATCACAATGGTCGCGGCGGGGCGATCTCCTTGACGCTCCTTGCTAGGAGGGGGTGCCGGTGGTACCGACGCGGTTCACCTTTTTGGTGCCTCGCGGTGCCGAGTGCAAGGGAGCTTTTGCGTGGAGAGATCACGGGGGCCGGATCTGCCATCAACCAAGGGCGCTCGCGACCGGGTCGGCACCCGCCGCCAGGGCGAAAAAGCCGGCGAAAGCGGTCGCCGCCGCGCCGCTGCGCGAGGGCGTATTCGACGCCGCGTTTTCCGCGTTCCATGGAGAAGGGCTACGGGGGAACCGACGCGCTGGAGATCGAGAGAAGCGCCAAGGTCTCCAAGCGGGAGCTCTATCAGGTCTGCAGCGACAAGTCGGCGCTGCTCAAGGATGCGATCACCGAGGGCGCGCAGCGGATGCGGCTCCCGCTCGAGCTGCCGGCCGCGACCGACCGTGCCGTGCTGGCGGCGGCGTTGACCGCGCTCGGTACGTCGGTCTTGCGTGGCGTAAGCAAGCCGCCGGTGCTAGGCCGTCTATCGACTGGCCATCGCCGAATCCGTCATGCGGCCGAGGTGGCGCATGCGCTCGCGACCGCGCGCGCAGCCGGCCGCGCGGCGCTCGCGCGCATGCTGACGCAAGCGCAAGCCGACGGCTTGATCGGGGCCGGCGATCCGGCCACGATGGCGGTGGAGGGCTTTGCGTTGCTCTGGGGCGACCTGCTGTTAGCTACCTGCTGGAGTGGAGGCGCCGCCCAAATCGCAGATGCTGGAACAGAGGGCGCGCGCGGCGACGAGAAAAGTACTCGGCTCTGTATCCATAGCGGCGCGGCTCGAGGCGCGGACGGCCGCCCAGGGGGCGGAACACGATCAAGCCGTTGCAGGGAGGACCCATGAGCAGATCGCAGCGGTTCTCGCACACATGGAGCGCGCTCTGCGCCGGTTCTTTTGCGGCCTCATCGCGTCCGTGCCGGCGCGCGCCGACGGTTCCGTCTCGGCGCTGCACATGGGCATGGGCGCGAAGCCCGGCGAGATGCCGCTCATCGACGCGGTGGTGGAGAAGTCCGAACGCCTCGGGCGAGCGCTTCCGCATCGACAGCCACTGCCAGTCTGCGTGCACCGATCTTCCTCTCGATCCGCAGCGTCTGCATCACCCCGAACGCGAGCTGTTGTTCCACGCCGGCGGCGACCCGCGCTCGGGCCGCACCAGCGCGGGCCCGACGTCGCATATGCTGGCGGCCGCCTCTGATCGGGCGTTGCGCCAATACGTAGCCGAGCAGCATTTCATGGACACGTTCACGCTGCACGCGATCTCGGGCGGCGAAATCGTTCGACGTTCTTCGCACTTGGCTATCCGGCCTGCCGCTCGACGGCCCGAGCGGCGCTGCAGGCGCGGCCATGGTTCGAGAATCGCGCGGGCTTTGCCCGCGCCCTCACCATGAGGGCTGAAAGAGCCAAATTGTGATACCTTCGGGTCGATGGCTCAAAAGAGCGCCGGAGTTCTGGGTCTATAGGCTGAAGGACCATGAGCCGCAGATGCTCCTGGTTCATCCCGGAGGTCCGTTCTGGGCCCGCGAGGACGATGGCGCTCCGTCGATGCCCGGAAAGGAATTCTCGCGGACGGGGAGGATCCGTTGACTGCGGCGCGCCGGGAGCTTGCCGAGGAATCCGGCTGCCGCCCGCGCCGGGGAGCTCATCGGTCGGACCCTTCAAGCAGCCGAGCGGCAAGATCATCTCGGCCTGGGCGGTGGAAGGCGACTTCGATCTTGAGGACTTCAAGAGCAATCTCTTTACGATCGAATGGCCGCCGCGGTCCGGCCGCATGCGAGACTTTCCGAAGCCGACCGGGCCGACTGGTTCGCGCCGCAGGACGCAACGCGCAAGATCACCAAGGGCAGATTCCGATGATTGCGGCTTTGTTGAAACGGCTCCGCCCAGGGGGTCGCGTGATCTCGGCCCTCGACGGTTCACCCCTCGGGCACCAAGCGGCGCCGCCGTACTTATACTTATACGCCGGAAGTTGAAGTCGGTCGGCGACAAACAACGACGTGGACGCTGCAATCGAACAAGCGGGACATCGTCCCGCAACGTGCTATGCCTGCAGTAGCCTGCATCGCGGGTTCGGGCAGCGGCGAGACCGAGCGGTCGATGGTCGCAAATCCACTCTAGAGTGCGGGCGAAGCTGATTTGGGATGCGGCGCGTCCCCGGGGCTCGTTTTGCCGGCCACAGCGGGCCATCGGGCGCAACCACAGGATCACGGCATGAGACTGTCGACGCGTCTGACGCTGGCGATGGTGGGGCTGGTGCTGCTCACCGCCGCCGCCGTCGGCTACCTCACCGATCGCAACGTCGAAGGCATTGCGTTGCAGCGCAATCGAGAACGGATCGACAGCCGCGCCCGCGTGCTCGCGGACGAGCTCGAAGCCATATTCGGGGGCGCGCGCGCCGATGTGGTGGGCTTCGGCTCGGCGGTGGCGGCCGCCGGCATCGTCCGCGCCCGGCTCGCCGGCGGCATCGATCCGATCGACGGGACCATCGAGGCCGTGTGGCGCAGCCGCATGGCTTCCCGCTACGCGGCGGAGCTCGCCGCCAAGCCGAGCTATCGGGCGTTTCGCATTGTCGGCCTCGACGACGGCGGACGTGACATCGTGCGGGTCGATCGTCCGGCCCGCACGGCGCCATCCGGTCCGTTCCGCAGGCGGCGCTGGAGCGACAGGCCGAGCCGGCCTTGCAGGAGACGATCAAGTTGCCCGCCGGCGAGGTTTATACATCGCCGATCGGGCTGAGCCGCCAGAATGGCGTCATCGAAGAGCCGCATGTGCCGGTCCTGCAGTTCGCAACACCGTTGCAGAAGCCGACGGCACGCCGTTCGGGATGGTGATCATCACCCTCGATCTGCGGCCGGCATTTACCCGTATCCGTTCGGCCGCCAACGACGGCCTGAAGGTGTTCTTGGTCAATGGCCGGGGAGACTATCTGGTCCATCCGGACCCGGCGCGGGAGTTCGGCTTCGAGATCGGAATGCCGTTTCGGGTGCAGGACGATTTTCCCGACATCGCGCCTGTTCCAGATCCCGACGCCGCCGCCCCACGGGTGCTGCGGGATCGCACCGGCACCCAATTCGGCGTCGGCTGGGGCGCGGTGCGGCTGGCCCAAGGCCCGCGGGTCGCGGTCATCGAGACGATCCCGTATGCGGGCCTCATGGCCGCCGCCATCGCGGTGCGCGATTTCAGCCTGTTCGCCGGGCTGCTGGCCATCCTCGGCGCGATCGCGCTGGCGGTGATGCTCGCCCGCTCCCTGACCCGGCCGCTGGTCCAGATGACCCGGGCGGTCGAGGGCTTCGCGCGCGACGAGCCGGCCGCGATCCCGACCGATGCGGGCGGCGAGGTTCGGCCGGCTCGCGCAAGCCTTCGCCCGCATGGCCGACGAGGTGCGCGACAAGACCGCGGCGCTCCTCGACAGCGAGCGCATGGCGCGCGGTATCGTCGTCTCAGCCTTGGACGGCTTCGTTCAGATGGACGAGCGCGGCATCATCGTGGACTGGAACGCGCAGACGCAGGCGATCTTCGGCTGGTCGCGCGATGAGGCGGTCGGGAAGGTTCTGGGCGAGCTGATCGTACCGCCGCGGCATCGTGCGCGTCACCAGGACGGGCTCGCACGCTATCTGCGCGGCGGCGAAAGCGCGATGCTGGGAAAGCGCCTGCAGATCGAGGCGCTGCGGCGCGACGGAACCGAGATCAAGGTCGAGCTGAGCATCACTGCGCTGCCCAGGCGCGGCGGCGTCGTGTTCAATGGATTCATCCGCGACATGACCGAGGCGATCGCGGCCGAGGAACGCACCCGGCAGTCCGAGAAAATGGAGGCCGTCGGCCAGCTGGTGGGCGGATCGCGCACGACTTCAACAACCTCCTCACCGTCATCACCGGCACGATCGATATCCTGGCCCAAGGGGTCGCCGACAAGCCCCAGCTCTTGTCGATCGCCCGCCTGATCGGCGAGGCGGCCGACCGCGGCGCAGAGCTGACCGGCCACCTGCTCGCCTTCGCCCGCAAGCAGCCCCTGCAGCCGCACGACACCGACATCAACGCACTGGTGACCGCGGCGGAGGGTTTGTTTCGCCGCGCGCTCGGCGCGCAGATCGAGATCGAGGCGAAATTGGAGCCGAGCGCCTGGCCGGCGCTGGTCGACCCGACCCAGCTCACCACCGCACTGCTCAACCTGGCCATCAATGCCCGCGACGCGATGCCGGACGGCGGCAAGCTGACCCTGGAGACCAAGAACGTCGTCCTCGACGACAGCTATGCGGGGGCGAACCGCGACGTGCAGCCCGGCAACTATGTGATGATCGCGGTGAGCGACATCGGCAATGGCATTCCGGAAGCGATCCTGGACCGGGTGTTCGAGCCGTTCTTCTCGACCAAGGCGGCCGGCAAGGGGACCGGATTGGGCCTGAGCATGGTCTACGGGTTCGTCAAGCAGTCGAGCGGGCATATCAGGATCTACAGCGAAGACGGCCACGGGACGACGATCAGGATCTATCTGCCGCGCTCCAGCATGCCGGCCGAGCAGGCGGCCGCGACCGCGCTCGAGCCCCCGGTCGAAGGCGGCAGCGAAACCGTCCTGATCGTCGAGGACGACCCACTGGTGCTGACCTATGTGACGGCACGGCTCAAGAATTTTGGTTGCCGAATCCTGCAGGCCGCCAATGCGGCCGAGGCGATCGCCATCGTCGAGCGCGGCGTCCGTTTCGACCTTCTGTTCACCGATGTGATCATGAGCGGCACCATGAACGGCCGCCAGCTCGCCGACGAGGTGGCGCGCCGCCGGCCCGGCGTCAAGGTTCTGTTCACGTCCGGCTACACGGAAGATGCCATCGTGCACCACGGCCGGCTCGATCCGGGGGTCCTGCTGCTCACCAAGCCCTACCGCAACGCCGAGCTCGCCGTCATGCTCCGCCGGGCCCTGATGGCGGCCTGCCCCGCGCAATCAGAAACGGGAAGTTAGGAACTTCGCGTTTACTGTCAGGCGGTGATATTCGCCTTGCGCCGAAGCGCGGCGGACGTCCCAATTTGGACATTTCGACAACCCCGCCCGAAGGGTCGCGCCGTGCCTCGCATTCTCGTGATCGACGACCAGAATCCGGTGCGTACCGCCATCACGCTCGCCCTGCGGGCCAATGGTTTCGACGTGGTCGGGGCGGACAGCGGACAGTCCGGCCTGAGCAAATTCGAGCAGTGCAGTTTCGACGTGGTGATCGCCGATCTTTTCATGCCGGGCATCGACGGCGTGACCTTCATCAGGACGCTGCGCGAGCGTAATCCGGGCTTTCCGGTGATCGCCATGTCGGGCGTGCTGCTCGGCCCGTCCGGGCGAACCGCGCTCGACCAATTGCAGACGATCGCCGAGCTGTCGGACGTCATATGCCTGCAGAAGCCGTTCCGGCCGAACGAGCTCCTGCGGGCGGTCGCCGCCGCGCTGGCGACGCCCGCCCCGCAGGCTGCCGGCATGGCCTGGTCGACCTCCCAGCCGCAGACGTGACGGCGCCCGCCGCGACGGTCCGGCCCGGGCTCGCCGCCGTGAAATACAAATCAAATCCTCGGCCGAGCCCGGCCTGGCGACAGCGGGGTCCGCAATGGCGCGCATTCTGATCATCGACGACGACGAAGCGGTGCGCAGAGCGACGGTGATCGTGCTCGAGGCGGGCGGCTTCGACGTCGTTGCGGTCGAGAACGGGCCGGCGGGCGTCGAGGCGGTCAAGGCCTGGCCGTTCGATGCCGTCATCGTCGACATCTTCATGCCAGGAATGGACGGCTTCGCCACCACCAGGGCCATTCATCAGCACAATCCGGCCACGCCGATCATCGCGGTCTCGGTTTCATGTTCCGGGACCGCTGCCCGGCCATGCCGGATTTCCACCCCATGGCCACCGAGGCCGGCGCGGTCGCAACCCTGTACAAGCCGCTGCGGCCGAACGAGCTGGTACAAACCCTCACGGCGGCGATCGGATCGCGAAGCGTCCAGCCCTGCATCTGACGCTCCGCGGCGCGATCGCCCGGCTGGTGGCGCGCTATTGGCGCGTGCCGCTGCGGGTCGAGCCGTCGGCGGCCGAGCAGCTCGCTGCGTCGTGGCAATTTTGCAGCCCGCTCACCATGGCGTGCAGCGACGCCTTCTGGTCGGCCGGCAGCGCGGCATAGACGTTGTGCAACTCGTCCGGATCGGTGGCGCGGTCGTAGTACTCCTTTTCACCGTCGGCGTATTCGACATAGACCCAGCTCGAGCCGCGGATCGCCTCATAGGTGGTCGGATTGCCGCTGCGATTGCCGGGAAAATCGGGATCGGCCGAGTTCCGGACCGGCCCGTGGTGCTCGACCAGCGCCGCCTTGCGCCATTGCGTGACCGTGCCCCCGCGCAGCAGCGGCAACAGGCTGCGGCCGTCCACATTGGCCGCGGTGGCGGCGCCGCCGATCTCCGTGAAAGTCGGGTTGAGGTCGATATTGTCGGCGATCTCCTCGATCACGCGCCCCGGCGCAACGCCGGGCCCGGTGACCACCAGCGGTACGTGAATGTCGGTATCGAAGGCCGTCATCTTGCCCGGCATGAGACGGTGCTCGCCCATGTGATAGCCGTTGTCGGAGGAGAACACGAAATAGGTGTTGCTCTCCTCGCCGATCGAAGCCACCGCCGCCTGCAACTCGCCGATCATCTTGTCGACGGCCTGCACCGATTGGGCGCGCATGCGGAAATCGCGATCGATGCCGGCCATGTCGGCGGCCGAAAGCGCCGGAATTGCGCGCAGCCATCGCGGCGCGTTCGCATCCGGGGCGGCGTTGAATGATGCCGTGCGGGGGGCGCGCAGATCCGGAAACGCATCGGCGTCGCGCGGCGCCGGCGTGTAGGGCGCGTGCGGCGCAAAGGTCGCGACCTCGATCACGAACGGCGTCCCGGCCGACTGCTTGATGAAGCCGACCGCCTGGCTGGCGAGAACATCCGTGATGTAGGCGGCCGGCTCCGTGCCGTAATGGACGACCTTGCCGTTTTCATTGAGGTCGTAGTTGAACCCGGGGTAGCCATTCCCGGCTCCGGCCCAAAAGCTCCAACCGGGTTCGGGCGGATTTTGCCGCGGCTTGTAGCCGTTGAGATACTTGCCCAGCATGGCGGTGCGATAGCCGGCGGTCGCCAGCGCGGTCGCAAAGGTCATTTGCTCGTGATGACGGTTATGGAACGCCTGGAAGCCGCCGTCATTGCCGGTGTTGCGGAATACGCCGGTGTCGTGCGGGAAGCGCCCGGTGAAGATCGAGGAACGCGACGGGCAGCACAGCGAATCGGTGACGAAATAGTTGGCGAAAGTCATGCCCTGCTTCTGCATCTCGAGGACGTGCGGCATGAATTGAACGGTGTTCAAGGCGAGATCGTCGGTGAGGACGAAGACGATGTTGGGCCGCTTGCCGCCGGAACCGGATCGTGGCGCCGGCGCGCTTTGGGCCGCCGCGGCCGGCGCCGCCGGGCTCGCAGGCGGGGCCTGCACGGCCGGCGCCGCCGGCCGCCCTTTGGCCTGTCCGAATTCCGGGTTGCTCGCCTTGCAGGCCGCCACGACCTTCGGATCGACCCGCGGCAAGGGCGTGCGCGCCCGCCGCGGCTGATCGGTTCCCTGCATGATCGGACCGATACAATCCAATTCAGACCGGCGCCGCCACGGGCGTCGCCGCGCGCAAAGCCGGCGCGCTCGCAGGCCGCCGTGACTTCCCCGCAGGGTCCTCCTGCCGGGCCGCTTGCCGCGCCGATGGTGCCGCGAACGACACCCCGACCACGAGCAGCACGCCGAGGGCACCAACCGGCATCAGCATTTGGCGCATCGTCATCACTCCGCTCAAATGAAGCCCACGACGCCGTATTCATAGGCAAACCTTGCACGAAAATTCCAGCGCGCGGCCGGGCGATCCACGTGACGGGATCACGTTCCGGCGGATTTCCGGCCGCGCGCTGCCGGCATTCCGGCACCGAGCGGGCCCTTCCGTGCACGCGGGAAACGGGTGTAGATTTCCATAAGGCCGGCGGCGAGACGCGCCGAAGTCCGCTTGCGACCACGCACCTGCATGGCGGACGAGGCGCCCGGAACGCTGGAACGGCCACAATGGCTGCTCGTCGGCCGGGGAGGAAACCATCATGGCTTACCGGAGCTTGCTCTGTGCAATTGCACTGACGGCGCTCTCGCTGTCGAGCGCCGGCGCCGAAATCTTCGACTATTCGAAGTATCCGGACTTGAAGGGCCAATGGCTTCCGATCGGTGGGCCCGGTCGTTTCGATATCAGCAAAGCCTGGGGTCCGGAGCAGGAAGCGCCGCTCACGCCGGAATACCAGGCGATATTCCAGGCCAACCTGGCCGACCAGGAGGCCGGTGGGCAGGGCTGGGATCGAGATTGGGTCTGCCAATCGCCCGGCATGCCGCGCGTGACCAACGGCTATGGCCAGATCGAGTTCGTCATCGCGCCGGGCAGCGTCCATATCCTGACCCAGCATATCCACGACAACCGCCAAATCTTCACCGACGGACGCGATTGGCCGGCCGATCTCCCGCATACCTTCATCGGCTACTCCATCGGCCGATGGATCGACACCAATAATGATGGCCGCTACGACCTGCTTGAGATCGAGACGCGCGGCTTCAAAGGGCCGCGCTCGTACGACACCAGCGGGCTTCCCTTGCACCTGGACAACCAGACCATCGTCAAGGAACGCCTCTACGTCGACAAAGCCGATCACGAGGTCGCCCATGACGAGGTCACCGTCATCGATCACGCGCTGACGCGTCCCTGGACCGTGATGAAGAACTATCGCCGGCAGGCGGATCCGCAGCCCTATTGGCGCGAGGTCAGTTGCTTCGAGAACAACGACCATGTGGAGATCGGCAACGAGCCCTACATGCTGAGCGCGGACCGCTACCTGATGCCCGTCAAGAAGAATGAGCCGCCGCCGGATTTGAGGTATTTCAAGAAGACCGGCAATAGTGAAGGGTGAATGGTGAATGGTGAATGGTGAATGGTAAGGGAGGCGACTGCTTACGCCTTCGCTACTCGCTACTCGCTATGCACCCCCAACGAGGACAGCCATGCTTGCTCGCACCCTGCTCTGCATCATCGCGGCGGCCGCCTTCTCGTCGACCGCCGGCGCCCAAATCATCGATTACTCGAAATATCCGGACCTCGGCGGCCAGTGGCGGCCGATCGGCGGTCCTGGCCGCTTCGACATCAGCAAGCCGGCCGGGCGCGGACAGCTGGCGCCGCTGACCGCTGAATATCAGGCCATCTTCGAGGCCAACCTGAAGGATCAGGCCACCGGCGGCCAGGGCACCACCTCGACCTACAAATGCCTGTCGCCCGGCATGCCGCGCGTCACCAACGCCTATGGGGAGACGGAATTCGTCATCACGCCGGGCACCACCTACATCCTGATGGACCATATCCTCGACGATCGCCGCATCTTCACCGACGGCCGCGATTGGCCGGCCGAGCTCGAGCCGACGTTGCTCGGCTATTCCATCGGCCAATGGATCGACAGCAAGGGCGACGGGCGGTTCGACGTTCTCGCGGTGGAGACCCGCGGCTTTCGCGGTCCGCGGGTTTTCGACGGCAGCGGCCTGCCGCTCCACGAGGACAATCAAACGATCGTGAAGGAGCGGATCTTCATCGACAGCGCGGACCCCGAGGTCGCGCATGACGAGGTCACGGTCATCGACCATGCGCTGACGCGGCCCTGGACCGTGATGAAGAACTATCGGCGCGTGGCGGACCGGTTGGTGTCCTGGACCGAGGAATATTGCGAGAACAACAACCACGTGCTCATCGGCGACCAGCACTATGTGCTGAGCGCCGAAGGCCTGCTGATGCCGGCGCAGAAGGACCAGCCGCCGCCTGACCTGCGGTATTTCAAGCCCCGGCCGAAATGACGGAGCCGCCATCGCGCCCGCCGCGCGGCTTAAGCTGCTCTACGCGTGCGATGAAGGCATCCGCGCCCGCGCGCAACGCCTCGCCCTGCTTGGTCAACCCGACCGCGGCCTGCAGGATGTCGCTCGCGGCCGCCCCGGCATCCGCGGCCGTCTTGCTCACGCTGCCGATGTTCAGGGACACCTCGCGCGCGCCCCGCGCCGCCTGATCGGCATTGCGCGCGATCGCGGCCGTGGTGGCGTTCTGCTCCTCGACCGCGGACGCGATGGCGGCCGAGATGCTGTTGATCTCCCCGATCGTGCCGCTGATGGTCTGGATGGCCGCTACCACCTCGTGCGTACCGCCTTGAATTGTATTGATCTGCGCGGTGATCTCCTCGGTCGCCTTGCCGGTCTGCGAGGCCAGATTCTTCACCTCCGCCGCCACCACCGCAAAACCTCGCCCGGCCTCGCCGGCGCGGGCGGCCTCGATGGTGGCATTGAGCGCGAGCAGATTGGTTTGCGAGGCGATGTCGCTGATCAATTGGATCACTTGACCGATGCGATCGACCGCCGCGGAGAGCTTCTGCACCATCTCGGTGGTGGCGCCGGCCTGCAGCACCGCGCTGGAGATGACCTCCGTGGCGGTGCCGGCCTGCTGGCCGATTTCATCGATGGAGATCGCCAGCTCCTCGGCCGAATCGGCGACCGCCCGCACGTTGCCGATCGCCTGCTCGGCCGCAGCCGAGACCAGCCTCGACTGGCGGTCGGTCTCGCCGGCGGCGGCATTCATGAGGTTGGCGTTCCCCTGCAGCTGGGAGGCCGCGGTCGCGACCGTGCGCACGACGCCCAGAACCTCGGCTTCGAAGGCATCGGCGAGCCGCAGCAAGGCGCTCTTCCTCTCGGCCGCCGCACGCGCCTGCTGCTGGCTCTGCTCCTCCTGCAGCCGTCGCATCGCGATCGCGTTCTGCTTGAAGACTTCCACCATCCTGGCGACGACGCCGATGTCGTCGGATCGCTCGCGTCCCGGCACGTTGACCGTGAGCCGGCCATCGGCGAGGTCCTGCATGACCTGCGTCAACTCACCCAGCAGCCGCCGGACCATGAGCAGCAGCCGCCTGCTTACGGCCATGACCGCCATGATGATCAGCAGACTGGCCACCGAATAGAGAATGAGGTGCCAGCGGGCCGCCCCGCGCAGCGATTCCGTCGTTGCGATCAACGCTTCGAGCGTCGTATTGACGGCGCCGGACCATACGACGTTGCGGGCCGCCATGGCGTCGCGCCAGCGCTTGGCATCGGCTTGGCTCACCTTGCCGCCGCCATAGACCGTCAGAATCGCCGGTCGCAACGCCGCGATCGCGCGCCCATCGGGTCCGGCGTCGAACGCGCGCAACTGCTCGCGCACGGCAGGCGGGCCGAAATCATCGAATTCCTTGCCGTATATCGCCTGCTTGGACAGGCCGAGCGTCAGGTAGCGAAAGTTCTCGGGATCGAGCGGACCGCCTTCGAGCGCAGTGTCGGTGCGCCCACTCTCGATTCTCTGCCCGTCATTCAATTGCGTAACGGCATTCAAGGCCTGCAACAGCACGCTGAGCCGGCCTTGATCGATGAAGATCACGATACGGTGGTAAAGATCGGCCAGCTCCGAGGTGATGGGCTGCAGCACGGCGCCGACGTCCTGACGCTTGAGGGTTCGCGCGTCCGCCTTGCATGCGGAGCGCTTCGAAACCGCGCAATTGCCGTCCGACATTGCCGATGATCTCGAGCGACTTTGAATCGGACAAGCCGGCCGCCGCGGCGGCATCCTTGAACGAAACTATGGCTTGGTCGGAGCGTTGCCGCGCCGCCTGCATCTCGGCACGGTCGAGCTCGGAACCGCTCGTCACGAAAGCAAGGGCTTGAATAATCTCCTGGTTCAGCGGCGTGACCGTCATACGGCTGGCCGCCACCACGATCTTCTCGAGCGCCGCGACGCGCTCGATATCGCGATACCCGTCGAACGTGTCGAGGAGCAGGATCCCGCTGAATGCCGCCAGCGCCGAGAGCGGCAAGGCCACGACGATCTGCAGAAGGCGACTGAGACTCAAGCTTCGCATGGCCACCCGAACATGGTGAAGTTCCCCGATAAGTACGGTTAGGGACAAGAGATGAACGATTGCTTGCTTGTGTCGGCGATTGCATGATTCCGTGCCGCGATGTCGCAGGAGCGACGCATCCAGCACGTAGTTTTACCAGCTCGGGGACAGGAGATTATCGAGCTGCGAGACCCGATCCACCACTTCATCGATGCGCGCGAGTCGAGCACGGCGGAAGTGCTCACCCGCGCACGCGGCGCGAGGGAGTGATAGCTCTGTGTCCCCGACCTGTTCGCGGTCGCGATCGATCCTTGAAGAAGGTTTGCAGCCCCTCACCTCCGGTCATGCCAGAGGTGACTTGCCTTCCGCGGTGGCGAGCTACCGCCGTCCGGCAATTCACATGAAATCTTTTGGATTGCGGGCAGAGAGTCCTCGTCGGGAACACTGCATCGCATTGATTCGTGCTCTCGCCATCAATCATGAGGAGCGGCCGTGCAGAGCGACATCACCCTCAAGGTGCGCGAGATCATCGCCGGGCATTTCGGCATCGATCGCGAGCGTGTGACCGACGAGGCGCGCTTTCGCGACGATCTCGGCGCCGATTGGCTCGATCGCCTCGAGGTCATCATCGCGATCGAAGATCAGGTTTCGGGCTTCGAGCTCGCGGACATCGCCGCCGATCAGATCGATACGGTCGGCGATCTCATGCGGGTGATCGAGTGCGGCCACTGAAAACATCGCGCCGAAGCTCTTGCGTCGAGCACCGATCGGGCGACAATGGCGGGTCGGGACGGAACGGCCTTCGATCGCGGAGGCCCAAAACGGAAGGAAGAAGACATGCTCGCTCGCTCGTTCCTCTCGGCCGCCGATCTGCGCATCTCCGAAGTCGAGCGCGACGCCCTGATCGCCACCTTGTTCGCCTTCGAGCGCGGCGAGATCGAGACCTTCACGATGCGGCACTTCCGCGAGAGCTGCGGAACGCCGGCCTGCATCTGCGGCTGGGCCAACCATTTCTCCGAAGGGCGCGCGTTCGCGGAAGTCTCGACCCTGTCCGGCACGCTCGCGGTCAAGCGGCTCTACGGCCGGCTGCCCAAGCAACTGCAGTACCTCTTCGACATCCAGGGCCTGCCGCAGCAGGCCGGCGCCACGCAGGCGCAGGCCGCGGCGGCGCTGTCCAATTACCTGACGTTCGGGGAGCCGCGGTGGGATGAGGTGACGGGGGCCTGAGCAGGACGCGCGTGCCACGCTTCGGCGTGGCGAAGGCGTCGAAGACGAGCTGGCGCATCGGCAATTGCCCGAGGGCGTCGAAAATGATGCGCTGCGAGATGCTCTGACACGACCGATATCACCGAAATTGCTCGTGACCACATACCACCCCCGGCGTAAGCTCGGCTTGGGTCTTCGCTCGAGCACGGAGCCTTCCGATGTCGAACGTCGCAGGCAAGCCCCATCTCGGCCGCGATCTCTCAAGGCGCCATGGCGCCTGGCCGCGATCGTGGCGCTCGGCGCCAGCGTCGCGGCGTTCGCGGCCGGCGCTCCCGCGCGCGCGCAAGTTTCCGCGCAACAGCGCGCGCCGGCCGCGGCCAAGATTCCCGCGCTTTCGTCGGCCAAGTTCGCCTGGCTCGCCTTGGGGGTGGATTGGCTCGATCCGCCGGCGGGATTGGGACGCGGCCCGATCCGGCCGGACCCGGCCCATCCGCTCCATGGCAACCGCGACGGGCCCGGCCAGGTGACGCCGCACATCGGCAATGCCGCGGATCCGGTGCTCAAGCCCTGGGCGGCCAAGCAGATGCAGGAATCCAACGACGAGGTGCTGAGCGGCAAGCGCGGGCTGCCGTTCTCGGCCCAGTCGACCTGCCATCCGGGCGGCGTGCCGGAGCAATTGCTGACGCCGGCCGAGCCGTTCTATTTCATCCAGACCCCGAGCGAGGTGTGGATGATCTGGCAGACCGATCACATGGTGCGCCGCATCTACCTGACCGGGCAGCATTCCGAGACCGTGCAGCCGTCCTGGTTCGGCGAATCGATCGGCCATTACGAAGGCGGCGACACCCTGGTGATCGACACCATCGGGCTGCAGGCCCACGACAGCTACCTCGATTGGTTCCGCACGCCGCATACCGAGAAATTGCACGTCAGCGAGCGCCTCAAGCTGTCCGCCGACGGCAGCGCGCTGGAAGCGCTGGTGCGGGTCGAGGATCCGGACACCTTCAACGAGCCGCTCAACATGGTGCGGCGCTGGCGCAAGGTGCCAAATCCGCTCTACGAGATGGTCTGCGGCGAGAACAACCGGGATTATTTCGGCCTGAACCTGTTTCCGATCCCGCACGCCGACACGCCGGATTTCTAGAAAGCCGAAGAAGACCCGGACTTCGCTTGCGTTCGTTCCGGGCCACGTTTGCGCGCTTGTTCGAACCATCGGGGTGTGCGCCGGTCAGGCACGTGAGACGAAGCGGCGCCGTACCGGGACGAAACGCACATCGAGCAATTCATGCGGGAGGTCGACATGAATGTGCGGCGGCATTTGCTCTCATGGGTGACATTGTTGTTGACGTTGGCGGCGGCTGCCGGTCCCGGCGCCGGGCAGCCGGCGGTCGGGGAGGCCGATACGGTCAAGCCGGGCGCGGCCTCGGTCCCGGATTTCTCCGGCATCTGGCGGCACGGGTCGCTGCCCTGGTTCGTGCCGCCGGCGTCGGGGCCCGGCCCGGTCACCAACCGGACGCGGCGGCAGGACACCGGCGTCAGCGACTACGGAAAGCTGGTCGGCGACTACAGCAATCCGATCCTGCAGTCCTGGGCCGCGGAGGTGGTGAAACGCAAGGGCGAGATCTCGCTCGCCGGCATGGACTACCCGAACCCCGCCAACCAGTGCTGGCCCGAGCCGGTGCCGTTCCTGTTCAAGCATATGGCCATGGAGATGCTGCAGCTGCCGGACGAGATCGTGATGCTGTTCAGCGAGGATCACGAGGTCCGCCGGGTGCGGTTGAACGCGCCGCATCCCAAGCAGCCGACGCCGACCTGGCACGGCGACGCGGTCGGCCGCTACGAGGGCGACACGCTCATCATCGACACGGTGGCAATCAAGAGCGACCGGCCGTTCGCCATGATCGATTTGTTCGGCACGCCGTATACGCAGAAGCTGCATGTGGTGGAGCGCTACCGGCTCGCCGATTACGCCGCGGTAAAGGACGAGCTCGAACGCGGCGCCAGGGAGAATTGGCGGCCCGGCGGGCCGGTCAACCCGAACTACAAGGACAAGTATCTGCAGGTGCGGTTCACCATCGAGGATGCGGGTGCGTTCACCACCCCGTGGACCGCCAGCATGGTCTATCTGCGCGACCGGCTGGAATGGCCCGAGATCGCTTGCGCGGAGAATACGTTCGGATTCCATCATGGCGCGGATGCGGATGTGCCGCAGGCGGAGCGGCCGGATTTTTGAAATGGTGGGTTAATGAAAATGGTGCGGTTGATCATGAGAGCGGGGCTGGGCGATTTGTTTTTGTTGGTCACGTTGGCGGCCGGGATGGCGACGACCGCGGCGCGGGGCGCGGAAGCGGTTCCGGATTTCTCCGGCATCTGGGCGCATCCTTATCTCACCGGCTTCGAGCCGCCGGCGGCGGGGCCCGGGCCGGTGACGAACCGGGCGCGGCGCAAAGGCAGCGGTACCGGCAACTTTGCGCAGCTGATCGGCGACTACACCAATCCGATCCTGCAGCCGGCGGCCGCGGAAGTGGTCAAGCAGCACGGCGAGATCTCGCGATCCGGCGGCGGCTATCCGACGCCGAGCAACCAATGCTGGCCCGGCGGGGTGCCGTATGTGTTCTGGGATTTCCTGATGGAGATGGTGCAGCAGCCGGACAAGATCACGATGATCTACCGGCAGGGCAACGAGGTGCGCCACGTGCGCCTGAACGCGCCGCATCCGGCGCAGCCGACGCCGTCCTGGTACGGGGATTCGGTCGGCCACTATGAGGGCGACACGCTGGTGATCGATACCGTGGGGATCAAGATCGGGCCCTACGCCATGGTCGACATGTTCGGCACCCCGCACAGCCCGGCGCTGCACGTGGTGGAGCGCTACCGGCTCCTCGATTACGCCGACGCGCGCGACGCGATGGCGCGCAACGCCAAGGAGAACACCCGCACACCGGGCGCGGATTTCGATGACGCCTACCGCGGCAAGGTGCTGCAGCTCACTTTCACGGTCGACGACGCCGGCGTGTTCACTATGCCGTGGAGCGCGACCATCACATACCGGCCGGCCGTGGGCGGATGGACGGACTTGATCTGCAGCGAGAACGTGCATGAATATTTCAGCGGCAAGGACACCGCGGTGCCGCAGGCCGAAAAGCCGGATTTTTGATGGGCGGATGATGGCGAATGTTGAACCTGCCGCAGACGGATCGCGACTAATCGACTACCGCCGCTGTGGTCCATCCCTGGCAACCCGGGATGGAGCCCGGCGATCGCGTCGATTTCGCACCGAACCCGGAGGCCTCCCATGCGGTTCCTGCCCTCGATCGTGGTCACCTGCATGCTCGTGGCGGCGGCAGCGCCCGCATCCGCCGCCAGCCGGCGGGACCATAACGACTGCAATGCCGCCGATCCGGACCGCAATATCGCGGGCTGCACCATCGTGGCGCAGGATACGCACGAGAGCCCGCGGACCCGCGCCAACGCCTATGTGGCCCGCGGGCTGGCCTGGAGCGACAAGGGCGATCTCGAGCGTGCGGTGGCGGACTTCACGGACGCGATCCGCCTCAATCCGAAGGATGCGCTCGCCTACAACAATCGTGGCCTGGTCTGGAACCAAAAGGGTGATCATACGCGCGCCATCGCGGATCTCAGCGCGGCCATCGAGATCGACCCGCTGCCGCGGTCGGACCTCGCCGGCAGCGGCCACGTCAACATCTACGCCAACCGCGGCCTCGCCTGGCAGGCGGCCGGCGATCTCGCGCGCGCCCTCGCCGATTTCGATCAGGCCGTCGGGCTCGACCCGCACGATGCGGACGCGCTCAACCGCCGCGGCGCAGCCTGGCAAGCGAAAGGCGAGCCTGATCGCGCGGTCGCCGATTTCACCAGCGCGATCGCGGTGGACCCGAGCTACGCGAAGGCCTATTTCAACCGCGGCCTCATCCGCCAGGACAAGGCGGAGCTCGACGCCGCCATGGCGGATTTCAGCGACACGATCAGGCTCGCACCGGAATTCGCCGACGCCTATTACGGCCGCGCGCAAATCTACATGGCCAAGCAGGACCCCGACGGCGCCATCGCGGATCTCGGCGTGGCGATCCGTGTCGCTCCCGACCGCCCCTATATGTATTACCTGCGCGGCGTCGCCTGGTACGACCGCTATATGCGCGCCAGCGCCTCGATCGATCCCGAGGATCTCACCCGCGCGATCGCGGATTTCACCAAGGCGATCCACTACGGTCCCAATTTCGCCGGCGCCTACTACGCGCGCGGCCTCGCCCACGACACCAACGGCGAGCACGAGCGCGCGGTCGAAGACATCACCCAGGCGGCTCGGCTCGAGCCCGACAACCCGCAGCTGGTCGCGGCGCTCAAGCAGCTCAAGCCTTGAGGAACGCCGCCATCACGCTTGCGGCTCGCAAGCGGTTCGGACGCCCGGTCAGCGTCACGCTTGATTCGTCCGCCAATTCGGCGTTGAATTTTACTCGAGGAGATGACCACCCGAGTGGTGGGCCTTGCCACGACTCACGCTCGCGCTGGCCGGTCGAGACGGCACCGGATTCTGGAGAGCACAATGGATGACATCGAACGGCGCGCCGTCATGAAGGGCGCGGCTCTCGGCGCGCTCGCTTTCACGGTCGGCGGCAGGCAGGTGCTGCTCACGCCCCGCCAGGCGCACGCCCAGGGCGTCCCGCTGCGGACATTGACCCCCGCGGAGGCCGCAACGCTCGACGCCATGGGCGAAGCGCTGGTTCCGGGCGCCAAGCAGGCCGGCATCACCAATTTCGTCGATCAGCAGATCTCGATCCCGGCCGAGCAAGCCTTGCTCGAAGCGCGCATCATGAACGTGCATCCGCCCTACGCGAATTTCTACCGCGCGGCGCTCGGCGCCATCGACGGCGCCAGCCGGGCCAAGCACGGCGGCCGCGGCTTCGCGCAGCTCGATGCCGCCGAGCAGCACGACTTCATCGATCTCATGCGCCAGAGCAAGCTCGAGAGCTGGAAGGGCCCGGGCGCCGGCTTCGTCTACTTCCTGCTGCGCACCGACGCGGTCGACGTCGTCTACGGCACCATGGACGGCTACGCCAATCTCGGGGTCCCCTACCAGGCTCACATCGCGCCGACCAGGAGCTGGTGAAAATGGCCAACGAGAAAGTCGATGTCGTCATCGTGGGGGCCGGCGCGTCGGGCTCGGTGTTCGCGTCCGTCATGGCGAAGGCCGGCAAGAAGGTCGTGCTGCTGGAGCAAGGGCCGGATTGGCAGCTCGGCGATCTCATCAGCTCGGACATCTGGGGACGCCGGATCAAGCCGGCCGGCCCGCCGTTCCTGCTCGAAGGCAAGAACCCCTACGGCTACGTCTATCAGGCCGGCTGGGGCGTGGGCGGCGCGGCGCTGCACTACTTCGCCAACTTCCCGCGGCTGATGCCGAACGACTTCAAGGTCAAGACCCAGCACGGCAAAGGGCTGGACTGGCCGATCGATTATGCCGACCTGGCGCCCTATTGGGACCGGGTCGCGCGCGATGTCGGCGTTTCCGGCGACGCCAAAGCCGAGGAAATCTGGCGGCCGGCGGGCGAGCCCTATCCGATGCCGCCGATGAAGACCTTCGGGGGCGGCGAGGTCTGGAAGAAGGGATTTGCGGCCGCCGGCATAAGGCTCGCGCCCGCCGCCGTCGGCATCAACTCGACGGAATACAAGGGCCGGCCGGCCTGCATCTATGACGGCTGGTGCCATGTCGGCTGTCCGATCGGGGCGCTCGCCAATCCGCTCGTCACCTACCTGGCCGAGGCCCGGAAAGCGGGCGCGCAGGTGCGCGCGCATGCGACCGTGACGCGCGTTCTCACCAACGCGGCCGGCAGCAAGGCCACCGGCGTCGAATATTACGATGCCGAGAACGAGAAGCAGGTGCAGGAGGCGAGCGTGGTGGTGCTGGCCGCATGGGCGGCGCAGAACCCGCGCCTCATGCTCAACTCGGCGACCGACAAGCACGCCAAAGGCCTCGCCAACTCGAGCGGGCTCCTGGGCAAATACATGATGGCCCATTTCAGCTCGGGCACCTCGGCGATCTTCGATGAGGACCTGCAGCCCTACATGGGCACGATCGCGGCGCAATACTTCTCCTATGACCGCTACGACAAGAACGCCCACCAGGCCAAGGGGGCGTTCGGCAGCACCTTCATCGTCGCCGGCTCGGCGCAGCGCTACAGCGCCCTCGGCGGCGTCGCCAATGCGCGCGGCGATCTGTTCGGGACCGAGCTCGCCGCGTTCATGCAACGCGCCGCGCGCGGCTTCACCCGCATCGGCATGTTCGGCGAGGAAATGCCCGACATCGAGAACCGGGTCGAGCTCGCGAGCGAGAAGGACGAGCACGGCATGCCGCTCGGCAGGATCACGCACGGCTTCAACGAGGATGCGGTGGCGCTGTTCAACGCCAACTTCGAGGAGGGCCTCGCCATCGCCAAGGCCACGGGCGCCAAGGAGGTCTGGTCGAACCGCGGTGCGATGCCGACCATCCACCTCATGGGCGGCACCATCATGGGCAATGGCGCCGGCAACTCGATCACCAACAGCTACGGCCAGACCCACGAGATCGGAAATCTCTGGATCGCCGGGCCGGGCATCTTCCCGACCAGCGGCGCGCCGAATCCGACCTATACGATCTTTGCATTGTCGCTGCGCGGGGCCGAGCAGCTCGCCGCGAGCTGGTCGAGCGTCGCCGGGTGAGCGATCCCGGGGCTCTTCACAAGGGCGCCGCATGGAGTAGACTCCACAGGTTGCCGGCGCCGGAATCTGTGCGAGCGCGTGCGGATCGCCGTCGCTGCCGGGCGATGCGGGCAAATAGCGAATACGAACGGGTCAACGAATAAAAATCGACGGGAGAAACCAGATGGCAGTCGCGGCGGAGAAAATCAGCACGGTTTCGGTCAGCAAGCTGCACCCGTTGATCGGCGCGGAGATCGGCGGGGTCGACCTGCGGCATCCGCTCGACGAGGAAACGATCCGCCGGGTCAAGGATGCCTGGCACCGGCACACCGTCCTGGTGTTCCGCGGCCAGGATCTTTCCGAAGCCGATCAGCGCCGGTTCGCGTCCTATTTCGGCCCCGTCGCCAAGCGGGTGCAGCCGCCCGCGGGCTCGGGCCGCGCCGCGCAGCCGGAGTGGGACGAGATGATGCTCATCACCGACAACGTGGACCCCTCCGGCAAGCCGCTGGGCTCGCTCGGCCACGGCGAGATGTGGTTCCATACCGACAAGTGCTACCTCAAGCGCCCGCATCGCGCGTCATTTCTCTATGGCATCGAAATTCCATCAGAGGGCGGCCATACCAAGTTCTCCAGCCTGTATGCCGCCTATGACCGGTTGCCCGACGACCTCAAGCGCCGGCTGGAGGGCGTGATGGTGATGCAGGGCCATGAGTACAGCGTCGGCAAGCGGATCGATCTCAGCCGCAAGCTCGAGGACATCCATCACTATCGGCAGCCCATCGTGGTCACCAATCCGGATTCCGGCCGCAAGGGGCTCTATGTCTCCAGCCAGAACACCATGTGGATCGAAGGCATGGATCGCGACGCGAGCGAGGTTCTGCTCCAGCAGCTGTTCGATTTCGCCGAGGACCCCGCGATCGTCTACGAGCACGTCTGGCGGGTCGGCGACCTGGTGATGTGGGACAATCTGGCCTGCCTGCATGCGCGCACCGACTGGCCGCAGCACGAGCGCCGCACGCTGCGCCGCTGCACCGTCGAGGGCGAGCCGCTTTATTAGGGCTCACGACATGGTGCTGTTGCGCGCCTTGCTGGCCGCCGCGCTGGTGCTCCCGGCGGTGCCGGCCTGCGCCCAGTTCTACAAAGGCAAGACGCTGACCCTCCTGGTGAACTACGGGGTGGGCGGCAATGCCGACACCGAGGCGCGCATCTATCAGCACTATCTGCCGCGATACATCCCCGGCAATCCGACGGTGATCACCCGCAACGCGCCCGGCGCCGGCGGCGCCGCCGCCATCAACCAGCTCGGCCTCAACATCGCGTCGCAGCCCGACGGCCTGACCGCCGGCTATTTCACCACCAGCGCCACCACCTCGCTGACCGAGGATCCGGTGCTGCGGGTCAAGCTGTATGATTTCAACGCCATCGGGGCGGCCGGCGGCTTCAACGTGGTCTATGCCCGCCGCGACATCGTGCCGGGCGGCATGACCAAGCCGGCCGACATCGTCAAGGCCCGGAACGTCTATGCGGGCGGCTATGCGCGCAGCACCTCCCACGACACGCGGCTGCGCCTGGCGCTCGAGATCATGGGCCTGCCCTACACCATGGTGACCGGCTTCCCGGGCACCGCGCAGATCAACAAGGCCATGCTGCAGAACGAGGTGAACTTCTCCGGCAGCTCGCTGCCCGGCTACAACACCCAGGTCATCCCGCAGATCATCAAGCCCGGCGTCGGCATGGTGGTGTTCCAGTTTCCGGCGATCGGGCCGGACGGCGCCCCGATCGGCGACCCGACGCTCGAGCGCGCCGGCATCCAGACCTTCGACAAGGTCTATGCGCAGGCCTTCGGCAAGCCGCCCGCGGGCGCGAAATTCGACGCGCTCTTGTTGATGAACGACATCAGCACCAGGCTGCAGCGCCTGGTCGTGCTGCCCAAGGGCGCGCCGCCCGAAGCCGTCGAGGCGCTGCGCAGCGCCTTCAATGCGCTCGGCCAGGACCCGGATTTCATCGCCGACTACATGCGGGTCACCGGCGAGGAGCCCGACCTGGTCAAGGCGGAAGCGATCGAGCCGTTGTTCCAGCGCATGCGCCATCTGGATCCGGAGGTCGTGCGGATCTTGAAGGAGTCGGTGGCGGAGTAGCGGGCGGCGATGCGCGCGCCGCCGCGCCGGCAGGCGCCCGCTTCAGCGGAACACCGGCTTCTTCTTGAGATAGTGCTTGGCCATCAGGGGCCGGTATTTCTCCATCATGGCGCGGTTGAGATCGACCGGCGGCTGCTGGTGGGCCGGCAGCAGCGGGCGGTACTCGACACCCTTGATCTCGTCCCGGAAGGTGCGTTTGGCTTCGGCCACGATCTCGGGGCTCTTCAGGCATTCGACGATCGCGGCCGCCATCACCTTGGCGCCGGCGAGCGCGCCCTTGTGGGCGATCGAGGTGGCGAGCGGGACGCCGGCGGCCCAGTGATGAAAATTGACGTTTGGGATGCTGCCCGGAAAATAGAACTTCACCATCGGCACCTTCCAGGAGATGTCGCCGGCATCGTTGGCGGCGGCTTTCTGCACCGCCGGGCCGGTGAGCGGATCGATGGTGCGCTTGAGGCCCTCGACCGGAACCTTGGCGCTCGCCTGCACGGCGCGGGCGAGGTCGTCCTCCGCCTTGGTCCAATGCGGCGCGCCCACCGATTCGATCTCGCGCTGGAACAGCTCGGCCAGCGTGCGGTTGCCGCGCACCGGCCACACCGCGCTGACGACCTCGGTGTCGACCGTGGTGTTGGTCATGAGGGCGGCGCCCTCCGCGATCCTGGTGGCCTGCTCGAACAGCTTGCGCACGCCCTCGGCGGTCGAGTCGCGGAACATCCACCAGACCGCGGCGGTGCGCGGGATCACGTTGGGCTGGTTGCCGCCGTTGGTGATGACGCGCTGGGCCCGCATGCTCGGCATCATGTGCTCGCGATATTGCGCCAGCCCCATGTCCATCAGCACCACGCCGTCGAGCGCATCACGTCCCTTCCAGGGCGCGACGCCCGCATGGGCGGTCTCGCCATGGAACGTGAAGGTGGCCGAGATCAGCGCCGATTGGATGAGGCCGTAGCCGACCGCGAGGCCGGGGCCGATGTGATCCGCGAACGCGACATCGACGTCGTCGAACCAGCCGTCGCGCACGAAATAGGGCCGGCTGATCAGCTGCTCCTCGGCGGGCGCGCCGAACACCTTGAGGGTGCCGGTGAGCCCGTAGCGCTCGATCGCGGCCTTGGCGGCGAGCGCGCAGGCGACCAGCACGGCGCCGTTGGCGTTGTGGCCTTCGCAATGGCCGGGCGCGCCCTCGACGATGGCTTGCGGCTGCGCGACCCCGGAAGCCTGGGAATTGTCCGGATTGGCATCGTATTCGGTGTGGATGGCGATCACCGGTGCGCCGCTGCCGTAGGTGGCGCAGAAGCCGCTGGCAAAGCCGCAGATGCCGCGCGCGACCTCAAAGCCGGCGGTCTCCAGCAGATCGCACATCAGGCCGGCGGTCTCGATCTCCTGCATCCCCAATTCGGCGAAGTAGAAGATGCTGTCATTGAGAGTGGCGATGGCCTTGGCGTTGCGTTCCAGAAACTCGAAGCAGAGGGCCTTTTCGGCGCTCGCCTTGGCGGCCGGCATTTCCACGATCGCTCTCCCGGGCTCGATCTCTCCCACCCCGCACGCTTCTAGCGGTTTCATGCGCCGATTCCCATCGCAGGCGGGCCGGTGCGCGGCCGCGGCGCCCAGTGCCATCGCGGCCGTTTTGCGATAACGTCGCGCCGGCGGGGCGCTCCGGCAATCTCGGTGGGTGGCCGACATGAATGTGCGCGAGGCACGACCGGCCGTGAAACGCAAGATCGCAGCCATCCTGGCGGCCGACATCGCCGGCTATAGCCGCCTCGTCGCGGAGGACGAGGAGGAGACGCTGCACCGCCTCGCGGCGCACCGGGCGGTGCTCGACGATTTCGTGGCGCGCCGGGGCGGCCGCATCTTCAACACCGCGGGCGATGGCGCGCTGGCCGAGTTTCCGAGCTCGGTCGATGCGGTGCGTTGCGCGGTCGACGTCCAGGACAGCATCCGGGCGCGAAATCTGGCTTTTCCGGCGAGCCGCCAGATGTTCTACCGGATCGGGGTCACGGTCGCGGACGTGGTGGAGCGCGACGGCGATCTCCTGGGCGACGGCGTCAACATCGCGGCGCGTTTGGGCGGGCTCGCCGACCCGGGCGGGATCTGCGTGTCGCGCGCGGTCTACGAGCAGGTCACCAACAAGATACCCGTCAAGTTCGAGGATCTCGGCCTGCAGCAGGTGAAGAACATGCCGACGGCGATCCATGCCTACGGCATCGCCCCGCATTCGGCCACCGCGGGCCCTTCGGCGGCAAGCGCGCCGGCGCCTACGGCGAGGCGCCGCAACCTTCGGCTGGCCGCGCTCGCGATCGCGGGTGTGGTGGCGGTCGGTTTGGCGGCGGCGGCTTGGCAGCTGTATGGAACGGAGCTTGGAGCTTCCCTGGCGGGGCTCGCCGGCCAGTTGGGGGTCAGCCGCGGGTTGTTCGACGACGGCAAGATCCGGGCGCTGGCAGCGAGCCAAAGCATCCCGCTGCCCCCCAACCTCCGGGTCATGGCGCCGGCCCCGACCCTGCCGGCCGCGCTCGCCGGCTATGTGGGCGCCTGGGGCGGCGATCAAGGCTGGAACGGCAACGGCCGCCGCGTCATTCTGGTGATCGAGAGCGTCGATGAATCCGGCACCGCGCTCGGCGTCTTCGCGATGGGGCCGCCGCCGGAAAACAACGCCGACCGCCGGCCGGCCCGCTACCGCTCCATCGCCGGCTCGATCACCGACGCGGGCCTGGTCTTCATGCTGGGGGGCGCCACCTACACGTTCAGGGATACGTCCGACGGCCTGATGTGGGGCCGCTGGAAGCCGGCCAACGAGCGCACCAACGCGGAATTCACCATTACGCTGCAACGGATCAATTAGGGGGACAGCCTCCCTTACTTCGCTCTCACATGCCGGCGTCGTCCCTGCGAAACCAGGGACCCATACTCCTCGGCTGATCGAGAGGACACGGCATATGGGTCCCAGCTTCCGCGAGGACGACGGTGGGAGAGACACTCGGACAAACGCCCTCAAAGAGCGGGTGATAGACACTTGTGACCGCCGTTACATATGGGGCGATTGCGCGTCCGAGGCCGGCGCCGGCGCGAACCCGCGGCCGGGGCCGTCCTACCAACAGATGCGGGAACGATCGGCGTCCCGTCACACACCCCTGGATGAAAAGGAGGATATGTGTCCAGTATTGCGCCTATCCTCAAGGCTCCGGCAGACCCTCTCTCCCTGCCGGGGCCTCTCGCATTCGAGCCAGGAATGGCCGCCCGATGAGCCATGACATCCCGTTCTCGGTCTTGCCGGCGGACATCGTCGCCGCGCTGTTCGCCAAGGCCGAACCCGTCACGGTGGCGCGCAACCAGACCCTGTTTCTGGCCGGCGATCCCTGCAACGGCTGCTACCGCGTGGTCGACGGATTGTTGAAGGTGACGGCGGCGGCGCCTTCGCGGCGCGAGCGCATCCTCGCCATCATGGGGCCGGGCGCGCTTTTGGGCGAGCTGTCGTTGATCGACGGGGCGCCGCGATCGGCCTCCGTGACCGCGATCCGGGAATCGCGGCTCGGCTTCGTCACCCGCGCGGCGTTCGACGCCTTCGCCAAGGCCAACCCGGAGATTTTCCGCGCCATCTCGGCCGGGCTCGCCCGCCACCTGCGCGACAACAATGCGGCCCTGGTGGCGACCAGCTTTCTTTCGGTCAAAGGCCGGGCCGCGCGGGCGCTCCTGAGCCTCGCCGATGCGTTCGGCGAGGACGTCGGCGCCGGGCGCATCCTGATCCATCAGAAAGTGAGCCAGGGCGATCTCGCCGCGATGGCCGGCATCGCGCGCGAGAATCTGAGCCGCATCCTGCAGGCTTGGATGCGCGACAAGCTGATCAAGCGGCTGGCCAGCTACTATTGCGTGGAAAACAAGGCCGCGCTGCAGCGCGAGGCGGAGAGCTGACCACCGCCTCATCCGGAGGCGGCCGCATTAATCAGTCGCTACTGGCAGACCGCGCGGGTGACGAAGGTTTCGAGCTGGCAATCGCCGTCGGCCGGCAGGCGGCCGGAGAGCCAGACGCGGGCCGGGCACTTCTGGGCGGACTGGGTGTCGAGGCTCTTGCCGGCCGCGAAGCCCTTGGCGCGGCACGCCGCATCGGCGGCAGAGCGGCAATCAGGCGCGCCGTTGGCTGCCGCCGCACAGCGTTCCCGGCCGGTCACGATGTGCTGGCTCGGCAAGCCGATGATGACGCCGGCCGCCTCCTTGGCGGTGCCGACGGCGGCTTGGGCAGCGCCCTGCGCGGCATCCTTGGCGGCACCGGTGGTTTGGCTGCCGAGATTGCCCAAGGTCTCGTTCGTGCTCTTGAGCTGCGAATTGAGCTTGGAAGCCGATTCGCCGATGAAGCGGCCGAAGGCATCGATGAAGCCCGGCTGGTAGTTGGCATTCGGCGGCTGCGCCGAGGGCGGCTGCGCCGAGGGCGGCTGTGCCGCGAACGGCTGCGCAATAGGCGCCTGCGCGGTTGGCGCCTGCGGGCTCGCTGGCTGCCGCGGCGCCGTGGGCGACTGCGGTGCCGTGGGCGGCTGCACGGTGGACGGCGGAGCGACGGTGAGCTGCGGCTCGGTCCTGGTGTCCTGCGCGGCGGCCGAAAAGGCCACCAGCAGCGCACAGGCGGCCAGGCAAAGTCCGGCGCCGTGGATTCTCACCCGCTGGCTCACATATCGGTGGTGCTGGCCCGCATAGGAGATCATGAGCATCCCGCTCGAAATCGGCCCTGGCGCATCGAAGACGCGTCAACCGCTAATGACCCCCCGTACCCGCCAAATTGCGGCTCGCACGTGGCGAAATTGAGGAGCCTTCAGATCAAATAGAGCGCGGCCACGATCCCGCCCACCAGAACCAGCGCCCCGATCGTCACCCAGAGCCCCAGCCGCTTCTCGATGATGAGGCGGGCGCCCGGGCCGTAGCGCTTGAGCAGAAACGACTCGGCGAAGAACCGCACCCCGCGGGTCAGCAGCGACAGTCCGACGAAGGCACCGAAATTGTAGCCCGCGAACCCGGACGCGATGGTGACGAGCTTGTAGGGGATCGGGGTGAGCCCCTTGATCAGGATGATCAAGGCGCCGTACTGCGCATAAGCCTCGCGAAACGCCTCAACCTTGTCGCCATAGCCGTAGAGCCGGATCAGCCACAATCCGACCGAATCGTAGAGCACGGCGCCGATGAAATAGCCGAGCATGCCGCCCGCGACCGACCCCAAGGTGCATATGATCGCGTAGCGCCACGCCTGATCGGGTCGCGCGAGCGACATTGGGATGAGCATGACGTCGGGTGGCACCGGGAGAAACGAGCTTTCCATGAACGCCACCGCGCCCAAGAGCCAAGCTGCATGCGGTTTGCCGGCGGCGTCGATGCACCAAGCGTACAGGTTACGAAGCATGGCGGGTTGCTAACCAACCCGGTGGGGAATGTCCAGGCGCGGGCGCCTCCTCGGCGCTCCGAGAGCTGAAAAGGGTCAGCGGCGCTTGCGCAGGCGGCGGCTTTCGAGCGCCACCACCTTGCGGCGGGTCGCCGGCTCCGCGGTGTTCTTGGGCAGCTTCTCGGCGATTCCGTACAGCCGTTCCCGCCGCTCCATCTCGGCCCAGACCTGGGCGGGCGCGATGCCGGCCGTGACCCAGAGCGCCACCAGATTGTAGATCAGATCGGCGCTTTCCTTGATGGCGGCCTCGGTATTGCCGTCGATGACGTCGATCACCACCTCGATGGCTTCCTCCACCATCTTCTTGGCGGTCTTGCTGCGGCCGGAGCGCAACAGCCGGGCGGTGCGCGAGATCGCCGGATCGGCGCCCTTGGCCGCGACCACCGCTTGGTAGAGTCGGTCGATCGAATCAGTCATGCGCCCACCATAGCCTCGATCTGGTCAAGATTGCGTTAGCGCGGAACGCACCCCACGGTGGTCGTGGCCGAGCCCTAACGTCGACTTAATGCCGGGGGTTCCAAAGCGCGCGACGCCAGGCGTCGCGCTACATCACTCTTCGGTGGTCAAGAGCGAGGCGTTGCCGCCGGCGGCCGCCGTATTGGTGGTCACGGTCTGCTCGGCGGCGAAACGGCGCAGATAGTTGGGACCGCCGGCCTTCGGTCCGGTCCCCGACAGTCCGCTGCCGCCGAACGGTTGCGTTCCCACCACGGCGCCGATCATGCTGCGGTTCACATAGACATTGCCATGCGGGAGCCGGGCCGCGATGTGGCTCGCAGTCCGGTCGATGCGCGAATGGACCCCGAGCGTGAGGCCGTAGCGGTTGCGGGCGATCTCATCCAAGAGCGCGTCGAGCGCGTCGGCGCGCCAGCGCACCACATGCAGGACCGGGCCGAAGACCTCCTCGGTCAGGTCGGCGGCGCGCGCGAGCTCGATGATGGCGGGCGCCACATAGGTGCCGCCCGCCGGCAGCGGGCGATCGGAGCGGAAGCGCAGGCGCGCCCCCGCCGGCGGGTGCGCGATCCAGCGCTCGAGCCGGTCGCGCGCCTCGCTGTCGATGACCGGCCCCACATGGGTGGCGGGATCGCGCGGATCGCCGAGCTCGAGCTCGCGTGCGGCGCCGGCCACCATCGTGATGATGCGCTCGGCGACGTCGTCCTGCACGCACAGGAGCCGCAGCGCCGAGCAGCGCTGGCCGGCGGAGCGGAACGCCGAGGTCACCACGTCGTCGGTGACCTGCTCGGGGAGCGCGGTGGCATCGACGATCATCGGATTGATGCCGCCGGTCTCGGCAATGAGCGGCACGATCGGGCCATCCCGGCGGGCAAGCGTGCCGTTGATGCTGCGCGCCACCTCGGTCGAGCCCGTGAAGGCGACGCCGGCGACCCGCGCATCGGCCACCAAGGCGGCCCCGACCGTGCCGTCGCCCGGCACCAGATGGAGCGCGCTCGCCGGCACGCCGGCCTCGTGCAAGATGCGCACCGCCGCGGCGGCGACGAGCGGGGTCTGCTCGGCCGGCTTGGCGACGACGGCGTTGCCGGCCAGCAGCGCCGCGCTCGACCTGGCCGAGAAAGATCGAGAGCGGGAAATTCCACGGGCTGATGCAGACGAAAACGCCGCGCCCGCGATAGCGCAGCAGGTTGCTTTCGCCGGTCGGGCCGGGCAGCGGCTGCGGCGCCAGCGCACGCCGCGCCTCGAGCGCATAGTAGCGGCAGAAATCGACCGCCTCGCGCAATTCCGCGATGCCGTCGTCGAGCGTCTTGCCGCCTTCGCGCGCCATCAGGCCGAGAAACCAGCCGCGCCGCGCTTCCAACAGATCGGCGGCGCGCTCGAGCGCGGCGGCGCGCCGATCGACCGGCGTGGCGGCCCAATCCGCAAAGCCCGCCTCGGCGGCCGCCATGGCGGCGGCCGCGATCGCCTCGTCGCCCTCGCTCACCTCGCCGATGGCGGCGCCGTCGATCGGCGAACGCAGCGCACGGACACGGCCCGCGAGCGCGACGCCGTCGACCAGCGGGGCGGCGGCGCTCGTGCCGCGCGCCGCATCGATCTCGGCGAGGAGCGCGCTCAGCGCCGCCCGGTCGCCGAATTCCACGCCGGCTGAATTCCGTCGCGCCGGCGCATAGAGATCGCGCGGCAGCGGAATGCCGTGGTGACGGGCGTGGCGCGGATCCCCGATGGCGCTCTGCGGACGCTTGATGATGGCGGCGATCGGCACGCTCTGGTCGGCGGCTGCCGACACGAAGGACGAGTTGGCGCCGTTCTCGAGCAGGCGGCGCACCAGATAGGCGAGCAGATCGCGATGGCCGCCGACCGGCGCGTAGATCCGGCAGGCGGCCTGCGGCAGCTCGGCCAGCAGCATCTCGTAGAGCACTTCCCCCATGCCGTGCAGGCGCTGAAATTCATAGTCCGCGACCCCGCCCGCATCCTCGATCACGCTCGCGACGGTGAGCGCATTGTGGGTGGCGAATTGCGGATAGAGCCGCGGCCGCGCCGCCAACAGCCGGTGGGCACAAGCCAGGTAGGACAGATCGGTCATCGGCTTGCGGGTGAAGACCGGATAGTCTGCGAGCCCGCGCTCCTGCGCGCGCTTGATCTCGCTGTCCCAATAGGCGCCCTTCACCAGCCGCACCATCAGGCGGCGGCCGCGCGCCTGGGCGGTCTCGGCCAGCCAGTCGATCACGGCGCCGGCGCGCTTCTGATAGGCCTGCACCGCCAAGCCGAATCCATCCCAGCCGCGCAGCGACGGGTCGGCCAGCACCGCCGCGATCACCTCGAGCGAGAGCTCGAGCCGGTCGGCTTCTTCCGCATCCACCGTGAAGTTGAGGTCATGGTGGCGCGCCTTTCGGGCGAGCACGATGACGTTCGGCACCAGCTCGGCGAGCACGCGCGCCCGCGACACCGGCTCGAAGCGCGGATGCAGCGCCGACAGCTTGACCGAGATGCCGGGCCGGTCCGGCAGCGGGTGGTCGCCGGCCCCGGCCCCGATGGCGTCGATCGCCGACGCATAGGCGGACAGATAGCGCGCCGCATCCTCCGCGGTGCGGGCGCCTTCGCCCAGCATGTCGAAGGAGTAGCGCCGGCCCGCCGTCCCGGCGCGGCGCAGCGCCTCCTGGATGGTCTGCCCGAGCACGAAATGGGAGCCCAGGAGCCGCATCGCCTCGCGGGTCGCGGTGCGCACCACCGGCAGGCCGAGCCGCCGGATGAGGCCCTCGAGGATGGTGTCGGGCGTCTCGGCCGGATGGATGATGCGGGCGGTGATGCCCAGCGTCCAGGCGGAGGCGGAAACCAGGAGCGTGCTCGATTTGCAGCTCGGCGGACGACCAATCGCCGATCGAGAGCTTGTCCTCGATCAGCCGGTCGGAGGTGGCGGCATCCGGCACCCGCAGCAGCGCCTCCGCCAGCACCATCAGGGCGAGGCCCTCCTTGGTGGACAGCGAATAGGCGTGCAGGAAATCCTCGATCCCGCCGAGACCGCCGATGCGGCGCCGGATCGCCTCGATCAGGCCGGTGGCGCGCCGATCGATGCGCGCTTCGGCCTGCGCCGGACGCGCCGCCTGCGCCAGCAAACGCGCGGCGATCTCCTCATCGGGCGGCGCGTAGGGCGCCCGAAACCGGGCCCATCGAGGGCGGCCCGCTGAACGAGCGTTCAGCATCGGCGCCTGCGGCTGGGTGAGAATGCGCGTCCGGGATCATGCTGGGCCTCGGCCTCACGAGTAACCGATCTTAGGGCAAAAGCGCGCCACGAGAGCAATCGATCGCGGCGCCGGCGTTCGCATTCCCGTGATGATCGGACGGCCGCCGCGATCTCACCTTGCACTTTGCGCCGTCCTGTTCTTTGGTTGGACCCAGCGGTGGGACGCCCCGCCTGATCGCGAGGCGTATGTTCGAGCGTCTTATGTTCGAGAAGTCTTGTGTTCAAGAATCTCGGGCCGGGTCTGAGTATCGCAACCGGAGCATGTCCACCCATGACCCTCCGCCAAATCACGGCGTGCGCGCGGCTCGCCTGCCTGGCGGGCGCCGCCGCCGGGTCGATCGGCGAGTGCCGCGCAGGCGCAGACCGGCATCAAGCTCTCCCTCGATGAGCGCCTGGACGGGCCGGCCGGGCTGTTCCTGCTGCCGCAGGATCGCGGCTATTACCGCAGCGAAGGGCTCGACGTCACGGTCGAGGAGGGCTCGGGCGCGCTCGATCCGATCACCCGCGTCGCGTCGGGCGGCTACGAGCTCGGCTTCGCCGACATCAACGCGCTCATCCGCTATCGCGACCAGAACCCGGCGGCACCCGTCAAGGCGGTGTTCATGCTGTACAACAAGCCGCCGTTCGCGATCGTGGGGCGCAAGAGCCGCGGCATCACCACCGATCCCAAGAGTCTCGAGGACAAGAGGCTCGGCGCCCCGCCGACCGGCGCCACCTACGATCAGTGGCCGATCTTCGCCAAGCTGAACGAGATCGACGTCGGCAAGGTGGCGGTCGAGAAGATCGGCATTCCGGTGCGCGCCCCGATGCTGGCGGCCGGGCAGCTCGATGCCGTGCTGGGCTATTCGTTCCGGGTCTTTGTCGACCTCGAGGATCGCGGCGTGCCGCTCGACGACGTGGTGATGCTGCCGATGGCGAATTACGGGCTCAAGCTCTACGGCGGCGCCATCATGGTGAATACCAAGTTCGCGGCCGACCGGCCCGATGCGGTCGAGGGCTTCCTGCGCGCGTTCCTCAAGGGGCTCAAGGACACGATCAAGAACCCGTCGGCGGCGGCCAATTCGGTGCTCAAGCGCGAGGACCTGGGCAAGAAGGAGGTCGAGCTCGAGCGGCTGCGGATGGCGATCCGGGACAACATCGTGACCCCGGAAGTGCGCGCCGACGGCCTGGGCGCGATCGACGGCGCGCGGCTCAACGAGGCGGTCAATCAGATCGCGCTGACCTACGGGTTTCGGGCCAAGCCGAAGGCCGGCGATCTGTTCGATGCGGCATTCT
The DNA here is from genome assembly GCA_963744275.1 of uncultured Alphaproteobacteria bacterium. Classification (GTDB taxonomy): domain Bacteria; phylum Pseudomonadota; class Alphaproteobacteria; order Rhizobiales; family Xanthobacteraceae; genus VAZQ01. Next base: position 734,042 of record CAVUSX010000021.1, read on the forward strand.
TGCCCGCCGCCGCCGACCGCAAGATCAACTGAGGCGCCTCGACAAGAAATGCCCTACTGGCTCGGCTCGCCCAGGATCTCGTCCTTGAGGTAGTCGGCCAGCTCCTCGATGACGGTGCGGTCGCCGCCGTCGCGCACGAAGATCGCGCAATAAAGGTCGGGCAGCTCGGGCAGCGGCGCGTCTTCCCAGATGGGAAGCTTGTTCCTGACCGCGCGCCCGCGCGGCACCACCATGACGCCGAAACCGGCCGCGACCGCCGCCATGAGGCTGACCAGGCTGTGCGAGGTGAAGACGAAATTGCAGTCGCGACCGGCGCGATGGAGCGCGGCGACCGCAATGCGCTGGCAGGCGCTGTCGCCCCCATAGGAGACGAGCGGCACCGGTCCGCGCGGGTCGATCCGGGTCGCATCGCTGTGCACCCAGACGGATTCCTGCGCCCATACATGACGCGCCGCGATGGTCGGCTCCTCGGTGAACAGCGCCAGCACGAGATCGAGCTCACCCTGCTTGAGATCGCGCAGCATCTCGTCGACCGGGCCGCTGCTGACGTTGTAGCTGATGTCGGGCCACTGCTCGCGAAACCGGCTCAGCGTTCCGGGCAGCCGCGAGCCGGCGTAGTCGATCGGAATGCCCACCCGGATGACCTGGCCCGGGATGGTTCCGCTGGTCAGTTGCAGGATCTCGTCGTTGATGGACAACAGGCGGCGCGCATTGTTGACCACGATCTCGCCGCGCGGCGTCAGGCTGACGCCCGGCGCGCTCTTGTCGAGCACCTCGTAGCCCAGGAGGTACTGCAACCGCTTGATCTGCGCGCTAACCGCCGGTTGCGTCACGCCGAGCGACTGCGCGGCTTTGGTGAAGCTGCGCATCTCGGTCACCGCGACCAGGGTCCTGAGCAGATCAGTCGGAATATTCAACATGAAGTAGCCCCCAGGCGGCTCCCGGCCGCGACCTGCAACTGCGTCCGACGCGGAAGAGGGTGTCGCCCGCTCCTTTCGGACGATCACCGCCGGCCCGGCCGTAATCATTTCCGGCGCAGATGACAATTTCAAGCAAGCGGCGATTGTAGGCCGCCCCGGCTCCGACGATAGAAACAAAAGTCTTTTTTGCTGCCCCGGCGGGGATGGGTCTCCTCCCCTTCGCCTTCCATCATAGCAAAATCGACCCTGCCGGCTCCCGCATATCCATCGTTGCGGCAGGACGAGTTTCCGCTACAGTGGATTTCCCTCATATTAACAGCATCCACGCCATGAAGTTTCTGCGTCTTTACCTTCGCGTTCTCGAGCTGCTCGGGCGCGAGGCTCGCCTGGGCTGGATCCTGGCCGTCGCGAACGTGGCGCTCGCCTTCGCGATCTTCGTGGAGCCGATCCTGTTCGGCCGCATCATCGACACGCTGGCGAACGCGCAAGGCCATCTCGCCGAGCTGTCCTGGCCGAACCTCATGCTGCTGGTGGGCGCCTGGACGGGTTTCGGCCTGTTCTCGATCTTGTGCGGTGCGATGGTGGCGCTGCATGCCGACCGGCTCTCCCATCGCCAGCGGCAGGTGGTGATGACCGACTATTTCGAGCATGTGCTGCAGCTGCCGCTGAGCTATCACGACGCCTTCCATTCCGGGCGCCTGATGAAGGTGATGCTGACCGGAACCAATGCGCTGTGGGGGCTCTGGCTTTGGTTCTTTCGCGAGAACCTCACCGCCTTCGTATCGCTGATCGTCCTGTTGCCGCTGACGCTGGCGCTCAACTGGCGCTACGCGCTGCTGCTGATCCTGCTGTGCGGCATCTTCACGGTGCTGATCGCGCTGGTGATCGGCAAGAGCGAGCAGCTGCAGCGCAAGGTCGAGCAATACTATTCGGACGTGGCCGAGCGCACCTCCGACACGCTGGGCAATGTGGCGCTGGTCCAGAGCTTCGCCCGCATCGAGATCGAGGTCTCGGGCCTGCGCCGGGTGGGCGACATGCTGCTGAGCGCCCAGATGCCGGTCCTGTCCTGGTGGGCCGCCGCCGCGGTGCTGACCCGCACCGCGACCACCTTGACCCTGCTGGCGATCCTGATCGCCGGCATCTGGTTCTATCTCAACGACCTCACCACGGTCGGCGAGATCGTCATGTTCATGGGCTTCGCGGCGCTCTTGATCAACCGGCTCGAGCAGGCGGTGCATGTTCGCCAACCGAATGCTGATGGAGGCGCCGCGGCTCGTCTGAATTCTTCGAGGTGCTCGACACCGAGCCGGCGGTGCGCGACCGCTCCGACGCCATGGATCCGGGCCGGCTGCGCGGGCTGGTCGAGTTCGCCGACGTCTCGTTCTCCTACGACGGCAAGCGCTCCGCGGTCGTCGACCTGAGCTTCACGGCGCTGCCGGGCGAGACCATCGCGCTGGTGGGGGCGACCGGGGCCGGCAAATCGACCGCGCTCGCCTTGCTGCATCGCGCCTTCGATCCGCAATCCGGCACCGTCAAGATCGACGGCATGGACGTTCGCGCGCTCAGCCTGTCGGGGCTGCGGCACAATATCGGGGTCGTGTTCCAGGAAGCGCTCTTGTTCAATCGCTCGATCGCCGAGAATTTGCGGGTCGGCAAGGCGGACGCGACCGAGGAGGAGCTGCGCACCGCCTGCGCGCGCGCGCAGGTGCTCGAGGTCATCGAGCGTCACCCCGAGGGCTTCGAGGCCAAGGTGGGCGAGCGCGGACGCCTGTTGTCGGGCGGCGAGCGCCAGCGGCTCTCGATCGCCCGCGCCTTGCTCAAGGATCCGCCGATCCTCATCCTCGACGAGGCGACGAGCTCGCTCGACGCCCTGACCGAAGCCAAGGTGCAGGCCGCGCTGGTCGAGGTCATGAAGGGCCGCACCACTTTCGTGATCGCGCACCGGCTGGCGACCGTGCGCAACGCCACCCGGATATTGCTCTTGGAGAACGGCCGCATCATCGAGACCGGCAGCTTCGACGAGCTGACGCGCCAGGACGGCAAATTCGCCGAGCTCGCCCGCACCCAATTCATCATCCCGGTGGAGAAAGCGCTCGCGTCTCTGTCGCAGGCCAACAACGTGGCCGGCGCATCGGCACGAAGCGACTGAGTCCGGCCGCAACCTACGTCCCAACTATGTACGTGCCCTGCAGGTGCATCAGAGACACGGCTCCGGCCCGCGCTCTCATCACTTGATGCGCTCCAAGATGCTCACGTAGTTGGCGACCGCGGTGCCGCCCATGTTGAAGATGCCGGCGAGGCGGGCATCCTTCACCTGCATGCCGCCGGCGGTGGCCGTCAGCTGCATGGCGGCGAGCGCGTGCATGGAGACGCCGGTCGCGCCGATCGGATGTCCCTTGGCCTTGAGGCCGCCGGAGGGATTGACCGGCAGACGGCCGTCCTTCTGGGTCCAGCCCTCCGCCGACCGCGCGGGCGCCCTGGCCTTCGGCCGCCAAACCCATGGCCTCGTATTCGATCAGCTCCGCGATGGTGAAGCAGTCGTGGGTCTCGACCAAAGAGAGATCGGCGAGCGTGATGCCGGCATCCGCGAGCGCGCGCCGCCAGGCGTGCCCGCAGCCCTCGAACTTGAGCACGTCGCGCTTGCTCATGGGCAGGAAGTCCTGCACGTGCGCGGCGGCGCGGAACACGACCGCCTTGCGCAGCTTGAGCGCGGTCTCCACATCGGCCAGCACCAGGGCGGCGGCCCCGTCGGAGACCGGCGAGCAGTCGGAGCGCTTGAGCGGACCGGCGACGCGCGGATTCTTCTCGCTTTCGTGGCGGCAGAAATCGTAGCCGAGATCCTTGCGGATCTGGGCATAGGGATTGGCGACGCCGTTGCTGTGGTTCTTGGCGGCGATCCGCGCCAGCGCGTCGGACTGGTCGCCGTAGCGCTGGAAGTAGAGCCCGGCGATCTGGCCGAATATGCCGGCGAACCCGCCCTCGATCGCGGCCTCCTCGCGCACATAGGAAGCCTTGAGCAGGTTGCGGGCGATGTCGGCGGCGGGGCTGGTGGTCATCTGCTCGACGCCGACCACCAGCACGATGCGCGCGCTTTTCGCCGCGATCGCCCGCAGCCCCTGATGCACCGCGGCCGAGCCGGTGGCGCAGGCGTTCTCCACCCGGGTCGCCGGCTTGAAGCGCAGATCGGGGGCGGCCTGCAGGACCAGCGAGGCGGTGAAGTCCTGGGCCGAGAAGCCGGCATTGAAATGGCCGAGCACGATCTCGTCCACATCGCGCGCTTCAATTCCGGCATCCGCGAGTGCATCGCGCGTGACCCGGGTGATCAGGCTCTCGACCGTCTCGTCCGCGAGCCGGCCGAACGCGGTATGGGCCCATCCGACGATACAGGCGGTCATGGCGGTCTCCTGTGGCCGATCCTCGAGGGTCGCGATCCTGCCGAATTTTGGTCGCTTTCCCGGCAGATGAATAGATAGTCGCGACTTCAGGCTTCAAATGTCGTTGACCGACGCGTTTTCGCGCGGCGTTGGCCGTATTTTTCTGCGCCCGGACCGGTGTGCCGGCTCGGTCGTCCGCGGGGCGACGCCGGAAAATGCCTTAATGTTGTCCCATGTGGACGGACTGCTTTGCTTTTGGACCTGTCTTCAGGCTAGATAGTTACGGTTTCCCGCCTATGGAACTCGGTTTCCGAGGCCCGCTCTGAGCAACGGACCGCGCCCTGATGCTTTCACGCCGATCGCCCTTTGTCCCGACCCTTGCTTTCGCGATCCTGGCCGGCGCGCTCACCGGCCTGGCGAGCGGGCGGGCCGGCGCCGAGGCCTTGCTGCTGGTCGACGTCAATACCGGCAAGGTGCTGCACGCCGAGAACGCCACCTATCCGTGGTATCCGGCCTCCGTCACCAAGCTGATGACCACCTATTCGACGCTGCGCGCCGTGCGGGAGGGACGCATCACGCTCGACACCCTGTTCACGGTCTCGGCCAATGCGGCCGCGCAAGCCCCCACCAAGATGGGATTTGCGGTCGGCACGCAGGTCACCGTCGACAATGCCATCAAGATGCTCATGGTCAAGTCGGCCAACGACATGGCGGTGCTGCTGGCGGAAGGCGTGTCCGGCTCGATCGATAATTTCGCCGCCGAGATGAACAGCAACGCCAGAGCGCTCGGGATGACGCAGACGAACTACGTCAACCCCAACGGGCTGCCGGCCGACGAGCAGATCACCTCGGCGCGCGATCTCGCCATCCTGGCGCGCGCCTTGATCCGCGAATTTCCCGAATACGATTCGTACTGGCATCTGCCCGGCATCCGGCTGGGCAAGCGCGTGGTGCGCAACTACAACACGCTGCTCGGCCGCTATCCGGGGGCCGACGGCATGAAGACCGGCTTCATCTGCGCCTCCGGGTTCAATCTGGTGGCGACCGCGACCCGCGACGGCCGCCGCCTGATCGCGGTGGTGCTGGGAGCGCCGTCCTCGGCGGTGCGCGCCGTCAAGGCGGCGCATCTGCTCGAGCAGGGCTTCACCGCGCGCGCCGCTGTCCTGGCTCACGCCTTCGCTCGGCTCGGTCGAATCGCTCACGCCGGTCGATGCCGCGCCCGCCAATCTGCATGAGGAGATGTGCGGTGCGCATCACAAGCGCCCCTCCGGCGAGGAGGAGGAGGAGCAGGATGCGAGCGTGCCGGGCGCTCCCGATTCGCCCTACGCGGTGTTTCTCTCCAGCCTGCGGCCGCAGCCCAAGGGCAGCGCCGGCCTCCTGCAGGCGGAAGCCAATCTGGGCGAGCCGGTCGTGGTCTTCACCGGTCCGCCCAAGGGCCAAGGCGTGGCGACCGCGAACGCGCAGATCGCAGCCGCCGAGGCCAAGCCGGGCAAGCCCGCCAAGCCGGGCAGCAAGGCGGCGGCCGGCGAAGCTACTGCGGCCGCCCCGACCGGCCCTGCGGTCGCTTCCGTGAGCGCGGTGCCGTGGACGAGCATGAGCCCGGCCGCGCTCGCCGCCAGCCCGCCCACGGAGCTGCGCGCCGTCAGGGCGACCGCCCTGGTGCCGCTGCCGCGCGCACGGCCGCGGGTCGTAACCGAAAAGCCGCAGCTGCGGAACTGACACGGAATCATGTGACCAAAGCCGGGCCGGCGCGGCCGCGAGGGCCGATCGAACCTATCCCGCTCACGGTCCTGACCGGCTTTCTGGGCGCCGGCAAGACCTCGCTGCTCAACCGGCTGATGCACGATCGCGCGCTCGCCGAGACCGCCGTGATCATCAACGAGTTCGGCGAGATCGGGCTCGATCATCTCCTGGTCAGGCCGATCCGCGACGGAGTCGTGCTGCTGCAGAGCGGCTGCCTGTGCTGCACGCTGCGCGGCGATCTGGTCGAGGCGCTGGAGCAGCTGCTGCGCGACCTCGACAACGGCCGCATCGTGTTTCGCCGCGTCATCCTGGAGACCACCGGGCTCGCCGACCCGGCTCCGGTGCTGCAGACCGCGATGGCGCATCCCTATCTGGTCCTGCGCTTCCGGCTCGACGGCGTGATCACGGTGGTGGATGCGGTGAACGCGGCCGCCACGCTCGACCAGCATATGGAATCGGTGAAGCAGGTCGCGGTCGCCGACCGGATCGTGCTGACCAAGACGGATTTGCCGGCCGCGGCGGCGCGCGAAGAGATCGTGCGGGAAGTGCGGGCGCGGCTTGCCGCGCTCAATCCGGCGGCCATGATCCTCGACGCCGCCGCCGGCGAGGCGACCGCGCCGAACCTGCTGGGCTGCGGCCTGTTCGATCCGGACCGCAAGAGTCCCGACGTCAAGCGCTGGCTGGCCGAGGAGGCCTATGGGGCCGGCACACGACATGGTCCACACGCGCATCACCACGATCCCAACCGCCACGACGAGCGCATCCGCGCCTTCACGCTCACCTCCGACGCCCCGATCCCGGCCAGCTTCGTTCGAGATGTTCATCGACCTCTTGCGCTCGCTGCATGGCCCCAAGCTGTTGCGCCTCAAGGGCATCGTGAAGATCGCCGAGGAGCCGGCGCGCCCGCTGGTGATCCACGGCGTGCAGCACGTGTTGCATCCGGCGGTGCGGCTGGAGGGCTGGCCCGACGCCGATCAGCGCACCCGCATCGTGCTGATCACCCGCGATTTGAGCGCCGGCGAGGTCGGCCCCCTGTTCGACGCCTTTCTCAACCGCAGCGCCCCCGACCGCCCCGACCGCGCCGCGCTCCTGGACAATCCGCTGGTGCCGTTCGGGGGCCCGGATCGGTAAGGGCACCCATAGTCCGTCGAAGACGGGCGTAGACGCCCTGGTGGTGGCGCCCTCGGCCCTTGCACCCTTGCGCCCGCTGCCCGATGCTCGCCGCGACACGGCGGCGAATCGCATCGGCCGCCACGCCGGGACATGATTGGCTGGGACACGGATTCAATGGGATGGATGGCGCGGCGCGCGTCCGATTGGGCCTGCCTCAAGGGGGCGTTGCGCACCCTGCGCATGACGACGCCGATCGCCAGGCACCCGACGCGGGTCTTTCCAGCCATCGTGGACGAGCTGGCGGAGCGCTGGGGCGACGCCCCGGCGCTGCTCTCGGACCGGGAGAGCTTCAGCTATCGGGAGCTCGCCGCGCGCGCCAACCAATACGCCCGCTGGACCTTGGCGCAGGGCATCCAAAAGGGCGACACGGTCTGCCTGATGATGCCGAACCGGCCCGAATACATGGCCTTGTGGCTCGGCGTCACCCGGGTCGGCGGCGTGGTGGCGCTCATCAACAGCAATCTGACCGGCGCGACGCTGGCGCATTGCATCAACGTGGTCAGCCCCAAGCACGTCATCGTCGCCGCCGATCTGCTCGAGCGGTTCGAGACCGCGCGCGCGTTCATCAGCGGCGACGCCAAGCTCTGGCTGCACGGCGACGCCGCGCCCGGTCACCCGCGCATCGATCGCGCGGTCGACGCTCTTTCCGGCGCGAAGCTCGCGGGCGGCGAGACGCGCGCGCTCACCATCGAGGATCGCGCGCTCTACATCTACACCTCCGGCACCACCGGCCTGCCCAAGGCCGCCAACATGAACCACTATCGCCTGATGCTGGCCGGCCATGCCTTCGCGGGCGTCATGGCGACGCGGCAAAGCGACCGCATGTATGATTGCCTGCCGATGTACCATACGGCCGGCGGGCTGGTGGCGACCGGCGCGCTGTTGGTCAATGGCGGCTCGGTGGTGATCCGGGAGAAGTTCTCGGCGCGCGAATTCTGGGACGACATCGAGCGCTGGAACTGCACGATCTTCCAATATATCGGCGAGTTCTGCCGCTATCTCCTCAACTCGCCGCCGCACCCGAAGGAGACCACGCACCGGCTGCGGCTGGCGTGCGGCAACGGCTTGCGGCCGGACGTCTGGCACGACTTCAAGCGCCGCTTCGGCATCCCGCACATCATCGAGTTCTATGCGGCGACCGAAGGCAATGTCTCGATGTTCAACTTCGAGGACAAGGAAGGCGCGGTCGGCCGCATCCCCTGGTTTCTCGAAGGCCGCTTCCCCACCAAGGTGGTCCGCTTCGACATCGACCTGCAGCAGCCGATCCGCGACCCGCAGGGCTTCTGCATCGAATGCGCCCCCGAGGAAGCCGGCGAGGTGATCGGCAAGATCTTGAAGGACGCCTCCAAGCCGGGCGCGCGCTTCGAGGGCTATGCCACCAAGGCCGAGACCGAGAAGAAGATCCTGCACGACGTGTTCGTGAAGGGCGACAGCTGGTTCCGCACCGGCGACCTGATGCGCAAGGACCGGGACGGTTATTTCTACTTCGTCGACCGCATCGGCGACACCTTTCGGTGGAAGGGTGAAAACGTGTCCACCACCGAGGTCGAGGAAACGATCGGCCAGTTTCCGGGCGTCGAGGAGACCAATGTCTACGGGGTCAGCATCCCGGGGCGCGACGGCCGCGCCGGCATGGCGGCCCTGGTGGTGAATGCGGGCTTCGATCTCACGGCCTTGCGCAAGCACTTGGCGAGCAGCCTGCCGGATTATGCCCGCCCGCTGTTCCTGCGCATCCGCGGCGAGATGGATGTCACCAGCACCTTCAAGCAGAAGAAGATCGACTTCGTGGCGCAGGGCTTCGATCCCGCCGCCACCACCGATCCGATCTATTTCGACGATCCGGCCGCCAAGGCCTTCGTGCGGATCGACCGCGCGCTGCACGATCGCATCCGCGACGGCGGGATCCGGCTGTGAACGACAACGAGCCGCAGCCGCAGCCCGAAGCGGTGAATGCGTTCTGGCGGGCAGCCGGGCCGAAGGCGTGGTTTCGAAAGGATGCCGCCTTCGACCGCGAGATCGCGACGCGGTTTCTGGCCGCCCATGAGGCCGCCGCCGCCGGCCGTCTCTGCGATTGGGAGGCCACCGCGGAGGGCGCGTTCGCGCTCCTCATCCTGCTCGATCAGTTCCCGCGCAACATGTTTCGCGGCAGCGCGCGCGCCTTTGCGACCGACCCGCTCGCCCGCGCGGTCGCGCAGCGCGCCATCGCGCATGGCTTCGACACCGCCGCCCCCGGCCCCGAGCGCATCTTCTTTTACCTGCCGTTCATGCATTCGGAAGATCCCGCCGACCAGGAGCGGTCGCTGGCGCTGGCGCGGCAGGCCGACGGCGACAGCGAGAAATACGCGCGGATTCACGCCGATATCATCGCGCCGCTTCGGGCGCTTTCCGCACCGGAACGCGGTGCTGGGCCGCACCACCACCCCGCAGGAGCAGGCCTTTCTGGACGCCGGCGGCTTTGCGGGTTGAGGCCGGGCGCAATCCGCCCGATCGGCCGAACCGAATGTTAACAGTTCGTTGCTAGTGGTCGCGGCTTGCGACCGCGGGGCGGCGCGCGGTGCGGAGGCGCATTTGGCACTGACCGGTTCGGAGCACGTTTCGCGCATCTCGACGGGCCCGGCGCTGCTCGCGCTGTGGCGACGGCTGGGCGCGCATCTCGGCGGCGCCGACATGCTGATGCAGCGCCTCGCCGGCACCGTCTTCGTATTGCGGGTGGCGAGCGCGGTGCTCGCCTACGGGTCCCAGGTCCTGCTGGCGCGCTGGATGGGCAGCTATGAGTTCGGCATCTATGTCTATGTCTGGACCTGGGTGCTGCTGATCGGGCAACCGCTCGATCTCGGGCTCGGCACCGCGGCCCAGCGCTTCATTCCGGAATACCGCGAGAGCGGCGCGCTCGATCTCCTGCGCGGCTTCCTGTTCGGCAGCCGCCTGGTGGCGTTCGGCATCGCCACCGCGATCGCGCTCGCCTGCGCGGGCGGCATCTGGCTGCTGTCGCCGTGGCTCGACGACTATCTGGTGGTTCCGCTCTATCTCGCCTGCATCAGCTTGCCGGCCTACGCGCTCGCCAATACCCAGGACGGCATCGCCCGCAGCCATGATTGGGTGGGCTTGAGCCTGATGCCGACCTATGTGGTCCGTCAGCTCCTGCTCACCGGCCTGATGGCGGCCGCCTATTTCGCCGGCCTGCCGATGAATGCGGTGACCGCCATGATGGTGGCCGGCATCTCGATCTGGCTGCCCACCATCGGCCAGCTCCTGGTGCTCAACGCCCGGCTCACAGCCTGCATCGTGCCCGGTCCCAAGGCGCTCGCGGTCCGCTACTGGCTGGTGACGTCGGCCCCGATCCTGCTGGCCGAAGGCTTCTATCTGCTGCTCACCTACGTCGACATCCTGGTGCTGCAGCAGTTCCGGCCGCCGGACGAGGTCGCGGTCTATTATGCGGCCGCCAAGACCCTGGCGCTGGTCTCGTTCATCTATTACGCGATCTCGGCCACCACCGCGCATCGCTTCAGCGTGTACCACGTGGCCGGCGACCGCGCCGGGCTGTCGGCCTTCATCGCGCAATCGATCAAATGGACGTTCTGGCCCTCGGTGGCGGCGACCGCCTTGCTGCTCGCGGTCGGGCAACCCTTGCTGCGCCTGTTCGGCGCGCAATTCGCCGGCGGCTATCACCTGATGTTCATCCTGGCGATCGGCCTGTTGGCGCGCGCCGCGATCGGGCCGATCGAGCGGCTGCTCAACATGCTGGGCGAGCAGCGCGCCTGCGCCCTCATCTACGGCGCCGCCTTCGCGATCAATCTCGGCGCCTGCGTGGCGCTCATTCCGTGGTTCGGCGCCGCCGGCGCCGCCACCGCCACCACCACGGCGCTGGTCATCGAATCCATCATGCTGTTCCGGGTCACCAAGAGCCGGCTGGGCTTTCACGTCTTCATCTGGGGCCGCGCGGAGAGTTAAGGTCGTGCACGGCATCATCGAGTCCGATTTTCGGGTGGAATGGCGGCCGCTGGCCGAGCTCGCCGGGATCGCCGCGCAGTGGCAGTCGCTCGCCGACCGTGCGCTCGAGCCCAACGTCTTTCTCGAGCCCGCCTTCGCGCTCGCGGCCGCACCGGTGCTCGGCCGCGACGTCGAGGCCGCGCTGGTGTGGTCGCGCCCATCGCCCCGCCGCCTCATGGGTTTCTTTCCGGGGCGGATCGAGCGCCGCCGCTATGGGGTCGGGTTGCCGGTGCTGGTCGGCTGGACCCATCCGTATGCGCCGCTCGGCACGCCGCTGATCGATCGTGACGCGGGCGCGGCGGTTGATTGCCGCCTGGCTCGATCACCTGGCGAGCCAGCCCGACCTCCCCGACTTGTTGTTGATGCCGTATCTGCCGGTGAGCGGACCGGTGGCGCAGGCCTTCGCGGCCGCGCTCGCGCGGCACGATGGAAAGAGCTTCGCGCTCGCCGCCCATCAGCGCGCGCTCGCTGGCGCCCGGCGGCGCGCGCGCGCATTATCTCGACGACGCCATCGGGGCCAAGAAGCGCAAGGAGCTGCGGCGGCAAAGGAAGCGCCTGGCGGACACCGCTCCTCTCGTGTCGAGCACCGTCACCGAGGCTTCCGCGATGGCGGCGGCGCTCGGCGATTTCATGGCGCTGGAAGCGGCCGGCTGGAAAGGCCGCGCCGGCACCGCGGCCCGCGCCGACGATCACATCCGCGTCTTCATGGAAAACGCCGTCACCGGCCTCGCCCGCGCCGGCAAGGCGCGGATCGACCGGCTCTGTGCCGGCGAACGGCCGATCGCCGCCCTGGTGACGCTGCGCAGCGGCGCGACCGCGTGGTGCTGGAAGATCGCTTATGACGAGAGGTTCGCGCGCTTCTCACCGGGCGTGCAGCTCCTCATCGACGTGACGCAAGGGCTGCTCGACGATCCGGATGTGGCGCGCGCGGATTCCTGCGCCACCGCCGGCCATCCCATGATCGATCACATCTGGCGCGAGCGCCTCGCCCTCGCCGACCACCTGATGCAACCGGGGCCGCGACGGCGGTCCGTCATTCTGGCTCGCCTGCCGGCTCGAACAGCTGCGCCGCGCCGCCATCGCGGGGCTCAAGCGGGTGCGTGACCGGGCGCGCGCGATCGTGGGACGCCCCTCCAGCTAAAGTGGGTTCGGCCTGAAGGCGCCCCCTGACCGCGAATTTGGGATCGGGTTCGAATCCCTTCAGGCGCGCCACTTCGGTACACGCGATCGATGCTGAATGTCACCGATCGACGCGCTCGCCCAAACCGATACCTCGTCGGCGCCGGATTCAGCGCGGCAGCACGCATGGAATGATCTGGCGGCGGAGCCGCCGGTAGATGCGGAAGTCGGCGTCCGTGGTCAGCGGTCGTTCAGTGTCTCCGTCATGCGTACGAGACAAGCATCCGCGAAGCTCATCGGCACGTCGGCATATTTTTCCAGCAGCTTGAGCACGGCATCCATGTCGCCAGCGAACCGGTAGCCGCAGACGAGGGCACCTCGGCGAAGCAGCAAAGCGAGACTTCGGGTCCCGTGCCCGCCGAGCAGATGGGATGCCTCCGACAGCACTGCCTCGCATGTCATCCAGGGCGGCGGCAGGCGTGGCGCTGGCGCGGCGGCCCAGCGATGGTTGCCGTCGCGCCGACTGAGGAGCGCCACGAGGAAACCGGCATCAACGAGTGCGCTTGTCGCCATAGCCGGTCGAGGTCAGGTACTTTTTCGTCCGCGCGCTCAAATCCCGCGGCAGCCGATCGACCGAGCCGACGAGGTCCGCGATGGCGTCGAGCATTGCTGGCTGTCGCCGGCGAGATCCCTTCGGCCTCGCCAGCCGCTCGCGCACCACGTCGGATTTCGACAGCTTGCGCCGGCGCGATTCGGCTTCGATCTGGGCGACCAGCGCTTCAGGCAATCGAACCGTCAATGTCTTCATGAGGCATCATCGTATTACGTCGCCGACATATTTGCAATACATCGACCGGGTCCGCTGCTGCCTGTTGAACTTGCGGCCTCGAGAAGAAATCCCGCAACCACATTTCATGGCCTGGCTTAGGTCTCCGGACCCGAGCCATTTGCGTATGAGCCGGCCGAGCCGGAATGGCGGAATTGCTGCGACCGTCCTGACGTCGGCGGCAATCGTCATTGCTGTCATACCGGCCCGGAATGCCAAATCCCCTTTCCGCAGGCCGCGACTGCGGATAAGCCTGGACGGGCTCCCGCACGGGGCGCGGTCTGCAAGGATGCCGGACCGGGGGAACCGGGCACAGATGCTGCAGCAGACACCCGCCCGCTCGATTGCTCCCGACATCGATTGGCGCCTGCTCGGCCCGTTGTTGGCCAATGCCTTCATGGTGCACACGGTCATCGGCATCATCCGGGTGACCACCTCCTACCGGACCATCGAGCTTTACCTTCCGATCGTGTGGCTGGGCGTCATCTCGGCCGGGTTCGCGCTCTTGCCGGTGTTCTCGGCGGTCTCGCTCGGCCGTTTCATCGACCGCGGCAACGACAGCCGGGCGGCCTGGATCGGGGCCGCTCTGGTGTTGCTGGCGGCGGCCGGGTTCTGGGGCTGGTCGACCTCGGCTCTGCATTTGCTCGCCTTCACGGTGGTGCTCGGCTTCGGCCACATGTTCTGCATGGCGTCGCATCAGATGCTGGCGGTGCGCTGCGCCAACATGCGCGGCCGCGAGGTCGCGTTCGGGCACTACATGGTGGCGGTCTCCACCGGCCAGGGGCTCGGACCCTTCATCGTGGGATGGCTCGGCGGCTCCGCCACGGTCCCGGCCACCGGCTATCTGTTCGGGATCGGCCTTTGCGCCGCCGTGCTGTGCCTGGCCGTGGCGCTCACGCTGCGGCCGGCGCCGCCGCCGGCGGCGCATCAGTCCGCCGGCCCGATGGTGACGGTCGGCACGCTCATGCGCATGCCCGGAATGGCCGCGGTGCTGATGGCGAGCGTGGTGACGGTCACGTCGCTCGATCTCCTGGTGGTCTATCTGCCGCTGATCGGCGCCGAGCGCCACGTGGATGCAAGCGACATCGGGATGCTGCTGGCGATCAGGTCGGTGGCGGCGCTGGTGGCGCGGGTTTTCTACTCCCGGCTGCTGATGGTGCTCGGACGGCTGCGGCTCACGCTGGTGAGCATCGCGGTGGCGGCGGCGGCCTTCGCGGTGCTGGCGCTCCCATCGCTGCCGCTGATGTATCTGGCGATCGTCTCGGTCGGGCTGGGGCTCGGCATCGCGTCGACCACGACGCTGTCCGGCATCGTGGACCTGGCGCCCGCGCAGGCGCGCGGCACCGCGCTGTCGCTGCGCATCACCGGCAATCGCGTCGGCCAGGTGCTGGTGCCGTTCCTGGCGAGCCTGATCGCGACCGCGACCGGAACGGCCGGCATCCTGCTGGTGATCGCGTTCACGCTGGCAGCCTCGGGCACGGCGGTGCGGATGAGCTGGCGGCAAGGGTGAGGGAGAAGCGAACGGCGAGTAGATAGCGAATAGTGAATAAGTGAGTGGTGAGTGGTGAGTGGTGAGTGGTAAACAGCCGCAATTCACTACTCACTACTCACCACTCACCAATTTGCCCCTCACCCCCGCCCGTCCCCGGCCAGGATCAACGCCCAGTACACCCGATACTTGGACTTGGGCGCATAGGCGGCCGCGATGCCGATGCGGGACGCGCCCTCGAGCAGCATGTTGCGGCGGTGTGGGGGCGAGTCGCGCCAGCCCGAGAAGGCCTCCGCCAAGGTGTGATAGCCGGCCCCGATGTTCTCGGCTGCCACCGTGGATTTGTAGCCCGCGACCTGCAGCCGCTCGCCGAAGTCGCGGATGACGTTGTGATCGAGCTTGTCGTGGCTCGCCATGGCGCGCGCCTGGGCGTCGGCGAGCTTCATCAGCTCGGGATCGAGGGTGACCGCGGTGAGCCCGTTGTTGGCCCGGTAGCCCGAGATCATCGAGGCGGCGGCCGCCGCATCGAGCTCGGCGTCTCCGCTCGCCATGCTGACATACATGCTGGGCTCGCCGGAGGGCGGCGGGCGGTCGGCCGCGCAGCCGCCGAGACCCGCGAATGCGAGCGCCGCGAGGAGGCACGCCGCCGGTCGCGCAGAAGCTTGTCGTTCGAGCATCGATGAGAGCCCCCCAATCGTGCCGTCGTCTGCCACGCGACCGTGGCTGAACCATGGTTGCGCGCCCGAAATGCCGCGGACCCGGCCGCAATGCCCCGACTTGGTCGATTTGTTAGGATTCCGGTAACTCTCCGTTAACCCCAAACCAACGGGTGTCCGGATAGGTTTATCTCGACGACATACCGATCCGGCTCAATGGAGCCGGATTCGAGCCTTTGGTCCGGCCTGATCCCACTATCCCGCCGCAGCCCCCGGGGGCGGGTGAACTTCCTCGAGCCAACGAAGTCAGCCATGATTCGTGTCTTCACCTGCATCACCACCGAGCACGACTGGCGCCTCGTCGTCGTGGCCGGCGTCATCTGCTTTCTTTCGAGCCTGGTCGCGGTCAACCTCTTTCACAACGCTCGGGCGACGGCACAAGTCGCGCGGCTGAACTGGATCATCGCAGCCGGCTGTGCGACCGGCAGCGGCATCTGGGCGACGCATTTCATCGCGATGCTGGCTTACGATCCCGGCATCGGGGTGACCTATGACATGGGACTGACGGTGCTCTCGCTGGTCGCAGCGGTCGCAATCACGTCCTTGGGGCTTGCGGCCGCGGTTTATGGCTCGACGCCTTGGGGGCCGGCGATCGGCGGTGCCATCGTGGGGGCCGGCGTGGCCAGCATGCACTATACCGGCATTGCGGCGGTCAACATGCCGGGCCGCATCAGCTGGGATCCGCTGTTGGTCGCGGCTTCCATTGTGCTCGGGATGCTGCTGGGAATCGCGGCCCTGACGATTGCGGCGCGCAGCGCCGGCACGCGCGCGCGATGGCTCGCCGCGCTCCTGCTCACCCTGGCGATCGTGGCGCATCATTTCACCGCCATGGGGGCGATCGAGATCGTCCCCGATCCGACGCGCGCGATCGATGCGTCCTCGCTCCCGCCGGGCCTGCTGGCCATCGCGATCGCCAGCGTTGCGGCGGCGCTCCTGAGCACGAGCCTGGCGGCGGCGCTCATGGACCGTCGGTTGCGGCTGCAGAATTTGCGGCTGGCGGCGGCGGTCGATCATATGTCCCAGGGCTTGGGCATGTTCGACCCCTCGGGCCGCCTGATCCTGGTCAACCAGGCCTATCTGGGCATGTACGGGCTGTCGCCGGTGGATGCCAAGCCGGGCTGCTCGTTGCGCGATCTCTTCCATGAACGGGTCCGCGTCGGCACCTTCACGGGCGATGTCGAGCGCTATATCGCCGACGTGATGGAAGAGATCCGCTCCGGAAAGCCGATCGACAAGACCCTGCAGATGGGGGATGGACGCGTCTTCGCGATCTCCAACCGTCCGATGCCGGACGGCGGCTGGGTCTCCACCCATCAGGACGTGACGGTGCAGCTGTGCGCCGATCAGGAGCGCGACCGGGCCGCCGCCGAGGAGAAGCGCCGCGCCGCGATCGAGGCCGCGCTGACGGCGTTCCGCCGGCGCGTTGAAACCTTGCTGCGCACCGTCGGCGACAATGCCATCGCGATGCGCTCGACCGCCGCCACGCTGTTCGCGGCCTCCAACAAGAACTCCGAGCGCGCCGAAGGCGCGGTGCGGGAATCCAACCGGGCCTCGCTCAACGTGGAAAGCGCGGCCTCGGCCGCCGAGGAGCTGTCGTCCTCGATCGGCGAGATCAGCCAGCAGCTCGGGCGCACCAACGACCTGGTCGGCATCGCGGTGAAGGAGGCGGCCGCCACCAACCAGCAGATCGGCAGCCTCGCGCAGGCGGCGCGCAAGATCGGCGACGTGGTCAAGCTGATCCAGGAGGTCGCCGGGCAGACCAACCTCCTGGCCCTCAACGCGACCATCGAGGCGGCCCGCGCCGGCGATGCCGGGCGCGGCTTCGCGGTGGTGGCATCGGAGGTCAAATCGCTGGCGGTGCAGACCGGCAAGGCCACCGAGGAGATCGCCGGCCAGATCGCCGCGGTGCAGGCCTCGACCGCCGCGGGCGTCGAAGCCATCGGCCGCATCGCCGATCGCATGCAGGAGATCAACCAATTCACCGCCGCCGCCGCCGCTTCGGTGCTGCAGCAGAGCGGCGCCACCGGGGAGATCTCGCAGAACGTGGCCGGCGCGGTGCGCGGCACCAAGGAGATCATGGCGGTGCTCGGCGAGGTCGCGGTCACGGCGACCGAGACGCGCCGATCCGCCGAGACCGTGCTCGCCGCCTCGGAAGCGGTCGAAGCCGCCGCCGCCGACGTGCGCGCCGAGGTCGAAGGTTTCCTGCACAAGGTCGCGGTGTGATCCTTCGAGCGGGCACGCGAAGGACGACACCGCACGGGTGGCTGTGCTATATTCGCACACATGACGACCATCGAAGACATCGAAAAGGCGGTGGCTGAATTGCCCCCCGATCAGCTCCACCAATTTCGGGCCTGGTTCGCGGAATTCGAGGCTGCACGCTTCGATCAGGAGATCGAGCGGGACGCCGAGGCGGGCAAGCTCGACCGGCTGGCCGAGCAGGCTCTAGCGGACTACCGAGCCGGGCGCGCGCGCGAGCTGTGAGGCACTTCGCGAGCCCGGCATTCTGGCAGTCATATGCCGGGCTTCCCGAAAGCATCCGGACACTTGCTGATTAGAACTACGCCCTGCTGAAAGAGAACCCGCGGCATCCGTCGCTGCAGTTGAAGAAGGTCGGGCGCTTCTGGTCGGTTCGAGTTGGGAGCCGCTATCGCGCCCTGGCCGTGGAGATCGAAGGCGGATTGCTGTGGTTTTGGATCGGCTCGCACGCCGACTACGATGCGGTCATTTGACGGCCTACCGGGCGCCGCGCCGCTTCGACTTCCGCTGCCGAACCACCTACTGGAAAATCTCGTTGAACTGCTTCTTGATCCGCGCGCCTTCGCGCGCGACGTAGTCGTCGTCGACCGCGATGATGTTCAGGCTCTTGAGATCGGGCGAGCCCGGCGGCGGCTTGATGTCGATGCGCGCCGAATAGCCGCCGTCGGCCGGGAACAGGCTCTGCACCTCGTCGCCGATCATGAATTGCGCGAACAGCTTGGCGGCCGCGGGATCGGGCGATCCCTTGACCACCGCGGTCGGCGAGGGGATGACGAACACGCCGTCGGCGGGGTAAAGCGTCCTGATCGGATGGCCGGCCGCCTTGAGATCGGCGGCGTAGGAATTCGAGCGCGCCGACCGCGATCAGGCGCTCGCCGCGCTTGATGAGGTCGGAGACCTGCTGGTTGCCGCTCACGATCATGACGTCGTTCTGCCGCAGCTTCTCGTAGAAGCCCCAGCCGCGCAGCTTCGACATCATGCCGACCACCGAGACCTGCAGCGACGTGAAGGACGGATCCGCCATCGCCAGCATGCCCTTGTATTTGGGAGCGGTGAGATCGTCCCAGGTCTTGGGCTCATCGGCGGGCGCGACTTTGTCGCTGCGCAGATAGTGGGTCATCATGTTGAGACGCTGGCCGATGAAGGCGCCGTCCGCGGCTTTGGCGGCGTCCGGGATGCTCTCGAAGTTTTTCGGCCGGAACGGCACGAACAATCCCTTCTTGGCCATGGCGCGCGCCGCCGCCGGATCCGAATGGGTGAGCACGTCGACCGCGACCCGCCCGGCATTGATCTCCTGCTGAAAGCGGCTGAGGATTTGCGAGCCGCCGGAGCGGAACAGCTCGACCGTGATGCCGGTCTCCATGCGGAACAGGTCGGCGATCCTCTGCGCCTCCTCGACCGGGGTCGAGGTGTACCAGACGACCTTGCCCTCGGCTTTCGACGTCTCCCCCACCCTTGTCGGCGATCTTCTGCGTGGCATGGGCTATAGCTTGCAGGCCAACAGCAAGACGCGCGAAGGAGACCAGCACATCGATCGCAACGCCCAATTTGAGTACATCAATAGGCAGGCGAAGGCGTTCTTGACTGCGAAGGAACCGATCATTTCGGTTGACACGAAAAAGAAGGAATTGGTGGGCAATTTCAAGAATAACGGCCGCGAGTGGCGACCAAAAGGCACGCCCGAATTGGTCAAAGTTCATGATTTTATTGATCCCAAGCTGAGCCGCGCTGTTCCATACGGCGTGTATGACATCACGAACAATGTCGGATGGGTCAGCGTGGGCACCGATCATGACACCGCCAGCTTTGCGGTCAGTGCGATCCACCGATGGTGGCGCACGATGGGAAAGAAACGTCATCCCAAAGCCAAACGGCTAATGATCAGCGCGGACGGCGGCGGCAGCAACGGATATCGTGTGCGTTTATGGAAAGTCGAACTGCAGTGGCTGGCCGACGAGCTCAAGCTCCCCATCACGGTCTGCCACCTGCCACCCGGAACCAGCAAATGGAACAAAATCGAGCATCGTCTCTTCTCGTTCATCACAATGAACTGGCGAGGCAAGCCCTTGCGCAGCTATCGCACTATTGTCCAGATGATCGCAGCAACGACAACCGATGCTGGCCTCAAAGTTCGGGCCGAACTGGATGAAAGAAAGTATCCGAAGGGGCTCAAGGTATCCGACGATCAACTGGCCGCTGTCAACATCTCCCGCCACTCGTTCCACGGCGACTGGAACTACACCATCTCACCACGCCAAAGAGCTGTCACTCGTCGTAAGACGAATTGACTTACTTATTAATGGACGCCCTTAGCGAGGTCGACGGCATCCTGCGCCCGCGCGGGGGCCAGCAGGCCGGCGAGCGCGAGGGCCGCGACGAGCGTGCGAGTGAGTGCGGGCATGGCGTGTCCTCCGCTTTTATTTGAGTGCCTTACCGGGGCTTTGTCTCATCCGCGATACACCGGCTCGGGCTGCGTGAAGAAGCTCAGCAGCAGATGATATACCAGCGCGTAGTTCTTCTGCTGGAACGAGGCGTGGGCGATGCCCGGCATAACGGCGAACTGCTTGTCTGGATTGGGCAGCTTCTCGAAGAACGCGATGAGATCGGCCATGCTGGCGATGCCGTCGTACTGGCCGCGCATGATGAGGGTCGGCACCGCGATCTTCAGGGGATCGATCACCGGCAGCCGCGCGCACATGTCCACATAGGTGCCGGTCGGCACCGAATCGTCGACCGCCAGGATCGCGTCCGCGAACGCTTCCACCACCGCCTTGTCGGCGGTGCCGGCATGGTCGCGCTCGAAGATCGAATGCACGAAGGCACGGTCGATCGGGCGGCGGTTCTTGGCCTGGAACTCGGGCAATCTCTTGCGCCGCTCGGCGAGCGTCGGCGAGCCGGCGCCGGTCCACACCATGGCATCGAGCGCCAGCCGCTTGACCATGTCGGGATGACGCTCGGCGAACAGGGCCGCGCGCAGCGCGCCCGACGAGATCCCGTAGACCAGGAGCGGGCGCGGCCCGCGCAGCTTGGCGATATAGCCGGCGGCCGCGAAGCAATCGTCGGCGCCCTGCGCGATCGGGGCATTGTTGTCGCGGTCCTTGGTGGAGCGGCCATAGCCCTCCATGTCCACGCACCAGCAATCGAAGCCACGCGCCGCGAACCAATCCATCACCGAGCTGTCGGGCCGTCCGGGCACGTGCAGGTCGAAAGTCGGCTGCGAAGCCATGGACGAGCCGTGCACGAACAGGATGGTGCCGGCCGGGCCGGACGGATCGGGCGCATACTTCTCGAACAGGAACAGGCGGACATCGCCCTTCTGGGTCCAATGCTCCTCGCCGCGGATCGCGGACGAGGGGGTAACGGGCTTGTTCATGCGTCGTCTCCGAATTGTTGTCGGTCTTGTAGGATGGGTTGAGCGTTTGCGAAACCCATCAACGCCGGCCGATGGGTTTCGCAAGAGCTCAACCCATCCTACAGCCGCGCTGATCGGCACACATAGAACATTTCGACGCGGCTGTTGCGCGGTGCGACTATCCGCTAAACTGTCCGCAATATCAAAATGTCGCACGGGAGGACCATCATGCAATCCAGCGTCATCTTCGCCGCCATCGGTCTTTCCATGGGACCGTTGCTGCTGCCTGGCGCCGCCGGCGCGGTCGAGATCAAGGTTCTCTCCACCCAGGCGCCCGAGCAAGCCTATCGCGAATTGGCGCCCCAGTTCGAGAAGGCGTCCGGGCATACCGTCACCACCATCTTCACCGGCACGCTCGACGTGCAGAAGCGGATCGCGGCCGGCGAAACCTACGACCTCATCATCATGGCGGGCCCGGCCATCGACGACTTCATCAAGTCGGGCAAGATCGTGCCGGGCAGCCGCGTCGACATCGCCAAATCGGGCGTGGGGGTGGCGGTGCGGGCCGGCGCCCCGAAACCGGACATCGGCACGACCGCAGCCGTGAAGACGGCGCTGCTGGCCGCCAAATCGATCGGCTATTCCACCGGCCCGAGCGGCGTCTACCTGACCGGTCTGTTCCAGCGCCTGGGGGTGGCGAATGCGATCAAGGGCAAGCTCAAGCAGACTCCGACCGGCGTGTTCGTCGGCAATCTGGTGGCGAGCGGCGAAGCCGAGATCGGCTTCCAGCAGGTGAGCGAGCTGGCGCATTTCCCCGGCGTCGATTTCGTCGGCCCGCTGCCGGCGGACATCCAGGAGACCACGGTATTCGCGAGCGGCATCCAGGTCGGGGCCAAGCAGGTGGACGCGGCCAATGCCTGGATCAAGTTCCTGACCGCACCGGCCGCCGCCGCGGTTTTCAAGAGCAAGGGCCTGGAGCCGGGCTGAGCGGCGCACCGCGCGCCCGCAGCTCAGCCTTTCCGGGTCGTCGAGAACTCGCTATCAATCGGTCTTCGGACCAGCCGACAACATCGGGCCGGCGTGCCAACGACTCGGAACGGGAAGCTCGTGCCACCATGATTCACAGCGTGCCGGTTTCCCGAACGGCTGGATTTTCCGATCGCCGATGAACATCGTCGACAACGTTCTCCATCAGTGCCGAAACCATGCCCCGGTCGTGGCGATGGGCGCGCCCGGAACCTCCTTGCCTGTGGTCAGCTACGGGCGGCTGGAGCGCTTCATACACAATGTGAGCCGGAAGGCGGTCGGCTGCGGTCTGTCGCGCGGACAGACCGTCGCGATCTTCGTGATGGATCCGGTGCTGCATGCGGCGCTGGTCCTGGGCTTGACGCGGCTGGGGGTCATTACGCTGTCGGGACGCAACCCGCGGCTGCCCCGGGAGCTCGATATCGCGGCGCTCATGACCGACACCGACTTTCCATACGAAGTCACCAAGATCATCCGGGTCGATCAGGGCTGGCTCGCCGGCGAAGGCACCCCGCTGGCGGACCGACGGCTCTATCAGGGCAGCGACGACGACATTTGCCGCATCGTGCTCACGTCGGGAACCACCGGCGACGCCAAGGCGGTGGCCCTCACCCATCGCATGATGGCGGCGCGGGTCGCGCGCCATGATACCGTTTTCGGCAACCTGCTGCCGCAATGCGCAAGGACGTATTGCGATATGGGCATGGCGACCTCGCTGGGGTTTCAGTTCCTCATCTACCTGCTGTGGCGCGGCGGCACGATCTTCTTTCCGGGCGCCACCCTCGAGCTCACGGTGCAGGCGTTCACGGCCTACGGGGTGCAGAACATGATCTCGGCCCCGGCCGGCCTGGCTCAGCTCCTGCAATTTTACCAAGTCCGCAAATCGCTCCAGTGCAATCTGGACATGATCCTTTCGGCCGGAAGCCTGCTGTCGAATGCGCTGTCGTTCCGGGTCCGCACCCGGCTATGCCCCAATGTAGTGTCGCTCTATGGATCGACCGAGGCCAGCATGATCGCAGTCGCGCCGACCCGCGCGTTCGCCCATCAGCCCGGCGCGGTCGGCTATGTGCTGCCGGACGTGTCGGTCGAGATCGCCGATGCGGCCGGCAATGCCCTGCCAGCCGGGGCCGAAGGCCTGGTGCGCATTCGCAGCCCCTACGGTCCCGGACGATATCTGGGCTCGCTATCCGACCAGACGGCTGCATTCGCGGACGGCTGGTTCTATCCGGGCGACATCGGGCGATTGACGCAGGATCGATTGCTGGTGATCACGGGACGCGAAAAGGCCGTGATGAATCTCGGCGGCGACAAGGTGAAGCCGGAAATGGTGGAAGAGGTCATCGCATCGTTTGCCGGCATCGACCAGGCCGCCGTCTTCAGCGTCACCAACGCGCTCGGGATCGACGAGATGTGGTCGTTGATCACACCGATCGCGCAGCGGAACGAACAAGCCCTGCGGGCGCACTGCCAAGCCAAGCTTCCGGCAACCTTCGTGCCGGTGCGCTTCATCGCAGTGCAAGACCTGCCCCGCAATGCCATGGGCAAGGTGGAGCGGCAGCGCCTGCCGGATATCGCCAAGGCCAGCCTACATTAGCGGGGCGGGCCCACATGTTCTCGAGGCAACCGGCATGAACATCGTCGATCCCATCCTGTTCCAGGCAAAGATCAACCCGGACGGCGTAGCGATCTGCACCCCCGGAGCCGGGATGGAAGCCGTCAGTTACGGCAACCTCGCGCACATGATGAACAATGTCGGGCGCACCGCCCTCGCGCTCGGACTGACGCGCGGCAACGTCGTCGCGATCTCGATCAAGGACCAGATTCTCCACGCCGCCATCATGCTCGGGTTGACCCGATTGGGGATCATCACCGTCTCGCCGGCGGCGGCGATTTCAGCCGAGCTTGGGGTGCAGTTGCTCATCACCGACGGAGCCACCGCGTCTCCCCACGTGGCTCGCGTGATCGTGGCGGACGCGGGTTGGACCATCGGGGGCGGCAAGCCGATCGCTCCGGAGGTCACGCAGCGGGTGGGCAAGGACGATGTTTGTCGGATTCTCCTTACCCCGGACGCCGGCAAGGGCGTGGCGTTGACCCACGACCTCGCGTGGCAAAGGAATGCGCGCTTCGCCTTCGTCAACGGCAACCGGCTGGCGGGATGCGCGGGCCTCTATTGCGATGTCGGGCTCGGCGAAGCTTCGGCGTTCGAATACTTGATCCATATGCTTTGCAAGGGCGGCACGCTCTATTTGCCGGGAGACCCGGAAAGCATTGTGCAGGCGTTCGACCTGTACAAGATGCAGGCCATGGTCGCGACCGCAGCCGGTCTCGCCCGCCATCTGGAGCTGCTCGAGGCCCAGAGCGTGTTCCAGTGCCGTTTCGAAGCGGTATTCTGTTGCGGTGGGCGGCTCGACCGCGCGCTCGCGGATCGCATCTGCGCGCGCATGTGCGCCAATGTCTTCTCCACCTACGGGCGGCTGGAGACCGGCGCGCTTGCGGCCGGATCCCTGCATGTCGTCGCCGACATTCCGGGCGCCGTCGGGTACCTGGCGCCCGATGTCGCCGCCGAGGCGGTCGATGCGGCCGGGCACCCGGTCCCGGCCGGACAGATAAGCGCGATCCGGTTCCGCGCTCCGCAAATGGTGGCGGAATATGTCGGGAACCCGCGCGAATCGGAAAGGGCGTTCCGCGCCGGCTGGTTCGAGTTCGACGGAGATCGGCCACCTCGGGGATGGCGGGATGTTGATCTTCGACGGGTGAAGACGCCGAAAAGGCCGATATTCCGTCATCATATCGAGACATCGAGCCGGCCCGGGCGCACGCCAAGCGCATGGTGATCGCCCATGACAACAGGCATTTTTCTCCACCTATGTGACTTTAAAACAACAGCTTTTTCCAACGAGGCGGGCTAGTGTCCGGTTCTGTGAGACGGCCGAAACCGGGCGCCTCGCGCCATTCGGGGGAGACAGCTTGATGAACGCCAGGATCTATTTGCTCGCCACCGCGTCCTCGCTCGCCATGATGGGCGCGGCAGCCGCCGCCGACATGGCCGTCAAGGCGCCCGCGATGCCTGTGCCGGTGGCCAACTGGACCGGCTTCTACATCGGTATCGATGCGGGTGGCGCGCGGCATAATTTCTCGCTCACCGAGAACGACGAAGGCGGCGCCGTGAGCAACAGCGCCAGCGGCTTCGTCGGCGGCGGGCATATTGGTTACAACTGGCAGTCCAAGTATTGGCTGTTCGGCCTCGAGGCCGACGGCATGTGGACCAGCCTCAACCGCACGTTCACCTCTGGAGATGTCGGTCTCATCCCCAGTTCCGCAACGCAGTCGGGCGTCACCTGGATCGCCACCGGTCGCGCGCGCGAGGGTATCGCGCTCGACGACACGCTGCTCTACCTCACCGGCGGCGTGGCATTGGCCGGCGTGAACAACGGTTGGGGTGATGGTTACAATGGACTGCCGCACGGTGTTTGCTGCAACATCCAGACCAGCGAGACCCGGGTCGGGTGGGTGGCGGGTGTCGGCGCCGAGCACATGTTCACCCAAAGTTTGTCGATCAGGAGCGAGATCCTCTATTACGACTTGGGTCACAGTGACTCGACATCCGTTGTCCCCAGCATCTTTGGCGGCGCGCCCACCGTGTTTCGCATGAACTCCACCGACGAAGTCATCGCCAGCCGGGTGGGCTTGAGCCTGAAGTGGTGACACCGACCTGACGGAGCGAGCGTTTTGCGATGCCGAAGGCCCGGAACATGGTTCCGGGCCTTTTGCATTTGCCTTAAATCAAAGCGCCGCAATCAGGGCCCATAAACCAGCACCCGGAAATTCCCGGGCTTCGCCCGCGGCAGCGGATGCGGCTGCTTTTCGGTGGGCGGGCCGGGCGGATCGAAATCCGATGTGCTCAGGAAAAGATTGTGGGTCTTGGGATCGAGCTGCATCGTCTTGGCCCCGTACTCGCGTCTTGACCGTCTGGACCTCGCTCAGCTTGTCGGGCGAGTCCTCGTGGAAGATGTGGATCATGCCTTCGCGGGTCGAGACGAACAAAGAGGCCGTGTCGCGGGCTCGAACGCGTTGGCGTCCACCCCTACGCTGATCGGGAATGATTGAATGACCTTGCCGCTGTCCGCATCCATCATGACCGTGAACTGAGGATTGCGGCCGGACGAGAACAGCCGCCGGTTCTTGGTGTCGATCGCCAGCGCGACGGACTGTCCCTCCGGGGCGGTCGGCCAGCGCGCCTTGACGGTGAGGCTGCGGGTATCGATGGCCACGACCTCGCTCTTCTCCTCGTTGTTGTCGTAAAGCATGCCTTGCCCATCGACGGCGGGGAACTCGACGGCGCCGCCCAGGTCGATATTCTTCACCACGGCCTCTTTCACCGGATCGATGACGGTGGCGTTGTGGCTGTCGCCATTGAAGGTGAAGATGTATTTGGACGCCGGATCGTAGATCAGGGCGTCGGTATCGGGCTGGTTCGTCTTCACCTCGCCGGTGACCTTCAGGCTGGCGAGATCGAAAACGAACACCGCCTGAGCGTCGCCATCGGTGATGTATCCCTTGCCGAGCTCCTTGATCACGACGACGCCGTGGCAGCGTTTCAATCCACCGATCCTGCCGACCAGCGAATAGTCATCGGCATTGAGCACATCCACTTCCGTGCCGTGCGAGACATAGACGCGGCGAGCATCGGCATCCACGGTGATGTAGTCGAAATATTCGCTGCCGCCCGGCGCGGCCGGCAAGGCGATGGTCTTGATGAGGTGGTAGTTGACCGTTTGCGCATGCGCCGACGCGCAGGCACCGAGCAGGAAAAGCGACACCCCGGCCGCAAAACGCTTGGGGCTTGAATACCGCATGAACTCCTCCCTTGGCGATGTTGATCGGGCCGCAAGACCCCGCAGGCGCAGCGGTTACGGCCCGGCGAGTTGCCGCGCAATCGTAGCCCACGACACGCCCAATGGGTATTCTCGACGCGGTCGGTTTTTCGCTATGGAATATCAGGGCGTTTACGCCCGTCGGAGCTCATCATCGGGGCGGCCGAAAGCCCGTTGGCGGGCCGCGCCCGGCGGCGACATTCAATCCGCCCTAGCTCGACAGGAACAGGACTGAGCCCGGCGATTTCTCGAACACGGCGGCGGCGGTGTCGCCGAAGAACAGCTTGTCGCCCGGCCGGCGCTGCACCCCCATGACGATCAGGTCGTGACGGCCCTTCTTGGCCTGCACCAGGATCGCCTCGTCGGGGGCGACGTCGGAGTGCACCGCGGTCTTCACCTTCACGTCGTAGCGGTCGGCCATCTGGACGATTTCTTTCAGGATGGCCTGCTCCTGGCGGCGCTCACGCACGCCGCCGCGGCGCTTGGCACTGGCACCGGTATTGGCGACATAGAGCGCGGTCATCGGGCATCCGCAGGCGCGGGCGAGCGCGACCGCAACCTCGGCGGCACGGCGCGAGATCTCGGTCCCGGCCACCGGAACCAGAATGTCGAAGGCGCATTGATCCGGCCGTTCGAGATGCCGGCCCTGCCCCATCACGATCGCCAGCGGCCCCTCGAAAGCGATCGCCATGCCGGCGATCTCGGGATTGAACGCGCCGGCTCTGGTTTTGGTGCTCTTGAGCCCGATGAACAGGAGGTCGTAGCCCTTCTCGGCTTCGCTGGTGATGGCATCCTCGATCGGGCGCTCGGTCGCCTTGCGGACCGTGACATGGACGGCGGCCGGCGCGTCGTCCTTGGGCTCGCTCTTCTTGACGTCCGCGGCCGCGGTCTCGAGGGCCTGCTCGGCGACTTTATCCGCCTGGGTGACCGGCTTGGCGCCGGGCTTGATTTCTCCGCGCGCCGTTGGGCAGGCCCTTGGGCAGGATGGTGGTCGGCAGGCCGCCGCGGCTCGCGATCAGGCCGGCGATATGGGAGGTGAACTTGCCGTTGGGGCTGTCGTCCACGACCAGCAGCAGGCGCTCGAGGTTCGCGACGAATCCCTTGGCCTCGAACTCCTCGCGCTCCAGCCGCTCCCGCTCGGCCTTGCCGAGCGGGACCCGCGCCAGGCTCCAGCGCAGCATCGGCGGCATTCCCATGGTGGTGACGAACGCCATGGTCACGATCATGGTGAAGAGGTCTTGCGTGAGCGCTCCCATGGAGAAGCCGATGCTGGCGACGATCACCTCGGTCGAGCCGCGCGCATTCATGCCGCAGGCGAGCGCCAGCGCCTCGGCCCGCTTGAGGCCGCCGATCTGGCCGCCGATGAAGGCGCCGGCGAACTTGCCGATGCTGGCGATCGCGATCAGGCCCAGCGCCAACAAGAGCAGCTGCGGATCGCGCAGAATCGTGAGATCGGCGCTCAGGCCCGCCATCCCGAAGAACACCGGCATGAAGAACGCCACGATCAGGCCGCGCAGCTGCTCGTCGATATGCTTGGTGAGTATCGGCGACTCGCCGATCAGGACGCCGGCCATGAAGGCGCCGAGCACGGTATGCACGCCGATGAGATGCGTGGTCAGCGCCATGACCCCCATGATCACCAGGATGGTGGTGATCACCGGGAACTCGCTCTTGAAATTGTCGTTGGCCCAGCGGATCGCATGGAACACGATCGGCCGTCCGATCGTGAAGCTGGCCACCAGAAAGACCGCGGTGCCGAGCACGCTCATGGCGACGTTGGCCGGACTGATGGTGCCGGCCTCGGCCAAGCCGAACGTGATGGCGATGATGATCCAGCCGAGCGTGTCCTCCATGATGGCGGACGCCACGATCACCTGCCCGAGATTGCGACGCGTGAAATTCATCTCGCGAACGATGGCGGCCACGATCTTGATGGAGGAGATCGACAAGGCGATGCCGAGGAACAGCGAGGTCAGCAGGCGCTTGCCGGGATCCGGCAGCAGCGATTCCGGCAGGAGCTGACCGAGCGCCACGCCGCAACAAAACGGCACCGCGACCCCGCTCAGCGCCACGCTGGTGGCGGCGCGGCGGACTTTTCTCACCAGCGCGAGATCGGTCTCCATTCCGGTCAGCAGCAACAGCAGCAGGATGCCGACCTGGGAAACGGCGTCGATCATGCTCTTCTGCTCTTTGGCGGCCGGGAAGATCCAATGCTGGGCATCCGGCCACAGCCAACCGAAGAGCGAGGGACCGAGCAGGATGCCGGCGAGCAGCTGCCCCATGACGGCGGGCTGGCCGACGCGCTGCATCGCTTCGCCGAGCAGGCGGCCGACCAGAATGAGAAGGACGAGCTCGGCCAGGAAGATGGCTTCAGAGGGTCCGCTCTGTGGGGCGTCGGCCGCGAATGCGGCGGTAGTGCCGAGCACCAGCGCCGCGGCGCCCGCCGGAACGAGGCGCAAGTGCCGCCCGAACGGGACGCTCATGGCCACGGCCGCGCGCCGACCGCTCCCGTTGCGGGCATGCGGTTGCGATGTCCTGGCGGGCCGTGCTCGGCGGCACGCAGAATCTCAGTGGCCTCCGAAGCCGAAATAGAGACTCAAAACAAGGAACGCCAGGATGGCGCCCCCGAGCCCAAATCCCAGAACGTAGCGAACCTGATGTCCGGTGACGCCGGCGCGGGCGTCATCGGTGGATTTCACGACCGGCGTATCGGGAGGTGAAGGGTTCATCTCTGCCATTTGATCTTCGCCTCTCGAATCCCGCCTCAATGCCCCGACCGGTCCATGCCGCGGCTCGCCTCGAACAGGAACCAGGTGCGCCTTTCCGCGGCGTCGATGAAGGTCTCGAGCAGGCTCGCGGTGGCGACGTCCTCATGCTCGTCGGCGAGCTCGTGGGCCGCCCGCATCGCCTCTATGGTCGCCTTGTTGTCGGCCATGAGCTCGCGCAGCATATCGAGCGGGGCGACGAAATCCTCGTCATTGTCCTTGATGCGCATGAGCCTGGCGACGTGCCCGATCGAGCGCAGCGTGGTGCCGCCGATCTTTCGCACCCGCTCGGCCAGATCGTCCACGGTGGCGAAAATCTGCTCCGACTGCTCGTCGAGCAGCAGGTGATAGTCGCGGAAATGCGGGCCGCTGACGTGCCAATGAAAGTTCTTGGTCTTCATATAGAGCGCCAGCGTGTCGGCCACGATGGCATTGAGCGCCTGCGACAGCGCGCGCACCGCCTCGGCCGACAGATCGGTCGGGGTGTCGAGGGCGGGGGCGACGCGGCCCTTCTTGAGTTCCTGAACTTTGCTCACGAGCGTACCTCACAGGTTGAAGGAGAAAGGGAGAAGGAGGCGACGGAAACGGCGGCCGCCGGGCGCAATCCGCGGCCGCCGGGCGCGTCACGCCGCCATCGACTTGGCTTTTCCGGCATCCTCCAGCATCTGAGCCACATGCTCCCAGTTGACCAGATGATCCAGGAACGCCTTGAGGTAATCGGGCCGCCGGTTGCGGTAGTCGATATAGTAGGAGTGCTCCCACACATCGCAGCCCAGGATGGGCTGCGCGCCGTGCACGAGCGGATTTTCGCCGTTCGGCGTCTTCATGACGACGATCTTGCCGCTCTTGAGGGCGAGCCAGCACCAGCCCGAGCCGAACTGCCCGACTCCGGCCTGGATGAGGTCCTCCTTCATCTTGTCGAGGGAGCCGAGGTCCGCGACGATGCGCTTCTCCAGCGCGCCCGGGATCTTGCCGCCGCCGCCCGGCTTCATCCATTTCCAGAAATGAATGTGGTTGTAGTGCTGCGCGGCATTGTTGAAGAGCGGGGCATTCTTGCCGAACGATCCCTTCACCACCTCTTCGAGCGGCTTGCCTTCCCATTCGGTGCCAGCCAGCAGCTTGTTGCCGGTATCCACATAGGCCTTGTGGTGCTTGTCATGATGGAATTCGAGCGTTTCGCGCGACATGAACGGCGCCAGCGCGTCATAGGCGTAGGGCAGATCCGGGAGACTGAAGGACATGACTTTTTTCCCCTTGGCTCGGGTTGCTTGAGGCCCCGAGGACAAACGAACTCGCCCGGTTCGGGTTCCGTGCCCCCTGTGAAATTATCGCGAGCGAAGCAGCGCAGCCGGGCGGCACGCCGATTCGAGCCGTCTCGCGGACAAAACGCCGCCTCGCCACCCTTTGCGGATGCGCCGGCACCCAAGTTCGCGCTCAAAGCACGAGCTCGGGATACGCCTTCCATGACACACCCGAAACGGCGTAGAAACAGCGGGCTGTGCGCCGCGCCGGATTGGCCGCTTCGAGAGGTTCAAATGAGCAAAATCGTCGCCATCGGGCAGGGCCGCAAGGCCAAATCCGCGGCCCGCCTGCCGGCGCCCGATCGGCCATCACGCTCCGATGCCGAAAATGCGATCCGCACGCTCATTCGCTGGGCGGGCGACAATCCGAGCCGGCAGGGCTTGCTGGGAACGCCCGCCCGGGTCGCGCGCGCCTATGAGGAGTGGTTCGCGGGCTATCGGGAGGAACCGCGCGACTATCTCAGCCGCACCTTCGACGAGGTCGCGGGCTATGACGAGATGGTGGTGCTGCGGGACATCGCGTTCGAGTCCCATTGCGAGCATCACCTCGCCCCGATCATCGGCCGCGCCCATATCGGCTACCTTCCGCGCAACCGCGTGGTCGGCATCTCGAAGCTCGCCCGGCTGGTCGACGTCTTTGCGAGGCGCCTGCAGATCCAGGAAAAGATGACGGCGGAAATCGCCTCCTGCCTCGACGGCGTGCTCAAGCCGTTCGGGGTCGCGGTGGTGATCGAGGCGGCGCACCAATGCATGACCACCCGCGGCGTGCACAAATCGAACGTCACGATGGTGACGAGCCAGATGCTGGGGGTCTTCCGCAAGCGGCTGGAGACGCGGCAGGAGTTCCTGTCCGCCATCAACCTGCGCGGCGCCGTGCATCCGTAGGGGATGCAGGCCGTGCATCTTCACGGACGCAACATGCCATCGCGCGCGCTGATCGACATAGCATGACCTTCTCATCGCATGACAGGTGTGTCTCACATGGGCGCGTCGGCTGAAGAATGAGCGCGTTAGAACGCCCCCGCCGCATCGAGGGTTATGCCATCGTTTCGAGCGACGGCATGATCGCCAATGCGGCCGGCATCATGCCGGAAGAGCTCAAGCTCGAGGCCGACCAACGCTTCTTCGCGCTCGGGCTCGACGGCGTCGAAGCGGTGGTGCATGGCGCCCACTCGCACGAGCAGCAGCCGCATTCGCATTTGCGCCGGCGGCTGATCCTGACCCGGCTCGTTCCGGCGCTGGCACCCGATCCCTCGAACGAGATGGCCTTGTTCTGGAATCCGGCAGGCGCCTCGTTCGCGCAGGCGTGGGCGGCGCTCGAGCTGCCGCATGGCAGTCTCGCGGTCATCGGCGGCACCGCGGTGTTCGGCATGTTCCTGCCCGACTACGACGTCTTTTACCTGACGCGGGCGCCGGGCGTTCGATTGCCCGGCGGCCGGCCGGTGTTTCCGCAAGTGCCGCAGCGCACGCCCGAAGAGGTGCTGGCCGGCCACGGCCTCGCGCCCGCGCCCGCACAGGTGCTCGATGCGGCAAGCGGCCTCAGCGTGGTCGCCTGGCGGCGCGCGCAGAGCTGTCACGCCCAAGACGTGATCGTGTGGTCGCACGCAATGCGGTTCAACATTGCCCCTCCGGATCGCCCACTTCATTCATCGGGGCGGATCGTTCGGTGCGCTCGCCGCGGATGCGGGGAAACGCGCTGCATTGGGTGGCGTCGATCTCGATCGCGACCGGCTCGCCGACCCGGAACTGCTGCAGCGGATGGGTCTGCACCCGCAGCACCGGGCCCGACGGCAGCGCGACCTCGTATTCGCTGAGATTGCCGAGGAAGACGTGGCTGGTGACCTGGGCGAGCGCCGCCGTCGCGCTCGCCTGCGGGGTCGGCGCCAGGGAGATGTTCTCCGGACGTATCGCCAGATCCACCCGCTCGCCGACCGCCAGGCCGTCGATACGGGCGACCGTGACCGTGAGATCGGGCGTGAGCTCGATGCCGGCCACGCCGTTCTTCATCTCGCGGATGCGGCCCGGCACCAGGTTCACCAGGCCCATGAAATCAGCCACCATGCGGTTGGCCGGATGGGCATAGACCTCGAACGGCGTGCCGTATTGCTGCAAGCGCCCGCCGCTGATCACCGCCACCTGATCCGACAGCGCGAGCGCCTCGGCCTGATCGTGGGTGACATACACAAAGGTGATGCCGGTGCGGCGCTGCAGCTGCTTGAGCTCGACGCGCATGCGCTCGCGCAGCTTGGCATCGAGATTGGACAGCGGCTCGTCGAGCAGCAGAATGTCGGGCTCGACCACCAGCGAGCGCGCCAGCGCCACGCGCTGCTGCTGCCCGCCCGACAGCTCGCCCGGATAGCGGCCCTCGAGACCGGCGAGATTCACCAGCGCCAGCATGTCGGCGACCTTCTGGCGTGCGGCCGCCGACTCGAGCTTGCGCAGCTTGAGGCCGAACACGACGTTCTCGAACACGGTCTTGTGCGGCCACACCGCGTAGTTCTGGAACACCATGCCCATGCCGCGCTCCGCCGGCGGCACGACGCCTTGCGGCGACGACAAGGTCCGGCCGGCGACCGCGATGGTGCCGGCATCGGGCGTGATGTAGCCGGCGATGAGGCGCAGCGTCGTGGTCTTGCCGCAGCCCGAGGGGCCGAGCAGGGTCACGAACTGGTTGTCCTTGATGTCGAGCTCGAGATCCGCCACGGCGGCGAGCGCGCCGTCGCCCGCGCCGAATCGCTTCGACAATCCCCGGATCGTGATCCCGGCCATCTACGCCCCCGCCCCGTGCGGCGCCGCATCGCCGCCGCGCGCCAGGATAGGGCTGCCGCCGATCTTGGTGGCGAGCCATATCGCCGCACCGATGATGAGCATGTTGATCATGGCGAGCGCGGCGACCGGCTCGATGTAGCCGGTCTCGTAGAGATTGTAGATCGCGACCGCGGTCGTGATCGAGCTCGACGAGAACAGCAGGATCGATGCGCTCAGCTCCTGGATGACGGGCACGAAGACGAGCAGCCAGCCGGCGAACAGTCCGGGCCGGATCAGCGGCAGCGTCACCTCCCGCATGGTGGTGAGCCACGAGGCGCCGAGGATCTGCGCGCTCTCCTCGAGCGACGGATCGATCTGGCGCAGCGCCGCGTTGGCGGCGCGCACGCCGAGCGGAACGTAGCGGCCCACATAGGCGAGCAGCAGGATGGCGAGCGTGCCGTAGAGCGCGACCGGCATGGCGAGCCAGAACTGGATCAGCGCCACCGCCATCACGATGCCGGGAAGCCCGAGCGGGATGAGGGCGAAATAATCGAGCAGGCGGCGGCCCGGAACCTTGGTGCGCAAGTCGATCCAGCCGATCACCGCGCCCAGCAGCACCGCGATGGTGGCCGCCATGACGGCGAGCATGAGGCTGTTGAGGATGGCGCGGCGGGTGACGTCGTAGTCGAACAGGATGAACTTGTAGTTGGCGAGCGTGAGGCCCTTCCAGAAGTCGAGCCCCCAGGATTTCGAGAACGAGACCGCGATCAGGGTCGCATAGGGGGCGAGGATCGACACGATGAAGACGACGATGCCGAAGCCGATGAGGACGAAGCGCATGTGCCCGAGCCGCACCAGCTGCAGGCGCGAGCCCTTGCCGGCGAGCGTGACATAGGAGCGCCGCGCCAGGAAGGCGCGCTGCAGATAGAGCGCCACGATGGTGATGAGCACGAAGACGAGCGAGAGCGCGGAGGCGAGGCCGTATTCGGGCGGATAGTCGAACAGCGCATAGATGCGGGTCGGCAGCGTCACGATGCGGCCCGGCAACCCGATGATGGCCTGCGAGCCGAACAGCGCGATGGCGTTGACGAAGCCGAGCAGCGTGCCGGAGAGAACCGCCGGCGCCACCAGCGGCGCGGTGATCGCGAAGGCGGTGCGCAGCTTGCCGGCGCCGAGGATCTGGGCGGCCTCCTCGTAGGAGGCGTCGACGGATTGCAGCGCGCTCGCGGCCAGGAGATAGACGAACGGAAAGGTGTGCATCACCGTGACCAGGACCAGACCCGGCATGGAGAAGATATTGAAGGTGAGCCACGGCAGCCCGAGAACGTCGCGCAGCACCACGTTGATGAGGCCGGCATTGGGGCTGAACAGATAGGTGAAGGCGATCGCGGTCAGAAACGGCGGCGACAGATAGGAAAGCGTGGCGGTGAGCTGCAGCAAGGGCTTCAACGGCACGTCGGTGCGAGTCACCGCCCACGCCAAAGTGAGCCCGATGATGGTGCCGAACAGGCTGGTCCAGGCGCCGAGCATCAGCGAGTTCTTGAGCGCCGTGACGTAGAGCCGGCCGGTCAGCACCTCGGCGAAATGATCGAGGCTGAGACCGTCATCGCCGCGGACGCTGCCGAGCAGGAGCGACAGCAGCGGCAGCACCACGAGAATGACCAGCGCCACCACGGCGCCGCCCATGACGAAGTGCTCGAGTCGCAGGCGCGCCGTGCGCGCGCGCAATTGCTGCAACAGGGCGGCGCTTGATGCTTCACCCGGCATTGTCAGGGCTCATCCCCGCCTGGTGTGGCCAGATGCGGTCGTCAGAAGCCGGGGCCCGCAATCCCGAAGCGGGGGACGATCTCAGAAGTCGCCGGTCAGTGTCAGCCGCGGTCCGTGGTAGTAACGGTCCGCCTTCACGCTGTTTCCGGCCG
Source organism: uncultured Alphaproteobacteria bacterium (assembly GCA_963744275.1). GTDB lineage: Bacteria > Pseudomonadota > Alphaproteobacteria > Rhizobiales > Xanthobacteraceae > VAZQ01. The sequence goes on from CAVUSX010000021.1 coordinate 769,636, forward strand.
CGTCGAAGGTCAGGAGCGCGCCCCAGAAGGCATCGATCCGGTAGCTCGCCGCGATCTTGACGTTCGGATTGATCCAGTAACCAACACCGAACTGGAGATCGGCGTTGAAAACAGTCGAGGGCAGCTTGGTTACGGTCGGACCAGAGTTGCCGCCAAGGCCAGGGAAGATACCAATGGTCGTGATGAGAGGAGTTATCGTAGCAGTGGTCGAAGTGGTCTGCTCGAATTTCTGCGTGCCGAACAGGGCAGCCGCATCGGCCAGATAATCGAAGACCCAACCATCCCGAATCGGTATGGTTCCGTCCATGCCGATCCGCGGGCCGGCGCCACGGAACGAGCTGTTGGATGAATTGTTGTACAAGCTCGATAGTGTGACGCTGGTGGTGGTGCCGCCCCCAAGGGTCGGAACCGGGGTGGTAATGCCCGCGAAAGTCTCGGTTGAATTGAGACTTGCGCTGGAGTTGGCGGTGATCTCGGCCAGGCGAATTCCGGCCTTGAATTGCACCGCATCCTTGCCGACACCGAAATCCCGACCCACTGCAAAATCGACCAGCCCGTGGGTTTCCTTGTCGTTTCCGGTTGCCGTCGACGCGAGGGCAAGAGATCCAAGGCCTCCACCGCCGCCGCCAAGTCCAGACAAGCTGAAACTGCTTGAATTCGAGCCGGATGTCCTACCCTCGCCGTAGCGCACCTCCCCGCTGACATGCCATGGCGTGCCTGAGATGCGGTGATCAAAGCCGCCCGCCGCCTCGAATCCGAGCTTGGGTCTGAACCCGAAGAACCCCGGCAGGTTGCTGCCGCCGAGGAGTGTCAAATAGCCGCCGCCTGTGGGGTAGAAAACATCGACCGGATCGCCACCGGTCCAGATTGCTCCGCCTTCGACCCAGACCCTCGTTTCACCTTTATCCGCAGGCTGCGGCGCCTTGAACATCGCCACCGGGACATCCGCCGCATAGGCGCTCAACGGCGAATCCGCGTCCGGCTTCGACTGCAAATGCAGCGGGATGCCCCCGGTCGCGGCCAGCGGCGTCTGGGCCGGGGGCTTGGGGGAGCGGCTGGTCGGGGACGAGCGCGCGGGCGCCGCGGCGACGTGCTCCGGGTTCGAAGTATTTGCCTTCAGGGCTGCATTCTCTGCCAGCAGCCGATCGCGCTCGCGCAATGCGGCATTTTCCTCGCGCAATCTGGCGAGGTCCTGTTTTAGGCGTTCCAGGCCGTCTGTATATTCCTTGTCGCCGGGTTCGGCCGCCACGGCCGGTGGGGGGAAGACCGCGACGAGGCCCGCCGTCATCAGCGAAAGCACCCCAATTGAAACCGTACCGAGCAAAATCCGCTTCATGTAACCCACCCCCAAAGCCGGCGCTGCCATATGTAGATATAGCGTCTAAGGATCGTGCCGGCTGTCACATATCGGCAACTACTGGCAAAAATTAACCGATTTTTAACGTGATATTTGCGGCGGTTGGGATGGCCCAGACCGAAAACGCGCCGGGCGCCGGACCGGAGAGCGTGATAGAAAGATGCCCGGCAGAACCGGCACATGAGACGGCCATATGCACTCATCGGAAGACGGTCGAACCCGCGAGGCGGCCGGATCCGAGGCGCAGGCGGTGGCCGAACAACCCAAGTCCGGCATCGTGTGGCTCGCGTCCTATCCGAAATCGGGCAATACCTGGACGCGCTCGTTCTTGCACAACCTCGCCAAGATCAAATCCGGGGAGGAGGACGAGCAGAGCATCAACGCCATGACCCGCTACACGGTCTGGGACATCGCGATGCCGCTTTACGCCAAGGCGCTCGGATACGAGCCGACCGACCAGCACCGCGACGAGATCGCACGCGTCCGGTTGCAGGTGCAGCAGCGGATTGCCGACTCCCTGGAGGGCCTGATCTTCGCCAAGACCCATTCGGCCCTGGTCATGAACCGGGGCCACAGCACGATTAATTTTTCGGTGACGTCCGGGGCCGTTTACATCGTTCGCAATCCGCTCGACGTGGCCATTTCCTACGCCCACCACATGGGGCGGCCTCTCGACGACGCGATCGAGCTCATGGCGATGGACGGACTCGAGTCGCCGATTGGTTCGAACGCCGTCTTCGAGGTCTACAGCTCTTGGAGCGAGCATGTCTTCAGTTGGACCCGCAAGCCGCATCCTTCGATCTACGTCATGCGCTATGAGGACATGCTGGCTGAACCCGCAAAAGCATTCGGCGGGCTGGCCCGCCATCTCTTGTTTGGGGCGTCGCCGGCCGAGATCGAGCTCGCGATCGAACGCTCGTCGTTCAGCCGGCTGCGGGCGCAGGAGGAAAAGCAGGGGTTCATCGAGAGGCCAAAGGAGGCCGAGCGTTTTTTTCGCGAGGGACGCTCCGGACAGTGGAGAGAGGTTCTGTCGCGCGCGCAGATCAGCCGCATCGTCCACGATCACGGCGCACAAATGGCGCGTTTCGGCTATTCGCCCGACTAGCATTCGCCCAGAGGCCCCAGTCGGACGATTCCGGGGGCCCCCGCTGGTTCATCAAGCCATTGATGACATTCACGTATTCAATCCGCTGAGTCGCCAATTCGGCCCCGAGCCGGAACTCCCGCTCGCCGCCGTAGAAACCGGCAAACATTTCCTTTATTTAAGTGGCCCGCCGGACCCAGTTTGATAATTTGGGTTCGTCGCCGGCCGCCGGGCGAGCGCGCCGTTCTTGATGCTCGTTCGGGCAATCCCGGATACGGGTGTCGCTGGGGCATCGAAGGCCAATCATGAATCTCATGGGTGATCGCATTGACGGGCCGGCAGGGTTTCCGGCTCAAGCCGGCCGGCCGGCCGTTTTCGGGTGCCGGCCATGATGCGAGCGATCCGGCGCATCGCCATCCTGGCCTGCCTGGCCCTGATCGGCGGGGTTACGTATTGGTATCTCGGCCCCGGCCAGCCACCGCAGCAGAAGCAGGCCCAGCAAAAGGGGCCCGGCGGCGGTTTTCGCCGCGGCGGCGGCAATCCCAATGACACCGTTCCGGTCCTGGCGATTGCGGCGCGGCTGGCCGATGTGCCGGTCTATCTGGACGGCGTCGGCACCGCCAAGGCGCTCAATACCGTCCTGGTGCGCAGCCAAGTCGATGGCAAGCTGATGAAGATCGACTTCAAGGAGGGACAGGAGGTCGCCCAGGGGTCGGTCATCGCCAAGATCGATCCGACCCTCTACCAGGCCCAATACGATATCGCGGTCGCCAAGAAGGCGCAGGATGAGGCGCTGCTCGCCAACGCCAAGCTCGATCTCGAGCGCTACACCAGGCTGCTCGCCACCAACGCGGTGCAGAAGCAGCAGGTCGACACCCAGAAGGCGACGGTCGATCAGCTGACGGCGCAGACGCAGTCCGACCAGGCTTCGATCAACAACGCCAAGGCGACCCTCGACTATACGGACGTGGTGGCCCCGCTGACCGGGCTGACCGGCATCCGTCAGGTCGATGAGGGCAATATCATTCATGCCTCCGACGCGACCGGGATCGTGACCATCACCCAGATCAAGCCGATCGCGGTCCTGTTCAACCTGCCGCAGCAGAATCTGCCCGACCTCAACAAAGGCATGGCGAAGGGCGAATTGCCGGTGCAGGCGGTCGCCGCCGACGGCACCGCGGTGCTCGACCGCGGAAAGGTCACGGTGATCAACAATCAGGTCGACCAGACCACCGGCACCGTCCAGCTCAAGGGCGAGTTCCCCAACACCAATGTCCAGCTGTGGCCCGGCCAGTTCGTCAACATTCGGGTCTTGATCAACACGCTGCGCCAGAGCGTCGTGGTGCCGACCGCGGCGGTCCAGCGCGGACCCGACAACACATTCGTCTATGTGGTCAAGGACGACAACACGGTCACGGTGCGACCCATCATGGTGCAGCAGCAGGACGATCTGCAGGCCGTGATCGCGAGCGGCCTGATGGCGGGCGAGCGCGTCGTCACCACCGGGTTCGGGCGGCTCGCGGAGGGCACCAAGGTCGAGGTGACCAGCGCCGAGGAGGCCGGCCAGATCGCGACCGATCCGTCGCAGCGGCCCACGCGTCCGAGCGGCGGCGCCCCCAAGGGTAAAGGCCAGGGGCAAGGCGGCCAGCGCCAGCAGGGCGCCGCCGCCGGCACACCGGGTGCACGGGTGCCGGGTGCGGCGGCCGTCGGGCAGGACGGCCAGTCGGCGACCGATCCGTCGCAACCACCCCCGCAGCGCCGCGGTGGTGGCGGCGGCGCCCCCAAGGGCGGCGGGCCGCCCGCGCCAGCCGCCGGAGGCACGCCGAGCGTAACGCAATGAGCGTATCCTCGCCCTTCATCCACCGCCCGATTGCCACATCGTTGCTCGGCATTGCGGTGATGCTGGGCGGCATTCTGGGTTACTTCTGGCTGCCGATCGCGTCGCTGCCGCAGGTCGACTTTCCCACCATTCAGGTCACCACGCAGCTCCCGGGCGCCAGTCCCGACACCATGGCTTCGCTGGTGACCGCGCCGCTCGAGCGGCAGTTCGGGATCATTCCCTCGCTCACCACCATGACGTCGTCGAGCTCGTTCGGGATCAGCCAGATCACGCTGCAGTTCGATCTCAGCCGCGACATCAATTCCGCCGCCCAGGACGTGCAGGCCGGCATCAACGCGGCCGGATCGACGCTGCCGCGGACGCTGCCCTATCCGCCGAACTACTCCAAGGTCAACCCGGCCGACGCCCCGATCGTGACGCTGGCGCTCACCTCCAGCACCATCTCGATGCGGCAGCTCAGCGATCTCGCCGACAGCCTGCTGGCGCAGCGGCTGAGCGAGCTCTCGGGGGTGGGGCGGGTCACGGTCGAGGGCAATCTGCGGCCGGCGGTGCGCATCCAGGCCGACCTGGCGCGGCTCGCCAACTACGGCATCTCGATGGAGGACCTGCGCAACGTGATCGTCGGCGCCAATGTGGCGGGCGCCAAGGGCTCGCTCGACGGCGCGCACCAGTCCTACACGATCGCGGCCAACGACCAGATCGCCGCCGCCAGCGCCTATCGTGACGTGGTGGTGACCTATCGCAACCAGGCGCCGGTGTTCATCAAGGACGTGGCCGACGTGGTCGACGGCCTCGAGAACACCAAGGTGGGCGGCTGGTATCAGGGCACGCCGGCCATCATCGTCGACATTCAGCGCCAGCCCGGCGCCAATGTGATCGCCACCGTCCAGGGCATCCAAAAAGAGCTGCCGCGGCTGCAGCGCTCGGTCCCGGCCGGCGCCACGCTCGCGGTCGTGCACGACAGCACCACCACCATCCGGGCCTCGATCAAGGACGTCCAGATCACCCTGATCCTGAGCATCGCGCTGGTGGTCATGGTGGTGTTCATCTTCCTGCGCACCGTCCGCGCCACCATCATCGCGGGCGTCGCCTTGCCGTTGTCGCTGATCGCGACCTTCGGGGTCATGTGGTTCTGCGGCTTCAGCCTCGACAACCTGTCCCTGATGGCGCTCACGATCGGCACCGGCTTCGTGGTCGACGACGCGATCGTGATGATCGAGAACATCGTGCGCCACATGGAGGAGGGCGAAGGTCCGTTCGAGGCGGCGCTCGAGGGCGCGCGCGAGATCGGCTTCACGGTGATCTCGCTGACGCTCTCGCTCATCGCCGTGTTCATTCCGCTCTTGTTCATGACCGGTATCGTGGGCCGCATGTTCAGGGAGTTCGCCCTGACGCTCACCATCGCGGTGGTGACCTCGGCGGTGGTCTCGCTGACGCTCACCCCGATGATGTGCAGCCGCCTGTTGCGGCAGCACGCCGAATCCGGCGGCAATTTCATCACGCGGAAATTCCATCGCATGATGGATTCGGTCGTGAACGTCTACCGCCGCACCCTCGAATGGGTGCTGGGCCACGAGTTCCTCACCCTCGTGGTCACGCTGGCGACGTTCGGCGCCACGGTCTGGCTCTACGTGATCATACCGAAAGGCTTCCTGCCGCTGCAGGACACCGGCCTCATCTATGCCGTGATGGAGGGCGGGCAGGACGTATCGTTCATCGAGATGCAGCGGCTCAGCGCCGACATCGAAAGCACGATCCGCCGGGACCCCGACGTGACCGGGGTCGTCTCCGTGATCGGGGTCACGCCGCTCAATGCCACCCCGAACGCCGGCCGGCTCGCCATCACGCTGCTCCCGCGCGACGAGCGCACCGCGACCGTCTCGGCCATCATCGACCGATTGAAGATCCAGGTCCGCAAGGTCCCGGGCACGGTGGTGTATTTCCAACCCGTGCAGGACATCCAGATCTCCACCCGCACCAGCCGCGCGCAGTTCCAATACACGCTGACCGGCACCAGTTCGGACGAGGTCAACGATTGGGCGGGGCGTCTCGCCGCCAGCCTGCAATCGTCCCCCGTCATGGTCGACGTCGCTTCCGATGCGCAGAACGACGGCCTGCGCATGATGATCCAGATCGACCGCCCGACCGCCGGGCGGCTCGGCGTGTCGATGCAAACCGTGGTCGACACCTTGGACGACGCCTACGGACAGCGGCAGATTTCAACCATCTATGCCCAGGCCAACCAGTACCGCGTCATCCTGGAGGCGACGCCGCAGTACCAGAGCGACCCCAACTCGCTCTCGAAGCTCTACGTTCCGGCCGCCGGCACCCAGGCGGCCGCCGCCCAGACCTCGTTGACGGCGGGCGCCTCGCCGACCCAGCTGCTCACCACCGAGGGCGCCGCGCAGGTGCCGTTGAGCGCGCTGGCGCAGTTCAAATACACCACCGCCCCGCTGGTGATCTCCCACCAGGAGCAGTTTCCGGCGGTCACCATCAGCTTCAACCTGGCGCCCAATGCGGCGCTGAGCGACGCGGTGGCGGTGATCTCGGCCGCCGAGCAGAGCATCGGCGTGCCGACCTCGGTGATCGGCAGCTATTCCGGGGATGCGGCCGAGTTCGGCAAGTCGCTGGCCGGCGAGCCCTGGCTCATCCTGGCGGCCGCCGTCACCATCTACATCGTGCTCGGCGTCCTGTACGAGAGCTTCATCCATCCGCTGACCATCCTGTCCACGCTGCCGTCGGCGGGCGTGGGGGCGCTGCTCGCCCTCATGCTGTACGGCTACGACCTTTCGGTCATCGCCCTCATCGGCATCGTGCTGCTGATGGGCATCGTGAAGAAGAACGCGATCATGATGATCGATTTCGCGCTCGAGGCGGAGCGCGTGCAGGGCCTGTCCCCGCGCGACTCCATCCTGCAGGCCTCGTTGCTGCGCTTCCGCCCCATCATGATGACGACGCTGGCGGCCTTGTTCGGGGCGCTGCCGCTGGCGCTCGAAAGCGGCACCGGCTCCGAGCTGCGCAATCCGCTCGGCGTCACCATCGTGGGCGGCCTGTTGCTGAGCCAGCTGCTGACGCTCTACACGACCCCGGTCATCTATCTGCAGATGGAGCGGGTGCGGGCGTGGCTGACCGGCCAGGCGCCGCAGCTGTCGGAGCCCGAGCTCGCCCTGCCGCTGGCGCCCGAGCCCTCGCAACGGCCGGCGGAGTAAGCTGCGATGAACTTCTCGGAGCCGTTCATCAGACGCCCGATCGGCACCGCGCTCATCGCCATCGGGTTGTTCCTGATCGGTCTGGTGGCCTACCAGCTGCTGCCGGTCTCCAGCATGCCGACCGTGGACTTTCCCACCATCTCGGTCAGCGCGAACCGGCCGGGCGCCGACCCGGAGACCATGGCGGCCACCGTCGCGGCGCCGCTCGAGCGCCGGCTGGGAGAAATTCCCGGCGTCACCGAGCTCACCTCGCGCAGCTCGCTCGGGCTGACCCGCATCTCGATCCAGTTCGCTCTTAACCGCAACATCGACGGCGCCGCGCGCGACGTGCAGGGCGCCATCAACGCCGCCATCGCGGATCTGCCGGGCGACCTGCAGGCGACACCGTCGTTCCGGAAATCGAATCCGGCCGCCATTCCGATCCTGATCCTGGCGCTGACCTCCCGGACGGTGTCGCCGAGCGCCATCTACGATGCGGCCGACACGGTGGTGGCGCAGCGTCTCTCCCAGGTCAAAGGCGTCGCCGAGGTGAGCGTCAACGGCGCCGAGCAACCCTCGATCCGGGTGCGGGTCAATCCGCTCGCGCTCGCCAATATGGGGCTGGGCCTCGAGGACGTGCGCACCGCCATCGCCAACGAGAACGCGGCCGGTCCGCTCGGCGTGTTCGAGGGCGGCGATCGCGCCGTCACGATCGGGATCAACGATCAGCTGCGCACCGCCTCCGAATACGACCCGATCGTGGTGAAAGCCGCCAACGGCACCGTGGTGCGCCTGTCCGCGGTCGCGTCGATCGAGCCCGGCGTGCGCAACACGCTGTCGGCCGGCTGGTACAACAAGCAGCCCTCGGTGCTGTTGGTGATCACCAAGGATTCCACCGCCAACGTGATCGAGACCGTCGACAACATCTTCGAGGTCCTGCCCGACATCCAACGCTACATCCCGGCGGGTATCGACATATCGGTGCTGTCCGACCGCACCAACACGATCCGCGCCAGCATCCACGATATGCAGCTCACGCTCCTCGTCACCATCGCGCTGGTCATGATGGTGGTGTTCCTGTTCCTGCGCCGCCTCGCGGCCACCATCGCGGCCGGCATCACGGTTCCGCTCGCCCTCGCCGGCACCTGCGCGGCGATGTGGGTGGCCGGCTTCTCGATCGACAATCTATCCCTGATGGCGCTGGTGGTGTCGGTCGGCTTCGTGGTCGACGACGCCATCGTCATGATCGAGAACGCCTTCCGCAATATCGAGAAGGGCCTCTCCCCGATGCAGGCGGCCTATGAGGGCGCCCGCCAGATCGGCTTTACCGTCATCTCGATCAGCATCTCGCTGATCGCGGCCTTCATCCCGTTGTTGTTCATGAGCGGCGTGGTCGGGCGCGTGTTCCGGGAATTCTCCGTGACGCTGGCCTTCGCGATCATCATCTCCACATTCGTCTCGCTGTCGGTGACCCCGATGATCGTGGCGCATTTCGTGCGCGCGCCCCCCAGCCCCGACGCGACGCTGTTCGACCGCGTGGTCGAGCGGTTCTTGTCCGGGATGACGCGGCTGTACGGGCGCACCCTCACCCTGGTGCTCGAAAGCCGCGGCCTGATGCTGGTCGTCATGGCGGCCACCCTGGCGCTCACCGCCTATCTCTACGACATCGCCCCGAAGGGCTATTTCCCGCGCGACGATACCGGCCTGATCTTCGGCGGCACCCAGGCTTCGCCCGACATCTCGTTCCAGTCCATGTATGTGCTGCAGCAGAAGGCGGCCGACATCGTGCTGTCCGATCCGGCGGTGTCGGGGGTCGGCTCCTCGATCGGCAGCTCGGGCTACAATTCCTCGGTCAACCGGGGCACCCTGTTCATCAGCCTGAAGCCGCTGTCCGAGCGGGGCATCAGCGCGGAGGCGGTGATCAACCGGCTGCGGCCCAAGGTCGCCAATATCCCGGGCTTGAGCGTCTTCATGTTCGCCCTGCAGGACGTGCGGGCCGGCGCCCGCCAGGCCAATTCGACCTACCAGTTCACGCTCTGGGATCCGGACTACCAGGAGATGGTCCAATGGGCGCCGCTCGTTCTCGACAAGCTCAAGACCGTGCCCCAAATCACCGATGTGAGCACCGACCGCCAGCCGGGCGGGCTGCAGGCCAACGTGCTCATCGATCGAACGGCTGCGGCGAAGCTCAAAGTGCGCATCCAGGACATCGACAGCGCGCTCAATGACGCCTTCGGGCAGCGGCAGATCTCGACGCTGTTCACGCAACGCAACGAATACCGCGTGGTGATGGAGATCGATCCGCAGTACCAGCGCGATCCCCTCGACGTCAGCCGCATCTACGTGAGCAGCTCGAGCGGGACGCAGGTGCCGCTGTCGGCCGTGACCAAGGTGGTGCGCGGATTGCAGCCGCTGGTCATCAACCACCAGGGACAGTTTCCGGCGGCGACGCTGAGCTTCAATCTGGCCGAGAACATCACGCTGGACGAAGCCACCAGCGCGGTCGACCGCGCGGTGGCCGAGCTGCACATGCCCGACACGCTGCACGCCGATTACGCCGGCGACGCGCTCGCTTATCGCAATTCGATCGTCGGCCAGCTGTTGTTGATCGGCGCGGCGCTGGTCGCGGTCTATATCGTGCTGGGCGTGCTGTACGAGAGCCTCGCCCATCCGCTGACCATCATCTCGACGTTGCCCTCGGCGGGGCTCGGCGCGCTGTTGGCGCTGCAGATCTCGAAAACCGACCTGTCGCTGATCGCCTTCATCGGGATCATCCTGTTGATCGGCATCGTCAAGAAGAACGGCATCATGATGGTCGACTTCGCGCTCGAGGGCGAGCGTGGACGCGGGCTCGAGCCGCAGCAGGCGATCTTCGAGGCCTGCCTGGCGCGGTTTCGCCCGATCATGATGACCACGGCGGCGGCGCTGCTCGGCGCCTTGCCGCTGGTGATCGCGACCGGGCCCGGATCGGAGCTGCGCCGGCCGCTCGGCATCACCATCGTGGGCGGCCTCCTGGTGTCGCAGGCGCTGACGCTCTACACCACCCCGGTCATCTATCTCTGGCTCGACCGGCTGCACCGCCGGCTCGGCGGACGGCGGCAGGCGCGCGAGCGCGGTCACTTGATCGGCAAGGCGGTGCGGGCGTTGCGGACATAGCGCCGTGACGCGGGCCGCTCACTGGTTGCACGAAATCGGAGCAAGGAATTGAGGCAGGCCTGCCCTGGCTTGCCAAACTTGCAGCGCATTGCGGCCAAATATCCGCGCGATCGGGATTCGAACATCGAGGCTCATGACAGGAGAGAGCTCGATGTCGAAGTGCGTCGTATCATGCGTCCCCGCCGTTTCAGCCGGCCTGTTCGTGGCCGTGATCGTGCTCGGTGCCAACCGCACCGCCGTCGCGGCCGACGATTGCCTGGCGGGGCCGGACCACCCGCCGGCTCCAGGGGGGCACTGGTATTATCATCTCGATCACGCCAGCGATCGCAAATGCTGGTATCTGGTGGAGCCGGCGGCGCGCGCACCTGCGGCCGAAGCGATGCAACCGCAATCCGCGCCCGAGCCGCAGCCGCCGGCGCCGCAGCCGGGTTTCGGCGCGTTCTTCTCGACCTTGTCCGCGGGATTCCCAGGGTCGACTGCAGCAGCCCAGCCCCCCACCCCCGATGCACGCGGCCCGCAAACCGCTCCGGCTGACGATCTCAAGAATACAGAAGCCGCGCCGGCTCGCGATCTCCACCCGGCCCGCCGCCCGGCCGCGCTGGCGGCGCTTGCCCCCAAGCCGCATCAACCCGCACACGCCCGGCCGCCGGCGGAGCATGCCGACGAACGCGCCGCCGCACCGCCCGATCAGGCGGAGCGTGACGCCCTGTTCCGGGAATTTCTGCGATGGCGGGAGCGCCAGACGCCGTAGCCAGAGCCTATGAGGGAATTGGAAGCGTCGAGACCTACCGGCTTTGCTTGACCACGATCTCGTCGAAGAGCTTCGTCCACTTGTCGCCTTCGTCCAGCATTTGCGCCGGGTCGACCACCTTGAAGGGAATCTCCAGCGGCTTGACCTTCATGTTGGTGGGCGTGAAGTCGCGGTCGAGCAAAAGCCGTTGCGCGTCCGACAGCATGAAGTCCAGGAACAGGATGGCGGCATGGGGATGCGGCGCGCGGCGCATCACGCCGGTGCCGATAAAACGCGAGATGCCGGGCGGGATCACGTACCATTCGATCGGGGCGCCGCTCTTCTTGAGCTGCTCGACCTTGTATTGATAGGCGGTCAGCGTGAACGGAACCTCGCCCGACACCACCAGATTGGCCAGGAGCGTGTGGCCCTTGCGCAGCGAGAGGCCATTGCCGCGCGCCAGGTCGCGGAAGAGCTTCAGTCCCTTTTCCTCGCCCAGCGCCGCGACCAGGGCGGCGAACCAGATCGGGTCGCTGCCCTCCATCCCGAGCTTGCCCTTCCATTTCGGATCGAGCAAATCATCGTAGGTTTTCGGCAGGTCGGCCGGCTTGATGAGATCGGTGTTGTAGGCGCTGGTGATGAGGTTGAGCCGGTCGCCGACCCATTCGCGGTGCGGCAACAGGGCGGCGGGGTTCAGATCCGCAAGATAGGGCGACTTCACCTCCTGCAGGAGCTTCTCGCGGTGCAGCAATTCCATCTCGGCGGCGCTGGTCTCGATCGCATCGACGTCGTAGCGGCCGCCGCGGGCCTCCACCACGGCGCGCTGCAGAATGTCCTCCGAGCTCGAGCGCCAGAGCTGCAGCTTGATGCCGTATTTCTTCTCGAAGGCGCCGCCGAACACCTTCATGTCGTCGACGGTCAGCGACGTATAAATGGTGACCGCGCCCTCCCGCTTGGCACCCGCGATCAACCGCGCGGTGCGATCGGGCCCCGAATACATGGCGAGCTCGGCGAGGCTCGCGCCTTGCGCCAGCGCCCGGCCGGCCTCGAGGGGCACAAGGAGCAAGGCGAGCGCCAGCAGTGCGGCCGATCGCCAAGTCGCGACGACGGCACCGCGAAGGCTCATTGTCAACGAATGGGTGATTTGTCGGATCAAGAACGGATTCCTTTCGTGGGATTGAAAGGATGATCCGACGCCGTTCGGTTTGCAAGACGTGAAGCACGAGATCGCGACCCTGCAGAGCAGGTTTTGTATTGGGGCGGCGATCAGGACACGCCATCGATCCGGGAACTCGCCAATCCCTCGTGCTTCGCAAACAAACCTTCCGGCTCTTCAGTCTTGCGGAGCCCCGCCGATATGACGGCTTGGTTCCATCCGTTCGTGCAAAACCCGGATTATCTCGATCAGGCCAGGCCCGACGATATGGTAATAGAGAATGTGTACCGGTCGCCTCACCCTCTCGTCCGGATCATCTGCGCGCGCGTGGCGGAGATGAAAGCTGCGGACGCCGCGCCCAAGGTCGGTGCGTTCTCGCGCCGCGGGAGCCGCTGGATTTGCAGCTACCTTCAGCATCGCGGTCCTGACGAGCGCAGAGTAGCGGCGTCGGCCGTCGGGTCCCGATCGACTCGCACTGGTTTCGAGAATGTGCGCCAGATCGGCCTGGGCTGGTCCAGAGAGTCGAAATCGGGCCACGAGATTCAGCGCGGAGGTGCGCTCGATGTCACGGTCAGCCCGTCAAGGTAGCCTTCCAGATCCTCGGCATCCACCTCGACGAAATCGCCGCGTTCGAGCGCCTCCACTCCTGCCTTGACCTGCAAGCGAAGGGCTTTCAATTTCAAAGCGTCTTCTCGCCGGCGCTGTTGCAGTGCGCGCAGCGCGTCACGCATCGCCTCGCTCGCATTCTGATACTCGCCGGCCTCGACCACGCGATCCACGAAGGCGTCCTGCTCCGGCGTCAGGCTGATGTTCCGTGTCGGCATATCCTGCTCTCCGTGATCCCGGAGACTATAGGGGTTATGGCAAATTTTGCCAATGCCGGAGTTCGGGGCGGCTGTGCCCGAAATGCCAGCGCTGCAGGGCGGGCAAGGGCGCGGGACGCGCCGTGCCCACGCGTGCAGGCGACCAATAATCTTGCCTGTCGAACGCGTGGGCAACGGCGAAAGGGCCGTTGCCCACCCTACAGAAAAACGGCGCCGGTTGTGCCGGCGCCGCAAGATCGGAATTCGTCGATGCGCTCTACGCCGACTTGGCGAGCGGCGGCAGGTCGGCGAGCTCCTGGGCGTAGGCCTGGTCCATGCGCGGCGTGAGGCCGTGCTTGGCGAGCTCGTCGGTGAAGATCTTGCGCACCATCGGGGTCTCGTCCGCATAGTCGATCTGGTCGCCGCCGACGCGGCGGCTGATCCAGGCCTTGGGAACGCCCTGGGCGTTGCGGATCGCCACCACCTCGTGCTTGAGCGCCAGATAGCGGGCCGGCGTGGTTCCGGTATTGAAATGCTGGTGGAACCACATATTGGGCGGCACGATCAGGGTGCCGACCTCCCACGGATAGCGCTGGGGCTCCTCGCCTTCCGGCCACATCAGCGAATAGCCCTCGCCGGACAGGATGATCACATAGGCGCCGGGGCCGTGGGCATGGCCCTTCTTGTAGGTGCCGACCGGGAACTGGGAGATGTGGCTGTTCATCGAGCCCTTGGCCATGCTGAAGCGGATATGGCCGCCGCCGGCGCCGCGCTCCTTGGCGCTGATCAGCGGCAGGTTGATCGCGTCGGCGACGAAATTGGTCTGCAGCAGCAGGCCCTTCTGCTCGCCCTTGGCGCTGAAGTAATCGGGCTCGCCGTTGAAGCGGCTCTTGAAGTCGTGGTCGCAGCCGAAGATGAAATCGATGTCCTCGTAGAGGTTGACCACCGGCGGCGCATTGGTGACCCCGACGTAGCGCGCCGGCTCCTTGCCGGAGCCGTTGAAATGCTGGTGCCAGGCGTTGAGCGGAATGGCGAACAGGGAGCCCGCCTTCCACTCGAAGGTGATGCGCTTGCCCTCGCCGTTCCACACCGTGGTGGAGCCGCGGCCTTCGAGAATGAGGATCATCTCCTCGAACAGCTGCCGATGCGGCTCGAGCTTCTTGCCGGGCGGGATCTCCATGACATAGCTGTCGTTGGAGATGCGCGAGGCGTCGTGATTGACGAACACCGCGTTGCCGCCGCGCCGCGCCCAGGGCTTGAGCTCGACGGTCCGCAGGTTGCGCACGTAGAGCGCCGGGATGATCTCGAGCCCCTCGTTCTTGATCCAGCGCGTGTAGGGAGTTTCTTTTTCAGAGGCAAATTTCTTTGCCAGGTCTTCCGAGACGAGGGCGTTCTTGGCCATGCAGTTCTCTCCTTGCGGTCTTCGGCTTCGGTTGGCTTGAGCGGCTTTCCGGCACTTCCGGATGCGGACCGGATACCCGCACTCCGGTGAATGGTCTCTTTATATAGTCGCATTTCCGGGGGAAAACCACTTTTCCGGGACATGGGTCAGCTCGGCGGGGCGTTCGGCGGCGCCGCCTCGGTCGCAGCCGCGGGCACCGGAGCCGCCAGGGCCGAGGGGGCCGCGTTGGCGGCCGGAGCCGGGGTCGCGACCACCGCGGCCTGCGCCCCCGAGGCCGGAATGGCTACGCACTTCTCCGCCTTCATGCGCAGATAGATGGGATCGCCGACCGGGGTCCGCAGCGAGGGGTGCGCCCGCGCCAGCAGCACGACCTCGCCGACCTTGACCTGGAAATCGAGGTGCTCGCCCAGGAAGTCCTTGGCGGTGACCACCGCCTTGCAGACATTGTCGCCGTCGGCGGCCGGCAGCGGCTGCTCCGACAGCTCCACGTCCTCGGGCCGCACCGAGACCGTCACGGCGCCGTCCTTGACGACCCCCTGGCTCGCCTGCACCCGCAGCGGGCCCATGGCGGAGCCGATCAGGCAGCGTCCGTTGCCGTCGTCGAGCGCCGCCACGGTGCCGCCGATGAAATTGGTGGTGCCGACGAAATCGGCCACGAACTGGTTGCAGGGCTGCTCGTAGATCTGCCGCGGCGTGCCGATCTGCACCACGCGGCCGTCGTTCATCACCGCGATCTCGTGCGACAGCGCCAGGGCCTCGCTCTGGTCGTGGGTGACATAGACGGTGGTCAGGCCCAGCTCGCGCTGCAACCGCTTGAGCTCCGAGCGCATCCGGTCGCGCAGCTTGGCGTCGAGATTGGACAAGGGCTCGTCCAGCAGCAAGAGCTGCGGCTCCATCACCAGCGCGCGCGCGAGCGCCAGGCGCTGCTGCTGGCCGCCGGAGAGCTTGGTGGCCTCGCGGTCCACCAGCTGGTCGAGCTGGACCGCGTGGAGGACCCGCATGACCCGCTCCTCGATCTCCTTCTTGCGCAGCTTGCGGACCTCGAGCGGAAACGCCGCGTTCTGGAACACGTTCATATGCGGCCAGATGGCGTAGGACTGGAACACCATCCCGAAATTGCGCTTGTTGGGCGCCACGAAGATGCGCTTGGCCGACGAATACATGACCTTGCCGGCGACCTCGATCTCGCCCGAGCTCGGCCGCTCGAGCCCCGCGATCGAGCGCAGCGTCGTGGTCTTGCCGCAGCCCGAGGGTCCCAGCAGCGTGAACAGCTTGCCTTCCGGAACCTCGAAGCTGACATCCTGGGCGGCCTTGACCACGGTCCCGCGCTCGCCCGGATATTCGGTAAACAGCGATCTGACGCTCAGCACGTTCGTCCCCGTCCCTGGTCGTTTCGTCCGCTCACTATCGAGCGCTCATTGTTGATTGTCCGTTCAGCCACCCTACTCGCTCATGCATCCGCTATCCCGAACCGCTTGCCCACCAGCTGGGCCAGCATCACCAGGCAGAACAGCAGGATGATCAGCATGACGCCGAGCGCGGACAGCTCGACATACTGACCATTCTGCCACAGCTCCCATATCATGACCGATACCACCTCGGTGCCCGGGCTATAGAGCAGGATGGAGCTCGACAGCTCGCGGATCGACACGATCAGCACATAAATCCAGCCCGCGAGCAATCCCGGCTTGAGCAGCGGCAGGATGACGCGGCGGAAGGTCATGCCCCAGGAGGCGCCGCTGGTGGCGGCCGATTCCTCCAGCTCCTTGTGGATCTGCATCATCGAGGTCGAGTTGTAACGCATGCCATAGGGCATGAAGCGCGTCACGTAGGCGATCAGCATGATCCAGATCGTGCCGTAGACCCCGATATCGATGTAGAGATAGCAGATCATGATCGACAGGCCGAGCACCAGGCCCGGGAATACCAGCGGCAGCGAGGCCAGATTGTCGAGGAGCCAGCGCCCCGGCAGCTTGGTGCGCACCACGATCCAGGAGATCACCGCCGTCAAGAGCATGATCAGGGTCGCGGTGGAGAAGGCCAGGAACAGGCTGTTGCGGACGATGCCGGCGAAGCCCGGATAGTCCAGCACGGTGCGGTAGGACGCGAACGTGATGCGGTGCAGCGCCGCCCAGGACGGCGCGCTGTAGAACCGCTGCAGCGACGACCACACCAGCACCAGGAACGGCAGCAGCACGATCACCACGAAATACAGGATGAAGAACCCCGCCGTCACGTAGCGCCAGCCGCCGAGGTCGATGGTGCGCGGCCGGAAGCCCTTGCCGGTGACGGTGGCGAAGCGCGCGCCCTGGCCGGACAGCCGCGATTGCAGGTAGATGCCGACCGAGGTCATCATGAGCAGCGTCACCGCATAGGCGGAGGCGAGCCCGACCTGGCTCGGATATTGATGGATCGCCAGGTAGATCGACGAGGTATAGACCTGGATGCCGACCGGCAGGCCGAGCAGCGCCGGCACCTCGAACGATTCGACCGCGCGCACCAGCAGGATCAGGAGCGAGCCCGCCGCCGCCGGCCAGGCCAGCTGCAAGGTGATGCGGCGCGCGACCTGGAGCACCGAGGCTCCGCTCATCAGCGCGGATTCCTCGAGCGCCGGATCCATCGAGCGGAACGCCGCCGTCATCAGGAGGAAGGCCATCGGGGAATAGTGCAGCCCGTCGACCCAGACCATGCCGGTCATGGTGTAGATGTCGACGAAGACGGTGTCGGTCGAAAACAGCCCCTGCAGGACGCCGTTGATGATGCCGATCTTCGGGCTCGCCAGCATGATCCACGACACCGCGAACAGGATGCTGGGGATCACCAGCGGGATGATCGAGAGGCCGAAGAACAGCTTCTTGAACGGCGTATTGGTGCGCTCGTTCATCCAGGCGAGCGCGGTGCCCAGGCAGAGCGAGAGCGCCGCCGCCCCGATCGCGAACTCGACCGAATTGAGGAACAGGCGAAAGGTCTCGGTGCTGAAATAGGCGGTGCGGAAATTGTCCAGCGTGTAGCGCGCCGGCACGGTCGCGGTCTGCGGGGTGAGGAAGCTCTGCCAGAGCAGGAAGGTGAGCGGCACCAGCGACAGCCAGACGACCAGCGCGGCCGGTCCGCCGACCAGGAGCCATTTGAAATCGAGCGCCGGCCGGGATGCGGATTGGGCCGGGGCCGGCAGACGGGACAGCCGCGGGCTTGCCCCGGGGGGCAGGTGCGCGAGCTGGCCGACCGTCTCCGTCATGTCGCCAACCTGCGCTAAAGTCCCGTTTCCAAAACTTCGATCACTGCTCTCATCGCCCCGGCCGGGCCCATTGTAGGGCGCAATCGCTTTATTGCGCCATCAGCCCCGGCCAAGCGGCGCAATAAAGCGATTGCGCCCTACGCTCGCGCGCGCGCGGGGCCTCCAGATCAGGTCCGATCAGCCGTCTTGCCGGCGGCGTGCGTCGCGTGCGCGTGGTCGTGGTGGTGATCATGGCCATGCGGGTGCGCGTGGTCATGCGGGGCGTGGCCATGGGCATGATCGTGATTCGTCGTCGTGATGATGGATGCGCTGCGGCTTGGCGGCGGTCGGATTTTCGCTGAACACCAGCGACTTGATGGTGACCGGCACCGTGTAGGACGGCATGCGGATGCGGCCGAGATCGATATAGTCGAAATCCCGCAGCATCACGCCGTCGATGGCCAGGATCTCGCTTTCCACCAGCAGCTCCTCGCGCAGGATGGCGCCCAGCGTCTGGGCGATGTCGCCGTCCAGCATGATGTAGATCGGCTTCTTGCGCGCGATCGTATTGGCGAGGCCGTGGCGGATGCCTTCGGCGAAGGCCGCGATGCGCTCGTAGGAGGGCGAGCCGAGCCAGCGCAGCGCCAGCGCCACCTCGCCTTCGCCCTCGATCAGATCGAAGGAGGTGAAATGCGCCTGGATGGCCTTGGTGAGCTTGGCCGGGTCGATGATCTCCCCGCATTCGAAGGCCGGCTGCAGGACCTGCAGATTGCGGCGCGGCAACAGCTCGCCCGGCTTGCTGATGTAGCTGGTATTGCCGCTGAGCTGGACCGAGTATTCGGACGCTCCGAGCGCGGTGGCGCGGATGCATTCGCCGGCCGGCAGCAGCGGCCACGGCAGCGCGCCGGAATCCACGCGCGCCCGGATCGCGGCCCCGAGCCGCCGCCCCATGTCGCCGAAGTCGCGGGTCTCGCGCCCATAGACGTATTCGCCGACGCCGCCGGAGAACATGATGCCGTCGAGAGCGCCGAAGTCCGGGATCGCATCGGTCAGGTAGAGGTGCTCGACCGCGTGCGACATCGGCCGCTCGGTGAGCGCCTTGACCAGCGTGTCGGCCATGCCGTGGGCGACCTTGTCGAGATCGTGCGGCCCGACCGTGTCGCCCTTGACCCAGGAGAAACCGGCCTGGCGGGCATGGAATTTGCCGGCCGGATCGAGCCGGGTGATGGTGCCGGCGTCGTCGACCACCTGCAGCCGGCCGCCGATATGCACCGCGGCGGTCGCGGTCACCTGGCCCTTCTCGACCAGGGCCAGCTTGGTGGTGCCGCCTCCGATATCGATATTGAGGACGCGCTTGTTCTCGTCGTGCGACACCCGCGAGGCGCCGGAGCCGAACGCCGCCAGCAGCGATTCCATGTGATGTCCTGCCGTGGCGCAGACGAACTCGCCGCCCTGCTCGGACAGGATGCGGGCGATGCCTTGGGCGTTCTCGCGCCGCAGCGCCTCGCCGGTGAGGATCACGGCGCCGGTATCGATATCGTCGGGATGCAGGCCCGCGCCCGCATAGGCGTCGTCGATGATCTTGCCGAGCGCGGCATCGTCGATGCGCTCCTCGCTCTGATAGGGCGTCAGCGCCACCGGCGACTGGTAGAGGGTCTCGCGCGAGACCACGTAGTAGCGGCTGGTGAGGTCCTCGCCGTAGCGGCGCAGCTTGATGCGGGAGAAGATGACCTGGGTGCCGGACGAGCCGATGTCGATGCCCACGCTCACCAGCGTGACATGGTCCTGCAGCCAGATCGGATTCTGCTCGAGCGGGCCATCCTCGTCGAACTCGAAATGATCGTGATCGTGATCGGCTTCGCCCTCGTGCTCGTGGGTGAAGTTCGCCCCCAAGGTATGGTCGGCGAGCGAATGTCCGCTGCTGTCGAGGCCGGCGCTCTTTTCGTTCTTGTCGTTGTTGTCGTTCGCGTCGGCCATCAAGCTCTCTCCTCGAACCCGCTCCTCGCAGGGGGCCCCTCACCGCGGGCCGGGAAAACGTCCTTCGGCGGGCCGAACCGCCATGGGAGATGGCACGCGCGAAACGGGCGGGAGGGGCGGATCGAGCGAAGTAGCCCGCTCGGCGGCCCGAACGCAAGCCCCGGCGAGGAATTCGTTCCCACCGCATCGCGCAAGGTCGTATCCGCGAAACAGACCCATCCGCTCGTGTTGACATCAAGACATCAAACTGCTTATGTCATGATGCATGAGAACCACTCTGACCATCGATGACGATGTCGCGGTCAGCCTCGAGCGCCTGCGCAGGGCGCGCGATGCGAGCCTGAAGGAGCTGATCAATGAGGCGTTGCGACGCGGCCTCAAGGAGATGAGCGCACGCCCGAAGCGGCGGGAGCCGTTCCGCACGCGCGCGGTAGACGTCGGCGAGGCGCTCATCCCGCTCGACAATATCAGCGAAGCGCTGGCGATCGCTGAGGGCGAGACGTTCAAGTGATCCTGGTCGACGCCAACATCTTGATTTACGCACATGTGAGCACCTTCAGTCAGCATGACGCTGCGCGGGACTGGCTCGATGAGCAGCTCAATGGAGCCACCAATGTCGGTCTGCCGTGGCCGAGCGTGCTTGCTTTCCTGCGGCTGGTGACCAATCCACGCGTTGTCCGGCAGGCGGTACCCATCGCCGATGCATGGCGCCAAGTGCGTGACTGGCTCGCCTGCGACCCCGTCTGGATTCCGCCACCGACGGAGCGCCATGCGGAAGTCATGGGCCAGCTGCTGGCGCTCCCCGGTCTGCTTGGCAACCTCGTCCCGGACGCGCATCTGGCGGCGTTGGCAATCGAGCATGGTTTGACGCTTTGCTCGGCCGACGGGGACTTTGCGCGATTCCCCGGCTTGAATTGGCACAACCCGATTGCCCAGCCCGGCCCGCTTTAGGCTTCCCGAGTTCATTGACAGGCCGGCGATGAACGGTAGGGTCACGCCGCTGCAGCAACGGGATGGACAACGTGAACGATAAAACCAAGGGCGCTTCCCAAGGCACTTCCAGCGACCCCTCCACCGAGATGGCGGCGGAGGCCTATCTGAGCCGGCTCGGCGAGCGCGGCATCGAATACGTGTTCGCCAATGCGGGCACCGATTTCGCCCCGATCGTGGAGGCCCTGGCCCGGCCCTCGGGCGGCCGCAAGTATCCGCGCTTCATCACGGTGCCGCACGAGAACGTCGCCATGGCGATGGCGCACGGCTATTACCGCACCTGCGGCAAGCCGGCCGCCGTCATGGTGCATGTGACGGTCGGCACCGCCAATGCGATGAACGGCCTCATCAATGCGGCGCGCGACAACATACCGCTGCTGCTGGCCGCCGGCCGCACCCCCCTGACCGAGACCGGCCATATCAGCTCGCGCAACCGCTCGATCCATTGGGGCCAGGAATCCTTCGACCAGGGCGGCATGGTGCGCGAATACGTGAAGTGGGACTACGAGCTGCGCGGCGGCCAGCCGGTCGACGCGGTGGTGGACCGCGCCCTCGACATCGCCATGACGGAGCCGCGCGGCCCGGTCTATCTCACGTTGCCGCGCGAGGTGCTGACCGATTCCGCGGTGGCGCCGCGGCGCGACACGGTGCGCCCGCTCGGCTCGCTCGCCCCCGAGCCGGCCTGGGCCGCCATCGAGGAGGCCGCGAACCTGATCGCCAAGGCCGAATTCCCCCTGATCGTCACCTCCTGCATCGGGCGCGATCCGGCCGCCATCGACGCGCTCGCCGCGCTGGCGGAGGAATTCGCGCTGCCGGTGGTGCAGAGCGAGGCGCGCGACTTCAACTTGTCCGTCAACCATTCCATGCATGTGGGATTCGAGCCGGCCACGCTCCTCGCCAAGGCCGACGTGGTGATCGTGCTCGAGAGCATCGTGCCGTGGATTCCGGGCGCCCATGGGCCGCGGCGCGACGCCAAGGTCATCCACATCGCGGGCGATCCGCTGGCCAGCCGCTTTCCGTTCCGCGAGATGGAGGCCGATCTCCTGGTCGCCGGCGACCCGCGGGCCGCGCTCGCCATGTTGCGCGAATGCCTGGGCGCCGCCCTCAAGAACGCCAAGAACGGCTCCGCCGACGGCCGCCGCAAGGCGGTCGCGACCGTACGTGAGGAGATGGCGGCGCGCCGCAAGAAGCTGATCGAGACCGTCCGGGACCAGACCCCGGTGCATCCGGCCTGGCTCGCCCACTGCCTCAACCAGGTGAAAGCCGAGAACGCCATAGTGGTGAGCGAGCTCGGCGTGCCGGTCTCCGGGCTCGACCTGACCCAGCCGCGCTCCTTCATGGGCAGCTTGCTCTCCGGCGGGCTGGGCTTCGGCATGGGGGCGGCGCTCGGCGCCAAGCTGGCGGCGCCGCAGCGCGAGGTGATCGTCACGGTCGGGGACGGCTCCTACATGTTCGGCAATCCGATCCCCTACCACTATGTGGGCCGCGCCGAGAACCTGCCGACGCTCACCATCGTGGCCAACAACCACATGTGGGGCGCGGTGCGCTCCGCCACCCTCGACGTCTTCCCGGACGGGGCGGCCGCCAAGGCCAACATCATGCCGATCACGCAGCTCAATCCCTCGCCCGATTTCGAGAAGGTGATCGGCACCTGCGGGGGCCGCGGCGAGCGCGTGGACGCGCCGGGCGATCTGCTGCCGGCGCTGGAGCGCAGCTTTGAGGCATTGCGCAGCGGCACGCCGGCGATGCTGAACGTGATCACGCAGGGGAGGCGGTGAACGTTTAGGCTGCGGACAATTGCTAGGACGCGGTCAAATCGTGGAGCTGCAAACTTGGGCGAGCGATTCCTCTCTTGGCTCGGCCGCACTCCGGTGCAGACCTTCATTCTGTGTCCATTGGCGGTGATCGGTTTCGAGCTTGCGCTCCACGGCGGACGACTGACGTTCGTGCCATGGGGGCTGCCGCTCCTGGCCTGGGGCTATCTGCAATACCGGCTGGTCGGGCGTTACCGGCTGGGCCAGGCCGGCGGTGGGCCCGGAATGGCGACGCTGCCGCAGCGGATCGTGGATGGGGGGCCTTATCGCTATACGCGCAACCCGATGTATCTCGGGCATCTCATATTCATGCTCGGGCTCGCGCTGACGTTCTGGTCGTGGTTCGGCCTCGCGCTGTTCGTGTTGCGGGCGGCCTGGTTCCAGCATCGGGTCAAGCGCGACGAGGCACGGCTCGCGGCCACGTTCGGGGCGGATTACGAAGAGTATCGGGCGCGGGTGAAGCGCTGGGTGCCGGGGGTGATTTGAGGACGCGTCGCCCGTTGTTGTCGTGGCCCGCGGATGGTGAAGCGCAAACCGGCGCGCTTGACGCGTTCCTGCAAATCAGACTATTCGTGAAATTGAAACTCGCGAATTGTGCCCGGCGCTTATCTGCGCGCCGGGCTATTTGTTTGAACGCTGCGAGCTGATTCGTATTTTGACGAAAGACCGTGGTGCAAACTCAGAAATCTCTGCGTCAGTTGCATGGCTCCGCGGGCCTTCGTGAGCCGTTTCATTGTTCGCAGATTGTATTTTCAATGCGGGCACCATCCAGAGCCATGCATTTCTGCCGGGCCAAGCTCACTCGGCAGAGGTTCGGCCCCTCACCGCTTGGGCGGATTGCGCATGTAGCCTCGTAGCCCGCATGGAGCGTAGCGCAATGCGGGATCGGCCGAGCCGCAGAGAGCGCGATCCCGGATTTCATCCAGGCTACAGACGCTCACCGCTTCGGCGGGTTGCGCATGTAGTCGTTGATGAAGTCGCGCATTTGCGGCGTGGCCACCATCATGGCGCGCACCTTTTCGCTCGTGTCGGGGGCGGTCGGGTAGTCGGGGGCGAACTCGATGGTCCGGGTGGCCTCGGCGGCGAAGTCCTGGTCGGTGTCGAGCGCTTCGATGGCCGCGCGCAGCGCCGCCAGCGCGGCCGGCGGGGTGCCGGGCGGCAGCGCGATCATGCGCTGCAGGGTCGAGTTCATGTCGTAGAGCACCCGGTAGGCCTCGAACAGCTGGCCGGACGGCAGGGTGCCTTTGACCTGGCGATAAAGCTGCGGAAAGCTCGGGATCGTCAGGCCCTCGAGCTGCTTTTGCGGCGGCGGCGGGTCGGCGACCTCGTCGTAGAACACCGGCATCGCCTCGCCGGACTTGACCAGCGATGGCTCGACCACGGAGCGATAGCTCGGCGGCGATTCCGAGAACATGGAGATCTCGCCGCGCTGCAAGGCCAGCCGCGCCGGCGGGCTCGAGCGATAGCCGGTGACGTATTTGTAGGGCACGCCCAGCATGTCGAGCGCCAGCCGCAACCGCAGGTCCTTGGAGGTGTCGGCGCTCAGGCCGCCGGCAATCAGGCCCTGCGCCTTGGCGATATCGGAGGGAACGTGCATGCCGGGCGGCACGTCGGTGCGCATGTAATGGACCGTGGTGCCGGGCTGGTAGGCCACGAACTCGTATTTGCGGAAATCCACCCGCCAGCGCCCCGGATCGCTGACATAGAGCCAGGCGGAGCCGCTGAGATAGCCCACCACGGTGCCGTCGCGGGGCGCGATCTCGCCGAGATATTGCGCCCCGATCAGCCCGCCGGCGCCGTCCATGTTCTGCACGATCATGCCGGGCTGGCCGTCGATGTGCTTCACCAGGTACTTGGCGAACAGGCGGCCCTCGATATCGGTCGGTCCGCCGGCCGCGAAGTTGATCAGGAGCGTCAGCCGCTTGCCCTTGTAGTAGGGTTCATCCGCCCGCGCGCTCGCCACGAGCCCGAGCGCGAGCGACGGCGCCCACGAGCGCCAGCATGGCAGGACGCGTGAAAGCTGAGAGCATCGCATCCCTCCCGTGTTTGTAATTGGCGAAGCTTACTCTCCGGCCGGCCGCGCCGACAAGGTGCGCTCGCAGGCATGACAGTCCGAGCTAAACGTGGCACACCACGCGACGACTCGATTGCGAGAACCAACATGCTTGCAATGTGCCCGCCGAATTCATGACAACTTCAGAAACCCTCAAGGAGAAAAATGCCCATGCCGGATTTGCTCGCTGAAGCCCGCCAGGAATTGGCGACCGCCAATCGCGTCCTCGCCAATGAAGGCGTGCTCGATGCATTCGGGCACATCAGCATGCGTCATCCCACCAATCCGGACCGCTATCTCATCTCGCGCTACGGCGCGGCCGAGCTGATGATGCCGGCCGACATCCTGGAGCTGACGCTGGATTCCAAGCCGGTGGCGCCGACCAGCGCGCGGCTGTTCAGCGAGCTGGTGATCCATGGCGCCATCTATCAGGCGCGCCCCGACGTCCATTCGGTCTGCCATCACCACGCCACCCCGGTGCTGCCCTATTGCATCACCGGGGTCGAGCTGGTGCCGGTCATGCATCTGGGGGCTGCGCTCGGCGGCAAGGTGCCGTTCTGGGACAGCCGCGACGAGTTCGGCGATACCCCCCTGGTGGTGACCAAGCCCGCGGAAGGCGCTTCGCTGGCGCGCGCGCTCGGGCCGCACTGGATGGTGCTGCTGCGGCGCCATGGCGCCACGCTGGCAGGACGCTCGCTGCGCGAATGCGTGTTCCGCTCGATCTACACGTGCCGCAATGCCGAGCTGCAGAGCCGCGCCATGGCGATCGGCTCGATCAGCACGCTCAGCGACGGCGAGGCGCAGCTGTGCGGCTCGCACAGCCTGACGCCGCGCACGCTCTCGCGCGTCTGGGAGTATTGGACCTTCCGGCTGGCCAAGATGGAGGCGATGACGGCAGGCGCCGGCGCCAAGCCGGCGGCCGCCAAAGTAGCCGCCAAGACGCCCGCGAAGGCCTCGGCGCGGCGCGGCAAGCCAGCCGCCAAGGCGGTCAAGCGCGCCGCGGTTCCCCCCGGCCGCGCCCGCAAGGCCAAGCGCGCGAAGAAGCGCTAGCGGGTCGCCGCGCACCGGCTGCGCGCTTGTGCCTAGGGCCGGACGGGTGACCCCAACCCGCTCGCGCCCCTTGCAGGAGGAGGGAGCGGGCCGCGCCCGGGGCGCCGGAGCGCGTTGCGTGCGGGCCGCCAATCGCGTAATGACCAACATAATTGAATGCCGGCTGCGCCAGTCTGGGCCGGCCATCCGCCGCAGAAGGAGCCAGGAATGACGGGATTCGTCGATACGGTCGCCGGCATCGGGCACAATCAGCCCGATCCGATGGAGATGGAGAAGAAGAACCAGAAATGGGACCGCTGGGCCAAGAAGCGCACCTTCGTGCGCGCGCTCGAGGGCACCTACAGCCACCTCTACAAGACGCTGGTGGACGAGCCGCGGGTCTATTCCTCCTCCGACGTGGCCTGGAAGGGCGGGCCGCAGATGTACGGCAAGAGCGTCATCAGCCCGCAGGCCACCTCCATCATCCAGTCGATCGAGTCCCACATCGAGGCCTACGCGCCCAAGACCGGCGGCCAGAAGCACGGCCATCTCAACAGCGCGGTGTTCTACGTGCTCAAGGGGCACGGCTACGACGTGCACGACGGGCGGCGGATCGAATGGAAGGCCGGCGACGTGATGCTGGTCGAGAACGGTTGCGTGCATCAGCACTTCAACGACTCCGAGACCGAGGAATGCGTCCACCTCGTGTTCAAGGCAAAGCCGCTGTTCCTGTTCATGCATCTGTTGCTGCAGAAGATGGTGGAATGGCCGCCCGAGCGCGCGCCGGACGACAAGCCCTATTCGCCGCCGACCGATCTTTAAGAGCCCGCAGGAGCAGCACCGCATGAGCGCGATCGAAGACAAGAAGCACGCCCTGTCCGGCAACAAGACCTGCAACTGGCGGGCCGAGGAGATCCTGCGATCGGCCGAGTTCCGCAAGGAATACGCGACCCGGCCGAACGTGGTGGTGGCCGAGGACATGCCCTGGGAGCGCTCTCCCGACGGCCTGATCAAGCATCTGATCAATCACCGCATGAACACGCCCGAGCTCTGCGTCGAGGCCTATATGCTGTTCCTCAAGGACGGCGAGCGCTCCGGCAAGCACCGCCACATGTGGGAGGAGCTCACCTTCGTGGTGGAAGGCTCGGGCTACGACCTGCACTGGGACATGAAGTTCGATTGCCAGGACAAGTTCCTGTGGGAATGGGCGGAAGAGCCCAAGAAGTTCGAATGGAAGCAGGGCGACTACATCTACATCCCGCCCTTCACCAACCATCAGCACTTCGCCAGCAAGGAAGCCCGGCTCATCGTCATGAGCAACCGCATGATCAAGGAGATGGGCTTCGACTGGCTGGATCAGCTGGAGAACGCCCCAGGCTTCTGACCGGCTCGGGTCGCGCGGCGGCGCCGCCGCTGCGGCGTTTTGCCATTGGGGCCGTGCTTGCGTTTGCCGCGTTCATGCAACGCAATGCCGCGCGGCCCGGGCTTGCTTTCAAGCCGGCGCCGCCCGGCGACCCGCAAGGAGACCCCACATGCAGAAGCTCGCGCACGGCGCCTCTCTGGCGGTTATCGGGCTCGCCGTCATCGGCCTCTTGGGCGCACAGGTTCCGGGCGCGCAGGCGCAGGACGCCGCCGCCTTCTTCAAGGGCCGCACCGTCAACATGGAGATCGGCTATAGCGCGGGCGGCGGCTATGACGTCTATGCGCGCACGATCGCGCGCTTCCTGGGCAAGCACATTCCGGGCGCCCCGACGGTGCTGCCCAAGAACATGCCGGGCGCCGGCAGCCTGCGGCTCGCCAATTGGCTCTACACCGCCGCCCCCAAGGACGGCACCGAGATCGGAACCATCGGGCGCGGCATCGCCTTCGATCCGATGCTCGGCAACAAGAACGCCCAATTCGATGCCGCCAAGTTCACCTGGCTCGGCAGCGCCACCGACGAGGTCAGCGTCTGCGTGGCCTGGCAGGGCTCCGGCATCACCACCTTCGACGACCTCTATTCCAAGCCGATGACCGTCGGCGGCACCGGCGGCGGCGCCGACACCGACGTGTTTCCGCAAATCCTCAACTCCGTGCTCGGCACCAAGATGAAGGTTATCGCCGGCTATCCGGGCGGCAACGACGTGAACCTCGCCATGGAGCGCGGCGAGGTGCAAGGCCGTTGCGGCTGGTCCTGGTCGAGCGTGCTGTCGACCCACAAGGACTGGATCGCGCAAAAGAAGATCGTGGTCCTGGTGCAGCTGGCGCTGTCCAAGCACCCGGACCTGCCCGATGTTCCGCTGGTCACCGATCTCGCCAAGACCGACGAGCAGCGGCAGATCCTCAAGCTGATCTTCGCCCGCCAGGTGATGGGCCGGCCCTATCTGGCGCCGCCCGGCGTGCCCAAGGACCGCGCCGACACGCTGCGCCAGGCGTTCCTCGACACCATGCAGGACAAGGAGTTCCTGGCCGAGGCCGATACCGCGCAGCTGGAGATCAAGCCGGTGACCGGCCCCGACATCGAGAAGCTGGTCCATGAGGTCTACCAGACGCCGGCCGACATCGCCGCCAAGGCGGCGGCGGTGCTCAACCCGAAGTGAGCAAGATGTTGTAGGATGGGTTGAGCGTTTGCGAAACCCATCAACCGCGGCCGATGGGTTTCGCAAGAGGCTCAACCCATCCTACGAAGGGACGCTCGATGCAGGAAACCACACCGTTGCCGGCGGGCCAGCCCGGCACCAACCAGAACTACCGTGGCTGGCAGTCCGACATCATCGTCGACCTGATCAAGCGCTACGGCTTTCCGGCCATCACGCTCAATCCGGGGGCGAGCTTCCGCGGCCTGCATGATTCGCTGGTCAACTACGGCGGCAACGAGCCGCCCATGATGCTGTGCCAGCACGAGGAGATCGCGGTGCAGATCGCCCACGGCTATGCCAAGGCCTCCGGCCAGCCGATGGCCGTGATCCTGCACAACCTGGTCGGGCTTTTGCACGCCACCATGGCGATCTACTACGCCTATATCGACCGGGTGCCGATCTTCATCATCGGGGCGACCGGCCCGATGGACGAAGGCCGGCGGCGGCCGCACATCGACTGGACCCATACGGCGCTGGTGCAGGGCAACGCCGTCCGCGACTACGTCAAATGGGACTATCAGCCGAGCTCGATCGACGGCGTGCCGGAATCATTCGCGCGCGCCTTTTCGATCATGACCACGCAGCCGCAGGGCCCGGTCTATATGTGCTACGACGCCGCCCTGCAGGAAGATCCGCTGACCCGCGAGATCCCGCTGCCGCCGCCCGGCGCGGTTAAGACCCCCTCCCCGATGGCGCCCGATCCGCGCGCCATCGCGGCGATCGCCGACAAGCTGCTCAAGGCCGAGCATCCGCTGCTGCTGGCCGAATATGTGGGCCGGCGGCCGGACGGATTCGCCCACATGGTCGAGCTCGCCGAGACCGCCGGCGCCGCGGTCTGGGACATCAACAATGCGCTGAATTTCCCCAACAAGCATCCGCTCTGTCTCAGCATGGACAAGGCCTCGCTCAGGCACACCGACCTGGTGCTCGGCCTCGATGTGCGCGACTGGGAAAAGCCGCTGACCGAGCTCAACAGCACCACGCGCACGCTCGAGACGCTGCTGCCGGCGGCGTGCGATTTCGCCGAGATCGGCTTCGGCGAGGTCGGCATCAGCAAGTGGTCCATGGACTATTGCCGCATGCAGCCGGTTTCGGTGCGGGCGCTGGGCGATACCGCGCTCGGCATCCCGCAGCTCACCCGCATCTGCAAGGAGCGGATCGCGGCCGACCCCGCCCTGGCGAGCCGCATCGCGGCCCGCAAGGTCAAAATCGGCCAGCGCCACGATCAGGTCTGGGCGAAATGGCAGGAGGAGGCGCACCAGAACTGGGATGCCTCACCGATCACCTTCTCGCGCCTTGCGCTCGAGATTTGGGACGTGATCAAGGACGAGGATTGGGTGCTGACCGCCAACACCCTCAAGCAGCAGGTGCGCAAGCTGTGGGATTTCGACCGCCCCTATCGGCACCCGGGCGTCGAGCTCGGCACCGCCACCCAGATCGGCATCTCGCTCGGGGTCGCGCTCGCCCACAAGGCCGCCGGCCGCATCGTGGTGGATATCCAGCCCGACGGCGACCTGATGTTCGATGCCGGCGCGCTGTGGGTGGCGGCCAAATACCAGATTCCCATGCTGGTGGTGATGCACAACAACCGCGCCTATTACAACGACTGGGCGCACCAGATCCGCATGGCCAAGCTGCGCGGCACCGACGAGGCCAAGGCGCATATCGGCATGGACCTGTTCGGGCCGGAGCCGGATTTCGGCGCGCTCGCGCGCTCCATGGGCTGCTGGGGCGAAGGGCCGATCGATAATCCCAAGGACATGCGCCCGGCGCTCGAGCGCGCGCTGGCGGAGGTGAAGAAGGGGCGCCTCGCGCTGGTGGACACCATCACCCAGCACCGGTGAGGCGAGGCGTTTTCTTCTCGTCATCACCGGGCTTGTCCCGGTGATCCCGATCATTGGGCACTTCAGTGCCTTCCTAAGCGAGATCGCCGGGACAAGCCCGGCGATGACAGGGAATTTTCGTCACTCCGTCTCGATCAGCACCCGGCCGTTCTCCACCACGGTCTTATAGGTCTTGACCGGGATCATGCAGGGCGGCGCGACCACGGCGCCGGTCTTGATGTTAAACTGGCCGTTGTGGAAATTGCACTCGACCACGTCGCACTCGATATAGCCCTCCGAGAGCGAGCCGGGCCCGTGCGTGCAGGCATCGTCGATCACATAGAACTCGCCCTCGACGTTGAACACCGCCAGCGTCAGGTCGCCGGCCTCGACCTTGAGGGCATTGCCGGGCGCGACATCCGCCGCATCGCAGAGATCAATCCGGTTCGCCATGACCAAGGTCTCCTTGCCAAACGTCCGATTTAGCCGAACAACAAGCGCAGTCAACCCGCGGCCGCCGCGATCGGGCGTTCAAGGGCGGGCCACCCGGGTCCCTGGCGCCCGGCCGCAGTCGGATATATGTGTTTGGCCTGACGATGGAGAAGAATGCCATGCTGAGTGAAAGCGCCCGCATGACCACCGCCGAAGAGGCGCGGTTCCGGATCGACTACCCGAACTCCAAGGCCCGGGCCATCAAGGTCATCGCGCTGGACGAGCCGAGCGAGCGCGTGGTCAAGCGCCTGGCGCAGGGCAAATGGCAACGGGCCACCTTCCTGACGGCGTTCAAGTTCGATGGCGCGCCGCCCGGCGGCGCCGGCTGGTCCATGCAGGCCTGGCTCTCCGACCTCGCGGGCCGCACCAAGGACCTGGTCGACGAGGTGGCGTCCGCCGACCTGATGGTGATGGTGGCGAGCGCCGGCACCGGGGCGGAAGCCGCGGCCGTGATCGCGGAGGCCTGCGCGGTGCGCAAGGTGATGACCACGGCGCTCATCATCGACAGCAAATCGAAGTCGAACGAGGAGCTCTCCAGGACGCTGGCCAGCCTGCGGCCCCATGCCTCCATGCTGGTGATCGCCCACGACGACGAATACATCGAGACCATGCTGTCCGCGTTGCGGGCGTGAGGCGGGCCGCACGCGCGCGCGATCGATGAGCACCGCCCGCAGGATCGTGATCGTCGGGGCCGGCCCGGCGGGCGTCGGCGCCGCGCTGGCGGCGCGGGCGCAGGACCCCGCCGCCGAGATCCTGCTCATCACCGACGAGCTGTGCGAACCCTATGAAAAGCCGCCGCTGTCGAAGGCGGTCCTGACCGGCAAGGCCATGCCGCACGAGGCCCCGATCGCGGGGCCGGGCGGGGTCGGCGGCCAGCGGATCGGGCTCAAGACCGGCACCCGCTGCGCCGCCATCGACCGCGCCGGCCGCGCCGTGGTGACGGAGGAGGGCGAGCGCATTCCCTATGACGTGCTGGTATTGGCGACCGGCTCGATCAACCGGGTGCTGCCGCTGTTTCCCCCCGGCCAGCCCGGCATTCACTACCTGCGCACCGAGCGCGAGGCGCTCGGGCTGCGCGAGCAGCTGCGGCGCAGCCGCTGCCTGCTGGTGGTCGGGGCCGGGCTGATCGGCCTCGAGGTGGCGGCCTCCGCGGCCGAGCTCGGCGTCAAGACCACGGTGCTCGAGGTGGCGCCGCGCATCCTGGCGCGCGTGTGCGATCCGGAAACCTCGGCCCTGGTGCAGGCGCACCACGCCGCCCACGGGGTCGAGATCCGGCTCGGCACGGCGATCTCGGCGGTGCGGACCTTGCCCGACAACCGCATCGCGATCGAAACGCAGGCGGGCGAAACCTTCAGTGCCGATCTGGTGGTGGTGGGAACCGGCGTCGTCCCGGATGATCGGCTGGCGCGGGCGGCCGGCCTCGACGTGCAGGACGGCATCGTGGTGGACGACCATGGCTTCACCAGCGATCGGACCATCCTGGCGGCCGGCGATTGCACGCGTTTTGTCGGGCCGCGCGGGCCGGTGCGGCTGGAGAACTGGCGCCATGCCCAGGAGCAGGGTGCGGTCGTGGGCCGCAACGCCGCCGGCGGGGACGCGGCCTACAATGTCACGCCCTCGTTCTGGTCCGAGCAGTACGACCTCTACATCCAGGGCATGGGCTGGCCGCTGCCGCAGCCGAGCGCACAGGTGCGCCGGCAGATCGGCCCCAATGCCATGCTGCGCTTCGACCTCGATGGCGATCACCTCTGCTATGTCCTGGGCATCAATGCCCAGCGCGATATCGCAGCCGCACGCCGGCTGATCGAGCGCCGCGTGAGCGTCGATGCGGCCGCCCTCGCCGATCCCGGCAAGCCGCTCGCCGCCATGCTCAAGGCCAAGACATAGAACCAATCAAAGAAGCCCAGGGGAACAAATGACCAACGCAACCAAAGAGCGGGTCGGCATCGTGGGGGTCGGGCGCATGGGGCTCGCCATGCTCAAGCACCTGGTCAAGCATGGCTACCAGGTCACGGCCTGCGATCTCGATGGAGCCCAATTGGCCAAGGCGCGCGAGGCCGGCGCCGGCAGCGCGGATTCACCGGCCGCGCTGGCGCGAGCGGCCGACTTCGTCATTCTCGGGGTCGGCTATACGGACGAGGTCAACGCAGTGGTCCATGGCCAAGGGGGCCTGCTGGCGGCGCTCCCCAAGGGAGCCATCATCGCGATCTCCTCGACGGTGTCGCCCGCCACCGTGCAGGCGATCGATGCGGCCGCGCAACCCAAGGGCATCGGGGTGCTGGATGCTCCGATCTGCCGCGGCCGCTGGGCCGCGGACGAGGGCACATTGCTGGCCATGATCGGCGGCAAGCCCGATGTGGTGGAGCGCGGACGGGCGGTCTACGGCTGCTTCTGCTCCGACTATGCGCATCTGGGCGAGGTCGGCCACGGACAGGTCGGCAAGACCATGAACAACCTGCTGCTGTGGATCAATTCGGTCGGATTGATCGAGGCCGGGCGGCTGGCGGAGACGACCGGCATCGATCTGGTCAAATTGCGCGACGCCCTGCAGATGAGCTCCGGCGCCTCGGCCGCCCTCAACGACTGGGACATGATCACCTTCACCTGGGCGCTCAAGGACATGCAGGTGGTGGCCGAGATGACCGACAAAGCCGGCCTGTCGCTGCCGGTCACCGGCGCCGTCAAGGAGCTGGTCAAGGAGGCGCGCCGCATCAAGGCCGCCAACCCGCCGGACTGGACGGGGAGCAAACAGGC
The DNA here is from genome assembly GCA_963744275.1 of uncultured Alphaproteobacteria bacterium. Classification (GTDB taxonomy): domain Bacteria; phylum Pseudomonadota; class Alphaproteobacteria; order Rhizobiales; family Xanthobacteraceae; genus VAZQ01. Next base: position 803,116 of record CAVUSX010000021.1, read on the forward strand.
GGGCAAGGCTTAGCTGATTGTCATCGAGCCCGGCGATGACAAATCTACCTAGCGCCGCCCCCTACGACGTATGATCCATCGCCATGGTGCCGCCGTCGACGAACAGATTTTCGCCGATGATGAAGGAGGAATCGTCGCTCGCCAGGAACAGGATCGCCTGGGCGGCCTCCTGCGGCTGGCCGGGGCGCTTGAGCATGTTCTCGACCGGGCGGGTGGGATCGAACTCCTCGCGGCCGACCGGCGAGCCGATCTTGTTGGGCACGATGGCGTTGACGCGGATGTTGTAGGGCGCGAGCTGCACCGCCAGCGCCCGGGTGAAATTCGCGATCGCCCCCTTGGCGGCCGAGTACGCGATGGCGCGGCGGCGGCCCTGCCAGCCCGAGGTCGAGCCGACATTCACGATGTTGCCGCCGGCGCCTTGGGCGATCATCTGCTGCGCCACCTGCTTGGACATCAGGAACTGGCTCTTGAGGGTCACGTTCATGACCCGGTCCCACTCCTCCTCGGTTATCTCCAGGATCGATTTGTTGTCGGAGACCGCCACATTGTTGACCAGGATGTCGATGCGGCCGAAGCGCTCCACCACCGCCTTGACCAGCGCCGCCACCTCGCTCGCCTTGGAGACATCGGCGACGAACGCCGCGGCGGTGCCGCCGGCGCTGGTGACGGCCGCGGCGGTGCGCTCGGCGCGCGGCCGGTCCAGATCCACCACCGCGACCTTGGCGCCCTCGGCGGCGAACAGCTGAGCGACCGTTTCGCCGATATTGCGGCCGGCCCCGGTCACGACCGCGACCCTGTCTTTAAGCTTCATGCTCGATCTTCCCCGACATTGCGGTGCGGCCCCTGACCGGCGCGCACCGGCCTGCTTACATGGGGGGACGGCCTACGGCAACGCCACCGGCGCCGCTCTCGCGAAGCCCGGCCCGGCATGTTAGGAAGACGCCCTGGAAACAAGCCAATCAAGCTCATGACCGCACCGTTCAAGACCATCGAAGGCACACCCGATATCGCCGGGCTGATGCACGCGCTCGGCGCCCAAGCGAAGGCCGCCGCCCGCGTGCTCGCGTTGGCGCCCGCGCGGCAAAAGGACAAGGCCCTGGCGGCAATCGCGGAGGCCCTGCGGGCGAACGCCAGCGACATCTTGGCGGCGAATGCCGAGGATGTGGCCGAGGCCAAGGCGGCCGGCGCGACCGCCGCTTTCCTGGACCGGCTGGCGCTCGACCCCAAGCGCGTCGCCGCCATGGCGGACGGGGTCGATGTGGTGCGGGCGCTGCAAGACCCGGTCGGCACCGTCATGGAGAGCTGGACGCGGCCCAACGGCATGACCATCGAGCGGGTGCGGGTGCCGCTCGGGGTGGTGGGAGTGATCTACGAGAGCCGGCCCAACGTCACCGCCGATGCCGGCGTGCTGTGCCTCAAGGCCGGCAATGCGTCGATCCTGCGCGGCGGCTCCGAAAGCCACCGGTCCAACCGGGCGATCCACGTGGCGCTGCGTTGCGGGCCTGCGGGACGCCGACCTGCCGCCGGCCGCCATCAGCCTGGTGCCGACCCGCGACCGCGCTGCGGTCGGGCTGATGCTGGGGGGCCTCGACGGCACGATCGACGTGATCGTGCCGCGCGGCGGCAAGGATCTGGTGGCGCGCGTGCAGGCGGAGGCGCGGGTGCCGGTGTTCGCGCATCTCGAAGGCGTCTGCCACGTCTATGTCGACAAGGCGGCCGCCCTCGATATGGCCAAGTCGATCGTGCTCAATGCCAAGATGCGCCGCACCGGCGTATGCGGGGCGGCCGAAACCCTCCTGGTCGACCGCGCCGGCGCGGCGACCCATCTCAAGCCGCTGATCGAGGTGCTGCTGGACGCCGGCTGCGAGGTGCGGGGCGATCAGGCCGTGCAGGCCGTCGACCGGCGGGTGAAGCCGGCGAGCGAAACCGACTGGTCGACCGAGTATCTCGACGCCATCATCGCGGCCAAGCTGGTGGACGGGGTCGAGGGCGCGATCGCGCATGTGGAGCGCTACGGCTCCCATCACACCGACGCCATCGTCACCGCCGACGCGGCGGCGGCGGAGAGGTTCCTGCGCGAGGTCGATTCGGCCATCGTGTTGCACAATGCCTCGACCCAGTTCGCCGACGGCGGCGAGTTCGGCTTCGGGGCCGAGATCGGCATCGCCACCGGACGCTTCCATGCCCGTGGCCCGGTCGGCGTCGAGCAGCTCACGAGCTTCAAGTACCGGGTGCGCGGCTGCGGACAGATCAGGCCGTGATCGGCGCGCGCCGCAACCCGTGCATGATCGGGCCCCGACGTTGACGCGAGATGAGGCGGCCGCGACGGGCGCAAGCTGCCGCATTCCGCCCCATGACCGCGGCATGCGGATCGGCCTGTTCGGCGGCAGCTTCGATCCGCCCCATGCGGCACACCGCTCCGCCAGCCTGATCGCCATGAAACGGCTCGACCTGCAACGGGTCTGGTGGCTGGTGACGCCGGGCAATCCGCTCAAGGACAGCCGCGGACTGGCGCCGCTCCCGGAGCGAATCGCGGCCGCGCGGGCGCTCGCCCGGCATCCGCGTATTAACGTCACTGGGCTCGAGGCGGACATCGGGGCCCACTACACTTATGACACGATGCGCTACCTGTTCGCCCGCTGCCCGGGGGTGCGCTTCGTCTGGATCATGGGGGCCGACAATCTGCGCAGCTTCCACCGCTGGCAGAAATGGCGCGAGATCGCCGCCATGGTGCCGATCGCGGTAATCGATCGCCTGGGACCGAGCCTCTACGCCACCGCCGGCCTGGCCGCGCAGGCGCTCGGGCGCTATCGGCTGCCGGATTCGAAAGCCAGGACATTGGCGAACGAGCGCCCGCCGGCCTGGATTTACCTCCATGGCCTCAAATCACCGCTGTCGTCGACCGCGCTGCGGGCCGCCCGCAGGGCCGCCCCGCCATAAGGGCGCCCCGGCGCCGCCATGGCGCAATCGTCATGAACGGGACGCAGAGGCCGCACAAAATGACCGGCCCGCACCCCTGCGAGGTTGAAAGCGTCGACCCGCCATGCCTATGTTGGGTGTGGCATATGCCAACGAAAGGAAAGGCCCCCTGCCCACATCGACACTCTCCCGGGCCCGCGTCCGTCGCGCGCCCGCCAAGGTCTCCAAGGTGCGTCCTGACGCCAAGGAGACTCTTCGCCTCGTCCTCGCCCGCATCGACGACCTGAAGGCCGAGGATACCGTGACCATCGATCTCGCCGGCAAGAGCTCGATCGCGGACGCCATGGTGGTGACCTCCGGCAGGTCGAACCGCCAGGTCGGCGCCATCGCGGATCATCTGCTCAAGGATCTGGCCGCCGCCGGGGTGCCCAATGTTCGGGTCGAGGGCATGCCGAACTGCGATTGGGTGCTGATCGACGCCGGCGACGTGATCGTCCACGTATTCCGGCCGGAAGTGCGCACCTTCTACAATCTCGAGAACATGTGGGCGCCGGGCCGGACGCCACGGCGGCAGGCCAACTAGGCGATTCGGGCGGCGGGCCGCAGATGCGCATCCTGATCGCCGCCGTCGGCCGATTGAAGCAGGGCCCCGAGCGGGAGCTGGCGGAGCGCTACCGCAAGCGGGCGGCCGATTTCGGCCGCAAGGTCGGGCTGCAGGCCTTCGATATCGTCGAGATCAAGGAGAGCCGCGCCGACAATGTCGAGCGGCGGATGCTGGAAGAATTGATCGCCATCGCCAATGTGATTCCCGAGCGCGCCATCTCGGTGATCCTGGACGAGCGCGGATCGACCATGAACAGCGCGGCCTTCGCGGGCCGGCTGCAGGACTGGCGGGCCGCCGACCGGCCAGCGGTCGTCTTCATCCTGGGGGGCGCCGACGGGCTGGCGCCGAGCCTGCGCGACAAGGCCGAGCTCGCGCTGGCCTTCGGGGCCTTCACCTGGCCGCATCAGCTGGTCCGGATCATGCTCCTGGAGCAGCTCTACCGCGCCGTCACGATTCTGGGCGGGCATCCGTATCACCGCGAATGACCTCCGACCCGCAGTCGGCCCTATTGCGGCGCGAATTCGGAGTATCTAGTCCGCTCCGGTCCGGTGTTTGCCTGGAGCTGGGGTTTGCCTGGTCGGTGGGTGCATGAGCCGGTTCGTGCCTTGATGGCGCCGATGTGCCGTTCGATGTCAAAACCGATGTCCCGATCCGACAGAGGCGCCCCCGCTTGGCTGGCGGCGCTCGGCCTTTTGACGTTCGGGCTCACCGGCGCGGTGGCGCAGGCGCCGGCGCGGCAGGGCGGCGAAATTCCCTACCTGCCGTTCCGGCCCCCCGCCTTCCCGGCGCCGGCGAATCCGGCGACCGGTCCCGCCGCCAAGGCGCAAACCGATCTCGAAACGTTGAAGAAGGACGCCCAGGATCTCGAAGCCGTCCAGGCCGAGCAGAAGAAGGCGATCGAGAACGCGGCCAGGCTCAAGCATGAGGTCGATTCGATCGGCGAGGACCGCCGCCAGCTCAATCAGCAACTGATCGACACGGCGGCGCGCATTCGTGCGGCCGAGACCCAGGTGGCGGACACCCAGGAGCGGCTCAAGCCGCTCGACACGCGCGAGCAGACGTTGCGGCAATCGCTGGAGGACCGGCGCGGCGTCATGGCCGAGGTCCTGGCGGCCCTGCAGCGCATCGGCCGCCATCCGCCGCCGGCCCTCATGGTCACGCCGCAGGATGCCCTGCAATCGCTGCGCTCGGCCATGATGCTGGGGGCGATCCTGCCGGAGATGCGTCATGACGCCGATCTCTTGATCGCCGATCTCGCCGAGCTGACGCGGCTGCGCGCGCAGATCGCCGGCGAACGCGACGGTTTGACGCGCGATCTGCTGGGCTTGAGCCTGGAGCGCCAGCGCCTCAACCTGCTGACCGATCAGCGCCAGAAGCAGCAGGCGGAGAGCGAGCAGGCGCTCGAGCAGGAACGGCTGCGCGCCGGCCAGCTCGCGCATCAGGCCGACAGCCTGCAGGACCTGATCGCCAAGCTCGAGCAGGGACTGGGTCCCGCCGGCCGCCCCGAGAACAAGGCGGCCGAAGGGCGGCCTGATTTCGCCGCCCTCAACGATCCCGGCCGGCTGGCGCCGGCCATCGCCTTCGCCACCGCCAAGGGCCGCCTGCCGCTGCCGGTCAATGGCGTGAGAATCAAGGAATTCGGCGCTTCGGACGGCCTCGGCGGCACCGAAAAGGGGCTCACCGTGGCGGCACGGCCGGGCGCCCAGATCACGGCTCCGTGCGATGGCTGGGTGGTCTATGCGGGCCCCTTCCGCAATTACGGCCAACTCTTGATCCTCAATGCCGGCAGCGGCTATCATGTGCTCTTGGCGGGAATGGATCGGATCTCGGTCGATCTGGGGCAGTTCGTCGTAACGGGCGAGCCCGTTGCGGTAATGGGCGGTGGCGGGAGCCAGGTGCCCGCTGCGCTGGCAGCCAATTCAGGACAGCCGGTGCTGTACGTCGAGTTTCGCAAGGACGGGACACCCGTCGACCCCAGCCCATGGTGGGCAACCAACGACGGCGAGAAGGTTCGCGGATGATGCGCAAGACTTCCCTCATTCTCCTCGGTGCGGCGGCAGGCGCGGCCCTGACGCTGATGACGACCCAGCCCCGTATCGTGTTCGACGGCTCGAGCGCAAGAGCGGCCGGGGCAGACACCTACAAGCAGCTCAGCCTGTTCGGCGACGTGTTCGAGCGCGTGCGCGCCGACTATGTGGAGAAACCCGACGACGGCAAGCTGGTCGAGACGGCGATCAACGGCATGCTGACCGGGCTCGATCCGCATTCGAGCTACATGGACGCCAAGAGCTTCCGCGACATGCAGGTGCAGACCCGCGGCGAGTTCGGCGGGCTCGGCATCGAGGTCACCATGGAGGACGGGGTGATCAAGGTGGTGGCGCCGATCGACGATACCCCGGCCGCCAAGGCGGGCGTGCAGGCGAACGACTACATCACCCACATCGACGACGAGCCGGTGCAGGGGCTGACCCTCAACCAGGCGGTCGACAAGATGCGCGGCCCGGTCAACGCTCCGATCAAGATCCGGATCGTGCGCAAGGGCCAGGACAAGCCGATCGAGATGACGCTCACCCGCGACATCATCAAGGTGCTCTCGGTGCGCTCGCATTCGGAAGGCGATGACGTCGGCTATGTCCGCATCACCCAGTTCACCGAGCAGACCTCCGAGGGCCTGAAGAAGGCGATCGCCGACATCACGGCGCAGGACGGCGACAAGCTCAAGGGCTTCATCGTCGACCTGCGCAACAATCCGGGCGGGCTGCTCGACCAGGCGATCGCGGTGTCCGACGCCTTCCTGGAGAAGGGCGAGATCGTCTCCACGCGCGGCCGCAATGCCGACGAGACCCAGCGGTTCAGCGCGCATGCGGGCGACCTGACCAAGGGCAAGCCGGTGATCGTGCTGATCAACGGCGGCTCGGCCTCGGCCTCCGAGATCGTGGCCGGCGCCATGCAGGACCACAAACGCGCGACCATCCTGGGCACGCGCTCGTTCGGCAAGGGCTCGGTGCAGACCATCATCCCGCTCGGCAACGGCAACGGGGCGCTGCGGCTCACCACGGCGCGCTACTTCACCCCGTCGGGCCACTCGATCCAGGCCAAGGGCATCGTGCCCGACATCGAGGTGCTGCAGGACGTGCCGGACGAGCTCAAGGCACGCACCGACACCACCAGCGAGGCGAACCTGCGCGGCCACCTGAAGGCCGAAGGCGACGAGGGAACCGGATCGCAGGGCTATGTCCCGCCGGACGCGAAGGACGACAAGGCGCTGCACGCCGCCGTCGCCCTCATCCGCGGCGAGCAGAAGAATGCGGCCTATCCGCCCGACCCGAAGCTGGGGGTGCCGAACTGACATCGACGCGCATTCGGCGATCGCACGACGGGGCGGCCTTTAAGGCCGCCCCGTTTGTTTTGATGGGTCCGCGACAGCGAAGAACCGGGGCAGCGCAGCCGGGCCGGAAGAAGCCCCAACGCAGCTGCCGGAAAAGCTATATTCTTAGTGATCGCGATGCCGGCTGGTTTACCAGTTGCGCGGTTTCTCGCGGCAGGCGGGATTGAGCAGGCGGGCGCCACGCGCATAATGGCACGAGCTGATGACCTTGCGGGAGTTGCGCCCATGCAAGATTGGCTTCTGATCCTGGCTCCCATAGCGACAGTCGGGTATTTTCTGATCCATCCCGGCGTGTTCCCCGCCTTCATGGATTGGTTTGCAAGACTGCTGCATTGAGCAACACTTGCGATCGCCGCGCTCCAGAGCGGTTTCGCATGGGCCGGAAATAGAAACCGCTCTGGCATTTTGCATTGTCGCATTTTCGGACGGAAAACCGGATTCCACTTTTCCTGAAAATGCTCTACCCGAACCGCGCCGTCGCCACGGCCGCGAGCGTTGCCCGCAGGCTGGCCTCGACGGCACCGACCGCGCGACCGATCTCCTCCAGGGCGACGACCCGGGCGATACGGCTCGAGGCCTTGCGCAACTCGTCGGGCGACAAGAGCTCGTTGAGCACGCCGCTTGAATGCGCCAAGCCGAGCAGCAACGTGTCGCGCGCATCCGGCACGGCGTCACTGAATATCATCGACAGCAGGCGCGCCTTGGCCTCGCGTTGCTCACGTCCGGTGCTCTGCGGATAGGCGCGACGCGAGAACATCCAGAGGAATTGTCGATCTTCCTCGCACAGAATGCCGGCATCGACCAGGCGTCGCAGCACCGGTCGGGTGAGATCATCGCCGCGCAGGCCGAACCGCTCGATCCACCAGGTGGTCGGCTTATGGTCGGGCGCGGCGGAGATTTCCTTCAGCGCCTGGTCGAGCAGCTCGTCGCCGGCCGGCTTCGGATCGACGATGAACAGCGAGGTCAGATCGGTATCGATGCGGCCCCGCAGCGCAAGCTCCATCAGGACGCCGCCCGCGATCGCGATGTTGGCATAGCCGCAGCAGGCGGGCTTGATCGTGCCGGTGTCGTCGCGCAGCATCAGCACCACGATCTCGTCGGCAAGGGTCAGCTGTTGCATGATCGAAGCCTTTTCACTTGCCGAGGCTCGCGCGCGCTTGCGTTTCATCCGCTGCTATCGGGATGACGTCGTGGAGGCCGGAAATCACGAACACCTGATCGACCGCAGGCTGCAGGCCGAACATCGAAAGGCCGCCGTTGGCGGCTTTGGCCTGCTTCGCGATCACCAGGACGCCCCGCAGTCCGGCGGACGATATGTAAGTGATCTCGCGCATGTCACAAATGATCCAGGGCGTTCCGCCCGCAATGGCGGAGCCGACAGCCGCCACCAACTGCGGGCTCGTCAAGGCGTCGACCTTCCCGACGATGCGATAGACCGCCACTGCACCCGCCAATTCGCTGCTGATCTCCAAGGCAAGCTCCCAAGTGTGGCCTCGTCGCGCACAGCATAGGCGAGCCTGGACCTGCCGCCACTCCCAACTTGAGCCCGGGGGAACCGCGGTGAAATCGGCGCGCATTGCGCGGCTTTCCCCGCCACGGCGGGGCCGCGGTAAACGGAGAGTTAACGACTGCGGATGCTAAGTCTGCGGATGCGAAGTCTTGGGATGATTGATTCGCGAGGTTTTGACCTTGACCGATGACCTGAGCGCACCGCTTGGCCGCGGCATTGGCCGCAAGCGCGAGAAAAACACCAAACGCAACAAATGGATGGCCGCGATCGCGTTCCTCGGGCCGCGGCTGCTGGCCGGCGCGCTCGGCAGTGTGACCCTCGTCTTCCTGGGCTGGGTCCTGTTCGCCGATGCGCCGCTGGGCGGCGAGCCGCTCGTGGTGGTCACGGCCGATCTGCATGCGGATGCGGCCGGCCCCGGCAGCAAGACCGTCGAGGCGAACCCGGGGCCCGCGGCCGAAGCCGATCGCGAGCGGCCCAACCGGTACGACGGTCCGCCCATCGGTGCCGGTCAGCCGGCCGCTGCGGCGGCGGGCCGCAACATGGTCACCATCATCGACGGCAGCAGCGGCAAACGCGAGGACGTGGTGATCCCGGGCCAGGCGGCCGACCGAGCCGCCATCGACCAGCGCTTTGTGGAAGCCTCGCGCAGCGGTCCGATTCCACGCATCGCCGCCGACGGCACCCGTCCGTCCGAAGCTTTTGCCCAGCCCGTCAAGACGCTGCCGGACCGGCCCAATGCGCCGCGGATCGCCATCGTGGTGGCTGGGCTCGGCATCAGCGCCATCGGCACCAGCGACGCGCTCGCCAAGCTGCCCGGACCGGTGACGTTCGCGTTCGCGCCCTATGGGGCCGACCTCGATCATCTGGCGGCGCGGGCGCGCGAGGGCGGGCACGAAATTCTGCTGCAGGTGCCGATGGAGCCGTTCGACTATCCGGACAACGATCCGGGCCCGCAAACCCTGCTGACCTCACTCAATGCCGGGCAGAATATCGAGCGGCTGCATTGGCTGATGAGCCGGCTGCAGGGCTATGTGGGCCTCGCCAACTACATGGGCGGGCGCTTCACGGCGACCGAAGCGGCGCTGGCGCCGATCCTGCGCGAAGCCGCCAAGCGCGGTCTCATCTATGTGGAGGACGGCAACTCCCCGCGCAGCGTCGCCGGCCAGGCGGCGAGCGCCAACAACCTGCCCTATGCCAAGGGGGATCTCACCATCGATGCCGTGCCGACGGCGGCCGAGATCGACCACGCCTTGTCGCGCCTGGAGAAAACCGCGCGCGAGCGCGGCTTTGCGGTCGGCATGGCGAATGCGCTGCCGGCCTCGATCGAGCGCATCGCGGTTTGGGCGAAAGCGGCGGAGAGCCACGGCCTCCTGCTGGTGCCGATCAGCGCGGTCGCGGCGCGCGGGAAGTCGACTTGAGCCGACGGACAGAGTAGGTTCGGCGCCGTCCCTCGGTCCGGCCGCCGTTTCCGGCCCCATTGCCACACCCATGCGGTCCAGCAAGAACGCTTCCGAGCTTCCCTATCGGGCCTGCGTGGGGATCATGGTGCTCAATCGCGCCGGCCTGGTCTTCATCGGCCGGCGCAGCCATGGGCCGGAGCATATGGATGCGACCCATGCCTGGCAGATGCCGCAGGGCGGCGTCGATCCCGGCGAAGATACCTGGCCGGCGGCGCTGCGCGAGCTCTACGAGGAAACAAACATCCGCTCGATCGAGCGCCTGGGCGAGATCGAGGACTGGCTGACCTACGACATCCCCAGCGATATCGTCGGGGGCGCCTGGGGCGGCAAATATCGCGGCCAAACGCAGAAATGGTACGCGCTGCAATTCATCGGGCAGGAGCGCGAGATCGACATCGCGCATCCCGGCGGCGGCCACCACAAGCCGGAGTTCCTGGCCTGGCGCTGGGAGCCGATCGCCAACCTGCCGGCGCTGGTGGTGCCGTTCAAGCGCAAGGTCTATGAGCAGGTGGTGGCGAAATTCAAAAGGTTCGCAGTGCCGGCTTGATCGACAATCTAATGTGTCAGCGCGGCCTGCAGCGCCTTCAATTGATCGAGGCGGTTGGCGAGCTTGTCGCGCTGCCAGCCCTCGGCGGCGTCGGCCACGTCCTCCTCGGTATCCTTGATCTCGCCCGCGAGCACCGCCAGATCGAACTCCGCGACCGGCACCGCCATGTCGGCCAGCACGGTCAATCCCGATGGACCGACCTCGGCGAAACCGCCGTTGACCACCACGCGCAGATCGCCGCTCTCGCGAAAGACCACGATGATTCCGGGCCGCAACGCCGTCACCAGCGGGGCGTGCCCGGCGAGCACGCCGAGATCGCCCTCCGAGCCCGGCAGATCGACCTGGCTGACATCGCCGGCGAACAAGAGTTTCTCGGGCGAGACGAGATCGAAATGAAAGGTGGCCATGAGCAGTTTCCGTAAATGCCGAGTGGCGAATTGGCGGTGAGTAGTGAGTGGTGAGTCGTGATTAGCTTACTCACTATTCACCACTCACTACTCACCTTCCTTCCGCTCACGCCGCTTCCGCGGCCAAGCGCTTGCCCTTCTCGACCGCCTGCTCGATGGTGCCCACCATGTAGAAGGCGTTCTCCGGCAGGTGATCGTACTTGCCTTCGCACAGGCCCTGGAAACCACGCAGCGTGTCGGCGAGATCGACGAACACCCCGGGCGAGCCGGTGAACACCTCGGCGACGTGGAAGGGCTGCGACAGGAAGCGCTCGATCTTGCGGGCGCGCGAGACCGAGATCTTGTCCTCTTCCGAGAGCTCGTCCATGCCCAGGATGGCGATGATGTCCTGCAGCGCCTTGTAGCGCTGCAGGATCTGCTGGACCTGGCGGGCGGTGTTGTAATGCTCCTCGCCGACCACCAGCGGAGAGAGCATGCGCGAGGTGGAATCGAGCGGATCGACGGCCGGATAGATGCCCTTCTCGGCGATCGAGCGCGACAGCACCGTGGTGGCGTCGAGATGCGCGAAGGAGGTGGCGGGCGCCGGATCGGTCAGGTCGTCGGCCGGCACGTAGATGGCCTGCACCGAGGTGACCGAGCCCTTGGTGGTGGTGGTGATGCGCTCCTGCAGCGCCCCCATGTCGGTCGCCAAGGTCGGCTGATAGCCCACCGCCGAGGGAATGCGTCCGAGCAGCGCGGAGACTTCCGAGCCGGCTTGCGTGAAGCGGAAGATGTTATCGACGAAGAACAGCACGTCCTGGCCCTGATCGCGGAAATATTCCGCGACCGTGAGACCGGACAGGCCGACGCGGGCGCGCGCGCCGGGCGGCTCGTTCATCTGGCCGTAGACCAGCGCGCATTTTGAGCCTTCGGTCGAGCCGTTGTTCTCCTTGGGGTCCTTGTTGACCTTCAATTCGATCATCTCGTGATAGAGGTCGTTGCCCTCGCGGGTGCGCTCGCCGACGCCGGCGAACACCGAGAAGCCGCCGTGCGCCTTGGCGACGTTGTTGATGAGCTCCTGGATCAGCACCGTCTTGCCGACACCGGCGCCGCCGAACAGGCCGATCTTGCCGCCCTTGGCATAGGGCGCCAGCAGGTCCACCACCTTGATGCCGGTGACCAGGATCTCGGCTTCGGTCGACTGCTCGGTGTAGGAGGGCGTCGGCTGGTGGATGGCGCGCCGCTCGGTGTGCGGCACCGGACCGGCGTCGTCGACCGGCTCGCCGATAACGTTGATGATGCGCCCGAGCGTGCCGGGGCCGACCGGCACCGAGATCGGCTCGCCGGTATCGGTGACCTCCTGGCCGCGCACCAGGCCTTCGCTCACATCCATCGCGATGGTGCGCACCGTCGATTCGCCAAGATGCTGGGCGACCTCGAGGACCAGACGATTGCCCTGGTTCTTGGTCTCCAGCGCATTGAGAATCGCCGGCAGCTCGCCTTCGAACTGCACGTCGACGACGGCGCCGATGACCTGGGTGATGCGGCCGGTTTGATTGGAAGCCATGCAAGTCTCCTCGAATGAAATCTAGACGACCGTCAAAGTGACCGGCACATTGCCGCGGGTCGCCCGGGAATACGGACAGATCTTGTGGGCGTCCTCGACCAGGGCCTGGACCTTCTGCTTGTCGGCCCCCGGCAGCGACACCTTAAGCTCGACCTTGAGGCCGAAGCTCACCTCGTCCTTGTCGATGGTGACCGCGCAGGTGACCTTGGCGGCGGCGCCGTCGAGCTCGTGCTTCTTGGCGAGCGCCAGGATCGCCTGGCCGAAGCATGACGAATAGCCGAGCGCGAACAGCTGCTCGGGATTGTGCCCGTCACCGGAGCCGCCCATCTCCTTGGGCAGCGCCATGGCGAGCGCCAGGCCGCCGTTCGCCAGGACGGCGCGGCCGTTGCGGCCGCCTTGGGTCGTCGCAGTGGTGGTGTAAGCCATTTTTCGAGCCCCTAGAGCGCCTCGGCGCCGGAGATGATCTCGATCAGCTCCTTGGTGATCATCGCCTGACGGGTGCGGTTGTAGCGAAGCGTCTGCTTGCGGATCATCTCGCCGGCATTGCGGGTGGCATTGTCCATCGCGCTCATCTGGGCGCCGTAGAACGAGGCGTTGTTCTCGAGCAGCGCGCGGAAAATCTGCACCGCGATATTGCGCGGCAGGATCTGGGCCAGAATTTCCTCTTCGTCGGGCTCGTAGTCGTAGACCGCCCCGTCACCCCCGGCGGTCGCCGGAGCGCCCTCGAACACCGGCGGAATGATCTGCTGGGCGGTTTGAATCTGCGCGATCACCGACTTGAAGCGGGCGAAGACCAGCGTGCAGACGTCGAACGCTCCCTCGACATAGAGCCGCAGGATCCGCTCGGCGATGTCCTCGGCGTTCGAGAACGCGAGCGTGCGCACCGAGCGCAGCTCGATGTGCTCGATGATGAGCCGCTCGTACTGCCGCTTGAGCTGCTCGTAGCCCTTGCGTCCCACGCAGAAGAACTTGACCTCCTTGCCCTGCGCGATGAGCGCATTGGCACGCTCGCGCGCCAGCCGCACGATCGCCGAGTTGAACGGGCCGCACAGGCCGCGCTCGGCGGTGCACACGAGCAACAAATGGACGTTGTCGCGGCCGGTGCCGCGCAACAGCGGCGGCGCGGATTCGACGCCCGCCATGGTGGCGGCGATGTGGCCCAGCACCTTGTCCATGCGCTCCGCATAGGGGCGCGCGGCTTCGGCCGCCACCTGCGCGCGGCGCAGCTTGGAGGCCGCCACCATCTGCATGGCCTTGGTGATCTTCTGCGTCGCCTTGGTGGAGGCGATGCGATTGCGCAGGTCCTTCAGGCTCGGCATGGGCGGCTCAGTCCTTCACCGGCGAACCGCGACGGCCCGTGGTCGATTCCGCGCGCATCACGCGAACGTCTTGGCATAGGCTTCGACCGCGCTCTTGAGCTTGGCGGCCGTGGCGTCGGCCAAGTCGCCGCTCTTGCGGATCTCCTCGAGAATCTCCGGCTTCTGGTTGCGCAGCAGCGCCAGCAGGCCCTGCTCGAACGCCCGCACCCGATTGACCGGGATCGGATCCAGATAGCCGTTGACGCCCGCATAGATGACGCAGGCCTGCTCCTCCATCTTGAGCGGCGAGAATTGCGGCTGCTTCAACAATTCGGTCAGCCGCGCGCCGCGATTGAGCAGGCGCTGCGTGGTGGCGTCGAGGTCGGAGCCGAACTGGGCGAAGGCCGCCATCTCGCGGTATTGCGCCAGCTCGCCCTTGATGCGGCCGGCCACCTTCTTCATGGCCTTGGTCTGCGCCGCCGAGCCCACCCGCGACACCGACAGACCGACGTTCACGGCCGGCCGGATGCCCTGGTAGAACAAGTCGGTCTCCAGGAAGATCTGCCCGTCGGTGATGGAGATGACGTTGGTCGGGATGTAGGCCGACACGTCGTTGGCCTGGGTCTCGATCACCGGCAGCGCGGTGAGCGAGCCGGCCTTGTGGTCGTCGTTCATCTTGGCGGCGCGCTCGAGCAGGCGCGAATGCAGGTAGAACACGTCGCCCGGATAGGCTTCGCGGCCGGGCGGGCGGCGCAGCAACAGCGACATCTGGCGGTAGGCGACCGCCTGCTTGGAGAGATCGTCATAGATGATCACGGCGTGCATGCCGTTGTCGCGGAAATACTCGCCCATGGTGCAGCCGGAGAACGGCGCCAGGAACTGCATGGGCGCCGGATCGGACGCGGTGGCGGCCACGATGATGGAATAATCGAGCGCGCCCTGCTCCTCCAGCACCTTTACGAACTGCGCCACCGTGGAGCGCTTCTGCCCGATCGCCACATAGACGCAATAGAGCTTGATCTTCTCGTCGGTGGAGGCGTTGAGCGGCTTCTGGTTGAGGATGGTATCGAGCGCGATCGCGGTCTTGCCGGTCTGGCGGTCGCCGATGATCAGCTCGCGCTGGCCGCGGCCGATGGGAATGAGCGCGTCGATGGCCTTGAGGCCGGTGGCCATCGGCTCGTGCACCGACTTGCGCGGGATGATGCCGGGCGCCTTGACGTCGACGCGGCGGCGCTCCTTGGAGACGATCGGGCCCTTGCCGTCGATCGGAAAGCCCAGCGCATCGACCACGCGGCCGAGCAATTCCTTGCCGACCGGCACGTCCACGATCGAGCCGGTGCGCTTGACGGTCTGGCCTTCCTTGATCTCGCGGTCGTTGCCGAAGATCACGATGCCCACATTGTCGGTCTCGAGATTGAGCGCCATGCCGCGCGTGCCGTTCTCGAACTCGACCATCTCGCCGGCCTGCACGTTGTCGAGGCCGTAGACGCGGGCGATGCCGTCGCCGACCGACAGCACCTGGCCGACCTCGGAGACCTCGGCTTCCTGGCCGAAATTCTTGATCTGATCCTTGAGGATGGCGGAGATTTCAGCGGCCCGGATATCCATCAAGAGACCTCTTTCATCACATGCTTGATTGACTTGAGCTTGGTGCGCAGCGAGCTGTCGACCATGCGGCTGCCGAGCTTGACGATCAGGCCGCCGATGATCGAGGGATCGACCGTCACGTCGACCTGCACGTCCTTGCCGGTGACCGCCCGCAGCGCCTCCTTGATGGCGGCGAGCTGCCGCTCGTCCGGCGCCTGCGCAAGCGTGACATCGGCCGTCACCTCGCCCTTGTGGCGGGCGACCAGCGCGCGGAAATCCTTGATGATGCCGGCCACCGCGAACAAGCGGCGGTTCGCGGCCACGACCTGGAGGAATTTGGCCGCCAGACCGTCGATCCCCGCCGCCGCCAGCACCGCCGTCAGCGCCTTGGCCTGCTGCTCGGCGGAGAACACCGGGCTGCGGACCAGCCGCATCAGATCGGGGCTTGCGGCGAGCAGCCCTTCGAAACGATCGAGGTTGGCCTTGACGGCGTCGATGGCACGCTCCTCGCGCGCCAGCTCGAACAGCGCGGTCGCGTAGCGACCCGCCATGCCGGTAACGATCGTGCCTTCGCCCTTCACGCCGCCCGCTTTCGGTTGAGGCAGTTTCGCGGGCTCGGCCTCGTCGCGATCGAGAGCCCAAGCCCTTGAAATGCATATGAGACTTTGATTTTCGAGGAGAGCACTGCGGAGCGCCCCAAAACCCCACGAAAATCGGCCGGTTGCTAACACACCGCCAACTGCAGCGCAACATTCACCCCGCGAAATCGGCCGGCTCCTGGCTCAAAGCCCGCTCCCCCGCACAGCCCCTATGGCGGGCCGGGATGGCCGGGACGCCATAGGGTCCGCCACCACCGCCATGGCCCAAGGCAAATGTCGCAATTGCCACAGGACGTTGCGGCCTCGCCGAAGTAGGCGAGCAGGTTCTGCCGGCGGCAGCGACGGGATTTGCACAATGCCACCAGCGCCTCGAGCCTGCTGCGATCGATGTCTTTCTGCGCTTCGGAGGCCCGGCTTTGCGCGATCTGCAGGCGGCGCAGCCGAATGTCGCGCTGGCCGTAGAGCGTCAAGGTGTCGGCCGGCAATCCATCGCGGCCGGCACGGCCGATCTCGTGATAGTAGCTCTCGATGTTGGCCGGCAGGTCGGCGTGCAGCACGAAGCGCACATCGGGCTTGTCGATGCCCAGCCCGAACGCGATGGTCGCCACCATGACCACGGCGTCCTGGCGCAGGAACATGTCCTGATGGCGCGAGCGCAAGCCGTGATCGAGCCCGGCATGGTACGGGCGCGCCTTGATGCCGTCGTCGCGCAGCGCATCCGCGACCTCCTCGGTCTTGCGGCGCGTGCCGCAATACACGATGCCGCTTTGGCCCGCATGCGCCCGCACGAAGGCCATGATCTGGTCGCGGCTGGATTTTTTCGCCCGCATGCGCAGCGCCAGGTTCGGCCGGTCGAAGCCATGCACGAAAACCTCGGGAGCGCGGCCGAACAGCTTGCCCAGGATGTCGGCGCGCGTGGCCGCGTCGGCGGTCGCGGTGAACGCCACGGTTTGCACGCCGCCGAGCGCCGCCCTTGCGGCCCCGAGGCCCGCGTATTCGGGCCGGAAATCGTGTCCCCATTGCGAGATGCAATGCGCCTCGTCGACCGCCAGCAATCCGGCCCGGGCGCGTCGCAGCAGCGCCAGCGTAGCGGGCTGCGCGAGCCGCTCGGGCGAGACATAAACCAGCCGGAGCCGGCCGCGACTTAGCCGCTCGATGATCCGCCGGTTGTCGGCGAGATCGTTTCCCGAGTTGAGGCTCGCGGCCGCGATCCCATAACGCTCGAGCTGCGCCACCTGGTTGCGCATGAGCGCGATCAAGGGCGACACCACCACGGTCAGGTCGTCACGCAGCAGCGCCGGCAGCTGATAGCAAAGGGACTTGCCGCTGCCGGTCGGCATGATGGCGAGCACGTCGGCGCCCCCCACGATCGCCTCGATGATGGCGCGCTGACCGGGACGGAAGTCCTTAAACCCGAAGGTCGAGCGGAGCGTCTCCCGGGCCGCCATGAGGTCGATCACGTGCGGGTCCTCCAGGTGCGGGCCTAAGCACCGAGATGCTGGCGGATCACCTCGAGGAAGACATGGCCGTATTGGGCGAGCTTCACCTCGCCCATGCCATGCACTTCCGCCATCTCGGCCGGGCTAGCGGGCTTGCGCCGCGCCATGTCGATCAGGCTCTTGTCCGCGAACACCAGATAGGCCGGGACGCCACGCTCCTTGGCGAGCTCGAGGCGGCGGCGCTTGAGGGCCTCGAACAGCGCCGGATCCGCATCCGCGGCTGCCGCCATGGCGGCGCCGGTGGGCTCGCGGGCAGGGCGGCGCAGAGGCTTGAGCGTGTCCTTGCGCAGCGCGAAGGTGGCGGCGCCGCGCAGCACCGATCTGCCCTCAGGCGTCATGGTCCAGCCGCCATAGCCGGAAATGTCGAGCGCGATCAGGCCGGCGCCATGCAGCTGGCGGAAGATCGAGCGCCATTCTGGCTTGCCGTGCTCCTTGCCGACCCCGAAAGTGGGCAACTTCTCATGGCCGAGACGCAGGATCGCCTCGGTGCTCTCGCCGCAGAGCAGATTGGCCAGATGCTCGGTGCCGAAACGCTCGCCGGTCCGCACCATGGCGGAGAGCGCCTTCTGGGCCGCGATGGTGCCGTCCACCACCTGCGCGCCGTCGAGGCAAATGTCGCAATTGCCGCAGGGCGGCGCCGCCTCGCCGAAATAGGCGAGCAGGTTCTGGCGCCGGCAGCGCGCGGATTCGCATAACGCCACCAGCGCATTGAGCCGCTTGCGCTCGACGCTCTTCTGCTCGTCGGAGGCTTCGCGCTCGTCGATCTGCATGCGGCGCAGCCGGATATCGCCCATGCCGTAGAGCGTCAAGGTGTCGGCCGGCAGCCCGTCGCGGCCGGCGCGGCCGATCTCCTGGTAGTAGCTTTCGATATTGGAGGGCAGATCGGCGTGCAGCACGAAGCGCACGTCGGGCTTGTCGATGCCCATGCCGAACGCCACGGTCGCCACCATCACGACGCCGTCCTCCTGCAGGAACGCGTCCTGATGGCGCGAGCGCACCGACTGCTCGAGCCCGGCATGGTAGGGCAGCGCATTGACGGCGTTGTCACGCAGGAAATCCGCGATCTTCTCGGTCTTGCGGCGCGACCCGCAATAAATGATGCCGCTCTGCCCGAAATGGGCGCGCACGAAATCCAGGATTTGGCCGCGGCCGGATGTCTTCGCCCGCATGCGCAGCGCCAAGTTGGGCCGGTCGAAGCCATGCACGAACACGGTCGGATCACGGCGGAACAGCTTGCCCAGGATGTCGGCGCGCGTGGCCGTATCGGCGGTCGCGGTGAAGGCGACGGTTTGCACGCCCCCGAGCGCGGCCTGGGCGGCGCCGAGCGCCAGGTATTCGGGCCGGAAATCGTGCCCCCATTGCGAGATGCAGTGGGCTTCGTCGACCGCCAGCAGTCCGACCTTGGCGCGCTTGAGCAGATTGAGCGTATCGGGCTTGGCGAGCCGCTCGGGCGAGACATAGACCAGGCGCAGCTCGCCGCGCCCGAGCTGCGCGTTGATCTCCTGGTTCTGCGCGAAATCATTGGCCGAGTTGAGGCTCGCGGCCGCGATCCCGTAGCTCTTGAGCTGCGCCACCTGGTTGCGCATCAGCGCAATCAGGGGCGACACCACCACCGTTACGGTATCGCGCAACAGCGCGGGCAGCTGATAGCAAAGCGACTTGCCGCTGCCGGTCGGCATGATGGCGAGCACATCGGCCCCGGCCAGCACCGTCTCGATGATGGCGCCCTGGCCGGGACGGAAGTCCTCGAACCCGAAGGTCGAGCGAAGCGCCTGCTGCGCCGCCACGAGATTGGGCATGTGCGGGTCCATCCGGTCCGGCTTGTTCTATATTTGTTCCGTGCCCAGCACAAGGGCGACGGGAAACGACGGCGCCAAGCCTTGTGGTCAACTTGGCCTTGAGGTGCTACGTATCTTTACTGAGTTTTGGACCGGCATTTTTCACGTAATAAACAACGTAACTCACGTTTGCGAATCGGCGGGAGGGCCGGCCATGATCAGCGCCGCGCAGGTGCGCGCCGCCCGCGCGCTGCATCGGGATCGACCAGCGGCAGCTGGCCGATCTTTCGGGCCTGTCGGTGCCGACCATCCAGCGCATGGAGGCGAGCGAGGACGTCATTCGCGGCAACGTCGATTCGCTGACCAAGCTGATCGCCGCGCTGGAGAAATGCGGTGTCGAGCTCATCGGTGACGGTGGCGTGAGCCAAGGCGGCGGCCGCGGGGTGCGATTGCGGCTGTCGTCCAAGGACACCGGGAACGTGCGGGAAAAAATTCCGCCGCCACCCGATCTCGGGGCAACATAGGCAGGACACGATGCCGCTCGTGATCGCATTGTGGTGCGTGGCCGCCCTCCTCGGCACGGCCTGCCTCGGCATCGCCATCGGATCGATGCGGAACGCCGGCGCGGTCATCTACGGAATTTGCCTGTCGGCATCGCTGGTGGCGCTGGCCGCCGCGCTCGGTCACCTCATGGGTGGCACGAACGCGATGCCGCCGACCATCACGCTGCCGCTCGGCCTGCCTTGGCTGGGGTCGCATTTCCGGATGGACATGCTGGCGGCGTTTTTTCTGGTCGTGGTCAATCTCGGGGCCGCCGCCGCCAGCCTGTTCGCCATCGGCTACGGCGCCCACGACCCGCGAGCCCGCGCGCGTGCTGCCGTTCTATCCGGCCTTCCTGGCCGGCATGAACCTGGTGGTGCTGGCCGACGATGCCTTCACGTTCCTGGTGTCGTGGGAATTCATGTCGCTCACGTCATGGGCGCTGGTGATGGCCCACCACCGGGTGCGCGACAACCTGCAGGCCGGCTACGTCTACCTGGTGATGGCGAGCTTCGGCACGCTCTGCCTGCTCTTGGGTTTCGGATTGCTGACCGGGCCGGACGGCAATTATGCGTTCGCGGCCATCCGCGCCATGCCGCCCTCGGGGGGGATCGCGGCCGGCGTCCTGATGCTGGTGCTGGCCGGCGCCGGCTCGAAGGCTGGCCTGGTGCCGCTCCATGTCTGGCTGCCGCTGGCGCATCCGGCCGCGCCCAGCCACGTCTCCGCCTTGATGAGCGGCGTCATGACCAAGGTCGCGGTCTACGGCTTCGTGCGCATCGTGCTCGACCTGTTGGGACCGCCGGCCTGGTGGTGGAGCATGGTGGTGCTCTCGCTCGGCGGCATCACCGCCGTCATGGGGGTGCTCTACGCTTTGATGCAGAACGACCTCAAGCGGCTGCTCGCCTATTCCACGGTGGAGAACATCGGCATCGTCTTCATCGGGCTCGGGCTTGCGCTCGCCTTCAAGGCCCACGCCATGCCGTCGGCGGCGGCGCTGGCGCTCACCGCCGGCCTGTTCCACGTGTTCAATCATTCGGTGTTCAAGAGCCTGTTGTTCTTCGGCGCCGGCGCGGTCACGACCAGCACGGGCGAGCGCGACATGGACCGGCTCGGCGGCCTCATCCATCGCATGCCGGCGACCGCCTTCGTATTCCTGGTGGGCGCCGTGGCGATCTCGGCGCTGCCGCCGTTCAACGGCTTCGTCTCGGAGTGGCTGACCTTCCAGGCCATCCTGCTCAGCCCGCAGCTGCCGTCATGGGGATTGAAGTTCCTGGTGCCCGCCGTCGGGGCCTTGCTGGCGCTGGCGGCGGCGCTGGCGGCCGCCTGCTTCGTGCGCGCCTTCGGCATCACGTTTCTGGGCCGGCCGCGCCAGCCGCAAGCCGCGCAGGCGCTCGAGACCGATCGCTGGTCGCTCGCCGCGATGTCTTGCCTGGCGGCCGTGTGCCTCATCGCCGGCATCCTGCCCGGATATTTCATCGACACCCTGGCCCCGGTGGTGACCGGTTTCGCGGGCGAACGCATGCCGGTGCAGTCCGGCATCGACTGGCATTCGATCGTGCCCATCGCGGAGAGCCGCAGCTCCTACAACGGGCTCCTGGTATTCCTGTTCATCGCGATCTCGGGCACGTTCGCGGCGCTGGCCATCCATCGTCTCGCCTCCGCGGCGCTGCGGCGCGGCCCGGCCTGGGGTTGCGGCTATCCGGATTCGAGCCCGCTCACGCAGTACTCGGCCGGCAGCTTCGCGCAGCCGATCCGCCGCGTGTTCGGCACGCTCGTGTTCGCGGCGCGCGAGACCGTGGCGATGCCGCCGCCCGGCGCGATCGCCCCGGCGCGATTGACGGTCGTGGTGCGCGATCTGGTCTGGGAGACGCTCTATGCGCCGATCGGGCTCGGCGTCGGATACCTGGCCGACAAGCTCAACTATCTGCAGTTCCTGACCATCCGCCAGTATCTCACGCTGGTCTTCACCGCCTTGATCGCGCTCCTCCTGGTGCTCGCCATATGGCCGTGATCCTCGCCTTCGCGATCCAGGGCGCCCAGATGCTGCTGGTGCTGCTGCTGGCACCCGCGCTGACCGGATTCGTGCGCAAGGTGAAGGCGCGGCTGCTGCGCCGGCAGGGCGCCCCGATCATCCAGCCCTATCGCGATCTCGCGCGGCTCATGCGCAAGGAGGTGGTGCTGGCGCAAAACGCCTCATGGCTGTTCCGCGTCATCCCCTATCTGATCTTCGCCACCACCTGGGTGGCGGCCGCCCTGGTGCCGACCTTCGAGACCGGCCTCATGTTCAGCTGGTCGGCGGACCTGATCGCCATCATCGCGCTCTTGGGCAGCGCGCGCTTCTTCCTGGCGCTGGCCGGCCTCGACGTCGGCACCAGCTTCGGCGGCATCGGGTCGAGCCGCGAGGTGATGATCGCTTCGCTGGCCGAGCCCGCGATGCTCATGATCATGTTCACGCTGGCGCTGGTGGCGGGCTCGACCCAGCTCTCCACCATGGCCGAGTTCATGCTCTCGCCCGAGGTGGGATTGCGGGTCTCGCTCGGGCTGGCGCTGCTGGCGCTGATCATCGTGGCGCTCGCCGAGAATGCGCGCATTCCGGTCGACAATCCGGCCACCCACCTCGAGCTCACCATGGTGCACGAGGCCATGGTGCTGGAATATTCCGGCCGCCATCTCGCGCTGATCGAGCTCACCGCTTCGCTCAAGCTCATCCTCTACATGTCGCTGATCGCCTGCGTGTTCGTGCCCTGGGCGCTGGCGGCGCCGGACGCGCCGTCCGCCGCGCTCGCGATCGGCGCCGCCGCCTATGTGGGCAAGCTCGCGGTCGGCGGCTTCCTGCTCGCGGTGTCGGAGACCGCCATCGCCAAGATGCGGGTGTTCCGGGTGCCGGAGTTCCTGGGCGCCGCGCTGATGCTGGGCCTGTTGGCGACGCTCCTTCGGTTCGTGTCGCGGAGCCTTTGAAGATGAACAGCCTCGCCTTCGACATCGCTCATATGCTGGCCGGCGGCCTGGTGCTGGTGAGCTTCATGCAGCTCTATCAGGACCGGCTCTACGCGCTGCTCAACGTCTTTGCGCTGCATGCTTTCGTGCTGGCGCTGTCGGTGGCCTGGCAGGCCTATATCCAGGACGCGCCCCATCTCTATGTCACCGCCGCGATCGCGCTCCTGTTCAAGGCGATCGCCATTCCGCTGGTCCTGCACCGGATCATCGTGCGCCTGGGCATCCACCGCGAGATCGAGAAGGTGGTCGGGGTCGGTCCCGCCATGCTGCTCGGCATCGGGCTGGTGGCGCTGTCCATGGTGGTCATGCTGCGGGTGACCGCCGAGGCCGATCCGCTCGCCCGCGAGGACCTCGCCTTCGCGCTGTCGGTGGTGCTGCTCGGTCTGCTGATGATGGTGACGCGGCGCAATGCGGTCAGCCAGGTGATCGGATTCATGTCGCTGGAGAACGGCCTGGTGCTGGCCGCCACCGGCGCCAAGGGGATGCCGCTGGTGGTCGAGATCAGCGTCGCCTTCTCGATCCTGATCGCCTTGATCGTGATCGGCATCTTCCTGTTCCGCATCCGCGAGCGTTTCGATTCGGTGGACATGCAGGCGCTCGATCGCTTCCGCGGAGAGCAGCGATGATCGGCTCCTTCGACGCGGTGACGGCGGTCCTGTTGATCCCGATCGTGACCGCGGCGGTGCTGGTCGCGCTGCCCGGCTACCGGCTGACCGCGCGGCTCAACGTGCTGGCGGCGCTCGCCACCTTCGTGTCGGCGCTGTCGCTGTTCTTCGTGCGGCCGGCGCCCGGCCCGTATCTGCTGATCGACGATCTCAACAACGTGTTCATCGTTCTCACGACTTTCGTCGGCTTCACCACCAGCGTGTTCAGCGCGAGCTACATCAGCCATGAGATCGAGATCGGGCGCCTGACGCCTGCCCATCTGCGCTTCTATCACGCCATGTACCAGGTCCTGATGTTCGCCATGAACCTGGCGCTGGTCACCAACAATATCGGGGTGATGTGGGTGGCGATCGAGATCTCGACGCTCACCACCGTGATGATGGTCGGCATCTACCGCACCCACGAGGCGCTGGAGGCGGCGTGGAAATATTTCATCCTCGGCAGCGTCGGCATCGCGCTCGCGCTGTTCGGCACCATCCTGGTCTACATGGCGGCGCGCCCGGTGGTGGGCGAAGGGCTCGACGCCATGGTGTGGACCACCCTGGTGGCGCAGGCGGCCGCCTTCGATCCCGCCTTGCTCAATGTCGCCTTCGTGTTCCTGCTGCTCGGCTACGGCACCAAGGTCGGGTTGGCGCCGCTGCACGCCTGGCTGCCCGATGCCCATGCGGAGGGCCCGACCCCGATCTCGGCGGTGCTGTCGGGCCTCCTGCTGAACGTCGCGCTCTATGCGCTGTTGCGCTTCAAGATGCTGCTGGCGGTCAATCCGCTGGCGCTGGCGCCCGGCCCGCTGATGGTGACGCTCGGGTTGATCTCGCTGGTGTTCTCGGCGTTCATGCTGTACCGGCGGCGCGACATCAAGCGCATGTTCGCCTATTCGTCGATCGAGCATATGGGGATCATCACCTTCGCGTTCGGCATGGGCGGGCCGATCGCCAATTTCGCCGGCCTGTTGCACATGACCATGCATTCGCTGACCAAGTCGGCGATCTTCTATGCGGTCGGCCACATCGCCCAGGTCAAAGGCACCCAGAAGATCGCCGACATGGGCGGGCTCACCGTCACCAACCCGGTGCTCGGCTGGGGCCTGGTGCTGGGCGTGGTCGCCATCGCGGGACTGCCGCCGCTCGGCATCTTCATGAGCGAGTTCCTGATCGTGAGCTCGACCTTCGCGCGTGCGCCGCTCTTGGCGGTGCCGCTGGTCGTCGGAATGCTGGTGGGCTTAGGCGCGCTGTTCCTGCGCTTGAACAATGTCGCGTTCGGCGAGCCGCGCGGCGAGAGCGCGCCCGCGCAGGCTTCCTTCGTGCCGATGTTCGCGCATTTGGGGCTGGTGCTCGCGGCCGGCATCTATCTGCCGCCGACGCTGGTGATCTGGTTCCAGAACGTCGCCAGGATATTGGGATAGGCGGATGTCGCTGCTCATCGAGATCATCCAGGAGGGTCTGCGGGTCGAGGCGCATCGCCCCTGGCCGCGCGTGATCGTCAGCGCCAACACCTGGAATCTCGCGAGCGTCCGGCTGGCCGACGGGCATATGACGCTTCTGGGCCTGTGGGCGGACCGCGACACCGTCAGCATGGCGCTCCTGGACGAGGCAGCCGTTCGGCCTCGGCGTCATCACGTTCGCATGCCCGGATGGCCGCTTCCCCTCGGTCGGCGCGGTGCATGCGCCGGCGATTCGTCTGGAGCGCGCCGTGCGCGATCTCTACGGCCTGGAGCCGCAGGGCCTGCCCGACCAGCGGCCGTGGCTCGATCATGGGCGCTGGGAGGTGCAGCACCCGCTCGGCGCCGAGCCGAATGCGCTGCCAGCCGCGGCACCGTATGCATTCCTGCCGGTCGAAGGCGAGAGCCTGCACCAGATCCCGGTCGGGCCGGTGCATGCCGGGATCATCGAGCCGGGACATTTCCGGTTCACCGCCAATGGCGAGACGGTGGTGCGGCTCGAAGAGCGGCTGGGCTATGTCCACAAGGGGATCGATTCCCTCATGCTGGGAGCGGACCTCGAGCGCGGCGCGCGGCTGGCCGCGCGCACCTGCGGCGACAGCACGGTCGCCTATGCGCTGGCGTTCGCGCATGCGGCCGAGGCGGCGCTCGCCATCACGGCTCCGCCGCGGGCCGCATGGCTGCGGGCCCTGATGGCCGAGCTCGAGCGCCTCGCCAATCATTTCGGCGATTTCGGCGCCATCTGCAACGATGCGTCGTTCTCGATCATGCATGCCCAAACCGGAATCCTGCGCGAGCGCACGTTGCGGGCCGCGGCCGCCTGTTTCGGTCACCGGCTGATGATGGATGGCATCGTTCCGGGCGGCGTCGCCATCGATCTGGCCCCCGACGGGGCCGCGCAGATCGCGCACCTCATCGCCGAGATCGACCGCGTCTTCCCCCGGCTGGTGGAACTCTATGACAACACCGCTTCGCTGCAGGATCGCACGGTCGCGAGCGGCATTCTCAAGCCTGCGCTCGCCCGCCGGTTCGGGGCCGGCGGCATTCGTGGGCCGCGCCTCGGGCCGTGCCTTCGATGCGCGGCGGGCGATCAGATATCCGCCCTACGATACGCTCGCGTTCGATGTGCCGATGCTCGAGGCCGGCGACGTCAATGCGCGCGTCTGGATCCGGATTCGAGAGATCGAGCAGAGCCTCGGCTTGATCAAGCAAATTCTGGCCGGTCTGCCGGCGGGGCCGCTGCGCACGCGGGCCGAGCCTGAGAAGGCGTGCGAAGGCCTCGGCTTCGCCGAAGGATTCCGCGGCGAGATCCTGGCCTGGCTGCGGCTGGGCGACGACGGCCGCATCGCGCGCTGTCATCTGCGCGACCCGTCCTGGTTCCAATGGCCGTTGCTGGAGGCCGCCATCGAAGGCAACATCGTGGCGGACTTTCCGCTCTGCAACAAATCGTTCAATTGCTCGTATTCGGGACATGATCTCTGATGGCGTAGAACTCCTCGGTCGAAAGCCTGCTGAAGCGCCCGCTCACCGAACCCTCGCCGGGGCCGGACGAAGCGGCGCTGCAAGAGCTCGCGGCGGGCGTGGAACGGGCGGCGCGCCGCAGGCTCGGCCGCAGCCTGTCGATCCGCGCGGTCGATGCCGGCTCCTGCAACGGCTGCGAGCTGGAGATCCACGCGCTCGGCAACGCGTTTTACGATCTGGAGCGCTTCGGGTTGCGGTTCGTGGCTTCGCCACGCCACGCCGACGTGCTCCTGGTGACCGGGCCGGTGACCAAGAACATGCGCGAAGCACTGCAACGCACCTACGAGGCGACCCCGGATCCAAAATGGGTGGTCGCGGTCGGCGATTGCGCGGTCGACGGCGGGATTTTTTCCGGCAGCTACGCAGTTGTGGGCGGGGTCCACGACGTGCGTGCCGGTCGACCTGCATATTCGCGGCTGCCCGCCGAGCCCCACCCAATTGCTCAAGGGGCTGCTGGCTCTGCTTGAGCCGCGATGAGAGGCGCTGCGGGTCGGCATCGCCACGACCAAACAAAAATGCATGGCTCGGGGGCGCCGGCTTATTGATAATACAATTCGAGAACAATGGATCGGCGTCTTGGTGGCCTCGAAGCCATGCAGCGCCCGCGGGGCTGGCGAATTTGCGCGCTCGTAGGGCGCAATCGCTTTATTGCGCCGATCGGTCGCGCCGCGCCCGGCACCTCTAGGTTCGGGCCCAAGCGGCGGCGCCAAGCGGCGCAATAAAGCGATTGCGCCCTACGACCCACACTGCGGGAGTTTCAATTTCGCGAATAGCGCGAAGCGCATGCGATTCGTCAATATAAGAAATGAAACGGCTGCGTCACTTTGATTGGAAGCGGGCGCTTGATCACCCGCCTGACGTGTCCCGATCGGCGAGTCCACGGACCACCGGGATCGCACATTTCTCGGTCAAAATAATGTGCTAGGCTGCCGCCACTTGGTTCTCGGCCTGGGAGACGAACTTGCAGCGGCGCGAATTCATCACCCTGCTCGGCGGCGCGGCAGCCGGGCTATCGCCGGCCTGGCCGAGCCCGCCCGCACGCGCGCAAACCGCGAAAGGCGGGGCCGCGGGCCGACGGTGGCGGAGGATATCGCGCACTGGCTGGTGGCGCTGCGTTACGAAGACGTGCCCGCCGATGTGATCGCGCGCGCCAAGCGGGTGCTGCTCGACACGCTCGGCTGCGCGCTCGGCGCCATCGGGGCCGCGCCGGTTGAGGCGGCGCAGCGGGTGGTCGCGCTGCAGGGGGGAAATCCGCAGGCCACGATCTTAGGCGTAGGCCGCAAGGCTGCGTGCGATCAAGCCGCCTTCCTGAACGGCATGGCGCTGCGCTATTTCGACTATAACGACTACGTTGCTCTCGGCCGGCCCAACCATGCGAGCATCAACGTGGCGCCGGCGCTCGCGGTGGCCGAGATGCAGGGCTTAAGCGGGCAGGCTCTCCTTCTGGGCCTCGTCGCCGGCTACGAGCTGGAAGTGCGGCTGCGCGACGCCATCGCGTCCAAGCGGCGGGAGGGCTGGGACGATACCTCGATCGAGGCGCAATATGCCGCCGCCGCGACCGCCGGAAAGCTCCTGCAGCTGGACGAGGTGAAGCTCGCCAATGCCTTGGCGATCGCGGGCAGCAACGCCAACACCCTGGCGGAGGTCCGCCGCGGCGCCGAGCTGACACCCGCCAAGGGAGCGGCGGAGCCGATGGCGGCGCGCAACGGCGTGTTTGCCGCGCTGCTCGCCCGCGCCGGACTCACCTATCCGCTGACCATCTTCGAGGGCGAGAACGGATTTGCCAAGATGGTCTCCGGACCGCTCGACGAGACGATCCTGCGCCGACGCTCGGGCGAGTTCCAAATCCTGAAGAGCTGCATCAAGCTGTGGCCCTGCGTGGGCACCGCCCAGGCGCCGATCGCCGCCGCGCTGGAGATATACAAGCAACAACCGCGCGCCGAGGAGATAGCGACCATCACGGTGGCGCTGAGCGATTTCGGCTACCGGCAGCAAATCGCCTATCCGGAAGAGATCAGCACCCGTGAGCACGCCGATCACAGCATTCCTTATCTGGTGGCGAGGGCTTTGCTCGACGGCGACGTCAGGGTGACGGACTTCGAGGAAAGCCGTTTCAAGGATCCTGCCGCGCTGGCGCTCAAGCGAAAGTTGGCGGTTCGGCCCGAGGCCGCGCTCTCGAATGAGAATCTGGGCGCCAACATCGAGGTGACATTGCGGAACGGCAGCGTGCTCACCGCGAACGTCCCGATCCCTCCGGGCAATATGTTGAATCCGGCCGGCGATGCCGAGCTCACGCGGAAATTCCTGGCTCTTTCGGAGAACGTTCTGGGCAGAGCGCGCGCCCAAAGGGCGATCGAGACCATTCTCAGCGTCGATACGATGCCCGATCTCGGAGCCCTGCTGAATTCGCTGGCGCCGGCCTGACCCGATCGGGTCGCACCGCTGCGGCCCCGGATGGCGGCCCGACCTCGGCACCGGCAAGCCGCTGTTCACAGGCATTTAACCTTAATCCCCTCATAGTTTCTCCTAGCGTCCGCTGCAGTCGCGGGCCGGGATGGGGTGGGGACCGGGGAATCAATTCAAGATAGTTCGACCGATCAAGGCCAGCCCGCGGGGTCGGCATGCGCGACCCGCAACGGCGTGCAGGCCATCGCGTTCGCGTAGCGTAAACAGTTAAAGTAGCGTAAACGATGACGGATACGACCGCGGCGCTGTATGGCGTCAACGCTTTCGACGACCAGATTTTTTCGTTGCGCGAAGGTCGCCGGGTCATTCGCTCTGTTTTCGATGGCACTGTCATCGGCATCGGGGCCGCCGCCGCCGTCTGTGCGCTCATCGGGACCATCGCCTGGGCGGCGCTGTGGATCATCAGCACCGCTCTTTCCGCCCATCCCCATCTCGATGCGAGAGGGCTGATGGGCCCGGCCGCGATCGCTCTCGCCGACCCCCATCTTGTGTTCGCCAGCGCGGCCGACCTTACCGGATCGGCCGAGACCGCGGGCGATCCGGCCGATGCCGCGACCTTTCAAGGCAAATGGTCGCTCGGCACGGTGCCGGCTTCCGTGCGCAAGGTCGTCGTGGAGCTGTTCCGGCAGGCTCCGGTCGAGCCCGAGAGCGCCGTAGCGGCGCTGCCCCCGGTCGCGCCCGCGGCCCGGCCGGTGGCGGCCGCCACGCAGGTCGCGGCGGCCACGCCTGAAAAGCGCGTCGCGCCGGAGCAGGCCCACAACAAATCGGTGCCGCTGCCCGATCCCGACAGCCGGACCGCGGTTTATGACATCTCCGCGCATACCGTCTACCTGCCGGGCGGGGAACGGCTGGAGGCGCATTCGGGGCTGGGCGAAATGTTGGACAATCCCCGCTACGTCAATGCCAAGGATCGCGGGCCGACACCGCCGAATGTCTATGATCTCGCGCTGCGCGGGGAGCTCTTCCACGAGGTACGGGCGATAAGGCTCAATCCGGTCGGGGGCGACAGCATGTTCGGCCGCGACGGCATCCTGGCGCATTCCTACATGCTGGGCCCCAATGGCCAGTCGAACGGATGCGTGTCCTTCAAGGATTACCCCGCCTTCCTGCACGCGTATCTCAAGGGTGAGGTCGATCGCCTGGTCGTGGTGCCGCATCTGGGGAGCACGCCCTGGCGCACCGCCAGCGCCCGCGCACCGGCCCGCGGTGACGCGAGCAAAAATCCATAATCGCCGCGTATGACGGCGCTGGGGTTCTTACCAAGGCCCCTCCCCGGACTCGGGCGTGCCATTGCCGTCATGGATATGGCGTGTCACAATTATTGTGGTTGCTTCTGTGTGTCCGGGGCGCGAAGCGCGACAGCCCCATATGAACAAGGACACTTTGATGCCTCATCGGAGCTTGATCGCTCCCATCGTGCTGGCAGCGGCGCTGTGCATCATTGTTGCCGACGCCCGCGCCGATGATGCGCTCTATCCGACATGGTCCGGCGGCTGGACCCGCGTGCGCGACGGCAAGCACGGCAATTGGGATCCGCAGAAGCCCCGAGGACTGGAGCCAGCAGGCCCCGCTGACGCCGGAGTATCTCGCCCGCTACAAGCGGAACCTGGCCGACCAGGAGCACGGAGGACAGGGCGAGAACGCCGGCTATCGTTGCCTGCCCCATGGCATGCCGCGCATCATGAACGGGGATCATCCGCTTTTCTTCGCCGTCACGCCGGAGACGACCTACATCATGCGCGACATCACCGACCAGTTCCGGCGTATATATACCGACGGTCGCGATTGGCCGGCGCGTCTGCAGCATTCCGCGAACGGCTATTCGATCGGGCGCTGGCTCGACCAGGACGGCGGCGGTCGCTACGACACGCTGGTCATCGAGACGCGCGGCGTGAAGAATCCCCACAGCTACGACAGCAGCGGCATTCCGTTCCATGAGGACGAAGCCGCGGTGATCAAGGAGCGACTCTTCATCGACAGAGCCGATCCGCAGGCCATGCTGGACGAGGTCACCGTGATCGACCACGCGCTGACCCGGCCGTGGACGGTGACGCGGACCTATCGTCGGGTGCCTGATCCCAAATGGGTCGAGTACATCTGCGCGGAGGACAACCATCACGTCGTCATCGGCAAGGAGGACTATCTGGTGAGCGCGGACGGTTTGCTGATGCCGGCCAGAAAGGATCAGAAGCCGCCCGATCTGCGCAATTTCGATCTGTTGAACGAGCAACGCTGAACAAGAAGCGGCTTGCCGGCGACCGGCGCGCACGCTTCGCACCACAACGCCGCAAGAGCCCGACGGGCCACCAAGAGAGGGAGGACAAGGATGCTTTACCGAAGCTCGATCCGCGCCATCGCGCTCGTGGGCGCGCTCTGCATCACCATGGGGGGCGCCTTCGCCTGGGACGATTCGAAATACCCCGACTTCAGCGGCCAGTATCGTCCGATCGGCGGACCCGGCCGCTTCGCCCGCGACCAGAAGCCGCCGCTCACCGCGGAGTACCAGGCCGTCTTCGACAAGACCAGGCCCGTAGGCGCACAGGGTACCGGCAACATGACGTATCTATGCTTCTCACCCGGCATGCCGCGCGTCACCAACGGCTACGGCGAGATGGAATTCGTCATCGCCCCCACGACGTTCCATATTCTGGTCGACCACATCTACGACAATCGCCGTATCTTCACCGACGGGCGCCCTTGGCCGGAGCCCTTGATACCGACCCTGCTCGGCTATTCCATCGGGCGCTGGGTCGATACGGAGGGGGACGGCAATTACCACATGCTCGAGGTCGAGACCCGCGGCCTGCGCGGTCCGCGCGTCTTCGATGCCAGCGGCATTCCGCTGCATCAGGACAACCAGACGATCATCAAGGAGAAGTTCTACAAGGACGCCAAGGATCCCAACATCGTGCATGACGAGGTCACCGTGATCGACAACGCCCTCGCGCATCCGTGGACGGTGGTCAAGAACTACCAACGCGACCCGTCTCCGCGTCCGATCTGGAACGAAGAGAATTGTCCGGAAACCAACAATCACATCCGCTTCGGGGGCCACGACTACATGGTGAGCGGCGACGGCTTCCTGATGCCGACCGAGAAGGGGCAGAAGGCTCCGGATCTGAAATATTTCAAGTAGGACGACGCCCGCGCCGTGCTTGACGCAATCAAGCGCGGTCGGGTTTCCCGGCCAAAGCCGCCGGGCCGATTTCGGCCCGGCGCCTAAGCGGGCTCGCCGTTAACGCAGCCTGTTGCGGCGCTCAACTCCACCGTAACCGGCGGCGCCTTCACCGGCTCGTCCTGGATCACGCGCCCCGGCGAAACGTTGGACCACGCCAACCGGAGATGGCTTCTTTGGTATGGCGCGCATCGCAACGTATCGTTTGATTGAGGCGCCGCCGGATAGGCGCGGGCCAGGATGGTATCCACGGTCTCACGGAGCTTCATGTAAGGAAGCGCTCCGCCGGAGATTTCTCGTTCGCCGGAAAGCTTTGCGACCGCCCAATTGCGTACTTGCTCAAGATCAGCGCGACTCATGCGCTCATGATCGACCGATGCGGTTAAGAAACAGTTCGGGCCGAGCCTCTTCGGCCCCAAACGCGGCGGCCGCACACCGTCGATCGAGGAAGGGCCCGGCGGCCGGCCGGCGCAAGACGATGGGCTGCCGGCGGAACGAAAATCGGTCGTCAGGCCGCCGCGACCATGATACGCAGGCCCATAAGCCTTCGGCAGCTTCGAGCAGGGCGATGATCTTCCGGCGCAGTTTGTTGCAACGGCTTGGTGGGTTGCTGCTCCTCGGCAGCTCGGGCCTTCTGGCTTCGGACTCGAGGTTCCGGGCTCGCAGCACCACGCCCGACCCCGAGGTCGCCGCCACCATCAGGGCGATCGTCGATCTGCTCGTTCCGGCCGACGACTTGCCGGGCGCGGTCGGGCTCGGCGTCGACCGGCAGATCGCGATGGCGGCGACCACCGAGCCCGAATTCGCGGCCCTCGTGGCGTCCGGAGTTCGCTGGTTCGCGGCGGCCGCCCACACGAAGCGCAACACGATGCATTTCGCATCCCTGCCGGAGGCAGACCAGATATCGATAGCGCGAGACGCGGAGGCCAGCACTGATACCGACGGCGGGCGCCTATTCGCGTCGCTGCGCCGCCGGACCATGCTCATCTACTACGCCCACCCGCAGGTGGTGGCTGCCTTCCCGTATGCGGGAGCGCCACAGCCGCTGGGATTCCCGGATTTCGCGCAGGCACCGCGTGAGCAACGATCCTGATTGGGACGTTGTGGTTGTCGGCAGCGGGGCCGGCGGATCCGCCGCGACCTGGGCACTTTGCCGCCGCGGCCTGCGGGTCCTGCTGCTCGAGGCCGGGCCGCGCTTCGACCCGGCGATCGACTATCCGTTGGACCGCAGCGATTGGGAGGCGCGCGGGCTCCCTGCGAAGCCCGGAAGTCGGGGCCGATATACCTATGAGCTCACCCAGCCTCTGATCGGTGAAGAGGGCGCGTTGCGATCCCGCAACAGAGTTGCGGGAATTCTCAACCGTCAGCAAACCCGGCAGGCGATCGGCTATGAGCACGTTCGCGGCGTGGGCGGCAGTACCCTGCATTTCACCGGCGAGTCGCACCGCCTGCACCCAGACGCATTCCGCATGCACTCCCGCTTCGGTGTCGCCGCCGACTGGCCGCTCACCTATGCGGAGCTCGAGCCCTACTATTGCGAGGCCGAAGAGTTGGTGGGGGTCGCCGGTCCGCCCGATCAGGGCGCGCGGTGGCGCTCGCGCCCGTTCCCGTTGCCGCCGCATCCGCTGTCATGGGGAGCGCAAACGCTGGGCCGCGGCGCCGACATGCTCGGTCTCACCTGGCAGGCAAGCAGCCGCGCCGCACTGTCGCGGCCCTATCAAGGACGCGCGGATTGTAATTATTGCGGCGGATGTGTTCGCGGTTGTCCACGCGGCGACAAGGGCAGCGCCGACGTGACATTCCTGCCGGCGGCGCTCGCCACCGGCCGCTGCGAGCTGCGCCCCGACAGCCCCGTCCTTCGCATCGAGGCGGGTGGAGATGATCGGGTTGCGGCGGTTCTGTTGGGCCGGCCCGACGGCGGCATCGAGCGCATCGCCACGCCCCGCCTGGTGCTGGCGGCCGGCGGCGTTGAAACCCCCAGGCTGTTGCTGGCGTCGGACAATCTCGGCAACGAGAGTGGCCAAGTCGGCCGCAATTTCACCGAAACCCTGATTGCGTTCGTGGGCGCGCTGCATCCGCAGCCCCAGCACGGGCAACGTGGGCTGCCGGCCGACGCGATCGCCTGGGACTACAATGCGCCGGATGCCATTCCGGGCGTCGTCGGCGGCTGCCGCTTCTACAATGCCACCGGCGAAAACGGCCCGGCCGGCCTGCAATCCTACGCCACGCGCGCAGTGCCGGGCTGGGGCCGCGCCCATGCCGCAGCCATGCGCGATCTCTTCGGTCACGCCCTCATGGTCGGGGCGATCGGAGAAAGCCTCCCCAATGCGGGCAGCTCGATCTCGCTCGATCCCAAGGAGCGCGATGCCGCCGGCATTCCGCTGGCCAGGATTTCGGGACGGCTGGAAGAGTCGGACATTGCCCGGCTGCGTTTCATGACCAAGATGGCGACCGACATCCTGATCGCCAGCGGCGCCGAGGACATTTTCGAGACCTACACGTCCTGGGACCGGTTCGTCGTCAGTCTTGCGCTCGGCGCCTGCCGGATGGGAGGCGATCCGGAGAGCTCGGTGGTCGACCCGTGGTGCCGCAGCCATCGCTGGCAGAACATGTTTATCGCGGACGGCAGCGTGTTCCCCTCTGGGGGCGGCGGGGAGGCACCTTCGCTCACCATTCAGGCGCTGGCCTTGCGCATGGCCGAGCGGCTGGCGTGACGGAGCGGGCCGCGCAGCCATAGCGCTGCTCTCGCATGACCGACGCCCCTTGTTGGGACGAGTTCAGTCATGATAGCGTTCAGCGACCGGGACGTGCAGGGCAGGGGAAATCCGTGAGCGAAACCGATGCCGGTGGCGCGGCCATCGACGGTCGCGAGCAAGCCGAGGAGTTGGTCGACCCGGAGCGTCGCGAGGTTCTGGCGCGTCTGGCCAAATATACGGCGCCAGCAATGCTCGCATTGCTGGTTTCCGCGGAAGATTCGGCGGCCCTCGTCTGTCTCAGCGCTTGCCCGTCCGACATTCGTTTGAAGCGCGACGTCGCGCCGGTCGGACGGATCGCCGACGGCATCAACCTTTATCGCTATCGGTACCTGTGGAGCGACACGATCCAGGTCGGGGTCATGGCGCACGAGGTCGCGGCGGCCCGTCCGGAAGCGGTGCACCGCGGCACCGACGGTCATCTGCGCGTCGATTATGCGCGTCTTGGCCTGCGGGTGCAGACCTGGGACGAGTGGCTCGAGACGCAGCCGATTGATGCACGGGCGAGGAAGCACGCTCCATGAGCAAAGCCATCACGAATAAGGCCGTCGGTTCGGCCGTCAACGGCTCCAAGCAACCCGAGGAACTGACCAACCCGGAGCGCCGCGAGGCTCTGGTGCGTCTTGCCAAGTATACGGCGCCAGCGATGCTCGCCGTGCTGGTCTCCACGGAAGACGCCGCCGCCGGCGTCTGTGTCAGCAATTGCATTTCCGACATCCGCCTGAAGCGCGACATAGCCCCGGTCGGACGGCTCGCCGGGGGTATCAACCTCTATCGCTATCGGTACCTGTGGGGCGACACGATCCATGTCGGGGTGATGGCGCAAGAAGTCGCGGCGACCAGACCCGATGCGGTGCATAGCGGCCCGGACGGCTATCTGCGCGTCGATTATGCGCGTCTCGGCCTGCGGATGCGGACCTGGGACGAGTGGGTTGCGGCCCGGTAGCGCGGCCGACCGTCGCGGGCCGGCCAAGACGGTACCCGCGCGATCGAAGCACCCGTTGCGCCCCTCGTCGTCGGTGCGGCGGTTTGCGATCGAGGGAGGGCTGCTGTTGCTCGATCGCAATTCGAATTGCCTTCTTGCCTACAACGACACCGCCCGGCATGCGTGGGACCTGATCGAAGCCGGCCTCACTGGGGACGCCCTCGCCTCTGAATTCGCGCGTATGTGGGGGATTCCACTTGCCCGCGCGCGGTCGGACACCGAGGCGATCATTACCACATGGCTTGGGCAAAACGTCTTCATCGACCGGCGGGCCGAGCAGAAGCAGAGCGGCACGCGCGAAGCCGCCGGCCGCCGCTTGTCGAGTGGCATGCCGCCCCGAAGGCCGGCTGGGCGTCCGAGTGGATTTGCACCATCCGCGGAACGCCGATTTCGTTTGCGATCGAAGACAGTTGCCGGGATCGTTTCGTCTCCTGTTTGCGCGCCTTGAAACCCCGGATGCGATCCCGCAGGTCCGTATGGAGATCGGCGCGGACCGATCGGAGAGTGGGTGCTGGTCGAGGACGGGCGGGAACGGTTGCGCACATCGATCCGGCGGAGGTGATCGGTGCTTGTTCGTGGCGGTGCTGGAGCGCACGCGCCGCGACCTGAGATGGTTCGCATTGATCCATGGCGCGGCGCTCGGCCACCGCGGGGCGGGCCTTGCGCTCGCCGGTCCGTCCGGAAGCGGAAAGAGCACCTTAGCGGCAGGTCTCATCGCCCAGGGCTATGATTTCCTGGCTGACGATCTCGTCGCCTTGAGCGAACCCGACGGCGCGATCGTGCCATGGCCGCTGCCGTTGAGCATCAAGCAGGGCAGCATCGAGGTCGTCGGCGCCCACCACCCGCAATTGGCGCAGGCGCCGTCCTATCGCACCAAGGGGGTCGAGGCCCGCATGCTGCTCGCGCCGCCTGCCGCCTGGGACGCCGATCCGGTTCCGCTGCGCCGACTGGTCTTCCCGCATTTCAGCGTCGGGAGCGCTGGCGCAGGCGCGACGCCTGTCCTCCTTCGAGACGATCGAGCGGCTGCTGACCGATCGGGTGTGGCTCGGCAACCCGGTCACCGAGCCGCGGATGGCGGCCTTCCTGGCCTGGCTCGACCGCACGCCCGCCTATGCGGTGTCGTATGGCACCCTTGATGACGGCATGCGGCTCATCGCGGATGTGGTGGCGTGAACTCGATGGACCGCCTTCACTGACGTTTGCGGCCATCTGCGCGCCGGTCTTCTGGGCGGCGAAGCGCCTCGGCGTCGCGGCGTACCGTGGGAGTTGGTGATCGAAGCGAGCAGCCATCATGGCGTCACGCCGGCACTCGCATGGTCGCTGAAGGAGCGGCCGGACCTTCCGGCTCCGATTCGCGCCTATTTTGACGCCATGCTGGCGCTCAACCGAAAACGCAACGAAACCCTGTTGGCCGCGCTCGCCCGCATCGTGGCGGCCTGCAATGCGATCAACATCGAGCCGGTGTTGCTGAAAGGTGCCGCCCGCCTGGTCGACGGCACCTATCCGTCGACCGCGCTGCGCTTTCTCGGCGATCTGGACGTGCTCATTCCGGCCGAACGCGCGGCCGATGTGGTCGCGGCCTTGCAGGCAAATGGATTTCACCCGGACCCGACCGACCAGGCAACGCCGCCTTCGCATCACCACCTGCCGATGCTGCATGACCGCGAGCGGGGCGGCGGCGTCGAGCTGCACACCGATGTGGTCGGTGCGCAGAGCGCCGGAATTATTCAAACCGACTGGTTCCGCGCCGGGACATATTCATGCGCGTTTCGAGACCTGCGCGTTTGCTTGCCGGACCCGACCCGCAGCATCGGACATATCATCGCGCACGATCAGATCGAGCATCACGGCTATCGGCTCAGAAAGGTCGAGCTGCGTCAAATTCTCGACCTCGCCGTCATCCGGGCCCGGCATGATGATGCGATCGATTGGGCGGAGCTCGATCATCGTTTTTGCCGCATGGAGCGCGGGGAGGTGCTGGCGACCTATCTCGGGATTGCCGAGACATTGCTCGGACAACCGGCGCCACGCCTCAGTCAGTCGGCGCGCAGGGGCGCGATCAGGGATCTCCGCCGCGTCGTCGCCCCCTCGCGATCGCAGTGCATTGGAACCATAGCGCGGCGCTTTGCGTCGCTGACGAGCGACTACGTGGCGCAGGTTCGGCGCGACCCGGTCGGCGTGCTGCGATTGCTCGATTGGCGCAAGTGGCCCGGCCGGAATCCAACTGGCGATGACCGCATTCAAGCGAAACCCTCCGACTTGGTAGTTGCCGCCGAGCGCTTGTCGTCGCCGGCTTGGCGTTCCGCCCGTCGCGGGCCCAAAGAGATCCGCGTCGCTGCTCAATCGCCCTACAGAAAGCTCTGCGGGTCGACATCGATCTCGAGCCTGATCTTGCCGGTGGGCTTGGGCGCCTTCGCCATCCAGGCGCGCAGATAGGCCGAGAGATCGAAGGCGCGCGGCGACTTCACCAGCAGGCGGAAGCGATAGCGGCCGCGGATGAGCGCGAGCGGGGCCTCCGCGGGACCCAGCACCCGCACGGCGTCGGCGCGCGGCGCCGCTTGCGCGAGGCGGCGCGCATGGGCCTGGGCGGCGTGCTTGTCGTCGCCCGACACGACCAGGGCGGCGAGCCGCCCGAACGGCGGGTATTGGGCCTGCTCGCGCAGATCGATCTCGCTCGAATAGAAGGCGTCGCGGTCGCCGGCCGCGAGCGCCCGCATCACCGGATGCTCGGGCTGATGGGTCTGCAGATAGCCCAGCCCCCGGCCGGCCTCGCGCCCGGCGCGGCCGATGACCTGATGCAGGAGCTGGAAGGTGCGCTCGGCGGCGCGCGGATCGCCGTTGCTCAGATCCGAGATCCGCATCGACCACGCCGACCAGATTGAGCTTGGGAAAGTGGTGGCCCTTGGCCACCAGTTGCGTCCCGATCACGATGTCGACCAGGCCCTGCTCGATCTGCGGCGAGCTCGCTGCGCATGCGCCTCGACCGAGGTGACGAGATCGCTGGAGAGCACCAGGATGCGGGTTCCGGGAAAGAGCGCGACCGCCTCCTCCTCCAGCCGCTCCACGCCCGGCCCGCAGGCCACGAAGCTGCCGCGCTCCGCGCAGTGCGGACATTGCTCGGGCTGCGGCAGCGAATAGCCGCAGTGATGGCATACCAGACGGCGCTTGAAGCGGTGATCCACCAGCCAGGCGTCGCAGTTCGGGCAGGCCAGCCGATAGCCGCATTTGCGGCAGAGCGTCAGCGGCGCATAGCCGCGCCGATTGAGGAACAACAAGCGCCTGCTCGCCGCGCTCGAGCGCGGTCTGCACGGCTTGCGCCAGCCGCGGCGCCACGAAGCGGCCGGGCGGCGGACCTTCCTGGCGCAGATCGATCGCCTCGATCGTCGGCATGTGCTGGCCGCCGAAGCGCTCCGGCAGATGCAGGCGCCGGTAGCGGGAGCGCCGGGCATTGACCTCGGTCTCGACCGAGGGCGTGGCGGAGGCGAGCAGCACCGGGAATCTTGGCGATGTGGCCGCGCACCACCGCCATGTCGCGGGCATGGTAATGGACGCCGTCCTCCTGCTTGTAGGCGGGATCATGCTCCTCATCCACGATGATGAGGCCGAGATCCGCATAGGGCAGGAACAGGGCGGAGCGGGCGCCCACGATCACGCTCACCTGGTGCGCCGCCGCCGCCTGCCAGGTGCGGGCCCGCTTGCGCGGCGAAAGCTGCGAGTGCCATTCGGCCGGCCGCACCCCGAAGCGCTCGGCGAAGCGGTCGAGCACCTGGGAGGTGAGCGCGATCTCGGGCATCAGGATCAGGACCTGACGGCCGCGCCGCACCGCCTCCGCCACCGCCTCGAAATAAACCTGCGTCTTGCCCGATCCGGTGACGCCGTCGATGAGCGTGACCGAATAGCCGGACTGCGCCACGGTCGCCCGCAACGCATCGGCGGCCGCGCGCTGCGCGGGCGTGAAATCCGTCGCCACGTGATCGGGCTCGACCGGCAGCGCCAGCGGCTCGGGCGGCAGCACCAGGGTCTCGAGCGTTCCTTCATCGACCAGGCCGTCGATGACGCCGGCCGAGACGCCGGCCTCCTCGGCGGCCTCGGCCTTTGCGCGCGCGAGGCCGTCGGCCAGAAGCGCCAGCACGCGCGTCGCGCGCCGGCGTCATGCGCTTGGGCGGCGGCCCGCCGAGCCGCACGCCGAGGCGCTCGCGCGCGGGCCCCAGATGCTCGCCCATGCGCAGGCACATGCGCAGCACCATGCCGCGCGCGCCCAGCGAATAGTCCGCGACCCAATCGACGAATTGGCGCAGCTCGGGCTTGAGCGGCGGGATGTCGAGCCGTTCGTCGACGTATTTCAGGCGATTGTCGAGGCGCGGATTGGGGGTCGGATTCTCGGCCCAGACCACGCCGGTGGCGGTGCGGGCGCCCAGCGGCACGCTGACCAGATCGCCCGGCGCAAGCGCCATCGCGTCCGGCACGCGGTACGAATAGGCCTGGTCGAGCGCGACCGGCAGCAGGATATCGACGACACGCGAGGCCATGGGGACGAGGCGATTCTTGCAAGATTTAACAAACCATAAGGCAGCGGGTGGGATTATGCTCTTCGTGTCAAGACCAAGCGCGCAGGCGCAGCAGAGGGACGCAGACGGGTGCCGACTATCGCGGACGCAGAGCGCTGAAGCCCGAGCGCGACCTGTCCTGAGCGCCGGGCCCGACGTCGCGGCCGAGCTGGCGCGCTGGCGGGCGCAGCTGTCGCACGAGCGGCGCATGTCGCCCAAGACCTGCGAAGCCTATGAGCGCGACGTGCGGCAGTTTCTCGCCTTCCTGTGCGCGCATCTGGGGGCGCGGGTGACGCTGGCGCGGCTCGGCCGCCTGGCACCCGCGGACATCCGGGCCTTCATGGCGGCGCGCCGCGGCGAGGGCATCAGCGGGCGCTCGCTGGCGCGCGGGCTGGCGGGCGCGCGCTCCTTCGCGCGCTTCATCGAGCGCAACGGCAGCGGCAAGGTGGGGGCGCTGTTTGCGGTGCGCTCGCCCAAGATCGCCAAGACGCTGCCCAAGCCGCTCATCGGTCGCATCGGCCCGGCAGCGTCACGCAAAGCGAGGTGCGGGCCGGCGAGGACCGCGAGCCCTGGATCTTCGCCCGCGATGCCGCCGTGCTCGGCCTGCTCTACGGCTCGGGCCTGCGCATCTCCGAAGCGCTCAGCCTCAAGCGCAAGGAGGTGCCGGCGCCCGGCCAGGGCGATACCATCACGGTGACGGGCAAGGGCAACAAGCGCCGCATGGTGCCGGTGCTGCGGCAGGTGCTGGAGCTCGTCGCCGACTATGTGGCGCTGTGCCCGAGCGACGCTTCCGCCCGACGGCCCCCTGTTCATCGGCGCCAAGGGCGGACCGCTGTCGCCCCGGATCGTGCAGCTCACCATGGAGCGGCTGCGCGGCCTGCTCGGCCTCGCCGAGACCGCGACCCCGCATGCGCTGCGCCATTCCTTCGCCACCCATCTGCTGGCGCGCGGCGGCGACCTGCGCTCCATCCAGGAGCTGCTCGGCCACGCCTCCTTGTCGACCACGCAAGTCTACACCGCGGTCGACAGCGAACGGCTGCTCGAGGTCTATCGCAGCGCCCATCCGCGCGCCCAGAAGGCGTCGTGACATCGGGGACTGCGGGAATTTCGCCTCAAGATTAATGCCATAAAACAATAGTCCGCTTTGGCCCTTGCGCTCGCCGCCCGGTTGGGCCAATCGTCCGCCCCGACCGATATAGCCAGAGGGGACGAGCATGAGCGACGTACACGAGCAGCTGGAGCAGGCGGAGCACGTCGAGCATGCGGCGCATTCCAACAAGAAGATCGCGCTGGTCATTGCGGTTCTCGCGCTGTTTCTGGCGTTTTCCGAGACGCTGGGAAAGAGCGCGCAAACCGCGGCGCTGAGCCAGAACATCGAGGCCTCGGACCTGTGGAATTTCTTCCAGGCCAAGACCATCCGCCAGACGGTGCTGCGCACCGCCGGCGAGTTCAAGGCGATCGAGCTCGCCGCCATCACGGATCCGGCCGCCAAGGCCGCCATGGAGAAGCAGATCGACACCTGGAAGAAGACCATCGACCGCTATGAAATCGACCCGCGAGCGAACGAGGGCCGCAAGGAGCTCACGCGCGCGCGCCCAGGAAACCGAGCAGCGGCGCGATCTGAATTTCGCAAAATACGAGAACTATGAAATGGCCTCGGCGGCCTTTCAGATCGGCATCGTGCTGGCATCGGCCTCGGTCATCACCGGCATGCTGGCGCTGGCCTGGGGCGCCGGCGCGCTCGGCGCCATCGGGCTGATGTTCACCGGCTTCGGGCTGTTGGCGCCCGACATGCTGGAGCACGTTCAGACCTGTTCGCTGCCGGCGGCACGCACTGAAGGCAGAGGCGCCCTCGCCCGGCTCTGAAGGCAGAGCTATCGCATTCGAATTCCGTTGTTGGGCACAGCGATCCCATCCCTTCCCCTTTCAGGGGGAGGATAAGGCCGATCACATGCTGATGGCGCGCTTGTCGACCGCCATGGCGGCCTCCTTGACGGCCTCGCTCAGGGTCGGATGCGGGTGGCAGGTGCGGGCGATGTCCTCGGCGGCAGCGCCGAACTCCATGGCGACCGCCGCCTCCGCGATCATGTTGCCGGCATCCGCCCCCACGATATGCACGCCGAGCACGCGGTCGGTCTTCGCATCGGCCAGGATCTTCACGAAGCCGTCGGTCTGATGATTGACCTTGGCGCGGCCGTTGGCGGTGAACGGAAATTTTCCGGACTTGTAGGCGATGCCGGCCTCCTTGAGCTCCTCCTCGGTCTTGCCCACCGAGGCGATCTCGGGCGCCGTATAGACCACGTTGGGGATCACGTCGTAGTTCACGTGGCCGGCCTGGCCGGCCAAAATCTCGGCGACCGCCACGCCCTCGTCCTCGGCCTTGTGGGCCAGCATCGGGCCCGCGATCACATCCCCGATGGCGTAGATGCCGGGCGCGTGGGTGGCGAAATGCTGATCGACGATGACGCGGCCGCGGTTGTCCTTCTGGACCCCGACGGTCTCGAGCCCGAGACCCGTCCGTATAGGGCACGCGCCCGATGGCGACCAGGACCACATCGGCTTCGATGGTCTGCGCGGCGCCGCCGGCGGCCGGCTCGATCTGCGCCTTGAGGCGCGCGCCGGCGCCGTCGACGGCGCGTCACCTTGGACGACAGATGAAACGTGATGCCCTGCTTCTCGAGCAGGCGCTGGAACTGCGCGGCCGACCTCGCCGTCCATGCCGGGCAGCATGCGGTCGAGGAACTCGACCACGATCACCTCGGCGCCGAGCCGCCGCCACACCGAGCCGAGCTCGAGCCCGATCACGCCGGCGCCGACGATCAACAGCCGCTGCGGCACCTTGTCGAGCACCAGCGCGCCGGTCGAG
The DNA here is from genome assembly GCA_963744275.1 of uncultured Alphaproteobacteria bacterium. Lineage (GTDB taxonomy): Bacteria > Pseudomonadota > Alphaproteobacteria > Rhizobiales > Xanthobacteraceae > VAZQ01. The sequence goes on from CAVUSX010000021.1 coordinate 846,212, forward strand.
GACACGATGCGCTTCTCGTCGATGGTGACGCCGCGCAGCTTCGCCACGTCCGAGCCGGTGGCGATGACGATCGCCTTGGTGTCGAGCATCTGGGATCTTGCCGTCGGCGCCCTTGACCTCGACCATGCCGGCGCCGGCGATCTGCCCGAAGCCGCGGAAGCTCTCGATCTTGTTCTTCTTGAACAGGAAGGCGACGCCCTTGACGTTGCCGTCGACGCCCTCGTCCTTGAATTTCATCATGGCCGGCGAGATCGAGCTTGGGCTGGCCGACCCCGATGCCCATGCGGCCGAACGCGTGGCCGGCCTCCTCGAACAGCTCGGAAGCATGCAGCAAGGCCTTGGAGGGAATGCAGCCCACGTTGAGGCAGGTGCCCCCGAAGGTCGCATCCTTCTCCACCACCGCCACCTTCATGCCGAGCTGGGCCGCCCGGATGGCGCAGACATAGCCGCCGGGACCCGAGCCGATGATGACGAGATCGTAGGGCATGAGATTCTAGCTGCGCTCGAGGGATTGAACTTGGTCGTAGAGCGATCGGAAGCCAGAGTTCACCAATTCGATAAACTGATCGAATTGCTCGTCGATCGTCTCCTGAAATTCCGCCAATCGAATTTCGAGCCTGGCGATCCTGGTCTTGAGATGAACCACGACTTCCAAATCCTTACGCATGAACTTCCTCGCTGCGCCCATGCCCATACTGCGATCACCCGGCGACGCGATGCAGCTCCGCCTGCTTCTCGGCTCGCTGGCGAAGCGAATCGGCGCCAAAATCGATCTCTTCGCCCTGATCGTTCACCCAGACGATGCCGTGGCCATATTCTCCAATCTTGAGCTTCTCGAAATTCTTCGGCTCCTGCAGGTAGGTGAAAACTTTGCCGCGCGCGATGACCGGCCGCAGGTCGACGATTTCCGCATAGCCGTCGTCCCATTGAATTTTCAGCACACCGTGGATGACCGGCTCGGCCGCTAGGACGCGCGATATGTTGGTGGTCAGCATATCACAATTCCAGCACCAGCCGGGCCGGATCCTCCAGGCATTCCTTGACGCGCACCAGGAAGGTGACGGCCTCGCGGCCGTCGACGATGCGGTGATCGTAGGAGAGCGCCAGATACATCATGGGCCGGATCTCGATCTTGCCGGCCACCACCACCGGGCGCTCCTGGATCTTGTGCATGCCGAGGATGCCGGACTGCGGCGCGTTGAGGATCGGGGTCGACATCAGCGAGCCGTAGACGCCGCCGTTGGAGATGGTGAAGGTGCCGCCCTGCATCTCCTCGATCTTGAGCAGGCCGTCGCGGGCGCGGCGGCCGAAATCGGCGATCTCCTTCTCGATCTGGGCGAACGACTTGGCGTCGCAGTCGCGCAGCACCGGCACCACCAGGCCCTTGTCGATGCCGACCGCCACCGCGACGTGATAGTAGTTCTTGTAGACGATGTCGGTGCCGTCGATCTCGGCATTGACGGAGGGGACCTCCTTGAGGGCCTGCACGCAGGCGCGCACGAAGAAGCTCATGAAGCCGAGCTTCACGCCGTTGCGCTTCTCGAACATGTCCTTGTACTGGTTGCGGATATGCATCACCGCGCTCATGTCGACCTCGTTGAAGGTCGTGAGCATGGCGGCGGTGTTCTGGGCGTCCTTGAGGCGGCGCGCGATGGTCTGCCGCAGCCGCGTCATGCGCACGCGTTCCTCGCGCGCCGCGTCGTCGGCCGGCGATGGGCGCGCGCGCCTGCACCGGCGGCTGAGGCCACCGGCATCGGCGAGGCGGCGGCGCGCTCGATCGCCGCCATCATGTCGCCCTTGGTGACGCGCCCGTCCTTGCCGGAGCCCGGCACCGTGGAGACGTCGAGCCCGCTTTCGGTCGCGAGCTTGCGCACCGACGGCGGCGCCGGCATGGCGGCGGGCGATGCCTTGGCGGCCGGCGGCGGCGCGGCAGCCGGTGCGGCGGCGGGGGGCGGCGGCACGGGCGCGGCGGCAGGGCTCGATTTTTCCGCTGCCGGTGCCGGCTTGGCGGGGGCGGCGGCGCCCGCGCCGTCCTTGATCTGGCCGAGCAGGGCGCCCGACCGCGACGGTCTCGCCGTCCTTGGCGGCGATCTCGGCGAGCACGCCGGCCGCCGGCGAAGGCACCTCGATGGTCACCTTGTCGGTCTCGAGCTCCACCAGCGGCTCGTCGACCGCGACCGCGTCGCCCGCATGCTTGAACCACTTCCCGATGGTCGCCTCGGTCACCGATTCGCCCAGGGTCGGAACCCGGATGTCAGTCATGTCCTGATCCTTTTCGCGTCGGCGCAGCCTGCGCCGGCATGCCGGCCGAACGGCCTCACCCCAGCGCCTCTTCGAGCAAACGCCTTGAGCTGCACCAGGTGCTTGGGCATCAGCCCGGTGGCGGTGGCGGCCGAGGCGGCGCGGCCGGCATAGCGCGGCCGGTCGCGGCGTGGCGCCGACCTGCTTGAGCACCCAATCGAGATACGGCTCCATGAAGTGCCAGGCGCCCATATTGCGCGGCTCCTCCTGGCACCAGACCAGCTCGGCCGATTTGAAGCGGCCGAGCTCCTGCACCAGCGCCTTGAGCGGCACCGGATAGAGCTGCTCGACCCGCAGGAGGTAGACATCGTCGATGCCGCGCTTCTCGCGCTCCTCGTAGAGATCGTAATAGACCTTGCCGGAGCACAGCACGACGCGGCTGATCTTGTCGTCGGCGACGAGCTTGATCTTCTCGTCGGGCAGCATCTGGGCATCGTCCCACAGCAGGCGATGGAAGCTCGTGCTCGGCCCCAGCTCGTCGAGCCGCGACACCGCGCGCTTGTGGCGCAGCAGCGACTTCGGCGTCATCAGGATGAGCGGCTTGCGGATGTCGCGCTTCAATTGCCGCCGCAGGATGTGGAAGTAGTTGGCCGGCGTGGTGCAATTGGCGACCTGCATATTGTCCTCGGCGCACATCTGCAGGAAGCGCTCGAGCCGGGCCGAGGAATGCTCCGGCCCCTGCCCCTCGTAGCCGTGCGGCAGCAGGCAGACCAGCCCCGACAGGCGCAGCCACTTGCGCTCGCCCGAGGAGACGAACTGATCGAACACCACCTGGGCGCCGTTGGCGAAATCGCCGAACTGCGCCTCCCAGAGCGTCAGCGCATTGGGCTCGGCGAGCGAATAGCCGTATTCGAAGCCGAGCACCGCCTCCTCGGACAGCATCGAGTTGACGACCTCGAAGCGGGACTGGCTCGTCGCGCAGGTGATTGAGCGGGACGTAGGCGGTCCTCGTTCTCCTGATCGATCAGCACGGAATGGCGCTGCGAGAAGGTGCCGCGCTCGCTGTCCTGGCCGGAGAGCCGCACCGGATGGCCGTCGAGCAGCAGCGACGCGAAGGCGAGCGCCTCGCCGGTCGACCAGTCGAGGCCGATGCCGGTCTCGATCGACTTGCGGCGGGCATCGAGGAAGCGCTGGATGGTGCGGTGCACGATGGAAGCCCTTGGGCACCGCGGTGATCTTGTCGCCGATGTCCTTGAGGGTCTCGATCGCGACCCCGGTATTGCCGCGCCGCGGATCGTCGTAGTCGCGCGCCGCCTTGATGTCGGACCAGCGGCCGTCGAGCCAATCGGCGCTGTTGGGCCGATAGCTCTGGCTGGCTTCGAGCTCGATATCGAGCCGCGCCCGCCAGTCCGCCTTCATCTTCTCCACCTCGCCCTCGGTGACGACGCCGTCGGCGACGAGCTTCTTGCCGTAGATCTCGACCGTGGTCGGATGGGCGGCGATCGCCTTGTACATCAGGGGCTGGGTGAAGGAGGGCTCGTCGCCCTCGTTGTGGCCGTGCCGCCGGTAGCAGAACATGTCGATGACGACCGGCTTCTGGAACTTCTGCCGGAACTCGGTCGCCACCTTGGCGGCGAACACCACCGCTTCCGGATCGTCGCCGTTGACGTGGAAGATCGGCGCCTCGATCATCTTGGCGACATCGGAGGGAAACGGCGAGGAGCGCGAGTAGCGCGGATAGGTGGTGAAGCCGATCTGGTTGTTGATGATGAAATGCACCGAGCCGCCGGTGCGGTGGCCGCGCAGGCCCGACAGCCCGAAGCATTCGGCGATCACGCCCTGGCCCGCGAAGGCGGCGTCGCCCGAGATCAGGAGCGGCATCACCATGGTGCGGTTGTCGGGCGTGGCGCCGTGCTGGTCCTGCTTGGCGCGCACCTTTCCGAGCACCACCGGGTTGACGATCTCGAGATGCGAGGGATTGGCGGTGAGCGACAGATGCACCCGGTTGCCGTCGAACTCGCGGTCCGAGGAGGCGCCGAGGTGATATTTGACGTCGCCCGATCCCTCGATCTCGTTGGGGGTCGAGGAGCCGCCCTTGAACTCGTGGAAGATGGCGCGGTGCGGCTTGCCCATGACCTGCGCCAGCACGCTGAGGCGGCCGCGATGCGCCATGCCGAGCGCGATGTCCTTCACGCCGAGCGCGCCGCCGCGCTTGATGATCTGCTCGAGCGCGGGAATCATCGACTCGCCGCCGTCGAGGCCGAAGCGCTTGGTGCCGGTGAACTTGGTATCGCAGAACTTCTCGAAGCCCTCGGCCTCGATCAGCTTGTTGAGGATGGCGCGCTTGCCCTCGCGGGTGAAGCTGATCTCCTTGTCGGGGCCCTCGATGCGCTCCTGCATCCAGCCTTTCTGGGCGGCGTCGGAGATGTGCATGAACTCCACCGCCAGGGTCTGGCAATAGGTGCGCTGCAGGATGGTGACGATCTCGCGGATGGTGCCGAACTCGAGACCGAGCACGCGGTCGAGAAAGATCGGCCGGTCATAGTCGGCTTCCTCGAAGCCGTAGGAGCGCGGATCGAGCTCGGAGCGATCCTTCGGCGGCTCGAGCCCGAGCGGATCGAGATTGGCGTGGAAGGCGCCGCGGATCCGATAGGCGCGGATCAGCATCAAGGCATGGATGGAATCGCGGGTGGCCTGCTGAACCTCGGCGGCGGAGATCTCGACGCCGCGGCTCTGCGCCTTGGCCTTGAGCTTGTCGCCGACCGCGCGCTCGACCTCGCCCCAGTCGCCGGCCAGCGCGCCTGGTGAGGTCGTCGCGCGGCAGCTGCGGCCAGTTCGGCAGCGCCCATGACGGGCCGCTGGCGTTCTCGAGCACCTCGGCGGGATCGTCCTTGAGGCTGCGGAAGAAGGCCTGCCACTCGGCATCGACCGCATTGGGATCGGCCTCATAGCGGGCATAGAGGTCGTCGATATAGCCGGCGTTGCCGCCGTACAGGAACGAGGTGGAGGCGAAGGCGGCGTTGGCGTCTTGGCGGGACATGCAGGCGATCCTGGATGAACGGGCGATCCCGACAGGGAATCCTCCCCGCTGGCGATCTTCAGAACGGGAGCGATCAGCCCCAGCGAACCGAACTCCTGTGCGTTGGAGATCGGCTTTGTCCACTGCGCGAATTGGGTAAACCCGATTCGCCTCCCGGCCCGCTCCTCTTACCCTATTTAGTGGACGAATATGACGTTGAAAGTGCAAAAACTGAATCAGCCCTTCAAAACTTCGACAAGCGTCCTGCCGAGGCGGGCCGGCGAAGGCGAAACCCGGATACCGGCTGCCTCCATGGCGGCGGTCTTCGAGGCCGCGTCGCCCTTGCCGCCCGAAATGATGGCGCCCGCATGGCCCATGCGACGGCCCGGCGGCGCGGTGCGGCCGGCGATGAAACCGACCATGGGCTTGCGGCGGCCGCGCTTGGCTTCGTCGATGAGGAATTGGGCGGCATCCTCCTCGGCGGCGCCGCCGATCTCGCCGATCATGACGATGGCCTCGGTCGCCCGGTCGGCGAGCAGCATCTCCAGCACATCGATGAACTCGGTGCCCTTGACCGGATCGCCGCCGATGCCGATGGCGGTGGTTTGCCCGAGACCTTCACGGGTGGTCTGGAACACCGCTTCGTAGGTCAGCGTGCCGGAGCGCGACACGATCCCGACCTTGCCGGGCTTGAAGATGTTGCCCGGCATGATGCCGATCTTGCATTGGCCGGCCGTCATCACGCCCGGGCAATTGGGGCCGATCAGGCGGGACTTCGAGCCGCACAGCGCGCGCTTGACCTTCACCATGTCGGTGACCGGGATGCCCTCGGTGATGCAGATGATGAGCGGGATTTCCGCCTGGATGGCCTCGCAAATGGCGTCGCCGGCGCCCGGCGGCGGCACATAGATCACGCTCGCATCGCAGCCGGTCGCCTCTTTGGCCTGCGCCACGGTGTCGAACACCGGCAGTCCCAGATGGGTGGCGCCGCCTTTTCCGGGCGAGGTGCCGCCCACCATCTTGGTGCCGTAGGCGATCGCCTGCTCGCTGTGAAAGGTCCCGTTCTTGCCGGTGAAGCCCTGGCAGATGACCTTGGTGTTGCTTGTCGATGAGGATGGGCATCAGCTTTTCACCGCCTTGACGATCTTCTGGGCGGCGTCGTCGAGGTCGTCGGCCGCGATGACGTTGAGGCCCGACTCCGAGAGGATGGTCTTGCCGAGCTCCACATTGGTGCCTTCGAGCCGCACCACCAGCGGCACCTGCAGCCCGACCTCCTTGACGGCCGCCACCACGCCGGCCGCGATGATGTCGCACTTCATGATGCCGCCGAAGATGTTGACCAGGATGCCCTTCACCTTGGGGTCCGAGGTGATGATCTTGAAGGCGGCCGCCACCTTCTCGGTGGTGGCGCCGCCGCCGACATCGAGGAAATTGGCCGGCGCCTCGCCGTAGAGCTTGATGATGTCCATGGTGGCCATGGCGAGGCCGGCGCCGTTGACCATGCAGCCGATGGTGCCGTCCAGCGCCACGTAGTTGAGGTCGTATTTCGAGGCCTCGATCTCCTTGGCGTCCTCCTCGGTCAGGTCGCGCAGCGCCACGATATCGGGATGGCGGTAGAGCGCATTGTCGTCGAAGCCGATCTTGGCATCGAGGCAGATGAGATCGTTGGCCTTGGTCACCACCAGCGGATTGATCTCCAGCATGCTCATGTCCTTGGCGACGAAGGCCGCATAGAGCTTGGCGACGAGCGCTTGCGTCTTCTTGGCGAGATCGCCGGAGAGCCCCAAGGCCTGCGCCACCCGCCGTCCGTGATGCGGCATGACCCCGGTGGCCGGATCGACCGAGAACGTCATGATCCGTTCGGGATGGCTCTTGGCCACCTCCTCGATGTCCATGCCGCCTTCGGTCGACACCACGAAGGCGATGCGCGCGGTCTCGCGGTCGACCAGGGCGGAGAGGTAGAACTCCCGGTCGATCAGCGAGCCGTCCTCGACGTAGAGCCGGTTGACCTGCTTGCCGTGCGGGCCGGTCTGATGGGTGACCAGCACCGAGCCGATGAGGCGCTTGGCCTCTGCGCGCACGTCCTCGATCGATTTGACCACCTTGACGCCGCCGGCCTTGCCGCGCCCGCCGGCATGGATCTGCGCCTTGACGACCCAGACCGGTCCGCCGAGCTCGGCCGCCGCTTTGACGGCCTCTTCGGGCGTGAAGGCCGCGATGCCGCGCGGTACCGGCACCCCGAAGTCGCGCAACACCGCCTTGGCTTGATATTCGTGGATGTTCATGCCGCAACCTGTCCGATGTCAGGGTTCGCGAAATACCGGCCGGCGAAGGATTGGCCCACCAATTCCGCCGTCCGCTCGGCGAATCAGAGCCGCAACTCAAAGGCTACGCGGCTCGGAGCGCCGCCGGCGATCCGAGCAAGCTCACTTGTCGAGATTGGGCGCGATCGTGCGGCAGGCGTCGACCAGGGTCTTCACCGCGCTCGCCGACTTCTCGAACATGGCGCGCTCGGCACTGTTGAGCTGGATCTCGACGATGCGCTCGACCCCCTTGGCGCCGATCACCGACGGCACGCCGACATAGAGGTCCTTCACCCCATACTCGCCGTTGAGCCAGGCCGCGCAGGGCAGCACGCGCTTCTTGTCGCGCAGATAGCTCTCCGCCATGGCGATGGCGGAAGCGGCCGGGGCGTAGAAGGCCGAGCCGGTCTTGAGCAGGTTGACGATCTCGGCGCCGCCGTCGCGGGTGCGCTGCACGATCGCGTCGAGGCGCGCCTGGGTGGTCCATTTCATCTTGACCAGATCGGGCAGCGGAATGCCGGCGACCGTCGAATAGCGCGTGAGCGGCACCATGGCGTCGCCGTGGCCGCCCAGCACGAAGGCGGTGACGTCCTCGACCGAGACGTTGAACTCGTCGGCCAGGAAATAACGAAAGCGCGCCGAATCCAGCACCCCGGCCATGCCCACCACCATCTGCTTGGGCAGCCCGCAGGCCTTCTGCAGCGCCCAGACCATGGCGTCGAGCGGGTTGGTGATGCAGATCACGAAGGCATTGGGGGCGTATTTCTTGATGCCGGAGCCGACCTGCTCCATCACCTTGAGGTTGATGCCGAGCAGATCATCGCGGCTCATGCCCGGCTTGCGCGGCACGCCGGCGGTGACCACGCAGACCGCGGCGCCCTCCATGGCTTCGTAGGAGTTGGTGCCGACAAAATGGGCATTGAAGCCGTCGACCGGCGAAGATTCGGCGAGATCGAGCGACTTGCCTTGCGGAATGCCCTCAGCGATGTCGAACAGAACGACGTCGCCGAGCTCCTTGAGGCCGACCAGATGGGCGAGCGTGCCGCCGATCTGCCCAGCCCCGATCAATGCGATCTTAGGACGCGCCATGTGGGGAAAACCCTCGAATACGGGCGGTGGGGATACCGGGGACCCGGACTTTCGAAAATGCCCGCTGCACTGCGTCATAGCCCCATTCGGGGCTGTGGTTCAAGTCGCCGGCGGTCAACTCGGTCGACTATCGGTCGAGCCGTGCTTTGTGATGCGGCGCAGCGTCAGGTTTCCACGATCCCGCCTTGCGTCGAGGGGCTGGCGGCCGAGTCCCGCCGGCCATGCGGCAAGGCCAGGTAGGACTGCGAGCGCATCTCGATCAACCGCGAGGCGGTGCGCTTGAACTCCCGCGCCTCGAAGCCGTCCTGCGCGCGATAAAGGCCGTCGGGCTCGGCGGCGGCCGAGGCCAGGAGCTTCACGGCATTGTCGTAGAAGGTGTCGATCAGGATGATGAAGCGCTTGGCCTCGTTGCGCCGATCGAAATCCATCACCGGGATGCGGTCGAGGATCAGGGTGTGGAACTCGTGCGCGATCTTGAGATAGTCGGCCGCTCCGAGCGGCTGCTCGCACAGCTGATCGAAGCCGAAACGCGCGACCCCGCGGGCGGCGCGCGGGATGTGCAGCACGCGACCGAGCACTGCCAAATCCTGCGCGGCGCCCGGCTGACCGCCGGTGAGGCGCCGCCAGGCCGCGTCGAGCGCGGCGGTGGCCGCCGCATCGGGGGGAACGTACCAGACCGGCTGGCCGGCGAGCTTTTCCAGCCGGAAATCGGCGCGCGCGGACAGCTCCACCACCTCCATGTGGCGCTCGATGAGCCCGATGAAGGGCAGAAACAGCGCGCGGTTGAGTCCGTCGCGGTAGAGCTCGCCCGGCGCCACATTGGAGGTCGCCACCACCACCACGCCGAGCTCGAGCAGCCGGCGGAACAGACGGCCGAGAATCATCGCATCGGCGATGTCGGTGACGTTGAATTCGTCGAAGCACAAGAGCCAGCTCTCCTGCGCGATGGCGGCGGCGGTGAGCCGGATCGGATCCTCGTCGGCGCCGATGCCGTTCTTCTGCTGCCGGCGGAAACCGGCGATCCGCGCGTGGGTGTCGGCCATGAACTCGTGGAAATGGGTGCGCCGCTTGCGCACGACCGGGCTGGCGGCGAAGAACAGATCCATCAGCATGGTCTTGCCGCGTCCCACCTCGCCGAAAATGTAGAGGCCCCGGATCGGCTCCTCGCGGCGCTCGCGCGCCCCGAACAGCCAGCCGAGCGAGGATGACTTGCGCGCCAGCCGATGCTGGACGAGACGCCGGTCGAGCAGCGACAGCCGCTCCAGCACCGCCTCCTGGGCGCGGTCGCGCTCGATCTCGCCGGTGGCGACGAGCGCCGCATATTGGGCGGTGAGATCAGCGGGCATGGGGACCGGGGGAGGCAGCGCTGCGGGGACGTGACGAGCCATAACAATCGGCGCGGGGCAAGCCAAGCCGGCGGCCGAAAGGATGCAGCAACGGATCATCTCGCGTTTGGGCAGACCTACGCGGCCAGCGGATAGGCGGCCTCGATCACATAGGGGCCGCCGCCGACCGAAGCCCGCGATGAGAACAGCACGAAGCGCGAGACCCGGAACGGCAGCAGGCCGAAGAGCGTGCGCGAGGAAAGATAGTCGGCGACCTGGCGGCTGGAGGATTCGCGCAGCCGCGCCAGCGTGACATGGGGCGTGTATTTGCGCCCCTGCGCATCGAGCCCGACGCGGCGCATCAGGCGCTCGTGCTCGGCCTGCAAATCCATCAACGCCTGGGTCTGCGCCAAGGTGGCGACCAAAGCGCGCGGGCGGCGGCCACCGAAGGCGGCGAGCGCGTCGAAGCGCAACTCGAACTCGGTCCGCCGCACCATCCCGAGCAGCGACGCGACCTCCTGGGCGACCACGTCATCCACATCGCCGATGAACCGCAGCGTCAGATGATAGTTCTCAGGATCGATCCAGCGCGCACCCGGCAGCCCGCCGCGCAGCATGGACAACTCGCGGCCGATTTCGGCGGGGATTTCGAGACCGGTGAAGATACGCAGCATGGACGTTACGCGGCAAGGAGCGCGGCATCGGGGCGCCACCCACATGATATAGGACCGCAGCGCAGGATTCGCACGTCGGCCGAGCTACGGGCTCAGCTTCCACGTCGGCTGCGCACCCGCGCCACCAGCTCCTCGACCTGCGGGAGAATCCCGGCCACGATCACGTCGACACCGGCGGCGGTCGGGTGCAGCCCGTCTGGCTGGACGAGCCGCGGGTCGTCGACGACCCCCGCCAGGAAGAACGGATACAACGACAGATGATCGGCCGCGGCCAGATCCGGATAGATGCTGTTGAACGCCTGCACGTAGTCGGCGCCCAGATTGGGCGCCGCCTGCATGCCGCACAGGAGCACCTCGATATGCCGCTCCTGCAGGCGGGTCACGATGTCCTGCAGGATCTTGCGCGTCGCCTGGGGATCGAGGCCGCGCAGCATGTCGTTGGCGCCGAGCTCGAGGATGACGGCTTCGGTGCCCTCGGGCACCGACCAGTCGAGGCGGGCGAGCCCGCCCGCCGCGGTGTCGCCCGAGACCCCGGCATTGCTGATCGCGACCGCCTCACCCTTGGCGTTGAGCGCCTTTTCGAGCTTCGCCGGAAATGCCGCAGCGGCCGGCAAGCCATAGCCGGCGGTGAGCGAATCTCCGAATGCGACGATTCGCACCGGCCCCTCGGCGCCGCGGGCGGACGAAACCGGCCCGGAGGAGAAGCCGCAGGCAAGACCGAGCAGGACGGCCCAAAGCCCCAATGCCCGCCCCAGCATCTGGACCCGCGCGCCCTGCCACCCATATGAGCGAAGCGCCGGCGGTGCCGCCTCGGCGGCAGTGATCCGGCACGACACCGGCTGAAACAAGATCGAAGAGCTGGCGACCGACCGCATATAGGACACCTCGATGCATGACATTTCGGGCTTGCGCCCCAGCGGCTCGGCGATCGCGCTCACCGGCATCAACCTGTCGCTCGGGCGCGATGCGACCCGGGTTCATATCCTCAAAGACGTCAACCTGCATATAGGGGTCGGCGAGGCGGTCGGCCTGGTCGGTCCCTCGGGCTCGGGCAAGTCGACCCTCTTGATGATCATGGCCGGGCTCGAGCGGCCCGATACCGGCACGGTGCGGGTGGCGGGCGAAGACCTGGGGGCGCTCGGGGAGGATGCGCTGGCGCGCTTCCGCGGCCGCAATGTGGGGATCGTGTTCCAGTCGTTCCATCTCATCCCGACCATGACGGCACTCGAGAACGTGGCCATCCCGCTCGAGCTTGCGGGCGCGCCGGATGCCGCCGCGCGCGCCGCCCGCGAGCTCTCAGCCGTCGGCCTCGCGGCCCGCAGCGGGCATTATCCGGCCGAGCTGTCGGGGGGCGAGCAGCAACGGGTGGCGCTCGCCCGCGCGCGCGCCCCGAACCCGGCGATCCTGATCGCCGACGAGCCGACCGGCAATCTCGACGAGACCACGGGCGCCGAGATCGTCGATCTGTTGTTCGCGAGCCACGCCGAGCGCGGCACCACGCTGGTTCTGGTCACCCATGATGCGGCCTTGGCGCGCCGCTGCGACCGGGTGGTGCGGATGCGATCCGGGCGCATCGACGGGCAGACGAGCCGCGCGACCGAGGGGACGGGAGCGTGAACGCCCGGCCCGCGCGATCCGCCGGTGTCCTGCCTCTGACGCTGCGCCTGGCGGCGCGCGATCTGCGCGGCGGCTTGCGCGGATTCTACGTCTTCATGATCTGCATCGCGCTCGGCGTGACCGCGATCGCAGGCGTCGGCTCGACGGCGGCGAGCCTCACCGACGGCATCGCCCGCGAGGGCCGGGTCATTCTGGGCGGCGACGTGGCCTTCTCCCTCATTCCCAACGAGGCGAGCGCGGCGGAGCGCGAATTTCTGCAATCCCAGGGCCGGCTCTCGGTGGCCGCCACCTTTCGGGCCATGGCGCGCGCCGCCGACGGACACACGGCGCTGGTCGAGATCAAGGCGGTCGATGGCGCTTATCCGCTCTACGGCACGGTCGCGCTCGATCCGGATCAGGCGCTCGCCGCGGTGCTGGAGGAACGCGACGGCGCCTTCGGGGCCGCGGCCGATCCGGCCTTGCTGGCACGGCTCGATCTCGCGCCCGGGGCCAGCATCAAGGTGGGGCAGGCCACCATCGCGATCCGCGCCGCCCTCACCGGCGAGCCCGACAAGGTCGCGGGCGGCATCGGGTTCGGGCCGCGCCTGCTCATCAGCGAGGCGGCGCTGCGGGCGACCGGATTGCTGCAGCCCGGCAGCCTGGTGCGCTGGCACTATCGTCTGGGGCTCGGCGCCGCCTCCAGCGACGCCGAGGTGAGCCGCGTGACGGCGGCGGCGGCGGCCCAATTCCCGCAGGCCGGCTGGGACGTGCGTACCCGCACCAATGCGTCGCCCTCGCTCGAGCAGGACGTGGAGCGATTCACCCAATACCTGACCCTGGTCGGATTGACCGCCTTGCTGGTCGGCGGCGTGGGGGTCGCCAATGCGGTGAAGAACCATCTCGACCGCAAGCGGACCGTCATCGCCACCCTGAAATCGGTCGGCGCCACCGGCGGCCGGGTGTTTGCGATCTATCTGGTCGAGGTCATCGGCCTCGCGGTCCTCGGCGCGTTGCCGGGGCTCGTCATCGGGGCGGCGCTGCCGTTCTTGATCGTGTGGGGATTCGGCACCGTGCTGCCGTTGCCGATCGCGCCGGCCCTGCATGCGGGCGTGCTGGGGCTCGGCCTCCTCTATGGCGTGCTCACCGCGGTCGCCTTCGCGCTGTGGCCGCTGGGACGCGCCCACGACGTGCCGGTCTCGACGCTGTTCCGCGACGAGGTCGCCAACGAGGCGCGCTGGCCGCGCCGGTCCTACATCGCGGCGACCGTGCTGGTGGTCGGCACGCTGGCGAGCCTCGCGGTGGCGCTCGCCCACGATCAGCGCACCGCCGCGATCTTCGTGGCGGCGGCGGCCGCGGTGCTGGTGACGCTGCGGCTGATCGCGGGCCTCTTGATGCGGATCGCGCGGCGCCTGCCGCATGCGCGCTCCACCGTGCTGCGGCTCGCGATCGCCAATGTGTATCGGCCGGGCGCGCTCACCACCAGCGTCGTGCTGTCGCTGGGGCTGGGCCTCGCGCTCCTGGTCACGGTGATCGAGATCGACGGCAATCTGCGCCGGCAGTTCATGGCGGCGCTGCCGGAGCGGGCGCCGGCCTTCTTCTTTCTCGACATTCCGCCGGCGGATGCGGGCGGATTCGACGATGTCATCCACCGCGATGCGCCGGGCGCGACGCTCGAGCGCGTGCCCATGCTGCGCGGCCGCATCGTGGCGGCGAACGGAGTGCCGATCGAGACGCTCAAGCCGGCGGCGAGCGCCGCCTGGGTGCTGCAGAGCGATCGCGGCATCACCTATGCGAACGAGGTGCCGGCCGGCTCGCGCGTGGTGGAAGGGGAATGGTGGAAGCCGGATGAGCAGGGGTCGCTGGTCTCGTTCGAGAAGAGGGTGGCGGACGGGCTCGGCCTCAAGCTCGGCGACACCGTCAGCGTCAACGTGCTGGGACGTCTCATCACGGCGCGCATCGCCAATCTGCGCACGCTCGACTGGCAGAGCCTCGGCATCAATTTCGTGATGGTGTTCTCGCCCGCCACGTTTCGGGATGCGCCCCACACCGACATCGCCACCCTCACCTATCCGGGCGGCAGCACCCCGGCGCAGGAGATCGCGCTGCTCAAGACGCTCGCCGACGCCTACCCGTCGGTGACCGCGGTGCGGGTGCGCGACGCGCTCGATGCGGTCGCCCATGTGGTCACCAATCTGGTGCTCGGCCTGCGCGGAGCGACCGCCCTCACTTTGGTGGTGGCGCTGTTGGTGCTGGGCGGGGCGCTCGCGTCCGGCCATCAGAACCGGGTGCACGACGCGGTGGTGCTCAAGGTCCTGGGCGCCAGCCGCGGGGCGCTGTTGAGCGCCTATGTGCTCGAATATCTCCTGGTCGGCGGCGCCACCGCCGTGTTCGGCATCGCGGCCGGATCGGCCGCCGCCGCGCTCATCCTCACCCGGGTGATGAACCTGTCGTTCGGATGGCTCCCGGGACCGGCTTTCGCAGCCGCCGCCGGCGCCATCGCGGCGACGGTGCTGCTGGGGCTCATCGGCACCTTCGCGGCGCTCGGCCAGAAGCCGGCCGCGGTACTGCGCAACCTCTGATAGGGTGCGGCCGGCACGCCGTCACGGGCGGCGTCATGGGCGGCGTCATGGGCCCCATCCGGGCGCCACATTGCGGCTTTGTAACGTGGCCGGTGCATTGTTGGCGCATTAACAATTCCTCGCCTTCGCATCTGGCGCGCGGGTCGCCGCCGCACTAGATTCCGCGCATCGGGCGCCAGCCGGCCGGGTCGGTGCGGCGCCCCGCCATCCGGCCGGCTCGCCGGAGACAAGAGAGAGGGAATTCCAATGTCGGATTTCGACCGGAACTACGCGACGGCTGCGCGCGGCGTCGGCGCGGGCCGGGCCGTTGCGATCGATGCAGGCCTGCGCGCCTACATGATCCGCGTCTACAACTACATGGCCATGGGCGTCGGTCTCACCGGCGTCGTTTCCTGGCTCACCTTCCAGGCCGCGGTGATGACCAATGCGGCCGGCAACATCGTCGGACTGACACCGTTCGGCCAGGCCATTTTCGGCGGACCGGCGGTGATCGTCCTGATGCTGGGAACGTTCGGGCTGGTGATGTTCATCAGCTTCCGCATCCAGCACCTGCAACCCGCGACCGCCCTGACCTTGTTCCTGGCCTACGCGGCGCTGCTGGGCTTGATGCTGTCGTCCGTGTTCCTGGCCTATACGGGCGCCTCGGTGACGCGGGTGTTCTTCGTCTCGGCGGCATCGTTCGGCGCCTTGAGCCTGTACGGCTATACGACGCAGCGCGACCTGTCGCCGATCGGGTCGTTCCTGATCATGGGCATGTTCGGCGTGTTCATCGCGATGCTGGTCAACATCTTCCTCAAGAGCACGGGGCTCGATTTCGTGATCTCCGGCATCGGGGTCCTGGTGTTCGCCGGCATGACCGCCTGGGACACCCAGCGGATCAAGGAGATGTACAGCGTCAATGACGACGGCACGCTGGCGGGCCGCAAGGCCGTGATGGGGGCGCTGCGGCTCTATCTCGACTTCATCAACCTGTTCCTGTTCCTGCTCCGGTTCCTCGGCGACCGGCGCTGATCGGAATAGATTGACGGATTGATCCTCGAAAATGCTGCGCCCCGGCCATGAGCCGGGGCGCAGTCGTTTGGACAAGTCGCGCCGCTTGGCGGTGACGATCAGCCGGCGACGACGCTCAGCGACTTGTCGATCGCCCGCAGCACGCGGTCGAGCTCCTGGCCGCGGCGAATGATCAGGCCGGTCGCCGAGATCAAGCTGTAGGTGCCCTGCCGGCGCGCGAGCCGCGGATTCTTCTCGATGCGGTAGAGCGGCATCTCGCAGGCGCGGCGAAAGACGGAAAAGACCGCCCGGTCCTTCAAGAAATCGATGGCGTAATCGCGCCACTCGCCGGCCGCGACCTTGCGGCCATAGAGCCCGAACAACCGGTTGAGCTCGGCGCGGTCGAAGGTGACTTGGCTCGCGGAGATTGGGCTTAAGGTGCCGGGGCTCGAATAAGCATGACCCGATTTGACCCCACTCGACTTGACCTGACTTGATTTGTCTTGGATGGAAGCGGCCTTGCCGGCGGGGACGAGGGGCGCAAGGCCCACCACCACGTCCCCGCGGAACTGGCTGGGTTCGCTGTCGCCTGGACCAAGACTCATGCGGCGCCTCCTTCCAAATATGACCGTGGTTTGACGGATGATTGCGCCGTACGGGCGCGCCGGCAAGAGGCAGGATCGACATCGATGCCGCAGCCGCGCCGAGGCGCCCATCCCCGGTTACCACGCAGCCTCACGGATTCTTCAATAACATCATAATGCTGCCCGAATTCGGACAAGCGCGCGCCAAGCTGGAATGCGACAAACGCCGTCGTTGCCTCAGGGCCCGGTCTGCCTTCGAGCACCGGATTCCTCAGCCCCCAGCCCCCCGGGGTTTGGAGCAGATCGGGCCCGAGAATTTCGCTGAAGATGCTCTTGCGCGCCGGCCCTGAGTGGCCGGCTTTTTTGTTGCCTAATTCGGCTTTTGTTGCCGGCTTCGCATTTTGTGGCCGGCTTCGCCTCTTGGCACGCACTCTCAGTTGTCATGGCCGGACCTGTTCGGTGACCATAAGTCCGGCCATGACACTGAGCAGGTGGCTACGACAACGGAAATTCAGTGCAGTGCCGTGACGGCGGCGCCGTACATCGCGCTCGGCTTGTCGACGGTGCCGCTCTGCACCATCACGGCCGCCTCGTCGACGCCTTCCTCGAATTCCTGGGTCGGCATGCTCCAGGTCTCGGCCTTGCCGGTCCAGGAGCCGAGCTTCACCCAATGCTGCGCCACGTTGTGGTAGGTGATGGTCTTGCCGCGGTTCTCGCCCCGCCCGATGGCGACCGTGGCGGCCTTGATCAGCCCGCAAATCCACACCTCCGCGAGCGAATGCGTCTCGCTGCCGCCGCCCGGCACGCTGACCATGAGGCGGCCGTCGGCGATCGTCATGGTTACCGGCAACGACAGTGTCATCCCGTTCTTGTGGCTCGCCGCGATCGCGGCCTCGATCGCCTCCCTGTCGCTTCCCAGCGCGTGCAGGCTGCCGTTCACCACCACCTGCGGGGTGTAGACCTCGCGGTCGCCGCGCACACGCGAATAGGCCCGCTGGCGGGCTGAATTGCGCGGATCCGCCAGCGTGTCCTTCCACCCCAGATAATCCCAATAGTCGATCGGCAGGCTGATCGGGATGAGGGTCGGATCCGTGATGAATTGGCTGAGCAGCTTGTCGGCCGGGGGACAGGATGAGCAGCCCTGCGAGGTGAACAGCTCGATGACGGCGCGCGGCTCGGCGTCCGCGTATGAGGAAATTGCAGCTGAACCGCACGCGACCACGATCGCGCATGCCAAGCAATCACGCACCATGTCGACCCTCCCGGCCACCGACTTCAGATTTCACACGCGAAGCTTCCCAGCGCAGGCGCGCCGACCCGCCACCAGGGCGCAGATGAAACCAGCACATGAAACCAAAGTCGAGCTAGCCCCGGCATCGGTGGGCTCCTCCCACGGTACCCACCGGTTGCGCAGAGTGATAGTCGGGCCCGCGATCACCCGCCACTCACTTCGAGGTGAGGCGGCGGCGCGGGCCGACCAAACGGCGCTACGCCGCCAACAGGTGGCGCAGCACGTATTGCAGGATGCCGCCGTTGCGGAAGTAGTCGAGCTCGTCCAGCGTATCGATGCGGCAGATGAGCGGGATACGCCGCAGCCGGCCGTCGGCGGCGACGATCTCCGCCATCAGGCGCTGGTGCGGCTTGAGCTCGCCTTGCAGCCCCCGGATGGTGACCTGCTCGCTGCCCTTGAGGCCGAGCGATTGCCACGAGGTGCCTTCCTCGAAACAGAGCGGCAGCACGCCCATGCCGATCAGGTTGGAGCGGTGGATGCGCTCGAACGACTGGGTGACGACGGCCCGCACGCCCAGGAGATTGACCCCCTTGGCGGCCCAATCGCGCGAGGAGCCGCTGCCGTATTCCTTGCCGGCGAAGACCACGAGCGGCACCTTCTCGCTCTTGTAGCGCATCGCGGCATCGTAGATCGACATCCGCTCCTTCGAGGGATAGTGGATCGTGACCCCGCCTTCGACGCCCGGCACCATCTGGTTCTTGAGACGGATATTGGCGAAGGTCCCGCGCAGCATCACCTCGTGGTTGCCGCGGCGGGTGCCGTATTGATTGAAATCGAGCGGCTTGACCTTGTGGGCCACCAGGTACTTGCCGGCCGGCGAATTGACCTTGATCGAGCCCGCCGGCGAGATGTGGTCGGTGGTGATGGAGTCGAGGAACAAGCCGAGCACGCGGGCGTCGACGATATCGGTGACGGCCGCCGGCGCGCGGCCCATGCCGACGAAATAGGGCGGGTTCTGCACGTAGGTCGACTTCGCGTCCCAGGCGTAGGTCAGCGCGCCCTTGACGCTGATCTTGCGCCAGAGCGCGTCGCCCTTGAACACGTCGCCGTATTTCTTGGTGAACATCTGCTTGGTGATGTTCTTGGCGACGAAGGACGCGATCTCGCGGTTGCTCGGCCAGATGTCCTTGAGGAACACCTTCTTGCCGGCCTTGTCGATGCCGAGCGGCGAGCGGTTGAGATCGACCTGCATGGAGCCGGCGAGCGCATAGGCGACCACCAGCGGCGGCGAGGCGAGGTAGTTCGCCCGCACGTCGGGATTGACCCGCGCCTCGAAGTTGCGATTGCCGGAGAGCACCGCGGCGTTCACCAAATCGTGATCATTGATGGTCTTGGAGATCTCGGGCGCCAGCGGACCCGAATTGCCGATGCAGGTGGTGCAGCCGAACGCCACCAGGTTGAAGCCGAGCTTGTCGAGGTCGGTCTGCAAGCCGGACTTGTTCAGATATTCGGCGACCACCTGCGAGCCGGGCGCCAGCGAGGTCTTGACCCAGGGCTTGACGGTCAAGCCCTTGGCGGCGGCTTTGCGGGCCAAGAGGCCGGCCCCCATCATGACGCTCGGATTCGACGTGTTGGTGCACGAGGTGATGGCCGCGATCACCACGTCGCCATGGCCGAGGTCGTGGTTGCGGCCTGCGACCGGCAGCCGCTTGCCGATCTCGGCGCCCTTGCCGAATTCCTTGTCCAACGAGGTGGCGAAGCTGTGCTTGAGGTCCTTGAGGGCGACGCGGTCCTGCGGGCGCTTGGGTCCGGCGAGCGAGGGCTCGACCTGCGACAATTCGAGCTTGAGCACGTCGGTGAAGACCGGATCGGGCGTGGTCTTGGTGCGGAACATGCCCTGCGCCTTGGCATAGGCCGCCACCAGCGCGACGCGATCGCTGGCGCGGGCGGTGTCGCGCAGATATTGCAGGGTGTCGTCGTCGACCGGGAAGAAGCCGCAGGTCGCGCCATATTCCGGCGACATGTTGCCGATGGTGGCGCGGTCCGCGATCGAGAGATTGGAGAGGCCGGCGCCGAAGAACTCGACGAACTTGGACACCACGCCGCGCTTGCGCAGCATCTGGGTGACGGTGAGGACGAGGTCGGTCGCGGTGACGCCTTCCTTGAGCTTGCCGGTGAGCTTGACCCCGATCACCTCGGGCAGCACCATCGAATAGGGCTGGCCCAGCATGGCGGCTTCCGCCTCGATGCCGCCGACCCCCCAGCCCAGCACCGCCAGGCCGTTGACCATGGTGGTGTGGGAATCGGTGCCCACCAGCGTATCCGGATAGGCGAGCTCCATCTGGACCGGCTTGCCCTCGATCTTGAGCTTCTCCTTGCGGGTCCATACCGTCTGCGCCAGGTATTCGAGATTGACCTGGTGGCAGATGCCGGTGCCGGGCGGCACCACGCGCAGATCCTCGAACGAGCGCTGGGCCCATTTGAGGAACTCGTAGCGCTCCTGGTTCTGCTTGTATTCCTCCTCGACGTTCTTCTTGAACGAGGCGTTGCTGCCGGCGAAATTGATGATCACCGAATGATCGATGACGAGATCGACCGGCACCAGCGGATTGATCTTCTTGGGGTCCCCGCCCAGCTTCTTCATGGCGTCGCGCATGGCGGCGAGATCGACCACCGCCGGCACGCCGGTGAAATCCTGCATGAGGACGCGCGCCGGACGAAACGCGATCTCGCGCTCCGAGGTCTTGGTCTTGAGCCAGGCCGCCACGCCCTGCAGGTCTTCCTTGGTGACGGTGCGGCCATCCTCGTTGCGCAGGAGATTTTCGAGCAGCACCTTGAGCGAGACGGGCAGGCGGGAAATTCCCTTGAGGCCGTTCTTCTCGGCCGCCGGCAGGCTGTAATAGGCGTAAGTCTTGGTTCCGACCTTGAGAGTCTTGAGGCACTTGAAGCTGTCGAGCGACGTCATTTTCTTTGATCCCCCATCCGACCGGATTGAAGCCGTTCCTGCACCACGCCCCTTTGCGCGGTACCATGATACCAGCACGCCCCTGTAATCGCCGGCCGCGATCTCCGCGAGGGTTGCGCCAAAATAACCCCGGATGGTTCTGGCTTATAAGTTCTTTTTTCCCCGGGTTCCAGATAATCAACACTTGTCAACGCCATGGCGGGCAGATCGGGAGCCGTCAGCGGTCTTTCGGGGATGCGGCCGGGGCGAAGCGGGTCGGCGCTGCCGGCTTGGCCACATGTTTTCTCTCCGATCTCCGGGATGGGCCGGGCTCGGACCTTGAGGCTGGCAGGGGCTTCTGATGCGCCTATTGGGGTCGGATCTGGCCTGTTTCCGGGGGGGCCGGCAAGTCTTTGCAGGCCTGAGCTTCACGGTCGCGGCCGGGGAGGCCTTGGTGGTGCTGGGCCCCAATGGGGTCGGCAAATCCTCGCTGCTGCGGCTCCTGGCCGGGCTGGTGCCGCGCTCCGGTGGCGCGCTCGACCTGGAGGGCGGGGATCCGGAGCTCACCATCGGGGAGCAGACCCATTATCTGGGCCACCAGGATGCCCTCAAGCCTTCGCTCACGGTGGCCGAGAACCTCGCCTTCTGGTCGGACTTTCTGGGCAGCCGCGCAGGCGCGCCGGCCGCGCTGGCGGCGGTCGGCCTCGATGGCATCGCACAATTGCCGGCCGCCTATCTGTCGGCCGGGCAACGGCGGCGCCTCTCGCTCGCCCGGCTGGTCGCCATCAAGCGGCCGATCTGGCTGCTCGACGAACCGACCACCGCGCTCGACACCGCCGCCCAGGCTCGCCTTGCGGGCTTCATGGGAGCGCATCTGGCCGGCGGCGGCCTCATCGTGGCGGCCGCCCACGGCCCGATCGGGCTCGCGGCCACCAAGGAGCTGAGATTGGGAGACCCACGTTGAGCATGGATTCAGCGAGCCCCCGCCGGCCGCGAGGTTCGCGATGAGCCCGCTTGCGGCTCTGTTCCTGCGCGACTTTCGGCTCGCCATCCGGGTCGGTGGCGGCGCCTTGATCGGGGTGCTGTTCTTTCTGATCGTGGTCACCCTGGTGCCGTTCGCCATGGGGCCGGACCTGGCGCTGCTGGGGCGCGTCGGCCCCGCGATCCTGTGGATCGGCGCGCTGCTGGCGAGCCTGCTCACCCTCGACCGGCTGCTGGCGATCGATCACGAGGACGGCTCGCTCGACCTCATCCTGACCGCCCCGGTGGCGCTCGAGCTCACCGTCGGCGGTCAAGGGGGTCGCCCATTGGCTGACCACCGGCCTGCCTTTGGTGATCGCCACGCCGCTGCTCGGCTTGCTGCTCAACCTCGCGCCCGCCGCCACCGGGGCGGTCGCCCTCACCCTCCTGGTCGGCACCCCGGCCCTGACCTTCATCGGCCTGATCGGGGCCGCCATCACGGTGGCGCTGCGCCGCGGCGGGCTCCTGGTCGCGGTCCTGGTGCTGCCGCTGACCATCCCGGTGCTGATCTTCGGGGTGGCGGCCTCCAATGCCGCCATCGTGGGGCCGGTGCGGTTCGGGACGCCGTTCAGCATCCTGTGCGGGCTCGCCTTGATGAGCATCGTGGTCGGCATCTTCGCGGCCGCTGCGGCGCTACGACACGCCATGGAGTGAAGGCCGCCCCATTGAACGGCCCGGGCCCGAAAGCCATGCTGTTGACACACCGGCATCGAAAGCACATTCGGATGGGCGAACCCGGGAGCACTTCGCCATGGCCCTGATCGATCTCGCCAACCCGACGCGCTTTCGCGCGCTCGTCGAGCGCGTGCTGCCCTGGCTCGGCGCCGCGACCGTGGTGGCGTTCGCTTTCGGGCTGGAGCGCAGCTATTTCGCGCCCGACGACTATCAGCAAGGCGCCACCGTCAAGATCATGTTCATCCACGTGCCGGCCGCCTGGCTCGGCATGATGGCCTGGGGATTGATGAGCCTGGCGGCGCTCGGCACGCTGGTGTGGCGCCATCCTTTGGCCGACGTCGCCGCCAAGACGGCGGCCCCGCTCGGCGCCGCCTTCACGCTGCTCTGCCTGGTCACCGGATCGCTCTGGGGCCGCCCGATGTGGGGCACCTATTGGGTCTGGGACGCGCGGCTCACCTCCGAGCTGGTGCTGTTTCTGATGTATCTCGGCGTGATCGCGCTGTGGCGCACCATCGATGATCCGGGCCGCGCCGCGCGCGCCGCCGCGGTGCTCACCCTGGTCGGGGCGCTTGATCTGCCGATCATCAAATTCTCGGTCGACTGGTGGAACACGCTGCATCAGCCGGCCTCGGTGTTCCGGGTCGGCGGCTCGACCATCGATGCCACGCTGCTGATCCCGCTGTTCATCATGGCGCTCGCCTTCACGCTTCTGTTCTTCACCTTGCATCTGGCCGCCATGCGCAACGAGATCATGCGCCGGCGCGTGCGCACGCTGTCGATCATGCAGGCCGATGCGGCGGGCGGACATTGATCATGGATCTTGCTGTGGACATTGTCGATCTGGGCCCCATGCCGGTTTCATCGAGATCGCCTATGGGTTCGCGGCCCTGATCGTCACCCTCATGATCGTTTGGATCGTGGTCGATCATCGGCGGCAGACCCGCACGCTCGCCGAGCTCGAGGCGCGCGGCGTGACGCGCCGGTCGGAACGCGCCGCGGGCTTGCCGGGAGAAAGCATGCCGGGGACGTGATCGCGACGCGTCCTGATCGTGAACAGACGTGATCGCAAAGGCACTTGATCGGCCGCTCGAACCCGGGTTTGGTCGGAAAGCACGACAAGAGGCATTTCACCGTGGCTACAGCCGCAGCTGAGGATACCGCAAAGATCGGACGCCGCCGGTTGGCGGTGCTGGTTCCGCTGGCCCTTTTCCTGGGCCTGGCGGGGCTGTTCGTCATCCGGCTCTATGCCGGCGATCCCTCGACGATCCCCTCCGCCCTGATCGGCCATCCGGCGCCGCAGACCGCGCTGCCGCCGGTCGCCGGACTGGTGCGCGACGGCACGCCGGTGCCGGGCCTCGACCCCAGCGCATTCCTGGGCGGGGTCTCGGTCCTCAACGTGTGGGCCTCGTGGTGCATACCTTGCCACGACGAGGCGCCGCTCCTGGTGCAGCTCGCGCGGGACAAGCGCATCCGCGTGGTCGGCATCAACTACAAGGACCAGGCCGACAATGCGCGGCGATTTCTCGGCCGCTACGGCGATCCGTTCGCGGCCAACGGGGCCGACGAGAACGGACGTGCCGCCATCGAATGGGGCGTCTACGGCGTGCCGGAGACCTTCGTGGTGGGCCGCGACGCCCATATCGCCTACAAGCTGATCGGTCCGGTCACGCCCGAAAATCTCGAGGCGGTGCTCAAGCCGGAGATCGAGAAGGCCATCGCGGCCGGCGGCTGAGCCTCGAGGCCTATTCGGCGATCTGGGCGGGCTCCGCCGGCGCCGCTTCGGGCGCGGCGTATTTTTCCAGGAGCGGATACTGCAAGGCGGCGAACAGGAAGGTCAGCGGCACCACGCCGAAGACCTTGAAGTCGACCCAGATATTGGTCGTCTGCGTGCGCCACACGATCTCGTTGAGCACCGCGAGCGCCAGGAAGAACAGCGCCCAGCGCAGCGTCAGCCGGCGCCAGCCTTCCTCGGTCAGGTGGAACACGGAATCGAACACGATCCCGAGCAGCGACTTGCCGAAGGCGAGCCCGACCAGCAGCACGCCCCCGAACAGCACGTAGATGATGGTCGGCTTGACCTTGATGAAGAGCTCGTCATGCAGCACCAGCGTGAGGGTGCCGAACACCACCACCACGACCGCGGTGACCAGCGGCATGATCGGCAGATGCCGGGTGAGCGCATAGGAGACCGCGAGCGCGATCACGATGGCGGCCATGAACGCGCCGGTCGCCGCAAAGATGCCGAAGCGCGAATTGGCGCCGAAGAAAACCAGCAGCGGCCCGAGGTCGAGCACGAGCTTGAGGGCCGGATTGAGCTGGGGCTTGCGGGGTCGGCTGGCTGGTCATGAGCGGGATTTAGCGCGATCCGGCGGCCTTGTCATCGGCTCAATCGTCGCTGGCGGGTCGGGAGCCCCGAAGATTCGCGCCGTCAGGTCTCGAACCCCGCGATGGCGCGGGCGAAATCCTTCGCCTGAAACGGCGCCAGATCGTCGATGCCTTCGCCGACCCCGATGAAATGCACCGGCAGCGCGTGCTTGGCCGCGATGGCGGCGAGAATCCCGCCGCGCGCGGTGCCGTCGAGCTTGGTCATGGCGAGCCCGGTGACGCCGGCGATCCGGTGGAAGATCTCGACCTGCGACAATGCGTTCTGCCCGACGGTGGCGTCGAGCACGAGGAGGACCGCGTGCGGGGCGGCCGGATCGATCTTTTTCAGGACCCGCACCATCTTGTGCAGTTCCTCCATCAGCACCGCCTTGTTCTGCAGGCGGCCGGCGGTATCGATCAGGAGCACGTCGGCGTGCTCGGCGGCGCGCGGTCTCGAACGCCTCGAAGGCGAGGCTCGCCGCGTCGGAGCCGGCGGCACGCGCGATGACGTGCGCATGGGCGCGCGTGCCCCAGATCTTGAGCTGATCGATGGCGGCGGCCCGGAAGGTATCGCCGGCCGCCAGCACCACCTTGCGGCCCTCGGCGTGAAACTGCGCCGCCAGCTTGCCGATGGTGGTGGTCTTGCCCGAGCCGTTGACCCCGACCACCAGGATGGTGAACGGCCGCTCCGCGCCCACCACCAGCGGCTTGGCGACCGGCGTGAGCACCTTCTCGACCTCGCTCGCCAGCACCGCCTTGACCTCGTCGGCCGTGATCGTCTTGTCGTAGCGCCCCTCCCCGATCGCGGCCGCGATCTTGGCCGCGAGCTCGACGCCGAGATCGGCGCGGATCAGCACCTCCTCGATCTCCTCCAGCATGGCGGCATCGAGCTTGCGCTTGGAGGCGAGATCCGAGATGGCGCCCGCGATGGCGGCGGAGGTGCGCTTGAGCCCGCCGTTGAGCCGCTGCCACCAATTCTGCGCTGCCATCGGGTGATCTTTCAGGTGCACTGGGGGAGCGGACGGCGGAGCTGCCGCGGGATTCCCTTGCCTCGACCCGAAAGGGAGAGTGAAAGGGGGTGAGACAACGAGAGGGGCCGTGATAGCGGTTTCACCATGACACCGGAAGAGATGGTGGGTCGGCTCATCTATCGCGATGCCCTGATGCTGGTGATCGACAAGCCGGCCGGCATGGCGGTGCATCGCGGCCCCAAGGGCGGCGAGAGCCTGGAGGATCATTTCGATGCGCTGCGCTTCGGGCTGCCGCGCGCACCGGCGCTCGCGCATCGGCTCGACCGCGACACCTCCGGCTGCCTGGCGCTCGGCCGCCATCGCAAGGCGCTGGCCGAGCTCGGCCGGCTGTTCAAGAGCGGCGCCATCGGCAAGACCTATTGGGCGGTGGTCGAAGGCGGCCCGCCGCAGGACGAGGGCCGCATCGACCTGGCGCTCGGCCGCCTGGACGACACCCGCGGCTGGTGGATGAAGCCCGATCCGCACGGCCAGCCGGCCGCGACCGCCTGGAAGGTGATGGGGCGCTCGCCGGGTTCGGCCGCTGGGGCGAGCTGGAACTTGACTTGGCTCGCGCTCGAGCCGCTGACCGGCCGCACCCATCAGCTGCGGGTGCACTGCGCCGCCATGGGCTGGCCGATCGTGGGCGACCCGATCTACGGCACGGCGCCCGCGCGCCGGCGGGCCGCCGTTGCAGCTCCACTCACGCGAGATCGTGGTGCCGCTCTACAAGAAACGCGAGCCCATCCGGGTGACCGCGCCGGTGCCGCCCCACATGGCGGAGCGGCTGCAGGCGTGCGGGTGGACGCAGGAAGAACTGGCGCCGGTCGCGTAGCCCGTCTTCGACGGGCCATGGGGCGCCCCTACGAGCACAATTCTTTCAATACAGCTTCGCCATGGTGCGCTCGAGCTGGCCGCGGTCGTGCTCGGCGCCGCCCAGGCGGCCGGCCGTTTGGGCGGCCAGGATCGCGCCGGTGGTCGGCAGGCGCGTGCGATCCACATGGCGGGCCGGGTCCCACAGCTTCGAGCGCACGATCGCCTTGGTGCATTGATAGAACACGCGCTCGACCGTGATCACGATCACGCAGCACGGCGGCTTGCCGTTGACCGCAAAGCCCGCCAGCAGGTCCGGATCGATCGAGAGCGCGGCGCGTGCCGATGACCCGGATGGTCTCGCCGATGCCGGGGATCAGGAACAGAAGGGCGACGCGCGGATCGCGCATGATGTTGCGCAGGCTGTCGATCCGGTTGTTGCCGCGGCGGTCCGGCACCATGAGGGTCTTGGGGTCGGCCACCCGCACGAAGCCCGGCGCGTCGCCGCGCGGCGAGCAATCGAGCCCGTCGGGACCGCCGGTCGCCAGCGCAAAGAACGGCGCCGCCTCGATGAAGGCGCGGTAGTGATCGCTGACGTGATCGATCTCCTTGGCGACCGAGACATCCGATGGCGCTTCGTAGAGGCCCAGGAGCTGGTCCATCGTGGTGACGAACTTTCCGTTGGGGGTGGCCATGGGGGTTCTCCGCGTTTCAGGGCTCAACTGATATCCCTACACGTTTTCGTATTTGGAGGTCCCGCTCCGAGTGTCGTCCCTGCGAAGGCAGGGCCCCATACGCCGTGCCCTATCGATCGACTGCGGCGTATGGGTCCCGGCGCTACGGCCGGGACGACCCAGTCGTGGGCCGGCTACGACGCCGCCAGCAACTGCCGGCCGTCGTGGCCCGCGATCGTGACATCGATGATGGTGCCGGGCGCGGGCGCGCCTGCAAGCCGCACCTTGGTGAATGGCTCGGTGCGGCCGCTGCCGCCGGCTTCGGTGAGCACGCGGCGGCGCGCCCCGATCTCGGCCTCGAGATGGCGGCGCAGCGCCGCCTCGCCTTTTTGGCGCAGCGCCCGCGCCCGCTCCTTGACGATGGCGGGCGCGACCGGAGGCATGCGGGCGGCGGGCGTGCCGGGTCGCGCCGAGAACGGAAAGACGTGCAAATGCGTGAGCCCGCATTCATCGACCAGATCGAGGGAGCGGGCGAACATGGCGTCGGTCTCGGTCGGGAATCCCGCGATGATGTCGCCGCCGAACACCACGTCGGGGCGCAGGCGCCGCACCTGATCGCAGAACGCGATCGCGTCGGCGCGCAGGTGCCGCCGCTTCATGCGCTTGAGAATGACGTCATCGCCGGCCTGCAGCGAAAGATGCAGATGCGGCATCATGCGGGCGTCGTCGGCGAGCGCATCGATGAGGTCGCGGTCGGCCTCGACCTGATCGATCGAGGACAGCCGCAGCCGCTCGAGCTCGGGCACGTGCTTGAGAATCTGCTTCACCAGCGCGCCGAGCCTGGGGGTTCCGGGCAGTCCCGTCCCGTAGCCGGTGAGATCGACGCCGGTGAGCACCACCTCGCGGTAGCCGCGCCCGACCAGGCGGCGCACCTGATCGACCACCTCGCCCATCGGCACCGAGCGCGAATTGCCGCGGCCGAACGGAATGATGCAGAACGTGCAGCGGTGGTCGCAGCCGTTCTGCACCTGCACGAAGGCGCGGGCGCGGCCGTCGAATCCGTCGATGAGATGCAGCGCGGTCTCGGTCACCGCCATGATGTCGTTGACGACCGCCTTTTCGTCTCGCCCCGGCACGCTGTCCGGGTTGCGCGCGAACCAGGCGCGCGTGTCGCGCCAGGATGCGGCGGCGAGCTTCTCGGTATTGCCGAGCACGCGATCGACCTCGGGCATGTCGCGGAAGCTTTCGGGCTCGACCTGCGCGGCGCAACCGGTGACCACGATGCGGGCGCCCGGCCGTTCGCGCCGCAGGCGGCGGATCGCCTGGCGGGCCTGGCGGGTGGCCTCCGCGGTCACCGCGCAGGTATTCACCACGATGGTATCGGCGGCGCCGTCGGCGAGACCGGCGGCCTGCGCATGCGCCCGGATGACCTCGGACTCGTAGGCGTTGAGACGGCAGCCGAAGGTGACGAGATCGACGCTCATGCCGGGGTGCTCATGATCGCACGCCGCCCTTCAGGCCGCGCCGGCTTCGGCGAACAGGGCCGGATCGAAGGTGCCGGCATATTCGTACTCGACCGGCCCGGTCATCAGCACATGATCGTCGCGCGCGCGCCATTCGATCTCGAGGTCCCCGCCCGGCAGCGATACCGTCACCCGGCGTTCGGTGCGCTTGAGCCGCGCGGCCGCGACCGCCGCCGCGCAGGCCGCCGATCCGCAGGCCTTGGTGAGGCCGGCGCCGCGCTCCCAGGTGCGCAGCACGATATGCTGGCGCGACTTCACGGCGGCGAGCGAGATATTGGCGCGCTCCGGGAAGATCGGATGGTGCTCGAGCAGCGAGCCGATCTTGCCGAGATCATAGGCCGCGACGTCATCGACCCAGAACACGGCGTGCGGGTTGCCCATGTTGACGACCGAAGGCGAGTGCAGGATCGGCTTGTCGATCGGCCCGATCTGCAGCTCGATCGCCCGGGTGTCGCGGAACTCCTCGGAGAGCGGGATCTGGTTCCAGGCGAAGCGCGGCACCCCCATGTCGACCGTGGAGACGTTCGGGGCTTCGCCCTTCCAGCAATTCAACAGGCCGGCCTTGGTCTCGAAGGTCAGCGCCGTCTTGCCGGTCTCCCGGAACAGGAGCTCGGCGACGCAGCGCATGCCGTTGCCGCAGGCGCCTGCCTCCGAGCCGTCGTTGTTGTAGATGCGAACGTAGGCATCGGTGCCGGGCGTGCGCGGGGCATGCAGCACCATCAGCTGATCGTAGGGCGCGCCGCCGGGCTGCGCGGCCGCGCGCGCCTGCGCGGCCGTAATAGGCGCTGGGCGCTGGCGCGCCGGGCGCGTGCCCCGGCGGCGCCCGCAAGTCCACCACCACGATCTCGTTGCCGAGACCGTTCATCTTGACGAAAGCGTGGTTGGCGAGCGCGTTCATGTGGCCCGTTTATATGGGAGAAGCCGCTGTATTGACCAGGGCGCCATGCGATCCCGCCACGCAGCACCACGCATCATGCATGCATTTCGGGCACGCCGCTCAAGGCCGCGCGTGGTATGCTTCACGCGGATGTTGCGCGATTCCTCGAATGCGGCCCGCGGCCCGGCTGCCCGAGGAGCGCCCGGTTTCCTCCAGCGCCCGTTGCAAGGAGATTGCGATGTCACGTTGCCGCCTCGCGCCGTTGCTGGCGATCGCCGCCGTGACCATCGGCTTCGGCTGCCCGCAGCCGGGCTCGGCGCAAACCCCGGTGCCCACCCAGTCGATCGATCCGTTCGGCCAGGAGGTCAGCCTCCCCGCCAAAACCATCGTCTATGTGGCCGGATCGGGAACCTGGGACAAGGCCTATGACACGCTGGTCGAAGCGTTCAAGAAGCTCGACTCCTATATGGATTCCGCCGGGCTCAAGGCATCCGGCCCGGCCATGACCATCTATACGTCGACCGACGACACCGGCTTCGATTTCAAGGCCGCCATCCCGGTGGCGGAGGCGCCCAAGAGCCCGCCCGGCAAAGAGATCGCGGTCGGCCAATCGCCCGACGGCAAGGTGCTCAAATTCGTGCACCGGGGCTCCTATGACGAGATGAATCAAACCTACGAGGCGATCACCAACTATCTCGACGAGAAAGGCCTCGACGCCAAGGATATCCTGATCGAGGAATACGTGACCGATCTGGTGACCAGCCCGCAGGAGATGCTGGTGGTCAATGTCCTGGTGCCGCTGCGGTGAGGGCGCATTGAAGGCGTGAACCGTGAAGGCGCGTACTATTCGGTTCCTTCCAGGCCAGCCCGGCGCACCACCGCACCCCAGCGCACGATCTCCGACTTGATGAAGTCCTGCAATTCTTCAACCGAAGGATTGTCCATGGGCAGCATCCCGCCGTTGATGATCTGGCTCTTGAACTCCGGCAGCCCCACCACCCCCATGAGCTCGCCGTGCAGCTTGTCGACGATCGGCCGCGGCGTGCGCGCAGGCGCCACGATCATCTGCCAGGACGCCGCATCGAAGCCCGGAACGCCGGCTTCGGCGATCGGCGGGATGTCGGGGAATTGCGCCAGGCGGGTCTTGGTGGAGATGCCGAGCGGGCGTACCCGGCCGGCCCGCAGCATTCCGATCGAGGGGCCGAAATCGATGAAGGCCAGCGGAATGTGCCCGGCCACCACGTCGTTCAAGAGCGGCAGGCTGCCCCGGTAGGGAACGTGGCCCATCTCGATGCCGGTCATGCTCTTGAACAGCTCGGCATAAAGATGATGGGGCGTGCCGGCGCCGGCGGAGCCGAAGGAGAGCTGCCCGGGCTTGTCCTTGGCGAGCGCGATCAGCTCGGCGACCGAATGCACCGGCAGCTCCGGATTGACGATCAGCACGAACGGAGTCTGCGCAATGAGCGCCAGCGGGACGAAATCGGCGACCGGATCATAGGCGAGGTTCTTGTAGATCGTGATCGCGACCGCGAGCGTCGGGCTCGGCGCCATCAGGAGGGTATAGCCGTCCGGGTCGGCGCGGGCCGCGAAGGCGGCCCCGGTGGTGCCGCCGGCGCCGGGCCGGTTCTCGATGATGAACGGCCGCCCGAGCCGCTGCTCCAGCCCATGCGCCACCAGGCGGCCCAGGATGTCGGTGCCGCCGCCGGCCGCGTACGGGACCACGATGGTGACCGGCCGGGTCGGATAGTCCAGCGCCTGCGCCGGGGGCCCCCCAGCGCCAGGGTCAAGAGGCCTGCGAGCAGCCCCCACCTTCGAGCCGAGAACGTCATATCGGTGCCCCTGATGGCCTCCGCGTGCCTGGCCGCCCCCGCGATCCGGACCGAATATGTCGCATTTCGGAGCGGAAGCCGCTACCACCCCGGCCCACGTGCGGGCAGGTTCATCCCGAAAAACGCTCTTTTGGCCCTGCTTTCTTGACAGTCCGGGCCTCGGCCGGCATAAGCATCGCCGCGGCAGCCCATTGGTAGCAGCCCTCGGCGGCAATCCCTGGGACGTCGTCCAATCCTTCAACCGACTGGAAGAAGCCGGTCCGGAACACTCCGAACGCCGGAATCGAACACGAGGACGAGAACGATGTTCGCAGTCATCAAGACCGGCGGCAAGCAGTACCGGGTGGCCGCCCAGGACATGCTCAAGGTCGACCGGCTCAAGGGCGAGCCCGGGGAGATCGTGCAGTTCGGCGAGGTCCTGCTGGTCGGCGGCGACAGCGTGACGCTGGGCAAGCCCACCATCACGGGCGCCTCGGTGGCGGCCGAGGTGCTGGAGCAGGGCCGCGGCCCCAAGATCATTGCGTTCAAGAAGCGCCGGCGCAAGAATTCGCGCCGCAAGCGCGGCTTCCGGCCGGAATTCACCTTGGTGCGGATCACCGAGATCCTGACCGATGGCGCAGCGCCCACCATGACGGCGAGCGTGCGCAGGCCCAATCGCAAGCCCGAGCCGGTCGAGGCCGCGCCCGAAGATGCCGACGCCGCCACGGCCGCCGCCCCCAAGGGCAAAGGCAAAAGCAAGGTCAAGAGCAAGGTTGAGAGCAAGGCGAAGGCCACCCGAAAACCGGCTGCCAAAACCCGAAAGACCGCTGCCAAGAAGTGATGATTTCGACACAAATCCGGGTTAGAGTTCCGGCGCATTCAGGATAACGACCATGGCACACAAAAAAGCAGGCGGCTCTTCACGCAACGGCCGCGACTCCAACAGCCAACGCCTCGGCCTCAAGATTTTCGGCGGTGAAGCCGTCGTGGCCGGCAACATTCTGGCACGCCAGCGCGGCACCCAGTGGCATCCGGGCCGCAATGTCGGCTTGGGCCGGGACCACACCCTGTTCGCCCTGGTGAACGGTCATGTCGAGTTCCGCACCAAAGCCAAAGGCCGCATCTTCGTGTCGGTGGTTCCGATGACGGCGGCCGCAGCCGAATAAACGGCCGACCATATCGAGGTCTGCCGGTATCCCAGTCGAACCGGCGGACCCACAAGGGTTCCATGCAAGGGGAGACCGGGTTGCCGGCTCCCCTTTTCGCTTTTGCGGTCCTCGAAACCGCAATCGCAACTTGGAGCCCGTGTGATGACGTTGCTCGACCAAGGTCGCCCCCAATCCTGCCGCAGCGGGAGTGCCGCGGTCCTCACCACGCAGCGGCTGCGCCTGCGCGCCCCGCGGGCCGCCGACGCCAAGGCCATCGCCAGCCTCATCAACGACCGCCGCATTGCCGAGAATACGGCGCGCATCCCGCATCCCTATGGGGTCGCGGACGCGCATGCCTTCCTGGCCGAATGCAACCGCGACCCAGGGGCGCCATCGTTCCTGATCACGCTTACGGACGGGACCCTCGTCGGCGGCTGCGGGATCCAAGTCTGCAACGGACGCGACCCCGAGCTCGGCTACTGGATCGGGGTGCCGCATTGGGGACGCGGCTATGCGACCGAAGCGGCCCGCGCCGTGATCGATCATGCATTCGGCGCGCTCGGCTGCGAGCAGCTGGCGGGGCGCGCCCGGGTGAGCAACCCGGCCTCCCGCCGGGTGCTGGAGAAATGCGGCTTCCAGTGGACCGGCGTGGCGCTCATCCGCATCCGGGCGCTCAAATCCTCCGCGCCGGTCGATTGCTTCCGGCTCGACCGCGCCCTGTGGGCCTCGTTGCGAAGCTGGGGGAGCGGGAGCCGGACCGCGGGCGAGCCGCAGCCGTCGGAGCCGGGGCCATGACCAGCGACTGCCTGTTTTGCCGCATCGGCCAACGCGAGATCGCGGCCCACATCGTCTACGAGGACGAGCGGCTGCTGGCCTTTCTGGACCGCGGCCCGATCCGGCCCGGCCATACCCAGATCGTGCCGCGCGAGCACTTCGCCTATTTCGACGAAGCCCCCGCCGAGCTCCTGGGCGCCATCGTTACGGTCGGGCAGCAGCTCGCGCGCGCCATGAAACGAACCCTGCATGTGCCGCGCGTGGCGTTCCTGTTCACCGGCGGCGATATCGCCCATGTGCACGCCCATGCGGTCCCGATCCACGAGGAGACCGACATCACGTCGCGCCGCTACATCGTCGAGGAAACCGTGACGTTCCGGTGCCTGCCCAGCCCCAGCGACCGGGAGCTCGCCCGCACCGCCGCCGGCCTGCGGCGCGCCCTGGCGGGAGCGCGCAGCGCACGGATCGCGCAAATCGGGTAAGATGGGCGTAGGGCGCAATCGCTTTATTGCGCCGCCTGGCGAAGCTGATGGCGCGGATGGCGCAATAAAGCGATTGCGCCCTACGCAGCGAGGTAGCTGGAGGAACCTGCCCCATGCCGGCCCCGTTCGCGATTCTCGGCATCGATCACGTGGTGTTGCGCGCCACCGACCCGGCCGCCCTGGAGCGCTTTTATCTGGATGTGCTGGGCTGCACGTTCGAGAAACGCCAGGGCACGCTCACGCAGCTGCGCGCCGGCAACGCGCTCATCGATATCGTGCCGGCCGACACGCTGGGGCCGGCCGGCGGTACCTCGCGCAGCGGTGGCGCCAATCTCGATCATCTGTGCCTGCGCATCGATCCGTTCGACGCCGGCGCGATCGCGCGCCATCTGGCGGCGCATGGCTTGCGGTCCGGCCCGGAGGTCTCGCGCTACGGAGCGGAGGGCCAGGGACCTTCGGTCTACCTGACCGATCCGGAGGGCAACGGCGTGGAGCTCAAGGGTCCTATAGCACCAGTTACCTAAAGGGGGCGGATCAGCCAACCGGCGCAGCGGAAATGCCGGGATGCAAATAGCCCCGCTCAGCTTTCGAGCATCTAAAAACTGCCGACGAAATCCCAGAGGAGTACGCGTTGCCCACGCGGCGCGGCCTCGCGGTGCAACCGCGTGGGTAAAACTGCGCACCTCTGTGCAATCCTGATCGCAATGCCGGGCAATTTTGCCCACCCTACGGCGATTAGTTTCATGGAATCGATCCACCAGGTCACAAATAAAATATCCCTGTTCGACCCCTGTTTCCCAGTGTCACAATCAGCTATAAATCCGTGGCCCGGTATGAAACTCGCTACGTGGGGGCTGATATGAAACCAGCTGGATGGCTTATCGGCATTT
Organism: uncultured Alphaproteobacteria bacterium; assembly: GCA_963744275.1. Classification (GTDB taxonomy): domain Bacteria; phylum Pseudomonadota; class Alphaproteobacteria; order Rhizobiales; family Xanthobacteraceae; genus VAZQ01. Next base: position 880,842 of record CAVUSX010000021.1, read on the forward strand.
CTTGTGCCGTCGGTATCGTTTCGGCCAACTCCAAGGCCTTCGCCCAAGCCGCGAACCAGGTCGCGCAGCATCCCGAATCGCAGTGGTCCACCATTCAGACCTACTGCTTCGGTTGCCACAACGAGTTCGTTAAGGCCGGCAACCTCTTCTTGAACCAGCTCAGCGCCGAGTCGGTACCCGAGCACCCCGAGATCTTCGAGAAAGCGGTGCGCAAATTGCGCGGGCGCCAGATGCCGCCGCCCGGCGCGCCCCAGCCCTCGCAGAAGGAAGTCGACGCGCTGATCGGCTGGCTCGAGAGCACGCTCGACCAAAGCGGCAAGGCGCACCTTGCGGGCCACGTTCCGGTCGAGCGCTTGAACCGTACCGAATATGCCAATGCCGTGCAGGATCTTCTGGCTGTGGAGATCGATCCCACGCAGTACCTGCCGGCCGATATCGCGGTCGAAGGCTTCAACAACATCGCTGCGGCATTGACCGTGTCACCCTCCTTCCTGGAGCAGTACGTCAATGCCGCGCGGGTCGTCGCGCACATGGCCGTCGGCAATCCGGTGCCAGAGGTCGTCAAAGCCTCTTTCCCTCCCCCCGCTATCGGCGACCAGGACGGCTATGTGGACGGCATGCCGCTCGGTACCCGGGGCGGCACGAGGTTCGAGTACACGTTCCCGGCGGACGGGGAGTACCGATTCACCATCACCGACCTCGATTTCGGGCTCTACCCGCGCGGGTCCGAGAACGAGACAACCGTGGTCGGGCTGATCGATCGCAAGGAAGTCTTCCGGAAAAAGGTCGGCGGTGACGCGGATCGCGAGTTCGTGGATCGCGGCGGCGGCGCGCCGGCGGGAGCGAAGCTCATGGAGCGCTTCGCCAATATCCCCGTCCAGGTGACGGCCGGCGTGCACGAGGTCGTCGTGACGTTCATCGAGCGCTCCCGTGTGGCAACCGACGACCTGATTGCGGGCGGCAACCAGTATTCTGGGTTTCTTATCAAGGGGTATCTGCGTCTGCCGCGCCTGATGGGGTCCATACAGGTCGTGGGGCCGCAGGCGGCCACGAGCGCGACGCGCACACCCAGCCGGGAGAAGCTGTTCATCTGCAAGCCCGAAGCCCCCGAGCAGGAACGCGCCTGCGCCGAGCGCATCACGCGAGATCTCGCCGGGCGTGCCTTCCGCCGGCCCCTCACCAAGAAAGATATCGACGGGTTGATGGCCTTCTACGATGCCGGCCATGCAGGATCCGGCGGATTCAACGCCGGGATCGAGCAGATGGTGACTGTGGTTCTGGCGAGCCCGGATTTTCTCTATCGCGGAATCGCCGAGCCGCAGGGTCAGAAAGACACCAAATTCTATGCTCTGAGCGATCTGGAGCTGGCCTCGCGTCTGTCGTTCTTCTTGTGGAAGCGGGCCCCCGACGATGAACTGGTCAAGCTTGCGAACAAGGGCGAGCTGCGACGTCCCGGCGTGCTGGACGCCCAGGTGCGGCGCATGCTGGCCGCCCCGCAGGCCGAGAACCTGGTGACGGATTTCGCGCTCCGCTGGCTCGACCTCCAGGAGGTCAACAAATTCGAGTGGGATAAGCAAATCTTCCCCGAATTCAACGCCGAGCTGCGCCAGGATATGGCGACCGAAATCGACCTCTTCCTGCGCAGCATCCTTCTTGAAGACAAGGACGTCGAGCAGCTGCTGACGGCCGACTATACCTTCCTCAATGAAAGGCTGGCGAAACACTACGGCATCACGACGGTGCACGGCGAGCAGTTCCGCCGCGTCCATCTCGAGGACGAGAATCGCTATGGCCTTCTCGGCAAGGGCGCCGTGCTGTTGCACACGTCCTATGGCAACAGAACCTCGATCGTGGTGCGCGGCGCCTGGGTTCTCGACAAGCTCCGCGGCACGCCACCGGCGCCGCCGCCGCCGAATGTGGTGACGGATCTGAGCACGCCGCCGGGCCGCAGCCGAAGACCATGCGGGCGATGCTGGAGGTGCATCGCGCCAATCCGACCTGCAACATGTGCCACGGCGTGATCGAGCCCCACGGAATGCCGCTGGAGCACTTCACCGTCACCGGGCAGTGGCGCGATGTCGATTGGCAGGCCGATGCGCCCATCGATTCGAAGGTGGCGATGCCGGACGGCACGGTCATCGACGGTCCGGCAGACCTGCGCCGCGTCCTGTTGAGCCGCCCCGGCCAGTTCGTCCAGGCGATGACAACGAAGCTCATGATGTACGCGCTCGGCCGGGAGGTCTCGCCTTATGACATGCCGCAGGTCCGGGCGATCGTGCGCGACGCGGCCAAGGACGATTACCGGTTCTCGTCGCTCGTGTTGGGGATTGTATCGAGTGATGCATTCCGCATGCAGGCACTGGAGGAGTGAAGGCCATGATTCTCACCAGAAAGCATCTTTCTCGCAGGACCGTGCTCCAGGGCGCGGGCATCTCCGTCGGATTGCCGTTGCTCGATGCGATGATCCCGGCCGCCACCGCGCTCGCCAAGACCGACGCCGCGCCGAAGCTGCGGGCGGGCTTCTTCTATATTCCCCACGGCGCGGTCATGTGGAACACCAAGCACGGGAAGGAGATGGATCACTGGACCCCGAGCGGTGCCGGCGCCGATTTCAAGCTCAGCCCAATTCTCGAGCCGCTCGAGAAGCACAAGCACGCCGTGACCTCGCTCTCCAATCTCGAGAACAAGGCCAGCGTCGCCTCCGTGCACAAATACAACCCGGCGACCTGGCTCAGCGGTATCAAGCCCGATCTCAAAGCGCCCGGTCCCAGCATGTCGCCGACGATCGACCAGATCATTGCCGGGCGCATCGGTCAGGAGACGGCGCTGCCGTCGATGGAGGTCCGCTCGGAGAGTGAAACCCAGGCGGTCGCGTGCGAGGCGGGATTCGGCTGCCTCTACAGCTCCACCTTGTCGTACCGGAATGCAAACTCGCCTTTGCCGATGGAGTCCAACCCGCGCAAGGTTTTCGCCCAGTTGTTCGGTGAAGGCGCCACGGCGGAAGAGCGCGTGGCCATCGTCAAGCAGAAACGCAGCATCCTCGATTTCATCACCGAGCGTACCCGGGCGCTGCAACAGGAGCTGGGTCCGAGCGATAAAGTGCTCCTCGACAACTACCTGGACACGGTGCGCGAGATCGAACGGCGCGTTCAGCTCGCGCAGAGCCGCGATCTCTCGGGCGTGAAGGCGCCCGAGATCCCTGTGGCCGAGCAGGATATCGCGATCGACAAGGAGGTGCGGTTGTTGTTCGATCTGGTCGCGATTGCGTATCAGGCCGATCTCACGCGCGTGGCCTCCTACATCATGATCGGCGAAGGCACGAACCGGACCTATAATCACATCGGCGTGCCGGACTCCTTCCATCCGCTGTCGCATCATGCCGATTATGTCGATCGGCTCGAGAAGCTGGTCAAGATTCAGCGCTATCACGTGCAGCGGTTCTCGGAGTTCGTCGCGAAGCTCGCCGCCACGCCCGACGGCGAAGGCACGCTGCTTGGATAACTCCATGTTGCTCTACGGCTCCAACATGTCCAACAGCAACCTGCACAGCAATTATCCGTTGCCGACCATCCTGGTCGGCGGCGCCGCCGGCGCGCTCAAGGGGGGACGGCAGGTCGAGCTGCCCGAACACACGACGATTTCCAATCTGCACCTCACGCTGCTGAACAAGGCGGGTTTGGAGATGAAGAGCTTCGGGGACAGCACCGGCGTGCTCGCCGGTGTCTGAGCGCGTAAGGGAACCGGCCATCTGAGGGAAATGAAGCAGGGCAATGAATCGCAGGGCAATAGTCAAAGGTGCGTTGGGGGCGCGGCGTGCTGGGTCTGACCCTGCCGCCCTTTGCGCGCTCCGCTTTCTCTCAGGAAAGCCCCGCCGTCGTTCCGGTGAGCGATGGTTTCGTGATGCTCACCGGCGCCGGGGGTAATGTCCTGGTGCGGACGGCAAGCACCGGTCAGGTGCTGGTGGACAGCGGCGCTGCCGCGTCCACCGATGCGGTGCTTGCGCGCCTGCGCTCCCTGCCGGGCGGGGGCCGTGTCACGACGGTGTTCAACACGCACTGGCACCGGGAGCAGGTGGGCGGAAACCTCGCCTTCGGGCGGGCGGAGGCGACTATCGTCGCTCATGAAAAGACCCGGGCGCATCTGGCGACGGAGTATTACCTGCAGAACGAGGACCGGTACGAGAAGGCGCAGCCCGCCGAGGCGCGCCCCACCTTGACCTTCTTTACCGGCGACCAGACTCTCGCCGGCAACAAGCGGATCGCGTACGGCCACCTGCAACGAGGCCTACACCGACGGCGATATCTACGTATTCTTCCGCGACGCGAACGTGCTGGCCGCGGGCGATGCCATCTCGCCGGTGAAGGATCCCGTGCTCGACTGGTTTGGCGGCGGCTGGGTGGGCGGGCGCGCCGATGCGCAGGAAAAACTCCTGAAACTCGTCGATGCGAAGACGCGGATCGTGCCGAGCTACGGTCCGGCGGTGGGCCGCGC
>CAVUSX010000022.1:0-53507 GCA_963744275.1 uncultured Alphaproteobacteria bacterium
GTCATGGTATAAGCCTCAGATGCCTGCTAGCCTCCCGGGTCGCTGAGGCATCTAAAATCAATCTAAGGCGGAAGTGCAGAAACGGAAAGTAGGGTCCGCGCATGCGCCAACCTAATTTTCAAAGTGAAAAGTGTAAGATTGTCGAAGCGAGATATTGCCCCGAATTCAAGTGCTGGCGAGGCGGCGAGCACTCGCGTGTTGGAAGCGAAGGCACGCAAACACCAAGCATTAGCTCGCTAAGGAAGTATGTCCTTAATTTTTTTAAGTTGCTCACCGACCCATGTCAGTTTGTCAGAAAGAAAATCGCCAAAACCGAGATGGAACAGATACCAATATACCATTGCCGTTACGAATATAAGCGGGATCGAAATCTTCAGGTTCTTTGCAATTCCTAGAAATATGATGCTCCAAAACTTCTTTCGATAATATTCGTCATCGAAGGTCGGTATATTCAAAAAGCTTGGTGCAAAATCGGAGAACGAGACGGTCTCCAGCTCTTTTATATACGTGCTGCGTTCTAGGCTTTCGTCGTGAGCATGAAATGCAGTTACGTCAACGTGCTCAAAAAATGCAACGCGGAAAAACCTGTCACCTACCTCGATGCGCCGTGGCCGGTCCGAAAAATTTATCAAGGCTGTACTGATGGGACCTTGAAAAAAAGGATCGATGATTCCAACATTTAGTGCCAAGATTTCCTGTTTCGTGAAAGTGGTTCTCAGAGTGGCAAGTCCGGTTACGTTGTTCGGCATAGCGAACTCTTCCTTCGAAAGCACCCATACCATTTCTCGCGGTTCCAAAAAGTACGTGGTGAGTGGCTTTTTGCCGGCTGTCGCGCCCGAACGGCACTCTTGCCGATGGGAAGGATTTCACCGACAGTCAAGTCGAACGTGCTGTTCTTCAGATTTTCGGGGCGTTCCGTTGCTAATTAGCCCGCGGGTAAGAATGGCGCTTCCGACGATCATTGAGTGCGCTCCACATTAGAGAAGAGATCATGCGTGCAGAATTAGAGATGAACAAGTGGGACGCGAGATTTTTTCAGCTGTGTCATTTGACCGCCTCATGGAGCGAAGACCGCCGAAGAAAGGTCGGAGCGGTGATCATCGGCCCCGCGAATGATGTGAGGGCGATCGGATATAACGGCCTTCCTCGCGGTGTAAGCGGTGAAATGGAGATTCGGCATAGTCCAGAGAAAGGTGAGAAGTATTATTGGTTCGAGCACGCCGAGCGTAACGCCATTTACAATGCTGCACGGGCCGGAATCGGAAGTCAATGGATGTCGGTTGTATGTAAGCCTATTTCCGTGCTCGGACTGCGCGCGAGGAATAATTCAAAGCGGCGTCGTGCAGGTAAACACTTTTCATCGTCCCGAAGCAGACGAGAACTTTGATAGAAGTTTCGAAGTCGCTTCGACAATGTTGAGGAGGCGCATATAGAGCTGCGGCTGTTTCGGGAGCACTTCTAATCCGTTTCAATTTGCTTCTGCCGCCATCGGATTCTTAGGCGAGCCGTTCCGGCCGTATTCTTGGTGGTGCCCTTGCGCAGCTGGCCGCCGTGGACGTGGGTGGCGTAGAGGAGCGCGGTCGAAGTGGTCGGTGAGGGTGGTGAGGGGGCATGTCGCTGACTCTGTTCCAATCACGCCCGTTTCATGCAAGAGCTCGGCCCGGTTTCCGGCCGACCGCGGTTCTCCAGTTTCAATTTCGCGAGTAAGCTGAGGTGATTTAAGTGGATACCCTGAGCCCAGATCAGCGATCCGCAAATATGGCGCGCATCCGCAGTCGTCACACTGCGCCCGAACTCGCAGTAAGACGACTGGCGCATCGACTCGGATTCCGGTTCCGTCTCCATCGCCGCGACTTGCCTGGTGTACCGGACCTAATTTTCCCCGCAAAGCACAAGGTAATCTTTGTGAACGGCTGTTTCTGGCATCGGCACGCGGGCTGTAGCTATGCATATACGCCAAAGTCAAACGTTGAATTCTGGTCCAGAAAATTCCGGGCAACAGTACGACGGGACGCGCGCGCACGCGAGGAGTTGAAGGCGATGGGATGGGGCATTTTGACCGTTTGGGAATGCGAAACGAAAGATGAGCGCAAATTGAGTGTTTCGCTGAGACGCTTCCTAACCTCGAAAGCCAGAGGATTATAGCTTGCTTGAGAATTGCTGCGACGGCAAGTCCCATTTTCACTCACGGCCCAATATTGCAAGGCGGCGCGGATGGCAAGCAATTCGCGGGCCGGACCTCCACCAGGGGCCCTAGCGCGGCCTAGTCAAGCCGCTGAAATCTTTAGTATTTTCTGACGGATATAAACTCCGGCTTACAACCCGTACCAGCCCACATCTATCCGTTGACATTTATAAGAAATGTGTCATACATTTTACAAAAGTTTCGCAAAATGTGCCACACATTTTGCCAGCGAGAGGCCGGAAATGCGTGATAAACGCTCAAAATTTGTGGAGTTGGCGAACAAGCGCGTAAACCGGGCCATTAAGGACCTGAGGCTTATCGGCAATTTGTCGAATAGAGCGGCATATGAATTTGGAGAAGAGGACTCCCGGAAAATAGTGAAAACCCTGCAAAAGGAGGTCGAAACCCTGCGCCAAAAATTCAGCGGCAATAGCGAAGAGGCCGACAAGGCCTTCAGCCTATGATGGGTGACTGGTTAAGTCGAAATTTGAATTCCAAATCAACGCGATCTAGACGCATTCCAATTCAACCAATTCCCCTAGAGACTGAATGATCTCAGATGACCTCGCCCTCGAAACGTGGAACTGGCGCGCGGAAAAATGCCAAACCCACGCTATCATGTGGAGCGCTCTTCAGTGGAATCGGCGGTTTTTGCATGGCCTTTGAGGCGGCCGGTTATCGAACGGCCTGGGCCTGTGATGTCGATCCCTACGCTTGTGCTGTCTACCGGGATAATTTTCCTGCAAACAGACTAATCGAAAAGGATATTCGAAAACTCTCTGTGAGAAGGGACAAGCTCGAACCGGTGGATGTTCTGCATGCCGGGTTCCCTTGTCAGAGCTTTTCTCAAGCCGGCTCACGCACCGGTTTCGATGATGAACGAGGAAAGCTGTTCTTTGAAATAATTCGGCTCGTCGGCGAATTTAAGAGCGCCAAGCCGGGGGTTTTGGTTTTCGAGAACGCTCCGTATCTGCAGTGGGGCGACGGTGGCCATTGGTTCTCTGAAGTTACGCGACACTTGCAACAAGCCGGGTACTGGTTTCGTCAAAGCAATGCTCAGGAGCTAGATCTCTTTGCTCTTACGCACATACCGCGGGAGCTTGCCGACTATTTTGCGGATGTCGGCGAGGAGGAGGGTGGTGCCAAGGGCGAGGAGGTCAATCCGGTAGGCAAAATCGACATCCGTGCGCAGCCCCTAAAGCGACGTCCTGTGGTCATTCATACCGATGAGCCAGGTGACGAAGGGGGTACTGGGTCGCCCGATCCCGGTGAAGGGGGTGCGGGGAGGAGGAAAGGGGGTCGGGGCCGGGCAAGGTCAGGGAAAGGGTGGTTCCGGCCGGAAGTCGGACAAGATGGTCGAGCTAAATATGTCCGTAGCGTTCTGCTGTCTGGCAAGAGAAGAAGGGTTGCGGCGACACCAGCCTTTTCCGGGATGATGGAACTCGTCGTCTACGAGGCAGGCGCCGATACTGACCGCCGTCTCAACGTTGCCAAAAGCTCCGCCGGCAAAATTCGGAGTGGCGCTGTGCGTAATCTCAATGCCAGGCGAGGAAACCGGATTACAATTGAGGTTGAGCTTGATGCCCCGTTTTACGGGGCAATGAAGGTGGCGGCCTATGCGATTTGATCATCAAAAGGCCTTTCCGTACCCTGTCTTGCGGCCGGATATCGATGATTATGAAGGTGGGGCATTTCAGGTTGGCGTGCAATTTGTTGGATCAGAAAACAAGAAAAATATTACCGCGAAAATAAATGTTGCCCTCAGCGTTGAGGAAATTAAGGCAGAGATTGCCCGTGGCAATGCGGCAATTTCAATCATTATACAATGTCGAGAAACATATTTTCGGCAAGTGATCTCGAGCAAAAAGTATGAGATTGAACAGAGCTTTGATAGTGGCGTTTTTCGTGGAGAAGTAATCGTTTCTCCGTACATCGTCGTCAAAAGGCCGATCGCGAAATTTCGCTGCCGGGAAATCAATCCGGAATTTTCGTCAAAGGAGTTCTCATTCAATGTTGGCGATGTTCTGGCCGCTGATGAGCCAAAAATAGTTTACATAGACCGTGAGCTGTTTAAGCCGATTAGCTCGATCCTCCAGCTTGTAAAGCAGGAAAACCTAACGGGCTACGACTGGCAATTGCGATTTGACGAACATAAAATTCAGGCGCTGTTGAGCGCGGAGGCAAAGGACGTCATTGATAGGGCGCGCAACAAGAGAAGCAATCGAATGATTTTACTGAACTCGATTTATTTTGCTGCGATCGTGGAGGCGATCCATAAGTTGAGGGAGGACGAAGTTTCGTACGAAGATCGGCGTTGGGCGAAGGTTCTTACGCAACAGTGCCACAACGCTGGAATAGACTTAAAGACACATGAGGCCTGCGAAATAGCGCAACGTCTTTTGAAGAGTCCGCTGGCTCTCTTAAAAGAGTTTGTATTTGGGGAGGATGAAAAATGAAATTGCGCTTCCTCAGAGACCGGGCCTTGGCAGAGCTGAAGAGTTCGATTTCGGATAATCTGGATCGTTATAGGGCTGGAGATTTTGGATATCTATCGCTTGATCCGGCGCTGAGTTTCGAGACGGGGATCGACGTTAATGAGGCTGCACTGTCGAAGCTGCGGCCGCCTGAAGGTGATGAGAAATTCGATTCTGAAAACTGCGTTATTTTTTGGGGCGCGATGAAGAAGTCTCTCTCCTTACGAAGCTGCTGACGAGAGGCTCTGGGTGATGCTAAGCCATACTCTGATGTTGGATCATGCGCGCTTAAGATGGCCGATTCCGAGGGCCGGCGACAAGGCGGTGGAGCATATCAAAACACATTTTTTTGCTTCAGCTCAGCGACAGATTGAAAGAGACAATGTTGCGGGCCGCCTTTGGTGGATGGGCCATTTGTGCGCGCGAGTTGAGGAGTTAAAACTGAAGGAGAGCTTGGATGTGTTGCTGCACCGATCGGACGTACGAGCAAACATAATTGAGCGGCCTACCACAGCGCAAAGCATTCCCGTCTTTTCTGCGTTGCTCTGTAAGTTGGCAAAGTCATACGCTGGAAATAAGAAGTTATTTGAAAGAAAGATATTTCGGAATCTGATGATTAAGTTGAATGGACTGGGAGGCTACAAATTGCTGGACGCGCTCGACAGTGACTCTGTCGAAAGATTTATAGGTGAAATAATTGTAAACGATCTGAAGCTCTCCGAGAAAGAGATCTAGTCCGGGACGGTCGCGCGAGCCGACAGCCTACGAATCGTTGGGCCGGAGGGAAGGCGGTCCCCTTTGTGAACATCCGGCGTCGCTTATTCTCCTCGTTAGAGTCAGAGAAAGCAATTATCTCTGCGAAGCGCGCTCACGTCCCCTCCTGCCCCCGCGTTCATCGTCCTGAAATAATGCTCGGCGTGCTGGTAGTAGTTCTCGGCTCCCACGGTGTTGCCGGCGAGCGCCCCGGTGCGGGCGAGCTCCATGTAGCGTTCGTAGTTCTTTTGCGCGCTTTGGGAGTTGCGCTGCTGCTGGGGGCGGGCGGAGTTCTGGGTCCAGCGCTGCTGCGGGCGGTTGTTGTTGTAGGAGCCGGGCGGGCGCGGCTGGCGGGCGGCATTGGGTCGTCTTGGGCCATTTTGCATGGCTCACTCCTTGGATGGTGGCGGGTCGGACGCAGGGGATCGTCTTCTTGGCCCTGGACGTGTGTCAGAAACGAGTATACGTTGTTCTGACAGGAGCGGATGTGGCATGGATCTCAAGGCTGAAATTCGTGATCGGATGGCGGACCAGACGCCGTTCGGGGTCTGGACCCCGATGGATTTCCTCGACCTCGGCTCGCGGGACGCCGTGGACCAGGCGCTCTCGCGCTTGACTGCGGCCGGCGACATCCGCCGGATCGCGCGCGGCCTCTACGACCGGCCCCGCCCCAATCAGCTGACCGGCAAACCGACAAATCCCGATCCCCGCCGGGTCATCGACGCGCTCGCCCGGCGCGATCAGGCGCGCATGCTGGTGGATGGCCTGACAGCCGCCAACGATCTCGGTCTCTCCGACGCGGTCCCCGCCAAGATCGCGGTGCATACCGATGCTCGCCTGCGCCCGATCAAGCTCGGGGCGCAAACCATCACCTTCAAGCCGACGGCACCCAGCCGGCTATATTGGGCAGGCCGTCCCGGCATGCGCGTCGTGCAGGCGCTGCATTGGCTGCGCGATATCCTGGGCAGCGACCACGATCGGATCGCACGCCGCCTGGCCGCCGTCCTGGCCGACCCCGACGACGGCGCCGCCATCGCGGCGGATTTGCGCGCGGGCTTCACGCGCCTGCCGGAGTGGATGCGGAGCTTTCTGCGGCCCTTGCTGGATGTGTCAGGCTCCAGCGTCTCCGGGGAGAAGCGTCCGAAGCGGCAAGCCGGGTCGCGCCGATGAATCCCGGGTTCCCGACCTTTCTCGCAGCGACAGCCGAAAATCGCCGCGACGCCTTCCTCGGCGCAGCGCGGCGGATGGGCACCACCGCGCAAAACGTCGAAAAGGATTTCTGGGTCTGCTGGACCCTCGACGCCCTTTTCAACGGTGCCGCGGCGGGCGGCCCGCGGCTGCTGTTCAAGGGTGGGACGTCGCTCTCGAAAGCATTCGGGCTGATCTCCAGGTTCTCCGAAGATATCGACATCACGATTTTCCGCCACGACCTGGGCCAGGGCGCGAGCGTGGAGGAGCTCGAGGCGCTGAGCGGGAGAAAGCGGCGTGCGCGACTCGATGCCATCAAGGCGGCGAGCCAGAACCACGTGAATGGCACGATGCGCGCGCAACTGACCGTTCAAATGCAGGACGCCCTGCAGGCTGCCGGCCTGCCGCCCGCGCAGGCGCGCATCGAGCTCGACCCGGAGGACCCGGATCAGCAAAGCCTGCTCATCTGGTATCCGCAGGTTACGGCGATCGACGATGGCTACATCAGGCCCGCGGTGAAGATCGAAGCCGGCGCGAAATCCGCGCTCGATCCCAACCGCCCTGCCGTCATCCGCCCTTATGTGGCCGATGAGGTTCGCATCGACCTCAGCGTGCCCGACGTCACCACCGTCGCGGCTGAGCGCACCTTCTGGGACAAGGTGGTGATCCTGCACGGTCTGCGGCAATGGTTCGAGAAACGCGGCGCCCTGCGCGGCGACGGGCAACGGGTCTCCCGCCATCATTATGATCTCTATCGGCTCCTGGAATCGGATGCCGGGCGCAATGCGGCAAGTGATCTCGCGCTGGCAGCCGACTGCGTTGGCCACGCCAGAATGTTCTTCAACAGTACCGATCTCAATCTGGCGACGGCTGCGCCGGGGACGTTCACGCTGTCACCGAACCGCGACATGGCAGCCGATTTGGGTCGGGACTACACCGCCATGTCCGGGATGATCTTTGGAAATGCCCCGCCTTTCAGCGAGGTCCTGGAGCGAATCGCGAATTTCGAAATCGAGGTGAATGCGAAGGACAAGACCGGATGACGGCAGTGCGCCGCGTTCATCCATACATCACGTTGCGGTAGCCCCTCGCCGGTGCGTGACCGGCTCCAACGACGTGCATGCGGGCCGGCTCGTTACGTCCCCTCCTGCCCCGCGTTCATCGTCCTGAAATAATGCTCGGCGTGCTGGTAGTAGTTCTCGGCTCCCACGGTGTTGCCGGCGAGCGCCTCGGTGCGGGCGAGCTCCATGTAGCGTTCGTAGTTCTTTTGCGCGCTCTGGGAGTTGCGCTGCTGCTGGGGGCGGGCGGAGTTCTGGGTCCAGCGCTGCTGCGGGCGGTTGTTGTTGTAGGAGCCGGGCGGGCGCGGCTGGCGGGCGGCATTGGGTCGTCTTGGGCCATTTTGCATGGCTCACTCCTTGGATGGTGGCGGGTCGGATCCCCGGCGGGGATTGGTGAAATCGGCGCCTGCAAGGCGCGCCGGCACGGCGCCGCGTCGGTGGGCGGCTTTAAGTGAAGGACGCGTGGGCGACGAGGCGGCCAGATGAAGTCTCGGAAGTTGCGGTACTCCCCCTCGACCCCGGCCCGCTCCGGCGTACGGAGAGGGCATCGTCTGGGGTGCGCCCGAATCAAGCGGGCGGCTGCGAGGATAGAGTACGGATAAGTATTTTACGAATGGCGCTTTGTACTGGGTTGCGGCCGACGGGTGGCGGAGCCTTGGGGAGGAGATCTGGTGCGCTTGGCAAAGCGCTTGCAGATCAGGCGCTTAATGCCGTCACGGACGGGGAGTGTGTAGCACGGATGGGGGGCGGGGGCCAGGGGTGATTTTTCTGGGGGCCGGGTCGCGGTGCACCTCTCCCCGCGTGCGGGGAGAGGGCTGCACGGCAAGGCGGAAAACCGGAATTCGGTCTGGTGAGGGGGCGCTTCCGCGAGTTTGAGCTTGCGGAATGGCCCCGGTGCGCTTCGGCCAGGCTCGGAATCGTGGAGGGGGCCCCTCACCCCACCCTCTCCCCGCAAGCGGGGCGAGGGAGTGAGAGGCCGTGCGTTCCTTACGATGAAGTGAGAGGCCGTGCGTTCCTTGCGGGGGCCCCGGGAAGCGTGGCGCGAAAATCGGCGCCGGTGGGGGCGGAAGCGCGGTTTCTGGGCTCGCCTTATACGTGTATGTGCTGTACATTCGTGCGGCTGCCAATCGGGCGGGGCGTGCCGTAGCCGCCGCCGTGGGCTAACGGGCAGCCAGCAGGCCGCCGGCAGGCATCATCTGATTTTCGCGATCCCATCAGGCGCTCGCTTCGCGCGCCCACCTCACATCCAACCTCGAGAGGAACAGCCATGAATCAGCGCATCACGATTGCTCTCGCGCTCCTCGCCGGCGCCGCATTCGGCGCCACCGCCATCCAGGGCCTGCATGCCCAGGCCAAGCCGGGCGCGCTGGTGGTCGTCGACATCAGCGAGCTCACCGACCCGGAGGGTTTCAAGGGCGTCATCGGCAGCCCGCAGACCTCCCCGGCCGGGCTCGCGGCGCAAGGCGGGCATTACGTCGTGCGCACCGACAAGATCACCGCCTTCGACGGCACCGCGCCGAAGCGATTCGTGGTCATCGGGTTCGACAGCGTGGAGAAGGCGCAGGCCTGGAACAATTCGGCGGCGCAGGCCCCGATCAACGCGCTGCGCGCCAAGACCACGAAGTCGCGCTCGTTCGTGGTGGAGAGCTTGGGGAATTAGGCGCAGCCGCTTCCCCCTTGTCATCGCCGGGCTTGTCCCGGCGATCTCGCTGTCGGACGCACGCGGGCCCTCCTCAGAGATGGCCGGAACAAGTCCGGCCATGACAACTGCGCGCGATCTCGCTTAGGGGAGCACCGTGCCCGCCTAAGCGAGATGGCCGGAACAGGTCCGGCCATGACGATGCGGCGATGATGGCGGCGGCTGGCGGGTGGTGGAGCCGTGGGGGATCGAACCCCAGACCTCCTCATTGCGAACGAGGCGCTCTCCCAGCTGAGCTACGGCCCCGCAACCAGTTCCCCGCGGCCCGAAACACTTAATAGGGCCTCGGATTCCAAGCCCGCGGGCCGGCGGTGCCGGTTGCGTTCGCACGACGCGTGCGGGTTTGCGAGTGCGGTCATTTAGGGAGGAGGGGCGGGGGGTGTCAAGGGAAGCGGGTGCGTGTGGCTCGATGCGGCGCACGGCGCCAGGCCCGTGGATAAGTGAGAGGCGCACGGCCTTTCACTCCCTCGCCCCGCTTGCCATCAGGGCGTTACGCCCGTCTTCGACGGGCTATGGAGAGGGTGGGGTGAGGGGCCTCTCCGCGATTCTGAGCGGCTCAGACTCGCGGCGGCGGCCCCTCACCCGGCCGAGTCCAGACTTTCCGTCTTGCCGTGGGCCCCTCTCCCCGCGCGCGGGGAGAGGGATGCCGTGCCGGTTGCTTCGCCCAGGGGCGCGCTGGTTCCCGGGCTTGCCGGGCGGGGGCGGCGGGGTTACACGTCAGGCGACCCTGGTCCATCCTTCCCCTTGGGCCCTCCTGCACACGAATCGCCCGAACAAGCCATGCGCGCGCTCCTCGACGTCATCCTCATCGTGCTCGATCTCTACATCTATGTCGTCATCGCGGCGGCGATCCTGTCGTGGCTGGTGGTGTTCAACGTGGTCAATCCGCGCAACCAGTTCGTGGCCATGGTGGGGGATTTCCTCTACCGCATCACCGAGCCGGTGCTGCGCCCGATCCGCAACATGCTGCCCGCCATGGGGGGCATCGACATCTCGCCGATCATCCTGTTCCTGATCATCATCCTGATCCAGCGGATCATCGAGTATTACATCTATCCCAACGTGTTCTGACGCCGCCGTGGCGGACGCGGGCGCGCCGGCGCGGCCCTGGAGCGTCCAGGACGGCGGCCTCCTCCTCACCGTGCGGGTGACCCCCAAGGGCGGGCGCGATGCCATCGAGGGCATCGCGCAGCGCGCCGACGGCGCCTGCGTGCTCAAGCTGCGGGTGCGGGCGGCGGCCGCCGAAGGCGAGGCCAATGCGGCGGTGCTGCGGCTGGTGGCGGCGGCGCTCGGGGTGCCGGCGCGGGACGTGAGCCTGGTGGCGGGCGGGCGCGGGCGGGTGAAGCGGCTGCGGGTTGCCGGGGCGGGCGCGGCGCTGGCGGCGGAGATGGAGCGGATTTGCGGCGGGTAGGCCGGGACGTCCAGCCTTGAGCTCAGTTAGGGAGGCACGGCCTTTCACTCCCTCTCCCCGCATGCGGGGAGAGGGTGGGGTGAGGGGGCCCTCCACGATTCTGAGCGGTTCAGACTCGCGGCGGCGCCCCCTCACCCGAGCCGAATTTGGGTTTTCCGTCTTGCCGTGCGCCCCTCTCCCCGCACGCGGGGCGAGGGAATGCTGCGGTCGGCGCGCCGCACGCGGAAGAAAAGCGGATTTCGCTTGGGGGCGAAATGCTCTATGCCGCGACGCAACGAGCGGGCGGGGCGCGGGTTCACATGACGGCACGGATCATCGACGGCAAGGCGATCGCGGCGCAGCTGCGGGGGCAGGTGGCGGCCGAGGTGAAGCTGTTGTCGGGGCGGCACGGTTTGGTGCCGGGGCTGGCGGTGGTGCTGGTCGGCAACGATGCGGCGAGCGAGACCTATGTGCGCAGCAAGACCAAGGCGATCAACGAGGTCGGCATGCGCTCGTTCGATCACCGGCTGCCGGCCACCACCTCGGAGGCCGAGCTCATGGGGCTGGTGCGCGAGCTCAATGCCGATGCCGGCGTGCACGGCATCCTGGTGCAGCTGCCGCTGCCGCCGCACATGGATGCGCTCGCCGTGGTGGCGGGGCTGCATCCCGACAAAGACGTGGACGGCTTCAGCCCGACCAATGTGGGGCGGCTGGCGACCGGGATGCCGGGCTTTGCGCCCTGCACGCCGCTCGGCTGCATCCTCCTGGCCAAGAGCGTGCATGCCTCGCTCGAAGGCCTGGAGGTGGTGGTGATCGGCCGCTCCAATGTGGTGGGCAAGCCGCTCGCCCAGCTGCTGCTTGGCGCAGAACACCACCGTCACCATCGCGCACCGCAAGACCCGCGACCTGGCGGCCGTGTGCCGGCGCGCCGATGTGCTGTTCGCCGCGGTCGGGCAGGCCTTGATGGTCAAGCGCGAGTTCGTGCGGCCGGGCGCGACCGTGATCGATATCGGCATCCACCGGGTGACGGGCGCGGACGGCCATGCGCATCTGGTGGGCGATGTGGCCTTCGCCGAGGTGGCGGAGGTGGCGGGCGCCATCACGCCGGTGCCGGGCGGCGTCGGGCCGATGACCATCGCGTGCCTCTTGGTGAACACGGTGCGGGCCGCGTGCCTGAACGCGGGCGTGCCGGTGCCGGTGGTGTGAGCGCCGGGCGTTTGCGCAGAACCGCAGCGCGCCTCGCCCCGCTTGCGGGGAGAGGGCAGCACGGCAAGACGGATGACAGGAATTCGGTGCAGGTGAGGGGCGCCTCCGCGAGTCTGAGCGTCGCGGAATGGCCCCGGTGCGCTGCGGATAGGCTCAAACTCGTGGAGAGGCCCCTCACCCCACCCTCTCCCCGCAAGCGGGGCGAGGGAGTGAGAGGCCCGTGCCTCACTTACGGATCAAATGCACCACCGAATCAGCTGCTCCAGGCGAAGGCGACCTTGTCGAGCACCTTTGTGCCGAAGCGTTCGGAGGAGCGGGCCACGGCCTTGCCGCCGAGGGAGCGGTAGAACTCGAGCGCCGGCGCGTTGTCGGAGAGCGCCCATACCACCATGCTCTGCAGGCCGCTTTGGGTGAGGTCGCGGCGCACCGAGGCGAACAGCTTGTGGCCGAAGCCCAGGCCCTGGAACTCGGGCCGCAGATAGAGCTCGTAGATCTCGCCGTCGTAATAGAGGCTGCGGGCGCGGTTGCGGCCGTAATTGGCGTAGCCCGCCACGGTGTCGCCGAAGCCCAGGATGGAGATGCGGCTGCCCTTGCGGATGGCGCTCTCCCACCAATTGGCGCCGCGCCGGTTGATGAGCTTGTCGAGCTCGGGTCCCGGGATGATGCCCTGATAGGCGGCCCGCCACGCCTCGTCGTGGGTCGATGCGATGGCGCCGGCGTCCGACGCCTTGGCGCGCCGGACCTCGATTAAGGTCGTGCTCATGAGCGAATTGAAGCAAGCAGCCCGGCGGCCTTCAAGCCCTATGTTTAATAATCGGTTAATCCGGCTGATGGGCGGGGCGCGCGGCGGGCGGAATTTATACGTGAGAGGCGAAAAAACCCGAGGAATGATCGCAGGCTGCGGTGGATGTTGCCGCCAGGACACGCTCCGGCGAGATTTTGCAGGGCAGGGCCGCGCGGTGGGCCGCAGGCCGAGGCGGATGGGGGAATGTGACGAATCAATTACGGGCGAAGCGAGCATCTCTCGCGCCGCCGTGAGGTGCACCTCTCCCCGCATGCGGGGAGAGGCTCGGAAGCACGGGAAGGCGGATAGAACCGGAATTCGGTGTTGTCGAGTCCGGCCAAACCCGCGGTGGTACGCGTGGCAGCGAGTTTGCGGAGCGTGTGGTGACGGGCGCCGCTGAGTCGCTTCCCGCCAGGCGCCGCTGTCAGCACCCTCCCCGCTACGGAAGCAGGCACCCGACTTCGATCCCAGAGTGACCTGTCGGATACCCCGACACGTTCGGGCGAGAAGGGAGCGCGCCTGTGCAACTTGCCCCACGCGGGGATGAGGCGCTGCGTCCTCGGGTACGCGTCGGGCGCTGCGCGCTACGCGGTGGCCTCGACGCGTTTCACGTCTTTCTTGCGCTCGTTGGGGTCGAGCAGCTTCTTGCGCAGGCGGATGGATTTCGGCGTCACCTCGACCAGCTCGTCGTCCTGGATATAGGCCATGGCCTTCTCCAGCGTCATGCGGATCGGCGGGGTGAGGCGCACCGCCTCGTCCTTGGAGTGGGTGCGGATGTTGGTGAGCTTCTTGCCCTTGAGCACGTTGACCTCGAGGTCGCTGCCGCGGGTGTGCTCGCCCACGATCATGCCGCGATAGACCTTCCAGCCCGGCTCGATCATCATGGGGCCGCGGTCCTCGAGATTCCACATCGCATAGGCCACGGCCTCGCCGATGTCGGTGGAGATCAGCACGCCGTTGCGGCGGCCCACCATCTCGCCCTTGAACGGCGCATAGCCGTGGAACAGCTTGTTGAGCACCGCGGTGCCGCGGGTGTCGGTCATGAGCTCGCCCTGGTAGCCGATGAGCCCGCGGGTGGGCGCATGGAACACCAGCCGCAGGCGGCCGCCGCCGGAGGGGCGCATCTCCACCAGCTCGGCTTTGCGCTCGGAGAGCTTCTGCACCACGATGCCGGAAAATTCCTCGTCGACGTCGATCACCACCTCCTCGATCGGCTCCAGGACGGCGCCGGTCGCAGGGTCGCGCTGGAACAGCACCTTGGGGCGCGAGACCGCGAGCTCGAAGCCCTCGCGCCGCATGGTCTCGATCAAAATGCCGAGCTGTAATTCGCCGCGGCCCGCCACCTCGACCGCGTCCTTGTCGGCGAATTCGGTGACCTTGAGCGCCACATTGCCCTCGGCCTCGCGGAACAGCCGGTCGCGGATCATGCGGCTGGTGACCTTGCTGCCCTCGGTGCCGGCGAGCGGGAAATCGTTGACCCGGAACGTCATGGCGAGCGTCGGGCGGATCCATCGGCTGCGCCGGCAGCGGATTGGTGACCTCGGGGTCGCAGATGGTGTGGGAGACGGTGGCCTCGGGCAGGCCCGCGACCGCCACGATGTCGCCCGCGAAGGCCTCCTCGACCGGCTGCCGCTCGAGGCCGCGGAACGCCAGCACCTTGGTGACGCGGCCCTCCTCGATCAGCTTGCCCTCGCGGTCCAGCACCTTGACGCTCTGGTTGGGCTTGATGGAGCCCGAGGTGATGCGGCCGGTGACGATGCGGCCGAGATACGGATTGGCCTCCAGGATGGTGCACAACAGGCGCAGCGGGCCGGTCTCGACGCTGGGGGGCGCCACATGGCGCAGCACCAGGTCGAACAGCGGCGCCATGGAGACTTTCGGGCCCTCGGCGGTCTCGGCCATCCAGCCTTCCTTGGCGGAGCCGTAGAGCACCGGGAAATCGAGCTGCTCCTCGGTCGCATCGAGCGCCGCGAACAGGTCGAACACCTCGTTGGCGACCTCCGAAGGCCGCGCATCCGGGCGGTCGACCTTGTTGATGGCCACGATCGGGCGCAACCCGACCTTGAGCGCCTTGGAGACCACGAACTTGGTCTGCGGCAGCGGGCCTTCGGCGGCATCCACCAGCACGATGGCGCCCTCCACCATGTTGAGGATGCGCTCGACCTCGCCGCCGAAATCGGCGTGCCCGGGGGTGTCCACGATATTGATGCGGCTGTCGTGCCAGGGCAGCGAGGTGACTTTCGACAGGATCGTGATGCCGCGCTCGCGCTCCAGATCGTTGGAATCCATGGCGCGCTCGGCCACCCGCTGGTTGTCCCGGAAGGAGCCGGATTGCTGCAGCAGCCGGTCCACCAGCGTGGTCTTGCCGTGGTCGACATGGGCGATGATGGCAATGTTGCGAAGTTTCATGATCAGACGTCAAAACCAGCGTTGAAATGGGGCAAAAACCAAGCGCGGGCCCCTGGGGCCCGCTGCGCACCCGTATATAGCCACCGGGTAGCGCGGACGCAATGCAATATGGCGTGGCGAGGGGGGGCCGGATGGGCGCCATGGTTAGGCGGGCACGGCGTTTCGCTTCCCTCCCCCTGCAAGGTCAGGGCAATTGCATATGGCGGGAGAGTGATTGCCGCACATTGCAGCCGCAAGCTCCCACCCTCCCGCCCGTTGGCGGGGAGGGTGGCGACGCGCAGCGGCGCCGGGTGGGGGGACTACGCGAACTCCGTGTTCGCCCCGTCGCTACGCGGCCGCCGCAATGAGCGGCTGATGGATCGATGTTGAACTTGTTCCGTGGCCACTGGGAGCTACCGGACCTCGACAACACCACAATGTCACAGTTCGCGTAGTCCCCCCACCCCGCTGCCTCGCTGCGCGAGGCATCGACCCTCCCCGCCAACGGGCGGGAGGGTGGAGCCCGCGGTGCCGTCGTTCCGAACATATGCGATCGCCCTGCCTGCAAGGGGAAGGTAAGCCGGAGAGGCCGTGCGTCCCCAACGTCCCTGCCTGTGTCGTGCGCCCGACACCCGGGCTTCGTAAAATCACTTAGGTCTTGCCTTGCGGGTCGCCTGAGGCGACCATGGGGGCGGGATGGAGAGAAGCGAGGGGCTGCGTGCGTTCTTCGATTGCGGTTCGGAATAAGCGCCGGATTCTGTGTGTCTTTCCGCGCTACACGCCGTCCTTCGGTACTTTCAACCACGCCTACCGGCTGATGCGGGGGGTCAAGGCCTTCATGCCGCCGCAGGGGCTGCTGCTGATCGCGGCCTATATGCCGCAATCCTGGCAGGTCCGCTTCATCGACGAGAACATCGCGCCTGCGACCGCGGCCGATTTCGCCTGGGCGGACGTGGTGATGGTCTCGGCCATGCACATCCAGGCCCCGCAGGTGCGCGACATCCATGCCCGCGCCAAGGCGGCCGGCAAGGTCACGGTGCTGGGCGGGCCTTCGGCCTCGGCGGCGCCGGAGATGTATCCGGAGCTCGACTATCTGCATGTGGGGGAATTGGGCGACGGCACCGATGCGCTGATCGCGCGGCTGGACGAGAGCGTGGCGGCGCCGGCGCAGCAGGTCATCTTCAAGACGCAGGAGCGGCTGCCGCTGTCCGAGTTTCCGATCCCGGCCTACGACCTCATTCCGCTCCGAGCTATCTGATGTGCACGCTGCAGTTCTCGAGCGGCTGCCCGTACCGCTGCGAGTTCTGCGACATACCGGGGCTCTACGGCCGCCAGCCGCGGCTCAAGACCCCGCAGCAGATCACCGCCGAGCTCGATGCCATGCGCAAGCAGAGCGGGCATCCCACCACGGTCTATTTCGTGGACGACAATTTCATCGGCAACAAGAAAGCCACCCGCGAGATGCTGCCGCACCTGGTGGCGTGGCAGAAACAGAACGCCTATCCGATGCTGTTCGCCTGCGAGGCGACGCTCAACATCGCCAAGCAGACCGAGGTGCTCGAGCTGATGCGCGAGTCGCAGTTCGTCGGCCTGTTCGTGGGCATCGAGACCCCGGAGGCCGGGGCGCTCAAGGCCATGCGCAAGGAGCAGAACGTCTCGCTGCCGATGCTGAACTCGATCAAGACGCTCAACGATTACGGGCTCGAGGTCACCTCGGGCATCATTCTCGGGCTCGATACCGATTCGGACGATACCGAGAGCCGGCTCATCGATTTCATCGAGCTCTCCAAGATCCCGATGCTGACCATCAACTTGCTGCAGGCGCTGCCGAAGACGCCGCTGTGGGACCGGCTGGAGCGCGACGGGCGCCTGGTGGACGGTGCAGACGCGCGAGAGCAACGTGCGCTTCCTGCGGCCCTATGACGAGGTGGTGGCGATGTGGCGGCGCTCCATCGCCTATGCGAACGATCCGGAGCGCCTGTTCGACCGCTTCTGGCACCAGGTCGACGCGCACCTATGTGAACCGCAAGCTCGCGCCCGCGCGCGGCAAGCTCACCTACGCCAATCTGAGCGGCGCCGCGGTGCTGGCGTTCCGCATCCTCTGGTACCTGGTGATCCGCTCCGACTACCGCCGCCCGTTCCTGCGCGCCGCCCGCCATGCCTTCAGGCGCAAGCAATATGACGCCGTGTTCGGCATCGCCTTCATCGGCTACCACCTGATCGAGTTCACCCGCGAAGCGCTGCGCGGCGAGCAGAACGCCTCGTTCTATTCGCAGGCCAGGAAGGACATCGCGGCGGCCGCGGCGGAGCCGGAGCCGATCAGCAAGTCGGCGTAGCGGGGGCGCAGTCATCATGTTCGTAAGGGACGCAAGGCCTCTCACTCCTCTCCCCGTGGGGGAGAAGGTGGGATGAGGGGGCTCCGGCGGTGCGATACGGAATGATCGTCACCCCCTCACCGCGGCCTCTCCCCCGGCGGCGAGGGAGTGCGCATGACGGTGCTCGCCTCACGCTCGAGGCGGCAGTCTTCGATCAGACAAGTCAATCTGCGGCAGGCGGCATCACACCGCCCCCGTCGGGCGGCTCCAGGGGCCCCAGGTGGCGCCTTTGGGCATGGCGTCGCGCAGCATCATCATCTCGCCGATGGTCTCGGAGGTGACGAGGCCGACCAGGCGGCCCTGCTGGTCGGTGACGGCGACGGCGGGCGCGGCTTTTTCCTGCAGCAGGCGGAGCGCCTCGTCGAGGCAGCTGCGGTGGCCGACGCTCGGCACCTTGGTGCTCATGACGTCGGCCACGCGGGCATCGGGGCCGAGCTGCTTGAGCGCGCGGATGAGGTCGCCGCGGCCGAGCAGCCCGACCGGCTTGCCGTCGGGGTCGACCACCGGAAACTCGCTCTGGCTGGTGCGCAGCAGCGTCTGCACCGCCTCGTCCACATGGGCCTGCGGGGTCAGCTTGGCGATCTCCGTCATCATCGCATTGGTGACCGGCACGCCGTGCGCCATGGCGCGCAGCGCCACCATATGGGCCTCCGACGACGCCGCCAGATAGACGAAGACGGCGATGAAGATCAAAAGCGGGTTCCAGAACAGGCCGGCGAAGCCGAGCAGGAAGGCGACGAACTGGCCGATGGCGGCGGCGGTCTCGGTGGCGCGGGTGTGGCCCATGCGGCTCGCCAGGAGCGCGCGCAGCACGCGCCCGCCGTCCATCGGGAAGGCCGGGATCATGTTGAAGGCGGCCAGGAACAGGTTCACGATCGCCAGCCGGTCGAGCATCGAGATGTGGGCATTCTCGACGCCGGAGAGCGCCCCGACGTTCAGATGGGCGCCCGCCAGCACCAGGGCGAGCCCGATGGCCACGTTCACGGCCGGACCCGCGACGGCGATCAGGAATTCCTGCCGCGGCTCCTCCGGAATCCGCTCCAGCCGCGCGACGCCGCCGATCGGCAACAGCGTCACGTCCGGGGTCGCCACCCCGAAGGCGCGGGCCGTGAAGATGTGGCCGAACTCGTGCGCCAGCACGCAGGCGAACAACAGCACCATGAAGAGGAGCCCGGTCCAGGCCTCGTCGGGGCCGCCGGAGGCATAGTCGGCCGCGAAGATCCAGACCAGGAATAGCAGGAATGTGATGTGCACCCGCACCGCGGTGCCGGCGATCGTGCCGATATTCAGCGACCAACGCATGGTAACCTCGCATCCCACGACCCATATGTGGGCCTTGCCCCTGTGTGGGCCCTGAACGTAATGCGCGCGGCCGGCGTTTGCGAGTGGTGCCGAGGCCGCGGTCACACGAGATCAACCCGCACATGCCGGCGCGGCCGAATGCCGATGCGCGCGAAACCCGTATGGCGCCGGCGCGATCTCGCCGGCTAATATCGCGGCCGGCTGTCTATTCGATGATGAGGATGAGACCATGGGACAGAAACTGATCGGTGACGCGCGCAAGTCGGCGCTCGGCCGGCTCTCGGGCTGGAGCGAGGCCAAGGACCGCGATGCCATCACCAAGAAATTCACCTTCCGGGATTTCAACGAGGCCTTCGGCTTCATGACCCGCACCGCGCTGATCGCCGAGAAGCTCGACCATCATCCGGAATGGTTCAACGTCTACAAGAAGGTCGAGGTCACGCTGGCGACCCACGATGCCGGCGGCGTGACCGAGCTCGATGTCGAGCTGGCGGAAGCGATGGACAAGCTGGCGCAGTAGGGGGACGGCGAATAGCGAGTGGTGGCTGTGGTGAGTAGTGAGTGGTGAGTAGTGAGTAGTAGGAAGTAGAAGAGCTGCATCCTTTATTCTACTCACCACTCACTACTCACCACTCACCACTCCCTCATCCCGCCATGTCCCGACCCGCACCCCCAATGCCCGAGCTCACGCGCATGTACGCGCAGGCGGCCGAGTGCATCCGTGCGGGCCGGCTGGATGAGGCCGAGAAGCTGGCGGGCCGCATCCGCAAAGCGTTGCCCGACAGCCATGAGGGCGTGCACCTCATGGGCGTCGTCAAGCTGCAGCGCGGCCATGCCGGCGCTGCGCTGCCGCTGATCGAGGCGGCGCTGAAGATCAATCCGCAGGCGTCGGATGCCTGGTCGAACCGCGGCCTCGCGCTCGCCATGCTGGGGCGCGACAGCGAGGCGCTCGCAAGCTTCGCGCGATCGTTGGAGCTGCGCGCGGACGATCCCGACATGTTCAACGGCCGCGGCCGATTGTTGTTGAAGCTGCGCCGGCCGGCCGATGCGCTGGCCGACTTCGAGCGGGCGGTGGCGCTCGCGCCCGGCCACCTGGGCGCGCTCGCCAATCGCGGCAATGCGCTGGGCGAGCTCGGCCGGCGCGAGGAGGCGCTGGCGCAATATGACGCGCTGCTGCGCCGACCATCCGGGGCACCCGGCGCTGCACTTCAACCGCGGCCATGCGCTGGCGCAGCTCGATCGCCACGCCGAGGCGATCGCGGCCTACGACCGGGCGCTGGCGATCCGGCCCGATTACGCGGCGGCGCTGCTTGATCGCGGGCACGGCCCTGCAGGCGCTCAACCGGCACGCGGAGGCGCTCGCGAGCTTCGCGCAGGTGCTGGCGATCGATGCCGACAATGCGGATGCGCAGCACAATGCGGCGCTGTCGCGCCTGACGCTCGGCGATTATCGGGGCGGGTTCAAGCAATACGAGGCGCGCTTTGCCCGCAGCGGCATGCCGGCGCGCCGGCGCCTGGGCAAGCCGCTGTGGCGCGGCGAATATCCGCCCAGCGCAAGACCATCCTGCTGCATGCCGAGCAGGGGCTCGGCGACACCATCCAGCTCGCCCGCTACGTGCCGCTGGTGGCCCGCAGGGGGGCGACCGTGGTGCTGGAGGTGCCGGCCGAGCTCACGGGCCTGCTGGGGCGGCTCGAAGGCGTCGCCACGGTGGTCGAGCGCGGGGCGCCGCTGCCGGCCTTCGATCTGCACTGCCCCATGGGCAGCCTGCCGCTCGCGCTCGCGACC
Source organism: uncultured Alphaproteobacteria bacterium (assembly GCA_963744275.1). Classification (GTDB taxonomy): domain Bacteria; phylum Pseudomonadota; class Alphaproteobacteria; order Rhizobiales; family Xanthobacteraceae; genus VAZQ01. The sequence continues at coordinate 20,589 of CAVUSX010000022.1, forward strand.
GAACCAGACAGCATCCCGGCCGCCATTCCCTATCTCACGGCGAGCGCAGAGCGGCTCGCGCAGTGGCAGCCGCGGCTGGCGAGCGTGCCGCAGCCGCGGGTGGCATTTGTTTGGTCGGGCCGACCGAGCCATCCCAATGATCGCAACCGCTCGCTGCCGCTGGCGCGGCTCGCGCCGCTGTTGGAGATGGATGGGGTGTCATTCATCAGCGTGCAGCCGGATGTGTCGGTTGAGGATGCCGCGGTGCTCGCCGGCCTCGGCGGCGTGACGGCGCTCGGCGCCGAGCTGCGCGATTTCGAGGATACGGCGGCGGTGCTGGGGCTCTGCGACCTGGTGGTCACGGTCGACACCGCGGTGGCGCATCTCGCCGGCGCGCTCGGCCGGCCGGCCTGGATCCTGCTGCCGTTCGCCCCGGACTGGCGCTGGATGCTGGAGCGCACCGACAGCCCCTGGTATCCGACCGCGCGGCTCTATCGCCAGCCCGAGCCGGGCGACTGGGAGAGCGTGATCGCGCGGGTGCGGGCGGATTTGGCCGGGATGGTGGCGTGATAGAGGGGTGCGCATTGCGCCCCTGTTACGGCCGCAGGATCACCTTGCCCATGGCCTTGCGCTCCGCGATCACCTTGAGGGCCTGCGCGGTCTCGGCCAGCGGATAGACGGCGTGGATGTGGCAGGAGAGCTTGCCCTGCGCGCACCAGCGGGCGAGCTCCTCGAGGCCGGCGCGGTGGGCCTGCGGCTTCTGCCGCACGAAGGCGCCCCAGTTGACGCCCAGAATGTCGCAGCCCTTGAGCAGCGTGAGGTTGAGCGGCAGCCGCGGGATCTCGCCGGCCGCAAAGCCGATCACCAGGAAGCGGCCTTCCCAGGCGATCGCCCGCAGCGCCGCTTCGCTGTAGGGCCCGCCGACCGGATCGTAGATGACGTCGATGCCGTGCTCGCCGCCGAGCCGCTTCAAGGCCTCGGTCAAATTCTCGCCGGCGTAGTCGACCACTTCGTCGGCGCCATGCTGGCGCGCGAAGGCGAGCTTGTCGGCGCTGGACGCGCAGGCGATGACGCGCGCTCCCATCTGCTTGCCGAGCTCGACCGCCGCGAGCCCGACGCCGCCCGAGGCGCCGAGCACCGCCAGCGTCTCGCCGGCCTTGAGGGCGGCGCGGTCCTTGAGGGCGTGATAGCTGGTGCCGTAGGTGATGTTGAGACCGGCGGCGCGCTCGAGATCGAGATCGACGCGCAGAAGGGCGAGCTTGTCCACCGGCACGGCGGCGAATTGCCGCGCCGCCCCGAAGCTGGTGTAGCCCACGACCCGGTCGCCGGGCGAAAAACCGCTGACGCCTTCGCCCACGCTCTCGATCACGCCCGCGAACTCGCCGCCGGGCGAGAACGGCAGCGGCGGCTTGGTCTGATATTTTCCGGCGATGATCAAGGTGTCGTAGAAATTGAGCCCGACCGCCTTGATGCTCACCACCGCCTCGCCGGCGGCGGCGACCGGCATCGGGCAGCTCCGAGAGCTCGAGATCGTCAGGGCCGCCGAGGCGGGTGCAGAGAATGGCTTTCACGTCGAGGCACCGTGCGGATGGGGTTGGGTTGGTGGTTCTAACATGCATGCCGGATGCCGGTCCCCATGGCGCTGAAAATATGTACAATGCGGGCGGCGCGGCGGCCGGTGGTTCGGGAATTTCGAGGGCGCCTTTACATTGCCGAATTCGTAAGGATTCCATGGCCTTTCGGTGGCCTTAGGGGCTATGGCGGGCGGGCCGAAGCGGTGGGGACAAGGACGATGCTCATGATTTGCTCATGCGATATTCGCTCATTGGCCGTGCAGGCATTTGATCGGCGCCGGCTGGCGGCGGTGCTGGCGGCGAGTCTCGTGACCTCGAGCCTGCTGGCTCCGATCGCGCTTTCCTCGGCAGCGTCCGCGCAAACGCCGGCGCCCGCCCCGGCCAAGCCCGCCCCCAAGCCGGCTGCGGCGGCTCCCGCACCGGCAGCCACGCCGGCCTCCGCCCCCGCCGGCGGCGGTGAGGCGCAGCCCACGCTGCTCGGCCAGTACGGCGATTGGGGCGCCTATTCGGCCACCCCGAACGGCCACAAGGTATGCTTCTCGATCGCCAAGCCGAAGACCTCGCAGACCAATCCGGCCGGCCGCAAGCGCGACCAGGCCTATGTGTTCATCTCCGACCGGCCGACCGAGAACGTGCGCAACGAGGTCTCGGTGATCATCGGCTATCCGTTCAAGCCCAGCACCGACGCGAGCGCCGAGATCGGCGCCGACAAGTTCGCCATGTACACCTTGAACGACGGCGCCTGGATCAAGAACGTGGCCGAGGAAGCCCGCATGGTGGATTCCATGCGCAAGGGCAGCGACCTGACCGTCAAGGGCGTGTCCGGCCACGGCACCGAATCGACCGACCAGTATTCGCTCAAGGGCCTGAGCCAGGCGATCGACCGCGCCGCGCAAGAGTGCAAATAGGCCCGCGAGCGGGACGCGCGCCATGATCCGGGTCGGCATCGGCGGCTGGGTGTTCAAGCCCTGGCGCGGCACGTTCTATCCGCCGAAGCTTCAGCAGGCGCGCGAGCTCGCGCATGCCAGCCGCGCGCTGACCACCATCGAGATCAACGGCACCTTCTACGGCAGCCAGAAACCGGAGAGCTTCCGGCGCTGGGCGGCGGAGACGCCGGATGATTTCGTGTTCTCGCTCAAGGGGCCGCGCTTCACCACCCACCGCGGCGTGCTGGCGGAGGCCGGGCCCTCGGTCGAGCGGTTTTTCGGCAGCGGCGTCCTGGAGCTCAAACACAAGCTCGGCCCGGTGCTGTGGCAATTGCCGCCCGGCAAGGCGTTCGAGAGCGCGGATTTCGCGGCGTTCCTGCGCCCTCTTGCCGCAGCGCCTCGACGGCCGCCCGATCCGGCATGCGGTCGAGGTGCGGCACGCGAGCTTCGCCGTGCCGGAGTTCGTGGCGCTGATGCGCGAATTCAAGGTCGCGATCGCGCTCGTCGATTCGGACAAGCATCCGCTGATCCCGGACCCGACCAGCGATTTTTTGTACCTGCGCCTGCAGCGCACCGCGGAAGAGATCGAGACCGGCTATGCCACGGCCGATCTGGCGGCCTGGGCGCAACGCGCGCGTGCCTTCGCGGACGGCGGCGTGCCGGCTGATCTCAAGCCGCTCGCGCCCGCGCCCGCGCAGGCCGAGCGCGACGTGTTCATCTACATGATCTCGGGCGCCAAGGTGCGGGCCCCCGCCGCCGCCCAGGCGCTGCTCGCGATGGTGAAGTAGGCCGGGGCGACAATAACAAGTGTCATGGCCGGGCTTCGTCCCGGCCATCCCGATCGTGAGGGCACTGTCGTGCCCGCCAAAGCGAGATGGCCGGGACAAGCCGGACAAGCCCGGCCATGACAAGCTGGTTGCGTTGCTGCCGAGTGGCAGCAAGCAGCGCGTTATTTCTTCCCGGCCTTGTCCAGGATGGCGACGCCGTAGGGGTCGATGCCGACGCCGGTCACGGTGGCGGCGAGGGCCTTCTTCTGCAGGTCGATCACGAAGGCGGTGCCGGTCAGGTTGGTGGCGGACGCCTTGATGGTGTTGTTGCCGCCGGCCACGACCGCATAGTGGCCGTCGGCGGTGACCGCGATGCCCTTCGGCCGCGCCGGATCCTTGTCGCTGCGCACGAGCGGGATGCGGGCCACCTCGGCGCCGGGCTTCTTGGAAAGCGCCATGTCGACATCGACGATCGACACGTTGTTGGAGCGGAAATTCGCCACCACGATCTGTTTGCCGTCCGGCGTCCAGGCGACCGCGAACGGCCGCGCCAGGCCCTTGGGGTCATCGGTGCCGACCTGCACGCGGGCGGCTTCGGCGCCCGGCTTGCCCTCGCGGGCGAGATCGACGTCGATGATCGAGATGGTGTTGCCTTCGTTGTCGTCCTCCAGATTGGTCTCGCGCGCGGTGACCGCGATCAATTTGCCGTTCGGGCTCGCCGCGATGCCGAACGGACCGGACTGGACCGTAATGCGCGGCGCCACCTCGACCACCGGCTCGCCCTTCAGCGCCCGGCCGAGATCCATCACCGACACGTCCTCGGTGCCGGCGTTGCCGGAGAACAAGTACTGCTTGCCGTCGCTGCCCTTGCCGACCGCAAGCGATTCCGGATCAGGCCAGCAGCCGAATTGCTTCGAGGGCGCGAGGAACACGTTGCTGGGCGGCGGGCCGCCCTTCCACGGCACGTCGACGTCGGGGCAATCGGACCGCAGCTGCCGGGTGCCGGCTCCCTTCATGGGCATCTGGATCTGGCCGACGAAAGCGCCGGTCTTGGGATCGATGATGGTGATGCGGTTGGAGCCGTCCTCGGTCAGCCAACCCTCCGACGCGCTGGTGAGCAGGAGATTGGGGTTGTCGATGAGCAGCACGCCGACGCCGCCGAACCAGCCGCCGTCGATGACTTTCTCGACCGCCGCATCGGTGTTGTCGGAGGACTTCTGCAGCATTTTCTTCACGTCCATCAACGACACGCTGGCGCGGCCGCCGTGTTGCAGGAACTCGGCGTTGGAGACCTGGCCGTGATGGTTCATCACAAAGGCGGTCTTGCCGTCGGCGCTGAGCACGATATTGGCCGGATCGCCCAGCAGCATGCCGTCGAGCCGGCGCGGGCCGACCAGGTTGCGGCTGATGATGGCCTTGTCGGTATTGTTGTTGGCGGCCTTGAGGGCGGCGCCGAGATCGATCGCATAGATGCGCGGATCGCGCCGGCCGGTGACGAACGCATAAGGCCCGGCCGCCAGGGCCGCATCGGCCGTGACGGCGAACAGGCATAGACTCAACAACGAGGCACGCAGGCGCATCGGACTTCCTCCCGGCATGTGACGTTTTGCTGAACGACGATTTGCTGCGACGCTCCCCGCAGGATCCGGGGAAGCGGCGGGAAGATGCCTTTTCGGCACTTTGCTGGCAAGGTAGGGCGCGGGCGCTCACCACCATGCCGGAGAAAACCATGACACCGGAGCCGACGATCGCGGCGCGGCTCGACCGCCTGCCGCCCAACCGCCAGATCCGCGCGCTCGTGACCCTGATCTCGTTCGGCGGCTGGTTCGAGTTCTACGATCTGTTCTTCACCGCCTATATCGCGGTCGGGTTGTTCGGCGGCGGGCTGTTCAAGCCGACCACGCAGGGCCTGCTCGATCTCGACGGCTTCGCGAGCTTCATCGCGGCGCTGTTCACCGGCCTGTTCATCGGCACCATCGCGTTCAGCTGGCTGTCGGACCGTTTCGGCCGACGCTCGATCTTCACCTTCGCGCTGTTGTGGTACTCGCTCGGCTCGCTGGTGATGGCGCTGCAGACGAGCGCGGCCAGTATCGATCTGTGGCGGCTCATCGCCAGCATCGGGATCGGGGTCGAGCTGGTGAACATCGATACCTACATTTCCGAGCTGGTGCCCAAGGAGCAGCGCGGGCCGGCCTTCGCCTACAACCAGTTCGTGATGTTCACCGTGGTGCCGGTGGTGGCGCTCTTGGCTTGGCTCCTGGTGCCGCAGACAATCCTGGGACTCGATGGCTGGCGCTGGGTGGTCATCATCGGGTCGGCCGGCGCGCTGCCGGTGTGGTGGATCCGGCTGCGGCTGCCCGAATCGCCGCGCTGGCTGGCGCAGCACGGCCGCACCGCGGAGGCCGACCGCATTCTGGGCGAGCTGGAGGCGCGCGTGGTGGCGGAGACGCGGCAGCCGCTGCCGACGCCGCAAATGCTGGAAGGCGAGGCCGATACGCAAGCAGGCCCCAAACCCAACGCCTGGCGCGAGATGTGGAGCCCGGCCTATCGCGGCCGCACCCTCATGCTGGTGGTCTACAACCTGTTTCAGACCATCGGGTATTACGGCTTCGCCAGCTGGGTTCCCACATTCCTGATCTCGCAGGGCATCGAGGTCACCCGCTCGCTGCAGTACACCTTCATCATCGCGATCGCCAATCCGGTCGGACCGCTCGTGGGCGTGTGGTTCGCCGACAGGATCGAGCGCAAATGGCAGATCGCCTGGGCGGCCCTCGTGATCGCGGTGCTCGGGCTCCTGTTCTCGCAGCAGCGCAGCGCGGCCGGCGTCATCGGGTTCGGGCTCCTGATCACGCTCGCCAACAACTGGCTGTCGTTCTCGTTCCACGCCTACCAGAGCGAGCTCTACCCGACCCGCATCCGGGCGAGCGCGGTCGGCTTCGTGTATTCCTGGAGCCGGTTCAGCACCATCTTCTCGGGCTACATCATCGCGTTCCTGCTCGGGCGCACCGGCACCACCGGGGTATTCTGTTTCATCGCCGCCGCCATGGTGGTGGTGTTCATCGTCATCGGCGCCTTCGGCCCCGCCACCACCCGCCGCCGCCTGGAGGCGATCGCCGGGTGAGCGGGGCGCGGGCCCCGCCTGGGGCGCAAAAAGTGGATCGGGACCCCATCTGTGCTAGAAGGGCGCCTCCGGGCCCCGACTGGACAGAATGCGTTAATGACGAGCGCTTGCGACCGCTTCCGCTTCGGCCTCACGGCGCCTGCCGGCTTCATCGAGAAGGCGCCGCTCGAGCGCTATGTGGCGCCGGCGCGGCCTTCGCTCATCGGCCTTTCGCGCCCCGAGCTCATGGAGGCGCTGGCCGGCATCGGGGTGCCGGAAGGCAAGCGCAGGATGCGGGCGCAGCAGATCTGGAGCTGGCTCTATGTGCGGGGCGTGACCGGCTTCGATGCGATGACCAGCCTGTCGAAGGAGCTGCGCGCGCTGCTCGATGCGCACTTCACGCTGGCGCGGCCCGAGGTGGTGGCGGAGCAGATCTCGGTCGACGGCACCCGCAAATGGCTGTTGCGGCTGCCGGGCGAGCGGGCAGGCGAAGCCCCGCACGAGGTCGAATGCGTCTACATCCCGGACACCGACCGCGGCACGCTCTGCCTGTCGAGCCAGGTCGGCTGCACGCTCACCTGCTCGTTCTGCCACACCGGCACGCAGCGGCTGGTGCGCAACCTGACGGCCGGCGAGATCGTGGGCCAGATCATGGTGGCGCGCGACCGGCTCGGCGATTGGTCGGCGGCGCATCCGGGTACCGGCCAGCCGGACGCCGGGCGGCGCCTGGTCACCAATATCGTCATGATGGGCATGGGCGAGCCGCTCTACAATTTCGAGGCGGTGCGCGACGCCATCCTGGTGGTGGCCGACGGCGAGGGCCTGGGCATCTCCAAGCGCCGGATCACGCTCTCGACCTCGGGCGTCGTGCCCAATATCGCCCGTGCCGGATCTGAAATCGGCAGCATGCTGGCGGTCTCGCTGCATGCCGTCACCGACGCGTTGCGCGACGAGCTGGTGCCGCTCAATCGCAAATATCCGATCCGCGTGCTGATGGAGGCGTGCCGCAACTATCCGGGCCTCTCCAACTCCAAGCGCATCACCTTCGAATACGTGATGCTCAAGGGCGTCAACGACTCGCTCGGCGACGCCCATGCGCTGGTCAAGCTGGTGCGCAACATTCCGGCCAAGATCAATCTCATCCCGTTCAATCCCTGGCCCGGCACCCGCTACGAATGCTCGGACTGGGATGAGATCGAGAAGTTCTCCGAGGTGGTGTTCACGGCCGGCTATGCGTCGCCGGTGCGCACGCCGCGCGGGCGCGACATCCTGGCGGCCTGCGGGCAATTGAAGAGCGCGAGCGAGAAGCTCTCCGCCCGCGAGCGGCTGGCGCTGCGCGCCATGGCGATGACCGATGATTGAGGCCGGCGGCGCGCCGAAGCCGGCGCCGGTATGCTATGAGGATCGGATGGGGGGAGCCGAGATGCCGCAGCGACTTCAGGGGAACTGGCACAGCCGGGCGCTGCGCCTGCTTTGCGCCCTCGCCATGGGCACGATGCTGGCGGCCTGCGGCCGTTGCGGGGACTTCGTGTGGTCGAGCCTCGGTCCTGCCGGCTCCCTGGGCGCCTGCCACAGCGATCCGCCGCCCCAGCAGTAATTCGCCGGGCGCCGCCGGCAGGAACCGCAAGATGAATCGCACTGGGCTTCTGATCGCGCTGGCGCTCGCCGCCGCGGTCGGCCTGTTGTTCGGCCTCTACCCGCGGCTCGATCTCGACCTGGTGCGGCCGTTCTTCGATCCGGCCGCAGGCGGCTTTTGGGCGAGCTTCAATCCGGCGCTCAACGGCGTGCGTGATCTCAGCCGCCTGATCGTGACCCTCCTGGTCGCGCCCGCGGCTCTCGCCATGCTGGGCAAGCTGGTGCTGCCGCGGCGGCCGATGCTGATCCCGGGCCGGGCCGCGGCCCTGATGGTGGCCACGCTCGCGCTCGCGCCCGGCCTCCTCACCAACGTCATCCTCAAGAGTCACTGGGGCCGCCCGCGCCCCATCGACGTGGCCGAGTTCGGCGGCGCCCAGCATTTCGTGCCGTGGTGGGATCCGCGCGGCGATTGCCCGGACAATTGCTCGTTCGTGGCGGGCGAGCCCTCGGGCGCGTTCTGGACGCTGGCGCCGGCCGCGCTGGTGCCGCCGGCCTGGCGGCCGCTCGCCTATGCGGGCGCGCTCGCCTTCGGGGCCGGCATCGGGCTCCTGCGCATGGCCGGCGGCGGGCATTTCTTCACCGATGTCGCGTTCTCCGGCCTCTTCACCTTCCTGACCATCTGGCTGGTGCACGGCCTCCTCTATCGCTGGCCCGCCACCCGCATCAGCGACCGCACGGTCGAGCGCGCGCTCGAGCGGCTGGTGCTGCCGCTGCAGGGCGCCGCGCTGCGGCGATTGCGGCACGGCCGGCCGCGCCGCCCGGCGAGCCGCCAGGCGAGCCGGCCCGGCCGATGCGGCGCCGGAGGGCGGATGATCGGGATTGGTGCCGGGAGCGGGCTCGCCGTTGCGCCCGGCGCGTTGCCGGTGCAAATGGTTTGCGCAAGGATCGAAAATGACGGGATCGGGAACGCGGCGCCGCAAAGCCAAGAAGGAAGCCACGATGGCGGAAGAGAACGGAACGCTGCAGCGGGTTCTGCAGCTCAAGATCCGGGTGCTGGGCGACGCCTCGCAGTTTCTGGCTCTGATGAAGAGCGCGACGCCGTTCTATCAGGCGCTCGGCGGCCAGCGCTTTCGCTTCCTGCGCAATGTCGACGATCCGGCGCAGTTGCTGGTGGAGATCGAATACGAGGCGCATGCCGGGCTCGAGCTCAACCGCCAGAAGGTGGCGAGCGACCCCATGGTGCGCACCTTCCTGCAAGGCTGGCGCGCCATGCTGGCCGGCAGCGCCGACGTCGACGTCTACGAGGACGTAACCAAGGTATAGGGATGCCAAGCGCGATGGAAACAGGGGCGAAGCGGGGCGACGTCAAGAAGGTGGTGCTCGCCTATTCGGGCGGGCTCGATACCTCGATCATCTTGAAATGGCTGCAGCAGACCTATGGCTGCGAGGTGGTCACCTTCACGGCCGATCTCGGCCAGGGCGAGGAGCTCGAGCCGGCGCGCGCCAAGGCGCTCCTGCTCGGCATCAAGCCGGAGAACATCTTCATCGAGGACCTGCGCGAGGAATTCGTGCGCGACTATGTGTTCCCGATGTTCCGCGCCAACGCGCTCTACGAGGGCCAGTACCTGCTCGGCACCTCGATCGCGCGGCCTCTGATCGCCAAGAAGCAGATCGAGATCGCCGAGCGGGTGGGCGCCGACGCGGTGGCGCATGGGGCGACCGGCAAGGGCAACGACCAGGTGCGCTTCGAGCTCGCCTATTACGCCCTCAAGCCCGACGTGCGGGTGATCGCGCCCTGGCGCGAATGGGACCTGGTCTCGCGGACGAAGCTCATCGAGTTCGCCGAGCAGCACCAGATACCGATCGCCAAGGACAAGCGCGGCGAGGCGCCGTTCTCGGTCGACGCCAATCTGCTGCACGCCTCCTCCGAGGGCAAGGTGCTGGAGGACCCGGCCCAGGAGGTGCCGGACTACGTCTATTCGCGCACGCTCGATCCGGAAGCGGCGCCCGATGTGGCGAGCTACATCACGGTCGGTTTCGAGCGCGGCGACGCGGTGGCGCTCGACGGCGTGGCGCTCTCGCCCGCGAGCCTGCTCACGCGTCTCAACGAGCTCGGGCGCCAGAACGGCATCGGCCGCCTCGACCTGGTGGAGAACCGCTTCGTCGGCATGAAGTCGCGCGGCATGTACGAGACGCCGGGCGGCACCATCCTGCATGCCGCCCACCGCGGCATCGAGCAGATCACGCTCGACCGCGGCGCCATGCATCTCAAGGACGAGCTGATGCCGAAATATGCCGAGCTCGTCTACAACGGCTTCTGGTTCGCCCCCGAGCGCGAGATGCTGCAGGCCGCGATCGACAAATCGCAGGCCTATGTGACCGGCACGGTGCGGCTCAAGCTCTACAAGGGCAATGTCGCGGTGGTGGGCCGCGAGAGCCCCTATTCGCTCTACGACCAGGACCTGGTGACGTTCGAGGAAGGCGCGGTCGCCTACGACCACCGCGACGCCGAAGGCTTCATCCGGCTCAACGCGCTGCGCCTGCGCACGCTCGGACAACGGAGGAAGAAGTTGAAGCTGTAGCCCGGATGGAGCGCTGGCGTGATCCGGGACGGGTTTCCCGCGCTCCGATTTGTCATGGCCGGACTTGTTCCGGCCATCTCGATGAGGGACGCAGTGTGCCCTCCTAAGCGAGATCGCCGGGACGAGCCCGGCGATGACAATCAGCGTCAGCTCGTGCCGGCGTCGCGCGGGGCGGCGTGTGCGGCATGCCGCGCCACTGCTCGAGCGGCGGCCTTGGGATGGGGCGTCTGTTTTTCAGGCCCGCGCGGGGCGGAGGCCAGCTTGAAACCCGGGCGGCCGGGCGATTTTGTCGCATTCGCCTGCGCGGTTTCGCTGCGGCCGCGATGCGCATTGATACAGTTGGCATCCGCTTCGCTCGGGGCGGCGCTCAAGACGGCGGCCAGATCGGTGACCGCCATACCCTCCGGGCTCTGCGCGGGCGCGACCAGTCGATCATGGCGCGCCGCTTCCGCCAGCTCGTGCCATGCCCCGCGCGGCAGGACGTGGGCCGGATCGATGCCGGGGAAGGGACGCTGCAGACCGAGCTGAGCCCCATTGGCATCGATCCATTTCCAAAGCGTGTCCGATTTGCTGTCCGGGTCGGCAATGTCGACCGCGCAGCCGTGCCCGTAGCCGCCGGTCGCGGCGCTGCCCCCATGCAGCGAGTTGTCGATGCGGGCCTTGTACCCGGCCGCGAGGCCTTGCCGATAGTCGTCGCGGAACGCGCTGCGGATCGTCCAGCGGATGCCGGCCGCATCTATGGCGAGGCCGGCCCGGTAAAGCAGCTCGCGGAAATCCGGATCCATGCCGCTGATCACGTAGTCTCCCAAGGACATTCCAAGGCGCGCCGCCGCCGCAATGTCCTTCCAGGTGAAATCTCCGCTGCCGTCGCGCTTGATGGCGGAGCGCTCATAGACGGTCCAGAGATATTGGTTCACCTCGTTCATGATCGGCGCGGGCGTGGGTGAGCGAGTTCGGGAGCGGGTGGGAGGCGGTGTCGCCGAGCACGGTGACGTCGGCCCAGATCGGCGGCGGGTTGTCCGCGCCCGGCTCGATCGCGGGGGGCTCCGGGGCTTGTTCCTCGCGGGCCTCGTTCAGGGCCGCAGGGGCGACCGGCGAAGCGGGTGCGGTGGGTGGCCCGATCGTTCTTTCCGGGCCGATCTTGAATGACGGGAGCCCCAATAGCGCGAGCAGGATCGCGACCGAAATGCCGAGCGACCCGGCCGCGACCGCAATCCGGAAGCGGCGAAGGAATCCAAGCAATGGCGACGCCATGACCGATGCCCCATCTCACCCGGGACTGCGCGACCCCGAAGCTGCGTTAGAATAAGCCGCGCAATACGTCAAATCCGCGCCGGAACTGCGGCGGACGCGCCATCGCGACGCGCGCCCTCGGGCGCCTAAGCGCGAGAGCGGTGGCATGCACTTCGGTTAACGCCCGATCCAATTGCGGAAGAAGGCATCGGCTGCGGCCACCAATGCGGCCTCGGGACGCCACGGCGCGCTCGGCCACAGCGCGCGCGCCTGCGCGAATTCAGCGTCGATGAGATCGCCGATGGGGCGCGGCAGGGTGCCGGTTCCGAGCTCCCGCGTCGCGGCCTTGGCGGCCAGCAACTGCTCGACGATGTCGAGGATCTCGGCCGACAGCCCGCTCTCGCCCACCAGCGTCGGAAAGTGCATGGGCGCGATCGCCTCCCCCGGATGCAATCGCAGCCAGCGCAGCGCGAGCGCGGGCCGCAACGCATAGAACAGCTTCTTGAGCTCGACCGCGCGCGCATCCGCGAAATAGGTGCGGCGCTGGCGTTCGCCGAGATGCAGATAGTGCCGGGCGATCGCGGCCGGGCGAGCGGCCCCGTGCGCGAATTCGAGGGCTTGCCGGCGGAACGTCGCGTCGCCCGCATAGACGAATGGCGACGTCAGCCATTCGATCACCACGGCGTTGCCTTTGAGCAGGAGCCGCAACGCCTTGGCGAGGTCCCAGCCATTGACGTCGAGCTCGCGGTCGAGCGGAAACTCGATAACGTCGCGCGGCGCGTATAGCCGCAGGTAATCGTCGCGGCGAGCGCGCATAGATGAAGCGGCAGTCGTAGTCGCTGTCGGGCGAGGGAAACCCCCAGGCGCGGCTGCCGCTCTCGATCGCCAGCAGGACGACCGCATGCTCGCGCTCGGCGACCGCGCGCAGCCTGGCGTCGACGGCCGCCACGATCCCGGGATCGAAGCCCGGGCCGAGCGCGCGCAGCCCGCTCAAACCTTGCGCTCGACCATCGTGCTCTTGATCGCCGCGATGGCCTTGGCGGGATTGAGGTGCTTGGGGCAGGAATTGGCGCAGTTCATGATGGTGTGGCAGCGGTAGAGCCGGAACGGATCCTCGAGATTGTCCAGCCGCTCGCCGGTCGCCTCGTCGCGGCTGTCGACGATCCAGCGCTGCGCCTGCAACAGCGCGGCCGGCCCCAGGAAGCGCTCGCTGTTCCACCAGTAGCTCGGGCACGAGGTGGAGCAGCAGGCGCACAGCACGCATTCATAGAGGCCGTCGAGCTTGGCGCGGTCGTCGTGGCTCTGCCGCCATTCCTTCTCGGGCGTGGGCGAGGTGGTGTGCAGCCAGGGCTCGATCGAGGCGTATTGGGCGTAGAAATTGGTGAGATCGGGCACCAGGTCCTTCACCACCGGCTGGTGCGGCAGCGGATAGATCTTCACGGTGCCCTTGATGTCGCCCATGTCCTTGATGCAGGCGAGCGCGTTGCGGCCGTCCACGTTCATGGCGCAGGAGCCGCACACGCCCTCGCGGCAGGAGCGGCGGAAGGTCAGCGTCGGATCGATGTTGTTCTTGATCCAGATGATGGCGTCCAGCACCATCGGGCCGCAGTCGCCGGTGTCGACGTAGTAGGTGTCGAGACGCGGGTTTTTTCCGTCATCCGGATTCCAGCGGTAGATGTGGAACTCGCGCACGTCCTTGGCGCCGGTCGGATAGGCCCAGGTCTTGCCTTCGGTGACCTTGGAGTTTTTCGGAAGATTGAGCTGGACCATGGGGGTGTTCCGTCAACTATCGGTTTGTCATGGCCGGGCTTGTCCCGGCCATCTCGCTTAGTTTGGCGCGGCGGTGCGTTCCTGGCGGGATCGCCGGGACAAGCCCGGCAATGACAACGAAGGCAACATGCTCAATACACCCTCGCCTTCGGCTCGATGTAGCTGATGTCGTTGGTGAGGGTGTAGGCGTGCACCGGCCGGTAGTCGATCTTGACCTTGCCGGCGGCGTCGAGCCAGGCCAGCGTGTGCTTCATCCAATTCTTGTCGTCGCGCTCCGGGTGGTCCTCGCGGGCGTGGGCGCCGCGGCTTTCGGTGCGGTTGAGCGCCGAGTTGAGCGTCACCACCGCCTGCGCGATCAGATTGTCGAGCTCGAGCGTCTCGATCAGGTCGGAGTTCCAGATCAGCGAGCGGTCCGACACCTTGACGTCGGCGACCGCGGCATGGGTGTCGTGGATGAGCTTGACGCCCTCGGCCAGCACCTCGCCGGTGCGGAACACGGCGCAATTGTTCTGCATCACCTTCTGCATCTTGAGCCGCAGCTGGGCGGTGGGGGTCGCGCCGGCGGCGTGGCGGAACTTGTCGAGGCGCGAAAGCGCGAGATCGGCGGAATTCTTCGGCAGCTCGGCGTGGCTCTGGTTGGGCTCGATGATCTGCGCGCAGCGCTGCGCGGCCGCGCGCCCGAACACCACCAGGTCGATCAGCGAGTTGGAGCCGAGCCGATTGGCGCCGTGCACCGACACGCAGGCGGCTTCGCCGAGCGCCATCAGGCCCGGCACCACGAAGTCGTTGTCGCCGTCCTTCTTGATCACCGCCTCGCCGTGATAGTTGGTGGCGATGCCGCCCATATTGTAGTGCACGGTCGGAACGATCGGGATCGGCTCGCGCGTCACGTCGACGCCGGCGAAGATGCGCGCCGATTCGGAGATGCCGGGCAGCCGCTCGTGCAGGATCGCCGGATCGAGATGGTCCAGGTGCAGGAAGATGTGGTCCTTGAGCTTGCCGACACCGCGGCCTTCGCGGATCTCGATGGTCATGGCGCGCGAGACCACGTCGCGCGAGGCCAGGTCCTTGGCGGAGGGCGCGTAGCGCTCCATGAAGCGCTCGCCCTCGCTGTTGACCAGATAGGCGCCCTCGCCGCGGGCGCCTTCGGTGATCAGGCAGCCGGCCCCGTAGATGCCGGTCGGATGGAACTGGACGAACTCCATGTCCTCGAGCGGCAGGCCGGCGCGCAGCACCATGGCGTTGCCGTCGCCGGTGCAGGTATGCGCCGAGGTGCAGGAGAAATAGGCCCGCCCATAGCCGCCGGTGGCCAGGATGGTCATATGGGCGCGAAAGCGGTGGATGGTGCCGTCGTCCAGGCAGATGGCGACGACGCCGCGGCAGCGGCCGTCCTCGTCCATGATCAGGTCGATGGCGAAATATTCGATGAAGAACTCGGCCGAATGCCGCAGCGCCTGGCCGTACATGGTGTGCAGCATGGCGTGCCCGGTGCGGTCGGCGGCCGCGCAGGTGCGTTGCGCGGTGCCCTTGCCGTAATGGGTGGTCATGCCGCCGAACGGGCGCTGATAGATCTTGCCCTCCTCGGTGCGCGAGAACGGCACGCCCCAGTGCTCGAGCTCGTAGACCGCGGCCGGCGCATTGCGGCACATATATTCGATGGTGTCCTGGTCGCCGAGCCAGTCCGAGCCCTTGACGGTGTCGTACATGTGCCAGCGCCAGTCGTCCTCGCCCATATTGCCGAGCGCGGCCGAGATGCCGCCCTGCGCCGCCACCGTGTGGGAGCGGGTCGGGAACACCTTGCTGATGCAGGCGGTCTTGAGCCCGGCTTCGCTGCAGCCCACCACGGCGCGCAAACCGGAGCCGCCGGCCCCCACCACCAGCACGTCGAAGGTGTGGTCCTCGATCGGATAGGCGCGGCCGTTGAGGCCGGGCGCCGGTGCGCCGCCGTTCTGGGATCCGTGCGCCGGTCCATTGGCCATGTCTAAACTCCGAAAACCCCGAACGAGAGCTTGAGAATGCCATAGGCCGATGCCAGCGCCACGGCGAGCGAGAAGAAGGTATTGAGCATGAGCAGGATGAGCCGGTGCGGCTCGTCATGGACGTAGTCCTCGATGACCACCTGCATCCCGATGCGCATGTGGGTGGTGATCGAGAGAATGAACAAGAGCATGATGATGGCGACCAGCGGCGAGCCCAGGGTCTGGGCGGCGAACGCGTGGTTGCGGCCGAGCAGCGACACCAGGATCAGCACGAACGCGATGGTGAGCGGCACATTGGCGACCGCGGTCAGCCGCTGGCGCCAGAAATGCCCGGTGCCGGACTTGGCGGCGCCCAGCCCGCGCACGCGCGCGAGCGGCGTGCTCATTTTTCCGCCAGCCATCAGTGCGATCCTCCCATGACCAGATAGCCGAACACCCACAGGATCAGGGTCAGGCTGACCGAGCCGACTGCGGTCGCGAGCGAGAGCCATTCGCGCTCGCTTTCGCTAAAGCCGTGCCCGGTGTCCCAGATCAGGTGCCGGATGCCGCCCAGCATGTGATGCAAGAGCGCCCAGGTATAGCCGAACAGGATGAGGCGGCCGAAGAACGAGCTCATGAAGGCCGCTACGTTGGAATACGGATTGGGCCCCGCCGCCGCCGCGATCAGCCACCAGGCCACCAGCAAGGTGCCGAAATAAAGCCCGACCCCGGTGACCCGGTGGGCGATCGACATCGCCATCGGCAGCGGCCAGCGGTAGATCGACAGATGCGGCGACAGCGGCCGCTCGACCGGGGCCTTGGTTTCCGCCATGTTGGTTTCCGCCATGTGGCTCTCCGGCTTGCCCTTGCGCTCGTCGCGCCGGCACTTTCGAGGGAGCGCTCAAGAGCACTCGAGACATATCGCGCGGCGCTGGGCGCCGCGGCATGGGACCGTTCCTAAACAATGTCCGCGCCAGCCGCAATGCACGGGGCAGGCGGGCGCCACCGAAGAAGGGCCGGCGCCCGCGACCTTCGCGCAAAGCGAATATGCGGTGCCGCAGCCTCGCCCACAATCGGTATTTGGCGTAAGCTCCTTTCGCGAACCGCGAAGGCAGCCTCCATGCGTTTCGATCTCGCCGATCTCAGCCTGTTCCGCCACGTGGTCGAGGCCGGCAGCATCACGGCCGGCGCCGCGCGCGCCAATCTGGCGCTCGCCGCCGCCTCCACCCGCATCCGCAACATGGAGGAGGCGCTCGGCGCGGCGCTTCTGGTGCGCGGGCGGCAGGGGATCGCCCCCACCCCGGCCGGCCGCACCCTGCTGCAGCATGCGCGCCTGATCCTGCGCCAGGCCGAGCGGCTGCGCGAGGATCTGGGCGCCTATGCGGGCGGGCAGGCCGGCCAGATACGGCTTCTCTCCAACACCAACGCGCTGACCGAATTCCTGCCCGAGGCGCTGTCCTCGTTCCTGGCCACGCATCCGCAGGTCAGCGTCGATCTCGAGGAGCGCCTGAGCGACGAGATCGTCGGGCTGATCGCCGAGGGCGTGGCCGATCTCGGCATCGTGGCGGCGACCGTGGATGCGAGCGCGCTCGAGACCTATCCGTTCCGCAAGGACCGTTTCGTGCTGGTGGTGGCGCGCGACCATCCGCTCGCCAAGCGCTCCCGGATCGCGTTCGCCCAGGTGCTGCAGCACGATTTCGTCGGGCTCGACCGGGCGAGCGCGCTGCAGCGCTTTCTCGCCGACAAGGCGGCGCGCGCGGGCCGCTCGCTGCGCCTGCGGGTGCAGCTGCGCAGCTTCGATTCGGTGTGCCGGCTGGTCGAGTGCCACGTGGGCATCGGCATCGTGCCGGAGACCACCGCCCGCCGGGTGGCCCGCACCATGGCGATCAAGCGGGTGGCGCTCACCGACCCATGGGCGGAGCGCGAGCTCACCATCTGCATCCGCAGCCTGGACGCACTGCCGGCCTACGCGCAGGAGCTGGTGCAACATCTGCGCGCGGATGGATGGAGGGGGCGCGGTCCGCCGCCAGCGAAGGAACGGTAGATGAAGAAAAAAACTTCCAAGGGGTTGAAGTCGAAACAGCTGGCGGCGCTCGCGGCGCTGCCCGACGAAGCGATCGACACGTCGGATGCCGCGGAGATGCTCGACTGGTCGGGCGCCAAGCGTGGACTGTTCTATCGGCCCCTCAAGCAGCAATTGACGCTGCGCGTAGATGCCGACGTGGTCGCCTGGTTCAAGGCGCAGGCCACCTCGAACGAAGGCTACCAGACGCGCATCAACCGAGCGCTTCGGGAATATGTGCATGGGCATTCGCGAAGGCGCGGGCAATCCAGGCGGGCTTAGACGACGACCTTGTTCACCAGTGACAGCCGGAAACCCAACGGCTAGCGGCCGTTGCGCGGATGCTTCGTCACCGGCCCGCCCGGCCGCCTGGCGCGAATGAGCCTGGCGACCCCGAACCCGGCGCCGGAGCACACCACGATGCCGACCGTATAGACGTTGATGGGAACCCACTGAGACACCATCGCCACGGCGAGAGCGAGCGCCAGGATGGCGGCGCCGGCCGCGATGAGATCCTCAGGATCAACCCCGATGCTCGATTGCGGCTTGCGTCCGCTTTTTCCAGGCTTGGCCACAGGTCTGAACGGAATCAGATTGTCGGGCTCGTCGCTGTCGTCCGGCATGGATGCACCTCCGCGCGAACCGTAGAGCACGCATCGCAAGTGTCCAATACCATGCCGTGATCGTCACCCGAACGGGGCTTCGATCCGTCCCGGCCTCATTTCGGCACCAGCACCCAATAATCGAGATCGAGCAGCACGGCCGGGTGGTCGCCTTCGGCGGTCTTGAGCGGGAAATCGGCGCCCGGGTGGTCCTTGGTGGCGACCAGGCGCAGCCGCAGCGCCCCCACGTCCTCGCGTCCCGGCAGGTCGGCCTTGGCCAGCACCTCCGACCAGGCGAACACGGTCATGCCGGCGAACAGTGGCGACACGTGCCGCCCGCCATTGATGGCGGCGATGTGGAACGCATTGGTGAGGCCGTTGAAGGAGAGCGCGCGGGCGAGCGAGATCACGTGCCCGCCATAGATCAGGCGGCGGCCGAAGCGGTCCTGGGCGGCGGCGAATTGATTGAAGTGGATGCGCGCCGTGTTCTGGTAGAGCCGGGTGGCGATCTGGTGCTCGGCCTCCTCCACGGTCACGCCGTCGACGTGGTCGATCCTCTCCCCGACCGTATAATCGCCGAACCGGAAGGGGCTGCCGGCGAGCGCGAAGTCGTAGTCCGCGGTGTCGATGCGCGGACAGGCGTCGCCCAGCATGCTCGGCAACAGCGCCTCCGGCAGCCGCGGCACGTGGTCGCCGGGCGCGCGGCGCGTTCTCGTCGCGCTTGCGCACCATGACCCAGCGCACGTATTCGAGCACCTTGCCGCCGTCCTGCTTGTAGCCGGTCGAGCGCACGAACACGATGCCGGTCTTGCGGCTCGAATTCTCCTTCAGGCCGATGACCTCGGAGGCCGCGTTGAGGGTATCGCCCGGATAGACCGGGGCGAGAAAGCGGCAGGCCGCATAGCCGAGATTGGCGACGGCATTGAGCGAGATGTCCGGCACGGTCTTTCCGAACACGATGTGGAAGACCAGGAGATCGTCGACCGGCGAGCGCGGATAGCCGATTTTTTGCGCAAAAGCGTCGGAAGATTGCACCGCGAAGCGCGGACCGAACAGCCCGTTATAGATGGCGACGTCGCCGGCCGTGACGGTGCGCGGGGTCGCATGGGTGATGTGCTGCCCGGTGCGGAAGTCCTCGAAGAAGTTGCCGGTGCTGGTCTTGGCCATGGCCGGGCTCAGACCGGCGCGGACGGCTGGGGGACGGCAGGCGGCGGAAACCGCAGGCCGTGCGGGCCCTTGCTGGGTTCGGCACTTTTGCTCATAGGGTCGTATCCTCCGTCCAGTCTGGTATTCGATCTTGGCGGTTCCGGAGCCGTTGCTCGCATCCGCCACCGCGCGGTTGACGTAGCTTGGTTACCCGTGTTGGTGGCGCGTGACGAGATCGTGAAACCAACGCGCCGGCGGCGTTGTTATATATGGGAAATCTTGCAAGAGCTGGGCCATGACCATCGAAGCGAGCAGGACCGAAGCGAGCACCGTCCCGGCCCCGGCCATCGGGGCGACCGCAACACCTGTTGCCGGTCCGGTCGGGGCGAGCCGGACGATCCACCCGTTATGGGTGCGGGTGACCCACTGGGTCAATGCGCTCGCCATGCTGATGATGATCGGCTCGGGCTGGCAGATTTATGACGCCTCGCCGCTGTTTCCCTTCGGTTTTCCTTCCGTGATCACGCTCGGCGAGTGGCTCGCGGGCGCGCTGTTGTGGCACTTCGCCGCCATGTGGCTCCTGGTGGTCAATGGCATCATCTATGTGGGGCTGGGGCTGTGGACCGGCCGCTTCGCCCGCAAGCTGTTGCCGATACATCCGGGCGACGTGATCAGCGACGCGCGCGCGGCGCTCACCGGCCATCTCTCGCACGCCGATCTGTCGGTCTACAACGCGGTGCAGAAGCTCCTATATACTGGGGGTGATCCTGTGCGGGATCCTGATCGTGCTGTCAGGCCTCTCGATCTGGAAGCCGGTGCAATTGCGCGAGCTGTCCATCCTGTTCGGCGGCTACGACGCGGCGCGCTACGTGCACTTCTTCGCCATGGCGGCGATCGTGAGCTTCATCGCGATCCACATGGTGATGGCGTTCCTGGTGCCCAAGAGCCTGCGCGCCATGGTGACCGGGCGCTGAGCCACGAGGAGGAATCCGATGTTTGGAATTCGCAAATCCAAGATCCGCACCCGCATCCCGGGCGTCGATCCGCAGCTCCTGATCCGCGATGCCGCCAAGCTGTTGCCCGATCCGACCCGGCGCCTGTTGCTGCGCGGCGGCGCCAGCCTGGGGGCGCTCGCGTTCCTGTCCGGCTGCGACATCGTGAACGAAACGGACGCCGAGAACGTGCTGCAGAAGGTGTCCTATTTCAACGACCGGGTGCAGGGCTGGCTGTTCAATCCCAATCGCCTCGCCCCGACCTATCCGGACAGCATGGTGACGCGGCCGTTCCCGTTCAACGCCTATTATCCGGAGGACGAGGCGCCCGAGGTCGACAAGGACGACTATGCGTTCGAGGTCGGCGGCCTGGTCGACGACAAGAAGACCTGGACGCTCGACGAGCTCTACGCGCTGCCGCAGGAGACCCAGATCACCCGCCACATCTGCGTCGAGGGCTGGAGCGCGATCGGCAAATGGACCGGCACGCCGCTGCGCGAGTTCTTGCGCCGGGTTGGCGCCGATACGCGCGCCAAATATGTCTGGTTCCGCTGCGCCGAGGGCTATTCCACCTCGATCGACATGGCGACCGCGCTGCATCCGCAGACCCAGATGACATTCCGTTTCGACGGCGAGATCCTGCCGCGCAAGTACGGCTTCCCCATGAAGGTGCGCATTCCCACCAAGCTCGGCTTCAAGAACCCCAAATACGTGATGGAGATGGCGGTCACCGACAAATATCTCGGCGGCTACTGGGAAGACATGGGCTACAACTGGTTCAGCGGAAGCTGATTGATTGACTCCGTGGGAGCGACCCCCTTGCCGAGCACTCAGACCAGGATCGCACCGCCATCGACGACGTGAACTTGCCCCGTGCTGAAGCCGGAATTGGCCGATCCGCCGCCCGATGGTATTTTCCCTGCAGCCTTGTAGGAGGGCACGATGGCTGAAGCGAAACTCGCTCCGAACCTGCCGGACTGGATGGTCGAGCACGCGAACCGCTATCTTACTAGCGGCGGAATCGACGGGCACATGTACAAGATAACCGTGCCCCAGCGAGGTGAGATCACGACGCCGGCACTGTTGCTGACCACCACCGGCCGCAAGTCTGGCGATAAATTCATATTCCCGTTGTTTTACGGAACGGAGGGCGGCAATTACTTCATAGTCGCCTCAAAGGGAGGCGCGCCCCAACACCCAGGGTGGTATCGCAATATTCTCGCGAACCCCGCCGTCGAAGTACAAGTCGGGACCAAGAAATGAACGCGCGGGCCAGGACAGCGGCGGGCGAGGAACGCCTCCGACTTTGGAAAAAGGCGCTCGAATTTTGGCCGCCCTACGCCGACTATCAGCTCAAGACCGAGCGCGAGATACCCGTGGTCGTGCTGGATCCAGTCCGTTAGGGTACGTGGCGGCCGGCCGCTGCTGCGACGGATGGCGCTGTTCGCCCGGTTTTATCACTTTGCCGGCCTCATCGGCTCCCATGAGGCGACTTTATCCACTGCGGTTGAAGATCGGCTTTGCCGCGGACGTTCTCAGGCCGAGCATGCTGTTCGGCTGCGGGCATAAGCTGCCGTCGTGTTGGAGGCGCAATCCGCCCGCTGCCGCAATCGACGGACCAGAACAGCCGTTTCGGGTCAGGGGCGGCTGTCCCGGCGGCGTCCGCTGACCGTCCGCTTAGCCTTCCATTGCAGGCATCTTGCGGCACTGCCGCGAACCGCCGGTTCAGGGTTGACGAGCGCTCCTGTCTTCAAGATTTGCATGGTGGGCCTCCTTGGCTGGTTGAGTGGGATCACATGCTTTTGGGCACGACCGAGAACTCAAACCAGGACCGCACCGCCATCGACGACGTGCACTTGCCCCGTGCTGTAGCTCTGCCGCATCAGGTAGAGGTAGGCTTCGGCGATCTCCGTCGCGTCTCCAACGTGGCCGACTGGCAGCCGTTCCGCCGTCTGTTGATAGAGCGCCCCGCGATCCGCTTCAGCCATATTTGCCCATAGGGGCGTTCTCACCACGCCGGGCGAGACGATGTTGACGCGAACGGGCGCGAGTTCGACCGCCAGCGCGCGCGTCAGTCCCTCCATCGCGGCGCAAATGCTCGCACCGAGCGCCCAGCCCGCATGCGGGCGCTGCCCGGCAATGCCTGAGGTGAATACGATCGAGCCGCCCTGCCGATGCTGCTGCTGCCATATTTGGCGGCATAATAGGCACCCCAATAGCGCAGCGCGAAGAAGCGGCGCGCCGCGTCAAGGTCTGTTGTTGCCAAGCTGCCGAGCTGCAGTGTTTCGCCGGCTGTGAAGACCAAATGATCAAAACTGCCGAGCCGCGCGAATAACGCCCTGGTCGCGTCACCGTCGGCAAGGTCCAAGACGTGCCCCTCCGAGCCCGTCGGCAATGTGACCAGTGCTGCCTCTATGCGATCTTTCCTGCTGGAGGCGATCACCACACGCGCTCCCTCGCGAGCGGCCGCCTGCGCGGTGGCCAGGCCGATGCCTGAACTGCCGCCCAGCACGACAATGCGTTGTCCATTTAAAGTCATGACTCATTCCTCCTTGCTGTCACGCCGCGACATTTGGATGATTTCGGCACTTGCCGCCAACGCATCTTTGTCCATACATAGATGACAGGAGATCATCATGGCGTTCGATGGCAGGTTGCTCGGCGGCATCAGCGTCTTGGCCGCGGTGGTGGAAACCGGTAATTTCGTCAGAGCCGCTGAAGCTCTCGGGCTCACTCAATCCGGCATCAGCCGCGCCGTGGCGAGGCTCGAGGCGCGCATTGGCGTGCGTCTGCTCGACCGGACGCCGCGCGCGGTATCGCTCACGGACGAAGGCCGCCGCTTCCATGCGCAGGTGGCGCCTTTGCTCGCGGGACTGCAGGAGGCGGCCTCCGAGGCGGCCGAGGCCTCGCACGCCATTCGCGGCAGGCTCAAGGTAAATGTCGATCCGTGGTTTGCTCGACTGGTGCTGGCACCGCGGCTCTCCGGCTTGCTCGCCGCGCATCCTCAGTTGTCGATCGAATTGGTTATCCGTGACACGCTCGGTGATCTGGTCTCGGAGGGGTTTGATGTCGCGGTGCGGTTCGGGGAGCCCGAGCCATCCGGCTTGATCGCGCGCAAGCTTCTGGAGACGCGTATCTTACTTGTGCCGCGCCGGCCTATCTTGCGCGCTGCGGCCGGCCACGGCACCCGCGCGACCTGGAGCGGCACGAATGCCTTCTCTTTCGCGATCCCGTCACTGGCCGCCCGTTTGCCTGGGAGTTTCATCGCGCCGGCAAAGTTGCGACAGGTGAAGGTGGCCGGAAGGCTTGTTTTGAACGATCTCGCGACCAAACTCACCGCCTGTGCCGCAGGCCACGGCATAGCGCAGACTTTTGAGTTCGGTATCGACCGGCTGTTGGCGAGCGGAGAGCTGGTCCAAATTCTTACGGATTGGGCGGAGGAGCGCTTCCCGCTCTTTGCGTATCACCCCTCCCGCCATCTGCCGCCGGCAAAGGTCCGCGCTTTCCTCGACTTTGTGGTCGCCAGCATCCCGCCGACTTCGAAGAAAAGACCGGCAACTCGTCTAGGAAAATCCGCCACAGCCGGCACTAGGTGATTCGGCCGCGCGAAGTCTGCTCCGGGTCGAACCCACGCAGCAAAAATCCCAAATCACACCTACTCTTGCGGCGGCACCTCGGTGATCAGCCGCGCGCCGCGCTGGTAGGTGACGTAGTCCCACAGCCACGTGAAGGCGACGACGAAGCGGTCGCGCACCTCGACCAGGAAATAGATGTGGATCAGGCTCCAGAACAGCCAGCCGAGGCCCCGGTGCAGCTCCAGGTGCCGAGCTTCACCACGGCGGCGCGGCGGCCGATGGTGGCGAGGTCGCCCTGATGGCGATAGCGGAACGGCGGCGGCGCGGCCCGGCCCGCGACGCGCGCCGCGATAAGGCGGCCCGACATAGCGGCCCATCTGCTTGGCGGCCGGCGCGATGCCGGGAATCGGCCGGCCGTCGGGCCTTCGACGCGGCGGTGTCGCCGATCACGAAGATCTCGGGATGGCCGCGGCACCGATAGATCGGGCCCGACCTTCGACGCGCCCGGCGCGATCATGCTGCGGCGCGATCCAGTGCGCCGCCGGCGAGGCCACCACGCCGGCGGCCCAGATGATGGTGCGCGGCGTCGATGCGGCCGTGCTCGAGTGTCGACGCCGCGCGTGTCGCAGCCGCTCACCCGCGTCGCGCGTCATCACCTCGACGCCCATGGCGGCGAGCGTCGCGCGCACATAGTCGGAGAGGTTTTCCGGCAGCGTCGGCATCACGCGCGGCCCGGCCTCGATCAGCACGATGCGGGCCGTGCGCGGATCGATGCTGCGGAAATCCATCGCCAGCGTCTGGCGCGCGACCTCGGCGATGGCGCCCGCCATCTCGACGCCGGTCGCGCCGCCGCCGACGATCACGAAGGTGAGCAGGCGCTCGCGCTCGGCCTCGTCGCGCGGTCGAGCTCGGCGCGCTCGAAGGCCAGCAGGATGCGGCGGCGGATGCGGGTCGCGTCCTCGATGCGCTTGAGGCCGGGCGCCGCCTCGGCCCAGTCGTCGTGGCCGAAATAGGAATGGGTCGCGCCGGTGGCGAGCACGAGATAGTCGTACGGGACCTCGATCGAAGTCGATGCGCACGATCCGCCGGCCGGTATCGACGCCGCGGACCTCGGCCATCAGCACGGTGGCGTTCGCCTGCTGGCGCAAGATGTGCCGGATCGGCCAGGCCACGTCGGCCGGCGACAGCGCCGCGGTCGCGACCTGGTAGAGCAGCGGCTGGAAGCAATGGTGGTTCTGCTGGTCGATGATGGTGACGTCGGCGCGCGACTTGGCGAGCCGCCGCGCCGCCTCGATGCCGCCGAAGCCGGCGCCGACGATGACGATCTTGGGGCGCGGGTCGGGCATGGCGGGATTCTGTCATTGCGAGCGAAGCGAAGCAATCTCGACCCGCAAGCTCAAACCTCGTCGATCGAGCTTGCTTCGTCGGCCTGCGGCCTCCTCGCAAAGACGGCTATTTCTCCTCGTCGACGCGCGTGGTCGTGGCCGGGCCTTCGCCGACGATGAGGATGAGCGCATCCTCGTCCTTGGCGCCGTCCCAATGCACCTGCTTGCCGAAATGGGTCACGAAGGTGCCGGGGCGCATCGGCACCGTGTTGTTCGGATCCCACTTGCGGCCGCTGCCGACCCACCAGGTGCCCTGCAGCACCGTGATGAAGCGGTCGTTGGGATGGAAATGCGGCTTGCTGAAGTGGTTCCCCTTGAGCCACTTGTTCAAGACACGATGTAGAGCCGGTCTTGGGATCGCCGGCCAGGGACGTGCTCGATTGCCGCCGGTGCCCTTCAAATCGATCTGGTCGGGCAGCTTGTAGATCACCGCCTTCGATCGAGCTCGGCCGCGCTGGCGGTCCCGCCCGCGAGCATGCGCGCGCTGAAGGCCGCGCCGAGCGCCGGTCTGGGGCTCATGTCCTATGCGGCCGGCTCGTGGCCCCGGTTGTGCCCAAGTCTCGCCGGCGCCGCTCCAAGTCCGCCGGGCGCGCCCGTATGGCCGGGTTGCGCATCCGCGCTTGCGAGCGTGCGCACTAGCAATCCGCGCGGATTCTATCCTCCGAAGGCACATCCACATGGCGACCTACAATCTCCTGCTCCTGCCCGGCGACGGCATCGGCCCCGAGGTGATGGCCGAGGTGAAGAAGCTCATCGCCTGGATGAACGCGCACGGCATGGGCACGTTCAACTTCGACGAAGGCCTGGTCGGCGGCGCCTGCTACGACGCGCACGGCGTCTCGGTCACCGACGAGACGGTCGCCAAGGCGAAGGCGGCCGACGCGGTGATCTTCGGCGCGGTCGGCGGGCCGAAATGGGACAAGGTGCCCTACGACGTGCGCCCCGAGGCCGGCCTGCTGCGGCTGCGCAAGGACCTCGGCGCTGTTCGGCAACCTGCGCCCGGCGATCTGCTATCCGGCGCTCGCCGACTCATCGAGCCTCAAGCGCGACGTGGTCGACGGGCTCGACATCATGATCGTGCGCGAGCTCACCGGCGGCGTCTATTTCGGCGAGCCGAAGACCATCACCGATCTCGGCAACGGCCAGAAGCGCGCGGTCGACACCCAGGTCTACGACACCTACGAGATCGAGCGCATCGCCCGCGTCGCCTTCGAGCTCGCGCGCAAGCGGCGCAACAAGGTCACCTCGATGGAGAAGCGCAACGTGATGAAGACCGGCGTGCTGTGGAACGAGGTGGTGACGCGCGCTGCATGCGCGCGAGTTCAAGGACGTGCAGCTCGAGCATCAGCTCGCCGACGCCGGCGCGCATGCAGCTGGTGCGCTGGCCCAAGCAGTTCGACGTGATCGTCACCGACAACCTGTTCGGCGACGTGCTGTCCGACGTCGCCGCGATGCTGACCGGCTCGCTCGGCATGCTGCCGTCGGCCTCGCTCGGCGAGACCGACCCGAAGACCGGCAAGCGCCGGGCGCTGTACGAGCCGGTGCACGGCTCGGCCCCCGACATCGCCGGCAAGGGCATGGCCAACCCGACCGCGATGATCGCCTCGTTCGGCATGGCGCTGCGCTACTCGTTCGACCTCGGCAAGCCGGCCGACCTGATCGATCAGGCGATCGCCGCCACGCTCGCCAAGGGCCTGCGCACCGCCGACATCAAGTCGGACGGCTGCAAGCTGGTCGGCACCGCCGAGATGGGCGACGCGATCATCGCCGAGATGGAGGCGGCGGCCTGATGGTTCGGACGCGCCGGCTTTGCCGCGCGCCTCACCATCAGGCGGCTAAAAGCCAATCCTGACCGCTTTCGGTCTCTTCAGCCGAGCCGCTGCATTCGTGCTGCTCGGAACGACGACAGTGATCGAGGTGTTCGTATATCCGCAGGCGCGGCCGACGCGTATCCGGTGGCCGCGATGCTGTTTGTCTTGCTGCGCCGCCGACCGGGAGCGCTGTCGATCGATTATTCTCTAGGCCAAAGCTACTCGTTATCGAGAGGCCGTAACGCTCCGGATAAGAGCCGGTGCAAGACATTTATCGCGACCGGCAAAACCGCCATCAGTGACGGCCGCGGCCATGCGATAGCCCCTAGGTATGGAATTGAGAGCAATCAGGTATTTCCAATCCGATCCGGTTCGGACGATTCTCCGCGTCGCCGCAGCTGACTTACCACTCGCACAATGGGTCACCAGCCTGTGAGAGGTAATCCAGCTGACGCGCCGGTGCGAGCCAGCCAGTGACTGCTCGGGCCGCATGGCCGGCATAACAGGAGGAACGACCGTGATAGCGAAATTATTTTTTGGGGCGGCGCTGCTTGGCGTGCTTTGCTCGCCGGCACTTGCTCAGCAGGGCCAAGTGACGATCATAGGCGCGAATGGCCAAGTCTCGACCAGCGCAATGCCGACCGACGCCAAAATGGTGAAGATGATGCATCGGAAGGGCCATATGATGGGCAAAGGCCCCTTGATGGTCTGGATGGACGACAAGGGCAGTATGCACGTGTGTGATTGCGGTGATAACGGACGCGGGAGGTAATGTTCGCGACTTACCGGCACTCTGGACGACACGACCAACGGGATCGACAATGCCGCCGGGTGCAAGTTTTGATCGTTCCTGCGTCATGGAATTCTTACGGCGCTGGTAGCCTGGCGATTTCGGGCGGCGAACTTGGTGCCCGGCGAGCGCATCGGCGCCGCCGGGTCCTTTTCGTTGCCAGTAAGCGCAGTCGGCAGCTTCTCCCATTTTAGAGATGCGCGGCCGCATTTGCTCAGGGCTTGCCCTTCGTTTATGGTTTGCGCAGATCCGTTCGGGCCCACGGTCGGAGCATTCGACCTGATCGGAAGAAGTCGCCGCGATTGGCGAATCGCCAACCGGGTATCCGCGATGGAAATGCATCAGATTCGTTATTTTCTCGCGCTTTGCGACGAATTGAATTTCACCCGCGCGGCGCAAATCAGCAATGTCAGCCAGCCGTCTCTCACGCGCGCCATCAGGATGCTGGAGGAAGAGCTCGGCGGGCCGCTGTTCCATCGCGAGCGCGCCAATACGCATCTTTCCGAGCTTGGCCGAACGGTCAAACCCTACCTGGAGCAGGTCTATCGCGAGGCCGACAAGGCCAAGCGGCAGGCGCAGGATTTCGTTCGCCTGAAGCAGACGCCGCTGCGGCTCGGCTTGATGTGCACGATCGCACCGAATCAGATGCTCGAATTCATCGCCGCCGTTCAACTGCGCCATCCCGGGATCGCGCTGCAGATCGTCGATGCCGCGGCGGTCGAGCTCGAGCAACGGTGGTCGCCGGCGAGCTCGAGGTGGCAATCTATGCGCTGCCGGAAACCCCGCCCGACAACGGGCTACATTATCTGCCGCTCTACCGCGAGCAATACATGATCGTCATGCCGCCGAGCCATCGATGGCCGCGGGCACCTGCGTGCAGGTCAGAGAGCTCGATGGGGAGCGCTATCTGTCGCGCGTCAACTGCGAATACGGCCTTGCGGCCGATCGCGTATTCGAACGAACAAAAGGTGGACTGGCCGACCGTCTACGAAAGTGAGCGCGACGATTGGATCCTCGCCATGGCGGCGGCCGGTCTCGGCCTCGCGTTCATGCCGCGCCTCTGCGTCACACATCCCGGCGTCGTGGCGCGTCCTTTGGTTGCGCCGGAATTCTGGCGCGAGGTCTCGCTGGTCACGGTCCGCGGGCGACCGCATTCGCCGGCGCTCGGCGCGATGGTGACCGAGGCGATGCATGCCCAATGGGCCGAACAACCCGCGCTCGCCGTCCAGGCGGCCCGAACGGCGGGATCCGGATACCACTGTTGGACGATCTCCCCCTGCAGAATCGCGAAGTAATCTGTCCGCCGCGCTAGCCCGCGGCCGCTGTGTCGCCGCGTCCCGTCGGACATGCGCCCCACTGGCATAGCGCCTGGGTATCGAATTCGAAAGCCATCCAGGCATTTCCAATCCGACATAGTTGGGTCGATCCTCCGCGCCGCCAACCCAACCCCATTCCGGCCACGGCCGGCATAAAATGGAGTGCACGCAACATGTCGAATCTTAGTCTGAGTGCCCTCGGTTCCGATCGTGCACAAGGCCGGCGATGTCAGGGCCGAGACCCAGCGCACGTCGCACTGGTGGAAGAACCTCAGCGACAAGCCGGTGACATTGCTCTCGTTCGACATCCTGCACGACAAAGGCGATCATAATATGTGATGATGCGCTCCGATCTTCTCCCCTCCTGAAAACTCGAAAGGGCCGCATGAACGAGGACAGGCGCCCGGCTTTGCCGGCGGAGCAGGTCGTTCTGGTGCTTCAGGGCGGCGGAGCTCTCGGTGCCTATCAGGCCGGTGTCTATCAGGGGCTGCATGAAGCCGGGGTCGAGCCGACCTGGGTTGTCGGCACCTCGATCGGCGCCATCAATGCCGCGCTCATCTGCGGCAACCGGCCGGAGGACCGGCTGGGCAAGCTCGAGAAATTCTGGAGCCGCGTCGGCTACGAGCGCCAGCTCGACCAGGCTTGGTGGTGGTCCTCCCTCACCGGCGCCCTGGTCGAACCTGAACACTTTGCTCAAGGGTATTCCCGGGTTCTTCGAGCGCAATCCGCAGGCCGCCTGGGGGACCGCGGGCGCAGTTGGGGCTCGATCGCGCAGCCTTTTACAGCACCGAGCCGCTCAAGACGACGTCGAGCGAACTGGTGGACTTCGACTACATCAACGGAGGCACACTCGCCTCACCGTCGGCGCCGTCAACGTGCGCAGCGGCGAGATGAAATATTTCGACTGCCGCCACATGCGCGATCGGGCTCGAGCACATCATGGCGTCGGGCGCGCTGCCGCCGGCGTTTCCGGCGGTCCGTGTCGAGGGGAGCCGTATTGGGACGGCGGCGTCTATTCCAACACGCCGATCGAGGTCGTGCTCGACGACCAGCCGCGTCGCGACGCTCTGATCTTCGCGGTCAATGTCTGGCAGCCGCATGGCTCCGAACCCATGACGATCTGGCAAGTCATGAGTCGCCATAAGGACATTCAATTCGCCAGCCGCGCCAAGAGCCACCTTGCGCGCGGCAACAGCAGATCCATCGGCTGCGGCACATCATCAACGGGCTTAGCGCGCGGCTTCCGCGAGGCGGAGCGCGCCGATCCGAGGTGCGCGAGATGACCGCCTATGGCTGCAGGACCACCATGCACCTGGTCAATCTTCTGGCGCCGCGCCTCGACGGGGAGGATCACACCAAGGACATCGACTTTGCCCGCAGCAGCATCCGGACGCGCTGGCAGGCAGGGCTTGCGGATGCGCAGCGGGCGGTCGCGGCGGAGCCTTGGGGGCGCCAAGCCGACCCGCTCGAAGGGTCATCGTTCATGACGGCGATGAGCGTTGATCGGTCGTGAGCGATATGGCTCGACGCCGACGAGTCGGCCTCGACGAATGGTCGCCGCATCGGCCGAGTCGGCCGGCGCTGCGGCGCGCCGCTCACTGGTGATCGGGCTGACCGCCTTTCTCACGGTGGTCGATCTGTTCGCTACCCAGGCGATCCTTCCATCGCTGGCGCGCGCCTACGGCGTCACCCCGGCCGCCATGGGCTTTGCGGTCAATGCCTGCACCTTGGGGATGGCGGTCGCCGGCCTCGCGGTGGCCTTCTTCAGCCGCCGCATCGATCGCGGTCGGGCATCCTGATCAGCCTCGCGGCGCTATCGATCCCGACCGCACTCCTGGCCGTCGCGCCGAACCTCTCTCGTCTTCACGCTGCTGCGCATCGCGCAGGGACTTTGCATGGCGTCCGCCTTCACCTTGATGCTCGCCTATCTGGGGGAGGAATGCAGCGCGACGGACGCGGCGGCGCGTTCGCGGCCTATATCACCGGCAACGTGGCGAGCAATCTCATCGGCCGCCTGATCTCCGCCGGCGTCGCCGACCATTTCGGTCTTGCGGCAAATTTCTTTTTTTTTGCCGCGCTCAACCTCGCCGGAGCGGCCCTGGTGTTTTTCACCATCAACCGCACCATGAGCATGGAACGGGCGCAGGCATCGGCCTCCTCGCCGCTAGCGGCCTGGGCGCTGCACCTGCGCAACGTGCCGCTGCGGGCCAGCTTCGGGATCGGCTTCTGCATCCTGTTCGCCTTCATCGGGACCTTCACCTATGTGAACTTCGTTCTGGTGCGCGAGCCGCTGGCGCGTTGGCCCGATGGCGCTGGGTTTCGTCTATTTCGTGTTTCTGCCGTCGATCGTGACGACGCCGTTGGCCGGCCCCGTCGCGCAGACGCTTCGGCACGCGACCGACGTGCTGGGGCCCTCGCGCTGGCCGCCGCGGGCCTTCCGCTTCTGCTGCTGCCGTAGCCTGCCTGCGGTGCTGCGCCGGCCTCGCGCTCATCGGCGCCGGCACGTTCTTCGCGCAGGCGTCGGCGACCGGCTTCGTCGGTCGCGCCGCGACCTCGCGACCGCGGGGCGGCAGCGGCATCTATCTCGCGAGCTATTTTTCGGCGGCCTCGTGGGCAGCGCGGTGCTCGGCCAACTGTTCGACCGCTACGGCGGCGACTGCGTGGCCGGCATCGGTGCAGCCCTCGCCGTAGCTGCATTGCTGACCTTCCGCCTTGAATTGCCGGTTGATCAAACCCGATCCGATCAAGAATTGCCCAATGATCTCCATGCCGTTTTCGGCTCGGCCAGCCGGAATCAGATCAGGGTCCGCTAACTATCGGGTTCGGTGGAGCAATCGGAAACCCTCGCACGCACCCCGATCGCGTCGGGATGCGACGGCGCGTCGGCTTCACGGCGTTCTCTTGGTGCTCGCCGGTCATGGAACGGGGTGCAGGTCGCCGGCCGGCGCTTCCGCCCTACGCCGCCCTTGCGAAATCCTCTCGCACCGCTTTCTCGTACGCAAGCAGCTTCTGCACACTCGGCCGACGCTTGATGCGTTCGAAGTGGGCGGAGCAATTCGAGAATTCGGACAGATCCAGGTCGAATTGTGAGCCGCGACGGAAGCACCAAAAGAAATGCGCGTCCGCAGCCGTAAAATGGTCAAATAAGTATTCGCGCCCGGCGAGCATCTCATCGGCGATCTTGTAGTTCTCGAACAAAAGCCCCTTGGCCAGCCTGCGCACGCTCTCGTCGGCGCCGGGGAGATCGCAGACTTTGGACGTCGAGTTGATCCGCGACAGATAAGGGTGAATGCCCGATGCGCACCAGGCCAGCACCGAGACCGCCTCAAGCTCTTGCCAACGATCGGCAGGCAGTAATTTTGCCTGGGGAAACTGTCGTGCAATCCAGGTTTGGATCGCGACATTTTCGCTAAGCGGCCGCCCGTCAACCACGAGCAGCGGCACCTTGTGTTTGGGATTGAGTTCAGGTATGCATCCGATTTTTGCTGGTCCTTACGCAAATTGAGGTTCCGTACCTCGAAGTCCGCATTCGCTTCGGTCAGCGTAACATAGGGAACCAGCGAGCATGCATCAGGCGCATAGTACAAAACGATTTCCATTGATATCTCCATGGAGCGAGCATTTGTCCCGAGCTCGGCGACCGCAAGACGGCGTGCGCGGCGATACGCTGCATGGCGTCGAGCGATTGAGCTGCAATTGGGTGGCCTCGATCTGCCATCATGCGTGCGCCGGCGGACCGACCGGTTTCCCGCGCTAGTCCCGCAGTCAGGGCGAGC
>CAVUSX010000023.1:0-118277 GCA_963744275.1 uncultured Alphaproteobacteria bacterium
CCGCTTGCTGTCGGTGATGTCCTCGTAGGCGCGCGCGACGCCGCGCACGGTGCCGTCGAGATTGTACATCGGGGCGGCCGCGACCCTGACCCGGACCACGGTGCCGTCCTTGCGCAGCCGTCGTCCTTCGAGGTTGCGGATCGTCTCGCCGCTGGCGGCCCGCTCGAACAGGTCCTTCAACTCCGCAGCCCCCTGCGGCGGGGTGAGCCGGCTCGGCAGGCCGATCACCTCCTCGGCGGCATATCCGAACATCTCTTCCGCGGTGCGGTTCCACAGCATGGTCTTGCGCTGGAGATCGCAGCACACGATCGCGACCGGAGAAGCGTCGATGACCGCGGCCAGTGTGTCCTTCGCCTGTCGTAGCTCATCGGCGGCAGCGTGCGCCTCGCCGGCGCGGCGCTCGAGCGCAATCGCCATTCGGTTGAAATCATCGGCCAGGATTCCGACCTCGTCCCGCGACCGCACCGCGCTGCGGTGGCCGAGCTCGCCCGACGCCAGCAACGAGGCATCCCTTCCGAGCTGGCGCAACGGGCGGATGAGGCGCCCTGAAAAGATCCAGGCGATGCTGAAGCCGATGACGAGCGCAACGGTCAGGAACGTGGTGGCCATCGCCAGCCGAAAGACCACCATTCCGAAGACCGCGTTCTTCGGCATGCCGATGATGACCAGCCAGGGGGCGCGGTGGACGGTGGTAAATGCGGTCACCCGCTCGCCACCGTCGACATTCGTCCAGGACCCGACGTCGCTCCCCTCCTTTTCGGTAAAGTGCTTCGCCAGGTGCGGCCACGGGCTGGCATCCTGCCCGATCCAGCGCACCCCATCCACGCTGCGGGCCAGGACGATCCCCTTCTGATTGAGGACCGTGACGATAGTGCCTTCCGGAAGCGCCTGAATGCTTAGCGCATCCTGGAAATGCTCGAGCAGGGTGCCGACGGCGAGGACCGCGCGCACTTGCCCCGAGGCGTCCTTGATCGGGCGAGCCACGCTGAGCAGCCAACGTTGCGCCGTCGTGCCGAACGCCACGTCGCCGATCGTGAGGTCCTCACCGGCCAAAGCCTGCTCGAAATATACATGGCCCTTGGCGTTTGCCCGGGCCGCGGACGTATTGCTCGACGTCCCAATGTTGGTTCCATCGGGAGCAAAAATGGCAATGTGGGAGTAGAAATCCGGTAACTCGCCTTTGACCCTTCGCAGCAGCGCATCATTCGCGGCAACGTCGCGTGGATCGGTCGAGACCGCCTCCCGGAGCCCGGTGAGAAGGTTCTCGAGATTGCCGATATGGTCGTCGATCTGAGCTGCCAGCAACCGCGCTTCGCTGATGGCCTGCGCGATCGCGGTCGACTGATCGCTATGCCATCGAATCCAGATTCCGGCCCCGATCAGGACGGTAAATGGAATGATCGTGGCGATCACCAGCGCCCAAAGACGAGATCGAATGCTGCGCAGCACCCGCGTTCCCCCGCAGACCAAGTCTCCTGCCGACCCAACGGCCATTGCACTCTCGCGGCCCGCAAATCCGTAAATCTACCGGCTCGCCCCATCGGGGTAGCGAAACTCCCTTCCGTGTTGGTTGCGACAGCGGCGAAATGCCCGACCTTTTTTGAATAGGATGAATGATAGTTTAACCTTATCCGCCTGCCTGGACGGCGATCCGCGGGCGGCAACCGCAAATCGCCGCAAACCGCCGACGAAGGGGAGGACCACCATGGCGGCCAGCATTGCAGGCGGCATCGATGTCCCGGCCTGGATCGAGGCGCGCAACGTCAGCGGCACCCAGATCCTGGTGGTGGTCCTGATGGGGCTGACGGCGGCACTCGATGGATTCGATGCGCAGACGATCGGTTATGTGGCCCCGGCCGTGATGCACGACCTGCAGGCGGGGCCGGCACAATTCACCCCGGTCTTCGCCTTCGGCCTCTTCGGCCTGCTGCTCGGCTGCCTGGTGATCGCGCCGCTTGCCGACTGGGTCGGCCGCAAGCGGATATTGGTCCTGAGCGCGGTGTTCTTCGGCCTGATGTCGCTCCTCACCGCCTGGGCCTGGTCGCTCGAATTCATTGATCGTTCTGCGCTTCCTGACCGGGCTCGGCCTCGGCGGCTCGATGCCCAATGCCATCGCCATGACGGCGGAGTATTTCCCGCGCCGCAACCGCGCCTTCACCACCATGGTGATGTTCAGCGGCTTTCCGCTGGGGGCGACGCTCGGCGGCTTGCTGGCAGCCTGGTTGATCACGCGCTTCGGCTGGCCGTCGGTCTTCATGGTCGGAGGGATTCTCCCGCTGGTCCTGGCCGCGGCGCTCGCCGCCACGCTGCCGGAATCGTTTCGCCATCTGGTGCTGAAAGGACGCCCCGCCGCCGAGGTCGCGGCGGTGCTGCGGCGCATCGATCCGGAGGCGCAGTTCGCCGATGACGCCCATTTCGTCGTGCGGGAGGAGCATCAGGCAGGGATCACCCTGATCCATCTTTTTCGCGAAGGCCGCGCGCTCGGCACCGTCCTGTTGTGGATCATTTTCTACTGCAGCCTGCTCGACATCTTTTTCCTGTCGAGCTGGCTGCCGACGGTGCTGCACGACGCCGGACTCTCGCTCTCGGCCTCGGTGGTCGAGACCGCGCTGTTTCAGGGCGGCGGCGTGGTGGCCGGGGTGACGCTCGGATTGTTCATCGACCGCATCGGGTTTCTCAAGGTGCTGGTGCCGGTCTATATCGGGGCCGGCCTCGCCATCGCGTCGATCGGCTATGCCGGCACCGCGCTCGACCTCATCATGCTGGCGAGCTTCCTGTCCGGAGCCTGCGTGATCGGCGGGCAGAATTCGTCCAATGTGCTCGCCGCGGTCTTCTATCCGACCTATATCCGCTCGACCGGCGTGGGCTGGGCGCTCGGGATCGGCCGTATCGGCTCGATCGTCGGCCCGGTGCTCGGCGGCATGATGCTGGGCGCGCACTGGGACCGTCAATCGCTCTTCATCGCGGCCGCCATCCCGGCCTTCGTGGCGGCGGCTTCCGCCCTGGTCCTCGGCCTCACCCGCGGCGGCACGATCACGCAACAAACCGCGCCCGCGCTCTCGCATTGAGGCGCTTGAAAAGGGAGGGTGAGGTGGCGCTGCATTTCACTCCCTCTCCACGCGAAATCGGATTTAACCGATTTGGCCATGAATGGTGCGCGAAGTCGGGCAAGAAGCCCGACTTGCGATGGCGAGGGAGCTCGCTTGCGCCGGAGGCAAGGTCGTCTTTCTCCAACTTCGGGCGCGCTACTCGCCGGTGCGGCGCAGCATGGCATTGACCTCGAGATCGGGCGCGGGCGTGCACTCGCCTTCGCGCTTCATGATGCAAACGTCGTCGTCCTCGTCTCCGCTGCAGTCCTGCAGCGTGTATTGCGGCGAGAAGTCGTCGAGGGACTCGCGCGACAACACGACGAAATTGAAGGCGGCGGTCGATTCCCGGGCGGTGTCCTGATCGTCCGCGAGCGCGTACATCGGCACGTTGCGATGAAGATGCGAATAGCCGCCGGTCGAGGGCCAATCGTCGTTGTAGAACAACAGGCCGCACAGATCGGGCTCCTGCGCGAGCGCGAAGGAAGCCTCGATCAGATTGCGCGATTCGAGCCAATTGTCCATGTACCCGGGCGCGAAGGCGAGCGCCGCGGAGGTGCCGACCCAGAGCGCCGCCCCGAGCCCGACCAGCGCCGGCCCGGCGCGGTCCGGACCCGGCAGCCGACGGATGCGCGCGATCAAATCCGCCGAGCCCATGGCGGCCACCAGAGCGAGGCAGGCGAAGGCCGGAAACACGAACCGATACTCCTTGTGCGGGATCGCCATGTGGCACGCGATGATCGCCAGCGCCGCCACGATCCAGAGCGCGGACGCGCGCGCGCGCAACAGGATCAGCGCCGCCATCGCGGGCAGCGCGCCTGCCCAGATGTCGTTCAGCTGCTCGAAGAAATAGGCCGGTAACTCGACGCCGTAGATCGAGGCCTTGCCCTGGAAGAGATCGATGCGCAACGCCGCCACATAGGAGGAGAACGGCGCGCCCCAATACAGCCAGTCCGCAACCCCGAACACGACCAGCGGGGCGAGGCCGCCGAGCGCCATCGGGGCCCAGCGCCCGCGCAGGTCGAATTGCCCCACCCACACCGCCACCACCAGCAATCCGACCGCCAGATGGATGCGAAGCATCAAGGCCAGTCCCAAGCAGAAGCCGATCGCCACCAGGCGGCGAAACGCCAGCCGCTGCGGCGGCACCGAGGCGAGCGACAGCGCCACCAGGAGAAACGTCGTGGCGACCGCCTCGGTCAGCGGCCGGCCGGCGAAATAGACCAGCTCGAACCAGGTCGCCGCCACGACCCCGGCCATCAGGGCATGAGTCCGGCTGGTGCGTTCTCCCATGCGGTAGACCGCCGCCACCCCCAGGAGCGAGACCGCGGCGAGCACCGCGCGCGCCACCAACAAATAGCCTTCGGGCCCGCCCACCACCGGCTCGCTGATCCGAAACAGCGCCGCCAGCACATAGGGCAGGACCGGCGAGCGGATGCCGTCGCGGAATTC
Organism: uncultured Alphaproteobacteria bacterium; assembly: GCA_963744275.1. Taxonomy (GTDB): domain Bacteria; phylum Pseudomonadota; class Alphaproteobacteria; order Rhizobiales; family Xanthobacteraceae; genus VAZQ01. The sequence goes on from CAVUSX010000023.1 coordinate 4,539, forward strand.
CCACGGCACCACCCCATACCCGAAGGCGATCCGGTGGGCCTGCTCGAACAATTGAAAGTTCTCGTCCGGATGGTGCAGGCTCGGAAACGCGACGATCGCGGCGAGGCGCACCGCCGCGGCGAGCACGAGCACGATGAGGAGCGCGCGGTCGGCCGCGAAGGCGAGCACGCGATCGAGGACGGGCGAGCGCTTGTTGACGATCATGTGCATGGGAAAAGGCGGCGATCGAGCTTGCGAACCGGCGATGCCGACCCTAGGGGAATTTGCGCCCGGGTGGCAACCGTTTTTGCATCCGGATCGTGACAAGGCGGCGACGGCTCGATCGCGCAATCGCGTTCGGACGCACGGACCGTCGAATTGCCGTTGCGGGTTGCGCTAAGCCTCGAGAGCATGTTCCGATGGGTTCGACGCTGCTCGGTAGAGTGGGCAAAGACGGCCCCAAGAGTTCGATTGATTACCACGCCCCGTCCGCCGTGCCCACGCGGAGCGGCGCAATCGCCGAGAGACTTCGCGTGGGCACGGCGCCCAAGAGCGCCTTTGCCCACCCTACGCGCAATTCCGGATTGATCGAAATCCGCGGCAGCCATGCCGAGTACGACGAAATCGATGCGGAGACCGTGTGATGGATGCGACCCTGATCTTGATTGATGGCGATGCCGAGCTTGCGCGCGCGCTCGTTGATCGGGCAAGAAGGGGCTGAGCATGGCGATGGTGCAAAGGCTACGCGCCCGCTTTCATATTTCAGCCGATCTGCTCCTTCCAGCCTTGAAGAAGGCGCCGGGCCCGCGCACGAGCAAGCGAGCCGCCGCCTGATGCGGGGCAACGATGTCGAAGAGCCCGCCGAGGGTCATCAGCGGGCTCTCGGTGTCGCCTAAGTCACGCAACATCACGCTGTGTGTCGTGCAGGCAGCCCTACTGTAGTTTTCCGGATGGCTTCTTGGTGTCTTTGCCGAAGGCGGCGTCCACTTCATCCTTCTTGATGCGCGCCGCGGGCTCGCCGCGCTCGTCGAGATTCTGCTCTTCGGTGCCGTCTCCCATCATTCCGGGGTGGCTGATGTTTTCCTGCTGCTTGCTGCTCGGAGACGCGGGCTTGTTTGCCATCTTGAAATGCTCCATGCGCGAATGCGCTCTAAGTCAACCCGGCAAATCGCAATTGGTTCCGGGCAAGTTCAACGCGCGGGAGCACCATGGCGTGCCGCTTCGGCCACGGCCCGCGGCGGGTGCCGCGCCCGCGCCCCTCCCCCGGCTGTATCTCGGCGGCCGGCTGGTGCTAACCTTGCGGCGCTGACGAGCGCCGGTCGCAACCGGACCGGCCGCGCCACGAACCGGGGGAAACGAATGCACGCGAATGGAAGGATCTTGGCGCTTTGCTGCGCGGCGGTGCTGGGGCTTTGCGGCGTCTCGATGATGGCGGCCGGCCAGCCGGCGTCGACAGCCGGCATGTCGGCGGGCGGCCCGCCCAAATACAAATACGATCCGAGCTGGCCCAAGGAGCTGCCCAACAAATGGACCTTCGAGGGCATTACCGGAATGTACGTCGACAAGTACGACGTGATCTGGGTGCTCAACCGCCCGCGCGACTTCGACGACAAGGAGAATGCGGCCGCCGTGGTGCCGCCGGCCGGCGAATGTTGCGTGCCGCCGCCGGCCGTGATGGCGTTCAACCCGGCCGGCGACCTCCTGCATGCCTGGGGGGTGCCGAACTCGGTTCCGGGCTGGCCCAAGTCCGAGCATACGATCTTCACCGACCGCGCCGGCAGCGTCTATATCGGCGGCGCGCAGGCCGGCGACGGCCTCATGAGGTTCACCGCCGACGGAAAATTCATCTCCGACTTCGGGCATCGCGGCCCCGCCGGCGAGGGCGCGGGACAGAAGCAGGACAATCAGCAGACCGATCTCTTGCTGCGCGGCGTCGCGGCCGCCACCTTGGACGAGGACGCCCACGAGCTCTACATCGCGGACGGTTATCTCAATCGGCGCGTGATCGTGTTCGATTCGGATACCGGCAAGTTCAAGCGCGGCTGGGGCGCCTACGGCAAGCCCTTGAGCGAGATCGACAACAACCCGCAACCGCCGCACGATCCCAAGGGCCCGCCGGCCGCGCAATATAAATCGCCGGTGCATTGCGTGCGCATCTCCAACGACGGGCTGCTCTATGTCTGCGACCGCGGCGGCGACCGCATCCAGGTGTTCACCAAGCAGGGCAGGTTCCTCAAGGAGTTCTTCATCGCCAACGAGACGCTGCGCGGCGGCGCCGCCGGCTCGGTCGATTTCTCGCCCGACCCCGAGCAGAAATACATCTTCGTCGCCGACATCGTGAACAACGTGGTCTGGGAGCTGGAGCGCGACACCGGCAAGATCGTCGACAAGATCGGCCACGCCGGCCACGCCGGCGGCCAGTTCCATTTCGTCCACGTCGCCACCATGGACTCCAAGGGCAACCTCTATACCGGCGAGGTCGATTCCGGAAAGCGGGTGCAGAAGTTCGTGCCGGTGAGGTAGCGCAAGAAAAGCCTGCGCCGAATTGTTGGTGAGGTGGGCACCGCATCTCACTCCCTCTCCCCTGCGGGGAGAGGGAGTGGTGAGGGGGCCCGGAGTGGGGATGCTTGCGGTCGGCCTCTCAATCGGACACCTTGAGGAGGCTAGCCAAATATTGATCTTCGCCGGCTTGATCGTATTTTGTAGTCTGTGGCTCAGCTGCCGCGGTATTCATTATTGCTTGCGGGCCGTCGCTGTCTCCGCGAAGGCGTGCGATTTGACGCAATGGGTCTTATGCGACTTCGACACGTGCGAGACGCGACTGCTGTCCCCCCGAAAGCAGCCCCGGCGCCCGGGTAGCGCCGGGTCCGCAACGGGCCAAGAGGCGACATTCCGGTCGTGGTGAGTGGGACGCCCGCCTGCACCTTTAACGACCGGATGCGTACTCTCCATCCGCCTCAAAATGGGGCGGCGATTACTTAAGGCGTGTTACATCAGCCTGAAAGGAAAATGTTCCGAATTGGTCCTTTATCTTGGCAGTAACAAGCGTTGCACTATCGCCATTGACGGTAGCGATCAAGCTGCGATCACTTCCGTTCCGCGCCGAGTATCCAGCTCGTTCAATCTTGTATGAAATGGACTTCTTTTCTTCGTCGACGATAAAGTGGCCCAAATTTATGACCGTGAACGCGTCGGGCCGACGCGGATCGTCCGACTTCATGTCGGCCCGGGGCTCGCCAATGATCGTCTCGGAAAATGATCCGTCGGCACCGAAGACGTAGCGGCCGGTTACACCGGCGCCGAACGGTGAGATCGTTTTTCCGTCATCGTATTGATTTTTAACGGAATTGATCACCCAGGTGCCGATCAGGATTTCTCTCAGTGTTTTGGGCTGGGCTTTGCTCGATTGAATAATCCCGACCGACAACAACAGGACCATTGCGCCTAGAATGAGGGTGTTGCGAAGTCTCATCAATTCCTCCTGGGGTGCAGATGGTCACACACTAACAAGCGCGCGGAACGGCGCGCCTTACATTTCGCTTACATTTTCGTCACTGTCGGCCGACCTCATCCATGCTAGGATGGCGTTGGGCCGATCGAATGCGGCGCATGGAGTCGGAGCTTGCGTTACACCTTCGGGAACTACTCGCTGGACACGAGCCGCCGCGAACTGCTGCGCGGCGCGTCGCTGATTCCTACCACCCCGCAGGTGTTCGACCTTCTCAAATATTTGATCGGCAACCGGGAACGCCTCGTCAGCAAGGAGGAGCTGATTGCCGCCATATGGAACGGGCGGGTTGTTTCCGATTCCGCCTTGACGACGCGCCTGAATGCGGTCCGGCATGCCATAGGCGACAGCGGCAAGTCCCAACACCTCATCAAGACCGTAGCGCGCCGAGGCTTCCGTTTCGTGGGCTTGGTGCGGGAAGAGCGCGGCCCGGACAGCTTGGCGACGCCAAACAGCTCTTGGGAGCCGCCGACATCCTCTTTCCTCCCTCCGGGCTATCCCTCCATCGCGGTGCTTCCGTTTGCGGATATTTCCGGAAACTCCCATCACGGGCTTGTTGCGGAAGGGCTCGCAGAGGATTTGCTGACCGAACTGGCGAAGAGGAACTGGCTGGTAGTCGTCTCACGCCACTTAAGTTTCATCTACGGGCAAAACGCGGTCGACTTTAGGCGAATGGGCGAGGAGCTTGGCGTGCGCTACGTCTTGGAAGGTAGCGTGCGGACCCTCCGAGATCGCATCCGGATCACAAGTCGTCTGTTTGACGCCGTGATGGGCGTGCTCGTGTGGGTTGACCGCTACGAACGAGCTGCGGCCGGGACATTCGCCGCGCATGACGAAATTACCGAGGCCATGGCCGCTGCGATAGCGAGTGCTATCGCCCACGCTGAGCAGCGGCGGGCGATGCGTAAGAGTTCCAATAATCTTGGAGCCTGGGAGGCATACCAACGCGGCATGTGGCACATGTCCAAATGCGAGCCCGCCGAACTCGCGTTGGCTCAGACGTTCTTTCAGCGCGCGATCGACCTCGACCCCAACTATGCAGGCGGCCATGGCGCGCTGGCATGGTCGCACATGATGGCGGCTTCAATCTTCAGCCAAATGACGATTGCCGAGGGATGCGCGCTGGCGGAACCGATGGTGCGGAAAGCAACCGCGCTGGACGAAAATGACTTGGAATCGCGCGCGCGGCTTGCGATCGCCTCGATGTTGCAGGGCGACCTTGAGGGGGCCTTCGAGGACGCACAACGGGTCTTGTCCGTAAACGGACAATGCGCTGAGGCGCTCGGGGTGAAAGGAACGGTCTTGCTCTATTCGGGACGCCCACAGGAAGGACGTGAGGCAATCCAGCTGCATCTCAAACTGAGCCCACGCGACCCGGCGCGGCCGATACGGCTCTCGCAGATCGCCGCATCCCTTTACATTGACGGAAATTTCGAAGCTGCGGCAACAACGGCCAAGCAAGTTATCCGACAATATCCAAAGCATCCAACCGCTTATCGTTGGTTGGCAGCATCCTTGGGTCAGCTTGGCAGAGTCACAGAAGGCGAGGAGGTGCTGCAGCGCCTGCAGACAGCATGGCCGTCATCATTCGACATGTACATCAGACAACGGCCACGGTACTGCAGCATCGAGCATGCGCCCTTGGTGCAGGGCCTGCACAAGGTCGGCTGGAGGGAGTGATATCCGCCGTGAGTATCCACCGGGTGAGGCAGATCACAATCCCTGGTGTCGCCTACGGCTCATGAACCGCCTCGACTCGTCGCAAACGGCGCGGAAGCTGTGCCCCCGAAAGCCGCCGCTACCGTCGGCGGCCGTGACTTCCAAGGTGGGCCAATTGCGGAAGTTAGACTCGAGACGGCGAGGCGAATATCAAAGCAGAGTAATTTCGGCTGGGACCACAATCCGCGCTTCGGGTCAGAAGCCATGTGTCCCCTCTCATGCGTTGGAAGCTTTTCGTTTTTTAGAAAGGCGAACGGCAGGCACCGGGTCGCCCAGATCAACGCTTTTCGCCGCCTGCCGCACCAAATTCAAGAACCGCCGAACGACAGCGGACGGATCGCCACGACGTGAGACGAGGTTCAGAACCGACTTTAGTTGGGTACGATCTTCGAAAGGGCGGTACAGCACTCCGTCGACATGCGTTTGTTGCAGCGAAGCTGCCGCCACGGCTGACGGGGCCGGCGCCCGCACCGGGCCAGAACCGGACATTTGTTTCGCCGGTTTCAGCGACGACGGAGCTCAGCGAAATTATCCTCGCTACATGCTCCAAACCCCTTCTTGGTCAGGGCTCTTGTCAACGACCGGTGATGACGATCTGGTCTAAGACGTCGACGTCCGGCGGCAACTTCTCTTTGCCGGGTGGATTACCGTTGAACTGAAGAACGAAAGCCACGATGTCCACGTAGCTCTGATTATCAAGACTGCCGGGCGCATCGTCTGGCATCGCAGTGCGAATATACTTGAAGCGATCGCCTACGGTCTGGCCCAGCCAGTCCATCTTGAAACCTTCGCCAGTCAGGTCGGGAGCATCCGGATCGGTGGCGAGAAGATCGACTCCATGACACTTCGCGCATCGTTCACGATAGATGCGCTCACCGTTCTTCGCCTGCGCTTCCGTGAATACCCCGCTCGAGCTGGGACGCTCGACGGCGCGCGCCATCGAAAGACCGCCAATGGCGATCAAAAAAACAACCGTGCTGAATCGCTTCATTCGAGAGGCCCCCCCCACCTAATCCGAGATTTCCGTATGGAAAATCTCTACCCGTCGCCAAGGATATCGAATTGGCGGGAGCCCGTCAGCGGCCAATGACGGTCCATGACAAGTTAGTCAACAACCAGCCAAGGCCCGGGAGGGCAGATACGGGTCATGGGCTGCCGTGCCGGGCCCGTTACCGGCGCGTCGGGTTCACCTCAGTAAGCGGCCCCGCTGGCCGGCGGCCGGTGCTTCCGAGGTGGGCCCCTGCACTAAGTCGCCGCGCGACGGCCCGCTGCGCGGGGGCAAGAACCGAGAGACGGTAGCCAGCCGATGGACAGCGATAGCGGGTGGCAAGGTCACCGCGATCAACAAGCCGACTGTTGGGATGGCAACGTGCACCTCAAGATCAAGCGCATCAAGATGACCTGCGGGCCAGCCCCCGATGCGGCGAGAGCCACGGAAACACGGCGCGACGCCGCCGAAAGTCGATTACGGATTTGGGGCATACTGCTCCAGAAATCCGCATAGTTTACATCGATAGGAGTCGATGGTGATCTGCCTGGCGGATTTCAAGAACCCCACTTTGGCTCCATCGACCCATTGGGCCTTCAGCATGCCGCCGGTGAAGTGATCGGATACGCTTCCGATCTCCATCGGTCCGCCACATTTGGGGCAATTGGGCTCAGCAATCATCACTGCTCCTATGTGCTTCGGAGAATGGCGGCAGCGTATCACGGTCGATTTTTCGCGCCACGATGGATGATCGGCATCTGTGACCGGCGTCACGGCGAGGATCCCCCCAAAGCGGACACGTCGCTGCATCGCCGCGAACCACCGCTGGGGGCCAGACGCTGCGGCCCCGGAAGGGAAAATATAGCGCACCACGCAACTGCGCAGGCAGAAGGGTGTTGCGCGTTGCGTTGGGGAGCCCCTGATCACAGGCGCCCGCGGGAAGTCGGCGCGTTCATCAAAAAGCGAAACGAGCGATACGGGTCAAAGCCCGCGCCGGATGCCGGGCGGGACCCTGACCGGAGGATCATCCGCACGCCAATGACTGCGACCGCCCTGTTCAGGCGCCGCTCAAACCGCAACAAGAGGATATAGTTCGAGGCGCCTAATCGTTGGATCGTCGAACACACGATTGCCTGGCTCAGCCGTTGCCGCCGCCTCGCCAAGGACTGGGAAACTCTCAATCGCGATTCCATCGCGTTCTTGAAACTTGCGGCCATCCGCCTTATTGTCGAAGCCTTGTAACCCTTGAGGAAGTTTTGAGACGGACTCTGAGGGATATTCGGGGGCTTAAACAGGAGCATGGAAGTTTGCTCCACACGCAACACAACAATCATAAATCATGCTGCCCGGCGCCGCCCGCCCGCCCAAATTGTCGCGCTCGCCATTCTGGGCATCGCCTGCGGCTCCGCCCGGGCGGCCGAATCGGAAGCCGACTTTTATCGCGGCAAGACCCTCACCTTCATCATCGGCGCAGCGGCGGGAGCGGCCTACGACCTGGTGGGGCGTGCGGTCGCCGCGCATCTGCGGCAGCACATTCCGGGAGAGCCCGCCATCGTGGTGCAGAACATGCCCGGAGCCGCGAGCCTCATCATGGTCAACCACCTTTACAACCGCGCCCCTAAGGACGGCACGGTCTTCGGCCTGCCGTTGAATGGGATATTGCTTGAGCCGAGGCTCCATCTCTATTCCGACAACGGCGCGAACGTGAATTTCGATCTCGGCCGCATGGGCTGGATCGGGAGCCCGTCGCAACAGCCGCAGGTGCTGTGGGTGTGGCAGGCGACCCCGTTCAAGAGCTTCAAGGATATCCAGGCCAGCAAGGTCACGTTCGGGGCGACCTCGCCGAGCGCCGACAATTACATCCTCCCCCTGATGTTGAATCGGCTGTTGGGTACCAAGATCGAGATCGTCACTGGCTACCAGGCGGTGAACGATATCTTCCTGGCTGCCGAACGCGGCGAAATCCAGGGCAATACGACACCGTTTTCAACCATCACGATCGGGCGGCCGGACGATTTGGAGCAGGGCAAGATCAGGGTGCTGGCGCAATTCGGCGCCGAACGACTAGCGAAGCTTTCAGATGTTCCAACCGGTCTCGATCTGGCGGCCAACGAGCGGACGCGACGCGTCCTCGATCTCTATGCGCTGAAGTTTAAATCAGCATTTCCGATCATGCTGCCGCCGGGAGTCCCAAGTGAGCGCGTTGCGGTGCTGCAGAAGGCATTCGACGATACGATGCAGGATCGCGGCTTTCTCGCGACCGCAGCCCGCAGCGGCCTGGATGTGAGCCCGACCAGCGGCAAGAATGTGGAGAAGATCATCCACGCCATCGAGATGGCCGACCAGGCCACTGTGGATCAGCTACGCCAAGCGATCTCGCGCTGATGAGCTCTTTCCATGCTTTGACACGTGAGCGCTGGCCAAGAGGTGTTGCTAAATTTGGTACAGCGCAGCATGGGCCGCGCAACCATTGGCCAGCCTACTCGTAGTGCGGCATTCCTCTTGCTGCCGGGACCACGCCTCATGGCAAATCTTGTTCCGCAAAGCCTCTCGGTCTTCGTGGTTTTCGACCTTGCGGATTCTCAAAATAAATAAATATGTTGAATACACCGTCCTCGTTCAAGGGAGAGGAAGTTCGCTCGCGCGAGGGGAGAGGTCGACGTCTCCAACACTATCAATTGATCGCGAAGCAGTAGAACAGCCCCGCCCCGCCGGTGCTCGCCAGGGCCTCCTGGCTGCAGCCCCGCGTCGCGTGCGCCGAGTTCCAGGAGGTGTTGCCGGCGCCGGTGCGGTCGGAATGGCCGACCTGGGCGGAGCCCGCGCCGCTGCTGGTCCAGTTGTTGCAGGTGTGGTCGGCGCTGTCCGTATAGGCGCGGCCGTCGGTCTGCGAGCCGGTCAGCATGTCGTGCTGGTTGGGGGTGTCGCCGGCGCCATTGATGATCTCGCCCTTCTCGTTGAGCGCCGATTGCTTGAACAGGTTGCTGCCGAGCCGCGCCAGCTCGATGGTGTCGCCGTTGAGCTCGGCGAGATCGGCCGCGATCGGCAGCTTCTTGGAATTGTGCCAGGGGCCCTGCCCGATCCGGTCGCGCGCATTGATGGCGGGCTGGCCGGGCCGGGCTTGCGTGCTCAGATACGCGTGCCAGATTTTCCCACCGGCGCCCACCGCCGCGGCGAGCCGCTGGCAATGCGCGTCGGCGCCTTCCAGACCGCCGAGATCGCCGCCCTTGCCGATGCCCACGCTGGTGACGAAGAAGCTCATCGGGAAGGGTTGCGGCCCGGGCGCCTGCGCGAGCGCGAAACAGGGGCTCAGCAACGGCAGCAGCGCGCAGGCGGCGACGATCCACGGGGTGCGGGTCATTGGCATCTCCTGATAGCCATGAAGAAAAACGTCGGGAATCAATTGATGGCGAAGCAGTAGAACAGGCCGACCCCATGGGAGCGCGTCAGCGACTCCTGGCTGCAGCCGCCGGTCGGATGCGCCGAATTCCACGATCCGTTGCCGCCGCCGTTGCGGTCCGACAGCCCGACCTCGGCCGCCGCGCCGGTGACGTTGCCGCGGATCTGTCCGCTGCCCTCGGCGCTGCTCGTCCAGTTGCTGCAGGTGCGGTCGACGCTGGCGTCCATATAGGCGCGGCCGTCGGTGGTCGAGCCGGTGAGCATCTCGTGCCGGTTTGAATTTGGATGGGTGGACGCATAGGCCCAGGTCCGGTCCTTCGGATCCGGATTGTCGTTGAGGCCCGGAACGATCTCGCCCTTTTCGGTGAGCGCCGACAGCTTGGTCACGTTGTTGCCGAGCCGGGCGAGCTCGATCGTGTCGCCGTGCAGGTCGGCGAGGTCCTTGGCGATCATGTCGCCCTTGAAATTGAACCAGGGGCCCTCCCCGATGCGGTCGCGGGCGTTGATGGCCGGCTGGCGGTCGCGCGGCTGCGTGCTGAGATAAGCATGCCAGGTGCGCCGGCCGGCCCCGGCTGCGGTGGCGAGCCGCCCGCAATGGGCGTCGGCCCCCGCCACGCCGCCGAGGTCGCCGCCCTTGCCGATCGGAACGCTGGTGACGAAGAAGGTCATGGGAGGCGGCGGCACAGGTATCTGTGCGCGTGCGGACGATGGGCCCAACAAGGCGATCAATGCCGATCCCGCAACGAGCAATGAGGCCGTCGTCATTCCGTGTCTCCCCGGCGCCGATGATAGATTTTCGATCGCCGCAGGGTAGCGAGCGGTCGGCACGGGCTCAAGACATGCCCGGCTATCATGCCGGTGAGACATTTGACGTTTGGAGATTCCTCTCCGGTCGATCGGAATATGCGGTTGTTCAGCGGGAATCCGTGCCGGCGGGGTTGCGCCTCGCCCATGCGATATGCCGAAATTATGTGACATAACGTTTCGTGTGGCTGCGGCACGACCGGATCGACATCGCCCTGCGACATTTTTGCATGGATTACATTCAACTAGCGGCCACATTTTATTCGTTTTCCGCTTGCCTTCGCTTATAAACTTTGTGTAAATACAGGTCTTCCCTCTTTGGGAAATCTCCAAGCTGTCAGTCTTGCCCCGCCAATTGGCGGGGCTTTTTTTTGCAACCACGCAGGGGCTTTCCGCCCGGCCGGCTTCCCGGCCAGCGATCGGTTAAGCCCTTGTCCCGGCGCCCGGATGCGTGAATATGCCGGCCCTGGCCCTGCTCTCCGCGGCCCCCCACCCGCCTCACCGCCAAGAACCCATCGGCCAGAATGGCACCGCAAACCCGCACCGCCGAAATCCCGATCCTGATCGTCGGCGCCGGCCCGGTCGGCCTGGCGCTGGCGGCCGACCTCGGCCAGCGCCGCGTCCCCTGCCTGGTCATCGAGCAAGGCGAGGGACCGCCCGACCATCCGCGCGCCTCCGCCCTCAATGCGCGCTCCATGGAGTTCATGCGCCGGTTCGGCGTGGCCGAGGCGGTGCGGGCGGCCTCGGCGCCGGAGGATTTCCCGCACACCGCGCTCTACTGCACCACCCTCAACGGCTTCGAGATCGCCCGCATCGAGCGTCCCCATCACGGCGGCCGCGGTCCCACCCCGGAGAGCCCGGAGCGGCCGCAGCGCTGCAACCAGCTCTGGCTCGATCCGATCCTGCGCGATCTCGCCTTGGCCCAATCCGGCGTGGAGCTGCGCTACCGCTGCCGGTTCGAGGATCTGCGGCAGGAGAGCGACCGCGTCATCGTCACCGCTCATGATCTGGCGGGCGACCAGCGCATCGAGATCGTGGCGCAATATGTCGTCGACTGCAGCGGCGGGCATAGCCCGATCCGCCGGGCCTTGCGCATCGGCATGAGCGGCTCGTCCTATGTGGGACACAACCTGAGCATCTTCGTGCGGGCGCCGCGCTTGTGGGAGCACCATCCCCTGGGCAAGGCCGCGTTGATCAGCTTCGTCGAGCCGGCCGGGCTGTGGCGCAATCTGGTGATCCTGGACGGTCGCGAGCTGTACCGTTTCGGCGTCAGCGGCAAGCCGTATTTCGATGCGCCCGAGGCGGTGGACGCCGACCGCATGTTCGAGGAGGTGGTCGGCAAGCCGGTGCCGCACGAGGTGCTCTCGATCCGCCGCTGGAGCGCCCGCAACGTGGTGTCCGAGCGCTACCGGGCGCAGCGGGTCTTTCTCGCCGGCGACGCCGCCCATCTCAATCATCCGGCCTCCGGGCTCGGGCTCAATACCGGTCTCGGCGATGCGATCGATCTGGCCTGGAAGCTCGCCGCCACGCTGGCGGGCTGGGGCGGCGGAGGCTTGCTCGATTCCTACGAGATCGAGCGCCATCCGGTGGGCGTGCGCAATGTCGGCCATGCCAGCATGACCTACGACACCGACCGGACGCAAAGCCCGCATCCCGAGATCGCGCGCGACACCGCCGCGGGCGCGCAGGCGCGCCGCGCCATGGGCGAGGCGATCGTGCGCACGCAGACCGCCAAGTTCATCACCGACGGGATCGCGCTCGGCTACCGCTACGATCCCTCGCCGATCTGCTGGCCGGACGCCGGCCCCGCCCCGCCGCTCACCATCAGCGAATATCACCCGACCTCCTATCCGGGCAGCCGCGCGCCGCATGCCTGGCTCGGCGAGGGGCGCTCGATCATCGATGCCTTCGGGGGCGGCTTTACGCTTCTGCGCTTCGGTGACGCCGCGCCCGATGCGATCGAACGCGCCTTCGCGGCCCGGCAGGTGCCGCTCGCCATCCTCTCGATCGCGGACCCGGCGATCGGCGCGCTCTACGAGCGGCGCCTGGTCCTGGTGCGGCCCGACGGCCACGTGGCATGGCGCTCCGATGCGCCGCCCGCGGACCCGCGCGCCCTCGTCGACCGCGTGCGCGGTGTTTGATAGAACAGGTCGCAGCTCTCCCGCACGGGAGACCGCAACGCTCAAACGGCGCTCGCAAATGCCCAGACGAAAGTCCGCACCCGCCCCGGCCTCCCCCGGCTCACGGCCCCTTCCGGTCTATCTCGAGCTCAAGACCGGCGGCGGCTCGAAGCGGGCGCTGGTGCAGGCGCTCGAGCGGGCCGGCTGCTATATCGGCAATTGCGCGCGCGAGATGATCGCGCGGACGAGCTTCGCCGCGCGCCGAGAGCCCGCACACCATCCGGCTTGCGCGCGTGCAGCTGAGCACGCTCGGGGTCACCGACTGGGTGACCTGGAGCGACGTGCTCAAGGCCGCCGCCAAGATCGGGGCCGCCAAGGTGCCCCCCGAGGCGGCCGCGCGCCTGGCGCTCGAGCTGCCCGGGCAGCAACCCGGCGATCACTTCTGGATTCTCATGGACCCGATCACCGCAGGGGACGGTGAGCCCTACGTCTTCTATCTCGCCTCCCACGACGACGGCGAACGGCGCCTGCTCGGCCGCTACGTCAGCTCGATCCGGCGTTTCTATCCGCACCGCGAGATCGTGTTCGGGTTGCCGGGGTAGTAGCCCGCATGGAGCCTTCAGGGCGTTTACGCCCGTATTCGCGGGCTATGGCGCAATGCGGGAACGGGCGTCCCCGGATTTCGCAAGCGCTCCATCCGGGCTACGAGAGACGGCCGCGAGGCTCGCCTCACGCCGGCTTTTCCTCCGTCGCGGCCTTCGCCTCGCCGCGGCGCACCTTGGGGGTGCCGCTCTTGCGGATGTCCTGGCGGGTCACGTAATCGATGATCATCACGTTGTCCTGGTTGCCGGAGCGGTGGCCCATCATGATCATGGGACCGTCGCCCGAATTGACCAGCTGGTAGAACGATCCGCCGGTGATCAGGGCCGCCATGCCGGGCTTGAGCACCGCCGCGCCGCCGTCCGGAAACCGCATGGTGCACTCGCCTTCGAAGCAGGTGAAGACCTGGTCCTCGTTGTGGCAGTGCAGCTCGTCATGATCGCCGGGATTGGGATAGTAGTGCACCCAGGCATGCAGCTTGCGGGTGTTCATCACCACGGTGCGTTTCTTCTCGCGCAGCGCGATCTCCTTCGGATCGATGATCTCGATTCCCATGCCGGTTCTCCAAGTCTCCAGCCTATTTTCGTTTGAGCGTGCCCCAGGCCACGAAGGTCTCGTTATTATAGCCCCCGACCCAGCCCCAGACGAGCTTGTCGGCGGCCGGCGCCACCGTGATGGTGCCGTCGATGCAGCCGCCGCCGCTGTTCTTTCCGCCATGCGTGATGGTCTCGGTGTAGAACACGTAGCCGTTCGCGGCGCCCACGCGGGTGAGCTTGCCGCCGCACTTGAGCTCCGGATACTCGGTTACGGCCGCATTCGCCGAAACCGTCATGATGACGGTGTAGCCGGTCGAGCCCTTGTTCTGTGCCACCGTGCCGGTCCAGGTCCCGAGCACCGCCGGCGGCGACTGGCCGAGCGCCACGGCCAGTGGCGGCAGCAGGAAAAGGCCGGCCAGCAGAAATCGCAACCCCGATTTGCGCATCATCGATCCCTCGGCGTGTTGATCATGGAGCAGGAACGGGGGGCGGCCTCGACGCTTGGGCGAAGCCGCCGCCTCAGTCATCCTTAGAGGCCGGGGCCTTTCTTCACGTAGCGGCGGAAGTTGACTTCCGGGGGACCGCCTTTGGTGAAGTTGAGCGTGTTGGTGTAGCCGCCGTAGATATTGCCGGCGTCGTCGGCGGCGACGCCTTCTTCCGCGCTCAGCTCCTTGGTCTCCGGAATGAAGGCCGTGACTTTGGCGTCCTTGACGTTGCCGATCCGGATACCTTGCATGAAGCCCGGGTTGGTCTTCTCGGTCGAGGTCGAATTGGAGACATAGATGTCGTCGTTCTTGTTGATGTAGACGCCGCTCGGCCGGCCGAACTGCTTCCATTCGGTGAGGTAGCGCCCGTTCTGGTCGAAAATCTGGATGCGGGCGTTGCCGCGATCGGCCACGAACAGCCGTCCCATCGAGTCCATGGCCAGCATGTGCGGGGTCTCGAACTCGCCCGGGCCGGTGCCGAGGTGACCCCAGGCCTTGATGAACTTGCCGTCCTTGGTGAAGTGCACGATGCGGGCATTGGTGGGCTTGCCGTCGATCATGCCATGGCCGTCGCCGACGAAGATGCTGTCGTCGGGCGCGATCAGCACATTGGACGGCGCATTGAACAGATCCTGGCTGTCATTGTCGCCGGCGACGCCGGCCTTGCCGAGCGTCATCAGCACCTTGCCGTCGGGGCTGAACTTGGTGACGGTGTTGCCCTTGCCGTTCTTGTTCTGGAAATCGGTCACCCAGACGTTCCCGGCGCGGTCGGCGAACAGACCGTGCGGCCCGGCGAACATGCCGCCGCCGAAATTGGCGATCACCTTGCCGGTGGGATCGAAATGGAAGATCGGCGCCAGAGTGGAGTCTCCGCAGAGCGTCTGCTTCTCGCAGCGGTCGAAGGCCCACATGCTCTTGCCGTCGCTGCGATCGACCGAGATGCCGAAGGTGGCGCCCCAGTTGCGGCCCGGCGGCAACTTCGCCCAGCCCTCGTCCAGCCGGTACGGATTGGGCGCCGCATTGGGATCGGGATTGGCTTGCGCAAACGACGGCGTCGCCCACGCCAGGATGCTCGCCGTGACGGCGGCTGCCAGCACGCCGGTTATTGGTCTCTCATACCGCATGACGCTTCTCCCTTGATGTGTTGCTATTTGTAGGATGGGTTGAGCTTTTGCGAAACCCATCATCGATCTTTCCGTTGACGCAGGCTTTGATGGGTATCGCTTCGCTCAACCCATCCTACGGTCAGTTCTTCTCCCTTGTGCGGTTCGCAGGATGGGTTGAGCCCTTGCGAAACCCATCATCGATCTTTCCGTTGACGCAGGCTTTGATGGGTATCGCTTCGCTCAACCATCCTACGGTCAGTTCTTCACCCTTGTGCGGTTCGTAGGATGGGTTGAGCTCTTGCGAAACCTATCATCGATCTTTCCGTCGACGCAGGCTTTGATGGGTATCGCTTCGCTCAACCCATCCTACGGTTTAGTTCTTCACGTACTTCATCAACCGCTTGGGCCCGACCTCGGCACCATAGATGTTGCCGGCCGGATCCGCCGCCACCCCTTCGGCCGCGCTGGTTCCGGTCGCCTTCTCGACCGGGTCGGGGATGAACGCCGTCACCACGCCATCGCTCACCCGGCCGACCCTGATGCCGCGCTTCCAGCCGTCGTGGTTCTTGGACACCGATTCGGATTCGGAATCCGCCACATAGATGATGTCGTTCTTGTCGATGAAGACGCCGCTCGGCCGGCTGAACTGGAACCACTGATCGAGGAAGGTCCCGTTCTGGTCGAAAATCTGGATGCGGTTGTTCTGCCGGTCGCCGAGAAACAGATCGCCCGCGCGAATCCATGGCGAGCGTGTGCGGGATGTCGATGTCGCCCGGCGCGGAGCCTTTCATCCCCCAGGTCTTGATGAACTTGCCGTCCCGGTTGAACTTGACGATCCGCGAATTGGTGTTGCCGCCATGCCCGTCGCCCACGAAGATGTCGCCGTTGGGAGCGACCAGCACCGCGGACGGCGCGTTGAACTCGTCGGGACCATCGCCCGCCACGCCCGCCTTGCCGAGCGTCAGCAGCACCTTGCCTTCCGGGCTGAACTTGAACACCTGATGGCCCTTGCCGTCCTTGCCCTGGCCGTCGGTGACCCAGACGTTCTGGTCCTGATCCACGAAGATGCCGTGCGGGAACACGAACATGCCGGCCCCGAAGGCCTTCAACAGCCGGCCCGACATGTCGAAGTGCAGGATCGGCGGGAGATCCGAGCCGACGCAGGAATTGGCGCCGCAGCGCTCCGCCACCCAGACGCTGGTGCCGGTCGGGTCCACATAGACCCCGGCCGACGCCCCCCAGGTCCGCCCTTCCGGCATCCGGGCCCAGTTCTCGACCGAGCGATACGGATTGGGCAGCGAATTGACCGGAGCCGCGGGCTTGGCGGTCGCTTGATTGATGGGTTGCGCGTGGCTGAGCCAGACCGGCGTCAGGATCGCCGCCACCACCGCCAGCAAGCCAACCCCCAGCTGATACTCGGTTCGCGTGGGAAGCCGCATCTCATCTCCTCCCTCATGGGCGCGTCGGCGCCAAACACTTCCAGCGCCCAGCGCGTTAGCGCGCCTTGTCCCGGGTCGCCTCAGGTTGCGCCGAATGGGCGCCCGCCGCAACCGCCCCTTGGCGCAATCCGACAGGGCGGCATCCGCCCCCCGAGGTGATCGAGCCCACGCCGTGGATGAGCTCGCGTCTGCCGGCAAACCGGACGGACGCCTTGCTCGGATTGTTCGCAGTTGTAATCGCGGTCGCCCTGTGGCACTTCCGGTCCCGCACGGCGCCGGCTGCGCCGATCTCCAGACCCTCGACCGCAGACTCCAAATCATGACGAACAAATTCCGCGGCGTGATGCAAAGCCCGGTCACGCCGCTCAAGGACGACTTCAGCCTCGATCTGCCGACCTTCGAGAAGGTGCTGGATTTCCATGTCCGCACCGGGGCGACCGCCATCTCCTGGCCGCACCACAAAGGCGAGTCGCTCAATCTCACCATCGCGGAGCGCAAGCGCTTCGCGGAAGCCGCGGTCAAGACCGTGGCGGGCCGCATCCCGGTGACCATCCATGTCAGCGCTCTGGCGGTCGAGGATACGTTCGCGCTCGCCCGCCACGCGCAGGATATCGGCGCCGACGGCATCCTGGCGATCACGCCGTATTTCTGGACCCCGACCCGGGAGGCCATCCACGACTATTTCGTGCGGCTGTGCACCTCGATCGAGCTGCCGGTCCTGTCCTACAATTCGCCGAGCTACCTGGCGGGCGTGGAGATCACCGGCGAGCTGATGGCGCGCCTGATCGAGCGGCTGCCGAACTTCGTCGGTGTCAAGGAAGCGAGCTTCAACAGCGAGAAGTTCCTGGAGATTTCGCGCGCCGCCCTCAAGCTGCGGCCGGATTTCGCGCTGGTGACGGGTGTCGAGTTCCTGCTGCCCTCGGTACCGCTCGGCGGGGTCGGCTCCTACTCGGCCGCCGGCTCGATCTGTCCCAACCTGTGCCGGGATCTGTTCGAGGCCTGCGTGGCCGGCGACTGGCCGCGCGCGCGCGAGCTGCAATACAAAGTGTCGCGGCTGTGGGCGCTGTTCCGCAACCAATACCCCTCCTCGCTCAAGGGCGGCATGGTGATCATGGGCCGCCCGGTCGGCCCCACCCGCCCGCCACTGCCGACCGCGAGCGCGGAGCGCCAGGCCCATATCCGCCGCGAGCTCGAGACGCTCGGCATCCTCGACACCGAGCCGCACGGCTGGTGATCCTTCCATCCTGCGAGATCCGTCTTCATGGCCGCCTTCCAACCCGGACTTGTGCATCTGCCGGTCACGCCGTTCACGTCCGCGGCGCGCATCGACTTCGATCGCCTCGGCAAGCTCATCGACTTCCATATCCGCAACGGCGCCGACGCGCTGGCGCTGCCGACCCATGCGGGCGAATCCGTCAGCCTCACCGACGCTGAAAAGCGCTCCGTGATCGAGTTCGCCGTCAAGCACATCGCGGGACGCAAGCCCCTGATCGCCCATGTGAGCGACGCCGGCACCGCCATCGCGGCTGAGCTGGCGCGTCACGCGCAAGCGGCCGGCGCCGCCGCCATCCTGGCCACCACGCCGTATTACTGGACGCCGCCGCCGGAGATGATCCTCGAGCATTTCGTGCAGATCGGCGCCGCCGTGCGCCTGCCCTTGCTGGTGCACAACGCCCCCGACGACATGAGCGGCGCCAGGGTCTCGGCCGAGCTGATGCTCAAGCTGATCGGGCGGCTCGAGAATTTCGCCGGGTTGGTGGATGCGAGCCTCGACTGGCAGTTCATGATCGACCTCATCATGGAAGCCCGCCATGCCCGCCCGGGCTTTCTGTTGATCTCGGGCACCGAGCTGATGGTGTCGTCCGCCGCCATCGGGGCGACCGCGATGTTTGCTCCGCTCGCCGGCATCGCACCAAATCTCCTGCGACGCATGTTCGAGCTCTGCCGGGCGGACAAGCTGTTCGAGGCCCGCGCCGCGCAGGAAGACATCGCCAGCCTGCGCCAGCTCACCAAGGCGGGCGGCGTCGCGAGCCTCAAGGCCGCGCTCGCCGCGCGCGGGCGCGATTGCGGCGCGCCGCGCCCGCCGCTGCAGGCCCTGGACCCAGAGGCCGCCGCCGCGCTCGCGCGCGATCTCGATGCCATCGCTGCACTGCGGGATGAACCGCGCGGCTGGTAGGCGGCGCGTCAAATTGCCTCAGAAAGTAGCCGCGACAGACCGGATTTGCGCGGTACATTTTGCCGGGGCAAACAATGCGGTCCGGGAAACCGCCGTCGTAATTCCAGTCTGGGCATCGTTTTGTCGATCGGGTTGCCGCCAGCGACCTGAGCCGGAAAGCCTGTGATCAGGCGGTCGATGCACGGCCGGGAATTGCGGCGTGACAAGCCAAGATCGACACATGACCGCATCGGTTCGCAGCCATCGTCGGATTTTGCCTCTTTCGATCGACCCATCCGATCTGGCGGCCATCCTGTTGCTGGCGGGGCTCCTGGCGCTGGTCCTCGTGACATTCAAGGAATACGCCGTCTCCAACGATGAGGGCGTGCAGCACCACTACGGCGAATTGATCATCGCCTACTACAAGAGCGGATTCGCGGACCGCTCGGTCTTCGATTTCCAGAATCTCTATCTCTACGGCGGCCTGTTCGACATCATCGCGGTCCTGCTCGCGCATGTTCTGCCGTTCGATCTCTACGACATCCGTCACGTGCTGAGCGCGCTCGCCGGCATCGGCGGGGTGGCGGCGACCTGCGCGACCGCCCGGATGATCGCAGGTCCCCGCGCCGGGTTGCTGGCCGGGCTCGCGCTCACGCTGTGCGGCGTCTGGTATGGCGGCATGTTCAACCACACCAAGGACGTCCCGTTCGCCGCCGCCATGATGGGAGCGACCTACTACTTGCTGCGCGCCGCGCGCGACCTGCCCGATCCGCGGCGCCGCGACACGCTCCTGTTCGGTATCCTGCTGGGCGCGGCGCTCGGGTTGCGGGCGACCGGCCTCCTGATGGTCGGATATCTCGCAATCATGATCGCTGCAGCCGCGTGGATGCTGGGGAATCGCGATTGGAGGGAGTGGGTGCGCCTTTGCGTCCGCTCGCTCTTGCGGTTCGCTCCGGCGCTGGCCATCGGCTACATCATCATGATCGCGTCCTGGCCATGGGCGTCGCTCGATTTGTTCAATCCGGTCCGCGCCATCTTCGCGTTTGCGCACTTTCACTATCCGGTCCGCACCCTCCTGGACGGGCAGGTCTATTTGATGAATGAGGTGCCGCGCTGGTACGAACCCGACTATCTGGCGATCAAGATGCCGCTGGTGGTCCTGATCGGCGCCGCCGCCGCGATGCTGACGGCCGCATGGCCAGTGGCCCGAGAAGACGGCCAGACGCTGCCCGGCCCCGCCCGCGTGGACATCGCGATGCTGGTCTTCGTCATCGTGTTCCCGCTCCTGTGCCAGATCATCGGCCACGGTCCCTCCTTCACCGGCATGCGGCATTTCATGTTCGTGGTGCCGCCGCTCACGGCGCTCGCCGGCATCGGCCTGCATGTCGGTCTCTCCCATGTCGAAGGCTACGGGCGCACCGCCGCGGTTGCGGCGCTCGTCGCCGTGCTCGCCGCCTTCGCCCAGGATGCCGTCGCGCTGGTACGGCTGCATCCTTACGAATATCTGTTCTACAATTCCCTGGTCGGCGGCCTGCCGGGCGCCGCGCGGCGCTACGAAACCGACTACTGGGTCAACATCATGCCGGCCGCGGTCAAGGATCTGGAGACCTATCTGGACCAGA
The DNA here is from genome assembly GCA_963744275.1 of uncultured Alphaproteobacteria bacterium. Taxonomy (GTDB): domain Bacteria; phylum Pseudomonadota; class Alphaproteobacteria; order Rhizobiales; family Xanthobacteraceae; genus VAZQ01. The sequence continues at coordinate 24,996 of CAVUSX010000023.1, forward strand.
TCGACCGTCACGATCCCTTGCGGCCGCAGCATTTCACGGTCGGGGTCTGCGGCGAGCGTGTATCGTTCGAGAACGAGGCCGACCGCCGGCTGCAATGGACGCCCGACTGGGATCACGCCGACTTCTTCATCGCGCCCACGCACATGAATTGCGACCAGGTGCTGCGCGGCAAGGTCGTGAACGTGATCGAGCGGGTCGGAGTTCAGATCGGCGTGGTCAAGGACCTGCGCGGCCTCAGCCCGCAAGCGCGCTGGGCTCCGGTCGAGGTGGCGCATGCGCCGTCGAGCAACGGCGGACCGCCGGCCGCGCCGCATGGATGACGACAGACCTGTAGCCCGGATGAAGCGCTTGCGTAATCCGGGACCGCCGCTCCCGCATTGCGCAAACGCTCCATGCGGGCTACCAGAGCGCCCCTACGCCGCCGTCAGGCCGCCGTCGATGACCAGCACCTGGCCGGTGACCGATTGCGCCTTCGGGCTCGCCAAATAGGCGACCGCGTCGGCGACCTCCTCGGCGGTGGCGAGGCGATGCAGCGGGATGCGCTCCAGCATCGCGGCCATATATTTGGGATCGGCGCCCGCCCGCGACGGCGAGGCGGTATCGAGCCGCCCCGGCGCCACGGCATTGACCCGGATGCCGTGGCCAGCCCATTCGATCGCCAGCATGCGGGTCATCTGGATGATCGCACCCTTGGATATGCCATAGGTCGATCGCTCGGGCGCCCCGATGAGGCCGTGGGTCGAGGCGATGCTGACGATCGCGCCGCTGCGGCCGCTGCCGATCAGGTGGCGGCCGACCTGCTGGGTCAGGAGGAACGTGCCGGTGACGTTGACCTCCATGACCTCCTGCCATTCCGCCGCCGTGACGTCGACCGCGAGCTTGCGCAGATTGGCGCCCGCATTGTTGACCAGCACATCGAGACCGCCGAAGGCCGCCACGATCTCCGCCATCGCCTGCGCGATCGCGGGGGCCGAGCGCAAGTCGAGCGCGAGCGGCAGGGTGCGCACCCCCAGGCGGGCAAGCTCGCCCAGAGTGCCGGCCAGGTTCTCCGTGCGGGTCGCCGAAAGCGCGACATCGAAGCCCTCGCGCGCGAGCGCCAGGGCGCTCGCGGCGCCGACCCCATAGGATGCCCCGGTCACGAACGCGGTCTTGCGTCCCGCCGCTGTCGGAATAGCCATTCTGTTTCACCTATCCGGGCTTGCCGTCTATTGGTCGGCCTGTTGATAGTCTGCGACGGGCGTGATCGCAATTTTCGCGATGGTGCATCGGATCGTTCCGAACGCGCCCGCACAAGGTGCAAGCGGGCCGAGGTGCGCCCAGATGCCGCCGATTCCTGTGGCGCGCGCCTGCAAACATCGCTCTAATATGCATCGATCGGCGGTGCCGGCCGCGGAGGGATGCCAACGTGTCGCATATTCGCGTTTCCATCGGGTTGATTTTGCTCGCCTTGCTGGCGGCTGGTGCAGCGAGCCCGCCCGCGCAGGCCCAGGCCCTGACCAAGCTGCGGATCGGCAAGCCGCAGGCCGCCACCTTCCCGTTCGTGCCGGTCGATGTCGGGATCGCGACCGGCATCTTCAAGAAGCACGGCCTCGACGTGGAATCGATCAATTTCGCCGGCGGCCCACGGGTGCAGCAGGCCATCACCGCCGATGCGGTCGACATCGCGATCGGCTCGGGACCGGAGCTGGCCCTTGCCCTCAAGGGCGTGCCCGAGATCGCCATCGCCGCCATGGCGGATGCGCCTTACGCGATCGTGCTGGCCGTGCTCAAGGACGGCCCCAAGAGCGTGAGCGAGCTCAAGGGCAAGACCGTGAGCATCTCGAGCGCGGGCTCGCTCACCGACTGGCTCGGGCAGAACCTGTCGCGCCAGCAGGGCTGGGGCATCGACGGGATCAAGCTCGCCGCGCTCGGCACCACGGCGGCGCAGACCGCCGCGCTGAAGACCCACCAGATCGACGGCATGATCGTCGAGGCCAACGGCGGCTACCGGCTGGAGGAGGACGGCACCGGCCGCGTGCTGGTGCAATTCGGCGACCTGATGAAGCTGTTTCACGTCTATGTCCTCTATGCGCGGCGCGGCTTCGCGGAGCAGAATCCCGACGCCGTGCGGGCGTTCCTGGCCGCCTGGTTCGAGACCATCGACTACATGCACGACCACCGGAGCGAGACCATCGACATCATGCGGCGCACCGCCGACGTGTCGCCCTTCATCGCCACCCGCGACTATGACGCCATGATCGGCATGTTCAACCGCACCGGCCACTTCAATCCCGACGCCCTCAAGGTGGTGTCGCGCTCGTTCGTCGAGATGGGCATGCTGCCGAGCGAGCCCGACATCAACGCGCTGATCACGGAGAAGTATTTGCCGGGCGCCAAATGAGGTCCGTAGGATGGGTAGAGCTCTTGCGAAACCCATCGACAGCCCATCCGCGTGCCACGGTCGATGATGGGTATCGCAAGAGCTCAACCCATCCTACAAAGAAATCCCCGCAAGGAACCACGATGCCTAACACGACCCGACACGCCACCCGCTTCACCCTCACCGCCGCCTGCCTCATCGCCCTGACCCAGGCCGTGCTCGCCGACAAGCTCGACGACGTCAAGGCGCGCGGCAAGCTCCTGGTCGGCACCAGCGATACCTCCCCGCCGTTCAGCTCGCGCGAGAACGGCAAGGTGGTGGGCTACGACGTCGACCTCGCGGCGCGGGTCGCGCAACGCCTGGCGCTGCCCATGGAGACCATCTCGATCGTCAATGCGGATCGCATCCCGGCCCTGCAGCAGGACCGGGTCGACCTGGTGGCATCGGGCATCACGCGGGCGGAGAACCGCAAGAAGGACGTCGGCTTCAGCCTCGCCTATCTGGTCTCGCCCCACAAAGTGCTGATCCGCCGGGACGGCGGCATCACCACGGTCGGCCAGATGGCCGGCCGCAAGCTCGCGCTGGTGAAGACCGCAAGCGTCGACGCCGACCTGAAGAAGGCGGTGCCGACCTTGCAGATCGTCCATTTCGAGGATTACGCCACCTGCTTCAACGCGCTCAAGGACAAGCAGGTCGACGGCTTCCTGGCCGACGAGGTGCTGCTCGCCTCCTTCGCCCAGAAGAGCGGCGCGCCGCAGGACTTCACCTTCATCCCGGATTACGAGCTGCCGCGCACCGCCGGCTTCGCCATCAAGAAGGACGAGCCGCGCTTCACCCAATTCGTCGATCAGGTGCTGCTCGATCTGGAAAAATCCGGCGAGGCGGAAAAGATCTTCGACACCTGGTTCGCCCCCGCCAAGCGCCCGTTCCGCATCCAGCCGGATTGACGGCAAGGACCCTCAATTGGTCGGGACCGAGACCACCGCCAGCATGGTGTAGGCGATGGTCTTGCCGATCGATGCCTTGACGAACGTGTCGAGCTGCTGACGCGTTGCGACCACGCAGGTCTCCCGGTCCTGCGTCACGCAATTCTTCTTCTGCGTGGCCGCATCGAGGTACTTCTCGTCGACCGGCAGGATGCGATAGGTGCCCTCCGCCAGCTTGCGGGCCAGCAGATAGGCGTAGACCTTGTCATCGCTCGCCTCGAGCAGGAACGTATCGGCGTCCAGTGGCTCCGCCACGAAGGATTTCACGTCCGAGGAGCCGCTGACAAAGGCGTAGCGGGTGCCGTTCCAGCGGAAGACCGAGAGCTTGACCGAATCCGCCTTCCCGTCGGTGAAATCCTCATAGCGGTTGAGCTGGAACTGGTCTCCCAGCAGCGGCTTGGTCGCGGTCAAGAGCGGCGTCTTGGATTGCACGCAGGCGGAGAGCAAGACGGCGGCGATGACAGGAAAGAAACTCGCGGCCGCGCTTCGCAATCGATGGTGGAGGCGCATATCGTTCTCCTTCGCCGTCATCGCGGCCGGCGCACACAGGTGCATTTTTTCGCGTCCAAGGTCTGGTCCGGATCGAGGCAGACCAGGGAGCACACCGGCTTGTGCACGATCGTCTGCTCGCAGGTGCAGGTCTTGGTGTTGAGGACGGTCGGGGATAGGCACATGAGCGCGCAGGGCGCCGCCTGCGCGGGCGCCGCGAACAGGCAACCGAGCAGGATCGAGCCGATGACGAGAAGTCCGCTCCGCTGCATCGCAATTGCTCCAATAAGATCGCCCCCGGCCGGGCTCTGCGCGCAATGGTAGTTGAGCGCCGGCCGCCGCGCCAGAATCAATCCGGCTTGGCGCCCGAGATCTTGACCACCTTGGCCCACTTGCCGGTTTCGTCCACGATCAGCTTGCCGAAATCGGCGGGCGAGCCCGAGAGCACCGAGGCGCCGAGCTCGGCCAGCCGCGCCTGCATCTTGGGGTCGGCGAGGACCGCATTGGTCTCGCGATTGAGCCGCTCGATCACGTCGGCGGGCGTGCCCTTGGGGGCGCCGATGCCGTACCACTGGCTGGCTTCATAGCCGGGCACGAACTCGCCGATGCTGGGCACGTCCGGCAATTCGTTCGAGCGCGTCGCGGTCGTGACCCCGAGCGCGCGCAGCTTGCCGGATTTGATGAGCGCGATCACCGCCGGCATGGTGCCGAAGATCACCTGCACCTGCCCGCCGAGCAGATCGGCGATCGCCGGCGCCACCCCGCGATAGGGCACGTGCAATATGCCCACTCCCGCCATCGCCTTGAACAGCTCGCCCGACATGTGGTCGGGAGCGCCGTTGCCGCCCGATCCCATATTGACCTTGCCGGGATTGGCCTTGGCATAGGCGATGAACTCCGGAATGGTCTTGGCCGGCAGCGCCGGATTGACCACCATGACCAGCGGGACGCGGCCGATGCTCGCGACCGGCGCGATGTCGCGGACGAAATCGAAGCTGAGATTGTCGTAGAGGGTCGCGTTGATGGCGTTGGGCGAATTGGCGAGCAGCAGCGTGTAGCCGTCGGGCGCCGCCTTCGCCACCACCTCGGTGGCGATATTGGTGCCGGCGCCCGGGCGGTTGTCGACCACGATCTGCTGGCCGAGCCGCTGCGCGAGCGCCTGCCCGATCAGGCGCGCCATGATGTCGGCACCACCGCCGGCCGCAAAGCCGACCACCATGTGCACCGGCCGCGTCGGATAGGCTTGCGCGAAGGCGACCGCAGGCGCCGCCATGGCGGCGCCGGCGAGGCAGAGGAACCGGCGGCGAAGGAGGTTCATTGGCTCTCCGATTCTCTGATCGTAGGTCCGTAGGATGGGTTGAGCTCTTGCGAAACCCATCGGCGGCGTTTGATGGGTTTCGCAAGAGCTCAACCCATCCTACCAGAGCTTCACGCCTCGCGCTCGGCGACGAAGCGGGCGGCCTCGACCAGGATGCCGGCGGCTTGCCCGAATGGCGCCAGCGCGGAGGCGGCCTCCGCCACCAGATCGCGCAGGCGCGCCTTGGCGCCTTCGATCCCCAGAATGCCCACCATGGTAGCCTTGCCGGCCTCGGCATCCTTGCCGGTCTGCTTGCCGACCAGCGCCGGATCGCCCTCGACGTCGAGCAGATCGTCGGCGATCTGGAAGGCGCGGCCGACCGCGGAGCCGTAGCGCTCGAGCGCCGCGCGCTCGGCGTCGGGGGCTTGCCCCAGAATGCCGCCGGAGCGGCAGCCGAAGCTGAGCAGCGCGCCGGTCTTCATGGCCTGCAGGGTCATCACCTCGGTCTCGCCCAGCCGCTGCACCTTGCCGCCGTCGAAGCGTCCCTCGGCCGCCAGATCCAGCATCTGGCCGCCCGCCATGCCGCCGAGCCCGGAGGCGCGCGCCAGCGCCGTGACCAGCTCGATGCGCACCGCCGGATTGGGATGGGTCTGCGGCCGCGACAGGATATCGAACGCGAAGGTCAGAAGCCCGTCGCCGGCCAGGATGGCGGTCGCCTCGTCGAAGGCCTTGTGCACGGTCGGCCGGCCGCGCCGCAGCGCGTCGTTGTCCATGGCCGGCAGGTCGTCATGCACCAGCGAATAGCAATGCACGCATTCGAGCGCCGCTCCGACCGACAGAGCCTGCGGGCGCGGAACCCCGAACAAAGCCGCGCTCTCGACCACCAGAAACGGCCGAAAACGCTTGCCGGCCCCCAGGCTCGCATAGCGCATCGCCTCGAGCAGGCGCTTGGGCCGTCCGAGCTCGGGCGCGACCGGCGCCACCGCCAGCAACTCGTCGAGCAGGCTATCGGTGTCCTTCGCGATTTGGTTGAGGTGATCCTGAAATCGTCCGATTGCGTTCACGCCTGTTCCATCCCCTTCGAGCCTGTGCGCGCCTCGTTTAGCGGAACGCGATTTCATCTCCAACCCTCGGGGGGCCGGACCGGCTGCTGTCTACGACAAAAATACGTTGCACGGCATGATTTTACACCGCATCGACAATCCCACTATACCCCCGTATCGCGACCTCCGATCTTGGTGAATGGCGGGAAGGCCCCTTAACCCATGCTGGCTCAAATCCTCGCCGCGCTCGCGCTCGCGATCTGGCTCTACCTGCTGCTCGCGCGCGGCGGATTCTGGCTGTCGTCGCAGCGCGACGACGCCCTCCTGCCCGCCCCCGCGCTCTGGCCGAAGCTCGCCGTCGTCATTCCGGCGCGCGATGAAGCGGACGGCATCGGGGCCTGCATCGGCTCGCTGCTGCGCCAGGACTATGCGGGCGAATGCTCGATCGTCCTGGTGGACGACGGCTCGAGCGACGGCACCGCCGCCATCGCGCGAGCGACCGCCGCCGCGCTCGCCCCCCTCCCCGGACGCTCGAGGTCGTGACCGGCCGCCCGCTCCCGGCCGGCTGGACCGGCAAGCTGTGGGCGTTGCGCCAAGGCATCGAGACCGCCGAGCGCGGCGCGCCGGACTATCTCCTGCTCTCGGACGCCGACATCGTCTATGCGCCCGACGTGCTCTCCTCCCTGGTGGCGCGGGCCAGCGCCGGCGGGCTGGTGCTCACCTCGCTGATGGTCAAGCTGCGCTGTGAAAGCCTGGCCGAGCGCGCCCTGATCCCGGCCTTCATCTTCTTCTTCGAGATGCTCTACCCGTTCGCCTGGATCAACGCCCCGCAGGCCGCCACTGCCGGCGCCGCCGGGGGCTGCATGCTGGTGCGCGCCGACACGCTGCGCCAGGCCGGCGGCATCGAGACCATCCGCAATGCATTGATCGACGATTGCACCTTGGCGGGCGTCCTCAAGGCGCGCGGCCCGATCTGGCTCGGCCTCACGCAGCGCGCCGCCAGCATCCGGGCCTATCCGGGGCTCGAGGACATAAGGCGCATGGTGGCGCGCTCCGCCTATGCGCAATTGCGCTACTCGGCGCTCATCTTGCTGGGCGTGCTCGCCGGCATGGGGTTGACCTATCTGGTGCCGCCGCTGGTGACGCTGTTCGGCACCGGCTGGGCGCGGGCATGCGGGCTCGCGGCCTGGCTCTTGATGGCGATCGCATTCCAGCCGACCTTGCGATTTTACCGCGTAAACCCTCTCTGGGGGATCGCGCTCCCGGCCATTGCTTTCTGTTACACGCTGTTTACCCTCGATTCCGCCCTGCAATACTGGCGTGGCAAAGGCGGCTTGTGGAAGGGCCGCGTCCAGGCCGGATAGTGAATGGAATCAATGGGGTAGACCGCATAAGTCAGAGAATGAATGAGACTTGGCTGGCGACATATCCATAGGAGACCGACACATATATAGAGTGAGCTAGCGTTGTGACTCAGATGTTTGCCTCGGAACAGAGTATAATGACCGACCGTCCGGCCGAATTGCGATCAGGCAAGTCCCATCGCGACGAGAACTTTCCCGTCGCCTCGCATCTCATTCATCCGCGTCACCGCGGCGCCATCCTGGCCTTCTACGAGTTCGTGCGCATCGCCGACGACATCGCGGACCATGCCGCGCTCGCCGCGGCCGAGAAGCTCGCGCACCTGGACCAGCTCGAGGCTTGCCTCCTGGGCAAGGACGACCAGGTGCCCGAGGCGGTCAGGCTGCGCACCGTCCTGCGTGAGCGCAACCTCGCGCCACGCCATGCGCTCGACCTCTTGACGGCCTTCCGGATGGATGTGACCAAGCTGCGCTACCAGGACTGGGACGACCTGATGAATTATTGCAGCTACTCGGCCATGCCGGTCGGGCGCTTCGTGTGCGACGTGCATGGCGAGGACCGCTCGGTCTGGCCCGCCAACGACGCGCTGTGCGCCGCGCTGCAGATCATCAATCACCTGCAGGATTGCGGCGCCGATTTTCGCAACCTCGATCGCGTCTATGTGCCGCTCGATGCGCTTGCGGCGAGCCACGCCGGCGTCGAGGATCTGGGCGCCGCGGTGGCGCCCGCGCCGCTGCGCGACTGCCTGCGCAAGCTCGCGCTGCGCACCGGGGCGCTGCTCGACCAGAGCGCCGCGTTCTCGCCGCGCATCGCCGACTTCCGTCTCGCCATGGAGGTCGCCGTCATCCAGGCGCTGGCGCGCCGCCTCACCGCCCTTCTGGTCGCGCGCGATCCCTTGAGCGAGCGCGTGCATCTCAAGGCGCCCGCCGTCGCGCTGGTCGGGCTCACCGGCATCGCGACCGGGGCCTTTCAGCGCATGGAGCGGGCGCTGGCGCCGCTCGCCAAATCCTACCGGGCGTGAGCGTGCAGGCGGCAAGCCCCAGCCCCCCGAGCCCGCCCCAGCACGCCGCGGGCAGCTCGTTCTATACGGCGATGAAGATATTGCCGCCCGCGCAACGCGAGGCGATGTTCGAGATCTACAGCTTCTGCCGGCGCGTCGACGACATCGCGGATTCCGACGGCCCGCGCGCCGAGCGGCTGATGGAGCTCGCCGCCTGGCGCGCCGACGTGAATGCGCTCTATGCCGGCAGAGGTGCCGCCGCGGCTCGCTGGCCTCGCCAAGCCGGTGCACGACTTCGATCTGGCGCGCGAGGATTTCCTGGCGCTGATCGACGGCATGGAGATGGACGCCTTCGACGATATCCGCGGTCCCAGCGCCGCCATTCTGGACCTCTATTGCGACCGGGTGGCGAGCGCGGTCGGTCGCCTGTCGGTGCGCGTGTTCGGCATCGAGCGCGAGGCCGGCATCGCGCTCGCGCATCATCTCGGCCGCGCGCTCCAGCTCACCAACATCCTGCGCGACCTCGACGAGGACGCCGCCGTCGGGCGCCTCTACCTGCCGCGCGAGGCGCTCATACGGGCCGGCATCAATACCAACGACCCCAAGACGGCGCTGCGCAGCGCCACGCTCGGCCAGGCCTGCGCCGAGCTGGTCGCGCGCGCCCGCGAGCATTTCGCGCAGGCCGACCAGATCATGGCCGCCCTGCCGCGGCGGCGCGTGCGGGCGCCGCGCATCATGGGCCTGGTCTACCGCTCCATGCTCGACCAGCTGGAGGCGCGCGGCTGGTCGGCGCCGCGCCGGGCGATCCGGGTTTCGCGCGCGCGCCTGTTGTGGATCGTGCTCCGTCACGCGCTGGTGTGATGCCGCGGACCATTCACATCATCGGCGCCGGCCTCGCCGGCCTCGCCGCCGCGGTCGCGCTGACGAAACGCGGCCGCCCGAACGGCGTCGAGCGCGTCGTGCTGCATGAAGCCACCACCTTCGCGGGCGGCCGCTGCCGTTCCTACCACGATGCCGCGCTCGACATGACGATCGACAACGGCAACCATCTGCTGCTGTCGGGCAATCGCGCGGCGCTCGCCTTCTTGCGCGATATCGGGGCCGCGCAACGCTTGCCGCTGCCGTCCGAGGCCGCCTTCGATTTCATCGACCTCAAGAGCCGCGCGCGCTGGCGGCTGCGCATGAACGCCGGCCGCGTGCCGTGGTGGATCTTCGATTCCAGCAGGCGCGTTCCCGGCACCCGCGCGCGCGATTATCTCAAGCTCGCCCCGCTCCTGTTTCCGCCCGCCGGCAAGCCGATCGGCGAGGTCATCGATTGCAGCGGGCCGCTCTATGAGCGCCTGACCGGGCCGTTGCTGCTGGCGGCGCTGAACATCGCGCCGCCGCTCGGCTCGGCCAAGCTCGCCGGCGCGGTCATCCGCGAGACGCTGGCGGCCGGCGGCGCCGCCTGCCGGCCGCTGATCGCGCGCGAGGGATTGGGCCCGACCCTGATCGAGCCGGCCCTGGCTCACCTGGCGCAGCACGCAGCCGAGCTGCGGCTCGGCCATCAGCTGCATGCGCTGCGCTTCGCCGACGGCGAGGTCGCGGCGCTCGACTTCGGGTCCGACAGCATCGCGCTCGCGCGCGACGATGCCGTGGTGCTGGCGGTCCCGCCCTACGCGGCTACCGCGCTGGTGCCGGACCTCGAGGCGCCGACCGAGTTCCGCGCCATCGTCAACGCGCATTTCCGCATTGCGCCGCCGCAGGGGCAGCCGCCGATCCTCGGCGTCCTCAACGCCACCACGGAATGGATCTTCGCCTTCGCGGGCCGCCTCTCCGTCACCGTCAGCGCCGGCGACCGGCTCATCGACACGCCGCGCGAGACGCTCGCGCGCACCATCTGGGACGAGGTCAAGGCCGCGACCGGACTTTGCGCCGCGCTGCCGCCGTGGCAAATTGTGCGCGAGCGGCGCGCCACCTTCGCGGCCACGCCGGCGCAGGATGCGCGGCGGCCGGGAGCCGGCACGCGCTGGCGCAATCTGGTCTTGGCGGGAGATTGGACCGATACCGGCCTCCCGGCCACGATCGAGGGCGCCATCCGGTCCGGCAACCGCGCCGCCGAATTGGTTTCGTAGGATGGGTTGAAGCGCTGGAAGACCATTTTTTTAGGTGATGCGAGGCGGCAACAATTCTGGATTCGCGTTCTCTGACAGATGCACGATGCCGAGACTCGGCTTCACTCGCGCCGAGCCGATGTCGGATATATCCGAGACGGCCGGCAATTCATGACGAAGTCGCGGAGGCCCGACTTCGTGCGGCGAGTGGGCGGAGAGGCGATGCGGCTTATGATTCCACGAGCGTACGGCTTTCCCGCCTGAGCGCGGACTGGGCGACGTTCTCGGCCAGGGCGTTGGGAGCAAAGGTGCATATCGTCTACGATCCGAATACCGATCGACCGATCTACTTTGCGGTGACCCCGTCCAACGTCAACGACATCACGGCGGCCAAAGCCATGCCGATCGAGCCTGGTGCCACCTACGTGTACGACCTTGGCTATTACGACTCTCGCTGGTGGACGAAGCTCGATGATGCCGGTTGCCGCTTCGTGACGCGGCTGAAGAAGAACACTCCGTTCACGATGATAAGCGAGAACCGTGTCACGAAGAAGGGCAACGTTCTCAGCGATCGCATTGGTCATCTGCCGGCTCGGCTTGCTGCCAGCCGCAGAAACCCTCTGCAGGTGCCGGTACGGGAAATCCGAGTGATCATCGATACCGGCAAGATGCTGCGTATCGTCACCAATGACCTCGATGCACCGGCACAGGAAATCAGCGGCGATGAATTCGTAGGATGGGTTGAGCTCTTGCGAAACCCATCACCACCCGTGGCCGCCGATGGGTTTCGCAAGGGCTCAACCCATCCTACGAAGCGAACGAAATCGACCGAGAAATCGAACTCATGTCTGATGCCTCCCCTGCCCTGGTGCCCGGCCTCGACGGCCGCGATCCGCTCGATGCCGGAATCCAGGCCGCGACGCGCGCGCTCTTGGCGCGCCAGCAACCGGACGGCCATTTCGTGTTCGAGCTCGAGGCCGACGCCACCATCCCGGCCGAATACGTGCTGTTGCGCCATTATCTGGCGGAGCCGGTCGATACCGCGCTCGAGCAGAAGATCGCCGTCTACCTGCGCCGCATCCAGGGCGCCCACGGCGGCTGGCCGCTGTTCCGCGACGGCGACTTCGACATGAGCGCGAGCGTGAAGGCCTATTTCGCCCTCAAGATGATCGGCGATGCGCCCGACGCGGCCCACATGCGGCGCGCCCGCGAGGCCATCCTGGCGCGCGGCGGCGCCGGGCGCACCAACGTGTTCACTCGCCTGATGCTGGCGCTGTTCGGCTTCATTCCGTGGCGCGCGCTGCCGATGATGCCGGTCGAGATCATGCTGCTGCCGCGCTGGTTCCCGTTCCATATCGACAAGATGTCCTATTGGAGCCGCACCGTCATCGTGCCGCTCCTGGTGCTGATGGCGCTGCAAGCCCACGGCGCGCAACCGCAAGGGCGTGCGGATCGACGAGTTGTTCCTGGAGCCGCCCGGGGAGCTGCGCCTCGCCCCCAAGGCGCCGCAGCAGAAATGGGTCTGGTTCCTGTTCTTCCGCGCCGTCGACGTGGTGCTGCGCGTGCTCGAGCCGCGCTTTCCCAAGAACATGCGCCAGCGCGCCATCGACCGCGCGCGCGCCTTCGTGACCGAGCGCCTCAACGGCGAGGACGGGCTCGGCGCCATCTTCCCGGCCATGGCCAACAGCGTGATGATGCTCGACGTGCTGGGCTGCCGGCCTACGACCCGCTGCGGGCGGTGGCGCGCAAGTCGGTCGAGAAGCTGCTGGTGGTGCATGCCCATGAGGCCTATTGCCAGCCCTGCGTTTCGCCGGTGTGGGACACCGCGCTCGTGTGCCAGACCCTGCTCGAGGTCGGCGGCGATGCGGCGGCGGCGCCGACGCGGCGCGGATTGGATTGGCTCGCCGGCAAGCAGGTGCTCGACGTCGCCGGCGACTGGTCGGTGCGGCGCCCGCAGCTGCGTCCGGGCGGCTGGGCCTTCCAATACGCCAATCCGCATTATCCCGACGTCGACGATACCGCGGTCGTGGTCATGGCCATGGACCGCGAGCAGCGCCTTGGCCGCCACGACGCCTTCGCGCCCGCGATCGCGCGCGCGCGCGAATGGATCGCCGGCATGCAGAGCCGCAACGGCGGCTGGGGCGCCTTCGATTCCGAGAACGAATACGATTATCTCAACAACATTCCGTTCGCGGACCACGGCGCGCTGCTCGATCCGCCGACCGAGGACGTCACCGCCCGCTGCCTGTCGATGCTGGCGCAGCTCGGCGAGAAGCCCGCCGACGCCGCGCCCAAGCGCGCGCTCGATTATCTGCGCAAGACCCAGCTCCCCGACGGCAGCTGGTACGGGCGCTGGGGCATGAACTACATCTACGGCACCTGGTCGGTACTGTGCGCGCTCAATGCCGCCGGCCTCGATCACGGCGCGCCCGAGATCCGCAAGGCGGTGGATTGGCTGCTCGCCATCCAGAACCCGGACGGCGGCTGGGGCGAGGACGGCGCGAGCTACAAGCTCGACTACCGCGGCTACGAGGCGGCGCCCAGCACGGCCTCGCAGACCGCCTGGGCGCTCATCGGCCTGATGGCGGCCGGCGAGGCCGGCCGACCGGCGGTGCAGAGCGGCATCGACTATCTGCTGCGCCACCAGGGCGCCGACGGCTTCTGGGACGAGCCGCGCTACACCGCGACCGGCTTCCCGCGCGTGTTCTACCTGCGCTACCACGGCTACCCGAAATTCTTCCCGCTCTGGGCGCTGGCGCGCTACCGCAGCCTGAAGAGCCAGGACAGCCCGGTGATGTACGGGATGTGAGCGGAGCTCGCGAAGCGCTCGCCATTGAAAATACAATGAATTTACAAATAACCGTGGTTGGGGGGCGCGCGTCTTGTAGGATTGGTTGAGTTCTTGCGAAACCCATCAGCGTTTCCTGCTGGGTTTCGCACTATGCCCGGCCGAAGGAGCGGAGACGGTACCGCAAGCGCTTATGAGCTCAACCCATCCTACGAACCGCCAGCACGCAATTCGTGAGTTTCAATTTCCTGAATCCACTGATTTGGGCGGTCGGGTCAAGCGCTTTCTGCCTCATGAAGCGCCGGACTTGTAAGGGGGTGCCGGCATTGAAGCTGCGACGCTGCGCCCCGATCGTGCGCCATTCCCTACGCCAGGCCGGCGGTATAGTCTCGCCGCAAATGCGTAGAAACTCTGCGGCCGAGGGGGCGAATGAAAGTCTTTCGTGTTGCGGCGCCGGCTTGGCCGTCATGTGGGTGTCTCTGCGCGCAGGGCGCGACCGCCGCGCCGGACATTTCCGGCACCTATTGGGCGACGAGCTACAGCCCGAAAATCCAGGTGGTGGGCGGGGGCGAGCCTCCCCTCACGGCGGCTGGCAAGGCCGCCTATGCGAAGAACCAGGCGGGCTTGGCCGACGGCTCGCTGGTCGACCGGGCGCGCAAGCTGTGCGTGCCGGACGGCGTGCCGCGCGTGCTCGCCACGCCCTATCCGTTCGAGGTGTTCCAGGTGCCCCCCGGCCAGGTGACGTTCGTCTATGAGATGAACCATCAGCTGCGCGTGATCGTGCTGGACAAGCCGCTCGCAAAGCTCGACAGCCTGATGGGCGATCCCTGGTACAACGGCCATTCGGTCGGCCGCTTCGACGGCGACACGCTGGTGGTGGAATCGGCGGGCTACAACGCCACCACTTTCCTCGATGCCAGCGGGCTGCCGCACAGCGAGGCGCTGAGCACGCTCGAGCGCATCCGCAAGCTCGGCGACCGGCTCGAGGACATTATTACGATTCACGATCCGCAGATGTATGCGACCGATTGGCAGGCGCGCTTTCTCTATGAGGCGCGCCCCGACGTGCGGATCGAGGATTACGCCTGCAACGATACCCATCGCGATCTGTCGCAGGTGAGCGGCGTGCGGCCGTCGTTGATCGACGAGGCGAACGGGAGATGCCCGGGTGACACAAACTTGCCTGCGCCCGATGCCCGCGTCCGGCTGTTGCGCGTCGCCTCGCGCTATCGCGCTCGGCGCGCTCTGGCGCCTCGGCGCTGCTGCCGGCGCTGGCGGCGGACCCGGCGACCGGCGCGCCACCGGGGCTCGATCTGTCGGCGCCCGGCGTCGCCTGGCTCGGATTCGTCCGCCCAAGGCGCCCGACTACACGATCGCGCATGCGTTCAACGATTACACCAGTCCGCCGAGCGGGCTCGGGCCGGTGACGGACGATCCGGCGCATCCCTTCGCCAACAACGAGGTGGCGCGCGAGATGCGGATCACGTCGACCTACCGGGTGGCGAACCTCGACAATGCCGAGGGCAAAAACCTCATGCCCTGGGTGCGCGAGGCGCTGGCCAAGCAGAACGCGCTGGTGCTGGCCGGCCGCAACGGCGAGACGCGCGAGGCCCGATGCTGGGAGACCGGCGTGCCCGCCTTCCATCTCAATCCCGGCCCCATGTATGTGATCCAGACCCCCAAGGAGGTGGTGCTGCTCCTGGCGGGGCGCGTGCGCCACATCTGGCTCGACGTGCCGCATTCGGCCGATCCCAAGCCGTCCTGGTACGGGGAGTCGGTCGGCCATTACGACGGCGATACGCTGGTGGTCGACACCATCGGGTTCAACGACCGCACCTTCGTGGATTTCTATCGCACGCCGCACACCGACAAGCTGCACGTGGTCGAGCGGTTCCGGCTGATCGACGAGGGCAAGACTCTGGAGGTGGCGTTCACGGTCGAAGACCCGGGCGCGTTCTACCAACCGTGGTCGGGCACGCGCAACCGCCACCGCGTGGCCAACCCCAACAACCGGATGCGCGAGCCGGACGTGTGCGCCGAGGTCAGCGAGGATTATTTCAATCTCGGGCTCGAGCCGGTGCCGACGGCGCGGAAAGCCGGAGTTTTGAGATTCTGGTAGGATGGGTTGAGCTCTTCGCGATACCCATCAGCGGCGGTTGATGGGTATCGCAAGAGCTCTACCCATCCTACGGCCCCACGCTCAGGTATTGCCTTGCGCCTGCCCGCTTCGTAATGCTTTGCATCACACGCCAACCCCCGGAGACCCCATGGCAAACGAAACGCAACGGCCCAATTACCGCTATCAGGACATGCCGGCGCTGGGCGAGACTTTCGCGACTCGATCGGCAGCTGGTCGTTCGACGGCAGCACGCTGCGCATGGAGTTCCTGGTGTCGCGGCTCGATCCGCTCAAGCAAGGCGATGCGGCGACCGGCCGCGCGGTGCCGGTGTGCCGCCTGGTGCTCACGGCGGCGGCCGCCGTGGAGCTGATCCGCGCCAGCGGACAGATCACCTCCGCGCTGGTGCAGGCCGGCGTGCTGCGGCAGACGGAAGGACGCCGCGGCGCCGACCGGCAAGCCGAGCTGAGGGAAAGGTTGGGTGGAGCCAACGGGTCGGCGCGTAGCGCCGCCCGACGATAAACTCCACGCCATCCGGGACCGCCCTTCCCGCATTGCGCTGCGCTACATGCGGGCTACGCCGCGGTGCTGGCGGACTCGGCCTTGGCGGCGGTCTTGCGGGTCTTCTCCTGCGCCTCGGCGGCGCGGATCTCGGTGAGGCTCCGCTGGACCTGGTCGGAGAAGATGTATTGCGCCGGGCGCTGATGCTCGAGCGAAATCTCCGGCGCCATCGGGCCTTCGGTGCGCGGGCCGCGCAGCGCCACCTGATCGCCTTCAAGGGCGAGGTGAACATCGCTTCCGCGGCGGTCGGCTCGTAGCCGCAATGGGCCATGCAGTTGGCGCATTTCTCGTAGGCGCCGGTGCCGTAGGAATCCCAGTCGGTGGTCTCCATCAGCTCCGTGAAGGTCTTGGCGTAGCCCTCGCCGAGCAGATAGCAGGGCTTCTGCCAGCCGAAGATATTGCGCGTCGGCATGCCCCAGGGCGTGCAATGGTAAGTCTGGTTGCCGGCCAGGAAGTCGAGGAACAGCGCCGGAATGCATGAACGTTCCAGCTCTTGCCCTTGCCCAGCGCGAAAACCTTGCGGAACAGCTCCTTGGTCTTGCGGCGGTTGAGGAAGTGCTCCTGGTCGGGCGCCCGCTCATAGGCGTAGCCGGGCGAGATCGGTGACGCCGACGCCGAGCTCCTTGCAGTAGTCGAGGAAGGCGGCGATGTCCTCGGCCGGATGCCCGTCGAAGATGGTGGCGTTGACGTTGACGGTGAAGCCTTTCGCCTTGGCGGCCTTGATGGCCGACGACCGCCTTGTCGAAGCACGCCTTCCTTGCGAGACCGATTTGTCGTGGTGCTTCTTGAGCCGTCAAGATGCACCGAGAAGAACAGGAATCGGGCGGCGTGAACAGATGGAGCTTCTTCTCGAGCAGCAGCGCATTGGTGCAGAGCGAGACGAATTTCTTGCGCGCCACGATGCCCTTGACGATCTCGCCGATCTCCGGTGGATCAGCGGCTCGCCGCCCGGGATGGCGACCATCGGCGCGCCGCACTCGTCGACGGCGTCGAGGCATTCCTTGACCGACAGGCGCCGGTTGAGGATCGGGTCCGGATAGTCGATCTTGCCGCAGCCGACGCAGGCGAGGTTGCAGCGGAACAGCGGCTCCAGCATCAGCACCAGCGGGTAGCGCTTGCGCCCCATGAGCTTCTGCTTCAGGAGGTAGGCGCCGATGCGCATTTCCTTGAAGAACGGAATGGCCATGCTGTCGACCTCTTCAAGCTTATCTCGCGCCGACTTGACGGCGACAGATGCGGCTTCAGGACCGTGGCCAACTCGGCCGGCAGCCGGAACTCGATCGTTCTCCTCGCGCCCGGGCAGCGTCGAAATGTCGACCGGCGCCGAGGCGCCGCAAGACTTCGATGACGTCGTCGACCAGCACTTCCGGCGCCGATGCGCCGGCCGTGATGCCGACGGTCGCGGCGCCCCTCAGCCATTGCGGATCGAGCTCGCTGCCGTCGGCGATCAGATAGCTCGGCACGCCCTCCTCGCTGCCGATCTCGCGCAAGCGGTTGGAGTTCGAGCTGTTGCTTCGCGCCGACCACCAGGATGACGTCGACCAGCTTGCAGAGCTCGCGCACCGCCGACTGGCGATTTTGCGTCGCGTAGCAGATGTCGCGGGTTTCCGGGCCGACGATGTCCTTGAAGCGACGCTGCAGCGCGGCGATGATGCCCTGGGTGTCGTCGACGCTGAGCGTCGTCTGGGTCACATAGGCAACCGGCGCGTCGGCGCGGAAGATCGAGCGCTGGCGACCTCGCCCTCGTTCTGCACCAGGATGACCGGCGCCGAGATCTGCCCCATGGTGCCCTCGACCTCCGGATGGCCGGCATGGCCGATCAGGATCAGCTTGCGGCCCTGGCCGACATAGCGCTTGCCCTGGTTATGCACCTTGGTGACCAGCGGACAGGTGGCGTTGAGCACCGGCAGGTCGCGCTGCGCGGCCTCGTCCTCGACGCTCTTGGCCACGCCATGGGCGCTGAAGATGGTCACCGCGTCTGGGCGGCACCTCGGAGAGCTCCTCCACGAAGCGGGCGCCCTTGGCCTTGAGGCTCTCGACCACGTGCTTGTTGTGCACGATCTCGTGGCGCACATAGACCGGCGGGCCGTATTTCTGCAGCGCGCGCTCGACGATCTCGATCGCGCGCACGACGCCGGCGCAAAATCCCCGCGGCTGAGCCAAAATCACTTTCATCGTTTCACTTTCAACGGCGCTTGCATGGGCCTGCTTGGTGTCGGCTTCGCCGATGTCGGCTTCACTAGCGATCGGCTTCGTAGGCATCTCTTGTGACCGGGAGCACGCCGGCCGCTTTGGTCACCGAGAGATGGTGACGGCGCGGGAGCGCTCCAAGGTCGTGCGAAGTCAGCGCAGCTTGGCGAACTCCCGGCGGGCATCCTTTCCGAGCGCTTCGAAGACCTTGGCGACGATGCCCTTGGCGTCGAGGCCGGCGGCCGCATACATGGCGGCCGGGCTGTCGTGGTCGATGAAGATCGTCCGGCAGCACCATGCAGCGCACCTTGAGCCCGTTGTCCAAGGCGCCGTGCTCGGCCAGCGCCTGGAGGACCTGGGCGCTGAACCCGCCGATGGCGCCTTCCTCGACCGTGATCAAGCACTTCGTGCTCGCGCGCCAGCCGCAGCACCAGGTCGACATCGAGCGGCTTGGCGAAGCGCGCATCCGCGACCGTGGTGGTCAAGCCGTGCGCGGCCAGCGTCTCGGCGGCGGTGAGGCAATGCGCGAGCCGGGTGCCGAGCGACAGGAGCGCGACCGATGCTGCCTTCGCGCACGATGCGGCCCTTGCCGATCTCCAGCGGCACGCCGAATTCCGGCATGTCGACGCCGACGCCGTCGCCGCGCGGATAGCGCAAGCGCGCACGGCCGGTCGTCGATCGCCGCCGCGGTCGCCACCATGTGGACGAGCTCGGCCTCGTCGGCCGCCGCCATCAGCACGAATCCCGGCAGGCAGCCGAGATAGCTCAGATCGAAGGAGCCCGCATGGGTCGGGCCGTCGGCCCCGACGAGGCCGGCGCGATCGATCGCGAAGCGGACCGGCAGGCGCTGGATGGCGACGTCGTGCACGACCTGGTCGTAGCCGCGCTGCAGGAAGGTCGAATAGATGGCGGCGAACGGCTTGAAGCCCTCGGTCGGCGAGCCCGGCCGCGAAGGTCACCGCATGCTGCTCGGCGATGCCCACATCGAAGGTGCGGTCGGGGAACGCCTTGGCGAAAATGTCGATGCCGGTGCCCGACGGCATGGCCGCCGTGATCGCCACGATGCGCTCGTCCTTGCGCGCCTCCTTGACCAGGCTCTCGCCGAAAACTTTGGTGTAGGAGGGCGCGTTCGACTTCGGCTTGTCCTGCTTGCCGGTCGAGACGTCGAACTTGACGACGCCGTGATATTTGTCGTCGGAGGCTTCGGCGGGCGCGTAGCCCTTGCCCTTCTGGGTCACCACGTGGACCAGGATCGGCCCTTCGCGGGTGTCGCGCACGTTCTTGAGCACCGGCAGGAGGTGGTCGAGATTGTGGCCGTCGATCGGGCCGACATAGTAGAAGCCGAGCTCCTCGAACAAGGTGCCGCCGGTCACCAGGCCGCGCGCATATTCTTCCATGGCGCGGGCGCGCTGCTCGAGGAATTTGGGCAGCCGCTTGGCGAGCTGGCGGATGGTCGCGCGCAGCGAGCGATAGGGCCGCCCCGACACCAGCCGCGCCAGATAGGCCGACAAGGCGCCGACCGGCGGCGCGATCGACATATTGTTGTCGTTGAGGATGACGATAAGGCGCGAATCCATGGCGCCGGCATTGTTCATGGCCTCGTAGGCCATGCCGGCCGACATGGCGCCGTCGCCGATGACGCAGACCACGTTGTTGGACTTGCCCTTGAGGTCGCGGGCGACCGCCATGCCGAGACCGGCCGAGATCGAGGTCGAGGAATGGGCGGCGCCGAACGGGTCGTATTCGCTTTCCGCGCGCTTGGTGAATCCCGACAGGCCCCCGCCCTGGCGCAGCGTGCGGATGCGGTCGCGCCGGCCGGTGAGGATCTTGTGCGGATAGGCCTGGTGCCCGACATCCCAGAGCAGCCGGTCGCGCGGGGTATCGAACAGATAGTGCAGCGCAACAGTGAGCTCGACGACCCCGAGCCCGGCGCCCAAATGTCCGCCCGTCACCGCCACCGCGCTGATGGTCTCGGCCCGCAATTCATCCGCGACCTGGCGGAGATCCTTCTCGGGCAGACGGCGCAAGTCGGCGGGACTCTTGATGGTATCGAGCAAGGGGGTGGGCGTGACACCGATGGGATTTGCTATAGTCATGATCACCACAATTCCTGCTAGCACACGGTGGCGGAGAAGCGACCCGAACGGAGAAGTGACTTAAGTAGTAATTCCAAAGCTGGTCCAAAGTGCCAAGAAGCCAAGCTAGCGGTTGCGCGCCTCCACCCCGGGACGCTCCCTGGGGGAACCCCAGAGACCCGAGGCGTCGATAGTTAAGGCTTTGAATACCCGGATGGATCGCTCGGTTCAATGGGCTCCCGCCCGATTTCGCGTACAATGTGGAGAAAGAAAGAATCATGCTAAAAGCTAAACTTGCCGCACTTGTTAATACTTGCACGCATAATGCTTGGGTCGTAATCGTCATCGCACTGTTTTTGTCTGTTTTTTCAGGCATCTACGCGGTCCGTAATTTCGCCATTAACACAAACGTTAACCAATTAATCTCTCCGGAGCTGCCCTGGCGCCAACGAGAGCTTGCCTTTGTTGACGCGTTCCAGGGAAACCACGAGAAAATTCTTGCGGTCGTCGACGCCGCGACCTCGGAGCGGGCGACCGCGGCCAGCATGGCTTTGGCGGAGAAACTGGCGGCCGATCCGGCTTTGTTCCCCTCCGTCCAGGAGCTGAGCGAGAACCCGTTTTTCGCCCGTAACGGACTTTTGTTCCTGCCGGCCGAGCAGGTCGCCGACACGGTCGGCACGCTGGCGAAGTCGCAGCCGCTGGTGCAGGTGCTGGTGGCCGACCCGTCGTGGCGCGGGCTGGTCCAGGCGCTCTCCTTCTCGCTGCAAGGCATCCTGCAGCAGAAATTCACCCTCGACGACATGGTGCGTCCGCTGACCATGTTCGCGCAGCCGATCGAGGACGAGCTGTCCGGACGGCCGGCGAGCTTCTCCTGGCGCGAGCTGGTGAACAAGAAGCCGCCGACCGCGAACGAGCTGCGCCGCTTCATCGAGGTGAGCCCGGTGCTCGACTACGGCGCGCTCGAGCCGGGCAAGAAGGCGACCGACGCGATCCGGCAGGCGGCCGCCGACCTGCATTTCGATACGCAGTATCACGCACGCCTGCGGCTCACCGGCGCCATCCCGATCCAGGACGAGGAATTCGCCACCCTCAAGGACCACGCGGCCGAGAACGCGCTCGGCACCATCATCGTGGTGCTCACCATCCTGTGGCTGGCGCTGCAAGTCTCCCAAGATCATCCTGGCGGTGTTCATCAGCATCTCCATGGGGCTCGCCATCACGGCGGCGATCGGGTTGCGGATGGTCGGCGCGCTCAATCCGATCTCGATCGCGTTCGCGGTGCTGTTCGTGGGCATCGGGGTCGATTTCGGCATCCAGTTCAGCGTGCGCTACCGCGCCGAGCGCTACGAGATCAACAATCTGCGCATCGCGCTCGCCAATACGGCCAAGCATCTGGGCGTGCCGCTCACGCTGGCGGCGACCGCGACCGCGTGCGGCTTCCTGTCGTTCCTGCCGACCGACTATCGCGGCGTCTCCGAGCTCGGCCAGATCGCCGGCGTCGGCATGCTCATCGCCTATGTGAGCACCATCACGCTGTTGCCGGCGCTGCTCAAGGTGCTCAATCCGCCCGGCGAGAAGGAGCCGCTCGGCTATGCGTCGCTCGCTCCGGTCGATCGCTTCATGGAGCGCCACCGCATCGCCATCATCGTGGGCACCGCGGTCGTCGTGCTGGGCGGGCTGCCGCTGCTCTACAATCTGCGCTTCGACTTCAATCCGATCAATCTCAACAGCCCCAAGGTCGAGTCGATCGCGACCTATCTCGATCTGCGCAGCGATCCGGCGACCGGCGCCAGCACGATCGAGGTGCTGGCGCCCTCGCTCGCGATCGCCAAGCAGGAGGCGGAGCGCATCGGCAAGCTGCCGGAGGTCTCGCACGTGATGACCATCGAGAGCTTCGTGCCGGGCGATCAGCCGCAGAAGCTCGAGGCCATCGGGAAGGCCGCCAAGGCGCTCGGGCCGACCTTGGCGCAGACGCCCCGCCCGGCGCCGACCGACGCCGAGAACGTGACCGCGCTCCAGAGCGGGGCCGATACCCTGAACCAGGTCATCAGCATCGGCGACAAGAACGGGCCCGGCGCCATGGCGGCCAAGCGCCTGGCCGATGCGCTGACGCGGCTCGCCAAATCCGACCCGGCGACCCGGGCGAAGGCGCAAGACGTGTTCGTCGCGCCGCTCAAGGTCGCGCTCGGCGGATTGGCGGCCTCGCTGCAGGCGGAGCCGATCACCGACATGACGCTGCCCGCCGACCTGACCGCGCAGTGGCTCAAGCCCGACGGCCGCGCGCGGGTCGAGGTCTATCCCAAGGGCGATCCCAACGACAACGAGGTGCTGCGCGCAATTCGCCCGCGGCGTGCTCGCGGTCGAGCCGGACGCGACCGGCGGCCCGATCTCGATCCTGGAATCCGGCAATACCGTCATCCGCGCCTTCATCCAGGCCGGCGGCTGGGCGCTCGCTCTCGATCGCCTTCCTGCTCTGGATCGTGCTGCGGCGGTTCACCGACGTTTTGCTCACGCTCATTCCGCTGCTGGTCGCCGGCATCGTGACGCTCGAGCTGTGCGTGCTGATCGGAATGCCGCTCAACTTCGCCAACATCATCGCGCTGCCGCTGCTGCTCGGCGTCGGCGTCGCGTTCAAGATCTACTACATCACGGCCTGGCGGGCGGGCCAGACCGGGCTCCTGCAATCGAGCCTCACCCGCGCCGTCATCTTCAGCGCCATGACGACCGCGACCGCGTTCGGCAGCCTGTGGCTGTCGAGTCATCCCGGCACCTCCACCATGGGCAAATTGCTGGCGCTGTCGCTCGCCTGCACGCTGGCGGCGGCGGTGCTGTTCCAGCCCGTGCTAATGGGGCCGCCGCGCGAGATCGGAGACACGTGAGCAGACCTCGCCGGTCGCGCGGGTGGTCGCAGAGCGGCGGCGGGCGGCTTGACGCGGGTCCAGTTCTGCCCGCCGCAGAACAGGCCGCCCAGAACGCAGCCTTCCAGATGCAGCGTATCGGCATCGACCGGCTTGATGCTGGCGTCATAGGTCTTTCCGTTGCGGGAATTGTAGATCTGACCGCGCCAGATCGTCTGCGGCCCTTCGGCGTGCGGCTCGGTGACCTGCGCATGCCGAGCAGGATGGGGATGCCGAGCGTCGGGCGGCCCCGCAGGGATGCGTCCGGATTCTCGCTGTCGCGGCCGGGGGTGCGCTCCCACACCACGATGCCCCACAAGAGGCCGGCGCAATTCTCGATCTCGATCTCGCCGGTCTGGTCCTCGACCAGCCAGACGCCTCTGAGATCAACGGCGGCGGCGCGCCGAAAGCCGCCGCGCCCGCCAGGATCAAGCTGCTGGCGACCAGAATTTGCAGACGCATTTGCGCTCCCTTCGGCTGCCCGCTTCTCGGCACATGCCGGGGTGGAACAGTGCAACAAGCGCGCCAGCTGGTGCGGGCGCGCGGCAGGGCCGCATGGGGAAAATGAGCAGGCCGCGCCAGCT
Organism: uncultured Alphaproteobacteria bacterium; assembly: GCA_963744275.1. Taxonomy (GTDB): domain Bacteria; phylum Pseudomonadota; class Alphaproteobacteria; order Rhizobiales; family Xanthobacteraceae; genus VAZQ01. Next base: position 48,836 of record CAVUSX010000023.1, read on the forward strand.
CCTTGATTTTTTTGGTATTTTCGCACCGGACCGCGGCTCGGCCAGGCCCGCTTTACGGGCGCCGCATTTGCGGATTTGCTAGGCCGCTTTGACGAAGGCGGCGGCACCGTCACAAATGGCGGGCGCCAGGCGCCTCGATGACCGGGAGGGAGGAAGCATGAGCGGAACAACCGAGCGCCAGCGCGAGCAATGCTGGGTGATCAACAACGAGGTGGTCGATCCGCCGCCCCGGATCGCGCTCAGCCGGGAGGAGCTCACCGCCCGCCATCACGACTTCATCCACGAGCTCGAGGCCAAGGGGATGCTGGTCGGCGCCGGACCGTTCCTGGACGATACCGGCAACCGTTTCGGCACCGGCATGATCATCTTTCGGGCAGCGACCCGCGGCGAGGCCGAGGCCATCGCCAACCGCGAGCCCTACATCGCCAACGGGGTGCGCCGCCTCAAGCTGCTGCCCTGGCAGCGCATCGCCGGGCAGTGAGCAATAGAAAGGAAACCACACATGAACATCGCCGTGAGGACACAGGATCGCTTCGTCGAGGTCGATGGCCGCAGCGTCCGCTATCTCGAGGAGGGCAGCGGCGTGCCGGCGATCCTGCTGCACGGGAGCTCGCTCGGCTCGTCGGCCGACGTGTTCCGCCGCAACCTGCATGCGCTCGCGCGCCACGGCATCCGGGCGATCGCGGTCGACCTGCCGGGCTTCGGCAAGAGCGATGCGGCGGACGCATCGAGCGCCGCACCGCCGCGCAAGACCTTCCTGCTGCGCTTCATGGATGCGCTCGGGCTCGAGCGGGCGGCGCTGATCGGCCATTCCTCGGCCGGCAGCACGGTGGTGAATCTCGCGCTCGCGCATCCGCAGCGCGTCTCGCATGTGATCATCCTGGGCACCGGCAGCCTGTTGCCGCCGCTCGAGACCGCGGCCGGCAAGGTCGGGGCGCGCGGCGAAGCCGCCCAGGCGCGGCTCGAGGAGCGGATGGTGCGCCAGGAGCCGAGCCTCGCGGATACCCGCGCGCTGCTCGAGGCCAACCTGTTCCATCATGAGCTGATCACGCCCGAGGAGCTGGAGCTGCGGCACCAGAACAGCATCGGGCGCTGCTTCGAGCAATTCGTGCTGCGCCACGCCGAGGCGCAGGAAGGTGGTGGCGGAAAAGAGCAAGGAAGGAGTGCCGCTGTGGCAGCGCCTGACCGAGCTCAAGATGCCGCTGCTGCTGATCTACGGCCGCGAGGACCGCGCCCGCGCGGCCGAACGTGCTACCCTCCTGCACGAGCGCTACCCGCAGCTCGATCTGCACTTCGCGGAAGGCTGCAAGCACATGGTGCCGTGGGACGCGGCCGAGCTGTTTCACCGGCTGGCGGTGCCGTTCCTGACGCGGTGATGCGAGGAGGACTCCAATCATGTTGACCCGCCGCCATTTTCTCAACGGCACGCTCGCGGCCGGCCTCGCGCTGACGACAAGCGCGCGCAGCCGGTCGGGGCGCAGCCGGCGCCGAGGCCGCGGCGCATCATCGTGGATTTACAAATTCATATGTGGAAGGCGAATACGCCGGACCGGCCCTGGGTGCCGGGCACGCGGCCGCAGCTGCCGGAGCCGATGACCATCGAGCGGGTGGTGCCGATGATCGACGACGCCGGCGTCGATCGCGTGGTGATCGTTCCGCCGACGCTCGAGGGGCTGCGCGTCGACTACGGCCAGGAGGCGGCGCGCCGCTATCCGGGCCGGTTCGCCACCATGGGCCATGTAGCGATCGAGGATCCGGGCGAGGCACGACGCCTCGCGACCTGGCGGCAGCAGCCGGCCGTGCTCGGCATCCGCTTGAACATCGCGGGCGCGCAGACCAAGTGGCTGACCGATGGAACCGCGGACTGGTTCTGGCCGCAAGCCGCGAAAGCCGGCATCCCGATCATGTTCCTCACCACCGGGCAGCTGCCGCTGTTCGGTGCGATCGCGGAGCGCAACCCGCAGCTCATCCTCATCATCGACCACATGGGCGTCTCATCCGAGGCCATGAAGAACAACATGATGCCGGCCACGATCGCGCAAGCGGCCGCGCTCGCCAAATATCCGAACGTGTCGGTGAAGCTGTCGTCGATCCCGCTGTTCTCCTCGCAGCCCTACCCGTTCCGCGACATGACCCCGCACATCCGCCGCCTGTTCGACGCCTATGGGCCGCAGCGCTGCTATTGGGGAACCGATGTCACCAATTCGTTCGCCAAGGCGAGCTACCGCCAGCGCGTGACGCATTTCACGCGAAGAGCTGGATTTCCTGACCGAGGACGACAAGGACTGGATCATGGGGCGCGCGATCCTCACCCGACTCGGCTGGGCGTAGGGCGCGCCGAGAAGCGCGCTACTGCCTGTAATATTTGCGCGCGATCTCGATCACCGCCGGGCTCGCCTCGAAAACCTCCGCCACCGATCGTTCGAGCTCGGCGGCGGTGCCGGGCAGGAGGTCGAGCTTGCGCTGGGCGGCATCCGCCAGGAACGCCGGGTCCTTCACCATCTGGTTGAGGGCCTGGCGCACCGCCTCGACCCGCTCGGCGCGGCACGCCGGGCGGCATCGCGATCGGATGACCCATCTCGTCCGAGCCGAGGAAGAGGCCGAGCACGCTTCTCTGCTCCTGCGTCTGCGCCAGCTCATAGACCGAGGGCACGTCGGGGCGATCGGCGATCGGACGGCGCACGAAGCGGGCCACGATCGTGATCTTGCCCTCGGCGATCCAGTCCGCATGCGCGGCCTTGAGGAACTCCCACGGCATCAAGGTGCCGTCCGCCTCGCCGCGCTCGACCGCCAGCGCCGCCTCGGCGCTGCCCTTGTAGCCGCGGATCATCTTGAGCCTGGTTCCCACCACGCCGTTGAGCAAGGTCGAGTTGATCTCCGCCTGGGTCACCGCCCCGGTGGTGGCGATCAGGGTCTCGCGGGTCTTGAGATCGGAGAGCGTCTTGGTGGCCGAGGTGTGCCAGGTGAACAGCGTGGAGGTGGTGGCGATGATGCGGCCGATCCAGTTGAGCTTGCGGGTATCGTAGGCGACCGCCTGCACGCCCAGCACCTGCGCCAGCGTGATGTTGGGAACCAGCACCGACATCACGCTGCCGTCCCGGGGCGCGATCGAGGTCAGATAGTTGGCGGCCTGCATGCCGCCGGCGCCCGGCATGTTCTGCGGCACGATCGCGGGATGGCCCGGGATGAAGCGCCCGATATTGTCGGCGACCAGGCGCGCATAGAGATCGAACGAGCCGCCGGGGGCGTTGGGAATGATGAGCGAGAGGTTCCGGCCCTTGTAGAACTCCGCCACGCTTTGTGCCTGCGCCTGCGCCTGCGCCTGCGCCTGCGCCTGCGCGGCGCACGAGCAAGCTCGCGAGCAGGCAGCCGACGAATTTCATGCGCGTCATCTTCGCCTCCCGGGCGCGATCAGCTCTCGGCGTTGAACAAGGGTGAATTCTCGGTCTGGGTGAACTCCGAGGCGACGTGGTCGAAGAACGGCATGTAGGAGAAGGCGATCCAGCGGCAGTCGGACCCCGGCTGCAGGTTGAAATGCTGGTGCTCGACCCCGCCCGGCTTGATCGGCAAGAGCAGGAGATCGCCGGCCTGCCAATCGACCCGCTCGCCGTCGACCACCGAATAGCCCTTGCCGGTGATCACATAGATGACGAGGCCGCCCTGATGCCGGTGCTTGCCGGACTGGGTCTTGAGATCATGGGAGAACACGCGCCAATCCTGCAGCGGCGTATTTTTGTGAATCTCGGGATTGAGATGATACATCAGGCGGCCCTGCCGGGTCAGGAAGAACTCGCGGTCGGAGGGCTTGACCACGACCTGCCCGCTATCCTGCCGCTCGAGAAATTCCTTGCGGCTGCGGATGAAGATTTCATAGGGCGTCTGCGGGATGGTGCCGCGCTCGCGCTCGCGCGTTCGCTCGATCTCGGCCATCGGGGTTTCCTTCTGCGCGCTCTTAAGGTGTCGGCTGATAATCGGGCGAAGGCTCCATCAGCTCGAAGCCGCAGCCGCGATCGACGCTGGTGGCGGCGAACAGATTGGGCTCCACGGCCAGGAACGCCGCCGGCGTGTCGGGATCGTCGTTGAAATGCTGCACGATGATGCCGTCGCGCCGGGTCGGCAGGTTGAGCACGTCGCCGGCCTCCCAGGCGTGCTTGACGCCGTCGAGCGTGGTGTGGCCGCGGCCCGCCACGATGAACATGACCTGGCCGCCCTGGAACTTGAGCCGCCCCGAGCGGCTGCCGGGCGGCAGCTCCTGCCGATAGATCGCAAGCGTCGAGAGGATCGTATCGGTGATGGCCGGATGCAGGTACCAGCGCATGAGACCCTGCGGGTTCGATCTCCAGCGGCAGCTCGGAGAGCCGCACCACCTGCACGGCGCTCTTGCGCGCCTCGCGCTGCCGGTCGCGCAGCCCCATGAGCTCGTTCCAGTAGTTGGTGGCGGCGAGCTTTTGCGTACGTTGGCTGGTCACAAAGGTGGCTCCTGATGATAAGATTCGCGCCGGTCACGACGGTTCGCGCGGGAAGGCGTCGGCGCAGGCGCATTGTAACAGACATCGTCCTGAGGAACATCGCGCAGCGATGCGTCTCGAAGGATGCGGTCGGTGATTGGTGCGCGAACGGGTCTCTACGAGCCTCCCTGCGAAGGCAGGGGCCCATTCGCCGCGGGTCCCGACGCTACGAGCGGGACGACGGAAATCCTTGCGCTCCCCGACTAATGAAGGCAGGCCCTCCTACTCCCCAGCCTATCGCATATGAGTTTGCCTCCTGCCGCGCGGCAGTCTTTTCCCTCCCCCTGAAAGGGGGAGGGTGGCGCCGAAGGCGCCGGGTGGGGGTCCCGTATCGCAACAACTTCAGAGTTTGTCCCGTGACCCCCACCCGACCCGCTTCGCGGGTCGACCTCCCCCTTGCAGGGGGAGGTAAGGCAGAGAGCGCACCGGTTTCATCACATGCGATTGCCCTGCCCTACTCCCTGGCCTGCACGCGGACCAGGTAGCTGTTGTGGTCCACGTACCAGACCGTGACCGGCGTGGTGGAGTTGTCGATCCAGGTGCGCCGGTCGTGCGAATAGGGCTCGGGCAGCACGTACTCGGTCCAATGGTCGGCCTGCGGATTGAACCGCACCATGCGGCCACCGTGCAACTCGCCGGCCCACACCTCGCCGCGCTTGTCCGGCATGGCTTCGTAGAAGGTCACATAGGGGGTGGGCGGCCAGAACTCGCGGATCTGCGCCGCCTTGACGTCGAGCTCGAGCAGCGCGCCGCCGCGGCCGCCGAACCAGGGATTGCCGTCCTTGTCGAAGCCGCCCTTGGCGGCCGTCGAGTCGCTTCGAGAAGCTGTGCACCTCCAGGAGCTTGTTGGTGCGCGTGTCCATCATCTCGATGGTGTCGCCGCCGCCGGCTGGCGCCCCGCCGGCCCAGAAGCGCCCGTCGTCGGTGATGATGTTGTCGTAAGGGTTGGCATTGTTGGTGGCGGTGAACGGCACACGCTCCAAGAGCTTGCCGGTCTTGGAATCGAACTTCTGGACCGCCTTGTTGCGCGCGAACCAGACCCCGAGATCGGGCCCGATCGAGAAATTGCCGAGCCCCGGCGTGTTGAGCGGCTCGTCGCCCGCGATCAGCGGGGTGACGGTGAAGTCGCCGGTCGCGGGATCGAGCCGCACCAGATTGTGCGCCCAATTCTCCGAGGCCCAGACGATGTCGTTCTTGTCCACCTGGATGCGGTGGGTGCCGGGCAGGACGCCGGGCGGGGTCGCCGGCACCTGATACTCGGTCACGAGGCCGGTCTTGGGGTCGAGCTTGCCCAGGAACGGTGTGCGGTGGCTCGAATACCAGATATTGCCCTTGGAATCGCCCGACACGTCATGCCCGGTCAAGAGCACGTGCGGCAGCTCGTACTCGGTCACCACCACATTGGTGGCCGGCCCGTGCGCGCGCGGAAACACCTTGATCTGCCCGAGCTTGCTGTCCGGCCCGCGCACCCGCGCCAGCCATTTGATGATCTTCTCCTCCTCGTCGAGGCTGCCGCGCTGGCGGCCGCGCACGATCAAGGGCGAGCCGCTGTAATGCAGCATGCGGAAGATCATCAGGCGCCAGCTGCGCTCGTCGAGCGTGTTGCGCATGATCTGATCGTAGTCGTGGCAGCCCTCCCCGCAGGTGCGGCTGAAGATCTGCTTCTCCTCGGCCGTGCCCGACAGGTTCGCGACCCACTCGGCGCCGGTCAGCTGCGACAGCACGTCGGTGGTGGGCGGCAGGAAATCGTTGTCGGAGCGGCGCTGCAGCACGATGTCGTCGAGCTTGGCGCCGTCGGCGACCTGCACCGCGTCCTTCTCATAGGGCAGGAACTGCAGCGGCTTGGCGATGCGCAAGGTGTAGGCGCCGGGCGTGAGCTGCGGGAATTCGTATTGGCCGTACTCATTGGTGGTGACGGTGGTGCGCACCGCATTGGGGGCGATCAGCTGCACCATGACGCCTTCGAGCTTGTCGCCGGCGGCCAGGCGCACGGTGCCGCTCGGGCCGCCGCGCAGATTGCCGCGCGCCGGCATCGCCGGCGAGTTCTGGGCGTTGGCGCGGTACCACGGATTGACCGGCGGATGGGTCTCCTCGTAGCAGCAGCCGTTGTGCAGATAGGCCAGGAGATCGGCGATGTCGGCATCCTTGAGGGCGGTGCCGAAGGAGGGCATCTGCGGGCTGCCGTTGCGGATCTGCTTGGCGACGTTCTCGTCATTGACCGGGACGCCGGTCACCAGCGTGGTGCGGCTGAACACGCCCTTGAGCGTCGGGGCCGGCGAGCCGGCCGCGCGGGTATAGTCGTTGTGGCAGTTCCAGCACTTGTAATAGTAGATCACCTCGCCGCGCGTGGCGCCGCTCTTGGCGGCGGCGCTGTAGCTGAACACCTCGACCGAGCGCTGCAGATCGTTGTTGGCGGCGGCTTGCGGCGCGGGCGCCTGCGCGAGCGCGAGGCTCGTTCCGAAAAAGATGCTTCCGATAGCGAAGACGGCCGCGCGCGTACGCTCGAGCTGCATTGTATCCTCCCGACGGTTAGGCGTCCTTGAGCGGACGTTCTTTTGGATGATCAACGCTGGACCATCAGGATGCCCGTTTCGGGCCTCGCCCGCAAGCCGATTGGCGTAGCCATCCGACCATTAATGTCCGCCCGTGAATGGTGTATACTGGACGAGCAAAAGCGGCCATCGACGTGCTCGCGATACGGAACCGAGGGAGGAACAAGCATGCGCATCTTCAGGTGGGCGGGCTGCGCGGCTATCGCAGTCGCACTCGCGTTGGCGGCACGCCATGCCGGCGCGCAGGACGCGGCGGGCGGTACCTGGAGCAAGAAGGCGCCCATGCGGTATGCGCGCAACGAGCTGCAGGCGGCGGCGGTCAACGGCAAGATCTACGCCATCGGCGGCGGCCATATCGAGATCAAGGACGGCAAGCCGGTCGACGACCTCACCAACGGCTATACCGAGGAATACGATCCCACGACCGACAAATGGCGCGAGCGCGCCCACATGCCGGAAGGCGGCACCCATAACGGCATCGCGGTGCTGGACGGCAAGATCTATATCGCGGGCGGCTTTGCGGGCAATCGGCACACGCTGCCGACGGCCTCGATGTATGCCTACGACACCGCGACCGACAGCTGGCGCAAGCTCACCTCGCTGGGCGGCCCGCTCGGCTCGGTGTCGCTGACCGCCGTCGATGGCAAAATCCATGCTTTCGGGGGCCGCGTGATGGGCGAGGACGTCACGGTCGGCACCCACGAGGTCTACGATCCCAAGACCGACAAATGGCGCGCCGCCGCCCCCATGCCGCTCGCGCGCGACCATGCCGGCATCTGGGTGGTGGACGGCAAGGTCCATATTTTCGGCGGCCGCACCGGCGGCTCCGAAACCTCCGTGCCGCAGCACGACGTCTATGACCCCAAGACCGACAAATGGTCGAGCGCGGCCCCGATGCCGACCGGCCGCTCGAGCGGCGCCTTCGCGGAGTATCGCGGGCTCTTGTTCTTCGCCGGCGGCGAGTGCAAGACCACCGGCACGGCGCGCACGACTTTCAACGAGAACGAAGCCTACGATCCCAAATCCGACAAATGGCGCAAGCTCGCGAATTTGCCGGTCGGCCGCCACGGCTTCGCGGCGGCTTCGGTGGGCAACACGCTTTATTACCTGGGCGGATCGACGGAATGCGGCAGCGGCGGACGCTTGAACGAGAATCTGGCGTTCACGCTGCCGTAGGGCGAAAGCGTGCATTGTTTTACACTTGTCCCGGCCTTGAGCCGGGACCGTTCCGGACTCCAGCGTTTGGAACGGTCCCGGGTCTGCAGCGCACCACTTTCCAAGAGCTTCGTGCTGCGCTGCGCCCGGGACAAGCGTGCTACAGCATCAGGTCCTTCACCGGCTCGGCGCCGAGGAGGACGGCCGCGTAGGCGCGGCCGATCGGCTCGAACTGGTTGGAGATGTGCTGGCGGCCGGCATTGATGTCGGCGAGGTACCGGCCGAAGGGCTGATCGTCGTAGATGCCGATCCCGCCGGTCGCCCGGAACAGGCGGGTGGCGAGATTGCTGCAGCGCTCCGCCACCAGGGCGGAATGGAGCTTGTATTCCATCCGCAGCGGGAGCGGCGGCAGCTCGCCGCGCTGCGCGTAGTCCATGAGCGTGGCGAAGTCGCGCATCAGGATGGTCTTCATCTCGTCGATGGCGGCGGCGGTCTCGGCGACCGTGAGTTGCGCCACCGGATCGTCGGCGGTGCGGCCGCCGCGGCCCACACGCGCGGCGCCATAGGCCAGGAAGGCGTCAAGCATGCCCTGCAAGGCGCCAAGCGCCGCGGTCGAGACGCCGCGCACGAAGATCTGCCCGAACGGCAGCCGATAGAGCGGCGCAGTGTCGGCCGTGAGGCCGGGCGCGGCGCCGCGGAACGCATCGACGAATGGCAGGAGGCGATGCTCGGGCACGAACACATCCTCGACCACGAGGTCGTGGCTGCCGGTCGCCTCGAGGCCGGCGACGTGCCAGGTATCGACGATCCGGTAATCGCTGCGCGGCACCAGCAGCACGCAGCGGTCGGGCGGCGCGTCGGGATCGCGCGCGGCATTCACGCCCAGGAACGCCCAGCCGCAATGCTGGCAGCCGCTGGAGAATTTCCAGCGCCCGCTGAGACGGAAGCCGCCGTCCTGGCGCGTCAGCGTGCCGGCCGGCATCAGCGAGGACGACACCAGCATGGTGTCGTCCGCTCCCCAGACGTCCTGCGCGGCGCGTTCATCGACCAAGCCCATCAGCCAGGGATGCACGCCGACGACGCCATAGACCCAGGCGACCGACATGTCGCCTTGCGCCAGCGCCAGCTGGATCTCGAAATAGGTCGCCATGTCCATCTCGTAGCCGCCCCAGCGCTTGGGCTGCAGCACGCGGAAGAATCCCGCCGCCTGCATGTCCGCGATGGTCTCCGGCGACACGCAACGCTGCGCCGTGGCCGCGGCGGCGCGCGCGGCCAGCACCGGGATCATGGCGCGGGCGCGGGCGATGAGCTCGGCGGGTGTGGGGGCTAGGGCTATTGGGTCTTGCATGATGGTCCGCTGTCGAGGCCCGTCCGTAGCCCGCATGGAGCGTAGCGCAATGCGGGACCGCCGACCCGGATTGCGCTGCGCTTCATCCGGGCTACGGAGCTAAAACAACTCGAAATACTCCTTCTGCTCCCACTCGGTCACTTCGGCCTCGAAGCGCGCGATCTCGAATTGCTTGATGCGCAGATAATAGTCGATGAAGCTCTGGCCGAAGCCCTCGGCGAAGCAGGCGCTCTGGCGCAGCGCCGTCAGCGCCTCCTCGAGGCTCTTGGGCAGGAAGGGCGCCGCCGTCTCATAGGGCGTGTCGGCGGCGGCACCGGGATCGAGCTTGCGCGCCATGCCGTCGAGGCCGGCGATGACCTGCGAGGCCATGTAGAGATAGGGGTTGGCGGCCGGCTCCCCGACCCGGTTCTCGAGCCGGGTCGCCGCATCGCCCGGGCCGCCCAGCGCCCGCACCATGACGCCGCGATTGTCGCGGCCCCAGACGGCGCGATCGGGCGCGAGCCCATAGGGCCGGTAGCGCTTGTAGCCGTTGATGGTCGGGGTGGTGAACGGGCGTCGCGGCGCGCGCATGCTCGATGAGGCCGCCGAGGTATGCGCTGCCGATCGGCGACAGCAATTGCCCCTCCCCGCTCGGCACGAACACGTTGGCGCCGGAGCGCTGGTCGCGCAGCGATTGGTGCAGATGCCAGCCGCTGGGCAGCACGTTGGGCAGGCGCGGGCGGCACATGAAGCTCGCATGATGGCCGAGCCGGCGGCAGACCTGCTTCACGGCGCTGCGAAACAGCATCATGGTGTCGGCGGGGGCGAGCCCGATCTGCGGATGGAAGGTGAACTCGCACTGGCTCGGCCCGAGCTCGATCTCGACCGAGCGCAGCGGCAGGCCGAGCGCCACCACGTCGCGGCGCACCGCCGCCAGGATCGGCTCCATCTGATCGAAGCGGGTCTCGGTGAGATAGGCATAGCCTTGCGAGATGAAGCTCACCCGCGGGGCTTCGCCCGGCCAGGTGGCATCGGCCGGGGCGAGCCGCGCATCGTCGAGCTTGAAGACATGGAACTCGACCTCGAGGCCGGCCATGAAATCGAAGCCGGCGTCGGCGAGCCGCCGCAGCGCCTGCCGGTAGACATGCCGGGTCGCGAACGGCACCGGCCTTCCGTCGGCGAAATAGAGGTCGCACAGCAGCCAGCCGGTGCGCGGCGCCCAGGGCAGGACGCGGAAGCTCGACGGATCGGCGAGCATCAGGACCTCGCTGCCGCCTTCCATCTCCGGCATGCCGAAGCCGCCGCCGGCGGTGAACACCGGAAACACGGTGCGGTGGGAGGTGTCCTTGGCGAGCAGCGTGCTGGTGATCGAGCAGCCCTCGCGCAGCGCACGGGCGGCATCCGCCGCCATGATGGTCTTGCCGCGCAGGATGCCGTGCTGATCCGGAAACGACAGCCGCACGACCTCGAGCGCGTGCTCCGCGATCAGCTTGTCGACGCGGGCCGCGGCCTCGACCTCTTCGTCGCTCCACAGCCGATGGCGCTCGACGAAGCTCGGCGTCCCCGCCCGCCCCTGCGATGACGACATGGAATCCCCCTCCCGGCCGCAGGTTAGTCGATCCCTGCGGGAGCTGCCATCCTGGCCAAGGCGCGGCCTTGGCGGGGACGACCGCGCGGCTTTCGCAGATCGCACCGAGACCACCTTGCGTTCGGACACTGCGGCGGACAAGATTTCCGGGCAGACTATGGAGAGATCGATGCAAAAGAACCGCTGGTACCGCGCTGCCTTGATCGCGACGCTTCTGCTGGCGCCGCAATGGGCCTTGGCGCAGAGCAAGCCGGAATTCATCGCCTTCCCGGGCATCAGCAAGGCGGCGCTGTACCGGCCCGATAGCGGGCCGGCGCCCCATGTGGGCATCCTGGTGATGCATCGCACCGCCAACTATCTGGCGCACCGGGCCTGCACGGAGCTGTCGCGGCGCGGCTTCATGATGCTCTGCATGAATACCCGCTTCGAGAACAACGAGGCGCTGGTCGATTTCGAGAAGCTGCCGCTCGACGTGAAGGCCGGGGTCAACTTCCTGCGCGCCCAGCCCGGCATCAGCAAGGTGGTGCTGTTCGCCCACAGCGGCGGCGGCCCCTTGATGGCGCTCTATCAGGCGGTCGCCGAGAACGGACCCGCCTACTGCAAAGGCGCGAACAAGCTGGTCGAATGCGGCGACGATCTCGCCGGCATGGTCCCGGCCGACGGCATCATCTTCGCCGACGCCCATCCGGGAAATTCCATCAATACGTTGCGCGGCCTCAATCCGGCGGTCGCCGACGAGAGCAATCCGCCCGACGCGCCGCTCAAGGCCGATCTCGATCCCTTCGATCCCAAGAACGGCTTCAATCCCGACGGGCCCTCGCACTATTCCGCCGAATTCCAGGCGCGTTACTTCAAGGCGCAGGCCGACCGCATGAACGCGCTGATCGAGGGCGCCCGCGCCAAGCTCGCGCGCATGAAGCGCAACGACTACCCGTATCCGGACGACGACATCATGGTGATCCCGCGCGGCGGCAACCCGGGCGCCGGGCCGGGCGCATCGGCGGCCTTGTTCGTGGCGGAGCCCGACATCGCGGCCGTCAATGCCACGGTGCGGCCGGAGCGGCTCCTGCGCAACGACGGCAGCATCACGCAGGAGATGATCAAAAGCGTGTTCGTCGCCAATCCCAAGCTCGCGCGCGACAACCTGCGCTTCCGCAGCGGCACCAAGGTCTATACCTTGCGCTCGTTCCTGAGCGCGCAGGCGATCCGCGCCCGCAACTCCATGGACGACATCGATTATTGCTCGAGCAACAATTCGACCGTCTGCGCGGTGCAATCGATCTCGGTGCCGGTGCTGTTCGCCGCCATGGGGGCGCACTATTTCATCCGCGACAACGAGCGCCACTACGACATGGCGCACAGCCAGGACAAGGATTTCATCGTGATCGAAGGCGCCGTGCACGGCTTCACTCCGTGCACCGCCTGCGAGACGACGCCCGGGCAGTATTCCAACAGCGTGAAGAATTTGTTCGACTACGCGGCCAAGTGGATCAACGCGCGGTATTCTGAGCGGAGTGGTGCTTGTAGGATGGGTAGAGCTCTTGCGAAACCCATCAAACGCCGCTGATGGGTTTCGCATGCGCGCGTGAACGCGCTTATGAACTCTACCCATCCTACAGATTATCTACAGATTATCTCCACAGCGCCGCCAGATCCTTCGCCCCCTGCAGCTTCGTCTCCTCGTCCATGCGGGCGTCGGTGGCGGCGAGCAGCTTGGCCACCACGTTGTTGCGGATGGCGACCGGATTGCGCTCGTAACCGCCGGGCTGGAAGAAATTCGCGGTCGGGACCCGGTCGCGCCAGGCCGCCGGCATCATCACCATGTCGATGCCGTTGCCGTCGCCGGTCAAGTTCATCATCTCGAGCTCGGCGGCGCTCAAGGGCGCGCCGTAGCCCTTGGCGCGCGCGAACACGACCGAGTCGCGCAGCTTCTGGACCTGCAGCAACGGACCGACGTCGATATCCAAATTCATCGCGTGCACGCCGAGACCCTTGGGGGTGTTCGCGAGCCGGTCGTGCTGGCTCCAGTCGTCCGGCACGCTGCGGCTGAAATCCACCATGGACTTGAGCACCGCGATCTTGTGCTCGAGCGCCGTCCTGGCTTCGCCGCTCGAGCCTGCAGCCGTCGCCCTCAAGGCGCGCAAGAACGCGTCGCCCTTCTCGGCCAGCAGCTCCACGCTGTTGGTGGCCAACAACTGGTTGTAGCCGAGCGCGGTGGTGATGGCATGCGCGCCCGGACCCGGATGCTCCAATCCGGCCTGCACGTCATATTTGCCGTTGCCGCCGGACTCGAAGCCGTAGATGCGCACGGCCTGCTCGCGCGTGATGCCGGCGGCGGCCGCCACCGCGGCGTAGGCGCGTTTGTAGTCCAGCTCGGATTGCGGTCTGGCGCGGCACGAAGGCGAAATGCCGAGCGGCCGACTGCAGGAAATCGGCCACCACCGGCACATAGGCCCGCGGCGGCGGCTCGTTCTCGGCCGCAGGCGTGGGATCGACCGGCTTGGGCGGCCCCGCATAGACCGGCGGCTGGGCCAGCACGTAATCCTCCGGCACGACGTCCTTGTCGGCACGGCGCTTGGCGTTGCGAATCCGCCGCATCTGGGCGATCGAGCTCCAGTACGTATCGGCCTCGCCTTCGTATTTCCGGCGCGCCGCGGTGTATTCCTCGAGCTGGCGGCGGTATTCCGCCGGCGTCAGCGGCGCGACAGCGGGCGCAAGGGTCGCGCTCTGCGCCGCGCTCGCGGCGAGGCCTGGCAGCGGCCACATCGGCAGCGTGGCGAGCGCGCAAGCAAGGCAATGGGGAATCGAATGGCGCAGCATGACTGCTTATCCTATGCGAGTCGCAGTCATCATTCACGCACAGCATTTTTTCATTTTCGCATTTTCGGGCGGAGAACCAGTCTCCACCCCTGCCTCCGCAGGGGCAGGCATTTTCCTGAAAATGCTCCAGACCAGATGTTGCTCGCCGTTTCGGAAAGCCCCGGAGGGGACATTTCCCTCGACTTGGCGCGGCCGGAAGCGTAGCTTGCCGACGCTGAGGGGGCTCAAACGCGTGTTCCGATGCGCGTTCCTCAACCCGAAAACCAAAGCCCGGCACAGGCATCGGGCGTGCGGCGGCTCTCGCTTCACGATCCGTGCCGCGGGCGTTCTCGCACTCTCCGTTTCAATCTGAATCGATCGCACTCTCCACGCCACGACAGGAGCAGGCCATGGGACTTATACTTATCATCATTCTCGTCATCTTCCTCTTGGGCGGCTTCAGCGGCCGCTTCGGAGGCTACGGTTACGGCTACGGTCACGGCGGCATGGGGATCATCGGCATCATTCTGGTCGTCCTCCTCATCTTGTTGCTCATGGGACGGCTCTGAGCGCCTTCGGCTCCGTTCTCGCTCGATTTCGACGCCGGCCCGCAGTGGCTGCTGAAGGCTCGGCCGCAAGCGGGCAGGTGCTGGGCGAGGTGGCGTGCCTTTCGCCCGAGGCGACGCTCAGCCGGCTTCACTGCCGGGCGGAGGGCCTGAGCGCGATCGAGGCCGGCGAGCGGCTCGCCGCGGTCGGTCCGAACCAGGTCGCGCACCAGGCGCACCACAGCATCGTGGGCGAGCTCGTCGGGCGCTCCATCAATCCGCTCAACCTGCTGCTGCTGACGCTCGCGACCGTGTCCTTCTTCCTGGGCGATCAGCGCGCCGCGATCGTGATCGCGGTCATGGTGATCCTGAGCATCTCGCTGGGCTTCATCCAGGAGCACCGCTCCAACAGAGCCGCCGACGACCTGCGCCGCATGGTGCAGAACAAGGCCACGGTGCGACGGCGCGGCGGGGAGGCTGCGCCGCCCGCAGAGGATCACCCCGTCGACGTCCCGATCGATCAGCTGGTGCCCGGCGACATCGTGCTCTTGTCGGCCGGCGACATGATCCCGGCCGACATGCGGCTGCTCACCGCCAAGGATCTGTTCGTCAACCAGTCGTCGCTCACCGGCGAGGCCATGCCGCTGGAGAAGACCGCCGCCACCCATGCCGGCGCCGCCGAGACGCCGTTCGATCTTCCCAACATCTGCTTCATGGGCAGCGCGGTCGTGAGCGGCATCGGCTGCGGCGTGGTGGTGCTCACCGGCGCGCGCACTGCCTTCGGCCGCGTCGCCGATACCATCGCCAAGCAGCGCGTCCTCACCAGCTTCGACAAGGGCATCAACCGCTTCACCTGGCTGATGCTCGGCTTCATCGGGGTGATGGTGCCGCTGGTGTTCCTGATCAACGGCCTGACCAAGGGCGACTGGCTGGAGGCGCTCCTGTTCGCGGTGGCGGTGGCGGTGGGGCTGACGCCCGAGATGCTGCCGATGATCGTGACCGTCAATCTCGCCAAGGGCGCGATGGCGATGTCGCGCAAGAAAGTCATCGTCAAACGCCTCAACGCGATCCAGAACTTCGGCGCCATGGACATCCTGTGCACGGACAAGACCGGCACGCTGACGCAGGACCTGATCATCCTCAAGCGCCACCTCGACCTGCGCGGCGAGGATTCCGATCAAGTGCTCGAATACGCCTATCTCAACAGCTTCTACCAATCCGGCCTCAAGAACCTCCTGGATGTCGCGGTGTTGAAGCATGTCGAGCTGCAGGCCGGCCTCGACGTCCACGCCCGCTACCGCAAGATCGACGAGATGCCGTTCGACTTCGAGCGGCGGCGGATGTCGGTCGTGCTCGGGCGCGACGGTGGCGACCAAAACTCGGGCGTCCAAGGCAAGGACGCGCATGTACTGATCTGCAAGGGCGCGGTCGAGGAGGTGTTCGCGGTCTGCACGCAATACAAGATCGGCGACCAGACCGGCCCGCTCGACGCGAGCCATTTCGCCACCGCCAAGGAGACCACCGCCGCCCTCAATGCGGACGGCTTCCGGGTGGTGGCGGTCGCCTTCAAGGAGATGCCGCCGGCGCAGGCGACCTATTCGGTCGCCGACGAGGCCGGCCTCACCCTCCTGGGCTATATCGCGTTCCTGGATCCGCCGAAGGAGACGGCGGCAGCGGCGATCGCCACCCTCAAGGCGGCCGGCGTGGGGATCAAGATCCTCACCGGCGACAACGACATCGTCACCCGCAAGATCTGTCACGAGGTCGGGCTGCCGGTCGAGCGCATCGTGCTCGGCGGCGAGCTCGAGGCGCTCGCGCCCGACGCCCTGGCGGATCTGGCCGAGACCACGGTCGTGTTCGCCAAGGTCTCGCCGTCCCAGAAGGCCAAGATCATCGATGCGCTGCACCGCAAGGGGCACGTGGTCGGCTATCTGGGCGACGGGCTCAACGACGGCCCGGCGCTCAAGGCCGCCGATGTCGGCATCTCGGTCGACAGCGCCGTCGACATCGCCAAGGAATCGGCCGACATCATCTTGCTGGAGAAGAGCCTGGCGGTGCTGGGCGACGGCGTCATCGAGGGCCGCAAGGTCTTCGGCAACATCACCAAATACATCAAGATGGGCGCGAGCTCGAATTTCGGCAACATGTTCAGCGTGCTCGGCGCCAGCATCTTCCTGCCGTTCCTGCCGATGACGCCGATCCAGGTGCTCACCAACAATTTGCTCTACGACTTCTCGCAGACCGCCATCCCGACCGACAATGTCGACGCCGAGTACCTGGCGGTTCCGCGGCGCTGGGACATCGGCAACATCACCAAGTTCATGTTGCTGATCGGCCCCATCAGCTCGATCTTCGATTACGTCACCTATTTCCTGATGCTCTATGTCTTCAACGCCTGGAGCAATCCGGCGCTGTTCCAGACCGGCTGGTTCGTCGAGTCGCTTTTGACCCAGACCCTCATCATCCACATCATCCGCACCGCCAAGGTGCCGTTTCTCCAAAGCCGCGCCAGCCCGGCGCTCATCACCACGAGCCTGATCATCGCTTCCATCGGGATCGTCATCCCATTCACCCGGCTCGGCCACTTCCTGGGCTTCGTGCGGCTGCCGCCGCCCTACTGGATCGCGCTCTGCCTGATCCTCATGGGCTATGCCGTCCTTACCCATCTGATGAAGACCTGGTTCATCCGCCGCTTCGGATTGGATTGAGGCGCAGCCGCGCGCTCAGGGACCCTTCAACGTGGCGCGACCTTTCACTCCCTCGCCCCGCGTTCCATCAGGGCGTTTACGCCCATAGGCCGGGCCGGCCGCCATCAGGGCCAGGATTCCGACCAAGCCGCATTTTCTTGCCGCCAGCGAAACACCAAGAGCCGGCGATTCCTGTTGCCGTTCAGCCACGTGCGAAAACAAAATCTTGCCGCGTAATCCGATTTGCGGTTGGCGAGAGGGCGGCGCGCTCGCCGCCACCGGAAGCAAAGCCGGGCCCTGCCGGCACCTGCGCGCCCGGTCTCTCAGCTCTTGCCGGCAAGCCCCGGCCGG
The DNA here is from genome assembly GCA_963744275.1 of uncultured Alphaproteobacteria bacterium. Classification (GTDB taxonomy): domain Bacteria; phylum Pseudomonadota; class Alphaproteobacteria; order Rhizobiales; family Xanthobacteraceae; genus VAZQ01. The sequence continues at coordinate 66,348 of CAVUSX010000023.1, forward strand.
CGCAGCATTAAAGTTAATATACGATGTAAGGTCGCGGCCCGCGCGATGGGCCTAAAGTCCCCCTGCCTCCCGTCGAAAGAAGAGAGGTGCGGTCCCGGCCACATCTTGTCGAGTGGCGTAGTGGCCGGGACCGGCTGGCTGGCCCTACGGGCAGGGCCTGTGTGGCCTACGCCTGCAATAGTCTTCGCAACCCCGCGACCGGACCGAAGCGGTCGAGGTTGCCGATGGCGGCGATCAGCTCCTTTGCCCTGCCCTCGCCCAGGATCGGCGTCATGAGGTCGAGCGCCTTGGCGTCCACCTCGCTCTGGTCCATCGGATTGCCGGGCGTGCCGCGCACCTCGTAGGTGCGGTGGCTGAGCGAGCGGCCGTCGGCGGTCTCGATGCGCACGATCGCCTGGCGGGCCGGCACCGCGGTCACCAATTCCTGGTTCGGCACCGCCTCCACCAGCTTGCGGATGGCCAGCACCTTGGGATCGGTCATGCGGGCGAAATCATGCACGCTGTCGAAGCCGGCGCCGCCGTCCACGATCATCAGGGCGACCAGGTGCTGCAGGCAGATGTCGGGAATAGTCTTGTTGTCGACGATGTGCAGCCGGTCGGCCGGCATGTCGACCACGATGCGCTTGACACGGCCGGCCCGCACCTCGGGGTCCTTGAGGAGCTCGGTCACGCAATCGAGCACCGACTGCAGCGGCGAGCCGACGCACCATTTCTTGATCGAGGTCTCGATGATCTCGAAATGCTTGCCGAGGTCGGCCACGAACTGTTCCGGCTGCGGCTTGTCGCCGCCCAGCGCCGTGAACAGGTTCTTGTCGCCGCTCAAGGGATCATCGATGCCGGTCATGCCGGTCGCCACCATGGTGGCGGCGGTGACGCCGTTGCGCGCCCCCATGCCGCCGAAATCGAACGCCTTCTCGACATGCTCGCGGTCGCGCTCCCAATAGGGCACGCCCGAGCCCTGCTGGGCGGCGAACGAGATCGCGTGGCGCACCTGGGTCGGATCGAGCCGCAGCATGGCGGCGGCGGCGGCGGTGGCCCCGAAGGTGGTGGCGAGGCTATGGGTGCTGTGCCGCTCGGTATAGAGCGCCCCGAAGCCGAGCGCATAGATCGAGCGCGCCCCGATGTCGTAGCCGAGCGCGACCGCGCGCAGCAGATCGTTGCCGCTGCGGCCGGCGGCCTCGGCGGTGGCGAGCGCCGCCGGCACGATGCCGCAGCCGGGATGGAAGCGGGCCTTGAGATGGGAATCGTCGGTCTCGTCGCCATGGGCCGCCATGCCGTTGGCGAGCGCCGCATTGACGGTCGAGGTGAGCAGGCCGGTGCCCACCACGGTCGCCTGCGGCTTGCCGCCGAGGCCGTCGATGTATTTGGCGGACGCGAGGCCGGCCTTGAGCCGCGAGCCGGACACCATGGCGGCTACGGTGTCGAGCACATGCATCTTGGTCTTGGCCACCACCGGGGCCGGCAGCTCGCGGTCGAGCGTGCCCGCGATGTAGCTCGCCAGCGCCAGCGTGACCGGCGAGAGCGGCGGCTCCTTGACGCCGTCCTCGGCGGCTCCGGAGGCGGCAGGCTTGGTGGCGGCGGCGCCTTGCGCCGACGCCGGCGCGACCGGCAGCACGTTCGACAAAAGCGCCGCTCCGCTCAAGTTGATGAGCCAGCGTCGGGTGTGATCGGGATTATCGCGCATGGGATATCCTCCAGGCTTCGGATGGTGCAGCTCTTTGTAGGATGGGTAGAGCTCTTGCGAAACCCATCAGCGGCGGTTGATGGGTTTTGCAAGAGCTCAACCCATCCTACAGCTTTTTTTCCGCGCCAGCGCTATCGGCCAACCGATAAACCCCGCGCTCGAACGTATCATACACCGCCAGCGCCTGCCGGTCGGCGAACGGCAGGAACTGCATCAGGATCACGCCCGCGATGCCGGCCGTCAGGTCCGCCCAGAAATAGGTGTTGTAGATGCCGCCCCAGCTCAGGCTGCCGGCGGAACGCTTGCCATGCACGTGATCGACCGTGATCAGGAAACCCAGGCCCCACTTGTCACGGCCGTCGGCCACGAAGGCGAAATCCGCGCTGCGCTCGGGCAGCGCCGACGCGAGCGCCGGCACGCCGAGCGGGCCGATGTGATTGCGGCCCATCAGCGCGACCGTGTCGGCCGACAGGATGCGCGCGCCGTCGAGCGCGCCACCATTGAGCAGCATGCGCAGGAAGCGGATGTAGTCGTCGGCGGTAGAGGTCAGGCCGCCGCCGCCCATGGGGGGCGAGAACACCGGGGGCGGCTGGTTTTCATCCTTCACGATCGTGCCGTCCCGCTGCCGGCGGTGGGTGGCGACCAGACGCGCCTGCTTGTGGTCGGGCACCGCGTAAAAGGTGTCGGACATGGCGAGCGGATCAAGAATGCGGCGGCGAAAGTAGTCGTCGAGCGGCTCACCCGACACCGCTTCGATCAGCCGGCCGAGCCAATCGGTGCTGGTGCCGTAGAGCCATCGCTCGCCCGGCTCGAACAAGAGCGGCCCGGCCGCATATTGCTCGCCCGTGCGCGGCTTGAAGTCGCGCAGCACCGCGCTGGTGAAGCCGTAGCCGAGCCCCGAGGAATGGGTCAGCAGATGGCGCACGGTGACCGGCTTCGCGGCCGGCCGCACCCGGTAGTCGCCGGTGGCGCCATCGAAGGACTCGAAGACCTGGAGGGAGGCCAATGCCGGAACATGGCGCTCGGCCGGATCGTCGAGCCCGAGCGCGCCCGCTTCGACGAGCTGCAAGGCGGCGACCGACGTGATCGCCTTGGTCATGGAGGCGATCCGGAACAGGGCATCTTGCGTCATCGGGCGCGCGCAAGCCGCGTCGGCGAGCCCGAAGGCGCCGCGGTAGCGCACGCCGTCGCGATCGGCCGCCAGCGCGACCACGCCCAGGACGGCCTTGTCCGCGACCGCCCGGCGCAGCTGCGCGTCGATGGATGCCGAGCCCTCCCTCATGTCTCAGTCCGTAGTATGGGTAGAGCTCTTGCGAAACCCATCATGGGCCGTTGATGGAGGTGGAGCTCACACCGTCTTCGCGGGCGATGCAAAACCCATCGCCGGGAGGGTGCCATGGCCGGAAAAGAGATGGGTTTCGCAAGAGCTCTACCCATCCTACATAAGCATCTAATTCCGGGCCCTGAAATATTTCAAATCGGGCGGCGGCTGGTCCTTGCGGGTGGGCATGAGGTTGCCGTCGCCGCCGCGGTAGTAGGTCTCCGGGCCGATCTTGATCAGCTCCTGGTCGCCCGAGCAATAATATTCCTGCCAGACCGGATACCGGGATGGGTCGCGACGGTAGGTCTTGAGCACCGTCCAGGGGCGCGTATAGGCATCGTCGATCAAGGTGATCTCGTCGTGCAGCAGCCGGGGGTCCTGCTGATCGAAATAGATGCGCTCCTTGACGATGGACTGGTTGTCCGCGTGGGTCGGCATGCCGGCCGGATCGAGCGCGCGGGGGCCCCTGAAATAGCGGGTCTCGACCGCGAGCGCGGTGAAGCGGCCGTCGTGGTTCTCGTCGATCCAGCGGCCGATGGAATAGCCCATGAAGCTCGGCTCGACCGCATCGGGCCAATCGCGGCCGTCGGTATAGATGCGGCGATGGGAATCATGGGCATGGTCGATACGCACGTAGGTGGTTTCCGGCAGCACGATGATCTCCATGGCCTGAAACGCCGTCATCATGCCGGGCATGCCGGGCGGCAGGCAGTCGGCGCCGGTGTGCCAATTGCCCTGGCCGCCGCCGGCCTGATCGGCGACGCTCGCCTCCAGGACCTTCTGATATTCCGGCGTGAGCGGCGCCTCCTGGCCGAGACCCCAGGGCTTGGTCGGATCGAAAGCCGGTTGGCCGCCGACCGGCAGCCGCACCGCCACCCATTGGCCGGAGAGATCCGGATATTGGGCGTCGTCGAAGGCGCGCGCGCCGCTCAGGCCCGCCATCAACGCGGCGGCGAGCGCCACCGTGCCGATGCGGATCGTGTTTCGCTCGAGCATGGCTTCTCCCATCGCAACGGCTGCCATCGCGGGGCGCGCGCGATTGAAGCGGGCGTACGGCGTGGAACGCGGAATGTCTCATGGGGCCGAAAAAAGAACCGGCCGAGGAGGTGATGCCTGCCGACGGCGATCCCGCAGCCCATTTGCGCTCGAGAATTTGGCGCTTGCAGATTTGGCGCTTGGAACTCCGGCACGTTCCATCGCGGGCGGCTGAAGGAAAAGGTATAGCAAGTGCCGACGATGGGAAAGGCCGGCATTGAGGAAAACCAAAACTCGGCCCGGTAGAGGCGTCCCCAAAGGCTCAGAACTCGCGGAGAGGCCCCCTCACCCGCCGCGCTTCGCGCGTCGACCTCTCCCCGCACGCGGGCAGAGGTGGCGCATGCGGCAAAAAAAGAAAGAGCCCCGGCCCGAGTTGGTCTTGGGGCCGAGGCTCCTTCGCGCTGTAGTGTCATCACTATCGTCCCGCTCCATTACCAAACTCTAAACGGCGACCGATCGGGCGGCCTATATTCGGCGGGCATTGCGGTCTACGCTGTGGACGCAATCACCGGGAATGCTGGGACATGCGAACGCAAGTCGCGATCATCGGTGCCGGGCCGGCCGGCCTCCTGCTCGGGCAGCTTCTCCACCGGCACGGCATCCACAACATCATCCTGGAGCGGCATACGGGCGACTATGTGCTCGGCCGCATCCGCGCCGGCGTCATCGAGCAGGCCGCGGTCGATCTCCTCGACGAGGCCGGCGTCGGAGCACGCATGCACCGCGAGGGCCTGATCCACGACGGCACGCAGATCTGCGTCGACGGGGTGCGGCACCGCATCGACTTCAAGGAGCTGACCGGCCGCACCGTCATGGTCTACGGCCAGACCGAGATCACCAAGGATCTGATGGACGGCCGCGCCGCCCACGGCCTTCCGACCGTCTATGAGGCCCAGGACGTGGGGCTGCACGATTTTTTCGGAGAGCACCCGCGGGTGACCTATCGGCTCCACGGCGAGAGCCGCGAGATCGAATGCGATTTCATCGCCGGCTGCGACGGCTTTCACGGCATCAGCCGCCAGAGCGTGCCGCCCGACGCGATCACCGGCTACGAGCGCGTCTATCCGTTCGGCTGGCTCGGGCTCCTGTGCGATGCGCCGCCGGTCTCCGACGAGCTCATCTATGTGCGCCACCAGCGCGGCTTCGCGCTCTGCTCGATGCGCTCGCCCATCCGCAGCCGCTATTACATCCAATGCAGCCTCGCCGAGGACGTCTATGCCTGGCCGGACGCGCGCTTCTGGGGCGAGCTCAAGCTGCGGCTCGACGCGCAAGCGCAGGAGCGCATCGTCACCGGACCCTCGATCGAGAAGAGCATCGCGCCGCTGCGCAGCTTCGTGGCCGAGCCGATGCGCTTCGGCCGCCTGCTGCTGGCCGGCGACGCCTGCCACATCGTGCCGCCGACGGGAGCCAAGGGGCTCAACCTGGCGGCCAGCGACGTGCGCTACCTGTCGCAGGCGCTCACGGAGCACTATCACGAGAAGTCGGCCGCCGGGCTCGATCATTACTCCGAGCGCGCGCTCGCGCGGGTGTGGAAGGCCGAGCGTTTCTCCTGGTGGATGACCATGCTGCTGCATGCGTTGCCGGGCAGCGCGTTCGACCGCAAGATGCAGCTCGCCGAGCTCGACTACCTGCTCGGCTCGCGCGCGGCCGCGACCGCGTTCGCGGAAAACTATGTGGGCCTGCCGTTTTGAAAACGCCGGGCTTGGAAATTCCGCGGCCGGCCGGCATGTTCACACGCACGCGCACGCGCGCGCCGCAGGAGGCTTCATGGTGACCGCTCATACGGATTCGGCAGCGCCGCTCGGCGAGACATCGCTGGAGGATCCGAACGCGCCCATCGTCATTATCGGGCAGGTTCTGTGCATCCTGGTGCCGCTGGCGGTGTGGTTCATCCCCTCGCCGCTCGCGCCGGTCACGCAGCACGCCTTCGCGATCGTGGGCTTCATGGTGGTGGCCTGGATCACGCGCGCCATGGACTATGCGCTCGCCGGCTTCCTGGGCTGCTTTCTGTTCTGGGCCCTGGGCGTCGTCAAATTTCCGGTCGCCTTCAGCGGCTTCGCCAACGACACCGCCTGGTTCCTGTTCGGCGCCCTGCTGCTCGGCGTGATCGCCACCCGCTCCGGGGTGGCGCGCCGGATCGCCTACTTCGTCATGCTGCGCATCGGCATCACCTATCCGCGCATCCTGCTCGGCCTCATCATCACCGATTTCCTGCTCACCTTCATCGTGCCTTCCGGCATCGCCCGGGTCGTCATCATGGCGTCGATCGCGCTCGGCCTGGCGGAGGCGTTCAGCTCGCCGCCGGGAAACAACGTGTCGCGCGGCATGTTCCTGATCCTGAGCTACACCGCCAACATCTTCGACAAGATGATCATCGCGGGCGCCGGCTCGATCACCGCGCGCGGACTGATCGAGAAGGGCGGCGGGGTCGAGGTGCTGTGGAGCTACTGGTTCATCGCCTTCCTGCCCTGCAGCATCATCACGCTGTTGGCAGCGTGGCTGCTGACGCTCTGGCTCTACCCGCCCGAGAAGGTGGCGCTCGAGGGCGGCTACGACTACCTGCGCGAGGAGATCCGCAAGATGGGCGCCTGGTCGCCGCTGCAGATCAGGGCGGCCACCTTGCTGGCGGTGACGATCCTGCTCTGGCTCACGGATTTCGCCCATCACATCCCCTCCTCCGTGATCGGCATCGGAGTCGGGTTGTTCGCGCTCCTGCCGCGCGTCGGCATCCTCGACATCGAGGACATGAAGCGGCTCAACTACCTGCCGGTCTTCTTCGTCGCCGCCGCCGTCAGCATGGGCACGGTGCTGGAGGCGACCAAGGGCCTCGATGTCCTCACCAACTACGTGTTCGTGTGGATGGCGCCCTACATGACCAACATCTTCAGCACCACCATCGTGATGTACTGGACCGCCTTCTTCTACCACTTCCTGCTGGCGAGCGAGATCTCGATGCTCGCCACCTCGATTCCGCTGGTGATGGAGTTCGCCATTACCCACCACATGAACCCGCTCCAGTTGGGCATGATCTGGACCTTCGCGGCCGGCGGCAAGCTGTTCGCCTACCAGTCCGGCGTGCTCATCGTGGGCTATTCGTACGGATATTTCGCGGCCCGCGACCTGATGATCATGGGGGCCTGGCTCACCGTGGTCGAGTTCGTGGTCCTCTTGGTGCTGGTGCCGGTCTACTGGCCACTGATCGGGCTGCAGTGAGAGGCGGGCGATACCGAGGAGAGCAAGCGATGGCTCTCACGCGCGCTCGCCCCGATTAAAAGCAGAAGGAATTGTCCCCGCTCATCCCGCTGATCAAGGCGGCCGTCAGGCGCTTGCCGCCTCGTTGACGCGCAATCCCGGCAGCCGACTGAGCGCGTGATCGATCGACAGGCGACCCGGCCCCCAAGCCATGATGGCGAGCGCCATGGCGGCCCATGTGAGATGGATCGGCCAGCCGTCCGGCACGGTAAGCTCGACAATACAGGTCATGAGCAGGAGACCTGATGCGGCAAGGCGCGTCCCGAAGCCGAGCACGAGGAGCACCGGGAAGATGATCTCACCGCAGCCGGAGAGGAAGGCCATGACCGCCGGAGCCGGAAAATCGTAAGGGCCGCCGGGAAGATGCAGCTTGAACTCGTCGGTAAAAAGATAGACCGCCGTATCGTTCAGCTGGAGGAAGCCATCCCATTTCAGGATGCCCGACTTCCAGAACGGCACCGCCAGGGCCAGGCGGAGCATGAGCTGCGCCAGGGATGGCTGCGCGATCCAGCGGATGATCCCGACCGCCTGCTCGATTATCGTCGTCAGACGGTGAGCAACGCCGCCACGCTCTGCTCGATTGCCGGGTTTCATGGCCGATCTCCGAGGTGAATCGCAGTGAAGACGCCCGCCTCGATCATGCCCGCGATATTGGCCTGAAGATCGAAGGAAGGCGCTTCGGTAAAGGCTGCGGCGGCAGCCGCGCCCAACGTTCCGCCGTCGATCAGGCTCCTCAGGAAGGCAGCCCCTCCGGGCGGCAGCAGCCGTACCGCCACCTCCATATCGGGCCGGGTGATCAGCGCATCCTCGGCCGTGCTCGACCGGAGCGGGGTGACCGGGCCCTCGACACGGTTCATCGCGAAAATCGCGACGGCCGGATACGCGGATCGCACGATGCGAGCGGCCGGATGTGCCGTGAAGAGGAGATCAGCAAGCCTGTCCGATGGAACGGCCGCGAGCGCATCCGGGGACAGCGGCGGCGCATCCGCGGCGTGATAGGCGTCGAGCCAGGCCCGCTCGATCCGCGCCGTGTCGGCGAGCCAAGGCATGTCCTGCGCGGGTTCATACCCTTCGATGAAGGCCGGGAAGTCCCGGCCGTACTCGAACAGGAGCGGTGACGTCGGGGGCGTGGCGCGGACGTGAAAGCGGGCCATGGCGCGGAAGAACTCGACACCGGTGATCCGCTGGACGGCCGGATAGGTGGCGGCGAGCGCATCGATCAGGCTGACCGTGACGTTGTTGCGGTAGACATTGTAGCGCTTGATCGCACCCTTCCCGCGCGGGCCCACGACATCGGCCGGTGTCGCGCGCGCCGGGTCCGTCAGCCCCGGCGCGAAAACGGCCGCGAAGCTCGGCTGCAGCTTCTTCATGGGATGATCAAGCAGCATGGCCGCCGCCCATCGCACGCGCCGAGGTGAAACGCTCGAGAATGGCCTTCGCCGCAGCCGCTTCCGCCCGCAGGATCGGCCACGCGGGAATCTTGCTGTCCCATTCGATCAAGGTCGGGATCGGGCCGCAGCGGGAGATCACGATCTCGTACAGCTTCCAGACCGCGTCGGCGACCGGCCCGTCATGGCTGTCGATCAGAAGACGTTCGCCTTCATCGTCGCTCTGCTCGGCATGGCCGGCCAGGTGGATCTCGCCCACTTCCGCGAGCGGGAAATCCGACAGATAATCGAGCGCCGCATAGCCGTGGTTCGTCGCCGAGACGAAGACGTTGTTGACGTCGAGCAAGAGCCCACAGCCGGTGCGAGCGGCGATCGCCCGGATGAAATCGGTCTCGCTCATCGTCGAGGAGGCGAAAGCCACATAGGTCGAGGGATTCTCGATCAGGATCCGACGCCCGATCGCGTCCTGCACCTCGTCGATATGCTGGCACACCTGCGCGAGCGTGGCCTGCGTGTACGGCAACGGCAGCAGGTCGTTGAAATAGGTCGTCTCGTGCGTCGACCAGGCGAGATGCTCCGACACGAGCGCCGGCTCGTAGCGCTCGACCAGAGCGCCGAAGCGAGCGAGATGGGCTCGGTCGAGCTTCTGGGGTCCGCCGATCGACATGCATACCCCGTGCAGCGAAACCGGATGATCGCGGCGGATGCGCTCGAGCGCCTGATGCGGCGGTCCGCCGGCGCCCATGTAGTTCTCGGCGTGCACCTCGAAGAAGCCGGCCAGCGGATTTTCCGCCAGGATGGCGCTCAGGTGCTCGTGCTTGAAGCTGGTTCCGGCCGAGTCCGCGACCGGCAAGGCCGGGAAGCGGAGACGATCAGGGCGCACGTCCCCTTTTGGTGAGATGGCGTTCATGGTCGTCTCCGCTCCGCGCCGGCCGCCGGTTTCACATCGCGGTCAGCGAGCCGTGCTTGCCGCCCGGAACCGTGATGCTGGCGCAAGTGCCGCCGAGCACGAACTTCCAGGCATTGCCTTGGAAATCGACGGTCGAGGTGCCCTGGCAGGTCGTGCCCGGGCCGGCGGCGCAATCGTTCTGCCCCTTGAGGGCGACGCCGTAGCACTTCTGCTTGCCGGCAGCCGTCGCTGCGTCTGCTTCCGCTTTCGTCATCGGCGCGGCGGTCGCAAGCGACGCGATCGCGGTCGCCATGGCACTGGCCAGAAGGGCCGAGCTCACGACAGTTCTTACGGACATGAGGTGTCTCCGATCGATCTTGATGGCGTGCCCGGACTGGACACGACCGCAATACGGATCGCGCGGGAGCGTTGTTACAGCGCCGTTGGCGCGAAGGCCGTTTTTCAAGGGCGGTAGCCTCTTCCGCCATGCTGTCGCGCTGATCCTGGTCAAGCCGGGGAGCCGCCGCCTGGAAAAACGCAGGGATTTGATGTAAGACCTGTCCGAGAATCTCCCGCAACTCGAAGGAGTTCCGCTCAGGTGCGATCAGGATGGGCGGTCACGAATCGTGAGCGGCGTAACAATTTCCGCGTCCGCCTCGTAAGAGAGTGCAGATGACCACGTCGTCCCGAGAGAACGATTGGGCGGTGTGGATGCGGGCAGCCATGACCGGCGACGCGGGCGCTTACCGGCAGTTCCTGGCTTCGCTGGCCCCCCATGTACGGGCCGTGGCCCGCTCCCGGTGCCGGAGCTTGGGCGCTCCTGAGGGCGAGGTCGAGGATATCGTGCAAGAGGTTCTGCTGACCATCCATCTCAAACGGGGAACTTGGGATCGGGCGAGACCCATCGGGCCCTGGGTCGCCGCCATCACCCGCAACAAGCTCATCGACATCCTTCGGCAGCGCGGCCGGCACATCACCGTGCCCATCGAGGATTTCACGGACAGCCTGCGGGCCGAGGATCCGACCCCGGAGCTCTCGACGCGGGAAGTCGACACGCTGCTGGAGCAGCTGAAGCCGCAACAGAGGGAAATCGTCCGATCCATATCGCTCAATGGCAGCAGCATCCGCGAGACGGCGGACCGGCTCCAGATGACGGAGGGTGCGGTTCGCGTAACGCTGCATCGTGCGCTCAAAGCGCTGGCCGTCTTCTATCGGAGTAGCCGACCGTGAAGACCGACGATCTCATCGATCTGCTCGCCAAGGATTCTGATCGGCCCTGGGGCTTCCGGTCGGTGTTGGCGGGGGCCGTCGCCGGCGGGATCATCATCGCGGCGATCTTGTTCTTCGCAGGAATCGGCTTTCGGCCGGACATTTCCGAAGCGGTGAAGAGCGGTCGTTTCCTGTTCAAGTTCGTCGTGACCGTCGCGCTGGCGGTCACCGCTATCCGGGTGACGCTCGGTATCGGCCGCCCGGGCAGTGGCCTCGCCCACAGAGGTCTCTGGCTGGCGATTGCGCCGGCGCTGCTGGCCTGCGCCGCGATGGTCGAGCTCCTGGTCCTGCCGGAGAGCCAATGGATGCCCCGTCTGGTCGGCCACAACGCGCGCTTCTGCCTGACGCTGATCCCCTTGCTTTCGATCGGCCCGCTCGCCTGTCTCATGGCCGCGCTGCGCGAGGGCGCACCGTCGAGCCCCGGCCTGGCGGGTGCCGTCGCCGGCCTGGCGGCGAGCGGCATCGCGGCGACCTTCTATGCGGCAAACTGCACCGACGACAGCGCGCTCTTCGTGATCACCTGGTATCCGATCGCGATCCTGATCGTCACCGCGGCGGGCTATCTCGTCGGCAGGAAGCTGCTGAGATGGTGAGACCATTCGCCCGCCGCTCCCGCGGGGCCGGCACTGCGTTCCCGACGGCGTCCGAAAGCGTTAAAGCGTGATTAAACGTAACGACAAAATATCGGTTGCCCGGCCCATTGCTCACAACTAAGCGGAAACGCTGTTCCGCTATACCCCCGCTTCGGCCGCGGTCCCGGCCACCTACGGGCCATTCAGCCTGTCGAGGGGGGTGAACGATGCTGCTGGGCAGCATTCGATCGAGGCTCTTGGTGCTGGTGCTCGCGACCGTGGTGCCGTTCATGGCTCTGGTCGGGGCCGGCCTGTGGAGCCAATGGCGGGAGGATCGCGCCGCCGCGGTCGAGCGCGCCCTCAATGAGGCGAGGTTGCTTGCCGCCCAGCTCGACGACCACATCAGCAATCTCGAAAACCTGCTGGCGGGCCTCAGCCACGCGGTCTCGATGGATCCGGCCGACACCAGCGCCAACGACGCGCTGCTGCGGCAAACCAAGATCAAATTGCCGAATTTCGTCGGAAACATCCTGCTTTATTCTCCCGATGGAACCAATATCGGGACATCCTCGATCTCCGGGATCGGCCGTCCCGATGCCAGCAGATCTCTTTCTTTCAGGACGTCTTGGCGAACCAGCATCTCTCGATCGGCGAGGTCATCCGCGCGCAACTGACCGGAGAGTGGGTGCTGGCGGTCGGCTATCCGGTCGAGGGGCGCAACGGACGATCGCGCGGCGTGATCGCCATCGGCACGCGGCTCAAGCTGTTCCAGAACGCGTTCCGGATGCAGGGGCTTCCGCCCGGCAGCGTGGTGCGGATCGTCAACGAACGCGGCATCGTGGTGGCGCAGAGCGAGAACGGACCCGATTGGATCGGCCGGGACCTCTCCGCATCAGAGCCTGTCGCCAAGCAACTGGCCGCCAAGGAGGCGAGCGAGGTCGAGGTCTGGAGCGATAGCGTCGGGCGCATCACCGGCTCGTCGACCGCCCACCAGGCTCCCTGGCTCGGTGTCGGTCGGGCTGCCGATGGACGTGGCCTTTGCGGCGCTGAGCTCACGCGCTGCGCTGGGGCGCTTTCCTGGGCGGCGGCGCGCTGCTCGCGGCCTTCGCCATCGCATGGATGATCTCGGGGCGCATCGTGCGTCCGCTGCGGCAGCTCGAGAAGGATGCGTCCGCGCTCGCGGCCGGCGCGCTCAGCCATCGCAGCGCCGTGCGCACGCGCGACGAGGTCGGCAATCTCGCCGACACCTTCAACCGGATGGCGATCGTCGCTGGAACGGCGCCAATACGAGGTGCAGCAATCCAACGACACGCTCTCGGCCGTCATCGACGCCTCGCCGGTGGCGATCGTCTGCTCGGACCTGGATCGGCGGATCATGCTGTGGAGCCGTTCGGCGGAGCAGCTCTACGGCTACACCGCCGAGCAGACGATCGGCACGCCGATCAAGATCGTGCCGCCGGAAGGCAAGGCGGAATTCGCGGGCGCTGTACGAGCGGGCGCGCAGCGGCGAAAGCATCCGCGACGTCGAGGCCAGGCGCCGGCGCAAGGACGGCTCCTTCGTCGACGTCAGGATCGCGGCCGCCCCGATGTACCACCCCGACGGCACGGTGCGGGGCGTCGCCTGGGCGCACGAGGACATCACCGATCGCAAGCGCGCCGAGGAGCAATTGAAGCGCCTCGCGCACTACGATCCGCTCACCGGCCTGCCCAATCGGCTGTCGTTGCAGAAGGAGCTGGAGCGGCTGCTGTCGGCCGAGGACAGCAGCACTCCGACGGCGATCGCGCTGTTCGACCTCGACGGCTTCAAGGACGTCAACGACACGCTCGGTCACTCGATCGGCGACCGCCTGCTGATCGAGGTCGGCCAACGGTTGATCGCCTCGACCGAACGCCACGGCCAGAGCGACCAGGTGTTTCGGCTCGGCGGCGACGAGTTCGTGGTGATCTTTCCCGATTGCGGCGATCCGCGCGCCGGTCGGCGAGATCGTCGAGGCCATGCTCAAGCGGCTGGCGGAGCCGTTCCGGATCAACGACCAGGCGCTCCATCTCGGCGGCAGCGCCGGCGTCGCCATCGCCCCCAACGACGGCGTGAACGTCGACGATCTGATCGCCAACGCCGACCTGGCGCTCTATCAGGCCAAATCCGACGGCGGCCGCACCTATCGGCTGTTCATGCCGATCCTGCGGGCCCAGGCGCAGGCCCGGCGCGGGCTCGATCTCGAGCTGCGGCGGGCGTTCGTGGAGAACGAGCTCGAGCTGTATTTCCAGCCGGAGATCCGCCTCTGCGACCGCGCCGTGGTGGGCGCCGAGGCGTTGCTGCGATGGCGGCATCCGGAGCGCGGCGTGCTGGCGCCGTGGGCGTTCATCGAGACCCTGGCGGGCAGCTCGATCGCGCCGGACGTCGGCCGCTGGATCATCCACACCGCTTGCGCGCAGGCGGCGGCCTGGCGCGCCATGGGGCTGCCGCTCGGCCGCATCGGGGTCAATCTGTTTCCCGCCCAGCTCCACGGCGAAGCCTTGCTCAAGAGCGTCGAGGATGCGCTGCAGCATACCGGCCTGCCGGGCGAAGCGCTCGAGCTCGAGATCACCGAGAACGTCGCGCTCAACTACGAGGATGCGATCGGAGTCCTGCGGAAGCTGTCGGAGCGGGGCGTCAAGCTCGCGTTCGACGATTTCGGCACCGGCTATGCCTCGCTGAGCTATCTCACGCGCTTTCCGCTCGCGCGCATCAAGATCGACCGCAGCTTCGTGCACAACATCACCGACAACGCCGAGCACGCCGCCATCGTGCGCTCGCTGATCGCCATGGCGCACAATCTCGGGCTCGAGGTCATCGCCGAGGGAGTCGAGACGCAGGCGCAGGCGGAGTTTCTGCTCGCGGAGCATTGCGAGGAGGCGCAGGGCTTCCTCTATGCCAAGCCGCTGCCGGCCGGCGAATTCGAGGACTATCTGCGCAGCAGCCGGCGCACGCTCGAGACCAGGGCACCGGCCGAGCAAGGGCTGAAGGCCGAGGCGCCGCCGGAACGGAGCATGGCGCAGTCCCCTAGGCGGCGAAGGTTTCCGAAGGTATAGAGGATTTCGTCGTCGTCCCATTGCAGGGGAACGCCGTGAACCGTCCTCGCCGTCGATTTCTGCAGCTGGCGGCAGCCGCCGCCGTCTTGTGGTCGCCGGTCGCCGGCGCGCAGTCCTATCCGTCGCGGCCGGTGCATTGGATCGTCTCGTTCGCGGCCGGCGGCGCCAACGACATCGTGGCGCGGCTGGTCGGGCAATTCCTCTCCGAGAAGCTCGGCCAGCCATTCGTCATCGATGACCGCGGCGGCGCCGGCGGCAATATCGGCATGGCGTCGGTGCTGAGCGCCGCCCCCGACGGCTATACGATCGGCTTCGCGGCGCCCAACAACGCCATCAACGCGACCCTGTACGACAAGCTGCCCTTCGATTTCCTGCGCGACAGCGTGCCGGTCGGCGGCACCATGCTGCTCACCAACGTGATGGAGGTGCATCCCTCCGTGCCGGCCCACACGGTCGCGGAGTTCATCACATACGCCAAGGCCAATCCGGGCCGCATCTACTTCGCCTCGTCGGGCACCGGCGCCTCGCCGCACATGTCGGGCGAGCTGTTCAAGGCCATGACCGGCGTCGACATCGTGCACGTGCCGTATCGCGGCGCCGGCCCCGCGATGGCGGATCTGCTGCCCGGCCGCGTGCAGCTGATGTTCGACAATCTGCCGAGCTCGATCGAGCACATCCGCTCCGGGCGGCTGCGCGCGCTGGGCGTGACGGCGGGCAAGCGATCGGAGGCGCTTCCGGACGTGCCGACCATCGGCGAGACGGTGCCCGGATACGAGGTCGACGTGTGGAACGGAATCGTGGCCCCGCGCGGCACGCCGCCGGAGATCGTCGGCACGCTCAATCGTGCCGTCAACGCGGTGCTGGCGGACCCACGATTGCAGGCGCGGTTCGCCGAGCTCGGCGGCGCCCCGATGCCGATGACGCCGGGCGAGTTCGGCGATCTCCTGGTCGCCGAAACCGCCAAGTGGGCGAAGGTGGTCAAGTTTTCCGGCGCCAAGCCGGAGTGAGCGCGGCACGCCCGTCCGCGTCGCTCGGGCCGCCTCTGCATCGTCGACGGAACAAACGATATGAGAAGAATTTACCTGGTCGCAGGCATCGTGGTGCTCGGGATAGCGGCGGCGGCGGGGTATTACTTCTATCATCGGACCTGCTGTACTCCGCCACCCGATTGCTGCGCGCTGCCGCTCGGCGAGCCGCCGCGGCCCGATCAAGGCAAGTAACTTCATGAAAATTCCCGGCCCCGACCATCCGATCACGATCGAGCCGACCCGCGAGCGCGTGCGCGTCGTGTTCAATGGCCGCGTGGTCGCCGACAGCACGCGGGCGCTGAAGCTGCGGGAGGCGAGCCTGCGGCCGGTCCTCTACATTCCGCGCGCCGACGCCGACATGAGCCTGCTGGTGCGCAGCACGCACGCGAGCCACTGTCCGTACAAGGGCGACGCCGCCTATTACAGCCTGAGCGTCGACGGCCGCACGGCCGAGAACGCGGTATGGACCTATGAGGCGCCGTATCCCGCCATGGCTTCGATCAAAGAGCACCTGGCCTTCTATCCGGACCGCATCGACCGGATCGAGGAGGGTTGAGCCGGCCGCAGCTCCGTTGCCCGGGTTACCGACCCAACCAGCAATCAACGACAACGAGGGGAAAAAGCTCATGACGACATGGTGGAAAATCGCCGCAGTGGCGGCTGCGGGCTGCGTGAGCGGCATGCTGAGCGGGAGCGCGGCTGGTGCCGCCGAGATCGTCCTCACCAGCTCGACCGCCATGCGCGAGGTGGTGGAGGAGCTCGCCGCCATGTTCGAGCGGGCGAGCGGGAACAAGGTCAGCATGACGTTCCAATCCGGGGTCGAGACCTCGGCCAAGATCGAGGCGGGCGCAGCGGCCGATCTGGTGGTGACCACGCCCGAGGCCATCGACGAGCTGGTCCGGGGCGGCAAGGTCGTGCCCGGCAGTCGCGTGAATTTCGTCCAGTCGGGCGTCGGGGTGGCGGTCCGCTCAGGCGCCCCCAGGCCCGACATCAGCACGCCCGCAGCCTTCAAGAACGCCATGCTGGCCGCCAAGACCGTCGGCATCAGCAAGGGGCCGAGTGGCGTCTATCTCATGAGCATCATGCAGAAGCTCGGCATCGCCGATCAGGTCAAGGCCAAGGCGGTCGTTCCGGAGCTCGGCCAGCGGGTCGGAAACCTGATCGCCCAGGGCGAGGCCGAGATCGGCGTGCAGCAGGTCACCGAGCTCCTGCCGATCGCCGGCATCGATTTCCTCGGGACGCTGCCGAGCGAGCTGCAGACCAAGATCGGCTATGCCACGGCGCGCCTGCGCACCGGCACGCAGCCGGAGGCCGCCGCCGCGCTGGTGAAGTTCTTCTCCTCCGATGCCGCTCTCCCGGTCATGAAGAAAATGGGCCTGGAGCCCTGGTAGGGCGGCCGCGGGCAAAGCTGTCGGCCCGCGCCCGCGAGTCACAGCGTCGTGAAAGGGTGTGAATTGCGCGCTTGGGCGATTGGTGCGTAGCTGGGGAGCAGCTGCGGGGCGACCGATGCCGAGGCTTCCCATGTCCGTTCTTTCCCGGACCACGGCTTCGCGACCGCGCGCCACTGATCTAGCGCCGCCACATCGCGATACGCTCAATCGAGACGCCGTCAATCGGCTGCTGCGGTGGGGTCTGCGGCCCGGATCGGCCGCCGCCGTGACCTTCGCGGTCTGTTGCGTGATGGTGGCGCTCGGGGTTCGGTTGCTGTTCTGGCTGTTCCGGCCGGACCTGGCGATCTTCGCGACCTATTACCCGGCGGTCCTGCTGGCGACCGTCATCGGCGGCTGGCGGGCCGGAATAGTGGCCCAGGTTCTCGGCGGGATCGCGGCTTGGCTGTTCTTCGATCCTTCCTTCATGCCGCCCGCGCAGGCGTTCGGCGATCAGATCGGCGACTTCGCGCTGTACGGCCTTTCCTCCGGCCTGATCATTTTGGCTTGCGAGCACTATCGGCGGCTCATTCGACGGCTCGACGAGGAGGAGCATTATCGGCGCCTGGTGGTCGACGAGCTCAATCACCGGCTGCGCAACAAGCTCGCGGTCGTGCACGCCATCCTGGGTCACGAGCTGCGTGGTCACGAGGATATCCGCACCGGCATCCTGGAGCGCCTCAAGGCGCTGGCCGCGGCCGACGAGCTGCTCGCCCGGCCGGACTGGGCGGTGGTGGATATCCGCGAGATCTTGTCGGCCGAATTGTCGCAATACGGCGAGACCCGCATCACCGCGAAGGGGGACGATGTCCGACTGCCGGCCAAGCATGCCGCGACCCTCACGCTGATCTTTCATGAGCTCGCCACCAATGCGGCCAAATATGGCGCGCTCAAGCTGGCGGGCGGCAAAGTATCGATATCCTGGAGCCTGGACGCCGATACCCTCAGGATCGAATGGAGCGAGAGCGGCGGCCCGCCGGTCAGTGCGCCGCAGCGCCGCGGGTTCGGGACCGGGCTGTTCCGGCGCGCGCTCGACCCGTTCCACGGCACCATCTCGACCGCGTTCGAGCCCGCCGGCATCCGCTGCGAGATCCGCCTCGACATCCCCGACCGCGGCAAGGCGGGCGAGCGCCCAGCGGTGCCGGTCATGCCGGAACGGCTGTGGGGCGAGCACACCGTCTGCGACCGCGCTTGCGGCAAAGCCGCGCACGCGCGCACCTGCCGAGCCGTTCAGACGTTGTGGCTGAAGGACGCGAGCTTGCGTTCAGCGCGGGAGCAACGCCCATGACCGAACCCGATCCAAATCCGAATCCACGGCAAGCGGGCAATCCGAGCGACGCCTATCCGCCGACGCGACCTGGAGCGTTCCTCATCATTGTCGCGGTGTGCTTGATCCTTGCCGTTCTGGGCCTGGAGAATTGGTCCGACATCTCGGCCCATTTCCCTCAAGTCGAGAAGGCACTCGGCCTTTGAGACTGCTTGATCGTCGCGTCGGGACGTCGAGGGAAACCGCCGCGGTGATCATCGGGGCGGCTGGCAGGCCGCAATGAGGTTCTGCAGGCCCGGAAGACAGAGGGCTTGAGGAAAGCCGGGCGAGGTCGCGGGCCGCGGCTCGGGCGGCGCCAGCGGAAGCGGCTCGGGCGGGCGCGCCAGCCGCGCGTTGCGGACCGCCGGGGCGGGGTTTTCCCGTGCGGGCCCGTTCTCCCGCGCGGACCCGGGTGCCGGCTCGGGCGCCGCGATCGCGGCATCGTCACCCTGGCGCAGCTTCCGGGCGTCGCGATTCATCTCCAGGCAGGTGAGCACCTCGACATAGGACGCGGTGCGCTCCGTGGTCGACATGCGCACGCAGCGCGTGCGATCCGCGGAATCGAACTGGTCCCATTTCTGGGCGAGCTGGTCGCGGGCCGCCTTCTCGTCCTTGATGCAGATCGCGCCGTCGTCCTGGACGCCGAGCTTCTGGGCTCCGCCGTCCCGGCAGATCGGCTCGAAATTGAGCTCCGGAACGCGGTCCGCGACCGCGACCAGCAAATGCCCACCGACCAACATCGCGGGAAACAGGATCATCGCCAAGTCCTCGCTGCCAAGTCCTCGCCGGGAGAGCTATCGATCGCCGCGCGGCATCATATACGCCATAGGCGATCGGCGCGCTACCGCGGCCAGAGCAGCCAGGCGGCCCGCACCAGATAGACGGCGCTGACCGCGAAGATCACCACACGGGTCCAGCGGCGGAAGCCATGGTCGGTCATGCGCTCGAGCACGAAGGGGGCGAGCGCGCTGCCGGCGATCGCCAGCGCGATGGCGGGCGCACAGGCCCACAACGGCACGTCGCGCCAGCCCGAGACGGAGCCGAAATAGGCGGCGCGCACCACGTGGCTCAGCACCTGGACGACCGCCTTGGTGGCGTTGGTGGTCTTGCGATCGAGCATGCTCTTTTGAAAGAAGATGTCGAGGAAGAGCCCGCCGACGCCGGCCAGGACCTGGATGATCGTGGTCAAGACGCCGGTCACGAACGGCACGCCGCGCCACTCGATATTGGGGCGCATCGCGGCGGGGAGGATCTCGACCGCGAACGGCATCAGCCCCAAGGTGAGATAGACGATCGCCTTGTTGGGCACGAACGAGATCGCGAACATCAAGGCGAATGCGATTGCCGCGCCCAGCACGTACCATCCGAAGATCGGCCAGAGCACGTAGCGCCGCCAATGCAGGGCGCGCCAGCCGTTGGCGAACAGCTGAACGATCGAGAAGAAGATCATGCCGGCGGCGACGTCGAGATAGTTCAGCAGCACGCCGAGCAGGATCATGCCGCCCGCCATGCCGAACACGCCGGAGACGAAGGAGCTCACCACGATGGTGGCGGCGAGCAGAGCGAGCGAAAGGGAGGTCATGCGGGGAACGTCATGCTGGCGGCGAAAGGTGGCCTTGATGTCGGCGGTGCGTCAGGCGAGCAACGCCTCTGCGTCGTCATCGTCCGCGAGGGCGGACGATCCAGTAACTCCCGGATGACTGAATAGACAACCAGCGTTTCCGGTTACTGGATGCTCCGCATTACGCGGAGCATGACCGGAGGTTGCGGCTGGCCACCACCCCGCGCCTGAGCTACCATCCCCGCCAAGAACACCACAAACGCGGAAAGGGAGACGACATGACGGGCAATCTCGGACGGCGCGGCGTGCTGCAGGCGGGCGCCACTATGCTGGGCGCCGCGATGATGCCGGGAACGGTCCTGGCGCAGGCGCAGAAGCCCCCCGCCGGCAAAGCCGGCTACGAGTTCCTGGTCAAGGACCTCGTCTATCAGCAAAACGGCGGCAAGGCGCGGCTGGCGCGGCTCTACCAGCCGAGCGGCAGCGGACCGTTTCCGGCGGTGCTGCAGGTCCACGGCGGCGCCTGGACCAACAAGAACCGCACCGACGGCCAGAACACCGCGCTCGACCTGGCGGCCGCCGGCATCGTGGTCCTGTCGATCGATTTTCGCAATTCGCCCGAGGCGCCCTACCCGGCTTCCCTGCAGGACATCAACCTCGGCATCCGCTGGCTCAAGGCCCATGCGGGCGAGTTCGGCAGCAGCGCCGACCGGGTCGGGGCCTACGGCACCTCGAGCGGCGGCCATCAGATTCTGCTCGCCGCCATCCGTCCCGAAGATCCGCGCTATCGGGCGCTGCCGCTCGCGGAGGCACCCGACATGGATGCCAAGCTCGCCTTCGTGGTCTCGGGCTGGGGCGTGCTGTTCCCGCTCGAGCGCTACAAGCTCGCCAAGGCGCAGAACCGCCCGGACCTCACCGTGAACCACGACACCTTCTTCGGCAGCGAGGCGGCCCAGCTCGAAGCCACGCCGGCGCTCATCATCGAGAGCGGCGAGAAGGTCTATCTGCCCCCGGCTTTGGTGTTCCAGGGCACGAAGGACGAATGGACCACGGTCGAGCTCGCGCAGCGCTTCGCCGCCGATTATCACGGCGCCGGCGGCACCCTGGATCTGCTGCTGCTCGACGGCGCGCACCACACCTTCGTCAACGAGCACCCGTTCGATCCCAACTCCATCAAGGCGGTCGGCGCCGCGATCGCCTTCATCAAGAAGTACGGCTCGCCGCGCCAGGCCCAGCGCTGAGCCGTCCGCCGCTCGCGGCCAATTCCTTTCGGGTTCGCGCCGGTCGAGCCATGGAGCCACCATGAGCGACACCGACGCGGACCCGATCGACGACCGCGACCGGATGATTGCCGCCAAGGTCGCCTGGCGGCTGGCGCCATTGCTGATGCTCTGTTACTTCGTGGCCTTCCTGGACCGCGTGAATATCGGGTTCGCGGCGCTCGCCATGAACGCCGATCTCGGCTTCAACAGCGCCATTTTCGGCTTCGGCGCCGGCGTCTTCTTCTTCGGCTATTTCTTCTTCGAGGTGCCGAGCAACCTGGTGCTCGAGAAGGTCGGGGCGCGCGTGTGGATCGCGCGCATCATGTTCACCTGGGGCCTGGTTTCGGCCGCGACCGCGCTGGTCTGGAACGAGTCGAGCTTCTACGCGGCGCGCTTCCTCTTGGGCGCCGCCGAGGCCGGCTTCTTTCCGGGCGTCGTGCTCTACCTCACCTATTGGTTTCCGGCGCAGCACCGCGCCAAGATGGTCGGCCTGTTCATGGCGGCGGTCCCGGTCTCGGGCGTCGTCGGCGCGCCGCTGTCGGGCTGGCTCTTAGGGCCTCGACGGCACGCTCGGCCTGCACGGCTGGCAGTGGCTCTTCATCCTCGAGGGCCTGCCTTCGATGCTGCTGAGCGTGGTGGTCTGGCGCACCCTCACGGACCAGCCGCGCGACGCGCGCTGGCTGACGGCGGATGAGCGCACATGGCTCGAGGCGAAGCTCGCGCACGAGCGGGCGTATCGTCGAGTCCGTGCGCAAGTACAGCCTGAGCGAGGCGCTCACCGACGTTCGGGTGCGCCGGCTCAGCCTGCTCTATTTCGGCCTCGTCACCGGCCTCTACGGGGTGACGTTCTGGCTGCCGCAGATCGTCAAGGGTTTCGGCGGCGTGAGCAATCTCGAGGTCGGCTTCATCGTGGCGGTGCCGAATTTCGCCGCCGCCATCGTCATGGTGGCGTGGACGCGCCATTCGGACCGCACGCGCGAGCGGCCCTGGCACGTGGCCCTGCCGGCCTTCGTGGGCTGCCTGGGGCTCGTCGCCGGCGCCACGGTGAGCAACCCGATCCTCTCGACGCTCGCGCTCGGCGTCGCGCTGATCGGCATCTATGCCGCCATCGCGACCTCCTGGACGCTGCCGACCGCGTTCCTGAGCGGCACCGCGGCGGCCGGCGGCCTCGCGCTCATCAACTCGATCGGCAATCTCGGCGGCTTCGTCGGTCCCTACTTCATGGGCTGGATCAGGACCTCGACCGGCAGCTACTCGCCGGCGCTCCTGATCATCGGGGTCGGAGTAGCGCTCGCCGGAGTGTTCGCGCTCGGCATGCGCCGGACGGTGGCCGACGAGCAGCCGGCCGCCACGGTCCCATCCGGGCGGCGGTTGCGCTGATTCCTAAACGACGACGGCTTTGCTGCCTGATCACTTGCCAGGGCTGCGCTGCGGGCTTTGGCCGAAAGCCCAGGTATAGGATTGCGCGCCCGCACTTCCCGGCTTTGCCGGCGCTGCCTTGCTCGGCGCCGAGCCGGATTGGCCGATGCATTTTTAGGATCGACGTAAAACACCATCATCGCATCCGACGGCAGGTAGCCGGTGACCAGATGGGGGCTGGAGCCGTCGGCCGGATAGAACTCACCCAGCTGCAGCTTGGTAGCGGGGCCGGGTTGGACCGGGACATTGGGATCGAACACGCGGCGGATCACGAGATTGCCGTCGAGGTCGCTCTGGGGGCCGCGATGCACCGGCCAAATTCCGAGCCAAGCGCCGCCGCGCACCAGCGAAGCGGGTTGATCCATCTCCGGATCGACCACATCCATGATGACGATGCCGCCGCGCGTCGCCTTTCTGATGAACTCGTAATCGACCAGGAAGTATTTGTCTCCGCCCCAGGAATTCTTCAGGATGAAGTACCAGCGGCTCGGCGACGGATCGGTGCGATCGTAACCGACCACCAGCATATTGTGGCCGTCACCCTTGACGGTCGCATCGTACTGCCACAGCGGCGACGACTGAAACGCGGCGTTGACCGTCGCGCCCCGCTTCCAGTCGACGAAGAATTCCCCGACGATCTCGTGCCCCTCGAACAGCAGGGATTCCATGAGATCGGTGTCGCGCGTCTGCGCAGCGCTGAGCGCCTTGGCGCCGGGCTGCCGGGTGCCATCCGGCGCCTTATAGTCGAACGAGACGCCGAAGCGCCCGTTGCGGCCGGCGGCGGAGGGGATGTGCTCGGGCGTGTATTCGCAGGCGTCGATCGCTTGCTGGGTGGCGCAATTGCCGCTCACGCATTGGCCGGAGGGATTGAATTTCGGCGGAGCGCCGTCCCAGGTCTTGGCCAGTGTCGCCACGACCGCGCAGGCATTGGCGTCGGCGAGCTGCGTCAATCCCGGCGGCGACTTCGGGGGCGGATTGCTCAAAGCCAGATAGGGCGAGTATTTCGCTTCGGGAATCCGATAGCTCATCAGTTGCTCGGACAGCACGCTGGTCATCAGCGGATCGCCGACGACGCCCCAGACACCGTCCCAATAGGAGCTCGGGTTCTCGAACAGATAGGTCTGCGGCCGGTTGAGCAGCGTCGATTTGGCCACGTGAATGAGCAATTCCTCGGACAGGATCCATTGCGGGCCTTGATACTTGCCGTCGACGATCTTGCCGTATTTGTGCCGATAGGCCGCCTCGAGGCCGGCCGTGAAGGCGAAGGCATAGCAGGTTCCGCGCGAACCTTGATTCTTGATCGGGGTCTGCCACGCCAGCAGGTTGAAGCTTTTCGGACGCGCGGCGGCATTCGCCTTGGCGGCGGCCACGTCGTTCGCCACCATGAGGGTGCGCGGAAACCTGGCCGGCCAAGGCGCGGCCGTCGCGCCGACGCTCGCCAAGGCCACGGGTGCCTTCGCCGGCGCGGCATGGCCGAATTTGATCGTGCTCGCCTTCACGCTGGCGGAGGTTGCGGGCGTTTGAACTGATTTTGTATCGAGCAGCGGCGATATTTCACCGCTCTCGGTTTTGACATAGGTCTTGCCCTGATAGACGAACGGAATATCGGCCTCGGCCTTGCCGGCCGCTTGCTCGAGCTTCGGGTCGGTTTCGGCGCCGGCCGCATGGGCGGCGGCGAGGATGAAGATGGCGAGGCACGGTGCCAGGGAAATCGATCGCGCCGACGATCGCATCGTTCCTCTCCCTCTCTTGGCGGCCACTCTTGGCGGCAAGAGCACGCCGCCGCGACACGACACCCGCCGGCGAAATATACAAAGACGGCACAGGTGAGCGCAAATCAAAGTACCGTCAGTGCGCCCGGGCTGGTGCGCGCGAACGGCCTCTTCGCGGCGCGTTCCCGGCCGTCCCATGGTGCCCTGCCCCAGGCCGCGCTAAACTATATGCAGGTGTGAGGCGGGCGCCGAAGGCGCATGGCGGGCAAGATCTTCATCAACTATCGACGCGACGACTCGATCGGCACGGCCGGCCGGCTGCATGATCGGCTGGTCCAGGCGTTCGGGCGCAAGAACCTGTTCATGGACGTCGACCACATTCCGGCCGGGGTCGACTTCGTGGACCACCTGAATACCCAGGTGGCGGCGTGCGACGTCTTCCTCGCCGTCATCGGCCCGCATTGGCTCGATGCGGTGGACGACAGCGGCCGCCGCCGGCTCGCAAAATCCGGACGATTTCGTAGCGGTGGAGATCGCGGCCGCGCTCACCCGCGGCATCCGGGTCATTCCGGTCATGATCGACGGCGCCGCCATGCCCAAGGCGAGCGATCTGCCCGCGCCCTTGATGCCGCTCGTGCGCCGTAACGCCGTGGAGGTACGCAACGCGCAGTTCGGCCGCGACGCCGAGGCCTTGGTCGAGAAAATTCGCTTGGCGGTCAAAGGCGGGCGGGCCGCGCCGCGCCGATGGGCGGTGGCGGCGGCAAGCGCCGTCGTGCTGTTGCTGGCCGGCTGGGTCGGGCTTTATCAGATGGGGGCGTCGGTTTGGTTGCCTTGGAGGCCCGCGACGGTGCAACCGGGGCCGGGTGGCGCCGAGAAGGCCGACGCAAAGGCGGCCGCCGATGCCGTGCGGCAGGCGGCGGAAGCCGGGCAGCAGCGGCCGGCCGGCCTCAAGGCGGCGGGGCCGGTCGCCGAGACGAGCGGCGCCGCGCCGTTGTCGCCAGAACGCGAGCGGGCGCTCGTCCCGAAGGACAGCTTCAAGGAATGCCAGTCCTGTCCGGAGATGGTCGTGATGCCGGTGGGGAGCTTCACAATGGGCTCGCCCGCCAACGAGGAGGGCAATGCATCGGACGAGCTCCCGCAACACACGGTGACGTTTGCAGGGCCATTCGCGGTCGGCCGCTTCGCCCTGACCTTCGACGAATGGGATGCATGTGCGGCCGATGGCGGCTGCAACGGCTACCGGCCCTCTGATCAAGGCTGGGGCCGCGGACGCCGGCCGGTGATCAACGTATCGTGGGACGACGCCAGGACCTATTTGGCCTGGCTCTCCCGGAAGACCGGCAGAACCTACCGCCTCATGAGCGAGGCGGAGCGGGAATACGTGATGCGGGCCGGGACGACGACGCCGTTCTGGTGGGGGAGCTCGATCGCGACGAGCCAAGCCAACTACAACGGCACCTTGACTTACGGTGACGGGGTGAAAGGCGAAAACCGCCAGCAGACGCTGCCAGTCGATAAATTCGAGCCCAATCCGTGGGGGCTCTACCAAGTGCACGGCAATGTTTGGGATGCGCTCGAGGACTGCTATCACGGCAGCTACGCGGGCGCGCCGTCGGACGGCTCGGCCTGGACGATCGAAGATTGCAGCGCGCATCTTGCCCGCGGGGCTTCCTGGCTCAACCCTCCCGCGTACCTTCGCGCGGCCCACCGCGGCAGGTTCCGGCCCGACGTGCGGGCTTCCAACTTGGGCTTCCGGGTCGCACGGACGCTCAACCCTTGAAATTCGCCGCCGCGGCCGCGGCTGAAGAAGCTGAATGTTCGCCTTGCGCGCGCGCGAATATTCTTGCGGCGGCGGTAATTTTTTGCTGTTCTTTCGCGCGCCTTTTTCATGGGCGACGGAGGGGTCGAGTTGGGCTGCACGAGCCTCAGCTCCTGGTTCCATCGCTCTTGGATCCATCGCTCTTGGATCCATCGCTCTTGGATCCATCGCTTTTGGATCCATCTGTTCTGGACCCAACTCTTTTGGGCCCGTCGCAGGCACCACGAGGACGGCGGACGAGCGCGTTTCGTGAACGCTTGCGGACCTCGCCCGAGAGTCCACGCCGCAATCCTGATCGCAATCGCAGTCACGGTGACGATCATCGGCGCCGGCATCGCCAGCATCGACCAAGCAAACGCCGCCCCGATGTGTCCCGGCTCGACGACCGCCGACGGGCTCGCCTGTTGCACGCCGGGCTCGACGCCGACCGGCGACGACACCTGCCAGCTGCCGGGCGGCGGCGTGGCGGCGTCCTGCGCGCTTTCGCAGCTGACGTCTTCGGGAACATGTTGCCCGGTGTCATCGAGCCCGCAACCCGACGGCACCTGCCAGCCGGCCGGTGGATTCGCTTCGGCGCCGGGATGCCCGCTCGGCCAGCTCGGCAAGTCCGGGCTGTCGTGCTGTCCGACCGGTCAGACGCCGCAGGCCGACGGTTCGTGCCAGCAAAGCACGGCGCAGCAACCAGCGCCAACGTCCTTCGGCCCCTCACCGTGTCCGGCGGGCCTCTTTCTCGGATCAGGCGGACCAACCACTTGCACAGGGCCCGCCGCCGCATGCCCTGCCGGCTTGCAGACTGTTGCGCCTGGCTCGATCGTTAATGGATGCTGTCCTTCTGGATCACAGCCAACGCAGGTCGGCAACGTATGGTATTGCACGGAGCCGGCTCTCGACGGCAACGGCAATGTCGTTCAAGCCACGGTTCCGCCGGTTGCGCCGATATGCCCGACGGGCGCGACCATTTTTAACTTTTCCATCGATCCTCAGCTTGGAAATTTTCTTTGCACCGCACCGGCAATCTGCCCCCAGCGTTACGTGCTTTCGAAAGGCGGCCTGTGCCTCTTAGGGGACACGTTCGGGGGCAACCTCCGCACCCCGTCGCCTTCGACGCCGCCGGCCGGTCCTGCGCCGCCCGCTCCGTTGCCCGCCGCCGCACCTTTGGGGGCAGCGCCGGGCTGCGCGACAGGCTACGCGTTGAACGCCAGCAGCGGCATGTGCGTGCTCAAATCCACGACCTGTCCGACCGGCGAGGTGCTCACCGCCGGTAGTTGCGTGCCGGTGAAGCGGCCGCCGCAGGAGCAGCCGTGCCCTTCGGGCAAGCAGCCCGGCCCCGGCGGCACCTGCGTATGCGAGGCGCCACGCGAGCCTTGCCAGAAGGGCCAGGTGCAAGGGCCCGACTGCAACTGCATCCGCGCACCGAACTGCCCGGCCGGGGACATTGTATTGAATGGAGCCTGCGTGCCCCTGAGGGCGCCGCGGCTGCCGGTGTCGGTGAAGACGCAGGCATCGCCTCCGGTGCCGTGTCCGGATGGTTTGGTGCGGACCAGCCGAGGCTGCAAGAAACCATCGTCGTCGACGACCGCAAAACCGACGACCACCATAAAGTCGCCGAAGCTCAACGTAACCACCCCGAAGCTGAACTTGTCTTCGAAGCCGAGTGCGCCACTGAAGACATCGGTGAAGACGACCGTGAGGGCGCCAGTGAAGTCGCCGGCGAGGTCGCCGGTGAAGACGACGAACTGAAGTCATCGGACGCGGCGCTGCGTCGAAAATCAGGTGAGAGCCGCACATGCGATCTTTGATTTGCGCGAAACTGCGCGTCATCAAGAAGCGCCGCATCGATTGCACGGCAGCGGCCCCGAACCGGGCCGCGGGCCGGCTTCGCCAAAAGGTATTTGCCGCAACCCTCAGCGTGATCGTGGCGACGATGCTGATCATCGGCTGGGGCATCGCCAACGTCGACCAAGCACGTGCGGCCCCGATGTGTCCCGGCCCGACGACATCCGATGGGCTCGCCTGTTGCGCGCCGGGCTCGACGCCGACCGGCGCCGACACCTGCCAGCTGCCGGGCGGCGGCGGCGTGGCGGCGTCCTGCGCACTTTCGCAGCTGACGTCCTCGGGCACGTGTTGCCCGGCATCCTCGAGCCCGCAAGCGGACGGCTCATGCCAGCCGGCCAATGGATTCGCATCGGCGCCGGGATGCCCGCTCGGCCAGCTCGGCAAGTCTGGGCTCTCCTGCTGTCCGACCGGTCAGGTGCCGCAGGCCGACGGTTCTTGCCAGCAAACCACGGCCCAACCGAGCGCAACTCAGCAGCCGGCGGCAGCGACGCCGGTCGGCATATCGGCATGTGCGGCCGGCTTTTCCTTTGAAATTCCCAAATGCACAGGCCTATGCCAACTCGTTCCCAATCAGCCTCCCCTGGTGCCGTACTGCGTAGGACTGCCCAAAGCATGTCCTGCCGGCGCCGTTGCGGGCTATTACATCAATAGTGATGGGTCCCAAGGTGGTTTGGCGGGGTGCTGCCCCGCAGGAACGCAATTCGGGACTGGCGGTGACAATTGGGGCCAGTGCATCGCTCCGAGCGGTGGTCAAGCGGACCAAGTAGCGCCGACTTGCCCGGCCGGAACGACCGCGGTCTGGGACACCACGTACAATCAGTACGGCGTAGGTTTCAGCTTCTACGATTGCCAGACAAAGCCGGCGTGTCCTGAGCGCATGTCTGTCGATCCGAGCAGCGGCATGTGCGTCTTGAATCCGCTGCAGCTGCAGGTCACGCCGGGACGGCTGCTGAACCTGCCGGTGCCGCCTGCCCGGCCGCCGTCGTCGAACTCTTTGTCCGGCCGGCGAGGAGCGCGCTCCCGATGGCAGGTGTGTGAAAATCATTCCGGGCGCCGTGCTGCCGGGCTGCAGTGCCGGCTACACGATGAGTCCCGACGGCAAGATGTGCGTGCGCGCGGCGGAAACGCCCGTGGGCTCCGCGCCGATCGGGCCGGTGGGAATACCGTCAAGTCGGACGCCGAGCGCGCCGGTGGGAACGCCGACCACGGCGGCGCCAACGGCAAAAGCGCCCGGTGAGACGACATCGCTTTGCCCGCCCGGCGAGAGCCCAGTGCCGGGGGCGAAACCCGGCACCTGCAAGTCCTGTCCGTCGGACACCCATCCCAACGCCGACGGCGCCTGCGTGCGAACCACGACGAATAAACCGACGCCGCCAATCAAAACACCCGCGACGACAAAGACGACCTCGCCTACGACAAAGCTCACGACACCCACGCGGACGACGTCGAAACCACCGAAGCTGCACGTCACTAATCCGAAGCTGATCGCGCGGCCGCCCAAGAAGCCTCCAGCGGAGACGCCGGCGAAGACGACGAACTGAACGTTCGTCCCATTTTACCGGCGCGTCCGTAGCCGAACGCGGCTTTCGCGGAACGCGTCTGTCCGGCGAAAGCGTCTTGCGGCTGTTGCAGATTTTTGCTCTTCTATGGCGTGTCCTGGTTTCCACCGGGCGACGGGGGTTGAGTTGGGCTGGACGAGCCTTGGCTCTTGGACCCACCGCAGGCGCCTTGGCGACTGCAAGCTCACGCATTTCGCGATCCGCTCCAATATCTCGAGCCATGGCAATTCAAGCTTGCCAATTCAAGGCGCAGCACGTCAAAGCATGGAACGAAGACGATCAGAACAGCGGCATTTGCCGCCGCGCTCGGGGCACTGGTGGTACTCGGTTGCGGGATCGCGAACCTCGAGCCCGCGTCGGCGCAAGCGCCCGGCATCCTGACGAACGGCAACGCGGTCGTGACCGGCTTCTCCGGCGCGCCGCTGCCGGCGCAGCTCCCGCCAGGGGTCAATCCGGCGGACCTGACCTTCATCGATCTCAACGGCGCCTCGGCGCGGGTCGTCGAGTTGCAGGCGCCGGGCGCTCCGCCGCAGGCGCAGCTGATCACGGCACCGCTCCCGTTCCGGGTGACGGCCGCACAGGTCGGGCAAGTGTTCGCGGTGGCGCTCGACGCCGCGACGCCGCCGAACATCTATGTGGCCGCCACATCGGCTTACGGCTTGCCGATCGTGATCCCGGGGCAGAGCGGTGCGTTCACACGGGTGTATCAGGGCATGCCGGGCGCGAGCTTCATGCCGGGCTTGTTCGGACCGGCGGCGCAAGGCGGCGGGCCGGGATCGATCTGGCGCATCGACGGCGCGACCGGCGCCGTCAGCCTGTTCGCAAATGTCATGCTCGGCGGCGTGGCCAATTCGGGTCCCGGGCTCGGCGGGCTCGCTTTCGACGGGGCCTCCAAAACCTTGATCGTCGCCGACCGCGACACCGGAATGATCCATCGGTTCGCGCTCACCGGTGCGGAGGTCGGCCGCTATGATCACGGCACGCAAGGCCTGATGGCGGCGGGGCTGCCGCTGGTCGCCTTCGATCCGAGCAAACGTCTCGACATCACCAGCCCGAATTTCAGCACCCAGGATCCCTCGACCTGGTCCTACGCGCCGCCGGCGCGACGGGTCTTCGGCCTCGCGGTCCACGGCGGGCGGCTCTACTACGCGGTCGCAGCCGGCCTGCAGGTATGGTCGGTCTCGATCGCAGCCGACGGCTCGTTCGGATCCGATGCGCGCGTGGAGATTCCGGCAGTGCCGGGAAACGCTTCGAACGAGATCTCCAAGATCACGTTCGACGATCAGGGCCGGATGCTGCTCGCGGAGCGCGCGGCCCCCACCGGGGCGGCCGATTTCGTCATGCTGGCAGCGCAAAGCGCCGGTCTGCTGTTGCGCTATCAACTCTCGCCGCCGGCAAACGCGCCCGCGCCGCCCGCGATCCCGGTTGCGCCGCCCACAATCCCGGTCGCACCGCCGGTGAGCTCGGACTCGCCGCCGACGATTCCGATCGCGCCGCCTGCCGACCCGCTCGCGCCGCCCGCGATCCCGGTCGCGCCGCCTGCCAACCCGCTCGCGCCGCCCGCGATCCCGGTCGCGCCGCCTGCCAACCCGCTCGCGATCCCGGTCGCGCCGCTGG
This sequence comes from uncultured Alphaproteobacteria bacterium, assembly GCA_963744275.1. Taxonomy (GTDB): domain Bacteria; phylum Pseudomonadota; class Alphaproteobacteria; order Rhizobiales; family Xanthobacteraceae; genus VAZQ01. Next base: position 97,373 of record CAVUSX010000023.1, read on the forward strand.
CGAATCCAGTCGCACCGCTGGCGGCGCCGGGCCTCGACGAATACGCCATCGGTTTCTACGACATCTGGCGCAACAGCACCGGCGGGACCGCGGTCGGATATGGCTATGATGCCGCCGGCAGGCTCAATCCGTCGAGTTGCGGGGCTTATCTGTGGACGACCGGCGACCAATTGCGCAACGCCGCCGATCCGACACTCGCCACCCAATTGTCCACCACCGGACGTTTGAACATCACCGGGCTGCAGGGCAACGCCATCGATTTGGTGCGCCCGGCCGACGTGCCGCCGCTGCAAAGCTATTTCGCCGAGCTCGACGACGGCCCCGCCAACAACGACGCCGCGCGCGGCCACTTGGCGGATATCGCCATTTCGAGCCGTTGCGGGCAGGCCTCTGCAGCCCCACGGCCCGCCCCCAACGTTCCGGTGATATCGCAGCCGGGTGGCTTGTTCTGCCCCGCCGGCCAAATCTTTGCGCCGTTGACGCTGCCGGTCTGCCAATTTCCTCTGGCTCTCGCGCCCGACGGCACTTGCGCGCCGCCACCAACCACTGACCCGTCCGGACTTCCCATCTTCTGCCCCCTCCCGCTGATTTCGGCGGGACCCGACGGCGCTTGCGTGGTCCCGCCCCCATCCCTATGCCCGTTCCCGCTGGTACCGGGCCTCGATTTCACCTGCGTGCCGCCGTCACCCAACGTCCCGCCCGGCATCTGCACTTGCCCCGACGGTCAGCTGCCGGGGCCCGATGGCTCTTGCCCGTTACCGCCGCCGCCGACGACTTACTGCCCGCCCGGCCAAATCTTCACGCCGGCAACGCCGCCGGTTTGCCAGTTCTCGGTGGCGCCGGCCGCTGACGGCACGTGTGGGCCACCACCGACCTCCTGCCTGAGCGGCTCATGCCCGACGCAATGCCCCTCCCCGCTGGTAGCGGGACCCAACAGCACCTGCGTGCCGACGTCGCCAAACCTCCCAGCCGGCATCTGCACTTGCCCCAACGGTCAGTTGCCGGGACCCGGCGGCTTCTGTCCGCCAGCAGCGCCGGCAGCCGATTTCCTGCGACGGTTGACGACCCCGCGGAGAACGCCACCAGCACCGATACCGCCGCCGCCAGCGCCGCCACCGCAGCTGCCGCTGCCAACCGGCTGCACGTTCCCTCAGGTACTCATCAACAACACCTGCATGTGCGCCAACGGCGGCACGCTGATCGGCGGGGTGTGCGTGCTCCGAGGGCAGCAGCCGAAGCCGCCGGTTCGCTGCGAGCCACCTCGGGTGCTGCTCGGCAACACCTGCGCATGCCCCGACGGCGGCACGTTCCGCGGCGGCAAATGCCTGCCGCCGACGAAGCCGCCAATTCAGTGCGAGCTGCCTCGGAAGCTGCTCGACAACACCTGCGCGTGCCCCGACGGCGGCACGTTCCGCGACGGCAAATGCCTGCCGCCGACGAAGCCTGCGCCGGTTACGAAGACGAAGACGCCACCAAAGCTGAATGTGAAGCCACCGCCGAAGCTGAACGTGAAACCGCCTCCAAAGCTGAACCTGAAGCCGCCGCCGAAACTCAACCTGGCGCCCAAGCCGGTCGTGACCCTGAAGCCGCCGCCGAAGAAGCACTGAATATCCGGTGCAGATCGGCGTAATCCGTGCGCGACGTTCGAGCTCGACGGCTCGAACGCCGGGATTCCATCAGGCGAAGAAATCCAGATCCCTCGTCACTGGATCTGTTGAGCCGTCACCGTGGCCGTGGCTTGGAGCTTGTTGGACCCGGCGCTTTGGGAAGCCACGATGGCGTGCGTGCCCGCGTAGTTGAACCGGAAGGTGGTGTTGAAGACCGGGGGCGAGCCGGCCGCGTTCACCGTCGTGAGCGTCGCCCCAGTCGCGGTGTCCAGCGTCAGCTTGACGGGGCCGGCGTTGAACCCCTCGCCCCGGACGGTGAGCGAGCCGTCGACGCCGATGCGCGTGCTGCTCGAGACCGTGCCGGTGGTCGGGTCCACGAATTGGATCACGGGATTGAAATGGTTGGCGGCCACGACGACAATTGGCGTGCTTGCGAGTGTTTGCCCACCGCTCTGCGCCACGAGCATGTACGAACCGGGGACCACAGTGGCGCCGACGGTGATGTTCGCCGAAAACGCTCCATTCGTGGCGGTGACGGTCGTGAGCGGTATGTTCTTGGCGCCCTGCTGCAAAACCAGCTGAACGGGGCCGGGCGCCGTCAGAGATCCGCTCTTGTAGTTGAGCGTGTTGCTCCATTGCGTGCATCCGTCCGCATTGCAATCTTCAACTTGAAAGTTGTAGGTCGTATTCGGCGCGATGTTATTGACCGTGTAGGCGCCGGTCGACAGCGGCGTTCGAGGCTGGCTGGCCGGGTCCCCCGGCGGAAGCCCGCGCAGGTTGGACAGCGTGAGCCCGTCCGAGACATTCGCGCTCCAGGTCAGCGCGATCGAGCTTGCCGGCTTGGTCGGGAAGTTCAGGCCATTGACAGCGATGCTCTTTCCCGACTGGACCTGCGACTGCGAAGTCGCCAGCGTCGGCTTGAACAGGCTCTCGTTGAGCACGAGCGACAACTTCGGCGCGGCGCCGTTGTTCGGCGGCGGTGGCGCGGGGCCGAGAGCGGCCAGCACCTGGATGCGGGCGACATTCCATCCGTCATCTGTCGCGAACGGATCGCTCGTGCAATGTCCGGATTGATCGTGCAGCTGAATGCTGGCGATGTCACCCACGGTAAACCGCTGTCCGGCCGCGGTCGGGACCGGAAGGTTCACTGCGTGAGCCTCGTTGTTGTCCCACGCATTCCAGTTTTCGACGCTGTTTACGTGGCTGAAGTCGATCTTCCTGCCGTTTTTCAAGACCACATGAACATCCAGGCTGCTTTCGTTGCAGAGATTGTCGTCGGCCGTCAAAGTAGAAAGCATCAATTCGACGACTTGCCGATCATTCTTGCTCCCGTTCAGGTACGGCGCGGGGTACGTCAGATCCGCTGTCATGCCGCCGCCGGTGCCGAGCCGGTGCCGAACGCCGTCATTCACCAGTGTGTCGGTCATAATGTGCTGAGGTTGACAGCTGTTATCGATATTCGACCAATACCGCGCCGCGCGCACCAAGGCGTTCGAGCCGTTCAAGGAGGGGATCTCCACATATGCCAAATCTTGCGAACCGCCCGGGTTCTTGAGTCCGCCCGGCTCGCAGATATCGCCCAACTCTCCGGTATTCAACACTGACGGGTTGCTGGCGATGGCCGCAAACTGATCTCCGCCTCCGTCGACATGGAAGTATCCCATCGCGGCCGGGTTCGCGACCAACTCGACCATCTCGTGGGAAATGCCCCTCGCCACGGAATCCAGGTCCAGATTACATTTGGTCGGGATCACGGTAAAATTAGCGGTTCCGAGTTGCCCAGAATGGAACGCCAATTCTCCGGTGCCAGATGAACAAGCGGGGGGTTGGGAGCTGACAGTGACATTAATGTTGCCCGGGAAAGAAAACGTGAAATCAACCTTGGCCTCAAATTCGGGACTCAATATGATGTTCACTTGATCCGATTTGTTGCCGCCATTGCTGCTTTCGCAACCCACGAAGTCCGCCAGTATCTCGCGTGAAAGGACGTTGCCATTGGCCCTGGCATAGGCCATGACCGGGATCCACGCATTGCTGCACCGTATTTTGGTGGCCGGAAAAGCGCGGCGGCTCTATTTGATGATATTGGCTCAACAAATAAAAATAGGAGCTCTGGGCGAGAGCCTGTGCAACGCCGTCGATGGCGGCGACCGTCATCACGTATCTTCCGGGCTTCTGCTGCAACGACTGGCTGGTGTACTGGTCCCAGGACATGGCGGATGGATTTGGGTACAAATATAAATTGGTGAAATTTCCGTGGGTGACGGTGTGCCTGAACGGATCGTTCGGCGCGCAAACATAGTCCGGGCAGGCGTTCGCGGCTCCCATGCCCAGGAGAGTAGCCATGCCCCAGAAGACGCAAAGCAGGCTTTGGTAGCTCGGCTTGTAGAAGCGCATCGCGGTCCTCCTATCACCAACTGGTGCAAATTCGAGCAAGGCGAGGATCGCCTCGTTACGGGACTTATCCGGAATTTCCTGGATGACTTCAGAGCTGGCGTGCATATCTGCGCGTGTCTGGACGTCCTGGAATTTGCTCCTTTTCAAGGACCGAACGGATAGCAAGAGCCGGCCAGCATGCCGAAACCCTTTGACTTCTTGCCGGTCTTTCCGGTCGTGGTGGAGATCGGGTACAAAGCGATATATCCGGTGTGATACACGACGCCTTTGGATTTCGCGCCCGTGTCGCCGGACCAGCTCAGCTCAAAAGCGAGCTGGTGCGTTCCCCGCGTGATGGGCACCGAATTCGAAGCGTCGGTGAGCTGGCCGCGTTTTTTGGTTTTGCAATCGGGAACGTCCGCGGGCATTTCCCCGATGCTGATCTCGAGCAAAGCCTCATCCTGCGAAACCAGGTCGTACTCGACCTCGACGTCGATCGGAACCGGATTGCCGCGCATGAGGTGGGTTCCGGCCGGTGGTGTGGCCTTGATGAGCCGCACGCTATCGGCCAGCGGGATCACCGGCTTTGTGTCCTGACCTGACGCCCGGTGCGCGGCCCCGATGCCGAATACCGCGATGGCCAACAGCGCGAGGCAACAGCCTCGGCCCGGCAGCAATGCTGTCCTGCTCACGATCTTCCTCCCTCGGTCTCGCTTGGGCCGTGTGGACGGATGAGATCTTAAGGGCGCGTACCAGGATACCGTTTAGACGAGCATTTTTTAATTCAACAATGTAAGATTGTGTCACGTCATGGATTTTCTTTCAAGTGACATTTCGATGACGCCGACGTGGCCCTTCACGCGCGCCGCGGATCAAAACATCCAGTGTCAGGCGCGTTGAACATCGGGTAGCCGGTCGGCCTCAATGCATGCGCAGCGAAGGGTCTCCGAACATCACCATAAAGCCGAGGTAGAGCCGCGACGGCGAGTGGTGGTCGACTACTCCCGGATCATTGATGTGGTTCTTCCAGTATTGCCGTTCGGCCTGCAGATAGATCGCGCCGAGATTGCGTTGACCTGCCACGTACTGTGTCAACATGTAGGTCTCGAGCTCGGCCGCCATCTGCGTCTCCATGATGCCGATCTCCCCGAAATAAGCGATGGCACCGCCCTGCGGATAGCTGAACAGCCAGGGATAGGCGAAATTGGATTCTCCCCGATCGAAGTCATACGGGTTGGGGCTCGGCGTGATCAGCGGCAGCGGATGGCAACCGGCGCAATCGGCTCCCCAGGTTTCGCCGGAAATCTTGTCGAGCATCGCCGGAACGGACGGATTGCCCGGATCGGCGCCCGGAGCCGGCACGAATTGATGGCGGACGCCCGCCACGTCGACATAGACGGAATTGAACGGGGCTTCGATCGCGAAGCGCCCGGTGACGCAGCCGTCCGTGAAGATGACTGGAAGCGCGGCGTTGTCGGCGGTCAGCTTCACCAGGTTCAGATCGAAGCCGGGCCCATCCCATGAATTGAGCGAGCCGTGCCCGAGGTAGCCGACCCAGGTGCTGGAATTAATCTTGCCGGCCACGTCCGCGGGCGAGGAATTGGCGACCCAGTGCGCGGACGCGTGCGGGTCGGGCTTGTTGATCAGGAGGAAGGCCACAGGCGCGTTCAGGTGCGACTTCGCCACCACCGGGTCGACGCGACCGGGGGCGCCGGGGTAAATACCGTCGGCCACGAAGGTGAACAGCATATTTTGCGGCCGCTGCGTTTCGTAGCGAATGATCTTGTTCACATAGGTGGTCACGTCGGCCACGCTGTGGACGGTGGCGCGCGCCACCGCGACGTCCGGGTAACCGTCGACCTGATCGGGATTGGGGTTGTTCCAGTCCGTCCGCTTGCCGGTGGATACGCCCCAATCGGCTTCGTTGTAGTGGCCGGTGCCGTCGGCATTCCAATCGTCGAAGGGACCAGGCGAGACCTTGATGTCGGCGCCCCGAACGACCTGATGATGATACAGGTTTGCGTAATAGAGATCGCTCGGAGCAAACACGCCGTCGACCGGCAGGTTGGGCTCGGGGGTTGGTTGGGCTTGTTGGGATGACCGGGATAGTTCCTGCTGAAATTCTTGAAGAAGATGAAGCGGACCGGAAACCAGTGCGAGTCGCCGACCAGCATGACGTATTGGGTGCCGAGATGCTCGTAGGCGTACTGGATGCCGCGCTTGATCTTCTCCGGATCGTCGGCGCCCGGAAAGCGCGACGTCAATTGCCCGATCGATACCGCCAGCGTGGGCATGCCGGTGGAATTCTTGTGCGCCACCAGCGGCTCCAGGGCCGCCATGAACTCATCCGGCGCAATGATCAGGAACGGTCGCGGCCCGCTCACGCCGAGGAACGGGACTTGGGTGACGCTGCTGCGCGTCGTCGGAACCGCCGGAGCCGGAGCCGAAGCCGGCGCCACCGCCGGTCTCGGTGCCGGCGCGCAAATGCCGTCGGCCTGCTGCGGTACCCGGCCGGGCGCGCACGTGCGCGTCCTATTGGCGCGGGCTTGGGCTCGCACATCCGGCGTCACGCAAACGTAGTCGCCCGGATAGGCCTCGCGCCAGACCTGTCCTTGTGGGCACTTGGCCGGGGCGGCGGCTTGAGCGAGCGCGCTGGTCGCTGCGAGCGCCGCGGCGCCCAGCAAAGCAATGGCAGTGGCAACGGCGGTGACGGCGAGAGGCGATCCGCGGAACGATTTTCGGAACATGGTGAACCCCGTCGAAGCCCGGAGCCTAGACCGCCGAACCCGGCCGGGCTATCCCCTACGGTTGATCAGCCGCACCGGAGCGCGCCATGTCGGCACTGCGACGCTTCAAGATATCGGGACGGATCGGCGCGTGCGCGCTCGGCGCCGCGATGATCCTGCCTCTGCTGGCGGCGGGGTCGGCGCGCGCCGACATCATCACGATGGCCGATATAGCGCGCGGCATCGTTATGACGCAGGCGCAATGCGCCGCGATCCCGCAGGCGGTATGGATCAACGCACTCGGGCGCAATTTGTGCATGCGCTACTATCTTTCGATCGCCGGCGGCAGCGGCTCGCGGCCGGTGGTGTTCCTGCAAGGCGATCTGGGCTTCAACATCGATCCGAAGACCGGGGCCTGGTTGGTTCCCGCCGGGCTGCCGGACACCAATACCGACGATCTGGTCAAGTATGCGGACCAGATCTCGAAGCAGCAAAAGACCACCGCGATCTACCTGGCGCGCATGGGCCGCGATGGTTCCTCCGGTTCACACAATCAGCGCCACACCGAGCTCGAGGTGCAAGCCACCAACGCGGCCGTGCAGGCCATCAAGCAGCGCTACGGGTTCGAGGGATTCAACGTCTACGGTCACTCGGGCGGCGGCAATCTGGTGGGCGGCCTGCTCACCTTGCGCAACGACATCGGCTGCGCCGTGCCGGCCGACGGGGTGCTGGCCCCGGGCGCGGTGGCGAAAGCGCCGGACCCGGCGCTTCAATACTTCGATTCCTCCGCCCACGTCGCCACCATCGCGCAGAACCGTGCCGCCAGAATTCTCGTGGTCACCGATCCGAAGGACACGGTAGTGAAGATCGGAAACCAGCTGCCGTTCGTAGAGAAGCTTCGCAGGGCGGGCGGACAGGTCGACCAGTTCATGGTCGAGGCGGCCGACGACGAGCATCACTTCACCACGCCGCATGCGGAGGTGGTCATGACCGACTGTCTTGCCGCCGCGGGCCACGACACGATCACGGCCGATCTCGCCAAGCTCAATGCCAGCCTCATCGAAGCCAAAGCACGAGGCGAGGGGAGAGCCGGCGTCAGGCTGCCGGACGCGCCGGCGCCGGCCGCCGGCATCATGCTGAGCGGCATCAATCTGTACGGGGCGGACTATTCGAGCTTCTGGGTTGAATCGCCGGAGCCGAAGCTATGCCAGAATGCCTGCCGGTCCGAGGCCAAGTGCGCGGCCTGGACCTATGTGCAGCCGGGCGTGCAGGGCAAGCAGGCCCGGTGCTGGCTCAAGACCCGGGTGCCGCAGCAATTCCAGAACCAATGCTGCACGTCCGGCGTCGAGCACGTCGCGGGCAACGCCGGCAAGAAAGACTAGGATTGCAACGCGCGAGGGGATGCCGCCATGAGTGGTTGGAGTCGGGTGCTCGGTGTAGCCGCCGGCGTGGCAATGATCGTTGCCGGCTTGTTGGCATTGGAAGGCAGCAGATGGGCTGCCCTGCTCGCGGCCGGTGCCGCCGTGGTGCTCGCCGTCGGCCCGTTGGCGGTGTGGAGGCGCTCGGGCTGAACCTCATGTTTGAACAATTCGCCGGCGACGCGGCAGCGGTGACCCCCGGTGCAGCCGAGGGAATGATCCTGGCGGCCCGAACCTGAGGCCGGCTCCCGACACCGGAAGCCGAGTGCCGGGCGCCTCGATTCTCGACTCTCCGCCTTCAATCGCTCTTCGGCAGCGTGAACACGTAGAGCGCGTTGCTGCCGCGCACCGTCTTAACGCTGGGCGCCATTTGCAGCAGGTTGCGGGTGCCGGATTGGCCCTCGCCGGTGAAGATGGCGACGTATTGCTTGCCGTCGACCGCGTAGGTGATGGTCGAGGTCATCACCATGCCGCCGACGATGGCCTGCCACAGCACCTTGCCGGTATCGGGATCGAAGGCGCGGAAACGGCGGTTGAGATCGCCCCAGAACAACAGGTCGCCGGCGGTGGTGAGCGCCGAGCCGTTGCCGGGCGCGGCCTGCGAGAAGATGCGCTTCATCTCGCCGGTCGCCATGTCGATCTTCATCATGCCCATGAACTTGTCCTCGGCGACGCCGGGGCGGCGAATGCCGAAGCGCGGGCCATAGCCGAGCGGCTTGGAGCTGTCCGCCGTCATGTCGAGACAGGCATCCTGGAAGGGCACGTAGAGCGAGTTGTTCTTGGGATCGTAGCTGGTCGCCCAATAGGAGCGCGTGTTCTGGAAGCAGCCGACCGAGCGGTCGCCGTCCTTCTTGAACACGATGGCGTCGTTGATGTGGGTGCGGCCGGTATCGACGTCGATCGCCTTCATGTTGACGTTGGGCACGTCATAGGGAAACGGCGCCGCCCAGAGGAATTTCCCGGTCACCTGGTCGAGGGCGAAGATGTCGCCGGCCTCCGCGACATCGACCACGATGTCGTGCTCCTCGCCCTTGGGAATATTCGGATTGATCCACTTGATGAACTTGGGATCGGGGCTGACCTTGGTGTGGATCAGGGTGCGCTCGTGGATATGGTCGGAATCCCAGTCGTCGCCCGGCAGATGCTGATAATACCAGATCAGCTTGCCGGTATCGATGTCGAGCGCGAGCGTGCTGTTGCTGTAGAGCTCGGAGGGCGACTCGTTGGGCACGGCGGTGGAGTCGCCGTTGTGCCGCTTGAGCCGCGTATAGGGAATCGGATTGGAGACCGCCCAGTAGAGCACGCGCCGTTTCGGATCGTAGGAGCCGGGCAGGCCCCAGGACGAGGCGACGCGCTTTTCGGTGTCGATGCCGCCCCAGCTGTCGCCGCCCGGCTCGCCGGCGCCCGCCGTGTTGTAGAACCTCCACAGCTCCTTGCCGGTGCGTGCGTCATTTGCGGCGATGAAGCAGCCGGCGCGGGTGACGCAGGTGCGGTTGCTGATGACCTTGCCGTCGGCCACGATCAGGCCGCCGGAATGCTCGGTCTTGGTCTCGAGATCGAACGCCTTGGTCTCCCAGCGCAGCTTGCCGGTACGCGCATCGACCGCCACGATATAACCGTCGGGCGCGGTGAAATAGACCATGTCCTCGAAGATCGCCGGGACCTTGGAGCGCGACAGGTTGGCGGGGCGGATCTTGGTCGCCATGTCCTTGGGATAATCGCGCTTGTATTCCCAGATCTCATCGCCCGTGGTGGCGTCGATGGCGAGCAGGCTGGCGCCGGGCTCGATCATGTACATCACGCCGTCGTGCACCAGCGGGGTCGATTCCTGCGTGCCCGGCGGCAAGCCGCGGGCGAACGCCATCTGCAGCTTGCCGACATTGCTCTTGTTGATCTGATCGAGCGGGCTGTAGCGCTGCTCGTCGTAGGTGCGGCTGATCTGCAGCCAGTCCCCGGGCGGAGGATCGACCAGCATCTCCTGCGTCACCGGCTTGTAGTCGGCGGCGCGGGCGCCCATGCCCGCCAGGCCCACGGCCAGGGCCGCAGCCGCCATGGCGACACCACGCTGAAATACCCTCATCAAATCCTCCCTGAACATTCTGAGCGCGGATTTTTTCCCGCCGCTCGCCTTCCAATATCCGAGCCCCGGATACTCGCGCCTTTCCGGGCGTCCTGCAAGAAAGACGATCACGCATTCAAAGGCGGCTGATCAGCGTGTACGAAAGGTACACGAACAAGGCGCCTCCCAGCAGAACCAGAAGGCCCGCGAGCACAATGTCCATTCGCTCGCCGGTGCCGGGCCGCCGTTCCGGGCTGTCGATGTCGATGGCGGTCTTGCGAAAGCGCACGATCGCCAGCACCATCGTCACAGCCCCCAAGAGGATGAGAAGCAATCCAGCCACATTGCCCAGGAGCCGCCCGCCGACCGAGAGGTTGCGTGCGACGAGCGACGCGCTCGCGATCTCCAGGAACAGGTCGAACTTCTCGACCAGGAACCCGAACGCCATGATCGCGATTGCGGTGCGCACCCAGGCCAGGAAGGTGCGCTCGTTGGCGGCGTGGTCGCTATATCGCTCGATCATGTCGACCTTTCTGGTCCAAGTGCGGGGCTGCGGATCGCAGCGAGGTTGTACTCCGGGACCTTCGGTCCCGCATCTTTCCAAGGGCTGAAGGCCCCCCGGCCCGATCCGTACATTTTTTGGCAACAATACTGGAGCATATTCCGTTTCAGGTGTAGAAGCCTTCCCGCGCCCCCCGGCCATTTGCGATCGTGCGCCGCTCCACACGACGCCCGTTGCCGAAGGGCGCGATTTTTCTGCCTCATTCCTGCGCAGCGGGCTGGCCGGCGCCATCCCTCAAGCTTCCCGGCCACGGATCAGAACGAGAGAGACCATGCGTGCCATCGTGATTGCTGCGGCTGTCTTGGGCTGCCTGTGCGGACCGAGCTGCGCCTACGACTTCGAGACCAAAAAGGGGCAAGCGGTCTGCGACACCCTGGCCGAGTTCGAGGAATTGTCGATCGCCATCGGCATGCAGGATGACCGCTACATCGAGGAGATGGGGAGCAAGGGGTGCCACTTTCCGGAGCCCGGGATGGGGATGACGCTGCTCGAGGCCTACGCGGATCAGACCGTGCTGCTGTTTCGCAAGCTCGCCGACAATACCCGCCTCGGCCCCGTGCCCGAGCACATCGACCGGGTCACGAACCTCGCCAAGGTCCGCCTGTTCTATCCCGACCGCGACCCGACGGTCGGCTTCACGCTGCTGCCCCTTTCGCACCGCCCCGACGGCCGAGGCGGCTTGCAGGGCGGCTTGCGCATCACGCCGGACGACGCGAATTGATCGATCCTGAAACGGCCGACCGGCCCCGGCCCGGAACGCAGCGTCATCCGGCGAGGACATAAACCGCGAGAATGACGAAGCCGCTCACCGCCAGCGTGGCGTGGACGGCGACCGCCATCCCGGCGAGCTGCCTCTGGCGCAGACGGGTGGCCAGGAACCCGGCGCCCAACGCCGCTGCCGATGCCATCAGGACGGCGGCGATCATGCCGAAGGAGGCCATGCCCTGATCCAGCCCGCGCGGCGGCCCCCGCAGCGCGAGGGCGAGGCAGCCGAGGCCGGCGATGGCGAGCGACCCATGCACCGCCGCCAACATCCAGGGCGGCGCGACCGCTCCCTCGCTCCGCAGATGCAGGACCGCGAGCCCGCTGCCGAAAAAGACGGCGGCCCCGAGGATGACGAATGCGGCGATCAGCATGGCGGCACCATAGCGCAGGGGAGCCGGCTGACGGTATCCCACCCTGCCCTCGAACAAGCGCGCCCGGACGCGCTGCGGGCACCGTCCGGACCTCTGCCATTAGGCCGCACGGGAGCACCTTCCGTCATCCCGGGCGAACAGTGTATCGTGACGAAATCGAATAAGCGCCGACGGTGCGGCTGCGGCAGGCGCCAATCGGCCGATCCCAAGGAGATGCCTCATGCGTTACCGAAGCTCGATCTGTGCGATCGCCATGGCGGCCGCGATGCTGGCGACGCCATGCGTCGCCCAGGTGGTCGATTTTGGCAAATACCCCGACCTCAAGGGGCAATGGGTTCGCACCGGCAACCCGAACAATTGGCGCGAGCTCGCCGGCCCGCCGCCGCTGACGCCCGAATACCAGAAGATCTTCGACGATAACACGGCCGACCAGAAGGCCGGCGGACCCGGCAATTGGCCCTCGACCTTCTGCACCCCGGCCGGCATGCCGGCGATGATGAGCTTCTACGATCCGGCCGAGATCATCGTGATGCCGGACATCACCTACATCCTGATCAGCCACAACGACGATTTGTACCGACGCATCTACACCGACGGGCGCCCATGGCCGACCGATCCCGAGCTCACCTTCGCGGGCTACTCGATCGGCAAATGGGTCGACGAGAACGGCGACGGCAAGTTCAACGTGCTCGAGGTCGAGACGCGCTTCCTCAAGCTGCCGCGCGGTTACGACACCTCCGGCATCCCGTTCCACAAGGACGGCCAGGCCGTCATCAAGGAACGCATCTATCTCGACAAGGCCGACCGCAACACGCTCTATGACCAGATCACCGTGATCGACCATGCGCTGACGCGCCCCTACGTCAAGCTGCAGAAGGTCACCCGCAATCCCAATCCGCGGCCGGTCTGGCACTCGGACGTCTGCTCGGAAAACAACACCTGGGTCAAGATCGGCGACCAGCCCTATTATCTCAGCGCCGACGGCATGCTGATGCCGTCCAAGAAGGACCAGGCGCCGCCGAATCTGAAGTACTTCAAGCAAACCCAGAAGTGAAGAGCGTGGTAGGGCGCAATCGCTTTATTGCGCCGCTCGCAGAAGGCCTATGGCGCAATGCTTGGAGAGGCCGATGGCGCAATAAAGCGATTGCGCCCTACGTGGCTTCACCGTGACCTACTTCGCGGTCTGCTTGAAATAGCGGATATCGGGCGGCTTCTGGTTCTTGCGCGCCGGCATCAGGAAGCCGTCGGCGCTCAGGAAGTAGTTCTCCTTGCCGATGAAGACCTGCCCATTGTACTCGACGCAAACCGATTCGAACCATTCCGCCAGCGGATCGGGATCGCGGACATAGCGCTTGTCGACCGTCCAGGGCCGCGTCAAAGCGTGGTCGATCACGGTGATCTCGTCATGGAGGATGTTCGGATCGGCCTTGTCGAGATGGATGCGCTCCTTGAAGATCGACTCGTTGTCGTAGTGCAGCGGCAGGCCGGAGGAGTCGTAGACGCGCGGCCCCTTGAAGCCGCGGGTCTCGACCTCGAGCACGTCGAAGCGCCCGCTGCCGTCCGAATCGATCCAACGGCCGATGGAGTAGCCCCCATAGGTCGGCGTAATCTCGTCGGGCCAGGCCCGTCCATCCGTGTAGATGCGGCGCGGCTGGTCCTGGTCGCCCACCAGGACATAAGTCCGCTCCGGCGTGACCACGAACTCCAGCGCCCGGAACGCCACCATCATCAAGCGGCATGCCGGAGGGCCCGCAGCGGGCGCGGTCGAAGTTGTTGCCGAAGCCGCCGGCCGCCAGATCCGCGAGGCTCGCCTGGAAAATCTTCTGATATTCCGGCGTGAGCGGCGGGTCCTGCTCGGGCCCCCAGGATTTGGTCTGGTCGAATGAAGGCTGGCCGCGAACGCCCGGCACCGCCACCCGGTTCCATTGGCCCTTCAGGTCCGGATACTTCGCGATATCGGCTATTTGAGCGCCGGCGGCCGACGCCGACATGACCGTCAAGGCGAGTGCGCCGAGCAAGCTTCGGTAATGCATGGATATTCTTCCCTAATTCCGGCGGCCGTTACTTCGGCGGCTCGAAGCCGTTGGAGCGCCAGCGCTCCGCCATGGCGGCCGAGGTGAGCGCGGCGATGAAGGCGCGCGCCGCGGCGGCATCGGTGCTGCTCTGCGGGATCGCGGCCGCATAGGCCGAGTAGTCCTGCAGGCTCGGCGGCAGCAGGCCCGCCACCTTCACGCCTTTGACCGCGATGGCCTCGCTCACGAAGATGACCGCCATCTCGGCGCGGCCTTCCGCCACCTCGATGGCGGCCTCGCGGCCGCCCTTGGTCAGCACCGCCTTCTGCTTGATGGCGTCGCCGATGCCGAGCCGTTCGGTCAGGCCGTTGAAATAGATGCCGGAGGTGCCGCCCTCGGCCGGGTTGGTGTAGGCGACCGATTTCGCCTCGACCAGCGCCTTCTTGAAGGCCTCGGGCGTCGCCACGTCGGGCACGCCGGCGCCGTCGCGGACCGCAACCCCGATGCCGACGCGGCCGAGCTCGGCGCGGCTGCCGGGCGTGAGCTTGCCGGTCTTCTCGAGCTCCTCCATCAGCGGGATCGACACGATGATCAGGTCGGCGTGCTGGCCCGAGGTGATGATGCTGCGCAACTGGCCGGTGGTGCCGATGGTGAAGTCGAACTTCTGGCCGGTCTTGGCCGAATAATCCTCGATGATCTGCGCGATCAGGCCGCGCACCGCGCCGGCCGAGATCACCTTGAGATCGGCGGCGCCCGCCGGCAGCGCGGACAGCGTGGCCAGGACCGCGATGAAAGATGCGAGACGATGAGCCATTTTCTCTCCCCTTGGGCCGCTTATCGCACGAAACACGGCGCGGCGATCACGAGCGCACCCAGTATAGCGGAGCGATGCAGCCATTCCCACGGCTTCCGCGAGGCGTCGGCATATTGACGCCTATCCACTCGGTCGTCCCTGCGAAGGCAGGGACCCAGACGCCGTGCCCTCTCGATCGGCTGCGGCGTATGGGTCCCGGCTCTACGGCCGGGACGACAGAGACGGCATTCACCGGTCCGCTATGCCAGCAGCCCGATCAGCTCGCGCATGTCCGGCTGCTTGTCCAGCGACCAGACCAGATCGCGGGCGCGTTCGGCGCGATCGAGGCCGATCACCGGCGTCGCGTTGGCCATGAACTTGGCCTCGATGGCGGCGTCGCTCATGGGATTGGCGGCGGTGCCGGTCGCATGCGGGATGTGGATCTCGTGGCGGGTGTTGCCGACCACGATCACCGCATAGGCCTCGTCCTTGCCGAGCGCCTCGTCGCCGTGCGCCGTCACCTTGCCGCGCAGCGCCGCCACCAGCGGATCGCGCGCCCGGGCGTCGGAATATTGCGCGATGCCGGCGTCGCCGTCGACCAGCGCCACCGCCGCGGAATGCAGCGTGCTGAACTTCGATTGCAGGCCGGTCGCGGGATCGACCACGTCGGTGATGGAGAGCACGAACGGATGCACCCGCAGGATGATCTTGCTCACCGTGGCGGGATCGATGTGGTCGCGGTTGCGCAGCGCGATGACGGCATCGATCAGCGGGTGCAGCACCACCCCGCACGCATAGGGCTTGTGGCCGTTGGTCTCGATCAGCCAGCCTTGATCGAGGCGGGCATTCAATTGCTCGGGCGCCGCCACGTCGCTGTAGATGCGGCAGAAGCCCTTGCGGCCCTCGATGATCTCTTGCGTGCTGTCGAATCCGCGCTCCGCCAGCAGCGCCGCCAGCACGCCGTTGGCGGCCGCCTTGCCGGCGTGGAAGGATTTGCACATGGTGCCGCGGTTCTGCTGCATGCCGGCCGCCTGGGTGGCGGCGATCCCCATCGCATAGGTCAGGCGCTGCGGATCGAGCCCGATGAGCTTGCCGCCCGCGACCCCGGCCGCGATGGTGCCGAGCGTGCCGGTCAGGTGCCAGCCGCCCTTGTGATGGCCGGGCGCGCTCCAGCCGGTGCGCACGCCGGCTTCGAAACCCACCGCATAGGCCAGCATGAGGTCGGCGCCGCTCACCGGCGTCCGCTCCGCGGCGCTGCGCTCGCAGAGCGCGAACAGCGCGGCCAGCACCGGCGAGCTCGCATGCAGCACCACGCCGCCCATGTGGGTGTCGTCGAAATCCAGCACATGTCCCATCTGGCCGTTGGCGAGCGGCGCGTCGCGCAGGCCGAGCTTGAGCTTGCGCCCGAGCACGGTCGCCTGCGGGCGGCCGCTGACCTCGTGGAGCACATCGACGAGCGTGGTGATGGTCTTGTGCGGGCTGCCGGCGAGCGCGCAGCCGATCCAATCGAGCACGCCGCGGCGCGCCTGATGCTTGGCCGCAGCCGAGAGATCGTAGAACTTCGCGCCCGCCAGACGGGCGCACAGGGTCTTGGTCAGCGTGACCGCATCGGGCTTGAGATTCTGGTCCATGTCGGGTGGGTCCGGTTGCTGATTTCAAAGGATTTTCTGCGGCGGAGCGGGCTTAAGAGATTGGTTCAAGTCGGCGGCGAACGGAAGGCCCATCCGTCCGATGCCCAATGGGAGCCCCTCCGTGTTGGAGGCTTTTTTGACCTTGGTCCGATAAGGTGGAAAGCTGGACTTTGCAATGCGTAGGAGGCGGCAATGACCGTCACGCGACAGAGCCTGGTAGAGCATTTTGCGCTTCTCAGCGACGAGGAGCTCCTGACCCAATTCCAGTCCGGCGAGCTCGACCGACCTTGCCGCGGAGGTCGCCGGATCCGAGCTGCGGGCGCGGAAGATCGATTGCTCCACGACCGGCGCCGAGGACCTCCTGGCCGATCCTTTGGCGGAGGACGATGCCATGGTCGACACCGGGGATATGGTCTTGGTCGCGCGGTACTCCACCGCAGCGGAGGCCTACATGCTGCAGAGTTCGTCTCGAGCTTGAAGGTGTGCCCGCCGTCGTGACTGATACTCAAGTGGCTCAAAACCTGGTGCCGATCGCCATCGGTGGCGTGCGGGTCCTGGTTCCGGAGGCGTATCTCACGCATGCACGTGAGATCGTTTCGGCAATTGAGAAGGGCGATTTCGCGTTGGATGGAGCCAGCGACGAAAAACGGCCTGAGACCGGTACAGGACCGTCACCGGCACCCCGATCCGATCATTGAGCAAGTCGATTCAGACGCTGCCGTCGACGACAATCACCCTCTCGCCCTTCTCGGCTACGGGTGAGGTTCCGGCGCCAGCGGTATTTGCCGAATGCCCCGTCGACCTCGCGTTGCCGCCGCAGCCTGACCATCAAACGAAGCCCGCCGGGCGGAGGGCCGCCAGCACCGGCGTGCGCCGCACCATTACGGAACCGTATGAACCCTCAGATGCACCCGTAAGATTCGTGGCCGACTCTGTCGCGGGCCGTGCCGTAAACCGGTCGGCAACACAGGAGGCGACCACCATGAATCGCCAATGGATTTTCGCTGCTCTCGGCGCGGCCATCGGGCTCAGCGCCGCTTCCGCGGCTCTGGCGGGCTCGGATCGCTACTATGGCCCCCAAGGATATCAGGTGCAAACCTGGCAGGATATCGAGCAGGACCGGCTGGACATTCAGCGCCAGATTCGGAAGGAGTATCATTTGGACGATGCCGACAATGCCGCGCCGCCCAAGCACCTGCGTCGTGCCGCGCATCGAGCAAACACGGGAGCACTACTGAGGCGACTGCGGCTCGCGCTCCGATGTGAAGCGCTCGAATGCTCTACAGCGGCTCGACGCCGGCAGCCCGGATGACCTCGGTCCAGCGCGCGACCTCGGCTTTGATCCAGGCCGTCGCCTCCTCCGGCGTCCCGCCCACCGGCTCGTAGCCTTGCAGGCGGAACTGCTCGATCAGGTCGGGCGACTTGAGCACGCTGTTGGCGGCGGCGTTGAGCCTGGCGATGGCGGGCTTCGGGAGTCCCGGCCGGCGCCGCCAGCCCGTACCAGCCCACCACGTCGAAGCCCGGCAGGCCGCTTTCCGCGATGGTCGGCAGATCGGGGGCGAGCGCCGAGCGCTTGGCCGAGGTCACCGCCAGCGCCCGCAGCTTGCCGGCCTGCGCCAGCGGCAAAGTGTTGACCGCGGGGCCGAACATCATCTGCGACCTGGCCGCCGACCAGGTCGGTGGTGGCGGGGCCGGAGCCCTTGTAGGGCACGTGCACGATATCGATCGCGGCCGCGTGCTTGAAGAACTCGCCGGCGAGATGGACGGTCGATCCGACGCCGGCCGACGCGTAGCTGAGCTTGCCCGGATTGGCCTTGGCATAGACGATCAATTCGGCCACGGAGCGGAACGGCAAGGCGGGATTGACCACCAGCACGTAGATGCCGGAGACCGCCGTGATGATGCCCTCGAAGTCGCGCACCGGATCGAACGGCAATTTCCGATAGAGCCCCTGCATGGCGGCAAAGCCGCTGTGCGACACCATCATGGTGTAGCCGTCGGGCGCCGCATGGGCGGAGGCCTCCATGCCGATGACGCCGCCGGCGCCGCCGCGGTTCTCGATCACCACCGGCTGGCCGAGAGCGGCCGTCATGGCATTGCCCAGGAGCCGGCCGACGGCATCGACCGCGCCGCCCGGAACGAACGGCACGATCAGCCGGATCGGCCGCTCCGGATAGGCGGCGTAGGCGCGGCGGCGAGCGACCGACGCGAAGCGGCGCCCGCGAAAGCGGCAGCGTTGATCAGCGCGCGGCGCGAGATCGGCATGGAACTACTCCCGTGTCGTTTCATCTCCGGCCGCATCCGCCCGCAACGCTGCCTTTCTGTCTGCCCATGGGCAACTCCTTCCGATAGCTCACTATGGAGCGAACATGAGCTATAGCAACGAATTCTATGGCTCACTCCCCGAGCTGGCGGGCAACATAATTATTGGACGATCAGCTCGCGATGCTGCTCCAGTCGGCGGCGAGCTGCTCGGCGCCGCGCAGCGAGAGGGCGTTGAGGGTGAAGGTCGGATTCGACGAGCTTTCGGTCGGGAAGATGCCGCAACCGGCGACGTAGAGGTTGGCGAGCTCGTGGCTCTGGCCGTAGCTGTTGACCACCGAAATCGGCGGCGCTCCTGCCCATGATGGTGCCGCCGAGCAGATGCTGGGGCGCGATGCCGCCGCGCGCCGGCATGATCTCCTTGGCGCCGGCGCCCTTGGCGATCTCGACGCCTTCGTCGAGCGCGGCCTTCCACAAGCCGACCGCATCCGGCGTGAAGGTGTGGATGATGCGGATGAGCGGAAAGCCGAACTCGTCCTTCTCGGAGGAAAGCTCGAACCGGTTCTCGATGCTGGGCATCTCCTCGCAGATCGCGGTGATGCGGGAAAGCCCACGCGCCTTGCCCTTGAGGAAGGCGTCGAGCTCGGCGCCGAACAGATCGCTGCGCACATTGGCGATGCCGCGGGCATCGTTGGGCTTCTGCGCCGCGCCGGTGTTCCAGAAGGTCGAGCCGAACGCATCCTTGCGGGTGGTCTTGGGATGGCGGTCGTAGGACACGAACTGATAGCCGTTCGAGCCCATGTGGTTCTCGAGATCCTGGTCGAAGATGGCGGCCACCGATCCGCCCGCATGCGCCATGGCGTATTTGCCCAGGAGGCCGCTGCCATTGGCGAGCCCGGCGGGATGCTTGTCGGTCGCCGAGTTGAACAACAGGCGCGGGTTCTGCGACGCATAGGCGGCGAGCACCACCACGCCCGCCTCCTGCACCTGGCGCTCCTTGTTGCCGTCGTAATATTCGACGCCGGTCACCCGCGTGCCGGCCGGATTGGTGAGCACGCGCGTCACCGTGCTCATGGGACGCACCTGCGCGCCTTTGCGGCGCGCTTCGCCGCAGGAACGTGGCCTGCGGATTGGCGAGCGCGCCGGTCGGGCAGCCGGCGCCGCACCAGCCGTCATGAATGCAGGCGGCGCGTCCCTTGTATTCCGTGCTGTTGACCCCGACCGCGCCGGGCGCCACCGTGATGCCGACCGACTTGAAGCCCGGCAGCCAGACCTCGCCGTGCCGAAAGGTCTTGAGCGGCGGCATCGGATAGGGCTCGCCGGGCGGGCGCCAGCGCTCCTCCGCCTTGGCGTCGCCCGAGACGCCGATCTCGCGCGCGATGCGGTCGTAATAGGGCGCGATATCGGCGTAGGAGATCGGCCAATCGAGCGCGCGGCCGTACTGGCTCTTCACCGTGAAATCGTCGGGCAACAGGCGGGGGAAATTCGCCGAATAGTGCAGCGCCGCGCCGCCGACGCCCCAGCCGTGATCGGAGGTGCGGCCGACCGGGTTTTTGCCCTCATAGATGATGGGGGCGCCGGCGCCTTTCAGGCGGCGGCCCCAGATATCGGAGCTGATGAGATCGGAGAGCTGCCAATCGGGCCCCTGCTCCAGCAGCACCACTTTCTTGCCGGCGCGGGTGAGCACCGCCGCGAACACCGCTCCGGCCGCGCCGGCACCGACGATGACGGCATCCACTTTCTCGAGGCTCGCCATCTCACCAGCTCCTCTGCGGCAGGATATGGGGCATGTAGGGAATCCCGAGCCGCGCGAAGCCCTCGACGGTGCCGTAGACCACATCGACCGCGTCGTTGCGCAGCATGCCGTAGACGAACGATTGCGCCGGTCCCTGCCAGCCCTCGAGCTTGCTCTGGCGCAGCCGATCGACGAATTCGTGCTGCTCGCGGAGGATCGAGCTCGGCGAAGCCGCGCTGGTGCAGCGCCCGGCTGGCATGATCGATGCCGCCCAAGGCCGCCCGATAGAAATCGACATAGGGCGGCCGCACCTCGGTCACCCGCAGGCTCAGGAGCGCGTGCGGCGGCGGCAGCGTGAGCTGCTGATCGACGAAATGGGCGATGCCGTCCTGCGCGCGCCCCGATCGCGAGCGTCTCGCCCACCGCTTCCAGCGTGCGCACCTCCGCCGGCTCCAGCACCCGAAACGGCACCCCTTGCGCGCGCGCCTGCCTGGCGGTGAGCAGCACCTCGCGCCCGCCACCGTGAACACCAGCGCGCCCAGCGCCGCGCCGGTGACGAAATCCCGTCGGGCGATCTCTTCCATGAGG
>CAVUSX010000024.1:0-436613 GCA_963744275.1 uncultured Alphaproteobacteria bacterium
CCGTCAACGTTCCCGTGCCAGTGCCGACAACATTGAGCGGCGGACCGATATCAACACTGAATAAACCAATGGCATTGACGATGCCGCCGGCCAAGATCGAGAGCGAGCCATTGCCGTTATTGCCTACCGTAAGAGTTACACCGGAACCGCCGGTGATATTCCAGGTCGAATTGGCGCCCGTAACCGTCGCGCTGCTGCCGGTGCTGCCGGCATGATCGGCAATGACGCCGTCGGAGCTGGTGGCCGTCCCGCCATTCTCGATTGTCAGGGTGCCATGCCCGGAAAGGCCGACGTCCATCGTGCCGAGACCGAAGATGGGATCGGCCAGTTGAGGCTACCGCCGTTGACGGTGATGGTGCCTTGGCTACCGGAAGACTCAGCCTGGAATGCAACCGAGAAGCCGCTCACAATGCCATCTGGATTGATGATCAGCGTGCCGGTCCCGGATCGCCGACAATGAGCGTGCCGTCGCGAAAGCCGGGCGTTATTGGTCAGGGTGGACAAGTTGCGAGAATTCGGCGCGGTGGCGCTGCCGACCGTGACCGTGCCTGTGCCCGTGCTCGCGGAGCCGATCACGACACTGCCGATATTGCCGGTGGTCGTAACCATGCCGCCATTGGTAATGGTCAGAGAGCCGGTGCCGCTACCGCCAACGAAGAGCGGAGTGTGCGCCATGAGAACCGTCACCGTCAAGGGTCCAACTGGCCGCCGGATTCCGCGTTTGTGGTGCTCACCGTCACAGCGCCGGTCGCGCCCGTGACATCGCCGATCACGGCCGTGTAGGACGTCGCCGCATTGCTGGTGCCGTTGATGCCGATGAAAGGATTGGGGTTCGGGCTACCTTGGTCGACAATGACGTTGGTCGCGCTCGTCGGAATCGCGCCGGTCGACCAGTTTGTACCGACGAACCAATCCGCGCTCGTCGTGCGCCCGGTCCAGCAATTATCGGCGGCGCAGGCCGCCTCGGCGGGCTGAATTCTGCCGCCGACAAAGACGCCGGCGAGAAGAAGGAGTGAAGCGAGCCGCAGGGAACGGGCTCCAGCATTGGCACCCGACCCTGTGCGGAGCAACGACTGGAGCATCGTGTCGGACGACGGGCGACGAAAGCGATCCGATTGGCATGCGCGCGCTACATGCCGCTTATTTCCGCCGCGAGCGGTTTGAACTAGACTGTCTGCGCATTCAGCCTTCCCTGGACTGCCGCATATTGTGGTTATGCGCCTCGTTTTGTCTGCATCATCTACTTATAGGGCATCAATGCGGAGCGGCATGAGAAGTCTCAAGCGGACTCGCGCCCGTTTTCGCGAAACTTTCCGCGCCGTGACAAATATGTCACGTGGCCGGAGGCGTTTTTATCTAGAGACCGACAGGAAGGAAGAACGTTTTGCTATCGAGGGCCTGGGGAGTTTCGCTGTCAACTTTTCGGACGCTCGCGACCCTTGCCAATTCCGTAATTCACATTTGAAGCGGGTAAAATATACATGTCGGAGATGTGATGTTTGCAACGGATGTTGCCAGCCGCCTGGGACCAGCGACACCAGCTCGCCGCAGTGCCGCTGCGAATTCCTGTAGGGCGCAATCGCTTTATTGCGCCAATCACCACCCTCACGCTCGTGCGCACCAGGCTTTGCGGAGCGGCGCAATAAAGCGATTGCGCCCTACGGCGGATGTCCGTCAAGCGCTCGGGTTGGGTCAGCGCCGTCGTTGATTCCGAAGATCGCTGACCACTTTGCTCCAATAGCGCATCACGACGCGATGAAGTCATTCATGGAGTTCGGGATGGGACCAATCATACGCGAAGTTTCGGTTTGGCCGGGGCGGACGATCTGCCATGCAACGAATGCTGCCGCCCCTCTCACACCAGCGACACCAGCCCGCCGCCGTGGCGCTGCAGCCGGCCCGCCACCTCGAGCTCGAGCAGCACGATGCGCACCACGGCGGGCGAGCGGCCGGCGAGGCGCACCAGATCGTCGATGCCGACCGGGGTCGGCCCCAGCAATTGCACGATGCGGGTGCGCTCGTCGGCGGATCGATCTGGGGCTCGGGCTGGGGCGCGGGCAGGGGCGGTGACGGCGCGATGGGCTGCGGCTCCTGCATCGATCGCTCCAGCGGCTGACCCAGGATCGGCCGCAGCACCGCGAGCACGTCCTCGGCCTCGGTGACCAGCGTGGCGCCCTGCTTCAAGAGGCTGTTGCAACCTTCCGCGCGCGGATCGAGCGGGGAGCCCGGCACCGCGAAGACCTCGCGGCCCTGCTCGAGCGCGAGCCGCGTGGTGATGAGCGAGCCCGAGCGGCGCGCCGCCTCGATCACCACGCACGCCGACCGCGAGCCCGGAGATCAGGCGGTTGCGGCGTGGGAAGTCGTGGGCGCGCGGCTCCCAGTCGAGCGGCATTTCCGACAGTGACGCGCCTTGCGCCAGCAGGGCGCCGGCGAGCTCCTGGTTCTCGGGCGGATAGATGCGGTTGTGGCCGCCGGCCAGCACCGCGACGGTGCCGGTCGCCAGCGTCGCCCGATGGGCGGCGGCGTCGATGCCGCGCGCGAGCCCGGATACGACCACCAGACCTGCTTCGCCGAGCTCGCGCGCGAGCCTGCCGGCGAGCTTGATCCCGGCCGCCGAGGCGTTGCGGGCCCCGACCACGGCGAACATCGGGCGGTCGAGGACCGGCAGCTGTCCGCGCACCGCGATCAAGGGTGGGGGATCGTCGATCATCTGCAGCCGCCACGGATAGCCGGGCTCGCCCAGCGCCACCAAGCTCACGCCCGCGGCCGTGCCGCCTTGATCTCGCGCTCGGCATCCGCCCGCGCGCAAATGCGCGCCGAGCCGTTGGCGCCGCCCCGGCGCGCGAGGCTGGGCAATGCGGCGAGCGCTTCCTGCGCGTTGCCGAATTGCTTGAGCAGCGCCTGGAAGGTGCGCGGCTTTGGCGCCCGTGCGGCGGTGGGTTGGGGCGTTGTGGCGGAGGAGCGGTTTGTAAGGTTGGCTGCTGGGCAGACGACAGTGCCTGGTGCTTTGGTCGTGATAGCGTGCATGTGCCGAATAGTTTCGATGGGATAACAAGCTCCTCGAAGGCGACGATTTCACTCGTCCAAGAGGGCTTGGTGCGATGGCTTTTTGATCGGGCGTCAGATATTTGGAGCCGCCAAATACATAGTGGAGTTGGAAACTAGAAAATCCAGTAGTGGGATAGCGATTCTCTCTCGGCGCGACTTTGTCATTAGGCGAAGCTCTCTTCTGGAAAAAATCCGCCAATAGCTGACGCTCTACTTTCCAAATCGAGCGATGTGCCCGAACAAGACTGGAATTATAAGAAAGAGCTGGTTGCTTTCCAAGCTTTTACAAAGGTAAAGAGAATCATTTTAACAAATGGCTCATCCAGTTGCAGGGCCCCTCAATCTGATCCGATGGACCCAAGCCGGTTGGACTTTGGCATCAAACGAGTCGTTGGTACACCTCAACTTAAAGGCGAAGAACAATCCCGGTGAACAGTCGAAGAGCCGCAAATCAGATCAGGTGGATTGAACGCCACCACCAAAAAAAACGCTCCAGAATTTTATCTTATATTTGGACTGCTTTGCAGCCTTTCTGGCTTGATAAAATCGTCTTTGGCTGTGATAGACCGCCCCGAAATTGGCCTTCCCCTCTATTTGGGGGAATACCTATGATGCTTGTGATGATATTTAGCTAGATTTCCTCCAAGGCTACACCGTCCGTTCTAGGGCCGCAGACAGGCAGAAAGAATGTCGCCGGGAATGTCCCCCGCTTGAGCTTGATCGTTATCGAGCTTCCGTTTCCTTGAAGCCGTGTTTCTTCAGCCGCTTCGCTAGCTCGACATAGGTGACTTCGCTTCTTGTACTCTGCCTTGAGAATGCGGCGGCTCGCTCGGCCCATTCTTCCTCGGTTTTGAAGCCATGATCCGGCATCCTATCGTATCTGATGGCTATCATATCCGATAGATTAGACTTGACAAGCCAACAGCTATCATATATGATAGCTTCATAAACGATAGGTATGCCAATGGCTATGCATTTCCTGCATTCGAAAGCGGCCAAGACCTTTCGCTGGCCAAGTGTTCCAGATGACGGACGAGGAAGCCGAAACGGCGTTCCGTCGTATCCGCTGGCACGACACGGATGGCAAGCCGGTTTGCCCGCATTGCGGCGGATTGACGCTACGAGTGCCGGCGCCTGAACGGTGCGCCCCGCTTCCGGTGCAAGGCCTGCGTCAAGGATTTCTCGATCACTCGGGGACGCTGTTCGCTCCCACAAGCTCCCGCTGCGCTGCTACTCGCCGCGATCGCGCTGTTCTGCAATGAGGTCAAGGGCAAGAATGCGTTGGCTCTATCACGCGATCTGTAGTCTCCACAAGTGCGCTGGGTTTTGCTGCACAAGCTGCGTGAGGCGATGGCGGAGAATTGAGGGGCCGTATGGTCGGCGGCGAGGCAAGGTCGCCGAAGTCGATGGCGGATATTTCGGCGGCTACGTGAAGCCGCCAACATCGAAAGCGAAACCGCGCGACCGCCGCCTGCGGGAAAACCAGAGCGGCAAGCGCAAGGCCGTTGTTATCGTTCGCGAGCGCAACGGCAACTCGCTCCCGGCCGTGTTCCGCACGGAAGGCCAAGCCCTCAATTTCATCCGCGCTCGCATCGCGAAGGGCACGGTCGTCAATGCCGATGAAAGCGCCGACCTGGAACGATCTGCATAGCCGCTTCGAAATGAAGCGCATCAACCACGAAGAGGCATACAGCATGGATGGCGCTTGCACGAATTGGGCAGAGGAATTTTTCAGCCGCATGCGCCGTGCCGAGATCGGGCACCATCACCACATTGCTGGGGCTTACTTGCTTCGCTACGCTCAAGAGGCAGCATGGCGCGAAGATCATCGGCGCGTCCTAACGGCGATCAGGTTAACATTATGACACTTGCCATGCAAAATAGGCCAAGCGTCGATTCTGCGCGTATTGGCAGCGTCACCTTGAGGGGAAATAGGCTATGTCACAAATCATCCGAAGCTCGAAGAACGCAGACGTAATCCCCTCTCCGATCATTAAAAAAATTATTGACGGGGAGATCGTTGAGTACGTCGATTTCGAGATGTTATCGCAGACCAACAAGTTCAACTATTAATTCAAATTTCTGAGAATGCCTTTAGAACGGGTGCCGCCGCAATAGCGGCACCGGTCAGCCGCTTTACGCCGCGATAGTTAAATCGTTGGATAGGGCTTGCGGTCGCGCCCGTATAACAGTTGATTGCAGTGAGCAATCATCGATTCAATGAGAACCGCCCATGGTATATTGCGTAAACTTCCCAGGTGACGTTGTTCTTGTGGCCGATGAATTTCAGCACAGATTTCGATCGAGAACAACGGGCCGCAGGTACGCTCTTACTTGTTTCACTGCGGCGGGGTGTGAGTGAAGTCGCCGTCAGTGTCGCAAGACCAAGTGGTGACGTTCCGTTGACGATGGCCTTCTTGAACGCGGCCAGGATCCGGTCGGATTTGCGGTATCGAAGGTTAGAGACATTGCTTCTTGTCCTGTATGGGGAATGGAAGAAGGAAGGGCGTACCCACTTGACAGGTGCGGGGGGAATGCCGACATACTGACCATGTGATCACACAACTCCTGCTAACGAGCGGGTTAAGGGCCGGTAGGTGCGCAAACACCTTCCGGCCCGCTCTATGTCGGCCGATTGGCCGACAGGGCGGCATGCATGATCGAAAGGTTCCGCCGCAACACGAACGCGATCGAAAAATTACCGATTGTTTAACGCTGATGAACGATCCGAATATTTTGATGGACCACCGCGCCGGCACCCCTTCGGCAACCGTCACCACGGCCCGATTCTTGTGGTTCTGGAAGAGATGCCAGGACGGATTGGCCCAGGTCGCTGATCTTGCGCCGGGGCACCCCGCTAATGCCCTTGGCCGCCAGCATGGCCTCCGCGATCTCGCGCCCAGTCATCGGCCCCTTGGCTGCCCGTAGCACGTCCAGGGCGACCCGGTAGACCGCCGCGCCGGAACCACGGATTGGGCTTCCGCCTCCGCACCGCGATCGTCTTGAAGGTTGAAGCCAGGCGCCAGCATCTTCATGACCGCTTCGACCTGGAGCATGGCGACGGTCAAGCGGCGCGATCTCGGCTTTGCTGTCAATGATTTCCCGGCGAGCTCGGACTGGAGCTTGGCGAGGGTGAAGAGGGCCTGTTTTGAAGCTATCTCGGCTCGCGGCGATGATACAAAAAGCGCGCTCCCCTTCCGACCCCTATTGGGAGGGTGCGCCTACCGAACTTCCCCGCTTTTGCTTGTGGCGTTTGCGCCATAATACCGCGCGGCCCGACATTCTCGCAGCGTATGAGCCGCAGCCAGTCGAGCCGCTGCTCATCGGTCAACCGGACGCGGTCCTCGCCCTGAACTACGCTCACGCTGCCCCCCCGGATCGCCACCCAGAATTGCCCATGGGCCGGCCGGCCACGATCTCAGATTATGACCTGCCCGATCAGGCTTTGGCCACGGGGGCCGAGCGGCCGATCTTGGGTTCGGTGCCGGCGATGAGGCGGGCGATATTGGCGCGATGCTTGATCCAGACCACCACGGTGAGGCCCAAGAACAGCATCGCGACGCGTTGGTCGTCCAGGAGCCACAACACCGGCGGCATGGCGGCGCTGGCGAGGAGGCCGGCGAGCGAGGAGGTGCGGCTGAGCGCGGCGACCGCGAGCCAGATCAGGCAGAAGGTGATCGCGGCCGGCCAGGCGAGGCCGATCAGGAGCCCGATATAGGTCGCCACCCCCTTGCCGCCCTTGAACGAAAGCCAAACCGGGAAGATGTGACCGAGCAGCGCGCCGGCCGCGGCCACGAGCGCGGCATCGGGGCCGAAGACGTAGCGGGCCGCCAGCACCGCGGCGGTGCCCTTGAGGGCATCGCCGATGAGCGTGCCGGCGGCGAGCGCCTTGCTGCCGGTGCGCAGCACATTGGTGGCGCCGATATTGCCGGAGCCGATGGAGCGGATGTCGGGCGTGCCGGCGCAACGCGTCAAGATGAGGCCGAACGGGATCGAGCCGAACAGATAGCCGATGATGAGCGCGGCGGCGTAGGGCAGGGCATCGATCGGCTGGAGCATCGCAATCTAGTCTTATGCTTGCTGCGATTGCTTTTTGAGGCGTTGGCGCGGAGCCGGGCGCGGGCCCAGCGTGATGCGCTTGAAATGAAAACCGCCGGCGCGCGCGTCGGCCTCGTCGGCGAACACGACGAGCTCGCGCAGGCTGTGCTCGCCTTCCCGCAGCAACAGCGCGCTGTCTTTCGCGTACCATTTGTTCTTCTTGTGGGCGACCACGAAACTTTCGATATCGCGTTCACAATAATCGCATCGCAGCATGCAGCCCTCAGTCGCGGCGGTCTTGACCACCTGGAAGCGGTTGCGGACGTATTGGGCCTCCATCGGCTCATGCACGATGCAGTTCTTGTTGGCGCAATGGATGCCGAGGCTGCGCGGCTGGTCGTAGAGCGGGAACCTCTGCTTGTCGAAGCCGCCTTCGAACTTGTGCAGGGATTTGCCCTTGTTGAGGCCGAGCAACAGCGAGATCAGCGCCATGCGCACCGGCACCCCGTAGGCGGCCTGCTGGAAATAGACCGCGCGGCTGTCGGAATCCAAGGACACGTCGAGCTCGCCGACCCGCGGCAGCGGATGCAGCACGCTGGCGCCGGAATATTTCGGCTCGTTGAGGAATTTCTTGTCGATCCGCGGATAGGGCTGGTCCTGCTCGGCCCAGCGCTCCTTCTGGAACCGGGTCACATAGACGGCGTCGATCTTCTTCTCGGAGACCGCGAGGTCGATGTCGATCTCGGGGCCGGAGAACAGCGACTGCTGGTGCGGCTCGTCGGGGGTCACATAGAGCGCATCGATGGTGGCGCCGTCGCTGGCGCGCTTGGAGGCCGGCACGATCTGGCAGCCGAACTCCTCGCGCAGCCGGCGGTCCACGTGCGCCGGCAGCCCCATGCCCTTGGCCGGCATCGGCATGATGTTGGCGCCGAAGCGCGCCAGCGCATAGACGAAGGAATGGATGGTGCGGCTGCCCTTGAGGTCGCCGGAGATCGCGATCTTCAGGTTCTTGAGATGCTTGTTCTTCTTCTTCAGGGTGAAGAGGTCGCACAGGGTTTGGGTCGGATGCTCGTGGCTGCCGTCGCCGCCGTTGATGACCGGGACCGGCGAGTAATCGGCCGCCAGCCGCGCCGCCCCGTCGCGCGGATGGCGGATCACGATCAGGTCGGCATAGTTGGCGATGACCCGCACCGAATCGGCGAGGCTTTCGCCCTTGGCGGCCGAGCTGGTGGCCGGGTCGGCGCTGGTGATGGTGTCGCCGCCCAGCCGCAGCATGGCGCTCTCGAACGAGAGCCGGGTGCGGGTGCTGGGCTCGTAGAACAGGGTGGCCAGGATGAAATCCGAGGCCAGGTTGGTGCTGCGGCCGATCCGGTAGCTGAAATTGGGATCCGGCAGCTCTTTGAGATAGGACTGGGCGATCTCGAAGATGTTCTCGATGTCCTTGTTGGAGAGATCATTGATCGAGACGATATGGCGCGTCGGTTGAGCTTTCATGTGCGCCTCGGCGTTTGGCAGGCCAGATCCGGTGGGGGCGGCATGCGCGCGCGTAATTTCCCGCCCCGGCAGCTGCGGCGGGACGAGCCCCCAACGAAGGATTTCTCGGCGATGTCCACTAAAGCGGCATCTATAAGGATAGTTGCCGGTCCCGGCAAGGGCGCGCGCAACCGGTCCACAGCCGGCGCGTTTCGGGGTTGCGGTTGGTCTTGGCGTGACGAAGACCGCCGACGCGCATGCTAAGGTGTCGTTTCCGATACTTGCTGTGCTTGCCGAGCGGTGTTGCGTTCCTCTCCCCGCGTGCGGGGAGAGGGCCACACGGCAAATCGTAAAACCGGAACTCGGCTCGCTGAGGGGGCCTCTCAGCGAATCTGAGCCTGCGGAATGGCCCCACGGCGCTTCGGACAAGCTCGGACTCGCGGAGGGGTCCCCTCATCCCGACCTTCTCCATAGCCCGTCGTAGACGGGGGTAAACGCCCTTATGGCGCGCGGGGAGAAGGAGACCGCCGTGCGTCGGGCCAAGCATGAGGCAAACGTTAGATTCACTAGCAGTAGCTGGTCCGAGAGGGAGAACCGTGATGGCCGCGCCGAGCCGTTTCGACACCCATGAGGTCACCAATCAGTCCCCGCCGTTCGCCGATGTCGACCTGTTCGGGCTCGACGCCCCGCTGCAGGATGCGGTGCGCCACAATGGGGCCGGCGCCGACGTCAAGGCGCTCGTCGGCCTTCGGGCAGCGTTGGGGCACGGCCGAGATGCTCGATCTCGGGCGCCGGGCCAACGAGAATCCGCCGCAGCTGCGGGCCTTCGATGCGAACGGCGTGCGCCGCGACTTCGTCGAGTATCACCCGGCCTATCACCTGTTCATGGCCGAGAGCTGCGGGGCGCGGCTCCACGCCTCGACCTGGCGCAGCGACGGCAGTGCCGCGCCGGCGCCCGCCCAGGTCAGCCGCGCGGCGCGCTTCTACATGGCGGCGCAGGTCGAGACCGGGCACCTCTGCCCGATCACCATGACGCGGGCCGCGGTGGCGGCGCTGGCCGTGGAGCCCGAGCTCCTCGCCCAGCTGATGCCCCAAGATCGCGGCGCGCGAATACGATCCGGTGTTCCGGCCCTGGCCGGAAAAGAAGAGCATCACGCTCGGCATGGGCATGACCGAGAAGCAGGGCGGCACCGATGTGCGCAGCAATACGACGCGCGCGGTCGCGGCCGGCGAGGGCTACGCCATCACGGGCCACAAATGGTTCATGTCGGCCCCGATGTCGGACGCCTTCCTGGTGCTGGCGCAGGCGGAGCGCGGGCTCAGCTGCTTTCTGATGCCGCGGTTCCGGCCCGACGGTTCGCTCAACGGGCTGCGCCTGCAGCGGCTCAAGGACAAGCTCGGCAACCGCTCGAACGCCTCGGCCGAGGTCGAGCTCACGGATGCGTTCGCGCTGCGGGTGGGCGAGGAGGGCCGCGGCATCCGCACCGTCCTGCAAATGGTCCAGCTCACCCGCCTCGACTGCGCCATCGCGTCGGCCGGGCTCATGCGCATGGCGCTGGCGCAGGCGATCCATCACGCGCGGCATCGGGTGGTGTTCGCGCAGCCGCTGGCCGAGCAGCCGCTGATGCAGGCGGTGCTGGCCGACATGGCGCTCGAGGTCGAAGGCGCGCTCGCCCTGGTGATGCGCCTGTGCGCCGCCTTCGACGGTGCCGCCTTCGACGGTGCCGCCTTCGACCGCGCCGGCGGCGACCCGCACGAGGCGGCGCGGGCGCGGCTCCTCACCCCGGCGGTCAAATACCTGGTCTGCAAGATCGCTCCGGCCCTGATCTACGAGGCGATGGAGTGCCTGGGCGGCAACGGCTATGTGGAGGAGAGCATCCTGCCGCGGCTCTATCGCGAGGCGCCGGTCAATGCGATCTGGGAAGGTTCCGGCAATGTGATGTGTCTCGACGTGTTGCGGGTGGTCGCGCGCGAGCCGCAGGCCGCGCGCGCGGTCATTGCGGAGCTCGCCGCGCAGGCCGCCGATCTGCCGGGCGCGCCCGAAGCCGCAGGCTTCATCGAGGCGACCCTCTTGGAGGCGCCCCTCATGGAGGTTTCACAGCCGGGTGCGTCGGCGCAGGCGCGTTCGCGCGCGGCGGTCGAGCGCCTCGCCACGCTGGCGGCGGCCGCGGCCTTGCGCGCCAGCGCGCCCGCCCGGGTGACGGAGGTTTTTGCACGGACGCGGCTCGCCGCGGCGCGGGGCGCCACCTACGGGGTGAGCGAGATTTCCGCGCCCGACGCCGCCGCCATCCTGGAGCGGGCCTTGCCGGGTTGATGGCCTATGGCGTGCCCATTATCGCGTGCCAATGCCGGCCAGGCGATCGAGCGCGCCTTGCAGGATATAGGCGGCGGCATGCTGGTCGATGACGGCGGCGCGCTTGCGGCGGCTGGCATCGGCGACGATCAGCCCGCGCTCGACCGCGGCGGTGGACAGGCGCTCGTCCCAGAGCCCGATCGGCATTCCGCACAGCCTGGCGAGGTTGCGGGCGAAGGCGCGGGTGGATTGGGCGCGCGGACCTTCGCTGCCGTCCATGTTGATGGGCAGGCCCAGCACCAGCCCGACCGCCTTGCGCTCCTGCGCCAGCGCAATGACGCGCGCGGCATCCACGGAGAAGGTCTTGCGCCAGACCGTCTCCACGCCGTTGGCCAGACGCCGGTCGGGGTCGCTGGCCGCGACCCCGATGGTCTTGGTGCCGAGATCGAGACCGATGAGAGCGCCGCGCGCCGGCAGGAGCGCAGCGATCTCGGCGAGCGGCAGGACGATCCCGGACATCGCCGAGGCGTAACACGAGGGGGCGTGGCGGAGCAAAGCGCTTGCGTTGTCCGGGCCGCCTTTCAGGCGGCGCTGCGCCGGGCGTGCCGGCCTTCCGCGATCTCCTCGATGATCTTGGCCGAGAAGGCATCGAGATCGCCCGGATTGCGCGACGTGATCACGCCTTCATCCGCCACCACCTTGGAAGTCTTCCCACTTGCCGCCGGCATTGATGACGTCGGTCTTGATCGAGGCATAGGAGGTCGCCTTGCGGCCTTTGATGATGCCGGTCTCGATCAGGAGCCAGGGCGCGTGGCAAACCGCCGCCACGATCTTCTTCTGGTCGAAGAAGGCACGGATGAGCCGCAACGCCTTGGGGTTGACGCGCAGCAGGTCCGGATTGATCTGTCCGCCCGGCAGCACGATCGCGTCATAGTCGTCGGCCGACACATCATCGAGCTGGCGATCGACCGCGACCGGCCGGCCCCAGTCCTTCATGTCCCAGCCCTTGATCTCGCCCTTTTCGGGCGACACCACATGGACGGTCGCGCCCGCCGCCTTGAGCTTGTCGCGGGGAACCTCGAGCTCGGACTGCTCGAAGCCGTTGGTGGCGAGGATGGCCACTTTCTTGCCGGAAATCTGCATGCTTCACCTCCGTGCCCCCCGAGCCCATGGACTAACGATGCAATCAAGGTGATTGTTCCCGGCCGGACGGAACACCATCGCGAAACCATGCGAGAGGCCGAGATGTCGGCGAAAGCTCTGTTCTTCGATGTCTTCGGCACGCTGGTCGACTGGCGCTCGGGCGTCGCCCGCGAGGCCGCGCGCGGTGCTGGAGCCGCTCGGCCATGCGGTCGACTGGCTCGCCTTCGCGGATGCGTGGCGCGACCAGTACCAGCCGTCCATGGACGACGTGCGCGCGGGCCGCCTCGCGTTCTGCAAGCTCGATCTGCTGCATCGGCGCAACCTCGAGCGCATCCTGCCGGGCTTCGGTATTTCGGGTCTGGCCGAGACCGCGTTGGGCGAGCTCAATCTCGCCTGGCACCGTCTCGACGCCTGGCCCGATGCGCGGCCGGGTCTGGCACGGCTCAAGCAGCGGTTTCTGATGGCTCCGGTGTCCAACGGCAACATCTCGCTGATGGTCGATCTGGCCCGCCGCAACGGGTTCTCCTGGGATGCGGTCCTGGGGGCGGAGACGGCCGGCGACTACAAGCCCAAGCCGCGGGTCTATCTCGCCGCCTGCGCGGCCTTCGATCTGGCGCCCGCCGACTGCGTGATGGTCGCGGCCCACAGCAACGACCTCGCGGCGGCGGCGGCCTGTGGCCTGCGCACCGCACATATCGCACGGCCGCACGAGCGCGGGCCCGGCACCGGCGAGGCGGCGCCGAAAGTCCCGGTCGATTACGCGGCGGTGAGCCTGCAGGACTTGGCGGGCCAGCTCTGCGCGGGTTGATTGTTTGTCATTGCCGGACTTGTTCCGGCAATCTCGACAAGGAGGGCACGGCGGTGCCCGCCTAAGCGAGATGGCCGGAACAGGTCCGGCCATGAGGCGTCGTGAGTGCATGTCAGCATGGTGAGAGTCCACGCCATGGGAGGTCACATCACATGAAGCGGAAGGCAACTGCGTCGCCGTGAGGCGGGGTGGGGAGCAGCCGGAAGTGAACGAGCAGCCCGTAGGATGACGAACCCGATGGCGGCGTGTAGCGGCGAGCCGCTCATGGATGGCGAAGCCGGACGGTCGGACGCGCTGAGGTGATGGCAAAGCGACGTCCGAGCGCACGACGTGGTTGGGGACGGGATGCCCGGAAGGCAGTGCAGGGTAAGCGGAGAGACCTGTCGGGCTTGCGAGAGCCAGGCAGGAGGCAGAGCCCGCGTAGTACCGCAGTGGTGAGGAGCCACGGAAAGCGCGGACAGCAAAGCCGCGCCGAGGGAAGGTGGGTAGGAAGGTGGATGCGGGACGAACGGAATGAAGCAAGCGACAGCATCGGCAGTGCCGCGAGGGCTAAACGAGGTGCAGAAGCCCGCGACTGGTCGTGGGTGGAAGCTTCGGTCTGGACGGAACGCATGGTGTCGGCGCTGGAGAACGGCGTCAAAGGAGGTCGTTGGTACAGTTTGATGGACAAGGTAAATGCGCCCGACACGCTGGAGGCGGCCTGGAGCAAGGTCCGGTCCAACGACGGCGTGGCGGGCGTGGATGGACAAAGCCTCGAGCGGTTCGCGGCACAGGAGGAACTTTACCTGACCGAGCTTGCAACTGCGCTGCGGGAGGACAGCTACCGTCCGCAGCCGGTCAAGCGGGTCGATATCCCGAAGGGCGATGGCAAGACGCGACCGCTGGGGATTCCCACGGTCAAGGACCGCATCGTTCAGACGGCGGTGAAGTTCGTGCTCGAACCGATCTTCGAGGCGACGTTCTGTCGACGAGCTACGGCTTCCGGCCGCGGCTCGGCTGCGGGACGCGCTGGCGAGGTGGCACAACTGATCGAGGAAGGCCACACCTTCGTGGTGGATGCCGACCTGCAGAGCTACTTCGACACCATCCCGCACGAGCGGTTGATGCAACGGGTCGAGGAGCGGATCAGTGATGGACGCATTCTCGGCCTGCTGCGCAGCTGGCTTGCGCAGGACATCCTGCGGGACACGCAGCGATGGACGCCGACGGAGGGAACGCCGCAAGGTGCGGTGATCAGCCCGCTGCTGGCGAACATCTATCTGCACCCGCTGGACCAACGGATGGCGGCGCGCGGCTATCGGATGGTGCGCTATGCGGACGACTTCGTGGTGCTGTGCAAGAGCCGCGAAGAGGCCGAGGCCGCTCTGGCGGAGGTTAGCGCCTTCGTCGCCGACAACGGCCTGCGCTGCATCCGGACAAGACCCATATCGGCGACTGCCGAAACGCCGGGGAAGGCTTCGACTTCCTCGGCTATCGGTTCGAAGCCGGCCGGCGTCTGGTCCGCAAGAAGAGCCTGACCCGCCTCAAGGACCGTATCCGGGTGAAGACGAAACGCACACGTGGCGACAGCCTCGCGTGCATTGTCGTCGATCTCAATCGGACACTGCGCGGCTGGTTCGGCTACTTCAAGCATGCCCATCCCGGCACCTTTGTGGCGCTCGACAAGTTCATCCGCAGACGGCTACGCTCGCTCCTGCGAAGCAGGAAAAGCGTCCCGGCTACGGTCGTTGTCAGGCCGACCATCAACGCTGGCCTAATGCCTTCTTCGCTCAGGCCGGGCTGCTCGCACTACACACAGCCTGGCTGACCGCGAGACCCTCCCGATGAGGAAACCACCGACTGGAGAGCCGTATGCGGGAAAACCGCCCGTACGGTTCGGAGGGCGGGGAGGGTAATTCCTTCCCGCATAATCGAACCGCCGATCGCTACGAAAAATCGCTAAAGCCCGAACACGAACAGCATGGTGGCGTTGGGCTGGTTCTTCATTTCGGGCGAGCGGGCGAGCTTGGCTTTGGCGACCGGGCCGATGCCGGAGGCGATGGCGATGTATTGCTTGCCGTCGACCGCGTAGGTCATGGGCGGGGCGACAAATCCGGTGCCCACGTTGATCCGCCACAGCTCCTCCAGGGTCTGGTCGTCGAAGGCCATGATGGTGCCGTCGAGCAGAGCCGTGACCACGATGCCGCCCGCGGTCGCCAGCACGCCGGCGTGGTCGGCGTAGGGGAAGTCCTTGCGCATCTTCAATTCGCCCGACACCGGATCGACCACGGTCAGCGCGCTGGTGATGCGCGCCTCGTTGACGTAGCCGCCGCCGCCGAACTTGCCGCGCACATGGGCGGTCGCATCCGGCATGATGTCGGCGCAGCCCTCGTTGCCGGCGATGTACAGGAGCTTGGTGCTGGGGCTGTAGGCGTGCGGCCAGAAATTGGTGCCGCCGTGAACGTCCGGGCAGGCGTTCTTGATCGGATCGCGGCCGCCCTTCCAGTCTTGCGCGTAGGTCTGCACGTCCTTGCTGGGGTCGTAATCGAGCGGCTTGCCGCTCTTGGGATCGATGCCCTTGGTCCAGGTCATCTTGGCGCTGTATTGCACCGCGTTGAGAAACTGGCCGTTGAGCCGATCGATCGTGTAGTTGAAGCCGTCGCGGTCGGCATGCGCGATCAGCTTGCGATCCTCGCCGTTGACCTTGCCGTCGATGATGATCTGCGAGCCCGATGGCGTCATAGTCGTGATTGTCGTTGGCGGTGTACTGGAAGTACCACGCCATCTTGCCGGTCGCGGCATCGAAGGCGACGGTGCTTTCGGTGAACAGGTTGTCGCCCGGGCGGTAGGCGGAATCGTAGCGCGGGGCCGGATTGCCGGTGCCCCAATAGGTGAGGTTGGTCTGCGGATCGTAGGAGCCGGTGACGTAGAGCGCGCCGCCGCCGGTGCGCCAGGCCTCGGTCTTGTCCTTCCAGGTCTCGCTGCCGGGCTCGCCCGGGGCCGGGACCATGAACGTCTTCCATTGCGTGTCGCCGGTCTTGGGATCGAGCCCGGCCAGCCAGTCGCGCACCCCGTTGTCGCCGCCGGAGGCGCCGATGACGATGGAATGCTCGAGCGCCAGCGGCGCGGCCGTGAGCTCGAGGTCGGGCTGGTCGCCGAGCTTCTTGTCCCAGACGATCTGGCCGCTTTCCTTATCCGTGGCGATGACCCTGGCGTCGAGGCCCGCGACCGAGATGACCAGGTTGCCCCACAGCGCGACGCCGCGGTTGCGGTCGGGCTTTTGCTGGCCCGGGTCCATCTTCCAGAGGATGCGCCCGGCGGTGCCGGAGCGCACGTCGATCTTGTACACGACGCCCCAGACGTCGGTGACATACATCATGCCGTCCTCGACCAGCGGCGTCGCCTCGACATATTCGTTGGCGGAGTGGCCGCCGAGCGGAATCGCGAAGGCGAGCTTGAGGTTTTTGACGTTCGATTTGTTGATCGCGGTGAGCGGCGAGAAGCGCTGCGAGCCGAAGTCGTGATGGTTCATCAGCCAATTCTGCGGCTCGGGATGCAGCAGGCGCTCGTAGGTCACGTCGGCGGCGCGCAGCGCGCAGGTGCCGGACAGGAGGGCCGTCAATGAGAGGATGGCGAGAGAGTTCGGGCGATGTTCGTTTTCATGATGGTTGCTCCTTCGGAAATCTCTTGATGTCGTCCTCGCGAACAGCGGGGACCCATACGCCGTGCCCGATCGATCGGCTGCGGGGTATGGGTCCCGGCTCCATCAGCGCGTTTACGCGCGTCTCCGACGTGCTATGGGCCGGGACGACGCATTGCACTGATGCATGCAAAATCAATACGGCCGCACCGTGCCTTTGACGGTGGTGCGCAGCATCAGGCGGCGCTCGGTCGAGGGAAAATCGGTGCGGGCGTGGGACGAGCAGCGGTTGTCCCAGAGCAGCAGATCGCCCAGGCGCCAGACATGCTCGTAGACGAATTCCGGCTTCTCGGCCTGGTCGAAGACCTTATCGAGCAGCGGCGCGCTCTCCTCCTGCGGCATGTCGAGGACGCCGACCGTCATCAGCCGGTTGACATAGACCGCCTTGCGGCCGGTGTCCTCGTGGGTGCGGAACACCGGATGCATGCATTCGCCGAACACCTCGGTGCCCCTGCTGTCGCCCTTCTGGGTGGAGCCGTAGTTGTAGTGGTGCAGCGCCTTGCGGCCCTCGAGCTTGTTGCGCACGGCGGGATCGAGCGTGTCATAGGCCGCATAGCCACTGGCGAACAGCGTATTGCCGCCGGCCGAGGGAATCTCGACCGAATAGAGCAGCGTCGCCTTGCTCGGGACCTCGGCATGGATCATGTCGTGATGGAACATCATCTCGCCGTCGGGGAGCGCGCCGATCGGCTCGCCGTTCTCGCGGATGTTGGAGATCATCATGATGCCGGGCAGGAGCTTGGTATAGCCCTTGGGAAAATACTTTGCCGGCCGGCTGATCTCGCCGATCTCGCCGAAATAGCCGGTCACCCGCACCAGGTCTTCCTGCGACAGGGTCTGTCCCGGAAAGACGATGACCAGATGATCGAGCCAGGCCTGGTAGATCGCCGCGACGGTCTCGTTCGTCGGGCTTTTGGCGCAAATCGATGCCGCGCAGCTCCGCCCCGATATGCTTGGTCGAGAGGAACGACCTCGAATCGGGTTTTTGTCATCACGTTCATGCGGCTTCCTCCGGGGGCTTCCTCCGGCGCTTGGATGCGCCCTGATCTCGCCTGGCAATGAAAAAGTCTAAATCATTTTCGAGGGAAAAGCATGCCCTCGCCAACGGGGCCGGCCGAAGGCAGGCTCGAAAACAATCTCCGGCGGGTGGAATCGAAGCTTTTCCGCCCGGGGGGCGGCACATTCTCGTCCGTTGACAGGATGGGCCTGGTCGCCACTATGCGGCAACCCGATCATTCAGGCGGTGCAAGAGCTCGGACGATGCGGCCGGATCGTGTGCGATCTCGTGTCTGGACGGTGGCGGCGGCGCTGGCGGTGGCGCTGTCGGCTGCACTGCCGCGCGCCGACGCGGCGGAGCCGGACGAGCTGTTCTTCAAGGGCAAGACCATCAATTTCTATATCGGCTTCGCGGGCGGCGGCAGCTACGACTTCTACGCGCGGCTCATCGCCCGTTA
Organism: uncultured Alphaproteobacteria bacterium; assembly: GCA_963744275.1. Taxonomy (GTDB): domain Bacteria; phylum Pseudomonadota; class Alphaproteobacteria; order Rhizobiales; family Xanthobacteraceae; genus VAZQ01. Next base: position 17,937 of record CAVUSX010000024.1, read on the forward strand.
TATCGGCAAGCATATCCCGGGCAATCCGACCGTGGTGCCGCAAACCATGACCGGCGCCGGCAGCTTCCAGCTCGCCAATTATCTGTTCGCCTCGGCGCCGAAAGACGGCACCGCCATGGGGACCATCACCCAGACCGTGGCGCTCGAGGAGGCGCTCCATTCGCCGGGGGTGCGCTACAAGGCCGCGGAGTTCAACTGGATCGGACGTGCCACCGCGATTCTCGAGATCGCGCTCGCCGGCAAGGACGCCAAGGCCAAGACCATGCGGCGGCGCGGCAATACGAGACCCCGGTCGCCGGCACCGGCTCGGGCTCACCGTCGGAAGGCTATCCGAGGCTGATGAACGCGCTGGCCGGCACCAGGTTCAAGATCATCTCGGGATATCCGGGCTCCACCCAGGCCATGAAGGCCCTGGAGGCCGGCGAGGTCGACGGCGCCTTCAGCTCCTGGAACACGTTGAAGCGCACCCGGCTGGAAGGCTTGCGCAATCACGAGCTCACCATCCTGTACCAATGCGCCCTGGAGCGGCATCCGGATTTGGCCGACGTTCCGACCGATGTGGAGCTCGCCGCCACCGATGAGGCCCGGCAGGTGCTGGCCTTCTACACCAGCAGCGCCGCCGTCGGCCGCTCCATCGTGGCGCCGCCCGGCATCCCGGCGGAGCGGGTCAATGTCCTGCGGCGGGCGTTCGATGCGACCATCGCGGATGCCGAGTTCCTGGCCGAGATCGAACGGGCGCAGCAGGAATTCCAGCCCGCTTCCGGCGAGGAGCTGCAGCAGATCATCCAGGATACCGCCGCCGTGCCGCGTGCCATCGTGGAGCGGACCGAAGCTATTCTTCGCTCCAAGTGATATGAAATGCATCGACCGAGTCCTCTGATCAAAGGGGTTCGCAGATCGAGTGCTGCGACATGACGCTTGCATCGACCCAGCGGCTCGCCACCATCCCGGTCGCTGAAGTCGCGCCGGGCGGGCAGGTCCAGCATGCTGTCGACGACCGTGCCCGCGCGCAGGCGCTGCGCGACGGCTGCCTGGCTTGGCTGCCGGGCACCGCGCGCCTGATGCTTCCCGCGGTCGATGCGGTGACGCGGCGCTGGCTCGAGCGCTCCGCCTCGCCCTATGTGGCGGAGATCGCCGCCATCGCGGCGGCGCTCGACTATTCGGGCATCTGGTTCCTCAACGGCTGCTATCAATGGGGATGCACCGCGCTGGCACGGGAGGAGGACGAGGGGATGCCGTGGCTGGTGCGTACCCTCGACTGGCCGTTTCCCGGCCTCGGCCGCCACGTCGAGATCGCGCGCATGCGCGGGCCCGCCGGCGCCTTCGACACGGTCACCTGGCCGGGCTTCGTGGGCGTCTTGACGGGATCGGCGCCCGGCCGCTTCGCGGCTTGCATCAATCAGGCGCCGCTGCGGCGGCGAACCCGGCATCCGTGGCTGCGGCCCTACGACATTGCGCGCAATGCGCTGGCGACGGCGCGCATCCGCTTCATCCCGCCCGACCATCTCCTGCGCGACGTGCTCGAGACCTGCGGCAGCTTCGGCGAGGCGCGCCATCGGCTCGAGACCACGCCGGTCGCCCGCCCGGTGATCTTTACGCTGGCCGGCTGCCGGCGCGGCGAGCGTTGCGTGATCGAGCGCACCGAGCAGGGTTTCGAGAGCCGTGATGAGGATACCGGCGCGGCCAATGATTGGCTGCGCAGCCTGCCGGCCTGGGAGGCGCGGGTGTCGAGCCAGGCCATGTTCACGCGCAGCTACGAGGAGGCGGCCGAACGCAACCTCGCCCGCAAGCAGCAGCTGGCGGCGTGGCCCGGCGCGTTCGCGGACGGCACCTTCGCGTGGGTGACCCCGCCGGTGCTCAACACGTTCACACGGCTCGCGGTCGAGATGTGCCCGGGCAAAGGCGTGCTGCGGGCCGTCGGTTACGAGACGCTGCCGGGCTGCGAGCTGGCGCAGCCGGTGACCCATAGCCGTGAATTGAGCGCTGCAGTCTTGGCCTGACCCGGCTTGGCCTGACCCGGCTTGGCCTGACCCGGCTTGGCCTGACGCGGCGCGATCATTCCGCCGCCAGCTCGTGCGCCGGAGCGCCGTGCTCGGCCTCGCCGCTGGCGAGCGCCGCCAGGATCTGATCGACCAGCGCGCGCGCGGATTGCGCGCTCAACTCGACCGCGACCCGCTCATGCCCGCCGTCCGCCGCATTGATGAAGTCGATGCCGAGCGCATGGTCGAGCGGCGCGTGATAGGGGTGGTCGAAATAAACGTTGGCGGTGTCGATCCGCATCCAGCCCTTGGGCCCCTTCGCGCTGCCGGTGAGGGCCGCCTTCCGCACGATGTAGGAGCACATGTCTCGATCCTTTATGGTCGAATTGCCGTTCTCGATCCGCGGAGGGGGATCGTAGCACGGGCCGGCGGCGGCGAAAATCCCGCCGTGCGACCGAGTGAACCGTTGGGAACGACAACCCTACCGCCCACCGCGAAAACCTTCGCGGATGAGGTCGAGCCGCGATCCCGGCGTACGGCTGTCGGCGCCCGACCGCGCGGCTTTCGCCAACGCCTCCTCGCAATCCACCCAGCCGTTGTTCCGGATCAGCCAGGTGTTGTTGTCGATGGTGCGCTGAAGACAACGGTTGCCGGTCGGAGCGACGAACAGCAGGGAGCCGGTGCTCAGATCGGCTTCGCTCCGGCGGCGGCGACGGCGAACTCACCGTCACCCGCGTCCAACTGGCCACGATGATGGCGCCCGCACAAACCGCGATGCCGAATCCGCAAGCCAGAATTGCGCGCCTGAACTCGCCCGCAAACCGGCCGGCGGCCGACGGTTTCAGAGCCGGGATCGTTTGGGTGGGGCGCATGTCGTCTCGATTCGCCGCAGCATGATGGGACTGCCGGATCGGCCCGCCTACCGCATGATGGTGTCCGGAAATCGCTGCGCAATCGTTAGCGGAAATGGTAAAGGGATCGTATCGATGGCCGTTGCCGCAAGCCCGATCATGCTTCGATGTCCCTGTTCACGTTTTGTATTGGGGCGCCATGCGGCGCTGGGCGCCATGCGGTGCTTGGGTGCTTGCGCGTCGGCGCTTTGCAGCGCTCGGGTGCCGTGCTCAGGTATGCCCGATGATCATGATTGCCGGACCCCAGCCATGACGCTCATCGATCGCGCTCTGGCGTGACGGTCGCGGACGCCTGTCGGCGCTGCGCATCGCCACGCTGGCATTGTTGCTGTGGCCGATCGCGCTCGCGGTCACGGCCTGGCAGACCGAGATCAGGTTCGAGGCGCGTCCGGTCAACGACCTGATCCACCGCGCCGGGTTCTGGATGCTCATGTTCCTGCTGCTGTCGCTCGCGGTCACGCCGCTGCGGCGGATCGCGCGCTACGGGCAGCTGGTGGACGTGCGCCGCATGATCGGGGTCGGTGCCTTCTGCTACGGAGCGGCGCATCTTTCGCTCTACATCCTGGATCAGGCGTTCGACCTCGCCCATGTGGTGAGCGAGATCGTGTTGCGGGTCTATCTCACCGTCGGCTTCACCGCCTTGCTCGGCCTCGCCGTGCTGGCGGCGACATCGACCGATGGAATGACGCGCGCGCTCGGCGGCCTGCGTTGGCGGCGCCTGCACCAGCTGGTCTATCTCATCGCCGTATTGGCGCTCCTGCATTTCTTCCAGCAGACCAAGCTCGACGAGAGCGTGCCGACCCTGGTGACGGGGCTGTTCCTCTGGCTGGCGGGCTATCGACTCATCGCCTGGCGCTGGAAGCGGCCGGGCGAGCTGCCGACGCTGGGTGCTGCTGGCGCTGAGCGTCGCGGCTTCGGCACTGACCTTCGCGGGCGAGGCGATCGGCATCGCCATCAAGTTCAACGTCTCGCCCCTCATGGTGCTGCAGACGGCGTTCGATTTCGATCTCGACAATCTCGATATGGTGCGGCCGGGCTGGTACGTGCTGGCGGCCGGCCTCGCCGTGGTGCTGCTCGATCTCGCCTGCGCGCGCTGGCGGACGCGGCGGCCGCGCCAGCCCACGCCCGCGCGCACGCCCGCCGCGCCGGTGCGCGAGACCGTGTGACGGTCAGGCCGACGACAGCTGATCGCGGAACTGCTCGCGGTAGAGGCGCGCATAGGGGCCGCCGCGCGCCAGCAGGGCGGCATGGGTCCCACTTTCGACGATGCGTCCGTCCTCCACCATGAAGATCACGTCGGCCTTGAGGATGGTGGAGAGCCGGTGCGCGATGACCAGGCTGGTGCGGCCGCGCATCACCACCTCGAGCGCGGACTGGATCGAGGCTTCGTTGTGCGAATCGAGCGAGCTGGTGGCCTCGTCCAGGATCAGGATGCGCGGATCCTTGAGCAGCACGCGGGCGATCGCGAGCCGCTGGCGCTCGCCGCCCGAGAGCTTGTGGCCGCGCTCGCCCACCATGGTCTGGTAGCCGGCCGGGAGCGAGGCGATGAAGTCATGGATGTTGGCGGCCTGGGCGGCCGCGATCAGCTCCGCGTCGGTCGCCTCCAGCTTGCCGTAGCGCAGGTTCGCCGCGATGGTGTCGTGGAACAGGTAGGTCTCCTGGGCCACGATCCCGATGTCGCGCCGCAATGAGGAAAGCGTCACGCTGCGCACGTCGATCCCGTCGATCAGGACCGCGCCGGATTTGGGGTCGAAGAAACGCGGCACCAGATTGGTGATCGTGGTCTTGCCGGCGCCGGAGGGGCCGACGAAGGCCACGGTCTGGCCGGCCGCGACCGCAAAGCTGACGTCCTGCAGCACCGGCCGGGCCTGGTCGTAGGAGAACGTCACTGCCTTGAACGCGATGTCGCCATGGACGCGCGGCAGCTCGATGGCGTCGGGGCTCTCCTGGCCGCCTTCGACCGGCATGTCGAGATAATCGAAGATGCGCTCGAACACCGCGAGCGCGCTGACGACCTGCACCTGCACGCCGGCGAGCGCGGAAGCCGGGCGAGTAGAGCCGGCCGAAATAGGCCACGAAGGCGACGATGGTTCCGATGGTCAGGCCGCCATGGATGGCGAGCCAGGCGCCGCCGATCCACACCAGCGCCGGCCCGATGATCACCATGGCGTTGATGGCGCCGATGAACCAGCGGCCCACCATCACGAGGCGGATCTCCAGGTCCATGAGGCGGGTGGCGGAGGCGTAGAAACGCGCCTTCTCGAACGGCTCGCGCACGAACGACTTCATCAGGATGATGCCGGAGATCGAGAGCGTCTCCTGCGTGAGGCTCTCGATCTCGTCGCGCCGCTCGCGCGTCTGCTTGCGGATGCCGTACATGCGGCGCCCGATCGGCGAGAGCGGCAGGATCATGAGGGGGACGACCACCAGCGCCAGCAGAGCCAGCCGCCAATCCAGGATGAAGATGGTCACGATGGTGGTCGCCATGATGGCGACGTTGGTCACGATGGTGACGAAGGTGCCGGTGACGATGTTGTCCACGTTGTCCACGTCGCTGGAGACGCGGTTCATGATCTCGCCGGTCTTGGTGTTGGTGAAGAACGACAGCGACATGCGGTGCAGGTGCGACACCATGCTGGTGCGGATGTCGCGCATGATGCCTTCGCCGACCAGCGAGTTGAGATAGCCCTGATAGACGCCGATCACGGCGGCGAGCAGTGCGGAGCCGATCATGCCGCCGACGTCGACCAGCACCGCCGCCATCGCGCCGGAGGGGATCGCGTCGTCGATCAGGTATTTGGTGAACAGAGGCGGCAGCAGGCCGAGCACGGCGGCCGTGATGATGCAGGCGAGGGTCATGAGCTCGGCGCGCCAGTAGGGCAGGAAGAAGGCGCCGACGCGCGGCCAGTTCACCGGCTTGCGGACCTGCGGCCGCTCCGGATTGAACATGCTCGACCACATCATGCGCCCGGCCGGGCCACCCATGCTCATCTGTCGGGCTGCTCGCTGTTGGGGTTGCGGGGCGGCGGGCGCGAATTCGACGATTGCGCGCCCACCCGATGCATCGGCCGCGCTCCTCGAACGCGGCCGCATGCGCGTGCTGTTGACCCCAACCCCGCCGCTCCGTCAAGCCGGGGCGAGGTCGGTCGAGGAAGCGCCGCTCGGGCGGCTTCCGGCATCCAAGAGGCGGCGAGCCCGGCTAAAGCAGAAGATCGTTGAACTCGGGATGCTTGGCCATGTAGGCGGCCACGAACGGGCACTTCGGCACAACCTTGAGGCCGCGGGCACGGGCGGCGGCGAGCGCGCCGCGCACCAGCTGCGAGCCGATCCCGTGACCCGACATCTCGGTCGGAACCTCGGTGTGCCTGAATGTGATCACGCCCGGCGAGAGCTCATAGTAGGCGAGCGCCAGGCGGCCATCGACCTCGAGCTCGAACCGGTGGAGGGCGGGATTGTCGCGAACGTCGGACACGTAGGCCTCCGGCCTCTGGGCTAGCGGTCCCGCTCGTCGAGCACGCCGCGCATGACCTCTCCGACGATCTTGGGCAGGTCCCGGCTCAAGCCATCGAACTTCCGCTCGAGGCCGTCAACCTTGCGCTCGATGCCGTCGAGCCTTTGCTCGACCCGATCGAGGCGGGATTTTACCGCCGCCAGATCGTCGCCGTTGCGGCGGGTCTGCTCGAGGATATGGGTGCGCATCAATTGCCGCGCTGGATGTTCAGCTCGGTGTTGAAGCACACCGGCTCGCGATATTCCTTCGAGACCGTGACGAGGTCGGGATTCTCGTCCTTCATGGCCTGGAACAGCGGCTCGGTGGCGCGCCACTGCGCCACATGGCCGGCGGTCACCGGCGCGTCGTGATGCGCCGGCATGATGACGTCGGGCTTGTAGGTGCGGGCGTGCTCGAGCGCGAGCTTGACCATCAGCGGATTGAGATAGTCGCCCGAGACGGCGACCAGCGCCAGATCGACCCGGCCCACGCGCGCCATGGCGGCGCGCTCGTAATCGGTCACCAGCCCGCCGCTGTCGCGGTAGAGGATGCGAAAGCCGTCATCGAGGGTGATCAGATACACGATGGTGCCCTCGTCGATGACGCGCGGGCTGTTGGTGCCGCGCGCGCGGATGGTGGCGGCCTCGGCCTTCTGCTCGGGCGTGGGGGCGGGCATCAGCTCGTTGAGGGTGCGGTCCATGACGGCGGTGACCTCCTTGGCGGGCTCGCCGTGGCGCCCCAGGATCGGCTCGACCGTGAAATTGTCGAACTTCAAGAGCTCGCCCCCGCGCCCGGTCACGGTCTTGATCTGCTGCATGCGGGATCGGCTGGGTGCACAGCTTGTCGGTGGTGACGGCGGCGCCGACCAGGAGCGCCTTGGTGCGCGCCCCGATCGAGGCCGCATCCGACATATGATCGAAGTGGCCGTGACCCATCAGGATCAGGTCCGCGGTCTTGATGTCGGCGGCGGCGACGCCGAGCGGCGGATATTCGCTGCCGCGGTCGTAATAGGCGTCGAGCAGGATGATGCGGCCGTTGTAGACCAGCTCGAAATTGGAGAAGCCGATCCAGCGCACCGCCAGCGTATGCGGATTGCGCGGAAAGGCGCCGCCGGCCGCCACCAGCGTGCGGGCATGGCAGGCCGGATCGCGCGGCTCGAGCGCGGCGGCCTGATCGATGGCGTCGCTGCGCTCGGAGCGCGGATCGGTGAACGGGCGGGCCATGGCGGGGCTGGCAATCTGCACGAGGGCCGCCACGGTGGCCAAGGTCGTCAACAGTATGTCGCATGCCGTCCTCCATCGCGCGGGCTCAAGGTGGAGCGTACCGGCGAAAAGTCACGATACTGCCGACCCGGCCCAGAGATCGTCACGCATTATAGGTCAATCACGCCCACCGCACATCCGGTCGGTTCCTGGAATGAGAGGTGGCGGCGCGCATTCCCGGCTACCGTCTTGGTCTCGGTCTCGCCGCTCCTGTTACCGCAGCACCTGAAAGGCTCGGTCGCGGTTACGCCCAAAACGATAGACCGCGAAGTCGTCGTCGAAGCTCGCCACCTGGGTGACGCCAATTCGTTCCATGACGGCGAAGCTCGTGCGATCGACGATGGAGAAGCTCTGATCGGGAAAGGCTTCGCCAATTGCCCAGGCGACTTCAAGGTCGACAGTGGTGGCGGGCTCGACGCGGACCGGCCCGCGTCGGATGCTGTCCCAAAAGCGTTCGGCCCCCTGACGATGGTAGCGGCTATTGAGCAGCAACCAAGTCTCCACGACGACATGGTCGGTCGTGACGTGGTCGGTGGCGGCCTTCAAAACGGATTTTGCGCGGGCGTTGTGCCGGTCCCGCGCGACCACAGAGGCGAACCAAACGGAGGAGTCGACGAACACGCTCAACGAGGGATCGCCCGCGCCCGGGGTTTGCGCCGCGGCTTGCGTCCGGTCTTGCGCAAGTAATCGGCCCATACGGCTTCGCCAATCATCTTGTCCTTGTCACGGGCAATGTCCGTCGGGGGGCCCTCGTCGATAAGATCGAAGACAATGGAAATGTCGGCCTTGGGCTTGGGCCCACCGAGGTCGCTGGCAACCAGGCGTCGCACATATTCGGCGAAGGAAATGCCGAGTTCCTCGGCACGGGCTTGGGCGCGCCGCTGCAATTCCGGGTCCATCGTGATTTGGGTTCGCGCATTCATGATGGCGCCATCATGCCATCACTAAGCTGTTTCGGCAATCCTCGTCTGAAGGGCGGCGCACAGCGCTCCACTTTTCCATGCCTTCTCAGGCCAAACTTGCGCTTCGCCGGCAGGCCGGCGATTGTAACCGAAGATTTCAGGAATCGGAGGACCAGATGATCGATCGCCGCCGTGCCATCCGCCTCGCGCTCGCAGCGCTGCCCGCCGTCTGGCTGGCGCGGCGGCGCGCGCCCAGCAGGGCTTCCAGCGCTTCGTTCCGTTCCTGGTCGAGCTGGCGGGCTGGAAGGCCAACAAGCCCGACGGCATGGCGATGGAATTGGCGGGCAGCAGCATGGTCACCGCCACGCGCGCCTATGAGAAGGGCGCCGCGCACGTCAATGCCGCGGTCGTCACCGGCATGGCGGCCCAGGGTGCGCTGGCCGCCACCAGCGCCGGGATCAAGATCGAGACCGCCGACATGCACATGAACACGTCGACCATCGACGGAATGCAGGTGACCAAGACCTATACGGTCAGCAACAAGACCGGCGCCATCATGGTGGCGCTCGGGCCGGCCGCGATGTTCACCTTGTCATACAACGGGATCGACGAGGACGAGGCGTTCGGGCTCGCCAGGAAGTTCGATTGGAAGGCCATGCAGGGGCAGGTGAAATAGGCGCCGGTTGGACAGGTCCGTAGGGCGCAATCGCTTTATTGCGCCGCTTGGCGAGGCTGATGGCGCAATAAAGCGATTGCGCCCTACGAGTGCACTGCCGTCTACGCTTGCCCTTCGGCCAAACATGCAAGAGAGAGGACAATGTCGGATCTCGCAGAACAGGGCATCATCGGCGAATGGGCGGGCGTGAAGCTGCCGCCGGTGCCGGAGCTCGAACCCGTGACCGTCGATCCCAAGACGACCGCGCTCCTGGTTCTCGACATGATGAAAGGCAATTGCGGCGCGCGGCCGCGCTGCCTCGCCACCATCCCCAACGTCAGAAAGCTCCTCGAGGCGGCGCGCGCCCACGACATGATGGTGGTCTACAACTTGACCGGGGCGGGCAAGATCGAGGACATGGTCGACTCAGAGCCTCGCGCCGCGCCCGGGCGAGTTCATGGTCAAGGGCTCCGGCGGCGCCGACAAGTTCGTCAACTCCAACCTCGATGCCGGCCTCAAGGACAAGGGCATCAAGACCGTGATCGTGACCGGCACGTCGGCCCAGGGCGCGGTCGGCGGCACCACCAACGGCGCGGCGCAACGCGGCTACAAGGCGGTCGTGCCGATCGACGGCATGTCGGGGGAAGACGCTTTCAACGAGCTCTATGCGATCTGGCACATCTACAAGGGCGGGCCGGTGAACCTCACCAGCAATGCGACGGTGACGCGGAGCGATCTGATCAAGTTCGGGGATTGAGCGGGCAGGGTCCGTAGGGCGCAATCGCTTTATTGCGCCGCTGGGCGAGGCTGATGGCGCAATAAAGCGATTGCGCCCTACGGGCCTCACTCCGCCGCTTCCGTCCGCGCCTTGCGCTTCACCTCGCGCCGCGCCAGCACCGGCGGCGAGGAACTGCCCGGTGTAGCTGCGCTTACCTTGACGATATCCTCCGGCGTGCCGGCCGCCACGATCTCGCCGCCGCCGTCGCCGCCTTCGGGGCCGAGGTCGATGATCCAGTCGGCGGTCTTGATCACCTCGAGATTGTGCTCGATCACCACCACGGTGTTGCCCTGGTCGGTGAGCTCGTGCAGCACCTCGAGCAGCTTCTTGACGTCGTGGAAATGCAAGCCGGTGGTGGGCTCGTCCAGGATGTAGAGCGTGCGGCCGGTGGCGCGCCGCGACAGCTCCTTGGCGAGCTTGACGCGCTGGGCCTCGCCGCCCGAGAGCGTGGTGGCCTGCTGGCCGACATGGACGTAGTCGAGGCCGACCCGGTGCAGCGTCATGAGCGTGTCGCGCACGCGCGGCACCGCCTTGAAGAAGGCGGCCGCCTCCTCGACCGTCATGTCGAGCACGTCGGCGATCGATTTGCCCTTGAAGGTGACCTCCAGGGTCTCGCGGTTGTAGCGCTTGCCCTTGCAGACGTCGCAGGTCACGTAGACATCGGGCAAGAAGTGCATCTCGATCTTGATGACGCCGTCGCCCTGGCAGGCCTCGCAGCGGCCGCCCTTGACGTTGAACGAGAAGCGGCCGGGCTCGTAGCCGCGCGCTTTCGATTCCGGCAAGGCCGCGAACCATTCGCGGATCGGCGTGAAGGCGCCCGTATAGGTCGCCGGATTGGAGCGCGGGGTGCGGCCGATCGGCGACTGGTCGATGTCGATCACCTTGTCGAGATGCTCGAGGCCCTCGATGCGGTCGTGCGGGGCAGGGGCCTCGGAGGCGCCGTTGAGCTTGCGGGCGATGGCCTTGTAGAGGGTGTCGACCAGGAGCGTCGACTTGCCGCCGCCCGACACGCCGGTGACGCAGGTGAACAGGCCGAGCGGAATTTCCGCCGTGACGTTCTTGAGATTGTTGCCGCGCGCATTGACGACCCGCAGCGTGCGGCGCGGATTGCGCGGGCGGCGATTGGGCACCGGGACGGTGAGCTCGCCGCTGAGATAGCGCCCGGTCAGCGACGCCGGATTGGCCATGATGTCGTCGACCGTGCCCTGCGCCACCACATGGCCGCCATGGATGCCGGCGCCCGGACCGATATCGAGCACATGGTCGGCGGTGCGGATGGCGTCCTCGTCGTGCTCCACCACGATCACGGTGTTGCCGAGGTCGCGCAGCCGCTTCAAGGTCTCGAGCAGACGCGCATTGTCGCGCTGGTGCAGCCCGATCGAGGGTTCGTCCAGCACATAGAGCACGCCGGTCAAGCCGGAGCCGATCTGGGAGGCGAGCCGGATGCGCTGGCTCTCGCCGCCCGAGAGCGTGCCGGAGGCGCGCGCCAGAGTGAGATATTCGAGCCCGACATCGACCAGGAATTTGAGCCGCTCGCGGATCTCCTTGAGCACCCGCACCGCGATCTCGTTCTGCTTGACGGTGAGCAGCCCGGGCAGCTGCGCGAACCATTCGCCGGCGCGCTTGATCGACATTTCGGAGATTTCGCCGATGTGGAGCGCGCCGACCTTCACGCACAGCGCCTCGGGCTTGAGCCGATAGCCGTGGCAGGCCGCGCACGGGATGTCGGTGAAGTATTTGGCGATCTCCTCGCGCGCCCACTCGCTCTCGGTCTCGCGGAAGCGGCGCTCCAGATTGGTGAGCACGCCCTCGAACGGCTTTTTCGTTTCGTAGGCCCGCAGCCCGTCGTCATAAACGAACTTGATCGCATCCTCGCCCGAGCCGTGCAGGATCGCGTCCTGGACCTTCTTGGGCAAATCCTTCCATTTGGTGTCGAGCGCGAACCGGTAGTGCTTGCCGAGCGCCTGCAGGGTCTGCATGTAATAAGGCGACGATGAGCGCGCCCAAGGCGCGATCGCGCCTTTGCGCAGGCTCGCCTCCTTGTCCGGGATGACCAGGTCGGCATCGATGTGCTGCTCGATCCCGAGCCCGCCGCAGGCCGGGCAGGCCCCGAACGGATTGTTGAAGGAGAACAGCCGCGGCTCGATCTCCGGAATGGTGAAGCCGGAGACCGGGCAGGCGAATTTCTCCGAGAAGATCAGGCGGTTGGCGTCGGACGCGGCGGCGGTCGCGAGCTTGGTCTCCTTCTTACCCTCCCCTGCAAGGGGAGGGTCGGATCGCCCTTGGCGATCCGGGGAGGGGTCCTGTGCCGGGACCCCCTCCCGGCGCGCTTCGCTTGCCGACCTCCCCCTTGCAGGGGGAGGTGAAGCGGGCGCGTCGGCGAATTCGGCGACCGCCAGGCCCTCGGCGAGCTGCAGGGCGGTCTGCAGCGAATCCGCCAGCCGGGTGGCGAGATCGCCCTGCACCACCACGCGGTCCACCACCACGTCGATGTCGTGCTTGAATTTCTTGTCGAGCACGGGGGCCTGCGCGATCTCGTGGAACACGCCGTCGATCTTCACGCGCTGGAAGCCGCGCTTCATCCATTCGGCCAATTCCTTGCGGTATTCGCCCTTGCGGCCGCGCACCACCGGGGCCAGCAGATAGAGCCGCGTGCCCTGCGGCAGCGCCATGATGCGGTCGACCATCTGCGAGACGGTCTGGCTCTCGATCGGCAGGCCGGTGGCCGGCGAGTACGGCACCCCGATGCGCGCCCACAACAGCCGCATATAATCGTAGATCTCGGTGACGGTGCCCACCGTCGAGCGCGGATTGCGCGAGGTGGTCTTCTGCTCGATGGAGATGGCGGGGGAGAGGCCGTCGATCTGGTCGAGGTCCGGCTTCTGCATCATCTCCAGGAATTGCCTGGCATAGGCCGAAAGGCTCTCGACATAGCGGCGCTGGCCCTCCGCATAAATGGTGTCGAAGGCGAGCGACGACTTGCCGGAGCCCGACAGGCCGGTGAAGACCACCAGCTGGTCGCGCGGAATCTCGACGTCGATATTCTTGAGATTGTGCTCGCGGGCGCCGCGGATCGTGATGACGCGGGTATCGCGGCGCGGCAGGCCGGCGCTCGCGTCCGTGACGCTCGCGTTCGCGCCGCGGCGGCGGACGGCGCGTGATTTGTCGAACAGGTCGTTCATGAGGCTCGCGATCGCTGGCGTAGGGGTCCCGGGCTCGGAACATAGGAAGAACGGGAGGACTTCGCCAGCCCCCGGTGCCCGGCCGTTCATTCTGCCGCTCGAAGCCTGGGGACAACGGTGCATTCGGCACGATACCATGGCGATCCGAGGCTATCGAAGGCGATCCAAGAACCCGGGTAGGAGAGTTTCATGAAATCCTGGCGTGTGCTCGTGCTGGCTGCCGCCGCCTTGCTTGCGGCCGCGCCCGCCGCCAAGGCGGAATACGAAGTCATTGCGCAGACCAATGTGGAATATGCCCAGCACGACGGGACCAAGCTGGTCGCCGACCTCTATCAGCCGAAGGGATTGATGCGGGCGCCGGCGATCATCGCGGTGCACGGGGGCGGCTGGCAGAACGGCAGCCGCGCCGGCTACCGCTATTGGGGAACCTATCTGGCCAAGAACGGCTATGTGGTGCTGAGCATCGACTACCGGCTCGGCAAGGCCGGCGCCTATCCGGCCTCGGTCTATGACGTCAAGGCGGCGATCCAGTTCGTGCGCGCCAAGGCCGAGAGTCTCGGCGTCGACCCGGACCGCATCGGCCTGATGGGGGATTCCGCGGGCGCGCACCTGGTGGCGCTGGTGGCGCTCGCCGGCACCGAGCCGTTGTTCTCGTCCGCCTATCGGGACGATCCCAATGCGGCGGTACCCATCAACGTCAAGGCGGTGGTCGGCTTCTACGGCGTCTACGACATGCTGGGGCAATGGAGCCACGACCAGATCGCGCGTCCGCGCGACCAGATCGCGGAAAAATATCTGGGCGCCTCGCCCATGCAGAACCGGCGCATCTACTTCGAGTCCTCCCCGATCAGCTACGCCACCATCGACCGGAAGGGCCCGCGCTTCCTGCTCATCCACGGCACCAATGACGACATCGTCGATCCGGCGACCCAATCGCAAGCGTTCTGGCTCGCGCTCAACCAGGCCGGCATCTCGGCGCGCCGGATCATCATTCCGGGGGCCGGGCATCTCTGGGCGTCGGACCCGTTCGAAAACGAGCCCGGCGGCTTCGGCGCCACCGCGGCGCCGCGGCTGCTGCGATTTCTGGGGGAGGCGCTGTAGGGGCCCAATTTCGTTTTGCGATGGGCTTGCGCAGCGACCGCCGCCATGCTAGAACAAAAAGAGAACAGATGTGCATCGCGCCGCGTGGCTTGTGGACCGGGGTGGGGAAACGCCAGAACGCGCTTGCGGGGGCGACGCCGCGGTCTAGGGTGCGGGGCTTCCCGCGGAGGGGCTTCCTGCGGAAGAGCATCGGGCGGCGGTAGGAGAGATTCATGGCAGGCTCAGTGAACAAGGTCATCTTGATCGGCAATCTCGGCAAAGATCCGGAAATCCGCCGCACCCAGGACGGGCGCCCGATCGCCAATCTCTCGGTGGCGACCTCGGAAAGCTGGCGCGACAAGGCGACCGGAGAGCGCAAGGAAAAGACCGAGTGGCACCGCGTGGTCATCTTCAGCGAACCGCTCTGCAAGATCGTCGAGCAGTATCTGAAGAAGGGCTCCAAGGTGTATCTGGAAGGCGCGCTGCAAACCCGCAAGTGGCAGGATCAGTCGGGCCAGGACCGCTATTCCACCGAGGTGGTGCTGCAGGGCTTCAATTCGCAGCTCACCATGCTGGATAAGGCCGGGGGCGGGGGCGGCGATTTCGGCAGCGACCAGTCCGCTGGCGGCGATTTCGGCTCCTCCGGCCCGAGCGCGCCGCGCAAGCCCGCCATGGCCAGCGCCGGCGGCAAGGGCGGCGACCTCGATGACGAGATTCCGTTCTGACGAGCTTGGCTCTGGCGAGCTTGGCTCTGGCGAGCTTGGCTCTGACGAGCTTGGCTCTGACGAGCTTGGCTCTGACGAGCTTGGCTCTGACGCGCGCGGCGCGGTCGAGCTGGGCCGGGATCGCCCCATGAGCGGAGCACGCGGCAAGCTGGTTGCGGCCGGCGCGGTGCTGGCCGGGCTGCTGATCGCGGCCGCCGCGCAGGCGGCGCCGCCGGTCGGCGAGCGGGTCGCGCTCACGGCCTGTCCGCATGCGGGCGTCACGGCGCCTTGCCTCACCGTCAACGGGGCCGACGGCACCCTCTACAATATCACCGCCGCCACCCCCAAGCCGCCCCTCAACGGCCGCATGATCCGCCTGCGCGCGACCGTGAGCGACAAGCTCAGCGCCTGCCTGCAGGGTATCGTGCTCGAACGCATCCGGTGGACCCCGGTGCGGCAGAAGTGCGCGAATTGAGCGTTTTGCAAGTAGGAAAGGCCTGTAGGATGGGTTGAGCTCTTGCGAAACCCATCAACACCGCCGATGGGTTTCGCAAGAGCTCAACCCATCCTACAGCTCAAGATATCGAAGTCTCATGAGCCTCGCGCCGCTGCTCGATGCCGCGCCTGCAATCCAGCTTCATGCCTTCGCGGCCATGACCGCCTTTGGGCTCGGCGTGGTGCAGCTCTCGGCCCCCAAGGGCACGCTGCCGCATCGCACGATCGGATGGATCTGGGTCAGCCTGATGGCGATCGTCAGCCTGAGCTCGTTCTGGATTCACCAGTTGCGGCTGTGGGGCCCCTGGAGCCCGATCCACCTGGTGTCGATCTTCACCTTGGCGATGCTGCCGTTGGCGGTCTGGGCCGCCCATCGCCACGCGGTCGACCATCACCGCCGCGCCATGACCGGCCTCTTCTTCGGTGCGCTGGTGATCGCCGGATTGTTCACCCTGATGCCCGGCCGCATCATGCACAAGATGGTGTTCGGCGGCTGAGCCTCACCCGCGCAGCACCACCCGCACGCCGTCGATGACGTATTGCACCGCCAGTGCCGCCAGCAGCACGCCCAGCAGGCGCGACAGCACCACGCTGCCGGTCACGCCCAGCATGCGCTCGATGCGATGGGCGACCCAGAAGACCGCGAAGCATGCGGCAATCACGATCACCACGACCGCGAGCAATCCGACCAGCAGGAGCGGCTGCTCGCGGGCCCGCCCGGCGAGCAGCAAGGTCGCCGTGATGGCACCCGGCCCGGCCATCAAGGGGATCGCCAGCGGGAAGGCGGCGACGTCGTGCAGATGCTCCTCGATCGCCTCCTCGGCCTGCTTCGACTGGCGCGCGACGCGCGCCCCGAACACCATTTCCGAGGCGACCCCGAACAGCAGCAGCCCGCCGGCGATGCTGAACGCCGGCAACGTGATGGCGAGCATCTCCAGAAGCCGGTCTCCGATCAGCGCCGTGCCGGCCAGGATCGCAGCCGCGATGATGCAGGCCCGAAACGCGATCCGCTTGCGCGCCGCGGCCGACAGTCCCTGGGTCACCGCCAGGAAGGCCGGCGTCAGGCCGACCGGATCGACGACGACCAGCAGCGTGACCGAGGCGGAGATGAGATAATCGAGCCACATGGCGCGGTTGTAATCGAAGCCGGCGCCGGCCCCAACTCGGTTCCCGCCCGGTCGCCCGCAAGGCCGCGGGCCGACGGCCCCGAATCAATGAAATCCGCGCCACCCGCAGCGCCCTCGCCAGGACCTCGCGCTCTTGACGTTAAGTACCTGAATTACCATATGAAACGAGGCCGATTGCGGGGCGTCTTGGCGGGTGGCGCGGGACGAATGAATCGGCTAAGCACTGCAGGCACCAACCGCGCGGGAATTTCCATTGGCCGACAACGACGAAGCGCCTCCGGGGGACGGAGGTCCGAGCGATATTCGCCCCGTCTCGATCACGGAGGAGATGAAGCGCTCCTACCTCGATTACGCCATGAGCGTGATCGTGGCGCGGGCGCTGCCGGACGCGCGCGACGGCCTCAAGCCGGTGCATCGGCGCATCCTCTATTCGATGCACGAGAACGGCTACGAGTGGAACAAGCCCTATCGCAAATCGGCGCGCGTGGTCGGCGACGTCATCGGCAAATATCATCCGCACGGCGATCAGGCGATCTACGACGCGCTGGTGCGCATGGCGCAGGATTTCTCCATGCGGCTGCCGCTGATCGACGGCCAGGGCAATTTCGGCTCGGTCGACGGCGATCCGCCGGCGGCCATGCGCTACACCGAGGTGCGGCTCGCCAAGGTCGCCAATGCGCTGCTCGAGGACCTCGACAAGGACACGGTCGACTTCCAGTCGAACTACGACGATACCGAGCGCGAGCCGACCGTGCTGCCGGCACGCTTCCCCAATCTGCTGGTCAACGGCGCCGGCGGCATCGCGGTCGGCATGGCGACCAACATCCCGCCCCACAATCTGGGCGAGGTGATCGACGCCACGGTCGCCCTGATCGACAATCCGGCGCTCGCCATCGAGGACCTGATCCGCATCATCCCGGGTCCGGATTTTCCGACCGGCGGCATCATTCTGGGCCGCCAGGGCATCCGCGCGGCCTATCACCTCGGCCGCGGCTCGATCGTGATGCGCGGCAAGGTCGCGTTCGAGAAGATCCGCAAGGATCGCGAAGCGATCATCATCACCGAGATTCCCTATCAGGTGAACAAGGCCACCATGGTGGAGCGCATCGCCGAGCTGGTGCGCGACAAGAAGATCGAGGGCATCTCCGACCTGCGCGACGAATCCGACCGCGACGGCTATCGGGTGGTGATCGAGCTCAAGCGCGACGCCACGCCCGACGTGGTGCTCAACCAGCTCTACCGCTTCACGCCGCTGCAATCGACCTTCGGCGCCAATATCGTGGCGCTCGACGGCGGCCGTCCGCTGGTCATGAACCTGAAGGACCTGCTGGTCGCCTTCATCGTGTTCCGCGAGGAGGTGGTCTCGCGGCGCACCAAGTTCCTGCTCGGCAAGGCGCGCGACCGCGCCCATGTGCTGGTCGGCCTCGCCATCGCGGTCGCCAATATCGACGAGGTGATCCGGCTGATCCGCGCCGCGCGCGATGCCAACGAGGCGCGCGAGGCCTTGATGGGGCGCGACTGGCCGGCGCGCGCGGTCGAGGCCCTGATCGCGCTGATCGACGATCCGCGCCAACGGTGACGCCGAGGGCACCTATCGGCTCTCGGCCGAGCAGGCCAAGGCCATCCTCGATCTGCGCCTGCAGCGGCTGACCGCGCTCGGCCGCGACGAGATCCAGGCCGAGCTCGACAAGCTCGCCGACGAGATCGCCGACTATCTCGACATCCTGCGCTCGCGCGCGCGCATCCAGACCATCGTCAAGGACGAGCTCAACGCCGTGAAGGACGAGTTCGCCACGCCGCGCCGGACCGAGATCATCGACCAGGAAGGCGAGATGGAGGACGAGGACCTGATCCAGCGCGAGGACATGGTCGTCACCGTCTCGCATCCGGGCTACATCAAGCGCGTGCCGCTCTCCGCCTATCGGGCGCAGAGGCGCGGCGGCAAGGGCCGCGCCGGCATGGAGACGCGCGACGAGGATTTCGTCACCCGCCTGTTCGTGGCCTCGACCCATACCCCGGTGCTGTTCTTCTCCTCGCGCGGCCAGGTCTACAAGGTGAAGGTCTGGCGGCTGCCGCCGGCGGCGCCGCAGTCGCGCGGCAAGGCGCTGATCAACATCCTGCCGCTCGAGCAGGGCGAGCGCATCACCACCATCA
The DNA here is from genome assembly GCA_963744275.1 of uncultured Alphaproteobacteria bacterium. Classification (GTDB taxonomy): domain Bacteria; phylum Pseudomonadota; class Alphaproteobacteria; order Rhizobiales; family Xanthobacteraceae; genus VAZQ01. Next base: position 36,656 of record CAVUSX010000024.1, read on the forward strand.
TGCCGCTGCCCGAGGACGAGCGGACCTGGGCCGAGCTCGACGTGATGTTCGCCACCACCAGCGGCGCCGTGCGGCGCAACAAGCTGTCCGATTTCGTCGACGTGCGCCGCTCCGGCATGATCGCCATGAAGCTCGACGAGGGCGAGGCGATCGTCGACGTGCAGATCTGCACCGACCGCGACGACGTGCTGCTCACCAGCGCGCTCGGCCAGTGCATCCGCTTCCCGGTCGCCGACGTGCGCGTGTTCCAGGGCCGCACCTCGATGGGCGTGCGCGGCATCGCGCTGGCGGAGGGCGACAAGCTGATCTCGCTTTCGATCCTGCGCCACGTCGATGCCACCGCCGAGGAGCGCGCCGCCTATCTCAAGCGCGCGAGCGCGGTGCGGCGCGGCGGCAACGGCGAGGGCGAGGAGGCCGCCATCGATGCCGAGGAGGCGACCGGCGCCATCGAGCTGGGCGAGCGGCGCTATGTGGACATGTCGGCGGCCGAGCAGTTCGTGCTCACCGTCTCCGAGAACGGCTTCGGCAAGCGCACCTCGTCCTACGAGTACCGCATCACCGGCCGCGGCGGCAAAGGCATCGTCGCCATGGCCATCACCGGCAAGAACGGCCCGCTGATCGCCTCCTTCCCGGTCGAGGAGCAGGACCAGATCATGCTGGTCACCGACGGCGGCCAGCTCATCCGCTGCCCGATCGACGGCATCCGCATCGCCGGGCGCTCGACCCAGGGCGTGATCGTGTTCTCCACCGCCGAAGGCGAGCGGGTGGTCTCGGTCGAGCGGCTCACGGAAGAGGGCGAGGACAACGGCGAGTAGCCGAGTTGTAGGGCCGTAGGATGGGTTGAGCTCTTGCGAAACCCATCATCGGGCGGTGCCGGAAATGGCGCCGGCGATGGGATTGTTGCTTTGGATCTGTCGCGTGGGATTAATCGGCCGGGATGGCAGCGCGGCCGATGGTGGGTTACGCGCGCTCGGCACCGAGGTTGTTTGGAGACCAATCGGGGGCGCTAACCCACCCTACAGACAAGCAAACAACAAACCATCAATCAATCGAGCTGCAGGTTGAGGGCCTTGACGATCGGGGCCCATCGGGCGATGTCGGAACGGATGACCTTGGCGAGCTCCTGCGGAGGGCCACCGAGCGGGTCGCCGGCGAGGCGGTCGAGCGCGGCTTTCATCTCGGCGCTCCGCAGCGCGACATTGACCGCCCCGTTGAGCTTGGCGATCACCTCGGGCGGCGTTCCGGCCGGCGCCAACAGGCCGGTCCAGGCGCTGGTGGCGAAATCCTGAAAGCCGCTTTCGATCATGGTGGGCACCTCGGGCAGCAACGGGCTGCGGGTCGCGCTGGTCACCGCCAGCGCCCGCAGCTGGCCCGACTTGATCAGCGGCAGCAGCACCGAGATACCCTCGAAGGTGAATTGCACGTGACCGGCGACCACGTCCTGGATCGAAGGGCCGCCGCCCCGATAGGGCACGTGGATGACATCGATGCCGGCCTGCGACTTGAAATATTCGCCGATCAGGTGCGGCAGGGTGCCGATGCCGCCCGACGAGAAGTTGATGGTGCCGGGATGCGCCTTGGCATAGGCCACGAGCTCGCCCACCGACTTTGCCGGCACCGAGGGGTGCACCACCAGGATGTTGGCGGTGGCGGCGACCAGCGCGACCGGATCATAGCTGGTGAGCGGATCATAGCCGGCGCTCTTCTGCAGCATGGGGGCGAGCACGAGCCCGCTCGAGCTCGAGTAGAGCAGGGTGTAGCCGTCCGCCGGCGCGCGCGCGGCTTCGGCCGAGCCGATCGTGTTGCCGGCGCCGCCGCGGTTGTCGATGATCACGCTCTGTCCGAGTGCCGGCGAGATCTGGTTGGCGACCAGCCGCGCCATGACGTCGACCGGCCCGCCGGCGGGGGTGGGCACGATGATGTGCACGACCCGGCTCGGGTATTTGTCCTGCGCGGCGGCGCGGTGGAATCCAAGCAGAGCCTGGCATGCCAGCAGAGCGATGAGGGCGATGGCGGCCGGGCGCCACGGGAAGTTACGGTTCACTGTGCTCTCCCTCGTATTTTCCCGGTTCTGGGTGTTGGCGTTCAATTCCGGATCTGCGATCCGGGCTCAGGTATGGCGGCCGACGGCCTTCTCCAGGATGCGGACCATGTCGGTATAGCCGCGGGCGCGGGCATAATCGATCGCGGTCTTGCCCTGCTCGTCCTTGAGGTCGCCGTCGGCGCGGGCCGCGACCAGCGCCTCGACGGTCTCGGTGTGCGGCTTGTCGCCATTGCCGAGCACGACCGCGGTGATCAGGGCGCTCCAGCCGCGCCCGTTGACGTGGTCCACATCCGCATTGGCCTCGATCAGGGCGCGCACGATATCGACGAAGCCGAGCTGGGCGGCCGAGATCAATGCGCTGCCCTTGTCGCGCCCGATCACGGCGCGCGCATTGGCGCCGGCGGCCAGCGCCGCCTTGAGGGTCTCGACATCATTGTTGATGGCCGCGATGGTGAGGACGTCGTAGCCGTCCGCGTCGTGCGCGTTCGGATTGGCACCGAGACGCAACAGCGCCTGCGCGGCCGCATGCTGGTGGCGGAAGGCGGCCACGATGAGGGGGGTGCGACTGTTGGCGTCCTGCAGGTTCGGCTTCTCGCCGTCGGCGATGAGCTGCTCGATGGCGGCGACATCGCCGGTGGCGGCGGCGGCGTGCAGCCCGGCGTAAATGCGCAGGTCGTGCTCGCTCGGCGGCGTTTGCGCCAGGAGCGGCGTCGCCGGCGCGGCCAGCATGGCCAACGCCACGATGGCGGTCGACAAAGCTGCGAAGCGGCACTTCATGGCCATCCCCGATGATCTGCCCCATGCCCGATCGGCGGAGATTTTGAGCACGTCTGCCGGTGCAGACGACCGAGATTGTCGGACGCAAAGTCAGGGCGGACAAAAAGCCGCGTGGCGGGCAAGGCGCCGGGCCGCAGGATCACCCGACCGGATCGGATCCCGCTGCAGGTCTCTCAGTGGGGCAGGCGGTCACTGGGGCAGGCGGTCGGTGGTGACCAGCCGCACCGTGCGGGCCTGGCCGGCCACCTGGGTGCGGTCGCGCAGGCAATTCGCCCCGTAATAGGGCCACGCCCGCTCCGTGCACTCGCTGCCGAGCGGGCGGTAGTCGAGCCGATCGGTCTTGACCATGGGGGCCGAGGTGCCGGCTTCCACCGCAGGGCTGAATCCCGGCAAAGCCATCACGACTGCGGCGCCCAGAGCTGCCGCGGCGATAGCTGAAAGAGTCCGATAGATCAACATGTTGCATCCCCCCATTCATGCGCCTTATTAGGCGCCCGATACCACCCTCTTGGCTATTGGTTGCGCCATGAGGCCGGAAGGTTCATGCGGGGACGCGATTTTTTTGGCGGCGGGGTTCGTCGCCGCGGCGGCCGCCGATGGCGGCGGCCTTGCGGTTCCCCCTCGCGGCGGGTTAGACCGCCAGCCATGCCGCGTATCGCGCTCTTTCCCGGCTCGTTCGATCCGGTGACCAATGGCCATGTCGACCTGGTGCGCCAGTCGCTCCGGCTGGCGGACCGGCTGGTGCTGGCGATTGGAACCCATCCCGGCAAGGCACCGTTGTTCAGCGCGGAGGATCGCCTCGTCATGCTCGAGGCGGCCTGCGGGCCGCTCGCGCGCGCCGCCGGATGCGAGCTGCGCTGCATCACCTTCGCCGACCTCGTGGTGGCGGCGGCGCGGCGCGAAGGCGCGAGCCTGCTGATCCGCGGCTTGCGCGGGACGGCGGATTTCGACTACGAGATGGAGATGGCCGGCATGAACGCAACGATGGCGGCCGACGTGCAGACGGTGTTCCTGCCGGCCTCGCCGGCGGTGCGCCCGATCACCGCCACACTGGTCAGGCAGATCGCATCCATGGGCGGCGACGTGACGCCTTTTGTGCCGCCGCCGGTGGCGGCGCGGCTGAAGGCAAAATTCGCAGGCTGAAACACATTTAGGAAAAGCACGCCCCCGCCGACGGGTCCGGCCGAAGGCCGGCCCGATGATAAGCTCCGGCGGGGGTGGTCTTTCGGTTTTCGCACACACAGTCATCCATCCCGGGAGCTCCCATGACACGCCTGGTTCATCTCTTCGCCGTCATGTTTCCAATCCTGACCGCGCTGATCTGCGCGGCGCCGGCGACCGCCCAGCCGCTGCCGGCGGGCGTCGATCCGCAGAACGCCATCCTCATCGACACCAAATACGGCCGCATCGTCATCAAGCTGCGGCCCGACCTCGCGCCCAAGCATGTCGAGCGGATCAAGACGCTGGCGCGCGACAAGTTCTACGACAATGTGCCGTTCCATCGGGTCATCGGCGGCTTCATGGCGCAGACCGGCGACGGCCAGAACGGCGACGGCACCGGCGGCTCGAAATATCCCAATCTGCGGGCCGAGTTCACCCAGACACCGTTCACGCGCGGTGTCGTCGGCATGGCCCGTACCCAGGATCCGAACTCGGCGAACAGCCAGTTCTTCATCATGTTCGGCGACGGATCGTACCTCAACGGCCAGTACACCGTGGTCGGCCAAGTGGTCTCCGGCATGGACGTGGTCGACAAGCTCAAGAAGGGTGCGGGTCAGAGCGGCGCCGTCACCGATCCCGACCGCATGCTCAAGGTGCAAGTCGGGGCCGACGCCAAATGAGGAGGCCTGCATGTGCCCGGTCCGGCTCGCGGTCGCCGCCATAGCGGGGGTAGTCGAGACGATGGGCCGGGACCGATCGCGATCCGCTGCGTCGAGGATCGGAACGCTCGATGACGGCGCCGGCACTCACACGTCTCATGCGCACGACCGTCGCGGCGGCGGTGCTGGCGGCCGGCGCCGGCGCATCGGCGCAGGAGCCGGGCGAGGGCCAGAAGCCCGTGGCGGCGCTCAACACCATCGCGGAGGTCTTCGCCGCCCTCGAGGCCTGCTGGATTCCGCCCGATCTCGAGCAGGCGCGCGCCGGCATGCAGATCACGGTGATGCTCAGCTTCAAGCGCAACGGCGAGCTGCTCGGCAAGCCGCGCATCACCTACGAGACGCCCGGTGCCTCCGACGACGAGCGGATGTCCTACCGGGTCGCGATGGCGCAGGCGGTGCGCCGCTGCACGCCGTTGCGGTTCACCGATGCGCTCGGCGGTGCGCTCGCCGGGCGCCCGCTCACCATGCGATTCATCGACAACCGAAAACTCAAGCAAGCAGGGACGACAAATGGCAGAGCAGGCTGAAGGCGAAGACAAGCTGATCCTGGAGACCACCAAAGGCACGGTCATGATCGCGCTGCGGCCCGATCTGGCGCCGGCGCATGTGGCGCGCATCAAGGAGCTGGTGGAGGAGGGGTTCTACGACGGCGTCGCCTTCCACCGCGTGATCGACGGCTTCATGGCGCAGACCGGCTGTCCGCAAGGTACCGGTACCGGCGGCTCGGGCCAGAAGCTCAAGGCCGAGTTCTCCAAGGAGAAACACGTACGCGGCACCGTATCGATGGCCCGCTCGCAGAATCCGGATTCCGGCGACAGCCAGTTCTTCATCTGCTTCGAGGAGTCGCCCTGGCTCAACGGCCAATACACGGTCTGGGGCATGGTGGTCGACGGCATGGAAAACATCGACAAGATCAAGCGCGGCGAGCCGGTGTCGGACCCGGACCGGATCGTCTCGGCGCGGCTGGCAGCGTGAGTGGGGAGTGGGGAGTGGTGAATAGCGATCGGGAGCGATTACATGACGCCGACCCTCTACTCACTACTCGCTACTCCACCTACTCATTCGCTATTCGCCATTCGCCCTGCTTATGCCGCCCATTGCGGCGGTGCGAGCGGCGCGGATCGCAAACCCAGGCTTCCTTGGCGAACCATTCGTGCTCGACGCGGCACAGCGGACAATAGACCTGCGAAAAAAATACCGGCGTCGCATTGAAGCTGTCGCGATCGGCAATGATGCCGGTCGAAATGTCGTGTCCCGTCTGCGGACATTTGACCATGACGATGCCCATTGAATGCTCCTGTTGCCTGACGTCCTGGTGCCGGGGTCGCCTCGTTTGATCGGAACACTAGCGCGCGGATGCGAAGATAGTTTGACGCCGCAAAGGTCATATCGAGATTTGGATGACATTAAGGCGACACCCAATGGTGCAGCGCACGCGTGCATCTGGAAGAATTCAATTGATTTTGATCCCCCGAATTAACGCGGCGTGATGGAACAGGACGCTAGGGGAGCGCGTTACCGTCCTTGCGAGCCAAATGTTGCGAGCCATGAAGGGGAGACCATGCCCGGAACTCACAGCGCGGAGAAGGAGCGAAATCCTGCCCCCGTCGAGCCTGCCTCACGCATCCGCTATCTCGTGACGCGGCGGGAGGACGTCTGGTTCATCGCGTTCGGCGGCGAGGAGTTCGGCCCGTACAAGACCGACCGGGAGGCGAAGCTGTTCGCCATCGATGCCGCCTTCAAGCTGGGCGAGCAGGGCGAGCGGACGGAAGTGCTGGTGTCGGACGAAGCCGGCGCGGTTGCGCCGGTGTGGGTCTACGGGCACCACCCTTATCCCCCGCGCGCATAGCGCGGCGTCCCCGGAGCGGGCCGGAGCGCGGAGCTGTTGCAGGAGCGATCGGTTTGTGCGAACCGCGGTGGCGCGGCGAGCGCGTCGCAAATCCAGGGCCCTGCCATGCGCACTGATCTGTTCGATTTCGATCTGCCGGCCGAGCGGATCGCGTTGCGCCCGAGCGCGCCGCGTGACGCCGCCCGGCTCCTGGTGGTGCGGCCCGGATCGGCGCCCCTGATCGCCGATCACGGCGTGCGCGATCTTCCCGACCTGTTGCGGCCCGGCGACGCCCTCGTGGTCAATGACAGCAAGGTGATCCCGGCGCGCTTGAGCGGGCGGCGGATCGGGCGCGGCGATGCCGAGCCCGCCATCGAGGCGACCCTGCACCAGCGCCTCGACGGCGCGCGCTGGCGCGCCTTCGCCAAGCCCGGCAAGCGGCTGGCCGTCGGCGACGTCATCCGGTTCGGCACCGAAGGCAAGGTGTGCCTGCTCGGCCAGCTCGACGCCACGGTCGAGGAAAAAGGCGAGGGCGGCGAGGTGACGCTCGCCTTCGCGTTCCATGGCGCGGTGCTCGATCAGGCGCTGGAGGAGCGCGGTACCATGCCGTTGCCGCCCTATATCGCGGCGCGGCGGGCCGCCGACGCGCACGACCGCGACGACTATCAGACCATGTTCGCGCGCGAGGACGGCGCGGTCGCGGCGCCGACCGCGGGTCTGCATTTCACGCCGGAGCTGGTCGCGGCCCTGCAGGCCCGCGGCATCGCGCTGCACCGGGTGACCCTGCATGTGGGCGCCGGCACCTTTCTCCCCGTCAAGGCGGCGGACACCGCCGACCACCGCATGCATTCCGAGCGCGGCAGCGTGAGCCCCGCGACGGCGGCGGCGCTCAACGCGGTCCGCGGCTCGGGCGGGCGCATCGTGGCGGTCGGCTCGACCTCGCTGCGGCTCCTCGAGAGCGCGAGCCGGGAGGACGGAGTCATTGCGCCGTTCGCCGGCGAGACCGCCGTGTTCATCACGCCGGGCTACCGCTTCCGGGCGGTCGACGTGATGATGACCAATTTCCATCTGCCGCGCTCGACCCTGTTCATGCTGGTCTGCGCCTTTTGCGGTCTCGAGGTGATGCAAGAGGCCTATGCGCATGCGATCGCGGCCGGCTACCGGTTCTATTCCTACGGAGATGCGTGCTTGCTGTTCCGCGCGTAAACCGGATATCGATCGGCTCAATTCTTTCGGTCCTCGCGGAGCACCGGTGCCCGAACCCTTCCAGTTCCGCCTGCTGGCCACCGATGGCGCCGCGCGCCGCGGCGAGATCGCCACGCCCCATGGCGTGGTGGCGACGCCGGCCTTCATGCCGGTCGGCACCCAGGCCAGCGTCAAAGGCATGCTGCCGCAGGCGGTGCGCGGGAGCGGCGCCGACATCGTTCTCGGCAATACCTATCACCTGATGCTGCGCCCGGGCGCCGAGCGCATCGCGGCGCTGGGCGGCCTGCACAAATTCATGAACTGGCCGCATGCGATCCTGACCGATTCCGGCGGCTTCCAGGTGATGTCGCTGTCCGGCCTGCGCAAGGTCGAGGAGCGGGCCGTTACTTTCCGCTCGCATCTGGACGGCGCCATGGTCGAGCTCACGCCGGAGCGGGCGATCGAGGTGCAGGCGCTGCTCGGCGCCGACATCGCCATGCAGCTCGACGAATGCATGCGGCTGCCGGCGCCGCGCCCCGATCTCGAGCGCGCCATGCGATTGTCGCTGCGCTGGGCCGAGCGCTCGAAGCGCGCCTTCGAAGGCGTGCCGGCCGGCCGTGCTCTGTTCGGCATCGTGCAGGGCGGCGATGATCCCGCCTTGCGGCTGGAGAGCCTCGCGGCGCTCGTCGACATGGACTTTCAGGGCTATGCGATCGGCGGGCTCGCGGTCGGCGAGGCGCCGGAGGTGATGCTGCGGACGATCGAAGGCGTCGCCCCGGCGCTGCCGGCCGACCGGCCGCATTATCTGATGGGCGTCGGCACGCCCACCGACCTCATCGAGGCGGTGGCGCGCGGCATCGATATGTTCGACTGCGTCATGCCCACCCGCAACGGCCGGCACGGTCTCGCCTTCACGCGCCGGGGACCGGTCAGCCTGAAGAACGCGCGGCATGCCGAGGATCCGCGTCCGCTGGACGAGGAGAGCGCGTGCGAGGCGGCACGGGACTATTCGCGCGCCTATCTGCACCACCTGATCAAGGCCGGCGAGATGCTCGGCGCCATCCTGCTGACCATGGTCAACCTCGCCTACTACCAGGAGCTGATGGCCGGCATGCGTGCCGCCATCGCGGCCCGCCGTTTCGAGGATTTCCGGGCCGAAACCCGGGCGATGTGGGCGCAAGGCGACCTTCCGGCGCGGTGAAATACCGCCGTCAGGGGCCTCGACGGCCGACTTGCGGCGACGCAAGATGCGGCGAATCTCACCCGATGACGGCGTTGCAACCGCCGCGCTTGCGAGGACTGCCAATGGCCATCAGCCTGAAGGTCAACGGGGTCGTACACTCGGTCACCGCCGAGCCCGATACGCCCTTGCTCTACGTGCTGCGCAACGATCTCGCCCTCAATGGCGCCAAGTTCGGCTGTGGGCTCGAGCAGTGCGGCGCCTGCACGGTTCTGGTCGACGGGGTGCCGACCCGCTCCTGCGTGCGCGCCATCCAGGACATCGGCGAGCAGGAGATCACCACCATCGAGGGCCTCGGCACCATCGACAAGCCGCATCCGCTGCAAAAGGCCTTCATGGACGAGCAGGCGGCGCAGTGCGGCTACTGCATCAACGGCATGATCATGACCGCCAAGGCATTGCTCGACCGCATGCCGCATCCGACCGAAGCCGACGTGCGCGCCACCTTGGCGCCCAATCTCTGCCGCTGCGGCACGCACAACCGCATCATCCGCGCGGTCTTGCGGGCCGCGCAGGCGAACGGGAAGACCTGACCATGAACGCTCCCCAACTCTCCCGGCGTCAATTCACGGCCGCGCTCGGCGGCATCGCGATCTCGTTCAGCCTGGCGCCGCGCTTGGCGCTCGGCCAGCAGGCGCCGCTGCCCGGAAGCCTCGGCGGCAATCGCATGCTCGATGCCTGGCTGCGCATCAATGCGGACGGCAGCGCGACCGTGTTCACCGGCAAGGTGGAGCTCGGGCAGGGCATCGTCACCGCGCTCGCCCAGATCGCGGCCGAGGAGCTCGACCTGCCGCTTGCGCGCATCAAGATGATCTCCGGCGATACCGGCCAAACCCCCAACGAGGGCCAGACGGCGGGCAGCCAATCGATCGAGGCGAGCGGCACGGCGCTGCGGATGGCGGGCGCGGAGGCGCGCGCGATCCTGGTCGATCTCGCCGCCAAGCGGTTCTCCGTTGCGGCCGACACGCTGACCGTGGCCGACGGTGTCATCACCGGCCGCGACGGCCGCAAGGTCGGCTACGGGGAGCTCGCCGGCGAGGCCGATCTGCACCGCGAGGCGACCGCCAAGACGGCCCCCAAGCCGCCGGCCGAGCACAAGATCGTGGGCAAGCCGATCCCGCGCCTCGACATTCCGGCCAAGGTGACGGGCGGCGCCGCCTATGTGCAGGACCTCCGGCTGCCCGGCATGCTGCATGGCCGGGTGGTGCGTCCGCCGCGCTACGGCGCCAAGCTCGAGAGCTTCGACCAGGCGGCCGTGAAGGCATTGCCCGGCGTGAGCGCGGTGGTGCGCGACGGCAGCTTCCTGGGCGTGGTCGCCGAGCGCGAGGAGCAGGCCATCAAGGCGCGCGACGCGCTCAAGGCCTCGGCCCGCTGGTCCGGCGGCGAGGAATTGCCCGACCCGGCGAAAATCTACGATCACCTGCTGTCGCTCGCGATGGAGGACAAGGTCATCAGCGACAAGCAGGCGCCGCTCCCGGATGGCGCCCAGGTCCTGGATGCCACCTACCACCGGCCCTACATGGCGCATGCTTCGATCGGCCCGTCCTGCTCGGTCGCCCAGGTCCGAGGACGGCAAGGTCACGATCTGGACCCATAGCCAAGGCGTGTTTCCGCTGCGCGCCACCATGGCCAAGGCGCTCGACCTGCCGGTCTCCGCCATCCGCTGCATCCATGCCGAGGGCTCCGGCTGCTACGGCCACAATGCCGCCGACGACGTCGCCCTCGACGCGGCGCTGCTGGCGCGCGCCGCGGCCGGGCGGCCGGTGCGGGTGCAATGGATGCGCGACGACGAGTTCATGTGGGAGCCCTTTGGGCCCGCCATGGTGATGCGGGCGCGCGCCGGGCTCAAGGACGGCCGCATCGTGGATTGGAATTACGATGTGTGGAGCAACACCCACAACATGCGGCCGGGCGATCCGGACGGCGTCAATCTGCTGGCGAGCTGGTATCTGGAAAAGCCGAAGCAGCCCGGTCCGCCGCGCGCCCTGGCGCAGCCGGCGGGCGGCGGCGATCGCAATGCGATCCCGCTCTACGACCTGCCGCGCCAGCGCATCACCAGCCACCTGATCAAGGAGATGCCGCTGCGGGTATCGGCGCTGCGCACGCTCGGCGCCTACGCCAACGTGTTCGCGGTCGAGTCCTTCATGGACGAGCTGGCCGCGGCGGCGCAGGCCGATCCGGTCGCGTTCCGCCTCGCCCATCTCAAGGATCCGCGCGCCAAGGCGGTGATCGAAGCCGCCGCCAAGGCCGCCGACTGGAAGCCGGGCCAGAAAGGCGACGGAACGCACGGGCGCGGTTTCGCGTTCGCGAAATACAAGACGCTGGCCACCTATGTGGCGATCGTCGTCGACCTCGAGCTCGATCGCGACAGCGGCCGATCAAGGTGCCGCGCGCCTTCGCGGCGGTCGATTCCGGGCAGATCATCAACCCGGACGGTCTCACCAACCAGATCGAGGGCGGCATCGTGCAGTCCACGAGCTGGACGCTGCATGAGCAGGTGCGTTTCGACAAAGGCGGGATACTCTCGCAGAGCTGGGACAGCTATCCGATCCTGACCATGAACGAGGCCCCCAGCGTCACCACCGTGCTGATCGACCGGCCGAGCGAGCATCCGCTCGGCGCCGGCGAGGCGGCGCAAGGGCCGACCGGGGCCGCCATCGCCAATGCATTCACGGCCGCCACCGGCAGGCGCATCCGCGAGCTGCCGTTGCTGCCCGAGCGGGTCAAGGCGGCGCTGGCGTAGGGGCATTCCACGCGATCCGGGCGCTCGCCGGGGCGCCGTCTTGCCGACAATCACACGATCAGGCTGACACGCTCGGTCTGACAGCCTGACACACTTGGGAGGACGGCCATGAAACGTTCTCGATCCGACTCGCCTCGATATTCTGGCGCTCGGATCGACCATGCTGGCGGCGCTTGCGCTCACATCGGCGGCCAACGGAGAGATGCAGAAGATCGGCGCGCCGCCGGAGGCCAAGAACATGCGCCTGGTCGGCTACAACGACCTGCAGGCGCGCAGCGCCTATCAGCCGACCATCGTGCATCAGGGCGACCGCTACATCGCCTATATCGGGCATCACGGCGGCACTCCCGATATTCCCAAGCCGGTCAATCCGCTGACCGGCCAGGCCGAGTTCAACGGCACCTCGATCGTCGACGTGACCGATCCGGCGCACCCGAAATATCTCAAGCACATCCCGGGCACGGCCGGCACCGCCGAAAGCGGCGGCGCCCAGATGGTGCGGGTTTGCCCGGGCGCGAGCCTGCCGAAGGCCGATCGCACCAAGTTCTACATGCTGCGCACGCTCGGCACCAAGGGGCACGAGGTCTGGGACGTCGCCGATCCGGCCAAGCCGGCGCTGCTGGCGACCATCGGGGGCAACTACCAGGACACGCACAAGAGCTTCTGGGAATGCGACACCGGCATCGCCTATCTGGTCTCGGCGGTGCCGGGCTGGCGCGTCAAGCGCATGACCGAGATCTACGATCTCAGCGACCCCGCCCATCCGGTGAAGATTCGCGACTTCGGGCTTCCCGGCCAGGAGCCCGGCGCGACCGGCCTGGTGCCGACCGAGCTGCACGGGCCGATCTCGATGCCGCAGATCAACCGCGTCTATTTCGGCTACGGCAGCAGCAAGGGCGGCATCATGCAGATCGTCGACCGCGACAAGCTCCTGCATGGACCCAAGGAGCCGACGCCCGAGAACCTGCGCTATCCGGAGATCAGCCGGCTCGAATTGTCGCCGCTGGTGGGCGCCCACACCACCTTCCCGATGCTGCAGATGCCGATCGCCGAGTTCGCCAAGGACGGCTATTCGACGCGCGACTTCGTCTTGATCACCGACGAGGCGACGCAGAACGAGTGCAAGCCGCAGGGCCGCGAGATGGTCTGGTTCGCCGACATCACCATCGAGGCGCACCCCACGATCGTGTCCAACTTCATGGTGCCGGAAGCGAGCGGCGATTTCTGCTCGCGGGGAGGGCGCTTCGGCGCGCACTCCACCAACGAAAGCATGGACCCGGTGTTCTACAAGAAGCTCGCCTTCATCACCTTCTTCAATGCCGGCGTGCGCGTGGTCGACGTGCGCGATCCCTACGCCCCCAAGGAGGTCGGCTATTTCATCCCGGCGATCACCGAGGCGACCGACAAGCGCTGCATCCGGGTCGAGGGCCAGCAGAAGTGCAAGGTCGCGATCCAGACCAACAACGCGGAGACCGACGACCGCGGCTACATCTACATCGTGGATCGCGCCAATACCGGCATGCACGTGCTCGAGCTCACCGGCGAGCCGCGCGCGATCGCGGGGCTCAAGCCGCAATAGCGCTTCCAGGAAGAAACACCGAGACAGGAGACCCCATGAAGCTCACGCCCAGCACGTCGGGAACCTTCGCGATCGCGCCGACGCCATTCTTCGAGGACGGCCGCATCGATGCGGCCTCGATCGACCGGATGACGGATTTTTATCTGGAGACCGGCTGCACCGGCATCACGGTGCTGGGCATCATGGGCGAGGCGCCCAAGCTCGAGCCGCAGGAGGCGCTCGATATCGCTGCGCGGATGATCAAGCGGGCCGGCTCCGCTCCGATCATCGTCGGCGTATCGGCGCCGGGCTTTGCCGCCATGCGCTCGCTCGCGCGCAGCGTCATGGAGGCGGGCGCGGCCGGGGTGATGATCGCGCCGGTGCCCGCGCTGCGGACCGATGACCAGATCGTCGGCTATTTCCGCCAGGCGGTGGAGGCGATCGGGGCCGATATTCCCTGGGTGCTGCAGGACTATCCGCTGACCCTGACGGTGCAGATGACCCCCGGCGTCATTCGCCGCATCATCCAGGACAACCCGTCCTGCCAGATGCTCAAGCACGAGGACTGGCCGGGGCTGGAGAAGATCAGCGCGTTGCGCGGCTTCCAGAAGGACGGCTCGATGCGGCCGATCTCCATCCTGACCGGCAATGGCGCGCTCTTTCTCGATTTCGAGATGGAGCGCGGGGCCGACGGCGCCATGACGGGCTACGCCTTTCCGGACATGCTGGTCGACGTGGTGCGGCTGTCGAAGGCGGGGCAGCGCGATGCCGCGCACGATCTGTTCGACGCCCACCTTCCGCTGTTGCGTTACGAGCAGCAACAAGGCGTCGGCCTGGCGGTGCGCAAATATGTGATGATGCGACGCGGCGCCATCGCCTGCGATGCGCAGCGCAAGCCCGGCTCGAGCCTCAGCCCCACCGCCAAGACCGAGATCGATTATCTGCTCACGCGGCTCGCCCGCACCGACAAGCGCGCCGCGCTCGCACCCAGGCTGGCGCAGGCGTCCTGATTCGCTGCGCGCCGCCTGTTTGGGGCAAGTTATCAGCTGAAGTCATGCCCGGCCTTGGGCCGGGCACCCACGTCTTGCTTCGGCGCGGCAAAGAAAGGCGTGGGTGGCCGGGACAAGCCCGGCCATGACTCGGAAGTTGTGGCCCCGGCGGAGCAAACGAACCGCGTCATCACATCTCGCCGTACAGCCAGGCCATTCCGTCATAAGCCTGCTCGGCGCTGCGGCCGCCCAGCATCTGGTCGCGCAGCTCGGCCGTGGGACCGCGCGCGTGATAGAAATCGCCGTAGACGCGGGCCATGATCTGCACCCGGGCGGTGCGCAGGTAACGCTGCTGGACATAGGCCTGGAAGGCGGCCGGCAGATCGTGCGGCTGCGCCGCCACCTTCTCGGCGAGCCAGACCGCGTCCTCGGTCGCCATGCAGGCGCCCTGCGCCAGATATTGCAGCATCGGGTGGGCGGCGTCGCCCAGGAGCGTGACCCGCCCGCGGCTCCAGTCCTTGACCGGCTCGCGGTCGCACAACACCCACATGCGCCAGGTCTCGATGCGCTCCAGCATGCGCAGGACCTCGGGCCGCTGGCCCTTGAAATGGGCCCAGAGAACATCGGGATCGGCCTCGGCGTTCCAGCCCTCGACATAGCGGTCGGAGTGAAAGACGGCGACCAGATTGTAGAGCTCGCCCCGCCGTAACGGATAATGCACCAGATGGGTGCGCGGCCCGGCCCACAAGACGACGTCCGGCTGCCACAGATCGGCCGGCACCTCCTCGCGCTTGAGCACGGCCCGATAAGCGATGTGCCCCGATACCCGCGGCTTGCCGTCGCCGACGATCTGCTGGCGGATCTTCGACCACACGCCGTCGCAGCCGATCAGAGCGCGTCCGGCGATCCGCTCGCCGGTCTGCAGCGTGACGGTGACGCCGCCATCGTGCTCTTCGAAGCCTTCGACCTGCCGCTGCGTCTCCAGCGTGACCAGGTTGTCGCCCTGGCAGGCCTTGAGGAACACGGCATGAATGTCGGCCCGATGGGTGACCGCATAAGGCTGCCCGAAACGCTGGGTGAAGCGCTGATCGAGCGGAACGCGGGTCACCTGCGCCCCGCTCAGCGCGCAGCGCATCTCCAGCGCCCCCGGCCGCCAGACATCGGCCAGCAATTCCTGCTTGAGACCGAGCGCGTCGATCGCCCGAAAAATATTGGGACCGAGCTGGATGCCGGCGCCGAGCTCCTTGAATTCCGGTGCCTGCTCGAGCACCCGCACCGGCAAGCCCTTGCGGGCGAGCGCATAGGCCGCCGCCAGGCCGCCGATGCCGCCGCCCGCGATCAGGATCGGCTCGCCGTTTCCGTTCGTGCTGGCCATCGTGGCTCCCACCGCGCCGACCCGGACCGGCCAGGCCGATGGAAGCCGCTCATGGTCGGATGGATCATGGTTGGACGAATTCGCGCGCCGAAACCGCTCCGCCGGAGGACTGCGCAAGCACACGCCCGCGCGCCTCCCGCGGAGCGGGATCGGCTCAGATCAGCTCGTGAGCCGATCACGTCTCGATTTCGGTCATTTCAGGACTTGATCACTCCAGGACATGATCACTTCAGGACTTGATCACTTAAGGACTTGGCCGCGAATTTCTCCGCCCTTGTGCGCGTCGGTGTGGATGTTGACGTACCACTTGCCGGCCATCAGGTCAGCAGCCTGCGCGTCGGTCAGATCGGCCGAGCCCTGGAACGGGCTGCTGCTGGCGGTGATCGGCACTGCCACGCCGGCATTCTTGCCGGGATCGGCCGGACCATGGAAATGACCGGCGGTCGCGGGGCCGGAGAGCCCCGAATAGGTGCCCT
Source organism: uncultured Alphaproteobacteria bacterium (assembly GCA_963744275.1). GTDB lineage: Bacteria > Pseudomonadota > Alphaproteobacteria > Rhizobiales > Xanthobacteraceae > VAZQ01. The sequence goes on from CAVUSX010000024.1 coordinate 52,751, forward strand.
GCCAGCTCAGCTTCTTGGTCGCGGTGTCGTAGGTGGCGGTGACCGCACCGGTCGCCTTGCTGTCGTTGGGCGGCACCTCGGTCGCGGCCGCCAGATTGGCCTTGAACGTCAAAGTGTCGGCGAGAACCGGCGCAGTGGCCGCCAAGCAGGCCGCCAGCGCCAATCCGGCGATGCTTGTGCGCAACATCGTCTTCCGAGTCATGTTGTCCTCCCTAGGGGTTGGTATCGCGGGCATTATAACCTGTCGGAGCAGCACTTCACCCCCCTTGAACGCTGCGCCCCACAGCTCGGTTCCGGGCGTCGAATTCGCCGCCCAATTCGCAAAATCCAAAATCTTCAGAAATCCAAAATCTTCAGAAATCCATGTCCAGCTCGAACTCGGGCAGCAGCTCGTATTCCTGCTGCAGACGAGCGACCATCGCGGCGCACAGGCTTTGGCACGGCGCCGGCACCGCGCCCCCGAGCGCGTTGACGTGGGCCACCGCCCAGTTTGTTCCGGCCTGATCGGAGGTCTCGCGCACCGTTACGGCCGCGATGCCGGCGCAGACGGCGTGCCGGTGCATCTCCAGCAGGATCAACCGTTCGAGCTCGGGTGCGGTCTTGAGCCGTTTTGCCATGATGTCCTCGAGCCCATTCCCATTGATCGGATCTTGCCGTAGAGCTGACCGCGTCAGAGCTGACCGCGTCAGAGCTGGCTTCGTCAGAGCTGACTTCGAACTGTCCACCCCAGGAAAGCGTTCATGCCCAATTTCACAGCCTTTGTCATTCTGCTCGCCGTGATCCTTTATTTCTGGACCGGATTGCGGGTCGGCCAGGCGCGGGGGAAATTCAAGATCAACGCGCCGGCGACCACCGGCAATCCGGATTTCGAACGCGCCTTCCGCATCCAGATGAACATGCTGGAATGGATGCCCATCTTCCTGCCGGCGATCTGGCTGGCGGCGATCTATGTGAGCGACATCGGCGCCGCATTGCTCGGCCTCGTCTGGATCGCGGGGCGAGTGCTGTACTTGCGCGGCTACAGCGAGGCGGCCGAGAAGCGCGAGACCGGCTTTTTCGTGCAGGCGATTGCGGCGGGGTTGCTTTGGCTGGCGGCGCTGGTCGGCGTGGTTGTGTCGATGCTGCATCCGTAGGGCGTGTCGCGGACGGCCCGGCCCCGACGGCAAGCTTTCCGCTGGCGATTGCGCTTGTGGTATGCGGCAACGGCGCGGGGTTTCGACGGTTGTGGCATTCAGGAACGGATCGACAACCTCCGGGTTGTGCCGCTTTGCCGCAGCCGCAATGGCGCCCCAGGGTGCGGTCGATTTTGTCTTGAACACGGGCGACCCATCCGGTAGCACCATCCGAGGGGCTACTCTCACGGAGCCGATCATGCTCAGAATCGCTTTTGCTTCGCTGCTCGCAGCCGTTTTGATCGCGACCACGTTTGCGAGTCCCTCCGATGCCACCGAGCGTCACAAGCGCGTGGAGAAGAGACAAGTCGAGGTCGTGCGCGATCGCGCGGAGCCGGCGCGATATGGAATGCCGGCCAACTACTATCCGGCTCCGCCGTTTCCATTCTTTCTGTTGCCGGGTCCGTGGTGGCTGCCGGCGCATTCTTGACCGCGGGCCCTCGGGCCGCCGAGCACGCGCTTGAAATCGGCCGCGCACGCTCGGCCGATTTCCCGAAAAGGGGAGGAGTAGATGGATTTCAATTCATTGGTCGGGTATCTGACCAGCCTTGCAATGCTCTATGCATGGACGTTGCTCGCGGCAGGAATTTTTGCATTGGGTGAAAAATTTTGTCGCAATTTCTTCGGACGGACGCAGCCGGCTGCAAGCCCCGCCAAGGATCCGGCCAACAGCTGACAAGAGCCGAGCGCCCATCGGCGCCTTGCGCCGGCATTGCTGGTGCAGTTTTTTCTTTCCAAAAGATTTTCGCGCTTTGCGGCCAAGTTTACGTGAAGCTACCTAAGCCGAGCGCCCGTCTGTGACGAAAAAGCCACAAGTGATGATCACGCAGCTCCTGCTTTGTGAAAAAGAAGTGACGAATCAGTTCGCGCTGCCTAAGCCATAGGCTGTGAACCAGGAGCCGCTCGCGTAGCGGTACAGTAATGAGCGGCTCCTCTCAACGGAGGACCGTCATGAAGGTACGCATTGCGTTACTCATGTTCGCGCTCTGTGCGCCCGCGCAAGCGCGGGACAACGGTCAGTGGGGCAATTCGCCCCTGCAGGTCCGTGAGTGGTTTCAGAGCCTGATGCAGCCCGACAATCCGGCGGTGTCATGCTGCGGCGAAGCCGACGCATTCGAGGCGGATACCTTCGAGGTCGCCGGCGATCACTATGTGGCCATCATCACCGACGGCAAAGGGGTGCTGCCCAACGGCACGCGCATAGCCGTGCCCAATTCCAAGATGAAATGGGACCGGGGCAATCCCACGGGTCATGGAATCATCTTTATCGGGGCCGCCGGCGCGCTGTACTGCTACGTCGCACCGGGCGGCGCGTAGACGCATCCTGCGCGCGCCGACCCCCGGCGGATGTTGTTTCGCCGGAGGCCCCGCGCGGTGGGCTCAGACTCCTCCAGGCCGGCTTAATCGCAGACCCATACGCGGTGCCAACGCCAGCCGTACCGGGTCAGCACCCGGCGGGCCTGATAGCACCCGTCATCGTAGCCGTAGTCGTAATAGCCGTAGTCGTAACCCGGATAGAAGCCGAAGGCGAAACCGCGGCCGTCACGGTCGCGGTCGTGGCCGTGATCATGGTCCATCCCACCCATGCGGGCGCCCGTGTTTCCGCCGGTGAACGCGCCACGGGATGCGCTGAAACCGCCGCCCGGGCCACCACCGCCGCCGCGAGACATCATCCCGCCGCCACCCCCGCCGCCACCCGCACCGCGAGACATGGCGCCGCCACCTCCGCCGCCACCCCCGGGACCCTTGCCGGCGCTTACCGCCGAGGTAACGGTGGCGAGGCCGAGGAACAGGGCCGCACCGGTCGATAACAGAACGCGTTTCATGGCCGTCTCTCCATTGAATGTGACACTTGACCCGTCGCAACGGAAAACGCCGAAAGCGCCAAATCGTTCACGCACCAAGACGCGCGAGGAGGGGGGAATCGCGGGGAGCGGCCGGTTGAGCTCGCGGCTGGTCCCGCCCGGCTGCGGTTCCGGAAAATGCTCGCCTGCCGACATTGCGTTGCCGGCGCGACAGGCATAGTGATCGCAACCGAAACGTGTCAAAGCGCGCTGGCGCGCCTGCGGCCGGTTCAGACCCGCGACTGCCGCGGCCCGACAATGCGATCCCGCACTTGTGGCCGCACGCACCGGCTCGGAGGAGCAGACATGTTCATCGCATTTGTGCCGATTGCGCTCGCAGCGCACCTGCTGCTGGTCGCGGTGCCGGGCGGGCTTCCGAGCATCGACATCCAGAAGGGCTGTCGTGAATCCGCCGATGCGGTCTCCGGGAGCACCACCGGGAGCGTTTTTGATTCGTGCGTGGAGGACGAGAAGGATGCCGCTGCCCAGCTCACCAAGGACTGGGCGCGCTTTCCGGCCGCCGACAAGGCGCATTGCGTGAACGCGGCGATCTATCTGCCGAGCTACGTGGAGTGGCTCACATGCATCGAGGGGGAGAGCACTTTGCGACGAATTCGAAAAGACTCAGGTGTCGCGCCCCGGGGGTGAGGCCGCCTTGGCGGCGGCGCCGAACTCAGCGGTTGCTGGCCTCGTGCCTGTTCTTGTGCGGGGGATGCGGCTTGGCGATGGGCGACGCCACGCTAGCGGCCGCACCGTCGTGGTCGACGACACCGCCATGGTGGTCGACACCGCCGCGCCGTGAGGCGGCCGGGCGTTCCGCCGCGCGGAGGGCGGCCGCTACGAGGCGTCCTCCAGGACGCGCAGCTTGCGCACGGTCAGCTCGTCGACCTCCAGCGCATTGAAGCGCGCTTTCTTGACGGTGACGCGCCCGACCGCGAGCCGCCCGATCGCCAGCGCCCCGATGGCGACCGCCCCGAACGCCGCGGCGCCGAGCGCGAGCGCCAGCATGCTGGTGGCCGAAACGGATCTGGACCGGCGGGTTATTTCATGCGGCATCGTCGACCTCCATCAAGCAAGCGCGAACTCACAGCTGCAGCACATACGTTCGGGCGGGCCAATTCAAGGCCGGTCGAGCCGTCTGGTTTCGCCGTGGGCGAGCGTCCAATTGGCGCTGTCGGGAAGCCCGGCCGCGCGCCACCCGCTCGCGAACCGTGCCGGCGGCTCTTCCGGCGGCTCGTCGGTCAACCGGAAGGTCCCCCAGTGCAACGCGAGGCACGGCGGAGCGATCGCACCGGCCGCGGCGAGCGCCCGATAGGCCGCGATCGCGTCCTCCGGATCAAGGTGCACGGTGCGCATGAACCAGCGCGGCTCGTAGGCCCCGATCGGCAGCATCACGAGATCAAACGGACCCAGGCGGGCCCCGATCGTTGCGAAGTCGGGATGAAGCCCCGTATCGCCGGCAAAATAGACGCGCGCGCCGTCCGCCGCCAACACCCAGCCGCACCACAGCGTATCCCCACGATCACCGATTGCGCGCGAGCTGAAGTGCTGCGCCGGCGCGCAGGTCGCGGAGAAATCCGCAGTGTCGAGCGACTGCCACCAGTCGCGCTCGAAGGCCTGCCGCACACCGAACGTTCGCAGCAGGTTTCCGAGCCCCAACGGACAGAGCCATGCCGCCTCCGGGAAACGCGAGGCGATGCGCCGCACGGTCGCGGCATCGAGGTGGTCGTAGTGATTGTGCGAGAGCAGCACGACGTCGATCGGCGGCAAAGCGTCGAAAGCGACGGCCGGGCGCATCAGGCGCCGCGGGCCGATCCAGCGCAACGGCGAGGCGCGCTCGCTCCAGATCGGATCGGTGAGCACATTGAGGCGGCCGAGCTGCAGCAGGACGGTCGAGTGGCCGACCCAGGTGACCGCGCGATGGCCGGCCCCGGCGCGCGGCGTGACGATCGCCGGTGCGCGTTGGGGAAGCGAATTGCGCGGCGGATCGGGGGCGCGCGAACGGCTGCGCCGCTCGAGGAAGCGCCACCGCAGGAAATCGGCGAAGCCGTGGAGCTGCGCCTGCGGCCACGGATTCTGAAATCCGCCGCCGGGGCGATGATGCGAAGGCGAGGCCGGAAGTGAGGGCACGAAGCAATTTACCGCGCCCCGGCAGGCGATGAAAGTCGGGCCGCGCGTCCGGCCCGGGCTCCTTGATGTGCTGAAGGCGGCTGCAAGGCGGCGGAGGCGCGGATGCTTGCTCCGCCATCGTACAGCCGGCTCACGCCCGCTTTCGCGCCGATGGGGCTTATTTGCCGCCCTGTTGCAAGTCTCTGGCGCGGCTCATCGGCGGTTTGACGGGGACGAAACGCGTGTCGCTATTGCCGGGGCCCGGTGCGATCGGTGCCCGAAGAATAGCTTCCAAACGCAAGATGAAAATCTCGGACAGCATGGCTGTGCTCCCAGCTTCGGCGATGTGGGCGCATCTTGCAGAGGCGTCGGCTCGGGGTAAATCAGCCTGATGTACCGAGCCCAAAGTACCGACCGGGCGGCGGGCGGTGCCCCGCCGGTCGCGCCGGGCGGCCCTCCCATCGGCGCCATGTCGCAGGCAATAAACGCATCGTTAAGGTTAAGGAATTATGTTTCCGCGGGTCTAGGATGTCTCGGAGCAAAGTCCCGTCATGCGTCGCCTGCTTATCGCTCTCGGCTTGATTGGCCTCGCAACTCCGTCTCTTGCCGCCGATTACGATCTTCCGACACTGCGCGGATCTCAGATGCTCGAGCCGGCCTATCCCACCTATTTCAATTGGGAGGGCCCCTATGCGGGTGGGCAGGTCGGATACGCGAGCTCCGGGGCCGATTTCGGCAACGCAGTGGCCCCGTTGATCAATTATGCGCTGCGTGATCTGCGCGTAAATCAGGATATTCAGGTCTCGCAGCTGACTGTCCTTCCCAAGGTCGATACCAACGGCACCGGGTTTGGCGGATTCGTCGGCTATAATTGGCAATTCGATCAGGCCGTCGTCGGCCTGGAGGTGAACTACAACCGCATGAACGTCGAGGCGACGGGCTCGGATTCGATCGAGCGGGTTTTTGGCGATCCCAACGTATCGCCGAACTACGCTTACGCCGTATCCGTCAGCGGCCAGTCGTCGATCCGGGTCACCGATCTGGCGACGCTGCGCGCTCGCTCCGGGTATGTGATGGGCAACTTCCTGCCCTACGGCTTCCTCGGTGTGGCGGTCGGACGGGCGGACATAACCAATTCGGCGAACGTCGCGTTCTGCGGCTACGACCCGACCATGCCGGGCGGGCCGCCGTCGCAAGACCCGGTCGGATCCCAGTGCTACAACCCTTTGACCGGGGTTCCCACGCCCGTGCCTCAGCCTCCCGCGACGCAGTCCAAGACGGGAGAATTCATTCTCGGGTTCTCCGCCGGGCTCGGCGCCGATGTGATGTTGCTGCAGAACGTGTTCTTGCGCGGAGAATACGAATATACGCAGATCACGAGCGTGCAGAACCTGCACTTCTATCTCAACAACTTCCGCGTCGGGCTCGGCGTGAAATTCTGAAATCGCAGCGCTTCGATCCCGCTGCCGTTCGTTTCGACGGCCGGCGCCGCCGCACCGATGCGGCCGGCGATTTCGGGAGCGAGCGGATAATCGAGGCGGCCGATCGGGGGGAGGGCGGCGGTCTTAGTCATCGTCAGCACCGAGCGGGCGCATCCATCAATAGTGTCCTCCCCAACATATGTCGTCCCACGCGCCAAAATTGGAGGTAGCTTCGCGTCCCATCGTCCGGTCTCGGGTCTTGGGTCGGAGGCCGCCGCAAAATTACGCCTAAGTGATTGATGTTATTGGTGAGCCCGGCGGGATTCGAACCCACGACCCCATGATTAAAAGTCACGTGCTCTACCGACTGAGCTACGGGCTCACTTGTCCACATCGACAGCTTAGGCAATCCATCCGATCAAAAAACGGTTCCTTCGAAGAATTTCAGCCCTCGGCAAGGGGGCTCCAATAGCATGATGGGGGATGATGGCAAGGGCGGATTGAACGGGAGGGGCTGGGGCTTGCCCGCCCGCCTAGTTGCGCCGCGTGCTGGAGCCGCAAATCCCGATGGCGGAGACGAAATCCCAGCAGGCGGCGGTGGGCTGCGCCCCGGCGAGGCCCGGCATCGCGCTCAAGAGCGGCTGCACCGTATGCAGGGGCGGCAGATTGACGGTAAATCCGCGCGCGCCGAGCTCGCGGTAGCGCTCGGAGTCCTCGAGCGTGGGCAGACGCAGCACTTGGATGCGGTAGAATTCCTCGCGCTCGGCCTCGCCGAGCCCGTCGAAACCGTGCACCAGCCGTCCGTCGGCGGAGAGGACGTAACGGTGCGGGATCACGTTGTCGAGCTCGCCGCCGTCGCCGAGGACACAGACCAGGAAGTAGTGCTCGCCGGGCTCGGCGCCGGCCAGGAGGCTGAGGCCGCCCACCCCCAATCCACGAAAGCGCACCCAGTCCTGCCACGACAGCTGGTTCCACGAGGTCCGGCATTCGTCCCAGTGCAGGACGACGGTGTTGTCGGGAGTGCCCTTCATGTCGTGTCCATCTTGTTCGTGGCCTGGCCCCGAGCGGTCGGGCTTCTAGTGAACTGTGGGCGTCAAATGCGGCTTTGTGAACCGCGCGGGGCCGATGGCAATTGTATTCGAGGCGATATCCTGCGAGCTTGCACGCTTCGGTATTGATTTGAACAATTCATAGGACGAGATCACAATGGAAAACTCAGCTGCTTCGAGGATTCTGGTCGGCCCATACGGGTTGCACGCCTGCGGCTTGGCGCTGCTCACTCTCTTCGTCGTCTTTCTCTGGGTCTTCAATTTCACGAGCTTTTTTTAAAGACGGGCGGTGCCGGCGGGTCGCCCGGCACGGTTCAGAAATCGGTGCTGATCAGCTCATAAGAGCCCTTGCGGCCGCGGGCGTAGACCTTGGCGGCGGCCGCGTAGATCAGGTCGCGGTTTGCATCGAAGGTGCCGAGCAGCCCATCCTCGTCGAACCGCGCGGCGGGCTGGATTAGCTTCAGCGCATCCTCGGTCACGAAAAACGAGGCTTCCATGGCGCTGTCGTGCCCCCAGAACCGCACGGCGCGCCGTGTCGCATCGTACGAGCGGCTGCGGTTGGGGAAGCTCAGCGTCATGAGAAGCTCGGGGTCATTGGAAACGCGGTGCTCATCAGAAACTCCGGGTCATGAGAATCTCGCCGTCATCATCTGGCGCCCGCGGTCGGTATGGCGAGATCAGCATGCCGATCTCGGCGTGACGTTGCTATCAGCGTGACCTCATCAGCGTGACGTCTCGAGCGTGGAGTGGTGTTACGAGCGTCAGGTCATCGCGGCGTGTCGCGCGCGCCGAAATGAGCGCGCCCGCGCTCGCAGATGCGCGCAAACGCAGCCGCCAAGGCTGAACCTCAGGGATTCTTCTTTCCCGCGTAACCGGGCTTTCCGGGGACGCGCGCCGCAGCGAAGGGGGAGGCCGGTGCCTCGTCCTTCTTCTTGCTCTTGTCCGCCTTCGGCTTCTTTTTCTCGCGGTTGCTCCGCATTTGACCTTTCGCCATGTCGGTCTCCCATTGCCTCTAGTGCTTCGATGCGGGACTTTTCGTCGAGCCGCGGCCGCCGGCGACTTGGGCCCGCTGCAGGCTCGGCGGGCTCATCGGGCGGGCGGCGTCGGGCGCCGCGCCAGCGGATAATCGGTGTTCTCGTACAATCGGCGGATTCCGTCAGAATCGAATCTCTGCTCTTCCACCTCGAGATGGGCGCCGATCAGCAGATCCGGCGGCAGCTCCTCGATGGCGAACCGGATGGCTTCCGCCGCCTTGGCGAATTGCCGGTAGCCCATCGGGCGGTTGCCCTTGCGACTGCGCGTGGGAAACAGCTCGGCCGGGGCGGTGTAGTCGAAGGCGTTCATGTCTTGATCCTCGGATACGGTCGCTGCAGAACACTGGCGCGGCGCCCCTCTCCGCCGCTGGATGACCTCGTCTAACCGCCATCCAATGCGGCGTCGCCCCCGTCCGTCCAGTGGACTCTTCGCCTGCCGATCATTCGACGAGCATACACGCAATACGCCTTCAAACCTACACAAATTTGCCTACCAAACAGGGCGCTAGGTCGTCGTTAGTCTCACATTCGCCTGTTCGGCCGCAGCGCGCCACGGCGGTGGTCGAAGCCGCTGGAGCGCTTGGATCCGCGCTCGGGCCGGTCCCGCAGGGCCTCGGGTGGCCGAAAGCCGCAGGCCCCTACCTGCGCTGCCCAGGGCCGTGCGCATTAACCCAATCGTCGAAAAGGGCCGCGCGGATTGCCGGCTGCCGGGCGACGCGACGGCGCGCGCGAGAGGCCACAACCGTCCGGCGCGGCAAGCAAAGATCGAAAGAGATCGCCGATCGACGCAGCGCGTGTACCTTAAGGTCGAATCGTGCCATGGATGTGCAACAGCCTCCAATCGTATCGAAGCGGCGTGTGCCGGCGCAACCGTAGTCGCCGACGCCGCGAGGCTCGGTTCCGGGACCCCATCACCGCACGCGAGGAGGCCACTTTGGCGAGCAATTCGAAGGAGACCCGGGAGCGGGCCGAAGCCAGCTTCAAGAAGCAGGAGCAGCGCGCCCGTGAAGGCGCGAAGGCCATGGCCGACTATGAGGCGCAGGGTCGTGCGACGCGCGAGAAGACGGCCCGGTTGAAATCCCTGCGCATGGCCCAGCAAGCGGCCGCCGCCACGCGTACCGTCCGAGTCCGCGCCGGCCGCCGCGGCCATCGCGACCCCGGCCAGGAAGCCGAGAGCGGCAAGATAGAATTCGACCGCGTTCCGGTTGGCGCGGAGGAAATGCCTCACGGACAGCGCGTCATCCAGCGGGTCTCGCGTCCGGTCATCGACGTCATGACGCCGTCCTCGACCAGCGCGGTTCCGTCGGGGAAGAGCGATGACCAGATGCGGATCTTGTCGTTCTCCTTGAGCAAGACGATGTCGAGCGCGACGCGATCGTTGCTCATGAGGACTTGTCGCAGCGACAGCTTGTCGGGAGCAATGCGCTTGGCGTCGAGGATGTCGTAGACGCTGTCCTCATAGTCGGCTCCGGACTGATATTTCAGCTGGAGACCGCCGGAGGACGTCACCAGATAGGTGGCGTGATTGTTGGTCGGGCCCGCGTCCTGGCTGCACTCGCCGGCCCATGTTCCCAACAGGCCGAAGTCCTGCATCGCGGCGGCGGCGGACTGGGCATGCGCGAGCACGGGAAACATGAGGACGAGGGCCGCGCATAGGATCGGGGTGCGCATCTTGCTTCCTCCGGCCCGCTCGGGGCGATCGTGACAAAAGCCCGCCCGCAAGCGCCTGCGAAAACGGCTCGCAGCCACCATAGCGTAGCGCTGCCGTGGCGGCCAGTCCGCGGTCGCCCTCGAGGTCATTTGGGGGCGACGTTGAAGGTCACCAGCTGCGCATCCACCTCGCCGCGCAATTTGGCGAACAGGCCGCGAATATCCTTGTTGACGCCGTCGAGCTTCGCGAACTGGTCGAGCAGGCCCGTCACGCGTTCGTCGAACGCCTGCCGGCTCTCGGCGAACCTGGTCGCCCGTTCGGCCAGAGTGGCATCGCCGTCATGGTCGAGGCGCTCGATGGTCGATGTGAGCTGGTCGCGAATGTCGTGCAGCGCGTTGACCAGGCTCTTGACGCCGCTCTGCTTGTCATCGAGCGGAGCGAGGCGGTTCTTCAACGCGTCGAGCTCGCCTTTCAGCTGCACGAAGGTGGCCAGCATCCGCTCGATCTCCTCGCAGCGCGATTTCATCCGCTCGGTGGATTGCATGAGCGCCTGCAGACGGTCGTTGAGGTCGTCCGCCTTGAGGCCGGTGAGGCCCTTTTCGAGGACGTCCTGCGAGTTCTGCAGCTCGACGAAGAGCGGCTCGATCAAGCGCCGCTTCTCGATCGTCTCGCCGAGCTTCTCGCGCAGTACCTGCTGCTGCTGGCGGGCCATCTCGATGCGGGCCAGCAATCCTTCCTTCTCGTTGCGGCTCTGCTGCAAGTGGGTGGTGCGTTCGGCCTCGAGCAGGCGACGCTGGAGCGCGCTCATCGCGTCTTCCGGATCGCTGCGCTCGAGATTGCTGGTGGCCCGGTCGATGTCCTTCTGGGCGTCGTCGAGCTCGTCGGCGGCCTTGCGCACGCCGCGGAAGCGGGTTTCCCACACCTCGTTGGCCTTGCGTTGCTGGTCGAGCCGCGCGCTTTCCCACAGCGCGCCGGCGAGCAATCCGAACGGCGTCACGATGATGACGGCCCAGGCGAGCTTCTGCAGCAAGGGCTGCGACTGGACGAGCTCGATGAGCGCGGCCGGCGGGTACTCCGAGGAATACACCTCGAATGCGACGGCGAGCGCCAGGAGAGCGCCGCAAACGAGAACCAAGATGCGCATGTCTCGCGGATCTCCTGCTTTCGCGATGCCGCCGCCGCGAAGCCTGGTGCACGGCGGCACCGCCCGAGTCGCCATGGATACGAGCGTGCCGCGGTCTCCTAGCAAAAAGTAGATAGATACGCATCAAATTAGAACGGGCAGGGCCGACCCGGGTTTCTTGGCGCAAATGGCTCGAATGCCGCGATTTGGCTCAGCGGCTGCCCGAATTCCAGTCAGCCTGGCTGGGCGGTGGGCGGCGCCGATCGCGCCGCGGCCCGGGCGGCCTGGACCGATCGGGCCGGTGCCGGACCGATCGGACCGATCTGTCCAAACTGCGCAGGCGCGCCTATAGTTGAATCGCAGCACGATTTTCCGCGCATGACCTCGCGTGCGCCCTTACTCTCACGTGCGCTATGGACCGGAGCCAACCTGATGCCGATCGTCAATCGTATCGCCGACCTGCATGGCGATATCACCGCATGGCGGCGCGACTTCCACGCCCATCCCGAGCTGCTCTATGACGTCCACCGCACGGCGGCCGCGGTGGCGGACAAGCTCAAGAGCTTCGGTTGTGACGAGGTGGTGAGCGGTATCGGTCGCACCGGCGTGGTGGGGATCATTCATGGCAGCAAGGGGCCGCAGGCGGCCAACTCGCCGCAGGCGGCCCGCAAGGTGATCGGGTTGCGCGCCGACATGGATGCGCTGCCGATCCAGGAAGCGAACGAGGTCCCGTACAAGTCGACGGTGGCGGGCAAGATGCACGCCTGCGGCCACGATGGGCACACCGCGATGCTGCTGGGCGCGGCCCGCTACCTCGCCGAGACCCGCAATTTCGCCGGCACCGCGGTGGTGATCTTCCAGCCGGCCGAGGAGGGCGGCGCCGGCGGCAAGGCCATGGTCCAGGACGGCCTGATGGAGCGCTTCCACATCGAGGAAGTCTACGGGATGCACAACTATCCGGGGCTGCCGGTCGGCGAGTTCGCGATCCGCCCGGGGGCGCTGATGGCCTCCGCCGACCGCCTGACGATCCAGATCGAAGGCCATGGCGGTCACGCCGCGCGGCCGCATCTCACCATCGATTCCGTCCTGGTGGGCGCCCAGATGATCAATCAGATTCAGTCAATCGTCGCGCGCAACGTCGATCCGTTGCAATCGGCGGTGATCTCGATCTGCATGTTCCAGGCCGGCTCGACCGACAACGTCATCCCGCAGACCGCGTTCCTGCGCGGCACCGCGCGCAGCCTCAACCCGCAGGTGCGCGACCTCTTGGAGCAGCGCCTGCGCGAGGTCGTGGAAGGCACCGCCCGGCTTTATGGCGCCAAGGTCACGTTCACCTACAAGCGCGATTATCCGGTGACCCGGAACCACGAGCGGCAGACCGCGTTCGCGTCCTCGGTCGCCGCCGAGGTGGTGGGCCGGGAACGGGTCGAGGAGAACACGCCGCCGGTGATGGGGGCGGAGGATTTCTCGTTCATGCTGGAGGCGCGGCCCGGCGCCTTCATTTTCGTGGGCAACGGCGACAGCGCGGGCTTGCACCACCCGGCCTATGATTTCAACGACGAGGTGATCCCGGTCGGGACCTCGTATTGGGTCAAGCTGGTGGAAACGGCGCTGCGGGTCTGATCGCGCGCGCCATCGGCGCGCGGAGGCTCCAGTCTCCAAGCGCGCCGTTCGGCGGCTGCGCCCTGCTTGGCACCCTCGCTTGGTCCGCTCGCCTGGGCTACTGCGCCTCGACCCGGTTGTCGGCCGGCAGCACCGGCAGTACCGGCAGCACCGGCAGTTGCGCCGGCGCCTCGGCCACCACCGGAGCCGGACCCTGCAGGTTCCCGGCGACCTTGGCCTCGACGCTGCGCCAATAGGCGAACTCGTTGAAGCGCGAGCCTTCGACCAGGGCGAGCGCGATCGCGGCCAGGAACGGCAGGCTCTGGATCACCAGCACCCCGGCGAACAGGTTGATCTCGCGGATCTGCTTGTAATTGGTGATCACCACCAGGGCGGCGCCGATGAGCAGCAGTGCCGCCATGACGCCTTCCCAGAACGCCGGGAAATCGGGCCCCTTGCGGGTGGTGCCACCCTTGGCGGTGCGCGTGAACGGCGCGCTCTCGGTCCAGATGCCGTAGCCGACCGCGCGCGCCACCGTGAACTGGACCGACATGGCGGCCAGGACCGCGCCGACCATCTGCTTGGCCGGGATCGGAACCCGCAGGCGATAGAGCGCGATGAAGTGGACGAAGCTCACCACAAAGGCCGCCAGGATCGGGAGCGTGAGGATCTTGTCGGGAATGGCGATGCCCGCGAAGGCGACCACCGGAACCCAGACCAGATTGAGGATCGCGACCGCGACCCCGAGGCTCTCGGCACCCAGCCAATTGAGCCAGCCGAGCGCGAACTCGCGCTTCTGCTCCGGCGTCAGGCGCCGCGCGCGCGGCAGCAACTGGCGCCAGTGCTTCTTCAGGATCTGGAATCCGCCGTAGGCCCAGCGGTAGCGCTGCTTCTTGTAGGCCTCGAAGGTGTCGGGCAGGAGGCCGTGGCCGTAGCGGCGGTTGGTGTAGTGGATGTGCCAGCCGTGCTCCAGCATGGTCAGGCCGAGATCGGTGTCCTCGCAGATGGTGTCGCTCGACCAGCCGCCGGCGGCGTCGATGGCGGCGCGGCGCATCAGGCACATGGTGCCGTGGGCGATGATGGCATTGGCCTCGTTGCGCATCACCATGCCGATATTGAAGAAGCCGGCATACTCGCTGTTCATGGCCTGATGCATGAGCGTGCGCTCGCCGTCGCGATGGTCCTGCGGCGCCTGCACGATGCCGACCTGCGGATCCGCGAAGGCGGGGACCAGGTCCTTGAGCCAGTCCGGATGCACCACATAGTCGGCGTCGATGATGCCGATGATCGACGCATCGGCGGCGGTATGGGCGAGCGCCAGGCGCAACGCGCCGGCCTTGAAGCCCGCCAGGTTGTCGGCATTGACGAATTTGAAGCGCTCGCCGAGCGCGCGGCAATGCGCCTCGATCGGCTGCCAATAGGCCGGATCAGGCGTGTTGTTGATGACCACCACGCATTCGAAATCGGGATATTGCAGGCGTGCGACCGCATCGAGGGTCGCCTTGAGCATGTCCGGCGGCTCCCGATAGGCCGGAATATGGATCGAGACCTTGGGGGCATAGCCCGCGGGCGTCGGCAGCGGGCCCGCGATCAGACGGCGGGGTCTGCGCCCGAAGGCCACGGCGGCGATCTCCTCGACCCGGGCGAGCGCGATGAAGACCAGCGGCACCAGGAGCGTGATGCCGAGCGCGAACGCGAAAGCGGCGCCGGGCACGAAATAATGGCCGTTCCAGAAGGCGAAGACGATCGCAAACCAGGCCCCGACCACGTTGGCGGCGACCGCCAGCGTGCCGGCTTCGCCGGTGGTCACATGGGTTTTCGCCAGGATCGGCAGCGACAGCAGGAGCCCGAGCAGGATGGCGAGACCGGCGACCTTCCAGTAGTCGGGATCGCTGACCAGCCCGGTCCAGGCGAACTTGGCCTGCCGCGAGGCGTCGAACACGCCCCAATAGGCGCCGACGCTGCCTTCGTTGGTCTTCCACGGCTGGTCGAAGGCTTCGACCAGGTTGTAGTCGATGCCATAGGCCTCGGCGCGCGCGGTGAAGTCGCGCAGCACCGTCGCCTGCTCGACGCGGCCCGGATCGGCTCCTTGAAAATTGTAGCCGGCGCTCGGCCAGCCGAACTCCGCGATCACGATGCGCTTGCCCGGATAGGCCCGGCGCAGCTGATCGTAACGGGAGATGGCCTCGTCCACCGCCTTGCTGGCCGGCAGTCCCTGCCAATAGGGCAGCACGTGGGCGGCGATGAAATCGACCGTCGACGCCAGCTGGGGCGCCTTTTCGGCGAACTCCTTCGCAAGCTCGGGCGCGGCGTCGGGGCCCTTGACGCCGAGCCACACGTCCCAGGTCTCGCCGGTCGTGACCGGCACCGGGCTGATCCGCTTCACGCGCCGGATGAGCTCGATGAGCTGGTCGAAGGTCTTGTCGCCGCGCAGGATGGTCTCGTTGCCGACCACGATCGCGGTGACATTGGTGTGGTGCCGCGCGAGGTCGACCGCCGATTGGATTTCCCGCTCGTTGCGCGCTTCGTTCTTGTCGATCCAGATGCCGACCGCGACCTTGAGCCCGAACTCGGCCGCGATCGCCGGCACCTGCTCGACCCCGCCGGTGGACGAATAGGTCCGGATGGCGCGCGCATAGGGGGCGATGAGCTTGAGGTCGGCGCGGATTTGCGCGGCGGTCGGCCGGTCGCCGACGTCGGGATGCTGGGAACGGGCGTAGGGCGAATAGGAGATGCTCGCCAGCGGGCCGTCGAAATCGGGTACCGCTTGTTGCCGTTGGAAGAGAGCCCAAAGTCCAACGTGCACGCACACGATGAGCGCGACTACGGCAGCGACGGAGCGCATGAGAGGATAACCACGCGGGGCAGGATACAGAGGCCCGAACCCGTCCCCAAGGTTCGACCGAAGGTCGTTTGTTTGCACGACACCCTCAGCCAGAGGCATTAAATAATTAGCGAGACGTCATGGCGAATTCAAGACAATCAACAACTCAACCGAAAAATAGTTCCGTGAGGTAAAGCGTCTGCGGCAGGCATTTTTACGCGAGAGATGAACATCCGTACAGACTGCCGCCCGCGCTACCGTCGGCGCCGGGATTGCATGCCGGCCGCGACCGTCGGTGCCGTGCAACCGGTGATGCGAAACCGCGCAGGCGCGTGACACGCGCGCTCGCGCGCGGCGGTTTCTCGGTGTGCCTACTGGGCTTGGGAGGGAGAGGCGGCGGCGGCCGCCGCCGGCGGCACGATGACGGGATCGGTGTTGGGATTGATCCAGCAGGTATGGATACGCGCGGCGAGCGCGTCCGGCGCCTTGGGATCGATGTTTCCCTGCCGCACGACGCAGCGGAAGGCGGTCTGGATGTGTCCGGCCGGACAGCCGAAGCGGTCGTAGAGGTCGAGATGCCGGAAGGCGGTATCGAGATCGTCGCGCCACAACAGGCTGACCACGCGGCGTCCCAGCCACATGCATTCCGGATTTGCGGCCGGCCCGCCCAAGAGCTTCTCGGCCTCGGCGTATTCGTCGATCTTCTTCGGGCCGTCCTTGCCGGTCTCGCCGTTGGGCGCGCGTTGCTCGGGCGTCTTGGCGTCGTTGCCCTGGGCGAAGGTCGGGTGGGCGGCCATGCTCACGAACGACATGGTCACGACGGCCATGCCGAGGATGGCGGCGACAACACGCAAACTGTCGAGGCGCATGATATCTCTGATCTTGTTGGGCCGTCGCCGGCCGGTTTCCCCACCTGCGCACCGGATTTGGTCAACCTTGCGGCCGGAGCGGATCGGCCGGTCGGCCAAAATCGGTTGGCGTCGGCGCTTTGGCGGATCCGCTGGTGATCTCGTCGCGTGCGCTCCCGCGCGATTAAAGCAGCACAACGGCAAGCCGCCAATATGGGCGGCGCAAAAATTCCGCCATGGTGAGCGGCCGGAAGGCGCCGACCGCCCGGGCCGCGATTTGCCGGGCTTGCCGCAGTGCACAATGGTCGCCCGAGCCGGCGCGGGCGTCGCGCCGGAGCTTAAAGCCGGCGTTCGGGAGGCGGGACTTGGCACCATCCCGGCCGCACGATAAGCGGAGCCGCCGAGCACCGTCTCGAGGACCGGGTGGGACGCCGGGGGAAGCAGGTACCGATGCGGCTTGGGGTCGTGTCTCTTGGGGTCGTGTTTTTCGCGCTGGCGGCGGCGGCGATCGTCGCGGCCTGGGGATGGCTCGGCGCCGCCGTCGAAATGCCGGCCTCACCGCTCGGCCCGGGCGAGAAGATCCCGTGCGTGTCTTATGCTCCATTTCGGGGCGATCAGGATCCGTTCGGGCCCGACGTTCCGATCGATCCGCGGCAGATCGAGGAGGACCTCGTCCGCCTCAAGCCGTTGACCGACTGCATCCGCACCTATTCGGTGGATCACGGGCTCGACCAAATCCCCGAGATCGCCGCACGCCATGGCATGAAGGTGATGCTGGGCCTCTGGCTGTCCAGCCTGCCGGACGCGAGCCGCCACCAGACCGAGACCGCCATCGCGCTCGCCCGGCGCTTTCCCGACGTGATCCAGTCCATCGTGGTCGGCAACGAGGTCTTGCTGCGCGGGGAAATGTCCGCTCCCGATCTCGTCGCGACCATCCGTGCCGTGAAGGCGCAGGTCACGATGCCGGTCACCTATGCGGACGTCTGGGAGTTCTGGCTGCGCTATCCGGAGATCGCGACGGCGGTCGATTTCATCACCATTCACATCCTGCCTTATTGGGAGGATTTTCCGATCCCGGTCGCAGCCGCGGCCGCCCATGTGGGCGCCATCCGCAACCAGGTCGCGGCGGCCTTTCCGAACCGGGAGATCCTGATCGGCGAGTTCGGCTGGCCGAGCGCCGGCCGGATGCGCGAGGGCGCCTTGCCGTCACGCGCCAACCAGGCGCGCGTCGTGCAGCAGGTGCTGGCGCAGGCCAAACGCGACGGCTACCGGGTCAACGTCATCGAGGCCTTCGATCAGCCATGGAAGCGCCGGCTCGAAGGCACCGTGGGGGGGCATTGGGGGCTGTACGATGCCTATGATCGGCAGGCCAAATTCAGCTGGGGGGCGGCGGTCTCCAACCATCCGGCGTGGCGATGGCAGGCCGGCGGCGGGGTGGCGCTGGCCGCTGTGATGTTTGCCGCCGCGCTGGCGGCGGGCCGGCGGGCCGCCACCCCGTTGGCGACCCGGCCGGTGGCTGGCGATCGCCGCGATGGCGTCGGTCGCCGCGACCCTCATCGGCTGGACGGTGGAGAACATACCGCTCGAGAGCCTCAGCGGTGGGGACTGGCTGCGCTCGCTGGCTTGGGCCTTGGTGGCGCTGGCGGCTCCGGTGGCTTGCGCGGCAGCCGTCGCATCCGGGCACGACCTTGCCGAGCTTTGCCGCCATGCTGGGCCGCAAGTCCTATCGGTCGCACCCACCGCTGACGCTCCTGCTTGGAATGCTCCTGCTCGTGCTCGCGGTTCTGGCCATGCAGGCGGCGCTGGGGCTCTGCTTCGACCCGCGCTACCGGGATTTCCCGTTCGCGCCGCTGACCGGCGGCGTGCTTCCGTTCCTGCTGGTCTCGGTCTTGCGGCGCGCGACCGAAGAGCCCGTATCCGACGGCCGAGGTTGCCACGGCGGTGGTGCTCGGTCTTTCGGCCATCTACATCGTCTTCAATGAGACGCTCGCCAATTGGCAGGCGCTGTGGTTCTGCGCCGGACTGGCGGCGCTCGCGCTCACTCTGGTGCGGGTGCGGGACGCCCCAGGCTGATCACCAGGAGCGCGACCGCGAGCCCGGACAAATCGGCATTGTGCATCACCAGGCCGAAACCGCCCGCCGCCAAGGTGATGGCCACCAGGACGATCGAGGGCCGCAGCAGGTTGAGCAGCGCCGCCGCCAGCGCGATCCAGCCGAACACCGCGTGATTGAACAGGATGATGACCAGCCGGAAGGTGGCGCAGAGCCAGGTCGCAAGGCCGGCCTGGCAGGCGAGCGCGACGGGCGCATATTCGATCGCCAGGTAGCGCAGGTAGAGCGCCTCGCCCAGCGCCAGAAAGCCGATGACCAGAAGCCAATTGGTCTGGCGGGCGGTGGGGAGGAAAAGCCGTGGCCGCATCGGTGCCCCGCGGATCAAGCGCGCGATCCTGTGCGGCAGGTCCGCAACGGTCAAGCGCGGGCCCGGTTTATTTCTCGAAGTGGAGCACCGGCAAGGGGGCGGCTTTCGGCGCCGGCGAGCTTGCGCTCGAATGGTGCGACGCGGTCTTGGTCGGCGCGGCGGGCGGGGCCTTGGTCGGCCCGACATCGTTCATCGAAAAGCGCTGGCCCTCGAAGGCGACCGGCTGGCAATAGTGATGGGCGGCCGCCAGCGTCGCGCACAGGCGCGCCGCCGACTCGGCGTCGTCCAACGGACCGATGACGAGACGCAAGTCCGCCCCATGCGTCTTGCCGTTCTCCCGCACCGCCACCACCGGATAAAGCTCCTCCAGCAGCGCCGGGTCGTTGTTCTTGGTCGAGCGCCAAAGGGTCCGCAGGCCTTCGTAATTGCCGGCGCCGCCGATGTCGACGCCCAACCCGGGGCCCGTCGCGGCGGCTCGACCGGCGCCGAGACCGGAACTGGCACCGCTTCGGACGCGGGCGCCGGCATGATCGTCGGGAACCGGCGCCGCCATGGGGGTGGGGTCGCTCGCAACCGATTGCTGTGACGCGGGGGGCGGGGCCGGGGTGACGGCGGCCTCCGTCATGGGGCGGTGGGGTCGTGGGAGCGGCCGTCACGGGCGCGGCGGTCATGGGCGCGGCCGTTTGGGCGTGACTGCGGCTGACGGGCTCGGCGGCGGCTGCAAGGGCGGCGCCGACGGCAGAGCAGGGGAGCGGTCGTGCTTGATCGCGCCGGTGACGCCATCGAGATCGCGTTCGAGCGCGGCGATGCGGCTGAGCGCCTGATCCCGATCGGCCGCGAGAGTGCGGACGGCTTCGGCCAAGCGGCGTGTCTCCTCCGCGGTCTCGTTGGCGCGAGGCGCGAAGTCGCCGGCGGTGGTTCGCGGTTGCGCGGCGCCCTGGATTGGAGACACTTGAACCGTCGATACTTGGCCGGTGGCGGCCGATGCAGTCTGCCGGTGCGAGCCGGTGCCGGAAAAGAAGACCGATATGACCCCTATAAAGAGCGCAAAGGTGGCGCTCCCGCCCCAGATGGCCAGCCGCCACAGCGCCTGCATGCCGAGCCGCGGCGGCTCGGCGTTCCAATTGGCGCTAAGTACCTGCTCCGTCATGCCTTAAGCTGCTGTGCCGTGACGGCATCTCTTGCGAGCGAATCACTTCATTGAAAACATTAGCAGAATCCGGTCATCTTGGCGCCCCCGCTTCGGCTCGCGATCCGGCTTTTCCGCCGCGGCCGCCTCGGATAAGACGAGCCGCGGAGACTCGAGATGGTTGATCGCCATGCCTGATCGGACTTGCCTTGCAGTCGTGCTCGCGGCCGGCGAGGGCACCCGCATGCGTGCGGCGCGGCCGAAAGTTCTGCATGAGGTCGCCGGCCGCACTCTCCTGGCGCATGTGCTCGGCGTGCTGCGCGAGGCCGGCGGCATCTCGGCCGCGGTCGTGGTCGGGCCCGCCGCCGATGCGGTGGCGGCAGAGGCCGAGCGGGCCTGCCCGGGCGCGGAGATTTTCGTGCAGGCCGAGCGCCGCGGCACCGCCCATGCGGTGCTGGCCGCGAAGGCGGCCATCGCGCGGCGTCCCGACGACGTGCTGGTCGTTTTCGCCGACACGCCGCTGATCCGGCCGCAGACGCTCGCGCGGATGCGGCACGCCATCGCGGCCGGCGCCGCCGTCGCGGTGCTGGGATTTCGGCCGCGCGATCCGAGCGGCTACGGCCGGCTGGTGCTCGAAGGCGACGAGCTCGTCGCCATCCGCGAGGAGCTCGATGCAAGCGCGGCCGAGCGCGCGATCGGGCTCTGCAACGGCGGCCTGATGGCGTTGGCGGGGGCGAGCGCGCTCACGATCCTGGAGCGGATCGGCAGCCACAATCGCAAGGACGAATTCTATCTCACCGACGCGGTCGCGATCGCCCGGGCGATGAATCTCAAGGCGGTCGCCATCGAGACCGAGGAGGACGACGTGCGCGGCATCAACACCAAGGCACAGCTGGCGGAGACCGAAGCGGCCATGCAGCAGCGCCTGCGCGGCGCCGCGCTCGCGGACGGCGTGACCCTGGTGGCGCCGGAGACGGTGTTCCTCTCGGCCGACACCAAGTTCGGCCGCGACGTGGTGGTCGAGCCTTTCGTGGTGTTCGGACCGGGCGTCACCGTCGAGGACAATGCGGTGATCCGATCCTTCTCGCATCTCGATCGGGCCCATGTGGGCAAGGGCGCGCTGGTCGGGCCCTATGCGCGGCTGCGGCCGGGCGCGCAGCTGCGCGAGGACGTGCATATCGGCAATTTCGTCGAGGTGAAGGAGGCGGTGATCGAGGCCGGCGCCAAGGCCAATCATCTCACTTATATCGGCGACGCGCGCATCGGCGCCGGCTCGAATATCGGGGCCGGCACGATCGTGTGCAATTATGATGGGGTGGCCAAGCATCATACCGACATCGGCAAGGGTGCCTTCATCGGCTCGAACTCCGCCCTGGTGGCGCCGGTCAAGATCGGCGACGGCGCCTATGTGGCGACCGGCTCGGTGATCACCCAGGACGTTCCCGCCGACGCGCTCGCCATCGGGCGCAGCCGGCAGGTCGTCAAGGAAAACCGGGCGGCGCGCCTGCGCGGCCTCAAGGCGGCGGCCAAGAAGAAACCGGCCGCGGAGTAACGGTCGGCGACAGTGATCGTGTTAGCCTTAATTGACACAATTTGACACGGATAGTGATTTTCCGGCCAGCATTCATGCCGCCTACACCAAGGCCGGGGGCATGATCGGCGCCCGGTCGAGGGGGACATAAACGCGATGTGCGGC
This sequence comes from uncultured Alphaproteobacteria bacterium, assembly GCA_963744275.1. GTDB lineage: Bacteria > Pseudomonadota > Alphaproteobacteria > Rhizobiales > Xanthobacteraceae > VAZQ01. The sequence goes on from CAVUSX010000024.1 coordinate 74,672, forward strand.
ATCGTCGGCATTCTCGGACGCGAGCCGGTGGCGGAGCAGCTGGTCGACGCGCTCAAGCGCCTCGAATATCGCGGCTACGATTCCGCCGGCGTCGCCACCCTGGAGGCGGGGCGGCTGACGCGCCGGCGCGCCCAGGGCAAGCTGCGCAATCTCGAGATCAAGCTGCGCGCCGAGCCGCTCATGGGCAAGATCGGCATCGGCCATACCCGCTGGGCGACCCACGGCAAGCCGAACGAGACCAATGCGCACCCGCATGCCACCGACCGGCTGGCGGTCGTGCACAACGGCATCATCGAGAACTTCCGCGAGCTGCGCGAGGAGCTCGAGCACAAGGGCGCGCGGTTCGGCACCGAGACCGATACCGAGGTGGTCGCCCATCTGGTGACCGACGAGATGAACAAAGGCCGCTCGCCGGTCGAGGCGGTGGCGGCGGCGCTGCCGCGGCTGCGCGGCGCATTCGCGCTCGCCTTCCTGTTCGAGGGCGAGAACGATCTCCTGATCGGCGCCCGCAAGGGCTCGCCTTTGGCGGTCGGCTACGGCGATGGCGAGATGTATCTGGGCTCGGACGCGATCGCGCTCGCGCCGTTCACCGACACCATCGCCTATCTGGAGGAGGGCGACACCGCGGTCCTCTCCCGCAAGGGGGTCGAGATCCACGACGCCAAGGGCTCGAGCGTCGAGCGGGCGGTGGTGAAATCCTCAGCCTCCGCGTTTCTGGTCGACAAGGGCAACCATCGCCACTTCATGGCGAAGGAGATCCACGAGCAGCCCGAGGTCGTCGGCCATACGCTGGCGCACTATCTCGACATGGCGGCCGAGCGGGTGGCGCTGCCGGCGGCGCTGCCGTTCGACTTCGGCGCGCTCGAGCGCATCTCGATCGCGGCCTGCGGAACCGCTTATTACGCCGGGCTGATCGCCAAGTACTGGTTCGAGCGCTTTGCCCGCCTGCCGGTCGAGATCGATGTCGCGTCCGAGTTCCGCTACCGCGAGGTCCCGCTCAAGGCCGGGGGCTTGGCGATCTTCGTCTCGCAATCGGGCGAGACCGCCGATACTTTGGCGACGCTGCGTTATGCCAGGGAGCACAAGCAGCACGTGCTCTCGGTGGTCAACGTGCCGACCTCGACCATCGCGCGCGAGAGCGACGTGGTGATGCCGACGCTGGCCGGCCCCGAGATCGGGGTGGCCTCGACCAAGGCCTTCACCTGCCAGCTCGCGGTGCTGGCGACGCTCGCGATCGCGGCCGGGCGGGCCCGCGGCGTGCTCTCGGAAGCCGACGAGGGCAAGCTGGTGCGCGGGCTGATCGAGGTGCCGCGCCACATGGCGCAGGCGCTCGCGCTGGAGCCGCAGATCGAGCACCTGGCGCGCGATCTCGCCAAGAGCCGCGACGTGCTCTATCTCGGCCGCGGCACCAGCTATCCGATCGCGCTCGAAGGCGCGCTCAAGCTCAAGGAAATCTCCTACATCCACGCCGAAGGCTATGCGGCGGGCGAGCTCAAGCACGGGCCGATCGCGCTGATCGACGAGACCATGCCGGTGATCGTGATCGCGCCGCACGACCGGGTGTTCGACAAGACCGTGTCCAACATGCAGGAGGTCGCGGCGCGCGGCGGCCGCATCATCCTGGTCACCGATCCCAAGGGCGCCCATGAGGCGCACGTGGAATCGTCCGTCAAGATCGTGCTGCCCGAGATGGCGGCGACGGTGACGCCGCTGGTCTATGCGATCCCGGTGCAGCTGCTCGCCTACCACACCGCGGTGGTCATGGGCACCGACGTCGACCAGCCGCGCAACCTCGCCAAGTCGGTGACGGTCGAGTGAGGCGCGGGCGCGGCTTAGGAAAGCATGCCCTCGCGAAAGCGGGGGTGGAGCCGGTTTTCCGTCCGAAATGCGACAATGCGAAAGCCTGCGACACCAGCGGGCTGGCCCGCGCGGGGGCAAGCCGCTAAACTCAGGGTCGTTGCCGGGGCGCCGCTTGAGTCGGATCGCATGAACGAATTGGATCGAGATCCGGGGATGGCTCCGGCCGTGCCGGGGGCGGGCGCCGGGGAGCGCGCGGCCGGTGCCGCCGCCGCCGGCTCCGTTTCATCACGGCATGATGGGCCGCGTCCGCAATTATTTCCTGACCGGGCTGGTGCTGGTCGGTCCGCTCTTCATCACCGCCAATCTCACCTGGTGGTTCATCAATTGGGTGGACGACCTGGTGCGGCCGTTCATTCCGGCCGCCTACCGGCCCGAGACCTACCTGCCGGTCCATATCCCGGGCACCGGTCTCATCATCGCGTTCGTCACCTTGACGGTGCTCGGCTTCCTCACCGCCAACCTGGTCGGCCGCACGCTGGTGGAGTTCGGCGAGGCGATCCTCAGCCGCATGCCGGTGGTGCGGCCGATCTACAAGAGCCTCAAGCAGATCTTCGAGACGCTGTTCTCGAATTCGGGATCGAGCTTCCGGCGCGTCGGGCTGGTCGAGTTCCCGGCGCCCGGCATGTGGTCGCTGGTCTTTCTCTCGCAGCCGCCCGGCGCCGACATCGCGGCCCGGCTGCCCGAGGCCGAGCACGTCTCGGCCTTCATGCCCTGCACGCCCAATCCGACCACCGGCTTCTTCTTCTATCTGCCGCGCCGCGACGTGATCGATCTCGACATCACGGTCGAGACCGCGATGACGCTGCTGATGTCGGCCGGCATGGCGCAGTCGCCCGACAGCGACCCGCAGAAGAAGCTGGCGGCGCTCGCCGACATCGCCCGCGCGCGCGCCTCGCAGCCGCGCCGCAGCGTCGAGCCGGTGAAGTGATTTCGGCTTGTAGGATGGGTTGAGCGCTTGCGAAACCCATCGCCTTTCGGCGAAATCGAATTCCCAACGAATATCGGAACCGAGACTTCGAAATTTGCTAGGCGTGACCGGGACTTTGATCGAGCATGCGGCTCCGGCACTGTCTTGGTTCCGCGAAAGATGATGGGTTTCGCAAGCGCTCAACCCATCCTACGAGCCAGGGCGCTCAGCCGGCGCGGATCAGCCGGACCGCCTCGTCGCGCTCGAACAGATAGAGCAGCTGGCGCAGCGCCTCGCCGCGCGGCGTGCTCAAGGTGGGGTCGCGCGCCAGCACCAGGGCGGCGTCGTCGCGCGCCGCGCCGATATATTTGCCGTGAACCTCGACGCGGGCGACCCGGAAGGCCGGCATGCCGGATTGGCGGGTGCCGAGCACGTCGCCTTCGCCGCGCAGCGCCAGGTCCTCCTCGGCGATGCGAAAGCCGTCCTCGGTCTCGCGCATGATCTTGAGCCGCGCCTTGGCGGTCTCGCCGAGCGGGGCCTTGTAGAGCAGGAGGCAGGTCGAACTGGCGGCGCCGCGGCCGATGCGGCCGCGCAGCTGGTGCAGCTGCGCGAGCCCGAAGCGCTCGGCATGCTCGATCACCATCACGCTCGCCTGCGGCACGTCGACGCCGACCTCGATGACCGTGGTGGCGACCAGGAGCCGGGTCTCGCCGGCCGCAAAGCGCTCCATGGCGCGATCCTTGTCGGCGCCCTTCAGGCGGCCATGCACCAGGCCGGTGAGCGCGCCGAAGCGCGCCTGCAAGGCGACGAAACGATCCTGCGCGGCCGCCAGATCGACGTTCTCGGATTCCTCGACCAGGGGGCACACCCAATAGACGCTGCGCCCTTCCGCGAGCGCGCGGCTGACGCCCTCGACCACCTCCTCGTAGCGCTCGAGCGGAATGGTGCGGGTATCGATCGGCTTGCGTCCGGCGGGCTTCTCGCGCAGCTCGGAAATGTCCATGTCGCCGAAATAGGTCAGCACCAATGTGCGCGGGATCGGGGTCGCGGTCATCACCAGCACGTCGACGGCCTCGCCCTTGCGGGCGAGCGCCAGGCGCTGGTGCACCCCGAAGCGGTGCTGCTCGTCGACGACCGCGAGCGCGAGATCGCGGAACGCGACGTCCTCCTGAAACACCGCGTGGGTGCCGATGAGGACATGGATGTCGCCGAAGGAGAGCCGCTCGAGGATGTCGCTGCGCTCCGGCCCGCGTTCACGGCCGGTGAGAATGGCGACATTGATGCCGGCGGCGGCCGCCAGCGGCGCCATGGTGTTGAAATGCTGGCGCGCCAGCAACTCGGTCGGCGCCATCAGGGCGGCCTGCCGGCCGGATTCGACCACGGCCGCCGCCGCCAGCAGCGCCACCACCGTCTTGCCGGAGCCGACATCGCCCTGCAGCAGCCGCAGCATCCGCTCCGGCTTGGCGAGATCGCCGATGATGTCGGCGACCGCGCGGGTCTGCGAGGGGGTGAGCGAGAAGGGCAGGGCCTCGATCAGCTTCTTGCGCAGATGCCCGGTGCCGGGCGTGGCGCGGCCGGCGGGACGGCGCAGATGGGCGCGCACCAGCGCGAGCGCGAGCTGGCCGGCCAAGAGCTCGTCATAGGCCAGCCGCGACCAGGCCAAGCCCTCCGGCATGACGTCGGTCGGCTCGGCCGGCCGGTGCAGGATGCGCAGCGCCTCGCCGAAGTCGGGAAACCGCTCGCGCGCGCAGCCAGCTCGGGTCCTGCCATTCGGGCAGCACCGGAATCCGCGCAACGGCGGATTCGGCGGCCCGGCGCACCTGGTTGAGACCGAGGCCTTCGGTCAGCGGATAGACCGGCTCGACCAGCGGCAGCTTGGCGAGATCGGCTTCGCTCACCACCCGGTCGGGATGCACCATCTGCAGCATGCCGTCATAGATCGCGGCCGTGCCGGAAACGTAGCGCACGGTGCCGACCGGCAGCAGCTTCTCGAGATAGTCCTGGCGCGCCTTGAAATAGGTGAGCACGATGTCGCCGGTGTCGTCGCTGGCATAGATCAGATAAGGCGCGCGCGCGCGCCGCGGCGGCGGCGGCCGATGCCGGTCGATCTTGACCGCCACGGTGACGACCTCGCCCGGACGCCACGTCGCGCAGCTTCGGCCGCGCCCGGCGATCGATGCTGCCGGAGGGCAGATGAAACAACAGGTCGATCAGGCGCACCGGCGCCTCGCCGCGGCCGGTGAGGTGCTGGAACAGCTTCTCCTGCTTCGGCCCGACCCCGGCGAGGCTGGTCAGCGGCGCAAACAGCGGATTGAGGACGGCAGGCCGCATTGGGGTGCCCGGGCGGGGAGGTGAGCGCTATCTAATGCGAACAATTCGGTCTGTCGCCGGTATTCCGATAAGGCTCGCGAGGGAACAAGGAAGGCAATCATCCGTTTCCCGGGCGTCACTCCCGCAGTCCCGCATCCGGCCGCACGCTCGCCCATGCGCGCGGAGTGACGAGCCAAGGGAGGTATTGATGCAATCGCGCTTGTCCTACAGCAAGGCTTATCCGGACGCCTTCAAGGCCATGCTGGCGTTGAGCCAGACGGTCGAGAAAACGGGTCTCCCCGCGCAGCTGGTGGACCTCGTCAATTATCGGGTGTCGCAGCTCAATGGCTGCGCGTTCTGCCTCGACATGCATTCGAAGGATTTGCGGGCCCGCGGCGAGACCGAGCAGCGGCTCTTTATGATCAGCGCGTGGCGCGAGGCGCCGCAGCTCTACAGCAGCCGCGAGCGCGCCGCGCTGGCTTGGGCCGAGGCCGTCACCCGGCTGGCGGACCAGGAGGTTCCGGACGCGGTCTACGACATGGCGTGCCGGGAATTCAGCGAGGCCGAATTGACGCAGCTGACGCTGGCGGTGGTCGCGATCAACAGCTGGAACCGTTTCAACGTGGCATTCCGCACGCCGGCCGGGAACTACCAGTCGGCGGTGGCGCGCAAGACCGGGTGAGGCGCGCCTTCAGGCCTGCTCGAGCAGCCGCGGGCCGGCGCCTTTTTCGGCGAGCTCGTCGGCGGGGTTGCGCAACGGGCAGGTGGTCATCGACAGGCAGCCGCAGCCGATGCAGTCGTCGAGCCGGTCGCGCAGCTGGGTGAGCTGGCGGATGCGGCCGTCCAGCTCCATTCTCCATGCGGTCGATAGCCGGCGCCAATCCTCGATCGTCGGCGCGCGCTCCTCGGGCAGCGACGCCAGCGCGTGGGCGATCGTCGCCAGCGGGATGCCGGCCCTTTGCGCCACCTTGATGGTGGCGATACGCCGCAGCACGCCGCGCGGATAGCGCCGCTGGTTGCCGCGGCTGCGGGTGCTGCGGATCAGCCCTTTGGCTTCATAGAAGTGCAGGGTCGAAACCGCCACGCCGCTGCGTTTCGCCGCCTCTCCGACGCTCAGCTCGCTGTGAATCCTGCCGCCGTCGCTCTCGTTCACAAATCGCCTCTTGACCTCAACCATGGTTGAGGTTGTACCGGTGGCGTGGCTCATAAGCAAGAGCCTGGAAGAGCCTGGTTCCATGACCAATCAGTTTCGGAGCGAGCAGCGATGACCTATGTCGTCAACGACAATTGCATCAAGTGCAAATACACCGATTGCGTCGAGGTGTGTCCGGTGGACTGCTTCTACGAGGGCGAGAACATGCTCGTCATCCACCCCGACGAGTGCATCGACTGCGGGGTCTGCGAGCCGGAGTGCCCGATCGATGCGATCAAGCCCGACACCGAGCCGGGCCTCGAGAAGTGGCTGGGCATCAATGCCGAATACGCCAAGACCTGGCCGAACATCACGGCCATGAAGCCGCATCTGGCGGACGCCAAGGAATTCGAGGGGTTGCCGGAGAAATTCGAGAAGTTCTTTTCGCCCAAGCCCGGCGAGGGCGATTGAACGGGCGCCTTGCGGGTATTCGCGATCCGGTGAGCCGGTCGATCGCGCAAGGACAGGCCACCGCATCTGCCTGCTGACATCGACTGCCACGCCGACTATATGAGCATCGCCCGGCACGTCCGGGCGTTTGGCGTTGGCGCCAACGGCGGCGCCTGCGGCTCTGGCAGGCGAGGAACCGATGACCGGGACGACACTTTCGAGCGCGGGGCTGGACTTGCGCCGCCGCAAGCTCCTGTACCGGTCATGGCACCGCGGCCTGCGTGAGATGGACCTCATCATGGGCGGCTTCGCGGACGCCAAGGTCGCGCAGCTGAGCGAGGGCGAGCTCGGCGAGCTCGAGCGCCTGATCGACGTGCCGGACGGCGACCTCTTGGCCTGGATCACCGGGCAAGCGGCGGTGCCGCCGGATTTCGACAGCGCGCTGTTTCGCGACCTGCGCGACTTTCACCTGGGTCCGGGGGGCGGGGGCTAGGATGGCGCAATCTCCGGCGGATCTCTCTGGAGCCCGGCCGCCCGCTGACGCTCGCGGGCGTCGCCGACGGCGCGCAAGGGCTGGTCATCGCCGATCTCGCCCGCGCGGTCGCGGCACGCCCCGATGCGCCGGCCACCAGCCTGTTGGTGGTGTGCCGCGACGGACCGCGCATGGCGGCGCTTTCGCGCGCGCTCGGCTTCTTCGACCCCGGCTCTCACGGTGCTGGAGTTCCCGTCCTGGGATTGCCTGCCCTATGACCGCTCGTCGCCCCATGCCGGCGTGGTGGCGCAGCGGATGACGGCGCTGTCGCGGCTCGCGCGCCTGAAGGGACGCGACCGTCCCGCGGTGCTGCTGACGACCATCAATGCGGCGCTCCAGCGCGTGCCGGCGCGCGATCTCGTCGCCACCCAGTCGCTCGCCGTCACCCCCGGCAACGTGCTCGACATGGGCGGCATCACGCGCTGGCTCGAGCTCAACGGCTTCTCCCGCACCGCCACCGTGCGCGAGGCGGGCGACTATGCGGTGCGCGGCGGCATCATCGATCTCTATGCGCCCGGCATGGCCGAGCCGGTGCGGCTCGACTTCTTCGGCGATACGCTGGAATCGATCCGCAGCTTCGATCCCGAGAGCCAGCGCACCACCGATCAGCTGCATGCGCCTCGATCTGGTTCCGGTCGCCGAGTTCCAGCTCACCACCGAGACCATCCGGCGCTTCCGCCTGGGCTATGTGGAAGCCTTCGGGGCGCCGGCGCCCGACGATCAGCTCTACCACGCAGTGAGCGAGGGCCGCCGCCATATCGGGATGGAGCATTGGCTGCCGCTGTTCCACGCCCGCCTCGACACGCTGTTCGATTACCTGCCGGGCTCGACCGTGGTGCTCGAGCCGCAGGTCGAGGACGCGGCGCATGAGCGCAGCGACCAGATCAACGACTATTTCGAGGCCCGCCGGCAGGCGCTCGGCCAGCCCGGCTCCGGCGCGCTCTACCAGCCGCTGCCGCCCGAGCGGCTTTATCTGTCCGAGCCGCAATGGCGCGAGCGGCTCGCCTTGGCGCCGCTGGCGCGGCTCACCCCGTTTGCGGTGCCGCAGGGCCAGGGTCCGGTGATCGATACCGCCACCAGGGCGGGACGCAATTTCGCCGCCGAGCGCAACGAGCCCGGCCGCAACGTGTTCGAGGCGGTGACGCAGCATGTCATGAGCCTGCAGGCCGCGCGCAAGCGCGTGGTCATCGCGCTGTGGAGCGAAGGCGCGCGCGAGCGCATGAGCCATGTGCTCGCCGACCACGGGCTCGCCAATCTCACGGCGGTGCCGTCGTGGCCGGCGGCGCTGCGGCTGCCGGCCGCGCAGGTCGGGCTGGCGGTGCTCGGGCTCGAGAGCGGTTTCGAGACCGCCGAAGCCGCCCTCGTCAGCGAGCAGGACATCCTGGGCGATCGCCTGGTGCGGGCGCGCCGCGGCGCCCGCAAGCCGGAGAACTTCATCGCCGAGATCACCAGCCTCGCGGCCGGCGATCTCGTGGTCCATGTCGATCACGGCATCGGCCGCTTCGTCGGGCTGCGTGCCATCGAGGCGGCCGGCGCCCCCCACGACTGCCTCGAGCTGCACTATGCGGGCGGCGACAAATTATTCCTGCCGGTCGAGAACGTCGAGCTCTTGTCGCGCTACGGCTCGGACGAGACCGGCGCCGAGCTCGACCGTCTCGGCGGCGTCGGCTGGCAGACCCGCAAGGCGCGCATGAAGAAGCGCATCCGCGAGATCGCGGGCGCGCTGATCAAGGTGGCGGCGGAGCGGCAGCTGCGCGAGGCGCCGCGCCTGGCGCCGGAGACGGGGCCATATGACGAATTCTGCGCCGGCTTCCCCTATGAGGAGACCGAAGACCAGCAGGCCGCCATCGACGTGGTGCTCAGGGAGCTCGGCGCCGGCCGTCCGATGGATCGCCTGATCTGCGGCGACGTCGGCTTCGGCAAGACCGAGGTGGCGCTGCGCGCCGCCTTCGCGGTGGCGATGAACGGCAAGCAGGTCGCCGTGGTGGTGCCGACCACGCTGTTGGCGCGCCAGCACGCCAAGACCTTCGTGGAGCGCTTTCACGGCTTTCCGGTCCAGATCGGCCAGGCTTCGCGCCTGGTGTCGCCGGCCGAGCTCGCGCGCGTGAAGAAAGGCATCGCCGACGGCCAGATCGATATCGTGATCGGCACCCATGCGCTGCTCGGCAAGGGCATCAGGTTCAAGGATCTCGGCCTGGTGGTCGTCGACGAGGAGCAGCATTTCGGCGTCGCCCACAAGGAGAAGCTCAAGCAGCTGCGCGCCGAGGTCCATGTGCTCACCCTGACCGCGACCCCGATCCCGCGCACCCTGCAGCTGGCGCTGACCGGCGTGCGCGATCTGTCGATCATCGCCTCGCCGCCGGTCGATCGGCTGGCGGTGCGCACCTTCGTGGCGCCGTTCGATCCGCTGGTGGTGCGCGAGGCGCTGCTGCGCGAGCGCTATCGCGGCGGCCAGGCCTTCTATGTCTGCCCGCGCATCGAGGATCTGGCCGGAGCCAAGGAGTTCCTCGACAAGAGCGTGCCCGAGATGCGGGTCGCGGTCGCCCACGGGCAGATGCCCTCGGCCGTGCTCGAGGACATCATGTCGGCCTTCTACGACGGCAAGTACGACGTCCTGTTGTCGACCACGATCGTGGAATCCGGGCTCGACATTCCGGCCGCCAATACGCTGATCGTGCACCGCGCCGACCGCTTCGGCCTGTCCCAGCTCTATCAGCTGCGCGGCCGGGTGGGGCGCGCGAAGGTGCGCGCCTATGCGCTGCTGACGCTGCCGGCCGAGCGCAAGATCACGCTGCAGGCCGAGCGCCGCCTCAAGGTGCTGCAGTCGCTCGATACGCTGGGCGCCGGTTTTCAGCTCGCCTCCCACGATCTCGACATCCGCGGCGCCGGCAATCTCCTGGGCGACGAGCAGTCCGGCCACATCAAGGAGGTCGGCTACGAGCTCTACCAGCAGATGCTGGAGGAGGCGGTCGCCAGCCTCAAGGCCGGCATCAGCGCGCCGGTCGCCGATCAGTGGTCGCCGCAGATCACCATCGGCATGCCGGTGATGATCCCGGAAGCTTATGTGGCCGACCTGCCGGTGCGGCTGGCGCTCTACCGGCGGCTGGCCGAGGTCGAGGACGATCAGGACATCGAGGCTTTCGCGGCCGAGCTCACCGACCGCTTCGGCACGCCGCCGCCCGAGGTCGAGCACCTGCTGCAGATCGTGGCCATCAAGTCGCTGTGCCGGCGCGCCAATGTGGAGAAGGTCGAGGCCGGGCCGAAGGGCGCGGTCATCTCCTTCCGCGACAATACCTTCGCCAATCCGGAGCGGCTGATCCGCTTCATCCATGAGCAGGGAAGAGCCGCCGGGTCAGGCCCGATATGAAGGTCGTGTTCTTCGACGATTGGGAGCAGCCCGAAGAGCGCCTCAAAGGGACCATGGCGATCCTGCGCAGCCTGGCGCGGCTGGCGGCTCCCGCCAAGGCGGCCTGACGTGGCCTGGCCCGGCATCGCGCCCGGCGCCATGCGGGTCGGGCATTCGTGCGCCATTGCGGCGGATGCTCGACGTTGTTGCGATCCGGCCTCGGCGCAAACGATCGAATGGCTGGGCGGCTTCTACGGCGGATTGCTGCATCCGGTGCGCACGCCCACCCATGGGCTGGCGTTGCTGGGGCTTGGTCTCCTGATCGGACAGCAGCCTGCCGACCAGCGGCGGCTCCCGCAGCTTTTGTTCGTGCTGGCGCTGGCGGGCGGGCTCCTGGGCCTCGCGCTCGCGGTCGGGGAGACGCCCGCCGGCGATGTGTTGTTGGTGGGCGCCGCGCTCAGCGGCGCGCTGGTGGCGGCGGCGTTCCGGTTGCCGTTTGTGGTGCTGGGCCCGCTCGCGCTCGCGATCGGGGCGGCGATCGGGCTCGATTCGCCGCCCGAGGTGATCTCGGTTGAGGAAGCCGTGGTCATGCTGATCGGAACCGGCCTCGGCGCCACGATCGGGCTCGCCCTGGTGGTCGAAGTCGCCGCCCGCATGGCGCGCGACTGGCAGCGCATCGGCGTGCGGGTGCTCGGCTCCTGGACCGCGGCGAGCGCGCTCTTGGCAATCGCGGTGCGCTTCGCGCGCTCATAGAGCGCTATCCGTCCAGATTGAACCGGACAGCTATTCGGCCGCCACCCGGGCCTGCTCGGCGGCGGCGCGTGCGATGGCGGCGGCGAGGTAGTCGGGCGGCTGCGCGCCTGAGAGCGCGATCATGCCGCCGATGATGAAGCAGGGCACGCCCTCGATGCCGGCCTGCTTGGCGGATTCCGCGGCACGCTCCACCTCATCGACGTCCTGCCGGCTCGCCAGCAGCGCCCGCACCTCCTCGCCGTCGAGGCCGCAATCGGCCGCGGCGCCGACCAGCACATCGGTCCGGGTGAGATCGCCGCCTTCGCTGAAATAGAGCTCCATCAGCCGCTGCTTCATGGCCGCCGCCTTGCCGGCGCGCTCGGCCCACAGGATCAGCCGATGGCAATCGAGCGTATTGGGCTGGCGCTTGATGCGGTCGCGGTTGTAGGCTGAGCCCGGCGGCGGCCGCCGCCTCGACCACGCGGTTGTTGTTGCTGTTGTAGCGCTCGACCGAGCCGAATTTGGTGATCAGGTACTCTTCCCGGCTGATGCCTTCCGGCGGCACCCAGGGATTGAGGAAATAGGGCCGGAAGCGCACCTCGACCGGGATGTCGGGCTTGGACGCGATCGCCTGCTCCAGGAAGCGCTTGCCGATATAGCACCACGGGCAGACGACGTCGGAAATCACGTCGATGGTGAGCGCGCTCGCGGACATGCTTGCGGACATTGACGGTCCTCCGGAATTTCGCGGAAGATTAGAGCATTTTCAGGAAAAAAGCCTGCCCTGCGCGCCGATGCGCTCAGCCGGCCGCGGCCTTGGGATAGGTGCCGACCCGCGCCACCAGGGTGCTCAGATTGTCGGTGGGCTTGAGGGTCGCCAGCGTCACGGTCGGCCGGATCGCGTTGCGGTCATGATCGGGCGACAGCATGGTGTGCTTGAGCACGCTGGCGATCCGGCGGGCCACCACATGGGCGCTGCGCAGGTCGGTGGCGGTGAAGGCCGCCAGGATCGAGCCGTCCTGCTCCTGGCAGGCGAAATCGATGTTGCGCACCAGCCGGCTGAACAGGCGCGCGGCGTCCAGATGGGCGCGGCCGTCGCTCATCTCCTCGAACGAGAAGCGGGCGACCGAGAGGCAGCCGCCGGTGCTCTCGGCCTCCTTCACGGCGCGCTCGAGATCGTTCCAGAAGGCGGCGCGGGCGAACAATCCGGTGGCAGGGTCGAGGGTGCCGTCGGTCTCGAGCGATTTGAGCAGGCGCTTGAGGTGGCCTTCGAACGCCTGCAGGCGCACGAACGGCAAGCAGCCGCTCGACCAGGCGGTCGGGATCGCGGTCGACCTGGATGAGGTTGGGCAGCCGGTCGTCGCTCACGTTCTGGCCGCCCAGCACCCCGACCGGAAGGTCGCGAAAGCGCGCATCCTCGGCCAGCACCGTCAGCAGCGCCTCGACCACGCGCGGCCCGAAGCCGTCGCCGATGACGATGCCCTCGATGTCGCGGGAATTGAGAAAGCGCGCGGCGGTCTCCACGCTCATGGCGCCGATCAATCCGACCCGCTCGCCGACCGCGACCGCGAGCGCCGGATAGAAGCGGCCGCGACCCACGCACAGAACGGTCGCATGATCGAGACTGCCGTGCAGCGGAAAGGCGCAGTCCCGGGCGGGCTGCCCGGGCGCAACTGATCGCCGCAGCACGGTCGCGTGCAGGTTGCGAACGCGCAGCGCCGAGCGCAGCCGGTCGATCAGCCGGCTCATCGGTTCCTTGACCGAGACCGCCAGCGCACACGGGATCGGGAGCATGCCGTCGTCGGCGAGACGCGCCAGCACCGGCATGAGCAGGCTCATGGCCTCGATGCGACTGGTCAGCACCTGGGCGAGCCGTGGATTGGGCGGCGGCTCCGGCTCGGCCAGCAGCAGTGCGCAGGGTTGAATCTCGTCGATGGCGGAACGGGCGTCCGCCCAGCTGGCCTCGACGATCGGAAACGCGCCGGCATTGCCGAGCGCCTCGACCAAATCGGTGGCCGGATGCTCCGCAACCACGACTACGGGACCTAGCAATGCCATGACGCTACGCGGTTGAGACAGCGGAAAGCTCCGCGATCTTAACGCAAGCGCTATTAATGTCTGGTCAACGTTGGCGCGCGGCCGGCGGATCAAGCCGTCCGTCGTTCGTCCTCGGTGTTGAAATCGAGCTCGAGCGCGATCGCGGGCCCGGCCTTGGGCTCGATCTTGGACTCCTGGCTCTTAGAGTTGGGCTCGGGCTCGATCTTGGGGCATGCCCCGAAGGCCTCCGCCAGCAGCGGGTTGGCGCCGATGCCGCGCAGCGCCATCCGGATGGCCTCCTGGTTGATGGCAGTGCCGACCAAGCGGTGCCCGACCAGTGCATCGGGCCGCACCGCCAGCGTTCCGCTCCGATCAAGGCCGTTGATGATGCCGGTGAGCTCGCCGACCGCGAAGCGGTAGCCGCCGAAGCTCACCAGGCCGGGCGGTGGTCCGCTCACCACCACGCTGTTGGGGTCGGGGCCGACGAGGGCCGCGCAGCCGGTGTCGACAAAGCCGTCCGCCGCCACCTTGAAGTGTGGCAGCGCGGTGCGCTCGGCGCCCGGCGGAAACGCACGCTTGGGCACCATGGGGCCGCGCAGCGCGAGCGTTCCGGCCGCGGTGGTGGCGACTTCGGCCACCGCCAGCGCGCCGTCGGAGCCGCGCGGCGCCAGGACCGGACCGAGCGGAATGGCCTGCGGCTTTCCGTTCGGCCCGCGCCGCGCCGCGATCAGGCCGATCTCTCCGAACAGCTGCACGTCGATCAACGCAGGCGCGGCAGTCCCGCCAGTCGGGGGTGCGCCGCAACTGCTCGGGCGCGCGCCAGGCTGCGATCACGCTCTTGAGACCCTGTTGTGCCGACAGATATCCGGCCGCCGCCAGCGGCGCCACCAGCGGTCCCGGGACCACCACGGCATCGCAATGAAGGTCGCGGCATTGCGCCGCAAAGGTCGTGCCGTCGAAGGGGTGGTGGAGCGCCAGTGTTCCGCCGACCACCAGCCAGGGCAGCAAGGTCATCGCGATGCCGCCGAACGAGGAAGGCGGAATGGTGGACAGGACGACGGCATTCTGCGGCAGCCGGCTCTCGAGCAGGACCGCGAGCCCGCCGGCGATCAGCTGGGCGCCGCTGCGGGCCACCGGGACCGGCCCGTCCGCCGTCACGTCCCAGGTGACCGCAGCCAAATGGCCGCCCCGACCGGGAGAAGCCGCCCGCTCGCTCGCGCCGGCCGTCGTACGGCCGAGCTCGACGGTGGCGTAGAGATCGTCGAGCGAGACCGCTCCGTCGGGCGGCGGCCCGAAACCGCAGACTTGGCGCACCGTGAAGGCTTCGGCCGCGGCATTGACCGCGAGATCGAAATGATCCGTCGCCCCGATGCGGCCGCTCACGATCAGCGCGCTGGCGCCCGCGCGCCGGATCGCGCCGACCGCATCGGCGCGGTGCCACAGGAGCGGCAGCGGCATGGCGATCAGCTCGGCCCGCAGCACCGCCATGAAGGTGAGCACGCCCTCGATCGTGTTGGCGATTTGCAGCCCGACGACCGCATCGGCGTGCAGATCCATCTGGCGCAGCCGTGCCGGCGATGGCCGCGATCATGCGATCGGCCTGCGCATAGGTCAGCTGCCGCGCCACGCCGTCGGTGAAGCGCGCGCGGTCGGGCGGATCGATGAGCGCGATCGCATCCGGGCGCCGCGCCAGGGCGGCGCGGAAGAGATCGTCGAGGCTGGCGTCGACGCCGGTGTTCGCCGGCTGAGGCGGATGGTCGAGGATCACGACATTGGCCGCGTTTTGCGCTTCATTTCGGCTGCTGCCACCAGGTTTCGAGCAAGAAGCCCGATACGGACGTCGCCGCAGGATGCCGGATTCGCGTCCAATGTGCGACCCATTCGTCGGAATGATGAAACAGCGGCACCGTGTAGGCGCCCGAGATCAGCACCCGGTCGAGCGCCCGCACCGCCGCCACCACGTCGCTGCGCCGCTGCGCCTGGACCAGCGTGGCGATCATGGCGTCCACGGCCGGGCTCTTGACCCCCATGTAATTGCGGCTGCCGTTCTGGTCGGCGGCGGCCGCGCTCCAATAGAAGGCCTGCTCGTTGCCGGGCGAGAGCGATTCGTCCCAGCGGTTCTGGATCATGTCGAAATCGAATGCGATCCGCCGCGTCTCGAACTGGACCGCATCGACCGTGCGCACCCGCACCGTGATCCCGGCCCGCTTGAGGTTGCTGGCGAACATCAAGCGCCAGGCGCTGCTCATCCTGGGTATCGGGCCTGATCGCGATCATGATCTCGAAGCTGAGCGGTGTGCCGGTGCGCGCCTCGACCAATTCGCCGCCGCGCAGCTCGTAGCCGGCCGCGGTGAAGCAGATCGAGCGCGCGCCGGAGCGTGGTGCGATCGCGGCCGGAACCGTCGCTGACCGGCGGCGACCAGGTGCCGTCGAGCACGTCGGGGCGGACCGCGTCGGGAAACGGCGCCAGCAAGGCGCGCTCGGCCGCATCGGCCGGCCGCCCGCGCGCCGACAGCTCGGAGCCCTCGAAATAGCTTCCGCTGCGCTGGTAGAGGTCGAAGTACAGATTGTGGTTGATCCATTCGAAGTCGAACAGGAGCGCGATCGCCTCGCGCACCCGAATGTCCGCGAACACCGGGCGGCGCGTATTGAAGACGTAGAAGGAGCTGGCCTTCGGCAGGCCGCTGCCCAGCGCCTCCTTGACGACGCGGCCGTCGCGCGCCGCCGGAAAGTCGTAGGCCGTCTGCCATCGCCCCGGATCGGTCTCGGTGCGCAGATCGAACAGCCCCTTCTTGAAGGCTTCGTGATAGGAATTGGCGTCGCGGTAATAATCGAACCGGATCTCGTCGAAATTCCAGAAGCCGCGATTGATCGGCAAGCTCGCGCCCCCAATAGTCGGGGTTGCGCTCGAGCGTCACGCTCTTGCCCGGCTCGACCTTGCCGACCACATAGGGTCCGCTCCCGATCGGCGGCGTCAGCGCGCTCTCCTCGAATGTCTCGGGATTGATCGCGTGCTTGGGCAGCACCGACATCAGGCCGAGGATGAGGGGGAGCTCGCGGTCGTTGCTGCCGGTGAGATCGAAGCGGATCGCATGCTCGCCGATGATCTCGCGCGCCCGCGACCTTGCCGTAATAGAGCCGTTGGTTGGGGCGGCCGTGGTCGCGCAAGAGCTGCCAGGAGAACAGGACGTCCTGCGGCGTCACCGGCTGGCCGTCGGAAAATCGCGCGGCCGGATCGAGCCCGAAGGTCACGTAGCTGCGGGCGTCGTCGGTCTCGACCGTGCGGGCGATGAGACCGTAGAGCGTGAACGGCTCGTCATAGCCGCGCGCCATCAGGCTCTCGACCACATAGCCGTTGATCACATTGCCGTTGACGACGAAGGGGCTGCGGATGCCCTGGGCGACCAGGCCTTTGACGATGAAGGGATTGAGGCTGTCGAAGCTGCCGAGCACGCCCTCCACCAGGCGGCCGCCCTTGGGGGCGTCCGGATTGACGTAGCGCACCGCCGTGAAGCCTTCGGCCAGGGCCGGCTCGCCGTGCATGGCGATGGCATAGCGCGCTTCGCCGGCGCCGGCCGCCGTCGGGACCGCCCGCGCCATGGAGCAAGGCGATCCCGATGAGCGCGACAAATGCCCGCGCGCCCCGGGACGGCGCGGGTTTGCGGGTGAGGGTGAACGTGGTCACGGGCGATCGAATGGGGGTGAGCCGATCTGCGATGCGGTTGAATTGGTTGAGCTTCGAACGTTTGCGGAGCGATTGGGACTCGCGGCTCCATCTTATCACTATTATTTTCGGGCGGCTTTATCGCGCACACCAATTGGGGTAATAGGGCGACAGGCGTCACGCTCCTGCCGTATTTGGTGCCGACACAGCCTGACAATCGGGGTGCCCGCTCGGCCCGGGTGGCTGTGAGTGCGGGGAGCAAAAGGATTCTGTCATGAACGTTCGGATCGCCTCCGGACCGGCCCGGCCGGGTGCTCGTGCATTGGCTCTGGGGCTGACCACGACCGTCCTGGCGATTGCGATGGGCGCCACGGCTTTCGCGCAGGCGCCGCCGGCGCAGCCCAAGGCCGCACCCCGCCCGCCGGCGGCAGCGCCCAAGGGCGCGCCCCAGCCGCAGAAGCCGGCGGAAGCGGCGCCGCAGCAACCGGCGGCCGGCGAGGCGCAGCAGCCCCAGCTCATCTATTCGCCCTGGACCAAGTTCTGCCTGAAGGGGCAGGAGGCCAATGCCCAGCAGGTTTGCTTTACCGGCAAGGACGGGCGCATCGAGTCCGGCATGCCGGTGATCGCCGCGGTGCTGATCGAGCCCGAGGGCGATGCCAAGAAGGTTCTGCGCGTCACCTTGCCGCTCGGCATGCAGCTCCCGCAGGGCACGCGGGTCATCGTCGATCAAGGCCAGCCGATGAACGCGCCCTACATCATCTGCTTCACCAACGGCTGCATGGCCGACTACGAGGCGAGCGCCGAGCTCATCGGTAAATTGAAGAAGGGCCAGGGTCTGGTGGTGCAGGGCATCAACAGCCAAGGTCAGCCGATCAGCCTGGTCCTGCCGCTCACCGATTTCGGCAAGGCCTATGACGGCCCGCCCACCGACCCGAAGGTGTTCGAGGAGCAACAGAAGAAGCTGCAGGACGACTTGCAGAAGCGGGCCGAAGAGGCGCGCAAGAAGCTCGAAGGCCAGCAGCCGGCGACGCGGTAATAATGCGGCGCCGAGTGCCGTGCCTGCCGGTTTTGGGTCTCGCCTCGATATTTCGGCACTGTCGTTTGGGTACTGTCATTAGGGCCGCTTGACGCGCGCGGTAATCTTAAATCGTGATAAATCCGACGGGAGCTTTCGCACGCCGGCCATCGGGGCGATCACCCACTTTTTCCGGCCGGCCCGACGTGCTTTATTGCGCGGCAGGGGGGCGTTCGAGCAGACCCCGGGGGGCGTCGCGAACGACGAGCAAGAAGGATTTCGCCATGAAGGTCAGGATCGCCTCCGCACCGGCTCGTCCGAGGGATGGCTCGTTCGTGGTCACGGCAGGAGCGATTGCGCTTTGGGCCGCAGCGCTCTCGACCGCCGTGCTGGTCGGCGCGCCGGCCTTCGCCCAGGCGCCGCCGGCCCCCAAGGCCCAGCCCAAAGCGCAGCCGAAAGCCCCGCCGCAGCAAGCGCCGGCTCCGGCTGCGGCTGGCGCGCCCGAAGTGCCGCCGCTGACCTATTCGCCTTGGACCAAGGTTTGCCTGAAGGGCCAGGAGGCGAATGCTCAGCAGGTCTGCTTTACCGGCAAGGAAGGGCGCATCGATACCGGCATGCTGGTCATCGGGGCGGTGCTGATCGAGCCCGAGGGTTCGACCAGCAAGATTCTCCGCGTCACCCTGCCGCTCGGGATGCAGCTCCCGCAAGGCACGCGCGCCATCGTCGATCAGGGCCAGCCGATGACGGCGCCCTACATGATCTGCTTTCCCAACGGCTGCATGGCCGACTACGAAGCCAGCGGCGAGCTGATCGGCAAGCTGAAGAAGGGCCAGAGCCTGGTGGTGCAAGCCATCAACAGCCAGGGCCAGGCCGTCAGCCTTCCGCTGCCGCTGCCCGATTTCGCCAAGGCCTATGACGGACCGCCGACCGATCCCAAGGTCCTGGAGGAACGTCAGAAGAAGCTGCAGGAGGAGTTCGCCAAGAAGCAGCAGCTGCAACAACAACAGCAGCCGGCGGCACCGAAATAATCGCGCGCCGTCTCGATCGGCGGCGGGGCGCCGGGGCTCCTCAATTCAACGATGAGACGCGCCGAGCGAGGGGCGGTACGTCTGGACTCGTTAAATCACCAATATAGCAGCCACATTGCGTAACCGACCCCTGCGGCAATCCCGAAGGCGGCCTGAGCGGCGTATACGATTGCAAAGATGCGCAACGTGCCGATCGATTTCGGGACGAGTGTTCGTGGACGGCTCGCGGTTTGTGTCATGCTGGCGCACCTCGCCCAGAGAGTGATTATCGCCACACCCTAAGAGCAAGAATGTTGCCATTGGTCCGTTGAAATACGCATGGGCAGCCTGGCGAACAAAAAGGCAACGTCGCCGGACTGCAACAAGCCTCGCCGGCCCCGGTTTGATACGCCTAGCTCCGGTGTCCGTTGTAGAGCGGCCCCAAATCTCAATTCAACGACGAGACGCGCGGCCGGTAGCCGCCGTCGCGGTCCTTCTCGAACACCTCGGCGACCTGCGGGTGGCGCACCGGCTCGCCCGAGGTGTCCGGCAGCAGAATTCTGCTCCGACACGTAGGCGATGTATTCGCTCTCGGCGTTCTCCGCGAACAGATGATAGAACGGCTGGTCCTTGCGCGGCCGCACCTTCTCCGGAATGGACTGGTACCATTCCTCGGTATTGTTGAATTCCGGATCGATGTCGAAGACCACGCCGCGGAACGGAAACAGCCGGTGCCGGACCACCTGGCCGAGCTTGAATTGGGCGATGCGGGTTTTGCTCATGCCCATGCGCATAGTCCAGGATCGAGCCCCGCGCTAGAGATTATACCGCGGCCCCATGTCCGGGTCCTTGGCGGCGACCAGGCGGGCGAGGTCGATGAGCACCTTGGCCTGCTTCCAGGTGGCGTCATCCTGCATCTTGCCGTCGATCATGACGGCGCCGGACCCGTCCGGCATGGCGTCCACGATACGCTTGGCGAACGCCACCTCGGCCGGGTCGGGCGAGAACACGCGCTTGGCGATCGGGACTTGGGTGGGGTGCAAGGACCAGGCGCCGGCGCAGCCCATGAGGAACGCGTTGCGGAACTGGGCCTCGCAGGCGAGCGGATCGGAAAAGTCGCCGAACGGTCCGTAGAACGGCTTGATGCCGCAGGCCGCGCAGGCGTCGACCATCTTGGCGATGGTGTAGTGCCAGAGGTCCTGCTGGAAGGCTGCGCGCTCGCGGCCTTCGCCGGCTGAATCGGCGAGCACCTTGTAATCCGGGTGGCCGCCGCCGACGCGCGTGGTCTTCATGGCGCGCGAGGCGGCGAGGTCGGCGGGGCCGAGGCTGATGCCGTGCATGCGGGGCGAAGCGCTCGCGATCGACGCGACGTTCTGGACGCCCTCGGCGGTCTCCAGAATGGCGTGGATGAGGATCGGCTTCTTCAGCGCATGCCTGGCCTCGAGCTGCGCCAGCAGCTGATCGAGATAATGGATGTCCCAGGCGCCTTCCACCTTCGGCAGCATCACCACGTCGAGCTTGTTGCCGACGGCGCCGACGATCTCCATCACGTCGTCGAGCCCCCAGGGCGAATTGAGCGCATTGATGCGGGTCCACAAGCCGGTGGCGCCGAAATCGCAGGCGGCGGCCATCTGGACGAAGCCGCGGCGCGCCGCCTCCTTGGCGTCGGAGGGAATGGCGTCTTCGAGGTTGCCGAGCACCACGTCGACCTGCGCGATCAATTCCGGCACCTTGAGGCGCAGCTTCTCGATATGGGGCGGCACGAAATGGATCATGCGCTCGAGCCGCACCGGCAGCTCGCGCAGCGGCATCGGCGCCCCGATCGCCAGCGGCTTGAAGAAATTGCGCGGTAGCTTCATGAGCGATCCGGTTTCTCGAGCCATCCTGAGGCGGCGTGCTTAGCCTGGTTTGTTAAAGCAAATTACGAGCCAAGTCCGCCCTGCCGGCGCGGTGCTGTTCCGGGTGACGAAACCGTGCGAGCCCATGGGCGTTGCGGGCATCAGAGCACCTCTCCACGCATCAGGCGCGGCGGTGCGGAGGCCGGCGCGATGCTCTCGCGCATGACGGCGCGGCGCAGCGGGCCGATGCGCCCCATGAGAAAGAGGCCCAAGCCGCGCGCGCCCTGCAGGGGCAGGAAATCCGACAACAGGCTTCGATTGAGCAGGTCGACCGCAAATGCGCGGCTGGTCACATCGCTGCGCCGCGCCGCGTCGTAGCGGTCGGCGAGGTCGGACCCGCCCACGTCGCCGCCGTCCCGGCGCGTCGCCACCACCAGCTCGCCGATGGTGGCGGCGTCGCGCAGGCCGAGATTGAGGCCCTGGGCGCCGATCGGCGGGAGCAGATGGGCGGCTTCGCCGACCAGCGCCATGCGGGCGACCGCGAAACGCCGCGCGGTCTGCGTCGCCAGCGGGAAGCTGCCGCGGCCCGGCTCCGGCTCCATTGCGCCCAGGATCGAATGGGATCTGCGCTCGATCTCGCGGGCGAGCTCGGCTTCGGACAGCGCCGCGATGCGCGCGGCCTCGCCCGGATCGACCACCATCACCAGGCTCGAGCGTCGTCCTGGCAGCGGCACCAAAGTGAAGGGCCCGCTCGGCGTATGGAATTCCGTCGAGCTGTCCTGGTGCGGGCGCTGGTGGCCGAGATTGAAGGTGAGGGCGGTCTGCGGGTAGCGCCTCCCGTCGGTCGCGATGCCGGCTGAGCTCCGGCACAGGGAACGGTGTCCGTCGGCTCCGATCGCCAGCCTGGCGCGCAGCGCAGCGCCGTGCCGCAGCTCCACCGTGACGCCGGTCGTCGTGATCGCGACGGCGCGCGCGTCGTCCGCGATGAAGGTGAGGGCGGGGAGCGCGCACGCGCGGGCCTCGAGCGCGGCGATGAGGAACCGGTTCTCGATATTGTGGCCGAAGGCATCGAGCCCGATCTCGGCGGCGGCAAAATGCACCTCCGGGGCGCGCAGCAAGCGGGCGGTATCGTCGATGATGCGCATGACCCGCAACGGTGCGGCGGCGTCGCGGCAGTGCTGCCAGACGCCCAGCGTATCGAGGGCGGTGACGGAGCTCGCAAGGAGCGCGGTGGTGCGGTTGTCGGGCGCGCCCGCGGGCCGCGCGACCAGCGCGGTCTCGACGCCCGCGCCGGCCAGCGCGATCGCCGCGGTGAGGCCCACCGGCCCGCCGCCGATGATCACCACCTCGACCGATGTGTCGCTCATGCGGTGTCGCTCATCAGTCTTTCATTGACACGCTCGCGCCGGCAAATCGAGTATATCGTCAAGCCTGCGCATCGGGGTTGAGAACGGAGCATAATATCTTGACATCGCTCGACTATGCTCGTGCCTTCTCGGTACATGTCCTGACCGCCAGCGGGGCCGGCTTGGCGCTCCTGGCGCTGCTGGCGGCGGTGCAGGGCGCCTTCGAGGTCATGTTTCTCTGCCTCGGCCTCGCCCTCATCGTCGATGGCATCGACGGCACCATCGCGCGGGCCATCAAGGTGGCGGAGGTGTTGCCGCGCTGGTCGGGCGATATTCTCGACATGGTGGTCGATTTCGTCACCTATGTGTTCGTTCCCGCTTATGCGATCGCGGCCGGCGGCCTGCTGCCGCCCTCCCTGGGCGCGGCGGCCGGCATCCTCATCGTGATGACCGGCGCGATCTACTTCGCCGACCGCCGCATGAAGACCGCCGACAATTATTTCCGCGGCTTCCCGACCCTGTGGAACGTGGTGGCCTTCTACCTGTTCGTCCTCAAGCCGGCGCCTTGGCTCACCGCCTTGCTGGTTGCGCTGCTGTGCGTCCTCACATTCGTGCCGTTCAAGTTCCTGCACCCGTTTCGTGTGGTGCGGCTGCGCAAGGTGAGCATGGCGGCGGTCGTCCTATGGTCGCTGCTCGCCGCCGTCGCGCTGGCGCGTTCACTCGAGCCCGGACCTTGGGTCGCGGGCGGGCTGGTGGTCCTGGCGGTGTATTTTATCGGCGTCGGGCTCACCGAGAAGCGTTGACATGCGGGCCGTTTCGGCCGATCCGAAAGCCGGGGGGCGCCTCCGTTGAAGCGCAATTCGATGACTTGGCCTGCTTGATCATGCGATCAGGTTGGAACACGATGCCGGCGTCCTCGGGTTTCGGGCCACACGGAAAATCCAACAAGGCAAGTGCAAAGGGAGCGATGCAATGGTCGCAGCAGTGCGGGTACACAAGACGGGCGGGCCCGAGGTGCTCACCTATGAGGACATCGAGGTGCCGGCGCCGGGACCGGGCCAGCTCCGGATCAAGCAGTACGCCTGCGGCGTCAATTATATCGACACCTATTTTCGCTCCGGGCTCTATTCCCCGCCGCCGCCGCAAGCGCTGCCGTTCGTCTCCGGCAACGAGGGTGCCGGCGAGGTGTTGGCGGTCGGTCCCGGTGTCAGCGAGATCAAGGTCGGGGATCGGGTCGGCTATGTCTCGGCGCTCGGGGGCTATGCGGCCGAACGGCTGATCCTGGCCGAACGCGCCGTCAAGCTGCCCGAGTTGATCACCTACGACCAGGCCGCCGGCATGATGCTCAAGGGCATGACGGTCGAATACCTGCTCAACCGGACCTTCAAGGTGCGCGGCGGCATGAACGTGCTCATTCATGCGGCCGCCGGCGGCATCGGTCTGATCGCCTGCCAATGGGCGAACCTGCTGGGCGCCAACGTGATCGGCACGGCCGGCTCCAAGGAAAAGGCCGAGCTCGCCAAGGCCAATGGCTGCCATCACACGATTCTCTACCGCGACGAGGATTTCGTCGCCAAGGTGAAGGAGATCACCGGCGGAAAATTATGCGAGGTGGTCTATGACGGCATCGGCAAGGCGACCTTCCCGGCCTCGCTCGACTGCATCAAGCCGCTGGGCATGTTCGTGAGCTTCGGCAATGCCTCGGGCTCGATCGAGGCCTTCAACATCAACATCCTGCAGACCAAGGGCTCGCTGTTCGCCACCCGCCCGACGCTCAATACCTATGCGGCCAAGCGCGAGGACTTGCTGGCGATCGCCAACAGCCTGTTCAGCGTGGTGGCGAGCGGCAAGGTGAAGATTCCGGTCAACCAGCGCTACGCCCTCAAGGACGCCGCCCAGGCCCACCGCGATTTGGAAAGCCGCGCCACCGACCGGATCGAGCATTTTGATTCCGTGATTCTTGTAGGATGGGTTGAGCTCTTGCGAAACCCATCAATTGACTGTCAGCAAGCCGAAATGCCGAATGTTGGGTTACGCGCGGATCAAGATTTGATCCTATTGGTTCGTCCGGGGCCGCGCTAACCCAACCTACGGTCCCGCGGCCCCTCACGCGCATCACAGCAATTTCGCAATCGCCGCGAAAGCCGGGTGCCCGGCCGCGGCGTCGGCGAGCCGCGGAATGGCCACCACGTCGATCGAATCGGCAAAGCGCGCGATCGCGGCCACGGTGTCGTCGAGCGAGGCGGCGCTGCCGGCGCTCTCGCTCACCACCACCGCGGCGACGTCGAGATTGCGCCGAGCCAGCACCTGCAGCGCCGTCAAGGTGTGGCTGATGGTGCCCACATAGCTCCCGGCCACCAGGAGGAGCGGCAGCCGCAGCTGCGAGATCAGGTCGAGCACGGTGTGGCTTGCGTCGAGCGGGACCATGATGCCGCCGATGCCTTCGATGAACAGATGACCGCGGCGGGCCGCCATGGCGGTGCGGCAAAAATCGGTCACGGCGTCGAATGCGATGGCGCGGCCCTCGCGCTTGGCCGCCATGTCGGGGGACAGCGGCGCCGCGAAACGCCAGGGCGAGATGCGCTGCACCTCCGCGAGCGTGAGCGGACGGCGCAGCGCCGCCAGCAGCGCTCCCGGGTCGCTCGCCGCCAGGTCGGCCGGATCAAATCCGCTCACCACCGGCTTGATGGCATCGACCGCGCCGCCGCCCGCGAGAAGATGCCGGATGAGCCCGGTGGTGACGAAGGTCTTGCCGACATCCGTCCCGGTGCCGCTGACAAAGATCGCGCTCATTCCAGCTACCGCACGCCTGCCGCCTGCGCTTGCGGCTCCGCGGTAAGGATCCGCGCCCGCACGATGTCGGCGAGGCGCTCGATCTCGTGGTCGGGATGCTGGGCCGTGAAGGCAAAGCGCAGCCGCGCGGTGCCGGCCGGCACGGTCGGGGGCCGGATGGCGATGACCAGGAAGCCTTCGGCTTCCAGCAGGCGCGAGGCCCGCAGCGCCGCCTGCGCGTCGCCCACGATCAGCGGCACGATGGGACTTTCCGCCTCCGGCAAGCCGACCCGCCGGGTGAATGAGCGCGCCTTGGCGAGCGGCAGCGCCGCATAGGCCGGATCGGCCTCGATCCGGTCGAGTGCCGCGAGCGCGGCCGCCGCCATGGCGGGCGGCAGGCCGGTCGAGTAGACGAAGCTGCGCGCGCGATTGTGGATCAGCTCGATGACGCCGGCGCTGGCGCAAAGATAGCCCCCATAGGCGCCGATCGCCTTCGACAGGGTGCCCATCTGCAGCGGGACATCGGGTCGCATGCCGGCGACGTAAGTCGAGCCGCGTCCGCCCCCCACCACCCCGATGCCGTGGGCGTCGTCGGTCATCAGCCAGGCATCGAAGCGCTCCGCCAAGGCGGCCAGAGCGGGAATGGGCGCCAGATCGCCGTCCATGGAGAACACCCCGTCGGTGGCGATCAAGGCGCGCGGATGCCGGGCGCGATTCTGGTCGAGCAACGCCTGCACATGCGCGAGGTCGGAATGGCGGAACGGCAGTACGGTGGCGCGCGACAGCCGGGCGCCGGCAAACAGGCAGGCATGAGCGAGCTCGTCCACGAGCACGAGATCGTCGGCACCGATCAGGGCCGGGATGATGCCGATATTGGCCAGATAGCCGGAGCCGAACACGCAAGCGGCTTGGGTCTGCTTCAGGCGCGCGAGCCTCTCCTCGAGCGCGGCGAACAGCGGATGATTGCCGGTGACCAGGCGGGAGGCACCGCTGCCGATCCCGTAGCGCTGCAGCGCATCGATCGCCGCCGCCTTGATGGCCGGGTCCTGGGACAGGTTGAGATAATCGTTGCAGGAGAACGAAAGCAGGCGGCGGCCGTTGCGCAGCGCCCAGATTCCGTCCAAACGGGTGGTATCGACGAGCCGGCGGCGAAGATTGGCGCGCTCGAGCTCGGCCAGCTTGGCGGCGGCGAATTCGTCCAGCGAACGCATGACCCTTTGGTGCTTCTTTCAACCGCGGGAGAGCCGGCTCCCGCATCCGGCTGGTGTAGAGTGCGCTTGAGGCTTCGCCAACCAGAATGACTGCATCCGCCGTGGAATGGAAGCACCGCTCATCGGCCCAAGGCTCTCGGCCCAAGGCTCATCGGCCCATGATGGAGGCGAGCGCCCGCCCGATTGGTACGGCGCCGGTCTCGACCATATCTGGCTGCCCTATGCGCAGATGCGGACCGCCCGGCCGCCGCTGCCGGTCGAGCGCACCCAGGGTTGCCGCATCGTGCTGTCCGACGGCCGCGAGCTGATCGACGGCATCGCATCATGGTGGACCGCCTGCCATGGCTACAACCATCCGCACATAAGGGCCGCGGTCGAGCGGCAGCTCGCCCTGATGCCCCATGTGATGTTCGGGGGGCTCGTGCATGAGCCGGCCTTGACCCTGGCGCGACGGCTGGCGGCGCTGCTTCCAGGTGATCTTAAGCGCGTGTTCTTTTCCGAATCCGGCTCGGTGGCGGTCGAGATCGCCATGAAGATGGCGGTGCAGTTCTGGCTCAACCGCGGCAGCGCCGGCCGCACCCGGTTTGTGGCCTTTCGGGGCGGCTATCATGGCGACACCACCGGCGCCATGGCGGTGTGCGATCCGCAAGCCGGCATGCACGCGCTGTTCGCCGGGTTGCTGCCGGCCCATTTCATCCTCGATCTGCCGCACGATGAGGAGAGCACCGCGGCGCTCGAGCGCCTGCTCGATCGCCATGCCGGCGAGATCGCCGGTATCCTGGTCGAGCCCAAGGTGCAGGGGGCGGGCGGCATGCTGTTCCATGACGTCGCGGTGCTGCGCCGATTGCGCGCGGCGGCCGACCGGCATGATCTGTTGCTGATCTTCGATGAGATCTTCACCGGCTTCGGCCGCACCGGCAGCCTGTTCGCCTGTGAGGCGGTGGTTCCGGACATCATCACGCTGTCGAAGGCGCTGACCGGTGGAACGCTGCCGCTCGCCGCCACGGTCGCGACCGCCAAGGTGTTCGAGGCCTTCTGGTCGGAAGACCCGAAGCAGGCCCTGATGCACGGGCCGACCTATATGGGCAATGCGCTCGCCTGCGCGGCCGCCAATGCGTCGCTCGATCTGTTCGCTGCGGAGCCGCGCTTGCGGCAGGTTGCCGAGATCGCGGCCGCGCTGGAGCTGGGCCTGGCGCCGTGCCGCGGCATGCCGGGCGTGCGGCAAGTGCGGGTGAAGGGCGCGATCGGCGTGGTCGAGCTCGAGCGCATCGCGAACCTCGACGGCCTGCGCGCCCGCTTCGTGCAGGAAGGGGTCTTCATCCGCCCCTTCGGCTCGACCGTCTATCTCACGCCGGCCTTTACGATCGCGCCGGATGAGCTCGCCACATTGACGAGCGCGGTGGTGAAGGTCGTGGGCGAGCTTTGACGGCTGCCGTCGGCGACCGCGGGCGCCGGCTGTTCGGTCAGTAATCCCAGGCGAGCTTGCCCTTGAGAGCGTGATCCTGGGCGTGGCCGGCGAGCTGGCCCACATAGGACACGCCGATCGTCGCCTGCGGACGCAGCCGGAGATCGAAGCCGGCATCGACCAGCGCGCTATCGGGGGCGAGCGGGACGCCGGCGACCATGAAGGATGTGGACGTGCTCAGGAATGTCAGCATGGCCGATGGCGTGAGCTGGCCGAAGGCATGTTGCCAGGCGAGCGAAGCGCGCGGCGTGAGCAACATTCCGTTCGGCAGGAGCTGATTGGCCGCGGCGCGCGCCCCCAAGGTCGAATAGCCGATGTCCGCCTGGCTGCCGGCGCCGCGCAACGCGGCGCTGCCGCCCTGCTCGGTGAAAGCGTCGGTCGCGAGATGCACGAAGGCAAAGCCGGCGAAAGGCTCGGCAGCGATCGAGCCATAGCTCACGCCGTAGCCGACCTCGCCGAAAATTTGCGCGGTGCTGCCATTGTAGCTCGCGCTCGTCTGGTCGGCGAAGCCGGGGAACACGATCGAGCGCGCGGTTGCAATATCGTGCCAGGTGATGGCGGTACCTGATCGCAGGTTCCAGGCGCCGAGCTTGGCCCCCGCATAGGCCCCGACATGGAAGCTGTCGATATTGGCGGAGCTGGCGCGCGCATCGACATGGATATCCGCGTGCGAATAGCCGGCGACCAACCCCGCCCGCGCCACCTGTCCGGCCCTCGCATCCACGCCGGTGAACAGGCCGGTGAGCGCGCGTTTGGCTCCCGCGGCATTGCCGTCGCCGTCGATCCGGCCGAAGGCGCCGAAATCCTGCGCCCAGAACGTGATGTCGGGACCCGCGATCGCGGAGGGCAGCTTTTTCGGCGCTTTGAGCGGAAACGCCGGCGTCGCCGCATAAGCGAGCATCGGACCGCCGTGGGCGAGCGCCGCCATGTCGCCGCCGCCAACCAGATCAGATGCGGAGCGCAGCCGCCCGAGCATGGCCTGGCGCAAATAGCCCGAGTCCTCGAACAGCAACGCGCGCGTGCTGGCGTGGACCTCGCCGGAGAGCGCGTCGAACGCCTGCAGGGCTTGCGGCTGGCTCAGGCCCACGATCGCCTGCACCAGCGTGCTGGCGAAGGCACTCGCATCGAGGGCGGTGCCGACTGCACGCTGGTTGGGGGTTTGGGCGATGCTGGCAAACGCGCTGGCATTGCGGGTCAGCGTCAGGAAGACATCGTGGGCGTCATAGGTCAGGGTAGGGTCGAAGAAAGCAAGACTGCTGGTCGTCCCCGCGAACGTTCCGGTCACGCCGCCGCTTGCGGTCAGGATGGTATATTTGGTGAGCGAGACCGTAGTTTCCGGCTGCCGGCAGGACCTGCACGGTGCCGCCGCTGAGGGTGGCGGGACCGGTCGCGATGAGCTTGTCGTTCTGGCCGGCAGCGTTCACCTCGACCTGATAGCTCGAGCCGGTGGCAAAGCTCACCGGACCGGTGACATGGAGCGTGCCGATCGAGTTGCCGGGCGCGACCGTGCCGCCGCTCGCGACCGTGAGCGCGCCGACGACCGTGCCGTTGCCGCCGAGCGTGCCGCCGGAGAGGACCGACATCGTGGGGCTGGTGAGCTGGCCCTCGACCCGCAGAACGCCGCTTTGCACCTGCGCGCTGGTGGCGAAGCTGCCGTTGCCGGTCAGGGTCCAATCGGTCCCCTGCATCGACAGGGTCGCGAAGCTCAAGAACTTGTTGGCCGCTTCGCTGTCGGTCCCTTTGAGCACCAGGGCTTCGGTCCCGGTGCCTTGCACATTGCCGCTCAGCACCGAGCCGGTATCGAGAACGAGGGTGTGGGCCCCGCCGCCCTGGAACAGGATGGCGAGGCCGCCATCGAGGCTCGCGATCGTTCCGCTATTGGTGATGGTCCCGGCGCCGCTGAACTGGATGCCGGCATCGGTCTGATCAAGCGTGCCGGTGGTGGAGCGAATGGTCCCGGAATTGATGACCGTGCCGCCGGCATCGACCTCGATCGCAGATCCGCCCCCCTGCGCCAGCGACGCCTCGATCAGGCCTGCATTGGTGACGGAGGTCGGGTTCGAGCCGTTGGCCCATACCCCGTTGAAGGCACCGAGAATTTTGCCAACACTATTGTTGGTCAACGTGCCGTCCTGCAGCGATATGCCGGTTCCAAAGCCGGACTCGTTGCTTTGGATGGTCCCGCTGTTGATGACCGTTCGGCTGCTTCCGAAGATGATCGAAACGGCGTTGTTGGAGCCGTGCGCCACGATGCTGCCGCCGGCTTGATTTGTGAGCAGGCCGCCGCCCTGCATGGTGACGCCCTCGACCGATCCGCCGTCGATGCTGCCGGCATTCGTCACCGTGCCGGTTACGCCGTTGAAGAAGACGGCGCCATGGATGGAGCCGCCGCTCAGGTTGTTGACCGTGCCTGCGCTGCCGTCGAGTTCGATGCCGTTGCTGCTGCCGGTGATGCTGCCCGAGTTGTTGACCGTGCCGCCGGCCTTGAAGAAGACGCCGTTGCCGAAAGCCGCCGTGACGGTGCCCTGATTGGTCAGCGTCCAGGCATGCGCCGAGGCGAATATGCCCGGAAAGGTACTGCCGATCCCGCCCGGAATGGGCGTAACCACGTTGCTCACCGTGACGCCCGGAAAGACCTTGGCGGTGGTGCCCGCCAACGGATCGAGATTGAGACCGGTGCCGACGATATTGCTGGTGATGTTCACGTCGTCGGCCCACGCCGCGCCGGGCGCTTCAGGAACCGCGAGCGCCAGCGCTCCCAATGTCAGCCGCGCCGCTGCCTGGAGTTTTGTGGTCACCGCTGCCCCCTTTGCCCAGATCCCTCCAGCTCAAACCGCTGGCCTCCGGCAGAATCCTGAAGGGGGGCCGGTCCACCCGCGTACTATCTGATCGGATAGGTGTGGATGATTGTTCGCCGGCGTGGCCGAAATGTCCCTCTCTCCGCCATCACAAGGCGCCGTGCAGGATCAGTAAAGCGACCGCCTGCACACGGGAGCCAACGCCGAGCTTCTTCTTGGCGTGCTCCACATGGTAATGCGCCGTGGCGGCCGCGATGCCGAGCAGCTGGCCGATCTCCCAATCGGTCTTTCCGCTCGCCACCCATTGCAAGCACTCGATCTCGCGCGCGGTGAGGTGTGCGAGGGCATGCGACACGCTGCCGAAGCCGATGGCGGAGCGGCAGCGGTGATGAATCGTGGTCGCCATCGTTTGCAGGACGGCTTGCTCGAGCGGTTCGAGCCGGAGCGGTTCGGTCGCCGCCATGTTCACGACGCCCTGGTAGCCGGCAGGACCATGGATCGGCACGACGAAACCATCGACCCAGCCGTGCTGGCGCGCGGTCGTCAGCACCTCGGCTTCGCTCTCGCTCAGCCGCGAAATGTCTCCCCACCGAAAGGCGGTCATGCGCCGCCGGGCTTCGCTCACGATCGGATCGCTCGCGAACATCCGCCGCAATTCGTAAAGCGCGATCCAGTCCGGCGGCCAATCCAGGAAGAAGAAGCGATGCGTGCGCGCGCCGCCGAGACCGACCCAGGCGCCGCAGGAGCTGGCCGCAAAGCCGAACGCCTGGATGGTGCGTTGGAAATCCGCGATCAGGGCGGGAAGATCGTCGCCGGCAGCGCAGCGCGCGACACATTCCAGTCCGGCCGCCGCTCGCGTCGGCCCGCCGCTTGCTCCGGAATCGGGCAAAACGCCCTCCCGCCGCCCGTGCCTCGATGGCCGCGGGAAGATGCCCGACCAGCGCCCGCGCGGCGCTATCCAAACGGATAGGAGCCGGGTACCTTTGGGTTGATCGCAGGAGGGTGAGCACGGACGAATGATCCGCGATGGCAATTGACGCCGACCCAAAACTGCTGGATGCGCTGTATCGCGGCGTTCATGACCCCGCCGAGTTCGAGCGCGCGCTCACGATGTTATCGGCGCGCTTCGCCTGCCGCTCGGCCGCATTGATCTCGCTCGATGCCACCGCCCCGGCAACCAACGTGGTCCTGTCGACGGGCCTCTGGGACGACGCGGTGCGGGAGCGCTATGTCCGGGAGTTCGCCGCCATCGACCCGGCACCGGCGGCTTTTGCCCGCCTGCGGGTCGGCACCGCCTCCACCACCGATCGCATGCTCTCGGAGCAGGAGCGCCGCTGCGCCTTCCTGCATGATTTCTATCTTCCGCTCGGGCTCGCGGAAACGCTCGGCGGCACGCTGCAGTCGAGCCAAGGCCGCTTCGAGCTGATCGGCTTGCATCGCGGCCCGGACCGGCAGCCGTTCGAGGACGACGAGCTCGCTCAGATCGAGCGGCTGATGCCGCATGTCGCGCGCGCGCTGCAATTGCGGCGCGCCTTCCGTCAGCTGGAATCCAAGGTGGCCGGATTGTCGGCGGCGCTCGATCGTCTCGAGGCCGGCATCCTGCTGCTCGAGCCGACCGGCTCGGCCGCGTTCGTCAACCGGAGCATGCGGGCGATCGCAAGACGCGGGGATGGGCTCTCGCTCGATCGCCGGGGACGCCCGGCGCCGGCCAGCGCCGATGCGCGCATGCGAACTCGATGCCTTGCTCGAGTCGGTCAGGCGTGGGGGCGCGGGTGGAAGCTTGCCGTTGTCGCGCCCCTCTGGGGCGAGACCCTATGCGGTCCTGGTGGCGCCGGCGCCGTCGTCGCTGGTCGAGGCGCCCTGGGCCCCCTGGATGCCGCGCGGCTCGGTCCATGCGCTGGTCGTGGTGCATGACCCGGCGACGACGCGGATGGCCGATCCCGACATCCTGCAGAGGGGGCTTGGTCTGCCGAGGGGGGCGGCGCGGCTGGCAGCCGCGCTTGCCGCCGAGGACGATCTCAAGAGCTATTCCGAACGCGAAGGCGTGACCATCCACACCGCACGCTTCCATTTGCGCCGCGCGCTGGAGGGGACCGGGACGCGCAGCCAAGCCGAGCTGGTCCGCCTGACGGTGCGGATGCTGCGCGATTTCGGCTTGAGCGGCGAGGGCACCGCCGGCTCAACGAGCGGATTGGACCGTCAGAATCCGACCGCGGTGCCGTGCAGATCATAGTCGTCGGTGCGCTCGATCTTGACGGTGGCGATCTCGCCTACGCGCAGCGGCCGGTGGCTCTTCACATAGACGGCGCCGTCGATCTCCGGCGCGTCGCCTTTGCTGCGGCCCTTGGCGACCGTCGGCCCGACCGCGTCGATGATGACTTGCTGGCGGGTGCCGAGCTTGCGCTTGAGCCGCCGCGTCGAGATCGCCTGCTGGTGCGCCATCAGGCGATGCCAGCGCTCTTCTTTCACTTCGACCGGCACCGGCGCGGCGAGATCGTTGGCGGTCGCGCCCTTGACCGGCTCGTAGCGGAAGCAGCCCACGCGATCGAGCTCGGCTTCGCTGAGCCAGTCGAGCAGGAACTGGAAGTCGGCCTCGGTCTCCCCCGGGAAGCCGACGATGAAGGTCGACCGAATGGTGAGATCGGGGCAGATCGCGCGCCAGGCGCGGATGCGCTCCAGGGTCTCCTCCTGCGCGGCCGGGCGTTTCATGCGCTTGAGCACGTCGGGGCTCGCATGCTGGAACGGCACGTCCAGATAGGGCAGGGCCTTGCCGTCCGCCATCAGCGCAATGACCGCGTCCACATGGGGATAGGGATAGACGTAATGCAGCCGCACCCAGACCCCGAGCTCGCCGAGCGCGCCAGCCAGCGCAATGAACTTGGCCGGAACCTGCCGCCCCCTCCAGCTGCTCGCCGCATATTTGAGATCGACCCCATAGGCGGAGGTGTCCTGGGAGATGACCAGGAGCTCTTTGACGCCGGCCGCCACCAGGCGCTCGGCCTCGCCCAGCACATCGGCAGCCGGCCGCGAGACCAGATCGCCGCGCAGCCGCGGAATGATGCAGAACGTGCAGCGGTTGTTGCAACCCTCTGAAATCTTGAGATAAGCGTAGTGGCGCGGGGTGAGCTTGATGCCCTGCGGCGGCACCAGGTCGAGAAACGGGTCGTGCTGCGGGGGCGCCACCCGATGCACCGCCTCGAGCACGGTTTCGTACTGCTGCGGCCCGGTGACGGCGAGCACCTCGGGATAGCGGGCGGTGATCATTTCGGGCTCGGCGCCCATGCAGCCGGTGACGATCACCTTGCCGTTCTGGCTCAGCGCCGCCCCGATGGCAGCGAGCGATTCGGCCTGTGCGCTGTCGAGAAAGCCGCAGGTATTGACGATCGCGAGGTCGGCGCCGGCATGCCCACGGGTGAGCTCATAGCCCTCGGCGCGCAGCCGCGTGATGATGCGCTCGGAATTGACCAGCGCCTTGGGGCAGCCGAGGGAGACGAAGCTCACCCTCGGGGCGCGGGATTGGGCCATATTCGGGTCTCGGTTGGGATGGCCTGACCTAGTCGCCGCTCGAGGGAAATGCAAGGAACTTGGGAAGGCCGCGTACCCTTGGCGGCCAAGAGCGTAAATGCTGCTGCGGTGAGCGCGATGAAGGCTGTTCTCTATCCCTTCCGCCCCGACGAGCCGATCGTCGCCCTGGTGCAGGACTTTCCCCAGCTGCAATGGGCAATCGCGGCCGCGCCCGGCGATATAGCCCGCGAAATCGGCGATGCCCCCGCCGCATGAGCCGGCGGCGGCCCCTTCACCAGGTGTGCTGCAGCTTCGCGGTGCCGGTATAGGTCTGCGAGCCGTTGGCGAGCTCACCGTCGACTTTGCCGAGGAGCGCCCAGTCCTTGCGCCAGCGCCACTCGGCGCCGGCGCTGACGAGCAGGAGATCGCTCGGGGGCGTCGCGCCGTTGACCGTAAAGCTCGCGCCCGGAAGGCCGAGGAAGGTGACGGCGAGAGAAGGATTGCTCTGCCAATCATGCGCCCAGGCCAAGCGGCCGAACAGCTTGAGCCCGGTGCCGTCGGCCAGCCGGAAGCCCCGTTCCGCCCAGCTCCCGATTTCGCTGCGCACCGCCGTTGCGGTCTGCGCGTTGTAGGCGAGCGCGAACTGCGGCGAGCCGAAGGCCGCGGTTTCGCTGTAGGCCGGCAGGAAAAAGCTCTGCGCTTGCAACGCCGCGTAAGGGGTTAGATCGGCGGCCGTGAGGCTCACCCGGTAGCCGCCTTCGAGTCGTCCGCCGATTCCCTGCGGGTCGAACATGCCGGTGAGCTGATCGGTCCCGGCCACCGTCACGGTGCGATTGGTCGTGGTCCAGAACGAGGAATAGCCGAGCGCGCCGGCGAGATACGCCTTCCCGAATTGCCGCGAGCCGTAGACGCCGGCCTGGAATACATCGGAGCGCCCGCCGCCCAAACCGGCCGCCAGCGACCACGAGGCCGCACCGCCCGCGAGCGCAAAGCCCACCACGGTGTCGGCCGACACCCGATAATCGACGCCGGCCGCGAACGCGCCGGTGTGGTTCGTCACGTCGTGGCTGCCGATACCGACGGGATCGCCGCTGGTGCTGTTGGTGCCCCCGTAGGCGCCGCCCCATACGCTGTAGCGCGGCGGGTCGGGCTCTCCAGGCGTCCGCTGCGGCGGCGCTTTGAGCGCCTTCGCATAGGCGCTGGCGATCTCGGGCGTAAACACTTCGCGCTCGGGCGCAAACGGCATTGCCGGGCCGAAGCCGCCGCCTTCACCCGTGGGGTGCGGGTCGAGCAGCAGGGACAGGAACGAATTCATCATTTGGACCCCGACCGCCTGCGCCCCGGTCGCGCCTTCGCCGGACAATTGCGACAGCGCGTTGCCGAGGTTCGCGCCGGTGAGCCCGAACACGCTCGCAAAGCCGGGCGGCAGGGCACCGCCATTGTCGAAGAAGGAGTTGAGCGCGCTGGCGACATTCTGTTGATTGCGGCTCAATCCGCTGCTCGGAAGGGGCGTCGCGGTCAGGTCCAACAGCACGTCCGTCGCGCTGTAGTCGAGGCTGGCGTGGAAGCCGGGCGGCAGATTGGCGGTGGCGAACGCATCGAACACGCCGCTCAAACCCGTTGATTGCAGGATCACGTATTGCCGCTTCATGTAGCTGCCGGGCGCGAATACGGCGATGGCATTGCCGGCGAGCGTGGCCGTGCCGGTGACATTGGCGCTGCTGGCGTTCGTCGGATTGACCTGGACCAGATAGGTGGCGCCCGGTTGGAACGCGAGGTTGCCGGCCACGGCCATCGAGGTGCCGGGCGTCCCGGGCGTGCCGGGTGCGAACAGGGCGCCGGTGTTGATCTGGGTCGCGCCCACCGTGCCGGCGCCGGTGAGCGTGGTGCCGCTGTTCAGGGTGGTCAGGCTCGATGTTGCGATCGAGCCGTCCACCTCCAATGTGCCGCCGTTGACCGTGGTGGTGCCCGTATAGGTATTGGGGCCGGCAAGAATAAGGGTGCCGGTTCCCACCTTGACGAGCGAGCCGCCGATGCCGCCCGCCTGGCCGCCGTCGGAAATGACTCCGCTGACCGTGGTCGAAAGGTTGTTGCTGCCGACCGTGAAAGTGTTGGAGCCGAGGAAATAGTTTCCGGCGCCCGCGATCGAGCCGGCGGTGGTTCCCCCCGAGGTCAGCCCGGATATGTCGACCGCGCCGCCCGCATTGGCGACGAAGCTCGCGCTGCTGCCCGAGCTGGTGGAGTTGAAGTGGTGATTCCGCCGGAATTGTTGATGATGCTCGCGGTGCCGGCCGTGCTGCCAGCCTGAAATGCCAGTGTCGCGGTGTTGATGATGGTCGCGGACCCGGCTGTGCTGCTGTCATTGAACTCGAGATAGCCGCTATTGTTGAATATGGCGTTGCCGGCGGTTGAATTGGTATTAAAAAAGACCTGGAAATTATTATTGTAGGTGACGGGCGCGGGGCCGGCGCTGGCCGAGCTGCTGTTCTGGAAGACCATGGCGGCTTCGACGTCGAAGGTCTGCGCGGCCCCGGTGTTATTGTTGCTGACGCCGGCACCTTAGATCAAGAAGATGTCGTTGGTGGTGATCGTGAAGGTCGACGAGACGTTGGTGAAATCGACGGCACCGATGGTGACCAGCCCGCTGCTGGTGACCGAGGTCACCGCGCTGGTGTTGAAGGTCGCGGTTCCGGTCGGAATCGTCGCCGGATTCCAATTGTTGTTTTCAAGCCATTCATTGGGATCGCCGCCATTGCCGCCGACCCAGGTCGCGTCCTGGGCGTGAGCCGAGATCGCGCTGAGGGAGAGGATGGCGCTCAGGGCCGTAAAGCCGCTTCGCCTTAGCAGTCGAGCCATGCGCTCCCCCGTCTCCGCTTGGCGATCGTGCACGCCAAGCGGACCGGCGCGAACCATCTTCCGCTGCCGGGCCTTGAACCCTCGAGGGGAAGTCTAAGGGGCCGGCGGCGGGCTCGCCAACCTGAACAACGCCGGATTCACAGGGCCGATGGCAGAATGTCGGGTGGTTGTGGCGCAAAAGCCACACACGTCATTTGACGTCCTTGGCTGCAATGCCGAGGTGCGCGCCAGAACGGGGCTCGTGCGGCTGCGCGTGCAAGGGGCTCGTATCGGCAAGAACCTCACTTGATTTTCCGGACGCGCCGAAGCACAGGAACCCGGCCGCCTGCGGGCGATTACGTTCGCTTTCGCCAAGATCGACACCACTTGATCAATATCAAGGCGCTCGGCCGCATCCTCCCGCCTGGCTGGCAGGCGGGCCGGCAGGACGCTCGCCGGGAGGTTTCCATGCATAAATTCATCGTTGGCGTGGCAGCCGTTCTCATTGGCTCGGCCATTGGCTTGGCGGGGGTGGCCAACAGCGCCTCGATCGGTCACGCCGGCTTCCGCAGCTACCACGGCTACCCCGGCTACTACTGGGGGCTCTATCCCAACACCCTGTTCGGCTATCCCAATTACAACTCGTATTGGGGCTATCCGTATTCGCTCTACGAGGATGATTCCGGCTGCCGCTTCGAGTGGCCCAAGCGGACCGTCAAGCACAAGGCCGTCCAGCGCGGTGTCTGGACCTGCTCCTGATCGAGATCCCTTCGCGCAAGCCGGGAACCACCGACCGCGAAGTCCCCCATCGATCGCATCAAGCGCGTCGCGCACCCCGATCCCGGTCGGGCGTGCCTGCGCGTGCCGTCGATCGCCGCGGCAGCGGCCGCGGTGTGCGCAAGCCGTTAACCCTACGGGAAACTATCCGGCGGCCCGCGCCGCGATCACCGATCCGCAAGGTTTCGTTAAGCGCGCCGCTTCATCCTTCGGCGGGACTGGAGAAGAGGGACGACTCTCCAGCAACAAACCAACGCCTTCGACACGCCGCGCCGATTTGGCCGCTCGCAGCCATTGCCGGAAACGCGTGTCGATCGCCGGACGCATGGCCGGCAGGGGCGAAAAAATCAGAGCAGGGCGGTCCACACCCTTGTATCAACCGGAGTACCACATGAAGACGATGATGCAGTGTCGCTCTGCCAGACCTTCCGCCGTTGCCGCCGCAGCCGCGCTGGCTTTCTGGTTCACGTTCGGCGGCGCCCAAGTCGTGAGCGCCGAAGACGCGCAGACTTTGGCTCCGACCGGGCAGGACATGGTTCTGGTGCCCGTGAAAACCGTGGAGACGCTCGAGCAGCGCGTCATATTTCTGGAGGAGACGGTCGCGGCTCTGACCGAGTCCTGGCAGCATATCGATACCCATCGGATGTGCATCTCCGACGACGGCGGCGCCGAGACCTGCATCACGAAAGCGCAGCTCGATGTTCTCCTGACCACTCTGGCGCAGGCGAAGATCAGCCAACCCGCCGTTTCGCAGGAGGCGAACGCGTCCTCGCCCGCAGAACCGCTCGCGGTCGTGGCGACGAGCGAATCCTCGCCGTCCGCAGAGGCGGCGACCGTGGTCGGAGAAAACCTGCTGACCGATCAGGCGCCGGAAATCACCGGATCGGTGAAGCCCGCCGTCACCGGCGCCGCGGTGCTGACGTTTCCGAAGGTGGAGATCTACGAGGAGCCGGCTGCCCAACCCGAGGAATGACGGATCGCGAAAGGATCGACGCCGCGCCAATCGCGGCGAAACCCTGCCTGCAACCCCGCTTCGGCGGGGTTGTTTTTTAGGAGGAGACCGGGTCCCCGCTCTCGCGCTGCGGCGAGCATACATCTCCGTCGTCCCGGCCGTAGAGCCGGGACCCGGGCTATGGCAGCCTATCGAGAGGACACGGCGTATGGGTCCCTGCTTTCGCATTGCTTTCGCAGGGACGACGGGTGGAGGCGTTCGCTCTCAGGAATTCTGCTCGGCTGCCATTAGGCACCATCAAGCCGCGCTCGGGCCGTAGCAGGCACCGTCCAACGCCAGCACGTGCGCCCTCACGGTATCGCGACCCTCGCCGCGGTCCTGGTCGGGCCTGGCGAAGACCTCCATCGGCTGTCCCAGCCAGCGCTCGATCGCCCGCTTGTCCAGCAAGAAGCCGTTGCGATCATTGATCCAGCCCGCTGCGGATTCCTTCGGAAATTCTTCGTGCCACTTCCCGATGGTGGGATCACAGGCCGAGCAGACCGCCGAGGTCTGGCGCAGGCGGGCCGACCAGTAGTGGCTGAGCGCGGTGTCCTCGACGCAATTGCACTTGCTGCATGCGAATAGCGGCATCGCCTTTTCCTCCCCGTGGTGGTCGCGACGGCGGCTCTCGCTGGACGTCGCTGGTCGGGATTTTCGCCGGCGGTTTTATTTTACCGGCTACGCTTGCAGGCAACGCGGAGGTACAATTCATCGTCGCGACTACGGTCGTCGCCATTTGCAACGGAATTGAGGCGGATTGCCGCGAGTGGAAATTGCCGCTTGTGGAAAACGCCTACGCGGCCGCGAACAGCTCCACGACCTGGAGCGACGCGCGCTTACATCGCGTCCTTCAGCAACGAGAAGGCGGCCGCCAGCTTCGCGCCAATTCCCGAGAGAACCGCCAGCGTGCTGAGCGCGATCCCGGTGACGATCAAACCATATTCCATGGCTGTCGCGGCGCGCTCATCCCGTAGAAAAGCCGTGACATGAAACATAGAAGAACTCCATGACGGAAATCAGATGACGGAAATAAGATTTCTGCATTCAAGGTGTCGGCCAGACGAACGCGCGAGCGCAAACGACCCTTGCCGAGCGGGTACGCGCAGGCCGACTGTTTGACGGGGCGCGGGGAGCACGGACCCGACAGCAGGCGCGGGGTCCTAAAGACGCAACCGGCAGCGACGCCTTTGGTTCCATGGCGATCAATCGGGTCCGATGCCGTCGGCATGGTCGACCGGAGGCTTGGATCGCTCCAGAGATGGGCGCTGGACATCAGGCCGTCGAGGCCTGCTTGCGGAGAGGATCGGCGGCAGGGGTGTAGCGTTCCGCAGCAAGTACACGAGCCCGTGAAGGACGATCGGCTCCAGCTGCGCTAAGCTGTGGGCGATCGGATCGGCAAATCGGATCGGCAAAAACGGAGGAGGTGGCAATGAGTCGAAAGAGCACGATCGTGTGGCTTGCAGTCGTCACCGCCGTGAGCGTCCTCGGCGCGGCCGCCATGGCCAATGATCGCGACGACCACGGCCAGGAGCGGGGCGGGGCGGTGATCCGCTGCAGCCTGGCCGGAGTCAATCCGGCCCTCCACCCGGAGGTCTTCGGCAATGCGGCCACCGCCGAATCATTCGGCTTCTACCAGGCCGCGGATCATACTTGGCATGTGCGGGCCGATTGCCGCCGCTGACGAGCCGTTGCGAGGCCCGCCCCGCGCCTCGGCGCAAGCCGGGGCTCATCGGGGCGGGCAGCTTATCGTGGGTCAGCGCCTGGATCTCGGGCAGTCCTCCCAGCCGTAGTTGCCGTTGCTGGTGTTCAACCAGCATTTGCCGTCGCTCATCAGCACTTCCGCGGTCTTGGCGGAGGCCTGTGAGCTCAACGCCTTAGGGGTATACGGACCCCCGGGTCGGGTAGAAAGGTGGTCAGCCTTGTTCACCGCTTTTCCGCCCACCCTTTGCCCTTCCGGGCCGTAAGGAAAGCCGCGCGACGGATCGGACTGATTGTCATTTGCCGCCTGCGCGGCGGAGGCGACGCCCAAGAGAAGGGCCGCGGCGATTGCCAACCTGGTCTTCGTCAACATGGGTCATCTCCAATTTTCGCCCCGTGACAAAACGAACACGACCACCCTTTGTTCCACCGCAGTGGCGGTGTGGCGAACCGTGATGGGCGCATGCTCGAGCGGCGTCAGCAAGCCACGGCGACAATTTCTCCGCCTCCGCGCCCTAAGCTGTTTCCGGGAACTCGGTCGGCGCGTGAGCGTTGACTGCTCGGCAAGGAGGATTTCCTGCGCAGAGGAACGGGTTCCAGCATTGGCCGCCCGCGTTACTGGCAAGCGGTAGTGCGGTGGGATGGCACGCGCCAATCGGGCATAGGCAGCCGAAGAGGAGCAATTCGAAGAGGAGCGATTCGGAGCTCGCGCGCGCAGACAGAGCAAACCTCTCGGCCGGAGCAGCGCAAGCAACTGCCGCGAGCCAAAGCCAACAGAACGGAACTTCGATTGCTCGACGGCAGGGGCCTTTCCGCGGTTCCGCTCAAGGTCAAATATCAGGCTGCGTCGGCGGTCGTGGTCGGCGCCCTGTCGAATGGTGATCCTGGCAGCGCCAAATCCGCTCCGGCATCGCCCACGGGTTGCCAAGTCGCTCGCGTTCGGATTATCGCTGGCCGCTCGATCCTGTTGGAAGGGTGGCCGAGTGGTTTAAGGCAGCGGTCTTGAAAACCGCCAGGGGGTTTACGCTCCCTCGTGGGTTCGAATCCCACCCCTTCCGCCAGAGCCCTCAGGGTCCATACCGACCACATTCGCGTTCGTGCGCAGGCGCCGGCGATCCCGCAGCTCAGCCTTCGCGCAGGCCCCGGTGGTGCATCATGCCGTAAATACATCAGAGTGTCGGTAACCGCAGCCCAAAAGTAGGTCGATGGCGTAGGGGAGCACGCAGGCCCTGGTTCCGCTTGCAATCTCCGACCGGGTCAGGGCAGGGTTGCCCAGGTGTCCT
Organism: uncultured Alphaproteobacteria bacterium; assembly: GCA_963744275.1. GTDB lineage: Bacteria > Pseudomonadota > Alphaproteobacteria > Rhizobiales > Xanthobacteraceae > VAZQ01. The sequence goes on from CAVUSX010000024.1 coordinate 116,182, forward strand.
CAAGGAGATCGCCATGAGACGGAGTGCGCTGGTCGGAAGCCTCACAGCTCTGTATGTCCTGGGCCACGTTCCTGCGGCTTGGGCGTTCAGCGATTGCGACGACTATTACCGTAACTGTCGTGGGTTTGTGATCCCCTGCAGTCTGGAGGGGGTCAATCCCGCTTTTCACCCATCGATCTTCGGCAATCCTGCCCTTGCCAGACAGGAGTATGGTTTCATCCGGTCGCGCGATGGGACTTGGCATGTCGAGAGGAGCTGCGTGCGTGGTCCATATCACGGCGGTTGAGGGCGACCGAGGGTGGGCGTAGCCCGGCGTCGGAGCAGTTCATGGCCCGAAACCCGTTCAGCGCCCGGCTCGTTGCGTTCGCTTTCGCCTTGCTCCTCGCCGCCCCGGCAATGGCCGGACCGCTGGAGGACACGGTGGCGGCCTACGGGCGGGGCGATTACGCGACCGCGCTTGCGCTCGGCCGTCCGTTGGCCGAGCAGGGCGATGCGTCCGCGCAGGCGATGCTGGGGCTCATGTATGCGCTCGGGCGCGGCGTGCCGCAGGATTTCGCGGCGGCGCTGACATGGTACCGCAAGGCGGCCGACAAGGGCCTCCCCAGCGCCCAATCCGACCTCGCGGCCATGTACGACCAAGGCTTCGGGGTGAAGCAGGATTATGCGGCGGCGCTGACGTGGTACCGCAAGGCGGCCGACCAGGGCTTTGCGGGCGCCGAATACAATCTCGGGCTCATGTATGCCAACGGCAAGGGCGTGGCCAAGGATGTCCGGGCCGCGGTGACATGGCTGCGCAAGGCCGCCGACCACGGCGACGCCACCGCCCAGTTCACCCTCGGCGACATGTACGGCAACGGCGAGGGGGTGCCGCAGGATTTCACCGCGGCGGTCTCCTGGTATCGGGCGGCGGCCGAGCGGGGCTACGCCGACGCCCAGTACAATCTCGGGCTCATGTACCGCAACGGCAAGGGCGTGCCGCAGGACTATGTGATGGCCGACATGTGGTTCAACCTGGCGGCGACCGGCAATCAGGACGCCTTGCAGGACCGCGAGCTGGTCGAGCGCCTGATGACCGCGGCGCAGATCGCCGAGGCAAAGAAGCTGGTGCGCGATTGGAAGCCGAGACCGGACTGAGCGCGCTAAAATAAAATCGCCAGCTCTCGTGCACCGTTGGCCGGGCTACTTCCCCACTATTCACTCGGTGGCGTTCCGACCGGCATGGGTGGACGGGGGGCTTCGCCGGCGAACGAGGGCGTGCCGGGGCGCAGCAAATCGGGCATTCGTTTAAGAAACGAGACGAGCCCTTTGTCCTGGTGAGGTTGAGACTCCGGCCGAGGAGATGCGACTTCCGACGGCGAACCGGCGTTCGGGGGCGGCGGGTCGAGGGTGGCGACATGCCGCTCCTGGGCATCGACAGCGGCAGGGGGCGGCTGGACGTCGGCCGGGCGCGGCGGCACGTCGGCGGGGCGTTGCTGGAGCTCGACGCCGCAGTTCCGGTACCGGTCAAGTTCCTTCGGATCGGCGCGTCGGCCGGCGCCGGCCGGTCGGCGTCGAGATTGGCGAGCGCGGCTCGCGCCAGCGCCTCGGCCGATTTCTCGCTGCGGGCCGGGCTCGCGCTCGCCTTGTTGTCCTTGGGCGCCGGCACCGCCATGGCGGCCTTCTCGGCCTTACGCGCGGGCTGGGCAGGAGGAGGAGCATCGGTAACCGGTTGCGTCGCGCGGTGCTGCGCTTCGACGGCCGCGGCCGTGACGGGTGGCGCCAGCTGGGCGGGAAGTCCCGCGGCGACCTCGCCGGTGGCCGAAGCAGCTGAAACGGCAGTTGGCGCTGGCGTGGCAGAGGACAGCGGGCCTCCGACATGCGCGATGAGATAGGCGCACATCGCGGTAGCGAGGCCGCCGGCGACAATCTCGACGAACTTCGTGAAGAAGCGCGAGAGATAGGAATCCTCAAGCCACATGCAAGTCCCCCTCCGACGGAACCGGCGGAACTTCAGCAACGGCTTCAGGCGAATTGAGGGCGCGGGCGGCGACAAAATGTGACGATACCGCGGAGAAGTTCCGCCCGCCGGCTCAGAATCGCCGGGAGGACGGAACACTATGGCCGCCGATCGAGCCTAGGATCATCGGATGGAACGACGAGCGATCTAGGCATCCAATTCCGGATAATACCGAAATATCCCCGACTGGTTGAAGGCGATCCGCCGCTCCGAGCCGAGGTAGGCGGCGACGCGGGGGCGGGCGGCGACGCGGTCGTGCAGCGCCATGACGCGCGGGGCCTTCTTCTCCAGCCGGCGCATGGCCTTGGGGAAGGCGTAGCGCAGGCCGTCGGCGACCTGAAACAGCGAGAGGTCCGCATAGCTCAGCGTGCGGCCGAGCAGATAGGGACCGCCGCCGCGCTCCAGCACGCGCTCGAAATAGCGCAGGAACTTCGGCGCCCGGCTCTTGAGGAAATCGGCCGCGCGCCGCTTGGCGGCGGGGCGCTGGTCCTCGTAATAGAGGCCGCCGGCGATCGGATGATGGGTGTCGTGAACTTCACCCACGAAATCGCTGATGGTGAGCTGCAGCTGGTTGGTCCACAGCCGCGCGCCTTCGCCGCCGGGCACGAGCCCGTGGCGCGGACCGAGATAGAGCAGAATGTTGGCGGTCTGGCCGATGATGAGCGCGCCCGCTTTCAGGAACGGCGGCGCGAACGGCGGATGCTTGACGCTGGTGCCGTCCAGAAGCTTCATCATGGCCGGCATGCCGCCGCCCGGTCCCGGCTTGCGGGCCACGTCCACATAGCCGGCGCCGGCCTCCTCCAGCGCCAGGCGCACGAACTCGCCGCGGCCCTGGATGCCCGGCCAATAGTACAGCTCGTAACGCATGACGGCCTCGCTCAGCTCCCGATCGGCAATGCTTCGGCCTTGGCGGCGGTTCCCAACGCGGCCGCGTCGGCGCCGCGCACCCGATCGGCGAGGGCGAGCGGATCGGGCGGCAGCGCGTCGGAGCGCCACGCGACGTGGCCGTCCGGGCGCACCAGCACGAGGCGGCGCTCGTAGAGCTGTCCGATGGCGGGGTCGGTGATGGTCGCCACCGTCAGCGGCACCGCGCGGCGCGCGAAGCTCTGCACGAAGGGCTGGACATCCGGGGCGTCGGTGCCGAACCGCAAAAGTGTAAAGCCGCGGCCGAACATGTCGATGATGGAGCGGCTCTCGCTGAGCCAAGCATGGGGCGCGCGGCTGCCGGGCCGCGTGGTCGGATGATATTCGGAGACGCTGTCGGGGGGCGGCGGGCTGCCGTCGGGCCAGCAGATCGGCGAGGGCTCGTAGCGATAGCCGAGCGCGATGCCGTCGGTCACGAATTTGCGGGTCTGGGCGCGCACGATCGCCTCGCCCATCTCGCGGCGGGCGCGGGCGCCTTGCGGAGTGTCGTCGGCGATGGCGGGATCGGGCTTCTGGTTGCGATCGTTGGCGTGGCTCGTGTCGGCATGGCCGACATTGCGCTTGCCGACCGGCCGCCGCTCGATCTCGTAGGACGAAAGCAGGCCCGCCCCGCCCCAGCCGGCGAGCGCGGCCTCGAGCTTCCAGCCGAGATCGACCGCATCGCCGAGCCCGGTGTTGAGACCGAGCCCCGAGGCCGGATGATTGAGATGGGCGGCATCGCCGGCGAGGTACACCGCGCCGACCTGGTAGCGCTCCGCCACCACGTTGCGGGCGGTCCAGCGGCGCACCGAGATGATCTCGTGCGGGATTTGCTTGCCGACCACCTCCTCGAACAGCCGCTCGACATCGACCTTGTCGGGATCGTCGTAGAATTCCTTGCCGCGCAGGCCGAAGCGGTAGAGCTCGCGGCCGTCGAGCGTCACCAGATTGCGCCACAGGCCCTGCGGCTCGACGAAGTTGACCAGCGCCGCCTTGCCCTTGTCGTGATGGGTCCACAGCTGCGGTGCCCGCACATAGATGCTCAGGTGATAGCCGATATAGGGCGAGCCGCTCATCTCGATGCCGAGCGCGCGGCGGATCGGGCTGTGGCCGCCGCTGCAGTCGATGAGATGACGGGCGACGATCGTCCGCCGCTCTCCGCGCGCGAGATCGTGCACGATCGCGACCACGCGGCCGGCCTCCTGGCGCAGCTCCTCGAAGCGCCAGCGGAACCGCAGCTGCGTGCTCGCAAAGCTCATGGCGCGCTCGCACAGGATCGGGTCGAGCCAGATCTGGTTGCAACGCTGGGCGCGCTCGGGACTCATGGTGGTGGGCGCGCGTCCGCCGTGATGGGGCCGCTCGATGCGGGCGATCTCGAAGCCGGTGAGACTGGTGCAGTAGAGCGCGGTGTGCGGAAAGTCCTCGGGCGCAGCCGCCTGGCGCACCGCATCGGCCACGCCCCAGCGGCGCATGAACTCCATCGAGCGCGCATTGATGGCGGTGGCGCGCGGATGGTCCGCCGGCCGTTCGTTCTGCTCCACCACGAAGCAGGGCACGCCGCGACCGCCCAGATCGGAGGCGAGCGCGAGCCCGACGGAGCCGCCGCCGACGATCAGGATCGGCGTTTCGATGATATCCAAGGCATCAGGCATTCCGGCTCGTTCCTCGCGCGGCTGCGGCGCGCTGGCGCGTCGTAGATCTGATCGGAAGCGTCAATGATCATGCTGGCCGGCGTGCGTCAACGGATGGGGACGAGCGAGCGAGGCTACGCCCTAGCTTTTTGCTTCGCTGAGGCGCCCGACGTCATTGCGCCAGCTCCGCGCCGGGGCCGCCGGCCGGGACGTCGAGCACGGCCTTGGCCTTGGCGATCAGGTCCGCCGGCACGTTGATGGTCTCGTCGACGATTTGCGTCACCCGTTCCGCGTCCATCGGCTTGATGTCGAGGTTGAGGGCGCGCGCCTCGGTGAGGAAATCCGCGTCCTTCATGGTGGCCGCGTAGGCCTCCCGCAGCGCCGCCACCCGCTCGGGCGGCGTATCGGGCGTCGTGAAGAAGGGGCGGCCGAGCGACACCGGCGAGGAGATCAGCGACAGCATGCGGCGCTGCTCCGGCGTCTTGGCGAGCTCGTGCATCAGCGGCACGTCGGGGAACTGCTGCTCGCGCTCGGCACCGGCCTGCACCAGCACCGCCACCTTCTTGTCCGTGATCCAGTCCGGGTGCTCCTGCAGGATGGCCGACAGGCTGAAGCCGGCGCGCGCCTGCGCCTCGCCCCGCTCCATCGCCAGATCGGCCTCGGGGCTGCTCTTGTAGCCGAGCACGATCTTGAACTTGGTTCCGAGCACGAGGTTCATGGCGTTGGGATAGATGAAGCCGTTGGAGCCGGCGCCGGTCGCCGCGGTGATGAGCTCATGGGTCATGACATCGTCGATCGTCCTCACGCCGGCGGTGGACCAGGCCACGGTCATCAGGTTGCTCAGCCCAGCGGAGCCCAGCCAATTGAACTTGGCGGCGTCGAAACGCACGCCCCTGCCGTCCAGCACCTGATGCAGCGGCATGCCGTTGTTGACCAGGCCGATGAAGGTCCCGTCCTTGGCGGCCTGGTTGAACATGAAGTTGGTGGCCAGCACGTGGCCGCCGCCCGGCATGTTCTTCACGATCATGGTGGGCCTGCCGGGAATGTATTTCGGCATGTATTTGGCGACCGTGCGGGCGGTCAGGTCGAAGACGCCGCCGACGCCGGTGCTCACCACGATGGTGACGGTCTTGCCCTTGTAGAAGCTCTCGACCGTCTCGGCCCGCGCGGGCGGGCAGAGAGCGACACCGAGCGCGCAGAAAAGAATCAATGAAGCTGATTTCGGCATCGTTTCCTGGCCCTGCGGCGGGTACCGCGCTCCGCGTCTCAATTCGCGGGGCAGGGTATGGCTGTAGGGATGATGCCGTCAATCCATGGCTGCGACCCGCGAAGCTGGCGAGATTTGGGACGCGACACGAGAAGGCCACAAGTTCCGACCATGCAGGATGGGGCCGTGCCGGTTGCGGCAGGCCGCGAACCGACCGCCGGTACGGTGGTGCCACCTCGGCTGCCGCGCTGGGCGGTGCCGCTCAACTTACTTGCATGGGGAAACGCACATGCGAAAGGGCAACGGTGTCGCGTCGACGGCGCCATGGAACGAGCAGGTCGCACATCTCATGGGCCGCGAGGGAATGTCGCGCGACAAGGCGCGCGACCGCGTCATCCTGGATTTTCTCAGGCGCGGCGACGGCAGCGCGCTGGCCGCCTTGCTGATGGACGGACATGTGCCCGCCCCCAACATCCGTTTCATTTTGGCATTGATGCTGCTCGACAATGACGAGGCCGAAGCCGCGATGGCGCGGCATCAGATGGATCCCGACCCGTGGTGGGTGCCGCACCGCCTGATCATCAAGGGCCGGCCCGCGCAGCCCCGGCGGCTCCACGCGGCCGAGACGGCGGCGCGCGAGCGCGGCCCGCAGCGCGCAGCCGGGCCGCTGATGCCGGAGCTGGGCTACGAGGCCGCGATCGCACGTCTCGACCAGGCGGTGCTCGCGACCGACGCCGCCGGCGGCAAGGCCGCGAGCGGCAGGAGCGCCGGCAAGGCGGCGTCCCGGCCACGTCCCGGAAGCAAGCGGAAGAAGTAGCGGTCCGGCGGCGCCGGCGGCCGATGGGTCAGGCCGGCACCACGATCTTGCCGATCGGCCAGAGCGCCAGCCGCGCCAGCTTGAGATGCGCCCAGGCGAACGGAATGCCGATGATGGTGATGGCGAGAAGGGCGGCGGTGAAGAGATGGCCGAGCGCCAGCCACCAGCCGGCCAGCAGCAGCCAGATCAGGTTGCCGATCATGCCGAGCGGCCCGGTGCCGATGTCCTGGCGGCCGGAAATCTCCGAGCGCGACACCACCCTATGGCCGAACGGGAGCAGCGTGTAGGACGCCATGGTGATGGCGGACCAGGTCCAAGGCAGGCCCACGATGGTGACCGCCATGATGAGCGCCGCGACCACCCAGCCGACCGCCATCCATAAGCCGCCGAACAGGATCCAGAGCAGGTTGAGCAACAGCGAGACGGGCGACATGTGGTTCTTCGTCCTACGATTTGGAGCCTACGGTTTGGGCCGCGCGCTGCTCCGCAGGCCGAGCACGACGCCGACCGCGATGCCGAGCAGGATGCCCGGAATGACCGCCATGATGGTGTCGGCCGCGAGCCCCATCTCGCAGCCGCCCGAATCGCCCGGCGTTCCGCACACCGGGTCGAACCGCTCCGCGATCAGCACCACGACAAAGACTATGATCGGGACGATGATCGCCCCGGCCACGCAGCCGAGCCCGGCGCCCACCGCCGCGCCTGCCATCGAGGGCGGTTTCTCCTCCGAGGGAGTAGACATTCACGCCCGCTCCATTCCGGTGCGCTCCTTTGCCGGCCACGGCGTACAGTATAGAGCAAACCTGAGCAAAAGCTCGGCTGGGCTGTTGCGGGCCGGCGCGTCGGCTGGCCCGATGGGCTCGGACGGCGGCCGCGTTGCGGACATCTCAGTCGACGGAGAGGCGGCTTTTGCAGCCGGTGAGGTGATGCTAGGCTGAAGCGGTCCTCGAGCCCGAAAAATGATCGGTGTGAGTTGCAGCAAGATCAGGCGGAAGCTCCGCTCGCTCGTTAGCTCCGCGGGGGGCCGGCGTTTCCGTAACTATCATAATGGAAGAGGGAGGCGATCATGATCAAGGCCGTCCAACGGCGAAATATTCTGGCATATGGCGGCGCGCTCGCCGCCGGCATCATTGGCTTGGCTGCCGTCGGCCAGTCAGTGCTGCGAAGCACGGCTACGGCGGAAGGCGCGATGGTGGAGGTCCCGATCTTCGAGGTCGATCCGCTGTGGCCCAAGCCTTTGCCCAACGAGGGGCTGCTGGGCATGGTCATCGGAGTTTCGGTCGACGCTCAGGACAATGTCTGGATCGTCCATCGCGGCAGCCAGACCCTCAACAACAACGAGAAGGGCGCCGAGCTCAATCCGCCGATCGCCGCCTGCTGCCGCTCGGCCCCGCCGGTCCTGGCCTTCAATCAGGCGGGCGATACCATCCGCGCCTGGGGCGGGCCGGGCGCAGGCTACGAGTGGCCGGAATCGATGCACGGCATCCATATCGACTACAAGGGGAACGTCTGGCTCGGCGGCAACGGCGCCAAGGACTCGCAAATTCTCAAATTCACGCAGGACGGCAAGTTCCTGATGCAATCCGGCCATTACGGCAAGAATTCCGGCAGCAACGATCAGGAGAATTTCGGGCGCGTGGCCCAGATCTACGTCGATCCGAAGACCAACGAAGCCTTCGTGGCTGACGGCTATCGCAACAAGCGCGTCGCGGTGCTGGACGCCGATACCGGCAAGATCAAGCGCTACTGGGGTGCCTACGGCAACAAGCCGGACGACGGCCCGCAGGGTCCCTATACGGCGTCCGCCGCGCCCGACCAGCAGTTCCGCAATCCGGTGCACTGCGTGGCGCTGGCCAACGACGGCCTGCTCTATGTCTGCGATCGGCAGAACGATCGCGTGCAGGTCTTCCACACCGACGGCACTTTCGTGAAGGAGCAGTTCTTCGCCAAGAGCACGCTCGGCGCCGGCTCGACCTGGGAGATCGCCTTTTCGACCGATCCGGAGCAGAAATATATCTATCTGACCGACGGACAAAACGAGCGCGTGCGCATTATCCAGCGCGATACGCTCACCGAGCTGTCGTCGTTCGGCCACGGCGGCCGCCAGCCCGGCGAGTTCTATGGCGTGCACAGCATCGCGGTCAATTCGAAGGGCAATATCTATACGACCGAGACCTTCGAGGGTAAGCGGGTGCAGAAATTCGTCTACAAGGGCATCGGCAAGGTGCCGGCCGGCGACCAGGGGGTGGTATGGCCCAAGCGTCCCAGCTGAGGGTGCGGCTCATCCTCGCCATGGTCATCCCGGCCGTCCTGGTGGCGGCCGGGTTTATAGCCTCGAAGGCTGCGGCGCAGACTTGTCTCCGACCGAAGTGGACGGAATGCGTCGCCTTTCCGGCCGGGGGCCGGCACACCGGCGTCTCCCCGGATGGCGCCGCGCTCGAGAAGGAGGTCACCCCCGGGGCGGACATCTGCGTCGGCAACGAAGAGGAGATCGGTGCCCAGACGTTCGCCCAGTTCTGGCGAGAGGGCGTGCCTTGGCCGGATCGCGATTGGGAGGTGAACGCCGAGACCTTCTGCTTCTACAAGAAGTGATCATCGGCGGGGCCGGCCGGAAAAAAATCCCGGTCCGCCCGCCGAAATCGACCCCCGGCTGCGCATTGCCGCAGGAAACGGCGGCAGCCAGCTCGGCTCATTTCGGCTTGTTCATCAGCACCGCGGACTGGGCGCAGAGGTAGGGCTCGATCCGTGCGAGGACAGTGGCCGGCAATATGCGCTCGAGTGCGTCCCGGGTCGGCGCGCCGCCGTCCTCCGGCTGGATGGCGTGGATGAATCTGGAATAGGTCAGGACCGGGGTCGGGCCGAACAGGCCGAATGCCGGCGTGCCGACCGCCGCCGCCAGGTTCATCGGTCCGGAATCGCAGCCGACGAAAAGGTCCGACCGCTGCAGCAGGGCGGCTGCTTCCATGATGGTGAGATCGCAGGCGTTCACCGTCGGGGCGCCGGCGGTCTGCAACAGGCGCTCGGCGCGCGCCGCATGGTCGGGACCGCCGATCAGGAAAACCGTGCCGGGGGTGCGGTGGCGCAGCCCGGCGATGAGCTCGCTCCAGCGTTCCAGGGGCCAGTCCTTGTCGGAGGCCGAGCTGCCGATGCCGAGCACGATCCAGGGCCGCGGTTGCGCGGCATAGCGCTCCGCCATGGCGGTGGTCAGGGCCGCCCGCAGGCGCAGGATCGGCTCGCTGGTCGAGAACGGCACCTGCATGGCCGCCATCAATGCGGTCAGCCATTCGATCGGATGGTCGTGATAGAATTTGCGATCGATGCCCGCATTGGTGATGAACCGGCGCTGGGCCCCGAAGCCGAGGCCAATGCGCTTGGGCACGCGGGCCGCCAGGGCCGCGAAGGCCGGCCGGGCGCTGCGGTCCAGAATCCATACCGTCTCGGGCGCCAGCCGGCGCAACAGCGCGATGAGGCGCACGAGATGAAGTCCGCGCGCGAGCTCCGATCCGCGATTTTCGTAATAGAGGGTTTCGGCGACGCTGGGCTCGCCCGCCAACAGCTCGCGGCCATGGGTCGAGGGCAAGGTGAGGAACGTCACCAGGCCGGCCGGCGTGGTGGCCGCGATGGCGCGAATGAACGGCAAGTGCCAGATGACGTCGCCGATCCCCTGCTTGGCCTGAATGACGACGGTCGATGCCACGGGCTTGCGCTTGATCCGGGTTTTGTGGAGCGGCTTTGCTTTTACGCGAGCCGCCATGGGCCGGCAACCGCTACGCCGGCGCGGGTTCCGGGGAGGGCGCCGCCGCGGCGACCAAGTTCCCCTTGCGGCCATCATGATCTAGCATCGCGCCGCCCAGGGAGGACCAACCGATGCCCAAAATTCGTTGCGCGCGTCCGAGCCGCCGCGGCATGCTGGCCGGGGCCGCCGCCGCGTCCGCGATCCTGGCGGCGCCCGCGCTCGTGCGCGCCCAGGCCGAATGCGCTCAAGATCGCGGTGCTGCTGCCGCGCTCGGGCTATCTGGCGCCGTCCGGCCAATCCTGCCATCGCGGCGCATTGGTCGCCCCGCAGGTGCTGGCCCAATACGGCTACCGCGTCGAGCTCGTTCACATCGACACCGAATCCAGCGTCGATATGGCCCGCACCCGCACCGAGCGCGCCATCGACGAAGGCGCGCAATGCATCGTGGGGGCGTTCGATTCGGCCGGCACCTTGGCGATGGCGCAGGTCTGCGAGCAGCGGCAGGTGCCGCTGGTGGTCAATATCGCGGCGGCGCCGCAATTGACCGAGCAGGGCTTCAAATACCTGGTGCGCAACTTCCCGACCGGCGGTCAGCTGGTGGTCAACGGGCTCAAGCTGATCAAGGACCTGCTCGCGGCCACCAAGCTCGCCCCCAAGACGGCCGTCTTCATCCACGCCAACGACACTTTCGGCACCGCGCAACGCGCCGCCATGGATCGGCTGTTCCCGGCCGCCGGCATGCCGTTCGGGCTGCATCGAACTCGATCGCCTATGATCCGACCGCGCAGGACCTCTCGGTCGAGGTCACCAAGATCCGCGCCCGCAATCCCGACCTCGTCCTGGTGGTGACGCGCGCCGCCGATGCCATCAAGCTGGTGCGCGACATGGTGCGCCAGCGCTTCGAGCCGAAGGCCATCATCTCGCCGGGCTCGCCCGGTCTCTACGACGAGGAATTCTACCAGGCGCTGGGACCGCTCGCCGACTATCATGTCTGCAATCTGCCCTGGGCCGACCCGAAGGCGCAGATGTCGCAGGCGCTGGAGGCGGCGTTCAAGCCGGCGCATCCCAATTTCCGGTTTGCGGTCGACAGCTTCAACGCCGGCTTCACCTTCGAGGCGCTGCTGGTCGCGGCCGACGCTTTCAAGCGCGCCGGCACCGCCAGCGGGGCGCCCTTGATGCAGGCGATCCGGGAGACCGACATCGCCGAGCATGTCATGATCGGTCCGGCCGATCCGGTTCGACGAGAAGGGACAGAATCCGGGCATCCCGTCGGCCTGCGTGCAGAACCGCAACCGCACCCCCATGGTGGTGCTGCCGGCGCAAGCCGCCACCATCGCCGCGGTCATGCCGGAGCCGCCCTGGCAGGGGCGCAGCTGACGGGGTTGCCGGCACCGCAACCCCATTTCGTCAACCCATGTCCGCCATCATCCTCAATGTCGTGGTCCAGGGCGTGCTGACCGGGCTCGTCTACGGGCTGATGGCGCTCGGCCTGTCGGTCATCTTCGGCATCGTGCGCGTGGTCAATTTCGCCCATGGCGAGTTCGCCGTGATCGCCATGTACGCGGCCTATCTGCTGTTCCGCGACTTCGGTCTCGATCCGCTCGCCGCCATGCTGCCGATCGCGGCCGTGTTCTTCGGCATCGGCTATCTGCTGCAGTCGGTGCTGATCAATCCGTTCGTCGGCCGCGCCGAGCATCGAGCAGTTCATTCTCCTGGTCGGCGCTCGGCATGGTCATCGTCAACGGCCTGCTGATGATCTTCGGTCCCGACGCGCGGCCGGCCAATCTGCCCTATGGGCTCGACAGCTACGAGATCGGCCCGCTTGCTGATCGACAAGGCGCGAGCGCTGGCGGCCGCCGCCGCGCTTCTGGTCGCGGCCGCTCCTGTTCGCCTTCTTCCGCCTGACCGCGCTCGGCACCGCGATCCGCGCCTGCGCCGACAATCTGGTCGGCGCCGCGGTCGTCGGGCTCGACGTGAAGCGCCTCTATGCGCTCAGCTTCGGGATCGGGCTCGCCTGCGTCGGGGCCGCCGGCGCCCTGATGGTGACCATCGCGGATGCGCGGCCGGCGCTGGCGCAGGCCTTCACGCTGCTGGCCTTCATCATCGTGATCGTCGGCGGGCTCGGCTCGATGAGCGGCGCGCTCGTCGGCGGCGTGCTGATCGGCGTGTCGGAGGCGCTGGCGGGATTCTTCTTCGAGCCGTCGATGAAGAGCATGTTCTCGTTCGCGCTGCTCATCCTGGTGCTGGTGCTGCGGCCGCGGGGCTTGATGGGGCGCCGCGCATGATCGGCGCCGTGGCGCGACATGCCCAGCGCGCGGACGCGTGCTCGGCGGCTTGCGTTCTGGTGCTGCTGCTGGCGGCGCCGCTGTTCGCCGACCGCTATCTGCTCTCGGTCCTCATCCTGGTTTTCTATTTCGCTTATCTGGGGCAGGCCTGGAACCTGATGATGGGCTTGGCCGGGCAGCTCTCGCTCGGCCATGCGCTCTAGGTCGGGCTCGGCGCCTATGTGGCGGCGATGCTGTGGGTCGATTTCGGAATCGGTCCGTGGCTCGGCGTCGTTCCGGCGGTTGCGGTCGCTGCCCTCGTCGGCACGGCGATCGCCTGGCTCGGCTGTCCGCTTCAGCATCGAGGGCGTGTATTTCGCGCTTCTGACCATCGCGTTCGCCGAATTCACCCGCATCGCGTTCGATCACATCGGCGTCGCCGGCGGGGCCGGCGGATTTTTCGTGCCCTACCAGGCGCAGCGCCTCGGCGAATGGTGGAATCTGCGCGGCGGGCAATGGCTGTTCTATTACGTCGGGCTCGCGCTCGTGGTCGGCGCGGTGATCCTCACCGCCTGGCTCAAGGGCTCGCGGCTCGGCTATCAATGGCTGGCGGTGCGGGAGGATCAGCAGGCGGCGCGCGCGCTCGGCATCGACGTCCTGGCCGCCAAGATGAAGGCCGCGCTGATCTCCTCCGCCATGACCGCGGTCGGCGGCGTATTCTATGCCTTCTATTACGACAGCCTGTTTCCGGCGCAGGTGTTCGGCATCGGCCGCTCGATCGAGCTGATCCTGGCGCCGATCGTCGGCGGGCTCGGGACCGTATTCGGCCCGGTGGTGGGCGCGTTCATCCTCACGCCGCTGGGCGAGCTGATGGCCGCCGCCGTCGAGAAGCTCGGGGTCGATGCGCCCGGCGCCAAGGCGCTGTTCTACGGCCTCACCTTGATGGCGATCATCTTCGCTGCGTCCGGACGGCGTGTGGCCCTGGCTCGCGCGCATGTGCGGGCTGGCGAGCCGCCCGGCGGGAGACGCGTCATGACGGCCGCGGTGACGGCGCTCTTGGCGGTCGAGGGGTTGAGCAAACGCTTCGCCGGCCTGCAGGCGGTCGACGCGGTGAGCTTCGAGGTCGCGCCCGGCGAGCTGTTCGCCATCATCGGTCCCAACGGCGCCGGCAAGACCAGCTTGTTCAACATGATCGCGGGCGAGCTTGCGCCCGATCAGGGCGCGATCTCGTTTGCCGGAGAGCGGATCGAGGGGCTCGCGCCCGACCGCATCTGCCGCCGCGGCATCGGGCGCACCTTCCAGATTGGTGCGGCCGTTTCCGGCGCTCAGCGTCGAGGACAATGTCGTCATCGGCGCGCTGCATGCGCCGGCCCGCCGTGGCAGCGGCGCGGCGCGCACGCCCACGACACGTTGCGGCGCCTCGATCTCTTCGACAAGCGCTTCCAGCGCGCCTCGACCTTGACGCTGCCCGATCGCAAGCGGCTCGAGGTCGCGCGTGCGCTGGCGACGCAGCCGCGGCTGCTGCTGCTCGATGAGGTGATGGCGGGCTTGCGCCCGACCGAGACCGACCGGATGATCGCCATCCTGCGCGAGCTCAACCGCGCCGGCCTCACCATCCTCTTGATCGAGCACGTGATGCGGGCCGTCATGGCGCTGGCGACGCGCGTGCTGGTGCTGCATCACGGCGCCGCCATTGCGCAAGGGCCGCCGCAGGCGGTGGTGCGCGATCCCGCGGTCATGCGGTCCTATCTGGGGACGGAGGCCGTCGGCTGATGCTGCGGATCGGCGGGCTCGACTTGTTCCATGGCGACGCGCAGGCGCTCGCCGACGTTTCGCTCGTGGTGGAGGAGGGGTCGATCGTCACCATCGTGGGCGCCAACGGCGCCGGCAAGACCTCGCTGATCCGCGCCATCGCCGGCATGCACCGCCCGAGGCGCGGGCGGATCCTGTTTCGCGGGCAGGACATCGCCGGATGGCCGAGCCATCGGGTCTGCAATCTCGGCATCGGCCAGGTGGCCGAAGGACGACAGATCTTTCCCACGCTGTCGGTCGGCGAGAACCTGCGGATGGGCGCCATGCTGCCGCGGGCGCGCCGGCGCGCCGCCGCCAATCTCGATCGTGTCATGGCGTTGTTTCCGGCGCTGCGCGAGCGCCTGGCGCAGGCCGCCGGCACGCTCTCGGGCGGCGAGCAGCAGATGCTGGCGATCGGCCGCTGCCTCATGGGGGCGCCGGAGCTGGTGATGTTCGATGAGCCTTCGCTCGGCCTCGCGCCGGCGGTGGTGCAGGACGTCTTGCGGACGATCCGCGATCTCAACCGTGAGGGGCTGACCTGCCTCCTGGTGGAGCAGAACGTCGCCGTCTCGCTCAAGCTCGCGGGCCGCGCCTATGTGCTGGAGAACGGCCGCATCACGCTATGCGGCAGCGGCGAGGAGTTGCTCAACGACGACCGCGTGCGCCGGGCCTATTTGGGGATGTGAGCCGGAAGCCGGGCGGAATTTCAAATGAGCTTGCCGCCGCCCGCCCGCCGGGGAAACTCGGCGGGTATCCAGAATCCTGTCCGGCAAGCGCGCCGGAACGTGAAGCGCCCGGCGCGCGAAGCACGACAGCCTACAGCAGAAACCGCTCTACCAATCCTGCACCCGCTCTCAAGCGTGAGCGCGTCCGGTGTACCATCCGAAAGCGAAGCACAAGACGGCGGCTGCCGCGGCCGCGATGCCATGCTTCATATGTACCACAGTCGAGCCTGCCTCGAAGCCGGGCAGGAAGCCTGGCAGCGAACCTGCCGGCATCGTCCAGTAGACGATCGCCACCGCGGCGAATGCCAGTCCCAATATGATTGCAACAGCGCGCATGCGGTTCACTTGACCTTGAGGTTTTCGGCCGACGTCTTGCCGCGATTGGTCACCAGCTCAAACTCGACATTTTGCCCTTCGTTGAGCGTGGTCAGTCCCGCCTTCTCGACCGCCGAGATGTGCACGAACACATCTTTACCACCACCGCCGCCGCCCTGGGGCTGGATGAACCCGTAGCCCTTGGTCGGATTGAACCATTTCACTGTGCCAGTCGCCATTCTCGTCTCCTGAAAAAACCAATAGATGCCGTTGCACCCGCCCGGTTCGGCGGTTGCAAATCCGAATTCAGCGCTGTCTTGAGAGGGTCCCGGTGGGGCATAAACAAGCAAGGCCAAAGCTTCGAACCCGAGCGATATAAATGCTCAGGGCTCCGGTTACAATACCGAGTTTGGCCGGACGCCGGCGTTGGTTTGCCGGACCGATGCGAACCCGGACCCGTCATATATTAATGACCGATTACTGTTTGCAATGAATTGACTGGGCCGGCGAAATTTTCCGAAGAAGTGCCGCACTTTAGGCCAGCCCAAGCAAATCCGCGCGGATTGGTTGGGGGATTTTGGCCGAAAGATGGCCTGCTCCTCCACCAGGGCGAAATTTTTGCACGGTTACATTTTTGGAATGGAAAAGCAGTTTTTGCGCCTCCGTGAGACGTTCCAACCAACCAGTCGACAATTACCCGGGGGTGTCGGGGTTGGCCTGATCCGGCCGGTTCAGCTCGGCGAGCAGCGGCTGCAGATATGGCTCATAGACACGCCAACGGCCGATGGCGCTGCGATAGATCGGCTGGCGCACCTGCGTGGCGCTGGCGGTGCGCACCGGCCGCTCGGTCCGGTGGAACTGCAGGCAATGCGGATCCCAGTCGAGGCCGCAATGGGCGAGGATGCGGCGCGCCTGGCCCTCCAGATCGGCGACCACGTCCTCATAGCGCACGTCGAGAATGCGACCTTCCGGCAGCACGCGGTGCCAATGCGCCATCAGGCGCCTGGTAGCGCCGATGGTAGCGGCCGAGCTCGGCGAGATCGTAGGTGTGGCTCTGCTCGGCGGTGAACAGCTTGGAGAAGCACGAGATGCAGGTATCGACCGGGTCGCGCACGGTGTGGATGATGCGCGCGTTCGGCAGGACGAGATGAATGATCCCGGCGAAGAAGAAATTCGACGGCATCTTGTCGGTGACGTGCCGGGCGCGGGGCGAAAGCTTGCGGAGCGCGGCGGCATAGCGGGCGCCGATGTCCGCGAGCGCCCCGGCATCGGCCGCCGCGACGAATTCCGGATATGGAATTGTCTGGCCGTTCGGCCCGCGCACCGTGCCCAGGATACCATCCAGGGTCTTGAGCTCGCCGGCGCCGTGCACGTCCCGATGGCTGGCGAGTATCTGCTCCACCAGGGTCGTTCCCGATCGCGGCATGCCGATGATGAAGATCGGCACGCGTGACGCCGCGCCCGATCCGGCTCTTGCCGCGACCAGCCCGGCGGTGAACACTGCCTCGATACGGTCGAACAGACCGAGCGTCGCGGCCTCGTCATAGGCGACCTGGGCCCGCTTTTGTGCGTTGCCGGCCATGAGATGCTCGAACGACCCGGCATGGTCCTTGAGGTCCGCATAGGCCTTGCCGAGCGCAAAGTTGAGATGCATCCGGTCGGTCCGCGACAAGGCGTCCTGGTGCTCGAGCGCCTGCATGGCCGCGAGATGGGGATCAGCGGCGGAGAATGTCTTGGAATCCGCGAGATTGACAAAGACGCCGGTGAGCTTGGGATCGAGCTCCAGCGCCTTGAGAAAGGCCGCCTCGGCTTCCGCCAGTCGACCCAGCTCCTTGAGCGCGTTGCCCATATTGTTGTAGGCGTCGGCGAGATCGGGCTTGAGCGCGATGGCGCGGCCAAAGTGAGCGAGCGCCTGATCCAGGTCCCCGCGCGTGAAGGCGATGCGTCCCATCAGGTTGATGGTGTCGTGATTGCCCGGGTTGAGTGCGAGCGCGCGCTCCGCTGCCTGCGCGGCCTCCTCGACCTTGTTCTGGTCGATGAGCAGGCTGCCGAGGTGGAGATGGATCTTGTCGTTCTTGGCCTCGATGCTGAGCGCGCGGCGCCAGGTCGTGAGCGCCTCGTCGAGACGGTCGAGGTCCTTGAGCCCCAAGGCCAGGTTGTCGAGCGTGTCGGGATCGTTGGGCGTCTGGGCGAGCGCCTTGCGGTAGGCCGCGACCGCCTCCTCGGGCCGTTTCAAGTCGCGCAGCGTGGTGCCGAGATTGTTCCAGGCCTGCGCAAAGCGCGGGTTGAGCTCGAGCGCGCGGCGATGGGCGGCTTCCGCCTCCGGTAGCCGCTTGAGAGCATACAGGGCATTGCCGCGGTTGCTGTGCGCCTCGGCAAAATCGGGATTAAGCGCCAGCGCACGGCCGTAATAATCGAGCGCTTCCTCGAACCTCTTCAATTCGAACAGCGCGATGCCGACATTGCTCAGCGCGCCGGGGTTTTCCGGTTCCAGCTCGAGCGCGCGCCGTCCATGCGCGATCGCTTCCTGCGGGCGGCCGGCGAGCCGGCACATCTCGCCGAGATTCGCGTGATAGATCGGCACGCCGGCGTCGAGCGCGATGGCGCGGCGCAGATGCTCGATCGCCTCGTCGAGCTTGTTCGACTGATAGGCGATGAGGCCGAGCTGATGAGCCGCCTCGGCCGAGCCGGGCGCGGCCTCCATTGCGCTGCGGCTCAGCGTTTCGGCCTCCCGCAGCCGTCCGGCGCGGCGGTGCTGCTCGGCCAGCATCACGGCCTGCGGCGGCGACAGGGCAGGCGGATGGCGGCGGCGCCGTCGCATGCGCATGTTTCAGCCGCCATGATCTCGGCCGCCATGGCGGCGCGGCGCTCGCCGCGTTCGAGATGAGGGGTGAGCCGCGCCCGCTCGCCGCGGCTCACGGCGTCGAGCTCGGCCGCGACCCGCGCGATCACGTCCGTCCACGTGTCGCCATCCAGCTGGCGGAAGAGACGCAGAGTTGGATACCAGGGATTGTCCTCGCGCCCGATGAGCCAGCGCCAGTCGGTCACCGACGGGAGCAACACCCAGGTCGGCTTGGCCAAGGCGCCGGCCAGATGCGCCACCGATGTATCGACCGCGATCACCAGATCGAGGGCCGCGATCACGCCGGCGGTCTCGGCAAAATCGGCTTGCTCCGGCAGGACCTGCGCGATCTTCGGCGCGTCCGGCGCGTCGAGGGCAGCTGCCGCCGGTCCGACCTGCAGGCTCACGAACGAGACCCCCGGCACCCGCAACAGCGGCGCCAGCATCGCCAGATCGACCGAGCGGCGAAAATCATTGACGTGCTCGGGGCGGCCGGCCCAGACCACGCCGACCTTGAGGCCCGCCATGGCGCGCAGGCGCTGCTGCCAACGCTGCGCGATCTCCACCGGCGGGCGCAGATAGGGGACGGCCGCCGGGATCGTCTCCAGCCTGGTCTTGAACATACGCGCCAGGCTCAACAGCGCGCATTCGCAATCGACCGGCGCCGCCGGCGTGCCGCGGTCGCCCAGCACCTCGATACCGGGAAGGCTTTCGCGCACGAGCGTGAGCAACGACTGATGCACCCGCAGGCTCACGCGCCCGGCCCGGGCCGCGAGCATCGGCAGATAGCGCGCGAACTGGATGGTGTCGCCGAAGCCCTGCTCGGCCTGCACGTAGATGTGCCGCCCGGCGAGGCTTTCGCCCTGCCACGGCCGTTGCGGAAAGCGCGGGCCCTTCACCTCGCTCGATTGCAGGCGCCACTCGTATTCGTCCCAGCCTTCGCCGAGATCGCCGCGCATCAGCAACAGGATGCCGAGCCCGGAATGGGCATTGGCGTGATTGGGCGCGAGCGCGACGGCGCGGCGCAGCACCGCCAGGCCTTCCTCGTATTGTCCGGCGTGTTGCAGCGTGGTTCCGAGATTGCTCCAGGCATCGGCGAAATTCGGCGCGAGCGCGACCGCGCGCCGATAGGCCGCGATCGCCTCGTCGAAGCGCTTCAATGAATGCAGCGCATTGCCGAGACTGGAGTGCGCCAGGGCGAATTCGGGATTGAGCGCGATGGCGCGGCGATGCTGGGCCGCTGCCGCCTCGAAGTCCTTCTGCTCGTAGAGCGCGACCCCGAGATTGCTGAGCGCCTCGGGATAATCGGGCTTGAGCGCCACGGCCCGGCGGCCTTCGGCGACGGCTTGGTCGATGTGCCCGGCGAGGCGGCACATCTCGCCCAGATTGGCATGAAAGAGCGGCACGTCGGGGGCGAGCGCGACCGCGCGGCGCAGCTGCGCGATCGCCTCATCGAGCTTGCCGGATTGGTGCGCGATCAGGCCGAGCAGATGGGTCGCGTTCGGCTCGCGCGGCTCCGCCTCCAGGATTTGTCGGCACTGCGCCTGCGCCTCCAGGAGCCGGCCGGCGACACGATGTTGCTCGGCCAGCGTCAGCGCATCGCCGAGCGCAAGCGCTCCGATCTTGCCCGCTTTGGCTTTTCCGTGGCGTGCCATGCGACCCTCTCGGCCCGTGCGCATATCATGGGCGGGACCGGGCACCAAATGGATCGCGGCCGCCATGGTGCCGATCGCGGCGATCTCTGCTACGCGTGGCCCGACATTGTTCTAGAATGGGCGGCAGGGCTGAAGGCATGAATCCGGGCTGGACGAATATCACCGACCCGATCTTTCACTGGGCGGCGGAACGGCCGCACCAGCCGGCGTTTTGCGAGGGGCACCGGACGCTGACCTATGGCGAGCTGGCGCCGCTCGTCGGCAAGGCGGCGGTGCACCTCGGCGGCCTCGGCATCGCCGCCGGCGATCGCGTCGCCATCAGCGTCACCAATTCGATCGACCATTTTATTCTGCTCTTGGGCCTGTTGCGGCTCGGCGCCACCACCATGGAGATTCCGTATGACATGAACGGGCCTTCCGCCGAGCCGCTGACAAAATTCTCGATCCGGACCCTCTTCCTCGAGCCTGGCGTGACGTCACCCGCGGGCGTCGCCGCGATCAGACTCGACGGCGGCTGGCGCCGTTTGATCTCGGGGGCCCACGGCGATCGCCGCCATCCCGGCGACGGCGAGGACATTTTCGTCATCAACCTGACCTCGGGTACCACCGGCGTGCCAAAAGGCAGCCTGAACCCGCAGCGCCGCTATTTCCCGCGCATGGCGTCATGGGCCGAGCTGTTCGCGGACAGCGGCGTCTTCGGCTCCGCGCAACCCGCGAATTTCCTGCTCACGTCGAGCCTCGGCTTCTCGGTGTTCTTTCAACTCACGGTCGGCCAGCTCGGCTTTGGCGGGACCGTGGTGATCCTGCCCGAGTTTCGCCATGCGATCGAGCTGGTGAGGGTAATCGCCGGCTGGGACAATGCGCTGTGTTATCTGCCTGCCGCCATGTGTCGGTTTTTGATAGCTTGCGCGCCGGCCGAGGGCTTCTTGCTGCCCAATATGCGGGTGTTGATCGGCGGCGGCGGTTTTCTCTACCCACAAGAAAAGCTCGCCATGGCGAGCCGGGTCACGCCCCGGTTCTATCATTCCTACGGAGCGTCGGGGTTCGGCATGTTGTCGGTGCTGCGCCCGAGCGAGATGCGTGAACGCCCCGCAAGCGTGGGTCGTCCGCCGTCTTCCATCGCGGTGCAGGTCGTGGGTCCGGACGCACGGCCACTGCCGGCCGGCGCGATCGGGCGGCTGCGCTGCCGCGGAACCGAAGGGACCGGATTGGCCGGCGACGAGCGCTTCCACGACGGCTGGTACTACCCGGGCGACCTCGCGCACATCGATGCCGCGGGCTACATTTTTCTGAAAGGTCGTACCGCCGATGTCATCGAGCGCGGCGGCGGCGAGCTGTTCGCCGCCGACATCGAATCGATCATCGCGCTCCATCCTTCGGTGACCGAGGTGGCGGTCGTGGGGGTTCCGAGGCCGTTTGGGGGCGATGAGCTGGTCGCCCTGGTGGTCGAGCGGGGGCAGGGGCAGCACGAGGCACTGGCCGCACATTGCCGCTCGCAGTTGCCGGCGGCGCGCTGGCCTGACCGCGTGTTCTATGCCCCATCCCTGCCCAAGACCACGGCCGGCAAGCTCGACCGCAACCGCGTGCGGGACATGATCATGAACGAGCTCGAACGCCAAGCCCGCGGTGCGCGGTAGCGTGGCACGACAGGTTGTAGAAGAGGGCCGGACGCGCGGCAGGGCGGAGCGGATGGATCCGAGCTGGAGCAATATCACCGATCCGATCTTTCACTGGGCGGCGGAGCGGCCGGACCGGCCAGCGATTTATGCGGGGCATCACACCTTGACCTACGGCGAGCTCGCGCCGCTGGTCGCCAAGGCGGCGGTGCACCTCGGCGAGCTGGGCATCGCGGCCGGCGACCGCGTCGCGATCAGCCTCACCAATTCGATCGATCACTTTATTCTGGTCTTGGGCCTGTTGCGGCTGGGCGCCACCACCATGGAGCTTCGTTTTGACGGCAACACGCCGCCCGCCGAGCTACTGGCAAAATTCTCGATCCGGATGATCTTTCTCGAGCCCGCCGTGATGCCACCCGCGGGCATTCCCGCGTTCAGGCTTGACCTCGGCTGGCGCGGCGCGATCGCGCGGGCGCGCGGCGACCGCCGGCATCCCGGCAATGGCGAGGACATTTTTACCATCGGCCTCACCTCGGGCACGACCGGAGCGCCCAAGGGCAGCCTGACCTCGCATCGCCGCTATTTCCAGCGCATGGCCGCATCGACCGAGCCGTTCGCGGACAGCGGCGCGTTCTCCTGCGAGCAGCCGACGAATTTCCTGCTCACATCCAGCTTAGGCTTCTCCGTGTTTTTTCGCCGGGCGGTCGGCCAGCTTTTCTTCGGCGGCGCCGTGGTGATCCTGCCGGAGTACCGCAACGTCATCGATGTGGTGAAGGCCATTGTCGGCTGGGAAGACGCACTGTGCTTCCTGCCGGCGGCCATGTGCCGGTTCCTGCTTTCCTGCGCGCCGGCCGAGGGCCTTTTGTTGCCGAATATCCGGGCGCTGATCGCCGGCGGCGGCTTTCTCTACGCGCAAGAGA
This sequence comes from uncultured Alphaproteobacteria bacterium, assembly GCA_963744275.1. GTDB lineage: Bacteria > Pseudomonadota > Alphaproteobacteria > Rhizobiales > Xanthobacteraceae > VAZQ01. The sequence goes on from CAVUSX010000024.1 coordinate 138,600, forward strand.
AGCTCGCCATGCTCGGCCGCGTGACGCCCCATTTCTACGATTCCTACGGGGCGACCGGCTTCGGCACGCTCTCGGTGCTGCGGCCTAGCGAGATGCGCGAGCACCCGGCCAGTGTCGGCCGTCCGCCGTCCTCCATCGAGCTGCAGGTCGTGGGTCCGGACGGACAGCGGCTGCCGGCCGGAACAATCGGGCGGCTGCGTTGCCGCGGAACTGAAGGGAAGGGCGTTGCGGGCGAGACCGACGCCACCAGCGATGAACGCCTCCACGACGGCTGGTACTATCCGGGCGACCTCGGCCAGATCGATGCAGCCGGCTACGTTTTCCTCAAGGGTCGTGCCGCCGACGTGATCGAGCGCGCCAGCGGTGAGCTGTTTGCCGCCGACATCGAATCGGTCATCGCTGGCCATCCTTCGGTCGCGGAGGTCGCGGTGATCGGGATCCCGCGGCCGTTCTCGGGCGATGAGCTGGTGGCGCTGGTGGTGGCGCGCGCGGAGGGGCAGCAGGAGGCGCTGGTCGAATATTGTCGCGCGCGTTTGCCGGCGGGGAGTCGGGCCGGACCGCCTTCTCTATGCGCCGTCCCTGCCCAAGACGCCGGCCGGCAAGCTCGACCGTGACCGCGTGCGGGACATGGTCATGAGCTAAATTTCCCCCAAGCGCTGCGCCGCCTGTGGCAAATCTGCAACTCTAAATTTTATTCGGCGAATGCGCGCCGAAATTGGCCGCTCCGTCATGGAGCAGCGGACCCCGACCGCTTATCCTTGGCGGCAATATAGTGTGGGATGGCGGGCCAGCATACCGGGGGTTGCGCTCTGATCGGGGGCGCAGGGCCTTTTTTTGAGCGACGTTTGGACGTTGCTTTTTGGGGGAGCAATGAAGAAGGATGGAACGACCGGATGCAACGCGGCGCTCTTGCGTCGGCTGCTGGCCACAAGCTCGCTCATGGCTGCGATGGCCGCCGTGGCTCCGCCGCAGGCGCGCGCCGCTGCCTGCACCACCACGCTCGGTCCCGGCACCGTCGCCGGTTGCACCAATGCCGGAGTGCTGACCGGTCTCAACGTCACCGGTGCCAACGTTACCAGCGACGTGATCAACACCGGCACGATCAGCCCCGGCGGAATAAATCTCACCAACAGCACCATCACCGGACGGATCAACGATAGCGGCACGATTGCGGGCGGCATCGCGATCGATGCCAACAGCAAGATCAATAGCGAGCCAACCGCCGTCAACATTAGCGGCGCTTCGACTTTCGGCGGCGGCATCTCGAACGCGGGCACCATCTCGAGCGCTAACCAGGGCATCAAAGTCTTTTCCGTATCGACCTTCACTGGCGGCATTACCAATACGGGATCGATTTCAGGCGCCTCCGGCCCTGCCATCGGTCTCTTTTCCATTCGCAGCTTCGCGGGCGGCATCTTCAACAGCGGCTCCGGCTCTATCGTGTCGCGGAGCGGCGTCGGAATAAATGTACAGGTGTCGAATTTCTCGGGCGGCATCACGAACGCCGGCTCGGTCGTAGCGCAGGGGTTCTTCTCCAACAGCCACGCACTCAACATAGGCGGCAACGCGTGCGGCTCGGCCTTCTCGGGCGGCATCTCGAACACCGGGACGCTCAGCGCGGGCTGCGGCCACGGCGTTCGCGTTCAGTTGACGACGTTCTCCGGCGGCATTTTCAATGGTGGCACGATTTCGGGCGGTTCGTCGAACGGTTATGATGGCATTAGCTTGGCGGTTTCCACCTTCCTGGGCGGCATTACCAATACGGGCCTGATTACGGGTTTCAGGGGTATCAACCTGACGGGCACGTCCGGCGTCAGCATCTTCAATTCCGGAACCATCAGCGGCACGAGCGGGACCGCGATCCTGTTCGGCGGCGGGGTGAACACCCTCACGCTCGGCCCTGGCTTTTCCATCCCGCAAAATGTCGTTGGCTCGGGCGGCGACACGTTCCAGCTCGGCGGGACCGGCAGCGGTATTTTCAATCTCAGCAACATCGGGACGCAGTATCAGGGCTTCACCACCTTCAACGCGGTGAGCGGAGCCTGGACCGTGTTCGGCTTCTTCAGCCAGTCGAATCCCTGGACGGTCCAGGGCGGCACGCTGCTGGTCGACGGCGACCTCTCGGTTGCGAGCCATATCACGGTGAATTCCGGCGCCACGCTGGGTGGCAATGGAATTTTGCCCAGCACCACCATCCTCGACGGCGGCACCTTGGCCCCGGGCGGTCCGCCACTCCCCGCCGCGCTGGTTGCGGGCAAATCCGCGATCGCCGGCGGCGCCACCATCAGCACCGGCAACGTGCTCACCATCCAGGGCAACCTGGTGATGACGAGCGCCGCGATGTACCTGGTGAACGTCTCGCCGACGAGCGCCAGCCGGACCAATGTCACGTTCGTCACCGACACCAGTCGCCCGGGGATCAGCTTCGCCCCGCCCGTGACCGGCACCGCCAGCATCGGGGGATTGCTGATCGCCAATGCGACCGGCGGCACCTATTCGCTCGGCACCAAATATACCGTGCTGACCGCGACGGGTGGCGTAACCGGCACCTTCGCGCTCGACGACCACCGGCAGCTTCGGGGCGTTCCGGCCGGTCATCAGCTATGACGCGAATGACGTATTCCTGACCATGAACTTCGCCGTGCTGACGCCGCTGTTGCCGCCTGGGGCGACGATCAATGAGCGCGATGTCGCGGGCGCGATCGATGCGTTCGTGCTCGGCGGCGGCAGCTTGCCGGCGGGCTTCCAGAACATCTTCAATTTCTCGCCCCAGCAAATCCAGAACGCGCTCAACCAGCTCACCGGCGAGGTCGGCACCGGCGCCCAGCAGAGCGCCTTCCAGCTGATGACCGAGTTCATGGACTTGCTGTTCACTTCGCCCGGCGGTGGCGGCGGGGGCGGGGCCATGGGCTTTGCGCCCGAGCGCGACGGGTTCCCGCTCCGACGTGGCGCTCGCTTATGCGTCGGTGCTCAAGGCGCCGCCGGCTGCAATAAAGTCGCCGGTGACCACCTGGGGCTCGGTCTATGGCGGCGGCAGCAAGACCGATGGCGATCCGGTCGTGATCGGAAGCAGCGACCTTTCGGCGCGCACGTTCGGGGTTGCGGGCGGCCTCGACGATCAGATCGATCCTGACACCAAAGTGGGCTTCGCGCTGGCCGGCGCCGGCACCGGCTGGTCATTGTCGGGCGGGCTCGGCTCAGGCAGCAGCGATGCCATCCAGGCCGGCATCTACGGCACGCGGCAATTCGGGCCGGCCTACGTCTCCGGCGCGCTCGCAGCCGCGACCTATGAGATGAGCACCAATCGGAACGTGACCAGCCCGGCCCTGCTGCCCGACCAGCTCACCGCCAAGTTCGCCGCGCAAAGCCTGGGCGGGCGACTGGAAGGCGGTTACCGGATTCCGGCCGGGATGGCGTTCGGCGTCAGCCCTTACGCGGCCGTGCAGGTGCAGGACTTCTGGACGCCGTCCTACAGCGAGGGCGGGCAACTGGGTCCGGCGGATCCGTTCGCGCTCGCCTTCAGCTCGCGCCGGGCGACCGCGACGCGCACCGAGCTGGGCAGCCGGTTCGACAAGGTCGTTCCGATGATGGACGGCAATCTCGGCCTGTTCGGCCGCCTGGCCTGGGCGCACGATTCGCAGAACAATACTTCGATCAGCCCGGCGTTCCTCGGCCTGCCGACCCCGAGCTTCGTCATCAACGGCGCCACCCCGCCGCGCGACAAGGCCCTGCTCACGGCGGGAGCCGAATGGCGCCCGCGCCAGGGCTGGTCGCTGACCGGCAAGTTCGATGGCGAGTTCGCCAGCCGCAGCACGACCTACGCGGGGACCGCCAAGATCAAATACAGCTGGTGAGCCGGTCCTATCGCGGATCGACGCTGAAGCTGCGCGGGCGCTCGCCGCGTTGCCAAATCTCCCACATGGTCGAATAGGCGGCCTCGATGTGCCGCCGATACCGGCTTGTATCGAACAGCGGGAACCGGCGCCGGTTTTGCGCGAGCCGCGCCCGCAGGCCCGCAAGCAGCGGCCGGTCGGCCGCCAGCCGCAGCGCCAGCGCCTCATAGTCGGCGAGGCTGTGCGTCACCAGCTCGGGCAAGCCGATGGCCGTGAGCAGGCTCGCGCCCACCCGGCCCGCGAAACGTGGCTCCCGCGCACGTCACCAGCGGCAGTCCGGCCCACAGCGCGTCGCTGCCGGTGGTGTGGGCATTGAACGGCAGCGTGTCGAGAAAGAGATCGGCGGCGCGGTGGCGGGCGAGGTGGTCGGGGAGCGGCTGCCGCGCCGCGAAGACCAGGCGGGCCGGATCGATCCCGCGCGCCGCCGCCTCCCGCCGCAGGTTGCTCTCGGCGGTGTCGTTGTCCTGCAGAAGCCACAGCACGCTGCCTTCGGTCGCGCGCAGGAGCCGCATCCAGAGGTCGAACACCGGCGCCGTGATCTTGTAATTGTTGTTGAAGCAGCAGAACACGAATCCCTGCTCGGGCAGGCCGAGCGTCGCGCCGCGCCGGCGTGCGGTCTGCGATCCGGCGGCCGGAATCGTTGACCTGATAGCAGTCCGGAAGATGCACGATTTTCTCGGCTGATGAACGGCTGCTGGTGGAACGGCAGCACCACCGGATCGGCAATGATGTAGTCGATGAAATCGGCGCCCATCGTTCCGGCAAAGCCGAGATAGTTCACCTGGATCGGAGCCGCCCGGCGGGCCAGGATGCCGAGGCGGGCATCTTTCTGGTGGCCGGTGCGATCAATGAGGATATCGACCTCGAGATCGTGGATGAGCGCGGCGGCATCGCGATCGGTCAAGGCGCGGACATCATGGAACTGATCGAAGGCCCGCATGAGGCGCGCGCGCTCGTCGCTGCCGTCGTCGGGGCCGCATGAGATGGCCATGACCTCGAAGCGCGCGCGGTCGTGCAGCTCGAACAGCTCCGTGGTCAGATGCGCCACCGGATGGCGGTGGAAGCCGGCCGACAGATAAGCGAGGCGGATCTTGGGGTGATGCCGGACGGCCCCCTGCCACAGCGGTTTCGGCGTGGCCGGAAACTTGCCGCGGACGTAGTTTCTCGCGCATGCGAGCTGCAGGGCAGGATCGTCCGAATAGGCGAGCATCGTGAACGGCTCGATATACGATCCGCGCTCGGCGATGTGGGCGGCGAGCTTGCCGGCGATGGTGGCGGTGCGCGCCCAGTCACAGGCTCGCAATGCGCAATCGGCCGCTCCTCCCCACGCGGCGGCGTGATGGGGCTCGATGGTCAGCGCCCGCTCGAAGCTTGCGGCCGCCGCGGCGAAGCGTTTGAGCTCCTTGAGGACGCTGCCGCGGTTGGCGAGTGCATCGGGCGAGCGGGGCGCGAGCGCGAGCTCACGATCATAATAGGCGAGCGCCTCATCGAACGCGCCGCGCTCGAAGGCGAGCCGGCCCATGAGATTGTTCGCCTCGAGGCTCGCCGGATCGAGCGCCAGGGCGCGCTCGAGCGCAGCAGTGGCGGCTTCGGGCTTCCCCTGATCGATGAGCACCGCGCCGAGATGCAGATGGAGCTTGGGATCGCGGTCTTCGATCGCCAGCGCGCGGGCGAGGAGACCGGCGGCTTCCGCCGGCCGCTCCAGGTCCTTGAGCGCCAGCGCCAGATTGTCGAGCAAGGCGGGATGGTCGGGCGCGTGCGCGAGGGCCGTCCGATAGGCCTCGGCGGCCTCGGCCGGCCGGCCGAGCTCGCGCAGCGTGGTGCCGAGGTTGTTCCAGGCCTGGACCAGGCCGGCCTCGAGGGCGAGCGCGCGGCGATAGGCAGCCTCCGCTTCGCCATAGCGCCGCAAGGCGTGCAGCGCATTGCCCCGATTGCTGTGGGCGAGGGCGAAATCGGGGGCGAGCGCAAGGGCGCGCTCATGGCAATCGAGCGCTTCTTGATAGTCTTGCCGCTCGTAGAGCGCGATGCCGAGATTGTTGAGCGCGCCCGGATTGGCGGGGTTGAGCTCGAGCGCATGGCGGGCGTGCGCGATCGCCTCGTCCGTGCGGCCCGCGAGCCGGCACATTTCGCCGAGATTGACGCGGAACAGCGGCACGGCGGGCGCGAGCGCGACGGCGCGGGTGATCCTGTCGATCGCCTCGCCGAGCCTGCCCGATTGGTACGCGATGAGGCCCAGGAGATGGAAGGCATTGGGCTCATCGGGCTGTGCCGCGAGGACTTGGCGGCACAGCGCCTCCGCCTCGGTGAGCCGTCCGGCGGCGCGCTGGCGCTCGGCGAGCGCGAGCAGGTCGGCCGGCGGGATCGAGAGGCGCGCTATCTCTCCACTCCCCGATATGCCGCCCGCCATGCCGCTTCTCCGGGGATCGCGCATAACACGGTGCGGGTCTCGACACCAACGTCCGCCCCCTTTCTACGGGCGCGGCAAGTCCCGGCCTCCTAACCCCTCATTCACCAATTCCCCATGTCGGCCGGTGGCCGCCCCATTCCTGCCGTGTTCGAACGGCGGTATGCTGACGGCGGTGGCCATGTCGCGTCGAGGATGGGCGGGGGTCGATCCACGTATGCGGTCAGGTTGCGTCATCTCCGGTTGCGTCATCTCCGGATGCACAAGCCCGGGCGGATGGCGGCAACATGGAGCTCACGGCGCGGGGGTTTGATGGGGCGGGCCGGCAGCGGGCAGGTTGGGCGAATCGCGCGTATCGGCGTGCTTGTGCTCGGCTGCGCGGCGCTGGCCAACTGCTCGGCAAGCAAGGTCTTGAGCGATAAATACAGCCCGCGGGTGGTCGCGGACGGCCAGCCGGTGCCGAAAGGCGGCGGCGTCTACCGCGTCGGCCAGCCCTATACGATCAACGGGCAGACCTATTACCCCTCCGACAACCCGTCCTATCGCTCGGAAGGCATCGCCTCCTGGTACGGGCCGGACTTTCATGGCCGCCTTACCGCCAACGGCGAAATCTTCGACATGCATGGCATCTCGGCGGCGCATCCGACCATGCCGCTGCCGAGCTATGCGCGCGTGACCAACCTCGACAACGGGCGCTCCATCATCGTGCGGGTGAACGATCGCGGCCCATATGCCCGCAACCGCATCATCGACGTCTCGATCGGGGCCGCCAATGCGCTGGGCTTCTATGGGGACGGGCTCGCGCATGTGCGGGTGGAATATGCCGGGCGCGCGCCGATCGAAGGCAGCGATGACCGGCTGCTGCTGGCGACCTTGCGGGACGGCCGGCCCGCGCAGGTGCCCTCGCAGCTGATGGTGGCCTCGGCGGCACCCTTCGTTCCGAGCTTTGAAGATGACGGCGGCGAGACCCCGATCCCGCCCGAGCGTCCCTTTGCGCTCGGAGGCGCCCCAGCCCGGGTGGCGGCGAAACCCGCAACCGTCAATGTCGCAACCCTCGCGCCCGAGCGGTTGGCGGTCAAGTTGCCGGCCGCCAGAGCGCAAAAGACCACGGATATCGATGCGGCGCCGCGCACGCAGCCGGGCCCGGTCGCCTCTTTTGAGCCGTCGCACGACGGTTTTGCGTCGCACGACGGTTTGCCGTCGCACGACGGTTTGCCGTCGCACGACGGGGCCTTGGGTCTGATGAGCGGGCGCGGCCTTTATTGAGCCCCAAAACGGGTGCCCAATCGGTTCGCCGCTCATTTCCGCTGCGGGGCGGTCACCGGCGTGCGGGTCGTCGGCTGGTCTCGGGATCCGTGTCGCCGACCGATTTCCTGCATTGCTTTCGCAGGATGTCGCTTGCTAATGAGTTCGACCGAAAATGCCGCCGGCTGCCGAGGAGCATTTTCACCAGAGAGCCCGCCGGAGGCTTGATCCGGAGCGGAAGCCGATTTTCCATCTGCAGATTTTCAGTCCGAAAACGATGCGACCGCACCCGACAAAGCAGTTTCCGCCCGTCGTGAGCCCCCGCCAGTCCCTGGCTATGCTCATCAGATGGTTGCTCGCCGCCACGCTTGCCTGCGCCATGGGGGCGGCCGCCGCGGCGCCGACCGCCAAAGAGACCGCCAAGGAGAAAGCCAAGGGTCCGCCGACCGCGACCCAGGTGGTCAAGAAGGACGAGGGCTTCCAGACGACGGCGCCGACCGCGATCCTGATCGATGCCGAAAGCGGCAGCGTGCTGTACGAGAAGAATGCCGATCAGCTGGTGCCGCCCTCCAGCCTGTCCAAGCTGATGACCACCGAAGTGGTGCTGAACGAGATCAAGCAGGGCCGGCTCAAGCTGACCGACGAGTTCATGGTCAGCGAGAACGCCTGGCGCAAGGGCGGGGCGCCCTCGCATACGTCCAGCATGTTCGTCGCGATCCACAGCAAGGTCTCGGTGGCCGACCTGCTGCATGGCGTGGTCATTCAGTCGGGCAACGACGCCTGCATCGTGCTCGCGGAAGGCATCGCCGGCAGCGAGGAGAAATTCGCCGAGATGATGACCGCGCGCGCGCGCGAATTGGGCCTCCCCAAGTCGACCTTCGGCAACTCCAACGGCTTGCCGGATCCCAAGCAGCTCATGACGGCGCGTGAGCTCGCCAAGCTCGCCCGCCAAATCATCCGGACCTATCCGGACCACTATTCGATGTATGGCGAGACCGAGTTCACCTGGAACAAGATCCGCCAGCTCAATCGCAATCCGTTGCTGACCATGAATATCGGAGCGGACGGGCTCAAGACCGGATTCACCAAGGAAGGCGGCTACGGGCTGGTGGGCTCGGCGGTGCAGAACGGGATGCGGTTGATCGTCGTCGTCAACGGCACCAAGACCGACAAGGAACGCGCCGAAGAGGGCAAGAAGCTGCTCGAATGGGGTTTCCACAATTTTCAGCCGGAAACGCTGTTTGCCGAAGGCCAGCCGATCGCCGACGCCAAGCTCTATGGGGGCGAGCGTGGCAGCGTGCCGTTGATGGCGGATCGGGTCGTGAGCCTGATGGTCTCGCGGGTGGCGCAGAACAAGATCATAGCGCGGGTGGTTTATTCCGGCCCGGTGCCGGCGCCGGTCCATGAGGGCCAGCCGATCGGCACCTTGAAGGTGTGGCGCGGCGGCGAGCTGGTGCTCGAGGTGCCGTTGCAGGCCGCCGAAAGCGTGGGAACCGGCAACCTGTCCCAGCGCGCCTTCGATGCCGCCACCGAGCTGGTGATCGGCCTGTTCCGTGCCGGCATCCAGCGGCTGTGATATTGCTCCTGCCGGTCCGACCCTCGAGCCAAGAGGAAACCCGGTCTTGAGACATCGTTGAGACATCCCGGCATGCGCGGACGATTCATTACCTTCGAAGGCGGCGAAGGAACCGGCAAGTCGACGCAGGCGGCCCTGCTGGCGCAGCGGCTGCGCGCGATGGGCATCGGTGTGGTGCTCACGCGCGAGCCCGGCGGCTCGCCGGGGGCCGAGATCATCCGGCACGTGCTGCTTTCGGGCGCCGCCAAGTCGCTGGGGCCGGATGCCGAAGCCATCCTGTTCGCGGCGGCGCGCGACGATCATGTGTCCACAACGATCGAGCCGGCGCTGGCGCGCGGGCGCTGGGTGGTCAGCGACCGCTTCGCCGATTCGACCAACGTCTATCAGGGCACGCTCGGGCAGGTGGATCCGCTCCTGCTCGGCGGTTTGCATCGGGTCACGGTGGGCACGCTCAAGCCCGACCTGACCTTCATCCTGGATGTGCCGGCCGAGGTCGGGCTCGAGCGGGCGAGCAAGCGCCGGGGCGAGGCGGGGGCCGATCGTTTCGAAGGAGAATCCCTCGAGTTCCATGAAAAGCTGCGGGATGCCTATCTGCATCTCGCCGCCAGCGAGCCGAACCGCTGCGTGCTCATCGACGCGCGCGATCCGCAAGCCGCCGTCGCCGCGCGCATCTGGGACACGGTCGCCAAGCGGCTCGACCCGGCGACCGCTCCGGTGACCCTGGAGGACGTCGCGTCGTGAGCGAGGACGAAGCCGACGTCGCTCCGCCGCATCCACGCGAGACGCTGCGGCTGTTCGGGCACCGGGAAGCCGAGCAGGCGCTCATCGAGGCCTATCGGGGCGGGCGCATGCCCCATGCCTGGCTGATCGGCGGACCGGCCGGAATCGGCAAGGCGACGCTGGCCTATCGGATGGCGCGTTTCGTGCTGGCGCATCCGGACTTCTCAGCCCAAGAGGTGCAGTCGGCCGGCACCTTGACGCTGCCGCCCGATCACCGCGCGGCCCGCCTGATCGCCGCCCAGGGGCATCCCGATCTCCTGGTGCTCGAACGCCGGCCGGGCGAGAGCGGCGCGCTTCGCACCGTCATCGCGGTCGAGGATGTGCGCCGGCTGGTGCCGTTCCTGGGCTCGACCGCGGGCGAGGCGGGCTGGCGGGTGGTGGTGGTCGATTCCGCCGACGAATTGAACGCCGCCGGCGCCAATGCGCTGCTCAAGCTCTTGGAAGAGCCGCCGCGGCACTGCCTGTTCCTGATCGTCAGCCACGCGCCCGGCAGGCTGCTCGCCACCATCCGTTCGCGCTGCCGCCGGCTGTTGCTGCGGCCGCTCGCCCCGGCCGATATCGCGCAGGCGGTCGCTGCCGCGCTCGGCCGCGATCCGCAGGAAACGGCCGTGCAGAAGGCGGCCGCGGCGGCCGATGGCAGCGTGGCGCAAGCCATCGCGCTCATCGGCGGCCCGCTGCTGGCGGTGCGGGAGCGGGTGATCGAGCTGCTCGCGCTCCTGCCGGCGACCGATGCGCGCGCCATGCATGCGCTCGGCGAAAGCCTCGAGCGGGCGGATCGCCTGGTGCTCGCGACCTTCGTGGACGTGGTGCGGGATTGGCTCTCGGCCTCCCTGGCGGGCGGGATGCGGGAAGGCGGGCGCCTGCTGCGGCTGGCGCAGGCATGGGACGACGTCAACCGCACCGCGCGCGAGGTCGAGATGTACAATCTCGAGCGCAAGCCCTTGGTGTTCAAGGTGTTCGGCTGGCTTGCGGCGGCCGCCCGCGGTTGATACCCACTCTTCCTGGCCCGATAAGTCTTGGTTCAATAAGACTTGGCCCGATAAGACTTGTTTCGAAACGAATTGGATCGACGGCGAGCACCGCGCAATGGCCGAAAAGCCCCGCTATTATGTCACCACGGCCATCGCCTATCCCAACGGCCCCCCGCACATCGGCTATGCCTACGAGGTGATGGCGACCGACGCGATCGCGCGCTTCATGCGGCTCGACGGCTATGACGTATTCTTCCTCACCGGCACCGACGAGCACGGCATCAAGATGCTGCAGACCGCCGCCAAGGAGCGGCTGACCCCGAGCGAGCTGGTCGCGCGCAACGTGCCGCGGTTCCAGGCGATGGCGCAGCGGCTGAACTGCTCGAACGACGATTTCATCCGGACCACCGAGCCCCGCCATCACCTGGCCTCGGCCGCCATCTGGCAGCGCATGGAAGCGGCGGGCGACATCTATCTGTCGAAATATTCCGGCTGGTACTCGGTCCGTGACGAGGCCTATTACGACGAGAGCGAGACCAAGCTCGGCGAAGGCGGGGTGCGGCTCGGACCCCACGGCACGCCGGTCGAATGGGTGGAGGAGGACAGCTATTTCTTCCGTCTGTCGGCCTATCAGCAAAAGCTGCTCGACTTCTACGCCGCGCATCCCGATTTCGTGCTGCCGAAGGAGCGTTTCAACGAGGTCCTGAGCTTCGTGCGCGGCGGCTTGCAGGATCTCTCGATCTCGCGGACCACCTTCGACTGGGGCATCCCGGTGCCGGGCAACCCCAAGCACATCATGTATGTGTGGGTCGATGCGCTCACCAACTACATCACCGGGGTCGGGTTCCCGGATACGGAGCAGGCCAAGTTCCGCCGCTATTGGCCGGCCGATCTGCACGTCATCGGCAAGGACATCGTGCGCTTCCATGCGGTCTATTGGCCGGCCTTCCTGATGTCGGCGGGCATCGAGCTGCCGCGGCGCATATTCAGCCATGGCTGGATCTTGAACCGCGGCGAGAAAATGTCGAAGTCGGTCGGCAACGTGGTCGATCCGTTCGCGTTGGCCGATGCCTACGGGGTCGACCAGCTGCGCTACTTCTTCCTGCGCGAGGTGCCGTTCGGGCAGGACGGCAATTACAGCCACGAGATGATCGTGGCCCGCATCAATGCCGATCTCGCCAACGATCTCGGCAACCTGGCGCAGCGCTCGCTGTCCATGATCGCCCGCCAGCTCGGCGGCGAGCTGCCGGCGCCCGGCGCGCTCAGCGAAGCCGACCGCGCCATGCTGGCGGCGGCCGACGCCATGCTCGGCAAGGCGCGCGAGGCCATGAAGACGCAGGCGCTGCATCACGTGCTCAACGCCGTCTGGACGGTGGTCGCCGAGGCCAATCGATATTTCGCCGGCGAGGCCCCATGGGCGCTCGCCAAGACCGATCCGGCACGGCAGCGGACCGTGCTCTACGTGACCGCCGAGGTCATCCGCCAGGTGGCCGTGCTGGCGCAGCCGTTCATGCCGGCGGCGGCGGGCAAGCTGCTCGATCTGCTGGCGGTGCCGGCCGGGGAGCGGCAGTTCGCGGTGCTGGGCGACGGACACCGGATCGCGGCCGGCTCCAAGCTGCCGCCGCCGGTCGCGGTCTTTCCGCGCTATGTGGAAAGCGATCCGAGCGCCCAGGTTTGATCCGGGGCGGCGGTCGCCGCCCGGTCGGCCATCTCGAAAACCGTGGCCGCTTGTCGGTTTTATGGTTGCGGATTGGTTGCGGACGGCCCGCCTTGTCGATTCAAGCTTTTAGAGCCGGGTAACAATTTCGATGCTAGGCTTTACGCGTCGGTTATGCGGCGCGTCCGCGGAGTGTCCATGCGTCAAGTGATTGCGTTTCTCAAAGATGAGCGTGCCGCCACGGCGATCGAATATGGCTTGATCGCCACCGGGATTGCGGTCGCCATCATCCCGGTTCTCACCGGCGTCGGCGCGAGGACCAAGGCGACCTTCGCATTGATCTCGACGGCGTTGAAATAGCCGAGCCCGTGATTTCCCGAAAGTCGGGCCGTTAAGCCGGCGGTTACGGGCCGCGAGGTAACTTTCAAGTCAAAACGCTGCGTGAGGGACAGATGACTTTGCATGCTCCGAATATCGTCGTGTTCGTGATCGCGGGATGCCTGGCCATGATGGGGATCCTGGCGGTGTTGCCGATTTCGCTGCCGATCCCGTTTCTCGTCATCGACAACGCGCCGTGGTACATTTTCCTGGGCTGGTTCTTGCTTGCCGCTGGAGCCGCGCTGCCGCGCCGGTCGGATGATGCTCCCGAATCCAAATCCTAAAGCGGGCCCCGCCGCCCGCCGCATGGCTTCATCCAGGCGGGAAATGCGGTAGCTAGCGGATCGCATAGATCTCCGGATTGAGCAGCGCCGCCGGACGCTCGCCCCGCATCATCGCGACCATGCCCTGCGCGACCGAGGTCGCCTTGCGGCCACGGACGTCCCAGGTGGCGCCGCCGTTGTGGGGCGCCAGGATGACGTTGTCCAGCTTGCAGAGCTCGTCGGGAACCGCCGGATCCTGCGTGACCGGCGGCTCGTTCCAGTAGACGTCGAGGGCGGCGCCCGCGATGCGCTTTTCCTGCAGGGCCCGGATCAGCTCCGGCTCGTCCACGATCCGGCCGCGCGCCGTGTTGATCAGAAAGGCCTCCGGCTTCATCAGGTCGAGCTCGCGCTTGCCGATGAGCTTGTGGGTGCTCGGATTGTAGTCGCAGACCAGGCAGACGAAGTCGCTGCGCTTGATCAGGTCGTCGAGGTCGGGTGTCCATTCGACCGACAGCTCCTGCTCGCGCTTGGGCGGCAGCCGGGTGCGCTTGGTATAGACGGTGTGCATCCCGAAGGCGCGGATGCGGGTCGCCATGCTCTCGCCGAGCCTGCCCATGCCGATCAGGCCGACGGTGCGGCCCGGGCAGCCGACGCCCATCAGGGCCAGGGTCTGCTCCTGACGAAACTTGCCGCAGCGCGTGTAGCGATCGGCTTCCACCAGCCGATAGGCGAGGCCGAGCAGCATCGCCATGGTGAGATCGGCGGTGGTCGGCGCCACGCCCGGGAAGGTCGCCTTCGGGTCTTCCAGGATGACCGGAAGCTTGCGCGCGTTGGCGGCCTCCATGTCGATGAGCGGACCCGCTGAAGCCATGGCGCCGATCCCTTTCAGGTTCGGGTTGGCGTAGATGACCTCGGCGGTCACGTTGGTCTCGTGCAGGACGAACAGCCAGTCGGAGCGCTTGGCGGCGGCGACGAGCTCATCGATGCTGATCTGGCGGTCCATGTAGGGATACACCTCGACCTCGGCGGCCTCCCGCAGCACGTCGAGGGCGACTTCCGGAATCGGCTGGGCGACGAAGACCTTCGGCTTCATGGCAATGTCCTCATAGGAGCAACGTCCTCACAGGAGGAACGCCCTCATGGTGTCGGGCCTCGAGCGCCCCGCGAACGCGTCCGCACCGATTCGGCTGTATGGCGTGAGGATAGCCGCTATTGGAGGCCAGGTCAGTCCACCAGCCCGAGCAGCCGCGGCAGGTACATCGCGATATCGGGGACATAGGTGATAATGAGCATGGTCACCGTCAGGATGGCGATCATCGGCAGGATCGGCTTGATCACGAGCTCGAGCGGCGTGTTCCCGACCGCGCAGGCGGTGAACAGGACGTTGCCGACGGGCGGGCACGCCAGATGCAGAGCCACGTTGCATTCGACCAGGATTCCGAAATGGATCGGCTCGATGCCGCGTGCGATCGCCAGCGGCGTGAGGATCGGAATGAGGATCAGGATCGCCGGCACGGTGTCCATGCAGGTGCCGATGAGATAAAAGCAGATCTGCACGAACAGCAGGAAGAGCACCTTCCCGGGCGCGAGCGAATCGAGCAGCCGTCCGAGCCCGTCGGCACCTGGAAGATGGTGAGCGCGTAGCCCAGCATGGCGGCCATTGCGATCACCAGCAGCACCATCCCGCTGATCTCGATGGTGGTGCGGAACAGCCCGAGGAACTGGCGAATGGTGAGGGAGCGGTACACCACGAAGGCCAGGAACAGGCCGTAGAACACCGCGACCGACGAAGCCTCCGTGGGGGTGAACACGCCGCCGAGAATTCCGCCCAGGATGATGGCGATCATGAACAGGGCAGGGATCGCCTTGAGGAAAGCCAGCGCGGCCGTCTTCCAATGCGAACGGAAGCCTCACGTTGCCGTAGCCGCGGCGGCGCGAGATGAAGACCACCAAGGCCATCAGCCCGAGGCCGTTGACGAAGGCCGGGAGTATTCCGGCGGCGAACAGGCCGGCGATCGACATGTTGCCGACGATGCCGATGATGATGAGATCCATCGTCGGCGGGATGAGCGTGCCGGTGGCGCCTGCGGTCGCCAGCAGGGCGACGCTGAACGGCAGCGGGTAGCCCTGCTGCGCGCAGCGTCGGCAGGGTCACCTTGCCGATGGCCGCCGCGTCGGCCGAGGAAGAGCCCGAAATCCCGTGGAAGACCATCGCCGACATGACGATCGACGCGCCCAACCCGCCGCGTCCGCGACCGACCGTGATGGAGGCCAGGTCCATGAGAATCTTCGCGACGCCGCTTTCGGCCAGGACGCCGCCGGCGAAGACGAAGAGCGGGATGGCGAGAAAATTGAAGGAGCTGATCGCGATGAACATCTGCTCCACCAGCGCCGGCATGAGGTCGAGCCCGTCCGGGGAGAGCAGGACCCCGACCATGGCCGAGGCGCCGAGCACGAACGCGATCGGCACGCCGAGGCATATGAAGACCAGCCAGGCAATACCGATTGCGATGGCCATGCGCCGCTTTCAGTCCTGCGGGTTCCAACGGGGACGCTTCCACGGGGCGCCGGCGGCACGGTCTCGCCGCGCAGCGCGCGATAGATGTCCTCCTCGCGGGCTTCCTTCACGCTGAACTGCCGCCCGGTCCAGATCGACAGCACGGCATCCGCGACCTCGAGAACGTAGATCGCCAGGATGCTGCCGATTCCGGCCGGGATGCCGGCCCACGGAATGCGCATGTTGATCTCGGCGCCCGTGGAGGTCTGGTTGGCGACGATGTCGAGGTAGTCGAGCCCGAGCTTGAGGAGCGCGGACAGAAAGATGATGACCACCACATTGACGCCCTGCCGGATGATCCAACGCGTGCGGTCGCTGAAGCGGATGACGCCCCAGCGGATGGCGAAATGCACGCCTTTGCGGGCGCCGACGGCGGCGGCGAGCAGGCCGTACCACACCAGGACGAACTGCGCGGTCTCCTCGGTCCAGGCGGTCGGGGCATGGATGACGTAGCGGATCAAGACCTCGAAAAAGACGCTCGAGGCCATCACGCAGAGAAGGATGCCGCAGACCGCGATCAGGGCGTGCTCGATCCAGCGGCCGAGCTCCGCGAGATAGAATTGGACTTGAAGCAATTTCATCCGGCAAACCCCGGCTGCCGTCACGGTAGTCGCACGCTCGTGTAGCCGCACCAGTGTCGGAGCCGATGCGGCTATCGACGATTCATGCGTGGCCCAAGTCTCATGGTGGCTCATCGAAGGCTTTACGAGAAATTGCGCGCCTGCTCGATCAGTCCGCTCCGATCCGGTCGGCGGCGTCCTTGTAGACGGACTCCATCTTGGCGGAGAAGGCCTTGGGATTTTCCATCGAGAAGACCTGGATACCCTTGTCCTGCAAAAAGGCGAGCGCCGCCTTCTCGCCTGTGAGGATCTCCTCGACCTGGGCGTCGACGGCCGGCTTGCCGGCCGCGCGAACGACCGCCTGATCCTGCGGGGTGAGCTTGTCCATGAACTTCTTGGAGACGATCAGCGTGTTGACGATGCTGTAGTGGCTGGTGAGCGTCAGATATTTGGTCACCTGATAGAACTTCAGCTCGATCATGTCGGCGAAGGCCTTGTCGCTGCCGTCGACGAGGCCGGTCTGCAGGGCGGTGTACAGCGCGTTGAACGCCACGACCGTCGGGATGCCTCCGAATGCCAGGATGGTGTCGCGTTGGATCTTGCTCGGCTGGACCCCCATCTTGAGTCCCTCGATGTCCGCCGGCGTCCTGATCGGGTGCTTGCTGTTCCACAGGTTGCGCGAACCGTCGGTGGCGAAGCCCAGGACCTCGCAGCCGAAGGCTTCGTTTATTTTCGGCTTCAGCCGCTCGCCGACCGGGCCGTTGGCGAATCGAAGCACCTGCGGGGTGTCCGTGTAGAGAAACGGAAGATTGAACACGTCGGCCTCCGGAACGGCGGTGCTGATGTAGGTCACGTCGGTGACGACGGCATCGAGCGTCCCGGCCTTGACGGAGTTCGTCATCGGCCCGTTGCTGCCGAGCTGGCCGTCCGGGAATATGGTGACCTGGACGCGGCCCGAGCGTGCCTTTTTCGACCAGCTCCTTGAGAACCAGGGCGGATTTGGTGTGCGCGGCGCCGATCGGGCTGTCGCTGCCGAAGCGCATCGTGACCGGGGCGGCGGAGGCCCGTCCGATGATGCCGAATGCGGCCCCCAATGCGAGCCCGCCCTTGAGCGTGCTCCTGCGCGTGAGCAGGCGGCCGCCTTCGGCACCTGCTCGACCCTTGATCTGCTTGCTTGCCATCGCACCAGCTCCCGTTAAATTGTTGACGGAATTGCGAGCGGAATGAGCTTTGTCGAAGCAAGAACCGTGCCGGGTCGGGAAGGGGAGGCCGGTTGCCTGTGATTGGTTGCGATCAGTGTGTCGCCGCGGTGATTTCATGCCATAGAGGATGTGGCAATGCCGGGCGTGGGCCGGCTGGTCGGTGGCGACAAGGGCGGCGACAATAGGCATGGTCGGTCAATTGGGCACCGCGAACGGAACGTCCGGCAAGGTTCCGTTGGTGATCGATCTGGACGGCACTTTGCTCAAAACCGACCTGCAGGCCGAATGCGCCCTGCAGCTCGCGCGCCGCGACCCTGGTGCGGTATTTCAAATTCTCTATTGGCTGGCGCGCGGACGCGTCGCATTTCGGCGATTCATCGCCGCAAGGGGCGCGCCCGAGCTCGAGGGAACGCCGGCGCGCGAGGATTTCATCGCCTGGACGGAGAGCGAGCACGCTGCCGGCCGGCCGATCGTTCTCGCCGCCGCTGACCCGCGTGTTGCGCGCAGCGTAGCGGCGCGATTTCGGTTCATCGACGAGATCATAGCGACCGACGATGAAGGAGATGCCGCCGGCCGCACCAGGGCGGACGTCCTGTGCGAGCGGTTTCCCCGCGGCTACATCTATGCGGGTTGCTCGGTCGCGGATTTGGCGGTGTGGCGGCGCGCGAGCGGGTTAGTGCTCGTCAACGCGTCGGGTGCGGTGGAGCGTCAGGCACGGGCCATCGGTGAACCGCTGGCGGTGTTTCCACGCGATGTGCCGACCTTCACCACGCTGCGCCGTGCGCTGCGGGCGCATCAGTGGGCAAAGAACGCGCTGGTGTTCATTCCGCTCCTGCTCGGCGGCAAGTTTCACGATCAGTCGGCCTGGACCAATGCACTGTTGGGCTTCCTGGCGCTCAACCTGCTCGCGTCCTCGACCTACCTCGTCAATGACCTCTGGGATCTCGGTGACGACCGCCGGCACTGGTCGAAGCGCGCGCGGCCGCTCGCCGCAGGTCGGCTCTCCATTCGAGCCGCGCTCGTCATGGCGGCGGGCGGGTTGGCGGCGAGCTTCGCCTTGATCGCCTGGGTCGGAGCCGCCGCCGCCGCGATGCTCGGGCTCTATCTCGCGATCGCAATGGCCTATTCGTTCCGCCTCAAGCGCGAGCCGATCCTCGACGCCTTGACTCTCGCCGGTCTCTTTACGGTACGGCTCGGGTTGGGGGTGGCGGCGACGGGCGTGCGTTTTTCACCCTGGCTGTTCGTGTTCTCGATGTTCGTATTCACCTCGCTGTCGCTCGCCAAGCGATGCACCGAGCTGTCCCGCATGGTCGAGCACGGCGAGGTGCAGCCGTTCGGACGCGGCTACAAGCCCTCAGACGAGCCACTGGTCCTCGCGATGGGCATTGCGGCGATGTTCGGGGCCACGCTCATCATGATCATCTATCTGATCAGCGACGCCTTCCCGGCCGGATTCTATTCGCATCCGGCCTTCTTGTGGGCGTTCCCCTTCGGCCTGTTCATGTGGCTCGCCCGGGTTTGGCTCTTGTGCCACCGGGGCGGCCTGCAGGACGATCCGGTCGCCTTTGCGTTGAAGGACCCGATCAGCCTTGGCTACGGGACGTTGATGATGATCGCTTTCGTGGCCGCCGTGCTGTGAGGTCGTGAGGATGGGCTTTGAGCTGCGCGCCGATGTCACCTCATGGGGGCGCACGGTGCGCCGCCCGCAGCGGATCGCCGGCCCGGCTTTCCGGGACGAGATCGGCGCGTTGATCGAGTGCCGGAGCACGCGGGGCAAGTTGCCTGGCGGTGGGCTTGCGGCGCTCTTACGGTGATTCCTGTCTGAACTCGGACGGCGTGCTGATCGAGACGACGCGGCTCGACCGCCTCATGTCGTTCGATCCGGCCACCGGAATCCTGCGGGCCGAGGCCGGAGCAAGCCTCGCCGGCATCCTCGCGCTGGCGGTGCCGCACGGCTTTTTTCTTCCCACCACTCCGGGGACCCGCTTCGTCACCCTGGGTGGCGCGGTCGCCAACGATGTGCACGGCAAGAACCACCATGGGGCCGGGACCTTCGGCCGGCATGTGCGCGCCATCGGGCTCCTGCGCGGCGATGGCGACCGGGTGGTCCTCTCGCCGAGCGAGCGGCCCGAGCTGTTCGCGGCTACGATCGGTGGCCTCGGCCTCACCGGCATCATGGAATGGGTGGAGATCGGTCTGGTGCGGACCCCTGGTGCCTGGCTCGACGTGGAGACGCTGCCGTTTGCGTCGCTCGATGCGTTCTGGGAACTGGCGGGCGCCAGCGTCCAGACGCATGAGCACACGGTCGCCTGGATCGATTGCGTGGCGTCGGGCGCCGCGTTCGGCCGCGGCATCTTCTCGCGCGCCAACTGGCGAGCCGGCGCAGACCGGGCGGTGCACGACGACCGCGGCTGGCGGCGGGTGCCTTTCGACGCGCCCTCGGCGCTGCTCAACGCCTGGACCATCGGGGCGCTCAACAGCGCCTATTTTCGCCTGCAGAAGCGAAAATCATCGATCCGGGCGGAGCATTATGCGCGCTTTTTCTATCCGCTCGACGCCATCGCCGACTGGAACCGGCTCTACGGCCGCCGCGGCCTCTATCAATACCAATGCGTGATCCCGTCGCCGGCCCAGCAAGATGCCGTGCGGGCGTTGCTGCGCGCGATTGTCGCCGCCGGCGAGGCTTCGTTCCTGGCGGTTCTCAAGACCTTCGGCGGCTTGCCGTCGCCGGGCCTCTTGTCCTTTCCGCGCGAGGGGGCGACGCTTGCGCTCGATTTTCCCAACCGCGGACGGTCGACGCTCGCATTGCTGGAGCGCCTCGACGCCATTGTCCGCGATGCCTGCGGCGCGCTTTATCCGGCCAAGGATGGACGCATGAGCGCCGCCATGTTCCGCTCCGGCTACCCGAAATGGGAGCGATTTGGCTCCTTTGTCGATCCGGCCTTCGACTCCGACTTTTGGCGGCGCATCAAGTCATGACCGATCCTGCAGGCGGCAAGCACATCGTTATCCTGGGAGCGACCTCGGCGATCGCCGAGGCGGTCGCACGGCTTTGGGCAGGCGAGGGCGCGCATCTGGTGCTCGCCGGGCGCAACGCCGAGCGCCTGCGCGCGATCGCCGATGATCTGAGTATTCGTGGCGCTGCCGCCGTGCATGTCGTGGAGCTCGATCTCGCGGCGGCCGATGCAGGCGGCGAGCTCGACCGCATGGCGAAGCTGGGCGGCCCCATCGACGCGGTGCTGCTGGCCTATGGGGTGCTGGGCGATCAGGCCGCGGCCGAGCAGGATCCCGCCGCCGCCCGCAGCGTACTCGAAACCGATTTTCTTTCCGCCGCCGCATGGTGCCTGGCGGTGGCGAACCGGCTTGCCGCCCGGCGCGCCGGCGTGCTCATCGTCATCGGCTCGGTTGCGGGCGATCGCGGCCGCATGTCGAACTATGTCTACGGCGCCGCCAAGGGCGGGCTCGCCATCCTGGTGCAGGGCATCGCCCATCGGCTGGCGCCGACCGGCGCCCGCGCCGTTCTGATCAAGCCCGGCTTTGTCGACAGTCCCATGACGGCGGGCATCGCGCGGAAGGGCATCCTGTGGTCGAGGCCCGACGTGATCGCGGCCGTCATCAAGAGATCGGCGGAACGCGGCGGCCCGATCGTGTACGCCCCCTGGTGGTGGCGTTTCATCATGATGGTCATCCAGCACGTGCCGGCGCGGATTTTCCACAAGACCAAGCTCTGAGAGGTTAGTTGGATGCCGGAGGCGGCGCGATCGAAACGGATCGCACGCCCACGTAGCGCGCCAGGCATCCATTCGTCCATGCGTCGGGGTCGGCGCTGACCAGATCGGCGAACCAGGGAATGTCGCCGGTCGAGGACGCCGGCAGCACCAGCGTACGATCGGCGATCGGCGCTCCCGGGATCTTGCCGTCGCCCAATTGGGCGAAGCGCTCCTGCGCCTGCCGATGCAGCGCCTCGACATGGGGAAGGATGCGGACGGCCTGCAGGAAGTGCGGCGTCGCGAGCATGAGGATGAGACCGGCGACCGCGAGCCTGGCCGGCTCGAAGCGCGGCCAATGGGCTTGGATCATGCCCCAAACACGCTCGCCGTAGGCCGCCGCGGCCGCGATCGCGGTCATGCTCAACCCGCCCACCAGCAGGAAATGCAGATAGTTCAGCGCCCGCTGCTCCAAGAGCTTGCCGGTCGCCACATGCCCGATCCAGAGCGCTCCATAGATCGTGATCATGGACGTCACCAGCGGCCACCAGACGGTGAGCAGCCCGCGCGCCGACATCTGCCGCCGCCCTCGCTCCGCGTGCGGCGCCACGCACAGGAGACATATGAGCCAGGCCAAGAGCGCCGGATTGGTCAGGCGGCGGACCAGAAACTGGGCGAGGTGCGCCATCGCCATGGGCAGCCCGGTCAGGGCGCGCAGCCCGATGCCCTGGTCGGTCCCGATGGCCCGCATGCGAATGGCGTTTCCGGGCGACAACAGCACGATCGCGATTCCAATCGCGATCCCGGCAAGGATCAATGCATGGGCCAGCGGTTGACGCGGCGCATCGGCCAGCAAGCAACGACTGCAGAAACGCCCCGACCACGATGGCGAGCAGCACCGGCCCGCTGATTTCCGTCGCGGTGGCGATCAGCATCCCGCCGGCCGCGAGCAGGACCACCGCAGACGGGCCGAGCGGTTGCATGCGGACAGCCTGGCGATAGAGCCAAATCATCACGCCCAGGCAAAACAGCGAGGGAATTGTGTAGAACCCAATGCCGGTGGCCCAGTAGATCATATCCTCGGGCTGCGGGCTGCCGGCGACCAGGACCGCCGCCAGCATCAAGCCCGAAAACAGCCGGATCGACCTCGAAGCCGTCGGCAGCAGCGTGTTGCAGGCCCAGAGCGCCAGCGTGAGCGTCGCACCGAGGGCGGCGGCGCAGAAAGCGCGGAAATCCACGAGCAGATCGCCCCCGAGCGTGCCATGGATCCAGAACGGCACGATGGCGGCGACGAAGCTGAAGATGCGGCCCTGAAATGTCAGGTAAAGGCTGCGCACCATTGCCATGCAGGCCGACGTCGCGCCACGTTGCCGCGAAGCAAATGTCGTCAGAGTGGGGAGACGCGCAAAAAAGCAGAACGACGAACGGGCCGATGATCAGGATTGGAAGCCAGACCGCGCGGCCGGCGAACCGGTCGTCAATCCCGGCATGCTCGCGGACGAGCCGTTTTTGGAACTGCGCCATCGGCGAGAACGCTTGGCTCTTCGGAACGGACCGGCGCGGCGCGCCTGTTGACTTGCGAGCTCGGGGGCTCGGGGTCGCCACGAAGCTTGGGACAGTAAGCACGGATCGACACGCAGCGGCAAGGCGCGGACGGGCGGGGCAGGGGCGCGGGACAACTTTGAGCAAATCGAAGGTCAATTGGGAACGCCGGGGGTGTTGCAACCTGACGTGAAACCCCTTCGGCGCCTGCTCCAGCTGCGGCTGGCCCACTCTCCAGACCCATAGCTCCTTCGCCATGAGGGAGTAGGCGGCGGCCGGATGTAGCAAAGATGTTGCGAGACCATCTCGCCGTCGAAGCTGGTAGACCAGTCGGGCGAGCCTGCCAGCCATCGTTGTCCGGGACCACTCCAGATATCAGCCAGGAGCCGCCGCGCGGCCGCCGGCGACTGTTTGGAATCGCATAGGCGATCGTGCCGGAATTTCCGATGGTGCGGTCGCGATCGGCACATCGGGCGGCCCAAACGGCCCGACATAAAGAAAGGCAATATCGGGACTGACGAGCGACCTCGTAACGTCCGGGAATTGTCGCAAGACCTCCTGCTGCACGTTCCACGATCGCGCCCAGTCGGCAAGGCGGTAGGCCGAAGCGCCACAAAGAGCCGCCAGCAACACCACGGAGGCGGCGATCTGCGAGCGTGCCGAGCCAGCGCTCGCAGTCGAGGCGCGCGGCCGCGGCGGCGCCGAGCAATCCCAGGAGCAGCGCGCCATAGCAACCAACACCACGGTCACGCGCGCGAAAGTGCCCACGGTGGTCAGCCCATAGCCCGCTATGGCGTAAAACAGGCCGGCCGCCCAGATCCGCCAGCACCGCCAAGAGCGCGAGAACCGTCCGTCGGGGCTCGATCGAGCGCGCAAGCAGAAAGATGCCGAAGCTCAGCGCCATGACCAAGCAAGGGGCGACGACCGGCGCCGTTCCCCGAAAGCTGCGCAGAAGGTTCGGCCAGAAGTAATAGTAATACCCGTTCAAGAACGTCTGGCACCAGTATTCCGAAAACGTCTTCCGTGTTGCCCTCCGCCAGCCGATTGTAAAGGAAGCAGACGACGTTCACGATGCCGAGCATGAACGCCGGGCGCAGCATCATCGAATCGCGCCCCGCGGACCGGCCTGATCACCGCCGCCAGCGCCAAGACCAGGATGAATTGCCCGTAGAACGAACTCATAGGTGAGGAATGACGCGCCGATGCGGAGAGACGCTGATACTTGGGTGGACAGCCGTTGTCCGTTTGGACCGACAAGGAGAAGGCCGCAAGGCAGAAGAGTAAAGTTGCGGGCGCCGCCGCGGTGGCCGCGGTCGCCCAGGCGGAAAATCCCAGCGTCCACGGAAATGCCAGATACGCAGCCGCAGCAAGACCCGCACCCCAAAGTCGCGCTTCAGCTGCTCGCTCGACGAACCGCGAGTATGTAGCTGAGCCATCCGAGCGGGGTCGCGGCGGCGATAACGAGCAGCGTGCTCACGGCTTGCGCCGGGCAGGGTCCCCACCGATGG
Source organism: uncultured Alphaproteobacteria bacterium (assembly GCA_963744275.1). Classification (GTDB taxonomy): domain Bacteria; phylum Pseudomonadota; class Alphaproteobacteria; order Rhizobiales; family Xanthobacteraceae; genus VAZQ01. The sequence continues at coordinate 162,843 of CAVUSX010000024.1, forward strand.
CCAGTTGCGCAAGCCAAGCCACGAGGCCCGCTACCGGCCGATTTCTGGTACATCGCGTACAGATCGGACGATGACCGAAAGGATCCGTATTCCGGATGGAGAAAAACCAACCAGTCATCGCTGTAGAAGCCCAGTTTCAAGGGCCTCCAGGCATACAAGAGCAAAATGACCGTTGCCGGCGGCGCGACTGCCGCGAGCATCAGCCTTGACGATCTCGATTCATGAATTGGGATTCGCTGGGCAAGCGTCCGACATTCCGGTGTTTGCAGGCTCGCGCTGCGGCATTCCTATGGCTCCATCCCGAGTGCGGTAAGATTGAGAGCGCGAGATCGCCAGCGCCCGAAAGTGATCAAGCTGGCTGAGGCGGCGCCAATCGACTAAAATGGACCAGCGTGCGAGTCAGCCCCTCCTCAATGCAGCGCGCGGGGCCAGGACGGGGCTGCCATGACGATGCTCTCAACTAGTCGTACCCGTCTACAACGAAGAAGGCAATATCGAGCCCTTTACGCGGCGATCAACAGCGCGCTCCGCCAAATCGGAGATCGGTATGATTGGGAGTTTATCTTCACCGACAATTGCAGCACCGATGCCACCTTAGAGCGCTTGGAGCGGCTCGCAGCGCGCGATCCGCGTGTTCGCGTCTACCGGTTCACCAAGAACTTCGGCTTTCAACGCTCGATTTTTACCGGCTACCGTCTGGCGCGGGGAGTGCTGGAAGTCCAGATCGACTGTGACTATGCAGGACCCTCCTGAGCTGATCTAGTCGATTTCGTGAGGCTGTGGGAGGCCGGCTACAGGATTGTCTTCGGAGTGCGAAAGTCACGGCCCGAGGCGCTCTATCTCCGCGCGATGCGGCACCTCTTTTATCGGACGATATCATGGTTGAGCACGGATGACCTGCCGCCTGATGCGGGGGATTTTCGATTGGTCGATCGCTGCGTGATAGACCTGTTGCACGAATACCGCGACGAGAGTCCTAGAGGGGCTGCACATCGCCTCGCTCGGCTATCGGCAAATCGGCGTGGGCCGGACGACCGTGCGGAGCGTCGCTCGGGCAGGAGCGCATTGAGGTTCGGCAGCCTGATCACCCTTGCGCTCGATGGGATCGTGAGTCATTCCATCGCGCCCCTTCGGCTCGCCAGCTTCGTCGGTTTTTCACTTTCGATCGCGGCGGTTCTCGCCATCGGCGTATATCTGGTGCGCTACCAGACGAACTGGCCGGCCGGCTTCGCAACTCTGGCGATCTTGATGTTGATCTCGCTCGCGATGAACGCCCTCTTCCTGGGGATTATCGGCGAGTATATCGGACGGATGTATCGACAGGTGAAAGCGGGGCCGCTCACGATCGTCGATCGGCTCATCGGATGGAGCCGTACGATGCGGCTTACTTCGAGGAAACCCATCGCAACTGGTTTTCCCACCCCAACTTGGCGCTGTTCGAGCAAATCGCTCGCTTGGTCGATCTCGAGCTCCACGCCTGCTTCGTTGATCGATGTGGGGTGCGGGAACGGTGCGCTATTGCACTATCTTTCGGGCAGGTCTGCAGCGAAGCCGGTCGCGCTGACCGGCGTCGACCTGGCGGCCAACAGGCCGCAGGCCGGCATCGAATTCATCCAGGGGGACATATTTTTGCTCGACATTGCGCGGCAGTTCTCGATCGTCGTGTCGCTCATGACGATTGAACACATCGCGGACATTCGTGGGTTTGTGCGTCGGCTGCGAGCTTTGGCCAAGCCCGGCGGGCTCGTCGTCATCAACACGATAAATGATGACAGCACCCTCTACATGGCGGCGCGGATGCTCCGTCGCTTCGGTGTCGCGCTCCCCTTCGAACGTATCTATAGCCGACACCATCTGCACCATTTCGGCCGTGCTTCGCTGTCCAATCTGCTCCGGACCGAGGGGCTGCGGCCGACGGGCGTGATCCTCGGCAACGCACCGCTCGCATCGCTCGATATTCCGGTATCGTCACGCGCGGCGAGCCTGATCTTGCGCGGCGCGGTGAGCTCGCTTTTTGCCCTCGGTTCTCTTTCCAGCCGGACCTACGCGCAGACCGTTATCTGCCGGAGAGAAGCCGACGAGCGGCCGACCGCGCTCCGAACCGACCCTTGACGGGAAGCTCGCGGGTGCGCAAGAGAACGAATTGAGGCCCACGGATCCGGTGAGAATATGGCGCCAAGTGCCTGCAATACAAAGGGTTCCTGTCGATGACCGCGAATGATGGCAAAACCCCGATGCTGGTCGACAGCCATTGCCATCTCGATTTCGAGGATTTTTCCGGCGAGCTCGACGGCATCGTGGCGCGCGCGCAAGCGGCCGGGATCGGCCGCATGGTCAGCATCTCGACGCGGGTGAAGCGGCGCGCCGGCCTGCTCGCCATCGCGGAGCGCTTTCCCGACGTCTATTGCTCGATCGGAACCCATCCGCATCACGCCCATGAGGAGCTCGATCTCACCATCGCGGATCTGGTGGCGCTGACCCGGCACCCCAAGACCGTGGCGATCGGCGAAGCCGGGCTCGACTATCATTACGATTTGAGCCCGCGCGAAGCCCAGGAGCGCGGCTTTCGCAATCATATCGCGGCGGCGCGCGAGACCGGCCTGCCGCTCGTCATTCATTCGCGTGAAGCGGATGCCGACATGGCGGCGATCCTCGAGGAGGAAACCGGGAAGGGGGCCTTCCCGGCCGTGCTGCATTGCTTCACCGGCGGCCGCGACCTGGCGCAACGGGCGGTCGCGCTCGGGCTGTTCGTCTCGTTCACCGGCATCCTGACCTTCAAGAAATCCGACGAGCTGCGCGCCATCGCGGCGGAGCTGCCGGCCGATCGCATCCTGGTCGAGACCGATGCGCCTTATCTGGCGCCCGGGCGCCACCGCGGCAAACGCAATGAACCGGCCTTTGTGGTCGACACCGCCAAGGTGCTGGCCGAAACCCGCAACGTCACCTTCGATGAGATTGCGCGGCAGACCACCGACAATTTCTTCCGCCTGTTCGGCAAGGTGCCGCGTCAGGCCGCGGCTGCGGCATGAAGCTGACGCCCGCACCATGACGCTTGCATCATGACGCTGACGTTCACGATCCTCGGCTGCGGCTCCTCGGGCGGCGTTCCGCGTCCGGCAATCGGCTGGGGCGCCTGCGACCCGGCCAATCCGAGGAACCGTCGTCGACGCTGCTCGCTGCTGGTCGAGCGGCGCAACCCGGGCGGCGGGCGCACCCGCGTCCTGATCGACACCTCGCCGGATTTGCGCGAGCAGCTCCTGGGAGCCGAGGTGGATTGGCTGGACGGCGTCTTCTTTACCCACGAGCACGCCGACCATACCCACGGCATCGACGATCTGCGCGGGCTGTTCCTGCGCCACCGGCGCCGCATCGACGTTTATCTCGACGAGCCGACCTACCGGGTTCTCTCCGATCGCTTCGGCTACTGCTTCGTCACGCCGCCCGGCAGCAACTATCCGCCAATCCTTAACGAGCATCGGATCAGTGCCGGCCGGCCGGTGACCATCGAGGGGCAAGGCGGTCCGATCACCGCGCTGCCGTTCCTGCAGGACCATGGCGACATTGCCTCGCTCGGCTTTCGCTTCGGCGACGTGGCCTATTCGAGCGACCTGCGCGATCTGCCGCCGGAAAGCGTCGCGGCGCTGTCGGGCCTCGATCTGTGGATCGTGGATGCGCTGCGCTACCGGCCGCATCCGAGCCATTTCTCGGTCGACGAAGCGCTCGACTGGATCAAGCGGATCGCGCCGGCGCGCGCGATCCTCACCAACCTGCACAACGATCTCGACTACGAGGAATTGCGCCGCCGATTGCCGCCCCATGTCGAGCCGGCCTACGACGGCCTCAAGAATCGAATTTGCCGCCGCCGGGAGCCCCCAAGAAGGCCGCTGACGCGCAACGAAGCCCGCCAAATCGTGGCCGTAACGAAAACATTCCATAATATCCCTTATGCGAATCACCAGTATGGGCGGACAGCCGTGGTCACAATCGCGGCTGCCGGCCGCCTCTGCTAGGGTCCCGGCCTTCTGCCAGGCCCGCCGGCCCGGCGTTAACGATTGGCCCCTCGATGACCCCATCGCGCGATATTTCCCGGCTTCTGGAGATCATGGCTGCGCTGCGCACGCCCGGCTCGGGCTGTCCGTGGGACCTCGAGCAGAATTTCGCGACCATTGCGCCGTACACGCTCGAGGAGGCCTATGAGGTGGCCGACGCGATCCTGCGCAACGATCTCTTCGATCTGCGCGACGAGCTGGGTGATCTGCTGCTGCAGGTCGTCTTTCATGCCCGCATGGCCCAGGAGCAAGGCGCCTTCGATTTCGGCGACGTGGTGCAAGCCATCACGGAAAAGCTGGTGCGGCGGCATCCGCACGTTTTCGGCGATGCCGGCAAGCTCACGCCGCAGGCCGTCGAAGGCCTGTGGGATCGGATCAAGGCGCAGGAGAAGGCCGAGCGGTCCGCTGGCCGGCCGGGTCAAGCTGAACATGCGGGTCAGGCGGGCGACGGGGCGCTGGCCGGTGTACCGGCGACGCTCCCTGCCCTGACGCGTGCCCTCAAGCTGCAGGCCAAGGCTTCGAAAGTCGGCTTCGACTGGAACGATCCGCTCGCCGTGCTCAAGAAGATCCGCGAGGAAGCCGATGAGATCGAAGCGGAAATCGTCGCCGGCAACGCGGGCAAAGCGGGTCACGAGGTTGGCGATCTGTTGTTCGCGGTGGTCAATCTGGCCCGCCATGTCGATGCCGACCCGGAGGCGATGCTGCGCGCCACCAACCTCAAATTCGAGCAGCGCTTCGGCGCCATCGAGCATGCGCTCGCGCAACGCGGAAAATCGCCCCGGCAGGCCTCGCTGGCCGAGATGGACGCCTTGTGGGACGAGGCCAAGGCGGCGGAACGGGCAAAGCAGAAGCTCTGACCACGGAGGGCGCGCCCGAGGGCGCGCTGCCGAAGGCGCCCTACTCCGCGCCCGCGGCGCGCAGCGTCGACGGCACTTGGCCGAAGCGCAGCGTGACCGGTTGCGCGCCGGGGGAACCGGCGAGGCCGAGATTGACACTGGCGAGACCGGGCGCGATTGCGACGGCGACGCGCTTCATGATGGTTTCCCCTCGTTGGTCGGATCGAGGGCGCCGAACTTGGCGCGCACGGCGCCGGCATTGACGGGATCGACCCGCACCGTCATGGCCAGCCGTCCGTCCGGGCTGAAGTCCTTGCTCAGCACCTCGGAATTGCGGTGCAGCCAGCTGATGCCGGCCCCGTCGCTGGAGTCGAGGTGGAGGTCGAGCACCACCCTGGTCGCGGCGATGCGCCGCTCGATCTCGAGGACGAGCTCATCGAGCCCCTGGCCCGACAGGGCGGAAATCGGAATCGGCCGCCGTTCGGCCGGCTGCCGTTGCACGATGTTGCTCAGCCTGGCGCGGGCCTCGCCGTCCAGCCGATCGACCTTGTTCCAGACCTCGATCAATTTGGCGGCGCCTTCGCCGTCGTCGACCTCGATGCCGAGCTGGTGGAGGATATCGCGCACGTCCGACGATTGGGCATCGGCGTCGGCATGGGAAATGTCGCGCACATGCAGGATCACGTCGGCTTCCACGACCTCCTCGAGGGTGGCGCGGAACGCCGCCACCAGCATGGTGGGCAGGTCGGAGATGAAGCCCACGGTGTCGGACAGGATCACCCTCGCCCCATGCGGCAGATCGATCGCGCGCAGCGTCGGGTCCAGCGTCGCGAACAGCATGTCGGAGGCCAGCACCTTGGCCTTGCTCATGCGGTTGAACAGGGTGGATTTGCCGGCATTGGTGTAGCCGACCAAGGCAATGATGGGATAGGGCACGCGCTGGCGGCTCAGGCGATGGAGCTTGCGGGTGCGCTTGACCTTGTCGAGCTCGGCCTCGAGGCGGGCGATCCGCTCCTCGATCAGGCGCCGGTCGGCTTCGAGCTGGGTTTCGCCCGGGCCGCCCAGGAAGCCGAATCCGCCGCGCTGCCGCTCGAGATGGGTCCAGGAACGGACCAGCCGGCTCTTTTGGTAGGTCAGATGGGCGAGCTCGACCTGCAGCGTGCCCTCGCGGGTGCGGGCCCGCCGGCCGAAGATTTCGAGGATGAGGCCGGTGCGGTCGAGCACCTTGGCGTTCCAGGCCTTCTCGAGATTGCGCTGCTGCACCGGCGAGAGGGCGCAATCCACCACCACCAATCCGGCCTCGAGGCTCTTGATCAGGCCGGCGATCTCCTCGACCTTGCCGGAACCCACATAGGTCGCCGGGCGGATGTCGCTCACCGGCACGATGCCGGATTCCAGCACATCGAGATCGATGGCGCGGGCGAGACCCACCGCTTCGTCGAGCTTGGCCTCGGCGGACCGCGAGCTCGATGGCGCATGAGCCAGGCCTCCGCGCGGCTTCCTGCCGCGCAGATCAGGTTCGATGACGATCGCACGCCCGCTGCCGGAGCCCTCCGGTGGGCTCAGCCGGTCGGTATGCGTGTCGAGCCGACGGGTTTCAATCAGGCTTTATCCCCGGCCGGTGGCTCCTCGGCCCCTTCGAACAACTGGATCGGATGCCCCGGCATGATGGTCGAGATGGCATGCTTGTAGACCAGCTGCGAATGGCCATCGCGTCGCAGTAGTACGCAGAAGTTATCAAACCAGGTTACCACGCCTTGTAGCTTTACCCCATTCACCAGAAAGATGGTCAGCGGGGTCTTGCTCTTGCGTACGTGATTCAGGAAGGTGTCTTGCAGGTTTTGTGAGCGGTCTGCCGCCATTGTCGTTATCCGTTATTTGCTCGCGGGCCCCTTCCCGCGAGATAATTGCCAGCCCCTGTCCCCCTGTCGGATTTGACCAAGGCTTTGGCTTGGCTATTACAGGCTACGGCCCCACGCCGCGCAAGCAGAAGTTGGTGGCAGATCGTGCCTCGCCCGCGCGCTCGGGGCGATCAAGATCGTTCGGCGTGAGCGTGGAAGCTCTCCCGCAGCGCCTTTGCAACCGGCCCGGGCGTGCCGTCGCCGACCGCCCGGTCGTCGATGCGGACCACCGGCATGACGATCTGGCTGGCCGCCGTGACAAAGGCCTCGCCGGCCCCGTAGGCTTCCTCGACCGTGAAGGGGCGCTCCTCGAACACCAGATTCTGGGCTTTGATCACGCTGATCAACACGGTTCTGGTGATGCCCCGTAAAATTCCGTTATCCGCCGGCCTGGTGACGACCTTGCGGTCCCGGGTGACGATCCAGGCGTTGCTGGAGGCGCCCTCGGTCACCCGGCCATCCGGGTCGACGAACCAGGCTTCGGCGGCGCCGGCGTCGCGGGCCGCCTGCTTGGCGAGCACATTGGGCAGGAGCGAGATGGACTTGATGTCCGGCCGCGCCCAGCGGCTTTCCGGAACGGTGATCACCGCGATGCCTTGCCGGGCCTTCTTTTCGTTGCCGCTCAGGTCGAGGCTGCGGGCGGTCACGACCAGGCTGGGCGCGGTGCCGGGCGGCGGAAAGGAGAAATCGCGGCGCGCCACGCCGCGTGTCATCTGCACATAGACGATGCCGTCGCGAACCCGATTGCGGCGGATGGTCTCGCGCATGATGACCGCGAGCGCGCCCTGGGAAACCGGCAGGCGCATGCGCAGCGCGTCGAGCGAGCGTCGCAGCCGCTCGAGATGGCGGCGCTCGTCGATGATGGCGCCTCCCCTCACCTCGCACACTTCGTAGATGCCGTCGGAGAACTGATAGCCGCGATCTTCGATGCTGACCAAGGCGTCACGCGGGCCCAGATAGCGGCCATTCACATAGGCAATGCGAGGCAAGGGCGACTCCGCTGCCGAACCGGAAATAGGCGGCGCCGGGGATATCAGGCCGCTTTTGGGATCCGCAACGGGGCCCGGTCGCTCATGCGACTTGTCCAATTTTGACTGGCTTCGTCAACCATGGCCGGAGCGGCGAGGTGCCAAATATGAACCTCTTCCAGGTTCTCCGGCCCGCCACAAGGTCGAGGGCCTCGGCCCTGGGCTGTGCTCGCCTGCCGCTTCTCTTAATGGCGCTTTCCAGGCCATCGCGCAGGTCAATTTGCGTGATGCGGCGCGCAAGTCTCAGGAAACTCTCACCGCATCGGCTTGGCGATCAGCGGTCGGTCTCGGCGCTCTTGGTTTTCGTGGTACCAGGGGCTGATCATGCTTCACCATGGTTCGTGGCCACGGCGGCATGCGTCATCGAGAGTGGCGTGTTCCGCCTGGCGGAGCACGTGATCAGGGAAACGGCTGGTTCGGCTGATGCTGCTCGTAGAACCTCTTCAAAATCGTGAGCCCGATGAGGCGGAGCGGCGTGCCGGCCTTTGTCGGCCAGTACCTCGGGGCCTCGCCCGCCAGCGTCGGCGGGCCCCTCGGCGGTCCCGTTGCCATCGTCCCGTCTGGCATGGCCTGTCAGCCATCAATTCTTGCGGCGTTCTTTGGCTCGCTGGCCGGCCGCTTTCGCGATAGGGAGAGTGGTTGTGTCGGCCATTCAGCCGGGCTTGGTCGGTGTTCTACATTGCTGTCCAGCACCTGGCGGTGAAAGCCGGGATCGTCGACTGCCTTCAAGGGTGCGCTCGGCCGCGCCCTTCCGCTCATCGGCATGACACTCTTCACGCTTTTCATGCTGGATCGTTTTGGCCTCGGCCGCTCAGCCAGGCCATCGTGACGGGCCTGGAATGCGCGGCCTTGCCCGGCCTCGCCGATGCTTCCGGTCAGGCCTGACACCGCTTCCTCCCCCCGTCTCGACGGTCTCCCTCTTCCTTTTCATTGTTCCCGGCATGTCATCTACATGATATGATTCGTCGGTCGCACGCCGGTCTGCGTGGTCGAGCAACTGGGGCCGCTGCGCAGCCTGCGCCGAAGCCGGGAGCTGACCCGAGGCCATCGTTGGAAGATGTTCGGGCTGAGCCTGCTGATCTTGCTCGGCCTTCTCATCGGCTTGTCATTGTGCGGTCATTGTGTTCGGTGTCGCGACTGCGCTTGGTGGGGCCGTGACCTTCGCCGACTCCGCTCGATGCGATATAGCTCGCTGGTATTGAACATGACGTTTTACTTGCCTTCTACTCGATCCTCATCGTGGTGACCTATCACGACTGCGTGTGGCCAAGGAAGGCATCGATACCGACCAAATCGCGGCGGTGTTCGAGTAGGCCACCCGGTCACTTTCTCGCGTCGGCGTGCGCGAACTTGTCGGCGCGGGCCTTGCCATAGAGCTGCTCGCGCTCGAGGAAGGCGCGCTCGGCGGTGTAGAAATCGCGCAAAAAGCGCGCAGTTTGGTTGGTCGGCACCGGCGCGGTCCAGATGATCTTGCGGCAGATCTTGTCGCGGACTTCGTTGAGCACCCGCGCGGAATCCGGCGACTTCCGGCCGCCGCAGCAATTCCTCGAGCACCTGCAGCTCGAACGCGCCATAGGCCCTGCAGCTGTTGCTCGGTGAACGAGAATTGCACGGCTCCAGTCGCACGAGATCGCTCGACAGCGCGCGCTTGGGCAGCGCGATCACGATCGTTCCGGCAATCAGATCGCCGCCGCGCATGCGATCGCGATTGATGGCCGGCAGCAGCGCGAAGAACAGCATCCAGAGCGCCAGGCGAGAGCTCTTCCCAGTTGCCCGCTGCCGCCCCACGATGATGAGCAGTTGACCGAGCGGCATGGAACATCTCGACCTCGCGGGTGAGATTGCGCGCGATGACGGCGGTCGGCAACGAGCGGGCCGCCGTGACGGTCGATCACGCGCAGCCCGACCAGCGCTTGCCCGGCGTGGCGCCGCGCCAGGCGATCTCGAAATAGATGAAATACAGATTGCGGATGAGGAAGCTCGATGAACAGCACAATCGCGAACGCGATTGCGGCGGTCAGGCCGCCTGTGCTTCGGTCATGCGGGCCACGATGGCGAGCGACAAGAAGATGACGACCAGGGTCAAGAGCCAAATCAGCGAACGTCGATCAGGAAGGCGCCGACGCCGCTCGCCGTAGTCGGCGAGCTCGACCGGGATCGCCACCCTTCGGGCGTGACGATCTCGCGCCGCCGCTTCGCACGCCTTCGAAGAATTGCGCGGCACGCTCATGTGCGAGGGGCGCGACCAGCGTCATCTCTTGGCCGCTCCGTCCGCAGAGGCTGAAATAGGCGATCCACAAGGCGCCGATCGCCGCCGCCGATGGCGAAGCGCCACGGCGTGCTCGCGACCAGTTGGCGGAAGCCGCCCTCCAGGATCGCGGCCACGAACAACATCAGCACCGCGCCGAGCCGCAATCTGCGGCGGCGTGGCGGCCGTGCAAGGCCAGACTCTCGAGGCGACTGTGAATGGCCGGGAAACAATATCTTCTCGGCGATCAGCAGGCCGCCCGCCGCCAACAGCATCAGGGCGCCGAACTCGGTCGTTCCGTGGATCGAGACCCAGCCGAGAAAATCGACCGTCAAGTCGCGGTTGTAGTGCAGGGCCAGGAAGGCGCCGAGCACGAGGCCCTGATAGACGTTGAGCATCATGGTCGGCACGCCGGCGGCGAGCCCGAGCCCGAACGTCATGAGCCCGACCAACGTGTTGTGGCTGAACAGGAAATTGGCCATCAGACCGAAGGACTCGACCGCACTCGGCGGCGGCGCAAAGATGCTCTTGTCGTAGCAGATCGGCGCGCGTGCTCGCCGAGCCCGCGCCCGCCGGCGAGCCCGCCCGGAACAAGGGACGTGAACCAGGCTTCGTCCTGCAAGGTCAGCGCGAAGCCGGCCGCGACCCCGACCAGAAGCGCCAGCGCGCGAGATCAGGATGTGCCAGCGCGCCGCGCGCACCGCCGCCGGCAGATCGAGCCGGAAGAACATCGCGCAGCCCCTCGCAGCGGGCTGATGCGCGGCCCATACACCACCAGAACGCCCGCAGCGCCAGATTCTCCAGATAGAGCAGCAGATTGCGATCGAGCGCGATGGTGCGCGCGACCGACAGCGAGGACAAGCGCGGCGCGGTAGAGGATCGGCAGACGTTGCAGCTCGTCGAGCGACAGCGTGCGCACGCCGCGGCGCTCCACATGGCCGACGAGCGTCTCCAGCTCGCGCCAGCCCTCCTCGCGGCCCTTGCGGAACTCGCTGCTCTTGAGCACGAGCGCGAGCCTTGCCGGCGATCCGGCCGTCGCCGACAAGCGTGAATCGGCACTGTGCCAAGAGGTGTCATATCAGCCCGCGCTGCTTGATCAGGAGATAGCGGTTGATGAGCGCGACCGACAGGCCGCCGGCTCGGCACGTCGAGGCAGTGGATGCCCAGGCGTTGCAGCCGCTCGAACACGATGCTGCGGTCGCGCAGGAAGTCCTGGGCGATGACCGCCTTGGCGACGTCGACGAACTGGTCGGGCGCCGCGTCGACGGCGCGCTGCAGGATCGAGCCGCGCTGGGTGACGAACACGACCAGATGGCGGTTGGCGATCCGCTGCATGCTTTCGATCAAGAGCTCGGCGGTGATCGGTGTCGACGAAATCGGTGAACAGGATCACCAGCGCGCGGCGCTTGAGCCGCGCGTTGAGCTCGGCGAGGCCGAGGGTGAAGTTGGTCTCCTCGTGCTGATAGTCGAGCTCGGCGGTCGCGCGCTGGAGCCGCGGAAAGCTCGAGATGCCGCGCTGCGGCCCGATGATATTGCCGCACCCTGGCGTCGAAGCCGTAGGTGCCGACCAGGTCGCCGCCCTGCAGCGAGACCCAGGCCAGCACCAGGGCGGCATTGATGGCGTGGTCGAGCCGCGTGCAGCCCATCGACCGGCTCCAGCATCAGATAGCCGGTGTCGAACGCCATGATCACCTGGTGGTTGCGCTCGGTGCGGAACTCCTTGCACAGCAGCTTGCGGTGGCGGGCCGAATGCTTCCAGTCGATGAAGCGGCTGTCGAGGCCGGGCACGTATTCGCGCAGCGCCTCGAACTCGGCGCCCTCGCCCTTCTGCTGCTGCACCTTGATGCCGTAGATCGCCTCCTGCACGAAGAATTGCAGCGCGCGTGCCGTGCACGCCGCGCACATTGGGCACCACGTCGATGGTGCGCTCGACGCCGACCTGCCGGATGAGCTCGACCAGCGCCAGCGGCCCGCGCCAGCGCATCCAGACGCGATCGACATTGACCTGGCCGCGCCGGGTGCGGCACGAGCGGCAGGGCGATCTGCGCGTCCTGGCCGGGCTGGAGCGCGCCGGACGACGATCTCGGCGGCCTCGACCTCGCCGCGCTGCTCGGCGATCAGCTCGAGCCGCGACGGTGCGGCGATGGCCGGCCGCCGCCAGCGTCGCAACGATGGCGCCGCCGCTCGCCGATCGAGAGCCGGTCGGGCGTGGCGATCCGCACCGTCAGCGCGCGCGGCGACAGCGCCAGCATGACATCGCTCGCCGCCGCCAGCACCACCAGGACCCCGTAGTTGAACGACAGCGGCCACAGCGCCGGATCATAGATCACGACGAACAGCGCCAGCGGAATGCCGCCGGCGAAGATCAGGACCATGCGGGCGGTGGGTCGGATCATCGCGGCGCCGGGGTCTGGTCGATCACCTCGCGCAGGATGCGGTCGGCGGTCAGGCCCTCGATCTCGGCGCTCGGGCGACAGCGTGAGCCGATGCCGCAGCACCGGCAAGCGCCAGGAACTTCACGTCGTCCGGGATGACGAAATCGCGGCCCTGCAGCACCGCGAAGGCGCGCGCCGCCGCCGCCAGCATGTTCGCGGCCCGCGTCGAGGCGCCCACCTCGAGGGAGGAATGCTCGCGGGTGGCGCGGATGACGTCGACGATATAGTCGATCAACGGATCCGACAGGCGGATCTGCGTCACCGCGGCGCGCGCCGCCGCGAGCGCTGAGCTGTCGGCGACCGCCACCAGGCCGAAATCCTCCACCCGCGGCATCGCCGAGCGGTGGCCGTGCCGTCGCACGATCTCGCGTTCCTCGTCGCGGCTGGGATGATCGATGATCATCTTGAACAGGAAGCGATCGAGCTGCGCCTCCGGCAGCGGATAGGTGCCCTGCTGCTCGATCGGGTTCTGCGTCGCCACCACCATGAAATCGTCGCCCAGCGGATAGTCCTTGCCGTCGATGGTGACCAGGCGCTCGTTCATGGCCTGCAGCAGCGCCGCCTGCGTCTTGGGCGGCGTGCGGTTGATCTCGTCGGCCAGCAGCAACTGGGTGAAGATGGGCCCCTTGGTCAGGATGAAGCTGTTGGTCTGGAAGTTGAACAGGTTGGTCCCCAGCACGTCGCCCGGCATCAGGTCGGGCGTGAACTGGATGCGGCCGAATTGCAGCGCGAGCCCGGCCGCGAACGCGCGGGTGAGCAGCGTCTTGGCGGTGCCCGGCACGCCTTCGAGCAGGATGTGACCGCCGACCAGGAGGCTCGTGAGCATGAGGTCGATGATCGCGTCCTGGCCGACGACGGCCTTGCGCACCTCGCCGCGTACCGCCTCAGTGATCGCCCGGATGCCGTGAACGTCCATCGACGATCTCTCCCTTCCATTGGTGAATGTCGCGCGCCAGCCGCACCAGCGTCGAGAAGTTTCGCCGCGCTGGTGCCGAGGTCGGCGGCCCGGCGCAGCACCGCCTCGCAATCGACCGTGACGCCGCGCGCCAATCCCACCCGCTGCAGCCAGGCGACCAGCCCGCCGCCCGAAAGCTCGCGCGGCGCATGCAGCTGAACCGCGGCGTCGCGGACGGTCTCCTGGACGTAGCGCCTGACCATCACGTCCTGATGACCGGTGAATTCGACCAGCTCGGCCATGTTCTGCAACAGGCCCTCGCGGCCGGCGCGCAGCGCCGGCGGCGCGGTTTGCGGCGCCCCGAACCGGCCCAGCGTCGCCCACAGCAGCAGGGCGACGGCGATCAGCCCCTGCACGGTCGCCACCACGAACGGGAATCGGAACAACAGCAGGAAGGGGCTCACCGGGCGCACCATGAAGCCATGCACGGTTTCATCGAACACGACGCTGCCGTCGCCGCTGCGCAACGCCTTGATCAGGGCGAGCGCCAGGGCGGCATTGCCCTCGTGGGCGAGCCCGTGATTGGCGATGATGTCGGGATCCGCCAGCACCCAGACCTTGCGATCCTTGTCGCTGATCTCGCCCACCAGCATGCCTTGCACGGCGCCGATGATCGGCCGCAGGCCATCGCCGCGCACGAGCTGAACCGGCAAATCAGGGTCGGGTGTGATGTGCAGCGCATTGGTGGTCCACTGGACGGCGGATTTTTCGCGCACCACCTCGCCGCGCGGGGCGAACAGGTTCAAGGCCCATTGGGCGTCGGCGGTGGGGCGTTCGTCGGCCTGGCGCAGCCATCCGGTCTTCTGGTCGCTCGGTTGCCCGGTCCATTTCGGCAGCACCAGCAGGATGGTGCCCGCCTTCATCAGGGTGCGGATGGCGTCTTCGCTCTGCCCATTCCGGTTCGGCTCGGCGATTACCAGCACGCTGCCGGGCGAAAGCTTGTCGAGCGAGCTCGAGCGGCTCTTCACCACCGGTATGGCGAGCTGCCCCAGCACGTCGGCGATGCCGGCATGCCCGATCGCAGAGCGCGAGAAGGTGCTGGGCCCGACGCTGTCGGGGCCGGTCAACTCGCCGCCGCCCATGAAGTAGAGCGATATGGCGAACACCACGACGGCGCCCACGATCCAGCCCAAGAGCAGGCGGCGGGAAAAGACCGGCTCCGTGTTCATGCCGGCGCGCTCCCGTACAGCGCGCGCGCCAGCGCATTGAAGCTCTCGCGACACGCCGTGTAGTCCGCGAGCCCTGCCGGCTGTTGGCCGAAATAGGTCAATTCCACCCGGGCGACGACGTCGCGCAGCGAGGCCCGGGCCGTCTCCGGGAAGATTCGTGCTGGAGAGGATTTCGCGGCTGGTCAGCGAATCGGAGAACTGCTGGTCGAGGCGCAGACGAATGTGCGCCAAACCGTGCAGCAGCAGCACGTGCATGGCCTCGACGAACCGCCCGCGCGCGGCGAGCTCGTCGGCGGCCCCGATGACCACCGCTTGGTCGCCCGGCGCGGTCGCGCCGGGAACGATCTCGTCCTCGGCCCAGGTGCCGCCGGCGCCTAAGCGCAATACCGGGATCAGATCGCGGAACGCGTAGAGCAAGACGCCGAGCGCGATCGCGACCACGACCCAGAGGGTTTCGGGCGGCAGGTCGAAGTGCAAGTTCAACGGCTCCGTCGCGCGCGGCAGCTCGGTCTGCAGATCGAGACGACGGATGGCTTGATCGGCGGCCTGTTGGACCTGTTGCGGGGTTTGCGCCGCCAGCGGTGCGGCGGTGACGAGCGGCGCGGAAACGGCCAGGAGGACGGCCAACACGGCGGTCAAAGCCTGCCCGAGGCTGCCCGCGCAGTCGCCGCTCTCCGCGCGCGTCATCGTTCGCCCTTCAGCTGCCGAACCGGCTAGTCTATTCCCAGCGCCTTGAGCTTGCGATGCAAGGCCGAGCGCTCCATGCCGACGAATTCGGCGGTGCGCGAGATGTTGCCGCCGAAGCGGCTGATCTGGGCGACCAGATATTCCCGCTCGAAGACCTCGCGTGCCTCGCGCAGCGGCAGCCCCATGAGGTGCTCGCCGCCATTGCCGTTCGGCATGTTCGGCACCATCGAGCCGACGTCCTGCGGCAGCATGCTGGCGGTGACCACGGCATCGGCGTCGCCGCTCGCCAGGATCATCAGCCGCTCCACGTTGTTGCGCAGCTGGCGAACGTTGCCGGGCCAGTCGTGCGACTGCAGAACCGCGAGCGCGTCCTCGCCGATGATCCGCTTGGACAGCCCGCTCGATTGCGAGATCTGGTCCATGAAATAGGACACCAGGTCGGCGATGTCCTCCCGCCGCTCGGCCAGCGGCGGCACCCGGATCGGCACCACCGACATGCGGTGATAGAGGTCGTCGCGGAAGCGGCCGGCGGCGATCTCCGCCTCGATATTGCGGCCCGGTCGACGAGATGATCCGCACGTCGACCGTCACCTTGTTGCTGCCGCCCACCCGCTGGAAGGTCTGATCGACCAGCACCCGCAGGATCTTGTTCTGCGTCTCGCGCGGCATATCGGCGATCTCGTCGATGAAGAGGGTGCCGCCATGGGCCTCCTCGAGCGCGCCGACCTTGCGCTCGCCCGCGCTGTTGGTCGGCTCGACCCCGAACATCTCGACCTCCATCCGCTCCGGGGTCATGGCGGCCGCATTGATGACCACGAACGGACCCTCGGCGCGCGCCGATTGCCCGTGAATGGCGCGCGCGGTGAGCTCCTTGCCGGCGCCGGGCGGGCCCACGATCAAAACCCGGCTGTTGGTGGGTGCCACCTTGTCCACGGTCTGACGCAACTGGTTGATCGAGGGCGAGTGCCCGACCAGGGTGGAAGGCGTCAATTGCTTGAGCGCCTTGACCTCGCGCTTGAGGCGGGAGGTCTCGAGCGCGCGGTCGGCGACCAGCACCAGGCGGTCGGCCTTGAACGGCTTCTCGATGAAATCGTAGGCCCCGCGCTTGATGGCGGCGACCGCGGTCTCGATATTGCCGTGGCCCGAGATCATCACCACCGGAACCTCGGGATTTTCCCGTTTGATGGCGTCGAGCACCTGCAGGCCGTCGAGCCGGCTGCCCTGCAGCCAGATGTCGAG
Organism: uncultured Alphaproteobacteria bacterium; assembly: GCA_963744275.1. Lineage (GTDB taxonomy): Bacteria > Pseudomonadota > Alphaproteobacteria > Rhizobiales > Xanthobacteraceae > VAZQ01. The sequence goes on from CAVUSX010000024.1 coordinate 179,390, forward strand.
AAACACCAGGTTGGGCCGGCGCGCCGCAATGGCCGCGAGCGCGTCGTCGCTGTCGCGCGCGGTGCGCGTCAGGTAGCCCTCATCCTGCAGGATGCCGGCCACCAGCTCGCGGATATCCGCTTCGTCGTCAACGATGAGGATGTCTGACGCCATGAATCCCGGGACCAATCCTATGTGTTAGTCGCAACTTGCCTGGGTTTAGGTTCATCCGAAGGGGTGCCGGATACGGGTTCCGCCGCAAAGCGCAACCGCATCCAGGCGCCGCGTTGGCCCGGTATCCGGTTCGCCGCATCGCCGAGCTCGATATTGCCGCCATGATCCTCCAGGATGCGGCCGACGATCGCCAGGCCGAGCCCGGTCCCCTTCTCGCGGGTCGTGACATAGGGTTCGAGCAAACGACTGCGGTTTTCTTTCGGCAGCCCGATCCCGTTGTCCACCACGTCGATGACGATGTCGCCCCCCTCGCGGATGGCGGAAACCCGGATCTGGCCGCGGCCGAGCTCGGCCGCCGGCACCGCCGCGATGGCCTCGGCGGCATTCTTGATGATGTTGGTGAGCGCCTGGGAGATCAGGCGGCGATCGAAGCGCGCGGACATCGGGTCCTCGGCGAACTCCACCTCGATATCGACGTCGGGGTGGCCGACCCGCAGCAGGAACACCACCTGGCGCACCGTATCGGCCACGTCGTCCACCGCCATCACCGGCTTGGGCATGCGGGCAAAGCGCGAGAATTCGTCCACCATGCGCTTGATGTCGTCGACCTGACGGACGATCGTGTCGGTGCACTGGCGGAAGATGTCGGCGTCCTCCTTGATGACGGGGCCGTATTTGCGGCGCAGCCGTTCCGCCGACAGCTGGATCGGGGTGAGCGGGTTCTTGATCTCGTGGGCGATGCGGCGGGCGACGTCGGCCCAGGCCGAGGTGCGTTGCGCGGCCACCAGGTCGGTGATGTCGTCGAGCGTGATGACGTAGCCGTGGTCGGCCTCGCCGGACTGCTCTTCGGTGACCCGCACCGACAGATTGCGCTCGCGGCCGCTGCGGTTGATGGTCACCTGCTCCGGCTTGCCGGCGCGCGCGCCGGCGACCAGATCGGTGAGCTCGGGGGCGACCTCGGCGAGCGGCCGCCCGAGCGCTTCGGCCTGGGAATGGTCGATGAGCCGTTCGGCGGAGCGGTTGAGGATGCTGATCCGGTTCTCGCCATCCACCCCGATGACCCCGGCGCTGGCGCCCGCCAGCACCGCTTCGGTGAAACGGCGGCGGCTGTCGATCAAATCGCGGGCCCGTACGATGTCGTCGTGCTGGGTGCGCAGCTCCCGCGTCATCTTGTTGAAGGTCTCGCCGAGCTGGGCGAGATCGCCCTCCCCGGCGCGGATCGGCACCTGCACGAAGAGATTGCCGGTCGAGACGATCTGCGCCGCATCGATCAGCTGGCGGATCGGCGCCACCAGGTAATTGGCGAAATTGAGCCCGATCCAGACCGCGACCAGGAGCACAATCAGCGCGATCGCCGTATACACCAGCGCAAACGCGATCTGCACGCCCAGCCGCTGCGCTTCGAGCTCGGCATATTGGGTGACGCCGGCCTGCGTGGCCCGCAACTGGGCGACGACCTGCGGGTCGAGGATGCGGGCGACGTAGAGATAGGTATTCGTGTAGGCCTGCAGCTTGATGATGGCGGCCACGTAATTGGCGTCGAGAAACAGCGCGATCTGCGGCTCGGTCTCGTTGCTGGCGGCGAGCACCTCGCGCGACGGCTTGACGAAGGTCTGGCTGACATTGGTGCCGGCCTGCTCGATCACGTTGAGATCGCCGTCGATCATCATGATGATCGGCAGCCCGCGGATATTGGACTGGGCGGTGAGGACAAATTGCCGGAATTGCTCGCGGTTCTGATCGAACAGCGGCTTGGCGCGCGCTACCTCGATGGCGGTGGTGATGCAGTCGGCGCGCAGGAATTGCGCATGCTCGCGCACATAGGCGTCCGAAACGATCAGCGAATTCTGGATCAGCGATTGGGTCTGCCGCGAGAACAGCCGATCGAGCCCGCGGTCGAGCGTGACGCTCGCCACCACCGCCACCAGGATCGCCGGGACCGCAGCGATGACCGAGAACAGGCTGACGATGCGCACATGCAGCTGCGAGGCCGCCCGTCCCCGCCGCCTTGCCTGCACGATGCGCCAGACCTCCCACGCGCTGACCGCGACCAGGAACGCGATGGTGATCGCATTGGCGGCGAGCAGCGCGATCACCACCTCGTTGGTTTCCGGGATCGGGGTGAGGTCGGCCAGCACCAGGAAGGTCGCGAGCGCCGAGAGGAGGGCAAGTCCGACCGCGCCCAGGCCGATCCAGCGCGACCACAAGCCGGGGGCGGCGGCGGCGACGGTCACGATCTCGGCTGTGGCGGCCTGCTCTACGGTCGTCATGTCCTGGGATCAGCGGATTTGTGGATAGGCGAGGAACTGGAACGGCACCGCCCCAGAGCGCAGTGATGTATTTCTACAACAATGTTGCCGAATTGCGACATTTCCGGGGCGCACGAAGCGCCCGGCCGCCGCCCTCCGCCACCTCCTGCCTGCCTCAGCTGCTGCTGCGAAACACCTGAATGTCCAGGTCGCGGATCTTCTTGCGCAGCGTATTGCGGTTGACTCCGAGCAGGTCGGCGGCCCGGATCTGGTTGCCGCGGGTGGCGGCCAGCGTCACGGTCAGCAGCGGATGCTCGATCTCGCGCAAGATGCGATGATAGAGGCCGGGCGGCGGCAGCGTGTCGCCGAAGCCCGCGAAGTAGGTGGCGAGATGCCGCTCGACCGCGGCCGACAGCCCCTCCTCGGGGCGCGGCTCCTCGGCGACCGGCATCATGGCGGGTTGCGCCAATTCGGCATCGACCACCGCGGCCGAGATGGTGTCCTGCGGATAGAGCGCCGCCAGCCGGCGGGCGAGGTTCTCGAGCTCGCGCACGTTGCCGGGCCAGCGGTGGCGCTTGAGCCGATCGAGCCCGGCCTGGTCGAGCTGCTTGGGCGGCAGGCCTTCGCGCTCGGCCTGCGTGAAGAAGTGCCGGATCAGATCCGGGACGTCCTCGATGCGCTCGCGCAACGGCGGCAGGCGCAGCGGCACCACGTTCAGCCGGAAGAAGAGGTCCTCCCGGAACAATCCCTGCTGGATGAGAATGCGCAGGTCCTTGTTGGAGGCCGCGATGATGCGCACGTCGGTCTTGATCGGGGTGCGGCCGCCGACGGTGGTGTATTCGCCCTGCTGCAGGACGCGCAGCAGCCGGGTCTGCGCATCCATCGGCATGTCGCCGATCTCGTCCAGGAACAGGGTGCCGCCTTCGGCCTGCTCGAAACGTCCGGCGCTGCGGGTATTGGCGCCGGTGAACGCCCCCTTCTCGTGGCCGAACAGATCGGATTCGATGAGGTCGCGGGGAATGGCGGCCATGTTGATGGCGACGAACGGGCCGTTGCGGCGCTTGCCGTAGTCGTGCAGCGCGCGCGCCACCAGCTCCTTGCCGGTGCCGGATTCGCCCGAGATCATCACCGTGAGATCGGTCTGCATCAGGCGGGCCAGCACCCGGTAGATTTCCTGCATCGCCGGCGAGCGGCCGACCAGCGGAATCGAATCGAAGTCGTCGTGCTTGACCGGGGCGAGCGTGCGCTCCTTCGGCTCCGACAGCGCCCGGCCGACGATGGCGATGAGCTCCTTGAGATCGAACGGCTTGGGCAGGTACTCGTAGGCGCCGCGCTCGGAGGCGCGGATCGCGGTCATGAACGTGTTCTGCGCGCTCATCACGATCACCGGCAGGTCCGGCCGCAGCTTCTTGATGCGCGGCAGGAGGTCGAAGGCGTTCTCGTCCGGCATCACCACGTCGGTGATCACGAGGTCGCCGTCGCCCTGGCCGATCCAGCGCCAGAGCGTCGCCGCATTGCTGGTCGAGCGCACTTCATAACCCGCGCGCGACAAGGCCTGATTGATCACCGTCCGGATCGCGGCGTCGTCGTCCGCAACCAAAATACTTCCCGTGGGCATTTCTTCCTCTCTAGGCAGCGCCGCCCGGCTCGGCGTCGTCACCCAGGAACATGGGCATGAGCACGCGAAAGATGGTTCGTCGTGGTTGAGACTCGCATTCGATGATGCCGCCGTGATCGCCGATGATCTTGGCCACCAGGGCGAGACCCAGTCCCGATCCGGTCGGCTTGGTGGTCACGAACGGATCGAACAGATGCGGCAGCAGATCGTCCGGGACCCCCGGTCCGTTGTCCTTCACGCAGAACTCGAGCGGCAGCGAGACGCGCGTCTTGCTTCCCGGCAGCGACAGGCGCACGCCCGGACGGAAGGCGGTCGAGAGCGTGATCTCGCCGTCGATCGAGCCCTCCCCGATCGATTCGGCGGCGTTCTTGACCAGGTTGAGGAACACCTGGATGAGCTGATCGCGATTGGCGAAGACCGGCGGCAGCGAGGGATCGTATTCCTCGATGAACTTGACGTGGCGGGCGAAGCCCGAATGGGCGAGCCGCTTCACGTGCTCGAGCACGACGTGAATGTTCACCGGCTCGCGCTCGACCGGCCGCTCGTCGCTGAACACCTCCATGCGGTCGACCAGCTTGACGATGCGGTCGGCCTCGTCGCAGATCAGCCGCGTCAGGCTGCGGTCGTCGTCGCCGACGGATTGCTCCAAGCAGCTGCGCGGCGCCGCGGATGCCGGACAGCGGATTCTTGATCTCATGGGCCAGCATGGCGGCGAGCGCGATCACCGAGCGGGCGGCGCTGCGATGGGTGAGCTGGCGGTCCATCTTGTCGGCGATGGTGCGCTCCTGCAGCATCACCACGACGTGGCCGGGGCTCTCCTGCACCGGCGCCACGTGCAGGTCGACCAGGCGTTCGCCGGGATTGCGCGGCGTGCCGAGATCGACCTTGTATTCGTTGACGGCGGCGCCGCGCGCGCGCACCTGCTCGATCAAGGCCAGGAGCGGGCTGCAGAACGGCACCAGGTCCTGCAGCAGGTAGCGCCGCAACAGCGGCACCGAGACCTCGAAGAACGATTCCGCCGCCGCATTGGCGTTGGCGATCTTGCCGTCGGGGGCGACCATGATGACCGGATGCGGCAGGGCATCGAGCACCGCCTCCGCCAGGCTCGGAAACGAGTTGATGGATTCGGCCCGGCTCATGCGGCCTTCCTCTCGCGGTCCGCGAAGGCCGCGAAGGCATCGGCGAGATGGCCGCGCGCCAGGCACGGGTCGAGCTGCGTCAGCACGCGGTGCCGCTCCAGCTTGCAGAGCGCTTGCGGCGCGCCGGCCGCGGCGGCGGCGGCATCGAGCGCCCAGCCCAGATGCTTGCGCGCATAGCGCACCCCGATCGCCGTGCCGTGATGCGCGAGAATTTCATCGTAGAGCTGCGTGATGATGGCGAATTGGGTCGCCAGCGGCGGCGGGCCTTCCCGCCGTCCGCCCGCCAGATAGCGGGCGATCTGGCCGGGCAGCCAGGGACGCCCCTGCGCGGCGCGCCCGATCATCACCGCGTCGGCGCCCGAGGCCGCGAGCGCCGCATCGGCATCCTCGAACGAAGCGATGTCGCCGTTGACCACCACCGGAATCGCGACCTTGGCCTTGATGGCGCGCACGGCGGCCCAATCGGCGCGTCCCTTGTAGAACTGGCAGCGGGTGCGCCCATGCACCGTCACCAGCTTGATCCCGGCCTGCTTCGGCGCGTTGCGCCAGCTCCGGCGCATTGATGCTGCGATCGTCCCAGCCGAGCCGCATCTTGAGCGTGACCGGAACCGACACCGCGCTCACGGTCGCTTCGATCAGCGTCAGGGCATGGTCGAGGTCGCGCATCAGCGCAGAGCCCGATTGGCCGCCGGTGACGTTGCGGGCCGGGCAACCCATGTTGATGTCGATGATCGCGGCGCCGGAGCCTTGCGCGATGCGCGCGGCTTCCGACATCCAGCGCGCCTCGCAGCCGGCGAGCTGGATCACATGGATGCCGACCCCCTGCCCCTCGGAGCGCAGCACGGCGTCCGGGCGCGCGCGCACCAGCGCCTCGCTCGCGGTCATCTCGGACACCACCAGGCCGCTGCCCAGCCTCGCAGCCGCACGGCGAAAGGGCGCATCGGTGATGCCTGTCATGGGCGCCAGCACCACCCGGTTCGGCAGAATCGTGCTGCCGATCGCAAGCGGGCTGGGAAAAGCCGATGAAGAACGCATCATTGGGCCTGCACACGAATTAGGCGACTGGCATATTTGCATAGAGTTTAGCCAAATCGCCTCCGTCCGCAAGTGCTGCAGTGCAATAAATCCCAGATTTGGTCAATTGCGCGATGATTGCACGGAATCCAGCTTGCGCCCTCGCCGTTACAGGCTAATTCCATGGGCATCAATCGGCTCTTGGAATGCTAAGACGCTTCCTAGCTGCAATCATCTGGAACGCGAAAAATATGAATGGCGTGGTCGCAGCCGTCGTGGTGGCCGCCGGGCGGGGGTTCCGTGCCGGCGGGGTCGGGCCCAAGCAATATCGGGAGATCGGCGGGGAGCCCGTGGTCCGTTCCAGCCTGAAGGGGCTGGCGGGCCATCCGGACATCGCCATGGTGCAGCCGGTGATTTACCCGGACGATGCCGACCTGTTCCGGTCCGCGGCGGCCGGTCTCGAGGTGCTGGCGCCGGTTCCCGGCGGCGCGACCCGGCAGGCTTCCGTGCGCGCCGGGCTCGAAGCCTTGAGCCCCAGGCGCCCGGATTTCGTGCTCGTTCACGACGCGGCGCGGCCGTTCGTGTCCGCGGCCCTGATCTCGCGCGGCATCGCGGCCGCCCGCGCCTGCGGGGCAGCCATCCCGGCGCTGGCGATTGCCGATACGGTGAAGACGGTCGATCCGTCCGGGATCGTGACCGGAACCATCGAGCGCGCGCCGCTGCGCCTGGTGCAAACCCCACAGGCCTTCGCCTTTGCGCCCTTGCTGGCGGCGCATCAACGGGCGTACGCCGCCGGTCGCGAGGACTTCACCGACGATGCGGCGCTGGCCGAGTGGGCCGGGATCGAGGTCGGCACCTTCGCGGGCGAAGCCGGCAACATCAAGCTCACCACCGCGGACGATTTCGCGCGCGCCCAGGCGGCCGAGCTGGCGGCGCTCACCGATGTGCGCACCGGATTCGGCTACGACGTGCACGCCTTCGGGGCGGGCGACCATGTCACGCTCGGCGGCGTGCGCATCGCGCATATGCAGGGCCTCTCCGGGCATTCCGACGCCGACGTGGTGCTGCATGCGCTGGTCGACGCCATATTGGGCGCGCTCGCCGACGGCGATATCGGGGTGCACTTTCCGCCCAGCGATCCGCAATGGCGCGGCGCTTCCTCCGACCGTTTCCTCGCTTTCGCGATCGAGCGCCTGCGCGCGCGCAAGGGCCGTATCGCGCATCTCGACGTCAACGTGGTCTGCGAGGCTCCGCGCATCGGCCCGCATCGTGACGCCATGCGGGCGCGCATCGCCGAGATCGCCGGAATCGACGTGACCCGCGTGGCCGTGAAGGCGACGACCAGCGAGAAGCTCGGATTCATCGGGCGCAGCGAAGGCATGGCGGCATTCGCGACCGCCACCATCCGGTTGCCGTGGAAAGACTGAAGAGCGGAGCGCCGCAATGGCGGAGCAGGACCTGATCGCGGCGGCAGCCGCGTTGCTCGATCTCTGCCGTGCCAAGGCGCTCACCATCGCGGCCGCGGAATCCTGTACCGGCGGCCTGTTGGCTGCGACCTTGACCGAAATTCCAGGCTCCTCCGCGGTATTCGATCGCGGCTTCGTCACCTACAGCAACGCCGCCAAGACCGCCATGCTGGGCGTGCCGGTCGAGCTGCTCGCGACTTTCGGGGCGGTGAGCCGCGAGACCGCGCAGGCCATGGCCAGCGGCGCGCTCGCGCGTGCCGGCGTCGATCTCGTGGTGGCGATCACCGGCATCGCCGGGCCGGGCGGCGCCCTGCCGGGCAAGCCGGTCGGGCTCGTGCATTTCGCCGCGGCCGCGCGCGGCGGCGGGCGCAGCCACCAGGCGCGCGAATTCGGCGATATCGGGCGCGCGCAGGTGCGCCGTGTATCGGTGCGCCAGGCGCTCGCCATGTTGCGGGAGCTCGCCGAGCAGGAAGCGCCGGCGCCGGCGTCGCGCTGATGATGCCGGACGCTGCCCGGGCACCATCGCGTCATCCGCCGAACCGCTTGCGCAGGATCGCTCCCAGCACGTTCGAATAATCGTCGGTCCAGATCCTGATGTCGGGAACCGGATCGATCGCGTGCCAGCCCGGCTGGCTCGGGAGGTCGCCCAGGTCGGCGAGCCGGCGTGCCAGCACGGCAACCGAGGCGTTCGCCTTGTAGTCGAACGGCACGCTCGCGGCGCGATCGTCGTCCTTGAAATAGGCGACCAGGCCCTGCGCTGCGGCAGCGGCCGCGACCACCCCGGCAAGCTCCATGTATCGGTTCGAGAGATGCAGCACGACCGCGCCGCCGTCCTCGATGCGCGCCAGGTAGCTTTCGATGGCCTCCCGGGTCAGCAGGTGCACCGGGACCACGTCGGAGGAGAAGGCATCGAGGATGATGAGATCATAGCGCTGCCGGGAGGCGGCGAGCGTGAGGCGCGCGTCGCCGAGGACGACGGGGAGATCGGGCGCACACGCCGATATGTAGGTAAAGAGACGCGGATCGCGGGCGATCTGCACGACCGCCGGGTCGATCTCGAAGAATGTCCATTGCTCGTCCCTGCCCTTGTAGCAGCTGAGCGTGCCGGTCCCGAGCCCGACGACGGCGACGTGCGGCAGGCCTCCGCGCGCGGCACGCACGGCCTCGATGCTCTGCGAGATCGGGCCGCCGCGATAATAGTAGGTGAGCGGCTCCGGCGCAGCGCCGGCGGCCGCATCGGTATCGGCGATGCGCTCGGCGCCATGCACCGTGGTCCCGTGATAGAGCAGCCGGAAGCGGCCGTCGGCGGTCTCGACGATCTGGTGCACGCCGAAGAAGCTGCGGAGCGCTGCAACCCGATTGAAGCCGGGCTGCCAGAGCCCGGTCAACACGAAGCCGAGCACCACCAGCGCCAGGAATTGCTGCGGGCGTCGACGCTGCAGCAGCATCATGGCGGCAAGCCCGACCAGGACGATCTGGAACGCGTATGCGGCCGTACCCGGCAAGCGAAGATCGAGCCCGAACCGCGCCCAGACGGCGAGCATGGCGACCGCCAAGACCGGGCCGACCTCGGCTACGATGCGCTTGCGCCCGCCAGCGAGCATTCCGGGCAGGACAAGGGCCGCGGCGACGATCAGGATCGGGTACTCGTAAACCAGCGTGAACAGCTGCGGGGCGACAAGGGCGGCGAACACTCCCCCGACGACACCGCCGAGCGACATCCACAGATAGAACTCGGTGAGCAAGGCCGGTGCCGGCCGGCGGCGATAGAGCTCGCCATGGCACAAGAGCGCAAGCAGGACGAAGGCGATCAGATTGACGACGACGACGAGCAGCCAGAACTGCCTCTCGCCACCGAGCAGGCTGATGGCCAATACGGCCATCGGAATCGGCACCAGGCGGGCGACCGTCTCCTGGCGCAGCCACGGCGCGTCGCGGAACACGGCGACGAATGTCAGGAGATAGAGCGCCAGCGGCAGCACCCACAGGAACGGTGCCGAAGCGATGTCGGTGGTGATGTAGGAGGTTACCGCAATGACGAGGCCGACCGGAATCGCGGCGAGCGCCGCCCAGATCAACCGGGTCGAGGGAGCGATTGCCGGGGCGGCGGCAGCGGTCGCATTCCCGGCTTGGATTCCCGGCTGGCGCGCCACCAGCAGGCTGGCAAAAGCGACCAGAACGGCCAGCAAGGCGAAGCCGGCCGACCAAAGCTGCGCTTGCTCCTTGAGGGTCAGGAAGGGCTCGATGACGAACGGATATGCGATCAGGGCGGCGAACGAGCCGAGATTGGAGGCGGCATAGAGAACGTAGGGGTTACGCGCCTGCCCATGTCCGCTGGCGGCGAACCAGCCCTGCAACAGCGGTGCGCTTGCCGCCAGCGCCGCGAACGGAAGCCCGATCGAAGCCGCGAACAGGGCGATGAGCCATGGCGCGATGCCGGTCGTGGGCGGCGCCCCGAAGCCTTGCGCGATGGCGATCGGCAGCGTTGCGGCGGCGGCCGCGAGAACGCCGAGATGAACGAGCGCGCCCAGCCCGAGCGGCAGCCGGCGCACCACCAGATGGGCATAGGCGTAGCCGCCGAGCAGCGCCGCCTGGAAGAACACCATGGCCACCGACCACACGGTCGGGGCGCCGCCCAGCTCGGGCAGCACCATCTTGGTGAACATCGGCTGCACGGCGAACAGCAGAAGCGCCGACAGAAAGAGCGTGGCCCCATAGAGCGCCGGCGCCAGCCGCAACAGAGTGGGCACCGCCGGTGCGCTGATCGGATTGAGCGCTGTCATCTCGAGATGGCCTAGGGTCGGGACCTGAGGTACCCCAGCCTAGGCGAGGGGCGTTAAACACTGCTTACCCGGAATACACCACGTCGGCCCGCTCTTCGAAGGCGGCCGCAAAGCGGCGAAACGCGAGGTCGAACATGGAGCCCATCAGCACGGCCAGCATCCGGCTCCGAAACTCATAGGAGATGAAGAACTCGACGTCGCAGGCGTGCTCTCCGGCCGCCCGAAAGGTCCAGCGGTTCTCCAGACGGCTGAACGGCCCGTCGAGATATTCGACCAGGATCTGCAGATTGGCGCGGTCGAGCGTGACGCGGCTGGTGAACCTCTCGCTGATCAGCTTGTAGGCGGCCGTCATATCCGCCACCAGCACCTCGGTGCCGTCGGGCTGGATTTTGCGCTGGCGCACCTTGAGGGCGCGGCAGAGCGGCACGAATTCCGGATAGCGCTCCACATCGGCGACCAGATCGAACATCTCGGTGGCGGCATGCCGCACCAGGCGCTTGGTGGAATATTGCGGCATGTCTCAAGGAAGTGCTTGTCTCAAGGAAGCCTCTGGCGCGCCGCCTTGAGCCGCGCAAAATCTTCACCGGCGTGGTGCGAGGAGCGCGTCAGCGGGCTCGCCGAGACCATGAGAAAGCCCTTGGCCAGCGCGATGGTCTCGTAGGCCTTGAACTCGTCTGGCGGCACGAAGCGCACCACCTCATGGTGCTTGCGCGAGGGCTGCAGATATTGGCCGATGGTGAGGAAATCGACATCGGCCGCGCGCAGGTCGTCCATGACTTGCAGGACCTCGTTGCGTTCCTCGCCCAGGCCCAGCATCATCCCGGACTTGGTGAACAGAGCCGGCGCCAGCTCCTTGACCCGCTGCAACAGCCGGATCGAGGCAAAGTAGCGGGCGCCCGGCCGCACGCTCAGATATTTCGACGGCACGGTCTCCAGGTTATGGTTGAAGACGTCGGGCCCGGCATCGACCACGGTCTCGACCGCGCCGTCCTTGCGCAGGAAATCCGGCGTCAGCACCTCGATCGTGGTCTGCGGGCAGGCCGTGCGGATGGCGGCGATGACGGCGGCAAAATGCGCAGCCCCGCCATCGTCGAGATCGTCGCGATCAACCGAGGTGACGACCACATGGGCGAGGTCGAGCTTGCCGACCGCCGCGGCGACGCGGGCCGGCTCCTGCGCATCGAGCGGCCCCGGCAGACCGGTCTTGACGTTGCAGAACGCGCAGGCGCGCGTGCAGGTGTCGCCCATGATCATGAAGGTGGCGTGCTTCTTCTCCCAGCACTCGCCGATATTGGGACAGCCCGCCTCCTCGCAGACGGTGTGCAACTGGTGGGCGCGCACGATCGCCCGGGTCTCGAGATAGCCCCGGGAGACCGGGGCCTTGACCCGGATCCAGCCGGGCTTTCGCCCCATCGGCGAATCCGGGCGATGCGCCTTTTCGGGGTGGCGCAGCGGACTGCGGCTCGCCGTTGGTGGCGTTGGTGGTGTCGAGCACGACGGCCATGAAAGCTCCGAAACCGCTCCGGTCCCAAGCCCCCTACTTACGAAGTCGTGAGGGGGGCGACAAGGGGCGCCGGCGGCGGCTCGGTTTTCCGCTTTATTTGACGGTCTTTCCGACGTCGGCGATCTGCGACTGGTCGATGCGATAGAGCACGAAGCGGTCGCCGGTGAAGAGCGTGGTCAGGTGCTCGGGATCGGGATTCTCGTAATTGCCATCGACGAACAATACGTAGAGATAGTCATAGTCGGCGGTCCAGCGCCTCCAATAATTATCGCTCTGGGCATCCTCGTTGCGCGCCAGGCGGACCAGCTCATTGATCATCGGCGGCGTCCCGTCCACGGTGTCGACGCGGGCGCGATATTGCGGGCGGGCGTGCATGATCTGCTTGCCGACGACGGTGAACGCGGTCGTCACCAAGGCCGAGCGCTCGATGATGGCGAAGCAGTCGGCGTGGACGAGGCCGAGATCGTGCACGTCGTCGCCGCCGTCCGGATCCGCATAGGCGACCAGCACCTTGGAGCCGCGGTCGATCAGCTGCACGGATTGGCGAAACGAATCGATGCCCCCCGACAGCGAGCGCCACATGCTCTCGACCTCACCCACCCGGATGCCCAGCATCACCACCAGCACCACCGCAAAGCCCCGCCGCACCACCTTGTCGCGCAGATCGAGGTCGGTGCAGGCGATCAGCATGAAGGCGAGCGAGATCGGCAGCCGCTGGTCCGCCATATAGGTTTCGAAGATGACCCGCGGCAGCGCCATGTAGACCAGCACGCCGATCGCCAGCAGGCCGACGCCGACCGCATGGAAGCTGAGGGCGCGGTGGCGCGTGGCCCAGCCGATCGCGAATGCGAGCGCGGCGGTAAAGAAGAAGGCGGCGCCGTGGGAATAGACCTCGATGATGTAGACCAGCCCGTCCAACTTGCCCGGAAGCTCCCAGGTGAAGGTCTGGCGCAGTCCCCAGGTGGGGCTCATCATCAACAATGGCAGGATGGGCAGGAACGGCAGCCCGGTGACGACAAAATCGAGGATCAATCGGCCGGCCGCCGCACCGTTCCGCTGTCCGGGCGCGGCCTGGCGCAACTGGGCGGCTCGGGTCCACAGCCGATGGAGCTCGAAGGCCAGGAGGCCGACGCCGTAGACCCCGACCGAGAACAGATGGCAGAAGAACAATCCGAGGATGAACAGCGTCGATACCGCCAGCCGCAGCACGGGGTTGCGTTCGCGCAGCGCGATCCAGCTCGTCAACGCCCAGAGCGCGAGCCCGATGCCGAACACGTAATTCATCGTGCCGACCAGGAACACGTTGTTGTAGAGCAGCGGAAAGCCGATCAGGGGCAGTGCCGACCAGCGGCCGAACAGCTGGCGGTGGAGCGCCAGCGTGCCGGACAGGATCAGCACGAAGCTCGAGATGGTATAAATCTGCCCGGCCAGATAGACGTTCACCACCCGCACCAGCCACGGGACGATCATGTCCATCATCAGGTTCGGGATGACCTGCCAGTCGATCTCATAGAAGCGCGCGAGATCCGGATCGCTGTTGATGGTCGCGATCACCTGCATGCGCGCCAGGTGATTGATATAGTCGGACATCGGCGGCCAGGGATGCAGCACGATGGGAATCGAGGTGATGGCGAGGAGCAGGATGAAGAGGCCGGCGACCACCCCGAAGCCGTAGCCGCTCGAGCGCTGATTTCGATCCGCCGTCGCAAATTCGACCGCCGGCCCCTGCGGCAGGTACCCCTCGTCCTCGCGCGAACGTTGAGCGCTCACGAAGGAGGTCGCGGAAGCAGAGGCAATGGTCATGGCTGCTCATTTGCAAGGCAGATGGAACGAGCCCCCTTGCGGAGGCAGGCGAAAAGAGAGAGCGGCCCGGCTTTGAAGAACGATCCCCGAGCGCGGAATTTGCCCGATTCCAGGTGAACGCAGGATGAATATGCCGGACAGGCAATCGGCAGGAATGCCTCGACCGGCCGCCGGACTTTCGGGGAGAAAAAAATGGCGGCGAGCTTGTCCGGCGTATAGCCGACCACGTCGTAAAACGCGACCCGTCGAAGAGACGACCTCGTTCAAAGAGAGGCGACGGCGGCGGTCGCGGAGCGCTTAGATGTTCAACACGCGCCCATAGGCGTCGAGCACCGCTTCCTTCATCATCTCGGACAGCGTCGGATGCGGGAACACCGTGTGCATGAGCTCGGCTTCGGTGGTTTCGAGATTCATCGCCACCACGTAGCCCTGGATCAGCTCGGTGACCTCCGCGCCGATCATGTGGGCGCCGAGCAGCTGTCCGGTGGTCTTGTCGAAGATCACCTTGACCAGTCCCTGGTCCTCGCCGAGCGCGATCGCCTTGCCGTTGCCGACGAACGGAAAGCGTCCGATCCGAATATCGCAGCTTCTTGTCCTTGGCGGCCTGCTCGGTCAGTCCGACCGAGGCGATCTGCGGCGAGCAATAGGTACAACCCGGGATCAGCAGCTTGTCCATGGGGTGCGGCTCGAGGCCCTTGATCGCCTCCACGCAGATGACGCCCTCATGCTCGGCCTTGTGCGCCAGCATGGGCGGGCCGGCCACGTCGCCGATCGCATAGATGCCCGGCACGTTGGTGCGGTTGAATTGATCGATCGCGATGGTGCCGCGGTCGGTCTTCACCCCCAGCTTCTCGAGGCCGAGATTCTCGATATTGCCGGTGACCCCGACCGCCGAGATGACGCGCTCGACCGTGATCGATTGGGTCGCGCCCTTGCCGTCGTCGATGGTGGCGGTCACGCTGTCGGCCTTTTTGTCGAGCTTCACCACCTTGGCGCCGGTCAGGATCTTGATGCCCTGCTTCTCGAACGCCTTGCGGGCGAAGGCGGCGATCTCGGCGTCCTCGGCCGGAAGGATTTGCGGCAGCACCTCGACCACCGTCACCTCGGCGCCGAAGGTGCGGTAGAAGCTCGCGAACTCGACCCCGATCGCGCCCGAGCCGATGACCAAGAGCGATTTCGGCATGCGGTCGGGCGCCATGGCCTCGAAATAGGTCCAGATGAGCTTCTTGTCGGGCTCGAGGCCGGGCAGGACGCGCGGGCGCGCGCCGGTCGCGATGATGACGTGCTTGGCCTGATAGGCGCCGGGGCCGAGCGCGCCCTTGGGGGCCGCGTTCTTCGACGCCTTGACGCCGACCTTGCCGGGCGCGTCGATGCTAGCCTCGCCCCAGATGACGGCGACCTTGTTCTTCCTCATCAGGAAGCCGACGCCGTCATTGAGCCGCTTGGAGACGTTGCGCGAGCGCGCCACCACCGCGGCGGCGTCGTAGCCGACATTGCCGGCCGACAAGCCGTAGTCCTTGGCGTGCTGCATGTAGTGATAGATCTCGGCCGAGCGCAGCAGCGCCTTGGTCGGGATGCAGCCCCAGTTGAGGCAGATGCCGCCCAGATAGTCGCGCTCCACGATCGCGGTCTTGAAGCCGAGCTGGGCCGCGCGAATCGCGGTCACGTAGCCGCCCGGACCGGAGCCGATGATGATGATGTCGAAATCGGTGTCGGCCATGAGTCTCAAACCACCATCATCACCGGGTTCTCGATCAAGGTCTTGAACGCACCGATGAGCTGCGCGCCGAGCGCGCCGTCGACGGCGCGGTGATCGCACGACAGCGTCACGCTCATGATCTGGGCGACCTCGATCTTGCCCTGCTTCACGACGGCACGCTCCTCGCCGGCGCCCACCGCCAGGATGGTGGCGTGCGGCGGATTGATCACGGCGGTGAAGTCCTTGATGCCGTACATGCCGAGGTTCGATACCGCCGTGGTGCCGCCCTGATATTCTTGCGGCTTGAGCTTGCGTGCGCGCGCCCGCACCGCGAAATCCTTCATCTCGTTGGAGATGGTGGAGAGCGACTTGGTCTCGGCGCTGCGGACGATCGGCGTGATCAGGCCGCCCGGCATCGCCACCGCGACCCCGATGTCGGAATGCTTGTGCTTGAGCATGCCGCCATCGGTCCAGCTCACATTGGCGTCCGGCACCCGCTGCAGGGCGAGCGCCAGCGCCTTGATGACGAAGTCGTTGACCGAGAGCTTGTAGGCCGGCTTGCCGTCCTTGTCCTTGGGGGCGGCGGCGTTGATCTCCTCGCGCGCGTCGAGGAGCTTGCCGATGTTGCAGTCGATGGTCAGGTAGAAGTGCGGAATGGTCTGCACCGAGGCGGTGAGCCGCTGCGCGATGGTGCGGCGCATGCCGTCGTGCGGAACGACCTCGTAGCTGCCGTCTTCGTAGAGCGCGCGGATTTGCTGGTCCGACATCGAAGGCGCGATCGCGGGAGCCGGGGCTGCCCCGGGAGCGGCGCCGCGCCTTGAGACCGCCGGGCGATTTCGCCGCCTCGATATCGCGCGCGATGACGCGTCCATGCGGGCCGCTGCCTGGGATGCGGGAAAGGTCGATGCCGGCCGTCTTGGCCAGCCGCCGCGCCAGCGGCGAGGCGAAAACCCGTGTGCCCAAATTTTCCGCCCGAGCCCCCTCAGCCTGCGGCGAGGCTGTGCGGCGCACCGGACGCTTGTTGCGCGCTCGGCGCAACTCCCTCTCCCCGTTGGGGAGAGGGTTGGGGTGAGGGGGTTCCGGCGCTTGCTGGTTTCGCAGGAGCCTCGGCCTGTTTCGCGGCCGGCGTGGCGCCCTTCCCGGCCGCGGCGGCCGCGGCCTTGGGGTCCTCGCCCTCCTGCGCCAGCACGGCGATGAGCGCATTGACCGACACGTCCTGCGTGCCTTCCGGCACCACGATCTTGGCCAGCACGCCGTCGTCGATCGATTCGTATTCCATGGTGGCCTTGTCGGTCTCGATCTCGGCGATCACGTCGCCGGCCTTGACCTGGTCGCCTTCCTTCTTGAGCCACTTGGAGAGATTGCCCTTCTCCATGGTGGGCGACAGCGCGGGCATGAGGATGTTGACCGGCATGGTGCTCGCTCAGGAGGTCAGCGGTAACAGACGGACTTGGCGGCCTCGACCACCTCGGCGACCGAAGGCAAAGCGAGCTTCTCGAGATTGGCCGCATAGGGCATCGGCACGTCCTTGCCGGTGACGCGCATGACCGGCGCATCGAGCCAATCGAACGCCTCCTCCATCACGCGGGCGGCGATCTCGGCGCCGACGCCGGACTGCCGCCAGCCCTCCTCCACGCTCACCAGCCGGCCGGTCTTCTTCACCGAGGCGATGATGGTCTCGCTATCCATGGGCTTGAGGGTGCGCAGATCGATGACCTCGGCTTCGATGCCGTCCTTGGCGAGTGCCTCGGCCGCCTTGAGCGCATAGTTCATGCCCATCGACCAAGCCACCAGCGTGACGTCGCTGCCCGGGCGCACGATCTTGGCCTTGCCGATCGGCACCACATAGTCATCGAGCTTGGGCACCGGAAAGCTCTGGCCGTAGAGAATTTCGTTCTCGAGAAACATGATCGGATTGGGATCGCGGATCGCCGCCTTGAGCAGGCCCTTGGCATCGGCCGCGCTGTAGGGCGCGACCACCTTGAGACCCGGAATGTGCGAGTACCAGGAGGTGTAGTCCTGGCTGTGCTGGGCCGCGACCCGCGAGGCCGGGCCATTGGGTCCGCGGAACACGATCGATACCGCGACCTGGCCGCCCGACATGTAGCGCGTCTTGGCGGCGGAATTGATCAGCTGGTCCATCGCCTGCATGGCGAAATTGAAGGTCATGAACTCCACGATGGGCTTGAGGCCGGCGAGCGCCGCCCCCACCCCCAGCCCGGCGAAGCCATGCTCGGTGATGGGCGTATCGATGACGCGCCGGGCGCCGAATTCCTGCAACAGGCCCTGGGTGACCTTGTAGGCGCCCTGGTACTCGGCGACCTCCTCGCCCATCACGAAGACATCGCCGTCGCGGCGCATCTCCTCCGCCATGGCGTCGCGCAAGGCCTCGCGCACCGTCATGGTCACCATCTCGGTGCCGGGGGGCAGATCGGCCTCGGGCAAAACTTCCCGCTGCGGCGGCGCGGCGGCGGGCGCTGCCGCTTTGGCCGGCTCGGCGGCGGGCTTGGCGGAAGCCGTTTTCGCTTGGCTCGTCGGGGGCGCATCCTTGACCGCACCCGCCTCCTCGCCGTCCGCCATGATGGTGGCGATCGGGGTGTTGACCGGAACGTCATTGGTGCCTTCCGGCACCAGGATCTTGCCGAGCGTGCCCTCGTCGATCGCCTCGATCTCCATGGTGGCCTTGTCGGTCTCGATCTCGGCGATGACATCGCCCGGCTTCACCGGGTCGCCTTCCCGCTTCAGCCATTTGGCGAGGTTGCCCTTCTCCATCGTGGGCGAGAGGGCGGGCATCAAGACTTGGATGGGCATGGGGGTTATCGAGCCTGGTGCGCGATCATTGCACGACGTCGGTATAGAGCTCGGCTGGATCCGGCTCCGCGTCGTGGGTGGCGAACTCCGATGCCTCGTTGACGATGGCGCGCACCTCGGCATCGATCTTCTTCAGCTCGTCCTCGGTGGCGAAGGATTTGGCCAACAGCCGCGCCCGCACCTGCTCGATCGGATCGTGCTCGGTGCGCACCTTGTCGACCTCCTCCTTGGGCCGGTATTTGGCCGGATCGGACATGGAATGACCGCGGTACCGATAGGTGAGCATCTCGAGGATGATCGGCCCATTGCCGGCGCGGCACCAGGCCACCGCCTTCTCGCCGGCCGCCTTGACGGCGCGCACATCCATGCCGTCCACCTGCTCGCCCGGCACATCGAAGGACAATCCGCGCATGGAGAGATTGGTGGTGGCGGAGGCGCGGGCAACCGAGGTTCCCATGCCGTATTGATTGTTCTCGATCACGTAGATGACGGGCAGATCCCAGAGCTTCGCCATGTTGAAGCTCTCATAAACCTGTCCCTGATTCGAGGCGCCATCGCCGAAATAGGTGAGGCAGACATGATCGTTGCCGCGGTACTTGTTGGCGAAGGCCAATCCGGTGCCGAGCGGCACCATCGCGCCCACGATGCCGTGGCCGCCGTAGAAGCCTTTCTCGACCGAGAACATGTGCATCGAGCCGCCCTTGCCCTTGGAATAGCCCCCGCGCCGGCCGGTCAGCTCCGCCATGACGCCTTTGGGGTCCATGCCGCAGGCCAGCATGTGGCCATGGTCGCGGTAGCCGGTAATGACCTGATCGCCCGGCTTGAGCACCATCTGCATGCCGACGACCACCGCCTCCTCGCCGATATAGAGGTGGCAGAAGCCCCCGATCAGCCCCATCCCGTACAATTGGCCGGCTTTCTCCTCGAAGCGCCGGATGCGCAGCATGTGGCGAAAGGCGGTGAGCTCCTGCTCCTTGCTGAATTCAGGCACCGCTTTCATGGGCGCTTCGTCGGCGGCGGGGTGCCGGATGGGGGCAGTCTGAGTGGCTTGCTTGGGACTGGCGACGGCCATGGGTCTCCTCGACAACGGCGGCCGCGCAACGGGCCAATGGCCGCCCTTCCCCTTAAAGCATTTTCAGGAAAAGTGGAATTCGGTTTTCCGCCAGAAAATGCGACCAAGTCAACGAAGCATTTTCAGGGCGAAGCACGCTCGCGAACGCGCAATCCTGTCGGGGGCTTTATAGCCGGCGGCCGGCACAACGCAATGCCGCAACCGCAGCGTTGCCTTATCGCGGCTTGAGCATGAGCGTGAGGTCGCGCGGATCCACGTCGTCGAGCCACCCGCGCGCGCGTTCGTCGAGCAGGTCGGGATCGATATTGTCGGATTTCAGGAGCGAGACCCGTCGCTGCCAAACCGCACGCTCGGCCTTGACGGCATCGAGGTCGAGGGTCAATTGCGCGATATCCTGGTCGAGATCGCGCTTGGCGATCAGCCCATGCTCGCCCGTATAGGCGTTGACCCCGAAATAGCCGATGATGAGCGCCGCGATCGTGTAGAGCGCGAGCGCGTTGAGAAAGTCGCGGAGCCGTCGGCGCATCACCATGGCACCAAAATGACGGCACCGCGTTAAGGCCGCTTTAACGCAACTGGCTCGCGGCCTTGCGCCGGGACCGCCGCGAATTGAGCGGGACCGAATAGCGAACGCCCGAGTTCTGGCAACGGCTCCCGGCTCCATGGCCGGCTACATCGTTAATCCCTACTCGCCCCCTTCAGCGTCCGCCGGCCGGCATATTGCGCCTGCGGGCCCAGCTCCTCCTCGATGCGCAGGAGCTGATTGTACTTGGCGGTGCGGTCGGAGCGGGCGAGCGAGCCGGTCTTGATCTGCCCGCAATTGGTGGCGACCGCGAGATCGGCGATGGTGGCATCCTCGGTTTCGCCCGAACGGTGCGACATCACGGCGCTGTAGCCGGCCCGATGCGCCATCTCGACCGCCGCCAGCGTCTCGGTCAAGGTGCCGATCTGGTTGACCTTGATCAGGATCGAGTTGGCGAGGCCGTCCCGGATGCCCTGCTTAAGCCGCGTCACATTGGTCACGAACAGGTCGTCGCCCACCAATTGGCAGCGGTCGCCGATCAGGTCGGTGAGGATCTTCCAGCCGGCGAAATCGTCCTCCGCCATGCCATCCTCGATGGAGACGATCGGATAGCGCGACACCAGCTCGCCCAGATATTTGGCCTGCTGCTCGGGCGAACGCGTTTTTCCTTCGCCTTCATAGTGATAGGCGCCGTCCTTGAAGAATTCGGTGGAAGCCGGATCGAGCGCCAGGACGATGTCCTGGCCGGCCTTGTAGCCGGCGCTCTCGATCGCCTGCATGACGAGGTCGAGGGCCGCGTCGGCCGATTGCAGATTGGGCGCAAAGCCGCCTTCATCGCCCACATTGGTGTTGTGGCCGGCTGCGTGCAGCGCCGCCTTGAGGGTGTGGAAAATCTCCGAGCCGGCGCGCAGGCCTTCCGCAAACGAGGCCGCCCCGACCGGCATGATCATGAATTCCTGAAAGTCGATCGGATTGTCGGCATGCACGCCGCCGTTGACGATGTTCATCATGGGAGCCGGCAACAGCCGCGCCGCGACGCCGCCCACATAGCGATAGAGCGGCAGCGCGCGGGCGACAGCCGCCGCTTTGGCCACCGCCAGCGAGACGCCGAGCACCGCATTGGCGCCGAGCCGGCTCTTGTTGGGGGTGCCGTCGAGCGCGATCATGGTCTCGTCGATCTTGCCCTGGGCCTCCGCGTCCATGCCGCCGATGGCGTCGAAAATCTCGCCGTTGACGGCGTCCAGCGCCTTGCGGACGCCCTTGCCGAGATAGCGGCCCTTGTCGCCGTCGCGCAGCTCCACCGCCTCGTGCTTGCCGGTGGAGGCGCCCGAGGGCACCGCGGCGCGGCCCTTGGAGCCGTCCTCGAGCTCGACGTCGACCTCGACGGTGGGATTGCCGCGGCTGTCGAGAATTTCGCGACCGATGATATCCACGATGGCGGTCATTGGGCCCCTGCTGGCTGTGTGGTCAGGGCGCTTGTAAGGGATCAGGGGCCGATCGCAAGGGCTTGTGACGGGCTGGTCACAAAAGGATTGCGACCCTGGCGGCGCGGGCCGATAACCTGCCCCCAAGCGCAAACTGAAGCGATAGTGAGATCCATGTCCCGCCCGCCGCTGCTCGGCCGCCCGAGCCGCATTCCAGCCTCCCCGGAGGCCGCCCAGCTCGATCGCGTCGCCAATCCCCACCCCGACACCAATTACCTCGCCCGCTTCACGGCGCCGGAGTTCACCACGCTCTGCGCGGTCACCGGACAGCCCGACTTCGCCCATCTGGTCATCGACTATGTGCCGGCGAAGTGGCTGTTGGAATCGAAGTCCCTGAAGCTCTATCTCGCCAGCTTTCGCAATCATGGCGCCCTCCACGAGGGCTGCACGGTCGCCATCGGCAAGAGGCTGGTCGCCCTGCTGCGGCCGAAATGGCTGCGCATCGGCGGCTATTGGTATCCGCGTGGCGGCATGCCGATCGACGTGTTCTGGCAATCCGGCAAGCTGCCGGCCGGGGTCTGGGTGCCGGACCAGGGCGTGGCGCCGTACCGGGGGCGGGGTTAGTCAGCGCGGCGCTTCGTCCCGGCTCAAGCCCGGGACTTAACGCTAGCTCGCTACTCGCTATCGCCTCTTCCCAGCCACCGTCGCCAGCAGCGCCTTCATGGCCTGCCCGGGATCGGCCGCCCGCATCACCCCGCCCATGACCGCGACGCCGGCCGGGCCGGCCGCCAGCACCTCGGCCACGCGGGCGACATTGATGCCGCCGATGGCGAGAACCGGCACGCGCGCCGCCCGCGCGATCTCGGCCAGACCCTTGCGGCCGATCTCGGGCCCATAGCCGGGCTTGCTGGCGGTCTCGAAGGCCGGCCCGGCGATCGCATAGTCCACCGTGCCGGGATCGATCGCCTCGGCCTCGGTGACGGTGTGGATCGAGACCCCGATGAGCTTGTCGGCCCCCAGCAGGGCGCGGCTGCGGGCCGGATCGCTGCCGGCCGGCAAGTGCACGCCGTCGGCCCCGCAGGCTTTGGCCAGCGCGGCATCGCCATGCACCGTGAGACGGGCGCCGTGGCGCCGGGCGGTCGGCAGCAAGGTGCGGGCGAGCGCGATCTGATCGTCGGCGGAGAGATCCTTCTCGCGCATGCTGACCCAGCGGCAGCCGGCCGCCAACGCCGCCGCCACCACCTCGGCGAGCGGCAGGCGGGCCTGGTGTCGGTCGGTGACCAGGAGGAGCGGCGGATCGGGGAGCTTCACGTCACCAGGCCGAATTGCGGGCTCGACGGCTCGGCATGGCTCAGCTTGGGAATCCGTCCCGCCAGCCGTGCCAGCCGACCCGCCTCGACGGCGGCGCGCATGCCGGCCGCCATCATGACCGGATCGCGCGCCTTCGATACCGCCGTGTTGAGCAGCACCGCGGCGCAGCCGAGCTCCATGGCGAGCGCCGCGTCGGAGGCGGTGCCGATGCCGGCGTCGAGCACCACCGGCACCGGCGAGCGGGCGCAGATCAATTCGATGAGGTGCGGATTGGCGATGCCCAGCCCGGAGCCGATGGGCGAGCCGAGCGGCATCACGGCGGCGGCGCCCGCGTCGGCGAGCTTGCGGCACACCACCGGATCGTCGGTGCAATAGGGCAGCACCGTGAAGCCCTTGGCCACCAGCATCTCGGTCGCGCGCAAGAGCTCCTCGGTATCCGGATAGAGCAACTCGCGGTCGCCGATGACCTCGAGCTTGATCCAGCTCGAGTCCAAGGCTTCGCGTGCCAGCTCTGCCGTGAGCACCGCGTCCTTGGCGGTCTGGCAGCCGGCCGTATTGGGCAGGAAGTGGATGTGGTCGGGAACCAGATCGACGAGACTTCTCGTCGTCGCCCGCGAGGCTGATCCGGCGGATCGAGGCCGTCACCATCGCGGTGCCGCTGGCCGCGATCGCATCGAGCATCAGCTTGCGGTTGGGATAGCCGGCGGTGCCGAGAAACAGGCGCGAGCCGAATTCGCGGCCCGCGATGATGAGCGGGTCGGACCTTGGGGAACGGCATGTTGCGGTCAGACATGGAAGCAGCTCCCGATCGGATCAACCACCTTGGCGCGCGCGCACGATCTCGACGGTATCGCCCGCGCGCAGTGGCGTTTGCGGCCAGGCCGCGCGCGGAACGACCGCGCCGTTGAGCGCGACCGCGATCCCGCGCTGGGCGACGTCGACCGCCTTCTCTTCCAGGAGCGCGGCGAGCGTCGCCGCGACCAGCGGTTCGTCCGCCCCGTTGATCCGGATGCTGGCACTGGCAGCGGCTTGGGTTGTGTGAGAGCTCGTCATGCGGCCATTCTACTCCGCCGCCTTGGCCGGCGTGAACCGCTCGATGCCGAACGGCCGGATGGCCGGATCGAGCGTGCCGTCGAGCACCAGGCGCGCAATCGTGTCCGCCGTCACCGGCGCCAGCAGGATGCCGTTGCGGTGGTGGCCGGTCGCATAGATGAGCCCGTCGAGCGGCGCCGGCCCGAGTATCGGGGCATCGTCGCGGCTGCCCGGCCGGTGGCCGACCCACATTTCATCGATCGGCAATTCCTCGATGGCCGGCACCGCCCGCCAGGCCGCTTCCAGCAGCGTCAGCAGGCCGCCGGCCGTGAGGGTGGAATCAAATCCCTTCTCCTCCACGGTGGCGCCGACGATGAGCCGGCCGTCGAGGCGCGGCACCAGATAGATGCCCGGCCCCCAGATCACGTGGCGCACGAGCGGTGCCGCCTTGTCCATGCGCAGCGCCAGCATCTGGCCCTTGATCGGACGCACCGGCGGCAGCGATTGCGGCGCCATATCGGCGATGCTGCGCGCGATGCCGCGCGACCAGGCGCCGGCCGCCAGCACCACCACATCGGCCGCATGCTTGCGCCCATCGGCCAGCACGATGCCGTCGACGCGCCGACCCTGGCTCGAGATCGCGGCCACCGGCGCGTGCTCGTGGATGCTGGCGCCCGCCGTCCGCGCCGCTATCGCCAAGGCGGTGGCGAGCTTGCGATTGTCGACCTGATGGTCTTCCGGGCTGAATACCGCGCCCGCCAGCTTGCCGGCCAAATGCGGCTCGCGCCGGCGCGTCTCGGCAGCCGAGATCCACTGCAGCGGCAGATCGAGCCGCTTTTGGAACTCGAGATGATGGAGCAGCCTGGCCTGGTCATCGGCGGTGAGCGCGATCACCAGCGTGCCCTCGCGGCGCAGCTCCACGTCGATGCCGGAGGCTTGCTTGAGCTCGTCCGCGAAGGCCGGCCAGCGCGCCTGGCTGTCGCGCCCCAGCGCCACCAGGGCTTCCTCGCCGGGCTCGGCCTCGGCGCAGGCCGCCAGCATGCCGGCGGCCGCATGGGTCGCGCCGGCGCCGGCGGCGCCTTTGTCGAACACCGAAACCTCGACCCCGCGGGCGGCGAGCCGCCAGGCAATGCCGAGCCCGACCACGCCGGCCCCGATGATGGCGACCGACCTCGGTTTGATGATGGGCGAGACGCGGTCCGGCACCGGGCAGCTCCGTTCTCTGGAATGACCCAGACAGCAGTACCCTGCGCAAGTAGTATCAAGGGCTTAAGCTGTCAAACAGCGTCGCTGGCCGGCATTTGTGCCAGACGGCATCGAACCGCGCTGTCAGAATGTGTCCGAAACGACACGCCACAAGAGCGAATTCGCCCGGACATGTGACAAGTTTGTCTCACTCCGGCCAAATCAGCTCGGCCCTATGGCAACTTTGCGGCATTGGGGACACTATGTTCCGCAATGCTTCCGGGACCTGCGCCATGCTGCAAACAGACGCCATGCTGCAAACCGACCCAATGCTGCAAATAGACCCGTGGGTTAAAGCGGCCGAATGCGAGCGCGCGATCCGCGTCGTCGCCGACCCCGAGCGCCGTTCGGTCTTGATCAGCCTACGGAGCCTATGGGTGGCGCTGGGCAACGAAGACTCGATTCGGGATCGCTCCCGGCAATCAGGCCAAGTGCCGATGATTGCCCAGATCCATGCCGAGCTGATGTCTCTCTACCGAAACGCGATGCACTGACGAAGCCGGACCTGCAAATCAGGCCCCCGAGGCTCCCGCATAGCTGAGCGGTTTATCGCTATCTTGCTCGACACCGGCATGAGGAAACGCTCGCCCCTCCGCCTCCATGCTGATCTGGGCGCGATAGTGATCGAGAACGAAGAGACGAAGCGCCGACGACAGGTTGCCTTGCGCGCGTGCCGAATCGATGGTCCCCACCATCTCCGACAAGGTCAGGCCGCGACCGGTCGCAATCTCCTTCAGTCCCTTCCAGAAAGCATCTTCGAGGCTGACGCTCGTCTTGTGACCAGCGATGACGATTGAACGTTTGACGACAGGTGACTTCATTACCCCCTCCGTTTTCAAACCGACGCGAACTCAGGGGGGATTCGTCGAACGAACTGGATCAAGCGCGACTCTCTGTGACCATGCATAACTGCAGGCGGTGACCATGCAAACTGCAGGAGCCACGGAAATCGGCGCACGCCTTGATCCGCTCGTTCACTCACCTTGCGAAGATTGAAGCGATCCCCACCCGACCGACCCATTCGCAGTGTCGGAGCCTGGGGTGGAAATGTGCTCGCAAGGAGGCGAGCGAGGAATATTTTAACGCGGAGCGGCTATGCAAAATTTTCGCAGAACAGACAGTTATCGAACATCAATTCGGCTGCGAATCGCGTAACCGCGCGGCCTGTTGCTCCGGCGCTTCATCAGGGCCCATGAGCGCGGCGTCACTGCCCCTCCAACCACCAGTTCGTGGCGCGAATTTTCAAAGACTTACGCTGATCACCAGCAGTCTTACGGGAGGTCGGCTCAATGCGCCTGCACCGGATGGCGCAAAAAACGCGCGCAAACGAGCCCGACCGCGACGATCACCATGGCGCCGGCCACCAGGCTCGGGCCGACCTCGCCATGCGCGAAGGTAAATCCGTAGTAGATCGGGCCCATGGCTTGGCCGAGATAGAAGGTACTGGAATGCAGCGAGGTCGCGGCGCCGCGCGCGGTGTGGGAAAGCTCGGTCACATGCACGTGGATCGAGCCATGCAGCAGATAGAAGCCGAAGCCGAGCACGGCGTAGACCCCGATCTGCTCATACCAGGGCAGGTTCAATGCGATCAGGAGCAACATGGCGGCCGCCACGCCGCCGCCGATGATCATCAGCCGGCGCTGGGGAATGCGGGCGACCAGGACCGAGACCAGGAGCGAATAGATCACCCCGCCCAGCCCGAATGCGGCGATCACCAGGCCCGCGATCGAAGCGCGCGCCTCGCCGGTCGCCAGCAGCAACAGCGCCACATAGGGAAATACCCCATGGATGAACAGGCCCTCCAGGAACACGGATCCGAAGCAGATCTTGGCGCGCGGATCGGCGAACACGCTCTGGAAACCGGCCACCACCGAGGCCAGGCGAAACGGCGGGCGCTTGCCCTGGTCGCGGCCGCGCAACGCCAGATAGGCCGTCACCGTCATGACCAGGGCGAACAGCCCGAACACCCCGAACACGCCGCGCCAGCCGACCAGGTCCGCGATCACGCCCGCGATGGAGGCGCCGACCAGATTGCCGCTGAGGCCGACCGCCAACAGCCGGCCGATCGCCACCTGTCGCTGCTGCACCGGCACCAGGTCGCCGATCAGCGCGAGCGCGATCGGAAACAGCCCGCCGGCGACGCATCCGGCCACCACCCGCATGGCCACCAGGAGCGGAAAGCTGGTCGCGGCCGCGCACACCAGCGCCGCCAAGGCCACCACCAGCAGGCAGAGATTCATCAGCCTGGTCTTGCCGAAATGATCGCCGAAAGCGCCCAGCACCGGCTGCACCAGCGCATAGGGAAACGTGAAAGCGGTCGAGAGCAGGGCCGCGGTCTTCACATCGATGGCGAGATCGGCGGCGATCTTCGGAATGAGCGGATCGACCGCGCGGGTGAAGATGGTCGATGCGAACACCACCAGGCTGACGATTTTGAGGGTGGCGGGAATGGCGGCGTCTTTCGAAGTGTTCGGTCTGGTTGTCCGGTTCCTGGTAGCCCGCATGGAGCGAAGCGCAATGCGGGAGCGGTGGTCCCGGATTGCGCTGCGCTCCATCCGGGCTACGGTTTGGCTATGCCCTTGGCCAGCCTGTCGAACTCCATCAGGCTGCGAAGAAGCCCCTCCATCTCCTTGAGCGGCATCATGTTCGGTCCGTCGGAAGGCGCGTTGTCGGGGTCCTGGTGGGTCTCGATGAAGACCCCGGCGACGCCGATCGCGACCGCAGCGCGCGCGAGCACGGGCACAAATTCCCGCTCGCCCCCGGAGCTGGTCCCCTGCCCGCCGGGCTGCTGCACCGAATGGGTGGCGTCGAAGATCACCGGCGCGCGCGTGCCGCGCTTGAGGATCGGCAGCGCGCGCATGTCGGACACCAGCGTGTTGTAGCCGAACGAGGCCCCGCGCTCGGTCACCAGCACGTTGAGATTGTGGGCTTGGGTAATCTTGGCGACCACGTTGACCATGTCCCACGGCGCCAGGAACTGACCTTTCTTGACGTTGATGGTGCGTCCGGTCGCGGCCGCCGCGATCAACAGATCGGTCTGCCGGCACAGGAAGGCGGGGATTTGCAGCACGTCCACCACTTCGGCGATCTGCGCGCATTGCTCGCTCTCATGCACGTCGGTGAGCACCGGCACGCCGAGCGACAGGCGAATTTCCGCGAAGATGGGCAGCGCCGCCTTGAGGCCGAGGCCGCGCGCGCTCGCAGCGCTGGTGCGGTTGGCCTTGTCGAACGAGGTCTTGAAGACGAAGCCGATGCCGAGCCGCGCCGTCAGCTCCTTGAGGGCCGAGGCCATCTCCAGTGCATGGGCGCGGCTCTCGAGCGCGCACGGGCCCGCGATCAGCCCCAACGGCAAATCATTGCCGAAGCGCGCCTTGCCCACCGCCACGACGGGGTTGGGGATCGGATGGGTGGTGGCGTCCATGGACGGGACCATGCCGGCCAGGGACGGGGCGGTCAACCGATGGCGATCAGCTCTTGATCAGCTCTGCGGCGCGGCGAACACCAGAGTCGCCCCCATCGCGTTCTGCGGCGCGACCACCACATGGCCCATATGCAAAATATGCGGGACCGCCCCGGCGTCGAGCGCCGCCATGAGTGCGGCGGCATCGCGCACCGCGAGCCGAAGCGCCGCCAGCCGCGCACCGTCCGCGAGGTCCGGCGGCGGCACGCCGAAATGACTGCGGAACGCCGCCCCATCCATGATCTGCAGCTCGCCGCGCGGCGTGGGCGCCGTGATTCCGCTCGAGGTGGCATTGAGCTCGCGCTCGCCCGTGAAGGCGGACAGGAATATGTGATGGTCGCTCGGATTATCCGCCACGATCACTGCGCCGGCGATCGCGCAGGCCCCATTGGCATGCTGCTGAAACGACGGATTCCAGAAATTCTCCGGATGATGCTGCCGGCAGGTCGCAAACCCGATGGCGGGAGCGAGCGCATCGCGCGCGAAGGCGAGCGGAGAATCCCACCTCGCGCTTGCCGCCGTCGGGCGCGCTCCCCTCGCGCTCGAACCGCAGGGCGGGCGAGGCGGCGATGCCGGCGGCGGCGAAATCGCGCGCATCGGCTTCCGCATCACGGCTTTCCAGCATGAGGAAGGAGAGCCCCTCCCGGCGCTGCAGAAAGGCCTGGTTGAAGGCGCCGAACAGCCTGGCGAAGCCTTCGCCGACGAGCTTCTGCGGCTCCGCGACCGTCAGCAGCTCGATGAAGAAGCCGGGCAGCTGGACGATATGGTTGTGGGTGCCCCAGGGATGGACGTTGCGCGCCCCGACCGTGAAACCGAGCCGGCGATAGAACGCCGCCGCCGCCGCGAGGTCGCGAACCGCATGCACGATGTGATCAAGACCGCGGGACATGGGGACCTAGAGGCGAATGGCGAGTAGCGATTGGAAAGTGGTGAGTGGTGAGTGGTGAGTGGGAAGTAGTCAACTCAGATGCTTTGGCAGCATAATTCGCTACTCGCTACTCGCTATTCGCCACTCACCAACTCTACGCCCGCTCCAGCGCCGCCTTCACGCGCTCGGGCGTGAACGGCACGCGGCGCAGCCGCACGCCGGTCGCGTCGAAGACCGCGTTGCCGATCGCGGCCGGGACCAGGCCGAGCGCCATCTCGGCGGCGCCCGAGGGCGCCGCTTCCGGCCGCTCGATCAGCACGATGTCGATCTTCTCCGGCACCGCATCCATGTGCAGCACCGGATAGGTCAGCCAGTCCACGCTCGTCACCATGTCGCGATCGAAGCGCACCTCCTCGAACATCGCCCGGCTGGTGCCGTAGACCAGTTGCCGGTCGATGACATGGCGCAGGGTCTCTGGATTGACGATGAGGCCGACATCGTGCGCGCAGACATAGCGCGCCAGCTCGATCTTGCCGCTTAAACGATGCACCCGCACCTCGGCGATCAGCGCGATGAAGGTGTCGAAATGGCGCCGGAACGCGATGCCGCGCCCGATCGCCACCTCGTCGCCGCGGCCCTTGCGCGGCGAGGTGCGCTTGTCCCAGCCGTAATGCTCCGCGGCGGTGCGGACCGCGTCGCGGTCGCGCGGGTTCTTGAGGTATTGCAGCCGGAACTCGACCGGATCGGTGTTGGTGGCCGCCGCCACCTCGTCCATGAAGGATTCGCTGCCGAACAGGATCGGCGGACCATAGGGATCGCGATGGTGGCTGGTGCGCAGCGGCGAGGCGCGATCCATGAGCGGCGCGACCGTCTCCCAGCCCAGCCGGCCGTGATCGAACGTGTAGGAGGCGACCGGAATCTCGAAGCCTTGCTCGGGCTTGAGCGGCAGGCCGAGCAGATGCCCGGCCAGCACGTCGGCGGCGCGGCCCTCGCGGGTGGATATGTCGAGACGCGAGAACGCCTTGCCGATGTTCTCGTAGGCGATCACCTTGCCGCTGGCGTCGATGCCGGCGCGGTTGCGGCTCACCGACGCGGTGCCTTTGGGATCCCAGGCGATGCCCTCGTGCCGCATGTATTGCACCCGCACCGGCGCCCGCAGATGCCGCGAGAGCACGGCCGCATCGGCGGTCGCATCGCCCTGGTCGTTGCGGCCATAGGAGCCGGTGCCGAACATCCAGATCGCCCGCACTTTTTCGCGCGGCAGGCCGAGGAGCTCGGCCACGCAGGCCGCCGAATCGTAGGGCTTCTGCGTGCTGGTCCATACCGTCGCCTCGCCGTCGCGCACGTCGGCGACCGCGCAGGCCGGCCCCATGCTGGCATGCGACTGGGTCGGGTATTCGTACTCGCCTTCGATGATGCGCGCGGCCTGCCTGAAGCCTTCCTCGACCGAGCCGTTCTCGCGCTGGATGACGCGCTTGACCACCGGGGCGTTGCGGATGTGCGCATGCAGGGCGTCGTTGCCGGGGAAATTCGGCTGCGCGTCCGACCAGGTCACCTTGAGGGCGGCCGCCGCCTTGACGGCGTTCCATTCCTTGCCGGCCACCACCGCGAGCAGGTCCTTGATCCAGACCACCTGCGCGCCCGGAATCGCCGCGATCGAGCTTTCGTCGACCTGGACCGGCACCGCGCCCGCGACCCGCGGGCGGATCATGCGGGCATGCAGCATGCCGGGCAGCCGGAAGTCGTTGACGAGATCGAGGGTGCCGAACACCTTGCCGGGCAGATCGCGGCGGCGGAACGATTTGCCGATGACCTTGAACTGGTCCGGCGTCTTCAACGGTAGCTTCACGTCGACCGCGAGCGCGTTCGAGGTCTTGCCGTTCCAGCCCACCTTGCTGTCGAAGTAGCGCCCGCCGATCAGCTGCGCATAGGAAATGCCGCGCTTGGGGTCGGCGACCGGATGCACGACGCCGTCCGTCACCGTGAGCTGATCGGCGCCCAGGCCGAGCGCTTGCGCGGCTTGCTCGATCAAGAGATGGCGCGCCAGCGCCGCGGTGCGGCGCAGCACCATGCCGCCGTGGGAGACCCCGATGGCGGCGCTGGCGCCGCCCATGTCGAGGGTGCGGCCGCTGTCGCCCATGACGATGCGCACCTGCTCGAACGGAACGTCGATCTCCTCGGCCACCATCTGGGCGATGGCGGTGCCGAGCCCCTGCCCGCCGTCGATCTTGCCGTAATAGGCCAGCACCGTGCCGTCCGCCTCGATGGTGATGTAGGAGGAGAGCTGGTCGCCGGTGAGCGGCGGCCGCGTCGCCGCGCCGGCGGGGGCGGCTGGCGCGGCTCGTGGGCAAACCCCGCCGGGGCCGCCAGCGTGACCACCAGCGCGCCGCTCGCGGCGAGAAAAGCCCGGCGGTCGAGCGGGAGAGATTCGATTTCGCTGTCGGTGGCGATCTTGTTCAGATCTTGTTCATGACATGGCTCTCACGCCGATTGGGCGGCACGCTTGACCGCCTTGAGGGCCGCATTGTGGGTGCCGCAGCGGCAGATCAGGTCGGACAATGCCTCCTTGATCTCGATCTCGGTCGGAGCGGATTGTGCGCCAGCAGGTCGGCCGCCGTCATGATCCAGCCGTTGATGCAATAGGCGCACTGGTTGACCTGCTCCTCGATCCAGGCGGCTTGCACCGGGTGCGGATGCTCGGGGCTGCCGAGGCCGGCGAGCTGGTGATCTGCCGGCCCGCATGGCGGCCGCGGCGTCGCAGGGCGCACCGCGCGCCCGTCCACCAGCACTGTGCATGGCCCCGCACTGGCCGAGCCCGCAGCCGAAGCGCGGATTGCTCAAGACCGAGATCGCTTGAGCCGCATGAGCGGCATGTCGGGACCGTCGATCTCGGCCACCGCGCTGTCCGTAGACGTGACGTAGCTGCATGTCCGTGGTACTCCGTGTGTAGAGATACCACCGATCGCGCCGGTTCGTCATCATGTAGACGAATGCCCCCATTGAGGAATTGAACAAGGCAGCGAGGGTAGATGCAAGTGGCGCCACCGCAAGGCGTGGGTGGCCGGGACAAGCCCGGCCATGACTCAGAGGTTGTGCTGCGCCGGGCAAAGTCACCAGCAGCCAACCGCCCCGCCCACCACTCGCCCCTCCCGCCTACACCAGCCGGCTCTGCTCCACCGCGGCGCCCACGAAGGAGGCGAACAGGGGGTGGGGGTCGAACGGGCGTGATTTGAGCTCGGGGTGGAACTGCACGCCGATGAACCAGGGGTGGTTCTCGTACTCGATCATTTCCGGCAGCACGCCGTCGGGCGACATGGCGCTGAAGCGCATGCCGTGCTGCTCGAGCCGGCCCCGATAGGCGGTGTTGACCTCGTAGCGGTGGCGGTGGCGCTCGGAGATCTCGGTGGTGCCGTAGATGGCGGCGGCCTGGCTGCCGCGCTGGAGCACCGCCGGATAGGCGCCGAGCCGCATGGTGCCGCCGAGGTCGCCGTCGCGGCCGCGCCGGTGCAGCTCGTTGCCCTTCATCCATTCGGTCATCAGGCCGACCACCGGCTCGGTGGTGGCGCCGAACTCGGTCGAGTTGGCTTCCGCGATGCCGCACAGATTGCGCGCCGCTTCCACCACCGCCATCTGCATGCCGAAGCAGATGCCGAAATACGGCACATGCCGCTCGCGCGCGAATTGCGCCGCCTTGATCTTGCCTTCGGCGCCGCGCTGGCCGAAGCCGCCGGGCACCAGGATGCCGTCCACGTGCTCGAGGAAGGGCGTGGGATCCTCGCGCTCGAACACCTCGCTTTCGATCCAGTCCAGATTGACCTTGACCTTGTTGGCGATGCCGCCGTGGGAGAGCGCCTCGATCAAGGACTTATAGGCGTCCTTCATCCCGGTATATTTGCCCACGATGGCGATGGTGACGTCGCCTTCCGGATTGCGGATGCGCTCGTTGATGAAGCGCCAGACCTTCAGATCGGGGATCGGCGCGCTCTCGATCCCGAAGGCGGCCAGCACCTCGCGGTCGAGGCCGGCGTCGTGATAGGCCTCCGGCACCGCATAGATGTTGTCGACGTCCTGCGCCTCGATCACCGCGCTCTGGCGCACATTGCAGAACAGCGCGAGCTTGCGCCGCTCCTCCATGGGGATCGCCCGATCGGTGCGGCACAACAGGATATCGGGCTGGATGCCGATCGAGCGCAGCTCCTTGACCGAATGCTGGGTGGGCTTGGTCTTGAGCTCGCCGGCGCTCGGGATAAAGGGCATCAAGGTGAGGTGGATGTAGATCGCGTGATGGCGCGGCAGGTCGTTGCCGAGCTGGCGGATCGCCTCGAAGAACGGCAGCCCCTCGATGTCGCCCACGGTGCCGCCGATCTCGCACAGCACGAAGTCGTAGCCGTCATTGCCCTCGAGGATGAATTGCTTGATCGCATTGGTGACATGGGGCACCACCTGGATGGTGGAGCCGAGATAGTCGCCGCGCCGTTCGCTGGCGAGAATCTCCTGATAGATGCGCCCGGCCGTGATGTTGCACTGGCGGTCCGCCGGCCGGCCGGTGAAGCGCTCGTAATGGCCGAGATCGAGATCGGTCTCGGCGCCGTCGTCGGTGACGAAGACCTCGCCGTGCTGATAGGGCGACATCGTTCCGGGATCGACGTTGAGATAGGGATCGAGCTTGCGCAGCCGCACCGTATAGCCGCGCGCCTGCAAGAGCGCGCCGAGCGCCGCCGATGCCAGACCCTTGCCGAGGGAGGAGACCACGCCGCCGGTGATGAAGATGTACCGCGCCATGGGACTTAACCTCTAACGCCCGCGCGCCGATTCGACGAGGGCTTTGCGGGATTCATGCCCAGAAACAATGTCACGATTTGCATCGAGCAATTCACCATACGTTTCGGGCCGTTACCGCGCTTTCCTCATGTGAATATCCCGCACCCGCCCGGTTGCGTCCGCCCCGGGCGGGCGCGGCACGGCGGGCCCATGGGCCGAAAAACCGAAGGGCCGGTTGCCCGGCCCTCGATGATCCTCGCCTTACTGCGACTGCGGCACCTGCGGGCCGCCCGCTGGCGGCGCCGGTTGCGGTGCTTCCGGAGCACCTTGCAGCTCCTTGAGCAGCCCGCCCGGCGCGAGCGGCGCGGTGGTGCTCGGCGCGGCCGGCTGGGTCTGGCTCTGCCGGCGCCCCGGTATTGAGGATCGAGGTCGGCTTGCGGTCGAGGCCCGCGAGCCAGGACAGCGCCAGGCTGGTGGCGAAGAAGGTGAGCGCCAGGTAGGCCGTGGTCCGGGTCAGCACATTGGCCGTGCCGCGGCTCGAGAGGAATCCGCCGCTCGAGCCGATGCCGAGCCCGCCACCCTCGGACTTTTGCAACAGCACGACGGCGACCAAGGCGAGGACCACCATGAGATGGATGACGATGACGACTGTGATCATGGCTCCGCTCGAAGAATCCTTAAGGGTAGCCCGTCTGGGCCGGGGTCCCACCCGCTCATATAGGATGTCGCCGCGCTGAATACACGATCCCGCCCGGCATTGCTACCCGCCTGGTCCCGGGGGAGTGTCCGCATGCCGGGGCTTCAGGGCGCTCCTGGACCCGCGATGCACCGCTGCGCCGTTCCGGGACACCGGCGCTATTTCAGGGTGCCGATATAGGCGATGACGTCATCGACATCCTTGGGATCGTTCAAGCCGGAGAACGGCATGCGGTTGCCCTTCACCTTGGCCTGCGGGTCGGCGAGATACTGGCGCAGGTTGCCGGCGTCCCAGTTGAAGCCGGCCCGCGTCATGGCGTTCGAATAGCGAAAATCGTCGCGCGATCCGGCTTTGCGGCCGATCACGCCGACGAGGCTCGGGCCGAGCGCATCGGGCTTGTCGGAGTGGCAGGCGGCGCAGGCCTGGAACACCTGCTTGCCGTGATCCACGTCGGCCGCCAGGGCCGCGGATGCAGAAAACGTGAAGAACAACGCAGCGCCAGCGGCGACGCTCCAACTCGAGCTGGGCATTTTTCCTCCCTCAATGCGATCTTCGTCTGGACCACGCTTGCGTGTCGAGGTCGAAGCAAGGCGTGGGTGCCCGGCACGAGGCCGGGCATGACTCGAGATAAGAGCCCCCACGCCTTTTCCTCCAGCCCTCTACTTCTTCGCCGGCCAATACTTCTGGAAATATTTCTGATCCGGCGGCGGCTGATCCTTCTGGATCGGCATGACGTAGCCTTGCGTATCCTTCATATACAGCTCACCGCCGATCGTCAGCCAGGGATTGTCCTCGGTGCAATTGTATTCCTCGAACAGCGGATTGTGCTCGCGGCGATAGAACCGCGACACTTTCCAGGGCTGCGTGAAGGCATGGTCGAAGGTGGTGATCTCGTTGCGCAGGATGTCGGGATCCTTCGGGTCGAGATAGAGCTTCTCCTTGACCACGGTCTGGTTGTCGGCATGCAGCGGGATGCCGGTCGAAATCCATCAGGCGCGGACCGCGCATGTCGCGGGTCTCGACCTCGAGCGTGTCGTAGGTGCCGCTGTTGGTCGAATCGCTCCACTTGCCGATGGAATAGCCGAGGAAGCCCTCGTCATCGCTCTTTGGCCATTCGCGTCCGTCGGTATAGATGCGGCGGATCGGGCTCATGGATTCCGCCAGCATGTAGGTCATCTTCGGCTTCACCACGATCTCGATCGGCTCATAGAGCGTCATCAGGCGCGGCATGCCGACCGGCCCGCAGGTGGCCTTGATGTCGAAATCCTCGCCCTTGGCCTGCTTGGCGAGATTGGCCTGCCAGATCGCCTGATATTCCGGCGTGAGCGGCGGCTTCTGGCCGCGGCCGGGCGGATTGGCCGGATCCCAGGCGCCGACCGGGCTGCCGCGGATCCACAGCGCGTCCCAATCCGGATATCTCTTGGCGTCCTCCGCCTTGGCCAGCAGCGGCAGCAGCAGCGCGGCTGCCAGCACGGCAGCGCCGATCGAGCTCTTGATCTGCATGGGGATCCTCCTTGCGCCGCGCGGTCGCCACCGGCGCCATGCGGCTTTCGTTGTTCTATGGCGCCGAGCCTAGCGCGATTTGCCGGCGCGCGGGAGGGGGCACATGGGGCTCGGGAAGGTCGGGCCCACGCCGGCCCAAAAGCGTAAATCCTACTTCCCGGCCGAGAAATTCCGCAGGTCGGGCGGCGGCTCGTCCTTGCGGGCCGGCATCAGGTAGCCATCGCCGCTGATGATATAATTGGTGCCGTTGAGGAAGAGGTGGTGATTGTCCTCGGCGCAATAGGTCTCGGTCCACAGCGGTTGCGCCCGCGACGTGTCGCGGTGATAGCTGCGCGTCACCGTCCAGGGCCGCGTCAGCGCGTGGTCGATGGTGGTGACTTCGTCGTGCAGGATGTTGGCATCATTCGCGTCGCCATAGAGCCGCTCGAAGATGATGGCCTGATCATCCTTGTGGAACGGGACGCCGCTCGAGTCGTAGGTGTGCGGGCCCTTGAGGCCGCGCGTTTCCACGATCAGCTGGTCGAGATGACCGTCGCCCTTGCTGTCGACCCAGTGGCCGATCGAATAGCCTTCGGAGCTGGCCTCGATCTTGGCCGGCCAATCGCGCCCGTCGGTATAGATGCGCCGGCGCGTACTGAACAGCTCGAGCGCGATATACGTGGTCTCCGGCGTGATGATGATCTCCATCGGAGCCACCACGATCATGCTGCGCGGCAGGCCGGAGGGGTAGCAGAGATAGGTCGGGTCGTCGCCCTGCCCGCCGGCCTTCTCGTCTGCGACCGCGGCCTCGAGTATCTTCTGGTATTCCGGAATGAGCGGCGCCTGCTCGCCCAGCCCGAGCGGCTTGGTCGGATCCCAGGCATTGCCGTTGCCGCGTCCGGTGCGCAGCCACTGCCCCTTCCAGTCGGGATATTTCGAGGGATCGAATGCCGATTGGCCGAGCTCTTGTGCCGCGGCCGCGCCGGCGCCGAGCAAAGTCGCCACCACCAGCGCTCCGATACAGCCTGCGACCTTCATCATCGATCTCCGATCGTCGCGTTCCCGACGCGCCGCCATGGTAGTCCGCAGGCGGCAAAGCGCAATCCATGCGCGTTCCGGGCGCGCTTGCTTGGTTGCTCCCCTACCCCGCAGCCGCCAGCAGCTCCTGGTCCTTCTGGGTCGCCCGCTTGGCCGCCGGCCGCTCCGATACGCGGCCCGCATAGGCGACGAATTCCGGCCGCTCCGGCATGCCCTTGAACATCATGCCGAAACGCAGCCCCGAGCCGATCACCACGTCGGCGGCGGTGAACTGCTCGCCCATGAGATAGGGCCCGTGCCGCACCGCCTCCGACAGCACGTCGAGCACCGTGTCGTAGTCCCCATAGCCGAGCGCGGCGCGCGGCGCGCTGTCCTTGCGCGGGAACATGTGGTCCATCATCGCGGGCTCGACGCAGCTCGGGCCGAAGAACAGCCATTTGAGATAGGGCCCGCGCCGCGGATCGCCGATCGGCACGTTGAGCTTGGCCTGCGGAAATGCATCCGCCAGATAAGCGCAGATCGCCGCCAACTCGGTGATGACGACGTCGCCGTGCTTGAGCGCCGGCACCTTCCCCATCGGGTTGACCTTGAGATAGTCGGCCGCGCGGTTGTCGCCTTTCTTCAAGCTCATGAGATGGAGCTCATAGGGCTCGCCCACCTCCTCGAGCATCCAATGCACGACCGAGGAGCGTGAAGGGGCGGCGTGGTAGAGCGTGAGGTTGGGCATGGCGGGGAGCTCACTCGGGTTTGTGGGTTCGGTTGTCATCGCCGGGCGCGTCCCGGCGATCTCGTTTAGGGCGGGCGACGCCGTGCGAGGGGCGCCGCTTTGTTTGATCCGGGCGCCACCCGTAAGGGCGCATCATGACCGTTCTGCGACGGGACCGGGAGCAAAGGGCCCGGTCCGCATCGTCATGGCCGCCCCCCGGGCACTTCGTCCCGGGGGGCAGGCATGACTCGGCGGGTGCGGCTTGTCCGCTGGCTACATCAGCGGACCCGGGCGCTTGAGATACTGCGTGGTGATGGCGTTGGCCGACCAGTAGGCGAGCGCGCCGACGACGCCGGTCGGGTTGTAGCTCTGGTTCTGCGGAAACACCGAGGCGCCCATCACGAACAGATTGTCGGCGTCCCATGACTGCAGATAGCGGTTGAGCACGCTCGAGCCGGGATCGGCCCCCATCATGGTGCCGCCGGTATTATGCGTCGATTGATACGGCACCACGTTGTAGTTGCCGCGCCGCGCCGCCGGCCTGCTCATCACGGTCGGATTCATGGCCTGCGCGATCTTGCCGATCACGCCCGCCATGTATTCGGCGAGCTTGTAGTCGTTGTCGTGGAAATTGAAGCTCATGCGGATCAGCGGACGGCCGAGCGCGTCCTTGTAGGTCGGGTCGAGGTCGAGAAAATTCTCGCGGTGCGCATAGCTGCAGCCCGAGGCGTTGACCCCGAAGGCGTGGTTGTACCATTTGGCGGTCGCCTTCTTCCAATCGCGGCCCCAGCGCGGCGTGCCGGGCGGCACCGGCCGCGTCGTTGATCGGACGTCCGTTGGTGATCGCCGCCTGGATATAGGCGCCGCCGAAGAAGCCGAGCCCGGAATGGTCGAAATTGTCGCCGTTGAAGTCGTCGATGACGGTGCCGTGGGAGCCCGCCGCCATGAACGGATTGATCTCGTGGTTCTCGAAGAACACCTGCACGTTGGTGCCGGTCACCTGGTAGCAGTAGTTCTTGCCGACCACGCCCTTGCCGGTCTTGTAGTCGTAGGGCGTCGCCAATGCCCGAGGTGAGCATCAACAGCACATTGTTGAACACATAGGCGCCGAGGATCACGAGGCCGGCGGGCTGCTCGTATTCCTCGCCGCTCCTGGTATCGACATAGCGCACCGCCTTCACCTTGCGGGCCGCCTTGTCGTAGACCAGCTCCTTCACATAGGCGTGGGTGCGCAGCTCGAATTTCGGATCGGCCATGAGCACCGGCAGCACGCAGACATTGGGCGAGGCCTTGGCGTTGGCTTCGCAGCCGAACCGCTCGCAATGGCCGCAATATTCGCAGGCCCCGAGCGTGAGGCCCTCCGGATTGGTGTAGACGTCGCTGGCATTGGCGGCCGGCGCCGGGAACGGGTGATAGCCGAGGCTGCGGCAGCCGGCGTCCATCAGGGCGCCCGCCATCGGCTGCATCAGCGGCTTGTTGGGATATTCGTTCGCCCGCGGGCCCTCGAACACGTTGCCGCCGTCGATCTTCTGACCGCGCAGATTGCCGGCTTTGCCGGAGATGCCGCACAGCTTCTCGAACTTGTCGTAGAAGGGCTCGAGCTCGTCGTAGCTGACCGGATAGTCGGCGATCGTCATTTCCTGGGGTATGGCGTTGCGGCCATAGCGCTCGAGAATCGGCTGCGCGGCTTGTGGTCGTAGGGCAACAGCCGCCAGGTATTGCCGTTCCAATGGGAGCCGGCGCCGCCCAGATTGGTGCCGGGCAGGAACGATCCCAGCCGCCGGATCGGCAGTGCCGTCTCGGCCGGTGAATGGCGCAGCGTGACGGTCTCCATCTGGGTGTCCTGGAACAGCTCGTGCCGGTTTACGTATTTGAGCTCGTCGCGCACGCTCGGCAGGGTGAAATCATCGCGCGGCGTGCGCTTGGCGCCACGCTCGAGCCCGACCACGTTGAGGCCGGCCTTGGTCAATTCGCGCGCCAGGATGCTGCCGGTCCAGCCGACACCGATCACGACCGCATCGACCTCTTTCAAAAGCGTTGCCATGGCTGGTCTCTCCCTGATCGTCCGTTATTGTTCTGCTTTATTTTTTCGGTCGTGCGGAGGCATGAATCTCCGAAGTAAAGCTCGCCGCAGCAAGCTCCCTCGCCCCGCGCGCGGGGAGAGATACTATGGGGCGGCGGAGAGGGAGCTATCATCGTTGTTGTAAGAACAACCCATGGAGCTTCCCATGCAGCGGAACGACTTAAGCCGATCCCTCGTCGCCTTTGATCAGAATAGCACGTTAGTTGCGGTGATTGAACTCAGCCTCAAGAGTTGGGTCGTGGCTGGTGTAGTGCCCGGGTTAGGCCGCGACACCCGTGAAGAAGCAGAGTGCCGATTGCAACGCGCTTTTGAAGCTGCTTCATCGATGGCGAGACGAGGCGATCAAGGCGGGCGGCGAGATCAAGCGGATGGTGGTGGCATTCGAAGCTGGGCGCGACGGTTTCTGGTTGGCGCGGTGGCTGCGGGATCAGGGGATCGAGGTCTACGTCATCCATCCCACCAGCATTGCAGTGTCGCGCGAGCCGCGGCGGGCGAAATCGGATCGGCTGGATACGCAAATTGCTCAAGCGGGCGGTTTTGGGTTGGCTGCGTGGGGAAGCCAAACACTGCAGCATGGTGGAGATCCCCACGCTTGCGCAGGAGGACGCGAAGCGGCCCAACCGTGAGCATGAGACACCTGGTCGGGCGAACGCACGAGGATGGTGAACCGGATGAAGGCGACGATGGCTCGCCTCGGCATCCGTGGTTTCAACTCAAGCTGCGCAAGGCCCTGAAAACAGCTCGCGGAGCTGCGCATGCCGGAAGGCGTGCCACTGCCGGCCAACACGCTC
The DNA here is from genome assembly GCA_963744275.1 of uncultured Alphaproteobacteria bacterium. GTDB lineage: Bacteria > Pseudomonadota > Alphaproteobacteria > Rhizobiales > Xanthobacteraceae > VAZQ01. The sequence continues at coordinate 220,122 of CAVUSX010000024.1, forward strand.
GGCGGAGCTCGAGCCGCGACATGGCGCGGCTGCAGCTAGATGCGCGATCAGATCAATGACCATCGAAAAGCAGCGGTTAAAGCGGCTGCAGCCAGGCGCCGCAGGAGGGTCCGCATCCATGATCTTGATGCTGGCCAAAGTGCTTGGTGTCGGGATCGAGACCGCAGACATGCTGGTGAATGAGGTGCTCTGGCGCAATCTGCGGGACGAAAGAGCTATTGGGACGGTACGCCGGCATGACCGGCTCGCCGGACGAAAGCGGCAGCAAACGACGCGAGAAGGGATTGGCCAGGGCCGGCAATGCCCGGGTGCGGCGGGGCATGGTGCAGCTGGCATGGCGCTGGCTCATGTTCCAAAAGGAAAGCGCGTTGACCAAGTGGTTCTGTGCACGAACGGCAGGTGGACCGCGCGATGTGCGCAAAACAATGATCGTGGCTTTGGCTCGCAAGTTGCTGATCGCGCTCTGGCGTTACGTGACCACCGGCGAAGTGCCGGCGGGCGCCAAGCTGCGGGCGGCGGTCTGAGCTCGCAACCAAGTGAGAAGCTAAACGGAACTAACGGAGGAGATCAGATACCGTTCGGCGTTCGCTCCGCTTCGGCGCGATGCAACGCCAAGACGATCCGAGGTGGCGGTGACCCGACCGAATCCATGGCTTCACGCCGAGGGAGAGAATGGGCCCGCCCCAAGGAGCCTCGCCGCGATGCGCATGACTGCATCATGGACAGGATCATCGAGGACATGTCCTCTCGATCATCCCAACCGAATACAAGGTTGTGGCGCGATGGTCGCCACCACGGGCAGGCTCAACTCAGATCGTCTCATGCGCTGGCGTCTGCCGAGAGGCCGGCACCGCCTGACTCGTGGCTGTCGATCGGCGCCGGCCCCTCGACAGACGCCCAATCGAAAGACCGAGCAACTGGAAGGAGGACGATATGAGCAAATCACGACTTGACAAAAAAAGCCCCATACAAGGGTTGGGGTGAGGGGGCGCTTTCCGCGAGCCTGAGACTGTGGAACCGCCCCCCTCATCCCACCCTTCTCCATAGCCCGTCGTAGACGGGCGTAAACGCCCTGATGGCACGCGGGGAGAAGGAGGAGCATGCGGCGCTTTTCGTGCTCAATCTTGATCTCCATCACCTCACGAAAAGTCCGCGATCGAGCGCGGCGGCTTGTCGTATTTCTTGCCCAGATAGGCCTTGAACTCCTCCCGATAGGTGGCGGGCAGGCCCGGATAGCCCACCATCTTCCAGGCCGCCTTGTCGCGGTTGCCGCCATAGATCGGGTCGGCGAAGAAGCCTTCCATGCTGAGCTGCAGGAGCGCGTCGAAGAACATGCCGCTGGTGAAGCCCGGGAACTCCGCCTTGCCGGCCTCCATCGCCTTCAAGGCCGCCACCCGCTCGGGCTCGGCCAAGCGGTCGAAGTCCTTGCCGTAGGTCTTGCGTGTCCAATCATTGGCCGCCGCGATGCCGGCGCGGAAGAATTCGCGCGGATTGAGCGCGAGCTGATAGCCGAGCTCGGGCTTGCCTTTGGGAAACGGGCCGTCGCGATAGAGCCGCGCGCCGCCGCCATAGGCCCCGGCCAACTGCCGATCGATGAAGACCGCGACCCCGCAATCGCTGCCGGAGGGCGAGAGCTCGTCGGCCGGAATGAGCGTATCGACGGCCGCCACCATGAAGGCATGCTCGGTCGGGGTCAGGGTCAAGAGCGGTTCGGGCTCGGCCGCAGTCGCGGCAACGGGCGCCGTCGCGGCCGGTGGGGTCTGGGCATTGGCGGCGGGAGCCAACCCGGCCGCCACCGCGGTACCGGCTCCGAGCAGGAAGCTGCGCCGGGGTATAGGCGCGTCGTTGGCGGAAATCGGTGGCCTTGTCGGCAACTTTGTCGGACATTGCGAAGCCTCCCTCGAGGTCGGGCGAGCGGTAAACCGCCCGAATTTTTTGTGAGACTAAGCCGAATTGCGCGGCCCGGCTACGGCTTGGGTCGCTCTTTCGAACGAGGGGCTTGGGTTTATCTCAGCGTCGTCCCGGCCGAAGAGCCGGGACCCCATCGCTGTGTCCTCTCGATCTGCTGTGTCCTCTCGATCTAATGTGGGGCCGCACACACGACTTTCGTGGCGCGCGAGCGCCATTCCACGCGTTCGCTTCTGCGAGAGACCCGCAGACCCACTCCATACGCCTTACCCACTCGATCGGCTGCGGCGTATGGGTCCCGGCTCTTCGGCCGGGACGACAGAGATATGTGCAAGCCCTCACCCCGGACTCAATCCCTTCGCCTTCAGCACCGCGACGGCCGCGGGCCCGGTCAGGAACTTGATCAGGGCCTTGGCAGCATCGCTCTCTTTGGTGTCGGCGGCGACGGCCGCCGGATAGACGGTGTAGAGCTGGATGTCCGCGGGCAGCGGTCCGACCAGCTCGGCCCCCGCATAGGGAAGGATCTCGCTGATCTGGGTAATGCCGAGCTCCGCTTCGCCGTTGGCGACCGCCTTGGCGGCCGGGTTGCTGGTCGGCTGCGGCTTGAGCTTGGGCTTGATCTGATCGGCGATGCCGAGACGGTCGAACAGGCTCTTGATGTAGGGGGCGGTCGCGCCCGCCTCGACATAAGCGATCGATTTGGCCTCCAGCAGCGCCCGCTTGAAGCCTTCGGTCGTGCTGATGTCGGGCTTGGGCGCACCCTTGCGGGCCGCGAGGCCGGCGCCGGCCCGTGCGATGTCGACGCGCCCGGCGGCGATGAGCTTGCCTTCCTTGACGAGATCGTTGGTCGTCGCCGTGGTGAGGATGGCGAGATCGATCGGCGTGCCCTTCTCGATCGAGGCTTTGAGCTCGGCGGCCGCCCCGAACGTGATGGCAAGCTTGTTGCCGGTGGCTTTCTCGAAATCCGGCGTGAGCTCCTCCATGGTCGATTTCAGGGCGTTGGATATCATCACCTTGACCTCGGCCGCATCGGCGGCGCCGGCACCGATGAAAGTCAGAATCGAGAGCCCCGCCGCGATGACGATTGCCGCGAGCAACCTCATGGCTTCCTCCAAATTTGTCGTCGTTGGAGCGAAAGCAATCCTATCGATAAACCGCCGCGATGGCGAGAAACTCCTCGGCCTTGAGGCTGGCACCGCCGACCAGCGCGCCGTCGACATTCTGGATCGCCATCAGCTCGCCGGCATTGGCCGGCTTCACCGAGCCCCCATAGAGGATCGCATCGCCGCCGCCGCGGCCCCATAACGCGTCTCCAATTCCTGGCGGATGAAGCGATGCACCTGTGCGACGTCGGCGGTCGAGGGGGTAAGTCCGGTGCCGATCGCCCAGACCGGCTCATAGGCGACCGCGATATTTCCGGCGTGCCATCGGGCAGCGAGCCCGCGAGCTGGCCGCCGACCACCGCAATGGTGTGGCCGGCCTCGCGCTCGGCGCGGGTCTCGCCCACGCAGACCACGGCCAGGAGGCCGGCGCGGCGGGCGGCCAGCGCTTTGGCGCGAATCTCGGCGTCGGTCTCGTGATGAAAGCTGCGGCGCTCCGAATGTCCGACGATCACGGCGCTGGCGCCGGCGTCCTTGAGCATTTCTGCCGGATGTCGCCGGTGAAGGCGCCGGCCGCCTCGGCATGACAGTCTTGCGCCCCGATCGCGACCCTGCTGCCGCGCGCCAGCGTCGCAAAGCCCGCGATGAGGGTCGCGGGCGGGCACACCAGGATATCGATCGCGGGAGGGAGATCGCGCGCCCCGCCGATGATCTTCTCGAGCTCGGCTGAGGCCCCCTGCAGGCCGTTCATTTTCCAATTGCCGGCAATCAGGGGCCGCGCCGCCATGTGGTCCGCCTGTTCGATCGCGAGGCTAGCGGTTAGCAGAGCGCCCGCGGGCGCGCCAGAGCCCTCGCGCGGCCCCGCAGGGACGCTGCGGGCGCCGCCTGTGGCCGGAAGCCGCATCAGTTGCGGTGGTGCGTGCCGATCCCTATGATGGCGCAAGCCTTCGATCAGCTTTGCTGCGGTCAGCTTGCTCCGGTCAGCTTGCTGTCTTGGCCTCCACGCGCAACGCGGCAGGTTTTGATGCTTCGAGGTCTACGAAAAGCCTCTTCGAATTGGGTCGGCAAGACCATCATGGGGGCCGTGGTCGCCTTCCTGATCGGCAGCTTTGCGATCTGGGGTATTGGCGACATCTTCCGCGGGTTCGGCCTCGCCACCCTTGCCAAGATCGGGCGACCGAGATCACCACCGAGCAATTCCGCCAGATCTACAATGACAAGCTGCAGGAGATCGGCCGCCAGATCGGCAAGCCGATCACTACCGACCAGGCGCGGGCGCTCGGCTTCGACCGCCAGATCCTGGCGCAGCTCACCGCCGAGATCGCGCTCGACGAGCGGGCCCGCGCGCTGCGGCTCACGCTGTCGGACGCCGAGATCGCGCGCCGCATCACCGCCGATCCGAGCTTCCAGACGCCGACCGGGACATTCGACGCCGTCCGTTTCCAGCAGGCCATCCGGCAGGCCGGCTATACGGAGCAGCGTTTCGTGGCCGAGCAGCGCCGCAGCTCCGTGCGCAACCAGCTTTCGGGCACCATCATGGGCGGGCCGCTGGTGCCGCAGGCGCGCCGTCGAGGCCATGAATCGCTATCAGAACGAGCAGCGCTCGGCCGAATATGTGCTGCTCGGTCATGCCCAGGCCGGCGACATCCCGGCGCCCAGCCCGGACGTGCTGGCGCAATATTTCGAGCAGCGCAAAATTCTGTTCCGCGCCCCGGAATACCGCAAGCTCCAGCTCCTGGCGCTGATCCCGAGCGATCAGGCGAATTGGATCGAGGTGTCCGACGACGACGTCAAGCGCGCCTATGAGGATCACCGCGACAGTTACGGCACCCCCGAGCGGCGTCAACTGCAGCAGATGGTCTTTCCCGAGCGTGGAAGCGGCGCGTGCCGACGCCGACCGCATCGCCGAGCGGTACGAGCTTTGGCGACATCGCCAAGCAGCGCGGCAAGACCGAAAAGGACATCGAGCTCGGCACGGTGACCAAGAGGCAGCATCATCGACAAGGCCGTGGCCGATGCCGCCTTCGCCCTCAAGGAGGGCGAGATCAGCGCGCCGGTGCAGGGGCGGTTCGGCGTGACGCTGGTCCGCGTGGTCAAGATCGAGCCCGAGAAGATTCGTCCGTTCGAGGAGGTGGCGCCCGAGATCAAGAGGACGATCGCGACCGCGCGCGCCAAGACCCAAGTTCTGACGGTCTACGACAAGATCGAGGATGTGCGCTCCGAAGGCCATACGCTGGCGGAGGCGGCCGCGACCCTCAAGTTGCCGTTCCGCAGCGTCGAGCTCGACCGCTCCGGCCGCGACGCTGCCGGCATGCCGATCAAGGATCTCCCGATGACCAGGGGCTGCTGCACGGCGTTCTCCACCGAAATCGGCGTCGATGCCGATCCGTTGCAGTTCCAGGACGGCTACATCTGGTACGAGGTCGTCGGCATCACGCCCTCCCACGACCGCACCCTCGACGAGGTGAAGGACAAGGTCGAGGCGAGCTGGCGCGAGGATGAGATCGCGAACCGCCTGAAGGATAAGGCGGAGCAGATGCTGGACAAGCTCAAAGCCGGCGCGACGCTCGGCGACCTTGCCCTCGACGACGGGCTCAAGGTCGAGACCATCAGCGGTCTCAAGCGCGGGGCCTCGGCGCCGCCGCTTTCGCCCGCCGCCGCCGACAAGCTCTTCGTCACCCCGAAGGATACGGCCGCAAGCGCGGAAGCCGCGCAGCCCGGCGATCAGGTCGTGTTTCGGGTCACCGATATCGTGGTGCCGAAGACCGACATGAGCTCGGCCGACGCCAAGAGCATCTCGCAAAACCTCAATCGCGCGCTGTCCGAGGACGTCTTCTGCCAATACATCGCGCGGCTCGAGCATGAAATCGGAGTGACCATCAATCGAAGGCGGTAAGCCAGGCGGTGTCCGGCAACAGCAATCCCGCCAGCGACGACACCGACGTCGATTTCTGAGTTTTCCGAATGCAGATCGAGCCGCAAGCGAGCGCGTTCGCCAGACCTATGCACGCGGCGAGCCCAGGCCGTCTGGACCACCCTGGTCGCCGACCTGGAGACGCCGGTTTCGGCCTTCCTCAAGCTCGCGGCCGGCCGGCCCATGGCTTTCTGCTGGAATCGGTCGAGGGCGGCGACATGCGCGGCCGCTATTCGATCATCGGTCTCGATCCCGACCTGATCTGGCGCTGGCGCGACGGCCGTGGCCGAGATCAATCGCCGCGCGCGCGATCCGCACGGACGGTTTCGTGCCCTGCGGCGAGGCGCCGCTCGCGGCGCTGCGCGCACTGATCGCCGAAAGCCGCATGGAGTTGCCCGCGGCCTGCCGCCCATGGCGGCCGGCATGTTCGGCTATCTGGGCTACGACATGGTGCGGCTGATGGAGCATCTGCCGCATCGCCAAGCCCGACCCGCTCGGCCTCCCCGACGCGATTCTCCTGCGGCCGACCATCGTCGCCGTCTTCGACACCGTAACGACGAGATCACCGTCGTCACGCCGGTCCGGCCGGAACGCGGCGTTCGCGCCAAGCCGCCTACGCCCGGGCCGGCGAACGCCTGACGGCCATGCGTGGACGCGCTCGACCGGCCGCTCGAGCCGCCCACGGCGAGCGCCGGCCGCTCACCAGCCGCCGTCGATCCAACACGACGCCAGGACGAATATCTCGCGCATGGTGCGCGCGCGCCAAGGAATACATCGACGCCGGCGATATCTTCCAGGTCGTGCTGGCCAGCGCTTCGAGGCGCCCTTCGAGCTGCCGCCTTTCTCGCTCTATCGCGCGCTGCGCCGGCTCAATCCCTCGCCCTTTCTCTATTTCCTCGATTTCGCCGGATTCGCGCGTCGTGGGCTCCAGCCCGGAAATCCTGGTCGCGCCTGCGCGACGGCAAAGTGACCATCCGGCCCATCGCCGGCACGCGGCCGCGCGGCGCCACGCCGCACGAGGACAAGGCGCTCGCGGAGGAGCTGATGGCCGATCCCAAGGAACGCGCCGAGCATCTGATGCTGCTCGATCTCGGCCGCAACGATGTCGGCCGCGTCGCGCAGATCGGCACCGTCAAGGTCACCGACAGTTCTTCATCGAGCGCTACAGCCATGTGATGCATCTCGTCTCCAATGTCGAAGGCAAGATCGGCCACGGGCTGCGACGCGGTCGATGCGCTGGCGGCGGGTTTGCCGGCCGGCACGCTGTCGGGCGCGCCGAAGATCCGCGCGATGGAGATCATCGACGAGTTCGAGAAGGAAAAGCGCGGCCTCTATGCCGGCGCGTCGGCTATTTCTCCGCCGACGGCTCGATGGACACCTGCATCGTGCTGCGCACCGCCTTCGTCAAGGACGGCGTGATGTATGTGCAGGCCGGCGGCGGCGTGGTGGCCGACTCCGATCCCGAGTCGGAGTAGCAGGAAACCGTCAACAAGGCGCGCGCCTTGTTCCGCGCCGCCGAGGAAGCCGAGCGCTTCGCCAGCGCGGCCCGGCGCGGGCAGTGAGTTTACCGGGGTTGGCACGCAGGCTCATGCCCGGCCAAGGCCGCGAAGCGCGACGAGCCGGGACCCAGACGCCGCAGTGTAATCGAAAGGGCACGGCGTATAGGTCCCTGCTCCGCAGGGACGACAGCTATGTAGGTGGCCGCAATGAATGACCCTCAAGCACACAAATGGAAGCACAACGGCGTGCGCGTGATCCCGGGCGGACCAGCTCGACCCCAACACGGCGCAGACGCCCGGCATGAACCGCGCGGCGGCGATCAACTTCGCCCGCGTCGGCGCCCAGAAGCTCTGGGCCGGCACCGTGCACATCCACGCCCAATGCCAAGACCGGCGCCCATCATCACGGTCCGCTCGAAAGCGTGATCTATGTGGTCAGCGGCCGGGCGCGGATGCGCTGGGGCGAGCGGCTGGAGTTCACCGCCGAGGCCGGCCCGGGCGATTTCATCTATGTGCCGCCCTTCGTGCCGCACCAGGAGATCAACGCCAGCGCGACGAGACGCTGGAATGCGTGCTGGTGCGCAGCGACAACGAGGCGGTGGTGGTCAACCTCGACATCGAGCCGGTCGAGAAGCCCGAGCAGGTCGCGTGGATCGACCCGATCCACAAGGCATAGTGCTGCAACGTAGACGTCAGGAGGAGTAAAATCTCGGGCTCGTTCGTGCGTCTGATGGGAGGTGGCGTTTCTTTCTTTCCAATGAAGAAACCGATTACGCCCCCGCCCACATCGGAAAAAACGCAAAGCCGACGTAATATGCGATCCACCCGACTATCGTCTGGGGCACATACCAACCCCCGGAATACGGATCAACAAACCATGAGCGCAGCAATCCAATTGTTCCACCGAATCGCGGCACCTTAGCTAGCTAATGTTTTCCCTCGACTCGCCATCCGCCCCCTCCGGTCCGTCATTGGCCATAAAGCAGTGCCTTTTGGCGCGCTAGAGAGCATAACACGGAATGGTTGCGATTCCGCCAGCCCTCCGGACTGGAAGAATGCTACGATTGCGGCTGCAGCGTGCGCCCCCGACCCCGGCTCATTGCGGTACATGACGTGGTTGGTTCTTGGTGATAGTAAGCGGTGCCTGGGGCGACCCCAGCGGAAGCAGAAGACTGATTTATTCCCGATGCTCGCAGCAAAATACCGATGACCGTGATCCTGGTCATCGACAACTACGACAGCTTCACCTTCAACCTGTTCCACTATCTGGGTGGGCTCGGGGCGGAGGTCGAGGTCCATCGCAACGACAAGATCGCGACCGCAGCCGTGATCGCGGCCGATCCGGACGCCATCGTGCTGTCGCCCGGCCCCTGCACGCCCAACGATGCCGGCATCTGCCTCGACCTCATCAAGCAGGCCTGCGCCCGCATCCCGATCTTCGGGGTCTGCCTCGGCCATCAGGCGATCGGGCAGGTTTTCGGCGGCGAGGTGGTGCGGGCGCCGGTGCCGGTGCACGGCAAGCTGTCGCAGATCAGGCACCAGGGCGCCGGCGTGTTCGTGGGCATCAACGGGCCGTTCCAGGCGACCCGCTACCATTCGCTGGTGGTGGAGCGCAAAAGCCTGCCCGCCGATCTGGCGGTGGTGGCGGAGACCGAGGACCGCTTGATCATGGGGCTCGCGCATGCCCGGCTGCCGGTGCACGGCGTGCAGTTCCACCCGGAAAGCATCGCCTCCGAGCATGGCCACCTCATCCTCAAGAACTTTCTCGGACATCGCGGCGGCCTGGAATGCCGCGACCGGCAGACGGGCGGCACGCCGGGCGCAAGGCCGGCACCGCGCGACCCGGTAGGGCATTTTCAGGAAAGAAGCTTGCCCCGGACTTGATCCGGGGTGGAATCCGGATTTCCGTTGGAAAATGCGACAATGCAAAAGTGCTGCAGGCGGGGGCGATCGTGAGCGATGATTTCAAGGCATTGATTGCGAAGGCCGCCACCGGGGCGCCGCTCTCGCGCGAGGAGGCGGCCCAGGGCTTCGACCGCATGATGTCGGGCGAGGCGACGCCTTCGCAGATGGGCGGCCTCCTGATGGCGCTGCGGGTGCGCGGCGAGACCGTCGATGAGATCACCGGCGCGGTCACCGTCATGCGCGAGAAGATGCTGCGCGTGGCGGCGCCGCCCGATGCCATCGACGTGGTCGGCACCGGCGGCGACGCGTCGGGTTCCTACAACATCTCGACCTGCGCCGCCTTCATCGTGGCGGGCGCCGGCGTGCCGGTCGCCAAGCACGGCAATCGGGCGCTGTCCTCGCGCTCGGGCGCCGCCGACGTGCTGGGCGCGCTCGGCGTGGCGATCGAGCTTGCGCCCGAGGGCGTGGCGCGCTGCATCAGGGATGCGGGCATCGGCTTCATGTTCGCGCCCGCCCACCACCCGGCCATGAAGAATGTGGGGCCGACCCGGGTCGAGCTCGGCACCCGCACCATCTTCAATCTGCTCGGGCCGTTGTCCAATCCGGCCGGCGTGCGCCGCCAGATGGTGGGGGTGTTCTCGCGCCATTGGATCGAGCCGCTGGCGCAGGTCTTGCGGAACCTGGGCTCCGAGGCGGCCTGGGTGGTGCACGGCTCCGACGGGCTCGACGAGATCACCACCTCGGGGCCGACCCATGTGGCCGCGCTCGAGCACGGCACCGTGCGCACCTTCACGATCTCGCCTGAGGACGTCGGGCTCGCCCGGGTCAAGCCGGAAGCGCTGCGCGGCGGCGACGCCAAGGACAACGCGCTGGCCCTCCTGGACGTGCTCAAGGGCAAGAAGGGCCCCTACCGCGACGTCGCCATCCTCAATGCCGCGGCCGGGCTCATCGTGGCGGCGCGCGCCAAGGATCTCGGGCAGGCGGTTGCTGCTCGCCACCAAATCGGTCGATTCCGGCGAGGCCGAAGGCCGCCTCGACCGCCTGATCGCGGTTTCCAATGGCTGACATCCTGATCACCATCGAGGCTTACAAGCGCGCCGAGATCGCGGCCGCCAAGCGCGCGCGCCCGCTCGCCGCGCTCGAGGAAGCCGCCAAGGCGGCGGCCGCGCCGCGCGGCTTCATCGCCGCCATCGAAAGCCGGCTCGCGGAGGGACGCCCTGCCTTGATCGCCGAGATCAAGAAGGCGAGCCCCTCGAAAGGGCTGATCCGCGCCGATTTCGATCCGCCGGTGCTGGCACGCGCCTATGAGCGCGGCGGCGCCTGTTGCCTGTCGGTCTTGACCGATGCGCCCTCGTTCCAGGGCAAGGCCGACGACCTCATGGCGGCGCGCGCGGCGACGCATTTGCCGGTGCTGCGCAAGGATTTCATGTACGATACCTATCAGGTGACGCAAGCACGGGCCTGGGGCGCGGACTGCATCTTGATCATCATGGCGGCGGTCGACGACATGGCGGCGCGCGAGCTCGAGGACGCCGCCTTCGGGCTCGGCATGGACGTGCTCCTCGAGGTCCACGACCAGCACGAGCTCGAGCGCGCGCTCGAGCGCCGCTCGAAGCTCATCGGCATCAACAACCGCAACCTCAAGACCTTCGAGACCACGCTCGCGACCGGGCAGCACCTGGCGCCGCTCGTTCCGCGCGACCGCATCGCGGTCGGCGAAAGCGGCATCTTCACGCCCGCCGATCTCGACCTGCTGGCGTCCTGCGGCATGTCGACGTTCCTGGTGGGCGAGAGCCTGATGCGTGAGGCCGATGTCGAAGCCGCGACGCGGGCGCTGCTTGGCCCCGCGGCACCTCGATGCGCGTCCGCTGGGCGCCGCGGAGTAGATCGTGGCACGCACCGCAAAGCTCTCCCATCTCGCCAAGTCCGGCGAGGCCCGCATGGTGGATGTCTCGGCCAAGGCCGTGACCGCGCGGGTCGCGGTCGCGGAAGGCCGCGTGGTGATGACGGCCGCCACTCTCGATCTGGTGCTGAGCGGCAATGCCAAGAAGGGCGACGTGCTGGGCGCCGCCCGCATCGCCGGCATCATGGCGGGGAAACGCACCCATGAGCTCATTCCGCTCTGCCATCCCCTCCCGGTTTCCAAGATCGCGGTCGACATCGTGCCGGACCGCAAGCTGCCCGGCCTCATCGTGCGCGCCACCGCCCATGTGACCGGCCAAACCGGCGTCGAGATGGAGGCGCTGACCGCGGTGTCGGTCGCCTGCCTCACCATCTACGACATGGTGAAGGCGGTCGAACGCGGCATGCGCATCGAAGGCATTCGCCTGATCGAGAAGAGCGGCGGCAAATCGGGGCGCTATCGCGCCAAGGACAGCTAGAGCATTTTCAGGAAAGCGCGCAGGGGTGAACGTTTTCGTCCTTTTTTTCCGGTTAATGTGAAACCGCTCTAAACCGGCGAGGACGCGCCCTCGCCTTCGGAGATCGAGCCGTGGGTTTGATGCCGGTCGCGGAAGCGCTTGCCCTGGTGCTGCGGGATGCCTCGCCCTTGGGGCCGAGGCCGCGGCGCTGGCGCAAGCCCATGGCCGCGTGCTCGCCGATGATCTTGCGGCGCTGCGCACCCAGCCGCCGGCGGATGTCTCCGCCATGGATGGCTATGCGGTGCGGGCGCAGGATGTCGCGCAGGCGCCCGCGACGCTCAAGCTGATCGGCGAGGTCGCGGCCGGACGTCCCTTCGCCGGCACGGTCGGCGGCGGGCAAGCGGCGCGCATCTTCACGGGCGGCGTGATGCCGCGCGGCACCGATACGGTGGTGATCCAGGAGCACACCAGCCGCGCGGGCGACACGGTGGTGGTGGGCAAGCCCACCGGGCTGGGCCGCAACGTGCGGCCGCAGGGGCTCGACTTTGCGGCCGGCACGGTGCTGCTGCGCCGCGGCCACCGCCTCAGCGATCGCGACCTGGCGCTGGCTGCGGCCATGAATCATCCGGCCGTGCCGGTGCATCGGCGGCCGAAAGTGGCGGTGCTGGCGACCGGCGACGAGCTGGTGATGCCGGGCACGACGCCGGCCCCTGGCGAGATCGTCTATTCCAATGGCTTTGCCACCATCGCGCTGGCGAGCCGCGAAGGCTGCGAGACCATTGATCTCGGGATCGCGCCCGATCGGCTGCCGGAGACCGTCGCGGCCATCCGGCGCGCCAGCGCGAGCGGGGCCGATATCCTGGTCACCTCGGGCGGCGCCTCGGTCGGGGACTATGACCTGGTGCAGCAGGCGCTCGCCGGCGAAGGCCTCGCGCTCTCGTTCTGGAAGATCGCCATGCGGCCGGGCCGGCCGATGCTGCACGGGCGTCTCGGCGCCATGCATGTGCTGGGCCTGCCCGGCAATCCGGTCTCGTCCTATGTGTGCGCATTCCTGTTCCTGGTGCCGCTGATCCGGCGGCTCATGGGGCGCAGCGACATCGAGCGGCTGCCGGAAGCGGCGGTGCTGGGCGGCGATCTGCCGGAGAACGACGAGCGGGCCGATTACCTGCGCGCCACGCTTACGACCGGCTCCGACGGCAAGCCTGGTCGCGACTGCGCTGCCGGTCCAGGACAGCTCCATGCTGGCGCCGCTCGCCGCCGCCGACTGCCTGCTCATCCGCGCCCCCCACGCGCCCGCCGCCAAGGCCGGCAGCCCGTGCACGATCCTGCGGCTCGGCCATTAGCGGGCTACCGTCGCGGCGAATCGGCCGGCTGATTCGCGCGCCCAGCGCCGGTCAGCGGGAAGCGCGTAAAGCCTGCTCCGCTTCCTTAAGCGCGGCCTTTTGCGGCCCCTAGAGTTGTTCACGTCAAATTAAATGGTTGCGGAACACATATCGAACAGATAGTGTCTGTTCATGATTTGTTTCGTCAGCGCGCCTCCGAAATCCCGAGATGGGGCTTCCGGACCGGCGCCGCCAGCCGGGGGAAATGCCAAGATGCTCACACGCAAGCAGTTCGAGCTCCTGCGCTTCATTCATGAGCGGTTGACGGAGGCGGGCGTGCCGCCCTCCTTCGACGAGATGAAAGATGCGCTCGACTTGCGCTCCAAATCCGGGATCCATCGGCTGATCACGGCGCTCGAGGAGCGCGGGTTCATTCGCCGCCTGCCCAATCGGGCACGCGCCATCGAGGTGATCAAGCTGCCTGATTCGGTCGCCCACGGCATCGGCGGAACGCGCGCCAGGGGATTCACCCCGAGCGTGATCGAGGGCAATCTCGGGCGCGTGCGCGCCGGCTCGGACGATGACAGCAGCCGCTCGGTGGCGGTTCCGGTCATGGGCCGCATCGCGGCCGGCACCCCGATCGAGGCGATCCAGTCCAAGAGCCATGTGATCAACATGCCGCCCGACATGCTCGGATCGGGCGAGCATTTCGCCCTCGAGGTGCGCGGCAATTCCATGATCGATGCCGGCATCCTGGATGGCGACATCGCACTGTTGCGCCGCACCGAGGAGGCCGACACCGGCGATATCGTGGTGGCCCTGATCGACGAGGAGGAAGCGACCTTGAAGCGCTTCCGCCGCCGCGGCGCCTCGATCGCGCTCGAGCCGGCCAATACCGCCTATGAGGTCCGCATCCTGCCGCCCAACCGCGTGCGCATCCAGGGCAAGATGATCGGCCTGTTCCGGCGCTACTGAGCCTTCAATCGCGGCGCTTCGGGTCTTCGTCGCGCCGCCGCTCAGCCGCCGCCCCCGCCGCTCACCTTGGCCCAGGTGTCGCGCAAGCCCACGGTGCGGTTGAACACCGGCCGCCCGGGCGCGGAGTCCGGATCGCGGGTGAAATAGCCCTGCCGCTCGAACTGCACGGGCTCCGCCGAATTGGCGGCCGCCAGCGCCGGCTCGAGGCGGCAGTCGCTCAGAACCTCCAGCGAGCTGGGATTGAGGTCGGCCACGAAGTCGGCCGCATTGGGATCGGGGCGGGTGAACAGCTGGTTGTAGAGGCGCACCTCCGCCGGCACGGCGTCCACGGCCGCGACCCAGTGCAGGGTGGCCTTCACCTTGCGCCCGTCGGGCGCATTGCCGCCGCGGGTCGCCGGATCATAGGTGCAGCGAAGCTCGACCACCTCGCCCAAGGCATCCTTCACCACCTCGCGGCAGGTGATGAAATAGGCGTAGCGCAGCCGCACCTCGGATCCGGGCGAAAGCCGGTAGAATTTCTTCGCCGGCACCTCCATGAAGTCGTCACGCTCCACATAGAGCTCGCGGCCGAAGCGGATACGGCGCACGCCCGCGGCCGGATCCTCCGGGCTGTTGACCGCCTCGAGCTCCTCGCCCGGCCCTTCGGGATAGTTCTCGATCACCACCTTCAGGGGCCGCAGCACCGCCATGCGGCGCAGCGCCGACTTGTTGAGGCTCTCGCGGATCGAATGCTCGAGCATGCCGACCTCGACCAGGCTGTTGGCCTTGGCGACCCCGATGCGGCGCACGAAATCGCGGATCGCGGCCGCCGGCACCCCGCGCCGGCGCAGCCCGGCCAATGTCGGCATCCTGGGGTCGTCCCAGCCGCCGACGTGCCGCCCGCGCACCAGCTCGGTGAGCACGCGCTTGGACAGCACCGTATAGCCGATATTGAGGCGCGCGAACTCGTACTGCCGGGGCCGCGAGGGCACCGGCAGATGGTCGAGGAACCAGTCGTAGAGCGGCCGGTGGTCCTCGAACTCGAGCGTGCACAGCGAGTGGGTGATGCCCTCGATGGCGTCGGACTGGCCGTGCGCGAAGTCGTAGCTCGGATAGATGCTCCACTGCGTGCCGGTGCGCGGATGGTGGGCGTGGAGGATGCGGTAGAGGACGGGATCGCGCAGGTTGATGTTGCCGGCCGCCATGTCGATCTTGGCCCGCAGCACGCGCGCGCCGTCGGCAAATTCGCCGGCCCGCATGCGGCGGAAGAGATCGAGGTTCTCCTCGACGCTGCGCTCACGGAAGGGGCTGTTCTCCCCGGGCTCGGTCAGCGTACCGCGGCGCGCGCGGATCTCGTCCTGCGACTGGTCGTCCACATAGGCCATGCCGTTGCGGATCAGGTGCTCGGCCCACCCGTAGAGCTCATCGAAATAGTCCGACGCGTGATGGAGGTGCTCACCCCAGTCGAAGCCGAGCCAGTGCACGTCCGCCTTGATGGCGTCGATGTATTCCTGCGCTTCCTTGGTCGGATTGGTGTCGTCGAAACGCAGGTGACAGCGGCCGCCGAACTCCTGCGCCACGCCGAAATTGAGGCAAATGGATTTGGCGTGGCCGATGTGGAGATAGCCGTTGGGCTCGGGCGGAAACCGCGTGACCACCCCGGCATGGCGCCCCGATTCGAGGTCCGACCGGATGATGTCACGGATGAAATCGTGTCCCGCTTCCGCGACCGCTGTTGGGTCTGCCGTCATGCTCTCGAGCCCTTGTTTGCGCCGCGATTCGGCGTCGCGCCGCTATCCGATCCTATGTGCCAAACCCACGCGCCGGCGCCAATGCGCCAGTGCCGCGCCCTGTGTGCCAAATCCATGGAGAGGCGCCAATGCGCCAGTGCCGCGGCCTGTGTGCCAAATCCTCGCGCAGGCGCCAAGGTGCCCGCCTGCCACAAATCGTGCGCCGCCGGCCCCCATTCAATGTGAATTGTCCTGACAACTTTTCCGCGACCTATGGTACACGGCTCGCCACGCCGCCTCATCCCGGGACGGCCGCAAAGCCAGCGTCCCCAACGGTGGGCGGCCGGGCATCTTGTGGGCAACCCTTGTGGGTATCATGAGCGAGACCGTCGTCACCCGCTTTGCGCCTTCGCCCACCGGCTTTCTCCACATCGGGGGAGCCCGAACGGCGCTGTTCAACTGGCTCTATGCGCGCGGCCGCGGCGGCAAGATGCTGCTGCGGATCGAGGACACCGACCGCGAACGTTCGACCCAGGCGGCCATCGACGCCATCCTGGACGGCCTCAGCTGGCTGGGGATCGCGTGGGACGGGGACACGGTCTATCAATTCTCCCGCTCGGGGCGCCATCGCGAGATCGTCGAGCAGCTGTTGGCGGCGGGGCGCGCCTATCCGTGCTACGCGGCGCCCGAGGAGCTCGCGCAGATGCGCGAAGCCGCGCGCAGCAACGGCAGCTCGAAGCTCTATGACGGCCGCTGGCGCGATCGCGGCCCGCACGAAGCCCCGCCCGGCGTCAAGCCGGTCATCCGCTTCAAGGCGCCGGCCGCGGGCGAGACCGTCATCGAGGATCAGGTCCAGGGCCGCGTGGTCTGGCAGAACGAGAACCTGGACGATCTCGTCCTGCTGCGCTCCGACGGAACCCCGACCTACATGCTGGCCGTGGTGGTGGACGATCACGACATGGGCATCACCCACATCATCCGCGGCGATGATCATTTGACCAATGCGGCGCGCCAGAAGCAGATCTACGACGCGCTCGGCTGGAACGTGCCGGTGATGGCGCATATTCCGCTCATTCACGGACCCGACGGCTCCAAGCTCTCCAAGCGCCACGGCGCGCTCGGGGTCGACGCCTATCGGGCGCTCGGCTATCTGCCGGCCGCCATGCGCAACTACCTGATCCGCTTGGGCTGGGCCCATGGCGACCAGGAGATTTTCTCCACCCAGGAGATGGTCACCACATTCGACCTGCCGCAGATCGGGCGCTCGCCGGCGCGCTTCGACTTCGCCAAGCTCGAAAGCATAAATGGCCACTACATGCGCGAGAGCGCGGATGCCGATCTGCTGGCCGAGATCGAGCGGGTGCTGCCCCACATCGCGGGCGGCGCCGAGCTTGCCGCCAAGCTGACGCCCGACCTGCGGGCCAAGCTCCTGGTCGCCATGCCGGGGCTCAAGGAGCGGGCCAAGACACTGCTCGAGCTCATCGACGGCGCTCGCTTCCTCACCAGCGGCCGGCCGATCGCTCTCGACGACAAGGCGGCCGCCCTGCTCAACCCCGACGCGCGGGTCATGCTGGGCGAGATCGTGGCGGATCTCGAAGGGGTCGAGCCGTGGACGGCCGCGCAGGCCGAGCAGGCCTTGCGGACGTTCGCCGAGCGCAAGGGCGCCAAGCTCGGCAGCGTGGCGCAGCCGCTGCGGGCGGCCCTGACCGGACGCACCACCTCGCCCGGCATATTCGACGTGCTGGCGGTGCTCGGAAAATCGGAGAGCCTCGCCCGGCTGCGGGATCAATTCGCAGGCTGACGCCGTCGCTGGTCCGCCGATGCGCACCCGTCCGCCGGGCGCCATCTTGCAGTGCACACTCGGATGGGCTACGCAACAAAACTGGGCCGCTTTGGCGGGCTTGTCGGACCTCCTGCGGAGCCACCGCTCGGCGCGCGCGTCATGCGGTCCGTCAAGCGACGCAACTCGAGGGTACAGCCATGGACGCGAAGACCGGCTCCAATACCAAGAGCGCCAAGCTCACGATCGACGACAAGGATTTCAGCTTCAAGGTCTATGACGGCACCATCGGGCCGTCGGTCGTGGATATCGGCAAGCTCTATGCCCAGGCCGGGGTCTTCACCTACGATCCGGGCTACACCTCGACCGGAAGCTGCGAATCCAAGATCACCTATATCGACGGTGATGAAGGTACCCTGCTCTACCGCGGCTATCCGATCGAGCAGCTGGCCGAGCACGGCGATTTTCTCGAGACCTGCTATCTGCTGCTCTATGGCGAGCTGCCCACGCCCTCGCAAAAGGTCGACTTCGACAATCGCGTGACCCATCACACGATGGTGCACGAGCAGATGAGCCGGTTCTTCCAGGGCTTCCGGCGCGACGCCCATCCGATGGCGGTGATGACCGGCTGCGTCGGCGCGCTCTCGGCCTTCTATCACAACTCCACCGACATCTCCGATCCGCACCAGCGGATGGTGGCGTCGCTGCGCATGATCGCCAAGATGCCCACCTTGGCGGCCATGGCCTACAAATATTCGGTCGGCCAGCCGTTCATCTACCCGAAGAACGAGCTCGACTACGCCTCCAATTTCCTGCGCATGTGCTACGCGGTCCCGTGCGAGGAGTACAAGATCAACGGCGTGCTGGCGCGCGCCATGGATCGCATTTTCATCCTGCACGCCGATCACGAGCAGAACGCGTCGACCTCGACGGTCAGGCTCGCCGGATCGTCCGGCGCCAATCCGTTCGCCTGCATCGCGGCCGGGTGTGCCTGCCTGTGGGGACCGGCGCATGGCGGCGCCAACGAGGCGGCCCTCAACATGCTGCGCGAGATCGGCACCCCCGATCGTATCCCCGAATATGTGCGGCGCGCCAAGGACAAGAACAATTCGTTCCGGCTGATGGGCTTCGGGCACCGGGTCTACAAGAACTACGATCCGCGCGCGAAGATCATGCAGAAGACCTGCCATGAGGTGCTGGCGGAGCTCGGGATCAAGGACGATCCGCTGCTCGACGTGGCGCTGGAGCTCGAGCGCATTGCGCTGCACGACGAATATTTCATCGAGAAGAAGCTCTATCCGAACATCGACTTCTATTCGGGCATCACCCTCAAGGCGATGGGATTCCCGACGACCATGTTCACGGTGCTGTTCGCGGTCGCCCGCACCGTGGGCTGGATCGCCCAATGGAAGGAGATGATCGAGGATCCGGACCAGAAGATCGGCCGGCCGCGCCAGCTCTATACCGGCGCGGTGCGCCGCGATTACACGCCGATCTCGCGGCGGAAGTAGGTCCGCGGCTCGTCCTTGAGCACCCTCTACCGGATCGCCGCGGCGATCGCGCGCGGCTGCGCCAAGCCGAGCACGATCTCGGCCGCCCGCTCGCTCGGGGTAGCGGCCGCGCCCTCTGCTCCACCCTTGCGGTCGATCCGCATGATGGCATCGAGCCGCCCGAAGGCCTCGATCTGCCGGCGCCGTTGCGGGCTGTCGCTCATGAGCGGCACCAGCGCGTCGGCGAGATTTTGCGGCGTGCAATCGCGCTGCAGGAATTCCGGTACCACGTTCTCCTCCAGGATCAGGTTCGGGAGGATCACCGAAGGCAGCTGGATGGCGAGCCGCGCCACCATCTCCTCGATCAACGAGACCTTGTAGGCGGCGACCATGGGAACGCCGGCGAGCGCGAGCTCGAGCGTCACGGTGCCGGACTTGGCCAGCGCCGCGCGGGCGATGCGCAACGCCGCCTGCTTCTCCTGCGGATCGACGAGGATGCGTGGCCGCAGCGGCCAGTCCGCCGTGCCGGCCGTGATCCGCTCCCGCAGGTGCGGGAGCGTGGGAAGAACGATATCGGGCGATTCGGGCCCGGCCCCGAGGTGGCCCAGGGCTTGGCCGAAGATCGCCAGGAGCCGCCGGATCTCTCCGCCGCGGCTGCCCGGAAAGGCGAGCACGATCGGCGGCCGGGCGAGCCGGCGCTCGGCCTCCGGCGGGCTCGGCCGCAGCCGGGCGAGCTGCTCCAGGAGCGGATGGCCCACATAGGTGCATGGCGGCCCGCCCAGCCGCTGATGCGCCCGCGGCTCGAATGGCAGCAGCGCCAGCACATGGTCCACGTAGCCCCGCATGGCGCGCGCGCGACCGGGCCGCCAAGCCCACACCGAGGGCGAGACGTAATCGACGATGGGAATCGAGGGCGCGGCGGCGCGCACCCGCCGCGCCACCCGATGGGTGAAATCAGGGCTGTCGATGATGACCAGCGCGTCGGGCGCAGCCGCCACCACCAGATCCGCGGTTTCGCGAATGCGCCGCAGGATGAGCGGCAACTGCCGCGGGATCGCGGCAAAACCGATGATCGCGAGCTCGTCGATGGGAAACGGGCTGGCGAGCCCCTCCGCCGCCATGGCGCGGCCGCCGATCCCGGCGAAGCGCACCCTGCCGCCGGTGCGCTCCATGAGGGCCCGCATCAAAGGGGCGCCCAGCTGATCACCGGATTCCTCGCCCGCGACCAGGACGATCGTCAGGTCCTTATCGCGCGCCCCATGCGGCCGCATCATGCACCCTTCGGTCATCGCTCGCCGCGATCTTGGCCGATCCCGATGATGAAAATCCGCTCGCGATCGGCGGTCTGCGCGACGCGCTCGGGCTCGGCCATGATGCTCTCGCCGGCGACGACCGCAATGCCGGCCAGCCCGGCAGCGGCCGCGCCGGTGATGGTCCGCGGCCCGATCGCGGGCAAATCGATGCGGCGGTCCTGCCCGGGTTTCGGTGCCTTGACGAGCACGCCGCCGGTCGAGCGAATGCGGCCGTTGCGGCGCAACTGCGCCACGTGGGCCAGCATCCCGTCGGTGCCTTCGGCGGCTTCCACCGCGAGGACGTGCCCGTCGGCGACGATGGTGGCCTGCCCCACATCGAAGCGCCCGATCGCGCGCAACAGCGCGAGGCCGTGCGCGATGTCGCGATGGCTCGCCTCGCTCGGCTGGAAACGGCCCACCGTTCCCTCCGGCATCAGGATCTCCGGCGCAACCTGATGGGCTCCCATTACCTTGAACCCGCGCTCCTCGAAAAAATTCGCGACCCCCGACAGGAGATGATCGTCGCCGCCGCGGAACAGCCGCATCAGCCGCGGCAGCAAGACCAGTGCTCCGAGGTCCGAGACGCAACTGCCGGATCGCCGGCCGCACCACGGTCCCGATAAAAACCAGCTCTTTACAGCCTTCCTGCCGGGCCAGGCGGCAAAGTCGGTTGACCTGGCCCAAGCCGATCCAATGATGCGGGTAGGCGGCCACTCTCCGAGCATCCGTGCACCCGCGCAACGCGAACAACACGGCCCGGCGCTCGCGCCGCGCCACTGCATCGGCGACCGCGAACGGCAAGCTTCCCCCTCCGCTGACGATCCCGATCGGCACGCCGCCGCGCGCGGCGGATTGCGGCTGCTGATCGTCCGATCGGTTCATCAGGCGTCAGGCCTCGGCGTTGCGACCGGGAAAGCATAGCGGACGTTCGCGCTTTTCGCGAACAAACGCGATGATGCGGGCGACCGCCGGATCGTGGCCGAATTTTGCCTCGGTCGTCTCGATACGCTGAGCCAAGACGCCCTCGCCGAAAAACAGCGATCGATACGCGGAGCGAACCGCTCGAATTGATTCGGACGGAAACTTTCGCCGCTTCATTCCGACGACGTTCACGCCGCTCAGCCGCCCGAATGCGCCGGCTGCGAGCCCGAACGGAATGACGTCGCCGCGCAACGCGGTCACTCCGCTGATCAAGGCGTATGCACCGATGCGCGTGAACTGGTGGGCGGCGGACAGTCCGCCGATGAAGACGTAGTCGCCGACGACGCAATGTCCGCCGAGCGTGGCGCCGTTCGCGAAAATCACGTCGCTGCCGACCCGGCAGTCATGGCCGACATGGCTGTACGCCATGAAGAGGCCCCGATCGCCGACCTCGGTGATCCGGCGGCCGGCCTCGGTGCCGAGGCTCATGGTTACGCCCTCGCGAATGTCGCAATCGGTGCCGATCACGAGCCGCGTGGGCTCGCCACGGTAGCCCGTCGACTGCGGCACCGCGCCCAGCGAGGCGAACGGATGGACCACGGTGCGCGCCCCGATGGCGGTGCGGCCGGCGATGTGGACATGGGCAATGAGCCGGCAACCGGTCCCGATCACGACGTTGGGTCCGATGGTGCAAAAGGGGCCGACCGATACGTCGTCCTCGACCATCGCTCCCGGCTCGATGCGCGCGGTTGGATCGATCGAAGCCATCGTCGAGCTCACGAGAGCATGGCGCCGACTTCGGCTTCGGCCACGACCTGTCCGGCCACGACGGCTTTGCCGCGAAACCACCACATGTTCTTTTTGTGGGCGATCTTGCTCATGTGATATTCGATCGTGTCTCCGGGCAGAACAGGCTTGCGGAACTTCGCCTTGTCGATGGTGAGGAAGTAGACCTTGGGGGCCAAATTTTCCCTGGTCTGCGACAGAATGCAGATGGCGCCCGCGGTCTGCGCCATGCCCTCGATCATCAGCACGCCGGGAAATACCGGATTGCCGGGAAAATGGCCGAGGAACTGCGGCTCGTTGATGGTCACGTTCTTGATGCCGATGGCCAATTCGTCGCCGCACATGCTGATGATGCGATCGACCATCAAGAACGGATAGCGGTGGGGCAGCGCCTTCAGAATGGTCGCGATGTCGGCTGCCTCGAGCGTGATGGCCGCCCCGCTCATGTGGCCGTCCTCATGAACCTTCCTCGCGCTCCGTCGCCGTCTTGCCCGCATCGCGCGGCCGCGCCAGGCGATCGAGCGCCGAGACCTCGCGGAAGAACTGCTTCACCGGCTTGGCCGGCGCCCCGACCCAGCGCGCACCGGCTGGAACGTCGTGCATCACGCCGGCCTTGGCTCCGAGCGCCGCCCCGGCCCCGACCGTCACATGATCGGCGATACCGACCTGCCCGCCCGTCATGACATTGTCTCCGATGACGGCGCTGCCCGATATGCCGGTTTGCGACGCCAGAACGCAGTGCCTGCCGATCAGCACATTGTGGGCGATCTGTACGAGATTGTCGATCTTGGTGCCCTCGCCGATCACGGTATCGCTCATCGCTCCCCGATCGATCGTGGTGTTGGCGCCGATCTCGACGTCGTCCTGGATGATGACGCGGCCGATCTGCGGGACCTTGACGTGGCCGGCCGCCCCCATCACGTAGCCGAAGCCGTCCTGGCCGATCCGGCAACCAGGATGAACGATCACCCGGTCCCCGATCAAGGCATGGATGATCGAGACGCCGGGTCCGATGGCGCAATCGCGGCCGATATGCACGTTGGGCCCGATGACCGCGCCCGCCCCGATCACGGTGCCCGCCCCGATCTCGGCCCGCGGTCCGATCACGGCGCCCGGATCGATCGTCACCCCGCTCTCCAGACGTGCGGTCGGGTGCACGAGCGGCACCGGCGGCGACGCCATGCGCCTCGAACAGCGACGAGGGATGCAGCGCGTCCTGAAACAGCGCGCGGGCAGCTTCGACGAAGGCACGATAGGGCGCGCGGGCGCAGAGCACGCTCACCCGGCCGGGCAGCGCAGGGGCCAGCCGCTCCGTGGTCAAGCAGGCTCCGGCGCTGCAGCCGGAGGCCTGGTCGGCGAATTTGGCGCCGTCGAGAAAGCAGAGATCCGCGGGCGTGGCGCGGTCGAGCGCCGCGATGCCGGTGATGCGCCGCTCGAGCTCGGCGCCGCGCTGCGGCTCGGCCCCGGTGAGCGCCACGATCTCGCGCAGCGTGAGGCCCGAGCGCCGTTGAAAGAAGAACGCTTCGGTCATGCGACCTTCGTCCCGGCTCGGCCGGCCGCCGCGGTCAGAAGCTCGCGCCGCCGCCGAATCGGAATATCTGCGTCTTGTCGAAGCTGCGTTTCGTGATCGGATAGGCGAGATCGAAGCGCAGAGGTCCGAAAGGCGACGCCCAGATCAAGCCGACGCCGGCGGCGGTGTTGATGAACATGTTGTTGGACGATGGAATCATCGTCTCCCCGGTCAAGGGCGAGGCCGTCGGCCCGGTGTAGTCCCACAACGATCCGGCGTCCACGTAGGCCGCGACCTTGAGGCCCAGTTCCTTGGGGATGTAGGGGAGCGGCGACTGCATCTCGACGCTGGCTCCCCAATAATGGGTGCCGCCGAGCGCGTCATTGGTGGTGCCGATGGTCAGGTCGCGCGGGCCGATGCCGGCCGGTGCGAAGCCGTGCACCAGATTCGGGCCCATCTGGAAGTTGTCGAGCATCCGAACGCCAGTGGCGCCGATCTGACCGTAGTCCACCGAGCCGTTGCCCCATCCCGTAATGGTGCCCGCCTGCAGGTGCAAGACCCCCACGATGTCGGAGACCACCTCGAAATAACGGCGGAAGTCGGCGGTCTCCCGCAGGAAGCGGACATCGCCGCCGGCGCCGGCCAAATCCTGGTTGAACGCCGCCGCAATGCCGGAAGTCGGGTTGCGATTGTCGTCGACGGTGTTGTAGGCCAGCGAATAGCCGACCAGGGAGGTGAGGCTGGCGCCGTTTGCGAGCTCCACCTTCACGGGCAGCGAGGCTTCCCCGTCGACGTAGCAATTCTGATTGAGCCCTGTGCCGGAGAACGGCGGCGTGCTCGGCAGAGGATTCGGAGTCGGGAAGGTGTTGACGTAGTCCGGATTGATGTTGTTGCAATTATCCAGGTAGCTCGGCAGCACGATCTTCTGCTGGTAGATCGAGTAGCGCAGCTGCAAGGACAGGTCCTCGCGCAAGGCCACGCCCAATCTGAGGCCGGCGCCGAGCGTGTCGGTCTGGTAGGAGATGAAGCTCGTCGGCAATTGCTCCTTGGCGTAGAGGTCGAGGCCCAGCGCGAGCCGGTAGCCGAGCAGATACGGTTCCACGAAAGAGAAGTTGGCGCCTTTCGAATACTGGCCGTAGGTCACCCCGACTTTGGCCGCCAGGCCGAGGCCGAATAGATTGCGTTCGCCGATGCTGGCCTCGGCCAGCGCGCCGTCCGAGGTCGAATAGCCGCCGGAGAGCGAGACCTCGCCGGTGGACTGATCCTCCACATCGACGTCGAGGACGACGCGGTCGGGCGCCGATCCGGGCTCGGTGGTGATCTTGACGGTCTTGAAATAATTGAGGTTCTTCAGGCGCCGTTCGGCCCGATTGATGAGGGCCCGGTTGTAGGCGTCGCCCTCGGCGACATCGAACTCGCGCCGGACCACATAGTCGCGGGTCTTGGTATTGCCGCGAATGTTGATCCGCTCGATATAGGTGCGTTGCCCTTCCTCGGCCGTGAAGACCAGGTTGATGGTCCGCGCCTGGGCATTGCGATCCGCCCCCGGGCGCACGGTCGCGAACGCGAAGCCCTGTCGTGAAGCCTCGATCGTCATGTCCTCGACCGACTTCTCGATCGCTTCGGCGTTGTAGACGTCGCCCGTCGACATCCGCAGGCGCGGCTGCAGCAGCCCAGGATTGAGCGCCGGTACCTTGGAGCGGACGTCGACGGTGCCGATGCGGTACTGCTCGCCCTCGTCGATCGTGAAGGTGATGACGAATCCCTGCTGCGACGGATCGTACTCGCCCACCGCCGAGACGATCCGAACGTCGATATAGCCGTGCTTGAGGTAGAAGCGACGCAGCAGCTCGCGGTCCGCCTCCAGCCGGTCGGGGTCATAGATGTTGGTGGTCTGCAGGAAGGCGAGCAGGCCGGTCTCGACGGTCTTGATCTCGTCCTTCAGGCGATAGCCGGAATAGGCGTGGTTGCCGACGAACGAGATGGTCTTGACGACGGTCTTATCGCCTTCCGTGATCTCGAATACCAGGTTGACGCGGCTGTTCGGCAGCTCGATGATCTTGGGATCGATGCGGACGTCGAAGCGACCGCCGCGCCGATAGACGTCGATGAGGCGTTGCACGTCGGACTGAACGGTTGCGCGCGAGAGCGTGCCGCGCTCCTTCGATTGGATTTCCAGCTTGAGCTGGTCCTCCTTGACCTTCCGGTTGCCCTCGAAGGCGATCTTGTTGATGACCGGATTCTCGACCAGCGTGACCAAGATCCGCCCGCCGGACTGGCTGATATGCACGTCCTCGAACAGGCCGGTCGCGTACAGCGCCTTGTAGGCGTCATCGATATTTTGCGCCTCCAGACGGCCGCTCGGCCCCGGCTTGAAATAGGAGCGCACCGTCGAAGCCTCGACGCGCCGGTTACCCTCGACGACGATCGAGTTGACGGCTTGCGCGCCCGGCGTTTGCGCATAGGCAACGCCTGCCGTCAGGCTGACGGCCGCCGAGCTCAATACTATCCCCCCGAGAACAAAGCCGGCGATGCTCAGTCCCCGAACAAACCGCACACAAAGGTTCATTCGCAACCCGCCCTCTTCCCCTTCTTGGCCACCTCCTTGGAGGGGCGATCGAACCGGTCAGAACCCCGCTTCTACCCGGTTTCAGCAGCAATGCAAATTAGCTCATTTGCACCGTTTTCCCTTTAGCTCCAGAGAGTTGCCAATCGGCAACGCGTATCAAGATACCGGACGACGCAAAAGGCCGCTGATGTCGTTGTAGGCGGCGAATATCATCAGCATGACGACAATCGCGAGCCCGATCCGAAATCCGACCTCCTGAGCCCTTTCCGACAGCGGCCGCCCGCGCAGGGCCTCGATACCATAGAACAAAAGGTGGCCGCCATCGAGCAGCGGAATCGGAAACAGATTGAGGAGCCCGATTGAGGCGGAAAGAAAGCCTGCAAGATAAAGCAGGGAAGCGATCGCGGTGCCGATACCGCCGCTGTCCAGGCCGGACTTCCAGGCATCGCCCGCCACCTCGGCGATGCGGATCGGCCCGCCGAGCTGGTTGGCCAATTCACGCCCGATGACGACGCCCGCGACGAAGCAGAGCGACCGCTCGACCACGAAATAGGTCTCCTCCACTCCCAGAGCCACCGCGGTCGGAGGACTTTCGGTCTTCAGCTTGATGTCATCGCCGGGAAGCTTGCTGATTCCCAGCACGGCATTGCAGAACCCGCGCGTCGTCGGGGTGGCCTTGATGTCCTCGCGCGCGCCGCCGCGATCGATCGTCAGGGTCAGGGTGCGGCCCGAGCTTCCGGCGACGATGCGCTGCATGTCCGAAAAACCGCCGATCGGACGGCCATCGATGGCGACGATCAGATCGCCCGGCTTGAGACCTGCGGCGGCGGCGGCGCTGTCGGGCTGCACCGCATCGACCCGAGCCGGGATCACCTGCCGGCCGAACGACATGAAGATTCCGGCGAAGATCACGATGGATAGGATAAAATTCGCCACCGGCCCGGCCACCACGACGGCTGCACGCGAGCGCACGCTCTGGTGCACGAAGCTGACCTTGCGCTCGGCCTCGCTCATGGTGGAGGCAGCCGCGTGATCCGGGACGCTGGCGGCATTCTCGTCGCCGAAGAATTTGACATAGCCGCCGAGCGGAATGGCGCAGACCTTCCAGCGCGTATCGTGACGGTCGTTGAAGCCGAACAGTTCCGGGCCAAAGCCGATGGAAAAGGCCACGACTTTGACCCCACACCAGCGGGCCACCAGGAAATGGCCGAACTCGTGGAAAAATACGACTATGGTTAATACGATCAGGAACGGAATGATGCCAAAAGTGGCCAAACCGTGCAAAAAATCGAAATTCATCCGTGCAAACCTCCCACCCCCGGCATTCTCACGCTCCCCGTCCCAGCACTCTAGACTGCCTTTGCGGCAATTTCGGGCAGAAGACGGCGCGCGAGCGATCTTGAATTCTGGTCGATGGCGATCGCCTGGTCGACACTTTCCGGTTCCCGGGTAAGGTCGCCGGCCACCGCAGCCTCCAGGGTGGCCTCCACCAGGGCGGCAATTCCCGTGAATCCCAGCCGGCGGCCCAGGAATTCCTCGACCGCCACCTCATTGGCGGCATTGAGCACCGTCGGGGCTCCGCCCCCGGCCTCGAGCGCCGAACGGGCGAGCCGCAAGGCCGGGAAGCGTTCCAGGTCCGGCTCCTCGAAGGTCAAGGTGGCGGCCCGCGCCAGGTCCAGGCGCGCGGCCGGTCCGCTCAGACGCTCCTGCGGCCAAGCCAGGCAGTGCGCGATCGGGATGCGCATGTCGGGACTGCCGAGCTGGGCGATCAGGGAACCGTCGCGGAACTCGACCAGGCCATGGATGATGGATTGCGGGTGGACCAGCACGTCGATCTCGTCGGGTTTCAGCGCGAACAGATGATAGGCCTCGATGACCTCCAGGCCCTTGTTCATCAAAGTCGCGGAATCGATCGTGACCTTCGGTCCCATGGTCCAATTGGGATGCCGCAAAGCCTGCTCCGGGGTCGCGGCTCTGATCTCGGCCGCGCTCTTGGTGCGAAACGGCCCGCCCGAGGCGGTCAGGATCACGCGGCGCACGTCCTGGCGCCGGCCCGCGCTCATGGCCTGGAACAACGCATTGTGCTCGGAATCGACCGGCAGCACGGTGGCACCGGCCGCAGCTGCCCGGCGCATGAACAGACCGCCGGCGCACACCAGGCACTCCTTGTTGGCGATCGCCACCATGACGCCGCGCTCGGCCGCCGCCAGCGTCGGCTTGAGCCCGGCCGCGCCCGTGATGGCCGCGATCACCCATTGCGCCGGCCGCTGCGCCGCCTCGATCAAAGCGCCCTCGCCGGCCCCGACCGCGATCCCGGTTCCGGCGAGCGCGTCCTTGAGCTCCGCATAGGCGGCGGGATCGCCGACGGCGGCGAAACGCGCACCGAGCTCGCGCGCGAGCGCGGCCAAAGCGGTTGCGTTCTTGTTGGCGGTCACGGCCTCGACCCGATAGCGCCCGGGCTCGCGCTTGATCAGATCGATGGTGCTGGCGCCGATCGATCCGGTGGCGCCGAGCAGCGTGACGCTGCGCTCGACGCCGGCCGAAGCCGGGATCATGGACTGTGACTTCGGCATTTGCGAATTCATTGCGCCACCAACATCAAGAGCCAACGGGACGAGAACCTATCAGAGCAAGACCTACCAGACCAACAGACCGCGCGCGGGCGCCTCGATGCCGCCGCGCAGGATGCCGATCAGCGCCGCCACGGCGGCTGCAATCACGAAGCCGTCGAGGCGATCCATCAAGCCGCCATGCCCGGGGATCAGGTGGCTTAAATCCTTGGCCCCGAACCTGCGCTTCAATCCGGATTCAAACAAGTCGCCCGCCTGCGCGACACACGACAAGGCCGCCGCGACCAGCGCGATGGAGAGGAGCCTGGACAGTCCCGCCGCCTCGGCGACCGCGAGCGCGGCCAGCACCGCGGCGATGAGGCCGCTGATCGCGCCCGACCAGGTCTTCTTGGGGCTGACCCGCGCGAGGAGCTTGGGTCCCCCGATCAGGCGGCCCAGGAAATAGGCCACGATGTCGGTCGTCCAGACGATGGCGAACAGGAAGATCACGGCGACGAATCCGTCTTCAGCATCGGATCGCAGCGCGATCGGCGCGATACTGATCGCGCCCGCATAAGGCACGCCGCCGGCGGCCCATCCGCGATGTCGCGCCGGCGCCAGCGGGCCGGTCGCGATCATCCCGATCGCCGCGACGACCACCGCTGCCGTGAAACGGCCGACGGCGGCGAGCCCCGAAGACATGACCAGCGCGGCTCCGCCGGCCATGAAGAGCGTGCGCCCCGCGGCGCCGGCCACCAGCGCGCTCCATTCCCAGAAGACCCCGAGCGCCGCGACGCTCCAGAACAGCGCGAACGGCCAGCCGCCGAGATAAGCCGTCCCGATCGCCAGCGGCACCAGCACGAGCGCCGAGCCGACCCGCAGCATCAGCTCCCGGTGGCCCGATGTCACCGTGCGCGAGGCATCGGCGGGGCCGGGGTCCGCCACCGCTCACGATCCGGTCTTGGCGACGAGCCCGCCAAAGCGGCGCTCGCGACCGCGAAATTCGACGATGGCTTGCTCGAGCGTGGCGCGATCGAAATCCGGCCAGTAGACGGGCACGAAGACCAGCTCGCTATAGGCGGCCTGCCAGAGCAGGAAATTGGACAATCGCTGCTCGCCGCTGGTGCGGATGATGAGATCGGGGTCCGGCAGGTCGGGGGCATCCAGATAGGTCGCCAGCCGGTCGGCGGTCACCTCGGCGACCGCGACGCGGCCGGCCGCGACCTCGGCGGCGAGCCGGCGCGCGGCGCGCGCGATCTCCTGCCGGGCGCCGTAATTGAAGGCGACCACGAGCGTGAGCTTGTCGTTGTGCTTGGTCAGCGCCTCCGCTTCATCGAGCAGGTTCCTGATATCGGGCGCCAGATCGTCGCGCTCGCCGATGACGCGCACCTGCACGCCGCTGCGGTGGAGGTCGGCCAGATCGTTGCGGATGAAGCGGCGCAACAAGCCCATCAGCTCGCGGATCTCGGATGGCGGCCGCGACCAGTTCTCGGCGCTGAAGGAGAATATCGTCAGGATGCCGATGCCGAGATCGCCGGCGGCGCGCACCGTGCGGCGCAACGCCTCGACGCCGCGCCGATGGCCCTCCCCGCGTGGCAGGCCGCGCGCCGCCGCCCAGCGCCCGTTGCCATCCATGATGATGGCCACGTGCCGGGGTATGGTGAATTCGCCGATCGGAACGGTCGGCGGCGCTGGCTTCGACATTTCCATCATGATCACACGGTGAGGATTTCCTTTTCCTTGGCCCCCAGCATCTTGTCGATCTCGCTGATGGTCTCGTCGGTCAGCTTCTGGACCTGATCGGCGGAACGCTTCTCGTCGTCCTCGCTCATCTGATGGTCCTTGAGCATCTTCTTGAGCACATCGAGGCCGTCGCGCCGGACGTGGCGCACCGCGACCTTCGCGGCTTCCACGTATTTGTGCGCCACCTTGACCAGCTCCCGGCGCCGCTCCTCGTTGAGCTCGGGGATGCGCAGCCGCAGCACCTGCCCCTCGGTCGAGGGCGTGAGCCCCAGCTGCGAGGCCGCGATCGCCTTCTCCACCGCATGCACCATCGAGCGATCCCAGACCTGCACCGAGATGAGGCGCGCCTCCGGCACGCTGACGGTCGCCAGCTGGTTGAGCGGCATGTGGCTGCCATAGGCCTCCACCTGGATCGGGTCGAGCAGGCTCGCGGAGGCGCGGCCGGTGCGCAGCCCGCCCAGCTCCTGCTTGAGCGAGTGGACGGCGCCCTGCATTCTTCGCTTGAGCTCGTTGATGTCGTGCGTTGCGCTGGCCATGGCAGTCCCCTGAACTTTCGTTTTGCTCGCCGAATGCTTGCGGGTTTGCGCTGCTGCTCAGGAATCGACGACGGTATCGACGACGGTGGAGCGCCCTTCTCCCCGCAAGGCGGCGGCGATCGCATCCGGGTCCCGGATCGAGAACACGATGATAGGCATACGGTTTTCCCGGGCAAGCGCGAATGCGGTGGCGTCCATCACCTTGAGGTCGCGCTCGACCGCCTGCGCGTGGGTCAGGCGGTCGTAGCGCTGGGCCTGCGGGTCCTGCTTGGGATCGGCGCTGTAGATTCCGTCCACGTCCGTGGCTTTGAGCACCGCCTGCGCGCCGAGCTCGGCGGCGCGCAGGACCGCCGTGGTGTCGGTGGTGAAGAACGGGTTGCCGGTGCCGCCCGCCAGCAGCAGCACGCGGCCCCGCTCCAGATGGCGTGCCGCCCGACGGCGCTCGTAGGTCTCGCAGATCTCCGGCATGGCCATCGCCGACATGGTGCGGGCCGGGACCTGGAGCGCCTCGATCGCGGCCTCGAGCGCGAGCGCGTTCATCACCGTCGCCAGCATGCCCATCAGGTCGCCGGTGACGCGCGGCAGGCCCTTTTGCGCGGCGCCGGCGCCACGGATGAAGTTGCCGCCGCCGACCACGACGCCGAGCGTGACCCCGAGCGCGCGGGTTGCCGCCAGATCGGCCGCGATGCGCTCGAGGGTCGCCTGCTGGATGCCGAAATCGGCTGCGCCGTTCTGCTCGCCGGTGCGTCCGGCCAGCGCCTCGCCGGAGATTTTCACGATCACGCGACGGTAGATCGGACTAGCCATGGCGTGCTCGCTTCCCGATCGCCGCGCCGCGTCTCATCGCAAGGCCCCGCCGGGCGCAGCCGGAGGGCGTGGCCGCGCCACACGCTATTCGGAATCCTGCTTCTCGATTCCTTCCCCGACCTTGTAGTACACAAAGCCCGTGACCTTGACCGGGGCGCCGACCGTGCCTTCGGCTTCCTTGATCGCCTGCGCCACGCTCCGCTCGGGGGGGTGGATGTAGGCCTGATCGAGCAGACAAACTTCCTTGTAGAAGGTCTTGAGGCCTGATTCGACGATCTTGTCGATGATGTTGGCGGGTTTTCCCTGCGCCTTGAATTTCTCGGCCAGCACCTCTTTCTCGCGCCGGACCACCTCCGGATCGAGGCCGGCCGGATCGAGCGCCTGCGGATTGGCGGCCGCCACATGCATTGCCAGCATGCGGCCGAAGCGCTTGAGCTCGTCGGCGTCGCCGGTGGATTCGAGCGCCACCAGGACGCCGATGCGGCCGAGGCCGTCGGACACCGCGCCGTGGATATAGCTCGCGACCGCGCCCTTCTCGACCGAGAGCGCCGCCGCCCGCCGCAGCGTCATGTTCTCGCCGACCTTGGCGATGGTGTCGGCGAGCGCTTCGGCGACCGTGATGCTGCCGGCCTTGGCGTGCTTGAGGGTCTCCACGTCGGTGCCGGCCGTGAGCGCGATATCCGCGATCATCTTGACCAGGCCCTGGAACAGGTCGTTGCGCGCGACGAAATCGGTTTCCGAATTGACCTCGACCACCACCCCCTTGGTGGCGCTGACGGCGGCGCCGATCAGGCCCTCCGCGGCGACCCGGCCGGCCTTCTTGGCGGCCTTGGCGAGCCCCTTCTTGCGCAGGTGATCGACCGCCTTCTCCATGTCGCCGTCGGTTTCCGCGAGCGCGGACTTGCAGTCCATCATGCCGGCGCCGGTGCGCTCGCGCAGCTCCTTGACCATTTGTGCGGTGATATTGGCCATCGGTGAATTCCTTGATGCTTTTCGCGACCCTCGCCCGGGCAGAAATGCCACCCGGGCCACAATCGTCTTGCAAATGCCGTCTTGCACATATCAGGAACCGATCCCGGATCGAGCCCCGGGATCGGAAAGGCGCCGGCGAGATCTCACTCGGCGGAGAGCTCCTTGGCCTGCGCGATCCAGCTCTCCATGCGGCCGGGCAAGCCGACCTCCTCGCCGATCCGGTGCGCGGCCTCGGGCGAGAAAGCGGCGATCTGCCAGTAGTGGAAGATGCCGAGGTCGTTGAACTGCTTCTCGATCGTGGGCGAGACGTGGGCGAGCTTCTTGAGGTCGTCGGCGACGCCACGGGGTCCGGAGAGGACCTCGTAACCCGGGCTTTCGGTCGCGGGCGGCAGGTCTTCGGCGATCGGCTCGGCGGCGGCGCCGGTATCCATGCCCGTATCGCCCTGGGCACGCGAAATCCCGTCGATGGCGGCGCGCGCGATCAGGTCGCAATAGAGATTGACCGCGCGGCTGGCGTCGTCATTGCCCGGGACCAGGAAGGTGATGCCGTCGGGGTCGCAGTTGGTATCGACCACGGCCGCCACCGGGATGTTGAGACGCTTGGCCTCCTTGATCGCGATATCCTCCTTGTTGGTATCGATCACGAACAGGAGGTCGGGCAGCCCGCCCATATCCTTGATGCCGCCGAGCGCCCGGTTGAGCTTGTCGCGCTCGCGCTGGAGCGTGAGCCGCTCCTTCTTGGTGTAGCCCTGGGCCTCGCCCGAGCCGAGCATGTCGTCGAGCTTGCGCAGCCGGTTGATCGACTGGGAGATGGTCTTCCAGTTGGTGAGCGTGCCGCCGAGCCAGCGCGAGTTGACGTAGTACTGGGCGCAACGCTTGGCGGCGTCGGCGATGGAATCCTGCGCCTGGCGCTTGGTGCCGACGAACAGGATGCGCCCGCCCTTGGCGACCGTATCGCTGACCGCCTGCAGGGCGCGGTGGAGCATCGGCACCGATTGCTGGAGGTCGATGATGTGAATGTTGTTGCGGACGCCGAAGATGTAATTGGCCATCTTCGGATTCCAGCGATGGGCCTGATGGCCGAAGTGTACGCCAGCTTCCAAAAGCTGACGCATGGAGTAGTCGGGTAGCGCCATTGTGGTTCTCCGGTTGAGCCGCCGCGGACCCGTGAGCTCCCCTCCCCTGCGGGATGGAGCCACCGGACGGCAAAAGCCAAGGTCCGCGTGTGAGATGGCGCGCCTTATATAGGGCGGGACCGGCCAGAGCAAGCATGTTGCCGAGCGTAATGTCGCCGCCCGCCGGGGCGCTGCTGTCCCAGGTGGGCCCAGAGGTATCGGCCGGCGGCTCGATTTCCGGTCGTGCCAGGGTGGCATTTCGGCTAGACTGCCCGCTCAACGACCGCGGCCAAGTCAACGCTCGCGGTCAAAAAAACGCAAGGGAGGAAGATCGTGTCTGCAAGAGGCTTATCCGCCGCATTGGCATCGATCGCGGTCGTGGCCCTGGCGATGCCGGCGTTCGCCGCCGACGTCACCGCCCAACGCCTGCTCAACACCGCCGACGAGCCGCAGAACTGGCTCATCGTGCACCACGACTACAACAATTCCCGCCATTCGGCGCTCAAGGACGTCAACCGCGACGACGTCAAGGACCTCAAGCTCAAGTTCATCTTCTCGATCGGCGGCCGCTCGACCGGCGGCACCTTGCGCGGCAAGGAGGAATCGACCCCGCTGGTCGACGACGGCTTCATGTACGTGTCCGACACCTGGGACCGGGTGATGAAGTTCGACGTCAGAAGCGGGACCGAGGCCGTGCCGCTGTGGCGCTATGATCCAAAGATCAAGCAATCCCGCACCAATCGCGGAATCGCCATGTACGGCAACAAGGTCTTCATCGGCACCAACGACATGCGCATGATCGCGATCAACCGCGATTCCGGCGAGCTGGCCTGGGAGGTGGATGCGCGCGCTCCCACCGATCCGGTCACCGGTACGCCCTCGCCCAGGACGCAAGGGTTCACGGCCGCCCCGCTGGCGGTCAAGACCGCCGGCGGCAAGGAGCTGGTGCTGCAGGGCGAGAGCACCGGCGGGCAGCTCGGTACCAGGAGCTGGATCGGCGCCTGGGACGTCAATACCGGGCAGCTCGCTTGGCGCACCTTCACGATTCCGGCTCCGGGCGAGCCCGGCTCCGAGACCTGGAAGGACAATCACAATGCCTGGCGGGTCGGCGGCGGCGGCGTCTGGCAGACCGCCTCCTACGACCCGGCCACCAACCTGGTCTATTACGGTACCGGCGATGCCTTCCCGAGCTTCGATCCCGAGTTTCGCCCGGGCGACAACCTGTTCACCGCCAGCACCATCGCGCTCGACGCCGATACCGGCAAGATCGTCTGGTACTTCCAGGAGACGCCGAACGAGCATTGGGACTTCGACACGCCGAGCCCGAAGATGCTCTACGAGGTCTCGGTCAACGGCGAGACCCGCAAGGTGGTGGCGAACTTCTCGCGCAACGGCTTCTTCTACACGCTCGACCGCACCAGCGGGCAGTTCCTGCGGGCCGATCAGTATCAGGAGAAGGTGAACTGGACCAAGGGCATCGATCCCAAGACCGGCAAGCCGGTCGACTATGATCCGAGCCGCAGCGTGCAGCTTTATGCCGGAGTCGGCGGCATGCGCGGCAAGCCCGGACAGGAGGCCTGCCCCTGGTACAACGGCTCGCCCACCTTCTTTCCGCCCACCCTCGATCAAAAGCGCATGATCGCTTACGTGGGCGGCGCCGAGGGCTGCTGGGCCGGCACCAATATCAAGACCCCGCTCGACGAGACCAAGGATTATGTGGGCCTGCCGCCGTGCTGCCAGGAGCAGGGACGCGTCACGGCCCACGGCGCGATCTGGGCGATGGACCTGCGCACCGGCAAGGTGGTCGCCAAGACGCAATTCCCGGCCATAACCGAGTCCGGCATGCTGAGCACCGACGGGGATCTCTTGTTCAACGGGCGTCCCGACGGCCATCTGATGGCCTACGATTCGGATTCGCTCAAGGAGCTGTGGAGCTTCAGCCTGGGCACCCCGATCACGGCTCCTCCGATGACCTATAGCGTCGGCGGCAAGCAGTACGTCGCGGTGGTCGCCGGCGGCGCGGTCGGCGCGCGCGGCGGCGGTCTCTATCAGCCCTCGGCCATCGTGGCCGTGTTCGGGTTCTGATCGCGCCCGGATCGCGAAACGCGAGGCTACGTCCGAAGCCGGAGGTTTCCGGCTTCGGTCCTCTCAACCCGACGGCAGATGATCCCGACATGCGCCCTTGCTCGATCGTTCTGGCTGCGGCTCTCGCCACCGGGCTCGGGTTGTTCGGCGCGCGGGCGCAGGAACCGGCGACGAAAATCTGGGACATCAAGCTCGGCACCCCGGTCGCGGGCCTGCCGCTCGATCAATTCGTCGATCCGGCCTGCGGCACCAATGGCGGCCCGCCCTCGCGGGTGCTTGCGGGCTTCGCCGACTTCGCGCTCTGCCCGCTCGACAAGACCACCGGACTGCACGAGGTCTGGTTCCGCTATGACGACGAGCTCGAATATATCGCCCGGGCGCGGCGCTCCGAGATCATGATCCGCCTTTACCAGGCCAATGTGCTGGGCGGCCAGCCGATCATCACGTCGCTCCTGATCGATGATGCCGGCCTGGTCGAAGGCTATCGGATCGTCAACGATCCGCGTGCGTCGGGCGATACCCGGATCGAGGCCTATGGCCTGGTCGAGTTGTTCAAGGGCATGGTGGCGCCCGGCCTCGATTGCACCGACTTGCCGCCGGCGCCGGGCGAGCGGCCGATCGAGGACTTGTTCGTCAAGCAGTCCTGCGAGTTGAAGGCCGACGGCCAAGTGACCCGGATCGAGGCCCGCCACTACTACAAGCCCGGCCAATACCTGGTGGACCCCAACGACAATCGCATCACCCAGAACGAGTTCGAGAGCTCGGCGCGGCTGGAGGTTTTTCGGCCGCCGGCGGCGAAGTAGCGGCCGAGCCGCGCCATCGCCCTACTGATGAATGCTGTTGTCCGGCATCATGGCGCCGGTGAGGATCGTTCCGGCCTGATTGGCGTTGGTGAGATTGGCCGAGCGCAGCACCGCATAGCTCAGGTCGGCCGAGCTCAGGTCGGCGACCCCGAGGTCGGCGAGAAAGAATATGGATTGGCGCAGCGCCGCGCCGTGGAGATCGACCTCGCGCATATTGGCTTCGCGTGAAATCCGTGCTGTCGGCCACAGCTCCCCGCAAATTGGCGCGCAGCATTCTGCCCTGATGCAAATTGGCGCCGTCGAGCCGCGCGCCCGCGAAGCTGGCGTCGTCGAGCTGGGCGGCTTCCAGATCCGCCTCGGTGAGATTGGCGCCATCGAGCTTGCCGCCGAGCAGATGGATGCTGCCCATCAGGGCCTCGGTCAGGTCGGCGCCGGAAAAATCGGCGCGGCCGGCCTCCGCCTCGAACAGCATGGCGCCCTTCATCTTGGCGTGGCTCAGATTGGCCTGCAGCAGGCTGGTCTTGTTGAGATTGGCCCCGGTGAGATCGGCGCCCGCCAGATTGGCGCCGCGCAGCAAGGCGCGATGCAGGCTGGCCTCGCTCAGATTGGCGCCGGCCAGATTGGCGCCGGTCAAATCCCGCCGCTTGAGCTTGGCGCCCGCAAGGTCGCAGCCCGGGCAATCCTTGCTGCGGCCGGCCAGAAAAGCCGCGACCTCCGGCGTTCGCGATTGTGCTTGCGATTGCGCCCGCGCGGCGGCACCGGCGCAGCCGAGCGCGATCGCAGCGAACAAAATAGTCGCGGATGTGATCGCGACTGCGGCGGCGACAGGGCGAAGCATCGGGCGCCTCGATCGTCCCCTCCGGTTGCCTCCCCGCCAGCGGGTTGCCTGCGGAGGGAGGGTCAGGTGGGAGTATCAATTGCTATCAGACCGCCTCGACCGCCACCACTCCCGGCACCGCCTTGATGGCGCCGGCGATTTGCGGCGAGACGCGGAAGCGTCCCGGCAGCTTCACCTCGACCTCGGTGCCCCGATCGAGCAGCAGGATCAGCGACACCTCGCCGTCGGATCGCGCCGGTCCCGGCCGCCCCGGGGCCGCGGCGGTCCCGGCCGTTCCCTCCAGCCGCTTGGCCACGCTCTCGATCGGCGCCGGGTCGCGCAGGAAGACGCGCAGCCCCTTCTGCAGCTTGGCGGCCGCCTCGTCGAGCGGCTCGGCATTCTGGATGCGGGCGCGCACGTCGTCGCCCTGCAATTCGGCGGACAGCGAGAGCAGGAGCGCCCTGCCCGGCTCCAGGACGTCACGGAACTGCGCCAGCCCTTCGGAGAACACCACCGCCTCGAAATGGCCGGACGGATCCGACAGCTCGATGATGCCCATCTTGCTGCCGGTGCGGGTGCGGCGCTCGAGCCGTGCCACCACCGTGCCGGCAACCTTGCCGCCGCTGGCGCCGGCCTTCACGGCGCGGGCGAACTCGGCCCATGACTGTACGCGCAGCCGCTTGAGCGCGGCCGCGTAATCGTCGAGCGGATGGCCGGAGAGGAAGAATCCGATCGCCTCGAACTCCTTCTGCAGGCGCTCGGCCGGCAGCCAGGGCTCGACCGCCGGCAGCCCGAGCGGCTGGCGTGCGCTCGCGCCGCCGAACAGCTCCGATTGGCCGGTGGTTTGGGCGTCGTGGGTGCGCTGCGCCGAGGAGAGCATGAAGTCGACGCCGGCGAAGACGCGGGCACGGTTGGCCTCGAGCGCGTCGAAAGCGCCGGCGGCGGCGAGGCTTTCCAGCACGCGCTTGTTGACCGCGCGCGGGTTCACGCGGTCGGCGAAATCGGCGAGATCCGTGAAGGCGCGCTCGCCGCGCGCCGCCACGATGGCGTCGACCGCCTGCGCCCCCACCCCTTTGAGCGCGGCCAGCGCATAATGGATGGTGTCGCCCGCGACGTCGAAGGCGGCGCCCGAGCGATTGACCGAGGGGGCCTCGACCTTGAGGCCCAGCCGCTGCGCCTCGCCGCGGAATTCGGCGAGCTTGTCGGTATTGCTCATATCCAGCGTCATCGAGGCGGCGATGAACTCGACCGGATAGTTCGCCTTCATGTAGGCGGTCTGATAGGTGAGCAGCGCATAGGGCGCCGAATGCGACTTGTTGAAGCCGTATTCGGCGAACTTGGCGCAGGCGTCGAAGATCGTGCTGGCGATGGCCGCGTCCACGCCGCGCTCGACGGCGCCGGCGAGGAAACGGCCGCGTTGCGCGTTCATCTCCGCCTTGATCTTCTTGCCCATGGCGCGGCGCAAGAGGTCGGCCTCGGCGAGGCTGTAGCCGGCGAGATCGCGCGCGATCTGCTGCACCTGCTCCTGATAGGTGATGATGCCGTAGGTCGGCTCCAGGATCGGCTGCAGCTTGGGATGCAGATATTCGATCTGCTCGTGCCCGAGCTTGCGGGCGCAGTAGGTCGGGATGTTCGCCATCGGCCCCGGCCGATAGAGCGCGACCAGCACGATCAGATCCTCGAAGCGGTCGGGCCGCATGTCGACCAGCGCGCGGCGCATGCCCTGGCTTTCCACCTGGAAGATGCCGACGGTCTCGCCGTGGGCCAGCATCTCGAAGGTCTTGGGATCGTCGAGCGGGATGCCCAGGAGATCGATCTCGATGCCGCGCTTGCGCACCAGCGCGACCGCGGTCTGCAGCACGGTCAGGGTCTTGAGCCCGAGGAAATCGAACTTCACCAGCCCGGCCTGCTCGACCCATTTCATGTTGAACTGGGTCACCGGCATCAGGGATTTGGGATCGCGATAGAGCGGCACCATCTCGGCCAGCGGCCGCTCGCCGATGACGATGCCGGCCGCGTGGGTCGAGGCGTGCCGGTGCAGGCCCTCGAGCCGCTGCGCGATGTCGAAGGCGCGCTTGACCACCGGATCGCTGTCGCGGGCGGCCTGCAGGCGCGGCTCGTCCTCGATGGCGCGCTTGAGCGAGATCGGGGCGGCCGGATTCTGCGGCACCAGCTTGCACAGCTTGTCGACCTGGCCATAGGGCATCTGCAGGACGCGGCCGACGTCGCGCAGCACGCCGCGCGCCTGCAGGGTGCCGAAGGTGATGATCTGCGCCACGTGATCGCGGCCGTAGCGTTCCTGGACGTAGCGGATCACCTCGTCGCGCCGGTCCTGGCAGAAGTCGATGTCGAAGTCGGGCATCGACACGCGCTCGGGATTGAGGAAGCGCTCGAACAGGAGGCCGAACCGGATCGGGTCGAGGTCGGTGATGGTGAGCGCATAGGCGACCAGCGAGCCGGCGCCCGAGCCGCGGCCGGGTCCGACCGGAATTCCCTGCGCCTTGGCCCATTGGATGAAG
Organism: uncultured Alphaproteobacteria bacterium; assembly: GCA_963744275.1. Taxonomy (GTDB): domain Bacteria; phylum Pseudomonadota; class Alphaproteobacteria; order Rhizobiales; family Xanthobacteraceae; genus VAZQ01. The sequence continues at coordinate 260,108 of CAVUSX010000024.1, forward strand.
TCGGCGACGATGAGGAAGTAGCCCGGATACTTCATGCTGGCGATGACGCCGAGCTCGTAGGCGAGCCGCTCGCGATAGTCCTCGACGGTGCGGCCGGGCGCGAGACCGTGCACGGACAGGCGCCGCTCGAGCCCGGCTTGCGCCTGCGCCCGCAGCTCCTGCGCTTCGTCGACGGCGGTGCTGTCGGCACCGACCGAGAAACGCGGCAGGATCGGCGCCTGCATGCGCGGCCGGAACGCACAGCGTTGCGCGATCTCGACCGTGGAGGCGAGCGCCTCCGGCAGGTCGGCGAACAGCGCCGCCATCTCGGCGCGGGTCTTGAACCGGTGCTCCGCGGTCAGCTGCCGCCGATCGGTCTCGGCCACATAGCGGCCCTCGGCGATGCAGATGAGCGCGTCATGGGCCTCGTAGTCGTCGCGGGTGGCGAAGAACGGCTCGTTGCTGGCGACCAGCGGAATGCCCTGCCCGTAGGCCAGCTCGACCAGGGCGGCTTCGGCCAGCGCGCTCGGGAGCGGTGCCGTGGCGCTGCAGCTCGACATAGAGCCGGTCGCCGAAAATCTGCAAGAGCGCGGCGCAGCGCGCCGCCGCGAGGCTGCCCTGGCCGGCCACGATCGCCGCATCGAGCGGTCCGCTCGGGCCGCCGGTGAGCGCGATCAGCCCCTGCGCCTCGGCCTCCAGCCAGGCGAGCTTGATGTGCGGGGGCTCGTTCGGCGGCGTCTCCAGGAAGGCGCGCGAGTTGAGCCGCATGAGGCTGCGATAGCCGGCCTCGCGGGCGGCCAAGAGAACGATGCGCGGGCGCGTCGGCGGCAGCCCGCTGGTCGCGCGCGCACCGGCGTCCTGATCGGCAAAATCGAGCGCCAGCGCGCAGCCGATGATCGGCTGGACCCCGGCGCCCGCCATCTTGTCGGAGAATTCGAGCGCACCGAACATGTTGTCGGTGTCGGTGAGCGCCAGCGCCGGTTGCCGGTCAGCCTTGGCGAGCTCGGCCAGCCGCGCGATCGGCAGCGCGCCCTCCAGCAGGGAGTAGGACGAGTGCACGTGGAGGTGGACGAAAGCGGGGTCGGCCATGGAGCTCTCGCGAATTGCAGCCGCTGATCGTGCGGGTTACGGCCTGCCCTTGTCCATCGCCGGGGCGGAAATCGCGCGGCCCGTACGCCTTATCCCCAGGCCATATCCCCAGCCCATTCCCCAGCCCGTTCCCCAGCCGAATCCCGGTCCATAACGGCCCCTATCCAGAGCTCGTGGCGATCCGGGGCAGCCTGCCAGCGGGCGGTCGAGAACGATCGTAGAGCCTGCACCTTGGCCACGAGGAAAACCGGCGGCGCGCGGGGCATCACAGGGTGGCGATCACCTGCGCCCAGATCGCGACCATCCCGAGAAACAGCGCAAGCGAGGCCAAGGCCGCGGCCTCTTCGGCGAAAATTCGGAACATCCCACTCTCCCCCTTGATCAGAACGAAAGAAGAACATAGTTCTTATTATGTTCCAGTCAAGGGGCTGCTTGCGGCTTTTCGGCTTGGATCGATCCACGGCCTCGCATGGACCGTGCGCTCCTCGGAAACCTGCAAATGGCCCGCAACCAGTGGGAGAGGCGTGATGCGTACAGTGGATTTGGCCATGGCGGTGGCGATCGCGATTGCGGTGGGGGCTTGCGCGGGTCGGGCGCCCCAGCCGGTCGCGGTCAGTTCAGCCCCAGGATCGTTTTTCGGATTGCACCGCCATCACGGCCGAGATCGAGGCCAACAATCAAAAGGTCAGCGAGCTTGCTTCCGAGCAAGGCCTCAAAGTGGGTCAGAATGTCGCCGCCGGGGTGGCCGGCTTGGTGGTTTGGCCGCTGCTCTTCGCCATGGATTTTCAGGACTCGGCCAGCAAGGAGGTGGTTGCCCTCCAGAGCCGCCAGCAATACCTCGCGACCTTGGCGGAGCAGAGATGTGCTCCCGCCGCACCCTCCAAACCGGCACCGGTCCGCAAGCATTGAGCCCAACGCAGAGCGCGCGGCCGATCGGATCGGCTCGGAAAATTGCGCAGGCTGATGCGAAGCCCGCTATGACGGGCGGATTTGTTTCGAGATCGGCGCGTCGCGCAAGGTGTCGGACGGAAAGCTGCCGTTTTGGCGTTGCGTTCCATCGAACCAGGCGCACGCGACGAGCTCCTCGCCGTCCGCGGCCCTGCCGATGCCGATCACGGTCATCCGTGGACTGCCGGATTTCAATTGCACCGTATCCCCGACCTTGAAGCCCATCTCCGCCCCCGGATTGCTTCAGGTTATTAGATTGGCCGGATAGGCGATAATCAACCGCTATGAGGCGCCCAACCCCCAGACAGTTTGCCACATGCAGAGTCCACAAATGGACGCGGTTGTTGGTTCATATCCTGTATAAGAGATGTCTTGGCCCCGGTGTCCCCGCCGGGGCCTTTTGTCTTTTTAAGGGGATTGCGTGGGCTCGCCCGCGACCGGAGATTTTCATGACCGATTCCAATCCATGGCACAATCCGAGCGAGGATTATCCGCCTTCGCGGCCGGGTATCAAAATGTTCGTGGGTGCCGCGGTGGTATGCGTCGTCGGCGCCGTCATCGTGAACTGGGCGGCGATATCGGCGTTTGCTCACATCCCGGAGATCAAGGCTTCCATGGGTTTTTGAGGCGGCCGCGATCCAGTGATCCCCGGCTATCGTCGGTCGCTCGGAGGCCTCCAGTGCCTCAGCTTTCGAGCGCCCGCGCCATGCCCAAGAGCCGGTTGGTGGTGCTCCAGTTGCGCGCCGTCGCCGGCACTTTGAGTTCCCGGTCGAGAAATCCGCCAATTTCGATCGCGCAATGCCTTCCGCGTAGTCGATGTAGAGATGCTCGCCGTCCAGCCGCAGCCGCTCCGGCCCCCGATAGGCGAAGAGCGCCTCGGCAAAGCCGGCGGGCGGGCGGCCATCGAGGAAATTGACCATGAGCCTGTTGGGCCGCTCCACGGCGGCGGCCGCGAACGGGTTCCCGGCGATCACCTTCGCCAAGCCACGCGGTGTGCGAATGAGCGCATGGTTCTTGGCAAGGCCGAAGCGCTCGCGCATGAGCTGCGTGATCAAGGCCTTCACCGTCGGCGCGCCCTTGTCGGTCCTAAACACCACATTGCCGCTGGCGATATAGGTCGATACGCGCTCCAGCCCGGCCTCCTCACAGGCGGCCTTGAGCTCCTGCATCGGCAATTTGCCGGTTCCACCGACATTGACGGCGCGCAGCAGCGCGATGAAAACGGCCATGCCGGAACAGTCTCCGTCAGACGATCGACGCCTTCTCAGCCATTGAGCTTGTGCAAGAGCCGCTTGAGCGCGCGCTCGCCGCCGTTGCGCGCCATGACCTGGTTCCGGAACGGCACCCAACTGCGCATGACCGCCACCGCCCGCGCGCTGGAGCGGATCTCCCAGGTGTAAGGCTTGGGCAAGCGGGCGCGACGACGCACGGCGACCCAATAATCCACGTAGCGGCTCATGCGATGAATATGCGCCCGATCGGCGCGCGGCGACAGCCGGGCGGCGCAAATAGCGCGACGCTGCCCTGGCGGCAGGCAAAGAGACCGAGTCTCCACGGGGCGTTGCGGAGACTCGGTCCAAGGAGGCACATGAGAAACGTCACCCTTGGGGGCAATATAAATTCCGCATAAACGCTTGTCCCTATGCCAAATCGCCGCAAGGGGAGAAAGCCGCCGGAGCGCGCCCCCTTACTCCATCTCCACCACTTGCCCGTCCTTGAGCGTGACACGGCGGTCCATGCGGGCCGCGATCTCCCGGTTGTGGGTGGCGATGATGGCGGCGAGGCCGGAGGCGCGCACCAATTGGCTGAGCGCGCCGAAGACCTGGTCGGAGGTGCGCGGATCGAGATTTCCGGTCGGCTCGTCGGCGAGCAGGATGCGGGGCGCATTGGAGACCGCGCGCGCGATCGCGACCCGTTGCTGCTCGCCGCCCGAGAGCTCGGCCGGCCGATGCTCGAGGCGGTCCTTGAGGCCCAGATAGGAGAGCAGCTCGGCCGCCCGCTTGACCGCCTCCTTGCGGGAGAGCCCACGGATCATCTGCGGCAGGATCACGTTCTCCAGCGCGGAGAATTCCGGCAGCAGATGGTGGGCCTGATAGATGAAGCCGATATCGTTGCGGCGGATCTGGGTGCGGGCCGCATCCGACATGCGCGAGGTCGCCACCTGGTCGATATAGACCTCGCCGGCATCGGGATGCTCGAGCAGGCCGGCGATATGCAGCAAGGTCGATTTGCCGGCGCCCGAGGGCGCCACCAGCGCCACCGACTGGCCCGGCCAGACCGCCAGCTCGGCGCTCTTGAGGATCTCGAGCGTGGCGGCGCCCTGCCGGTAACGGCGATCGATCGCATGCAGAAACAGGATGGGCGGCGGCTCGCCGCTCGCCGGCACGTCACTCATGGCGCAGCGTCTCACTCATAGCGCAGCGCCTCGACCGGATCGAGCCGCGCGGCACGCCACGCCGGATAGAGCGTCGCCAGGAACGAGAGCGCCAGCGCCATCACCACCACGGCCGAGGTCTCGCCCCAGTCCAGCTCGGCCGGCAGGCGCGAGAGGAAATAGAGCTCCGGCGAGAACAGATCGGTGTTGGTGAGCCAGGACAGGAAGCGCCGGATCGACTCGATGTTGAGGCAGACCAGCACCGCCAGCAGGAAGCCGATCAGGGTGCCGTTCACGCCGATCGAGGCGCCGGTGATCATGAAGACCCGCATGATCGAGCCTTGCGTCGCCCCCATGGTGCGCAGGATGCCGATGTCGGATCCCTTGTCCTTCACCAGCATGGTCAGGCCGGAGACGATGTTGAAGGCCGCCACCAGCACGATCAGGCTGAGGATGATGAACATCACGTTGCGCTCGACCTGCAGCGCGTTGAAGAAGGTGGCGTTGCGCTGGTGCCAATCGATCATGAAGATCGGGCGCTGGGCGGCGGTGGTGACGAGGTCCTTGAAGCGGTCGACGCGGTCCGGATTGTCGATATAGACCTCGATCGCGGTCACGTCGCCGGCACGGTTGAAATAGGCCTGCGATTCGGTGAGCGGCATATAGAGGAGCGAAGAATCGTATTCGGACATGCCGATCTCGAACACGGCGGCGACCTTGTAGGATTTGATCCGCGGGGTCGTGCCCATCGGGGTCACCGCGCCGCGCGGCGCCACCAGCGTCACGTTGTCGCCCGCGCGCAGCGACAGCTGATCGGCCAGCCGGCGGCCGATCGCCACCCCCTGCCCTTCGTCGAAGCCGTCGAGCGTTCCCTGCTTGATGTTGCTGTCGATCGAGCCGAGCTTGACGATGTCGCGCGCGCGCATGCCGCGCACCAGCACGCCGGCGGAGTTGAACGGCGAGGAGGCGAGCGCCTGGCCCTCGACGATGGGCGCCGCCAGCCGGACGCCCGGGATCTGCGAGATGCGATCGGAGACCGCCTCCCAGTCGGTGAGCGGTGATTTCGAGCGGCTGGATCAGGAGATGCCCGTTGAGGCCGAGAATCTTGTCGAGCAGCTCGGTGCGGAACCCGTTCATCACCGCCATCACGATGATGAGGGTGGCGACCCCGAGCATGATTCCCAGAAACGAGAAGCCGGCGATGACCGAGATGAATCCTTCCTTGCGCCGGGCCCGCAGGTAGCGCAGCGACAGCATCCATTCGAAGGGCGCAAAGGGGCGGGTTCGGGTCGACTCAGCCATGCAATTCTCCCCCGCGCCGATTTTCACATGATTCTGGCCGTTTCACGCCATTTTCGACGGCCGCAAAGGCATTTACGCACACAAGCGAAGATTCGTGCAGAACTCATGGTCGCACAGGGCTCATGTACGCGCACAAGCTCGTGTACGCAAAAAGCTATTGCGGCGGCGGCCGCAACGGGGCCAGCCGCTCCAGCGCGTCGGCCGGGCTCATGAGCTCACGGCTCCCGTCGGCGCGCCGTTTGATCTCGATCTTGCCTTCGGCGAGCCCCTTGGGCCCGATCAGCACCTGATAGGGGATGCCGATGAGGTCGGCGGCGGCGAATTTCGCTCCCGGCCGTTGGTCGAGATCGTCGTAGAGCACGTCGACCCCGCGGGCGCCGAGCGCGCCATAGAGCTTCTCGCAAGCCGCATCGGTGTCGGCGGCGCCCTGCTTGAGATTGAGGATGATGGCCCGGAACGGCGCCACCGGCTCCGGCCATTTGATGCCGGCATCGTCGTGGAAGGCCTCGATGATGGCGCCCACCAGCCGGGATACGCCGACCCCGTAGGAGCCGGCATGGACCGGCCGTTCGACGCCGTCGGGCCCCGCCACCAGGGCCTTCATGGGGGTGGAGTATTTGGTGCCGAAATAGAACACCTGTCCGACCTCGATCCCGCGGGTGTGGACGCGCTTGTCGGCCGGCACCTCGCGCTCGAAGCGCACCGGATCGTGCACGTCCTCGGTGGCCGCATAGAGGCCGGTCCATTGCCGGATGACGGGCGTGAGATCCGCCCCGTAATCGATCTCGTCGCCGGGCGCCCTGAGATCGAGGACGTCGCGGTTGCAATAGACGCCGGATTCCCCGGTCTCGGCCAGGATGATGAACTCGTGCGACAGGTCGCCGCCGATGGGGCCGGTCTCGGCCGCCATCGGAATGGCCTTCAACCCCATGCGGGCAAAAGTGCGCAGATAGGCGACGAACATCTTGTCGTAGGACCGCCGCGCCGCGGCCTCGTCGATGTCGAACGAATAGGCGTCCTTCATCAGGAACTCCCGCCCCCGCATGACGCCGAAGCGGGGCCGCTGCTCGTCGCGGAACTTCCACTGGATGTGGTAGAGATTGAGCGGCAAATCCTTGTAGGAGCGCACCGCGGCCCGGAAGATTTCCGTGATCATCTCCTCGTTGGTCGGGCCATAGAGCATGTCGCGCTCGTGCCGGTCGGTGATGCGCAGCATCTCCGGGCCGTAGGCGTCGTAGCGCCCGCTTTCGCGCCACAGATCGGCGAGCTGCAGGGTCGGCATCAGGAGCTCGATGGCGCCGGCGCGGTCTTGCTCCTGGCGGACGATCTCCTCGATCTTCCGGAGCACCCGCAGGCCGAGCGGCAGCCAGGCATAGATGCCGGCGGCTTCCTGCCGCACCATGCCGGCCCGCAGCATCAGGCGGTGGGAGGCGATCTCCGCTTCCTTGGGGGTTTCACGTAGCAGTGGCAAAAAGTAGCGGGATAATCGCATGGCGAGCTTTGAGAATCGGAGGAGAGCGGGTTCCCGAGTGAAGCCGGATCATTGGCGAAAACACAAGGGCCATCAAGGCTTTCGGGAGCGCGGGAGCGGGTAAATTCAGCTTGGCCCGTCAAATATTCGATGCCCGCAATTCGAAATTGTAGTGGCAAAATGCCGCGATATCAAATAACCTCCATAGTCGCGGAAGGCGCACGGCATAGACCCGTGCCGCCACGCGGTCCAAGTCGTGGGAGGACCTCCCCAAAAGGCGCTTCAAGTCGCTGGAAATCGCGGTCGAACAAACTCAAACAAATTCGGTCGGATGGGAATCGTTTCGTTTTGAGCAGGGCCTCGGCCCTGCTCTTTTGTTTTTGGGGGCGGAGCCTGCGGTCCTCGATTTCTAGGGGCGGTTTTCGCGCCTGATCGGGCGCCAAGGCTTGATGCCCTCGACCGCCCCAGGCTGAGCCTAGGCGGATCGACGCTCCGCTCACGCCGCGCTTTTTCGGCTCGGACGGATCAGCACCTCTGCCGAGATGCCGAGGCCGTCGTGCAGGCGGCGGATCATCGCGATCGATAGTCCGCGCTTTCGATTCAGAACCTCGGCGATGCGGGTGCGTGTGCCGATGATCTCCTCCAAGTCCCGCCGCGTGAGTCCTTGCTGCTCCATGCGGAATTTGATGGCCTCAATGGGATCCGGTGGGTCCATCGGATAGTGCTCCGCCTCATAGGCATCGATGAGGGTCGCGAGCACATCCAGTCGGTCACCGTCGGACGTTCCTGCCTTCGCGCCCCAAAGGCGCTCTACCTCCTTGAGGGCAGCCTCATAGTCCCGCTTTGTCCGGATCGGCCTTACCTCAACCGCCATGCTGCACCTCTTTCACATCGATCTTGTCGTAGTCTTTGTGTGTACCGATCCACTTGATCCACACGATGCTCTTCTCGAAGTCGACGGCCACGACCAACCGATAATCGTTCCCCTTGATGTTGAAGACGACCCGATCGGCCGAGACGATGCTGGCGGTCGCGTAGCTGCGCTTTACATTGGCCGCGCTCGACCATACGTCGATCCACGGTCAGAGTTCACTAATCTGTATCGCAAAAGAGCTCTTGACACTTCGCAAGTGCGCCGAGCAATTCCGTGCTCGAGATACGCGATGACGGCTCAAGTCATCGAAGACGGGCGTCCTTTGCGCGCTAAGGCGAACATCCGTACAAGCGGCGTGCCATGGATGTTGATCCGGGGACCATCGGAAATCCTCCAAGCTTGATCTGATCTACGCCCCGGTTCCGAGAAATCGTCCCGTCGAGACCGCGATCTACGCCTTGAAGCAATATCCGTTGGTTGTTTGTCGAGGCAACGTCAAACCCATGGCGCCCGCAACGCGGGATCGCGGCAGCAAAACAAATTCGGTCGGGATGACGTTCCCGGACAGCAGCCCCACCGCGTCAATCCGTCATGCCGAACCAGGCGGCGAGCTGATCGACCGTGACGATCCGGAAGAAGTAGACCACGAACCAGGCCGCGAACACCACGGTCGCCACCACGGTGGTCCACACCAGCTTGCGCTTGAGGTTGGTCAGCACCGGCGCGCCGGGGTCGGTGCCGGGCGTCATCTCGCCCGCTTCGTGCTGGCTGTGCACGCCCCACGGCAGCACGGCGAACAGGACGATCCACCAGATTATGAAATAGATCGCGAGCGCCGTGAAAATGGACATCAGGGCGCGCTCACGCCTGCTCGATCTCGATCAGCGTGCCGCACAGATCCTTGGGATGGAGGAACAGCACCGGCTTGCCGTGGGCGCCGATCTTCGGCTCGCCGTCGCCGAGCACGCGGACGCCCTGCGCCTTCAGGCGGTCGCGCGCGGACCTGATGTCGTCGACCTCGTAGCAGAGATGGTGGATGCCGCCGTCCGGGCTGCGCTCGAGAAATTTCGCGATCGGGGAGCCCTCGCCGAGCGGCTCCAGGAGCTCGATCTTGGTGTTGGGCAGCAGCACGAACACGGTGGTCACGCCGTGCTCGGGCTGCGCGACCGCGGCGGAGATCTCGGCGCCGAGCGTGTCACGGTAGACGCCGGCGGCCTTCGCGATGTCCTTGACCGCGATCGCCACATGATTGAGCCGTCCGATGTGCATTTTGCGAGCTTCCTCTTGGGTTGTGGCCCGGCACCGGTTTCGATAACGTAGAAACGATCGACGGCCGGCATCATACCGTCAGCACATGGACGTGGCATATGGGCTTCTTCTTCCAGGCCGAGCCGAAGCGCGGAGCGCACCGCGCGCCGCAGCGACTCCGCGACCGCATCGGGATCGCGCCGGCGCGCCTTCGGCATCGAGTTGAAGGCCTCCAGCAGGGCATCGTGCGCGATCTGCAGCATGGCGGCGCCGGCCGCATTGGCGTCGGGAATCCCGGTCAGCTCGAGGCGCGGGCCGCTCAACAGCTCGCCTTTGTCGGACAGCGTCGAGCGCCACCGAGACGATGCCGGCAAATCCGAGCCGGCGGCGGTCCGCGACGGTGCGCTCCTGGGCTCCGATCAGGAGCGAGCCGTCCTTGTAGAGGCGGCCCGCCGGCACCTCGTCGATGATGCCGGGCTGCGGCGCCAGCCGCACCAGATCGCCGTCCCGGCAGATGATCACCTTGGGGACCCCGGCGTGGCGCGCCAGCGCCGCATGCGCGGCCATGTGCAGGGTCTCGCCATGGGCCGGGATCAGCGATGCGCGGGCGCACCCAGCCGATCATGTCCTGCAGCTCGGCCCGGCGCGGATGGCCGGACACGTGCACCAGGTGATCGCGATCGGTGATGACCTCGACGCCGCGCGCCACCAAGCCGTTGATCACCCGCATCACGGCTTTCTCGTTGCCCGGAATGGCGCGCGAGGAGAAGATCACGCGGTCGCCGGCCGCGAAGCTCACCTCCGGATGATCGTCCTCGGCGATGCGCGACAGCGCCGCGCGCGCCTCGCCCTGGCTGCCGGTGCACAGGGCCACGACCTTCTCGGGCGGCAGGTAGCCGAAGACCTCGGCCGAGCGGAAATCCGCGAATGTCGTCGAGATAGCCGGTCTCGCGCGCGACTTGCGCGATGCGCTCCATGGAGCGGCCGACCAGCACGACCTCGCGGTCGCAGGCGCGCCGCCGCCTTGGCGACCGAGCGCAGGCGTCCCACATGGGACGCGAAGGTGGTGACCCCGACGCGCCCGGGCGCGGTCCTGATCAGCTCGGCGAGCGTCTTGGCCACCTCGCGTCTCGGACGGCGAGCGGCCCTCGCGCACCGCATTGGTCGAATCGCCGACCAGCGCCAGGCAGCCTTCATCGCCGAGCGCGCGCAGCTTGGGCTCGTCGGTCGGGGGCCCGAGCACCGGCGTCGGGTCGATCTTCCAGTCGCCGGTATGCAGCACGGTGCCGAGCGCGGTGCGAATGATGAGGCCGTTCGATTCCGGGATCGAATGGGCCATGGAGACGAGCTCGATGTCGAAGGGCCCAAGCGAGAAGCGCCCGCCCAGCGGCACGATGGTGACCGGAATCTCGCGGCGCGCCCGGCTCGCTTTGCCGCTTGGCCTCGAGCAGCGCGGCGGTGAACGGCGTGGCGTAGACCGGAATCTTGAGCCGCGGCCACAGATCGAGCACCGCGCCGAAATGATCTTCATGGGCGTGGGTGAGCACGAGGCCGAGCAGGTTGCGGCGCTCCGCCACCAGGAAGCGGATGTCCGGCATGATGAGATCGATGCCGGGCAGGTCGTCGCCGCCGAACGAGACGCCGAGATCGACCGCGATCCACTTCCGGCGCTGCGCGTCGCCGAAGCCGTAGACCGCCAGATTCATGCCGATCTCGCCGACCCCGCCGAGCGGCGCAAACACCAGCTCTTCGCCCCGGCCGGCCATCAGGGCTACCGCTTCGCGGTCGCATCGCAGCTCATTGCGAGCCTCCGAATGAAATGACCTCGCCGGCCGCGACCACCTCTTTGGCGCCATCGGGGCCGGTCAGCACGAGGCAGCCGGCCTCGTCGAGCCCTTCGAAACCGGCCGGCGAGCTCGCGATCCGGGGAGACCGACGCGGATGTTCTCGCCGAGGCCGGCGGCGCGGGCGAGCCAGTCGGCCCGGATGGTCGCGAAGCCGAGGCCGCTGTTCCATTGCGCCAGCCGCCCCGGCATCTTGACGCAGAGCGAGGCAAACAACGCGTCCGCCGAGACGATCGCCCCGGCGGCGAGCGAGATCGGTCGCCCGGTAGGCGGTCGGCGCCGGATGGGCCGTGCAATTGACGCCGATGCCGATGGCCACGGCTCCCTCCTCTTCCCTGCCCTCGCCTTCGATCAGGATGCCGGCGAGCTTGGCGCCCGCCAGCAACAGATCGTTCGGCCATTTCAGCTCGAGCATCGGCGCTGATCTCCGCGGCACACTCGACGACCGCGTCGTGAACCGCAAGCGCCGCCACGAACGAAAGCTGCGGCCAATGCTCGGCCGGTCCCGGGTCCGTCAGCAGCAGGCTGGCGTGCAGATTGCCGGGAACCGAAATCCAGCTGCGTCCGCGCCGGCCGCGGCCGGCGCTTTGTCGCTCCGCCGCGATCCAAAGGGTCCACGCTCGCCCTGCCGCATCAGCCGCAAGGCTTCCGCATTGGTCGAGTCGATCTCATGATGGGCCACCAGCCGCACCCCGGCAGCGGCGGCTCTGGGATCCAGCTCCAACATCTAGCTCAAGGTTCGATCATTCAAAAAAGCGATTTGGCCGCCGCGGTCGCGGCCGCGATCAGCGGCCCGGGATAGACGAAGAACAATAGATTGAACAGTCCGCCGACGGCCAGCACGATCTTGAGCTCGTAGGGCATCGGTGCGAAGGCCTCGGCCGGCTCGTCGAAATACATGATTTTCACGATGGTGAGATAATAATACGCGCCCACCACGCTGGTCACCACCCCGATGACGGCGAGCACGAACAGCCCGGCCTTGATGGCGGCCAGGAATACGTAGAACTTCGCAAAGAAGCCGGCGAGCGGCGGGATGCCGGCGAGCGAGAACAGCAGCATCGCCAGGAAGAACGCCATGGTCGGGGTTGGTGCGCGCGAGCCCGGCCAGATCGCTGATCCCCTCGACCATGCGGCCCTCGCGCCGCATCGCCAGGATGACCGCGAAGGTGCCGAGCGTCATGGCCAGATAGATCGCCATGTAGACCAGCACGCCCTCGATGCCGTCCGAGGTGGCGGCGGCGAGGCCGATCAGCGCAAAACCCATGTGCCCGATCGAGGAATAGGCCATCAGCCGCTTGATGTTGCGCTGGCCGATGGCCGCGAAGGCGCCGAGCGCCATCGAGGCGATGGAGACGAAGATCACGATCTGCTGCCATTCCGGCACGATGCCGGGAAATGCCACGATGGTGGTGCGCACGAACATGGCGATGCCGGCGACCTTGGGGGCGGCGGCGAAGAACGCGGTGATCGGGGTCGGGGCGCCTTCGTAGACGTCCGGCGTCCACATGTGGAACGGCACCGCCGATACCTTGAAGCAGAAGCCCGCGAACAGGAACACCAGGCCCATGACCAGCCCGATGCTGTCGGGGCTCGCCGCCTTGGCGATGCCGGCGAAGCTCACCGTGCCGGTGAAGCCGTAGACCAGCGAAGCGCCGTACAGGAGCATGCCCGAGGAGAGCGCGCCCAGGATGAAATATTTGAGGCCGGCCTCCGAGGAGCGGGCGGAATCGCGATTGATGGCGGCCACCACGTAGAGCGCCAGGCTCATCAACTCGAGGCCGAGATAAAGCGCGATGAGATCGGCCGCCGAGATCAGCATCAGCATGCCGGTGGTCGAGAGCAGGATCAGGATCGGGTACTCGAAGCGCTGCTGCTTCTCGACCGCCAGATAGTCGAACGACATGAGGATGGCGCCGGCCGAGCCGGTCAGCGCCAACAGCTTGAGGAAGCGCGCGAACGGATCGACGATGAAGCTGCCCCCGAAGGTCGTGAGCGTGCCGCCGGGCAGCCACAGCGTGATCGCGCCGGCCAGCCACCAGGAGCGCGATCGCCAGCCAGCTGACCGCGACCGCCGTGTGCTCGCCGCGGAAGGCGCCCAGCATCAGCAGCGCCATGGCGCCGAGCGCGAGCACGATCTCGGGCAGAGCCGGCAGCAGGGCGGGAAGTGCGGCGACGTCGTTCATCGGCATTACCTCAGCAGCAGCGCGGCAGTGTGCGCGGTGTCGAGCGCATGCGTGTAGCCGTCGAGCAGCTGGGCCACCGATGCGGCGGAGATGTCGAGCACCGGCTGCGGGAAGATGCCGAGCAGGATCGCCAATACGGCGAGCGGCCCGAGCGTGATCATCTCGCGGTAGTCGAGATCCATGATGGCGGCGAGCGCGCGCTTGTCGAGCACCCCGAAGATGACCCGGCGGTAGAGCCAGAGCGCGTAGGCGGCCGACAGGATGGTGCCGATGGTGGCGAAGGCCGCGACCGAGGTGTTGACCCGGAAGGTTCCGATCAATGTCAGGAACTCGCCGATGAAGCCCGACGTGCCGGGCAGCGCCACATTGGCGAGCGTGAAGATCATGAAGGCGACCGCGTAGAACGGCATGCGGTTGACGAGCCCCCCATAGGCCGCGATCTCGCGCGTATGCATGCGGTCGTAGACGACGCCCACGCACAGGAACAGCGCGCCCGACACCACGCCGTGCGAGATCATCTGGAAGATGCCGCCCGCCACCCCCTGGGTGGTGGCGGCGAAGATGCCCATGGTCACGAAGCCCATATGGGCGACCGACGAATAGGCGATCAGCTTCTTCATGTCCTCCTGCACCAGCGCCACCAGCGAGGTGTAGATGATGGCGACCACGGAAAGCGCGAACACGAGCGGCGCGAAATCATGCGAGGCGGCCGGAAACATCGGCAGCGAGAAGCGCAGGAAGCCGTAGCCGCCCATTTTCAGGAGGATGGCGGCGAGGATCACCGAGCCGGCGGTCGGGGCCTCCACGTGGGCGTCGGGCAGCCAGGTGTGCACCGGCCACATCGGCATCTTCACCGCGAAGGAGGCGAAGAAGGCGAGCCAGGCCCATTTCTGCAGCCCGAGCGGGAAGCCGTGATGCATGCAGGGTCGGGATGTCGGTGGTGCCGGCGTCCCAGTAGAGCGACATGATGGCGAGCAGCATCAGCACCGAGCCGAGCAGGGTGTAGAGGAAGAACTTGAAGCTCGCATAGACCCGCCGCGGCCCGCCCCACACGCCGATGATGAGGAACATCGGAATGAGGCCGCCCTCGAAGAACAGGTAGAACAGCACCAGATCGAGCGCCGTGAAGGTGCCGACCATCAGGGTCTCCAGCACCAGGAAGGCGATCATGTATTCCTTGACGCGCTTCTGGATCGCGGTCCAGCTGGCGACGATGCAGATCGGCATCAGGCCGGTGGTCAGGACGACGAACGGCAGCGAGATGCCGTCGACCCCCATGTGGTAGATGATCGTGCCCTCGAGCCAGCGATACTTCTCCTCGAACTGGAATTCGGCCGATTTGGGATCGAACCGCCAGGTCAGGTAGAGCGCGATCGCGAACGTCACCAGCGTGACCCACAGCGCGATCCAGCGCACGTTGCGCTCCTCGGCCTCGCCGTGGCTGGGCAGCGCGGCGATGAGGAGCGCGCCCGCCAGCGGCAGGAAGGCGATGACGGAGAGGATCGGCCACGTGAGCATCAACGCATGCCTCCCGCGAACATGAAATAGGTGATCAGCGCGGCGACGCCGATCAGCATGGCGAAGGCATAGTGATAGAGGTAGCCGGTTTGCAGCCGCACGACGCTGCGGGTGACGTCGAGCACGCGCGCCGAGACGCCGTCGGGCCCGAAGCCGTCGATCAGCCAGCCGTCGCCGCCCTTCCACAACAGGCGCCCGAGCCGGAACGCCGGCTGCACGAAGAGGAGGTCGTAGAGCTCGTCGAAGTACCACTTGTTGAGCAGGAACTTGTAGAGCAACTCGTGCTGGCGCGCGAGCTCGACCGGCAGCTGCGGCTTGCGGATATAGAATTGCCAGGCCACCGCGAAGCCGATCAGCATCATCACGGTCGGCAGCACGCTGATGAGATAGGGAATCCGCTCCATGTCCTCGAGCACGTGGTTGCTTTCGGCGAATTTGAGCGACTGGCGGAAGAATTCCCCGACGCCGTGCCCGGCGAACAGCTCCTTGAACGGATAGCCGGCGAGCAGCGAGCCGGCCGCCAGCACGGCGAGCGGCACCAGCATGGCGGGCGGGCTCTCGTGCGCCGCCTCGTAATGGTGGCGGTCGTGCGGCGTGCCGTGGAAGGTCTTGAAGATCAGCCGCCAGGAATAGAACGACGTCAGGGCGGCGGCCGCGACCGTGCACAAGAAGCCGTAGATCGCCATCGGGTTGGCGCCCGCATAGGCCGCCTCGATGATGGCGTCCTTGGAGAAATAGCCGGCGGTGAGCGGAAATCCGGTGAGCGCCAGCGTACCGATCACCATCGCCCAATAGGTGAGCGGAATGCGGTCCTTGAGCCCGCCCATGTGGCGGATGTCCTGCTCGTGGTGCATGGCGGTGATGACGGAGCCCGAGCCCAGGAACAGGAGCGCCTTGAAGAAGGCGTGGGTGAAGAGGTGAAACATGCCGACCGAATAGGCGCCGACGCCCATGGCGACGAACATGTAGCCGAGCTGCGAGCAGGTCGAATAGGCGACGATCCGCTTGATGTCGTTCTGCACCAGGCCGACGGTGGCGGCGAACAGGGCGGTGGTGGCCCCGATGAAGATCACGAAGCTCTGGGCGTTGGGGGCGAGCTCGAACAGCGGCGAGAGCCGCGCCACCATGAACACGCCGGCCGTCACCATGGTGGCGGCATGGATCAGGGCGGAAACCGGGGTCGGGCCCTCCATGGCGTCCGGCAGCCAGGTATGGAGCAGGAACTGGGCGGATTTGCCCATGGCGCCCATGAACAGCATGAGGCAGATCAGCGTCAGCGCATCGGCATGGATGCCCAAGATGTCGATGGTCTTGCCGGCGAGGCCGGGTGCCTGCGCGAACACCGTGTCGAAATCGACCGCTCCGGTCATCATGAACACGGCGAAGATGCCGAGCGAGAAGCCGAAATCCCCGACCCGGTTGACCACGAAGGCCTTGATGGCGGCCGCGTTCGCCGCCGGCTTCTGATACCAGAAGCCGATCAGCAGATAGCTCATCAAGCCGACGCCTTCCCAGCCGAAGAACAGCTGCACCAGGTTGTCGGACGTCACCAGCATCAGCATCGCGAAGGTGAACAGCGACAGGTAGCAGAAGAAGCGCGGCTGGTGCGGATCCTCCGCCATGTAGCCGATCGAATAGAGGTGGACCAAGGCCGAGATGGTGGTGACCACCACCAGCATGACGGCGGTCAGGGTATCGACGCGCAGCGCCCAGGCGAACTTGAGATCGCCCGAGATCACCCAGGTCGTGAGCGAGACGTGCGCATCCTGGCCGAAGCCGACCTGCACGAACACGATCCACGACAGGATCATGGAGAAGAACAGGAGCCCGGTCGTGATCAGCTGCGCCAGGCGCGAGCCGAGCGCGGCTGGTTGATGCGCCGCCGGCTCGCCGTGCGGATCGTCCGGCTCATCGTGCGCCGCGCCATGCGGGCCGCCGTGCGCAGGTGGGGCCGCTCCCGGCATGCCGCCGGGGTGGCGGGCCCGCGCGCCGGTCAGCGAGATCAGGGCCGCCAGGATCGCGCCGAGCAGCGGCAGGAAGACGATCGTCTGATACATGCGCTCGGGCCTTTAGCCTTTCATCAGATTGATGTCTTCGACCGCGATCGAGCCGCGATTGCGGAAGTAGACGACCAGAATGGCGAGCCCGATGGCGGCCTCGGCCGCCGCCACGGTCAGCACGACCAGCGCGAAGACCTGGCCCACGAGGTCGCCGAGGAAGGCCGAGAAGGCGACCAGATTGAGATTGACGGACAGCAGGATCAGCTCGATCGACATCATGATGATGATGACGTTCTTGCGATTGAGGAAGATGCCGAACACGCCGAGCGTGAACAGGATCGCGGCGACGGTGAGATAGTGGCCGAGCCCGATGGTCATGACAGTCCCTGCCCGCTCTGAACCTTGACGACCTCGATGGCGGTCGCCTTGGTGCGGGCGACCTGCGCGGCGATGTTCTGGCGCTTGACGCTGGGCTTGTGGCGCAACGTCAGCACGATCGCCCCCACCATGGCGACCAGCAGGACCAGGCCGGAGGCCTGGAAGTAATAGACGTAGCGCGTGTAGAGCACCTGCCCGAGCGCCGCCGTATTGCTGACGCTGGCGAGCGGCGGGATCGGCGAAGCGAAGGCCTGCGAGATGTCCGGGGCGAACGCCCAGGTGAACACCACGCCTCCCAGCTCCAGGAGAAAGATGCAGAACAACAGCGCCCCCAGCGGCAGATACTGCAGAAAGCCCTGCCGCAGCTCGGCGAAGTCGACATCCAGCATCATCACCACGAACAGGAACAGGACCGCGATGGCGCCGACATAGACCACGATCAGGATCATGGCCAGGAACTCGGCCCCGAGCATCACGAACAGGCCGGCCGCGTTCACGAACGCCAGGATGAGATAGAGCACCGAGTGGACGGGATTGCGCGCCGCGATGACCATGAAGGCCGAAGCGATGCAGACGCCGGCGAACAGATAGAAGAAGAGCGCGGGCAGGATCATCGCTCTCACCGATAGGGCGCGTCGAGTGACATGTTCTTGGCGATCTCGCGCTCCCAGCGATCGCCGTTCGCGAGCAGGCGTTCCTTGTCGTAATAGAGCTCCTCGCGGGTCTCGGCGGCGAACTCGAAATTCGGGCCTTCGACGATGGCGTCGACCGGACAGGCCTCCTGGCACAGCCCGCAATAGATGCATTTGACCATGTCGATGTCGTAGCGCGTGGTGCGGCGGGTGCCGTCGTTTCGGCGCGGACCGGCCTCGATCGTGATCGCCTGCGCCGGGCAGATCGCCTCGCACAGCTTGCAGGCGATGCAGCGTTCCTCGCCGTTGGGGTAGCGCCGCAGCACGTGCTCGCCGCGGAAACGGGGCGAGAGCGGACCTTTCTCGAACGGATAGTTGAGCGTGGACTTGGCGCGGAAGAAGTAGCGCATCGCCAGCATGGTGGCGGCGACGAACTCCCACAGGAACACCGAACGAGCGGCGCGATCGAGTCTCATGCGATCATTCCTTGCACGGAGATCATGTGCCCTATCCGCCGATCTTCAGCCCGACCCAATATCCGAGGCCGGCGCACAGCAGCATGTCGGCCGCCAGTATGCCCCGGCGCAGCAAGGCGATCTCCTGCGCGAAGGTGGCGCGGTCCTCGGTGCCGGCGCGGACCCGGCGCAGCGCCCCCTCGACCGCATCGACCAGCGGACCGTAGAACACCGCCGACACCATCGTCCCCACGACGGCGCCGATCAAGCCGGCAAGCGAAAGCTCCATCGTGTCGGCTCCTTCTCATTTCGGCGCCCATCCGGAAAATTGCAGCACCCCGGCGACGATCACCACCATGGCCAGCGAGATCGGCAGGAACACCTTCCAGCCCAGCCGCATCAGCTGGTCGTAGCGGTAGCGCGGAACGATCGCCTTCACCATGGCGAACATGAAGAACATGAAGGAGGCCTTGAGGGTGAACCAGATCACCCCCGGCACCAGAGTGAGCGGCCAGATCGGGATCGGCGGCAGCCAGCCGCCCAGGAACAGGATGGTGGCCATGGCGCACATGGTGCCGATGGCCACGTACTCGCCCAGCATGAACATCATGTAGGGGGCGGAGCCGTATTCGACCATGAAGCCCGCGACCAGCTCGGATTCGGCCTCCACCAGATCGAACGGCGGCCGGTTGGTCTCGGCCAGCGCCGAGATGAAGAAGATCACGAACATCGGGAACAGCGGCAGCCAGAACCAGCCCAGCAGGCCCCAGCTGCCGTCCTGCGCCTTGACGATGTCGGTCAGGTTGAGCGAGCCGACGCACAACAGGACGGTGATGAAGACGAAGCCGATCGAGACCTCGTAGGACACCATTTGCGCCGCCGAGCGCAGCGCCGCCAGGAACGGGTATTTCGAGTTCGACGCCCAGCCCGCCATGATGACGCCGTAGACCATGAGCGAGGAGATCGCGAAAATGTACAGGATGCCGACATTGATGTCGGCGATCCCCCAGTTGAGATTGACCGGGATCACCGCCCAGGCGGAGAGCGCCAGCACGCAGGTGACGAGCGGCGCCAGCAGGAACACGCCCTTGTTGGCGCCGGCCGGGATGGTCGGCTCCTTGAGCACGAACTTGAGGAGATCGGCGAAGGACTGCAAGAGCCCGAACGGGCCGACCACGTTGGGCCCGCGCCGCATCTGCACCGCCGCCCAGATCTTGCGGTCGGCGAGCAGCACATAGGCGATGGCGATCAGCAGGATCACGAGCAGCAGCAGGCTCTGCGCCACCATCACGATCAACGGCCAGATATAGTTCGCCCAGAGCTCGTCCATCGTGGTCACTCCGCCGCGGTGCGCGCGGCGTATCCTTCCGCGATCACCGAGCATTCGGCCATGACGGCAGAGGCGCGTGCGATCGGATTGGTGAGATAGAAATCATCGACCGGCGAGCCGAAGGGCGCCTTGTCGGGCGTTCCCCCGCGCGCCGCCAGCCGTCCGATGTCGCCGCTGTCGCCGGGCGCGATCTGATCGATGCGGCCCAGGTGCGGATACGCCCGAAACAGCACCTGGCGCAAGCCGGAGAGCGAATCATAGGGCAATTTATGGCCGAGCCGGTCGGACAGCGCGCGCAGGATCGCCCAATCCTCGCGCGCATCGCCGGGCGGAAAGGCGGCGCGCTCGGCCATCTGCACCCGCCCCTCGGTATTGACGTAGATGCCGGATTTTTCCGGATAGGCCGCCCCCGGCAGGATGACGTCGGCGCGGTGGGCGCCGCGGTCGCCATGGGTGCCGA
Organism: uncultured Alphaproteobacteria bacterium; assembly: GCA_963744275.1. GTDB lineage: Bacteria > Pseudomonadota > Alphaproteobacteria > Rhizobiales > Xanthobacteraceae > VAZQ01. The sequence goes on from CAVUSX010000024.1 coordinate 280,196, forward strand.
GATAGACCACGAAGGCGCCGGGGGGAATATCGATCTCGTCGGCGCCCAAGAGGAAAACGAGGTCGAGCGCGCCGGCTTTCGCCATGGCGGGCGCGGACAAGCCGCAGGGGCCCGGCACGAAGCCGATGTCGAGCGCGCCCGCACGGGCCGCCGCGGCGTGCAGGAAGCCGTAGCCGTTCCAGCCCTCCTTCACGGCACCGAGCTCGACCGCAGCCTTGGCGGCGAGCGCCGCGACGGCAGCGCCGTCGGGACGCGCCAGCGCGCCGCTCCCGACCAGGATCAGCGGATGCGCGGCCTTCTTGAGGGTGTCCGCAAAGGCATGCCGCCCGGCCGCGAGCTCGGCGAGCGTATCGGGGCCGGCGCCCAGATAGTCGTACGTATAGGTGAGATCGACCTCTCGGCCGATCAAGGCGATCGGAAAATTGCCGCTGCGCCAGCGCTTGCGGATGCGGGCGTTGAGGACGGCCGCTTCCCGGCGCGGATCGGCGCCCACGATGACGAGCGCGTCGGCGCGCTCGATGCCCGCGATGGTGGGGTTGAACAGGTAGCTCGCCCTGCCCCAGGCCGGATCGAGCGCCGCGCCATCCTGCCGGCAGTCGATGTTGCTCACCTCGAGCCGGCCCATCAGGTCCTTGAGGGCGAAAATCTCCTCGACGGCGGCGAGATCGCCCGCAACCGCGCCGATGCGCTTGGCGCCTGTGCGCGCCACGGCGGCGGCGATGGCCGCGAAGGCCGCCGGCCAGGAGGCGGGGCGCAGGCGGCCACGCTCGCGGATATAGGGTTGATCGAGGCGCTGGGCGCGCAGCCCGTCGACCACGTGGCGGGTCTTGTCGGAAATCCATTCCTCGTTCACGTCGTCATTGATGCGCGGCAGGATGCGCATGACCTCGCGCCCGCGGGTGTCGACCCGGATGGCCGAGCCGAGCGCGTCCATGACGTCGATCGACTCGGTCTTGTTGAGCTCCCAGGGCCGCGCCGCGAACGCATAGGGCTTGGAGGTCAGCGCCCCGACCGGGCAGAGATCGACCACGTTGCCCTGCAGCTCGGACGTCATGGCGGTTTCCAGATAGGTGGTGATCTCCATGTCCTCGCCGCGGCCGATGGCGCCGAGCTCGGGCACGCCGGCGACCTCGGTGGCGAAGCGGATGCAGCGCGTGCAATGGATGCAGCGCGTCATCACCGTTTTCACCAGGGCCCCGATATATTTCTCATCGACCGCGCGCTTGTTCTCGCGGTAGCGGCTGGCATCCACCCCATAGGCCATGGACTGGTCTTGCAGGTCGCACTCGCCGCCCTGGTCGCAGATCGGGCAGTCGAGCGGATGATTGATGAGCAGGAACTCCATCACGCCCTCGCGGGCCTTGCGCACCATCGGTGAGCGGGTCTTGACCTCGGGCGGCTCGCCCTTGGGACCGGGCCGGCAGTCGCGCACGCCCCAGGCGCAGGAGGCGATCGGCTTGGGCGAGCCGACCAGCTCGACCAGGCACATGCGGCAATTGCCGGCGATCGACAGCCGGGCATGGAAGCAGAAACGCGGGATCTCGGCGCCGGCGGCCTCGCAGGCCTGCAGCAGCGTGAATTCCGGCGGAACCTCGATCTCCTTGCCGTCGACGATGAGCTTGGCCATTTTTTAGACCTGCGCCTCGCTTGTTACGCTCATGCTCGCATTCACGCGCCTACTCCGCCGCCGCCGGCATCGGCTCGGGATGCGGGTTGGCGGTATATTCATCGATGCGCCGCTCGATCTCGGGGCGGAAATGGCGCAGCAGGCCCTGCACCGGCCAGGCCGCGCCGTCCCCGAATGCGCAGATGGTGTGGCCCTCGATCTGGGTGGTGACCTGGTAGAGCATGTCGATCTCGGACTTGTGGGCGCGTCCCTCCGCCATGCGGTTGAGCAGGCGCCACATCCAGCCCATGCCCTCGCGGCAGGGCGTGCACTGGCCGCAGCTCTCGTGCTTGTAGAAATAGGAGATGCGGGCCATGGCGCGCACGATATCGGTCGACTTGTCCATCACGATGACGGCCGCGGTGCCGAGCGCCGACTTCTTGTCGCGGCAGCCGTCGAAATCCATCAAGAGGGTGTCGGCCTGGTCGGGACCGGCCGGAATGATCGGCATCGACGAGCCGCCCGGGATGACGGCCATCAGATTGTCCCAGCCGCCGCGCACGCCGCCGGCATGCCGCTCGATCAGCTCGCGCAGCGGGATGCCCATGGTCTCCTCGACATTGCAGGGCCGCTCGACGTGGCCGGAGATGCAATAGAGCTTGGTGCCGGTATTGTTCGGCCGGCCGATGCCGGCGAACCAGGCGGCGCCGCGCCGCATGATGTCGGGCACCTGCGCGATGGTCTCGACATTGTTGACCGTGGTGGGGCAGCCATAGAGCCCCATATTGGCCGGGAACGGCGGCTTGAGCCGCGGCATGCCCTTCTTGCCTTCCAGGCTCTCGAGCAGCGCCGTCTCCTCGCCGCAGATATAGGCGCCGGCGCCATGGTGGAGCACCAAGTCGAAGTCGAAGCCGTGGATGTTGTTCTTGCCGATCAGCTTGGCCTCGTAGGCCTGGTCGATCGCCGCCTGCAGGTTCTCGCGCTCGCGCACGAACTCGCCGCGGATGTAGATGTAGCCGGTATTGGCCGCCATGGCGCAGCCGGCGATCAGGCAGCCCTCGACCAGGAGATGCGGGTCGTGCCGCATGACCTCGCGGTCCTTGCAGGTGCCGGGCTCGGATTCGTCGGCATTGACCACGAGATAATGCGGCCGGTCGCCGACCTGCTTGGGCATGAACGACCATTTCAAGCCGGTGGCGAAACCGGCGCCGCCACGGCCGCGCTGGCCGGAGGCCTTCACCTCGTTGACGATGCCCTCGCGCCCCTTCTCCAGGATCGCCTTGGTGCCGTCCCAGGCGCCGCGCGCGCGGGCGCCCTCAAGGCCCCAATCGCCCTGGCCGTAGAGGTTGCGGAAAATGCGGTCCTTGTCGTCGAGCATCTCGGGTCAGCTCTTTGAAGAGTGTTTCAGCTCTTGGAAAACGTCGTCAGAGTGGTCGGCCCGCCGACCGGCGCCGAGAGCTGGCGGTCGACCTGGGGGCCGGGCTTGGGAGCGTGGCCGGCGGCGAGATCGTCGAGGATTTTCTCGAAGCTCGCCGGCGTGAGGTCCTCGTAATAGTCGTAATTGATCTGCGCCATCGGGGCATTCACGCAGGCGCCCAGGCACTCGACCTCGATCCAGGAGAAGTTCCCGTCGACGGTGACCTCGAGCTCCTCGCCGATCCGGTCGTGGCACACCTTCTTGAGCGCGTCGGAGCCGCGCAGCATGCACGGCGTGGTGCCGCAGAGCTGCACATGGAATCTTCCGACCGGCGCGAGGTTGAACATGGTGTAGAAGGTGGCGACCTCGAGCACGCGTATCCTGGCCATGCCGAGCAGCTCGGCCACGTGCTCGATCGCCTTCTGGGGCAGCCAGCCGCCCGACTGCTCCTGGGCGCGCCAGAGCAGCGAGATCACCGCCGAGGCCTGGCGGCCTTCGGGATACTTGGCGATGCGGTCTTTGGCCCAAGCCAGATTCTCCGCCGTGAAGGCGAAGCTCGCGGGCTGATCTTCGGCGAGACGACGGGGGGCCATGCTAGCTGTGCTCTTGCTCTGCGCTTGCTCGCGTAGAGCTGCGAGCGTGATCCGACGAGAGGATTGCGGCCAGCATCGTCGTCATCGGTCCACCTCCCCGAACACGATGTCGAGGGAGCCGAGCACGGCCGATATGTCGGCGAGCATGTGGCCGCGACAGATGAAATCCATGGCCTGCAGATGCGCGAAGCCGGGCGCCCGGATCTTGCATTTGTAGGGCTTGTTGGTGCCGTCGGCGATCAGATAGACGCCGAATTCGCCCTTCGGGGCCTCGACCGCGGCATAGACCTCTCCGGCAGGCACATGAAAGCCTTCCGTGTAAAGCTTAAAGTGATGGATGAGGGCTTCCATCGACCGTTTCATCTCCTCGCGCCGGGGCGGCACGATCTTGTTGTCCAGCACCGTCACCGGGCCGCGCCCTTCGGGTGCGCGCAGGCGGTCGATGCACTGGCGCATGATGCGGATGGACTGGCGCATCTCCTCCATGCGGATGCAGTAGCGGTCGTAACAGTCGCCGTTCTTGCCGATCGGGATGTCGAAATCGAGCTCGTCATAGCATTCGTAGGGCTGCACCTTGCGCAGATCCCAGGCGGCGCCGGAGCCGCGCACCATCACGCCGGAGAAACCCCAGGCCCAGGCGTCGTCGAGCGTCACCACCCCGATGTCGACATTGCGCTGCTTGAAGATGCGGTTCTCGGTGAGCAGCTCCTCGAGGTCGTCGCAGACCTGGAGGAACGGCTCGCAGAACGCCGCGATGTCGTCGATCAGCTTTTCCGGCAGGTCCTGGTGCACGCCACCGACGCGGAAATAGGCGGCATGCATGCGGCTGCCGGAGGCGCGCTCGTAGAACACCATCAGCTTCTCGCGCTCCTCGAAGCCCCAGAGCGGGGGCGTCAGCGCGCCCACGTCCAGGGCCTGCGTGGTGACGTTGAGCAGATGGGACAAGAGCCGGCCGATCTCGCAATACAGCACCCGGATGAGCTGGGCGCGCCGGGGGATCGTGAGGCCCAGGAGCTTTTCAGCCGCCAGGCAGAAGGCGTGCTCCTGGTTCATCGGCGCCACGTAATCGAGCCGGTCGAAATACGGGATCGCCTGCAGGTAGGTCTTCTGCTCGATCAGCTTCTCGGTGCCGCGATGCAAAAGGCCGATATGCGGATCGACCCGCTCCACCACCTCGCCGTCGAGCTCGAGCACGAGCCGCAGCACCCCGTGCGCGGCCGGGTGTTGCGGCCCGAAATTGATGGTGAAAGTACGGGGTGCGGCGATTTCACCCATCGGAGGACTCCGCGGGGCCGAAATCGGGAGTAGTGAGTAGTGAGTGGTGAGTGGTGAAGGTCGAGGAAGTCACAATTCGGCGGCCTTCTTTTGCAGGGAGCGAATAAACAGGCGAAGCATCTTTCCGATGGCCTCGCACCGCCCCAGCGGCGCATCGATATCGGCTCGGGTGACCAAGCCCACACGTTGCGCAAGCAGCAGGTGCGTCTCGACCTCTTTCAGAGACCCTTGAGCGATGCGCAGGAATTGAACGAACGTTCGCGTGTTTTCCCGTCCATATCCTTCGGCAATATTCGCCGGAACCGACACGACAGCCCGCTTGATCTGCGACGACAGCCCGAACATCTCCTCCTTCGGGAAGATGCGGGTTAGCCGATAACACGACTCGGCCAATGCCATTGATTCCTGCCATACCCGCAGATCCCGATAGGAATTGATCGTCCGATCGCCCAACGCTCAACTCTATTTGCCACTCACTACTCACCACTCACCACTCACCTACTTCGCTTTCTCGTCGCCCGGCAGCACGTAATCCGGCCCCTCCCAGGGTGAAAGGAAATCGAAATTGCGGAACTCCTGCGCCAGCCGGACCGGATCGTAGACCACCCGCTTCTGCTCGTCGTCCCAGCGCACCTCGACAAAGCCGGTGAGCGGAAAATCCTTGCGCAGCGGATGGCCTTCGAAGCCGTAATCGGTCAACAGCCGCCGCATATCGGGATGGCCGGTGAACGGGACGCCGTAAAGATCGTAGACCTCGCGCTCGAACCAGCTGGCGCCCGGAAACACCTCGATGATCGAGGGCACCGCGGCGCTCTCGCCGACCGCGATCTTGACCCGGATGCGCCGGTTATGGGCGGGCGACAGGAAATGATAGACCACCTCGAAGCGCGGCTCGCGGCCGGGCCAATCCACGGCCGTGACGTCGATGATGCTGATGTAGCGGCAGCGCTCGTCGTCGCGCAGCACCTTCGCCGCCGCCACGATGTCGGGCGCCGCGATCGTGACGGTCAGCTCGCCGTGCGCGATCGAGTGGGCCTTGAGCGAGCCCTTGAGCGCGGCGGCGATCGTCTCGGCGTGTTGATGGAGAGCTTCATCCATGACGGTGCGGCGCGCCTAGCGTTCGATCGTTCCGATGCGGCGGATCTTCTTCTGCAGCAGCAGCACGCCGTAGAGCAGGGCTTCGGCGGTCGGTGGACAGCCGGGTACGTAGATGTCCACAGGGACGATGCGGTCGCAGCCGCGCACGACCGAATAGGAATAATGGTAATAGCCGCCGCCGTTGGCGCAGGAGCCCATGGAGATCACGTAACGCGGCTCCGGCATCTGGTCGTAGACCTTGCGCAGCGCCGGCGCCATCTTGTTGGTGAGGGTGCCGGCGACGATCATGACGTCGGACTGGCGGGGCGAGGCGCGCGGCGCGAAGCCGAACCGCTCGACATCGTAGCGCGGCATCGACATCTGCATCATCTCGACCGCGCAGCAGGCCAGCCCGAACGTCATCCACATCAGCGAGCCGGTGCGCGCCCAGATGATGAGGTCCTCGGTGGCGGTGAGAAGGAAGCCCTTGTCGCTGAGCTCGTCGTTGAGGCCGACGAAGAAGCCGTCGTCCGCCCCGACCGGTCTGCCGGTGCGCGGATCGATGAGGCCGGCGCCGGCCGGCGCCATGGCGGGTGCGCGCTCGCCTAGTCCCATTCGAGCGCTCCCTTGCGCCATTCGTAGGTGAAACCGATGGTCAGAACGCCCAGGAACACCATCATCGACCAAAAGCCGTAGAGGCCGAGGTGCCCGAAAACCACGGCCCAGGGGAACAGAAAGCTCACCTCCAGGTCGAAAATGATGAACAGGATGGCGACCAGATAGAACCGCACGTCGAATTTCATGCGGGCGTCGTCGAAGGCATTGAACCCGCATTCGTAGGCCGACAGCTTCTCGGGATCAGGATGCTTGTATGCAACCAGGAAGGGCGCCACGAACAGCGCTATCGCGAGGCCGAGCGCGACCGCGATGAAAACCACGAGAGGAAGGTAACCCAGCAAAAGCTCGTTCACCGCGATCCTCGGCTTCCTGGAGATTCCATCCCCGCGCGCAACGGGCGGCGCCGGAACTCCGATCTGAGACCGGCTAGCAGGCAGGGCGCCCGTGCCCGGCGAATTGTCCTTGTCACATTGGACTCGTACGGCACGGGAGTGTGCGAGCCTTAGCGCAGTGCACAACGGGTGGCAAGACAGCGCTTCGCTATATCTGGCGCGGAAAAATCGCCCTCGGCGGTGATCCCACAACCCACGCGGCAGCACGCCGCAAGCCGTAAACATCGCGGACGCTTGTGGCCGAACGGAATCTGGGCTCTAAATGAGCCAAGGCCGCCCTCAAGGGGCGGGATCTGGGAATGCTAAGGCAGACACAAGGATAGAGTGGAGCGGCAGCACGGCGCGCTCCGCCTGTGGGCGCATGTCATCCGAATTGCCGCTCGCTTGCGCAGGCGAGTTCAAGACGGGACAAAACGGACAAGCACGACGGACAAGACGGAAGTGAGTTCCGAAGTGAGTTCTTGCGCCCACTTCCCACCAAAGACTCCAGTGAGGGACGGTCATGGAAGTGGATATGCTTCATGCGGCAGGTAGCGCCCTGCTGATCATTCTCGATTGGCATCGGCTGGGCTTCCTGTTCGCCGGCGTCTGCATGGGCCTTTCTCTGGGTCTCTTGCCCGGTATCGGCGGCGTAGCCGGCACGGCGCTGCTGCTGCCCTTCACCTACAATATGGATGCCCACGCCGCCTTCGGCATGTTGCTGGGCCTGGGCTCGACCACCACCACCGCCGATCCGATCTCGGCCATTCTGTTCGGCGCGCCGGGCCATGCGGCCTCGGCGGCGACGACGCTCGACGGCTACCCGATGACGAAGCGCGGCGAGGCCGGCCGGGCGCTGGGCGCCTCTTACATGTCGGCGCTGATCGGCGGGCTGTTCGGCGCCGCCCTGATGGCGGTCACGCTGCCGATCCTGCGGCCGATCATTCTCTATATTGGCTCGCCCGAGCTGCTCTCGGTGGCGGTGTTCGGCATCTCCATGGTGTCGGTCCTGTCCGGCAGCGCGCCGCTGCGCGGTCTCACCGCCGCCTGCTTCGGCATGATGCTGGCCATGATCGGGACCGATCCGCAGTCGGGTACGCTGCGCTGGACGCTCGACACCCTCTATCTGTGGGACGGCATGCCGCTGGTGCCCTTCACGCTCGGCATCTTCGCGCTGCCGGAGCTGTGCGATCTCGCCATCTCGCGCATGGCGGTGGTGGGCCAGGGACAACTGGTCGACACCAAGACCGGCATGCTGCTCGGGGTCAAGGACTGCATGAAGCATTGGTTCCTGATCCTGCGCTGCGCCTGGATCGGCTCCGCCATGGGCGCCATTCCGGGCATCGGAGCCTCGGTCATCGATTGGATCTCCTACGGTCACGCGCTGAAGACCGAGACCGGGGCGGCCCAGACCTTCGGCAAGGGCGACGTGCGCGGCGTGATCGCGGCCGAAAGCGCCACCAATTCCCGCGAAGGCGGAGCGCTGGTGCCGACCGTCGCATTCGGGGTGCCGAGCAGCGCCGGCATGGCGATCCTGCTCGGCGCGTTCCTGATCCACGGGCTGGTCCCGGGACCCGACATGCTCACCAAGCATCTCGACATCACCTATTCGATGGTGTGGAGCATCGCCATCGCCAACATCCTGGGCTCGGGATTGTGCTTCCTGTTCAGCGGCCAGCTCGCGAAGCTCGCGACCCTGCGTTACACGCTGATCATGCCCTGCGTGTTGAGCCTGATCTACATCGGCGCGTTCGAGGCCTCGCGCAATTGGGGCGATCTCTACGCGCTCCTGTTCTTCGGCATGCTCGGCTGGGCCATGAAGCACTTCAAATGGCCGCGCCCGCCCCTGGTGCTGGGATTTATTCTGGGCGGCATCCTCGAGCGCTACATGTTCATTTCGATCGAGCGCTACGGCATATCCTGGATGCTGCATCCGGTGGTCATCGTCATGTTCACGATGGCGGGGCTGAGCCTGATGGGACCGCTGTTGCAGGACATCCGCGCCCATCACGGCGTCAGGGCGATGCTGACCGATTTCGGTCGGCCGCGCCTCACCAGCGACAATCTGTTCCCGGCCGCGCTGCTCTCGCTGTTCGCCGTCATGCTCTACCAGTCGTTGAGCTGGAGCTTCGAGGCCAGGATCATCCCCACCATCGTGGGCACCGGCGCGGTGCTGTTCGGCGGCTTGAGCCTGGCGAACGACGTGTTCAGGCGCGCGGCCGGCGAGGGCGGGCTCGCCGACAAGGCCAAGGCGGTGATCTCGGAAAAGATCCATATGGACATCGCGTCCAAGACCGCCCATCTGGCGGGCGACGTCATCTTGATCCGCGGCTTCATCTTCTTCGGCTGGATGGTGGCGTTTCTCGGCGGCATGGCGCTGATCGGGTTGATCCCGACGGTGCCGGTCTTCATCATCGCCTATATGCGGCTGGAAGGCCGCGAGAAATACCGTCACGCCTTGACCATGGCGGTGATCATGATGACGCTGATTTACGTCGTGTTCGACCAGCTGCTCGCCATCCCATGGCCGCCGACGATCCTCGGCGACTGGTTCCCGGTCTTGAAGATGATACCGAGCGTTTGATCACCGCTGCCGGCGGCGCCGTCGCCGGCAGTTTGGCTAGCGACCAGCCCATCGATCGAGATCAAATGAGCTGAGCCGCGCAGATCGGCTCACGCGCTCGCGGCTTCGCGCGCCAGCGCGGCTGCGAGCTGATCCAGGAGGCCGCGCGTGCCGTGCTCGCGCGCGCCGGCATCGTCGTAGCCGTCGAGGTACGCGCCCTGCTCCGTATAGGTCAGCCGCGTGCCGCTGCCGGCGGGCTCGAGCTCGAGGGTCGCGAGCGAGACCGATATGCGCTTGTCGTCGAAACGCATGTCATAGCTCGTGATGATGCGCTGATCGGGCACGATGTCCTGGTAGACCGCCTCGAAGTGATGGACCGGACCGCCCTTGGGGCCGCCGCTGAGGCGCTCGCGCCCGCCGACCCGGAAGTCGAGCTCGTGCGCGGAGCGGTCCCATCCGGCTGGGCCTTGGAACCAGCGGGATTTTTCCTCGCTCGACGACCAGGCGGCGAACACCCGCGCGGGCGATGCCGGATAGGTGCGCTCGATGACGAAGGTGGCGTGGGTGACGGATCGCTTGGTCATGACTGGCTCTCCTTTTTGGTCGGCTCTTCGGGATGTTCGGCGAGGTAGTCGCCAAGGCGGTCGAGGCGGCGCTCCCAGCTGGTGCGCCGCTCGTTGATCCATTGCTCCGCACTGTGCAGCGCCTTGGGCTCGATGCGGCAGGTGCGCACGCGCCCGACCTTCTCGGAGCGCACGAGCCCGCTCGCCTCCAGCACCTGCAGGTGCTGGAGCACCGCGGGCAGCGACATGGCGAGTGGTTGGGCGAGCTCGCTGACCGAGGCCGGTCCGCGGCACAGCCGCTCCACCATGACCCTGCGGGTCGGGTCGGCGAGCGCTTGGAACGCGAGATCGAGCGCGGCTTGATAGTTAAGCATATGCTTAACTATTTCGGCGGTACCAATTTGTCAAGCGTCGCAATTCGAGATGCGCCGCAAGCGCGCGGATAGTCGCCGCAGGATCGCACCCGGGGCCCGAGCGCTTCCGTGCATTCCTCGCGCGTGATCTCGCCGCGCCCGATGACCTTCGCCAACAGGTAATCCGCGACCGCCTCGATGTCGCGCCGCGGCAAGCTGGTGCTCGGCGGCAGCGGCGGCACCTTGTCGCCGAGCTCGGCCTCGCTCATGCCGTAGCAGCGCTTGTCGGTGTAGGCCTGATCGTCGAAATGCGGCATGGCCCGGCCCGGAACGCCGCACGAGATGACCATGATCAGGGAATCCCGGTCCAATCGGCTCTGCCGCAAGTTGGCGGCCCCGCCGGGAGATTGCCCCTGCCCGGCGCCGTCGCCGGCCCAGCCATGGCAATATTGGCAATCCGCTTTCTCGAGAAAAATACGGCGCCCGACCGCGAAGTCGTCCTCCGCGTTGGCCGGAAATGTCGCCGGCACGATGGCCAGAAATGAAAGCAAGGCTGCCTGATGGTAACGGAATAGCCCGGATTGGTGCTGTGTCGTCATTGTAAGTCTCTGCAGTACCCTTTGCTTGTTGCACGCTTACGCAGCAGGCGGGTGCCGCGGGCAATTGATTTCATGTCCTTCGAACCGCTCGCAAACACGAGCCAGGCTCGCAAACACGAGCCTGTGCCATAGCACCGCGCGCCCCGCAACGTTTCGAGCCGGCCCCTGTCCGCTGGCTGGCCGGTGAACCTTTTGGCCGCCAACCCCGTCTAACCGGCTGAACCATGCGGTGCGGCGCCCCCTGCATCTGCGCGGAATAACTCGGCGTCGGGAGGAGTAGCAATGACCAGCTCGCGTTCGGACTGGGCTGCCGCGCCGGCTTTTCACCCGGAATTCGGTTTTCTGTGCCCGTCCGCGCGCAAACGCCGCGGGCTGCGGCTCGCCGCCGCATTGGTCGCGACCACGCTGGCGATCGGCGCCACCATGGGATTCGCGGTCGAGCACCGGACCGATGAGGTCGGACCGGGTGCAGCAGCGGTGGCGGCGGAGCCGGCACTCCCGCAAGCAACACCTGCCGCTGACCCTATTCGCGCGCGCGAGACCTGCAAAGGCGATTTGAACCAGGGTCTGGCGACGTTTTTTCTCAATATCAATTCCCCGTGTGGATCGAGCAAGCCTCACGCCAGGCACGGCGCCCGCATCGCCAATCGCGTGGCGACCGTCATCATCGGCCGCACGGAAGCATTGCCGCCGGCGCCCGCCCCGACCGCGGTCGAGCCGTCACAGGTCGATAGCGGGAAAGCGGAAGGGCCCGCGAGCGTCACCACCGCCGCGCCCGAGCGCACGGCGTCGCCCAAGAAGCCGAAGACCAAGACGCCCGCGATGGCGCTCGCGGCCAGCCCCGCCGTCAGTGCCGCCGTGAGTGCTTATGCCGCTGTGCCGCGGTCCGCAGTCCGATCTTATCAGCCCCGATCCTACCAGCCTTATGGCGATCCCTTTCGCTCCGTCGCGCCGCAAGGCGGTTTCGCGCCTTCATCCAGCGGGTCCTGGCGACAATGGCCGTGACAAAGCCGGCCCGAGTTGCGCCGGAACCAAACCGCCATCGTCGAAATTCATGACTGGTGATTGTTGCAGGGGAGAGAGACGATGAAGTTCGCATGCAGCTTGCTGGCGTTGGGCACCGCCCTACTCGCCACCGATGCCTCGGCGCAGGGAATAAACCTGACCGGCGCCTATCGTTGCGTGGCGTTGTGCCGGGACGGGTTCGTGGGCCAGCCGGCCTTCGTGACGCAGAACGGCTGGAGCCTCAATCTGTTGAACGAGGCCGGAGAGCCGTCGCGGGCCTGGATCGACTGGTCGGGCCACATCTGGGCCGAAGGCTGGAGCCAGGGCGCGATCTTCTCGCCGGACGGCACGGTCATCCAGTTCGACCGCGGCACCGTATGGCAACGGGACCTCACGCCGATCTCCATCGCGCCGGTGGCCAGATCGCGCCGCTGATCCGGCAACGAAAAAAACGCGGCCCCGGGCGGGACCGCGCTTGCGATTTGGCGGCGCCTGATCGCGCCGCAGCTCTTGCATCGGCTCAATCGAGCGGCTCGACCTTCACGATCGAGGCGCCGTGATTGTTGCCGACCCAGAGCGTACCCGGCGTCTTGGAATCGTCGACGAAGACGCGCCGGATGTTGGTCGGGTGCGGCAGCGGATACTCGGTGTACTGACCGCTCTTGATGTCGAGGCGCGCCACGTGATCGGTGAGCATGGAGCCGGTCCAGGCCTCGCCGTTGCGGCCGGCCTCGGCGTCATAGGGCGCGCTCCAGGGCGTCGGCACCTTCCACTCCGAGATCTTTCCGGTCTTGGGATCGAGCATGCCGATGGCATTGCCGGCGTATTCGGCGAACCAGAGCCGGCCCTCGGCGTCCACGCGCCCGCGCCGCGGACGCGAGTTCGGGGTCGGCGTCAGGTAGACGGTCGGCAGCTTGGTCTTGGCGTCGATCTTGACGATATTGCCGGCCGCGAAATCGAGCAGATAGATGTTGTTGGCCTGGTCGGAATGGAGGCCGTAGGTGCCGATGCGCTTGCCGGTGCGCGGATCCTTGAAGGCGCCGAGATTCTCGAACTTGTTGTCGGTGAGATCGAGCCGGTAGATGTTGCCGCCGTCCGAGTTCTTGATCCACACCTTGTTGTCGGTCGGCGTTCCCTCGAGCGCGAGATGGCCGAGCTGGCCGGCGTCGGTGTCCCACTCCTTCGGGGTCGACCACTCACGGAAGGTCTCGGTCTTCTTGTCGAACTTGGCGATGGCGCTCTGATACATCACGCCGACCCAGGGATTGTCGTCCTTGTCGAACTCGAGATTGAGCGTTCCGACCGGGAAGCCCTTCTTGGTCTCGGGGATCGGATATTGGGTGACCTTGCCGGTCTTGGGATCCATCTTGCCGAGGAACATCTGGCCGAAGTCCGAGTACCAGACGGTGCCCTCGCGATCGAGCGCCACGTCATGCGGCTCGATCCGAGAATTCGGCAGATCGTATTCGGTGATGATCACATGGGTGGACTTGCCGGTGAGCCGCGGCAGGGTCTTGAGCGGATAGTTCCAGGTGTCGTGCTGGCTCAGGTTGATGCTGGCGAGCCATTCGGCGGTCTTCTGGGTGTTGGCGTCGCCGCGACCGACGTCGCGCATCACGTTGCCGACCAGCCGCTGCGGCTTGAGCGGCGTGCTGCCCGGATAGTAGCCGGCCATGCGCTGGAATATCTGCTTGAACTCGTCTGCGTCGTGGGTCGAGCGCACGATGCGCTCGATGGTGTGGCAGCTGTTGCAATTGAGCAGGAACGACTTCTGCGCATCGGTGCCCGGCATGCTCATCATCCATTCGGCGTTGGTGAGCTGGCTCGGCAGGTTGCGGGTGGGATTGAGCTTGATGTCGGCGGTGGCGGCCTGCCCGGCCGTCACGTCGGCCGCCTTGGGGCCGTCGAGGTCGTAGCCGACCGCCCGCGCGCTCAGCGTGTAGTGCCCGGGCTCGAGCCGCGCCGCCGGGAAGCTGAATTCGCCCTTGTCGTTGCTGACGACCGAGACCGTGATGGTCGAGCCGTCCTTCTTGGCGCTCACCACCACCCCTTCCATGACCGGCTCGGCGGCCGAGCTGACCTTGCCCGAGAGCGCGGCCGCGGATTGGGCCGAGGCCGGCGCCGCGAGGCCGAATTGAAGCAGGAGCGCGGCCGTCGCCGCCGTCGAAGCAAGCAATGCGTTTCGCATTCGCATGGCGTTTCCCTTGTGCTTGGAGCTGGTTGAATTCGCACGCGTCGCCGGACCAGCCGGCAAAACCGGTATTTCCTAGCCTAGACCCGCAGGGCTTTTGCTTCAAGGCGGGTCCGGGACCGTAGCCCGCATGAAGCGCTTGCGGAATGCGGGAACGACGATCCCGGATTTCGCAAGCGCTCCATCCGGGCTACGGGCGACGCCTCAGTCCAGCGGCTCGACCTTGACGATCTCGGCCGAGTGATTGCCACCGGCCCAGAACGTGACCGGGGTGGTCGAGTTGTCGACGAACACGCGCCGCACATTGGTGTTGCGCGGCAGTTGATACTCGGTCGCCTGCCCGCTCTTGGGATCGAGCCGCACCACCCGGTCGGTGGACATGCCGGCGGTCCACAATTCCCCGTTCTTGTCCGGCATCACGTCGTACGGATAGGTGAACGCCGTCGGCAGCGGCCATTCGGTGAATTTCTCGGTCTTGGTGTCGAGCATGGCGAGCTTGTTGGCGCGATATTCGGTGAACCACAGCCGGTCCTCTCGGTCCATGTAGCCGCGGCGCGGATTGGAGTTCGGGGTCGGCGTCTTGAACAGGGTGATCTGGCCGCTCTTGGCGTCGATCTTGCCGACCAGATCGGCGCTGAAATCGAAGAAGAACAGGTTGTTCTGCGAATCGGCCTTGATGCCGTAGACGCTGTGGTCCTGCCCTCTCGCCAGGTCCTTGTAGGGGGCGAATGTGTCGAACTTCATCGAGGCGAGATCGAGCCGGTGGACGCCGGGAATTTCGACCGAGTTCATCCAGACCTTGCCGTCGACGTCGGCCGAGGAGGGCATCACCATGGCCTGCTGCGCGGCCTTGGTGTTGATGTCGGCGGGCAGCGGAATCATGGTGAACTGCTCGGTCTTGGGATCGAATTTCGCGATGCCGGCCTGCAGCATCAGGCCGATCCAGAGATTGCCGGCCTTGTCGAACTCGATGTCGAGATTTCCGGGCGGCTCCTCGGCTTTGAGGATGGGCACCGGATATTCGGTCGCCTTGCCGGTCTTGGGGTCGAGCTTGCCGATGAACTGATGGCCGAAATCCGAGTACCAAGGCGTGCCGTCCCGATCCAGGATCACGTCATGGGGCATCGCGGTCGGGCGCGGCAGATCGTATTCGGTGATGATCACATGGGTGGAGCGGCCCTTGAGCCGCGGCAGCGTCTTGAGCGGATAGGACCAGATCTCCTGCTGGCTCAGATTGATGCTGGCGATATAGTCCGCGCGCGGCCGCAGCCGGCCGCTGGGGATGTCCATGCTGCGCCCGTCCAGCCGCTTGTGCGGCTCGAGCGGCGTGGTGCCGGGCGAATAGCTCGCCATGCGCGCGAGCACCCCGGTCAGCGCGTCCGCGTCGTAGGTCGACTTGAACGGCCGCTCGAGCGTGTGGCAGCTGGTGCAGCGGTCGAGCATGTTCTTCTGCTCGATGGTGCCGGGCGCGCTCATCAGCCATTCGCTGCTGGTGAGCTGGGCCGCGATGTTCTTGGCCTTGCGCAGCGTGATGGCGACCGGCGCGGCTGGCGCACCGACATCGACCGTCTTGGGACCGTCGAGCTCGTAGCCGGCCGCGCGGATGCGCAGCGTATAGGAGCCGGGCTCGAGCCTGCCGGGTGGGAAGCCAAAATGGCCCTGCGCATCGCTGATCACCGAAACCGTGATGGTGGAGCCGGCCTTCTTGGCGCTCACCACCACGCCTTCCATGGCGCCCTCCTCGGCGGAGGTCACCTGCCCGCCCAGCGCTACGGCGGATTGCGCGGCGGCGGTGGACCAAGGAGTGCCGGCGGCCGTGAGCGTGAGGGTCACGGCGGCGGTGGTCGCGAGCAACAGGCGTTGGATTTTCATGGGCATCCTCCCGGGTCGGGCGCATGTGAAGTTGCAAGCCTCCAGCGCGACTTATTGCGGGAAGCGTAGACCTCGACCCGAATCCGCGCAAGGCCGAATGGCTGACCATCAGGATGCACATTCAGCCGGGGAATTATAGCATCGATGGGTACGGCTCGGGCTAAAGCAGACATTGGCGTTGCAGACGGGATTACTGGCACTGAATACTGTCAGTGAATCATCATGCCGTTCGCGAGGATGGCCCGATCACCGAGCGGTGATTCCTATTTCGGGTGAAGCGTGGGGTTGCCCGGTCCCCGGTTGGGACCGCGGGGATCGTTGCCGCTCGTGGCACCCTGCGATGGAAACGCGCACGTACCATGCGTCGCATGACCGCATCCCACAGCAGGACGATGCGCGATGGAGCCGCCCGCCGAATTGCCGCCCTGGCTGGCAGAATTGCCGCCCTGGGTGGCGGAATTGCCGCCCTGGGTGCCAGAATTGCCGGATGTCTTCACCTGACTTGGGCCGCCGCCACCCTTCGCCATGACGGGACTACCGCTCAACGTCAATGCCACTGAAATCGCGAGGAACGAAAAGCCTTTCGAGATTGTCGTCATAACCGTTTCCTCTATCCTTTGCCGATCACTGACATTAAATCATGACGCCGTTCGGACCCCGATGCGGTCCACGGCACGGCGGCTGGTCGGCCTTGGGGGGACACCCTCCCCAGCCGGGGTGCAATTTGCAGTAGGGGTAGGGGACGTATCTGCTCCGGTTCCCGCCGGCGCCTGAGGGGGCGGCGGAAGTGCCGGATGTCTTGCACCGGGGTTGGTCGCATTAGGCTTGGGCCGACACCGTTGACTTCGCCAAGACGAGGCTACAGCTCAACGGTCAACACCACTGAGATCGCGAGGATCGCATCACCACCTTCGACATTGCCTTCATAACTGTTTCCTTTATCTGCGGTCGACACGGCGTCGATGCCTGTCGTCGGCGTTATCCGATCAGTCACGCTGAATCATCATGCCGTTCGGAGCCCTATGCGGTCCTACTAATGTCTGCGTCCCTGCCCGCCGCCAGAGTCGTTCTTGCGAAGCAAGATCACGGGAGCGTTGGTGGTCTTATTTGGATTGCTGAGGCCGACCGGATTGACTGGTGTGACCGGACGAGGCGTACGCGTCGGCTCGCCCACAGTCGTCGGCGGGTGCGGATTGCGCAAGGTACAGTGTATTCCACGACAAGGCGGCGGCGGGGTCTGCTGCTTTGTTGTGCTGCCGCCAGCCATGCAGTCGTTAAAGTCAAGTCTGCATTGATTATAGCAAGCTTCGCTTTGATCGCCATTATTGCAACTACCATAGCAACCGCGCTTGATGGCGCTGCAAACGATACGGTTCAAATTGGCGAAACTATCCGTCGGCAATAACACTGCTCCCAACGAGCAGCAGATCGCGACTAACGCAAATCGGTTCATCTTGCTGCATGATTTTATCATAGTGTTGCCCCACTTGCTGCCGTTGCGGGCTTCTTTAAAGTCCCGAATGAAATTCCAAAGCGCATGACGGACGATGACACTGGTGTATTTGGGTAGCGCGCTTTTGCGGGCCGCATGACTGGCAGAAATCAGAGCACCCGGACGATGCCGAATTCCGTTAATGCCGACGTCCCTGACCGCCGCCAGAGTCGTTCTTGCGGAGTAAGATAACCGGAGCGTTGGTGGTCTTATTTGGATTGCTGACGCCGACGGGCTTGACTGGCTTGACCGGAGGAAGCCTACGCGTTGGCGGGCCCACAGTCGTCGGCGGATGCGGATTGCGCAAGGAACAGTGTATTCCACGACAAGGCTGAGGCGGAGTTTGTTGTTTAGTTAGGGGCCCTGGGTTGCTGCAAGCAACATAGTCGTTATCACATTTATTATAACATTCTTCTTTGCCGCCAAGTAAGCCACATTTGTCTATACAGCCGCGATTGATGGCCCTACAAGCGATATCGTTCAAGTCGGCAAAACTCTCTGTAGGCAACAGTGTGCTCAGTGTGCTGCAGACCGCTGCGATCGCAAGCTTGTTCGCCTTGACGCTGATTTTTATCATCCTGCTGCCCCCTTGCCGGGTAACCGCCCGGATCTCGGCATAAATCCCGAAGATGGGAAATCTTCGTTCAGGCGTCCGCTGCCACGAGGCGAGTCCTCAAGCTTACCGCCGCGTGCGGGTGTGCCGCGTCTCCCGATCGGGAGACCCCCAGCTCGTATATGACGGGAATGCTCTGCCGGTACCCGCCGGCTCGGAATAATCAGCCCAGCAGCGGGTTGGTGTAGCCGGCAAAGATCTTGACCAGATCCGCCTGCCGGCGCGCCCCGGTCTTCTCAAAAAGACGCTTGAGATGGGTTTTGACCGTGCCCTCACCGATGCCGAGCGCCTCGGCGACCTGCGGCGCGCCGCCGACCTCCACGATAGCCAGCAGCACGCGCACCTCCATCGCCGTCAACCGGTATGTCTTGGCAATTGACCTCGGGCGGGGAGCGCGTGGCCAAAGCCGCTTTTTGCACGAACAGGACTGCCGCGGCCGCATAGCTCACGCCGGCGCCGCGGCGCGCGCCCGACGAGAGCGGCAGGACGTGAGCGACATAATGCTCGCCGTCGCGCGCGACCAGCGGCACGGCCACGCCCCTGACGCCAATCGCCGCATCGCCGCTCGCGGCAGCCGGAAAGGTGTCCTGCAACGCACGGTTGGCGTCCGGATCGCTCGCGACGATCCGGCCGAGCGGCGCGCGCAAGATATTGCCGTCGGCAATCATGGCTTGGCCCGCAGCGTTGGCGTGGGTAATGCGACCGGTCGAATCCACGAACAGCATGCCTGCGCTCAGCCCATCGAGTGCGTCGGCGAACGTCGCGGCTTGCGCCGTTTTGAACTCGATGAGCTTTCCGATCAGCACGGCACGGCGATAGGTGCGGAACCAGGAGCCGCATCCGCTCGCGCGCCGGTTCGTCGGCGAGACCTTCGCGCTCATGGCGAAACACAGCGAAACCTGCGTGGCCTTCGGACGTTCTGTCGAGATAGACGCAGACGTTGTCGATCCAGCCCTGCGGCCGGATCCACTCCTTATAGAAACGCGATTGCAGAAACTCGGCATGCGACATGACGGTCGAGGTGCTGAAGACTTCACCGACGTCGAGCACGAAATAGGTGCCGAACATGGGGTCCATCGTCATGTATTTTTCGAGATAGAGTCGTCGATAATCCGGGTCGGTGCCGAACTCGTAATATATGTTTCCACTCCGTCGGGATGAATCATGCGCGAACAGGCCGCAAGACGATCCGCCGACGAAGGCTCCGATCCTGGGCAAAACGGCGTTCCAGGCACCAGGATTCAATGCCGCATCGTAAATCCCGCCGATCAGCGGGAGCAAGGTTTTGTCCGGATCCATGCGCAGGCGCCCCCCAGGCATCCGGCCGAAGCTAACATATTGCCGTTGCAGATGTGGTGCTCAAATCAATCAAGGTTGCGCCGTCTCAGTTGGCGGCTTCTTTCGCATTAAGCCATGACGAATTTCCGCTCTTGATGCTTTGGGCCGCGCAGGCATCCGCCACCCTGAAATTATTCAGGCACGGCGCGCGGCGCGGACACGAGCGCCAGCCCAATTCCACAGCAGGCCGGCGAGCCCCGGTTCAGGGGGATATGCGCGCTTTCCATCATTTCCAAGCCGCCGGCGCCGTGGCATATTGCAATCGATCCCGCCAAAACGCCGGAGCGAGCAACGATGTACGCGAAAATTCTGATTCGATCGGTGCGGCCGGCCGTGCTCGCGCTGGCGGCCGTTCTGGCTCTCGCTCGCGCCGGCGCGCGCCGACGATCCGTTCTACAAGGGCAAGACCATCTCGCTCATCATCGCCTCCAACACCTCCGGCGGCTACGACACCTATGGCCGCATCCTGGCGCGCCATCTGCCGAGCCATCTCGCCGGCAATCCGACCATCGTGCCGCAGAACATGCCGGGCGCCGGCGGCATCCGGGCCGCCAACTATCTCTACAGCGTCGCCCCCAAGGACGGGACCGTGTTCGGCATCTTCGACCAGGCGATGTTCCTGGATCAGCTCCTGGGAATTCCAGGGCTGCGCGGCGACGTGCGGCAATTCAACTGGATCGGCCGCCTGGTGAGCAACAGCTCGGTGCTGTTCGCCTGGCATACCGCCGCGGTCAAGAAGATCGAGGATGCCTTCACGCACGAATTGATCGTGGCCGCGCCCGGCTCCAACTCGCGGCTCAACTGGACCGCGCTCAATGCGCTCACCGGAACCAAGCTCAAGCTCCTGACCGGCTACGAGGGCCCCGCCACCGCCAAGATCGCCATGGAGCGCGGCGAGGTCGAGGCCTTGAGCCTGCCCTGGGGCGTGCTGCGGGAGGAAAATCCCGAATGGCTGAGCGAGAAGAAGATCAACCTCCTGCTGCAGACCGGCCTCGAGAAGAACGCCGGCCTGCCCGACCTGCCGCGCATGATCGATCTCGCCAAGAACGACGATGACCGCAAGGTGCTCGAGATCTTCGCCTCCCCGTCCTTGGTCGGCCGTTCCTTCGCGGCGCCGCCCGGGCTGCCGAAGGAGCGCATCGAGGAATTGCGCACCGCCTTCATGGCCATGGTGAAGGACCCCGACTTCCTGGCCGAGGTCGCCAAGCTCAATTTCGATCTCGATCCGCTCTCCGGCGCCGACCTGCAGGACTTTTTCCTCAAGGCCGAGTACGCGCCCGCGCTGATCGACAAGGCGAAGGCGGTGGCCAAGCTCGCCGAGCATTGAAATATCGACGAGCGTCTCTTGACGCGCCCTTCCCTCGAAGAGGTCGTCGCGGCCAAGCGATGCCCCCCAATCAGTAGAGCCATCTCTTGGGGGCAGCGGGGATCACGGTAGCTTGGGCCGCGCGCCGCCGGCGCGGTTGTGAAACTCAGCTGCAAGAGGATGTCATGAAAGCGCTCATGGCCACGAAATCGGTCGATGTGGCGCGAGCAGGCGCTCTCGGCACCTGGGTACCCTGAAATGGCGGAGATCGACATCAAGCCCGGACTGCCCGAGGCGTTTCAGCGAGCGATGGCATGTCACCGGGCCGGCAATCTCGCAGAGGCTGAACGCCTTTACCGGCAAATCTGTGCCGCTGATCCCCAGCACGTCGACAGCCTCCATTTTCTCGGAGTGCTCGCCGGGCAGACGGGCCGCAATGATCTCGCGATTGACTTGATTGGGCGGGCTTTGGCCCTCAGGCCGGACTTTGCCGAGGCGCGTTACAACCTCGGCAACATTCTCGCCATGGAGAGCAGGCTCGATCAAGCTGCGGCGCAGTACAATCGGGTGCTGGCTCTCAGGCCGGATTTCGCCGAGGCGCACAACAGCCTCGGCACCGTCCTCTTGGACCAGGGAAAGCCCGTGCAGGCGATGGCCTGCTTTGAGCGCGCGCTGGCGCTCAAGCCCGACTTGGCCGAGGCGCACTACAATCAAGCCATTGCCCTCACGAAGGCGAACAGGCTGGACGATGCGGTGACGCGCTATGAGCGGGCGCTGGCGCTCAAGCCGGATTTCGTCGCGGCGCACTACAACCTCGGCGACATTCTCGCAATGGAGGGCAGGCTCGATCAAGCTGCGGCGCAGTACAATAGGGCGCTGGCGCTCAGGCCGGATTTCGCCGAGGCGCACAATAGCCTCGGCACCGTCCTCTCGGACCAAGGCAAACCCGTGGAAGCGATGGCCTGCTTTGAGCGGGCGCTCGCCCTCAAGCCCGACTTCGCCGAGGCTCACTACAATCAAGCCATTGCCCTCACGAAGGAGAATAGGCTGGACGATGCGGTGACGCGGTATGAGCGGGCGCTGGCGCTCAAACCGGACCATTCCGGGGCCCACTGCAATCTCGGCAATGTTCTGGCGAAGCAAGGCCGGCTCGATGATGCGGTGATGCGGTACCGGCAGGCACTGGCGCTCGAGCCGGATTTCGCCGAGGCGCACAATGGGCTTGGCGCCGCGCTCTCGGTCCGCGGCGAAGCCATGGCGGCGATGGCCTGCTTTGAGCGGGCGCTGGCGCTCAGGCCGGACTTCGCCGACGCGCACTACAATCTCGGCAACGCGCTGCAAGCATTCGGCCGGTGGGACGAGGCCCGCGCGGCCTGTCGGCGCGCCCTCGTCCACAATCCGGATCTGCTCAAGGCGATCGGCACTCTGGTCGTCTTGTCGCTGGCCGAAGGCAATATTGCGGAGGCGCTCGATCTGGCCCGACGTGCGCTCGCCGCCAACGAAACGCCCGAGACGAAATCCCTGCTCGCTTCGTGCCTGCGCTTTCCGCTTGTGCATCCCGGCATGGATGACCTGCGCGATCAGCTGGTGCGGGCACTATCGGAACCGTGGGCTCGGCCGTCCGATCTTGCGGCCGCCGGCGCTCGCTTCCTGGCGCTCGACGATGTGATCCGGGACGGCATGGAGCGCGCCGCAAAGGTGAGGTCGAGCCTGTTGCGGGCCGAGGCGTTGGTCGGATTCTCCGGCCTCGCAGCGTTCGCCGAGGACCGCCTGCTGCGGGCGCTGCTGGAATCCACGCCGATTTGCGAGGTCGCGCTCGAGCGGTTTGCGACCGGGCTTCGTCTCGCCCTGCTGGCCGCCGCAGGGGTTGTCGCAGACAGCGCGGTCGCGGAGCCGGTCCTGGGCTTGTGCTGCGCACTCGCACGCCAGTGCTTCATCAACAATTACGTGTTCGCCCGGTCCGATGCGGAGATCGAGCGCACGCTGGCGCTGCGCGACGCCCTGGTCGCCGCGCTCGCGTCGGGAGCCGACATTCCGGTGCTTTCGCTCGTGGCCGTCGCGGCCTATGTTCCGCTCCACACCCTGCCGGGCGCCGAGTCCCTGCTCGATCGGCCCTGGCCGGGCGCCGTGGCTGCCCTGCTGGCGCAGCAGGTCCGCGCACCGCTCGAGGAGCGACGATTGCGCGCTTCGATCCCGGCCCTGACCGCGATCGAGGACGGCGTGTCGGTGCAGGTCCGCGGCCAATACGAGGAGGACCCCTACCCTCAATGGGTCAAGACTGTGGCCACGGGCAAGCCGGAGACCGCCGAAGCATTCATGCGCAACAAGTTCCCGCACGCGCCATTCATCGCGCTCGGCCACAATGATGGCGTTGACATACTGGTGGCGGGCTGCGGCACCGGTCAGCATCCGATCGAGACGACACAGCGATTCGAGGCGGCACGGGTGCTCGCCGTCGACCTCAGCCTGACCAGCCTGTGCTACGCATGCCGGCAGACGCGGGCGCTCGGCCTGAACACCATCCAATACGCTCAAGCCGATATCATGAAGCTGCCGTCGACCGGCCGGATGTTCGACGTCATCGAGACGAGTGGCGTGCTGCACCATCTTGCCGATCCGTTTGCCGGCTGGCGCGCGCTGCTCTCGATGCTGCGGCCCGGCGGCATCATGCTGCTCGGCCTCTACAGCGAGATGGCGCGGCGCGACATCGTGGCGGCGCGCGATTTCATCGCGCAGCGCGGTTACCAGCCGACCGCGGATGATATCCGCCGGTGCCGGCAGGAGCTGCTCGAATGCGCAGACGGCACGCCGCTCAAGAACGTGACCCAGAACGGGGATTTCTTCAGCGTCAGCGGATGCCGCGACCTCCTATTCCACACCCAGGAGCATCGCTTGAGCCTGCCCGAGATCGCCTCGTTCATCGCCGCGAGCAATCTGCAATTTCTCGGCTTCGAGCTCGATCCGCACACCCGCCGGAGCTACGGGCGACGGTTCCCCGGTGACATTGCCATGACGGTTCTGGAGCAATGGCATCTGTACGAGACCGACAATCCGCGCACCTTCATCAACATGTACCAATTCTGGGTGCAGAAGAGATAGCTCAGCCCGAGCTTTACCGAGCCTGACCGGTTGCGGGCATCGGCGGTCCTTTTTTTTGATGCACAAGAGGCCCCTTTTTGACGATATGGTAGGCTGTGCCCTTATCGGAGGGTGGCCGATTGGACCACGTGACCTCGTTACGAAAATCGCCCGGGAGGATTCGATGACCAGTGCCCACGAAAATCAGCAAGGCCGGCGAACGTTTCTCAAGCAGATGGCGAGCGTGGCCGGCAGCGCGCCGCTCGTGCCGGCGCTGTTCGGCGCGACTGCGGCATCGGCCCAGACCGAGCCGGCCAAGCCCAAGGAACCGAGCGCGCACGAGACCGAGCGGCTCGCCGCCTATGCGGCCGGGATGCGCTACGAGGACCTGCCGCCGGCGGTGCTGCAGCGCGCCAAGGAATGCATCATCGATGCGGTCGCAACCATCAGCTTCGGCGCCGAGCTGCCGTGGAGCAAGATGATCATCGCCTATGCGCAGCGCTACGGCAGCGGCGGCGAGGCCAAGAGCGCGATCCTGGGCACCGGCGGGCTCAAGCTCAACGCGCCGGCGGCCGCGCTGGCCAACGGCGCCTTGGGCCATGCCTTCGAGCTCGACGCCACCACCGAGCCGAACAGCGGCACGCATCCCTCGGCGACGCTGTTCACCTCCTCGCTTGCCGTCGCGCAGGAACGCGGTCTCGGCGGCCGCGACCTCGTCACCGCATTCGTGGCCGGCGGCGAGGCCATGTACCGGATCGGATTTGCCACCAAGCACAGCAACGAGACCCGCGGCTTTCATGCGCCCGGCACCACCGGCCCGTTCGGAGCGGCCGTCGCGGTGGCCCGCCTGCGGCAGTTCGATGCCGCCACGATGACCAACACGCTCGGCATCGCCGGCTCGCTCGCCTGCGGCCTCCTGGAATTCGTCAGCGCCGGCAACGGCGCCATGGTCAAGCGCCTCCACCTGGGCCGCGCGGCCGAAAGCGGCGTGCTGGCGGCAACGCTCGCGGGCGAAGGTTTCACCGGGCCTTCCACCGTGCTGGAGGGCGAGTTCGGCTTCCTGCGGGTCTATTGCAACGAGTGGGACCTTTCGGCCCTGACCCGCGGGTTCGGCACGGAGTACTGACACCAAGAACATCGTGATGAAGCGCTATGCCTGCCACATGACGGCGCAAAACCCCGTCGAGGCGACGCAGGATTTGCGCGAGCAGCACAAGTTCTCGCCCGCCGATATCGCCTCGATCGTCATTGCCGGTGACGAGCGCGTGGCCACGCGCAACAACATCCCGGCGCCCGATGACAAGATGATGGCTCAGTATTCGGTCCCCTTCAGCGTCGCGCTCTCGTTCTATCGCGACGCGCGCGATCCGCGCTCGTTCAATGACGACGCCGTGATCCACGATCCGGCCATCCTCGATCTGGCGTCGCGGATCAAGCTCATCCGGGCAGTCGACCAGGGCCGCCAGGATACGACCGCCACCGTCACCATCCGGCTCAAGGACGGGCGCGAGATCTCGCAGAAGGTCTCCAGCTTCAAGGGAACCCCGGAGCATCCCCTCGATCAGGCCGAGATCAAGGAGAAGTTCATGCTGATGACCGGCAATCGCGATCGCGCCAAGATGGAGGCCATGTTCGAGCGCCTGCAGCATATCGAGACCGAGAAGACGCTGGATTGGCTCGCCGTCTGACGCAGAGGTCGCCAAGCTGGCCGAGCATTGAAATATCGCGCGTCTCTTGACGCGCCCGTACAAATCAGTGGATTCTCGAAATTGAAACTCACGAAGTGTGGGTCGTAGGGCGCAATCGCTTTATTGCGCCGCTTGGCGCCGCCGCTCGCGCCTGAACCTAAGGTATGGCGGCGGGGCGGGGCCGATTGGCGCAATAAAGCGATTGCGCCCTACAAGTGCGCGCAAATTCGCGGCCGATGCTGGCACTGCATATTGTTGTTCTTTACAATGGGAAGTGCTCGCCCGGAATCGACGGAAAACCGCCTAAGCGATTGTCGGATATGTGGTTTTGCGCGAAATTCCGCGACCAGGCCGCGGCATTGTTATTTGACCAGATCGTCCAGAAACCTCACCTTGCCGGCCCACTTGCGCGCGACCTCGGCCGCATAGGCGGGATCGACCTTGTTGACCTTGGGGAACTGATCCTTCCAGGCATAGGGCCGCACCGCATAGATGATGATGCGGCTGTTGGTGAGATCGCCGTTGGCGCGGCGCTCCGGCAGCAGCATGGGATCGATGTAGCCGGTCCACACGCCGTCGATGATGTCGGTCGCGGTCTTGGGGTCCCAGCGCGTCGCCACCGCCCACATCACCTCGGCCGGATTGGTGATGTCGATGTCGTCGTCGACGATGATGATGATGCGCCCGAGATAAGTGCTGGAGCCGCAGCCGGCCGCCACCAGCCCGGCCATCTTGGCGTGACCGGCATGCATCTGCTCGATCGCGATGACGTTGATGAAGCGCGCGCCGCCGCCCGGCAGCTTCCAGACGCCCTTGATGCCCGGCACTCCGGCCGCCTCGAGATCGTCCCAGAGCGAGGCCGCGCGCAGGAGCGCCGAGCCGGCGGTGCCGAAATAGGTGCCCGGATAGATCGGCCGCGCCGGCGGCTGCGCCACCTGGATCGGATCGTTGCGGTGATAGATCGCCTTGACCTGCAGCACCGGCTCGGGCCCGCACGCGGCGTAGTAGCCCGGCCATTCGCCGAACGGGCCCTCGACCATCGAGAGCTCTTCCGGCGAGGGCATGAAGCCCTCGTAGACGATCTCGGCGTCGTTGGGGAACGGCAGCCCGGTGACGCGGCCTTGCACCACCTTGATGGCGCGCCCGATGCGGCCGCCGGCGGTGTCGAACTCGCAGACGTTCTCGGGCTGGGTCGAGGCCGCGGCTGCGCCCAGCGCCGGCGCCTGGCCGACCGTCACCACCATCGGGCAATGCTGGCCGCGCGCCCACCATTTCTTGCGGATCGTGTCGGCATGCTTGCCGGGCTCGATGAAGATGCTGAGCGTCTTGCCGTCGCGCACCGACACCCGGTAGGTGCCGGCATTGACCCAGTCGCTGTCCGGATCCTTGGCGATCACCATGCATTCGGTGCCGATATAGGAGCCGCCGTCCTCCCCGTGCCATTTGGGGGCCGGGAACGCGAAAATGTCGACCTGATTGTCCATCAGCACGTTCTCGAGCACCGGCCCGCTCGCCACCACCTCGTGCGGGATCGGCTCGGAATTCTTGCGGCGATGCTTGCGATAGGCCTGCACCAGCTCGAGCCCGAACCCTTCGTTGAGCACCTTGGAGGAGCGCACATTGACCGCCACCCGGTAGTCGTCCGGGAAGCCCTTGATCTTGCGGAACAAGAGGATGGGCGGGATCGCCTTCTGCAGGCTGAGCTCGTAGAGCGCGCCCATCTCGAGATGCGGATCGGCGCCCTCGATCACCTCGATCTCGCCGATCGCCTCGCGCGACCTCCAGGCACTTGCGCAGATCGGCCTGCGCCGCGAGGCGGGTCGCCGGGTCGACGGACTTGCTCACCATGGGGGATCCGTTTGTCTTGCAGGGCTTGCCGCCGCCCGTGCGGGCGCCGGCTGGGCCAGGGCCCGCGTCGAGGACGCCGCGTTCTGCGCTGGATGCCGCAAAACCGCGAACGTTGCAACCGCCGGCCGTCCGCTCCTCCAGCCTCGAGTTCCTCGCCCTCGCCCGGTGGCGATAACGCTCCCGCGCGATCTCCGCGACCGGTCGCTGGCGGTTTCACAGATCGCGAGGCCGGAGACAGGAGGTCCGCGCAAGCCCCCCGCACCTTCTTTGACCTGTAATCATTTACCGCCGTCGCAAAGTAAGCGTGATCACGGACCTGGATTATCGAATTTGTGACGCATTGCGACCCGATTTGCCGAACAGATTCGGGCATCGACGAATCCAAATGGGGCTGAGGCAGAGAGATCACCGCCACGATCAATCAATGGAGGGAACTCATGCCAGATCGAAACGACGCGCATCGAATTGGCTCCATCATGGGGTCTGCGGCGCTTCGCGCTACGGCGCTATCCGCGGCAGCGATTTGCGCGATGTTGTCCATCGTGGTTCTGCCGAATAATCCGGCGCGCGCAGCCGGCGATTGTTTGGCGGCTCCAAACTCGCAACCGCCGCCAGGAAGTCACTGGTACTACCGATCCGATCGCGCCAAGCAACGGCACTGCTGGTATCTGGGTCCTGAGGGCGAGAGGGTGAGCCACGCCAAGCCCGACACGCAGCCGGCGGCAAAGCCGGTGGCATCTGCATCGGCGCAGCCGTCACTCCCCGCACCGCGCCCCGAAACCGCGGCGGATCCGACCCAGGCACTCCTCCAAGGCATCACCTATGGATCGCCGCTCGAGGCAACCCCCTCCGTCGCGCAACGGCCGGACCATCAGGCGGCCGAGGCCGCCGATCGTGAGCCGAGCGAAACTAACACGGTCCAATACGTCGACACGCAGGACGAGGTGGCACCTCCTGCCGAGGTTGCGGCGAGCGACGCGATGACAACGCCGATGCGCGTGTTGCTGCTGTTCGTGTGCGCAGTGGCGATCGCCGGCTTCCTCCAATACGCGATCCTCAGGGCCGTGGTCGTGCGGCGGCGGCAACTCTCGCTCGAGCGTGGGCGCGCCAAACTGAGCGTCAGCCGCTTGCGCGCGCGCATGCCGCCGGCTGTTGCCGGGTCGCGCCCGAATGGCCTCGAACCCGCCCCGGCCGATCCAACCGATCCCCGCGACATCGAAGAAGGATTTCGACAAATTCTGCGGGCCGTGGAGCGCCGCGCGGCATGAGTGCGGTCGGATCAAAATCGAGAACCCGAAGCCACGGCTCGAACAGTATCGCTGACGGGCGCGATCGGAACGGGGAGCTGCGAACAGGAGCGCAGTGTCGTTCGGCCATCGTTCGGCATCAACCTCTTAAGCAAGGAGGTCGAGTCGACGTTTGCTCGCCGTCGGATCGGATACGGAATTGCTGTTTGACCTTGATTGGGATGCACTCTCCTGGTGCGTCTCAATTTGGATCTCGAGAGCATTTGGATTGATGATGCTTGCCGATGACGACTGATCGGTCTGCGGCGGGGTCGGTCGCGGGCCTGATGAGCTGGCGGCGGAGAGCTCGCGCGTCCAGTTCTGATTCACTTGATAGAATGACCGGGTCCAGCTCCGCTGAACAGCCGACCAATTTATATCCTGCTGCCAGAATGACGTGCTCACGGTGTCACCCTCGATCTGCTGTCGAATCCCTAATCAGCCCTACTTAAGGTTTTGTTGATGGCCCTCGCAGAAGTCCGGCGCATGCTTAATCCACGCCCGCGAAGAAGGACGGAGATTGTGGTCATGGCGCCTCGATCCTGCTCACCAAACGAAGAGCCGCGGGCGGAAAGTGAGCACGCTCATCTATCAGCCGCGATAGACGGTACTCTGATCCGGCGCGCCCACGGTATGGCAGGTTCTCTCCAATCCGGGACCGACATCATTTCCCGCGTGCGGCGCGTGGACCCGGTACTAAAGTCCCGAGGCCGAAAGACGTTAAGCTGATATACATGACGCAGCCGCACCGACAGAGTCCGCGAGGTGAAACCCGACAACGGAGGAATTGACATGGCGCCGATCGCGAAAGAGCTCGTCGATTCGAAACCGGCATCGAAGAGCAGCAGACTCCGTGTCATTGTTGTCCTGCTCGGCATGGCGTGCACCGGAGCGCTCTTTGCATCGTTCCTGCTTCCGGCCGAGAGCATAGAGCCGGCGTCCGAGATGAGCCCGTTGGCGCGCTAGCAGGCAGGGATGCGACCCCGCGCTCGAGCCGCGGGATTGATGAAGATTTGAATGAAATTGGCGCGGTTTGTTTAGCGGTAGATTTGGCGGTGTGGGCTACACAAGGTCCACCGCCTTTCTCCAAAGAAAGGCTCATGGCCCCGACCGCCTCCCCATCCCCCCGATGACCCCGGCGGTCGGGGTCATTTTCTTGAGCGGGAATCGGACCCGCGAACGCGAGCCGCCGGAATTGGCGCGGCAATCGCCCGGGCCATCTCTCGCGCGGAGCCGCCAGACCATCCGGGATCGTCCGCCGACTTGCGACCGGTCCCAGCGCCGCGGTGGCGTGGTCCGTCTCGGTCAGCTTGCGGATGCCCTGGCGGGAGCGACGGGACTCGAACCCGCGACCTTCGGCGTGACAGGCCGACGCTCTAACCAACTGAGCTACGCCCCCTTTAAGGGAGTGCTGCGGGCTTAAATGTCGACCCCGTGCAAGTCAAGCCGCGAAGGCGTGGGCAGCGAGGCGGCGCTCGCCGGCCGCAACCCTCGAGCGCACCGGGCGGGCACGTCCGGCCGGGGTCGCGGGACGGTCCGGGCTTTCAAGAAACGCCCTTGCGACGGGCGATTTTGCCGCTCTGACGTGCCCGAAAGTGAAAAAACCCGCATTTTTCGGTAACAACTTGCGTACCACCCCGAAAAAGCCCGCATTTTTCGCCAGGAAGTCATGGTCAGACCCCATCCGAATCGTCTAATGCGGCGCGTGTGAGAAGTGGTCTTGGGCCACTTGCGGCAACCAGGAGGGCCAGCCATGGCAGCCAAGAAACCGGGCGCACAAACGACCATCACACTGAAGCATCTCGCCGCCGATCTCGCGGAAACCCATGAGATGTCGAAAAAGCAGTCCGAGGCCATACTCGGCGATCTGGTCGGCTTGGTGTCCAAGCATCTCAAGAAAGGCGACCGCATCCGCATCGGTGGCCTCGGCATCCTGGTGGTGCGCAAGCGTGCCGCCCGCATGGGCCGCAATCCGGCCACCGGCGCGCCGATCGAGATCAAGGCGAGCAAGAAGGTGGCCTTCCGCGCCGCCAAGGAGCTCAAGGAAGCCGTCTGACCGCTTCGCCCGCCCTTGCCATCGGGCATCGGCGGGCGGCCCCCACGGCCACGGCTCCGCTCGCTCGGAGCCAGGCTCTTCCGCTTCCCGCACGCGGCGGGCCAGCACGTACCGGTTCTCTTCGCCGCAGATCGATGCCCAATGTTGGCGGGCGGCGCAGCCGACATCACCTGCATCCTGCGCGCTGACGATCTGGTCGTGCGGGCCGGCCTCGAGCAGGGCTCGCCAGCCGCTGTCCCGGACCAGACGCTCCGCCCGGAATGCGCGCCATGCACGTGACACGCGTTTTCACGGCGTTCTTCCGCATCGTCGAAGCCGCGGATTTGCAAGCCTTTCGGCCGCTCGATATGGTGCCGCACGGCTGGGAAAGCCCACTTGCAGATGCGCGCATCACGATCCTGCATCCATCTCCAGCTTGAAATGTCATGACCGAGACACGCTCAGCGGCGCCTGCCCCGTCCGCGCAGAATTCTCGCGTCGAGCCTCGCGCCGGGCCGGCCCCGCCGGTCGCAGCACAGCGCTATCCGATATTGATCGGCATTTCCGGCAAGCGGACCTTCGACGAGGCAAGCCCGCAGGCGGATCGCGCCCTGGCGGAAGCCATCGCGGCGCGCTTCCTGACCCTGTTCGAGGCGCTCGACCGGGATTTGCCGCAGACCCCGAAAATCGTCCTCATGGGGGCCGCCTTCGGGGCCGATCTGATCGCCGCGGAAGCGGCCCTGCAAATGGGGCCGGACTGGGCGGTGGCGGCGATCCTGCCGTTCGAGCGCGCGCTGTTCGCGGAGGACTTCCAGCCGGCTTCCGACGCGCCGTCCTGGCGTGAGCGCTATGGCGCGCATGCGCGCGCGTTCGAGCGCGTCTTGGGGCCGCCCGACCAGCCCAATCCCCGGGTCCTGGTGCGCGAGCTGCCGAAGCTGGCGCTGGCGAGCGGCGGCGTCGCGACCGCCGAGCTTCTGTCCCGGCACAGCGCGCGGCGCGACAAGACCCTGCGCCGCAATCACTACGAACAGGTCGGCCAGCTCATCGCCGAGCTGTCCACCATCATGATCGCCGTCGCCAGCGCCGACGAGGAGCCGGAAACATCGGAGGCCAACGGCGGCACCGCACGCATCGTGGCCTATCGCCGGGCCGGTTGTCCCGATGCGCCGGGCGCCGTGGTCGCCCGGCGCAGCTCGGTCCTGCGCCACGAATGGTCGGACGTGATGCTGCCGCCCGCCGGTTATGTCTGGCTGATGGATCCGCAGCGCTCGGAGCATACCGGCCGTTACCCCGTCAAAGTGCTGCCGCCGCTGGTCGATCGCTGCGTGGAGGACGTCTATGGGGGGCACCCGGGCCGGGATATGCCCTCCGAAGAGCAAGACACCTACGCGGGTCCGCTGCGGCGGCTGGCGGACGCGCTGCGCGCGACGGCGGAGCGCCTGGGGGGCAGCGATCGGGCGAGCCGCGCCGACTTGCGACGGCTGCGGGCGAGCCTGGCGGTTGGCAGAGGGTTCGATCGGTTTCATCGCGAGCGATCGCCGACCACCGGCGCGGCCGCTCCCGCGGCGGTCCCGGCGGCGGATCTGTCGCCCATCGTGGACGTTCCCGAGGCGCTGGAATCCGCCCGCTCCTCGATCAGCACGCGACAACGCGTGGTCAACTCGCACGTGCGACGGGACTTCGTCTGGCTGGCGGTCTTGTTCCTGGCGGCGGTGATCGTCTTCGAGACCTATGCAAAATTGTTCCACGACAAAGCGTGGCTGCTGGCGATCTATCTCGCGGTGCTCGCCGTGATCGGGTTGCGGGCGCTGCGCGGACGCTGGATGCTTTGGGAAGCGGTTGCCGAAGACTACCGCGCGGTGGCGGAGATCCTGCGGGTGCAACGGGCATGGTGGCTGGCCGGGCTGACCGCGCGCGTCGACCGGGAGCACCTGCAGGGCGTCGATCAGGACCTCGCGCCCATCCGCGATTGCGCCAAGATGATCATCGGCTGGATTTTGCTGCGCCACGGCTGGAGCAACCCCGCTCCGGCGCGCGACTGGGCCCGGGTCCGCGGCACCTCGGTCGAGCCCCGGGATTTGCACGGCCAGAAGAAAGCGCCGCGCGACTGGGTCGGCAGCCAGCTCTGGTATTTCATCAACAATGGAGAAGAGCGCGAAACCAAGGTGCACTTCGGCGATGCGGCGAGCTGGTGCTTGTTCGTGGTATCGGGCGTGCTCGCCGCCGTGCTTTGCGCCTGGGTGACCTTTCCGCAGGCGGTGCCCGCGTTCGCCCGGAAGGCGAACAGCCTCCTGTCCTTCGCATCGCTCGCCGGCTTCGACCTCGTCCCTCTGCTGTGGCTCGGGCTGGCGCTGCTCGCGATCGCATTCCGGGTTTGGAACCGTGATGTCCGCCGCGGCTGGGGCGCGATCATCCTGACCGGCGCTCTCGGCGCGCTCGCCGCCGTCGGTTTTGCGCTGGCGCTCAACGGTGCCGGAGCACTCATCGCCGATGCAACCGACTTGCATGAGCCCGATTAGGCGGCGAAATACGCCCTGCTCGCGCTCCTGGTCGTGATCTCGGCGGCGGCGGGCGCGCTGCGCTACCTTATGGAGCGGCTCAATGTGGAAGCGGAGGCGCTCGAATACCGCGACGCCTGCGATCGCTTCGAACGCGCCGAGCGGCAGCTCGCCCGCGGGTCCGACCCGGCGACCGGAGCCCCGGCCGACGAGGAAGCGGCCAGGCGCGTGGTCTACGAGCTCGGCCGCCTCGCCTTGGCGGAGAACGAGGCTTGGCTGAAGTCGCGGCGCGAGCGGCCCCTCACCCCCGTGGTGGGTTGAGGGTTGCGGATCGAGGATGGCGGCGGCGGCGCCTCGAGGCTCACTTGAGCAGCGGGCCGACTCGCGCAAACACCCCGGCGGGCGTCGCATAGAGTTTCTTGATGAGGGCGTCCAAATAAGCCCCGCTCTTGGGCTTGAGCCCGAATTTCTGGCTCCGCGCGTCGTCGATGAAGTCGACATCCTGCATGGTCGCGTCGAAGCCTGCACGCAAAACCGCAAGGCGGCCCTCGGGCAGGTCCGGAGGCGCCACGTACGGGCGCCCCACGCCCTCGCCGGCATACAGGAAGGCGAGTGTCTGCCGCTCCTCGTCGCTGCGGGCCAAATCAAGCACGAAAGGAACGCCCGCGAGCTCGGAGTCCGGCTCCACGCCGCCTTGCAGGATGGGAACGACCTTCCGGCCCGGTAGCCAATCGGGCCGTCGGCTCTGGATGCTGTCGAGGGCTTCACACACGCCGGCGACCTCGCCCCGCTCCATGGCCAGGAACACGTCGGCGGTGGAAGGAAATCCGCTCACCGACTGGAATTTCAGTCCCATCAATTCCTTGAGCCCGCGCGGATAGAGATACGTCCCCGATCCCGGGCCGGTATCGCCCGTAATGAGGGTGTGATCAAAAAGGTCTCGGGCAGTCTTCACCGACGCGTTAGTATTCGCGATGCAAACATTGGTGTCGATCGTGGGCGTTCCGATCCAGGACAGTTTTTGCGGATCGAAGCGTGCGCCGGTCGCCCCGAGCATCGGACCCAATATGGCGGCGCGCGCCACGGCGGCGATCACGGTGCCGTCTTTCGGAGCCGTATTATAAAGGCGGCTGAGTGCCGTGAGGCTACCGGCGCCGGGAATGTTTTGCACCAGGACCGCCGGATGGCCGGGGATGTGCTGGCCGATATGTCGCGCCAGCGTGCGCGCCCATAAGTCGTAGCCACCGCCGGGCCCGAAGCCTACGTCGATCTGAAGTGTCTTGCCGCGATAGAACTCCTCATTCGACTGAGCAAGTGCGGCCCCACTGGCGGGCGCCGACAGCAAGACGGCGAGGACGAGCGATTGCGATATCCGGCTCAGACGCTGCATCCTCTGTGGCTTCGGCCGAAGTGGCCGCGGCTCTCGCGATCCGCCATCGATTGGGCGCGCACGCATGCTGCAGCCTAATCAAATGGCACGGACTTTTCAACGCGAGATAAACCTGTTCAAATCCAACGGTGCTCAGCGTCGTGCCGAGCCGCCCGGACGACCGTGTCGGAGTTGCCTTTGGCAAGGAGGACAGCTGAATGAAGCGCGAGCATCCGGGTCATGCGGAACTCGACAATGGCATTTTTGACGAGGACTACGATGTCATCGTGGTCGGCTACGGCTTCGCCGGCGGCATCGCGGCGATCGAAGCGGCACGAAACGGCGCCAAAGTTCTCGTTTGCGAGAAGATGCCGCAACCGGGCGGCATCTCGATCTGTTCCGGCGGCGCCGTTCGGTGCGCCCGCGACGCGGATGACGCTTTTTCCTATTTGCAGGCGACCAATGCCGGAACCACCCCGGACGATGTCCTGAAGGTCCTTGCCGAAGGCATGGTGTCGGCTGAATCCTATGTGAAGTGGCTGATCGCGTCGGTGCCGGGCGCGACCTTGAAGCCGATGGCGGACAAGAAAGGCGGCAATTACCCGTTTCCGGGATGGCAGACGTTTTATTCCGACTCAAGTGCAGGCGACGTCCGCGGTTGATTTGAGCGCGATGTTCCCGAATGTGCGAACAAAGCCGAGCTCCGGAGCGCCGGCGATGTTCTGGGTGATCAACCACAACCTGCGGCGACTCGGAGTCGACGTACGCGTCAACACGCCGGTGAAGCGGCTCGTTCGTTCGGCGCGCAATGAAATTCTCGGGATCATCGCCGAGACCGAGAGCGGAGAACGGCGCATCGCGGCGCGCCGGGCGGTCATTCTGGCATCCGGCGGCTTCGAGGCGAACGATGAGATGAAAAGACGCTATTGGGAGGGCAAGCCGGTCCTCACCGCGTCGACGCGTGGGAATACGGGCGACGGGATTCACATGGCCCAGGCCGTCGGTGCCGATTTGTGGCACATGTGGCATTTCCACGGCTGCTACGCCTTCAAGCATCCGGACCCGGACTTCCCGTTTGTGCTGCGCGTGAAGCGGCTTCCGGACTGGAATCCGGCGAGGAAAAGCCAAGCCGACGTCGAGATGGTGTGGATCATCGTCGACCGCAGCGGCCGCCGCTACATGAACGAGCAGCCGCCCTATTGCCAGGATACGGCGCACCGACAGATGCACCTGCTCGATCCCGAAACCATGAGCTATCCGCGCAACCCTTCCTACCTCATCACCGACGAGCGCGGCCGCACGCGCTATCCGCTCGGCGACATTCGCACCAACGATCACGAGTTCGCCTATCGGTGGAGTGACGACAACCGCAAGGAGATCGAGCTCGGAATCCTCAAGCAAGCCGCCACCCTCGATGGGCTGGCCGCGGAGATCGGCATCGCGGCCACGGAATTGGCGGCGACCATCCGGCGCTGGAACGAGCTCTGCGATCAAGGCCAGGACCTCGATTTTGGGCGCCCGCCCGGGACCATGATGCGGATCGACAGCCCGCCCTATTATTGCGGCGAAGTGTTTCCGGCCGTATCGAATACCCAGGGCGGCCCGGTTCACAACCCGAGCCAGCAGATCGTCGATACCGGCGGCGCCCCTATCGCCCGGCTCTACGCCGCCGGCGAGCTCGGGAGCAGCTTCGGTCACCTTTATCTTTCGGGCGGCAACATCGCCGAATGCTTCGTCACCGGTTGGATCGCCGGCCGGGAAGCCGCCGCGCTCACGCCCTGGAGCGTGAAAATCCGCAATGCGCGGCCCGAGATGCGGATGGATTCGGTGGAGTCCTGACAGTCCGCTACCGGCGTGCTTGCGCGCATCGAGCGCCCACTTCGGGCAACCGGAGATTGATTGATGACCAACGAATCCGACAATCGCATCTCCATGAAGACGATATCGAAAGTGACGCACGTCTTCGGGGCGGAGCCGGCCGGCATCCTGCTGCAAATGGTGACGAACGAGGGAGAGGTGATCGACGTTTTCCTCTCCCGGGAGCTGGTCGCGCGGACGAGGGACACCCTGCAAACCGCGCTCGATAAGTTTCTGCCTCGGTAGCCGGGCCGCGCTCACGTCAGCGATTTTACGAATCGTTTATTTGATCCATGAACATTTTGGACGTAATGGATTTTGCCGTTAATCGGCTGACAGACAAGAGTAAATTCTACATAACCAAGGAGAGAAGGAATGCGCACCTTAGCACTCGTTGCCGGTTTCGCGTATGCCATCACGGTGATGTTGACACTGGGCTCGGCCAAAGCCGACTCGATCATGAGCGACGGCAAGTGCTGGTTGAATACCAGCAATGGAAACTACGGTTGGGCTGATTGCCCGAAAGAGACCCACCATAAGTCGCACAAGAAGGGCTGATGCCGCGAACCGGAACGCGAGCGGCTGTTCTGGACAACAATTCTGAGATTATTCGCCTCAACCCCCGCCTCGACGCGGGGCTCTTTCTTTGGTGACACGGTCCTATCAGGGTGCTGGTGGGCGGTGACGGACTCGAACCGCCGACATCCTGCGTGTAAAGCAGGCGCTCTACCAACTGAGCTAACCGCCCTCCCCTGAACCTTTATCGCCGCTGGTGGCGCCGATGCAAGCGGGCCCGGGTCGATCGAGATTTCTGTGGCACTCTGGGACTTGAGAATACAGGCCACATGAAAACGGCGCCCCGAGGGCGCCGTTTTGGCTTTTCGCTTGAGCTCGCCTGCCGGCCTCAGTGGGCCGTCAGCGTCGAGGCTTCGTCCTCGACCGCGGGCTCCGCCACCGCCGGCACGCCCGGCTTGGCGGTTTCCTCGTCCCAGGTGATGGGCTCGGGCTTGCGCACCAAGGCGCGCACCAGCACCTCATCCATGCGCGAGACCGGAACGATGTCGAGGCCCTTCTTGATGCTTTCGTTGATCTCCACGAGGTCCTTGGCGTTCTCCTCGGGGATCAGCACCGTCTTCATGCCGCCGCGCGCCGCCGCCAGGAGCTTCTCCTTGAGGCCGCCGATCGGCAGGACGCGGCCGCGCAGCGTGATCTCGCCCGTCATGGCGACGTCGCGGCGCACCGCGATGCCGGTCATCACCGATACGATGGCGGTGACCATGGCGACGCCGGCGGACGGTCCATCCTTGGGGGTGGCGCCTTCCGGCACGTGCACGTGGATGTCGCGCTTGTCGAACCGCGGCGGCTCGATGCCGAACGAGATGGCCCGCATCCGCACATAGGACGCCGCCGCCGAGATCGATTCCTTCATCACGTCGCGCAGGTTGCCGGTGACCGTCATGCGGCCCTTGCCGGGCATCATGGCGGCCTCGATGGTGAGCAGCTCGCCGCCCACGTCGGTCCAGGCGAGGCCAGTGACCACGCCGATCTGATCCTCGTCCTCGAGCTCGCCGTAGCGGAACTTGGGCACGCCCAGGAAGTCGGAGAGGTTGGCGACCTCGACCTTGACCGACTTCTTCTTGGTCATGGTGAGCTCCTTGACCGCCTTGCGGATCAAGGTCGAAAGCTCACGCTCGAGGTTGCGCACGCCGGCTTCGCGGGTGTAGCGGCGAATGAGGAGCAGCAGCGCCCCTTCGTCGATCGACCATTCCTTGGAAT
This sequence comes from uncultured Alphaproteobacteria bacterium, assembly GCA_963744275.1. Taxonomy (GTDB): domain Bacteria; phylum Pseudomonadota; class Alphaproteobacteria; order Rhizobiales; family Xanthobacteraceae; genus VAZQ01. The sequence continues at coordinate 318,483 of CAVUSX010000024.1, forward strand.
CGAGCCCGTGCTTGGCGATCGCGGCCGGGATCAGGTGCCGGCGGGCGATCTCCACCTTCTCGTCCTCGGTGTAGCCGGCGATCCGGATGATCTCCATGCGGTCCATCAAGGGCGGCGGAATGTTGAGCGTATTCGCCGTGGTGATGAACATCACGTTGGAGAGATCGTAATCGACCTCCAGATAGTGGTCGTTGAAGGTGTGATTCTGCTCGGGGTCGAGGACCTCGAGCAGCGCCGAGGACGGGTCGCCGCGGAAATCGGCGCCCATCTTGTCCACCTCGTCGAGCAGGAACAGCGGGTTCGAGGTCTTGGCCTTGCGCATCGACTGGATGATCTTGCCGGGCATCGAGCCGATATAGGTGCGCCGATGGCCGCGGATCTCGGCCTCGTCGCGCACGCCGCCGAGCGAGACCCGCACGAACTCACGGCCGGTCGTCTTGGCGATCGACTTGCCGAGCGAGGTCTTGCCGACGCCGGGCGGGCCGACCAGGCACAGGATCGGGCCGGTCAGCTTGTTGGCGCGCTGCTGCACCGCCAGGTACTCGACGATGCGCTCCTTGACCTTCTCCAGGCCGAAGTGATCGTTGTCGAGGATCTCCTGGGCCGCCTTGAGGTCCTTCTTGACCTTGGACTTCTTGTTCCATGGGATCGACAGCAGCCAATCCAGGTAATTGCGCACGACGGTGGCTTCCGCCGACATCGGCGACATCTGGCGCAGCTTCTTGAGCTCGTGGGTGGCCTTTTCGCGGGCCTCCTTCGAGAGCTTGGTCTTCTTGATCTTGTCCTCGATCTCGGCGAGCTCGTCCTTGCCCTCTTCGTCGCCGAGCTCCTTCTGGATCGCCTTCATCTGCTCGTTGAGGTAGTACTCGCGCTGGGTCTTCTCCATCTGCCGCTTGACGCGCGTGCGGATGCGCTTCTCGACCTGCAAGACCGAGATTTCGCTCTCCATCAGGGCGAGCACCTTCTCCAGCCGCTCGGTGACGATCGCGGTCTCCAGGATGGTCTGCTTCTCGGGGATCTTGACCGCCAGATGCGCGGCCACCGAGTCGGCGAGCTTGGCGTAGTCCTCGATCTGCTGAACGACCCCGACCACCTCGGGCGACACTTTCTTGTTCAGCTTCACGTAGTTCTCGAACTCGTTGATGACCGAGCGCGCGAGCGCCTCGGCCTCGACCTGCTCGCCCGGGGTGTCGGTGGCGACGACCGCATCGGCTTCGTAATATTCGGTGCGCTCGGTGTAGCGCGTGACCTGCGCGCGCGCGGCGCCCTCGACCAGCACCTTGACGGTGCCGTCGGGCAGCTTCAAGAGCTGCAGCACGCTGGCGAGCGTGCCCATCTCGTAGATCGCGCTGGTCGCCGGATCGTCATCCGAGGCGTTCTTCTGCGTGGCCAGCAGGATGAAGGTATCGGAGCGCATGACCTCTTCGAGCGCCTTGATCGACTTTTCCCGCCCCACGAAGAGCGGCACGATCATGTGCGGAAAGACGACGATGTCGCGCAACGGCAGGACCGGATAGGACCGGGTCTCGCCGGGGATCAATGGAGGTCGAGGCTTGGCGCTGGTCGTGGCGCTGGTCATGGCGCGAATTCCTTATTGTTGTGCCCCTCGCCCGCGACCTGCGAAATGCAGCATGGCGGCCGAGTGCCGGGTGGGACCGGGAAGGTGACGTGGTCCGGAAGTCGCTCGTGCGCGGAGGTCGGATGGGTGTCCTCCCCGGAAGCTATAGGTAGTGTTCCGCACACCTCTTGGTAACCCATAGTAGGTGGCCACGGGCGGCGGCGGTGTCAAGTAAGCCCGGAAATTCGAGCGAATAACGCTGTCATCGGCCCCGAACCGGGGCCGATCTGCCGAATTGAAGGACGGCCGGCCGGGCGGGTCCACGGCCGCCGCTCAGGCGGTGGCCGATGTATCGTTCGCGCGGTCGGCCCGGTCGGTATAAATATAGAGCGGCCGCGCCGTGCCTTCGACGACCTCCTTGGAGATCACGACCTCCTCGACGCCTTCCAGGCTCGGCAACTCGAACATGGTGTCGAGCAGGATGCTCTCCATGATCGAGCGCAGGCCGCGCGCCCCGGTCTTGCGGTCGATCGCCTTGCGGGCGATGGCGCCGAGCGCCTCCTCGGCCAGCGTCAGGTCGATGCTCTCCATCTCGAACAGGCGCTGGTACTGCTTCACCAGGGCGTTCTTGGGCTGGGTGAGGATGAGCTTGAGCGAAGGCTCGTCGAGGTCCTCGAGCGTGGCCACCACCGGAAGCCGGCCGACGAATTCCGGGATCAGGCCGTATTTCAGCAGATCCTCGGGCTCGACCTCGCGGAAAATCTCGCCCGCCTTGCGATCCTCCGGCGCCAGCACCTTGGCGCTGAAACCGATGGAGGTGGAGCGTCCGCGCGCCGAGATGATCTTCTCGAGCCCCGCGAAGGCGCCGCCGCACACGAACAGGATATTGGTGGTGTCGACCTGCAGGAACTCCTGCTGCGGATGCTTGCGGCCGCCCTGGGGCGGCACCGAGGCGATGGTGCCTTCCATGATCTTGAGCAGCGCCTGCTGGACGCCCTCGCCGGAAACGTCCCGGGTGATGGAGGGGTTGTCGGACTTGCGGCTGATCTTGTCGATCTCGTCGATATAGACGATGCCGCGCTGCGCCCGCTCGACGTTGTAGTCGGCCGACTGCAGCAGCTTCAGGATGATGTTCTCGACGTCCTCGCCCACATAGCCGGCTTCCGTCAGCGTGGTCGCGTCCGCCATGGTGAAGGGCACGTCGAGGATGCGGGCGAGCGTCTGCGCCAGCAGGGTCTTGCCGGAGCCGGTCGGCCCGATCAGCAGGATGTTCGACTTCGCCAGCTCGACGTCGTTGTGCTTGGTCTGGTGGTTGAGGCGCTTGTAATGGTTGTGGACCGCGACCGAGAGGACCTTCTTGGCGTGGTCCTGCCCGATCACATAGTCGTCAAGAACCTTGCGTATCTCTTTGGGGGTCGGAATCCCGTCACGCGACTTCACCAGCGAGGATTTGTTCTCCTCGCGGATAATGTCCATGCACAGCTCGACGCACTCGTCGCAAATGAACACCGTCGGTCCGGCGATGAGCTTGCGCACCTCGTGCTGGCTCTTGCCGCAGAACGAACAATACAAGGTGTTCTTGGAATCACTGCCGCCGACTTTGCTCATTCCTCATCTCCATCGGCGCGTCGCTGCCACGGCGAACCGGTCATTCGACCAATGAACCTAACCGGAGGACCCCTAGAGTTTCGTAGCACTAAAGCCACACGTCTCACTGCTTTTGCCGTGTTCCGTCCGGTGGACCCTAGCGAAGCACGGTAGCGTAGCGATAATCAAGAATTCATTAATAATGAAAATTGAGGCTGATGGCGACTTTTTGACCATCCTGGGACCGGGCCGTCCCCGGCTTCCGCACCTGGCGGCCCCGAAACCGCGAATCAAGGCTTGTTTGCGGCCTCCTCCGGCCGTTTTTCGATCACTTTGTCGACCACCCCCCATTCCACCGCCAATTCGGCGGTCAGGAAGTAGTCCCGCTCGAGCGCATCCTCGATCTTCTTGAGCGCCTGGCCGGTGTGCTTCACATAGATCTCGTTGAGCCGCTTCTTGAGGTTGAGGATCTCCTGGGCGTGCAGCATGATGTCGGTCGCCTGGCCCTGAAACCCGCCCGAGGGCTGGTGCAGCATGATGCGGGCATTGGGCAGCGCGAAGCGCATGTCCTTGTCGCCGGCGGCGAGCAGCAGCGAGCCCATGGAGGCGGCCTGGCCGATGCACAGCGTCGATACCGCCGGCCGCACGAACTGCATGGTGTCGTAGATCGCCAGCCCGGAGGTGACCACGCCGCCGGGCGAGTTGATGTACATCGCGATCTCTTTCTTCGGATTGTCCGCCTCCAGGAACAGAAGCTGGGCGACGATCAGCGACGACGTGATGTCCTCGATCGGACCGGTGATGAAGATGATTTGCTCCTTCAGGAGGCGCGAATAGATGTCGTAGGCGCGCTCGCCCCGGTTGGTCTGCTCGACCACCATGGGGACGAGGTTCAGGTAGGTCTCGACCGGATCTCGCATGGATCAACCTATCTCCGCGGCGCCGTCCCGGCGCCCGCCGCAGGGGCAAAGCCCCCGTGCTGCTGCAGGACCGCGACGCACTTCGTTATGCACTCGTCACAGATATGTGCGGATGCGCCCGCGACAAGGCGGGCGACCGCAGCGGCGTCACGGCGGCAAAACGAGCACCGCAATCGCGGGCGCCGCCGCAGCATCCCCCCGAACGTCGCGAGGCGTCTCATGTGGCTACCCACCGTTTTCTGCGCTCATGGCCGGATCGGGGTGACCGCATCCGCCCGTTCCGGCACTGGCCTTAGGCCGGAGCCGATCGATTCTCAACTGGCGGGCGTCAGCTCCTCGTCCTCCTGAAAGAGCTCCTCGCGGGAGACCCGCTTTTCGCTCACGTTGGCGAGCTCCAGGATGAAGTCGACCACCTTCTCCTCGAACAGCGGCGCCCGCACGCTGGCGAGCGCGGAGGGGTTCTTGCGGTAAAAGTCCCAGACCTCCTGCTCCCGGCCGGGAAACTGGCGCGTACGTTCCACGATGTCGCGGCTGAGCTCCTCGTCGGTCACCTGGATCGCGTTCCGCTCGCCGATCTCGGCCAGGACCAGGCCCAGCCGAACCCGCCGCTCCGCGATGGCGTGATATTCCGCCCGCGCCTTCTCCTCGGTGGTGCCTTCGTCCGCGAAGGTGCGCCCCTGCGTCTTGAGATCGTTCTCCACCACGTTCCAGACGTTCTTGAACTCCTCCTCGATGAGGGTCGGGGGGCCGGCGAACTTGTGCAATTGGTCGAGCTGGTCGAGCAGCTTGCGCTTGAGCTTCTGGCGGCTTTGGCTCGCGTGCTCCTGCTGGAGCCGCGCCTTGAGCGTCTCGTGCAGCTTGGCGAGGGATTCCAGGCCGAGCGATTTGGCGTAATCCTCGTCGATGGTGACGGTGCCGGGCTGGTCGATCGATTTCACCGTCACCTCGAATTCGGCATCCTTGCCGGCGAGCTGCGGGCTCGTATAGGTGCTCGGAAACGTCACGTTCACCAGCCTGGTCTCGCCCACCGCCATGCCGATGATCTGCTCCTCGAAGCCCGGGATGAAGGTCCCGGAGCCGACATTCACCCCGACATCCTCTCCGGCGCCGCCTTCGAACGGGGCGCCGTGCGATCTTGCCGCTGAAATTGATCATCGCGCGGTCGCCGGTCTCGATCTTGGCGCCCTCGCCTTTGGGGTTGTAGGGCTTGGTCTCCTCGGCGAACTTCTGAACCGCCGCATCGACCTCCGCCTCGGTGACATCGGCCACCAGCCGCTCGAGCTTGATGTTGCTGAAATCCGCGAGCTCTATCTTGGGCAGGACTTCCAGCGCCAGCCGGTACGCCAGATCGGACTTGCCATCGAGGATCTTCTCGACCTCGACCGCCTCTTCCGGCATCGTCACCTTGGGCTCCATGGCGAGCTTGAATCCGCGCTCGTCGACGATCTTGGCGTTGGTCTCACGCACCACCGTCTCGATCGTCTCGGCCATCACCGAGCGGCCATACAGCTTCTTGAGATGCGCAAGCGGCACCTTGCCGGGCCGGAATCCATTGATTCGGACCCGGTTCTTCATCTCGCCCAGCCGCTCCACCACCCTGGCCTCGAGGGCGGCGGCCGGCACCTTGACCTCAAACTCGCGCTTGAGGCCGTCAGAAGCGTTTTCGGTGACTTGCATGGTCGACAATCTACGGTTCTGGCCGATATGGCCGAGTTCGGTTCAAGAAGCGGGCTGCACCGGGCATGGTGCGGGCGGAGGGGCTCGAACCCCCACGACTTTCGTCACGGGAACCTAAATCCCGCGCGTCTACCAGTTCCGCCACGCCCGCGAAGGGCACCTCGCCGCCGAAGGGGCAGCCGGGCGGCGCGGCTTATAACAGCACGAAACCCCTGGCGCACGCTAAAAAACTTGCCCATGCGCGGAAAATAAGCGCCGCCCGCCGACTTCTCAACCGGCCGGCACCCGCGCAAGCTTCGCGGCCGCCCGGACGAATCGGATGCTCCTGCCCGCCGGCTCATTCGAGTGACTTAAGCCAAGCCGGCCGAATGGGCGGCGAACAGGCGCCGGTAGAGCTTCGGCAGCATTTCGGGCAGATCCTCGGCAATGAGGCCGGGACCAGCCTCCGAGCCGGCTTCGCCATGCAGCCACACCGCGGCCGCGGCCGCCTCGAAGCCCGGCATGCCCTGCGCCAACAGCCCCGCCACCAGCCCGGCCAGGACGTCGCCCGAGCCTGCGCTGGCGAGCCAGGGCGGGGCATTCTCGGCAATCGCGGCGCGACCGTCCGGCGCCGCCACCACCGTGTCGGGGCCTTTGAGCAATACGACGGCACCCGACAGGCTGGCCGCCCGGCGCGCCTGCGCCAGCTTTGATTCAGCTTGAAGTATGTTTGGCAAGCCATGGAATAGATGGCTGAATTCTCCGGCGTGGGGCGTGAGCACGCAGGCCCGCTCGGGATGCGCCAGGATGGCCGCCAGCAGCTCCTGGGGCTGCCCGCTGAAGCTGGTCAAGGCATCGGCGTCGAGCACCACCGCGCAGTGGGCGGCCAGTGCGGCGTGCACCATCTCCTGCATCGCCGGTCCGACCCCGCCCCCGGGTCCCAACACCACCACGTTTCGCCGGCGATCCGACATGAAGGCGGCGAGCTCTTCGGCGCCGTCGACCGGCCGCACCATGACGGCGAGGCTCGCGGCTGCGTTGACGGCCAGCGCGGATCGCGGCGAAGCCAGGGTGACCAGTCCGGCGCCCGCGCGCAGCGCACCACGTGCCGCCAGACGGGCCGCGCCGGTCGATGAAATTCCGCCCGACATCACCACGGCGTGGCCGCGCGCATATTTGTGCCCATCCACCCGCGGGATCGGAAAGCGGCTCGCCCAGAGCGCGGGAGCATTGAGGAAGGTCCGCGGCTTGATCCGCTCGAGCACCGCCGCCCCGATGCCGATATCGGCGAGATGGACGCTCCCGCAATGGAGACGGCCCGGCAGCAGGAGATGGCCGATCTTGCGGCGAAAAAACGTGACGGTATCGCCGGCTTTGACTGCGACACCCTGCACGTCTCCGCTCGTTCCATTGATGCCGCTCGGCAAGTCCACGGCATAGATGTTTGCAGGCGAGGCATTCATGGCTTCGATCATCGCTCGTGCGGGGCCTTCGACCGGCCGGTCGAGGCCGGCGCCAAAGAGCGCATCCACGATGGCCCCGGCATTGGCCAGACCGGCCGGGCTCGCGACCTCGATCCCACCGCTCCAGCGGCCCGCCGCCAGGGCGGCGTCCCCCTTGAGGCGGCCGGGCTCGCCGACCATGAGCAAACGCACCGCATAGCCACGCTCCATGAGGACGCGGGCCGCCACGAAGCCGTCACCGCCGTTGTTGCCGGGGCCTGCCACCACCACCACCGGAACAGCGCTGGGATGGCGGGCCGCCACCGCATCGGCCACGGCGCGTCCGGCATTTTCCATGAGCTGGAGGCCGCTGGTTCCGGTGGCGATCGTCAGCCGGTCGGCCTCGGCCATCTCGGCGGTGGTGAGCAGCTCGATCATGTCGGCAGACAGTACCGGCGCAGTCGGGAGGCCACAATTGCCAATCGATTCGCCATTTTGCTTCCCACAAAGCCGGACAAAATTGTCTGTGCATACAGACTGGGCTTGCTGATTATTTTTTAATCAATTACCTTCACCCCGCCGCCGGGGGCCGCGCCTGACTTTGTTCTAGTATTTGAAAAATCTCACTTTTTTCCAATACTGCGGGCTTGGCACGGAGCCTGCTAACCGCTAGCGCGGTTCAGCCGGAAACTGCTGGCCGGCGGGCCGGGGAGACGTCACAAAATGAAAAAGATCGAGGCGATCATCAAGCCCTTCAAGCTCGACGAGGTGAAGGAGGCACTGCAGGACGTCGGGTTACAGGGGATCACGGTGACCGAGGCCAAGGGCTTCGGCCGCCAGAAGGGGCATACCGAGCTTTATCGCGGCGCGGAGTATGTCGTGGATTTTCTCCCCAAGGTGAAGATCGAGATCGTTCTGGCCGACGACATGGCTGACAAGGCCATTGAGGCGATCCGGCGCTCCGCCCAGACCGGACGGATCGGGGACGGAAAGATCTTCGTCTCCAATATCGAGGAAGCCATCCGGATTAGGACGGGGGAATCCGGGCTGGACGCCATCTGAAACGCTGGTCCCGTTGCATCTCGGAAGCGAGACATTCTGTTGCGAGAAAGGGAACGAATTCCATGAAAACGGCCAAGGACGCCTTGAAGATGATCAAGGACAACGACGTGAAATACGTCGATTTTCGATTCACGGACCCGCGCGGCAAGTGGCAGCACGTCACCTTCGACGTCACCATGATCGAAGAGGAGACTTTCTCCGAAGGACAGATGTTCGACGGCTCCTCGATCGCCGGCTGGAAAGCCATCAACGAGTTCGACATGTGCCTGATGCCAGATCCGGCATCCGCGACCATCGATCCGTTCTTCGCCGAGACCACCATGGTGCTGGTCTGCGACGTGCTCGAGCCGACCACCGGCGAGCCCTACAACCGCGACCCGCGCGGCATCGCCAAGAAGGCCGAGGCGATGGTCAAGTCGATGGGCATCGGCGACACGATCTTCTTCGGCCCGGAGGCCGAGTTCTTCGTGTTCGACGACGTCAAGTACAAGGCCGACCCCTACAATACCGGCTTCAAGCTCGACTCGACGGAATTCCCCTCCAACTCGGACACCGACTACGAGGGCGGCAATCTCGGCCATCACGTCGGCACCAAGAAGGGTTATTTCCCGGTGCCGCCGCAGGATTCGGTGCAGGACATGCGCTCCGAGATGCTCGGCGCCATGGCCAAGATGGGCTGCGTGGTGGAGAAGCACCATCACGAGGTGGCCTCCGCCCAGCACGAGCTCGGGCTCAAGTTCTCGCCTTTGGTGGTGATGGGGGACCGGATGCAGATCTACAAATACTGCATCCAGATGGTCGCCAATATCTACGGCAAGACCGCGACCTTCATGCCCAAGCCGGTCTATGGCGACAACGGTTCCGGCATGCACTGCCACCAGTCGATCTGGAAGGACGGCAAGCCGGTGTTCGCCGGCAACAAATACGCCGACCTCTCCGAGACCTGCCTGAGCTACATCGCCGGCATCATCAAGCATGCCAAGGCGATCAATGCCTTCACCAACCCGACCACCAACTCCTACAAGCGGCTGGTGCCGGGCTTCGAAGCCCCGGTGCTGCTGGCCTATTCGGCGCGCAACCGCTCGGCCTCGTGCCGCATTCCCTACACCACCAATCCGAAGGCCAAGCGCGTCGAGGTGCGCTTCCCCGACCCGCTCGCCAATCCCTATCTGGCCTTCTCCGCCATGCTGATGGCGGGCATCGACGGCATCAAGAACAAGCTCGACCCCGGTCCGGCGATCGACAAGGACCTCTACGACCTGCCGCCGGCCGAGCTCAAGCAGATCCCCACCGTGTGCGGCTCGCTCCGGCAGGCCCTGGAGGAGCTCGACAAGGATCGCGGCTTCCTCAAGGCGGGCGGCGTCTTCGACGACGACTTCATCGACGCCTATATCGAGCTGAAGATGGGCGAAATCATCCGCTTCGAGCACACCCCGCATCCGGTGGAATTCGAGATGTACTATTCGGCGTGAGTTTCCTCCCAACATCGCAATCGCGATGGACCTTCAAAGGGCGCCCGCGGGCGCCCTTTTTTTCGCTCACGCTCGCGGCGCGGGCATGCTTTTCCTGAAATGCTGCAAGGTCCGGCGGGGCCTTACGGTATCGCCTTCGCCGAAGGTCGCGATTCCGCCTCCGGCGCGGCGGTGTCGGCATCGAGCGGAGCGGCGCCTTTCCAGGCGTGATCGGTGATGTCGAAGACCACCCGATCAGGCCCGTGGAACTTGGTCTCGTAGAACGTCTTCACGTCGGGCGGCCGCTTGGCGAAGCATTGGGCCCCGAGCTCTTCGAGCTTCTCGACATAGGAATCGACGTCGTCGACCAGCACGCCGAAGTGGTGAATGCCGCGAAACTCGATGCCGTGGCCCTGGTCCCAGCCGAATCGCAGGATGGCGAGGCTGATGGTGCCGTCGCTCAGGAACACGCCGTACGACTTGCCCTCGCCGCGCGGCTCGGTTCGCCGCACCTCGACGAAGTCGAAGGCCTTCTTGTAGAACTCGGCCGTGGCGTACGGGTCTTCGGCGGCGAGCGCGATGTGTCGAAGCTTGGCCATTGAGGTCTCCCCTGTCGGTGCGCGCCGTCGTGCCTGACTTACTTCTTCATGGTCTCGCGCAACTTGGTCCAAGCCGCGATGCCGGCCCGGCCGGCCTTCTCGTCGACGCCCTCGGGCAGGCCGGCGACGCCGACCGCTCCGAAGAACTGGCCTTCGAGCGTCAGCGGCACGCCGCCGCCGACCAGATAAACCTTGCCGGGATACATGTTCATGATGCCGAAATACCGGTCCGGACGGGATTTGGCGACGTCGGCCAAAGCCTGCGTGGTTTGCCGGAAGATCGCCGACGCATAGGCCTTGCCCTCGGCGAAGTTGACGTTTTGGACGCCGGCGCCGTCCATGCGGGCCGACGCCACCACATTGGTGGCCTGGTCGAGCACCACCACCGACATGCGCAGCTTGGCCTCGGTCGCAAATGCGATCGCGCCTTCGATGATGACGCGCGCCTCGGCGAGCGAGATCTGCGCCGGCGTCAACGGCTGCGGCGGCGGACTCGGCGCCTGCGCAAAGCTCGTGGCCGCGCACATCAGCAGCATCGACAGGCTCGCGATCGCACGCGCTCGCCAGGAAGAAGCTGAGAATTTCATCGTAGCCTCCCGGTTTTTTTGTTTCGCCGCGACCGTAACAAATGCGTCGCGGGGCAACAAGCGTCGCCACGCGCAGCACGCGACGCGTTGCCTCGCCCGATCAAATCAAAACATCAGAACGAGAACGATCAGCACAGCGAGCGCGGCGCCCGCACCGGCGATGGCGCGGCGTCGCCGTTTGGGTCCATAGACGCCGGCGTCGATCCGCGACCTGATGACTGCGGCTTCGAGCTCGGCGGACGAGCCGAAGCTGCAGGCGAGCGCAAGGCCGGCACAATCGGCACGGCTTTGCAGCGCGAGCATTTCGGCGCCGAGCCGAGATGGTATCCACGGACGCCACATGGTCTCAAGTCTACGCCGCATCGGTAAATGAGCGGTTGCGGCCTCCTCGGCCGCCGGCGCCGACCGGGGGCCCGGCATCAATGTGGAAACGAGGGACCGGCCGCGAGGGCCGCAGCCGACGCCGGCGGCGGAACGGCGGCCTCCGGGCCGCGGCGATCGACCGGAAGGCGCGGCGGCGTGGTGGCGAACAGGGTCGGCATCTCGCACTCGAACCTCGCCTCGACCCGGTTGCGTCCATTCGCCTTGGCGCGATAGAGCGCGGCATCGGCGGCCGCGAGCAGCGCCATGAGGTCGGTTCCGGGTTGGCCGCTGGCGGCCCCGACGCTGACGGTGGCGTTGAGGTCGCAGCCGGCGACGGTGACACCCGCGGCCTGAAATGCGTTGCGCACCCGCTCGGCCACGATCTTGGCGTCGGCGAGGGTCCCGGGCAGCAGCGCCACGAATTCCTCGCCGCCGAACCGGCCCACGATATCGCTGGCGCGCATGCTGACGCTCGCGGTCGCGGCGAACAGGTGCAACGCCTTGTCCCCGATGGCGTGACCGAACGTGTCGTTGATCGATTTGAAATGATCGAGATCGAACATGAGGGCGCTGATCGGCTCGCCCTTCTGGGCCTGTCGCACGATCAGCCCCTGCGCCGCCTTGAGCACGCCACGCCGGTTGAGCAATCCCGTCAGCTCGTCGGTCACGGCCGCATCCTTGTGGATACGCAGGGTGCGCTCGGTCGCCAGCACCAGGACGATGAACGCGGTGCCGACCGCATAGAGCATCGTCTCCAGCATGAACAGCGCCACCCAGCCGCTCGAAAGCGCCACGGTGCCGCGGTCCGCCGGCAGCAGGCTCGCAAGCGGAATCGGAAACAGGAACACCGCGCCGTGCAGCATCGGAACCAAGAGCGCCGGCCAGCGCCGGCGCAAGGTCTTGCGGCGTTCACGCCACAGCTCGGCCGCGGTCGCGAACGTGTAGGTGGCGACGATGACCGAGCTCAGAACGATGCGCCCGCTCGGCCATTGCGCGAAGTCGGCATAGCTGCAGGCGATGAGCCAGGTCGCGGCGCCGCCGAGGAGCGCGCTCACCAGCACCGGCCGGCCGTGAAACACCCGCGCCGCATTCCACATCGTGCCGCAGGCGATGAACAGGAGCGCGTTGGCGATGCCGGTCGGCAGCGGCGGGGAAACCAGGCCCTCGAGGCTCCAGGCGGCGACCGCGAGGCCGCCGATCAGATAAGCGGCGCCCCACCATGCCAGCGCCAGTATGCGGTTCTTCGCCCAGGCGAACAGCAGCAGCAGGCCGAGGAGACCGGTGACGCAGGTGGCCACCACGAAGAGCGTCGTCACATCCAAGGAGACCGGCACGGTCGCGGCGGGCACAAGCATGGCTCGGTTCCCTGCAGGCTTTGTTGACCTGCAGCCGATTACCACTTGTTCCGGCCGCTAAGTAGAAACTCTTATTGCAGGCTTTGCGGCCGGTTATGCCTTTGCCACGGCTTTTCGGTGAAAGAAGGCTAAATTTGCGCACGATCTTATTGTGAACCGGCAAAATCGGCGCGGCCAATTCACGTTCCCGGCTCGCCCGGCAGCGGAACGAACAGATCCTCGATCGGGATCGGCTCGGCGATGAAATGTTGCTCGAGCATGTACTGCACCAGGGCCTGCAGGGTCGCCCGATTGGGCTCGATCCCGTACGGCCAGGCATCGCCGCCGAACACCTGCGTCGATCTCCTCGATCTCGGCCATGAGCCACGGCAGCATGTAGCCGAGCGAGCCCGCGTAGCGCATGCGCGCGAGCGCCGCCCGCTTGGATTCGATGCAGGCCTTGTAGAAGCTCGTCGCGATCCAGCGGTGGCGCTCGTACAGCTCGCGGCGAATGGCGATGAGATGCATGATCGGGAAGATCCTGCAGGTCTCGTAGAGCTTTCGCTCCTGCGCGCGGTAATCCGGGAACAGGCGGGCGACGTCGGGATCGCGCCCGAACGAGTCCGGCTTGCGCGAGCCGATCAGGGCATCGATGGCGCCGCGCGCCAAGAGCTCGCCCAGCGGCTCGGCGCGCTCGTTCTGCTTCGATCTCGACCGGCCGCAACAGCGGCGGGGCATGCGGTTTGCCGTGGCTGCCGGCCTTCTCGACCGCGCCCTGCACCCATCGAATGGAGGCGAGATCGACCCCGAACTGATGCTGCAGGTGCCCGCGCGCCCAGATCGCGGCCGTCTGCGTATAGAGCGGCAGCCCGACCCGGCGTCCCTCGAGGTCCTTCGGGGTGCGGATGCCGGAGCGCGCATTGACGAAAATGTAGCCGTGGCGGAACACCCGCGAGGGAAAGACCGGAATGGCCACGAACGGGCAATCGCCGGCGCCGTGCAGGCTGATGTATTCGGAGGCCGACAGCTCGGCGACGTCGAATTCCCTGCCCCCGACCATGCGGTCGAAGACGTCGCGGCCGGATTTGAGCGTGATGCAGTTGAGGTCGACGCCTTCGACCGCGACGTCGCCGTCGCGGATGGCTTCCATCCGGTCATAGCGGCAGCTCGCGAAGGTCAGCGCAAGACGGGACACGGGCGTAGGCTCGATCGGGAGAACGGTACGTCGCATGCTGCGCGCAGGCGCGTAGCGCCCGCAACCCCGTCTCGACGCGCCGATCAGCGCTTGGAGAACTGGAACGAGCGGCGCGCTTTGGCCTTGCCGTATTTCTTGCGCTCGACCACGCGCGAATCGCGGGTCAGGAAGCCGCCGTGCTTGAGGGCGCCGCGCAGGTCGGGCTCGTAGCCCATCAGGGCCTTGGACAATCCGTGCCGCACCGCGCCGGCCTGGCCCGACAAGCCGCCGCCCGAGACCGTGCACACCACATCGAACTGATCCTGCCGATTGCTGGCCACCAGCGGCTGCTGGATCAGCATGCGCAGCACCGGCCGCGCGAAATAGGTCTCCACCGGCCGGGTATTGACCTCGATCTTGCCGGTGCCGGGCTTGACCCAGACCCGCGCGACCGCGTTCTTGCGCTTGCCGGTCGCATAGGAGCGGCCTTGCTTGTCGAGCTTCTGGACGTATTTGGGCGTCTCGGGCGCCGTGACGGCGGGCTTGAGCGCGGAAAGCTGATCCAGCGACTGCATGGTTTCGGCCATGATCACGCGCCTCTCGTGTTTTTGCGGCTGAGCGCGGCGATATCGAGCGGCTCGGGGTTTTGCGCCGCGTGCGGATGATCCGGGCCGGCATAGACCCGCAGATTGCCGAGCTGGCGCCGCCCCAGCGGTCCGTGCGGCAACATGCGCTCGACCGCCTTCTCCAGGATGCGCTGCGGGAACTTGCCTTCGAAGATCGACTTCGCGGTGCGTTCCTTGATGCCGCCGATGTGCCCGGTGTGGCGATAGTAGATCTTCTTCTCGCGCTTCTTGCCCGTGAAGACGACCTTCTCGGCATTGATGATGATGATGTTGTCACCGCAATCGACATGCGGGGTGAAGATGGGCAAGTGCTTGCCCCGCAACCGTCGAGCCACGATGGTGGCGAGCCGACCGACCACCAGACCCTTGGCGTCGATCATCACCCACTTCTTCTCGATCTCGGCGGGCTTGGCCGAAAATGTGCTCATGACAATGTGCTCATGACGATGCATCCGGCAAATACGAACGGGCGCGGTTGCGCCCGGCCCGCGGCTCATACACCAGGGCACCCCCGGATGGTCAACGTCCTCCTGAATTTAAAACGATGCAATTACAGTATGTTGCGCTGAGCGGTATTTTGTTACCTCTCGCCCTTTGGCGCCTCCGTGCCGGCCGGACCTTGGGGGTGGCCAAGCCGCCAGCCGACCAAAGCCCTATATGGTGTTGCGCCCCCTTCTGTTTCGGCTCGCAGGCTTTACATTCGGGACCACGACAACCGGCAAAATCATGGATCACGACAGCTATCCCGACAGCTACATCCGCGGCATCCTCAACACCGTGAAGACGATCGCCATGGTGGGCATATCGCCGAAGGATGTGCGGCCGAGCTATTTCGCGTTCAAATATCTGCTCGAGCGCGGCTATCGGATGATCCCGGTCAATCCGGGGCAAGTCGGCGGCGACATCCTGGGGCAGCCGGTCTACGCCAAGCTTGCCGACATCCCCGAGCCCATCGATATGGTCGACGTGTTTCGCGCGCCGCAGTTCGCCCTCACGATCGTGGAGGAAGCGCTGGCGCTCAAACCCAGGCCGCAGGTGATCTGGATGCAGCTCGGCATCCGCAATGACGAGGCCGCGCGCCTGGCGGAAGCCAACGGTCTCAAGGTGGTGATGGATCGCTGTCCCAAGATCGAATATGGCCGCCTGTCATCGGAAATCGGCTGGATGGGGGTGAACACCCGCGTGCTGACGTCCAAGCGGGCGAAGCTCTCCGGCCGCGGCATCCAGCGCATGTCGCTCGACCGCGTCACCATGGCGGGCGGCGCCACCAGCACGGCGACGAAATCCTCCCCGGAGGACGACGGCGGGCCTTAGGTCCGCTCGTGCGTCTCGCATCCACAGCTGGGAATGGGATTCCACAATTCCTGCTGGTGATACTGCATAAGCCCTGCGCGGTCGTGGGTCGGGCATTCTAATTTCTGGCAATCCTGCGTCGCCTGCGTCATGATGATCTGGTAGCGGGGTCGAGCCGAATCATTGCGGCGGCGCAACAAAGCGGGGGGCCATGAAGAATCAAATCATGCTCGCAATCGTTCTCGCGCTCGGCGCGGGCGGCGTTGCGCTTGCAGAGACGGCGGAAGAGCAGCAGGCGTGCACCAATGACGCCTTCCAGCTCTGTCAGAACTTCATTCCCGACCGGAACCGGGTGTTCACCTGTCTGGTGGAGAACCGCAACCAGCTTTCCACGCCTTGTCATGTGGTGATGGCCCCGTATCTTCCGGCCGAGCCGGTGGTGGCGCTGCGGAAACCCACCGCGCCGGCGCCGCGTGAAAAGAACGCCAAGACCAAGGCGCCGCTCAACCTTACGCCGCATTAGCGGCCGGCGGCCGGCCGGCACACCCAGACACATCCTTGTCGTCCCGGCCGCAGAGCCGGGACCCATATGCCGTGTCCTCCCGATAAGCTGCGGCGTTTGGGTCCCTGCCTTCGCAGGGACGACGCGAGGTTCGTTGCTGGGCACGCCTGCGCCCGGCGCCTTGACGCCCGCGAGGCTTCGATGCACCAACATTGCGGCCGGCGGCCCCGATCCGTTCGCCATCCCGGCTCGCCATCCTGCTTTGCATGACGAGGACCAGCCATGACCGAGCGCATTCCAGGCTTCGCGACCTTGGCCATACATGCCGGCGCCCAGCCCGATCCGACCACCGGCGCACGCGCGACGCCGATCTATCAGACCACCTCGTTCGTGTTCGAGGACGTCGATCATGCGGCCTCGCTGTTCGGCCTGCAGGCCTTCGGCAACATCTATACCCGCATCGGCAACCCGACGACGGCGGTGCTGGAGGAGCGGGTCGCGGCGCTCGAGGGCGGCACCGCCGGGCTGGCGGTCGCCTCCGGCCATGCGGCGCAAGTCATCGTGATGCACTGCCTGATGCAGCCGGGCGAGGAGTTCGTCGCCTCCAAGAAGCTCTACGGCGGCTCGATCAACCAGTTCAATCACGCCTTCAAGAATTTCGGCTGGAACGTGGTGTGGGCCGACCCTGACGACATCGGGACTTTCGAGCGCGCGATCACCCCCAAGACCAAGGCGATCTTCATCGAGTTGATCGCCAATCCGGGCGGCGTCATCACCGATATCGAGGCGATCGCCGCGGTGGCGCGGCGCGCCGGCATTCCGCTCATCGTCGACAACACGCTCGCCACCCCCTACCTGTGCAAGCCGATCGACCACGGTGCCGACGTCGTGGTGCATTCGCTGACCAAGTTCCTCGGCGGCCATGGCAACTCCATGGGCGGGATGATCGTGGACGGCGGCAAATTCAACTGGTCGCGCGAGGGACGCTATCCGATGCTGTCGGAGCCGCGGCCGGAGTATCACGGCGTCGTCATGCACGAGACCTTCGGCAATTTCGGCTTCGCCATGGCGTGCCGCATGCTGGCGCTGCGCGACATCGGGTCGGCGATCTCGCCGTTCAACTCCTTTCTCATTCTCATGGGGATCGAGACCTTGCCGCTGCGCATGCAGCGCCATTGCGACAATACCCAGGCGGTGACCGAATGGCTCGCCCGCCATCCCAAGATCGCCTGGGTGAGCTATCCGGGCCTTGCGGGCGACAAATATCACGCCCTGGCGCGCAAATACGTGCCCAAGGGCGCCGGCGCGGTCTTCACCTTCGGGCTCAAGGGCGGCTACGACGCCGGCGTCAAGCTCGTCTCCAACGTCATGCTGTTCTCCCATCTCGCCAATATCGGCGACACCCGTTCGCTGATCATCCACCCGGCCTCGACCACCCACCGCCAACTCACCGACGCCCAGAAGGTGCAGGCCGGCGCCGGCCCCGACGTGGTGCGCCTGTCGATCGGGCTGGAGGACAAAGAGGACATCATCGCCGATCTCGAGCAGGCGCTCGCGACCGCGTGAGAGCCGATCAAACGCGACGGAACACGCTGAATTGGAAGCGCTGTGTGCCTCCCATCGGCGTGTGATGGTCGTGACGGCGTGTCTCGACCAGATTGAAATCGTCGCCCAAGACTTCGCCCAGGCTCGCGGCGTCGTAGCGGATCACCGGAAGGCCGCTGCACCGCTCCGGTCCGTCGAGCGCAAATGTGGCGATGACGGCATATCCGCCCGGCCGCAGCGCTTGGCGCAAGCATTCGACGTAGGCGCTCCGGTCGGCAGCATCGGTCAAGAAATGGAACGCAGCGCGATCATGCCACACGTCATAGCGTCGGATCGGCTTCCACTTGGTCACATCGGCAACGATCCATGTCACCCCGGCCGCGGTTTGCTCCAAACGCGCCTTCGCCGCGGCAAGGGCCGATTCCGACAAATCGAGAACGGTCACGGCCTCGTAACCCTCGGCAACCAGGGCATCGACTAGGCGCGAGGCTCCCCCGCCGATATCGATGACGGCGGAATGGCGCGTAGCGCCTACCGATCGGATCAGCTCCAAGCTGGTCGACGCAGCCTCTTGAAACCAGCTGACCTCCCGTTCGCCCTTGGTCCGGTAGACGTTCTCCCAATGCGCGCCTCGGTTCGAGTCGTCCATTGCCTCTTCCATTCAGCCGCGTGCTGCGGCGCCAAGCTTGTCGGCCGGATCCGGCGTTGAATTCGGCGGAGCGGGCGCCTTGCGGCGCCGCCAAGGCCCGGGCATGCAGCACCGCGAGCGTGAGCACGATCATGGCCATGGCTTGATGCATCAGGGCGAGCCCGAGCGGCGCCTGCGCCAGCAAGGTCGAAATGCCGAGCGCGGCCTGCAGCGTCACGGCCGCCGCCAGCGCAAGCGCGCCCCCTGCTCCGCTCCGCAAGATCCTGCACCGCATCGACGGCATGCAGCATCACGGCTGCCAGCAGCGCATAGGCCACCATGCGGTGATCGAATTGCACCGTCAGCGGGTTCTCGAAGAAATTCCGCCACCAAGGCGCGTTGAACATCAGTTGCGATGGCGCCGGCACCAGCCCGCCATCGATCAGCGGCCAGGTGTTGTAGAGGAGGCCGGCGCGCAGGCCCGCCACCAGCGCGCCCAGATAGATCTGCAGGAGCACCAGAGCGACCAGAAGTTTTGCGCTCGATCGCAGCCGGGCCGGAACGGCGGTGCCGGACCGGGGGGCGAGTCCCTGCGCGGTCCACAGCAGGGCGACGTAGATGAGGCAGGCGAGCGTCAGATGAAAGGCCAGCCGATATTGCGAGACCTCGACCCGATCGGCGAGGCCGGAGGCCACCATCCACCAGCCGACCGCGCCCTGGAATGCGCCCAGGCCGAAAAGCATCCAGAGCCCGGGCCGCAACCGCGGCTCGATCCGCCCCTTGAGGAGAAACCATAGAAACGGCAGCAGGAACGCGGCCCCGATCAGGCGCCCCAGCAGGCGGTGCGTCCATTCCCACCAGAATATGGTTTTGAACGCGTCGAGGCTCATGCCGGGATTGAGCGCCTGGTATTGCGGAATGGTCTTGTATTTGTCGAACTGCGCCTGCCACTCCGCCGCGCTGAGCGGCGGCAAGGCGCCGCTGACCGGCTGCCACTCCACGATCGAGAGGCCGGATTCCGTGAGCCGCGTGGCGCCGCCCACCAGCACCATGGCAAAGACCAGAGCCGCCACGGCCAACAGCCACGTCCTGACGGCGCGGCGACCGTGGTCAGCGTCGATGGGAGAGTTGGTCATGCGGAGCCACGATGGTGGTTACTGTGCGGGATCACGGTGCTTGCCGGGGACGGTGCGGACCATATAGTCGGGCGCGTGCGGTCGCAATCGAGCCCCAACAGCCCAGCCATGCCGATCCGGATACGCAAGCTCTTCGGCGCCGTCGCCCTCATCATCCTGGTGGTGGTCATGGGCGCTGGTGGCGATGGCGGTGGCGCAGTTTCCGGCCGTGAAGGCGAACGCCTTCCTGGAGACGGTCTACTACGTGGTGGCCGGGCTCGGCTGGGTCTTGCCCGCCATGCCGCTCATCCGCTGGATGTCATACGGCGAGCGCCGGCGCATCGGCGACGGCCCGGTCGGATAGGCAGCGCTACGCCGCGTCCACGCGGCGGAAGCCATTCCACATCGCGGTCGCGGCGCCGGAGAGCAGGACCCGCACATAGCGCGATTGCTGGTGCTCGCCGTTGAGCGAGATGCGGGGCAGCGCGGTCAAATGAGCGCCGTGCTCCGGAAACAGCACGCCCGGCCGGGTCGTCACCGCGGTCTTGAAGCCGAGCTCGGCCGCCAGGCGGAATTCGCGCGGCCCCGCCGAGGTCGGGTCTCCCACCGGATAGCTCAGATGGTCCGGCCGCACCCCGAGCGAGGCTTCGATCACCGAGCGGCTCATCGCCATCTCGGCCCGCGCCTGCCGCTCCGGCGTCTTCGCCAGCATGACGTGATTGACCGTGTGGGCCCCGATGGTGACCAGCGGATCGGCGGCGAGCCGGGTCAAATCCTCCCAGCTCATGCACAATTCCTCGCAAAACGCCGCGATATCGACCTGATAGCGCACCGATAGATCCCGCACCACGCGGCGCAGCTGGTCCTCGGTGCGGAAGCTGCGCACCCATTTGTAGAGCTGATCGAAGACGTGATGCTTTTCCTCGAGCGTGGCGCATTCAAATCCGCGCTCCCGATCGTCGATCAGGAGGACGATGCGCTGGTTGCGGGCCACCACCGCCTCGATGGCGAGCCACCACAGCTCCCCGATCCGGTCCGGAAAGCTGGTGGGAACGTAGATGGCGAACGGCACCTCGTGCGCCTTGAGGATCGGATAGGCGAACTGCAAGGTATCGCGATAGCCGTCGTCGATGGTCACGCAGACGAAGCGGCGCTTGAAATCCCCCTCGGTCAGGCGGCGGTGCATCTCGTCCAGGCTGACCAGATCGATGGGCTGGCGCCGCAGCTTGCGCACCACCCGCTCCAAAAAGCGCGGCGTGACCTCCAGGAGCTGGTTGGGCTGGAAGGCGTCCGGGCGCGGCGGGCGCACGTGATGCAGCGTGACAATGGCGCCGATTCCGCCCACGAACGGCTGCATCAGGGCATGGGCGCCGCTGAAATACAGCGTCTCGAGCCCGGCCCGAATGACGGTTTTCTTCAACCCGCTCAATGGTCTGATCCCATTTCAGCAAGACTATCCCAACTCTTTGTTGATAATTCTTTGCCAAGGTCCGCCTGGAATCCGGCTTTCCGTCCGGAAATGCGGCAACGCGAGGATGCTAGAGCGGTTTCTGATCCCGGCCAATGCGAAACCGCTCGAGGCCGAACCAAGGGGCGCAGGGGCTCGCCAGAGCCGCGCAATGGGAATGAGCATCGCCGTCAACTATCACGCCGGCCAAGAGAATGCCGCGTCCCAATGCCTGCCGGGCGCGGGCCGGATCGTGCGGGTCGCGGTCTTCGACGACATGACGGCCGCCGAGCCGTTCTGGCGCGCGCTCGAACGCGACGACGCCTGGGCCACCCCCTATCAGCGCTTCGATCTGCTGGCCGCCTGGCAGCATCATGTCGGCGCCCGCAGGGGCATCGTGCCGTTCATCGTCATCGGGTTCGACCTCGCCGGTCGGCCGCTGTTCCTGTGGCCGTTCGGGCGCCGGCAGATGGGGCCGTTTTGGGTCGCCGGCTTCCTCGGCTCCAAGCATGCGAGCTTCAATCTCGGGCTGTGGCGTCGCGATCTCGCGGGCGCCATCGGCGAGAGCGACATCCGCAACCTGTTGGCCCAAATGGCGGGCGGCGAGGCTCCGGTCGACCTGCTCACCCTCTACAGCCAGCCCCTGAGCTGGGCCGGCGTCGCCAATCCGTTCGCCTTGCTGCCGCGGCAATTGTCGGCCGAGGACGGCGCCTGCCTCAACCTCGATCCCTGCGCCGCCATCGAGGCGGCGGTGAGCCCAGGCATGCGGTCGCGGCTGCGCACCAAGGAAAAAAAGCTGAAGAAGCTCGCCGGCTATGGCTACGTCCAGCCGACGGGCGCAGCCGACATCGACCGGCTGCTCGATGCCTTCTTTGCGCTCAAGGCCGTTCACATGCGCTCGCAAGGCCTCACCAACGTGTTCGCGGATCCGGGCGTGGCCGCGTTCGTGCGCCAGGCCAGCCACATCAGGCTGCCCGACGGAAGGCCGCTCATCGAGCTGCACGCGCTCGAAGGCGGTGGCGAGGTGCTCGCGCTCTACGGCGCCGTCGTCGATCCCTACCGCTTCTCGGCGATGTTCAACACCTACACGCTGAGCCCGCATGCGCGCCACAGCCCCGGCTTGATCCTGCTGCAGCACATGATCGGCGCCTGTGCGCAGCGCGGCGCCCGCAGCTTCGACATCGGGGTCGGCCGCGCCCACTACAAGTCGTTCTTCTGCAAGGAGCCGGAACCGCTGTTCGACACGTTTCTCGCGCTCACCGCGCGCGGCCGCTTGGCCACCCCGGCCTTCCGGACGGCGTTTGCGGCCAAGCGGATGATCAAGTCCAAGCCGGCGCTATGGGCGGGTGTGCAATACCTGCGCCGCGTCCGCGCGGGCTAGTCTCTGGTTTCAGGCTTTGAAATAGGCACACGGAGCACCATTCTCTGCTCGTCCCCGCGGACGGGAGAATGAGAGTCGGTAGCCCGCATGGAGCGTTTGCGAAATGCGGGAACGGCGGTCCCGGATTACGCCAGCGCTCCATCCGGGCTACAGAAATCAAGCGGCGGCTTGCGCCCTGCCCGCTTCGGCGGCCCGTTCTGCCGGTCCGCTCGCCAGCACGCTCACCTCGGCGAAGCCGGCGCGCAGCATGCGTTCGCGTGCCTCGATCGTGCCGAGATCATCGAGCTCGCCCGCGACCAGCACCGCGCGCGGCGCGAATTGCGCGAAGCGTTCGGCATCGATGTCCGGGAGCGCCCCGGCGTCGATCACCAGATGGTCGTAGCTGCGCCCCAGCGCTTCGAGCGTGATCTCCAGCCGCTGCGAGGCGATGACGGCATCCGCATCATCGAGCGCACAGCCGGCCATGACCACATGCACGCGCGAATGGCGGTCGCGCGTGATAATGTCGCCGTAGGAGGCCGCGCCCCGGATCAGCTCCGCGATGCCCGGCGCCGCCGGATCGGCGGCGATCACCGAGACGTCGGGATTTGCGAGCGCCAGATCGACCAGCACGACCCGACCGTTGCGCGCGAGGCTGCGGGCGAGCGTGATCGCCGTCACCGTGGTGCCGACATTGCGCGCGGCGCCCACGACCGTGATCCGCCGTGACGCTTCGCCGCCCGCCCCGATCTCGCGCCCCAGGGCCTCGATGGTTTCCAGTGCCACGCCGGCGACCGGCGGCCGGTCCGCGGTCGTGCGGGCGCGCTCGGGCTTTCCGGTGCCGCGGCTCGCCCGCGGCTGCGTTGCGACCGGCGCGAGGGTGCCGGCTTGCATCGGCATGGCGGCCAGGAGCTCGCTGGTCAGCGCAAAGCCGATGGCGAGCGCCAGCACGCCGAGCGCCGTCACCAGCACGGTCGGCAGGGTCTTGGGCCAGGCCGGCGTATTGGAGGCGGTTGCGGTCGAGATGACGCGCGCATCGGGCGAAGCCGCATCGATGCTGTCGCGCGCGGTCGCCTCGCGATACTTGGCCAGATAGGATTCGAGCAGATCGCGCTGCGACTTCGCGTCGCGCTCCAGCGCGCGCAGCTGCACGTCCTGCTCGTTGCTCACGGTCGCCTGCTGCTTGAGCTGATCGAGCCCGGTGTCCAGGGTTCCCATGCGGGCCTCGGACAGCTTGGCGTCGTTCTCCAGCGAATGCGCCACGCGCTCGCCCTCGGTGCGGATCTGCGCCTCCAGATCGGCGATCTGCGCCCGCAACTCCTTGATGCGCGGGTGCTGCGGCAACAGCGTCGAGGACTGCTCGGCGAGCTGCGCCCGCAGCGTCACGCGTTGCTCGGACAGGCGCCGCAGCAGCTCGGAATTGGTGATGTCGGAGAACTCGATCGGCGTGCCGGCGCGCAGCGCGTCGCGGATGAGCTTGGCCTTGGCCTCGGCATCGGCCTTTTGGGCGCGCGCGGCGGCGAGCTGGCCGTTGTAGTCGCCGAGCTGCTGGTTGGAGAGCGAAAGACTGTTGGGGCCGCCGACGAACAGGCTGGCTTTGCTGCGGTAGCGCTCGACCGCCGCTTCGGCGTCCGCCACCTTGGCGCGCAGCTTGTCGATCTCCACCGAGAGCCATTGGCCGGCGGCGCGGGTCTGCGCCTGCTTGGCGGAGCGCTGCAGCACCAGATATTGCGCCGCCACCGCATTGGCGACCCGGGCGGCGAGATCGGGATCCTCCGATTGAAACTCGATCACGATGACGCGCGACTTCTCCGCCTGATAGGCGTTGAGCCGCTCCTGGAAGCTCTTGAGCACGCGTTCCTCGGGCGTCATGGTCATCGGATCGCGGCCGATGCCGACCAGGCCCAAGAGCGTCCGCAGCAGCGAGGCGCCGTGCAGGACCGGATCGAATTCCGGCCGCTCGCCGAGCTTCAGCTCGTTGATGATGTCGCGCGCCAGATCGGGCGAAAGAATGAGCTGGACCTGGCTCGCCACCGCCTCCTGGTCGACCGTGGCGCTCGGCTGGTTGGTCCCTTCGGCCTCCGGCCGCAGGAAGATGTTCTCGCGGGTCTCGATCAGGACGCGCGATTCGGATCTGTATTTCGGCGTGATCAGGCTGACCACCATGAAGGCCGCGGCTGCCGCCGCCAGCGTCGCTGCGATGATCGGGACCTTTCGCCGCCACAGCGCGCGCCCGAGCGCGCCTAGATCCAGCTCCTCGACGGCGGCCTGCATGACGCCAAGCCGCGTGGTCAACTGCGCACTCGCACCCATCACCGACCTCGTACTCACGCGCACAACGCGCGACTCTCGATCCGATGTCCCCATCTCATCCCATTATGGTTGATGGCCCGTTAAGGCGCCCGCGCGCGTACGCGCCGCGTGCGACGCGGTGATTTTTTGTTAACTTCGGCGGCGTTAATGAGGATTAACTCTTTGACCGGGGCACTCAGGGCGTTCACGCTCCGTCTTCGCCACCAGGGCGTTCACGCCCGTCTTCGCGAGGTCCGTACCATCAACGCGCGGTCCGAAAGCATCAACGTCCTGCACGTGCTGCGCGCCCCGGTCGGCGGGCTGTTCCGGCACGTGCTCGATCTGGCGCGTGGCCAGGCGGCGCGCGGCCACCGGGTCGGCATCATCGCGGACGCCACCACCGGCGGCAGCCGGGCGGAGGCCGCATTGGCGGAGCTGTCGCCCGCCCTCGCGCTCGGCATCAGCCGCGTGCCCATGAGCCGGCAGATCGGCCCGCAGGACGTGGCAGCGGTGGCGCATGTGGGGCGGCGCGCCGCCGACGCGGGCGCGCACGTGCTGCACGGCCACGGCGCCAAGGGCGGCGCCTATGCGCGGCTCGCGCGCAGCCGGCAGGCGGTGCGGGCCTACACGCCCCATGGCGGCAGCCTCCATTTCGGCTGGGGCTCGCCCACCGGCTTCCTCTATCTCACGCTCGAGCGGGTTCTGCTCACGCAGACGGATCTGTTCCTGTTCGAGAGCGCCTATGGGCGCGACGTCTTCCGCGCCAAGGTCGGCGACCCCGGCGCACGGGCGCGCGTCGTCCACAACGGGGTCACGCCGGCAGAGTTCGCGCCGATCACGGCCGATGCGGGGGCGAGCGATCTCGTCTTCGTGGGCGAGCTGCGCGTGCTCAAAGGTGTCGACGTGCTGATCCAGGCGATCGCCTTGCTCGAGCGCGAGGGCCGCAGCCTGAGCGCCACCATCGTGGGAGATGGTCCGGATCGCTCAGCCTTCGAAGCGCAGGTGCGGGCGCAGAACCTCGGCGAGCGCGTGCGGTTCGTCGGCGCCCAGCCGGCCCGCCAGGCGTTCGCTTGCGGCCGGTTGCTGGTCATCCCCTCGCGCGCCGAGTCGCTGCCCTATATCGTGCTGGAAGCGGCGGCGGCGGGCGTCCCGCTCGTCACCACCAAGGTCGGCGGCATGCCGGAGATTTTCGGGCCCGATGCCGCGGAGCTCGTTCCGCCCGGCGACCCCGCCGCGCTGGCGCGCGCGATCGATCTGGCGTTGCGCGACCCCGGCGCCCAGCGCGCCGGGAGCGAGCGCCTGCAGGCCCGCGTGCGCGAGATCTTTTCCTGCGACGCGATGACGGATGCGGTGCTCGCCGCCTATCGGGCGGCTTAGGCCGCCAAGCGGCTTAGGCCGCCGGGCCGCGCTGGCGCACCGCGCGCTTTGACGCGCCGCCATGGTTAATCAATCGTCGACTTCTCGCTAATCTCCTAAGCATTCTTTGATGCTTTTTCGCTAACTCTGCCGGCGAGCCGTTACGATCTTGCGTGCCGGCAGTGTGTCGGCACTGTGCCGACGGTTGAGTGCAAATCATGTTCCAGGCAGAGCCCATGTTGAAATTGGACGCGCGTCAAGCCACCGAGGGATCCGCGGCGCGCTCCGCCCATCGGGGGGCTGATGCCCAACCCCCCAAGGCGCTCTCGGCCGCCGCGCTCGATGTGAGCTCGCAGCCGACCATGTCGGCCTATTCGCCGATCGTGCTCGCCGGAACCGTGCGCCTGATCGAGTTCGCGCTGACGGTGGTGGTCGGATCCGCGATCTACGGCGCCTATGTGGTGCCGGTCGAAGGCTTCGAGTGGCACTACGTGGCCGGCATCCTGGTGATCGCGCTGATGTCGATGCTGGCCCTGCAGGTGGCCGACGTCTACCAGGTGCAGGCGTTTCGCGGCCACGAGAAACAGTATATGCGGCTCGCCTCGGCCTGGTCGGTGGTGTTCCTGATCGCCATCAGCATGTCGTTCTTCGCCAAGGCGGGGAACGAATTCTCGCGCGTGTGGCTCGGCAGCTTCTACGTCCTCGGCCTCGCGACCCTGATCGCGTTCCGGCGCGCCCTGTTCCTGCTGGTGCGGCATTGGACCAAGCAGGGAAGGCTCGACCGCCGGACCGTCGTGGTCGGCGCCGACGCGCGCGGCGAGAGCCTGATCAACGCCATCCTGGCGCAACGCGACAACGACGTGCGCATCGTCGGCCTGTTCGACGACCGCGGCGACGATCGTTCGCCCACGACCGTGGCCGGCCGCCGCAAGCTCGGCTCGGTCGACGATCTGGTCGAGTTCGCGCGTCGCACCCGCATCGACCTGGTGATCTTCGCGCTGCCGATCTCGGCGGAAGGGCGCATCCTGCAGATGCTCAAGAAGCTGTGGGTGCTGCCGGTCGACATTCGGCTGGCCGCGCACTCGAACAAGCTGCGCTTCCGGCCGCGCGCCTATTCCTATATCGGCAACGTCCCGGTGCTCGACGTCCTCGACAAGCCGATCACCGACTGGGACGTGGTGACCAAGATGCTGTTCGACCGCTTCATCGGCGGCATCCTGCTCCTGCTGGCATCCCCGGTCATGTTGCTGGCGGCGATCGCCGTCAAGCTCGACAGCCGCGGCCCGGTGTTCTTCAAGCAGAAGCGCTACGGCTTCAACAACGAGCTGATCGAGGTCTACAAGTTCCGCTCCATGTATGTCGACAAGTGCGACACCGCCGCTTCCGTGCTGGTGACCAAGGGCGACGCGCGCGTCACCAGGGTCGGCGCCTTCCTGCGCAAGACCTCGATCGACGAGCTGCCGCAGCTCATCAACGTGGCGGTGAAGGGCAATCTGTCGCTGGTGGGACCGCGCCCGCATGCGGTTTACGCCAAGGCCGAGAACCGGCTCTATGACGAGGCCGTGGACGGCTATTTCGCGCGCCACCGGGTCAAGCCGGGGATCACCGGCTGGGCGCAGGTCAGCGGCTGGCGCGGCGAGACCGATACGCAGGAGAAGATCCAGCGCCGCGTCGAGCACGACCTCTACTACATCGAGAACTGGTCGGTTCTTTTCGATCTCTACATCCTGGCCAAGACGCCCATTGCGGTGCTCAACGCCAGGAACGCGTATTGACGGGCCATCCGATGTCTTATCCCGGGTCCGCCGCCGCCGCCGGCCTCTCGCGCCGGCCCGCCGCCTCGGCTGTGGCCGCATGGCCCAACACAGGCGGCGCCTTGACGGTGCAAACCGAGTCCATGCGCGGGCTCGTGCTTTGGCTCATGGGCTTTGCCGGCGCCTTCGTCTTCATCGAGCCCAGCCCCTACGAGATCGTCGCCCTGGCCGGCATGGTCCTCATCGGCGTGACCGGAATGTCGCTGCGCGGTGCGCTGATGCCGCTCGCCCTGATGCTGATCCTGCTCAACATCGGCTATGCGGTCGCCGTCGTGCAGGTATCCGACCAGAGCAAGGCGGTGACCTGGGTGCTGATCTCCATCTTTCTCGCCGTCACCGCGATCTTCTACGCCGCCATATCGAGCACGAACACGCAGGCGCGGCTCGATCATCTGCTGCGCGGCTATCTGGCGGCCGCGCTCATCGCCGCGCTGGTCGGCATCGTCGCCTACTTTCATCTGCTCGGCAGCCTGTCGGACCCGTTCGTGCTGTATGGCCGCGCGCGCGGCACTTTCAACGATCCCAACGTGCTCGGCGCATTTTTGGTGCTGCCGGCGGCACTCCTGTTCCAGCGCATCCTGATCGGCCGCGCCTCCGCGGTCATCCGCAACGGCGTGTTGTTGCTGATTTTGCTCGCCGCCCTGTTCCTGACCTTCTCGCGCGCCGCGTGGGGCCAATTCGGCCTCGTCGCCCTGGTGGTGATGGGATTGAGCATCGTGACGGCGCGCACGGCACAGAGTCGCATCCGGATCGTATCGATCTCGATCTTGGGCGCCGTGATCGGCGTGATCTTCCTGGGCGCGCTGTTGTCGCTCCATCAGGTGGCTGATCTATTCAACGAGCGCGCGACGCTGGATCAGAGCTACGACGTCGGGCATTTCGGCCGCTTCGGCCGCTATCTGCTGGGCGTGCAGCTCGGCCTCGATCGGCCGTTCGGGATCGGGCCGCTGCAGTTCTCGACCTTCTTCGGCGAGGACCCGCACAACAGTTATCTCAACGCCTTCATGTCCGGCGGCTGGCTGTCGGGTTTCGCCTACCTCACGATGACCGCCGTCACGCTCGCCGCCGCCACCCGTTTTCTGCGCGCCGACACGCCGTGGCGGCCGACCTATCAGGTGCTCTACGCCGCCTATCTGGGGGTGGCGGTCGAGAGCGCCATCATCGACATCGATCACTGGCGCCACTATTTCCTGATCCTGGGCTGTCTTTGGGGGATGATGGTGGCATCGAGGCCATATTTACGCGTTCTTACAAGTCGCCGAGTGTAATCGGACGCCCGGCAGGAAACTCCCGCGCACTGATCCAGATCAATGTTCAGCCGCGCCGATCCGCGTATTCGGAGGATGGTTTCAACGCCATCTTCCGATAAGCTTCCTGATCTTGCGGCAGGCTCGAACCCGGCGGGAGCAAATGATCCCCGACCAAACCAAGCTGTCGTTTCCGGAGCACGGCCCTGTGGCAAGGGCTCGGCTACGCCGAGCACTCCGGTGCGTGCGGAACTATGGCGCAGTTGCGCTGCTGGCGATTGGGCTGCTGGGAGGAGCGAACGCTTATACCAAGGACAGCGCCGGGCCCGACCGGATTCGCGCGGAACTGGCCAAATTGGGAGTTCTTCTTCAATCAAATTCGGATGGCGTCGCCGCTCGCGCCGACGACCGGGTGGACGATGCGGGGCTGTCGAAGGCCGGCCCGCTGCTGGCGAGTCTCGGCGATGTCCGGGCGCTCGATCTTTCGGAAACACAGGTCGCCAACCTCGAGCCGCTCCGGCGGCTCACTACGCTGATATCGCTCGACGTCTCCGGCACCAAGGTCGTCGATCTCGAACCGCTCAAGGGTCTTCTGGCATTGCAATCGCTCGACGCCTCGGCAACGGACGTCGCCGACCTCAAGCCGCTGCGGCGGCTCACCGCACTGCGGTCGCTCGACCTCACGGGAAGCTCGGTCGCCAGTCTCGAGCCCCTCCGAGAGAACAGCGCACTGCAGTCGCTCAGCGTCCCGGGAACCGGGGTCACCAGCCTCGAGCCGCTGCGGGGTCTGGCCGCGCTGCGGTCACTCGATGTCTCGGGAACTGCCGTCGCCAGCCTCGAAGCGATCCAGGGGCTCACTGCGCTACAGTCGCTCAACCTGTCGGGAACGAAGGTCGTCGGCCTCGAGCACCTCAAGGCGCTCACCGCCCTGCAGTCGCTCGATCTTGCGCAAACGCAGGTGACCGATATCGAGCCGGTCCGGGGGCTGGTGGCACTGCAGTCGCTCAACCTTTCCGTGTCGCAGGTCGCCAGCCTCGATCCGCTCCGTGCACTTCCCGTGCTGCGATCACTCGACCTGTCGGGAGCAAAGATTGCCAGTCCCGAGCAGCTCAGGGGGCTGACCGCGCTGGAGAAGCTCAACCTGTCGGGAACGCGAGTCCAGAGCCTCGATCAACTCAAGGGGCTCACGGCGCTGTCCTCGCTCGACCTGTCCGGAACGCGGGTCGCCAATCTCGATCAGCTCAAGGCGCTCACCGCCTTGCGCTCGCTCGACCTGTCCCTGACGCAGGTGACGCACCTTGAATCGCTCAAGTGGTTCATGAAGCTGGAATTGCTCAACCTGTCGGGAACGCAGGTCGCCAGCCTCGAGCCACTGGGCGGGCTCACGTCGCTGCGCGCGCTCGACCTGACGGGGACCGAGGTCGCCAGCGTCAAGCCGCTCCGGGGGCTTGCTGCGCTGAAACGACTCGACCTGGCGGGAACGCGGGTCGCCAGCCTCGAAGCGCTCAGTGGACTGACCGGGCTGCGGTCGCTCGACCTCGCGCAAACGCCGGTCACCAGCCTCGAGCCGCTCCGCGCGCTCACTGCGCTGCAGTCGCTCGACCTCTCCGGAACGCAGGTCTCGGGTCTGGAGCCCATCTACGACTTGCCGGAATTGCACCTTCGAAACGCCGGCAACATCGCTGAGACCGCACTCAACCGCTTTATTGAATATCGAAAACGGAGACGGCTTCCCTGACGGTGGACCGCCGGTATCTTGCGGGCGAATTTTGTCGGCTTGCGAGGGGTCTTGCCCGGCGGTGGCCGGACAATAGCCGTTCACTCCCCGCCGGAGCTCATCATGGGGCCGAAGCGGACCCTCGGGCCGGCCCAGCCACGACGAAATGGCCCGGCCCGCTCGTGCCCTTATCTCGTGCCCCCGGCCTCACTTGCCCGGCAGCATCCCACGCGCCTTGTAGACGGCGGCCGCCTCGGGGGACGACAAGTAGCTGATCAGCGCCTTGGCGGCCTCGGCATTCTTGCTGTCGGCGGACAGGAAGGCCGACAGGAAGGTCGGCGTCGAGATATCGCGCGGCAGCGGGCCGACGGCTTCGACGCCGGGCTCGGTGATGATCTCGCTCACGAAGGTGAAGCCGTAATCGATCTCGCCCTTGGCCAGCAGCGCCATGGCGCCGGCACCGCCCTGCGCGATCTTGATCTTCGGCTTCATCTCCTCGGTGAGGCCGAGCTTCTTGAGCGTCTCATCGAAGCTGACACCGGCCGCCGCGCCGTTGGCGGCATTGGGATAGGAGATGAATTTCGCCCCCTGCAGCAGCTTCTTGACCGCATCTGCGGTGGAGATGTCGGGCTTGGGCGCGCCCGCGCGCACCGCCAGCCCGACCGAGACGTTGGCAAGCGGGGTTTCGCTCGCCACCACCACGTGACCCGACTTGATCACGTCTTCGTAGGGCACCTGCGCGATCGGCACGTCGAACGGATCGCCCTTCACGATCCGCGCCTTGGTACCGCCGCCGGACCCGAAGGTCGCCTTGACGGTGTTGCCGGTCTTTTTCTCGAATTCCGGCAGCATCTGGTTCATCGCGGCGCGGATGCCGCCGGGCGCGATCAGCGTGAGCTCGACCGCGTTCGCGCAGGTGGCGCCGCCGAGCGCAAGCGCCAGCATGGCTGACGACAGCAGATATTTCATGATCGATCTCCTCGCTCTGCAGGCGGCTGCATCAGGGCGTGGGCCGGGTAAAGCGCCCCACGATGCTGGCGGCGGCGAGACTGTGGCCGCGCAGCATCGCCAGCAGCTCTTCGCGCGTCAGGCCCGGCTTGAACGTGCTCGGCTCCGTGGCGGTCGCCAGCACCGTGATGACATAATGATGCAGCGCCTGGCCGCTCGGCCCGCAGGGTCCCATATAGTGGTCGGTGCCCACATTGTTCTTGCCGCCCATCCATTCCTTCGGGCTCGTGCTCGCCTCGCCTTCCGCGAGCGAGGTCTTGGTCGGCGGAATCCCGTAGGCGACCCAGTGGTTGGCGCCGGTGCCGTTGCCGCCGTCGGGATCGAACATCACGATCGCGAAGCTCTTGGTGGCGGCCGGAGCGTTCGACCAGGCGAGCGGCGGCGAGACGTTCTGGCCCGGGCACGGGGGATTGGTGCGGCTGGGATCGGCGCCGGCGAACTTCGCCGGCCACACGTCGCCATCCTTGTAGGCCGAGGAGGTGACGGTGAAAGGATCCGCCGCCAAGGCAATCCCGGCTTGCATGGTCAAGCCGGCGACCAATCCGAGTTTCATCAAGCGAAGCCTGCGATAGTGTCCTCCCTGATCGTTTGCGTGCCGAATGTTTTCGGCGCTCGACTTTATTGCAGCATTATGCCCCGCAAATTCAGATGCGCAACAGGCTGCGGGCGTTGATGCCGAATATTTGCTCGCGCTCGGCGGCGGTGAGCTTGGCCTGCTCGACGAAGTCGACCGCCTGCCCGTTGGGCTGGAACGGCCAATCGACCGCGAACAGGATGCGCGCGACGCCGAGCTCCGCGATCGCGCATTGCAAGGCCGGCTGCGAGAAGTTTCCGGACGTGGTCAGGTAGAAGTGATCGGTGAAGTATTCGCGGAAGCTGCGGCGCAGCTTGGCCCGGCGCGAGAGCGTATCGTCGGCGCGCCACAGCACGAACGGCAGCGTCTCGCCGAGATGACCCAGGATGATCTTGAGCCTGGGAAATTCATCGAACACGCCGCTCACCACCAGCCGCGCCGCCTGCACCGCCATCTCGATGCCGAAGCCCAGCGCCGCCCGGCCGAGCCCCGGATAGTCCTTGTAATAGGTATCGAACACGGCCGGCTGCGGCGTACACGGATGCAGGTAGATCGGGACATCGAGCGCGCTCGCGCTCTCGAAGATCGGCCGGAACTGCGGCTCGTCCAAGAAGTGCCCGCGGCTCGATCCGTGCACCATGGCGCCGCAGAAGCCCAGCTCCTTGACGGTGCGCTCGAGCTCGCGGGCCGCCGCCACCGGGTCGGGCGTGGGCAGCGTCGCGAAGCCGGCAAACCGCGCCGGGCTGCGCTTGACGGCTTCGTGCAGCAGATCGTTGGACACCCGCGCCAGCGGCACCGCGACCTCGGGGGCCAGATTCTGCACCCCGGGCTCGGCCTCGGACAGCACCTGGATGTCGATGCCGGCCGCGTCCATCTCGCGCAGCCGCAGCGCGCCGAGATCGCCGAGCCGCTCGACCGATTTCGGGTTGACCTGATCGACCGTGCGCCGCAAGGCGATGAGCTCGGGCGTCCAGAAATGCTCCTCGAGTGCGATGATCCGCGCGTCCATGGTGTCCTTTCGTTTTTAGGGGGTCTCAGTGTGGCCGGCACTTCGCCGGCAAGAGGAGAGAACTGCCGCTACTTCCGCGGCGGCAAGAACTCCTCGGTATAAAGCTGCTTCATGTCCGGCTCGGCGGGAAGCAGCCCCATGTCGACGAAGGACTTGGCGAGCAGCGCCAGCGCCCCCGGATCGAATCTGCCGTCGCGCGAATAGGCTTCCATCCACTGCTCGTAGCCCCGCGCCGCCAAATCTTCCGGCAGCCCGACGATCGGCATCGCGATCCTGATGCTCTCCTCCTTGTGGGCGCTCATATAGGCGATGGTCTGGTACCAGCCGGCCAGGAAGCGCCGCACGCGGTCCGGATCGGATGCGACCAGCTCGCGGCGCGCATAGGCGGCGTTCTGGATGAAGTCTTTGATGATATCGCCGAAATAAAGCACGATGCGGCCCTCGCCCGCGCTTTCGAGCCGCAGCGCGGTCGCGACGTCCAGCACCAGGCCGTCGATCTGGTCGGTCTTCATGGCGGCGATCTGGGCGGCATCGCTGCCGAGCGCGACCGCCTGGACGCCGTCGCGTCCCCAGCCTTCCCGGCGCGACAATTCCCGGGTGAGCCATTCCGTCAGCGAAGCCGCGGTGGACACCCCGATGCGCTTGCCGCGCAGATCCTCCGCTTGGCGGATCGGCCCGCCCGCGCGCACCGTGATGGTCATGCGGGGCGACAGCACGATGGCGCCGACCGCGATCACCGGCGCGCCCTTGGCCACCATGGCGAGCTCGGGACCGGAGCCGAGCCCGATATCGATGCTGTCGGCCGCCATGCCCTGCTGCAGCCGCGCGCTGCCGGTGAACGACACCGACTGGATCGCAAGGCCGTGCCGGGCGAAAATCCCGGCCGCCATGCCGACATCGAGGGGCACGAACGACCACGAATTGGCGATGGCGCGGCCGACCCGCAGGGTCTCCTGCGCGGTGGCCGGCGGGGCCGCGATGCTCACATGCGCCGCCGCGATGGCGAGCCACCAAGCCAGCCGCGCCGCCGCATGGGTGCAGGAGGGTCTGGACATCGGCAGGCCGTCCGTCGGTCGACCGGCCGCGACCGGCACCGGGCGTCAGGGAAATCGCGCAGCCCCCATGATAGCCATGGCCGACCCAATCCCACAATCCGGAGGGTCACTTCGGCGCAGGCCGCCATCCGCACGCCAGGGCCCCGATCCTTCGCCCGCCCGAAGGAGGCTACGCGGCGGTCTTGCCGCCGACCGGAGGAACCTCTTGCAGCCAGGCCTCACGCTTCCACCAGACGTGCTCCCCGCCGCATTGCGGGCAGCGCGCCTGCATGGGGACGTCAGGAGCCTTGTTGAGGCTGATTTGATCGGTCTCGATGCCGGTGTAAACCGGCTGGTCCGTCTGCGGGCACTTGATCATAAGCGCACTCACGAGATCCCCCACCATTCCGGTTCGTTGCGAATCACTACTACCAACTTTTTTCCGTCTGTTCGATAGCCGACATTTTTTTCCGAGAAATATTCTGCAAATGCTTTCGATAAAATTCGTCGCTGCTTTTTTACCATTGGTGGCACGCGACGGCCTTGCGGCGGCGTTTCGCGCCGCAGGCATGGCCTGTGGACCGGGGCGGGGGGTTAACGCGCTCACGGCCGCATCGGCCGCAGCTGCGTAAATACCGTAAGGCTCCCTTTAGAAAGGTTGTCATATTCAATGACATGGCTCGAAGATCGCCCGTCAGCCACCTCCGCCGAGGCCGTTACACGGCCGCTTGGGTCGCTTACCTGATCGTGTGGGGAAGCGTCGCCTCTGCGGGAGCGCTGGTCTTTGCCTTCTCGCCGCGGGACTCGAAAGGTGGACCGCCGCCTGCGCTTGAAATCCCGGTGACGCGGATTCAATTGTTTCCGGATCGCGATGATTTGTGCCCAACGCTCTTCTTCCACAACGATTCCGGCCGCTACCAGGATGGCGGCAAGAGGAAGTGCACCATCCCCAGGGACATGCTCATTTGGACCGTGCGCAGTCGCGGCGAGGCGTTCGCGGAAGCATTCAGATCGTCCTGGTGAGGCGCCATGCGGCACCCGTCCGCCTCGAAGGGGCGCGCCGGACGCCGAGGTTAACGCACTCACCTCCGCAGGGCTCAACCTTCGGCAGATGACGCAGCGCCTTCCTTAGGAGTGGATATCGTATTTCAAAACATGGCTCGAAGACCGTCCATCCCCCGCCCCGTGCGCCGGAACCGTTCTGCGGCGGTCGTGGTCACCTTCTTGCTTGTGTTGGGAGGAATTGTCTTCGCGGGTGCGATGGGCCTCGCCTCTTCTTCGCAAGACGCAAAAATCGAGCCGCCGCAAAGGCTCGCAGCCCCGGTGACGAGGATTCAGTGGTTCCCGGATCGAAATGATCTGTGCCGAACGCTCTTGTTCCACAACGATTCCGGCCGCTACCAGGACAACGGGATGGGGAAGTGCACGATCCCCAGCGACATGCTCACCTGGACGGTCAGTCGCGCCGCGATGTTCGCGGAAGCGTTCAAGTCAGCCTGGAAAGGCGACGCCCCACCGGCGTCGCGCTGAATGGTCCGCCCCGGCGCGCCACGGGGCCGCAACGGCCGCGAAGTCTTCCGAAAAATGCGTCAATCAGAAATCATACTCGGGCGCGCGCTGACAGACGCCTTTGAAAATGCTGAACCCCCCTGCCATGGCAAAACCGAAGGAGGCCACCCCGTCTAATCGATTGATCGAGCCCATGGTCACGCCGGCCTCGCGGTGCGCCAAGGTCACCATATCCTCGTTCGGTCGATTGACCATGGGGACCGTCCATTTGCCGGCCCGGCTGCCGACCGTGACGCTTCCAAGGGCGAAGTCGAGGGTGACCGAAACGGTTTCCTCGCGTGGGGGAAAACATGCCCTTTTCGTAAACGTTGGTTTGGCCGTTGCACTCGAGATGGATCGGCGCTGCCAGCGCAGGGCTGAGCGCTCAGCGCCGCCGATGCGATCACGACCCATCGCATGTGGTCCCCTCCGTGAGAGCTCGTTCGGCGCCGGCAGGAGCCCCTCGGGTAGAGCTTGCTTGTGTCCGGCTCGGGCCGGCCACGCCACCTTATCGCAGGAGCCATCGCACGAACAGGCTTGGCATCGATCCAACTCGCCCGCTTGGAAATTCTACTTGCGGCGTTTCCAGATGTTCACCGTCTTGGCACCCGCAATGGATCCACCAGCATTGCTGTGTATGAGTTGGTCTGCGGTAATGGAATCAATTGGCCGTTCTTGCACTAAGCCGATCCAATTCGGGAACGTGCTCGGATTCGACTTTATAGACAATCATTTTTTTTGCCTCATCAACCGTGTAGGTGCCAAACAGCGCGAGCGATCCTAGTACGACCGCTTTGTTTTCATCAGGAGTTCCGGTCGCTCGGCTATTCGATGCGAACTTGGGAATTCCGTCTGCGATTTGGATCTGAACAAAGCGGCCGTCCTCGGTGAAGATATTGACGCCCTTCGGGTTCGCTCCGAACGGAAGTATCTTTTGACCGTCGGCCTGTGTAGCCTCGGTCCGAACGAAGTCCCACGTCCCGATAAGCTGTTGTTTGAGAGTCTTCTGCTGGGCGGTCGCGTAGCCTGAGAAGAAGGGGAGCGCGAGCGGAACCACTAGACCGAGAGTCAAAATGCCACGGCGATACATCTGAGTTCCTTCCAGAGAGTGTGAGGTTTGCCCGCTGATGGCCTGACGCGCTGACCGTTCGGCGCGTCCCGCTCGCAGCCCTCCGAAAAGCTACACTACTTTACCGCGCATATGAAGTTGCTCTTTACGACTGCTTCTGGCCGTCCCGAGCTGCCGCTCGCGGCGTTCGAGATCCTGGCAACTTCCGGATGAAGAGCGCACCAATCGCTCCGCCTTCCTCGCTCACCGGAATTCCAAGCCGAGACTCTACCCGCCTGCCGGCGCCTGCCCGTCGCCCTTGCACCCAGCCCCCGCCTGTGGGATTTAGGGGCCGACGACGGCCCGAAGACCTGCAATAAGCATGCAGGTCTGCACGCCTTGGGGCCACTTGCCCTGCGGAACCGGCCACTTGTCCCGGCGGAGCGTAGCGCAGCCCGGTTAGCGCACCAGTCTGGGGGACTGGGGGTCCCGAGTTCAAATCTCGGCGCTCCGACCAATTCGAAGACTTGAGAGCATGAAGCTTCCGCGTCGTCGGTTTCTGGGTCTGCTGGCCGGGGCCGCGGCCCTTCCGGCCGCCGTACGCGTCGCCTGCGCGCAGGCCTATCCGGCGCGCCCCGTCCGTCTGATCGTGGGGTTTGCGGCCGGCGGCGCAGCCGACATCGTGGCGCGCCTGATGGGACAGTGGCTGTCGGAACGGCTGCGGCAATCCTTCATCATCGAGAACCGGCCCGGCGCCGGCAGCAATACCGCGGCAGCAGCAGTCGTGAAGGCGCCCCCCGACGGCTATACGCTCCTGCACCTGACGGTCTCGAACGCCATCAACGCGACCCTCTACGAAAACCTCGATTTCGATATTCTGCGCGACATCGCGCCGGTCGGGAGCATCTACGGCTCGCCGGGCGTGATGGTGGTCAATCCCGCGGTTCCGGCCGGCACGGTTGCGGAGTTCATCGCCTATGCCAAGGCGCGTCCGGGCCAGATCAACATGGCATCGGCCGGCAACGGCAGCCCCCAACACCTCTATGGCGAGCTGTTCAAGGCGATGACCGGCGTCGAGCTCGTGCACGTGCCCTATCGCAACTACCCGACCGCGCTCGCCGACCTCATCGGCGGACGGGTGCAAGTCATGTTCGACGCGCTCGCCTCTTCGATCGAGCACATCAAGACGGGGCGGCTGCGCGCCCTGGGATTGACCACCGCGACCCGTTCGCCGGCCTTGCCCGACCTTCCGACCGTGGGCGAGTTCGTGCCCGGCTACGCGGCAAGCGGCTGGCAAGGAATCGGGGCGCCCCGCGACACGCCTGCCGCGATCATCGAAGCGCTCAACGCGGCGATTGCGGCCGGCCTCGCCGACCCGCAGATGAAGGCGCGCATCGCGCAATTGGGCGGCATCGCCCTCCCCGGCTCGCCCGCCGATTTCGCCAGGTTGATCGCGGACGACACCGGCAAGTGGGGCCAAGTGATCAAGCGGGCCGGCATCAAAGTGGAATGAGGCCGGGAATGAGGCCAGTGCCTGGCGCCCGGCCCCGTCGCGCGCGGGGGCGCGTATTGCCATGCACCAAGTCTTATGTGCGACGCGGCATCAGCCCAGAAAGCCCGCACCTGATACCATCCGAACGACGAGCTTACGCTGAATTTTCCGGTACTATACATTTTTGTAATGTTTACATTACACGGATTTTATCTCTGCGCTTGTTGATTTAGCCTCCACCGGCACGTCGGCCTGCCGGGGGACCTCATGCGATCGATGATTTTGTTTTTCATTGCGCTGTCGGCCAGCGTGATCGGCCCGGCCGCCATGAGTCCACATTTCGGGGTTGCCGGCGCCGCCGGTCTCATCGATCGCAGCAGCGAGGTGATCATTACGGTCGACAGGCATCTGCGGGGCCGGCAAATCGCAGACCCGACGGCGAGAGCGCTGGCTGAAACCGAATCGGCGTGATCGATCCGTGGTGGGGCAAATGGCGCAAGGTCGCGATCACTTCCCTGAGCGGATCGGCGAGGTGAAATCCGCCGAGACCGAGACGCTTCTGAAACAGGCGGTTGCCTGCGCCAAGCGCGGTGAGGCCGGCCAGGCCGAGAAACTTATCCGAGGGTTGCTCGCCCGCGAACCGCAGCATGCCGACGCCTTGTTCGAGCTCGGGCGAATTTCCTATCTGGCCGGCAACAGGAACGCCGCCGTCGAGAACCTGCGGAAGGCCATCGCCAGCGATCCGAACAACAGCCAATTCCACAATGAGCTCGGCTTCGTGCTGGCCGGGATCGGAGATCGTGGGCAGGCCCTTGCCGCCTTCGTGCGCGCGCTCGAGGTCAACCCTGCCGACGCCGATGCGATCAGCAACATGGGTACGCTTCATCTCGCGGAAGGCCGCATCATCGAGGCGGTGGCGGCATTCAGGCGGGCGATCGAGATCGATCCTCACCAATTGAATGCGCGCACCAATCTCGATGTCGTGCTCAAGAACGCGGTGCCGACCTGGCATTTCGCGATGATGAATGATGCGCCGCGAAACTCGGTCTACGATGCGGCGATACGGCGTGTCGCGCCGGGACGATCGGTGCTCGATATCGGGACCGGCGCCGGCCTGCTCGCGATGATGGCTGCGCGCGCCGGCGCGAAATCGGTGGTGAGCTGCGAGCAGACCCCCTGGATCGCAGCCAGGGCGAGAGAGGTGGTGGCGGCGAACGGCCTCGGCGACCGCATCAAGATCATCGCCAAGCACTCGACCGAGCTGCGGATCGGCCCGGATATGAGCGAGCGGGCGGAGGTGCTCGTAACCGAGGTGTTCGGGACGGCGGCCATCGACGAGCTCGTCATCCCGACGGTCACACATGCGCACGCTCAGCTCTTGCAGCCGGGTGCGACCGTGGTGCCCCGCGCCGCGAGCACGCGCGCCTATCTGGCCGGCGGCCCGGCGCTGGAAGGCTACTTCTTCGTCGACCGCGCGGCCGGTTTCACGATTGCAGCGTTCAACGATTTCGCCAGAATGAAGATGGAATTGCAGGTCAATTGCGTCCCGCACGACGTCTTGTCCGACGATTTCGAGGCCTATCACTTGGACCTCACGCGGCCTCCGTTGCCCGCCTCGAAACGGGTGATCGATATTGTTGCGATCAGGCCGGGCCGGTGCTTCGGCGTCGTGCAATGGCTTCACCTCGATCTCGCCGAAGGTTTGGTCTACGAGAACCGTCCCAATCCCAACGCGACGATCGACGGCTGGGGCCACATGCTCTACCGCTTTTCGAAGCCGATCGACCTCGAGGCCGGCGACCATGTCCGGCTGGCCGTGCAGCACAGTCGCGGCACCTTGTTGATGTGGGATTTACGAAATCCTCCCTAGCTCCGAGGGCCGCTTGCGTTTGCGACTATTTCGCAGGTGATCAAGCGCGCGCATCGAGGTGGAATGAGGCCGGTGTCTGGCGTCGGCCGCACCGCGCGATATGTGATAGCTTCGAGCTCAGGTCCTCCGACCCGGGAGGCGAATCTTGAGGCGACGCGAGCTCATCGCTCTTCTCGGCGGCGCGGCGGTCGCTTGCCCGCTGGCCGCGCGCGCCCAGGAGCCGCAGCGGCTGCGGCGCATCGGCGTGTTGATGCCCGACAGCGCCGGCGAGCCGTTGTCGCAGCCTATCATCATGGCCTTCGAGGAGGAGCTGCAGCGGCTCGGCTGGAGCGCGCCCCGCAATGTGCGCCTCGATTATCGCTGGAGCGGCGGCGATGCCGATCGGGCCCGCGCGGCGGCCTTCGAGCTCATGCGCCTGACGCCGGACGTGATCCTGACCGACGGCGGCCAGGGCTTGGGCGAGCTGCGGCACGCGGCCCTCACGGTGCCCATTGTGTTCATGGAGATCAATGAACCGGTCTTCTACGGTTTCGTGGACAACTTGGCGCATCCTGGCCGGAACATGACCGGCTTCACCGGGCTGGAACCGGCCATGGGAGCCAAGTGGCTGGAGTTGCTGAACGCGATCGCACCGCAGCTCACCCGCATCGCGGTCATTTTCAACTCGCGGACCGTTCCCGGTGCCGCACTGTTCGCCCGTTCCGCCGAGGCGGCCGCGCAAAAAGCGGCGCTCGAGGTGACCAGGGCCCCGGTTCAGGAATTCGCGGAATTCGAAGGCGTCATGCGCATGTTGGCCGGCGCGCCGGGAGGCGGGCTCATCCTGCCGGCGGACACCTTCACGGATCCACAGCGCGACCTGGTCCTGGAGGCGGCGGCGCGCTACCGCCTGCCCGCGATCTATGGGACACGCAACATGGCGGCCGCCGGCGGCTTGGCGTCCTACGGCATCGATCGTGCCGGCCAGCTCCGGCAGGCGGCGCGTTACGTCGACCGCATCTTGCGCGGCACGCCCGTGAGCGACCTGCCGGTCGAGCATGCCGACAAGTTCGAGCTGGTCATCAATCTCAAGGCCGCCATGGCGCTCGGCCTCACCATCCGGCCGGAGGTGCTCGCCATGGCCAACTCGGTCATCGAATGAGCGGCGATGCGCCGCGCCTGTGCACCGCCGGTGGGGTCGGCATATTGAGCTCATCCCAAAACTAGACTACCAGCCTCTCGGAAGCGGCGGCGCTTGGCCGTGACCAGCACCCGCGTGAATACCGCCCCACCCCGCATGGCCCGCCGTCAGCGCGATGGAATCGTCGCCCCCAGGACTGGAGCACCGCAAATGCAACGTACATGGCTCGGCATGCTGAAAGAGGCATGGAGCATCGCCCGCCCGTACTGGTTCTCCGAGGAGCGGTGGCTCGCGCGTGGCCTGCTCGTCGCCGTCCTGGCGATGAACCTGGCGCAGGTGTGGATCAACGTGCGGCTCAACTCCTGGCGCAACGATTTCTACAACTCGCTGCAGAACTACGACGAAACCGCGTTCTTCTACCAGCTCGCCTTGTTCGCCGTGCTCGCCGGCTCCTACATCCTTCTGCTGGTTTACGGAGTCTATCTGCAGTCGATGTTGCAGATTCGCTGGCGCCGCTGGATGACCAACGTGTATTTGAAGGAATGGCTCGGCGACAAGATCTACTATCGGCTGCAGCTGACCGGGGACGCGACCGACAATCCCGACCAGCGCATTTCCGAGGATCTCAATCTCTTCCCGGCGCAGACACTCAACCTTTCGCTCGGCCTGCTCACCAATGTCGTGCAGGCGGTGTCCTTCTCCTTCATCCTTTGGGACCTGTCGGGGCCGCTC
Organism: uncultured Alphaproteobacteria bacterium; assembly: GCA_963744275.1. Classification (GTDB taxonomy): domain Bacteria; phylum Pseudomonadota; class Alphaproteobacteria; order Rhizobiales; family Xanthobacteraceae; genus VAZQ01. The sequence goes on from CAVUSX010000024.1 coordinate 360,590, forward strand.
GACATCCCGCTGGGCGGTTGGGGCACCCTTTCGATCCCGGGCTACATGTTCTGGGCCGTGGTGATCTATACGGCGGCCGCTACCTGGATCACGATGCGTCTCGGCCGTCCGTTGGTGAACCTGAATTTCGCCCAGCAGCGGGTGGAGGCCGATTTCCGCTTCAGCCTGGTGCGGCTGCGCGAATACAGCGAGAGCGTCGCCTTCTACGGCGGCGAGGCGCGCGAGTTCGACATCTTTTCCGAGCGCTTCGGCCGGGTGTTCGCGAACTTCTGGGCCATCATGGTGCGGACCCGGATTCTCGGTTTCGCGCAATATGGCTCGAGCCAGGCCGCCGTGGTGTTTCCGTATCTGGTGGCGGCGCCGCGCTATTTCGGCGAGCGGATGCAGCTCGGCGCGATCCAGCAGGTCGCCGACGCCTTTCTCCAGCTGCAAGGCTCGCTCGCCTTCATCATCACCTCCTACAATGATATCGCCAACTGGGCGGCGGTGCTGGGCCGGCTGGCGAGCTTCCGCGACCGCGTCGACGAGATTCACGCCGATATCGCCAAGCCCCAGCCGATCGTGATCGAGCGCGCCGGCGAAGGCGTCGAGGTCGAGGATCTGGCGCTGGCGCTGCCCAACGGAGCGCCACTGCGGCAGGGCGTGAATTTCGATGTATCGCCCGGCCAGTCGTTGCTCATCCGAGGCCCCACCGGAACCGGCAAGAGCACGCTGTTGCGCGCCATTGCGGGACTGTGGCCGTTCGGGCGCGGCCACATCCGGCTCGACCCCAAGCGGGCGTTCTTCCTGCCGCAAAAGTCCTACATTCCGCTCGGCAGCCTGCGCGCCGCCTTGTTTTATCCCGATGCGGGCGTGGGCGTTCCGGCCGAAAAGCTGGTCGGCGTTCTCAAGCAGGTGGGGCTCGAGCACCTTGCGCCCGACCTCGACAAGGTGGACCTCTGGGCGCAGCGCCTGTCGGGCGGCGAGCAGCAACGCTTGGCCATTGCGCGGGTGCTGCTGGCCGAGCCCGCCGTCATCTTCCTCGACGAGGCGACCGCCTCGCTCGACGAGGCCGGACAGGAAATGCTCTACCGGCTCCTGCGTGACCTGCCCTGGCACCCCACGATCATCAGCGTCGGCCATCGCGCCACGCTGCGTCAATTCCATGATCGCGTCTTCGAGCTGACACCCGCCCCGCGCGCGGCAGCGCAAGCGCCGACGTGAGGAGCACCGAGCGGGTGGAGAAACTCAGAAGCGCCGATCGCGGGCCGCTATGCCGTGCTTCTCGCGCCATCGCGGGCCTGGTCCGCGCATGTAATGCAGCTCGGGCCGATAGGAATCGAACACATCCGGCACGTGGCTCGAGAGCGCAGAAAGGAGACGCTGCCCGATTTGCTGGGCGCAGGCGGCGACGAGCGCCATTTCGGCGAGGATCGATGGGCCTGTGGCCGCGTGCTGGGACGCCATCGTTGTCTCTTCCGTCCTCGAAGAATGCGATCGAGCCTTAGACCATCAAAGCCAGAATTCCAGCCAGGACGAAGCCGCCCAAGAGCATCGACCAATCGCCCCTGTCGAACCCCAAAAGTCTGCCGTCTGCCGTGCAACGCAGTGCCGCGGAACGCAACATGATGGATACCCCAATGCGGTTCGAACAATTCCGACATAAGCACGCCTGATGGATTTTAGCTGTTGCAGAACAGCAACAGGGCGCGACAACCGTCAGAAAGGCGCAGCACGTCCTCTTGTAATTTCAATGACTTAAAATTGGGTCTGCCATTCATTTGCAGAGTGTGGCTTTACCAACACACAATCCCAACCTGCCGGCCCTGATCGGGTGGATCAAGCGGTACCCCGACCAGATCATCATTCGGGCGTCGGATCGCGCATGAAGCCGCTGCCGGTGCGGCGAAAGCTCTTGGCGAGGGTCGTATTCTTATGGTCGGTCCATCCCGCCATCGGGACGTCGCCATGGTCGAGCTCGCCGGTCGCGCGGATCTCGATCAAACGATATTTGACCCGGACGAACAGCCGCTGTGATTGCGGGATGGCGGCGGCCAGATCCTGGATGTCCTCCCGGTACGGCTGCTCTCGCCAGCGATCCGGAAAGTTGGGGTCGACCTGAATGACGATGTGAACTTCGGGATCGACCGCCTCGGCGGTGATCATCATCCGGGCTTTGGCCGGATGCCAGCGCCCGGGATCGAGCACCGAATCGAGCGCACCCGAGAGCCACCCGCAGACGAAGTTTCGACAGGCCTGCGGACGATGATCGTAGATGGCGCAGCCGCCCTTGCCCGGCCTGCAGTGCCTGCACCATGTCCAACCCGGCCGGTCCTCCACCCCCTCGATCGACAGGAGCTTGCAACACAGCGAGCAGGAACCGCAGGAGCGTTCCATTATCAACTCTCAATTCACTTCGCGGCGGTAGCGGCTGCCGCCGTCGCATTAACAAGGATTAATTTGCGCGACAGGATACGGAAAGGCCGGTTCGCCGATAAATGTGCCGAGAATCCGCGGGTCTGCAAATCCCGCCTCGACAGGAGATCGACGCATGAGACGGCAATGGGTTTCATGGGCGGCAGGGGCCGCCATCATGGCTTCGGGCGGTGCCGCTTGGGCGCATCATTCCTTCGCCATGTTCGATGCCGACCAACGCACGACCTTGGCGGGTACCGTCAAGGAATTCCAATGGACCAATCCGCACGCCTGGATCTTCGTGATGGTGCCCAACCACGATGGTCAGCTCGAGCAGTGGGCGGTCGAGATGGGCGGACCGGGCCAGATCGCCCGCCAGGGCTGGACCGCCAAGACGCTCACGCCCGGCATGGACGTCAAGCTCACCATCCATCCGCTGCGGGACGGCACCAACGGCGGGCAATTCATGTCGCTCACCCTGCCGGACGGGACCCAGCTCGGCAATCCGGACCGTGGTGCCCGCCCCGCCCAAGGCGGCACCGACGCTACTCCCTGACGCCGGCCTTTGCCTCCGGCTGCGGCTGATCCCGCAGCCCCCACCCCCATCCGCCGGCCGCCGCCGGCCCGGACCATGCTGCCCAGGAAGGAACCCAAAATGCGCCTCATCGCCTTCGTGCTCGCACTGAGCGCCGTAAGCGCGCCCGCCTCCGCCCAGAGCTGGAAGGAATACAGCTATCCGGACTACGCCTTCAGGGTCTCGTTTCCGGCAGAGCCGACGGTCGCAACCACGACCTATCCGACCGCCGAGGGCCACGCGGTACCGGCCCAAATCTATTCGGTCGCGCAGGACGACGGCGTGTTCAAGATGACGGTCGCCGACCTGACCAATGCCGGGCTGGAGGAGAGTGCCGTGATCGATCATGCGGTCGCGGCGCTGGCGAAGGATGGCGAGATCAAGGTCAATATCCCGGCCCGGGTCAGCCGCGTGTTCGGCCGGCAGCTGAGCATTCTGGGCACAGACGGCAGCCGGTCCTCGATCGCGATGTTCTATCACGAGGGGCGGCTCTATCAGATCGAGGGCAAATCGCTTCCCAACAGCAACGCCACCGCCGATGCCATCCGCTTTCAGCAATCTCTTATTTTCACCGACAACGCCTCGAATGGCCACCCGGGCGACCGCGGGGCACGCCGCGGCGACCGCGCCGACCGCGGCGGTGGGGGCCGGGGCCGCAGGGACGCGGCTGCCGGGTGTGCCGAGACGGCGCCCGCGCCCGATGCCGCCAAGTTCGATTGCCGCAACCCGGCCGGTGCGCCCGCTCCCTATTGAGGAGATAATTCAATTACTTGCGGCCTGTTGCTCATTGCCGGCTGCAGAAAGATCAAGGTCGCACGCCGCCGCGCCCTTGAAATACCGCAATCGACGCCTACATATGCCTCGTGTTCGCGACAGAGCTGCTTGCCACGGATGTACTGGGAGTGGTGATGGCGCGAGCGATGTAGGCCCGCCGGGAGAAATCCTCGGCGGGTTTTCATTTTGTGCCGCCCCCTACGGGCAGGCCGTCCCCGCCCCGCCGATCGAGCTGCTCGGCCCGCACGCCCCCCGTCTCTCCTCAATTCTGCGCCGGCGCCGGCTCGCGATGCACCGGCTCGGGCCGCGTGAAGAACGACAGCAGCACGTGATAGGGGCGCATGTAGTTCATCTGGGTGAACGAGCCGTGGGCGATGTCCGGCATGACGGCGAATTCCTTGTCGGCGTTCGGCAACAGCGAGAAGAACTCGACGATGTCCGCAAAGGCGGCGATGCCGTCATATTGGCCGCGCATGATGATGGTCGGCACGGTGATCTTGGCGGGGTCGTTGACCGGCAGGTTCTCGCACATGTCGATATAGGTGCCGTTGGGGATGGAATCGTCGAGCGCCAGCACCGCTTGCGCATAGGGCTCGGCCAGCGCCGGATTGGTCGTATAGACGCCATCGCGCCGGTGGATGCTGTCCAGGAACGCGCGGTTGATCGGACGCCGCGTGCTCGCCTTCCACTGCGGCAGCTTCTGGCGCCGCTGCGCGAGCGTCGGGCTGCCCTTGCCGGTCCACACGAAGGCGTCGAGCGCGAGCCGCTTGACCCGTTCCGGATGGCGCTCCGCAAACAGCGCCGCGCGCAGCGCGCCCGACGAGATGCCGTAGACATGGAGCGGCCCGCTATCGCTCTCGTCCATGATGTAGCGGCTGGCCGCCGCCAGGTCGTCGGCCCCTTGTGCGATCGTCGCCAGGAACTCCGGCCCTTTGTAGGAGCGGCCATAGCCGCGATGATCGCAGCACCAGCAGTCGAAGCCCTGCTGGGCGAAAAAATCCATCGCCGAGACGTAGCCGGGCGCCTGCAGATCGAAGCCCGGCGTCGAGGCCATGGAGGAGCCGTGCACGAACAGGATGGTGCCGCGATCGGGCTCGCCGGTGCGCGCCTTCTGCCACAGGAACAGCTTCTGCCCCTCGACCGTCGTATAATGCTCGTGGCCGCCGGTCTTGCCGATATTCGGGTTGATGTTCATGGTCGAGGTCCTAATGCGCGAATTCGAAGGCCGCCAAGCGGTTTTCCTATTCCTCCGATAACAGCTAAACTGCGGGCCGCAAAGCCGGGAGGACATCATGCGGGCAGCGCTCTGGTCTACTCTTGTTCTGTGCGCGATCTCGCTGTCGGGGGGCGCCGCTTGCGCGCAGGCGTTCACGCCCGATCCGGTGGACGAAGCCGCCGCCAAGCGCGAGGGCGCGGTCACCTGGTATACGTCGACCCCGGTCAAGGCCGCGCAATACATCGCGACCGAGTTCGAGCACCAGACCGGCATCAAGGTCGAGCTCCTGCGCACCGGCGGCGGCGAGGTCATCCGCCGCTTCCAGCAGGAGGCCGCCGCCGGCCGTTTCGCGGCCGACGTGATCACCATGTCGGACATGTCCGCCGCCAACGACATGGCGCGGCGTGGACGCTTCGTGCCGTTCCGGCCGGTGGGCTTCGACAAGGTGATCCCCGACGCCAGGACCCGGACGGCAATTTCATCGCCCAGCGGCTCACCATGGTGGGCATGCTGGTGCGCACCGACAAGGTGGCGGCGGCCGATCGTCCCACCACATGGAGCGATCTCGCCGCGCCCAAATACAAGGGATTGCTGGTGATGGCCGATCCGGCCTTCACCGCCATCCAGCTGGTGGTGGTGGCGACGCTGTCGCAAAAGCTCGGCTGGTCGTTCTACGAGCAGCTTCGCAACAACGACATCATGATCGTGCAGAGCCACGAGCAGATCTACGACACGGTCAAGCGCGGCGAGCGCCTGATCGCGGCCGAATCCTCCGATCCCCGCATCTATACCGGCGGCGAGCTGCCTCCCAACATGGTCAGCATCATTCCGCGCAATGGCGCCATCGAGGTCCCCTCGCCGACCGCCATCGTCAAAGGATCGCCGCATCCCAATGCGGCACGGCTGTTCGCGCAATTCAACCTGACACCGGCAATCCAGAACAAGTTCACCGCGGAAGGGCACCATTCCCCGCGCGTCGACGTGGCGCCGCCACCCGGTCTGCCGCGGCTCGACGAGCTCACGCTCTATCCGGCCGATTACGATTACATCGAGAAAAACACCAAGCAGATCAAGGCGAAGTTCGCCGACATATTCCAATAAAGCGCCTGCCTTCAACACAAGAGGCCTGCGCAGCCGCGTTCGCCGGGTGCCGAACAACCTGCCGTCCGATTAACCTGCCGCAATTAACCTGCCATACATGAATGGATCGAGCGGATTTGCGCCGACCCGATTCGTTCCCCGTGAACAAAACGTGCGAGCGCCGCACGCCGACAGCATATCCGCTGCTTAGCTGCTCGGCTGCTCGGCCTGCGCGAACGCTCTAGTTATTCGCGCGGAGGCGGGAGGAACGCAGCACGACCAGCGACTTGATCGGGCCGCAGCGTTCGCAGACAAAGCCGTGAATCTCGAATTTGGCATGCAGAGGGTGCGGCTCGACCTCCGCAAGAGCAGTCTCCACCCCGCAAATCGGACATGGATTGCGCGGCTCGACCGCCAGTCCCGAGGCCTGGATTCGCATATATTTCTCCTTCCTGCGAGATGACTTCGCCGGTTGATTCCGAGCGTTCGGCGCCCGCGAAGATCCGCCGGCCGGGCACCAAACCTGTGCAGGATTACTGACATGAAGTGTATAAATTGAGACAGGGACTTGACTGTCCAAAAGGGAACACGATAGCCGGCTTTCCACAGCTTCGATCATTTTTCCGGACGTTCGAACAAGAGATTGAATCAACGGCGATATTCTGATTCAACCCGCCCTGCCCGATGGCTCGCGCGCACAAATCGCGCGATTCCGGCGGAACGGGAGCGTGGCGAGCGCTGTTTCCCTTCAGTCACCGGGCGCCGCACGTCCACCCCGCGCCTCGACCCGGCATGCCGTCCCGGCCCCCCGGCGGCTCCCGGGCGGGCCGGGGCGATGCGCATTGATGGAAGGAGCGAAGCTTCAACGTGACCACGCCGCCGGCCGACCCTCCATCGATCCGCATGATATTCGGCGCGTTGTTCCTGGTGCTGCTGCTGGCGGCGCTCGACCAGACCATCGTATCCACCGCCCTCCCCACCATCGTGGGCGAGCTCGGCGGGTTGACGCATCTCTCCTGGGTGGTCACCGCCTATCTCTTGTCCTCGACCGTGGTGACGCCGCTCTACGGAAAATTCGGCGACCTGCATGGGCGCAAGATCGTGCTGCAGGTGGCGATCGTGGTGTTCCTGGTGGGCTCGGCCCTGTGCGGGATCGCGCAGAACATGCTGCAGCTCATCGTGTTCCGCGGCCTGCAAGGCGCCGGTGGCGGCGGGCTCATCGTCATCACCATCGCGGTGATCGGCGATCTCATTCCGCCGCGCGAGCGCGGCCGCTATCAGGGTTTTTTCGGTGCGGTGTTCGGGCTCGCCACCATCATCGGCCCGCTCATGGGCGGATTTTTCGTCGACCATCTGACCTGGCGGTGGATTTTCTACATCAACCTTCCGACCGGCGTGCTGGCGCTCGGCGTGATCGCCGCGGCGCTGCCGGCGCGGCCGAGCGGCCGGGCGCACACGATCGACTATGCGGGCGCCGCGCTGCTCTCGCTCGCGCTCACCTCCATCATCCTGGTGACCAGCCTCGGCGGCAACACCTTTCCCTGGAGCTCGGCCTTCGTGCTCGGCCTGGGGGCGGCGGCGCTCGTCTCGCTCTTCGGTTTCGTGGCCGTCGAGGCGCGTTCGCGCGAGCCCATCCTGGCCTTGAGCCTGTTCCGCAACCGCACCTTCACCATCACCAGCGCGGTCGGGCTGATCGTGGGTCTCGCGCTGTTCGGCTCGGTCACCTATCTGCCGCTCCATCTCCAGCTGGTGAAAGGCGAGAGCCCGACCGGCTCGGGCCTGCAGCTGATGCCGATGATGCTCGGCATGCTGGTGACCTCGGTGGCGAGCGGCCGCCTGATCAGCCGGTGGGGGCGCTACCGGCCGTTTCCCATCGCCGGCACCATCCTGATGACCATCGGGCTCCTGCTGATGTCGCGGATATCCGCGGAAATGAGCGTGTGGGAGACATCGGCCGATGCGCTGGTGCTGGGGCTCGGCATGGGCATGATCATGCAGGTGCTCATCCTGGCGGTGCAGAACAGCGTCGACTACGAGCACCTCGGCGTCGCCACCTCCGGTGCCACGCTGTTCCGGGCCATCGGCGGGGCGCTCGGGGTGGCGATGTTCGGCGCCCTCTTTGCCCAGGAGCTGCACGCCCAGCTGAGCGCCGCGCTGCCGCCCGGCGCAGCCCTGCCGACGGCGGCCAGCCCCGCCGCCCTGCAGGCCTTGGCGCCCGAAATCCGCGCCGCCTATCTGGCCGCCATCGAGACCGCCCTGCAGCTGGTGTTCCGGGTGGCTGCCGCGATCGCGGCGCTCGCTTTCCTGCTGGCCCTTTGCCTGCGCGAGGTGCCGCTGCGCGGGATGGAGAGCACCGAGGACCTCAGCGAAACCTTCTCGCTGCCGCGCGACGCCACCTCGCTGGAGGAGCTGGAGCGCATCGTCACCGCGCTCCTGGCGCATGAAAATCGCTGGCGCCTTTATGCCGATCTGGCCGCGCGGGCGCAGCTCGATCTTAACCCCCCGGAGCTGTGGATGCTGGCGCGGCTGGGCGAGCGCGCTCCGCGCAGCCTGCCATCCCTGAGCGAGGATCTCGCGCTTCCGCCGGAGCGTCTCGCAGGCCCGCTCGAGGCTCTGCGCGCGCGCGGCATCGCGGAGCCGGACGCGCAAGGGAATTTGCGCTTGACCGCGGCCGGCACTGCAATGCGCGATCGCGTGCTGGCGGCGCGCCGCCAGGGCCTCGCCGACCTGATGGCGCGCTGGGAGCCGCAGCGGCATCCCGACGTGCTGGCGCTGCTCGACCGCATGGTGGCGACCCTGGTGCGCGACCTGCCGGCGCCCGGCCAATTCACCGGCACGTTGCCCAACGGCACGTTCCCACGTTGCCCAACGGCACGTTGCCGACGGGCGCGGGCAGCCGATCCCGTTAACGCACACCGGAGCCGGCTGCCGGAAATCGGCGTTGGGGTGATGACAGCGCAACCCGGCCTGCGGTAATCTGCATCCCGTTCGCGCCCGGGCGCGCGGCCGGCAGCGATTTGCGCCGATACCCCCTCCCTGAAGGTGATGGCATGTCGAAGAAATCACTCCTGATCTTGACCATGGCTGCGTCGCTCTGCGCCGTGCTGCCGGCGAGCGCACAACGATCGGCCCAGCCCGATCCGAGCCAACCGGGCGGCTATCCGCTGCCTGACGGCAGCGCCAAGAAGCTGGTGCAGGACAACTGCACGATCTGTCACAACCTTCGCAATCTCGTCATCTCGAACAAGTCGCCGGATGAATGGGACAGCACCGTCGAGATGATGAAGAACGCCGGCGCGCCGATCACGGCAGACCAGGCCAAGGAGATCAAGCAATACCTGATCGCGTCCTTCCCGGAATTGCCGCGGCCCAAGCCGGTCTCGATCGAGGGGCCGGTCAAGGTCAAGTTCCGTATCTGGGCGACGCCGACGCCGGGCTCGCGCCCGCATGACCCGCTGGCGATGCCGGATGGCACGATCTGGTGGTCCGGACAGTTCGCCAATCGGCTCGGCCACCTCGATCCCAAGACCGGCGAGATGAAGGAATACCCGATCCCGCGGCTGGCTGGCCCGCACGGGCTCATCAACGACAAGGACGGCAACATCTGGTACGCCGGCAACTGGGGCGCTCACATCGGCAAGCTCGATCCCAAGACCGGCAAGTTCACGTTCTATGACATGCCGGACCCCAAGGCGAAGGATCCGCACACGCCGCTGTTCGACCGCGACGGCTTCCTCTGGTTCAGCGTGCAGAACGGCGGCTTCATGGGGCGGCTCGATCCGCAGTCCGGCGAGATCAAGCTGGTGACGCCGGCGGGCGGGCCCGGGCAGCAGCCCTATGCGCTGCGTTTCCTCTCCGACAAGAAGCAACCCTGGTTCGCGTTCTGGGGCACCAACAAGATCGCCACCGTCGATCCGAAGACCTTCCAGGTGACCGAGTTCGCCCTGCCCGATCCCAAGACCCGCATCCGGCGCATGGGCGTGACCTCCGACGACATGATCTGGTTCGGCGATTGGAGCAACGGCAAGCTCTCGCGCTTCAATCCCAAGACCGGCGAGGTCAAGTCGTGGGATGGGCCGAGCGGACCGCAATCGCAGCCCTACGGCATGACGGTGATCAATGACGTCATCTGGTATGTCGAATCCAATACCCGCCCCAACAACATGGTGCGCTTCGATCCCAAGACCGAGAAGTTCCAGACCTGGCCGATCCCGGAAGGCGGTGGCGGCATCGTGCGTCACATGATGCCGACGCCCGACGGCAACATCGCCATGGCGATGAGCGGCCTGAGCCAGGTCGGGATCATGGAGATACTGCCGAGCGCGTCGAACTGACGAGCGCTTGCGCTGAGCGTCGCAGACCTTCCTGTGCCCGGCTTTGCGCCGGGCACAGTCGTTGTAGAAGTGACGAATAGCGAATAGAAGGCACCTTTCTCCCCCTATTCGCTACTCACCACTCGCTCTTTATTTTCTATCGCTCGCGCCGCCACTCGCGGTGGTGACTGTATCGGTACTGCGGAACGTAGGCGAAGCCGTATGCGCCTCTCCGATACCGGTAGCCTTCCCGGCCGCAATCCGGCGGAACGAAGCATTGGCCGAGCGGGCCGACATCATATCCGCCTTGGTCTCTCGATTGATTGTCGTTCGCGGCCTGAGCGGCGCAAGCCGCGCCCAACATGAGCGCCGCAGCCGCCGCCACTTTGATTTTCGTCAACATGTGTTACCTCCGGTTGGCCTTCTGATCCAACACCTTCTGATCCAACAGGAGTGCACTGGCTTCGTTCCAAGCTTACGGATATGTAAACTGGCCGTATAATTGTGCCGCGGAGTTGGCTACGATACGCGCGCGGGTGAAGTTGCGCGCTGGCCGCGGATTTTCGGCGCCACCCGAAAGATAAGCGCTCAAGGGAGAAACGCCATGAGCAACAAGAATCGCAAGACCGACGCCAGCTCTCCTGCGTTCGAGCTCGTCGCCGGCAACGGCCTGATCGACCGGCGTGCGCTGCTCGGCCGCGGCGTGGTGCTGGCGGGCGCGCTGGGGACCGCCGCGGCCGGTTCGCTCACCGCCGCCGGCGCCGAGCCTTTGCCCGACGGCCCACTCAAAGACGGACCCTGGAGCCTCGAGGTCGGCACCGCCATCCCGCCCTACCAAACCCCCTCGCCGTTCGAGAAGAACGTCGTGCGCACGCTCGACAACCCCGACAACGCGCCGCGCAACTCGCGCGCCCGCACGCCCCACCAGTCGCTCAAGGGCATCATCACGCCCAACGGCCTGCATTTCACCATCTGCCACGGCGGCGTTCCCAATATCGACCCCGAGCAGCACCGGCTGGTGATCCACGGCCTGGTCAAGCGCCCGCTCGAGTTCACGCTCGAGGCGCTCGAGCGCTACCCGATGGTGTCGCGCGTCGGCTTTGTGGAATGCGGCGGCAACAGCGCGCCGTTGTTCTCCAACCAGCCGATCCAGGCCAATGTGCAGGCGCTGCATGGGCTCGCCTCCTGCTCGGAATGGAGCGGCGTGTTGCTCTCGACCCTGCTGGAGGAGACCGGCATCGATCCGAAGGCCAAGTGGATGATCGCGGAGGGCGCCGATTCGCCGCATCTGAGCCGCAGCGTGCCGCTCGCCAAGGGCCTGGAGGACGCCATGGTGGCGATGTACCAGAACGGCGAGCGCATCCAGCCCGGCCAGGGCTATCCGATGCGCCTGTGGCTGCCCGGCTACGAAGGCAACATGAACGTCAAGTTCCTGCGCCGGATCATGCTCACCGAAGAGCCGGCGATGACCTATTACGAATCCCGCACCTACGCGCAGATCCTGCCGAACGGAAAAGCCTACCGCTTCTACTTCCTGCAGGAGGTCAAGTCCTTCATCTCGCGCCCGTCTCCGGGCATGAGCCTGAAGGAGCCCGGCATCTACGAGATCACCGGCGTCGCCTATTCGGGCACCGGCCGCATCGCCAAGGTCATGGTGTCGGCCGACGGCGGGGCGAGCTGGGGGCAAGCCGCGCTGCAGGATCCCGTGCTGCCCAAGGCCTTCACCCGCTTCCGCATGCCCTGGCGCTGGGACGGCGGTCCGGCGGTGCTGCAAAGCCGGGCCTGGGACGAAGCCGGCAACGCGCAGCCGACCCGCGCCCAATTCGTGGCGGCGCGCGGCGAGACCTCGAAGCCGCCCTCGGTGCTGGGTTTCCCGAGCCAGCACTTCAACGCCATCACCAGCTGGGCGGTCGACCCCAAAGGGGAGATCAAGCATGTCTATGCATAAGGGCACATTCTGTTTGGGCACGTCCTGCTTGGTCGCGGCTGCATTCTGGCTCGCCGCCGGCGCCGCCTCGGCCGAAGGGCCCAATCTCGGCAAGCCGGTCAGCCCTTCGGATCTCGGCACCTGGGACATCTTCGTGATGCCGGATGGCACCGGCTTGCCGCCCGGCAGCGGAACGTCCGCCCAGGGCGCTCCGATCTTCAAGCAGAAATGCGCGGCCTGCCACGGCGAGAACGGCGAAGGCGGCATCGCCGGCCCGCTGGTCGGCGGCCCGCCGCATGCCAGCCTCGACGGCGGCAAGACCATCGCCAACTTCTATCCCTATGCCACCACCATCTTCGACTATGTCCGCCGCGCCATGCCCTATTCGCAGCCGCGATCGCTCAGCGATGAAGAGGTCTATGCGCTGACCGCTTACCTGCTCGCCCGCAACAAGCTGATCGGCGAGAGCGATGTGATGAACGCCCAGACCCTGCCGAAGGTGAAGATGCCCAACCGCGACAACTTCATCACCCGCTTCCCGGACCGCATTTGAAGGCGGTCCGGCACCTGTTTTTCGGAGAACCATGATGGCCTATCGAAGGATGCTCGAGGTGCTCACACTGGCCGCCGTCCTCATGGCGACGGCGGACGGCGCCCGCGCCCAGGACAAGGCCTATCCGAACTGGCGGGGCGAATGGGGCGTCAACGCCCCGCGGCTGCCTGGCCAGCAATTGCGCTACGATCCGAGCAAGCCCTTCGGCAAGGGTCAGGAGGCGCCGCTGACGGCGGAATACCAGAAGATCTATGAGGACAACCTGGCCGAGCTCGCCCAGGGCCGCCAGGGCCTGTTCCTCTACCATGCCTCATGCCTGCCGGCCGGCATGCCGAGCATGATGTCGGCCGGAACGTTCGAGTTCATCGTCACGCCGGAAACCACCTACGTCGTGGCCGATAGCGACATTCGTCGGATTTTCACCGACGGCCGTCCGTGGCCGGCCGAGTCGGCGCCGACCTATCAGGGCTATTCGATCGGCAAGTGGCTCGACCAGGACGGCACCGGCGTCTACGACGTGCTCGAGGTGGAAACCCACGGCCCCTTCAAGGGGCCCCGCACCTACGATGCGTCGGGGCTGCCGCTGGACTTCGACAACGAATCGACCTTCAAGGAGAGATTGTTCCTCGACAAGAAAGACCCGAACATTCTGCACGACGTGATGACCGTTTTCGATCACGCCCTGACGCGGCCGTGGACCGTGGACAAGAGCTATCGGCGCCGCAACATCAAATATCCGAGCTGGGACCGGATCAGCTGCCTGGAGGGCACCACCTACGTCACCATCGGCAAGGAATATTACATGGTGACCGAGGACGGCTATCTGATGCCGACCACCAAGGGCCAGAAGCCGCCCGACCCGAAGTATTTCCCGCAAGCCCAGAAGTAGGCGCCGGGCACGCGCCTCTGCGGCCGTAGGGCGCAATCGCTTTATTGCGCCATCTTACCACGCCATCCAACTGCGCCGTCCGCCTCGGAAGGCGGCGCAATAAAGCGATTGCGCCCTACACGTAACGTCCTCAGTTCAAAATGAGGCTGCCTACCGTGTACGCGACCTCGCATCCGATCAGGAACAACATCACCCAGACCAGATAGTCGACCCGCTTCCTGAGTTCCGACATGGCCTGCGATCTCTTCTTCGATCGCCCTGGGAACAGCGCCCGCAGGAAGAGAACGACCGGCAACGCGGCCACGATGAGCCCGATCAACTTGTACATGACGCCATGCGCTTCAACCCACCGACGGTCGCCGAGGTATGCCACGCGCCGCACAGCGTTCGCGCGCGGCACGAAAGACCGCCCGGATTGTGAGAGTTCCGATATCGGTCCCGTTGACCGGGCACCGTTTCACTCTCCCACGACCTCCAGGCCGGCCTTGTCCCAAACCGGACGCGAGGCGGGGCGATGGAAGTATTTGAGCAGCGCGAGCGCCGCCTCCGGCGCCTTGTTCGTCACCGGCACGGCTGAATCATAATTGATATAGACCTCGACCGCGGCCGGCACCGGCCCGGCCCGCACGACGCCCGGAGCGCGCGGTATCTCGCTCAGATTGAAGAGGCCGATGTCAATGTCGCCTTTCGCGATCAGCGCCTGACCGCCGGCGAGGTCTTTGGAATCCTGCACCTTGTTCTTGATCGCGTCGGCGAGGCCGAGATTGTCCACCACCTTCCTGGCGTTGATCCCACTCAGTCCGCCGCCGCCCAAAGCGCTATAGGTGATGCTCTTGGCGTCGAGCAGCGCCTTGCGGGTGGAGTCGACGGTCGAGAGATCGAGCTTGACGCCGTCGCGCACCGCGACCCCGATGCCGACCCGGGCCAGCGGGTGGCGGGTGCCGGCGATCCAGCGGCCTTCCCGCTCGAAGGCCGCGGAGGAATTCGGTCGCCGTGATCACGAGATCGTAGACCTCGCCGGCCTTGACCCGCTGCTCGACCTGCCCGGGCGAAACGCCCGTGAAGGTTACTTGGTTGCCGGTCTCCTTGGTGAAGTCAGCGGCGAGCTCCTTCATGGCGATGGTCAAAGCGTTGGCGTCGAGCACCTTGATCTCGGCGGCGGCCCCGGGGGTGAGGGGCGCCAGCAGGCAGAGGGCGCAGATCGGCAGCGACAGTCGAGCATTGCGAAGCATCAGGTCCTCCCGGATTTGCTTGATTGATTATGGGGTGCCGCAATTTACGCTCTCCGCCCCGCGCCCACAATGGTCTCGCGGGCAACGGCGCACAGCCGCGGGCGCGCTACCGAAGTTTCGCGAGTATCGGCTTTCGATCGGTCGCACGAGCTGCGGCGTCAATTCCTTCGCACCTTGGCCTCAAAAGCTTAATTCGTTCTTGACGCCCCCTGAGAGGTACCCCACTAATTTGCCACATGCCTCACGATGCATTCATCAGCTATTCGACTCTCGATAAAGCGGCCGCGGACGCCACTTGCGCAGCCCTCGAAGCCTCGGGGATTCGTTGCTGGATTTCGCCGCGTGACATTACGCCGGGTGCGGAATGGGGCGAAGCGATCGTGGACGGCATCAACCAAAGCCGCGTGATGATCCTGATCTTTTCGTCCAACGCGAACAAATCGCCGCAGATTCGTCGGGAGGTCGAACGCGCAGTAAGCAAAGGAATTCCGATTATCCCGCTGCGCATACAGGACATCGCGCCGGCCCATTCGCTGGAATATTTCATAGGATGCATGCTCGGCACGTCGCTTACGCCTCCGCTCGAGTTGCGACGACTGGTGTCGGGCGGTCGGCCGCACGGCGATCGAGGTGACGAGCGCAACGGGAACGGCCGTATTCCAGCCCACACAGCCGACCGCTCCCATCGATCCAGCCAATCCGATCATGCTCGGGATTTGGCGCACCACAGTCATTCTGGGTGGGCTGACGTGGACGCTGACGGTTCAGAACAATCCGGATGGCACATATCATGATGTGGCGCGGACCGAGGACAGCGGCAACTGCACTTTCATCGATCAGCAATGGCGCACAACGTCCACAGTCACAGGCCAATCCAACATGGGAACCTATCGGGTTGTCGACGCTCGCGACGTCGAGATCATGGGCCCGGACGGCTCGGCGGTCTGGCAACGGCGGTAATTTGGACGTCGCGGCGCAGCCGCCTGCGCCGCAGCCCCCGCCTCTTGGTGCCCGCGCCGGGCGCGGGTGCACTTTTCTCGTCGGGGCCGGCTTTCGACCAAACCGGCGTCAGGCTCGATCAAGCCGCCTTCGCCTTCGGGGATGCTCCCATTATGGCTTGCAGGTAGAGGTCCAAGAGCAACTCCTGCTCGTCGCGCTCCTTCTGATCCTGCTTGCGCACCCGGATCACCTCGCGCAGAATTTTGACGTCGAAGCCGTTGCCCTTGGCTTCGAGATAGATTTCCTTCTTGCCTTCGGTGAGCTCCCTGATCTCCTCCTCGACGCGCTCGATGCGCTCGACGATGGCCCGCAGCTGATCACCCGCAACACCCTCACTCGGTCGGCTCATGGTTTACTCCTGGTGAACTTGACCGCGCGAAACTCGGCCATTGCGGCCGCGGCTTCAAGGCGAGCCGGCGAACGTGGTAAGCAATCGATTAACGGCCGGGGACAACCGCCGAAACCGGGCCATCAATCTTCGATCGCAGGCCGGCAGGAAAGCTCACACCGGCGAAAGCTTCATCAAGGCGAGCGCCGCGCGGCCGTTCGGCCCGTAGGGATGGCCGAGCGATTCCGCCATCTCGAAGTGGTTGTAGCCGACCCCCTCGATCAGCTGGACCGGCTTGCCGGCCGCCTTGACGGCGGCGGCGAAGTCGCGATTTTGGCGCTGGAATTCCGGGGTCTCCTCGCTGCCATAGGTCACGATGATCGGAGCGCGCAGCATGTCCAGCTGGCGCTGCGAGCTCATCGCCTGCTCCATATCGTCGTCGAAGCGGACATAGGAGCTGCGCTTGGAGAGCCGCACCGGCTTCATGTCGTACATGCCGCTCATGCACAGTCCGCCTTTGATCATGTCGGGCGGCAAGCCGAATTGCTTTTGCCAATCGGTCACCAGGGTGACGCCGCACAAATGCCCGCCGGAGGAATGCCCGCCGATAAAGAACCGGTCGGGATCGCCGTCGAAGCTGGCGGCATTCTTGTAGGCCCAGGCGACGCCGCGGCGCACTTGGTCGGCCATGACGCGCAGATCGCCGCCCGCATCCTTGATCGCGATGAAGTCGAGCACGACGTAGTTTGCGCCGGCATTGACGAACAGCTCGGCCGCGTCGCCGTAGTTCTTCGCCGCTCCGCCCAGCCAAGCACCGCCATGGATGAACACGAAAATCGGCGCCTTCGCCCGCTTGGTGCGGTAGATGTCGAGCTTCTCGACCTCGCTCGGCCCATAGGCCATCCGCAGCGGCTGACCGAGCCGCGCCCGCGCCAATTCGCTGTTGCTGGCGCGCCGCTTGGCGATCTGCGCCTGCAACGGCGCGTAGAAAGACTGATCATAGGCCGCATCGAGCTCGACCTGATCGAGGCCCATCCAGACGAGCGGGACCTTTCTGGTGTGGCGGCGGCCCCACCTGGCATCCCTCGGCCAAGGCCGGCGAGGCCGCCATGGCGGCCGCGGTCGTGAGCAGGGTCCGCCGGCTGATCTGCCGGTGATGGATTTGCAGATTGTGCTGCATCGTTCTGTCCTCCGGGTGCGCCGCGCGAGAACCAGATGTTCGCTTTGATTGAGCCTACACCATTCTTACCTCTGCCAGAAGATACCGACATGCAGGAATCCGCCACGTGCACGCAGTGCTTGACATGGCCGCCCAAATCAGTGGATTCAAGAAATTGAAACTCGCGCAGTGTGCCTCGATCCCGGCCCCGCGGAGAGGTATCTTGGGCGTAGGGCGCAATCGCTTATTGCGCCGCTCTGCCAAGTTTCTTGCTCCGAAACTGAGGCATGAAGCGGGGGCGCGGCTGATTGGCGCAATAAAGCGATTGTACCCCACGGGGGCGTCGGCCCATGCAGGCGATGCATGAGCTCCGAGGCTGCCAAAGCGGCGATCCATTGCTCTGGGATTGTATTTTCAATGCCGCAGGGGTCTGGAGCAATGCATTTCTGCTTGGTCGCCGGAGCCCGGTCAAACGACGTGAGCAAGCCCGGCCTGTTATTTTTCCTGTTATTAACAAGCTAACAAGCGGATCTCGGGCGTAGGGCGCAATCGCTTTATTGCGCCGCTCGGCCAGCTCTCTTGCTCCGAAACTGAGGTGTCCGAAGCGGGGGCGCGGCTGATTGGCGCAATAAAGCGATTGCGCCCTACAAGGGCACCTGGCCGTCGGCGGCCCGGCTTTCGCTCGGGCCCGCGCCCTCCTATGATGGTCTTCAAGCCACCGCAACAAAAACCAATGGCAACGGAGGAAAACCCATGAAAGCCAGCGTGTGCCTCGCCTTGGGATGGCTCATGGTGCTGCCGCAGCTCGCCTGCGCGCAGGTTGCCCTCGACGACACCCAGAAATTGGGCCAGCGGCTGTTCGAGCAGTCCTGCGGCATCTGCCACACCAGGCCCACGCTGGTGAGCGGGCTCTATGGCCCGGCGCTGTCCAAGGATGCCGCGGGCGGGCGCGCCGATGTGGTGCGCGACGTCATCAGCAACGGCACGCCGCGCATGCCGGGCTTCAAATATACCTACGACCCCGGCCAGATCGCCGCCATCGCGGCCTATCTGGCGATCATGCCGATACCCGCCGCCACGCCCGCCCCGGCCGCCCCGCAGGGCGCGCCGCGCGACGACAATTAGGATGAGGAGAGACGCCATGGGAAACGCACGCAACCTCACCGGCTCCAGCCTGCTCGCCATCATGATCGCGTCGAGCGCGATAGCGTCCAGCGCGATAGCGCCGGGCATGTGCTCGGCCGCGTCCGCCGCCGACGCGCTGCTCAGCGGAACCGTCACCTCGGCGGCCGGCGAGAAGATGGGCGGCGTCACCGTCTCGGCCAAGGCCGCGGGCTCGAGCATCACCACCACGGTCTATACGGATGCCGCCGGCAACTATTACTTCCCGCCACTGCCGAGCGGGAGCTACCGGGTCTGGGCGCAGGCACTGACCTACGCGACCGCCAAAGGCAGCGTGGAGCTCGCCGCCGCCGGCCATCAGAATTTCGTGCTCGCTCCCATGCAGGATTGGGTGCGGCAATTGCCGGGCGACGAGCTGTTGGCGGCGCTGCCGGGCGATACGCCCGACGATGCGCGCATGAAGACGCTGGTGCGCAAGAACTGCACCGGCTGCCATATCGCGAGCTATCCCTTGCAGCACCGCTTCGACCAGGCCGGCTGGAGCGCGGTCCTCGACCTCATGAAGCACGTCAACGTGCTCGGCACCTATCAGGGCCCCGAGCATAAGCCCAACCCGACCATCGAGACCCACAAGGCCGAGCTCGCGGCCTATCTGGCGCGCGCGCGGGGACCGGGCGAAAGCTCGATGAAGTTCAATCTGCGTCCGCGGCCCTCCGGCGAGGCCGCGCGCGTCGTGTTCAAGGAATACGATGTGCCGCTCGAGCCCGATACCAGCTCGGCAGTGGTGCCTTCGAGCGTGCCCACCAACGACGGCAGCGACTGGTCGCTCGGAACGCCCTCGGGCACCAACGGGCGCTACGGGGTGCATGACGCGCAGGCCGATTTCGACGGCAATCTCTGGTTCACCTACAGCTTCCCCAGCCGCACCACCACAGTCGGCCGGATCGACGCCAAGACCGGCGAGGTGAAGAACTTCAAGCTCGACGACGTCAAGGGCTATGCGATCGGCACCCATGGCATCACCCGCGACCAGCACGGCATCCTCTGGTTCAATACCCGCTCCAACGTGGCGCGCGGCATCGGCGGGCTCGCCCGGCTCGACCCCAAGACCGAGAAGATCACCGTCTATCAGCCGCCCACCGGCATGTCGGGAACGGCCGGAACCCTCGACGTGGATTTGAGCGGCAATGTCTGGGTGACCTCGCCGGACGGCGCGCTGCTGTTCGATGCGGCGGCGGAGAAGTTCACCGAGTACAAGTCGGTCACCTACAAGAACCAGCACGGCACCGCGACCGTCTACGGGCTCGCCGCCGACCGCATCGGCAACGGCTGGTGGCTGTTGATGAGCCAGGATCTGGTCGACTACAGCGACCTCAAGAGCGGCAAGACCGCCGAGTTCAAGCTGCCGGCGGAGACCGGCGAGGCCGAGCAGCTCACCGCCGACGAGCGCAAGCTGTACGACGCCTTCCAGCCGCCGGACTTCAACGCGCCGTTCCCATGGGCGCAGGGGCCGCGCCGCATGGGAGCCGACAAGAACGGCGACTATGTCTGGATCGGTGATTCCTTCGGCGGCAACCTGGCACGCGTCAACATAAAGACCAAGGAGGTGAAGCTCGTGCCCCTGCCGCGGCCGGAATCGGAGCAGCCCTACGAGGTCGCGATCGACCACGACCACAACGTCTGGACCAACATGTGGAGCACCGACCTGATCGGGAAATACGATCAGGGCACCGGCAAGTGGACGCTCTTCGACCTGCCGACGCGCGGCTCGGAAACGCGTTACATCTCGCTCCTGGAGCGCGACGGCAAGATGCAGGTGGTCCTGCCCTATTCCCGCACCCGCAAGGTCGCGGTCATGACGTTCCGCAGCGAGGCCGATTTGGCGGCGCTGGCGGCGCAGGCCGGAACGCATTGAGAAAGCTCGCGCGCCCCAAGCCCGCATGAGCAACGTGCGCGTAAGCGCGCTCTTGCCGCGTCGAAGACGCGCGTAAACGCGCTTTTGCCGCTGGCTTCACTTCAAACGAGTCGGGCCGCCAGAGCCCGATCGAATCGGGAGGATGCAATGCCCAATCGACGCGAGTTCCTGCGCCACGCGGCCGGCGCTTCGGCCGGCGTTTTCTGCGCCGCCTGCGGGTTGCGGCGCGCCGGCGCCCAAGGCGGTCCGGCCGCTGCCGGCAAGCGCCGTGAGGTGACGGTGGGCGGACGGCGGATCAAGACCATCGACGTGCACTGCCATTGTGCCGTGCCGGACGTGCTCGACCTGGTCAAAGGCACCGCAATGGAGAAGGCACTGCGCCAGCAGCTCACCGGCGCGCTCGGCTTTCCGGTCGGGCCGGAGCGGATCGCGCATATGGACGGCGACGGCATCGACGTCCAGGCCATGAGCGTCAACGCCTATTGGTACGGCGCCGACCGCGACCTGGCGCGCCGGATCGTGGATCTGCAGAACGAGCGGCTCGCCAAGATGTGCGCCGCCTTTCCGGGTCGGGTCACGGCGTTCGCGACGGTCGCGCTGCAGTTTCCCGAGATCGCGGCCGAGCAATTGGAGCGCGGGGTGAAGGAGCTCGGCCTGTGCGGGGCCGCCATCGGGGGCAGCGTCGAGGGCGAGGAATTGTCGTCACGCCGGCTCGACCCGTTCTGGGCCAAGGCGCAGGCGCTGCAGGCGCTGATCTTCATCCATCCGCAGACCGCGCCCGAATCGACCGGGGTCGCCAAGCGGGTCGCGGGCAGCGGCGCGCTCGGCAACGTGATCGGCAATCCGCTGGAAACCACCATCGCGCTCGCGCATCTGATCTTCGAGGGCACGCTCGATCGCTTTCCGGACCTCAAGATCTGCGCCGCCCACGGCGGCGGCTACCTGCCCTCCTACGCGGCCCGCATGGATCACGGCTGCTCGGTGTTCCCCGCTCAGTGCAAGGGACCGGCCCTCAAGAAGCAGCCGAGCGAATATTTGAAGCAGCTCTATTTCGATTCGATCGTGTTCACGCCCGAGGGGCTGCGGCACCTGGTGGCCGAGTGCGGGGCGAGCCAGGTCGTGATCGGCACCGACTACGCGGTTCCCTGGGTGAACGACCCGGTCGATCTGATCCTCGACACTCCGACCCTGAGCGATGCCGATCGCATCGCGATCCTGGGCGGCACCGCGGCCAAATTGCTGCGCATGGCGACGTGAGGGGCGACAGAACCCCAGGAGGCCGGCGTACCCTGAAAGGCAGGGCGCCGAGCTTCAAACCTGTTGGCTGAGCGCCGCGGCGAGCAGCTTGCGGCATTCGCCGAGGTCGTGCAGGGCGGCCTGCAATTTGCGCAATTCGTCGCGCGCCAGCCGCTCGAGCGACGGCGGTCCGAGGTTGCGGGGCAGCGCGCGCGCCTGGGCTTTCGCCTTGGGCGAGCCCAGCATCGGCTCGGTCCTGCCGTCGGCCGACGGCAGATCATCGTCCGTCTCGGCGTCGCCCAGGAGTGCCGGCAGCAGCGCCAGGAGCCCGCGGCCGCGTTCCACCACCTCGTGCGGCGGCCGTCCGATATCGGCCTCGACCGCCGCCACGTCGACATCGTCCTCGGCGGTTTGCGGGCCGAGCTGAGGGGCGCCCGGCTGCCAGACCGTCTGCACGAACTTCGCGCCCTGCTCCTTGAGGATGCGCTGAACGCCGCGGATGGTGTAGCCCTCCCCGTACAGGAGATGGCGGATGCCCCGCAAAAGGTTGATGTCCTCCGGACGATAATACCGCCGGCCGCCGCCGCGCTTCATCGGCTTGATGTCGCGGAACCGGCTCTCCCAGAAACGCAGCACGTGCTGGGGCACATCGAGGTCTTGGGCGACCTCGCTGATGGTGCGAAACGCGTCGGGGGCCTTTTCCAAAACCGCCTTGCTCCGACTGGTTCGAGGGGTCGAGCTATTTCGGCTCGTCGTGGGAGTCCGAGTTGATGCGCTGCTTGAGGATGGCGGAGGGCTTGAACACCATGACCCGGCGCGGCGAGATCGGAACCTCCTTGCCGGTCTTGGGATTGCGTCCCACCCGCTGGCCCTTCTTGCGCACCACGAAGGAGCCGAAGGACGATAGCTTCACGGTCTCACCGCGCTCGAGGCAATCGGTGATTTCCTTGAGAACCAGCTCGACGAGCGTAGCCGATTCCGTGCGTGACAGGCCTACCTTCTGGTAGACCGCCTCGCACAAATCCGCCCGTGTGACCGTTTTTGCCGTCATCGCCAGCCCCGCCTTTGGCGATCGCCATATCCCACTGAATTATCAAACGATATTAGGTTGGTCCGAGATGGTCAACGGCCTCGCAGGGAAGATTTTGCGGTTCCGGTTACCACCGCACCAGGACGGCACCCCAGGTAAATCCGCCGCCCATGGCCTCCAAGAGCACGAGATCACCGGGCTTGATGCGCCCATCCGCGATCCCGACCGAGAGCGCGAGCGGGATCGAGGCCGCCGAGGTATTGCCGTGCTTTTCCACGGTGACGATGACCCTCTCGGGCGGAATACCGAGCTTGTGCGCGGAGTTGTCGATGATGCGCTTGTTGGCCTGATGCGGCACGAACCAGTCGATATCCTGCGGCCCGTAGCCGGTCGCCGCGAAAGTATCCTCGATCACGTCGGAGATCATCGCCACCGCATGCTTGAACACGGCGCGGCCTTCCATGCGCAGATGTCCGACCGTGCCGGTCGAGGACGGGCCGCCGTCGACGTAGAGCTTCGAGCGGTATCTGCCGTCGGAGCGCAAGCGCGAGGTGAGGATGCCGCGATCCGCGCGCGTGCCGGGCTGCGGCTGCGCCTCCAGCACCACGGCGCCGGCGCCGTCGCCGAACAGCACACAGGTCGTGCGGTCGGTCCAATCCAACAGGCGCGAGAAGGTTTCCGACCCGATCACCAGCGCACGCTTGAAGGCGCCGGTGCGCAAGAGGCTGTCCACGGTCGAGAGCGAGAACACGAAGCCCGAGCACACCGCCTGCAGATCGAAGGCGGCGCCCTGGCTGATGCCGAGCCCGGCCTGGATCACCACCGCGCTCGCCGGAAAGGTGTTGTCCGGGGTCGAGGTCGCGAGCACGATGAGATCGATCGACTGGGCCTCGACGCCGGCGGCCGCGAGCGCGGCACGCGCCGCCTTGATGCCCATGTCGGAGGTCATCTCGCCGTCGGCGGCGATCCGCCGCTCGCGAATGCCGGTGCGCTGCGTGATCCATTCGTCCGACGTATCCACCATGCCGGACAGCTCGGCATTGGTGACCACCCGGCTGGGCAGATAGCTGCCGCAGCCCAGCACGACCGAACGCATGACGCTCACGAGGCCAAACTCCTGAACAGGTTCGTCGAGCTCAGCGTTTGGCTGATCTTGGCGAGCAGATCGTCATGCACCATGTCATGACCGATATCCACCGCGTAGGCGAATCCTTCCGCATCGGTGCCGCCGTGGCTCTTGATGACGATGCCGTTGAGCCCGAGAAAGACCCCGCCGTTGGATTTGCGCGGATCCATCTTCTCGCTCAGGGTGCGAAACGCGTCGCGCGCCAAGAGGTAGCCGAGCTTGGTGAGCAGCGTCCTGGTCATCGCGCTCTTGAGGTACTGGCCGAGCTGGCGGGCGGTGCCCTCGGCGGTCTTGAGCG
Organism: uncultured Alphaproteobacteria bacterium; assembly: GCA_963744275.1. Classification (GTDB taxonomy): domain Bacteria; phylum Pseudomonadota; class Alphaproteobacteria; order Rhizobiales; family Xanthobacteraceae; genus VAZQ01. The sequence continues at coordinate 384,755 of CAVUSX010000024.1, forward strand.
CGATGTTGCCCGCGAAGCCCTCGGTGACGACGACGTCGACGGTGCCTTTGCCGATATCGTCGCCCTCGACGAAGCCGGCATATTCGAGGTCCGGCAATTTCGCGTCGCGCAGGATGAGGCCGGCCTCGCGCACCGCGTCGAGGCCCTTGACCTCCTCCACGCCGATATTGAGGAGCCCGACCTTGGGCCTCGGGATGTTGAGGAGCGCGCGCGCCATCCCGGCCCCCATGACGGCCATGGCCACCAGGTGAGGGGCGTCCGCCCCGATCGAGGCGCCGACATCGAGCACGACCGATTCGCCCTTGAGGGTCGGCCACAGGCAGGCGATGGCCGGCCGCTCGACGCCCGCCATGGTCTTGAGGCCGATCTTGGCCATGGCCATCAGGGCCCCGGTATTGCCGGCGGAGACCGCCACGTCGGCCTCGCCTTTCTTGACCGCATCGATGGCCAGCCACATGGAGGACTTCCAGCGGCCTTGTCGCAACGCCTGGCTCGGCTTGGCATCCATCTTGACGGCGATGTCGGTGTGGACGAAGCGCGAGACCGCCTTGAGGCGGGGCCGGCTCGCGATCAGCGGCTCGACCACGGCGCGGTCGCCGAACAGGACGAATTCCATATCGGGATGCCGGCCGAGCGAGATCTCGGCTCCGGGCACGACCACCGATGCGCCGTGGTCGCCCCCCATGGCGTCAAGCGCGATGCGGACCTTAGCGGGCATGGAGGGACCCTGAAGACCGGAACGGCGGCGGGCGCCGGCAACACGGTCCTGCGGGAGCGATGGCCATGGCGAACCATAGCGTTCCGGCCGGCGATGCAACAGGGGGGCCCGGTTCAGTCCTCACGGCCACTCTGCCCTCCGCGCAGCGCCGCCAAGGCTGCGAACGGGTGCTCGGTCTCGTCTTCGATCGCGGGCGCCTGAAAGACGGCGTCCGGCTTGCGCGGATAAAGGTCGATTCCGAGAATCAGGAATTCGGTCGCGATGGCGCCGAGATCGATGGTGTCACCGCGCAGGGGCTCGGGCGCCTCGTCGCTCGCAACCGACAGCGCGTCGCTGCCGGCCGCCGCGCCCGGAACGAAGGTCAGGTCGACCGGCTCGTCGATCTGGCTCTCGATCGGATCGAGCGACACCACGCAAAGCTGCCCGACGGTCGCCACGACGCGGCCCACCACATGCAATCCACCGGAATCGAGCCGGGTCACATCGAATGTGGCCTCCAGCCGCGGCAAGGCGCGAAGGTCGGCGGACTTGGCGATGGCGGAGCGCGTAGCCTCGTCGGCTGCAAGCGCGAAATGGCGTCCGCTCAGCGGCACGTCATGAACGCTGACCGGAACGCTCCAAGCACCTTCACGCGCACCTTCCGGTGCGCTTTCGTTCATGGGTCTCGTCATTCTGCAGCGTCCATAGGGTGGGCGACCATCATGGCTTGCGGGTCCGGGAAGGCGACCGTGGCGCGGCTGAAGGCCTCGCCGTCCTGCTCGGCGAGGCGATCCACGAGCGCGCGCACATAGGCCGCGAGTCGCGCGGCGCCCCGCTCCGATCCGGGTTGCCCGCCGAGCACGTTGCGCGCGAGCGCGCCGATGAGGGTTGCATGATCAGGGTCCGCCAGGGCCGCCCCATAGGCCGCCTGCCGGCCGTAGAAGGCTTCGCCGATCTTGCGCATCTTGGTGGGAACACCGAGATCGCCGATGCCCATCTCGCGCAGGCTCCCGTCCATGTCCTGGCAGAATCGGTCGAAAAGAGCCTGCCCCAGGCGGCGGATCGGGTCCGGCTCGGATTCGAGACGGCGCAGCACCAGCACGGTGTGCAGCACCACCATCTCGAAACGGCCGTTAACCGTATCGGGAACACCGCAAATCAGGTAGAAAGGTGCGGCTCGCGCCTGCGCCACGATCATGCCATAGAGACAAGCGATGCTGTGGTCCGATGGATTGCGGCGAAAGAAGTGAAACATCATGGGGATAGCTCAAGGCAGCGAATGTCCGGGCCACCCCCGGCGGGGGAACCGGAGCTACCTAAACGGTTACCCCCCGTTCCGTCAAAGTCCCCGCGATTACAACGATCTATAGGACCCTTTGCACCACATGCGCAGCACCCCGACAACGCGTCCCGGCCTGCGGCCAGCCATCAGGGTCATGGCGGCCGTGCTGGTGCTCGGGCTTCCGCTCGGGGGCTGCTTCAGCGAGACCTATCAGAAGGGCTACATCATTCCGGACGGCGCCCTCGAGCAGATTCCGATCGGCGCCAGCCAGGAGCAGGTCCTGATCGTGCTCGGCACGCCTTCCACGGTCGCCACGGTGAGCGGTGAAGCGTTCTATTACATCTCCCAGCGCTCCGAGCGCGCGGTCGCCTTCATGCCGCAGGAGGTGGTCGACCAACGCGTGGTCGCGGTCTATTTCGACAAGAAGCGGCGGGTCGAGCGGCTGGCCAATTACGGGCTCAAGGACGGCAAGATCTTCGATTATGTCAGCCGCACCACGCCGACCGGCGGCACCGAGCTCAGCTATCTCAAGGGCTTCTGGAGCATGTTCGACTTCAAGCCCGGGATTTGATCGCTACTCCCCGGGATCGCGTTACGGCTCGCCTTCGGCGACCGGGCCGCGGACCAGATCGATGATCTCGATCACGTTGCGGTCGGGGTCGTGAAAATAGGCGCTGCGGCCCTGGAACGTTCCTGACCGCCGGTCTTCCTCCTTGAAAATGCGGATGCCCTTCTGCGCCAGGAACGCCTTGGCGGCGTCGTAATCCGGCGCGCTCACCCGGAAGGCATGATGAATGTCGTGCGCATCCCCGGCATTGGGCTCGACCGGATTCTGCGAATAGGTCAGCACGAAGCAATCCTCGCCGGCGCGCATGAAGACCATGTGGCTGTTGCGCCGCAGCCGCTCCATGCCCATGATCTCGGTGTAGAATTTCTCCGCACGGTCGAGGTCCTTCACCGGAATCGTGAAATGAACGACACCTTGCGTCTTCAGCATGGCTTCTCCGAGGAAGTGAGTAGTGAGTGGTGAGTAGTGAGTAGTGAGTAGTGGAACCAGTGGGCTTATCACCACTCACCACTCACTACTCCACTATTCACCCTCTCGTCAGCGCGCCAGCACCGCGAGCAGCAGCAGCGCCACGATGTTGGTGATCTTGATCATCGGGTTGACGGCCGGGCCGGCCGTATCCTTGTAGGGATCGCCGACCGTGTCGCCGGTGACGGCGGCCTTGTGGGCTTCCGAGCCCTTGCCGCCGTAATGACCGTCCTCGATGTACTTCTTGGCGTTGTCCCAGGCGCCGCCGCCCGAGGTCATCGAGATCGCCACGAAGATTCCGTTCACGATGACGCCGAGCAGCATGGCGCCGACCGCGGAAAAGCCCGCCCCCTTGCCCACCGCACCGCCGCCCGCGACGAAATACACCGCGAAGTAGACGGCGATCGGCGAGAGCACCGGCAGCAGCGAGGGGATGATCATCTCCTTGATGGCGGCCTTGGTGAGGATGTCGACCGCGCGCCCGTAGTCCGGCTTCTCGGTGCCCGCCATGATGCCCGGCTTCTCGCGGAACTGGCGGCGGACCTCCTCCACGATGGCGGAAGCGGCACGTCCGACCGCGGTCATCCCCATGGCGCCGAACAGATACGGCAGCAGCCCGCCGAACAGGAGCCCGACCACCACATACGGGTTGTTCAAGGAGAAATCGAGCGTGATGCCGGCGAAGTACTTGTGGGCGTCGGCATGGGCGATGAAGTAGTTGAGGTCCTGGTTATAGGCCGCAAACAGAACCAGCGCGCCCAGACCGGCCGAGCCGATGGCATAGCCCTTGGTCACCGCCTTGGTGGTGTTGCCGACCGCATCGAGCGCGTCGGTCGATTTGCGCACCTCCTTGGGCAGGCCCGCCATCTCGGCGATGCCGCCGGCATTGTCGGTCACCGGCCCGAAGGCATCGAGCGCCACCACCATGCCGGCGAGCGCCAGCATCGTGGTGACCGCCACCGCGATGCCGAACAGGCCGGCGAGGCCCTGGGTCAGCAGGATGCCGGCAATGATGACCAGGGTCGGCAATGCGGTCGATTCGAGCGACACCGCCAGGCCCTGGATGATGTTGGTGCCATGGCCGGTCACCGACGCCTTGGCGATCGACTGCACCGGCCGGAAGTTGGTGCCGGTATAGTATTCCGTGATCCAGATGATCAGGCCGGTCACCGCCAAGCCGACCACCCCGCACATATAGAGGCTCAGCCCCGTATAGGCGACGCCGGGAAGCGCGCCGAAGCCGATCAGAAGATAGATCACCAGGGCGACGCCGCCGAGCGAGAGGACGGCGGTGGCGATGAAGCCCTTGTAGAGCGCCCCCATGATCGAGCCGCTGGGGCCGAGCCGGACGAAGAAGGTCCCGATGATCGAGGTGATGATGCAGACCCCCCCGATGCCGAGCGGAAGGATCATCATCTTGATCAGGATATCGGGGCCGGCCGCGGCGAAGAAGATCGCCGCCAGGATCATGGTGGCGACCGTGGTCACCGCATAGGTCTCGAACAGGTCCGCCGCCATGCCGGCGCAGTCGCCGACGTTGTCGCCGACATTGTCCGCGATGGTGGCCGGATTGCGCGGATCGTCCTCCGGGATGCCGGCCTCGACCTTGCCCACCAGGTCGCCGCCCACGTCGGCGCCCTTGGTGAAGATGCCGCCGCCGAGACGGGCGAAGATCGAGATCAGCGAGGCCCCGAAGCCCAGCGCCACCATGGCGTCGATCACGACCCGGTCGTTGGGGGCAAACCCCATGGGGCCGATCAGCACGCTGAAATAGATGGTGACGCCGAGCAGCGCCAGGCCGGCGACCAGCATGCCGGTGATGGCGCCGGACTTGAACGCGAGCTCGAGCCCGCCGGCGAGCGAGGAGATGGCCGCCTGGGCGGTGCGCACATTGGCGCGCACCGACACGTTCATGCCGATGAACCCCGTTATGGCCGATAAGATCGCGCCGATCGCGAAGCCGACCGCCACCAAGGGGCCGAGGAACCAGGCCACGATGATGCAGATGACCACGCCCACCCCGCCGATGGTGGTGTATTGGCGCTTCAAATAGGCCTGCGCGCCTTCGCGCACCGCCGCCGCGATCTCCTGCATCCTCGGGCTGCCGGGATCCGCCGACATGACTGAGGCCGTCGCCCAGATGCCGTATCCGATCGCCAGCAGACCGCAGGCGATGATCATCCACAAAGCTGTCATTGACCTAAACCCCGGTTTGATGAGCGTGCCGGGCCAACGCCTTCTGTCCCGGTCGCTGCCGCGCCGGGATGTCGACCCGGCCGGCGGAAAGTGGCGCGGATATAGCCAAAAACGTTGCACCCACGCAATGGTGGGCCGCCATTCCGCCGCCGTTGACCGCCACGGCCCAATTGAAGCGGCAAGGCGAAGCTTGGGCGCCCGCGCCCCGAGATGTCTCGCCCGCGCGGACACGGCGAGACCCACAGGCGGAGAATCCGAATCATCGGCGAATCGACCCCATGCGATCAGACATTCGATCCGCGGGTGGCGCGGCGAGCCGCCGCTCGTGGCCGGCCCTTGCGCGAGCGTCGAAGCTCCAGCCGCGCTGTTTGGGTTGGAGCCCACATCGACCGACGAGCGGCACAGCGCGGCGGAATTTGCTCCACCGGCGCCGCCGAACGCGGCGCCTGCGGGCACGAACTACCAGCCGTGCAAAACTTTCTTCATCTTTGGGGCAGATAACTCTTGCAATGGGTCGCAGTAGAGACTAATTGCGCCCTCGCCCAATTTCGCACGTGCCTGTGGCCGTGTGTCGGTCGGTGGGCATCCGGACAAGAGGCCGGACAGCCGCCCGGAGCAAGATCGCCAAGACCCGAGGTCATCTTGACCAGAGGTCCACGGTCGCAGCTCCGAACACTTGACTGGCAGCCGGAGGCGAAACCGGCGCACCTCGTTCTCAACGGGGGACGCGGCCTAAAGCAACGACGGAGCGGGCTTTTTTGGTCTCGTCGACCCTCCAAAGGTCGACACCGAAGAGGCTTGTTCACTCTTGCCAGGCGTGCGGACCGGGATCTCCCGCTCCAATCCAAGGCATCATCTGGGTGAGAAGGCCGGCTCGCTGATCGTGTCTCCATCGCACGGCTGCGCAGGGCCTCCTCACCTTCTGACGCCGGGCGGCATTTGCCGCTCGATCTTCAATCCGGGCCGCCAGGCCCCGTTGAGCATTGGTGAGGAGCCAAACCGATGACCGAGCGCATCCGCGACTTCCTGCGCAATCGCCGCGACGACTGCCCCTGCCTCGTCGTCGATCTCGACGTCGTGCGCGACAACTACAAGACCTTCGCCCACGCGCTGCCGGACAGCCGGGTGTTCTATGCCGTGAAGGCGAACCCGGCGCCGGAGCTGCTCAAGCTCCTGGTCTCGCTCGGCTCCTGCTTCGACACCGCCTCGGTGGCCGAGGTCGAGATGGTGCTCGCCGCCGGTGCCGCGCCCGATCGCATCTCGTTCGGCAACACGATCAAGAAGGAGCGTGACATCGCGCGCGCCTTCGCGCTCGGGGTGCGGCTGTTCGCCGTCGACTGCAAGCCCGAGGTCGAGAAGATCGCGCGGGCGGCGCCGGGCGCCCGGGTGTTCTGCCGGATCCTGTTCAGCTGCGCGGGCGCGGAGTGGCCGCTGTCGCGCAAGTTCGGCTGCGACCCGGAGATGGCCGTGGACGTGCTCGAGCATGCGCATCGGCTCTGGCTCGAGGCCTATGGGGTGTCGTTTCACGTCGGCTCGCAGCAGCGCCGCACGCAGGCCTGGGACGAGGCGCTCAAGTCGGCCTCCATGGTGTTTCGCGCCTGCGCGGAGCGCGGGATCAACCTGTCGATGGTCAATCTGGGGGGCGGTTTCCCGACCAAGTACCTCAAGGAGATCCCCTCGGTGCAGGCCTATGGCCGGTCGATCTTCCGCGCGCTGCGCAAGCACTTCGGCAACCGCATCCCGGAGACCATCATCGAGCCGGGCCGCGGCATGGTCGGCAATGCCGGCATGATCGAGGCCGAGGTGGTGCTGGTCTCGAAGAAGAGCGAGAACGACAATGTGCGTTGGGTCTATCTCGACATCGGCAAGTTCGGCGGGCTCGCCGAGACCATGGACGAGGCCATCCGCTACCCGATCCGCACGCCCCACGACGGCGATCCGGTGGGACCTTGCGTCATCGCCGGACCGACTTGCAACTCGGCGGACGTTCTGTACGAGCGCAAGCAGTACGACCTGCCGGTGAGCCTCGAGATCGGAGACAAGGTCCTGATCGAGGGCACCGGCGCCTACACCGCCACTTATGCGGCGGTCGCCTTCAACGGCTTCGCGCCGCTGCAGACCTACCACATCTGAGCGCAAGTCCGCGGATTCGAGCCCGGGAGCCGGCATTGCCGGCTGCCGGGCTGCGAAGCCCATCATCAACGCATTCGGGAATGCGGAGAGGGTACGGCCATGATCACCATTCGTCACGAGACCCCGTTCGATGTCGCGCGGCGCGAGGCGTTGCTCGATGCGGCGTTCGGCGATGGCCGCTTCGCCAAGACGGCCGAGCGGCTGCGCGAGGAGAGGCTGCCGGCGGAGGGATTGTCGTTCGTCGCCTGCGCGGAGGGACGGCTGATCGGCACGGTGCGGCTGTGGAACATCGCGGCCGGCCGCGGCCGGCCGGCGCTGCTGCTGGGGCCGCTCGCGGTCGCCGCCGATTTCCGCTGCGGCGGCATCGGGGCCGAGCTGATGCAGCATGCGCTCGAAGAGGCGCAACAGCGTGGTCATCAGGCCGTCTTGCTGGTGGGCGATGCACCCTATTACGGCCGCTTCGGGTTCGGGGCGGACAAGACCGGCGCGCTCTCCCTGCCCGGCCCTTATGCCCGCGATCGGCTGCTGGCGCGGGAGCTGGTCCCGGCCGCGCTTGAAGGCGCGCGCGGGCTGGTGCACGCGACCGGACGGCGCATTGCCGGCCGGCCCCGCAACGACACGATCCGCGCCGCGCGCGCGGCTTGAGCTTTTTGACCTCTTACCCGAGAATGACAGACATGAGCACGATCACACATCCGACCGAGGTCTGGCCGGTGCACGCACGCTTCGACGGCCCGATCGTGATGATCGGCTTCGGCTCGATCGGCAAGGGCACGCTGCCGTTGATCGAGCGGCACATCGCCTTCGATTGCTCCAAGTTCGTGGTGATCGCGCCCGACGACGAGGATCGCGCGCTCCTGGACGAGCGGAAGATCCGATTCATCCATGTGGCGCTGACCAAGGCGAACTATCGCGACCTGCTCACGCCCCTGCTCACGGGGGGGCCGGGACGCGGACTGATCGTGAATTTGTCGGTCGACACCTCGTCGGTCGAGCTGATGGGGTTCGCCAAGGACATCGACGCATTCTACATCGATACGGTGGTCGAGCCGTGGCCGGGTCTCTACACCGACCGCAGCCTGTCGCCGTCGGCGCGCTCGAACTATGCGCTGCGCGAAAGCGTGCTGGAGCTGCGGCGCCGGCGGCCGGGCGGCATCACGGCGGTGAGCTGCTGCGGCGCCAATCCCGGCATGGTGTCCTGGATGGTCAAGCATGCGCTGCTCGACATCGTGCGCGATCTGGGCATCACGGCCGAGGCGCCCAGCACCCGCGATGGCTGGGCGCAGCTCATGCGGGGCGCCGGCGTCAAGGGCATCCACATCGCCGAACGCGATACCCAGCGCTCGCGCGATCCCAAGCCGCACGGGACCTTCGTCAACACCTGGTCGGTCGAAGGCTTCATATCCGAAGGCATGCAGCCCTCCGAGCTCGGCTGGGGCACGCACGAGAAGACCATGCCGCCGCGCGGCCACCGGCATGATTTCGGCTGCGACGCCGCGATCTACCTGACGCAGCCGGGCGCCGGCACCCGCGTGCGGTCCTGGACCCCCACCGCCCAGGCTCAGCACGGCTGGATGATCACCCACAACGAGTCGATCTCGATTGCGGATTACTTCACGCTGCGCGAGGGCGGCAAGGTGCTGTACCGGCCGACCTGCCACTACGCCTATCACCCCTGCAACGACGCGGTGCTCTCGCTGCACGAGATGGCCGGCGCCCAATGGCGGCCGCAGACGAGCCCGCACATCCTGACCGAGCACGACATCGTGGACGGCATCGACGAGCTCGGCGTGCTGCTCTATGGGCACGCCAAGAACGCCTATTGGTACGGCTCGCAGCTTTCGATCGAGGAGACGCGGCGGCTCGCCCCCTACCAGAACGCCACCGGCCTGCAGGTGACCTCCGCGGTGCTCGCCGGCATCGTGTGGATGCTGGAGAATCCCGACGCCGGCATCGTCGAAGCCGACGAGATGGACTTCCGCCGCTGCTTTGCGGTCCAGCGGCCCTATCTGGGGCCGGTGATCGGCCAGTACACGGATTGGACGCCGCTCGTGGGCCGCGGCGTGCTGTTCCCGGAAACCCTCGACGAAACCGATCCCTGGCAGTTCAGCAACGTGCTGGTGACCTGACTCGGCGGCCGTAGCCGCATCGGCGGGGCCGTAGCCCGCATGGAGCTCTTGCGGAATGCGGGACAGCGGTCCCGGATTACGCAAGCGCTCCATCCGGGCTACAGCGGGCACACCTTCGGAAACACGAACGCGCCCGGATGCCGGATGGCGACCGAGCGCGCCTGCGCCAGCGAATGCGCGCCGATCTGACCCAGCGCCGATCTCGCCTCGGCGATCAGCAGATCGATCACATGCTCGGGCCCGGCCTCCCCGAGCGCGCCCAGGCCCCAGAGAAAGGCCTTGCCGGCGAAGGTCGCCTGCGCGCCGAGCGCGACCGCGCGGATCACGTCGGTGCCGCTGCGGATGCCGCTGTCCATGATGAGGGTGGCCCGGCTCCCGGTTTCCGCCGCAATGGCGGGCAGCACATCGATCGGCGGCGGCAAGGCTTCGATCTGGCGCCCGCCATGGTTGGAGACCCAGATGCCCTCGATCCCCATCGCAACCGCCTTGGCGGCATCGAGCGGATGCAGAATGCCTTTGAGCACCATGGGGCCCCGCCAGCGGTCGCGGAAGCGGGCGATCTCGTCCCAGGTGAAGGCGCCGCCGATCTCGTTGCGGGCAAAGCGGATGACCTCCTCGCCGCTGGCATTCGCGGGCGCATAGGATTTGATGTTCGAGAATTTGGGCCGGCCGTTCCGGATCAGCGCCATCAGCCAGGCGGGCGAGCGCAGCATGTCCACCAGCATCGGCAGATCGGGGCGGAACGGTCCGCGGCCGAGACCAACGGCCGCCTCGCGCGGCCGGGTGGTGCGCACCGGCACATCGATGGTGAGGACCAGCACATGGGCGCCCGCCACCTCGGCGCGGCGGACCAGATCGAGGCCGAGGGCGTGATCGTTGCGGGCCATGCGGTAGAGCTGGAACCAGAACACGTCGGGCGCCAATTCCGCGGCCTGCTCGATCGTCATCCCGCCCACGGTTCCGAGACAGTAAGGCACGCGCGCCCGCTGGGCGGCCCGCGCCATGGCGGCATCCGCGCCCGGCCAGACCAGCGCCGGGCCACCCATGGGGGCGATGCCGATGGGGGCCGCATAGCGGCGGCCGAACAGCTCCACATCGATCGGCGGCAAGGCCGGCATGACGCCGTAGCGCGGCACCAGCTCCACGGCGTCCAGCGCCGCCCAATTATGCGCGATGCCGACATCGGCCCCGGCCCCGCCGTCCATGTATTCAAAGACGAAATGGGGAACGTGGCGGCGCGCATGCGCCCGCATATGGCCGATGGTCGGAAAGCGCCGGTGCAGCGCCATCGCGCGCGCCGGATCCGTCCCACGAGCCTGCCGGGAGCCATTGCGGTTCTGTCGTCCATCAAACGTCCCCGGGTGCGCGAATTGCCGTCAAAAATGACTGAACGAGGGCCTCTTGAACAGCATCGGTTTGCCGGCCTGGTCGAGAAAATCCACGCCCGGCCGATCGGCCCGGATGCGGCCGATTTCGGTGAGCGGCACGCCGGCGGCCTTGGCGGCCGCCATCAAGGCATCGCGGGCGTCCGCCGGGACGGTGGCCACCACCTCGTAATCGTCACCGCCCGTGAGCGCGGTTTCGAGCAGCGAAGGCTCGCCTGCAATGGCCGCGCGGGCTGCGTCCGAGAGCGGCACGCGCGCCACCTCGATATCGGCGCCGACGTCGGACGCCGCGCACAGCTTGCCGAAATCGCCGACCAGGCCGTCGGAGACGTCCATGCCGGCCGTCGCGTGTCGCCGCAGCGCCTGCGCGATCACGTTGCGCGGCTGCGGCAACAAATAGCGCGCCAGCAGATGATCGCGCTGCCGGTGGTCGAGCCGCCAGCGGGGCGCCGTAGCGGGATCGCGGCGCACCAGGAGCCCGAGCGCGCCATCACCGATCGTGCCGGTGACCACGACCAGATCGCCCGGCCGCGCGCCGCTGCGGCGAACCATGGTGCCGGTCGGCAGAATTCCGAAAGCCGCGATCGAAATGGTCACCGGGCCCGGCGTGCGGTCGGTATCCCCGCCAAGGAGGGGGCAATGATAGGCCGCGGCGTCCTCGCCCAAACCGGCCGCAAACGCGGCGAGCCAATCCTCGCCCACCGTCTTCGGCAACACCAGCGAGAGCAGAAAGCCGGCGGGACTTGCGCCCTTGGCGGCGAGATCCGACAGATTCACCCGCAAGGCCTTCTTGGCGATCATGCCGGGGGGATCATCGGGAAAGAAATGCACGCCCGCCACGATGGCGTCGGTCTTGAGCACGACGTCCGAGCCCGGCGGCGGCGTGATGGTGGCGGCATCGTCGCGCAGCCCGAGCGCGCCCGGATCGGTCGCGAGCGGCCGGAAATACCGCGCGATCAGACGGTCCTCGCCCGAAGCGGGCTCCGGCTCGCGTTCGACCATCGGATCATCCCGCCGTCACGAATTCCCCGGCGCGCAATTTGCGCGCGAGCTGATCGAGCACGGCATTGACCATGCCGGTTTCCTCGCGATCCACGAAGGCATTGGCGACATCGACATATTCGGCCACCACCACGCGCGCCGGCACGTCGCTGCGGTGCCCGAGCTCGAAGGCGCCCGCGCGCAGCACCGCCCGCAGGATGGTCTCGATGCGCTTGAGCGGCCAGGTTTCGGCGAGCACCGTGTCGATCAACGGATCGAGGCTGCGCTGCTCGCGCACCACGCCGTTCACAAGCTCGCGGAAGAACGCCGCCTCGGCCGGAAGATACTGATTGCCCTCGACCTCCTGGCCGATCCAATGGCTCTCGAACTGGGCGAGAATCTCGTTGCTGCCGGTGCCGGCGATGTCCATCTGATAGAGCGCCTGCACGGCCGCCAGCCGTGCCGCGCCGCGGCGGTTGGCCTTGCGTCCGTCCTTCGGTGCCGGGGCGCGCGCCATCAACGTGGGCCGAGGTGGCGCTTGAGCCGCACCAAGGCGAGCGCCGCGCGCGCCGCATCGCCGCCCTTGTCCGCCTCCTCGGCACGCGCGCGTGCCCAAGCCTGCGCGTCGGTGTCGACGGTCAGGATGCCATTGCCGATCGGCACGCGGCGGGCCACCGACAAATCCATGAGGGCACGCGCCGACTGGGTCGAAACGATCTCGAAATGGATGGTGTCGCCCCGAATGACGCAACCGAGCGCGACCACGCCGTCATAGGGCCTGCCGGCGTGCTCGGCGGCTTCGAGCGCGATGGCGATGGCGGAAGGGACCTCGAGCGAGCCCGGCACGCTCACGCGCTCGAACGCGACCCCGGCGGCTTCGAGCGCCTGGGTGGCGCCGGCCAAAAGGGCGTCGGCGATGTCGTCATAGAAACGCGCTTCGACGACGAGCATGCGCACGCCGGCGAGGTCCCCGGTATCGTTGGCGGCGTTTCGGCGCGGTTCGGCCATGGACCCTCGTCTCCAATTCAAGCCCTCGTACCACTATCCGGCTGGCCCGTCTGCGAATAACGCAGGCCGACCGTCCCGATCGGAGACTACCGGGCCTCGATCAGCCGTGCCGCATAACGGGCCATGAGATCGACCTCGAGATTGACCTCCTCGCCGGCGGCGAGCTGGCCCAGCGTCGTGACCTTCAAGGTATGGGGGATGATCAGCACGGAAAACGTGTCGCCCGCAACCGCGTTGACGGTGAGCGATACGCCCTCGAGCGCCACCGAGCCCTTGAGGGCAATCAAGCGGGCGAGCGCGTGGCCGGCGCGCAGCTCGAACCGGGCCATGTCGGTCAATTGGTCGCGGACCGTCACCATCGCAAGGCCGTCTACATGCCCGGCGACCAGGTGCCCGCCCAGCTCGTCCCCCATCCGCAGCGGGCGTTCGAGGTTGATCCGCGTGCCCGCCCGCCAGCGCCCGACCGTGGTCAATCGCAAGGTCTCGGCGGCGGCATCGGCGGCAAACCAGGTCCGGCCACCCTCCTCGCCGCTCCCGACCACCGTGAGACACACGCCCGCGCATGCGATCGAGGCGCCCTCAGCGATCGAAGCCCGCGGATAGCCGCACGCGATCCGAAGCCGCCGCAGCCCTTGCGCGACCTCGCTCACCCCGACGATCTCGCCGATATCGGTTACCAGGCCGGTGAACATCGCGGGGTGCCTTTTGGGTTGCGCGATCGAGCCGTCATGGCGCCGCCGAGATTGCGGGCATGAGCCCGCGTGCCTGCAGGAACTCGATCACCAGGCCATCGAAGCCGGCCGGGTCCTCGATACAGCAGGCGTGGCCGGTACCGGGCAAAATCTTGTGGACCGCACCGGGCACGAGGCCCGCGGTTCGCTGCCCGGCCGGGAGCGAGTGGTCGAGCTCACCGTTGATCACCAGGGTCGGGACCTGCATGGTCGGCAGACGCGCGGTCATGTCGGTGTGATTGCCGGCCATGAAAACCTGCGCGATGGCTTCGCCGCGCAGCCTCGGCTGCCGCTCGACGAATTGATTGAGGAGATGGCGCCCGAGCCGGCTGTCGGCGAATTGCGGATGCACGAGGTCGCGCAAGTGCTTGATGTGATAGTCGGCGAGATCGTTGCGATAGCCTTCGATGCGCTTGCCATAACGGTCGCTGGAGCCGCTGTTGCCGCCGACCAGGATGATGGCCTCGAAGCGGTCCGGATGGTCCAGGCCCAGCAGGATGGCGATGCCGGAGCCGACGCTGCATCCGCCGCAGACGGCGCGCGCGATGCCGAGGTCGTCCATCACGCCGATGACGTCGTCGCACATGTCGGCGAGCCCATACGGCGTCGTCACCTTGGCGGAGCGGCCATAGCCGCGGATATCGATGCCCACGACCCGGAACCAGGTGGAGAAATGGGCGGCCTGGTACATCCACAGATCGTGATCGAACGGGTTGGCATGAATGAAGACGAGCGCGGGTCCGGCGCCGGTGACCTCGTACCAGATGTCGACACCGTTCGCCCGGCTGATTGGCATGATGGTCTCCGCTCGAGAGGCGCCGCAATCCGTCACCGGCGGGCCAGAAGGTCGATTGTATCCTCGCCCACCAATTCGGTGCGGATCAATTCGAACCGGGAGGACCCGGTGAGCGCCGTGAGCGGAAGCCCTTCGAGCGCATCGATGCCGTCCGGGCCGATCACCTTGGGCGAGCGCAGCAGCGCGGCTTCGTCGACCAGATCGGCCGCCAGCAGGGCGGCCGCGAGGATCGGGCCGGCCTCGACCATGAGCCGCGTGATGCCGCGCGCGGCCAGGCGATCGAGCACGATGGCGAGATCGAGCCGGCCGCCGGGCGCCGGCACCCGCAGGACCTCGGCTCCGGCCGTTCGCAGTGCTTGCTCGCGGTCCGCCGCCGCCGTGCCGGTGATGATCCAAAGCGGGGTCTGCCGCGCGCTCGCGACCAGCTGCGAGTCGAGCCGCAGCCGCAGCCTGCCGTCGAGCACCACGCGAACCGGCGAGCGGTCCGCCATGCCGGGCAGCCGGCAGGTCAGCAGCGGATCATCGGCCAGCGCGGTGCCGATGCCGGTCAGCGACCGCATCGCTCATGGCCCGCATGAGATGCACGCGCGCGCGCGCCGGCTCGCCCGTGATCGGAGCGGGCCGCCGGCCCGCCAGACCGGCCTTGCCGTCGGCGGAGACCGCGAGCTTGAGGTTGACCTGCGGGCGGCGCTCGCGCATGCGCCGGATGTGTCCCGCATGCGCCCGGCGCGCCGCATCGGCACCGATGCCGACCGTGACCGCGATGCCGGCCGCGGCCAGCCGGCGATGGCCCGCGCCGGCGACCTGCGGATTGGGATCCTCGAGCGCCGACACCACCCGCGCGATGCCGGCCGCCACGATGGCGTCGGCGCAAGGCGGGGTCTGCCCGTAGTGGGAGCAGGGCTCGAGCGTCACGTAGAGGGTGGCGCCGCGGGCCGCGCCGCCGGCGCGCTCGAGCGCTTGGGTCTCGGCATGGGGACGGCCGCCGGGCTGCGTCCAGCCGCGTCCGACGATCACCGGGCCATCGGCTTGCCGACCCACCACCACGGCGCCGACGGCGGGGTTGGGCCAGGTGCGCCCGAGCCCGCGCCGGCCGAGCCCCAAGGCGAGCTCCATGAAGCGAAGGTCATCGTGCAGATCGCTTCCCGCCATCGCCGCGCCGGCATTCATTTCCGCGCGGCCGCCGGCGGCTTTCCATCCTCGTCGCCGGACAATTCCCCGAGCACGGCCTCGAAATCCTTGGCTTCGCGAAAGTTCCGGTAGACCGAGGCAAACCGGACATAGGCCACATCGTCGAGCGACCGCAGGTGCTCCATCACCATCTCGCCGATGGTCTCGGAGGTGATTTCGCTCTCGCCCTGGCTTTCGAGCTCGCGCACGATCTTGGACACGAGCTCGTCGATGCGCTCGGGCTCGACCGGCCGCTTGCGCAGCGCGATCTGCACCGAGCGCAGCAGCTTGTCGCGGTCGAACGGCACCCGGCGGCCGTTGCGCTTGATGACCACCAGCTCGCGCAATTGCACGCGCTCGAAGGTGGTGAAGCGAAAATTGCACGCCAGGCATACGCGACGGCGGCGGATGACCGAGGAATCCTCGGTCGGCCTGGAAATCCTTGACTTGCGTGTCAAGGCTCGCGCAGTTCGGACAGCGCATGTCCGTGCCTTTCCGCTAGCCTGGATAGATCGGAAACCGGTGCACCAGCGCCCGCACCCGTTCCCGCACCGCCGCCTCGACCAGCAAATCCTCTTCGGCGCCCTTCTGCGAGAGCACGCCCAGCATCTCGGCGATCAGCTCGCCCACCTGACGGAACTCGGCGATGCCGAAGCCGCGCGTCGTGCCGGCCGGCGTGCCGAGCCGGATACCCGAGGTCACGGTCGGCTTCTCGGGATCGAACGGGATGCCGTTCTTGTTGCAGGTGATGTTGGCGCGCCCCAGCGCTGCTTCCGCCACCTTGCCGGTGAGCCGCTTGGGACGCAGATCGATCAGCATGAGGTGCGTATCGGTGCCGCCGGAAACGATGTCGAAGCCGCTGGACTTCATCGATTCCGCCAAAGCCTTGGCGTTCTCGACGACGTTCTTCGCGTAAAGCTTGAAGGACGGCTGCAGCGCCTCGCCGAAGGCCGCCGCCTTGGCGGCGATCACATGCATCAAGGGTCCGCCTTGCAGGCCCGGGAAGATGGCCGAGTTGATCTTCTTGGCCAGCTCCTCGGCGTCGGTGAGGATGAAGCCGCCGCGCGGTCCGCGCAACGTCTTGTGGGTGGTCGAGGTGACCACATGGGCATGCGGAAACGGGCTCGGATGCACGCCGCCGGCCACCAGGCCCGCGAAGTGCGCCATGTCGACCATGAGGTAGGCCCCGACCTCGTCGGCGATCTGCCGGAAGCGGCGAAAATCGATGATGCGCGGATAGGCGGAGCCGCCGGTGACGATCACCTTGGGCCGATGCTCCTGGGCGAGCTTCTGCACCTGGTCATAGTCGATGCGGTGGTCGTCCGGCCGCACCCCGTAGGGCACCGGCTTGAACCACTTGCCGGACATGTTCACCGGCGAGCCGTGGGTGAGGTGGCCGCCGGCCGCCAGGCTCAACCCCATGAACGTATCGCCGGGCTGCATCAGCGCCATGAAGGCCGCCACATTGGCGGAAGCGCCCGAGTGCGCCTGGACGTTCGCGAAACGACATCCGAAAAGCTTGGTAACCCGCTCAATGGCCAGGTTTTCCGCCATGTCGACGTATTGGCAGCCGCCATAGTAGCGCCGGCCCGGCAGGCCTTCGGCATATTTGTTGGTGAGCACGGAGCCCTGCGCTTCCAGCACCGCGCGGCTCACATAGTTCTCCGAGGCGATCAACTCGATATCGTCGCGCTGGCGGCCGAGCTCGAGCGCAAGCACCTGCGCAAGTTGCGGATCGGTCGCGGCGAGCGGGGCCGAGAACAGGGACGCTGTACTGGTGGTGGTCGCGGAGGATTCGCCAGCCGACATCGTTATCTCACAGCCTCATGGTCTTCCGCCGGAACAACGGCGGTGGGCAAGCCTTGCACGACAGGTCATGCACTTGCGGTCAATTTCGCGGAACGATGGCCGTAGCATATCGGGCCCGGACCGCCAAGCCCTTGGAGTATTGTGGCGTAAAGCCGCAATATCTGGGGTCAGCGCCCCGCCTTCAGGCGGGCCCGGAGCTTCTGCAGCGCCAGCCGTTGCAGGTCGGCCTGCGCGGCGCGCGCCGGACCGATGACGCTGACCTCCGTGCCGGTGGCCGCGTCGATGGCGACGACCTTGACGGAGGTGCCGACCGGCGTGAACTCGAAATATACCCCGCCGGTGGGCTCGTCCTCAGCCCCCGTCATGGCACGTCACCGCTCGCCGGGCGGCCGGCGCGTACCGCCGCATCACGCGACCAGCGCATAGGGAACCTGGGTCGGGCCAAATCGCTCGATGACGGTCTTGGCCTTGGGATCATAGGCACGCTGCAACACCGTCCCCTCGCCCAGGCGCTGGCTGCGCAGGATGATGGCCACCGAGCGGCTCGGGCCGCCTTGCTCCGCATGGATGGCGTGCGGCGGCACCAGATCGACCTTGCCTTGCGTGCCGGTGGTGACGGAGGCGAGCCGCAGCTCGGCATAGCCGGGGCGGCTGCCGTCATCGATCCGCTCGTAACGCTCGAGGCTCTCCGAGCCATCGAGCACGCCGTAGAGCACCCACGCATCCGCATGGTCGTGCACGCCTCCCACGCGCCCGGGCGTGCGCACGACCGCATTGATGGCGAAGTGGTGCTGCGGATCGACATAGAGCAGCAGGTTCTTGAAGCCTTCGGTCGAGGGCCAGCGCGCCGAATGCGCCTTGAGGCCCTCGTCCTTCACCAGTTGCTCGAGCAGCGGCTTGGCCTTCTCCATGCGGCGCTGGTTGTCGCTCTCCGCTTGCCAGATCGCCCGCAATTGCGCGACGAAATCCTCGAAAACCGGCAATGCTGCGTTCGCCATGGCTGTCTCCGATCTGCCCTGTCTCCGATCTGCGCTATTCGGCCAGCGGCCCGCCCTCGACGGTGCAGCGACGCAGCAGGCGGCGCTCCCCTTTCGGAAAGTCCTTGCGTGCATGGATCGTGCACCGATTGTCCCACATCAGGAAATCGCCCAGCTGCCAGACGTGCTCGAAAATGAATTCGGGCCGCTCGCCGATCTCGTAGAGCTCATCGAGGATCGCGTCGCTCTCGTTCGCATCGAGCCCTTCGATGCGCGCCGTCATGAGCCGGTCGACGAACAACGTCTTGCGGCCGGTATCCGGATGGGTGATGAAAACCGGGTGCTGGAAATGCGGAATGGCGCTGATGTCGGCCGAGAGGTTCGCCTTCTCGGAGCGTTTGTACTCGTGGATATGGAGCGCCTTCTTGCCCGCGAGCTTCTGCTTGAGCGCGGGCGGCACCGCCTCGTAGGCTTTGTACATGTTGGAGAACATCGTGTTGCCGCCGGTGGACGGCAGCTCCAGCGCGTACAGGAACGTGTATTTGTACGGCCGCGGCGTATAGCCTGAATCGATGTGGAACCAGAATTCGCCGTCGCCGAAAGCGCCGATCGGCTGCCCATCGACCTTGATATTGGTGACCAGGAGAATCTTCTTGTGATCCTGATGGATGCCCTCGGTGCGCCCGCGCAGCGGCTCGGGCGCCTGCTTGCGGTCGCCGAGCTCTCCGAAATAGGACGCAAAGCGCAGCTGCTGCTCCTGGGTGATGTTCTGGCCGCGGAACACCAGCACGAGATGCTCCCCCCAGGCCTGCTTGATCGCCCGCACCGTCGCGTCGGAAAGCTCCTTGGTGAGATCAACGCCGCTGATCTGCGCCCCACAGGCGCGCGAGAGCGGCGTAACCGTGAGATCGATGACGTCTTGCATGGGCGATCCTCCTCGAATTCACGTTGATTTTCTTGTCTCTCGTTCTTGCCGGCCCGGCCGCGCGCTCAGGCCTCCACGACGATATAATCGTCTTCCAGGCGCACCGGAAAGGATTCCGCGACATAAGGTCCCTCCACCAGCTGGGTCCCCGGACGCACCGATACCGGATATTGCCGGATGCGTAGCCGCGAGGGATCGCACCACGATTTGCCGGTGCGGATGTCGAACTCCCAACCATGCCACGGGCACTTCACCATCTCGCCCGGCCGGGAATAGCTGTACTGCCCCGGCGCCGTCGATTCGACGAGGCCGGTCTGGATGCCGTCGGCAAGGCTGCCGCCGCGGTGCGGGCAGCGATTGGCGAGCGCGAAGAACTCGCCGCCGAGATTGTAGACCACGATCGCCCGGCCACCGGCCTCGACCAGCTTGCGCTGGCCCGGACGGGATTTGATCGACGGTGGCGACGATA
This sequence comes from uncultured Alphaproteobacteria bacterium, assembly GCA_963744275.1. Taxonomy (GTDB): domain Bacteria; phylum Pseudomonadota; class Alphaproteobacteria; order Rhizobiales; family Xanthobacteraceae; genus VAZQ01. Next base: position 404,479 of record CAVUSX010000024.1, read on the forward strand.
TGGCCGGCCATCAGGCGAACCGGTAGAGCGCCCGGGCATTGCCGGAGTAGATTTGCGTGCGCCGCGCCTCATCGAGCGCCGGCGGCAATGCCACCAACGGATCGTCGAAATCCCAGTGCGGGTAGTCGCTGGCGAACATGAAACGGTCCCAGCCGACCCAATTCATCAGATCGAGCAGATGCTCCGGATTTTCGGTTTCCTCCATCGGCTGGGTCGAGACCCAGAGATGATCGCGGATATATTCGGAGGGTGAGCGGCGCAGGTGCGGCACCTCCTCGCGCAGGCGCTTCCAGATCTTGTCGAGCCGCCAACCGAGCGCCGGCAGCCAGGCGAAGCCGGCCTCGATCATCACGATCTTGAGCCCCGGATAGCGCTCGAACACGCCTTCCATGATCAGGCTCGTGACCTGCGCCTGACAGCAGGATGCGTGCTCGGTCATGTCCTCGATGTAGAACGACGGCCAGCCGGAATTGCTCGCCGGTCGTCCACTGGTGCCGAAGACGTGCACCCCGACCGGAAAGCCGGCGTCTTGCGCGGCCTCGTAAATGGGCCAATAGCGCTTCTTGCCCATGAGCTCGCAGGTGCGGCTGCGCAGCAGGACGTGCGCGAAGCGGCGATCGCCCGCTCGCCGTTTGATCTCGGCGCGCGCCGCCTCCCCGTCCTCGTACGCAACCACGACCGACGCCAGCAGGCGCGGGTCACGCCGGTTCCACCCTTCGAGCTGGAGCTCGTTGGCGGCAAACGCCATGGCGGCGCTGAACTCATCGTTCTGGTCGCCCTGCCCGGTCGGCGAAAGCGGATTCATGATCGCGTATTCGATTCCGTAGAAGTCGAGATGCTGCCGGCGCATGAAATCGAGGTCGCTGGCCGGCAGCCCGCCGCCCGGGGGCCAGGAATCCCGGCGCGATGCCAGCGGCTGGCTCTTGGGGTAGGGAAAACCCTTGGCGAAACCCTGCCGGCCGCGCGTGCCATAGGCCTGCAGATGATCCCACCAGCGCTGGCTCAGAAACGGCCGTAAATCCTCCGCCGAGGCCTTGGGATGAATGTCGACGTCGATGATGGTGGCGCGCGATTTCCGCTCGCCGAGCCGTTGCCTGGCCTCGATGTTCATCGGGCGTCCTCCTGCATCCGCCGGTAGGTCGCGAGCGGATTGTCGACGAGAATCTTGCGCCGCAGCGAATCCGGCAATCCGGGCGGCAGCGCATCGTCGTCGTCGAACTGCCAATGCGGAAAGTCCGACGCATAGAGCAGTATAGCATCAGAGCCCAGATGGTCGATCATCCGTTCGACCAGATCGGGCTCGGCGGGGGCATCGAACGGCTGGATCGTGAGGCGGACGTGGTCGCGCACGATCTCGGCGGGCGGGCGGTCGACCCAGGGCACCTCCGAGCGCACGCCGCGCCAGAATTTCGAGAAACGCCACAGGAAGCCGGGCAGCCAGGTCACGCCCAATTCGAGCAGCACGACCTTGAGGTCGGGGAATTTCGCGAAGACGCCCTCAGCGATCAGGCTCCCCAATTGCGACTGGAAGGCCTGGGCATAGCTCGCATAGTCCTCGACGTAGTAGGTCGGCCACCCGAGCGAGGTGAGGGAGTGCCGATAGGTCGAGCCCGGATGAATGCCGATCGGCAGGCCATGACGTTGCGCCGCCGCGTAGAGGGGCCACCAATGCCGGCGCCCGAGCGGGCTTTCCTGCATGGCCAAGAGCAGGATCTGCACGAACCGCCGATCCCTGGCGCAGCGCTCGATCTCGTCGACCGCGAGCTCGATATTCTGCGACGGCACAACGATCGAGGCGCGCAGGCGCGGATCGCGGTCGAGCCACTCCTTGGCGATCCAGTCATTGAGCGCGCGCGCGAAGGCCGCCGCCAAGTCCTCGCTGAACAGGAGCTCGACCCCGTAAAGGCAATTGCAGATCGCGCGCTGCGCCTGCCAGCGCTCGAACACCTGCCCGGTCAGCTGCCCCAGGCTCGCATCGGGGGCGCCGTTGCGGCCGCGCCATTGCGGCCGCGCGCTGATCGGCGCGCGCGCCGGATAGCTGTTGGTCTCGAGCGAGGGAATTCCACGCTCGACCACGCTGTTGCGCCAGAACTCCTCCAGAAAGGGCAATAGCGCCGCCATGGTGGGGGCTGCGGGGTGGACGTCGCAGTCGATGGCGGGGAACGGGTCGGGCAATCGAGGTTCCGCAAAGCAAAGCGCCCCGGCCGGGGCCGAGGCGAGTATCCATCCATTCCGGAGCGCTGTCCATTTCCGGGGAAACCGTTGTCCGTGCCGTTGTCGGCGACAGATCAACCCGGGAAGACCGGCTTTCCGCCCCGGATCACTCCGGGGCGGGCTCTTCCTTAAAGAGGCTGCGCCTCACAGACGATAGAGAATCTGATCGGTCCAGAACCGCTCGAGCCGGTGCAGCGACTTGTTGAGGGTCGCGAACTCGTCGGAGCTGATGCCGCCGACCTGCTCGACGGTGCGCACATGCTTCTGATAGAGCGCATCGACGATGTCGCGCACCTCGCCGCCCTTCTCGGTGAGCTTGATGCGCACCGAGCGGCGATCGACCCGCGAGCGCTGATGGTCGAGGAAGCCCATCTCGACCAGCTTCTTGAGATTGTAGGAAACGTTGGAGCCGAGATAATAGCCGCGGGTGCGCAGCTCGCCCGCAGTCAGCTCCTTCTCCCCGATATTGTACAGCAGCAGCGCCTGCACTGAATTGATGTCGGCGCGGCTGCGGCGATCGAACTCGTCCTTGATGACATCGAGGAGCCGCCGGTGCAGCCGCTCCACGAGCGTCAAGGCTTCGAGATAAAGCGGACGGATGTGCTCGAACCGCAATTCGCGATCGGCCGGCTCGACCGTCTTTGCAACGGCTTTCATCATGACGCCTTCCTGTAAACTTGTTATAATTAGCGAGGCCCTGTCCCCCGCTCTTCCTGCCAACCTACCGGCGAGGGTCTAAAATCCACTTAAACAACACAATAAAAAGATCGTTTATTTGCCACGGTCAATTGTCAATTGAACACTCGTATCGAGGCTTCGTCGTAACGTTCCATTGACGATCATTTGCCGGAATGGACACGAATATTGCCGATTTTGGCAGGCCGCTCCCCTATTGCGCGCCCGATCGCCACAATTCGGCGGCGACGAAAACCCGCCGCGAAAATCATTCACCCTCTCTTGCTCCGCGCAGGAGGCGTATGATACCGGAAAAATCCGTGGCTGCGCCGCCGTCCTCGACGAAGCGTTGATAAACCGCGGCTGCTCCTGCACCAAGTGGCGCGATGGCGCGCGTGAGACGCGCGGCGTCTTGCGCGAGCTTCAGATCCTTCAGCATCATCGCGGCGGTGAAACCCGGCTGATAGTCCCGGTTGGCCGGCGAGGTCGGAACCAGACCGGGTATCGGGCAGTAGCTCGTCAGCGACCAGCACTGGCCGGAGGATTGCGAGGCGATCTCGAACAGCTTTTGCGGCTCGAGCCCGAGCTTCTCGGCCAGCCCGAAGGCCTCGCAGACCGCGATCATCGAAATCCCGAGGATCATGTTGTTGCAGATCTTCGCCGCCTGGCCGCTGCCGGCGGCGCCGGCCTGGACGATGATCTTGCCCATCGCTTCCAGCACCGGCTTGGCGCGCGCGAAGGCCCTGTCGCCGCCGCCCACCATGAAGGTCAGCGTTCCCGCCTCCGCTCCGGCGACGCCGCCCGACACCGGCGCATCGAGCATCTCGAGCTCGTTGACGTTGGCGGCCGCCGCCACGGCGCGCGCGGTCTCGACGTCGACGGTCGAGCAATCAATGAGCAGCGTGCCCGGCCTGGCGGACGCCAGCACGCCGCCTTGGGCGAGATAGACCTCGCGCACCTGCTCGCGCGCCGGCAGCATGGTGATGACCAGGTCGACCCCCATGGAGGCCACGTCGAGCGAGCGCACCGAAATTCCGCCGGCCGCGGAGAACTTGTCGAGGGCCGCCGCGTTCACGTCGTATCCGCAGACCGGATGGCCGGCCTTGATCAGATTGCGGGCCATCGGCAGACCCATATTGCCTAAACCGATGAAACCGACTTGGGCCATGTCGTCTCCGGCTTACAGCGCTCGCCCGCCCAAACGCTGCGACAGGTCGGGAACAAGGCGCTCGGCCGCGATGCCCTCGACCATGGCGCGGGCATTGGGCCCGAGCGCCCGCACCGCTGCCACATAGGCCGCGACCTCATCGGCATCGCGCACTGCCTGCGGATAGTCGGTGGCGAACACCGTCTGCGACAGCGCTACTTCCTGCAGGCCGAACCGCACCCATTCCGCGCCCCATTCGGCCGCATGGTCGGGTCCCGCCCACCCGGCGCAATCGTAGAACAACCGATGCTCGAGATAATGATCGAAGGGCTGTTGCGGGCGCCGGTTATGACGCGGGATCGCGGCGGTGCCCCATTTTTCGCGCTGCTGAAATCCCCGAATGCGCCCGAGATAGCGGCCGAGGCCGGCAGCGAAGTGAGAGAACTGGACCCTCAGCGTGGGCAGCTCGTCCAGCAAGCCGCTGTTGATCAAGCGGACCGCGGCGACCATCAGGGAAAACTGCCATCCCAGCATGCGACCCAGATCGTCCGCGTCCATATGCGCCCAGCCGATGACCTGCGGCAACGGATGAATGAAGACGTAGAGATCGAGATCGGCCGCCGCCCGCCAGAACGGCAGCAGGCTCTCCGCATCGAGCGCCTGGCCCTGCAGCTCCGAAGCGATCACCACGCCCGGGAAACCGAGGTCGACGGCGCATCGTTTGAGCTCTCGTTCGGCCTCGGCGGGCCGCAATGCCGGAACATGAGCCAGCCCGATGAAGCGCCCGGGATGATCGTCGACCGCCTGCTTGATCCGGTCGTTGATCAGGCGGCAGACCGCGACGTCGGGCTGATCGAAGCCGGAACCGCAGGACAGAACGCCCGCATCGATGCCGGCGCGATCCATCATCCGGATATGGGCGGCGAGATCGGCCAGCAGCGGATTGAGCAGATAGTTTGGATTGCCGTTCGCATCGAGCCGCGCCGAAACGCCGTCGCGCTCCTTCATGAGCTCGGGCGGTGTGTAGTGCTGCTGGAAATCGATGATCATGGAAACCGCCAAATCAAATCAGGTTGCTCAAATTCGACGTCACGGCGTGTGCTCGCGCGCGGACAGGAGCGCAAGCGTCAGATAAACGGCCAATAGCCCCAGCTCGACGATGATGACCCAGAGGCGTCCGCCGTAGATCTGCGGGAACAGCGCCTCCACGGCCGCCATGGAAATGACCGAGGTGAGCCATACCACCGCGCCCCAGGGCGCCGCCAGCCACAGCCCCACCGCGGCCACCAGATCGATCACCGCGAAGAACACCGTCGCCGACTGATAGGGCATGGCATAGGAATCGAAGCCCTGTGGCGTCGGCGCGCCCACGCCGCAAACGATGGCCCAATAGTACAATCCTTTGATCAGAGCGATGCCCGCCATCACGCGCAGGAACAGGACCAGCCGAGCCGCCCATTGATCGCCGCTCGGCTCACCTTCGCCGGCATGGACGGGTTCCAGCACCCGCGGCTGCTCGTCGATGGCCGGATCGCTCATGGCAAGGCGAGCTCATCGGCCTGCGGCTGGAAATACCGTTCGACCTCGGCCGCGCTGACCGCCTCGAGTTGGGATGGCTGCCAACGGGGCGCCTGATCCTTGTCGATGATCACCGATCGTATCCCTTCATAAAGATCATGCCCGAGCAGCAGGCGCGAGACTATGCGGAATTCGCAGCGCATGCACTCGGCGAAATCGAGCTCGCGACCGCGCCGCAGCTGCGCCAGCGTGATTTTGAGGCTGGTCGGAGACTTGGACCGGATCGCGGCCGCCGTGAGGCGCGCAAAGTCGGCATCCGCCCCTTGATCCGTCTCTTGGCCGGTTGCCTGCGCATCGAGCGCGGCCAGGATGCCCTCCACGCTGTCGCCTGTAAACAGGCGATCGATCAGCCCCCGTCGGCCCGACAGAGCCCCCTCCCCGGCCGGCTCCGTGAAAGCGCCGAGCAAAGCGTCGACCGGCACGTTGCCGCAAAGCCCTGCCAACAGGTCGGGGAACCGCCGTCGAAGCGACGCGATGGGTGGCAATGCCGGCCGCCAGCGCGTCGGCGGGGCCGAGCCGGTCTCCGGTCAAGGCGCAGTAGAGACCGAGCTCGCCCGGCAGGCGCGGCAGGAACCAGGTCGCGCCCACGTCCGGGATGAAGCCGATGCCGACCTCCGGCATGGCAAAGGCAAATCCGTCGCCCGCCACCCGATGGGAGCCATGGATCGAGATACCGACGCCACCCCCCATGACGATGCCGTCGATGAGCGACACGTAGGGCTTGCGATAGCGTTTGATCAAGGCATTGAGCGCGTATTCGGTCCGCCAATAGGCCAGCGCGGCCTGGTAGTGCCGGGTGCGCCCGAAGTCGAAGAGAGCCCGCAGGTCGCCGCCGGCCGAGAAGGCGCGCTCGCCGGCGGCCGTGACGATCACCCGGGTGATGGCGGGATCGCCCTCCCATTCCACCAGCTGCCGCGTGAGCGCGCCCACCATGCCGAAGGTCACGGCATTGAGGGCCTGCTGGACGATTAAGGATGACGATGCCGGCGGCGCCGCGGCGCTCGAACAGGATTTCAGGCTGAGTGAAGTCGGGCGCCATCGGGCCGGGTTCGGCATCCACCGGTTGCAGACCCTCGCGGCGGGTGCCGCGAGACCGCCAAAAAGGGGCGATTGTTGCGCGGATCGATAGAAGGGCCCGCGCGAGCCGTCAACGCCGGCCTGGGGGCCGCAGCCGCCGGCAGCCAGTGGCAAGGCGGTGCCGGAACGGCTAAAAAGACGCTCCGTCCGTTCCGGAGTGCATCAATGGCTATCAAATACGGCCGTCCGCTCGAGGCGAAAGCCCGCATCAGCCCGGTAGGGGCGACGGCACCCGCCAAGGCCGAGTTCCGCCTCGATCTCGCCGTCCGCCCGCGCCGCAACCGCAAGACCGACTGGACGCGTCGCCTGCTGCGCGAGAACGTGCTGACGGTCGACGACTTGATCTGGCCGCTGTTCGTGGCCGACGACACCCGCAGCCCCATCGGCTCGATGCCGGGGGTCGAGCGGCTTTCGATCGATCAAGCGGTGCGTGCGGCCGAGCGCGCCGCCGCGCTCAAGATCCCCTGCCTGGCGCTGTTTCCCTATACCAATCCCGACTTGCGCGACCACGACGGGACCGAGGCGCTCAATCCGGAGAACCTGGTCTGTCGCACGGTCCGCGCCATCAAGAAAGCGGTGCCGGAGATCGGCATCCTGTGTGACGTCGCGCTCGATCCCTATACCAGCCACGGCCACGACGGGCTCTTGCGCGAGGGCGTCATCGCCAATGACGAGACCGTCGAGATGCTGGTGCAGCAGGCCTTGGTCGAGGCCGAAGCCGGCGCCGACATCATCGCGCCCTCCGACATGATGGATGGACGCATCGGCGCCATCCGCGGTGCCCTCGACCGCGCGTCGTTCACCGACGTGTCGATCATGGCCTATGCGGCCAAGTACGCGTCGGCCTTTTACGGCCCGTTCCGCGACGCGGTCGGCTCGAGCGCGACCCTGGTGGGCGACAAGCGCACCTATCAGATGGATGCGGCCAATTCGGACGAGGCGCTGCGCGAGGTCGAGCTCGACATCGCCGAAGGCGCCGACATGGTGATGGTGAAGCCCGGCATGCCCTATCTCGACGTGCTGCGCCGCATCAAGGATACATTCGCCATGCCGACCTTCGCGTATCAGGTGTCCGGAGAATACGCGATGATCATGGCGGCCGCCCAGAACGGCTGGCTCGATGGGGACAAAGCCATGATGGAAAGCCTGATCGCCTTCAAGCGCGCCGGCGCCTGCGGGGTGCTCACCTATTTCGCGCCCCGGGTGGCCGAGAAGCTGGCTTGATCCGTGTTTCGAGCCCGCATGAGCTGCGATCCGACCTCGGCAAGATCGGATCGCCGGCGGACGACATCAAGGCCATCGAGACCGGCAATGCGGCCCGGCTGATCACGCGCCACGAGGCGTGAGCCCAAGGCGGCGCGCGCCCGCAACCGGTCTAGGCCGCGATCCCCTCGATGCAGCGGCGCAATGCTGCGATCAGCTCTTTGCTGAGGCGAAGATGCGCCTCCTCGCTATCGAGAATTCTTGCTGAAAGCGCTCTTCTTGAACGCGATCTTGCGGTGCTGATCCGCCTCGGAGTCCAGTCCGGCCGAGTCGCAAACGATCTCGATCAACCGATCCGCCGCGTGCAATCGGCCCAGGAGATAATCATTCTCGCGATAGGCGCGCGAGAAGAAGGCCGCGAAGTGGCCAAAGCCGATGCCGCGCAAGCTCTCGATCCCCTGAAAGCCCTTCAGCGTGTGCACGTCCTGCGGGCTGATGCGGTCCACCAGGATTTCGTTGAGCTCGCCCATCTCGCGCCCGCTGGTCACCGGCAGCGCCAGCACGTCCCAGAACGGAAAACCGAGGTAATTGATCAGGACCTCCCGGCGGGCGTCCGGATGCCAATCGTTCGGATCGAGCGCCGCCAACAGATCGTCCAGATCACGCGTGCTCGCGTCGAGATTGATCTCGGCGGCGAGCTGCGCGATCAGGCGATCGATCTTCTCGAGATGCGCCTCCACGAACGCGGCCGCATAGCCGTGCAGATTCTTGACCTCGCTGGCCGACGGGGCGCTCGGAAAGATGTCTGCGATGAGATCGCGTACCTGCTGGCTGTAATAAGAGGGATCCTCCCGGCGGCGCAATGCATCGAGCCGCAGGTAGAATTCCCGCTTCAAGCGATCGACCCCCTGCGGATTGAGGCCGGCAAAGCGTTCCTGATCGAGCAATCCGTACAGCCGGTTCTGGCCCTCGATCAGGAAGTGCAACCGCCGCTCGCGGTATTTCACGTCGAATGCCAGGAGATAGTTCACCCAGGCCGGAAAATGCTCCGTGGTCGCGGTCTCGAACTCCAGTGCCGCGCTGTCGACCCGTTCGTAGACGATCCCCTTGGCGAGCGCCCAGGCGTCGATGATCTCGGCCACCACCCGCGCCAGCGGCGATTGCGCCGGACTGCCCCGCAGCTTCACGATCAGCTGGGCCCCGAAGGCGCGCACCGAGGCGAGCTTGAGCCGGACATAGGCCTGGTAGGCGAAGCCGGCATCGCGCGCGACCTGGGAATTGACCTGCTCGCGCCAGGCGCGCAGCTCCTGCGTCGAGATCGGCCGCGCGAAGCTCGCGGTGACGACCTTGGTGACCAGTTCGCTGACGTGGGGCCGGGCGCTGTCGATGATCGCCCGCAGCCGCCGCACCCGTTCGTTGAAATCGATGATCCAGCTCAGCTCGTCGGTGACCGGCTGCGAGCTCGGAATGTCCGACATCGCGCCGCGCAAGGTCGAGAAGAAGCCCGGGACGTCGAGATTCGCCGGCGTGACCGGCGAAGCCGGGTGCGGCTCGATATAGACCAGCCGGCGATCGACCTGGCGATAGGCCGATCGGCCATGGATGGCCGAGATCGCGATCTGGAAAGGCCGATTGTTGAGGACCGCGCCATCGATGAAGGACGACCTGGTCGGGTCGACGTCGGCCTGCAGGTGCTGCGCGAACTCCCGGCTGATGAACTCCGCCCGCCGCGGCCAGGCCGCTTGGCGCTGCGCGATCAGCTCGTCCATCTCCAGGATCTGCGCCGGCGGAAAGGCGCCCGGAAAGGACGACGTCGCCCGCGCCGCAAAGGCGAGGGCGGGCGCATTGTCCAGCCCGAAGTCGCTTTCCACCTCGCCATTGGGCCGGCGTCGATAGGTGAACCGCAGCACATGATGATGCTCCAGCTCATGGATGAGCGGAGGATCGTGGATCTGAACCAGCTGCCGATAGCCGTAATAGTCGGTGAGCGTCACGAACAGGTCCAAGGTGTGCCCGGACGGCAGCAGCGATGCCCCCGGACGCCCGGGGCCCATCGCGGTGACCGCGTCGTACATCAAGCCCGCCATGAGGGGCCCGTCGAGCGGCGGCTTGAACCAACGCGATCGCACGAACAAGGAGAGCTTCTGGCGCACCTCGGAATCCCGGCCCGCCTGCAGCATGCCGGTCGCCGCGGCCACCCAGATCAGCGGCTTGATGAACCACTTGCTCCAGCTTCCCGCCCGCGCGTCGGGCGCCAGCAGAACCGAGACATCGGCGTTGTCGAGCCACAGGTCGCGCAGCGATCCCATGGGCAGGTCGTGGCTGAGCGCGCGCGCCAGCATCGTGCCGTTGATGCCGCCGGCGGAGGCGCCTGCGATGACGTCGACCACGACCCGCAGCTCCAACGTGCGGCCGATCTCGCGCAAGAGATCGAAATAGACCGCCTCGGTATCGTATTCGGGGTGGTCTGGCTCGGCTGCGTCGCGGAACGAGGCCTTGGCGCGGACGCTGCGATCGGCGATCCGGTGGAGCGCGCTCGAGGCGCGCACCAGCTTGAGGATCTCCTTGGTCATTCCATGCATGTAGACGGCGAGCGAGACGCCGCCGGAACAGACGAGGGCGATCCGAAGTTCCTTCTCGCGCAAAGCCCGCTCCTGCCGCTGATTTGCCGAGGTGGCGTGATCATGTCGATAGCGGACGCAAACCGGAAGCGCTTCCGTCGCCGGCCCGCGGCAGATTGCCGGGAAACGCCCCCGCGCGCCTCGTTCCCCGGCGGTGGCCCGCTCGATCCGCGCCGGCGCCAATAGGCCGGCATGGGCCCTCTTGCGTCGGGGCGGTGCATTATCCATCTCCCTCGTGCCAGCGAGGAAGGACGTCTTGCCATGACCGACAGCGCACCGCGAGGGATCGGGGTATCGATCGATCTCAAGCCGCACGCCTACGACCCGACCGTCAACCCCGAGCTGTTCAAGGGCGTCTTGGCGCGGCGGTTCATCGCTTTCGTCATCGATGTCGTGATTATCATGCTGCCGGTCGCATTCGCCGCCATCTTCATATTCTTCCTCGGGCTGGTGACGTTCCTGCTCGGATGGGCGCTGTTTTGGCTCCTGTATCCGGGCACGATCATCTGGGCGCTGATCTACTGCGGCACCACCTTGGGCAGCCCGGCCTCGGCCACGGTCGGGATGCGAATCATGGACCTCGAGATGCGTACCTGGTACGGCGCGCCGTCCTATTTCGTCTTGGGCGCCGTGCACGCGATCGTTTTTTGGATCACGGTCTCGATCCTGACCCCGCTGGTGCTGGTGGTCGGCCTGCTCAACGAGCGCCAGCGCCTGCTGCACGACTTTCTGATCGGCACGGTGGTGATCAACAACCCGGTCCGCGCCCAGGCTCTGCGCATGGCGCGCTCGCCGCTCTGACGGGCCACGCGGGGCCGAGCGGCGGCCGAGAAGACGTTTGACGCGAAGCCCCGGACGGGCGATCCTCAAGGGTGCTGGGCAGGAGGGATGCCGGCATCGCGCCAGCAATCCGGGCGAGGAACCGATTTCACCCGGGCTGACGACGCGCTAGAGTGGCGGGCGACGAGACCGCCGGCGACCCATCGATGGTAGATCGACCCCCGTGACCCAGCACTCGCGCAATACCCCGCAGTTCTACCTCACGGCGCCCTCGCCCTGCCCGTATCTGCCGGGACACGAGGAGCGCAAGGTCTTTACCCATCTGGTCGGCGAGCGGGCCGCGGAGCTTAATGACCTGCTGACCCATGGCGGCTTCCGGCGCAGCCAGTCGATCGCCTACCGGCCGGCCTGCGAAGCCTGCCGGGCCTGCATTTCGGTGCGGGTCCTGGTGGAGGATTTCCGGCCCGCCCGCAGCATGCGGCGCGTGCTGGAGCGCAACCGGGACCTGGTCGGCGAGATGCGGGTCGCGGTGCCGACCTCGGAGCAATACTCGGTCTTCCGCTCCTATCTCGACAGCCGGCACCGCGACGGCGGCATGGCCGACATGACGGTGCTCGATTACGCCATGATGGTGGAGGACAGCCACGTCGAGACGCGCATCGTCGAGTACCGAAGGCGCGGGCCCGACAGCACCATCAACGGGCGCGGGACCGGGGCGCTGCTGGCGGTCGCGCTGACCGATGTGCTGAGCGACGGGCTTTCGATGGTCTATTCGTTCTTCGAATCCGAGCCCAGCGAGCGATCGCTCGGCACCTTCATGATCCTCGATCATATCGCCCGGGCGCGGCGCATGGGACTGCCCTATGTGTACCTGGGCTATTGGGTGCAGGGCTCCCGCAAGATGGACTACAAGGGGCGCTTCCTGCCGCAAGAGCGCCTGGCGCCGGAAGGTTGGCGGCGCGTGGAGAACTGAACCCGGCATTGCGCCGTCGGGGGCCGGTGCTGCAGGCGGCAATTTCCTGATTTCCGTCGGCAGCGTCCGCTATTCCCCCTCCGCCGCCTTTCCGTTGGTCGGGAGCGCGCCGAATTTGTTGTTGCGCGGAAAACCCTTGGGGGCGAGGCGGCCGGCGTCGGCGCGGTTGCCGCGCCAGTCGGCGAGCTCTTTGAGGGCGAAGGTGAAGGAGCGCCCGGCGCTGTCGACCCAAGTCAGGCCCTGCTGAGCCTTGAAGGTCTTGAGATCGGACAGCCCGCCGTCCTTGAAGCGCTGCAAGCGCACGCCGCGCCCGCGTGCCATCTCGGGCACCTGCTCGATCGGAAATACCAGCATCTTGCGGTTCTCGCCGATCGAGGCGACCAGCTCGCCTTCGACCACCGTCAACGCGCAAGCTTGGTCCGGCGCCTTGACGTTGAGCACCTGCTTGCCCTTGCGGGTATTGCCGAGACACTCGTCCTCGGCCACCACGAAGCCCTGCCCCTGCGTGCTGGCGATGAGGAACTTGCGGCCGCCCTGGTAGGGGAACACCGTGACCAGATCGCCCTCCTGCTCGAGGTCGATGAACAGCCTGACCGGCTCGCCATGGCCGCGCCCGCCCGGCAGCTTGGCGGCGTCGAGCGTGTAGAAGCGCCCGTTGGTCGCCAGCACCAGGCACTTGGACGTGGTCTCGGCCGCGAATGCGAATTTGAGCCGATCGTCGGTCTTGAAGGCGATGGCGTCGAGATCGGTCACGGTGCCGCGCAACGCGCGAATCCAGCCCTTCTCGGAGACCACGATGGTGATCGGCTCGCGCTCGACCAGGGCCTCCTCCATGGCGGCGATGTCGTGCTCGGGCGCCTGCGCGAAACCGGTCCGGCGCTTGCCGAGCGCGGTCTTGGGGCCGAACTTCTCGCGGATCGCCCTGATCTCGTCGGCGATCCGCTTCCATTGCTCCTTCTCGGAGCCGATCAGCTCCTTCAAGGCCTTGCGCTCAGCGCGCAAATCCTTGTCCTCCTGCCGGATCTCCATTTCCTCGAGCTTGCGCAAATTGCGCAGCCGCATGTTGAGGATGGCGTCCGCCTGCACCTCGGAGAGCTTGAAGGTCTTGATCAGCACCGGCTTGGGCTCGTCCTCGGTGCGGATGATCTTGATGACCTTGTCGAGGTTGAGATAGGCGACCAGATAGCCGCCGAGCACCTCGACCCGATGGTCGATCTGGGCGAGGCGGAAATTCGAGCGCCGCACCAGCACCTCGCGCCGGTGGCCGAGCCATTCGGTGAGCGCCTCCGCCAGCCCCACGACCTTGGGGATGCGCCCCTTCACCAGCACGTTCATGTTGAGCGGAATGCGGCTTTCGAGCTCGGTGAGCTTGAACAGGGATTCCATCAGCACTTCGGCATCGACCGTGCGCGCGCGCGGCTCGATCACCAGGCGGATGTCCTCGGCCAACTCGTCGCGCACGTCGCCGATGAAGGGCAGCTTCTTCTCGTTGAGGAGCTCGGCGATCTTCTCGACCAGCCGCGATTTCTGCACCAGGAACGGGATCTCGGTGATGACGACGACATAGGTGCCGCGTCCGGTCTCCTCCTTGCGCCAGCGGGCGCGCACCCGGAAGGATCCGCGCCCGGTGGTGTAGGCTTCCGCGATCGACTCGCGCGGATCCACGATGATGCCGCCGGTCGGGAAATCAGGCCCCGGCACGTACTTCAGGAGCGTGCGGCTCCTGGCATTCGGATTGTCGATCAGGTGGAGGGCGGCGTCGCACAGCTCGGCCGCGTTATGCGGCGGGATCGAGGTCGCCATCCCGACCGCGATGCCCTGGGCGCCATTGGCGAGCAAGTTCGGGAACGCCCCCGGAAGAACCACCGGCTCTTGACTCGAGCCGTCATAGGTCGGCCGAAAGTCGATCGCGTCTTCGTCGATGCCGTCCAGCAACAGGCGGGCGACCTCGGTCATCCTGGCTTCGGTGTACCGGTATGCGGCGGCATTATCGCCATCGATGTTGCCGAAATTGCCCTGGCCGTCGACCAGCGGATAGCGCGATGAAAAATCCTGGGCCAGACGCACGAGCGCGTCATAAATCGCCTGATCGCCGTGTGGATGGAAACTGCCCATCACGTCGCCGACGATCTTGGCAGATTTCTTGAAGGCGGCGGCCGGATCGAGCCGCAGGAGGTGCATGCCATAAAGGATGCGCCGGTGCACCGGCTTGAGCCCATCGCGCGCGTCCGGCAGCGCGCGATGCATGATGGTGGACAGCGCATAGGCGAGATAGCGCTGCTCGAGCGCCTCGCGCAGCGCGATCTCCTCGACGTTGCCGCTCGGCGGGGGAATCAATTGCTTGCCCATGCGGCATGGTTAGCGCGCGAAACCGCCATGAACAAGCGAGGAACGGGCCGCCGGGCCTACATCGCGGGCGCGATCCGGTGGGCCTTCACGGCAGCGCTCACGAAGCTGGCGCGGGCATCCGGCAGCGTGAGGCCGCGTGGCTCGAGCGCATGGCGCAACAGGAAGAAGCCGGTCACCGCGAAGCCATCGGCCAGATCGTCCCCGGACGGCTCCGGCGCGGGCTCCGGCTCGGCCAGAAAGGCCGGCAGGCGCAGGAGCTTGTCGCGCCAGGGCGCGCCCGCGTCGCGCGACACCGCGCGTCCGCTCTTGGGCGAGACATAGATCAGCTCCGCGGTCGTGCCGGTGGCCGCGCAGCTCTCGAGATCGAGACCGAAGCCGAGCTCGGTCAGCAACTGCAGCTCGAAGCGCGCCATGCGCGGGCCGGCCAGCCGCGCATCGGTGAGCGCGCCCAGCACATGATCGAGCGTGGCATGGATCTGCGGATGCGGATCGCGCTCCGGCAAGAGCCGGCAAAGCGCGGCGATGTGCATGAGGCCATAGAGGGCGTGCGAGGCGTCGAACAGGCGCGCCGAGGCGAGATCGAGCCCCTCCACCACGTAGTTTCCCAAATGCTCGTCGAGCCGCGCCCGCCAGGTGACGCTGACCCGATTGCCCGGCTGCAGCACCGGCCGCAGCCGGACGCCGGCGGCGCCGCGCACCAGGCCGAGATGACGGCCGTGCTCGCGCGTCATCACCTCGAGGATGGCGCTACCTTCGCCGTGCCGCTTGACGCCGAGCACGATGGCTTCGTCGACCCACTGCATCAATCCCGCGTCCCGCTTTCCGGCCGGCGTTACTCTTTGGGAAACTCGAGCCCGATCTCGCGGTAGCGCTCCGGGTCGTTGCCCCAGGCCTCGCGCACCTTGACGAACAAGAACAGGTGCACCGGCTGCTCGGCGATGTCGGCGATCTCGCGCCGCGCTTCGGCACCGATCGCCTTGATGGTCTGCCCGCCCTTGCCGAGAACGATCTTGCGCTGGCTCATGCGCTCCACGTAAATCGTCTGCTCGATGCGCACGGAGCCGTCCTTGAGCTCCTTCCACGAATTGGTCTCGACCGTCGATTGATACGGCAATTCCTGGTGGAGTCGCAAATAGAGCTTTTCGCGGGTGATCTCGGCGGCCAGCTGCCGCAGCGGCGCGTCCGTGAGCTGATCCTCCGGATAATGCCACGGCCCGACCGGCACGTGGCCGGAGAGCCAATGCTTGAGGTCCGCGATCCCGTCGCCGGTGAGCGCCGAGACCATGAAGGTCGCCGCAAAGGGCACGCGCTCGATCGCGTTCTTGACCAGCGTGAGCAGCGTCGGCTTCTCCACCAGATCGATCTTGTTGACGATGAGGATTTTCGTCTGCTTGAGCCCGGCGAGCCGCTCCAGGAGGGCGCTGGTCTCCTCATCGAGGCCACGCTTGGCATCGATCATCGCCCCCACGATGTCGGCGTCGCCGGCGCCCGTCCAGGCCCCCGCCACCATGGCGCGGTCGAGCCGGCGCCGCGGCTGGAAAATTCCCGGCGTGTCGATGAAGACGAGCTGGGCGTCCTCCTGGGTGGCGATGCCGCGCAGCAAGGTTCTGGTGGTCTGCACCTTGTGGGAGACGATCGTCACCTTGGCGCCGACGATCGCATTGATCAGGGTCGATTTGCCCACATTGGGGGCGCCGATCAGCGCGATGAATCCACAGCGCCGGAGCGGGGATGCGCCGTTTTCCGGCTCAGCCATCGAGGCGTTCCGTCATCACCCCTTCGCGCGCCAGCATGACGGAGGCGGCCGCCTGCTCGGCGGAACGCTTGGAGCGGCCGGTCCCCTCCGCCGGCAGGCGATCAGGAAGCTCGACGGTGACGCGGAACTCGGGATCGTGGTCGGGGCCGGTGCGCTCGACCTCGCGATAGGCCGGGGTCGGAAGCCCGAGCGCCTGGGCCCATTCCTGCAGCATGGTCTTGGCGTCGCGCAGCGGGCGCTTGGGCGTGCGCATCCGCTGCTCCCACAGCCGCGTGATGAGGGCTGCCGCCGCCTCGTATCCGCCATCCACGAAGACGGCGCCGATCAGAGCCTCGCAGACGTCGGCCAGGATGGCGACGCGGCTGCGTCCGCCGGCATTGCTCTCGGAGGCCCCGAGCCGGATGGCGGCGCCGAGCTCGATCGAGCTCGCCACATCGGCGCACGCCTCCTTGCGCACCAGATCGGCCAGCCGTCGCGATAATTCCCCCTCGTCGGCGCGCGGAAAGGCGCGAAACAGCATGTCGGAGACCACGAGGCCGAGCACGTGGTCGCCGAGAAACTCGAGCCGCTGATAGCTGCCCGAGCGGTTGCGCACGCCCGTCAAGGCGGAAATATGGGTGAGCGCCTGATCGAGCAGCACCGGATCGGCGAAGCGATAGCCTATGCGGGTCTCGAGCGCGGTGGCGCGGCGGCGGGGCCGCTTGGTCGGGGCGGCTGCGGGGGTGGCCTCGGCAGCGGCCGGGCGGTTCGCGGGATCGCCGTCGGCCGACGGCTCGGATCCCTGGTCGGTAGCAGGCGTTCGCTCGGCGCTCGGCCCGGCGCTCATCGCACGAACGTCAGCAACCGCCCCCAGCGCACGCTCCAGGGCCACGTCCACACTTCCCATGCGTGCTCGCCTCCGCGGATCGAGAAGAAGATGACCTGGGCGCGGCCGATGATGTTCTCGAGCGGCACGTAGCCGACCTGGCTCAGGACGCGGCTGTCGGTGGAGTTGTCGCGATTGTCGCCCATCATGAAGAAATGTCCGGGCGGCACCTCGTAGACCGGGGTGTTGTCGTAGAATCCGTTCTCGATCAGCTCGAGGGTCGTGTAGCTGACGCCGTTCGGCAGCGTCTCGCGCCAGCGCTTGACCCGCATGGTGCGACCATTCTCGTCGGTGTCGACGAAGTCGTCGATGCGCTCGCGCTTCACCGGCTCGCCGTTGATGTGCAGCAGGCCATTGATCATCTGGATGCGGTCGCCGGGCAGCCCGATCACGCGCTTGATGTAGTCGATCGAATCGTCCTTGGGCAGACGAAACACAACGACATCGCCGCGCTGCGGATTGGCCGACCAGATGCGGCCGGAGAAGATCGGCGGCGAGAACGGCAACGAATAATGGGTGTAGCCGTAGGAGTATTTGGAAACGAACAAATAATCGCCGATCAGCAGGGTCTCTTCCATCGAGCCCGACGGAATGTTGAACGGCTGGAACAGGAAGGTGCGAATGACGAGCGCGATGATGAGCGCGTGCACGATTACGCGCACCGTCTCCGCGATGCCGCCTTCCTTGCGCTTCGTACCGAGGGTCACACTCATCAGCCTCTCGTTCGTTCCGTTTCCTGCCCCGCGGGTTCTTCTAACCGGTGGGCGGGCAGCGTGCAATGAAAGCCACGGGACCTCATGCAAAAGTGTCTTTGTGGAGATTCTGCCGTGCTTTCAATGGCTTGTTCGGACGCGGCAGAACCCGGCCGCATCAGCGCGCCGCGCCCGACTCGGCGCTGATGACGACGAATGCCTGCGCCATCGGACCCTCGTCCGTGATGGTGACGTCGATTCGCGCCTCGTATCCGTCCGGGGTGATGGCGCGCAAGCGCGCCTGCGCGCCGCCCGTGAGCGCCATGGTGGGCCGGCCCGAACGCAGGTTGACCACGCCCATGTCGCGGAAGAACACGCCCGCCCGGAATCCGGTGCCCAAGGCCTTGGCGCAAGCTTCCTTGGCGGCGAAACGCTTGGCATAGGTCTCGATGCGCTTGGCCCGTCGCTCGGCGGTGGCGCGCTCGATCTCGGTGAAGATGCGCGCGAGGAAGCGATCGCCATGACGCTCGACCGCGCGCTCGATACGACGGACGTCCACGATGTCGGAACCGATGCCCAAGATCATGGGACGATCCGGGCGCGGCCGCGGTCCATGGCGGCACGCATGCGCTCGACGGCGTCGGCGAGGCCGACATCGATCGCCTCACCCACAAGGAAATGGCCGATGTTCAATTCGACGATCTCCGGGACCGCCGCGATCGCCTCGGCGGTCGCATAATCGAGCCCATGGCCGGCATGGACCTCGAGGCCGAGGCTGCGGGCGAGCCGTGCGCCCTCCCGGATGCGCAGCCACTCGACCTGCGCGCCGGCGCGCTGACCGGCGGCGAGCGCCTCACACCAGGCGCCGGTGTGAATTTCGATCACAGGCGCCCGGATGCGGGCCGCCACCTCGATCTGGCGCGGGTCGGGGGCAATGAAGAGCGAAACCCGGATGCCGGCATCGACCAGCCTCCCCACCACGGGGGCGAGCACATTGTGCGAAGCGACCGCGTCGAGACCGCCTTCGGTCGTTATTTCCTGGCGCCGTTCCGGCACCAGGCAGGCCGCGTGAGGCTTCGTTCGCAGCGCCAGGGCGGTCATCTCCTCGGTCGCCGCCATCTCGAGATTGAGCGGCTTGGCGATCTCCGCCCGCAGGCGCGCGATGTCGTGGTCGCGAATGTGGCGGCGATCCTCGCGTAAATGCGCCGTGATGCCGTCGGCCCCCGCCGCAATGGCGATCTTGGCGGCGTGGAGGGGGTCCGGATGGGCGCCGCCGCGGGCGTTGCGCAGGGTGGCGACGTGATCCACATTGACGCCCAGTCTGAGGTGAGAGATGGCCGGCAAGTTATTGATCCGTTTGGAAATGCGGTCGGCGACGCCGACCTTCAGGCATCGACCCGCTCGGCTTTCGCGACCACCTGCTTGGCGCGCAATTGCGCGATGATCGAGGTGAGGTGCTTGAGGTCGTAGACCTCGAGATCGATCGTGACCGAGGTGAAATCGGGCGACTGGCGCTCCATGTGAATGTTGTCGATGTTGCCGTCGTGCTCGGCGATCACCTGGGTGACCTGGGCGAGCGAGCCCGGCTCGTTCACGGTCTGCAGCGCGATGCGGGCCGGGAACCGCTGCGGCGTGCGCTCGTCCACGTCCCAGCGCAGGTCGAGCCAGCGCTCGGGCGTGTCCTCGAAGTCCTTCAGGGCCGGCGACTGGATCGGGTAGATGGTGATGCCCTCGCCCGGGTTGAGGATGCCCACGATGCGATCGCCCGGCACGGCACCCCCGATCGGGGCAAAGCGGACCGGCAGATCGGTGTTGATGCCGCGGATCGGTATGGGGCCACCGGTCTCGGACGGCAACTTGAACTTGACAGCCTTGGACCGTTTCAGCCCGAACCAACCGCTCTCGGGCTTCGGCTGCTGAGCGAGCGCCGCGGCACGCTCCTCCTTGTAGTCGGGATACATGGCGCGGGCCACGTCGGCGGCCCGCATCTCGCCGCGGCCGACCGCCGACATGACGTCCTCGATCGAGGCACGTGCCAGCCGCGGCAAGGCGCCCTGCAATTTTTCATCGGAGAACGCGATCTTGGCGCGCTGGCACAGGCGCTCCACGATGCGCCGGCCGAGGCCCGCATACTGGTTGCGCACCGCGACCCTGGTGGCACGGCGGATGGCGGCGCGCGACTTGCCGGTGCGCACCAGCGATTCCCATGCCGGCGGCGGCGCCACCTGGGCGTCGGAGGTGATGATCTCGACCTCGTCCCCGTTCGTGAGCTCGGACACCAGAGGCGCGATCTTGCCGTTGATCTTGCAGCCGACGGCGCCGTTGCCGACATCGGTGTGCACCGCATAGGCGAAATCGATGGCATTGGCGTGCCTCGGCAAGGCGATCAGCTTGCCCTTCGGGGTGAAGCAGAACACCTGGTCGTGGAACAACTCGAGCTTGGTGTGCTCGAGGAATTCTTCCGGATTGGAGCCCTCGGCCAACAGCTCGATGGTGCGGCGCAGCCACGCATAGGCGCTCGATTCGCGCGACAGCATCTCGGTCGGCGAGCCGGCGCCGTCCTTGTAGAGCGAGTGCGCCGCAATGCCGTATTCGGCGATCTCGTGCATCTCCCGGGTGCGGATCTGCAGCTCGACGCGCTGCTTGCCGGGACCGATCAGGGTGGTGTGGATGGAGCGGTAATCGTTCTGCTTGGGGGTCGAGACGTAGTCCTTGAAGCGGCCCGGCACCATCGGCCAGGTCGTGTGCACGATGCCGAGCGCCTGATAGCACTCCGCCACGGTACCCACCACGACCCGGAAGCCGACGATATCGGAGAGCTGCTCGAATCCGATCGACTTGCGTTCCATCTTGCGCCAGATCGAATACGCCCGTTTGTGGCGGCCCGACACGGAAGCCGTGAGCCCGCGGTCGGCGAGCTTGCGGGTGAGTTGTTGCTCGATCTCGGCGACCAGACCGACATTGCGGGATTCCAAGGCTTCGAGCCGCTCGTTGACCACCCGGTAGGCGTCCGGATTGAGCTCGCGGAATGCGAGGTCCTCGAGCTCCTCGCGCATTTCGTGCATGCCCATGCGGCCGGCGAGCGGCGCATAGATGTCCAGCGTCTCCTCGGCGATGCGCCGTCGCGCCTCGCCCGGAATGTGGTCGAGGGTGCGCATGTTGTGCAGCCGGTCGGCCAGCTTGATCAGCAGCACCCGGACGTCATCGGCGATGGCCAGCAAGAGCTTGCGCAGGTTCTCGGCTTGCTTGGCTTCCTTGGTGACGAGGTCGAGACGCTTGAGCTTGGTCAATCCCTCGACCAGCGCGCCGATGTCCTTGCCGAACATCTGATCGATCTCGTCGCGCGTCGCCGCGGTGTCCTCGATCGTATCGTGCAGGAGCGCCGCCGCGATGGTCGAGTCATCGAGCTTGAGATCGGTCAGGATCGCGGCGACTTCGAGCGGGTGGGAGAAATACGGGTCGCCCGACGCCCGCTTCTGCTCGCCATGGGCCTTCATGGCATAGACATAAGCGCGGTTGAGCAGCGCCTCGCTCGTGTTAGGATTGTAACGCCGGACGCGCTCAATCAAATCGTATTGCCGCATCATCTCCGGCTTCGGGCGGCGACGATTTTTTACCGGTTTTTCAATGGCTTGTCCGGCAATGCTCACGCTGCGCTCAAGCACCGCGCGGGTGCGCGCCTGGTTTTGCATGCGCGGCAGGTCGGTCGAGGGGCGCGCCATTGCGATCCTTGCGCCGGGATGCCCGGCGGTCCCGCTCAGGATATCACGGCACCCTTTGCCCCGGTAACGCGATTATGCACGCTCGCAGGCATAGGATACCGGCCCGGGCGGGCATCGGGTCCGGGCAAGCGGCGGAAGCGAAGCAGGCGCCCCCTATTCCTCTTCTTCCGGCTGCTCTTCGGGCGGCGTAAGCCCTTCAAGCCCCTTGAGGAGCTCTTCCTCGGTCATACGCTCCACCGTCACCTCGGTATCGTCGGCGTCGACCGTGGCGCCGGGCGCGCCGATCAGGGGCACGGAAGCCGGTTCGGGCTCGTCGACCTCGACGTATTTCTGCAAGGAATGGACGAGCTCTTCCTTGAGGTCATCGGTCGAAACCGTGGTATCGGCGATCTCGCGCAGCGCCACGACCGGGTTCTTGTCGTTGTCGCGCTCGATCGTGATCGGGGTGCCCGACGAGATCATCCGCGCCCGGTGGCTGGCCAGCAGCACCAGGTCGAACCGGTTCGGAACCTTGTCGATGCAATCCTCGACGGTGACACGGGCCATGGATGGGTGCTCCTGGAAAAGGACTTTGTCCGGAATTTGGGGACTAAGTATCCGCGTTGCAAGGCGGGCGCAAGCGCCAAAACACCACACCGCAAGTTTTGGCTTGGCGGGGCGGCGAACCTCTGTTAGGCAAAGCGTGGGAACCGCGTTGCGACTTGATACTTCATACTTATGGATTGGTTGTGACGGCGCGCGTCTACCCATTTTAAGACGCGCGATCAATCGTTCCCGTTAACGACGATCGAGCCGATCGCTCCCGCGCCGGAATTTGGGCTGCGGAGCGGTCTCGGGTTCGAGGTTTCATTGCGAGAGACGGAGAAATCATGGAACCGAAATCGGACAAGATCGCTCTATTTATTGACGGCGCCAATCTGTACGCCACCGCCAAGGCCCTGGGCTTCGACATCGACTACAAGCGACTGCTCCGGGAGTTTCAATCGCGCGGCTATCTTTTACGCGCGTTTTATTACACGGCCGTGATCGAGGATCAGGAATATTCGTCGATCCGCCCTCTCATCGATTGGTTGGATTACAATGGTTACAGCGTCGTCACCAAGGCGACCAAGGAATTCGTCGACCAGACCGGCCGCCGCAAGGTCAAGGGCAACATGGATATCGAGCTCGCGGTCGACGCCATGGAGATCGCCGAGCACATCGATCAGATGGTGCTGTTCTCGGGCGATGGCGACTTTCGCTCGCTGGTCGAAGCCATGCAGCGCCGCGGCGTGCGGGTCACGGTCGTATCCACCATCTCGACGCAGCCGCCCATGGTCGCCGACGAGCTGCGGCGGCAGGCCGACGTCTTCCAAGATATCGTCGAATTGCAGCCCAAGATCGGCCGCGATCCCTCCGAGCGGGCGCCGCGGGAACCGCGCGAGCCGCGCCATACCCCGCAATTCTTGCAGCGCAGCGCCTCGCCGCAGCGGGTCGGCGGCGGCGATGACGACGACGACGATTTCGAGGATTGATGTCCTGCGGGGCGAGCGAGCCGGATCGCGATTGCGCGCTCTGCCCACGCCTTGAGGCGTTTCGCGCGGAATGGCGCCGGCGCGAGCCGGTCTGGTTCAATGCCCCGGTTCCGAGCTTCGGCCCTGCCACGGCGCGGCTGCTCATCGTCGGCTTGGCGCCCGGCCTGCAAGGCGCCAATCGCACCGGGCGGCCGTTCACCGGCGATCATGCCGGCGTGCTATTGTACAACACGCTGAGCCGCTTCGGATTTGCCGGCGGCACCTACGAGGCGCGGCCCGACGACGGGCTCGAGCTCATCGATGCCCGCATCACCAATGCGGTGCGTTGCGTGCCGCCGGAGAACAAGCCGACCGGCGCCGAGATCGTCACGTGCCGGAGCTTCCTCAAGAGCACGATCGCCGAAATGCCCAATCTGCGGGCCATCGTGACCCTGGGGCGGATCGCCCACGACACCACGGCGTCGGCCCTCGAGGTGCGCCGGTCCGAGATTCCGTTCGCCCATGGCGCCGCGCACGCGGTCGGCGGGGTGCGCTTGTTCGACAGTTATCATTGCTCGCGCTACAACACGAACACGGGCGTATTGACGCCGGAGATGTTCCACGGCGTGTTTGCTCGGGTGCGGGAGTTCTTGTCGGCCTAGCTTCCGCCGGCCTTGCTCGTGCGCGCCGGATCTTGCGAGCCGCGTGACGACCGCCACCGGCCGATGCCGCCCGGTGACGGAATGCCGTCTGGGCGAAAAGGCCCCCGGCGGAAACTCGGGAATACCTACTCGGGAATACCCAAATGGCCGCAAAGCCGGATCGCAAGCTGAAGGTTGTCGCCGACAACCGCAAGGCGCAATTCAACTATGAGATCGGCGAGGTATTCGAGGCCGGCATCGCCTTGACCGGAACCGAGGTCAAATCGCTGCGCCAGGGCAAGGCGACGATCGCGGAATCCTACGCGGATTCCCGCCGCGGCGAGATCTGGCTGGTCAATGCCAACATCCCGGAATACCTGCAGGGAGGCCGCTTCAACCACCTGCCCAAGCGCCCCCGCAAGCTGCTCTTGCACCGCCGCCAGATCGACAAGCTCGCCGGTGCGGTCGAGCGCGAGGGCATGACCCTGGTGCCGCTCAAGCTCTATTTCAACGAAAAGGGCCGCGCCAAGATCGAGCTGGCGCTCGCCCGCGGCAAGAAGCTGCACGACAAGCGCGAGACCGAGAAAAAGCGCTCCTGGGAGCGCGAACGCGGCCGGCTCATGCGATTGAAGGGCTGAGGCCTGGGCGAGAGCATTTTCAGGAAAAGTGGAATCCGGTTTTCCGCCCGAAAATGCGACAATGCAAAAATGCCATCGCTATGCGGCCGGCGATTTCAAGAGATCGCGAATCTCCGTCAGCAGCTGCTCCTGCCGGGTGGGAGCCGGGGGCTTGGCGGCCTCGTTGCGCACCAGCCGGTTCATCAGCCGGATGACCATGAACAGGACGAATGCGACGATCATGAAATTGATGAGCAGGGTCAGGAAATTGCCCCAGGCCAGCACGGCACCCTGCTTCTTGGCCTCGACCAGGGTGTCGGCCGTCACCTTGCCGGACAGCGGAACGAAGTAGTTGGAGAAGTCGAGCCCGCCCGTCACCGCCCCGATGACGGGCATGAGGATATCGCCGACCAGCGACTGAACGATGCCCCCGAAGGCGGCCCCGATGATGACGCCGACCGCAAGATCGACCACATTGCCGCGTAACGCGAATTTCCTGAATTCCTCGAGCATCTCTCCTCCGCGCTGCCGGAGACGGCCGTTCCTGAAGAATGCTACTAGCATTACAGTTGCCTTTTTGTTTTGAAGTGCGCGCGCTGAGCGACCGCCTGGTGAGCTCTACGCCAGAGTGACCATGCGATGATGTGTGCGGGTTGGATCCGCTTTCGAGCGAGTCTGATGGCGATGCGGCGGACTTCCTGGATTGACCAACGGATCAATGACGGCGTGGCGGTGCTTTTGTGTTTGCCGTGGTTCGGCGTTGCGTTTTTTTTGGCGGCGGCGGATTGGCGCGATGGCGGATTGCCGCCATCATGGCGAAGGCGAGCATCACCAAGGAAACGTGGCGATGCCACCCATGCCAGGATCTGCTCTCGTTGTGATCGAGTCCGAATTCGTTTTTTGCGGTCTCAAAACTGTCCTCGATCGCCCACCGATGGCCTTCGACCGCCACCAGCGTTTCGATGGATGTTGCCGCTGGACACCATGTGGTGAAGAAGGCGAGATCACCATCGGCGATATGACGACGGATCAGCAGACCGCGTGTCCAAAGACCTTGATTTGCGCTGCTAAATTCTTCGACCTCGAGATCGGCCAATTCGAGATAGCACCAATCATGCAGCCGCGGTCCTTTGGTTCCGGCCCCTGCCGACAGGCGTTTCCAGTCGGACGAGCGCCGCGTCCGGGCGATGTCCGCGGCCTTGCCGGCGACGGATCGCCGCTTGCCCCAGGAATGAAATACATGAGCGCTGCTGACCCCGAGTACATAGCCTTTGCCTGCCCCGCGTAGTTGCTGTTCGATATCGCCAACACCGTAGACAGTGTCGCCGGCAACCCACCTGAATGGTACAGACACGGCGATGGCGTGTGCAATCATTCTCGTCGCAAGCTGTGGTTTGGTCGCAAAGCCGACATCGGGAGGCACGTATGCGGCTTGCAGGCGATCTGGATCGTCGGTCCATTCCTTCGGAAGATACAGCGCGCGATCGATGAACGCATGACCGTGGCGCGAAACGTAGGCAGCGAAGACTCCGATCTGGCAGTTCGTGATCTTGCCTGCGGAACCAGTGTATTGCCGCGCCACTCCGCACGACGCCTTGCCCTGCTTGAGAAAGCCGGTCTCGTCGATCACGAGCACCGCATCGTCATCCGCCAAATGCTCGATGACATAATCGCGGACGATATCGCGCAGGCCATCAGCATCCCAATCCCTGCGACCGAGGATCGCCTGTTGCCGCCAAGGGCCAGGATCGCCAGCTGCCTCTGCGCGCATCCAACCAGTTTTGCGTTGCTCATCTCCGAGCAGACCTTCCAAAAACAAGCCTGCATTCGTCGCAACACGCTCTTGCCTGAACAACGGACGTATCCGCCTCTTGATCTCCCGAAGCGACGCCGCCCATAACGCAAGCGTCTCTTCAATCGACGCTGCCTGCGTCCACGATCTTCGAATCATGGTTGCCCATGGATTCAGAAACCTTCGGAAAAGGCAACTGTAATGCTAGGGTCTGTACCTAATCAGAGAACCGTGATTCTCTCGGTGCCGAAACGATTCGGCTCGGGAGGCTTTGATGCGCAAGGGGTTGTTCTGGTTCAGTGACAAGCAGTGGGCACGCATTGCACCGCACCTGCCGACGAACCTGACCGGCCCCGAGCGGGACGACGATCGGCGCATCATCAGCGGCATCGTGCACATGCTCCAGTCCGGTGCGCGCTGGCGCGATTGCCCGCCCGAATATGGTCCGTACACCACCATCTACAATCGCTTCAATCGTTGGGCCAAGCGCGGACGGTGGCAGGCTATCTTCGAGGCACTGGCCAACTGCGGCAAGGACAGTGTGACCCTGTCGATTGATTCCACCTCGATCAAGGCACATCGCTCGGCCAGTGGCGGAAAAGGGGGGAGCATAAACAGGCGATCGGCCGCTCGCGCGGCGGACGCACCACGAAAATCCACGCCTTGAGCGACCCTGATTGCAGGCCTTGCGCATTCCATCTCACTCCCGGACAGGATTCCGACATCGCCGTCGCGTCCGCCCTTCTGGACCTCGCTCCGCCGATGAGCGTACTCATCGCCGACAAGGGCTACGATGGTGACGCCTTCCGCGCCGATATCCTCGAGCGCGGCGCAATCCCCGTCATTCCGAACAAGTCGAATAGAACAGCCCTCCACCGCTTCAACAAACGCGCCTACAAAGGACGCAATGTCATCGAACGCTGCTTTTGCCGGCTCAAGGATTTCAGGCGCATCGCTACCCGCTATGATAAGCTCGCCCGAAACTTCTTGGCCGCCGTTCAACTCGCCGCCCTCGTCGCTTATTGGATCAATTAAGTCTGGACCCTAGCATTACAGTTGCCTTTTCTTTTGAAGTGCGCGCGCTGAGCGACTGCCTGGTGAGCTCTACGCCAGAGTGACCATGCGATGATGTGTGCAGGTTGGATCCGCTTGCGAGCGAGTCTGATGGCGATGCGGCGGACTTCCTGGATTGACCAACGGATCAATGACGGCGTGGCGGTGCTTTTGTGTTTGCCGCGGTTCGACGTTGCGTTTTTTTTGGCGGCGGCGGATTGGCGCGATGGCGGATTGCCGCCATCATGGCGAAGGCGAGCATCACCAAGGAAACGTGGCGATGCCACCCATGCCAGGATCTGCTCTCGTTGTGATCGAGTCCGAACTCGTTTTTTGCGGTCTCAAAACTGTCCTCGATCGCCCACCGATGGCCTTCGACCGCCACCAGCGTTTCGATGGATGTTGCCGCTGGACACCACGTGGTGAAGAAGGCGAGATCACCATCGGCGATATGACGACGGATCAGCAGACCGCGTGTCCAAAGACCTTGATTTGCGCTGCTAAATTCTTCGACCTCGAGATCGGCCAATTCGAGATAGCACCAATCATGCAGCCGCGGTCCTTTGGTTCCGGCCCCCGCCGACAGGCGTTTCCAGTCGGACGAGCGCCGCGTCCGGGCGATGTCCGCGGCCTTGCCGGTGACGGATCGCCGCTTGCCCCAGGAATGAAATACATGAGCGCTGCTGACCCCGAGTACATAGCCTTTGCCTGCCCCGCGTAGTTGCTGTTCAATATCGCCGACACCGTAGACAGTGTCGCCGGCAACCCACCTGAATGGTACAGACACGGCGATGGCGTGTGCAATCATTCTTGTCGCAAGCTGTGGTTTGGTCGCAAAGCCGACATCCGGAGGCACGTATGCGGCTTGCAGGCGATCTGAATCGTCGGTCCATTCCTTCGGAAGATACAGCGCGCGATCGATGAACGCATGACCATGGCGCGAAACGTAGGCAGCGAAAACTCCGATCTGGCAGTTCGTGATCTTGCCTGCGGAACCAGTGTATTGCCGCGCCACTCCGCACGATGCCTTGCCCTGCTTGAGAAAGCCGGTCTCGTCGATCACGAGCACCGCATCGTCATCCGCCAAATGCTCGATGACATAATCGCGGACGATATCGCGCAGGCCATCAGCATCCCAATCCCTGCGACCGAGGATCGCCTGTTGCCGCCAAGGGCCAGGGTCGCCAGCTGCCTCTGCGCGCATCCAACCAGTTTTGCGTTGCTCATCTCCGAGCAGACCTTCCAGAAACAAGCCTGCATTCGTCGCAACACGCTCTTGCTTGAACAACGGACGTATCCGCCTCTTGATCTCCCGAAGCGACGCCGCCCATAACGCTAGCGTCTCTTCAATCGACGCTGCCTGCGTCCACGATCTTCGAATCATGGTTGCCCATGGATTCAGAAACCTTCGGAAAAGGCAACTGTAATGCTAGCATTACAGTTGCCGTTTTGCTTTGAAGTGCGCGCGCTGAGCGACCGCCTGGTGAGCTCTACGCCAGAGTGACCATGCGATGATGTGTGCGGGTTGGATCCGCTTTCGAGCGAGTTTGATGGCGATGCGGCGGACTTCCTGGATTGACCAACGGATCAGTGACGGCGTGGCGGTGCTTTTGTTTTTGCCGCGGTTCGGCGTTGCGTTTTTTTTGGCGGCGGTGGATTGGCGCGATGGCGGATTACCGCCATCATGGCGAAGGCGAGCATGACCAAGGAAACGTGGCGATGCCACCCATGCCAGGATCTGCTCTCGTTGTGATCGAGTCCGAACTCGTTTTTTGCGGTCTCAAAACTGTCCTCGATCGCCCACCGATGGCCTTCGACCGCCACCAGCGTTTCGATGGATGTTGCCGCTGGACACCAGGTGGTGAAGAAGGCGAGATCACCATCGGCGATATGACGACGGATCAGCAGACCGCGTGTCCAAAGACCTTGATTTGCGCTGCTAAATTCTTCGACCTCGAGATCGGCCAATTCGAGATAGCACCAATCATGCAGCCGCGGTCCTTTGGTTCCGGCCCCTGCCGACAGGCGTTTCCAGTCGGACGAGCGCCGCGTCCGGGCGATGTCCCCGGCCTTGCCGGCGACGGATCGCCGCTTGCCCCAGGAATGAAATACATGAGCGCTGCTGACGCCGAGTACATAGCCTTTGCCTGCCCCGCGTAGTTGCTGTTCGATATCGCCGACACCGTAGACAGTGTCGCCGGCAACCCACCTGAATGGCACAGACCCGGCGATGGCGTGTGCAATCATTCTCGTCGCAAGCTGTGGTTTGGTCGCAAAGCCGACATCGGGAGGGACGTATGCGGCTTGCAGGCGACCTGGATCGTCGGTCCATTCCTTCGGAAGATACAGCGCGCGATCGATGAACGCATGGCCGTGGCGCGAAACGTAGGCAGCGAAGACTCCAATCTGGCAGTTCGTGATCTTGCCTGCGGAACCAGTGTATTGCCGCGCCACTCCGCATGACGCCTTGCCCTGCTTGAGAAAGCCGGTCTCGTCGATCACGAGCACCGCATCGTCATCCGCCAAATGCTCGATGACATAATCGCGGACGATATCGCGCAGACCATCAGCATCCCAATCCCTGCGACCGAGGATCGCCTGTTGCCGCCATGGGCCAGGATCGCCAGCTGCCTCTGCGCGCATCCAACCAGTTTTGCGTTGCTCATCTCCGAGCAGACCTTCCAAAAACAAGCCTGCATTCGTCGCAACACGGTCTTGCCTGAACAACGGACGTATCCGCGTCTTGATCTCCCGAAGCGACGCCGCCCATAACGCAAGCGTCTCTTCAATCGACGCTGCCTGCGTCCACGATCTTCAAATCATGGTTGCCCATGGATTTAGAAACCTTCGGAAAAAGCAACTGTAATGCTAGGGGCCGGCGGCTGCGGGCGGAGCGGCGAGGGCGGCCGGGCGAAAGCCCATGATCAGCCGATCGATGTTCCCGGCGACCGAGCGCCAATCGTCGAGCCAGTCGCGCGGGAAACGCACCACGATGTCGGCCGCGTCCTCGACGCGCCGTTCGTACAGACAGGTTCCAGGCGTTGCGCCGGCGCCGTTGCGCGTGCAGCGGACCAGAAAGCTCTCCGGCGTGATCACATCGTAGATCAGACCTCGCCCTGATAGGGCGTTCCGTCGCGGAACGCGAGCACCGCAAGGCCGGTCGGACCGGACACCGGCTCGGTGGCGGCATAACGCGGATAGATGGTGCGCAAGCGCTCGCCCGGCGCCATCTCATCGCCGGCGCCGGAGATGGTGATGAAGACGCGATCGAGCTGCGGGATGGCGCCGGGTGTGCGCAAAGCCTCGGGTGCCGGAGGTTTAGCTGCCGCGTCCGCCGGCTTGAGGGAAGGCCACATGAAGGCGAGATCGACGCGATCATGCGCACCCGGCCGCCGCTGCACCGGCACCCGGATCGCCGCCGGCGGCAGCTTGAAGGCGACGCCGCCGATCGTGACCGGCAGCTCCGGCGCATCGGCGCGACCGCAGCCGCCGGCCAGCGCGGCCACAGCACATAGACGATATAGGCCACCGCCAAGAGCATGAACGCGAGCAGAAGGAGGATCGGCGGCAGCAGCAGGCCGCCACCCGAGCGCCGGGCCTGCAGCTCACGCTTGAAGAGGCTCGAGGTGTTCACGGTTCTGCGGCTCCCAAATCAGCAGATGAGTATGCCACGTCGCGGACCCCGCAATCCGGTCGGTCGATGGGGAAATCAAAGAATTCAATGCGATGCGAGCGCTTGTTGCACGACCCCATGATCGCGCGGGCGGCGCCGTTAACGATTACTCACCCGTCAGCAATATAGGCGACATCTGGAGCCTTGAAGAAGGATCGGACGAGGGCTCGATTGTTCTGGATATTGACGAGATCGGCCTCGATGCGATCTTGCAGCAATTCGTTTGAGGCAAGCGGACGTTTAGCGGTACCGGTGCGCTTCATATGGCTCCATACCAACTCGTCCGGGTTCAATTCTGGCGCATAGCCAGGCAAGAAGTACAATCTCAGTTTTCCATCGGTTGCTTCAACATAGTCGCGCACGAGCTTCGCTTTGTGAGCGGGCAGACTGTCGATCACCAGAAACAACGGCTTGCGGCGACGGCGCATGATCTGCTTGAGCATTGCGACAAACAAATCCGCGCTCATCCCTCCTTTGTATGTCGCAAACCAGAAGGCGCCTTTGGTGTTGACGGCGGAAGCTGCCGAGACCGACTGTCGCTTGCCGGGCACCGCAACAATCGGCGTCTCGCCCTTGACGCCCCAGGTCCGGCCTTGCACCGCATCAGCACGAAAGCCGGATTCATCCCAGAAATAGATTTCCGCCCCCAAGCGTTTGGCCCGTGCCGCAATGCTCGGATAGGTGTTGCGCTTCCAGGCCTCGATCGCCGCCGGATCGCGCTCATAGGCGCGCATCAACGGCTTTTGCGGCGTCAATCCCAATTCGGCGAGCAACTTGCCTACCGAGGCGAGGCTCAGCTTGACTCCAAACCTGTCAGCAACCAATTCGGCAACAACTTGACGTGTCCATAAACCAAAATCAAAACCATATTGACGCGGATCTTTGCCGTTGATCCAACGAAAGACATGCCGTTCTTGCGCCGCTGTCAGCTTGCGAGGACGGCCGGTCCCTTTGCGTGAACGCAGAGCAGCAAGACCGTGCCCTCGACCCTTCGCCAAGTTCAGCCACTTGTAGATCGTCGTGCGGCAGAAGCCGTAGCTGGCAATGACCGCGCTCGGGTCTTCGCCCTCACGCACCCGCTCAACAGACATCCGCCGGATCTCCTCAAGCGTCTTATGATCCAGCTGCCGGCCATCTCGCTTCATGCCGAATCAATGACACGAATCGCATAAAACATCAAGCGAAAGTAGCCTAAATAACTGACTTATCAGTAA
>CAVUSX010000025.1:0-392590 GCA_963744275.1 uncultured Alphaproteobacteria bacterium
TGCCGCCGCCTGATGCCGGCATGGTAGCAGCGATAGGCCTTGCGGCCCCATTCGCGCTTCTCCTCGCCCGGCAGGATGAAGCGCTCGGCGTTGTAATAGTAGTTGCCGGCGCGCAGGTAATAGTCGCCGGCGGTGTGCCGGCGGCCGGCGGCGTCGGCTGCATCGGCCGCCCGCTCGACTTGGGCCCCGAGCGCGCCCCATTCCTCGCACCAGGCCTGCGGCTCGTGCTGGCGCAGCCGCAACCGCTCGCAGGCGCGATCCATCTCCTCCAGCGCCACCACGCCATAGGGCGCCATGCCCTTGATGATGAGGGTCGCGTTCGACCACAGGAAGTTGTCGCCGAAGTGGTCGATCCAAGGACCTCTGGCAGGCATGGAGTTTCCTTTCAAGGCAGATGCGCAAACGAAAACGGCGGAGGCAGCGCCTCCGCCATTGCGTCGTCCATCGATTGTCGTGCTAATCCGATTCCGGCTTGATGTTCGCGTCCTTGATGATCTTGGCGTAACGATCGAGCTCGGCCAGCATGTAGTCGTGCCAATCCTTGGGTTGCGAGACGAGCGGCGCCATGCCTTGGGAATCGAGCTGGGCGATGACGTCGGGCGCCGCCACCGCCTTGGCGACCTCATCGCGCAGGCGCTGGGCGATCGCGGGCGGCATGCCGGCTGGCGCGAGAATTCCGAACCAGCCGGCGATCTCATAGTCGGGGACGCCCGACTTCCATCACGGTCGGCACGTCGGGCAGCGCCGACGAGCGCTTCGTGCTGGTCACCGCCAGCGCCGTGACGGTGCCGGCCTTGACCTGATTGGCCATCACCGGCATGGCGTCGAACATCGCGTCGATATGGCCGCCCAGGAGATCGTTGAGGGCGGGGCCGGCGCCCCGGTACGGGATGGTGGCGGCCGTGATCCCGGTCTTCGACTTCAACAGCTCGGTCGCGAAATAGAGCGAGCTGCCGGTGCCGCCGCCGGCCCCGAAGCTGAGCTTGCCGGGGTTCTGCTTGGCGTAGTCGATGAGCTCATGAATGCTCTTGATCCCGAGATCCTTGCGCACCACCAGGATCAGCGGCCCGGTCGCCACCTGGCAGACCGGCGTCAGCTTGGTGAGATCGAACGGATAGTCGGGATGCAGCGGCTGGGTGATCAGCGTGCTGGTCGAGATGAAGAACAGCGTATGGCCGTCGGGGGGCGCGCCGGTGAGATCGCGCAGCGCCGGAATGAAATTGCCGCCGGCCTTGTTCTCGACCAGGACCGGGGTGTGGAGGCCCTCGCTCATCTTCTGGGCGACGATGCGCGCCATGACGTCGGTCGCCCCGCCGGCCGCGAGCCCCACCAGCATGCGGATCGGCCGGCCGGAAAAATCCTGGGCCTGCGAAGGAACCGGATGAAGCGCAAGCCATGCCGCGCCGGCAAGGAGCGCTAGGGTTGCGCGCAGACGTTCCGGGAAAGTCCTCATTGCGTCCTCCCTCGCCGGGCTCGACCTTAAACGGCGGCGCCAAGCCACCACTTCCCGGCATTTTCCATGCCTTCGGGGCGCCGGCGTTGCGCCGGGGATCGACATATAGGGTTTGCCGATTGTTGGCCAGCACCGGCCGCGGAATGAGAGCCGCAGCCGTGCCGGTGCGCGGCCACAAATGGGGCGGCGAGGCGGATGGAATTGCCGCCGGATTGTCGTTAGGTTCGCCTGATCGGCACAGCGGAGAGCGGCCATGCAAACAATCATTCGATCGGTGACGCCGGCGCTCGCGGTTGCGCTGATGCTTGCGGCCATGGTGCCGGCGGCGCGCGCGCAGGATGCCGAGCGGGCCTATTTCAGCGGCAAGTCCGTCAGGTTGGTGGTGGGCTACGGACCCGGCGGCGGTTACGACGCCTATGCGCGCATGATCGCGCCCCATCTCTCCAAGGTTCTGGGGGCGAGCGTGGTGGTCGAGAACCAGCCGGGCGCCGGCGGCCTGGTGGCGCTCAATCGCATCTATGCGGCGGTGCCCGACGGGCTCACGATGATGATCGCCAACGGCACCGGCTCGGCGCTGTCGCAGCTCACCGAGCAGCCGGGCGTTCGCTTCGACCTCGGCCAGTTCGGCTATCTCGGCACCGTCAGCGCTTCCCCGTGGATCTGGCTGGTGGGGCCCGGCTCGCCGATCAAGACGCCGCAGGACGCCATCAAGCTCGGCAAGAAGATAAACTGGGCCGCGGGCGGGCCGGCTGACGGGCTGTCCGACGGTGCGGCCTTCACCTGCGTGGCGCTCGACCTCGATTGCCACGTGGTGCTCGGCTACGCGGGCAGCAACCAGGCCGCCTTGGCGGTCACCCAGGGCGAGATGGACGCGATCTACGTCTCCGACACGTCGGCCAACAATTATGTGGCGAGCGGGCACCAGCACGTCGTCGCCGCGATGGGACGGGTGCGGTCGCGCTTCTTTCCGGACACTCCGACCATCTTCGAGGCCGTCAAGCTCACGCCCGATCAGCAATGGTTGTTCGAGTTCCGCGCCAAGCTCGAGGACCTCGGCCGCATCCTGCTGGTGCCCCCGAACCTGCCGCCGGGCCGGCTCGCCTACCTGCAGGCCGCCGTCAAGGAGACTCTCAACGCGCCGGCGCTGGTCGCCGAGGGCGAAAAAAGCCAGCGCTACATCGACTACCTGGATGCCGCCACCACGGCCAAGAACGCGCAGGACGTGGTGGTCGATATCAACCCGGAGCAGCGCAAGCGCGTGCAGGACATCCTCGCCAAGGCCCGTTGAAGCCGACCGCGGCGTCATGCCCCCAGGGTCGCCACAATCGGGCCACAATGCATTGACTTTGCTGGTGTTCCGGCGTTGGACGCGGCGGATGGCCCGGCTTGGCCGTTGGATCGGTCGCTGTGGCCCGTTGGTTCTTCTGGACATATGCTGGCGCCGGCCTGATTCTACGGCTGCGAGGAATCGCGCGGGCGCCAGCAAGGAACAGCCGCGCGCGCACCGGGCCATGATCGCCGGCCATTGATCGTTGCCGTGGCCGAGACGATCGGGCTCGGGCCGCACGCGACCCTGGCACGCCGGCATGGCACGTGGGCCGCTCAGATCGGGTGGCTCACCATATTGAGATGCCCGGCGTGGCCAATTATGTCACGGTGGGCGGATATATCCCGCCGAGCAATGGTGTCGCGGGATTGGAGGCCGAGCTCGGCCAGTGGAACGATGGAATCAAGACCGAAGTCCGCGCTCAGTCGCCTGGTGAATGGGCTAAAGCGTGAGCAGCACGATTATCGCGTGTCGCTGGACGTCTTTCCGGTCCTGAACATCGACAAGATCGCGGCCGACATGCGGCTCGCCCAGACCGGCGCCGAGCGCGGCGGGCGCGAGGAGCCCGCCACCGGCGCGCTCGCCCTGGACGATATCGAGAACGCCATCATCGAGCGCGTTGAGGCGGAGAAGAACGCGGCGCACGGCACCCTCCTCGACGAGATCCGCACCTTCAAGGAGCGGCTGACGGGTCTCGACTTCGAGGGCCGCTTCGGCACCATCCGGCAAGCCGCGCCGGCGGCCGTGAGCGAGTTTCGCGCCGAGGCGGCGCAAGGCCGCGACGAATTGCACAACCTGCGCCGCCACCTCGGCGATCTCGAGCTCGAGCGCGACGACTTCCGCCGCCGGCACGATCTCAAACGCGCCGCGCACTGGGCATCGGGCGGAAATCTGACCGTCAAGGTCGGCGTGCTGCTCGTCCTTTTCGTGTTCGAGGTGTTCCTCAACGGCTTCTTTCTCGCCAAGGGCAACGAGCTCGGCTATCTGGGCGGCGCGTCCGAGGCCTTCACGTTCGCGCTCCTCAATATCGGGGTGAGCTTCCTGATCGCGGTCGTCGGCGTGCGCGAGCTCAATCACCGCAACGTGTTTCGGAAGCTGTTCGGGTTTTTCGCGCTGCTTTGCTATCTGGCGCTGTTGATCGCGATCAACCTGTCGCTCGCCCATTATCGTGAGGTCTCCGCCGCGCTGATCACCGATGCCGGGCGCGAGGTGCTGCTGCGTCTCAAGACGGCGCCGCTGGCGCTCGTGGATTTCAAGTCCTGGCTGCTGTTCGGCCTCGGCGTCCTGTGCTCGCTGATCGCCTTTGCGGATTCCTTCCTGATTTTCGATCCCTATCCGGGCTATGCCAGCGTGGAGAAGCGCCGCACCGGCGCCCATGATGCCTATATCCGGCGCAAGAACGACCTGATCGCCGGGCTGCTCGAGATCCGCGACGACGCCATCGAGATCCTGGAGGAGGCCAACCGCGACCTGTCGATCCGGCGCTCCGAGCACGATTCCATTCTCGAGAGCCGCGCCCGCATGGTCCGCCTGTTCTCGGCCCACCAGTCCTATCTCGACCGGGCCGTGAACGCGCTGCTCTCGGTCTACCGGGAAGCCAACAAGGGCCTGCGCAAGACGCCGCCGCCGCCGCGGTTCTCGGTGTCCTACGTGCTCGAGAAATTGCCGGTCGAGCAGGATTGGCTGGAGACCTCGGCGCGCGACGACCTGCGGCGCTCGATCGCGGAATCCCAGGGCGTTCTGGTCGGGCAGATCGAGGCCATCCACGCCGAATTCGAGCAGGCTTTCGCGAGCTACCGCGAGATTGACAATTTCGTCGAGGAGAAAGCCGTTGTCGCGGCGAACGCCAAGGCGGCGTAGCAGCAATCCGGGCGAGTTGCGCAAGCACCTGCTCGGAGGTGCTTTGGCGGTGCTGGCACTGGGCCTGCTGGCCGCGGGCGCCTATGTCTATGCCACCGCGGTGCGCCCGCCCACGCTCGATCAGGCTTCGCTCTGCCCGGTCGACGGCCCGCGCGCGGTCGCCGTGGTGCTGCTCGATTCCACCGACGAGATCCCCGACATCGCCAAGCGCGAGATCAGGACCGTCCTGGTGGACATGGCGGAAACGCTGCCGGCCTACGAGCTGCTGGAGATCAGGCTGCTCGACCCGAAGACGCCCGGCGGCAGATCGATCTTCTCCCGCTGCAATCCGGGCGACGGCAGCGGGCTCAGCGAATACACCGCCAATCCGCGCCTGGCGCGGCAGCGCTGGCTGGACGGATTTCGGCAGCCGCTCGATGCGGCGCTGGAGGCGGGATTTGAGGCCTTGCCGGGCAAGACGTCTCCGATCATGGAGACCATCCAGCAGATCGCGGTCGAGCGCTTCACCGGGCGGACCGTCGAGGAGGTTCCCAAGTCCCTGGTCGTGATCTCCGACATGCTGCAGCACGGGCCGGATTATTCGCAATACACCGGCGACCTGTCGTTCGCCCGCTTCAAGGCGTCGCGCGCCTACAAGAAGGTGCAGACCGACCTGCACGGCGCCGACGTGCTCATCTATTATATCCAGCGGAAGACCGGAAAGCCGATCAATTCCGCCGATCACATCAAGTTCTGGGCGGAATGGATTCACGACAACAACGGCAGGCTTAAGCAGGCGAGCAAGCTGCAGGGAGTGGGCTGAGGTGGCGCGCAACGAGAGCGGTTCGCTGGACGAAACCGGCCGTTCGTCGGTCGGCGCCAACGTGGTCGTGTTCATGACCTTCGTGGCGGCCGGGTGCGCCTACATCATCCTGGCCAAGCTCGACGGCATCGAGCAGCTCTATGTCACGTTCGTGCCGGTCGGCATCATGATCGTCTATGCGCTGCTGCTCGGCGTGGCGCGCGGCCTGCGGCTGCGCGACGACCAGTCGGGCGACAATCTCTATTACATGGGCTTCCTGTTCACGCTCACCAGCCTGGGGGTCTCGCTCTATCAGTTCTCGGCCACGCGCGCGGCCGAGGAGATCGTGCAGAATTTCGGCATCGCGATCGGCTCCACCATCACCGGCATCGGGTTGCGCGTGATCTTCAATCAGATGCGCCGCGATCCGGTCGAGGTCGAGCAGCGGATGCGGCTCGAGCTGGCCGAAGCGGCGCGCCGGGTGCGGCGCGAGCTCGACAGCAGCGTGGTCGAGTTCGCCTATTTCCGGCGCAACGCGCAGCAGTCGGCGGCCGACAGCTTCAACCACATGACGGAACGCTTCGACGAGATCGTCGCCAAGCTGCTCTCGAGCCTGGAGGAGGTCACCACCAAGCTGTCGGTGCCGGTCGAGGCGGCGGCGCGCCAATTGGGCGACGCGACCGGCAACGTGACCCGCAGCATGGGGGCGACGCTCGCAAACAGCGTGGGGCAGCTGTCGGCCCAGACCGAGACCCTGTCGGACCGCGTCGGTGAGATCGCGCACGCGCTCGATTCCGTCACCACCAAGCTCAACGCCATGCAGACGCCCGACCAGGTGTTCGAGGTCCGCCTCGATCCGGTGGTGCAGGCGCTGATGCTCGCGGCCGAGCAGATCGGGGCGCATTCCGACGCCCAGGCCAAATCGGTGACGGACGCGCTGGCGATCGCCAATACCGCGGCCGAGCGGTCGATCGATCTGGTCGGCGCGCTGCGGCAGGATTTCGACACCACCGCCGCCGTGAACCGGGCCGCGCTCGAATGGGCGGCGGCGATGATCAAGGCCACCTCGGAGGTGCTGAACGAGATCAAGGCGAGCTCGCAGGCCTGCACCGAGGGGTTGACCCTCATGCTGGAGAGGACCGACGAGAGCATGCGCACCTTCACCGACGTTCTGGTCAAATCCGGCGTCGAGATGGCGATCAGGACCGATCAGCTGAGCGAAGCGCTGCCCGCGATCGAGGCGCGCGCGCATACGCTCGCGCTCGCCGCCGAGCGGATCGCGGGCATCGTCGGCGACCTGCGCGACCCGCAAAAGCGGCCGGAATGGGAGACCATCGAGTAATGTCCGATATGATCGGCCGCCAGTCGGCCTCCTATCGTCAGGGTCTCGTCCTTGGCCTGACCATGGCCGAGATCATGCTGCTCCTGGTGTTCTGCCTGCTCATCGCGGTGGGGGTGTCGCTCGCGAGCGAGCGCGCCAAGCGCGATGATGCGCTCATGAAATTGAAGCAGGTCGAGACGGCGGCGGCTTCGAACGCGCAGGTGATCCAGACCATCAGGAGGAACGCCCGTCTGGCGGATTTCCTGGACCGCGCCGCCAAGTCCACCTCGCAGGCCGACATCGACGATTTCTGGCGCAAGCTGGTCGAGAGCAACGACGCGGTCACCAAGATGGAGCACGAAGGCGTCCAGGTCGCGGCGCTCGAGGAGGAAGGCGCCTACGCCGCCAAATTGCAGCAGCTGATGAACGAAGGCATCGATCCCGACAAGATCGCCAGAGGGGTGGCGCTCGCCGCCGCCATCGACGCGCTGGTGGCCGACAGGAAGCTCGGAGACCTCACCCCGCAGGAGATCGCTGCTCTCATCGACAAGGGTCTCGCCGTGCCGCCCCCCAAGCCGGTGGAGGACAGCGAGGCCAAGAAGGGACACAACTGGCCTCCGATCATCAACCTGAGCGAGGCCGGGGGCTATTATTTCGCGACCGGCAGCGCGGAGCTGACGCCCAGTTTCGCGACCGAGCTGCGCACCGTGGTGGTCGACAAGTTGTTGGAGATCGCCGATTCCTACGACGTGGACGTGATCGAGGTGATCGGCCATACCGACGAGCAGCCAGTGAACGGCCGCGCTTCAAACCTCGACCGGGCGCTGTCGTCGGTGACCTCGGGAGCCAGCGGCGCCGGCGTCCTGCAATGGGCCGACAATGCCGGCTTGGGTCTGGCGCGCGCGCTCTCGGTGGTCGAGCGCTTGTCGGCCGATCCGCGCCTCAAGACCTTCCGCATCCTGCCGCTCTCCGCCGCCCAGCTGATCGGCACCGACGGCCGGATCACCCATTGGGACAACCACGGCGACGTCCGCGAGCGTCGGCGGATCGAGATCAGGATGCGAAAGTCGACCTGACCGGGGCGGGTTCGCGATCGTTCAATACCGTCGACACGCAGCTCGCGGGCACGCCGCCTATCCGTAGGCCGCCCCTATTACACGGTGGTCGGCCGCTCGCCTTCACGGAACGCTGGCCGCCTGCGCGGCCGCCACATAGGCAGCCACGTCCTCGTCGAGCAGCAGCCGCTGCGCCTTGAGCTCCTGGGCGGCGCGAGTCACCAGGTTCACATAGGTGGCGTGGTCCGGGTAGCGTTCCTCGATCGAGGGCCGCGGATCGCCTGCGGCGAGCCGCGCGGCCTTGGTCTTGGCGAAGCCGAGCCTCTGGCCGGCGGCGTCACAGCCGTCGAGCCCGTCGGCCCGCAAGGCCCAGCCCGTATAGGTCGCGAGCGGTACCGTGACCTGCGGGATGCGGATGCCGGCGATGTCGTTGCCGTCCGCATCGGTCTTGGGCACCAAGACCGGGTAGGGGGTGCCGAGGAGCTTGGGCGGCAGCACCGACAGAATGCCTTTGTCGAAACCCGGGCCGAAGTCGAACAGATCGCCGGTGTGGTGCACGCCGTTGTAGACGACGCTCGGAATTTGCGGAAATCCCATGCCGGCTTGCGGCAGCGGCGGCATGAGCGTGCCGTCGGCGACGCGCGGCATGCGGTCGGGCGGCGGCGCCTCGCCCTCGGTCACCCAGGCGTCGAGATCGACCAAGAGCGCGCGCAGTGTTTGATTGGGCTTGAGCGGGTTCCTCGGTTGCGCGCAGATGCCGGGGCCGTTGCCGCCCCCGTGCGGCAAGCTCGCCAAGAGGTAGTAGCGGACATTGTCGAGCCCGGGCAGATCATGGCCTTGGGCGTCGGTCTGCATCATCGAGGCCGCCTTCGCCCAATACTCGTTGGATGAGTTGGCCTCGAAAATCTTCGGGCAGGTCTTGCTCTCCTCGCAGCGTCGCAGCCGGTAGTCGGTCTTGCCGGTGACGGTATCGGTCAGCTTCCGGTCCGCGAATGGAAACTGATATTCGGGGGTCCAGCGCGCGATGTGCTGGCGGTGGGTGCGCACCGGCTGGCCGAAGCGGTAGTTCATGAAGATGCCGCTGCCGCCGGCCTTCCAATTCAAGATGCCGTCGAAGGTCTTGACGCCCGTCGGTCCCTCGGTCTCGTTGAAGCCGAGCTGCACGAAATCATGCATGGTGCGGCAGGGCTGCGAGGAGCAGAACGTGTAGATGAACTGAACGTCGCCGGCGAGCGGATTGGGCGTGCCCTGGTCGTCCACCTTGGCGCTGTGCAGGAACGTCGCCAGATCCCGGATCGCCGCGAAGCCCAGGCCCACCACGGACGGATCGCGCGCGATGTAGGTGAACTCGTAAAGCGCGGTCGGCCCGAACGAGCCCGGTCCGCCGAAATTGCCCGACGTCAATTTGACCGCATTGAGCTTGGCATCCACGTAGTCCCAATCCAATTCCGGCACCTGGATCGGGGTGTCGGCGTAGTTCTTGCGCACCGTCAGGCTCGCCTTCGACTTGTCGGGGCTGGCGGCCGGATAATTGAGCGGCTGCTTGGCCGGCGTCTGCCCCTTGTCGATGACGAACTCTTCGGTCGCCGGACCCGTGATCGCCGAGCCGTCCGGGTTCTTGGCGACCGGAACCGCGACCGAGAACAACTTGCCGGCCGGCGGCGGGACGTCCCAGCCGCTCTCCAAGAGCACGTAGCCCTGGCGCATCAGGAAGCCGTTGCCGGCATCGCCGGAGGTGTTGACGTCATTGCCGGTCGGGCTGTCGTTGAGCATCTCGAGCGCATTGGTGCGGCCGCGGTTGGTGATCTCGTAGAGCATCCGGCGGTTGCCCTTGGCGCGGTCGATCGGGCGCAGGATCTGGAAGTCGGTCGAATAGGTGACGGTGCCGTTGGGATTCTTCGGCGCGAGGGCGATATCCACGATGACGGCGTTGCGACGGTCGTTGGGATCGACCTCGCCGATGACCTGCCCGCTGATCCGCTCATAGGCGCCGAC
The DNA here is from genome assembly GCA_963744275.1 of uncultured Alphaproteobacteria bacterium. GTDB lineage: Bacteria > Pseudomonadota > Alphaproteobacteria > Rhizobiales > Xanthobacteraceae > VAZQ01. Next base: position 9,793 of record CAVUSX010000025.1, read on the forward strand.
CGCCCCGAAGGTCTTGCCGCCGAAAGCCGGGGATTCCACGGTCTTGATCACGATCTGGGTCACGCGCGCGTTCGCGGCGCCCGCCCAGCACATGAGCGCGATGCCGATGAGGGCGAAGCGTGCGGAACCGCGGGTGAGGTCATGTCGAATCGAGGCCCCCGGGTGCAGGCGCATTGCGTTTCTCCCTGATCTCTTTGTTTCCGCAGCAACGATTTTCTAAGCGTCAGGATACGCCAGCCGGCCGCCCGTGCGAAGGGGTTGCGGGCGGGCTCGGGTCGCCACAACCGCGCTTGTTCCGCTCGCACCGGGTGCTAGGCTCAAGGCACCCGAGCGAGCCAGCAAGGCCGGTCCCTATAGGAGCACCCCGATGGTGGATGAGCTGAGCATCAAGGTGAACGGGCGAACCTGGCCGGTCGCCTCCGATCCCGATACGCCCCTTCTTTATGTGCTCTCGAACGAGCTTGCCCTGCACGGGCCGAAGTTCGGCTGCGGGCTGGCGCAATGCGGCGCCTGCTCGGTGCTCGCCGACGGGGTCGAGATCCGCTCCTGCGTGACGCCGGTGGCGAACGTGGTGGGCAAATCCATCGCCACGCTCGAAGGCCTGGCGGCCTGGCATGCCGAGCAGAAGAAGCTGACGCCGCCGCCCGCGCTGCATCCGTTGCAGCAGGCCTTCATCGACGAGCAGGCGCCCCATTGCGGCTACTGCATCAGCGGAATGATCGTGAAGGCGTCCGAGCTGTTGTCGCAAAATCCGCAGCCCACCGATGCGCAGATCAGGCAGCACATGAACGGCCATCTCTGCCGCTGCGGCACCTATCCGCGGGTGATGAAGGCGATCAAGCTCGCGTCCCGCGTCATGGCCGCAGCGGCGCCGGGAGCGACGCCATGAGCAAGACCATGCGCGACGCCATGAGCCCCATCGTGACCGACACGCTCGCCGCCCAGGCCTTTTCGCGCCGCGCTCTCCTCAAGGGCGGCGGCGCGCTCATCGTCGGCTTCAGCCTCGCCGGGCCGCCGTCCGCCCGCGCCCAGACCGGCGGTCCGCCCGATCCCAAGCTGATCAATTCCTGGATCGCGGTGCACCCCGACAACACCGCCACCATCATTTTCGGCAAGTGCGAGCTCGGGCAGGGCAACACCACCGGCATGCTGCAGATCGCCGGCGAAGAGCTCGATCTCGACATCGGGGCGCTCTCGGCGGTGCGGCTCGACACAAACGTGACCCCGGACCAGGGCGCCACCACCTCGAGCTCCTCGATCGAGCGCGGCGGACCGCAGCTGCGCGCGGCGGCGGCGGAAGCGAGGCAGGTTTTGCTGTGGCTCGCCGCAGCGCGGCTGAACGCGCCGGTTGCCGACCTGACGGTATCGAATGGCGTCGTCTCGGTCGCCGGCGATGCGCGCCGGTCGGTAAGGTACGGCGATCTTCTCGGCGATGAGCAATTGCATTTCCCGTTCACCGGCACTGCACCGCGCAAGCCGGTCGGCCAATACAAGCTGGTGGGTACTCGGGTGGCGCGCCTCGATCTTCCCGACAAGGTCAGCGCCAAATACACCAACATGCAGCACGTGCGGGTACCCGGCATGTTGCACGGCCGCGTCGTGCGTCCGCGCGGGCAGGGCGCCTACGGCGCCGGCGCCAAGCCGCTCGGCATCGACGAGAGCTCGATCAAGCACATTCCCGGCGCCCGCGTGGTGCGCAAGGGCGATTTCGTGGGCGTGGTCGCGGCAGCGCGAATGGGATGCCGTCAAGGCGGCCCGCGATCTCAAGGTCATCTGGCAGGCGCAGGCTTCGCTCCCCGGCAATGCCAAGCTGCACGAGGCCATGCGCGCCGCCAAGACGACGGATACGATCGTGGTCGACAAGGGCAATCTGGCGGATGGCTTCGCGCAGGCCGCCCATGTGGCGACCGCGACCTACCAGCTGCCCTACCAGGCGCATGTGCCGTTCGGTCCCAATTGCGCGCTCGCCGATGTCGGTCCGGACGGGGCCCTGGTCATGTCCTCGACCCAGGACGTCTACAATTCCCGCCGAATGCTCGCCGACACGCTCGGCCTGCCGGCCGAGAAGGTGCGGGTGCAGTATTACGAAGGCTCCGGCACCTTCGGCCACAGCTGCTACGAGGATGCAGCGCAAGCCGCCGCCGTCATGTCGCAGGTGGTGGGCAAGCCGGTGCGCGTGCAGTTCATGCGCTGCGGACGAGCATGGCTGGGACAATTACGGGCCGGCGCATATCGCGGAGGTGCGGGCCGCCGTCGACCGCAGCGGCAAGATCGTGGCCTACGAGTACCAGGGCTGGCAGCACGGCTGGCATGTGATCGAGACCTCGCAGGAGCTGGCTCTGCTGACCAAGCCGCAGGAGCGCACCGGCGGATCGAACTCGATCATCGTCAACCCGCAGAGCACCGGCGCCATGTATGCGATTCCCAACCGCCGCGTCGTCAGCCATGCGGTGCCGATGGTGGGATTGCTCAAAGGCTCGCCGCTGCGCTCGCCCATGGACATGCATTATTCGTTCGCCTCCGAGCAGGTGATCGACGAGCTCGCGCATGCGGCGGGGATCGATCCGCTCGAGTTCCGCCGCCGCAACATCGCGGGCGAGCGCTGGCGCGGCGTGCTCGATGCCGCGGCCGCCGCAGCCGGATGGACGCCGCGGGTCGCGGCCGCTGCGCTCTCGGATGCCGAGGTGGTCACCGGCCGCGGGATCGCGCTCGGCACCCACCACGTCTCCTTCGGGGCGGCGGTGGCGGAGATCGAGGTCAACAAGACGACCGGCACGATCGTGGCCAAGAAGCTCTACGGCGCGCTCGATGCCGGCCTCGCCGTCAATCCGGCGCTGGTCGAGAACCAGATCGTCGGCATGATGGTGCAGGCCACCAGCCGCATCCTGAAGGAGGAGGTGACGTTCTCCGATACCAACGTCACCAGCCTCGACTGGGTGAGCTACCCGATCCTGCGCTTCGCCGAGCATCCCGACGTCACCCCGGTGGTGGTCCAGCGCCTCGACCAGCCCTCGACCGGCGCCGGCGAGGAGGTGATGGGATCGACCGGGGCCGCCATCGCCAACGCATTCTTCGACGCCACCGGGGTGCGGCTGCGGCAATACCCGATGACGCCGCAGCGCGTGCGCGCCGCGCTGGCGGCGGGCAAGACGTGAGCGGCGGAGTTCATCGTTTGATAGGCGTTTGAGAAGCTTTCGTGCTGAGTGCCTCGCAGCGGTCGTCCCTGCCGAAGAGCCGGGAGCCACCATTACGGCGTGTACACCGTCTCGATGGGCTATGGCAGCTGATCGAGGGGGCACGCGAGTATGGGTCCCTGCTTTCGCAGGGACGACCGAGGAAGAATCTTCGCAAGGTAAGATCAATCAACCGGAACGTCACAAGAATTCCGGTTTTCCGCAGGGAGGAGCCAATGACCACCAAGCGCAATCGTCTCGTCTCCACGGCCGCCTTGCTGGCTGGCATCGCGTTGACGGCCGTCCCGGTGCTCGCCGCCGAGGTCACCTCGCAGCGGCTGATCAACGCCGACAAGGAGCCGCAGAACTGGCTGATGAACCACCGCACCTATGACGGCCAGCGGTTCTCGCCGCTCGACCAGATCAACAAGGGCAGCGTCAAGAATCTCAAGCTCGCCTATGCGGTGGCGCTCGGCGGGACCTCGGCCAACGAGAATCTCGAGGCCACCCCGCTGGTCGAGGACGGCTTTATGTACATGGTCGACCTGTGGGGCATCGTCTACAAGATCGACGTGCGCTCGGGCGACGCCGGCCACATCGTCTGGCGCATGAATCCCAAGCAGGAGAAGGTCGCCAACGCCAATCGCGGCGTGGCGCTGTGGGGAAACTACGTCATCTCGGCCGCCAGCTATCCGCCGCGCATCATCGCCTCCGACAAGGACTCCGGCAAGGTCGCCTGGGAGACCAACCTGTCGACCGACCAGGCCGAGGTGGCGATCACCGCCGCTCCGCTCGCCGTCAAGGACAAGATCATCGTGGGCGCGTCGGGCGGCGACCGCGGCGTGCGCGATTTCATCGCCGGGCTCGATGCCGCGACCGGCAAGCGGCTCTGGCTCAAATACACCATCCCGGCGCCCGGCGAGCCCGGCAGCGAGACCTGGAAGGACAAGAACAATGCCTGGCAGACCGGCGGCGGCGCCGTCTGGGTGACCGGCACCTACGACGTGGCCAGCAACCAGACCATCTGGGGCACCGGCAATCCGGTGCCGATGATGGATCCGCGGGTGCGGCCGGGCGACAACCTCTACACCAACAGCGCCATCTCATGGGATCCGGATTCCGGCAAGATGAACTGGTACTTCCAGTTCACGCCCGGCGACATGTGGGATTTCGACGAGGTCGGCACCCACATCCTGATCAACGGCACCGTTGACGGTCAGCCGCGCAACCTCATCACCCATTCGGCGCGCAACGGCTTCGTCTATACGATGGAGCGCAGCAACGGCCAGATCGTGGTCGCCAAGCCCTACATGGACAACATCAACTGGACCCGGGGCATCGACCAGAAGACCGGCAAGCCGCTCGACTACGATCCGGGGAAGGACATCCAGAGCTATTCGGGCCTCGCCAATCCGACCACCGACAATCCGATCAAGAAGGTCTGTCCCAATCGCACCGGCGGCAACAATTACTGGCCCTCCTCCTACAGCCCGCGCACCAAGCTGCTCTACATTCCGGTCCTGACCGCCTGCGAGACCGTGACCAACGACAAGGACATGCCCAAGAAGGAGGCCGGCTGGTACGCCCGCACCGGCGGCGCCTACAAGGCCGACGAGCGCTACGAGAGCAACCTGACCGCCGTCGATCCGTTGACCGGCGAGGTCAAGAAGAACCTGCACCTGCCGTATCCCAACTACAGCGGCACGCTTTCGACCGGCGGCGGGCTCGTGTTCGTCGGGTTGCTCGACGGCACCGTCGCGGCCTATGACGACACCACGCTCGAAGAGCTGTGGAAGATCAACGTGGGCTCGGGCTTCGCGGCGCCGCCGATGACGTTCGCGGTCAACGGCAAGCAGTATCTGGCGATCGCGTCCGGCCCCAGCAACGCCGCCTTGAGCAAGCTCGTCAACACCCCCGAGCTCAAGCAGCAGCGCAACGCGACCGTGCTCTACGTGTTTTCGCTGTGATGGGCAGGGTGGTCGGGGGAGCCGGTGGTGCCGGCTCCCTCAAGGAGCGCGCGTCGGCGGCCTCCAGGCGATCCTGATGGCGCCGCGGCCGCGAGTGCCACCGGGGCGGGGTCGGACCATGCAAGGATCGTCAGGCGGAGAGATGGTGAGTTCAGTCCTGCATCTGCGTGATCTTGCATTCTGGCGGAGCGACGAGGAAAAATTTGCCGATCTCGTGCGGCGCGGCGTGATTGCCGCCGGTGAAAATCGCCCGGTGCTGTTTGATGAATCCGCCTTTGCACTTCACTCGGAACGTCCGAAAGAGGACTCGACAGAAGTCGGGTATCTGCAAAATCTCTTCGCTGCCTATACTCGGTTGCCCAAGGCGAAGCTGGCCCAAGAGCTCGAGCACATCATTGCGTCGTTCACCGAAAGCCGCGAGGCAATGCCGCGCGACTCGCGGCCGTTTCGGATCGTCGTCGCTGCAAGTTCGGCCGATGACCGAGTTCGGAATATGGCGGCTTCTCGGACAGCTCGAAGGGAGCCGGCTTGAAGAGATGCCCTTTCGCCAACTTACGCGTGCCGTCGCGACCTGGCTTGTCTACGATGGAGATCACAACACGAGGCGAATAACAATCCGCAGTTGGCGAGGTGGGATGTCGCCTTCGACGATGCGTTGACGTCGCGCTCGCCAATATTGCGTCGTCGCAGCGAGAAGGCCTTCGTCGCTCTAGCGCCCGGTCTTTATTGCTCAATGGGCTGACACTTGCAAGATCGCGCGTATAATGACGACATCGTTGCGGCCTACCGGTGCGGGCGAACGTGCAATGGTGCCGAATCGCGGTGTCCTGTCATTTCCGTCTTTCGATCAGTGGGACTTGCAGCCATGCGGGCGTCGAAAGGGCTACCGAACACGGCCGCTCGGCGCAATGCAGCGCTGTTTGAGCAGGTTGGCCGATTCCTTGCCGACATGCACGCGAACAGATAGCTCGTGAGCTAAGAGGAGCAGGCGAGTCAGTGTACGCCGACCAAAGGATATGATCGATAAAATTCATGCAGATGACGAAGAGATACTTGCAGCGAGCCACAAGGTCGCCGATGGAGAGCGCCCTGAGCATATCATCGAAACATTCCGCAATTTGGACGGAGGGTGCGCGATACTCTGCTGCGCAAGTCGAAGCCGGTCTCTATCGCCCACTCGCGAATCACCGAATACGCATTGGTCGCAACTGGGAGACCGCAGCCGTCGCGGGCAACTGTGGCTCCCATGGGCTGGCGGCCTGAGCGCTTCGTGTGCTACGCCACCCGACCAAGGCGCAGATCGAGAAGTTGATTGCTATGCCTGGAGTCGAGGTCCGCCCCCTTTCGGGAAAAGGCCCGGTAGGGTAAGACGGATTTTGATCGCCCTCACTTCACCCCGCCCGCATTGGCGACCGGGCCGGTGTATTTCTCGAAGCGCTGGCGCAGCGCCACCAGGCGCTTCTGGTTGGTGACGAACTTGAGGTAGCCATCGGCGAGGCGATAGCCGGAGAGCGGCATCAGCCCTTCGGGCGGCGGCACGTCGCCGCGCGAGGAGTAGACGCCGATGCGGCTTTGCTGCTCCTTGGACAGGAACCAGCTGACATAGAGCTTGGCGGCATTGGGATGCGGCGCGTCCTTGAGGATCGCCTCGGAGGTGAAGAACATCGGCATCCGGTCGCTCGCCGGGGCCGCCAGCGCGATCTTGCCGCCCTCGCGCTTGGCCGTGTTGGTGGAGCCGATGGTGTTGTCGAAGCTCACCAGGCTCTCGCCGGAGCCGAGGCTGCGGGCGACCCCGAGATGGCCCTGGATGAATTTCGGCTGTTGCGCCATGTAACGGTCCATGTAGCTCCAGCCGTATTTGCGCACGATGTTGTAGAAATCGTAGAGGGTGGCGTCGTCGTCGGCCGGATAGGCGCTGATGAGCTTGCCCTTGAATTGCGGTTTCAGGAAATCGAGCGCCGACTTGGGCACGTCATCGGCGGCGACCTCATCGCTGTTGTAGCCGTAGAAGATCGGATTGGCGTTGACCGCGATCCAGGCGCCGTCCCGGTCCTTGGAATTGGCGCCGATGGTCTCGAAGCCGTCGGGCTTGAAATGCAGGAGCAGGCCGCGCTTGTTCCAAGCGACGAAATCCTGCACGGTCTGGAACACCAGGAGATCGGTCTCGACCTTCTTGGCGCCGAACTGCTCCTCGACCTTGGCGTTGAGCACATTGCTGAAGCCGCCCATGAGGCTGACCGTGACGCCGGGGAATTGCTGCTCGAAGGCGCGCGCCGCGCTCTCGTAGCCGGCGCTCGGCCCGGCGCCCCAGAGCACGACGGTCTTCTCGGCCTTCGCGGCTTCGTAGAGCTGGTCGATGGTTTGCGCGGATGCGACGGTGCAGCAGGCGACAGCAAGCGGCGCCTGCCGCCAGAGCGGCCGCCCAGCCACGTCGCGTCGTCGTTCCAAATACGACGGTCATGATCTCCTCCCCTGTCTTGTTCTTGGAAACGATCAATAGCCGAGTTCCCGCTCTGCCGCGCGGACCGCGGACGAGCGGGTCGCCGTGCGCCTGCAGGCGTCTTCAGCTCGCCTCGCCCGCCTTGCCGGAGCGCGTCGGGCTCGCGCCGGAGGGCAGCAGGCCGATGAGCGCGAGCGTGAGCGCCGCCAGCACGCCGGCGATCACGTAGACGTCGTGCAGCGAGCTCGCGATGGCGTGGCTGAGCTGCGCGATCAGTTGCGGATCGAGGCCGGCCCGCAGAACCGGCGACAAGAGCTGGTTGAGGGTCTCGCCGGCCGCCGGCGCGGCGCGGGCGAGGCTGAAGTTGAGGATGGCGCCGGCGATCCCGGCGCCGAGCGCCTGCCCGATGGTGCGCATGAACAGCACCGAGGAGGTCACGGCGCCGCGCTCGCTCCAGCCCACGCTCGCCTGCACCGACACCAGGAAGGTGGTGTTGCAAAAACCCATGCCGATGCCGATCAGCACGGCGCCGGCATTCACCAAGGTGAGCGAATTGCTCTCGTCGAGCGCGATCAAGATGGCGCAGCCGCAGATCAAGGCCAGCGCCCCCACCGCGCCGGTGAGCCGATAGGAGGTCTTCACCATCAGGCGGCCCGCCACCACGCTGGCGAGCGCCCAGGCCACCGACAGCACCGCGATGACGATGCCGGTGGTGGTGGGGCTGCGCCCCATGGCGCCCTGCACATAGGTGGGCAGGAAGCCGACCACGCAGGTCAGCAAGGCCCCGATCGCCAGCCCGCCGAGATTGCCGGCCGCGATGATCCGGTTGCGCAAGGAGCCGGAACGGCACGATCGGCTCGCGGCTGCGCCGTTCGTTCACCACCAGCCAGATCAGCGCCACGGTGCCGCCGATCAGGAGCGTCGCGATGACGGGCCGGTCGAGCGATTCGGCCTGCACCACCACCATCATGATGGCGCCGACGCCGAGCATCAGCAGCGCCGATCCGAGGTAGTCGATGTGGTGCTGGCGCGGATTGAGCCGCTCATGGAGAAAGATCGCCAGGATCGCGATCGCCCCGACGCCGATCGGCAGATTGATCCAGAACACGAAGGCCCAATGCAGGTGCTCCACGATGAAGGCGCCGAGCACCGGCCCGATCACCGCCGCCAGGCCCCACACGCTCGACAGCCAGCCCTGCAGCCGCGCCCGGTCGGCCGGCGCATAGATGTCGCCGATGATGGTGGTGGCGATCGATTGGATGGCGCCGGCGCCCACGCCCTGCAGGGTGCGGAACGCGATCAGCGGCACCATGCCGGCGGTGAGGCCGCAGGCGGTCGAGCCGAGGAGGAAAATGCAGGCGCCCACGAAGAACACGCGCTTGCGCCCGAACAGGTCCGCCAGCCGCCCGTAGATCGGGGTGGTCACCGCCTGGGCCAGGAAATAGGCGGTGAACACCCAGCTGAACAGGCTGAAAGCCGCCGAGCTCGGCCACGATGGTCGGCATGGCGGTGGCCACGATGGTGCCCTCCACGGCCGCCATGAAGATGGCCATCATGCAGGCCCCGGTGATCAGGCGCCGGTGCAGCACATTGTCGACCGGAACGGACGGGCGCGGGACGGAGACTTCGGCCAAGACGGAACCTTGAGGTTTTCTGGATTATATTTGGATGGACGCAGGCGGGTGCGCGGGCGGGCGGAATCCACCGCATGGCAGATCGGGGGATGTTTCGCCAGCGCATTTTCGACCGCAGGCCGGCGGCGGCTTGGTTAAGGGCGCCGGCTCGATCCTGGGTCAAGAAATCCAGCCAAAAGAGTTGACCGATCAAGGCTCTTACAGGCATTTTCGCATCGGCTCGATTGGTCGCGGCCGGGTGTTGAATTGAGCCTGCTATCGTCGTTGCCGGCAAGGGGTTGAATCATGCGGTTCCGTCTGTCCCATGGGTTCGGATTGCTTTTGGCGGCCCTCGCGGTGTCGGCTGTTCCCCTCGGCGGCGGCGGCTCGCGCGCGCTCGCCCAGACGGCCGTGCCGGCGGGCGACTTCCAGTGGCAGGCGCTGGGAGCGCGCACCTATGACGGCAATTGCGCCGGTTGCCACCAGCGCAGCGGACACGGCATCGCGGGCGGTTTTCCGCCGCTCGCCGGCCACGCCCCGGATGTGCTCGCGAAAGATGGGCGCGCCTTCATGGTGCGCCTGGTCCTGTTCGGAATGACCGGAGCGATCGCGGTCGACGGCACGCAATACAACGGCAACATGCCGTCTTGGGCAGACTCGCTGAAGGATGACGAGATCGCCGCCGTTATCGACTACGCGCTCACCGCCTGGGACAACGACAAGCGGCTGCCCAAGGATTTCAAGCCGATCGTGCCGGCCGACATTGCCGCCGCGCGCGCCGAGAACCTGACCCCGGAGCAGGTCTATGCCATGCGCGAGCAGGGCGCGCCGCACGCCGGCACGCCGCCCAGGCGGCGCCGTCGTTCACGGAAGAACAGGCCGAACGCGGCCACGCCGCCTATGCGCACAACTGCCTCGATTGCCACGGCTCCAATCTCGACAATGGCGAGTTCGGCGGTCCGCCGCTCAAGGGCTTGTCGTTCGCGCGCCACTGGGACGCCGCCAATGTGGCGGCGCTCTTCAGCTTCATGAAGGCCAAGATGCCGCCCGACCGTCCCGGCCAGCTCAACGACGAGACCTATGCGGACATGATCGCCTATATCCTGGGCGAGAACGGCTACAAGCCCGACGACAAGGAGCTGCCGGCGGACCCGAATGCCCAGCAGGCCATGAGCCTCAAGAGATAGCTTGATCTGATATAAGCATGCGGGCCCTCCGGCATGGCGCGGCGCCGGCGCAGCGCGGGGCCGTCGTGATCGATTTCACGCTATCGCAGCTGATGATGCGCATCTGCGCGGTGCTGCTGGTATCGACCCTGCAGGGGTGGGGGCTCGCGATGGCGGCGGCTGTCCTGGGCGACGCCGGGCCCAAGCATGACGGGCGGCTCAGCATCGATCCGCTGCGGCACGTGGATCTGCTGGGCGGCGCGGTCGCGCTGGTCTTCTCCATCGGCTGGGCCAAATGGGTGGCGATCGATCCGCGCGCGTTGCGCCACGGGCGCTTCGCTCTGGTGTTGGTCGTCCTGGCCGGCTTTGCCGCGATCGTGCTGGGCGTCCTGGCGCTGCGTTTCGCGCGCCCGTTCCTGCTGCCGCTCCTGCCCGACACGGCGGCGGCGACCGCCTTCGTGCTCATTCAAACAATCATCGAGGTCGGCCTGTGGTTCGCGCTCTTGGGATTGCTGCCGCTGCCGCCGCTCATGGGCGGGCATCTCCTGGTCGCCGCCGTGCCGAAGCTGCGGGAGCGGCTGCCCGGCGTTCAGCTCTTTCTCGGCCTGATCGTGGCGGCGCTGGTCGCCACCGGGGTGGTGAACCGGCTGCTTGATCCGGCCTTTGGGCTCTTGTTGACCTTGGTGCTGGGCGAAGACGTGAGCGTGTAGCGTGTAGCCCGGATGGAGCCAACGGGTCGGCGCGAAGCGCCGCCCGATGATGAACTCAGCGCAATCCGGGAACGCCGGTCCCGCATTTCGCTTGCGCTGCATGCGGGCTACGGACTCCCACCTCCCAAATACTTCGCCAAAATCCCGGCCACGGTGCCGTCGCGCATGCGCCGTTCGAGCGCGCCTGATACCGCGCGCTTGAGCGTGAGGTCGCCCTTCCAGAGCCCGAAGGCGACCGGATAGCGCGGCAGGTCGCCGGGCAGCCAGTCCGCGCCCCAATGCTCGCGGGCCGCGATCTGGTCGGCCAGCAGCTTTTCGGTGACGCCGGCTTCGAAGCGGCCCGCGCGCAGTCCCGCCACCAGCGCCTCCGCGCTGGAAACGATGATCACCTGCGCCTGCTCGGCGCGCAGACGGCTCGCCAGCGCGATCCGGTCGAGCCCCGAGGGCGGGGCCAGAACGCCGAGCTTGCGTGCGTGCCCAGAGGCGGCGGGTTGCGGGGTGATGAGCGCCCAGCCGGTCTGCGCATAGGGCGGGCTCATCTCCAGAAAGGATCGGGTGGTCGGCGACGCCACCAGGCCGCCGGCCAGGACCGCGCAGGCGGCGCGGGTGACGTGCCAGGCGCGCGGATTGAAGTCCTGCGCCATGGCGGGCTCCGGCACCGGCGCCAGCCGCAGGCCGAGATCGCGCGCGAGCGCCTGCAGGATCTCGACGTCGATTCCGGGCGCCTGTGCGTCGCCGGCGACGAACGGAGGAGCATCGGGCGGCAGGCAGACCGGCAGCGCGCCGGCGCCGCGGATTTCGCTCAGCGATGTGTCCGGCGGCAACAGATAGACCGCGGCCAGCACCCCCAGGATGGGCAGGGCGCCTAGCGCATCGCGGATGAGGCCGTGCTGCGCCATCCGCGTGCCTCTCAGGCCCGGCGAAAATCGCGCAGCGCGACCAGGAAGAACACCACCGCCATCGCGACCAGGACGGCGGGTCCGAGCCGGGGATCGAACTGATGAAAATGGATGAAGGCGCCGCGCAGCGCATCGATGGCGTAGGTCAGCGGGTTGAGCTTTATCAGCGTGACCAGCCATTCCGGATAGATCACGCGGGTCTGCGCGCTGGTGAGCGAGGGATCGAGCGGAAAGATCGAGCTCGACAGGAAGTAGAGCGGCAGGATCACCACGTTGGAGAAGACCCCGAAGCCTTCGAAGCTGCGGATGCGGTTGGCGATGACGACGCCGAGCGAGGTGAGGGCGAACGCGATCAGGAACATCAGGCCGAGCCCTTGCGCGAGATCAGCGAGCGTCATCGACAGGTCGGCGAAGCGGGCGAGCGCCAGCACCAGCGCGCCATGGAACAGCGCGACCGTGGTGCCGCCGAGAATCTTGCCGAACAGGATCGCGGCGCGCGGCATGGGCGAGACCAGCACCTCGCGCAGGAAGCCGAACTCGCGGTCCCAGATGACGGAGACCGCCGATTGCACCGAGGTGTACATGATGTTGAGCGCGATCACGGCCGGGAACAGGAACTGCACATAGGTATAGGGCACCACGAAGTGCACCTCGCCGTAGACTTCGCCGCGAAAATACGGATTGAGGCCGATGCCCATGATCAGGACATAGAGCAGCGGCCGCACCACGCCGCCGATCAGCTGGCCGCGGTCGCGGACGGCGCGCTTCACCTCGCGCAGCCAGATGGCGTAAAGCCCGCCCGCCCACAGGCCCCACCGCCGGGAGGGAAGGGAGGGAGCTGGTTCCGGTCCGACCGCGCTCGCCGTCATCTGGTGTGCTCGCCGCCACGTTTGCCGAATTCGTAGGTGCGCTCGCGCGCACCGGCCGCCTGGTCGCGCAATTGCCGCCCGGTGAGCGACAGGAATACGCTTTCGAGGCTCGGCTCCTCGATCGAAAGCCGGCGGATGCGGGTGCCGTAGCGGGCCAGGAAGGATTCCGTGAAGGCGTCGCCGGGCAGGCGCAGCACGATCTCCTCGCCGGTGCGGCTCGCGATCTCGGCATGGGCGGCCACGATCTCGGCCGCGATGCTCTCGTCGCGCGGCACCACGCGCAGCAATTCGTGGCCGTGGCGCGCCTTGAGGACGGCGGGCGCGTCATTGGCCAGGATGCGCCCGCCGTCGATGATGCAGACGCGATCGCAATTCTCGACCTCCTCGATATAGTGCGTGGTGACGATCACGGTCAGCTCGCGCTCGCTGCGTGCGTTGCGCAGATACTGCCACATGCGCTCGCGCGATTGGGCGTCGAGCCCGGCGGTCGGCTCGTCGAGAAACAGAATGCTGGAATCGTGCACCAGCGCGCGGGCGATCTCGAGCCGGCGCTTCATGCCCGAGGACAGCGTGCGCACCAGCGCGTCGCGCCATTTCTCGAGCTCCACCAGAGCCAGCATCTGCGTGACGCGGGCGCGCCGCAGCGCCCGCGGGACCCCGTAGACCAGCCCGTGAAACTCGAGATTCTCCTCGACCGTCAGGCGGTCGTCGAGGCTCGGCTCCTGGAACACGACGCCCAGGCTGCGCCGCGCGCCGAGCGGATTTTTCATGACGTCGACGCCGCCGATGCGCGCGCTGCCGCCGTCGGGGCGCAGGATGGTGCAGAGGATGTGCAGCAGCGTGGTCTTGCCGGCGCCGTTGGGGCCGAGCAGGGCGAACACGTCGCCGCGCGGCACGTCGAAGGTCACATCGTCGAGCGCGAGCGTGCGGCCATAGCGCTTGCTGATGTGGTCGATCTCGACCGCGGGGGTGGGGGCTGCGATCACGATGGGCTCATCGGCGTGCTAGCGTACCGGCGCGGCCGGGAAGCCGAACCCCTTCAGTATGCCCTCGATGGTTCCATCCGCCGTCAGGGCCGCGATCGCCTGATCCAGGTTGGCGCGCAGGAAGGTCTCGCGCGTGAGCATGACGGCCCCGACATCCTGGCTCGAATCCGGCAGGGGCTTGGGCGCCATGCTGCGCAGCTTGGCGAAGCGCCGGATCGGATTTCTGCAGCCCCCAGAACGACGGCGCCCACACCAGCGCGGCCGCGAGCTTGCCCTCGACCACGTCGCGCAGCGCCGCTTCGTCGGACGCCACCGGATAGTGCGGCCAGCGCTCGGCCGGCTTCAAGGCGTTCAGGTATTGCATCAGCCTGATGTCGGCGCTGGTGCCGATGGTGCCGCCGATCGTTTTGGCGAGCGGCACGTCGGCGAGCGATCTCCAATTCGCGTCGGCGGTCACGAACACGTAGGAGGCGCGATAATAGCCGCGCGTGATGGTGAGCCAGTCCGGATAGGCGTCCGGGATCAGCTTGAAGCCGAGGAAGACATCGCAGGTCTCCAGCAGGACCTGATAGATCTGCTCGATGTCCTCGCCGGACCAATCCTCGCCGACCACGTGCTCCTTCGGCTCCAGCAGCAGGGCGCCCGCGATCGCGGCGCCGATCTTGCGCGCGACCGGCAGGTCGGGATCGCGCTCGTCGACGCAGTAATGCAGCGTGGCGCCGTCCTGCCGGCGGCCGAACTTCCATTCGTCCTGCACGAAGGGCGTCTGCGCGAGCGCAAACGCCGGCATCAAGCCAGGCCAGGACGGCGGCGGCCGCGCGGGTTGCTCTCCCGCGCGGCATGGTTCTGGTCGGCGTCCCGCGCGCCCTCATTTGTCCGGCAGGGCGAACACCCAGAGCACCGAGCCGCCGTCGGGGATCCCGATTTCCGGCGTGAGCGTGTTGAGCGAACGCATCTCGCTCGAGCCGTTGCCGGTCGCGACGGCGACGTATTGCTTGCCGTTGGCCATGTAGGTGATGGGAAAGCCGTTGATCGCATTGTTGGTGCGGGTCTCCCACAGGACCTGACCGGTGGTATCGTCGAAGGCGCGGAAATAGCGATCGAGCGTGCCGGTGAACACCACGCCGCCGCCGGTCGGCAGCATGGCGCTGGTCTCCGGCGAGCGTTGCCGGTGCGACCAGGCCTGGCTGCGGTCGGCGAGCTTGACCGCATCGACGCGCCCGATATTGCCGTCGCTGTTGGGCACGCTGGTGCGATCGAAGATCGCGCGGCCGCCGCCCGTATAGGCCTGGCCCGGATCGAGCGGCACCGGCGTCGTCTTCGAGCAGAACTCGTTGAGCGGCAGGTACAGCATTTGCGTCTTCGGGCTGTAGGCGGTGGCCGGCCAGCCGCGGCTGCCGGGATCGGCCGGACAGTTGATGGTGGTCTGGCCGATATGGGGAACCGCCGCCGCGCTGATGGTCTTCGCGCCGGTCTTGGGATCGAAGGCCTGCACCACGTTCTGCGGCACCGTCTCCTTGGCCCACAGCCATTGCCCGTTGACGCGATCGATCGCCTCGATGATGCCGAGCTTGCCGGTGGTCACCAGCGCCTTGCGGGTCTCGCCGTTGACCGGCAGATCGACCAGGATGCGCTCGTAGACGTAGTCGAGATCCCAGGTGTCGTTCTGCAGATACTGATGGTACCACTTGAGCTTCCCGGTATCCGGATCGATGGCGAGCGTGGAGTCCGAATAGAGCGCGTTGTTCTCGACCCCCTCCTTCTTCGGCAGCGTGCCGCGCATCTCGGCGATCCACGGATAGGGCTGGCCGGTGCCGAAATAGACGGTGTTGAGGTCGGGATCGTAGCTGCCCGGCATCCAGGCCGAGGCGCCGAAGCGGCTCTCGAGCGGCAGGCCGTTCCAGGTCGCTTCGTTGGGGTCGCCCGGATGCGCGATGGTCCACACCCGCCACAGCTCCTCGCCGGTGTTCACGTCATGGCCGGTGACGAAGCAGCCGCCGGGCTCGGCATTGCCGCAGCCGGTCATGCCCTGGATCAGCTTGCCATGGGCGATCAGCGGGCCGCCGGAATAGCGCCAGCCCTTGGTCCAGTCGCCGGTGGCGTGATCCCACACCACCTTGCCGGTCGCCGCGTCGAGCGCCACGATATGGGCGTCGGAGGTCGCCACGAACAGCTTGTCCTGATAGATCGCCATGTTGCGCTTGCCGAGCGCCTGGCCGCCTTCGGTCACCAGCTTCTGCGGCAGAGCCCTTGTATATTGCCAGATCAGGTCGCCGGTCGCGCCATTGATCGCCTGCACCTTGTCGGCATAGTTGAAGACGTAGAGCACGCCGTCATGCACGATCGGCGTGGTCTCGGTGGCGCCCGGCGTGAGCGACCAGGTCCAGGCCACCTTCAGATTCTTGACGTTGTCCTTGTTGATCTGATCGAGCGGGCTGTAGCCCCAGCCGTCATAGGTGCGCCGCCACATCAGCCAGTCGGCCGGATCGGGCTTGAGCAGCATCGCATCGGTCACCGGCTTGAAGTTCGGCACCGTGGCGTTCTTCGGGGCGAGATTCACGATCTGCTGCGCGCCGGCCGGCGCGGCGGCCGCGGCGATGAGCGTGGTAGCGAGCAACCAGATGTTCAAAGATCGTCTGGACATCGACTCCTCCCGGTTTTGGATTTATGCGGCCGCGCGCGAGGTCGGCGGCCGAGTTTCTTGATATGCTAGCCTACCGGCTCGGCGGGTCAATCGCCATCGAGCCCGAGAGCGCCATCGGCGCGAAATTCGCCATATCGCCGCGAGCCTGTAGGGTGGGCAAAAATCGCTTGCAATAAGCGGGCGGCCAGGACGGCCTCGCCGGCGATTTTTGCCCACGCGGCGGACCTCGCCGCGCGGCGCGTGGGCAAAATTGCGCAACTCCCGCACAATCATGATCGCCGTGCCAGGCAATTTTGCCCACCCTACACTGCGCAGGCGCTCTCCAGATCGCCTTACAGCGGCGCGTCGGGATTGATCATGGTGCGCCACATGTGGCTCACCGGCGTGTCGTCGTAGCCGAGCCCTTCGGCGGGCTGCCGGAAATGACGGCCGATGATGTCGGTGAACTCGTCGACCGAGACCTGCACATTGGGGTCGAACGCATAGAGGTCGTTCAAGGTCACCAGCCGCGCATCCATGTACCACTTGTGGTTCCGCGCATATTCGTAGGCGGCCTGGACGTGGGGCTGCGGCACATAGTCGATCCCGAAGGTCTGATAATAGCTCTCCGGGTATTCGTAGCCGACCGATGGGTCCGGATAGAAGCGCAGCGCCTGGTGGTACCTGACCGCGAAGGTCACGCGCTCGGACACATACGGCTCGATGATCTGGGCGCCCCACCAGCCGTGATCGCTCTTCATCAGGCCCTGGCCGGCGTCGTGCAGCAGGCAGGCGAGGATGATCTCCTCCGAGGCGCCCCGCCGTTTGGCGAGCGCCGCGCTCTGCAGCAGATGCGCCGCCGGCACGAAGCGATACTTGAAGAAGTCGACCAAGGTCGGCTTTGTCCGGCATCGGCTGGAGGCGCGGCACCGTGAGCTTGCTCTCGTCCGCATCGGGATTCTTGTTGCTGTGCTCGTGCAGGAACAGCCGGCCTACCCCGCGCCGGTAGCCGCGCTTGTCGATCCGGCTCTCGTGATCGGCGACCGTCGGATAGGATTTCGCTGCCCGGCCGCGCCGCAACCGCGGCATCGAGCCGCGCTCGACAGGAAGTCCTCGAGCGCGTCCGCCCGCGCCTCGTGATCCATGCTCTTGACCGCGGCCTCGCCGCCGAGGCTCGCGATCAGCTCCTTGCGATCGATCTCCATGCCGGATCCTCCGTATCTGTGCTCATAGGCCTTCGCGGCTCACTCGAAACCATGCAAGCGCGCCGGATTGTCGACCAGGATCTTCTGCAGGAGCGCCTGGTCGTTGTCGACAGTAACGATACAGCAGTTCGACCGTCTCGGCATCGTTCATCATGCGGCTCTTGCGCCAGTTCACATGCGGCCAATCGCTGCCCCAGATCATGCGGTCGGGCGCCGCCTCGACGAACAGCCGGCCGAACGGGACGGCATCGTCGAAGCCGCTCTCCATCTTGGAGTCGCGGTTGCCGTTCGACAGCATCATCCACCAGCCTTCGTGCTTGAGCATGTGGACCAGCCAGCGGCAGGCCGGCTGGTCGAGCCCGCGCTCGAAATGCAGGTGGGCCATGTGGTCGACCACGCAGGTGATGTTCTTGACCGATTCCAGGAATTGCGGGTCGGCCTCGATGTCGTCGCCGGCCACGTGCATGCGCGCATGCCAGCCGATCTCGCGGGCGCGATCGACCGAGCGCAGGATGGCCGCGCGGCTCTGGATGCCTTCGTAGCGCTTGCCGAAGTTGAACCGCGCGCCGCGCACGCCGAGCCGATCGAGCTCCTGCAGCGTCGCATCCGACACGTTGTCCTTGATGATGCCGGTGGCGCGGAAGCGCTTGCGCTCGTCGGGACCGAGACCCGAGAGCGTATCGATCAAGAGCCGATGATCGGTATCATACGGCATCGGATGCACGATGACGCCGCGCTCGAAGCCGAGCGCCTTGAGGACGCCGCGCATGTCCTCGAACGTGGCTTGGGCGGGCGGCTGGTAGAACGGATCCTTCTTGGGCGGATAAATCGCGGGATCGCCGTAGATGTGGAACTGGCAATCGCAGCTCTTGGCCGGCGGCAGCGGAACCGGGGCGCGCGTCTGGCGCACCCATTGCGGAAAAACGGTCTGATCCTGGAGCGTCACGGCTTTTACCTTCTGGAGCATCTTCAGGAAAAGTGGAACCCGGTTTTCCGTCCGAAAATGCGACAACGCAAAAGTGCCACGGGGTCTGGACGATACATCCGCTCATCCTCTACACCAAGGGGCCTGCATTGCAGAGGGGGCAACGGTGGTCTCTCATCCGTTGCCCACACGGACACGAAATGTCGACTCGGGCCGGGTCACGACACGCGGGTTCGGAACAGGTTCGGCGAAGGTGCACGCCGGCGCGGCGCGTTCGATTCCTCCTCGGCGCCGCCGGCAGCGTGCTCGCCGGCATGCTTTGCGTCACATCGGCCCGCGCGGCCGATCCGGCCTTGGTCGCGGCTGCCCAGAAGGAAGGGCAGGTGACCTGGTACACGACCCAGATCACCAATCAGTTCGGCCGTCCCGCCATGGACGCGTTCCAGAAGCGCTACGGCATCCGGGTGAATTTCATCCGCGGCGATTCGATCGAGCTCGCTGTGCGCATGACCAACGAGGCGCAGGCGGGCCGGCTGCAGGCCGACGTGTTCGACGGCACCTCGACCGCGCCGCCGCTCAAGAAGGCCGGCCTGGCGCTGGCCTGGCTGCCCGAGCGCGCTAGGCTTTGGCCGCCCGAATACCGCGATCCGCAGGGTTATTGGGTCGCCACCAACCTTTACGTCCATACTCCCGCCTACAACACCAACCTGGTGCCCAAGGGCAGCGAGCCGCGGACCTTCCGCGATTTGCTCGACCCCAGATGGAAGGGGAAGATGGCCTGGGCCACCCACGCCACCTCCTCGGGCGCGCTCGGCTTCATCGGCGTGGTGCTGGCCGAGATGGGCGAGGAGCCCGGCAAGGCCTATCTGCGCGAGCTCGCCCGCCAGGACATCATCCAGCTCGGCGGCTCGGCCCGCACCGTCGTCGATCAAGCCATCGCGGGCGAATATCCGGTGGTGCTGCAGATCTTCAATCATCAGCCGGTGATCAGCGCGCGCCGCGGCGCGCCGATCGATTGGATTCCGATGAACCCGGCCATGGTGGTGCTGTCGGTCGCCGGCGTCACCAAGGACGCGCCGCATCCGAACGCCGGCAAGCTCCTGGTCGACTTCTTCGTCTCGGAGGAAGGCCAGCGGCTGTTCCGCGATGCCGATTACATCCCGGCCGCCCCCGACATGCCGCCGCGCGAGCCGGCGCTGCGGCCGGACGGCAAGAGCTTCCGCGCCATCTTCTTCTCGCCCGAGCAGACCGACGCGTCCATGCCGCACTGGCTGGACGTGTACAACGAGATATTTCGGTGAGCGGATGAGCGGGAGAGTCCGGGGATAGCGGCGCATGGCAATGTCTATTTGCTCGAGACGGGATTTCGGCATCGCGGCGCTGGGTGGTGCCGCCGCGCTCTGCACGTTCGGTTCGCCGCCGGCGCGTGCCGAGACGGTCGAGGAGTTCTTTTCCGGCAAGCAGATCAAGTTCGTGGTCGGCAGCGCCGGCGGCGGCGGTTACGAGTCCTACAGCCGCCTCATCATTCCGTATCTGAGCCGCCACCTCCCCGGGCATCCGCTCTTCGTCCTGCAGGAAATGCCGGGCGCGGCCGGCATGGTGGCCGCCAACTACCTGTACAACATCGCCCGGCATGACGGCTCCGAGATCGGGATGGTCGGGCGCGGGGTGGGCATCGAGCCGCTGCTCGATCCCAAGGACCGCGGTCCGCGCTATGTGGCGGCGAAATTCAATTGGCTCGGAACCCCGCAGCAGGAAGTGGGGCTGGTGTTCATGCGGCTGCCCTCGCCGATCGCCAGCATGCAGGATTTGAGGACCCACGAGCTCATCGTCAGCGGCACCACCTCGGCGGCGGCGCCGTCCTACTATCCGCGGCTGATGAACAGCCTGTTGGGCACCAGGTTCAAGGTGGTCGAGGGCTACAAGAGCTCGCAGGAGGCCCTGCTGGCGCTCGAGCGCGGCGAGGTCGAGGGGCACTGCTCGGGCTCATCCTCGGCGACGCTGCGCGCCCGCATGGAGCCCTTGATCAGCGCCGGCAAGGTGAAAATCCTGGCGCAGCTCGGGCGCGAAAAGGATCCCGACTACCCGGACGTGCCGTTGATCCTGGATCTCGCCGCCACGCCGGCCGACCGGCAGATTCTGGAGCTGGCGTTCACCCAGCAGGTCATGGCCTGGCCGCTGGTGGCGCCGCCGGGCGTTCCGACTGAGCGCATCGCGGCGCTGCGCGAGGCCTTCGACGCCACCATGCGGGATCCCGATTTCCTCGCCGAGGCGGCGCGGCAGAAGCTCATCATCAATCCGGTCGGCGGCGAGAAGATCGCCGGCCTCCTCGATCGCATCTATGCAAGCCCCAAGGACGTGCTCGACCGGGTGGCGGCGCTGTCGGCGAGAAATTAGGACCGTGAGCCGGGCGCAGCCTCTGTACTCTTGCCCGTCACGGTGCAGCCGTAGGGTGGGCAAAGGCGGCCCCGAGACTTCGATCAGTGCACTACGCCGGGTCCGCCGTGCCCACGCGCAGCAGCTCAATCTGCCGAGAGACTTCGCGTGGGCACGGCGCCCAAGAGCGCCTCTGCCCACCCTACGCGCCAGCCTTGCGAGCCCGGCGCAGCCTCTGTTCTTTTCCCGACCACGAGACCAAGCATGAACGAAGCCCTCAACCACGCGCTGGGAGATCTGCGCGTGTTCATCAAGCAAGTTGAGGCGCGCGGCGAGCTCATGGTCGTGCGGGAGGCGGATCCGCATCTCGAGATCGGCGCGCTCTATGAGCTCAGCCAAGAGCAGACCTATCCGCCGGCTCTGATGTTCGAAGCGATGAAGGGCTGCGACCCCGGCTTCCGCATTCTCTGCAATGTGCGCAACGCCCGTTTGCTGGTCGGCGACCTGACCCTCGATGCGCTCAAAGCCTATCGACGGCGTCCGCGCCGCCAGCCGGAGCCGATTCCGCCGCGCGAGGTGAGCACCGGGCCGGTCCTTGAGAACTCGCAGGACCGCGATGAGGTCGACATTCTCAAATTTCCGGCCCCGCAATGGCATGCCGGCGACGGCGGCCGCTACATCGGCACCGAATGCCTGGTCATCACCAAGGATCCGGACAGCGATTGGGTCAATATCGGCACCTACCGGGTCATGGTGGTGGATCGCCGGACGCTGACCGTCTTCATCGAGCCCGGCAAGCAAGGCGATGTCATTCGCCGCAAATACTGGGCGAAGGGATTGCCGTGCCCGATGGCCATATCGGTCGGGCAGGCGCCGATCCTCGGCATGATGGCCGGGACGGCGTTCCGCCCGGGTGAATCCGAGTACGCCCAGGCCGGCGCGCGCATCGGCCGGCCGATCGACGTGGTGCGCGCAAAAATGACACGGCTGCCGATCCCGGCCGATGCCGAGCTCGTGTTCGAAGGCTTCATGCCGCCGCCCGAGCAGGAAAGCCGGCACGAAGGTCCGTTCGGGGAATGGCCCGGCTATTACACGGCCGATGGGCCGCAGCCGGTTCTGCAAGTCGCGGCCGTCCATCATCGCCGTGACGCGATCATCATCGGCCAGCCGCCGACCAAGCCGAACTATGCCGGCCGGCAGGTCAAGATCGCCAGCCTGGCGGCGCTCTGGGATGCGCTCGAAGCGGCGGGCGTGCCGGAGGTGCGCGGGGTGTGGAACCTGCAAGGCGGCGGCTATCGCTTCATGCAGGTGGTCTCGATCAAGCAACAGCATGCCGGGCACGCCAAGATGGCGGGCCTGGTCGCGGCCGGCTGCGGGGCCTCCTACATGAACCGCCTGGTGATCGTGGTCGACGAGGACATCGACATCACCAATGCGTCAGAGGTGATGTGGGCGCTCGCCACCCGCTGGGACCCCAAGAGCCAGACCGACATCATCGACGGCTGCTGGACCGGCCACATCGACCCGCGCCTGCCGCCGCTCAAGCGCGAGAGCGGCGACATCACGGCGAGCCGGATGATCATCTATGCGGTGCGGCCGTTCCACTGGAAGGACCAGTTCCCGCCCGTCAATGCGCTGGCGCCGGATTATGCCGAGGCGATCCGGCGCAAGTGGTCGGAGCTGTTGCCGTTCCTGAAGAAGGAGTGAGGGCGCGCCAAGGCAGGACCTCAGCGCCCCATCGCCTTCTTGGTGAGGGCGACCACCTCGGGCGACATCTTGTAGGCGTCGGCGATGAACTTCTGCAGGTCGTCGGGAGAGATGTAGAGCGGATGCAGGCCGGCGCTCTCGGCCTCCTGGACCAGGCCGGGGTCCTTCATGGTCTCTTCGAAGGCGGTGCGCAGGATCTTCAGCCGGTCCGCCGGCACGCCGGGCGGCGCGATGAAGGGCCGGCCCACATTGGTGCGCGCCAGAAACAGCGCCAGCGCCTGGCGCTCCTGCTCGTTCTTGGCGAGGTCGGCGGCGAAGGGAACTCCAGCGAGCCGCGGATCGGGCTTGAGCGCGCCCTGGAACAGCACATGGACGGTGCCATTCTTGAAGATGTTCTCGCGCGCGATGGTGTCGTAGCTCACGCAGATGCCCTGCACCTCGCCGCGCTCGATCGCCAGATTGATCTCGCGCGATCCCGGATAGCCCGAGATGATCTTGAACTTCATGCCGAGCAGGTTCTTGAAGAAGCTCGGATAGACCTCCGTGTCGGCCCCCGAGCCGGTGGCGCCGACGATCAGCTCCTGGGCGTAGAGGTCCTGCACGGTCTTGACCGGCGAATCCTTGTTGGCGGCGCAGACCGCGGTGTCGTGATCCGGGCTGCCGACGAAGCTCAGTTTCAGCGGATCGAAACGCACGCTGATGCCGCCCAAGAGCGGCTCGAACGGAAGGCCGCGATTGATGAGACCGATGACGGTCCCGTCCTTGGGCTGCGTGTTGGTGATCTGGTTGGCGAGCAAGAGGCTGCCGGCACCCGGCGCATTGACCGCGATGACGGTCGGATGGCCCGCAATATAGTCGCCGATGTGGCGCGCGATGAGGCGGGCCCACAGGTCGTCGGAGCCGCCGACCCCGTAGCCGATCATCACGCTCAGCTGCTTGCCCTTGTAGAAGTCATCGCCGGTCTGGGCGAGGCC
Organism: uncultured Alphaproteobacteria bacterium; assembly: GCA_963744275.1. Taxonomy (GTDB): domain Bacteria; phylum Pseudomonadota; class Alphaproteobacteria; order Rhizobiales; family Xanthobacteraceae; genus VAZQ01. The sequence goes on from CAVUSX010000025.1 coordinate 33,426, forward strand.
GGGTACGCAGAAGCCGGCAATTGCCAGGGCGGCAAGCGCAAGCGCGCGGAGACGGGTCGACGGCATGCTTCTCATCCTTCCGATCGGGATCACCTTTGCGAGCCACTCATATAGGGTTTTGTTGTTGTCGCAACCAGATTAGGGCCCACAGGCGGGCCGCGCAGCATTAACGAATGCATGACACGGTCGCCGAATCCGGCGTCGGCAGCGAGGGTTCCGGGGAGCCGGCCGACCGAAGTCCTTACCGCGCCGAGACCGGGCGCGGAGTAGCGGCCGTGCCCTCGGTCGCCTGCGGCTTGGCGCGGTCGCGCGCCACCTTGGCGTCGAGGCTCATCAGCGCCCGATAGGGATCGACCTCGCCCCAGCCGAATTGATCGTCGCGACCGTTGGCCGTGTGATGCCTGGCGCTCGACGTTAAAACGTCGCGGATGGCGGCGGCGTCGAGCGTGGGGTCGCGGTCCAAGAGCAGCGCCGCGATGCCGCTGACATGGGCGGCGGCCACCGAGGTGCCGGTCGTCACCTGGAAGCCGCCATTGGGAGCGGGCTCCAGGACGTCGACGCCGGGCGCCGCGATCGCCACATAGGAGCCCTGATTGGCCTGCGCCAGCAGCTGGTCCTTGGCATCGGTCGCCGTCACCGCGATCACGTTGGGATCGGCGGCCGGATAGAGCGGCGCCGACTTCGGGCCCTGATTGCCGGCGGCGGCGATCAGCACCACACCCTTGTCGTGCGCTTTCTGCAACGCGAGCTGGAGCATGGGATCATCGGGCCCGGCGAAGCTCATATTGATGATTTGCGCGCCCTTGCTGATGGCCCAATCGATGCCCATGAGAATGTGGTCGCTGGTGGCCTGGGCGGAGTCGGTGCCGTTCGACGAGAAGGCGTGAATGGCGAGCAGGCGCACGCCCGGGGCGATGCCGATCAGCCGGCGATGAGCCGCGATCGCACCCGCCATCCCGGTGCCGTGGACATGCGGCTTGTCATGATTGCCGATGGCGTCGAATTCATCCACCACCGCGCCGGCGAGCTCGGGATGCTTCCCGTCGATCTCGGAATCGATCACCGCGACCAGGACATTGCTGCCGATGGCGATGCGGTGGACGTCCACCAGGCGCAGCTTGTCCACCACGTATTGCGAAGGATCGCCGCCGGTGGTGCGGGCCGCCAGCGCCGGGTCCTGCTGCAGCTTGAACACGTAGTTCGGCTGCGCGACCCCGATGTTCTCCGACTCGAGCGCGCGGATCACGTCGGCGACCGGACGCCCATCGGTGATCCGGAACCGGAACAGCGTTCCGCCCGACAGATTGAAGCTCTGCGAGGCGACGGTAGAGAGGCCCAGGCGGCGCGCGACCGTGTCGACGGTCTGCGGCGACACATTGGGGGGGACGTGGAACACCATCTCGTTGGTCAGGAAGCGGGTCTCGCCGACGGGCGGCACGCCGGTGAAGCCGCGCTCGCCGATCAGCGGCCGGCGCGCGATGGCGCCCGCAAAGGGTCTGGGCTGGAACCGGCCCGCCAGCGCCCCGCCGCGCCCGAACCGGCCGGCTCCCTGCACGGTCCGCTCGGCCAGCGCCCGGCGGGCAAAGCCGCCGCCCGCTTGTCCGCGTTGGAACGGCCCGCGCTGGGCCGCGTTCTGCGCCGCCGAGCCCGGCACTTGGCGTTGCAATTCCGCCGGACCGCGCCCGGCCGGATTGGCGTCCAGGCGCTGCGGTTCCGCTCCGCCGCGTTCGACGGCATTGAATGGGGGGCGATTGCCTTCGAGCGGGCGGCCCTCGCCCTGGAGGGCCGCGGCCCCTTCGCGGCGTTGCTCCGCGCCAATCGCGCCCGCCCGCGAGTTCACCTCGGCGGCGTTGGGCCCGGCCCCATTGGGCCCGCCCCCGTTCGGCAGCTGCCGGAAGGCGCGAAACTGGCCGGCGCCCGCGCGGGCGGGCGGGTGCTTCCAGCGGTCGACCGCCAGGACCTCGCCGGTCATGCTCAGGCCGACCGCCGCGACGGCCAGCGCCAGCAACAGGAGCGGTCCGATCGAAGCCTTGCGGTCTGGTCCCGGGCGCGTTGGCAGATGCATGGATTTATCCCCTCATTAGCCGTTAGGTCGCAATTGCGCCGACTTTGCGTCTGGGCCAGGGGAACGTGCCTGTTCCGGCGACGGTTCCGGGACGGTCAATGGCCGGCCGCGACCGCCTTGCCGTTCCGGAAGCTGAGCTCTTGCGGCAGCCACGAGCCGCCGGTCGCGCCGCTGCGCAGGGGTGCGACGGTCGCCCGGATCTGATCCCCGGGCTTGAGGGTCTGCCGGGTCCATCCCTCCCGCTCCAGCATCGCGGTGGGCTGGCCCTCGAGCGTCCAGGTCTCGATGCGACCATCCTTACCCTTCACTTTCAGGGTGATGAAAGCATGCGGATTGATGAACTTGAACTCCGCCACCGTCCCATCGAGCTCGATGGACGAGCCGTACTCGAACATCGAGAAGGAATGGTGCGCCCGGGCGGATTGGCCGGTCATGACCAGCGCAGCGCCGATGAGCCACAGCGCCGGCAGACAAATCGCCCGCAGACCCATGACCGGTAGCCCCTTGGCCGGCAGACTTGCAGACAACAACTTTTTCACCGACGTTCCCCCATGATCTGAGCTAGCTTCGCGCTCCGCTTGGAAAGCCGCGCGTCCCGGATCACAACAGCCTGCCGGCTCGCATATTCGCACATAGCCGCGCGGGTGGGAAATTCGGTCGCCTGGACTCGATCCACCATCGTTCGCAAATCTCGACGGGAAACGCCCGTTTGTTTCATCTGCAAGTTCGCATTCGCGGGAGAACCTTGATGCGCAGCAAGCCATGCCTGACACTGGACGACGCCCACAAGATGGTGGCGGCCTGCCGCAAAGCCGGTGCCGCCAAGAAGATGGAGCCGACCGTGGCGGTGGTCGATGCCGGCGGGCATCTGCTCTATCTCGAACGGCCCGACCGCAACGGCCCGAACACGGTCGAGATGGCGACCCTCAAGGCCCGCACCGCCGCGCTGCGCGAGCGGCCGAGCTCGGCCTTCGCCAAGCGGGTGGCGGAGCGGCCGGGCTTCCTGGCGGTCCCCAATTGCCTGGGCGTGCCGGGCGGCGTGCCGATCATCTGGGAAGGGGAATGCATCGGCGGCGTAGGCGTCTCCGGCATCGGCGAGCATGACGAGCCGGTGGCGCAGGCCGGTGCCGATGCGGTGGGCAGCGAGACGCCCAAGCGCAGCGAAACGTCGCGGCGTGGGAAGCGCTAGCTCTTTCACATCGAGGTCCGTCGGCTTGTCCCGCCCCGCCTTCCCCGATAGAGATACGATCGATCGAGACAGGAACAAATGCACGGCACCGGGAGGCTCACATGAACGTCCACGCCAAACCCATGAAGGCCCATATGCTGATCGGCGGCGATCTGGTCGCCGGCCAAGCCGACAATTGGATGGATTCGGTCAACCCGGCCAACGAGGAGAAGATCGGCGAGGTGCCGGCCGGCGATGCCGCCGACGTGAACAAGGCGGTCGCCGCCGCCGAGAAGGCGCAGCCGGCCTGGGCGGCGCTCGACATCAAGGAGCGCGGAAAGTATCTGCACAAGCTCGCCGACCGCATCCGCGAGCGCGCCGACGAATTGTTGCGCACCGAGGTGATCGACACCGGCAACACCATCACCAAGATGAAGGTCGACATCTCGGGCTCGGCCGAGGCGCTCGAATGGTACACCGGGCTCGCCATCGAGATGAAGGGCGAGACCGTGCCGGCGAGCTCCAAGCATCTCCACATCACGGTGCGCGAGCCCTACGGGGTGGCGGCCCGCATCGTGCCGTTCAATCATCCGCTCAGCTTCGCGGTGCGCGGTCTCGCCGGGCCCCTGATCGCCGGCAACACCGTGGTGGTGAAGCCGCCGGAGACGAGCTCGCTGTCGTCCTCGATCCTGGCCGAGATGTCGCGCGATATCATGCCGCCCGGCACCGTCAATATCGTCACCGGCAACGGCATGCCGGCCGGCGACGCGATCGTGCGCCACCCCAAGGTGAAGCGCATCGCCTTCACCGGCTCGGTGCCGACCGGCATGCTGATCCAGCGCGCGGCGGCGGAATCCGGCATCAAGGCGCTGACGCTGGAGCTGGGCGGCAAGAATCCCTTCATCGTCTATCCGGACGCCGACCCCGAGAAGGTGGCGGATGCCGCCATCGCGGGCATGAACTTCGCCTGGTCGGGCCAGTCCTGCGGCTCCACCAGCCGGCTCATGCTGCACGAGACGCTCTACAAGAAGGTGCTCGACCGCATCACCGAGCGGGTGGCGGAGATCAAGGTCGGCGATCCGCTCGATCCGAAGTCGCAAATGGGGCCGATGAACTCCAAGCGCCAGCTCGAGCGGGTCAACCAGATGATCGCCTCGGGCGTCAAGGACGGTGCCAAGCTGATGGTCGGCGGCAAGCGGCCCGCGGGCAAGGATTTCGAGCGCGGCTATTGGGTCGAGCCGACCGTGTTCGGCGAGGTGCATCCGCAGATGCGCATCGCCCGCGAGGAGATTTTCGGGCCGGTGCTGTCGGTGTTCAGCTGGCGCGACGAGGATGCCACCATCGAGCTCGCCAACTCGGTCGAGTACGGCTTGACCGCGGCGGTGTGGACCAATGACATCAAGCGGGCGCTGAATGCCGCGCGTAAGATCCAATCCGGCATGGTGTGGATCAACGGCGTCGGCAACCATTTCAAGGGCACGCCCTATGGGGGCTACAAGAACAGCGGCGTCGGCCGCGAGAGTTGCCTGGAGGAATTGCTGAGCTACACGGAAGTGAAGACGATTTAAATTTTTTTGTGAGTCGGTGAGCGAGTGGTGAATGCGTGCGCTTCACTACTCACCAGTGTTCACTATTCCCTACTATTCCCCTTCCGGCCCGGAATGCCGATCAGGACCGCGGCGGCGCTGCACGCCAGCAATCCGGCCGAGATGAGCAGCGCCAGCCGCAGGCCGGGAATGACGCCGCCCGCGCTTCCGGCGAGCGATCCGAACAGCGCGACCCCGAGCACGCTGCCGGTCTGCCGCATGGAATTGAGCACGCCCGAAGCGACGCCCGAGCGCGATTTGTCCACGCTGCCCAGGAGCGTCGAGGTGAGCGGTGGAACCAGCAGGCCCAATCCGGCCCCCATGGCCATGAGCTGCGTCAGCGCTACCCGATCTACAAAAGCGTACATCGGCGTTTTCAGGCTCGGCGTCGCAACGCCGTTTGCGGCGCAATCTGGTTGATCTGGCCGACGATCTTGGCGAGAGCGGCGTCCTGGATGAGATTGGGAATGCAACACCGCCGCAATTCATCATGGGCAAAGGCGAGCGGAGCAGAAATTGGGCTCCGAAAATACAGGCTGAAAAGGCACGAAAATCATGGCGATAGTCGATCGCCACCGACCGCCGCTTTCGATCAGCACGCATGCAGCCAATCATCACGAGGGCCGCTTGGTGCAGCGATGCTTCGACTTCTACATGATCGAAGCGGAGCCAGAGACTTTGATTGGTGACCGTGCCTACGACAGCGACCCTCGGGATGAGGAACTGCGTCAGCCCGGGATCGAGATGATCGCTCCGCACCGCGCCAGCCGAAGGCAAGCCGCCCACGCAAGATGGGCGACAGCTCAGCACGTTACGTGCCGATGGCTCGCGATCGCGACATTGACGCATGGGATCGAGTGGACCACGCCATATCCGGTCCGCTGGGCGTAGCCACTTCGAGAGCTTTGCTTCGGGTTGCCGGAGCTGCATTGGAGCCTTGTCGATCGCCACAGGCGATCCTCTTGGGGAAACACTCTGCTCGGCGCGTACTCGGTACTCCTGTCACTACTCGCCACTCGCTGCTCCGCCAGGCCGCACGGTCGGGCGTGCTTGATGTCGACTTGGGGTGCGGCGGATGTGACGTTTTTGACGCCCATGCCGCATTGCGTTTCTACGGCTTTTCCCGGACACTCCGGCGGCAAGCACGACAAGAACGCGATCGTGAATGGGGAAACGCATGGGGTCCGCCGCAACGGCATCTGCGCCCGCCATCGTGGCGAGCGGGGCCAGCAAGCTCTTCCTCGACGGCGCCGTGGTGGCCTTCCATCAATTGTCGCTGGAGGTGCGCCGCAACGAGATCCTGTGCGTGGTCGGCCCCAGCGGCTGCGGCAAGACCACGCTGTTGCGCTGCATCGCCGGCCTCACCGACCTCTCGGACGGAGAGATTCTCGTGCAGGGCAGGCCGGTCAAGGGCGCCCCGCCCGACGGCGTCGCCATGGTGTTCCAGCATTTCGGGCTGCTGCCCTGGAAGACGGTCTATGAGAACGCGGCCTTCGGACTGTCGGTGGCGGGCGTGCCGCGGCCGCGCATCAAGCAGGCGGTCGAGCACTATCTGGAGCTGGTCGGCCTCGCCGGCTTCGAGCGCCACTATCCCTATCAGCTCTCGGGCGGCATGCAGCAGCGGGTCGGGCTGGTGCGGGCGCTGGCGATGAATCCCGCGATCCTGTTGATGGACGAGCCGTTCGCCGCGCTCGACGCGCAGACCCGCGAGGTCCTGCAGGAGGAGCTCCTGGCCCTGATGGACCGTCCGGACGAGCGCAAGACCATGGTGTTCATCACCCATTCCATCGACGAGGCGATCGTGCTCGGCGACCGGGTCGCCGTGATGAGCGCGCGTCCGGGCCGCATCAAGGAGGTGCTGGACCTGCCGTTCGGCTGGCCGCGCGACGCCGATCAAGTGCGCACCGATCCGCGCTTTGCCGAATTGCGCGTCCACATCTGGCGGCAGCTCCATAGCGCGCGGCCCAAGCATGCCGCCGCGCCGAGGGAAGTGGCGTGAGCACGATCGAGCATGCGGGCGATGGCCTGCCGGCGCCGGCGGGCGCCGCGAACCTGACCGGCGACAGGACGCGGGCCGAGCAGGTGGCGGCCGGCCGCCGCCGCCGGCGGCGTTGGCAGATCATCGGCATCCGCATGGCCTCGCTCGCGATCGTGCTCTCGGTCTGGCAGGTGCTGGGCGCGCGCGTCGATCCGGTACTGTTCACCACGCCCAGCAAGATCGCGCTGGCCGCCGTCACCATGATCGGCAGCGGCGAATTATGGACCTATCTGTGGCCGAGCCTGGTCGTGCTCGGCATCGGGCTCGCGCTCGCCGCCGTGCTCGGCATCGCGATCGGTTTGCTGCTCGCGCGCTTCTGGTTCCTCGACGTGGCGCTCGGCGTCTACATCACCTTCCTGTACTCGATTCCCTCGGTCGCGCTGGTTCCGCTCATCGTGCTGTGGGCCGGCTTCGAGATGACCGCCAAGGTCATCATCCTGTTCTTGTTCGCCTTCTTTCCGATGGTCATCAATACCCATCAGGGCGTGAAGAACGTCGACCCCAAGCTCATCGAGGTCGGGCGCGCCTTCCGCTGCTCGGAACGGCAGCTGTGGACCAACATCGTGCTGCCGGCCGCCTTGCCGTTCATCGTCACCGGCTTGCGGCTGGCGGTCGGGCGCGGCCTCATCGGCATGGTGCTGGCCGACCTCTACACCGCGATCTCCGGCATCGGCTATCTGATCGTGCGCACCGCCAGCACCTATCAGGTCGACAAGATGTTCGTGCCGATCGTGACGCTCGGCCTGTTGGGGGTGAGCTTGACGGCGCTGTTGCGGTTGTTTGAAACCTATGTGGCGCCGTGGACCGCGCATTCGCAGAACGACTGAAACCGAACGCCTCGCGCCGTCGAGCGCGACGGCGTCGCCAATCATCGGGAGATTGCTCATGCCGCAGGGATATGGTCGCAGCTGGATGCTCGCGCTGCCGCTGTTCGCCGCCGCCGCGCTCATGTGCGATGCCGGCCTGGCGCCGGCGGCCGCGCAGGCCGATTGCAAGGGCGCGCTGCGCAAGATCAATGTCGGGGTCTCGGTCTCGCCGCCCAATGTGGTGCATACGACCCCCTATGTGGCCAAGGAGCTCGGCATCTTCGCCAAGCATTGCATCGACGCCAACATCATCCAGTTCGACGGCGGTGAATCGCCGGCCGCGACCGCCGCGGTGGCGCAAGGCTCCGCCATCTCCAACGTCAACGACGTCGCCATCGGCCGCGGCATGAAGGCCAAGCAGCTCTGGGGCCTGGCGCCGCGACCGCCGCAGGTCTATGCGGTGGCTGAGAGCATCAAGACGGCGGCCGACCTCAAGGGCAAGCGCCTGAGCGCGGCCGGCGGTGGCGTCGGCAGCTTCAACTGGCGCATGGGCCGCGAGGTGCTGCGCAGCGCCGGTCTCGACGTCGCGGACGCCCAGTTCATCTCCCAGGGCACGGCCGGCCGCTTGCCCGGCCTGGTCGCCGGCCAGCTCGACGGCGTCGCGCTGCATCCGGAAGACATGTATCTGGCGATGAAGCAGAAGCCCGGCATTCACAGCCTGATCTCGATTGCGGACCTGATGCCGCTCTACATGTTCAACGCCTATGGGGGATCGACCGAATGGCTGGCGCGCGACCGCGCGCTGATCCGCGACGCGCTCGCCGCCATGATCGAGGCCAACCGGCTGATCTACCGCGAGAAGGACAAGGTGGTGCCGATCATGGTGAAGGCGACCCAGAAGCCGCAGGACGCGGTCGAGTTCGCCTGGGACAGCCTGACCAAAAATTGCGTGTGGGGCGTCAACGAGGGCTTCGACCCCAAGCGCACCGAATTCACCGTCAACATGGACGTGGCGGCCGGCGACATCGACGCGGCCAAGAAGCCGAGCTTCGATCAGGTGGTCGACATGTCGCTCGCCACCGAAGCGGTCGAGGCCGCCGGCGGCCGCGTCACCATCGGCAATTGCAAGGACTAAACGCAAGGACTGATCGCAAGGATTGATCGCAAGGCTTGATCCGTTTGCATTGCTGCGATTTCGCAGACGCGCGCGGGCATGCTTTTTCCCTGGAAATGCTCTAACTGCACCCGAGCAGCAGAACCTCCCGAAGGAGCCCCATGAATATTCAGCCCCCCCGCATCGGTCCGCAGCCGTGGCCGCAGGTGCGCACGCGCCTGGACCAGCAGCTTCCGTTCGCCAATATGCGGGATACGCCCTACTACCGCGATGCCGTCTACGAGCAGTTCTCGGCGGCCGAATATGCCCGCCGCTTTGCGGCGCTGCGCGGCAAGATGCGCGAGCACAAGCTCGATTGCATCATCGTGCCCGGCGGCCCCAGCCACTGGAGCTTCGGCGGCGGCATGCTGTGGCTGACCGGTCACTGGGAATGGCATGCGCTCGCCTCCTACGTGCTGGTGCCGCTCGAGGGCGAGCCCACCATGATCTATTCCATGGGCGGAACGCACGCCGAGGCGGTGCGCCGCCAGGTCGAGGTGGCGGTCAAGGACGTGCGTCACAGCCGCAGCGGACGCTACTCCGACGTGATGGTCGAGCGCATCCGTGAGCTCAAGCTCGAGCGCGGCCGCATCGGCTTGATGGAGATCGATCCCCGCCACGGCGACTATCTGCCGGTCAACCAGTACAACGTGCTGCGCGAGAACCTGCCCGACGCCGAGCTGGTGTTCACCAAGGGATTTCTGCACGAGCTGCTTTCGATCCACAGCGCCGAGGAGCTCGACTGCGTGCGCCGGGCGGGCGTGCTGTGCCAGAACGCCATGACCGCGATGGTCGCGCGCGCGCGGCCGGGGGTGAAGGAATACGAGCTGCGCGCGGCCGCCGGCGCTGCCATCCTGGAGGGCGGCGGCGACATCGATTTTCTCATCATCGGCTCGACCCCGATGGCGGATCCCGCCATGGTGTTCGGCAATCCGCGTCCCTCCGGCCGCGTGCTCGCCAAGGGCGACATCGTCAACATGGAGCTGGCGGCGGGCTATCGCGGCTACACCGCGCAGATCGGCTCGCCGATTTGCCTCGGCGAGCCGACCGCGATGGTGCGCAAGTTCTGGGACGACATCGCGCTGCCCGGCTACCGGCGCATCATCGCGCAGATGCAGCCCGGCAAGCCCATGCAGGACATGCTCGAGGCCAGCAAATTCTTCCGCCAGAGCGGGGTGCAGTCGCGGCCCACGCAATGCCACGGCATCGACCTCGTCACCGACAAGCCGCATATCAGCGCCGAGCATGTGTCGGCGGAGGCGTTCGAGACCGTGCTCAAGCCCGGCATGGTGATCATGGCCGAGCCCAATCCGATCACCGCGGACGGGTTGTTCGGAATCTTCCTCGGCCACACCTTCATCATCACCCCCGACGGTCACGAATGCGTGGACAAGTTCCCGCTCGAGATCGCGGTCGCGAAGTGCTGATGCTTGATCGCGGAGTGCGGCTGCGGCCCAACCTGATGGAAAGAAACTCGAGCAAATGACCAGCGCTGATGTGCTCTCCCGCGTTCCCGCGGCCGCGATCCAATCGTTCATGACCGACGCGTTCTCCGCCTGCGGGCTGCCCGCTTCCGACGCCGCCATCACGGCCGGCGCGATGCTCGATGCCGACCTGTCGGGATCCGATGCCCACGGCATTTTCCGCTTGCCCGGCTACGTGCGCACCCTCAAGCGCGGACACATCAACGTGCGGCCCGACATCCGCGTCATCGAGCACGGACCCGCGACCGCGCTGGTCGACGGCGACAACGGCATGGGCCACCTGGTGATGACCTATGTGGCCAACAAGGCGGTCGAGATGGCGCGCGAGACTGGCCTCGCCTGGGTCGGGGCGCGGCGCTCCAATCACGCCGGCGCCGCCTCGACCTACGCGGCCATTCCGCTCGCAGCACGGCATGGTCGGCATCTACAGCGCGGTGTCCGGCTCCAATTTCATGGCGCCCTGGGGCGGGGCCGAGCCGCTGCTGGGAACCAATCCGATCGCGGTCGCCATCCCGGCCGGCAAGGAGGCGCCGGTGGTGCTCGACATCGCCACCTCGGTCGCCTCCAACGGCTCGATCCGCGCCTATGCGCTCGAGGGCAAGCCGATGCCGGAGGGCTGGGTCATCGACCGCAAGGACGGCAAGCCGATCACCGACGGACGCCGGTTGGCGGAGGGCATGTTCGTCCCGGTCGGCGGCTACAAGGGCAGCGGGCTGGCGCTGGTGCTGGGCCTGCTGGCCGGTCCCTTGAACAGGGCGGCGTTCGGGCGCGACATCAAGGACGTCAATACCGGAGCAGGCCAGCGAAACCAATACCGGGCAGTTCGTGATCGCGCTCGATGTCGCCCGCTTCCTGCCGCTCGATCAATTCGGCGCCGAGGTGGATCGCCACATCCGCGATCTCGGCGCCTCGGCGCGGCTCCCCGGCTTCGATGAGATCCGCATTCCGGGACAAGGCCGGCAGGCGCGCCGGGCGGACCGGCAGCAGAACGGGGTGCCGCTGTCGGCGGCGCTGATCAAGCAGCTGGACGAGGTGGCGGGATCGCTCGGCATCGCGGCCCTCACGGCGCGTTCGTGACCATGTCCGAGACCGCGCCAGCATCCGCAGGCTCGCCGTTCTGGCGCTTCTCGCTGCGGCTCTATCGGTTGCCGGGCGTGGCGGAGGCCTGCATCACGCTGCAGGAGGAGTCAGGCGCCGACGTCAACCTGCTGCTGTTCCTGCTCTGGCACGGCGTCCAAGCAGCGCCGGCTCTCGGCCGACGAGGTGGCGCGGCTCGATCAGAAGATCGCCCCTTGGCGCGAGCGGGCGGTCATTCCGTTGCGAGCGATCAGGCGCGCGCTGAAAGCGCCTGCGCTGAAAGCGCCTCAGGGGCTGGTCGAGGCCGGAACCGCGGAGGCTTTCCGCACCAGGATCAAGGCGGTGGAGCTCGAGGCCGAACGATTGCAGCAGGAAGCGATGTACGATCTCGTGCGCGTTTCGCTCATGGGAGAGCCGGCGCCCTCCATCGCCGACGCTGCGCGCCACAACGTCACCGCCTATGAGAGCATTTGCGCTGCGGCCTTCGCGCAGCCGGCGGTCGACGCCATGCTCGGTGCCCTGACGAACCCGTAGGCCGGCAGGCCCGTAGCGTAGGCCGGCAGGCCCGAAGGCCCGAAGGACTCTTCCCAATAATGGTTCCGCGGCAGAATCCGCAACCGCTGGCGGATCGCCCGCGGGTCGTGCCGCGGGACCCTGGCAACCCCACCGATGGAACTCGATCACCTCGGTATCAAGGTGTTGGTCATTTTGCACGTATGAGACGCGAGTTACAGTCGAGGAACTTACAGATACAGCGCTGGAGGCTGATATGGATCTCCGAGTTGGGTAGTGATGCGTTGGCTATTTATGTCGAGGGGCTTGCGAGCGTGATGGGCACGGAGCCGTGTCCAACCTTACGGACAGTGGCTTGCTGATGTCTGCGAGCGAGAGTGTGGAGCCGATGGCGGCGATAACGGCGCCGCCGGTTTCGCGCAGCATCAACGCTGCTGCATTTATCGGCAAGGGCGGCTGGTCGGACGAGACGGTGCTGGCAGGACGCGAGGTACCGGGAGGAGCGCACGGACGGATCGAGGCTGGATCATGATGATACGGCTTCAAGCAGGGGCTCACTCGGTCGGCGTGCGAGGCAATGTGGCAGCTCGGAAGCAGGCAATTGCCAGGTAGCGGTGCGCTCTCGATGCCATCATCATGCCAGCCTGCCGGGCATCGGCTGTATCTGCCGAAAGACTGGGCGCGGATGATGGCGCGACGCAAGGCGGTGTTCCAGAGGAGATCGCTTCAAGACCAAGCCGGAGATGCGCTCGACAACTGCGGGGCCTGCCAAGCCGGTCGCCGCGCGGCGTGGTGCTGCTCGACGCCGGGTAGGCAACAACAGCGAGTTGCGCCGGCGATCCGGGTGGAGTGAAAGCGGCCGGCATCTGCGAGCCCACGGTAGGGCCCGGCACAGGCCGTGCCACCCAAGCCATGGCGGCCGCGCGGCAGCCGACGCGTATGCGCCGCGACGCCAAGCTCAGCGACCAGCCAAGAAGCTGCCGGCCTGCCAAAGCACGCCTGGCGCACGATCAAATGGCGAGAGGGCAGCGCCGAGCGAGTCTCGCGCTTGCGCGAGTGCGTGTCGCGGCGCACGCGAGAGCAACCGCCGAAGCGAACGGAAGAAGGCTGCTGATCGAATGGCCCGAGGGCGAGAAGAGCCGACCAAATATTGGCTCTCGACCCTCCGGCAAAAATCCTTCGCGACTGGTCAACACCGCCAAGCTGCGCTGGCGCATCGAGCGCGACTACAGGACCTCAAGCAGGAGGTCGGGCTCGGACACCGAAGGGCGCGGATGGCGAGGTTCACCACCACGCCACACTATGCATCGCGGCTAGGCTTCCTGATCTCCGAGAGGGAGACGATCCCCCTCAGGACCCGTCGCAGGCCTCGCGCAACCTGCCTACCGAGCGTTACAGACCGAGAGGACCGCCATGCGGCCGAACGCCACATCCCAACTCAGTCGCACCGCGCGACGAGATGTCGCCTTGCCGGACACTCCGCGATGCCATGTGTGCCGCCACCAAGGCATCAGAGCAAAAATATGACGCAGAAGAGTAGGGCTCCAAATAAGCTCACGCGGGAGAACCGCAGCGGGGGCCGTGCCGCGATGCCGGGGGACGCCCGATGGAACTCGATCACCTCGGATTATCAAGGTGTTGGTCATTTTTTTGCATGATGGTCTTGAATGTGCCTTGATCCTGAGTGATTTGGCTTCATAGTCGCGGTATAATTGCGATCGTTGCGAGGAGGGGGAATGATTTTGCGCGTCGCATCCGTGGTGGGTGTCCTGCTGGTCGGGTTCGCGATCGGTCTCATGATTGATCTCGGGGCTCCGGGGCAGGCATTGGCGCAGTATTATCCGCCGCCACCTCAACCCTATCCACCCCAATCGTATCCACCGCAGGCTTATCCCAATCGGCAACTGCCGCCGCCGGTGCAAGCCGAGCAGGACGACGACCTGGATGCGCTCGGACCGCCGCGGACCTTCGGTTACCCGGCCAGCCGGCCGCCGCAGCCCGGGGTCCAGTACGGGGGTCGCGGCATTTATCCGCAGGATTCCGATCCCTATGCGCCGGCATCGGCCTATCCGAACAGCGCTCCGCCGCCGGCTTACGGCGGCCCCGGCCCGGTCGGCCCGGACGATGCGGTTCGCCCACCGATGTCGATCGGGCCCGATCAAGGCGGACCCCAAAGCGGACCCCAAGGCGGGCAAGGGGGAATTGCGACGCTGCCGCCGGATTATCAGCCCGAGACCGGCCCCGCGCAGGCGCTGCCGCCCCAGTTCCGCCGCACCCTGGTCGACTACCGCACCAAGGAGCCGGCCGGCACGATCATCATCGATACGCCCAACACCTACCTCTATCTCGTGCTCGGCAACGGCAAGGCGATGCGCTACGGCATCGGGGTCGGCCGCGAAGGCTTCACCTGGGCCGGAACCGAGCGCATCTCGCGCATGGCCCAATGGCCAGATTGGCGCCCGCCGCCCGAGATGATCGACCGTCAGCCTTACTTGCCGCGCTTCATGGCGGGCGGCGAAAGCAACCCGCTCGGCGCCCGCGCGCTTTATCTCGGCAAGACGGAGTACCGGATTCACGGCACCAACCAGCCCTCGACCATCGGGTCGTTCGTGTCGTCGGGCTGCATCCGGCTCACCAACGAGGATGTGACCGATCTCTATGGCCGCGTCCAGGTCGGGACTCGCGTGGTGGTGATGCCGGGCACGCCGCCCGATACCGCCCAGGCGACCCCGATCGGGCGGCCGATCGAATCCTCGCCGCTGCCTCCTCCCGGCGTCCGCACGCGCTGACGCCGGCGCCCGCTCGCGAGCGCGCCAAACGCTTCACTGAGTGTATTTCACATCGGCTGGATGCGGAAACGCTCCAGCCATTTTTTATTGCTGCATTGTCTGGGTACGGCTTTCCGAAAGGGCCGGAAACCGTCGCCCGTAAGGGATTCGATATCATTTCATCCTACAGCTGGGTTGCGGCACCGGGAATTCCGCCGCTGATACGCTGCTGTGCGCCGACAGGGTGCCGGCGTTAATCGCTCGCTAGGGATGATTCACGGTTTCGGCGATCACGCTCTAACGGAACCGGGCGCCCGTCGCGATCTGAAGAGATGCACAGGAGGTCGGGAAAGTCGATGACCAATGCCATCGCGCGCTGCTGACCATCGTGTTCGCGCTGTTGCCGATCGCAACAGTCGCCGAGCCGATCAAGCTCAAGATGGCGTATTTCGCGTCGGACCGAGAACCTCCCTATATCTCCGTGCTCAACCGTTCGCCGACGCGGTGAACAAGGAGGCAAGGGCATCATCGAGATCGTGCCGTATTCCGGTGGCGTGCTCGGGCGAAGCTATGCCCAACAGCCGCAACTGGTGCTGGACGGCGTCGCAGATATGGCTTGGGTGAATCCGAGCCTGACGCCTGACCGGTTTCCCGACAACGACGTGATGGAATTTCCCGGCCTGTTTCGCGATCTGAGGGAGGCCACGCTCGTTTACATGCGGATGGTGGCGTCGGGAGCATTGAGGGGATACGAGGATTTCTTCGTAATCGCCGCCGTCGCCAATTTCCCGCTGATGATCCACACCCGCCCGCCTATCAGATCGCTCGCCGACTTGCGGGGCAAAATTCTTCGAGTCAACAACCTCATTGAGGGCAGCGCACTCAAGGCAATCGGCATAACGCCGCGTCATCTTGCCGGTCAACGAGGTTGCCTTGGCGATCGGTCGGGGCACGATCGACGGCGCGACCATGCCTCCAAACGCACTATTCGGCTATGGCGTTTCGCGCATCACCAGATTCCATTATGTCGCGCCCCTCGGAGCGGCGCCGCTCGCGTTTCTGATGAATCGGAAGAAGTTCGAGTCGCTGCCGAAGGCCGGCCAGGACGCGATCCGCAAGTACAGCGGTGAATGGACGGCAGCGCGTTACATTGAAACCTTCGATGCCAACAACATTCAAGCGATGAAGGACCTCCGGTCCGATCCCAATCGCCAGGTGATAACGCCGCCCGCAATCGGAGCTCGACACGCTCCAGGACCACATTCGAGACGGTGATCGAGACGTGGCGCAAGGAAAATCCGCGAAACTCGGAGCTTCTGAAGCTGGTCGAGACGGAGATCGCGAAGGTGCGGTCGGAACACCGAGGCGGCGATTTGCATTGAGCTGGCCGGACGAGAATTACTCGAAGCGGCCGATGCGATCGGGTACGAGACAACAGGTCAAGATGCAAGTCGCATGGAGAAAGCCGCGATGCTGAAGAACTTGGTGCGCTGCGCGGCGATCGCGTTGATCCTGTTGCCGTTTGCGGCGGTCGGCGATCCGATCAAGTTGAAACTGGCGTATTATGGGTCCGACCAGACCAGGACTTACATCTTCGTGATCAAACCTTTCGTCGACGCGGTAAACGGAGACGAGCAGGGCGGCATAATAATCGAGACCTATCCCGGTGGCGCCCTCGGCAAGGACCCTGGCCAGCAAGCACAACTCGTCCGGACCGGAGTCGCCGACATTGCTTATGTTGTGCTGGGGCCGGTGGCCGATCAGTTTGGAGATCATGCGGTCATCGAGCTTCCCGGCCTATTTCGAGATATGCGGGAAGCAACTTTGGTTGACACCAGGCTGTTCGCTTCGCGGATATTGCAGGGATACGACGATTTCTTCGTCGTCGGAGCGTTCGCAACGGAGCCGGAAACCATTCATACGCGTGTGCCCGATTGCATCACTCGACGACTTAAGAGGCAAAAAGATTCGCGCGAACAACCCGATCGAAGCATCGGCGCTCGCAAAGCTCGGCATGTCTTCGGTCGTTTTGCCGATAGGAAGAACCCCCGAAGCGATCAGCCGAGGCACCGATCGACGGGGCGGCGACCGGCTTTAGGACCTTTGACCGACTTCGGCCTCGGAAGAGTGGTTACCTACCACTACTTCCTGCGCCTTGGCCCAGCCGTGCTGTCAATCCTGATGAATCGGAAAGAGGTTCGAGAGCCTGCCCCAAGGCCGGCCAGGACGTCGATCCGCAAATACAGCGGCGAATGGTTGGCGGAGCGCTTCGTCAAAGGGTACGAGCTCTACAATGCGGATCTTCTCGAACAACTGAAATCTGAGCCGTTGCGCAAAGTCATGTTCCCCTCGCAGTCCGAGATTGACACGGCCGCGGAGGCGTTCAGAGCGGTTAGGGCTGAGTGGGCTGGCGCAAGCCCTCACCATCGCCAGCTCTTGAATGCGGTGGAGGCTGAAATCTTGAAGTTCAGATCCGGGCATTAGAGCGTCTTCAGAAGAAGTGGCGGTTAGCCTCTTTGTCCGACAAAAGACTTATTGAGTTTAGGAACGGCTGAAAATATGGCCCGTATCCCGCAGGCCCGATGCAATTGGTGGAACAAACGCCCCATTTGTCCGAGTAGTCCACAGAGGAGTTCTTCATGGGCTCGGGGGCAAAGTGGCGGGCAAGAGTGGCTCGCCCGGCGCTCTGCAACGACGTCGATTGCCGGAACATCGCGCTGATCGCGGCGGTGCTTCTTATTTTGATCGGCGGCACTTTGGCGACTGTAAAGATTACCACCGATTATTTGCTGTATCAAAGCGCTACATCGGACGCTCGCAGCTGGGCGGGGTTCATGGCGAAAAGCATCGCCGATTTGGAGCAAATTGCCGCCGGCGAACTCCCGTCCGCCGCCAGCATGGCCTTCTTCCAGTGGGCTCAAAAATCGGATCAGGTTTTCCGCTACGAGATTTTCAACCGTGAAGGATATTCGCAGCTTGTGGCGGATCATAATCAGATCACGCTGCTCGCCTTATCGGATTACAGCGCGGCGCGGCCAGTTCGGCTACGACGGGGCGACCGGTCGTCGAGGTGAAGGAAGGCAATTTCCCCGACTTGCCATCGTTCTACGCCCGGGCTTTTGTCCCCGTCCTCGTCGATCAGCAGCCGATCGCCATCGTCGGGGCCTATGTCGATCAGACGCAGGAACGTGATCGGGTCCACAACGCGTTCCTGATCGCTGCGATATCGCTTTGCCTGTTGTCGGGACTGTCCTTCGGGGTTCCGGCGATAGCGTTGTACCGCCGCACGAAGGAGAAGCAGCGCGGAGACCGTCGCATCCGCTTTCTCGCCCATCACGATGCGTTGACAGGCCTGGCGAACCGCGCCAGCCTGATTGAAAGATTGGACAAGGCCTTCGCCGCATTGCCGGTCAGTGGCGGCCGGTTCGCCGTGCACTTCATCGACCTTGACCGCTTCAAGGAGATCAACGACAGCCTCGGACACGACGGCGGCGACTTCTTGCTCAAGGCCGTCGCCGAGCGCCTGCGCGCGGTTACCCGGCCCGACGACGTGGTGGCGCGGCTCGGCGGCGACGAGTTCGTCGTAATCCAGTCCCACGTTGACGGCAAGGACGAGGCGGAAGCGTTTGCGCTCCGCCTGAGTTCCGCCTTGACCGTGCCCACGCAGTTCAAGCGACAACGCGATCGTGTCCACTGTGAGCGTCGGCATCGCGTTGGCGCCGGCGGATCGGCAATAATCCCGAACGATTGCTGAAAAGCGCGGATTTGGCGCTCTACAAGAGCAAGGCCGACGGCCGCAATTGCATCCGGTTCTTCCGGCCGGAGATGGACGCAGCGCTGCTCGAGCGCATCGAGCTCGAAAACACAATCCGCCACGCGGTCTTGACACGATCGCTTCGAATTGCATTACCAGCCGATGTTCGAAATATCCGGTCGCCGTCTCATCGGCTTCGAAGCGCTCATACGCCTTCCTGCGGAAGACGGAACGCTCATCCCGCCGTTGGTCTTCATTCCGGCTGCCGAGAACCTGCGGGTCATCGACAAGATCGGGGCATGGGTGTTTGCGGGAGGCGTGCCGGACCGCCATGCTGTGGCCAAAGGATTTGACGATCGCGGTGAACCTGTCGCCGGCCCAATTCGCGGCAGGCAGCGTCAGCGCCGTCGTCGCCGCGGCGCTCAAGGAGACAGGCCTCGAGCCGCATCGGCTCGAGCTGGAGATCACCGAGACCTTGCTGCTCGGCGACAGCGAATTCGTCATGGCGGAGTTGCGGGCGCTCAAGGCGATGGGTGTGGCAATCGTGATGGACGACTTCGGGATAGGTTATTCGAGCCTCAGCTATCTGTGGCGCTTTCCGTTCGACAAGATCAAGATCGATCGGAGCTTCATGCAGGGCTTCGACGGCTCTGGCCACGATGCCGAGACGGTCGTGAAGACGATCATCGGACTCGGACGCGAGTTGCATATGCGGGTCACCGTCGAGGGCGTCGAGACCGCCGAGCAGGCGGCCTTTCTCGAACAGGTCGATGGCGACCAAGTGCAGGGGTTTTTCTTCGGCCGACCGATTCCCGCCTCCGAGATCGCCGCCAGTATCCTCGCGGAATTTCAACAGCCGCAAGCTCCCACGCCTTGAGGCCGAGGCCCAATTGCGGCTCGTCAAGTAGCGCTGCGGCCGCTTGCGGGAGCTCGCCGCCGCCTACCGGTCGCGGTCAGCACCCGCACCGGCTTGCCGTCCAGGAAGCCGCGGATGTCGTCGACCACGCCGGCGAAATAGGCGCGGTAGTTCTGCTGCGAGGCGTAGCCGAGATGCGGGGTGAGCACGACATTGTCGAGCTTGCGCAGCGGGTGCTCGAGCGGCAGCGGTTCCACGTCGTAGACGTGGAAGCCGGCGCCGGCGATCTGTTGCGCGCAAGGCCGAAAGCAGCGCCGCCTCCTCCACGATCGGTCCGCGCGAGGTATTGACGAGCAGTCCCGTCGGCTTCATCAGGCCGAGCTCTTTTTCCCCGATCAAACCGCGCGATTTCGGCGTCAGCGGAATGTGGATGCTACGATGTCGGCCTGCCGCAGCAGGTCCTCCTTGCTGGCGGCATATCCGACGCCCGCAGCCTGCGCCCGTTCCGGCGTGATGTTCTGGCTCCAGGCCACGACCTTCATGCGGAACGCCTTGCCGACCTCGGCGACCCGGGTGGCGAGCTTGCCGAGCCCGATCACGCCGAGCGTGAGGCCTTCCACGTCGGTGCCGACCACGCTCTGCCACAGCGCGCCGCTCTTGAGCCGCGCATTCTCGTAGCCGATCCGCCGCGTGAGCTCGAGGATAAGTCCCCAGGCGATGCCGGTGGTCGGATTGCCGAAGCTCGGCGTGCCGCAGACCATGACGTTACGGCCTTGGCGGCCTCCAGATCGATCGCCCGGTTGACCATCCCGGTGGTGACCAGGAGGCGCAGCTGCGGCAGCGCCTCGATCAGCTGGCGCGGAAACGGCGTGCGCTCGCGCATGGCGCAGATGATCTCGAAGCCCGCGAGCGCCCCGGCGACCGCCTCGGGGCCGCCCAAGGGCTCGCTGAACACCTTGATGTCCAGGTCGCCCGCGACCTTCGACCAGTCGGCCATCTTGAGGGCGACGCTCTGGTAGTCGTCGAGGATTGCGCAACGATGTTTTGCCATTGGCCCGTCCTTGTCGGCCTGTTCGTTCGCGTGCGCGCCGCCTATGCGGGCTGCAAGAGCCGGATCGGCTTGCCGTCGAGATACGCGCGATGTCCTCGACCACGCCCGCATAGCAGGTGCGGAAATTCTCCGCCGTGACGTAGCCCAGATGCGGAGAGAGCACCACATTGTCGAGCGTCCGCAGCGGATGATCGGCCGGCAGCGGCTCGATGTCGTAGACGTCGAGGCCGGCGCCGGCGATGCGCTTGTCCTCGCAGCGCCGCGATCAGCGCCGCCTCCTCGACGATCGGCCCGCGCGCGGTGTTGATGAGGATACGCGTTCGGCTTCATCAGGGCGAATTCCTCGTGCGCCGATCAGGCCGCGCGTGCGCTCCGACAGCACCACATGCAGGCTGACGATGTCGGCTTGCCGCAGCAGCGCCTCCTTGGAGGGCGCGAGCTCGACCCCGGCGCCGGCGCAGCGCTCGGCGTTGAGGTTCTGGCTCCAGGCGATCACCTTCATGTCCAGCGCCCGGGCGATCCTGGCGACCTTCTGGCCGAGCCGGCCGAGGCCGATGAGTCCCAGCGTCTTGCCTTCGATGATCGATCGCCGAGCGTGCTCTGCCAGCCGCCCCGTGCTTGAGGCGCTCGCTCTCGTAGCCGATCCGCCGCGTCAGCTCGAGCATCAGGGCGATCGCGACGGCGGTGGTCGATTGCCGGCGGTCTCGGTCCGAGCAGGCCACGATGCCGCGCTCACGGGCGGCCGCGACGTCGAGCATCCAGATGCGCGTTCCGGTGGAGATCAGGAGCTTGAGATCGGGCAGCGCCTCGATCAGGCGCGCGCGGGAACGCCGTGCGCTCGCGCATCAGCACCACCATGTCGAAGCCCTGGAGGGCGCGGGCGATCTCGTCGGGCCCGCCGAGCGGCCCGTTGAAGACCGTGAGCTCGACCTCGCCTTCGAGGCTCGCCCAGTCGGCGAGCCCGAGCGCCACGTTCTGATAGTCGTCGAGGATGGCGCAGCGATGGAGCTTCTTGGCTGATGGCACGGTTCTGTGTCCGGGGGCTGGGGCGGTGGGTGGGCAACCCCTATAGCAAATGCGAAACGCGTGCGTCCCGCAATGGGTCGGAGCGGTCAAAGGGAGCGTAGGGCGCAATCGCTTTATTGCGCCGCTCGGCGAGGCCGAGGGGCATTGCGGGATTTGGAGAGGCTGATTGGCGCAATAAAGCGATTGCGCCCTACGGCTTTTCACGCCTCGGCGTGGAAGAGGCCCGGGGCCGGGTGCGCGTCGACCGTGGTGGGGCGATGCTTGGCATGCCACTTCGGCCCGGGACCCCGCATGTAGTGGAGCTCGGGGCGATAGGGGTCGAGGAGCGACTTGAGCTGACGCAGGATGTCGGCGAGCTCGGCGGCGAGCGCGGTGCGGCCATCGAGGCCTGCAGTTCTCGCCAAAGCTGTTCTGGCCTTTGCCATGATCCGCTCCTGTCGGCCCGTCGGCCGGTTTCGTCCGGCCTGATCATTGGTCGCCCAAAAATACGCTTGGGTTCAGCCCCGACATTCGGCCGCAATTCGTTAAAAACTGGTGCTTATTTGCGGGACTCCCGCCGGCGTTTTGATTTTAGTTTCCGAAGGGTTATGCCCGGGCGCTGCGGCGAGGCCGCAGCCCCGGATACAGGGCGCGCCCGGCTACCGGCAGCCCGCAGCGGCGCGCCCGGCGGCGCAAAACTTAAATCCGGTGATGACTTGCCCTCCGCGGCCGCCATCGCTAAATCAACGCCGAATTCCCCCCATTGGCGCGAATCGTGCCCAACCACGAGGGCAGGGCGGCTTCATGGCCCAGTTCATCTATCATATGCATGGTCTCACAAAGGCTTATCCGGGACACCGGAAGGTCTTGGAGGACGTGAACCTGTCGTTCTATCCGGACGCCAAGATCGGCGTGCTCGGCGTCAACGGCGCCGGCAAGTCGACCCTGTTGCGGATCATGGCCGGCACCGACAAGGAGTTCGCCGGCGAGGCCTGGGTGGCCCAGGGGGCGCGCGTCGGCTACCTGTCGCAGGAGCCGCAGATCGATCCGACCAAGTCGGTGCGCGAGAACGTGATGCTGGGGTCGCCCCCCAGAAGGCCGTGCTCGACCGCTACAACGAGCTGGCGATGAACTATTCGGACGAGAACGCCGACGAGATGACCAAGCTGCAGGACGAGATCGAGGCCAAGGGCCTGTGGGATCTCGATTCCAAGGTCGATCTCGCCATGGACGCGCTGCGCTGCCCCGCCGACGACGCCGATGTGGCCAAGCTCTCGGGCGGCGAGCGGCGCCGGGTCGCGCTTTGCCGGCTGCTGCTGGAGCAGCCCGAGCTGCTGCTGCTCGACGAGCCCACCAACCATCTCGACGCCGAATCGGTCTCCTGGCTCGAAGGCCACCTGCGCAAATATCCGGGCGCGATCCTGATCGTCACCCACGACCGCTACTTCCTCGACCACGTCACCGGCTGGATCCTCGAGCTCGACCGCGGCCGCGGCATTCCCTACCAGGGCAACTATTCCTCCTGGCTCGAGCAGAAGCAGAAGCGGCTGGTGCAGGAGGGCCGCGAGGAGGAGGCGCGCCGGCGCACCCTCGAGCGCGAGCACGAATGGATCGCGGCCAGCCCGCGCGCCCGCCAGGCCAAATCCAAGGCGCGCTATCAGCGCTACGAGGAACTGCTGCAGAAGGCCGCCGACCGCAGCATCCAGACCGCCCAGATCGTCATCCCGGTGGCGGAGCGGCTCGGCCAGAACGTGGTCGACTTCGAGGGCCTGACCAAGGGCTTCGGCGACAATCTCCTGATCGACGATCTCACCTTCAAGTTGCCGCCGGGCGGCATCGTGGGCGTCATCGGTCCCAACGGCGCCGGCAAGACCACGCTGTTCCGCATGATCACCGGCCAGGAGAAGCCCGACAAGGGCACCATCAAGATCGGCGAGTCGGTCCATCTCGGCTATGTCGACCAGTCGCGCGACTTCGCTCAACGACAAGGCGACCGTCTGGGAGGAGATCTCCGGCGGCCTCGACCAGCTGCAGCTCGGCAAGCGCGAGGTGAACTCGCGCGCCTATTGCGGGGCCTTCAACTTCAAGGGCGCCGACCAGCAGAAGAAGGTCGGCCAGCTCTCGGGCGGCGAGCGCAACCGCGTGCATCTGGCCAAGATGCTCAAGTCGGGCGCCAACGTGCTGCTGCTCGACGAGCCCACCAACGATCTCGACGTCGATACGCTGCGCGCGCTCGAGGAGGCGCTGGAGGATTTCGCCGGCTGCGCCGTCATCATCAGCCACGATCGCTGGTTCCTCGACCGTATCGCGACCCACATCCTGTCGTTCGAAGGCGACAGCCACGTGGAATGGTTCGAAGGCAATTTCCAGGATTACGAGGAAGACAAGAAGCGGCGCCTGGGCGTGGATTCGACCATCCCGCACCGGATCAAGTACAAGAAGTTCTCACGCTGAGGTTCATCGAGGTGTCATGGCCGGACTTGTTCCGGGGGGGGGGGGGGGGGGGGGGGGGGGAGGGGGGGAGGGGGGGAGCGGAAGCGGCGGGGGGTGAGCGGGGGGAGGCGGAGAGTGACAGGGTGAGAGCTGAGACCCGGCCTTCCTCGGCGCGGTAGCGGTGAAGCGCTCGACCCTGTCGCACGCATACCGAGCGGCGTGGCAGTGTCAGCGAATTGTGCGGAGATGCGCCGGAAGCCCTCGCGGACTGCGGCGAGTGGCCGGAGAGGCAATCGGCTTATTAATCACGAGCGTACGGCCCCGCCTGAGCGCGGACTGGGCGACGCTCTCGGCCAGGGCGCTGGGAGCAAAGGTGCATATCGTCTACGATCCGAATACCGATCGACCGATCTACTTGCGGTGACCCCGTCCAACGTCAACGACATCACGGCGGCCAAAGCCATGCCGATCGAGCCGGTGCCACCTACGTGTACGACCTGGCTATACGACTATCGCTGGTGGACGAAGCTCGATGATGCCGGTTGCCGCTCCGTGACGCGGCTGAAGAAGAACACTCCGTTCACGATGATAAGCGAGAACCGTGTCACGAAGAAGGGCAACGTTCTCAGCGATCGCTGGTCATCTGCCGGCTCGGCTGCTGCCAGCCGCAGAAACCCTCTGCAGGTGCCGGTACGGGAAATCCGAGTGATCATCGATACCGGCAAGATGCTGCGTATCGTCACCAATGACCTCGATGCACCGGCACAGGAAATCGCCGACCTTACAAGCAACGCTGGCAGATCGAACTGTTCTTCCGCTGGGTCAAGCAGACCCTGAGCTCAGCAATTCATCGGCGTTCTGAAAACGCAGTGCGCATTCAGATCGCCGTCGCCTTGATCGCCTTTCTCATTCTCCGCATGGCCCAGGCGGCTCAAAAGGCCGTCCATAGCTCCCTCGAATTTGCGCGCCTGATTCGCGCAAACCTTATGCACAGGCGCTCCATCGACCGGCTGCTCCTACCACCACAGCCGATCTCGATATGCCCAAATCAGCTCACGTTTGGACTATACTTCCCATGAACCGGACAGCGTGGACTTGTTCCGGCCATCTCGATGATGAGCGCACCGTGCCCACCTTATCGAGATCGCCGGGACGAGCCCGGCGATGACAATGAACCTCAGTGGGCTGATCCGCGGAAGTTGTTGCATGTCCGACTGGAACGCCAATCAGTACCTGAAGTTCGAGGATGAGCGCACGCGCCCGCCGCGCGATCTGATCGCGCAGATTCCGCTCGCGCGAGCCGCCCGCGTCTTCGATCTCGGCTGTGGGCCCGGCAATTCCACCGAGCTCCTGATCGCCCGCTATCCGCAGGCCGAGGTGATCGGGCTCAATTCCTCGCCCGACATGCTGCGCCAAGCGCGCGCGCGGTTGCCGGGATGCAGCTTCATAGAGGCCGACCTCACGCGCTGGACGCCGCCTGAGGGCACCGACCTCTTGTTCGCCAATGCCTCGTTCCAATGGCTGCCCGATCACGAGGCGGTGCTGCGGCGCATGCTGCAGGCCTTGCCGCCCGGCGGCGTGCTGGCGGTGCAGATGCCCGACAACGTGGAGGAGCCCGCGCTCGCCCTCATGAGCGCGGTGGCGGCCCATGGGCCATGGGCCGGCAATCCGGCCTTGGCGGCGGCCGCGCGGGCGCCGCTGCCGCGGCCGGAAGCCTATTACGATCTGCTCAAGCCCTTGTCCGTCCGGCTCGACATCTGGCGCACCGTCTACATGCACGTGATGGAGGGCCACGGCGCGATCGTGGAATGGTTCAAGGGCTCGGCGCTGCGCCCGTTCCTCGATGCGCTCGATCCGGCCCTGCGCGCGGATTTCCTCGCCGCTTATCTGGCGCAGATCGAGCAGCACTACGGCATCCGCCACGACGGCCGCGTGCTGCTGCCGTTTCCGCGCGTGTTCCTGCTGGCGGTGCGCTGATGTTGTGTTTCTGAAGCTTGCTTCACACTTGTCTCGAGGCAGCGGTAGGGTGGGCAAAGGCGCCCTTGGGCGCCGTGCCCACGCGACGTCTCTCAGCACATTGAGCTGCTCCGCGTGGGCACGGCGGACCCGATGTGGTGCATCAATCGAAGTCTTGCGGCCGCGTTTGCCCACCCTACGCGCTGGCGGCTCCCGGTCTTCCGTCAGAACATGCGATGCGAAGCAGCGCCGACCCCAATCAAACCTTGATGTCGAGAAACGAGCTGATCGCGCTCGATCCGGACTGTATCGCCTTGGCATTGGCGGCGTTGGTTTGGCTGATGGCGTTTTGCTGCGCGATCTGGTTCGTCAGATCGGCACCGGGCGGCGTCGCCGGGGTGCTTGCAGCCGCCGCAGGCGCAGCGGGATCGGATCGGGGAGCAGCGCCCGCCGAGATGCTGTTGATGACCGCGGGGTCTTCGCCGGCGGCCCGATTGACGCCGCCGGAAGCACCGGCAGGCGGAGCCGCCGCCGTGCTCGACGCGTTCGGATCGGGCACCTGGCCGGTGGGCCCGGACCCGGTGCCCGGGTTGTTGGCGATGTTGCGGGTGGACTGCTGGCGCAGGATGGCCGCAGCCGGTGCGGATGACGAGATCGAGAGAGCTGAGCTCATGCATCCGTGATAGCGCAAACGCTGAAACAGATGTTTCCGCGATCCGGCAGGATTGGTCCCTCCCGGCTGTCGTGTTGTTAACCAAGGCCGGCGCGGCCGCGGCGGTTTCGAATAATCGGAAAGCCGGAAGCGTTCCCCGGCCCCGGGTGGCGGCCTCCTTATCTTCGGCGCTATTGCCGGGCTAGGCTCGGGGCTTCCGAATCATCCGGCCCGACCATGGCTCCATCGATCAGATATCTCTGCGCCGCCCTCGGTCTCCTCTGGCTCGTGCTGCCGGCGGCATCGCCCGCCGCCGCCGACGCGGCCTTCACGCAATGGCTGGCGACGCTGTGGCCGCAGGCGCAGCAGCTTGGCGTCTCGCGCGCGACCTTCGATCTGGCGACGCGCGCCCTCGAGCCCGATCTGACGCTGCCCGACCTCGATTTGCCCGGCCGGCAGGGCGCTCCGAGCCCCGGGCAGGCCGAATTCGTGCAGACCCCGGCCGACTACATCAAGGAGGCGAGCATTGCGCGGCTGGCCGAGGAGGGGCGCCGGCTCGCCATCCAGCACCAGGCCACGCTCGCCGCCATCGAGCGGCAATTCGGCGTGCCCGGCAACGTCCTGTTGGCGATCTGGGGCCGCGAGACCGACTTCGGGCGCTACCAGCTGCCCAAGAACGCGGTGCGGGTGCTGGCGACGCAAGCCTATTACGGCAAGCGCAAGGACTTCTTCCTGCAGGAGTTCCTGCTCGCCCTCAAGATGCTCGAGGAGGGCGAGGTCAAGCTCGCCGATATGCGCAGCTCCTGGGGCGGCGCCATGGGGCTCACCCAGTTCCTGCCGTCCGAGTTCTACAAATACGGCGTGGACTTCGAGCATAACGGCCGCCGCGATATCTGGAACTCGGTGCCCGATGCGCTCGCCTCCGCCGCCAAGCAGCTCCTCGACAAGGGCTGGCAGCCCGGCCTGCGCTGGGCCTACGAGGTGCATGCCCCCAAGGACGTCGACTGCACGCAGGCGATCCCCGATGTCACCCAGCCGGTCGGCGCTTGGCTCAAGAGCGGCTATGTGCCGGCCTACCACCGTGTGCCCACCGCGGCCGAGCTCGCCGCGCCGGCCTCGCTGCTGCTGCCCGAGGGCACCTATGGGCCGGCCTTCCTGACGCTCGCCAACTATTACGTCATCAAGGAATACAATTTCTCCGATCTCTACGTGCTGTTCGTCGGCCATCTGAGCGAGCGCATCACCGATCCGCGGCCGTTCGAGACGCCCTGGAGCAAGAACGCGCAATTGCACACCGCCGAGGTCGAGACCATGCAGCGCACCTTGACCAGGCTCGGCATCTACAAGGACAAGATCGACGGCAAGGCCGGCATGCTCACCCGCTCGGCGCTCGGCGCCTATCAGAAGGCGAACGGCCTCAAGGCGGACTGCTGGCCGACCGCGGCATTGCTGGCCCACATGCAGGCGGCCGGCGGACATTGAGCCGACGGCGCGAGATCGCGCCACGAAAAAACCCGGCGGCGCTCGCGCGCTCGCCGGGTCGGATTCTCAGGCGGCCCGGCAGCGATGCCGGGCGCGCTAAACGGGTGGCTTACTGACAGACCTGGTAGGGCCGTCCGCGCCAGCCGACGACATTGCCATACGGATCATAGACCGGTTGGCGGGTCCAATAGCAGCCCGGTCCGTTGAGCGGCGCGTTGTAGCCCGGATAGACCACATAGCCGCGGGGCGCGGTGGCCCCCACGATGGCGCCGCCGACGATGCCGCCGACGATGAGCCCGGGCAGGAAGCCACGGCCTTGCGCGGAAGCGGTTGTCGGGGTGCCAGCCAGCGACCCGGCCAGGGTCGCGGCCGCAACGAGGGCAGTCAGCGTCTTGTTCATCTAAGTCTCCTCGATGAGCGGTCGGCGGGTGCCGAGCGCATAGCGTTCAGTTCTTCGGTTTTTGGCGATTCTGCAAATCTTGTCGAAACAGCCCACCATGAACCGGCGGATCAAGGCCGACCAATTTGTCGGAATTTTGGTGTGTAGCCCACTACCGCCCGAATTAACACCCCGGGGCCGGCGGGCAGGCCTCGGGGCATTGCGTTGCAGCATGAAGTCGGGCGACCGGTCAGCAGACCCGGTAGGCCACCCAGCGCCAGCCATTGTAATGCCGGCGCCAGCAAGAAGGGCCGTAGTACCCATAGTAGCCCGGGTAATAGCCATAGCCGTAGTAGCGCGGCGCCAATGCGCCCGCGATCAGCCCGCCGACGACGAGCCCGCCGAACAGGCCGGGGCCGCGCCAGCCGCCCCAACGGGCCTCCGCGCCGGTCGGCGCCGCCACGGCCGCGATGGCAACCGTCGCGACGGTGGCGAGAACGGTCAGAGTCTTTCTCATGGGGTCACCTCGCAATTGTGGTGTGAGAATTAAACGTCGTCCTTGTCCGGCAGGTTCCCTCGCCGGCGCTGAATGAGGGCTGAACGATCGCGACAGAAAGCCGCCATGATTGTAGGGCGGAGCGGAGGGATCGCGAATTGTGCGGTGCCAGATCGGAGCGGATGTTCGCAGTGATTGGTCGTTGACATAGGCTCACGATCGAAACATGTCACCGGAGATGAACAAGCGCATCACTGTCCGGCTGCCGGCGGACCTCCTCAACCGCGCCAAGCGCAAGGCTGCCGCGGAGGGGCGCGCACTGACGTCCTTGATCGAGGATGGCCTGCGGATGGTGGTGGCCGAGGGCGGAGGGGTGATCAAGCGCAGGCGCGTTCTGCCGCCCGTGAGCAAGGCCACCGGCGCCTCGATGCCGGGAATCGATCTCACTGATTTGTCGGCCTTGGTCGAGATGGATGACCTGGACGCCGCCCAACGGATGCTGCGCTTCAAATGACGCTGCTGGACGTCAACGTCCTGAAATGCCTTTCGACAAGGATGTGTCGCAGCGCGGAGCTTGCCGGGCGTGGCTCGCGGGCGGCGTCTCGGCGTTGCGGGGGCGTAGCTCAGCCTCGCACAGGCCGGATTCGAAAGCCCGACAGAACCATGACCGCAAGCGTCAGCGTTCCATCGGTCAGGGCGGCGACTGCGATAAAAAGGATAAAGGCAATCAGAATTTTCGCTTCCATATGCGTGACGTCTTGTACCGAGACCATGGCAGTGATGGCGCCCGCTGCGAGCGCGATCACGAGAAACACACCGTGGAGAAGCTTTTCGATCGGGCTCGGAGAGACGTTCTTGGACAGATCAACGGGGCCGAAGCGTGTGCCCCGATAGCGCACGAGGACGTTCATCAGGGGATTTGTCAGGAACAGCCACGCGAAGGCGAGCAATATCAGTGTCCCGTAAAACTCGCCGGCCTCCTGTGTCTTGAGGCCGAGCCACCCGCCGGCGCAAACCAGCCAAATAAACGGGGTGGTGTGAACGACACGCTGTGTTTGCGAGTGGTAAGTGAAGTGGACATGCACGTCTCAACTCCAAACGGTGGTGCTTCGCAGACCTCGAAGCCAGAACGCCCCTTCGGCCGGTCAATTCGTGCCGAGCCTGGATCGCCGGCCCTCGTTTTCCGGGAAGGGGCTTGCCATTATGTTCATGTTATGTTCTCATCATTGCCGGATCGTTGCAAGCACAAATTTCACCCGCATGCCCCACGCCGGTCCGGGGGCGCGAGGCGGCCGCTTCCTATCAACAATCGAAGGTAATGCAGTATCGAGGCCTGATGTCCGCAAACTCATCTTGGTGGGATGCCTTCGCACTTTCGCTGCTGCAGCTTCTCTTGCAAATCGAAGCTTGGCATCTGATTGCTGCAGGGCTCGTCGGTGCAGCTTTGTGCGTCTTTCTCGGGCGCACATCGACGCTCGGTTTGGTTGGAGCCACGCTCTGTGCTTCCGTCGCGATCGCGGCCGCCGTAACGATGTGGCGCTCCCAGGGTCCTCCGCGCCAAATCACGGTCATGGCACGCACGGTCGGCGCCCCGGGGGGCGACGATGTAGTGGAATGGAGATTCGATGCGCCTTATTCGATTTTCCTCGTGTCCCGGCGATCTGGTGATCTGCCGTGGATCGATGGTATCCGGATCTACGCCGAGAATTCATCGGATCGCCCACTCGGCAATCTGACGGCGGTTCTTCGTTCCTACTTGGGTCCGAAGGAAATCAAGCTGCAGCTGGTCCTTGCGGATCGGCAGGTGAGCGCAAGCGAACCCAAACCGTTCCACCCAACTCCGAATTCTCGCTGCTTTACCTCATTCCGGCCGCCTCCGACGCCGGCGTGCCCGGGGTTCCGGCTCGCCAATTCTTGCAGACCTACGGGGACCTTTATTTCAATGTCCGATATGACACCAATCAGATGTTCAGCCGCCTCATTTCGGTGGCTGAGATGGATGGGCAGCCTTTCGCGCCTCGCGCAGGGCGTGGGTGACGCTTGCCGGCGTCTCCGGCTCGGAAGCCATAGCCGCCCATCGGGCGGAGAATAGAAGGCTTTCGCCATTGCAATGTGCCGGCCGTCAAGGCGTCCGGGCTTTTTTCATGTCGAGCGGGCCGCCGTGGCGCGACGCTCAGGCAATGCGTGGGCTGCATCGCTCCGGGCATTCCGCAGAGCCCGGCTTAGTTGCTCTCGGATTGTATTTTCAAGGATGTGACCACCGCCGCGGAGCCATGCATTCATGCGGGGGCTTGTCTGCTCTCATCAAGCGAAGTAGCGGCGGGAACGTTTACGCCGTCTCGACGGGCTATGGGTCGCCCCTACGAACACAGAGCTCGTGCAACCCTTCACTTCAATTGAAGCGCCCGACAAGGAAATCTGCAGACATGGCCGCGCTTGCCGATTTTAAGCCTCTCGCCGGCCGCCAGACTGATCCCGTGGGTCGGGTGCGTCCTCGTCGAAATCGTCCGGATCAGGGTATTGCACGGGAGCCGCGCCATGGGTGGCGACGACGCGGGGATAGCGCACCTGCGCAATCTTTTTTGCCGTCTTCTGTAACCTCACCCGGAAGAGCCAATCATCCCCATAATCGAACAGGAACAGCATCGTATGCCCGACGTCCGGAAATGCCTTGCCAATTTTCGTCTTCTTTACGCTGAGAACGCCGGGATCGGCATCGCCCATGTCGACGAACAGCTCATAGCGCGGACTGATCCGCATCATGGTTGCGGGCTTGAGGCCGCTGTAGAAACCGAAGGCGTGGTCAAAATCAAAGCCGAAGGCCGCAACGATCGCCTCGGCCAGCCGGTAGAGCGATTTCGAACCCTCGATTTCGATCTCCCGGTAGATCGAGACCTCGCCTTCGAGCGCGACCCGAATGATCAGCGTGTCATTCCGTGCCATGTCGGACCTCGGATGGAGCGTGGATTGAGCGCGCCGGCATGATACTCGAAATACGGGCTGCTTTCGTGGCCGTGCGCGCGTTATCCCCAGCCGTCAGGGTCATGAGCCGGAACGCCGTTTCCCCGGATGTCGCTCCGCTTATCGGCGCACCGGCGGCATGCTACTCTGATGCAAATCTGCGTTCGAGTTCAGGCACATCCTAAGACCTACACCCCCAAGGAGAACACCATCATGCGACTTTCGTCCGGATTCCGTGCGGCCCTGATTGCGCTGACCGTCGCCTTCGCGGGCGCCGGGCTCTCCTCCGCCGCCCGCGCCGACGGCGGCACCATCAGCTTCAAGGTGATCAAGGGCGGCTGGGTCATCGGCGCGTCCGGGGGCAGCGGCACGCTGACCTTCCATGGCCAGCACTACCCGATCTCGATCGGCGGCCTGAGCTACGGCATCGTGTTCGGTGCGTCGGAGACGTTCTTCCACGGCTCCGTCAGCAATATCCGCAGCCCCTCCGATGTCTCCGGAATCTTACGGTGCCGCCGGCGCCGGTGCCGCCATCGGCGCCGGGGCGCAGGCGATCGTGCTGACCAACGAGAAGGGCGCCGTGCTGACGCTGTCGGGGCGCCAGGTCGGATTGCAGATCAACGCCGACCTGAGCGGATTGAGCATTTCGGTGCGGTAGCGGGGCAGGGCGATCGACTGCAGCACGATTAGCTTACGGGTCCGGCCTGCGGCCGGCCCGGCAATAAGCTCCGCGTAATCCGCCGAGGCGCCTCACCCCGGCGTCACGCCCTTGGCCTTCATCACCGCCACGGCTTCCGGGGTCTTGAGATAAGCGATGAAGGCCTTCGCGGCGTCCGCTTCCTTGCTATCGGCGGCGACGGCCGCCGTGAACACCAGCTCGTTCTGCAGTTCGGCCGGGAACGGGCCGGCGAGCTCCACGCCGGGCGCGATCAGCACATTGGTGAGAAAGATGCCGAGCTCGGCGTCACCCTTGGCCACCGCCTGCGGGATCGCTCCGGTCGTGGCTTGCGGCTTGATCTTGGCTTTCATCTCGTCGCCGATGCCGAGACGCCCGAACACCTGCAGGACATAGGCGCCGGCGGCGCTGTCCGGGATGGTGGCGATCGATGCCGCCTTGAGGAGCGTCTGCTTGAGCGCCTCGGGCGTGCTCACATCCGGCTTGGCGGCGCCCGCCCGGAAGGCGACGCCGTAGCCGACCCGCGCGACGTCGATGGTTGGCCCCCCCGCGAAGCGGGCGCGGGCGGCGGCATCCTTCATCACGTCGACCGGAACGACGCCGAGATCGAACGGCGCCCCGGAGGTCGCCGCCTTGATCAGGTTGGGCGTCGAGTCGAAGACGATGGTGAGCTTGTTGCCGGTGGCCTGCTCGAAGCGCGGCTTGAGCTCGTTCAAGCTCACCGTCATGGAGCCGCCTGCCAGAACCTTGAGCTCGGCCGCCTGTGCGCCGGCCATCGGCGACAAGACTGCCGCCAAGCCGAGCAGTGATGCCGTGATCGAAGATCTATCCATGAACGCCTCCCGGAGGGCGCCCTACGGCGCCATGTTGATCGCCTTCACCGCCGCCTGATCGAATTCCTCACCTCGGCAAAGTTGAATTCGTCCTTGATGTTGTCGCTGAAAAAGTCGCCCTTGGATTCGGCGTTGAGCAATCCCTTGTAGATTTTCAAGGGCACTTCCAGATAGCGATAGGTCTTGCCGCTCGTGAATGTGATGTCCAATTCGCTCGTGTCGTGTTTGTATCTAATGGACGTCATCATCGATGATTGAACCGGCTGGAAGCGCCCTGAGCGCTCCTCGCGTGTGCCGTGGATCGCCTTATCGGCGGCCCGCTTCAGCGCGGCATCGACTTTCTCGATATCCAGTCTACAATTCATTTTGATCCCATGAGCCCACGGACGATTCCCGCTACCTGACCTCGATTACCTTCTCTCCGCGGTCAATCGCGCTCGTCACACCGGGCCATATTTCCGGCAGGCGACCCAAGAGCACACTACGAACCGCGTTGCCGACGCGTATCCAAACAACAGCAGGCCCGGCGCGATCCAATGCGCTTAGAAGAACGAAATCCTCGTCTTTGGTTACGACACATGCATCCATATCACGAGCGCGCTTCCATATTTCACGGTCGGGCATCGCTTCCATGCCCAAATCGCACACGTGGTACGCCTCTTGCCCTTCAGACGTCAGCCACCGAGCGAGCGCCGGAGGAAGGTTCGCATCGACCAGAAATTTCACCGCTCGGAGGCCGCGAAGACGGGGTGGTCAGTAGCGCGCGAGGCGAATTCCAGCGCGGCCGTGATATCGTTGTCCTCCAGATAGGGATAGTCGCTGAGTATTTCCGCCCGCGAGGAGCCTGCCGCCAGCATGTCGAGGATGTCCTTCACCCGAATGCGCAGCCCGCGAATACACGGGCGGCCGCCGCATGTATCCGGATCGACTGTAATGCGATCGAGCATGCTGACCATGATTTACCCCAGCGCCTTGTTGCTCTCCTTCACCGCCGCCTGGTCCACATAAACCTCCGCCCCCATGTCGATGAACTTCTTGCTCATCTGCGCCATGCCCTGCTCCTTGTCGTTGAGCGTGGCGGCGTAATCCCGCACGTCCTGGGTGATCTTCATGGAGCAGAACTTCGGGCCGCACATGGAGCAGAAGTGCGCCACCTTGTGGGCGTCCTTGGGCAGGGTCTCGTCGTGGTAGGAGCGCGCGGTGTCGGGGTCGAGCGAGAGGTTGAACTGGTCGACCCAGCGGAAGTCGAAGCGCGCCTGCGACAAGCGCATCGTCGCGCAGCTGCGCGGCCGGGTGGCCCTTGGCGAGATCGGAGGCGTGCGCCGCGATCTTGTAGGCGATGACGCCGTCCTTGACGTCGTTCCTATCGGGCAGGCCGAGATGCTCCTTGGGGGTCACGTAGCAGAGCATGGCGGTGCCGAACCAGCCGATCATGGCGGCGCCGATCGCCGAGGTGATGTGGTCGTAGGCGGGCGCGATGTCGGTCACCAGCGGCCCGAGGGTGTAGAACGGCGCCTCGCCGCATTCCTTGAGCTGCTTCTCCACATTGATCTTGATCTTGTGCAGCGGCACGTGGCCGGGGCCCTCGATCATCACCTGGCAGCCCTTGGCCCAGGCCACCTTGGTCAGTTCGCCGAGCGTCTCCAGCTCGGAGAACTGGGCGCGGTCGTTGGCGTCGCGGATCGAGCCCGGGCGCAGGCCGTCGCCGAGCGAGAACGACACGTCGTATTTGCGCATGAGATCGCAGATCTCGTCGAAGCGCTCGTACAGGAAGCTCTCGCGGTGATGCGCCAGGCACCACTTGGCCATGATCGAGCCGCCGCGCGACACGATGCCGGTGACCCGGTTGGCGGTGAGATGGATGTAGCCCAGCCGCACGCCGGCATGGATGGTGAAGTAGTCCACGCCCTGCTCGCACTGCTCGATCAGCGTGTCCTTGTAGCATTCCCAGTCGAGCTTGACCGGATCGCCGTTGACCTTCTCCAGCGCCTGGTAGATCGGCACCGTGCCGATCGGCACCGGCGCGTTGCGGATGATCCATTCGCGGGTGTTGTGGATGTTGCGGCCGGTGGAGAGGTCCATGACGGTGTCGGCGCCCCAGCGGATCGCCCATACCATCTTCTCGATCTCCTCCTCGACCGAGGAGGTCACCGCCGAGTTGCCGATATTGGCGTTGATCTTGGTCAGGAAGTTGCGGCCGATCGCCATCGGCTCGAGCTCGGCATGGTTGATGTTGCACGGGATGATGGCGCGCCCGCGCGCGATCTCGCTGCGCACGAATTCGGGCGTGACGAACAGCGGCACGCTCGCCCCGAAGCTCTCGCCGTCGTCATGGGCGGCCTGCGCGCCATCGAGCATGGTCTTGCGGCCGAGGTTCTCGCGCTCGGCCACGTAGATCATCTCCTTGGTGATGATGCCGGCGCGCGCGAACTCGAGCTGGGTCACCGGATGGCCGTCGAGCCCGCGCAGCGGACGGTTGGTGTTGGGGAAGTTGCGGGCCAGATGCTTGCCGGTCACGTTGCCGTTGTCGACCGGCTGGATCGGGCGGCCTTCGTATTCCTCGACCCCGCCGCGCTCGCGCACCCAGGCGATGCGGGCGCGGGGCAGGCCCTGCTCCACCTCGATGGTCACGTCCGGATCCGTGTAGGGGCCGGAGGGATCGTAGACCAGCACCGGGGGCGCATTGGCGGCCTCGCTGAGCGGAATCTCGCGCAGCGGAACCCGCAGGTCGGGCGCGGCCTCGGGCCGGGCATAGACCTTGCGCGAGCCCGACAGCGGGCCGGTCGTCACCTTCGGGGCGGCGAGATCGGTTTCTGAGATATGCTTGTTCATGGGGTCGCTCCGAGGTTCATTTCGATCGTTCATTGGCGTTTGCGTCGCGTCCATCGACGCGGAAATGGCCGGCGGCTTGCGCGCGCCGCACGATCCGGACGGGCTGGTGGAGGGAATTGCGGTCCTGTCCCTTCGCCGGCATGACCCGGATCAGGTTCAAAGGGTCTCCGCAGTGCCTTGGCTGAACACGTGAAACGCCAAGACCGGGCGGTCTCTCAGCTCCCTTCCGGAGCTCCCCTCGGAACTGCCTGGAATATTAGGGCGGCCGGCCCGGGTGTCAATGCGCCCCCGGCACTTGTGTTCCGCGTCTGGAGCCGGCGCAGCGCCCGTTTTCGGCGGTATTGCGATCCAGCCGGGGCCGCCGCGGCCCTGCCTTGACACGCGAGCCGGGCGGGAGCCGAATATCGAGGCTCAAGCCTGCAAAAAGCGAGGAAGCGCCATGCGGTCATTCGGCTCTCTTGGAATATTCTGTCTCGTAGCCTTGTCCGCGTCGGCCGCGGATGCCGCCACCATCGCCGGCACCGTCACCGGGCCGGACGGCGCCCCGTTCCGCGGCGCCTTCGTGCAGGCCCGCAATGCGACCACCAAGATCACCGTGAGCGTGCTGTCCGACACCGCCGGGCACTACCAGGTGCCGGATCTGACCGCCGGCGACTATCGGCTGTCGATCCGGGCGCCCGGCTACAAGAGCGATCCCAAGAGCGGGATCACGCTCACCGCCGACCAGAATGCCGCCGCGGATTTCGGCCTGCAGAAAGGCCTGGTGCGCTGGAGCGACATCTCGCTCTACCAGGGTTTCAAGCTGTTGCCGGAGGCGCACGGCAAGGAGCTGTTCTTCACCCATTGCGTCGCCTGCCACGGATTCGAGACCCGCATGGCGGCGGTCAAGCGGGACGCCGACGGCTGGCGCGACCGCGTCGCCTATATGCGCGAAGCCATGGGCTTCTTCATCAACCGGCCGCAGCTGCAATTCAACGACCAGAAGGCGGACGAGATCGCCTCCTATCTCAACGACGTGTTCGGCGAGGATTTCGACGCTGCCGAGCTCGCCGGTCGGGCTGCCGGGCTACCAGGAGACGGTGCACAAGTTCAGCGACGAGGCGCTCAAGATCGTCTACGTCGAGTATGAAACACCCGGGCCCAGCCGGATGCCGTGGAGCGCCTATCCGGACAAGGACGGCAATTTCTGGATTCCCTACTATGGGCGCGCCAACAAGATCGGCGAGCTCAATCCGGTGAGCGGCGTGATCAAGGAGTTCCCGGTGCCGGAGACCGGCACGGCGGCCATCCATTCGGCGGTGCCGGCGCCGGACGGCAGCGTCTGGCTCACCGAGCAGGGCACCAACAAGCTCGGCCGATGGGATCCCAAGACCCAGAAGATCACCGAGTTCCAGGACGACTGGGGCAAGCATACCGCCCGGGTCGACGCCAACGGGCAGGTGTGGTCGACCGGCGGCCTCAGCCGCTACGATCCCAAATACGGAACCTTCACGCACATTGCGGATGTGCCCAACGCCTACGGCATCGCGCTCGACAAGGACGGCAACGCCTGGTTCGCCGAGCTGCGCAAGGACGGACGCATCGGCAAGGTCGATGCCAAGACCCTGCAGGTCACCAAGTATCAGCCGCCGACCGCGACCGGCTTTCCGCGCCGCATCCAGGTCGATGCCGACGGCGTCGTCTGGTTCGCCGAGTTCCAGGGCGGCAAGATCGGTCAGTTCGACCCCAAGAGCGAGCGCTTCAAGGAGTTCCAGCTGCCGGGCGAGAAGCCGACGCCCTACGCGCTCGGCATCGATGGCGACCATAAGGTCTGGTATTCGTCGGAATGGATGGATGTGATCGGCCGACTCGATCCGGCGACCGGCAACGTCGTCGAATTCCCGTTCCCGCACGCCGAGAACACCATGCGGGAGTTCACCACCGATGCGAAGGGCCGCTTCTGGTTCGCCTCGCCCGCCAACGACCGGGTGGGATACTTCTATCTGGCGAAGTGAGGACTCACCTCTTTTCCCGGACGCAGTGCAGCGCGCAACGCTGCACTGCTGATCCGGGATCGCTCCAGGTTCAGAGTGTGGAACGGTCCCGGCTCAAGGCCGGGACAAATGTGGCCTCACCGGTGCACGTAGCCGGCGAGCCGCTTCCTGAGATCCTCGAGCTTGCTCTCGTCCGACAGCATCTGCCGATAGCTGCTGTCGATCTTGTAGGACGCGAGCGGCCGGAAGCCCTCCGGTGGCGGCACGTCCGAGCGCGCCGAGAAGGTGCCGGTGCGGCTCTGCTGCTCCTTGGCCAGATACCAGTCCAGAAACAGCTTGGCCCCGTTGGGATGCGGCGCGTCCTTGAAGATCGCCGCCGCCACCAGGAAGACCGGGATATTGTCGGCCTGTGAGAGCACCGCCTCGATCGGCTTGCCCTCGTGCTTGAGCCGCGGCGTCGTCGAGGTGGAATTGAAGGTCGCCAGCATCACGCCGGCCGCGACCGCGCTCGATACCTTGGCGTGACCGTCGTTCACGAAGGTCGGCTTCTGGGCCATGTATTTGTCCATGTAGTCCCAGCCGTATTTCTCGATGATGCCCTTGAACGTGATCAGGCCGGCATCGTCCTCGCTCGGATCGGTG
The DNA here is from genome assembly GCA_963744275.1 of uncultured Alphaproteobacteria bacterium. Lineage (GTDB taxonomy): Bacteria > Pseudomonadota > Alphaproteobacteria > Rhizobiales > Xanthobacteraceae > VAZQ01. The sequence continues at coordinate 72,065 of CAVUSX010000025.1, forward strand.
GTGACGAGCTTGCCCAGGAACAGGGGTTTGAGAAAATCGAGCGCCGATCTGGGCACGTCGGCCGGCGCGACCAGCTGCGTGTTGTAGGCGTAGGAAACCATGTTGACGCCGACCGTGGTGAAGGCGCCGTCCTCGTCCTTGAAGGCCGGATCGATGGCCTCGGATCCCAGCGGCCGGAACATCATGAGCGCGCCCTGCCGCTTCCACCGCACGAAATCCTGGATGGTCTGGAAGATGGCGATGTCGGAGACCACCTTCTTGTCGGCGATCTGCTGGTTGATTCTGCGGTTGAGGCCGTTGCTCAAGCCGCCCGTGAAGGAGACCGTCAAAGCCGGGTAAAGCTGCTGGAACTCCCTGATCCAACGCTCGTAGGGCTCGGACGGGCCGGCGGCGACCAGCGCCACCGATTTCTCCGCCTTGGCCTTCTCGTAGAGCTCGTCCATGCTCTGCGCGTGCAGCGAAGGCACGCATCCGATCAGGCCCGCCACCGCGAACAACAGGGAGGACCACGAGCATGCGCCCCTGCCGGCCGAATACGCGATCATGGTGGACCTCCTCTGAGGGTGTTGCGGCGGGCCGCAAAGCGAATCGTGCGCCTTGTATCTTGAATTGAGTATCGCAAACGGCGCGGCAGGATGATGACACGCGGAACCGGGGCAATCGTGCGGTTTGACCGCAGGACACGGGCCATCCTATAGGTATCCATCACGAGAAATAAGAGGAAGGCCGAATGGGCGCCACCCCGAAGTGGGCGATTCGGACAGCTCTCGCATTAGTGATTTGTCCGTTGCCGCGACATGTGGTTGCCGCCGAGGACGAATTCTTCAAAGGCAAGACCGTCACGCTCGTGGTCGGCTATTCGGCCGGCGGCGGCTACGATCAATATGCCCGCGCGCTCGCCCGCCATCTCGGCGGCCGCATCCCCGGCAACCCGGCGGTGCTGGTGGCGAACATGCCGGGGGCCGCGAGCCTGACGGCGGTGCGTTACCTCGACGCCAACGCGCCCAAGGATGGCACCGTCGTCACGACCTTCGATCCCGGTCTCATCACCGAATCCTTCGCCGCGCCGGAGCTCTTCAAGATCAGGTTCTCGGACTACCAGTGGATCGGCAGCATGCTGCGCGATATCCGCATCTGCTACGCCTGGGGAGCGACCGGCATCAGGACCTGGGACGACATGATGAAGCGCAAGGAGTTCCTGATCGGCACCACCGCCAAGGGCTCCAATGCCTATGTGAACGGCGCCATCCTGCGCAAGGTGTTCAATGCGCCGGTGCGGCAGATCGCGGGCTATCCGGGCAGCAACGAGCAGCGGCTCGCGCTCGAGCGCGGCGAGCTCGAAGGCAATTGCGGCTCCTGGAGCGCGATGCCGCAGGATTGGCTCCTGCACGACAAGATCAATCCGCTGGTGCGCTTCTCGCCCACCCGGCCCGCCGACATGCCGCCGGGCGTCCCCTTCATCGAGGATCTGGCCACCACCCGCGCGCAAAAGGATCTGCTCGCCGTGCTCGACGCCTCGGCCGAATTGGGCCGGCCCTTCATCGTCGCCAAAACGGTCCCGCCGCAGCGGGTGAACATATTGCGGGCCGCCTTCCAGGCCACGCTCGCCGACGCCGCCTTCCAGGCCGAGGCGCAGGCGCAGTCCTTGGCCCTCGACCCGGTGCCGGGCGAGGAGGCGGACGCCATCATCGACAAGATCTATGCGGCGCCGCCGGAGCTGGCCCGCAAGGTCAAGGACGTGCTGGAATAATCGGCTGCGGACACCGCGCGGCGACGCTGATAAAGTGTAGAATGCAGGCGTCGGAAGATTAGAGAGATTGATAAACCTGAAAGAAGCAGGAAGGGCGAGGAGATGAACACGAAGGATTTCCGCAGCTTTCACGCGAGCAAGCGCGGTACCGCCAAGCCGATGGAGCCGGTGGTCGATCCGGCCGGCTGGACCGCGGAAGACCTGCGCAATGTCGCCGACTGGAGCTACCGCATCAGCGAGCGGGAGGCCGACGAGCTCGCCGCCGGCATCGCGGCGGTCCGCCGTGCCGGCGTCCCCGTCGTGGAGGTGGCGCGGGACAACTTTCCCCTGGGCGGATTTGCCGACGTTCTCGCCGACGTGCGGCGCGAGCTGATGGACGGCCGCGGCATCGTGATGCTGCAGAACTTTCCGATCGAGCGGTTCGACCGGGAGGAGACCGCGATCGCCTATATCGGGCTCGGCGCCTATCTGGGCAAGACCATGTCGCAGAACAAGCAGGGTCACGTGCTGGGCCATGTGAAGGACCTCGGCGGCGATTACACCGATGCGCACACCCGCGGCTACACGACCCGGGCCGAGATGTTCTTTCATGCCGACGCCTGCGACTACGTGGGCCTGTTGTGCCTGCAAACCTCCAAGAGCGGCGGCGCCAGCCGGGTGGCGAGCTCGGTCACGGTCTACAACCGCATCCTGGCGCGGCGGCCCGATCTCGCCAAAGTGCTGACCGAGGATTTCTATCGCTCCCGCAGCGGCGAGATGAACCCGGGCGAAGCGCCGTTCTTCAAGCAGCCGATCTTCTCGTTCACCGACGGTTATTTCAGCGCGACCGGCGCCAGCGCCGTGGTCGACAAGGCGCAGAAGCTGCCGGGCGTGCCGAAATTCACCGACGCGCAAAAAGAGGCGGTCGCGCTCTATCGCGCCACCGTGGCGGAATGCGCCCTCGACATCGACTTCAAGGCGGGCGACATCCAGTTCCTCAACAATTTCGTGATGCTGCACACCCGCCGCGAATACGAGGATTGGCCGGAGCCGGCGCGCAAGCGCCATTTGCTGCGCCTGTGGTTGTCGGATCCGGCGAGCCGGCCGATCCCGCAAGCGCAGCGGCAAGGCCGCGCCGGCCGCGGCGTGCAGCTCGCGGGCGTTGCGCTGGTGGCCCCGCTCGACGTGGAAGAGGCGGTGGCATAGGGCGACGCATGCCGGTGCCGATCTGGTACGCGTCGACAAACAATCAAATCTGCAAAGCAACAGGGCTTAATTTAAGGGGAGTTGCGCCATGGACGAGCCGGATGCAATCGATCGATCGAAGACTGTTTCTCGGTGCCGGCGCATCGACCCTCGTGGCGCTGCCCGCGATGGTACTGCCGGCGCTGGCGCAGGGCGCGGGCGAAGCCGCCAAACCGAGTGAATCGAAGCCGAGCGAATCCAAGCCGGCCGCCGCCGCCGCGGGCAAGCGCCTGGGCCAGGTCGTCGCCGACTTCGTGGTGGGCTTCGACCTCAAGGATGCGCCCCCGGTCGCGATCGACCGCGCCCGGGTCGCCTTCACGGATACGGTCGGGGTGATGCTGGCGGGTTGCCGCCAGGAGGTCTCCACCATTTTGTGCGACATGGTGCGGCTTGAAGGGAGCGCGCCCGCGGCCTCGATCGTGGGCCAGTCGCTACGGGCCTCCCCGCAGCTGGCCGCGCTCGCCAACGGCGTGGCGGCGCACGCCATGGATTACGATTTGACCTATGTGGCCGGGCAGGCCGCCTCCGCGGTCATCCCGGCGGTCCTGCCGGTGGCCGAGATCACCGGCGCGACGCCGGCCGAAGCGATGGCGGCGACCATCGTGGGCTACGAGGTGGCGTCGCGGGTGGGGCGTTCGAACTTCCTGGCGTCCAGCGTCGGCGGCTGGCACACGGTCGGCACCATCGGGGTGATCGCGGCGGCCGCCGCCTGCGCCCGCTTGCTGAAAGTCCCGGTCGAGCGGATCCCCGACATCATCGGCATCTCGGCCTCGATGGCGAGCGGGCTGAGCGTCAATTTCGGCAGCATGACCAAGCCGCTGCATTCCGGCCACGCGGCCCGCGACGGCGTGATGGCGGCATTGCTGGGCGCGCGCGGCTTCACCTCCAATCCGAGCGCGCTCGAGGGGCACTCCGGCTATTTCGAGGATTTCGGCCGCGGTCTCGAGGTCTCCACCGATCCGTTCAAGGATCTGGGCCATCGCTATGACCTCGTCGCCATGGGCTACGATCTCAAGGCCTATCCGTGCGGCGGGCTGGCGCATACCTCGATCGAGGCCGCGCTGGCGCTGCGCGAGCGGCTTGGCGCCGCGGCTCTCCGACATCACCAGCATCCATTGCTCGGTCACCCGCAATGCCGGCCAGCGCGCCGGCATCCAGTATCCGGTGTCGGTGGAGAACGCCAAGTTCAGCCTCGCCTATATGGTGGCCTATTCGCTGGTGCACGGCGCTCCGATGATCGCGGCCTTCACCGAGGAGGCGATCAAGGACGAGACCGTCAAGGCGGTGGCCAAGACCGTGTCGGCCAGCGTCGATCCGGCCTTGGGGCCCGGCACCCGCGAGAGCCCCGCCATCCTGAAAGTGACGCTTGCGGATGGCCAGACCTTCGAGCAGCGCGTCGATTTCCAGACCGGATCGATTCAAAATCCGATGACCCAGGCGCAGATCGAGAACAAATTCCGCGATTGCGCCGCGCAGTCGGTGAAGACCGACGTGGCCACCAAGATTCTGGCGGTCCTCAATGGGCTGCCGGGACGGCCGTCGTTCGAGGACTTCTGGCCGTTGCTGCGGGTGAGCTGAGAGGTCGCACTCCCGTAGCCCGCATGGAGCGCAGCGAAATGCGGGAGCGGTGAGCCCGGATTACGCAAGCGCTCCATCCAGGTTACAGACACTCGCCGTTGAGGCGTGCACTGGTGTCATCACCGGGCCGGCGCGTAGCGCCGTGTCCCGGTGACCTCGATTATGAGTGCACGGCAGTGCCCCAATAAGCGAGATCGCCGGGACGAGCCCGGCGATGACAATCGCTTTGTTGATTGGTGGAAGTCTGGCCGCTTCAGTAGATCCCGCTGCCGACCGAGGCGCTGCGCTCGTTCATCGGCAGGACCACCACCTTGGTGCCGACATTGACGCGGGTGTAGAGGTCGCTGACGTCCTCGTTGGTGAGCCGGATGCAGCCCGAGGAGACGCGGTGCCCGATGGTGGAGGGATCGTTGGTGCCATGGATGCGATACACCGAGCCGCCCAGATACATGGCGCGGGCGCCGAGCGGGTTGCCGGGGCCGCCGGCCATGAAGCGCGGCAGGTAGGGCTGGCGCTCGATCATCTCGGGCGGCGGAGTCCAATCCGGCCACTCGGCCTTCTTGGTGACGTTCTGGGTGCCCGACCAGGTGAAGCCCTCGCGGCCGACGCCGATGCCGTAGCGCAGCGCCCGGCCATTGCCGATGACCAGATAGAGGTACGTATTGGGGGTGTCGATGACGATGGTGCCGGGCGCCTCGTTGGTGCGGTAGTCGACCACTTGGCGCTTGTAGCGGGCCGGCAGCTCGGCGGTGTCGTCGCTCTCATCGACCGGCGCCTGCACCATCGGGGCGCTCTGGTTCGGCGGGCCGAACGGAAAGAACGGGCTCGCCGAGGCGGTGGCCGCAAAGGAGGCCGCGGCGGCGATCACGACGAGCACGGCGGCGGAGCGAAAGAAGCTGATTGTGTGCATGACGATCCCCATCATCTGTTTTCCATTGGACGGCCCAACGCAGGAAAGGGTTCATGAGATATGAAAATAATTGCGATCCCGCGCCGAATCTGCCGAGAGCTCGCGCTAAATCCGCAGAGAAATTGAGCTAATCCGCTAACCGGGCGTCAGGGCTTGCGGCTGGCGTGCCAGCCCACCGAGGCATCCGGAACGGCGTCGGTGGAGGCGAAATACGGCTTGATGTCGAGGAGGGGGGTGCCGTCGAGGCAATCGAGCCCGACCACCGAAAGGGTGGTGCCGTCGATGCGCAGGAGGCGCACCACGCTCATGGCGATCGGATTGGGCCGCACCGGCGAGCGCAGCGCAAAGGTACCGCGCTGCTCCCCGTAATGGCGCGGGGCCTGCAGCACCAGGTCGCGCCGCGCCCGGTCCATCCAGTAGAGCACCACCACATGGCTCGAGGTCTCGAGCCCTTGCAGGCCTTGCGCCCAGCGGGAATCGAGCTCGATGGTGCAGGTCGCCTGCGCCTCCCGGCCGTTCTTCGGGCAGTCCTCGCGCCGGACCCAGGGGGTGCGGATGCGGCCTATGAAATAGAGCGAGGCGTCGAACCGCTCGGGCAGCGCGACCGCGACCTCGCCCTCCCGCAGCCCGAAGGGATCGGCACCCGTCCCGATGGGCTGGTTTTGGAGCGGGTCCTTGGCATTGCTCATGGGGCTTGAGTGTCGCCCGGCGCCGTCGGCACGCCAAGTGCGGACTTTATTATCGCTCCCCGCATTAGCTTGACGAACGTCGGCATTGATTTTAACCTTTAAAGGTATAAAGATATCTTTATATATGTTTCGGCTGCGTTGGTGGACCCTGCCCAATGAATCCTTTCTCTCAACGATCACGCCAGATCGCCCCGCTGCCGTTCCTGGCCCTCAATGGGGCGCTGAAGGCGGCCGGCGAGGCCACCCGCTTGCGCATTCTTGCGCTGTTGGCCGAGGCCGAGCTGACGGTCTCCGATCTCACCGACATTCTGCGTCAATCGCAGCCGCGCATCTCCCGCCATCTCAAGCTGCTGGCGGAAGCCGGCCTGGTGGAGCGGTTTCGCGAGGGCTCCTGGGCCTTCTTCCGCCTCGGCGAGCATGGCGGCAGCGCCGAGCTCGCGCGCGAGCTGATCGCGCGGCTGGATTGCGGCGATGCCACCATCGCCCGCGATCGCGAGCGCCTGGCCGCCGTGCGGGCGGAGCGGGCCGCCGCCGCGCAGGCCTATTTCCGCGGCCATGCGGCCGAATGGGACCGCATCCGCAAGCTGCACGTGACCGATGAAGCCGTCGAGGCCGAGATTCGCTCAGCGCTCGCCGGCGCGCCGTTTCGCTCCTTGCTCGATCTCGGCACCGGCACCGGCCGCATGCTGGAGCTGTTCGGGCCCGAGATCGAACGCGGCCTCGGGCTCGATCTTTCGCTCGACATGCTGGCCATGGCGCGCGCGCGGCTCGACCGCGCCGGCCTGCGCCATTGCAGCGTGCGCCAGGGCGACATCTACGATCTGGCGCTGCCGCGCGATTCCTTCGATCTCGTCATCATCCACCAGGTGCTGCACTTCCTCGACGACAGCGCGCGCGCCATCAAGGAGGCGGCGCGGGTCTTGCGGCCGGCCGGGCGGCTGCTGGTGATCGATTTCGCGCCGCACGATCTCGAGTTCCTGCGCGACGAGCACGCCCATCGCCGGCTCGGCTTTGCGCCCGAGACCGTGACGCAATGGCTCGGCGCCGCCGGCCTCGAGATGCTGCAACAGAAGACCCTGCCGCCGGAGCCGAATTCCGAGGGCAAGATCGCGGTCTCGCTCTGGCTCGGACGCGATCCGCGCATCGCGCTCGCCGGCGCCACCGCCCGGGAGGTTGCCTGATGAGCACCGCCGATCCGCGTGCCAGCCGCTTCGTCCATGCCGGCGCGACGTCGCGCATCGGCGTGTCGTTCGAGTTCTTTCCGCCCAAGACCGCGGAGATGGAAGCGACGCTGTGGGAGGCGATCAACCGGCTGGCGCCGCTCAAGCCCAAATTCGTCTCGGTGACCTATGGGGCCGGCGGCTCGACCCGCGAGCGCACCCATGCCACGGTCAAGCGCATTCTGGCCGAGACCATGCTGGTGCCGGCCGCGCATCTCACCTGCGTGGGCGCCACCTGCGCGGAGGTCGATGCCGTCATCCACGGCTACCGCGAGGCCGGCGTGCGCCACATCGTGGCGCTGCGCGGCGATCCGCTCGGCGGCCTCGGCGAGACTTACGCGCCGCATCCGGGCGGCTATCGCCATGCCGCCGACCTGGTGGCCGGGATCAAGCGCATCGCCGATATCGAGGTGTCGGTCTCCGCCTATCCGGAACGGCATCCCGACAGCCCGACCGTCGAGGCCGATATCGACATGCTCGCCGCCAAGGTCGATGCCGGGGCGTCGCGCGCCATCACCCAGTTCTTCTTCGAGAACGATCTCTATTTCCGTTATCTCGATCGCGTGCGCGCGCGCGGGATCGAGCTGCCGATCGTGCCGGGCATCCTGCCGGTGCAGAATATCAAGCAGACCAAGAGCTTCGCGGCGCGCTGCGGCACCTCGGTGCCGGATTGGCTGGCCGAGCGCTTCGATGGTCTCGACCACGACCCCATGACCCGCAAGCTGATCGCCGCCGCGGTCGCGGCCGAGCAGGTGATCGATCTGGTTGACCGCGGCGTCACCGATTTCCACTTCTACACCATGAATCGCGCCGATCTGGTCTACGCGGTCTGCCATTTGCTGGGCCTGCGGCCGGGAGAGTCGGGTCAGTCGAATCCGAAGCCGGTCCCCGAAGCAGGCGAGCTCCCTCTCCCCGGCGGGGATAGGGAAAAGAAAGTTCAAGGAAATGTCTGACACCGAGAAAACACCGCCCGCCATGTCGCCCACCGAGCTGCGCCTTCGTGGCCTGGCGGCCGAGCGCATCCTGGTGCTCGACGGCGCCATGGGCACCATGATCCAGGAGCTCAAGCTCGACGAGGAAGGCTATCGGGGCGCCCGCTTCGATGCCTGGAACCGCGATGTGCGGGGCAACAACGATCTCCTGATCCTCTCCCAGCCCGAGGCGGTGCGCGACATTCATCTCGCCTATTTTCGCGCCGGCGCCGACATCGTCTCGACCAACACCTTCTCCTCGACCTCGATCGCGCAGGCCGACTACGGCCTGTCCGATCATGCGCACGAGCTCAATCGCGAAGGCGCCAAGCTCGCCCGCGCCGCCGCCTCGATGGCAGAAGCCGAGGACGGCCGTCCGCGTTTCGTGGCCGGCGCCATCGGGCCGACCAACCGGACCGCCTCGATCTCGCCCGACGTGGCCAATCCGGGCTTCCGCGCCATCACCTTCGACGAGCTGCGCGCCGCCTATGCGGAGCAGATCGACGGCCTGATCGAGGGCGGCGCCGATCTGTTGCTGATCGAGACCATCTTCGACACGCTCAACGCCAAGGCCGCCATCTACGCGGTCGCCGAGGTGACGCAGGCGCGCGGGGTGCGGCTGCCGGTGATGATCTCCGGCACCATCACGGATCTGTCCGGCCGCCTGCTGTCGGGCCAGACCCCGGCGGCGTTCTGGGATTCGGTGCGCCATGCCGCGCCGGTGTCGATCGGGCTGAACTGCGCGCTCGGGGCGCGGGAGATGCGCGCCCACGTGGCCGAGATCGCGCGCATCGCCGACACGCTGGTCTGCGCCTATCCGAATGCCGGTCTGCCCAACGAGTTCGGCTATTACGACGAAAGCCCCGACTACATGGCCGAGCTGATCGGCGAGTTCGCCGCGGCCGGCCTCGTCAACATCGTCGGCGGCTGCTGCGGCACCACGCCCGCCCACATCGCCGCCATCGTGCGCGCGGTCGAAGGCAAGGCGCCGCGCAGCATCCCGCAGGTGCCGCGCCGGCTGCGCCTGTCGGGCCTGGAGGATTTCACGCTGACGCCGGAAATTCCGTTCGTGAATATCGGCGAGCGCACCAACGTCACCGGCTCGGCGCGGTTCCGCAAGCTGGTCACAGCCGGCGACTACACGAGCGCGCTCGACGTGGCGCGCGACCAGGTCGAGAACGGCGCCCAGATCATCGACGTGAACATGGACGAGGGCCTGCTCGATTCGGAGAAGGCCATGGTCACCTTCCTCAATCTGGTGGCGGCCGAGCCCGACATCGCGCGCGTTCCGGTCATGGTGGACTCCTCCAAGTTCTCCGTGATCGAAGCCGGCCTCAAATGCCTGCAGGGCAAGGCGGTGGTGAACTCGATCTCGCTCAAGGAGGGCGAGGCGGAGTTCCTGCGCCATGCGCAGATCGTGCGCCGCCACGGTGCCGCGGTGGTGGTCATGGCCTTCGACGAAAACGGGCAGGCCGACACGCTCGAGAAGAAGATCGCGATCACCAAGCGTGCCTACGATATTCTGGTGAACCAGGTCGGCTTCCCGCCCGAGGACATCATCTTCGATCCGAACATCTTCGCGGTGGCGACCGGCATGGCCGAGCATGACGGCTACGGGGTCGATTTCATCGAGGCCACGCGCTGGATCAGGGCCAACCTGCCGCACGCGCACGTCTCGGGCGGCGTGTCGAATTTCTCGTTCTCGTTCCGCGGCAACGAGCCGGTGCGCGAGGCCATGCACACGGTGTTTCTCTTCCATGCCATCAAGGCCGGCATGGATATGGGGATCGTGAATGCCGGCCAGATCGCGGTCTATGACGATCTCGATCCCGAGCTGCGGGAGGCCTGCGAGGACGTCGTGCTCAATCGCCGTCCCGACGCCTCCGAACGGCTGCTCGCCTTGGCGGAGCGCTACCGCGGCCACGGCAAGGAACGCAAGGAAGCCGATACCGCCTGGCGCGAATGGCCGGTGGAGCGGCGGCTCTCGCACGCCTTGGTGCACGGCCTCACCGATTTCATCGAGGTCGATACCGAGGAGGCGCGCGTGCGGGCGGAGCGGCCGCTCGCCGTGATCGAGGGCCCGCTGATGGACGGCATGAACGTGGTCGGCGACCTGTTCGGCTCGGGCAAGATGTTCCTGCCGCAAGTGGTCAAGTCGGCGCGCGTCATGAAGCAGGCGGTCGCCTATCTGCTGCCCTATATGGACCAGGAGAAACGCGAGAAGGGCACGGCCTGGAAGAGCTCGAACGGCAAGATCGTGCTGGCGACCGTCAAGGGCGACGTGCACGACATCGGCAAGAGCATCGTGGGGGTCGTGCTCCAGTGCAACAATTACGAGATCATCGATCTCGGCGTCATGGTGCCGGCGGCGAAGATCTTGGAGACCGCCAAGGCCGAGAACGCCGACATCATCGGGCTGTCCGGCCTGATCACGCCGTCGCTCGACGAGATGTGCCACGTCGCCGCCGAGATGGAGCGCCAGGGCTTCGAGCTGCCGCTGATGATCGGCGGCGCCACCACCAGCCGGACCCACACGGCGGTGAAGATCCATCCGAATTATCGGCGCGGACAGGCGATCCACGTCAACGATGCGAGCCGCGCCGTCGGCGTGGCCGGCAGCCTGATGTCGGCGGCGGCGCGACCGGCTTATATCGAGGGTATCAGGGCCGAATATGCCGCCATCGCCGAGGCTCATGCCCGCTCCGAGGCGAACAAGCAGCGCCTGCCGCTTTCGCTCGCGCGCGCCAACGCCCTCAAGCTCGATTGGTCCGGCGCCTATCAGCCGCCGCGTCCGAGCTTCCTCGGCACGCGCGTGCTCGCCGACTATTCCATCCCCGAGCTCATCGAGTTCATCGATTGGTCGCCGTTCTTCTCGACCTGGGAGCTCAAGGGCAAATATCCGGCGATCCTGCAGGACGCGAAATACGGCGCGGCCGCGCGCAGCCTGTTCGCCGACGCCAACGCCATGCTGGAGCGCATCGTGCGCGAGCAGTGGCTGCGGGCCGCCGGCGTCGTCGGGTTCTGGCCCGCCAATGCGCAAGGCGACGACATCCTGGTGTTCGCCGGCGAAGGGCAAAGCGAGCCGGTCGCCGTCCTGCACACGCTGCGCCAGCAGCTGGTCCGGCGCGAGCGCGTCCCCAATCTGGCGCTCGCCGATTTCATCGCCCCGCGCGCGAGCGGGCTTACCGATTATATCGGCGCCTTCGCGGTGACGGCGGGCCTCGGCGAGGATGCGGTCGCCGAGCGCTTCAAGGCCGCCAACGACGACTATTCGGCCATCATGATCAAGGCGCTGGCGGACCGGCTGGCGGAGGCCTTCGCGGAGCGCCTGCACCAGCGGGTGCGGCAGGAGCTGTGGGGCTACGCGCCCGAGGAGACGCTCGCGCCGGCCGATCTGATCGCCGAGAAATATCGCGGCATTCGTCCCGCGCCCGGCTATCCGGCGCAGCCCGAGCACACCGAGAAGGCGACGCTGTTCGCGCTGCTCGAAGGCGCGAGCCGCATCGGCGTGCGGGTGACCGAGAGCTTTGCCATGGCGCCGGGCGCATCGGTCTGCGGCTTTTATTTCAGCCATCCCGAAAGCCGCTATTTCGGCGTCGGCAAGCTCGAGCGCGATCAGGTCGAGGACTATGCCAAGCGCAAGGGCTGGACGCTCGCGCAGGCGGAGAGATGGCTGGCGCCGGTGCTCAACTACACGCCGCAGGCGGCGGCACCGATCGCGGCCGAATAACGCAACACCCAAATGCCAAACACCGGAGAGGTTGCCCTCTCCGGTGTCTGAACTTGCTGCCTTGAGCTTGCTTGAACTTTGCGGTTCTTGCGAGATCGGGTTGTGGACTGGCCGGTCCGTGCAACGATGACCTCAGAACGCTCCCAACAAAACCGCACCTACGAAAGTGAACACGGCCAATACCACGAGCATGTCGAGCTTCACGGTAAGGTCCACAGAAGGTGCTCCATCCTTGTTGACGTGACGCGAAGTCTAGCAAAGTATCGTCAAGAATTGAAGCAAGAAAAATTTTTGCACTGCCGCAACTTTTTCGCCGATTCCAGCAATGGTCAGACGTCCGTCTCCAAGGCCATGATTTCTCGAAACAAACCTTCCAAGGTTACTGGTCATAACAAAACGAAATTACCATTGGCGGACTTCACAGAATTGCGAGTACGGCGGTATTTTCAACAATATCTCTGTGGATGAATACGAAATTATACGTGGTTGCCTATGGAGTTGGCGGGAGGTCAGGCCGCCGCGAGCGCGCGCTCCAGGAACCAGGCCGCCGCGAGCGCGGTGCGGTCGCGCGCAAAGCGCCCGACGATCTGCACGCCGAGCGGCAGGCCGCGCGCATCGATTGATCCCGGCACGTTGATGCAGGGCGGACCAAGCAGCGTCCACAGCCGGTTGAACATGGGATCGCCGGTCGAGCCGAGACCGAGCGGCGCGGCGCCGGGCGCCGACGGCGTGAGCATCGCGTCGGTGTCCGCCATCAGGTCGGCGAATACCTGGCGGGCGCGGCGCGCGGTGCGGCGGGCCTCGTCGTAGCTGTCGAAATCGATCGCCGCCCCACGCGCGAGCTGCTGGCGCAGGATCGGCCCGAGCCGGTCCTGATGATGATCGAATTCATAGGCGAGCGCCCGATAGGCTTCGTGGTCCTGGATGATGACATGCGCCCGCATGGCGGCCTCGAAAACCGGCGGCAGCTGAGCTCCCTGATCTGCGCGCCGGCGGCTTCGGCGGCGCGCGCGGCGCGCTCGAGCGCGGCCTGCATGTCTGCGCTCGCCTGCGGCCACAGATGGGTGCGCACCAGCGCAAGCGCGGGCGCGGCGCCGGCGCGCGCTGATCGATCCGCAAGTCCCGGCCCGTGATGGCGGCGGCCGCGAAGGCCGCATCCGCCACCCCGGCCGCGAGCACGCCCGCGGTGTCGAGCGACCAGGAAAAGCATTTCATGCCCACGGTCGGCATGAGCCGGAAGGAGGGCTTGTATCCGGCGATGCCGCAGAAGGCGGCCGGCCGGATGACCGAGCCGCCGGTTTGGCTGCCGAGCGCGATCGGCAGCATGCCGGAGGCGACCGCGGCCGCCGACCCGGAGGAGGAGCCGCCCGGCGTATGGGCCGGATTGCGCGGATTGCGGGTCGCGGCCGGCTGCAGGCTGGCGAGCTCGGTGGTGACCGTCTTGCCGAGCACGAGACCACCGGCGCGGCGCACCAGCGCCACCAGCGCGGCGTCGGCCTTGGGCCGATGGCCGGCATAGATCGGCGATCCATATTGGGTCGGAAAATCCGCGGTGTCGAAAATGTCCTTGATGCCGACCGGCAGCCCGCGCAGCGGCGTCAGCCGCAATCCCGGGACCTCGGCATCGCGCCGCGCCGCCTCGACATCCAGCGCCACGAAGGCGCCGATCTCGGCCTCATGGTGGGCGATGGCCTGCGCACAGCGATCGACGACATCACGCGGTGTGATGGTTCCGGCTTCCACATCCCGGGCGAGATCGAGCGCGGACAGCATGGGCTGGCCCACGCGAGAGACGAGCGAGATGCTTTCCATGGGGACCCCCGGCGGAGCCGATGTGGCCTGAATGCAGCGGCTGGATCAAGGGCCATGAAGTCTGCCGCAGCGGAGCCGCCGGAGCGGATCTCGGTTCTCGGCCGGGAAAAAGCCACAGATCAAAAAATCGCTTTAACTATATGCGGCGTCGTCGTTTCCCGCGCTCTGCGCCGACCGCAATCATTGAAGGGTCCTTAATAAAATCCGCCGCATTCTCCGCTCCATGACGCGGAGACTTCGCTTCTATCTCTTGGGCGCCGGTGCGCTCGGCGCGCTCGGCACGCTCGCGGGCTGCGCCGGACATAACATGTTCGCCGAGCGCGAGCCGTGGCGGCATGAGGCCGAAGCTGGAATGCATGAATTCGGGGGCCGTCAAGGAAGGTCCCGGCAAGGTCCGCATCAGCCCGATCGAAGGACCGGGCGTGTGCGGTGCCGACTTTCCGCTGAAAGTGTCGAGCCTCGGCGACAGCGGGCCGCTGGGCTACGACGACGATCCGCGACCGCCCGGCGCCGTTCCGACCGCGCCCGGTCAGGTGCCGCCGCGTTGGCCGATCGTGCAGCCGCGTCCGGCCGCAGCGGCAGTGACGCGGGACGACTTGCCGGGCCCAGACGGCGGCTCGGGCCTTCTTTCCGATCAACCGCTGTCGCTCGATCCGTCGAGCGCGCGGGCGGGCGCGGCGCCCGAGCCTTATGATTTTCGCAAGCCCTATCGGGCGGCCCCATCGCCGGCGACACGCCCGGCCGCGGCGAGCGTGCCGGCGGCGTCCGACCCGGGCTCGCCCTACGATTTCTCGCCCGAGCCCTACGACCGCCGTCAGGTCATCGGCGCCGCCAGGCCCGCGCCGCGCCCCGCTCCAGCGCCACCGCCGACGCTCGGCCCCGCATCGGCGCCGCCGGTCGACCGTCGCGAGCGGGCCGGTCGCGGTCAGCCCGGCGGCGACGCTCGCCTGCCCGCTGGTCTCGGTGCTCGACCAGTGGATCACCGAGGCGGTGCAGCCGGCAGCCATGAAATGGTTCGGCGTGCCGGTGGTCGAGATCAAGCAGATTTCCGCCTATTCCTGCCGGGGCATGAACGGCGATCCCAATGCGACGATCTCGGAGCATGCGTTCGGCAATGCGCTCGACATCGCGGCTTTCACGCTGGCCGACGGCCGCAAATTCGACGTGGAGCACGGCTGGCACGGCTCGCCGGAGGAGCAGGCCTTCCTGCACGACGTGCAGGGCACCGCCTGCGATCAATTCACCACCGTGCTGGCGCCGGGCTACAATCTCTTCCACTACAATCACATTCACGTCGATCTGATGCGCCGGCGCAACGGCCGGCGGGCCTGCCAGCCGGCGCGGGTCAGCGGGGACCAAGTGGCGGCGCGCCTGGGATTTCACCTCGCCGCCGCGCGCAGCGACCCCTCGGTGACCGGCTCGATCGGCCAGCATCGCGCCGCCGCGCCGCCGCAGCGGCTGCGTCCCAGCGCCTATTCGGATCACAAGGCCGACCGCGATCTGCCCGACGCCGTGCCGGGCGAGGACGGCGAGGATTAGGCCGATCCGTTTCCCGCCACGCAGGCCGCCGTTTCCTATCTCGATCGCGTCATGGCAAGATGGCGCCATGTTCCGCAACATGCACGCTGCGCGCCGCCGTCCTGCCCTGGCTGTGCCTGCTGGGATCGCTTTCGGCCCAGGCGCAATCCTGGCCGACGCGGCCGGTGCGGATCGTGGTGCCGTTCTCGGGCGCCGGCACGGCGGATCTGCTGACCCGCATCGTGGCCGACAAGCTCGGCGCCGCCTTGGGCCAACCGTTCGTGGTCGAGGATCGGCCCGGCGCCGGCGGCATCATCGGCCAGGAATTGGTCGTGCGTGCCGCGCCAGACGGCTACACTTTGGTGATCTCGAGCCTGGGCAGCCTGGTCATCACGCCGGCCTTCACGCCGCTGCCGTTCGATCCGTTCAAGGACTTCACCCACATCGCCTATCTGGGCGGCCAGCCGACCGTGCTGTTCGTCAACAAGGATCTGCCGCAGAGAACGCTGCCCGACTTCGTGGCCTATGCGAAGGCCCATCCGGGCGAATTCACCTATGCGACGATCTCGCTCGGCTCGCAGACCCAATTGGTCAACGAGATGCTGCAGAACGAGGCCGGCATCCAGATGACCTATCGTGCCGTATCGGGGCGCCAATTTGATCGTGAACGATGTGCTCGGCGGTCATCTGACGTCCGGCTCGCTGGCGCTGTCGGCGGCGGCCGGGCAGCTCAAGGCCGGGGCGCTGCGCGGCCTCGCGATCGGCACCGAAGAGCGGCTGCCCGCTTTTGCGGACATTCCGACCTTCAGGGAGCTGGGCTATCCGGATCTGGTGTCCTCGACCTGGTTTGGATTGTCGGGGCCGGCCAATCTGCCGCCGCAAATCGTCGCCCGCCTCAATACCGAAGTGGTGAAGGCGTTGCACGCGCCCGACGTGCAGGCTCGCCTGGAGAGCGAAGCGATCGATACCAAGTCCTTGAACGCCGCCGACTTCACGGCCTTCTTCAGGCAGGAAGTGGTGCGCTGGACGCCGATCGCCAAGGCGGTCGCCGCCAAGGCCAAGGATGCCGGCCATGGCGCCGCAATAGGGGCGGGGTCTGTTCAGCCCGCCCGGCGGGCTGAGCCCGCCCGATAGGCGGCCAGGAAGACCCGCACCGCGATCTTCACCACGTACTCGATTCGCTCGGGTGCGGGCGTCGTGCCGAAATTGAACAGGACCGGCTTGAACACCGTCGCCATGCAGGATTCCATGAACTGCGCGGCCGCGACCTCGCAGTCCTCCACCTTCAGCACGCCGGCGGCGACCTGGGCGTCGCAGATAGGCCTGCAACCGCGCGATCCCGAACGCCGGTCCGGTCTCGTAGAACCGGCGGCCGAGCTCCGGCATGCGCTCCGCGATCGCGATCACGGTGCGCAGCGGCGATGCCCCGCCGGGCCGGCACAGGAACTGGACAAAGGCGATGCCAAGCCCCGTCAGCACCTGCTCGACATCGTGGTCGTCGGGGTCGAAATTGAAAATCTGCTCGGCATGGGCCATGCACTCTTGCCCGACGATGGCTTCGAACAGCTCGCTCCTTGTTCTTGAAATAGACGTAGAGCGTGCCCTTCGAGACCCCGGCGACCCGGGCGATCTCGCCCATGCTGGCGGCATCGAAGCCTTGCGCCATGAAGACCTGCCGGGCGCCCTCGATGATCTGACGCCGCTTGCTGCTGTCCTCATCGGCGGTACTCAGGTACCAGCCGCTCGACTTGCGCGCTCATTTCACGACTCCTCAGCCGTTTCTGTGCCCTGCATATCAAATGGGGCAGCCATGACCAATTAGCATTGACTGAACGGTTCGGTCAACATTGACGGACCGCTTCCGCCCCTTTAGATAGCGTGACTGAACGGTTCGGTCAATGCCTCGGCATCTCCCGAACCCGGACCCCGGATGAAGGAGCATATCATGTACGCAGAACGGGAAACGGGTGGCTTTGCCGGAGGCAGGATCATTGAGGGAAGGGCCGAGCGGGTCGGGAACGCCGAGGCCGCAAAGCGCACGGAAGCCCGCCAGTACCGGAATCCGCAGGAATTCCAACAGCGGCTCGCGGCATCCGTGCGACTGGCGAAGATCGGGCCCCCTCGGCTCACGAACGAGTGGTCCTCGGCGAAAGCCGCGATACGGCCGATGCCGGCGGCGACCGGAGAATCCGCCATCGATTGGTCTACTCCAAGCGCTGTCATCATTGATTTTGCACAGGCTCGCAGGATCAGCCACGCGGCGCGCGTGGGTGGAAAGTCGCCGAACGAGAACCAGAACGGTCTTACGCTGACCGACTGGGCGGTGTTCGGTTACATGCTCCTGACAACGGCGTTCTATCCGGCGCTGGTATGGTTTCTCGTCGGTTTCTGAGATTGCGAAAGCCGGCTTGTGAAATCTCCAAGCGAGACCGGGCCGGTGCGCCATGACATCCGCCTGGCGCCCTGGAGCATCTGACGCCGCTTGCTGCCGGCCTCATCGGCGGCGCTCCCCCGCCACCCGCTCGATCTGCGCGCTCATGTCCCAAATCCTCTGTCGTTTCTCGCCCTGCATCTCCGAAGGGGCAGCCATGACCAATTAGCATTGACTGAACGGTTCGGTCAATGTTGACAGGCCGCCCCTCACCCGATAGATAGTCTGACCGAACGGTTCGGTCAATGCCTTTATGCGAAAGCCGGACGTTAGGAGAACATCATGTACGTGGAACGGGAAACAGGCGGTTTTGCCAGAGGCACGATCCAAGAGGTGGCGTCAGCGCAAAGCGGGCTGAACCGGGACTTGAGTCGACCGAGGCTCGCCAGGACCAGGCTCGCCCGAACCAAAGGGAATTCACCGAGCCGCCCGCTCAACCGGTGCGCCTGCCGGCCAAGGTTGCGATCGAGCCTGCCGGCCAAGCTCGCCGGGGCGCCAAGGAGCCGCAAGCTCGCCCTCATCGGCGCGGCGCTGTTGCTGGCGGTCGGGGCGGGCGGAACGTTCGGATACCGCTGGTGGACGGTCGGCCGCTTCATCGAGGCCACCGACGACGCCTATGTGAGCGCCCACAACACGACGCTCGCCGCCAAGGTCGCGGGCTATGTGTCGAGCATCGCGGTCGAGGACAATGCGCGGGTGCACGCCGGTGACGTGATCGCCACCATCGACGATGGCGACTTCGTCCTGGCGGCGGATGCGGCGCGCGACAAGGTCGCAACGGAGCAGGCGACCGTCGACCGGATCGGGCGCCAGATCGTGGCCCAGCAGGCGTCGGTCGCCCAAGCCAAGGCGCAGCTCGTCTCCGCGCAGGCGGGCGCGACGCGCGCGCAGCTCGAGCTCGACCGCCAACAGGCATTGGCGCAGCGTGATTTCGCCAGCCGCCAGACGCTGGAGCAGGCGCAGTCGAACCGCGACCAGGGCGCCGCCGGCGTGCAAAGCGCGCAGGCGGCGGTGGATGCCGCGCTGGCGAATGTCGACGTCCTCAAGGCACAGCAGCAGGAGGCCGCCAAGACGCTCGATGAGCTGCGCACCGCTCTGGCCAAGGCCGAGCGCGACCTGTCCTTCACGGTGATCCGCGCTCCGGTCGACGGCGTGATCGGAAACCGCGCGGTGCAGACCGGCGATTTCGTGCAGACCGGCCAGCGCCTCGCCAGCCTCGTGCCGCTCGACGACGTCTATGTGGACGCCAACTTCAAGGAGACGCAGCTGGCGCAACTGCGGCCCGGCCAGAAGGTGGCGATCAGCGTCGATGCGCTGCCCGACCAGACCATCGAAGGCACCGTCACATCGCTGGCGCCCGCCTCCGGCGCCGTGTTCTCGCTGCTGCCGCCCGACAATGCGACCGGCAATTTCACCAAGATCGTGCAGCGCCTGCCGGTGCGCGTGCGCGTGCCGGCCGACGTCGCCGCCCGCGGGCTGCTGCGGCCCGGCATGTCGGTCGTGGTCAGCGTGAACACCAAGCCGAGCGCTCCCGTTTCGGCGACCCGAACCGCCTCGGCGCCAGCCGCGACGGCGCAAGCCGATTGATCGGAGATCAGCCGATGTCGATCACGACCGCCGACGCCAACCGATTGCCCGCCGATGCCGGCGAGCGGATCGATCCCCGCCGCCTCTTCGCGTTTCTGGCGATGTGCTTCGGGATGTTCATGGCGTTTCTCGACATCCAGATCGTGTCGGCCTCGCTCTCCGAGATCCAGGCCGGGCTGGCGGCTTCGCGCGACGAGATTTCCTGGGTGCAGACCTCCTACCTGATCGCCGAGGTGGTCGCCATTCCGCTGTCGGGCTTTCTCTCCCGGGCGCTCGGAACGCGCTTCATGTTCGCGGCCTCCGCCGCCGGCTTCACCATCGCGAGCCTGATGTGCGGCTTCACCTCCTCGATGAACGAGATGATCTTCTGGCGCGCCGTCCAGGGCTTCATCGGCGGCGGCATGGTTCCGACCGTGTTCGCCTCCACCTACACGATCTTTCCGCGCTCCAAGCAGGCCATGATCGTTCCCTTGATCGGATTGGTCGCCACGCTGGCGCCGACCATCGGCCCGACGGTCGGCGGCTATCTCACCGACGCGCTGTCGTGGCATTGGCTGTTCTTCATCAATATCGGGCCCGGCATCGCGGTCACCGCGCTCACGTTCTGGCTCATCGACTTCGACCAGCC
Organism: uncultured Alphaproteobacteria bacterium; assembly: GCA_963744275.1. GTDB lineage: Bacteria > Pseudomonadota > Alphaproteobacteria > Rhizobiales > Xanthobacteraceae > VAZQ01. Next base: position 92,113 of record CAVUSX010000025.1, read on the forward strand.
GGATTTGTCCTTGTTCAAAGTCTTCGACTGGTGGGGGCTCGGCTTCATGGCGGCCTTCCTGGGCACGCTCGAGTACGTGCTGGAAGAGGGGCCGCGCTACGATTGGTTCGACGACCGCACCATCGCGCTCGCAGCCGTGGTCTCGGTCGTCTCGGCGGTGGCCTTCTTCGCCCGCGTGCTCACGGCGCGTTCCCCGATCGTCGACCTCAAGGCCTATGCGGACCGCAACTTCGCGCTCGGCAGCATGTTCTCGTTCGTGCTCGGCATCGGCCTTTACGGGCTGACCTACCTGTTCCCGGTCTATCTCGAGGAGATCCGCGGCTACAACGCGCTGATGGTGGGCGAGACCATGTTCGTGTCGGGCGCCGCCATGTTCCTGACGGCGCCGCTGGTCGGCAAGCTCGCCACCAAGCTCGACCTGCGCCTGCTGATGATGTCCGGGTTCTTCATCTTCGCGGCCGGGTCCTGGCAGATGACCTACCTGACGCAGGATTGGGATTTTTCCCAGCTCTTGTGGCCGCAGATCTTCCGCGGGGTCGGCATGATGCTGGCGATCGTGCCGATCACCAATCTGGCGCTCGGCACGCTTGCCCCAGAGCGGCTCAAGAACGCCTCCGGGCTGTTCAATCTGGCGCGCAATCTCGGCGGCGCGGTGGGCTTGGCCGCCCTCAACACCGTGCTCAACGATCGCACCGACCTGCATCTGGCGCGGCTGCACGAGCAGGTGGGCTGGGGACGCCAGCCGGCCCAGGAGATGCTCACGAAGCTGACCGCGCACTTCCAGGATTTCGGCGGCGACGCCCAAACCATGGCGCTGCGCCAGCTCATGGGGCTCGCCCGCCAGCAAGGGGTGGTGATGGCGTTCGCCGACGTCTTCCTGATGCTGGCGGTCCTGTTCGCCGCCTTCGGGGCGCTGGCGGTGGTCATGCGGCGGCCCGCCGCGCTCCCGGCAGCGGCCGGTGGACACTGATAAACGTAAACGATTTCAGTGTGTTATGAAAATGTCAGAAAAAGTTAACCATATGTGAACCAAATCCCGGGCGGCTGCGACTAATGGTCAAGCGCCTCGCAGGGGTTGGCGGTTTCGCTACAGGGGACACGCAAATGGCCAAGATCAGCAGCACCTATCGCACCAGCATCTTCGCGGCGCTGACGCTCGCGATCTTCGCCGGCATCGGTTTCTCTTCGCCCGCGCAAGCCGCCGGCACCCAGTGCAGCGGCACGCTCGCGCAGTACGGCGCCGCCGTCCAGCAGCTGCAGGCTTTCTCCGCCAAGGCGGAGGCCCTCGCCGACCAGAACCCGCTCTACATCAGCGATGTCGAGTACTATGCGTCGGCGCTGGCCCAGGCCCAACGTTGCGTCAAGAACCTGAGCACCATGGCGACGGTGTCGCGCTGAGCCACGACGCATCTCTGACCCAAATTTCGTAGGGGCGGCCCTTGTGGCCGCCCTTTTGATGTCTGGGGCGCCCACCATGGCGCCTCTACGAATCCGGCTTGCCATAACCGCCCGCCGTCGGGGTCTGGATGATGATAGCCTCGCCGGCGCCGATGGTGGTGGCGTCGCAGGCTTGCAGCGGCTCGCGGCTGCCGTCGGCGCGGCGCACCCAATTTTCGCCGACCTGGCCCGCTTCGCCGCCGGCGAGCCCGAACGGGCGCACCCGCCGGTGGCCCGACAGGATCGTGCATTCCATCGGCTCGAGAAACCGGATGGCGCGCACAATGCCGTCGCCCGCGTTCCATTGGCCGCGGCCGCCGGAGCCGGCGCGGATGTGGAAATCCTCGAGCACGACCGGATAGCGGAACTCGAGCACCTCGGGATCGGTGAGCCGCGTGTTGGTCATGTGGGTCTGCACCGCATCGGTGCCCGGAAAGCCGGGGCCGGCCGGTGAGCCCGAGCAGATGGTCTCGTAATACTGATATTTCGCATTGCCGAAATTGAGATTGTTCATGGTGCCCTGCGCGGCCGCCATGGCGCCGAGCGCGCCGAACAGGCAATTGGTCACCGCCTGCGAGGTCTCCACGTTGCCGGCCACCACGGCGGCCGGATATTGCGGCGAGAGCATCGATCCCGGCGGAATGACGATCCGGATCGGCTCCAGGCAGCCGGCGTTCATCGGAATATCGTCATCGACCATGACCCGGAAGACATAGAGCACGGCGGCGCGCGTCACCGGCTCGGGCGCATTGAAGTTGCTGGGTTGCTGCGGCGAGGTGCCGGTGAAGTCGACGGTCGCCTCGCGCTTCTGCTTGTCGACGCTGATCTTCACCTTGATCCAGGTGCCCTGGTCCATCTCATAGGCGAACGCGCAATCGTGCAGCCGGTCGATGACGCGGCGCACGCTTTCGGCCGCATTATCCTGCACGTGCCGCATATAGGCCTCGACCATGGGGAGGCCGAACTGCGCCACCATCTTGTGCAGCTCGTGGGCGCCCTTCTGGTTGGCGGCGATCTGCGCCTTGAGGTCGTTGACGTTCTGGAGCGGATTGCGCGCCGGATATTTGGCGCCGGTGAGGAGCCCATAGACCTCGGCTTCGCAAAACCGGCCGCGATCGACCAGCTTGAGCTTGTCGATATAGACGCCCTCTTGCTCGATCGTGGTCGCGTTGGGCGACATCGAGCCGGGCGAGATGCCGCCGATGTCGGCGTGGTGGCCGCGGCTCGCCACCCAGAACAGGATGCGGCCGCCGGCATCATCGAAGACCGGCGTGCACACGGTGATGTCGGGCAGGTGGGTGCCGCCGTTATAGGGGGCATTGATGGCGAAGACGTCGCCCGGCGCAATCGCGCCGGCGTTCTCGCGAATGACGGTCTCGACCGCGCGGTCCATGGAGCCGAGATGCACCGGCATGTGCGGCGCATTGGCGACCAGCGCGCCTGATCCGTCGAACACCGCGCAGGAGAAGTCGAGCCGCTCCTTGATGTTGACCGAATAGGCGGTGTTCTGCAGCGCCACTCCCATCTGCTCGGCGATCGCCATCACCAGATTGTTGAAGATTTCCAGCATCACCGGATCGGCCTGCGTGCCGATCGGGCTTTGCCGATCGAGAGGAACGTTGCGGGTGAGCACCAGATGATTCTTGGCGGTGATCTCGGCCTGCCAGCCGTCCTCGACCACGATGGTCTGATGCGGCTCGATCACGATGGCGGGGCCCGCAACCCGGTGGCCGGGCGCGAGCTGGGGGCGGGTGTAGATCGCGGCCTCGTGCCGGCGTCCGCCAGAGTAGAATAATGTCATGCGCTGCGGCGCCGGCAGCGGTTGCGCGGCGGGCGCCAGCGCCGGCTCGGCGAACTTCACGCTGCCGCCGACCGCCTCGACCGACAGCGCCTCGACCACCAGCGCCTTGCTCGGATCGACGAAGCCGAAGCGCGCCATGTGGGCGGCTTCGAAGGACGACTTCATTTCCGCAAGGCTCGCCAGCGCTGCCGCCGACGGCTCCCGGCGTCGACCGCGAGCGCGGTGTCGGTGCCGGCATAACGCAGATGGGCGCGGAGATGAATGGTGACGGCGGACGCCGGAATGCCCTGGCCGATGACCTCGTCGCGGGCCTGCGCGGCGAGCCGCTCGCCGAGCGCGCCGATCGAGGCGCGCGCGCCTTCGCCGAACGGCTCTTCCAGGGCCTGCTGCCGAGTCGCCCGAATGTCGGCGAGCCCCATCCCGTAGGCCGACAAGAGCGACGAGAACGGATGCATCAGCACCGTGGTCATGCCGAGCGCGTCGGCCACCAGGCAGGCGTGCTGGCCGCCGGCGCCGCCGAACGAGCTCAGCGCATAGCGGGTCACGTCGTAGCCGCGCTGCACCGAAATCTTCTTGATGGCGTTCGCCATGTTCTCGACCGCGATCCGCACGAAGCCGTCCGCGATCTCCTCGCCGCTGCGCCCGCCGCCGATCTCGCGCGCGAGCGCCGCGAACGCGGTCCGCACCGCCGCGGCGTCGATCGGCTGGTCGCGGCTGGCGCCGAAAATCTGCGGGAAGAATTCCGGCATCAGCTTGCCCAGCATCACATTGGCGTCGGTCACCGTGAGCGGTCCGCCGCGGCGGTAGCATTTGGGGCCCGGATTGGCGGCGGCCGAATCGGGCCCGACCCGCAGGCGGGCCCCGTCGAAATGCAGGACCGAGCCGCCGCCGGCCGCCACCGTATGGATGAGCATCATGGGGGCGCGCATGCGCACGCCCGCCACCTCGGTCTCGAACGTGCGCTCGTAGTCGCCGGCGAAATGCGAGACGTCCGTGGATGTGCCGCCCATGTCGAAGCCGATCACGCGATCAAACCCCGCCGCCCGGCTGGTTTCCACCATCCCGACCACGCCGCCCGCCGGTCCCGACAGGATCGCGTCCCTGCCTTCGAACAGCGCGGCCGCCGTCAGCCCGCCGGCCGAGGTCATGAACATGAGGCGGATGTTCTGATCCGAGGCCTGACCGTTTGCCGCGACGCGCTCCCTCTCCCGCGTGCGGGGGAGGGCCGGGGAAGGGGCGTCTGCCGGGCGGAGCTCCTGCGCCACTTGCGCCACATAACGGCGCAGGATCGGCGACAGGTAGGCGTCCACCACGGTGGTGTCGCCGCGCGAGATGAGCTTGATGAGGGCCGAGACTTCGTGGCTCACCGAGACCTGCGGAAAGCCGAGCTCGCGCGCGAGCGCGGCCACGCGCTGCTCGTGCGCCGGATACCGATAGGCATGCATGAACACGATCGCGACCGCCTTGATCCCCTCGGCCAGCGCGACCTGCAGCTGCGCCCGCACCGCCGCCAGATCCGGCTCCCGCTCCACGCTGCCGTCGGCGCGCCGGCGCTCGTCGACCTCGATCACGCGTTCGTACAGCATCGCGGGCTTGATGATGTGGCGGGCGAAGATCTTCGGCCGCGCCTGGTAGCCGATGCGCAGCGCGTCGCGAAATCCCTTGGTGATCGAGGAGCAGCGTGCGCTCGCCCTTGCGCTCGAGCAGCGCATTGGTGGCGACGGTGGTGCCCATCTTCACCGTGCCGATCCGCCCGGCCGGGATCGGCTCGCCGCTGCGCAGCGCCAGCAGCTCCCGGATGCCCTGCACGGCGGCGTCCCGATAGGCTTCCGGATTTTCCGACAGCAGCTTGTGCGCCACCAGGCTGCCATCCGGCCGCCAGCCGATGATGTCGGTGAAGGTGCCGCCGCGGTCGATCCAGAAATCCCAAGCGCCGGTCGTCGAGGTCATATGCGCGGCTCGTCCCGAGCGGCTCGTCCCGAGCGGCCCGTTCCCGTGCCAGTATCGCGCATCGGGCGCAGGACTGAAATCGCCGGCGGCTCGGAAAATTGGTGGGGGCCCGGCGGCGTTTCCGCCGAGCCCCCTTTATGGCATCAGCCGGCCTGTAAGCCGGGTTCTGTAGGGCGTGCGGCAAGCCGCACGCGTGACGGCCATTCCTCTGGGACGCCAGTTGCCTGGCGCCTCGGGCAACCTACCCGGACGGCAGGATCCGGACATCGATCCCGGAGATTTCCTTAGGCTTGCGCCGCAAGAGCCTCCGCGCCGTCCCTATTCGGTCTTGCTCCCGGTGGGGTTTGCCATGCCGTCCGCGTTGCCGCCGACGCGGTGCGCTCTTACCGCACCCTTTCACCCTTACCGCTCCCCGTTCCCGACCCTCCCGGCAAGCCGGGAAAGACAGGTGGGATGCGGCGGTCTGCTCTCTGTGGCACTTTCCCTGGGCTCGCGCCCGCCGGTCGTTATCCGGCACCGTATGTCCATGGAGCCCGGACTTTCCTCCCCGGCCACCTTTCGGTGATTGCCGGAGCGGCCGTCCAGCCGACTGACCCGGCAGTGAATGGGCACCCGCGGCGCCCGCGTCAAGGGCTGCCCCCCGACCGGAGCCGGCTGGTTGCGCGCCAGGCCACGATAGTGAAGCAGGCGGGCGTTGCCCGCCTTGCTCATTCTTTGACTAATCACGCTTGCGAGGTGCCGCTCTTTGGCAGCTCTTCCGGATCGCTCACCCGCCAGGCGCCGCTGCAGGCCCAATGACGGATCACGGGACCACCATGCGGCGCTCGATCAATTGCGTGTCCGCTCGCTGTCGGAATTCATCAGCTCTCGGCTGAAGCGCTCCTTCTGGCGCGCATCGAGGCTCCCGTAAAGCGGTTGGGCGGCATCGGCGAGCTTCTTCTCGTCCTCGGAGCGCTCGCCCAGGGAGACGGCGTCATTGCGCATATTCTCGATGAAGTCGCCGGGGTCCTTCTGATCCGCACGCTTGGCTCGGAGGGCGATATCGCGATCGGCGCGCTTCTTGCCGATCTCGCTCAAGCTGGATTCGAAACCGGACCAGTTTTTCTCTTGATCCGCCGTGAGCCTGAGGTCGGCTTTCATACGCGCCGTCCGAGCGTCGGATCGGGCAACGATCTGGTTCGCGGTGAGCTCGCCGCGGTCGGAGCGGTCCGCGCGGCTGCCCGCTTGGGCCGCACTCATCAGCATGCCGCCGACCATCAAGGTGACGGCCGCTTCGAGGATCAAGGACTTTCGCATGGTAGTTCCCTTCGGGGTTGGTCGATGGAACAGCCCGCGTGCGCGGGCAAATGCACGCTGCCGCGACTTGGAATTGAAAGTCGTCATCAGCAGAACAAAGATGTGACGGAGACTGCGTGTTCAATTCGCCGAGACCCACATAGTTCCGGAAATTCGATTGCGAAAAACCAGCACGGCCCCGAGTGCGCGGGCGCTATGCCGCGACTGAGTGACCGACGTTGCGGGCCGCGACCTCTTGTCGACGCCGCGCCTCGAGCGCTCACATGTGCAGCGGCACGTTTTCCGACCAGGGTGGGCGTGACGGCACCCGACCGGGGTGAGCGTGCCCGTCCACCGGCACATGGGCGGCCACAAAGCTCGCGTGCGTGATCGAGACGGTCGTGCCGGTTTGACCGCTCACGACGTCGACCACGGCCTCCAGCTGCTGCGCCAGGGCCTTGACGATGCTGGTGCCGAGGCCGGCTTTCTTCTGTCCGAGCCGTCCGGCGTTGGCGGTCGGGCACGCCGATCCCGTTGTCCGAGATCGAAAGCTTCCAATCGGCTCCCACCACCTCATAAGCAACGACGACCCGACCGGCTTTGGTGGCCGCCGGAAACGCGTGCTTGAGGGCATTGAGGACGAGCTCCGTCACCAAGAGGCCGATGCTCACCGCCTGCTTGGAGGGTACGTGCCCTCCGGCGGCGTCGACTTTCAAGACGATCGGGCGGTCTTCGGAGATCATCGACTCGGCGAGAGCCTCGCACAGCCTCGACAGGTAAGGAGCCATCTCGATCGAGCCGATCTGCCCGGCCTGGTGGAGGTGATTTTGCACCGCCGCCACCGACATGACGCGGCCATGGGCATCCTGGAGATGCTGGCGCGTCTCCTCGGACTGCACCGTCTTGGCCTTCAACATCAGTATGCTCGCTATGATGGTGAGACTGTTCGCGACCCGGTGCTGCATCTCCTCCAGCAGCAATTCCTTCTGCCACATCAGCTCCTTCATCTCCTGCTCCATCGCGCGCTGTGCGGTGACGTCGGCCATGCTGAGCAAGATGGTGGCGTGCGGATTTCCCTCATAGAACACTTTGCGGGCGCCAAGGCGGATCGTGCGCCGCCCGAGGCCGGGAAACTCGCGGTCGACCTCATAGGCTTCGACGACGCCGTGCTCGGGAAGCACCTTTTCCAGGAGCATCTTGAGCTCCGCGATGTCCCACTGGCCTTCGCCCAGGTCGTACAAGAGCCGCCCCTGGGTGTTCTGACGATTGACCTGGAACTTGAGGTAGAAGGACCGGCTCGCCGTTATGACGCGGAGCTGGCTGTCGAGCACGACCAGCGGCTCATCGACGGTATCCACGATGGCTTGCGCCAGAGTGCCCACGTCCTGAACTCCGAGGAAGGTCTGAATGTCGGACATAGCTTCTCCTCCTCCGATCTGACCCCCCAGAGACGCACCCTCACGCACCCTAGACGCGTTCGTGCGGCACGTCTGAGCAATATCGCTCACTCGTGCGTCCCCACCGCCACCGTGTCGGGCGCCGCACGCCGCGTCACGGTCGGGGCCACCGCGCTCCATCTATCCGCTAACCTGTGCGCATTGGAACTTAAGCCGCACAATCCGGTTCTCATGAGTACTCTCAACAGAATTGATGGAGATTTTCGATGAAGAATACTTTGTTGTTTGCTGCGTCGGCCGCGGCACTGGTGGCCGGAATTGGCCTGGCATCCGCGCAGGGCATGAGCCGGGATGCGCCGGCCGCGACCACATCGGAGCCAAAGGCGCCTGAGGGTAAGGGCGGCCACGAAAAGGCTGCGCTGCCGCAAAAGACCCAGAAGGCGAGTCCCGCTCCGACCGCTCAGGCGCCCGACAAGGCAAAGCCGGCACCGACCGCGCAGATGCAGGAGAAGGCCAAGCCGAGCCCCGTGGTTCAGGCGCCCGACAAGACGACCGGTACGGATCACCAGACGGTCGGACAGTCTCCGAGCCGGACCGCCGAGCCGAACGCGCCGGCTCAGAAGGATTCAAAGTCCTCGGCGTCCGCGCCGATGTCGAGCGAGCAGAACGTAAAGCTGCGGGAGACCCTGAAGGGTGAGAAGTCCGAACGCCTCAGCGGCGTGAAGTTCTCGATCTCGATCGGTGACGCGGTGCCGGATTCGGTGCATTTTTATCGATTGCCGGCTCGGATCGTGGAGTACGCGCCGCAATATCGCGACTTCGACTACATCCTGGTCGGCGATGACATTCTGATCGTCGATCCCCGCACCCACAAAATCGTCGCGGTGATCTCGGCCTGAACGGAAATTGCCCAGGCTCCGGCTGCGTCTGAGGGCGGCGCCTCGTGCCGCCCTCACGGGCCGGCGGGCCGGACATCCAGGGCGCTATTCGGCATTATATCAATTGGAGGTCGGATTGGTTATGATTGCTCTATTGGCCTGGCTTCGTTCCGGAGGGGCGCACGGATAAGGAAAAGGCGGACGTTTTGACGAAGAGACCCCAGCCCGCGTTCGATGCGAAGAAATTTCTTGCCAAAGTCGGCGACGGAAAGACGATATCGGAATATCCGGACGGCCAAACCGTGTTTTCACAGGGCGAGGCTGCGGACGCCGTCTTTTACATCCAGAAAGGCAAGATCAAGCTCACCGTGACCTCCGAGCGCGGCAAGGAAGCGGTCGTCGGAATCCTCGAGCGCGGTAATTTCTTCGGCGAAGGATGCCTCAACGGCCACCCGCTGCGGGTCACGACCGCCGAAGCGGTCGATGAATGCCTGATTACGCGCATCAGCAAGGCTGCCATGATCGCCGTCATGCATGACGAGCCGGATTTCTCCGAGCTTTTCATGGCCTATCTGTTGACCCGCAACAGCCGAATTGAAGAGGACCTGATCGATCAATTGTTCAATTCGAGCGAGAAGCGCCTGGCGCGACTGCTGCTTCTGCTCGCCAATTTCGGCAAGGAGGGCACGCCGGAGCCGATCGTCGGAAAATTCAGCCAGGAAACCCTTGCGGAGATGATCGGAACCACGAGGTCGCGCGTGAGCTTCTTCATGAACAAATTCCGCAAATTGGGCTACATCAAGTACAACGGAAAGCTCGAAATCCACAATTCCCTGTTGAACGTGGTTTTGTACGATAAACCCGACATCAAGACGAAGAATGCGAGCAACGAGCCGTAAAGTCGTCTCTCAGAAATCCAAAGCGGACAGGTCATAAGAACCTTTGCGGCCTCGCCCGTAGACCTTGGTGGCGGCCGCGAGGATCAAGTCCCGGTTGGCATCGAAGGCGCCGAGGAGGCCGGCTTCGTCGAGCCGCATGGCAGGCTGAACGCGCTTGAGCGCATCTTCGCCCACGAAGAACGAAGCCTCCATCGCGCTGTCGTGCCCCCAGAACCGCACCGCCCGGCGCGTGGGGTCGTAGCTGCGGCTCTCGTTGGGAAACCTCAAGGCCATCGGATCATCATCCCTGTTGTCGGAGCCCGCATCTGCTGGTATCCCGTCTGCTCAGGCCATCCGGGCGGTTTGAACGGCCCTGGCCGGGAAGGTGGCATGAGTGATCGACACGGTCGTGCCCGCGGGCCCGGCCTCGGTTGCAAACTGGGCCTCGAGCTGCTGCGACAGGGCCTTGACGATGCCGGTGCCGAGTCCCGATTTTCCCTGGACGAAGCCGCCGCGCGGCTTGCCGATGCCGTCGTCGGCGACCGAAAGCTTCCAATTCGTTCCGACCCGGTCATACGCGACCGTGATGCGGCCCTCGGCCTTTTCGTGCGGAAACGCATGCTTGAGGGCGTTCATGACCAGCTCGGTGACGATCAAGCCCAAGCTCTCGGCCTGACGGGATGTCGCGAGGCCCCCGCAACCAACGACTTCCAGCGAGATCGGCCGACTGTCGCCGATCATCGAGGCCGCGAGGGTCTCGCATAGCCTCGTGAGATAGGGCCTTATCTCGATCGATCCGTCGGCTCCGGAGGCGTGCAACTGCTTCTGCACGGCGGCAATCGAGATGACGCGCTTGTGCGCGTCTTGCAAATGAACACGCGTCTCTTCCGACTGCACCGTCCTCGCCTTCATCAGGAGGATGCTGGCGATGATCTGCAGGCTGTTCGCGACCCGGTGCTGCAGCTCCTCGAGCAATACTTCCTTCTGTTGCAGCAGCTCGTCCTTCTCGCGCTCGAGATTGCGCCGTTCGGTGATGTCCTCCATGCCGAGCAGAATGGTCGTGTTGGTGCCTCCTTCGTAGAACACCTGGCGGGCGTTCAGGCACATCGTGCGTCGTCCGAGGTTGGGGAACTCGTGCTCGACCTCGTAGCCCTCCATCACGCCCTTCTCGGGGATGATCTTTTCCAGGAGCACGCGGAGCTTTGGAATGTCCCACTGTCCGTCGCCCAAGGCGTAAAGCAGCCTGCCTTCGGTGTCCTCGGCACTGACCTTGAAACCCGAATAGAAGGAGCGGCTCGCGGTGATCACGCGCAGGTGCTTGTCGAGAACGAGAACGGGCTCCCGGACGGTGTCGACAATGCCCTGGGCGAGCGCCCAGGCATCCGAGATCGCCGCGAACCTTTCCCTCAAGACGTCTTGCTGCATAGAGATGTCCTCATATCCACGCTCCGGATAAGTCTTGCGCGCGGGCCGGGTCCCATCGAGATTGCCCCGAGCCTCGAATTGCGGAAGTGCCGGAACGCTTCTGACGAAGATTCATATTCAAGGGTACGCCGACCGCTGTGGGTAAGTCTGTGCAATATTGACCACGTTTCCGGTTGCGGACGGTCCGGCATGGAACCATTGCGGCCGGTATTGGTTGCCATCAGTGATCAATTCATCCCCCCACGCCATGGTCCTGGTCGTCGATGACGACGTGTTCACCCGAATGGGAGCATCCGACATGTTCCTGGATGCCGGATACGAGGTGCTCGACGCCGGCAGTGCCGACGAGGCCTTGCGCTTCTTCGAGACGGGTTCCGACATTCGGCTGCTGTTCACGGACGTCAGCATGCCCGGCGCGATGAACGGGGCCGACTCTGGCCCGGCAGGTCGCGGCCAGATGGCCCGGCGTCGGCATCATCCTGGCGTCCGGCCGGCCCCGCCCCGACGCGCTTCCGCCGCGCATGCGCTTTCATGACAAGCCCTACATGCCGGCCGCCGTGCTGCGGCAGGCAGAGGAAATGATGCATCCGCCGGAATAATCCGGCGGTCCCGCGCCATCCCGCGGACCACTATCCCAGCCGAATCCGCAACCGATGGGTCTTGCCATCGTCCGCCAGCGCCACCGCGCAGCGGCCGCGCCTCGATCGGCGCGTCGTCGAGTGCCGCCGCGGCGATGCCGGCTCCGGCGCGGTCCGGGTTCTCGACCTCGATCTCGTATCTGGCGGAGCGATGCCTGAGCGTCATCGAAAAGCGCGGCCAAGCGGTCGGAATGCACGGATCGAGATGCAGCGTGCCGCCCAGCAGGCGCAGCCCCAGAATGCTTTCGATGCCGGCGCGCTGCATCCATCCGGCCGAGCCGCTGTACCAGGTCCAGCCGCCGCGTCCGACGTGGCGCGGATTTGAATAGACGTCCGCCGCCACCACATAGGGCTCCACCTTGTAGCGCTGCACGCCGGCGCGGCTGCGGGCGTGATTGATGGGGTTGAGAAGGGAGAAGCAGCGCCGCCGCCTCGTCGCCTTGCCCGAGCGCCGCGAAGGCCATCACGGACCACAGGGCGGCGTGGGTATATTGGCCGCCGTTCTCGCGAACGCCGGGCGGATAGCCTTTGACGTAGCCGGGATCGAGCCCGGTCTGATCGAACGGCGGCGTGAACAGGAGCGCCACTGCGTCCTGCGGCCGGATGAGCTCGCGCTTGACCGCCGCCATGGCGCGCACGCTGCGGCCGCGGTCCGCCGCGCCTGAAAGCACCGACCACGCCTGCGCGATCGAATCGATCCGGCACTCGACGCTCGCCGCCGATCCGAACGGGGTGCCGTCATCGAACCAGCCGCGCCGGTACCAATCGCCGTCCCAGGCTTCCCGCTCGAGCGCGGCCTGCAGGGCGGCGGCATCGGTGCGCCATCCCGCCGCCCGCGCGGTGTCGCCGCGCGCCTGCGCGATGGGCGCAAATGCCGTCAAGGTCGCGTAGAGGAGCCAGCCGAGCCAGACGCTCTCGCCGCGCCCGTCGACGCCGACGCGGTTCATGCCGTCGTTCCAATCGCCGGTGCCGAACAACGGCAAACCGTGGGTGCCGACCGCCAGGCTGTGGTCGAGGCCGCGCGCGCAGTGCTCGTAGAGGCTGCCGGTCTCATCCGAGATGGTCGGCTGGAAGGCGTTCTCGTGCTCGCCGGCCGCGAGCCTCGGGCCTTCCAGGAACGGAACCACCTCGTCGAGGACGGCGGCATCGTCGGTCGCGGCGACATAATGGGCGGCCGCGAAGGCGAGCCAGGCCCGGTCGTCGGAAATGCGCGTGCGCACGCCCTGCCCGGAATGGGGCAGCCACCAGTGCTGCACGTCGCCTTCGACGAATTGGCGGGCCGCGGCCCGCAGCAAATGCTCGCGGGTCATCGCGGGACGCGCGCCCACGATCGCCATGCCGTCCTGCAGCTGGTCGCGAAATCCGTAGGCGCCGCTCGACTGATAGAACGCCGAGCGCGCCCAGATGCGGCAGGCGATGGTCTGGTAGAGGAGCCAGCCGTTGAGCATGATGTCCATCGGCCGGTCCGGCGTCTTCACTTGCACGGTGCCCAGCACATCGGCCCAGTAGCGACCGACATCGGACAGGATCGCGTCGAGATCGGCCGTCCGATATTGCGCGATCAAGGCCCGGGCTTCGACGGCGCCGGCGGCCTGCCCAGCAGGAACACCACATCGACGCTGCCGCGCGGCGGAATCTCGACGGCGGTGCGCAAGGCGCCGCAGGGATCGAGGCCGGCTCCGAGCGTCTTGCGCAGCGGCCCGGCGCCGGTGAGCGCCGCCGGGCGCGCCAGCGTGCCGTTGCGGCCGATGAATTCCCGCCGGTCGCCGGTCCAGTCGGTTTGGGCGCCGGCGAGGTCGGCGAACGCGACCCGCGATCCGAAGTCGGCGCTCCAGGCATTGCGGGCGAACATCGCGCCGCACCTGGGATCGATCTGCGTCATCACGAACGGCGCACAGCCGCTGCGCGAGGGACCCAACACCCATTCCACATAGGCGGTCACCGATATATGGCGGGTGCGGTTCGATATGTTGCTCAGCCGCAGGCGCGATATCTTGACCGGGTCATTGAGCGGCACGAGCTGAACGAGATCGGCCGCGATGCCGTGGGCCGTGTGCTCGAACCGGGAATATCCCCGCCCGTGACGCGCCACATAGGTCGCGGTTTCATCGCGGATCGGCAACGCGGTCGGGCTCCACAGCTCGCCGGTGATGTCGTCGCGCAGATAGAACGCCTCGCCCGGACGATCCGTGACGGGATCGTTCGACCAGGGCGTGAGCTGGTTCTCGCGGCTGTTGACCGACCAGGTGGTGCCGCCGCCTTCGGTCGGCACCTGAAATCCGAACGCCGAGTTGGCGATGACGTTGATCCAGGGAGCCGGCGTCCACTGGCCCGGACCCAGGATGGTCACATATTCCTGCCCGTCGGCCGCGAAGCCGCCCAGTCCGTTGAAGAATTCGAGCTCGGGCGTGGGCGGCGGCACCGTCGGCTGCGCTTGGGGGAAAGTCCGTTTCGCGACCGCCCGGATCGGGGCGTTGGGACTGGGGACTCGATCGAGCTGGTCGGACAGGCGCCCGCGCTGTCCGGTCATGACCACCCGCGCGACCGATGCGATGAGCCCGCGGATCTCGGGTGACATCAGATCGGCTCGCAGCACGTAGATGCGGCCGACGGGTCCCTCCGGGCCGGCTTGCGGCTGTGCCTCGCCCGCCCGCACCAGGGCCTCGAGCGCGATCTGAAGATCCTGAACGTAGGACGAGGAGCGCTCGTTCAGGATCACGAGATCGACGGCGAATCGCTTCATCCGCCAGTATTCGTGCGCCTGCAGGAGTTGCGCGTGCGAGATCCAGATGCTCGATGTCCGCGATGCGCATGAGCAGGATCGGCAAGTCGCCGGAAATGCCCAGAGTGCCACAGCGCCGATTGTGCGCCCGCTCCGCGCACGATGGTGTCGGAGGAGGGTCGCAGGGTCGGGGCGGCATAGAGGAGGTGTCCGGCCAGACGCTGGAACAGGCCGGCCTCGCTCGGATCGATGCCGATGTGATGGAGCTGGACCTGCGCCTGCGTCCAGGCGAGCGTCGTCGCCCGCTCGAAGGCGGTCGCGTCCCTGTGCTTGTCGATCAAATCGAGCAGGGCTGCGCGGGAGGGCGCGACCACGGTCCAAAAAGCGATGCGCGCCGTCGCTCCCGGTGCGATCCGCACGCGCTGGCGCAGCGCGAAGATCGGATCGAGCACCGTGCCGACGGTGTTCGAGAGCGATCGGCCCTCGTGCACCGCGATTGCGGTTCTGGCGCTGCCGCCGCGGCCGAGAAAACGCGCCCTGTCGGTCTCGACCTCGGGCTTTCCCACGCTGTCGCCGTCGACGACGGCGAGATGCCCGGCCCAGATTTCCGGCTCGTCCGGCGAACGCCGCCGTCTGGTCGCCAACAGGGTGCCGGCGAGCGGGAGATACTCGGTCTCGACGAACAGCTTGGAGAACGCCGGATGCGCGAGGTCGGCCGCCTGCGGGGCCAGCACCAGCTCGGCATAGGAGGTGACATCGATCTCGCGCACGGCGTTGCCGGAGTTGGATATGGAGATGCGACGGACCTCGGCATCGTCCTCGGCCGAGACCAGCACCTCCATGACGGTCGTGAGCGGTCCGTAGCTGCGCTTGAACTCCGCACGGTCCTCGTTGAAGGTGACGCCGTAGTCGTCCGGCTCGACCCCGCTCGGCTGAAAGCCCGCCGACCAGACATTGTCGCTGCCGACGTCGCGCAGGTAGATGTAGGAGCCCCAGTCGTCGCAGGTGGCATCCTCGCGCCAGCGCGTCACCGCCATGCCGCGCCAGCGGCTGAAGCCCGAGCCGGCAGCGGTGAGCATCACCGTATAGCGGCCGTTGGAGAGAAGATGCGTGGCCGGCGTGGCGCTGTGCGCGCCGGCGAGATGCCGGCCGCCGGGGATTGCGAGCTCGCGAACCTTGGCAGCCGACTTGGTCTCCGCCGCCCAGGGACGCGACACCATGACGTCGCGCGATACGCGTTCCTGCAGCAGCAGCTCGGTCGCCTGCACGATGGGCTCGGCGTGGAACCGCGCCCGCATCGCGCCGTCGAGCAGCGCGTCCGCGACGGCGACGATCGTCATGCCTTGATGGTGCGCCATGAAGGCGCGCACGATCGCGACGGTGGTGTCCTCCGGCAGACGGATCGGCGTGTAATCCAGCGCTTCGTAAAACCCGAAGCGGCCGCGCGCCCCGGCTGCCGCAAGCCGTTCGAAGTTGCGCGCCGCAGCCTGCGGATCCACCATGGCGGCGAGCGCGGTCGCGTAGGGGGCGATGACGATGTTCTCGCCCAGGCCGCGCTTGAGGCCGAGGCCCGGCACGCCGAAGTTCGAATATTGGTAGGTGAATTCCCGGTCGCGGACGTTGTAGGCGGATTCCGAAACGCCCCATGGCACGCCGAGCGTCGCCCCGTACTCGATCTGGCGCTGCACGGTCAGTCGGCTGCTGCTGCTCGATGAGGCTTCCCCCCGGCGCGCGAATGACCAGCGACGGCATGAGATATTCGAACATCGAGCCCGACCACGAGATCAGCGCGGCGCCATGCCCGATCGGCGTGACGGCACGGCCGAGGCGGAACCAATGGCGCGCCGGGACATCACCCTTGGCGATCGCCATGAAGCTCGCCAGCCGCGCCTCGGAGGCGAGGAGATCGTAGCAGTTGGGGTCGAGCGAGTCGTCGGACATCCGATAGCCGATCGAGAGCAGCTTGCGGTCTTGGTCCAGCAGGAAGCCGAACTCCATCGCCAGCGCGGTCGCGCGCGCGTCTTCTTCCACGGCCTCGAGGCGCGCCGTCAGCGCCGCATCGGCAGCGGGCGCCTGCGCGAGGTCGCGGCGGTGGCTCTCGATCGCGCCGCCGGCCGCCTCCGCCCAGAACTGCAGGTCGGCGCCGATATTGTCGCCGCGCTCGATCGCGAATGCGCGGGCGATGTCGGCCAGGGTCTCGGTGCCGACCGCCAGGGCGGCGAGGCGCTGCGCGATATCCTCGCCATCGGTCGGCTCCCGGCGGACATCGGCGGCCAGCGAGGCGAACGCATCCTCGAGATGGCGCCAGGTCACCGTCTGCACGCGGCGCGCGTCGCGCAGGTGGCTCGCCTCCGCGCGCGCCAGCTCGATCGCGTCGGCGATCCCCTCCAGACGACGCGCGTCGGAGATCGGATGATTTTTCCATTCCCGGCAGGCATTCGCCAGCGCGATCAGGTGCCCGGCCAGATTGCCGCTGTCGACCGAGGAAATATAGCGGGGATCGAGCGGTCGCAAATCGCGCGTATCGTACCAGTTGAAGAAATGGCCGCGGAAGCGCGCCAGCTCGCGCATGGTCGACAGCGTCGCCTCCAGTCGCGCGACCGCATCGATCGTCCCGGTCCAACCGAAGTCGCGCGCGCTCGCGGTCGACAGCAGATAGAGGCCGATATTGGTCGGCGAGGTCCGGTGCGCCAGCACCGGCACCGGATCTTCCTGGAAGTTGTCCGGCGGCAGCATGTGATCGAGCGCGGTCACGAAGGTCTCGAAGAACCGCCAGGTGCGGCGCGCCGTCAGCCGCAGGATGCGGGCGTCGCCGGCGGACATCGGCAGGCGCCCCGCCACCGGCGGTGACCGGCTCGTCCAGCGCGCGATCGCGGGCGAGGCGAACCAAAGCGCCGCGAACGGCAGCGCCAACGGCCAGGTCGCGTTACCGCCGGCGCCGGCGACGATCATCGCCAGAACGGCGATCACGACCGCACCGGCCATTTGGCGATAGAATCCCTGGAGATCGAGCCGCGGACCGGTCTTCGCCTGCGCGGCCGTGATCCATTCGAGCAGATGGCGGTGGGTGACGAACAGCCGGATCAGGGTGCGCACGATGGCGTCGCCCATCAGCGACGCCTGATGGGCCAGCGAGATGATCATGAGCGCCGATTGGGCGAGCGCCAGACGAAGATCGGAGCCGAGCGCGCCGAGATAGCTGCGCATCGTCACCCCGGCTCGCCGCGACACGACCGTGGCGGCGGCGGGAATGAGCGTCGGCAGCACGATGGTGGCGATCACGAAGGAGGTCCAGAGCGCCGCGGCGTGAAACGGCAGTGTCCAGCCGGTCAGCAGGGCCAGGATGGCGGCCGGCGCCGACAGCGTGCGCCGCAGATTGTCGAGCATCTTCCAGCGCCCGATCGCCGGCACGGCGCGCGCCTGCCGTCGCGCTTGCGATCCGCGCCGCGGAGCGGGCCGCGGCCGAAAATCCAAGGCAGCAACTGCCAGTCGCCGCGCGCCCAGCGATGGTGACGAAGCGCGGCGACGTCGTAACGGGCGGGGAACTCCTCGACCACCTCGACATCGGAGGCGAGACCGGCGCGGGCGAATATGCCTTCGAACAGATCATGGCTGAGCAGCGTCGAATCCGGCACGCGGTCGCCGAGCGCCAGCTCGAAGGAATCGATCTCATAGATGCCCTTGCCCGCATACGAGCCCTCACCGAACAAATCCTGGTAGACGTCGGACACGGCGGCCGCATAGGGGTCGATGCCGCACATGCCGGAGAACACGCGCTGGAACAGCGAGCCTTCGCGGCCGACCGGCAGCGACGGCGTGACCCGCGGCTGCAGCACCGCGTAACCCTCGACCACACGGCCGGCGTCGGCGTCGAAGCGTGGCCGGTTGAGCGGATGCGCCATCTTGCCGATCAGGCGGTGAACGGTGTCGCGCGGCAGCTTGGTGTCGGCATCGAGCGTCAGCACGTAGCGGACGTCCGCCGGCGCGACGCAAGGTCGCCCGGTCGTCGACATGAAAGTCGTGTCATCGGCGCCGCGCAGGAATCGGTTCAGCTCATGCAGCTTGCCGCGCTTGCGCTCCCAACCGATCCAGCGCCCTTCGCCTTCGTTCCACACGCGCCGGCGATGGAAGAGCAGGAAGCGCGCGGCGCCTGCGCTCGCCTCGTAGCGCTGGTTGAGCTCCGCGATGCCGGCCACGGCGCACTGCAGGAGCGCCGCGTCACCCTCCGCGTGCTCGGTCGCGGCGTCGACCCAGTCGGACAGCAACGCGAAATGAACCGCGCCCTCGGGGCTGGCGAGGTGATGAATCTCCAGCCGCTCGATCTGCTCCTCGACCGCAGCGCGCGTGGTCAGCAGCATCGGTACCGCGACCAGCGTTCGCAGGCGTGCCGGCACGCCGTTGCGCAGCTCCAGGGCGGGCAGGAGGGTCGCGCCCAAGCCGCGCATCACGCCGCGGTTCACCAGCGCCACGGCCGCGTCGATGGCCGGAATGGCACCCAGAATGCCGAGCAGGCTCAGCCATTCCCATTCTGGCGCCGCCGCGGCGATCGCGATGAGCGTGGGGGCGAGCAGGGCGGCGGCGACCACCGCGATGGCGCCGACATAACCGCCGATGCCGAGGCGGCGGCCGGACCGCCCGAGCCACGTGCGTGGCGGCGGCCGGTAACCGATCGCGATCTCGAACCCGCGGCGTCCGCCGGCGAGGAGGTGATAGCCCGGGTCGCTCCGGCGGCGGTCGGTCGCGTCGGCGTCCGCGGCCTGCGCGGCGGCCGTGATGGCGCGGCGGGCGATGTCGATCTCGGCCCATTTCGAGCCGCGCGCCAGCTGCTCGATGGCGCTGCGGTAGAGATTGCGCGTCGGAAAATCCATGTCGCGAAAGTCGCTGCCGCCGGCCAGCACGTCGTCGACCAGGCTGATGCGCTCGAACAGCTCCGTCCAGTCGACGTCGGAGATCAGGCGCATGCTGGTGATGATGTTGCGCACCGTGACGGTGCCGGTGCCCTGCCGGTGATGCTCGTCGCGAACGACCGAATTGGCGGTCGCTCCCTGCGCGGCCAGGCGCTGGTCGAGCCAAGTCAGCGCCGGCGTGATGCGCGGATCCTGGTCGCGCAACCGGTGCACGAGCTCGACGGCGAAAGCGTCGGACAGCTCGACCTGCTCGATTCCGGCGAGCACGTCGGGCACCGGCTCGGCGGCGTGCGCGTCGCCACCGAGCAGGCGGTCGGCGAATTCGTCGGCTTCCTGCCGGGCCGCGGCGCTGTGCACGATGAGATCCGCCAGCCGCCTGAGATTCTCGACCAGGACGATCCGCAGCGTGATCGCCACCGCCCACAGCTCGCCGATCGTCAGCGGCTGCACCTCCTGATAGGCGCGCACGAATCGAATGAGCATCTCGGAATCGAAACGGCTGTCGGTGTGCGCCACGAACGCCCAGGCCACGCCGAACACGCGCGGATAGCCCTCGAACGGGCCATCGGCGAGCTTGGGGAGCTGCCGGTAGTAGCCCGGCGGCAGATCGGAATGGATCTCGCGGATCTGCCGCTCGACGATATGATAGTTGTCGACCAGCCATTCGCCCGGCGGGGTGATGGCGCGTCCTTCGTCGATGTCCTGCGCGACCTTGCGATAGGCGTTGAGCAGCACGGCGCCGTTGTCGCTCAATCGACGGGCCAGCGGGCGGCCCCTCGTGGGCTTCGGCGTGACCGATTGCGCGACCGCCAGGCTGCGGGCATGCACCTCCAGGCGCTCGACGCTGAAGAGCTCCTCGCGTAAAGGTTCGCGGCTGTTCCAGGGTGACGCCGAAAGCGGGCGCCCGAGGCTGCGGCGAATGTGTATCGTCAACTGGACCTTTCCGCCGTGCGGCCTGCGCGCGCTCCGAGCGAGTAGGGGGCCTCCATCGCCGACACCGGAGAATTGGGCGATCCGGCATGCGCAGCTTCGGCAGGATCGCCGAACCGGCGCCGGATTTCATCGATATCCGCGCGCGTCGGCAAGCCGGCTTCATTTCCCAAGCGCTGGATCTTATACGCCGCCGCCGCCCGGGCGAAGTTGAAATGACTCTCCCATGTCCCGGCCTGATCGGCGAGATAGGAATACACATAGGCGCCGTGAAACACGTCGCCGGCCCCGCTGGTGTCCACGACCCGGTCGGCCGGCACCGCGAGCGCGGCACTCGAGCGCACCATCCCGGTCTCGTCATACCAGAGCAGCCCGCGCTCCCCCATGGTCACGCCGCCGATGCGGCAACCGCGGCCTTTCAGATAGTCCAGCATCTCGGCGGGAGCGAGTCCCATCTGCTCGCACAGCCGCGTCGCCACGATGGCCACGTCGATGAAGGCCAGCAGGTCGTGCGTATTTGTACGAAGTCCGCCGCCGTCGAGCGAGGTGAGGATTCCCTCCGACCGACACAGCTTCGCATAATGGATGGCGGCGTCCGGCTGGTGCCCGTCGACGTGGAGCGCGCGGCAGCCGGTGAGATCGAGCGACGGATAGGAATTGAGATGAGCGTCATCACGGCAGCGCACGATCGCGCGCCTGCCGTCCTTCGGCATGATGAACGAGAGCGAGGACGTGCTGACGTGGCGGGGATGGATCGAGATGGCGTATTTCGCGGCCATCTCCAGGAACATGCGTCCGAGCCAGTCATCCGCGACCGTGGTGAGCAGATCCGGCGCGATCGAGAGCTTGGCGCAGCAGAAGGCGGCGGTGACGGCATTGCCGCCGAACGAGACCGCGTAGGCCGATGCCACGTGCTTTTCATCGCCGACCGGAAGCCGATCGGTCAGGAAGGTGACGTCGATGTAGGTTTGGCCGATGAAGAGAGCTTGCATGGGTCCCGCGATGGATCGGCCGGAGCCCGCCATGCCGGCATTGACGATGGAGCTGGTCCCTGGGCAGCCGCATTCGGACCAAAGTCGCCGTGTTCTCGATCACAGGAGCAATGACCGAGCCGTGCTTTCGGTTCCCGAACCGCGCTTCTACAAAGATTCGGCTGATTGTAAGATACTCTCACATGGGAACCAGGGTTCCGTTTCGCAAGCATGCGCGCAAGATTATTGCTGTCGCATTGCTTGAATTGCCCGCCGCGGCGGTGAAACGCGCGGCGCACCAAAGCTCGTCGCCCGTTGCGCGCGATCACGCGGCCGGTCGGGTGGCTTTCCGCGCCGGCACAAAGTGCGCTGCGAGGACATGCTTGTCGCGAGCCAGCGCTCGGCAGGCAATCGCTACGACGGGCGGCAGCTCATCTTTCTTCAAATAGCCCATGATCGTGCGTCGGCCGACCCCGAGCAGTTTGGCCGCTTCTGTCAACGATAGCCCCAATTCAATCCGCCATTCTCCGAAATTCGCCCCCGTCATCGGCTGCTGCTCTTCCGCAATCCGCTTTAGGGTCGCGGCCGAAACATCTAAAGGACCCCACTTCGTCGGGACGGGCCAGGATACCCCAAGGCCGTGCTCCACGATTTCCGCCTTGGCAAATGTCTTGGTGTCATCCATCAGCGGTGCGAAATGCACGCTGCGAGCGATCAGTCCGGTCATGTCGAGCTCGCGGTCACGCCGATCGCCGGCGAACCGGACACGCAGAACGTGGTTGCCAGTCGCACGCACCTTTGTGACTTTTGCGATATCGTCGCTCATACTGGTCACCTCTGGAATTCATCCCACATCGCCAACAACTCGACCCGACGCGCCGCTACCCGGCGGCGAGCCTGTTTCAGGACCCTGTTGGGCACATGACCTGCCAGCAAGTCGCCATTTGAGATGCGCATCTTCGCGGCGAAGTCGGGGCCCTTGATGTGCACGTGCGGCGGATTCTCGTCCTGAAAGAACATCAGGAGCTTGACGTTGCCAAACCTCGCGATTTCCGGCATCCACGCTCCCGCGACCGTGCGGTATATAGGGCAATATTTGCCCTAGTTCAAGCGCGATGGCCCTCGGGGTAGATGGCGAGGGCAGCCTTACGGTGCTGCGCACGAGTAGTCGCCCTATCCTCATCGGGCGCTCATCTGCCCGCCGCGGAGGTCAGGACGATCGCGCACGGTGAAGCAGGCGTCGGACCGCCTGACGATCGATCGATGGCGCAGCCCGCTCGAGCCAATCCAGCGGGGTGAGCCCGTTGTCGTCGCGCGCGGTCGGATCGGCGCCGTGGTCGAGAAGAACCTCGATGGTCTTCACGAAGCCGGCCTTGACGGCGTAATGGAGGGCCGTGGCGCGGCCGCCATCGGTTCGCTGGCCCGTAAGGCGCTTGTCGTCGACACGCGCGCCGTGACGCAAGAGCCCGGCGACATATTGGGGGTCGTCCTTGCGTCCCTGGTTCCCGGTGCAGGAGAGCCCGATCCACGATCCCGATCGGTCGATGCTCGCCCCCGCGCGCGCGAGCATCGGCGCCAGCTCAGGATGGAGGACCCAACGGCCCGCGCCGATCGACGCTGCGCTCGCGCCGTGGGCGAGCAGCATCGTGACCATCGCCACGTTCTGGCGCGCCGCCGCTTCGCGCACCGCGCGGGCGCCGCCGAGCAAGGGCGCGTTGGCCCGCGTGACCTCTGCAAGAAGTGGGCGCAACGCTTCGACCCGCCCGCCGGCGACGGCATGATGCACGGGCGTGACCTCGAGCGCATCGACCGCGGGATCAATGGCCTGTACGGCCCGTGGGTCGTGGCGAACGTCCGCTTGCAGACGCTCGAGGTCGGCGAGGAGCGCGTGCGTGAATATGTCCTCCTGCGCACCGCGGCCAAGCAGGAGCACTTCGATTTTGGCTGCGCCGCTTCAAACGTGCCGCACAAAGCGGCGTGACGAATACGAGCGGCGCGATCGGCGAAGGCTTGTTTACATCGACCCCTGCGTCGAGAAGCAACTCGACGACAGGTTGGCGTCCGCCGAGCACGGCGAGGTTGAGGAGATGCGCGGCATGCGGAACGGAGCCGAGGCAGTCCGGTGCACGCTTCACCAGCCGACGCAGTGCCGCCTCATCTCCACGCCGCGAGAGCGTGACCGCCTCGATCGCCGGCTCGTAACGCAGGCACGTACCGTGCGGTTGCGCCCGCAGCCCCGAAGGTCGCGTTCCCTCGTTGACCAGCGCCGACGCCAGGGCGCTGACGTTGTTTTGTATGGCGCGACGGGCCTCGGCGTCCGGCACCGCCTGGGCGAGCGCGTCGCGGAAGTGCGTTAGCCACCTCTCGGCGAGCGCGCACGTGATCGGCAGCAGATCGTGGCGATGCTTGAGCGGCAAGTGCGCGCGGTCGCTGTAGCAGGCGTCACCGCCGAGCCACTCGGTGAAGAAGCGCTTCTGCGCCCCGCGCTCGTTGGCGAGATCGCGGCCGAAGAGCGGCCGCAGCACAGCGTCGGTCTCGATGCTGTCGTAGATCCGGTCGACAAGCGCTTCGACCGTGGCCGGGCCTCCGATGCGCCCGAGCAGATCGCCGCCGGCGAAGGGGCGATGCGCCTCGGCGTGGGCAAGGAATTCGACGGTGCTCCATCGGGGCTCGCGTCAGGCGGATGTTGCGATCGATAAATCAGTTAGCTTCCCGCCGTCTTTTGATCAAGCAGGGCTGGAATTGCACGCTCACGTGCCCTCGTTGCTCGGGCCAGATGAGGCCCGGTCGCCGAAACTGCGACAGCTGGCGATCTTGCGCTACGTCTCGCGCGCAAGCGCCGGGCGCATCCGCGCTCGATGGGCCTCGGACCGGTTGTCACCATAATGGTGACATGATATGATCTTACCATGCAGGTGATCGCTCGTCGGACGCTGAAGGAATTCTGGGCGCGTTACCCGCATGCTGAGGGCCCGATCCGTGCGTGGGTCGCGATTGCAGCGAAAGCGCATTGGGCAAATCCGACCGAGATAAAGCGGCAGTTTGGTGGCACTGTCGATTTCGTGGGCGACAATCGGGTCATCTTTGACCTGGGCGGCAACAAATACCGGTTGGTTGTCCACGTATCATTTACGTTCAGCCGCTTGCTGGTGAAGTTCATCGGCACTCACGCCGAATATGACCGCATCGATCCGGAGACCGTCTCATGGCGAAAGAAATGATCCGTCCGCTTCACTCCGAAGCCGACTACGATGCGGCGCTTAAACAGATCGAGCGGTACTTCGAAAGCGAACCGAAGCCGGGCACGCCGGATGCCGATCGTTTTGATCTTCTCGCGCTGATTATCGAAGACTACGAGCGCAAGCGCTGGCCGATCGAGTTGCCGGATACGATCGATGCGATCCGTTACCGCATGGAAACCGGCGGCTATACCCAAGCCGATCTTGGCCGTCTGCTCGGCTCGCGCCAGCGCGCATCCGACATCCTTACGAGGAAGCGTCCCCTCACGATGAGGATGGCCTGGCGGCTGCATCGCGAGTGGGGCATTCCGGCGGAAGCACTGATCGCACCACCGCGAACGCGCGGACGAAGATCAGCGGCGTAGGCGTGCCGTTTGGCGCAAAGGGCGTCGAGAGTAAAATCGGCGGTATTCGGCGCCGCTAACGTATTCCGGCGTAACGCGCCATGGGAGACTTCGAACGCCTCGGCCCAGATGCGCAATCGGCGCGCCGCGCGGGGGCAACCCCTATCAGTCGCTCTGCGCGGCGCGCGCGGCGATGAGCGACCTGATGGTCGCGATGGTCGAGGTGTCGGCGACCCCGTCCACCAAAGCGGGGCGGAAATGCCGCTGGAACGCCGCGATGACGTCGCGGGTGGGGCCGTCGTAGCTGCCGGAGGCCGGAATGTCGTAGCCGTATTTGCCGAGCAGCGTCTGGATTTCGGCAATCGCCGGATCGTTCTCGCCGAGCACGAATATGGGACCGCCCGGGATGATGGGGGCCGGCTTGACCCAAAGGCCGATGCCGGCATCGTGCAGCACCCGCCAGGGAAACTTCTCGCCCGGATCCTGCTTGCGGGTGGGGGCGACGTCCGCATGGCCGAGCACGCGCCAGGCCGGGATGCGATGGCGCGTGAAGATGCTGCGGCAAAGCGTCGTGACGGCGGCGATCTGCCGCTTGGGGAAATCCGGATAGCCGTGACTGTGGCCCGGATTGGCGATCTCGATGCCGATCGAGCACGAGTTGATGTCGGACTCGCCCTCCCAGGCGGCCGCCCCCGCATGCCAGGCGCGGCGCGCTTCCGGCACGCATTGGACGATGTAACCGTCCTCCATGACCACGTAATGGGCGGAGACTTCGCTGCCCGGGGCGCACAGCTTGGCGAGCGCCGCCTGCGTATCCGCCATGCCGGTATAGTGCAGCACGATCATGTCGGGCTTGCCGCCCGGCTTGCGTTCGCCGTGGTTCGGCGAAGGTCGTACCTCGGCCACTACACAGGAATCGGGTCGAAACGCTGACACGAGCGCAACCATACGGACCATTGACGATGAGAGAGGACGCAATACTGCTGCAAAACGCTCGCCGGAAAGCCCCCAGACCGCCGCAGCGAGCGACCACCATGTCGCAAGATCGCCGTCCGAATGTAAAGACGTGAATCGGACCTCGCTGTGGATTGCCGGTGATTGTCACCTCCGGGACACAGGTCCGGTGCCCCGGAGCGGCCTCGGCCCGCGCTTCGAACATTTCGCTCGATCTTGTTCGGCCGGTACGCCGCCGTCCGTTCCCTGCTGGGCGCGGCGGCGGGGGCATGTCCCGGATAGAGCCCCGTCCGGGGCATCCGCCGCACGCGGCAGGGGCGGGGGATCGGCTGCACGGTCAACGATTCCTTAAGCGCGGGCACCGTTAATGAGCAGTTGCAAACCGGTCAAACCGCGGGCGCGGGGCGGCCGGGATGTTGCATTGACGCCCAAGTGGTCCCATGGTAGCCCATATTTTCCCATGTGCCGGCGCTGCGTTCTCGATCGTCGGGCATGGCTTTACGCCTGCCCGGACGGCTTTGCATGCGCCCGGGACGGCGGCCGCAGACCCGACACCGGATCAACCGGGGCGGGCCAATAAGAGGGGCCATGGACCGCTTCGTGTCCCATTACACGTTGCGTCTGGATGCGAAGGGGCGGGTATCGATCCCGGCCGCCTTCCGCGCGGTCCTCGCCCGCGATGGCTTCGAGGGGCTCTATTGCTATCGGACGCTCGACCGGCCTGCGCTCGATGCCGGTGGCAATGCGCTGTTGGCGGATATCGAGGCGTTGATCGCGCTGTTTCCGCCCTATTCGGAAGAGCGCGAGCAGTTCTCCGCCGCGCTCTATGGCAGCAGCGAGGTCTTGAAGGTCGATGGCGAGGGCAGGGTGATCCTCACCGAGGCCCTGAAGTCGCATGCCGGCATCGCGGATGCGGTCGCGTTTGCCGGTCTTGGTCACAAGTTTCAGATCTGGGAGCCCGAGCGCTTCCGCGCCGAGCTCGCCGAGGCCACGGCGAAGGTACGCGCGCTCAAGAAGCAATTGAGCTCCCGGGTGGCGGCGGATGGACCGCACGGAGCACGGGAATGACGGCGGGCAGCGGCAGCGGAATCCCCGCTGTCGCTGGCGGACTGGCCCGTCACGTTCCCGTGCTCGTCCATCGGGTCGTCGAGTTTCTCAGGCCGCGCGACGGCGGTGTCTATGTGGATGCGACATTCGGGGCCGGCGGCTACACCCGCGCGATCCTGGCGGCGGCCGATGCCAGAGTGATCGGCATCGATCGGGACGCGAGCGCGATCACGCGCGGCGCCGATCTGGTGCAGGAAGCCGGCGGCCGGCTGGTCCTGGCGCAGGAGCGCTTCTCCCGTCTCGATGAGGTGGCGCAGGCTCACGGCCATGCGCTGGTCGACGGCGTGGTCTGCGATCTCGGCGTCTCCTCGATGCAGCTCGACGAGGCGGAGCGCGGCTTTTCGTTCCGCCACGACGGTCCGCTCGACATGCGCATGGGCGATGCCGGCCCGACCGCCGCCGACGTGATCGCGGCGGCGTCCGAGCGCGATCTCGCCTTCATCATCAAGTCGCTCGGCGAGGAGCATCACGCCCGCGCCATCGCGCGCGCCATCGTGGCGGCGCGTGCCGAAGCGCCGATCCGCACCACGCTTGGTCTGGCGGCCGTGATCGAGCGCGTGGTGTGGCCGCGGCCGGGTGCCATTCATCCGGCCACCCGCACGTTCCAGGCGCTGCGCATCTTCCTCAACCAGGAGCTCGACGAGCTGGCCGCCGCCTTGGCGGCCGCCGAAGCCGTGCTCGCGCCCGGCGGGCGGCTGGTGGTGGTGTCGTTTCATTCGCTGGAGGACCGGATCGTCAAGACCTTCCTGGTCGAGCGCGGCCGCCCGGGCGGCTCCTCGCGCCATCTGCCGGAGGTCGTGCGCCCGGCGCCGACGTTTCGGCTCCTGACCGGCCGGCCGGTGACGCCCGACGAAGCCGAGATCGCCGCCAATCCGCGCGCCCGTTCGGCCAAGCTGCGGGCGGCCGAGCGCACGCTGGCGGCGCCCGCCTCCGCTCTTTCGGACCAGCGGCTGCCGCGCCTGCCCTCCCTCGACGATGTCTTGCGGGGGCGGCCGCGATGATCCGCCTCCTCAATATCTGCGTGATCGTGGCGCTGGTCGTCGCCGCCGCCTACGTCTACCGGATCAAATTCGAATCCACCCGCAAGGCCGAGCAGGTCGCGCGGCTGCGCCTGGATATCAGGCGCGAGCACGACGGCGTCGCCGAGCTGCGGGCGGAATGGTCGAGGCTCGACAATCCGATCCGCATCCAGGAGCTGGCGCAGCGGCATCTGACCTTGCGGATGATCGATTCCCATCAATTCGATGCGCTCGATCATCTGCCGGAGCGCCCGCCCGATCTGGTGCCGCCCGACGCGGCCGATCCGATCGGCAGCTTGCTGGAGGCGCCGACCGCCAGCATTCCATCGCCGAAAGCCGCCAAATGACCGCGATCGATGCAGCCGATGATGCCATGCCGGTTCCGCCGACCGGCACTCAACTCGTGCCTGTCGCGGCGCCTGCGGCGGGGGCGCCTGCGGCGGGGGCGCCTGCGGCCGCCAGGGCGCCTTGGCGCCGCACGCTCGTGCGCACGCTGCTCTACGGCCGCAATGTCGATCGCGCCGCCAAGACCAAGGCACGCCTCGGGCTCGCCATCCTGGTCTTCGGCCTCGGCTATGGGGTCATCGCCGGACGGATGATCATGTTCGTGACGATGGCGGACGGCCATTCCGGACGGCGCATCATGGCGCAGGACGCGGTGGCGACCGCGCGGCCGGATATTCTCGACCGCAACGGCGAGATCCTGGCGACCGACGTGCGCGCGCCCTCGCTGTTCGCCGAGCCCAACCGGATCATCGACGTCGATGAGGCGGCCGAGCTGCTCACCGGCGTGCTGCCGGACCTCGACGCCGTGGAGCTGCGCGAGCGGCTCGGCTCGAAGCGGCATTTCGTCTGGCTCAAGCGCGACATCACGCCCAAGCAGCGGGCCGAGATCTATCGGCTCGGCCTGCCGGGCATCGGCTTCCTGCCGGAGAACAAGCGCGTCTATCCGAACGGCAACGAGGCCTCCCACCTCATCGGGCTCGTCAATATCGACAACCAGGGCATCGCCGGCATCGAGAAATGGCTGGACGGCAGCGGGCTCGCCGACCTGCACATGGCCGGGCTCGCCACCGACCGGTTGCAGGAGCCGGTCAAGCTCGCGGTCGACCTGCGCGTGCAGCACGCGCTGCGCGACGAGCTGATGAAGGCGCGTGACAAGTTCAAGGCCAAGGCCGCGGCCGGCCTCATCGTGGCGGTGCGAACCGGCGAGATCGTCTCGATGGTGTCGGTGCCGGACTTCGATCCCAACAATCCGCGCGAGGCGCTCGATCCCAACCGGATCAACCGCCTCACCACCGGCGTCTACGAGATGGGCTCGACCTTCAAGGCCCTGACGCTGGCGATGGCGCTCGATTCCGGCAAGATCGGTCTCAACTCCACCTTCGACGCGCGCGTGCCGCTGCATTTCGGCAAGTTCGCGATTCATGATTACCATCCCGAGGGCCGCTTCCTGACCCTGTCGGAGGTCTTCACCTATTCCTCCAACATCGGCGCCGCGCGCATCGCGCTCGCCATGGGGGTCGACGCCCACAAGGCGTTCCTGAAGAAGCTCGGCCAGCTCGACCGCTTGCGCACCGAGCTGCCCGAAAGCGCCGAGCCGATCGTTCCCAAGCATTGGGGCGAGCTCAACACCATCACCATCGCGTTCGGCCACGGGCTTTCGGTCGCGCCGCTGCAAGCCGTGGAGGGGATCAGCGCGCTCATGAACGGCGGCTACCTCATTCCGCCGACCTTCCTGCAACGCAGCGAGGAGCAGGCCCAGGCGGTCGCGACCCGGGTGATCAAGCCCGAAACCAGCGACAAGATGCGCTACCTCATGCGGCTCAACGCCGAAAAGGGCACCGCCAAGCAGGCCGACGTGCCGGGCTATTATGTGGGCGGCAAGACCGGCACATCGGAAAAGGTCATCGGCGGGCGCTATTCGAAGGACCACGTGCTCAACTCGTTTACCGCGGTGCTGCCCGCCGACGATCCGCGCTACCTGCTTCTGATCATGCTCGACGAGCCGCAGCCCTTGCCGGAAACCCACGGCTTTCGCACCTCCGGCTGGAATGCGGTCCCGACCGGCGGTGCGGTCATCGCCCGGGTCGCCCCCTTGCTCGGCCTGCAGCCGCGCTTCGACCTGCCGCCGGCCGACCAGTTGATCCTCGGGGCGTCGACGGCGAGCCGGTAGAAGCGAGCGAAGTGAGTAGTGAATAGTGAGTGGTGAATGGAGTACCGTACTCGCTCCTGCTCACCACTGACCACTCACTACTCACTACTCGCCACTCATGAAGCTCAAGAACCTGCTCACCGTGGATTCCGTCAGCGACGCGCGCTTCGCGACGCTGGAGCTCAACGGCATCAGCGCGGACAGCCGCACCGTCAAGCCGGGCGACCTGTTCGTGGCCATGACGGGAGCCAAGGACGACGGCCTGCGGTTCGTCGCCGACGCGCTCGCCGCCGGCGCCTCCGCCATCATGGCGGAGCGGGTGCCGCAGACCCCGCTGCCGACCGGCGTCGCCTTCGTGAAGGTCCACGACGCCCGCCGTTCGCTCGCGCTGGCGGCGGCCAAATTCTTCTCCGACCAGCCCCAGATCATCGCCGCCGTCACCGGCACCAGCGGAAAGACCTCGGTCGCCGCCTTCACGCGCCAGATCTGGGTCGCGCTCGGCTTCGAGGCGGCGAGCATCGGCACCATCGGGCTGGTCTCGGGCAAGCGCGAGGTCTACGGCTCCCTGACCACGCCCGACCCGGTCGCGCTGCACCGGGAGCTGGAGGAGCTCGCCCGCGAGGGCGTCACCCATCTCGCCGTCGAGGCCTCCTCGCACGGCCTCGACCAGCACCGGCTCGACGGCGTGCGGATCGCGGCCGGCGGCTTCACCAATATCAGCCGCGATCATCTCGACTATCATCCGAGCATGGCGGACTATCTCGCCGCCAAGCTGCGGCTGTTCAGCGATCTGATCGAGCGGCGGGGGGCGGCGGTGATCGATGTCGATCACGAGCATGCGGAGGCGGTCGTGGCCTGCGCCAAGCAGCGTCGGCTGCGTCTCCTGACCGTGGGCCGAAAGGGCGAGGGCATCCGTCTCCTCGAGAATGCGATCGAGGGATTTGCGCAGCGGCTGCACGTCGTGCACGGCGGCAACGACTATCGGCTGCGGCTGCCCCTGGTGGGCGATTTCCAGGTCGAGAACGCCTTGGTGGCCGCCGGCCTGGTCATCGCCACCGGCGGCGAGCCGGCCGCGGCTTTCGCGGCGCTGGCCCGGCTCAAAGGCGCCAAGGGCCGGCTCGAGCTGGTGGGTGAGAAGAACGGCGCATCGATCTTCGTCGATTATGCCCACAAGCCCGACGCGCTCGCCAAGGCGCTCGATGCGCTGCGCCCCTATGCGAGCGGCCGCCTGGTCGTGGTCTTCGGCGCGGGCGGCGATCGCGATCCCGGGAAGCGGCCGATGATGGGGCAGATCGCGGCGCAGAAGGCCGATCGCGTCGTCGTCACCGACGACAATCCGCGCGGCGAGGCGGCGGCGGCGATTCGCGGCGCGATCCTGCAGGCCGCGCCGGGCGCGCTCGAGATCGGCGACCGCGGCGAGGCGATCCGCGCCGCGATCGCCGAGCTCAACCGCGGCGACGTGCTGCTGATCGCCGGCAAGGGCCATGAAACCGGCCAAATCGTCGGCAAACAGGTGTTTCCATTCAGCGACCACGAGGCGGTCGCCGCTGCGCTCGAAGGAGGGGGAGTGGCATGAGCGTCGAGCCGCTCTGGAGCGTCGAGGCGATGGCGCAGGCGATGCGCGCCGAGCGCGCCGGGGCGCTGCCCGCGGGCGCGAGCGGCATCTCGATCGACAGCCGCAGCATCGGCCCCGGCGAGGCGTTCTTCGCCATCGCGGGCGAGAGCCGCGACGGTCACGCCTTCGTGGCGGGAGCGCTCGCGGCGGGCGCCGCCCTCGCCGTCGTCGCGGCCGATAAACGCGCGGCGTTGCCGGCGCAGGCGCCCGTTCTGGTGGTGCCCGACGTGCTCGCCGCGCTCTACGACCTGGCGCGGGCGGCGCGCGCGCGTTCGCCGGCGCAAGTCATCGGCGTCACCGGCTCGGTCGGCAAGACCAGCACCAAGGAGGCGCTGCGCCTGGCGCTCGCCGCCGACGGCGAGACCCATGCCTCGGTCGCCTCCTACAACAATCATTGGGGCGTGCCGCTGTCGCTCGCCCGCTGCCCGCAGACGGCGCGCTACGCGGTATTCGAGATCGGCATGAACCATGCCGGCGAGATCGCAGGCCTCACCGCCCTGGCCCGCCCGCATGTGGCGATCATCACCACGGTCGAGCCGGTGCATCTCGAATACCTGGGCTCGGTCGAGGCCATCGCCGACGCCAAGGCCGAGATCTTCCTTGGGCTGGAGCCGGGCGGAGCCGCCGTCATCAACCGCGACAATCCGCAATTCGCCCGCTTGCGCGACCATGCGCGCGACGGCCGGCGTCTCCCGCATCGTCTCGTTCGGCGAGCATGCGCGGGCCGATGCCCGCCTCATCAAGTCCGCGCTGCGTCCCGACTGCTCCACCGTGCAGGCGCGCATTCTCGGCACCGAGGTCACCTACAAGCTCGGCGCTCCCGGGCGCCACATGGTGCACAATTCGCTCGCGGTGCTGGCGGCGGTCGCGCTCGCGGGCGCCGATCTCGCGCTCGGCGCGCTGGCGCTGGCGCAGTTGCGACCGGCGGCCGGCCGTGGCGCGCGCATCACGCTCGCGACCCGCGACGGCGCGGCGCTCTTGATCGACGAAAGCTACAACGCCAATCCGGCCTCCATGCGGGCGGCGCTCGCCTTGCTCGGACAGGCCGAGATCGGGGCGCACGGCCGGCGCATCGCGGTCCTCGGCGACATGCTGGAGCTCGGATCGCATGGCGCCGAGCTGCACCGCGCGCTCATCGAGACGCTGCTCGGCCACGGCGTCGATCTGGTGTTTTGCTGCGGCCCGCTCATGCGCGCCTTGTGGGAGGCGCTTCCTTCCGGGCGCCGGGCCGGCTATGCGGAGACGTCCGCGCTCTTGGAGCCGCAAGTGCTCGCCGCCATCCGGGCCGGCGACGCCGTCATGGTGAAGGGTTCGCTCGGTTCCCGCATGGGGCCCATCGTCAAGGCGCTGGAGCGCCGCTATTCCCGCCGCGAGGCATCCGCAGCGGCCCCTGCCCAAGGCTGATCCCAAGGCTGATCCCAATGCTTTATCTGCTGATCGACTTTTCCGAGAAAGTCTCGATCCTCAACGTGTTTCGCTACATCACGTTTCGCACCGGCGGGGCCATGATCACCGCGCTGGTGTTCGTCTTCCTGTTCGGACCCTGGGTCATCGACCACCTGCGGCTCAAGCAGGGCAAGGGCCAGCCGATCCGCAGCGACGGGCCGCAATCCCATCTGGTGACCAAGAAGGGTACGCCCACCATGGGCGGGCTGATGATCCTGTTCGGCATCGTGGCCTCGACCTTGCTGTGGGCCAATCCGGCCAACGCCTATGTCTGGATCGTGCTCGCCGTGACCCTGTGCTTCGGCGCCGTGGGCTTCTACGACGACTATCTCAAGGTCACCAAGCAGACGCATGCCGGCTTTGCGGGTCGCACCCGGCTTCTGATCGAGGCGTTGATCGCCGGCGCCGCCTGCTTCGCCATCGCGAGCCTCGGCCGCGGCTCGCTCGCGACCTCGCTGACGTTCCCGTTCTTCAAGGAGCTGGTGATTCCGCTCGGCTGGTTCTTCGTGGTGTTCGGCGCCTTCATCATCGTGGGAGCCGGCAATGCGGTCAATCTCACCGACGGGCTGGACGGGCTCGCCATCGTGCCGGTCATCATCGCGGCGCTGAGCTTCGGCTTCATCTCGTATCTGGTGGGAAACACCGTGTTCGCCGATTACCTCAACATCCACTACGTGGCCGGCACCGGGGAGCTCGCCGTGCTGTGCGGAGCGGTGATCGGGTCGGGCCTGGGCTTCCTGTGGTTCAACGCGCCGCCGGCCTCGATCTTCATGGGCGATACCGGTTCGCTCGCGCTCGGCGGCATGATCGGCACCATCGCGGTCGCCACCAAGCATGAGATCGTGCTGGCGGTGATCGGCGGGCTGTTCGTGCTCGAGGCGGTCTCGGTGATCGTCCAGGTGCTTTCGTTCAAGCTCACCGGCAAGCGCGTGTTTCGGATGGCGCCGATCCATCATCATTTCGAGCAGCTCGGCTGGACCGAGCCGCAAATCGTGATCCGGTTCTGGATCGTCTCGGTGGTGCTCGCGCTGGCGGGGCTTTCGACGCTGAAGCTCCGGTAATGATCAAGGTCACCACTTTTGCCGGCAAGACGGTCGCCGTCTTCGGGCTCGGCGGCTCGGGACTGGCGAGCTGCCGGGCGCTCGCGGCCGGCGGTGCGCAGGTGCTGGCCTGCGACGACGATGTCGAGCGCACGGTCGCGGCGGCGCGCGCCGGGTTCGCGACCGCGGACCTGGCGGAGGTCGATTGGTCCGGGATCGCAGCCCTGGTGCTCGCTCCCGGCGTGCCGCTCACGCATCCGGCGCCGCACTGGACGGTGGGATTTGCGCGCGCGGCCGGCGTCGAGGTGATCGGCGACATCGAGCTGTTCTGCCGCGAGCGCCGCCGCCATGCCGGGGGGGCGGCGTTCGTCGCCATCACCGGCACCAACGGCAAGTCGACCACGACCGCGCTGGTCGCCCATCTGTTGGCCTCGGCCGGTCACGACGTGCAGCTCGGCGGCAATATCGGCACCGCCATCCTGTCGCTCGAGCCGCCGCGCGCCGGCCGCGTCCACGTCATCGAGATGTCGTCCTACCAGATCGACCTCACCCCGACGCTCGACCCCTCGGTCGGAATTCTGCTCAATGTCAGCGAGGATCACATCGACCGTCATGGTTCGCTGCGCCATTATGCGGCCGTCAAGGAGCGGCTGGTCGCCCGCGTCCAGCGTGACGGTACCGCGATCATCGGGGTCGACGACGATTGGTGCCGTGCGAGCGCCGAGCGCATCGAGCGCTCCGGCAAGCGGGTGGTGCGCGTCTCGGTGCGTGCGGCCGCTCGCCCAGGGTCTCTATGTCGAGGGCGATGAGATCATCCAGGCCGCGGGTGCGGGCGCGGGCCCGCTCGCGAGCCTGCGCGGCATCGGCTCGCTGCGCGGCGTCCACAATGCCCAGAACGCCGCCTGCGCGGCCGGTGCGGCGCTCGCGCTCGGGCTGACGCCCGCGGACATCCAGAGCGGGCTGCGCTCGTTTCCCGGTCTCGCGCACCGGATGGAGCCCGTCGCCCGCAAGGGCCGGGTGCTGTTCGTCAACGATTCCAAGGCCACCAACGCCGACTCGGCCGCCAAGGCGCTCGCCTGCTTCTCCGACATCTTCTGGATCGCCGGCGGCAAGCCGAAGAGCGGCGGCATCGCCGCGCTGGCGGGGTTCTTTCCGCGCATCCGCAAGGCCTATCTGGTCGGCGAGGCCGCGGCGGGTTTCGCGGCGGAGCTCGAGCGCAAGGTTCCCTTCGAGATCGCCGGCAGCCTCGAGCGGGCGGTCGCGCTGGCGGCCCGCGATGCCGAGGCGGCCGCCGAGATGGCGCCGGTCGTGCTGCTCTCGCCGGCCTGCGCCTCGTTCGATCAGTTCCGCAATTTCGAGGTGCGCGGCGATAAATTCCGCGAGCTGGTCCGCGCGCTGCCGGGCGTCACCCCGGCGGCAGGGGCCTGAGCGCCACCTTTCTGCCGCCTTGGCCCGAAATCGAAATTTTTTCTTAACGGCTGGGCAACCATAGTCGGGGCGCTCTGAACCCGATCCTGCTCTATCCCTTAAGGCGACCCCCATGGTCTCGCGTGTCGAACGCACTCCCTTTGCGGCCTGGTGGTGGACGGTCGACCGGCTGATGCTGGCCGCGCTGATCGCCCTCATGCTGGGCGGCATCGTGCTTTCGCTCGCCGCCAGCCCGCCGGTGGCCGCGCGGCTGGGGCTGGAGCCGTTCTACTTCGTCAATCGGCATATCCTTTTCCTGCTCCCGACCCTGATCGTGCTCTTGGCGACCTCGCTGCTGTCGCCGCGCAATATTCGGCGGGCGGCGCTGGTCGTCTTCGTCGTGAGCCTCGTCATGATCGTGGCCACGCTCATGTTCGGTGCCGAGGTCAAGGGCGCGCGCCGCTGGATCGTCATTTTCGGCGTCAATATTCAACCTTCGGAATTCCTCAAGCCCGCCTTCGTCATCCTGATCGCCTGGCTGTTCGGCGAATCCGCGCGGCGGCCCGAAATGCCCTCGAACACCGTCGCGCTGGTGCTCCTGCTGGTGTCGGTCAGCGTTCTGGTGCTGCAGCCCGATTTCGGGCAGACCATGCTGATCATGCTGGTTTGGGGCAGCATGTTCTTTCTGGCCGGCATGCGGATGGTCTGGGTGTTCGGCCTGGGCGGCGCCGCCGCGATCGGGCTCGCCGGCGCCTATGCCACGGTTCCGCACGTCGCGCGCCGCATCCAGCGCTTCATGGACCCGGCGTCCGGCGACACGTTCAACGTGGATCAGGCGCTCGAATCTTTCATGCGCGGCGGCTGGCTCGGGCGCGGGCCGGGCGAGGGAACCATCAAGCGGATCCTCCCGGAAGCGCACACGGATTTCGTTTTCGCGGTGGCGGCCGAGGAGTTCGGCATCGTGCTCTGCCTGGCGCTCCTGGCCCTGTACGCCTTCGTGGTGGTGCGGGCGCTGCGCCGCGCCATCAATGACGACGACCCGTTCAGGCGCTTTGCGGTGGCGGGGCTCGCGATCCTGTTCGGCCTGCAGTCGGCCATCAACATGTCGGTGAACCTGCATCTGATCCCTGCCAAAGGCATGACCCTGCCGTTCATCTCTTACGGTGGGTCCTCGATGATCTCGCTCGCCTACGGCATGGGAATGTTGCTGGCCCTGTCGCGCGAACGCCCGCGCTCGGATTATTTGCCAATGGGCGGGCTCGCGGTTGCGGGGAGCCCGGCCTGATGCCGGGCGGCGGCGCTGCGCCGCTCGTGCTGCTGGCCGCCGGCGGTACGGGTGGGCATCTGTTTCCCGCCGAAGCGCTGGCGGACGCGCTCGCCGGCCGCGGCCTGACGGTCGAGCTCGTGACCGACGCGCGTGCCGAGCGCTACGGGAAGCGATTTCCGGCCCGCCAGACCCACGTCATCGCCAGTGAAACCTTGCGCGGACGCAACCTCGTCGCGCTCGCGCGCACCGGCGCCATCATGAGCCTGGCGCTGTTGCGCGCCGCTATCCTGCTGCGACGCATCAAGCCCGCAGTGGTGGTGGGTTTCGGCGGCTATCCGACGCTCGCGCCGGTCCTGGCCGCGACCTGGCGGCGCATTCCGACCGTCATCCACGAGCAGAACGCCGTCATGGGGCGTGCCAACAAGCTCCTGGCGCCGCGGGTGAGCGCGATCGCGACCAGCTTCCCGGGTGTGCTCGACGCCGCGCCTGCGCTCGCCGCCAAGGCCACGCCGACCGGAAACCCGGTTCGCCCGGCCGTCATCGCGGCGGCCACGATGCCTTTTCCGGCCCTGGCGAGCGATGGTCTGCTGCGCCTGCTCGTCTTCGGCGGCAGCCAAGGGGCGCGGATCATGTCGCAGATCGTGCCGGCCGCGCTCGCTCGGCTCGACCAGGCCTTGCGCATCCGCCTCCTGGTGGCGCAACAGGCGCGCGGCGAGGATCTGGCGGAGGTGCGCGAATCCTATGGGCGGCGCAACATCAGCGCCGAGGTCGCGGCGTTCTTTCCGGACCTGCCGGCGCGGATCGCGGCCGCCCATCTGGTGGTTTCGCGCTCGGGCGCCTCGACGGTGGCCGAGCTCGCCGCCATCGGCCGGCCGGCGATCCTGGTGCCGCTGCCCCACGCGCTCGATCAGGACCAGCAGGCCAATGCGGCCGTCCTGGAGCGGGCCGGCGGCGCCATCCGGTTGCGCCAGGACGACTTCACGCCGCAGCGGCTGGCCGCCGAGATCACCGCGCTCGCGGCCGAGCCGCACCGGCTCTCCGCCATGGCGGCGGCCGCCAAATCGGCCGGCGCTATTGACGCCGCCGAGCGGCTGGCTGATCTAGTGCTCCACACGATCGCAAGAGCATGATCCCGAAAAAGCCCACCTAGGCGGGGATCATGCTCCGGCAAATGAGG
Organism: uncultured Alphaproteobacteria bacterium; assembly: GCA_963744275.1. GTDB lineage: Bacteria > Pseudomonadota > Alphaproteobacteria > Rhizobiales > Xanthobacteraceae > VAZQ01. Next base: position 130,092 of record CAVUSX010000025.1, read on the forward strand.
GGGGCGCAACCGCGATGAAACTGCCGCGCGACATCGGCCCGATCCACTTCGTGGGAATCGGCGGCATCGGCATGAGCGGCCTCGCCGAGGTGTTGGCCAATCTCGGCTACCATGTCCAAGGCTCGGACGTGGCCGACAGCGCCAATGTCCGGCGGCTGCGCGACAAGGGCATTGCCGTCACCATCGGCCATGATGCGCGCAACCTCGACGGGGCCGATGTGATCGTGGTCTCCTCGGCGGTCAAGCGCGACAATCCCGAGCTCCTGGCCGCGCGCGCCCAGCGGCTGCCGGTGGTGCGCCGCGCCGAGATGCTGGCGGAGCTGATGCGGCTCAAGCGCTGCATCGCGGTGGCCGGCACCCATGGCAAGACCACCACCACCTCGCTGGTGGCCGCCCTGATCGATGCCGGCGGCTTCGATCCGACCGTGATCAACGGCGGCATCATCAACGCCTACGGGACCAATGCACGGCTGGGCGAAGGCGACTGGATGGTGGTCGAGGCGGACGAATCGGACGGCACCTTCCTGCGCCTGCCGGCCGACATCGCCATCGTGACCAATGTGGACCCCGAGCATCTCGACCACTTCAAGACCTTCGATGCCGTGCAGGAGGCGTTTCGCGCCTTCGTCGAGAACGTGCCGTTCTACGGCTTCGCGGTCATGTGCACCGATCACCCGGTGGTGCAGGCGCTGGTCGGCCGCATCGAGGATCGCCGCATCATCACCTACGGCGAAAATCTGCAGGCCGACGTGCGCCTGTCCGATCTCGATCATGCCAACGGGCAATCGCGCTTCTCGCGTGATCTTCCGCGACCGCGCCGGCGAGACCTCCCACGAGATCAAGGAGCTGCGGCTGCCGATGCCGGGGCGCCACAATGCGCTCAACGCGACCGCCGCCATCGCGGTCGCGCGCGAGCTCGGCGTCGGCGACGATTTGATCCGCAAGGCGCTCGCCGGTTTCGCCGGCGTCAAGCGCCGCTTCACCCGCACCGGCGAATGGAACGGCATCCCGATCATCGACGACTACGGCCACCATCCGATCGAGATCGCCGCGGTGCTGCGCGCCGCGCGCGAATCGACCAGCGGCCAGGTGATCGCGATCGTGCAGCCGCACCGCTACACCCGCCTGGCCCAGCTGTTCGAATCCTTCTGCAGCTGCTTCAACGACGCCGATACCGTCATGGTGGCGCAGGTCTATCCGGCCGGCGAGGCGCCGATCGCGGGCGCCGATCGCGACGCCCTGGTGCTGGGGCTGCGCGCCCACGGGCATCGCCAGGCGATCCCGCTCGACGCCCCGGGCGACATCGCCGGCATGGTGCGGCGGCTCGCGCGCGCCGGCGATATCGTGGTGTTTCTCGGCGCCGGCTCCATCACGCAATGGGCCTATGCGTTGCCCGGGGAGCTGGCGGCGCTCGACAAGGTGGCGTGATGCCGCCCGCCGCGGCCAAGCGGGGAGCCGGACGCGCGGCCGGCCGGCTGCCATGAGCTTGCCCGCCATCGCCGCCGATCTCAAAGCCGCGCTACCGCAGCTGCGCGGCCGGCTTCTCCCGAACCAATCGCTCGCCGAGCTGACCTGGTTCCGGGTCGGGGGGCCGGCCCAGGCCCTGTTCATGCCCGAGGACGAAGCCGATCTGGCTTATTTTCTGGCGCATCTGCCGCATGAAATCCCGATCACCGTGATCGGTCTCGGCTCCAACCTGATCGTGCGCGACGGCGGCGTGCCGGGGGTGGTGATCCGGCTGGGACGTGGTTTCAACGCCGTGACCATCGAGGGCGGCGAGCGCGTGCGCGCCGGCGCCGCCGTTCCCGACCTGCGGGTGGCGCGCGCCGCGCAGGAAGCCGGCATTTCCGGTCTCGCCTTCCTGCGCGGCATTCCGGGCGCGGTCGGCGGGGCGCTGCGCATGAACGGCGGCGCCTATGGGCGCGAGGTCAAGGACGCGCTGGTCGAGGCGTGCGGCGTCGATCGGGCAGGGCGGCTGCGGCGGCTGGCGCTGGCCGACATGCTGTACAGCTATCGGCATTGCGGCGCGCCCGAGGACATCGTGTTCACGCAAGCCTTGTTCCAGGGTGCCCCCGGAGATGCGGTCGCGATCGCGGCCGAGATGGACGCGATCACGGAATCGCGCGAGGCCACGCAGCCGATCAAGAGCCGCACCGGCGGCTCGACCTTCAAGAATCCGCCCGGGCAGAAAGCCTGGCAGCTCATCGACGCCGCCGGCTGCCGCGGCCTCGCGCTCGGGGATGCGCAGGTGTCGGTCCTGCACTGCAACTTCCTGATCAACCGCGGCGGCGCCAGCGCGGCCGACATCGAGGCCTTGGGCGAGACCGTGCGGGCGCGCGTGAAAGAAAGCTCCGGCGTCGACCTGGAGTGGGAGATCAAGCGGATCGGGATCGCGTTGTAGCCATGACGGCCGACCATCCCATTCTGGTGGTCGGTGGCGGCCTCGGCGGGCTCGCCGCTGCGCTGGCGCTCGGCCGCCACGGTCGCCGGGTCCTGGTGCTGGAGGAAGCGCCGCGGTTCGGCGCCATCGGCTACGGCATTCAATTGGGGCCGAACGTGGTCCCCATGCTCGATCGGCTCGGGGTGGGCGCCGCGGTGTTGCATGCAGCCGATGCGCCGCCCGCCATCGTCATGCTGGATGCGCTCGACGGCAGCGAGGTCGCCCGCATCCCGACCGGCTGCTTCGTTTCGCCGCCGCTTCAAGCATCCCTATATCGTCATCCATCGCATCGATCTGCACCAGGCGCTGCTCGATGCATGCCGCAGCCTGCCCGATATCGAGCTCGAACCCGCCACATCGGTGACGGGAATCGAAGACGACGGCGCGCAGGTCCGGGTGCGAACCCGGGATGGCCGCAGCATCGCGGGCGCGGCGGTGATCGGCGCGGATGGCCTGGGCTCCTGCGTGCGCGCGCAGCTGCGCCACGAAGGCCCGCCGCGCCTGACCGGCTATGTGGCCCATCGCAGCATCGTGCCGATGGAGCGCGTTCCGCCCGGCGTGTTGCGGGACGAGGTCGTGCTCTGGGGCGGGCCCGGCTATCACATCGTTCACTACCCGCTGCGGCACGGCGCCGTGTTCAACATCGTGGCGGTGTTCCGCACCTCGACCTTCGCGGAGAAAGGCGATGCGCGCGGCCATCGCGACGAGCTCGCCCGCACCTATGCGGACGCCCACCCGGCCATGCAGGCCTTGCTCGAGCTGATGGACCTCGAGCGGCGCTGGGCGATCTCGGATCGCGATCCGATACGGCATTGGCACCAAGGCCGCACCGTCCTCATCGGAGATGCCGCGCATCCGACCCTGCAGTCGCTCGCGCAGGGCGCCTGCATGGCGATCGAGGACGGCGTTTGCCTGGCCGATGAGATCGCCGATGCGCCGGGAGACTTCGCGGCCGCGTTCCGCCGCTACGAGGCCGCCCGCGTGGTTCGAACCGCCCGCGTGCAGCTGGATTTGCGCGTCCTTTGGGAGTTCTACCACGCCGCCGGCATCGCCCGCGACGTGCGGGCGCTGACCGTGGCGGACTGGTCCGAACAGCACATGTTCGATTGCCTGGCCTGGCTCTACGACGGCGCTGCGGCCGGCGCGACGCGATCCTCCTAAAACACGTGATCCTCCCGAGATGACCTTCAGACTCTCGACGGCTCGCCAAATCTCGATTCTATTGGGGTGAAACGAATTAGGCTGCACGAGGTCGCAAGGGAACGGTCCGAGGAGGCATGAGCAAGCACGTCGCGGTTCTCATGGGAGGCTGGTCGGCCGAGCGGGACGTTTCGCTGCGCTCCGGCGCGGCCTGCGCGGCGGCGCTGGCGCGGCTCGGCTATCGGGTGTCGCCGATCGACGTCGCCCGCGACATCGCGGCCGTGCTCGGCGATTTGAAGCCCGACGTGGCGCTCAACGTTCTGCACGGCCGCCCGGGCGAGGACGGCACGCTGCAGGGCGTGCTGGAGATTCTCGGCGTTCCCTACACCCATTCGGGCGTGCTCGCCTCCGCGCTCGCGATGCAGAAGGACATGGCCAAGCAGGTCCTCGGCGCCGCCGGGATTCCGGTGCCGGAGGGGCTGGTGGCCTCCCGCTTCGAGGCCGCCAGCAAGCATCTCCTGCCACCGCCCTATGTGGTCAAGCCGATCGCGGAGGGCTCCAGCAAAGGCGTTTTCATCGTGACGAAGGACCAAGGCCACCCGCCGCAGGAGCTCTACCGCGAGGATTGGGCCTATGGGGATCGGGTCATCGTCGAAAAATACATTGCCGGCAAGGAGTTGACCTGCGCGATCAAGGGCCAGGAGGCGCTCGGCGTCATCGAGATCGTGCCGGCGGGGCAGTTTTACGATTATGAGGCGAAATACGCTCCGGGCGGCTCGAAACACCTGCTTCCGGCGCCGGTTTCATCTTTTGTTTACCAACAGGCCCGAAGACTAGCGTTGGCGGCGCATCTTGCGCTCGGCTGCCGCGGCGTGAGCCGGGCGGACTTTCTTTACGACGACCGGATCGAGGGGACGGGGGGGTTGGTCTGTCTCGAAGTCAACACGCAACCTGGAATGACCGAGACGTCGCTCGTGCCCGAGCTGGCGGCACATGCCGGCATTTCGTTCGATGAGCTCGTGAAATGGATGGTCGAGGACGCCTCGCTCAATCGCTGACCCGGATCGCGTCATGGATCGCACCATGGCCGGCCCGGCCGTCCGGTCATGGGCGGACGGCGCCCCTGCGACCGGAGCCGGTGCGCTCCGGCGGGCGTTCGCTGCGGCGGTGGGGGACTTGGATTTTCAACATGCGGGTGCCGTCCGGTGCCGGCCTGGCGGCCAGTGGCGTCTTTCTTCTCGCCACGGTGGGCTACGGGACCGTGGTCGGCGACCGGGGTCCCGCGATCGTCGATGCCTTCCGGGATGCGCGCGATGCTGCCGCCGATGCGGCGGGCTTCCGCATCGCCTCGATCGCGCTGTCCGGCGAGCGGCACGTCAGCCGCGAGGAAATTCTCAGCACCGCGGGCGTGTCCGGCACCACCTCGCTCTTGTTTTTCGACGTCGACGCGGCGCGCGACCGGCTCAAGACCAATCCATGGATCGCGGATGCCACCGTCCTCAAGCTCTATCCGGATCGGCTGCAGATCGGCATCAAGGAGCGCGCGGCCTTCGCGCTGTGGCAACAGGCCGGCCGCGTCGCGGTGGTCGCCGGCGACGGGACCGTGCTCGAGCCCTATGTCGATCCCCGCTTGCTCCGCCTGCCGCTGGTGGTGGGCGTGGGCGCGGCGGCGCGCGCCAAGGAGATCCTGGCGCTGCTCGAGCGCTATCCGGATTTGCGCGACCAGGTGCGGGCTTCGGTCTTGATCGCCGAGCGGCGCTGGAATTTGCGGCTGCGCAACGGCCTCGACATCCGCCTGCCCGAAACCGGTGTCGAAGAGGCGCTGACGACGCTGGTCGGGCTCGACCGCGACAAGAAGCTGCTCTCGCGCGACATCGTGGCGGTCGATTTGCGGCTGCCGGACCGCGTGACCGTGCAGCTGTCGGAAGCTGCCGCCGCCCAACGCGAGGCCCTCAAGGACAAGAAGCCGGCCAAGAAGGGAGGCCCGGCTTGAGCATCCTGCAGCACGGCCTGACCCCCAAGATGCGGCCGCTGTCGCCCAAGCGCTCGGCCCTCATCGCCGCGCTCGACGTCGGCACCAGCAAGGTCGCCTGCCTGATCGGGCGCCTCAAGCCCAATCCGAACCGCGACACCCTGCGCCGCCGCAGTCACTCGATCGAGGTGCTCGGCTACGGCCATACCAGCGCACGCGGCATGAAGGCCGGTGCGGTGATCGATCTCACGGCCGCGGAAGCCGCGATCCGCCAGGCCGTCGATCTCGCCGAGCGCGCCGCCAAGCTGCAGCTGGAGGCCGTGGTGGTGTCGGTCTCGGCCGGGCGGCCCGGCAGCGAGCTGATGTCCGCTTCGGTCGATGTCGCGGGCTCGGCGGTGTCGGACGGAGACATCGCGCGGGTTCTTTCCGCCGGCAGCCGCCATTCGGCGCGTGCCGGCCGCGCCGTGCTGCATTCGCTGCCGATCGGCTATGCGCTCGACGATGCCAGGTGCATTCGCGACCCGCGCGGAATGATCGGCCGGCGCTTCGGTATCGACATGCACGTGGCGTCGGTGGACGTCTTCGTGGTGCGAAACCTGATGCTGGCGATCGAGCGTTGCCACCTGGCCGTGGAGGCGCTGGTGGCGGGCCCCTATATGTCGGGACTGTCGGCGCTCGCCGACGACGAGGCCGATCTCGGCGCCGCCGTCGTCGACATGGGGGCGGGGACGACCGGCATCGCGGTGTTCGCCGGCGGCCGCTTCGTCCACGTCGACGGCTTCACGCTGGGCGGCCGGCACGTGACCACCGACCTCGCCCGCGGCCTCAATACCAGCGTCGCCGACGCCGAGCGAATCAAGACGTTGTATGGCAGTGTGCTCGCCGGCGGAGCCGATGAGCGCGACATGATCAGCATACCTCCGGTCGGGCATGACGACGGGGAAACGCCGCAGTTTGTTCCGCGCTCCGCGCTCATTCGCATCATCAAGCCCCGCATCGAGGAGATACTCGAGATGGTCCGCGACCGGCTCGCGGCTTCGCCGTTCGCCGCCGAGCCGAGCGGGCATGTGGTCTTGACCGGCGGCGCGAGCCAGCTGAGCGGCCTCGCCGATCTGGCCGCCCGCATCCTCAATCGGCCGGTCCGTATCGGCCGCCCGCTCGGCATTTCCGGATTGCCGGAGGAAGCCAAGGGTCCGGCTTTCGCCACCGCCACCGGCCTGTTGGTCTATCCGCAGGTGGCGCATCTGGAACATTTCGAACCGCGGCGAACGCGGAATGCAACGACAGGATCAGGCAGCTACATCGCGCGGGTCGGACGCTGGCTTCGGGAGAGCTTCTGATGACTCGATCACCAAACTTCCCATCTTTCCCATCGGCCGGCGGCGGACCGGCCCGACCCGCGGCGTTTGAAGACGCCCGCGTAATGAAGAGGCAGCCATGAGCATCAATCTGAAAATCCCCGACATCCGTGAGCTCAAGCCGCGGATCACCGTGTTCGGGACCGGCGGGGCGGGCGGCAACGCGGTCAACAACATGATCTCCAGCGGGCTCGAGGGGGTCGATTTCGTGGTCGCCAACACCGATGCCCAGGCGCTCACCATGTCGAAGGCCGAGCGCATCATCCAGATGGGCGTGCAGGTGACCGAAGGCCTCGGTGCCGGCTCGCAGCCCGAGGTCGGGCGCGCGGCGGCCGAGGAGGTGATCGACGAGATCCGCGACCACCTCGCGGGCGCCCATATGGTGTTCGTCACCGCCGGCATGGGCGGCGGCACCGGCACCGGCGCCGCCCCGGTGGTGGCGCGTTGCGCCAAGGAGCTCGGCATTCTCACCGTCGGGGTCGTCACCAAGCCGTTCCATTTCGAGGGCGTGCGCCGCATGAAGGTGGCCGAAGCCGGGATTGCGGAGCTGCACAAGGTCGTCGACACGCTGCTCATCATCCCGAACCAGAATTTGTTCCGGGTGGCGAACGAGAAGACGACCTTCGCCGACGCCTTCGCGATGGCCGACCAGGTGCTCTATTCCGGCGTCGCCTGCATCACCGACCTGATGGTGAAGGAAGGCCTCATCAACCTCGACTTCGCCGACGTGCGCGCGGTCATGCGCGAGATGGGCAAGGCGATGATGGGAACCGGCGAGGCGTCGGGCGAGAAGCGCGCGCTCAGCGCCGCCGAAGCCGCGATCTCCAATCCGCTGATCGACGACTCCTCGATGAAGGGCGCCCGCGGCCTGCTGATCTCGATCACCGGCGGCCGTGATCTCACCCTGTACGAGGTCGACGAGGCCGCCACCCGCATCCGCGAGGAGGTCGATCAGGACGCCAACATCATCGTGGGAGCGACCTTCGACGAGAATCTCGAAGGCATCATCCGGGTCGCGGTGGTGGCCACCGGCATCGATCAGGCCGCTTCCGGACGACCGGCCGCGGCGCCCGAGACGCGCCTGGCCGAGATCGCCCAGAAGCTGCGGGTCGATCAGCAGCGTCTCACCGAGCGGGTGGAGCGGTCCGAGTTGCCGCGCCCGGCCGCGCCGCCGGCTCCGGCACCTGCAGCGATGTCCCAGGGGGTCGAATTGGCCGCCCGTGCCGCGGTGGCGGCGGCCGTCATGCCGGTCACCTCCATCGAGGACGTCACGATTTCGTCCGATCCAGCCCAAGCCGTCCCTGTTCCCGGAAGCGGCCGTCAGCGAGCCGCCGGCGGCCGAGCCGGCCTTGCCGCGGGCCTTCATTCCCCCGGCTCCGGAACGCGCGGGCAATCGTCCGCAGCGCATGCCGCGAATCGATGAGCTGCCGATGCCGGCCCAAAACGAGCTGCGCGCCCAGCTGGGCGATGGACCTGCCGGCGAGCATCCGGAAAAACGCCGGATGAGCCTGCTGCAGCGGCTCGCCACGGTCGGCCTCGGCCGCCGTGAAGAGGCCGCCGAAGAGCCCGAAATGCCGGCCAACCGGCCGCCCGCGCGGCCCGTGGCGCGACCCGCTGCGGAGCGGATGGCGCCCCGTCCGGCCGCCCCGCGGCCGCCGGAAGCGCGCACCCCGGACCCGGTCTCGGACTATGCCCGGCGCCCGACCCACCAGGGATTAGACCCGCATGGACGCCAGGGGCCTGTGCACAACGCTCCGGAGGAGGACCATCTCGACATCCCGGCCTTCCTGCGTCGCCAGGCGACCTGACCGGGGGCGGGGGCCCTTGCGGGCGCGATGCCGGCGGTTCCGACCCGCCGCCGGCGATCACCCCGGGTGCGCAAGGTGTCCCGCGTAACGCGTTGAATTTGATTGATAATCTCGGAGGATCGAAAGCCCGAAGGGAGCCCTTGCAAGCGGGCCTGATGGTCTCGTAAGAAGCTTCGCGTTCGGATCCGGCCGCGATTTGAGACGGTGCGGCGGCGCGAATGCGGCTGCAACGTGGTAACAGTCGGTAAAAAAGCGTGAGTTGGAACTGCCGGCCACCACCGTTAAGCTTCTTTTGTCAAAAGGGGTTTGGCGGGGGTCTGGGATCCACACCATATCGCGGTCGAGCTGCAGTCCAGCAATTCGCGGTGGTGTTGATCCCCATCAGTTACGAGATGACGATCCCAGGGGTCTCGCGGGCGATGGGTCCTGAGTTTCGGGATACCGGTTGCCAACGGGTGGGTGGAATGGGGTCATGAAGGTCGGCAGGCAGACCACGCTTCGCGACCAAGCCGTGCTCAACGGCATCGGGGTTCATTCCGGCTTGCCGGTCACCCTGACCCTGCACCCGGCCGAAGCCAATAACGGCATCAGGTTCATCCGCTCTGGCCTCGGTGGCGGGCGCGACCGCGAGGTCCGCGCCGAGATCGGTGCGGTCACCGCGACCGAATTTGCGACAGTGCTGGGAGATGGCTCGGGTCCCCTGGTGTCGACCGCAGAGCATGTGCTGGCGGCGTTGCGCGGCTTGGGCGTGGACAATGCGGTCGTCGAGATCGATAGTCCCGAGGCCCCGATCATGGACGGCAGCGCGGCGCCCTTCGTGGCGGCGATCGATCAGGTGGGCCTCGAAACCCTCGATGCGCCGCGCCGCTTCATCCGCGTGCTCAAGCCGGTCCGGGTCGCGCTGCAGGGCGCGTTCGGGGAATTTCGGCCCTATGCAAGGGGCTTCCGGGTCGAGGCCGAGATCGATTTCGACCACCCGGCGATCGGCCGGCAATCGCTCGCCCTCGACATACGACCCGACACGTTCCGGCGCGAGATCGCGCGGGCGCGGACCTTCGGCTTCATGCGCGACGTCTCCAAGCTGTGGAGCGCCGGCTATGCGCTGGGCGCTTCGCTGGAGAACACGCTGGTGGTGGCCGAAAATCGCGTGCTCAATCCGGAGGGCCTGCGGTTCCGGGACGAGTTCGTCCGTCACAAGATGCTGGATGCGATCGGCGACCTGGCGCTCGCCGGCGCGCCCTTGCTCGGCGTCTATCGCACGGTGCATGGCGGCCACAAGCTCAACTATGCGGTGCTCTCCGCCCTCATGGCGGATACCAGCGCCTGGGCCCTGACCGAGGGCGAGCCGGCTTGGCCGACCCGCAGTCATGCCGACCTGGCCGGCGGCCTCGCGGCGCCGGTTTTTGCGCCGGACGTGTCCTGACGTCCGCCTGAGCGGCTTTCCCATCGGCTGGATCCGCATTCCGGGCGGCGTTGCCGGGTCGCCACATTTGGGGCGGATTGTCCGCATATTTCCTTCGTCCTTCAGGGGTTATCGGATAGACCATGGGCGCGGGGGCGGTCCGGGCCTGGCGTCCGACCGGCGTGGGGGATTTATCTGATCGATGCCGTGGGCATGGTGGAAGTCGAACGGAACAAACCGATGCGCGGCCGCCCGACGGGCATCCGTGGCGCGGGCCATCGCGCTCGCCGTCGTGCTGGCGCCGCTCGGCGCCTGCAGCTCGATCAGCGATATGTTCAACAAGGACGATGACTCCGCCGTCATCGAGGAGCCCGCCGACAAGCTCTACAACGAGGGGCTCTACCTCCTGAACGACAAGCAGGAATACAAGTCGGCGGCCAAGAAGTTCGAGGAGGTCGATCGCCAGCATCCCTATTCCGACTGGGCGCGCAAGTCGCTGATCATGTCGGCCTTCGCCTATTACCAGGGCGGCGATTACGACGAATCGATCAGTGCCGCGAAGCGCTACGTCGCGCTGCATCCCGGCAGCCCGGACGCGGCCTATGCGCAGTTTCTCATCGGCTCCTCCTATTTCGACCGGATACCGGACATTTCGCGCGACCAGGAGCGGACCGAAAAGGCGGTCGCCGAGCTCGACGAGGTCGTGCGCAAGTTTCCCAATACCGAATATGCGATCTCGGCCAAGAAGAAGATCGACATCGCGCGCGATCAGCTCGCCGGCAAGGAGGTCGATATCGGGCGCTGGTACATGCAGAAGAAGGATTACACCGGCGCCATCAACCGCTTCAAGGTGGTGGTGACCCGCTATCAGACCACGCGCCACGTCGAGGAAGCGCTGATGCGGCTCACCGAGGCCTATATGACGCTCGGCATCGTCGACGAGGCGCAGACCTCCGCCGCCGTGCTCGGCCACAACTTCCCTGACAGTCCGTGGTACCAGGACGCCTACAATCTGGTGAAGGCGCGCGGCCTGGAGCCGTCGGAGAACAAGAATTCCTGGATCAGCCGGGCGTTCAAGATCATCTAGGTCAGCGTTTCCTTGGTTCGAATCATATCAGGCGGCCTGTGTGAGCCTATAGGACCAAGTGTGGACGACGGGGCGGCGGTTGACGTGCTTGATGCCGGCCATGATGCGTTCCTTGAGTTCCTGCTTTGAGGTCACGCGGATGTGGCGGAGGACCGAGCGGGCGAACTTAGAGAAGAAGCCCTCGACGAGGTTGAGCCAGGAGCCATGCTTGGGCGTGAAGGTGAACTCGAAGCGGCCGGCCGGGCATGTGGCGAGCCACGCTTTGGTTTCCTTGGATATGTGGGCCGAGTGATTGTCGAGGATGAGCTTGATGGCGGTGCTGGTCGGATAAGCGGCATCGAGAAGCTTGAGGAATTCGATGAACTCTCGGCTGCGATGGCGATCCTTGACAAGGGCGTGGACCTTGCCGGTGAGCAGATCAATTCCCGCCAACAGACTGAGCGTGCCATGGCGCTTGTATTCATGATCACGCGCGAAGGTCGGGTGGACGCCGGGCACCGGCGGCAAATCCGGCGACGTCGTGGCGATGGCCTGGATTCCCGGCTTTTCGTCGTAGGAGACGATCGCCACCGGCTTGCCGGTTTTCTTCGGCTTGGCGGCCGCCCGCTTGAGGACTTCGACCTTGCGATAGACGCAGAGAACCTCCGCCATCTTCTGCTCAAACTCGGCGTCCCGGCACTCCAGGTAGTAGCGCACCTTGTGCGGCTTGATTTCTTCCCGGTTGAGAATCTTACAGACGGTGCCCTGAACCAGCCTGGCCAGGCACCGGTGTCCCGCCGCCGGCCCATGCTCGCGCGCATGGCGTGCCAAAAGGCGCGTGGTCCACAACTCGTGCGGATAGCCGTGCTCCTTGGCCTTGTCGCACGCCAAGGAAACCAACCAAGCCTTGGCCTCCGGCGTGATGGTTGGCTCTTTGCCAGGTCGCGGTCGGTCGTCGAGCGCCACCAGGGGACCATAGGCCAGCGCTCGTTCGACGCAGCGTTGGACCGTCTGGTGATGGCCTCCGACCCTTCGTGCGGCCGCAAAAAACGATGGGTTCTCCCGGTAGGCGAGAAGCATTTGCGCCCGCTCCACCCGGCTCGCAGGCTCCGTGCGCGAACGCGATACCGCCGCCAGCCTCGCAACTTCCTCCTCGGTCATCGCCAATTCAACCACCTGACGCCATCCTGCCATCTTGGAACTCCTCGTCACGTTCATTACAAACGAGGAATCCGCCAGAATTCTTCCGGTTCCACCCGTCACCGCTTATCAGGCACCTCCGGATTCAAGGAATCGGTCGTATCAGTAACCATTTTCCGGAAAAGTGATCCGGTTTTCCGTCCGAAAATGCGACCAGGCAGAAATACCCGGGTTCGGGCAGGTGCCCGGCCGTGGAGCGGCCATCTCGCAAGCGGGCGTAGGACCGCATAAAATTGTCCGCGTGCGCCCCACCGGACAACCTGATACCTCCTCATGCTGACCCGCCTCTCGATCCGCGACATCGTTCTGATCGACCGCCTCGATCTCGACGTCACGTCCGGTCTTTCGGTGCTGACCGGCGAGACCGGCGCCGGCAAATCCATCCTGCTCGACGCCTTTGCGCTGGCGCTCGGCGCCCGCGGCGATGCTGCGCTGGTGCGCCACGGGGCCGAGAAGGGCCAGGTGACGGCCGCCTTCGATCTGCCGAGCGCCCATCCGGTGCGCTCCCTGACGGCGGCCAACGACATCCAGGCCGAGGATGAATTGATCCTGCGCCGCGTGCAATTCGCGGACGGCCGCACGCGCGCCTTCGTCAACGATCAACCCGTCAGCGTGCAGACCTTGAAGCTCCTCGGCGCCGCGCTGGTCGAGATCCATGGGCAGCACGACGAGCGCGCCCTGGTCGATGCCGCGACCCATCGCCGGTTGCTCGACGCGTTCGGGGGGCTCGAGCGCGACGCCGCAGGCGATCGAGCTCCTGTGGGACGAGCTGCGCCTGCGCGAGAGCGCGCTGGTGGCGCAACGCGCCGAGGTCGAGCGCGCGCAGCGCGAGGCCGATTGGCTGCGCCATGCGGTGGCCGAGCTTTCGCAGCTTTGCCCGCAACCCGCCGAGGAGGCCGCGCTCGCCGAGCGGCGGACCGCCATGATGCAGGCCGAGAAGGTCGCCGGCGACTTGCGTGACGCGCACGATGCGGTGGCGGGCGACCAGTCGCCGGTGCCCGCGCTGGCGGCGGCCGCGCGCCGTCTGCAGCGCCGCGGCGCCCAGGTTCCGGGCCTGGTCGAGCCGGCCTTGAAGGCGCTCGACGTCGCCCTCTCGGCCATCGAGGAGGCGCGCGCGCATCTCGATGCGGCCTTGCGCATCGCCGATCATGATCCGAACGAGCTCGACCGGATCGAGGAGCGCCTGTTCGCGCTGCGCGCCGCGGCCCGCAAGTACAACGTCCCGGTCGACGAGCTGGCCGCGGCGGCGGCCCGCTACGGCGAGGACCTCGGCCTCATCGATGCCGGCGCCCAACAGCTGGCCGCGCTCGAGGCCGCCGCCCGGCAGGCGCAAGAGCGCTACCGCGCGGCCGCGACCGCGCTGTCGGGCCGGCGCCGGAGCGCGGCCGAGAAGCTCGACCGCGCCGTCAACGCCGAGCTCAAGCCCTTGAAGCTCGAGCGCGCCCGCTTCTCGACGGAGATCACCACCGATCCCGAAATGCCCGGCCCGCACGGCATCGACCGCATCGAGTTCTGGGTGCAGACCAATCCGGGCACACGGCCCGGACCGCTGATGAAGATCGCCTCCGGCGGCGAGCTGGCGCGCTTTCTCCTGGCCCTCAAGGTGGTGCTGGCCGATCGTGGATCGGCTCCGACGCTGGTCTTCGACGAGGTCGATACCGGGGTCGGCGGCGCGGTCGCCGACGCCATCGGGGTGCGCCTCGCGCGCCTCGCCCGCCGCGCCCAGGTGGTGGCGGTGACCCATGCCCCGCAGGTGGCGGCCCGCGCCGACCGGCATTTGCTGATCACCAAGGATGCGCTCGACAAGGGCAAGCGGGTCGCGACCCGCGTGGTCGAGGTGGCGGCCGACAAGCGGCGCGAGGAGATCGCCCGCATGCTGGCCGGCGCCGAGATCACCGCCGAGGCGCGCGCCGCCGCCGAGCGGCTGATCAAGGCGGCGGAGTAGAGCATTTTCAGGAAAAGTGGAGACCGGTTTTCCGTCCGGAAATGCGACCATGCAAGAATGCTAGCGGAGCCGCGGGTCGCGGCAGCTACGAGAGCCGCGCTATTCGGCCGCCGCTTGCAGGGGCGGTCCCTCGATCGGCGGCCGGCGCCTGGCGCGCATGCCGAGCAGGCGATCGAAATAAATGTAGATCACCGGCGTGATGAAGAGGGTCAGGACTGCGACACCACGAGGCCGCCGACCACGGCGAGGCCCAGCGGCCGGCGCAGCTCCGACGCCGGCGCCCGAGCCGAAGGCGATCGGCAGCGCGCCCATGATGGCCGCCATGGTGGTCATCATGATCGGCCGGAAGCGCAGCAATGCGGCCTCGAAGATCGCCTCTTCGGGCGGTGACTGCCGGCCGCGCTGCCGCTGCAAGCGCGAAGTCGATCATCATGATCGCGTTCTTCTTGACGATGCCGATCAGCATGACGATGCCGATGATGGCGATGACGCTCATGTCCATGCGGAACAGCATGAGCGTGAGCAGCGCGCCCAGCGCCGGCCGCCGGCAGGCCCGACAGGATGGTGATCGGATGGATGAAGCTCTCGTAGAGGATGCCGAGGATGATGTAGATCACCAGCACGGCGGTCAGAGCAGCAGCCCTGGCCTTGGCGGAGCTCTGGAAGACCTGCGCATTGCCCTGGAAGCTGCCGTGGCACGGTCACCGGCAGGCTCACCTCGCGCTCGAGCTCGGCGATCCGGTTGACCGCGTCGCCGAGCGACACGCCCGGCGCCAGGTTGAACGAGATCGTCACCGACGGGCAGCTGGCCCTGGTGGTTGACCGTGAGCGGGCCGACCGCGGAGCTCATCGTGGCGACAGCGCTCAGCGGCACCAGCGTGCCGCTCGAGCGGTCCGAGATAGATCTGCGGCAGATCGCTGCGGCTCGCTGTCTGGAACTCGGCATCGAGCTCGAGGATCACCTCATAGCTCGTTGGACGGCGCGTAGATCGGTCGAGATCTGGCGCGTCGCCGAAGGCGCTGTAGAGCGTGTTGCGCGATCTGGTCGGCGTAATGCCGAGCTGCGCGGCGTTGTCGCGGTCGATATTGACGATCGCGACGGACGGTTGCGCAGCTGGAGGTCGGAATTGACGTCCAGCGAAGCCGGGCAGCTGCTTGAGCTGCTCCTCCAGCATGTTGGCCGAACTGATAGAGCTCGTCGAGATCGCCGTCCTGCAGGGTGTACTGGTATTGGCTTGCCAGGCGCGCGCCGAGCTTGATGGTCTGGAGCGGCTGGCAAGAAGACATTGATGCCCGGGATCCGCGCCAACTTGGGCGCGCAGCTCGCTGGATGACCTCTGTCGGCGGATGACCGCGGCGCTCGTCGCAGCGGCTTCAGATCGATGAATCATGCCGGCCGATTGATTGCGCCGGCGCTGACGCCGTTGGCGCCGACGATGGAGTTGACGTCGCTCGACATTGGGGTCGTCGCTGACGATCCTCGGCCACTGCCTGGTATGCTCCGCCATCTCGTCGAACGAGATGTCTTGCGCCGCCTCGGTGTGGCCGAAGATCGGCCGGTGTCCTCGATCGGGAAGAAGCCCTTCGGCATGATCGTCGATAGAGCGTAGACGGTGCCAGCGAGGGTGACGAGGGTGACGCAGCAAGGTCGTGAAGTGGCGCTTGAGCGACGACCAGCGCAGGCGAGCGGTCGATAGCCGTGACAGCAGCGCGTTGAAGCCACCTTCCGCCAGCGATAGAAGACGTTGTGCTTGGCGCCGTGCTCGGCCTTGCAGGAGGCGCGGCGCACAGCATCGGCGTCAGGGTCAGCGAGACGAAGCCCGAGATCAGGATCGTCATGCTGATGGTGACGCGCGAATTCGCGGAACAGGCGGCCGACGACGCCGCCCATGAACAGCACGGGAATGAACACCGCGACCAGCGACAGCGTCATGGACAGGATGGTGAAGCCGATCTCGCTGCGAGCCCTTGAGCGCCGCTTCGATACGGCTTCTCGCCGATCTCGATGTGGCGGACGATGTTCTCCAGCATGACGATGGCGTCGTCGACGACGAAGCCCACCGACAGCGTCAGCGCCATCAGCGAGAGATTGTCGAGGCTGTAGCCCAACACCTCCATGCCGGCGAAGGTGCCGATCACCGACGATCGGCAGCGCCAGCGCGGGAATGATGGTCGCCGAGACGTTGCGCAGGAAGACGAAGATCACCAGCACCACCAGCGCCGCGGTGAGCAGCAGCGTGAACTGCACGTCGTTGACCGAGTTGCGGATCGACTGCGAGCGGTCGAACAGCACGTCGAGATTGACCGACGGCGGCAGGTTGCGCCTGGAACATGCGGCAGCAGCGCCTTGACGCTGTCGACCACCTCGACGGTGTTGGCGTCGGGCTGGCGGAAGACGGCGAGCAGGATGGCGCGCGCGCCGTTGTACCAGCTCGCGACCTTGTCGTTCTCGACGCTGTCGATCGCGTCGGCGACGTCGTTGAGCCGCACCGGCGCGCCGTTGCGGTAGGCGACGATCAGCGGTGCGTAATCGGCCGCGTGCAGCTGGCCGCGTTGGACTGCAGCGGTCAAGGCCTGCGGGCCGCATCAGCGCGCCGACCGGCTGGTCGACGTTGGCGGCGGCGACCGCGGTCTGGCAGGTCGTCGAAGCTCGATGCCTGTGGCGGCCAGCGCCTCGGGATCGGCCTGGATGCGCACGGCGAATTTCTGCGCGCCGAACACCAGCACCTGGGCCACGCCGGCGAGGGTCGAGATGCGCTGCGCGATCAGTCGTCTCGGCATATTCGTCGACCATCCGACAAGCGGCAGCGTCTCGGAACTGAGCCGAGAGACATGATCGGCCGGTCGGCCGGATTCACCTTGCGGAAGCTCGGCGGCGTCGTCATCTCGGACGGCAGGTGCCGGCCGCCGGCGTCATCGCCGACTGCACGTCGAGCGCCGCGCCGTCGATGTTGCGGTCGAGGTCGAACTGCATGGTGATCGCGGTCACGCCCTGGCCGCTCGACGAGATCATCGAGTCGAGGCCGGCGATGGTCGAGAACTGCTTCTCGAGCGGCGTCGCCACCGAGGACGCCATGGTGTCGGGCTGGCGCCGGGCAGGCTGCGCCGTGGACCACGATGGTGGGGAAGTCGACCTTCGGGCAGCGCGCGACCGGCAGCTGCCGATAGCCGAAGAGGCCGAAGATCACGAAGGCCACCATCAGCAGCGTCGTCATGACCGGACGACGGATGCAGAGCTCCGGCAAATTCATCGGTCGGTCTCCCCAACTATCGGCAATTCATAGCATTCCGGCGGCCATGCGCGAAGGCCAAATTGCCCGGCGGGGTTGAAATTGTCTGAAAGCACCACGCTGTCGGGCGTCCTTCCCTGGGCTTCGCTCGCGCGCCGGACTGACCCGATCGGCGCAAGTCTCCCGGACCGACCCGCCGTCTTGCGGCCGGCGCGGTGACCGGTTAGACAATCGCTCGGGGAAACGCAGGCTCCCCGTCAGGCGGCTCGGCCGTCCAAGCCCTGCGCAATACGCTTTGTCGAGGCGTTTGCGCATGGTCGGCACCGTCAGGTGGCTCAATCAACCCTATCCTCGCTCGATCGGAATGCGGCGCTGCCCCCGCAGCGCTGTTGCAATTCCGATGAGCCAAACCGATCATCCGGCGCCGCCCGGACGCTCCGACATCCGCCTGCTCTACGCGGCACGGGGATTGCGCGGGTTCGGCGATGGCTTCGCCGTCATTCTGCTCCCGGCCTACTTGTCGGCGGTCGGCTACGGCCCGATCGATATCGGCATCGTGGCGGCAGCGTCACTCTTCGGCTCGGCGGTCTTGACGCTCGCGATCGGATGGATCGCGCCCCGCCACGATCTGCGCACGCTCCTGTTGCTGGCGGCGGGCCTGATGGCGGCGACCGGGCTTGCCTTTCCGGCCTCCGCGCACATCGCGTTCGTGGCCGTGGTGGCCTTCGTCGGCACCATCAATCCGTCGGCCGGGGATATCGGGGTGTTCGTGCCGCTCGAGCACGCCATGCTGGCGCGCGGTGTGCCGGATCGCGAGCGCACCAGCGTGTTCGCGCGCTACAGCCTGATCGGCGCCTTGTCGGCCGCGGCCGGCGCGCTCGGCGCCGTGATCCCGGAGGGGCTGGCGTCCGTCAGGCTTCGGCGCGATCACCGCGTTTCGCCTCATGTTCTATGCCTACGCGGTTCTCGGGCTGGCCGCCGCGATCTTGTACCGCCGCCTGCCGCGCCGCCAAGTCGAGGAAGCCCACCACAGTGCCCCGCTCGGACCCTCGCGCGCCGTCGTCTACCGGCTGGCGGCGCTGTTCAGCCTCGATGCGTTCGCGGGCGGCTTCATCGTTCAATCGCTGCTCGCACTGTGGCTGTTCCAGCGCTTCGAGCTCTCGCTGGCGGCGGCCGGCAGCTTCTTCTTCTGGTCGAGCGTGTTGAGCGCCTTCTCCTATCCGGTGGCGGCGCGCCTCGCCATGCGGGTCGGGCTGGTCAATACCATGGTGTTCACGCATATTCCCTCGAGCATCTGCCTCATCCTGGCGGCCTTCGCTCCCGACCTCGCCACGGTCGTGGCGCTGCTGTTGGTCCGCTCGGCGCTGTCGCAGATGGATGTGCCGACCCGCACATCCTACGTGATGGCGGTGGTGACGCCCGCCGAGCGCACGGCCGCCGCCGGCGTCACCGCGGTCCCGCGCAGCCTCGCATCCTCGCTCAGCCCGGCGCTCAGCGGCGTTCTGTTGGCGTCGTCATTTTCGGGATTGCCGCTGGTGATCTGCGGCGGCCTGAAAATCGTCTATGACCTGGCGCTGCTCGTGTCCTTCCGGCACATCAAGCCGCCCGAGGAAAGGCCGCCGCCATCGTAGAGTGCCTTGCAGGGGGAGGGGCACGCGGCCGACGTACCAAACAACAATACGAGCCTGGCGCTCGCGGCTCCGCTCACCCGGGCGGCACCGCGATCACGATCTTCTCCAGCGTCGAATCGTCCGGCACCAGCTTCTTGCTTCCGGAGGGAATGCCGTTGAACTGCAGAATATAGGCGACGATGTCGAGATAGGTCTGGTCATCGAGGCTGCCGGCGTTTCCGTACGGCATCGTGCCGCGGATCTCCTCGAACCGGTTGGCGATCGTCTTTCCGTTCCAGCCGAAGCGGAACGCCGCTGCGGTCAGATCCGGAGCCTCCGGATCGGTGCTGTGAAGATCGGCCCCATGACAGCCCGCGCATCTCGCCTGAAAGACGCTCTCTCCGTTCTTGGCCTGCTCGGCGGTGAAGACGCCGCTCGCGGTCGATGTCTTGCCGGCCGGCTGGGCCTGTGTGACGCCGATACCGACAAGCAGCAAAGTGCCGACCACGACGGCTGTTTTCATTTCAGACGATCCACTTGCTGGGTTGGAGCCGAGAGCGTCGAGGCGGCCTTGGCCGCCTCGACCGTTGTCGCTTTGTCGCGAAACCCTTACGCCCGCCGCACCATGGCGGGCACCAGCTGCTTGAGCGAGGGCGCGCCGACCTGCTGCATGGCGGCGAGCAGCTCGATCCGCAACAGCTCGAGCACCCGCTCGACGCCGGGCTCGCCGAAGGCGCCGAGCCCCCACAGATAGGGCCGCCCGACCGCCACCCCCTTGGCGCCCATGCACAGCGCCTTGACGATATCGGTGCCGCGGCGGAAGCCGCTGTCGATCAGGACCGGCATGTTGCCGGAGACCTCGATGATCTCCGGCAGCATGTCGATGGTCCCGCGGCCGGCCTCGTCGGCGCGTCCGCCGTGGTCGGAGACGATGATGGCGTCGATGCCGGAATCCGCCGCGATCTTGGCATCCTCGAAGGCCTGTATGCCCTTGAGCACGATCTTCATCTTGGTCACGTCGCGCAGCCGCTTGATGTACTCCCAGGACATGGCGGAGGATTGGATGTTGCGCAGCCCGCTCAGGTCGACGCCGTCATACATGGGCTTGCTGAGCTGGGCCTTCTCGAGCGTACTGTTGTCGTGGCAGTCGGAGCATTGGCGCGGGTCGGTGCGCTGCATGCGGAACAGGGTCTCCTGGTTGCGGCCGCCGCTGCGATCTACGGTGACGGCGACCGCCAGCGCTCCGGCCTTCTCGGCGCGCTGCACGTGGCTCTTGGCGACCTCGAATTTGTTGGTGGCATAGAGCTGGTACCAGATCGGCCGTCCGCGCGCCGCCGTCACGTCCTCGATCGAGGTCGAGGCCTGGGTCGAGAGGATCATCAGGTGATCGCCGCTCTTGGCGGCCTTGGCGACGCCGATCTCGCCGTCGGCGTGATAGGCCTTGTGCCCGCCGGTCGGGGCGATGATGATCGGGGTCGCATATTTCACGCCCAGGATATCGGCGCTCATGTCGACCTTGCTGACGTCGACCAGCCGGCGCGGCCGCAGCTGGAATTTCAGGAAGGCCTCGCGATTGGCGCGCAGCGTGACCTCGTCGTCGATGCCCGACGCCATGTAGCCGAAATGCCCCGGCGGCACGTTCTTGTGCATCACCGGCTCGAAATCGAACACGTTGATGGCCTCCTTGGGGGTGGCGATCAGGTGGTCGAGGTCGCGCGGCGCCCAGATCATCGGATCCGGCAGGCGCGAGGGGGTCTCGGCCGCGAAGGCGGCGAGCGTGCTGGAGGCATAGAACGGGCTGGCGGCGAGGAATTGCAGGAAATGACGGCGGCTCGTGCGCGGATCGATGGTCGGCATAAAGGATCTCCTCCCTTGCGAAGTTCAGTGCGGGCACCCGCCATGGCGGTTGGGCTCGCGGCGGGCTTGTGTGCACCCCCGTTCGATCCTACCTCGCCGCGGCGGCCGGGCGAAGTGCCCAATACGCATCGCCAATACGCATCGCAATGGCGGGCCCATTCTGCTAGTGTC
The DNA here is from genome assembly GCA_963744275.1 of uncultured Alphaproteobacteria bacterium. Classification (GTDB taxonomy): domain Bacteria; phylum Pseudomonadota; class Alphaproteobacteria; order Rhizobiales; family Xanthobacteraceae; genus VAZQ01. Next base: position 151,291 of record CAVUSX010000025.1, read on the forward strand.
GGGCATCGAAAAGGCTGGTCGCAATCGCAATGCGCGCCAGCGCCAAACGGGAGGATGAAATGTCGTTTCGTGTTCTGTCAGTCGCCGTCGCCGCCGGGGCCGCGTTGGTGGCTGCGTCCGTGTCGCAGGTGGCGTCGCAAGGCAAGCCGCTCGACTTCGAAACTTTCAAGAGCAAGGTCGAGCCGATCTTCCTTGAGCACCGCGACGGACACGTGCGGTGCTACGTCTGTCACTCGGAGAACAACAGCGCCTTCCACCTGGAACGGCTGCCCGAGGGCGCCAGCTTCTGGACCGACGAGCAGTCCCGCAAGAATTTCCAGAGCGTCTCCGGCCTGGTCGTTCCCAACGATCCGGCCGCCAGCCGGCTGCTGAAGCACCCGCTCGCCCCGGAGGCCGGCGGCGATCTCTTCCATTCGGGCGGCAGGCAGTTCGCCAACAAGGATGACCCGGATTGGAAGCTCCTGGCGCAGTGGGCGGGCGTAAACTAGCGCTCGGCTCCTCGCTCGGAGTGGCCCGCGTAGGGCGGGCAAAGCGCCAGCGAACAACGTCGCGACAGGGCACAGCGTATCGGCGCTTTGCCCACGCGGATGCCGGGCCTTGCGCGCAGGCGCGTGGGCAAAATTGCGCGCAAGCTCCGCGCTTTCATGATCGTCCTGCCAGGCAATTTTGCCCACCCTACAGATCTGGCGACATCGCGGGTGTCCCACGACGCGAAAAGGGCGGCGCATGGCGCCGCCCTTTGTCTTGATTTGGAGGCGCGCGTCGCGCGCTCGCGCGTGCCGTCAGTTCATCACCAGGGTGTTGATGCGCTTGGGCACCTCGCCGACCGGAATGACCGCCTTGATCTTCATGCTGGCGGTGTCGATGGCCGTCACCGAGCGCAAGCCGGAATTGGCGATGTAGATGGTCTTGCCGTCAGGCGTGAACGTCACCCAGTTGGCGACCGCCCCGCCCAGCGGATAACCCGGAAGCTTGAGCTCGGGCAAATCGATCTGCCCCACCAGCTTGAGGTCGGTCAGCGAGTACACGAACACCGCGTTCTGCGGAATGCTGGTGACCCACAGGGTCTTGCCGTCGGGGTGGACGCCGATCCCGTGCGAAGGCGCATCGAGGCGGCCCGGGTCCATGTCGACGTTCTTGTGCAGCTCGGGCAGCTTGATCCGGGCCACCTCATCGTGCTTGGCGAAGTCCAGCACGGCGAACCCGTCGAACGAGGCCAGCTGCACGAAGATGCGCTTGGTCGAGCCGTCCGGATTGGCCTCGATGGTCATCGGGCGGACGCCGAGGTCGAACTGATAGGTCCAGGCCACCGTATCGGTGGTGATGTCGACCGCCGAGACGAACTTCTTGGCCACCGAGCCGACGATCACGTACTTCTGGTCGGGGGTCACGTAGATGTTGTGCAGGCGCCCGCGCATCGGGATGCTCTTGGTCAGCGTCAGGCTCACCGGATCGATGATGTCGAGCGCTCCCGGCTCGCGCGCGATGCCGACGAAGATGCGGCCGTCCTTCGAGACGGTGATGTTGTTGGGGTGGTTGCTCAGCGCCACCTTCTTGATCAGGGCGCCGGTCTTCTGGTCGAACACGTCGAGCGTGCTGGTGGAATTCGTTGCTGACATAGACGCGCGTGCCGTCGGGCGAGAAGTTGATGCCATGGGCCGCCTCCTCACCCTTGATGGTCTGCACCACCGTATTGGTATCGGGGTCGATCACGTTGATCGAGTCGCCGGCGCTGTTGGTGATGTAGATGCGGCTGGTGCCGGCGCTGGCTGGAAGTGCCGCGACCACGAGCACAAGCCACATATGCTTCAGGATAGTGCGGACGGCTGTCATGGACGTTTCGCTCCTGCTGGGTGGGTTGCTCCCCCACGGTGGCCGGCAGCGTAGGCGAAAGCGGGCCCGGACTTCAAGGGAGGGCCGGGCGGGGGAATGGAACGGCCCCCGAGGGGCTTCGCAGCTTGCGCCGGAATCGCGCAATATCAGGTAATGACAAAAAATATGTGAGCCATGACCAAGAAACCAGCCAGCAAGACCAGGAACGACGCCAGCAAGACCGCCGTCGACGCGCTGAGCGAGGCGGCCGCCAAGGCCGAGCTCGAGCGGCTCGCCGCCGAGATCGGCGCGCATGACAAGCGCTATTACCAGGAGGATGCGCCGACCGTCTCGGACGCCGCCTATGACGCGTTGCGGCGCCGCAACGAAGCGATCGAGGCGCGCTTCCCGCAGCTGGTGCGGCCGGATTCGCCGTCGCGACGCGTCGGCGCGACACCGGCGGCCAAATTCGCCGAGGTGCGGCACGCGGTCCCGATGCTGTCGCTGGGCAACGCCTTCGCGGCCGAGGAGGTCGCGGATTTCGTCAACCGGGTGCGCCGGTTCCTGCGGCTGCCGGCCGAGGAGCCGGTCGATTTCACCGCCGAGCCGAAGATCGACGGCCTGTCCTGCTCGCTGCGCTACGAGGGCGGCGAGCTCAAGAGCGCGGCGACGCGCGGGGACGGGTTGGTGGGCGAGGATGTCACCGCCAATGTCCGCACCATCGGCGACATTCCGCATCGCTTGCGCGGCAAATCCATTCCGGAAGTCTGCGAGGTCCGGGGCGAGGTCTATATGGGGCACGCGGACTTTGCCGCGCTCAACGCCCGCCAGGCCAAGGAGGGCAAGCAGATCTACGCCAATCCGCGCAATACCGCCGCCGGCTCGCTGCGCCAGCTCGACCCCGCCATCACGGCGACGCGGCCGCTTCGGTTCTTCGCCTATTCCTATGGCGAGATGAGCCGTATTCCGGCGGACAGCCAGTCCGGCTTCTTGCACTGGCTCGCCGGTTGCGGCTTCAGCATCAATCCGCTGATCAGGATTTGCCGCAGCGTCGAGGAGCTGCTGGCCTTCCATCACGATATCGAGCTCAAGCGCGCCACGCTCGGCTACGACATCGACGGCGTGGTCTACAAGGTCGACCGCCTCGATCTGCAGCAGCGGCTCGGGTTCGACTCGCGCACGCCGCGCTGGGCGATCGCGCACAAGTTCGCGGCCGAGAAGGCGACCACCATCGTGAATGCGATCGACATCCAGGTCGGACGCACCGGCGCGCTCACCCCGGTCGCCAAGCTCGCGCCGGTGACGGTCGGCGGCGTGGTGGTGTCGAACGCGACCCTGCACAACGAGGACGAGATCGAGCGGCTGGGCGTGCGGGTCGGCGATACGGTGACGATCCAGCGCGCCGGCGACGTGATCCCGCAGGTGCTCGGCGTCGTTCTGGAGAAGCCGCGCGGCCCCAAGCCCTATCGGTTTCCCAAGACCTGCCCGTGCCCGCTCGAGACCGCCGTGGTGCGCGAGACCGTCGCGGGCGGCGAGGAGGGGGCGCGTTCCCATTGCAGCGGCGAGTTCGCCTGCCCGCATCAGAAGATCGAGCATCTGCGGCACTTCGTTTCGCGGCGCGCTTTCGATATCGAGGGACTGGGCGAGAAGCAGATCGCCTTGTTCTTCGAGCAGGGCTGGATCAAGGAGCCGGCCGACATCTTCACGCTCGAAGCCCGCAACCCCAAGATCAAGCTGGAGGAGCAGGAAGGCTTCGGCGAGCTCTCGGTGCGCAACCTGTTCGCGGCCATCGCGGCGCGGCGCGAGATCGCGCTCGAGCGTTTCATCTATGCGCTCGGCATGCGCCACGTGGGCGAGACCACGGCGCGGGCGCTGGCGCGCGGCTACGGATCATGGGCCGCGTTTCACGAGGCTGGCTTGAAGGTCGCGGCGGCCGACGCTGAAACGCGCGCCGAGATGGACAACCTCGACCAGATCGGCGACACCGTGATCGACAGCCTGGCGGCCTATTTCGGCGAAGCCCACAACCGCGGCATCGTGGAGCGCCTGACCAGGCAGGTGCGCATCCTCGACGCCGAGCAGCCGGTCTTGAGCTCGCCGGTCGCCGGCAAGACGGTGGTGTTCACCGGCTCGCTCGAGAAGATGACCCGCGACGAGGCCAAGGCCATGGCGGATCGCCTGGGCGCCAAGACCGCCGGCTCGGTCTCCAAGAAGACCGACTACGTGGTGGCCGGCCCCGGCGCCGGCTCCAAGCTCACCAAGGCGGCCGAGATGGGCGTCAGGTGCTCACCGAGGACGAGTGGTTCGCCCTGATCGGCGAGCGACGGTAGGGCGCAATCGCTTTATTGCGCCGCTTCGCGAAGCCGAATGCTTCCGGAAGGAACCGGAGGTGAGCGACCGGCGCAATAAAGCGATTGCGCCCTACAAAGTGCGCTCAGAAATCCGGCTTGTCCGCCCGCGGGACGTCCGAGTCCTTGTTGTTGTAGTATTCATGGATGTTTTCGGCGCAGACCGTTTCCGGCCATTCGTCGGAGCCGCGTCCGTAGGTTATGGTCGCGCTCCAGGGCATCGTGAAGACGCCCGGATCCTCGACCGTGAACTGGAGCTGCAGGTGCTTGCCCCTGTAGTTGCGGTCGATGCCCACGGGGGCACGCCGGTTCTCCTTGGCGTCCCTTTCCAGCCCTTCTTTCGCGTCTGCGTAGTCGAGCAGCCGATAACGTTCGACCACGTGCAGCTTCTCGGTGTAGGGCGTGCCGTACAAGTCGATCATGGCAAACGGCCGGTCGGTCCTGGTCCCCACGGTGTCGATCACCAGCGTGTCGCCTTCGTAGTGGCCGACTGAATCCCCATACCAGGACGGCGTCACCTGCGTCGGATGCGGCTGGTTCATGCGCACGTGGCGGACTTCATGATCCTGGTCGTAGATGATCGTGAGCCCGTCCGGCTCTTGAAAAATCACGATTGCGAAATTCTTGTAGATGAACGGTACGGGTTCGGGCCAGCACTGATTGGCGGGGCTCGGATAGGTCACGCCCTTCAACGAGAGCTCGCCGAACCTCTTCACGATTTCCGCCGTCTGCGGCTTCAAGATCGGATTGGTGTAGTCACCGACCAGCTGGTCGTAATTGCTGACGCCGCGGCTGCGCGACCTGTTCGTCACCGGGCCGGGACCTGATGCCGGCGGCTCGAAGCCGGGAAGAGAGGGATGCCACCAGATGCCGGAGATGTCCGGGACGGATGCGCCGGTTTGCATATTGGCCGCGCCGGCCGCAGGCGTCGCCGTTTGCCCCCAGGCAGGTGTCGCCGCCGCTGCCGCCAACGTCACCAATATAAGGAGCTGTCGCTGCATGCTCATGCCAACCTCCCTTTCAAGGTTCGACCTTCCTCAAGCGGGTGTGGGCTGCATTTTATCCCAAAAGAGCAAACCGCGCACGTCCATAAACCGAGCGCGCGCGAATGTTTATCCGGAGACTCGGAGGCAAGCTGCAAACCGTGCTACCGTGGCTCCCATCAAGAAAGCGGGAGGCCGCAGATGAATGCGAAACGCATATTGCTTGTCGGCGCCGGTCTGTTGAGCATTTCCGCTCTGATGCCCCCGGCGCATGGCGCGGAAGGCGTGGCTCAAAACGGCAAGCCTGTCATGATCACCCGGTTCTTTACCGGTCCGGACGGGTTGACCCATGCCGAGGAGATCGAGGTCGAGTTTGCACCTGGCGGGGGTGCCTTTAACCTGCTCGCCAATTCCGGCGCGCAGCTTCGCCGCACGCCTCCCGGCCGCGAGAACGGCTATCACACGCCTTCGCGCCGCCAATACGTGATCACCTTGAGCGGCCACGCCGAGCTCGTGCTGTCCGGCGGACAAACGATCGAGGTCGGACCCGGCAGCATCGAGCTGGCGGAGGATCTCACCGGCAAGGGTCACATCACCAGAACGGTCGGAACCGAGGATCGCGTGGTCATCCTCATCCCGGTGTCCGCTCCATAGCGGGCCGCTCGGCCAGCCCGCGGAATAGCGCGGCTGGCAGATGGGTGCAGCGTCGAGGGCCTTTATCGTGATCACGTTGTCGCCGACGCCGACCGACCACATTATGTCCGACGTTGCTAGCAGGCGTGCTTTCGTAACCTCAGTGCGCGACGACGCTGGTGCCGCCCCCCCGTCGTGTGAGCATGAGCAACCCGGCGGCCAGCAGCAGCAAAACGCCGAGGACCGCAAAGGTGTCGGCATAAGCCATGATGGTGGCCTGCTTGCGCACGACGTCGCCGAGCGCGACGATGGCCTCGCGCCGGGCGGCGGCGGGGTCGCTGACGCCGTGGCTCATGAAGTACGCGGTGAGCTCGTTCAAGCGCTCCCTGACGCTGTCCCGGAACAGGGTCACATCACTGCCGATGACGTTGGAATGGAACTGCTCGCGCTTGGTGACGATGGTCGCCAACATCGCGGTACCGAAGGCGCCGCCGAGATTGCGCAGCATGTTGAACACGCCGGACGCGGCGGCGGACTCTCGCGGGCGATGCCGGCCAAGGCGATGCGCCGTCAAGGGCGTGAGCACCACGGCCTGGCCGACGGAGCGCACGATATTGGGAACCAGCAATTGGTCGCCGGCATAGTCGGGCGACATATGAGACGTTCATGAAGCAGCTGACCGCGAAGACGCAAAGCCCGCTCATCGACGATGAAGCGCGACATCGACCCGCCCATCAGCCAAGGCACGAACGGAATGATCACGAGCTGCGGCAGGCCGGTCCAGGCCAGCACAAAGCCGATCTGCTCGGCGTTGTAGCCGAACACCTGGCCGAGATATTGCGGCAGGATATAGATGGAGCCGTAAAGCGCGAAGCCGACGAGGACATTCGCCAGCGTGCCGAATCCGAAATTGCGGCCGGCCAGGAGCCGGAGATTGACCGCCGGGTTTGGCCGACCTTGAGCTCGATCCAGACGAACAGCGTCAGAAAGACGGCGGCGACGAGCGCGAGCCGCACGATGAAGGGCGAGTCGAACCAGCCGTCCTTGTTGCCTTCGTCGAGCACCGTCTGCAGGGCGCGCGAGCCCGACCGCCATCGCGCCGATGCCGAGCCAGTCCCCCTCCGCCAGCAGAGCAGAGCCGCATCGGCTGCGCGCTCGAGCGTCAACCACAGCACCACGACCATGACGGCGCCGGGGACGAGATTGACGAAGAAGATGTATTGCCAGCCGTAGGTCTCGGTCAGATAGCCGCCGATGGTCGGGCCGATCGCCGGCCCGAAGGTCGCGGTGAGCGCGAACAGCGCCAGGCCGATCGGCTGCTGCGCCTTCGGCAATTTGGTCAGCACCAGGGTGAAGGCCATCGGGATCAGCACGCCGCCGCTGAACCCCTGCAGGCCGCGCAGGACGATCATCTGCCCGAGGTTCTGCGCAAAGGCGCAGGACACGGAGAACCCCAGGAACAGGACGGTGTTGACGATCAGGTAGCGCCGGAACGAGAAGACACGGCTGAGATAATCGGTCAGCGGAATGACGATGATCTCGCCGATCAGATAGGCGGTCGTGATCCAGGCGCCGTTGTCGACCCCGGTCCCGATGCCGCCCTCGATGTAGAGGAGCGATGCATTGGTGATCTGGATGTTCAGCACCGCCATGAAGGCGCCGAGCAGCGCGCCGAGCACCGATGGCCCAAGTCGTGAAGCTGCGCCCGATCGGCTGGGCCGAGCGGGCTCGCGGTTGCTTCCAACAGGGCCATGGCGGCGCCGTCTACGCGTCTGCTCGTTCAGTGCGGTGCTGAAGGCTGTGCCGTGCCGGCGGCCGGCGCGGCCGCCTGCGTATCGACGGTCGCGGTCACGGACATGCCCGGCCGCAGATCGCCGCGCAGCGGGTCGTCCGGATCGATGGCGATCTTGACCGGGATGCGCTGCACGATCTTGGTGAAGTTGCCGGTGGCGTTGTCGGGGGGCAGCAGCGCGAACTCCTGCCCGCTCGCCGGCGCAATGCTGTCGATATGGCCCTTCACGGCCTTCTTGGAATAGGTGTCGACCACGATGCTGACCGGATCGCCCGCATGCACAGCGGTCAAGCTGGGTTTCCTCGAAATTCGCAACCACATAGACGGCATCGAGCGGCACCACGGCCATGAGCTGGGTGCCGGCCTGAACGTATTCTCCGACCCGCAGGCTGCGGTTGCCGACGACACCGTCGATAGGAGCCACGATCGTTGGTATAGCCGAGGTTCAGCTGCGCCTGCTCCTGCACGGCTTGGTCGTGTAGCAATGTCGCATTGGCCTTGGCGAGCTGGGCCTGCAGCACGCCGACCTGCTGCTCGGCGGCCACCACCGCGGCCGTATCGCGCTCGAGCGTGGCGCGCGCGGTGTCGCGCTTGGAAAGCGCCTGCTGGGCATTCTGCACGCTGCCGGACCCGCGATTAGCCAGGGCCTCGTAGCGGGCATTGTCCTCCTCGGCAAAAGTGAGATTGGCCTGATCGACCGCGACGGTGGCACGGGCCTGGGAGATGACGGCCTGCTGCTGCTGCAGGGCGGCCTTGACGTTCTCGATATCGGCCTGCGCGGCCGCTACGTCGGCCTTGGCCTGGTCGAGCGCAGCCGCGATAGTCGCGGTCATCGATCTTGGCAAGCGGCTGACCGGTCTTCACCGGTTGGTTATCGACGACCAGCACCTCGCTCAGGGAACCCGAGACTTTAGGCGCCACGATGGTGGAATCGGCCTGCACATAGGCATCGTTAGTCGATTGCAGGAAACGGCCGACGGTCCAATAATACCGTCCGTAGATGCCCGCGCCCGTGATCAGCACAACCGCAATGACCCGACGTCACAGCCAAGCGCCGGGAGAACCGGTGCCGCGTGCGTTGGGGCCGCAACGGCTCGCGGAATGCGACCGGCAGCAACGTTGCTTCGGTCAGCACGAGCGGTCGCCCGACCTCGAGCTCTGCAGGATCGGTCAATTCGGTCTTGGTCAATTCGGTCTTGGCCAATTCCGTCTTCGTCAGTTCCGTCTTTGTCAGTTCGGTCATGGGCCGGCGTCCCTCAATCCGCACGCGTGGTGAAGCGAAGTGTATCCTCGAGGGTTGCGAGACCGCGATTGCCTCAGGGATCACCGGGCCCGAGCCGCGCTCTGATCTGGCATATCGGGGCGCGGGCCGACGGATGCAACTGCCGGAATCCTCACCATCAGGGCTGCGATCCGGAGGGAGCAGTCATCAATTGGCGATGGTTGACGCTCGGTGAAATCGAATGCCATGAGTGCCTGCCACTGCTCGTTTGTCCAATACTGACGGGTTGGATGCCAAGCCCTGGAATGTCTCTACTGAGCTGAGGCGGCTTTCGGCACGCTGCACGGCTCACTATCGTTGATAGCCTCCGAATGCCGCCACCGGGGACCATGTAGGGCTTACCGGGGGCAGGGGCGTCGGGGGCGAAGCTCGCGAACGGGCCGGCCGAATACACGACGTCTCCGCCGGTCACGGTCAGCACCGACTCGATTCTGCGTATCTGCTCCTCGGGCACGGTCATGTAATCGGCCGAAAGGATCGCGAAGTCGGCGAGCTGCCCGGGAGCAATCCTGCCTTTCATCCCCTCTTCGCCGCTGAACCACGCGCTTCCGATGGTGTAGAGCCGCAACGCCTCCTCACGCGACAGCCGGTTCTCGGGCGATGCGAGCTGCATCCCGCCCACGGTCTTGCCGGTCACCATCCAGTAGAGCGAGATCCAGGGATTGTAGCTCGCGACGCGCGTCGCATCGGTGCTGGCGCCGACACGGAATCCCCACGTCCAGCATCTGCCGGATGGGCGGCGCATGCGCCGCGGCCTGCGCGCTGTAGCGCTCGAGGAAATATTCGCCGGCAAACGCCATGCGGTCCTGGACCGCGATGCCGCCGCCCATCGCCTTGATACGCGCGATGTTGCGCGGCGAGATGGTCTCGGCGTGATCGATGCCCCAGCGCGCCTGATAGCCGGTTTCCTCGAATATCGGCTCGAACACGTCGAGGATGCGCGAGATCGACTGATCATAGGTCGCGTGCTGCCGGATCGGCCACTGTTTGCTGGCAATCAGACGGGTGACGGCGGCGAGCTCCCGCTCCATCTGGGGGCCGAGCTCGACACGCGCCGCCATGAAGTCCTCGAAGTCCGCCGCCGACCAGACCAGAACTTCTCCGGCGCCTTCGAAAACGTAACCGTTCAGCCGCGACGCGGCCCGATTGACGTCACGCTTTTCCTCGGTGCTCAATTTCTCATAGAACTCGCGCTCGGTTCCGGGTTGCTGCGAGAACAAGAGGTTCGATATGCGGATCGGAAACTTGGGGCTGGCGGCGAGCGTCTCCATCGCCCGATAGTCGCCTGGGTAAGGGGTGCCGGTTGCGCCCGCGTCGGTCGCGCTGGTCAGGCCGAAGCGGCTCAGCTCGCGGAAGTAATGCTGGGTCGAGTTGAGCTTATCTGCGTCTGACAGCAGCGGCAGCCCGGCGATTCCTGCGTACACGGCAGGCGGTTGGCGAAAGATGGCACCGCCATCGACAAACTCGGTGCTGCCACCCGCCGGCTTGGTGGCGGGCGTGAGCCCGAGCGCCGCGACGCCGGCCTTGTTGAGCAGGCCCTCGCTGTAGGCGAACACCACATAGACCGGAGTGTCCGGCGGCGGCATCGTTCAGCTCCGCGATGGTCGGCATCCTCCTCTCTCTGAACTGATACGGAGACCAGCCGCCCATCACGCGCACCCATTGACCCTTGGGCGTGCGCATTGCCTGCTCCTGGATCATCTGGAGGCCGCGCTGGAGCGATTCGACACCATCCCAGCGAAGCTCGAGATTGTAGTCGCGTCCGCCGCGCACGATGTGGAAGTGGTCGTCGTTGAGGCCGGGAACGACCCGCCGGCCGCCTGCGTCGATCACGCGGGTATTGGCGGCGCGCAGGGTAAGGATTTCACCGTCGCCCCCGACCGCGACGATCTTCTCGCCGCGCACCGCGAACGCCTGCACTTCGCCCCGGCCGTTCTGCAGCGTCGTCACCTTGGCATTGAGTACGATCAGATCCGGCGACGTGTCCGCTTGCGGCGCCGGTAACTGCGCGAAACTCCAGCGTGCCGAGCCGCCCATGGCGACGATTGCGCCGCTGCCACCCGTGGCCAAAAGCTTGCGTCTGGATATTTGCATGACCAGTCTCCTCAATCGGTTGGGGTGGGAGCGAAGCCGGTCGCCGAGATACCAACCAGCGCCGCATCGGGACTGTCGCCGGCAAACCATCAGGGGCCCCTGGACGCCAGATAGGCAGCGATCGCAATCCTATCGTCGTCGGTCAATTTCTCGACTACGCCTTTCATCAGCGGCGCCATTGCGCCATTGCGCGTGCCGATCTTGATGTCGTTGAGCTGGCGGTAAACATATATCGCCGAGCGCCCGATGATGGGCGGAACGTCGCCGAGGCCCTCGAGGTCGGGGCCGTGGCATGTGGCACACGGGAGGGTCTTGCCATCGGCGCCGGTGGTTACGATCGCCTCACCCTTGTTGACGCTGCCGGGCGGTACGTGAGCCACGAAGCCCACGCGCGGGTTGCGGCTCTCGGCGCTCTCGACATCCTGCGGTAATTCGATGATCCGGTTGCCGATGGGCTCGGTGCCGCCGTGCTCCACCGGGAGCCTCATGGCACCGTTTACCGAGATGGGACTTCGGCACTGTGGCGGTTTCGACGACCTGGTACCAAATCGGTGTCTTGAGCGAGGTGAAATACTTGGCCGCTGCCTTGAAGTCCTCTTCATCAAGGCCCTGGGCGATCGGGATCATTGCCATGGCGCCCGCGCCGCGACGGGCGCCACTCTTGAACTCGGCCATCTGGCGCATGATGTATCCGACCGGAAGCCCGGCGAGGCGCGCGGATTCCGGCTGTCCCGCACCGCTGGTCAGATGACACAAGGCGCAGGCCCGGGCATTGGCCGCCTTACGGCCATGCGCAACCACGTCCGGCATCGGCGGATGGTCCTGCGGATACCAGTCTGCCGGATTGAACCCATCGTCGATCTGGGCCTGCGTGTATGCCTTGGTGCTGTCCGGCAAATGTTTTTGCACGGTGTCATCGAGCGGCGTCGGCGTCGGGCTGACCGGATAGGCCCATTCCGGCAAAGTCTGTGCCTGCGCCGGCAATGTCAGCAACCCGAGCAACCGCAATAGACACCAGAATTTTCATGGCAAAGCTCCTCTCCCTAAGGAACATCGACCATAACGACGTCGGCATCTTCGATTGCCGCAATCCGGACGATGGCGACGTCCGTGATGGCGGCGCCGTCACGCGCGTGAATTCTCACGCCGTCGACGTCGACCGCCAGCCGAGCCCGGCGGATGAAGCGAGCAAAGTCGATGTCGGAGGATACTTTCTTACTGCGTGTGTCTGCAGCTCCATTGAGCTCTCCTTGGGCGGCTCCCCTCCATGGCGGATCGCGTTCTCGCAGCCAGCGCGTGGCGTTGCGACCTCGCCGCCGTCAACTTTATGGACAGCCGATGAATTTAGAAATAGAAACTATCGAAACTCAAGGTTTCGAAATTTATGATCATGGCAATTCATATTCATGGCCAGACTGCCGGACCTTGAAGGGCTCGCCATCTTCGCGAAGGTCGCGGAGTGTCGCTCCTTCGCCGACGCGGCAGCGGAATTGCGGCTTTCGAAAGCGACCGTGTCAAAGGCGGTCAGCAGGATCGAATGACGGCTCGGCGCGCGGCTGATCATCCGAACGGCCCGCCGCTTTGAGCTGACGGATGCCGGACGACAGCTCGCGGTGCGGGCGGCGCACATCCTCGCCGAGGGCGAAGCGGCCGAGGACGCTGCGGTGGCGCAAGCGACCGTACCGCGTGGACCTGTCCGGCTGGCGGTCCCCATGTCGTTCGGGCTGCTGCATGTGGCGCCGCTATTGCCGGAATTCCTCGCCATCTTTCCGGAGGTATCGATCGATCTGCACCTGAGCGATGCAATGGTCGATATCATCGGCGAGAGCTTTGACGCCGCAATCCGCATCGCCGTCCTGCCCGGGTCTACGCTGGTGGCGCGGCGGCTCTGCGAGATGCCCCGCTACCTGGTGGGCTCGCCCGACTATCTGAGCAAATATGGCAGACCGAAGCATCCACTCCACCTCGCGCAGCACCGCTGCCTCACCTACAGCTACACCGTGACGACCGAGGTGTGGCACTTTACCAAGGGCGCCAAATCCGCGAGCGTGCAGCCGTCGGGTCCACTGCGCGTGAATAATGGTGACGCGATGATGCCGGCCCTGATCGCGGGAACGGGCCTCGGCATCCTGCCTGAATTCATTTTGCGCGAGGCTCTCGGGGCCAATCAGCTGGAGAGATTATTGCCGGATTGGTCTCTTCCGCTCGGCGCTGTCCACTGGGTCGTGCCGCCGGGGGAACCGCAGCCGAAACGCGTAGAAGTGCTGGCCGATTTTCTGATGAAGAAGCTCGCGGCGTGCCGGGAGGGTGGAACGAGAGCCATACCGCGATCATCTCAAGGCGACTGAAGCTGCGATCGAATTGATGCATCGCCGCAAACGGTAGAAGTTGGTCGAAACCGAAAAATCACAGATCGACTGAAAGTGCTCTGATTTGCCTCGTTGGTCCGTTTCCCCCAAGAGCGCCGCGCGCAGGCCGCGCTATTTGAGGTAGCCCACCTCGCGATAGTAGCGCTCGGCGCCGGAGTGCAGCGGCACCGGCGGCAGCTGCGTCACGAGCCGCGAGTCGTAGGTGAAAGGCACGTGCGTCCACCGGAACAGATCGCGATGCTCGTCGAGCGATCTCGCGATCGTGTAGGCGAAGTCGGCCGAAAGGTCCGCTTTCGCATAGATCGCGCGCGACGACGTGCCGACGCTCGGGACCGGAGCGTCCACGCCGCGGAACAGCGCGGTCGGAATATCGACGAGCTCCCCGCCCAGGTCTTTTGCCATGCTCTCGCGCAGATCCTGCGGCATCGGCAGGAAGCGCATGTCGTATCTCGCGGTGATCAGGTAGTACGGCCGCATCTCGGGCGCGCCACCGAGATAGAGATTGCTCATGATGACGACGTCGAAGGCATCGGGATCTTCCGGCAGGGTGCCGACGAAGTGCACGAAGGAACCGCCCCAGGATTCCAGCTCCTTTTTGGTGATGCCGTAATATTTCAGGATCGGCATGTTGCCGGCGCTCTCGGTGGTGATGATCCGCACCGGCAGGCGCCTTTCCTTGATCTGGCGCAGGTCGGTGATGCCGGTCGAAGCCTTCACCATCATCACCGCGTAATTGGCGACATCGACGCGGGCGATCAGCCGCAGCTCTTTATGGCCGCCATCCTTGGCATAGTCGTGCGAGCCCTCGTACATCCATTGGACGCTCGACCCCGAGGTGATGCCGAATTCGATGGGATGCTTGGGGGGCGGCGGCGAGCCTTCCGGATCGGTCTGCGGGGGCTCCATCGTGCCCACGACGTAGCGCGGATTGTTGGCGCGCGAGCACGTGTAGCAAATTTGCAGGTCATAGCCCTGCGGTTTCAACGACTCCTTCAGCACGTCGGCAATCGCGCCCCATGGGCACAGCTTGCAGGCCGCCGCCACGACAGGCTTTTTCGCTGCCAGGCCCAGCTCTTGCGCGGCCGACGGACCGGAGCCGCCGACTGCAAACGCCAGAAGAAGGGCGAGGCCCAAGACAAGTCCAAACGGAGTGCGGTTTCGAGCACTCATCTGAAATGCTCCCTCGTGCAAGACCTGCAGAAATCCGCCGCAGTGGAAGCCGCGGCTCCGCCGTGCACCGCGCCAAATCTGGCCCATTCCCCGGCCGAGCTCGCCCATCCTACTTCGCCGCCGTCGGCTCCATGCGGGCCGTCTTCCAGTGCTGAGCCGCAGCTTGGCTACCGATGAACTGCGCGAGCGCGAGCGCGGCGCCGGAGTCGGACGCCTTGGCGGTCAGCGCGACCTCATAGTTGGTATAGTCCTGCAGCGGCGCCGGGACCGGGCCGGCGAATTTCACGAATGTGCGCACCTCGCTCGCATTCATGAGGCCAAGCTCGAGCTCGCCCTTGGCGATCATCTCCTGGCCCGGGTCGAGGCCGACGACCTTCACCTTCGGCTTGATCGTGTCCATGATGCCTGACGCGGCGAGGATGCGCTGGATCACGATGCCGCTGCCGTTGGGCACGGCCGGATCGCCGACGCCGATCGATTTCGCGGCCAACAGCGTCTTCTTGAACGCGTCAGCGGTCGAGATGTCGGGCGCCGTTGCGTTGGGACCCACCGCCATCCCGATGCCGCCGCGAACGACCGGCTTGCGGGTCTCCGGCTTGAGCCCGTTGATCTTTGCAAGCTCGGCCATCGCGGCCCCCGACTGCACCACGACGTCGAACGCTTCGCCGGCCGCGAGCTTTTGCGACACCATCGCGGGCGAGCCCGCCGTATAGGTCACCTTGTGGCCGGTCTGCTTGGTGAAGTCGGCGATGATCGGGTCGAGGCCGAGCTTCACGCCGCCGACGCTGATCAGCTTGACCTCGTCCGCTGCCGCGATGCCGGCTGACGCGATGAGCGCGAGCACGGCGAGGCAGGTGTTCGAGACGACTGTGCGCATGATTTATCCCTCCCAAGTGGATTATCTAGGAATCCCGGATGAACCCCGAGCTTGCATGAATGGTAGCGACTTTTTGGATTGCCCGAAAGCCCGGATGGGAGGTGTCGATGGCTCCAGGCGCAAGAGAGCGATTGCGCCCTGCAAAGGCACTTGACGCAAGTGCGCAAATCAGTGGATTCGTCAAATTGAAACTCAGGAGCTGTGCCCGGCCGGAACCCCGCGCCGGTTTTTTGCTTGGTGTCACGATGAATTCAATTTTCTTGGTCCGGCCGATGACGGGATACTTTCTCGAGCCTTGCGCCGCTTGCATGGCTCCGCGTCCCTTCCGCCCTGATCCGGCAAGATCGCATTGTTGTTTACAATGGCACGCGCCCGGGAGCCATGCGATTTTGTTTGGTCGTCGGCCTGGCGCCGTCAGCCCTGCGCGATCGCAGCGGTCGCGCCCGCGAGCCAGGCGCGCGCCGGCGGATCGAGGAGCGGCGCCAGGGTGGCGGCGACGCGGGCGTGGTAGCGGTGTTCAGGGCAATTGACGCCTTGAATGCAACGAAGAGTGCGCTCACGCTATCGCAAGCGCAAGCGCAAGCGCAAGCGCAAGCGCGAAGGAGCCGCTCTTCGGGTCAAAGGACACACACACGGCTCGATGCGAGTTCCCAGCGATGGCGTTGATCGGCTCTGCGGTCCGCCATGGTCGGGGGCGGCTGTGCCGCCCGCATTTCAATCAAACACGAAATAACCACAACGGCGCTGCCGCGCTCCCGGCGATCGCGGATCGCGAGGGCGCAGACCTGTGATGCAGCTCATCTTGTCCGCGCGCTGCCGACTTCGCGGCCATCAGAACGGCACGCGGCCACGGACGCGCCAGGTCCAGATCTGGCCCTCGCCGCCGATGCCGCCGAATTCACCGCCGGCGCCGAGCTGCGCGCCGCCGCGATACGTTGCCACGAGGCCGCCTATGACGCGCGCCGAGAAGCCTTGCAAAAGCGGCACGGTGGTGAGCCCCATGGTGTTGGCATTGTCGCCCGAGAAGTAATATTCGCCGTAGAGGCCCGCATAGGGCACGAGGTCCACGGTGCTCGACCATGCGAACGGATGGCTGGCCTTGATGCCGCCGCTCGCCCGGCCGGTCGAGAAATCGCGCTCCGCCTGCAGCGTGCCAAGGCTGTCGGTATAGGCGTTCTCGTGCTCCCACAGCGCGAAGACGGTCGCCGAGGGCTCCAGGGTAAAGGCACGCCAGCCGTAGCTGCCGGTGACGCCGCTGGTGAGAAGCCGGCGGTTGCCGGTGAAGCTGCCGGCAGCGGCTCCGGTCACGTTGTCGGCGAGAATATCCGACCAGGCGCCTGCAACGTCAAACCGCAAATTCGGCGCGAAACGCCAGCCAAGATACGCGCCGGTGGTCCAGCCGTCCCCCTGGAGCGTTCCATTGAACGCCTGTGAGGCGTAATCGAAATGCTCGATGCCGCCGAGCACGCCAACCAGCAAGTCGGGCGAAAGCCTGCGCGTGAGGCCGGCGACGGCGTTGACTTGCGTGCCCTTGAGGTCGTTGCCGAAAGTTGAACGGTCGAAATCGGTGCCGCGCACGTCGATCCAGGCGAGCCAATCTTGCCGCGGCGCCGCTGCGGGTAGCGGCGCCTTGTTGAACCGTCCAGCATAGCCGAGGGCCGAGACGCTGTCCGCGGCGCGGCTGCTGCTGCCGGCGTCCGGCGCGGCGAGGAACCGATCCACCCCGTCTTGATTGGAACCGGTCGTCTGCACTTGCGGATCGGCAGCGAAGTAATAGGTGAAGCCGCCGCCGTTCGGCCTCAACGGGGCGGGATTGAACGCAAAGCCGGCATCGATCGCGGTGCCGACCGCGCTGGAGATGGCCTGGCCGGTGATCGACGCCACGATCGGCGTTGCCGAAACCTGCATCTCGCGCAGCTTTATGCTGTCGGGCGCCACGCCTACGCTTTGCGTGAGCACGGCCGAGGTGCCGGCATTGTTGTTGGCGTCTCCACCATATCTCGCGGTGATCGAATGATTGCCGAGGCTGAGCGCCGAGCTTGTGAACGTGGCCGAGCCGCCCGATGACAATGCGGCGCTGCCGATCTGGCTGCCGCCGTCGAAGAACGTCACCGTGCCGGTCGGCGCGGTCCCCGCGACGGTTGCGGTGAAGGTCACCGGCTGGCCGAACGTGGACGGGTTTTGGGAGGACGCCAGCGATGTCGATGTCGCGCTCAGAGGCCCTGGCGTGCAGGTCGCCGTCACGTTCACGGTGCCGCCCAGCGCCGCGGCGATGATCTGCGACCTGAGCGTGGTGTCGCCGTTGGCGCCGGTGACCGTGTACGGGTACGTCGCCGACGCGATCGGTATGGGAGGGATCAAAGTCGTGCCGTTTCCGCTGACGAGGCTCCAGGTGCCCCCGGCAATGTTAAAGGTGACGACGAAGGCGACCTGATCCCCCACGCGAAAACCGCCGATGGTCTTGGCGTCCAAGCTTCCGCTCGTAACCGAATCGGTAAATCCGCCGGCATTCGCCGCGTTGCAGCCGGTGGACGCCAGCGCTTCGCGGGTCCCTCCCGCCGTCAGCGCGGTCAACGCCGCCACAAAAATCGCCGCGGCGCGGCCGGATGTGGGGTTGCCCAAGCGTCTGATTGCCAGCCCCCGTACGCGAGCGCGCATACGCTGCAATCGCAAATATTGATTGGTCCCTGCCCGCACTCTACACCGGCATGTCTGGCGGGCAAGAGAACCGCGGTTTGCGCCATGGCGCGCGCACGCTTTTCGGCGCTGCTGTGGCATTTGCACAACATGTGCTGCGCAGCCGGTCGGAGCCAGGCGCTGCCGCTTCTTGGGCCAGGATTGACCGGGGCTCTCCGACAGCTGACGCATCGCTGCGCGCGAGCAAGGCGCCAATGGCACGCGCCCGGGAGCCATGCGTTTTTGTTTGGTCGTCGGCCTGGCGCTGTCAGCCCTGCGCGATCGCAGCGGTCGCGGCTTCGAGCCAGGCGCGCGCCGGCGGATCGAGGAGCGGCGCCAGGGTGGCGGCGACGCGGGCGTGGTAGCGGTCGAGCCAGCGGGTCTCCTCGGCGGTCAGCATATCGGGTTTGATCAGCCGCCGGTCGATCGGCACCAGCGTCAAGGTCTCGAAACCGTTGAGCGGCTTCTCGGCGCCGGCGACCGATGGGGCTTCGGTCACCAGCACGAGGTTCTCGATGCGGATGCCGTAGGCGCCGGTCTTGTAGTAGCCGGGCTCGTTCGACAGGATCATGCCGCGCTTGAGCGGCACGGTGCCGAGCTTCGAGATGCGGGCCGGGCCTTCGTGCACCGACAGATAGCTGCCGACGCCGTGGCCGGTGCCGTGATCGAAATCGAGCCCGGCCTCCCAGAGGAATTGCCGCGCGAAGGAATCGAGCTGCGCGCCGGTGGTGCCGTCCGGGAACAGCGCGCGCGCGATCGCGATGTGGCCTTTGAGCACGCGGGTGAAGCGTTCGCGCATCTCGGGGGTGGGGGTGCCGACCGCGAGCGTGCGGGTGATGTCGGTGGTGCCGTCCTGGTATTGCGCGCCTGAATCGAGCAGGAACAGGCTGCCGGGCGCAATCGGCCGGTCGGTCTTGCGGGTCACGCGGTAATGCACGATGGCGCCGTCGGGGCCGGCGCCCGCGATGGTGGGGAAGGAGACATCCTTGAGCTTGCCGGTGTCGCGGCGAAAGCTCTCCAGCGCCTCCACGGCCTCGATCTCGCGGAGCCGCCCGCCCGCCGCCGCGTCCTCGAACCAGGCGAGAAAGCGCACGACCGCGGCGCCGTCGCGCCGGTGCGCGGCGGCGGCGCCCGCGATCTCCACGGTGTTCTTCACCGCCTTCATCAGCACGATCGGGTCGGGCCCGCGCGAGAGCTTGCCGCCCGCGCCCGTGATCAGGCGCGCCAGCGCATCGGCGGCGGTGGCCTGATCGATGCGCACCGTCTTCTTGCCGGCGCCGAGCGCCGTGAGATCGGCCGCGAAGCCGGACGGCTCGCGCACATCGGCGAGCGCCTCCAGGCTGTGGCGCACATCGTTGGCGAGCTTGCGGCCGTCGACATAGAGGGCAGGGCGGCCCTCGCGCGGGATGATCGCGAAAGCGAGCGGCAGCGGCGTGTGCGGAACGTCGGAGCCGCGGATATTGAAGGTCCAGGCCACGCAATGGGGATCCGAGACCACCAGCGCGTCGGCCTTGAGCTTGCCGATCTCGGGGCGGATGCGGGAGAGCTTGGTGATCGCCTCCTCGCCCGCGAAGGCGACGTCGTGCAGCAGGACGGGGCCGAGCGGCGGCCCCGGACGATCGGTCCAGATCGCGTCGAAGAGATCGGGCTCGACCGCGACCAGCGCCGCGCCACTGGCCGCGCAGGCCTTGGCCAGCCGCTCCGCGCTTTCGACGGTGTGCAGCCAGGGATCGTAGCCGAGCCGGTCTTGGGGGTTGAGGTTTCGTTCCAGCCACTGGTGCGGCGGGGTCTCGACCAGATGCTCGATGGCGAACAGCGCGGTGTCGGCCTGCTGGCGCACCTGCAGGGTATAGCGGCCGTCGACGAACAACGCCGCGCGGTCCATGAGCACGACGGCGGCGCCGGCCGAGCCCGTGAAGCCGGTCAGCCACGCCAGCCGCTCGTCGGCGGCCGGCACATATTCGTTCTGGTGGCGATCGGCGCGCGGCACGATGAAGCCGGTCAAGCCGCGCCGGGCGAGCTCGGTCCGCAACGCCTTGACGCGCGGCGCGCTGGCCGCCCCCTCGGGAGCATCCTCGAACGACTGGAACTGGGCCTCGAACATGGCGGCACTTTATTGGCCATGCCGGCAGGCGGCAACGGCCCGCCGGCTTCCGGGAACTTGAGGGCCGCCGCGCAGCACCAAGGTGACCCAGCCGTCGAGGGGGATGCGGTGCTCGAGCACCAGGCCGCGGGCCCGGTAGGCGGCGAGCGCTGTGCGCGCTTGGCCGGCCAGCAAGCCGGAAAGAATGACGTGCCCGTTCGCGGCCAAGAGTCGCGCCATGGGGGTTGCCATGCGCTTGAGGGGTTCGAGCAGGATATTGGCGAAGATCGAGATCGAACGGCCCGCGCGCGCGGAAACGCGCTCGCATTGAAGCCATCGGCCCGGATGACCTCGACCGCCGCACCGGCGCGGTTGAGCCGCGCATTCGCTCGCGCGGCATTGACCGCGCGCGGGTCGTTGTCGCTCGCCAGCACGGGACGCCGCAAGGCGCGCGCGGCCGCGATGGCGAGCACGCCGCTGCCGGTGCCGAGATCGAGAACCTTCAGGCGTGGGCCCCGGCGATCGGGCCGGCCCTGCGCGAACCGGTCGAGCGCGAGGAGGCAGCCGCGGGTGGTGCCGTGATGGCCGGTCCCGAACGCCAGCGCCGCCTCGATCTCGATGCCGATGCGGTTGGCGAGGCACGCGGGCGCGGTCATGGGCGCCATGCACCAGGAAGCGCCCGGCCGCGACCGGGGTCAGTCCGGCCAGGCTCGCCTGCACCCAGTCGGTGGCCGCAATGCTCTCGAACACCAGCGCATTGGCGATCTGCGCACCGGCCGCCAGGGCGACGAGGGCGCGCACCGCCGCCTGGTTGGGCGGCTGGCGAAAGTGGAGCGAAACGCTCCACAGGCCGTCCCGCGCTTCGGAGGCCGCGATCACCACCTCGGTGGAATCGAGGCTTTCGGCCAGGCGCATCGAGGATATGCCGGGCCGTGGCCTCGCTGGTCGAGACCCGGGCGCAAAAGCTCGCATCGGTGGTGGAGATCGGGGGAGCGGTATCGACAGACATGTTGCGGGAGCCAATCCCAAGTCGCCGATATCACCGCAAATCACAAGGGGTGCCGTGGCGCCGACCGATGCGCTTTATGCACACCCGGTCAAAACACAATCCACAAGCAATATCACAGGCTTGTGCACAGGCTTTTCAACCACGTTCTCGACACCGGCCGGGGGCAGCTAAACGGCGGTCCGGGGGCTTGTTTCGGCCGCCATGAACCGTATCGTGAACGATCCGAGCGGCCGGGAGAACAACATATGATCGCCACCAGAGACGAAACCCCGCGTGCCATGCGGCGCGCCCGATGGTCCGTGCTGAGCGCCGTCGTGGCCGCGGTTCTCATATGCTGCTTGAATACCGGTGCTGCCGCCGCCTATCCGGACCGCAACATTTTGCTGATCGTTCCGTTCGCGCCGGGGGGGCCGACCGACATCATCGCGCGCATCATCTCGGCGGCGTTCCAGAAGTCGCTCGGCCAGTCGGTCATCGTCGACAATCGCGGCGGGGCGGCCGGCAATATCGGCATGGCGGCGGCGGCGCGCGCGACGCCCGACGGCTACACGCTCTTGCTCACCTCGACCGCGATCGCGGTCAATCCGGCGCTGTTCAACAATCTGGGCTACGATCCGTTCAAGGATTTCGTGCCGATCTCGGAGCTGGTCAACGCCCCCAATGTCATCGTGGTGCGCGCCGATTCCGGCATCACCTCGATCGGCGATCTGGTGAAGCGCGCCAAAGCCGCGCCCGGCACCTTCAACTATTCGAGCCCGGGGGTCGGGACGAAATCGCATCTGTCGGGCGAGGAGCTCAAGCTGCGCTCCGGCATCCAGATGACGCACGTTCCCTACCGCGGCGCCGGTCCGGCCGCGCTGGCTGTGCTCGACGGTACCGTGCAGGTCGGCTCGGTCGCGCTGGCGGCGGCGGAATCCATGGTCAAGAGCGGTCAGCTGCGGGCGCTGGCGGTGACCGGAGCCCAGCGCTGGTTCTCGCTGCCCGAGGTGCCCACCATGGTCGAGTCGGGCTATCCGGGCTTCGTCTCCGATACGTTCAATGCTCTGTTCGCGCCCGCCGGCACGCCGGCCCCGATCGTGTCGGTGCTGGTCAAGGCGAGCCAGGCTTCGTTGCAGACCCCGGAGGCGCTGGAGCAGGCGCACCGCGCCGGCTTCGAGGTCGTGGCCGGCACCCCCGAGCAGCTCTCGGCGCGGCTCACCGCCGAGATTCCGGCCGTGAAGGCGCTGGTGGCGCGGATCGGCATCAAGCCGGAGTGAACGCAAAGTGGGGCGCAACATGAAAGGCGCAAGATTGTCTTTCCTCGCCCCCCTGCTGGCTGGCCGTGATCATGTTGCTGGTGCCGGCGGCGCGCCAGAGCCGGCGCAGGAGCTGCCGTCCCGCACCATCCGGATGGTGGTGGCGTTCCCGGCCGGCGGCCCGACCGATTTCGTCGCCCGGGTGCTGGCCGAGCGGCTGCGGACGCTGATCGGACAAAACGTCATCGTCGAGAATCGTGCCGGCGCCAACGGCGCCATCGGCGCCGAATATGTGGCCCATGCCGATCCGGACGGGACTACGTTGTTCTTGACCACGGTCGGGGCGGTCGCGATCACGCCGCACCTGATGGCGAAGGTGGCCTATGATCCGCTCAAGGATTTCGCGCCGATCACGCTGGTGGTGCGCAACACCACCATCCTGGTGGTCAAGCCCGACATGCCGGTCGCCTCCGCCCGCGAGCTGGCTGCGCTGGCGGCGCGCAATCCCGGCGCCATCGCCATCGCGTCGACCGGCACCGGCAGCATGCCGCACCTGGCGCTCGAGCTCTATCAAGCCTCCGCCGGCGTGAAGTTCCTGCATGTCCCCTATCGGGGCGCCGCGGCCGCGTTGAGCGATCTCCTGGGCGGCCAGGTGCAGGGCATGTTCGCCGACGTGCCGGTGCTGCTGTCGCAAATTCAAGCCGGCAAGGTTCGCCCGCTCGGCGCCGCCTCGGCCAACCGCAATGCGGCGCTGCCGGAGGTGCCGACGCTGGCGGAGCAAGGCTATCCGGACACCAGCGCGGACAATTGGTACGGGCTGTTGGCGCCGGCGCGCACACCCGCCGCGGTGATCGGCAAGCTGCACGATGCGGTGGCGGCGGCGCTTGCCGCGCCCGACATCCGCGCCAAGCTGATCGCCTCCGGCGCCGTGCCGGCTGCGACCTCGACCGCCGAATTTGCCGAGCTCATGCGCGACGGAGCTCGAGCGCTGGGGCCGCGTCGTGCGCGAGAAGAACATCAAGGGCGAAGATTGAGCACGCCCCGCAGAGCATCGATGCGGGGAATCCTGGCGCTGTGCTTCGGCGCCTTCGCCCTCGGGCCGCCGCCCGCCGCCGCGGCGGACTGGCCGACCCGGCCGGTGCGCATCATCGTGCCGTTCGCCGCCGGCGGCGCCGCCGACACGCAGGGCCGTCTCTATGCCGAGGCCTTGAGCGCGGCCTTCGGCAAGCAATTCGTCATCGAGAACCGCACCGGCGGCGGCGGCTCGATCGCGGCCGAGATGGTCGCGCGCGCGGCCCCTGACGGCTATACGCTGATCGTGTCGGGCATTCCGATCCAGGTGCTGGGGCCGGCCATGAACCAGAATGTCGGTTACGATCCGATGCGGGACTTCACCCACATCGCTTATTTCGGCGGCACTCCCAATGTACTGGTGGTGCATCCCGATCTCGGCGTGAAAACCTATCCCGACTTCGTGGCGCTGGCGCGCGGGCGCGCCGACAGCATCGATTATGTCTCGGCCGGCGTCGGCACCATGGGCAATTGGGTCGCCGAATATCTGGCGGCGGAAGAGCACATCCGGCTCACCCATGTCGCCTACAAGGGCGGCGCCGCGGCGCTGCTCGATCTGCTCGCCGGCCATGTGAAAGTCGGGATGCTGAGCTGGTCGAGCGTGGCGGAGCATATCCGCGCCGGCGCCTTGCTGCCGCTCGCCGTCACCTCGGCGCAGCGCGTGCCTTACCTTCCCGATCTGCCGACATTGCGCGAGCTCGGGCTCGGCGACTTCGTCGCCACCACCTGGTTCTCGCTGTCCGGCCCCGCCGGCCTGCCGGCCGACATCGTCGAGAAGATCAACCGCGAGGTCGTCAAGGCGATGGATCGTCCGCAGGTGAGGAAAGAGATCGAGCAGGACGCGATCGAGACCAGGCCGATGACGGCGGCGCAGGTGACACGGTTCTCGCAGAGCGAGATCGACCGCTGGACGCCGCTGATCAAGAAGATGATGGCGACCAGACCGCAGTGACATCGCTCGCCGCTGGCGGCGAGCCGGAGCAAGGAGACCATGTGATGGCGCAATGGAACGAGATCCCGGCCCCGACCGGCAAGGAGGCGGTCTCGCGCAGCTATCCGGCGGGCTATCGCAGCGATGTGATCGATGTGCCCATCGAGGCCAACGACCGCGGCCTGGAATACATGATCCGGATGCAGGCCGGGGACACGGTGGTCTATTCCTGGGAAGCGCTGAACATCGGCGATCCGCAAGCCTTCCATACGGAGTTCCACGGCCATACCGACGCGGCGCCCGGGCAGGGGGGCGATTTGATGTTCTACCAGAAGGCGGCCGGCGCCAAGGCGAGCGGCTCCTTGATCGGGCCCTGGCAGGGCACCCACGGCTGGTACTGGCAGAACAAGAGCGGCGCCCCGGTGACGGTGCGGTTGCGCCTGGCCGGCTTCTACGAGCTCATCCCGGGCCAGGCCGGACAGGCGGTGAGAGAATAGGACGGCGCAGTGGCTGATGGCCGGCGCTTCACTCGATGAAGAACGCGCGCCGCTGCGCCGGCGTCAGTCCGTCGGGGAAGTGCTCCTTCAGATAGGCGACGAGGTCTTCCACATTCTGGAACATCGGATGCACGATGATCCGGCCGCTCCGGTCGACGGTGGCGAAGCCGCGGCCGTTTTCGAGGCGCGCAAGTGTGGGCGACACTTGCGAGGCCAGCAAATCGCCGGCAACCCGCTCCCCGGTCGCCAGGTCGTAGACATAGAGCGCCTGGAAATCGCCGCGCTCCACCGCCGCCAGCAACTTGCTGTTCGGCGAGAAGTCCATTTCCACCACGAGCAAAGGCTGAGGCCGCGTCAAGGCGCGGCTCTCGCCGGTGCTCAGATTTACGATTCGCAGCGTGCGGTCCGGCATCGCGACCGCGAGGCTCATCTTGTCGGGTGAGATGACGAGATTGTTGGCGCCGGCCGGGACCTGGAGCTCGCTCGCGCCGCGCTGGATTTTCTCCCGGTCCTGGTCGGACAGGAGCGGGCTGCGCGCCGCGGCCTTGAGCATGTCGCCGGCGAGCCGCATGGTCAGAGTTTGTTTGAGGAGCGTGCTTGCGTCGGCGGTCGAGCGAACTTCGAGATCGCCATTCGACCAGCTTGCTGCCAGCAAGCTGCCGTCGGCCGACAGATAGGCCGCCGTCGGCTTGGCGGGCGCCCTGGCCGGCAGGGTGGCGAGGGCGGTGCCGTCGGCGCGCACGACCCGGATGGCGCCCTCGCCGTCGATGCAGAGCGCCGCGCCGACGATCGACACTGCTCGCGCACACATCCCCAGCGCCGGCACCGGCTCGAGCCGCGGGCTCGCGGGATTGGCGAGGTCCATGATGGTGGCGGCGCCGGACTTCGCGACCAGGAATGCTTTGGCGGCTCCGAGCTCGCCCAGATAGGACGGCGGATCGCCGGCCACTTCGGTGGCTGGACCGGGAGCTCCCGGCGTCGGCGCATAGACGCGCAAGCGGCCGGATTTTTCCGCCAGCACGACCGTGCCGTCGGCGAGCGCGGCAGCCTGCTCGATCGGTTCGGCCTTGGGATCGGCCGGCCGCACCAAGCGCATCGCCCCGGTCTCGAGGTTCCAGCTGCGCGCACTGTGGTCGATATAGGACGCCAGAACCTGCGAGCGTCCGGGCGCCGCCGCCGATGCTTCGATCGCCAACGGGATGCCCATGTCCCGGCCCATGGCCATCAGGGGCACCGTGTACTCGCTGGTCGTGCCGCGCGGCTCGAACGTCCAGCGGGTGATGGAGGGCCGGTCGGAGATGGTCAGAAACCCGCTGTGGTCCGCCAGGATGGCGATCTCGTCGATCGCTCCGCCGTCGATGGTCCGATAGGCTCCGATCTCGCCGCCGGTGTCGACCGAATAGCGCCGGACGTATCCGTTCGGACCGTAGACCATGTATTGCGAGTTGCTGATGAACCTGCCGTGCAGCGCATCGCGGCTGGTATCGATTTGATGGAGCCGTTCGCCGCTGCTGCCGTCCAGGAAATCGATTCCGGTCAAGCCTTGAACCGCGATCGCTTTCGAATCCGGGGAAACGGCGAGGTGCCGGGCACCGCCGGTCAATTTCCCCAGCGTGCGTTGCAGCGCCAGCGTCTCGGCATTCAGCACCAGGATTTTTCCATCGAGCAGATCCTTGGCGGCGGCGACGTAGATCGTCTTGCCGTCGGGCGAGGCGGCGAGCGCGGATTCCTGCGTCTCCCCGATCTCGAAGGTTGCGGCATCGGAAAGATCATCGCTCGACAGCGCCCGCACCTTGCCGTCGGCCACCAATGCCAGAATATCGTGCTGCGCATCGATCAGAGCCGCGAGCGGCTCCGGCGGCCCCGCCATGCGACGCAGGCCGAGCTCGCGGCCGCTGGCGATGTCGATGAGACGCCAAGCGGTCCGATCCGCGCTCGTCAGCAGGAGGCGCTGCGAATCGTGGAGGAAATAGACCTGGGTTCCGGCGCCTTCGCCGGCGCTGCGCAGCAGCTCCTTGTTGCTGGACAAATCCCGTACCGCGATGCTGCCGTCCTTCCCGATCATCGCGACTTGTGCGCCGCCGGGCGCCAGGACGAGCCGCGCCGGTGCCCCGAACTGGTGCGGCAGCACCTGCTGGCCTTCGCTCGTTTGACCGTGGCGAACGATGAGACGGTCCGCGGTCCCGATAACGATGGTCCGGGCGTCGGCGTCGCTCGTCACCGCGCTGGCGCCGGCCGGCAGCTCGAGGCGGCCGCGCTCCCGATTGGCATAGAGCGCCTTGTAAGCAGATGTTACCGCCTCGCGCACCAGCGGGCGAACGTTGTCGCCGGCCGGATCAGGCAGCGCGACCCGCAGCAACGCCATGGCGCCCCGATAATTTCCGTCCTTGACCGCGTCGTCGGCCTGCCCGGCGAGATAGCGGGACTGCGCCTCCAGGCCTCGCAGTGCCAAGTTGCGCTGCTTCACCGCCTCGTCGCGCTGCGCGCTCGCGAGCCTTTCGGCCTGCAGGGCGCGGGCGCTCGCCAGGTAGGCGACGGCGCCGAAACCGCTCGCCGCCAAGGCGACAAGCCCGAACACGATCACCGCCGCGACCGCCAATTGCTGGCGCAGGCGACTGCGGCGATGGGACTGCTCGATGAAATCGCCGAGCGCCGGATCGAGCTCCGCGCCCCACCGTTTCCGCAGATCGAGCGCGTTCGCCAGGTCGGGGTCGCGGAGCAGCAACAACCCACGGGCGCGGCCCTGCGCGTCGCGCCAGCGCGCGCACTGACGTTCGATCAGATCGCGGGTCTCCAGGTCGCGACGGTCGCCGGCGAGTTGCTCGCGGGCGCGATCCCAACGGCCGATCAGCGCCTCGTGCGCCACCCGCACGATCGCGTCATCGCCCGCGCGCGCGGCCACCAGCAGGCGCGCCGCGACCATCGCGTCGATCAGGGTCCTGGCGTCGCTGCCCGGCGGAAAGCCCTGCAGCGCGACCGGACGGGCCAACGGACCGCCCGCGCGGCCATCGGCGGTCGTGGCCAGCGCGCGCAACACGCGCGGCAACGCGGCGCGGACTGCGGGGGGCAACGCGCGCGTCACCTCCTCGGCGCGGGTCGCGATGGCGCCCTCCAGCCCGCCCAGCTGCTCATAGCGCGCGAAGGAGAGCTCGCGGCCGCCGCGCCGGGCCACGTCCTCGGCGTACAGCGTATCGAGCGTGAACGACAAGAGCGGCAGCACCCCCTGCTCGGAGGCGGCATGCTCGGACAGGACCGAATCGAGGCCGAGGCCCGTCTCCGGGTGCACCTGGAAATGCAATCCGGCGGCCTGCGCAGGCATGCGGATCATCTCGGCGATTTCCGCGGGCGAGGGGGCCGCGACCTCGATGCGGCCGGATCCCTCGGTCAGCCGCAGCAGCTCCGGCTCGTCGAGGATGCGGTGCCAGAAGTCGGCCCGCATGGTGGCGACGACCCAGACCAGGCCCGAGCGCGCCAAGCCCGCGAGCAGCTGGATGAAGGCGCGCCGGTCCTCGGTGCCGATTGCCCCGATGGTGAACAGCTCCTCGAGCTGATCGATGACGACGATCAGGTTGGCCTGCTCGAATGGAAGGATGAGACCTGTCTTGCGGGCCGCATCGGTCACCAGCGCGAGGGCGCGGGCGAAGATGAACCCGGGCGACGCGATGGCGGCGCGCAGGTGCGCGGCCAGGTCTTGCGGGCTCTGGCCCGACCCCAGCAGCTCGCTCAGGCCGATCCCAGCGGCCGCCGGCGCGCGCGTCAGCGCCTCGACGAAGCCCAGGATGATATCCCCCGGCGCATCGCTCGGCCGAAACAAGAGGCGACGCAGGAACGCGCGGCCCTCGATGCGCTGCGGCTTCATCAGGCGCGGCACCAAGGCGGCCTTCACCAGCGATGACTTGCCGGATCCGCTGGCGCCCACGACCAGCAGGAATGCGCTGCCGGCGCGCGCTTGCGCGGCGATCTGCTCGGCGGCGCGCGCGATCAGGGCGTCGCGGCCGAAGAAGATCGCGGCGTGCTCGAACTCGTAGGCCTGCAGTCCGCGAAACGGGTTGCCGAGCCAAATCGGACCGCTGTCTTGCGCGGCCGGCGCGACCGCGGCCTTGATCCGGCGCTCGATCAGCTTGCGCAAGGATTGCTCGAGCGCGGCGGCGAATTCCTCGATGCCGCGATATTCGACCGATGCCGCCAGGAAGATGCCGCGATCTGAAAAATGGCGTTTCCAGAACTCGTCGAGCGCATCGAGCTGCAGCAGGCTGCGCGCCCGCGCCGCCGGGTCACGCGGATCGACGGCGGCCGGGCTCACGTTGCGGAACACCAGGATATCGGGCGCGCCGTGCTGGCGCGCGGCCGCCAAGGCGTCCTCGAACTCCCACTCGGTGCCGGTGACCGGGGCGCGTCCGTCGAGCCCGCGATATTCGCGCGTGGCGGTTTTTTCCGGCAGCGGCGTGCCGAGGCGCGACCAGAGGATGAGGATGACGATATCGGAAGCGCTCGGCGGCTCGATGGCGTCCTGGAAATGCCCGGATGCCAGCAGCGGCTCGTGCTCCCAGCGATAGCTTTCGATGGAAAAATAGCGGGCGAAGTCCTGCCCGAGCTTGTCGACGACGAGGTCGGCCCGCAGCCGCTCGTCGGGAACATCGCCCGGCGATGAAATGAAGATCCGTAGCCGCTGCGCCATCGAGCCTGTCCGTATCTCCAGTCGAGCCGGACGCTTCACTCCGGCTTGATGTTCGCGAACCGGATCACCTTGCCCCACTTGTCGGTTTCCTCGGCGATGAGCTTTCGGAACTCGGCCGGCGAGGCCGGCAATGGGGTGGTGGCGAGATCGGCGAACCGCGCCTTCATCGCAGGATCGGCGAGCGCGGCGTTGATTTCCGTGTTGAGCCTGTTGACGATTTCCTTGGGCGTGTTGCGCGGCGCCCCGATGCCGTTGAGCGCGATGGCCTCATAGCCCGGCACGAAATCGCTCACGGTCGGGACGTCCGGCAATACGTCGAGGCGCGTGGCCGTGGTGACCGCCAAGGCCCGCAGCCGGCCGGCTTTGATGTGCGCGAGGGAGGAGGCGGTGAGGTCGAACATCACCTGGACCTGACCGCCGAGCAGATCGGTGAGCGCCGGCGCCGAGCCGCGATACGGGACGTGCAGCATGTCGACGCCGGTCATCATCTTGAACAGCTCGCCCGCCATGTGGGTCGAGTTTCCGATCCCCCCCGAGGCCATGCTGAGCTTGCCCGGATTGGCTTTGGCATAGGCGATGAACTCGGGAACGGTCTTGGCCGGAACCGAAGGATGCACCTCCATGACGAGGGGCACGCGGTTTATGCTCGCGACCGGCTCGATGTCGCGGATGAAATCGTAAGGGAGCTTCTCGTAAAGCGTCGCATTGATGAGATTGCTCGAGGTGGCCCAAAGCAGCGTATAGCCGTCGGCGCGGGCGTGCACGACGAATTCGGTAGCGGTGGTGTTGCTGGCGCCCGGCCGGTTGTCGATCACGAATGACTGGCCGATGCGCTCCGAGAGCCATTGGCCGATCAGGCGGGCGAAGATGTCGGCGCCCTGGCCGGGCGGAAATCCGACCACGATGTGGACCGGCCGTGCCGGATAGTCCTGCGCCGCTGCGATGCGCGTGGCGGCCGGCAAAGCCGCGGCCGCGGCTGCCAGACGAAGGAATTGGCGGCGTCGCATTTTCATCGGCTCCCCCCGGTTTCGACCGAGGCTACACGAATTTTCCGGTGCACGCGGCGGAATTGCTTGCGGGTCTCGAGCCGCGGCAACCAGTCGCGATCACCGGGCGGCGCCGGATCGGCTGCTCGGTTGATACGCCAGCTGCCGCGCCGCCTGCGCCAGCTCGCAGCCTTCGCAATAGCGCGAATCCTTATAGTCGATCCAATTGTGGGCGTAGATGCTCTCGGCCGCGATCCCGTAGCGCTCCTGCAGAAAAGGCACCAGCCGCAGCCAGGCCTGCATCTGCTGCGGCGTCACCGGCTTGGCGACATCCGGATAATTGCCGATGAACTCCACCCCGATGGTGTTGGTCTTGACGATCGCGTGAAAGGTCTTGGAGTTGTCGATATATTTGTTGTCGTTGCGATTGGCGCCGTCGCCATGGGTCGGGATCGCGCTCTCGGAGGTCGCCCAGTAGGCGGTGCCGTCGGTCTCGACCCACAGCGTGACGCCGCGCTTGGTGGGATTGGCGGCTTGCGCGAGCGCCGAGGCGCGGGCGGAGCCCGGCGGGCCCTCGGTCTGGTGGGCCAGGATGTTTCGCCACCGGTTCGCATCCGCCGGGGCGCCGAGCGGGTTGAGATACACGATCCTGAGGCCGGCGATCTGCGGCCGTCCGGAGAGCTGCGCGATCGCGGCGAGGGTTGCGGGCGGCGGCGCCGTCCCCTGCAGGATGGCGATTTGCCGGCCGATGGCGTCGTCGGCGGCCATGAGCTCCGCCGCGCTCACCGTGCCGGCCCCGTCGGGCCGGCCCTTGAGCTCGCGCGCCGCATTGTCCCGCATCACCGCGTAGTCGAGGGTCGCCTGCAAGCCGGCGGCCTTGAGCCGTGCCGCCAGCTCGACGCGCGGCACGTCCGCTCGCCCGCTCTGCGCCTGCGCGATGAGTTGCGCCGCGTTCGTCGCCGGCTCGGCGCCGGCTGCTCGCGTCGCGCCCGGCGGCAGCAGAGGCGCCGCGATCAAAGAGCCGGTGATCACAAAGCCCGCGATCACATGACCGATCGAGACGCGACCGAGCAGGATCCGGCTAATGCCGCAACGCCGCCACTCTCGATCGCTCACCGGCCGCGGACCACGTTCTTGTAGGCCGGCTTCTCCTTGAGGAAGCCGCGCGGCGGGGCATTGCTGTCGCTCTGCAAGCGGACGGTGCGCGGCATGAGTATCTCCTTCCGTCGGGCTTCGCGGGCGGGCCACAAGATAGGGGAAGGCGCCGCGGCCCTCAACGGAGCCGGCCGCCTCCGAGCCGTACGGATCGGCCGCGCGGGAGTTCGTCGTTCGATTCTGTTTCGTTCACTTTTCGATTCCTGAAGGTCCCGGCGAAGCAGGCGTCCGCGAGGGTCCGGGTAGGTAGTTTCGCGCTGATTCCATGGGGCTAATGGAGTGGAATTGGTCGGCCAGAGGCACCACCAAGCATAGGGCCAAAGCCGCAGCCGTGGTACCCTGATCATGCGAATCACTAGGGGTGCTCTCATGAACGTCATCGTCTTCGCGTCGCGCAAAGGCGGCTCGGGCAAGAGCACGCTGACCGCCCATCTCGCGGCCCAGGCGCACCGGCCGTCGCGTCCCGTCCTGCTGATCGACTGCGATCCACAGGGCTCGCTGACCTTGTGGCACAAGCTGCGTGGCGGCGGCGAGCCACCGCTGCGCGCCGCCATCGAGGGCGTCGCCGATCTCATCAAGGCCGCCCGCCATGCCGGCTACGAATGGGTCTTCATCGACACGCCGCCGAACATGTCGGCGGCCGTCACCGACGCCATCCACGCCGCCACGCTGGTCGTGATCCCGGCCCGGCTCACCGTATTCGATATCGCGGCCGTGAAGGAGACCATGGATCTGTGCCGCAAGCTGGGCAAGCCGTATGCGGTCGTGATCAACGGCGTGCCGGCGCGGCGCGACAACACCGAGTCGCCCTACGTGCGCGAGGCGCGCCAGGTTCTCACCCAGCTCAACGTTCCGGTCTGGTCCGGCCAGATCACCCAGCGCACCAACTACTCGCTGGCTCTGGCGGAAGGTGAGGGGGCCAAGGAATACGATGCCAGCTCGGAGGCCGCGAACGAAGTCGCCGCCCTGTGGACCGCCATCGAGAAGTCGGTGAAGGCGATCAACGGCATCTACGAAGGCGTGGCCATGCACCGGGTCGCGGCCTGAGCGGCGACGCCCGTTGACGTCGGGCGGTCCGTGTCTTCTCGGCATGGCCGCCTGCGGTCGCGGGGGCGAACGTCACCTTCAGCATATCTTGATCTTGTCGAGGCTGGCCGGCAGCGGTGCGGCCCGAATTGAGCCTTTTTCCTTCAAATCTTTGTGTCGCGGGGAATATCGGTCCGCCGCCGGAACCGTGCTACACGGACCCGAAAAGTCATGACGCCAACATCGAAAACGCAAACATCGATCCAGGGAGGATTGAAGATGATGCTGTCTTCCGCGACCTGTTTCCGGCGCGGCGCCGCCGGCGCCGTCATTCTCGCCGCCATCGCGACCGGCGGCCTCGGCCTGCCACGCGCCACGGCGCAAGGCGCCGCGCCCGACTACGCCGCCCTCATGGCGGCGCCCGATCGCAGCGACGCCGACCATCAGGCCGACAAGCGCCGCGACCCGGTGCCGTTCCTCGCCTTCGCCGGGCTGCGGCCGGGCATGAAGGTGCTCGATATGGGGGCCGGTGCCGGCTACAGCACCGAGCTCGATGCGCGCGTCGTGGGGCCGAGCGGCACCGTCTATGCGCAGAACCCGCCCGACCTGGGCGATCGCCCGAAGGCGGCCCTGATGGCGAGATTGGCCACGCCGGCGATGAAGAACACCATGAGCGTGCTGCGGCCGTTCGATGATCCGATGCCGGCGGAGGTGCATGATCTCGATGCCGTGACCTTCCTGTTCTTCTATCACGACACGACCTACATGCAGGTCGATCGCGCCCAGATGGACCGCAAGCTGTTCGCGGCGCTCAAGCCCGGCGGCGTGCTGGTGATCGCCGATCATAGTGCCAAGGCTGGTGCGGACGTCACGGTCGGCAAGAGTCTCCATCGCATCGACGAGGCCATCGTGCGGCGCGAGGTGGAGGCCGCGGGCTTCAAGCAGATCGCGCAAGGCGACTTCTGGCGCCAGCCTGGAGACCCGCGCGATTTCACCACCCTGAAGCCGACCGGCCCGGTGGACGCGTTCGTGCTGAAGTTCCAGAAGCCGATGTGAGCAGCCGGAAATGGTGGGGGATCAATCCCCCGCCAGCCCGGTGCCGGCCGTTGCCCGGCGCGCCCGCGCCGATGGGTTTTGCGCCGGCTGACGACCCGAGGTTCCATCACACGGCATTGTGAGGGCGCCGCCAAATCCGAAGCTTGGAACACACGGCCGCCGAGCCGGTTGCCCAAGTATCGGAAATCGCGGCGCAGCCGGCGTCAGAGTGCTGGTGGTGGAATCGCGCCGGGAAAAGAACAAGGAGAAATCGTCATGAACCTTCCTACGAAAGCTCTTGCTGTGGCCTTGCTGGCCGCGATCGCGTCATGGGATGCGGGCGCGGCCGGCGCGGCTCCTCTCGGCACTTCGTTCTCGCTGCAGGACGCCTCCGGCCCGGCCGTGCAAACGGTGGCGTGGCGCGGCGGTTTCGGCCGCGGCGGATGGGGCGGCGGTTGGCGCGGCGGTCACGGCTGGGGCTGGGGTGGTCCTGCCGCCGGTCTCGCGGCTGGTGCGATCATCGGTGGTGCCGTCGCGGCTTCGCAGCCCTGGTACGGCTACGACTATGGCTACGGGTATGATCCGGGCTACTACAGCTACGGCTACGCACCCGGCGGCTACGTGGCGACCGTGCCCGGCGGAGATGACGTCGCCTATTGCGAGCAACGCTTCAGATCCTACGATCCGGCCTCCGGAACCTATCTGGGCTTTGACGGACTTCGCCATCCGTGCCCCTAGTCGAGATGTGATGGCGATCGCGGCCGCGACGGGCGGCCGTTTGAACGGCGAGGGGCTGCCCCGTGGGCGGCCCTTCGCTTGTCTGCGGGCCGGCAGAAAAGTCCTGCGCAAGATCAAGAGGGTTGCAGCGCTGATTGAACCTGAATGGATGGAGCGTTCAGCCGGCGCGTTTGAAATATTGCACGGCACGCTCATGTCTCTCGGCGGCGGCGCGGGTGCGGAACGTGCCGAGGTTGCGGCGCTTGCCGGTCCTCGCGTCCTTCTTGCGTGAATAGAGCCGGTATTCTCCGGTTTTCAGCTTGCGGATCATCGGGTTTGTCTCCGATCCTGCCGGCGGTGCAAAAGACACAACCCCGGCAGGTACGGCAGGTTCCTGGCAGCGAATGCCTGATCGAGGCCGCGAACCTCAATAGCCGTTGTAGCCGCCGTTGTAGTAACCGCGCGGCGGCTGCGGATAATAGGGTTGCTGGTAAGGCGGTGGGTAGGTGGGCGACGGGCGCTGCTCGTAGTAGCCGGGCGCGGCAGGTGGATATTCGCCGCTCCCCGCGGGAGCGCGTCGCTGGGTCATCAATTCACCCGACACCACGATCGTGGTCGCTTCCATGCCCTGTTGCTGGACCAGGGAATAGAGCGTCGCGGCGTTGTCCGGGTGCAGCCTGATGCAGCCATGGGAGGCCGGGCCGCCGAGTTGGCTGATCTCGTAGCTGCCATGGATCGCGAAGCCGCCGTGGAAGAAGATCGCGTGCGGCATCGGCGAATTGTAATATTCCTTGGAGAACCAGGTGGGCTCCATGCGCTGCGGATGAAAGGTGCCGCTCGGAGTACCCAGCCCCGGTCGCCCGGTCGAAACGGCGAAGTGGTAGCGTGGCGAGCCGTCGACCGAGACCGTCATCTGCTGTGTGCTCTTGTCGACATTGATCAGCACATGGGCGCCTGCCGCGGACACGAGCAGGATCGCGAGCACCGCGGCGAGCGGCGCGCACAGCCAGAACCGGAAACGCATGGATGAACCCTCACTGCGGCCGGAGCGCCGCTGCTAGCCCCTGAGACTTATGGCACGATTTTGTGGCGACGATTTGATGGTGGCAAGGGCTGAGGCTGCCAATACGCGGTAAGGTTGACGCGGTGTGCGCATTTGTCCCGACCGGGCCTAATGCTTGCGCGCCTGCACCAGGTAGCCGACGATGGTGGTGTCGCCCAGCGACTTGCAGGCCTCCAGCCGATGCAGGCCTTCCACCAGCACCAGGCGTCCGCCGTCCTCCTGCCGGACCATGATGGGGGTCTGCTGGCCGACCTCGAGCATGTTGGCGGCGATCTCCTGCACCAAATCGGGCTTGAGGGTCGCGCGCCGCTTCACCGGCACGTAGATGTCCGCGATCGGGAAGCTCTCGCGTTTCATCATCGTCATGGCAGGCTCGCGAAATGAAGGCTCCGTCGCGCGGCCGCTCGCCGCCAAAATTGCATCCCTGGATATGAGCCCACTATGCGCTCGCGCGGCGAGGAACGCCAGGGATCAACCGGCTTGGCCAAAGCCCGCGCGCTTCAGCCGCACGATGGCCTGATCGAGCGCGGAGAGGAAGCTCGAGCGGTCGCGGGCTGAGAACGCCTTCGGGCCGCTGGTGATCTCGCCGGCGCTGCGCAGCAAATCCATCAGGTTGCGGGTGGCGAGCGTCATGCCGATGGAGTCCTCGGTGAAGACCCGCCCGGTCGGCGCGATCGCCACGGCGCCGGCCTTTACGCAACGGCTGGCGAGCGGAATGTCGGCGGTGATCACGATGTCGCCGCGGATCGGGTTCTTCTTCGGTGCCGGGCCGGTTTCGGGCACAGGGCCGGCAGCGGCATTTCCGGAAACCTGCTCCACGATCCAATTGTCGGCCGCATCCATGCCTGCCGCCACCACCACGCGCTCGATCATGGGATCACGCGGCACCGCGATCGGGCTGTTGCTCACCACCTTCACCTTGATCCCATGGCGCTCCGCCACCCGATAGACCTCGTTCTTCACCGGGCACGCATCGGCATCGACATAGATGGTGATGGGATTGGAGGCGGCCGGGGAGGTCATGCGGACGGAATCATGCCGTGGAACGGCTCGTGGGAACTTCTCCAAGAGCCGGAAAGCAAGTCAAAGCGCGAAGCCGCGCGAGACGATGTCTTCCCAGGCATAGGGACAAGTCATGGAGAATTCTTCCGCGTCGAGTCCGGTCTCCCGCGCGGCTTCGAGGCGCGCCTTGCGATAAGCGCGAGCCATGGCTTCGGGAATCCGTGGTCTCAGCCCCGGATTGTCGGCGATGACATCCGCCAGCTCCAGCCGCTGCGTTTCGATCGACAGGACCCAGCTGCGCGACCGCAGCCCCGGCTGGTGGTCCCATTTGAGCATGTGCAATATCAGCACACGCAGCGCGCTTTCGAGCTTGTTGAACTGTTCCCGCCGCAGCAACTCGATTTCCTCGGCCACGTTGTCCCGATCGACCGCGTCCCAGCGGCCCTCGCGCACGAGGCGGGCCTGCTCCAATGCCCAAGCATAGAGGTCGCGCTCATAGCCGGCGCCGGCCGCTTCTTCGGCTGGAACCAGATCGATTTCGCTGTCGGTGGGACGACCTGCCATAATGCTCCTCAAACAACTCAGACTACACCCGCTGCACGAAGCTATCCACCGCCGCCTCTGCCTTCGCCCGGAACGGCACGGCGGTAATCAGCGCTTCGGTCGCGTCCTCTTGAAATTCAGCGTCGCCCCGCAACTCGTCGATGGTGCGCGGTTGTGGAAATTCGGAACCGGT
Source organism: uncultured Alphaproteobacteria bacterium (assembly GCA_963744275.1). Taxonomy (GTDB): domain Bacteria; phylum Pseudomonadota; class Alphaproteobacteria; order Rhizobiales; family Xanthobacteraceae; genus VAZQ01. The sequence continues at coordinate 188,551 of CAVUSX010000025.1, forward strand.
CTGCTCGCACCAATCCTCGGCAGCGAATTCCAGGGCCTCTACCGCCCTCCGCATCGCTTCGTCGATTGTGTCGGCAGCCGTCACCACGCCCGGCACATCCGGAAACGAGACCCCGTAGCTGCTGTCAGCATCCTTATGAATGAGAGCGATGTAATGCGGCAAGCTACACCCGCTCCAAGAAGCTATCCACCACGCGCTTTTCGCCCGCCTGGTCGAACTGGACGGAGAGCTTGTTGCCGTCGACCGCGGTGACGTTGCCGTTGCCGAACTTGAGGTGGAACACGCGGTCGCCGATCGCGAAGGCAGAGGCCGGGCCGCTCGAGCGCGCGACCAGCTCGCCCTCGATGGTGAGCGGGGAGGGGCGCCGGGTCGAGCGCGCCTGCGCGCCACCGCGCGCGTGCCGCCCGGGCTCCTCCGGGGCGTGGGAATCGGGGTCGAAGTCCGGCGCTTCCTCGAAACCGCCGCCGCGCCGCTGCGCGCGCTGCCAGCCGGGGGTGCCGTAGTTCGAGCCGAAATGGGTCATCTCGTCGAAGCGCGAGGCGCCGTATCCGCCATAGCCCCCGAAGCCGCCGCGGGATTCCGTCACCTCGACGCTGCCCTCGGGCAGCTCGTCGAGGAAGCGCGAGGGAATGTTGCTCTGCCACTGCCCGTGCATGCGCCGGTTGGTGGCGAAATAGATTTTGGCACGGCGGCGCGCGCGCGTGATCCCGACATGGGCGAGGCGGCGCTCCTCCTCGAGCCCGGCGCGGCCCTGGTCGTCCAAGGTCCGCTGATGCGGGAACAGGCCTTCCTCCCAGCCGGGCAGGAACACGGTGTCGAACTCCAGGCCCTTGGCGGAATGCAGGGTCATCACCGACACGGCCTCGCCGTTCTCGCTCTTGTCGGTGTCCATGACCAGGCTGATATGCTCGAGGAAACCTTGCAGGTTCTCGAACTCCTCCATGGAGCGGATCAGCTCCTTCAGATTTTCGAGCCGCCCGGCGGCGTCGGCGCTGCGGTCCTTCTGCCACATCTCGGTATAGCCGGACTCGTCGAGCACGATCTCGGTGAGCTCGGTGTGGGGGAGCGCATCCTTCTGGGCGCGCCAGCGGTCGAACGCCGCCACCAGGTCGCGCAGCGCGCCACGCGGGCGCGGCTTGAGCTCGTCGGTCTCGATCAAGGCGCGTGTCGCCTGCATCAGGGAAACGCGGCGCCGGCGCGCATGCTCGTGCAGCAGCTTCACGGTGGCGTCGCCGAGCCCGCGCTTGGGCACGTTGACGATGCGCTCGAAGGCGAGGTCGTCGGCGGGCTGGGCGATGAGACGCAGATAGGCGAGCGCATCGCGGATTTCCTGGCGCTCGTAGAAGCGCGGGCCGCCGATCACCCGATAGGGCAGGCCGAGCGTGACGAAGCGGTCCTCGAACTCGCGCATCTGGAACGAGGCCCGCACCAGGATCGCGATCTCGTCCAGGCGGTGGCCGCCGCGCTGCAGCTCCTCGATCTCCTCGCCGATGGCGCGGGCCTCCTCCTCGGAGTCCCAGGAGCCGGTGACCGTGACCTTCTCGCCCGGCACGTCCTCGGTGCGCAGCGTCTTGCCGAGACGGCCTTCGTTGTGGGCGATCAGATGGGAGGCGGCGGCCAGGATATGGGCGGTCGAGCGATAGTTGCGCTCGAGCCGGATCACCTTGGCGCCCGGAAAGTCGTGCTCGAAGCGCAGGATGTTGTCCACCTCCGCGCCGCGCCAGCCATAGATCGACTGGTCGTCATCGCCCACGCAACAGATGTTCTTGAGGGTGCGGGGCGGGGGGGCCGGGGTGGTTGCAGCGGGCTCTTGATCCATATCGTGAGGTTGATCCTCATCCTGAGGAGCCGCGCTTGGCGCGGTGTCTCGAAGGACGAGGCCGGTGCTCTGTCCCAACAGCCGCAGCCAGAGATACTGCGCCACGTTGGTGTCCTGGTACTCGTCCACCAGGATGTACTTGAAGCGCGCCTGATACTGGCGCAGCACCTCGGGCTGGGTGCGGAACAGGCGGATGCATTCGAGCAGGAGATCGCCGAAATCGGCGGCATTGAGCACCTTCAGCCGCTCCTGATAGGCGACGTAAAGCTTCCGGCCTTTGCCGTTGGCGAAGCTGGCGCCTTCGCCGGCCGGCACCTGCTCGGGCGCGAGCCCGCGGTTCTTCCAGCTGTCGATCAGCCCGGCCAGCATCCGGGCCGGCCAGCGCTTCTCGTCGATGTCCTCGGCTTCGAGAATTTGCCGCATCAGCCTGATCTGGTCGTCGGTGTCCAGAATGGTGAAGTCGGGCTTGAGTCCGACCAGCTCGGCGTGCCGGCGCAGAATTTTCACGCCGATCGAATGAAACGTGCCGAGCCACGGCATCCCCTCGACAATCTGCCCCACCATGGCGCCGACGCGAAGCTTCATCTCGCGCGCCGCCTTGTTGGTGAAGGTGACCGACAGGATCTCCGAGGGCCGCGCCCGTCCGGTCGCCAGGATGTGGGCGATCCGGGTGGTCAGGACGCGCGTCTTGCCGGTGCCGGCGCCGGCCAGGACCAGCACCGGACCGTCGAGGGTTTCGACCGCCGCGCGCTGCTCGGGATTGAGATCGGCGAGATAGGGCGCCGCTGCGGCACGCGCCCGCGCGGCGATCCCGCCGGGTTGAGGAACCGGCGGCAAAGCATTGAAATCGCGCGACGTGTGGGTCGGCTCGGCCATCTTCAATCGGGTCTTCGGGTTCATGCCTCGCCGGCCATCGGCGGGCAAATCTCAGATCAAAGATGGCACTCGACGGGCCGCAGCGCCACCGGGGAGACCTTCCGGGTCGGTGCGGAAGCCCCTTTTCATTCCGGATTGCGGCTGCGATCGCCGCCGCGAGCTTATGACCGGCGGGACATCGCGATGCGGCGGCCGGCCGCTTCCGGCACCGGCAGCTTGGCATGGGCGGCCTTCATCCGGGCCAGGCCGGTGGCGACGCCGGACGGGAAGGCGGCGGTCTTGCCCGCCCCCATGTCGACGTGCAGCGCCATGTTCTCGGAGGTCGCGGACACCCAGCCGTCGGCGGCGTGGAACAGTTGCTCGAAGAAATGCATGCGCTTGGCGTCGTAATCGAGCAGCTGAAACGTCACCCGCACCGGCTCGTCCACATGCAGCTCGCGCAAATAGCGCACATGCACCTCGGCGGTGAACCAGGACTGCCGGCGCGACTTCACATAGTCGGCGCCGCAACCCAGCAGCTCGAGCACCTCGTCCACCGCCCGGTCGAACAGCACGTTGTAATAGGCCATGTTGAGATGGCCGTTGTAGTCGATCCAAGCCGGCTCGACCCGCATCACCGAGGAGACGAACGGGGCGAAGAATACCGGTTCAAAGTCGACGCGATCGAGCATGGGATCATCCCGGGCTGGAGCAGCTTATTCCGCCCGAGGTCGGCACCGGATGCAAGCAAAAGTTACCTCGGAATCGTGCCGGCCGGACGACCGGCCGTCGCAAGGTCGCCGGCGTCTTAACGCGTGTGGTGAAAACAAGCTCGCTGCCGGCGCGCCGAGCCCCAGTAGTGCGGTACCGACATAGATTTGCCGTCAACGACCGGCATGAGCGGGTTGCGCCAGCCCCCGGGCAGGGCCACGTAAGGCCGCAGTGACCGCCATCCGGTAAGGTAAACGGGCGGCCACGATGGCGGGGCCGGGATGGCCGTGCGATGAGAATCGTGCTCATTTGATTCGGTGCTCGGGTGTTCGGAAGGCCCGCTCATCCGGCGGGGCGCGTTGATCCGGAAACAGTTGCAGGATCAGTTTCGGAGCTGGTTTCGGAAGCAGTTTCGAGTGCACTTTCGATGTCACTTGGGGTGGAGACGGCGTGCAGACGGCGCTGCTGAGTGCTGGCATTGCAATCATTCTGGCGCTGGTCACGGCGCTGGTGGGGCCTTTCTTCGTCGATTGGGGAAGCTACCGGACCGAGTTCGAGACCGAGGTCGCTCGCCTCACCGGGCTCGAGGTCCGGGTGGCCGGCCCGATCGACGTCCGCCTCCTGCCGACCCCGACATTGACCTTGCAGCAGATCGAGCTTGGCCGTCCGGGCGATCCGGCCAAGACGCGCGCACGGGCGCTGCGAATCGAATTCGCCTTGAGCGATCTGTTGCGCGGCGTATTGCGGGCCCCGGACCTCAGACTGCAGGGGCCCGAGCTCACCCTGAGCCTCGATCCATCCGGGCGGGTGGTTTGGTCGGCCCCCACGATCGGGCTCGCTCCCGACGCGGTCTCGATCGAGCATCTCGAGATCGAGGATGGCCATGCGACCCTCACCGACGCGGCCAGCGGCGCGCGCCTGTCGCTGGAACAGGTCGAATTCACCGGCCAGGTGCGCTCGCTGCTCGGTCCCGTCAAAGGCGAAGGATCGTTCGCCATCGCGGGGCAGCACTATCCGTTTCAATTGTCGGTCAACCGCCCGGCCGACGATGGCGGCGTCAAGGTGCGGCTGAACGTGGCGCCCATCGACCATCCCGGCACCTTCGACCTCGACGGCTCGATCTGGGTCGAGAAGGGCCTGCCGCGTTTTGAAGGCACGCTGCAGCTGACGCGTCCGGTGGGCCGCGGCCCGGATGGCATCATCGAATCCTGGCGCCTCGCCAGCCATGTCCGTGCCGATGGGGCGGCGGCGTTGCTGGAGCAGGTCGAGCTGCAATACGGCCCCGACGACCGGGCCGTCAGATTCAAGGGCGACGCCAAGCTGTCGTTCGGCGCCAAGCCGGAGCTGGTTGCGACCCTGTCGGCGCCGCAGATCGACATCGACCGGATTCTGGCCTTGCCGGCCCCGGCCGGGCGCCATCCGCTCGTCGCCATCAGGACCTTGGCCGAATTATTGGTCCGGTCGCCGCGCCTGCCGGTTGCCGTGAAGCTCGGGATCAGCGTCGAGACGGTGACCCTCGCCGGCGCGATGCTGCAACGCGTGGGCGGCGACCTGCGATCCGAGGGCGACACGTGGAACATCGACAATTTCGCCTTGCGGGCGCCCGGCCTCACTCAGGTGGCGTTCAGCGGTCGACCTCGGGGCGAGCCCCGAGGGGGTCGCGTTCAACGGTGCGACCAAGATCGAATCCGCCGATCCGCAGGCGCTGATCGGCTGGCTCGCGGATCGCCCCAACGGGCAGGCCGCGGCCTCGGGGGCGGTGCGGCTCACCAGCGATGTCGCGCTCGGCGGCGGCAAGATCGCGCTCGAGCGGGTGCAGGCGGAGCTCGACCGCACCAAGGTCGAAGGCCGTCTCGACTATGCTTGGCCGGACGGTGACCGGCCGGCCAAGCTCAACGCGGTGCTGCGCGCTCCCGAATTGGATTTCGATCGCGCGCAATCGCTCGTGCTCGCGAGCCTCGGGCAGCCGTTCGACTGGCCGCGCGAGGGCACGCTGGCGATCGATATCGGGCGGACCACGGTCGGCGGAGTCGAGGCGAAGGACATTGCGGTCCAGATGCGCCGCGATACCGGCGGTCTCGACATCGAACGTCTGGCCATCGGCAATATCGGCGGCGCCAAGCTCACGGTCAGCGGCCGCGTCGACACGCACGAATCGGCGCCGCACGGCACCCTGGCTCTCGACCTCGAAGCGCGCAGCCTCGACGGCATGGCGGCGCTGGCCGGGAAATTCTCAGGCCCGGTCGCGGATCGAATCCGCCGCATCGCCAGCCGCGCCGTCCCGCTCAAGCTGCATACGACGCTTGCGCTCGACCGGGATGCCGCCGGCGCGTCCGGCAACTCGACCTCGGCCAAGATCAAGCTGCAAGGCACCGCCGGCGTGCTCCGTCTCGATCTGCAGGGCGACGCGGGTGGCAGCCCCTTGGCATCCGCCGATCTGGCGCAGCTCGGCTCGACCAAGATCCATCTGACGGGGGTCATCGATACCAGCGAGGGCGGCGCGCTGGTCGACATGCTCGGGCTCGATCGCCTCATCACGGTCGGGCAACGTTCGGGGCGGCTCGCGCTCGAGCTGAACGGGCCGCTCGATGGCGACTTGGTGGTCAAAGGCACGCTCATCGCCGGCGGACTCGATGTTTCGGCGAACGGAACTCTCCATCCCGCGGGCGAACGCGGAGCGACGGCCCAAGTCGCGCTGCGGGCCGCCGTCGCCGATGTGATTCCGCTGCGGTCTGCCACCGTCCAGCCGCCCTGGTCCGCGCTGACGGCGCATCTTGGGCTCGCGGATGGCACGGTCACTCTTGCCGACCTCGACGGCACGCTGGCGGGCGTCGGGATCAAGGGCGAGCTCGGCCTCGGGATGGCGGCAGAGCCGATGCGGCTGAATGGCGACATCACGGTCGCGGCATTGGATTTGCCGGCCGCGATCGGGGCGGCGATCGGATTTCCGCGCCAGAGCGGAAATGGCAATGGCGCCTGGCCGGCCGACCCGTTCGAAACCGGCCTCTTGGGCACCGTGAGCGGTCAGATCAAGATCACGGCCGCTCAGGTCGCGCTCACCTCGAAGCTCAGCGCCCGCGACCTGCATGCCGTCCTCGATTTCAATCCGTCCGAGCTCGCGGTCGCCGATATCGATGGCGCGCTGGCCGGCGGGCGAATCGGTGGGGACTTCGGTTTTGAACGCGGCGATGAGGGCGTACGGGCGCACGGCCGTTTCAGGCTGGCCGGCGTCGATGCCGCCGAATTGCTCGGGGGCGGCGCCAGGGCCCCATTGTCCGGCAAGCTGACGGCCGATCTCGATCTCGCCGGCAGCGGACGCAGCCCGATCGCGTTGGTGGGCTCACTCGAGGGGCACGGAACATTCGCGCTACGGGACGGCGGCGTCGCCCGCTTCGATCCGGCGGCGTTCGATATCGTGACCCACGCGGTCGATCAGGGTCTTCCCATCGACGCGACGCGGATCGGGGAGCGAATGGAGGCCGCGCTCGCGATCAGCGCCTTGCCGGTCCCGCTGGCGGAGGGATCGATCACGGCCAGCATGGGACAATTGCGCCTGGTCGACCCGGTGGTGCATGCCAAGGGCGCCCAGCTGGCGTCGACCGGAAGCATCGATCTCACCCAAAGCGCCATCGACGCGCGCTTGGTGCTGTCGGGTCCCCAAATCGCAAACTCCGTCGCGGACACCTCGGTCGGCAACCATCCCGCTATTTCGGTCTTCCTGAAGGGACCGATCGATACGCCCAAACGCACGCTCGACGTCGCCGCGCTCGCCAATTGGCTGGCGTTGCGTGCCGTCGAGCAAAAGGCGAAGCGCGTCGACTTGTTGGAGCAGGCCGCACGCGAGCATCCGGACGACGAGGGCGAGACGACCGGCAGCCCGACGGACCGCGATCCGGTCACCTCCATGCCGGGAGCGGCGCCACGCGCGGGCCGCCCCGGCTCGGTCACCAGTCCCATCCCCGGTGTGGTCGCGCCGTCCGCGCAGCCGCGATCGCGCGCCATCCCGGATCCGTCGACGGCACCAATCATCGCGCCCGCCGCCAAGGCCGGCGATGAGCCGCGCGTCCGGCGTCCGAATCCCACCGTCGATCAGGCCCCGCTGCCTCCGCCCCTCGATCTTCGGCCGCCGCCGCCGCCCCATGGGCCGCGCGGATAGGCGTCCGGCGCGCGTGATCGTGCGCGTCATGATGGTCATGATGGTACGGAGATGTGCCGAGACGCCGCCGTTGGCCGGCGCGGCGGTGCCGATCCGGCGTTCCGAATTGAATGCGATCGGGCGAAAGGATCAGGCCGTGGCGGCCGAGCGCACCAGCAACATCTCGTCGCGCGGCGTGCCTTGCAGAGCGACTTCTTCGCTCAGCTGGTTGCGGTAGAAATCCAACACGAACAGGCGCAGTGCCGACGACAGATTGCCATGCTGGCGATCCGCGTCGATCGAAGCCACCAATTCGGATAAAGTGGCGTCGCGTCGGCTCGCGATCTCCTTCAGCCCCTTCCAGAACGCATCTTCGAGACTTCACGCTGGTCTTGTGGCCGGCGATGACGATGGAGCGCTTGACGACAGGCGATTTCATCCTTCGTCTCCCGTTTCGACCCGGTGCTGATCGAGATCCCGGCGGGCCTTCGTGTCGCGCGCGGCTTCGAGATCGCGCTCGGCCTTGCTGCGGCCGTGCAGCAGGCGATTGGCAGCGGCGCGTTTTTCGTCGCGCAACCGCTTGGCCTGCTTGCGCGCCGCACGAAGCTTGATGACGTCACCCATCCTGAACTCGACGATCATCGGGCATGTGAAGGCGTTTGATCAGTGACCCACCACTGGACCTAAAATGCGCCCGTAGCGTGGCAACAAGAGACGTTTCCGTGCGCACATCATTGCTCATCGTTGCATCGAGAGTAGGCAATCGGCCTCCAGGGGCTTCAAATTTGATGGCGAATCTCGGGCAAACGCGGATTTGACTAAACCCGTCGCTCGCGGATAAGCACTTCATTATCTTAGATAAGCATGCGTGATTTGCACGAATGATTGCGACCACGGCTGCAAGGGTCACTCTTGCCGATCGCATGCTTGCACGTTCGAGCCGCATCATCCCGGCCGAATCATCTTTTCCGGCCGCACCAGGCGATCGAAATCCGCCCCCGAAACATAGCCGAGGCGGATCGCCTCCTCGCGTAGCGTCGTTCCGGCGGCATGCGCGGCCTTCGCGATCTCCGCCGCCCGCTGATAGCCGATGCGCGGCGCGAGCGCCGTGACCAGCATCAGCGAGCGTTCCATCAGCTCGCGGATGCGTTCTTGGTCGGCGCGGATGCCGCTGACGCAATTGTCGGTGAAGGAAACCGCCACGTCCGCCAGCAGGCGGATCGACTGCAGCATCGCGTACGCGATCACCGGTTTGTAGACGTTCAATTCGAAATGGCCTTGGCTTCCCGCCACCGTGATGGTGGTGTTGTTGCCGAAGACCTGGCAGCAGACCATGGTCACGGCTTCGCATTGGGTGGGGTTGACCTTGCCGGGCATGATCGAGGATCCGGGCTCGTTCTCCGGCAGGATCAGCTCGCCGAGGCCGGCGCGCGGACCCGAGCCGAGCAGCCGGACGTCGTTGGCGATCTTGAACAGTCCGGTCGCGACCGAGGTGAGCGCGCCGTGCGCGAACACGATGGCGTCGTGCGAGGCGAGCGCCTCGAACTTGTTGGGTGCGGTCACGAACGGCAGGCCGGTCAGGCCCGAGATCCGCTTGGCCACCAGCTTGGCAAACCGCGGCTTGGCATTGAGGCCGGTGCCGACCGCGGTGCCGCCCTGCGCCAATGGATAAAGTTGCTTGAGGGCCTGCGCCACGCGCCCGCGTCCCGACTTCACCTGTGCGGCATAGCCGGAGAATTCCTGCCCGAGCGTGAGCGGGGTGGCATCCTGCGTATGGGTTCGGCCGATCTTGATGATGCCGGCGAACGCCTTGCGCTTGCGCTCGAGCGCCGCGTGCAGATGCGCCAGCGCCGGCAACAGGGATCGGGTGATCTCGGTGGCGGCCGCGATGTGCATCGCGGTCGGAAAGCTGTCGTTCGACGACTGGCTCATGTTGACGTGGTCGTTGGGATGCACCGGCGCATTGGCGCCCGGCTTGCCGCCGAGCATTTCGTTGGCGCGCGCCGCGATCACCTCGTTCACGTTCATGTTGCTCTGGGTGCCGGAACCGGTTTGCCACACCACCAGGGGAAAGTTATCGTCGAGCTTGCCGTCGATCACCTCGCGGGCGGCGCGCACGATCGCCCTGCTGCGGCGGGCATCGAGCGAGCCGAGCGCATGATTGACCTCGGCGGCCGCCAGCTTGATGATGGCGAGCGCGCGGATCAGCGGGATCGGCATATGCTCGGTGCCGATGCGGAAATTGCGCAGCGAGCGCTCGGTCTGCGCTCCCCAATAGCGATCGGCCGGCACCTCGATCGGGCCGAAACTGTCGGTCTCGACGCGCGACCCCTTCGGCGTTCTGGTCATGGCCGGTCTCGCTGGCGAGAAATTCTGGTTCCGCGTCCAGGATAGCATGGGGCCCCGCCGGGGTCGTCTACGCTTTCGCCGGACGACGTCATGCAGGCCGCACGAGGATGACTGTCACATCAGCGGAGTGAGCGGGAGAAAATTCCGGGACTACTTCGCGTGTGCCGGGGCGGCGGAGTGGGGCCGGTTGGGTGAGTGCAGGCCGCATTCTTTTTTCTCTTCCTGCTCCCACCACCAACGGCCGGCCCGTTCCGGCTCGCCCGGCGCCAGCGCGCGGGTGCAGGGGGCGCAGCCGATGGAGAGAAAGCCCTGGTCATGCAAACTGTTGTAGGGGACCGCCTGATCGCTCACGTAGGCCGCCACGCGCTCGCGCGTCCAATCCAGCAGAGGGTTGAGCTTCAGCAGACGATGCTGCGGCTCGATCGCGGCAAAGCGCAGCATGGCCCGATCGGCCGATTGCTCGGCGCGCAGCCCGGTCACCCAAGCGCAGGCACCCGCAAGGGCGCGGCCCAGCGGCTCGACCTTGCGCAGCCCGCAACAGCCCTGCCGTGCCGCGACCGAGGAACGGAAACCGTCGATGCCGTGCTCCGCGATCCAGGCTTCGACGCTGCGGCGCTCGGGGAGCAGAGCCCGGATGCGCCGTCCATAGCGCCGCTCGGTCTCGGCCCAAACTTGATGCGTCTGCGGGAACAAGCGGCCGGTGTCGAAGGTCACCACGTCGATCGCCAAATCGCGGGCAAAGATGGCGTGGCTGATCGCCTGATCCTCGAGACCGAAGCTGGTGGTGAAAACGAGACGACCCGGGACCGCGGCGCGGGCGCTCGCCAGCCGCTCCTCGAGGGTAAGGGCCCCGAAGGCGTCATCGAGCCGCTCCGCCGCCGCCGCGAGCAGGCTCAGATCCGGCGCGGTCTCGATCGGCAAGAGTGGAGCGAGCGTTTGGTCGTTCATGAGCTCGTAAGCCGTCAAAGGAATGCCTTGAGTAGAATATTCTTTCGCCCAAATTCAATAAGGGCCGCCGAAAAAGAAAAATCTCGCATGCAAGCCGGTGCGGCTAGACGAAAACACTCTATCCGCCAGGAATGACGCGCGCAATCGCCTTCTCCGGCTGCCGGTGGGTCGACAAGCCGGAGAGATTTCGGCTGGGCTACTTCTTGCGAAAGCGATCGAGCCGCACCACCTCGCCGCCGCCAGCCGACTTGTCGGTCGGCTTTTCGGGTGGCTTCTCGGCCTGATCGTCGGAGGCGACTGTCTCCGGATTGGCGGGCGTCGGCACGGCCGGCACCGCCGGAGTGGTGCGGCGCGGCTTCATCTGGACGGGCGGCGCATTGGCCGCTTCGTCGCCGCTCTTCTTGAGCGCGGGCACGGCCTCCGGCTTCGCGCCGGCGTCCGGGACGGGCACGGCGATCTGCTCGAATTGCAGGCCGAACTCCACCGAAGGATCGAAGAATCCCTTCACGGCCGCAAATGGAATGGAGAGCCGTTCGGGGACGCCGCCAAAGGACAGGCCGACCTCGAAAGAATCGTCGCTGATCCCCAAGTCCCAAAACTGGTGCTGCAGCACAATGGTCATTTCCTTGGGATATTGCGCCCGCATGCGCTGCGACAGGCGCACGCCCTCCGCACAAGTATCGAACGTCACAAAGAAATGATGATCGCCGGGAAGGCCGTTCTTGGCGGCGTCGGAGAGCACGGTGCGCAAGACCCCACGCAGGGCTTCCTGGGTCAAAAGGTCGTAACGGATATGGTCGACGGCCATGAAACGATCCTTGGCAACAATCCCTGAAATCCTTGCGGCAGTCCGTTGCTTGGCCTTGCCGCCTGAGACTCGCCCGGCACAGCCGATGCTAGATCATGATCCGTTCAAATGAAATCGGATCGTGCCCGGCTTGTTGATTTCCCGGCCTCGGCGCCGGACGTCGTCAGCCCGCCGCCGGCGTGGCCGGGGGCTCAGAAACGGGATTGGAAGAGAAAGTGGGGGCTTCTGTTGCCAGGTGCCCCCGAACCCCGCCTGACGCTGCTAAGACGCCAGGGCTTCAGATCGGTATTTCAAACCGCATTACGCGGCTTGAGCAACCGGAGCATAGTTGTCGTTTGCAACTATGGATTGGCCCGATAACGGCGGTACCATGCCGAGCAAAAGCACGCCCTTTACGCCCTCGTCGATCCTAGTTCGCCCCCGCCCAAAACCAGCACGGCCTTCGCGCGGGCCTGACTTGGCCCCAGAGCCTGACTTGGCCTTGGGTGGAGGCGCCGGGTACTGCCCCCGGGTCCGAAAGGTTTATTACGACGGCCATTTATCGCCATATCCGGCTTGCGCCGGCACCCATCAATATAGGCGCAGAAGGTTGACGAATAAAGACCCGCATGCCCGGTCATTTGCGCCGGTTGCCGGCTGCGAAACCCGCGGGGCCCCCATCCCTGATTAATCCTTGGTTCCCCGGGTGCGGCCGGTCTAAGTCTCATCCGAGAGGCTTTCATGTCCGAATCGACGCCAATTCCGCTCCAACCCGCTCCGATCGCCCCCAATCCGCTGCAACTGTTCGTCGCGTTTTCGCTGATCTCGGTCTCCGGCTTCGGCGGCGTGCTGTACTGGTCGCGGCGGATGATGGTCGACGAGCGAAAATGGATGACGGCGGAGGAGTTCAACGAGGCCTATGCGCTCTGCAATTTCCTCCCCGGCCCGAACATCGTGAATTTCTCGGTCGTGTTCGGACGGCAGGTGGGCGGCACGGTCGGCGCGCTGGTCGCCTTGCTGGGGTTGCTCGGTCCGCCGTTCCTGCTGGTGACGTTGCTCGGCCTGCTTTACGCCTCCTATGGCGACATCGCGGCCCTGCAGCGCGTCTTGGCCGGGGTCGCGGCGGCCGCCGCCGGCCTCACCATCAGCACCGGGCTCAAGATGGCCGGGCCGCTGCTGCGCGAGCGCCCGGGCTTTGCCCATGTTCTGGCGCTGGCCGCTTTCCTGGCGGTCGGGATCCTGAGTTGGCCGATCTATTGGGTACTGGGCGTGCTGATCCCCTGCGGCATCGCGGTGGCTTGGTGGCTGCGCCGATGAGCAGCGAGATCGGCACCCTGCTGACCCTGGCGGGCTATTTCGCCCTGTTGTCGCTGTTTGCGATCGGCGGCGCCAACGCGGCGCTGCCCGAGATGCATCGCCTCGCCGTCGAGGTCATGCATTGGATGAACGACCGGCAATTCGCCGACATGTACGCGATCGCGCAAGTGACGCCGGGACCCAACGTCATCGTGGTGACGCTCATCGGCTATCACGTGGCCGGCCTGCTCGGCGCGTTGGTGGCCACGCTGGCGATGTGCGGGCCGACCTGCGTGTTTGCGTTCTTCATCGGCCGGGTGTGGGACCGCTTCAAGGACGCACCCTGGCGCATGGTGATCCAGGCCGCGCTGGTCCCGGTTTCCATCGGCCTGATCGGCGCCAGCGCCGCCGTGATCGCGCGCGCGGCCGCGCAAAGCTGGGTGGCGGTGGCGGTGACCGTCGTGACCGCCGTCGTGACCTATACGATCAGGGTCAATCCGCTGTGGATTTTCGCCGGCGCGGCAGTGCTCGGCCTTGCTGGATTGATGTGAGGCCTTATCAGGTTTTTCTGGGGCTCGCGGCGCGCTAATGTGGGCCGCGGGCCGTCGAATTGGTGGAGAAGGCAGTGTCGCGAGACGAATGTCACGAAAAGTCCCATGCGCCAGTACCATGAGCTGATGGAGCGGATCCTGTCGGCCGGCGTCGAGAAGCATGATCGCACCGGCACCGGCACCCTGTCGGTGTTCGGTCATCAGATGCGCTTCGACCTGGCCGCCGGCTTTCCCATGACCACCACCAAGAAGCTGCACGTCAAATCGATCATCCACGAGCTGCTCTGGTTTCTCGCCGGCGACACCAACGTCAAATATCTCCAGCAGCATGGGGTGAAGATCTGGGACGAGTGGGCGGACGAGAACGGCGATCTCGGTCCGGTCTATGGCCGGCAATGGCGCTCGTGGCCGGCGCCCGACGGCGGAGCCATCGATCAGATCGCCAATGTGGTGGCGGCGATCCGCCGCAACCCGGATTCGCGCCGCCTGATCGTGACCGCCTGGAACCCGGCCGAGGTCGAGGAGATGGCGCTGCCGCCGTGCCACTGCCTGTTCCAGTTCTATGTCGCGCAGGGCCGGCTCTCCTGCCAGCTCTATCAGCGCTCGGCCGACGTCTTTCTGGGCGTGCCGTTCAACATCGCGTCCTATGCGCTTCTCACCGTGATGGTGGCGCAGGTGACCGGGCTCGCGCCCGGCGAGTTCATCCATACCTTCGGCGACGCGCATCTCTATCTCAACCACATCGAGCAGGCCCGCCTGCAGCTGGCACGGCCGCCGCGCCGGCTGCCCCGCATGGTGCTCAATCCCGCGATCGGGGACCTGTCGGCTTTCCGCTACGAGGACTTCACCCTCGAGGACTACGACCCGCACCCGCACATCAAGGCCAAGGTGGCGGTGTGAGCGATCCGCAGCCCGCGCGCGCGCGCGCGCTTGCCCTCGTCCTGGTCGCCGCCGTCGCCGACAATGGCGTGATCGGGCAGGGCGGCGGCCTGCCCTGGCGGCTCAAATCCGATCTGCGGAATTTTCGCGCCCTCACCATGGGCAAGCCGGTGGTGATGGGACGCAAGACCTACCGTTCGATCGGCAAGCCGCTTGCGGGCCGCACCAATATCGTGGTCAGCCGCAATCGGGATTTTGCTGCGCCGGGCGTCGTCGTGGCGCCCGGGATCGAGGCCGCGCTCGCGGCCGCGCGCGGCGACGCGCTGCGGCGCGGCGCCGACGCGATCGCGGTGATCGGCGGCGCCGATCTCTATGCGCATGCGATCGCATACGCCGATCGGCTGGTCATCACCCGTGTTCACCTGCGCCCCGAAGGCGACACGATGTTCCCGGTCATCGACCCCGGGCTCTGGCGCGAGGTGGCGCGCAGCGCGCACGCTCCCGGACCGGATGACGCAGCCGCATTCACGGTCCTTGTTTACGAGCGGGCCGCCACCCATCTGGGACGCGACGATGGCGCAACCGAGGGATTTGGGCGGTAGCTTACGGAATTGCGTTAATGGTGCGGGCGCCAGGCGCGCGGACGCGCGTTGTAACCAACGGACGCCTCCCCTATAAACCGCCCCAGACATGAACGAAGACGTCCGCCATCCCGACGTGACCGGATGCGCGGCCCGACGAGGAGAGAGCCGATGCCGTGGAGCAATCAGGGCGGCGGGCCCTGGGGATCGGGGGGCAAAGGCCCGTGGGGCTCGGGGCCGCAGCAGTCCGGCCCGACGCCGCCGGATCTCGAGGAGTTTCTGCGCCGCAGCCAGGACAAGCTGCGCACCGTGCTGCCGGGAGGCAATCTCGGCAGCAAGGGCGTCGCCGCGATCGCGCTCGCCGCGATCGTGATCTGGGGCCTTTCGGGGTTCTTCCGCGTCGACCCCGACGAGCTCGGCATCGTGCTGCGCTTCGGCCAATACGTGCGCGACGCCAAGCCGGGCCTCAACTACCACCTGCCTTATCCGATCGAGGCCGCGCTCACCCCCAAGGTCACGCGCGTCAATCGCATCGACATCGGCATGCGCAGCGTCGACGACCTGCGCCGCGGCAGCGCCAGCCGCGACGTGCCGGAGGAGAGCCTGATGCTGACCGGCGACGAGAACATCGTCGACGTGGATTTCTCGGTATTCTGGCTGATCAAGCCCGACGGCGCCGGCGATTATCTGTTCAACATCCAGCAGCCCGAGGGCACCGTGAAGGCGGTCGCCGAAAGCGCGATGCGCGAGGTCATCGGCCGCTCCGAGATCCAGCCGATCCTCACCGGCGCGCGCGCCACCATCGAGACCGCGGTGCAGGAATTGATGCAGAAGACGCTGGACAATTACGGCGCCGGTATCCAGGTGACCCAGGTCCAGCTGCAGAAGGTCGATCCGCCGGCGCAGGTGATCGATTCGTTCCGCGACGTGCAGGCGGCGCGCTCCGACGCCGAGCGGGCGCAGAACGAAGCGCAGACCTATGCCAACCGGGTCGTGCCGGAGGCGCGCGGACGCGCCGCGCAAATCACGCAAGCCGCGGAAGCCTACCGGCAGCAGACGGTCGCCGAGGCCACCGGCCAGACCTCACGCTTCCTGCAAGTCTACGAAGAGTACAAGAAGGCGCCCGACGTCACCCGCGAGCGCATGTATCTCGAAACCATGGAGCGTCTGTTCAGCGGCACCGACAAGATCATCATGGACCAGGGCGCACAGAACGGCGTGGTGCCCTACCTGCCGCTCAACGAGCTGACGCGGCCGCAGGCTTCGCGTCCGGCGACGTCGTCGCCTAGTCCGTCGCCGCAGGTGGCTTCTCCGTCCGGAGGCAATCGATGAGGCTCAATCTCGCAGGCGGCGTCATTGCGGCTGCTGGTGCTGGTGGCGCTGATCGTCGCCTACGCCTCGCTGTTCACCGTCTATCAGACCGACCAGGCGATCGTGGTGCGGCTGGGTCAGCCGATCCGGGTGGTGACCGATCCCGGCCTCAATTTCAAGTTTCCGCTGCTCGACAGCGTCATCTCGGTCGAGAAGCGCATCGTCGATCTGGAAAATCCGGCCCAGGAGGTCATCGCCTCCGACCAGAAGCGGCTGGTGGTCGATGCCTTCGCGCGTTACCGCATCAATGACGCGCTGAAATTCTACCAGACCATCGGGGCGATCGAGGGCGCCAACGCGCGGCTGTCGACCCTGCTCAACTCGGCGCTCCGGCGCGTGCTGGGCGAGGCGAGCACCATCGATATCGTGCGCGACAAGCGCGCGCAGCTGATGGCGCAGGTGCGCACGCAGCTCGAGGGCGAGGCCCAGTCCTTCGGGGTCGCCATCGTCGACGTCCGCATCCGGCGCGCCGACCTGCCCGAGCAGAACAGCCAGGCGGTCTATCAGCGCATGCAAACCGAGCGCCAGCGCGAGGCGGCCGAATTCCGCGCCGAGGGCAGCCAGCGCTCGCAGGAGATCCACGCCAAGGCGGATCGCGACGTGACGGTGCTGATCGCGGAGGCGCAGTCGAAGGGCGAGCAGACGCGCGGCGAAGGCGATGCCGAGCGCAACCGCATCTATGCCGACGCCTATGGGCGCGACCCCGATTTCTTCACTTTCTATCGATCGATGCAGGCCTACGAGGCCGGCCTGCGCTCCAACGATACCCGCATGGTGCTCAAGCCCGATTCGGATTTCTTCCGCTATTTCGGCGATCCGATGGGCAAGATCCCGGAGGGAGCGCCGAAGTAGCGACCGCGCTTCGGCGGCGGCGCCGAAGGCGGTGAACATCCCATGTCCGAATTCATCGTGGCCATCGGCCTCGTTCTCGTCATCGAGGGCCTGGTTTTCGCCGGCTTTCCCGCCGCCGCCAAGCGCTTGGCCGCGAGCGCTTTGGAAAGCCCCGACCTGTCGTTGCGCATTGCCGGCATCGCCTCCGCGGTGATCGGCCTGGTGCTGATCTGGCTGGTGCGGGGCTGAGGCTGCGCGCGGCATCGGGAAATGTCGCCCGGCTTGTTCGCGAAGCGCTTTGGCTTCCTGGTTTGGCGCGCGATCGGGAAGCGCGTCTTGATCGAATCGGGTGGCCGCTGCACGCCCGCATGGCGGGTGTAGGTAGCGCGGGGCGGCGGGGCGGCCGGGTCCCGAATTCCGCCCCAATCGCAGCCCTAACTCGGCGTTCCCGAGACCGCCCTTGCGTCTGCAGCCGGACAGGAGCACTGTCTCGTTCTCATTACCTCCCAGGAGCTCAGATGCCCATGCTCGGCACTCTTGCCCAATTTGCCCGGCAGGCCCGCCGGCCGGCCCTGGCGGTGGCTGCGGCCGCCGCGTTGGCGCTACCCGCTTTCATCACTCCGGCGCTGGCGCGCGGACCGGACGGGATCGCCGACGTGGCCGAGCAGGTCATCGACGCCGTGGTCAATATCTCGACCTCCCAGAACGTCGAGGCGCACAACGGTCCGCTGCCGCAACTGCCCAACGATCCGCAGCTGGACGAGCTGTTCCGCGACTTCTTCAACCGGCGCGGTCAGGGCGGTCAGGGCGGCCCCGGCGACCAGAACCGCGCGCCGGCGCCACGGCGCGTCAACTCGCTCGGCTCCGGCTTCATCATCGATACGTCCGGCATCGTGGTCACCAACAATCACGTGATCGCGGACGCCGACGAGATCACCGTCATCCTCAACGACGGCACGCGGCTCAAGGCCACCCTTCTGGGCAAGGACACCAAGGTCGATCTGGCGGTGCTCAAGGTCACCACCGACAAGCCGCTCAAGGCCGTGAAGTTCGGCGATTTCGGACAAGCTGCGGCTGGGCGAGTGGGTGATCGCGATCGGCAATCCGTTCAGCCTCGGCGGCACCGTGACGGCGGGCATCGTCTCGGCGCGCAACCGCGACATCAATTCGGGGCCCTACGACAACTACATCCAGACCGACGCGCCGATCAATCGCGGCAATTCCGGCGGGCCGTTGTTCAATCTCGACGGCGAGGTCGTGGGCATCAATACCGCGATCATCTCGCCCTCGGGCGGCTCGATCGGCATCGGCTTTTCGGTGCCCTCGAAGACCGCGGTGGCGGTGATCGACCAGCTCAAGCAGTTCGGCGAGACGCGGCGCGGCTGGCTCGGCGTGCGCATCCAGCTGGTGACCGACGAGATCGCGGAAAGCCTGAACATCAAGCCGCCGCACGGCGCGCTGGTCGCCGGCATCGACGACAAGGGGCCGGCCAAGCCGGCCGGCATCGAGGCCGGCGACGTGATCGTCAAGTTCGACGGCAAGGACATCAAGGAGATGCGCGACCTGCCGCGCGTCGTCGCCGATACCACGGTCGGCAAGGCGGTCGAGGTCGTCATCATCCGCAAGGGCCAGCAGGAGACCAAGACCGTCACGCTCGGGCGCCTCGAGGACGGCGAGAAGCAGATGGCGGACGCGAAGACCGACGCCCAGCCGGATCAAAAGCCGGTGGTCAAGAAGACGCTCGGTCTCGATCTCGCCAATCTCGATGACACGCTGCGCACCAAGTACAAGGTCAAGGACAGCGTGAAGGGCGTGGTCATCGTCGGCGTCGACGCGGATTCGGCCGCCAACAGCCAGCATCTGTCCGCCGGCGACGTGATCGTCGAGGTGGCGCAGGAGGCGGTTGCGAGCGCCGACGACTTCCAGACCAAGATCGACAAGCTCAAGCGCGATGGCCGCCCGTCGGCGCTGCTGCTGGTGGCGAATCCGGCCGGCGACTTGCGCTTCGTCGCGCTCAGCTTGAAGTAGCAGACCTCGCGCGATAGACGGGCGATCCACAGACGGAGGACAGAGGGGCCAACCCCTTCTGTCCTCTGTTTTTTTGTTCGCCGCTTCCTCGTCTTCCGTGTCAATCGAGCACGTGGTTGACCATGCCGTCGGCGAGCTTCGGCTCGAACCAGGTGGATTTGGGCGGCATGATCCCGCCCGCATCCGCCACCGCCATCAGGTCGGCCATCTGGGTCGGGTAGAGCGCGAAGGCGGCCGCCATCTCGCCGGACGCAACCCGCTGCTGCAGCCCGTCCAAGCCGCGCGCCGCCGCCCACGAAGTCGATGCGCTTGTCGATGCGCGGATCGGTGATGCCGAACAGCGGCTCGATCACGTTGCGGGTCAGGATCGTGATCGGCAGCCGATCGATCGGATCACCGTCATTCCGCGGCGCGAATTCGGGCCGGATCGTCAGCCGGTACCAGCCGCCATCGAGAAACATGCCGAATTCGCCGGCGGCGGCCGGTCGCACCGGCTGCTCGGAGGGCGTCACCGCAAAGCGCTTGCGCAGCTCGGCGAGGAGTTGCTGCGGGCTGCGGCCATTGAGATCGCGCAGAAGGCGATTGTAGTCCAGGATCGTCATCTCGTGCTGCGGGAACAGCACCGCCAGGAAATAGCTGTGCGAGCCGGTGCCGGCGCCGCGGGCTTGCGCCACCCGCAAGGCGGCGGCCGAGCGGTGATGCCCGTCCGCGATATAGAGGGCCGGCAGGGCATCGGTGGCGCGCGTCAGCGCCGCGATCGTCGCCTCGTCGCTGATCGGCCAGAGCTGATGGCGCACGCCGTCGTCGGCGGTGACGTCCACCTCGGCCGGACGCGTGGCGGCTTTCGCCAGCATGGCGTCGATGTCGGGAGCCGCCGGATAGGCGATCATGACCGGGCCGGTCTGCGCGTTGACGGCCTCGATCTGATGGACCCGGTCGTCTTCCTTGACCGGGGTCGTGAGCTCATGCTTGCGGATGCGGTTGGTGGCGTAATCGGCGAGCGAAGCCGCCACCGCGAGCCCGGTCTGGGTGCGGTCGCGCCAGGTCAGCCGGTAAACGTAATAGCAAGGCTTGGGATCGCGGATCATGACGCCGGCCGCGATCATGCGCTCGAGATTTTCGGCCGCCTTGGCATAGACCGCCGGATCGTGCGGATCGATCGCGGGATCGAGATCGATCTCGGGCTTCGAGATATGCAGGAAGCTCCACGGCTTGCCTTTGGCGCGCAGGCGCGCCTCCGCGCTCGAGAGCACGTCATAGGGGGGCGCCAGGATCTCGGCGGCGCGCCCGGGAGCGGGCCGCAGCGCACGGAAGGGTTGAATGAGCGTCAAGAAGCGTCTCCGCAGCATGATCGATATGTGTTGAAGTGCCCCCGCTATAGCGGCATGCAAGTCGAGCGGCAAGAAACGGCGCTGCCGAAAGCCCGATCCGGTTGCGACCCTTGCGGCCTGGTCGCGGGCCGCCGACATTGAGCCGGGCACGGACGCGCTCGCGCTCAGCGTGATGCTCCCCGTCGCCGACCGAGGGACGTTCGTTGCAGGTCATCCTGATCGCGGGCCCGACCGCAAGCGGCAAGTCGGCGCTGGCGCTGGCGCTGGCCGAGAAGCTCGGCGGGGTCATCGTCAACGCGGATTCCATGCAGGTCTATCGCGATTTGCGCGTGATCACCGCGCGCCCGACGCCGGACCAGGAGGCGCTCGCGCCGCATGTTCTGTACGGCCACGTGGATGCGGCGGTGCGCTATTCGGTCGGGCGCCTGGAGCCGCGATGCGGCCGCCGCGCTCGCCGCCGCCGCGCGGGAGGCGCGCCCGGCCATCGTGGTGGGCGGCACCGGTCTCTATTTCGAGTCCCTGACCAAGGGGCTCGCCGCGGTTCCGCCGATCGCCGAGGACGTCCGCGCCGCCGTCAGGGCGCGCCTCGCCGCCGCGGGCCCGGCTTGCGCTCCATGCCGAGCTCGCGCGGGCCGACCCGGCGACGGCGCAACGGCTGATGCCGGGCGACCGCTCCCGCATTGCCCGCGCGCTCGAGGTCGTGCTGGCGACCGGCCGCTCGCTGTCCGACTGGCACCGGGACGGGATGCCGCCCGCCGTGGATGCCTCCCGTGCGATCAAGGTCTTTCTCACCCCCGAGCGGAGCGAGCTGCAGCGTCGGATCGAGACCCGTTTCGCCGCCATGCTGGCGGCCGGCGCCCTGGAGGAGGTGCGCGCGCTGGCGGCGCGCGGGCTCGACCCGGCGCTTCCGGCCATGAAGGCGCATGGGGTGCCCTGGCTCATTCGTCATCTCGCGGGCGAGATCAGCTTGCCGGATGCGGCGCGCGGCGGCGTGGGGGACACGTGGCGCTACACCAAACGGCAGGCCACCTGGTTCCGCAACCGGATGCCGGGCTGGTCCTGGGTCGAGCCGGAAGCGGCGCAAGCGCTGATTTTACGCGAAATCTCACAGATTTCGGCTTGACTTCCGGGCGGAGCGCTTTATAAGCCGCGCAAGGAAATGACGGAAGCACAGTTGAAATGCGCAATTTTATTACCATCTCTGTGGTGCCGGTTAGCAGGCGCATCGCCCGGGGTTGCTCCCGAGATTGCTGAGCAACCCACGAGCCGGCGATGCGCACAGGGGCTTTCGGGCCCCTTTTCAATTCTGGCGGTCCATTGCCCGTAAGGCCACGAAAGGTGAGCGCAAGGAGCGAACCATGAGTACCGAGATGAGCGGCGCCGAAATCGTGATCCAGGCCCTCCTCGACCAGGGGGTCGCGCGACATATTCGGCTATCCGGGCGGCGCGGTGCTGCCGATCTATGACGCGCTGTTCCAGCAGAGCAAGCTGCGCCACGTCCTGGTGCGCCACGAGCAGGGCGCGGTGCATGCGGCCGAGGGCTATGCGCGCTCGACCGGCAAGGTCGGCTGCGTGCTGGTGACCTCGGGGCCGGGCGCCACCAATGCGGTCACCGGCTTGACCGACGCGCTGATGGATTCGATCCCGCTGGTCGTCATCACCGGGCAGGTGCCGACCCATCTCATCGGCAACGACGCGTTCCAGGAATGCGACACGGTCGGCATCACGCGGCCCTGCACCAAGCACAACTATCTGGTGAAGAACATCGCCGATCTGGCGCGCGTGCTGCACGAGGCGTTCTACATCGCGGCCCACGGCCGGCCCGGACCGGTCGTGGTCGACATCCCCAAGGACATTCAGTTCGCCAAGGGGTTCTATCAGGGGCCGCAGAACATCGAGCACAAGACCTACAAGCCCAGGACCAAGGGTGATCCCGCCAAGATCGCGAGCGCCGTCGAGCTGATGCGGCGGGCGAAGCGGCCGCTGTTCTATACCGGCGGCGGCGTGATCAATTCCGGCCCGGCGGCGAGCCGTCTCTTGCGCGAGCTGGTCAAGCTCACGGGCTTTCCGATCACCTCGACCCTGATGGGGCTGGGCGCCTATCCGGCCTCCGATCCGCAATGGCTGGGCATGCTGGGCATGCACGGCACCTACGAGGCCAACCTGGCGATGCACGATTGCGATCTGATGATCTGCATCGGCGCCCGCTTCGACGACCGCGTCACCGGGCGGCTCGACGCCTTCTCGCCGGGCTCGACCAAGATCCACATCGACATCGATCCGTCCTCCATCAACAAGAACGTCAAGGTCGATCTGGCGATCGTCGGGGATTGCGCCAACGTGCTCACCGAGATGGTGAGCCTGTGGCGTGCCGACGCCGGCGCCGGCCGACAAGAAGCCGCTGGCGGCCTGGTGGAAGCAGATCGAGACCTGGCGCGCGCGCAAATCGCTCGCCTATACGAATTCGAGCGCGATCATCAAGCCGCAATACGCCATCCAGCGGCTCTACGAGCTGACCAAGGACCGCGACACCTACATCACCACCGAGGTCGGCCAGCACCAGATGTGGGCGGCGCAGTTCTACCGGTTCGAGGAGCCCAACCGCTGGATGACCTCCGGCGGGCTCGGCACCATGGGGTATGGCCTGCCGGCCGCGATCGGGGTGCAGCGCGCGCATCCGGATTCGCTCGTCATCGACATCGCCGGCGAGGCCTCGGTGCTGATGACCATGCAGGAAATGTCGACCGCCGTGCAGCATCGGCTGCCGGTCAAGGTCTTCATCATCAACAACAAATATATGGGCATGGTGCGGCAATGGCAGGAGCTGCTGCATGGCGGCCGCTATTCCGAGAGCTATTCGGAGGCGCTGCCGGATTTCGTGAAGCTGGCCGAGGCCTATCACGCGGTCGGCATCCGCTGCGAGAAACCGGCGGACCTCGACGACGAGATCCGCGAGATGATCGGCGTCGAGCGGCCGGTGATCTTCGACTGCGTGGTCGATCCGGCCGAGAACTGCTTCCCGATGATCCCCTCCGGCCGCGCCCACAACGAGATGCTGCTGGGCGATGCGGCGGTCAAGATCGAGGATGCCGTCACCGAGGAAGGCAAGATGATGGTGTGAGCGGAAATGTTCGTAGCCCGCATGGAGCCGCCGGGTCGGCGCGCAGCGTCGCCCGATGGCGCAATGCGGGACGGGCGTTCCCGGATTGCCATCCGGGCTACGGGGCCGAGAGACAGGAAAACCACCCGTGAGCACCACCACCCACTATCCGGCGGCGCCGGCGTTGCAGAGCATCGAGAGCCGCACGCTCGTCGGTCATCGTCGACAACGAGCCCGGCGTGCTGGCCCGCGTCATCGGGCTGTTCTCCGGCCGCGGCTACAACATCGATTCGCTGACCGTGTCGGAAACCGAGCACGAGAAGCACCTCTCGCGCATCACCATCGTGACGCGCGGCACCCCGATGGTGGTCGAGCAGATCAAGCACCAGCTCGAGCGGCTGGTGCCGGTGCACCGCGTCATCGACATGACGGTGGCGGGCCCGTCGATCCAGCGCGAGCTCGCCATGGTGAAGGTGCGCGGCAAGGGCGACAACCGGGTCGAGGCGCTGCGCCTCGCCGACGCCTTCCGGGCCCGCGTCATCGATGCCACGACCGAGAGCTTCGTGTTCGAGATCACCGGCGCGACCGAGAAGATCGAGAGCTTCATCGCCCTGATGCTGCCGCTCGGCCTGGTCGAGGTCTCGCGCACCGGCGTGGTCGCCATCGCGCGCGGGCCGGAGGCCATGTAGTCATGCCCCCCGCGACGGCTTGTGCGGACGCCGTATAGAAATTACAAGCAGCCCAGCCGCGGGCTTGACCGAGCTCGCAGCAGCAAATGATGGCTTCTCCTTAGCCGAGCAAGAACGGCTTCTCCTTAGCCGAGCAAGAGGTGAATAGCATGCGCGTTTACTACGACCGCGACGCCGACCTGAACCTGATCAAGGGCAAGAAGGTCGTCATCATCGGCTATGGCAGCCAGGGCCACGCTCACGCGCTCAACCTGCGCGATTCCGGCGTCAAGGACGTCGCGGTGGCGTTGCGCAAGGGCTCGGCCGGCGTCGCCAAGGCGGAAGGCGAGAAGCTCAAGGTCATGGAGGTCGCCGAGGCCGCCAAATGGGCCGACGTGATGATGATGCTGACGCCCGACGAGCTGCAGGGCGAGATCTACCGCGATCACCTGAGCCCCAACATGAAGCAGGGCGCCGCCCTGATGTTCGCCCATGGCCTCAACATCCATTTCAACCTGATCGAGCCGCGCCCCGATCTCGACGTGATGATGATCGCGCCGAAGGGCCCCGGCCATACGGTGCGGGCCGAGTACCAGCGCGGCGCCGGCGTGCCGGTGCTCATGGCGGTGCATCGCGACGTGTCCGGCAACGCCCATGACCTCACCTTGTCCTACGGCTCGGCGATCGGGGGCGGGCGCGCCGGCATCATCGAGACGACGTTCCGCGAGGAATGCGAGACCGATCTGTTCGGCGAGCAGTCGGTGCTGTGCGGCGGGCTGGTGGAGCTGATGAAGGCCGGCTA
This sequence comes from uncultured Alphaproteobacteria bacterium, assembly GCA_963744275.1. Classification (GTDB taxonomy): domain Bacteria; phylum Pseudomonadota; class Alphaproteobacteria; order Rhizobiales; family Xanthobacteraceae; genus VAZQ01. The sequence goes on from CAVUSX010000025.1 coordinate 213,593, forward strand.
CGAGACCCTGGTCGATGCCGGCTACGCCCCCGAGATGGCCTATTTCGAATGCGTGCACGAGGTGAAGCTGATCGTCGACCTGATCTACGAGGGCGGCATCGCCACCATGAACTATTCGGTCTCCAACACGGCCGAATACGGCGAATATGTCTCCGGACCGCGCGTGGTCAACGACGACACCCGCGCCGAGATGAAGCGCATCCTGGACGACATCCAGACCGGCAAGTTCGTCAAGGACTGGATGCTGGAGAACCGCGTCAACCAGACCTCGTTCAAGGCCATGCGCAACAAGATGGCGGCGCACCCGATCGAGGAGGTCGGCGCCAAGCTGCGCGCCATGATGCCGTGGATCAAGCAGAGGGCGATGGTCGACCGCAGCCGGAACTGATCCACGGCATCTGGCGCAGACGGGCTCGCTGCGCGAGCCCTATGGGATCAAGCAAAGGGCGATGGTCGACCGCAGCTGGAAGATCCACGGCATCTGGCGCGAGGGCTCGCTGCGCGAGCCCTATGGGATCAAGCAAAGGGCGATGGTCGACCGCAGCCGGAACTGATCCACGGCATCGGCGCGACGGGCTCGCTGCGCGAGCCCTATGGGATCAAGCAAAGGACGATGGTCGACCGCAGCCGGAACCGAGACGGACCAGCCGAAACCGATCTTCGACCGGGCCTGAGCGACGCCGATGATTAGGGGTTTTGCCACCTTGATCTGACGCCCGCACCGGCTACACTTCCGCCGCCCACCTACCCATTCTCGATGCAACAACCCCAAGGGAGAAGACCTCATGCTAAAGCGTAGCTTAGTGTTGGCCAGCGGGATCGCGCTGGCATCCTGGTGTGCCGGACAGGCCTTTGCGGCCGATGTGTTCACGCTGACCTCGTCGACCTTCAAGGACGGCACTATGTTCCCGAAGAAAGTCGCCAACGTTAACACGGGCAATAACCCGAACTGCGTCGGCGAGAACGTTTCACCGGAATTGTCTTGGTCCAACCCGCCGGCCGGTACCAAGAGCTTCGTGCTGCTGATGGAGGACCCGGAAGGCCGCGGCGGCGCCGGCGTGCATCACATGGTCACCTATGGAATTCCCGCGTCGGTGACCTCCTTTGCCGAAGGCGAGCTCAGCAAGCCGTCGGACAAGTTCGTCGGCGGCAAGGCCACGCAGGGCAACGGCCTTTGGAACGGCCCCTGCACCCCGCCGAACGTCCAGCCGCATCACTACACGTTTGTGCTGATCGCGACCGACTACGACCCGAAGGAGATTCCGCCCGGCCTTACCCGGGATGAGCTCCTGCCCAAGTATTTGGCCCCGGTGCAGGGGCAGCCGAACCACGTCAAGGGCTCGGCCGGCATCGTCGGCCTGTTCGTGAAGCCCGCGAGCTGAGGCGATTGCCGCCGGGTTTCGCTCCGGCGTACCGCACTTGAGGCGATGCAGGGGGCTGGTGCCGTTGGGCACCAGCCCCTTGTCCATTTTGCGGGCCGCGTCCGATCGGTCGGGATCGATCGCAAGGCTTGGCCATGCTGCGATGCACAATCGAGCAAAGCCGCGATCGGGTTCACCATGCCGCAGCGCTTGCGCGAATGTGAACTTGCCATGACAGTAATTTTAACGTTTTATGACAGCAGCGACGTGTGCCGGATTTTCTAGCGTCTGATCATTGCCGGGCACGGCAGCTTTGGCCATGCCTCCCGCTGTCTTATCCCTCGTTCAACGTCTCGGCGCAGCCCATGCGGTTGGCCGGCGCGACGCGTTGCGGATCGCGCTCATCGCGTCCCTGCACCTCGCCGCGCTCGCCATCATGGCGTTCACCGAGGCGGATGTCGTTTCCAAGCTCTGCTTCCTGCTGGCCTGGGGCATCCTGAATTTCTTTTGGCTCGGCCTCACCCGCCGACCGGCCGTCTCGGCCGCGCTGTCGCTGGTGATGGTGGTCATTCTGGTCCTGGTGTCGCGGCTCAAATACGACATCATCTGGATGACCGCGAACTTCCTCGATGTGATGATCATCGACAAGGACACGATCAGCTTTCTCCTGTCGATCTTGCCGGGCCTGTACCGGAACATCCTGGTCGGCGCGGTCGTCGCGCTTCCGCTGGCGGTGATGCTCTGGCGCTTCGACACCTACCGGACGCGGTATCGGACCTCGTTGATCGGGTTTTCCGCATGTCTCGCCGGGATCACGGCGGTGTCCTTCGCGGAGCCGCAGGAGGATTGGGAGACCTTCCTGGGCGGCAGCTATGTCTCCAAGTTCGCACGCTCCGGCGTCACGGCGCTGTCCGAGCTGATGATGCATGGCTACATGGAATCGGACGCGGTGGTGACCGATCAGCTGAAGCTCTTGCCGGATGCCACCTGCGTCCCGGCGCAGAAGCCGCCGCACATCATCATGGTGCACGACGAATCCAGCTTCGACATCCGGGTCGCCCCCGGCATCAAGGTGCCGCCCGGCTACGGCTCGCATTTCCTGTCCTTCGACGGCAAGGCGCGCCATTTCGTCGTCGAGGGGGCCGGCGGCCCGAGCTGGTACACCGAATACAACGTGCTCGCGGGTCTGTCGGCGCGCTCGTTCGGGAAGTTCTCCTATTACGTGACGCGGATCGCCGCCGGCCGGGTCGAGCGCGGGCTGCCCACCGCCTTGCGCCGTTGCGGGTATCACACATTCTCCATCTACCCCGCGCTCGGCGCCTTCATGAGCGCGCGGAGCTTCCAGGCCAGCACCGGGGTGGAGAACTTCTACGACCAGAAGTCGCTCGGCACCAGCCGGGTCGAGCCCGATCAATTCTACTATGACGCCGCGCGCCGCATGATCGAGCGCGAGCACCGCAAGGGGCCGATGTTCCTTTTCGTTTATCTGGCCCAAAATCACTATCCCTGGAATTATCGGTGGCGCCCCGATCTGCTGCCGGAATGGAAGGATTTGGGGAACACCCCCTTGATCGACGAGTATCTGCGCCGGCAGGCCCTGAGCGACCGCGACTATGCGGCCCTGCTCGATAATCTCAAGCGCGACTTCCCGGACAATTCGTTCCTGCTGGTGCGCTATGGCGATCATCAGCCCGATTTCGCTTCCTTCATCCTGGAGCCGAGCTTGGACGAGGCCGGCATCGCACAACGCCTGACCAGCTACGATCCGCGTTATTTCACCACCTATTACGCGATCGATGCCATCAACTATCAGCCGGTCCACATGTCCACGGCCCGCGAGACCATCGAAGGCCCTTATCTGCCGTTGGTCACGCAGGAGCTCGCCGGCCTGCCGCTCGACGCCTCGTTTGCGGAGCAAAAAAAGATTTTCGAGCGTTGCAAGGGGCAGTTCTATGCTTGCTCCGGCGGCGCGGAGGCGCGCCGCTTCAATCGGCTGCTGATCGATGCCGGCCTGATCAAAGGGCTGTAAGGCGCCGCGCGGCGTAGCTCGCCGAGGCCCTCCGGGGCGCCGCACGCACTTGCGCACCGGACCGCTCTTCCGCTAGAACCTGCCCGGCCCCATATGAAGGATTAACGGAGGATTTACCCGCCTCCGCGACTCTCAGTGGTAGGCTTGTTGGCTTTTGGTGCCATCAGTAGGGCGAAAGCGATGTCGACGCGACGCAGTATCCGCGTGACCAACCGGGGGGCCGACCAGGCTCCGGCCGGCGCTGCCCTCATTCGCGGCGGGCTCCTGCTCCTTATCAGCCCCTGAGGGCCGGCTGGGCCTATGGGCCTGGGCACTCAGGGGGTTGACCGGAACTACGGAACCCGAAGAACGCCGCACGAGCGCCTCAGGCGGGCGCGAACCACCAGAAGGACCCTTTCCATGACCACGCCAGCACCATCCGAGAAGGATCGCGTCGTCATTTTCGACACCACCTTGCGCGACGGCGAGCAGTCGCCCGGCGCCACCATGACGCATGAAGAGAAGCTCGAGGTCGCCGAGCTGCTCGATGCCATGGGGGTGGACATCATCGAGGCCGGATTCCCGGTCGCCTCGGAAGGCGACTTCGCCGCCGTCCACGAGATCGCCAAGCGCGCCAAGAACGCCGTCATATGCGGTCTCGCCCGCGCCGGACAGAAGGACGTCGACCGTGCCGGCGAGGCCATCAAGCCGGCCAAGCGCGGACGCATCCACACGTTCATCTCCACCTCGCCGGTCCACATGAAGTGGAAGCTGCAGATGGAGCCGCAGACGGTTTACGAGATGGTGATCTCTTCGGTCACGCGCGCGCGCAACTTCACCGACGACGTCGAGTGGAGCTGCGAGGACGGCACCCGCACCGAGCACGATTTCCTCTGCCGCTGCATCGAGGCCGCGATCAAGGCCGGCGCCGGCACGATCAACATTCCGGATACCGTCGGCTACACGGTCCCGGAGGAATATTTCGCGCTCATCAAGATGGTGCGCGAGCGCGTGCCCAATGCCGATCAGGCGCGCTTCTCGGCGCATTGTCACGACGATCTCGGCATGGCGGTGGCGAACTCGCTCGCCGGCGTGCGGGCCGGAATCCGGCAGATCGAATGCACGATCAACGGTATCGGCGAGCGGGCCGGAAACGCCTCGCTCGAAGAGGTCGTGATGGCGATGAAGGTCCGCAACGACGCTTATCCGTATTGGACCAAGATCGACTCCACCATGCTCACGCGCGCCTCCAAGCTGGTGTCGGCCGTGACGTCGTTTCCGGTGCAGTACAACAAGGCGATCGTCGGCCGCAACGCCTTCGCGCACGAATCCGGCATCCATCAGGACGGCATGCTCAAGCACACGCAAACCTACGAGATCATGACCCCGGAGAGCGTGGGCGTGAAACAGACCTCGCTGGTCATGGGCAAGCATTCCGGCCGGCATGCCTTCGCCCACAAGCTCGAGGAGCTGGGCTATCATCTCGCCGGCAACCAGCTCGAGGACGCCTTCGTGCGCTTCAAGGCGCTGGCCGACCGCAAGAAGCACGTCTACGACGAGGATATCGAGGCGCTGGTCGACGAGGAGATCGCGACCGCGCAGGACCGCATCAAGCTGGTTTCGCTCACCGTGATCGCCGGCACCATGGGGCCGCAATCCGCGACCCTGACGCTGGATATCGAAGGCCGCCACAACACCGTGCAGTCGACCGGGAACGGACCGGTCGACGCCACCTTCAATTGCATCAAGGCGCTCGTTCCGAACGAGGCGCTGCTCGAGCTCTATCAGGTGCACGCGGTCACCCACGGCACCGATGCGCAGGCGGAAGTGTCGGTGCGGCTGTCCGAGAGCGGCAAGTCGGTGACCGCCAAGGGCGCCGATCCGGATACCCTGGTGGCATCCGCCAAGGCCTACCTGGGCGCGCTCAACAAGCTGATGGTCAAGCGCCAGCGCGGCCGGCCGGATGAGATGGTCGTCGATCGTCGCGTGCATTCGACCGACTCGGTCTGACCCGCGGCTCCTGCAGCGCAGCCCATGCTGCGCTGCACCAAGTGAAGAATGAAGCAGAAACATGTCTCCCACGAGGTCGTCCCGGGCGCCGTTGGCGTGTTTACGCGAAGCGTCGACGCGCCATGGAGCGGGACGACGGAGGCTTGCATGCAAGGCTTTTGATATTGGCGCAATTTTCACCGCCGACTGCGGTGGTTCGCTGGGGTATACACTTAGCCGAAATTGATTTGATTCCAACGTGATGCGGCGATTGGCGCATTGACAGCGGCAGCTTGCGGGCGCAATCGTGGAGCGAACAGCAGGCCCCTGGCTGCCGCGGCACAGACCCGGATCGGCGGTCATACGGGGCCGGACTCCCTGCGAGGAAACCATGATCTCCAACAGGCCGGCTCTGCTCGTCGCCTCGGCCGCCATCACAGCCGCTGTGACAACCGCCATCGCCGCCGTGATCGTCACGACGCCGGCGCGCGCGGACGACACCCTCACGATCGGCTTCACGGTCTCGCAGACCGGTCCGCTCAACAATGACTCGGTGTCGCAGATGCGCGGCTTCGAGCTGTGGCGCGACGAGGTCAACGCAGCCGGCGGCATCAAGGCCGGCGACAAGCACTACAAGATAAATTTCGCCAGCTACGACGATGAATCGCAGAACGTGCGCGTTCAGCAGCTCTACACCCGCCTGATCTCCCAGGACAAGGCGCAGTTCCTGTTCAGCCCCTATTCCTCCGGCCTGGTCGCGACCGCGGCGATCATCTCCGAGCAATACGGCAAGGTCATGCTGACCACCGGCGGCGCCGAGGAGAAGACCTACCAGCTCGGCAACAAGAACCTGTTCCAGATCTATTCGCCGGCGGGTCAATATCTGGCCGGTGCGGTCGACGCGCTGAGGGAGAAGAACCCGAAGGCACAGGTCGCGTTCGTCTACAAGGACGATCCGTTCTCCAAGGCGGTGGCCCAGGCCACGCGCGATCTCGCCAAGCGCCAGGGCGTCAACGTCGTGCTCGACAAATCCTACAGCCCGAGCACCACCGACTTCGGCCCGATCATCAACAAGGTGATCTCGGCCAAGGCCGACGCGCTCCTGGGCGGCGGGCACTATCCGGACGGCTCGACGCTGGCGCGCCAGCTCCACGACCAGAAGGTCGGCCTCAAATGGGTCACCTTGCTGGTCGCTCCCGATACGCCGAAATTCGCCGAGCTGGGCGACGCGGCGATCGGCATATCGGTGCCCTCCCAGTGGGCGCCGCAGGTCTCGTACAAGCCCGATTTCGGACCGACCGCGCCCGAGTTCAACAAGCGGTTCACCGACAAGAACAAGATCGAGGCCGGCTATCACGCGGCCGGCGGCTATACGGCCGGATTGCTGCTGCAGCACGCCATCGAGGAATCCGGCTCGATCGATCAGGCGAAAGTGGCGGCCGCCCTCAACAAGATGGACGTCACCACCATGTTCGGCCGCACCAAGTTCTCGAACGATCCGAAAGAGCACGGCCTGCAGCTCGCACATGCGATGGTGCTCGGCCAATGGCAAAAGAAGGGCGGCCAGCTGGTCAAGGAAGTGATCTGGCCAAACGCCGCCAAGACCGCCGACATCATCTACTGAGCGAGCGGGTCGGGCGGGGCCGAGACGGGGCATTCGGCAAACGAGCCGGTGAGGGAAACGCCGAAAAACTAGAACGCTCTTGTCGCGCCAGCCGGGGCCCGGTCATCTCGTGAAGAGAAGCTGGATTCCGCCTGCGCCGGAAACGAGCGTCGGTGGCGACCGCACAGGTTCAACAGTGGGGGGCGTGTGATGATCGAGTTCGGCGCCGACGGTGCCGGTTGGCGGTTTCCGGAGCGTCCGCACGCGCGGATGGCAACGGGTGCAGTCGTCGCTTCGACTGCCCGGTACGCCCCATGATCGGCGTTCTCGCCTCGGTGATCGACGGCGTGCTGGTCGGCGCGGTCTACGGTCTGGCCGCCATGGGGCTCACCCTGATCTGGGGCGTCATGCGGGTCATCAATCTCACCCACGGGGCGATGATCGTGCTCGGCATGTTCATCGCCTATTATCTGTCGAAGACGGCCGGGCTGTCGCCCTATGAGGGCATCCCGATCGTCGTGGTCGTGGCCTTCGCGGCGGGGGTCGGGATCTATTGGATCGCCGTCGATCGCGTGATCGGCCGCCCGATCCTGATGAGCCTGCTCGCGACCTTTGCCTGCAACATGATCCTGATCGGCATCGGCACGGCGCTGTGGACCACCAGCCCCTACAACATTCCGGTGTCGCTGCCCGGGATCAGCTGGCAAGGCTACACCTTCACCGGCACCCATATGATGGCCGCCGCCTTTGCGGGGCTGATCGCCGGCCTGCTTTATCTGTTCCTCAATCATGCGCGCTACGGCAAGGCGATCCGCGCCGTCGCCAGCAACCGGGAGGCGGCCGAGCTGTCCGGCATTCCGACCAAGCAGGTGCTCGCCGTCACCTTCGGGCTCGGCGTCGCGCTCGCCTGCGCGGCCGGCGCCCTGATCGCCACCCTGTTTCCGTTCACGGTCCTGTCGGGATCGAACTACCAGCTCAAGAGCTTCGTGGTGACGGTGCTGGGCGGGCTCGGCAATCCGGCCGGCGCGCTCCTGGGCGGCATCGCGCTCGGCCTGGTCGAGGGGTTGGCGACGCCGTTCATGCCGGTGAGCTGGACGCCGATCATCGAGTTCGCGCTCTTCGTCATCGTCCTGGTGGCGTTTCCGCGCGGCATATTCGCGCTGTCGCGCGCCTGATGCCGCGCATTCCGTCGAGCCTCCAGCGCATGACAGTCTCCAACGATATCGGCCGAGAGAGACTTGGGCACGCGAGAGCGGAGAAAAATCCGGGTCGGCGGCAGGCGTCCGGCATCGCCGCGTCGCGTCGCGTTTTCCCGACCTTGATCGTCCTGTTCGGCGTGCTGTTTGCGCTCGTCCCGTACTGGGGCGACGATGTCGGGCTGCGCGAGAGCTTTCTGCTGGCGGCCGTGTACATCACGCTGGCGAGCAATCTGAACGTGATGATCGGATATACCGGCTACATCAATTTCGGCAACATCGTCTTCTTCGGTCTCGGCGGCTATATCTGCGTCGATCTGGTGACGCGGTGGCATTGGTCCGTGGTGGTGGCCGGGCTCATGGCCGGCGCCGCGGTCAGCCTGCTGGCGCTGGTCTTCGGCTCCGGCATTTTGCGATTGCGCGGCGCGTTCTTCGCCCTGGCGACCATCGGGGTCAACGAGGCGGTCAGGCAATTCGTCGCCAACTTCGAGCCGTGGGGCGGCGCCACCGGCATCTATCTCTCCTTCGACGCCTATGCGCCGTTGGGCGGTCCGATGGCGGCGCTCTGGACGGTCTATTTTCTCCTGGTCGGCGTCATGGTGCTCTCGCTCTTGTTGAGCTACGCCATCAAGACGTCGAAGTTCGGCCTCGGCCTGCTGGCGATCGGCCAGAACGAGGATGCCGCCGGCGTGCTCGGCGTGCGCACGCCGCGCCACAAGGCGCTGGCCTACAGCGTCTCGGCGTTCTTTCCCGCCGTCGCGGGCGGCCTGTTCTTCTTCAAGAGCGGCATCATCGAGCCCAACGGCGCCTTCGATCTCACGCTGTCGATCGAAGCGATCGTGATGATCATGCTGGGCGGCTACGGCACCGTCACCGGCCCATTGCTGGGCGCATTTCTCTATGAGGAGCTGCGCGGCTATTTGCTGACCTCGCCGACCGTATCCCAGCTGCAGCTGGTGATCGCCGGCGCCCTGCTGCTGGCCATGGTGCTGTTCGCGCCCGGCGGCCTGGTGGGCTTCATTCATCAGCGCTGGCCGCGCAGCCGGATCATCCTGCAATGAGCGCGCTGCTCGAGGTCAATGCGCTGAGCAAGCGCTTCGGCGGCGTGCAGGCGGTCGCCGATCTGAGCTTCACGGTCGGGCAGGGCGAAATTCTCTCCCTGATCGGCCCCAACGGGGCCGGCAAATCCACCGTGTTCAACCTGATCAACGGCGTCTCCGCTCCGGACTCCGGCCGCATCGTCTTCGAAGGCCGGGATATCACCGGCAAGCCCACCTACGAGATCGCGCATCGCGGGATCGCGCGCGCGCACCAGATCGTGCAGCCGCTGGCGGGCTTGAGCGTCCTCGACAATTGCCTGGTGGGGGCGTGCTACGGCCGCGACAATCTGTCGATGGCCGCGGGCCGCAAGGTGGTGCGCGAGATCGCCGAGCTGGTCGGGCTCGCGGATCGGCTCGAGATGCCGGCCGGGGCAGCTCACCACCGCCGGCAAGAAGCGGCTCGAGCTGGCGCGCGCGCTCTGCGGCCGCCCGCGCCTGTTGCTGCTCGACGAGGTGCTGGCCGGCCTCAACCTCAGCGAAGATCTGTGCATGGTCGAGACGATCACCGTATCCGCGCGCGGGGGATCGCGATCCTCATGGTCGAGCACGTCATGACCGCGATCATGACCCTGTCCGACCGCATCGTCGTGCTCAATCGTCGGCCGCAAGCTCGCGGAAGGCTCCCCGCAGGCGATCGCCAACGATCCGGCGGTCGATCGAGGCCTATCTGGGCGATCCCAAGCTGATGGCGATGTCGCAGGCGGCGCCGACATGAGCGAGCATCTGCTGCAGGTGGAGGCGCTCGAGGCCGGCTACGGCGACGTCCAGATCCTGTGGGGAATCTCGCTCGCCGCCGCTCCCGGCGCGGTGACCACGCTGGTCGGCGCCAACGGCGCCGGCAAGACCACGACGCTGCGTGCCGTCATGGGCAGCATCGCGCCGTTCAAGGGGCGCGTGCTGTTCGCCGGCGAGGACGTGACGGCGCTGTCGGCGCATGCCAAGACCGCGCGCGGCCTCGTGCTGGTGCCGGAAGGGCGGCAATTGTTCGGCGAGATGAGCGTGGAGGAAAATCTCGAGATGGGCGCCTTCTCCAGCCGCGCCCGTCACCGTTTCGCCGACCGCCTCGATCAAGTCTACACGCTGTTTCCGCGGCTCAAGGAGCGGCGGCGCCAGAAGGCCGGCACCTTCTCGGGCGGCGAGCAGCAGATGCTGGCGATCTGCCGCGGCCTCATGTCCGATCCGCAGCTGCTCATCATCGACGAGCTTTCGCTCGGGCTCGCCCCCGTCATGGTGCAGCAGGTGGTGAGCAAGCTCGATGCCTTGAAGCAAACCGGATTGGCCATTCTGCTGGTGGAGCAGAACGTCCATCTCGCGCTCGCGCTCAGCCACTACGCCTACGTGATCGCGGAAGGCCGTCCGTTCGCGGAAGGTCCGAGCGCACAGATCGCCGCGATGCCGGAAATCCGGCAGGCCTATCTGGGCTTGTGAGCCGGCGCTTCGCGCGAACGTTCTCGATCGAGATCTAAAATGATCGAAGATCGCAGGACCAACATTACAGCATCGTAATCTCTTGGCATCGCAGCATCAGTCTAACAAAACTTTAACTTGCTCCGGATTGCGCCCGCATCTCTACTTGCGCAACTTCGCTGTCACCTCTGGAGGGAACCCATGTTGTGGAAAGCAGCTCTTGCCGGGACCGCTGCGATCGCGATCGTCGGCTCATCGCTCGTCTACGCGCAGGAGCGCGGACGGCCCGGCTTTGAACGCTGGCAACCGAATGTCGAGGACATGCGCGCGTTCGCGGACGCCAGGCTGGCGGCTCTGCATGCCGGCCTCGGATTGACCCCCGATCAGGAGAAGAACTGGCCGGCCTTCGAGCAGGCGTCGCGCGAGATGGCGAAGCTGCGGCTCGACCGCGTCGCCGCCGCCGTCGCCACCCGCCGCGACAGACAGCCGCAGTCCAACGATCCGGGCGATCGCATGCACCGGCGCGCAGCCGCCATGACGGAAGCCGGCGCCAGCCTGAAGAAGGTCGCCGACGCCATCGACCCGCTCTACAAGAGCCTCAGCGACGGCCAAAAGCACCGCTTCGCCATGCTCGAGCACATGTTGGCCCCGCGTGACGGCCAGGCTGGTCCGCAAGGCCGCTTCGGCGGCCCTGACGGCGGGCGCGACCGGGACGGACAGCGCCGGTTCGAAGGCGGGCCGCGCCGCACGGACCTTTCGCCGCAGGGCCCCGGGGGCGGCGAGCAAAAGCTTTAGTCCTATATACGTAACCATAGCGCGGTGGTCGTACCCCCAGCCCCCCGACACGATCGCCGACGCATGGGAGCCGCCGGGTTCACGCCCGGCGGCTTTCCATTTTCTTGGCGGGAGCGAGCCGAAGGGCTGGCGGTTCCGGCTTGCGGGCGGGCGGGGCCATCCCGGGCCGAGAAATCCCTGGCCGGCCGGGCCCCATGGGGAAAAAGGGGTGTAGACGCCGCCTGGGAAACTTTCCACCGTTGCGCTTGGAAAGCGCGGCCAGATGCCCTATGAGTGGCCCCCGCGACGTGACCCACCGGTTCACGAACCGCGGGACGACGAAGCCGGCGGGGCCACATCGGTGCCGCGGTGAATTGGTGGCGGTTCCTAACCCCTTGGTTAGGGCGCATAGCTCAGTTGGTAGAGCAGCTGACTCTTAATCAGCGGGTCCAAGGTTCGAGTCCTTGTGCGCCCACCAATATCCTCCTGAATTCTCTTCACTACGTTTTTTTCTGCTTCGTGGCGGCACGGGGCCGATCGGATCGAACACGCAGCCCGTCGATGAAGACGTCGACCAGCCGCAGGACGCTCGCCTGCCAGCCGGGCTGATCGTTCATGTAGCACATGCCGACGAGGGCACGGAGCAGGTCTTCCGGCCTAATGTCGTCGCGGATTTCGCCGGCCGCGATCGCCCGCTCCAGCAGCCCGCCGACGGCCTGCGTCAGCCGATCGAACGAATACGAGAACAGCTCCGAGTTCTTGTAGGCGGCAAGCGCGAGCGCCGCCGACATGCCCTTTTTCGTGGCGACGAACTTCACGTTCGAGCGCATCCAGTGACGCAGCGCATCGACGGGCTGCGCCTCCTGTTTCAATTGCTCGGCCAAGTCGGCAAGGTGCTGGACCTCGCGGCGGTACACCGCTTCGAACAAGGCTTCGCGGGTGGGGAAATGCCGGTAGAGCGTGCCGATGCCCACGCCGGCCGATCGCGCGCGACGGCCTCGAGGCTCGCCTCCGCGCCACCGGCGCTGAATACCGCTTTTGCGGCCTCGAGCACGCGCTCGCGATTGCGAACCGCATCGGCGCGCGGCTTGCGCGTGGTCTTCTCCGGACGGCTTCATGCCAATTGTCTGTTTTCCGATGTGGTCCAGCGGGCACTTGAAAAGCGGAGGTAGCCTCCGTATATCGGGCCGCGGCACGGTGACACATATCACCCGCGGCAAGCAAACGGCGCGCGACCCGGGTAGCCGGTGCCACGGGGATTCCCGGTCGCCGAGGTTATCGGAACCTGACCGGCATTGCGATCGTTTGGCTAAGCCTCGGAAGCTGCAACGGGCCCACCCGCCGGGGATGTCGCTTGTCCATCGCTGTTTGGAGCACTGCATGAGCATCTCAATGACTCTGACCGTGAACGGCGTGCGGAGAACGATCGAGCTCGATGATCCGCGGGTGACGCTGCTCGACCTTCTGCGCGAGCGCCTGCATTTGACCGGAACGAAGAAAGGCTGCGACCGGGGGCAGTGCGGCGCCTGCACCGTCCTGGTCGATGGACGGCGGATCAATTCGTGCCTTGCGCTGGCGCTGAGCCATGACGGCGCCGACGTGCTCACGATCGAAGGCGTGGCACGAGGCGAGCGACTTGCATCCGGTGCAAGAAGCGTTTCTGGCCCACGATGGCTTGCAGTGCGGGTTCTGCACGCCCGGCCAGATCATGAGCGCGATCGGCCTGATCCAGGAGGGCGAGGCCGGCGACGATCCGGAGCGCGTGCGCGAAGGCATGAGCGGAAATCTCTGTCGGTGTGCCGCCTATCAGGGCATCACCGAGGCGGTGCTGGAGGCGCAAAAAGCGCTCGCCGCGGAAAGCCGAAGGGAGGTCGCATGAAAACGTTCGATTATGTGAGGCCCGCGACCGTCCGAGAGGCCGTTGCGGCAGCTTCGGAGCCGGGCGCCGCCTATCTGGCCGCCGGCACCAACCTTCTGGACCTGATGAAAGGCGGCATCAACCGCCCGAGCCGGCTCGTGGACATCAGCCGGCTTCCCGGCCTCGACCAAATCGAGGAGCTTTCCGACGGCAGCGTGCGGATCGGAGCGCTGGTCCGCAACGCCGACCTCGCGCGCGATCAGAGCTTTGCTCGCCGCTTTCCGGCGATCGCGGAGGCGCTGCTATCGGGAGCCTCCGCGCAGCTGCGCAACGCCGCCACGGTCGGCGGCAATCTTATGCAGCGTACGCGCTGCGCTTACTTCTACGACGTCGCCAGCGCCTGCAACAAGCGCGATCCGGGCGCCGGCTGCGGCGCCCGCGGCGGCGAGAACCGGCTGCACGCCGTCTTGGGCTGGAGCGAGAGCTGCATCGCGACCCACCCGTCCGATTTCTGCGTGCCGCTGGTCGCGCTCGACGCCGTCGTCGAGGTCGAGGGCAGGGCAGGGCGGCGGGATATTCCGCTCGAGACGTTTCACCGGTTGCCGGGCGACACGCCGGAACGCGAGAGCGCACTGGAGCCCGGAGAGTTGATCGTCGCGGTGCGCCTGCCGGCGGAGGCGGCCCGTTTCGCGGCCCACGCCCGTTACCTGAAAGTGCGCGAGCGCACCTCCTATGCATTTGCGGTCGTATCGGCCGCGGCCGCTCTGCGAGTCGAGAACGAGACGATCGTGGAGGCGCGTGTCGCGCTCGGCGGCGTCGCCATGAAACCCTGGCGCGCCCGTGCGGCGGAGCTGGTCCTGGCTGGCGCACGCGCGGATTCCGCGCTTTTCCGTCGCGCCGCCGAAGCGGCGCTCGCGGACGCGAAGCCCTCCGGCGACAACGGCTTCAAGATCGAGCTCGCACGGCGGGTGGTGGCGCGGGCGCTCACGCTCGCGCTCGCCGGCACGCCCGCGCGCCTGCCCGCGCTTGCGGCTTCCCCCTTCGCCGCCATTTCCGGAGATGTCATCCATGCCTGAGATCGCCCTCACCCAGGCGCCGGCCCATGTCCGGCACGGCTCCAACATCGGTCAGCCCCTGACCCGCCGCGATGGCGTCCTCAAGGTCACGGGTGCGGCCCGCTACGCCGCCGACAACCATCCGCCCGGGATGCTCTACGCGGTTCTCGCGGTCAGCAGCATCGCGCGCGGCCGCGTCGCCTCTCTCGATGTTCAGGCTGCGAAAGCCCATGCGGGCGTCGTCGAGGTGATGACGCCGGCCAACAAGCCGGCGCTCGCGCAGGATCCGGACGAAAAATCGAATCCCTTCATGTTCCGGCTCGATCTGCTGCAAAACGACCGGGTCCGTTACGCCAACCAACCGATCGCCGTCGTGATCGCGCGAAACCCTGGAGGCAGCGACGGAAGGCGCCGCGCTGCTGTCGCCGCGCTATCAGACCGAGCCGGCGCGGGTGGGGCTCGATGCGGCCGAGAGCTTCGTGCCGCCGAGCGTCGGCGTCGGAAATCCGACGGCGGTACATCGCGGCGATGTCGAGGCCGGTCTTGCCGCCGCGTCGAAGCGCATCGAGGCGACCTACGAGACCGCGCCCCAGTATCACAATGCGATGGAGCCGCATGCGATCGTGGCCGCATGGAACGGTGATAGCTCTCGATCGATACGCCGAGCCAGGGTCTCGTCATGGCGCAGGGGCGCCTCGCGGGACTGTTCGGGATCTCGCCGGGCAATATCCACATCCGCAGTCCGTTCCTCGGCGGCGGCTTCGGCTCCAAGGGATTTATCTCCGGACCGCAGGTTCTCGGCATCATGGCGGCCCGCATGGTGGGAAAGCCGGTCAAGCTGGTGCTCAGCCGGGAGCAGATGTTCGGTCCGGTCGGACACCGGGCGCCGACGCGGCAGACCCTGCGGCTCGGTGCCGACGATGACGGCAAGCTGACCGCGCTCGATCATCGCACCAGGACGACGTCGAGCACCTTCGACGATTTCTTCGAGCCGGCGTCCGACGCCTCGCATACGCTTTATGCGAGCCCGGCCATCTCCACATCGCATGACGCCGTTCGGGTCGACACCGGAACGCCGCTCTTCATGCGCGCGCCCGGAGAGGCAACCGGCTCGATCGCGCTCGAAAGCGCCATCGACGAGATGGCGCACGCCTGCGGCATGGATCCGCTGGCGTTTCGGCTCGCGAACTATGCCGAGGTCGAGCCGATCTCCGGCAAGCCGTTTTCCTCGAAGGCGTTGCGCGATTGCTACGCGCAAGGCGCCGCGCGTTTCGGTTGGGAGCGCCGAGCGCTCGCGGCCCGGGAGATGCGCGACCATGACGGATTGCTGGTCGGCTGGGGGGTCGGCACGGCGACGTTTCCGGCCCTCATGTTCCAGGCGGAGGCCAAAGCGGTCCTGCGTCGAGACGGCGGCGGCGCCATGGAGATCGGGGCGCACGAGATGGGCCAGGGCGCCGCGACCGCGCTCGCCCAGATCGCGGCCGATAGCCTCGGGCTCGATATCGACCAGGTCGAGTTCAGGTCCGGGACCTCCGATCTTCCGGACGGCGGCATCGCGGGCGGCTCGGCCCATACCGCGACCGCCGGCATGGCCATCCACAATGCCGGTGCCGACGTGGTCGCCCGGCTCGCCGACCTCGCGACCAGCGACGAGCGCTCGCCGCTTTACGGCGCCGGCAATGCCGGCGTGATCGCGCGTGGCGGCCGCTTGTTCCGCCGCGACGACGAGAGCCGCAGCGAAAGCTACGCCGACATCCTCGGCCGCGCCGGGCTGGCGGCGATCGAGGGTCGGGGCAAGAGCGCGGCCGATCCGGCGGCGCAATCGACCTACGCCATGCATGCGCATGGCGCCGTGTTCGCCGAGGTCAAGGTCGATCCCGATCTCGGGCAGATGCGCGTGACCCGCGTGGTCGGCGCCTTCGCGGCCGGACGCATCATCAATCCGCGCATGGTGCGCAGCCAGCTCTGTGGCGGAATGATCTGGGGCGTGTCGTTCGCGCTGCATGAGCACGCCGTCATGGATGTGCGCTCCGGCCGGCCGATGAACGCGAATTTGGCCGAGTACCACATTCCGGTGAACGCCGACGTGCCCTCGGTCGAAGCGATCATGGTCGAGGAGCGCGACCCGCACGTGAATGCGCTCGGCATCAAGGGCGTAGGGGAGATCGGAGTGACCGGCTCAGCGGGCGCGGTCGCCAATGCGGTCTGGCATGCGACCGGAGTGCGCGTGCGCAAATTCCCGATCACGCTCGATCGCTTGATCGAGCCTCGAGCGTGATGGACAACAAGCTGCTTCGGCAATTCGGCGGATCGAGGCCGCGCCCCCAGCATCGACGCGAAAGCTTGGCCTAGCATTTGCTGCTCTTGGGCCAGGCGCGACGGTCAGGTCGGAGGGAGGGCAGAACCGTCCCATCCCGGCACATTCCCGTTGCAAATTGGAACGTTGATGCCGCACCGGGAGCAAGAAGATGTGGAGATTGGTTTGCGTTCTTTGCCTGCTGCCCACGGCCGGCGCTTTTGCCGGAGAGGTCAGGGCGCAGTTTCAGGTCGGACTCACCATAACGGGCAAAGCCTCCGCGATCAGTCCCGCGCCGGCCTCCATCATGCCGCGTAACGCCCGGATATCTGTTCCGCTCCCGCCCGAGCGGCCGGCGATCTTCGGCCCTCATGATGCCGCGCCGCTTGTCCGGTAGGTGCGCCGTATCCTCACCGTCCGACGGTCAACGAGCTACCGACGGCCTCGCGGCAAGAGCGATGCCTATTTTGACCGCGCCGGAGTCGCGCGGACGAAAACCGTCCGCAGCTCGAGCGCGCTGATCATTTTCTTGGTCGGCGGTCTTTGACCGTTGAGCACCCGGTTGACCAGAACCCGATTGACGCCGGTCGCTTTCGCCCATGCAGCCTGGCCGCCCGCGCGGCTGACCTCGGAGCGGAGCAGACGAACCACATCGTCGAGATCCAACACGCGCATCTGCTCGGCACCCGTCGTAGCGTCCGCTCGCGAGGTCTTCGTCATCGGATCGCCTGTCGGTTGCCGATAATGCCGATCGGCTTGCGTGCGAGCGCAAGCAGGCCGGTGATGCCGAAGCCGGCATCCACGGGCAGGACCGTGATGTCATTGTCGTCGAAGCCGCCGGTCCGAAGCATCGCCGCGAGACCGTCGCGGTCGAAAGTTCGATGCGTGTCCGGGCCGGAAAATCTCCAGCGCGCCATGACCGATGCGTCGGTCGCATAAAGCGCCATCAGGCCGCCAGGGCGCAAAACCCGCCTCGCTTCCTGGATTTCGACGGCGTCGGCGCCGAAGAAGTACGCGGTATTGACCGCCAGAACCTTGTCGATCGAGGCCGTCGGCCACGGGAGCGCATCGAAGGTCCCGTGCCGCAACGCGACGCGGCCGCTCGTGATGGTGCGCCGGTTGTGGCGGGAGGCTAGCGCCAGCATGGTGGCCGATCGGTCGATTCCGAGGACCTGGCCGTCGCCGATCAGTGACGCCAGTTGCTCGACGGCTCGGCCCGGACCGAAGCCCAATTCCAGAACGACATCGCCGGGGACGATTTCCAAGGCGTCGATCGCCATCCGGTTGGGCCGACGATTGGCGATCGCCATGGCATGGCCGATGACGCGTCCGCCCAAGCCCGACGGGTGACGCAGCTGTCGCCCGATCGCCTTCCAGACACCGTCAAGGCCGCTCATGCTCTCGGATACGCGCCCGAAGGGTTCGGGTACTCATCGCCGCTGGCCGTCCTACTTGGGAAGCTTGGCCAGCAACTCTTGAATCACCAAGCGGCGTGAGTGATCCCAAATCGGCCGCTCCGGATGGGCCGGCAGCGCCAGCGCATGCTTGAGCACTTTCGCGGCTTCCGGATATTCCTTCTGTTGAAAGAGAAAATCGCCGTAGAAGTAATTGGCATCCAACCCGTTTGGAGCGTTGGTGGTGGCTTCTTGCAGAAGATGCCGCGCCTTGGTCTTGTCGCCGAAGCCGAGCGGAAAGCCAGGAACCCGATAATACAGCACGCCGAGGCTGGTCGGAGCGCCGGCGTCGAGCGCCACCGGATCGGCCTTCTCGGCCTCCGTGAGAATGTCGCGCGCCTTCAAGGCCAGCCGCAGCGCCTTGACCGGGCTGCTGTTCTCGTTCGCCATCGAGGCTTGCTCGCTGATCAGGATTCCCAGCCAGATCGTGGGCTCGGGCTGGTTGGGATATTCTGGACGAGCGTGCCGGCGTGCTCGGCGAGGGCCGCCATCTTCATTTCCTGCTCGTCGGCATTCTGGACCTCGAACTTGATGTGCTCCCAATCGAGCGCGACTTGCAGAATGTCGGCATTGAGCGCCGGATTGCCGGCGGCCGAAACTCCTGCAGGTCTCGCCACGATCATGAATGCGGCGAGCATGGCGAGAACCATTCCGGATCTGGCGACCATCACGTGCTCCTCTGCGGGTTTGGCCGGGAAAAAAGCTGCTTCGACCTGCGATCGTTCTTGGCGACGGCCGCATCGATCAGCCGGGGCAGGACCGCATTCAGGCGACTGAAGATGCGCTCCGGAACGCCGATGCAGACCTCTTTGCGGCGCCCGCTGATCGCCCGGAAAATCTTCTCCGCGACCTTGACCGGATCGTCGATGGTCATGCGCGTCAGCTGCGCGTATTCCCGAATGTCCGGCGTCATGAAATTCGTCTGCGCGGCGCGTGGAGAGATGTGCGTGACCGAGACGCCGCTATCGACCAGCTCACGTCGGAGCGCTTCGCTGAAGGCCTTGAGGCCGGCCTTGGCGCTGGAATAGGCGGCGAAATGGGCCAAAGGTATCGAGCCGAGCACCGAGCCGACATTGACGATCTGCCCGGCATTGCGGCGCCTCATGGCGGGAAGCGCGGCCTGGCAGAGCGCGACCGGCGCCACCAGATTGATCAGATAGCCCTGGCACAAGCCGTCGAGGGATTGATCCTCGAGCGGGCCGAAATACTGGACGCCCGCCAAGTTGACGAGAATGTCCGGCTTCTCGCCTGCGACCAGCGCCCGGGCGGCGGCTATGCCCTCGAAGGTCGAAAGCTCCGCCTGCAGATGCCTGGATCCGTCGGGTCCGCCGCGGTTTCGCGACAGCACGGCGAGATCGGCCCCGGCGCCGATGAAATGCGCCGCCAGGTGCCGACCTATGCCGCCGGACCCTCCCGTCAGGATGACCTTCTTGCCGGTGAGAGTCATTGCGATTTGTTCCGGTCCGCTGGTGCCGTCAAGCAGATTGGCCGACGGCTGGCGCACCGCGGCGCTCCGCACAGGTGCTCCGCGTATCAAGACGCATGGACGGTGGTCTCGCGATGGGCTTCGATGTCTTGGAATATGGCGCCATAGAGCGTGTAAAAGTCGCCGGCGGATTCGATCACCAGAGGCAGGTGCCGCGGGTCGAGGCCATCGAGCAATCGCTCGAAGAGCATCGTATGCTCCACGTCGAGATCGCTATGGGTGGTGAGGTATTTGAAACCGGCGTCGGAGCCCGCCTGCAGGCTGTCGCGGATGGCGCGCGCCGCCTGCCCGGCGAGAGCGACCGACATCCCCTCCAGGACATGAATCATGCCGAGCAGCCCATAGGGAGAAACGCGGTCGGTGAGGTAATAGGCGTGGCTGACCATCACCTTGCAGGGCAGCCGCGGCGATCCGCGACGCACGGCCTCCGGATCGCCGCCGAGGGCGTCGATGTCCTCGAGAATCCATTCCTCGTGGCCTTGCTCCTCGCTGATGTATGCGAGCAAGGCGGATTGGTAGAGACGGTCGTTGGGGCCGCAGCGCGACGTCGCCAGGGCCAGGAGCGGCGCCGTATGCTTGACGTGGTGATAGGCTTGACCGAGGAAATCCAGATAGAGGCCCTTTGAGCCGCCTTGGCGCGTCGCCTCCTTGATCAGGGGAAGCTCGATGAACCCTCGGCGTGCGGACGAGGTCTGCGCAAGCAACTGCTGGAATTGCGACATGTGTCGATCCTAAGTCAGCTGATCGGCCGAGAGCCGGCTGCGCTCTGCCACCAGCGAGCGGATCGCGGAGCGCCGCGGCCGGCCGTTGGGGGTCAACAGATCGAGCTCGCCGAGCTCCTGATCGCTCAGGACCAGGCATTGCCGCGGCTTGGCATAGTCGGGTGCGTTGCTGGTAGCGTCGGCGAGGATCTGGCGCATCGCCGCCGTGCACGTGGTGATGGATTTATCCGCGCAGGTCATGACGACCGCGAGGGCACCCTCGTGCTCGACCACGATGCAGCGCCGGACGCGGGAATCGGCGGCGATCAGCTCCTCGACCCATTCGGGACTCACATTGCGTCCCGCGCTGGTCACGATGACGTTGTCCTTGCGGCCTTTCACGATGAGGCGGCCGTCGGGATCGAAGCTGCCGAGGTCGCCGGTCGGCCACGGACCGGCCACCGGCGGCTCGGTCAGATAGCCATCCATCACGGTCGGACCATCGACGACGATCTCTCCGGCCGCGATGGTGACGTGGACGCCCGCAAGCGGCCGGCCGACCGTCCCGAGCCCCGGATCTCCCGGCCGATTGACGCAGACCACCGAGCAGCACTCGGAAAGGCCGTAGCCTTGATAGACCGGAAGGCCGCGCGCCCACGCCGCTGCGGCCAATCGCGCAGGCACCGGCGCGCCGCCGACGGCGACGTATTTGAGCGATGGCGGAGGGGCCCGGTCGAGCGCCGTCAATTCATGCAGCCACGCCGTCAGCAGTTCAGGGACCAGCACGGTCGCGGTCGGTTTCGCCTCCTCGACCATGCCGGCGATGGAGCGCGGATGAGGGCCACCGAACGATCCATCGGGCAGGTGAACACAAGCGCCGACCGAAAGCGGGACGTAGATGCCGGCGATCTGCTCCAGCAGCAGCGCGCTCGGCAGCAACGAGAGGTACCGGTCGTCGGCGCCGGCACCGGTTGCTTCCGCCAGCGCCGACGCGCTGGCCAACACTTGCCGCGCGGACAGCCGGACGCCTTTGGGACGGCCGGTCGAGCCCGAGGTGAAAATGATCCGGCGCGCATCGGCGGCGGGCTCACGCCCGCAATCGGTCGCAACGCCCAGCCCGCTCGCCATCAGTCCCAGCCTGCGGGCTCGATCGCCGCAGACATCGTCGCTCACGACGTGGGAGAGCGCGGCGGTAGCGATGATGTGCGCGAGTTGCGCATCGGAGAAGAAAGCCGGCAGCGGAACCAGCTCCTTGCCGGCAAAGCTCAAGGCGAGGTCCGCCACGAGGCAATCGGCTGCACTGCCGAACAACAATCCGACCCGGTCGGGAAGGACTTGCGCCCATTCCGCGCCGGCACGAATTCGGCTCAATAATTCCTGGTAGGAAAAGCTATGCCCCGGCCCGACGATTGCCGGTCGGGCGCCGGCGACGAGCGCCCGGCGCGCAAGGTCACGGAAGAAATCACGCATTGGCGCATGCGGCGACGCCGGCCCGGGCCCGGCGATGGCGCCGGTAGCCCGGGGAAGCGTCGCGATGGACCGCCATCACGCGTGGATCGTGCTCGTAATAGCTGCCCCAATCGGAGGGATTGGCAACGCGAAACCGCTCGGCGCGGCCCAATTGCGTCATTCGCAGCCCGCTGCGCTCGAGCAGCGCCCGCAGGGATTTCGTGGCCGTGAAGATCACCCAGTCGAATTCGTCCGAACTCGGCGAACTCGATGAAGCTCGCGATGAACGACTGCGAGCGGCCGGGCTTGCGGCCCGCCAGATTGCAGACCTCGATGATCCGGCGGCGCTGCACCGGCAGACCAAACCGGTGCTGCAACGCGATCTCCACCGGCAGATCGAGGTAGCATTCCGAGAAGAAATCATGCTCCGAGAAACGAACGCCGGCCGCGCACTCGATAATGCCGGAGGTGCTTACGCTGGCGACGAGCGTGCGCGGCAGCCGAGCCAATCGTGCTTGGAACCGCTCCCAATAGGTCGTCCGGATTTCATCCTCGACCCGCGCCCGCAAGTGATCGGACGGCGTAACCACGCTGAAATTCGCCAAAAGTCCCCCGCATTTCCCGCCCCGCTCGGCAACAGCATAGGAGCGTTTGCTGACGCCCACCTGACCACCTCTGGGCAACAATAAGGTATTGGCGAGGGATCGAGTCTTTTGCCAACTCGAAGGCTGAGATAATCGATGTTTACGTGATGGTTACGTGATTTCCCGGGTGCCCCGCCAAAGAGATTCTCGCTTGCTCCAGGCCTGCCGAAATTCGAGAAACTGCTCCACGGGGCGGAATGATCAAAATCGATGATCTGAAGCCTGCCCGGACTTATGTCTCTGTGCGCCCCTTGCTGATGCAATACTCCAGAGCGATCAGCAGCCAGCCCAGCATGAAGCTCACGCCGCCCAAGGGGGCGAGCCTTACGGCGGCATCCCATCCCGCCGTCGCTTTGAGATAAATCGTTCCGCAAAACAGCACGGTCCCGATCAGGAACGCCCAGCGCGCCACCGACAGAAATTTGCCGCGTGCGCCGCAGAGCCAGAGAATCACGACGGCGTGAACCAATTCATAGATCGAAGCCGTTTCGACCAGCGCGGCCCCGTGAGCATCGGCCACGGCGTGCGCCCCCACGGCCCCCATCACGACGGCCACAAATCCGCTCAATCCAGCCACGACGCCCCACATTCTCTGGTCGGATGGCATGACGTCGTTGTCCTTCACATTCGGTGGAATCTTGGGGAGCCCGATAGGGTCGTGAAAGGCGGCAGGCGCGCGTCTGCCATGCCCTCGCGCCGCCCGATTTCCGGTGCGGAGGCTGGGATTATCTTAACGGATCGTGCCTATCCTTCGCTCGAAGTTCGTCATGCGTGCGCGAAGCCGGTCTTGAGCTGTCGGACGCTCGGCAACTCTTTAGCTCCGGCGCCGCAAAAAAGCCCCAGGAATTTACGACCCGGGTCTTCTGGGCGCACCGGGACCGGACATCTTGGTCCAAATCGAGCGGGGATCGCTGGCAGCGTGAGGGGCCCAGGCACTTTCATTTGCGCGGCATTGGGCGCGGTCATGCTCGCGGGCTGCGTGACGACGGTTCACAACGAGCCGGTCAATCTGCCGTTGGCGACGTCCGCCGGCGACATCGTCGAGCCGAGCCGCGAGCTGCCGGCCGCCGGCGATGACCTGCTGGTGGGGCTGGCATTTTCCGGAGGCGGCATGCGGGCCGCCGCCTTTTCCTACGGCGTGCTCTCCGAATTCGATCGCATCCAGCTCGGCCCCAAGAAGGCGCCGACCCGGCTGATCGACCGCGTGGACTTCCTGTCCGGCGTGTCCGGCGGCGCGATCACGGCGGCCTATTTCGGGCTGAAGGGGCGCGCGTCGCTGGCGGATTTCCACGATCGCTTTCTGATGAGCAATGCCGAGGAATCGCTGCTGACGACCGTGACGCCGATCAATGTCGCGCGCGCCTACGAAGGCGGCATCAACGATTCCGAGCAGTTTCCGCGTTGGCTCGACGACAACCTGTTTCACGGCGCGACCTTCCGCGATCTCGGTCCCGATCATCGCCCGCGGGTCTGGATCAACGCTTCCGACATCTACAACCGGACGCCGTTCGTCTTCAGCAACGAGACGTTCGGCGCGATCTGCAGCGATCTCGCGTCGTATCCGGTCGCCAATGCGGTGGCTGCATCGGCCGCCATGCCGGTGATTTTCGCTCCCGTCGTCCTGCAAACCTTCCCGGACCGGTGCACCGCCAAGCTGCCGGCCTGGATGGAGCGGGCGCGCAACGACGCGGCGGCACCTCCCATGCTCAAGGAGTTCGCCGACGCGGTTGCCCGTTACCGCGACGGGTCGGTGCCTTTCATCAAGCTGCTCGACGGCGGCCTGGTCGACAATTACGGGCTTTCCGGCTTCACCATGGCGCGGCTTTCGGCCAATACGCCCTACGGCCCGTTGACGCCGAAGCAGGCGATCAAGATCCGGCGGATGCTGTTCCTGGTCGTCGATGGCGGTGTCGGTCCCTCCGGGGATTGGGCGCAGACCGCCGATGGGCCGACCGCGCCCGAGATCGTGCTGGCGGCCGCCAATACCGCCATCGGCTCGAGCATGCGGGCGAGCTACACGGCCTTCGACCGCACGATGTCGGAGTGGCGTGATGCGCTCATAGCCTGGCGATGCGCTCTGTCGGCGGCGGACCGGCGCAAGTACGGCGCTTCCGACGGCTGGGATTGCCGCGACCTGAAATTCTTCGTCGGTCGCGTCAACTTCGACCAGCTCGGCAAGCGACGCGCCGACGAGCTCAGCTCGGTTCCCACGCGCTTCAAGCTGGCGCCCGAGATGGTCGAGATGGTGGTCGCCGCAGGGCGCGACGCGCTGCGGGCGAATACGACGTTTCAGGCGTTTCTATCGACCCTTTGAAGCCCGGCTTAATCGTGTTCCCGATCGGGCGGGGTGCGGCGCCTTGGGCGGGACACACCCACCCGCTTCAGGGTTTTGGCCTAAGCTGTTGATTTTCAATGGCCGGTCGCGGCTCTCCGGCTAAGATATTGTAAACAAATGATTAAAACCTCATGCGGCGGCGGCGGAAGGGGCTGGCCGGGTTCTTGCGCGCTCACCAAAACTGCAATAATATCAGTCGGGTATGGACCATGGCGTCGAGCTGTGGTTCATTGAGATTCCTCGCAGGCGCCGGACCAATGAGCGCTGCCAATACGTGGCCGAGGGCAGGGAGGTTATGATTTATGCGCAAGGGTGAACGGGTAAGCCGTGCCGCCAAGCGGACCGGATCGCAAAAGGCGCGACATAAAGTGCGCCAAGGTGCGCCACTCAAAGGCTCGCAGCTCAAGGCAAAGGCGAGCCGCAGCCGTCGCAAGACCGTCAGGCGGGTGACGGTTTTCAAGTCGACGAGCTGGTACCAGACTGCCGCGCAATCGATCGGGATCAGCCCGCGGGCTGCGCCCTAAGCTCAAGGGCCACGATGCAACTGCGGATGTGGGCGGGCGCCACGGCTCGGCGGGTGATTGCGCTCTGCTGTTTCAGCGTCCTGCTCGGCGTCTGGATAGCGGGGCAACCAACGCGTATTGCCGCCGCCGGGCATGCGCCCGCCAGCCAGAAAGAGTGCGCTGCTACCTCGAAAGCGCTCTATCGGCAGGCGCAGGCGCTCGCCAAGCGCACCAAGCAGATCATTCCGCGCGAGTTCGACCGCGTTTCGGCAAATCTCGACGACTATTGCGACGGCGGGGACCTCGAGAAGGCGCGGGTCAGCATCGATTGGATGAATACCTGCCTCAAGAATTTCACCAAGAATTACGATTTGGGATTCTGCTCCAGGAGCAAGAGCTATTTTTGCGCGGTCGATCCGCAATCGGAAGCCTGCCTGCAAAGTCAGTGACCGGTCGGCATTGATCGAGCCCGCCGGCGCAGCCGCTTCGCCCGCCGAAATATTTGCTTCGGCTTGAAACCGGTCCGCTCGTCGCTCCGTAGCTCGCTCGGGAGGGCGTTTTCGACCTCCCTGCGCCGCAGCCCGGGCGGGCTGGGGCGCCACCGAGCCGCTCATCGCAATGCTGGAGAATGATCATGCATGCACGTTCCACCCTGTCCGCCGCCGCCGCGGCGGTCTTCGCCTGTGCCTTGTCCAACACCGGCGCCGCCGCGAGCACGCTCTATGAGCGGCTGGGCGGCTATGACGCAATCCAGGCCGTGGTCGATCAGACCATCACCAACGTGGCGGCCGACCACCGCATCAACAAGTTCTTCGCCCATGCCGACATTCCCCGCCTGCGGCGCAACCTGGCCGACCAGATCTGCGTCGCGACCGGCGGCTGGTGCATCTATGGGGGCCAGGACATGAAGACCGCGCATGCCGGGATGCACATCCACAGCCGGCACTTCAACGCCCTGGTGCAGGACCTCGGCATGGCATTGAGCAAGTTCAAGGTGCCGGCCCAGGAGCAGCACGAGCTGGTGGCGATCCTGGCTCCTTTGAAGCGCGACATCGTCCAGCACTGAGTGCCGCGTGGAGGCGAAGCAGCGAATTCCTCTCCGCCCCCTTGTGGGGCGGGGTTGGCTCCGCGACGGCGCGGCCTCGCCGGGATTTTCCCGACTGCGGCTGGACAGGAGCCCGCCGCCCGCGTACGAGCCCGGCATCGCCCCGTGGTCTTATGAGGAGCCCTCGCCATGCTGTCGAATGCCATCCGCCAACAGGCCGCCGACATCCTCATGACGGCGGCGCGCGAGCGCAAGCAGGCGGTGCAGCTCTCCAAGACCTGGCCCGATATCACCATCGAGGACGCCTATGCGATCTCCACCGAGGTGACCAATCGCAGGATCGCGGCCGGCGCCAAGCTGATCGGCCACAAGGTCGGGCTCACCTCCAAGGCGATGCAGCGCTCCTCGCAGATCGACGAGCCGGATTACGGCCATCTGCTCGACGACATGATGGTGGCGGACGGGGCGCGGGTGGCGCACGAGAATTATTGCCGGCCGCGGGTCGAGATCGAGCTCGCCTTCGTGCTGGGCAAGTCGCTCAAGGGCCCCGGCGTCGGCCTGCCGGATGTCCTGCGCGCCACCGAATATGTGGTTCCGGCCATCGAGATCGTGGATGCCCGGGTGCAGGATCCGCGCAAGATTTTCGATACGGTCGCCGACAATGGCGCCGCTGCCGGCATCGTCATCGGGGGCCGGCCGGTGCGGCCCCTGGACGTCGACCTGCGCTGGGTCGGCGGCATCATGTACTGCAATTCCGAGATCGAGGAGACCGGCGTCGCGGCCGGCGTGCTCGGCCATCCGGCGCTCGGCGTCGCCTGGCTCGCCAACAAGCTGGGGCAGCACGGCGTCGCGCTCGAGCCCGGCCATCTGGTCCTGGCCGGCTCTTTCACCCGGGTGGTATTCGCCAAGAAGGGCGACACCCTGCATGCGGATTTCGGCGCCCTCGGCGGCGTTGCGGTGCAGTTCGTCTGAAGCCGCCGTCGGCGCCTTACAGGGCCTGCCGGGCCGGCTCCGGGCGATCGGCGCCGGTGAGGCTCGCGATCAGCACCGCCAGGATGCCGATCAGGAAAATGCCGTCGAAGGTTCCGGCCCCGCCGATCGATGCCACCGGGGCGCCGAGCCCTTGCACCTTGTCGAGATTGAGGAGGTCGGCGCCGATCAGCGTGCCCAGGCTGCCGCCGATATAAGCGAGCGGTGCGGCATAGCGGCGCGACAGCAGCAGGGCGACGATCGCGGCGGTGATCGAGGGCACGAATACCGGCTCCGCGATTCCGAGGCCGGCGACCGGATTGGCCAGCATGTGGCACACCAGGGTGACCCCCAGCGTGGCCAGCAGACCCGGCACCCAGAGCCGATACTTGATGAGCAGATAGAGCGACATCAAGCTCGGGATGACGGCGCCGCCGATGTTCACCGCGATGACCGTGCCGGGCCATTGTACCACCACCGGAACGGCATAGCGCATGCCGTAGTAGATGACCTCGCGGCCGGACAAGACCTGCTGCGCCGGTAATTCGACGATCGGGATGTTGAAGTAGCTGCCCACCAACGCGCCCAGGAGCAGCATGACGGCGGCGCCGGGGCTCAGGCCGATGCGCATATAGGCGTAGCGCAGCGCGCCGAACTGAACCACCAAGATCAGGACGATGAAGACCCCGACCAGAAGTGAGAAGAAGGCCGGGGTGAGCGGAAGATAATGGAACTGGCTGACGTGCACGGTGGCCTCACCACGCTTGCATCATTACACTTGCATCATAGCGCGATGCGAACCGACCGCAGGACGCGCCATGACGGATCAACCGATCTATAATGGGCATGCGCGTGGCTTATTGCGAGGCCTTGGGAGGCCTTCGATCCGACGGGCCGAAACCATGGAAGGGCGGGGATTACCCATGCCGCGTTTGGACCGGGTGCTGGAGACCGTGCTCTATGTCGACGACTTCGCGCGCGCCTGTCCGTTCTACGAGCAGATCCTCGGGCTCGCCTGCCTCTACACGGACCAGCGGCTGCATGCCTACGACGTCGGCGGCAACGGGGTCCTGCTGCTGTTCCGGCGCGGGCAATCGCTGCGCACCATCGCGTTGCCGGGCGGCACCATCCCGCCCCACGACGGCCAGGGGCCGACCCACGTGGCCTTTTCCATTCCCGCCGACGAGCTGGCGGCTTGGGAGGAACGGCTGCGGGCAGCCGGCATCGAGATCGAAGGCCGAACCAAATGGCCGCGCGGCGGCCACAGCATCTATTTCCGCGATCCGGACGGCCATCTCCTTGAGCTCGCTACGCCCGGACTGTGGGCCGGTTACTAGGGCGGTCAAAAAAAGCGCGCCTCCGATTTGATCCGGAGCGGATTCCGGCTTACCGTCCAAGAAAACACGAGTTGGAGCCGGAATGGGGAGGAAGATGCCATGAAGGAATTGTTCAAGCAGTATCTCGACAACGGGATTTCGCGGCGCAAGCTCATATCGGGCCTGACCACCATCGGGATGAGCACGGTGGCGGCCAAGGCCATGGCGCAGAACCTGGCGCCGATCGCGGGCCCGGCGGCCGGCGCCGTCGCGCAGGGCGCCACCCGCGAGATGCAAGGCACCGGCGGCGCCCTGTTCGTCGCGCAGCTCAAGGCCGCCGGCATCAAATATCTGTTCTTCAATCCCTCGACCGGCAATTCGCCGATCTTCGACGCCTTGGTGGACGAGCCCGGCATTCAGCTCATCAAGGGCGTGCAGGAGGGCGCCGTGGTCGCCATGGCGGACGGCTATGCGCGCGCGACCGGCAAGCCCGCCGTCATCGTGGTGGCCAATATCGGCCTGCCCAACGCCATGACCCAGATGGTCAACAGCTGGAAGGACAACGTTCCGCTCATCGTGGCGGTGGCCTCGGTCGGCCAGGACGAGCTCGGTCGCGAATTGACCCAGGAGACCGAGCACGTGGAGTTGATGACGCAGCCGATCACCAAGTGGTTCTGGAACGCGCAATCGACCGCCACCATTCCGGAGACCGTGCGGCGCGCCGTCAAGTTCAGCACGACGCCACCCTGCGGGCCGGTGTTCCTGTCGCTGCCCACCAACACCCTGCAAGGCACCGCCAAGGCCGGCATCATCGATCAGGCCAGGTTCGACGTGCCGATGCATATCCGTCCCGACAAGGAGGACGTCGAGGCCGCCGCCAAGATGCTGCTCGCGGCGCAGAACCCGCTGGTGAGCGCCGGCGACGAGCTCACCTGGTCGGGGGCGCAGAAAGAGCTGGTCGAGCTCGCCGAGCTGCTCGGTCTGCCGGTCACCGGCGGTGGGACGCTCGGATACTGGTCGAAGCCGTTCCCGACCCGGCATCCGCTGTTCGTCGGCCAGTTTCTGCGCAACATGCCCATGCTCGGAAAGGCCGACCTGCTGCTCAATCTCGGCAACCGTTTCGGCGAGCGCTCCGCGCCCGGCACCAAGCTGATCTCGATCCGCACCGACCCGTCGAGCCTGGCGCGGGAGAACCCGGTCGATCTCGGCATGGTGGCCGACCTCAAGCTCGCCATCCAGGATCTGGTGGCCGCCATCCGCAGCCAGGCGAGCGAGCAGCGCCTCAAGCAGATCGCCGAGGAACGCACCGAGCGCATCCGCAAGGTCAGCGCCGAGATGTGGGAGGTGCGCCAGAAGACCGCGCGCGAAGGCGCCGATTCCGCCCCGGTCACGCTCGGCCGGCTCGGCCTCGAGCTCGAGGACGCGCTCGAGCGGGATACTTGCTACGTGTGCGACATCGACTCCGGCAAGAGCATGGATGCCGTGATGTCGTTCGGCGGCGCCGACAAGCACTATATCGGCACCGGCCCCAACGTGCTCGGCTGGGGCATGGCGGCGGGCGTCGGCGTCAAGCTCGCGCTGCCCGATCGGCCCGTGGTCTCGGTGGTCGGCGACGGCAGCTTCCTGTTCAGCGGCCCGCAGCCGCTGTGGTCCATGGCGCGCTACAAGGCGCCGGTCACCGTCATCGTGCTCAACAACCGCAGCTACAACAATGAGCGGAACCGGATCTGGAACAGCGCCGGCCAGCAGTTCAGGACCGGCCGCGACATGACCTGCTACAACGGCAGCCCCGACGTGGACTTTGCCAAGACCGCCTCTGCCTTCGGGGTCGAAGGCGAGACCGTCACCGAGCCCGCGCAGATCCGGCCGGCGCTCGACCGCGCCAAGCGCTCGACCGCAGGAGGGCCGGCCGTACCTGCTCGATGTCCACACGCGGCGCGACGGTATCGGCGCAGCCTCCACCTGGTACCCGGCCTACTCGATCGCCGATCAGCGCAGCCGAAAGGTTTGAGCCATGCAGTCTTCTCGTTTGCTCATTTTTGCCGGCCTGGCGGCGCTGTCGCTCGCGCTCGTCACGCCGCTCCAGGCTCAGCCGGCTCCCAATCTGCCGCCGGGCGAAGGCCGCGATGTGGTCGCCAGCGTCTGTACCGGATGCCACACGCTCAACACCATCGTGCAAATCCGCGACGGTGCTCCCGGATGGCGTCAGTTCGTGAACTACATGATCATGAAGGGCGCGCAGGTTTCACAGCACGATAGCGACACGATCGTGCAGTATCTGGCGACCAATTTCGGCCCGAACTCGCCGCCGGCCGCCGGCGCGCCGCCGCCGATCGTCGCCGCATTGCCGGCGGGCCCGGGCAAGGATCTGGTCGAATCGCGCTGCGTGACCTGCCACGATCTCACCCGCATCGTCGCGTCGCGGCGGCAGAAGACCGACTGGGACGGGATCGTCGCCAACATGATCAACCGCGGCGCCGCCGCCACGCCGGACGAACGCCAGACGCTCGTCTCGTACCTGTCGACACAGTTCGGCAGAGTGAGGCGTGATCAGCCCGCGCTCGGTCGGCCGAGCGTTCCCCGTCAAGGGCAGGGCTAATGTCCCGGCCACC
The DNA here is from genome assembly GCA_963744275.1 of uncultured Alphaproteobacteria bacterium. Taxonomy (GTDB): domain Bacteria; phylum Pseudomonadota; class Alphaproteobacteria; order Rhizobiales; family Xanthobacteraceae; genus VAZQ01. Next base: position 244,754 of record CAVUSX010000025.1, read on the forward strand.
CACGTCTTTCTTTGCGGCTCGGCCGAAGCGACGTGGGTGTCCCGGCGCAAGGCCGGGCACGATCTGCGTCGTGCGTCGGAGTCCGAGCTCCCGATCAAAGATCCTGGGTTCGATGCGCCATGGCGTCGTCCCAGAGCTTGTCGCGGTCCTCTTCGAAAATCAGCTTGGTGTCGGCCGCGGCCGTGAACCAGGCCCGTTGCGCGAGCTCGCCTTCGAGCTGATTTGCGGCCCAACCCGCATAGCCGAACGCCACCAGCTTCATCTGCGGGCCGTGCCGGCTCGGCGATGTCGCGCAATGATCTCGCGGCTCGACGTCATGGCGAGGCGCCCGTCGATCTCGACCGTCTCGGGCCGGTGATAATCCGTGCTGTGGATCACGAAGCCGATCTCGGGCTGGACCGGGCCGCCGTAATAAATGCGCAAGCTGCCGCTGACCCCGCTGCTGCTTTCGCCGATGTCGTCGAGGAGGCTCGCCAACGGGCGCTCGCCCAGCGGGCGGTTGAGCACGATGCCGAGCGCGCTGACGGCGCTGTGGCGCACCATCAGGATTACGGTGTGATCGAAGCGCGGATCTTGCAATCCCGGCGCGGCGATGAGGATTTGGCCGGCGAGCGAGGCCTGGCCGGGTGTGTCGGCGGCATTCGGCAAGGCCGCATGAAGCAGCGTCGCCGGCAACAAGATCGCCGCGAGGGCCAGAAGCGGACGCTCGAACCAGGTCAGTGGCATGGCTTCACCGTCGGGCGGTCGTCTCGGCTGACGACGCCGAGCATAGCAGAAATTCCGTCACGCCATCGGCGGTATTCACTTCGCCGGGGGATCGAAACCTCGCAATTCCGGCGGCGGCTGGTCCTTGCGGGTCGGCATCAATAGGCCGTCGACGCCGCGGAAATAGGTCTCCGGACCGACCATGACGTGGTGATTGTCCTCGGCGCAGATAAACTCCGGCCACATCGGATTGTGCTCGCGATTGTAGCTGCGTGTCACCGTCCAGGGGCGGGTCAGCGCGTCGTCGATGGTCGTGACCTCGTCACGCAGGACATCCTTGTTCGCCGGGTCGAGGAAAATCCGTTCCTTGATCACCGTCTTGTTGTCGGCGTGCAGCGGGATGCCGGTGGCGTCGAAGACACGCGGCCCGTTGAAGCCGCGGGTCTCGACCACGAGCACGCGGTAGCGGCCGTCCGCATCCTGGTCTTCCCATTGTCCGATGGAATAGCCGTTGAACGAAAGCGGGATATCGGCCGGCCAGACGCGTCCGTCCGTATAGATGCGGCGGAACTCGTTGAAGTAGTCGCGAACGTAGGTGGTTTCCGGCGTGACGATGACGTCGATCGGCTCATAGGCGAGCATCATGCGGGGCATGCCGGCCGGGATGCAGCGGGAATGCCCGTTATAGGCCTCGTTGCCGGAGGCGAGCGATTTCAGGTTGGCCTCGAGTATGGCCTGGTACTCGGCGGTCAACGGCGCCTGCTGGCGCAGACCACCCGGCTTGGTCGGGTCCCAATTGGCGCCGTTGCCGGCCCGGCTCCACTGCCCGTTGAATTCGGGATATTTTGCGGCGTCGTCGGCCCGCGCGCCCGCCGCCCCGAGGATCAGCGTCGCGGCCAGCGCCATCGCGCAGGAATGCCATTGATCCCGCCATTGTCGAAGCATGATCGCCCTCTCGGCTGTCGGCGCTTGCCGGCGGGGTTTCACCAGCGCCGCCGCCCGCCCCAGCCGCCCCAGCCGCCGCCACGCCAACGCGGTCCATAATAGGGTCCGTAGTAGTCGCCGTAATAGACCGGCCCTCCGTAATAGACCGGCGGGCCGACCACATAACCGGGTGGCGGACCATAGGTCCCGGGCGGCGGCGGATAGTCGTAATCGTCGGCCATCGGGCGCCGGCGCACCGGCGGCGGACCGCCCATGCCGAGATTGGTCGCGATCGAATAGCCGTCCATCCCGTTCCAGGAAACCATGCACCAGCCATTGGTGCAGGCGCCGACATCGACCATCGTGCCCTTGGGAATGAGCGTGATGACCTCGCTGTCGGTGCCGGGGCCTTTCCGCAGATTGACCTCCGCCACCACGGTGGTCGGCTTGGCGGCCGCCAGGTCGGCGCCGAAAATCGCGAAGATCGCGGCGCTGACCGCAAGTCGCGCAACCTTCATGGCCTCGTTCTCCCTCGATGCGACGCCCCACGCGGGCCATTAACCCGAAGTGCCGGCGACAATTCAATCGATAATTTCGCCGGCGGAAACGGCCAGCCGCGTAGCGGCCAGCCAGCCGGTTTCGCTGCTATTTCGCATTATGGGGCGCCATTAATGAAGCGCCGACCCCCGCGGCCGTAATCTCGCCGCCCACCAGGGCGTCCTGCATGGCGGCGGCCGCCGCCTTGAGGGCGATACGGGCGGCCGGAATGGCGCCCGCCATGGCATAGAAATAATGGATCATCCCGGCATGGCAGGTGTAACGGGCCGGGACACCGGCACGCCGCAGCGCTTGCGCGTAGGCCTCCCCCTCATCGCGCATCGGATCGAATTCCGCCGTATGGATATGGGCCGGGGGAAGACCTGAAAATTGCGGGGCGCGCAACGGGGAGAGCCGCGGATCATCGCGGTCGATGCCCGCCGCGCAATAGTGTCCCAGCATCCAGTCGATGGTGGCCTGGTCGAGGAAATAGCCCTCGGCGAAGGCCCGCCGCGAGGGGGTCTCGGCCCGCATATCGAGCACCGGGCAAAACAGCAGCTGCAGGGCGATGCGGGTCCGCGCCAGGTGGCGGCCTCGCGGCCGGTCGCGGCCATTTGGCAGACCACGACCGCGAGCCCGGCACCGGCCGAGTCGCCGCCGACCGCGATGCGACCCGCATCGAGCCCGAGCTCGGCTGCATGATCCGCCACCCACTGCGTCGCCGCATAAGCGTCCTCGACGGCGGCCGGAAACCTGTGCTCGGGCGCCCGCCGATAGCCGACCGAGATCACGGCGCAACCGCTTTCCGCCGACAGCATGCGGCAGAGCCCGTCGTGGGTGTCGATATCGCCGAAGACGCAGCCGCCGCCGTGGAAGAACACCAGCGCCGGCAGCGGCCGTGCGGCGGGTCGCTGCGGGGTATAGAGGCGGTAGGGCAGCGCCCCGCCCGGACCCGGCAATTCGCCGTTCTGGGTCGCGCCGATCGGCACGCCCTTGAGGTCGACCGACCGCGCCAAACGCCGGAAGCCTTCGCGCATCTGCTGCGGCGTCATCAGCCGCGATGTCGGGCATGCCGCCGGCGGCGGCCAGCATGCCGAGCAGCCGCTTGGCGGAAGGATCGAGCGGCACGATGAGCTCCCCGATACCGCGGATGCGGCGTGACAGGCTTGCCGCCGCCCGAGCATCGGCGGCGGCCGAGCCTGCCCGGGAATTGTTACCAGTCGATCAATGCCGTCCGTTCAGCTGCGTAACGCAGTGACCAGCGCGTCGATTGCCGAGATCGACCGAAAGTTTGCCGGCGTGATTTGGGCTTCCGGAATTTGGAGGTCGAACGCGCACTCGACCGAAAGCACCAGATCGACCATGTCCAGCGAAGTGAGCCCGATCTCGCGCAGATCGGCCTCGGCCGTCACCGTCCCGTCGATGGAACGCTCGATCAGCATGCGGCGCACCACCTCGGTCACGCCGCTGGTCGAAGCCACGCCCACATTCATCGATTTCGCCGCATTGGATTTCGCCGCACTCACGTTTGCCACCGCTGTTTTTTGCCGGACGGCTCCGGGCCGCGAGCTCGCCCATGGTTAACCCCTGGTTGCCCGCGCGGGCCGTCAACTTTTCGATTTAGTCTCATATCATTCAAGTCGAATGCAGGCATCTGTCGCTTCGATTCAGCATTAATTCTTTCAGATGCGATTCACGAGTATCGTCGTCACGAAGCGGTAAGCAGTTCCGTGCTGAATTCACGCGCCGAAAATCGGCCGCAACGCTAACCATCCAGGCAGAAACGTGTACGCGGTCCGATGAAGTCTTGTAATTCTATTCGCAGAAAAAGAAGCATCGCGAGCACGCGAGTTCACCAGAGGAGTGTCAAACGTGACGCTGGCTGAAAGTCTCGGCGGTTCCGACCGCGCGGCGCGCCCGAGCGGCAAGACCCTGGACGCCGTTTCCTCGCCGCCGCTCAATGTCGTCGCTCCGGTGCCGGATGGTTTCAAGGTCCGCGCCCGGGCGGTTGCGGCGGTGGCGGCGGCGCACGCGGACGCGGTCGATCGCGAGGCACGGTTTCCCGGCGAAGCGTTCGCGGCCGTCAAGGCGCAGCGCCTGCTCGGCATCCTGGTGCCGGCCGATCTGGGCGGCGAGGGCGCCGCGATCACGGATGTGGTCGAGACCTGCTACGCGTTGGCGCGCGCCTGCGCCTCGACCGGCATGATCTACGCCATGCACCAGATCATGGTGGCGTGCCTGGTACGCAATGCGCGCGACAGCATCTGGCATCGGCGGCTGCTTCGCCGCCTGTGCGACGGGCAGCTGCTGCTCGCGTCCTCGACCACGGATGGCCAGGGCGGCGGCGATCTGCGCAAGAGCGACTGCGCGGTCGAGGCCGACCGCGGCCGGTTCACGCTCGCCAAGAACGCGACCGTCATGTCCTACGGGGCGCAGGCGGATGCCATCGTGGCGACTGCGCGCCGGACGCCGGATGCGCCGCCGACCGATCAGGTCCTGGTCGCGATCGTGAAGGAGGACTACCGGCTCGAGCATCTCGTCGACTGGGATACGCTCGGCATGCGCGGCACCTGCAGCGCCGGCTTCAAGCTCGAGGCCTCCGGCGCCATCGAGCAGATCTTTCCGGAGCCCTATCATCGCATCCATACCCAGACCGTGATGCCGATCGCGCATCTCACCTGGAGCGCGGTGTGGGCCGGCATCGCGGCCGGCGCGGTCGATCGCGCGCGCGCCTTCGTGCGCGGCGCGGCCCGCAAGTCCGGCGGCCAGATGCCGCCCGGCGCCGCGCATCTGACGCGCGCCAATGCGACGCTTTCGACCTTGCGCAGCACCATCGCGGCGGCGCTGCGGCGCTACGAATCGATCCTGTCGGATGACGAGACCATCGCGGGCCTCGAGTTCCAGACCCGGATGAACCTGCTCAAGGTGACCTCCTCGGAGCTCGCCGGCGCGGTGGTGATGAGCACCATGCAAGCCAACGGCCTGTCGGGCTACCGCAACGACGGCGAGTTCAGCATCGCGCGCCATCTGCGCGACGTGCTGTCGTCGTCCATCATGATCAACAATGATCGAATCCTGGCCAACACCGCCAGCGCCGCTTTGCTGGTCGATGTGGCGGCTTCGTTGACCGATTGACGATAAACAGGCTGAAATACTTTCAGGAGAGCCAATATGAATTTCGTTGTCCGTGACCAGGCCGGGTTGACCCTGCAGGCGCTGTTCCAGTCGAGCGGCGTCGATGGCGTGCGCGCACGCACGCAACTGTTCGAGCGGGCGGTGGAAGGATTGACCGGCCTCATCTCGCGGCTGCGCGATCCCGACACCGAGGTCCTGCGCTTCCCGCCGGTGACCAATCGCGCCCACATCGAGAAGTCCGGCTACCTGCACAGCTTTCCCCACCTGCTCGGCGCCGTGTGCTGCCTGCATGGCGGCGAAGGCGAGATCCGGGCGGCGATCAGCGGCGCCGGATCGAAGGAGTGGGTGGCGAAGACGACGCCGACCGACCTGGTGCTGACGCCGGCCGCCTGCTACCCGCTCTATCCGTTGGTGGCGTCGCGCGGCCCCATTCCGGCGAGCGGTCTGGTGTTCGATGTCGCCTCCGATTGCTTCCGCCACGAGCCCTCGCAGGAGATCGACCGGTTCCAATCGTTCCGGATGCGCGAATTCGTCTGCATGGGCACGCCCGATCAGGTGGTCGCGTTTCGCGAGCAGTGGATGGTGCGCGCACCGGAGCTCGCCGACCGCCTCGGCCTGCCCCACACCATGGAGGCGGCCAGCGATCCGTTCTTCGGCCGCACCGGCAAGATGCTGGCGATGAGCCAGATCGAGCAGGCCGCCAAGTTCGAGCTGTTGATCCCGGTGCGCCCCGGCGAGGGGCCGACCGCCTGCATGAGCTTCAACTATCACCGCGATCATTTCGGAACGAAATGGAGCCTGCGGACCGACGCCGACGAGGTGGCGCATACGGGCTGCACCGCCTTCGGGATCGACCGCCTGGCGCTGGCGCTGTTCTCCACCCACGGGCTCGACGTCGCGGCCTGGCCGGCGCGCACCCGCGAGGCGCTGTCGCTCTGACATTTGTGCTTTAGGAGCATTTTCAGGAAAATGCCCGCCCCCGCGGAGGCAGGGGTGGAATCCGGTTTTCCGTCCGAAAATGCGACATCCGCTATAATCTTTCCCGCACGGGAGGAAACCATGTCCGGACTGCAGCGCGCCGATGCCGGGCTCTCCGCCACCTGGACGTTCTTCGAGGACGACTGGCATGCCGGCGACGTGCGGATCATGGGTCCGCGCACCCATGCCTGCTGGCTCGGCTCGATGGTGTTCGACGGCGCGCGCGCCTTCGAAGGCGTGATGCCCGACCTCGAACGTCATTGCGAGCGGGTCAACCATTCGGCCGCCACGTTCTTCCTCAAGCCCATGGTGCCGACCGCGACCTGGATGGAGCTGGTGCGCGAAGGGGTGAAGCGCTTTCGCCCGGATGCCGAGCTCTATATCCGGCCGATGTACTGGGCGGAATCAGGTCCGGCGGGCGGCATCCGGCACGATCCGGACTCGACCCGCTGGTGCCTCTGCATCTACGAGGCGCCGCTGCCCAAGCCGCTCGGCGCCTCCATCACGCTGTCGCCGTTCCGTCGGCCGACGCAGGACTGCGCCCCGGTCGACGCCAAGGCCGGCTGCCTTTATCCCAACAATGCGCGCGCCGTGATCGAGGCGCAGAGCCGCGGCTTCGACAATTGCCTGCTGCGCGACGCGCTCGGCAACGTCGCCGAGCTCGCTACCGCTAACGTGTTCATGGCCAAGGACGGCGCCGTCTTCACCCCGACCCCGAACGGCACGTTCCTCAACGGCATCACGCGCCAGCGCGTGAGCGGTCTGCTGCGCGAGGCCGGCGTCACCGTGGTCGAGCAGACGCTGACCTATGCGGATTTCCAGAACGCCGACGAGATCTTTTCGTCCGGCAATTTCTCCAAGCTGTCGCCGATCACCCGCATCGACGATCGCAAGCTCGAGGCGGGCCCGTTCTACCAGAAGGCCCGCCGGCTTTATTGGGATTTCGCGCATAGTTCGTAGGATGGGTTGAGCTCTTGCGATACCCATCGACCGCGCTTGATGGGTTTCGCAAGAGCTCAACCCATCCTACGATCCCATCACGCCACCGTTTTCGCCAACGCCTGCTCGCGAATCCGGCTCAGCGTGGTGGCCGGCGTGATCGCTTCCGGATCGATCTTGACGTGGATGATCGCGGGCTTGCCCGATTGCCGCGCGGCCGTGAAGGCCTCGGCGAAATCCGCCGTGCGCTCGACCGTGGCCCCGAACCCGCCGAAGGCGCGCGCATAGGCGCAGAAGTCGGGGTTCCTCAAATAGGTTCCGGATACGCGCCCCGGATAGTCGCGTTCCTGATGCATGCGGATGGTGCCGTAGATGCCATTGTCCGCGACGATGACCACGATCGGCAGGTCGTACATGACGGCGGTCGCGAACTCCTGGCCGTTCATCAGGAAGTCGCCGTCGCCGTTGAGGCAGACCACGGTGCGCTCGGGATGGAGCCGCTGCATCGCCACTGCCGAGGGCATGCCGTAGCCCATCGATGCGGAGGTCGGCGCGATGTGGGTGGCGAACCGCCGGAAGCGATAGAAGCGGTGGATCCAGGCCGCATAGTTGCCGGCGCCGTTGCACAGGATCGCGTCGGGCGGCAGGTTCTCGCGCAGCCACACCATGACGGCGCCGAGATTGACGCCGCCGGGCTGCGGGGTCGCGACCTCGGTCCAATCGAGATAGTCGGCATGCGCCTGCGCGGTGCGCTCGCCCCAGGCCGGGCGCTGCGCCGGCTGCAGCGCGTCCGCCGCCGCCGCGAACGCGGTCGGAGACGCATGAATGGCCAAGTGCGGCCGGTAGAGCCGGCCGAGCTCCTCGGCGCCCGGATGCACATGGACGAGCCGCGTGCGCGGGCCCGGAATATCCATCAGCGCATAGGCCTGCGAGGGGATTTCTCCCATGCGGCCGCCGATGAGCAGGATGAGATCGGCGTCCTTGAAACGCGCCAGCAGCTTGGGATTGGGCCCGATCCCGAGGTCGCCGGCGTATGAGGCGTGCAGCGGATCGAACAGCGGCAGGCGCCGGTAGCTGGTGGCGACCGGCAACGCGAAGCGCTCGGCGAAGCGGCGGATGGCCGCGCAGGCGTCCGCCGACCAGCGGGTGCCGCCGAGCACCGCCAAGGGGCGCTGCGCCTCCGCCAGCAGCGCCGCGAGCTTCTGCATTTCAGCCGCGCCCGGCCAGGTCTCCACCGGCTCGAAAGCAGGCGCATTCGGGACCGTGGTCCGCTCGGCCAGCATGTCCTCCGGCAGGCCGATCACCACCGGGCCGGGCCGGCCGCTGGTGGCGGTGTAGAAGGCGCGCGAAACGATCTCCGGCAAGCGCGCCGGATCGTCGATCTCGGCGGTCCATTTCGTCATGCTGCCGAACACCGCGCGCAGGTCGAGCTCCTGCAGGGCTTCGCGATCCTTGATGTCGCGGGTGACCTGGCCGACGAACATGATCATCGGGGTCGAATCCTGCTGGGCGATATGGATGCCGGCCGCCGCATTGGTGGCGCCCGGCCCGCGGGTGACGAAGCAGATGCCGGGCCTTCCGGTCGCCTTGCCGACCGCTTCCGCCATCATGGCGGCGCCGCCTTCCTGGCGGCAGACCGTGATCGCGAGCTTGCGGTCGTGAAAGGCGTCGAGGACGGCCAGGTAGCTTTCGCCCGGCACGCAGAAGACATGGGCGACGCCGTTGATCATCAGTTGATCCACCAGCGCTTCGGCGGCGGTGCGGGTCTGGTCGAGAGGGCGCATGGTCGGGGTCCTTCAAATTTCGCCGCCAATTTAGCGAAATTTCGCGACCACACGCTTGCGCCCGCCAAATCCGCGCCGGCAAAATCGGTGTTAGCGTTAATCGAATGCGCACTGCACGCCACTTCGTGGAACTGAGTGGAGGCTGGCTTCTGCGCCCGCCGTCTACACCCCGAACAGCGCCGTCTCCGTATAGGCGAGGTCGCCCAGCCGGGGCGGCGCCGGGCCCTTGAAATATTTCGGCATGGTCTGGTCGAAATACTTGCCGACCAAGCCGCGCACCGGGCCATTGGCATCGAGGATCACCAGCGGCAGGCCGCGCCGCAGCAGGAACATGCCGAGCGGCCGGGCGAAACGCACAAAATCCTCGATCTCGCGGCAATAGACCAGCTGCGCGCAGGTGACGAGCCCCTTGATGCGCCGCTTGCGGAAAACAAACGGATAGGCGCGCCCGGCGGCTTCGCACCACAGGCTGATGCAGCCAAAGCCGGCGTGGTCCTGCAAGAGGTCGCGTTCATGCCCCTCGAAAAGCGCCTGCGGCTGGGTATCGGCCGTGATGACGCGGACCTCGAAGCCGGCGGGCGAGCGGCTGAGAAACGGGAGCGCGGCAAAGACCCCGTTGCTGTAGCGCAGATAGCCTTGCGCCTCCACGATCGGGCGCGTGTGGGGCGCCGAGGTGATGTTGAGATAGGTGACGCCCTTCTGCTTCAGGGCCTGCGAAACCAGGAACGGCGCGTAGCCGCGAAACGCGGGGTCCACATACCAGCTGGAGACGTTGCAGATCGTCATTTCGCCGGCTTGCGGGCCGATGGTGCGATGCGTCGAGTAGATCTGCAGAATGGCGCCGACGGCGGTTCCGTCGTTTTCCAAAAGGTAACCATATTTCGGCGCGCCGGCCGGCACGGCACGGGTTCCCAGAACCGCGATGACGTGCTCCCAGAACCGGCGCGGCCGGCGGTTCGCGAAGCCGCGGGTGAGCAGGCTCACCACATTGGACGCGTCGGCATCCTCGATCCGCCGGCAGCGGACCTTCGGGGGCGCGGACGTCAAAGATGTGTTGACCATAACCGGCATGCGAGCTTGAACAGGGCGTTGCACAAATATATTCAAATGCTACCGACACATATGCGGCCAAGAGATGACCACGAAATTAACGATAGAGTCCGAGATCCAGAAGGTCGCGTCCGAGCAGAAGGTGCGGCTTGCGCCGCTGTCGGATGATTTGAATTTGCTGGATTCGGGTCTCGATTCGCTCTGCTTCGCGATCCTGGTCGCCCGGTTGGAGGATTCGCTGGGCGTGGACCCGTTCACCGCCTCGGACGATGTCACCTTTCCGGTCACGCTCGGCGATTTGGTGCAGGCTTACGAAAATGCCGCACGGTGACGTGCGGACGCTGCGGGACTGGCTCGACGACACCGCGGACGACAGCAGGCGCCATCTGTTCGGGCGCGGCGCGCAAGTCGCGCTCGGCGACCTCAAGGACGGCACCAGCCTCGACATCGATCTCGCCCAGCTGCAGGGCCGATCGGTTCTGATCGCGACGCGCGATCAGCTCACCGCCGCGCTTGCCTTGATCGAGCTCGACGGCGTCGCGCGCCGGCTCGTCCTGCTGCCGCTCGATGTGCCGCGCGAGCAGTTGCCCGCGGTCATGGCCGTGGCCGGCATCGACGCGCTGCTGTGCGATGAAGGCTTCTCCGATCACGACGACATGGCGGCTCTCGACGTCGCGTTGCGGGTGACCTGCCGGCCATGCCTCGCGCCGCATGCGCGTCCGCGCCTCGATCGGCAGCCGAGAGACCGAATGTCGGCAGCCGACCGAATGGGTGCTGTTCACCTCCGGCACGACCGGCATCCCGAAAATGGTGGTGCACAGCCTGGCGGGGCTCAGCCGGCGCGATCAAGCCCGGCGGGGCCCTGGACGGCAGCGTGGTCTGGGGCACGTTCTATGACATCCGCCGCTATGGCGGCTTGCAAATCTTCCTGCGCGCCATTCATGACGGCGGATCGCTGATCCTGTCGGACGCCAAGGAGCCGGTCGGTGATTTCCTGGTCCGGCTCGGCCGTCATGGCGTCACCCACATGTCGGGCACGCCGTCCCATTGGCGCCGCGCCCTGATGAGTCCCTGCGCACGGGAAATATCGCCGCGCTATGTCCGTTTGTCCGGAGAGATCGCCGACCAGGCCATCCTGGACAATCTGGCCGCGTTCTACACGACGGCGCGGGTCGGTCACGCCTATGCATCCACCGAAGCCGGCGTGGGATTCGACGTCAACGATGGCCGCGAGGGATTTCCCGCCAGCCTGATCGGCGCGCCCGGCGATGTTGCGATGAAAGTCGTGGACGGAAGCTTGCGCATTCGCTCGCCCCGCACCGCCTTGCGGCTATGTCGGCGCCGACGCGCCGGCGCTGGCCGACCCTGACGGCTTCGTGGACACCGGCGACATGCTGGAGCGGTCAGGGGATCGCTATCATTTTGCCGGCCGCAAGGGCGGCATCATCAATGTGGGCGGCCAAAAGGTCCATCCCGAGGAGGTCGAAGGCGTGATCAACCGGCATCCGCAGGTGCGCATGTCGCTGGTCCAATCCGCGCAAGAGCCCGATCACGGGCGCGGTCGTGGTGGCCGAGGTGGTGCTGCGGGATGAGGCCGGAGCGGGCGGCACGGATGCGAAGCGGTGCGCTGCGGAGCGAGATCCTCGACCTCTGCCGCGCCCGGCTGGCGCAGTACAAGGTGCCGGTCACGATCCGCTTCGTACCGGCCCTGCCGGTTGCGGCGAGCGGCAAGCTCGAGCGCCATCATGCCTGATCCGGTCAAGTCTCGTCCCAAGTCAGACCGGTCAAGCCCGCTCCGACCAAGCGCAATGTCGTGGTCACCGGCGGCAGCCGCGGCTTGGGCTTGGCGATCGCCCGCCGGCTGGCGGCGACCGGCTACGGGGTGGTGGCGGTCGCCCGCAAGATGAGCGACCAGCTCACCGCCGCCATGCGCGAGAGCACGGGGACCGGATCGATCGACTTCGTCCCTTTCGACCTTTCCGACACCAAAGGTATTCCCGAGCTGGCGCGCACGCTGCGCAAGCAATTCGGCCCGGTCTACGGCCTCGTCAACAACGCCGCGCTCGGGACCGACGGGCTGCTCGCCAACATGAAGAATTCGCAGATCGAGGAGCTCCTGCGCGTCAATACGCTCGCCCCCGTGATCCTCAGCAAATACGTGGTGCGCTCCATGATGGCGGATGGCGGCGGCCGGATCGTGAACGTGACCTCGATCATCGGCTTCACCGGCTATAGCGGTCTGTCGGTCTACGGCGCCACCAAGGCCTCCATGATCGGCTTCACGCGCTCGCTGGCGCGCGAGGTCGGGCGGCTCGGCATCAACGTGAACGCGGTGGCGCCGGGCTTTCTCGACACCGAGATGACGCAGGGCCTGGCCGACGAGCAACGCGCGCGGGTCGCCAGCCGCAGCGCGCTGCGCCGTCTGGTCGACGTCGATGACGTGGCCGATGCGGTGGAGTTCCTGCTGGGCGACAAGGCCAAGAGCATCACCGGAACGGTGCTGACGGTGGACGCCGGCAGCACGGCGTGATCACACCCGCATTCGTCCGCTCTGGATGCGCTCGAACAGCGCCGGCTCCAGCCGCACGAAGGCCCCGCGCCCCGCATCATTGAAATAGATCGCGTCATCGGTAAGCGCGGGATCGAAGCCCGCCCGCGCGAGATCGCTCTTCTTGTGCTTGAACGTCGCCGTCACCTCGATCTCGCGCAGGATGCGCAGGAACAGCGGGCGGGCGTAGTCGGGCAGGCGCGCGTCGAGGTGGGCGCGCAGGCGCGCGAGATCGAAGCGCGCGTCGGTCACGATCGCCGCCATGCCGGCGCGGCCATCGGTGTGCGGCACGCTCACGCCGTAGACGTTCGCCTCCAGGACGCCGGGGCATTCGGTCAGCGCCTGCGCCACCTCGCAGGTGGCGACGTTCTGGCCCTTCCAGCGGAAGGTGTCGCCGATGCGGTCCACGAAATAGAAGAATCCCCGTTGGTCGCGGCGCATCAGGTCGCCGGTGCGAAACCAGGCGTCGCCCGGCTCGAACACGTCGCGCAGGATCTTCTTCTGCGAATCCCGCGCGCTGGTGTAGCCCTCGAAGCGGCCGCCGGCCGCCCCATCACGGGACGGGAGGTATCCGGCCGATCGCCTCGCCGACCTCCTCGGCCGAGCAGCGGATGCAGAACCCGTCCGCATCGCGCACCGGCTCCTCCTTTTCGATGTCGAACCGGATCAGCGCCGTGGGCAGGCGGCGCGCCAGGAACGGCGGGATGCGGCCGATGGCGCCCGGCTCGCCTTCGGCATTGTAGAGCGAGAAGTTGCCTTCGGTCGAAGCGTAGAATTCGAGGATCTGCGGAATTTGGAAGCGGTCCTTGAAGGCGCTCCAGACGTCGGGCCGCAAGCCGTTGCCGCAGGCGATCCTGATCTTGTGCCCCCGCTCGTCGGGATGCGGCGGCGCTTGCACCAAATAGCGGCAGAGCTCGCCGATATATTGGAACAGCGTGCAGTCGAAGCGTCTGACGTCGTCCCAGAACTGGCGGGCGGAGAATTTCTCCCGGATCAGCACCGAGCCGCCATTGACCAGCACCGCTCCGATCGCAACGATGCCGCCGACGCTGTGATACATGGGCAGGCAGTCATACATCCGGTCGCCCGGGCCGGTATCCATCATGCCGCCGAACCAGTGGCTCCACATCAAGAGGCGGTGATGGCTGATATTGGCGGCCTTGGGCAGCCCGGTGGTGCCCGACGTGTAGATATGAAGCGCCCGATCCGCGATGGTGACGGGGCGCAGCTCGGCGCCGCTCAGCCGTGCGCCGGATTGGCGCTCGATGGCGCGATCAATGCGCGGGTGGTTTCCGAAAGTCTGGCCATGCGCGGAAGCGCCATGAGCGCGCAAGCGCCATGCGTCCAGATGCGCGGCACAATGGCGAGACGTGAGCAGGCGCTCCTCGACGACGCCGACGAATTCGGCCGTCACGATGATGTGCTTGGGCGCCACGATCGTGATGCAATGGGCGAGAGCGGCGCCGGTCAGGCTCGTATTGAGGAGGGAGACGATGCCGCCCACCCGCGTCACGCCGAGCCAGATCGCCAGATATTCGGGCCGGTTCGGCATCATCAGACAGACCGTGTCGCCGCGCGCGACGCCGAGCTCGAGCGCCCAGCGCGCATAGCGGTTCGCCCGCGCGGCCAGCTCCCGGTAGGTCAGGGTTTCCGGCTCGGAGATGAGGGCAGGGGCGTCGCCGAAGGTCTCCGCCAGCTCCTCGATCAAGGCCGGGAGCGTGCGCTGCGGATGCGCGGCGATCGGCGCGGTCGCCGCCAATGCCCGCAACCACGCCTTGGCGGCGGAATCGCCGCCTTCGCGTCCCGGCGCCATGCGGTCGAGTTCGATGAGGCTCATGCGCTCATGCCTTTGCCGGGCTTGCCGATGCGTGGCAAGCATGAAACAAACTCCTCGTAAATGTTCCTGAAAGCCGCGCACGGCCGGGAGCCGATATGCTCAATATTTGGTTTCCACGCCCACGCAAATGCCGGCCGATGTGTCGACGCGGCGGCATGCATAATGGTTAAGGTTATTCCGCTTGATTTTTAGCGCTTTCGTTGTTTCGACACGCTGCGGGCGATACAAGCACGCATGCGAGAAGCATCGAGATTGCCGCAATCCCTCTTCCGTCGGGCCGTTTGCCTCGACCGGCATTCCTTCATCCACCAGCGCAGCGCGTGAGCGAACAGATGCGAAGCGAAACGATCGCCATCCACAGCGGATACGATGTCGAGCCGACCACCAAGTCGGTGGCGGTGCCGATCTATCAGACGGTGGCCTACGAGTTCGACAGCGCCGATCACGGCGCCGCGCTGTTCAATCTGGAGGCCGAAGGCTATCGCTACAGCCGCATCGCCAATCCGACCACCGACGTGCTGGAGCGGCGCGTCGCCGCGCTCGAAGGCGGCGTGGAGGCGCTGGCGGTGAGCTCCGGCCAGGCGGCACTCAATTTTGCGATCCTCAATCTGATGGAGCCGGGTGCCAACATCGTCTCGGTGCCGCAGCTCTACGGCACCACCTACACCCTGTTCGCCCATGTGCTGCCGATGCAGGGCTTCGGCGTGCGCTTCGCGGAATCCGATCAAGCCGCCGCCATCGAGAAGCTGATCGACCACAAGACCAAGGCGCTGTTCTGCGAGTCGATCGGCAATCCCGCGGGCAACATTTGCGATATCGGAGCGCTCGCCGCTCTCGCCCACCGGCACGGCATTCCGCTGGTGGTCGACAACACGGTCGCGACGCCGATCCTGCTGCGGCCGATCGAGCATGGGGCCGACATCGTGGTGCATTCGCTGACCAAGTTCCTGGGCGGGCACGGCACCACCATGGGCGGCATCGTGGTGGACGGCGGCCAGTTCCCCTGGAAGCAGCATGCGCAGCGCTTCCCGATGTTCTGCACCCCGGACGCGTCCTATCACGGCCTCGTCTATGCGGATCATTTCGGCGCGAGCGCCTATATCGCGCGCTGCCGCAGCGTCTTCCAGCGCACCACCGGGGCCGTGCTGGCGCCCTTGAGCGCTTTCCTGCTGCTGCAGGGCATCGAGACCGTCGCGCTGCGGGTCGAGCGCCATGTGGAGAATGCCCGCCGGGTGGCGGAGTTCCTGCGTGACGATCCGCGCGTCGGCTGGGTCAACTATGCGGGCTTCGCGGACAATCCGAATTACGGTCTGGCGCAGAAATATCTGGGCGGGCGCGCCTGCTCGCTGCTCACCTTCGGGGTCGGCGGCGGCTTCGAGGCCGGCAAGCGGTTCTACGACGCATTGCGGCTGTTCAAGCGGCTGGTCAACATGGGCGACGCCAAGTCGCTCGCCTGCCATCCGGCGTCCACCACCCATCGGCAGATGTCGGCGCAGGAGCAGAGCCACGCCGGGGTGCGGCCCGAGATGATCCGGCTCAGCGTCGGCATCGAGCATATCGACGACATCATCGCGGATCTCGATCAGGCGCTGGCCGCGACGCTCGTGGATCGCGCGGGCGCGATCGCGGCCGAATAGAGTCCGCGCGGAGCCCGCATGCCCATTCTGGTCGACAGAGGTCCCGGCGGCTGCAGCATCGTGGCGGGCAAGGGTACGGCCGCGGAGCGGCTGCAGGCGCGCCGTCACCCGGCCGGCTCCGAATGGATCGAGATCGGGCTCGTCAACAACATGCCGGAGGCGGCGCTCGAGGCGACCGAGCAGCAGTTCCTGGAGCTCATCGGCGCGGCCGCGGGCGACAGCTGGGTTCACCTGCGCTTCTTCTCGCTGCCGGAGGTGCCGCGCAGCGAGCGCGGCCGCAGCTATCTCAGCCAATCGTATCATGACGCAGCGGATATCCGCCGCGCCGAGCTCGACGGCCTGATCGTGACCGGCACCGAGCCCAAGGCCGCCGACCTCGCGGATGAGCCCTACTGGGGCGCGTTCACGCAGCTGGTCGACTGGGCCGCGCGCAACACGGTCTCGACCGTCTGGTCCTGCCTCGCCGCCCATGCCGCCGTCCTGCATCTCGACGGCATCGCGCGCGTGCCGCTGCGCGAAAAGTGCATCGGGGTGTTCGCGTGCGACACGCTCGCGGAGCATCCGCTCACCCAGAACCTGCCGTCGCGACCGGCGGTCCCGCATGCGCGCTGGAACGCGCTTCCGCAGGAAGCGCTCGTCGCCAACGGCTATCAGGTGCTGACCCGATCGCCCGCGGCCGGGGTCGATACCTTCGTGCGTCAGGATTTCGGGCGAGGGGAGCAAAGCCTGTTCCTGTTCTTCCAGGGCCATCCGGAATACGGCGCCGGTGCCTTGCTGAGCGAATTTCGCCGCGACGTGGGCCGCTTTCTCAAGGGCGAGCGCGACCGCTATCCGGCAATGCCGCAGCACTATTTCGATGCCGCCACGGAAATTGCGCTGGCCGCGTTTCGGCAGCAGGCCGAGCGGCAGCCTCGCGAGGAATTGCTGGCGGAGTTTCCGGTT
Organism: uncultured Alphaproteobacteria bacterium; assembly: GCA_963744275.1. Classification (GTDB taxonomy): domain Bacteria; phylum Pseudomonadota; class Alphaproteobacteria; order Rhizobiales; family Xanthobacteraceae; genus VAZQ01. The sequence goes on from CAVUSX010000025.1 coordinate 261,770, forward strand.
CCGGCAAACCCGGCTTTGAACGCGAATTGGCAGCCCTTCGCGGTCGCCATCTATCGAAACTGGCTGTCGATCCTTTCGGCGCAGAAACAGCGGCTTCGGCGTCCCGCCCAGTACATGGCGGCGCTGCGGCTGGATCAGACCCCGGCGCCCGCGGGTTGATTGCCGGTCAGGCGCTCCGCCCAATTCCCAAACCATCGCAACAATGCTACCTCTCAGCCTTCACAGCCGGGAGGAGAAATCATGAATAAGACATTCGCAGGCGGGCTGCTGTTCGGGACGCTGTTGGCGAGCACCTCCCTGCAGGCCGCCGACGTCACCTACGAGCGGCTGCAGCATCCCGAGCCGCAGAACTGGCTGATGAACCATCATGACTACAGCGCGCAGCGCTATTCGAGCCTCGATGCGATCAACAAGTCGAACGTCAAGAATCTGAAGCTCAAGTTCGCGGTGGCGCTCGGCGGCAGCGCCGGCAACGAGAGCCTGGAGGCGACCCCGCTGGTGGAGGACGGCTTCATGTACGTGGCCGACGGCTGGGGCGTGGTCTACAAGATCGACGTCCGCTCGGGCACCGCCGGCCGCGTCGTCTGGAAGATGGATCCGGGCCAGGAGCGGCTCGACCGCAATCGCGGCGTCGCGCTGTGGGGAAATCTCGTCGTCTCGATCACCTCCTATGACGGGCGGGTGATCGCGACCGACAAGGAAACCGGCAAGGTGGTGTGGGACAGGAATCTGCGCGACCAGCCGGACCTCGAGCTCACCGCGGCCCCGCTGGCGCTCAAGGACTCGATCATCGTCGGCGCCTCGGGCGGCGACCGCGGCTTGCGCGACTGGATCGTCTCGCTCGATGCCAAGACCGGCAATGTGCAATGGAAGACCTATTCGATCCCGGCGCCGGGCGAGCCCGGCAGCGAGACCTGGAAGGACAAGAACAATGCCTACCTGTCGGGCGGCGGCGCCTTCTACGTCACCGGCTCCTATGATCCGGCCAGCAACCTGACCTATTGGGGAACCGGCAATCCGGTTCCGGGCTACGACGCGGCGCGCCGTCCGGGCGACAATCTCTACACCTCGAGCGTGCTCGCGCTCGATGCCGGAAGCGGCAAGATCGGCTGGTATTTCCAATATACGCCCAACGACAACCGCGACTACGACGAGACCGGCACCCACATCCTTCTCGACACGAAGGTGAACGGCGAGGATCGCAAGATCGTCTCGCACGCGGGCCGCAACGGCTTTGAATACATTCTCGACCGCGGCAACGGCCAGTTCCTCAAGGCCACCCAGCATGTCGACCAGGTGACCTGGACCAAGGGCATCGATCCCAAGACCGGCAAGCCGGTCGAGTACGATCCCGCCAAGGACTTCCAGCTCTACGCCGAGGGACCCAAGGCCAACGACGACAAGGTGACGCGGCGGGTGTGCCCCGACACCGCCGGCGGCACCAATTACTGGCCGGCCTCCTACAGCCAGAAGACCAGGCTCATCTACATCCCGGCGCTGGAGAGCTGCGCCTCGATCACGCCCGATTTCGCCATGCATGTGAAGGGCAATTTCGCCGGCGGCACCACCGGGGGCACGACCGGCGGCAACACCAGCAGCATCACGGAGCTCGATCCTTCGACCGGGGAGCTCAAGGCACGCAAGACGTTTGCCTATCCGAACTTCGCCGGCGTGCTGTCGACGGCCGGCGGCATCGTGGTCACCGCGCTGCTCGACGGCACCATCGTGGCGCTCGACGACCAGACCCTCGACACGCTGTGGTCGGTCAATGTCGGCACCGGCTTCAACGCCCCGCCCGTGACCTATGCGGTCGACGGCAAGCAATACATCGCCATCGCGTCCGGCCTGTTCCGCAACGCCCGCAACAAGCTGGCGCGCTCGCCGGACATGAAGAATTTCTCCAACGCGACGATGATTTGGGTGTTTGGGGTGGATTGAGCGAATGGGGAGTGGCGAATTGTGAGTAGTGAGTAGTGAAGATCTGCGGCTCCCTATTCACCATTCACTACTCACTACTCACTACTCACACTCACCACGCGTCCGGACGCGGCCTCATTCCCCAAACGGCTGCCGCGTCCGCTTCTGCTTCTCGCCGGTCTCGTAGTGACGGCCCTGGACCGCGAGTTCCGCCTCGTGCTCCTCCTCGGGCGTCCAGTGCCCGAGCGAATAGCCCCACCAGGGCTCCTTCAAGTTCAGCGCCGGCAGCTGCAGGCTTTGCCACATCTCGATGGCGCGCTCCATGAACTCGCGCTTGGGCAGCGACAAAGGCGGGTAGGGCCATGGCATGGTGGCGTCGATGAGGAGCGCGGTCGAGCGCGGCGGCGCGTCGCGCGTCACCAATCCGCGCGATTTTCCCGGCGGAACGGCGGCCGGATCGAGCGTGAACGGGGGCGCTTCGACCACCTCGGTGTCGCGATAGGGCTGCGCCCGGTAGGCGATCGCCCACAACACGTTCTCGGCGTCCTTGATGTTGATGTCCTCGTCGACCGCGACCAGGAGCTTGCCCATGAACTTCTCGGCCAGCAGCCGGAGCGCCTTCTTGCCGTCGTCCGGGTCGCGCTTCTTGAGCTTCACGACAGCGACCGCGTTCGAGCCGGCGCATTCCAGATATTCGACCGCGATCACGTTATCCATGCCGGCGCTGCGCAAGAGCCGGATGCCGGCGGCGGCGCGGCCGATATTGCGCATCTTGCTGCTTTCGCTCGGCGGCATCTGGCTGATGATGGAGAGATAGATCGGCTTCTTGCGCGTGGTGATGGCGGTCACGTCCATGAAGAAGCTGAAGTCGCGCTGCGCCATGTAGCCGGGGAATTCCCCGAAGGCGCCTTCCATCTCCACCATGTCGGTCGGCACCGTGCCCTCGATCACGATCTCGGCCTCCGCCGGCACCAGCAAGTCCTGGGTGACGCAGCGCGTAAGCTCGAGCGGCCGCCCCACGAATCCGCCGGCCACGTCGTATTCGCACATGTCGTTGGGGATGCGGGTCACCGCCGCGTAGGAGACGTGCGGCGGCACCCCGATCACGATCGCGGCCGGCACGCGGGTCGCGCCGCGCTCGCGCCAGCGGTCGATGTGCCAGCGCATGCCCCAGGCGAGCCGGCCCAGCAGCACGCCGATGCGGTCCTCCGCCTTCACCATGCCGCGGTAATTGCCGAGATTGTGCATCCCGGTCTCCGGATCCTTGGTGACCCAATGGCCGGCCGTGGTGTAGGGCGCGTTGTCGAAACCCGGCGTCGAGATCGGGATCGGCAGCCGGCCGAGCCCGTGGCCGGCTTGGCTTGAGCTCCGCGCCGGTGATCACCACCTCCTGGCAGGCCGGGTTGCCGACCACCACCGGGGCGATCTGATGCGCCAAGGCGTTGCGCCAGACTTCCTCGATCTGCTCGAGATCGCAGCCCATGCCGAGCGCATAGATGTCGGCCGAGCCCGCGAGCGCCCCCACCAGCACCGGGATGTCGTAGCGGCGGCCGCTGCCGTCGACCACGTTCTCGAACAGGAAGGCCTTGCGCTGGCTCTCGGGCAGGCCGCGAAACTGCAGCCGCACCAGCGGATGCAGCTCGGTATCCTTGTTGACCGGGGTGGTGATGCGCAGCAGCTTGCCGGCTTTCTCGAGGCCCTCGACATAGCTGCCGAGCGTGGGCCAGTACGCGTTCATCAATTCCTCCCCCGATTGTAATGCTCTTCGCTCTCTGCTGGCTGCCTTATAGGGCTCCCGGCGGCATCGATAAAGCCGCCCGGCCGGGGGGCGCACCGGCATTTGTATTCTTCGAGGAGTGGGCTAGCTTTGGCCTCGAAAGAGAAATCGCGGGACCGGTGAGGCACCATTGAGCGGCGGCAAGGCTGATTTTCGTTACCTGATCGATTCCTATCTGGACTGGGCGGCGGCCCAGCAGATTCCCGTGGTCGAGGACCTTGGCGTCGACCTCGACGCGGTCGCGACCGCACCCTGGGGGCGGCTGGGCGGCGGCTGTGGCGCGGCCTTCCTGCACCTGCGCGGGCGCGGCGACTTTTTGGCGCTGCAGCTCATCGAGATCCCGCCGGGCGCGCAGACCGACTGGGGCCGCCACCTCTATGACGAGGTGTTCTACGTTCTGTCCGGCCATGGCAGCACCAGCATCGAGCCGAGCGCAAGCCAGGCGCACCGTTTTGAATGGGGCCCGCGCGCACTGTTCTCGCCGCCGCTCAATGCGCGCTTCCGGCTCGCCAACCGCTCCGCAACCGAGCCCACCCGGCTCCTCTGCGGCAACGATCTGCCGTTCCTCATGAATGTGTTCCGCAACGAGGCCTTTCTGTTCGATCATCCATTTCCGTTTCCGGAGCGGGTGGGGCGCGCCGGCAGCTTTGCGGGCGAGGGCGATTTCCTGCCGGTGGCGCCGGGCCGGCACCTGTGGGAGACGAGCTTCATCCCGGATCTCGGCGCCTTCGATCTGCCCGAATGGGAGGCGCGCGGCGCCGGCAACCGCAACATCAACATCATCCTGTCCGACAGCTCCATGCATGCCCATGTGTCCGAGATGCCGGCGGGCACCTACACCAAGGGGCGCCGCCACGATGCCGGCGTGCATGTGACCGCCATCTCGGGCGCCGGCTATACGCTGGTGTGGAAGGAGGGCGAGGCCGCCTACGAACGGCTCGAATTGCGGCCCGGCACGGTCTTCGCGCTCACGCCCGACACGCTGCATCAGCATTTCAATCCCGGCACGGCGCCGCTGCGCTATCTCGCCATCTCGATCGGCAGCGACCGCTATCCGATGCTGGCCCGCAAGCTCAAGCGCCGGCAGGTGTTCGATGCCGCCCTCAAGGACGGCGGCCTGCAGATCGACTACCCGGACCAGGACCCGCGCATCCACGCCCTGTGGCGCGACGCGATCGCCCAGACCGGCGCCGCCTCGCGCATGGAACGCGTCTTCGAGGCCCGGTCATGAACGCCGCCTCTCAGCGCCTGCTGATCGATCCCTATCTCGACTGGACGGCTTCCGAAGGCCTGCCGATTCACGAGGACTTCGGGGTCGATCTGCTGACGGCCGATACCGCGCCATGGCCGCGGCTCGGCGACCGCTGCAAGGGCGCCTTCGTGCATCTCAAGGGCCGTGGCGACTGGATGACGGTGTTCCTGCTCGAGCTGCCGCCCGGCGGACAATCGGCGCCGCAGCAGCATCTGTTCGATGAATTGTTCTACGTCGGTCTGCGGCAGCGGCAGCACCGTGATCGAGCTGCCGGGCGGCGGCCGCCATGCGTTCGAATGGGGTCCGCGCAGCCTGTTCGCGCCGCCGCTCAACTCCCGCTACCGCCTCTTCAACGGCTCGGGCACCGAGCCGGTGCGGATCGCCTCCTCCAACAACATGCGCATCCTCATGAACGTCCTGCACCGGGCGGATTTCCTGTTCGACCATCCGTTCGCGTTCCCGGAGCGGGAGGGGCTGCCGGGCTTCTACAGCGGCGAGGGCGAGATGACGGCGATCCGCCCCGGCCGCAATCTGTGGGAGACCAATTTCGTTCCCGATCTCGGCGCCTTCGAGCTCAAGCCCTGGGAGGCGCGCGGCGTCGGCTCCTCCAACATCCAGTTCCTGATGAGCGAAGGCTCGATGGGGGCGCATGTCTCCGAGATGCCGGTCGGGACCTACAAGAAGGCGCACCGGCACGGCGCCGGCCTGCACGTCTTTTTCATCCACGGCACCGGCTACACGCTGCTTGTGGAACGAGGGCGACCTCGATTTCCAGCGCGTCGATTGGCGCCACGGCATGTGCTTCGCGCCGCCCGACAATATGTTCCACCAGCATTTCGACACCAGCCCGCGCGCCGCCCGCTATGTGGCGGTGGGCTTCGGCAGCAAGCGCTATCCGGTCATCTGGGATCGCCGGGTCGGCTCGGAGGGCAAGCGCACCGACGTGAGCATCAAGGACGGCGGCGCACAGATCGAATACGCCGACCAGGACCCGCGCATCCATGCGCTCTGGCTCGCCGAGCTGCGCAAGACCGGCGTCGCCTCGCAGATGGGGCAGTTCTTCGACGAGCCGCAAGCGGTCCCGTCGATTTGAAAATGCCCGGAGGAGCGAAATGATCCCGGATGAGGCTCTATCCCGGCTGGCCAAGCTCGATACCTGCGCGGTTTCGGACGCGCTCGACCGCCTCGGCCTGCCGGGCGCGGTCATCGGCATCGGCCCGCTCTGGCCGTGTCCGCGCGTTGCCGGACGTTGCATCACGGTCAAGATCAAGCCCGCCGGGCTGGAGCAGTCCAAGCAGCATCTGTGCACGGCGGCGATTGCGGCGGCGACACCCGCCGACGTGATCGTGGTCGACAACGGCGGCCGGATCGATGTCGCCGCCTGGGGCGGCCTCCTGTCGCTCGCCGCCAAGATCAGCCAAGTTCGCGGCGTGATCGTGGACGGCGCCTGCCGCGACATCGATGAAAGCCGCGAGCTGGAGTTCCCAGTCTATGGGCGCGCCGCCGTGCAGGTCACGGCGCGCGGCCGCATCATGCAACAGTCGTTCAACCAGGAGATCGCCTTCGCCGGTGTCCAGGTGCATCCGGGTGATCTGGTCATCGCGGATGGCAGCGGCGCGGTCTTCGTCCCGCGCGCCCGGGAGCCGGAGGTGCTCGCGCAGGCCGAAGCGCTGGCAAAGCGGGAATCCGCGATGGCCGACGCCATTCGGGGTGGCCGCTCGATCCTCGAGGTGATGGAGACGATGGGCTACGAGACGATGCTGGGCGAGAAAGACTGATTCGAAGAGTTGCAGGCCGCGAAGTGAGTGATGCACGATGCTGCTGCCACCTCTCCCCGCGCGCGGGGAGAGGTCGACGCGCGAAGCGCGGCGGGTGAGGGGGCGCTTCCGCGAGTCTGAGCTTGCGGAAGTGCCCCCTCACCGAGCCGAGATCGGGATTTTCTCGTTGCCGTGTTGCCCTCTCCCCGCGCGCGGGGCGAGGAAAGCCGTGCCGGCCTGATCGCGGCCGCGTAGATCCAGGGACGCAATAGGCGATGCGCGTAACTACTCCACCACGCCCCGCTCCCGGAACGCCGCGATCTCGGCTTCGCTATATCCGAACTCGGCCAGCACCTCGTCGGTGTGCTCGGCGAATTCCGGGGTGCGGACCGCGAGCGCGCTGGGGGTGCGGCTGAGCCGGAAGGGTTGCCGCGGCAGGGTGATCTCCGTGCCATCGGCCGCCGTCACGCTCTGGCCGAGCCCGAGGTGGCGGGCCTGCGGATCGTCGAAGGCTTCTTTGATCGAATAGATCGGCCCGCACGGAACCTGCGCGTCCTCGAGCTTGCGCATCAGGGTAGCGGTGTCCATCTCGGCGACGATGCTCTGGATCAAGCCGTTGACCTCCACCCGGTGCTTGCGGCGCACCTCGCGGGTGGCGAAATCCGGATGGTCGATCAGATCCTCCCGCTCGAGCGCCTTGCAGAGCCGGCCCCACATCGCCGGCACCGGCGCGATGTTCACGTAGCCGTCCCGGGTCTTGTAGACGTTGGTCGGCACGCCGGTCGGATGCTCGTTGCCGACCTGCTTGGGCACCACGCCATCCACCAGATAGCGCGCGGCCTGCAGATCGAGCATGAACATCTGCGATTCGATGAGCGAGGCCTGCACCCATTGCCCCTCGTTCGAGGTCGCCCGCTCGACCAGGGCGACCAGGATGCCGAGCGCCGCATGCAGCCCGGTCACGATATCGGCGATCGGAATGCCGACCCGCATCGGCCCGCGGCCGGGCTCGCCGGTGATCGACATCAGCCCGCTCATGCCTTGCACGATCTGGTCGACGCCCGGCCGCGCCCGGTAGGGCCCGTCCTGGCCGAAGGCCGAGATGCTGGCATAGACCAGCCGCGGATTGATCGCCTTCAGCGTCGCATAGTCGAAGCCGAGCCGGTCCTTCACGTCGGGACGAAAGTTCTCGACCAGCACGTCGGCCTGCTTGGCCAGCCGATAGAGGATTTCGCGCCCTTCGGGTTCGCGCAAGTTCAAAGCCATGCCGCGCTTGTTGCGGTGCTTGTTCTGGAAATCGGCCTCGTGGCGGCCCGCGATATCGGCCGGATCGCCCGGCCGCTCGATCCGGATGACATTGGCGCCCCAGTCGGCCAGCTGCCGCACACAGACCGGGCCGGCCCGGGCATGGGTCAGGTCGAGGACCACGAGATCCTGCAGGGCGCGAGAGGCCGGCTTGTATGGCATAGGGACGATATCTCCTGCGACACTCGCGCTTCTATTCGGCAATGATCGCCTTGGCGCGTTCGGCGAGAGCCTTGGGGGTGGCGAGGACTTTCGCCACCGTGGACTGGAGCGCCAGGCCGGGGACCGGATTGATCTCGACCCGCGCGGCGGCGGCGGCCTCGATGAAGGCCGGATCCTTGATGGTGGCATCGAATGCCGCGCGCAAGGCCTGCACCCGCTCGATCGGGACATTGGGCGAGGTCGCCAAAGGCTTGCCGAGCGCATCGCCGGAATTGATCAGCGCCATGACCTGGCGGTCGCTTTCGTCGCGGGCCAGCTCCTGCACCGAGGGGACGCCCGCGAGCTCCTTCGATTTCGGCTCGGTCTGGACCAGGACCCTGATCTTCTTGTCTTCTATCCAGGCCGGGTTGAACGACTTCCAGCTGTCCCAGGAATTGGTCACCCCTTCCACCTCGCCGCGCTCCATGGCGATCGTCATAGTGCCGTTGCCCTGATAACCCGAAACGATCTTGAACCGGGTGCCGAGGAGCTCATTGAGCATGTGCGGGAAGGTGTAGGTGATGGCGCCCTTGTTGGAGGCGGCCACCACGACTTCCTTCTTGCGCGCGTCCTCGATGGTCTGCACCCCGGCCGTATGCCATACCGCCAGCGTCACCGGGCTGGTGGTGACCGAGCCGAGCCAGGAAAACTTGTTGGCATCGTATTGGACGCCTTCGGTGCCGACCGCCTGCGCCGCCACCAGGGTTTGCGGGAACATGCCGATCGCGGTGCCGTCCTGGGGCGCGATGGAATAAAGGTAGTTGGCCATCTTGATGCCGCCGGCGCCGATCATGTTCTGCGGCACCAGCACCGGATTGCCCGGGATATGCGCCCGCATGAAACGGGCGACCAGGCGCGCCTCGAAATCATAGCCGCCGCCGACATTGACCCCGATCAGCACATTGATGGTCTTGCCGCGGTAGAAGTCGGCGACGCCGTCGGCCCGTGCCGGCAAAGCGGCGAGCAGCGCGAGGGCTGACACCGCGATGCCGTAGGGTGGGCAGAGGCGCGGAACGCGCCGTGCCCACGCGGACTGTGGTCGCCGCACGATCGATGGCCCGAACATGTATTCCCTCCGCGTGGGCAACGGCCAATGGCCTTTTGCCCACCCTACTGCAAGAGGCGATTCTAGAGTAACAATCCCGCAAGAGAAGGGCTCACAACCAGAAGCCTGATGGCTCGGGGAGGAGAGTGGCATGGATTTCGAGTTGCCCGAGGATATCCGTCTTTTGCGGGAGACGGTGCGCAAATATGTCGATCGCGAATTGATCCCGATCGAGATGCACAGCATGGAGGGCCCCGAGCTCAAGCCGGAAATCAAGGCCATGCTGGAGGGGAAGGCGCGCGAATTGGGACTTTGGCAGCTCGATACGCCGGCCGAGTTCGGCGGCCAGGGCCTGAGCCTGCTGGCGCTGGCGGTGGTGTGGGAGGAGATCTCGCGCTCGATCGCGCTGCCCAACCGCGGCGACGGCGTGTTCGGTCCATCGCCGCGCCCGATCCTGCTGCGGCTGCCGGAGAAGATGAAGGAGCGCTACCTCCATCCGCTGTTGCGCGGCGAGAAGTCCGCCGCCTTCGCCCAGACCGAGCCCGACGCCGGCAGCGATCCCGGGCGCATGCGCACGCGCGCGCTCCGGCAGGGCGACCACTATGTCATCAACGGCTACAAGCGATTCATCTCGCACGCCAAGGGCGCCGATTTCCTGCAGCTGGTGGCGGCGACCGATCTCGAGAAAGGCTCGCGCGGCGGCTTGAGCGTCTTCATCGTCGACATGGATACGCCGGGTCTGTCGATCGTGCGCGAGACCCGCCACATGATGGGCGACGTGACCTACGAGATCGCGCTCGACGACGTCAAGGTGCCGGTCGAGAACCTGGTCGGCAAGGAAGGCGACGGGATGCGCGAGGCGCAATCCTGGATTTCGCGCAACCGCGTCCACCAGGCCTCGCACGGCCTGGGGGTGGCGCAGCGTTGCCTGGAGATGATCGGCAAATACGCGCAGCAAAGGGTGACGTTCGGCGAGCCGCTCGCCCGCCGCCAGGCGGTGCAGTTCGCGGTCGCCGAGCTCTACACCAAATATCAGACCGGCCAGATGCTCACCCACCGTACCGCCTGGAAGGTCGACAAGGGCATCGCCAGCCGCCACGATGCCTACATGGCCAAGATCCACTGCACCGAGCTCGGTTTCGAGGCGGCCGATCGCTGCATGCAGTTTCATGGCGCCAGCGGCCTGTCGACCGAGCTGCCGATCGAAGCGATGTGGCGGCGCTCCCGCAGCTATCTGATCACCGGCGGGCCGGCCGAGATCATGCGCGCCACGCTTGCCCGCGAAGTCTTTAAAATTTATCAGTGACGCATGGACATCAACCTCAAGGGCAAGACCGTCCTGATCACCGGCGCTTCCAAGGGCATCGGCCAGGTCATCGCTGAAAGCATGGCGGCGGAGGGCTGCAACCTGCACCTCGCGGCGCGCGACGAGGTCGCGATGCAGAAGCTCGCCACGCGGCTTTCGCGCGACCACGCCGTCACCGTGACGGTCCACCGCTGCGATCTCGGCCGTACCAGCGACGTGGAGGCCCTCGGCGCAGCCTGCGCCGACGCCGACATTCTGGTCAACAACGCCGGCGATATCCCGCCCGGCACGCTCGAGGAAATCGACGGCGACACCTGGCGCAAGGCCTGGGACGTCAAGGTCTACGGCTATGTCGATCTCACCCGCATCATCTATCCGCATATGTGCGCGCGCAAGAGCGGTGTCATCATCAACATCGTCGGCGCCGCGGCGCGGACGCCGAACCACCGCTACATCGCCGGCTGCATGGCCAACATCGCGCTCAACATGTTCACCCAGTGCCTGGGCGGCGAGAGCATGCGCCACAATGTGCGCGTGGTCGCCGTCAATCCGGGGCCGACGGTGCCGGGCCGCCACCTCCCGCACGTGATGGCGCGCGCAAAACGTCTGCTCGGCGACGAGAACCGCTGGCCGGAGCTGCACGCGAAATTTCCATCAGGCCGCGCCGGAAAGGCCTCGGAGATCGCCGAGGCCGTCATCTTCCTCGCCTCCGACCACGCCGGCTTCATCAGCGGCGCCACCATCGATGTCGACGGCGGCCATTCGGTCCACCGTCCGGGCGCATGAAGCATGGGCATGAATTCCGCCTTCCCGCGTTCCCTCATGAGAGCGGCTTTGCTGGGGCCCTGAGCTTGCCGATCGCGCTGTCGGGAACCGCGCTGGCGGCGGACTTCTATGCCGGCAAGACCATCAGCATCTATATCGGCACCGGCGAAGGCCCGGGCGCGCTCTCGGCCTATCCGCGCGCGATCGCCCAGGTGATCGGCAAATACATTCCGGGCAATCCGGCGATCGTGGTGCGCAACATGCCGGGCGCCGGCGGCATCAAGGCGGCCAATTTCATCTATGGCATCGCCCCGCAGGACGGTACCGCCTGGGGCTTCATCACCCGCGGATTCGTGCGCGCGCCCATGCTGGGCACCCCGCAGGCCCAGTTCGACCCGACCAAGTATCAGTGGATCGGCACCACCTCGCAGGAAACCAGCGTGGCCGCGGTGTGGACCGCCGGCACGGCGGTCCGCAGCCTTCCGGACGCCATGACGCAGGAGGTGGTGTTCGGCGGGACTTCGCTCGCAACCGATACCGGCCTGTTTCCGAGCATTCTCGATCGCCTCATCGGCACCAGGTTCAAGGTCATCATCGGCTACAAGAGCAGCACCGACGTCGATCTGGCCATGGAGCGGGGCGAGGTGCAGGGCAAGATCTGGACCTGGGGCTCGCTCAAGAGCGGCAACACCGCCGGCTGGGTCGAGGACAAGAAGGTCTCGCTGCTGGCGCAATTCGGTTTGCAGAAAGCCAAGGACTTGCCTGACCTGCCGCTGGCGCTCGACTACGCCAAGACGCCCGAGGACCGCCAGGTGATGGAATTGATCTTCGCGCCGCTCACGCTCGGCTATCCCTCGTTCATGGGCCCGGGTGTTCCGCCCGAGCGGGCGGAGATCATGCGCCGCGCGTTCGACAAGACCGTGCAGGATCCCGAGTTCATCGATCTGATGAAGCAGCAAAACCTGGTGCTCGATCCCGCGCCGGGAGAAGCCGTGCAGGCGATCGTGCAACGGCTCTATCAGATGCCCCAGGCGGTGATCGAGCGGGCCCGCATGTATATTCCACCGTCTTGAGCACGCACGCTTGATTGTTTTCGCCGATATATCGACTGACGTTTTTGGAGAGCCCACGATGAGAGCACCACGATGAGCGCCAGTGATGCCACCGATGCCCCGCCGAAAACCGAGCCGGCGCTGCGCGCCATCGCGATGCCGGCCGATGCCAATCCGGCCGGGGATATTTTCGGCGGCTGGTTGTTGTCGCAAATGGATCTGGCCGGCAGCACGGTTGCGACCAGGCGCGCCAAGGGACGCGTCGTCACGGTCGCGATCACCGCCATGACGTTCCACCGTCCGGTCTTCGTCGGCGACGAGGTGAGCTGTTACGTGGAGATCGTCAAGATCGGCACCACCTCGATCACGGTGAAGATCGAGAGCTGGGCCCGCCGTGGCCGCGGCGAGGAGCGGATCGAGGTGACGGAGGGGCTCTTCACCTATGTGGCGGTCGATTCCGAGCGCAAGCCCTGTCCGGTACCGGCGGCGCCTTGAAGGGCCGCAAGCCGTGCGCAGGCTGTATCATTGCCGAATAGCCCGAATCTCCGCTCGTTTGGGGCCTGCCCTTCGACTAGACTCCAACTTGAGAAAATCACCCCGTCCGTCACGGGGTGTCCTTATTGTGACCGTAGCCTGGTGTGCTGGCCTTTCAATCCGATCGTCGTGATCTTACGTCACATGATCGCTATGGCACCGGTGTCTCCATGACCGAATCCTCCTTTCGCCGGGACTGGCTGTCGCGGCCCATCTTCCGATGGGCCCGCAAGGTGCTGCCCAGCCTTTCGGCGACCGAGCGCGAGGCGATCGAGGCCGGCGATGTGTGGTGGGACGCCGATCTGTTCTCCGGCAATCCCGACTGGGCCAAGCTCCTGGCCACGCCGCCGGCGCAGCTCTCGGCCGAGGAGCAGGCGTTCCTCGATGGCCCGGTCGAGGAGCTGTGCGGGATGCTCGACGATTGGGCCATCACCTGGGAATTGCGCGATCTGCCGCCGCGAGGTCTGGGCCTATCTCAAGGCCCACAGGTTCTTCGCGATGATCATTCCCAAACCCTATGGGGGCCTGGGTTTTTCCGCTTACGCGCATTCGGAGGTCATCCGCAAGCTCTCCACGCGCTCCATCTCGGTCGCCGTGACCGCGATGGTTCCCAATTCGCTCGGCCCGGGCGAGCTGCTCATGCAGTTCGGCACCAAGGCGCAGCAGGATTACTGGCTGCCGCGCCTCGCCGACGCGCGCGAAATCCCGTGCTTCGGCTTGACCAGCCCGGAAGCCGGGTCGGACGCGGCCTCCATGGTGGATTCCGGCATCGTGTGCCGCGGCACCCAGGACGGCCGCGAGGTCATCGGCATAAGGCTCAACTGGCACAAGCGCTACATCACGCTCGGCCCGGTCGCGACCGTGCTCGGCCTCGCCTTCAAGCTCTACGATCCCGATCATCTGATCGGCACCCGCGACGAGATCGGCATCACGGTCGCGCTGGTGCCCACCAACCTGCCGGGCGTGGAGATCGGCCGCCGCCATCTTCCGGCGATGCATGTGTTCCAGAACGGTCCCAATTGGGGCCACGACGTGTTCATCCCGATGGACCATGTCATCGGCGGCGTCGAGCAGGTCGGCAAAGGCTGGAAGATGCTGATGAGCGCGCTGGCGGCCGGGCGCGGCATCTCGCTGCCCTCGCTGTCGGCGGCCGGGGCCGCCTTCGCGGCCCATGTCACCGGCGCCTATGCCAGCATCCGCGAGCAGTTCCATGTTCCGATCGGCCGCTTCGAGGCCATCCAGGAACGGCTCGGCCGCCTGGCCGCCACCGCCTATCTGCTGGATGCGGCGCGGCGGCTGACCTGCGCGGCGATCGATCACGGCCACAAGCCCGCGGTCATCACCGCCATCATGAAACAGCAGGCGACCGAGCGTCTGCGCGTCTGCGCCAACGACGCCATGGACGTGCATGGCGGCAAGGGCGTGATCGAAGGCCCGCTCAACTACCTGGGCAATCTCTATCGCGCGGTGCCGATCGGCATCACGGTCGAGGGCGCCAATATCGTGACCCGCAGCCTGATCCAGTTCGGGCAGGGCGCGATCCGCAGCCATCCCTTCATCCTCAAGGAAATGCTGGCGCTGGAGGAGAGCGATCCGGCGCGCGGGCTCGACGAGTTCGATCGCGCCTTCTGGGGGCATGTGCGCCACAGTTGCATCAATGCGCTGCGCGCCTGGGGCCGCGCCTGGACGTTCGGCTACGCGGCGCCGGCGCCGCCGGCCGGCGTGGCGACCGACTATTTCCGCCAGCTCGGACGTTATTCGGCGGCCTTCGCGCTCGCGGTCGATATGGCGCTGCTGACCATGGGCGGCAATCTCAAGCGCCGCGAAATGATCTCCGCGCGCTTCGGCGACGTCCTCTCCGAGCTCTATCTGCAGTCCGCGGTGTTGAAGCGCTGGAACGAGGAGGGCCGCCAGGCCGCCGATCTGCCGCTGGTCCAGTACTGCATGGAGGCGGGCTTCGCCACCATCGAGATGCGCCTGGACGAGATCCTGGCGAACTTTCCGAACCGGCCGGTGGCTTGGCTCATGCGCTTTCTGCTGCTGCCGTTCGGGGCGCGCCGGCGCGGGCCATCCGACGTGCTCACGCAAGCCTGCGCCGCCATCCTGCTGGAGCCCTCGGCGGCCCGCGACCGGCTGACCGTCGACATCTATCACGGCACCGATGACGGCGGCGTCGCCCGGCTCGATCGCACCTTTGCGCTGATCTCCGCGGTGCAGCCGCTGCGCGACCGGCTGCGGCAGGCGCATGTGCACGACATCGCGGCCGCCCGGCAGCGCGGATTGATCAACGAGGCCGAGGCCGATCAGCTCAAGGCCGTGCAACTGGCGATCGCGGGCGTGGTCGCGGTCGATGATTTCGCCCCCGAAGAGATTTCCCCGCGCCGCGCCGTTGCCGCGCAAGGAGACGTGTCATCACCAACAGCGACTCCGTTCCAGTCGAACGCCGCGGAGTAGAGGCTCGGCCGGTCTTCATCGTCGACGGCAGCCGGACCCCGTTCCTCAAGGCGCGCGGACGACCCGGACCGTTCACGCCGGTCGATCTGGCCGTGCAATGCGGGCGGCCGCTGCTGCTGCGCCAGCCGTTTCCGGCGGACGCCTTCGATCAGGTCATCCTCGGCTGCGTCAACGTGATCGCCGACGAGATGAACCCCGCCCGCGTCGCGGCGCTGCGCCTGGGCATGGGCGAGGCCATGACGGCGTTCACGGTGCAGATCAATTGCGGCTCGGGCATGCAGTCGATCGACACCGCCTACCGCTACATCCAGCAAGGCGTGTCCGATCTGGTGCTGGCGGGCGGCGCCGAGTCGCTCAGCCATTCGCCGCTGGTCTATCGCCGCAGCGCGGTCGAATGGTACGCGGCGCTCGCCGGCGCGCGCAACATCGGGGCGCGGCTCAAGGCCTTCGCGGCGTTGCGTCCCTCCATGTTCAAGCCGATCATCGGGCTGGAGCGCGGCCTCACGGATCCGGTGGTCGAGCTCAATATGGGGCAGACCGCCGAGGTGCTGGCCCATGTCTTCAATGTCTCGCGCCGCGATGCCGATCAATACGCGGTCGAGAGCCAGCTCAAGCTCGCGCGCGCGCAGACCGATGGATTGTTCGCGGGCGAGCTGGAGCCGGCCTTCGGCCGCAACGGCAAGGTCTACGATCTCGACGACGGGGTGCGCCCGGACTCCTCGGTCGAGTCGCTCGCCAAGCTCAAGCCCGCCTTCGAGCGGCCGTGGGGCAAGGTGACGCCGGGCAACAGCTCGCAGATATCCGATGGCGCGTCCTGGGTGATCCTCGCCTCCGAAGCGGCCGTCAAGCGGCATGGCCTCACGCCGCGCGCCGTCATCGTCGACAGCGAATGGTCGGCGCTCGATCCCTCCATCATGGGCTTGGGGCCGGTGCTGTGCTCGACCGCGCTGCTCAAGCGCCACGGCATGAGCCTGGCCGAGGTGGATCTGTGGGAGCTCAACGAGGCCTTCGCGGCCCAGGTTCTGGCCTGCCTGGCGGCCTGGGGCGACGACGTGTTCTGCCGCGACGTGCTGCATCTCCCGGGCGCCGCCGGCGCCATCGATCGCGGCAAGCTCAACGTGGACGGCGGCGCGATCGGGCTCGGGCATCCGGTCGGCGCCAGCGGCAACCGGATCGTTCTTCATCTGGTCAATGCCATGAAGCGGCTGGGCCTGAAGCGCGGGATCGCCACCGAATGCATCGGCGGCGGGCAGGGCGGCGCCATGTTGATCGAGACGGTGTGAGGGCTGCCATGGCGGAGCGCGTTTGGAAAACTCTCGAGCCGCGCAATCTGGAGCTCGGGCCGTTCTCGCGGCCGGGGCCCGGCCAGGAAACCGGTCCTGAGGCCGGCGCCTGGCGGCACTGGAAGCTGCGGCGCGATGAGGACGACATCCTGTGGCTCGTCATCGACAAGAGCGGCGCCAGCGCCAATACGCTTTCGCAAGAGGTGCTGCTCGAGCTCGACGACGTGCTCGGCAAGATCGAGGGCGAGACCGCCAAGGGACTGGTGCTGCGCTCCGCCAAGCCGGCCGGCTTCATCGCCGGCGCCGACGTGGGCGAGCTGCGCGACAGCAAGAATGCCGCCGACATCGAGGCGCGCCTCACGCGTGCCCATGCGGTGGCGGACCGGCTGGACAGGCTCAAGCTTCCCACCGTGGCGGTGATCCACGGCTATTGCCTGGGCGGCGGGCTCGAGATCGCGCTCGCCTGCGACTATCGGATCGCGATCGAGGATGCGAGCCTCGGCTTTCCCGAAGTCTTGCTCGGCCTGCATCCCGGCCTCGGCGGCACGGTGCGGGCACCCCGCCTCATCAATCCGCTCGAGGCCATGACCATGATGCTGACCGGGCGGGCGGCGCGCGCCGGCCGGGCGAAGTCGCTCGGCCTGGTCGACGCGGTGACGCAGGAGCGCCACGTCCGCGCCGCCGTCAAAGCGGCGGTCGCCGGCGAGTTGAAGACCTCGCGATCCAAGCTCCTGGTGTCGGTGTTCAAGCTCGCTCCCGCGCGTTCCTTCGCCGCCAAGCGCATGCGCACGCAAGCCCGCGCCAAGGCGCCACCGGAGCAATACCCGGCTCCCTATGCGCTGATCGATCTGTGGGAAAAGCATGGCGGCGACCTTAAAGCCATGCAGAAGGCCGAGATCGCATCCTTCTCCCAGCTGGTCGCCGGCGCCACCGCGCAGAACCTGATCCGCGTGTTCGGGCTGCGCGAGAAGCTGAAATCGCTCACCGACGGCAAATGGGCCGGCCAGCGCATCCACGTCATCGGGGCCGGCGCCATGGGGGGCGATATCGCGGCCTGGTGCGCATGGCGCGGATTCGACGTGACGCTCGCCGACATGAAGCCGGAGCCGCTCGCCGGCGCCATGGGACGCGCCGCGAAGTTGTTCGACAAGATTTCCCACCGGCGCATCGACGTGCGCAACGCGCTCGATCGCCTGATGCCGGATCTCAAGGGCGAGGGAGTGGGTTCCGCCGATCTGGTGATCGAGGCGGTGCCGGAAGTGCTCGATCTCAAGCGCAAGGTCTATGCCGGGGTCGAGCCGCGGATGCGGCCGGACGCGATCCTCGCCACCAATACGTCGAGCATTCCGCTGGAGCAGCTGCGGGAAGGATTGCAGCGGCCGGAACGACTGGTCGGCGTGCATTTCTTCAATCCGGTGTCGCGCATGCAGCTGGTCGAGGTCGTCAGCCACGACAAGGTGGCGGCCGATGTGCTCGAGGCGGCGCGCGTCTTTCTGGGGCGCATCGACCGGTTGCCGGCGCCGGTCAAGAGCGCGCCCGGATTCCTGGTGAACCGCGCGCTGACGCCCTACCTCTTGGAAGCCATGGTTTTGTTCGACGAAGGCGTCAAGCGCGAGACCATCGACGCGGCGGCGGAGAGCTTCGGCATGCCGGTCGGGCCGATCGAGCTCGCCGACGAAGTTGGTCTCGACATCTGCATGCACGTGGCCGAGACGCTCAAGGCCGGTCTCGAGCGCAAGATGCCCGACATTCCGCAATGGCTGCGCGACAAGGTCGCCAAGGGCGAGCTCGGCCGCAAGACCGGCAAGGGCCTCTACGACTGGAAGGACGGCAAGCCCGTGAAGAACGCCGAGTTTGCGGCGCCTACCGGCGAGATGACCAACCGTCTCATCCTGCCGATGCTCGACGTCTGCGTCGCCTGTCTGCGCGAGGGCGTGGTGGCGGACGAGGACACCATCGACGGCGCCATGATCTTCGCCACCGGATTTGCGCCGTTCCGCGGCGGGCCGCTGCACTATGCCAGGTCGCACGGCGTGGCGGACATCTGCGCCACGCTGGTGCGGCTGGCGCAGCGTCACGGCGACCGCTTCTGGCCCGATGCGGGCTGGAACAAGCTGGCGTAAATCACCGGGCATGAAACTTTCGGACAATGGGCCGGCGCATTTCGAATCCGCCGAGCGCCTCGCCGATGCGATCATCGGGCGGGTCGGCAAGAAGATCGTGCTGGCGCTGCCGCTCGGTCTCGGCAAGGCCAATCACGTGGCCAATGCGCTGTTCGCGCGCGCGGCCGCGGATGCCTCGCTGAGCTTGCGGATATTCACCGCGCTGACGCTGGAAAAGCCGCATCCTTCCTCCGAGCTGGAGCGGCGCTTCATCGGTCCGATCGCGGAGCGATGCTTCGGCGGCTATCCGGACCTCGCCTATGCGGTGGCGCTGCGCAAGGGCCTGCCGCCCAATGTCGAGGTCGACGAGTTCTTCTTCCAGGCCGGCACCCGGCTCGGCGTTGCGGCGGCGCAGCAAAGCTATATCTCCGCCAACTACACCCATGCGCTCGGCTGCGTGCTGCAGCGCGGCGTCAACGTGGTCGGGCAGCTGGTGGCCAAGCGGGTTCGCGACGGCGCGACCCGCTACAGCCTCAGCTGCAATCCGGACATCACGCTCGACTTGCTGGCCAAGCGGCAGAGCGGGGCCGTCGATTTCGTGTTCATCGGCCAGGTCAACAGCGAGCTGCCGTTCATGCCGGGCGAGGGCGATCTTGGCGCCGATGCGTTCGATGTGATCCTCGACAGCCCGCAGACCGACTTTCCGTTGTTCGCGCCGCCACGCGAGTCGATCGATCTCGCCGAATACGCGGCCGGGCTGCGGGTCGCCGGCATCGTGGCCGACGGCGGAACGCTGCAGCTCGGCATCGGGGCGCTCGGCGATGCGGTCGCGCAGGCGCTGATCCTGCGCCACAAGAAGAACGCCGGCTTTCGCGACCTCATGCGCCGGCTCGATGCGCCGGCGACCGCGCCGCCCGTGCTGGTCGAGGAGAAGCCGTTCGAGGCCGGTCTCTTCGGCGCCAGCGAAATGTTCGTGGAAGGCTTTCTCGAGCTGTTCCACGCCGGCATCCTGCGCCGGGAGGTCGAGGGCGCGCTGCTGCAGGCGGCATTCTTCGTGGGCTCGCGCGCGTTCTACCGCGAGCTGCGCGAGCTGCCGCCGGCCACGCTCGAGAAATTCCGCATGACGGCGGTGTCCTATGTCAACGAAATCTACGGCGACGAGGTCGCCAAGCGCCGCGCCCGGGTCAAGGCCCGCTTCGTCAACGGCGCCATGATGGCGACGCTGCTCGGCGCCATCGTGTCCGACGGTCTCGAGAACGGCCAGGTCGTCAGCGGCGTGGGCGGACAATACAATTTCATCGCCCAGGGCTTCGCCCTGCAGGACGCCCGCTCCATCATCATGTTGCGCGCCACCCGCACCTCCAAGGGACGCACCAGCTCCAACATCCGTTGGCAATACGGCCACACCACCATCCCGCGCCATCTGCGCGATATCGTGGTGACCGAATACGGCGTCGCGGACCTGCGCGGCAAGACCGATCGGGACGTGATCGCCGCCATGCTGGCGGTGACGGATTCACGCTTCCAGGCCGAGCTGCTGCGCCAGGCCAAGGACGCCGGCAAGATCGAGCAGGGCTTCGAGCTCCCGCCCGCCTGGCGCGACAATTCCCCGCAGCGCATCGAGCGCGCCTTGGCGGGCGCGCGTGCGGAGGGTTTGCTGGCGCCGTTTCCGTTCGAGACCGATTTCACGCCGACCGAGCAGCGGCTGCTGCCCGCGCTGGAAGCCCTGGCGGCGGCTTCGGCGTCGCCGCTTCGCCTCGCCAAGTTCGTGGCGCGGGGATTGGGCGGGAGCGCGCGTTCCGCGCAGGTCGGAGATTGCCTGGCCCGCATGGGGCTCGACCGCCCGTCGGGTCTGGCCGAGCGCGTCTACGCCGCGCTGCTGCGCGGCGCGTTGCGGGGCTGAGCGCGTAGGGTGGGCAAAGGCGCTCTTCGGCGCCGTGCCCACGCGAAGTCTCTCGGTGGATTGAGCGTGCCCGCGTGGGCACGGCGGGCCCGGCTTGGTGCGTCAAGCGACGTCTCGTGGCCGCCTTTGCCCACCCTACAGACTGAGGGCGCCGCGTCAGCGCGGTCACTTAGGAACCGTCACATGGCGTAATCGGACGCCAGGGTCTCGTCGGCGGCCTTGTGCGCGATCATGTTGAACACCGGGGTCAGCACCGCGGCCACGATCAGGTTGAGCACCAGGGTCGAGAGCGCGATATAGCACGGGAAGGTCCAGCCCCCGATCGAGAGCGGATACATGGGCGCGAAGCTCACCGCGGCCGCCATGGTGGTCCCGATCACGGTTCCGAACGCCCAGCCGATCAGCAACGCCCACGCATTGAACCAGCGCGTGTAGAGCCCGATGATGACCGCCGGCAGGGTCTGGATGATCCAGATGCCGCCGAGCAGCTGCAGCTGGATGGCGTATTGGGTCGGAACAAACAGAATAAACACCAGCGCGCCGAGCTTGACGATCAGCGACACCCATTTGGCCATCTGGGATTCCTGCCGATCGGAGGCCGCGGCGTGGAAGAACTCGCGATAGATGTTGCGGGTGAACAGATTGGCGGCCGCGATCGACATGATCGCGGCCGGGACCAGGGCGCCGATGCCGATCGCCGCGAACGCCACCCCCACGAACCACGACGGGAAGGTGTGCAGCAAGAGGGCCGGGACCGCGAAATTGGCTTTGAATGCCGCAAAGCCTTGCGCATATTCCGGCAGCTTGTCGACGCCGACCGCGATCGCCATGAAGCCCAAAAGCGCCAACAGCCCGAGCATGAACGAGTAGGCCGGCAGCAATGCGGCGTTGCGGCGGACCGCATGGCCGCTGCTGGCGCTCAATATGCCGGTGAGCGAATGGGGATAGAGGAACAGCGCCAGCGCCGATCCGAGCGCCAGCGTCGCATAGGCCCCATAGGCGCCGGTGGTGCTGCCCTGCGGCACGGCCAACAGCAGCTTCTGGGCCGGAACCGCGGCAAAGATCTTGCCGAATCCGCCGAGCTGGATCGGGATGATGATGATGGCCGCGAAGGCCGTGATGTAGATCAACAGGTCCTTGACGATCGCGATCGCGGCCGGCGCCCGCAAGCCGCTCGAATAGGTGAAGGCGGCCAGGATGACGAAGGCGATGATCAGCGGAATATCGCCGACCCAGCCCTCGCCGACGAAACCCAAGCCGCCGATCACGACCTGCAATCCGACCAGCTGCAGCGCGATATACGGCATGGTCGCCACGATACCGGTGAGCGTCACCGCCAGCGCCAGCCAGCGGTTGCCGAAGCGGCCCTTCACGAAGTCGGCCGAGGTGACGTAACCGTGCTTGTTCGACACGCTCCACAGGCGCGGAAACACGATGAACAGGATCGGATAGATGAGGATGGTATAGGGGACCGCGAAGAAGGCGAGCGCGCCGGTTCCGAACGCCAGCGCCGGAACCGCGATGAAGGTGTAGGCCGTGTAGAGATCGCCGCCGACCAGGAACCACACGATCAGCGTGCCGAAGCGGCGCCCGCCGAGACCCCACTCGTGCAGCTGATCCATGTCGCCGCGCCGCCAATGCGCGGCCGCGAAACCGAGCCAGGTGATGAATCCGAACAGAAGCAGAAAAACGATGAGCGCGACCCAATTGATGTCCTGCATGGCGTCCCCCCGGACTATCGGCTGCGACCGATTACTGCTGCTGCGACCATTCGGTGATGAAATAGACGATGGCGGTCACGGCGGCGCAGATGAAGACCAGAGCCAGCTGAAACCAGTAGAAGAAGGGCAGCCCGATCCAGCTCGGCTCGGCGGAGTTGTAGTACGGCACCCACAGCGCCGGCACGAATTGCGCCAGCAGCAGCAGGTACCACCAGCTCCAGCCATGATCCGGCTTTGTGCCCATCGTACCCTCCCCGGAATCGGATTGTTTTGAGTTCAGCCACGCCGATCATTCAGGCGGACGATGAACGAGTTCAAGCGGCCGAACGGCGGCTGGCTGCGGCAATCGGCAGCCGGCCCAAGCAAGCGCTGGGCCGGCTCCAAGTCCGGCGTGTTTGCCTTTCGCCTTAAGGCGAGCGTCACATGGCGTCGATGCTGGCGGCCTTCCAGGTCGCCGCCGCGGGCTTGCCGGTCAAGAACTTCACGAAGGCCGCGGCCGCGTCCTTGTTGGCGGCGCCCGCCATCACGCCGGCGTCGTAGCTGGTGTATTCCTGCAACGGGGCGGGGACCGGGCCGGCCACCACGACGCCCGGTATCGTGGCCTCGCTGATGTTGAACAGCCCCATCTCATACTCGCCCTTGGCGATCAGCTCCTTGCCGGGGCCCAGGCCCTCCTGCTTGCCCTTGGCCTTGACAGCGTCGACGAGCCCGGCGGCGGCAAGGATATGCATGGTGAGCACCCCGCTGCCGTTGGGGGTCGCCGGATCCGTATAGACGATATTGCGCGCCGCCAGGATGGCCTTCTTGAACGCGTCGGGGGTGGAGACGTCGGGCTTGGGCGCGCCCTCGCGCACCGCCACGCCGATGCCGACCCGCACCGCCTTGACATGGCTGCCGGCCTGCAACCCGCCCGACTTGTCGAGCTCCTCGATCGAGGGCGCGGCCGCGATGATCACGTCGTATCGGCCCTCGCCCAGAACCTTCTTCAGGTTGGCCGGATTGGTGAACATGTAGGTGACCTGATCGCCGCTCTGCTTGGTGTAGTCGGCGCCGAGCGGCGCGAGGGCGTTCCGCAGGGCGCCGACCGTCACCACCTTGATCTCGCCGGCCGCGGCCAGGACGCTGGAAAGCGCCAGTGCCATACCGGCGCAAATTGTTCCCGCCAGCAGTGATCTCGCAAATCCCTCGCGCATGCATCCATCTCCCTTGGTCGTGCTCATATCCGGCACCTGCCGCACAGCCTAATCCGGTTCCGGATCAAAGCAAAGCGAGCATCGAACTACGGCGTCACCGCCTCGCGCAATCGCTCCAGCATTTTCGCCGGCGCCGCGTAGGTCGCCCGGATCATGCGTTGCACCTGCGGCCCGCTGAGCGGGCGCAGCGGAATGCTGCTGTTCTTCATGTCCTGCGCGAAGGCTGCATCCCGCATGGTGGCGTCGAAGGCCGATTGCAGGGCGACGACCCGCTCCGCTGGCACCTCCTGCGGGAGCACGAACGGATAGGTGGTGTTGAACTTCACGCCGAAGAACCGCAGCATTTGCCGCGTCTCATCATCGGGGGCCACCTCGATCGCGGTCGGCACGTCCGGCAGCTCGGGCAGCCGCTCGGTGCCGTATTGGATCAGCAACTTGATCTTGCCCTCCTCGAGCCATTGCGGCCGGCCGCTGACGACCGCCGAGTAGGCGGTGGCGCTGCCTTGCGCCTCGCCGCGCTCGACCGCGAGAAAAATGTCGTTGGTGCCGCGATAGCCGCGCACCAGCTCCATCTTGGTGCCGAGCAGCCGGTTGGTGAGGAGCGTGACGGTGAAATTGTCCGCGCCCGGAGCGCTCGCCGCCACGATGCTCTTGGTCGCCTTGAGATCGTCGATGCTCGCAATGCCGGAATCGCTTCGAAACCAGAGAACCTGTCCGTCCTGCGTGGTCGAGCCGAGCCAGCTCATCTTGTCGATATCGAAGTTGGCAGCGCCGCCGTTGCGCGACAGGAGATTCAAGGTCGGCTCCAGCACGACGGCGTTCAACGGGACGCCGATCACGGTGCCGTCGCGCGGCGCGCGATTGTAGAGATAGTTCATCATCGTGAGGCTGCCGGCGCCGGCCATGTTCTCGACCACGAAGGCCGGATGGCCCGGAACATGGCCGCCCATATGGGCGGCGAGAAGCCGCGCCACCAGATCGTAGCCGGCGCCCGGCGTCGTGCCGACCAGCACCCGGATGGACTTTCCGCGAAAGAAGCTCTCGACCGCGGACTGACCGCGGGACGGGCGCGGCACGCCCGCCGCCGCCAGAGCGCTTCCCCAGAGCAAGCCCCGCCGCGAAATCGTCATCTTGCGCTCCGGCGTCGCAATCGACATTCACGCCACGATATCGGGAATTTCCGGTCATTCCCATTCCCATGCTGCGGCATGAGGTAGCCGGCGCCGGGGCGCTGATCATGCTAAGGTCGGCACGCATCGATCGGAGCCGGAGCACGCCATGGCGCAAACGCTGTTCGACAAGATCTGGGACGCGCATCTGGTGGCGCGGCGCGCCGATGGGCGCGAGCTCATCTATATCGATCGGCACGTGCTGCACGAGCTGCACGCGCCCCATGCCTTCAAGAAGCTCGCGCAGGCGCAGCGTGCGGTGCGGCGGCCCGATCTCACCTTCTCGGTGCAGGACCATACGGTCTCGACCCAGCCCGGCCGCGACGACTTGACCAATGCGCAGAGCACGCCGTTCCTGCAGGCCATGCGGGAGGGCAGCGTCCGCAACGGCATCAGGCTGTTCGACATCGACGATCCGGAGCAGGGCATTTCCCATGTGGTGGCGCCCGAGCTCGGCATGGTGCTGCCCGGCGCCACCCATGCGGTGCCCGACAGCCATGCCTGCACGGTCGGCGGGCTGGGAGCGCTCGCCTTCGGCTGCGGCACCAGCGAGCTCGAGCATATCCTGGCCACCCAGGTGATCGCGCTCAAGCGGCCCAAGCGCATGCGCGTGCGGGTCGAGGGCAGGCTCGGACCCCATGTCACCGCCAAGGACGTCGCGTTACGCATCATCGCGCAGGTCGGCATCGCGGGCGGCCGCGGCCATGCGGTGGAATTTGCCGGCGCGGCGGTGCGGGCGATGTCGATCGAGAGCCGGCTGACGCTCTGCAATCTGGCGATCGAGATGGGGGCGCGCAGCGGCTTCGTGGCGCCGGATGAAACGACCTTCGGGTGGCTCGCGGGCCGCCCGTTCGCGCCGCAAGGCCGGCAATGGGATGCGGCGCTCGCCCATTGGGGCACGCTCGCGAGCGATGACGATGCGCAATTCGATTCCGAGGTGGTGCTCGATTGCGGCTACCTCGAGCCGCAGATCACCTGGGGCACCGATCCGAGCCAGGTGGTGGGTGTC
Source organism: uncultured Alphaproteobacteria bacterium (assembly GCA_963744275.1). Taxonomy (GTDB): domain Bacteria; phylum Pseudomonadota; class Alphaproteobacteria; order Rhizobiales; family Xanthobacteraceae; genus VAZQ01. The sequence goes on from CAVUSX010000025.1 coordinate 287,515, forward strand.
GGCGGCCGCGTGCCCGAGCTTGCAGCGCCCGGGCAGGAGGCGGCCTACCACCGGGCGCTCGACTATATGGGACTGACGCCCGGCATGGCGGTCGCCGGCCTGCCGGTGCACCGGGTCTTCATCGGCTCCTGCACCAACAGCCGCCTGCCGGACCTCGAGGCCGCCGCCGCGGTGGTGCGCGGCCGGCATGTGGCGGCCGGCGTGGTGGCCATGGTGGTGCCCGGCTCGTCGACCGTGAAACGTGAGGCCGAGGCCGCCGGTCTCGACCGGGTGTTTCGCGCCGCCGGCTTCTTCTGGGGCGAATCCGGCTGCTCCATGTGCGCGGGCGGCAACGGCGACCGCGGCGAGGCGGGCGAGCGCTGCGTCTCCACCACCAATCGCAATTTCGAAGGCCGCCAGGGCAAGGGCGTGCGCACCCATCTGGTGAGCCCGGCGACCGCCGCCGCCACCGCCATCGCGGGCCACATCGTGGACGTGCGGCAAGATGCTGGCGGGAGCCGTCTGATGCAGCCTTTCACCACCCTCACCGGCGTCGCCGTCCCGCTCTTGCAGGACGACATCAACACCGATCAGATCACCCCCATCAATCGGAACATCAATCCCGATTGGGCGGCGCTCCTGTTCGCCAACGCCCGCAAGCGGCCGGACGGCAGCGCGGATCCGGATTTTCCGCTCAACAAGCCGCAGTTCCGGCGCGCCCGCTATTTTGGTGACCGGCCGCAATTTCGGCTGCGGCTCCTCGCGCGAAGGCGCCGTGTGGGCCATGATCGCGACCGGCATCCGCTGCATCGTGGCGCGCAGCTTCGCCGATATCTACCGGGAGAACTGCCTGCAGAACGGCCTGCTGCCGGTCGAGCTCGAGCCCGCCGACAGCGCGGCGTTCGAAGCGCGCGTGCGCGCCGCCGATGGCGCCGCTCCGTTCACGGTCGATCTGCCGGCCCAGCGCATCAGCGGTCCCGGCGGGCCCGACATCGCCTTCGAGCTGCCTTCCGCCGATCGCATGCGCCTCATCGAAGGCCTCGACGATATCGGGCTCACCCTCAAGCATGCGCCCGAGATCGCGGCCTTCGAAGCGCGCATGGCCGCCGCACAACCCTGGCTGCAGACCGCAGCGGATTCCAGGCGGTGACGCCTTCGCGCTTCGCGGAAGGCGTGGACCAAGCCATAACGGAGGAAATTCATGAATGTCAGGAAGAAGCTGCGCGAGCTGATGACGCAGCCGGGCCTCACCCTGATGCCGGGGGCCTATGACGCGCTGTCGGCCCGCATCATCGAGGCGCAGGGTTTCGAGGCCATCACCGCCGGTGGCTATGCGGCGGTCGGCAGCATGCTGGCGCAGCCCGATACCGGCCAATCCAATATGCGCGACTATGCGGATCACTATGCCCGCATCTGCGCCGCCGTCGAGCTGCCGGTCTATGTGGACGGCGATACCGGCTTCGGCGGTGTCAACAATGCGCGCCAGATGGTGCGCGCCTTCGAGGCGGCGGGCGTGGCGGGATTTTTCATCAGCGACCAGACCTTTCCCAACCGCTGCGGCTACCTGCCCGGCAAGCAGGTGGTGCGGGTCGAAGAGATGCTGGCCAAGATCAAGGCGATGCTCGACGCCAGGCGCGATCCCGACCTCTTCATCTGCGCGCGCACCGATGTGGCCGGGGTCGAGGGGCTCAATGCCGCCATCGAGCGTTGCCAGCTGTTCATGGCGGCGGGCGCCGACATGGCCAAGCCCATGGGGGCCGACACCATCGAGGAGATCAGCCGGGTGTTGCGCGAGGTGCCGGGCCCGCACATGGCGACCATCTCGCAGGCCGCCGGCGCCAAGCAGCGCGATCTCGGCGCGCTCGAAGCCGCCGGCGTGACGGCGGTGAGCTTTCCCTCGGTGGCGCTGTTCGCCGCCGCGCAGGCGGTGCGTCATGCCATGGGGTCGCTCAAGCGCGACCGCTCGCTGGCGGCATTGGGCGATTCGCTCATCCCGCTGCCGGATTATTACGACCTGATCGGCCTCAAGCCGCAGCTCGCCCGCGAGGAGAGCTATGACCGCGCGGCCGCCGCGCTGGTGAGCAAGAAGGCGGCGGAGTAGGGGAGTTGTTGTTTGATTGTAGGATGGGTAGAGCGCATAAGGGCGTCTTACGCCCGTTGCGCGAAACCCATCACAGCCCATGATGGGTTTCGCAAGAGCTCAACCCATCCTACGGTCGCTCCGCGCTCTCCGCGTAAGTCTTGAGAATTCCGGTCCAGCCGCCCTCCGAAATCAATCGCAGCGCGGACGGTGTCGACCTTGTCGCCGAAGCGCTCGAGATTGCGGTGTTCCAGGTCGACGCGCGTCGTGTCGGGGCCGACCGGCGTAAAGGTCACCTCGACCTCCGTCACCAAATTCGGATCGAATTTCCAATCGCCGCCGATCTGCCAAGCCAGCACCACGCGCGTGGGCGGCTCCCAGGCCAGCACCTTGCCCCAATTGCACTGCGAGCCGTCCTCGCCGATCTCGAACCAGCGCCCGCCGACCTTCGGCTCCAGCACCACGTCCTTCTGCGGCGCGGAGCCGATGCAATGGGAGCGCGGCCACCAGCTGCCGATCCGGCCGGTGAAGACCTCGAAGGCGCGCGCCGCATCGGCCTTGACGGTGATGCTCTTGCGCACCGGAGCCGGGCGGATCTTCAGCGTGCTCATGATTTTCCTTTCGTGCCTTCGACCTCGTCCTTGAACGAGGCGAGCGCGGTGTCCCAGAACTGATCGAGCCAGGCCCGGATGGTGCCGAGGCCCTGCGGATCGATTTCGTAGATGCGGCGCGTGCCGGCAGCCTGGTCCTTGACCAGGCCCGCCGACTTGAGGACGGCGAGATGCTGCGAGACCGCCGGGCGCGTCACCGGCAGGCCGCGCGCGATCTCGCCGACTGCGCGCGGCCCGCCGGCGAGCCGTTCAAAGATTTGCCGCCGGGTCGGATCGGCGAGCGCGGCGAGCGCGGCAGCCGCGTTGGCCATGGCGGCGGTCGCCATGGCTGCGGTCAAGCCGCCCGCTCCGAGGCTTTCTGTCCGGGGATCCAGGTCGGCACCGTCTCCTGCACGCTTTTGCGCGCCATGTGACGATCGACATAGGCCTTGAGGTTCGGGCTGCGCTGCAAGAGCGCGCTGCTTTCCGGTTTCAAGCCCATGTAGAACAGGATCGGCATGAGATTCATGTCGGCCAGCGTGAACGTGTCGCCGACCAGATGACCGGTCTCGGCGACCGCGCGATCCATGGTGGCGAATTGCTGCTCCATCTTCGGCAGCGCCGCCTCGATGGTCTCCCGCTCGGGACCGCCGTCGGGCGTGTTGGGAAAAAAGTGCGCGCGCAGATACTGGCGCACCCACACCGGATCGATATGGGTGTTGACGATGGACACCCATTGCTCGACCTGCGCGGCCCGGGCCGGATCGGAAGGCGCCAGTTTCGGGCCGTCGAAGACATTGTCGATGTAGCTGCAGATCGCCCGCGACTCGCACAGCTCGACCGCGCCGTGGCGCATCACCGGAATCTTGCCGAACGGATGGATCGCATCGACCTCGGGCGAGTGCGGCCGCAATTCGTTGAGCCGGTAGGGCACGCCCTTCTCGGCAAGCGCAATACGGCAGGTCCAGACGTAATTGCTCGGCGCGGCGCCGATCAGCTCCAGCTCAGGCATCGTAGACTCCTTGTCGGGTCGGGGTTGCGCACGTAGGAAGGCGAACAACCGGCCTCCCTTGGGGATACGTTAGACGAGACTAACCGTAAGCTAGAGCTTACTCTGAGTCAAGCCGGTGGACCCGAGCCGCAATGCGCCGCGCCAATACATTCATCGGCAGTCCGGTCGAGCGGGTCGAAGACCTTCGCTTCCTGCGCGGCCGCGGGCAATATCTCGATGATCTCACCCGCGCCGGGGAGTGGCACGCCGTGATGGTGCGCAGCCCGGTCGCCCATGGCCGCCTCCGCTCGATCGATACCGCGGCCGCGCTCGCCATGCCGGGAGTAAGGGCGGTCCTGACCGCCGCCGATATCGGCGGCCCGATCCCGACCATTCCGTTTCGCCGGCCGATCCCGGCCATTGCGCCCTATGCGCAGCCGGTGATCGCGCAAGCGGTGGTGCGGTATGTGGGCGAGCCTTTGGCGGTGGTGCTCGCCGATGGGGCCGAGCTGGCCGAGGATGCGGCTGCCGCCGTCGCTTTCGAGATCGATCACCTGCCGGCGGTGACGGACCGGCACGCCAGTGCGCGCGGCGATGTGCTGCTGTTCGAAGGCACCGCCGGCAATCGCGCCGCATTGGTCACGGCTCACAAGGGCGATGTGGAGGCGGCGTTCCGGACCGCGGCGTATCGGCGGCGGGAAACCTTTCGCACCCAGCGCCTCTCCGCCATGCCGATGGAAACGCGCGGCTTGCTGGCCGAATGGGATTGCGTGAGCGGCAAGCTCAAGGTTTCCGGCGCCGCCAAGCTGCCCTTCTTCAATCGTCGCGCCATGGCGCACATGATGGGACTGGCCGAGGAGGCGGTCGACTATCTCGAGTTCGACGTCGGCGGCGGCTTCGGGGCGCGCGGCGAGTTCTATCCGGAGGATTTTCTGGTCGCCTTTGCGGCCCGCAAGTTCGGCCGCCCGATCAAATGGGTGGAGGATCGGCGCGAGCATTTCATGGCGATTGCCCATTCGCGCGAGACCGAATGCGAGATCGAGATGGCGTTCGACCGGGACGGATTAATCCTCGGGCTGCGCGGCGACATCTATGTGGACATCGGCGCCTATGTGCGGCCCAACGGCATGACGCCGGTGCGCAATGCCGCGCAGTTCACCTCCGGCCCCTATCGCATTCCCAACATCCATCTCGACGCCCATGCACTGGTCAGCAACAAGACGCCGGCCGGCACCTATCGGGGGCCTGGTCGATTCGAGGGCTGCTTCTTCTGCGAGCGCATGCTCGACATGGCGGCGCAGGACCTGGGGCTCGACCGGCTCGCCATCCGGCGCCGCAACCTGATCTCCGTCGGGCGAGATGCCGTATGCCTTGGCGAGCGTGCTCCCCGACGACGGGTTCGGCGCGACCGAATGCGACAGCGGCGATTACGCCAGCACGTTCGATCGTTGCGTGAGCGAGGCGCGCTGGGCCGAGAAGGCGGCCCTGCAGGGCAAGCTGATCGACGGCCGCTATCATGGGCTCGGCATCGCCTGCTTCATCGAGGGCGGCGCATCGGGGCCGCGCGAGAGCGCCCGCATCGTGGTCGAGGCGGACGGTCGCGTGTCGGTCTATGTGGGCTCTTCCGCGGTCGGGCAGGGGATCGAGACCATCCTGGCGCAGATCGCCGCCGATGCGCTCGAGCTGCCGCTCGAGCGCATTCGCATCTATCACGGCTCGACCACCTATTTGGCGGAGGGGTTCGGCTCCTACGGCTCGCGTTCGACCGTGATGGGCGGCTGTGCGATCGTGCTCGCCGCCGAAGCGCTCATCGCCAAGTTTCGCGCCGCGGCGTCCGCGCGGCTCGGCGTGCCGGCGGCCGAGCTCGTCGTGACCGGCGGGGTCGCACGCGCGCCCGACGGACGCAGCGCGATCCTGGGCGAAGCCTTCGACGGCGCGCTGTGCGCCGAGGGAACCTTCTCCAACTCGAAATCCACCTACACCTACGGCACCGCGATTGCGCATGTCGCGGTCGATCCCAAGACCGGACAGGTCGAGGTCGTCGATTATGTGGTGGTCGACGACGTGGGCCGGATCATCAATCCGCTCACCCTGCACGGCCAGGTGATCGGCGCCGCCGTGCAGGGGCTCGGCAGCGTGTTCACCGAGGAGATCGTCTATGATCGTAACGGGCAGCTGCTGGTCGGATCGCTGGCCGATTACATGATACCGCTCGCGACCGATTATCCGCGGCTGCGCGCGCTCTCGCTCGAGCAGCATCCTTCGCCCAACAATCCGCTCGGCGCCAAGGGCGCCGGCGAAGGCGGCATCATCCCGGTCGGCGGCGCGCTCGCCAATGCGGTGGCGGCGGCGCTGCGCCCATTGCGCGCCGAGCCGCGGGCCCTGCCGCTGACGCCGCCGCGGGTGTGGCAGCTGATCCGGGATGCAGAGAGGGCTGACCCGTAGCGGGGACGCCGCTCCCGCATTTCGCTTCGCTCCATGCGGGCTACAAACGGTCAACGTAGCCTCGCTTTATCCATTGGCCTGCTGCCGCAACGTTGTTACGTTCCTTGACCACGGGAGAAGTCCATCAGTCATGACGGTTGCGGAGTCACCGGCGAATGCTGATCCGGCCCGACCTCCGGCGCGCGCGCCATGGCTTACGCGCGAGCGCTGGATCGCGATCCGCCGTTCGCTCACGACCCTGGTGGTGGTGGTCGCGGGCTGGGAGATCCTGGCACGCACCGTCCTCACCAACCGGCTGTTCTTCGCGCCGCCGTCGGATGTGGCGCTCGCGGCCATGCGGCTCTGGGAGACCGGCGAGCTGCAGCTGCACATCCGGGTGAGCTTCAGCGAGCTGATCTACGGGGTCCTGCTGGCGATCGTGATCGGCACCGCGCTCGGCGTCATCGTGGGCATCAGCCAGCGGGTGCGGGACTACACCGAGATCTACATCACGGCGCTCTATGCCACGCCGCTGGTCGCGGTGACGCCGCTCCTCATCCTGTGGCTCGGCATCGGGATCGGCTCGAAGATCGCGGTCGTGTTCCTGACCGCGGTTTTTCCGATTCTCATCAATACCATTTCCGGCGTGCGCGCCACCGAGGCGCTGCTGATCGAGGTCGCCCAGAGCTTCTGCGCCACCCGCCAGCAGATCATCATGAAGGTCACGCTGCCGTCGGCGCTGCCCTATATCCTGACCGGGATCCGGCTCGGCATCGGCCGCGGCATCGTCGGCGTGGTGGTGGGCGAGCTGTTCGGCTCGCAGGCGGGCCTGGGATTCCTGATCTACACGTCCGGCCAGACCTTCGACGTTCCTTCCCTCTTCGTGGGCATCGTCACGCTCGCGGTGGCGGGGGTGGGCCTCACCTTCGCGGCCGAGCTGGTGGAGCGGCATGCGCTGCGCTGGCGGCGGACCATACGGGTGGACTGAATTCCAAGTCGATTGAAATACACGAGCAGGGCCAGATGAGTGTTCACGCCGCCGCCGTCGCGATCCAGGACCTCAGCATGGAATTCGTCAGCCGCGGTCAGCGGCTGCTGGCGCTGCAGAATATCGATCTCGACATCGCGCCCGGCGAATTCTTCGTCATTGTCGGCCCCTCCGGCTGCGGCAAGACCACGCTGCTGCGCGTGCTGCAGGGTCTTACCAAGGCGACCCGCGGCCGCATTTTGGTCGGCGGCAAGCCGGTCACCGGTCCCGGCCCCGATCGCGGCTTCGTGTTCCAGCAGGATGCGCTCTATCCGTGGCGCAGCGTCCTGCGCAATGTCGGTTTCGGCCTCGAGCTGCAAGGCATCCCCAAGGCGCAGGCCCGCGCCCGGGCGCTGGCGATGATCGACCTGGTGGGCCTCAACGGCTTCGAGAGCCATTATCCCCATGAATTGTCCGGCGGCATGCGCCAGCGCGTCAATCTGGCGCGCGCGCTCGCCATCGAACCCGCCATCCTGCTGATGGACGAGCCGTTCGCGGCCCTCGACGCGCTCACCCGCGAGACCATGCAGCACGAGCTCCTGCGCATCGCGGCGGCGGCGGGAACGACGGTGATCTTCATCACCCATCAGATCGACGAGTCGGTGTTCCTCGGCGACCGCGTGGCGGTGTTCGCCACCCGGCCGGGCCGGCTGCAGGAGATCATCCCGATCGACCTGCCGCGGCCGCGTCCGTCCGGCGTGAAGCAATCGCCCGAGTTCCAAAGCCATGTGGCGCGTATCGTCCGGCTGATCGGCACCTATGAGAGCCACTGAGGCGCTCCGCCCTGGAGGCTCCCACGACCAAATGGCACGCGGCTTGCTAGCCTTGGCCTGTTGTCGGTCCCGCCTTGTGGCGGATGGCGGTTGGCCCTATGAGCGTGCCCATGCTTGATCATCTGAAGGAAAAGAACCGCGCCTGGGCCAAGCGAATGGTGGCCGCCGATGCCGGCTTCTTCAAGCGGCTCGAGCGCCAGCAGGCGCCGGAATATCTGTGGATCGGCTGCTCCGACAGCCGGGTGCCCGCCAACGAGATCGTGGACCTCGACCCGGGCGAGCTGTTCGTGCACCGCAACGTCGCCAACCTGGCACCGCCGCAGGACGCCAACTATCTCTCGGTGCTGCAGTTCGCGGTCGACGTGATCAAGGTGAAGCACATCATGGTGGTGGGGCACTACGGCTGCGGCGGCGTCGCCGCGGCGGTGGACGGCCAGCGGCGGGGTCTCGTCGACCACTGGCTGCATCCCATTCGCGAGGTCTTCCACGAGCACCGCCACGAGCTCGACGCCATCCCGCAGGAGCGCGCCCGGCTCGACCGCTTGTGCGAGCTCAACGTCATCCGCCAGGTCAGGAACGTCGCGACCGACGTCTTCGTGCAGGAGGCCTGGGGGCGCGGCCAGGATCTCTGCATCCACGGCTGGGTCTATTCGCTCGCCAACGGCCTGGTGCGGGACCTCGACGTGACGGTCTGCCGACCGTCGTAGGATCGCGCTTCCGTGCGGCCGACCCTCGAGCCGGGTGCGCGCCGCGCTATCGAGCCCTTGGTAAAATCGCTAGGATCGGTCGCGCTCGGGGTCGATCCCGGAGCAATGCCGGCCGGCGGCCGGGCCGATCGGCATCTTCAAAAACATCTACGAGGGAGAAATACGATGTCTCGAATTCAGCTGGCGATGGCCGTCGTGTGCGTCACGACGGTCGTCTCCGCCACCGCGCAAGCCCAGCAGCCGCCGACCGCCCTCACCAAGGTCGAGGGCACCGACAACGTCTACATCTTCCGTTATATGGGTCATCAGTCGATGTTCATCACCACGCCGGACGGCGTGATCGCCACCGATCCGATCAGCGAGCGGCGGCCGGTGAAGCCCTATATCGACGCCATCCAGTCGGTCAGCAAGGCGCCGATCAAATACGTGATCTACAGCCACGACCATTTCGACCACATCGCCGGCGGCAAGCCGTTCAAGGACATGGGCGCGACCTTCATCGCCCAGGCCAACGCCAAGGCGCGGATCGCGGCGCTCAAGCCGGACGATGTGGTCATGCCCGACCAGACCGTCGACACCCAGAAGATACTCGAGCTCGGCGGCACCACGCTGGTGCTCGACTATGTGGGCAAGAACCATTCCGACAGCATGTTGGTGATGCGGTTGCCGAAGGAGAAGATCATCTTCACGGTCGACTGGATTCCGCTCGGGGCCGTCCAGTTCCGCGGCATGGCGGACACCTACGTGCCCGACATCGAGGAGGGACTGAAGAAGGTGATCGCGATGGATTGGAACACGCTCATTCCCGGCCATCCCGGACCCGGCGGCCGGCAGATCGGCGGACGCGAGGAAGCCACCAACCAGCTCGCCTATCTGCAGGACCTGTCCGCCGCGGTGAAGAAGGCAGTGGGCGAAGGCAAGGGCTACGAGGCGGCCGAGAAGGAGATCAAGCTGCCGAAATACGAGAGCTGGGGCGGCTATGCGGCGTTCCTGCCCATGAATATCGAGCGCTACTACGACTTCTGGAACCGCGGAATCTGAGCCCGGCGGCCCGGGAGACGGAACCGCATTCTGTTTCTCGCTCGGTACCATCCTGCGATCACGCCGCCGGCTCGACCGGCGGCGTTTTCCCGATGAAGACCCGGCGCAGAGCCACATTCGGTTCGGCCACGGTGCCGCAGGTGCTTGCGGCGCGAAGACCGCCGGGGGTACGCTTCGGCAGATCAATCCGGGACCTGCCGGGAGGTGCGCTTGCGCACCCGAACGTGGTGGAAGGACAATCATGCGTGATCGAAGCTCGCTTGGTGCAATCGCGCTCGCGGTGGCGGGTCTCGGTATGCCCGCGACCGGCGCTCGGGCGCTGGACAATGCCAAATATCCCGACCTGCGGGGAGCCTGGGAGCGGCCGGGCGCCGCGCAATGGGATCCGACCAAACCAGGGGGCTTAAAGCAGCAGGCTCCGCTCACGCCGCAGTTTCAGGCCGTGTTCGAGGCCAACCTGGCGGAGGCCGCCGCCGGCGGCCAGGAATACAATCCGCAGGTCAAATGCCTGCCCTCGGGCATGCCGCGGGTGATGATCGCCTACGAGCCGCTCGAGCTCCTGGTCACGCCGGAGGTCACCTACATCCGCTTCGATCAATTGGGCGAGAACCGCCGCATCTATACCGACGGCCGCGCTTGGCCCGAGCAGATCACGCCGAGCTTCGAAGGCTATTCGATCGGCAAATGGGTGGACCCGGACGCCGATGGCCGTTACGGCGCGCTCGAGGTGGAGACCCGCGGCCTCAAAGGCCCGCGCGATCTGGACGCCAGCGGGCTGCCGCTGCACCCCGACAACGGGACCATCATCAAGGAGCGCATTTTCCTCGACGCCGCCAACCCCAATCGCCTGCATGACCAGATCACCACCATCGACCATGCCTATACGCGGCCGTGGACGGTGACGCGGGACTACAACCGAATGGCCCATCCGGCCTGGGTCGAGACCAATTGCGGCGCCGAGAACCATTACGTCTCGCTCAGAGGGGAGACGTATTTCGTCAGCGTGGACGGCTATCTGATGCCGACCAAGAAAAACCAGCCGCTGCCCGATCTGAAGGCTTTCGAGCCGTCGTCCAAGTGACCAAAGGCGGACCCGCGACCGCCATTGCGAGCGCGGGACCGCCGCCGATCGGATGAGCGTGCGACGGCCGCTTGCTCACAGCCCGAATACGTAGAGCACCGTCGCGTTCGATTGATTGCGCAGCTCCGGGTTCCGCCTGACCCCGGCGAGCGAGTTGCTGACCTGTCCGGACGGCCGCACGCAGCACACGCCCGAAGCGATGGCGATGTACTGCTTGCCGTTCACCGCATAGGTCATGGGCGCCGCATTGAAGCCGGTGCCGACGTTGAACCGCCACACCTCGTCCAAGGTCCGATCGTCGAGCGCCACGATGGTGCCGTCGAGCATGCCGGTGAAGACCAGGCCGCCGGCGGTGGTCAACGTTCCGGACGAGTTCGGATAGGGGAACTCGGCGCGCTTCTTGATCTCGCCGGAGACCGGGTCGAGCATGGTGATCGATGAGGTGATGGTTCCATCCGCGCCGGGGTTGCCGCCGAAGAACTTGCCTTTGACGTGCGCGCTGGTGTCGACCGTGAGCTTGCCGCAGCCCTCATAGGCCGGGATGTAGAGATAGCCGGTCTTGGCGCTGTAGGACACCGGCCAGAAATTGGTGCCGCCGGTGATGCTCGGGCAGACCTGGCGCGTCACCTTGTCCGCCAGCGCCGCCGGGTCCTCGTTGTAGACCTGGATGTCGCGCTTGGGATCATAGTCGACCGGCTTGCCGGTCTTGGGATCGATGCCCTTGGTCCAGGTCAGCTCCTTGACGTGCTGGGTGGCCTTGAGGAACTGGCCGTTGAGGCGATCGAAGCTGTAGGTGAAGCCGTTGCGGCCGGCATGCGCGAGGATCTTGCGGTCCTCGCCGTTGATCTTGGTGTCGATGAGGACATGGGCGCCGGTCTCGTCATAGTCGCGGTCGTCGTTCGGCGTGTATTGGTGCCACCAGGTGATCTTGCCGCTGGCGGCGTTGAACGCGATGGCGCTCGACGTGTAGAGATTGTCGCCCGGCCGGAATGACGAGTCAACGCCGGGACCGGATTGCCCGATCCCCAATAGGTCAGGTTGTTGGCCGGATCGTAGGCTCCGGTGCCGTAGAAGGAGCCGCCGCCGGTCTGCCAGGCGTTGACCTTGTCCTTCCAGGTCTCGCTGCCGGGCTCGCCCGGCGCCGGGACCGAATAGGTCTTCCACTTCACCTCGCCGCTCTTGGGGTCGAGCGCGGCGAGCCAACCGCGCAAGCCGCGATCGCCGCCCGAGCCGCCGACCAGGATCTCGTCCTTGAGGGCGAGCGGCGCCGCGGTGAGCTCGAGATCGGCCTGATCGGTGAGGTTCTTGTCCCAGACCACCTGGCCGGTTTCCTTGTCGGTCGCGACCACGCGACCCTCGTAGCCGGTGACCGAGATCACGAGATTGCCCCAGAGCGCGACGCCGCGGTTGCGGTCCTGGTTGGCCTCCTTGGGATCCATCTTCCAGACGATCGTGCCGGCGGTGCCGGAGCGCACGTCGATCTTGTAGACGATGCCCCAGCTGTCCACCATGTACATGAACCCGTCATCGACCAGCGGCGTCGCCTCGATGCTCTCGCCCGCCGATTTGCCGCCCAGCGGCACCGCGAACAGGAGCTTGAGCGACTTGGCGTTCGATGTGTTGATCGCGGCGAGCGGCGAATGGCGCTGTGCGCCGAAATCGCGATGATGCATCAGCCAGTTCTGCGGCTCGGGATTGAGCAGCCGCTCGTAGGTGACGTCGGCGGCGCGCGCCGCCGATGCGCCCGCCAGGAGCGTACAAGCCAGGAGCGCGCCAGCCGATGCCGACAATGCCCTTGCGGGTGCCCTTGCGCGGCCACGTCTGCAAATCATCATCCTTGCCTCCCTCGAATTTTGTTGTCGGCTTGAGCCCTCAGCTGATCATCTCCGGAGCTGCGCAATCCTGCGCCCGGACGAAGCCAAAGGGCAAGCCTCTTGGCGGCCTTGCCGCCGGTCGGCCGGCCTGGAACGCCCCGCCGATCGGTGTTATTGGACCCCCATTGGTTGCGTCGAGGGGTGTTGTTTATGCGAATTTTGGCGTTTTGCTCCGGCACCCACGATGCTGCAGCGGCGGCGTTCGACGATTATGAGCTCGTCGCGGCGGTGCAGGAGGAGCGCCTGCGACGCCAGAAGGGGTGGGGCGGGGGCATTCCGTGGCTCGCCATCGACGAAGTCCTGCGCATCGCCGGTTGGAGCAGAACCGACGTCGATCTGATCGCACAGACCCGCGGCACCTATCCGAGCCAATATCTGCGCTTCCCGCTGGCGCGCGATCTCTACTACACGGCGCGGCGGTGGGCCGGCAGGGAGCGCGCGCGGCGCGAGATCAACCTGCTGCACGAGCGCACGGGCGAAGCCAATTCCTACGCGTTGTTCCGCTGCGACCGCTTCCTGGAGGAGAATGCGTTCCGTGCCGACGCGCGAATCCATTTCGCGGACCATCACCAAGCGCATGCGCTGACCGCGCTGTTCCATACCGATTGGGACGAGGCGCTGCTCTATACCGCCGACGGCGTCGGCGACAACATCAGCTATTCCATCCGCACGCTGGCTGCGGGGCGGCTCGAATGCCACCTCGGCGAAGACAACATGCTCGCCGCGCGCCACCTGCGCCGCAACAGCCTCGCGGCCGCCTATGCGTCGGCGACCGCCGCTTGCGGCTTTCGCATGTTCCGGCACGAGGGCAAGCTGACCGGACTTTCCGCGCGCGGCGAGCCCAAGCTCGCGGACGCCCTCGCGCGGCATTTCTGGCTGGACAAGAACGGGCTGATCGATTCCGACTTCAAGGACTGGCACGCGTTGGACGACACCGTGCGCGACATCTGCCGCGGACACGACCGGGAGACGATCGCGGCATCGATCCAGAAGGTGACCGAGGACCTGATCTGCGGAGCGATCCGCAGCTGGCTCGCGCGCACCGGCGCACGGCGACTCGGCTTGGCCGGCGGGCTGTTTGCCAATGTGCGCCTCAACCGGCTCTTGGCCGAGACGCTGCCGCTCGACGAGATATTCGTGTTCCCGGCCATGGGGGACGATGGATTGTGCGCCGGTGCCGCGTTGGGCTTCCTGCTCGAGCGTGACGGGCTCGCCGCCTGGCTGCGGCGGCGGCGGCGTCTCGCGGACGTTTATCTCGCGCAGGATTTCGATTCCTCCATCGACGCCTGCCTGGCGGCGGGCCCCGGCGTTCGCGCGCTTGCCGGCGACCCGGCCGAGGTCGCGGCCGGCCTCGTCTGCGCCGGCAAGGTGGGGGCCATCTATGTGGGGCGGATGGAATTCGGTCCCCGCGCGCTGGGCGCCCGCAGCATCATCGCGAGCCCCTCGGACGCCGCCATCAACGACAATCTCAACAAACGCCTCGATCGTTCGGAGTTCATGCCGTTCGCGCCCTATGTGCTGGAGGAGGACGCCGAGCGTGTGTTCGAGATCACGAATGTCAACCGCTACGCCGCCCGGTTCATGACCATCACCTGCGCGGTTCGCCCCGAGTGGCGCGAGCGCATCCCGGCCGTAGTGCACATCGACGGGACTGCGCGTCCGCAGATCGTGCGCGACGAAGCCAACCCGCTGTTTGCGGCGATCTTGCGCCGGTTCCGCGACACCACCGGACTGCCGGTGCTGGTCAACACCAGCTTCAACGTGCACGAGGAGCCGATCGTCAACCGCCCGCAGGAGTGCCTCAAGGCCCTGGTCGACGGCCGCGTCGATTTCGTGGTGACCAAAAACGCGACCTATGTCGCGGGTGATGCCGCGGCGTAAATCGAAGGCGCCGAACCTTCGGCTCAAAAATGCTGCTTTTTTCCTGTTGAACACTTGTACGTATGAAGATTGCTCAATATTGATGCAGATACGAGAGTCAGCTGGTATTGTCGTTATATCACGCCATCGACTGCATCCGAGAATGCAGCCGGGTGACGAGCTCGCGTTTCGTCGTTGCAATTGTGTCGAAAAATCCGTGACGAATCACTTCCTTCGAATTTAATCTGGATGCTGTTGACCCGGATCCGCTAGCGGAGCGGTGCAGTCGAAAGCGGGCCCCTTTCATACGGGCTCCTCTCATAGGAGAGCCGCGATGAATCTGCGCATTGCGTTCATCATGCTGATGCTTTGTGCGCCGGCAGCCGCGCGCGACGACGGTCAGTGGGCCAACTCGCCAGCGAACGTCCGTGAATGGTTCCAGAGCCTCAAGCAGCCCGACCATCCGCGCCTTTCCTGCTGCGGCGAGGCGGATGCGTTCGAGGCCGATACCTTCGAGGTCGAAAGCGACCACTACGTCGCCGTCATTACCGACGGCAAGGGAGTGATCCCGAACGGCACGCACATCTCCGTGCCCAATGCCAAGGTAAAATGGGACCGGGGCAACCCGACCGGCCACGGCATCATCTTCATCGGCACCGGCGGGCAGATCTACTGCTACGTCACGCCCGGCGGCGCCTGATCGGCTTGCTCTAAAGCATGTTCCGATCACGTGGAACCACCCAGTTCGTCATGGCCGGGCTTGTCCCGGCCACCTACGCCTTGCTTGGCTGCGCGAAAGACGTGGGTGCCCGGCACAAGGCCGGGCATGACAACCGAGAGATTGTGCGTCGACGCGACCGGAATCAGCTCTAAGTTCGAGCTGATCGAACCTTGCACGTCTGAGCGACGGCTCCCGTCCGAGCGGTTCCGATCCACCGCAATCGCCGGCGTACATTCCGCAGCGCACCCTGCCGCAGTGCACTGCGGCTCCATTCCGCGCGCGGCCACGACGGTGTATTCTGCCCGCCGTCCATCGCGCCAAGCATGCCTTCCGACCCAGCCTGTCCACAGGAGGATGATCATGTCGCATCGAAGCCCGACTGGAGCTCTTGCCCTGGCCGCGGCCCTGCTCATGACGCTGGGCGGCGCGAGAGCCGCCGAGGAGCCGAAATATCCCAACCTGAAGGGCCAATGGATCGCCATCGTCACCCCCGGCTTGGAAGGCCGGCAGTTCAAATTCGATCCGACCAAGTCGCGCGGGCTCGCGCAGCAGGCCCCGCTCACGCCGGAATATCAAAAGGTTCTGGCGGACAGCATGGCCGAGCAGGCCAAGGGCGGTCTCGGCAACTACCCGACGGCCCGGTGTCTGCCCGGCGGCATGCCGCGCATGGCGGCGACCGGGGCGCAGGAATACATCGTCACGCCTGAGACCACCTATGTGCTGCTCGGCGGCAGCGAGGATCCGCTGCGGCGAATCTATACCGACGGACGCGATTGGCCGGACGACCTCGCGCCGAGCTATCAGGGCTATTCGATCGGCCGCTGGATCGACGAGAATGGCGACGGCCGCTTCACTGCGCTCGTGGTGGAGACCCGCGGTCCCTTCAAGGGGCCGCGTGCCTACGATGCCAGCGGCCTGCCGCTCGCCTTCGACAACCAGTCGATCTTCAAGGAACGGTTCCATCTCGACCGGGACAATCCGAATGTCCTGCACAACGAGATCACCGTGCTCGACCATGCTCTGACGCGGCCCTGGAGCGTGGACAAGACGTTTCGGCGCAACCCCAATCCGCGTCCGCGCTGGAACGAGACATCCTGCGTCGAGGGCAACAACCAGGTCGTGATCGGCAAGGAGAACTACTTTCTGAGTGCCGACGGCAATCTGATGCCCACCAAGAAGGACCAGCCGCCGCCGGATCTGAAATATTTCAAGCCGCGCCCGAATTGACGCGCAGGGAAACGGAAATCAACCCTTCCAGGCGCACAGCCAACCGGGTTAGCTTCATCGCAGAGTTGTCCGCGGACTTAAGCCGAAGCCCCGCTTCTTCGGCGGCGGCGCTCTTGTCATCGGCCGGCGCGGTTTGGCGCGGGCATTCCGGAGATCGCAATGCCCTATGCCGACTTTCGCCAGTTCCTGGATGTGCTGCGCCGGCACGGCGAGCTGGTCGACGTCGACCGGCCGGTGGCCCTTAGCGATGTCGGCAAGGCCATGAAGCAGAGCTACCGGCGGCAAGGCCCGGGCCTCATGTTCAACAACAACGGCACCGAGTTTCCGCTGGTCGCCGGCGTCTATTCGACCCGCAGCAAGGCGCTGCTTGGCGTTCGAGGCCGACGAGAAGACCATCCTGCAAAAGGTGCTGCGCGGCCTCGACCAGCCGATCGCCCCGTCCATCTCCGCCGCGGCGGCGCCCTGTCAGGAGGTGCTGATCGAGGGTGAGGCGATCGACATCACGCGCTTCCCGATCCCGACCTACAGTCCCAAGGACGGCGGCCCCTATATCACGCCCGGCATCGTCGTCTCGAAGGACCCGGAGACCGGCATTCCGGATATCGGCCACTATCGCTTCCTGGTGTTGGGCAAGGACACGTTCTCGTTCTCGGCCCAGCCCAACCATCGCTTCGGCAAGAACCTCGCCAAGTGCCAGCGCCTGGGTATCAGGCCGAGCGCCGCCCTGGTGATCGGGGTCGATCCGATCCTCGCCTATGCGTGCCAGGTCCAGGTCTCGGATGCGACCAACGACTGGGAGGTGGCGGGCGGCCTGCGCGGCGCACCGGTCGAGCTGACCCGTGCCAAGACCTGCGATCTCGAGGTCCCGGCCACCGCCGAGGTGGTCATCGAGTTCGAGGTCGACATGGAGCGCACCGTCATGGAGGGGCCGCTCGGCGAATATACCGGCTACTACACGCCACCCTCGCTCAAGCCGGTGGCGCGCATCACCGCCATCACGCATCGCCGCAACGCCATCTTCCAGGGCCTGTTGACCGGCAAGCCGGTCACCGAAAATCATATCCTCAAGCAAATCCCGTTCGAGGCCTCGTTCCTCAAGGCCCTGAAAGCGCAGTTTCCCGGCATCGAGAGCGTATCGGTGCGGGCCTCGGCGGGCGTATCCTTCTACGTGGTGATCGCGCTTTCGCCGCGGTTCGCCGGCGAGGCGCGGCAGCTGATCCTGGCCGCGATGGCGAGCAACATAAGGCCGAAATGGGTGATCGTGGTCGAGCCCGATATCGACGTTCACAACTCGGCCGAGGTGGAATGGGCGATGGCGTTCCGGGTGCAGCCGCGCGAGGACGTGATCGTGATCGACAACATTCCGGCCGGCCCCTCCGATCCCTCGATCGACGATCCCACCAAGGCGCGTCCGCTGCGCACCGCTTCCGCCATCGGGGTCGATGCGACGCGGCCGTTCGGCAAGCCGTTCTCCGAGGTCGCCGACGTCCCGGGCTGGGAGGACTTCGAGGTGCCGGAGTTGGACAGTTGGCGGTGATTTACGCGTCATCGCCGGACTGTCCGGCGATCTCGATGAGGAAGGCACTGAGCGACCCTGATCGAGATGGCGAACAAGCCTGCCCTCGGACCTGATCCGAGGGTCGGCCATGACATGTGGAGACTGATGATGAAATCGGCAAGGGTCGCGCTCTGCCTCTTCGTCGCGTGCTCGCGTCCTGCCGGCCGCCGCCCAGGGGCTCGAGCCGCTGGCGATGAGCTATCTGCCCGGCAATGCCATCGCCTGGGATCTCGACGTCGCCATGGACAAGGGGTTCTTCAAGGCGGAGGGCTTCGACGGCCAGCCGGTGGTGTTCCAGAACGCGCCGCAGTCGGCGCAGATGCTGATCACCGGCGAGGTGCAGCTCGGAACCGGCCAGCTCGATCCCTTCCTCTTGGCCTTTCGCAGCGGCGCGCGCGACATCGCGGTGATCGCGGCCCCGGCGGATCGCCCCGATTGGTTCATCAATGTGCGGCCCGAGATCAAGAGCATCGCCGATCTCAAGGGCAAGTTCGTGGCGACCGCGGCCCTGCAGGTCGGGGAGACCTGGCTCGCCGCCAAATGGCTGAACCAGCAGGGTCTCGCCTCGCAGGATTTCGGCTTCCTGGTGGTCGGCACCACGGCGCTGAAATTCGCGGCCTTGCAGCGCGGATCGGTGGCGGCGGCGATCCTGTTCCAGCCGCTGGCGATGGAGGCGCAGCTCGGCGGCTATCCGACCATCTACCGTTTCCTGGATGGCAAGCCGATTCCGCCGGTTCTCTACGTGGTCAACCGCCAATGGGCGGCGCAGAAGGAGCGCGGCCAGCGCCTGTCGGGCGCCATCGTCCGATCGCACCAATGGCTGCTCGATCCCGGCAATCGAGACGAAGCGATCGCCATCCTGCAGAAATACACCAAGCGCGGCACTGCGGTGATGGAGGCCGTTTACGACCTGTTCATTGCCAAGGACAAGCTCTACACAGCGGATGCCGCCGTCGATGCGGCGGGGGTAGATACCGAGATCGCCACCATGATCAAGAAAGGCATCCTGCCGCCCGGCACCACCATGTCGCCCAGCGATTATATGCTCCCGCGAGAGCTGGGCGGCCGCTACCGATGAGGGCGCGCCTCAACGCCATATCGGGCCTGGGGCCCAAGGAGCCGGCCGCCTTCGTGATCGAGACCGACGCCTGGCGGCTCTTGCTCGATTGCGGCGCCGGACCCGAGCCCGGCCGGCTGCCGGACATCGAGGCGATCGGGCGGATCGATGCCGTCATACTGAGCCACGGCCACCTCGATCATACCGGTGCGTTGCGCCTGCGCGACCGGATCGGAATGCCGCCGGTGTTCGCCACCGAGGCGGTCGCGGCGCGGCTGCCCAGCGGCGTCGTGATGCAACGCATTCCGAGCCGCGGGCGCGCCAAGGTGCTCGACACCGAGATCGTGACCGGCTGCGACGCACATGCGCCCGGCGGCGTCTGGATGCGGCTCGCGGTCGGCGAAGGGCTGCTCTACATGGGCGACCATTCGATCGAAGTCCGCGCTCTATGGCTTCGATCCGCCGCCGCCGGCGCTGACCATGATCATCGATGCCTCCTACGGCGTGACCGAGGAGACGCAGGACCGTCAGCGCGGGGTCCTGGCGGATTGGGCCCGCAAGGGTCCGGTGCTACTGCCGGTCCCGGCGGACGGCCGCGGCCCCGAGATCGCGATCTTCCTGCAGCAGGCCGGATTTGATGTCGCGATCGACGATACGGTTCGGGCGGCCGCGACTTTGCTGACGCAGGCGGCGCGCGAATCGGTGAAGGAGGCGAGCATTCCGGCGCTGGCGCGGCTCATCCGGGAGGCGCGCCCGCTCGACGACAAATCGGCTCCGAACGGGGTCATGGTGGCGCATGGCGGATCGGGCGATACCGGCGTCGCGGCGGCGCTGATCGGGCGCTGGCGCGCTCGTAGCGATCCGGCGATCGTGTTCACCGGCCATTTGGCCGAGGGCACGGCCGGGCGCGATCTGGTGGACGGCCACCGCGCTTCGTTCCAGCGCTGGAACGTACACCCGACGTTTTCGCAAAATCTGCAATTGATCAAAAGCGTCAATCCGCGCCGGGTGCTGCCGGCGTTCGTCGATCCCCGCTATCTCCCGACCTGGCGCGCGCGCCTCACGCCGCGGGAGGTGATCACATCGAAAGTGACGGTGCTGTGAACGGATGACGCAGATGACACGAACGGTTGCGCTTGCCCTCATGCTTGCTGCCGCCCTCGTGATCGGCGGGCTGCCGGGCGCGCGTGGCGCCGACGACTATCCGCAGCGGACGGTGACATTCGTCTGTCCGTTCCCCCCCGGCGGCGGCACCGATATCTTGACCCGCATGCTGGCGCAGGAGCTGCAGGACAAGCTCAAGCAGCCGTTCGTGGTGGAGAACCGCACCGGCGCCGGCACCGTGATCGCGGCCGCGGCGGTCGCCAAGTCGCCGCCCGACGGCTACACGCTGCTGCTTGCCCCGGTCACCACGCTCGCCATCGGCCCCAGCGTCTACAAGTCACTGCCCTATGACACGGTGAAGGATTTCGCCCCGGTCGGCCTGGTCGGAGCGGCCGAGTTCGCGCTGGTCGCCGATCCCGCGCTCGGCGCCCGAACGCTTCCCGAGCTGATCGCCTTGATCAGGAGCAAGCCCGGCCAGTTGAGCTACGGCAGCTCCGGCCGCTCGACCCCGCATCATTTGTTCATGGAGATGTTTCTCAAGATGATCGGCGGGCAGGCGCAGCATGTGCCGTATCGCGGCAGCCAGCCGGCGCTCACCGACGTGGTGGCGGGGCGGATCCAGATGATGATGGTCGACCTCGCGGTGGCGATCCCGATGATCGAGGCCGGAAAGGTGCGGGCCTACGGGGTGACCTCGGCCAAGCGGGTCGCGGCCGTGCCCGATATTCCGACCATCGCGGAAGCCGGGCTGCCCGGCTATGCGGCGAGCGGCTGGTTCTCGGTGGTGGCGCGCGCCGGCACCCCGCGCCCGATCATCGACAAGCTCAATGCGGTGCTCACCGCCTATCTGCAGCGGCCGGACGTGACGCAGCGGCTCGCGGTGCTGGCGATCAATCCCTTGACCAGCACGCCCGATGAGCTGGAGGCATTTATTCCCGCCGAGATCGCGAAATGGGCGCGGGTCGTCAAGGAGGCCGGCATTACGCCGGAGTGACGCATAGGCGAGGGCGGTGCCACACGGGTCCCGGCCTTGAGCCGGGACCGTTCCAGGCGCTGGCGTTTGGAACGGTCCCGGGTCAAGCCCGGGACAAGTGAGGTTACGCCCGTGCGAACCGCGCGCGCCAGGCCGCGCCCCAGCGCCTGCGACGATCGGCCATCTGCTCGATCGCCATCAGGGCGGCGGGCGTCACCACCAGGGTCAGCACGGTCGCGAAGGCGAGGCCGAACACGATCGCGGTCGAGAGGCTGATCCACCACTGCGTCGAGGGCGCCCCGACGGTGATGCTGCGCGACATGAACTCCACATTGACCCCGAAGGCGATCGGCAGCACGCCCAGCACCGCGGTGGTGGCGGTGAGCACCACCGGCCGCGCGCGCTCGCGGCAGGTCTCGATGATGGCGTCATAGGCCTGGGCGCCCTCGCGCCGCAGCCGGTCATAGGTGTCGATCAGCACGATATTGTTGTTCACGATCACGCCCGCATTGGCGATCACCCCGATGCCGGTCATCACCACCCCGAACGGCTGGCCCATGATCAGGAGGCCGAGCAGCACCCCGATGGTGGAGAGCACGATCGCGGTCAGCACCAAAGCGACCGAGACGAGCTTGTTGAACTGCGCCAGCAGGATCGCGAAAATGAGAAACAGCGCGGTGGCGAAGGCCTTGAGCAGGAAGGCCGAGGCCTTGGCGCGTTCCTCGTCCTCGCCCTTGAGGCGCCACACCACGCCGGGCCCGAGATCGGCTTTGTTCAATTCGCGGGTGATGTCCTCTTGAATCTTGGCGGTCTGCGCCCCTTCCGGCACGTTGGCGGAGACCGTCATCACCCGATATCCGGCCACCCGGTTGATGAAGCCCACGCGCGGCGCTGCCACCCGGCGCACGAAATTTCCGATCGGCACGTAGCCCGAGGGCGTCTGCACCCGCAATTCGTCGATCTCATCGAGGCTGCGCCGGCCGGGCGGGAACCGCACCAAAATGTCGACCGCCTTGTCGCTGTCGGAGGGGCGGAATTCGGTGACCTTGACCCCGTTGGTGACGAGCTGCACGGCGGTGCCGACCGTGCTCGGGCCGGCCCCGAACTTGGCCGCCTCCGCCGTGTCGACCACGATCTTCCAGTCGATGCCGGGCAGCGGCTGGCCATCGTCGAGGTCGCGGATGTCGGGGCGCAGCGCCAGGATGGCGGCGACCTTCTTGGCCACGCTCGGCAGCACGTCGGGATCGATGGCGCCGATCTGCACCTGGATCGGCTTGCCGGTGGGCGGCCCGGCGCGCGGCGCCGTCACCTCGACCAGCACGCCCGGAATGTCCGCGGTCTTGGCCCGGATCGCATCCATGATCTCATGCGCCGGCGGCCGGTCGCGCCAATCCGCGAACTCGAACTGGATGACCCCGATGGTGTCCTCGGTGATGTCGCTCGAGCCGCGCGGCTGCTCGCCCACGCGCGAATAGACGGTCTTGAGGCCGGCGAAAGTCAGCACGCGCTGCTCGACCGCGGCGACCACGCGGTCCTTCTCGTCGAGCGAAAGATTGCCGCGGCCATGCACGATGGCCAAGCCATAGTCGGGCTCGACGCTGGGAAAGAACTCGACCCCGCTCCCGAACTTGCCGTAGCTCCACGTCACCGCCACCAGCAGGGCGAGCGCCAACCCCAGCGTGGCGCCGGGACGGCCGACCGCCAGCCGCACCGTGCGCATGTAGAGGCCGTCGCGCTTGGCGCCCGCATCATTCGACGCCTTTTGCGGCACCGCCGCCGCCCGGCCGAGCAATGCGCCCAGCGTCGGGGTGAAGAACAGCGCCACCGCCAGCGAAGCCGACAGCGTCGCGATCAAGGTGATCGGAAGGTACTTCATGAACTCGCCCACGACGCCGGGCCAGAACAAGAGCGGCGAGAAGGCCGCGATGCGGGTCGCGGTGGCGGCGATCACCGGCCCCGACATGCGCTTGGCGGCGAGCGCATAGGCCGCCTTCGGGTCCATGCCCTCCGACATCCGCCGCTCGGCGAACTCGGACACGATGATGGCGTCGTCGACCAGCATGCCGACCGCCAGGATGAGCGAGAACAACACCACGATGTTCACGGTGAGCCCGGCGAGCTGCAGCCCGAGCACGCCGGCGAGGAACGAGGCCGGAATGGCGATGCCGATGAACAGCGAAGCCCGGAAGCCGAGCGCGAACAGGATCACCACCACCACCAGGATGACGCCGGTCAGCACCGAGTTCTGCAGATCGGCCAGCATCTGGCGGATCATCTTCGACTTGTCCTGCGTGAAGGTGACATGCACGGCGCCCGGCCAGGTCTTCTGCAGGGCCGCGACGGTCGCCTTCACGGCATCGACGGTCTCGATCAGATTGGCGCCGGTGCGCTTGGACACCTCGATCGTCATGGCGGGCTTGCCGTTGACGCGCGTCACCGACGTGGCGTCCTTGAAGGTCGGCTTGATCTCGGCCAGGTCGCCGAGCGTCACCGCGGCGCCCGCGGTCGCCACCACCGGCACCTTGAGGGCGTCCTGCGGATGCTCGATCAGGCTCGGCACCTTGACGGCGAAGCGGCCGGTCTCGCCCTCGAGCGCGCCGGCCGCGATCAGGCTGTTGTAGGAGGAGAAGCCGGTGATGAACTGATCGAGCGAGACCCCGTAGCTCTTCATCAGCATGGGCTCGGCGATGATCTCGACCGCCTCGTCGCGCGCGCCGCGCAGCTCGGCCGACAGCACGCCCGGCGCCTGCTCGATCGCATTCTTGGCGGTGCGGGCGACGTGCAGCAGCGTGCGCTCCGGCACGTCGCCCGAGAGCGCCACCACCAGCACCGGATAGAGCGAAAGATTGACCTCCAGCACCTGCGGCTCGTCCACGTCCTTGGGCAGGTCGTGCTTGGCCTGGTCGACCTTGGCGCGCACGTCGGCGAGCGCCGACTTGGAATCGAAGCCGGCCTCGAACTCGAGCAGCACGAAGCCGCCGCCCTCGAACGCGGTCGAGCGCATCTCCTTCACGTTGCCGACCGACTTGAGCTGGGTCTCGACCGGCCGCAGCAAGAGCCGCTCGGAATCCTCCGGGCTGATGCCGCGCTGCGACAGCTGGACGTAGATGATCGGCACCCGCACGTCCGGCTCGGCCTCCTTCGGTATGGTCACATAGGCCACCATGCCGGCGCACAACAGGAAGATCAGCGTCGCGATCGTGAGCCGCGCATGGTCGATGGCATAGTCGATGAGTGAGGACATCACTGAACTCTTGCTTTCGACCGCCGCCGTCGCGTGTCGCTGGGCGGTGCCGCATTCTCCACCTCTCCCCGCGTGCGGGGAGAGGTCGGCGCGCAGCGCCGGGTGAGGGGGCCTCTCCGCGAGTTCTGAGCTTGGTTTCGTCATGCGCGATGGCCGTAGCAAGTCGGGCGGCGGCCGTTCATCGGCTGGCCGAATATTGCGCGGCCGGAACCGCCTCGACGTGCTGGCCTTCGCGCACGAAGTCCTGTCCCTGCACGATCACGCGTCCGCCGTCCGGAATGCCGCCGACCCACATGGCGGTCTGCTCGTCCTCGATGACATTGACCGGCAGGAAGCCGACCATGCCGTCGGGATCGACGGTGCGCACGCCGAGATCGCCGGTCGATGAGAACGTGAGCGCCGAGCGCGGCACGCTGGTCGCCGGGATGGGGGCGAGCGGGATGGTCACGTCGGCGCTGATCCCGTCCGGAATGGCGCCGTCGGCATTGGGCAGCTCGATCTCGAGCCGATAGGTGCGGGTGGTCTGGCTCGCGGTCTTGGAGACGAACCGCACCTTGCCGCTTAAGGTCACGCCGGTGATGAGCCGCACCTGCGCGCTGTCGCCGACCGCGAGGCCCGCGAGCCTGCGCTCCGACACCTCGACCACCGCCAGCATCGGATCGAGCGCCACGATGGTGCAGATGTCCGCGCCCGCCATGGAGAACGCCGCCTTGCCGACCTCCACCATGGTGTCGCTCACCACGCCGGCCCAGGGCGCGCGCACGATGCCGCGATCGAGCTCGGCTTCGGCGGAGGCGAGCGCCGCTTTCGAGGCGTCGAGCTGCGACTGCAGGTTGACCAGGTCGAGCTTCGGATTGGCGCCGCTCGCGATCAGGGGCCGCTTGGCATCGAGCTCGGCCTGGCGCTGCATCACCAGCGATCTCGCCTGGGCGACCTGCGATTGGCGCGCCTCGTCGGACAGGATCGCGATGATGTCGCCCGCCTTGACCGCGCTGCCGCGGCGGACCCGCAGCTCGGTCAGGACCCCGCCGGTGCGCGCCGTCAGGGTGACCCTGCGGTCGGCCTCGGTGCGGCCGGAGAGCACGAGCTTGCGGCTGTGCGGCACCAGGCTGGTCTCGGCGACGCCGACGCGGAACAGCTTGGCGCCCTCGGCCTCGCTGGTGCGAATGGCCGCGACGCTTTCCGCGTTCTCGCGCGGCAGCAGGTGCCCGGACCAGATCCAGAGCGCGGCGGCCGCGACCAGGCCGAGCGCGGTGATGCGGCTGGCTTTCATTGTCCGCTTCCTTCTTTTTTGTGCTCCGCGACCCTCTCCGGCGAGCCGGGGAGGGAAGCGGTGGGGGCGGGCGGGTGCATGAGCAGGCACTGGACCATGTGCATGACGTGCGGGAGCACGGCCTCGGCCTTGAAGGATGGATCGCAGGCGCGGCGCCACGACATGCCGTCGCCCAGCACCATCAGCATGGTGGCGGCGGCATCGAGATCGACCTCGCCGGAAATCTCGCCGCGCCCGGCGGCCCGGCGCAGCATGTCGATGAGGCGGGTCTTGATGTCGCGCTCCAGCTCGGTCTGCAGCCGCGCCATCTCCGGGTTGCGGCGGCTCTCGGCCATGATCTCGGCGCAGAGATCGGCCTCGACCTCGGGACGCTCGACCAGGTGATAATGCGCGAGCGCCGCCAGCCCCTCGAAGAAGCCGGGCGCCCGGTCGACCGCCAGGAAGCTCTCGGCCGCCTCGGCGCGGTTGCGCTCGCAGATGCCGGCGATCAGGGCTTCCTTGGAGGGGAAATAGCGATAGAGGTTGCCGGGGCTCATCCCGGCTTGCGCGCAGATTTCCTGCATCGAGGCGCCGTGAAAGCCGGCGCGGGCAAAGCACCGCTGGGCGGCATCGAGAATCTCCAGCCGGCGGTCGGATTGCCGCTGGGCATTGGCGCGACGCATCTGGAAGCCCCCGTCCCCGACGTTGCAGTGCGATAAATGAGAATGAACGTTCGCTCTCGTTAGTGCCGAAAGCGGATTCTGTCAACACGGATGAGACGATAAAGGTGTGTCTGGGGTATACACTGGGCGAGCAGCACTTGACTGTGCGAAGTTCATTCTGTTTGACGGATTCGCTGGTCGAGGCGACACTTGAGATTGAAGCAGGGGATGGAAAACGGTTCCGTACAACTCAAGGTCTGTGGCAAATCTGATGCTGGAAGAAGCGCATCGGACTGGGCGCAGCATAACGAACTTGGCGCTGCAAAAGCTCTTGTACTTCGCTCACTCTCTCTTCCTAATTGAACACAAGCGGCCCCTCGTTGCCGGATACTTCGAGGCTTGGAAGCTTGGTCTGTGTATCTGCAGCATATCAAGCGTTCAAGGCCGCAGGCGATCAGCCGATAACTTCCGCGCTCGACGCCAGAACCTGTTGACCGGCGAGGAGTTGGCAATTCCGCCGCCCAGTGACCTGATGTGCAAGGTACATTCAGCAAATCATGGCCTTTATGGTAAGCTTATTAGGGTGGTTGGTAGATATCGCGCACGCTAAGGGCGCGCGTGGTATACTATAGTGGCTCAGGGTACTACAGGTGTTGCAGTGGGGTTAGAATCTCGGATGAAGTGATTGTATGTAATTCAAGTACCACAAAGTTTCAGTCGGTATGTCATCAACATTTGGAGAGCTCGGTGAAAATACCATCTTTGTCTGAAACAGATCTTGCGTGTATTGCGTAGCTTAACACGGATTAGAAGTGGAGAGCGCTGGAGCGCTTCTATTTTGGATAATCTCTATATAGTTAAGTTAGATAAGAAGGTAGGTAGTAGAGATATTGAATGTGTAAGTAGGTTTTTTTGGGTGTTGTAGTGAATTAAATATATAAAAATTGTTGAGATAATAAGAAAAGTATTATGGTAGAAAGATGAAGTATTTGTGAAATTAGAGTTGTAGAAGGATTTAAAGATGGAGCGTCGTAGGCCTGATGGGTGATTCTGTCAACCGATCCATGCGGGACGGCTCTTGCGGCTCGCCCGACAGCCGACGCCCTACGGCGTCTTCACCAGCAACCCGTTGAGCACCAGATCCAGGTGGGCGTTGAAATACGCCTTGAGGTCGAGCGGCTGCCTGGTGTCGTACATGATCAGCCACAGATCGACCAAGGCGATCGGGGCGATGATGACCTGCGGGCAATCGATGATCGCGCCGGAGCGGATTTCGCCGCGATCGATGCCGCGCTGGATCGCCTTCTTCAGCAAATCCAGGCAGGGCCGGTGGATCTCCTCGTAATAACGGTCGGCGAGCTCCGGAAAGCGCGGCGCCTCCGCGATCAGCATGCGCACCACCTCGCGCCGGCGGCGGTCCTCGACGATGTGCTGATAGATGAAGCTGAACTGCGCGCGCAGCAGGTCGGCGGTCGAGCCTTCGTGGCGCTCGAACATGTCGTGCACCGTGTCGAGCGTCGCCTTGGTGACCTCCCGCACCATGGAGATGAAGAGATGCTCCTTGCTCTCGAAATAGACGTAGATGGTGCCCTTGGTCACGCCCGCGCGCTCCGCCACCTGGTCGAGGGTGGCGGCCGCGTAGCCGCTGCGTGAGAATTCCGCGAAGGCGGCCTCCAGGATCTCCCCCGGACGCTCGGCCTTGCGGCGGCGTCTGGTTTCCGGGGCGGTAGCGATCATATCTGTCATGCGCGGGCGCGTGCTCCACAGACGAATTGAGACTGTTATTGACTAACCGGATAGTAAATAAATATTATGGTTTTGTTAAGAGGTGCACAAGTGTCAAACAGGTTTCGCGTACAAGACCGCCCGCGTGGCGGCCAAGACCGTCCGCATGGCGGCGCTTTCGGCTCTCGTGCATCGGTTCCCGGTGCGGCGCTTGCGCTCCCGACTCTCGCGCTGATGCTGCTCGCCGGCTGCGCGGTCGGTCCTGATTTCCTGGCGCCCTCGGCGCCCCCGTTCGCCGACTTTACGGCGGGCGCGCGGCTGCCGGCGACGGAATCCTCGGCCGTGGCCGACGGCGAGGCGCAGAAGTTTCTCAAGGGCCGCGACATTCCGGGCGAATGGTGGAAGGTCTTTCATTCGCGCCAGCTCGATGAGCTGGTGAGCGCCGCCATCGCGGCCAATCCGAGCCTGCAGGCCGCGCAGGCGACGCTCTGGCAGGCGCAGGAGAATCTCTACGCCCAGGCCGGCGTGCTGTTGCCCAATGTCGATGCCAACAGCTCGGCCACCCGCCAGCAGTTCTCGCCCGCGACCTTCGGCCAGGCCGGCTCGCCGAGCATTTTCAATCTCTTCCAGGCGACCGTGAATGTCTCCTATTCGCCCGACGTGTTCGGCGGCAAGCGGCGGCTGATCGAAGGCACCGCCGCGCAGGCCGAGTACCAGCGCTTCGAGCTCGAGGCGACCTACCTGACGCTGACCGCCAACGTGGTGACGGCCGCGATCCAGGAGGTCTCGCTGCGCGGCCAGATCGAGGCCACGCAGGAGATCATCAAGGCGGAAACCGATCAGCTCGGCCTCATTCAGCAGCAGTTCGATCTCGGCAGCGTCGCCAAGACCGACGTGCTGGCGCAGGAATCCGAGCTGGCGCAAACGCAGGCCACCTTGCCGACGCTGGAGAAGCAGCTGGCGCAGCAGCGGCATCTGCTGCTGGCGCTGACCGGCCGCTTTCCGAACCAGGACCGCCGCGCCGCCTTGACGCTCGCGGCCCTGCACCTGCCCACCAGCCTGCCGGTCAGCCTGCCGTCGCGGCTGGCGGAGCAGCGCCCCGACATCCGCGCCGCGGAGGCGCAGCTGCATCAGGCCAGCGCCCAGATCGGCGTCGCCACCGCCAACCGGCTGCCGCAATTCAACCTGACCGGCGACTATGGCAGCGCCGCGCTGGCGCCTTCGGCGCTGTTCACGCCCGCCTCCATCATCTGGAGCCTCGCCGCCAGCGGCACGCAGCCCATCTTGCATGGCGGCACGCTCCTGCATCAGCAACGCGCCGCGGAAGCCGCCTTCGAAGCCTCGGCCGCGCAATACCGCAACACGGTGCTGGCCGCCTTCCAGAACGTCGCCGACGTGCTGCGCGCCTTGCAGACCGACGCCGCCGCCCTCAAGGCCCAGCAGCGCGCCGCGCAGGCGGCCTCCGACAGCCTCGATCTCACCAAGAGCCAATACCGCCTCGGCTCCATCCCGTATGTGAACCTGCTCAATGCGCAGCGCACCTACCAGCAGGCCCGGCTCAACCTGGTGCAGGCGCAGGCGGCGCGGCTCGCCGACACCGCCGCCCTCTACCAGGCGCTCGGCGGCGGCTGGTGGAACCGGGTCGACCTCAAGCCCGATCCGCTGACCCCGGAGGCCGGCTTCATCGATGCGGTGGTCGAGACCGTCACGGCGCCGCCGCCGGCACCGCTGCGGGCCGGAAACCGCTGATGATCAAGCGCATGGTGATCATGCTGGTCGCGGTCGCGCTGGTGCTCGGCGGAATCTTCGGATTCCAGGCCTTCAAGGCCACCATGATCAAGAAGTTCATGAGCCAGATGAGCGCGCCGCCGCAGACCGTGTCGACCGCCAAGGCCGCCTACGCCCCATGGCAATCCACCGTCCAGGCGGTCGGCAGCCTGCGCGCCGTCAAGGGCGCCGATCTCTCGCTCGAGGCCGCCGGCACGGTCGAATTCGATCACGTTCGAATCCGGCGACGACGTCGAAGCCGGCACGGTGCTGCTGAAGCTGCGCGCGGACGACGATGTGGCCAAGCTCGCATCCCTGCAGGCGACCGCGGCGCTCAACCACATCACCTACGACCGCGATCTCAAGCAGGCCAAGATCCAGGCGGTGAGCCAGGCGACGCTGGACACCGACGCCGCCAACCTCAAGAACGCCGAAGCCCAGGTGGCGGAGCAACAGGCGGTGCTCGACAAGAAGACGCTGCGCGCGCCGTTCGCCGGTCATCTCGGCATTCGCGCCGTCGATCTCGGGCAATACCTCGGCGCCGGCACCATGGTGGTCACCCTGCAGGCGCTCGACCCGATCTATCTCGATTTCTTCGTGCCGCAGCAGGCGGTCGATCAGGTGCGGCTGCATCAGTCCCTGGACGTGAAGGTCGACGCCTATCCCAAGGACGTGTTCAAGGGCGAGATCTCGGCGATCAATCCCCGCGTCGACTCCGGCAGCCGCAACGTCCAGGTGCGGGCGACCCTCAAGAACGCCGATCATCGGCTGCTGCCCGGCATGTACGCGACCCTCGACATCCAGGTCGGCCAGCCGGAGCGCTACATCACGCTGCCGCAGACCGCCATCACCTACTCACCCTACGGCGACAGCGTCTATGTGGTGGACGACAAGGGCAGCGGCCCCGACGGCAAGCCGGTGCTGGTCGCGCGCCAGACCTTCGTCACCACCGGCGCCACCCGCGGCGACCAGGTGGCGGCGCTGACCGGCGTCAAGGAGGGCGAGACCGTGGTGGTGGCGGGCCAGATCAAGCTGCACAACGGCTCCACGGTGCTGATCAACAATTCGATCATGCCGACCGCCGATGCGGCGCCGCTGCCGGTCGATCGCTGAGCGGGCGCGGCGATGAAATTCACCGACATCTTCATCCGCCGTCCCGTGCTCGCCACCGTGGTCAGCCTGATGATCCTGGTGCTCGGCCTGCGCGCCTACGGGGTGCTGCCGATCCTGCAATATCCGCGCACCGAGAACGCCATCGTCACGGTCACCACGATCTATTACGGCGCCGATCCCGACGTGGTGTCCGGCTTCATCACCACGCCGCTGGAGAACGCCATCGCGCAGGCCAACGGCATCGACTACATGAGCTCGATCAGCCAGAGCGGCGTGAGCACGATCTCGATCTATCTGCGGCTCAACTACGATGCCGACAAGGCGCTGACCGAGATCAACACCAAGGTCAGCTCGGTCCTCAATCAGCTGCCGACCGGATCGCAGCAGCCGACCCTGACCGTCAAGGTCGGCCAGACCATCGATGCCATGTATATCGGCTTCAACAGCGACGTGCTGGCCTCCAACCAGATCACCGACTACCTGGTGCGGGTGGTGCAGCCCAAGCTGCAGGCGGTGTCCGGCGTGCAGACCGCGGAGCTGCTCGGCTCCAAGGTGTTCGCGCTGCGCGCCTGGCTCGATCCGCAGAAGCTCGCCGCCTTCGGGCTGACCTCGACCGACGTGAGCCAGGCGCTCGCCGCCAACGACTACATCTCCGGGGTCGGCAACACCAAGGGCCAGATGGTCCAGGTCAACCTGACCGCCTCGACCGGCCTGCACAGCGCCGAGGAATTCCGCAACCTGGTGATCAAGGAGAGCAACGGCGCCGCGGTGCGTCTCAAGGACATCGCCACCGTGACGCTCGGCTCCGAGGACTACGAATCCGAGGTCGGCTTCGACGGCAAGCGCGCGGTCTATATCGGCATCCAGGTCGCCCCCTCCGCCAACCTGCTCGACGTGATCGGCGGCGTGCGCAAGGTCTTTCCCGACATCCAGACCCTGCTGCCGAGCGGGCTCAACGGCGAGATCATCTACGATTCCACCGAGTTCGTGAACAGCTCGATCAACGAGGTGATCCGCAGCCTGAGCGAGGCGCTGGCGATCGTCACCGCGGTGGTGTTCCTGTTCCTGGGCTCGCCGCGCTCGGCCGTCATCCCGACGGTGGCGATTCCGCTGTCGCTGATCGGCACCTTCACCTTCATGCTGGCGCTCGGCTACTCGATCAATCTCCTGACCCTGCTCGCTCTGGTGCTGGCCATCGGCCTGGTGGTGGACGACGCCATCATCGTGGTCGAGAACGTCAACCGGCATCTCGAGGACGGCATGACGCCCATGGAGGCCGCGATCCTGGCGGCGCGCGAGCTCGGCGGCCCGATCATCGCCATGACGGTGGTGCTGGTCGCCGTCTATGTGCCGATCGGATTCCAGGGCGGCTTGACCGGCGCGCTGTTCGCCGAGTTCGCGCTGACGCTGGTGGGCGCCGTCACGGTCTCCGGCATCGTGGCGCTGACGCTGTCGCCGATGCTGTGCTCGCGGCTGCTCAAGCCGCATGCCGCCGGGGAGCGCGGCTGGGAAGGCGCGGCTCACCGGCTTCATCGACCGCCGTTTCGGGCAGTTGCGCGGGAGCCTACGAGCGCCGCCTGCACGGCAGCCTCGACACCCTGCCGGTCACCCTCGTGTTCGCCGCCATCGTGCTCGGCAGCATCTACTTTCTCTACACCAGCGCCAAGACCGAGCTCGCCCCGCAGGAGGACCAGGGCGTCATCATCACGCAATCGATCGCGGCGCCCGACGCCACCCTGCAGCAGCGCCAGCTCTATTCGCAGCAGGTCTACAAGACCTTCGCGGCCCATCCGGAGAACGAGCACGTGTTCCAGCTCGACGTGCCGGGACAATCCATCGCCGGCATGGTGCTGCAGCCCTGGGACATGCGTGCCAAGACCACCAACCAGCTGCAGCCGGTCCTGCAGCAGGAGCTCAGCCAGATCGCCGGCGTGCGCGTGGTGGCGTTTCAGCCGCCGCCGCTGCCCGGCAGCATCGGCTTGCCGGTGCAGTTCGTGATCGGCACCACCGAGCCGTTCCAGCGCCTCAACGAGGTCGCCCAGCAGTTCCTGCAGGAAGCACTCAAGAGCGGCATGTTCATCTTCCTGGATTGCGACCTCAAGGTCGACAATCCGCAGGGCAACGTGATCATCGATCGCGACAAGACCGCGCAGCTCGGATTGAAGATGAGCGACGTGGGCGGCGCGCTTTCCTCGCTGCTGGGCGGCGGCTACGTCAACTATTTCAGCATGAGCGGGCGTTCCTACAAGGTCATTCCGCAGGTGCAGCAACGCTCTCGCCTGAACGCGCAGCAATTGCTCGACTATTACATCCGCACCGGCGACGGCACGCCGGTGCCGCTGTCCACCATCGCCAGCATCTCGACCACCACGGTGCCGGAATCGCTCAATCACTTTCAGCAGCTCAACAGCGCCACCATCCAGGGCGTGACCATGCCGGGCGTGGCGCAGGGCGATGCGCTCGATTTCCTCAAGAACCTGTCGGCCACCACGCTGCCGCAGGGCTATTCGATCGACTACGGCGGATTGAGCCGGCAATACGTGCAGGAGACCAGCGGCTTCGTGACCACCTTCGGGTTCGCGCTGATCATCGTGTTCCTGGCGCTGGCGGCCCTGTTCGAGAGCTTCCGCGATCCGGTCATCATCCTGGTGTCGGTGCCGATGTCGATCGCCGGCGCGCTCGCGTTCGTGAGCCTCGGGGTCGGAGGCGCCTCGCTCAACATCTACACCGAGGTCGGCCTGGTCACCCTGATGGGCCTCATCAGCAAGCACGGCATCCTGATCGTCCAGTTCGCCAATCAGCTGCAGAGCGAGGGCCGCTCCAAGCGCGAGGCGATCGAGGCGGCCGCCGCCATCCGGCTGCGGCCGATCCTGATGACCACCGCCGCCATGGTGCTGGGCGTCATCCCGCTGGTGACGGCGAGCGGCGCCGGCGCGGTGTCGCGTTTCGACATGGGCCTGGTGATCGCGACCGGCCTCTCGATCGGGACCCTGTTCACCCTGTTCGTGGTGCCGGCGGTGTACCTGTTGATCGCGGCGGATCATTCCCGCGCCGGGCACGCGGCCGGGACGGAAGCCGCTTCGGAGCCGCAGGCGGGTTGACCGGCCGTCCAGCACGGCACTGACCGTTGCCGGCCTTCGCTCCACGCACAGGGCGATCGCATATTGCAGAGCGGTGCGGCATTCTCCACCTCTCCCCGCGTGCGGGGAGAGGTCGGATCGCGCAGCGATCCGGGTGAGGGGGCGTTTCCGCGAGTCTGAGCGCGCGGAAGGGCCCTCATTGCGCTTCGGGCGGGCTCAAACTCGCGGAAAGACCCGCTCACCCGGCGCCCACAAGCTCAGACTCTGTGGAGAGGCCCCCTCACCCGGCGCTTCGCGCCGACCTCTCCCCGCACGCGGGGAGAGGTGGAGAATGGGCACCGCTCCGCGACGTGCGATTGCCCTGCCTCCACACTCCGCGCTACCCGCTACCCGCCATGTCCCACACCCATGACTCCGCGGGCCGCATGGGTTTATCCTGCCGCCCGGTGATCGAGAGGACGCGCGCATGTCGGGGCCGGGCCGGAAATTTGTCGTGGCGGCAGCGATTGGGATTGCGCTGCTCGGCCCGGGGATTCCCGCCGCCGCCGCGCAAGAACCCCTCTCGTTCAAAGGCAAGACCATCACCATGCTGATCGGCGACGATCCGGGCGGCGGCACCGATATCTCGGGCCGGCTGATCGCGCTCTATCTGCACAAATATCTGCCGGGCGAGCCCGCCGTCGTGGTGCAGAACATGGTGGGGGCGAGCGGCATGGCGGCGATGAACTTCTTCGTGCATCGCACCGAGCCCAACGGCCTGACCGTGCTCATGGGCTCGATCTCGACCATCGATCCGGTCCTGTTCCGCAACGCCAATGCCCAATACGATCCCAAGACGTTCCGCTACATCGGCGGGCTGGGGCGCGGCGGCTCGGTGATTTTCGTGAGCAAGGCGGCGCAGCCGCGGCTCTACGACAAGTCGGCCAAGCCCGTGATCATCGGCTCGGTGCAATCGATGCCGCGTCCCGGCACCCAGCCGATCCTGTGGAGCATCGAATATCTGGGCTGGAACGGCGCCTGGGTCGGCGGCTATCGCGGCACCAACGAGACCATGTTCGCGCTCGACCGCGGCGAGATCGACATGACGGCGACCGGCAACATTTTCCAGATCCAGGACCGGCTCGACCGCGGGGTGCTCAAGATCATCTATCAGACCGGCGCGCTCAAGAACGGCCGCATCGTGGGCCGGGCGGATTTCGGCGACGCCCCGCTGTTTCCCGACCTGATGAAGGGCAAGATCACCGATCCGGTCGCCCAAAAGGCCTTCGATCTCTGGACCACGCTCAACACCGGAGACAAATGGCTGGCGCTGGCGCAAGGCACGCCCGACGCCATCCTGACGGCCTACCGGGACGCCTTCGAGAAGCTCGCCGCCGAGCCGGAGTTCCTGGAGCGGGGCGAGAAGATCAGCGAAGGCTTCACCCCGATGTCCGCGCCCGACGTGGAGCTCGTGGTGCGCACCCTCACCGACACGCCGAGCGAGGCGGTGGACTATACCAAGGCGATGATGCGCAGGCAGGGCTTGCGGATTCAATAGCGCATGCGGCTTGAGGCCGATGGCGGATCGGCTAGACCGCACGGCATTTTGACGGTGACCAAACTGCCTCACCCTGGACCAGCTGCGGCCCTGAAGGTGCGGCCCAGGCAGACGCCGGGCGCGGCCGGTCGAGATGCGCGGGCTTTGCCCGCTCCTGCACCATGCGGCGTGAAAATGTCTGATGTCCCGCCCGCTCGGGCGAAATCTTCATCCGGAAAGGCCGCGTCGCACAGTCATGAAATTGCAGCTCAGCTTGGCCATCTCCTCCAATCCGCGGACCTGGCCGATCCTCGATGGCACCGTGCAGCCCGACGGCATCGAGCTCGTGCCCACCATCCTGCATCCCTCCGAGATGTTCTGGCGGCAGCTGCGGTTCGCGGATTTCGATGTCTCCGAGATGTCGGTCTCCTCGTTGCTGATGGTGCTTGCCGGCGGCGACGAGCACTGGGTCGGGCTGCCGGTCTTCACCACGCGGAAGTTCTTCCACACCGAGATCATGGTGCGGCGCGATTCCGGGATCGAGAAGCCGGCCGACCTCAAGGGGCGCCGGGTCGGCGTCCCGGAATATCAGCAGACCGCCGCGCTGTGGACCCGCGGCGTGCTGCAGCACGAGTTCGGGGTGCCGGCGACCGACATGGAGTTCTGGATGGAGCGGGTGCCCACCCACAGCCATGCGGGCGCCGTCGCATTCAAGCCGCCGCCGGGGGTGACCATCCACCAGATCCCGCCGGAAAAGAGCCTCGGCTCGATGATGGCGTCGGGCGAGATCGAGGCGGTCATCCACTATCTCCAGAAGAGCAATCTGGTCGATCGCAGCACCGTCGATCTCAACAATCACCCGGACGTCAAGACCCTGTTTCCTGATCCGGCCGCCGAGGGCGTGCGCTTCTATCACAAGACCAACATCTATCCGATCAACCACGGCATGGTGGTCCGCCGCGCGCTCGCCGAGAAGCATCCCTGGGTGGCCTTGAACCTGCTCAAGGCCTTCGAGGCCGCGAACGAGATCGCCAACCAGCAGCGCATGGAGCACGTGGACTATCATGCGGTCGCCGGCCTGATCCCGCCGCAAGCCGCCAAGGCGCTGCGCCAGCCGGTCGTTCGTCACGGCATCAAGGCCAACCGCCACACGCTCGAGACCGCCGCGACCTATTCGGTGGAGCAGGGGCTCACCCCGCGCCTGATGAAGCTCGACGAGATCTTCGCCGCCAGCACGATGGATCAATGATGGAAAAGAGGCGAATGGCGAGTGGCGAATGGCGAATAGGGGGTGCCGCCTCCCTGTCTATTCGCTATTCGCTATTCGCTGTTCGCCTGCTCGCAGTCTTGATCGCGGTACCCGCGGCTGCGCAGGCTGATCCGCGCGCCGATTTTCTCGGCGGCCTCACCCGCGACTGCCGCGGCTGCGACCTGTCGGGCGAGAATTTCAAGCGCCATGATCTTTCCGGCGCCGATCTCACCGGCGCCAATCTGCAGAAGGCGAATTTTCACGACGCCAATCTCAGCGGCGCGCATCTCGGCGGCGCCGACTTCGGCGGCGCCAATCTCAACAAGGCCGATTTGCGCCGCGCCGATCTCGCCGGCGCCAAGCTCCACGCCGCCATGCTCTATGCGGCCGATCTCGACGGCGCGCGGCTCGCGGGCGCCGATCTGACCGACGCCCTGATGGGCACCGCCCGCCTCACGCGCAGCGATCTCAGCAAGGCGATCCTGCGCAACGTCGACCTGCGCAAGGCGCGGCTCGCCGACGCCATCCTGGCGGGCGCCGACCTGTCGGGCGCGGCGCTCGATTACGCCGTCCTGCGCTCGGCCAAGC
Organism: uncultured Alphaproteobacteria bacterium; assembly: GCA_963744275.1. GTDB lineage: Bacteria > Pseudomonadota > Alphaproteobacteria > Rhizobiales > Xanthobacteraceae > VAZQ01. The sequence goes on from CAVUSX010000025.1 coordinate 324,778, forward strand.
TCGACGGCGCGAGCGCTGGCGCAGGCGCGGCTGATGGGCGCGGAATGCAACGATGCGAGCCTCGTCGGCGCCGATCTCACCGATGCGGATGCCGCCGGCGCCAATTTTCGCGGCGCGAAATTCGCGCGCGCCAATCTGGCCGGGACGAGCTTCCGCAAGGCCGACCTGTACGACGCGCTGCTCGACGAGGCGATCTTCCGCGACACCATCATGCCGGACGGCACGACGCAGCCGTGAGTAGCGAGTGAGTGGTGAGTGGCGAGTAGTGAGTGGTGAGTAGGTGAGCGGTGAGGCCGAGCCTGCCTTCACTACTCACCATTCACTATTCGCCATTCGCCATTCGCTACTCACATTGCTTCCGCTACTGCCCCTGGTATCCAGCACCTCCACCCGGGCCGAGCTCTCGAACTGGCCTTGCGTCAATTGCGTCGCCATCTGCGGATTGAAGGCGTTCTGGCCGGGCTTGCGGAAGTAATTGATCCGCAGCGTGACCTTCCGGTTGTGCGCGGCATCCTCGAGCGCGCAGGACTGCTTGATGAACAGCGTCGCCGACCGCGCTCTCGCCCTCGGCCGGCGGCAACGCGGTGCAATCGCGCTTGGCATCGATGGCGAAGCGCGAGGCCATGCGGCCGCCGAACAGATAGGCGTCCTCGCGCCGGCGCAAATCGGCGTCGGTGGTGTCGTCGCGATGGTCGGGGCGGGAATCGGTCACCACCCGGATGCCCTTGAGCACGCCCTTGTCGTCGAACAGGGCCGATACGATCACCGGGAAGGCGAATTCGGTGGTGCCGGCCCAGCGCGCCACCTCGCGGTCGAGGTCCTTGGCGCGCGCGATGTATTCGAGCTCGTCGTCGTACTCGAAATAGACCTCGTGCAGGCCGCCCGGCTCCGCAGCGCAGCGCGCGAAATCGCTCCAGCCGGCCAGCCGCTGGCGCGGCGGCCCGCCATTGGAGCCGCAGGCAAAGCCGCGGAACTCGTTCGGCGAGGGCTGCGCCGAGATCGGCTGGCCGAGCTCGAGGTCCCACACCGTGGCGCGCCGCAACTCCTGCGCGCCGGCTGCGCCGGTCCAGCAGAGCAGGGCCGCTATGACATTTGCGATAGGCCGCATGGCGGATGCACTCGCTCGATCGTCGCCTCGAGTGTAGGATGGGTTGAGCTCTTGCGAAACCCATCACCGCCGCATAACCCATCACCACCGCATGATGGGTATCGCAAGAGCTCGACCCATCCTACGAACCTCCAGCTCATGAGGCACGTGCGTGTTCAACCAAGACGATCGATTCTCGTGGCGCCATCTGAATTCGCTCTCGGCTTGCTGTTCTGGCGCTCTCGGCCTGCTCGCCTTCGGCACCGCCGCGCAGGCGCAAAGCGCCGATCCGGCCGACATCGCCGCCGGCATGCGGCTGTTCCATCAGCAGGCCCATTGCCAGGCCTGTCACGGCTGGGCCGGCGACGGCCGCAAGATGGACAACCAGATGCCGGACGGCGCCGACCTGCGCGCCAGCACGCTCGACCGGCAAACCGTGATCCAGACCATCAAATGCGGCCGGCCCGGCACCGACATGCCGGCCTTCGACAAGTTCGCCTACAGTGACGGCCGCTGCTTCGGCCTCAAGCAGGCCGACCTCGCGGCCCGGCAATTGGACATGTTCGATCCGCCCACCACCCTGGCGCCGAACGAGGTCGGGTACCTGGCCGATTTCCTCATGGCCAAGGTGATCGGCAAGGGACCGCTCGACCACGCCAAATGCATCGAGTTCTGGGGCTCCGACGTCGAAGCCTGCAAGGAGTTTCCGAAATGAGCGCCCGCTGCGAAGCCGTAGGGTGGGCAAAATCGCCCGCCGTGGCCGAAGCTGGCGGGGGCGTTTGGTAGCATTTTGCCCACGCGGAGCCGCGCCGCGTGGGCATTGCGCCTAGAGTGCCGGGCGGGCGGCACGACCGATAGGCGCAATGCCCACCCTACGGCTTTGCCCACGCGCACCGCCCGCAACGGTCTCCGCGCGTCAGTTCAGCGCGAACACGAACAGATAGCTCGAGTCCAACAGGTTGTCGTATTTGATCGGATGCAGGTGCCGGCCGCTGGTCTGCACCGCCAGAAACTGCTTGGGTCCGATCGAGTAGGTCACCGGCGCGCCCTTGAGCGGCGTGCCGAGATTGAAGCGCCACAGCTCCTCGAGCGTCTCGTCGTTGTAGGCGACCACCCAGCCGTCCTGCAGTCGCGGTGAACACGACCCCGCCCGCGGTGTCGAGCGCGCCCGAGCGGATCTCGATGTCGGTGATGGCCTTGGCCAGGACCTTGTTGTTGACGGTGTCGTAGGCCGTGATGGCGCCGTAATAGAGGTCGCTGGTGAAGGTGCGCTTCTCGCTCGCCTTGGCGTCGATGCCGCCGTTGGGCCCCTTGAACGCGACCTTGGCGCCGTTCTGCGAGAAGCAGCCTTCGGCCCCGACCCCGTAGGCGATGTGCTTGACCGGATTGTAGGCCGGCGGCTGATGGGCGACGCCGCCGTGCCAGGTCGGGCAGGTGCGCTTCATGCCGTCGCCGCGCAGCGCCGCGCCTCCGGGATATAGATCTGCACGTCGAGCTTGGGATCGTATTCGACCGGCTTGCCGGTCTTCGGGATCGAGGCCCTTGGTCCAGTTCAGGTCGTTGACGTATTGCGCGCCCTTGATGAAGCTGCCGTTGCGTGCGATCGAGCGAGTAGAAGAAGCCGTTGCGCGCCGAAATGGCCGACCACCTTGCGGTTCTCGCCGTTGATGACGGTGTCGTAGAGCATGTGGACGCCGATCTCGTCGTAGTCCCAGCGAATCGTTGGGCGTGTACTGGAAATACCAGGCCAGCTTGCCGGTATCGATGTCGAGCGCCACCGCGGAGTTGGTGTAGAGATTGTCGCCCGGGCGCGCCTGCGGATCCATTTGCGGGATCGGATTGCCGGTGCCCCAGATGGTCAGCCTGGTGGCCGGGATCGTAGGAGCCGGTCTGCCAGATGCCGCCGCCGCCGGTCTTCCAGGCGTTGTTCTTGTCCTTCCAGGTCTCGCTGCCCGGATCGCCCGGCTTGGGCACCACGTACCAGCGCCACAGCTCGTTGCCGGTCTTGGCGTCGAGCGCCGCGAGCCAGCCGCGGGTGCGGCCGTCGCCGGCGCCGTTGGCGACGAGGACCTTGCCTTCCGCCACCAGCGGCGCGGTGAAGAACTTCTCCCTGCTGCCGAATTCGTTGGTGGTCGGCCACCTTCTTGTCCCACACGATCTCGCCGCTGTCGCGATTGATGGCGATGACGCGGCCGTCGGGGAGGTTGGCGATCACCAGGTCTTCCCACAGCGCGATGCCGCGCGTGCGCGGCACATTGCCCTCGTGGCGCACGCCCGAATCGCTGATCCAGACGAATTCGCCCCGGTTGGGATCGCGCGCGTCGATCTTGTAGACCGTGCCCCAGCCGTCGGTGGTGTACATGAAGCCGTTGTCGATCAGCGGATTGACCTCGTTCTCCGGGCCGTTCTGGCCGATGTCCTGCATGCCGCCGAGCGCCAGCGCCCAGACCATCCGCAAGTTCTTGACGTTGTCCCGGTTGATCTGGGTGAGCTTCGAATAGCGGGTCGAGGCGTAGTCGCCGTTCATCATGAGCCAGTTCTGCGGCTCGTTCTGCGCATTGAGCAGGCGGTCCTGGTTGACGGTGAGCTTGTAGGGGGCGGCCGGTGCGGACGCCACCATGGCGGCGATCGAGACGCCCGCCAAGGCGGCGGCGCAACCGAGCGTGACCAGCTTGCGGACGCGATTGCGGCGCGAAACGAGAGGCTCAGAATTCAGCATGACTCAAACTCCCTAGCGGGCGCCTCTTGCGAGCGCTCCATGGCACGGACGGCGGGCCGAAAGCTTATAGGCGAAGCGCGGGCAGGGCAATGTCGTAATCCTGGCGACACTGTTGTCCGGCCTTGGCTCGTAGCCCGGATGGAGCGAAGCGAAATCCGGGAACGCCGATCCCGCATTCCGCTGCCGCTCCATGCGGGCATCGCCACCCTCACTGCGCCGTGAGCCCCTGAATGACCGAGCGCCGATAGCTGATGAAGGCCGGCACGGTCGCGACGATCAGGCCGAACGCGATCATGCCGCCCACCAGCATCAATTCGTCCGGCACCGATCTGCGCCGGCAGCACGATCCCGGTCGCGCGCGTGATCATGTGCGAGATCGCCATGGCGGCGCCGGCTCCCAGCAGCAATCCGCCGAGCGCGCCGGCGACCGCGATGACGGCGATCTGGGTCCAGACGCAAAGGAAGATATAGAGCCGCGGCGCGCCGAGCGCGCGCAGCACCGCGAATTGCCGGCGATGCAGCGTCAGGATCGCCATGACGCCGGCCAGCATGGCGATCACCACCAGGCCCTGGGTGGCGAGCGCGAGCCAGCTCATCAGCTCGCGGATGTCGCCCAGCACCTCATAGAGCCGGATCAGCGCCTCGGCCGGAAAGAACGCCATGCTGAGCGGCGTGCGGTAGAGGTTGCGCAGCCCATAGGCGGCGTTGATGGTGGTCGGCTTGATCACGATCGCCGGCACGCCCGGCACGCGGGCCGGCGTCGAACGGCGGGCCGATGCGGTTCTCGCCCTCGGCATGGCCGGTCGGCAGGCCATGCACCCGCCAGACGAACTCGATCGGGGCGATCACGGAATTGTCCCACGGCGTTCCGGTCGGCTTCATGCGCCCGACCACCGTCAGGGTCTGCGGGGTGCTGGACGCGTGCCGTGCCGGCTTCAGAAACGGGTTGCGGCCATGGTCGGGATGGAAGCTCTCGCCCATCGCGACGCCGGCCGCCGCGCCCGCCACCGCCTCGCCTTCGGCCGCGAACACGCGGCCTTCCTGCAATCCGCCCGACAGATAGTCGACGAAGGCCGGCACCGTGCCGACGATGGGAGAGCCGCGGATATTGTCGCCGAAGCCGAGCGGCGCCGATATCTTGGCGCGCGGCTCCGCCAGCACCCGGCCGACCATGCTCGGGTCGAGCAACGGCACCGTGCCGGGGCGCAGATAGATCCCCGCCAGCACCACGTCGGTCTCGCTGCCGGGCGCCGCCACCATGAGATCGAACTTGTCGGCGGCGCGCGCGCTGCCGATCCGCAGCGCCGCCTCCTGGGTGGTGATGCCGACCCCGATGGCGGTCGCCACCGCGACCAGGAGGATGAACAAGAGATAGGTGCCGCGATGGCGGACGATCGTGGCGCGCACGACCAGGAAGGGGTTCATGTCGCTGCCTGCCTTTGCGGGTCATCCGGCCGTGATCGAGCGCCACCGTGTTGGAGAAGCGCCGCAGCAGCTCCTGATCGTGACTGATCGCGATCACGGTGCGTCCGTCCCGCGCCGAAAGCTGCAGCAGTATGTCGATGACGACGTCGCCGGCCTTGGCGTCGAGGCTCGCGGTCGGCTCGTCGGCCAGGATCACGGGCGGATCGAACAAGAGCGCGCGCGCGATCGCGACGCGCTGCTGCTCGCCGCGCGACAGGCTGGCCGTGCTCTTGCGCGCCTGCGGCACGGAAAAGTGATCGAGCAGCGCGACCGCCCGCGCGCGGGTGGCGCGGTCGGCGGCGAAGCGCTCGAAGCTCGCCGGCAACAGCACGTTCTGCAGCGGCGTGAGCTCCGGCAGCAGATGGAAGTCCTGGAACGCGAAGCCGACGGTGTGCCGCCGCCAGCGGTCGCGGGCCGATTCCCGCCTCGCGGAGAATGTCGCGCCCGCCCCAGAGCACGCGCCCGCGCTGCGGCCGCAAGAGGCCGCCGATGGCGTAGAGGAAGGTCGATTTGCCCGAGCCCGACGGACCGGTGACGGCCAGGCGCGAGCCGGGCGGCACGCTCAATTGCTCGATCTCGAGCGCCGCCACCGCGCCGGCCCCGTTGGAATAGCGGACCTGCAGGCCCTCGATCTCGAGATCGGGCGCTCGCAGCGTCCCCGGCTTGGCTTCATTCAACGAGGGTCAGACCTTTGTGTATTTGGCGTCACGCAGCCGCACCAGGCTGACGAAGCCGGTGGCCTCATCGGTATAGGTTCCGATCTCCAGAGTGCCGCTGACGTCGAGCAGGCGGTCATAGGCGAGCGCGCGCACCGGCCGGCTGAGATTGACCAGAACGATATCGTCCGGCCAGCTGGCGGCGGCGTCGCAGAACGGGCAGATGGCGGTCGGCAGGCTGGTGAGCACGAAGAAATCGATCTCCGGCTTCAAGGGCGGCGCCATGTAGCCGTGCATCTCCACCATCGTGCCGGCGAGCTTGCGCGCCTTCTCGGTGTACTGATCGTCGGCGACCGTCAGGTCGGTGAAGGTAACGAGCTCCGCCGCGCGCGCCGGCAGGGCGGCGAACGGCGCCAGGCAGGCGAGACCGAGCATCGATCGCCGGGACAGGAGCGAGCGATCCGTGTATCCGGCTCGAACCGCGTTGCGGGTCTTTATCATCATGGATCACCTCGTCAGCCGGGATTCTCTGCTTTACCTGCTGAATCGTCAAGCATCCCATTGCAGCCATTGTAGGGTGGGCAAAGGCGCGCAGCGCCGTGCCCACGCGCGCCGCCGAGTTGGGCACGGCGGTCCGACCATACGGCGTCGCTGCGCGCCGTCCGGCAAGACACCTGCCGTGTCACGCGCTGCCGGGGGACATCTTGATCGGCACATTCCGATTGGCGCTACGACGCGTGGGCACGGCGCTGCGCGCCTTTGCCCACCCTACGCGGCCGTGCCAAAATCGGCGCGACACGTGATCTGAAACACCGCTATTTCACCATGACACGCTACCGTCGCGCCAAAATCGAGGCTGGTACCTTCTTCTTCACCGTGACGCTCGCAAACCGATCGAGCACTCTGCTGATTCAGGAAATCGATCGGCTTCGGAGCGCGTATGTCTCCGCTCAAGGACGTTTTCCGTTCAAAACGATAGCGATCTGCGTTCTGCCCGACCACCTGCACGCTGTCTGGTCCCTACCGCCGGACGACGCGGATTTCCCGCTGCGCTGGAACCTGATCAAGAGCGGCTTTTCACGCGGGCTCCCCACGAGCGCAAATCGAACCGAGAGCAAGATAGCCAAGCGCGAGAAGGGAATTTGGCAGCGTCGTTATTGGGAGCATGCGATTCGCGACGACGCAGACCTGGCGCGACATGTCGATTACATCCACTTCAATCCCGTAAAACACGGTTGTGTGGCCCAAGTTGCGATTGGCCGCACAGCAGCTTCCATCGCTTCGTCACGGAGGGGATTTTGCCACCGGACTGGGGTGGCGACCTCGGCGAAATGATCGGCGGGTTCGGAGAATAGTCGGTAGGCCGACGCGTGGGCATGGCGCTGCGCGCCTTTGCCCACCCTACAAAACCCCGCTTCGTGCGTGGAATCCTCACGGTCTCCCGCCATGAGTGCAGGGTCGCGGCGAACAGAATGCCGCAGCCCCGAAAAGTCCGGAGCGCGGGTCGCGCTATTGCTGATCACCAGAAATTGTGAGACCGTTTCGGCCCTCAGACGCGACATCGATCGGATCATGCGCCGCAATCGCGGCAGTGCACAATCCCGGGTGCTCGCGACGGCATGATCGAACCGGATATTGGAAAGTGGCTTGGAAGCCGAGCCGGAACCGATGCGGAAGTCATCGGCGGCCGACGGCAGGGAAGGGAAGAGATGTTCACGAAAGCATTCGCGACCGTAGCGTTGATCGCGGCCGGCGCCGCGGCGCCCGGCATCGAGGCGCAGGCGCAAACGCCGGCACCCGTGACGGTCATCCAAGGCGGATTGTTGATCGACGGCACCGGACGTCCGCCGATCGAGAATTCCGTGATCGTGATCGAAGGCGACCGCTTCAAGGCCGTCGGCCGCAGCGGCGAGGTCGCCATTCCGGCCGGCGCCCAGGTCATCGACGTCAAGGGCAAGACCGTCATGCCCGGCTTCATCGACGGCCATTGTCACTGGGAGGCCTTCTGGGGCGAGCTCTATCTCCATCTCGGCATCACCACCTGCGTGGAGATCGAGACCAACCAGGACGGTCCCTGGGCGCTCGCCCAGAAGGACGGCACCAATATGGGCAAGATTCGCGGTCCGCGCATTTGGCCCTCCGGACAGGCGCTCGGCGCGCGCATGGGCGAGCTCGAGACCGAAGGATCGCGCGCCTGGCGCGGCTACATCGCGATCGACAATGCCGAGCAGGCCCGCGCCGCCGTGCAGCAGAAGAAGCGGGACGGCTACGATGTGATCAAGCTCAGCGAGTACCTCACGCCCGATCTGGTGAAGGCGGTCGCCGACGAAGCCCATCGGATCGGCATGGGGGTGACGGGCCACACCTGGGACGCCATCGCGTCGGCCAATGCCGGCGTCGACGGCGTCGAGCATATCTGGGGCGTCGGCTACACCTCGATCATGGACCTCGATCGCCGGCGCAAGCTCGCGGTCGACCGCACCGCCGGCCGGATCGACGCCGAGGTGGCGGGCGCGCTCTACGAGACCGAGAACTACGACAAGGTCATCGCCCCGATGGTGGAGCATCACGTGGCCTGGACCCCCACCATCGCCAAGTGGCTGCGGCCGCTGTCTCCGAGCGCGCAGCGCTTCTGGGCGAAGGAGCAGGAGATCCTCGGCGATCCCAACAGCAACTTTCCGGCCGCCGTTCGCATCGTGACCGAGTACACCACCGAGAAGCTGTTCAAGCGCTACAAGCCCGAGCAGCTCGAGCAAACCAAGATCGGCTACGCCAAGGCCAATGAATTCATCCGGCGTTTCGTGCAGGCCGGCGGCATTCTCAAGGAAGGCTCCAACTCCCCGCGCGGCATGGCCGGCCTCCTGATGCATGAAGGCATGACCATGGACGTCGAGGCCGGCGTGCCGCCCATGAAAGTGATCCAGGCCGCCACCATCAACGTCGCCAAGACCTTCCGCAAGGACAAGGACTACGGCAGCGTCGAGCCCGGCAAGGTGGCGGACCTCTCGATCGTCGAGGGCAATCCGCTGCAGGACATGTGGGCGACCACCAACGTCAAGATGGTGGTGACCAACGGCAAGCTGGTCGACATCGGATTTCACAAATACGTCAATCCGATTCCGGAGTTCAATTCCTGGCAGCAATTGTCGGAGCATATCGTCGTCACTCCGTACGCGGTGACGCAGGCGACCGGGCCCACGGTGCTCAAGGTGAAGGGCAGAGGGTTCTGGCCCTTCCATCAGGTGCTCTTGAACGGCAAGGAGCTGGAGACCCAATTCGTCAGCCGCAACGAGCTCGATGCGATGCTTCCGGCCGACGCGATCGCGGAGGCCGGGATGTACAAGGTCACGGTGAAGAGCCGCGGCGAGCCGGTGGCTGAATCCTATCCGGCTCCGCTGGTGGTGCGGTTCAAGCAATAGCGGCTTGCAAAGACAGCGCGAAGCAGCAACTCTGGGCGGGCGCTGCTTCAAGCAATAATGTAACAAGACTGCGGCGCTCCCGCCGCGAGGGCATGTCCGGCTGCTGCGGCACGCCTTCGTTCGGGACTTGACCGTCTGCTCGACCTGGGGGCGAAATTCGGCTATCGCAGCGGTCCTCGACCGCTGACGGATGCTGTTCGCTTGGGAGGCGCGCCTATGCTGGCCGACTTGCCGCATTTCAACAATGCGAGGCGGTATCTTGCGCCGCTCCTGATCATCGGAGCGATCTTCGCGGCGCTGGGGCTCGGCCTGACCGGCGCCATATCGGCGCATGCGAACGCCTATTGGCGCCTCGATCTCCCAATTCCGCGGGCGCTCGGTTTCGTCGGCGCCTCGTTCCTGGTCGCGGCCGCGGGCTTGCTGTCCGCCGGCCTCCTGGTCTTCGTCCGCCTCCGGTTGCTCGAGCAAGCAGCCCTGCCGCCGGTACCGGTGGCAGCCCCGATCAGCGTGCCGGCGAGGCGCGGGCGCGACCGCCCGCTGGCGGCGATTGCTGGCGCGCGCGCGCCCGCTCCTGGTCTGGCGTGTGGAGTGGCTGGCGGGCTGGCCGCAGGCGCTCGTCGCCTTGCTGTTCGGCGCCTTGGCGGTCGCCGGCGTGGCGGTGACGTGGCCGGTGACGCCGTTCGCGGCCGCCGATCCGACCACCCTGGAGATCCTGGGCGGCGCCCTGATCGTGGCGGCATTTCCGCTCCTGGTGCTTGGAGCGCTCGTTCGCCGGCGTGGCGGCCGAGATGCTGCCGGACGCCCCGCAGCTCGACCGCCTCCTGCGCATACCGTTGACGGTATGCCTGGGTCTCGGCATCGCGTCCGTGCTCCGCTTTCTCGGATTCACCTGGGCGATCCGGATCGAGCAGGGACTGGCCATCCTGGTCGTCGTGGTCGCGCTCGAGCTGGTGGTCCGCAGCCTGGCGGTCGCCTTCGTTCCGTTCGCGCCGATCACCCGGCGTCGCACCGTCGCGGACAGCAGCATTGCGGGCTTCCTGCGCTTTGCGCTGCCGAGCTTCCAGGCCTTCAACACCGCCGTGCGCCAGCAGTTCGGCATCGATTTGTCGCGCAGCTGGGCGCTCGCCTTCGTGCAGCGGGCCATGCTGCCGGTCGCCCTGGTGATGGGGGTATTGGCCTGGTGCGTCACCGGCATCACCGCGCTCGGCCTCAACGAGCGCGCGGTCTATGAGCGCTTCGGCAAGCCGGTCGCGGTGCTGGGGCCGGGCCTGCATCTCCATCTGCCCTGGCCCATGGGGGTGATGCGCTCGGTCGAGTTCGGCGTGATCCACGACATCCCGATCGCGATGTCGCCTTTGGGCGAGGCCGGGCCGGCCGCGCGACCGAGCGCCGGGGTCGATCAGCAGCAGCAATTGGCCGGCGCGGAAGCCAATCCGCCGGCATCGGCCGACCGGCTGTGGGATGCGTCACACCCCTCCGAGCAGAGCTACCTGATCGCCAGCGAAGCCAACGGCCAGCAGACCTTCCAGATCGCGGACGCGGATTTGCGCGTGGTCTATCGGGTCGGCCTGACCGATGCGGACGCCATGAATTCGGCCTATCGGGTGGCCGACCCCGAGACTCTCATCATGGCCTCGACCGGCCAGCTGTTGGTGCGGTACTTCGCCCGCTACACGCTGCCGGACGTGCTCGGACAGAGCCGCGATGCCTTCACCAAGGATTTTCGCACCGCCCTGCAGGATCAATTGGATCGATTGTCGAGCGGCATCGAGGCGATCTCGGTGGTGGTCGAGGCGATCCATCCGCCGGCCGGCGCCGCCTCCGCCTATCACAACGTGCAGGCCGCCGAGATCCTCGCCAATTCGCAGATCGCGGTGCAGCGCGCGAGCGCCATTCACTCCATCAAATCGGCGCAGCAGGGCGCCATGGAGGACCGCAACAAGGCGACCGCGGCGGCCTCCGAGCTGGTCACCCAAGCCCGCAGCGAAGGCACGCTGTTCGATGCCGATCGCGAGGCGCGGCAGCGGGACGGCGAGGCGTTCCTGTTCGAGCGGCGCTCCGAGCGTCTGACCTCGGGCCTGGCGAAATCGGAGACGATCGTGATCGATCACCGCTTGAAGGGCCAGAACGGCCCGGTCATCGATCTGCGCAGCTTCGGCGGCGGAGCGCAGGCGGCGCGACGCGACATCGTGTTCCCGCCCGGCAAGAATTACGGCTCCGAAGAGGACGATGACGAACCCACGCTTCCACCCATTTCAGGATCACAACGATGACGCTCGGGCACCATCACCACGGTCATCACCACCACGGCCACGGCCATGACGGCCACGACCATGCGGCGCATGACGACGGACGCAAAGGCCTGTTCGCGCGCTACGGCCGCTTCGTGGTCGCCTTCCTGATCGTCGCCGCCGCCGTGCTGAGTGCCTGCCTGGTGCTGGTCGGGCCCGGCCAGGCCATCGTGGTGACCCGCTTCGGCGACCCGATCAACGTTCTCACCGAACCGGGGCTGGCCTGGAAGATGCCGGCCCCGATCGAGAGCACCATCGACGTCGATCTGCGGCTGCGCACCACCTCGAGCGGCCTGCAGGACGTGGGAACCCGCGACGGCCTGCGGATCCTGATCCAGGCCTATGTGGCCTGGCAGGTGCCGGCGGAGCCCGAGCGCATCCGGCAGTTCCTGCGCGCCGTGCGCAATCAGCCCGATGTGGCGGCGCAGCAATTGCGCAGCTTCGTGGGCTCGGCGCTGGAGATCACGGCGGCGAGCTTCGATCTGGCCAACCTCGTGAATACCGATCCCGCCAAGGTGCAGCTGAGCGACCTGGAGAGCCGCCTGCGCGAGCGCCTCGACGATCAGGCCCTCAAGGTCTACGGCGTGACCATCCGCCAGGTCGGCATCGAGCGCTTGACGCTGCCGACCGAAACCCTCAATGCGACCGTCGCCAGAATGCGGGCCGAGCGCGAGACCGTCGCGGCCGAGCGTCAGGCGGAGGGCCAGCGGGCGGCGGCCGAGATCGCCTCCAATGCCGATCGCGACGCCCGGGTGTTGCGCGCCAAGGCCAAGGCCGAGGCCGCCGGCATCGACGCCAAATCGCGGCTGGAGGCGGCCGACATCTACGGCAAGGCCTATAACAGCGCCCCCGATCTCTACATGCTGCTGCGTTCGCTCGACACGCTCGACACCGTGGTGGGCGCCAATACGCGGCTGATCCTGCGCACCGACGCGGCGCCGTTCCGGGTGCTGGTCGAGGGACCGGCCCACGCCGCGGCTGCCGGCCGCCACGCCCGCGGCCCCGGCCGCACCCGCCCCGACGACACCCACACCAGCGCCTCCCCATGGCCCGAGCCAGGAGGAATCACAATGACCACAACGACCATGCCGGATGCCAAGGAGGGCGCCGAGCCCGCCGGCGCCTGGGCGCAATCGGCCAAGCTCGCGTTCCGGTTCTTGTTCCTCGTGGTCTGCCTGGCCGCGCTCGGCTGGTCGGTGTCGAACTTCCGCCAGGTGCCGCCCGAGAGCCGCGCCATCATCTATCGCTTCGGCAGCATCGTGCGGCAGCAGGGCGCCGGGCTGCTCATGGCGCTGGCCGCGGCCGATCGAGCAGGTGGTGCTGCTGCCCTCGGAGGATCGCCAGATCGAATTCCAGATCGATCAGTTCGAGCCCGACTCCGCGGTCGGCGGCGATTTCATGATCAGCGACTATGCGCGCGAGAACACCGCCTTCCTGCTCTCAGGCGATGCCAGCGTGGTGCATCTGCAGGCCTCGCTGCTCTATCAGATCACCGATCCGGCGGCCTATATCCTGGCGGCCGAGCATGTCGCTCCGGCCTTGCAGCGGCTGTTCGTGGCGAGCGCGGTCGCGGTCTGCGCCTCGCGCGATCTCGACACCATCCTGGTGGCGCGCCCCGAGCTGGACTTCGGGCTCGACGGCGGCCGCGCGCGCCGGCCGCGAGCAATTGCGCGCCGATCTGATGAACGCGATCAATCACCGGATCGACGACCTCGCGGGCGCGGGCGCGAGCCTCGGCATCAAGGTGAGCCGGGTCGATCTCGCGGCTGCGATCCCGAGCGGCGCCAAGAGCGCCTTCGATTACGTCCTGATCGCCTCGCAGCAGGCCGACCGCGACATCGCCGAAGCCCGCACCGGCGCCGCCATGACGGCGCTGCGGGCGAACCAGGACCGCGACCGGACCTTGACCGATGCCGACGCCAAGGCCGAGGAGAAGGTCACCGACGCCAAGTCGCGCACGGCCGCCATCGCGGCGCTGGCCAACGGATCGCCGGGCCTGTCCGGCGATATGCTCACCACCCGGATTTACTACGATCGCATCGGCGCCCTGCTGGCCAAGGCGGCGCGCGTCGATACCGTGGACAATGATGGCGGCATCCAGCTGATGCTGCCGGGACCGGTGCCCCGATGACCATGACCGCCGAGACCGCCGATGCAGCCCTGCCGCCGACGGCGGGCGACGGCCTGCTGAGCCGCGCCGAGCAGCTCTCGCTCGGCCTTCGCCTCACCCTCTCGCTCATCGCCGGCGGCTGCCTCATCCTGGCGACCGCGCTGCAGTTCCTGGTGCCGAACCAGCGCGACGTGGCGGAGCTGGTGGCCGGGATCGCGGCCTTGCTGGTGGCGGTGCCGGCGCTGTCGGCCGCCTGGCAGTCGCTGCGCTATCCGGATCTGCACGGCATCACGGACCAGCTGATCGCGCTCGCCCTGATCGCGGCCTGGGCGGCCGGCGACCTGATGACGGCGGCGCTGCTGCCGCTGGTCATGACGCTCGGACACATCCTGGAGGAGCGCTCCCTGCTCGGCTCGCAGGAAGCCATCCGGGCGCTGAGCAAGCTGACCCAGGTCAAGAGCCGCCGCCTGCTGCCGAACGGCCAGCTCGAGGAGGTGAACACCCAGGCGCTGCGGGTCGGCGATATGATCGATCTGCGCGCCGGCGATCTCATTCCGGCCGACGGCGTGGTCCATGAGGGCGCCTCCAGCGTCGATACCGCATCGATCACCGGTGAATCGGTTCCGGTCGAGGTGCAGGTCGGCAACGAGGTCTTGAGCGGCTCGATCAACGGCGACGGCCATATGCTGGTGCGGCTCACGCGCGTGGGCGAGGATTCCACGCTGGGCCGGGTCATCGCGCTCTTGCAGGACGCCGAGGGGGCGAAGCCCCCCGTCACCCGGCTGCTCGAGCGCTACGCCGAACGCTACATGGTGCTGGTGCTGCTGATCGCGGCCGGCACCTGGTTCGCGACCAGCAATACGGTGGCGGCGCTGGCGGTTCTGGTCGCCTCCTGCCCCTGCGCCCTGGTGCTGGCCGCGCCCGCCACCTCGATTGCCGCGATCGCGGTGGCGAGCCGCCACGGCATCCTGGTCAAGGGCGCCGCCTTCCTGGAAAATCTCGCGACCGTCGATGCGGTGGTGTTCGACAAGACCGGCACCGTCACGGTCGGCCAGCTGCAGCTGGTGGAAGCGCGCGCCGAGCCCGGCGTCGATCAACGCGACCTCAAGGCGCTGGCCGGCAGTCTGGCGGGCGCCAGCAATCATCCGGTCAGCCGCGCGCTCGCGACCCTGGCCGAGCCCGGCCGGCATGTGCTCCAGGACATCAAGGAATCGCGCGGCCTGGGCGTGGTCGGCCTGGAGGGGCCGCAGGTCGTCGCGCTCGGCCGCGCCGAGCTGTTCAAGGAGCTCGGCATCGCGATCTCGGAGCCGCCCAACCACGACGGCCCCATGGTGGGGGTCGCGCGCGGCACCCAATTCCTGGGCTGGATGCTGCTCGCCGACGAGCCGCGGCCGGAGGCGCGCGAGGCCATCGACGATCTGCGCGAGCTCGGGCTGCGCCGCCAGGTGCTCCTGACCGGCGACCGTCCCGCCGTCGCGCTCCGCATCGCCGAGTTCCTGGGCCTGCCGAACATCCGCTCCGAGGCGCTGCCGGCCCAGAAGATGACCTATGTGCTGGACGAGATCCGCGCCGGCTACCGCCCCATGGTGGTGGGCGACGGGATCAACGATTCGCTGGCGCTCAAGGTCGGCGCCGTCGGCATCGCGATGGGGGCGCGCGGCACCGACGTGGCGCTGGCCTCCGCCGACCTCGTCCTGATGACCAACGATCTGCGGCGGCTGGGAACCTGCATCCGCCTGAGCCGCCGCTGCCGCCGCACCATCTACGCCAATGTGAGCATCGGGCTCGGCTGGACGGTGGTGATCGTGGCCATGGCCGCCACCGGTGGGCTCGGCGCCAGCGGCGCCATCATCGCGGCGCTCCTGCACAATGTCAGCACCGTGGTGGTGATGGCCAATGCGGGGCGGCTGTTGAAGTTCCAGGAGGCGCTGGCTGTAGCGCTCACTGAATGCCCGGCGGCCTGCAAATATTGCAGGTCCACGAACCGCTCGGCGGGCGGTGCCGGGGAGGGGATGGCGCCGACCTGCGCCATCAGGGCGATCACCCGGTTGAACGCGGCCATGTCCAGTTCGCCCTTGCGCGGCAGCACGTGCTTCCCCGGCTCCAGATAGGGCGCGAAAATCTCCGCCGCGACCTTGGGCGAGCACGCCGGTTTCCACCATGATCCCGGTGACTTCGTCGCGGTTCTTTGGATCGTTCATGAAGCCATAGGCGGACGCCATGGCGCGCGCGAAGCGCGTGAGCGTGTCCTTGTTCTGCTCGCCCCAGGCGCGCCGCGTCATGTCGACGTTGAACAGCAGATCGGCGCCCGCCTCGTAGGTGAAGGCGAGCCGCGGAAAGCCTTGCCCGATGGCGTCGAGATCCTCCGGCTGGCCCATGGGCACGGCGGCGCATTCGCCCGATTTGAGGCAGGCGAAGCGGGCCGCGGTGCCGACCACGACCTTGCTGGCGAAATCCGTCATTCCGAGATGCGCGCGGGCGAGGAGCCGCAGGGTCGACAAGGTGATGGTGTCGCCGGGCGTCGACAGGCCCAGCGTCTTTCCCTTGAGGTCCGCGAAAGTCTTGATCTCGGGTCGCGCAATGAGACTGTAGATGGGGTTGCTGGTCTGGCTCATGATCGCCACCGCGTCGGAGCCCTTGAGCACCGCCTGGATCAGGTAGGGGGTGGCGTTCTTGCCGGCATCGATCTCGCCCTTGTCGAGCGCCGCCACGATCCGGTCGGTACCGCCCGGGATGGGAACCACCACCAGATTGATGCCTTCGCGGACAAAGAAATTCTTGCGCTGCGCGACCGTGAGCGGCAGCGACGAGAGGCCGCCGGCGCCGGCGGCGTTCTGCCCGTAGCGGAGCGTGATCAGCTCATCGCCGCGCGCCGCACCGGCCAGGCTCGCGCACAGGAGCGCCGCACGCAGGATGTGACGGTTCATGATCCCTCCCGCTGGCTGATCTCGGCCTCAATGTGCCGCGCGATCTCGTCGTGGTGATTGCGGATATAGTGCTTCATCCAATACGTGAAGGAGCCCGGCTTCTGCTTGATGCGCCGGTTGATGTCACGCAGGCTCAAGAATTCGAGGTCCACGACCTCGGCCGGGTTGGGCTGCGGCTGCGACTTGAGGCGCCCGAAATACACATACACGAGCTCGTTTTCCTGCATGCCATGGTCGAGCGCGGCCTGGTAGCGGGCGAGGAATCCGAACCGCAGCGGATCGGTGACGCCGAGCTCCTCGTCGAGCCGGCGGCGGGCGGCCGTCACGGTGCGCTCGCCCGGACGCGGATGCCCGCAGCAGGAGTTCGCCCACAGGCCGCCCGAATGGTATTTGCGCGGGTTGCGCCGCTGCAGCAGGATGCGGCCGCGCTCATCGAGCATGAAGATCGAGAACGCGCGATGCAGCAAGCCCTGCCGATGGATCGCCTGCTTGGGCGCGGCGCCCACCGCCCGGTTGCCTTCATCGACCAGGATCAGCGGTTCGTCGGACCCCTTCGGGAGCCTCATGGGGTGCCCCGGACTTGATCGGCGCGCTTGGCGGCCTTGGCCTTGAGGCGCGCGATGGTCTTTTGGACGTCGACCACGAAGCGCGTATGGGTGCCGCGACCGATCTCGTCGAGCTCGTCCCTGGCCGCGACCTCGAAGGTCACCTTGCGGCCTTCGACCGCCGTCACCCGCGCCGTGATCTCGACCGTCATTCCGGGCAATGTCGGCGCCAGGTGCCGGACCGCGACCTCGACCCCGACCGAATCCTCGCCCGCGTCGGCATGCGCCAGAATGAGATCGCGACAGGTGTATTCGATGTCGCCGATCATCCAGGGGGTGGCGTAGACGCGGCCTTCCTCGCCCATGAAGCCGATGGTCCGGCCAGGATCGACGGTGATGCGGTTCACCCGCGCTACGCCGGGCTGCAGGCTTGCCTTCATTGGATCTCCTGGGTCGCGCCTTATGGCGGCTTCCGGTCTTTGCGAATATGCTCTATCCGTCGTCGCTCGCCGTTGTCCAGGCCGGCTGATGCCTTCGCGGCGGCAATCGACGGGAGGAACCTTGGCCGAGCAAGCAACTGATCCCAAGCCCGATCTCATGAGCAACCCGATCGGCGGCGGCGCGCCGCCGCTCGCGGCGTCGAGCTCGAACGTCGATCCGCGCCTCGCCTATGACGATCTGCGCCAATGGATCGAGGAGGCGCGCAAGCTCGGCGAGATCAAGGAGGTCCAGAACCTGTCCTGGCAGCGCGACATCGGCATGGTGGCCGAGATGGCGCTGCACGACGACGCCGCTTCCTGCTTCATCTTCGAGGACGTGCCCGGCACCATCAAGGGCAGCCGCATCCTGGTGAATTTCTTCGGCGGCAAGCGCAAGAACATGACGCTCGGCTTTCCGACCGAGCTGTCCAAGATCGAGCTCTCGGAAGGCTTTCGCACCCACTTCATGGGACCGATGAAGCGCATCGCACCTCGATACGTGAACGACGGCCCGATCTTCGAGAACGTGCTCAAGGGCGACGACGTCGATCTCGGCAAATTCCCGGCCCCGCAATGGCACGAGCCGGACGGCGGCCGCTATATCGGCACCGGCTGCTTCAACGTCATGCGCGATCCCGACGACGGCTGGATCAATTGCGGGACCTATCGGGTCATGATCCACGACGCCAAGTCGGCCGGCTTCTACATCTCGCCCGGCAAGCACGGCCGCCAGATGCGCGACAAATACAAGGCGCGCGGCGAGGCCATGCCGGTCGCGGTGGTCTGCGGCGGCGATCCCATGACGTTTCTCATGGCCTGCAGCGAGGTGCCGTTCGGGGTGAGCGAATACGAGGTCGTCGGCGGCATGCGCGGCAAGCCGGTCGACGTGATCAAAGGGCCGCTCACCGGCCTGCCGATCCCGGCCAATGCGGAGATCGTGCTGGAGGGGTTCGTCGAGCCCGGCAACGAGCGCATCGAGGGGCCGTTCGGCGAATGGACCGGCTATTACGCCAGCGATCTGCGGCCCGAGCCGGTGCTCGACATCAAGGCCATCTACCACCGCAACGATCCGATCCTGCTGGGCTGCTCGCCGCAGCGTCCGCCCGACGAGATCTGCCGCTATCGCGCCGTGGTCCGCTCCGGCCTGTTGCGCGAGAACATCGAGAAGGCGGGCGTGCCCGGCGTCACGGCGGCCTGGGCGCACGAGGTCGGCAATGCGCGGCTCCTGCTCGCGGTCGCGATCAGCCAGCGTTATCCGGGCCATGCCAAGCAGGCCGGCCACATCGCCACCATGTGCCATGTGGGCGCCTATTGCGGGCGCTACACCATCGTGGTCGACGACGATATCGACGTCTCCAACCTGGAGGAGGTGATCTGGGCGCTGATCACGCGCTCCGATCCCGGCGACCTCGATCGACATCGTGCGCAACGCCTGGTCGACGCCGCTCGATCCGCGCATCGAGCCCGAGCGCAAGGCGGCGGGCGACTATACCAACAGCCGCGCCGTCATCGACGCCTGCCGGCCGTACCATTGGCGCGACAAGTTCCCGGCCGTGAACCTGCCTTCGCCGGAGCGGCGGCGCCTGGCGCTGCAGATGTTCGGCCACCTGTTCAAGCCCTGACCCTACCGCCCCAGCCGGGGAGGGACGGGGAGGGGGAGTTGCGGCCGCGCGGCGCGGCGGCTATGGCTGAAACGTCTGGAACAAGCGCTTAAGTTGCGAGGAGCTCTATGCGACGCCTCATTGTCGGCATGACCGGTTCGACCGGCGCCGTCTTCGGAATCCGGCTCTTGGAGGCGTTGAAGCATGCTGAGGTCGAATCCCACCTCATCATCAGCAAGTGGGCGCAACGCACCATCGAGCACGAGACCCGCCACACCATCGAGCAGGTGCGGGCGCTCGCGACCGTGGTCCACAGCCAGGGCGACATGGGGGCCTCGATCTCCTCGGGCTCGTTCATCACCGAAGGCATGGTGGTCATTCCCTGCTCGGTGCGCACGCTCGGGGGCATCGCCAACGGCTATGGCGAGCACCTGGTGCATCGCGCCGCCGACGTCATCTTGAAGGAGCGCCGGCGGCTGGTGCTGGTGGTGCGCGAGACCCCGTTGTCCGAGGTCCATCTGGAGAACATGCTCAAGCTGGCCCGCATGGGGGTGGTGATGCTGCCGCCGATGCCGGCCTTCTACAACCATCCGCAGACGGTCGACGATATCGTGGACCACATCGTGTTCCGGGTGCTCGACCAGTTCGGCATCGCGGCACCCTTTGCCAAGCGCTGGGACGGCCACATGCAGACCGCCGCCAAGATCACGGCGGTCGGCGCCGCTGCGCCAAAAGGCGCGGCGAATAGGGAGTAGTCGAGTAGCGAGTAGCGAATAACGATCGAGGCGACGGCCCTACTCCCTACCCTCACTACTTCTACTCACTACTCGCCATTCGCCATTTAACCGCTGAGAGCTCCGCCCGATGATCGATTTCTACGCGTTGACAAGCCCGAACGTGCGCAAGATCTTCATCATGCTCGAGGAGATCGAGCTGCCCTACAGGATCATTCCGGTCGACGTATGGAAGGGCGACAATTACGATCCCGCTTTTCGCAAGATCAATCCGAACGGGAAGATCCCGGTCATCGTCGACAACGAGGGGCCGCTCGGGCGTCCGTATACGGTCATCGAGTCGGGCGCCATCCTCATGTATCTGGCCGACAAGACCGGCCGCTTCCTGCCGAAGGAGACGGCGGCGCGCTACGAGACCATCCAATGGCTGATGATCCAGCTGACCGGGGTCGGCCCGGCGTTCGGACAGCTCACGCATTTCAAGCTGTTCGCGCCGCCCGGGAACGATTATTCGCTGAGCCGCTTCCAGACCGAGGTGCGGCGGCTCTACGACGTGCTGGAGGGGCGGCTCGCCGTGAGCGCCTATCTGGGCGGACCGGATTACAGCATCGCCGATATGGCGACCTATCCGTGGGCCGCCAATCATCAGCGCCAGGGCGTGAGCTTCGAGGACAAGCCCAATCTCGCGCGCTGGCATGCCGCCATTGCGGCGCGGCCGGCGGTCGAGCGCGCCACCCGCAAGGTCGAGGCCATGCCGACCAGCCGCGACCATGCCAAGCCCGACGACGTCGATCGCTTTTTCGGCCGCGGGCGCTATGCCAGGCCTTGACGGCTGCGTCGGCGCCAAGAGGAGGACAGCATGCCGGGATCGATGCGCGCCCTGATGTTGATCGCCTGCTGCGTCGGCGCCGCGACGCCGCTTTCCGCCCAATCGCCGG
Organism: uncultured Alphaproteobacteria bacterium; assembly: GCA_963744275.1. Lineage (GTDB taxonomy): Bacteria > Pseudomonadota > Alphaproteobacteria > Rhizobiales > Xanthobacteraceae > VAZQ01. The sequence goes on from CAVUSX010000025.1 coordinate 345,748, forward strand.
CGGAATTCTACAAAGGCAAGCAGATCCGCATGGTGGTGGGCACCGAGCCCGGGCAGGACTACGACACCTGGGGGCGGCTGGTCGCCCGCCATATGCGGCAATACATTCCGGGCAATCCGCCCTTCGTGATCGAGAACATGCCCGGCGCCGGCTCGCTCATCGCCGCCAATTACCTCTACAACAAGGCCGCGCAGGACGGCACCACGCTCGGCATGGTCAGCCGCAACATTCCCAATTACGCGCTCATGCGGCAGCCCAACGTCAACTACGATCCCCTGAAGTTCAACTGGATCGGCAGCCCGGAGCTCACCCATCGGGGCTGCTATGCGCGTTCCGATTCCGGCATCAAGTCGCCGGAGGATCTGTTCGTGCGCGAGCTCGTGGTCGGCGGCGACGGCGCCGGCACCGCGCTGACCGAGACGCCGCTGCTCTTGAAGAACCTGCTCGGCATGAAGTTCAAGCTCATCGACGGCTACAAGGGCGCGACCGCCGTCGTCCTGGCGATGGAGCGCGGCGAGCTCGAAGGCATCTGCCAGACCACCAGCGCGTTCCAGGGCTCGGCCCAGCACCTCCTGGACGACGGTACCTTCCGCATCCTGTTCACCACCGAGCCCGAGCCGGTGCCCGAGCTCAAGGTGCCGACCATCTTCGCCTATGCCAAGACCGACGAGCAGCGGAAGATCCTGGAGGTCCATGCCTCCAGCCTCGAGCTCGGCCGGCCCGTCCTGGCGCCGCCGAACGTGCCGGCCGACCGCGTCGCCGCGTTGCGCCAGGCCTTCGATGCCGCCATGCGGGATCCGGCGCTGCTCGAGGAGGCCAAGCAGATGAAGCTGACCGTGGAGGCGCGCTCGGGCGAGGCGATCACGGCCGCCATCCGCACCGTCGCGGAGCTGCCGCCGGAGCTGGTCGCCAAGGCGGCGCGCATGACGCGGATTCAACAATAACTTTGGACAGGGGAGGTTTCGTTGGAGCTCAAGGGAAAAGCCGCCGTCGCCACCGGGGCGAGCTCGGATGACGGCATCGGCGCGGAATGCGCGAAGATCTTGGCCTCGCGCGGCTGCAACGTGCTGGTGAACTATGCCACCAACAAGGCCGGCGCCGAGAAGGTCGTGGCGCACTGCAAAGCCGCGGGCGTGGACGCGATCGCGGTGCAGGGCGACGTCTCGAAGGACGAAGACTGCGTGCGGCTGGTCAAGACGGCGGTCGATCGCTGGGGCCGGCTCGACGTGCTCATCAACAATGCGGCCACCACCAAGCCGATCCCGCACAAGCGCATGGACCTGCTCGACGCCGCCGAGTTCCAGCGCGTCTACGGCGTCAATCTCATCGGCAATTACCAGATGTGCCGGGCGGCCGCCCCCCACCTCAAGGCGACCGGCGACGCGGCAATCGTGAATATCTCCTCGGTCGGCGCCATGCGGGCCGGCGGCAGCTCGATGGCCTATGTGGCCTCGAAGGGCGCGCTCAACACCTTGACGCTCTCGATGGCGCGGCTGCTGGCGCCGGAGGTGCGGGTCAATGCGCTGTGCCCCGGCGGCATGCTGGGCCACTGGACGCGGCAGATTCTGACCGAGGAGCAGTATCAGGAGCGGGTGCGGCGGGCGAAGACCGAATTCCCGCTGGGCAAGGGAATCTGGCCGGTCGACGTGGCGCGCGCCGCCCTCTTCCTGGTCGAGGTCGCGACCGTCATGACCGGGGAATGCATCCGCATGGACTGCGGCCAGCATCTCGGCGAGACCAGCGTGCGGCACTGATGCCGGGAACAGATGCGTTGCCGCCTGCCGGCCTGATGTCGTATCCTGCCGGCGAGCGTGAGCGCATTAGAGCATTTTCAGGAAAAGTGGACGCCGGTTTTCCGTCCGAAAATGCGATAATGCAAAAATGTGAGAGCGGTTTCTTTCTCCGGTAATGTGAAACCGCTCGAGGCTGGATTCGACGAGGGAAAACCACATCATGAGCGTGAAATTGCATTCAACGGCTGTGTTGGCGGGCCTTGCCTTGGCCGCCGCGACCGGCGCCGCTTGCGCGCATCATTCGTTCGCCATGTTCGACATGGAGCACCCGATCGAGATTTCGGGCACCGTGAAGGAGTTCAAGTTCGTCAGCCCGCACACGCTCCTCATATTGGAGGTCAAGGGCGCCGATGGCGTGGTCAAGGATTGGACCCTCGAGGGCGGCGCGCCCGGACTGCTGGTCCGCGACGGGATGACCTCCAAGAGCCTCAAGCCCGGCGACGAGATCAAGGCCACCATCAATCCGCTGCACAGCGGCGCCGAAGGCGGTTCCTACCAGCCGCTCGCCATCAAGTTCAAGGACGGCACGCCGGTCGCGCAGCCCAAATAGCGGCGCGAACCCATCGCTGCAGTCGGTCCTTCCGGGAGGTAAAGCAAATGCTGTCCAAGAGCATGATTTGTTTGATTGCGCTGGCCACGGCCGTGATCGCGCCGCCGGTTGCGGCGCAGCAGCCGTTCGACGAAAGCCGGTATCCCGACTTCGCGGGCCAATGGGAAGGGATGGGGAGGCTCGGCGTCTTCGACCAGACCAAGCCGCCCGGGCGCGGGCAGCAAGCGCCGCTCACGCCGGAATATCAGGCGAAATTCGAGGCCAATCTCGCCGATGTGGCCAAAGGCGGGTTCGGCGACGACCCGGTCTACAACTGCATTCCGGAGGGCATGCCGAGGGCAACCACCCTGGTGCTGCCGATGGAGATCGTGGTTACCCGCAACACCACCTACATGCTGATGGAATACCTGAGCATGCTGCGCCGCATCTACACGGACGGGCGCGCCTTTCCGACCGACGAGGACCCCTCCTGGATGGGCTATTCGATCGGCAAGTGGGTCGAGCCCGACGCCAGCGGCCGGTTCACCACTCTCGAGGTCGAGACCCGCAACCTGAAGAACCCGCGCACCTTCGATCCCAGCGGCATTCCGGTGCACGAGGACGGCCAGACCATCGTCAAAGAGAGATTCTATCTCGACAAGGCCAACCAGGATATTCTGCACGATGAGGTCACGGTCTACGACCATGCGCTCACCCATCCGTGGACCGTGCTCAAGACCATGAAGCGCGAGAAGAAGCCGATCTGGGTCGAATCGATCTGCGGCGAGGGCAATGTCCACGTCAATATCGGCGGTCAGCACTACATGCTCAACGGCGATGGCGAGCTGATGCCCACGATGAAGGATCAGCCGCCGCCGAGCTTGAAGCATTTCAATCAGACCAAGAACTGAAGGCGGTGGGGTTCCCGGGTGCCGCCTCCGGGCCACCCGGATAGTGCGAAATCGATCGCGATTTCAAGCCCTTGGGGGCTTGATCTCGTGCGCTGGCTCCGCGCCGGCCGGCGCCGAGATATCGTTGGGAAGGCCGCCGGATGGATGCTACGGTGCCCCACCTTTGGGGATCCGGAGCCGTCATGACATCGACCCAGGCAGCGCCCGGCAGCGCCAACGTGCTCCACTTCGTGATGGTCAAGCCGAGCCATTACGATGACGACGGCTATCCGATCCAGTGGGTGCGATCGGCCATTCCCTCCAATACGTTGGCCTGCCTCAACGGGCTCGCCGAGGACGCACGCCGCCGCCAGGTTCTGGGGCCGGACGTCGAAATTCGCCTGCACACCTACGACGAGACCAACCGGCGCGTGCGGCCCGACCGGATCATCCGCATGATCGAGCGGGAAGGGGGCCGCGCCCTGATCGGCCTCGTCGGCGTGCAGTCGAACCAGTTTCCGCGCGCCGTCGACCTCGCCCGGCAATTCCTCGCCGCCGGCCTGCCGGTCTGCATCGGCGGCTTCCACGTCTCCGGCTGCATCGCCATGCTGCCGGAGCTGCCGTCCGATATCCGGGCCGCGCAGGAGCTCGGCGTCTCCTTCTTCGCCGGCGAGGCCGAGAACGCCCGCCTCGACGCGGTGCTGCAGGACGCCTGGAACGGCAAGCTTAAGCCCATCTACAATTACATGGACGACCTGCCCTCGCTCGAAGGCGAGCCGGCCGCGATCCTGCCGGCGCAGCACGTGCGGCGCACCTCGGGCTCGCTGTCGAGCATCGATCTCGGCCGCGGCTGTCCCTACCAATGCTCGTTCTGCACCATCATCAACGTGCAGGGCCGCAAGAGCCGTTTCCGCTCGCCCGACGATCTGGAGCGGATCGTGCGCCTCAATTATGCCCAGGGCATCAAGCGCTTCTTCATCACCGACGACAATTTCGCCCGCAACAAGCATTGGGAGCCGTTGCTCGACCGCATGATTCAAATGCGCGTCGGGGAGGGGCTCAACATCGGCTTCACCATCCAGGTCGACACGCTCTGCCACAAGATTCCGAACTTCATCGAGAAGGCGACGCAGGCCGGCGTGCGCCGCGTCTTCATCGGGCTGGAGAACATCAATCCCGACAACCTGATGGCGGCCAACAAGCGCCAGAACAAGATCACCGAATACCGCATCATGCTGCAGAAATGGCGCCAGCACGGCGCCATCACCTATGCGGGCTACATCCTCGGCTTCCCGGGCGATACCAAGGAATCGATCAAGCGCGACATCGAGATCATCAAGCGCGAGCTGCCGCTCGACATTCTCGAGTTCTTCTTCCTGACGCCGCTGCCCGGCTCGGAGGACCACAAGGGCCTCTGGACCAAGGGCGTCTGGATGGACCCCGACATGAACAAGTACGACCTCAACCACCGGGTGGCGCATCATTCCAGGATGTCGGACACGGAATGGGAGGAGGCCTACAAGGCGGCGTGGGAGACCTACTACACGCCCGAGCATATCCGCACGATCCTGCGCCGCGCCGCCGCCAATCCGCTCGGCCGGATGAAGACGACCTTGACCACGATCCTGTGGTTCTATCTCGCCTTCAAATATGAAGGCGTGCATCCGCTGGAAGCCGGCATCTTCCGGCTCAAGTTCCGCCGCGACCGGCGGCTGAGCTTGCGGCGGGAAAGCCCGTTGGTGTTCTATCCGCGCTATGTCGGAGAGACGCTGGCCAAGGCTTGGCGCGCCTGGTCGATCTACCGGCGCACCAAGGCGATGCTGACGCAGATCGAGGCCGCGCCCGACCGCTGGACCTATAGCGACCTCGCGATCGCGCCGCCCTTGGACAACGAGTTCGAGGCGCTCGATCTCTATCACGCGACCGCCGGCGGCGAGGCGGCGCTCGAGCGCAAGCGCCGCGACGAGGCCATCCGGGCCGGCGCCCATGCGCCGGCGCGCCCGCAGGCTCCCGCGACGGCGGTTTGAACTCTCCGTGGGGTGGTGCGATCGTTCCCTCCCTTTAAGGGGGAGTGTGCGCCGAAGGCGCCGGGTGGGGGTCCTGTCCCCCAAAACATCGGTGATTGTCGCGTGACCGCCACCCGACGGGCTTCGGGGTCGGCCGCAATCAGGGGAGGCGAAGATGCGCCTCCTTGGCGGCCTCACGTCCAGGGCATCAGCGAGGCGTGGATCACGTCCGGCACGCCTTTGCCGCCGACCGAGCGGATGGCGAGATCGACGTCCTTGAGCCCGAACCGGTGGGTGGTGATCTTCTCCAGGGGAAAGCGCTTGGAGGCGAGCTGCGCCAGCGCCAGCTCGCAGGCCTTGTAGCTGTGGCCGCGCGCGCTCTTCATGGTGATGAACTTCACGGTGAATTTCTCCAGCGGGAAGTTCGGGAAGGCCGCCATCTCGCCCTGCACCACGATGGTGCCGCCCTTGCGCTTGAGCGCTTCGATGCCGAGCAGGATCGGGATGGCGCCGGCCCCGGCCGTGCAGTCGAGCGAGACGTCGACGCCCTTGCCGCCGGTGATCTCCATGATGCGGGCGAGCGGATCCTCCTTCTGCACGTCGATCACGTAATCGGCGCCGAGCTCCTTGGCGACCGCCATGCGGGCGCCGTCCTTGGAGGTGCCGGTGACGATGATGAGCGAGGCGCCGGCCTGCTTGCAGATGACGGTCTGCGACAGCCCCTGCTGGCCCGGCCCCTGGATCAGCACGGTGGAGTTGTAGCCGACGCCGCCGTCGAACAGCGACCACTCGACCCCGTTCGCCATCGGGGTCACCAGTCCGGCCAGCTCCGCCGAGACCCCCTTGGGCACGTGGTGCACCACCGCGTTCCAAGGCAGATAGACGTATTGGGCAAAGCCGCCCCACAGATGCGGCGCCTTCTCGGCCGAGGTGTAGCCGTAGCGGATGGCGTCCGGATTGGTGCGCCAGTTGGTGTTCTCGCAATGGCGGTATTGGCCGAGATGGCACCACTCGCATTTGCCGCACATCACGTAGTGCTCGACGAACACCAGGTCGCCTTCCTTAAAGCCCTTGCGGCGCGTGAATTCGCTGCCCGCCTTGGCGATGGTGCCGATGTTCTCATGCCCCATGATCACCGGGGCGTCGGTCGGCGGATGCGCATAGAGCTTGACGTCGGTGCCGCAGATGCCGCCGACCTCCATCTTCATGAGCGCGCTGTCCGCCGGGATGTCCGGCATCGGGTATTCGCGGATCTCGGTCTTGCTCGGACCTGTTCTCACCGCCGCAAGCACTTTTTCTGCCACTTTGGAAAACCTCCATCGCTGATATCTGCAAGGCGGCGGCAATCTAGACACATGGTGCCGAGAAGTCGAATGGCGAGTGGTGAGCGGCCTACCGCGGTTCCGCCGCCACTCCGCGCGTCTTTACGCCTGGATTACCACTGGCACTCGCATGATTCGCCGCGCTACCCAACCTACAGGACCTGCGAAAACCGGAAACACCCACTGATATCAGATAGTTAGGATCGACCGTTGAACAAGTCCGCAACTATCGGGTTTCGCCGCAAGGCGCCCGGGCACGCCGCCGCCGCGGAGCAGGTGCGGGAGTGGACGCGCGCCCGCTTCGCCCTGCCGCCGGACGCCGCCGTCATGGTGGCGGAGGTCACCTGCGCGGTGCCGGGCTGCCCGCCGCTGGAGACCGTGGTGGCGTTCTGGACCGGGACCGACAGGCGGCACCACTTCAAGGTGTTCAAGCCGCTCGCGGAGGTGGCGGCCGACGACCTGCCGCCGGCCTTCTTGAAGAACGCGCTGGCCGATATCGAGGGGGTCGGCTGCGAGTGCTGCTAGCTCGAGGTGGCGAATAGATTGTAGGGCGCAATCGCTTTATTGCGCCGCTTGGCGAGGCCGAGGGCATCGTGCCCGGTGGCGAGGCTGATGGCGCAATAAAGCGATTGCGCCCTACGGCTACTCGCCACTTGCCATTCGCAGGGGCCCCCCGCGACTTGTCGAAGCCCCCGCAAACGCCTACTTTGAGTCGGAGGCCAATCTCGAAATCGCCGGCTTGATCAAAGGGTCGCCGGCCGCGGCTTATGGAACGATCGAATGCTGAGAAAAGAACAGAACGACCTGCTGACCCAGACCGGCCCCGGCACCCCGATGGGCCAGGTATTCCGCAGCTATTGGCTGCCCGCCCTGATGGCGGCCGAGCTGCCGGAGAACGAGTGCCCGCCGGTGCGGGTCAAGATGCTGTCCGAGCGCCTGCTCGCCTTCCGCGACACCAACGGAAACTACGGCCTGATCGACGAGTTCTGCGCCCATCGCGGCGTCTCGCTGTGGTTCGGCCGCAACGAGGAGAACGGGCTGCGCTGCCCCTACCATGGCTGGAAATACGACACGACCGGCCAATGCATCGACGTTCCCTCCGAGCCGGCCGAGTCCGGCTTCTGCCAGAAGATCAAGCTCAAGTCCTATCCGCTGGTGAAGCGCGGGCCGGTGCTGTGGACCTATATGGGCCCGCCCGAGAAGCAGCCGCCGCTGCCGGAGTGGGAGTTCGCCACCGTTCCGGCCGAGCAGACCTTCATCTCCAAGCGGCTGCAGGACAGCAACTGGATGCAGGCCATGGAGGGCGGCATCAATTCGAGCCACGTCTCCTTCCTGCATCGCGGCGACCTCGGCTCCGACCCGCTGTTCAAGGGCGCCAAGGGCAATGAATACAATCTCAGCGACATGCGGCCGCATTTCGAGGTCGTGGAGCAGCCCGGCGGGCTCTTCATCGGCGCCCGCCGCAACGCCGAGAACGGCAACTATTACTGGCGCATCACCCCCTGGGTGATGCCGACCTTCACCATGATCCCGCCGCGCGCCGACCATCCGATCCACGGCCATTTCTGGATTCCGATCGACGACGTGAGCTGCTGGGCCTGGACCTACGACTTCCATCCGGTGCGCGCGCTCTCCGCCCGCGAGGTCGATGCGCATGCGGGCCGGCGCCGGCGTGCATTGCAAATACGTGCCCGGCACCTATCGGCCGATCGCCAACAAGGACAACGATTATCTGATGGACCGCGCCGCCCAGAAGGCCGGCAAGACCTTCAGCGGCGTCGCCGGCTTCGCCAGCCAGGACGCCTCGCTGCAGGAGAGCATGGGGCCGATCTGCGACCGCACCAAGGAGAACCTGGTCTCCACCGACAACGGCATCATCATGGCGCGCCACCGTCTGCTGCGGGCCGCCAAGGCGCTCACGGAGAAGGGCGTCGTTCCGCCCGGCGTCGATCCCGAGCACCACAAGGTGCGCTCGGCCTCGGTGGTGCTGCCGCCCGACCAGGCCTTCAAGGACGCCGCCAAGGAAGCCTTGACGGCGCGTCCCGGCGTGGCCCAGACGACGGTGTGAGCAGCGGCACGGTGCGTAGGTTGGGTTAGCGCGGCCACCGGCGTCGAGATATCATGAAGAAGTTGCTCCGCGCGTAACCCAACACAGCCCCGTCCGCGATCGCGTTACGCGCGGCTCACCGCCCGACAGGATTGCGTCTTCACGGGCCGCGTTAACCCAACCTACGAGCCCTTTGCAAATGGCCGGACCCAAGCTCAAGACCGTCACCCGCACGCAGGGCAACAACCAGGCCCTCAAGGACGGCACCGTCAAGCCGCGCAGCTTCGAGTTCGATTTCGTCGAGGTCGATCCGCTCATCGCCGCGTTCCGCCGCATGGTGCGGGGCAACGAGTTCGACATCTGCGAGATGGCGATCACCACCTATATTTGCGCCCGCGCCTTCGGCAAGCCGATGACGGCGGTGCCGGTTTTCCTGGTGCGCGCCTTTCACCACGGCGCGATCCTGGCCAATACCAAATCCGGCATCCGCACCCCCAAGGACCTCGAGGGCAAGCGGGTCGGCGTCAACCGCGGCTACACGGTCACCACCGGGGTGTGGGCGCGCGGCATCCTGAGCCAAGAATACGGCGTCGATCTGAGCAAGATCACCTGGGTGCTCTCCGGCGACGAGCACGTGGCCGAATATCGCCCGCCCGCCAATGTGGTGCCGATCGAGCCCGGCCAGAAGATGGGGGACATGCTGGCGGCGGGCGAGCTCGCGGCCGCCATCGGGGTCGAGGTCGATTCGCCCGATGTGAGGCCGCTCATTCCCGACGCGTTCGAGACCGGGCTGGCGGCGCTGCGCCGGCGCGGCCTCTACCCGATCAATCATACCGTGGTGATCAAGAACGAGCTTCTCGCCGCCCATCCGCAGCTCGCCGCCGATGTGTTCGACGCGTTCGCGGCCAGCAAGAACGTCTATCTCGAGCGCCTGCGGGCCGGCCGCATCGAGAAGCCGACCGAGATGGACGAGCTGCACCGGCGGGTGATGCAGATCACCGGCGATCCGCTGCCCTACGGCATCGCCCCCAACCGGCAGGTCATCGAGGAGCTGATCGGCCATGCCGTCAAGCAGGGCATCATCACCAAGCCGGTGACGGTCGAGGAGCTGTTCGTGCCGAGCACGCGCGGGCTGACGGGGTAGCGAATTGTGATAGTGAGTGGCGAATAGGCGCGATAGCGACGATGCCCACGCGCCATTCGCTCACTCGCTACTCGCTATTGCACACTTCGCTATTCGCGTCTTCAATCGGACCCCCCATGCCCGACTTCATCCCCACCCACCGGCTCACCCACGAGGCGAGCCTCAAGATGCTGCAGGCCGGCGTCGCCAAGGCCGATGAGCTCGGCTGCAAGGTCAGCCTGGCGGTGGTGGACCAGAGCTGCCGGCTGATCGCCTTCCTGACCATGGACGGGGCGCGCCACTTCTCGATCATCACCACCCAGCGCAAGGCCATCACGGCGGCCTCGCAGCGCCAGCCGACCGGCTATGCGCCGGAGGCGGATGCGCTCAGCATGGCGGTGCGCATGGGCGATTTCACCAATGTGAAGGGCGGCTTTCCGATCACGGTCGGTGGCGAGGTCATCGGCGCGGTCGCGGCCGGCGGCGCCAAGATCGAGCAGGACGTCATGGTGGCGCAAGCCGCCCTCGCGGCGCTGGGCCTGCCGGGCGGGGGATGATGGCCGTGCGTCCCTGACGCGATTTTTGAGTGCAATCGCGCCGCCAAGCAAATAGCATCAACCCCACAAGGATCGCGCGCGGCGGGGTTCCCGCCGCCCAGCCAGTCAACACGCGGGAGGACATCATGCCGGGCACTTACAACATCCTGTTTCTGGGCGCGGCCTACGGATCGCTGCTGGCTTCCAAGCTCCTGTTCGGCGGCCACAGCATCAAGCTGGTCTGCCTGCCCGCCGAAGCCGATGCGATCAACCAGGACGGCATCCGGGTGCGGCTGCCGATCCGGGGCCGCAAGGACCTGATCGAGCTCAACTCGCAAAAGCTCCCAGGCAAGCTCTCCGCCACCGGCCCGGCCGCGGTCGAACCCGGCCGACTTCGATCTGGTGGCGCTCGCCATGCAGGAGCCGCAATACCGCTCGCCCGGCGTGCGCGAGCTGCTCGACGCCGTCGCCAAGTCCAGGGTGCCGTGCATGTCGATCATGAACATGCCGCCCTTGCCCTATGTGAAGCGCATCCCCGGCCTCGACTACGAGGCGCTCAAGCCGGCCTATACCGATCCGAGCGTGTGGGACTCGTTCGATCCCGCCACCATCACGCTCAACAGCCCGGACCCGCAGGCGATCCGCCCGCCCGACGAGAAGGTCAACGTGCTCCTGGTCACGCTGCCCACCAACTTCAAGGTGGCGCGTTTCGTGGACGACAAGTCCACCGCCATCCTGCGGCAGCTGCAGGACGAGATCGAGGCCATCCGCTACGACACGCCGGAGGGCAAGATCGAGCTGCCGGTGAAGCTCAAGGTCTACGACTTCGATCTTCGTGCCGCTGGCCAAATGGGCGATGCTGCTCGCCGGCAACTACCGCTGCGTCACCAAGGACGGCATGCGCACCGCCCAGGAGGCGGTGCACAGCGACATCGAGACCTCGCGCTCGGTCTACAATTTCGTGTTCGATCTGTGCGTCAAGCTCGGCGCCAAGCCGCGAGGATCTGGTGCCGTTCGAGAAATACGCCGCGGCCGCGCAAAGCCTCACCCGTCCGGCCTCCGCGGCGCGCGCGCTGCAGAACGGCGCCCCCAATATCGAGCGCGCCGACAAGCTGGTGCAGCTCATCGCCAAGCAGAAGGGCCTGAGCCATCCCGTCATCGACGCCACCGTCGCCCTGGTCGACGCCCGCCTCGACGCCAACCGCAAGAAGGCCGCGGCCTGATCAAGCATCCCGCGATTAGGGCGCAATCGCTTTCCTCGCGTGCGGCGGAGAGGGTCGGATCCGCGACAGCGATCAGCGGCGCAATGAGGCGATTGCCTCTCCGTCGAGTCTGAGTTCACGGAAAGGCCGTCGGCCCAACGAAAGGACGGATTGCGATGCCCGACACCCCGCGCCCACGCTGGCCCAGACCGACCCCTCGACCATCACGCACTACCACGCCCACATCTACTACGACCCGCAGTCGACCCGTGAGCGCGCCGCCCGCCTGCGCGAGCAAGTCGCCGCCGCGTTCCCGGCCGCCACGCTCGGCCGCTGGCACGACGCCCCGGTCGGCCCGCATCCGCAATCCATGTATCAGATCGCCTTCCCGCGCGAGCTGTTGGCCGCGTTCGTGCCCTGGCTGATGCTCAACCGCGACGGCCTGACCGTGCTCCTGCACCCCGAGACCGGCGACGACTACGTCGACCACACCGACCACGCCGCCTGGTTCGGCGCCGTGCTGCCGCTGCGGCTGGAGATGTTTCGGAAATGATTTGTAGGATGGGTTGAGCTCAAAAGGGCGTTTACGCCCGTCTTCGCGGGCTATGCGAAACCCATCGCGGGGCTATCCGTGTGGCATCGAGTTGATGGGTTTCGCAAGAGCTCAACCCATCCTACAGTCCTGGCAGTGCTGCGCACTCCGGCACCGAACTTTTTTCTGGCGCTCGGAACCTAAATGTAGTATTGTAGTATCAAACGGAATGCCCGGTGCCGCCATGACCACCAAGATATCGAGCCGCGAATTCAACCAGGACATCAGCCGCGCCAAGCGCGCGGCCGACCGCGGACCGGTCGTCATCACCGACCGGGGCAAGCCGGCCTACGTCCTGCTGCGCCACGACGCTTACCGTCGCCTGCTCGGAAAGGCGCCGACCATCCGCGATCTGCTGGGTCAGCCGGGCGCGGAGGACATCGAGTTCGATCCGCCCCGCCTCGGGAGCGGTCTGTTTCGCCCACCCTCCCTGTCCTGATGTATCTTCTCGATACCAATGTTCTGTCCGAGCTTCGCCGTCGCGACCGGACGGATCGCAGGGTCGCGGCCTGGGCCGACAGCGTGCATCCGGCCGACCTCTTCCTGTCCGCCATCACGATCCTGGAGATCGAGGCCGGCACCCTGATGCTGCAACGGCGGGACAAAGCCCAAGGCGCGATGTTGCGCGCCTGGATCGATGACAGGGTGCTGCCGGCATTCGAGACCCGGATCTTGCCGGTCGACACGGCGGTGGCGCTGCGTTGCGCGCGCCTGCATGTGCCGGACCCGCGCTCCGAGCGCGATGCCCTGATCGCCGCAACCGCGCTGGTCCATGACATGAAGCTCGTGACCCGCAACACGGCGGATTTCGCGCCCATGGAGGTTGATCTCCTGAATCCGTGGGAGCATTGAGGGCGGCCATCACGTTGACCACGCCGCCGGGTTCGGCGCCGTGCCGCCGCTGCGGCTGGAGATGTTTAGGAAATAGTTTGTAGGATGGGTTGAGCTCTTGCGAAACCCATCGCGGCGGCTATCCGGGTTGGCATCGCACAGTTGATGGGTTTCGCATTAGAGCTCAACCCATCCTACAGAGACCCTCACGCCCCGCCCGCCTTCTCCAAAAACTCCAGCACCCTCGCCGGCGTCGTCTCCTCGGTCTGCCCCGCCACCGGCACGTCCCAATATTCCGCGCGCGGCAGGCACTCCTCCAGATACCGCGCCGCTGACGTCGCGTGCGCGGCATCGCGGCCCGGCACCACCAGAGCCGGGATGTCGAGGCGCATCAAATCTTCGGGCTCGGCACCGGGCGCGGTGTCGCGGTCGAACAGGGTGCGGGCCATGCCGGCCACGATCAGCTTGTACTGGTCGACGTTCTGCTGCGCGTAAGTCTGCGCGAAGGCGGCGGTCATGCTTGATCACGGAAGCCCAGGGGCCGCCGCGCGGATCGGTGCCGAACGGCTTGCCGTCCTTGGCGACGAGCGCCACCACCGCCTCCAATCCGTGCTGATGCACGAAGGCGAGATGCTCGGCGAAGCGCTGGTGGCTGTGAGGCGGTATTTGGCGCCGCCCACCGGCCAGAACAGGATCATGCTCAGCGTCGCCTGCGGATACATCACCCCGAAGGCCGCGACCGGGCAGCAGCCCATGCAGCCGCCCATGATGTGGGCGCGCTCGAATTTTGAGATGATCAAGCAATCCCTTGCCCTGCGCCACATAATGCGCCCAGCTCACGCGCTCGACCCGGCCGCCGGACTGCCCGCATTCGCGCCGGTCGAAGATGATGCAGGTGTATTTGGTCTGCAGATGATCGAGCAGCTTGGTCTTGGCGTAGACGCCTTGCGTCGCCCACTTGTCCAAGGTGGCGTCGAAGCCGGCGGGCGCATACATCAAAAGCGGCGGCCCCGAGCCCTTGACCTCGTAGCGTGTCGTGATGCCGTCGATGATCGCGGTCGGCACGGCCTCAGCCCTTGATCTGGCGGCCGGCGCGCGCGTCGGCGATCAGGGCCGTGAAGGCCTCCAGCGCCGCCTTGGCGGTGTTGGTATAGGTGTCGGTCTTGGAGTCGATCCATTTCTCCCCATAGCCGATGGCGGTGTGCGCCATCCGCACCCGGCCGTCGAGCCAGGGCCCGCCCCCGAAGCCGCCGATCACCGGGATCTTCACCGCCTTGACCACGGCGGCGCCCGCGACCGGCCCCGAATTGGTGAAGTCGAGGCAGGCGGCGCCGGCGTCCTCCAGCATCTTGGCTTCCTCGACCAGCTTTTCGGCCATCGCGGCGGTCGCCTGCGCGCCCGCGCCCGCCTGGGCGCTGTAGGGGATGCCGTATTTCATGGCGGTCTGCGGGGTGAGGCCGAACTGGGCGAACACCGGAATGCCGGCGCGCGTGAGCGCCCGCACGGCCTCGGGAAAGTCGGCGGCGCCATCGAGCTTGAGCATGTCGGCGCCGCCTTCCTTGACCAGCCGGATGGCGGCGCGCAGCGCCGCATCGACGCCCTCCTGCACCGGGCCGAACGGCACGTCGCAGCTCACCAGCGCGCGGGTGACGCCGCGGCGGACCGCCTTGCAGCAGACCAGCATCTCGTCGAGCGTGACCTCCAGCGGATTGGCATGGCCCCACAGATTGACCCCGACCGAGTTGCCGACCGACACGAAATCGACCCCGGCGCGGTCGGCGATGCGCGCGATCTGGTAGTCCCAGGCCACGACGCCGACACTCTTTTTGCCTTCGCGCTTCATCTGCTGCAGCGCCGGAATGGTGACCTGGTCCGCCATGCTTCTCCCCGTTCATTCGACCGGGCGCATATGACAGGAGCGCACGCTCCGTTTCAAGCCGCCAAGGGGCGCCCAAGCGGCGCTATGCGCTTGACGCCTCCCCGCAAATCAGTGCATTCGTGAAATTGAAACTCCCGAAGTGTGGGTTGTAGGGCGCAATCGCTTTATTGCGCCGCTTGGCGCCGCCGCTTGCGCCTGAACCTCAAGGTACGGGGCGGTGCGGGGCCGATTGGCGCAATAAAGCGATTGCGCCCTACGAGTGCGCGCCAGCCCCGCAGGCGCTGCATAGCTCCGAGGCCACCGCAACCCCGGTCCATTGCTCTCGGATTGTATTATCAATGCCGCAGCGGTCTGGAGGAATGCATTTCTGCCGGGTCGCCTGGGGCTCGATCAAGCGCCCCGAGCGTTGTACCCTGCGGCCGCACACCTTAAGGGCTTGTTCCGCCAAACCGGGCTTGGAAGCTCTCGCTCGCGGCGGGCATGCCATCGGACAATTCTCAGTGGAGGAAATCAAATGAGCAGAAATGGACTTTTCGCCGGCCTCGCCTTCGTGGCCGCATTTGCGGTCTCGTCCGCCTTTGCGCAGCAACCCCAGACCGTCCGCGTGGCCGGCAAGATCGTGAGCGTCGACGGGCAGACCCTCACGGTCAAGACCGCGCAGGACGAGGTGAAGGTGGTGGTGCCGGCGAACGTCATGGTGATCGCCGGCAGCAAGGGCACGCTCGCCGACGTCAAGCAAGGCAGCTATATCGGGGTCGGCGCGACCCCGCAGGCCGACGGCAGCCAGAAGGCGATCCGGGTCAATATTTTCGCCGAGCCGCAGCGCGGCGTCGGCGAGGGCTTCCGGCCCTGGGACCGGCCCAACACCACGATGACCAATGCGACCGTCGACACCACGGTGACGAGCGTGGACGGCCAGGTCGTGATGCTCAAGTACAAGGACGGCGAGAAGAAGATCATCATCGGACCCGACGCGGCGATCATCAACAATGTGGTCGGCGACAAGAGCGAGCTCAAGCCGGGCGCCAACGTGGCATTCGTGGCCGCCACCAAGAAGCCGGACGGAACCTACGAGGCCGCGCGGGTCAACGTCGGCCGCGGCGACTTCGTGCCGTAAAGACTGCGTGACGGGTGGAGCGGTTTCTTGCTTCGGTCGGCGTGAAGCCGCTCCAACCCCGCCGGTGACGACCGGGATTGTTGGTGGACTCCATTGTTCTTTACAACGTTTACAATAACCGCGGCCGTCCGCCTCAGCGGCCGATCGCCTCCTCGGCCTTGCGGAAGATCTCCGGCGGGTAGGCGGCGTAGCGCTTGAGCAGATCGTCGACCTCCTGCGCCGAAGCCGGATCGATCTCGATGCCGATCTTGTTGGCTTCGGCGAGGAAATCGGCGTCCTTCATGGTCGCGGCGAAAGCCTCGCGCAGCGCGCGCAAGCGCTCGGGCGGCATCCCGGGCGGTCCGGCGAGCGGACGGCCGAGCAGAAGCTGCTTGAACAGCACCTCGAACACCGCGCGCTGCTCGTCGGTCTTGGCGTAATCGAAGACGCTGGGAACGTCGCCGAATTCCGTCGACGTCTTGTTGCCCATCTGGATCACGAGCTTCAGCCGGCCGCTGCTCACGTCCTCCGGCCATTGCGAGCTGATCGACGAGACGTCGAGGCCGCACACGCCGTCCACCTCCCCGCGATGCATCGCCAAATTGAGATCGCGCGAGCCCGGATAGCCCGGTATGACTTGAATATTGGCGCCCAGGACGTTCTTCAAGATGGTCGGATGCTGGAAGGTGATCGCCGCCGGCCCGCCGGCGCCGAAGATCGTGCGCTTGGTCATCATCTCGTCGAACGATCTCGCGGACGTCGGCGACTGCCACACTCCGCAATAGGTGACCTGCTGGGACATGCTCCCGATCCAGGAGAACTTGGCGGGATCGAATGCGGCCGACTTGTTGCCCAAGAGCGGCTCCATCACCGCCGACGACGCGAGCATGGCGAGCACCGTTCCGTCGTTCGTCGCCTTGGCGTAGATGTAGTTCGCCGCCGTCAATGATCCGGCGCCGGGCATGTTCGAGGGGATCATGGAGGGATGGCCGGGAACGAACTTGCCGTAGTGGCGGGCGAGAACCCGGATATAGCTGTCGTAGCCTCCGCCTGGAGGAAAACCGGTGATCAGGGAAAGGCTCTTGCCGGCAAAAAAGTCCGAGACCGCATCGGCGCCGGCCGGGCGGACAAGGGCGGGACCGAAGAGACCGAAGACGGCAAGCAGGCCGAGCAATCCCGCGAGCCGCCGTCTTGCAGCCGTCCGGTCGGACCTCGAGCTGTGCGGTGACAACATTTTGGTGCTCACGACTGATGGCGTGCGCGAGCGTAGAGACGGCCGCCCGAGGCGGCAAGCCTCCAATCTGTCGCGCCCGACGGGAAATTCTCGAAGCCGGAGCGCCGTCTCGTCGCCGGCTCCGGCGTACGGTTCTCCGCCGCGCAGGCGAGCGTTCGAAACCACGGCAAATGCTTGCAAAACAAGTAGTTTTACCAGGTGATTTGCGCTTGATTAAGTATCCCGCTTAGCTCCGGAGAAATGTTCTTCCGATAGCGTCCCACTCAGCGGAAGGTGGATATCCCCGGGGCGCACGCGATGGACGTCGAACATTCTTCATGGACGCAGTCCGGCAACTGGCGTCCCCGAGCTTCCGCGCGATCCGCGCCGGGCTTGATCCTCCATTCGGGGTCGCGCATCTGCGCGAGCAGCCCCGAGGCGGCGACCGCGATCACGAGAGCCGCGGCCTAGCGATCGTGCGCAAGCTCTTTCAAAGACAGCTCGCCAAAGCGACGTCCAAATCGGGCGCGGTCGATCTCGACGCGCTCGCCGAGCTTGTGGACTCCGCCTACGAGGAGGCCGATCGCGACCGCCGCCGCACCGACCGCTCGCTCAGGCTCATGGCCGAGGAGATCGATCAAACCCACGCGCAGCTGGTCGAGGCGTTCGAGATGGTGCCGGAAGGGCTGGTCTTGCTCGACGCCGAGGGCCGTTACATTCGATGGAATTGCAAATTCACGGACCTCTATCATACCGCCCTCGACAAGATCGCGGTCGGTGCGAGCTTTGCCGATTTCGGTGCGCGCCAACCTCGAGCGCGGCCATTATCTCGACGCGATCGGACGCGAGGAGGCCTGGCTGGCCGAACGGCTCGCGCAACACGGTCGCTACCAGAGCTCTTGCGAGCAGCACATCGCGGGCGATCGCTGGGTGCGGGTCGAGGAGCGCCGTACCGCCGATGGCGGCAGCATCGGGGTGCGCATCGACATCACGGACCTCAAACGGCGCGAGGAATCGTTCCGGCTCTTGTTCGATGAAAACCCGATCCCGATGTGGGTCGTCGATCGCGATACCCGGAAGTTTCTCGCCGTCAACAATGCGGCGGCATCCCACTACGGCTACAGTCGCGAGCAATTCCTGAAGCTGGGCACGTTTGATGTGCGCCCGGCGGAGGATCACGAAAGATTCCGGCATTTCATGCGCCGAGGGAACATGTCGCAGGGCAGCCAGCCCTGGCGTCACCTCAAATCGGACGGCACCATCATCCTGGTGACGGTCTATACGCGACCCATCGTCCGCGACGGGCGACCCGCTTGGCTGTGCGCGATCATCGACGTTACCGAGCGCAGCCTCGCCGACGAGCGGGTGCGCTACATGGCGCACCACGATTTGCTCACCGGTCTTCCCAACCGGGCGCGTTTTCTGGAAAAGACCGACAATGCGACCGAACGCCTGCGGCAAAGCGGCGAGATGTTCGCGGTCTTCATGCTGGACCTCGATCGCTTCAAGGACGTCAACGACTCGCTCGGGCATCCGGCCGGGGATGCGCTCCTCAAGGATACGGCGCGGCGGCTGAAGTCGGTGCTGAAAGATGCCGAATTCCTGGCGCGTCTCGGCGGGGACGAGTTTGCGATCCTGCAGCCGATCGCTGCCGATGGGCGGGAGGAGGCCGCCGCGCTCGCGGAGAGGATTTTCAACGTCATCTCCGAGCCCTACGACATCGACGGCTCGAAGATCGTCGTCGGGACCAGCATCGGGATCGCGCTCGCCCCCTTCGACGGCGTCGAGCCCAAAGAATTGATGAAGCAAGCCGACTTGGCGCTTTATCGGCAAAAATCCGCGGGCCGGAACGGCTATCGTTTCTTCGACGCCCAGATGACCGTCGAGGCGGACGCGCGCCACCAATTGGTGCACGAATTGCGTGCCGCCATCTCGGGCAATGAGCTCGAGCTCCATTATCAACTCGTCGTCGACGTCAAGACCGGTGACCCATGCGGGGCGGAGGCCCTGATGCGTTGGCAGTCATCCGCGGCGGGGAAATATTCCTCCGGGCGAGTTCATTCCGCTGGCCGAGGAGAGCGGGCTGATCGTTCCGCTCGGGGCGTGGGCTATTGCAGACGGCTTGCGCGGCCGCGGCGAGCTGGCCGCCGCACGTCAAGGTGGCGGTGAACTTGTCGCCGGTGCAGTTCCGCAAGGGCAATCTGCTCGACGTCGTCATCTGCGCGCTCGTGGAATCCGGCCTCTCGCCCGAGCGGCTCGAGCTGGAAATCACCGAAATCCGTCTTGATCGAGAGCCATTTGGATATTCTTCCCGTGATTCGTCAGCTGAAAAATCTCGGCATATCGATTGCTCTCGACGACTTCGGCACCGGATATTCGTCGCTCAGCTATTTGACGATGTTCCCGTTCGACAAGATCAAGATCGATCGTTCGTTCGTCCAGAACGTCATGACGCGAACCGAATGCAGAGCCATCGTTTCCGCGGTGCTGGCGCTCGGGCGCGGCCTCGACATGAAGATCACGGCCGAGGGGGTCGAAACCGAGGACCAATTCGAGTTGCTGTCGTCGTTGGGCGTGGACTCGATCCAAGGCTATCTGTTCGGTCGCCCGTGTCCCCTGCCGCAATTGAGTTTTGGGCGCGTCCATCTCGCGCAGGCGGCGGCGAGCGCCGCTTAGCCGGCGCGACCCAGAAATGTTCCGAACCGTCTTTAGGTGCTGAAGCAAAGACCATGAATGTTCGACCCGCGATGATGGATGAGCTCGAGGGGCTGATCGCCGGCAAGGATATCGGCAGCCGTGCCAAATCCCTGCGGCGCGTCACCGATCTTTTCGTTTCGGGCACCGCGAGCTTTTCCGACGATCAGATCGCCTTGTTCGATGAAGTGATGAGCCAGCTCGCCCGGGAGATCGACGCTTCCGCGCGTGCGGCCTTCGGGACCCGGCTGGCCTCGATGCCGGAAGCGCCGCCGCGGGTCTTGCGCGAGATGGCGCTCGACGACGAGATCGCCGTGGCCGAGCCGGTGCTGCGGGGCGCCACGCAGCTCGACGGTGCGACGCTCATCGAGGGTGCCAAGACCAAGAGCCAGGACCACCTGCTCGCGATCTCGCGCCGGGCCTATTTGCCGGAAAGCGTCACCGACGTGCTGGTCGAGCGCGGAAACCGGGAGGTCGCGTTGAGCACAGCCGGCAATGCCGGCGCCAAATTTTCGGACTACGGCTATGCGACACTGGTGGAAAGGTCCGAGTCGGACGGGGATCTCGCGGTCTGCATGTGGTCTCGAAAGGAGAGCCCCCGGCAGCATCTGCTCCGATTGTTCGCCAATGCATCCGAGAGCGTGCGTGCCCGTCTCAAGGCCGCGAATCGCGTCAAGGCCGATGTCATTCGCGACATGGTCGCCAAGGCGGCGGAGCAATTCCAGGCGGAGACGCGGCGGGACTCCGCGGAATATGCGGCGGCGGAAGCCGCCGTGCGCTCCTTGTACAAATACGGCGGCCTGTCGGTGACCAAGTTGGTGGATTTCGCCCGCGCCGGCAAGTTCGACGAAACCACGATCGCGCTGGCGATGCTGAGCAACTTGCCGATCGGCCTGGTCGAGCGCGCCTTCAGCCAGGACGCCTCTGAGCAGATTCTGGTGCTGGCCAAGGCGATGGGGCTGAGCTGGGATGATACCAAGGAGCTGCTGCTGCTGAAGGCAGCACCCAAAGGCAGCACCGACGATGATCTCGAGCGGTGCCGCGCGAGCTTCGGCCGATTGAAGTCCGAAACGGCGTTGAAAACGATCCAGTTCTATCGGCTACGGGAGCGGGCGGCGTCCGGGCGGGACGGCTCGAGGGCGAGAGGGCCGCGCCTACGCCTTGAGCCGCGGCAGCACCTCCTGGCCGAACAGGGTCATGCTGTCGACCGTCTCCGCGTGCGGCAGGAAGCCGGCCTGTCCCATGGACAGGAGATGGCCGAGCCCTCCTGCATAATCCGCGAACTGCGTGATCTGGGCATGGACCTGATCGGGCGTGCCGCAGAACAGGATGGCGGCATCGATCAGATCCTGGATGCTGGCGCTGCGCATGTCGACCACCCGGCCGTCGCGGGTGAGGGTGCGCTCGCGGGCGCGTCCCATCAGGATGCCGGCATTCTCCTCGACCGAGAGATAGCCGGGCGGATTGCGGAAAGGCGGCCACACGATGCCGCCTGAGCGCAGATATTCGGCCACCAGCTCGCCGCGCCGCCGCGCCTCGGTCTCGTTGGCCGCGACCGCCACCAGGCCGAGATAAGCGAGGCGATCGGGAGCGGGCGCCGGCCGTCCTTGCGACATGTAGCCCTCCCGATAGGCATCGTAGAGCGGCCTCGTCTTGTAGCCGGAGCCGAGCACCGCCATCACGTAGCCGCGCTCGCCCAGCATGCGGGCATTGCCGAGGCTGCCGGCCGCGCTCCAGATCGGCGGATGCGGCTGCTGCCAGGGCCGCGGCCAGATGTTCACGTTGCGATAGTGGAAGAACTGGCCTTCCCAGCTGAACGGGCCGTCGTGGCTGGTCATGGCCTTGATGATGAAGTCGTGGGCCTCCCAGAACTTGTCCATGACGCCGACCGGATTCTGGTTCGAGCAGGGGAATTCATAAGGCACGCCCTTGATGAAACCCATCTCCAGCCGCCCGCGCGAGATCACGTCGATGGTGGCGAGCTCCTCGGCGACGCGCAGCGGGTCGGGACGGTGGCCGATCGGATAGCCGAGCACCAGCAAGCGCGCGCGCCTGGTCTGGCGCGCCAGAATCGAGAGGCCGACCACGACCGTCGACGACATGCAGGTCGCGGTCTGGTGATGCTCGTTGAGCATGATGTCGAAGCCGAGCTCGTCGGCCAGGAGCCATTCGTCGTAGAAGCGATGATAGAGATCGGCCGCGATCGCGGGATCGCATTTGCGGTTCGGCAGATTGACCCGCAGCGAGCCGTCGTGGTCGTTCCAGGCGTCCGGATAGGGCTGCTCGGTGAAATGGTACACGCGCATCACGTGGTCTCGTCCACGAAGGCGAAAATCCGCCGGGCGAATTCCTCGGGACTCTCGAGATGGGGGAAATGGCCGGCGCGCGCGATCGGCTCGAGACGCGCGCCCGGGATGGCGGCGCAATAGGCCTGCCCATAGGGCGGTGCGAGAATGCGGTCCGCCGTGCCCCAGATGAGCAGGGTGGGAACCCGGATGCGGTGCAGCCGCTGCTTGAGCTTGGGGTCGTGCATATAGGGCGACCAGCCGTAGCGCGCGGTTGCCTCCCGGTTGCGCGCGATCGCCAGGACCTCGGCCTCCGGCATCGCCTTGTAATCGTGCTTGCCGGCGCCCGGGTCGAAATAGGCCATCTCGGCGAATTGCTCTTCGGTCAGCGCGAAGATGTCGGCGATGTCACGGGTCTCGCGACCTCCGACCTTGATGCCCACCGGATTGGCGAGCACCAGATGCGAGATGCGGGCGCAGGATTTCACCGCCATCTCGGCCGCGATCCAGCCGCCGAGCGAGACGCCCGCCACGATGGTGCGGTCGAGATCGAGCTCGTCCATGAGGTCGAGATAGAAATAGGCGAGATCGTCGATGGAGGTGAACGAAGGCGGCTGCTGCGAGCCGCCGAACCCCGGATGGCTCGGGGCGATCAGGCGCGTCCGCTCGGCCAGGAGATCGAGCACCGGCGCGCTCGCCCCGATGCCGATGCCCGGATGCAGGAACAACAGCGGCCGCCCGCTGCCCCGCTCGATCAGCTCGATGCGGATGCCGTCGATGACGCGCGCGGTCATCTCCCGCGCGACGGTTGCCGGCTCGGCGGTTGCCCGCTCGGCGGTTGCCCGCTCGGCGGTTGCCGGCGAACCGGCGCTGTTTTCTGCGGCCATTGTCTGGCCGGAACCCTGGCGGGAGACTTCCATCGCATCTTGTTGGTATATGATGTGAAATTCCTGCGCCATGGGAATTTTCCCTGGGCGCCGGGGAGCCGTAACATCGCGAGGATTTCGCGACCAAGCCGGGGAGCGCCCTTGTCCGATACCGCCGAGCCGAAGACCGAATTCCGCCAGAACATCGTCTACGCCACCCATGACGGCGTCGAGCTTGCGGGCGACCTGTATCTGCCGGCGGGAGCGGGGCCGTTTCCGCTCCTCATCAACGTGCACGGCGGCTATTGGCGCCGTGGCGCGCGCGAGACCTATCAATATTGGGGACCGTATCTGGCGCAGCACGGCTATGCGGGCTTCACCATCAGCTACCGGCTGACCAAGCCGGGGCGCAAGACCTATCCGGAAGCGGTGCACGACGTGCGCGCCGCGGTGCAATTCATGCGCGGCCGCGCCAAGGAGCTGAGACTCGATCCCGATCGCTTCGCTTTGTGGGGCAATTCCGCCGGCGCGCAGCTCGCCGCCCTGGTGGCGCTGGCGGGCGACAGCCCGCTGTTTGCCAGCGGCTATCCGGATGACCCGCATGCCGGCGTCTCGACCGGCGTCAAGGTCCTCATCGGCACCTATGGCATCTATGAGCTTCTCGGGCAGTGGCGTCAGGCCCAGATCGGCACCCCGGGCGACAACCTGGTCGAATCCTATCTCGGCTGCTCGCCCATGCAGGATCGCCGCCGCTATTTCGAGGCCTCTCCGATCAGCCACGCGGTCATCGGCAACAACAAGACCGCGGTGTTCCTGAGCTGGGGCACGGAGGATGACGTGGTCGACCATCGCGCCCAGTCGCTCGAGTTCCTGCTGGCGCTCAAGCAGGCGGGCTTCAACGCCCGCACCTGCGTGATGCACGGCGCGCCGCATTATTGGCTCAGCGATCCGATCGAGGAGCCCGGCAGCCACACCGGCTTCCTGGCGCCGCGGCTGCTGCGCTTCCTGGCCGAGCGGCTGTAGGGTGGGCATTGCGCCCGCTCGGCCTTGCGGCTTGCTCGGCTGTTCCGGCGCAATGCCCACGCGTCCGACCTCTCGGCTTGCCGCGTGGGCAAAATCGCCGGCAAGGCGGGCGCAGGCGTTCGAGCATGAGACGCGATTTCGCCCACCCTACGGGTCCGGGCGTTCCCGAAACGCCCCGCAATTGCGCGGGACGTGCCCCTGATATTCGGTGTATGATTCACCTAAACGAAGCGACACGAGCCAGGGAGACGCCAGATGATTGCATTCACGGTCAATGGCCAGCGCAAGGAAGTGGGAGTGGACGGCAATACCCCACTGCTGTGGGTGTTGCGCGAGCACCTCAAGATGACGGGCACCAAGTTCGGCTGCGGCATCGCCGCCTGCGGGGCTTGCACGGTGCACATCGACGGGCAGGCGGTGCGCTCCTGCGCGATGCCGGTCTCGCTGGTGGAGGGCAAGACGGTCACGACCATCGAGGGGCTGTCGCCCGACGGCAGCCATCCGCTGCAGAAGGCCTGGATCGCCGAGCAGGTGCCGCAATGCGGCTACTGCCAATCCGGCCAGATCATGCAGGCGGCCGAGCTGCTGGCGCGCAACAAGAATCCCTCGCGCGCCGAGATCGTCGAGCACATGGACGGCAATATCTGCCGCTGCGGCACCTACCTCAAGATCATCAGCGCCATCCAGCGCGCGGCGCGGGAGGGCTGATCCATGAACCAGCATTCGAGCCTGAGCCGCCGCGATTTCCTGGGAACCGCCGCCGGTCTCACCCTGGCGCTGACCATCCTGCCCGAGGGGTTCGGCGGGATCGATGCGGCGAGCGCGGACGCCGCGCTCTCGCCCAATGCCTGGCTCACCATCACGCCCGACGGCATCATCACCATCGTGTCGCCGGTGGCCGAGATGGGGCAGGGCAGCTTCACCACGATCCCGGCCATCATCGCCGAGGAGCTCGATGCCGATTGGTGGAACGTCCGGCCGATCCAGCCGCCCAGCTGGGACGAGAAGAAATACGGCAATCCGGAATACGGCATGACCTTCCAGACCTCGGCGAGCGCCTCGGTGCGCGGCTACTTCAAGCCGGCGCGGCTGGCGGGCGCGCAGGCGCGGCGCGTGCTGCTCGAGGCGGTGGCGGCGAAGTGGAACGTCCCGGTCGGCGAGCTGTCGACCCAGCCCGGCCTGGTGGAGCACAAGCAAGTCGGCCGGCGCATCACCTATGGCGAGATCGCGGCCTTTGCGCAGGCGCCCGCCGTGCTGCCCAAGATCGAGGACAAGGACCTCAAGGACCCGGCGAGCTTCCGCTTGATCGGCAAGAACGTGGACCGGGTCGATGTGCCCCTCAAGGTCACGGGCGCCGCGCAATACGGCATGGACGTGCAGGTGCCCGGCATGGTCTACGCCGCGGTGCTGCAATCGCCGTATCCGGGCGGCTCGCCGCAGACCGTGGACGACGCGGCCGCCCGCAAGGTGCCCGGCATCACCGACGTGGTGCGCTTGCCGGAAGGCGTCGGCGTCATCGGCGATACGGTCGAGGGCACGCAGGCCGCCAAGAACCTGCTCAAGGTCACCTGGTCGGATGCGCCCGGCGCCCACCACGACAGCGAGCGCGCGCTCGAGGAGTTCGCCGCCATCGGACGCGACAAGAGCCGCGCCGGTGTCGTTTTTTCGAAAGAGGGCGACGCCAAGGCCGCGCTCGCGGGCGCCGCCAAGGTCTATCGCGGCGAGTACCGCACGCGCTACGTCTATCACGCCCAGATGGAGCCGATGAACGCGACCGCTTCGGTCAGTCCCGACGGCAAATCGGCGCAGATCTGGACCGGCACCCAGGCGGCGAGCGGCCTCTTGAACGCGGTCGCCCACCTGCTGCAGACCGAGCGCTCCAATCTCACCTTGCATCAGCACGTGATGGGCGGCGGCTTCGGCCGGCGCGGGCATCATGAGACGGTGCTCGATGCGGTCCGGCTCGCCAAGGCGGTCGGCAAGCCGGTCAAGCTGATCTGGAGCCGCGAGGACGACATCGCCTTCGGCAAGTTCCGCCCGATGACCGCGCACCATATCGAGGCGGGTCTCGATGCGAGCGGCAAGGTGATCGCCTGGCACCACCGCGTGGTCGCCGAATCGGTGGTGGCCTACACCTCCGGCGATCCGACCCCGCGGCAGGACCGCATCGTGATGAAGGGCTCGCCGATCCCGCAATATCCGATCGCCAACAAGCTCGCCGAGCATGTGATCGAGGCCCGCGGCGCCCGCGTGTCGCCCTGGCGGGGTGTCGGCAACGGCCATAACGCATTCGCAGCAGAGAGCTTCATCGACGAGATCGCCAAGGATCAGGGCAAGGATCCGATCGCGTTGCGGCTCGAGATGTCGGAGGGGGTGCCGCGCATGCAGACGCTTCTGCGCGCGGTCGCCGAGATGTCGGACTGGACGCGCAAGCGCGAGGGCACTGCGCTCGGCGTCGCCACCATGGTGAAGGACGACACGCTGTCGGCCGGCGTCGCCGAGGTTTCGGTCGACCGCGCGACAGGCAAGCTCAAGGTGCACAATATGTGGTGCGCCATCGATGCCGGCATCGCGGTGCAGCCGCGCAATCTGGCGGCGCAGACCGAAGGCAGCATGATCTACGGCCTCGGCCACGTGCTGCGCGAGAAGATCGTCATCAAGGACGGGCACGTCAAGCAGACGAACTACACCGACTACGAGGTGACCCGCATGTCGGACGTGCCCAACATCGAGGTCAAGGTGGTCTCGACCAACAACCCGCCCTCCGGCGGCGGTGAGGACGGTCTGCCGGTGGTCGCCGGCGCCGTCGGCAACGCCGTCGCGGCGCTCACCGGCGTGCGGCTGCACGAGCTGCCGTTCGCGCCCGAGCGCGTGCGCGGCGCGCTCGGGGCTTGAGGCGTTCCGTAGGGCGCAATCGCTTTATTGCGCCGTCGGTCTTGCCAAGTGGCGCAATAAAGCGATTGCGCCCTACTAATTCTTCGCGTTCTTGCCCACGAAATCCTTGAGCATTGCAACGTCCTTCTGGTCGGAATCGAAGTCGCGCGCCAGATGCTCATAGAATTGCGCGATGGCGGCATACATGTCCTTGGAGGCCGCGTTCTCGCCGGCGAAGTCGGAGACCTCCTCCATCTCGGCGACCCAGCGATAGGCCTTGGAATACATATTGGGGAGCTGGCGGCTGAACCAGGCCAGGAGCTGGGGCTGGCTTTCCTTGAGCTCGCGGAACAGCGCGTCGGCCGATCCGCCGCGGCTGGCGGCGAGGAACATGGCGGCGGCGATCGCGGTAGTTCCCTTGGTGATCCCGCCGTAGGACATTTTCAGCGCCGAGGCCGCGCTCAGCGGGCCGTCGAGCACCCGGATCACGAGGCCGAATTGGCCGAGCGTGGCAAAGCGCGGCGCCTCGCGGCCGGAGGCATAGAAGGTCGGCCCGCCATAATCGGGCCGCGGCGGCGAGCCGATGATACCCGCATCCACGAACGGGCAGCCGGTCGGCGCGATGGCGGCGGCGATGCGCTCGACCGTGGGCGGGCTGACCGCGTTGCAGTCGACGTAGACCGGCTTGCCGTTGCTGGCCGCGAGCGCCGGCGCGAAACGCTCCGCCAGCGTCAGCGCATCGCCCGGCGGCAGGATCGAGAGAATGAAATCGGCGCGTGCGATCTCGTCATCGCTCGCCGCCGCCATGCCGGCCGCCTGGGCGCGGGCCACGGTGGCGGGGCTGCGTTCGCGCAGGGAGGTGAGCACCTTGAGCCCATGCTCGGCCAGACGCTTGCCGACCGGTGCCCCCATGGCACCGGGCGCAATCACTGCGACCACTGGATTCATCGCGCTTGCTCCGATCGGAACTCGGGTTTCCGGCCTGGCCGGGCACGAACCTTGCCGCCATCGGTCGCCGCCCGCAAGGCGCTCCGATCAGGTTTCGAACGGTAGGCCCAATCCCGGCAATGGTCGTGTCCGACGGATTATCTTGGCAAGGGCACGGGATTGCGATTTGCTGCCGGCCGTTCCTTCGGTCCAAGCAAGAAACTCAAGGAAGCGCCTCATGTCCGACCGCCGCGAAGACGTCCGCTACGAGCTTGCGCTGGCGAGCCGCATGCTCGCCAACGAGGGCGTGCTCGATGCCTTCGGTCACGTCAGCCTGCGTCATCCCGGCGATCCGGGCCAATTCCTGCTGTCGCGCTCGCGCTCGCCGCAACTGGTCGAGCCGGCCGATGTCCTCGAATACACCCTCGACGCGGAACCGGTGCGGCCGCCGAGCGAGCGGCTGTTCGCGGAACGCGTCATCCACGGCTGCATCTATCAGGCGCGCCCCGATGTCATGGCGGTGTGCCATCATCACGCGGCCGCGGTGATGCCGTTTTGCATTGCAGGCGTGCCGATCGTCCCGGTCTTTCACCTCGGGGCCGCGGGTGGCGCAACGATCCCGTTCTGGGCCCAGCAGGACGAGTTCGGCGACACCAATCTCCTGGTGGCGAAGCCCGCGGAGGGACATTCGCTCGCCCGCGCGCTCTCCTCGCACGCCGCGGTGCTGATGCGCCATCACGGCGCCACCGTGGTGGGCGGCGACCTGCGTGAGCTGGTCTCGCGCTCCATCTTCATGTGCCAGAACGCGGTCTATCAGCTGCAAGCGCAATCGCTCGGCAAGGTGGTGCCGTTGACGCCCGGCGAGACCAGGCTCGCGGGCTCGCTCAATGCGCTGCCGAACGTGGTGGGACGGACCTGGGAATACTGGTCGCGCCGGCTCGCCGAGACCGGACGGCTGCCGCCGCGCCCGGCGGCCCGCAAGGCCCCGCCACCCCCGGCGCCGCGCTCCGCCCCCAAAGGCAAGGCCGCCCGCCGCAAGCGGACGCGATCCTGATTTTGTGGTAGTTTTCCGGCCGATCGATTTGATCACGCACCGGGAGGACGGTTCATGCACCGAATTGGCGCAAGCACGATGGCGGGCGCAATTGCGCTCACCCTGTCGTTGGCCGTTTCATCGGCCGCACGGGCGGACGACCAGCTCAAGGTCGCGATCGGGCAGATCAACAATTGGGAAAACCAGATGCCCACGCTCGGCCAGGACGCCGGCATCTTCAAGAAGTACGGACTGACCCTCGACAATTTCGGCACCGCCGGCGCCGGCGAGACCATGCAGCCGATCATCGCCGGCAGCGCCGATATCGGCATCGGGGTCGGGGTGGCGGGGGTCATGCGCGTGTTCGCCAAGGGCGCCCCGGTCCGCATCCTGCTGCCGGCCTTCACCGGAACCGGAGACCTCTACTGGTACGTCAAGGCCAATTCCCCGCTCAAGTCCTTGGCCGACACCACCGACAAGAACACCATCGCCTATTCGACCAGCGGCTCGAGCACCAACAATATCGTCGCCGCCTTCGTGCAGGAGCTCGGCGTCAAGGCCAAGCCGATTGCGACCGGCTCGCCGCCCGCGACCTTGACGGCGGTCATGTCGGGCCAGGTCGACATCGGCTGGGGGGCGTTTCCGATGGCGCTGAAGGAGGTCGACGAGGGCAAGATCCGCATCATCGCGCGCGGCAGCGATGTCGCTTCGCTCGACAAGCAGACCGTGCGGGTCGTGATCGTCAACGCCGATGTCCTCAAGAGCCGCAAGGACGCGGTGCTGCGCTTCGCGAAAGCCTACCGGGAAGCGGTCGACTGGATGTATTCCGATCCCGATGCGATCAAGCGCTACGCCCAGAAGGTGGCGAGCCCGGAAGATTTCGTGCGCCGCTCGATCCCGCAGATCTATCCGAAATCGGTGCTGCAGACCGACGAGATGAAGGACCTCGACGGCATCCAGAGCGACGCGGTGAAGCTGAAGTTCCTCGATCAGCCGCTGAGCAAGCAGCAGCTGGCCGAGCTTATGCAGATTCCGCCGCGCTGAGGTCGATGGGGCGGCTGCCGCACGCGATCGCTCTTTCGCTACGCGACCTGCCGTCGGTGACGCGCCGATCCGCCGCGGGCATCGGCCTGCAACAGCGCCTCGACCTCGTCGGCGGCGTTCGCGGCGCCGTCGACGCCGGCGAGCGCCGTCGATCGTTGCTTCGCATTCTCCTTGAACGACGGCGTCGAGAGCACGTCGTGCGCGGCGGCTCGAATGGCGTCTGCCGCAGCGTCACCCGGCAGCGCCCGGCCGCATCCCCATTCCGCGACGGCTGCGGCGACGAACGGCTGATCGCCCGCGAGCCCGGGAATGACGACCATGGGCACGCCGTGCCGCAGCGTGCGCATGGCGGTGCCGTGGCCGCCGTGGGTCACCACCAGAGCGGCGCGCTGCATGATCGGGTCGTGCGCCGCATAGTCGAGCACGACGGCGTTGCGGGGCGACGCCAGTTCATTTGGTGCAACGATACCGCCCGTGGTGGCGACCACATGGACCGGAAAATCCGCCAATGCGTCGAGAGCACGTTGAAGCTTGTCGACGTTGCGCTGCTCGAAGCCCGTGCTGAAGCTCACCATCACGAGCGGCGTCGGATCGTCGGCCTGCCAGGGCAGCACGGCAGGCAGGGCGAATTTTTCGTCCTCGAGCACCGGACCGGCGTGACGCACCATGTCCCAGCCCGGCATGGGCGACGCGTCGAGCTCGCCGAGGCTGGTCGAGATGATGCGCGCGCGCGGCCGCCACAAATCGTCGAGCGGCGGTAGTCCGGGGAAACCTGCCTGCTGGCGCATGCCGTCGAGGGTCATGAACATCCGGCGCCACATCTCGAGCTGGCGAAACACGAAGGTGTGGACGAACACGGCCGACGGGCGAGCGAACCCGGAGGCTTGCGCCAGCGCCGCCGGAAACATGGCGTCGACGAGCACGATATCCGGCGCCTCGGCGGCGACGATGGATTGCACTTGCGCCTCGACGGCGGGCGATGTGAGGTAGCAGGACATGCGGGTCAGGAAGCTGCCCTGCGGATACCGATCAACCTGCTCGTAGGCCCGCGTGATCTCGATTGCCCGCAAGCCCGCGGTCTTGACGCGCGGTACCATCTCGGGCCGCCCGGCAAACGCGACGCTATGTCCGCGCTCGGTCAATACCCGTGCGATGCCGAGACTAGGAGGCAGGTTGCCGCCGCCCGACCAATTCAGCCAAAGAATCCGCGCCATGTGCCTTCTCCTCTTCGGTTACGCCGGCGATCATCTTGCAAACGGTGGCTTCGGCAGCTGATCGGCTCAACCCGATGTCGCGACGCAAGAGCTTCCAAACATAAACATCGGTCATCACGATCAGGATATTGAGGAGTTGCGCGCGTGCGGCACCATGGCGTTGCTCGAGCTGCGGGGCAAATATGGTCTTCACCCCATCGCGATGGTTTTCCCGCCCCTGGTCCAGCGACGGCTTCAGGCCGGGGCGGCGACGTTCGTCGCTGAGGCGCTGGATGACGAGATCACCGACCGTCTCGTAGATGTCGAAGAACGCCGCTACCGCCGCTTTGAGATCGCCCGGTCGCGTCGGCTTGAGGAACACGCCGCTGGCCGCCATCTCCTCGAGCGCCGCATAAACCAGCTCGTCCTTGCTCGCATAGGCGCGCAGGATCGTGCGTACGGCGACGCCGGCACGTTCCGCGACCTCCTCCAGGGTGAAATCCTCGACCGGTCGCTCGCAATAGAGCTCCATGGCGCTCACCCTGATGCGCGCCTTGGTGGCTTCGGCTTTCGCCGTGCGCGCGGTCATCTCGTAGCGGCGTTTCCTTGATTTCATGTCATCGACGATGACATGAAAAGATATTGGTGTCAATAGCACAGGCGCGAAATTGCGGAGCGCGGTGCGGTCGTGCATTTTCGTCGCGAAAAACGCGCAGGAATTGGTTGCACGGCAACAGCTTGCGGCCGCTCGCGGGCGGCGCTGACGACAGACCCCGGTTCAAGCTCAGGCCCTGGGTTTGGCGCGATCGCTGCGGCCGCTGAAGACCGGCTTGCGCTTCTCCATGAAGGCCCGCACGCCCTCGGCATAATCGGGCGTGAGGCTGGCCTGGCGCTGCAGCTCGCGCTCGAGGTCGAGCTGGGTCTCGAGATCGTTGCCCCAGGACTCGTCGAGCGCGCGTTTGGTGAGCGCAAGCCCGATGGTGGGAGCCGCGGCGAATTCGCCGCACAGCTTCTCCGCCTGCGCCATCAGGTCGCCGTCATCGATGGCCTTCCAGATCAGGCCCCAGGCCTCCGCGGTCTCGGCCGGCAGCGGCTGCGCGGTGAGCGCGAGCCCGCGGGCGCGGGCCGGCCCTACCAGCCGGGGCAGGAACCAGGTGCCCCCGGAATCCGGAACCAGCCCGACCTTGGCGAAGGCCTGCACGAAGCTCGCCGAGCGCGCCGCCAGAACGATATCGCAGGCGAGCGCGATATTGGCGCCGGCTCCGGCGGCGATGCCGTTGACCGCGGCGACGACCGGGAAGGGCAGCTCCCGCAGCTTGCGCACCAGCGGATTGTAGTAGGCTTCGAGAACGCCGCCGAGCGCCGATGTCTCGCCGGCTCTTGCAAGCTCATCGGCGAGGTCCTGGCCGGCGCAGAAGGCGCGGCCGGCGCCGGTCAGGAGGAGCGCGCGGCAGGCATCGTCGTTCTCCGCCTCGGAGAGCGCGTCGCGCAGCGCGCGCAGCATCGTTTCATTGCAGGCATTGAGCCGCTGCGGCCGGTTGAGGGTCACGATCCGATAGCCGGCGCGCCGCTCGATCAGGATGGGCTTCTCATCCATCGATCTGCCTGCAAGTGGCGAATAGCGAGTAGCGAGTGGTGAATAGTGAAGTGGCGAATGGGGAGGGTATCTCCTTTCCTCCCTATTCGCTACGGATTCGCCATTCGCCACTTACGGAACCTACCGGCTTCGCCATACGAATTGCGACGCTACCACATAGTTCCAGACGACGCCGATCACCGCGCCGGCGAGCCCCGCCACCCACCATTTCTGGGAGTTGACGAACAGCCAATCGCTGACCCCGATATTGGAGACCAGGCCGGCCATCGAAACGAGGTAGAAGCGCAAGAGGCCGTTGAAGAAGGTCAGGCCGTGCAGGCGCCGGTCGCGATAGGTCAGCGCGTTGTTGATGACGAAATTGCTGGCGATGGCGACCATCATGGCCAGCGTCTGGGCCCAGACGAATCCGATGTTGAAGAGGTCATAGCCGATGGAGAGCGTGACGAAATGCACGCCGATGCCGAGCGCGCCGACCAGGCAGAAGAGCGTAAACCGCAGCGAGACGCGGTCCTCGGTCGCCTTGGCGAGCAACAGGCCGAGATACTCGAGCGCGACACCGGCATCGAGCTTGCTCTCGCCGTAGACGCGCTCGCGGAACGTGAAGGGGAGCTCGGCGATCCGCAGGCTGTCGCCGGCCGTGACCACGATGTCGAGCAGGATCTTGAAGCCCTGGGTGGAGAGCTTGGGGGCGATCTGCTCGACCAGCTCGCGGCGAAGCATGAAGAACCCGCTCATCGGGTCGCTGAGCTCGAGCTTCAGCAAATGATGCGCGAGCTTGGTGGCGAGCCGGCTGCCCCAGGCGCGCTGCGACGACAGTCCGGCGGCCGAGCCGCCGTCGGCGTAGCGCGTGGCGACCACCATATTGGCGGAGTCGCGACGCAGGAGCTGCAACATGGGCAGGAGCAACCCTTCGTCGTGCTGGAGATCGCCGTCCATCACAGCGACATATTGCGCCTGGCTGCCGAGAAAACCCTCCAGGCAAGCGCCCGCCAGACCGCGCCGCCCGACGCGGCGAATGCAACGGACGCGGGAGTCGGCCGCGCCGATTCGCTTGGCCGTCTCGGCGGTTCCGTCGGGAGAATTGTCGTCGACGACAATGAGCTCCCAGGCGATATCGGGAAGCGCGGCCCGCACGGTTTCGACGAGGCGCGGAATGTTCTCCCGCTCGTTGAAGGTCGGGACCACGATGCTGAGCTCAGGCGCCGGCCGTGGCCGCTCCAATTGCGGCGAGCGTTGCGGACCGAGCTCGCCGACGCTGTCGCGCGTCGATCCGTCTAGAACTGGCATGGGGCCGGGATTGTTTTGCTCAACGGATGCGCCGAGGGCCATTTCGATTTGCGTAGCATAGGTACCGCCCTGCAAACAACACGCCGCGGCCCGCGACAGCCGCGCGGTCGGCCCGGGCACATCCGTTTTCAACAGAAAAATCAATTATTTGCGAGGTGTGGTTCGACGGTGATCGCAGGCTCAAAGGACGGCCGCGGGGTCCGCGATCATCGGCATTTGCCGCTCGAACTGCAGGCGGCAGAAAGAGGCATAGCGGCCCCCCTTGCGAAGCAATTCCTCGTGGCGCCCGCTCTCGACGATTTGGCCGGCTTCGATCACCAGGATGCGATCGGCATGCATGACGGTGGCCAGCCGGTGGGCGATGACGATGGTGGTGCGGCCCGCGCAGAGCTTCGCGATCGCGTCCTGGACATAGCGCTCCAACTCCGCATCGAGCGCGGCGGTGGCTTCGTCCAGCAGGATGATCGGCGCGTTCTTGACGAGCGCGCGCGCGATGGCGATGCGCTGGCGCTCGCCGCCCGACAACTGCAGCCCGCGCTCGCCCACGGCCGTGTCGTAGCCGGCCGGAAACGCCACGATGAATTCGTGCGCATGCGCCGCCGTGGCGGCCGCCATGATCTCGGCCTCGCTCGCGCCCGGCCGGCCGAAGGCGATGTTGTCGCGGATCGTCCCGTGGAACAGGTAGACGTCCTGGCCCACATAGCCGATCTGCCGGCGCAGCGATCGCCGCGACACGGTCGCGACGTCCTGGCCGTCGATGGCGATGACGCCGCCCGAGACCTCGTAGAAGCGCGGGATCAAATTGAGAATGGTCGACTTGCCGCCGCCGGATTGACCCACGAGGGCCGTCACCTGCGCGGGCTCGGCGACGAAAGACAGATTACGGATCACCGGATCGCCGGGCCGGTAGGCGAATTCGACCCGCGAGAACTCGATGCGCGCCGTGCCGAGGACGAGCTGCGGCCGATCGTCGTCGGCGGGCTCGGTGGGGACGCTGTCGATGATCTCGAACAGAATGTTGACCGCGACCAGATTGCTCCGGAGGTCCATATTGAAGCGGGCGAGCCGCTTCGCCGGCTCGGCAGCCAGCAGGAATCCCAAAATGAACGAAAAAAATGCGCCGGCGGATGCAGGATTCTCGATGACCCGGTAGCCTCCGTAAATCACCACGCCCGCGATCGCGAAACCGCCCATGACCTCCATCAACGGCGAGGTGCGGTTGGCGACGCGGGCCATCTTGTTGGCCTCCCGCTCGACCGCCGCGACGTTGGCGTCGAAGCGCGCGCGCAGCACATCCTCGAGCGTGAAAGCCTTGACGACGCGGATGCCCTGCAGCGTCTCCTGCAACGTCTCCAGCACGCGGATCCCGCCGGTGAATTGAGCCCTGGCGATGCCGCGAATGCGCTTGATCATCTTGCGCAGAACCAGCATCGCGGGCGGGAATACCACGAGAGACATGAACGCGAGCAGCGGGTCCCTGTAGATCATGACGCCGACCAGTCCGATCAACATCATGAGATCGCGGCCGACCGAATTGATGAGCAGATTGAGGACTTGCGTCGCCGCGGACGCGCCCGTCATGAGCCGCGCGGCGAACTCGGAAGAGTGGCGGTTGGCGAAAAAGCCGATGCTCTCGTTCAGCAGCTTGCTGAACAGGCGGCGTTGGTTCTCGGCGATGATGTGGTTGGCGATGCGCGACAGGATGACGGATTGGCCGTAGGTCGCCGCCCCCTTGATCGCGAAGATCACGGCCGCCCCCACGCCGAGCGCGACCACCTCACGAAAATCATGAAAGACATTGGCCGCATTGACCATGTCGCCGATCACGTAGACCGGAATCGCCGTGCAGGTCGCGGCGACCCCCATCAGCAGGAAGGCCACGGCATAGCGGCGCCACTGCGCGAACCCGAACTCGACCACCAATCGTCGAATGACGGCAAGCGCCTGGTCGGGATCGGCGGTCGATGGTGGGAGAACCGATTGGAGCATCCGCTGTCCGCTACGCCCAGCCGAATTCGCCGATGGAGGCGCATTCGCGCGTGAAGCGCTCGAGTTGTCGAAATCCGCAAGCTCGTATCCCTTGCCCGGGCGCTTAATTCAAGCCCAAAGAAAGGTTCAGAGCCGGTCGCCCGGTGCCCGCCCGCCGCTACGGGCTCGTCGACGCGGCGCCTGCCTTGACGCCGGCGCGGCGATGCTCCCATTTCAGCGCGTGCTCGACGATGGTCTCCAGGTCGTCGAATTGCGGCGTCCAGCCCAGCAGGGCGCGGATGCGGCCGGAATCGGCGATGATGGCGGCGGGATCGCCGGGACGCCGGCCGCTGGTGGCGACCTTGAAATCGACGCCCGAAACGCGCTTGACGGTATCGATCACCTCGAGCACCGAGAAGCCGCGGCCGTAGCCGCAATTGAGGGTCACCGAGGCGCCGCCGCCGCGTAGATGGCGTAACGCATCCGAATGCGCGCGCACCAGATCCGACACGTGGATATAGTCGCGGACGCAGGTTCCGTCGGGGGTCTCATAGTCGGTGCCGAAGACCTCGATCAGCGGGCGCAGGCCGAGCGCGGTCTCGACCGCGACCTTGATGAGGTGCGTCGCGCCCTTGGTGGATTGTCCGGTCCGCATCGCGGGGTCCGCGCCGGCGACGTTGAAGTAGCGCAGAATGAGATAGCTCAACCCGTGCGCGGCGCCGGCGTCGCGCAGCATGATCTCCGTCATCAGCTTGGAGGAGCCGTAGGGCGACATCGGAACCGTGGCATCGTCCTCGTTGATGGGGATGCGAAGCGGGTTGCCGTAGACCGCGGCCGTCGAGGAGAAGATGAAGCGGCGTACGCCGGTCCTGATCGCGGTCTCGATCAGGGCGCGCGAATTCACGGTGTTATTGCGATAATATCCCAGCGGATCGGCAACCGAATCCGGCACCACGATCGAAGCGGCAAAATGAATGATGGCATCGACGCCGTGCTCGGCGATCAGCGCCGCGACCAAGGTCTGATCGCCGGTCTCGCCGACGACGAGCGGAACCACCTTGGGCACGGCCCATTGGAAACCGGTCGAAAGATTGTCCAATACGACCACGGATTTGCCGGCATCGACGAGCGCATGAACCATGTGGCTGCCGATATAGCCGGCACCGCCGGTAACCAGTATCGTCATGATCGGGGCTCGTTCGGCCTGTCCGTATCCACCATTGCTATCCCAACTGGTATGAAAATCCAGTTAGCGGCCGCATCAGCTCACGCCCGGGGCATTCTCGGGAGCAGCGGAAGCGCGGATTTCCATGCGCAAATGCGACAAGGCGAGAATGCCAGAACCGTCCGAGCGCGGTGCCTGGCCGAGAGTTCCTAAGGCGCCCCCGATATGTCCAACGTGCTGTTCATCAAGACGTCCTCTCTCGGCGACGTGATACATCACATGCCGGCGCTGACCGAGGTGCGCCGAAATCGCCCCGCTGCGCGCATCTCCTGGGTGGTCGAGGAAGCGTTCGCGCCGCTGGTGCGGCTGCATGCGGGCGTCGACGTGGTGATTCCTGTGGCCTCGCGGCGATGGCGCAGAGGGCTGCACCGGCCCGCCACATGGGGCGAGCTGAGGGATTTCGTGGTGGGGCTGCGCGCCCATTCCTACGACGAGATCATCGATGCCCAGGGCCTGGTGCGCACGGCCGTGATCGCCAAGCTCGCGCGCGGCCGCCGTCATGGCTATGACGCGCGCAGCGTTCGCGAGCCGCCGGCGGCCCGATTCTACGACGTGCGGCACCAGGTCGATCAGGGCCTGCACGCGATCGCGCGAAATCGCTTGTTGACCGCGCTGGCTTTGGGGCACACCCCCGACGATGTCCTCGATTTCGGCCTCGACCGCGCCGGATTGGCCGGCCGGCCGGGCGCGCCTTACGGCGTCCTGCTGCACGCCACGGCGCGCCCCGGCAAGGAATGGCCGGAGCAGTCTTGGGTCGAGGTCGGCCGGATGCTGTCTGGCCGCGGCGTCGAGCTCTTGCTGCCGTGGGGGACGAGCGTCGAGCGGGATCGCAGCGTGCGAATGGCGGCCGCGATCGGCCATGCGCGGGTGCCCGAACGCGGGCCGCTCGATGCCGTCGCCCGGCTGATCGCCGGCGCTGCTTTCGTGATCGGGGTCGATACCGGGCTGCTTCACCTCGCGGCGGCCCTCGGGGTGCCGCTGGTCGGCATCTTCGTCGACAGCGAACCCGGCCTCACCGGGCCCCGGGGGCTGGGGCCAATCGCGGTGGTCGGGGGCAGGGCCGCAATGCCCTCGGCCCGCGATGTCATATCGGCGCTCGAGGAGGTCAGCTAGAAGTCCGCGTCCCCCGTTCGGTGCGGCCAGCCTCGATGGCGGCTCGGGTCGCTGCCATTACCTGCTCGACCGCGATATCGCGCATGCAGAGATGATGGCCGGGGCGGCAGACCGGCAGGTGGCAGGGCCGACAGCTCAGCTGGTTCGGGGTTTCGATCACGGCTGCGAGCGGATTGAGCGGCGCCCAGTGCAATGGGCTGGTCGGGCCGAAAATGCCGATCGTCGGCGTGCCCAGCGCGGCGGCTACGTGCAGGAGGCCGGAATCGTTCGATACCGCCACGTCCGCGGCCGCCAGCGCCAGAATGGCGTTGCGGAGATCGGGGCCGGTCAGGTCCCGAATTTCTTGGGGCGCGGCGGCGGCGATCTCGGCCGCGATGGCTCCCTCGCCCGGCCCTCCGACGACCCATACCCGATGGCCCTCGCCGACCAGGCGTCGGCCGAGATCGGCATAGGAGCCCGCAGGCCAGCGTTTGGAGGGGCCGACCGCACCGGGAGCCAAGGCGATCTCCCGGCGCTGGTCGTGCGCCAGGCCCAGCCGCTGGCGCCACTGCGCCACTTCCGAGCCGGAGGCCACCAATTGGGGCAACGGCCACTCTGACGGGAAGGGGACGCCTTTCGGCAAAGCGAGCGCGGCGCATCGCTCGACCATGCGGGGCAGCCGCCGCTCGCCCCAGCGGAGATCATTGATGAGCCCGACACGGCCTTCGCCGATAAATCCGGTGCGTTGCGGGATGCCGGCGAGAAAGAGGGCGAGCGCGGACTTCCACGTCCGCGGCATCACCAAGGCTTGGCCATAGCCTTCCCGGCGCAGTCGCAGGGCTAGAGCATGATGCTGGCCAAGCGCGAGACGCCGGCGCGGCAGATCGGCAATGACGCCTTTGCGCACGCCCGGCATGTAGTCGAGCAAGGGCGAAACCATCGCGGTTGTGAGTACGTCGATAGGGCGGTAGGGGAAGCGCTGCTTGAGCAGCTTGACCACGGTGTGGCAGCGCACGAAATCCCCGATCCACATGTAGGGGACTAAGAGAATGGGCGAGCCCGGACTTTCGCCCGCCGGTGCGACTGCCGCATCATATGAGTCTAGATTCATTTAATTAAGCTATGAATCTTGGTCCAAGTTAGCGCCGCTCACCACCTCTGTACCAGGAAAAACGCCGGACAGCGCGTGGCTCAGAGCACAGGATGAATGCCAACGGGAAGCCTTCCGCGCAAGCCGCCTTCGCGGCGAGCAGAGCCCGTAGCAAGGTTGCGCGCCCGGTTGCTCTCAGGCAAAGGAGGCCGGGGAGGTGACGCTCGGGATGTTCCTGGTCACTGGCGGCGCCGGATTCATCGGGTCGAACATGGTGGCAAGCCTCAACGAGGCCGGCCGCAGCGACATCGTCGTCAACGATTCTCTCGATAGCGGGGAGAAATGGCGCAACCTCGGCAAGCGGCAACTTGCCGATGTGGTGCCACCCGGTGAGTTGTTCAGCTGGCTCGCGGGGCGCAAGCTCGAGGCGGTGATCCATCTCGGCGCCATCTCCGATACCACCGCGACCGATGGGGATCTCGTCATCGAGACCAATTTCCGGCTTTCGTTGCGGCTGCTCGAATGGTGCACGGCCGCCCATACCCCGTTCATCTACGCATCCTCGGCCGCGACCTATGGGGACGGTGCGGACGGTTTCGGCGACGACTGGTCGCCACCGGCCCTGCGACGGCTGAAACCCCTCAATCTGTACGGTTGGAGCAAGCATTTGTTCGATCTGGCGGTCGCCGACCGCGCCGCCAGGGGAGCCAGCCTGCCGCCGCAATGGGCAGGATTGAAGTTTTTCAACGTGTTCGGGCCAAACGAATACCACAAAGGCGAGATGATGAGCCTGCTGGCCAAGCGCTTCGATGATGCCCGCAGCGGCCGCGCCATCCGGTTGTTCAAATCGCATCGCGACGGCATCGCCGATGGCGAGCAGAGGCGCGACTTCATCTACGTGGATGACGCGATTGCGGTGGTGCGCTGGCTGATCGATCGGCCCGCGGTTTCGGGCATCTTCAATGTCGGCACCGGCGCGGCGCGCAGCTTCCGCGATCTGGTGTCGGCCATGTTCGGGGCGCTCGGCAGCGTGCCGAAGATCGAGTATATCGATATGCCCCAAGCGATTCGCGACAAGTACCAGTACTTCACGCAGAGCGAGGTGGAGAACCTGCGCCGGGCGGGCTACACTGCCGCCTTCACGCCGCTCGAGCAGGCGGTCGGGCGCTACGTCACCTCGTTTCTTGACCGTGCGGACCGTTACCGTTGACGGATCGCGGATCGGCACCGGCCATGCACAATATCGATCAACAGCTCGCGCGGCTCGATCAAGCGACGGTGCTCTGCATCGGCGACCTGATGCTCGACGACTTCGTCTATGGCGAGGTCACGCGCATTTCGCCGGAAGCGCCGGCGCCGGTACTGGCGGTGACGCGCAACGAGCTGGTCATCGGCGGCGGCGGCAACGTCGCGCGCAACCTCGCGTCGCTGGGCGCCCACTGCTTTTTCGTCGGCGTCGTCGGCGAGGACAATTCCAGCGCGAGCTTGATGCGGGCGCTGGCCGCCGAGCCCTTGATCGAGCCTCACCTCGTCGTCGATGCAACGCGCCCGACCACGCGCAAGGTTCGCTTCGTCTCCGAGCATTTTTCGACCCACCTGCTGCGCGCCGACTGGGAACTGGCCAAGACAATCAGTCCTGCAATAGAGAAAAACGTCATCGACCGGGCACTGGCGCTCCTGCCCGACGTGGCTAGCGTCGTTCTGTCCGATTACGCCAAAGGCGTGCTTACACCGCGCGTGATCCGGACCGTGATCGATGCGGCGCGCAAGCTCGGCAAGCCCGTCATCGTCGATCCCAAGGGGAAGGACTTCGCGATTTATCGCGGCGCAACGCTGATCACGCCGAACCGTCATGAGCTCGCCGAGGCCGCCCGACGTCCGGCCGTCACCGATGCCGACATCGTCTCCGCGGCCGCCGAGCTCAACCGGATCGTCGGCAGCGAGGCCGTGCTGGTGACGCGGAGCGAGGAAGGCATGACGTTTGTTCCCGCCAGCGGACCGCCAATTCACGTTCCGGCTTACCCGGTCAAGGTGCGCGACGTGTCCGGGGCCGGCGATACGGTGGTCGCGGTGGTCGCCGCCATGCTGGCGGTCGAGAAGGAGTTCGAGCCGGCGGTGCGGGCGGCCAATGCGGCTGCCGCGGTTGTGGTCGGCAAGCGCGGCACCGCGACGCTCTCGATCGCGGAGCTGCGTGCGCGCCTGCTTCCGGCATCATCGCTGGCGGCCGAGGAGAAGATCATATTCGACTGGTCGGTGCTCGATGAGCGCCTGCAGGAGTGGCGGCGGCGGGGGTTGCGGGTCGGATTCACCAATGGCTGCTTCGACCTCCTGCATCGTGGCCACGTCACGCTGCTGGCGCAGGCACGCGCGGCCTGCGACCGGTTGGTGGTGGGTCTCAATGACGATGCCTCGGTGCGGCGCCTCAAGGGCGATAGCCGCCCGCTGCAGGACGTGCATTCCCGTGCCGAGGTGCTGGCCGCGCTCGAAGCCGTCGATCTGGTCGCCGTCTTCGGTGAGGACACGCCGCTCGAGCTGATCGAGCGCGTGCGCCCGCAAGTGCTGGTGAAGGGCGGCGATTACCGGCGCGAGGAGGTCGTCGGTCACGACTTGGTGGAGGCGGCCGGCGGCGAGACGATCCTGGTCGATCTGGTGCCGGGCCATTCGACCACCGCCCTGGTGCGCCGCTCTGCCAAGCCTTCAAACGGCTCTGGAGCGCCCGGAACGGGCACCCGAAATCGAATTACAGCAGTATCCGCGCCGAGAGCGCAGCGACCGAACACCGATGCCGGAGCGCCGGGTGCCGCGACTGAGCGCGATCATTATCGCCAAGAACGAGGCCCGCAACATCGGTGCCTGTCTCGATTCGCTCGCCTTCTGCGACGAGCGCATCGTGGTCGATGGTGAAAGCGATGATGGCACGCCCGCGATCGCCCGCGCCAAGGGTGCACATGTCGTGACGGCAGCCTGGCATGGATTTGGCGCGCAGAAGAATCTGGCGCTTTCGCTGGCTGGCGGGGATTGGGTGCTTTCGATCGATGCGGACGAGCGGGTGAGCCCGGCGCTTGCGCGGGCGATCGAGGATGCCGTCGGGCTCCATGGCGTCGACGGCTATGAAATACCGCGCCGTTCGAGCTTCCTGGGCCGTGAGATGCGGCATTCGGGTTGGTCGCCCGATTTCGTCTTGCGGCTGTTCCGCCGCGGCCGGGCGCAATTCACCGATGATCTGGTGCATGAGCGGGTCATCTGTGACGGCAAAGTCGGCCGTCTCGCCGAAGCACTGCTGCACTATCCGGTCCTCGGGCTCGAGGATGCGCTCGGCCGCATGGACCGCTATTCGACCGCCGGAGCCGAAATGCTGGTTGCATCCGGCCGCGGCGTGTCGTTCGGGAGCGGGATCGCCCACGGGCTGTGGTCGTTCCTGCGTGCCTATGTGTGGCGCCTGGGCTTTCTCGACGGCCGTGAAGGCTTTCTGCTCGCGGTCGCCAATGCCGAAGGCACCTACTATCGTTACATGAAGGCTTGGCTCAAGGCGCGTCGCGATGGTTGAGCTGATCTCCGTCATCGTCGCGACCTACAATCGGGAGGATGCGCTCGGTGCCGTCCTGCGCTCCCTGTCGCGGCAGACCGACCGGCGGTTCGAGGTTGTCGTGGCCGATGATGGCTCACGTCCGGCAACCGCAGCCATGGTCGCGGCGTGGACGTCGCGCATGCCGGTCCCGCTCAATCATGTCTGGCACGAGGATCGGGGATTTCGCCTTGCCGAGATCAGGAATCGAGCGATCCGCGCCAGCGCAGGGAGCCTATTGCGTCTTCCTCGACGGCGACTGCATGGCACGGCCGGACTATGTCGCCGCCCATCGTCGGCTCGCCGAGCCCGGATATTTCGTGACCGGCAATCGAGCTCTGCTGTCGGCTGCATTGAGCGATCGCATCCTGGCCCGCGGACTTGAGCCGGAAAGCCGGGGGCTCGGACATTTTCTGGCGCAAGGCTGGCGCGGGGACGTCAATCGAGTCGGTCCCCTCATCGCGCTTCCGCTCGGTCCCTTGCGCAAGCTCGGCGGCCGGCGCTGGCAGGGTGCCCGCGGCTGCAACGTGGCGTGCTTTCGAGATGATCTCGAGCGCGTCGAT
This sequence comes from uncultured Alphaproteobacteria bacterium, assembly GCA_963744275.1. Classification (GTDB taxonomy): domain Bacteria; phylum Pseudomonadota; class Alphaproteobacteria; order Rhizobiales; family Xanthobacteraceae; genus VAZQ01. The sequence goes on from CAVUSX010000025.1 coordinate 389,133, forward strand.
GGCTTCGATGCCGCCTTCACCGGTTGGGGGCTGGAGGATTCCGATCTCTTCGTTCGGCTCATCCGCAGCGGCGTGCGGCGCAAGGACGGGCGCTTTGCAACCGGCGTGCTGCACTTGTGGCATCCGGAAAGCGAGCGGTCGCGACTTTCGGACAACCAAGGCAAGCTCGATCTCATTCTGCAAGGCGACCGCGTGCGTGCATTGCAGGGTCTCTCGGCGCTGGATACGGGCAAGGCCGACTGCAGCGATCATGCGGACAGCGTTTGAGCTCTTGGGCGATCATGAATTGCATAGAAAAATGCTCGGCCCCGGGGACATGGCAATGACATGGCTCGATCGCGCAGTCATCGGCATCACCAGCCGCCTTCCGGGAAATTGGTTGGGATTGCGGCTTGCGATTCTCTTGCGGCGTGCCGTTACGATGCGGCTTTCTGCCGATTCCGGCTTGGACATCGAGCGCTGGGGACTGCACATGCGACTGCATCCCCGCGACAACGGATGCGAAAAAGGCCTGCTCTTCACGCCGCAAATGTTCGAGGTGCCGGAGCGAGCAGAGCTGGAGGCGGAAATAAAAAAGATCAATGCCGCGGGGCGACCCTTCGTGTTTATCGACATCGGCGCGAATGTCGGACTGTTTTCGCTGTTTGTCGCCTCTTGCGCTGGTCGGAACGCCACAATTCTTGCGTTCGAGCCCGAGCCCGAGAACATCCGCCGACTGAAATTCAACATCGATGCAAATCCAGGCCTGCCAATTCGCGTGTTTCCATTTGCGCTCGCGGAAAGAGGAGGAAGTGTTCTCCTCGAGCTTGATCGTCGCGACCGGGGCGGTACCCGCACGTTGCGGGAGAATGACGGCGGGCTACATCCCGACGCCTTTCCTGCGCAGTGTCGCCCGTTGCTGGATGTGCTGATGGAGGAGAGAGTTCAATTGATCGACGCTTTGAAGATCGATGTCGAGGGCGTCGAGGACACCATTATGGGCCCTTTCTTTCGAGACGCGCCAAAGAGCCTTTGGCCTCGACTTCTGATTATCGAGGACACGAGCGATTTGTGGCAGATCGACCTGCTTTCCGAATTGAGCGCAATTGGTTATTCAGTCGCCGCACGTACGAAGTTGAACCTTCTATTACGCCGCTGATCCAGCGGACGATCAATTGTCCGGAGAGAAGGCAGATATGTGCAATTTCCAAGCAGGTCACCTCGGCGGGGATTTGTTCGACCGCGAATGGCGATCGCGTATCGCCGATGGGCTTGCGGCGGCGGCGGCGGCGTCATTGCCGTGGTCGACGAGTGCGACAGCCATTTTCGTGACGGCTTGGTTCGTGGTGCTTGTTTCGGCAATAGAAATCGCGAGCTTGCGCCGGGAGATCGTGAGCCCGGCCGGCGGACTGCCGATCGTGCTGGTGGCGATTGCCGCAGTCGGCATGTCGTGGTCCCAGGCGAGCCTGAGCGAGCGGTTTCAGGGCCTCGAAGGATTTTGCAAGCTCCTGTTTATTCCGTTTCTGCTGGTGCAGTTCCGGCGCTCGGACCGAGGTTGGTGGGTCATTCTGTGGTTCCTCGCTGCATCGATCCTGCTGCTGTTGGTGTCCTCGGCGCTGGCGTGGATCCCGGGTCTGCCATGGCGCGGCAAGCCGCAAATGCCCGGCGTTCCGGTCAAGGATTACATTTCGCAAAGCGGTGTCTTTGCACTTTGTGCGTTTGCGCTGCTCGGACACGCGGTCGACGTCTGGCGTCGCCAACGGCGGCGGGCCGCGTTCGCCATGGTTTTTGTCGCTGCCTTATTCATTGCCAATATTGCTTTTGTGGAAACCGGCCGCACGACGCTTGTGACAATAGCCGTTCTGGTGCCGCTGTTCGGATTCCGGCAATTCGGCTGGAGCGGAATTGTGGCGGCCGGAGCCATCGGGTGCGCGGTGGCGGGCACGCTTTGGATGTCCTCGTCCTACCTGAGGGAGCGGGTGATACACGCCGTACGAAGAGGTGCAGTTGTATCGATCCGAGGCATGCACCAACCTCTTCGGGTCTTCGGCTCGAATTTTGGAAGAGATCGATCGATATCGTCTCCAAATCGCCGATTGCAGGCCATGGAACCGGATCGATCCCGATGCTGCTCATGCCGGCCTCGGCGCGTACAACGCACGTGCTGCCTTCGCCACGGTCAATCCTCACAACCAGATATTCGTCGTCGCGATCCAACTCGGCTTGGTCGGGACCATCACGCTGCTGGCGATGTGGGTTGCGCATCTGAGTCTTTTCCGTGGTGAAGGGCTGATATCCTGGATAGGCTTGGTCGCGGTCGTCGAGAATATGGTTGGCTCGCTGTTCAATTCGCACCTCAGTGACTTCACGCAAGGCTGGCTTTACGTGTTCGCCGTCGGCGTGCTGGGCGGAATGGCGCTGCGGCAGGCGGTGCCTCAGCCGGCGCAGGGAGCTTCGCTTCAGCCGCGACCTGCGATCGAGGCAAGATGATCGCGCTGCCGCCGCATCCGCGCATTGTGGTGATTCCGTGACATGGCTCGACATCGCCGTTTACAAGCGCTTGCGTCGTGCCTGTGTCCAGTCTTTGATCGGCTGACGCAGCCGGCGGGACAGGTTACGCAGAACGCGTAGTGGCAACGCGAGATAGTACTTTCGCAGAATTTGCCAGCGGTCGCGCCCGCTGATATGGACCATCGAGTCTGCCGGAATGTACCATCCGTTGAAGCCCGTCCGGCGCACCAGGCGATAGCCGGCGGCTTTGACGAACCGATGGGTGCTGAGATCGCCGACGTGATCCTCCAGCAGAATGAGCCGCGGCCGCCAGCAGTTGAAATTGAAGCCGCGTAAGACCTCTATTTCGTGTCCTTCAACGTCGATCGAGAGGAAGTCGATGGGCTGTGGCGCGGTCGCCTCCGCCAAAATATCGTCGAGCGTCCTGACTGGGACTTCAATAACCGTTTCAGGCTGGGAGCCCGGCGCCATGCGATCGCGGTCAAGTGACGACATTTTGTCCGCGACATAAAAGGGACGTCGCTGCCCGGCGTTCGCCGGCGTCGAGCACGCTGCGCAAAAGACTTTGGCGCTGCGCATTTGCCGCAGGTTTTGGCAAGCTCCGGCAGCGGTTCAACGAGGATGCCGCTCCAGCCGCGCTGCTCGAGGTGCCAGGATTGGGATCCCCTGTGTGGATGATTGGCACCGACCTCAACGAAAAACCCAGACGCCCCGTCGAAGAACTCGCGGATGAGTCGCTGTTCATGCTCTTCGCCGGATATCACGAGCTTCGTCTGAGTGGCCATGGTCGCCCTAACTCGTCAACCCCGGGATGCCCCAAGCCCGGCCAATCAGCGGGAACCCAACCGCTTGCCGGATGCCCGAAACCAGAAAGGCATGGAGGGGTCGAAAGACGTGATAGTAGTAGTCGATGAAGTCGCGAAAACAAGGTCTGCGCGATGCAAGGCGTAGCCGGCGATAGTCCGATT
>CAVUSX010000026.1:0-86596 GCA_963744275.1 uncultured Alphaproteobacteria bacterium
AATTCGTTCCTCGCGGCGCGGCGGATTTGTGGGCGGTCCGTCGACCAGCCCACGAGCTTCACAGCTTGCGCGACTTCGGCGGAGGAAGCTCGTTCGGCGTGCCCCAGTTCTGCATCCAGGCGTTGACCTCGTCCCAAGGCAGACCCACGCGGGTGCGCTCGAATTCCGCCAAGCGGCGGGCATCCTCCTCCAGTGCCCCAGGTGACCACGGCCCTTCGCCGCGCTTAAAGGTCATCGCGCCTTCACTCCCTGGCCTCGCGACCGTGAAATACCCGAAGCATGACGATGCGCTCACTGTCACACGCATATTGAAAAATGTACAATGCATTCAGAACTTGCAGGACAACCTCGCGGTACTCCTTGCTCCCCGCGATCGATCTTCCAAGCTTTGGATGCTCCTGCAGAATTTGAGCTTTTTGAATTATTTCTCGCGCAACGATCCGCGCCAGCCGCGGGTCACGATCGTGAAGAAACGTTGCGAATCGATCCAAGTCGGCCAACGCCGTGGCCGACCATTCGAGCTTCACCGATCGTTCCAAGGTCTGTACGAAGGCGTTCCCCACGTCTGAAGCCAGCGCACCACCTTCTCATGCGGCACTGTAGCTTCACCCGACTTAATTGCCCTCCACTGACGATCAAGCTCGGCAATTTCCTCGCGAGGGGAATCCGCTGCGGTGCCGTGAAATCGCGGTCATTTCGGCGATGAGATCGGAAACGGACAGACCGCGCTCGGCTGCCCGCGCCTCGAGCAAATCGGCGGTCTCAACAGCGACTTCGATCTTGCGGACTTTGACGTTCATGCACGCAGTTTAGGATCGTTTCGGTCGGTTGTCGAGAAAACCGCTCGCGGATATTCGAAACCCTGATCATCGTCGAGACCTGCTACGCGATCGAGCGGAAGCTTAGGCCATTCCTTCCGCTTGAGTGGAACGCTCGGCTCTCAAGTTGTCATACGCGGGCTTGTCCCGCGTATCCCGCTTGGGGTGGCACGCCAGTGCCCTTCACATCGAGATGGCCGGGACAAGACCCGGCCATGACAACGGAGGTGGACAAGAACCAAGCAATCGTCGGCATCGCATCCCTGCTCAATTATCCAAGAAGCTCCGCAGCTTCCTCGACCGGCTCGGATGCTTCAGCTTCCGCAGCGCCTTGGCCTCGATCTGGCGGATGCGCTCGCGCGTCACCGAGAACTGCTGGCCGACCTCTTCCAGCGTGTGGTCGGTGTTCATGCCGATGCCGAAGCGCATGCGCAGCACGCGCTCCTCGCGCGGCGTGAGCGAGGCCAGCACCCGCGTGGTGGTCTCGCGCAGGTTGGACTGGATGGCGGCGTCGATCGGCAGGATCGCGTTCTTGTCCTCGATGAAATCGCCGAGGTGGCTATCCTCCTCGTCGCCGATCGGGGTCTCGAGCGACAGCGGCTCCTTGGCGATCTTGAGCACCTTGCGCACCTTCTCGAGCGGCATGCCGAGCTTCTCGGCCAGCTCCTCGGGGGTGGGCTCGCGGCCGATCTCGTTGAGCATCTGGCGCGAGGTGCGCACGATCTTGTTGATGGTCTCGATCATGTGCACCGGGATGCGGATGGTGCGGGCCTGGTCGGCGATCGAGCGCGTGATCGCCTGCCGGATCCACCAGGTCGCGTAGGTCGAGAACTTGTAGCCGCGCCGGTACTCGAACTTGTCGACCGCCTTCATCAGGCCGATATTGCCTTCCTGGATCAGGTCGAGGAACTGCAGGCCGCGATTGGTGTATTTCTTGGCGATCGAGATGACGAGCCGCAGGTTGGCCTCCACCATCTCCTTCTTGGCCTGGCGCGCTTCGCGCTCGCCCTTCTGCACCATCTGCACGATCTTGCGGAACTCGCCGATCTCGAGACCGGTCTCGCCCGCGAGCGCATGGATGTTGCCGCGCATCTCCTTGATCTTGTCCTTGTCCTTGGCGACCAGGCTCTTCCAGCCCTTGGCGGAGAGCTTGGACACCCGGTTGAGCCAGCGCGGATCGAGCTCGGAGCCCTGATAGTTCTTGAGGAAGTCCTCGCGCGTGACGCCGTGGCTTTCCGACAGCCGCATCAGGCGGCCCTCGTAGCCGACCAGGCGCTTGTTGATGTCGTAGAGCTGCTCGACCAGCGAATCGATGCGCGCCTGGTTGAGCCGCAGCGACTTCACCTCGGCGATGATCTCTTCCTTCAGCTTCTTGTACTTGCGCTCCTGCGCGGGGGTCAGCGACGCGCTCTTGAGCCGGAACTGGATGTCCTGCTCCTGCAGGCGGCGCAGCCGCTTGTAGGTGTCGGCGACGTTGTCGAAGGTCTCCAGCACCTTGGGCTTGAGCTCGGCCTCGATGGCGGCGAGCGAGAGCGAGCCTTCCATGTCGTCTTCGTCGAAATCCGCCTCGGGTGCGCCCTCGGGCTTCTCCTCGCCGTCGGCTTCCTCGTCGGCGGGCGCCTTGAACGGGGTCGCGCCGGCGGGCGCGGTGGCGGGAGCGGCGGTCTGCGGCGGCAGGCCCCCGGCCGCCGGTGCGGCGGCGGCAGCGACCGGCTGGCCGTCGGGTCCGATCACCACCGGGGTCGCCATGCCCTTGGCGTCGGGGCCCGCATAGGTGGCCTCGAGATCGATGATGTCGCGCAGGAAGACCTTGCCTTCGTTGAGCTCGTCGCGCCAGATGATGATGGCCTGGAAGGTCAGCGGGCTCTCGCACAGGCCCGCGATCATGGCCTCGCGGCCGGCCTCGATGCGCTTGGCGATCGCGATCTCGCCCTCGCGCGACAACAGCTCGACCGAGCCCATCTCGCGCAGATACATGCGCACCGGATCGTCGGTGCGCTCGGCCGGCTCCTTGGTCTCGGCTTTGGCGGGAACCTGGCGGGCGACCTCGACCAGCTCGCCCTCGGCCTCCGGCTCCTCCTCGGCCTCCTCCTTGGGCTCCTCCTCGGTCTCGGCCTCCTCGGTCTCGACCACGTTGATGCCCATCTCGCTGAACATGGCGAGAACGTCCTCGATCTGCTCGGAATTGACCTCCTCGGAGGGCAGCACCGAGTTGATCTGGTCGTGGGTGACGTAGCCGCGCTTCTTGGCGTTGCGGATGAGCTTCTTGACGGCGGCGTCCGACAGGTCGAGCAGCGGCAGCGGCGTATCCGGAGTTCTCGGGCGCGTCCTTCTCGGGCGCCTCTTCCTTCTTTTCCTTGTCTTTTTGGACCGCCTTGGTCTTGCTCGCCATACACCATCTCCTGGACCACGCAGCGCACTGCGCACACAAGTCTCTTCTGGACACTCTCCGCGGATACTGCGGGACATGCCGGGGCGGACCTGAAGTCTCCCGAGCATGGACCCGTTACGCCGAAGGCCGCCCGCAACTAACTAAAAAGGCTCCCCTACCCTATGCGGGGAGAATCGCAGTCCCTTTTCCGGGATCGGAGCACCGATCCGCGACCGGGCGCGACCGGCCGAAAAGGCCGGAACCCGCCCCGTTTCCTCACCTGATTCGCCTCCGCAATCTGCCAAAGCGGCCTTAAACCCCCCTTAACCGTCTTTTGGGGCGCATCCTCAGACTTAGCTCAAGGTTCCGGCGATCTCCAGGCCGCTTGGCCCAAGATTTTGGCAAGGCGCTGTTAGAAAGACGGGCCCGCCCGGCCCGACGAAGCCCCGAAGCCCTCGACCAGGGCCTCGGTTCCGTCAATGACCGAAAGACGAGCCTTCACGTCCTGCAACCAGGAATAATTCGCCTCGGTCGAACTCGCGACCCAAGGCCTGCTCGGCGTCCTTGAGCTCCTTAATTAAGGAGTGCCATTGCCGATGCAAGGCGATGAGTTGCTTCCAGGTCATCAGCACGTCGGGAGCCGCCGCCTCCGGCCGTGCACCCCACACCGAAGCGGTGGTGATGGCCTTCTCGATGCGCCCGACCTGCTCGGCGAGCCCGCGCCGGGCGAGCTCGGCCGCCAGGCTTTCCCGGTCCGGGGCGCCCCCATGGGCCACGATGTCGATCAGCGCGACCTTCACCTTTTCGGCCTCCGCAAACCGGAACTCGACCTCGGCGATGTCCTCCAGATGATCGTGCAGCAGCCACGGATGGTTGAGCGCGGTCTGCAGGATCAAGGCTTCGCGGCGCGAGATGGCGACCCGGTCGCCGCGGTGGATCGGGCTCGCGGCGAGCTGCGGGCTCGAGACCAGGTAGGGCCCGCCCCCCAACGCGATCCCGGTCGGCCGGGGCCGCTGCGGGCCGCCCCTTCCGCCCGCCTGCCGGCCCATCGATCCGCCGAATGATCCGCCCGGCGACCCGCCGAGAAGGCGGGGGTTGCGGCCCTGCGGAAAGCGGCCGCCCCGCCCCGGAGCCCGCCGCCCTCCGGGCTCGTCGCCCTCGAACAGGCTGCGCAGGCGGCCCTGGAACTCCCGGCGATAATAGCGGCGCACCAATTCCTCGCCGATCCCGGTCATGATGGCGCCGAGCCGCGCCTCCAGCGCGGCGCGCCGTTCCGGCGTATCGAAGCCGCCGGCTTCGGTCTCCCGCATCCACAGCATATGGACGAGCGGAGTGGCGCCCGCGAGCACGTCCTCGATGGCGGCGCGGCCGCCCGAGCGGACCAGATCGTCGGGATCGTTGCCGTCCGGCAGGGTGGCGAAGCGCAGGCTCTTGCCGGGCTGCAGCAGCGGCAGCGCCACATCGAGCGCCTTATAGGCGGCACGCCGGCCGGCCGCATCGCCGTCGAAGCAGAGCATGGGCTCGTCGGCCAACTTCCAGAGGAGGGCGAGCTGATCGGCCGTGAGCGCGGTGCCGAGCGGCGCCACCGTCGCCTCGAAGCCCGCCCGCACCATGGCGATCACGTCCACATAGCCTTCGACCGCGATCACGGTCGCGCCCTTGTGGGCGGCGGCGCGCGCGGCCGCGATGTTGTAGAGCGTGCCGCCCTTGTGGAAGAGCGGCGTCTCCGGCGAGTTGAGATATTTGGCCTGTGCCTCCCGGTCGAGGGCGCGCCCCCCGAACGCGATCACCCGGCCGCGCAGATCGCCGATCGGAAACATCACCCGGTCGCGAAACCGGTCGTAGGGCACCGGGATATCGTCGCCGGCCACCAAGAGCCCCGCCTCCACCATGTCCTCGACCGGGATGCCCTGGGCGCCCAGATGCTCCTTGAGGGCGAAGCGCTCCGAAGTCGCATAGCCCAGGCGGAACTGGAGCTGGGTGGCCGCATCGAGGCCGCGATCGGCCAGATAGCCGCGGCCCTTGGCGCCCGCGCGGCCCGCGAGCGTCGCCTCGAAGAACTTGGCGGCGAGCTCGAGCACGTCGTGCAGCGTCTTGCGGTGCTGCGCGCGCACGTCCTCCTCGCGGCTCACCTCCGGCAGCGCCATGCCGGCCTGCGCGGCCAAACGCTCCACCGCTTCCGGGAACGACAGCCCTTCGGTCATCATCACGAAATCGAAGATGCTGCCGTTCTTCTGCGACGAGAAGTCGAACCAGGCCATCTTCTGATCGTTGACGAAGAACGAGGGCGTCCTTTCCTTGTTGAAGGGCGAGAGCCCCCTCCACTCGTGCCCCGATTTCTTGAGCTTCACGCGCCGCCCCACCACCTCCGAGACCGGCAGGCGGGCGCGCAGCTCATCGAGGAACTCGGGCGAAAAGCGCATGGTGATTCGCGAGGTTAGTCCTTCACCCCCGGGAATATAGGGCGGCGGGGCGCCAGCGGCGCGAGTCGCGGACTTGTCCTAGTTATCCACAGGACGCTGGCTCTGTCGCGGCCTGGAGTCGGGACGTTCCGAACGCGCAATCCGGAACGGTCCGGCTGATAGCGCGCGAAGACGCGCGTGAACGCGCTTCGATGCCGGGACAAGTGAAGCGCGTGCTGAGCACGCCACACCTCAGCCCGTCAGCATGCCCTTCACCAGCGCGCTCGCCTTGCCGAAATCCATGCTGCCGGCATGGCGCTCCTTGAGCGCCGCGATCACCTTGCCCATGTCCTTCATGCCGGCCGCGCCGGTCTCCCGGATGACGGCTGCGATCGCCTCCTTGGCCTGCGCCTCGGAGAGCTGCTGCGGCAGGAAGCCCCTGATGATCTCGATCTCGGTCGCGCTCCTGGTCGGCCAGCTCCGGCCGGCCGCCCTTGTCGTAGAGCTCGACCAATTCCTGGCGCTGCTTGATCAGCTTCTGCAGGAGGCCGAGGATATCGGCATCGGCGAGCGGGCCCTTGCTGCCTCCGCGCGCCTCGATGTCGGCATTCTTGATCGCCGCATTGACCATCCGCAGGGTCGAGAGCCGCAGCTTGTCCTGCGATTTCATCGCCGTCTTCACGGCCTCGTTGATGTCATCGCGCAGCACGGTGTCCTCGCGGGAGTTCGGGTCGAGACGATCGCCGGATAGCTCTTTGACGACGCTGACGCCCGGGACTATGTACTGCGCGCATGAAGGACAAACAAGACGCCGACGGCTGGACGGAGCCCGCCCCGACCGCCCTCCTGGTGCTGGCCGACGGCACCGTGCTCGAAGGCGTGGGCTTGGGGGCCGCCGGCCATGCGGTCGGCGAGGTCTGCTTCAACACCGCGATGACCGGATATGAGGAGATCCTCACCGACCCCTCCTATGCGGGGCAGATCATCACCTTCACGTTCCCTCATATCGGCAATGTCGGCACCAACGAAGAGGACATCGAGACCGTCAACATGGCGGCGACGCCGGGCGCGCGCGGCGTCGTGCTGCACACCGCGATCACGCGGCCGTCCAGCTACCGCGCCACCCGCCATCTCGATCAATGGCTCAAGGCGCGCGGCGTGGTCGGCCTCTCCGGCATCGACACCCGGGCGCTCACCAGCCTGATCCGCAAGCGCGGCATGCCCAACGCGGTGATCGCCCACGCCCCCGACGGCGTGTTCGATGTCGCCGCCTTGCAGAAACAGGCGCGCGAATGGCCGGGCCTCGTCGGCATGGACCTGGTCCCGATGGTGACCAGCGGCCAGCGCTTCACCTGGGACGAGACGGAGTGGAGATGGGGCGCCGGCTACGGGCAGCAGGGAGCCGATCAGGCCGAATTCCACGTGGTCGCCATCGATTACGGCATCAAGCGCAACATCCTGCGCCTGCTGGCGGGCTCCGGCTGCCGGGTCACCGTGGTGCCGGCGCAGACCTCCGCCGACGACATCATCGCGCTCGAGCCCGACGGCGTCTTTCTCTCCAACGGTCCCGGCGATCCGGCCGCCACCGGCATCTATGCGGTGCCGGTGATCCGCGCCATCATCGATGCCGGCGTGCCGACCTTCGGCATCTGCCTCGGCCACCAGATGCTGGGCCTCGCGGTCGGAGCCAAGACCATGAAGATGCATCAGGGCCATCACGGCGCCAACCATCCGGTCAAGGATCTCACCACCGGCAAGGTCGAGATCACCTCCATGAACCACGGCTTCGCGGTCGATCGCGCGACCTTGCCGCAGGACGCGATCGAGACCCACGTGTCGCTGTTCGACGGCTCGAACTGCGGCCTCGCCCTCAAGGACCGGCCGGTGTTCTCGGTGCAGTACCATCCCGAAGCCTCGCCCGGCCCGCGCGACAGCCATTATCTGTTCACCCGCTTCACCGGCCTGATGCGCGAGCACCGCCGGATGTGAGGATCGGAAGTCCGCAAGGGGGCGACGACTTGAGGGCTGGGAGACCACGTGCACAAGATTCTCATCATGGGCCTGCCGACCGCCGGCAAGACCACGCTGGCGAGGGCGCTGGCGCCGCGGCTCAATGCGGTGCATTTCAACGCCGATGAGGTGCGCAACAACATCAACCGCGAGCTCACCTTCTCGGAGGCCGACCGGATCGAGCACGCCCGCCGGATGGGCTGGCTGTGCGACCAGGTGGTCAAGGCCGGCTGCTTTGCGATCGCGGATTTCATCTGTCCGACCGCGGCCGCCCGCGCGGCGTTCGCGGCCGGCGGTGAGCCGTTCGTGATCTTCGTCGACCGGATCAAATCCGGCCCCTACGCGGACACCAACCGGATGTTCGTTCCGCCCGAGCGGGTCGACCTGCGGGTCGCCTCCGAAGGATCGCCGGAATATTGGACCGAGGAGGTGATGCGGCTGCTGCGGCCGATCTTCGATCCGAAAAAGCCGACCGCGCTCTTCCTCGGCCGTTACCAGCCGTTCCATGACGGCCACAAGGCCCTCATCGTCGAGGGCTTGCGGCGGGTCGGGCAGGCCTGCATCGCGGTGCGCGACACCCAAGGCATCGACGAGAACAATCCCTTCGACTTCGAATATGTGCGTGCCCGCATCGAGCACGGGCTCAGGGAATTCCAGGGCCGCTTCGTGGTGGTCTCGGTGCCCAACATCACCAGCGTCTTCTACGGCCGCGACGTCGGCTACACCGTCGAGCGCATCGATCTCGACGCCGCGCTCGAGGAGGTCTCGGCCACCGAGGCGCGCAAGAAGCTCACCACCCGCTGAGAGGCCGTAGGATGGGTTGAGCTCTTGCGAAACCCATCACCGCCGCCGATGGGTTTCGCAAGAGCTCAACCCATCCTACAAGAGACTCTCGCGAACCGAAGGGGCGCGCTGGACAACGGTCCAACGCGCGATCCCCCCTAGCTCCGGATGGTTCCAAGCATTATTTCTCGACTCGATGGCGCACCACATGATGCTGCACCGTATACTGCGCGAATGCCGAGTCCCCTCGGGAAGCAGGCGTGCTGAACTCAGGCATGAAGGGATTGGGGCCCGTCGCGTTCGTATAGCCTTGCTGGCTTTCATCGTCGCCGCCGGCCATCGCCGCACCGCTGAGGCCGAGAAGGATTGCGACTGTGACTATGCTGAGAGCTTTCATTGAGGAATCTCCATGTTTGATGTTGATCGGGCGATGTCGCCCTCTACAAGCAGGAGATAGGCGGCGCGGCGGCCGGCACCATTAAATTTTCGTTCAGAGAGCCACGACCTCGGTGCGAGCCTCGTTGCTGCCACGTTGAAGCGGAAGTGGGCCCTAAAAGGAAAAGCCCCGGCATGGAGTTGCGGGGCTCTTCCAGACGGGAAGCGGTGGCTGGGGGGATGCGGCTTCCCGTCCGGCGTGCTCAACCGGGCGTCGGCCTCCGCGGTTCCATTCAAGGCAAAAATTCCGCCCTGGACGGCCTTGAGGGTGTCGCTGCCACCCCACAGGGCATCTCCCCACGAACCGATCTGGCGCTCGTCGATCTCGCCCTATAGGTTGCCCCGGCATTGACGACGAGAGGACCTGAATGGGAGCGACGTCCGACTGGCGGTCCTTCTGGGACAGCGCCCATTCGATCTACGTCAATGCCCGTCACAAGGACGTGCACTACCGCGAGATCGCCGACCAGATCGCGGCTTTCGTGCCGAACCCGGGCGCGCGCGTGCTCGACTATGGCTGCGGCGAGGCGATCCATGCCGACCGGGTGGCCGCGGTGGCGTCCGAGCTCATGCTGTGCGACCAGGCGCCGAGCGTGCGTGCCGCCATCACGGCGCGCTTCGCCGCCGATCCGCGCATCCGGGCGCTGGCGCCCGAGGAGGTGGCGGCGCTGCCCGATCGCAGCGTGGACCTCATCGTGGCGAACTCGATGACGCAGTATCTGGCGCCCGCCGAGCTCGATCAGGTGCTCGCTTTGTGGCATCGGTTGCTGGCGCCCGGCGGCACGCTCATCGTCGGCGACGTGATCCCGCCCGATACCGGCACGCTCACCGACGTGCAGGCGCTCTTGGGCTACGCCGCCGCCAACGGATTCTTCCTGGCCGCCCTGTGGGGCCTCGCGCGCACCGCCGTGTCGCCCTACAGCGCGCTGCGCAGCCGGCTCGGGGTGACGCGCTACACCCAATCCGACTTCATGCAGAAGCTGAAGTCGGCGGGCTTTGGCGGCGAGCGCCTGTCGCGCAACCTGGAGCACAATGCCGCCCGCATGACCTTCCGGGCCCGCCCGCTTTGAACGCAAGGTCCCGAAGGGAGCCAGGGCGCCAGCCGCGCGCAGCCGGGCGGCGGCTAACCCGATCTCAACCCTTGGGGGCTAGAAGCCACATCGGCCCGGTGGCGGAGTGGCGACGCGGAAGCCATGCATGGCTTCTTTACCCTGGTTCGATTCCAGGCTGGGCCTCCAAACCTCAACGACCCTCCTCCACGGGCGGCAACGCCGTCCGTTCCGCGCATTTCGGCCATGCCGGCCGCGCCGGCGCCAGCGCGCCCCTTCCCTCGCCTGCGATTCTGCGTTATTGAGCGCGCGCCGCGGCGGGCTTGCGCCCGGGTCCGCGTCGGGCTCAAGGACGCGCGGCTGCGCGCCCTTTTTTTATGCCTGCGAGCGTTGTCGGCGGCCCGGCCGGTTCGCCGGCTGACGCCGGTGGCCGCCAGACACTGCTGAGACTTGCACTGCGACGGCTTGCACTGCGACGACTTGAAAGCAAAACCCGCGATGCCCAAACGGACCGACATTTCCTCGATCCTGATCATCGGCGCCGGCCCGATCGTGATCGGCCAGGCCTGCGAGTTCGACTATTCGGGCACGCAGGCCTGCAAGGCGTTGAAGGCGGAGGGCTACCGGATCGTGCTGGTCAACTCGAACCCGGCCACGATCATGACCGATCCGGACCTCGCCGACGCCACCTATATCGAGCCGATCACGCCCGAGATCGTCGCCAAGATCATCGAGAAGGAGCGCCCGGACGCGCTCTTGCCTACCATGGGAGGGCAGACCGCGCTCAATTGCGCGCTGTCGCTGCGCAAGATGGGGGTGCTCGACAAGTTCGGCGTCAAGATGATCGGCGCCACCGCGGACGCCATCGACATGGCGGAGGACCGCGAGCTGTTTCGCGAGGCGATGGAGCGCATCGGCCTGGAGACGCCGCGCTCGCACCACATCAAGACGCTGCCGGCGGCGCTCGCCGCGCTCGAGGATATCGGGCTGCCCGCCATCATCCGGCCCTCCTTCACGCTCGGCGGCACCGGCGGCGGCATCGCCTACAACAAGGCCGAGTTCATCGAGATCGTCGAGCGCGGCATCGACGCCTCGCCCACCAACGAGGTGCTGGTCGAGGAAGCGGTGCTCGGCTGGAAGGAATACGAGATGGAGGTCGTTCGCGACAAGAACGACAACTGCATCATCATCTGCTCGATCGAGAACCTGGATCCGATGGGCGTGCACACCGGCGATTCCATCACCATCGCGCCGGCGCTCACGCTCACCGACAAGGAATACCAGATCATGCGCGACGCCTCGATCGCGGTGCTGCGCGAGATCGGGGTGGAGACCGGCGGCTCGAACGTGCAGTTCGCGGTCAATCCGGCCGACGGGCGCCTCGTCATCATCGAGATGAATCCGCGGGTGTCGCGCTCCTCCGCGCTCGCCTCCAAGGCGACCGGCTTCCCGATCGCCAAGGTCGCCGCCAAGCTCGCGGTCGGCTACACGCTCGACGAGATCGCCAACGACATCACCGGCGGCGCGACCCCGGCCTCGTTCGAGCCCAGCATCGATTACGTGGTCACCAAGATTCCGCGCTTCGCCTTCGAGAAGTTTCCCGGCGCCGAGCCCACGCTGACCACCTCGATGAAGTCGGTGGGCGAGGTCATGGCGATCGGCGGCACCTTCCAGGAGAGCCTGCAGAAGGCGCTGCGCTCGCTCGAATTGGGCTTGACCGGCCTCGACGAGATCGCGATCGAAGGGCTCGGCCAAGGCGACGACAAGACCGCCGTGCGCGCGGCGCTCGGCGTGCCCACGCCCGACCGCCTGCTCAAGGTGGCGCAGGCCATGCGGCTCGGCTTCTCGGACGAGGAGATCCACGCCTCCTGCCGCTTCGATCCCTGGTTCCTGGGCGAGATCCGCGGCATCGTCGAGACCGAGGCCGAGATCAAGGCGAAGGGCCTGCCCGCCACCGCGGGCGCGCTGCGCCGGCTCAAGGCGATGGGGTTCTCGGACCGCCGGCTCGGCCGGCTGACCGGCCTGCCCGAAGACGAGGTCACGCGGCGCCGGCACGGCCTCGCGGTGCGGCCGGCGTTCAAGCGCATCGATACTTGCGCGGCCGAGTTCGCCTCGCCCACCGCCTACATGTACTCCACCTACGCGACGCCGTTCGCCGGCAGCGTCGCCTGCGAGGCGGCGCCGACCGACAAGCGCAAGGTGGTGATCCTCGGCGGCGGCCCCAACCGCATCGGCCAGGGCATCGAGTTCGACTATTGCTGCTGCCATGCCGCCTTCGCGCTGAGCGAGGCCGGCTATGAAACCATCATGGTGAATTGCAATCCGGAGACGGTCTCGACCGATTACGACACCTCCGACCGGCTCTATTTCGAGCCGCTCACCGCCGAGGACGTGCTCGAGATCATCGATGCCGAACGCCGCAACGGCACGCTGCACGGCGTGATCGTGCAATTCGGCGGCCAGACCCCGCTCAAGCTGGCGGGGCCGCTGGAAGCCGCAAAGGTGCCGATCCTCGGCACCTCTCCCAATGCCATCGACCTCGCCGAGGACCGCGACCGCTTCAAGCATCTGCTCGACAAATTGGGGCTGCGCCAGCCCACCAACGGCATCGCCAAGAGCCCGGACGAGGCGCGCGCCGTCGCGGACCAGATCGGCTATCCGATCGTGATCCGCCCGTCCTACGTGCTGGGCGGCCGCGCCATGGAGATCGTCCATGACGCCGCGCAGCTCGACCGCTACCTCACGCGCCTGTTGGGCGATCTCAATCGTCCCTCCGAGCTGGTCGTGTCGGACAAGCGGCCGCTGCTCATCGACAGCTACCTCTCGGACGCCATCGAGGTCGACGTCGATTGCCTGGCCGACGGCACCGACACCGTCATCGCCGGCATCATGGAGCACATCGAGGAGGCCGGCATTCATTCCGGCGATTCCGCCTGCGTGCTGCCGCCGCACTCGCTCAAGCCCGAGGTCATCGCCGAGATCACCCGGCAGACCCGCGAGCTCGCCTTGGCGCTGCAGGTCGGCGGCCTGATGAACGTGCAATATGCGGTCAAGGACGGCGACATCTACGTGCTCGAGGTCAATCCGCGCGCCTCGCGCACGGTGCCGTTCGTCGCCAAGGTGGTGGGCATGCCGGTCGCCAAGATCGCGGCCCGCATCATGGCGGGCGAGCGGCTTAAGAGCTTTAATCTCGAGCCGCCGCAATTCGATCATGTGGGGGTGAAGGAAGCCGTGTTCCCGTTCGCCCGTTTCCCGGGTGTCGACACCGTGCTGGGGCCGGAGATGAAGTCCACCGGCGAGGTCATGGGCATCGATCTTTCGTTCGAGATCGCGTTCGCCAAAAGCCAGCTCGGCGGCGGCTCGCGGCTGCCGCGCAAGGGCACGGTGTTCGTGTCGGTGCGCGACGCCGACAAGGACGCCCGCATCCTGGGGGCGGTGAAAATCCTGACCGAGCTGGGCTTCAAGACCCTGGCCACGTCCGGGACGCTGCGCTTCCTGGTCGAGAAGGGGGTGGCGGCCGATCGCATCCTCAAGGCGTCCGAGGGGAGGCCCAATATCGTGGATGCCATCCGCAACGGCGAGATCCAGCTCGTTTTCAACACCACCGAGGGGGTCCAGGCGCTGAACGACAGCCGCTCGCTCCGGCGGGCCGCCCTCTTGCATAAAGTGCCGTATTACACCACTCTTTCAGGGGCGGTTGCTGCGGCGCAAGGAATCAAAGCCTATCTCGGGGGTGACCTCGAGGTCCGTACGCTGCAGAGTTATTTCGTCGCCCGCACCGACCTTCGCAGTTCAAAAAGTAGTTGAATCCCAAGGAATTGGGGCGAATTGCGAAGGTTGCCAACGGGCGGTAGCGGCCATATTTTTTTATTGGCCCCTACGCCGCTGGCGGCCCGGCAACGGCAGAGGAACAACGGCAAAGGGACCCGGGCGGAGCCCGGGAACCGCGCCGGGCGATGGAAGTTGGGGACGTCGCGGTCGCGGGTCGCAAGCCAGCTTCTGCCCGCGGTCAGGTTTCTTGTCTCCGGTGCTCCGCCTCCCACGGTTCCGCAACGGACCGTCGGAGGCGGAACATCATGTGCTCAACCAGGTGGCGCCCGACGCGAGGGCGCTCGACTATTCCGTGTCGTGGCTCCAACACTCTGATCAGTGATCGTGTGATTCGGTGATCAGGGGTTGCAACCGCAGGACGGATTCAGATTCGGAGGATTGAAGGAACGATGGACAAGCTCCCCATGACGGCTGAGGGCTATGCGACGCTCGAGAGCGAGCTCAAGCATCGCCAGCAGGTGGAGCGGCCACGCATCATCCAGCAGATCACTGATGCGCGCACGCACGGCGACCTGTCGGAAAATGCCGAATACCACGCCGCCAAAGAATCGCAATCGCTCAACGAGGGCCACATCGCGGATCTCGAGGACAAGCTCGCGCGCGCCGAGGTCATCGACGTGTCGAAATTGTCCGGCGAGACGATCAAGTTCGGCGCCACCGTCACCTTGGTGGACGAGGACACCGCCAAGAAGATGGTATGGCAGATCGTCGGCGAGCCCGAGGCCGACGCCAAGAAGGGCAAGATCTCCATCACCTCGCCGGTGGCGCGCGCCCTGATCGGCAAGGCCAAAGGCGCCAGCGTCGAGGTGGTCACGCCCGGCGGCGCCAAGGCCTATGAGGTCAAGAAGGTGGAGTGGCGCTGAGCTTTGCAGGGCGCAATCGCTTTATTGCGCCGCTCGGGGAGGGTGGCGCCGAAGGCGCCGGGTGGGGGTCCCGTCCACGATTCGTGTTTGTTACGTGACCCCGACCCGACCCGATTCGCGGGTCCCCTCCCCTGAAGGCGGAGTAAAGCGATTGCGCGCGCTACATCGCCTGCGCATCCGCCACCCGCCAGCTCCAGCGGCACCATGGCGGCATCCTTGGAATTGCGCAGCGTGAGCGAGGTCTTGACGTTGCGCACATGCGGGGCGGCGGTCAATTCCGCCACGAAGGCCTGAAAGGTCTTGAGATCGGGGGCGACGCATTTGAGGATGAAGTCGATCTCCCCCGACAGCATCCAGCATTCGCGCACCAGCGGCTGGTCGCGCACGAAATCCTCGAACGCCTTCAAGTCGGCCTCGGCCTGGCTGGTGAGGTGCACCATGGCGAAGACCGTCACCTCGTAGCCGAGCAGCTTTTCATCGAGCAGGGCGCGGTAGCCCTTGATGTAGCCGGCCTGCTTGAGGGTGCGCACCCGGCGCAGGCAGGGCGGCGCCGAGATGCCGACCCGGCTGGCCAGCTCCACATTGGTGATGCGGCCGTCCTCCTGCAATTCCTTGAGGATTTTCCGGTCGATCGAGTCGAGTTGAGCTTCCACAAGGGACCTCCGAGGACGGGGCTTCCGGCCCAATCCTTACTCCCATCGGGCCCCGCACGAAACATTGTTGCGCGGGCGCAACGCACAACCGCGCGTTGGCCCAACCGGCTGTGGGCTTCCGGTCTGCGTATCTTGCATGGCTCGCCAAAGACCCTAAATTGAGCATGCCGAGCGGCCGCAGCGGTGATGGGGCCGGCCGCGTCCAAGGCGGCATCCGCGCCAATCACCACCGGGGATCGTTCAGATGGGCCAGAGCACCCATGCCAAGGTCGTCATCATCGGCTCCGGGCCGGCCGGTTATACGGCCGCGATCTACGCCGCGCGGGCGATGCTGGAGCCGGTCCTGATCCAGGGCATCCAGCCGGGCGGGCAGCTCACCATCACCACCGAGGTCGAGAACTATCCGGGCTTTGCCGACGTCATCCAGGGACCCTGGCTGATGGAGCAGATGCAGAAGCAGGCCGAGCATGTGGGCACCCGGATCGCGACCGACCACGTCAACAAGGTCGCGCTCGACCGGCGGCCGTTCCGGCTCGAATGCGATTCCGGCGACGTCTATCTGGCCGATGCGCTGATCATCGCGACCGGGGCGCAGGCGCGCTGGCTGGAGCTGCCGTCGGAGCAACGTTTCAAGGGCTACGGGGTCTCGGCCTGCGCCACCTGCGACGGGTTTTTCTATCGCGGCAAGGACGTGATGGTGGTGGGCGGCGGCAATACCGCGGTCGAGGAGGCTCTGTTCCTGACCAACTTCGCCGCCAAGGTCACGGTGGCGCACCGGCGCGACAGTTTCCGCGCCGAGAAGATCCTGCAGGATCGGCTGTTCAAGAATCCCAAGATTTCGGTGCTGTGGAACACCGAGCTCGACGAAGTCTCCGGCGCCGAGAACCCGCTCAAGGTCAATCGCGTCCGGCTGCGGGACACCCGCACCGGGGGCATGAGCGAGCGGGCGGTCGACGGGGTGTTCATCGCGATCGGGCACACCCCGGCCTCCGGGCTGTTCGTGGGCCAGGTCGAGATGAAGCCTTCGGGCTACATCAAGACGGCTCCCTATTCGACCGCGACGTCGGTGCCGGGCGTGTTCGCCGCCGGCGACGTCACGGACGATGTCTATCGCCAGGCGGTGACGGCGGCGGGCCTGGGCTGCATGGCGGCGCTCGAGGCCGAGCGTTTCCTGGCGGGCCATACCGAGCAAAGAGCGCAATCGGAACACAAAACGGATCACCGGGCAGCGGCCGAGGTCGGCTGAGCCTCTCCCGCGCCCGTACGGAACCAGCATGGATTGGGACAAGCTCAAGGTTTTTCACGCCGCCGCCCAGGCCGGCAGCTTCACGCATGCGGGCGAGCAGCTCGGCCTGTCGCAGTCGGCGGTGTCGCGGCAGGTGTCGGCGCTCGAGCAGGAGCTCGGCTGCTCGCTGTTCCACCGCCACGCGCGCGGCCTCATTCTCACCGAGCAGGGCGAGCTCCTGCAGAGCACCGCCCACGACGTCTTCATGAAGCTCGAAGCCGCCCGCACCAAGCTGACCGATAGCCGGGAGCGGCCCAACGGCGAGCTCAAGGTGACCACCACGGTCGGCATCGGGGTGCACTGGCTCACCCCGCGGCTGGGCGAGTTCCTCGATCTCTATCCCGACATCAGGGTCACGCTGATCACCACCGACGGCGAGCTCGATCTCGCCATGCGCGAAGCCGACGTCGCCATCCGGCTGCGCCAGCCCACGCAACCCGATCTGATCCAGCGCAAGCTGTTCTCGCTGCATTTCCACGCCTGCGCGTCGCCGGAATATCTCAAGCGCTTCGGCACGCCGCGCTCGGTCGAGGAGCTCGACCACCACCGCACCATCATCCTGGGCGGAACCATCCAGCCTTGGCTGCAGCAGAGCGGCAATTGGTTGCTCACCACCGGGCGTCCCGAGCGCGATCCGCGGCTGCCCTGGCTCACCATCAACAATGTGCTCGGGGTCCTGCGCGCCTGCCAGCGCGGCCTCGGCATCGCCATGCTGCCGGACTATCTGGTCGAGGAGAACGGCGGCCTCGTGCATCTGTTCGGGGACAACAACGAGGTCGCCTACGACGCCTATTTCGTCTATCCGGAGGAGCTCAAGGCGGTCGCGCGCGTGCAGGTGTTTCGCGACTTCCTGGTCGCCAAGGCGCAGCGCTGGAACTTCTGATCACTTCCGGGACGGGCCCGTCCGGCAATCGGTGCGGGGCGGTCGACCCAACCCATACCGGCATGCATGCAATCTCGTGCGGGCGTTGCATGGCTGGCATGCGGGCCTTTGCGTTGCACAAAACCGGCGCCGCGGCATACTTGGATTCGTTGTCGGCGCGCGCTCGCTCTTCTCCCAGATGGCGATCGTCAAACTGGCAGCTGTTCCCCTCTGGAAGGTGATTGCTGGCCCCGCGCCGGCAAACTGCAACCGGGCCCGCAAGGGTCCGGTTTTCTTTTTTGCTGCTCCGTGCCGGCCGCTATTCTCGGTCGCGGCCGGCGATCTCGGCCTGCCACGGCGCCACCCGGCGCTCGATCGCGCCGACCAGGAAGTTGAGCCCGACCGCCATCAGCATGATGATGATGATCGGCACGAAGGTGGTCGCGGTATCGAAATTGTTGGCCGAGGTCTGGATGATGGCGCCGAGCCCCGAGATCGAGGTGAAGAACTCGGCGATCACCATGGCCACCACGGCGCGGCCGAGCGCGAGCCTCACCCCGGCCATGATGTAGGGCAGCGTCGCCGGCAGGATGATGCGGCGCAGGATGACGCGATCGGGCGCCACGAACGACTTGCCGACCTCGATCAGGGTCTTGGGCACCGCGGCGACGCCGAGCCAGGTATTGATGCAGATCGGGAAAACCGACATCAGGAAGATGATCGCGACCTTGACCGCGAAGCCGAGCCCCAGCCACAGCACCAGCAAGGGAACCAGCGCGACCAGCGGCATGGCGAAGCCGGCGGTGACGTAGATCCCGATCGCCGCCTCCAGCACCCGGGAGCGGCCGATGACGAGGCCGAGCGGAATCGCCGACCATGATGGCGAGCGCGTAGCCGGCTGCAAACGGGCGCAGGCTGTCGATGAGCGCCGCGCCGAGCTTGCCGGAGCCGGCGAGCTTCCAGAAGGCCGCCGCGATGGCGGTCGGATAGGTGCCGAACAGCGGATTGATGAAGGGGCCGCACAGTTGCCAGGCCACCAACACGAAGACCACCGAGCCGGTGGTGATGAGCCAGCGCGGGACCGGGCCGCGCGGCACCACCACGGCCTCGTCCTCGGCTTGGCTTTCGACCGTTGCCGGCCTTCGATCCAGCGCATCGACCATCCGGGTCGCACTCCAGGTAACCTTCAATGCAGCGTAGCGCCGCTTTGATGCAAAGCCTGCCACACGCGGTAACGGGTGGCGGCGAATTCGGGCAGGCCGCGCACCAGGCCGAGGTCGGGGCGCGGCCGCCGCAACGGCACCGCCATGATCTCCTGCACGCGGCCGTCCTTCAAGACCACGATCCGGTCGGCGATCAGCACCGCCTCGTCGAGATCATGGGTGACGAACAGGATGGTCTTGCGGGTGCGGGCATGGATGTCGAGCAGCTCCGCCTGCATGGTCTCGCGCGTCTGCGCGTCGAGCGCGCCGAACGGCTCGTCCATCAGCAGCACCTTGGGATCGATGGCGAGCGCACGCGCTATGCCCACCCGCTGCTTCATGCCGCCGGAGAGCTGGTGCGGACGGCGGCTCGATGAATTCCCCAAGCCCACCAACTCGAGATAGCGCGTGGCGGTCGCGCGCAATTGCGGGCCGCGCAGGCCCTTCATCTCGAGGCCGAACATCACGTTCTGCAGCGCGGTGAGCCACGGCAGCAGCTCGGCGAACTGAAACACCATGCCGCGATCGTATCCGCAGCCCGTGACCTCGCGGCCGTCGACCGTGACCTTGCCGGCGGATGCGGTCTCCAGACCCATGGCGATGCGCAGCGCCGTGGTCTTGCCGCAGCCGCTCGGCCCGATCAGCGCCACGATCTCGCCGTCGTGAACCGAGAAGCTGACCCGGTCGAGCGCCTTTACGACATGCACCTTGCGGTCGATGCGCAGCATGAACTGCTTCGATACGTTGACCAGGTCGACCTCACCCATGGGGATCACCCGCGCGCCGACCGCGACCAGGGGCGATCCTGACCTCCAGGCCGGTCATTTGCCGACGCGTTCCAGCGCCTGCAGGCGCAGCTGGGCGTCGATGGTCCTGGCGAGGTCGGTCTTGGGGATTTGGCCGAGCGCGGCCAGCTTGTCGCGCATCCAGTCGAGGTTCTCGACCGGAAGCGGGAACTCCGGCGCCACCACGCCGGGCTTGACGGCTTCGTCGAAAACATAGGCCGGGCGCGGGTCATCGGGCGCGGCGTCGGTGGCTTCCTGGGTCAGCCGGATGGTCTCGGCCCGGTGCGCCACCGCGTAGCGGAACGCCTTGATCTGCGCGCTCAGGAACTTGACCGCATCGTCATGCCGCGCCGCCAGCGCCTGGCCGTTCATGAGGGTGCAGAAGCGAATCCACTGCGGCAGAACCTGCCGCGCCTCGGCCAGCAGGTTGAGGCTCTTCGACGACGGCAGCGGAGTGTACTCGTTCGCCACCACCGCGGCATCGACGATGCCGCCGATGAGCGCATTGTAGCGATCGCGATCGCTGCCGATGGCCGCGAACCGGATGTCCTGATCCGGCACCCGGAACGCCGCCAGCGAGGCGCGCGCCACGATATCGGGCGGCGTCCCGGGCGCCGATGCCGCGATGGTCTTGCCCGCGAGCTCATCCATCTTGCCGATGCCGGCACGTCCCAGAACCACATAGGGGACGGCGAGCCAGGAGCAACCCACGAACTTCACGTCGGCGCCGCGTGCCGCCGCGACCACCCCGCCGGTCGCCGAATCGAAGCTGTCGACCTGGCCCGAGATCAGCGCCCGCATGCCGACCTGATCGTCCTTGACGTCGACGACCTCGATCTTGAGACCTTCCTGCTCCGCAAAGCCACGCTTGGCCGCCATCAGGAAAAATCCTGAATCCGCCTTCGGGGCGATCATGGCCTGGCGCCACACCTTGAGGTTCTGCGCGCACGCGCAGGGCGCCGCCATCACGACCATCAGGGTCGCAAGGCTCCCTGCAAAGCCCGTACGCAGGGCTGCATTCCTCCGGCGCATCTCGCGCTCCATGTTCCTCGCAGCCGGCTAGTTGCCGACGCGCTTCATCGCTTCCGCCCGGATATCGGTGTCGACCATCTTGGCAAGATCACCGGCCTTGGGGATCTGGCCGAGCGCGACCAACTGATCCTGCATCCAGGCGATCTTGTCCATCGGGATCGGCAGATCGGGCGCGATCGCGCCGGTCCTGACCGCGTCGTCGAACACGAAAGCGGGACGCGGATCATCCGGCTTGATGTCCTCGGCCTCCCGCGCGAGCGCCAGCGTCTCGTCGCGATGCGACAAGGCATAGCGCAAGGCCTTGGACTGCGCGGTCAGATAACGGACGGCGTCGTCGTGCCGCGCCGCCAGCGTTCTTGCGGTCGAGAACATGCAGATGCGCAGAAAATTCGGCCCGGCGTCGTTGCCCGACAGCAGCATCTTGAAATTCTTCGAGCTCGGCAGCGGCAGATATTCATTCGACACCACCGCGGCGTCGACCACGCCGCCGACCAGCGCCGTGTAGCGGTCGCGGTCGCCCCCCACCGAAGCCAACATCACATCGGACACTGAAAGGTTGAACTTCGCCAAGGCCACGCGCGCAAACATGTCGGGAAACGAGCCGGGTGAGGAAACCGCGATGGATTTGCCCTTGAGATCCTGGATCGTGCCGACGCCGGCCTTGACCATGAGGCCGTGCGGCACCAGCGGCCAATGGCAGCCGATGATCTTTACGTCGGCGCCGCGAACATCCGCCGCGATGGCGCCTTGCACGCCGCCCTCGTAGCTGTCCAGCTCGCCGGCCAACAGCGCCTTGAGCCCGATCTGATCGTCCTTCACCTCGAGCAGCTCGAGCGCGCAGGCCTTCGCGCTCGGCAAAGCCGCGCTTGGCCGCCATCAGCAGGAAGCCGGCATCGGATTTCGGTGCGATGATCCCGTGGCGCCAGGGCTTGGCGCTTTGCGCGCCGGCCGGCGCCACCGCCACGGCGGCCACCAGCAGGCCGCCGACCAACGCGGCCGCCGCAATGCCGCTCGCCAAGCGTGCCGCGATCGCCAAAATCATAGGCCTCCCTCAGGATGTTTTTTCGATTCTTATGGCGCAGAGCCAACCTTTATCAGCATTCCGGCCGGAAATCACCGTGATATGCGCTCTGCAGCGGCCCGCTGTCGCAGCCGCCGAATACCACCACTCCGCCGGCGCCGGCATCATTGCACCGGATCGTGCGTCCCCCTAACAATGGCGTCCCGTTACCTCGAAGGAGTCTCCAGCACGTGGATATCAAGAGCCAGCAGGGCGCCGACGGCGCCCGGGGATCGCGCCAGCCGCGCAGTCCGCAGATCATCGTCAGCGGCGGCACCGCTTCGCTCAACCTGACGCTCGCGGTCTGCAACTACGAGCACGTGCGCGAGCTCACCGACGGGGTGGTGCGGGCCGACGGCATCACGCTGACGCCCCTGGTGTTTCCTTCGATCGAGGAGATCACCTTCCGGTTCACCCGCAACCTCGAATGGGACGTCTCCGAGCTGTCTTTCGGGAAATACACCTCGCTCACGTCGCAAGGGAACGCCCCGATGATCGCGATCCCGGTGTTTCCCTCGCGGGTCCATCGCCATTCGGCGATCTACGTGCGCAGCGATCGCGGCATCCGCACCCCTAAGGACCTGGAAGGCCGCACCATCGGGATTCCCGAATGGGCGCAGACGGCCGGCATCTACGTGCGCGGCTTTCTGGCGGAGCATTACGGGGTCGATCTCGCCTCCATCAATTGGCTGCAGGCCGGCGTCGACGAGCCCGGCCGCGACGAGAAGGTCGCGCTGAAGCTGCCCGCCGGCCTGCGCTACAAGCCGAGGCCCGATACCAGCCTGTCGGCCATGCTGGCGAGCGGCGAGATCGATGCCGCGATCACGGCGCGCGCGCCGCTCGCCTTCGCGCCCGGCGGCCCGATCGTGCGCCTGTTTCCCGACTACCGCGCCGAGGAGGAACGGCTGTTCAAGAAGACCGGCGTGTTTCCGATCATGCACCTGATCACGATCCGGCGCGCCGTCTTCGAGCAATATCCCTGGATCGCCATGAATCTGTTCAAGGCGTTCGAGGAATCCAAGCGCCGCTGCTTCGAGCGCCTGCGCGACTTCACCTTGGCGCGCGCGCCGCTGCCGTGGATCGCGGCGATCGCCGACGAGATCGCCGAGAGGTTCGGGCCCGATCCCTATCCGTACGGGATCGAGGCGAGCCGCCCCACCATCGAGGCGTTCTGCCGCTATGCCCATGCGCAGGGCGTCACCCACAAGCTGATGACGCCGGAGGATTTGTTCCCGCCGGAGATGCGCGCCACCGCAAAGGTGTAATCTGTAGGGTGGGCAACGGCCACTTCGCTGTTGCCCACGCGTTCACGCCACCACGCGTTCGAGGCCGCGCGTGGGCACGGCGCGTACCGCGCCTTTGCCCACCCTACCGCTCGACCTCAATGCCCGCCGCTGCGGCGGCGCAGATTGAGGTGGATGTTCTTCTCGCGCGTGAAGCCGAGCAATTCCTCGATGCATTCCTCGCGCCCGATGCCGGACTGCTTGTAGCCGCCGAAGGGCGCGCCGAGGAAATGCTTGGAGACGTCGTTGATCCAGACATAGCCGGCTTCCACGGCGCCGGCGGTGCGGTGCGCGGTGATGAGATCGTTGGTCCAGATCGAGCAGGTGAGCCCGTACTCGACCCGGTTGACCTGCTCCAGCATCGCGGCCTCGTCGCTCCATTTGAAGACCGAGAGAACGGGGCCGAAGATTTCCTCCTTGCCGATGCGCATGTCCATGGTGACGTCGGCGAAGATGGTGGGCTCGATGAACAGGCCCTTGGCGAGCTTGGGATCGCTCGGGCGGCCGCCGCCGCTGATGAGGCGCGCGCCCTCGCGCTTGGCGGATTCGATGAAGCCCATGATGCGGTCATGCTGCACCTGGCTGATGATCGCCCCCATGGTGGTGGCCGGATCGGTGGGAACGCCGGGCCGGTAGCGCTTGATCGACGTCTTGGCGCGCTCCAGGACGGCATCATAGATGTCGGCATGCACGAAGGCGCGGCTGGTCGATCCGCAGCTTTGCCCGCACCAGGTGAAATTCATGCCGTCGACGACGGCCGCCGCCACGCCTTCGAGATCGGCGTCCGGATAGGCGATGAGGGCGTTCTTGCCGCCGAGCTCGAGCAGGACCGGCTTGAGGGTGTCGGATGCCGCCTTCATCACGGCACGGCCGGTCGGCACGCTGCCGATGAGGGCGACGGCGGCGACGTCGGGATGGCTCGCCAGCACCTGCCCGACCTCCTTGCCGCCCGGCACGACGTTCCACACGCCCGGCGGCAGGATGCCGTCGATCAGCTCGGCCAGCCGCAGCGCCGACAGCGGCGCCTGCTCGGGCGGCTTGAGCACGACCGTGTTGCCGGCCGCGAGCGGCGCCCCCGACTTGCCGGCCGCGAACATGAAGGGATGGTTGAACGGAATGATGCGCCCCACCACGCCGAACGGCTCGCGCACCGAGAAATTCACCACGTCCGGGCCCATCGGGATCGAGGCGCCCTTCATCTCGGTGACGAGGCCGGCGTAGAACTCGAGCTGGGCCGCGCCCATATTGGCGTCGCGCACCATCTCGGCATAGGGATTGCCGCAATCGGCGGCATCGATCATCGCCAGCTCGTCGCCGTTCTGGCGCAGCACCTGCGCGATGGCGCGCAGCATCCGGGCGCGCTCGAGCGGCGCCACCCGACGCCAGTCGCGAAACGCCGCCTTGGCGGCCGCGATCGCGGCCTGCGCATCGGCCGCATTTCCCTCCGCCACTTGGCCGAGCGACTCTCCGGTGCCCGGGCTCGTCACCTCGACATAGCGCCCCGCCGTTTTTTGCCAGGCTCCCCCATAATAGGGGTCGCGCCGGGACGGCAGCTTGAGGGGCGGCGCTTTGATCGGAGCGGCAATGGACATCTCTGTGACCTCGTTGGAGCGGATTTCGTTGGCCGGATGTGAAGCGCGTCCGAGCTCTTCGCGGGGGCGATCGCGGGCGCGAAAGCGTGGTCAGGAGGGTTTGATATCATGGAGGCCGCCGAGGCGGCCGATCAGCGCATTGAGGCCGATCGAGACCACGAACAGCACGATCAGCAGCGAATACATCTGCGGCATGTTGAACAGGCTGTAGGCCTGGATCACCAGAAACCCGATGCCGCGGTTCGACAGCTTGGTCTCCGCCAGCAGCGTGCCGATGAGCGCGACGCCGAGCCCGATGCGCAACCCGTTGATGACCGGATAGCGCATGGCCGGCAGATAGATCTTGGTCACCATCTGCCAGGTATTGGCGCGGAAGCTCGCCCCCACCCGGATGAGGACCGGGTCGATCTCGCGCATGCCGGCCGCGACATTGAGCGCGATCGGAAAGAAGCAGGACACCGCCCCCATCGCGATCTTGGAGCCGGCGCCGACCCCGAACCACATGATCATGACCGGAAAGAAGATGATCTTCGGGGTGGGGCCGAGATAATAGAGATAGGCCTCGTAGGCGCGCGCCAGGAGCTTGCTCGCCCCGAGCGCGATCCCGACCGCGACCCCGCTCACCCCGCCGATGAGAAGCGCGATGCCGATCTCGTAGCCGGTGGTGGCGAGATGGAAATAGAAGGTCGGATCGCTCAGGGTCGTGATGAGCGCGACCGCGATCGCGGCGAGCGAGGGCACCACGTCCCGATAGAGCAGGCCCGAGGCCGCGACCAGCTGCCAGATCGCCAGCACCGCGACCACGATGCCGATCCGCAGCCGCGTGACCGGCTGCAGGATGCGGCCGCGCGGCCGCGGCGCCGCCGCGGTCAATTGACCGGCCTCAGCCATCGCTCCAGCCTTTCCATCACGACGAAAACGCAAATGCTGACCAGCACCACGAAGCAGATCGCCGCATAGGTGCCGGCGAGATCGTAGCGTTCCGACAATTCGTTGATGAGCTGTCCGAGCCCGCCGAAATTGATCAGGAACTCGACCCCCACGATATTGATCAAGGAGAAGATGAGGCCGAGCCGCAGCCCCACGAAGATGGTCGGCAGCGCGGAGGGAAACAGGATCTTCCAGAACTGCTGCGCCGGCGTGAGATTGAAGCTGCGCCCCACATTGACGAGGACGCGCCGCGTGCCGGCGAGGCCCTCGAGCGTCTTGAGCACGGTCGGAGCCACGCCGGCGGTGAACCCCATCATCACGATGGTGGTGGCGCTGCGGCCGAAGATCACCAGGTAGAGCGGATAGATCAGCACCAGCGGGGCGGCCGCGATGGCCGCCACCCAGGTCTCGGTCGCCTGCCGCAGCAGCTTGAAGTGATGCAGCAGCACGCCGCCGGCGATGCCGAAGACCGCGACCAGAACGCTCGCCGACAGCGCCTCCGAGATGGTGAGCGTGAAGCGCGACAGCACGTTCTCCTCGACCACGATGCGCGGAAAGGCGAGGAAAATCTCCGACGGCATCGGGACGATGAAGCGATTGATCAGGCCGAGCCGGATGAGCGCCTCGATGAGACCGATGACGAGCGCGACCGATCCCAGCCCGAGCGCGGCCGGGAACCATCTCGTCTTGGCGAGCGCCGCGGAGCTCATCATTGATGATGCTCGAGCTTGTATTTTTCGTCGTCGCGCAGGCCGCGGCTCGCCTCCTCGCGCAGATCGCCCCAGATCTGCGCCACGTAGCGCCCGAACGCCTCGCTCGAGACGATCTCCGAGGTGCGCGGACGCGGCAGGTCGATCGCCACCGCCCGCTTCAGCTTTCCGGGCCGATAGGTCATGACCAGCACGCGGTCGGAAAGCTGCACGGCCTCCGTGATGTTGTGCGTGATCAGGAGCGTCGTCTGCTTGAGCTCCTGCTGGATCTGCAGCACCTTGTCGCCGAGCAGCAATCGGGTCTGCTCGTCCAGCGCCGCGAACGGCTCGTCCATGAGCAATATCTTCGGGCTGGCCGCGAGCGTGCGCGCCATCGACACGCGCTGGCGCATGCCGCCCGAGAGCTCGGAAGGATAACGCCGCTCGAAGCCCGCGAGCCCGACCAGGGCGACGAAATGGCGGGCGCGTTCATAGCGTTCCGCCTTGGGCAATCCGGCGAGCTCCAGCGGGAACGCCACATTGTCGATCACGCTCCGCCAGGGAAAAGTGGATTCCTCCTGGAAGATCATCCCGATCGAGGGGTGCGGGCCCGACAGCCGCTCGCCCGCCACCGTGACGCTGCCCTCATAGCCGTCGGTGAGGCCGCCGATCACGTTGAACAGGGTCGATTTGCCGCAACCCGAAGGGCCGATCAACGCGACGAACTCGCCCGGCGCCACCGTGAAGGAGACGTGATCGACCGCGGTCAGCACACCATCG
This sequence comes from uncultured Alphaproteobacteria bacterium, assembly GCA_963744275.1. GTDB lineage: Bacteria > Pseudomonadota > Alphaproteobacteria > Rhizobiales > Xanthobacteraceae > VAZQ01. The sequence continues at coordinate 26,716 of CAVUSX010000026.1, forward strand.
GGCGTCGCGAACCGCTTGACGATATCGTCGACCACCAGGATGGCGGTCGCCGTGTCCGGCGCGCTCGCGGCCACCCGTTTCGCCGGCGTGGAACTCACCGCCATGATGGTTCTCGCTCCCCCCGCCGGCGATGTCGCGGTCTTGGTTCTCGCGCCTGGGCACCCATGCGCCAGGCGCCTGCCTGCAATCACCGGATCGAGACACGCTATAGCATATCGGGCCCGCTGGAGGCAGGCGCTGCGCCGGGCGAAAATGTCGCTGATCCGCTTGGCCGCAACGGCGCGCAGCCCGGACCGCCGGCCGCGGCCGGCTTAGCCCTCTCCGTGACGGACGGTCGGCCCGCCGGCGGGCTTCAGCCCTCCATTCCGGTGACCGGACGGTCGGCCCGCCGGCACCAATTCTCCCAGGCGCGGTTGATGCTGTAGGGCCCGGTGCGGGCCATGATCTTGTCGACCTCGCCTGAGGTGAGGAACTTGATGTCGCCCATGGCCATGGCCTGCATCTGCAGCTTGGCGTTCAATTCGAGATAGACCGAGATGAACACGGCCTGGCGCACCGTCGGCCCCAGAATGGTGGCGCCGTGGCCGCGCATCAGGACGGTGCGGCCCGCCCCCATGGCGCGCGCCAGATCGCGGCCCATCTCGACGCTGTCGACCAGGAGCGCGGTATCGCCGAACTTGTCGTGCGAGTCCCAGATCGGCACTTCATGGCCGATATTGGCGCACATGTGCAGCAGCGGCTTGAGCTTGCCGCCCGTCACCCCGAACGGAATGACGCTCGGGCTGTGATTGTGCACGACCGAGTGGACGTCGGGCCGCGCCTCGTAGATGCCGCCATGGATGAAGCGCTCGAGGTAGGGGGCGCGCCCGCCCGCATTGACGGCCGTCCCATCGAGGGAGAACTCCATGATGTCGCCGACCTCGATGCAGTCCGGCGCGCGCGCCCGCGACAACAGAAAGCGCTGCGGATTGTCCGGATGGCGCGCGCTGACATGCCCGAACGAATCCACCACGCCTTCGCGCGCCAGGATGCGGTTGGCGGTCACGATCTCTTCCATGAGCAGCTCGAGCTTGGTCATCGGGGTCTTTCCTTTTCTTGTAGCCCGCATGGAGCGCAGCGCAATGCGGGAGCGGCGTTCCCGGATTTCATCCGGGCTACGGATTGTTCCGCATGCGCGGAGCATTGATCACAAGATGAAGCTCACGGAGCCCAGGCCGCCGAGCTCGTGGGCGTCGATCAGCACGCGGCGCTCCTTGATCCGGAAGCCGTCGCCCACGCGGCGCAGCAGGTAGCGGTAGGCGCCGACATATTCGCGCACCCGCTCGTAGCGCCGGAAGCGGTAGCAGACGAAATTGGCCGCGACGGTGATGAGATCGCCCTCGACGGCGAGGATGCGCACATTGGCGATCATGCGCCGGGTGCGGGACTTCGGATATTCGGCATGGCAGTTGGGATCCTGCACCCGGATGATGCGCTGGCGGATGCGCTCGCGATCGTCGGCGATCAGGAACAGCGCATGGCGGTGGTCGCTCTGCGGCTGGTCGTTGGAGGGCACATAGTAGCAGGCGTCGTCGGTCAGCAATTCCTGCCAGGCGTCGAGCCGCCATTCGTCGAGCAGCGCGGCCTCGTGGTAGAGGAAGTCCTCCACTTGCGCGCGCGTGGTGAGCTCGGTCGCGTTGAGCGGCGCCGTCATGCCGCCGCTCCCATCAGCTCGTTCCAGCGCCGCCAGAAGATGCGCAGGTGGTGCTCGTCGCTGTTGAGCTGCTCGCCTTCCTTGCCCATGCCGCGCGACATTTCCGACCAGCGGTCCTCGCTCCAGTTGGCCAGGCCCTGCTGCACCAGCTCGAGCGCCTCGACGTCGTCGGGGGTGGCAAAGCCGCCCGGCCCGTAGAACGTCAGGAAGGCATCGAGCCGGCGGGCACGCGCATTCTCGCTTTCCTCGACCGGGCCGAGCGCCCAGGCGGTGACGTGCATCTTGCCGACGCCTTCCGGATAGAAGGTGCGCACCGTGACGGAGGAGCCGTCGTTGATCACCAGATTGGGAAAGATCACCAGATTGCGGTTGGTATCGGCGACCCGGCTGGCCCGCTCCACGCCCAGGCGGCTCACCAGCTCGCTGCGGATGTCGTCGATCTCCGCCTTGGCGGGCTCGCCGTAGAGCGGAATCCATTTGGCGACCGGCCGGCCGCGGAAATTGACGTTGTCGGTGGTGAAATGGCCGTTGCCGAGCTCGACCGCGAGGCCCTTGGTGGGCAGCACCAGGCCGGCCGCCTTGGGGGGCGGCTCGATCTTGACGCCCGAATTGGCCATGAAGTTGAGCCAGGTCGAATGGGTCGACGGCAGGTGGTAGTCGTCGACGCTGTTCTCCACCATCAGCTTCCAATTCGCCGCCACGTCGTATTCCTGCACGCCCGCGATGATCTGCATCTGCCCGGACGGCGACTGGTCGATGACCAGGTCGATATAGTCCTTGGCGCCCGCCAGATAGTCGTGCAGCGGGCTCGCCTCGGCATCCAGGCACATGAACCAGAAGCCGCGATAGTCCTCGAAGCGGGCCGGCCGCCGCAGCCCGTGCGCCGCCTTGTCGAAGCCCGAAGCATAGGCGTCGTCGCCGGGCACCCGCATGAGCTGGCCGTCGTTGCCATAGGTCCAGCCGTGATAGATGCACATGAAGCGGCGCGCATTGCCCTCGCGCTGGGTGCAGACGATGGCGCCGCGGTGACGGCAGGTGTTGAACAGGCAATGGAACTCGCCGGCCTGGTCGCGGCAGAAGATCACCGGGCGGCCGGCGACCTTGCGGGAGCGGAAGTCGCCGGGCGCGCCGAGCTCGGAGGCATGGCCCACATAGATCCAGCAGCGCCCGAAGATGTGCGCCATCTCCTGGCGCAGGATGTCCTCCGACACCAGGACCTCGCGGTCCAGGAGGAAGGTCTTTCTCTCGCGATCATCGATGATGTAGGAGCGGACGGACATTTTCTTCAAGCACTCTCCGGGGGCGGGCCTCCTGGTCGGGCCATAGGGTATATACGCGGCCGAAGACCGGTCAATTCGATCGCGGCCATTCTGGGTTCGGCAATGAGCGCCCGCGCCGGCCCCCTTGCGCTTTTCGGCGAGGTCGCTAAAGCACACGCAACCGTCCTGTCGCCAGCCGACCCGCCTCGCCCGCCAACGATCAGCAACCCTCCTCGGCAACCCGTCTCGTTCTGTAAACCATGGCAGAAAATCCAGTTCCCGTCTGCGCCGTCGCGGATGTTCCGGTCAACGGCGTCATCAGCCGCGAGGTCGGCGACGAGCTCGTGGCGATCTACAATATCGAGGGCGTCTTCTACGCCACCGAGGCCCGCTGCACCCACGGCCTCGCCGACCTCGCCGACGGCACGCTCGAGGGCGACACGATCGAATGCAGCTTCCACTTCGGGGCGTTCCACGTGCCCAGCGGCAAGGCGGTGCAGCCGCCCTGCTTCATCAATCTCAAGACCTACAAGACGCAGGTGAAGGACGGCCAGGTGCTGGTCGATCTCGACACCCCGGCCCCGACGGCGGCCGCGTAATCCCTCCCCCTGAAAGGGCAGGGGGAGGTTGTCACCGGCGGCGCGGCAGTCCCCTGCCCTCACGCCGCCGCGATGATCTCGCGCATATGCGCCACGAAGGCATCCGGCGCCTGGCCCGGAATGTCGTGCTGGGAATCCACGGTAAATTGCGGGGTGTGCGGATATTCCTTGGTGAATCGGTCGACCGTCTCGGGCGGGAAACGATCCGAGCGCAGGCCGCGGATCAAGAACGTCGGGGTCTTGACCATGTGGAGCTCCGCCCACATCTCGCGCACCGGGAATTTCGGCGGCTGCTCGGGAACGCCGACCGGCTTCTTGTTGCCGTTGTCGGGATCGCGCTTGAGCATGAAGCCGTTCTCGACCTTGATCAGCGCGTGCAGCATGCGGTCGCGATCGTGCGCCACCCGCGGCGGGTTCTTGAGCTTGGCGAAGCGCGCCATGCCCTCCTCGATCGATGCGAACACGAGCGGCGGATTGCCGACGGTCGGGCCCGAAACCGCATCCTCGTCGCGGTTCATCTGGCTGTCGACGATCACGAGCTTGGACAGCTCGTCGGCATAGTCGACCGCGAACGCGATAACGGTCGGCCCGGCGCCGGAATGGCCCGCGATGATCGGCTTCTCGGTCCACTTCATGGCGCCGATGACGGCCCGCATGTCCTCCATGAGGGTGCCGCGCGAATAATCCTTACTCGGGCTCCAGGTCGATTTGCCCCAGCCGCGCCGGTCGGGAGTCACCACTTGGCGGTCGGTCGCCAGCTGGGTCGCGACGTTGATCCAGTCGTAGGAATCGTAATAGTTGGATCCGTGCAGGATCACGATCGGGGTTTTGCCGGGCGATCCGAATACGCGATAGAACAGCGATACGTCACCCGAATTCACCCTTGCGATACGTTGCTCGACGGCCATGGTTTCCCTCCCTTTTATGGTTCCACTCTAGATCAATGCAGGCGCGGCGACTTCAGGAATCGGCGGCGGTCGGCGGAGGCGACCTTGAGCTCCAACGCCTGCCCCTCCCGATAGATGGTCATCGGCACCTCGACCCCGGCGTCGCCGAGCGACCAGATGCGGCGGAACAACCCGGCCAGATCATTGACCTCCTTGCCGCCGACCGCCAGCACGATGTCGCCGGTGCGCAGATTGGAGCGCTGGGCGGGCCCGCGATTGGACAGCCCCACCACCACGACCCGGTTGTCGACCTCGGTGGCATAAAGGCCGAGCCATGGCCGCGGCGGGCGATTGCGCTGGCCGAGCGTGAGCAGATCCTCGAAGATGGGCTTCAACAGGTCGATCGGCACGCTCATGTTGAGATGCTGGGTCCCGCCGCCCTCGCGCGGCTGATCGAGCTGCAGCGAGCCGATGCCGATGAGATCGCCCTTGGGGCCGATGACCGCGGTGCCGCCCCAGTTGGGATGGGCGGGAGCGGTGAAGATCGCCTCGTCGAGCACGTATTCCCAATAGCCGGCGTATTCCTGCCGCGCCGCGATTTGCGCCGCCACCGAATGATGGCGGCCGCCGGCGCCGCCGACCACCACCTGCTCGCCGATCGGCGCCCCGCTCGATTGGCCGAACGGCAATTCCGGCAGATCGAGCCGGGCGAGCGCCTGCACGAGGCCGAAGCCGGTCTCCTGGTCGTAACCCAGCACATGGCCCGGAACCGCGCGGCCGTCGCTCAGGCTGAGCCAGATCGTCTCGGCCTCGGTGATCAGGTAACCGATGGTCAGCACCAAGCCGTCCTTGCGGATGAGCACGCCGTTGCCGGCCCGCTCGGTGCCGAGCGTCTCGGCGCTGAACGCATCGCCTGGAATGATCGAGCGCACCCCAACCATCGAGGCCAGGGCCTGGTCGAGGTCGTAGGCGTAATCCTGCGGCTTGGGTTGCACCGCGGCCGGCACCTTCCAATCGCTCGCAGGCGGCATTGTCAGGACTCCATCGCTTGGGTCGCCGCACCATGATGCCCGATGCCTCATCGGCTCCCCGACACGAGAATATAATCCGAATTGGCGCGACTGAAATGGCGTCCGGCGGGCGGCGCTCGACATCGGCGCGCACTGTCGGGGAGACCGGCGCTGCCGAGGTAGCCCGGATGGAGCGCTTGCGAAATCCGCGAACGCGCTCCCGTATTACGCGAGCGCTCCATACGGGCTACGGGTCTGAACTTCGGCGGCATTGCGGCGCGCCGGAAGTTGTTGCACGCTGCCGGCTCCAGCCATGTCGGGCCACGTCCGGGAGGCCGATGATGCGCAAATTCAATTCGGCGGTCGGCGGGCTCGGCACCCTGCTGCTGGCGCTGACGTTGCCGATCGCGGCTGTGGCCGCCAACGACGACGAGGATTTCTATCGCGGCAAGACCATCTCGCTCATCATTCCGATCGGGCCGGGCGGCGCTTACGACACCTATGCGCGCCTGGTCGCCCGCTATCTCGGCAGAGAGCTGCCGGGCAATCCCACCATCGTGCCACGCAACATGCCGGGCGCCGGCGGCACGATCGCGTCGAATCACGTCTACAACATCGCTCCGCAGGACGGCACCACGCTGGAGATCATCACCTCGTCGTTCGCCATGGAGCAGCTCTTCGACAATCCGCAGATCAAATACGACGCCCGCAAGCTTCCCGCCATCGGCCGCCTCACCGACACCACCTCGGTCATCTTCTTCTGGCACACCTCGCCGATCAAGAGCGTGGACGACCTGCGCAGGATTCCGAGCACGGTCGGCATCTCGGGCGTCTACGAGATACCGGCGGCGCGGATGCGCGCCATGGACCGGTTTCTCGGCATGCAGATGCGGCTCATCCCCGGCTATCCGTCGGCGCGCGACTATGTGATGGCGGTCGAGCGCGAGGAGACCGACGGGGGCACCAGCACCTATGTGGGCCTCTCGCAACTGTTCGCGTCCTATCTGCGCGAGAGGAAGCTCAACATCGTGGTCCAGTTCGCCTTGAACCGGGATGCCGACATGCCGGACATCCCGACCGTCATGGAGCTCTCCGACGATCCGCAGGTGCGGCAGATCTTCAGCTATCTGGTCAGCAACGACGAGATCGGGCGCTCGCTGTTCACCACTCCGAACCTGCCGCCCGGGCGGCTCGCACAGCTGCGCACCGCGTTCCAGAAAATGCTCGCCGACCCGGAATTTCGGGCCGAGGCCGAGCGGCTCAATCTGCCGCTGCGCCCGAAATCGGGCGACGAGATGCAGAAAGTGGTGGCCGACACCTTCGACGTCTCGCCCGCGACGCTCGCCAAGATCAGGGAAGTGATGAAGCCATGATGGCGCAAGGCGGCAATTCACATCCGCCGGCGCGGGCGCAATTGCGATGAGCATGGAGACCGATGTGGTGGTCGTCGGCGCCGGCATCGCCGGGCTGACGGCCGCCAACCGGGCGGCGCAACTGGGCGCGCGCGTGCTGGTGCTCGAGGCCGGCACGGACGAGCACTATGCCTGCAATTCCCGGATCGCGACCGGAGTGCTCAACGTCGCCCACACGGATCCGCATTCCGATCCGGCGCTGCTGCGCACCGCCATCGAGGTCGACACCGAGGGCCATGCCACGCCGGCGCTGGCCGACGCGCTCGCCACCACGGTCGGCCGCGTCATGGGGTGGCTGCGGCAGGAGGGCGCCCGCATGATCAAGGTGCCGATCCACGGCACCAGCCGCTGGATGCTGGCGCCGCCGCGCACCTTGAGCGCGGGGCTCGATTGGCGCGGACGCGGGCCCGATGTCCTGCTGCGCACCCTCGCGGCGCAACCTTAAGGGGCGCGGCGGAACGCTGCTGCTCGGCGCCCGCGCGCTCGAATTGCGCATCGAGACCAAGAGCTGCACCGGCGTGAGCGTGCGTCAGGGCGAGCGGACCTTCGACGTGAAGGCGCGCAGCGTCGTGCTGGCTGACGGGGGCTTTCAGGCCAATGCGCAATTGGTGCAGCGTTTCATCTGCGCCCGGCCGGATTGCCTGACCCAGCGATCGGCCGGCACCGGGCGCGGTGACGCACTGATCATGGCGGAGGCCGCCGGCGCGCGGCTGACCGATGCACGCAGCTTCTACGGCCATCTCTTGGCGCGCGACTCGCTCGCCAATCCGGGCCTGTGGCCCTACCCTACCCTGGATACCCTGGTGGGGGGCGCCATCATGGTGGATCGCTCCGGCCGCCGCCTCCTCGACGAGGGCCTGGGCGGGATCGCGCTGTCGAATGCGCTGGCGCGATCGCAGGATCCGCTCGCCGCCACCGCGGTCTTCGATCAGGCCATCTGGGAGGGCGCCGGCCGCACCGAGCTCGTACCCCCCAATCCGCAGCTGGTGGCGGCCGGCGGCACCTTGTTGCAGGCGCCCGACCTCGCGGCGCTCGCGGCCGCGATCGCGGTGCCGGCCGACAATCTGCAAGACACGGTCGCGAGCTACAATCACGCCGTGCTGGCCGGCGCCGGCGCCGCGCTCGTTCCGGTGCGGACATCGGGACGGATGTTCGGCGAATCGCGCGGCTCGCCCAAACGAGTCGGCCTCATGCCGATCGAGCAGCCGCCCTTTTATGCGATTCCGGTCGTGGCCGGCATTTCCTACACCATGGGCGGGATCGAGATCGATGCGCAGGCGCGGGTCATCGCCCGCGACGGCGCCCCGTTCCCGGGCCTGTTTGCGGCCGGCGCCTGCACCGGTGGCATCGAGGGCGGCCCGCTCGGCGGCTATGTGGGCGGCTTTCTCAAGGCCGCCACGCTGGGATTGATCGCGGCCGAGACGATCGGCGCCGAGGTCGGAGCCGGCGCGTGACGCGCTGCTCTTGACCAGGCGCGCCCGCGCGACCGGAACGCTCTTGTCGCAGGGGGCGAGCCCCGATCCATGGTGTGCCGACTTCAAGGACGAATTCCAGCTCGCGGCGCCGGAGGCAGCCGATGGCTTGCGTCCGAAGGTCGGAGCGCCGACCGACGGCGCCATCCCTGGCCATCGGGATGGCGTCGGGTTCAATCGCGATCTACACTAACTATCCATTCACGCCGCCTGGCCGACACCCGTCCGGCCATATTCAAGGCCGAGCGGTTCAAACGAGCAAGCTCCGGAAATGGTGCTGCTGTTCAACGACGCGCGAAGACCGCACCGAGGGAGAAGTCGGTGAAGTCACGCGGCGAAGCTTTGCGCGATTATGTGCTGCGGCGGTTTCTGCTGATGGTCCCGACTTTTATCGGGATCACCTTCGTAACGTTCGCGCTTTGCCAATTCGTTCCGGGCGGCCCGATAGACCAGCTCAAATTGCAGCTCGCCGGCGGCGCCGAAGGCGGAGCCGGCCGTGGCCGCGTTCAACTCGAGATACCGGAAGGACAGCTGAAGCAATTGAAGGAGTATTATGGCTTCGACAAGCCGTTACCCGTCGCTTATGCCGAATGGATCGGCAAGACCCTTCGGCTCGATCTGGGCCGCTCGTTCCGATACAATGTACCGGTGGCGCGCGTCATCGCGGACCGTCTTCCTGTTTCGATTTATTACGGACTGGTGACCGCTTTCTTCACCTATGTGATTTGCATTCCGCTCGGCATATTGAAGGCCATCAGGCATCGCACGACTGTCGACAATGCCACGTCGGTGCTGATTTTCGTCGGTTACGCCATACCGGGCTTCGCGCTCGGAGCCGTCCTGGTCAATATATTGGCGGTGCGGTTCCAAATCTTTCCCTTGGGCGGATTCCAGTCCGACGGCGCGGCCTCGATGCCGTTTATCGCCCGCCTGACCGATATTGTCTGGCATTCGGTTCTGCCTCTCATCGCCTACCTCGTGGGGGCCTTCGCCGTCACCACGATGCTGATGAAGAACAGCCTGATGGAGAATATGAGCGCCGATTATGTCAGAACGGCTTTGGCGAAAGGGCTGAGCTGGCGCCGTGCCATCTTCGTCCACGCACTCAGGAACTCTCTGATCCCCATGGCCACGAGCATAGGAAGCCTGCTCGGCATTTTCGTGACCGGCAGCTTCCTGATCGAGCGCGTGTTCAACATCCAGGGCATCGGGCTGCTGGCCTTCGAGGCCATCCAAACGCGAGACTTTCCCGTGGTCATGGGCATCCTGGTCATAGACAGCATACTGCTGTTGCTGGGAAACTTGGTTTCGGATTTGGCGGTGGCTTCCGTCGATCCCCGCGTACGATTCGAGTAGCCGGCATGGCCTGGATCAAGCTCGATCCCATTACGCGAAGGCGGTTCGCGAGATTCCGCAAGATCAAGCGCGGCTACTACTCTTTCTTGATTCTCGCGGCAGCGATTGTCCTTTCCATATTCGCGCCATACTTGGCGGAGAGCCGCGCCCTCGTGGTCGTCCATCAGGGAAAATTGTTTTTCCCGACCTTCGAATTTCTCGATATGGGCACGTTTGGCCAGACGCCACCGCCCGGCTGGTCGACCGCCGATTTGGAAACGGACTATCTGCGGCTGAAGCACGAATGGCAGGCCGAGCGCTATTACTACGGCAAGGAAAGCGAGCAGGCGGGCGGCGACGCGCAGAAACTGGCCGCACTGGAGAAAAAATATCCCGACCGCAACAGCGTCGTCGTCATGCCGCCCATTCCGTGGGATCCCTACCAGAACGATTTCTGGTACAACGAAATCCTGCACGACATTCAACCGCTGCTCGACGCTGGCCGGCGCGACGAGGCCGAACGGTTGGCGCGCCGGGACCATCTGGACGAATTGGCGGACGCTATCGCCGACGGTGCGATCCGCAATATTCTGGCCGATCCGAAGCGGTCGGCAACCGGCGATCTGGCCGGCTTGGCGCGCGGCGGCACGATGCCCTCGTTGGCCGACCTGGGAAAAGTCCCGCCGACCGGTCCCGACATGAAGCGGGGTCATTATTTGGGGACCGATGCCCAGGGGCGCGATGTCGCCTCGCGCCTTCTCTACGGATTCCGCATCTCGATCTTCTTCGCGCTGTTCTTGACGCTGTTCGGTCAAGTGATCGGCACGATCGTCGGCAGCCTTCAGGGCTATCTCGGCGGGCGCTTCGACATATTCAGCCAGCGCATCATCGAGGTGCTGATCTCGATCCCCTTCCTCTACGTCGTGATCATTCTGGCGGCGCTGACCGCGCCCACCTTCTGGATGCTGCTCGCCATCATGGCGATCTTCCAATGGATCACGATCACCTTCTACATGCGCACCGAGATGTATCGTGAGAAAACGCGGGAATATTGTCTGGCGGCGAAATCCTATGGCGCGTCGCATTTGCGGATCGTGTTCCGCCATCTGCTGCCGAACTGCCTGACGCCTCTGGTGACGTTCACGCCCTTCGCCGTGGTGGCCGCGATCTTCGCGCTGACGTCGCTCGATTACCTGGGATATGGCTTGCCGGCGCCGACGCCGAGCTGGGGCGAATTGATAGACCAGGCGCTGTTGCCGGAAAATCGCGACAAGCTATGGCTGACCCTGGCGCCGTTTGGGGCGCTGACCGTGACGTTGGTGCTCGTGGTGTTCATCGGCGAATCGGTTCGCGAGGCCTTCGATCCCAAGCGCTACGCGAAATACGAATAAACTCGGGAAACCGACATGAACAGGCTCATCACGGCAATCATCGCCGTAGGTTTCCTCGCCGCTTCGCAGGTCACGGCCTTCGCCGGTGACGACCCGCCAGTCGCCGCGGCGCCGGCCGCGGAGACGGTCAAGGCTGAGCCGGTGACGCTGCCCGCCGGCGTCGTTTGGGAGACCAATGAAGACGACCCGCTCATCGGCTCGCCCAAAGCGATCCGCGGCGGGACGCTCAACGTGGCCATCGGCGCCTATCCGCTGACGTTCCGTATCATGGGCCCCAACAACAACGACTTCTTCGCTTCTTGGAACCGGGCGTTCTCGCAATCATTCGCGCTGGTTCAGCAGCATCCCGTCACGGACAAGTTCATCCCCATGCTGGCGACCCATTGGTCGATCCAGAAGGACGAGAAGACCATTTATTTCAAGCTGGATCCCGATGTGAAATTTTCCGATGGCCATCCGGTAACGGCCGACGATTATGTGTTCACCTGGAAGATGATGCAGTCGAAGTTCATCGTCGACCCGTTCTACAACACGTATGCAGAGCAATATTACCAATCGGTCGATAAAATCGACGATTACACCCTGAGGATCGTCGGAACCCGGCCGAGTTGGCGCCCGCTCTCCGACTATGCCGGGCTATGGCCGACGCCGGCGCACGCGACCGTATTGGACCAGGACTGGGTGACGCGGACAACCAACGAGCCGCTGATCGTCGTCGGCCCCTACGTCGTCTCCGATACGGAACGCGGGCAGTCCGTCACCTTCAGGCGGGTGCCGAACTGGTGGGGCGACAAGAAGCGCTATTTGATCGGACAGTACAATTTCGACGAGATTCACCTGCACGTTATCCCGCCGGAGCGCGAGCTGGATTACGTGCGCAACGGCGAGCTCGACATGATGGTGGAGGGTTCGGCGAAGAACTGGCATGAAATCTATACATTCCCCGCCGTCACGAACGGGTGGCTGCGGCGGGTGCGCGCCTTTGTGGAGTGGCCCTCGGGCGTAACCGGAATCCAGATGAACCTCGAAGATCCGATATTCCAGAACAGAGATTTTCGGATTGGAATCCAGTACCTGATCGACTTCGACAGGCTCAACAGGAATATCTGGTATAATGAGAACTATCGGATCAAATCCTTCTTTGAAGGGACTGAATACGCCAACCCGGACGTCCAGCCCTATGGCTTCAATCCGACCAAGGCGCGTGAATCTTTCGAGCGCGCCGGGTTCCACCGGCCCGATGCCGACCGTGCTTCAGGGTTGCTGGCAAAGCTCCGCAATGTTGCTTACGGGCTGATCTTCACTCATTCCGACATGGACGATATCCTGGTCAACGATAAGGGCCAAAAGGCGAGTTTTTCCCTGATCTATGCCAGCAAGAATTCGGAAAGCGCACTGACCATCATCCAGCAGGATTTTCGCCGGGCCGGCGTCGACATGCGTCTTCAGCAGCTCGAGCCGGGGACGATGTTCGAGCACGCGCTGGAACGAAAGTACGAGACGGCCTATTTCAAGATGAGCAGCGGTCTCTATCCCGACCCGCGTCAATATCTCGGGACCGAATTCAAGAAAACCACGAACAATAACGATTTCTGGGGTTTCGGCACGAAAGAGGTCGACGACCTGATCAAGATTTACGAGGAAAGCCTGGATCCCGAAGCGCGGAAGAATGCCCTCTTCAAGATCGACCAGATCGTGCACGACGAGGCGTTCTACGTGCCGATGCAGACCAATCCTTATCTCAGGCTCGTCTTCTGGGATTACATGCAATTTCCCGAGTTCTATCTGCCGAAGCGGACGGAGCAATTGACGGACTGGATGGTCTATTGGATCGATCCTGCAAAAAAAGCGGCTCTGGCCGAGGCGATGAGGGACAACAAGCCCTACCCGCTCGATCCTGATATGGACAAAGACTATTACGGCGTTCGCAAGAAATTCCAATAATGGCAAGCAAACGCTTCCGCCGAGCTGAAGGGGACCGCCTTGGCGCTTCTGGAGATTGACGACCTCAAAGTCGGCTTCAGCACCGAAGCGGGGTTCGTGCACGCGGTTGACGGCGTGTCGTGCGGGGTGGACGCTGGGCGGACGCTTGGGCTTGTCGGCGAATCCGGTTGCGGCAAGAGCGTGACCGCCACCTCCATCCTGAGGCTGGTCCCAAGTCCTCCGGGACGGGTCTATGGCGGTGAAATTCGTTTTGCTGGCGTCGATCTGCTCAAATTGCCGCCTGACAAACTTCCGGACGTTCGTGGCAAGGAAATTGCCATGGTCTTCCAGGACCCCATGACGTCGCTCAATCCCGTGTTCACGGTCGGCAAGCAGATGGGCGAGGTTCTCGTGCTGCGATTCGGAATGGACCGGAAGGCGGCGCGCGATCGCTCCATCGAAATGCTCGCCATGGTCGGAATCGCCGACCCGGCGTCCCGCCTCGGCAATTATCCGCATGAGCTATCGGGCGGCATGAAGCAACGCGTAATGATCGCCATGGCGCTGTTGTGCGAACCGCGGCTTCTGATCGCCGACGAGCCGACCACCGCGCTCGACGTGACCATCCAGGCGCAGATCCTGCATCTCATCCGGGATTTGCAGAAGCGCACCGGCGCCGCGGTCCTGTTCATCACGCACGACATGGGCGTCGTGGCGGAAATGTGCGACGAAGTTGCGGTGATGTATGCGGGCCGCGTCGTGGAACAGGCGAACGTTTTCGACATTTTCAAGCGCAGCCGCCATCCCTACACGAAAGGCCTGTTGCGGAGCCTGCCGCAAAAGGGCCAGGCGAAGAAAGCCGAGCTACCGACGATCGAGGGCATCGTCCCTTCACTTCTGAACCCGCCGCAATTCTGCCGCTTCGCAGATCGTTGCTGGAAGCGCAAGCGGTTGAGCGCTGCGATGCAGGAGAAATGCTGGAGCGAAGACCCGGTCTTGCAGCCTTGTGAAAACGGGCTCGTGGCTTGCCATTATCCCGTGCCGGGAGAGGACCTGTGAGCGGATCGCCTCTCTTGGTCGTCGAAGGACTGAAGAAATACTATCCGGTTCGCGGCGGCGTCTTCGGCGCGAAGATCGGCGATGTGCGTGCGGTCGACGGCGTGGATCTCACCGTCATGGAGGGCGAGACGCTGGGCCTTGTCGGCAAATCCGGCTGCGGGAAGTCGACGCTCGGTCGGACCCTCATGCGGCTGGAGGAAGCGACGGCAGGCCGCGTCTTGTTCGAGGGCAGGGATCTCGCGCGCGCCTCGGGCGCCGAACTGTTCCGGCTTCGACGCGAAATCCAGGTCGTTTTCCAGGATCCCTATTCTTCGCTCAATCCGCGCATGACGGTGGGCGAGATCGTGCGCGAGCCGCTTCTCGTTCACCGCATCGGCACCAAGCCCGAGCAGATCGAGAAGGTGCGCGTGCTGCTGGATACTGTCGGGTTGACGGGCGAGATGCTGGACCGCTATCCGCACGAATTCTCGGGCGGGCAGCGGCAACGCATCGGCATTGCGCGCGCGCTCGCCCTCGGTCCGAAGCTCGTGATCGCGGACGAGCCCGTGTCTGCGCTCGACGTCTCGGTGCGCAGCCAGGTCTTGAACCTCATGGTTCGCCTGCAGCGCGAGCGAAATCTGACGTACGTTTTCATCAGCCACGATCTGTCGGTCGTGGAGCATCTCAGCGACAGCATCGCGATCATGTATCTCGGCCGCATCGTCGAGAAGGGGCCGGCCGAGCGCGTCTTCGCCCGGCCCGCGCATCCCTATACGCGCGCGCTGATGGAAGCGATCCCGGTCGCCGATCCGGAAAGGCGGCATGTCGGCGAGCCCGTGCGAGGCGAAGCCCCCAGTCCGGTATCCCCGCCGCCCGGTTGCCCCTTCCACCCGCGCTGTCCCTTCGCCATTGCGGCTTGCCGCGAGGTCGTTCCTCGATTGGAGCCCGTGGGCGAGCCCGGCCCCGGCGTCGAGCGCCGCCATTTGGCCGCTTGTATTCGCAAGGATGAAATCTGACCCGCTGCAGCCGCCGGATTGCAGGCAAAAAATGATCTCGGACCAATACCGCCCGACCGTCCTAACTATTTGATTTTATTGGTACAGCTGGGGGGATTCGAACCACCGACCTCCTGATCCACAGTCAGGCGCTCTAACCAACTGAGCTACAGCTGCACGGGCTTTGCGGTAACCGCGCCAGCGGCCGGAACCTAGGAGCAAACCTCCTGCTTTGGCAAGAGCGCCGCCAGGATCGGGGCCGCCCCGGTGTTGGTCGCGCGATCGGGACAACGCGTTCATGGCCGCCGGCGCGACGGACGCCGCCCCGAGGCAACCGCGACCCCGACGACAAAGCCCGGGCAAGAGGGCCCGGGCTTATATCAAGCTGTCGTGAGCGCAGGCGGTAAGCGCGGCTCCGCGCGGCCGCAGCGCCGCGATCAGGCGACCTTCTTGAACACCTTGCTGACGCTTTCCTTGACCGGCTCGACCGTCTCGGTCGCCACCTTCTGGGCCAAGGCCGCGAGCTCCTTGCTCTGGGCGGTCAGGGTCTCGAACTGCTTGCGGCTATGCGCGGTCGAAAGCTCGACGAAGTCGGAGAACGACTTCGCATTCATCAATTCGCTCGCGAAATCGAAGGCCGCGTTGGTGTTGATGCGTGCCGCCTCGATCACCTTGAAGCCATATTCCGAGGCGCCCTTGCTGGCGGTCGCGTAAGTGCCTTCCATCAAGCCCGTGGCCTCTTCGGCGGCGGTCTTCATCTTCTCGTAGTGCTCCTTCGCCTGCGAGACGCCCTTTTCGGCGAACTCCCGGAACGCGGCGGGGATCTCCATCTTCGGCATCTCGAAATTCGGCATGCCGAACTTCGGGAACTCGAACGCCGATCCGCTGAACCCGCTCATGGGCTTGGTCGATGACATCGGTTTCGTCGTCACGTCTTCCATGGCTCTCATCCTTGCGGTCGGGGCGGCGAAACGGCATCTCCCGGATCCGCCGCCCGAAGCCGATCCGTGCCCGATTTGACAGCAATGCCCGGAACCGCGGTTCGAAGCGCCCGCGGCCGCTCGATCGATCAAATTATGGCACAATTGTTAGTGCGGCGCAATATAAATTATTGCGTCGCACAATTGACACGAAAGGGACGCTCCGTCCGAGCGGCCGGAGGTCTGGGGAGAAGCCCACCCACCTTAATAGGGGGATTTCAGCGGATCTGTGGCCAGCTTGCCGGTGCTCTGGCCGAGCTCCTTGGCCTGCTCCGACAGCGCCTGCATCTGGGTCTTGATGTAGGACGCCTGCAGCTCGAGCATCTCCTGGACATCCTTGGCGCGGACCAGCTTCTGCGCGAAGTCGAACGAGGTCGTAATGTTCTGCTCGACGAAGCCCATCGCCTTCCCGCCCACGTCCTTGGCGCCCTTGCGGGCCGTTTCGGCCTGCCCTTCCAGCGCGCTGGCGGTGCGCTGAGCCGCTGAAATGAAGCCTTCGACGGCTTGCTTGGCCTGCTCTACGCTCTTCTCGGCGATGGCGCGCATCTCCGGAGGAATCTGAAACTGCTCAGCCATGGCTCTCTCCTGTGTCAGCTCTTGCTCGATCCTTGCTCGATCGTTCAGCCGCCGGCGCCGATGGATCCCCGCAGCGTTCAGGCTATCATTCCCCCGGCGGGGCCGGAACTACCGTATGACCGTTTTGTCGATGAAATTCGCCCGCTCCGGCGGCCGGCGCGGATGGGAGTTTTCCAGTGTTTTCGCACCCTGACGGGGGTGGCGCCGTGGACGCAGGCGGCGGCCTCGGATTACTTGGAAACCAGATCAAGAGCCCAACGCCCACATGACAGCACGATCCTGATGAGCGAGCCCGCCGGCAATCTGGTTTGGCTGAGCCATCCGCGCCTGACCGCGAGCGCGATGAGCGCGTTGCCGGCATGGCTGTGGTCGATCGACGCCACGCGGCTGTTGTGGGCCAATCCGGCGGGTGCCGCGATTTTCGACGCCCCGACCTCGACGGCCATCAGGGCGAGCACCTTCGGATCGCGCGGGCCTGCCGCCATTCAGCTCGCGCGCCTCGCCGCGACGCTGCCGCCCGACGGCGCCATGCGGTTCGAGCGGCTGCGCGGGCTCGGCGCCGGTATCGGCGGCGTCCTCACCTGCGCCTGCTCCTGCATCACGCTCTCCGACCAGACACGCGCCATCCTGGTGGCCGCGACCGAGCGCGCGGGCGACGACTTTCCCTTGAGCGAGCGCGTGCGCCGTCTGCTCGCCGAATGCGCCGAGCCGATCGCCGCCTTCTCGCCGGAGGGAAATCTCATCTACGCCTCGGCGGCGGCCCGGCAGTGCCTCGGCGGCGCCACCTCGCTCGCCGCGCTCGGCGCCGAGGTGCCGGGCGCAAACGCGCTTGCCGCCGATGCGGCCGGCGGCGGCCCCGCGACTACGCCGAGCCGGGCCGGCCCGCTCACGATCGAGCGGGTCGAGGCCGAGGCCGCGACCATCCTGCTCGCCGTCTTCGGGACGCCGCGGCAAGCCGGTCCGGCGGCCGCCGAAGCCACTGCGCTCGCGTGGGGGGGCCCCGGTCCGGCCCCCCCCACCCGCCGAGGCGGCGGCCAGCGGGCGCAGCCGGCCGCTGCGTTTCGTCTGGCAGGTGGATGCCGAGCATCGCTTCACGGTCGATTCCGAGGAATTCGTCGCCCTGATGGGTGAGCCGACGGCGGCGGCGCTCGGCCGCCCCTGGGTGCAGCTCGCCGCTGCGCTTGCGCTCGATCCCGAGGGCCAGATCGCGCTCGCGCTCGCCAGCCGCGAGACCTGGAGCGGGC
This sequence comes from uncultured Alphaproteobacteria bacterium, assembly GCA_963744275.1. Taxonomy (GTDB): domain Bacteria; phylum Pseudomonadota; class Alphaproteobacteria; order Rhizobiales; family Xanthobacteraceae; genus VAZQ01. The sequence goes on from CAVUSX010000026.1 coordinate 44,530, forward strand.
TCAGCATCGCCTGGCCGGTGGGCGAGAGCGGCGAGCGGCTCGCGGTCGAGCTTTCAGGCCTGCCGGTGTTCGACCGCGAGCGCGTCTTTCGCGGCTATCGCGGCTTCGGAATCTGCCGGGCCCGCCAACCTGCGCCCACAGGCCCCTTGGCGGCAGCCGCAGCCAGGAACGTCGTGCCGCTGCGCCCGGCCGGCGAGCCGATCGCTCCGGCCTTGAGCCCGGTCGAGCGCAACGCCTTTCACGAGCTCACGCGCAAGCTGCACGAGCGTTTGATGGCGACGGATCCGCCGCCGCCATTGCGGGCCGCCGATGTCGATCTGGCGGAGCGGGCCGAAGAACCGCATTCGGATGGATCGCCGGCGCCCCAGGCTGCTGAGGTCGGCGCGGCCGAGCCGCCCTCGGCGCTCGAGCGCGCGCAAGCCGAGATTCTCGAGCTCAAGTCGGCCAGGCGCGTGGCCGAGAAGGCGTCATCGGCCAAGTCCGACTTCCTCGCCAAGATCAGCCACGAGATTCGAACGCCGCTCAACGCCATCATCGGCTTCTCCGAGATCATGGCGCAGGAAAGGTTCGGCCCGGTCGGCAACGAGCGCTACCGGCAATACCTCGCCGACATCCGGACCTCCGGCGAGCATCTGCTGTCGCTCATCAACGACCTGCTCGATCTATCCAAGATCGAGGCCGGCAAGCTCGAGCTCGACCCGGCGGCGGTGGCGCTCAATTCCCTCACCCAGCAATGCGTCGCGATCATGCAGCCGCAGGCCAATCGCGAGCGCGTCATCATCCGCACCTCGCTGTCACCCCGGCTGCCGTCCGTGATCGCCGACGCGCGCTCGGTCCGCCAGATCGTGCTCAACCTCATCTCCAACTCGATCAGGTTCACCGGCGCCGGCGGGCAGGTGATCGTATCGACGATGCTCACCGACGCGGGCGAGGTGGTGTTGCGGGTGCGCGACAGCGGCATCGGCATGAGCGAGCAGGAGATCGCGCTCGCCCTGCAGCCGTTCCGCCAGGTCGCCACCACGGTCCGCCCGGGCCCCCCCGGCAGCGGCCTCGGCCTGCCGCTCACCAAGGCGCTGGCCGAGGCCAATCGCGCGATCTTGCGCATCAAGAGCGTGCCCCAGGCCGGCACCCTGATCGAGGTGGCTTTCCCGCCCAGCCGCGTCGTGGCGGAGGAATGCCGCTGAATTGACCCGATCGTCGGGTACGCAAGGCGGTCGAGATCGGCTAGTATTGCCGGAAAGGGGCCCACTCGCCGGAAGGCGGCCCATCGTCGAAGGCGGCCGGTCGCCGCCCGATCGCACCGGCTGGCGAAATGTACGAAAGTGCAGCCATGATGCGGACTCTTCGCCTGTCTGCTGGCGCTCTCCACACTGATCCTGGCGGAGGTTCCGTTCGCGCGCGCCGACGAGGACGTCGATCTGCTCCTGGTTCTCGCGGTCGACGTCTCGCGCAGCATCGATCAGGCCAAATTCGTGCTGCAGCGTGACGGCTACGCGGCCGCTGTCTCCAACCCTGGCGTGCTCGAAGCCATCAAGTCCGGCCCCAATCAGAAGATCGCGCTCAACTTCGTGGAATGGTCGGGCTTCGGGGCGCAGAAGGAGGTGATCGACTGGACGGTCATCGACGGCGCCGGCAGCGCGCGCCGCTTCGGCGATCAAGTCGTCGAAGCGCCGCGGTCCTTCGCCGACCGCACCTCGATCAGCGGCGGCATCGAGTTCGCGCAAGCCCAGCTCGAGCACACGCCGTTGCGGGCTCCCCGCCACATCATCGACGTTTCCGGCGACGGCACCAACAATGCGGGCCGCGACGTCGGCGCCTCCCGCGACGATGTCGTCGCCAAGGGCACGATCATCAACGGCCTGGTGATCCTGAGCACCAGCCAGCTGCTGTTCAATGCCGAGCACACCAATCCGCCCGGGGGCCTGGAGAAATATTACCGCGACAACGTCATCGGCGGACCCGGCGCGTTCGTGATGGTGGCCGAGGACTTCAATGCGTTCGGCAAGGCCATCGTCAAGAAGCTGATCGCCGAGATCGCGGCCGCGCCCGCGCGCCGGCAGCACACCGCCGCGGCCCGTTGAGCGATAGCGAGCGTTTTCCCTCCCCCTGAAAGGGCAGGGCAATCGCAAATGAGTTTGTCTCGCGGCGCGCCGCAGCGTTTTCCCTCCCCCTGAAAGGGGGAGGGTGGCGCCCATTAGCGCGTTTACGCGCGTCTTCGACGCGCTATGGGCGCCGGGTGGGGGTCCCGCGTCCCCACGAACTCAGTGTCTGTTGCGTGACCCCCACCCGACCCGCTTTGCGGGTCGACCTCCCCCTTGCAGGGGGAGGTAAGGCAGAGAGCACCACCGGTTTCATCATATGCGATCGCCCGGACGCGGGCATTCGAGGCACGATTCGTGCAGCGTCTACGCCATCCGCACGCGCCGGACCGGCGGGACGGCACGACTTGCATCTTTTCTGGGCGCGCCCAAGCGCCGCCTGCCCGCCGGCACGTGCAACTCGCCCGCTCAACCGAAGTATGCCATGGTGGCGGGCCGGGCTCGAACAGGGGAGAAGGGGTGGTGAACAAGGTCTATCCGGACGCGAAAACGGCGCTCGCGGGTCTGTTGAAGGACGGCATGCTGATCATGGCCGGCGGCTTCGGGCTCTGCGGCATTCCGGAGGCGCTGATCCACGCGATTCGCGATTCCGGGGTCAAGAACCTGACGGTGGTGTCCAACAATGCGGGCGTCGACGGGATCGGGCTCGGCGTGTTGCTCGAGACCCGGCAGGTCAAGAAGATGATCTCGTCCTATGTGGGAGAGAACAAGACCTTCGCCCAGCAATATCTCGCCGGCCAGCTCGAGATCGAATTCAATCCGCAGGGCACTCTGGCCGAGCGCATCCGCGCCGGCGGCGCCGGCATCCCGGCCTTCTATACCAAGACCGGCGCCGGCACGGTGATCGCGGACGGCAAGGACGAGCGCGAGTTCGACGGCGAGAAATACGTGATGGAGCGCGGTCTGGTCGCCGATCTCTCGATCGTGCACGCCTGGATGGGCGATACCGAGGGCAATCTGGTCTACCGCAAGACCGCGCGTAATTTCAATCCGATGATGGCGAGCGCCGGAAAGGTCACCGTCGCCGAGGTCGAGCATCTGGTCGAGCCCGGCCAGTTCGATCCCGACCATATCGTCACGCCCGGCATTTTCGTGCAGCGCATCGTGCACGTGCTCAATGCGGAAAAACGCATCGAGCAGCGCACCGTGCGCAAGCGCGCCTGAGACAGGAGAGCCACATGGCCTGGACCCGCGATCAAATGGCCGCGCGCGCCGCCAAGGAGCTGCGCGACGGCTTTTACGTCAATCTCGGCATCGGCATCCCGACCCTGGTGTCGAACTACATTCCGGACGGCATGAGCGTGCAGCTGCACAGCGAGAACGGCATGCTGGGAACCGGTCCTTTCCCGTTCGAGGGCGAGGAGGATCCCGACCTCATCAATGCCGGCAAGCAGACCGTCACCGAATTGCCGACCACGAGCTATTTCTCCAGCGCCGACTCGTTCGGGATGATCCGCGGCGGCCATATCGATCTCGCCATTCTGGGCGCCATGCAGGTGGCCGAGAACGGCGATCTCGCCAATTGGATGATTCCCGGAAAGATGGTGAAGGGGATGGGCGGCGCCATGGACCTGGTGGCCGGGGTCAAGCGGGTGGTCGTGGTCATGGAGCATTCGGCCAAGAACGAGGCCAAGCTCCTGCACCGCTGCACCCTCCCGCTCACCGGCGCCCATGTGGTGGACCTGGTGATCACCGATCTCGGGGTCTTCGACATCGACCGGCATGGCGGCGGCATGACGCTGCATCGAGCTGGCACCGGGCGTGACCCTCGAGGAGATCGCGAGCAAGACCGAGGCGAGCTACCGGGTCGCCGCCATGGCGAGCTGAGAACGGGGGCAATCCGAAGGCATTCGAGCGGTTCGGTGGCCGGCGGCAAACGGGCTCCTGGTCGGATCTCCGGACCCTGAAGAGAGCCATGAAGCGAAGGCCTGAAGCGAAGCCAAAAAGCGAAGCCGAGAAAGGCCTTAGGGGCGAGGGTTGGGGCATGGGGCGAGGTTCATCCCGGTCGATCCACCGCCGCGCGCGTGCGGCCACGAAAGCGACACAGACGCCCGCCAAAAGGCTTCTACCCCAATCAACGCCGCTGTGGCTCACCGGCTCGCCGCCGAACAATCGGAAAGACTAAGCCCTTGATCGCGGCCATCGGCATCAAGCGCCTTGGACTTGCCGCCGCGGCCCTGGCCGGGGCGGTGTTCGCGGCACTCGTGCTGCTGTCGCTGCTGATCCCTGCCGATACGGTCCGCGACGCGATCAAGGCCGAGATCCGCTCGGTCACCGGCCTCGACCCGGTGTTGCGCGGCGACGTGGCGGTATCGCTTTTTCCCTCCGGCACCGTGGTCTTCGACCAGGTGGCGCTCGGCGACAACCACTCCGGCGAGCCGGCGATGACGGTCGAGCAGCTGGTGGTCCGCCTGCGCTTCTTCCCGCTCCTGATCGGCCGCGTCGAGATCGCGGACGTGTCGCTCGTGCGCCCGACCATCACGATCTCGTTTACGCCCGACGGACGCTCGAACTGGTCGAGCCATGTCGAGATGCTGGCGCGGGCCCTGCAACCCAGTCCTGATCGCGTGGTGTCGTTCTCCGAGATCCGGATCGGCGACGGCAAGGTGATCCTGCGCGATGAGGCGCGCAAGATCACCGAGACGCTCAGCAATGTCGAGTTCGCGCTGGCATGGCCGTCGATCTCCAAGACCTTCGCGGCGACCGGCCGCTTCATCTGGCATGACGAGGTCATCGAGGGGGCGTTCAGTCTCAGCGATTTCGTGGCCGCGCTGGTCGGCGACCGCTCGGGGCTCAAGGTTCGTTTCAGCGGAGCGCCCGTCAAGTTCGCATTCGACGGCTATATCAGCAACAGTCCCACGCTGCGGATGGAGGGCACGCTCGCCGCCGACAGCCCGTCGCTGCGCGACACGCTGCGCTGGGCCGCGTACCGCACCCCGCCGGGCGGCGGCTTCGGCCGGTTTTCGCTCAAGGCGGAGACCAACGTGGTCGGCGGCAATGTCGGGTTGTCCGGCGTCAACGTCGAGCTCGACGGCAATGTCGGTGAAGGCGCGCTGACCTTCGCGGCCGACGGCCGGCAGTCCGTGCAGGGCACGCTCGCGACCGAAGGCCTCGACCTGACGCCCTACGTTTCCGCCATCCGGCTGCTCACCTCGGGCGATCGCAGCTGGGAACGCGTGCCGATCACGCTCAATGGCCTCAATGACGTCGACGTCGATCTGCGGCTGTCGGCCGCCCGCGTGACCCTCGCCAATGCCAAGCTCGGCCGCACCGCCGTCGCGGCCAATGTGCACGGTGGCCGTTTCACCCTCACGGTCGGGGAGTCCGAGGCCTTCGGCGGCGTGGTGAAAGGATCCTTCGGGTTGGCGCAAGCGCCCGGGGGGGCCGAGATGAAGGCCCAGCTGCAATTCGCCGACGTCGACCTCGATCAATGTCTCGGCGAGCTGTTCGGAGTTCGGCGGATCGAAGGCAAAGGCAATCTCGGCTTTGCGGTCGACAGCCGCGGCGACAGCGTCTACGGCCTCACCAAGGGGCTCAACGGCACCGCCAGCCTGATCAGCCGCAAGGGCGCCATCGCCGGCCTCAATGTCGAGCAGCTCCTCAAGCGCCTGGCGAAAAGCCCGCTCTCGGGCGGCAACGAATTGCGCAGCGGCAAGACGCCCTACGACCTGCTCTCGGCCAATCTGAAGATCGAGCAAGGCACCATCAATGTGGACGACGTGCACATCGAAGGACCGGCGCTGCGGCTCGGCCTCGCCGGCTCGGCATCGATTCCGGCGCGCGATCTCGATCTGACCGGGACCGCGAGCCTGCTGGCGCCCCCGACCAACGGCGCCGCCGACGCCGCGGTGCCGGCGTTCGAGCTGCCGTTCATGGTGCGGGGGTCGTGGGACGATCCGCTCCTGCTCCCCGACGTCCAGGTCCTCATGAAACGATCGGGCGCCGCCGCCCCCCTCTTGGAGACGATTCGCAACAGCGCGGCACGCACGCAACGACCCGCCGACGGCGACTGCCAGCAGCCCGCCTCCCAGGAGCTCGCTTCCGTGGACCCGAACGACAAGAGCCGCTGCGCGCCGCAGCCGCCCCGCTGAGCGAGCCGGAAGCGGCGAACGGCGAATAGCGAGTAGCGAATAGGGGCAACCGGCCGGACCCTTCGCTATTCGCTATTCGCTATTCGCTATTCGCTATTCGCTATTCGCTATTCGCCGCTTCGAAACCAGCGAAGCCACGACCACCACCACCGCCACCACCGCAATCATGATCGTGCAGACCGCATTGATCTCCGGCTTCACGCCCAGGCGCACCTCCGAATAGATGCGGATCGGCAGCGTGGTCGCGCCCGGGCCGGTGGTGAAGCTGGCGACCACGAGGTCGTCCAGCGACAGCGTGAAGGCGAGCATCCAGCCGGACGCGATCGCGGGTGCGATCAAGGGCAGGGTCACGGTCAGGAAGGTCTTGAGCGGCGGGCAGCCGAGATCCATGGCGGCCTCCTCGAGCGCGGTGTCGAAGTCCAAGAGCCGCGCCTGCACCACCACGGTGACGAAGCACATGGTCAGCGTGGTGTGCGAGAGGGTGATGGTCCAGAACCCGCGATCGATATCGAGGGCGACGAACAGCAGCAGCAAAGAGAGCCCGGTGATCACCTCCGGCATGACCAGCGGCGCGTAGACCATTGCGCTGAACAGAACGCGGCTGCGGAAGCGGCCGCCCCGCACCAACGCGATGGCGCCGAGCGTTCCCAGCACGGTCGCGGCGGTCGCCGACAGCGCCCCGATCCGCAGGCTGATCCAGGCCGAATCCAGCATGTCCTGGTCTTCGACGAGCGCGCCGTACCAGCGCGTCGACCAGCCGCCCCAGATGCCGACCAGGCGCGAGGCGTTGAAGGAATAGATCACCAGGATCACGATCGGCAGGTAGAGGAAGGCAAGCCCGAGCGCGACCGAGACGATGTTGAACCAGGAGGCCCTGCGCATGATCAGCGGCCGTCCTCGAGCTGGCGCATCTGCCGGTTCTGATAGATCACGATCGGCACCACCAGGAGGCCGAGCAGCACGACCGCGACCGCCGAGGCGGCCGGCCAATCCCGGTTGCTGAAGAACTCGACCCACAGGGTCTGCCCGATCATCATCGAATTGGAGCCGCCCAGCAGGTCCGGGATGACGAATTCGCCGACGATCGGAATGAAGCAGAGCAGCGCGCCCGCCAGCACGCCCGGCATCGACAGCGGCAGCGTCACCAGCCAGAACGTCTTCCAGCGCGGGCAGCCGAGATCGGCGGCGGCCTCCAAGAGCGACTCGGGCAGCTTCTCGAGCGTCGCATAGATCGGCAGCACCATGAACGGGAGATACGAGTAGACGATCCCGATATAGATCGCGGTGTCGCTCGCGAGCCACTCCGGCGGCACGTCGACGATGCGCAGCGCCGACAGAACCTGGTTGAGCAGGCCTTCGCGCTGGAGGATGTTGATCCAGGCATAGATGCGGATCAGGAACGAGGTCCAGAACGGCAGCACCACCAGCATGAACAGGATCGCCTGAAAGCGGCGCGGCGCGCGCGTCATGCCGTAGGCGAGCGGAAACCCGATCAGCAGCAGGAGCGCGGTCGAGACGGCGGCGATCACGACGCTTCTCACGTAGGAGATCAGGTAGATCGGATCGGATGTGAGCAGGGCGTAGTTGTCGAGCGACAGCGCGTCGAGAAAATCCCGCACGCCGGGCCAGCCGGCCGCCGGATCGAAGACCGGCGTATAGGGCGGCTGCGCGATCGCGGTCTGCGACAGGCTGATCTTGAGCACGATCAGGAACGGAACCAGGAAGAAGACCGTGAGCCAGACGTAGGGAACCAGGATCACCAGCCGCCGGCCGCGGGCATTGGGAGCGGCGCGGGACTTTCGCCGGCCGGACGGTGGCGTCAAATCGGGTGGTGTCAAATCCAATGTCATCGCGCCAGCACGACGCCGGCATCGGGCGCCCAGGACAGCCACACCCGTTCGTTCCAGCCGAACGGCCGCTCGATCAGGCGGGTCATGTTGGCGGCGGCCGCCTTCATCACATGGCCGTTGTCGAGACGGACCTTGTAGATCGACACGTCGCCCAGATAGCCGATGTCCCAGACCTGCCCGGCGACGCAATTGGCGCGCGCGCCGGCGGGCGGCGCGTGGGCGATGCGGACCTTCTCGGGCCGAACCGCGACCCACACGGTATCTCCGGGCCGCACAGCGGTCGCGGCGGCGGCGCGCAGCTCGCCGGCATTCTGGCTCATGATGGTCGAGGTGCCGGCGCCGGTCTCGACCACCCGCCCCTCGATCAGGTTAACGTCGCCGATGAAATCGGCCACCCAGCGCGAGTTGGGCTGCTCGTAGATTTCCGGCGGGGTCGCGACCTGGATGAGCCGGCCCTGGTCCATCACGCCGATGCGGTCGGCGACCGTCATCGCCTCCTCCTGATCATGGGTGACGATCAGGAAGGTGAGGCCGAGCTTCTGGCGCAGATGCATCAGCTCGAACTGGGTCTCGCCGCGCAGCTTCTTGTCGAGCGCGGCCATCGGCTCGTCGAGCAGCAGCACGCGCGGCCGCTTGACCAGAGCCCGCGCCAGCGCCACCCGCTGGCGCTGCCCGCCCGAGAGCTGATGCGGCTTGCGCCGCTCGAAGCCTTCGAGCTTGACCAGCGCCAGCATGTCGGCGACCCGCGCCGCGATCTCCGGTCTCGGCAGCCCGTCCTGCTTGAGCCCGAACGCCACGTTGCGCTCGACATCGAGATGGGGAAACAGCGCATAGCTCTGGAACATCATGTTGACCGCGCGCCGGTGCGGCGGCACCGATGCGAGATCATGGCCCTCGAGCAGCACGCGGCCCTCGTCCGGCATTTCCAGGCCCGCGAGCAGCCGCAGCAGCGTGGTCTTGCCGCAGCCCGAAGGGCCGAGCAGCGCGAAGAACTCGCCCTGGAAGATGTCGAGCGACAAAGCCGCGACCGCGCCGACGCCGGAGAAGCTCTTGCTCACCGCCTCGAACCGCACCAGCGGCGCCGCCGTCGGGTCGCTGCGGGAAGGAGATGGTCGGGGGAGGACGCCCTGGTGGTCGGCGGGGCTGCTTGATGTCGGCGAGGCTGGTCATGCGCGATACGCTAAAGCATTTTCAGGAAATGTGGAGACCGGTTTTCCGTCCGAAAATGCGACAAAGATGCTGGAGCCTTTTCGGCAGCGCTGGAAACGGAAAACAAGGGGTGGGACCGCTCAGCGTTGCGTCAAGGTGCGGCTGACCGCGTCGCGCCAGCCGGCCCATTTGCGCGCGCGTGTGGCTTCATCCATCTGCGGCAGGAAGCGGCGCGCGCAGCGCCAGCTGCTGCGCGAAAGTCGCCGGGTCCGGGCAAAGTCCGGCCGCGTAGCCGGCCAGATAGGCCGCCCCCAGCGCAGTGGTCTCCATCACGGCCGGGCGATCGACCGGAGCGCCCAGGATATCGGCGAGGAATTGCAGGGTGATGTCGCTCGCCGCCATGCCGCCATCGACCCGCAACACTGTTGTCGCCGAAACGCGGCCAATCGGCGCGCATCGCTTCCAAGAGATCCCGGGTCTGGTAGCCCACCGCCTCCAGGGCGGCGCGCGCCAGCTCGGCGGCGCCCGCGTTGCGGGTCAATCCGAATACCGCTCCGCGCGCCTGCGCGTCCCAGTAGGGCGCGCCGAGGCCCACAAAGGCGGGGACGAGGTAAACCTCTTCGGCCGGGTCGGCGGCTGCCGCGAGCGCGTTCACGTCCTGCGCGCGCGCGATCAGCTTGAGGGCGTCGCGCAACCATTGCACCGCGGCGCCGGCGATGAAGATCGCGCCTTCGAGCGCATAGGTGCGCTTGCCGGCGAGCTGATACGCGATGGTGGTGAGCAGGCGATGCCGCGATGCGACCGGCTCGGCGCCGGTATTGAGGAGCGCGAAGCACCCGGTGCCGTAGGTGGACTTGATCATGCCGGGGGCAAAACAACCTTGCCCCACGGTCGCGGCCTGCTGGTCGCCGGCGACCCCGAGAATCCGGATCGCTCCGCCGAACAGCTCCGGCACGGTCGTGCCGAAGTCATGGGCGCAATCGCACACTTGCGGCAGCAGCGCGGTCGGCACGCCGAACAGCTCGCACAGGCCCGCGTCCCATTCGCCGCGACCGATGTCGAGCAGGAGCGTGCGCGCCGCATTGGTCGCATCGCTGGCGTGGGTCTTGCCGCCGGTCAGCCGCCAGAGCAGGAAGCTGTCGACGGTGCCGAAGGCGAGCCGGCCCGCCCGCGCGGCCGCGCCCGCGCCCTCGACATGATCGAGGAGCCAGCGGATCTTGGTCGCCGAGAAATACGGATCGAGCACTAGGCCGGTGCGGGCCGCGACCTCAGGCTCGTGCCCGGCCGCCCGCAGGCTCGCGCACATGTCGGCGGTGCGACGGTCCTGCCACACCACGGCATTGTGGATCGGCCGCCCGCTGGCGCGGTCCCACACGATCGTGGTCTCGCGCTGATTGGTGACCCCGATGCCGGCGACGTCGGCCGCCCCGGCGCCCGCATCGGCCAGCGCCGCGCGCGCGGTCGCGACCGTGGCGGACCAGATTTCCTCGGGATCATGCTCGACCCGGCCGGGCGCCGGATAGATTTGGCGCAATTCCTGCTGCGCGGACGCGACCGGCGTCAGCGCGGCATCGAACAGGATCGCCCGGGTCGAGGTGGTTCCCTGATCGATCGCGAGAAGGTAGTCGGCCACGTCGTCCCGCCCCTGCCCGCCGCGCCGGAGGATGTTCCGCCGACCCGAGGGTCGACGCCGGTTCGGCGCCGACGATGCGACAAGCAGGAACGGATCCCGGCGCCGTCCTTCATTCCACCATTATCATACGGGTGGACGGCCAGTCGACCCGATTGCCGTTGCCGAACCTCGCGCGTCGCATTCCGTCATCGTCTGGCCGTACCGGGCTTTGGAAATCAGGCGTGAAACGCTGCGACTTGCGTGGCGCGGGTCCGTAGTAGTCGCCGCGCCTCACCATCGGCCGCGGACACAGCATGACCGAGGCCAGCCGCTCGTAAAGCGCCCGGCCGGAAACCGGCTTCACCAGAAATTCATGCACGCCGAGCCGCATGGCTTCGACCACCCGCGCATGCTCGCCATGGCCGGTGAGCATGATGATCGGCACGTTGGGAAACGGAAACTTGTCGGGCGAGCGCACCCGTCGCACGAATTCGGGGCCGTTCATGCCGGCCATCTGCCAATCGAGGATCACCACATCGGGATCGAGCGCGCAGATGGCGGCCAGTCCGCTTAAGCCGTCGGCGGTGTCATGGACGTCGGTCACGTCCATCGACAACAGCAAGGTGCGGATGACCTTGCGCATATAATATTCGTCATCGACCACCAGGACCTTGGCCGACCTCATCACCGCTTCGATCGTCTTGGCGTTTGATAGCATGGCGCAGCCCGCAGATCCAATCGCCGCCCCGGTTGGCGCTATGATGTAGAGTCCGGTGTCGGCTCATGGTTCCTGGTTACAATCCGACACGAATTATCAAAGCATTTTCAGATTGCGCCGCCGTAAAGCGGATCGTTAAAAATTGAGCGATTGCGCAGGTACCACTAGCGCCTTCAGGCGCCGCTGCCGATCGCATCGGCCATGAATTTCGCCAATTGCTCGCGCTCCTCGGGAGAAACCCGCAGGCCGAGCTTGCTGCGCCGCCACAGCACGTCGTCGGCGGTGCGCGCCCATTCGTGCTCCATCAAATAGCGCACCTCGGCGCCGGTGAGATCGGCGCCGAGCCGGGCGCCGAGATCACTGGCCTGCTTGGCCGTTCCCAGGATGCGGCGCACGCGCGTCCCATAGGCCGCCACCAGGCGCCGCACATGGGCTTCGCCCAGGAACGGCCACGAGCGGCGCGCTTCCGCCACCAGCCGCGCCACGCCGTCGACCGGAAAATCGCCCCCCGGCAAATGCGAGGCCTTGGTCCATGCCGGCCGCGTCCCCAGCACGGGGGCGAGGCGGTCCAAGGCCGCTTCGGCCAGCCGGCGATAGGTCGTGATCTTGCCGCCATAGACGGTGAGCAGCGCCGCCTTGCCGGGCTCATCGTCGAGCACCAGCACATAATCGCGCATGGCGTCCTGCGGCCGGTTGGCGCCGTCATCGTGCAGCGAGCGCACCCCCGCAAAGGCCCACACCACGTTTGCGGGCGAGATGACGGCGCGCAGATGATCGTTCACCACCGAGCAGAGATAAGCGATCTCCCGCGCGCTCGGCGCGACCGCGCCGGGATCGCCGGAAAAGCTCTCGTCGGTGGTGCCGATGAGCGTGAAGTCGCGCTCGTAGGGCAGCACGAACACGACGCGGCCGTCTGCAGTCTGGAAGATATAGCCGCGGTCGTGCCCGAACAGGCGTGGAACCACGATGTGGCTGCCTTTGTCGAGCCGCAGATCGGCGGGCGCGGGTTGCTGCAGCACGCTTTGGGTGAACTGCCCGAGCCACGGCCCGGTGGCATTGATCAGCACGCGCGCGGTCGCCACCTCGCGCCGGCCGCGCACGTCGAGCACGATGCTCCACAGCTGCGCGCGATCGGCGCGCAGGCAGCGCGTGCGGGTGCGGATCAGGGCGCCGCGCGCAGCCGCATCGACCGCGTTGAGCACCACGAGCCGGGAATCGTCGGCGACGCAATCGGAATATTCGAAGCCGTAGCGATAGCGCCCCTTGAGCGTGCCGGCATGCGGATCGGCGGAGAGATCGAGGCTGCGGGTCGCGGGCAGAATCTTGCGGCCACCCAGATGGTCATAGACGAACAGCCCCAGCCGCAGCTGCCACGCCGGGCGCAGGCCGGGCTCCGCCGGCAGCACGAAACGCATGGGCCGGATCAGATGCGGCGCCATCCGCAGCATGACCTCGCGCTCGCTCAGCGCCTCGCGCACGAGCCGGAACCAGCCGTGCTCGAGATAGCGCAGCCCGCCATGGATCAGCTTGGTGGAGGCCGACGACGTGCCGGAGGCGAGATCGTTCTGCTCGACCAGGAGGACGCGCAGCCCGCGGCCGGCGGCATCGCGCGCGATGCCGGCGCCGTTGATGCCTCCGCCCACGATGGCAAGATCGAAATCCGGCATGGCCACGCCCTCCCCGAGTCGCTTCGGGAGCGGACATTCATAGCCAATCGAGGCGAAAGCGTCTTGCGTCCGGGATCGCATCGGCGATGATGCCGTCGGCCGAGCTGCAAAGGAGGCACAAGTGGACTATCGCGATCGTCATGTGGTCATCACTGGCGGGACCGGTGCATTCGGGGGAGCGGTCGTGACCGCGTTGGTGGCGGCGGACGCCATCTGCCATGTGCCCTACCTGCATGCGGCCGAAGCCGAACGCTTTCCGCTGCGCGACCACCCCAAGGTCAAGCTCCTAAGCGGCTTCGATCTCACCGACGAGACCGCGGTCGCGCGCCTGTATGACGGCGTGCCCGACCTGTGGGCCTCGATCCATCTCGCCGGCGGCTTCGCCATGGCGCCGGTCGGCGCGACCACCAAGGCCGACCTGATGAAGCAGATCGACCTCAACCTGGTGACCGCGTTCCTGAGCTGCCGCGCCGCCGTCAATGCCATGACACGCGCCGGCAAGGGCGGACGGATCGTCAATGTGGCGGCGCGCCCGGCACTCGAATGGCGCAGCGGCGCCGGCATGGCGGCCTACACGGCCAGCAAGGCCGCCGTCGCGGCGCTGACGGTCGCGCTCGCCGAGGAGGTGGTCAAGGCCGGCATCCTGGTCAACGCGGTCGCGCCCTCGATCCTGGACACGCCGGCCAACCGCGCCGCCATGCCGCAAGCCGACTTTTCGGCCTGGCCCAAGCTCGAGGAGGTGGCGGCGACGATCCTGTTTCTGGCTTCACCCGACAACAAGGTCACCCGCGGCAGCGTGGTGCCGGTTTATGGACGCTCATGAAGCTTCCGCGTCTCGGCCGGCCGCCTCACCCCGCCACCGGCACCACGTCGCGCGCCGCGCCTTTGATCAGCCGCGTCACCGCGCTCGCCGCGATCACGCTGCGCTGTTGCGCATAGGCTTCGTGGTTCTTCTCGATGTCGTCGAGCTCGTAGAGATAATTGACCATCAGGCCGTGGGATTGCTCGAGCCCCTTGTCGGACACGTCGGCCAGCCAATTGAGCCGCTCGAGCCGCGCTCCGTTGCCGAGATGGAAGCGCGCCACCGGATCCACCGGCGCGCCGTTCTTGGCGCGCCCGCGCAGGAAATACCAGGCCGCCGCGCGCAGCAGCGGCTCCTCGATCTCGTCCCGCGCCTCGGCGCTCTGCCACCAGGCCGGATCGTCCAGATGCACGAGCGCGGCGCGGTCTTCCGCGTTGAGCACCCTGGAGGCGTCGGCGGCCCGCTCCTGCTTGAGCCAGGCGGCGAAGCCCGGCACCGGCGAGAGGGTCACGAACCGCGCCAGACGCGCGTTCTCGCGCGCGATCTCCTCGGCCACCTGCTTGATCAGGAAGTGGCCGAACGAAACGCCGGTGAGCCCGCGCTGGCAATTCGAGATCGAGTAGAACACCGCGGTCGCCGCCTTGTCGGCCTCGATGACATCACGCTCGACCGCCAGGATGGGCGCGATCGCCGCCGGAATCTCCCGGGTCAAGGCCACCTCGACGAAGATCAGCGGCTCGTCGACCAGGGCCGGATGAAAGAACGCATAGCAGCGGCGATCGGGGGCATCGATGCGCCGGCGCAGATCGTCCCAGCCGCGGATGGCATGCACCGCCTCGTAGCGGATGATCTTCTCGAGCACGATCGCGGGCGTTTGCCAGTCGATGCGGCGGAGCACCAGGAAGCCGCGGTTGAACCAGGAGGAGAACAGGTGGACGAAGGCGGAGTCGACCGCAGCCAGATCGTCGCGGCGCCCCATGGCATCGATGAGCTGCTCGCGCATGCGCACCAGCGCGGCGGTGCCGCCGGGCGCGAGATTGAGGCGGCGGAAAAGTTCCTGCCGGCGCGGCTCCGATGCCAGGTGCACCTCGAAGGCGATCTCGTCCGACGGATTTTTTTGCCAGGCCGCCAGGGCGGCGCTCAGGCGGGCATGATCGGGACCGAAATTATGCCCGAGCGCCTCGAAGAAGGCGATCCGGGGACCGGTCGTCAACTCCGCGTAGCGATTGAGGATTTCCCGCGCCAGCGCCACCCCGGAGGCCTCGCCGCGGCCCGAGAGCAGCTCCCCGCACAGCTCGACCAGATCGGCCGACCGGCGTTCCGCGTTCCCACGCCGGTCGCGGGTGCGGTCGATGAGCGCGCGGCCGCGCTCCGAGATCGACTGCAGCAGCTCGCCGAAAAAGGAGGTGTTCACGGGGCCGGATTCCTTAGCCAGTCTCGCGCCATGAGATAGAGATCGGGTGAAGATTTGGCAATGGAACCGCCGCCACTATGGACAAGATCGCGCCGGCGAGCCACAGAAACGGCGGTTACTCTGCCTGTATTTCGACCATCCCGGGCCCGGCCGCCGCCGGCCGTCCTCTCAAAGGAGTTGTTTCATGCCGGGTCCGCTCGCCGGTCTGCGCGTGCTCGAACTCGCCCGCATCCTGGCCGGCCCCTGGGCCGGGCAGATCCTGGCCGACCTCGGCGCCGACGTCGTCAAGGTGGAGCGGGCGGGCGCCGGCGACGATACGAGGGCCTGGGGTCCGCCCTTCGTCGAGGCCGCGGACGGCGGCAATTTGGGGGCGGCCTATTTCCATTGCACCAATCGTGGCAAGCGTTCGATCGAGCTCGATTTCGAATCCGAGGACGGGCGGCGCATCGTGCGCAAGCTGGCGGCGCGCTCCGACATTCTGATCGAGAACTTCAAGGTCGGCGGGCTCGCCAAGTTCGGGCTCGACTATGCGAGCCTCGCCGGCATCAACCCGCGCCTCATCTACTGCTCGGTGACCGGCTTCGGCCAGACCGGGCCCTACGCGGCGCGCGCCGGCTACGACCTGATGGCGCAGGGGATGGGCGGGTTCATGTCCTTGACCGGCGCCCCCGACGGCGAGCCGACGCGGGCGGGCGTTCCCATCGCCGACATCTTCACCGGCGTCTATTCGGTGGTCGGCATCCTGGCCGCGCTCGCCGAGCGCGAGAAGACCGGCCGCGGCCGCCATGTCGACACCGCGCTGGTGGATACGCAGGTCGGCGTGCTCGGCAATCAGGCGCTCAACTATCTGGTGTCCGGCGCGCTGCCGGAGCGGATCGGCAATGCGCATCCCAATATCGTTCCCTACCAGGTGTTTCCGGTCGCCGACGGGCATGTGATCATCGCCTCGGGCAACGACGGCCAGTTCGCCAAGCTGTGCGCGGTGCTCGGCGAGGGCGGCCTGGCGCAAGACCCGATGTACAAGAGCAATGCCGGCCGGGTGACCAACCGCGCCAAGCTGGTCGCGCATCTCTCAACCCTGACGTCGCGGCTCACCCGCGCCGACATGCTCACCAGGCTCGAGGCGGTGAGCGTGCCGGCCGGCCCGATCTACAATCTGGCCGACGTCTTCTCCGACCCGCAGGTGGTCCACCGCGGCATGCGGCTCGAGCTCGAAAGCGACGCCGCCAAGGGCGGCACCATTCCGGGCCTGCGCACGCCGATCACGATCGACGGCCAGGGCATGGCGTCGAAGCGGCCCTCGCCGCGCCTGGGCGAGCACAGCCAGGAAATTCTGCGGGAGATCGGCGAGGCGTAGGACCGGCCGCGCCCCCCAATGCTCGGCGCCCCAGCCCAGGGTCGTTCGCCGGCGGGGGGCCGGGCCAACTAAAGCCTGAGCACCCCTTCAGCTTGTTGCAGCATCAATTCACCGTCGAGGAATTCGAGCACGGCCTGTTCTTGCACGACCCGCTCAGCGCCGGCGACCACGTGGCGACGACCACAACGGTTGTCGAAGGCGGGCGAAAGCACCGATTTCGCCGATGCGGCGCCGACCTCATAGGTGCGGCTGCCGCCCCTCATCCTGTGCACCGCAATAGGCCGGCCTAGGGCCGGGTGTCCCGAGCCTTTCCGCTTGGGCGCAGTCCGCGACAACAAAGCACTGGATCAAACAACGAGCGCGCTCGGACGCGGAACCGACCGGACTGCCGTGCGTTGAATCAGGCGTGCATCATCCCTGCTCTGCGCAAGGAGGCAACACCATGAGACTACTTTTGGCCGCGGTGCTTACCGCAGTGATCGTTGGCCCATGTATGGCCGCGAATGAGAACCAGGAGGACAAGTCCCCCGCCGACGTCCAGACTCCGGGAGTAACGGAGCCGCGCACCCCTGACACGCTGAAGTCCAATCCGGATCAGCGAATTCGGACCGAGGGTCAGGCGAGCGAGCACAATGAAAGCGTGAAACCGCCCGTCGTTGAAGAGAGAAAATAGCGACATGGTGAAAGCCCCGCGACGCGGGGCTTTTTTTGATGCACATCAGTCGGCCTGGCACATCGGAACTTTGTAACAATCATAGACCATGCGGTCGTTCGACCTGTCGGACCAGTCCCACGCCTGCGAACGGCTGTATTCGGCGCCCCTTTGGCTGGGCCTCCGTCAGGTTGGTCCGATAGCCGCCCGGGTTGGGGTCGGACTTCAGCTGCGAGCATGGGAGCGGATAGTAATCTTCACCCATGCCGAGAAAGCCGCCGAACGATGTAACGGCGAAGGCGACCTTCCCGCTGACCTTGTCGATCATGGCTGAATGGCGCCGATGCTGTCGCCGTCAATTGCAACCGGCCCGACCGACCGTGCTCGGACGCGGAACCGCCCGGCGCACGCGGCATTGGCCTACAAAAGAAGGAGGTTGCCATGGAGGATGCCGACCAGACCCAACCGAAATGTCCGCGGTGCGGCGCAGCGATGGAGGAGACCACCAGCATCGCTCCTTTCGGAGCGGAGCCCGGGCTGCGCATATTCGAATGTCCTGGCTGTGGTTCAGCAACTTCATACATCGAGGCGTCAACGCCATCGACGAAGGGGAGCGCCTTCCTCGGTGAAGGGGCGCCGCGACGCAAGCAAACGCGCAAAGCTTAATGCAGCTCACCCTCCGTCGCGCCGGCGCGTCCCGGATCTCCGGCCACCGGGATGAGGACGACTACGACGTGCTCGACGGCGAGCGCGGCGTCGGACGCATCTATCGGGTGAACGCCAACGAGGAGCTGTGGTTCTGGGGGGTCGCGTTCGGTCTAACGCACCGCAAGAGCTACGGCTACGCGCTGTCGCTGGACGAGGCCAAGGCTGCGTTCCAGGCGGAATATCTCGAGTGGAAGGGGAACCCGCAAGGACGGTGACTGTTGACAGCGCGGACGGAGAGGTCTCGACAGCTCCAATCCCTGCTTCCCCGTCTGGAAGAGCCCTGCATCTCCTGTGCGGGGCTTTTCCTGTAGCCGTGCGGGGAAGAGATCGCCAATCTAACCTTGCCTCAGCGCCTGGAAATGCCCTGCTTCCGAGCGCCATGGGTCCATTTATGACATCTCCCTCAAATGCGTGGGTGTGACAAAAACGCGGCCAGCACGGTTTCGTGTCGAGCGGCGGAACTCGGCGGCCCGCTTCCGCATTTCTGCCGCCGGGGGCGAAGGTGGAAAACCGGGAGAATGGCATGGCAGGGAGACCGGACAGCCCATGGGACAAGGCGGCGGCCTGTGAGACGCACGCCCAGAGCACGAAGGATCAGAAGCTACGGGAGAAATTCCGGCGGCTTCGCGACACGTGGATACGCATCGCGAACAACGACGCTCTGGCCGGCGACGAATTTCGAGACCAGCAGCCACCGACGAAGAAGCAGCGGCGCTAGAGGCTGATGGCGCAATAAAGCGATTGCGCCCTACGAGGCGTCAGCCTCCGGCGCAATAGGTGCAGCCTGCTTCCTGCGCCCGATTGACCGCCCATGTCCCGGAAGGGACGACAGTGACGCCCGGGATCAAGTTGGCGGTCCATTCCTTCAATGCTTCTTCCGGGGTCACGCCCGCATTGGCGGCCAGGCGGCGGCTCTGGCCCCGCAGCGCGACCCCGCACGCGCCCATGACCGTACCTTTGGCGAGCAGCCGGTCGAGAGCGGCCTCGCTGTTCGCCAGCGCGCCGGGCTTGGGCTGGAAATAGGGGTTCTTCACCGCCGGCGCTTTTGTTTCCGGGTCGATGATCTTGAATGTTTCGCCGATCTTGTATTTCTCCCACATGGCGCTGCCGATCGCGTAGGGCAGCCCCTTGTGGCGGAAGATCATGACCGCCGTCGCGGACTCGTTCGGGGTCAGGAAGTTGTTGGCGAAGCCGAGCGGAAATCCATCGTTGATGTCGTAGACGTCGAAAACCTGCCGATGGCGGCCTTTGAGCGTTCCCGGCCAATCCGGGCCGTCCGATTGCGCCGGTTGGGCGCGCGCGGTGGCTGTTGCAAAGCCGAACAGGCCGAGCGCCGACATGGCGGCGATACGGCCGAAAAAGTTGCGGCGGGGTGTAACGTCGGTCCTGTCCTGACTGAGATCGCCCATCTGTTCCTCCCTCATGTGCCGTTCGCACGCCGTGGCGCGGCGGTGCCCCTCGGGCTCGAGCCCCGTGCTATTTGTACAGCTCCAGCTTCGCCTCGCGGACGAATACGGAGTTTGCCGGCG
The DNA here is from genome assembly GCA_963744275.1 of uncultured Alphaproteobacteria bacterium. Classification (GTDB taxonomy): domain Bacteria; phylum Pseudomonadota; class Alphaproteobacteria; order Rhizobiales; family Xanthobacteraceae; genus VAZQ01. The sequence continues at coordinate 64,178 of CAVUSX010000026.1, forward strand.
CCATCGAGATCGGCCCGTTGATGCCGAAGATGGCGATCAGGAACTTGTCGCCCGGCTTGAGGCCGGTGCTGAGCACCAGGCGGTTGGGCATGTTGTGCCCCGAGATGGCGGCGGGGCGCGGATAGCCCGAGCGGCCCGGGATCTCGCCGTTGACCCAGATCTCGGCGTAGTCGTCGACCGTCGTCCTGAAGACCGCAACCGCGCCGGAGGTGTCGAATTCGCCGATCTTGGCCGGGATCGTCAGTGGGGTGCGATACCACATGAAGGCGACGTGGCCGCCGCTGCGGCGCGCGTTCAGATCCTTCGGCTCGATCACCGGCCATTTCGAGTCGTCGAAATCGGTGCCTCCGGCATGGGGATCGATATCGTAGGTCATCTTGTTCTGCGTGATGACGCCTTGGATAATCGGCACCTCCTTGATCGTGACGTCCGAGACACGCCATTTCGCGCCCAGTGCGGCGGCACCTTCCGCCGACATCAGATCGACGACGTACGTGGGAGGAAGTCCGGGCGGCATGAGCGCGGCCACCGGCGGCGGCGCTTGCGGCGCCTGCGCCACCGAGTAGGTCGCGACGGTCAACGAAAGAACGCCCAATAGGCCGGCTGCGATCAGGCTGCCCCGAATATTCCTGCGCATGGCGAATGCTCCCCTGTCGATTGTCCGTGTGCATCATCGTACGGCAACCGGAAAGGCAAGCCAAGCCGTGTCATGCGCGGCCGCGGCACCCTTTCGCGAGCGAAAATTTGCGGTTTGTTGAACTGATTCAGTTCGCCCCGCCCTCTCCGATGACGCTGTATGGCGCCCAGAACAAGGGATGCGCATAGGCGAACAAGGTTTTGCCCGAGCCGTCCACGAAGCCGGGACCATCGACCATCGACATCATCGCCTGCCGCAGGGCTTCCCCACGACCGAGGCTTGGATCGGCGCTCTGGCGTCGGAACAGATCGATGATCAGCTCCCGCGCCGAGGCGGAGTGCACCGACCAGTTGGTGACGAGGAGCGCCCGCGTCCCCGCGTAGAAAAATGCACGGCCCAATCCCGACACCGCCTCCGCACCCGCCCCGGCACCGGCCGCGGTATTGCAGGCCGACAGCACGACCCAATCGGCGTCGAGCTTGAGCCTGAGTATCTTCTCCATCGTCAGCAAGCCGTCACCTTCCACTCCGGCCAATTGGGGCGCGGTCAGCGCCAGAGCCGGCTGCGTCAATCCGTCGAGGTCGCCGGGAACCAGCCCGTGGGTCGCAAAGGCCACAATTCGGAAGCGCGACAAATTGATTGATTCGACGTTGTGCTCGTTGGCTTCCCGGCCGAGATACAGGGCCTTGCCGGGGTCGGCGTCCAGGGCATGCGCCATGGCGATCAATTCTGCCCGAGTGTCGGGAAGCCTGGGCAGCATTGCGAGATCCGCGCTGTCGACATCCTCCGTGTGTGGCGAGGCGCGCAGCTTGAACGAAAGACCGCGCGTCACGGCGGCGTCTTCCCCGCCGGCGGACGCCGCGGCCAGCTCGAGTGCTTCCGTCGGCTCGTGACGTTCCGCCTCAACCGCCTCCTGCTCGTTGAAATAAGGGTCGCCGAAACCGATCAACTTGTCTCGCTTGGGCGAGCCGGGCGGCAGGTGTCGAAGCGTAAGCAGTGCCGAGGCTGAAGGCACGACGGTTATCGCATGGGAGCGCGCAAGCCAAGGAACCTCGCGATAGGCCGAGAACAAGGGCGCCGCGCTCGCGTCGATCCGTACCGGTGCAGTCGGCAGCAGGCTCAGCGGCAGCTCGCCCAACAGCCCGTTGGTGACGACGATCAGGCTTCTTGCAGGTTTCCAACCGGCCTCGACCGGTTGCAGCAACAGCGCATAGAGCTCGTGCGCCAGCGCGAGATCGAAGGGCGGAATTTGATCGATCGTGATCGCCTCCGGCTCGAGCGCCTTGCGCAACTTGCGTATCTTCCCGTCGATCTCGCCGGCGCTGACAGGAATTGCGGCAAAGACTACGGCGCCGTCCTTCGGCACCGCCCACACGAAGCTCGACCGAATGCCGAAATAGAACGACAGAAGCGCTTCATCCGGCTTGAGCGTCGCCTTGATCTCGTCGACGTTCGGCGGCGTTGGATCGATCAAGTCGGCATAGCTTGGAAACCGACGTGCTATCTCCTGGCGGGCGCCCGTGCGCGCCGCGCGCAGCTTGTCGACGTCGGCCCCGATGTCACGAACGATCTTGTCGTCGCGCTGCTCGGGCGGCGACGCCAGCACGTTGTTCAACTGCCCGAGCTGGGCGCCGATCTGCTTGCCGAGGTCTTGTTCCTTGCGCACCAGATCCGCAAGCGCCGGATTACCCGCTGCTGCGCGAGCACTGGAGGCGACGAGCGCCTGTTGAACCGAGCGGCCACGGATGAGCTCGGCCAGACGAAAGGTCTCCAACCCGGCATCGCCGGCACCGACGCGCGCAAGGGTTCTTATATAGGATTCAATCACGGACTGCGTACGCTGCGCGCGCGCGGCGGCATCACCGGGATCGTCGGTGTCGGCGCTGGCCTCCGCGTTCCGCATCGCCGACACCAGGATCGGGATCGCGAGCTTGAATTCGCGCAGCGCATCGTCATCACGCCCGGAGAGCGACAAACCGATCGCCAGAGTGCCGTGGGCAAAAGCGGTCTCCACGTGCTGCTCTCCGAAAAGCGCCGTTTGCCGTGCCAACAACCGGTTTGCCGCCTCGATGCCCGCGCTCAAGTTGTCGGCGTTGTACATTGTCGCAATGTGGGTGGTATTGAGACTGATCGCGTCCTTCCGCGCCGATTCCCATTTGGCTGTTGCTTCATCGACCTGGTCATACACCTGCGCCGCCTCGGCCCATCGTCCCTGCAAATTCAAGATGGATGCCAGCTCGCTCAAGGCATCGACGAATTGCTGCGAGTCCTTGGCAAATCCGATCGCGTTCTGAATTTCGATTTGCGCGCGGGCGAGTTTCTCGGCTTCGGCGTATCGACCCTGCTCGACCAGCAGGGTCGCCAGCGGCTTGATGAAACCCTGGGCCTGGGCGGAATATTTGTCCGTCTCCTCGAGCCGGCTCAGCAGTGCGCGGCGCACGTCGGCCTCTCCCTCCGCCATCCGCCCCTGGCGGGCTTTCATCATGCCTTCCGCTCTGATCACCTGATCGACGACCCCTTGGAGCTGGGAACGCGGTGGCGAAAACGGGAATTTCGGACGCAGGATGACGTTTTGACGCGCTCCCTCCTCGGCTCGGTGATAGGCATCTTCAGCCTCGCGGAACCGGCCACGGGCCTGCAGCACGTCGCCCTTTGATATTTCGAGATCCTTCTCCCAGTCCCAGTGATGGTCCGCGAAGTTTGGCCAGGAATGCGCCCCCTGCATCAGGGCTTGGCTCTTGCGGACATAGGTTTCGGCCTGATTGAGATCCCCCGTGACAATGAGCGCCTTTACGATGTTCTTATAGGTATTGAACATCGCCCCTTGAAGGTTGAGACGTTTCGCGTCGCGTTCGATCTGCATATATTCCTGCAAGGCCTTCTTCGGATCGCCGGCCGAAGAGTAGGCTATGCCGAGGAGCTGGTGCAGCAGATTGACTTGTCGGGGGTCCGCTTGACCTTTTCCGACCTCGAGCGCCTTCTCGGCATCGGCGAGCGCCTCGCGAACGCGTCCCAAATTCAGGCGCGCCTGGCCCCGATCGTAATAGAATGTTGCGAGTGTCGCTCGGGCGGCGCCCACCGGAGGCGCGGCGTCGAGATCGGACCGCATCTTGACGACCTTCTCGGGGTCGAGCTTTTGATCGAGGATCGCGGTGATGTCGGCGATGGTGCGGGGCGGCGCGACAAAGGCGGGGCTCTGCGCCTGGCCCGGGCACGACGCGATGGCGAGCAACACGAGAGCAGCGACGAGCCGCGCCATAATTTTGCCTCCGGCCTCATTGGCGCCGCTCGAGCCCGCCATCCGCTTGACCTACAATACAGAAACAAGCAGGTGGCGCCACTCCTTCGAATGCCCGAGATGACGTCAACCGACATGCCCGCTGGCCGGTCGCCATGAAGTGACAAACGGACTTGTCACAGGCGCCTACCGGGCATTGCCGCCCATGACCGCGTCCGGGAACCAGGTCGCGATCCCGGGGAACACGCACATCAGGACCACCGCAAACAGCATCAAGGCGACGAACGGCATCACGCCCCAGATCACCTCGCTCAGCGGAATATCGGGCGCGATGTTCTTGATGACGAACAGGTTCAATCCGACCGGGGGATGGATGAGGCCCATCTCCATGACGATGGTCATGACCACCCCGAACCAGATCAGATCGAAGCCCCCGGCCCGCAGCGGCGGCAGCACGATCGGCGCCGTCATGACGATGATCGACACCGGCGGCAGGAAGAAGCCGAGCACCGCCACGAACACCAGGACGGCGGCGAGCAGCACCCAGCGCGACAGATGCAGCTCCACGATCGACTGCGCGGCCGACTGGCTGATGTGCAGATAGCTCATCACGTAGGAATAGAGCAGCGACATGCCGATGATGAACATGAGCATGGTCGATTCGCGCAGCGTCGCCAGCAGGATCGGCGAGAGATCGCGCGGCGTCCACACGCTGTAGATGCCGGCGATCAGGATCAGCGCCAGCAGCGCGCCGAGCCCCGCCGTCTCCGAGGGCGTCGCGAAGCCGCCATAGAGCGCGACCATCACGCCGGTGAGCAGGATCACGAAGGGCAGCACGCGCGGCAGCAGCGCGAACTTGTCCCACATGGACAACTCGTCCGGGCGCAACAGCTCCGAATTCACTCCGGTCGCGTCCATGCGGCGCCGGGCGCGGCGGTACTCCAGACGAAACCGCCAGATCGCGTAGCCGGCGAACAGGGTGACCAGCAGCGCGGCCGGCCCGATGGCGGCCAGGAACAGCCGGCCCAGCGACTGCTCGGCCGCGACCGCGTAGAGGATCATGGTGATCGAGGGCGGCAGCAGGATGCCGAGCGTGCCGCCGGCCGCGATGATGCCGGCCGCGAAGCTGCCCGAATAGCCGCGCTTGCGCATTTCCGGGATGCCGGCCGAGCCGATCGCCGAGCAGGTGGCGGGCGAGGAGCCGGCCATGGCGGCGAACAGCGCGCAGGCGAACACGTTGGCGATGCCGAGCCCGCCCGGCAGGCGATGCAGCCAGGCATGCAGCGCGCCGTAGAGATCCTTGCCGGCCGGCGAGCGGCCGATGGCGGCGCCCTTGAGGATGAACAGCGGGATCGACAGCAGCGTGATCGACGCCATCTCCTCGTAGACGTTCTGCGTGATGGTATCGACCGAGGACGACGGCATGAACGCGATCATGAAGATGGTGGCGACGGCGCCGAGCGCGAACGCGATCGGCATGCCGGCGAACATCACCACCAGCGTGGCGGCGCCGTAGAGCAACCCGATCGACAATGTGGTCATGATGCGGCCCGCCGCCGGCGCAACGGCATGGCGACCTGCAGCAAGAGCTGCAGGCCGAGCAGCGTCATGCCGACCGCCATGAGCGAATAGGGAATCCACAGCGGCGGGCCCCAGGTCGAGCCCGAATGATAGTCCTCGACCCAGGCCTCATCGAGCAGCGTCCAGGATTTCCAGGCGAAATAGCCGCAGAACGCCAGGCTCGCGAGATCGACCAGCCATTGCCGGACCGCGTTCACCCGCGCCGGCAGCAATCCGACGATGGCCTCGATCGCCACATGCCCGCGGCGCGCCTGGACGGAGGCGGCCGACATGAACACGGCGCCGACGATCAGGAACACCGAGAGCTCGTCCTGCCAATCGGTGGAGAAGTGCAGGAAGTAGCGCGACGCGACGCTGTAGGTGAGAACGCAGGCGGCAGCGACCAGCGCCATCGACGAGACGATCACGATGATCTGGTTGACGCGCGCGAGCATGCGCTCGAGCGGCCCGGCGGCCTCCGCCAGGGGTGCCGTCGGGGTTTCGGTCTCGACGGCGTCGAGGCCGTGCAGCAGCATCGCGGTTGCCCCCCGGCAACGTCAGGAGACGCTGACCGCCTCGGCGAGCTTGAGCAGGTCGGCCGAGAGCGGCGTGCGGTCGGCGTAATCCTTCCAGGCGGTGGCGCGCGCGATGGCGCGCCACTTCTCCACGATGGCTTCGTCGAGATCGGCCACCTTGGCGCCCTTCTTGGCATAGACCTCGGCGACCTTCTTGTCGTCCGCGATCGCCTCGTCGGTGCCGAACTTCTCCAGCTCGGCGCCGAGCGCCAGCACCACCTCCTGCTGGTTCTTCGGCAGCTTGTCGAAGATCTGCTTCGACATGATGAGCGGCTCCAGCATGTACCAGTAGGACTTGCCGCGTCCGGTGGTGAGGCTCTTGGCGACCTCCTCGAGCCGGAACGAGATCAGGCTGGTCGAGGAGGTGATGGCGGCGTCGCAAGCGCCGGTCTGCATCGCCTGATAGAGCTCGTTGGAGGACGTCGACAGCGTGGTGGCGCCGGCCTTCTGCAGCATCATGTCCATCTCGCGGCTGCCGCCGCGGATCTTGAGGCCCTTGGCATCGTCCGGATTGACGATCGGGTTGCCGCGGCTCGCCACCCCGCCGGCCTGCCAGATCCAGGACAGGATGATGACGCCCTTGCTGGCCACGAAATCGCCGAACTTCTGACCGATCGGCGATTTCTTCCAGGCGGCGCCTTGCGCATAGGAGCTCACCAGCCCCGGCATCAGGCCGATATTGAGCTCGGGAAACTCGCCGCCCGCATAGGAGATCGGATAGAGGCTGAGGTCGAGGGCGCCTTTGCGCACCGCCGAGAATTGCGGAACGGTCTTCATCAAGGAGGAATTGGGATAGACCTGCGCCCCGATCGCGCCGCTCGTGCGCTTCTCGATCTCGGCCGCGAACTTCAGGCACATGCGATCGCGGAAATCGCCTTCGTCGATGGTGCCGCCGGGAAACTGGTGGGAGATTTTCAGCATCTGAGCCGGGCGCGGCAAATCCGAGCCGCGAGGCCGCGATGATGGCGGGCGCGGCGACCGCGCCGGCGAGGATGTGACGTCGACTGATGGTATTGATGCTCATATCGCCCTCCCGGACCGCACGTTCGCGAGCTTGGCGGCCGCGTTTGATCTTTGTTCGCTATCATACCTTATTGCGCCTGCCCGACACCTGCGTCAATGCGTAGCGACCACATCGCGGGAGCGCGCCCGATCGCGCCGAAAAGCCCTTGAGATGGGCGCCCATTTGTCGCAAACCTGACCGCCCTTCACATGCGCAACCTGCGTGGATCCCGTGCCGACAGCCAAACCTCCGATCCTCGTCGTCGAGGATGATCCCTTCCTGCGTGTCGTCGGCATCGTGCTCGACCCGGCGACCTCGGCCGAGCGCAATGCGGCCTACGCCGACTTCTTTGCCCACGACGAGCCGGATTTCGCCGGCTATTGCGCGCGTGTGCGCGCCCGCGTCGGCGGACTTTTCCCGGCCCAGGTCCGGCTGGTCGAGACCGCGCAGGAGATGCGCGCCCAGCTGCCGGGCGCCCGCGCCTTGATCGTCGAATCGCTCCCGGTGGGGCCAAGCGAGCTCGCCGCCGGAGCCGATCTTGTTGCGGTGCAAAAATACGGCGCCATGCCCCGCAACATCGATGTGGCGGCATGCGCAGAGCGGGGCATCAAGGTGCTGACCTTCCGGCGGCGCGCCAACATCGCCTGCGCCGAGGTCGCGATCACCCTGATGCTGACGCTGGCCAAGAAGATGCATCGCCTGGCCGGGCGGATCAGCGCCGAGCAACTCGCCGCCGAGGGCTACGTCTACAAGCCGTTCGATCGCCGGCACACGCCCAACTCGAATTGGGCCCGCATCACCGGCCTGCGCATGCTGCACGATTCCACCTTGGGTATCATCGGGGTGGGCGAGATCGGGCGCGAGATCGTGCTGCGCGCGGCCGCGTTCGGGATGCGGATCCTCTATCACCAGCGCAAGCGGCTGCCGCAGGCCGAGGAACAGCAGTTGCAGCTGACCTATGTGGCGCTCGAGCAGCTCTTGGCCGAGAGCGACTGGGTCGTGCCGCAGGTGCCGGGCGGGCCATCGACCCGCCATCTCATCGACGCTGCACGGCTCGCGCAGATGAAGCCGGGCGCCTGCCTGGTCAATATCTCGCGCGCCGATCTGGTGGACCGCGCCGCGCTGATCGAAGCCTTGAAATCCGGACGGCTCGGCGGCTTCGCGCTCGATCCGCTCTATGAGGCACCCGGCCGCAGCGACGACGAGCTCTTGGGCTTCAAGAACGTGGTATTGTCGCCGCATATCGCAGCGCAACCCCGGTTCAACGCGCTCAACGACATATCCGACATGCTGGCCGCTCTCGCCAAGGACGTCGCGCCATGAAAATCGTGCCATGAATTGTCTTTGGCTCGCTCGTCTTCGGCTCGCGCTGGCGGCGTTCGGGCTGGCGGCGGGCGCGGTTGCGACGCAGGGCTCCGCCTTCGCGCAACCGGCCGGCCCCGAATCCGGATGGCCGTCACGGCCGATCCGGCTGATCGTGCCGTTTCCTCCCGCCAGCACCGCCGACGTGGTGGCGCGCGTGCTGGGCCAGAAGCTCGGCCAGCGCCTCGGCCAGCAATTCGTGGTCGAGAACCGGGTGGGGGCGAGCGGCAATATCGGGGCCGAGATGATCGCCAAGGCCGCCCCCGACGGCTACACGGTCGGCATCGTGACCTCGAGCACGCAGGCGGTCGCGGTCACGCTGAGCTCGAGCCTGCCCTACGATCCGATCCGGGACTTCACCCCCGTCGTGATGATCGCGAGCTCGCCCTATGTGCTGGTGGTCTATCCGGGGCTGCCGGCCAACAGCGTCGCCGAGCTGATCGCGCTCGCCAAGCGCGAGCCCGGCACGCTCAACTACGGCTCGGCCGGCCCCGCCAGCCTCGCCCACCTGGCCGGCGCGCTGTTCGCCACCATGACCGATACGGCGCTCACGCACGTCCCCTACAAGAGCACCGCCCAGTCCGTGATCGACATGATGGGCGGGCGCCTCGACATGCAGTTCGCGACCATTCCGCCCAGCATTGCCACCATCCGCGCCGGACAGTTGCGGGCCTTGGCGGTCACCGGCAAGAAGCGGATCGACGCGCTGCCCGATACGCCCACCATGGTGGAGGCCGGCGTGCCCGGCTATGACGCGACGCTCTGGTTCGCGCTGGTCGCGCCGGCCAAATTTCCGGGGAGCGTGGCGGCCCGCCTCAACCATGAGGTCGCCGGGATCCTGGATGCCCCCGACCTGAAGGACCTGCTGGCCCAGCAAGGCCTGGTGGCCGAAGCGGGCCCGCCCGAAGACCTGACCCGGCAGGTCCGCGGCGATATCGCGAAGTGGCGGGACGTCATTTCAAAAACCGGCATCACCGCGGAGTGAGCGCTCGGTCGCCGGCGCGGACGGGATGATGGTCGAGCGGGCCCTCCCGAGGCATCCCGTGACATCGCATCCGGCGCCACTTGCGGAGGGCTTGTCGGCGCCGCCGAAATCGCTCAAAATATTCTCTGCGCGCTTGCGTTTCTGTCCCGGCTATCGCCCGATTGGCCATTGGTGTAGAAGGTCGAAAAAGGTCGCCTGCACGACTTCAGGGCCCGCCGCTCGCAATCGTGGACCTGACAGGGAGGACGTTCCGGATGAGATTCTTGACCCGACATACTGGCTTGAGCGCGTGCCTGGCACTGGCGATCGCCGGCGCTTTGTCGGCCCCGGTCTGGGCCGGCGGCTCGTCCTTCGGGGACGATGACGACGAGGCGGACGAGGGCCCGGCCTATTTCGGTTTCGTCCGCGACACCAGCGGGAATTCGATACCGGATGCCAAGGTGACGGTGGGCATCAAGAACCGCGGCGGCGTCGTCACCCGCAGCGACGCACTCGGCACCTACCGGGTCCCGGGTTTCGGCAAGGACGTGGATACCAAGGACGTCGACGTCAACTGCGAGAAGGAAGGCTACAAGCAGGTCAAGACCAACCGGCGCCCGGCGCCGGCCGACGCACCGATCGTAGAGACCGAGTGCACGCTGCAGCGCGGTTAGCTCATTTTCGGGGAAACCCCTGCCCCGGAACCAGCTCCGGGCGGCAGCCGGTTTTCCGTCCGAAAATGCGACCAGATCGAAGCGACCAAATCGAAGCCAAGACCAATAAAGAAGGCGGAGCCGCTCGCATGCGGATGCGGACCTTTCAGCTTGTTGCGGCCGCCGGCACTGCCCTGCTTCTGTCCGGGGCCGCCTTCGGCGGCGCGCATGCCCAAGCGCCGGCGCCGGCATTGACCGGGCAGATCATCGCGGCCGACCAGGCCGGTCCGATGGAGGGCGTGCTGGTCAGCGCCCAGCCGAGCCAATCCCCGATCACCATCACGGTGGTGAGCGATCAGAACGGCCGCTTCAGCTTCCCGGCCGCCAAGCTCGCGCCGGGGCACTATGCATTGCGCATCAGGGCGACCGGCTACGAGCTCGACACCCCGCAAGCCGTCGACGTCGCCCGCGACCAGACCGCGAGCGTCGATCTCAAGCTGCGCAAGGCCGCTGATCTGGCGGCCCAGCTCACCAACACCGAATGGTTCATGAGCTTTCCCGGCACCACCGAGCAGAAACGGGCGCTCATCGAATGCATGAGCTGCCACACGCTCGAGCGGATCGCGCGCTCCAAGTTCAGCGCCGACGAGTTCATGCCGGTGCTCAAGCGCATGACCACCTACGCCAACAACACCATCCAGGCGCGGGTGCAGAAACGCGTCTCCGAGGTCGAGTTTCCGCAGGAGCGCGCCCGCAAGGTGGCCGAGTATCTCGCGACCGTCAATTTGAGCAAAGCCGACACCTGGTCCTATCCGCTGCAGACGCTGCCGCGCCCGAGCGGCGCCGCCACCCGCATGGTCATCACCGAATACGCCCTGCCTCGGGCGACCATCGCGCCCCATGACGTGCGCACCGACGCCAATGGATTCGTCTGGTATTCGGATTTCGTCGAGAACGATCTGGGCCGGCTCGACCCCAAGACCGGCGCGCTCGAGGAATTTCCCTATCCGGAGCTCAAGCCCGGCTTTCCGACCGGCGCGCTCGCGCTCGAGCCGGACTCCGACGGCAATCTGTGGCTGGCCATGATGTTCCAGGCCGGGCTCGCCAAGTTCGACATGAAGACCAAGACGTTCCGGCTGTTCCCGGTCCAGAGCGAGATCAACATCGACACCACCCAGCAATCCCTGCTGACGCCGCGCCACCTGAACGTGGACGGCAAGGTTTGGACCAATGATGTGCGCAAGCAGGCGGTGCTGCGCCTCGATGTGGCGACCGGCAAATACGAGGTCTTCGATCCGTTCCGCTTCACCCCCAAGGGCCGCCAGCATTCGCCCTACGGAATGGTCTCGGACGCGGCCAACAACCTCTATTTCATGGATTTCGGCGACGAGAACGTCGGCCGCATCGACGCCAAGACCGGGCAGGCCACCATCTATCCGACACCGACGCCGCGGTCGCGGCCGCGCCGCACCATGATGGACCCGCAGGGCCGGGTGTGGTTCGCCGAGTTCGGGGCCGACAAGGTCGGCATGTTCGATCCTGCCCAAGAAAAATTCGCCGAATGGAGCGTGCCGACGCCGCACACCTATCCGTACGACGTCTTCCTCGACCGGAACGGCGAATTGTGGAGCGGCAATATGTCGAGCGACCGCATCCTGCGCATGGACCCGCAAAGCGGAAAGGCGATCGAGTATCTGCTGCCGCGCCCCACCAACATCCGCCGCGTCTTCGTCGACGACAGCACCAACCCGGTCACCTTCTGGGCCGGCAACAATCACGGCGCCGAAATCATCAAGCTCGAGCCGATCGAATAACTCTCAGTGTCATCGCCGGGCATAGCCCGCGGAGACGGGCGTAAACGCCCTGATGTCCCGGCGATCTCGACTAGGTTGGCACCGTGCCCTCCTCATCGAGATGGCCGGGACAAGCCCGGCCATGACAACCAGGCACAAACAACACCATGCGAATTCTCGTCATCGATCAAGCCCCGCGCACCGCGAAGTCGCAGCCACCCTATGACGTGGCGGCGATCGAGAGGCTGCTCAACAGCTATGCGTCGCCCGGCACCAAGGTGGAGATCGGCTTTCCGGACGACTTCGCAGGCTCCAACGTGTTCCTGACCATCGGGGCGCAGAGCGCCCTCAACGGGCTGCACCACATGATGGAGACACCGGCCATCGTGCGGAAGATTTTCTGGGCCGCGCAGAGCGGCTACGACGCGGTGATCTCCTCGAACACGTTCGAGCCGGGCGTCGACGGCGGGCGGCTCGCGGTCGACATTCCGGTGATCGGGCTCATGCGCACGGCCATGCACGCGGCCGCCACGCTGGCGGATCGGATCGGCATCACGGTGCCGCTCGCCCCGCATGTGCCCTACACTTGGCGATTGCTGCGCACCCACGGCCTCGACCGCTTCGTGAGCGACATCCGGCCGATCGGCGTCTACGGGGCCGACATCGCGCAACGCCGTGAGGAGATTTTCGGCATCACCGCCGAGACCATCCGCGCGCTGGTGGCGGAGACCCGCGCCGAGATCATCGTGCCCTTGGGCGGCGCGCTCATTCCCTATGTGGTCGATCCCAAGGAATTGGCGGCGGCCACCGGCGTGCAGGTGCTCAACACCAAGGCGATCGGCATCCGCTTCGCGGAGATGTGCGTGGCCTGCGGCATGACGCAGAGCGCGCTCACCTATCCGCGCGCGAAATTGAGCTACGAGGATTTCCTGAAATGACAGAGAGCAACCAAGCGGGAGGAAACGATGCGCGTTGATGAGAAATGGGCGGCCGCCGGTCTGGCCGTGGCGATCCTGGTGCCGGTCCTGGTACCGGTCTTGGCGCCGACGCCGGCCGCCGCGCAGGCGGCACCGCCGCTGACCTTCCACGTCGTCGATAATTTCCTCAAGCTGCCCGAGCACATCAATATGGCGGAGGTGGTGGGCACGGCGCTCGATTCGAAGGGCCACGTGTTCGTTCTCAACCGCGGGCACACGCCGATCCTGGAATTCAATCCGGACGGCAGCTTCATGCGCACGATCGGCGAAGGCATCCCGACCGAAGGGCCGCACGTCGTGCGGGTCGATCCGCAGGACAATCTTTGGTACATCGACGCCGGCACCAATCTGGTGATCAAGTTCGATCAGCAGATGCACATTCAGATGGTGCTGGGCCGGCGGCCGGAACCCTGGACCTACATGACGCACGTGATCGAGCACGCCATACCGCAGCCGCAGAATTTCTACCAGCCGACCGACGTCACCTGGGGACCCGACGGCAGCATCTTCGTCTCCGACGGCTACGGCAATTCGCGCGTCGCCAAGTTCAGCAAGGAGGGCAACCTGATCAAGCAGTGGGGCGAGCGCGGAACCGCGACCGGCGAGTTCAACACGCCGCACAGCATCGTCATCGACCAGAAGAACACCCTCTACGTGGCCGACCGCGCCAATGGCCGCATCCAGACCTTCGATACCGACGGCAACTTCAAGCAGGAATGGCGCATCGGCGGCGCCCCCTGGTCGATCTGCATCACCCCCGGCCCGCGGCAAGTGATGTATGTCGGCAGCGTCGGCAAGGTCATCAAGATCGATACCGACGGCAAGGTTCTGGGATCGATGGGCAAGTTCGGCCGCGTGCCCGGGACCTTCGATTGGGTGCACGGCATCGCCTGCCCGGACGAGCACACCGTCTATGCGGCGCAGGAGTTGAGCTGGCGCCTCGACAAGATCAACGTGGAGTGAGGGAGCGTCGCGCGGAATTTGCATTGTCTGCCTCACCTCTCCCTGCAAGGCAGGGCGATCGCATATGACGGAGCGGAGCCGCATTCTCCACCTCTCCCCGCGTGCGGGGAGAGGTCGGATCGCGCAGCGATCCGGCGAGGGGGCGCTTCCGCGAGTTTGAGCCTGCGGAAAGGCCCCTGCCTTCGATGAGCTCAAAACCGCGGAGAGGCCCCCTCACCCGCACCGAGTTTCTGGTCTGCCGCACTATGCCGTGTCGCCCTCTCCCTGCACGCGGGGCGAGGTACACCGTGCGTGCGCCTGCTTGCAAGATCTGTGCATGGCGCATCCGCAGAGCACGAGCGGAGGAGGGAGACGGCGGCGATTGGTAGCTACTCCGCCTTGATGTCGGCCTCGCGGATCACGCGCGCATAGGCGTCGAACTGGGCGCGCAGGTGCGCGGCGAAATCCGCCCCGCAGGCGCCGACCGGATACATTTCCTGCTGCTGCAGCTTCTCTTTCACGGCCGCGCTCTGGAGCGCGGCGCGAAACCAGCCCGCCAGCTGCGAGATCGTCTCGGGGGGCGTCTTGGCGGGCGCCACGATGCCGAACCAGACTTCCGATTCGTAATTCGGGTAGCCGGATTCCGCCACCGTCGGCAGGTCCGGGGCCGCCTGGATGCGCTGGCGCGAGGCGGTGGCGAGCGCGCGCAGCCGGCCGGCCGCCAGATAGGCCTCGACCTCGGAATAATTGGCGATCACCGCCGTCACGTGCCCGCCCAGCAGCGCCGTCACGGCCGGGGCGCCGCCCGGATAGGGGACATGGATCATGTTGATGTCGGCTGCGCGCTTGAGCATCTCGAACGCGATGTGCTGCGTGGTCGCGGGCGCCACGCTGGCCATGGTCAGCTCGCCCGGCTTGGCGTGCGCCGCGCTGACGAGATCGGCGAGGCTGCGATAGGGCGCGTCGCTGTTCACCGCGATGATGAGCGGCGAGCTGACCAGATGGCAGACCGGCGCAAAGCTCACGAACGGATCGTAGTTCAGCTTCTTCAGGCTCGGATTGATCACGAACGAGTTGGCGACGATCAGGAGCGTATTGCCGTCAGGGGCGGCGCGCGATACCGCTTCGGTCGCCACCACGGTGCCGGCGCCCGGGCGGTTTTCGATGACGAGATTGACGCCGCGGGTGCGGCCGATCTCCTCCGCCAGCAGGCGCGCCAGGTCGTCGGCGCTGCCGCCCGCCGGAAACGGCACCACGATCCGGATCGTCCTCGCCATTTGCGACACCGCGCCATGGCCGGACAGCGCCAGCAGCGTCACGCCCGCGACGGCGGTCAGAAGGGCGAGGATCTTCATGGTGCGCTCCGGCAGTGGGTGGTCCCCGCCGATCCGAGCACAATCGGGGGCGGCTCACAACCGGCCCGGATGACACGGCCGTGTCATTCACCCGTGACACTTTCGCTGCCATATGCTTGTATGATGGTTGCAGATCGACCGCGCGTCAAATCGCCAATCGACGCGCCATGTCGACGGGTCCAGCCTTTAGATACCGATCGGAGGATTGCCGAGATGACCGTCCTCCGCGCGCTGCGCTCCGCCGCCCTTGCGGCTGCCCTTCTGGGCTTTGTCGTCGCCGCACACCGCACAGGCCAAAATCCTGGCCCAGTGGGTGCAGCTGGGGCCGGACGGCACATCGAGCGTGCGCGCGATCACCGAGGATGCCTGCCCGTCGGTGATTTTCGACGGCAAGCCGGTGCCCATGAGCGTGCGCGCCGAGCCGGGGCGCAGCTTCGGCAACGTCAAGCCGGCGCAGTTTCCGGTGCGCAGTTGCGAGGCGATGGTGCCGGCCGACGCGGTCGCCGCCATGCTGGACGGCAAGGCCCTGCCGCTGCCGCGCCCCAACCCGCAGCGCATCCTGGTTTTCGGCGACACCGGTTGCCGGCTGAAGAGCGGCGATCCCACCCAGAGCTGCAACGACATCAATGCCTGGCCGTTTCCGAAGATCGCCGCCGTGGCGGCGGCAGCCCGCCCGGATCTCGTGATTCACGTCGGCGACTATAATTACCGCGAGGACGCCTGCCCGGCCGGCTATGCGGGCTGCGCCGGCAGCCCCTGGGGCTATGGCTGGGACACCTGGAGCGCCGATTTCTTCGCCCCGGCGGCGCCGCTGCTCGCCGCCGCTCCCTGGGTCATGGTGCGCGGCAATCACGAGGACTGCGTGCGCGCTGGCGAAGGCTGGTTCCGGTTTCTCGACCGCCTGCCCATGGAGCCGGCCTGCCGTGACTTCACCGGCACGTTCGTGGCGCGCCTGGGCGATTTCGGCGTCGTGGTGGTGGATGGCGCCGCCGCCGATGATCCCAAGGGCGATCCGAGCGACATGGCCGCGACGCTGCGCCGTCAATTCATCGAGGTCCTGGCCAAGGTGCCGGCCGAGGCTTGGCTCACCACCCATCGTCCGCTCGATGCCATGCTCGGCAGCGAGAAAGGCACGCCGCGGAATTTCGTCTCCAACAAGGTTCTGGAGCTCGCGCTCGGCGCCGACATGCCGACGGGCGTGCGGATGTACGTCTCGGGCCACATCCACTTCTTCCAGGCGGTCGATTTCGGCAGCGTGCGCCCGCCCCAGCTCGTGGTCGGCACCGGCGGCGACAATCTCCAGGCATTGCCGCCGCTGAGCGTGATCGGCGCCGACATCAACGGCGCCAAGGTGGCCGAACTCGGTGACCTATTCGGGCTTCGGCTACATGGTCTGGGACCGCGCCGGCAGCGCCTGGTCGGGTACCTTGTTCGACGTGAACGGCAAGCCCATCAATCATTGCCGTCTCGTCAACCGCTCGCTCAGCTGCCGTTCCTGAGCTGGAGCGGTCAATTAACGGAGCGGAAACCGCTCTGGCTTTTTTACATCGTCGTATTTCGGACGGAAAACCGGTGTCCACTTTTCCTGAAAATGCTCTTGGGCCGGCCACAGCCATTGCGCCAGCCCGACGGCGGCGCCGGCGCCCAGCAATTGCGCGAGCACGAAGGCCGGCACGCCGGCGGGCGCGATGCCGGCGAAAGTATCCGACAGCGAGCGTGCGAGCGTGACGGCCGGATTGGCGAACGAGGTCGAGGCGGTGAACCAATAGGCCGCCGTGATGTAGAGGCCGACCGCGTACGGCACCGCTGCCGGGGTGCGGGCGCTGCAGCCGAAGATCGTCAGGATGAGGCCGAAGGTCGCGACCGCTTCCGCGAGCCACTGACCCGAGCCGGCGCGCGCGGTGAGCGAGAGCTGCCACAGCGGCAGCTCGAACATGAGATGCGCCAGCCAGACGCCGGCGATCGCCGCCGACGACCTGCGCCGCCATATAAAGTGCGGCGGTCCGCCACGGCAGCTCGCCGCGCACCGCGCAGGCGAGGCTCACCGCCGGATTGAAGTGCGCGCCGGACAGCGGAGCGAACACCAGGATCAGCACCGCCAGGATGGCGCCGGTCGGCAGCGTGTTGCACAAGAGCGCGAGCGCGCCGTTGCCGCCCGCGAGCCGCTGCGCCATGATGCCGGAGCCGACCACGGCCGCGAGCAGAAACGCCGTTCCCAGCCATTCCGCGAAGACGCGCTGCGCAAGCGAAGGCATCAGCTCGGCTCTGTCGCCTTGGCGGTCGCGCCTTGCATGCGGCCGATCTCGGCGAGCTTGCGTTGCAGGCTGAGCTGGTCGAGACTGTTGATCGGCAGCGCGACGAAAACCCCGATGCGTTGATGGAGCATCCGATAGGTGTCGTTGAACGCGTGCGCGATCTCGGCCGCCGAGCCGGACGCTTCGGCCGGATCCGGAACGCCCCAATGCGCCGTCATGGGCTGGCCGGGCCAGACCGGGCAGGCTTCGCCGGCCGCGTTGTCGCAAACCGTGAACACGAAATCGAGCGCCGGCGCGCCCGGCCTGGCGAATTCCTGCCACGACTTCGAGCGAAAGCCCGAGAGATCGTAGCCGAGGCCCTGCAGGAGCGAAATCGCGTGCGGGTTCAATTGCCCCTTGGGCTGGCTGCCGGCGCTGTAGGCGCGGAACCTGCCGGCGCCCAGCTTGTTGAGGATGGCTTCGGCGATGATCGAGCGCGCCGAATTGCCGGTGCAAAGAAACAGCACGTTGAAGACCGCTCCGGCATGACACGCCTCACCTTCGCAGCAGGCCGACGCTTGGCGGCGGCCGGATCGCGGTCGCGGCACGCAGCACGCCGTTTCCCGCGCGAGGCGCGCATCACGCTCGCCAGTGCCGTCGCCGTAGACGGTGCTCTCGCCGGAGGTCAGGAAGGTTTCCCACGCAATGCCGGCCGGATCGTCGATCCATGATTTCTCGGACTGGGCGTAGCAGCAGGTCGTCTGGCCCTGATCGAGGATATCGCTGCCCGGCTTGCTGCAGGCGGGCCTGGACCTCGTTGCAGCTCATCCTTGCTCTCGACCTGGATGCCGAGATGATCGAGGCCGGCCTGCACGGCCGCGGGTCGAGATCGCGAAATTGACGCGCGGATCATCGAGCATCCATTTGGCGTAGTCGGGTTTGAGCACGCCGGGCTGCGCGGCGAACAGCGCGGAGTAGAAGCCGATCGATTGCTCAAGATCATCGACGGCGACGTGCACGTGCAAACGTTTCATGGATGCGATGCAACATTCTCAAGCCCGCGCCTTCTTGCGGACTGGACGCAGGCGCGGGCCGGCAGGCGGCGGGCGCGCAGGATTGCGCGCCTTGGCAGCAATTCTCGGTGAGATAGGACAAGAGCGTGTTCATGGTCTCGAAGCGGGCCGCGTAGATCAGCGAGCGGCCTTCGCGTCGCACCGTCACCAGGCCGGCGGACCGCAGCCGGTCGAAATGAAACGAGAGCGTGTTGGGCGCCAGATCGAGCGCGGTTGCGACCTGCCCGGCCGGCAAGCCGGCGGGCCCCGCCTGCACGAGCAGCCGAAACACGTCGAGGCGGCTGTCTTGCGCCAGCGCCGCCAGGGCCAGGACGGCATTCGTCTTTTCCATATTTCAACGAATATCGAAATATAAGCCGGGTGTCATCCGTCGTCACCGCGGGCTCGACCGCCGGTCTTCGCACGGGGACGATCAGTTGTAGGGTGGGTAAAATTGCCTGGCGTTCCGGTGCGATTGGCTACGAGGCGCTGCGCAATTTTGCCCACGCGACCTGCACACCGAGGCCGGCCGCGTGGGCAACGCGCCGGAACGCCGTGCCACACTATCCAGCGCTGCGGCACGGGCGCGTTGCCCACCCTACCCGTTCCTCGAAATCGCCGGCCGCAGCCCGGAGCCGTCGTGCCGCGGCCGGGGACGAGCAGCTTCGCATCGAGAATCTGGACGACCTCGTCACGCTGATTGCGCGTTTCGCTGCGCACCCGCACCACGCCGCGGTCCGGGCGCGAGCGCGATGGCGTCACCTCCTTGATCTCGCTCACCACGCGCAGGACGTCGCCCGGCCGCGTCGGCAGCGGCCAGCTCATCTCGCCGCCCGATCCCGATCATGCCGCCCGCGATCGGCAGGCCCGACTCGACCTGCAGCCGCATGGAGATGGCGGCCGTGTGCCAGCCGCTCGCCACCAGCCCGCCGAACATGCTGCTCTTGGCGGCCTCTTCATCGAGGTGGAACGGCTGCGGATCGAACTGGCGCGCGAAGGCCTTGATCTCCTCGGTGTCGATGCGATGGGTCGCGCTGGTGAAGCGCTGCCCGACATGGAAATCGTCGAGATAGAGGCGGTCGGGTCGCTCGGGCGCATCGGGTTCAGCCATGCCTCACCTCGTCGGATCACGATCGTCGGGTCCGGTTGCTGCGCACGCCGGTTGCGTTCATGGCGCGCACGGGACGGCCCGGATGGCGCCAGCCTGGATCACGCAGGCGTGCTCGTCCAGTCACTTGCATGATGATAGTAACTATCCTATGTTGCGTCAATGCAACGCAAGAGCTTCGGCAACATGCCGTGCCCGATCGCCCGCAGCCTGGAGCGCGTGGGCGAATGGTGGAGCATCCTGATCCTGCGCGATGCGCTGCACGGCTACACCCGCTTCGACCAGTTCCAGAAGAGTCTCGGCATCGCCCCCAATATGCTGACGCGGCGTCTCAATGCCTTGGTGGAGGCGGGGCTCCTGGAGCGCCGGCGCTACAGCGCGCATCCGCCGCGCGACGAATATGTGCTGACCGCGCGCGGCCGGGATTTCCGCCCCGTGATCGTGGCGCTGCTGGCCTGGGGCAACAAGCATTTCGCGCCCGAAGGCGCGAGCGTGCTGCTGCGTCGATGCGCGCAGCGGCGCTGGCGGCCGACCCCATCATGGTCGACCGCGCGACCGGGCGGCCGCTCGAGGCGCCGGACTTCGTCTATGCGGCTGGTCCGGCGGCCGGCGCGCGCACGCGCGCGAAGTTCGCCGCGATCGATCGGGAGCGTGCGGGGGCGAAACCGCAGCCGGTCCGGCGCCGGGCCGCCGCGCCGCCCCGCAAGCGGAGCGCGAAATGAGCATCGCGGTGATGCGCGCAACCGCGGTTGTCGATCCGCGGCCGTGTCGCCCCTGAGCGTGCGGCCGCCGCGCTCGATCCGCGCACCCGCTGCCTGCTCGACGGAGCGATCGTGCCGACCCTGCTGCGCATGGCCTGGCCCAATGTGCTGGTCATGCTGGCGCAGGCCGCGACCGGGCTGATCGAGACTTGGTTCGTATCGCGGCTCGGCACCGACGCGCTCGCCGGCATGGCGCTGGTGTTTCCGGGCGTGATGCTGATGCAGATGATCACCGCCGGCGCCATGGGGGGCGGCATCTCGTCCGCCATCGCGCGCGCGCTCGGCGCCGGCCGGCGCGAGGAGGCGGACGCCCTGGTGCTGCATGCGCTCATCATCAATGTCGTGCTCGGCGTCTTGTTCTCCGTCGTCATGCTGGCCTTCGGCCGAGCCGATCTACCACGCGCTCGGCGGCGCCGGGCGGCGAGCTCGATGCGGCGCTCGCCTATTCCAACGTGGTGTTCGCCGGCAATGTGCTGTTGTGGCCATGAACGCCTTGGCGAGCGCGATCCGCGGCACCGGCAACATGCTGGTGCCGGCGCTGGTCATCTGCATCGGCGTGATCTTCCTGGTGCCGGTGTCGCCCTGCCTGATCTTCGGCATCGGCCCGTTCCCGGCGCTCGGCATCGCCGGTGGCGGCGTGGCGCTGGTGATGTTCTACGCCGCCGGCACCGCGGTCTTCGGCTGGTACATCCTGTCGGGCCGCAATCTCGCCCGCCTGCGGCTGTCGCGTCCGCGCTGGCCCTTGTTCCGCGCCATCCTCGGGTCGGCGCCTTGGCGTCGCTCACCTCGGTGCAGACCAACGTGATCATCGCGCTCGCCACCGCGCTGGTCGCCGAGCGCGGCCGGACCGCAGGCGGTGGCCGGCTACGGCACCGGCGGCGCGGCTCGAATATCTGCTGGTGCCGCTGGTCTTCGGCCTCGGCGCGCCGCTGGTCGCGATGGTGGGCACCAATATGGGGGCCGGCCAAAGCGGCCGGGCCCTGCGGGTCGCCTTCGCGGGCGCCGCCATCGCGTTTGCGATCACCGAGGCGATCGGCCTCGCCGGCGGCGCTCTGGCCTGCGGCCTGGCCCGGCCTGTTCAGCAGCGATCCGAGCGTGATCGCGGCCGGCAGCAGCTACCTGCGCATGGTCGGGCCGGCCTATGGATTCTTCGGCCTCGCGCTCGCGCTCTATTTCGCATCGCAGGGCGCCGGCCGGCTGTTCTGGCCGCTGTTCGCCGGCTTCCTGCGCATGCTGGTCGCGCTCGGCGGCGGCTGGCTCGCGTTGCGCCTCACCGGCTCATTGACATGGCTGTTCGCCGCCATCGCGCTCGGCCTGGTGTTGCAGGGCCTGACGGTGGTCACCGCCATCATGGCGGGCGCCTGGGGCAAAGGGCGCGCGGCCGGCGCGAGCTGATCGGAGCGGCCCAAAGCGCGATCGCTCAACCTGATTGGCAGGAGCTCGACATGCGGATTCTGGTGGTCGGTGCCGGCGCGATCGGCGGCTATTTCGGCGGCCGGCTGATCGAGGCCGGCCGTGACGTCACGTTCCTGGTTCGGCGGCGGCGCGCCGCGCGAACTCGCGAGCACCGGCCTGACCATCAAGAGCGCGGCCGGTAATCTGACGGTCCCCTCGCCGCCCACCGTCCTGGCGGAGGACGCTCGACAGCCTTTCGACCTCATCCTGCTGAGCTGCAAGGCCTATGATCTCGACGGCGCCATCGCCGCCTTCGCGCCGGCGGTGGGACCGAATACCGCCATCCTGCCGCTCCTCAACGGCATGCGGCACCTCGACGTCCTGGACGCCCGCTTCGGGCGCGAGCGCGTGCTCGGCGGGCAATGCTACATCGCCGCCACGCTCGACCAGAACCGCGCGATCGTTCACTTGAACAACGATCACGAGCTCTCCTTTGGAGAGCGCGACGGGGGCCGCTCGGCGCGCATCGAGGCCATCTCGGCCACCATGGCCGGCGCCCTGTTCAAGCCCCGCGTCAGCGAGCAGATCGTGCAGGAGATGTGGGAGAAGTGGGTGTTCCTCGCTACGCTCGCGGGCAGCACCTGCCTGATGCGCGCAGCATCGGCGACATCATGGCGGCGCCGGGCGGCAAGGAGTTCATGCTCGCCTTGCTCGAGGAGTGCCGCGCCGTGGCGCAAGCCAATCAGTATCAGCCGCGCGAGGACTTCGTTGATCGGTATCGTGCCGCGTTGACCGCGGAGGGTTCGTCGC
>CAVUSX010000027.1:0-50199 GCA_963744275.1 uncultured Alphaproteobacteria bacterium
TCATTGGCCCAACTCGGACGTACCGCGGCGCCTGATGTGTGTCCGCTATTGGCCGGCTAGCGGACGATGATCAGCGACCGGAAATCGGTGGCTCGTGCAGCTTGACACGATTCCGCAAATCAGATTATTCGTGAAATTGAAACTGGCGATTTGTGCCCGGGCGGGAAACCGCGCCGGGCTTTTTCATGCCCGCAGCTCGGGCCCCGTACCACCGCGATTGCGTGCAGGAGGCGGGGCAGGGCGGGACGCCGGCTCTCTCAATCAACGACAAGGAGAAACCCATGACCTTTCAAAGCGGACAAAGCGGAAATCCGGCCGGCCGGCCCAAAGGGGCGCGCGGCAAGGCCACCATCATGGCGGAAGGGATGTTCGACGGCGAGGCGCAGGAGGTCATCCGGGCCGCCATCGACCTCGCCAAATCGGGCGACGTGGCGGCGATCCGGGTTTGCCTCGATCGCATCGCGCCGCGCAAGCGCGATCGCCCGGTCGCCTTCGAGCTGCCGCCGCTGCACACCGCGGCGGATGCCGCAGCGGCTCTCGCCGCCATCACGGCGGCGGTTTCCGAGGGCGACCTCACCCCCTCGGAGGCCGCCGACCTGTTCAAATTGGTCGATGGCTTCACCCGCACCCTCGAGGCGACGGTGTTCGAGCAGCGGATGACGCGGCTGGAGCGGATGGTCGGCATAACGGACAGCGCCGCGAGCGCGCGGGAGAGCCAGCATGCTCCCGACCGACACGCTCCCGATCATGCGCACCAGCAGAGCGCCGAGCCATGAAGCCCGCCCTGACGCGCCGGATACTCCGCGTCGAGCGGCGTTGCGACGGGCCGCGCCGAACCCGCTTCATCTGGCAGGACGCCGGCGAGGGCGAGGACGTGGTGGAGGCCCGCAAGCGCGCCATGATCGCCAGCGGGGCGGCACGCCCGACCGATCGGTTCATCACGGCGCGCTGGAGCGGGTCTGGCGGGGACCAGAGCTGATGTCTTGGCCGTCAGGAGATCGAGCGCCGGCCGGCGTAACGACGCAGCCGCCTGCCGCGGTTCGAGCGGCGGCCGGGGATGCTGGCTTGCTATTTTTCCTGTTAAAAACAAGCTAACAAGCGGCGGCGTGCCCAGGGCGAACGGACGGCGCTTCAGCTTTCCCCTATTTCACCGGCTTGCAGTATTTGGTTGCGACCGTCGGCGAATTCGGGGTCTCGGCGACAAAGCAAAAGAAGAGCGCGGTGCCTTTCTGCAGGAATACGCCCGCCCCTCCGCTCGGCGGCTGGGTGACGCCGGCAATCGTGTAACCGTCGGCCATGAGCGATTGCACGGTCATGGTCTGCGCGGATACGGCGGTTTGCGTGGCGGCCAATGCCAGGGCCGCCAGGGGCGCAATGTTTCGCATAGAGGGACCTCCTGGGTGCGGCCGGGGCCGAGCGGATCGGCTCGAGTGATTCGCTCCTGCTCGGGCCTTCCGTGATTTCGTTTCAATTCGCTCCAAGGCCGGTGCAGCGGGACGGTCCAATAACGCAGTGCGGACAGCCGATTGAGGCCCGCCTTCACCAACAGCTGACTTCCAGCCCCAATGCCGCAGGTTACCACCGCATCATGCGCATTTCTGTGAAATTTCGGCCACGTGGCGCGTAAATTCGGAAATTCCCTCTTCATCCGCGAGGGAGGAGAGTCCTGCGGGCGAACCCCGAGGTCCGCCGCTGAATTCGAGTGCGCAACCGCAGGCGAGAAAGCCATGTCTCAGAACGATCCGCCATGGGGCGCAAACGGGGTGGCCTGCCTCAAGGCCGCCTGCGCGGCCAGCGATCACCACAAGCGGGCGGCGCTGATCCACCTCGGCGGCTTCTGGCTCAGCCTGGCGCACGCTCCCCCCGCTCAAATCGACAGCGTGATGGCGGCCCGCATCGCCGCCATGGAGCGGATACAGGCCGAGCTGCTCGGAACGCCGCCCACCTTGCATTAGCGGCGCGACGAATGGCGACGCGATTGCCCTTGCCGGGCGGCGAGCGCGCCCTAAATTCGATCCGTGCCGTCGCGTTTCTGGCTGACCTGCTGCGATCCTGGGAGAGCTGAAAATGAAGTGGCTTCTTGTCGTGGCCGCAACGGCCGCCTTAACCGTCCATTCCGCACACGCCGAGGATCTGGGCTGCGTCAGCACCACCTTCAAGGCACTCTCGCCCAACGACAAGGTTTGCGTCAGCGTGTTCGAGGATCCGCAAGTGCCTGGGGTCGCGTGCCATATTTCGCAGGCCAGGAAAGGCGGGTGGGGCCAGCCATTCGGCTTGAACGAGGATCCATCGAATTTTTCGGTTTCGTGCCGGCAAGTCGGCCCGATCGACGTCGACCTGTCGAAGCTGCGTGACAATGAAGAGGTGTTCAGCCAGAAGACGAGCATTTTTTTCAAGTCGACCCGCATCTATCGCATGGTCGATAAGCCACGCAACACGCTCGTCTACCTCGCCATCAGCACCAAGATAGTCAACGGCTCACCGGCGAACGCGATCAGCACCGTTCCGATCATGCCGTGGCAACACTGACTTGAACGGTGGCTCAGGACTGGGGCTGCCGATCCACCTCGGCGGCTCGCTAACCGGGCCCGGTCTCGACTTCAGCCTTCGCAATGTCGGCGAGGAACAACTCTACCTCGCGGCCGAGCTCGGACGCCTTATGCGAAAAGTCGGTTGCCGCTGCCAATACTTGGCTCGACGCCAGGCCGGTACCAGCGGCCGCTTGACGTGCGCACGCGACATTGCCGGTAACCTCTCGAGTGCCGACCGCAGCTTCCGCAACGGATCTCGCGATTTCCTCCGCCGCACTCTGCTGATCTTCGACTGCGGCCGCGATCTGGGAAACGATCACATGCAAGTTGCGGATCATGCTCCCGACGCTTCCAATCGCCCCGACAACGGCGGTCGTCGCCTCCTGCGACTGCGCCACGTGAGACGATATCTCCTCTGCCGCCCTGGCGGTCTGAGCGGCGAGACTTCTTGACCTCCGCTGCCACGACGCCGAAGCCCTTTCCGGCCGCTCCGGCGCGCGCCGCCTCGATGGTGGCATTCAATGCCAACAGGTTGGTTTGTCCCGCGACATCCGAGATCAGCTTTACGACTTGCTCGATCCGTCTTCGATCGATCGGACATGACCTGGACCGTGTCGTCGGTGCGCCTGGCATATTCCACCGCTTTTGTGACCAGGTCGGCGGAGGACAATGCTCGAGAACCGATCTCGCGCGCGGACTTCGCAAGCTGATCGGTGGCCGCGGCCATTTGACGGACGTTCTTGGAGGTCTGCTCGGCGAAGGTCGTCGCCAATGTGGAGACCCGGCCGGCTTCTTCCGCGGTGTCGGACATCGAGTGCGCGGTCTCCTCCATCTCGCGCGCTCTGGCCTTGAGCTCCCGCACGAGATTGCCGATCTTGGCGTCGAACGTTCGCGCCAGCTCGGTCTTTGCAGCCTGCTTTTCGGAATTGGTCTTGGCGATCATGCGGACGATCTCCGCCGTTCGCTCCTCGACACGCATCTCGAGTTCCGAATTGAGGCGAAGAAGATCCTGCTTGGCCGCCCTGAGCTGGCGGAGCGAAAGCTCGGTCTTGTGTCGCAGATTGCCGAGCATCGCCGCCATTGCGGGCGCAACCGCCATGATGACCAGGACGCGCTCCAGGTTTTGCGCGTCGTATTGAAAGGGATGCCCCGGCAACGAGAAGAATATCGCGGTATAGAGCACATGCAGCACGGCGGCCGAGAGGCCTATGACGAGACCTCCGCCGTAGGCACTGTAAGCGACCGGCAGCAGCAGCGCCGGCGGCACGTTCGGGATCCCAACGCCCCATCGGTCAGCCAAGATTGCGGCGCCAATTCCCAAGGGCACTGCGACGAGATACCGGAGCGTGGAAAGGGAAAAGCGAGGCATCAGATGCCAGGATCTCATTCACTAGGTGCGGAACGCGCGCCGACCCGGGTTTTCGCAGCGAGCCGGCCCGCACGCGCGACAGAGATCGAAATACATTTGCTTCACTTATTTACTACTTTCATAGTGTTAACCAGCGCTTATCATCGACATATGTATTTCTACGGTAGCGGCCTCCGGCCGGTGCTGGCGAATCAATTCAAATTCAACCCGTTTCCTTAGTCCCCCCAAATCTAAATCGATTCTAATTTCATCGAGTGAACCTCAAGAGCGCCTACGCTTTGAGGAGGCTGCATGAATCCGTTGTTATTTCAGTGTCCAAAGACCGAGCGCCAAGTAAACACCGGCATCGAGGTCAATATCGCGACCTTACGCAACGTCCAGCCGGTCACGGTGCGCTTGCTGTGCCCATTCTGCTACAACACGCATGAATGGAAACTGACTGACGGGCTGCTCGGCGAGCCGCGCAGGGTGGCTGCTGCTCCTCTGCTGGAGGCCTGGAGCCCCTGCCCACGATAGGGCAAGGGGCGGTCTCCTCCTGCCGGAGCGACCAGCGCATGTCCGCGTCAGTGAACCGGCGTTGGGCCTGCTCATTCCCTCAGCGCGGCGAGACCTTGAAATACCGCAAATCCGGCGGGCGCTGGCCTTTGCGCACCGGCATCAGCATGCCGTCGGCGCTCATGTAATAGCTCTCGTGGCCGATCGCGACCATGGAGTTGGTCTCGATGCAGGTGCTCTCGGTCCAGCGATGATCGGGTTTGAGGGTGTACTTCTTGTCCACGGTCCACGGCCGCGTCAGGGCATGATCGATCACGGTGATCTCGTCGTGCATGAGCTTGCGATCGGCCTGGTCGCGATAGATCCTTTCCTTGAAGATCGACTGGCCGTCGAAGTGCAGCGGTATGCCGCTTGCGTCATAGGCGCGGGGGCTCTTGAACGGCCCGCGCGTCTCGGCTTGCAGCACCCGATAGGTACCCTCGCCATCCGGATCGATCCAGCGGCCGATCGTGTAGCCCGCGAAGCTCGGCGCCAGGTCGGCCGGGAAGTCGCGGCCGTCGGTGTAGATGCGGCGGATCGGCTCTTGGTTGCTGGTCAATATGTAGGTGATGTTCGGCGTCACGACGAACTCCATGGGGGCGAACGCGATCGTCATGATCGGCATGCCGCCGGGCATGCAGCGCACCCCATGATTGAAGAACAGACCCTCGCCGCCCTCGGCCTGGTCCGCCAGGCTCTTCTCGTACACCGTCCTGTATTCCGGCGTCAGCGGCGCTTCCTGCCCCCACGCCCAGGGCTTGCTCTGGTCGTGTGAAGGTTGACCGCCGGCGGTGCGGGTGCCGTTGCCGGGATCGATCACCCAATTCGGCGGATACCACCGCTCCCAGGCGCCGCTCCAGTCGGGGTACTTCGCCTCGCCCGCCGCCGCGGCGAGCGCGCTCGTCACCAGAATGGTGGCCGCTGCCATCGCGTGGATCAATCTTCGGCAAACCATGGTGGACCTCCTTGTTTTCCCGGAACGCGAAGCGATAGCTGTCCGCCACGGAAGCTGGCGCAGGCCATGGGCTCACAAGCCGCGCAATGTCGGCACCAAGCGCCAGTTCTTTGCGGTGCAAGAATACGACTTGTTGGGGCCCTCCCGACGAGAAATGCCGATAGCGATCTCGGTCTCCGACCCGGAGCAAACGGGTCGCGCTCAGCTGGAGCGCAACCCGTCGCGATATATCGACCTGCGGGTCCCGCCGGCCGGCACGTACCGTATTATCGAACCTGGATCTTCACCAGCTTGGACGGCGGACGATAGGCCGGAATCCATACCGTCGGGCGCGCCGCTGCGGTGTCGACCTCCAGGTGGCGCACTTCGTAGTTCGACGGCGTCATATATTCCGTCGATTGCCCGGTGTTCGTGTCGATGCGATAGACGCGGTCGCTGCTGAAGTCGTGCGTCCAGACGATATGGTTCTTGTCATCGACGCTCACGTTGTAAGGCTCGGCGTAGGGCGCCGTGTATGGCTTGGTCCCGGGTACCAGCGGGTATTCCTTGAAGATCTTCTTGTCCGGATCGAACATCATGACCTGGCCGGCATAGAACTCGCCGGCCCAGAGGCGGTCCTGAGCGTCGACCTGCCCGCGCCGCGGACCCGACATGGGGGTCGGCGTCTTGTACTCGGCGTACTCGACCGTCCTGGGATCGAAGACGCCGATCTTGCCTTCGGTCCAGATATTGAGATCGGTGCGGCCTTTGGAATCGGTCTCGATGCCGTAAATTCCTTGATTCTTCGGAATGACGAAGCTGGTCGGCTTGAGCGTTTCGTTGTTGGTATCGATCTTGGTCAGCTGGCCCTGCTTCTGCAGGAACCAGACGTTGCCGTCAGGATCCAAACCAAACTGGGAATGGCCGGCCGACCAGCGCATGAACTGACCGGTCTTGGGATCGTATTTGACGGTCCCTTTCTCCATGCCGACAATCACATTGCCGTGGTGGTCGAATTGCAGCTCGAGCTCGCCGCCGGCGGGGTTGCCGGGGCGCAGATCGCCGCCACCCGCGTCGCGTCCTGCACCTTCCGGCAGCTGGAAGGGAATTTCCTTGCCTTCACCCGTCTTCAGGTCGACGCGGCCGAGAATGTAGGAGAAGTGATCGGTGTAGTAGGCGTATTTGTCGTTCATGACGACGTCGTGCGGCCACACGAAGCGCGGATCGCCGCGCAGCATGTAGAGCTCGCGCGCGCCGCCTCTGGGAAGCGCGTACTCGGTCACCACGATGTTGGTCGAGGCCGCATCGGTCGGCCGCGGGCGTTGCTTGAACGGGATATTGTCCGAGGACTCAGGGCCGCGGATCGATTCCAGATATTCGGCCAAAGGCTCGATGAACTGTCGCTGGGCGAACGAATAGGTGCCCGTGCGTCTCGCGCTCGGCGGCGCGGCCCGCCATCTTCTTGATGATCTCGACCCAACCTTCCTTGCTGCGGCCGGCCTGCAGCGCCCATTGCAGGGTGTGGCAATTGCTGCATTGCGAAAACAGCGTCTTCTGCTGGTCGGTGCCGGGCAGGCCGGCGATGATCTCCGAGGCGGTCGCGTCCTCATAGGCGAGCGGCTTTGCCTTCAGGGTGAAGTCGATCTTCGCAGCTTTGCCTTCCGCGATGGCGACCGGCTGGGCGGTGTGCTCGAAATCCGGCAGCTCGACCCCGACCGAGTAGGAGCCGGGGGTGAGGTCCGACCAGGCCGGGAACGCGTATTCGCCCCGGGCGTCGGTGTAGACGGCGACCGTGATGGTGCTGTTGTCGCGATGCGCCTTGATCGGAATCCCGGCCAAGGCCTCGCCGGTGGAAGAAATAACCTTGCCGGCGAGGAGTGCCGCACCATCGGCGGCGAACGTCACGCCGGGCGACACGAAGGCGCAGGCCGCCGCCAGGGCGACCGCCGTGAGTGCCGTTCCGATGTAGAGATTGGTTTTCATCGTGGCGACCTTTCTCCAATGGGGTGGAACGCAGGCCGAGCTTGCAATTACCGGCGTTTGAGATCGCAATGCTACGCCTGCAATAAAGTAGTTTCAAGAAGCCACAGCCACGGGCAGTGTCTCAGCTTGAAATTCCGCAGCGGGGGACACCGCTCTGTGCAGAGATTTCGACTCTTTCAGCTCGGTGCGCCCGGCTTTAGGGATTCCACCCCTCGCGACGAGCCGGCGAGAGCGGACGATGATCAGTGCGCGGAAATCGGCGGCTCGCGCGGCCTGACACGATTCCCCGGCCCGGACGATCAACGGGGGCAGGCGGCTGCGAACTGCTTGAGCAACGCGCCGTCGAGCCCGGATTCGAATTTCAAGAGCCGCATCGGCAATTTCGCCGCCGGATTGATCAGGAAGGCTATCCCGATGTTGGGTTGGCTCTCCAGCGAGGCGAGCAAGCCCTGGGGGATGGTCAGCTCCACGCTCAGCCGATTCGAGTAGACCGTAGGAGGCTGATGGGCCGGAATGATCGACGTGACGAACACGCCGCTCTGCAAGAGGACGTATCCCTGCACGGCGGCGGTGAGATCCTCCGCCTTGGCGCGACTGCCGAGGTCGAGGTAGAAGACCGCCGTCATCGGCGGCGGCGCCGGCGTGCCTTGTGCCGGCTGCGCCTGTGCCGGCGGCGCCGGCGGCTTCGGCGGGCACACGAACGCGATCTCGTGCGTACCCCAGCGATCGGTCGTGGTCCCGTTGAGGTAGAAGCCGCTATTGTCGTTGAGCGCCATGATCAGCCATTTCGACTGCCAGCGCGGCGTCACGATATTGAGCTGCTGCAGCTGCTTCATGGTCAGATTGGTGACGTCATTGCCCTTCTTCTGGACCATGTCCACCATGAAGTTGGGTGAGATTCCCATTTGGTTCAAATAGGCCACGAGCTGGGCGGATGTGACCTCGGTGGCGGCTTGCAGGTCGGTGTTCGGGTTCTGGGTATCGAACTCGAATTGGTGCACCCCGTAGTTCGAGCCGTAACCGATCGTGCGGCTGACCCCGCCCATGAAAGTGAACGTGCACGCGCTGGCGCACTCTCCCGCGAAGGGCGGCGACGTCAATTCGGATAGATACGGCACGGTCTGAGCCGCGATGTTCTCGTTCTGCGGTATCATCAACGGAAGCTGTGAGCCGACCTCTGTCCACATCTTCTGCTGGCGAATGATCAGGCCCATGCGCACGCCGGCCCCCAGATTGCCTCCGCCCGAATTGAGCACGATGATCGTGTTGGGTGCCTTCGGCGGGTTCTGGGTCAGGAACTGCTGGAACTTCTGGTCGGTGTCGGGGCAGATGAAGCCGTCGGCGAAGATGTATTCACGCGATCCCTCGCCGAACGTCTGCCCGAGCGTGCTGGTCCAGGACGTAAAGGTCATTTCCGGCTGGTCCGGACAGGCGGCCGCCGGCGGCGCGGCTGGCGGTGCCGGGGGCGTGGCGTTCTGGGCCGCTGCCGGAATGGCGCTCGATAACGCGATCAACGCTCCGGCGGCCAGTGCCGCTGCGGCAGCCAGCGCGGCCGGCAACAGACGCGGGAGGCGACACTTCTGGGCAAGTCTTTCCATTGGATCCGCTTCTGGCGAAGCATGTCGCCGAGTTTTCGATGAGTATCAAAGCGCGACCAAGCTACAGCATCTGCGGACCCGGCAGAAGTGGTTCCGCGGTGGTCGCCCGCGGGCCGCGAAGCGGCAGATGCCGAGCCTCCACCTCACTGCCGGGCGCGGCCAAGGGGAAAATGGCAACAGGGATGCGGTCAGGCTCGTGTGATTCCACGCTTCGGCGGGGCCGCCATCCGACAATTGCGTCCATCGCACCGCCATCCAGAGGGTTGCGGATGCGATCTATCAACTCAACCCCTTGAACCAGTGTTTCGACGACGGCCACGCCGGCGGCCCGCCGGCGCCGGGGTCGAATGCAGAGCCTCTGCGCTAAGGGCACGTTGCTCACGCTGCGCGGGATTAGCGCATTCGATCGAATTTTATCTAATTTTTAGACGAAAATGGCGCGCATTCGCGGCCGTTTTTACGGATCTTGCTTCAAAGGCGGGGCACCGATTTAGCGGCGCTGCAAAGGCTTTGTGGGATGAATGGTCCCGACGGGAAGGGGTGGGGCCATGAATCGCAATTTGCATAGTTTGACCGGTGCACTGGTTCTGACAGTCGCGCTTTTCTCCTGCGTCTGCGCGGTCCAGGGACGGACGAACGAATACCCTCGCTTCACCCCGGTCGGCGACGAGGTGAATATGCCGATCGGTTGGGCGCAGTTTTGCGAAACCTACACTTCGGAATGCGCCACCAAGCCGGCCGAACCGCGCAACATCGTCCTGGACGACAAGGCCTGGAATTATCTGGTCCGCGTCAACAAATGGGCCAATGACAACGTCAAGCCCATGACCGACATGGACCATTACGGCATGATCCAGTGGTGGCGTTATCCCGACGACGGCGCCGGGGCCTGTCACAGCTATGCGCTGCTGAAACGCCGCATGTTGCTGCAGGCCGGTTGGCCGCGCACGGCCCTCTTGATGACCATCGTGCACGAAGCCAACGGCGAAGGCCACGCCGTGCTCACCATCAGGACCGATAGAGGGGATCTCATCCTCGACAATCTGAATGAGAAGATTCTGCTCTGGTCGGAGACGCCGTACACCTACTACAAGCGCCAATCCCAGGCGGATCCCAACGTCTGGGTCATGCTCGACGATCCCCGCGCGGTGACCGCGAAGGCTTCCGGCTACTGACCGCGGCGGACCCGGCGTGGCGCATCGGTCGAAGTCTCGCCGCCGCGTTTGCCCCTCCTCGCTGCTGGATCGATCCCATCGGAGCATGACGCGATCAATTCTCCGCCGTCCGTGGAAGGCGCGGTTTATTCGGTACTAGGACCAATGCCGCGGTTCGGAGATACGTTCGTTCGATTTACCCGCTCGAGCGTCGAGCTCTAGGCTGCCCTCACACCATCAGGTCCCGCGTTTGGTGCCCCGTCATGGCTGATGGAGGGTAATCGTGGATGAGCGGTCCTTGTCGAGCGACTTCGGATGCCATAGCGGCACTTTTCCGCCCGGAGCACGATCCTGGCTGACGGCGCTCAACCGCCTGTCGGCGCACATCACGGTTGCGGTCGCGACCGCGGCGGGCGTCGTTGTGGTATGGAAATGCCGCCGGCGTTCGCGTCAGGCGTTGCGGTCGCTCAACCGCCGGGAGGTCCGTGACTTTTGTCTCAATTCCATGGAGACTGAACGTGAGGCCAGCAAGCCCTTCTGGCGGCCATGAACGAGGTGGTCCCATTGCTTCTGGACCTGGCGATCAGCCGGAACGGCGGCGAGAGGACACGCCCGATGAGTGGACCCGTTATCATGCGGACCCTGTCCCGTGATCATGCGAACCCGTGATCCCCATGAAGACCCGCCCACCAAACGACGTCCCGCGCCTTATCGTGGGCCCCCGGTGACGCTCGGCCACATGCGCGCGCTGGGTTGCCGGCGCCTGCTGATCTACTGCTCGACCGGGCTCTGCCACCACAGCGCGATCGTCGAAGCCGACCATTGGGGGGACCAGACCGCGATCCGGGACCTGGGCTCCAAGGCGGTGTGCACGCGCTGCGGCATGATCGGCGCGGATGTGCGGCCGGATTGGTCGCCCCATGTCGCCGGTTGATCTATCAATCGACGATGCGAGCGCCATCCGAACCTTACAAAATTGTATCCCGCCGGAACGCGCCCATGCGTTGACCCCACCGGCTCGGCTTCTTTAAGACTCTCGGCGTGTCGCGTTTCTGGCTCAACTATCGTCATCGCAAGCGCGGCCGCCTCCTGGGGGCGGTCATCCTGGATTCGCCCTCGCTCGTTCAGGCGCGCATGAGCGCGGCGGCGTTGCGGATCGATCGCGGGATGCCGTTTGCGGACGGGCGCGCGCTCGGCAAGGCCGCGGTCGAGCTGGTGCCGGCGGCGGCGCTCGGCCGGATGCTCACCCCGCAAGAGGCTCGTGCGCTGCAGGAGAGCCTTGCCGCGGCCGTGCCCGACCGCATCGTCATCTGCCCGGCGCAGGCGGAGCCTTAGACGCATTCAGGAAAATGCCCGCCTCGCGGAGGCGGGGGTCGCCTGTTTTCCGTCCGAATGCGACGGGTGCAAAAATGCGGTCGCCTTGGCGCAGCCGGGAAGGGGCCCGCCGCGCGGGCGAGGGTGCTCGAGTCGAGAGCTTACGAAAATGTATGGCGCTGGAAAAAGCCGCGCAAGCCGGACCCCACCACATGATCCGTCGTACGAGCAGAGGAGGCGCTGACCATGTGGCGGGATCGGATCGTCGTCATCAATGGAGGCAGGTCGTCGGGCGACGAAGGCCACCGTTCGCGCATGCGCGGCAACATGCTGGCTGCGATCGTGGTGGCGGTGCTGCTGACGACCGGGGCTTGGCTGGCCGATGAGCTGTCGGAAGGCAGCCGCAACTGCTACCCGCCCGATGGCGGTTGCGAGGCCACCGGCGTGCCGGCGCCGCCGCTGGCGGATTATTTCCGGTGAGCGCGTCGAACCCTACGATCGGCTAGCGCCGTCGCGCGCGCGCGCCATCCTGCTCGTTCTCGACCGCTTTGGTGGTCACCTGGTTGCAGAAGAAGCAGCGGTAGCTCTTGAATTCGGGCAGGCCGCCGAGTTTCGGCAGGACATGATCAAGGCGCGCGGGCCGGCCGCAATTCGGGCATGGCGGATTGTCCTGGCTTTGTGCAAGCGACATGGTGCGGACTCCCCCCGGGGCCACAAAGCGCGGACAGCCGTATCGGTTTCGGGAACAGGGATGGATTCAGAGTCGCGCAATCTCGGTGATTCGCTGCCCGACTGCAATCGCCCTGCGAAAAGTTTCGGCTCAGGCCGTGGTGTCGACGTCTTGCGTCGTTGCCGCGGCCGCGGCAGCGGCCGGATCCTTGCCGGTGATCAAGGCCTGCACTGTCTGAGCGTTCACATAGGCGCGCTGCCGCAGAATCGCCGCCGAGGGCACCTGCTCGAGGACGATGCCCGAGCTCGGGTCGAGCGACCGGAACACGAGCGTATCGGTCTGCGGATCGACCAGCACCGCACGCGAGGTCCCGGGCGTGCTCGTGTCCGGCTTGCGTATGTCGGTGCGGGCGGCCGGAATGTCGGCGGTCGGGATTACGGCCCGCGCGGGGGGAAGATCGGTCGGCGCCGCCGTCGCGGTGGCGGCGGAGGCCGGCTGTGCGCGGAAATCCGCCACGCTGGTTACTGGGTTGACTGCCACTCCTGGAATCACAATTGCACCTTGCTGGTGGTCTCGGGAAGCATTCCCAGGCGCTGCGTTTCCTCGCCTGAGCCTCTTGTCCCCGCATCCCTTTCACACCGTTGCCTAGAGGCCTTTCTACGCCACGCGGCTTAAGCGCCCATTGTGAAATTTGCCAAAAATTGATCCAAATTTTAGGCGCCTGCCGCCGGCCGGCACGACCAAGCCGACGAGCAAAGCTGCTGCCAAACAAGATTTCCTGCATCCACACCCTGGTCGCGGAGATGCGCAGAAGGCGTGATGGCCATCACGAATGGGTCGATCGCCGATCAAGTCCGCCAACCTCGGAGCGCGGTCGCGCGACAAATGATCAGAGGCGTGCATCCGGTCGCCCCATCCGCACAGGAGAATGATCATGAAACCAGCAACTCCGCTCGCGTGGACCGCAACCGCGGCAAAAACGGGCAGCTGCCGCCGTATCGCTCTGATCGCGCTCATGGTGGCGATCGGCGTCACGGCATTCGGTCTCGGCGGCGCCAAGCAGGCACGGGCCGAGCCGCCGGATCCGTGCCAGCACGGCCGCTGCGAGTTCTAGTGGCGCGAGGGCGGCAGCTGAATCCGGTTTCTGCCCGAAAATGCGACGTCGCAAGAAGTGCCGGAGCGGTCTCTGTTCTCGACAAACGTGAAACCGCTCCGGTTCGGGCAGGGCGATCGAGCGCCTTTAGAATTTGATCATCGCGCTGCGCGTCAAGGTGACCTGGTTGGTGACCTGCAACGGGCCCCCTTTCGCCAGATGGAATGCCGCGTATTGCTCGTGATATTCGTCCTCGCCGGCCGAGCAGTCGACCGGTACGATGACCTTGTAGCCGCGCTGCGCGGCGCCCGAAGCCGTGCCGACGGTCGCCCCCTGGAACGAGTTGCCGCAGGTGATCACGGTCTTGATGCCGGCTTCCTTGAGAATGGGCTCGAGCGTGGAGCCCAGGAATTTGTCGGGGCCGCCCTGGCGATACCATTCGCCGGCGCGCGGCTTGATCGCGGGATCGATGACGTCGTCGGGCGTCGCTTTGCCGTTCGAGCCCACCAGGCTGTACCAGACCACCATATTGTGCGCGCGCGCGGCATCGTGCAGCAGCTTCATGTTCGGCACCGCGGCGATGCAGCGCGGGCGGGCGCTGCAGCCGGCTTTCATCATATCGAGAAAGAGGAGCGCGGTGGTCGCCGGATCGACCGTGACCTCCTTGAGCTCCGGCGGCGGCGGTGCGACCGCCGTGCTCCAGTCGGATATGACGTCGGCGATGGAGGGGGATCCGAGCAAGGCGATCAGCAGCGTACCGGCGGCGGCGGCGGTGAAGCGTGACGGTTTCATTGTTGTCCTCCCAGGAGATTGACGGGCGCGACGAGCGACCTCTTCCAGGATAGAGCAGTCGCCGCATCAAGGCTATGGAGCCGGCAGGGACATGGGCGCATGTCCGCCGGTGGGGATGCGCAAAGCCCGGCGCGTAGCCCGGGGGCCGGCGGTGACCATCACGTGTGCTAGCCACCGATATCCATTCGGCCCTGTTCCGCATCGGCTGCCCGCCCGGCTTCTGCGGCAACAAAGCGACCTCAACTTTGCGTCGAGGCCACCGGCCGCGAACGCTGCCGAGCCACATGGCCATCTCGGTCGCGGCTCAAGGCGCGAACAACATGTCCGACATGGGCACGATGTTTGCGGGCGGCTCAATCCGTGAAGCCAGGAGCGCCCCTGCGACTGCCAAGCCGAGCAGGAGGGCGATGGCTCCAAGCGGGTTTGTCTTGTCGTTGGCTGCAGGCTTGGAGCCGACGCGCTGTTTCACGACCGTGGGCATATCGCGCTCTCCGCGTTTGGGGTTCGTCAAAAGCCGGCCGATGATCGCGGCGCCGACGCGGCACCGAAGGACGTTCCCGGCTTTGACGCGCCACATGGCAACTCGATCGCCGTGCACTCTGGCGATGCGGACGGCGGCCGTAAATCAGCCTTAGGTCTTGTCGGCCGCCCACGAATCCGCAGACAAACTCACCAGAAGCCGGCATTCGAGGTCGCGGTGGTAAGCCGGTGCTTTTTTTCGAAAGCGCCGGTCCCGGGACCTAAGTATCGAGCTCCACTACACGGCGAGCGCGGCGTGCGGGCGGAGGCACCGCGGCCGGCTTCAGATTGACGCGATCCGGTGCGGCGAGCTAATCGATCAAATCACGGGAAGCGATCGCATCTCGATCGGGCCGGGCGCGGGACCCTCGGTGCCTCCGGTCGCGATTGGCATTTGCGGCAGGCCTGGAGGCCGCCGTGCCGCCAGCGCACGGTCGAGCCGGAGGACCGAGGATGACGAGATTGCGGCTTGGATTGCGGCTTGGCGTCGCCATGGCGCTGGTTGCCGGGCTTGCGGGTGGCGCCGGCCCCGGGGCGGCGCAGCCCGACGCCGTCATCGAGGCAAGTCAACGCTGCCTGGATGGCAACCACAAGGGTGATTACGCGGCCGCCGTCGATGATTGCACGCAGACGATCACGCTCGATCCGAAGAATGCCGTCGCCTATCTCAATCGCTGCGCGGCCTATCAGAATCTTCGGATGTATGCCGCCGCCATCGCGGACTGCACGCGCACGATCGCGCTCGATCCGGGCAATAGCAGCGCCTATTCCAATCGCTGCGCGGGCTATACGGAAACCGGAAATTACGGCGCCGCCATTGCGGATTGCACGCAGGCGATCACGCTCGATCCGACCTACGTCAACGCCTATATCAATCGCTGCAATTCCTATCTCCAATCGGGCAACAACGCGTCCGCCATCGTGGATTGCGGAGCGGCCATTGCGCTCGATCCGAACCAGGATGTGGCCTATACGGATCGCTGCTCGGCCTATGACGGTCTGGGAAACGAGGTCAGTGCGGTCCCGGATTGCGAAGAGGCCCTCAGGCTCAATCCCGGCAGCACCGCCGCCCACATCAACCTGGGTGTGATCAATATCAGGCAGAAGAAATATGCCGATGCGGTCGCCCAGTTCGACCAGACGATCGCGCTGGCGCCGGGCTCGGCAACCGCATTGCTGGACCGCGGCATCGCCTATGAGCTCTCGGGCAGCCGGGATGCCGCGATCGCCGACTATCAAAATGCGCTGAAGATCGACCCCGCGCTGCCCGCCGCCCAGGCCGGATTGAAGCGCCTGGGCATCGATCCGGCGGCCCCGGGCGCTCAATGAGGCGCCGCTCGCCGAGCGAAATCGCCCCTGTGCTGAGATTGCGCGATGAACGCCCTGGACATGAAGGCTCTCGTCTCGCTGAGGTGTGAATAACCGGCCGGCTGCCCCGGCCGCGCAGCCCGCAGCTGTTGGTTTGGCCAAGCCGGCATGGCAGGATGGTGAAGAGGCAAAACGGGGGGAAACGCCATGCTCAAAGACTCGATCTGCCGCATTGTTGCGCGGCCTGCTGGCGGTTGTGCCGCTGGCGGCTTTGCCGCTGGTGGCATTGCCGCTCTCGGCAACCGGTGCCCGGGCGGCCGACGACCAGATCGCGCGCGGCAAATACCTGGTCACGATCGGCATCTGCGGCAGTTGCCACACTCCCACTCTGGCCGGAGGCCGCAAGGTCGGAAATCTCGATCTCGGCGAATATCACGTCGGACCGCGCCTCCGGGCTCGGCGGCTGGAGCGAGCAGCAGATCGTCGAGGCGCTGCGCAACGGCAAGCGGCCCGACGGCAGCGACGTGCGCCCGCCCATGGGCGTGTTCTTCTATCGCGGTCTCTCCGATACCGACGCGCACGCGATCGCCGCCTATCTGCGCCAGGTGCCGGCGGTGCCGACCACATTTCAACGCGCGCCGGTGTCGGGGCCGCCGCCCAAGCTCGGTGCGACCGTAACCAGCGTTCCCGATACACCGCGCTCCGACAAGCTCGCTTACGGACGCTATATCGCGGTGACCG
Source organism: uncultured Alphaproteobacteria bacterium (assembly GCA_963744275.1). GTDB lineage: Bacteria > Pseudomonadota > Alphaproteobacteria > Rhizobiales > Xanthobacteraceae > VAZQ01. Next base: position 16,541 of record CAVUSX010000027.1, read on the forward strand.
TGTCGCACTGCATGCAGTGCCACACGCCGCGCGTCGGCGGCCTGCCCGATCTGGAGCGGATGGGGGCGGGCGGCAACGGCTATACGGGCGCGGACGGCCGCACCGCGGTCTCGGCCAATATCACGCCCGGCAATCCGGGCGGGATCGCCGGCTGGACCGACGCGCAGGTCAAGCAAGCGATCACCAAGGGTGTGCGTCCCGACGGCAGCAAGCTGGTGCCGGTGATGGATTTCGATTTCTACGAGCAGATGACGCCACAGGACCTCGATGCGCTCGTGGGCTTTCTGCGCAGCCTGAAGCCGGTTCCCCCGACCTGAGCCCGAATCGCCGCGCACCCGGCCCGCGTGCGCCTGGCAGCGGGCAGCGGGCAGCGGCCGGCGGGCAGCGGGACGCCGTTCCCCGCCCGGCGCAGACCGTGTATGCTGCGCGCCATGCGTGCGTAAAAATGGAGTCCGTCGCGATCAAACAAGCTGTCCAACAACGCTGGGAGGATCGTCATGTTGTATGGAAGCTCGACCGGGATGTTTGCGCTGGCCGCCGCCCTGATGCTCGGGATGGGCGGCGCGCGGGCGGCCGATAACGCCAAGTACCCGAACCTGAAGGGCCAGTGGGACACCGTCAGCCCGCGCCTGGGAGGCCAGTCGGTCAAGTTCGATCCGTACAAGAAATTCGGGCCGGCGCAGGAAGCGCCGCTGACGCCGGAATATCAGAAGATCCACGAAGAGAGCATGGCCGACCAGGCCAAGGGCGGGCAGGGCAATTTTCTCGACCACGCCCGCTGCCTGCCGGGCGGCATGCCGAGCATGATGTCGGTGCCGACGATGGAATTCATCGTCACGCCGGATACCACCTATATCGCGACCGGCAGCAGCGACTTGCGCCGGATTTTCACCGACGGACGTCCCTGGCCCACCGATCTCGAGCCGACCTATCAGGGCTATGCGATCGGCAGATGGATCGACCAGGGCGGCGAGGGCGTCTACGACGTGCTCGAGGTCGAGACCCGCGGGCCGTTCAAGGGGCCGCGCGCCTACGACGCCACCGGACTGCCGCTGCACTTCGACAACGAGTCGACCTTCAAGGAGCGGATCCATCTCGACAACAGCGATCCGAACCTGCTGCATGACGAGATGACCGTGTTCGACCACGCCCTGACGCGCCCCTGGAGCGTCGACAAGACCTACAAGCGCAACCCGAACCCATATCCGAATTTCAGCCGGGTCACCTGCATGGAGAACACCCACCAGATCGTCATCGGCAAGGAGAACTACTTCCTGAGCGCCGACGGCCTGTTGATGCCGGCCAAGAAGGATCAGGCGCCGCCGGATTTGCGGTATTTCAAGCTGCCGCCGAAATGACGGCCTATCTTCGGGTGCCGGTGGGCAGCAACCGGTCCTTGACGAGACCGAAGGTGAAAAGCGCCAGGCTCGACCACACCGCTACGCTGAAGTAGAGCGACATCCAGGCGATCTCGTCGCGCCATTGGGCGATGTCGTGGGTGACGGCCCAACGCGTGCTCACGTCATGCAAGCCCGCAAGAGCTCCCAGCAAGTGCTTGCCGGCCCCTGTATCCGCCTGCCAGCGCTCGAAATACATGGGAACATCGATGAAGCACAGGAAGCCCAGATAGCCCACGATACCGAAGACCGCAAAGCCGATCGCAAACCGGATGAGCCCGGTGAACTTGTTCAGCAATTGCGCGAGCGCGGCCGCGATCAGCAGGAAAGCCACCGCCCATAGCGAATTCTCGATGGCGTTGCCGAGATAGCTGGTGGTGAGCACCGAGTACCACGAGCAGCATTCGGCCACCAGGATGAGCGGAACGATCGCATTCGAGATGTTGCGGGCCGAATTTGATTTGGTCAGGCCGGCGAGCTGGCGCAGGAAGATCGCCCATTGCAGGGCAAAGCAGATCTCCGCGACCGTCGCCACCGATCGGCCGACCAGGACGCTCGATAGCCAGGTATCGAACAGGCAGATCCTCTGAACGTCGGCGCGCGGCAGGATGGACCGAAAGGCGCATCCGAAGACGTAGGCGGCACAGAGCAGGAACAACGGCTCGATCCGCAACGCCGGGCGCGGAGAATCGAGCATTCTCCGGCGCAGACGCGTATGCAGCAGCAGCAGCACCACGATGTTGAGCACGCTGACGAGCAGCAGGAAGCCCCACCAGATCGCCACTTGGTTTGACCAGGACAGCCAGTCGAAGCTCATAGCGAATCCCGCAACCGTCATGAAACTATCGCGCAACCGCAATAATACTGACACAAAACATGATGGCCGCAGAAGGGCGGGTGCGGCGGGGCTGTTTCGGGGTTGTTTCAGAATGACGCAAGGGGGACCCGATCGGAGCATCCGGGTCCGGCCACGGGCCTTGCGAGCCCGGCGAAGAGACGCGGATCAGGGCTGACGCGCCGGCCCGTCCGGGAGGCTGCCGGAATGTCCCGGTCCGATCATCGGCGCGGCTCGAGAGTGACCCAAATGCCGCCCTTGGCGCGCAGAGTGATGAGCCCGATGGGCGAAACCACATGGCCGGGGGCGAGGCGCAGCCGGTAGTGTTGCGCGATGGCGGCCACGATGACCTGCGTTTCCGCCATCGCAAAGCCGCTGCCGATGCAGATGCGCGGGCCGCCGCCGAACGGCAGATAGGCGAAGCGGTGGCGTCGCGCGGATTCCGCCGGGGCGAACCGTTCGGGATCGAAGCGTTCGGGCTCCGTCCACAGATTGGGATTGCGATGGGTCATATAGATGCTGACCGTGATGATCGCGCCCGCCGGCACGTGCACGCCGCCGATCCGATCCTCCCCCAAGGCGGTGCGGGCGATGGTGTGCGCCGGCGGATATAGCCTCATGGCCTCCTCGATGACCATGCGGGTCCATTTCAGCTCGGCGAGGTCGCCATAGGTCGGCGGGCGCCCGCCCAGCACCCGGTCGAGCTCGTCATGCAGCCGCGCCTCCGCCTGCGGGTGGCGCGCCAGCAGATACCAGATCCAGCTCAGCGCATTGGCGGTGGTCTCGTGGCCGGCGAGAAAGATCGTGAGAATCTCGTCGCGCAGCTGCTTGTCGCTCATGCCGGAGCCGGTCTCGGGATCGCGCGCCGCCAGCAGCATCGACAGCAGGTCGCAGCGGTCGATCCCGTCGCCGCGGCGCTGCGCCAGGAATCGCGCGACCAGCGCTTCGAACTCCGCGATGGCGCGGCCATAGGCGGGCGGCTGGCGGCGCGGAAGCCATTCCGGGAAGCCCAGGAGATCGAGGATGCTGGGACGCATGGTGACCACGATCTCCATGAGGCGCCGCACCGCCTCGACCTCGCCGCTGACGTCCGCCGAGAACATGGTGCGGGCGATGATGTCGAGCGTCAGCGCCATCATCTCGGCCGCCACATCGAACGGCTGTGTGCGCGTGCGCCAGCGCGCCAGCAGGGTCTGGGTGCAGGACGAGAACGTGTCCACGAACTCGGCGATGCGCTTGTTGTGGAACGCCGGGGCCGCGATGCGACGCTGGCGCCGCCACAGCTCGCCCTCGCTGGTGAGCAGCCCGTCGCCCAGGATCGGCCCCAGCATGCGCCGCAGGAAATGGCTCTTGCTGTAATTGGCGTGATTGGTCAACAGCACGTGCTCGATATATTCCGGCTTGTTGATCAGGAAGCTGTGCAGGAACAAGAGGCGATTGTAGATCATGTTGCGGCCGAACAGCTCCGGCACCAGGGTCGAAAGCTGATCCTCGCGCACGCGCCGCAGAAACTCGATCAGGCCGAATTGCGGGGCGAGATAGGTGTCCTCCACGAAGGAGGACGCTGATGTCGCTGTGGGCAGGTCCATGCCGCTTCTCCGGATACGCATCCCGTGCCGCCGCTGGGCGCGGTACGTGACGCCGGCGGATATATGGGAGCGCGACGGGGCGCTGTACATGCCACGGGCTCGCTCCGGCGCGGAAGAAGCGGCGCCCATCGATTCGAGGATTCATGCGGATTGGACGCGGCATATATATGCGGCGCCGTCGTGGCCGCTCGATCGGGACAGAGCCGCGCCGCCGGCGGCGCCCAGGCAAATCCCCGTCGCGATCCAAAGGGCGAAATCGCCGAGAAATATGCTGATCAGGCTGCCGAACGCGATCCCGGCGCCGACGAATCTATTTCACTTGATGGCGGGCGGCACCTTTGCGGTGGCGTGGTCCGGCATTATTAGGCAGACAAGCGCGGGAGTCGTCCATTCTTTACGCCCGCCACGGCCGCGTGGACATCCCGGCCATGGAAGCGACGGCCGACCGGCATGGCATATCCAGGAACCTTGCATGGACGCTATTGATGGGCACGCCGAAGGAGAAGACGGCGTCGGGGGACGTCAGCGACCCGTGGTATGGTTCGAAGTCGAGGATTTTCTCCGCTATTTTGATCATTTTCGTAATCCGACCGGCCTGCAGCGGGTACCGTTCGAGATCTTCGTCGAGGCGCAACGGCTCTATGGTCGCAGCGGACGCGTCGGGTTTTGCCGGCTCAGCGTGTACACCAAGAAGATTCCAGACGATCGACTTCGATGCGGTCGTCTCGGCCTATCTTAACCCGCCGGGCGCCAACGCCCCGTGGAAGGCGATCTGGGAGCCGGCGCGGCTGTGGAGCAACCCGTCCGGCATGCTGCCCGTCATCATCCGTCATCCGCGGTTTTTCCTGTCGCTGCTGCGGACCGCGGTTCGCGATCTCGTCGACTTGGGAAGCCGGCGGCGCCGCTTCGAGCGGTTCGTGCGGCCCGGGGACATCGTGGTCTCGCTCGGTGCCGGCTGGGGAGTCCCGCATTATGTGAAGCACGTCGCCGATGCGAAGCGGCGCTACGGCATCAGGTTCGCGATCCTGATCTACGACCTCATTCCGATCGAGAATGCAGCCTTCGTCGAGCAGCAGCACGCCGTGCAATTCCGCAAGTGGCTGCGCGAGGTCATCCCGGTCGCCGACGTGGTGCTCACCATCTCGCGGCATTCGAGGGACGCCCTGATCAAGTGGGCCGTGGAGGCCGAATGCCCGCTTCCGCGCGTCGATGTCGTGGAGCTGGGCTCGGGCTTGAGCGATCGGCCGCTGGACGCGGACGAGAAGCTGATCGGCTTTCCGCGGCCCTTCGTGCTGTTCGTTTCCACCATCGAGGTTCGCAAGAACCATCGCCTTTTGGTGCGGGTTTGGCGGCGGCTGCTGGAGCGGCACGGTGCGGATGCGGTGCCGACCTTGATCTTCGCCGGGCAGATCGGCTGGTTGGTCGACGATCTCATGGCGGATCTCGCCGCCAGCGGCTATCTGGGCGGCAAGATCGTGCTCATGCCCGGCTTGTCGGAGGCGGATCTGCGCCGAGCCTATCGGTCCTGCCTGTTCACGGTATTCCCGAGTCTTTGCGAAGGGTGGGGATTGCCGGTCGCGGAAAGCCTCGTGCAAGGCAAGTTCTGCGTGGCCTCGAATTGCACGTCGATCCCGGAAGTGGGCGGCGATCTGATCGACTATTTCGATCCGACCGACGATGACGACGCGCTCGCGAAGATCGAGCGCGTGATGCGCGACCCCGCCTATCTGGCGGCCAGGGAGGCGCGGCTGCGGGCTGAGTACCGGCCCCGAACCTGGGCGGATTGCGTCTCGGCGCTCGTCGGCAAGCTCGATCAGCCGCCAGACGTACGATGAAACACAGAAAAGCGTGGCATTTTCTGTGTTTATTGGGGATAAAGGCCGGTCTGGCGGTAGCCTGTCACCAGCACCTTCTAAGCTCGAGCTGGGCGCGCTGATTCGGACCAATTGGACCCCGGGTGGGCTTTCGATGCTGCTCAGCATTATCGTCGGAACGCTGGATGCTCAGTCGCCGGGCATAGCCTTTCAGGCCAATTACTACGGCACCAAGAACGTCGCCTGCAAAATCAGCCGCGACGCGCTGCTCGATCTCGCCGGCTACCACCAGTTGCGCGGCACCGCGCCAGAGCTGGTCCAGGCGCTGCGTCCAGAGATCGAGCGCATTCTAAGCGCCAAATATCGTGCCCGCCGCATCGAGACGAACGGCGAGATTTGGATCGCGCCCCCCGACCTTCTGCTCTACGGCTTCGAAGGGCGGGCAGAGCCTTCCGACGATCTCGCAACGTCGCGCACGCCCGAGCTTGCAACCACCGGGGCCCGGACCGATCGCTATGAGGCGCAAGGGACTTGAAGAAGGGTCCTGAGCTTCCCGCCCGCGGCCGCGCCGCCCGGATGGCGGCCTGATTCCCACCAAGATGGACCAGGCTGCGCCTGATCCGCCCGTTTTCAAGCAGACGCGAAATTGACGTCTGCGGGCCGCCTGCCGGGGCGCTGCGTCGCGCTGTTGTTTCCCGGCTCGCATCATTCGAGATTGCCGTAGCGCCGGTCGTCATAGAGCGCGCCCATCATATGTCCGACCTGCTCGCGGAATTCCCGCGCTGCGGCCGCCTGACCATGGGCATCGAGGGCCGCCTGATCCTTCCATAGCTCGACCATGGTGAAGTGGTTCAGCCGGTTGGCCTGCTGCCACACGTCGAAACGCTGGGCGCCCGGCTCGAGACGGCTCGCGGCGGCGAGCTTCTTCATCATGACGATGGCGTCGTCCTTGAAAGGACCCGTCACATCGACATGGGTGACCACGTAGATCGCGCTCTTGCCGGCGGTTGCCGGAACCGGGCCGGCGTCGATACCGGTATCGAGCCGCTCGTCAAAAAAGCCGGTGCGCAGCGGATCGAGCTTTTCGCGGAACTGCTTCATGCTGGCCCCCGCCCCATGGGCCTCGATCGCCTTCATGTCGTGCCAGGTTTCCAGGATGGCGAACTGGTTGCGCCGCTCGATATCCTGGACCACCTCATAGCGCAGATTGCCGGCTTCCTTGCGGCTCGCGGCCGCGACTTGCCGCAAGAGACCAGCCGCCGTGGCCTCTGCCGAGGGCGTGACCTCGATATAGGTGACCCCATAGGCGGGTTGATTGTCGGGAGCTTGCGCCAGCGCCCCCGGTGCCGCGACCGCCACGACGGCCGCGATCAGGGCGCCAGGAAAACACCTGAAAAGACCCCCGGAACGAAACTTCATCGCACCTCTCCCATCATTGTGCCGTCCATCCGGCTTTGCCGTCTTACTGTCTTCTTGCCGTCTTGCGTCTAACCGTCTTGCCACATCGCCCGCCGCGCGCAAACGGCGAGGGGGTGTTCGCATGAGCAGCTCTCGCCCGCGACCGCGCGAGGCTACATGGTTCGGCTGCCGCCCGGGTGGGCGGCAGCCGTGAGCAGGCTGGATTCGATGACGTCCGCTCGGGGGCTTGCGAACTACTTCAACTGGTCCGCCACCTTGTCGACGCCGGCCTTGCCGCAGGCCTCTTCCTGCGGCCCGCCATGGGGGGCTCCGCTGAGGCCGACGCCGCCGATCGTCTCGTTGCCGACCTTGATCGGAACGCCGCCCTGCAGCGGAATGACGTCCGACAGCGCGCGCTGGCCCGAGATGTTCTGACCATTGCCGCTGGCGGCGGCGGTCGCGGCGGCGGCGGTATCGGTGCGTGCCGCCCATTCGGCCGACGGCCGCCCGAACGTCTCCGCCGTATAGGCCTTGCGCCGGGCGAGCTCGATGTTATGCGGAGCCGCGCCATCGCCCTGCAGGAAAACGCGCAGCCGGCCGGTGCGATCGACGACGGCGACCGATACGTGATCGCCGCATTCGGCGAGCGCCGTTTGCGCGATCTTCAAGGCCATTTGCACCCCAACGTTCTTCTCGGTCAGCACTTGCGCGCCGGCGGAACCCGGAACAACGATGATCGCGGCGACTGCAGCGGCGGCGGCCAAACGAAACGACATTGATATATCCTCCCTTGGTTCAAGACTCTTGAGCTCGGATCCGTGCGTATCCGGGTCGGCGGCGGCCGACGCGGGATTATGTCACCAGCCGCAGGCGCGTGGAAGGCAGGCCGACCGAGGCTGATGTCCATCGTTTCAGGACCCGCCGCGGCCCGCCCTGGCGCGGTTTCGACCGGATCGACCGCTCATGCAAAGTCAATTTCGGCGCCGTCAATGCGCGGTGGCCGCGATCGCTGCAGCCGGCGGAACGGCACGCACGCCGTCAATTTGGCTGCACGAGTGGGATATCCCTCGATCAACAACACACGCCGGGATGCCGCGGATCGCGGGCCAGCACCTGTCGGATCAGCCTCTCGGCTTGGCGCCCGCTACCGGGCCTGGGCCGGATGGGCCATGTTGATCATGTCAACTCGCCCGCGGTCGTCGCTCCGACCATGCGCCCGACGGGTATGCGATATCGGGGGTCCGCAGGTGCTTGCCGACCGCAATGATGATCCGGCTGCTGCGATCGATGACGACCGGGACGCCGGCGCGATCGAGCCGTGGACCGACGGCGACCTGCACGATCGGGATGGCCAGCAGCACAACGAAATAGACGATCATCGTTCGCATATGATCCCCTCCACGGCCGATGTGGCGGCGGAGGTTACCATCAAGCGGTGCTGTAAAATTCATATCAAGCGAACATTACAAAAATGTATTCTTCCGGAAAGTCGAGCGCAAACCGGTTTTCCCCGGTGGTCGTCCACATTCGACGCGGTAAAGACAGCGGATTCGACCATTTGCTGCGCCGCACCAAAGCGAGCGCTGCCTTACGGGGGGCACCTGCGCTCAGGCCGCTTCGCCCTCATGCTTTCGCGCCACCCGGGTGAAGTCGAGCGCGGTTACCTTGCAAGGCCGGCCGAACAGGAAGCCTTGCGCGTGGGTACAGCCGGCCGCGCGCGCGAGCATGAGCTGGTCCTCGGTCTCGACGCCCTCGGCGACGGTGTCGACGTGGAGGCTGCGGCCCAGGCTCGCGACCGCGGACACGATCGCGGCGCAATCCGCGTTGCTCGACAGCTCGCTCACGAAGGAACGATCGATCTTGATCTGGTCGAACGGGAACAATCGCAGGTAGCTGAGCGAGGAATAGCCGGTGCCGAAATCGTCCAGCACGATGGCGATGCCGAGCTTGCGCAGTTGATGCAGTGTCTCGAAGTTCTCGCTGTTGCCCTGCATCAGGACCGACTCGGTGATCTCCAGCATCAGGCGTTCCGGCGCCAGGCCGGTCTCGGTCAGAATGGACGAGATGGTGGCGACCAGGTTGCCGCGCCGAAACTGTACCGGCGAAAGATTGGCCGCGACCTTGCACTGCGGCGGCCAGCCGGCGGCGTCGGCGCAGGCCTGGCGCAGGACCCATTCTCCGATCGGGTTGATCAAGCCGCTCTCCTCGGCGAGCGGGATGAAATCGGCGGGCGCGATCGGGCCGCGCTGCGGGTGACGCCAGCGGATGAGCGCCTCGACGTTGGCGATCTCGTTCGTCGCGATGTCGACGATGGGATGATAGTGCAGCTCGAACTGGCCGCCCGTAAGCGCGTTGCGCAGATCGATCTCCAGCGCCCGGCGCGCGTCCGCATCCGCCCCCATGGCGGCTTCGAAGACCCGATAGGTATTGCGTCCGCCGACCTTGGCTTTGTAGAGGGCCAGATCGGCGCTCTTGACGAGTTGATCGACATCGGTGCCGTGCTCCGGCGCCAGCGCGATGCCGATGCTGGTGGAGATATCGACGCGATGATCGTCGAACGCGTAGGGAGCCGATACCGCCTCGAGCAGCCGGTCGGCGGTCGTGGCCGCGGCCTCGCGCTGATCGCCCTCGACCGCGGCCAGGATCGCGAATTCGTCGCCGCCGAGCCGCGCGACCGTATCGGTCTCGCGCAGACAAGCCACCAGACGACGCGCCACCACTTTGAGCAACTGGTCGCCGACCGGATGCCCGAGCGAATCGTTGACCGATTTGAAGATATCGAGATCCAGCATGAACAGGTTGAAGGCCTTGCCGCCGCGGCGCAGGCGCGCCAGGCTCTCGAGCATCCTCTCGCGCAGGACCGCGCGGTTGGAGAGGTCGGTGAGCACATCGTGGCGCGCCAGGTAGGCGATCTGCTTTTCGGCCCGCTTTTGCGCCGTGACGTCCTGGTGGATCGAGACCCAGCCGCCATCCCGCATGGGCTGATGGCTGACCGCGAATATTCGGCCGTCGCGCAGCTCGTTGACCGCGTAGTAGGGTTGCGATTTGGCGACCTGCTCCAATCGCTCCTCGACATAGTGCTCGGATTCGTGAGGACAGAACCCCATCTCCACGCGCGCCTGCAGGATGGCGCGCAGCGTCGTGCCGGGCTTGGTCATCTTCGGCGGCAGCCCGTACATTTCACCATAGCGGGTGTTGCAGACCACCAGGCGCTGATCGCCGTCGAACATGCTCAGACCATGCGCCATGTTCTTGAGCGCCGTATCGAAGCGCACGTTGGTCTGCTCCAGCGAGCGCTTGGATCGCTCGAGCGCGGTGGTGGTCGCGGCGAGCTTGAATTGACTCAGCATGCCGATGGTGATCGCGAACAGTACGATGGCGGTGAGGAACAGGCCGATCTGATCGTATTTGTGCGCGGTCAATACGGCTTGCTCATATATGTCGCTTTCGGCCAATCCGACGGTGGCGAGCAGCGGGAATCCATCGACCACCCGATAGGAGATCAGCCGCTTGATCTGATCGAAGGTCCTGGTGTTCTGCGTGTTCCAGAAGCTTCCGACGGGATTTTGCCGGAACAGCCCGAACATGGACCTCCCGGACACGGATTGGCCCACATATTCCTTTGCCGCGACGTCACGTCCGCTACGGGCGCGGACGACTCCGTCGAACCCCACCAGGGCGATTATCCCTTCGCGGCCGATGTCGATGGAATTGTAGAATTTTTCCAGCTCGACGACGTCGAGTGAGGCCCCGACGATGCCGCCGAAGGATCCGTCGTCCGTCAGGAGCCGCCGCGTCAGCTGGATCGAGGGCTTGCCGGACAGCTGCCCGATCGACGGCTTGCTGATGTAGAGCTCGTCCGCCGTTGAATCGACATGAACCCGGAAAGGCTCCCGGCCGCTGATGTCGATCGTGGAGCGGACCGGGCCCAGCGTCGATAGCCGGATGATGCCGTCCGGCCCCGTGATCGAGAAATGCACGGTCAAATTGCTCCGCGCCGTCGAATTGTCGATCCAATCACCGAACTCGAAATGTGCGGGATCCTGCGCGTACAATTTTCGCAGGACCAGAAGCTCGCCGTCGATTCCGCTGATCGCGTGTGAGATGTACTCGTCGAAAACGCGGGTCAGGTTGCTGCCCTGCCGCAACCCGTCCTCATAGGCGCGATCGTACGCTTCGTTGGTGAGAAAGTAAATTCCGCCCCAGATGGCGACGATCATGATCACGCCCAGATAGGTCGTGGTCTGTGCGAATGCGCGCATCCATCGGGACATTCCAGACCTCTGAGGCCCGCCCCACCATCCGGGGTTGGTCCGCGTTATTACGTGCAATTGATTACTTACCCCTTTAAGGGCGGCGCGAGCCTCTTCGCAGGCGGCGGCTTTGTCGGCCGCGATGGGCGGCTCGAGCGCGGATTAGCGCATCATTAACCCTCGAGCGAACCTGACCGCCGTTTTCGCGGCGCCCGGGTTTTTCTCGTGCCGGAGCGTTTCCCTCGGGACGCTGTTCGGCGCCCCGGGAAGGGCGTAGGATGAGGCCGAGAACCCGCTTGCGAGAACGACCAAGATGCGCCTGATCGCCTTCGTGCTCGCGACGTTTGTCGCCGGCAGCCCTGCTGTCGCCCAGAGCTGGACGGAATACAGCTACCCGGACTACGCCTTCACGGTCTCATTTCCGGCCGAGCCCAAGGTCGAGATCACGACCTATCAATTGGCCGACGGCCGCGCGGCGCCGGCGCGGGTCTATACTGCTGCCCAGGACGGCGGCGTGTTCAAGATGACGATCGTCGATCTGTCCCATGCCGCGCTCGAGGAAAGCGCCGTGATCGACCATGCGGTCAAGACGTTGTCGCAGGGCGGCGAGATCAAGCTCGACATTCCCCATCGCATCAGCCGGGTGTTCGGCCGGCAGCTGAGCATCCAGGCCGCCGACGGCAGCCATTCCTCGGTCGCGGTGTTCTACTACAAGCAGCGGCTCTACCAGATCGAGGGCCGCACGAGCGGCAAGGCCACGGCCGATGCCATCCGGTTCCAGCAATCCCTGGTCTTCACCGACAGCGATTGACGTAGGTCGGGGCTCTCGGCCCGCTCGCCGCGATCCTACTCGCCGATCAATTCCCGCCTCCGCAACTCGAGCTCTTCCGTATATCGCCGCAGCGCGTGTGCTTCCGACAGGAGCCCGATCACATGGCGGCTCTCCCGCGATTGGATGACCACCAGGGCCTCCGCCTCGGCCTTGTCGAACGCGGCGACCGCCTCCTTGACCGTCATGGTCGGCAGCAGGATGGCGTCGGTGAAGTGGAGAATGTCCTTGATGGGGTTCGCTTCGTCGAGCTCGGAGGCATGCGCTTCCGCCACCGCGACGATGCCGGCGTAGTCCTTGTCCTCGTCGAGCGCCACGACATGGGTGTTGGAGCCCAGCGGGAAGGCGGTGCGGAACCGCGACAGGGTCGTGTTGGCCGGCACCGTGCGCACGTCCGGGCGCATCATGCGCCGCACCGTCAGGTCGCGCAGCCAGCCGACATCGGCGGCGCTGCGAATGCTCTCGCCGCGCAGGTGGAAGCGCCAGGTCGCGAACGAATAGCCGAACGCCTCGCGCGTCACCTGCGCCGACACGATGACGGCGACCAGAACCGCGGTGGTGAGCCAAAGATCGCCGGTGGTCTCGAGCGCGATGAAGGTCATGGTGAGCGGTCCGCCGATGACCGACACCGAGAACGCTCCCATGCCGATGATGGCATAGACATGGGGATCCAGGGCGAGCGCGGGCCAAAGGATCGTGATGGCATCCGCAAACAAGCGGCCCCCGAGCGCGCCCAGCAGCAACGAGGCGAAGAACAATCCGCCGCGGAAGCCGGAGCCGAGCGACACCATGGAGGCGGCGGCTTTGAGCAGGAACAGCAGCAGCACGTCGCGCAGCGGACTGTCGATCATGGCGGCCATATGGATGGCGCCATGCCCGGAGGAGAGAACCTGCGGGCTGACGAGCGCGAGCGCTCCCACCACCAGGCCGCCCAACGCCGGCCGCAGATAGGTCGGCAGGCGCAGCCAGATCAGCAGCGCCTCGCACTGGGAGACCCCGTACATGAGCGCGATGCCGGCGCCCGCCGCCACCAGCCCGACCACGCTCGCGATCGCGAGATCGCGGGTGTCGACATGGGAGACGTAGAGCGCGCCGATTCCGAGCGTGCTCGGATCGAACAGGTTGGCCACCATGTAGCCGACCAGCGCGGCTATACCGACCGGCGCCAGGCTCGCGACCGAATAGCTCCCGATGATGAGCTCGAAGGCGTAGAAGGCGCCCGCCAGCGGGGCCCCGAATGCGCCGGCGATCGCGCCCGCCGCCCCACAGCCCACGAGCAGGCGCAAATCCCGCCGCCGCAGCCGGAACGCATACCCGAACCGTGACGCGATCCCGCTCGCCAGCTGCGTATAGCCGGCTTCCAGCCCGACCGAGGCGCCGACGCCGCTCGACCAGACGGTCTGCAGCGCCACGCTGAGGCTTCCCAACAGCGACATGCGCCCGCCATGAAGCGCATTGGCCTCGATCGGGTCGACCTCGCGCAGCGGCCGCCAGCGCCCCAGCGCGTAAAACGCAAGCCCGAACGCCAGCCCCCCGAGGCTCGGCACCAACAGGGCGATGTAGGGGTCGAGCGCGCTCAGCGAGGACAGACGTTGGCCGGGCGGCACGCCGAACAGGAGCGCATGCAGCAGGGTGACCCCAAAGCTCATGCCGGCGACCACCAGTCCGGCCAGCGCGCCCGCCAGGGCGCCCAGTATGGCGAGGCTCGATTCCCGCGCCCGAACCAGGGTGCGCAGCGGCCGGGGGACTTCAAGGCCGAGGAAGAGGCGCGGCGCAGAAGCTTTGGTCGGGGGACTGACCGTGGGACTGATTGGAGGAGCTGACATACAGGTTCAATTCGTGATGGCCGCCCGCCTTGATGCCCCGACCCTACTCCGTTTCGTTCGAATAGCGGAACCTTCGAGCTTGGTGGGTTGCACGAGGCGCCGGGCTGCGGGAGGGCCGTTCCGGCACATCGGGCCTGGTTCCTTAGGCGTATCCCTTCTGCTTGCGCCGCGCCGGCTCACGGGCCGGCGGCTGCGGCCGGATGATGCCACGATCGCGGCCCTGCGCCGGAGCCCTGGTGCCGGCCTTGGCGCGGTCGAGGACGAAGCGGGCATAGTCCTCCATGTCGCCGGCGAACGGCTTGATGTGACCGTCGGCGGCGAGCCACAGGCGGTCCGCCACCAGCTCGATCAAGGATCGGTCGTGGGTGATGAGGATGACGGCGCCCTCGTAGTCGTTGAGCGCATCGAGGAGCGCGCGGCGGCTGTCGATGTCGAGATGATTGGTCGGCTCGTCGAGGATCAACAGGTGCGGAGCCGCCATCGCGACCAGGTTCAGCAGCAGCCGGGCGCGCTCGCCGCCGGAGAGATTTGCGACCGTGGTTTCCTGCTTGTCGAATCCGAGCCCGAATTGGGCGAGCCGCGAGCGGCGGGAGGATTCGCTGTCGTCGGGCCGCTCGCGCCGGATGATGTCGAGCGGCGAGTCGGCCGGGTCGAGCGCCTCGATCTGGTGCTGATGGAACCAGCCGACCCGGATGCGGCTGTCGCGCTTCATCTGGCCCGATTGCAGGGCGAGCGCGCCCGCCACCATCTTGGCGAAGGTCGATTTGCCGGCCCCGTTCACGCCCAGGAGCCCGATGCGATCGTCCACGTCCAGCCGCAGGTTGAGGTCGCGCAGGACCGGCTTGGCGCCATAGCCGACGCTCGCGGCTTCGAGCTGCAACAGCGGGGGGGCCAGCGGCCGGGCCGGCGAGGGCAGGGTGAAAGGCGCCACCCGCTCCTCGATCACCGCCGCGATCGGCTCCAGCTTGGCCAGCCGCTTCATCCGCGATTGCGCCTGTGCGGCCTTGCTGGCCTTGGCCTTGAAGCGATCGATGAAGCTTTGCAGATGGGCGCGCTCGGCCTCCTGCTTGGCGCGGGTCGCCGATTGCAGGCGGCTCATCTCGGCGCGCCGCCGCTCGAAGGCGTCGTAGCCGCCGGTATAGAGGGTGAGCTTGCCTTCGCTCAGATGCAGGATGGCATCGACCGAATTGTTCAGGAGCTCGCGGTCATGGCTGATGATGAGCGCGGTGTGCGGGTATTTCTTGAGCCGCGCCTCGAGCCAGAGCGCGCCCTCGAGGTCGAGATAATTGGTGGGCTCGTCCAGGAGCAGGAGCTCGGGCTGCGCGAACAGGGCGGCCGCCAGCGCCACCCGCATGCGCCACCCGCCGGAGAATTCCGCCATGGGACGCTCGAGGTCGGCGGTGGAGAAGCCGAGCCCGTTCAGGATCTCGGCGGCCCGCGCCGGCGCGCGATCCGCATCGATCTCGATCAGGCGCTGATAGATGTCGCCCAGGTGCTCGGGCTCGGCGGTCTCGAGCTCGGCATTGAGCGCCTCGCGCCGCACATCGGCGGCCAGAACCGTGTCCAGGAGGCTGACCGCCGTGGCCGGATGCTCCTGATCGACCGAGGCGATGCGGGCGGCTTTCGGCAGCCCGATCTCGCCCCCGTCCGGCACCAGCTCGCCCAGGATGAGCTTGAACAGCGTGGTCTTGCCGATGCCGTTGCGCCCGACCAGGCCGACCTTGGCCCCGACCGGCACCGACACGCTGGCGGAATCGAAAAACCGCCGAATTCCAGGCGTTGAATACCAGATTATCGATTTGGAGCATGGGGAGGGGGCGCCAACGGATGAGGAAACGGTTTGGGGACGAAGGGCCGTTCCTTACCGCGGGGAGTTCCCGATAGCGAGAGAACATGTCGACATTGCAGCATTCACGTTTAACGCCGCCGGCGGCGGGCATGGAAACGAGGCATTTAGTCTGCGGCCGTCCCGTCAAAGCCCTCTGGCGATGCGCAGGCCGTCGGTCGAGGACAGCTCGTCCTTGTAGCCGCCGGAGCGCGCGGAGGAACGCAGCTCGCTTTGCGAGTCCTCCCACGATCCGCCGCGCCCGACATGACCGCGGCAGCCGTCCTCCATCCAGGCCGAGCCGTCGGTCGGAGCCTTCGCGGTGTAGTCGTCGTGCCAGCAATCCTCCACCCATTCATAGGCATTGCCGTGCATGTCGTGGAGGCCGAATGCGTTGGCCGGGAAGCTGCCGACCGGCATGGTCTTCTGCCGGTTCACCTCCGAGGGGCCCGACCCGTCGGGGCTGCCGTCGAAGTTGGCTTGGCTGGGCGAGATCGTGGCGCCGAACGAGAACGCCGTCGTGGTGCCGGCGCGCGCCGCATATTCCCACTCCGCCTCGGACAAGAGCCGGTAGGGCTTGTGGGTCTTGGCGCCGAGCCAGAGCGTGTAGTCCCTGGCATTTTCCCAGGACAGGTTGACGACCGGACGATTTCCGCGTCCCCAGCCCTCGTCCTGTGGCCGGTAACCGCCGCAACCATGATCCTTCACGCAGGCATCCCATTGCGCGAACGTGATCTCGAATTTGCTGACCGCGAACGGCGCCGCGATGGTGACACGGTGTTGGGTCTCCGCCTGCTGATCGGCAGGGGGCGACCCCATGGTGAATTCGCCGGCCGGTACCACCACCATCTGGGGACAGCGGGCGCAGTCCGTGAAGGCGGTGAGCCCGCCTGGCACCCGCCAGATGGCGGGGGGCGCGGCCAGGCGTTCCGGCGGCGACAGCGCCTCCAGACGCGGCCGCTCGGCAGCGACCAGAGCCGCCGTCTTGGCTTTGAGCTCCGCGATGCGGGCTTCCAGCTTCGCCTGCGCCGGGCGCAGCTTCGGCTGCGCCGGGCGGGCGGCGGCCGCGATGGGAGACGCGAGCGAAATCACCGCACAGGCGATGAGCAGAGCATGAGCGCGGCGCGTGGTCATTTCAATGTTCCCGACATGGTGCCTGATATCGACGCAGGAAACGGTCGTCGATGGCCGGCGATCAATTATTTTCCGAGTAGAGGGCGTGGCAGGTGTCGCAGGTGATCCGCAGCTCGCGGGCATGGCTCTTGAATTCGTCGATTCCGGTGGCGCGGCTCATGTCATGGGCGCTCCGCGCGGCGGCGGCCGCCAGCCGATAGAAGTCCGGAAATTTGGTCCATATCTCCGGCGACGCATAGGTGTCGGTTACCGGATCCGGATCGGGGTTGTCCGGATTCCACTGGTTCGAGCCCGGCGGGAACAGATGCGGGAACGCCATGAGCATCACCGAGATCGCGTCCGCGTTCCCGCGCGCACCCTCGAGATCGATGTGTCCCATGGCGATCATCCGCTCGATGTCGGCCATCTTGTCGCACATGAAGTTCATCAGGGTCTTGCGGGCGAAGATCACGTCCTTGGCGGTGGCGGCACCCTGGTCCTGCGCGATCGCCACCGGGCTGGTCGCCAGAAACGCGGCGGCGAGCCCGGCCGCCAAGCGGCCTCGTAAATGAAATGTGCGTCGTCGAAACGGCGTCATTGGAGCGTTGCCGGGTCAGCATATTCATGCGTCGTCCCTGCGAAAGCAGGGACCCATACGCCGTGCCCCCTCGATCTGCTGCGGCGCATGGGTCCCGGCTCCATAAGCGCGTTTACGCGCGTCTTCGACGCACTATACGCCGGGACGACGTTGAGTGAGTGGCGCTTGTAGGTGGACGCTTGTCAACATGTGTGCGCTGCCGGCCGGTCAGGGGCGATTTGGGTCCAGAACCGATCTCGCCATCATACTAACTGTCAGTTGCAGGCGCCGTGCCGGGCCGCGGATTCACCCTGCCGCCACGGTCCGGCGCGACCGCCGCCGCCTCGTCTTGCTGCCCGCCTCGGCGCGTGCTCCAATGCCGGCAACGCCGCGCCCTGCGCGCGCCTTGAAAAAGAACGCCGAACGGCCGCAGGGAACCGAAACCCAATTCGAAATCAACCTGACAGCAAAACGGAGCCATCCATGTCCAAGACGAGGAGCTTTTCCAAGCTCAGCCGGCGCGGCTTGCTCAAGGGCGCCGGGCTCGCCGGAGCAGCCGCGGTCGGAGCGCCGCTCGCCGCCAAGGCGCAGACCGCCGGCCAGCCGGACGGGCCGCCGCGCCCGGTCGGCCCGGTGCCGCCCAATCCGCGCATGGAGCAGGGCATTCCGGCCGAGATGCCGATCCTGCAGGGCTCCGCCAGCTCGGACTTCATGGTCGACGTGATCCAGAGCCTGGGCATCAGCCAGATCGCCGCCAATCCGGGCACCAGCTTCCGCGGCCTGCACGAATCGCTGATCAACTACTCGAACCTCGAATGGCACACCTGCACCCATGAGGAAGCCTCGGTCGCGATGGCGCACGGCTACGCCAAGATCGAAGGCAAGCCGATGCTGGTGCTGGCGCACGGCACCGTCGGGCTGCAGCACGCCTCGATGGCGATCTACAACGCCTGGTGCGACCGGGTGCCGGTCTACATCATGGCCGGCAACACGCTGGATGCTCCCAAGCGCGGCGGCGCCGCGGTCTGGGCCCATTCGGTGCAGGATGCCGCCGCAATGGTGCGCGATTTCGTCAAGTGGGACGACACGCCGGTCTCGCTCGAGCATTTCGCGGATTCCGCGGTGCGCGCCTACAAGATCGCCATGACGCCCCCGATGGCGCCGACGCTCCTGATCCTCGACAGCGAGATGCAGGACCAGCCGCTGCCCGAGCACCAGAAGAAACCGGCCATCCCCAAGCTGTCGCGCATGGCGCCGGTTTCCGGCGACCAGAACGCGCTGGCGGAATGCGCCCAGATGCTGGTCAATGCGGAAAATCCGGTGATCGTGGCCGACCGCAACACCCGCACCCAGGCCGGCATCGATCGGCTGGTGGAGCTGGCCGAGACCCTGCACGTGCCGGTCTGCGACACCGGCGGCCGCATGAACTTTCCGACCGGTCACAAATATAATCTGAGCGAGCGCTCGCGCGCCCTGATCGCCCAGGCCGACCTGATCCTCGGCCTTGAAGTGACCGACTTCTACAATACGGTCCATCAGTTCCACGACAACATCGAAAGCTACGCGAGCTCCAGGATCAAGGACAACGCCAAGCTCATCAGCATCAGCGCGGCGGATCTGTTCAGCCATGCGAACTACCAGGACTTCAACCGCTACCAGGCGGTGGACCTGTCGATCCCGGCGGATTCGGAGGCCTCGCTGCCCTATCTGACCGAGGCGGTGCGCAAATGCATGAGCGCCGAGCAGAAGGCGAAGTTCGAGGCGCGCGGCGAGAAGCTCGCGGCGGCCCACAAGCAGGCCGCCGCGGCGGCCCGCAAGGACGTGCTGTTCGGCTGGGACGCGAGCCCGATCTCGACCGGCCGGCTCTGCGCCGAGGTGTTCGAGGCCATCCGCGACACCGATTGGTCGCTGGCCTCGACCACCGGCAATTTCGTGAGCGGCTGGCCGGCGCGCCTGTGGGACATGAGCAAGCATTATCACAATACGGGCGTCGCCGGCGGCTCCGGCATCGGCTATTGCGCGCCGGCGGCGGCGGGGGCCGCGGTCGCCAACAAGAAGCACGGCCGCATCACCGTCTCCATCAACCCGGACGGCGATCTGATGTATTCGCCGGGCATCTTGTGGACGGCCGCCTCGAGCCGCCTCCCGATCCTCTACGTGATGCACAACAACCGGGCCTATCATCAGGAAATCATGGGTATTCAGCGCATGGCCAACCGGCGCCAGCGCGGCATCGACCGCACCCATATCGGGGTGACGCTGCGCGATCCCTTCATCGACTACGCCACCATGGCCAAGGGGCTCGGCATCGCCGCGTTCGGGCCGATCACCGATCCCAAGGAGCTGGGGGGCGTGCTCAAGAAGGCGGTCGAGATCGTCAAGGCCGGCGAGCCGGTGCTGGTCGATGCCGTCACTCAGGGACGTTGAGGCGACAACCATGCAAAAGATGATCCTCTCGCTTGCGGTACTGATCGGCTCCTGCGCGCTGGCTTCGGCGCAATCGCCGGCGCCCCCCGGCGACGCGGCCAACGGCTACAAGCTGTTCATGGCCGACGGCTGCTACCAGTGTCACGGAACGGTCGGGCAAGGCTCGCGCGGCACCGGACCGCGGCTCGCCCCCAACCCGTTGCCCTACGAGAATTTCGAGTCGCAGCTGCGCAAGCCCGCCAACGTCATGCCGCCCTATACGGCGCTGGTGGTGAACGAGGCGCAGCTCGCGGACATCTACGCTTATGTGAGCAGCCTGCCGGGTCCGGCGAAACCCGAGGACGTCAAGATCCTGCATTAGATCTCCGCTTTCGCGCGCTCAAACTCGCGGAAACGCCCCCTCACCCGGGCCGGGCTCGGGTTTTCCTTCTTGCCGTGTTGCCCTCTCCCCGCGCGCGGGGAGAGGAACGCCGTGCGCCCGCGGAGGGCAGAGGTTTGCGCGTGCTGGGGTGTCTTCGCAGTGACCTAACAAATACGTACATCCCATCAGCGGGTCGCGGCCTGTTTGAAATCGGCCACCGCAAGCGCAGCTCTTTGGTCGTTCGGCCCGCGCCCGACTGTGCAATATTGAACAGTCTACCACCTGGTAATTTGATACTTGAAGGCGCGTAACCTTCGCGATTTGGCTCGGCCGCTTCCGGCATCTGGTAAATTGCGCAGCCGTGGGAGAGCTACATGATCAGTCGAATTCATTCTGCGAGGAGCAAGCCCCTCCCCAAGAGCAGGCGCAGACATTCGTTCGATTCGCGGATGTTCCTCGAAACCGAAGGCGCCGGGCGCACCATCTCCAGCTATGGAAAGGACAACGAGATCTTCGCCCAGGGCGATGCCGCGGATGCGGTCTTCTATGTGCAGACGGGAAGGGTGAAGCTCACCGTCGTCTCCAAGCAGGGCAAGGAGGTCATCGTCGCGATCCTGGGGCCGGCCGAGTTCTGCGGTGAATCCTGCCTGAGCGGGCAGCCCCGTCGCATGTCGACCGCGGCGGCCATGACCGACAGCGTCATCATGCGGCTGGATAAAGCGGCCATGATCCGCGTGCTGAGCGAGGAGCCCGCGTTCTCGAGCATGTTCATCACGCATCTGCTGGCGCGGACGCTCCGGGTCGAGGAGGATTTGATCGATCAGCTGTTCAATTCGAGCGAGAAGCGCCTGGCCCGCGCCTTGCTGTTGTTGGCGAATTTCGGCAAGGAGGGCAAGCCTGACCGGATCATCGCCAAGGTCAGCCAGGAGACGCTGGCCGGGATGATCGGCACCACGCGCTCGCGGGTGAGCAAATTCATGAACAAGTTCCGGAAACTGGGCTTCATCAACTACAATGGCCACCTCGAGGTGCACAGCTCCTTGCTGAGCGTCGTCCTCAACGAGCAGCCCAACATCGGGCACGCTTACGCAGCTTCCGAAAGCGCCGCCGCGAAGGTTGCGTGACCGCCCGGGCGGCGCTCACGTGCGGCAGTCGACGGCATGATTTGAGCGGCGGCCGGGCTGTTGAGGCGCGCGCCGCTGCGCATCGCTCGTCTGGGGCGACAACCGCGGGCTAGTCGGCGTCGTCTTCCGACTCGTCATCGAGGGGCGGCATGCTTCGCAGGAGGCCACTTGCCAGCGTGATCTTTCGCCGGTTGGCGTGCGGTGACGCCAGTTGCTGGGGCTGCGGAGCCTCGCGCGAGCGGGCGAACAGAGTGGAGCCCACCCGTCCTCCCAATCGCACCAAGTCGTCCTCGTCGCAGCTGGCCGCGATGGACAATCCCATCGAATGCAGGTGGCTGCGGTGATAGCAGAACAGGGCCAGCATGGCTCTGACGGGGGGCGGCACGGTGGCGACCAGCTCGTTCAGGCCCAGCGTGCTGGCGCTGTAGAGTTGACCCAACAATTCATCGCGCACGGGACAAACGTCGTCGTCGGGCATGTATTGACCGGCCAACATTGCAACCTCCGAATCACTCCCCCGTTCCCTGATACCGACAATGCGATCCAACGCATTAACGAGACGTTAACTCTCGTAATCCTACGGAGCCGGAAGATCCTGAGTCGAGGCCGGCGATACCTGCCAAGGCCCGAAAATACGAACGGGGCCGCTGCTGCGCAGGGCCCCGCTCGGCCTTGGCGTCCTGACGCGGCGGCAGGGAAGCTTGAGCCGGGCAGGGGCCATGAGGCCTCGTTTCAAATGAGGCCGCGTTTCAAATGAGGCCGCGTTTCAATGGGCGCGCGGCGCCCGCAAGGCCTGCAGCGGAATGTCGAGCTCGTAGACGAGGCCCGCGGGCTCATATTTCAACTGCGCATGGCCCTGCAGCTGGTCGGCGAGGCGATCGATGAGGCGCGTCCCGAAACCGTGCCGCGTCGGCGGCTGCACCGCCGGCCCGCCGCTTTCAGTCCATTTCAGCCTGAACCTCTGATCTTTTTCGTCGATCGCCCAGGTGACCTCGACACCGCCGGTGCTGTTGGACAGGGCCCCGTATGTGAGCGCATTGGCGCCGAGCTCGTTGAGCGACATGGTGAGCGGCAGGATCGCGCCGGGACCGGCCTCGGCATCGCTGTCGGGAACCGTGAACCGGCCGGCGTCGGAGCCGTACGGCGCGATGGCGGCGGCAATGACTTCGGTCAATCTCGCGCTGTCCCAATTGACCCGCAGCAGCAGGTCATGCGCGCGGCCCAAGGCGACCAATCGGTTCTCCACCGCCAACCGGCCTTGCTTCAGATTCTCGGCGCTCCGCAAGCTCTGTGAGGTGATCGCCATGACGGTCGCCAGCGTATTCATCACCCGATGATGCAATTCCTCCAGCAGCAGACGTTGCAACCGCTTGGCCGCTTCGTTCTCGGTGGCGCCGATTCCCGCCTGCTCCAGCATGCGCTCCGCATCGCTCGCTGCCTGCGAGAGCAAGTCGCGCAAGGCCGCGTTCTCGGCTTCGAGAGAAACTTTCCTGGGGCTGTCGGGCATTCCGTTGGCGCACCTGGTTCTGCCTGCGCGCATGCGGCGCCCGTAGGGCAGCAAGCAATGCTCACCCCTTGACGTCGGTTTCGGGCCGGTCGTTGCCGGCCGCGACTTCCTCGTGCCACTGGCCGCTCTTGTCCTCGTACGAGATGCCGGTGGTGACGCCTGGAACGACCTGCTCGCGGGCGGCGCGCTCCGCCGCCTTGCGGGCGAGGTCGTGGGATCGGAAGGTTTCCGAGAACACCCCGTCGACCCGGTACGCCCAGCCGCCGTCGTGCTCGACGATCTCGTAGGTGATCTTGGTCATGTATGGCTCCTCGTCCTGTGCCAAGCTTGCCGCACGGCGTCTGCGTCAACGCAGCGGGGCGGCGAAAGGTTCCTAAGGCGCCGCTAGTCCGCGGCTAGAACGTGAATTCATCGCCGCGGCGGGCGCCCTGCGACACGCTCAAGAACAGCTCGTCCATCGGCATCTTACGCTTGATCAGGCCTTGCTCGAAAGAGTAGCCCACCAGGGTCTCTAAAGTCTTCAGGTTCCCCTCGGTCAATCCGTATTGCCACGGATCGGTGCCGAACATGCTCTCCTGCTCCTCCCAGGCCTCGCGGTACCAGACCAGCGGGACGATGCGCGGGTTTTCCATGCGCTGCATCGCGATGGCTTTCGATTCGTTGAGGGCCTGGAACATGTTGATGGGTACCCAGGGATACTTTTCGACGATCTCCTGCTTGATTCCCAACGTGTGCATGATCGGAAACACGCCGGTCTTCTTGTAGTAGGCCATCTCCTCGGTCTTGTAATCGGGAAACAACCGGCCGACCCGCGGATCGTTCTCGCGTATCGGCTTGATCAGATCGGCATGCAGCACCGCGTCGAGCTCGCCGTCGACCAGCATTCCGACGATCGACTTGGAGGCCGGCACGCGCGTGATGCTCACCTCGGGCGGCAGCGCGAGGTCGACGTCCTCGTCGAGCTCGGTGAACCACTTGATCGACTTGAACGGCACACCGTATTCGTGCTCGAGGATGCCGCGCATCCAGAGCGCCGCGCTGATGAGAAAGAATTTGACGCCGACCTTCTTGCCGATCAGATCGGTCGGCTTCTTGATGCCCTTGCCGGTGTTGATGTAGGCGAAACCGTGCCGGAAGCGCCGGTGCGGAAAGACCGGAAGCGCCCGGAACGGCAAGCCGCGGTCGCGGGCCGCGATGTAGGACGAGCATGAGACTTCCGCCATGTCGAAGTCGCCGTTGCGCAGGAAGCGCCAATGGCGCGTCGGCAAATCCATGGCGGTGAGGACCTTGAGATCGATCCCGTCGGGCCGGACGGTTCCCTCCTTGAGGGCGCGCATGATCTCGTAGTCGCCGCATGCAAGCGATAGTTGGATCCTGGTGGTCATATGAAAGTCCGTTGCAGGTTGGCTCGAGGCCGGTGGAGATCGCGGGATGCGACAAAGTGACCGCCCGGAGGGCGGACTCAGTCGGCTCCCACGCACGCCGTGAGCGTGTCCACTTGCGCCATGATGGGATGGCGTTCACTATCATCGAAGCATGCATGAATGTCCAGCCGTCACCCCCGCGCGCGAGAGGAAAACCAGCGTCTGACGCTTCCGGGTGAGCACGAGCGGGCGAGCACGTGGGATACGGCTGCAACAACCGTAAATTCCAGCGCCAGGGAGGCGAGACATGAAGAGGTGGTGGACCCGCGGGCGAACGCGAGCGGAGGGCGCGCGCGTCCGGCGGATGGGCGCTCTGATGATCTTGGCGTTGCTCGCCGCCGCCGGCGGCGCGCGCCCGGGCGCGGCGGCGGATTCGGTCGAGGCCTTCTACAAAGGCAAGACCATGCAGCTCCTGATCGGCTTCGGGCCCGGCGGCGGATATGACCTCTATGGACGGGCGGTGGCGCGCCACATGGGCCGCTTCATACCCGGCAACCCGACCCTGGTGCCGCAGAACATGGCCGGCGCCGGCAGCGTGCGGGCGGCGAGCTCTCTCTACAATGCGGCGCCCAAGGACGGCACCGTCATCGGTACCTTCTCGCGCGGCATCATCGTGGATACGCTCCTGGGCGCCAACAAGGGACAATTCGAGGCGCAGAAATTCGGTTGGGTCGGCAGCGTCACCAACGAGGTCAGCGTTTGCGGTTTCAGCCGCAGCTCGGGCATCCGCACCTGGAACGACATGCTGACCAAGGACACCACGGTCGGCAGCTCGGGCACCGCCGATGATCTCGGGGTCTATGCCAACGTGCTGCGCAGCGTCTTCAACGCGAAGCTCAAGCTGATCACCGGCTATCCCGGGACCGCCGATATCCTGCTGGCGATCGAGCGCGGCGAGCTCGGCGGGATGTGCGGCTGGTCGTGGAGCACGCTCAAGAGCCGCAGCAAGAAGCTCTACAACTTAGGCGAGATCGCGGTGCCGGTTCAGCTCGGCCTCACCCCGCACGAGGATCTCGCCAACGTGCCGCTCGTCACGACCCTGACCAAGGACCCGACCAAGGAGGCTGTCCTCAAGCTGATCTTCTCGCGCCAGACCATGGCACGCCCGTTCGCCGCGCCGCCCGGCATTCCGGAGGAACGGCTGCGCGCCTTGCGCGCGGCCTTCGACGCCACCATGAAGGACAAGGATTTCCTGGCCGAGGCGCAAAAGCTCGATCTCGAGGTCCGCCCGGTGTCGGGCGCCGAGATCGACGCGCTGGTCGCCAATCTGGCCGCGACGCCGGCCGAGATCAGGAAGCTCGCCGCCGAAGCGAGCGCCGGCGCGCCGTGATCGGCGCAAGGCGGGCGGCCACGAGGGCCGCCTCCGACGACCACGGATGCGCCCATCATCAAGCGCCAGCGTAGTCCGCGCGGGCGATTCGCGCATGTGAAGCGGAACGGGAACCAAGCAGGATCTGTCCAGTAGGTTGCCCGGCCGTCCGCAGTGCTCCGAAGCCGGGGCGGACTGCCTGAGTCGCAATGGGCCATCAGCGGACCTGCTGGTCAGAGGTCCGCTTTTGACCCCACGCCTGTACCAAAAGCTTGTCGATGACCAGCGTTGCCGGGTCTTCAAGGTGCGCCTCGAGGGCCTCCCGGTGCCGCTGCAATTCCGCAGCGGTGAATATCTTCATGTCGACCACCTTGTCGGCAATCGAATCGACGATCGAGAGCAGGTGCTTGCGGCGGTAGTCGCCCGCCGCGGGCGCATCGACGTGCACCTTGACCTCGATGTTCTGCGCGCCCGCCGCCTTGAGGTAGTGCGGAAGGCGACGGCCGATGAACACATCCCCGCCATTCGCCGCGTAGGTCGCAAAGAATGCGTCGCGCAGCGCGACCCACGACGGATGGCACGGCTCGCACAGCCATGAGACGTTGTCGACATCCTCGAGGATCACGGTGCCGCCCGGACGCAGCAGCGCCATCATCCTGGCCACGAGCTCCTCGCGCGCCGTCACATTGATCATGACCAGCCGTTCGTGAACCAGATCGAATGACCCCTCTTCGAGCCGATGATCGAGCGCGTCCGCCTCGATGATCTCCGTATTGGCGAGCGCTCGCGCCGCAATCTCCTCGCGCGCCATCGCGGCAAAGCGCGGCTCCCGCTCCAGGCCGACGACCTGGCCCAAGGCGCCGACCCGCTCTGACAGCAGATCGAGAATGCCGATCGGTCCGCAGCCGATGTCGAGTGCGCGCCAGCCCGGCCGAATTCCGATCCGGTCGAGCAGCCAGGACGCGTGCGGCTCGTATCGCGCGGCCTGCGATACGAGCCGATGTTGCTCGATGGTCGTGGCGCCCAGCGGGTAGGCCCGACGATGTTGCACTATCATCTCGGACATTCTCCGTCGCGCCTGGCGCAACCCGCGCTCATTTGGATTGGGCAGCCTTGGCCGGGTCTTTCACAGCCTCGTAGGTATCGAACTCGACATTGTAGAGCTCGCCATCAATCCGCTCGACGCGTCGGATGTAGACGTTCTGGACGATCTCGCGCGTGGTTGGATCGATTGCGATCGGCCCGCGCGGGCTTTCCCACGCCGTGCCTTTCATGGCCGCGAGCAGAGCATCGCCGTCAGTGCGCCCGCCGGTCTTTCGCAACGCATCGTAAATCAGATGCATGCCGTCGTAGGCGCTGACTGCGATGTGATCCGGTCGGACGCCGCCGCTCATCCGCATAAAGTCCCGCACGAACGCCTTGTTCAGCGGCGAAGGATGCGCGGCCGAATATTGCAGCGAGGTGACGATGCCGAGCATGGGATCGCCGGCTTGGTTGAGCACGGCTTCGTCGGTGATGTCGCCGGTCCCGATCAGCTTGATACCCGATTTGGTGATCCCGAACTCGATGATCTGCCGCACCAGCGGAGCGGCAATGCCTCCTGGCACCCAGATAAACAGCGACTCCGGTTTGGCATCGAGAACGTGCTGCAGGTAGGGCGCGTAGTCCACCGTCTGCAATGGGACGCGCAGCGCGGCCACGATCTCGCCGCCGTTGGCCTTGAATTCATCGATGAACGCCTTCTCGGTCTCGATGCCGGGCGCGAAGTCCGAAACGAGAAGTCATGACGCGTTTCGTCCCGTTCCTGGCCGCCCAGCGCGCCAGCGGCGCCGTGATCTGTGCCTGGGTCGAGAATGACCTGACGATATAGGGCGACTTCTCGGTGACGATCGAGGTCGATGAGCCCATCACGACCAGGGGCACTTTTGCCTCGGTGGCGATCGGCGCGACCGCGAGCGCGTTGGGCGTTGGGTTATAGCCCGCGAGGATGGCGGCTTTGGAGTTCACGATGAGTTGCTGGGCTATTCGCTTCGCCTGCTCCGGCTCCCCCATATCGTCGCGGACGACCAGCTCGACCTGGCGGCCGGCGACCGCGGCGCCACGCTGCTCCATGAAAAGTCGTGCTGCGGTCAGCATCTGCTTGCCATTGTCCGCAAACACTCCGGTCAGCGGCAGCGAGAATCCGATCTTGATGGAATCCTGCGCGGGGGCGCGAGTCGCATTCATCAGCGCGGCGGCGCAGAGGGCGAGAGCCATCAGCGACGCGGTCAAAAGGAGTTTTTGGAGTCGAGGCACGGCAACATCTCCTCGTCGGTTGAGTTTCAGGTCGCATGCTTATACCGAGGCGTTGACATAGGCGGAATTCCCTATTTAATAAACATGCTATAAGGAACACCTTATGTTGCGTAAAATCGACTGGGAGAGCCAGATCGGCCGACGGATGCGTCTGCGCGATCTCTACGTCTTCTCAACGGTCGTCCGCCTCGGAAGCATGGCCAAGGCGGCGCAGCAGCTCGGAGTTTCCCAGCCAGCCGTTTCCGAGGTAATTGCCGATCTCGAGCATGCCCTCGGTGTACGGTTGCTCGACCGCAAGCCGCAGGGCGTAGAGGCCACCGCCTATGGCGCTGCCCTCGAGCGGCGCAGCCTCGCGGCTTTCGACGAGTTGAAACAGAGCATCAAGGACATCGCGTTTCTGGCCGACCCGGGCGTCGGCGAGCTGCGCCTCGGCTGCCCTGAAATCCATCTCGGCGGCTCTGCTTCAGCCCATCATCGAGAAATTCACCGAGCTCTATCCGCGCGTGGTGCTCGACGTGGATACGGTCAACACGCGGTCCTTCGCCCAGAAGCTTCGCGACCGCGATCTCGATCTGGTGCTGGCGCGGGGCGGTTGGCCGCTGGAGGATCCTGAGCTGGTCACCGATCTTGAGGTCGATACGCTGCTCGAGGATCAACTGGCCGTGGTGGTCGGGCGGCAGTCGCGCTGGGCACATCGCCGCAAGGTCGACATTGCGGACCTGCGCCACGAGCCTTGGATTCTGACCAGCAGCGAGGTCTGGAACTATCGCGTCATCGCCAAGGCGTTTGCCCTGCGCGGGCTCGCGCCGCCGAACGTCACCATGAGGACGATCTCGGTCCACCTCAGGGCCGGCATGACCGCGACCGGACGCTTCGTCACGACCTTTCCCCGGTCGGTGCTCCATTTTCACGGCGATCGGTTCAACTTGAAGGAGCTGCCGGTCGATCTGCCGGAGCGAGCTTGGCCCGTCAAGATCGCGAAGCTCAAGAACCGCACCCTTAGCCCTGTCACGGAACGCTTTGTCGCCTGCGCCCGGGACGTCGCCAGTTCTGTTACGTTCGAAACTTCCAACAATCGAACGACCACTTAGAAACACAATTGGGTTCGCTCACCTAACAACAAAGCGTCCGCAATGGGTCTTGGTCGTGTAAAAACCTTCGGCCTAAGGCGCTTAGGGAGGCCGGGATTCCGTTTGGCTCGGTTCGGAAAACCTGCCTCAGCTCTCTGTAGCGCGCCGTGATCGGCGGAGGCGGGCGGCCACGAGGGCCGCCCCTACGCGACCAACATTTCCGCGGTGCCCGCGTCGTAGGGGCGCCCCTTGTGGGCGCCCCGCCACCTCATCCCGTCCCGTTCAGAGCCGCGCTCCCGCAAAGGCGCGCACCCACATGGCGCAGAAGCCGGAGCGCACGATGTCCGCCAGGGTGAACTCGATCACCGGCACCGGCAGCTTCTGCGACTTGATGAGGCGCAGGATGGTATGCAGACCGGAGGTTTCATCGAGGTCGCATTGGCTCACGTCGCCGTTGATGATCACCGTGCAGTCCTCGCCCACGCGGGTGAGGAACATCTTGATCTCGGCCGGTGTGGTGTTCTGGGCTTCGTCGAGCAGCACGAAGGCGTTCTTCCATGATCTGCCGCGCATGACCTGGAACGGCACCATCTCGATATGGCCGCGCTTGAGCGCGATCTCGTAGGCCGGCGCTCCGATCCGATCCTTGATGGCCTCCACGATGGGGGAAAGCCAGGGTGCGAACTTGTCCTCGAGCGAGCCCGGAAAATATCCCAGCGACCGTCCGCACGGCACGTTGGGCCGGGTGAGAATGATCTTGGAGATGCGCCGGGCTCGATAGAGGTCGGCCGCATGGGTGGCGGCGATCCAGGTCTTGCCGGTGCCCGCCGGCCCCAGCACCACCACCTGCGGGCTGGTGGAAAGGGCATCGAGGTAGTCGCCCTGCGTCGGGTTGAGCGCCTTGATGGGGGGAGGCAGGCGCTCGGCCTCGAACTTGGACCCCTGAAATTCGATGATCTCGGCGGTCGCGATCGAGCGAGCGTTGCGGCGTCTCTTCTTAGCGAATTGTTTACCCAAGGGCAAACTCCTTTTGCTGAACCTAAGGGAATAGCCGGCGCCCAGGCGCGCAGATGCGCCCGGAGACCGGATCGGAAGGTGCGGAAGTGCTTCGGAAGTAGGCGACGCGGAGGGCGATGGACCACGATCCGTAGGTGTCGGACGCGTCCCCCTGCTCATCAATTCACCATCTACGAGCCGCCATGCCGCAAAGAGCTATCTGATTCTTGTGACACTTTGAAGGAGCAAACGAAGGCGCCCCGCCGTTCAGCTCGTGATCGGCACTATGGAATCTTCCAGGATGCGCCAGAATCAATTCTCCACCCGCACGAGCACGACCCGATCGGGGAAGTTCCTCGCCAATTGGTGGAGGAGGTCGATCACCACGGGGGCGCGCCAGGCCTGCGGCCAATCAGGATCGCAATTGGCCACGATGGATTCCCGGTCGGGCTGAAAGAACACGACGTGGCATATGTCGGGCTTCAGATCGGGGCCCATATAAGGCGCCAGCAGCCAGCCGCAGACGAAGTCCCTGCAGGATTGCGGCCGGTCGGGATAGACCTTGCAGCCGATACCGGCGGCGCAATTGGGGCAGCGGGTCCATGCCGGCTTGTAGAGCTCCGGCACGGCCATCATCCGGCAGCATTCCGTGCACGAGCCGCACGTTCTTTCGGAAGCGACGGACTGGGTCGGGGCCGCGTTCGTCATCTAGGGCCGCGCGCAAATGCTAGCTCTGCCGCACGTGCCGCCACCCGGCGTGCTCGTATTCGAGCGGAAGACGGATTCAGCTCTCAACCGATACTGCTTATCCCCCGAACCTGTAGTTCAGCCCGAAGCGCCCGATGTTGTCGCTGTAGCTGTGGGTGACCGCAATGCTGTCTGGGTTTCCGCCGATGGAGCTGGGAATCGTGGTGCCGACGTTCTTGACCGCGACATAGAGGTACTCGACCTTCGCCGACAGGTTGTCGGTGAAGGCATACTCGAAGCCGCCGCCGGCCGTCAGGCCGGGCTCGGTCGTGCTGTTGCTGGTCGAGGTGACGACCGCGTTGTTGAAGTGGCCCATCGAGTTCGGTGGTCTTGAGGGTTTCGAACGCAAAGCCGGCCGTCAGGAACAACAACGAGCGGTCGGAGAGCACCGTCGTTCCCCAGCGCATGCGCAGCGTAGAGAGGAACGAGGCCTGGGTGGTGTTGGTCAGGACATCGAGGGGGGCGATGGCCGGGATATTGGTCAAAGTCCGGGTCGCCGAGCCGCCCAGCCAGTTGGCATCGACCTCGATGCCGAACACGCCGCCGCTGCCCTCCAGATTGTAGCCGGCCTGCAGCCCGCCGATGAATCCCTCCGGATGAAGCGTGGCCGGGGACGCCGCATCGATAGCGGCCGCACCGCCAGCCCCGAAGCCGCCACCCGGGTCCGTCACGGTCGTGATCTTGTCGGTCCCCCAGTGGCCGCCGACATTGCCGCCCACATAGAAGCCGGTCCAATCATAGGCTCGCCTGACCGGCGGCGCCGCCTTGTAGGCCGGCCCCCCGACCTCGAGGTCGGCCGCCATTGCGGGGATACTCAGACCCAATGCCAACAGCGCTACGCTTCCCGGCAGCAGCTTTCTCATACCCACGCCCCCATCCCACCCGCCAAATTTAGCCCGATGTTATCCCTCGAAGCGGTCGCTGGCTGTTGCAATACGGCAACAGGCCACCAGAATCTGCTGCCGGCCGGTGCGGGACCGGGAGTCGGATCAGGTCGGGTTCCGGTTCCGGCCTATGCGAACCTCGATGCGATCACGCGGAACATTGGGATCGGCGAGCGCGCCATTGCGTTGCATGAGCCCGGCATCCGCCAGAGCCTTGACCAGCATGGCGACCGGTCGCAGCACGGTCGGCGTCATGATCTGCCCGGCATTGACCATCAGCGAGAGACCGATCGGTTCCTTGTTGTAAGTGGCCTCGCCGACGCCGCCTTCCGGGAAGTCCCAGCCGGCGGCGCGCAGGACGTTCACGATCTCCTCCCCGATGTTCTTGCCCTCAGGGTCCCCCGCGATGCAGACGACGGAGAATTTCTGGCCGCGGAACTGTGACAACAGCCCGATGATGGTCTTCTTTTGGGCCTCGGTCAGGCCGCGGGGGGATCGCTCCTGCAGGCGGGCGACCTGCTCGGAGGTGCGCGGAAGCGGGTCTGCGTCACGGGCCATCGGTTGTGGTTGCGGTTGCGGTTCCGGCTCGGTCCTTTCGGCTTCGACCGGGGGTCTGGCGGCCGCGATCTCGGCATCATGGTGCGCTTGCGCCTCGACGTGCTCCTGGTCTGCCTGCTTGGTTCGGATGTCGGCCGCGACCGAGATCAAATCGTCCCGCATGGCGATCAAGGTGTCCTTGCGCCAGCCGTAGACCTTGGACAGCGCTCCGCATCCCACCAGCAGAACCAGGAAGGCGAAGCCGGCCCAAAAGAAGATGTCCCCCCATTTGGCGGCACCTTCGATCGAGTTCCAGCCCGGCCACCACGACATGATGCTCTCCCCTCGCGACCGCTACGCGGCCCTTGTTCTTGGCGTCAAGATAGCAGACCGGGCGGCGCACGCATCCTCCCGGATGGCGGGGGCAGATCCAGCTCGCCCGGGCGTGCTTGGGGCAGGGGAACCGCCCGGGCCGCGGCTGCGGCCGGCAATGGGGCAAATTGGGGGCGAAGGAGCGGTGGCGTTGCGCGCAGCAACTCACGTTGCGCAGCAACGGCGCCATGTTGCGCAGCAACCATGACTTGGCTTGGTTTTCATGCCACAATGTCAAGCTACAATGTGATCAAGCCACGGTGACGAGCCGCGATGACGACCAGCGGAAGTGAGCCGGCCGTATTTTCTCCGCCTCGGACGCTCGAGCTGAAGGTGGCGGACTGGCGCGGCCTGCGCGCCGTGGCCATCAAGCTGAGCAGCCGTCAGCCGCTGGAGTTCAATCTCATCGAGCAAAGCCACCTGCTGGTGGCGCTGGAGCATGCCCGACGCTACGACGGCGAGACCATGGTGGAGGGCCTGCCGAAATCGACGCGCCGCGACATCACCCACAAGCTGACGTTCATCCCCGCGGGTTGCGCATTTTCCGGTTGGATGAAGCCGCTGGAATCGCTGCAGGCCACCCTGTTCTACATCGATCCGAGCCTGTTGATGGTCGATGCCGGGCGCGGCGCTGCGACCAACGATATCCGTCCGCGTCTGTTCTTCGACGACGACGGCATTTGGCAGACCGCGCTCAAGCTCAAGGCCCAGATCGGCAGCGCCGACGCCGGCGGCCGGCTCTATGCCGAGGCGCTCGGTACGGTGCTGGCGCACGAGATCATCCGGCTCGATGCTTCCGCCCCGGTCCTGCCGGCGCGACGCGGCGGGCTTGCGGGCTGGCAGCAAAGGCGAATTGTGGAATTCATCGAAGCGCACCTCGCCGACGACCTGCCGCTCGCCGCCTTGGCGAGTCTCGCGCAACTGAGCCCCTATCACTTTGCGCGGGAGTTCAAACGTTCCTTCGGCGTCCCTCCGCACCGCTATCACTCCAATCGTCGCATCGAGCGGGCCCGCGCCCTGCTGGCGAATCCCAAGGCGTCCGTGGCCGAGGTTGCGCTCGAGGTCGGCTTCAGCGGCTCCAGTGCTTTTGCGGCCACGTTTCGCCGGGCCACCGGGCAGACGCCGACGGATTATCGCCGCGGTCTGGCCT
>CAVUSX010000028.1:0-34160 GCA_963744275.1 uncultured Alphaproteobacteria bacterium
GGGCACAACGCCGCTTGGATGGCCGGAGGGCGCAATCGCTTTATTGCGCCGCTCCGCGAAGTCTGTCGCCCCCGAACCAAAAGGGTACGAGGCGTGGCGGGGCTGATTGGCGCAATAAAGCGATTGCGCCCTACAAGTGCGCCCCATCGCCAACCCACCGGCCCGAAACCTGCTATAGTGACGCAAAACCAGTCCAGCTCGGGGGCAATGTCCATGCGCAGCATCAATCGTCGTAAGCTTCTGCAGGCCGGCACCGCGGCGGCCGGCGGCATCGCCGCGTTCGGCATCCTCACCCGCCGCGGCGATGCCGCCGAGTTCAGCTGGCGCTATGCCAACAACAACGTCGTCGCAGCATCCGATGAACGTGCGCTTACGCGAGGCGGTCGAGCGCATCCGCGCGCAATCGGGCGGGCGCGTGGACATCCAGATCTTTCCCAACAGCCAGCTCGGCGGCGATACCGACATGCTGTCGCAATTGCGCACCGGCGCGATCCAGATGTTCAACCTGTCGGGCCTCATCCTGTCGACCTTCGTGCCGCTCGCCTCGATCAACGGCATCGGGTTCGCCTTCAAGGATTACGATCAGGTGTGGAGCGCCATGGACGGCGCGCTCGGCGCCTTCATCCGCGCCGCCATCGCCAAGTCCGGCCTCTACGCCTTCGGTGCGATGTGGGACAACGGCTATCGCCAGATCACCAGCAGCACGCATCCGATCAATGCGCCCGACGATCTCAAGGGCTTCAAGATCCGCGTGCCGGTGAGCCCGCTCTGGACCTCGATGTTCAAGGCTTTCGGCGCCTCTCCCGCCAGCATCAACATCAACGAGGCCTATTCGGCGCATGCAGACCAAGATCGTCGAGGGCCAGGAAAATCCGCTGGCGCTGATCGACCTCTACAAGTTCTACGAGGTGCAGAAATTCGTCTCCGTCACCAACCACATGTGGGACGGGTTCTGGACGCTCGCCAACGGCCGGACCTGGGCGTCGCTGCCGAAGGACCTGCAGGACGATGGTCGAGCGCAATCTCGATGCCGCCGCCAAGCAGGAGCGCGCCGACGTGCGTGCGCTCAACGCCTCCCTGCAAGGCGCGCTGACCCAGAAGGGCATGGTCTTCAACAACACCGATCCGGAAAAATTCCGCGCCGCCTTGCGGACTGCCGGCTTCTACGCCGAATGGAAGGAAAAATACGGCGCCGAGGCCTGGGCGGTGCTGGAGAGCCAGGTCGGTGCGCTCAGCTGAAAGCGCCGGCGCCGCATTGCAGCGCGCCGGGCCGGGATCGATCAGCGTTCGCCCGCCTCGACCGGCTGGCTCGCCCGCATCACCGAGATCCCGGCCGCCATCCTGGTCGCGGTCGAGATCCTGGTGCTGCTGGCGGGCGTGATCTCGCGCTACGGGTTCAATCGGCCGCTGACCTGGTCGGACGAGCTCGCCTCCATCCTGTTCCTGTGGCTGGCGATGCTGGGCGCCGTCATTGCGCTGCGGCGCGGCGAGCACATGCGGCTCGGCTTTCTGGTGACGCTCGCAGCCCCGCGGCTGCGCGCCTTCATCGAGACCCTCGCCACCGTGATGGTCGCTGGTCTTTCTCCTCGCCATCATGTTGCCGGCGCTCGACTATGTGGAGTTCCAGCAGATGATCACCACGCCGGCGCTCGAGATCCCGGACGCCTACCGGGTCGCCGCCATCGCGGTCGGCGCCGCCCTGATGCTGCTGATCGCCGCGGCGCGGCTGATCGAGCGCGCCGGCGTCGGCCAAATCGTGATCGCGGCCGCCATCGTGGGCGCGGTGGCGGGCGCGCCTGTGGCTCGCCGCACCTGCCCTGCTGGCGATCGGCAACTACAATCTGGTGATCTTCTTCGTCGCGCTGGTCGGCGTCCTGGTGGCGCTCGGGGTGCCGATCGCCTTTGCGTTCGGGCTCGCGACGCTCGCCTATCTCGCGTTCACGACCCAGATCCCGCTCACCATCGTGATCAGCCGCATGGATGACGGCATGTCGGGCCTCATCCTGCTGGCGGTGCCGCTGTTCGTGTTCCTGGGCCTGATGATGGAGATGGCGGGGCTGGCGCGCGCGCTGGTCGATTTCATCGCCGCGCTGCTCGGCCATGTCCGCGGCGGGCTCGCCTATGTGCTGCTCGGCGCCATGTATCTGGTCTCCGGCATCTCCGGCTCGAAGGCCGCCGACATGGCGGCGGTCGCGCCGGTGCTGTTCCCGGAGATGAAGCGGCGCGGCGCGCGGCCGGGCGAGCTGGTGGCGCTGCTGGCCGCCTCCGGCGCCATGTCGGAGACGATCCCGCCGAGCCTGGTGCTGATCACCATCGGCTCGGTCGCCAATGTCTCGATCGCGGGCCTGTTCACCGGCGGGCTGCTGCCCGCGCTGGTGGCCGCCCTGGCGCTGGTCGTCGTCTGTCACTTCCGCTCGCGCGGCGAGGACGTGAGCTGGCGTCAAGCGCGCGCCGCTGGCGCCAGGTCGGATCGAGCTTCCTGGTGGCGCTGCCGGCGCTGGCGCTGCCGTTCCTCATCCGCAGCGCCGTGATCGAGGGCGTCGCCACCGCGACCGAGGTCTCGACCGTCGGCGTCGTCTACACCGGCGCTCGCCGGCCTGTTCGTTCTATCGCCGCTTCGACTGGCGCCGGCTCTATCCGATGCTGGTCGAGACCGCCTCGCTCTCGGGCGCGATCCTGTTCATCATCGGCACCGCGACCGCCATGGCCTGGGCGCTCACCCAATCGGGCTTCTCGCACCAGCTGGTCGCCGCCATGGCGCAGGTGCCGGGCGGACAGCTCGGCTTCCTCGGCGATCTCGATCGTGGCCTTCATGATCCTGGGCAGCGTGCTGGAAGGCATCCCGGCGATCGTGCTGTTCGGACCGCTGCTGTTTCCGGCCGCGCGCGCGCTCGGCGTGCACGACGTGCACTATGCCATGGTGGTGATCCTGGCCATGGGCATCGGGCTGTTCGCGCCGCCGTTCGGGCTCGGCTTCTACGCCGCCTGCGCCATCGGCCGCGTCTCCGCCCGAGGAGGCCATGGGCCGGGTGTGGCCCTATCTCGCGCGCCGTGCTCGCCGCGCTCGTCATCGTGGCGCTGTTTCCGTGGCTGTCGATCGGGTTTCTGTAGTCGATCTGTTCAACAATGACCACACACATCATTTGTCGGGTGAAATCACCGAACGGATCCACTCATCGTAATATCCGACATTGGTGTAAACGGAAGGCGCGATGGTCAAGCTGCACTGAACCTCCTCCGCCCCCGCCACCCCATAGCTGACGAGCCCGACCTCGGTCCAACTCCCGTCCGCCTCCTTGGCAAGAACTGGACCGCCGCTGTCGCCGGGGCAATCGGAGGGTTCGCTTTCGATCGGGGTGTGATAATTGCAGCCCAGGGCCGATACAGAGTTCCGGTCCCCGGCAGCCGAGGCCGACGCACAAGCCGCCGCCTGGCAAGGTTTGGAAGAGGAGCCCGCTGCCGACCGGATTACCGAACGCATCGACGGACGAACTGCCGCAGAATGCTCCGGTGGGAAAGGCACGCGGTCCGGCGCCGCGGGCCATATCGAGAAGATCGCTGATCGCGTGATCGCTCAGCCCGAGCCCGTCAAGTTGCTCCGCCAAGCCCGCCATGGTGGACGACAACCACCGCGCATTGCAGTACTGGCTCGATGCGACGCGAAAGTCGAGCATTTGCAGCGTAGGGGCGGTACCGGCGATGATTTGCGGCGCGCCGGCGCCGCCGCCGGCGATGGTGCCGGCGATCGGCCGCGTCGGAGCCGTCAGGCCCCAGCCCACGACGGTCACATCGCGATGAAAGCTCGCGATGAACGTGTCACTCAGGGCGACAGGGTCGGGGAAACGATTTGGATTCGTCGACCATTTGACTTTGAATACCGGCGTGAGTTGCGGTGGGCGCGGCAAATGGATGAGCGCGAGGTCGTTGTTGTGATAGGTGACATCGTAGTTGGGGTGTACCTTCCATTGGTCGGCTTGGATCTTGTCGCCTTGCCATTGATTGTCCGAACCCGCATAGACGAAGACGCGAACAGCACCCTCGTCGATGAGGCAATGCGCCGCCGTCAACACCCATTGATCGGAAATGAGAGTTCCGCCACACAAAGCGATGCCGTGGGGTAGTTCCATCTCGAGCGAAACCATGAACGGAAACGCCCGCGGCGGCGCGTCCTGGCCGCCGTAGATCGCTGCGGCGCCCGATATCGCGGTGAGCGAGAATGCGACCGCGAGCGCGCCGAGCCGAGCGGCCCATTCCAATTTTCCGAGCATCTTGTGGTCCCCTTGCCGGCAACCCGTCGGA
The DNA here is from genome assembly GCA_963744275.1 of uncultured Alphaproteobacteria bacterium. Taxonomy (GTDB): domain Bacteria; phylum Pseudomonadota; class Alphaproteobacteria; order Rhizobiales; family Xanthobacteraceae; genus VAZQ01. Next base: position 4,300 of record CAVUSX010000028.1, read on the forward strand.
TGCCGTGGCGTCCTTTTCCCTAGGGCTTGGAAACGACCGAATTGATCCAATCCGAATAACCGCCCACGCTCACATAAAAGGGTCGATAGCCATCGTCGCCGCAAGCCTTGTTGAAGTACCCGTAGGGAAAGCTGATAATTCCGAGCTGCAGGAGTGTTCCGTCCGGCTTGGTGCCGAGCAGCGGGCCCCCGGCATCGCCCGGACACGGTCCCGGGTCGGGAAGGAAGGGGCTTGGCCGACTGGCCGACGCTAGCGCACTCGCCCCCGTGCAGAGCTCATATGTCGGCTGCACAGCCTGCCTGTCCTTGAGGATTTGATCGTGCATCGTTTTCTGGGTCGCCGGATCGAGGCGCATGGCATTCAGCAAATATTCAATGTCGGTCCAGCGCGCCTTCACGGTCCGATCGTCGGCCACGCAATACGCAAGCGACGGCAGCGCGAGATCGACGGACCGCAGGCCGAATGCCGGCTCTCCCCCCTCCATCAGCCCCCAGCCGATGACGGTGCCGGGCCGGCCACGCGGGACATCGCCTAAAGTCGGATCGGTCGCGAGCTTGACCTGCTGAATTGCGAGGTCGGCACGCGGCGCGTGCCCGAGACGCACGAGGGCAATGTCGTTGGAGCCGCGCAGGAGATTGAATTGCGGATGAACAACGAACTCGACGGCGGGAATGCGGTCGCCATTGGTGAAATTGTTGGAACCTGCGTAGAGGTCGATCTCGGTCGGAGCCTGAGCGCGGGGGCCGAGATAAAGACAATGTGCGGCAGTCAGAACCCATCGCGGTGCAACCAGAGTGCCGCCGCAATATTTATGCCCCGCTTCCTGGCCGGCCGCCGCCTTGTGATCGACCAGCGCCACCATGAAAGGATAGGCTCGCGCAGGGGCTTCCGCGCCGCCGACAATAGCCATGGCTTGCGAGACGGCCAGCACCACGGCGCCCAAGCTCGCCACGCCCACGGCAAGACGTTTTGCGGCCCATCGCATGAAGATTCTCGCTCAAATCCGAAATTGTGGACGATCTGCCGGACATCACGATCGACCGTATCAGTACGAATTCGGCGGGTTTTTGTCGAGTTCGCGCGCCGGATCGCCAAGGCATCGCCCGCAAGACCGGATTTAGCGATTTTGCCGGGGTTTCTCTCTTGCCCGTGCCCTGCCTGAGAGCGCGGGGATTGGCTTTGCCTCGTCGGTCCGCATGCTATGCTGGCGCACGCCCGCAAAAGGAGGAGACCATGCGGTTTCTCGTTTTCATGATGTTCGCGCTTTTCCTCGGCGCGGGCCGGCATCGGCCTGGCAGGAATACGTCTATCTCGATCAGGGCGTGGCGATCCAATTTCCGGTGGCGCCGCAGGCCATGAAATCAACCTATCGATTCGATCTTCGCCAAGCGCCTTCCCGCGATGGTCTATGCGGCCGAGGACGACCATGTCCAATACAAGCTGACCGTCGTCGACCTGGCCGGTCACCCCGACGAGGGCTCGAATTTTCTCAACGAGGCGGGCTACGAGCTCATGCGCAAGGGCGAGGTCCTGGTCACCGATTTCCCGCGCGTCTATCAGGACCAGCAGTCGATCTACGGCGTCACGCTCGTGGTCGATCGCAAGGACGGCAGCCGCGTGCGCTCTTCGCTCTATTACCACAAGGGCCGGCTCTATATCGCCGATGCGATCGTGCTTCCGGCGCGTGGCGACAAGGACATGACCACGCCCTCGCGCTACGACATGACCATCCGGTTTCCGCCGGACGGGCATTTCGATTGAAGCGAAGCCCCGGTCGTCGGGCTCGCGCGCGGCAGAGCCGCCATCGGTTCAGTCCGCCGGCGTTCCGTTCAAGATGGTGCCGGTTCCATCGCCGCAGCCGCGATTCGAGCAAACCTTCTGACCGCTCGAGAACTTGACGCTCATGAGCTGGCCGCCGCGCGAGCCATCCTTCATCGGGCGAAAGCCGACCTCGACGTCATCCCCGACCTTGAAGCTCTCCTTCGACCATCCGAGCCGGATCAATTGCGGGACCGAGCCGCCCTCGAAGGACCACATCGACGCGGTGCCCTTGTCGTTGACGACGATCTCGAGCCAGGCATGCGGGTTCATGAACTGGAGCTCCTTCACGGTGCCGGACACGTAGAGGACTTTGGACTGATCGAACATGGCGAAGGAATGATGCGCGAAGGCGGGCGCCGCCAACAGCGCGGCGGCGATGCCGGCAAGGCCGAAAGCTGTCCTCATGGTCCGCTCCATCTCGTCGGGTAAAGCAATATAGCACCAAGGCAGGCGCCCGGAAATCCGATATCTGCTCTATAATGGGGGAACGGCGCAAAGGCCGAGGCAGGGAGGCGGACATGATCGGACGTAACTTTGGGCGAGCACGCTTTGCGCTGCTGCTGTTGGTGGCTTTGATCGGCGCGGCGAGCGCACTGTCGGCGGCTGCGGTCGCGGCCGAGCAAAATCCGCCGGCGACCGGCGTGGCGGCGAAGCGGCCGGTGCTGCAGGCGGCCTGCGACCATTGTCCATGGGGCGCGCTCGGCAACATGGTGAAGAAGATCATGGGGTCGTATGGCTACGACGTACAGGTCTGCCTTTCATGCTCCGGCAGAGAGGCGGCGCGGATCGTCGCCAAGCGGCTGTTCCCGCCGGAGATCACCGATCGGCAGTTCGCGGAAGGCACCTTGGTGAACCCGGACGGCCCCATCGACTTCGGGGTAACCGGCATCGATGCGGTCCGCCGCGCCTATGACGGCACCGCCAACTTTCCCGAGGGAGCGTTCAAGAATCTCCGCGTCATCGCCAGGATCGAGAACCCGGCCTATCTGATGGTGGCGGTGACCAAAGAGTCGGGCATCACCGATCTCAAGCAAGTGCGCGAACGCAGGATGCCGGTGCGCATCCTGGCGGGAGTCGGCACCTTGGTGGCGCCGGTGCTGGCCTATTACGGCCTGACCCCGAAAGATGTCGAAGCCCTGGGCGGCGCCATCTATGCGGGCAATGCGCTGCTCAAGAACGCCAACTTCGACGTCATCATCGGCAGCGGCGTGCTCGCCAACAATCCCGAAGGCAACATGTGGTACGAAATGTCGCTGAAGAAGGATCTCGTGTTCCTGCCCCTGCCCGATGATCTGCGCCAAAAGCTCGCCCGCGAGGACGGGGCGCAGCTGGTGGAGATTCCGTTTCGCTACATGCGCGGCGTCGGCGACAAGCCGGTCCCGACCGTCGGGACCTCGGGCGAGGCCGTCTATGGACGCGACGATCTTCCGCTCGAGTTCGCCTACGATGTGGCCAAGGGCCTGGACGAGCAGCATGGCCTGCTCAAGTGGGCGGTGGTGCCGTTTTCCTACGATCCCGCCACCGTGGCGGACGGCGGCGGCGTGCCGCTTCATCCGGGCGCCGAGCGCTATTACCGCGAGCGCGGATATCTGAAATCGGAAGTCCTGGCGCGGTAACGGCAGGGAGGATCATCATGTGGGACCGACAGCCGATCCATGCGATTGTGCTCGCGCTCGCCGCCGCGCTGACGATGAAAGCCGGCGGCGCCGCGGCGGCGGATGCGAACTATCCGGACTGGAAAGGCCAATGGGTTCCGGTCAAGGCCGCCGGGGTAGCGGCCCGCAGTCTCGATCCGACCAAGCCGGCGGGTCCCGGACAGCAAGCTCCGCTCACGGCCGAATATCAGAAAATCCTGCAGGACAGCATGGCGGTGCAGGCCAACGGCGGGCTCGGCAATGATCCGACCGCGCAATGCTATGCGGCCGGAATGCCGCGCATGATGTCGTACGAAGCCCAGGAATACGTCGTCACCCCGGAGGTCACCTATATCCTGCTCGGCGGCGACGACAACCTGCGGCGAATCCAAACCGACGGCCGCGACTGGCCGGCCAAGATCAATCCGACCTATCAGGGTTATTCGATCGGCCATTGGATCGACACCCATGGCGATGGCACCTACGACGTGCTCGAGGCCGAGACGCGCGGGCCGTTCAAGGGCCCGCGCGCCTACGACCAGACCGGGCTGCCGCTGCACGTCGACAATCAGTCGACCTTCAAGGAGCGGTTCTTCATCGACAAGGCCGATCCCAACCTGCTGCACGACGTGATCACCGTGTTCGATCACGCCCTGACGCAACCCTGGACCGTGGACAAGACCTTCCGGCGCAACGCGGATCCGCAGCCGGACTGGCCCGAATGACTATTGCCACGTCACCAACCACAACATCGTCCTCGGCAAGGAGAACTATCTCCTGAACGAGGACGGCGTTCTGACGCCGACCCGGAAGGATCAGCCGCCGCCCGATTTGAGATATTTCAAGCCGGCACCGAAGTGATGCGCCTGCGCAAGAAAGTCAATGGAATTCAGGGAGGAACATCATGGCGAACCGACGCTCGACGCGGCCTGACCGCGACTGCGCTCGCCTGCGCGCTGACCACGGCGACATGATGATGATGCCCAGCGGCGCGCGGGCAGCCGATGACGGCAAGTATCCCACCAACTGGAAGGGCAGTGGACCCGCGTCATTCACCGCGAGGTGGAGGTGCAGGGCGCCTTCGATCAGACCAAGCCCTGTGGATTGGGACAGGACGCACCGCTGACGCCGGAATATCGCAAGGTCCTGGCCGACAGCATGGCGGACCAGGCCAACGGCGGACTGGGCAACTACCCCACCTCCCGCTGCCTGCCGAGCGGCATGCCGCGCATCATGACGTTCGGAACGCAGGAATATGTCATCACGCCGCAGACCACCTACATCCTGCTCAGCGGCTCGGACCATCTGCGCCGCGTCTTCACCGACGGCCGCGACTGGCCCAAGAACCCGCAGCCGACCTACGGCGGCTATTCCATCGGCCGCTGGATCGACCAGGACGGCGACGGCCGCTACGACATGCTCGAGGCCGAGACCAGGTATTTCAAAGGCCCGCGCGCTTTCGATGCCAGCGGGTTGCCGCTCGCCTTCGACAATCAGTCGGTCTTCAAGGAGCGGTTCTTCGTCGACAGGACCAACCCTGACATCATGCATGTCCTCACCACCGTGATCGACAGCGCCCTGACGCGGCCATGGACCTCCGACCGGCAATACATGCGGGTTGCCGAAAAGGTGGTGCAGTGGCCCGAGACCTGGTGCCAGGAAGGCAACCACAACATCGTCATCGGCAAGGAGAACTATCTGCTGCGCTCGGACGGCCTCCTGATGCCCACCAAGAGGAATCAGGAGCCGCCGGATTTGAGGTATTTCAAGCAACCGCAGCCGTGACGGCCGGGTCGGCAGATCGGCAAGAGGCGCTCCTTGTCGGTGCGCGGCCGCGCTTGTTTTGCCTTCTGCCCGGGTGCAGACTTCGCATTGGAAATTGCCAATCAACGAAAAATCGGGGAGGTCGACCATGAAGCATCCATTCCTGACCGCCATGACGGTCGCGGCCACCGCGCTGATGGGATCAGTGCTCGCGGCCTCCGCGCAGGGGAGCTATCCGGCCAAGCCGATCACCCTGATCGTGCCCGAGGTCCCCGGCTCGGCGGCCGATCTGATGTCGCGGATCATCGGCCAACGGCTCGGCGAGGCGCTCGGCCAGCCGGTGACGTTCGAGAACCTGTTCCTGGAGGCCGGCGTCGAGAAGGGCATCAAGGCGGCGCCCGACGGCTATACCTTGATCTACGGGTCGTCCGGCAACCTGGCGCTGCTGCCCCATGTCAAGAAGGTCGCGTTCGATCCGCTGAAGGACCTGACGCCGGTCGCGCGCTTCGTGGTCCAGCCGACCTTGATCGCGGCCAATGCCAAGCTGCCGGTCAACACATTGGCGGACCTGGTCGCCATGATGAAGGCCAATCCCGGCAAGCTCAGGATGTCGACCGCCGGCGCCGGCACGGCCGGCCATTTCGCCGGCGAGATGTTCATCGCCATGGCGGGCGTCAAGCCCGAGGTGGTCCACTACAATGGCGGCGGGCCGGCGATCGAGGGCGTCGTCAACGGCGACTCGCAATGGACCGTGGCCCCGATCGGCGGCCGGCTGCCGCAGGTGCGCAGCGGCAAGCTCAAGGCGCTCGCCATCGGCAGCCCCAAGCGGCTGGCACTCCTTCCCGATGTGCCGACCGTCGCCGAGTCCGGCTATCCGGGCTATGACGCGGTCGGCTGGGGCGCCATCTTCGTGCCCAACGGCACGCCGCAGCCGATCGTCGACAAGCTCAACGCCACCATCGCCAAGGTGGTCACCCTGCCGGACGTCAAGAAGCAGTTCGAGGAGCAGGGCACCGAGGCGGCGAGCAGCAGCCAGGCCGAGATGGCCAAGCTCTTGCGCGACGAATACGCGCGGCTCGGCCAGACCGCGAAAAGCATCGGGCTGAACGTGGATTGAGGTCGAGCTTTAGTCGGAGCATTTCAGGAAATGCCTGCCCCTGCGGAGGCATTGCGGAGGCAGGGGTGGACACCGGTTTTCCGTCCGAAAATGCGACAAGAAAGCCAAAGCGGTTTCTTTCTCCGGTTGATGTGAAACCGCCTTAGATGCGAACCGGATGATGTCGAGGGAGGCTTCCACAGGCGCGCACGTGGCGTTGCTGCGCGTGTTAGCGGTGATGGCGCCGTAACCCACCGGCGGAGTTTCGACGGCGACGTGAGTCGATGGGTTACGGCGCCATCGCCGCCACCGCAGGGCGTCGCCGCTTTCATGGCGCCTAACCGATCCTACAGACTCTCCTTGCGACAATCCCGTGACAATCTACGACACAAGACAAATTCGTAACGTCACTCACGTTTTGTCATAAAGCTGAGACACGAAATCGCAATTGTCTCGGCATGCGATTCGACAGAATGATTGGAGGCCGGCGGCGGCCTCGGATTGCGCACCGGTTCCCCGACGCGTCCGGGGCGGCGGGGCACGCGCGCCTGATGCGCGTGCTCATCGCAACCGATGCATGGCACCCGCAGGTCAATGGCGTGGTGCGCACCTTGACCTCGTTGGCGCGCAGCGCGCTCGCGCTGGGCGTCACCATCGAGTTCCTTTCGCCGGAGGGATTTCCCTCCATCCCGGTGCCCACCTATCCGGGCCTGCGCCTGGCGCTGCCGAGCCCCACCCGGATTGCGCAGCGGATCGAAGAGATCAGGCCCGATGCCATACACATCGCGACCGAGGGGCCGATCGGCCACATGGTGCGCCGCTACTGCATCAATCGCGGCCTGCCCTTCACCACCAGCTATACGACGCGCTTTCCCGAATACATCTCGGCCCGGCTGGCGATTCCGGAGGCGTGGAGCTATGCGGTGTTGCGCCACTTCCACGCCGCCGCCACCGTCACGATGGTGTCGACGCCTTCGCTGATGGCCGAATTCGAAGGGCGCGGCTTCAAGAACCTCGGCATGTGGACGCGCGGCGTCGACACCGAGCTGTTCTCCCCGGCGCATGCGATCGCGCTCGACTTTCCGCGCCCGATCTTCGTCAGCGTCGGGCGCATAGCGGTCGAGAAGAACCTGGAGGCGTTTCTTTCCCTCGATCTTCCCGGCACCAAGGTGGTCATCGGGCAGGGCCCGCAGCAGGCCGCGCTGCAACGTCGCTTCCCGGACGCCAAGTTCCTCGGGCTCCTGGAGGATACCGTCCTGGCGGCGCACCTGGCGGCCGCGGACGTCTTCGTGTTTCCCAGCCGCACCGACACGTTCGGGGTCGTGCAGCTCGAGGCGCTCGCCTGCGGGGTTCCGATCGCAGCCTTTCCGGTGACGGGTCCGCGCGATGTCATCGCCGACAATCCCATCGGGGTCCTCGACGAGGATTTGCGGGCCGCCTGCCTGGGGGCGCTGCGGATGTCGCGGCAGGCTTGCCGCGACTTCGCCCTGAGCCGCTCCTGGGAGAACAGCGCGCGGCAATTCATCGGACATATCAATCAAGTGGTCATCGGCGATTCCCGCAAGCCGCGCGCTGCGTAGAAGCCGGCCGAAGGGCGGAAGGTCGACAAACACGATGGCGGCGGAAATCGACAGACAAACGATCGCGCAGGCCTACGGGTACTGGGCTCCCTTCTATGATCTGGTCTTCGGCGCGGTGTTCGAGCAGGGCCGCCAGGCCGCGATCCGGGCGGCCGAGCGCATCGGCGGCCGCATCCTGGAGGTCGGGGTCGGCACCGGCATCTCGCTGCCGGATTACAGCCGGGCCACCCGCCTGGTCGGGGTCGATCTTTCCGAGCCGATGTTGCGCAAGGCGCAAAAGCGCGTGAGCGAGCTGCGCCTGCGCAATGTCGAGGGCCTCGCCCTCATGGATGCCGAGCGGCTGGGGTTTCCGGACGACAGCTTCGACGTCGTCGTGGCCCAGCATGTCGTCACCACGGTGCCGCATCCGGAGGCGACGCTCGATGAGTTCGCCCGCGTGCTCAAGCCGGGCGGCGAGATCGTGCTGATCAGCCGGGTCGGCGCCGAGACCGGCCTGCGGGGCGCGATCGAGCAATGCTTCACGCCGCTGACCCACAGGCTCGGCTGGCGGCTGGAATTCCCCTGGTCGCGCTACACCAACTGGGCGGGCCGGCCCCACGGGGTGCGGCTGATCGAGCGCCGGCCGATGCCGCCGTTCGGCCATTTCTCGCTCATCCGATTCGCCAAGGAACGGGAGAGCACCGCGTTCCCGCAGCGCCGCGAGATGCGGGCGAGCGGCTGAACGGGCGGGTACGGATCACGATTGCGGTGACAAGCCTCGCTCGCCTGCGTAAGAGACTTTGGCGTCAAGAGTCTTGGAAATGTCATGTGTCGTTTATAAGAATGCTCACGGGAAAACACACGGGGACATCAATGGACGGCTTTCTTCAGGCGCTCAAGGTGCAGCGATGGGACGATCACCGCTATTACCACCACAGCCGAATCAATCAGGCGCTCCACCTGGTCAGCGCCTCGAGCTTCGTCTGCGCCTATGCGCTCGCCTTCACCAGCCCGGCCGCGGCCGCGCTCCTGGGTTGGCTGGTCGGGATGACCAGCCGGCAGGCGGGGCACTTCTTCTTCGAGCCTAAGGACTATGACGAGGTGAACCAGGCGACCCACGAGTACAAGGAAGAGGTCAAGGTCGGCTACAATCTCAAGCGCAAGGTCGTCCTGATGACGATCTGGGCGGTGTCGCCGCTGCCGCTCTACCTCGATCCCACCTTGTTCGGCATCTTCCGGCCGCACGCCGGCGCCGGCGAGTTCCTGCGCCACGTGGCGCTGATCTGGCTGACGATCGGGCTGGGCGGGCTGGTGTTCCGGACCGTGCACCTGTTCTTCCTCAAGGACGTGCAGACCGGGCTGGTTTGGGTGACCAAAATCCTCACCGACCCGTTCCACGACATCAAGCTCTACCACAAGGCCCCGCTCTATCTGCTGCGCGGCGAGCTGATCGACACGATGACGCCGAAGACCCACGGGTAGGCGGCTCGTCGGCCGGTGCATCGCGGGCATAGCCGGACAACGGGCTACGTCCTCATGGCCCGGCGACGACGGAGCGCACCGTGCACCCTGCCTCGGGATGGCCGGAACAAGTCCGGCCATGACAACTAGAAACTCGGCTTCTCCTGGCCGCGGGCGAGTGACCAGCGGTGGGCGATGATCTCCCGCAAGACCCGCTGCTTGATGGATTTGTTGGTGGTCTTGCCGTCCGACCACCACCAGCCGTCCTGCTGCATCGCCTCGGCGGCGGCCACGAAGCGGTCCGCCACCGCCTCGAAGTCGGCCTGCGTATAGTTGAGGCTGAAGATCAGGCGGCCGGTTCCGACCCAGCTCAACGCCAGGCCCTGCGCGCGCAGGTAATATTGCAGCATCCAATTGTAGCGCGACGGCTGCGTGTAGCAGACCGTCCAGATCGAGGACAGGTTCGCCACTTGCAACCGGCAGGCCCGCGTCGCGCAGACGCTGGTTGAGCCGTTGCGCGCGCGCGTTCCAGACCTCGTCGAGATCGCGATAGAGCGCACGGACCTCCGGCGTCTCGAGACGCTGCAGGAACTCGTGCATGGCGGCCATCACGTAAGGGTGCGAATTGAAGGTGCCGCGGGCAAAGCAGATGTTTCCCGGCCGATCGTCGCGGAAGCGCTTCATGAGCTCGTGGCGGCCGCACAGCACGCCGATCGGCAGGCCGCCGCCCAGCGTCTTGCCGTAGGTGACCAGGTCGGCCTTGACCCCGAAATACTCCTGCGCCCCGCCGGGCGCGATGCGGAAGCCGACGAAGACTTCATCGAAGATCAGCACGATATTGCGCTCGCTGCAGACCGCGCGCAGGCGCTGCAGCCAATCCGTATAGGCGGCACGGTCGAAATGCGCGCTGCGGGCGCTGTCGAGGAGGCCCGAATCCGCCGGCGCCCCGGCGTTGGGATGCAGCGCCTGCAGCGGATTGACCAGCACGCAGGCGATATCGCGGCGGTGGCGCAGCACCCGCAGCGTCGCCTCCGCCATGTCCTGCAGGGTATAGGTTTCATGGGCCGGCGTGGGGTTGCCGACGCCGGGCGCCACGTCGCCCCACCAGCCGTGATAGGCGCCGCAGAACCGCACCAGATGGGAGCGGCCGGTGTGGTAGCGCGCCAGCCGCACCGCCTGCATGACGGCTTCGGTTCCGGACATGTGAAACGACACTTCGTCGAGACCGGAGATCTCCTTGAGCCGTTTCACGTTGGCGGCGATCACCGGATGATAGGCGCCCAGCACCGGGCCGAGCGCGCGCACGCGCGCCTGGCCGCGGTCCATGCAGTCCTTGTAGAAGTCGTAGCCGAACACGTTGACCCCGTAGGAGCCGGTGAGGTCGTACAGATGATTGCCGTCGAGATCAGTGAGCATGACGCCGCCCGACGACTGCACGAAAGCGCCGGCCTTGAGGTGCTGGCGCACGAAACCGCTGAACTGGAACGGCACCCGATAGGCGTCGGTGAACTGCAGGTCGGAAATGTCCTCGGCGACCTCGGCGGTGCGCGCGGCGGTCTGCGCGAAGCGCTCCCGGTAGAGGGCCGCGAGCCGCATGAAGCCGGCCCGGCGCCGCGCCGCGATCTCGGCGGGCGCATCGTCGCAGGCGAAGAAATGCGCCTCGTCGTAGGCATAGAACGGGATCAGGCCGGCAATCCGCCGCGCCATGCGGACGTGCCCGGTCAACGACCGGTGCTTGGCGAGCGAAAGCTCGAGCCGCCGCTTGAACGCCGGCAGCCCCATCGCCACGGCGATCACCCCGAGGGCGGACAGTGCGAGCATGGGGGTGCCGAATTCCATCGAATCAGCGTCTATCCGCGCCGGATTACCGGACCATGACGGTCAAATCCCGGATTTCAACGATTTTCCAGCAGGAGGAGCTCAACTTCCTGCTGACCAACCGCATTCCGCGGCGCCTGCTGACGCAGTTCATCGGCTGGTTCAGCCAGATCGAGCAGCCGCTGGTGCGCGACCTGTCGATCGGGGTCTGGGGCTTCTTCTCCGGCCTCGATCTCAGCGAGGCCAAGGCGACGCGGTTTCGCAGCATGCACGACTGCTTCATCCGCGAGCTCAAGCCGGGCGCCCGGCCGATCGACCAGGACCCTGCCGTCCTGGTGAGCCCCTGCGACGCCATCGTGGGTGCGTCCGGCACCATCGCCGGCACGGAGCTGTTCCAGATCAAGGGCTTTCCCTACCGGCTGGAGGACCTGCTCGGCGACCCGGCCCTGGTCGACGCCCACCGCAACGGGCGCTATGTCACGCTGCGGCTGACGTCGAGCATGTATCATCGCTTCCATGCCCCGCACGACTGCCGCGTCGAGCAGGTCACCTACATTTCGGGCGACACCTGGAACGTCAATCCGATCGCCCTCAAGCGCATCGAGAAGCTGTACTGCAAGAACGAGCGCGCGGTTCTGCGGACCAGGCTCGCGTCCGGCGGCCATACCGTGACCCTGGTGCCGGTCGCCGCCATCCTGGTCGCCAGCATCCGGCTGCACTTTCTCGATGTCCTGCTCAGCCTCAAGTACCGCGGGCCCAACGTCTTTGCCTGCGACGCGCCGTTCCGCAAGGGAGAGGAGATGGGCTGGTTCCAGCACGGCTCGACCATCATCGTGTTCGCGCCCGACGGCTTCACGCTGTGCGAAGGCGTGCAGGAAGGCGCCAGGATCAAGGTCGGCGAGAGACTGATGCGCTCGCCTTGAGGCGCTTTACGTCCACAGCGCCCGTACGCCGAAAAAGGCCGTGTCCTTGAGGCGCCGCGACCAGCCCTGCGCCCAGGTCGAGCGCGGATCGGTGCAATAGGTCATGCTCAGCACCAGGCGCCGCTCGCCCTCGCGGATCGGCGTCACCCTATGGCGCACGCGCGCGCCCTCGAACACCACCAGGGTGTTGGGGGCCGTGCTGATCTCGATCTCGCGACCGGGCAGGCGGGCCTTGAGCACCGCATGGCTCAACCCATCGGCCGCCCGCCCGGAATTGTGGATCGCGAGCAGCACCGTGAAGTGCCGGCCGCGGTAGAAGTTGTGATCGTAGTGCCAGCCGATATGGTCGCCCGGCTTGTTGTAGACCAGCACCGAGAGTGAGCTTTGATCATGGATCGGAGTGGGCCGCACCGGGGTGCCGACCAACCGCGACAGGAGGTCCCGCAAGGCGGCCGAGTGATATGCGGCCACAATCGCGGGCGCAGCCGCGATCAAGGTCTCGTAGGCCACCGTTCCGCCCTGCTTGTGGGCCGGCACGAAGCTGCGCTCGGGCGCCACCAGCCGCTCCGCCTCCGCGGCGAGCGCCGCGAAGCCTGGCGCCGGCAGGAAGTCGGGCACTACCGCGAGATGATCCACGAAATCGGGCATACGGCGCGACGCGACCGCCGCCCAGCCGGGCTCACACGCCTGCGAGATTTGCGCAATCCGGTCCGCGAGCTCCCGATAGAGGCGCGCACGCCTCGATTTGGCGTACACAAAGCCGCCAGTGGCGAATGCACCGGTTCCGATGAGCGTTTCGGCCAGCATCGCGGCTTCCCTCGCGCGCCAAGCACGCAAGGGTTAAACCAGCCGTGCGACAGTTCTATTGCAGCCCGCAGCCGCGACCCGCCCTCAGCCCGATTGCGCGTTCAGCTCCGGCTTCCGCTTGCGGGGCGGATCCCAGGGGTAGCGGCGCCGGACCTCCGCGGGCCGCGGCGTGAGATGCTCGGGCCCAAGTCCGGCCGCATCGCGGCGCCAGCCGATGCACCAGCGCGTAGAGCTCGGCGGTGAGCGCGCCGCGGTCGGCCTTGGCGGCGAGCTGCTCAAATGGCACCACCGCGCCCACATGCACCCTGACGGTCGCGCCCACGAAGTGCCGGAACTCGGATACCAGGAGCGACAGCCGCAGCATCAGGCTGTAGCGGCTGATGAGGTGGAACAGCGGGCTGTTCTGCCCCTCGAAATAGACCGGCAGCACCGCCGCCCGCGCGCCTTGGATCAGCCGGGCCGTGAACGCCTTCCAGGGCAGCTCCTCGGCTTTGCCGCAGCGTTGCTCCGCGGTGGCGACGCCGCCGGCCGGGAACACCACGATGGTGACGCCCTCCAGCAACAGACGCCGCGCATCGGTCCGGCTCTTGAGATTGGTCGCGATCGCCGCCCGGCTCTCCGCGAAGTCGATCGGCAGCGCATGCGGCCTGATCTCCGGCAGCTTCATGAAGTCGCTGTTGATGAGAATGCGGTAGGGCCGCTCGAGCTGTTCGGCCAGCGCCAAGAGCGCGATGCCGTCGCCGATGCCGAAAGGGTGATTGGCGATGATCACCAGCGGAGCGTCGGCCGGAATGCTGATCGGCCAGGCCGGCGCCCGCACGTCGAGCCGGGTGCCGATCATATCGAGCAGCGCCCCCATCATGCGCGGGCTCCTCCCCACCACGGTGGATCGCCAGCGGTGATAGACCGGCAGCAGGCGGCGCCGGCCCGAGAGATTCTCGATGGCGCGCATGGTCCAGCGCTTCCAGAGCGGGTCGCGCCACGACACATAGCTGAGCTCTTGCGACAGCACGGGAATCCCATCACGGCCGAAGCGGCGGGACCCTCATAGAGGAAATGTGTGACGTGCGCATTGAGGACAAGGACGAAGCGGCCGACCGCACCTCCAAAAAGAGAGCGGGCGGGCCCGCTCCGCCTGGAGCCAGGGACCCGCCCGCGAGACTTGACGGTGTGGCGCCGCCGCAAGCGGCGGCGCCGAATGTGTTACTTCGCCTGCGCCTTGAGCGACGCCAGCTCGGCCTCGCTGCGCAGCGTCATGACGCCCATCTGGCTCGCCCGGTAGATCGGCACGATCACCTGGGTCTTGCCGTCGCGCTCCATGAGCGAGATGTGGCGGATCTCGGTGCCGCGCACCGGCAGGTCGAACATGGTGAACTTGTTGGTGGCCGGATCAAGCTTCACGATCCGATCGGAGGTCCACAGATTGCCCCACACATTGTGGTTCTGGTCCACCACCAGGTGATAGGCCTGCATGGTCTTGTCCGGGAACGGAATGATCGTGGTCTCCATGGTCCTGGTGTTGATGCGCGCCAGGCTCGCACCCCAGGAATTGCCGACCCACAGCACGTCGGCATTCTTGTCGGTGCCCATGCGGCGCGGACCTTCCGACCACGGCAGCGGGTTGCCGTTGGTGACGTTGTCGAAATTGTCATAGAAGGTCTTTTGCGCCGGCGTCAGCTTGTCCATCTCGTCCTTGAGCAAGGGCAGCGCGACCTCCGACGTCTTGCCGGTCGTCGTGTCGGCCTTGCCGATGGTGTCGAACGCCATCTGGGCCCACCAGCCGTTGCCGTCACGATCGCCGGCCGCCCCGTAGGTGCTGTTGGTGCCCTTCGCATTCTTGAACGGCGTCGCCGACTTGAAGTCGGTGAAGGTCTCGGTCACCGGATCGAAGCGCAGCACGCCGTCCGGGGCCGAAGCCCAGATCTTGCCTTTGCCGTCGACGTCCATGGTCACGGCGCCGCCGAGCGGCGACATGCTGTTGGGCGTCTGGTAGACCGTGATCTTGTCGGTCTTGGGATCGAGCTTGCCGAGGCTGCGGCGGCCCGGATTGACGTCGAACCAGAAGTTTCCTTCGCCGTCCCGCACCAGACCATGGGCGGTCGCGGCCCGCCCGCCCGGCCCGTCGACCTTGAGGAACTTCACCGCGCCGGTCTTGGTGTCGACCTCGCCGACCGTCATCAACCGGTTGGGATTGTTGGAGGTGAAATAGAGATTGCCGTCCAACCCCATGCCGCCGTCATGGGGCAGCTCGCCGAGCTTGGAGGTGGTGCCGAGCGACCAGTCGGAGCCGTCGTTGGGGTTGTACTTGGCGTTGGTCCCGATGCCGGCATCCGGGTTGAGCGGAAGCTCATAGGTGGTCCACACCACGCGGGCGGCTTCGCCGGTCGGGCGCGGACGCGGCTGGAACTTCATCGAGGATTCACCCGGGCCGCGGGCGCGCGCCAGATAGGCGGCCAGCTGCTTCTGGTTGAAGTCGATGATGCCGTTGGGCTTGGTGCCCGGTCCCGGATAGACGCCGGTGCCCGGAATGACCTTCATCAGATTGATGATCTTGTTCCAGCCCGCCTCGTCGAAGCGGAACTGCAGCGGATAGCCCGGCGTGTGGCAGCCGGTGCATTGATTGGTGAAGACCTTCTTGATCTCGGCGTCGTCGCGGGTGTCCTCGGGCAGCGCCGCGACCAGCAATTCGGCCGGCAGCTGCCGCACCCGCTGCTCCGGATCGGTGATCGGATTGAGCACCAGGTCCTTGTGCGCGGCGGCGGCGAGATCGACCGCGGCTTTGGTTGTCTCGAAGCTGAGCGCCTGCGCCCAGACCTGGTATTTGCCGGCCGGCAGCGGCGGGAAATAGTAGTTGCCGGCGTCGTCCGTATAGACGCTGGTGGTGATGGTGGATCCGTCCTGCTTGGCCGACACCGTCACGCCGCCCAGCTTCTCGCCCGCCGACGAGGAGATCGCGCCGTTCAGCACTTGATCGGCCGCCATCACCGGCATCGCCGACCCGACGATGGTGAGGCTCGCCGCGCTCGCCAACAGGATGCTTCGCACGTTGGTCATGAGAGCTTCTCCTTATGAGAGTTGAATTCGAATTTCAGCTTGCAGAGTCTTGAACTCACGGAAATCTTGAACCAGCAGAGTTCTTGAACGCGCAGAATCCAGGCTCGCCGTTCACTCAGCCCCGGGCGCGCGTGCGGGAGCCGCCGCGGCCGCGGGCACCGGTACGGTGCGCACATACGCAATGATCGCGTCGATGTCCTGGCTCTTCAGATAGGCCTTGAAGGACGGCATGCGCGGCGTCCCGTTGGTGATGTATTCGCGCATGATGTCGTCGTCGCCGCCGCCCGCCAGCTTGTTGAGCGGCGGACCGAAGGTCTTGGCGCCGCGCTCGGGCGGAAGGTGGCAGATGCCGCAAGACTGGGCCAACAGCTGCTGGCCGTGTTTTTGGAGATCGTTGAGACCTTCGCCGGCTTGTTGGGCGGACGCGGTTTGCGGCCCTGCGGACAGCAGGAACAGCAACAGCCACATACTATGCTTCATCGGGCGTTCCTCCTAAAATTGTTTTTTTGAAGCTTATCCCTCGCGGGGCACCAAGGAAAGGGCCCTGCCGGCCCGGCCCTACGGGCGAGGCCCTGCCCTCAAACGCCGCTCTCGCTTTCGGCGCCGGCGCGGGCTTCCGCCGATTTGGCGCGCCGGTCGTTGGCTTCGCTCGCACATTTGGCGGCGTGGGCGTCGCGATTGATCACCTGCAGGTTCGGCACCCCCCAGAAGGCCAGCAGTCGCGGCCAATCGGTATCGCGATGCTCGCCCCAAACCCGGTAGAGCGGCACCCGATGGTCGACCTCCGCGGTCTTGCGCAGGCGTTTCCCGCTGGCGCCGCAGCGCCGCCCCTGCAATTGCTTGAGCGCGCGCACGAAGTCGCTCGGCGCGGTCCACAGCTCCCAGGCGATCACGCAGGCGGCGTGCCAGGCGGCTTTCCGGTTGGGGCCGGCGCCCCACAAATCGGCATGCCAGCCGAAGCGATAGACCGGTTGCCCGCACACGCAGCAAGCGCCCGGACCGCGCGCGAAGGCGGGCTCCCGGAACGGCGCCGGCGGGGCCCGAAAGGTCGCCGGCAGGCCGGCGTCGCGGCCCTCGCCCAGGCTCCAGCTCCATCCGGCCGGCGTGCCGCTCTTGGCCGCGAGCGCACGCGCCAGCCGGTCGGCCCGCACCGGATGGGCGCGCCAATAGCCGTCGATCGCAAGGCGCGGCATCGGCGGGATGAACGGGCGGGCGAGCGCGCGGGCCAGGACCGGCGCCGGAAATATGCTCGGCAGCGCCTTCTCGAGGCGCATGAGCGATCGCCGGTTCCTTTCCGCCCGCCATTCCGACATGTGCCGAAACCTCCGAATCGGTCCGGATCATGCCACCAAATCCGTAAAACCTTCGTCAGCGCGCGGCGGCGGCCCGGCTTGCTGGCGCGGCGCAAAAATCGCATCCTGCGGCGGGAGCCGATTGATCGGATCAGCCATGCGCAAGCTCGTTGCTTTCCTCGCCCTCGCTTTGGCGCTGACCGCTGCCGCGGGCGCCGGCGCCCAGACCTATCCGGTGCGGCCCATCACCATCGTGGTGCCGTTCGCGGCCGGCGGGCCGACCGATGCGCTGGTGCGCATTCTCAGCGAGCGCATGCGGGTTTCGCTCGGACAGCCCCTGGTGGTCGAATATGTGACCGGCGCCGCCGGAACCTTGGGGGTGACCCGCGTCGAGCGCGCGGCGCCCGACGGCTACACGGTGCTGATCGGGCATCTGGGCACCAACGTGGTGGTGCCGGCGCTCTATTCCCTGCCCTTCGATGTGCTCAAGGACCTCGCGCCGGTCGCGCTGCTGCCGAGCAACCCGTTCCTGCTGGACGCCCGGACCACGATACCGGCGAAAGATCTGAAAGAGCTGGTCGCCTGGATCAAGGCGAACCAGGACAAGGTATCGGCCGGCACCCCGGGCGCCAATTCGCTGCCGCATGTGGCCGGCATCGATTTTCAGAACCTGACCGGCACGCGTTTTCCGTTCGTGCCCTACCGCGGCGCCGCACCCGCGATGCTGGACCTGATCGCCGGCCAGATCGATCTGGTCTTCGATCAGGTCCAGAGCTCGCTGCCCTATATCCGGGCCGGCCGCATCAAAGCCTTTGCGGTCACCGCCGCCGAGCGGGTGCCGGCGCTGCCCGAGGTCCCGACCGTGGACGAAGCCGGCCTGCCCGGGCTTCACATCTCGCTCTGGTACGGCCTGTGGGTGCCGGCCGGCACGCCGCCCGAGATCATCGCCAAGCTCAATGCCGCCGTGATGGACGCGCAGGCCGATCCGGCCACGCGGGCGCGGCTCGGAGAGCTGCAGCTGCAAATTCCACCCCCCGACCAGCAGAGCCCGCAGGCGCTCCATGCCCTGCAGGAGGCCGAGATCAAGAAGTGGTGGCCGATCGTGCGCGCCGCCGGCCTCAAGGCCGAATGACAGAGAGTGGCGGTGTCACAGCACGGCCGCCGCTTGCGGCTGCGGCAGACCATAAAGCTCGCCGTATTTGCCCGTGAGATATTCCACGTAGGGACGGATCGTCATCGGCTCGCCGGTGGCGCGCCGCACGATCTCATCGGCTTTGAGCTTGCGGCCGTGGCGGTACAGATTGGTCTCCAGCCAGCCCTTGAGGATGCCGAAGCGGCCCGCGCCGATCTCTCCGGGAATCTCCGGATGGGCACGCAGCGCCGCCGCGTAGAACTGCGCGCTCAGCACGTTGCCGATCGTGTAGCTGTGGAAGGCGCCGCCGATCAAGCCGCTGAACCAATGCACGTCCTGCAGGCAGCCGTCCCGGTCATCGGGCGGGCTGATCCCGAGATCGGACCGGTAGCGCGCCCGCCAGGCCTCCGGCAGGTCCTTGACGGCGAGCCGGCGCTCCAGCAGCTCGAGCTCGAGATCGAAGCGCAGGATGATGTGCAGATTGTAGGTCACCTCATCCGCCTCGGTCCTGATCAGCGAGCGCTCGACCTTGTTGATGGCGCGATAGAACGTATCCAGCGGCACGTCGCTCAAGCGTTCCGGAAACGCGGCGCGCAATTGCGGATAGCAGTGCCGCCACAGGCCGAGGCTGCGGCCGACCACGTTCTCCCACAGCCGCGACTGGCTTTCATGCACGCCCGCCGAGGTGCCGGAGCCGAGCGGCGTGCCGTCGAGCGCGGGCGCAACGCCCTGCTCGTACATGCCATGGCCGGCCTCGTGCAAAGTGGAGAACAGCGCCTGGGTCACGTCGTCCGGATAGACCCGCGTGGTGATACGGACGTCGCCGCCGGAAAGCCGGGTGCAGAACGGATGCGGGGTGCGGTCGAGCCGGCCACGCGCGAGGTCGTAGCCGAAATCGGTCGCCAGCCGCAGGCCGAAATCGAGCTGCTGGCTCTCCGCAAAGGCGCCATGCAGGCAGCTGTCGTCGGAAGCGGGCCGCTCGCAGATGGCGCGCACCAGCGGCAGCAGCTCGGCGCGCAGCTCGCTCAGCAGCGCTTTGACCGATGCGCAGGTCATGCCCTCGTCCGCGTCATCGATCAGCGGATCGATGACGTGCTGGTAGGGTGCGAAGAATTCGGCATATTCGCAGCTCAGATCGAGGGTCTTCTCCAAGAAGGGCCGCACGCCGGCGAAATCGTCGTCTTGCCGCGCCCGCGTCCAGGCATCGTAGGCGGCGGAGGAATGCGCGCTCAGCCGCTCGACGAAACCGGTCGGCACCCGGATCGCCTTGCCGAAATCGCGCGCCGTCACCCGGATGAGGGCCGCGTCGTCGCTGTCGGGCGGCAGGCTCTCCGCATAGGGGGTGAGCTGGTCGATGAGACGGCCGAGCTCCGCAGCCGTCCGGCGCTCATGCATGAGCCGGCTCATGAGCGCGCTTTGCCGGCCGCGCGCCTCCGCGCCGCCGGCCGGCATATAGGTGGACTGGTCCCAGGACAGGATGGCGGAGGTGCCGGCGAGATCGCTGATCTCGAGCAGGCGCGCCTTGAGCTGCGCCAGCAGGGCCTCCTCAGCGCACCGCATTGGCGACCGAGGCTGCCGTCTGGCCGAACAGGATCGCACGCTGTTCGGGCGTGCGGACGCCGGGCGGATTGGGGTTGATCTCCTTGGCCTTGTCGTAGGCCCGCACGACCGCGGGCCGCTCCCGCACGGACTCGAACCAGGCCTTGAGGTGCGGAAAGTCGTCGATCTTCTGGCCCTGCCGCTCGTGCGGCACGATCCAGGGATAGCTCGCCATGTCGGCGATCGAGTAATCGCCGGCGATGAAGGGACGATCGGCCAGGCGGCGGTTCAGCACCCCGTAGAGCCGATTGACCTCGTTGCGATAGCGGTCCATCGCATAGGGAATCTTGTCGATGGCGTAGTTACTGAAATGATTGTTCTGCCCGGCCATCGGGCCCAGATTGCCCATCTGCCAGAACAGCCACTGGATGGTATCGACGCGGCCGCGCAGATCGGCCGCGATGAAGCGGCCGATCTTGTCGGCGAGATAGAGCAAGATGGCGCCGGATTCGAACATCTCGATTGGCTCGCCGCCGTCCACGGGATCATGATCCACGATCGCCGGAATGCGATTGTTCGGAGAGATCGCCAGGAACTCACGCGCGAACTGCTCGCCCTTGCCGATATTCACCGGGATGATCCGGTAAGGCAGGGCGGCCTCCTCGAGGAAGATCGTGATCTTGTGGCCGTTCGGCGTGGTCCAGTAATGAAGGTCGATCATGATGGCTCCGTGGAGTTGCTGCGCGTCCGGATTCCGCATTTGGGTCTGCTGGATTTAATCGTCCGGGCCGCGGCCCGCCAGTCCTTTGCGGGTCGGCCCGATGCCCGATTTCCGCATGGCGGCGCCCCCGACGGAACCTGGGTGCTTCGATCGCCAAATCGACCTATGTTGCGGAACGCGCACGAAGCTCTGTTGGAAGCCGCATGGAAATCAAAGCACGCGACGCGCTCGCCAGCGGGCTCGGCACTATCGTGGCCGAGGCCGGCAAGGTCATCATGGGGTTGCAGACGGCCGAGATCGGGGCGCGGCGCAAGCCCGACGGCTCGCCGGTCTGCCAGGCGGACATCCGGGCGGAGGAGATCATTCTGGCACGGCTCAACGCCCTCATGCCGGGCGTGACCATCATCGCCGAGGAATCGTTTGCGCCCGGTGGCGGCGGTGTGCCGGACCGTTTTGTGCTGGTCGATCCGCTCGACGGCACGCGCGAATTTCTGGCCGGTCATAAGGATTTCACCGTCAATATCGCGCTCATCGAGGCCGGCAACCCGGTCGCCGGCGCCATCTGCGCGCCGGCCTTGGGTCAGGTCTATGTGGCGGGCGCGACCGCGTCTCAGGCAGGCCTGACGGCGGGCGGCGCCCTCGGCCCCACGAGACCCATCACCACCAGCCCGGTTCCGGGCGCCGGCTTGCGCGCCCTCGCCAGCCGCTCGCATCTGAACCCGCAGACCGAGCAGTGGCTGGCGCGAGCGCCGGTCGCCGACTTGCAGCGTGCCGGCTCGTCGCTGAAATTCTGCTTGATTGCCCGCGGCGACGCCGATGTCTATCCTCGCCTCGCCACCACCATGGAATGGGATACGGCCGCCGGCCATGCCATCCTGAACGCCGCCGGGGGCTGCGTGCTCGGCCTCGACGGATCGCCGCTGCGCTACGGAAAGAAAGATGCCGGATTCAAGAACGCGGGCTTCATCGCCTGGGGCCGCCAGCCGCCGCAATAATCCGGGCGCAACGAGGCGCTGATCCATGCGGTTCCGCAACGCCGTGGTGTTCGTGACCGGTGGCGCCGGCTTCATCGGCTCGGCGGTGGTGCGCCACCTGCTGGACCAGACCGAAGCCTTCGTGGTCAACATCGACAAGCTCACCTATGCATCCAATCTCGATTCCATCCCGCAGGCATCCGGCCATCCGCGCTATCGCTTCGTCAAGGCGGATATCTGCGATGCCCCGGCGCTGCGGCAATTGTTCGAGCAACACCAGCCCCGATATGTGATGAACCTGGCGGCCGAAAGCCATGTGGATCGATCGATCGACGCCCCGGCCGCGTTCATCCAGACCAACATCGTGGGCACCTTCACGCTGCTGCAGGAGGCGCTGCGGCATTGGCAAACGCTCGACCCCTCCGCTGCGGGCCGGTTTCGCTTCCACCACGTCTCCACCGACGAGGTCTATGGCTCGCTCGGGCCGGAAGGCTTGTTCGCCGAGGAGAGCCCGTGCGCGCCGAGCTCGCCCTATGCGGCGTCGAAGGCCTCGTCCGATCACCTGGTGCGCGCCTGGCACGCCACCTACGGGCTGCCCACCCTCATCACCAACTGCTCCAACAATTACGGGCCCTATCACTTTCCCGAGAAGCTCATTCCCCACATCATCATCAGGAGCCTCGCGGAGCAGTCCTTGCCGGTCTACGGCGACGGCGCCAACGTGCGCGATTGGCTCCATGTGGAGGACCACGCCCGGGCGCTGACGCTGGTGCTCGAGCGCGGCGCCGTCGGCGAGACCTACAACATCGGAGCCCGCAACGAGCGCAGCAACATCGCGGTGGTGCAGGCGATCTGCGCGCTCCTCGACGAGATCGCGCCGGCGCCGGGGGGTGCGCGCGCGCGGCTGATCACCTACGTGGCCGACCGGCCCGGCCACGACCGGCGCTACGCCATCGACCCGACCAAGATCGAGCGCGAGCTCGGCTGGCGCGCCGCCGAGACGTTCGAGAGCGGCTTGCGCAAGACCGTGCTCTGGTACGTCGACAACCGGCCCTGGTGGCAGGCGCATCCTCGACCGCGGCTACCGGGCGCAGCGGATCGGGCTGGCACGATCCGGCGGCGAAAGTCGCCTGCAAGATCAAGGCGGGCCGTTGTAAATAACAACGAAATTTACAAGGCCCGAGAATTTCGTGTGCAAAGACAAAGACGTGCGCCGCAGCCAGCCGAAAATAACAACGATTATCAAGCGCGGAACAAGGCCGGGAATCTTGTAGGATGGGTTGAGCTCTTGAGATACCCATCATCCGCCGCTGATGGGCATCGCATAGCCGGCGAAGCCGGGCGTGAACGCCCCATCCTACGAAAAACTGGATGGCCGAAACAAAGCCCGGCGCGGTCTCCCGCTCCAGGCACACTTCGTGAGTTTCAATTTCACGAATAAGCTGATTTGCAGAGTGGCGTCAACAGCGGCGTGCTCGCCGTGGGTTGCGCGGTCCGAAGCCGCCGGCCGGAGCGCAGCGTGCGAACGGCGTGCTGAGGACCTCATTGCGCGGACGCGAGGCGCGACCGGATGTCCCGGTAGGCTGCGGCGATAAGCTCACCCAGCGCGGCGGCGTTCAGGTGTTGCGCCGGACGGAGTTTCACGTGCCGCATGCGTTTGCCGGTGCCTTCCAACAGGCCGGCCGGATCGTCGAGCATCGCCCCGCAGAAGAAGCCGACATTCACATGAGCCCTGAAGGCGTTGACGTACCCGAACGCCGCATCGCCCACACACGCCGTGGAATGGCCGTCGTGCAGAAGCTCGCGGACGTCCGCTCCGCAGTCGCGCATCTGCTCGAACCATGGCCGCGCGAACCGTCGCAGCTCGTCATCAGGCTCAGAAAACCAAGCGTCGACCTCGGGGTCGCGCTGAACGGCACTCAGAAACCGCAGGAGTTGGCTCATTGGACCAGCTTGCCGGCCAGGCGCGTTATGTCAAATCGGGTCTCGAGCTTGATCATCACCCGAAAGGCCGAGACGGCCGCAAGGCGGTTGCCCGGCTGCTGACGATATTGCCGGATACGTCTACTTCCTCGCTTCCGTCAGCTTCTTTGTCGCCGCTGGGGAGAGCGCAAATCGTACCCCGACCTTGTCGCCGTCTTTGAAAGACTTGCCACTCCCCGGATCAAAATTGACGTAGGCGGCGGCTTCGGCTTCGTCGCGGTTAAATCCTGTGAGAAGCTCCTTACTAGGGAATAGGTTTACACACTGGCTTTCGGCCTCATTGAGCCGATTGAAAAAATAAACGTTGCTAAACGGATGCGATAATTTGTGCAGGCTGTCGCAAACGAGTTGCAAAACGCTTTGGTTAGGCACGAAGCGCCAATGCGTGGTATAGACAAGCAAGTCTAATGGCTGTGCCAGCGCCCGCGGATACTTGATCGCTTTGCTGTTGATCCCGGAGACAATGGTCTTGGCAAACTTGCCCGGCTCAATGGTTTGCTCCCCTTCCGCGTAAGGAGGGCCACGCTTCTTCCCCGGAATAATCACCTCCTGAAGCTCAAGGTAGCGTTTTTCGTTTCCGCGCGACATCTCGAAGTCGAAGTCATCTTCATGAAGGGCCCTAAGCTCCCACTTGGGGGCCTCCAAAGCATTCAAGGATAAGATGAAGGAATTCGCGATGGCTTGCTCTTGATCCCGCTTCTCGGGCGGATACTCAAGTTTCCGCCATTCGATCGTTGTCTGGCCGTCCGCGCTGTGGGTTACGTGCACGGGACCGCTCTCGCCGATAGGCTTTGTATGCACGCGCCTGGATGCCATTATCCCCTCCACACGAAACTTGGTAAATACGAACGAAATACCCGATGTCAACCAACTTGCGCTGCGGCAATCGCCGTCGGCCGATCCCTCCATCCTCCCTGCAGGATAAGCGGAGAAACCCATGAGCTTTCAGCGGCGCAAGGCCAACTGGCTTGGTCACGCACAGCATCTCGCCGATGTCGCTCTGGAGATCATCGGCCAGTGCGACCGGCTCGATACGACGAAGGGAACGAGAGATCCGAAGGTGATCGCTTTTGCCTTGCTTTCAAGAAGCCTTGGCCACTTCAAGGCCGTACCCCGCCTGCTTGATATCGGCTTGATCGTCGAGGCACGGACGATGACGCGCTGCATCTTCGAGAACCTCTTTATGCAAGGAGGTCTTGCGGAACAGGGCGACGCATTCGTGCAGAAAATGGTCGATGACGCGGCAAAGAGCAGGCAGTCACGCGGCGGTTGGGTTCTGGGCTGGTTGAAAGAGCAAGAAGCGGACTCTCCCTACGAGGAGGGCCTGCGCGAAACAATGGACACGTTACGCGCGCTGTATCCCAAACCGCGGGCTATTAATTTTGGACAGATTACGAAGGATAGCAGCCTGACGAATGCGTATCTTTGGTACAAGCAACTATCATCCGATGCAGCCCACCCGTCCTTGGAAGCGCTCACGCGGCACATCACCAAAGAGGCCGATGGCGGCCTTTTGGTGTCGGTCGAACCTGTTGCCAGCGAGAAGGATACCCTCGATACGCTAGAGTGGGCCTGTCAGGCCTTTATGGGGGTAATTGTCGGCGCTAAGGGCTCATCCATAATCAAGTGAGTCAATATTGCCACAGGGCAGGAAAAGGCTCGGCGAGGGATTCACAAGAGGGAATCGCATGACGTAGCGTCGAGGCATGATTCGCGCCGCGCAAGAGCATGCTGCACGCAAGCGATATCGGGAGATGGCGCCTGTTCTGAACGAGCAGAGCCGGCGGCGCTTCGTGGCTTTGGAAGCGCAAGCCCTGGGTCGTGGTGGCATCTGTTTGATGTCCGAGATTTCCGGCTTGGCACGGTCCACAATTTATCGCGGTCTGTCCGACATTTGCGACAACGTATCGGCTCCGCCCGGTCGAATCCGTAAGGAGGGTGGTGGGCGGAAGAGGAAGACAACTGAGGATCCAACCCTCTTGGTCGCTCTCAAGAGCTTGGTTGCGCCAGTCACTCGAGGCGACCCGATGCGGCCCTTGCTGTGGACAAGCCGCAGCTTGCGCCACCTGGTGACGGCGTTGGCGAACAAGGGGCACAACGTCTCCCCCACCCTTGTCGGCGATCTTCTGCGTGGCATGGGCTATAGCTTGCAGGCCAACAGCAAGACGCGCGAAGGAGACCAGCACATCGATCGCAACGCCCAATTTGAGTACATCAATAGGCAGGCGAAGGCGTTCTTGACTGCGAAGGAACCGATCATTTCGGTTGACACGAAAAAGAAGGAATTGGTGGGCAATTTCAAGAATAACGGCCGCGAGTGGCGACCAAAAGGCACGCCCGAATTGGTCAAAGTTCATGATTTTATTGATCCCAAGCTGAGCCGCGCTGTTCCATACGGCGTGTATGACATCACGAACAATGTCGGATGGGTCAGCGTGGGCACCGATCATGACACCGCCAGCTTTGCGGTCAGTGCGATCCACCGATGGTGGCGCACGATGGGAAAGAAACGTCATCCCAAAGCCAAACGGCTAATGATCAGCGCGGACGGCGGCGGCAGCAACGGATATCGTGTGCGTTTATGGAAAGTCGAACTGCAGTGGCTGGCCGACGAGCTCAAGCTCCCCATCACGGTCTGCCACCTGCCACCCGGAACCAGCAAATGGAACAAAATCGAGCATCGTCTCTTCTCGTTCATCACAATGAACTGGCGAGGCAAGCCCTTGCGCAGCTATCGCACTATTGTCCAGATGATCGCAGCAACGACAACCGATGCTGGCCTCAAAGTTCGGGCCGAACTGGATGAAAGAAAGTATCCCAAGGGGCTCAAGGTATCCGACGATCAACTGGCCGCTGTCAACATCTCCCGCCACTCGTTCCACGGCGACTGGAACTACACCATCTCACCACGCCAAAGAGCTGTCACTCGTCGTAAGACGAATTGACTTACTTATTAATGGACACGCCCTAACCAAATCGCCGGCCCGGTCAAGGCCGGGGAAAAGCTGCCGGCTCTGTGTGACGAATTCATACGGCTCGCCGGCGTCACCTAACTACTTACCTTTCCCGATCGTGGGAGAACGGCGTCGAAGCCGCCGTGGAGGTGGGCACGCGATCGTACCGAGTGAACGCTCGGACCAAATCCACCCCGAGGAAGCGCCGGACCATGGCTAGCCGGTCCCAATAGATCGGGAGTGCGCGCGCCAGTGGCTCAACGTGCTCCGGCGCGCTCTGGCATTTTATATTTGAAATACTTCTCGACCGGGAACCGGGCCCGCACCTCGGCCGGCACGTCGAGCCGCGTCGAGAACGGCCGCCGCATCGGGCGGGTGGCGTCGATGATCATCTTGGCGGTCATGATGTCGTCGGTCTGCGAGGGGTCGAGCGTGTTGCCCTTGGAGTTCTTGATGATGTCGACGTCCTCGTTGGCCTGGGCGCGGGTCGCGACCGCATACATGACCTCCTGCTCGTTGTAGGGATCGATATCCCCGTAGACCACCACCACGTTCTTGATGAAATCGACCTCGATCGCGAAAAGGGTACAAGGTCCCACACGTGTTAGACTAGGTCCGTTGGCGCACTAGAATCCGAACAGGTGTCGCACCTTTTGCAATTAGGGATGTCGCATATAGAGATAGCGACAGGAACGCGCCGAGGATCATTTGATGCCAATAGTACCCTATGATTTTTGAGTCCAGCTCATACAAGAACTGGCAAACCGCAAACCAAGCTCCTACGCCCGCAGACATAACGATAGCTGTCGAGGTCGGCCGAAAATCATTTTCGCGACAAAAGAACCAAATAATAAGCGCAACTGCCGGAGCAAGCGAGTAAAGAAAGGCGTCAATCAGTAACCGTGAATCAAAAAAGTCAATCAGGGCTCCGGTGCCTGTCCCAAAATAGCGGTTCACAATATCAATCGCGTTGAATGCAAGGTTTATCACCAGAGCAATAATTATCTGTGTTGCGCCAACAGCGAACAAAGAAATCCAAGGCTCCTCCCTACTCCCTGAGTCGACGTCGCCGACTTACAAATACGACTATGCCATACGCAAGAGGAAGCACAAATGACAGGACGCGTTGAAGCACATAGAACAACAATCGCTGTCGTTGATCTTGGTGGGGCCACTCAATAGATGTAAAAAAGCGACCCATTTCGGGTATTGCCACGATATATATTCCGATAAGAGCGCAAAATATACGAGCGCCGCAAAGAGGTTCGAATATTCCGGCAATCGACCGCTTTGTTCTCGGACACAAACAATTTTGCTGCTTTGCAAGTTGCACCTATGCCGTCTCGCAAGCCCTGCGCTTTAATGTTCGTAAAAATAAAAAACACAAGTTGATAGGCAAGCTTTATTTCATCAGAGGACGCAATTAATTCTTTTGGAAGCGAGAAATCGCCAGACAAATCGCGCAGATTTGTTGTAGCATTGTCATACGCTTGATCGCGCCGCTCCAACACGGCCCTCGCGGCATAAAACGCAGTTTCGTCCACCGTTGTGTAAAGGCTCGACACAGCGAAGAGCGCATCTCTGTAAAAGATTAGAGGCCCTCTAACATAGGGGGCAAAAAGGCCGCCATGGCCACCAAGACGACCAAGGGCGTAAGTTGCGGTGGTACAGAGATGAAGCCGCGTTTGATGACATCGGCCAAGTTCTCGCCCGCGATTGAGGCTGCATAGGTCGCGATCGCTTCTTTAATAGAAGCCAAAAGTGGTGGAGTGAACCCCTAGCGTGAGACACAGAAACAAGGGACAGTTCTCGAGGGGGAACGATGTCCAAACGAAAGCGCCGTGTCTTTCAGCCGAGAGTTCAAGTTATCGGCGGTTCAACGGATTATCGCGGGAGAGCCTATAGCTGGGGTCTCCCGCGAGCTTGGGGTTCCAAAGGGTCATTTGTACCAGTGGCACGGGCATTTCCGCCGCGGCGGAGTTGAAGCGTTACGGCCGGCCTGTCGCCCGCGGAAGGTCCCAGGAACTTTCGAGCTTGCACCTGAGGTGAAGGCCAAGCAGGTGCAAGATGTCGCGAGCGCGCGCAACCGCATTGCCGCGTTGGAGCGCAAGATCGGCCAGCAACAGGTTGAACTCGATTTTTTTCGGCAAGCCTTGCGGCAAGTCGGGGAAGCACGTCAGCCGAGCGACAGGCTTGGCGTGCCGGCGTCTACGCCACGATCACGGCGATGACGTCACCACGGCCGCAAGGCGAGCTCACGGTCGAGCGAATGTGCGCGCTGGGCGGGGTGAGCCGCGCCGGCTATTACCGTCGCTGGCAGGCCTCGGCACCGCGCCAGGAAGAGACCGCGGTTCGCGACGCGATCCAGCGTGTGGTGCTGGCCAACCGCCGTTATGGCTACCGGCGTATCGCGGCGCAGTTGCGCCGTGACGGCTTGGTGGCGAACCACAAACGCGTGCTGCGGCTGATGCGACAGGACAATCTGCTGTGTCTGCGCAAGCGCCCGTTTGTGCCTGTGATGACCGACTCGCGTGACGAGCGGCGAAGCGGCACCTAACTTGGGGCTTGCGGCCCGGCGCCGACCTGGTTCTCGATGAAGCCCGGGGTCGCGGACATCACCTATGTCCGCCTCCCTGGAGGAGTTTGCCTTACCTGGCGGTGGTGCTCGATGCGTTCAGACGGCGGGTGATCGGTTGGGCCTTGGACAAGCATCTGCGGGCCAGCCTCGCGATCCAGGCTCTCGGCATGGCGATCACGGCGCGCCGGCCGGTGCCCGGCAGCCTGATCCATCATTCCGATCGGGGCGTGCAGTACGCCTGCGGCGAGTACGCGGCCATGCTCGAGACCTATGACATCCAACCGAGCATCAGCCGCGTGTCGGAAACCCTTACGACAACGCCAAGGCAGAGAGCTTCATGAAGACACTCAAGCATGAGGAGGTGGACGGACGAAGCTATTGCGATGCCCAAGCACGCCCGCAACGCGATCGGTGCCTTCATCGAAGACGTCTACAATCGCTGGCAGACTACATTCGGCATTGGCGTATCGACCGCCCGCCTAGTTTGAGGCAAACTTGCAACAGCTTGCTGGCCGCCACCCATGCAATCGTTATTGTTGCCGATGTAACCAGTCCCTGAGTTTCGTGTCTCACCGCAGGGGTGCAGTTCACCACCCAGCGCTTGTTAACTTGTAAATAACAGGAAAAAAAGCAAGCACCCTTCGGCGCGGATACAAAAAAGGCCCGGAACGCCGTTTTGCCCGGTTGTACTTCGTGAGTTTCAATTTCCCGAATAGTCTGATTTGCGCGGCGGAGTCAACATCGCGCAAGA
>CAVUSX010000029.1:0-830906 GCA_963744275.1 uncultured Alphaproteobacteria bacterium
GTTCTCGCCCTCGCCGGTGTAGCCATCGAAATGCGAGATCGACGGCGTGGGGAACTTGAGGCCGACCGGATGCGGGGCCTTGCCAACGCTGCCGTTGAGGGGCTTCTTGTTTGCGAAGGCGAATCGATAACTACGGTCAACGATAGCTTCGCGCTCCTTATCGGATCACCTGCCGAAAGCGTGGTGGGCGCAAAGCTCGAACAATTCTTTCCCGACGAAGGCACTCGCTTGAAACTGTTTGAGCGGCCGAACCAGCCTGTCGAGGGCGATTTGCTCCATGCCGATGGCGCCCAGACACCGGTCGAATTGATCCTACGTACGGTCGACTATGGCGGAAGACCGCACTACGCCATTGCGGTCCGCGATTTGCAGGCGCGCAAGCAGGCAGAACAGCATATCCGCTCCTCGCGCATCACGACTTCCTCACTGGGATTCCCAATCGAAGTACTTTCAACAAGAAGTTGGATCAGGAAATCGAATTTGTTTTGCAAACGGGTCGACGGCTCGCGGTATTGTGCCTCGATCTCGATCGATTTAAGGAGGTCAACGATCCGTTTGGGCACGCAGCGGGTGACGCGACGCTTCAGGCCGTCGCGAAGCGAATTGCGTGCACGCTAGACGAAAACGAAATGTTGGCGAGGCTGAGTGGCGACGAATTTGCCATCATTCTCCCCGCCCTCTCAAACCCCGGGGGGCCGGGCGCATCGCCGAAAACATCTTGGAAATTTTCAATCTGCGAGCGATGGCTCGGAAGCAGATGCGCCTATCTCCACGAGCATTGGAATAGCCATATGTCCGGATGACGCGACCGATCGGCAGGCTCTGCCCTTGACGCCGATACTGCACTTTACCGCGCGAAGAATGAGGGACGAGGAACCTATCGATTTTCGAAGCGTCGATGGGCGCCGCCGTCCGCGATCGTCGTCTCCTGGAACACGACCTGCGCAATGCGATTCCCCGAGGAGAGTTGAGGCTCGTCTACCAGCCGCAGAATGACATCCGCGGCGGCAAGGTCATCGGCTTTGAGGCTCTGCTGCGCTGGAAGCACCCCACACGGGGGGACATTCCACCGAGCGAATTCATCCCCATTGCTGAGGATACCGGCATCATTCTTCAGATCGGCGAGTGGGTTCTGCGGAACATGCCGCGAGGCGGCAACCTGGACTTAGCCTTTGACCGTCGCCGTAAATGTCTCGGCCGTGCAAATCCACAACGCAAATTTTGCCCACGCGGTGCATGAGATCCTGTTCGAGACGGGTCTCACTCCCGGGCGGTTGGAATTGGAGGTTACCGAGACGGCGCTCGTGCGCGACTTGAACCGTGCGCTGGCAACTCTTCGCGCATCAAGATATTGGGGGTCCGGATCGCGATGGACGATTTTGGGACAGGCTACTCGTCGCTCTCGAACCTACGAGCCTTTCCATTCGAAAAAATCAAGATCGATGGGTCCTTCATTAAGTCAGTGGACGTCAACGATCAGGCGGCCGCAATCGTGCGTTCAGTGCTTGGCCTCGGCCGGGCTCTTCGTCTTCCGGCGCTCGCGGAGGGCGTAGAAACAGCCGCCGAGCTCGGGTTCCTTGAAGGAGAGTTTTGCGACGAGGCTCAGGGTTACCTGCTCGGAAGGCCGGGCGATATTGCCGCCTTCCGGCAACGTTATGGGGCCGATGCCGCGGAGGACCAGACGAGCATCGTATCGCTCGTTCCCAAAGCATCATCCGGATGATCTCGACCACGACGCTGGCGAAAGGGTGCCGCCGGCCGGTGTCAAAGTCTCAATTATTTCCGCAAGTTATATCTCTCTGTGGCTCAATTCCGCGCTTCGGCAAGCGGCACCGGCGGGAGCTCATTGCTACGCGGCTTTGAAATGCCGAACCTTCAACGAGCGCACCTGCCCACGCGCCTGCCAAAGATCATATGCCATTTGCATACCTAACCACGTCTCCGGACTTGAACCGAAAGCTTTGGAAAGACGAATTGCCATATCAATGGAAATCCCGGCCCTGCCATTGACCAGGTCGGATAGCGCTTGTCGCGTCACGCCCAGTCCTTTAGCTGCCTCGGTGACGGAGAGATCGAGCGGATCGAGACACTGACGACGAACGGTGCCGCCGGGGTGTGGTGGATTGCGCATAGCCATGAGCTTCGCCTTTTCTAATGATAATCCGTATAATCGACGTCAGCCGCATGACCCTTGTCGAAGCGGAATGTTACACGCCAATTCCCGGAGACCGATACAGCCCAGAAACCGGCGAGGCTTCCCTTAAGCGGATGCAGCCGGAAGCCAGGAATGTTCATATCATCCGGCCCACGACAGCGGTCGAATACCGCAAGAATGTCACGCAGCTTTTCAACATGTGCAGGGGCTACCCTTCTTGCCGTTCTCCCATCATAAAGGGCTTTAAGCCCGCGATGCTTAAACGACTGGATCATAGTCGCTATTGTATATGTCGTCTGTCACTTGTCAATTGACAACCAGGATGCTTTGGCGTCACAAGCGTCAGGCCCGACTTGGCGGCAGTGACCTTCCTTAGGACGCCCGAGGGGTTCGCTGCCCGCTTGCCGGGGCCACCGCCGCAGGTAGAGTTGGCGTTCGATCATTTCGGACGGCGGCGTCCAATCCGGCGAGTTCGGCTGCTACCTTAGTGACGTTCTGGGTGCCCTAACAGGTGAATCCCCGCGGCGGACGCCGCTGTCGTAGCGCGACGCCCGGCCGTTGCCGAGGAGGGGTGTCGATTACGATGGTGCAGGGCGTTTTCATTCGTGCGGGTGCTCAATATCTGGTGCCTGAAGCGGCCCCCAGTCCCGCGGTGTCATCGTTCTCGTCGGACTGTGCCTGCCCAGCTGAGAGGGCTCAATTCGACTCCGCTGTTTCGGAGCTTGGCTCTGCGGCCTCCATCCCAAGATATCTACGGAGGGCCTTCCTTATGGCCAGCGAGACATTGATTGTCGTTGTGAACAGAGGACTGCGTACGACGTCCTCCGCGGCAATGCGCAGGGAATTGTCTACCCTTCGCTTCGCAAATTCGTAACCGAGTTCGTCGAGTTGTTTGGTCCATTTTGTCGGATCTTCGAATTCTGCGACGAAGTCGACGAACCGATGGTTAGGAAGAGCTTCGCGTACCAGTCTCTCGATCGCGGTGCCGGTCACCTTCGCTTTGTCATGCGAGGGATACCAAGCAACGAAACGGGCAC
Organism: uncultured Alphaproteobacteria bacterium; assembly: GCA_963744275.1. Lineage (GTDB taxonomy): Bacteria > Pseudomonadota > Alphaproteobacteria > Rhizobiales > Xanthobacteraceae > VAZQ01. The sequence goes on from CAVUSX010000029.1 coordinate 3,193, forward strand.
TTTGGTCCCGATATCTCCAAAAATCACTCGATTGTCTGTGGCGCCGCATGATGGCGCCGACAAAGCGACCTTCATGAATTTCAATCTTCCAATCCGTCGGCTCAGACTTGGCGGGCTTTTTCGAGTTCAACCAATCGACTGAGGGCTGATCGATTTGTGGAAAAGGTGTTGCAGGACGTCGGCCGAGGGATCAAGGAGAATTGTAAATAGGATCGCAGGCGGTGAACATAAGAGTATGGAAGGGCATGAAGTAGGCGATTTGGCCGGATACCGGCAAGCTGAAACCTGCCCGACTAATCGCCGCGGTCACGGCCGCCCGCTTGAACGCCGTCGAATTGCATAACCGAATGCGGCCGCGCCCGCGACGCTCCGGGACAGTATTGACGGCTCCTGTCTCCAGCAGGGCGCGCCACCCCCGTAGAGACAACTGTGCGCAGTGCATAACGTCCCGATCGGTAAAGCGGTCCTGGCGATACGACTCTGAGAGCTTGCGTAAAGTCCATCCATCATCTATATAAAATTGCCATGTGTTCGGCAACTAAAAGGATTATTTTATGTAAGCCATTGAATATAAAGACTTATGGCTTGCATTCTTGAGCCTCAATGGGGAGAGGTCGTCCAGCCGTTTACCGGCAAGAATCCTCGAACGAGCTGCAATGGCCGTCCAAATGAAGAAGAAATTGGCTGCTCTTAAGCACGGCGCCTACTCGGCAATGACCGTTCTTCCGGGCGAGAGCGCGGCTGAGTTCGCACAACTGCATCAAGGGTTGATTTGCGAATGGAACCCGAATGGGGTCCTCGAAACTGAGACTGTTGCGACCTTGGCGCATCTCCTCTGGCGAAAGAAAAATTTATCGACGTTTCGAATAGCGGAGCTCGCCCGAAAGCGAATGCTGGAGATACAGGATACGCGGGAATTCGGCGAAACGACCCACGCAGCAAACAGCCAAGCGCGCAAAGAACTTGGCGTTCTGTGCGACTTGGGGGAAATGGGCGAGGCGGCGACGTTCGAAGGGCTCCTCAACGAGCTGGAAATTCACGTTCGATTGGACGCGATGATAGATCGTTGCATCAGGCGGCTGCTCATGGCAAGGGGACTGAAATCTATGTCGATTTCATCACTCCCAGCACCTACGGACCGGCTACATTACCTTGCGAGTGACGAAAAATAGGTTGGTGCGCGGCCGCTGATCGATCTCGGAAATTACTAGCGGTGCTTTCTTTCTGCGCTCTATGCGCGCGATCGCTGCCGAAGATAAAAAAACAATCAAAGGGCGTGTTTCTGCGAAACAGGTCCGGATTGTTCTGAGTTTGAAATGGGTTAGTTTTCGACTGCGTGACCGCAAAGCCCATTTGAGCCGCACATACCAAGCGGAACCGCTCGAATTATGACAGGGCCAGCTAAAACCGAGGGGGAATTCACGTGACGAGGGCAACATGCCTCGACAACTTCCTCCGGATCCCTTTGCGTTCGCGCGGCTGCTTAATACCAACCGACGGCAACCTCGGCATGAGCCGCTGCCGACGCTCGCGCGCTTGCTAAAGACCGATTCCGAGCTTGAGTTCGCCAGCATCCGCGACGCTTTATCTTCTGAAGCTAAGCCCCGCGACGCCGTGCAAGAAGTTTACTTCCACGAAGTCATCTACTTCGTTTGGGAGTTCTTGCATTTGCAGCGGTACCGGGCGGCAATCTTCAAATGTGAACGTCGCCCGGCCCTGGAGGAGCTTCTCCGTGCGCTCCATTTCAGCGAGCTTGGATTCGAACTCGTTCCAAGAAGTAATGAGACGAGAAAGTTTGTTCGAGGGCTCCCCGGAAACAATAGCGTACCAAAGCGCATTTCCCGCCTTTCGAAACGAATTCAAATGGAGGACTCGGTCATCGACCGCGGTGAGATCAGACCGTCATTCGTCGACATCGAGATCCTTGATAGAATGATGGTGTCGGCGCAGTCGCGGATTGAGCACGCTATCCGCTGCCTTGCTCGACATAATCCAGATTTGGCAGCACAAGTGCAGGAAATAACCCACCTAATCGTTGCGCACAAGATCCGCGTCCTTGATCAACTCTCGAAGAAAGAATCACCTGTAGGATCTCACCATGGCCACCGAGCGGCAAATTGCAGCAAACCGGCGTAACGCCCTTCACAGCAAGGGCCCAGGCTCGATCGGCGGCAAGAAGCGGGCGAGCCGCAATTCCATTCGCCACGGCTTCGATTTTATGCCCAACGTCCCCGATGCAAAACTCATAAGAGCGGGCCAAAGCCTCGCCCGCAAATTCTTTGGCGCTCAAACCTTTCCCGAAAACGCTTGGAACTCTGCCCAAGCCGAATTTACTTTGGCGCGCATCCGGCAGTTGAAGGTGATTTTGATCGAGGGGCTGTCGGCTCTTTTGGAGCTAGACCCCTCCCAGCCCGTAAAGTTGCTGCCTCCGTTGGCCACGTACCTCACGATGTCCAAGGAGCACAAAATGGTGGATCCTGAACTTGCAGCGTTTGATCCAACCGCCCCAGCAGCAGCGTCCAACTGCTGGGCGGCTGCGACCCTGTGGTGCCTTTTGGAACTCAACAATCTCAGCCGCTACGAGGAACGAACCGCAGCTCATCGGAACCGATGCTTGCGTGCCATACATCGGGGTCGCTCTTGATGAACTTGCTCGTCTTAAAATATCAAAAAAAACCGAAACGAACCCAATTTGTGCAAGGTACACCAAAGACTTGACGGACTCCGTGGAAAAATCCCTTATTAATTCGAGGAGGTGTTATTTTAACGGGACCAAGGAACGCTGCACGGTCCGACGTTTTTTGAACCCCGGCGCCACCAGGCAGGACTAATGGGCCAGCAGCCATTGTCCTGGAGCACCCTCATGCGCACACCTGAGCAAGACCCCCAGCAAAATCCGCAGCGGACCTTCGCCGGAATCCCGGTCAGCTGGGATACCAAGAATTGGTACAAGGGCATGTGGAACGCGGACGACCACCGCCTGTTTCCGCCCAAGCGCGTCGGCATCGGTTGGACCATCAATTTTCGCGAGGTCTTGCGGCGCTTGCGGGTCGTCCACTGATGCCGGCCCGGCAATACGGAGCAACAGCTCCACACCTCAGCATGGCGGGGCGAGCACCTCACATGACCACCGGCGACGAGGACGGCGCGGACGAAACGGCTCGGATCGCGCGTGATCTGGAGAATCTCGAGCGCCGTTATGGGGCGCTGGAGGATTCGGTCCGATATCTGAAGCTCGGCTTCGACGCCTTCGTGGTCGGCTTTGTCGCCCTGGCGCTTTGGGGCGTATTCATCGGCAATGCCGGGCTCATCGTGCTGGCGCTTGCGCTTCTGGCGCTCTGCGCCCTGGTGGCTCTGGTGGGCCCATTTTCCATGAGCCCGGGCCTTCGCGGCGCGCGCTGGATCGACGTCGTGGGTTGGGCGCCTCCCGGCCTGCTGGGCGTGAGCGTCAAACGCAGCGAGGCGATGGCGGTCGAAGACATGATCGCGCAGCGCCGGCGCCGGCTCGCGCTGCTGCAACCGAAACCGTCGGAGCCGCCGTCAATCCCCTAGCGGGCCGGCAGACTGATCGGCGCGCAATTGCGCCGGCCCTGGGCCGCGCAATCGTCGAGCGTGCGCTGATCGATCAGAGTATCGAGCAGCCAAATCCCGCCGCCCACCACGGCGGCGAAGAATACCAGCAGGACGATGTTGGCGGTCCGGCGATCGCGCTCGCTCTCGACGCCCTCATTCTCTCCCCGCGGCGGTTCGCGCTCGTCCATGGCCGGTCTCAACCGCCGCGCCCGTTCGCGTCGCGCGCGGCGAGCGATTTCAGGCCCACAAAGGCCGCGGCGGAATGCAAAATCACGTTCGATGGAATGGCTTCCAGATAGGGCCGCAGGCGCCCCTTGTCCTCGAACCGGCGGCGGAATTGCGAGCGTGCCAGGAACGGGAGGATCCTGGGCGCGATGCCGCCCGCAATGAAGACGCCGCCGCGCGCCCCGAACATCAACGCCACGTTGCCGGCAAACGAGCCCAGCAGGGCGCAAAACATCTGCAGCGCCGCGACCGCGGTCCCGCAAGAGCCGTCGAGCGCGGCCCTGGTGATCTCCGCGGCGTCGCACAGCGGAGCCTCGCTGCGCTCGAGCGCCGCGATCGCTTGATAGAGATTTTCCAGGCCGGCGCCCGAGATCATGCGCTCGGCCGAGACGTGCCCGAAACGGCCGCGCAGATGCGCCATGACGGCATCTTCGCGATCGCAGGCGCCCGCGATGGTGGCGTGGCCGCCTTCGCCCGCGATCACGACGGGTTCGCGCGCGCCGAGAACCAGACCGGCGACCCCGAGCCCGGTCCCGGGGCCGAGCACCGCCATGGGGGCGCCCGCTACCGCCCGTCCGCCGCCGAGCGCGTACAGGTCGTCCGCGGCCAGGCTCGGCAGCGAACAGGCGGTGGCGGCGAAGTCATTGATGACGCGAACCTTCGCCAGGCGGAACTTGCCGCGCAATTCGTCGGCGTCGATGATCCAGGGACAATTGGTGAGCTTGCAGCGGCCATCCTCCACCGGGCCCGCGACCGCCAGCAGCGCATCGCTCACCGGCATTTGGTCGCGATGCATCTTGAGAAAGTCCGCCACCACGTCGGCAAAGTGCGGGTAGCGCGCGACCTCGAAATTCGCGACCGGACCGAGCGTGCCGTTCGACAGCAGACAAAATCGCGCATTGGTGGCGCCGATGTCGCCCAACAGTGTCTGCTCGAACTGGCCTTGCATGGTTTCACGCTCGGTCGGGCTCGCGTCCAGCCGTTGCCGCGGTCCCCGGTATTGTGGGACGCGCCCTGCATGAAGCCTGGACAACTGCGCGCGTCAACTCCGGTTGCATGATGGCGGGAACGGCCTCGCCGCGCTGCCCCAAGGAACGGAGCTCCGAGGGAACGGCATAACCGAGGGAACGGAGTGCGCCGGCCCGACGTTATCCATTCGGCGCCCATCCGGGACGGTGGGGCAACGGAGTCACACATGAAAGGCCTGTACATGGCGGCCGCGATCCTGCTCGTGAGCGGCGGGCTGGCTTTGGGGCAAGGCGTCAAGGGCGCGACCGGGCCGGTGGGATCGGGCACGACCGGCCCCACCAATCCCAACGGTTCCGCGACCCCCGACATCACCCTGGCTCCGTCGGTCGGCGGGACCGTGGGGCAGGGCAGGAGCGCCGACCTCGGCAATCCGCCGGGGTCCGGTCATCGCGGCAATCCGCGCGATTTGACCCCATCTGGCGCCGGCAATCCGCGGGACTCGACGCAGTAGCGCGGAGACCCGAGCCTGAAACAGCCAGCAGCTCTGCACAGAGAGTCTGACCCTCAGCCCTCATGGTGAGGGCGCGGGCGACGCCTGCGCGCCTCGAACCATGGCCGCGCCTGCGGCGCCGCTCAGGCCGCCGCCGATGCACAGCCCCGTCGGAACCGACGCCGACGAAGCTAATCCAGCGGCTCGAGCTTGATGATCTTGCCGCGATGGTTGTTGCCGACCCAGAACGTCACCGGCGTGGTCGAGTTGTCGACGAAGACGCGGCGGACGTTGGTCGATTCCGGCAGCGGATAGCCGACCGATTGCCCGGTCTTGGTATCGACTCGCACGATCGTGTCGGCGTTCATGCCGCCGGTCCATACCTCGCCATTGCGGTCCATGACCGCGTCATAGGGTGCGAAATTCTCCGGCAAGGGGTATTCCCGGATCTGCTCGGTCTTGGTGTCCATCACGCCGACGCGGTCGGCCGCGAACTCCGCGAAGGTGATGCGGCCGTCGGCATCCATGTGGCCGCGGCGCGGCCGCGAGGCCGCGGTCGGCACCGCGAACAGCGTGGTGGCGCCGGTGCTCTTGTCGGTGCGCCCGACGTTGCGGTCGGCGAAATCGAAGAACCAGATGTTGTTCTGCGCATCCGACACGATGCCGTATTCGGCGTGGGCCACGTTCTTGGGCACCGAGCGGAACTGATCGATCTGCTCCATCGTGCCGGTCTTGGGGTCGAGCCGGAACAGCGTGCGCGAGCCGCCTTCGCTGAACCACACCTTGCCGTCGACGTTCGAATTGCGCGGATCGAGCATGCCGATCTGAACCTTGGGGTTCTGATGCTCGACCGCCAGCGGATAGGTCGTGACCCTGCCGGTCTTGCGGTCGAGGGTGGCGACCGCCTGCTGATACATCATGGCGACCCAGGGATTGCCGGCGGGATCGAACTCGAGATTGAGCGAGCCGGTCGGGGCATCGGGCTTGAGCAAAGGCAGGGGATATTCCGTCACCTTGCCGGTCTTGGGATCGAGCTCGCCCAAGGTCTGCTCGCCGAAATTGGAGTACCAGACCGTGCCGGTGCCCTTGGGGTCGACCACGACGTCGTGCGGCTCGGTGAGATCGGGACGCGGCAATTCGTATTCGGTCAGGATCACGCGGGTGGCGCGGCCGCTGGGGCGCGGCGCGGTCTTGAGCGGAAATGCGAAGGTCGGGTGCGTGCTGCGATTGATGCCGGCGAGGTATTCGGCGAAGTTGCGCAGCACGTCGCCCTTGGGGGCGCTGGTCGGGCTGCGGTCGGGCGCGATCTGCGGATGGTTGGGTTTCGACATGGCGCCGTAGCGCATCATGCGCGGCACCAAAGCCATAAAGTCGTCGGCCGTGTACTTCGACTCCACGATGCGCTGCAGGGTGTGACAGGTGGTGCAGCTCGCGATGATGCGGCGCTGCGGCGCGTCCGGCAGCGAGGCCATCCAGTCCGAATTGGTGAGCTGCGCCGCCAGATTGGCGGTCTTCCTGAGCTTGAGATCGGCGCTCGCCGCCTGGTCGGGCGCGACCGCCGCCGTCGCCGGTCCGTCGAGATCATAGCCGACCGCCCGGATGCTGATCTTGTAGGTGCCGGGCGCGAGCCGGCCGGGCGGAAAGGCGTAGCGGCCCTGCGCGTCGGTCACGACGGTGGTGCGGATGGTCGAGCCGTCCTTCTGGGCGCTCACCAGCACGCCCTCCATGGCGCCTTCCTCGACGGAGGACACCTGCCCGGTGAGGGCGCTGTCGGCGGCTGCGGCACCCCCGATGCCGGCGAGCACCAGGGCGGCCGCGGTGGTGGCGGCGAGCCCGAAGCGATTCATCCGAATGCGCTGCATGTGATCCTCCCTTAAGTGGGGGCGGTCCGCTCGTCGTCTCACCGAAAGTCGGTGTCACCGAAAATCGGTTTCACCGAAACGCGAGCTCGGGAGCTTGCGCTCGGCCAAGGCCGGCGCGGCTGCGGTTCCGCCATCTGCCCGGGAGCATGAACCCGGTGCAGCCGAGAGCGCAAGCCCCCGTGGCCGCCGCTCCGGGACGAACGGGAGTGGCCGCGCTCACTTGCGCAGTTGATCGAAATAGCGCGTGTCGGGCGGTGACTGCCCTTTCTTGGTGGGCATCAAATAGCCGTCCCCGCTCATGTAGTAGGTGTCCTTGCCGATGGTGAGCCACGGATTGTCCTCGGCGCAGACGAACTCCTGCCAGACCGGTTGCGCGGCCGTGCTGCGGCGGTAGCTCTTGGTGGCGGTCCACGGACGCGTCAGCGCATGATCGATGGTGGTGATCTGGTCGTAGAGGAGGTTCGGATCGGCCTGGTCCTGATAGATGCGTTCCTTGACGATGGTCTGATTGTCCTTGTGCAGCGGCAGGCCGGTCGAATCGAAGACCCGCGGCCCCTTGAGGCCGCGGGTCTCGACCTCGAGCACGTCGTAGCGGCCGCCGCCGCCTTCGTCGCGCCATTTGCCGATGGAATAGCCGGCAAACGACGGCAGCATCTCCTGCGGCCAGTCGCGCCCGTCGGTATAGATGCGGCGAAAATTGTGAATGTGCTCCATCAGCAGATGGGTGGTGTCCGGCGTGATGACGATCTCCATCGGGTAATAGGCGATCATCATGCGCGGCATGCCGGAGGGCAGGCAGCCGACCTGCGGATCGTTGCCGGGTCCGCCCGACGCCTGATCCCGCAGGCTGCTCTCGAAGACCGCCTGATACTCGGCCGTCAGCGGGGCCTGTTGTCCGCGACCGTCGGATTTGTGCGGGTCATAGGAAGGTTGCCCGGTGACGCCTGGAAAGCGCTTGGTCCAGCCGCCGATCCATTGGCCCTTCCAGTCCGGATACTTTGCATCGTCGAAGGCGCGGGCGCCCGATAAGGCTCAGCAACAGCGTGGCGGCCGATGCGATCGCGGCGATCAGGATTTCGACCGTGCATGGAATTCGATCCGTGGTTGCGTCCTGCCGCCACTGCGCAGCCTTGCCGGCCGACCGCACTGCGGCCGAGCGTCTCGCGAGGAAACTAGCGCAATTGGCCGCGCCGGAGAAAGGGGCCGGCGGCGCTCGGTGACACTTGGTGGCGTGCGCCGTCCACTCAGCGCGGGGCGCCGCCTTCGGGTGCCGCATCGCGGCGAGCTTCGGCGACCACGAGAAATCTGCGCTTAGCCATGCGCGAGACGAAATGTTGCATCGGCGCGGCGAGCTCGAGGCCGATCTCGAGCTGGTCGAGCACCGCGAACCCGGCGTCTGCCAGCAGGTCCTGCACCATTTCGAGTCCGCGGAAGGCGCCTTCGCGATGCTCGCGGTTCTCGGCGTGAACCCGCAGGCGCTCGGCGAACGCGTCGCGCGGCTCCGGCAGCGGCACGCGCAGGCGCGTCAGCTCCTCGATGACCCAGTCCGCATAGCGGCTGCGGCCTTCGGACGCGAGACCGCCGGCAAGAGCTTCGCTGACGTTGAAAAGGAGAACGAGCCGCCCACCGGCGCGCATCGCCCGCCGCAGCCGTACCAGAACGTCCTGGCGGCGGTCTGCAGCGATGTAATGCAGCGTGCCATGCACCAGCACGATATCGAACCGGTCCTGCGCGGCGAGAGCCATCAGGTCCTCCTGCCAGGTCGCCATCGGCAGCGTCCAAGCCTGCGCCAGACGCCGGCACGACTCGAGCGGCGTGGCACAACGATCGAGGACGACGATATCGAGATCGGCGGCGCCGCCCGCGCGCGCGGCAAGCGCCAGCAGGCCGGTATCCTGCGAGCCGGCGATCAGCAAGCTGCCGCGCCCCTCGGCGATGAGCCCGGCCAGCACGGAACTCGAGAACGGATGCATCGCCTTCCGCGCCGGTCGAGGCGCGCGCCAGGCGGATATACGGCCACAGCGCATGCATCTGCCGACAGGATCGGCACATCCGATCGGCGATCTCGAAGCTCTCCGCCGCGAGCCGTGGCAGGTTTTCGCTGAAACGAGGCTGGTCAGACATTTCCACGCTATGAATCGCCTGATTGTATCCGGTCGTCGACGCGCGAGATGAACTCCTCGACTTTTCCGCCCGGTCCGGCCTGCAAGGCGTCCACCGCCACGAGCCGCATCTCGACCGAGGGATGAAATGTCCGCCGGGCACAGGCCTCGAGGCCGGCGAGATCGGGCGCGCGCCCCGAGCCGTCCGGGAGGTAGCGAAACTCGATTCGCTCGTGATCGAGCTGAACCAGCTGGTACCTGCGGAACGGGACGAATGCCTGCATCGATCTCACCATCGCGGCGCGCGGCCACAGGCGCGTGCCGTCGCGGAAGATGAAGGCGTGGCGCGAGCGCCCCTCGATGCGCGCGATGATCGGCGCCGCACGCCCGCAGCGGCAGGGCGCGCTGCCGGCCTCGGCGAGGTCACCGAGCTCGTAGCGGATGAAGGGCATCGCATAATTGTAGAAGCCGGTCACGACCACGCGGCCGCGCCCGCCCGGCGCGACATCGCGGCCGTGCTCATCGAGTATCTCGACCAGCGCGTTCTCGACCGCCACGTGATAGTGCGGCGCGGCTTCGCATTCGCAGGCGATGGCGCCGATCTCCTGGCACGAATAGACCCCGGCGCTGCGCGCGCCGAGCCGCTCGGCAATGAATTCGCGCGTGCCGTCGGGAATGGTTTCGCCGATCAGGAACACCATCTCGATGCCGAGCGCGCGGCCCTGCTCCGGGGTGAGGGCGTGGGCGATCGCGAGCACGCCGGAGGGTTGCGTGAGGAGATAAGGGGCCCGGTTCCGCGCCAGCCATTCCAATTGCTGCTCCACCGGCGTCATCAGCTCGAGCTCGTAAAGCGGCGCGTCCGGGTGCGGCGAGCGACCAGCCGCTGCCGAGGCGGCCCTCGGGATAAGGCGCCGCCGGCTCGTTGGTGAAGCGCCGGATCGCCGCCAGCGGTCTCGTCGTGTCGATGCCGAACGAGCGCGCCATGCGGGTGAAGAGCGCGTTCGTCGCCACGAACACCAGATTGTTGCTGGCGATCGGCAACGGTGTGCCGGTCGAGCCGGAGGTTCGAAATTCGCCGATGGCGCCGTATTGCGGACCGAGGTCCGTGAGCCGCATGGCGCTGCCATGTGCCATCACGTCGTCGCGGCGCAGAATGGGCACGCTGTTCCAGCGCGCGAGGTCGATGCGGCCGTCCGCGCCAAGCAGGCACTCGAGCCGGCCACGGTAGAAATCGAGCCCGTCATGGGCGTGCCTGACCAGACGAACCAGCAATTCTTCCTGGTGGAGCGCAAGGTCACGAAGCGACATTCGTTCAGTTCGCGCCAAAGCCTCGAGGTATCGATCGAAGGTCTCTTGCACGGGCGGGCTCTTGTCAGGGAACGGCGACCGCCGTCCACGGGCTGTGTCTTTTTTGTCACAGCTCGACGAATAACGAGCGGCGGCTTCTGTTACCGCTCTAGGCTATCGGGTATATCCTGTGAATTAAGGGTCAGGACTGTTGCCAATTGGGGGAGAGCGTGGCTTTTCGCGGCCAATTGCTGTCCACGACAATGCTCTCAGGCGTTGTCGGATTCACGCTTTTGAACGTCATGGCGGTTCGGGCCGCCGACGCGCCGATTCCCAAGAAGGCGCCGGCGGTGACGATCCCGCTTCCGGCGGTCGACGGCAGCAACGGGAAAATCGACGGCTTCGGGGGCTCGGTCGGAAACAAGAGCGTCTACGGGCTCGAGGGCACCTACAGCGTTCCACTGCAGGGCCCGTACGGATTTCAGATGGACGGTCGGGCCGGCAGCCTCGACCGCAGCGGCTTCGGCTCGATCGGCGGACATCTGTTCTGGCGCAATCCGATGCAGGCGCTGCTCGGCGTCTATGGCGACTACACGAACTGGGATCGCTACGGCGGCGTGCGTGTCGGCCATGTTGCGGGCGAGGGGGCTTACTACCTCGGACAGTTCACCCTGGAGGGCATCGCCGGTGTCGAGTTCGGCAACAACGCATCCAGCACCATCGCGGGTTCGGCGACAGCGACATCGACGAGCACGATCCCACCTGCCCCATTCGGTGGCCCTCCGGGCATCACCACCACCACGACCAGCACTTTTTTCGCCGCGTTGACCAATTCGTACGACATCAAAACGCGGTTCTTCGACCAGGTCGACCTCGCCTATTATCCCATCGAAACTGGAAGGCCTATGTCGGCCACCGCTATCTCGGCGGCCTGAACGCGGCTGCGTTCGGCACCGAAGCCGCCCTGCCGATCGGCCATGGCCTGATGGCGTCGGCCTTCGTGGAAGGGCGCGTCGGTGAGGAGGGCTTCCACGGCATCTGGGGCGGATTGAAGCTCTATTTCGGCCAAAGCGACAAGCCTCTGATCGCCCGCCACCGCCGCGATGACCCGCCGATCTGGTCTGGCGATTCGCTGTTCAGCATCCTCAACAATCAATCAAGCTCTGTGATCGGTGGGTCGACTCAGTCCAGCACGACCACGCAATTCTGCAACCCGGGCGAGTCGCTGATCGCCGGGAGTTGCACTGGGCCACCCCGGTGATTTCACGGCTGCCATTGCCCTCCGGGTCGGCATCGCGGCAAGCGGCCGCCAAAGCCCGGGGCTACTTTGCTACGCCCGGCTCAGGGCGGCCTTCACCCGCTGCGGCGTAAACGGCACGCGCCGCAGCCGCACCCCGGTCGCGTCGAACACCGCATTGCCGATGGCGGCCGGCAGCGGGCCGACCGCCATCTCGGCGGCGCCCGACGGCGGCTCCTGCGGGCGGTCGATCAGCACGATCTCGATCGATTTGGGCACGCCATCCATCTTGACGACCGGATAGGTGAGCCAGTCGACGCTGGTCACCATGTTTTGGTCGAACTGAACCTCCTCGTGCATCATGCGGCTGGTGCCCCAGACCAGCTGCCGGTCGATCACGTGCCGGATGGTTTCCGGATTGACGATCACGCCGCAGTCGTGGGCGCAGACCAGGCGCGGGATCTCGATCACGCCGCTGTCGCGATGCACCCGCACCTCGGCGATCAGCGCGATATAGGTGCCGGCCAATTGCCGGTAGGCGAAGCCGCGGCCGACCGCGACATCGGCGTTCGCCTGGTCGTTGCGCGGCGACGGCCGCTTTTCCCAGCCGTAGTGCTCGGCGGCGGCGCGAAACAACTCGTGCTCGCGATCGTTCTTGAGATAGCGCAGCCGGAACTCGATCGGATCGGTGTTGGTCGCGGCCGCTACCTCGTCGATGAAGGATTCGCTGCCGAACATCAGGGGTGGGCCGAACGGATCGCGGATATGGGTGCTGCGCAGCGGCGAGCTGCGGTCCATGAGCGGCGCGATCACCTCCCAGCCCCAGCGGCCGTTCTCGAACGTGTAGCTGTTGCCGGGCGTGCCGAACGACGGCCGCCAATTCAAGCGCGCCCCGAGCGCCATGCCGACGAGCGTGTCGCCCGGATGCTGCTCGCGCGTGTTGCAGTCCTCCATCGAGAACGCCTTGCTGATGTTCTCGTAGGCGATCACCTTGCCGGTGGCATCGAGCCCGACGCGGCTGCGGTTGACGGTGGCGGTGCCCTTGGGGTCCCAGGCCAGCGCCTCATGGCGCATGTGCTGCACCCGCACCGGCAGGCCTAGATGCTGCGAGAGCACCGCGGCCTCGGCGGTGGCGTCGCCCTGGCCGTCGCGCGCATAGCCCCCGGTGCCGAACATCCAGATCGCCCGCACCTTCTCGCGTGGCAGCTGCAAGAGCTCGGCGATGCCGTTGGCGCAATCGTGCGGCTTCTGGGTGCTGGTCCAAACCGTGGCGCCGCCGTCGCGCACGTCGGCGACCGCGCAGGCGGGTCCCATGCCGGCATGCGACTGGGTCGGATATTCGTATTCGCCCTCGATGATGCGCACCGCCTGCTTGAAGCCGTCCTCCACCGACCCCTCGTCGCGCTGGGCCGCGAACCCGACGATCCCGGGATCGGAGGAGCGCTTGACCACCGGGGCCGCACGGATGTGATCGAAGAGCTTGTCGTGGCCGGGGAAGTTCGGCTTCGATTGCGACCAGCTCACCTTGAGGGCTTGCGCGGCCTTGACGGCGTTCCATTCCTTCTCAGCCACCACGGCCAGGAAGTCCTTGATCCAGACCACCTTGGCGCCCGCGATGTCGCTGATCGATTTTTCGTCGACCGTCACCGGCACCGCGCCCGCGACGGTGGGGCGGATCATGCGGGCATGCAGCATGCCGGGCAGCCGGACGTCGCTGCACTGCTGCAGGGTGCCGAACACCTTGCCGGGCATGTCGCGGCGGGGCATCGGCTTGCCGATGACCTTGAACTCGGAAGGCTTCTTCAGCGGCGCCTGCACCTTGACGGTGAGCTGCTGCGCCTCGCCGTTCCAGGCGATCGGGGCATCCAGATGGCGGCCGCCGACCAGCTCGGCATAACTGATGCGTTGACTTGGATCGGTGGCCGGACCGGAAAGCGCATGCACGACGCCGTCCGTCACCGTGAGCTCGGCCGCGGGCTTGTTCAGAGCTTTGCCCGCCATCTCGATCAGCAGGCGGCGCGCCTCGGCGGCGGTTCGCCGCATGATGAGGCCGCCTTGCCGCAGCCCGTTGCCGGCGGTGGCGCCGCCCATATTGACTGTCAGCGCGCTGTCGCCCATGACCACCCGCACACGCTCCCAGGGCACGTCGATCTCCTCGGCCACCAGTTGGGCGATCGAGGTTTCGAGGCCCTGGCCGCCGTCGATCTTGCCGTAATAGGCGATCACGCTGCCGTCCGGATCGATCGAGATATAGGAGGAGAGCTTGTCGGGCGCCGGCCCGCTCGCCGCGGCTTTGGCCGCGGCCTGCGCGAATTCCGTGGGCGCGACCAGCGCGACCACCAGCGCCCCGGTGGCGGAGAGGAAGGCGCGGCGGCTCAGGGCGGTTGTTTGGTTCGCCATCATGACCGCCTCCTCACGCCTGCCCGGCGGCGCGCTTGACCGCCTTGACGGCCGCGTTGTGGGTGCCGCAGCGGCAGATCAAGTCGGCGAACGCCTCCCTGATCTCATGCTCGCTCGGACGTGGATTGCGCGCCAACAACTCGGCGCCGGTCATGATCCAGCCGTTGATGCAATAGCCGCACTGGTTCACCTGCTCCTCGATCCAGGCGGTCTGCAGCGGATGCGGCTTCTGCGGCGTGCCGAGACCCGCGAGCGTGGTGATCGCCCGGTCGGTGACCGAGGACACGGGTGTGATGCAGGAACGCACCGCCTGCCCGTCGATATGCACCGTGCAGGCGCCGCACTGGCCGAGCCCGCAGCCGAAGCGCGGATTGTTGAAGCCGAGCTCGTCGCGCAAGGCGTAGAGCAGGGGCATTTCGGGATCGTCGATCTCGATCGCGTGCGCCTTGCCGTCGACCATGAGGGTGAGCTTCGCCACGGGCATCCTCCTAAGCGATTAGAATCGTTCGAATTTTGATTAGACCGAGCGTAGCACGAAAGAGCCGTGGTGAAAATGGGCGCCCCCTCGGGCAAATCGGAGGAGGAGGGCCGCCGACAACACGCAACAAGCCCGATTCTTGAGCGCGCGCGGAACGAAGCTCAAGCGCCGAGCGCATCCCGCACGCGCTCGGGCGCAAACGGCAGCTCGCGCAGGCGCGCGCCGGTCAATGCCGCGATCGCATTGCCGACCGCGCCGGCGACCAGCGGCACTCCGTCCTCGCCGGCGCCGGTCGGCGGGTTGTCGGTCGAAACCACCTTCACCTCGATATTCGGCACGTCGGACATGCGCGCCACCTGATAGTCGTTGTAGTTGGTCTGCTGCACGCGGCCGTCCCGGATGGTGATCTTTTCGCGCAGCACATGCCCGAGCCCCCACACGATGCCGCCTTCGGTCTGCGCCGCCAGGTTGCGCGGCTGCACCGCGATGCCGGCATCGATGGCGACCCAGAAATTGTGCACCTTGATGTTGCCGCTGGCGCGATCGAGCGAGACCTCGGCGACCCCGGCCGCGAGCGTCTCGGCCTTCTCCTGGACCGCGACGCCGAGCGCGGTTCCGTCGCGCTTGCGTGTCCAGTCGGACATTTGGGCGACGGTGCGCAGCAGGGTCTGGACCCGTGGACTGCCTTCCGAGATTTCCAGCCGCAACGCCAGCGGATCCTTGCCCAGCTCCTTGGCGATCTCGTCGATGAAGCTCTCGATCGCGAAGGCATTGTGGCCGACGCCGACGCCGCGCAGGGTGGAGAGGCGCGCATGCGCGGGCTGCACCACGTGCTCGGCCAGCTTGTTGGGAATCGGATATTGCGGCAATGACGCCCCGAACATCACCACGCCGTCGACCGTGCCCTCGGTGCCGGGCGGGGTGTTGACCGCGGTCGACTGCCGATAGCCGAACACCGAATTCGGCGACCACCCGATGGTGCCAGGCGATGAGCTTGCCGCCCGCATCGAAGCCGGCCTCGATGTACTGCGCCGTCATCGGGCGGAACTTGCCGAAAGCGAGGTCTTCCTCGCGACTCCAGATCACCTTGACGGGCTTTCCGACCGCCTTCGAGAGCCGCACCGCGTCATGCACGACGTCCTGCTCCGAGCCGCGGCGGCCGAATCCGCCGCCCAGGAAATGCTGGTGGAACGTGATGTTGGCGCGCTCGGTCTGCAGCAAGCGCGCGATCTGGCTCAGCACATTGGTGGGCGACTGCGTGCCGGCCCAGATCTCGGCCGACTTGCCGTCGGGCGCGACCGCGGCGGTCGCATTCAGCGGCTCCATGGCGGCGTGACAAACATAACGCGTGCGGTATTCGCCGCGGAACACCTTGGCGGCGCCCGCCATGGCGGCCTTGGCATCGCCGACCGGCCGGTACGGAAGGCCTGCGCGCGTCTTGTCGCGCGCGATGCCGCGAACGCTTCGAGCGCGCGTTCGCTGTCGTAGCTGGCGCCGGGCGCCTGCGACCACGTCACCGCGAGCAGGTTCCGGGCCGCCTGGGTGGCCTCGAACGAGGTGCCGACGACCCCGACACCATCGGGCAGCCGCACCACCTCGGTGATGCCGGGAATGCGCCGCGCGGCGGCATCGTCCACCGTCTCGGGGGCGCCGCCGAAATAGGGCACGTGCAGCACCGCGGCATAGAGCATGTCCGGGACCTGGACATCGATTCCGTACTTGGCGGCGCCCGCGACCTTCGCGGGCACGTCGACACGCGGCAGGTCCTTGCCGATGTAGCGGAAGCGCGCCGGCGTTTTGAGGTCGCGGTCCTCGACCTTCGGCAGCGCGGGGGGAGCCTCGGCGAAGGTCGCGATCTCGCCATAGCGGATGCGCCGGCCGGAGGCTGCGTGCACCACCAGGCTCGGCTCGGTCGTGAGTTCGCCGACCGGCACGCTCCATCTCGCCGCCACCGCGTCGAGCAGAACCCGGCGCGCCTGCGCGCCGGCCATGCGCATCGGCTTGAAATAGCCGCGCGTCGCCATGCTGGCCACGGTGTGCAGGAAATTGAAGAATTCGGGATTGCCGTAGGTCTTCTCATCCCACACCGGCGGGTTCACGACCCTCACCTGCGACCAGTCGGCATCGAGCTCGTCGGCGAGCACCGCCGCCAGCGTGGTGAACGTGCCCTGGCCCATCTCGGCCGGCGGGGACACGATCGTGATCGTGCCGTCGGGCTGATGGTCACCCAGAGGTTGGGGGCGAGCGGCGCGTCCGCGAGGGCCGCGCCGGGCATCGCGGAGGGATCGGCCGCGAGCGTGAGCGCGATAGTGAGGCCGGCCGCCGATTGCTTGAGAAAATCGCGCCGATGCATGTTCCTGGCGTAAGTCATGGCTGAGCCCTCTGGCGCCGCGCGCCGTAGTGCGTCGATGTCAGTACCGCCGCGGCGAATGTTGCCGTGTCCTCACTTTTGGCCTTGCTTGAAGTAGCGCAGATCGGGCGCGGCCTGCGCCTTCTTGGTCGGCATCAGGTAGCCGTCCGCGCTCAGCATGTAGGTCTCGGCGCCGATCTTGACGTGATTGTTGTTCTCGCCGCAATTGTTGTCGCGCCAGAACGGCCGCTCCTTGTCGGGCTCGCGCCCGTAGGTCTTGCCGACGGTCCAGGGCCTGGTCAAAGCATGGTCGAGCACCGTGACGTCGTCATGGAAGATGTTCGGATCGGCCTTGTCGAGGTACATGCGCTCCTTGACGATGGTCTGATTGTCCCGGTGCAGCGGCGCGCCGGTGACGTCGAAGGCGCGCGGGCCGCGAAAGCCGCGGGTCTCGACCTCGAGCAGGTCGTAGCGGCCGGTCCGTTCGGTATCGACCCATTTGCCGATCGAATAACCTAAGAAGGTCGGCTCCTGGTCGGCGGGCCAATCGCGCCCGTCGGTGAAGATGCGACGGTCGTCGTCGACGTGCTGCACCAGGACGTAGAACGTGAAGGGCGTCACCACGAATTCGATCTCGCCATATCCGTTGGTGGCGCGCGGCATGCCGGGCGACAGGCAGGTGAAGGTCTGGGCAGTGCCTTGTCCGCCTTGCGCCTGGTCCGCGAGATTGGCCTCGAAGATCGCCTGGTACTCGGGCGTCAGCGGGGCTTGCTGTGCGGCCGCGGGCGGCTTGGTGGGATCAAATCGCGTGCGGTAGACCCCGGAGGGCCCGAGCCGGACCAAGGGGCCCTTGAGGTCGGGACCGGACGGTCCATAGCGGACCCATTGGCCTCTCAGGTCGGGATACTTGCCGTAATCGAACACCTGAGCGCCGGCGGGCGTCACCCACGGCATCGCGGCGAACGCGGCGGCAGCGAGCAGGCGTGCTTGAAACATGAACCATGGCTCCCGTGCTTGCGAACCGAAGGTTCGCGCGGCGATGCAGAGGCCGATTGCGGCCAAAAAGGCAGGCCGATGAGAAACGGACGCTTGCCGACGGCATTTTCGGCTGCTGTTGAAACGGGACCTCGGCTGGTCCGGGCGAGCAGCTCTACGGTCAGGCTATATCATCGCCCCGCCAATCGAAAGAGGAGGCAATTCCTGGTATTGGCTCCCACTCCGACATCGTGACGCGCTCGAAAGCGTGGGAAGAATACGGAAGTCGGTAAAGAGCACATTGCATGCCGAATGGGATCGCAAATTTTGCCGGGATCGAAATCCCCTCTGCCAATCCGATCTTTTTGGCCGTTGTGGGGGTTCACATCTTGTTGGGGCTCTCCTGCACGGTCACGGGCGCGATGGCGATGCTCAGCCGGAAACGCGCGGGTCGCCATCCCCGGTACGGGACGACCTATTTTTGGAGCTTGACCGGAATGGTCCTGACGGCGACCGGCCTGGCTGCGGTGCGGTGGGCCGAGGACTACCACCTGTTTATCGTCGGAGCGCTGGCGTTGGCGGCGGCATATCTGGGCCGCCAAGCTCGACGGCGACGCTGGCGCCATTGGGTTAGGCTGCATATCGCCGGTATGGGATCGTCTTATATTCTGCTCCTGACCGCCTTTTACGTGGCCAACGGAAAAAGTCTACCGCTCTGGAAAGAGCTTCCTTCAATCGTGTATTGGCTGTTGCCCGCAGCCATTGGTATCCCCCTCATCGTCCGCGCTCTGCTGCGGCATCCGTTGGCACGTCAGCCGATCTCGCCTTAATCAAGAACCCGCCATGCAATTCTGGTCACGAGGATGCGCCGGATCCCGTGGATATTGCCTTCGCAGCAAGCCCTTCCGCGGGCGCCGCCGGGCGGTGTATCGTGACCACAAGCTGTCCTATCGGCGGGACGGCCGTTCTGTTTTTGACGGCGGCCAACGAATAAGACGAGAGCGGCGCAAGCCGCGCGTTGCTCGGCACAGCTCGGGGAGAGGATGCGCATGCTTGATCGAAGCTCGATCGTCGCCATCGCATCGGCGGTCGCCATGGCGGCAGCGTTGTCGACGGCGCAAGCCGCCGATCTATCCAAATATCCGGACCTCAAGGGCCAATGGGCCCGCGTCGGCGGCCCCAATTGGATCCAGCCGAAGGACGTGCCGCAATTCCATCCGGTCTACGATCCGCGCGCGTATCTGCCGCCGCCGCCGGGCCTGCTCACGCCGCAATATCAGGCCATCTATGACGCCAACCGGGCCGATCAGGCGGCCGGCGGCGTCGGCGACGTGCCCTCGACCTTCTGCATCCCGCAGGGCATGCCGATGATGATGGACCTGTATGATCCGATGGAGATCATCGTGACGCCGGACATCACCTACATCCTGATCAGTCACGTCAACGATTCCTATCGACAAATCTATACCGACGGGCGCGATTGGCCGCAGGATGCCGAGCCGACCTATGCGGGCTACTCGATCGGCCGATGGGTCGACGAGGACGGCGACGGGCACTATGGGGTGCTGGAGGTCGAGACGCGGAATTTCAAGGGGCCGCGCGCCTACGATGCCTCGGGCCTGCCGCTCGCCCGCGACGACCAAAGCGTCATCAAGGAACGCATTCATCTCGACAAGGCCGACCGCAACACGATCTATGACGACATCACGGTCATCGACCACGCGTTGACGCGACCGTTCTCGCTGACCCGCAAGGCGGTCCGCAATCCCAATCGTCGGCCGGTCTGGCGCAGCGAGACCTGCCCGGCCGACAATTCCTGGATCCGCATCGGCGAGACCGCCTATTACATGAGCGCCGACGGCAACCTGATGCCCACCAAGAAAGATCAGGCGCCGCCCGACTTGAAATATTTCAAGCCACCGGGAAAGTGAGCGTCGAAGGTACGGAAAAGGACGTGCACATGAGAGCGATCGCCGGGCGTCTCGAGCTGCGGCTGCGGAACCTGCTCGCTGCCGCGGCCTTTGCGGCGACGCTCGCACTGGCTGTGAACCTTGGAAGCACCGGCGCGCAAGCCTTCGACGACGCCAAGTATCCGGATTGGAAAGGCCAGTGGACCCGGATCGGCGGCGGCTCGTGGGATCCGAGCAAGTCCGGCGGTCCCCGCCAACAGCAAGCGCCGCTGACGCCCGAATATCAGGCCGTGCTCGAATCCGGCCTCGCCGACATGGCGGCCGGCGGCCACGGCAACAATCCGACGGTGACGTGCCTGCCGCCCGGCATGCCGCGCGCCATGCTGCCCTATGAATTGATGGAGATCATCATCGAGCCGGAGGCCACCCATATCGCCATCGAGTTCATGAACCAGCTGCGCCGCATCTATACGGACGGGCGCGACTGGCCGCGGAATCTCGAGCCGGCCTACCTCGGCACCTCGATCGGGCATTGGGAGGACGCCGATGCAGCCGGACGCTTTCGCACGCTGGTGGTCGAGACCCGCGGCCTGAAAGGCCCCCGCACCTTCGACGGCTCGATACCGCTGCACCAGGACAACGAGACCGTCGTCAAGGAGCGGATCTCGGCCGACAAGGCCGATGCGAACGTGCTGCACAACGAGATCACCACCATCGACCATGCGTTGACCCGTCCTTGGACGGTGACCCGCAGCTACCGGCGGTCCCGCCAGGCGATCTGGTTCGAGTATCCATGCGGCGAGAACAACGAGCATGTCTTCATCGGCAAGGAGAACTACTACTTGAGCGCGGATGGCGACCTGATGCCCGCCCACAAGGACCAGGCGCCGCCGGACCTGCGCAATTTCGATCCGCCGAGGTAGGCCGGCGCGTCCATTGTTGCGCTAAGATGAGAGAGCGACCGCACGGAGCCGCCGCAGAGCTGCCCGTCGGCTTCAAATCAGGGAGGAAGACCATGTCCACAAGATGCAATCTCGCCGCGCTGATGTCGCTCGGCCTGGCGGTCGTCGCGCTGCCGGCGCTGAACGCGCCGGCGCTCGCCGCCGACGTCACGCCGCAACGCCTGCTCGGCACTGCAGACGAGCCGCAGAACTGGCTCATGGTGCATCGCGACTACAACAATTCGCGGCACTCCCCGCTCAAGGCGGTGAACCGCGACAGCGTGAAGGACCTCAAGCCCAAGTTCATCTTCTCGATCGGTGGCCGCTCGACCGGCGGCACCCTGCCGGGCAAGGAGGAATCCACCCCGCTGGTCGATGACGGCTTCATGTATGTGTCGGATACCTACGACCGCGTGATGAAATTCGACGTGCGCAGCGGCACCGAGGCGGTGCCGCTCTGGCGCTACGATCCCAAGATCACCAAGTCGCGCACCAATCGCGGCATCGCGATGTACGGCAACAAGGTCTTCATCTCCACCAACGACGTGCGCATGATCGCCATCAACCGCGATTCCGGCGAGCTGGTGTGGGAGGCGCAAGCCATCGCGCCGACCGATCCGGCGACCGGCACGCCCTCGCCCAAGACCCAGACCTTCACGGCGGCACCGCTGGCGATCAAGACCGCGGGCGGCAAGGAGCTGGTGGTGCAGGGCGAAAGCTCCGGCGGGCAGCTCGGAACCCGCAGCTGGGTGGGGGCCTGGGAGGTCGACACCGGCAAGCTCGCCTGGCGCACCTTCACCATCCCGGCTCCGGGCGAGCCCGGCTCCGAGACCTGGAAGGACAATCACAACGCCTGGCGGGTCGGCGGCGGCGGTGTCTGGCAAACCGCGTCCTACGATCCGGCCACCAATCTGCTCTACTACGGCACCGGCGATGCGTTCCCGACCCACGATCCCGAGTTCCGCCCGGGCGACAATCTGTTCACCGCCAGCACCATCGCGCTCGATGCCGATACCGGCAAGATCGTATGGTATTTCCAGGAGACGCCGAACGAGCATTGGGACTTCGACACGCCGAGCCCGAAGATGCTCTACGAGGTCTCGGTCAATGGCGAGACCCGCAAGGTGGTGGCGAACTTCTCGCGCAACGGCTTCTTCTACACGCTCGATCGCGCCAGCGGGCAGTTCCTGCGGGCCGACCAGTATCAGGAGAAGGTCACCTGGACCAAGGGCATCGATCCCAAGACCGGCAAGCCGGTCGATTACGACCCCGCCCGCGGCGGTGCAGCTCTATGCCGGCACCGGCGCCATGCGCGGCAAGCCCGCCCAGCAGGATTGCCCCTGGTGGGGCGGCGCCCCGACCTTCTTCCCGCCCACGCTCGATCAAAAGCGCATGGTCGCCTACGTGGCGGGCGCGGAGGGATGCGTGACGGGCACCGCCGATAGGAGCCCGCTTGATGAGAGCAAGGATTATATCGGGCTGCCCCCGTGCTGCTCCCAGCAAGGCAGGACCGCGGCGCATGGCGCGATTTGGGCGCTCGACGTCCGCACCGGGAAGGTCGTGGGCAAGGCCGAGTTTCCGGCGCCCAACCAGTCCGGCATGCTGAGCACCGACGGCGACCTGTTGTTTTCCGGGCAACCCGACGGCCGCCTGGTCGCCTACGACGCCGACTTGCTCAAGGAATTATGGAGCTTCAGCCTCGGCACCCCGATCACGGCGCCGCCGATGACCTACAGTGTCGGCGGCAAGCAGTACATCGCGGTGGTGGCCGGCGGCGCCAACGGGCAGCGCGGTGCCGGCCTCTACCAGCCGTCCGCGATCGTGGCGGTGTTCGGCCTGTGACACCGACGGGGGGGGGCCGCCTTGCTCCCCCTTTGACCTTGCGGGTGCTTTCGAGAGCGAATGCTTGGTGGTAGTCTCCGACCCGCCGGCAACTGGCTGTGAACAAGCTTCTGCCGCTCCAAGGCTTTCAGCAAAATCGAGGGGATATCCCATGGAACAAGAGACACTGGAACAGAAGACGATCGGACGAAAGAAGGCGTCGGATTTTCCGCAGGAGCTCATCAACCTGCTCGACCATTATGTGCACGGCCGGATCGACCGCCGCGGCTTCCTGGATGGCGCGCAAAAATTCGCAGTCGGCGGCGTGACCGCGACCGCGCTCTTCGAGATGCTCAAGCCGAACTATGCCTGGGCGGTGCAAGTGCCGACCGACGACAAGCGGATCAAGTCCGAGACCGTGACCGTGCCGTCCCCGAAGGGCAACGGCAGCATCAAGGGCTACTTTGTGAAGCCCGCCAACGCGACCGGCAAGCTGCCGGTGGTGCTGGTGATCCACGAGAACCGCGGCCTCAACCCGTATATCGAGGATGTGGCGCGGCGGCTGGCGGTGGCCAATTTCATCGCCTATGCGCCCGATGGGCTCACCTCGCTGGGCGGCTATCCGGGCGACGAGGAGAAGGCCGTAGCGCTTTTCCCGAAGGTCGATCCCGCCAAGATGCGGGAGGATTTCGTCGCCTCGGCGGAATGGCTGAAGGCGCGCCCGGACTCGACCGGCAAGCTCGGCATCGTCGGCTTCTGCTTCGGCGGCACCACCGCCAATGCGCTGGCGGTGCGGTTGGGCTCGGAAGTCTGCCGCGGCGGTTCCGTTCTATGGCGGCCAACCGGGCGCCGAGGACGTCGCCAAGATCAAGGCGCCGCTCCTGCTCAATTACGGCGAGCTCGACACCCGCATCACCTCGGGCTGGCCGGCATTCGATGCCGCGCTCACCGCCGCCAAAGTGCCGCACGAAGGCTATGTCTATGCGGGCGCCAATCACGGCTTCCACAACGACACGACGCCGCGTTACGACGATGCCGCCGCCAAGCTCGCCTGGCAGCGCACGCTGGATTGGTTCAACAAATATCTGCGCGCCTAGGGACGCTCCGGGTCCGGAGCGCCGTCGCGCATCGTGAGACGTTGCCTGCGCCGCCCGGAGCAATTCGGGCGGCGCAGACGTTTGGCGCAGACGTTTGAGGCGTCTCCCAGCATTCGGTGCGGCCGCCGCCTCCGCGGCCTATTGCGCAACCGCCGCGCTCCGCTAGGCTGACGGCTCGGACCCGAGCACCTCGGCCAAATCGCGGGTGCCAAGGAAAAATCAGGGGAGGGAGTTTCAATGTCTGCTCTCGAAGTCGGCACGATCTTGCAAGCTTCTGCAGCTTACCGCCGCATGCAGCGTGGCCATCGTGTTCGCGACGGCGGGGGCGCGCGCTCAATCAGCGGGCAGCTGGGTGATGAAGGCGCCGCTTCCGGCCGCGCTGGCCGAGGTGGGAGTGGCCTATGCGGACGGCAAGGTTCATGTGATGGGCGGCAGCGTGCTCGGTTTCACCGGGCCCTACCATCAGGAATACGATCCGGTGACCGATAAATGGCGCACCCGTTCGCCGCTTCCGCGCGCGCTCGATCATGTCGGCTCGGCGGTCCTGAACGGAAAGATTTACGCGATCGGCGGTTTCGTCGGGGGCGGGGTGCACAAGGACGGCCAAAATACCGCGTTCGAGTATGACCCGGCGCTCGACACCTGGCGCATACTTGCGCCCATGAAAGCCGGCCGCGGCTCCGTCTCCGTGGTCGCGCTCGACGGCAAGATCCACGCCATCGGCGGCCGTGATCCGGCCGGCACCACGGTCGCGACGCACGAGGTCTACGATCCGGCCACCAATACCTGGAAGGATCTGGCGCCGTTCCCCAAGGCGCGCGACCATATGGCGGCGACCGTGATCGAGGGCAAGATCCACATTGCGGGCGGCCGCTTCGGGGCTTCGACCGACAAGACCAATCTGCACGACGCCTATGATCCCGCGACCAACACCTGGACCGCCGGGCCGCCGCTGCCGACTGCCCGCAGCGGGCTCGCCGGAACGCTCTACAAGGGCCTGTTCCTGGTGCTCGGCGGCGAGAATCCGCCCAGAGGCACCAACCCCGAGAACGAGGCCTACGACGTCAAGACCGACAGCTGGGTGACGCTGGCGCCGATGCCTGGCGGTCGGCACGCCACCGCCGCGGTGACGGACGGCAATCACGTCTATCTGGCCGGCGGCTCGTTGACGCCCGGCGGCGCCGGCGCCACCAACCAGCTGATTGTGTTCACCCTGCCCTGACGGGCGCTGTCTGGAGCAGGGCCGCCCTTCCGCGGTCGCGGTGGCCGGCCTTGTTGTTGGAGCGGACCTGATATTCGGTCGGACTTCGGGTCCGGCAGAAGGCCAAAGCTCACATTGGAGTTCGCGGAGGACAAGATGAAATTGCCGCTGTCAGCGTCGTTCATGATTGCAATCATGACCGCCGTAACGGGTGTCCAATCGTCGGCCGGCGCCGCCACGATCATCGATGAATGGGGCAGCGTCAAAGCCGAGCCGGCGCCGGCGCTCGCGCCGGTCACGGTCGAGGTGAAGACGACCGCGCTGATCGTCATGGATCTGGTCAAGGGGTCGTGCAACGACCAAAGGCGGCCGCGTTGCGTGGCTCAAATCCCCGCCATCGCCAAGCTGTTGAACGAGGCGCGCGCCAAGGGGATGACCGTCATCGACACGACCGCGGGTTCAGGTCCGGTCGAAGACATTCTGCCGCCCGTCGCCCCCAAGGCCGGGGAGACCGTCTTGACCGGCACGGTCGCCGACAAGTTCATCCGCACCGATCTCGAGAAGATTTCTCAAGGACAAGGGCATGACCACGGTGATCACGGTCGGGACGTCCGCGCAGGGCGCCGTTCTGTACACCGCCAGCGGGGCCGCGTTGCGGGGCCTCAAGGTGATCGTGCCGGTGGACGGCTCGTCCTCCGAATCGCTCTATGCCGAGCAGGCCGCGGCCTGGCTCTTGAGCCACGCGCCCGGCGTGGCGCAGCGGGTGACGCTCACGACCATCGATATGATCAAGTTCTGAGAACGAGCTTCATGGTGAGAAGCACAGGCCCGCGCGTCCCGGACCACGGTCGCATGCCGCGCTTCGGGCCGCAGCCTCGAGACGGCGGGCAGCAGCCGGCCCCTCGGGATGAGGAACTCGGGAGGATGCTCAGCTCAACCCGTCGAAATACTAATCGATCACCGATGGCGCTGCCGTGCCGTCATTGCGGGCGGCCGCCGCAGGCTTGCCTCCGGCTGGCGCGTTCTTTCGGCGAGCCTCCTCCCACAACAGGCCGATCACGAAGAAGGACATGAACGAGAGGCTGAGCAAGCGCATTAAAGTCCGCGTCCACATGGCGGTCCTCCGGCTCTCCTGCAAACGATCAAGAAAGCGAAATCCGGCGGCGGCCGCATTGATATAGATCAACACCCGATCCAGCGCCTCACGGAGCCGCCGGATACTGAAGGATCAAATGGCGATTGCCTGCATCCCCAAGGCGACGAGCTGAAACCGGGTTCGAGGCGGATGCAACGTCCGGTCATGCGCTCGCGCCGGCGCGCGCCTTCGATGTCCGGCCCGGGAATGTCGCGGTGGCCGCGCGGGCATTTCTTACCCACCCGGCAAGAAATCGTTAATTGAATTTCAACCTGCGATCCCTACCGTGAGGAGAGCGTGTGCGCCTGGGAACTGGTCAATTCGGTCCGCCAATCGTCTGCGCAAGAACGCTGAAACGATCTCTGTGTCCAGCCGATCCGGAGCTGCTCCTGCATTCCCGCATGATCGCATTTTCGGAGCTGAAAGCCGAATTCTGCCGCGCATCGCTTGCGCGGCAGGCTTCTCCCCCTAGTAACCCAGGCGCAGGCCGATCAGGTCAACGATGCCCGCCACTCTCGAGCTCTTGAGCGAAGTCGAAGGTGCCATGGCGAGTGGCTCGGCCACCCGGCGCGGCAAGATCGTCCGGCACATTACCGATCTCTTCATTGTCGGCTCGGCGCAATGCAGCGAGCAGGAGATCGAGCTGTTCGACGACGTTCTCACCCGCTTGGCGGGGGAGATCGAGGTCTCGGCGCGGGCATTGCTCGCGGTTCGCCTGGCGCCGGTCGAGAATGCGCCGCCCCGGATCATCCGCGCGCTGGCGTTCGACGACGAGATCGACGTCGCGGGCCCGGTGCTGGAGCAATCCGAGCGCCTCGACGAGGCGGCCCTGGTCGAGAACGCCCGAATGAAAGGCCAGGAGCATTTGCTGGCGATCTCGCGCCGCCGCGTGCTGAGCGAGCCGATCACCGACGTGCTGGTGGAGCGTGGAGACCAGCAGGTCGTGCTGAGCACCGCGGAGAACCGCGGCGCCAAGTTTTCCGGCGGGGGCCTCGCGACGCTGGTCCGGCGCTCCGAGGGCGACGATCGGCTCGCCACCTGCGTCGGCGCGCGCCCCGAAATCCCGCCCCACTTGCTTGTCGCCTTGCTGGTAAAGGCGTCGCGGTCGGTCCGCCTCAAATTGGAGGCCGCTCATCCGGGCGCGCGGCGGGCGATTCGGGAGGTCGTGGCCGAGGTAACGGCCGGCATGGCGCGCGGATCGCCCAGTCCGGCGGTGGCGCGTGCCT
The DNA here is from genome assembly GCA_963744275.1 of uncultured Alphaproteobacteria bacterium. Lineage (GTDB taxonomy): Bacteria > Pseudomonadota > Alphaproteobacteria > Rhizobiales > Xanthobacteraceae > VAZQ01. Next base: position 30,472 of record CAVUSX010000029.1, read on the forward strand.
ATGTCGAGGCGCTCGACCGCCGGGGTCGGCTCGAAGACAAGAAGCTTGAAGCGCTCGCGAAGGTCGGGCGATGTGGGGAAATCACGACGGCGCTGGCGGTCCTCAGCGGTCTGCCGCTGGATTTCGTCGAGCAGTCGATGAAGCAGGAGAGCGCCGAGATGATCCTGATCATCGCCAAGGCGATCGCGCTGCCGTGGACCACCGTCAAGGCGATCTTGTCCGCTCGCGCCGGCGGCCGCCCGATCTCCGCAGGCGAGCTTGCGCAATGTCTCGCCAGCTATGAGCGGCTCGAAGTCACGACGGCGCACGATATCATCCGGTTCCACCGCCTGCGCGACCATTCGGATACGCGACCGCCGACCTGACCCGGTTCCCCGGGCCGACCGGACTCGTCCCCGGTTCAGGTCCTTGCCGCCTTGCGGCGCAGTACCGTGCCGAGCGCGCGGCCCAGCGCATGGCCGGCAACCAGGCTCAGCGCGATGCTGGCCGCATATTCGATATTGTCTCGCCACTCCATCCGCGTTTCCGGCAGGATCGGGTCACCGGAGCTCAAGCTTTGCGAGACGGTCATGCCGGCGTCCGAAATGACGCCGAGGGCGACCGCGATCGCGACCGCGGCCCCGGCGCCGCGGCCGCCCAGCCAAGCCAGCAGGAAACCGAAAACGAACGGCACCGCGATGGAGACGATGCGCAGATATAGGTCGTTGAGATCGAGCGAGTTGACGATGACATGATGCGCCACCAGCAGGATCACGGTCGGGACCGCCAAATATCTCACCAGATCGGCACGCCATGACGTGGGTGCGGACGCGGCGCCTGCGGCGATCGGCGGCGCCGGGCCGCGCGGCGCCGTGCCCAGCGGGCTTCCGGCGCGCGCCGCCACGGTTCGATCGATGGCACCGATCAGTCGATCCAGATGGGGATGAAAATCGCGACCGGTCGCGACTTCCGCCGCGTTGAGGAATGCAAAGTCCTTGAAGCTCGCCGGCAGCTCGGCGCTGGCCGGCATCCTGGCGCCGTCGACCAGGACCGGGATGAGCGGCAGGTTCCGCGCCCGCGCGGCCTCGATCTCGGCCCTGACCGGATCGGAGTTCCTGGCTCATGCGGACCGCGCCGGCGGCATCGGTCCCCAGCCATTGCGGGCCGATCACCACGATCAGGACCTCGGTCTCCTGCAGCACCGCCTGAATGTGCGAGCGAAAATCGGTTCCGAACGGAATGTTGTCGATGTCCATGAACACCGATTCCTTGCCGTAGTGCGCGGCAAGTCGATCGAATATCCGGCCCGTGATCGCGGACAAATCCGACCGTCGATACGAGATGGCGATCTTGGGCATCAATCGATGCGCTTATTTGCCGACCTGAAAGCTGAAATCGGCCGCACCCAGGTGACCCGCATTGTCCTTCAGCTCGATCCGGAAGGCGTGGGTGCCGGGCGGCACCTCGGCGTCCGGGACGTCGATCCCGTCGGCGGTGATGAACGGCATGATGCGCTGGGTGACGTCGATCTCCGGCGTCTTCTTGTAGGTCACCACGATCGAATCCGGATCGATCTTGGCGCCCCCATGGGCCTGGAGCTTGATCTTGAGGCTCACCGGCGATTTCATCACGCCGGCATTCGGAGGCGGCGACACGATCACGGCACTGGGCCGGCGGGTGGGGCTGCCGCGCAGCTCCAGGCCCGGCAAACGGTCGGGCGGCAACGCCGCCTCCTGCTCGGTCACGAGCTGGATCGCGGCCGCCGGCGTCGCCGCGGCGAGAACGCCGATCAGGCAAGACGCGCCGCCCCACCAAGCCAGTCGCGCCGCAATTCTGGGCATTTGCATCATGTGCAGCTCTTGAATGAAATGAGCCTGATCGCCCCGCCTTTCCTCAATAATGCCGTTGGGCACGCCGAACAAGACATGCGTGCGCTCCACCCATGATGGCCGATGACGCCGCCGGGGTGCCGCGCCACCCGCGCCCGTCATTTTTTCGGCCGATTGAAATAGCGCAGATCGGGCGGCGCCTGATCCTTGCGGATGGGCATCAAATAACCGTCCGCGCTCAGGAAGAACGCTTCGTCGTGGATGCGGACGTAGGAATTGGCCTCGGCGCAGACTTGCGAGCGCCATTCCGGCGGTTGCGTGGGCAGGCGGCGGTATTTCTTGGTCACGGTCCAGGGTCGCGTCAGGGCATGGTCGATCACCGTGATGTCGTTGTAGAGGAAGCCCCGGTCGGCGGCGTCGAGGTGGATCCGCTCCTTGATGACGGTCTGACCGTCCTGGTGGAACGGCAGTCCGGTGGCGTCGTAGGCGCGTGGGCTCTTGAGGCCGCGGGTCTCGATCTCGAGCGTATGATAATGGCCGGCGGCGTCCGCATCGGTCCATTTGCCGATCGAGTAGCCCGCGAAGGTCGGCTCGATCTGCTTGGGCCAGTCGCGTCCGTCCGTATAGATCCTTCGATAGGAATCGTTGACGTGGCTGATCAGCACATAGGTGATGTCCGGGGTCACAACGAATTCCATCGGATCGAACGCGCTCATCATCATGGGCATGCCTTGCGGCAGGCAGTACCATTGCGGCGCATCGCCCGGCCCGCCACGGGCCTGGTCCGCCAGGTTGGCGTCGTAGACGGCCTGATACTCCGCCGTCAGCGGGGCGGTGTCTCCCGGCTGGATCCAGCGCGGCAGGACGGTTCGGTCCCACGCCCCCTTCCAGTCCGGATACAAGGCGTCGTCGAACCCGTAAGCCGAGGCAAATGTCGTCAGCAGGGCTGCGGCCAGCGCGACGCTTCTGTAAAACATGGGGGGGCTCCGTGGGGCTCGCGAGGCTGGCAGAACCGCGACGAGCACCTGTGGGAATGGCCCGACTCTTGATACATGTCAACGCGGCGGCGCGTGCCGCGCCAGCTGTTGACCGACGCCTTGGAGGGGGACCATGCGAGCCCGGATCATCGAATTTCCAGCGGCCTTCCTGCTGGCGGTCCTGGCGGGACTATTGCTGGTCTCTCCGGCTCCGGAAGCGGCGGCCGAAACATGGAAGCTCTATGTCAATGACCGCTACGGCACGGCCGCCGAATACCCCGCCGATCGGTTTCATCCGGGGCGCCCGCCGGACAACAGCGACGGACAGAGCTTCACGGCCGATGACGGCGCCGCGCTGGCGATATTCGCCCACTTGAATGTCGATAACGACAAGCCTGCACACTACGAAGCGGTTCTGCGCAGCGGCAGCTCGGATTACAGCGACGTTACCTATCGGGCGACCGGCAAAGACTGGCTGGTGCTGTCCGGCCATCGCGGCGATTCGATCTTCTACGAGAAATATATCTTCGCCAAAGGCAAGGACATCGGCGTGATCCATGCGCTGGTGGTGACGTATCGGCGCGAAACCAAGGCCATTTACGACCCGATCGCGGCCCGGATGGCGAAGTCCCTGCGACCAAGCCGATAGGCGTTGCCGGCGTTCAGCGGGCTGTCGACTTCTTGCAAGGGAACAATCCCCTTCCATGCGCCCGCCGCATTGCTGGGCCATGCCGCTCACATGGGACATATTCATAAGCAGGCTTATAATATACTGGACGCAGGATTTTGCGACGATGGCCGCCAAGACCACGCCCCGACGGGAATTCGCCTTCACTCTCAATGATGTGGCGCGGCTGCTGCGCACTTATGCGGACCACCGGGCCGCCGCCTTCGGAATCACGCGGGCGCAATGGGCCGTGATGGCGCGGCTCGACCGCCAGGAAGGCCTCAAGCAGTCGGAGCTCGCCGAGATGCTGGACCTGCAGCCGATCACGCTGACCCGCCTGCTCGACCGGCTGGGCCACAGCGGCTTGATCGAGCGGCGCCCCGACCCGCACGACCGGCGGGCCAAGCGGCTGTTCCTCACGCCGGCGGCGCGGCCGCTCCTGGAGCGCCTGGGAGGGCTCGCCGAGGAGCTGATGTCGACGGCGCTCGCCGGGATCGACCGCCCCACCGTCAAGCTCATGCTCGCCAATCTTTCGATCGCCAAGGAGAACCTGCGGCACGCGATCGCCAACAAGCCGGTTGCCGGACTGGAAAAAATTCATGACTGATACGGTTCTCAAATTCCGCAGCGAGCCGGAGGGCGGCGCCGGGATCCGCAAGGCTTCGCTCATGCGCCTGCTGCGCGAGCGCCTGCGGCTCATTCTGCTCGTCATCATTCCCCTCATGGCGCTGATCGCCGGGCTCGTCTTCTATCTGGCGGGCGGCCGCACCGTCTCCACCGACAACGCCTATGTGGGGGCCCAAAAGGTGCTGGTGACGCCCGACATTTCCGGCAAGATCGCCTCGGTCCGGGTGAAGGAGGGCGAGCGGGTAGCGGCCGGCGACGTGCTGTTCGAGATCGATCCGACGCCGTTCCGGCTGGCGCTGAGCCAAGCGCAGAGCAAGCTCGACAGCGCGCGCACCGATTTCAACAACATGAAGAGCAATCTCAAATCGCTCGACCGGCTGGTCGAGCTCGCCCAGCAGAACGTCGCGCTCAAGCAGAAGGACGTCGAGCGCAAGGCCACGCTGCTCGCGAAATCGAGCGGGGCGCAGGCGGACCTCGACAATTCGATGTCGGCGACCGTCACCGCGCAGCTGCAGGCGCAATTGGCGGTGCAGCAGCAGGCGACCACCCTCAACGCGCTGCTCGGCAACCCCGACCTGCCGATCGAGCAATACCCGCCCTATCAGCAGGCGAAGGCGGTGCTCGAGCAGGCCGAGCGCGATCTCAACCACACGACCTTGAAGGCGCCGATCGGCGGCACCGCCACCCAGGTCGACAATATCCAGCTCGGCCGCTTCGTGACCGCCGGCACCCCGATCCTGAGCGTCATCGACGACGGCGCGCCCTGGGTCGACGCCAATCCGAAGGAAACCGACCTCACCTATGTGCGGGTCGGACAGAAGGTCGCGATCGACGTCGACGCGTTCCCGGACCATGCCTTCCACGGCACCGTGAGCTCGATCAGTCCCGGCACCGGGGCGCAATTCGCGATCCTGCCGCCGCAGAACGCCATCGGCAATTGGGTGAAGGTGGTGCAGCGCGTGCCGGTCCGCGTCGCCTTCGACGCCGGGCAGGATACCGCCTTGCTGCGCGCCGGCATGAGCGTGACGGTCGACATCGATACCGGCCGGCGGCGCTCGCTGTGGTCGCTGCTCGGGTGGAGCGGCGCCGCCGCGACGGGCCCGCAGCCGTGAATCTCGGGCGCGGCTCCCGCTGGCAGCGACCGCTGGTCACCATCTGCGCCATGGCGGCGACCATCATGCAGGCGCTCGACACCACGATCGCCAATGTGGCGCTGCCCTATATGCAGGGCAGCCTTTCGGCCTCGCTCGACCAGATCAACTGGGTGCTGACCTCCTATATCGTGGCCTCCGCCATCATGACGGCGCCGATCGGCTGGATCGCGGATCGCTTCGGGCGCAAGAAGCTGTTCATCGTCTGCACCGCCGGCTTCACGGTCGCCTCGATGCTGTGCGGGCTCGCCGGCAATATCGGCGAGATGGTGGCGTTCCGCCTGCTGCAAGGCGTATTCGGCGCCGCGCTGGTGCCGCTGTCGCAGGCGGTCCTGCTCGATTCCTATTCGGCGGCCGAGCGCGGCTCCGCCATGGCGATCTGGGGCATCGGGGTGATGCTCGGGCCCATCATGGGCCCGACGCTGGGCGCCTGGCTCACCGACAACTACAATTGGCATTGGGTCTTCTTCATCAATCTTCCGGTCGGCATCGTCACCGTCATCGGGCTGATGCTGTTCATGGAGGAGACGCAGCAGCAGAAGCAGCTGCGCTTCGATTGGTTCGGCTTTCTGGCGCTCGCGGTCGGCATCGGAGCGATGCAGCTGATGCTCGACCGCGGCGAGCAGCTGGGCTGGTTCGAGTCGCCCGAGATCGTCGCCGAGACGGTGGTCTCGATGATCGGCTTCTACTACTTCCTGGCGCATTCGCTGACCAGCGAGCGGCCGTTCGTCCGCTTCGACATTTTCAAGGACCGGAACTATGTCGGCGGTTGCCTGTTCATGGTCATCATCGGGCTGGTGCTGTTCGGCACCATGGCGCTGGTGACGCCGTTCATGCAGAACGTGCTCGGCTACCCGATCCTCACCGCCGGCTTCCTGCTCGCCGCGCGCGGCGTCGGCACGCTGATCGCCATGTTGATCGTGGGCCGTCTCATGAAGATCATCGAGCCGCGCTATCTGGTGCTGGCCGGGATGCTGCTCGCGACCTTCACGCTCGGCCAGATGGTCGACTTCACGGACCAGACCTCCCCGCACACGATCGTGGTGGTGAGCGTGGTCCAGGGCTTCGGCCTGGGCCTGGTCTTCGTTCCGCTGAGCACGGTCGCATTCGCGACCCTGCCGGGGCACCTGCGCACCGACGGAACCGCCATCCTGACGCTGGTCCGCAATCTCGGCAGCTCGGTCGGCATCTCGGTGGTGATAGCCGAGCTCACCAGCACGGCGAGCGGCATGCACGCCCGTCTGGCCGAATCGGTCACGCCGTTCAACAACGCCCTGGCGATGCCCGATGCCGCCATGCTCGACCTCGGCACCGATCTGGGGCGCGCCACGATGGACCGCCTGCTTGACCCAGCAGGCCACGATCATCGCCTATGCGAACGATTTCAAGCTGCTGATGTACTTGACGCTCGCCACCATCCCGCTGGTGTTCGTCATCGGGGTCGCGCGGGCGCGCCCGGCGGCGCCGATCGAGCCGCCGGCACCGGCGCATTAGCTGGACTGAGCTTCGATCCGCTTTAGGCGGCCGTCACGCCGCCGTCGACCACCAGCTCGGCGCCGGTCGTGAATGTGGATTCGTCGCTGGCCAGGAACAGGATCGTCCGCGCCACCTCGATCGGCTGCGCGAGGCGGCCGAGCGGCGCCGCCGTCGTGCAGCTGGCCTGCATCTTCTCGGGATCGCGCGCGGAAGCGATCATGGCCGCGAGCATCGGGGTCTCGACGAAGGAAGGATGCACCGAGTTGCAACGGATATTGTAGCCTTTGCGGGCGCAATGCAGCGCCACCGACTTGGTCAGGAGCCGCACGCCGCCCTTGCTGGCGCAGTAGGCGGCGAGGCCCCCATAGCCGATGATGCCGGCGATCGAGGACAGATTGACGATCGAGCCGCCGCCGCGCTCCTTCATGACGCGGACTGCGTGCTTGCAGCCGAGAAACACGCCATCGAGGTTCACCGCCATGAGGTCCCGCCATTCGGTGAGCGTGGTGGCCTCGATGTCCTTCAAGAAAGCGACGCCGGCGCTGTTGATCACGATGTCGAGCCGGCCGAAATCGCGCATGATCCGGTCGGTGACGGAGATCCAATCGTCCTCGCGCACGACATCGAGCGGGTGAAATGAAAGACTTCGCGGTGGCGCGTCGGTCTCGAGCGCCGCGACGGCGCGCCCGGACGCCTCGCCCGCCAGGTCCGTGACCACGACCCGGGCGCCCTCCCGCAGCAACATCTGCGCGGTGGCAAAGCCGATCCCCGACGCCCCGCCGGTGACCAGCGCCACCTTGTCCTGCACACGACCCAAATCCCGCACAAGAGCCAAATCCTGAGCCATGAGTTGTGTCGAACCTTCGAGATATCCGCCGAACATCGAAAGCGAGCGTTCGGTCGGCGCCGAATAGCGATACCACCGCGCATCGTTTTCGATAAGCCCGACCTTGCGGCGGCGGAGGATAGCCCCAGGGCCAAGACGGTCGCGTCCGGGTCGGCTGCACAAAACGCGGCCCGATCCCGTGATCGCCGGCACAGTTTGTTTGATTGCGGCCGGGCGGTCGCGACTTCCACGAACTCGCGGGCGTAACGCTCCGACCAACGGATGGAGAGAAACCAAATCTCAGAGGAGATGACCATGTCGACCCGTAAATCGATGCTCGCCCTCGCGGCGATCGCTGCACTTGCTACCTCGGCTCTCGCTCCGACCAGTGCGTCCGCCCACCTCGGCGGCTTCGGTCCCCACGGCGGCTCGGGCCATATTGGCTTTGGCCACACCGGCTGGGGTCACTTCCACGTCGGCTTCGATCACGACCATTGGTGGCCGCATGGATATTGCTGGCACTGGAACTATTGCCATTGGCACCCGCGTTTCGGCGTCGGCGTCGGAGTGACGTCGACGGTCGTGTCGGGTGGCGCGGCCCCGGCATCGACGCCTGCCCCGGCCCCGACCGGCGGCTGCCTGAGCAAGCGCGAGCTTTCGGACGGCCAGGCGATGTTCAAGGACCATTGCACCGGCGAGCAAGCGGAATCGCCGCCGCAAGCAGGCGGTTCGGCCGGCCACTAAGCCACGTGCTCGGACCGCGCCCCGCGGCCGGTTCGCGGCCGCAGCGGAGCCCCGGCGGATATGCCGGGGCTCCGACTTCCGCATCAGGGACTTCAGATCCCGCCGTCGCCGACGATGCGGTAGGGCGCCCCACGCCATCCAGCGCTATCGCCGCGTGCAGCAGGGCCCGATGATCGAGATGGCCTGCGCGGAGAACAACGAGAATCATTTTCATCACGGCCTCGATCCCATGCCGCAGGCGGACCGGCCGGATTTCTGAGCCACTGCCGTCGGCCGACGGTGCCGACTCCTCGCCCGCACCGGCACGGGCGGATTCGAGGCCACGCTCACTCCCGATTGAGGAACGGTCCGGTTGCCGGATCCGTCGCCTTGTAGGTGCGGATCGCATTGTTGACCGTGGTGACGTGACCACAGCCCAGGCAGGTCACCGGCGCATAGTCCGCCGGATGGTGCGAGCTGGTGAAGCTTTCATAGCCGCACTTCGAGCACTTGCCGTTGCTGGTGAAGGTGAAGGGCATGGCACCCTTTCTATGTTTCTTGGCGAAATCTCCGATGCACTCTCTCTAGTCCGAAATTCCGCTGCCACAAATCCCAAATGACCGTTGGCGACTGGCCGGGCCGGCGGCAAGCCGTCGCAGTGTCGGTGCGGCGGAATGCGCGGCCGGCCGTCGTCACGGCAGATGATGCAAGCTCAGGGCGAGACCAGGTACGGGCGCAATTAAGCCAGCTCGCTCGAATTGATCCTGATCAATGCGGCCGCGTGCCGGAATGGCATCTTGCAGCTATTGAGTCTCTCCCTTGCCGGGCCGCGCGCGACTTCAGGTCGTTGCGGTCCGGAACTCGAGCCCCGGTTTCATCGCCGGGGCTTTTTTTGAATTTCGAGCACGCGCCATCGCGAACGGCGTGTCCCGCCTGGCGTCAACGCCGTGGCCGCGCAAATGGTCGCAACCCGGCGGCCGCCCGCGGGCGGCCGGCCCGTCCGGCGGATCCGGACCGGCTTATTTCTGGCCGCTCTTGGGAATGATGCTCACGCTTTCGGCGACCTGATGCAGGCCGCGGCTGAGCTCGGGCACCTGATCCGGGCGCAGATGGCGATACTGCTTCTGCCGGATGAGGAGCAGGGCGTCGATGTGGCAGGTGAGCGACTCCGCATTGCATTCGGCGCCGGCTTTGATGCCGTCCAGGATGGTGCACAGCGTGTTGGCGATGAAGGTGAGCAGCTCGAACCCGACCGTGGTGCCGACGTCGCGCAGCTGATTGGCGTGGAATTGCGCGGCGTCGATCCAATCCTCGACGGGCTCGCCCGACTTGGCGCGGTCGACCCAGCCGATCAGCTCCGTCAGCTCGCCGTCCAGCCAATCGTCGAATCCGATCTTGGCCTCCTCGACCTTGTTCTGGGCATTGTCGAGCGCCTTGCCGCGCGACACGCCGCCCGGCCGTCGCGCCAGCGTCTGGAAGCGCGTCTTGGGAGAAAATACGCGGGCTTCGTTGTCGGGATTTTCCGCCATCAGTTTTGTCCGGTTCGCGTGGCGTTGAACAGGCTGTCGATATCGTCCTGCCCGAGGGCGGGACCGGTTTCCTTGGCGACCTCGATGATGCCGTCGCCTTTGCGGCGCCCCACGCCGCCGGGATAGCCCTCGATCTTGAAGCGGCGGTCCGGCCCGAAATAGATTCGGTGTCGACGAATTGCCGCGGATTGAACGCCACCCAGGCCAGACGATCGTAGAGATTGGCGGGCGACAGCGGCTTGGCGACCACCATATTGGCGCCCGCGTCGCGCCCGGCCTTGATGGTGGCCTCGCGGGTATCGCTGGTCATGAGCAGGATCGGCATGGTGCGATTTTCGTTGTTCGGATTGCGCCGGATGGTGCGGGTGAGCGCGAATCCACCATGCGGCGGCAGCGCTCCATCGCACAGCAAGACGTCGATCTTGTGACCATTGAGCGTTTCGAGAACGCCGGGCGAATCCCTGACCTCGAGCACCTTGTTGGCGCCGAAGCCGCGCAACATGCCGTGAACGAGCAGGCACAGGAAGGGGCTCGGATCGGCGACGAGAATCAACAAATCGCGGAGATTGATGGTGCGCTCTGCCATGCCACTTCCTGAACCCGCGCCCTGGTGCGCGAGCCTCGTGCGAGCCGGGGGTTTCGGGTCCGGCGCGCCGAGATCGAGATTTAATTCGAGTAAACACCGCCAATCGTTAATTATTCGTGGTTAATTTTCTCTTTCAGCCCGGATAGCGAGCCGGCGGATGCGAAGCACCGGCAGCCCGCGTCTGCCCGGACGCGTCAGTCTTCCGGGGTCGGACCGCACCAGCCCGGCAAGTAGCCGGCATCATGGCTTTTGGCCAATTGCAGGGCCTTTTCGAGCGCGTGGCTGAAATCGGCCTCGACCATCTTGCGCTTGATCTGTCGGCGCAGGAAGTCCGCCCACAGGAATTCGCTGAACGGGGTCGTATCCTTGGCGTAGCCCCCGGCGCGCCGCAATTCGCCGGCGAGCGAGCGGAACGGATCATCGACCAGCTCGCCCACCGTTTTGGGAATTTGAGTGTGGCTGCGCCGGCGGCCCTTGTCGTCGAAGGCGTGCATCCAATTGCGATTTTCCAGCACGAACCAGAAGGCGTCGGGCTCGAGCTTGCTCAGGTTGGACACCACGGTGACGAGCACGTTCTTGACGCCTTCGTCGTGCAGCGCCCGGGCCAGGTGGTGATGATCGATGACGAAATGGCGGCTTTTCGGTCCGAGCACGACCGGAATCATGTGCTTGCCGAGGAACTCCTCCCCCTTCTTCGCGCTCTCCTCGCGCCAGCGCACGCGCTTGGATGCGACCTCGCGCATCCCCACGGTGATCTGGGTCGGACGCAGCTCTTTGATCGGGATGGGTTTGACAACGGGATCTCGCAGGGTCGTCACGGGGCGGCTCCTGGGCGGTGGTGAACACGATCCGAGAGATCGGATCGAAGTCCATCCTAGCACGCCGAAGCCGCGGCGTGGTCAACCGGCCGGGACGATTGGCGCCGGAGCCATCGCCGGCCGATCCGCCGGGCGTGCTCGATCGGGCCATCGCGGCTCAACAAAGGAAAGCATGCTCGCCGGAAGCCGGAAGCCCGTCGCCGCGATGGCCCGGCTCGTTCGGCAATACCAGGCGATCCTCCCTCAACACGTACCTGGCGCCCCTTGCTCTCTGCGCCAGCTCGAGCGGCGAATACCTCGATCCGGGATGATCGAACTCGAAGCCGAAGAGCTCGAGCTCTCTGCCCCAGGTTCGGGAGACGATTTCCGCCAGCGCATCCGTGTAGTGCATCCGATAGTCGGTGCGCGGCCCCACGCGCTGCGGCTGGCCGCGGTTAAAATCAAAGCCGAGATGCTGCGACATGGCGCGCAAATCCCGATCGAGCGTCGCGGTGCAATTGATCCAGTCGACGACGGACCGGCCCGATGGCTGCGAGAACAGCTGATAGTGCACCAACTTTCGACTTGGCCAAATCGAGTCGCGATCGGAAATCGTCCTTATCAGATAGTCGAAGCCCCTATTGGCAATGTTGAAGTCGTAGTGGTGCGGGTTGCGATATTTCTCGACGTGCCCGCCCGCATGATGGAAATAACTGACGAAGAACGAAAAGATGTTGCGCGCATTGGAGAATACGACGTGGCCGTCGACGGCGGAAAGTGAAACTGCGTTCGACTCGAAGAAGGGAGGCGGGATGTCCCGCAGCACCTGCCAATCCTGATCGACGAGCGTCGCGTGGTTGAGGTCCCGCAGCGGGGACACGATTGCTTTATTGCGGCTCTCCGCCTGCGTGACGAATGTGCCGCCGGTCTTCGGGATATGGATGAAGCAGGCCTCGGCGCGTGACTCCGCGGGTCTTGGGTTCGGCATCGCTCTCGGCGTGAAGCCAATGAGAGATGCGCTGCACCGGCCTCGAGCGAACGACGCTGCGCAGCAAACGTCTTCAGCCGCTTTGGCATCGACCAATCCCGCCCAGCCAGCGATGAGATCAGACGCCCCCAAGTGCACGCACTATGACTTACGCAATTGTACGTAGCAACAGCTCTCTGGTTTCCATGCAGACGTTTTTGTTTTACGTGGAGTTTATGGCGGTCGCACTTTGCGAATCGCGGAACCGCCCCGCCGCGTCCCGCCGGCCGCTCTGCCGCCATCGCAGCTCGCGCGTGCGGCAACTATCGTGGCGACGAGGAAGTTGGCGCGCACTGCGCGTCAAGCGACAAACGCGAGCGCGCCTCGAGACGGTATTTCGATGTGATCCGAGACGGACTAAATACCGCGTAAAGGCTCTCGAGCGTTCCTGAATGCGACGAGACGATGACGCGATTTCCGATCGCGGCCGTGGCACAAAGGCTACACGCGCTCCGCCACGGCCGTGAGCAGGATCACGATCTCGCCGACCTGCTCCAGCGCGCCGGCCACATCGCCGGTCTGTCCGCCGATCTGGCGCAGGCACAACCGGCGCATCACCGCGAGCCCGGCAAGCAACAAGAGCAGCGCGACGACCGATCTGACGGTGCCGAAGCACGCAAGCAAGAAGACGAGGCCCAGCAATACCGCCGCGGCGGCGTTGGTCGGCGTCGGCCGGCCGGCACCGGCGGAAAGGCCATCGGGTCGCGCCGGCGGTACCAGCGCCAAGAACAGCGGCAACATGGCGCGCGCGCCCGCATGGGCGGCGATCAGGGCCAACGCTACCGGGCCGGGATCCGCGAGGCTCGCGAGCGCGCCGACGCGCAGGAAGAGCGACAGCACCAGCCCGCAGGCCCCATAGGTGCCGATGCGGCTGTCGCGCATGATCTCGAGCTTGCGCTCGCGGTCGCCGCCGCCGCCGAAACCATCGAGCGTATCGGCGAGCCCGTCCTCGTGCAGACCGCCGGTGACCAAGAGGGTGGTGGTGACGGCGAGCACCGCGCCGATGAGCGGCGGCAGATCCAATGCGAAGGCGAGCCGATAGACCGATGCACCGAAAAGACCAATGAGCGCGCCGATCACCGGCAGCGTCCAGCTGGCACGCGCGACGTCCGCGCCCTCGACCGGGGTCGCGTGCGGCAGCGGAATCCGGGTCGCAAACAGCACGCCGATCCTGAGATCGGCGGCAATGCCCCGCAGCCAGGTTTCAGCGTCCGTCATTGTCGCCCCCGCCGGATGCGGTTTTTATAGGCCTTGCGGCGGCAAATTTGCTAGGCAATCGAACGGGTCATGGGGCGCGCGCCCGGGCGCGCTTGAGCAGCCCGCCATGACGCCGGCGAGGACGCCGGAGCCGGAGAGGACGCCATGACGGGTTTTGCTTCCCTTGCCGAGCTGAGCGACGCCTGCCTGCATTTGCCGCAGGCGCATCCCGGTGCCGCCGAGCGGGTCGCGAGCCGCGAGGCCACGTTGACCAAGCCGCCCGGCAGTCTCGGCCGGCTCGAGGAGCTGGTCGGCTGGCTGGCGCTCTGGCAGGGCCGCCATCCGCCGCGCCTGGAGCGGGTCGATATTCTGGTGTTTGCCGGCAATCATGGGGTGACGGCGCAAGGCGTCTCGGCCTACCCGGCCGAGGTCACGGCCCAGATGGTGGCGAATTTCAGCGCCGGCGGTGCCGCCATCAACCAGCTGGCGCGGACCGCGAACGCCAACCTGCGCGTCATCGCGCTCGCGCTCGATGAGCCCACGGCCGATTTCACGACAGCGCCCGCCATGGATGAGGCCGCGTTCCTGGCCGCGGTCGCGACCGGCGCCGATGCGGTCTCGCCCGAGGCCGACCTGGTCTGCCTGGGCGAGATGGGTATCGGAAATACCACCGCGGCGGCCGCCATTGCGGCGGCCTTGTTCGGGGGCGGCGGGGCCCATTGGGCCGGCCGCGGCACCGGCGTCGATCACGCCGGCCTCGCCCGCAAGCAGGCGGTCATCGACCGCGCGCTCGCCCGCCATGCCGCGGTGCTCGACGACCCGCTGATGATCGCAGCGGCGCTGGGCGGCCGCGAGCTCGCCGCCATCCTGGGGGCGACGCTGGCGGCCAGGCGGCGCTGCATTCCGGTCCTGCTCGACGGTTTCGTCTCGACCGCGGCGGTGGCGCCGCTCGCGCGCCTGAATGCCGATGCGATCAGGCACGCGCTCGCCGGCCATGTCTCGGCCGAGGCCGGCCATCGCCAGCTGCTCGAGGCCCTCGCCCTCGTCCCGCTGCTCGATCTCAAGATGCGGCTCGGCGAGTGCTCGGGCGCCGCCGTCGCGATCCTGCTGCTGCGCGCGGCGCTCGCCTGCCACACCGGCATGGCGACCTTCGCGGAGGCGCAGGTTTCCAACAAGGACGCGGCGCATCCGAATTAAGCCCGCGCGATGGCGTGGAAGAAGGTGCCGGTGACGCGTCCGCTCCGGCCGCCGCAAGGGCCGAGCGCGCGGCCTTGGCCGTCCATGAGATCGGCGAGCGGCGCATCGTCGCCGGACGAGATCAGGGTCGCATAATGGAACTCGTGGCCGCGCACCGCGCTGCCGGCTGATCCGAGCGGGCTGTCGGCGAGCAGGCGCGCCTCCCGATAGCCGAGCTGCAGCTTGCGCTGCGCGAAGCTGGTCGCATGCCCGAGCAGTCCCGTCATGGCGTGGCGCTCCCCCTGCGCGTCGGTGAGGGCTTGGCCCAGCACCATGTAGCCGCCGCATTCGCCATGGACCGGCCGGGTCTGCGCAAACCGCGCCAGTCCGGCGCGAAACCGCGCCGCGGCCGCGAGCGCGCCGGCGTGCAGCTCCGGATATCCGCCGGGCAGCCAGGCGGCATCGCAATGCTCCGGCGGCGGCTCGTCGGCGAGCGGCGAGAAGGCCGCGATCTCGGCCCCGGCGCGCCGCCAGCCGTCGAGCACGTGTGGATAGACGAAGCTGAAGGCCTGGTCGCGCGCGAGCGCGATGCGCTGGCCCGGCGGCGGCAGGGCGGCGGTCGGCGGCGCTGCCGCAATCGCCGATGGCGCCGCGGCGGCCATCACGGCATCGAGATCGATATGCTGTTCCGCCAAGTCGGCGAGGCGATCGAGCCAGCGGTCGAGATCAGCATGCTCGCCGGCCTGCACCAGACCGAGATGGCGCTCGGGCAGCTCCAATGCGGCAGCGCGCGGAACGGCGCCGAAAATCGGAATCGGCGCCGGCGCAGCCAAGGCCGCGATCGCCTCGCTCACCAAGGCCCGATGCCGCTCGCTGCCGACCCGGTTGAGGATCACGCCGGCGATGCGCACCGCCGGGTCATGGCTGGCGAAGCCCCGCAGCACGGCAGCCGCCGACTGGGATTGGCCGGCCACATCCAGCACCAGCACGACCGGTAGGGCGAAGCGGGCCGCCAGATCGGCGGTGGTCCCGCACCGGCCGGGCGATCCGGCCACGCCGTCGAACAACCCCATGACGCCTTCGATCACGAGGATTTCGGCGCCGCTCGAGGCTTCCGCCACCAGGGCGTCGAGCAGCGCCGGCGGCATCGCCCAGCTGTCGAGATTGCAGCCCGCGGCCCCGGTCGCCGCCGCATGGAAACCCGGATCGATGTAATCGGGACCGGTCTTGGCGGCCTTGACCACGACGCCGCGGCGCCTGAGCGCGGCCAGGAGCGCGAGCGTGATCACGGTCTTGCCGGCGCCCGAACGGGGAGCCGCCACGATGAGGCCGCGGCCGCTCACCGGAGGCCTCGATCGTGACGCTCGCGGCGCCACGGACTATACGCAACCCCATGACAGTCGAGCCGACCATGCCGGATCGTCCGCTGCGCCGGGGCTGGACCACCGGGGCCTGCGCCACGGCGGCCGCCAAGGCCGCGTTCGCAGCGCTGCTGACCGGCGAATTTCCCGATCCGGTCGAGGTGACGTTGCCGCGCGGGGAGCGGGTCGCCTTTGCGCTGGCGCTCAGCCGCCGCGATGCCGGCGCGGCCAGCGCCGGGGTCATCAAGGACGCGGGCGATGATCCGGATGTCACCCACGGCGCTTTGATCGTGGCGACCGTGCGGGCCGGTGCGCCCGGCAGCGGCGTCACCTTCCGGGCCGGTCCCGGCGTCGGCACGATCACGCGTCCGGGCCTGGCGATACCGCCGGGCGAACCCGCCATCAATCCGGTGCCGCGCCGCATGATCCGCGACGCCATCCAGGAGGTCGCGGCGCGCGCGCAACAAGCGCCGGCGATGTCGAGGTCGAGATCGCGATTCCGGGCGGCGAGGCGCTCGCCGCCCGGACCCTCAACGGGCGTCTGGGCATCGTGGGTGGCCTGTCGATCCTCGGCACCACCGGAATCGTGGTGCCGTATTCCTGCTCGGCCTGGATCGCCTCGATTCATCGCGGCATCGACGTGGCGCGCGCCGCCGGGCTCGTGCACATCGCGGGCGCCACCGGGGCGAGCTCGGAGACGGCGGTGCGCAAGCTTTACGATCTGCCCGAGACCGCGCTGATCGACATGGGCGACTTCGTGGGCGGCATGCTCAAATATGCCCGCGCCCATCCGGTGCCGCGGATCACCATCGCGGGCGGCGTCGCCAAGATGACCAAGCTGGCGCAGGGCCTGCTCGATCTTCACTCCAAGCGCGGCGAGGTCGATCTGGCGGCGCTCGCAGCCCTGGCCGAGACCGCCGGCGCCAACGTGGCATTGTGCGAGCGAATCCGCTCCGCCAATACCGCCGCGGAAGCCTTCGGGCATGCGCAGGCGGAAGGAATCGGGCTCGGCGACGCGGTCGCGCGCGCCGCCCGGAAAGTTGCGGCGCAAGTCGTCGAAGACCGCGGGATCGCGCTCGACACCGTATTGTTTGATCGCGATGGAAGATTGGTCGGGCAGGCGCTTGATTGATCCGGTCATGGCGCGCCTCCGCCGCGGAAGCGGCGGCGATAGTCCGGGTCGTAGAGCGCGCTGTCGCGAAAATTCTCGGCCGCGAGCGCGCGTCCGACCAGCACGATGGCGGTGCGCTCGATCGGCGCGGCCGCGACTTGGGCCGCGATATCGCCCAGCGTGCCGCGCAGGATGCGTTCATCGCTCCAGCTCGCCCGCACCACCACGGCGACCGGACAATCGGCGCCGTAGAACGGCGTGAGCTCGGCCACGATGGCTGCGAGCCGGTGGATGGCCAGATGGATGGCGAGCGTCGCCTGGCTGGCCGCGAACACGGCGAGGCGCTCGCTCTCCGGCATGCGCGAGGCGCGGCCCGGCATGCGGGTCAACACCACGCTTTGAGCGACTTCCGGCACCGTGAGCTCGACCCCGATGGCGGCCGCGGCCGCGGCGAAGGCCGGGACGCCGGGCGTGACCGTGTAGGGAATGTCGAGCCGCGTGAGCCGGCGGATTTGCTCCGCCAGCGCGCTGTAGATCGACAGATCGCCCGACTGCAGCCGCGCCACGTCGAGCCCGGCCGCATGCGCGCTCACGAATTCCGCCTCGATCTCATCGAGCGTGAGCGGGGCGGTGTCGATCAAGCGGGCGCCGGGAGGGCAGTGCACCAGCAATTCGGGCGGCACGAGCGAGCCCGCATAAAGGCACACCGGGCAGCGCGCGATGAGGTCGCGGCCGCGCAACGTGATGAGATCGGCCGCGCCCGGTCCGGCACCGATGAAATGCACCGTCACGGCGCGGCCTCCGAGGCGGCTTCCGTTCTCGCTAATGCACAAGTGGCGGGACCGATCGCGATCCGTGCCACAACGAGACGCGCGGCCGGACCGCCGGCCGCGAGTGCGGCTGCTTCCGCCACGCATGGCACGCCCATCAGCGTCATCACCCGTTGCGAATGGGTCTCGGCGCGGCTGCTCGCGCTCTCGAGATCGGGTTGCGGAACCAGGACGAGCCGCACCCCGAGCGTGGCTGCGGCAGCCACGATCCCGGGCTCGTCCGCCTTGGCGGCCGGTGCCGCGATGGCGTCGAGCATCCGGCGCGGCAATCCGGCCTGCGCGAGCGCTGCCGCGATCACAGTTTCGATCGCGTCAGCCGAAGTGCCGCGCCGGCATCCGATGCCCGCCACCATCATGGCTTCACCCATCGCCATTGGGTGACCGGCATGGCGGGGCGCCAAATACGCATGTTGCTCGTGGTGCCGACCGCATCGGCGCGCGAAATCGCGATGCGGATCAGCTCCCCACCCAGGTCGCCATAGCGCGCCAGCAACAAGGCTTCCGTCTGCAGGGTGGCGGCATTGACCACCAGGCGTCCGCCGGGGCGCAGCGCCCTCAGCACGGTTTCGAGCACGCCTTCATCGCTGGCGCCGCCGCCGACGAAGATCGCATCGGGCGCCGGCAATCCGGCGAGCGCGGCCGGCGCGGTGCCCTGGACGATCTCGAGCCCCGGCACGCCGAAGCTTGCCGCGTTGCGGGCGATGCGCGCGGCCCGTTCCGCCTGCGCTTCGATCGCGATCGCGCGCAGCGAGGGATCGGCCAGCATCCATTCGATCGCGACCGATCCGGCCCCGGCTCCCACGTCCCACATGAGCTCGCCGCGCCGCGGCGCCAGCGACGACAGCGTCACGGCCCGGACCTCGCGCTTGGTGATCTGGCCGTCATGCTCGAACAGGGCGTCGGGCAGGCCGGACGCGCGCGCGATGATGCGTGCCCCCGGCTCCGCCACCACTTCGATCGCCACGGTGTTGAGCGGATCGGTCGCGCCGAAACGGAAAGCCGCCGCCGTGGTGGCGCGCAGGCGCTCGCGCGGCCCGCCCAGCGCCTCCAGCACGGTGAGACGCGATGGCCCGAAGCCGGCGGTCGCGAGCAAGCCGGCGAGCGCGGCGGGTGCGTCGCCATCGGAGGTCAGCGCCAGCACGCGGGCACCGGGCTGCAGATGCGGACGCAGGCGATCGAGCTCGCGGCCGTGCAGCGAGACGAGCGTGCATTCGGCGAGCGGCCAGCCGAGCCGGGCGGCCGCCAAGCTGAACGCCGAGGGCGCCGGCACCACCATGGTCTCGTCCGGCGCCACATGCCGCGCCAGCACGGCCCCGATGCCGTAGTGATAGGGATCGCCGGACGCCAGCACGCAAACCTGGCGGCCGCGTTGCGCCAGCACCTGCGCGACACCGTCCTCGAACGGCGATGGCCAGGGCCGCGCCGCGCCGCGGATGAGCGCAGCCGCAAGGGCGAGATGGCGCTTGCCGCCGAACACGATCTCGGCGCTGGACACGAGCCCACGCGCCACCGCGGAGAGACCTTCGATCCCGTCCTCCCCGATGCCGACGATGGACAGCCAGCGCGGCGCTGCGGCAGTGTGGTCCGTCATCACATCAAGGCGTGACATGCGACGCATCCTCATTCTGGGCGGCACCACGCAGGCGAGAGAGCTGGCGCAGCGGCTCGCCGGACGCCACGATCTCGCGGTGACGCTGTCGCTCGCGGGCCGCACCGCCCATCCGGCTGCGCAGCCGGTGCCGGTGCGCGTGGGCGGCTTCGGGGGCGCGCAGGGACTTGGCGCCCATCTGACGGCGGAGCGGATCGACGCGCTGATCGACGCCACCCATCCGTATGCGGCCATCATCGCCGTCAATGCGGCGCGGGCCGCCCAGTCCGCAGGCGTGCCGCTGCTGGCGCTGCGGCGTCCGCCCTGGGTCGCGGTCGCGGGCGATCGCTGGCGCGAGGTCGCCGATGCGGGTGCGGCCGTGCGGGCGCTCGGCGATGCGCCGCGCCGCGTCTTCCTGGCGCTCGGGCGCAACGACATCGCGCCGTTCGTCGCGGCGCCGCAGCATCATTATCTGGTGCGCAGCGTGGATCCGGTCGAGCCGCCGCTTCCGGTGCCGCACGCGCGCTACGTGATCGGGCGTGGCCCGTTCGGGCAAGCCGACGATCATGCGCTCTTGGTCGCGCACGGCATCGAGATCGTGGTCGCCAAGAACAGCGGCGGCGAGGCCACCTACGGCAAGATCGCGGCGGCCCGCGCGCTCGGCCTCCAAGTCATCATGCTGCAGCGGCCCGTGCTGCCGGCGGTGCCGGCCGTGGAGACGATCGAGGATGCGGTCGCGTGGATCGATCATGCGCTGGTGCCCTGCGCTGATCGGCGGGTGTAAACCAGCGGCGCCAAGCCGGGCCGCTCGATCAAATGCGTCTCGCGCGACCCCACGATCAAGAGCGTCGCCATGTCGGCCGCGTTCGGATCTGCATCCTGGAGCGTCGTGACGCGCACCTGCTCGTCGGCGCGTCCGACCGCGCGTCCGAACACCACCGGGGTCGATGGCGGCAGCAGGCCGCGCAGGCGCTCGAAGGCGCGCCCGAGCTGCCAGGGCCGCGCGCGCGAGATCGGATTGTAGAGCGCGATCACGAAGCCGGCTCCGGCGGCGGCATCGAGGCGGCGCTCGATCAGCTCCCACGGCTTGAGATTGTCGGAGAGTGACAAGGCGCAGAAATCATGGCCGAGCGGGGCGCCGACCCGCGCCGCCACCGCCAGCATGGCGGTGACGCCGGGCACGATCGCGACGTCGAGGGACCGCCAGGCCGGCGGTCCGGCCGCGATCTCCTCGCAGACCGCGGCCGCCATGGCGAAAACGCCCGGATCGCCGCCCGACACCATGGCGACGCTGGCGCCGGCTTCGGCATGGCGCAGCGCCGCCGCAGCGCGCGTGCCTTCCTGCCGGTTGTCGGAGGCATGCCGGCTCTGGCCGTCCTGCACCGGCAGGCGATCCAGATAGGGGCCGTAGCCGTAGAGCGCCTGCGCACCCGCGAGCGCGGCCTGCGCTTCCGGGGTGACATAGCGGGCATCGCCGGGACCGAGCCCGATGACGGCGAGCCGGCCGCTCATGCGCGGTTCTCCCATCCGGGCACCAGCACGATCGCGAAATAGGGCGCGGCATCATCCGGCTTGTCGGCGAGCCGCATCATCACGGCGGCGGCGGTCGAGCCGCGCTCCACATAGATGGCGCGCTCGAGCCGCCCGGTGCGCGCCAGCGTGCGGCGGATCTTGGGCAGATGACGGCCGAGCTTCATCACCACCGCGGCGTCAGCATCCTTGAGGCGCCGCTCCAGCTCGGACTCCGGCAGCGTCGCGGGCAGCACCATGAAGACATCGTCGCCCTGCGCGATCGGGGCGCCGGCCGCCGACCAGCAGCCGGACATGCCGGTCACGCCGGCGATGACCTGCGTCGGATAGCGCGGCGCCAACCGCACATGCAGATGCATGTAGGAGCCGTAGAACATGGGATCGCCTTCGCAGATCACCGCGACCGCGCGGCCGGCGTCGAGCTCTGCCGCGAGCGTAGCGGCAGCGCCGTCGTAGAAATCGCGCAGCGCCTCCCGATAGACGATGCCGTCGCGCGGCTGCTCGCTGGTCATCGGGTAGAACAGCGGCAGCTCCGGGGTGCCGGGGCGCAGGTGGCCGGCCGCGATGGTGCGGGCGTGGCTGGTGGCGCCGGTCTTGGCGAAGTGGACCACGAGGTCGGCTTGCGCGAGCGCCCGCGCGGCCTTGAGGGTCATGAGCTCGGGATCGCCCGGCCCGACCCCGACCCCGATGAGACGGCCGCTCATAGGCCGGCCCTCGCCAAGGCATTGACGGCGGCCGCCGCCATGGCGCTGCCGCCCATGCGGCCGCGCACCACCAGGAACGGCACGCCATGCGGATCGGCCGCGAGCGCCGCCTTGGATTCGGCCGCGCCCACGAACCCGACCGGAACCCCGATGATGGCGGCGGGCGCTGGGGGCGCCGCCGGCGAGCATCTCGATCAGACGGAACAAGGCGGTCGGGGCGTTGCCGATCGCCACCACGGCGCCGCCCAGCCGCTCCGACCACAGCTCCAGCGCGGCGGCCGAGCGGGTGGTGGCGAGTCGCTGCGCCAGCGCCGGCACGCGCGCATCGTGCAGCATGCACAGAACCTCGTTGCGCCCCGCCAGCCGGGCGCGCGTCACCCCATGCGCCACCATCTCGGCGTCGCACAGGATCGGGGCGCCGGCGCCGAGCGCGCGGCGCGCCGCGCCCACCAGATCGCCGCCGAAAACAATGTGCTGCGCCGCCTCGACCAGGCCGCAGGCGTGGATCATGCGCACCACGATGTCGGCCTCCTGCGGCGAGAACGCCGCCAGATCCGCCTCCGCCCGGATGATGGCGAACGACCGCTCGTAGATGGCGGCGCCATCGCGCAGATAGGCCAGCGGCTCAGCCATGGGGGACGGCTCCGGGGCGCACGAAAATTGTCGCGACCTGCGCGGCGCCGAGAGCGCGCGAGCGTGTCGGCAGATGTCTCGCCCGGCCGGCCGCGACGCGCGGCCTCGCGGGCGACGCCGGCAAGGGCCGCCGGCAGATTGGCCGCCGCGATGGTGACGCCAGGCTGGTGGCGGGCGGAGCCGTCGACCACAAGACCGCAACCGTCCTGGTTGCCCACGATCGTGAGCGCGCAGGCGCCCGGATGGGCGCAGCCTTTGGGGCAGCCCGAGAGATGAAGCGTCAACGACCCGTCGAGGAGATTGGCGGCCGCGCTCACGATCAGCGGCGCGAGCGTGCGGGCGGGGATTTCCGCCGCGGCGCAAATCGGGGCACCGGCGCAGGCCACGATACTGCGGCGCGGATCGTCGCGGCGGGTGATGAAGCCGAGGCTCTCGGCCCGTGCGGCCAACGCCGGCGAAGTGTCGGCGGCGATACCGATGACGAGGAGCGCGCGGCCCGGCGCCGTGCGCAGACCGCCGGCGCCGGCGCGGGCGGCGGCCTCGATCAAGCCGGCGAGCGCGTCCGCATCCGTGTGCCCGAACGCGAGACCGACCCCGAGCGCCATGCTGCCGTCACGCAACGGATGCAGGCCGATAGGATCCGATGGCGGCCGTGCGAGCGGATTGGCGGCCTCGATCAACAAGTCCGCGATCGCGGAGCGGAAGTCACCGGGTCCATAGCGGAGAAGAACATCGCGCGCGCGCATCTGCGGGCCATGCTGCGCCAGGGCCTCGATCAGCCGCATCGAGGTTTCGACCGCGTCGGTTGCAGCGACCAGACCGATCGGCGTGGCGCTCGGCGCATCGCCGCCCAGGGCCACGTGCCATCCGGCGAGCTCCGGGTCGGCGCGCAGCCGCAGATCGGCCCGCACGGCATCGAGATGGAGCGCAGACCCGCCGTCGATCACGACCGAGACTTTCGGCCCCAGCAGATCCGCAAAGGGTGATGCGGCGAGCCGTTGCCGCAGCGCCGCGGCGCCCGCGTGGGCGTCGATCGCGGGTACGGGTGCAGGCGCGAGCCCGGCGAGCGGATCGGTGAGGATCGGAACGCCGTCAGCCGCGTCGATGGCGAGCGCCGCCACCGTATCGGCAAACGACGCAGCCGACGCGGTGGTCAGACCGCGGACCTGGATGCTGCCGCGCGCCGTGATCTCGATGATGCCGTTGCCGTGGCGCCGTGCCGCCGCACACAGGGCGTTGGCGGCGGTGAGCCCGATGGTGGCGCCGGTCGAGAGCCGCGCCAGCAATCCGTCGCCGGTTTGCATCGGCGCGCTCAGGCCCGGGCAGGCGCCGCGGCGCGGCGCAGTCGTTTCCGCCTTCATGCTCCTGCCTCCGCCCGCAAGGCCTTAAGGTCGGCGTCGATATCGTTGCGGCGCGGGTGCCAGAGCCCGCGCCGCTGCGCGCTTGCGAGCCGCTCCGCGATGGCGCCGGCGGCGGCCGGATTCTCCCGCAGCAGAAATGCGCGCACGCGCGGGTCCGCCAGATAGGCCTCGTGCACCAGATCAAACAGCTCGCTCGGCACCGCGTCCGTGGTCTGGGCGAAGTCCACCAGGCGGTCGACGGTCTCGGCCAGCTCGGCGGCGCCGCGGGAGCCGTGGCGCATCTGGCCTTCGATGAAGCGCGGGCTCACGGCGCGCGCCCGCACGATCCGGGCGAGCGCTGAGGCGAGCGGCCGCGCGCGCGGGCGCTGCGGATCGGTGAGGTCGAGCATCACCAAATCGGGGGCGCGGCCGAGCGCGGCTGCGGCCGCCGCAAAGCCGCCCACGAAGGACACATCCTCGGCGCCTTCGAGCAGATCGCGGGCCGGATCATCGCCCGGATGCACCAGCAGATCGGCGCTCGCCACCCGGCGCGCGAACGCGCCCGGCGATGCCGCGCCATCGCCCTGCGCGCCTCCGTAAGCGTGCGAGCCCGCATCCAGATAGGCGGCGGCGATCGCCGCGCGATCGGCGTCGCGCCCGATCAGGTCGGCGACGCCGGCCCCGTAGGCGCCCGGGGCGGTGCCGAAAATGCGCTTAAGCGCAGCTCCGGCGTTGCTGCGACGCACCGCCGCGAGCGGATTGTCGCCATCGTATTCAAGGCGGGCGGCCACCGCCTGAACAGCCGCATCCAGGAGCGCGATCTGCGCCGGAAACAGATCGCGGAATAGTCCGGAGATGCGCCAAGTCACGTCGATGCGGGCGCGCCCGATCTGGGCGAGGGTCAGCACCTCGACGCCGGTGACCCGGCCGCTGCCATGGTCCCAGGTCGGCCGGCAGCCCAGATAGGCGAGGCTCTGGGCGATCTCCTCGCCGCCGGTGCGCAGCGTCGCGCTGCCCCACAGATCGACCATGAGGGCACGCGGCATCTCGCCATGGGTCTGCTGGTGCGCGCGGATCACCTCGTCGGCGGCGAGCGCACCCATGTCCATGGCGGTCGGGGTCGGCAGCATGCGGGGATCGGCGGTGTAGAGATTGCGTCCCGTGGGCAGCACGTCGCGCCGCCCGCGTGTGGGCGAGCCGGCCGGGCCGGGCGCGACGCGCCGGCCGTCGAGGGCGGAGAGGAGAGCGGCGCGTTCGGCCTCGGCGCATTCTTCACCTCCCCCTGCAAGGGGGAGGTAGGTGCGGGTCTCGTTGGAGCACTCATCTGTCTGCCGGGACCCCCACCCCGACCCTCCCCCTTGCAGGGGGAGGGGGCGCGCTGCGGCGTGGGGAGAGGGTGTGCGCCCAAAGACGTGCAGCCCGTCCTTGATGCTGAGATCCTTCAGATCGCAGAGCCAGGCGTCGATGCGCTTGAGGGCTTCGTCGGGGCCGGTGGCGCGGTCGATGCCGGCTTCGCCGGCGAGTCCGTTGCGCTGCGCGGTTTCAACGATCAGGGTCGCCAGGCGCTGGCGGCGGCGCGGGTCGAGGCCGTCGGCCTGGGCGTATTCATCGACCAGACGTTCCAGGTCACGGGCTGCGCCCGACAGCTCGCCGTCGACCAGCGGGGGCGGCAGGTGGCCGATGGTGACGCCCGCGATCCTGCGCTTGGCTTGCGCGGCCTCGCCCGGATTGCTCACGATGAACGGATAGAACACCGGCAACGCCCCCACCACGGCTTGCGGAAAGCAGGACGCGCTCAGCGCCACCGCCTTGCCGGGCAACCATTCGAGCGTGCCATGCGCCCCCATATGGACGATGGCGTCGACCCGGTGGGCATGCTGCAGCCAGAGCCCGAAGGCGAGTAGCGCATGGCGTGGCGGCAAGGCGGGATCGTGATAATTGGCGCGGCGATCGCCCGCGCGCCCGCGATCCGGCGGCAACGCCACCGTGATGTTGCCGAAGCTGTGCGCACGAAATCGGAACGCGCCATCGCGGACATCGGGATCGGCCGCGGGCTCGCCCCAGGCGGCGTTGATCCGGGCCGCGATCTCGGCCGGCAGTTGCGCCAGCAGCCGCGCATAATCCGTAAGCGGCAGCGCCGCATCGGCGAGCGGCCGGCCAAGAGCATCGAGCAGTGCCCGGGAAGTCTGTGGCGTCTCGTCGGTCGTGTAGCCGGTAGCAGCAAGATCGCTCAGCAGTGCGACCACGCTTTGCGGCACGTCGAGGCCGACCGCGTAGCCGGTGCGTCCGGGCGCGCCTGGATAATCCGGCATCAGGATCGCGATCCGCCGCGCATCCGGCGGCGTCGTGCGCAACCGCACCAGCGCCGCCACCCGCTCCGCCACCATGGCGATGCGGTCCGGCTCCGGTTGGTTGATCAGCGCCGTGAAGGCAAGGCCGGCATCGGGGGGCAGCGGATGCTTGAACGAAACCGCGCCGGCCAGAATGCGGCCGTCGAGCTCCGGCAACACGACGTTCATGGCCAGATCGGCGGCGCCGAGCCCACGCGGGCTCTCGCACCAGGCCGCCCGCTTGGTGGATGCCACGATGACTTGCAGCACCGGCACGTCCGGCCCATCGAGCGGGGTGGGCTCGCCTGGATTGCCGCCGGCCGCAAACGCGGTGGTGCACACGATCACGGCCGGATCGAGCCGCGCCAGCGCGGCGGTCATGAATGCGGCGGCATCCGGATCCTTGAGGCGGGTCACGAACAGCGGTGCCGGCGCCAGTCCGCGGGCCGCGAGCGCCTCGCACAGCGCATCGATCGGCGCCATGTCGGCGGCGAGCAGCATCGAGCGATAAAACACGATCGGCACCACGGGCCGGCCGGGCGCCAGCGTCGCGATGAGGGCATCGAGATCCACCGCGCCTTCGCGCATCAGGTAGCTGGCCATGCGCGGCACCGGCTGCGGCGGCGCGCACTCGAGCGTGCTGCCGGCATGACCGGCGAGGGCGCGCAGCAGGCCGCGCAAATTCTCGCGGCCGCCTTCGCGGAAAAAGGCGAGCAGGATGTCGAGCTCGCCCGGCGAAAGCGTCGAGGCGGCGGCGAGCCGCGGGTCGTCGCGGTCCTCGCCCGGCAGCACCGCGAGCACAATGCCGCGCTCGCGCGCCAAGACCGAGAGCCGCTCGATGCCGTAGCGCCACCAGTCGAGACCGCCGAGCAGGCGCACCAGGATCACCTTGGCATGGGTGCCGACCCGCTCGATCCACAGATCAACCGACATGGGATGACGCAGATCGCGCAGGTGCGCGAGCCGCAGGCTCGGCAGCGCGTCGCGCTCCAGCGCCCAGGCGGCCGCGAGGCCGGCGAGATCACTGTCCGCGAACGACAGCACCACCAGGTCGCCGGGCGGTTGGCGCAGATCGATCGGCTCGACCAGATCGTCCAGCGCGGTGGAGGATGTGGTCAGGAGGTGCATGGATCACCCCAGCAACGAGCGTGTGACCGCGGCGCGATCGAAGCCCTTGCGGCCGATGACCACGAGCGCGCCGGCGCGCGCCTCGCCAGCCCCCCAGGCCCGATCGTATTGATGGGTGACGCGCGCGCCGACCGCCTGCACCAGGAGCCGCATCGGCTTGCCGGCGACGGCCGCGAAGCCCTTCACGCGCAGCACGTCGAATTGCTCCGGGAGCGCGCCGACCCGGGCGGCGAGCGCGTTCGGATCGGCGATCTCGGGCAGCGGCACCACGAAGGAGTCGAAATCGTCGTGGTCGTGGGCCGCCTCCTGGTCGTGCCAGGTGCGGCGGTTCTCGATGTCATCCTCGCTGCCGAGCGCGAGGCCGAGCAGCGCGCCGGGATCGACCCGGCCGCCGCTCGCCATGATGACCTTGACGGCGCGCGGCAAGAGGCCCGCGATGGCGGCGAGCGCCCGATCGGCGCCGGCGCCGTCGATGAGGTCGCGCTTGTTGACCACCACCAGATCCGCGCAGGCGACCTGGTCCTCGAACACCTCCTCGATCGGATTGTCGTGCTCGAGCGCATTGTCGGCCGCGCGCTGGCGCGCCAGCGCCTCGAGATCGGCGGCGACGCGGCCCTCGGCGAGCGCCACCCCGTCCACCACCGCGATGACGCCATCGACCGTCACCCGGTTGCGGATGGCGGGCCACAGGAAGGCCTGCACCAGCGGCTTGGGCAGCGCCAAGCCCGAGGTCTCGATCACGATGTGATCGGGTGCGCGCGCCAGGATGGTGTCGAGCGCCGGGATGAATTCATCGGCGACCGTGCAGCACAGGCAGCCATTGGCGAGCTCGACGATGTTGTCCTGCGGGCAGGCGGCGTCGCCGCAACCCTTGAGCACTTCGCCGTCGACCCCGACGTCGCCGAACTCGTTGACGATCACGGCGAGCTTTTTGCCGCGCGCGTTTTCGAGCACGTGGCGGATGAGCGTGGTCTTGCCGGCGCCCAGAAAGCCGGTGACGATCGTGCAGGGCACGCGCTTGAGCGAACCATTCATTCTTGAGCCTCTTTGAAGTCGAGCGGGGGCGTGCGGGCGCACAGCCCGCGCTTGAGCACGTCCGGGCGGCCGCGCCAGGGCAGGATGCCGTCGGGCGCTTCCGCCAGCATGCGGGCGCCCGCCACCAAAGCGGGCGCGCAGGCGGGGTCGAGGCCGCCGAAAACGTAGGTCCAGGAGCCGTTGGTCCGCATGGCGGCGCTGGGGCCGCGTGAACAATTGGCGAGGCAGCGTATCGGCCGCACCGTGATGCCGCTGCCGGCCGCGGCTTGCGCGGTCGCGTCCGCCAGCAGCGCGCCCGGCAGCGGATCGCGCAGCAGCCCGCCCGGACCCCGACAGGTGATGCACACATAGATGGTGGCGACGTCGCCCGCCGCGCCCGCTTGGGCCGCCTGGCCGCCGTCCTCACGAGCGCTGTTGTCGTTGAACCCCACCCGCGCGTCTCCGTGGGGACCAGATGAGTCCCAAGCCGGGTGCAGGACGCGAATCGACCTAGCGCCGAGGCACCCCGCCCGGCTCACGACCGAATCGACGGCAGGTCTCCTGGCTCGCGGGTCTGTGCCCGTCACCGCCTTCCCGGGAAGTCCCAGTGGCTCTGTGGTTCGGGCTCGCCGCTTACAGTTGCGGGGGCAGCTGCGGAATCGGAACCTGGGAACCGTCTCCCGTTCCTTCACCGCATTCCCTGTTCGCTCTCACGTGAGAGACCGTCGATCTGCGTCACTTAACGGCGCTCGTCGGGGCCTTGTCAATGCGGACGAAAATTCGGCGGCACCGGGCCTTCCTGGCGAAAGGCCAATCAAAAACGCATGGCTCGGGAGTGCCGGCCATTGTAAAGAACAATGCGGCACCAATAAACGGTCGCCGTTGGGCACCGGAGCCATGCAGCCTGCGCAACGGTCGAGAGGAGGCCGATGACCTTGGAAAGCCAAGGCGCGCGCGAAGTCGTGGCTCGGGTTTGTCCTTCTTGCGCACAAAATAAAACCGACCGCGGACAGGTCCGAGATCGGGGCGCAAATCACCAGTTTCAATTTGCCGAATAACCCGGGCGCGTGCGTTTCGTCAAGCGCGCATCGTGCACGTGATCGTGAGATTGCGCGCGGGGTTACGGTTCGGGCTCGGAGCGGCGCGACCACGGTATTTCGCACTGAAGCTTCGTGGTTTCGAGCCTGAGCTGAAGTGGAGTTACGATCGATACATTCTTGCGAAGGAGACACAACATGGCGTTCACGGTCACCAGCAACAGCTTCAAGGACGGCGATTATCTGCCGAAGGATTTCATCCTGTCGGCCGATTTCGGCTTCGGCTGCGCCGGCGGCAATGCGTCGCCGCATCTCAAATGGTCCGATGCGCCGGCCGGGACCAAGAGCTTCGCGGTCACCTGCTACGATCCGGACGCGCCGACCGGCTCGGGCTTCTGGCACTGGCTGGTGGTGAACATTCCGGCGAACGTGAGCGAGCTCGCGCAGGGCGCCGGCAGCGCGGGCGGCGTATTGCCGGCGGGCGCGTTGCAGACCCGCACCGATTTCGGCGCGCCCGGCTATGGCGGCCCGTGCCCGCCCGCGGGCGATCATCCGCACCGCTATCTGTTCACGGTGTTTGCGGTGAAGACCGACAAGCTCGATGTGAAGGCCGACACATCGGCGGCGGTGGTCGGCTTCAACCTGCATTTCAACACGCTGGCGAAAGCCGCGATCATGGGCCTGTTCAAGCGATGAAGAGATTCGGAGCGGGCAGTTAGCTGGCCGTCCTCACCTTCCGATGCGATCGGTGCCCCGGCGCAAAGGGCGGTCATGCTGCGGTTTCAATCTTGTAAGGCCGAACCAAGAGGTCAGCCGGAATCTTCCACGCCTCGCCGATCTTGTGAATCATCTCGACCGTGAGGGCCCGACGGCGCGTCAGAATCTCCGACGCGCGCGAACGCGAACCCAGGAGCTCGGCAAGCTCGCTCTGGCTGTGACCGAGCTCATCGATCGCGTAGCGGAGCACGTCGATCGGGTCGAAGCTTTCGTTGCCTTCAATCGGCCACCGCTTCGCCTCATAGCTTTCGACCAGCGTGACCAGTACATCGAGCCGGTCACCCTCCTCGCTCCCTTCCGGCGCGCCCCAGCAGGCCTCGATCTCGGCGAGCGCGTCGCGGTGATCCTGATCGTTGCGAATGGGCCGGATGTTCACGCGATGCTCCATCAGAATTGCGAAACCGTCAGTGCATCGATGTTGTTGTACTGGGAGTGGCTGCCGATGAATTTCACGAAGGCGATTTGCCGCCGGAAATCGAATGCGACGACGAGGCGATAGTTTCCTCCCGCAACCTCGAACCTTACCCGCTCGCGGTTGAGCACCTTGGCCTTGGGGGCAGCAGACTGGATTTCATCAGTCGATGCCCAATGCGCTGCCCTGACCAGCTTGTACCAGCGTTCGAGCGAAACCTTCGTTTCGGGGTGCCGAACCGAAAAAGCGACGAGCACGTTTCGCGCGATAACTCGCATTGAAACCAATATATCATGTTCCCGATTTGGGAACAAGCGGTTGTGGGCCGACTTCAGTGATTTTGCCGGCGGGATTGCGACCCCTATAGTCGCGCCTTCATAGGCTTCTGCGCGGAACGCATTCAGGAACCCAATTGTGAGCGCCCGCCTTACCCTCGTGCTCGGCGGCGCCCGCTCTGGCAAGAGCCGGTATGCCGAGACTTCTCATTACCGCGCTGCCGCCGCCCTGGATCTATGTGGCGACCGGACAGGGGCTCGATGCCGAGATGGCGGCGCGCATCGAGGCCCACAGGGCGCGCCGTGGCGTCGGCTGGACAACGGTCGAGGCGCCGCGTGAGCTTGCCGGCGCCCTGGCGGCGCATGCGCAGGCGCCGATCCTGGTCGACTGTTTGACGCTCTGGCTCTCCAACCTCATGATGGCGGACGCATGGGTCGATGCGGAATTTGATCGGCTCGAGCTGGCGCTGGCGGAGGCAACCGCCCCGGTGGTCCTCGTCGCCAACGAGGTCGGCTCCGGCATCGTGCCCGACAATGCGCTGGCGCGCCGCTTCCGCGACCTGCAAGGTGTCCTCAACCAGCGGATCGCGGCCAGGGCCGACCAGGTGGTGCTGGTGGTGGCTGGACTGCCGCTTGTCGTGAAAGGACGCCCGACAGAATGACCATGAGCGCAACCCGATGAGTGCAGTCGACGAGGCCGAAGCCGAGCGCCATCGCGCCAAGATGGCCAAGCGCAAGGCCGTGCAGGATGCGGAGGTGGCGGGCAAGACCATCGAGAAGGGTCTGCTCATCGTCCATACCGGGACCGGCAAGGGCAAATCCACGGCGGCGTTCGGCCTCGCGCTGCGCATGCTCGGGCGCGGCCACCGGGTCGGCGTGGTGCAATTCGTCAAGGGCGCTTGGCATACCGGCGAGCGCGATGCTTTCGCGGCCTTCGGGGACCGGGTTTCCTGGCACACCATGGGAGAAGGCTTCACCTGGGAGACGCAGGACATCAAGCGCGACATCGCGGCGGCTGAGCGCGCTTGGGGGAAGGCGCTCGAATTGATCGCCGACCCGAGCTTCGGCCTCGTCATTCTGGACGAGCTCAACATCGCGCTGCGCTACGAATATCTTCCTCTCGAGGCGGTGGTCGCGGCGCTCGCGGGGCGCCGCAGCGGCCTGCACGTGGTGGTCACCGGCCGCAACGCCAAGCCCAAATTGATCGAGGCCGCCGACCTGGTCACCGAGATGACGCTGGTGAAGCACCATTTCGCGGCTGGCGTGAAGGCGCAGGCCGGCATCGAATTCTGACCGTGACGGCGCGCGCCCTCATGTTCCAGGGCACCGGCTCGGACGTCGGCAAGTCGCTGATCGTGGCCGGCTTGGCACGCGCCTTCGCGAACCAGGGCCTCACCGTGCGCCCGTTCAAGTCGCAGAACATGTCCAACAACGCGGCGGTGACACGCGATGGCGGCGAGATCGGCCGCGCCCAGGCCTTGCAGGCCCGTGCCGCGCGCGCGCAGCCGAGCGTGCATATGAATCCGGTCCTGCTCAAGCCGCAGAGCGAGGTCGGGGCGCAGGTCGTGGTGCAGGGCCGGGTCTACGGCAGCGCCAAGGCGGCCGACTATCAGAAGCTCAAGCCCGAGCTCATGGGGTTCGTGCTCGAGAGTTTTGCCCGCCTCAAGGGTGAGGCCGATCTCGTGCTGGTCGAGGGGGCGGGCAGCGCCTCGGAAGTGAACCTGCGAGCGCACGACATCGCCAATATGGGGTTCGCGCGCGCCGCTGATGTGCCGGTCGTGCTCATCGGCGACATCGACCGCGGCGGCGTGATCGCGAGCCTGGTCGGCACCAAGGCGGTGATCGACGCGCAGGACGCGGCGCTGGTGCGCGGTTTCCTGGTCAACAAATTTCGCGGCGATCCCGCGCTGTTCGAAGGCGGCATGGCCGCCATCGCGCGCCTGACCGGCTGGGAGCCGCTCGGCCTCGTCCCGTTCTTCGCGCCGGCGAGCGCATTGCCGGCCGAGGATGCGCTGGCGCTCGATCGCGCCCCGGTTCCCAAGCCCCATGGGCGGCTGCGTATCGCGGTGCCGATCCTGCCGCACATCGCCAATTTCGACGATCTCGATCCGCTCGAAGCGGAGCCGGCGGTGGCGCTGATGCGGGTGCGGGCAGGCGCGGCGCTGCCCGGCGATGCCGACCTCGTCATCCTGCCGGGCTCCAAGGCCACGATCGCCGATCTGGCGGCGCTGCGCGCGGCCGGGTTCGATGTGGACATCGCGGCGCACCGGCGGCGCGGCGGCATGATTCTCGGCCTCTGCGGCGGCTACCAGATGCTGGGCGGCGAGATCCGCGATCCGGCCGGCATCGAGGGCCCGCCCGGCACCGCGCCCGGTCTCGGCCTGCTCGCGGTCGAGACGGTGCTGTCCGCCGACAAGCGCCTAGAGCCCGTGCAGGGCACGACCCAAGATGGCGTTTCGGTCAGCGGCTACGAGATGCATATGGGGGTGACGCAAGGCGCTGATTGCGCGCGGCCGTTCGCGCGGCTCACCGACGGCACGCCCGAGGGCGCGGTCTCGGCCGACGGCCGCGTCATCGGCACCTACATGCATGGACTGTTTGGCGACGACCGGCAGCGCGCGGCTTGGCTCGCGCGCTTTGCGGCCGGCCCGAGCGCGATCGGCTATGAGGCGCTGATCGATGCGACGCTCGACCGGCTGGCCGCCCATCTCGCCCGCCATATCGATCTCGATCGCCTCATCAGCCTGTCACGATGAAACCCAAGGCCCACAAGCACAAGGCCAGCAGCGCGACGAGCCCGATCAGGATCGCATCGGCGTGACGGTAGAGCGCAAGCGCCGCCCTGATGTCGGCCGCATCGGCGGCGCGCCGGCCGTCGCCCATCATGGCGTCGTCGACCAGGTTACCGCCATAGGATCGCGGCCCCGCCAGCATGAGCCCGAGCGCGCCTGCCATGGCGGCCTCCGGATAGCCGGCATTGGGCGAGCGGTGCCGGGGGGCGTCGCGGCGGACCGCGCGCCAGGCGCCGGCCGGCGAAGCCCCCTTGGTGAAGCCGGCCGCCGCAATGATCAGCAGCGCCGAAAGGCGCGATGCCGGCAGATTGACGAGATCGTCGAGCCGGGCGGCCGCCCAGCCGAAGCTCGCGTGCCGGGGCG
Source organism: uncultured Alphaproteobacteria bacterium (assembly GCA_963744275.1). Classification (GTDB taxonomy): domain Bacteria; phylum Pseudomonadota; class Alphaproteobacteria; order Rhizobiales; family Xanthobacteraceae; genus VAZQ01. The sequence goes on from CAVUSX010000029.1 coordinate 64,264, forward strand.
TGCGAAATCCGATCATGCTGTCGGCGGTGTTGACCGCCTTGTAGGTGGCGGCGCCGGTCAGGCCTGCGATCACCATCCAGAAGGCCGGCGCCACCACGCCGTCGGAGAAATTCTCCGCCAGGCTCTCGATCGCGGCCCGCGCCACCCCGGCCTGGTCGAGCGGCGCGGCGTCGCGGCCCACGATATGCGATACTGCCTGCCGGGCAGCCGCGATGCCGGCCGTATCGAGGGCACTGGCGACGCGCCCCACATGCTGATGCAAGCTGCGCTGGGCCAGCAATGTGCTGGCCGGCAGCGCCGCCACGACCCAACCGAACGGCAGCCCCGACAGGCCGCGCTCGACCATGAATGCGATGGAGCCCACCGCCGCGATGAGGATCAGAACCGTGACTGTTCCGGCCATCCGTCGCGCCGCCGCGGTCGCGCTTTCGCGGTTGAGGCCGCGGTCAAGCGCTCCGATCAGGGCGCCCATCCAGGTCACCGGATGGCCGATCATGGCCACGAGCCGATCCGGATAGCCGACCATGAGCTCGAACAGGAGGGCGAGAAGGGTGAGTGCGGCGGCCATCGAGCCTGACATGGATGCGGTTTTATTGGATGCGGCGTCATCGGATGCGGCGCCGATCCAGCATGGCGGCGATCTCGGCGCCGCGCGGCTTCTGTTCCCGGGCGCCCCGGAACCTTTCATCGACCTGTCGACCGGGATCAATCCCTATCCGTACCCGATCCCCCAATTGCGCCCCGACCTGTTCACCCGGCTGCCCGATCAGGCGGCACTCGACCGGCTGGCCGCCATTGCGGCGCGGGCCTATGGGGCGCCCTCGGGGGCCCATGTGGTGGTGGCGCCCGGCACCCAGATCCTGCTGCCGCAGGTCGCCGCTTTGGTGCGGCCCGGTCGCGCCGCCGTGCTGGGCCCGACCTATGCGGAGCATGTCCGCGCCGCCGCTCATGTCGGGCATCAGGTGGCGGAGGTCGCCGACCTCGCCGGCCTGCGCAATGTCGAGCTCGCGGTCGTGGTCAATCCCAACAATCCGGATGGGCGGATCGTGCCGCGCGAAACCTTGCTGGCCTGCGCGGATGCGCTGCCGGCGCATGGCCTCCTGGTGGTCGATGAAGCCTTCATGGACGTATGCGCTGACGCCGCGCAGCCTCGCGCCGGATGCCGCCCGGCCCAATGTAGTGGTGCTGCGTTCGTTCGGAAAATTCTTCGGGCTCGCCGGGGTGCGGCTCGGCTTCGCGCTCGCCGCTCCGGCGGTCGCGGCGCGGCTGCGGGCCGGGCTCGGGCCCTGGGCGGTGGCCGGGCCCGCCATCGCGATCGGGGCGGCCGCGCTGCAGGACGAAGCCTGGGCGGCGGCGACCCGCATGCGCCTGGCCCATGCCGCCCGGCGGCTCGATCAAATCCTCACCGGCGCAGGCCTTGGGGTCGTCGGCGGCACCTCGCTGTTCCGGCTGGTGCAGGTGCCGGCGGCGCCGGAGCTGTTCCGCCATCTCGGGCGCGCCGGCATCCTGGTGCGCCGGTTTGCCCACCAGGCCGCCTGGCTGCGGTTCGGGCTGCCGGCCGGCGAGCCCGAATGGCAACGCCTCGCCGCCGCGGTGGCGGGGTACGGGGCGGCGGCGTGCGGGCGCGACTTGGCGTGACGGCGGCGGCCCGAACCGCGGAGCTTTAGGCTTGCACAGGCTCGATGCGGATGTAGCGCCGCCTGCACGAATGTGGTAGAAAAGCGGCTTCCAAAGACGGAAGTGCTGGCCAAGTTGGCCCAATACGGCCAAGCTGGCCTCAATCAACATCAATTGTGAAGCAGCAAGACGGGAGACGCGCATGGGACGGTTAAGCACGGCTTTGTTGGCGGGCGTTGCACTGGTGGTGACGGGCGGCGCAGTATTCGCGCATCACTCTTTCGCGATGTTCGATACCGATCATCCGATGGAGCTGCAGGGCACGGTGACGGAGTTCAAGTTCACCAGCCCGCATACCTTCATTCTGCTCGAGGTGAAGGGCACCGACGGCAGCTCGACGACCTGGAACCTCGAAGGCGCGAGCCCGAGCGCCCTGGTGCGCGAAGGCTGGGCGAGCAAGACCCTCAAGGCCGGCGACGAGCTGAAGATGACCATCGATCCGCTGCGCAGCGGCGCGCCGGGCGGCTCCTGGTCGGAGAAGAAGACCAACTTCTCCAGCGGTCAGCCGATCGTCACGCATTAGTTTGATTTGCGACCGCATAGCGGGTCGGCACGCGGTCATGCGCGACCGCGGCCGATCGGCGCGATCACGCCGGCGGCGGGGCTCGTGCAAGCGGGCGCCGCCGTTTGCGCTTTCGTTTTTTGGCGCTTCCGTTTGCAGAGATCAGCATTCGGAATCGTTCCTGGGCCTGGCCCTGCCGCTGGGCGTCGGGCCATCTTCGCCACCATCTTGCTGGCGGAATTTTCGGAAAATTAATGCGTCCCGGACTTGATCCGGCGCGGGATTCGACCTTTCGTGCGAAAACGTGATTTTCGGCGAAACCGCTTTGGACGGCGAAGGGATGCGCATGCGTGACCGATGTGGGCTTGGTGCAATCGTGTTGTTGGTGGGGGCGCTCGGCGCTGCCACCGCGGCTTCCACCGCGGCTTCAACCGCAGCTTGGGCCCTCGAGGCTGCGAGCCACGATGCAAAATATCCCGACATCGGCGGCACCTGGGTCAGGCCGGGTGCGGCGCAATGGGATCCGACCAAGCCCGCGGGCCTGCGGCAACAGGCCCCGCTCACGGCGGAATATCAGGCCATATTCGAGAACAACCTGAACATCGCGAAGTCCGGCGGCCAGGAATATAATCCGCAGGTCAATTGCCTGCCGGCCGGCATGCCGCGGGTGATGATCGCCTATGATCCGCTCGAGTTCATCGTCACGCCGGACGTCACCTATATGCGCAGCGATCATCTGGCGCAGTTCCGCCGCATCTACACCGACGGCCGGCCTTGGCCGGACGAGATCAAGCCGAGCTTCGTCGGCTATTCGATCGGCCGCTGGGTGGACCCGGATGCGCAGGGCCGTTACGGCGCGCTCGAGGTGGAGACCCGATCCCTCAAGGGGCCGCGCTCGCTCGACGCCAGCGGACTGCCCTTGGACGCCGACAACCAGACCATCGTCAAGGAGCGGATCTTTCTCGACCCGGCCAACCGCAATCTTCTGCACGACCAGGTCACCACCATCGATCACGCCTATACGAGGCCGTGGACCGTCGTGCGAAGCTACAACCGCGATCCCGATCCGGTCTGGGTCGAGAACAATTGCGGCGCCGACAATCACTATGTCTCGCTCGGCAAGGAGACCTATTTCATCAGCGCGGACGGCTACCTGATGCCCACCAAGAAGAATCAGCCGGAGCCGGGTTTGCAGGGCTTCGATCAGTCGTCGAAGTGAGCAGCCGCAAGATGCTCATGCGCAGCAGTCGCTCGCTCGGTTTGCTCGCATTGGCGGGCGCGCTGAGCATCGCGGTTTGCCCGGCGCGGGCGGGCGACGACGTCAAGTATCCCGACCTCAAGGGCGAGTGGATGCGGCTCGGCAGCGGCTCGTTCGACCCGGGCAAGCCGGCGGGGCTGGGGCAGAAGGCGCCGCTGACGGCGGAGTATCAGGCGGTCCTGGAGGCGAGCCTGGCCGAGCAGGCGGCCGGCGGACAGGGCAACAACCCGATGGGCGAATGCATTCCGCCCGGCATGCCGCGCACCATGATCGACTACGAAGGCATGGAGCTCGTGGTCACGCGAGAGACCACCTATATCATGCTGCTCGAGCCCATGAACCAGCTGCGCCGGATCTACACCGACGGGCGGGCGTGGCCGCGGCAGATCACGCCCTCCTTCCTCGGCTATTCGATCGGCACCTGGGTGGACGAGGACCATGATGGCCGCTTCGATGCGCTCCTGGTCGAGACCCGCGGCATCAAGGGTCCGCGCAGCTATGACAGCAGCGGCATGCCGTTTCACCGCGACGGCCAGACCGTGATCAAGGAGCGAATCTACCTCGACAAGGCCGATGCCGGCGTCGTCCATGACGAGATCACCACCATCGACCATGCCCTGACCCGCCCCTGGACGGTGACCCGGAGCTATCATCGGGTGCCGAAGGAAATCTGGATCGAGGTCAATTGCGCCGAGGACAACCACCAGGTCAGGATCGGCGGGGAGCGCTATTATGTGAGCGGGGACGGCTATCTGATGCCCACCCGGGCGGGCCAGCCGGCGCCGGACTTGCAGGCCTTCGATCGGGCGGGGCGGTAACCACGAAACCGCGTCAGGATGCCACCCCGGGTTTGTGTCGCCATAAATTGGTGTCGTTGTAGAGTGCCGGGGCTGTAGAGTGGCGTCCCGGACGGGTCATCCGAGGCAAGGAGAAGCATTTCGTCGGCGCGACGGCTATGCCCACCAAGAAGGACCGGCCGCCGCCGCTGCCCGAAGGCTTCAGTCGACCGCAACAATAGGCTTCGAGTGCGTCATCACGGGAGGAACAACATGCTGCTTCGAAACTCCATCACCACGATCGCGCTCGCGACCGCGCTCACGATCTTCGTGGCCGACGCCGGCGCGCGCGCCGACGATGCGTCGAAATATCCGAATTGGAAGGGCCAATGGGTCGGCGTGGGAGCCGCCGCGGACGCGGCCTGGGATCCGGGCAAGCCCGCCGGGGCCGGGCAGCAGGCGCCTTTGACGCCCGAATATCAGGCCGTCTATCAGAAGATCATGGCGGCCCATGCCAGCGGCGTGAAGGATCCGACCACCTGCCTGCCGCCCGGCATGCCGCGCACCATGGTGATGTACGAGCCGATGGAGATCATCGTCATGCCGGACACCACCTACCTGATGATCACCTATATGAGCGAATTTCGCCGCATCTATACCGACGGCCGCAAGTTTCCGGAGGACATCGAGCCGTCCTATGCCGGCTATTCGATCGGCCATTGGGTCGACGAGAACAAGGACGGCCACTACAACGTGCTCGAGGTCGAGACCCGCGGCATGAAGGGCCCCCGCACGTTCGATGCGAGCGGCCTGCCGCTGCACACGGACAATGAGACCGTGGTGAAGGAGCGGATCTATCTGGACAAGAACGATCTCAATCTCCTGCATGACGAGGTCACGACGTCGGATCACGCATTGACCCGTCCATGGACCGTGATCCGCAGCTACTATCGCGAGCCCAACCCGGTCTGGTCGGAGTTCGTCTGCTCCGAGGACAATCATCAGGTGATGCTGGGCAAGGAGAACTATCTCATCAGCGACCAGGGCTATCTGTCGCCCACGCGCGCGGGCCAGCCGGCCCCGGACCTGAAATACTTCAAGCCGCCGGTGAAGAAGTAACCGCTGCGGCCGGGGACGTCATGCCGCGCCGAGGCTCGCTGCAGGTGATCGCGTCGGCTGCGGCCTTGGGCTTGTGCTTGGGCGCGGCGGCGGCCGACGACGCCAAATATCCGGATTGGCAGGCGCAGTGGAAGAACGCGAGCGGCGGCCATTTCAATGCCGCCAAGCCACGCATGCGGCAGGAAGCGCCGCTGACCCCGGAATATCAGGCCATCTACGAGGCCGGCGTCGCCAACGCGGCGGCGGGCGGACAGGGCAACGACCCGATGTGGCGATGCATCCCGCCCGGCATGCCGCGCGCCATGATCGTCTACGAAGGCATGGAGATCGCCATCACGCCGAGCATGACCTACATCGCGATCGAGGTCTTGAACCAGCTGCGGCGCATTCATACCGACGGCCACGACTTTCCGGCCGAGATCGATCCGTCCTATGCGGGCTACTCGATTGGCAAATGGGTCGATGAGAAGGGCGAGGGCAAATACGACGCGCTCCTGGTCGAGACCCGGGGCCTGAAAGGTCCGCGCGTCTTCGATTCGACCGGCATCCCGCTGCACCAGGACAATCAGACGGTGGTCAAGGAGAGGATCTATTCCGACAAATCCGATCCGAACGTGCTCCACGACGACATCACGACCATCGATCACGCCCTGACCCGTCCCTGGACCGTGACCCGGAGCTACCAGCGCGTGCGCGATCCGGTCTGGACCGAGCAGATCTGCAGCGAGAACAACCATCACATCCTCATCGGCAAGGAGAATTACTACGTCAGCGAGGACGGCTATCTGCTGCCGGTCCGCAAGAACCAGCCGCCGCCGGATTTGAGATATTTCAACCTGCCGCAGAAATAACGGTGCGGCTTGCGGCGCATCGAGGCCGCGCCGGGGGCCGCGGTGGCCATTGCGGGGCAGGCTCGCGATCGTTACGCGGATTTTATTCCGCCGGATCGGGACGGCCGGATTTCACTTTTCCGGAAAATGCTCTAACGTGACGGCAAGGGGCGACTGCAAGATCGCTCATGTTAAGAACATGATGCGGGAATGGGGAGGGGAAATGCTCGAATTCGCCGAGGGACTGGCGCGCCCGGGGCCAAGCGCTCGACCGGTCCGCATGCCTCTATCGTCGGAACGGAACGCGACGAATCGGCGCATGTCGGGGCCGTCGACCCGACCGCAGACGGCGGCCTAGCCGTGCTGGCCGCGCCATCGCTCCCGTTGACGTGCCGAAACCGACTTGATATCCGCCATAATGCCGGGGGGAATACATGCATCTGATACCGCAGTCTTGGGCGCATCTCCATATTCTGGTGAGCGTGTTCCCGTCGGTCGGGCTCATCTTCGCGCTCGGTTTTTACGTCACCGGATTCATCACCAATAACGAAGGGTTGAAGCGCAGCGGCCTCGTCGCCTTCGGGGTCCTGGGCCTGCTGGCGATTCCGACTTATTTCAGCGGCGACGGCTCGGCGCAGGACTTGGCGCAGACTCCCAAGTTCTCCGACGACATGGTGAGCGCCCACTACGGTTGGGGCATCGCGGGGCTCGCCATGCTGGCGATAACCGGCCTCACCGCCTGGATCGCGCTGTGGCGGGTTCGCGGCGGCAAGCCCTTGTCCGACAATGCGCTGCACCTGGTCCTGGGTCTCGCCATCGTGACGCTCGGCCTCATGGTCGTGGTCGGCGAGCTCGGCTGGGAGATCAATCACACCGAGATCCGGCTGGCGACCCAGAAGACGCCGCAGCTGTGGTCGCACGTCCACATCATCCTCAATCACTTCCCCACCGTCGGGTTCGTGTTCGCGCTCGTGTTCTACATTTCGGCGCTGGTGCTCGACAATGTCGTCATGAAGCGGAGCAGCCTGGTCCTGTTCGTGATCTGCGCCATATTGGGCGTCCCGACCTTCGTCACCGGCAATGCCTCGATGTGGGCGCTGACCGATCCGCCGGTGACCGGGATATCCAAGGCGGTGATCAATGCCCACCGCGATTTTGCGCTGTACTCGCTCTTCGGCCTGGCGTTCACCGGCGTCAGCGCCTGGATCGCGCTGTGGCGGTTCCGCCACCTGGGGCGCTTCTCCAACCGCTCGCTGACCGTGATCCTGGTTTTCGCGATCATCACGCTGGGCGTGCTGGCCGAGACCGGCCACCGCGGCGGCCAGATCAATCACGCGGAGATCCGCGTGGCGACGGACGTGCTGCCGACCGACGCGACCACGGGCTTGAGCCCCACCGTGGAGCACGAGATCAACCAGGTGCTTTGGTTCGTGCCGTGGCAAACCGTGCACTTCTTCGGCTTCGCGCTGATCTTCGGCACCGCCTTCGCGGTATGCCTGCGTGTGCTGGGCTTCTGGAAATCGGTCTCTTTCGCGGCCGTGCACCGCATACTTCCCCTGGGAGTCCTGGGCGTGGTGACCAACGTCTTCAGCGGCATGCTCATTCTGCAGGCCGATTCGTCGCGCTATCTGAACGAGATCACGTTCGTGCCGAAGGTCATGTTCATCACGATCGGCGCCATCGCGGTCTTGTATTTCTCGCTGTCGGAACGGCTGTGGGACGTCAAGGCCGGAGAGGATGCGCCCATGGGCGCCAAGTGGGTCGCCGCCCTGGTGCTGCTGTCCTGGACCGGCGTGATCATGGGCGGCCGGTTGCTGCCCTACGTTTAGTCGAGGAGAATTCAAATGGCGATGGCGAATTTGGACATCATCGTGATGGTCATCTCGGTCGTGACATGTGTCATCTGCGGGGTGCTGGCCGCGACGTTCTTCTTGAACAGGTGCCTCGACAAGAGTCCGCGCTGAGAGAGCCGTATCGGTGACGATCGAACGTGAAGATCAAACATAACGATCAAGGAGAATGAACGTGCTCGAATGGCTGGCGAATTCTCCGTTCGCGATGTGGGTCGATGAATCGTGGGGCTGGCCGCTCGCGCTGACGGTCCACGCGCTCGGCATGGCGGTGGTGGTCGGGCTCATGTTCATCATCGGGCTGCGGCTGTTGGGAGCCTTTCCGGCCATTCCCTACACGTCCTTGGGCCGGCTGATCCCGATCATCTGGATCGCGGTCGTGTTCCAGGCCATCAGCGGATTTACGCTGTGGATGTCCAAGCCGGCGCAATATCTGGGCGACGTCATGTTCGATACCAAGTTCACGCTGGTGATCATCGCCTGCCTCGTGATGTGGTATTTCCACATCACCTTCCGGCGCGAGGTCGCCGCCTGGGAGGCGGCCGGCACCGTCACCTCGCGCGGCATCAAAGTCACGGCGGCGGCCTGCCTGTTGTGGGCCGCGGTCACCATCGGGGGGCGGCTGACCGCCTATCTGGGATCGCTCTACCTGCGCTGAAGGCTGGCGCGGCCGCGCTTTTGCAAGTCGGGCGCATTGAAGCGGGAGGACATCCGATGTCGGCAAGGATCGCTTTGACGGCCGGCACCGGGCTCATGCTCGCTTTGTCCGCGCCCGCCTGCGCGCAGGTCATCAGCCACCGCGACGTCGGCTCCCACATGGCGACCGCCATCGTGGCGGCCGCGGTCGCCAAGTGCGAGCAGAACGGCGGCGGCCTGACCGTCGCGGTGGTGGATCGCCAGGGCCAGCTGCGGGCGCTGCTGGTGGCCGACAATGCGAGCCCCCATCATGTCGAGCTCGCCCAGCGCAAGGCCTATACGGCGCTGACCGCGCGCCGCAGCTCCGCGGAATGGGCGAAGGCGACCGAGCCCGGCAGCCGGATCGCCGGACAAAGAAGCATGGCCAAGGTGATACCGCTGAGCGGCGGCGTTCCGGTCAAGGTCGGCGAGGAGACCATCGGCGCGGTCGGGGTGAGCGGCTCGACCACCGAGCAGGACGAGATCTGCGCGAAGGCGGGCCTCGCCGGCGTGGCGGATCAGCTCAAATAGGCGGTTTCCGAGGTCGTTATCGTTGATCGCCATTCCTGCCTTGGGGCAGGAAATCCGCTATGGTTGGATGCATGACCACTCAGCCGGCCGCGACCCCGGTCCCGTCCGCCTTTGCGGAGCTGCTCGCGCGCATCGAGCAGGGATCGGCGGTCGTCGGCATTTTCGGGCTGGGCTATGTCGGGCTGCCGTTGGCTAAGGCGGCATTCGAGGGAAGCCGCTTCCGCATCGTCGGATTCGATACCGATAGCGACAAGATCAGGCAGCTCAATTCGCGGCAATCCTATATCCGTCACATCGCCCCCGCCTCGATCGCCCATATGATCGATTCCGGCCGCTTCGAAGCGACGGAAGATTTCGATCGGATCGCGCAGCTCGATGCCGTTCTCATTTGTGTTCCCACTCCGCTGAACAGGCATCGAGAGCCGGACTTGTCGTTCGTGGTCGATACCGCGCGCGCGATTGCAAAACGGGCGCGCCCGGGGCAACTGATCATTCTGGAATTGACCACCTATCCGGGAACGACATGCGATGTCTTGCGGCCGATATTCGCAAGCCAGGGATTCTCGGACGGCAAGGAGATATTCCTGGCGTTCTCGCCCGAGCGCGAAGATCCCGGCAATCGCCGCTACGGCACCGCGAAAATTCCGAAGATCGTGGGCGCGGACGACGAGCACGCCCGAATTCTGGCCGCCAAGCTCTATGGCTCGTTCATCGAGCAAGTCGTCCTGGTCTCGTCGTCCGCCACCGCCGAAGCCGTGAAGCTGACGGAGAACATTTTTCGCGCCGTCAACATCGCGCTCGTCAACGAGCTCAAAGTCATCTTCACCGCCATGGGAATCGACATTTGGGAGGTGATCGCCGGCGCGCAGACCAAGCCGTTCGGATTCATGCCGTTCTATCCGGGCCCGGGCCTCGGAGGCCATTGCATTCCCATCGATCCCTTCTATCTGACGTGGCGGGCCCGCGAATTCGGCATCTCGACGCGCTTCATCGAGCTCGCGGGCGAGATAAACTCGTCGATGCCGGGCTACATCGTCGAGACGCTCGCCAAGACCCTCGATCTTCGCCAGCAGAAGGGACTTTCCGGAGCCAGCGTCCTGATCGTGGGGCTCGCCTATAAGAAGAACGTTGACGACTTGCGGGAAAGCCCCGCGTTGCGCCTGATCGAGCTGCTCGAGGGCCGCGGCGCAAAAGTCGGGTACACGGATCCCTACGTCGCGCGGATACCGCTCACGCGCGAGCATTCCGGTCTCGCCGGGCGCGAGTCGATTGCGTTGTCCGCGGCCGAGGTCGGGCGACACGATGTGGTGTTGATCGTAACCGATCACGAAGATGTCGATTACCGGCTCATCGTCGACAATGCCAGGCTGATCATCGATACGCGCAACGTGTGCGAGCGGCTGGGCCTGCGCATGGACAGCGTGGTCAAAGCCTAGCCCGCGAACGCTCCTGACGTGCCCCGGCGGGCTGGTTGCCCGCTTCCGCGTTATCCTGTAGGCACGCCGCGCCATGCAGAGTCACGATTCTCTACCAATTTTTTCAAGGAGACGACGAGCCCGGCCACAACTTGATCCTGGCGCTCGCACGGTCTCTGCGCGCCGGCGGCGATCAGGTGTCGGTCGTCTCGAGCGAGTACGGGTACATGTGCCCGCGACCAGTCAAAGATTCCGTTCTGGCGCAGCCTGCTCAGGCAGGACACGGTCGACGGCGTCCCGGTCATCCGGACCTTCTCCTACGCCTATGGTCACAGCGGATTGAGCCGGCGTGTCCTCAGCATGACCTCATTCTCGATCTCCTGCCTGTTCGGTCTGTTGCGCGGTCCCGCTCCCGATGTCATCTACGCTTCGAGCCCGCCGCTCTTGCCGATGCTCTCGGCCTGGCTGGCGAGCCGCCTGCGCGGCGCGCCGCTCGTTCTCGAGATCAGGGATCTGTGGCCCGCCTCGCTGGTCGAGCTGGCGGCCTTGCGCGGCAAGCCGGCGATCGCCGTCATGTCGTGGTTGGAACGATTTCTCTACGACCGCAGCGCCTTGATCATCACCCTGACCGAAGGCATACGCCGCAACATCGTAGCGCGCGGGTGGCCGAGCGAAAAAGTTCACACCATCCGCTACGGCGTCTCGGCGCAGCGGCCTCCGCTTCGGCCGGGCCAATGGCCGGCTACCGATCACCGAAAGGGCGGGCGAATGTCTCGTACGCCTGCCGATTTGGCTCGGCATTGAAACGCACCTCGATCGAATTATCGGCGAGGTTTCCTCCATCGTGCGGCGGCAGAAGTAGGACGGCGGGTCTTTCGACCTTGCAGCCGCCAGCCGGATTTGACGGGACCTGAGTGACAAGAGCCACCATCACGAACGAGGCACACGCGGTGGCTCGCTCCCGCCCCGCGGCCATGCTGGTGGTCGCCACCGTGCTTTTTTGCGCATCACTGCCGGCCTTTCATCAGCAGGTCTTCGGCACCAGGATCTCGGACATCCCCACCCACTTCCTGATCGAGACGTCAGGCGACAATGCGGTGTATTCGATCCTCTATCTCCTGGCGCGGGGACTGCTTCTGATCGGAACGAACGCGGAGGTCTTGGGCTGGATTGCCATTGTCCTTCTGAGCACCTGCGTCGCGCTTAAAGGAACCTTGACCTTCAGCATGCTCTGCGATGATTCGAAATCATCGACTTTGCCTGCCGGTATGGCAATTGTCCTCGCGTTCGTGATGCCGATCATCAATTGGTGGAACTACCAAAGCGTCTATCTTGGACAAATTGCGCCGACGATCTGGCACAACGCCACCATCATATTGGCGATGCCGGCGGTGATCCTCTTGTTCCGCGCAAGCATGAGATGCCTCGAGGAGCCGAATTTCAAGAATGTGGCATTGACGGCGGGATTCGGCATGCTGAGCACCCTGATCAAACCGAGCTACACCATCGCATGGCTGCCGGTATTCGTCCCTTGGTTCTGTTGGCGGGCTCATTTCGGTAGCGGCATGCCGTTTGCGCAGCTCGCCAGGCAGGCAGCGATCTTGGTCGGGCCGATAGCGATCCTGCTTTTCGTTCAAGGTCTTCTGGTCGCGAGCCTGATGAATTCGAGCGTGATCGTCGCCCCGTTCGGCGTGTGGTCGCTCTACAGCCCACATCCGGTGTTCTCGAGCCTGCTCTCCTTGGCATTTCCGTTGGCGGTTTCGATCCTTTATCGCGATTATCTGGCTCGGGACGTCGGTCTCCGGTTTGCCTGGCCGGTGCTTGCCGTGGCGCTTCTCCAGTTCGCATTCCTGGCGGAGGGTGGGGCACGCTTCGGTGCCGGGAATTTCTTCTGGGGCGCCTATATGGCGCTCTACACGCTTTTCCTCAGCAGCGCGAGCGTGCTCATCCGGCAACCGATGTCAGGTCGCGCTTTGCCGGCGCTCGCGCTCCTGGCGTTGCACTTCGCGAGTGGTCTTTACTTCTTTTGGCGGATCGTAAGCGGGCTGGGCTACATGTGACGAGCTTGCTCGATGATGGCGGCGGGCGTCCGGCAGCGGGCAACGAGATCGAGCGGTGCGCCGGTCACGACCAACCTTGGCTTTGCCGAGCTTGGATCGAAAAGATTACTTGAGCCACCGCAGGATGTCGCCGAGCGGATCGCGAAGTCCCGACAGCCCGACCTCGGCAAGCGTACGGGCCTGCATTCCCGGAAGGGTCAACGCCGCCAGAAAAGCGCTGAGCCAGACACACGCGACCAATATGACATGGGCGCGCGACGAATCGACGGCCTTCCGGGATTCGGTCGTGAGATAGGTCAGCAGGATCGTCCAAAAAGCGGTGCTGATCACAGCTTTGTACCCCAGGGCTGGGACAGACATATAGGGGCGCATCTTTATCAGGAGATGTGTCGAGAAGCCTGCGATCACCATCAGCGCAAGCGCCGTGACCAATACCGGCGGTATAGCAGGCGTGCGCCACGCACGAACGCCCGCGTAGCCGAGGAACCCGATGAAGAGCGTGGCCAGGATGCCGGCGTAGAACCGCCAGAGGAAGAGATGGCTCATCACGACCAGTGCCTGATGAGGGGCGTCGTAACCGTGCTGCTCGGCCACGATAACGTCAGGGCCGAGATAGGTCAGTGAGCTCGACGAGGTGACGAACGAGGGCAGGTAATTCGTCAGTACCATGTACAAATAGGTGAAGAAATTCACGATCAAATCTTCGGCCAACAGGATTCGGTGTCGATAAAAGATCGCCAGCTCCTCCTCGCCCCCGGTCGCCACGAACTGGGCCGGCACTCGCAGCCGGATCGTCAAGTAGGCGCTCAGCGCGGCAATCGTGGTTGCGAGAATAATCAGCATCGAGGATCTTGGTTGCCGTTGTCCATGCCGCCAGGCCCAGGCCGCGCCAAATCCCGTCGCGACGATGACCGCGACGGCGTAGTTGATCCAAAATTCGCTCGATAGCGCAACCAGGCACAGCGACGCCACGAAACCAAACTGCCAGCGCCAGCCGGAAACCCGACCGGAGATCAGCAGAAAGCCGATGGCGAAATTTATGCCGGCGTAGGTGAGAACGAGATAGAGCAAAATGAGGCCGCCATAGGTGTAGGCGTAGTTCAGCTGCGTCCCGAAGGCGAAGAGGAAGGCGAGCGTGGCGGCAAATTCGAGCGATCGACTGACGATCCGGGCGAGCACGAAAGATGTCGATATGAACAAGCTGGAGAACAGCAAATATGAGCCGAGGGGACCCAGATAAGTCTGGCCCGCATAGGTCAGAAAAATCGAGGATGAGATCCAATAAATACGGCTCCCCCCGGATTTCTCATATTCGAAGGGCAAGAGCAACCTGGTCCAATCTTCCGCAAGGGCGCGCTTTACGGAGTCATAGACCTCCGAATTGAGCATCAGAATCGGTAGACCCGGAGTCCTGGGCAGGAAAGCGAGGGTGAATAGAATATACGCAACCAAGATGCAGACGCAGACCAGAATGCTGGATGCCAACCGAAGGTGCGGGGTTGTCATGGACGCTTGTCCGGCGCACGGCGGGCCGGCGGCCCCGGGCGCAAATTCCTGATGAGCTTCCGTTGACGGGTCACGTGATGGCCCGCAATCGGGCGGCGACTGCGACCCGCACCGACCGCGGCAGCAACCGCCACAAAGCGCGGTCGAGGTTGATCCAATTCGGCCGGTCGGCGCAGTGATGATATCGATCCATCTTTTCCTTCAGCGAATAAGCAATTCCGCGGCGAAGCCGCAGGGGCAGGAGCCGCGCCGCAATGCCGACAGATCCTGCGAGGCGCTCGGCCTGCACCGACGGGGTCGCGGTCGATACCGATGCTTCGACGGGGCCCTGAATTGCGGGCGCCGCATCGAGGGGACACGAGGTCGCGGGATGCTGCTGTAAGGGGAAGCTGCTCGATCCGGCGGCGACGAGGTCGGCGAACGAGGCGCGCTGCAGGTCACCTCCCAAGATGGCGGTATTCAAGACAAAGTCGTGAGGATCGCGATAGGAGACCAGCTCGGGCTTGTCGTCCGTGCGCCTGCGGCGCATGAGCGGCACGCAAATCAACTCTGCGCGCGGCGGCGTGCGCACGCGGCTGCCGATGTGACGGTCGACGCCGGCGACGAAGCGCCTGTAGCTGTAGGCTTCCGGAAGCACAATGTCACGGTAGGCGCGCTCGGTCAGCTCATTGAGGTAGGTGACGTCGTCGAGCAAGGCGAAAACTTCTTCGACGTTGGAATAATCGTCTTTCAGCGGAATGTAATGCTCGTTCGGCTTGATGACTCCGGAATACTCCCCCTCGAACAGGACCAAGGCGGTACGCAACCGGATCGCCTCGAGCAGTTTCGGCGAAATTTAATTCATACGAACCGGCCCTTCGTGCGCCTCGAAGTATTGCTTGTAGACCTCGTCGTAAGGCCGGTCGGAATTGGCCTGTGAAAGCTTCGAAAGCTCGCCGGAGAAATCAAATATGTTCGATCCGCTCTCGGTGCCGAGAGTGGCGCGACAGGATCCGAGAAATCGGTACCAATCAGTGCCGTAAATGCGGTTTTCGGACGACAGCTCGATATCGACGGGCACGGCGCGCTCCGCGGCAAGGCGGCGCATATCCACGCCGATCCTGAACTTGTCGCGCCCGAGCCGGCCATAGTGCGGGGGCAGATCGCGCCCACGATAGCCGATGTAAATCTTGCGATCCTCGATCGGCGTGGCGAAAATATCGATGCCGGCATGGTCGGGGACGTAGCCGGTGAGCGTCGGGATGAACTCGGTTCGGGCAAACCGCTCGCGCGGATAGACGAGATCGATGCTCTCTTTTGGAACGCAGGTGAAGATGATGTCGAATTGGAGTCGGTCCAGCCATCGCCGGGCGAGCTCCACGTTGTCGTATTCATCCTGAATAAACAAAATCTTCAGCCCATCGAATTCTGCGAGGCACTTGGCCAAGGGCGCGGGAAAATGATCCGGATAGGTCAGGCGAACCGAATAGTGGAGGACGACCGCATCAAAGCAAGAGAAGTCCCAGGCGGATGGGACGACCCGAGCGGTTTGTGAAATGTGCTCCGAGGTCGCCGGCAGAAAGAAGAAGTTGTTTTTCGAATGGTGCGCAAAAGCCTGCAAGTGCTCCCGCACCGTCAAGATGTGGGTCGAGTGATCGCCGTAGAGCATAAGGACATTGAGCTTGTGCGGTGCGCCGGGCTCCGGGCTCTCCGACGCCGTCGCGGTTTTCCCGCCGGCTGCGGCGCGTGCGGTCGGCGTGCACTCCCGGCCTTCGAGAGGCGCTGGGCGCAAAGGCGACGGCAGAACGAGCTCGAAGCATCCGTCCACGCCGGCAACCGTTCCATTGTAGAGCGGCAAGCCGCGATCGGAGAATGTGAGGGAGGAAAGGAATCGACGATGCTCCGCCGGCAGGCGACGGTCCATGATCGCCTCGGAGCGCGCCGGCAGCAGGGCCATTTCGTGCGCCGAGATCGCTGCCCCCGTAATCCGTGTCTTGAAACCTGCCTGGTCGGCGAGCTTGATGAAGAGGTGCGGCTTGTAGGCGATCGAAATGGGACAAGTGTCCCCATCCGTAAGCTTGGCGAAAGCCGCCTCGACATCCAAATCTCGATAAAGACCTTCAACTATCATCTTTTTGTATGCGATGTAGAGGTGCAGGAAAACGCTGTCATGGTTGTAAACCATGACCTGCGCCCGCCCGCCAGGCTTCAGCACCCGCCGGAACTCCCTGAGGACGAGGTCCGGTCGCGGCACGTGATGCAGCACGCCCGAGCAATGGATGAGGTCGATCGAGTTGGATGCGAGCGGCAATTGCGTGTCGGTGGGGTGAAGCTCGATGAGCTGCGCTCGAATTCCATGCAGCGCCAAGCGGTGGCGAGCCTCCCTGAGGGACGGTTCCGAAACGTCGATGCCGATCAGGAGTCTTGGCTTGCTGTGGAGACCGAAGCCGACCAGATCGTGTCCAGGCCCGCAGCCGTAGTCGAGCACCGATAGGCCGTCGGCAGCATCGACCGGCATCAGCTCCAGGTAGCCTAGATACTGGTCGTTTCGCCAGTTGAGGTATTCGATAGAACTCGGAAGCGGTGCTGAACTGATGATGATAGGTTACGTTGTGGCTCGACCAAAATTCGTCGTTCTCCTCGGTACTGAGGCGAGCGTTTGGTTCCGCAACTCGAGGAGCTTCCGTCGGAGGCTTGGCACCTGTGGTCATAGCCCGCCATCAGTGAGAGTTCTGCCGCAAGATCGGTGACCGCGCATCGCCGGCGCGTCATGGGGTCAATTGTACGGCTCGACCTGATCGATCATCAAGCCGGCGCGCTCTTGCATCGCCGAGACGGCCTGTTGCCGGCTGCCGCGATCGAGGCCCAGCCGGGCCGACGGGCGCCTGCCGCAGGCCGCTTTGGGGCCAAGGTCTCGGCGAGGCCTGGTGCGCCTGGGTCGGGCACCATTGACCCCGCCGTCAATGTGGTGTTCAGAGCAGAAGGAGTGTGGGCGACGCTGGTCAAGCCGGCGTTGAAGCTCCTTGGAACCAATCGTGAATCGAAAGCCATCGCGGTGACCTCCTTCGCTCTCATCGGTGCCGGCGGCTATATCGCGCCGCGCCACATGCACGCGATCCAGGCCGTCGGGGGCAGGCTGGAAGCGGCCGTGGACCCCAACGATTCCGTCGGTATCATCGACAAGCTATTTTCCCGACGCGCATTTTTTCACCGAGTTCGAACGGTTCGACCGCCACGTCGCCAAGCTCCATCGGCAGGGCGAGCGAATCGACTACGTCTCGGTCTGCTCTCCCAATTATCTGCACGATGCCCATTGTCGTTTCGCCCTGCGCTCGGACGCGGATGCCATCTGCGAAAAGCCGCTCGTGCTCAATCCTTGGAACCTCGACAGTCTGCAGGAGACGGAGCAGTCCACGGGACACCGGGTTTTCACGATCCAGCAACTGCGGCTGCATCCCTCGGTGGTCGCATTGAAGCAGCAGATCGAGGCCTCCGCGGCAAGCCGGTTCCAGGTGGAGCTGGCCTACGTCACTCCGCGCGGGCGCTGGTACGACAGCTCCTGGAAGGGCGATGAAGCCAAATCGGGCGGAATCGCCACCAACATCGGCGTGCACTTCTTCGACATGCTGTCGTTCGTGTTCGGGCCGGAAAGTCGCAACGTCGCGCATCTGCGCGAGCCCAGGCGCGCCGCCGGTCTCTTGGTGTGCGGGCGCGCGGAGATCCGCTGGTTCATGTCGATCGACCGCAATGACCTGCCGGCGAGCGTGCCGTCCGGCCAGACCAGCTACCGGTCGATCACCGTCGATGGCCAGGAGATCGAATTCTCGACCGGCTTCGGCGATTTGCACGTCAAGAGCTACCAGGAGATCCTGGCCGGCCGCGGCTTCACGCTCGAGACCGTGCGGGCGGCCGTCGAGATCGTGTCCGCGCTGCGGACCGCGCCCGTCATCGCCGATCGTGACGCATCGCATTCATTTGCCCGCCGATATGTCGTGTCATGAACCGCGAACCCGCGCCCACCGGCCGGTTTCCGAACGTGCGGATCCACGAGAGCGCGTATGTCGACGACCGGGTGGAGATCGGAGCCGGCACGGTCATTTGGCATTTCTGCCACATCCTGGGTGAGGTGACGATCGGCCGCAACTGCTCGATCGGGCAAAACGTCATGATCGGCCCGCGCGTTCGCCTGGGCGACGGCTGCAAGATTCAGAACAATGTCAGCCTCTACGAAGGCGTCAGGCTCGAGGACGACGTCTTCTGCGGACCGAGCTGCGTGTTCACCAACGTCCTCAATCCGCGTGCGTTCGTCTCGCGCAAGGCCGAGCTCAAGCCGACGCTCGTCAGGCGCGGCGCCACCATCGGCGCGAACGCGACCGTGGTTTGCGGCCATGTGGTCGGGGCCTACGCGTTCATCGGCGCCGGCGCGGTGGTCACCCGCGACGTCCCGGATTTTGCACTGATGGCCGGCGTGCCGGCGAAACGCGTCGGATGGATGAGCCGAAGTGGCGAACGGCTCGGCCCCGAGCTGATCTGCCCACGCGACGGCTCGCGCTATCGCGAAGTTGCGCACGATCGCCTCGAGGAGTGTCCCTGATCCTCGGCGGCGGTCCGCGACCCGGCGCGCTTGACGGCATCACCCCGGTTTCAGCCGGCGAAAAATATCGACGAGGATTTTGCTCTCCTGCGCCCAATTCAACCGTTGCCGCGCCTCGATCGCATCAAGGCGCAGCCGCTGCAGTTGCGCCCGGTCCGCCGCGACCCCATCGATCGCCCGCGCGATCGCCTGCGGCGATGAGGCATCCATCATCAGGCCGATGTGGTTGCCGGCGATCAGGCGGCGCAGCTCCGGCAGATCGGTCGCGAGCATCGGCACCGCTGCGGCGATGAATTCGAACAGCTTGTTGGGTGTGCAATAGAGGTTGTTGAGGCAGGTCGCCTGATAGGGAATGATTCCGAGATCGGCCGACGCCGTGTAGCGCAACAGGTCGCCTTGCGCGACGGCGGCATGGAGATGGACGCGGCCGCGGACGCCGGCGGCTTCGGCACGACGGGAGAGCTCCTTCGCCAATGCACCATCGCCGAGAAAGACGAGATGCATTTCGGGTGCGGTGACGAGGGCCATGGCGTCGACCAGGGCTTCGAGGTTCCGGCCGGCCAGGATGCCGCCCTGAAACAGCACCACCATGGCGGCCGCATCCAGGCCGAAGGCCGCGTGAAACAGCCGGCCTTTCGGCGGCGCCGGCCCGTCCGCCCGTTCGGCGTTTTGCACCACCTCGACCCGCGCCAGGCGGTAGCGTTGCTCCAGCTCGCGGGCGATCGAGGGGTTGACCGTGACCACCGCATCGCAGGCCCCGATGGTGCGCCTTTCGAGCTCGCTCCACATGCGCCGCAGCCGCGGCTCGAAACCCTGCTCGCAGTAGAGCTCATGGCTGTCATAGACGAGCTTGGCGCCATGATGCGCCGCCGCGGCCGCGGCCGTCGGCAGGATCGGCAGGTCGTGCGCCACCACCACGTCGGCGCGCCGGCGTAGCGCGTCGGGCAGCATGAGCCTGCGGGCGAATTCATCCGGGCTGATGAGGTGGCGCCAAACCGCGGATTTCAGGGAGCTCATCCACGGGCCGTTCATGGCGACGAATGCTCGCAAGAACCGGTAGACGCGAAGGGTCGCCCATTCGGCACGCGCGCCGCCCGACCAGCCGTTCGCCGCCACCCGCACGATGCGCGGGTCTTGCGGCCCGGACCCGGGCATCGCCAGGATCGTGACCTCCCAGCCGTCCGCCGCCAATGCGTCCGCCTCCAGCAGGATGCGTCGATCGATGGCCTGATCGGTCGTCAGCATCAATATCTTGGGTATCGCTACCGACGACATTTCCCGGCTGTCCATGCGAGGCATTTCCCCGGCGGGCGCTGCAGCCGCCGCGACACCGGTTACCGCCGGGACGGATGCGGGCGCAATGGCGGGGCGACGATCCGCTCATACGGCACGTCGCCCTGCAGAATCCCGAGGTCGCGCGCAAACGCGTTCATGCCGGCCACGAAGGTTTCGGAGATGGCGGTGTCGTAATAGGGCAGGTCGCGGCCGATGAGCGCGGCGATCAGCTCCGCCTGCGCGGGCGGGAACAGTTTGCGGCCGACCGCGGTGGCGAGCGCGAGATCGGCCTTCAAGGCCGCATGGGTGCCGGCGATGGCGCGCAGCGCGGCGGCCGCGAGGTCGGGTTTGGCTTCGAGCAGGCGATCGGTGGCGGCGAGCGCCGCCATGGTGTAGTTGAAGCAAGCCTCGGGGCCGTCGCCGCGGCGCACGTCGAGCACGATCGATCCGACGCCTTGGCGCACCGCCACCTCGGCCCCCATGCCGTTCGCCCAGAATCCGTCGATCTTGCGCTCCGCCAGCGCCTGCGCGGCGGTCACGCCGAAATTGACGCCGGCGCCCTGCGCGCCCGGCACCGGCGCGATGGTGACGCCGTCACGCGCCGGATCGATGCCGGCCGCGCTCAGCAAGCCGCGCAGCCCCATCTCGACCCACGGCGCCGCTCCGATGCGCCGACCCTTGACGCTGCCGACATCGCCGCGCCGGGCGCCGAAATCCGTGTGCATCACCAGGAACCAATACATGCCCTGCGCCTGCGCGCAGAGGAGCTTGACGCCTTGCCACTGCGGAAAGGCTGCGAGGGCCGAATGCGCCGATCCGCCGACCAGATCGACCGCGCCGTCACGCAGCGCCGCATAGGCCTTGTCGACCGGGAAGATCAGCTCGAGCTCGACGTCCAATCCCTCGCGCGCGAAGAAGCCGAGCTCGATCGCCGCAATGGCGGGGAAATACGAGTTCGAGATCATGTCGGGCACGGCGAGCTTCATGGTTCACCCGCGCCGATGGTCGCTACGTGCACCATCAAGCCTCCTCGAGCGCGATCGAATCGGCGCGGCGCTGGCTGTCGATCATCGATGTGCGCAGCAGGAACGCCCGCGCGCGGGCCGGGTCGGCCGCGATCGCCCGCAACCCGTCGAGATTGCGCGCCCGCTCGACCGGATCGGTCGCTTCGAGGCGTTTCTTGTTGGCGATCGACTGCTCCTGCACGAACTCGACCGCCACGGTGCGGCGCTGGCGGTCGTAGAGATCGAGCAGGCGCTCGGGTTCGCCGCCCATCAGGATGCGGGCGAGCTTGTCGGCCAGATTGGCCGCGTCCTGGATGCCGCCGTTGAGCCCCATGCCGCCGATCGGATTGTTCACATGGGCGGCGTCGCCCGCCAGCAGCACCCGGCCATGGCGGAAGCGCGCCGCCACCCGCTGATGGGTGACGTAGAGATTGCGGTGCACGACCGGGTAGGGGAGGGAGGCGGGGAAAAACGTGTTCAGCCGCGCCTGCACGCCGGCTTCGCTCAGGACCTCCTCGTCGGTCTCCGCCGGCGCGGTCGGGAACACGGTGCGCCACAGCCCGGGCGGGCCGTCGGCCGAGACCTTGAAGCAATTGCACCAGGCGCCCGGATCGGCGAAATAGCTGCGATAGCAGTAGCCGCGCTCGGCCTCGAAATCGAATGGCGTGGTCAGCACCACGAACCGCTCCGGCCAGGTGAAGCCCTCGAACGCGATGCCGCACTGCTTGCGCACCGTGCTGCGGCCGCCGTCGGCGCCGATCAGATAGGCGCCGCGATGGGTGGTGGTGCCGGCCGCGCCGCGCACCTCGAGGTCGACGCCGTCGCCGTCCTGCCGCAGGTCGACGGCGGCCTGGCCGAACATGACCTCGACATTGGCGAAGCTTCGCAGCCGCTCGAGGATCAGTCGGGCGGTCTTGAACTGCTCGCATTGCACCACGTAGGGAAAGCGCGTGTCGTTCGCCAGCACCGCGTGATCGAACTGCGCCACCAGCTCGCCGCTCGGCCGATCCCAGAACTGGAAGATCGGCGCCACCAGGCCGACCCGGGCCATGTCGTGCGCCAGCCCATCCTCGCTCAAGCAGCTCGAGCGTCGCCGGATGGGTGGTGGCGGCACGCGGATCGGCCTGCGGCCCGTCATTCTCGTCGAACAGCCGCACCGGCACGCCGCGCCGCGCCAAGAGCCAGGCGCACAACAACCCGACCGGCCCGCCGCCGGCGATCAGGACGCGTTGGTGCTCGGAGGGCATGGCGGTGGTCTCGGGTGAGGGCTGAGCAGCGAATAGCGAATAGAGGGGCCGTGGCTTCTCGATCGACTTTTCCCTATTCGCTATTCGCCATTCGCCAAACCTAGCAGTCGCCCCGGCCGCGCGAAAT
The DNA here is from genome assembly GCA_963744275.1 of uncultured Alphaproteobacteria bacterium. GTDB lineage: Bacteria > Pseudomonadota > Alphaproteobacteria > Rhizobiales > Xanthobacteraceae > VAZQ01. The sequence goes on from CAVUSX010000029.1 coordinate 86,689, forward strand.
CGGCCATTTCGCGGCCGGCTTGATGTTTCGTCGGCGAACGGGCAAAGCTCGCGGCCCCCGCCCCGGCCGTCCCCCGATCGCGGGGGCGGGAGCGGAGAGGGGGAGCGAGGGCAGGGACATGGATTTACAACTCGAGGGGCGGACCGCGCTCGTCACCGGCGCCAGCACGGGGATCGGGCGCGCCATCGCGAGCGACGCTCGCGGCCGAGGGCGTCAAGATGGCGGTGGTGGCGCGCCGGCGCGAATTGCTCGAGACGCTGGCCGCCGAGATCGTGGCGGCGGGCGGCACCGCGCCGGCCATCATCGTGGCCGACATGATGGATCAGGCTTCGCCCAAGCGCATTCGCGACGAGGCGCTGGCCGCGCTCGGCGCGATCGAGATCCTGATCAATTGCGCGGGCGCCAGCAAGCCGCTACCGGTCGATGCACCCGACGAGCGGTGGGACGAGGCGATGACGCTCAACTTCACCCGGGTGCGCCAGCTGACCCATGCGGTGCTGCCGCAGATGCAGGAGCGGCGCTTCGGCCGCATCATCAACATCACCGGCAAATCGGAGCCCGACCGCCTCAACGCGGCGTTTGCCGCCAAGGCCGGCATCCACGCCTGGTCCAAGGGCCTTTCCAAGGAGATCGGCAAGCAGGGCATCACGGTCAATTGCGTGGCGCCGGGCCGCATCATGAGCGAGCAGATCCGCCGGCTCTATCCGGAGCCGGAGCGCCAGGCGCTCTCCGACACCGAGATTTCGGTCGGCCGCTACGGCGAGCCCGAGGACGTCGCCCTGGTGGTGACCATGCTGGCCTCACCGCGCGCCGCTTACTTCACCGGGGTGGTGATCCCGGTGGATGGTGGATTGCGCAGGTATCAGTTTTAGCATCCGCTGTAGCCTGGATGGAGCGAAGCGTAATCCAGGACCGGCGTTCCCGCATTCCGCTGCGCTTCATGCGGGCTACATGGGTGCCCACTCCGCAAATGTCCGGATGAAGCGATCGTCCAATATCCGTTCGCTCGGCCATGGCTCCTTGGCTTCGCCGCGCTCGATCTGCAGCGACCAGAACACCTCCATGCTGTTCGCATCCGGCAAGGAGCCGCGCTCGTCATAGCCCGGCAGGATGGCGTCATAGGCGCGCTCCGCGTATGGCTTCTGGAATTTCAGCCGCTCCATATAGGTCGCGACCACGAGCGCCCGATCGGCGCGGGCCAAGCGGATGGCGGCCACATGGGCGGCCAGGATCGCCCGCACCGTGTTGGGATTGAGGTCGAGAAATGCTTTCTTGGCCACGAACACGTGCTTGGGCCATTGCGGCGCGATCTCCTCGCCCTGGCTGCCCAGCATGTTGAAGCCCGCGTCGGCCACCATCCAGCTCATGGGCGGCGCCAGAATCCCGATCGCCAGGCGCTCCGCCTTCAAGGCCTGGGCGATGCTGGCGGGCGGGCCGGCCTGCACGATCTGGACATCCTTTTCCGGGACGAGGCCGTGGCGGCGCAGCGCATAGCGGGTCAGCTGGTCGGTGGCGGAGCCGAAGGTGGAGACGCCCGCCGTCTTGCCCTTGAGCGCATCCCAGCTCTTGATGGACGGCTGCGACAGCCAGGCATAATCGGATTGATGGAAGCCGGCATAGAACGCGATCACCGGCGCTCCGGCATTGATCATGTTGATCAGCCCGTCGGCCGATTGAATGGAAAAATCGATCGAGCCGCCGATCAGCGCCTGCGAGACCTCGGCGTCGCCGCGGAACGCCGTGAGCTCGATATCGAGGCCTTGGCTCTTCCAGGTGCGCCCGGCCGCCAGATAGATCGGCAGAAAGCTCGCGGCATCGACCGGGATGGCGGCGACGAGCTTGGTCTTCTCGATCGGGCCGGTAGCCGCTGCCGCTACCGGCGTCCGCGCCAGGGCCGCAAGGCCGGCGCCTGCGCTCGTGCGCAGCAAGGCGCGGCGGGAAATCCGATGTGCCATCATGGTGCGCCTCCCGGTTTGTCGGCTCATGCCCGCCCGTGACCGTAGGGTGGGTTGAGCGCTTGCGAAACCCACCGGCTGTGGTTCTATTGCGCGTTAAGCTGATGGGTTTCGCGAGAGCTCAACCCATCCTACGGAAATTTATGCCCGCCACGCCTGCAGCCGAGCCTCCACCGCATTGCCGAGCTGATTGATCAGAAGCCCGATCACCACCAGAATCACCAGCGGCACGAACACGTCGGCGGTGCGCAGGTGCGCCGCATAGAACGTGATGCGATAGCCGAGCCCGGCATTGGAGCTGAACATCTCGCCCAGCACAACGCCGTGCAGGGCGCGGCCGAGCCCTATCCGCATGCCGGCGATGATCATGGGCACCGCGGCCGGCAGGATCACCTTGCGGATGACGTCGATCCGCGTCGCCCCCGAAGGCCCGCACCGCGCGGATGAGCTGCGGATCGACGCCCTGCACCCCCGCCACCGTGTTGACCACCACCGACACGAAGCTGAGCAGGAACGTGATGGCGACCACGGTGGCGAAGCCAAAGCCGAGCCAGACGATGATCAGCGGATAGAACGCGATCAGCGGCGAGGAATAGAGGAACCAGACGAACGGATCGACCGCGTATTCGGTCAGCCGGTTGAGCCCCATGGCGATGCCGAGCCCGATCCCGACCACCAGCGACAGCCCGAAGCCGGCCGCGAACTCGATCAGGGAGACCGCGAGATCGCCGCAGGATCTCGCCCGAGCGCAGCTGCGCCACGAAGGCCGCCGCGATGCGCGAGGGATTGCTCACCACCACCGGATTGATCAGATCGAAGCGCGCCGCGACCTCCCAGACGAGGAGGAAAGCGAGCGTCCCGATGACGCCGAGGATGAGCTGCTCGCGGCGCGGCGCCGCGGCGCGTGCCGGCGGTTGACGACGGGCGCGATGCCGGCCTCGCTCATCGCTCCAGGCTCCAGGGCGCGATCAGGCTCTCGAGCCGGCGCAACAGCGTCACCAGGAGAAATCCGAAGGTCGCGACCACGATGACCAGCACGAAGATTTCGGCCGCCCGGTCGCTGGTCGAGTACACCTGGATGAGCCGGCCGACGCCGCGCACCGACACATACATCTCGGCCGCGATCAGCCCCACCACGGCGCGCCCGACCGCGAGCCGCACCCCCACCATGACGGAGGGAAGCGCGCCCGGCAGGATCGCCTTGACGATCACCTGGGGTCGGCTCGCCCCGAAGGCCCGGCAGGCGCGGATCCAGGATTCATGGACCTGGCCGATGCCCGTCATGGTGTTGATGACGATCGGGATGACGGCGGCCAGGAACACCATGATGGCCTTCGATTGCGTGCCGACCCCGAACCAGACCACCACGATCGGCACGAAGGCGATGATCGGCGAGGTGTTGAGCGCCACCAGCAAGGGCTCGAACAGATAGTGCAGCCGCCGCATGAGCGCGAAGGCGGTCCCGGCCGCGATCCCGACCGCGATGGCGGGCAGGAAGCCCTGGATGAATTCCTGCAGGCTGACCGCCACATTGCTGCCGAGCTCGCCCGAGGCCGTCATCGCGATCAGCGTCTCGACCACCTCGGAGGGGGTGGAGATCAGGTCGGAGCGGATGATCTCCTCGCCGCCGACGATCTGCCAGACGATCAGGAACAGCGCGACCGCGATGGTGCCGACCACGGCGCGGGCCGAGGGGTGGCGCGCGAGCGATGCCCAGGTCACGCCGCCGCCGGCCGGTGCCTGTGCGGCCACGCTCATCTCAGATGACGGCAGCCGGCTGCGGCTGCTCCCAGGTATTCGAGGCCATCACCTCGCGCTGCAGCAAATCCCAGATGCGCGCGCGGTAGGCCGTGAAGGCGGGATCGTTGCGGATGTCGAGCGGTCGCGGGCGCTTAAGCGTCACCGCAATGTCCGCGATGATCCGGCCCGGCGAGGCGCTCATCACGATGGTGCGGTCGGCCAGATAGATCGCCTCGTCGATGTCGTGGGTGACGAACAGGATGGTCTTGCGGCCGCGCTCCCAGATGCGCAGCAGCTCGGAGCCCATCACCTGGCGGATCTGGGCGTCGAGCGCCCCGAACGGCTCGTCCATCAACAGCACCTGCGGCTCGACCGCGAGCGCGCGCGCGATGCCGACGCGCTGGCGCATGCCGCCCGACAGTTGATGCGGATAGGAGCGCTCGAAGGCGCCGAGCCCCACCATGGCGATATGCGCTCGCGCGATCTCGCGCCGCCGCGCCGCCGGCATGCCCTTGAGCTCGAGGCCGAGCTCCACATTGGCGAGCACGGTGCGCCAGGGCAGCAAGGCGAAATCCTGGAACACCAAGGCGCGGTCGGAGCCGGGCGCGGTCACCAGGGCGCCGTCGAGCCGCACCGCGCCGCTCGTCGGCCGCATGAGGGCGGCGATCAGCATCAGGAGCGTGCTCTTGCCGCAGCCCGAGGGTCCCACGATGGTGACGAACTCGCCGTCCCGGACCGACAGGTCGACGTCGCGCAGCGCCAGGAAGGCGCCGCCGCGCTGCGCATAGGACAGGCTGAGATGTTCGAGGTCGAGCCGTCCCATGGGCGATCACACGCTCTGCGGTTCTGGTTGGCGGCCCCCTCGAAGGTAACCTAAGGCGCCCAGTCGGCGAATGTGCCGATGAATCGGTCGTCCATCAACCGCGAAGCCGGCCACGGCTCCTTGGCGGTGCCGGCCGCGATCTCGATCGACCAGAAAATGTCCATGTATTTGTCGTCCGGCAGGCGGCCGCGCTCGTCGAAGGCCGGCAGGTTCTCGTCATAGGCGCGCGCCGCATAGGCGGGCTGATACTTCACCTGATCGACCAGGACCTTGATGGCGAGCGCGCGATCGGCCCGCGCCAGCCTGATGGCCGCCACATGGGCGCGCAGGAAGGCGCGCAGCGTCTGCGGATTCTCGTCGAGGAACTTGGGCGCGTGCCACGAATGTGTGCTTGGGCCATTGCGGGGCGATCTCTTTCTCCTGCGTGCCCAGCACGGTCAGGCCCAGATCCTCCGCCACCCATTTGGTGGGCGCCGACTGGATGGCGGCCAGCAAGCGGCCGGAGCGCAGCAGTTGAATGCTGGTCGCCGAGGGGCCGGCCTGCATGATCCGCGACGTCGGTCTCGGGCTTGAGCCCGTGCTTGCGCAGCACGAAGCGGGTGAGCTGGTCGGTCAGCGACCCGAAGGTCGATACCCCGATGGTGCCGCCCTTGAGATCGGCCCAGGACTTGATCGAGGGCTGCGCCAGCCAGGCGAAATCGGCCTGATGAAATCCGGCATAGAAGCCCTTCACGGGCTGGTTCGAACTCGATCAGGTTGATCAAGCCGTCGAAGGACTGCAGCGACAGATCGAGCGAGCCGCCCGCCATCGCCTGGCTCACCTCGGCATCGCCGCGGAAGCTGACGATCTCGACCTCGAGCCCCTGCTCCTTCCAGGTCCGCGCCGCCGCCACATAGACCGGCAGGAAGCTCGCGGCCGGCACCGCCAGCCCGAGCGTGAGCTTGGGCTTCTCGATCTTGCCCGGCGCCGCGCCGGCGGCGCGCGCGCCACCATGGCGGCTCCGGCCCCCACGCCCGCCTGCACGAAGCCGCGCCGGGACAGCTCGCGCGTCGAGGCCATCGTGAAGACTCCTTGAGCGTTCGATCTGGTCAGCTGAACGAGAGCGGACATTAGCCCGATTTCGGGCTGCGACGACACCGGAATTAAGGATCATCCGTTGCGTTCAACTGACGCGGTCGATGCGCACGCAATTCGTCACTCGCGGGCTTGACCCGCGGGTCCATCCATTTCGCGAAGTGATGCATTGCCGGGTCAAGCCAAGGTCAAGCCCGGCAATGGCGCCGAGCTAGTCGACCCGCTCAGGCCAAGAGCCCCGCCATCGGGGCCGCGGCTTCGCTGCCCGGGAACACCTCGGCGGCGAGCGCGCGGTCGTCGACCCGCAGGTGATCCTTGAGCACGCCCTTGAGCACGGCGCGCAGGTCGGTGGTGGCCTTGAGGTCGCGCTTCTCGAACAGATCCGCCTCCTTGAGGCCGGGCCAATCCGCGATCACGCGGCCGCCCTTGAGCGCCCCGCCGGCCAGCAGCGCGACCGTTCCGGTGCCGTGATCGGTGCCCTCGTTGCCGTTGACATGGGCGGTGCGCCCGAACTCGGTGACCAGCGCCACCACGGTCTCGCTCCAGGCCGCGCCCCATATTGGTCTTGATGGCCGCGATGGCGCCGTCGAGCGCGCCCAAGAGGTCGGCCAGCCGGCCGCTGACGGCGCCTTCGTTGACATGGGTGTCCCAGCCGTCGAGCGCGAGCGCCCCGATGCGCGGACCCTCGGGGCTGGCGAGGAATTTCGCCGCCGCGCCGGCCACCTCGGCGAAATAGGCCCGCACCTGCGCGATGCCGCCGCCCGGGGTCGCCGGCGCTTTGTCGTCGGGCGCGCTGCTGATGCCGCCCGCGCGCGCCACGGCGGCCAGGCCCAGCCGATCCTCGAGCACGCGCGCCAGCGTCGGATCGGTGTGGCGATAGAGGTCGAGCAGACGCATGGTGGTGTCGTCGCTGACCGGCATCAAGCGCGGCGGCGTCCAGGACAGAACCGGAGCGGGACCGCGCACCACCAGCGGCGATACCGGCCCGACCGCGAAGGCCTCCCGGCCACGCGGATTTGCCGGCCTCGCCCGGCTCGAGCCCGGCCAGCGCACGGTTGAGCCAGCCGCTGTCGACGGCGCCGGGCTTGGGCAGGCCGCTTTCCAGCACGTCCTGCCCGTCAAAGTGGGAGCGGTCCCGATAAGGCGTCGCGACGGCGTGCACCAAGGTGGCTTCCCCGGCCTGGTAGAGACGGTGGACGTTCGGCATGGCGGGATTGAGCGCAAAGAAGCCGTCGAGCGGCAGCGCCGGCGTCTTGCCGTCGAGCCGCAGCGCATTGTCGCCGCGCAGCTTGATCCAATCGGGATCGCCGACCGGGGCGACGGCGGCGAGCCCGTCGAGCGCGCCGCGCAGCACGATGGTCAAGAGACGCGGGTCACGGCCCTCCGCCCGCGCCGCCCGCGGCACGAACGCCCAGGCGAACAGCATGCCCGAGCCGAGCAGCAGCTCGCGGCGGGTCGCGACATGACGGGTGGCGCTTTGCGACATGCGCTGGGCATGATCGTCTCCATCATCTGCGCTGAAATTCCGGCGCCATCAGCAGGAACGCCAGCGCCTGTTGCTTGCTCTCCGCCCGCGCCACCGTGAGACGGGTCTCGTCGGATGCGAGCGGGCCGAGCGCCACCTCGATGATCGCCTGCGGATCAAAGTCGATGCTCAAGCGCTGCGCGAACTGGTTGGCGCTTTGCAGCCGCAGCGCCAAGCCGTCCAGCCAGGTCGCATTATCGTCCGGGAAACCCTTGGGCGCGGGCGGCCGCCACAAGGGCTCGCCCAGCAAGCCTTGCAGGCCCATCATGCGGTCGGTCTGGCCCTGCAGGCCGACCGCGCGCTGGCTCGCCACGATCCACTCGCCCGGGCGCTTGATCTTGGCCTGCTCCGGGCGACCAGGATTCGGGCGCGCCAAGGAGCGTCTTGGTGACCTCCTTGAGGTCGCCCTCGGTATCGAGGAAGCGCGCGGTCAACCGCTCGACCAGTGGCGGCGGCGGATCGTCGGCGATGAAGTGCCGCGCCAGCTTGACCGCCACATGCCGGGCGGTGGCGGGATGGCGCGCCAGATCGGCGAGCACGCTGCGGCCTTGGCCGACACCGGTGTCCGGATAGTCTTTGCCGATCAGCGTCTGCGGCGCGGGCTCGTGCAAGCGCTTGTTGAACACGAACTCGCCGCCGTGATCCGGATTGTCGACGGGCGGAAGAACCGTCCAGCCGGTGATCACCTTGGCGAAATTGGTGACGTCGGCCTGCGCATAGACGGTCGCGCACCCCGAGGGTATGCAGCTCGAGGATCTCGCGCGCCAGATTCTCGTTGAGGCCGCGATCGCGGTTGACGCCGGCGACCGAATTGGGGCCGATCGATTGCGCATTGTCGAGATAGATCAGCATGGCGGGATGGCTCTCGGCCGCCAGCAGCATGTCGGCGAACCGGCCCAGCACATGCGGGCGGATCGCCTCGCGCTCATAGGCACCCGCCATCACGGTCGAATCGAAGCTGACGCAGAAATGGTTCGACCAGAACCACACCAGCCGCTCGACCATGCCGATCTCGGAATCGATGGCGGCACGATAACGCGCCTTGGCCTCATCGAGAAGGATTTGGCGCCGCATCGGCACCGGCTTGGGCTCGGCCGCAGCCGGCGGCGCATCGCTCTTTTGCTCCGCGGGCTTTTGCTCCATGGCGGCGTCGGCGCTCGAATTCTCCGAGCCGGCTTGCAAGCCTGCGCGGCCTGCTTGCGCGCTTGCTCCAGCTTCTGCTTGGCCTGGCTCTCGGCGTTGAATTCGAAGAGGGCGCGACTCTCGGCTCCGCTGCTCGGCAGATTGGCGGCGGGAATCTGCCCTGCATTGGGCGCGTCGAGGTCGGCCAGCAGCGCGCCGAGCGGATCGGGAGCGAGCGCCGCGATCGAGCCCGCCTTGGGGCCGAAGCCGAATCTGTGCAGGGCGAGCGCCGCCCCTCTGGGATCAAGGGCCATGATGGTCGATCCTTGACTGAATGATTTGGAAACCGACAATCTTTGGAATCAGGCGTCGATGTCCACGGCAATATGCCGAACGCTACGGATCGTCGCCCACGGGCGGCAATATAAGCTTTTCGCCGGGTCCGGTGAAGACGGCGCCAGCTAAAAAATTCGCCGGACCTTGCCATGAAGCAGTCACAAACAGGGAAGCGCTGCTCGATCAACAAGCTCCGGCGGGCAACGATCTTGTTCTTCCCACTTGTAACCGAGCCAGCCTTCGACCGATGATATCTGATCACGCGGCGTTATAAAAACCGGAGACGCATCAGTGCCGATCTATCTCAACGAGCAACACGCCGCGCAATTCGTCGATATGCCGTCCGCGATCGCGGTCGTGCGCGCCGCCTTCGTGGCGCAAGCGCGCGGTGAAGCCGTCAACATTCCGCGCACGCGGCTGGAATTCGGGGAGCGTCGGCTCAATCTGATGGCCGGCGGCGGCCGCGCACCCGATCGCTATGCGCTCAAGTCCTACGGCTCCGCGGCCTATCACATCCTGCTCTATTCGGCCGAGCAGGGTCTGTTGGCCATCATGGAGGCGAACCTGCTCGGCCAGATCCGCACCGGCGCCGCCAGCGCGGTCGCCACGCAGGTGATGGCGCGGCCGCAGGCCGGAAGAATAGGCCTCATCGGCGCCGGGCGGCAGGCGCGCACGCAGATCCAGGCATTGCGCTGCGTCGGCCGCGCGAGCGAGGTCGCGGTCTTCGCCCGCGATCGCGCCAAGCAAACAGCATTCTGCGAGCGGCTCCAATCCGAGCTGGCGCTGCCGGTGCGCGCCGCCGGCTCGGCGCAGGAGGCGGTCAGGGACGCCGACATCGTGGTCACCGCCACCAATTCGTCCACCCCGGTGGTGATGAGCGAATGGCTTTCGCCCGGAACCCATGTGAATGCCATGGGGGCGAACGCGGCCTCGCGCCGCGAGCTCGATGCGCAGATCGTGCTGCGGGCCGCCGCGGTCGTCACCGACGACATCGCGCAGGCCAAGACCGAGGCGGCCGAGTTCATCGATCTCGCGCGCACCGGAGCGCTCGATTGGAACGATCTCATTCCTTTGCACCGGATCGTCGGAGTGCCGGGCTTTCGCCGCGATCACGAGGCGATCACGCTGTTCAAATCGCTCGGCGTCGGCCTCGAGGATCTGGCGATTGCCTCTTTGTTGTACGACCGGGCGGTCGCGAGCGGCCGGTTCGAGTTGCTTTGAGCGCGAGCGGATGGCCGGTTGCGTATAGGTGTTTGCCCGTGACGCGGGTCGGCGAAGCCCTTCACGCCCGCACCGCCATCAATATGCAAAATTACGAAAACGTGATGCGAGCTTTACAGAAATGTAATGGCCTGCAGAACTGCCCGTAAGCTTCGCGGACCAGCGTGCCCATAAGGCGCAGCAGACGCCGGCCTGACAGCGGGCAAACAAACTGAGGAGACGACCATGAATCGCAAATTCGCTTTGACCGCCCTTTCACTTGCGCTCGTGCTCGGCGGCGCCACCGGAGCCTTGGCGTCCGGCAAGAAGCACAATGGCGCGCAAGCCTATGCGGCTGCGGGCGGGAGCGTCGCCGATCCGCGTGTCAACAAGGGCGCGAACCACGAGACGGCGTGCGACATCGATCCGCAGTGCAATGGCTGGAACGCGTGGCTGCAGGACGTCAACGCCGGGAAGCTGAGTGCTCGGGCACTAGGCTTCTCACGGCCGGGCAGATACCGGGGCGCTTGCGCCCCGGCTTTTCACGTCGACGCTGATGGTAGGGGCGCCCCTCATGGGCGCCCGCAACGGCAGAGAGAGGGCCGCCCTTGCGACGCCTGTCGCCCCGCCTTTCGGCTGTGCCTCGAACCCTGTAGGCTCATGCCATACCGGGAGGGGACGCCATGAACAAAACCCACATCATCAGTTGGTCCACCATCGCGGCGCTGGCGCTCGCCCTGCTGCCGAGCGCGGCCGTCAGCCAGCAGGCATCGCTCAGGCAGCAGCTCGTCGGCGCCTGGACGCTGGTATCGATCATTGCGACCGACAAGGCCGGCAACAAGTCGGACCGGCGCGGTCCGAACCCGAAGGGGCTGCTCATCTTCGATGCCAGCGGCAAGTTCTCGATATTGACCTCGCGCGCCGCGCTGCCGAATTTCGCGATCGACAACGTGAACCAGGGCACCGCGGAGGAGAACAAGGCGGTGATGACCGGCATGATCGCCAATGTCGGCACCTGGACGGTCGACGAGAAGACCAAGACCATCACCACCAATATCGATGCCGGCTCGTTTCCCAACTTGAACGGAAAGACCCAGACGCGGGTCATCAGCTCGCTCACCGCCGACGAGCTCAAATACGTCAACGGCGCGTCGGTCTCCGGCACCGTGGACGAAGCCACCTGGCGGCGGGCGAAGTAAGCACTCCAATTCTTTCCAAAATCGTAGGGGCGGCCCTCGTGGCCGCCCGGGCGCCCACAAGGGGCGCCCCTACGGAAGTAATTCCGGTCATAGCTTGCCGGTGCGCGCCAGCGCTTCCTGGCGCCACATCTCCCAGGTGCGGTCGGAGCCGTGGCCGGGCCGGTGGCGGCTCTGCTCCTTCTCCATCAGGGCGGCTTCCTCGGGGGCCAGATAGGTGATCGGGCCGCCCAGCATCTTGGCTTGCAGCAAGAGCTTGGCATTGGCCTCGGTGTAGATCGCCCGGTACACCACGACCCGCACGCTCGGCGCCACCACCACATTGCCGTGCCCGCGCATGAGCGCGACCGAGTTCTTGCCCAGCGTCTGCGCCAGCGCGGCGCCGAGCGCGCGGTTGGAGATCAACAGATTGGTCCAGCCGGCGCTGGCGCGGGTATCGAACACCGGCACCTCCGGATAGAAGAACGCCGCCCGGATCGGCCGCAGCGGGACCTGCGTGACGCTGAACGGAACCACGGTCGGGGAATGGCTGTGCACCACCGCGTTGACGTCGGGCCGCGCCCGGTAGACCTCGGAATGGATGAAGCGTTCCGAATAGACCGGCCGCTCGTCGGGGCGGACGAGCTCGCCGTCGAGGCCGAACTCCAAGATGTCGGCGGCGACCACCAGGCCGGGGGCGCGCGCCCGCGACATCAGGAAACGATCGGGATGGTGCGGGTGGCGGGCGCTGATATGGCCGTAGCCGTCGACCACGTCCTGCACGTAGAGAATGCGGTTGCCGATCACCAGGTCGTCGATCACGGCATTCAACTCGGGGCTCGCCTTTGCCTTGCCGGCGCCGCTCTTCTTTTGTGTCTTCTGGACCTGTTTTTTCGCCATGGCGCTGTTTCCCCCGGTGTTGTCGTGTTGTGGATGCTGTCTTGTGCTCAAATAACGGGGGCCGTCAATGCTGAGCCAACCGGCCGGCGTGAGGCTCGCGCCCACATGCGGGATTCGCGTTGCGCTCGTTTCCCAAATCGGATTAGCTCCGAGGCGACCCACCGGAGCTGGCCTCATGCGACGCTGCCTGCGAGCAAGTGCGCTGATCTTCCTGGCGTTTTCGTCAATCAGCGTTTACGCCGCCGAGCCCGACCCCAAGCCGCTCATCAATCCGGCGCCGACCGCGAACGATTGGGCCGAACTGGCCAAGCTGCCCGACTGGAGCGGGATTTGGGTTCCAAAGATCAACGATCAACATCTTCAGCTCACCACCAATCCGCCGCCGTGGACCCCCAGGGCGGCCGCGCAGATCACCCGCATGTTCAGCGAGCTGAAGGCCGGCCGGCCGGCGCCGTTGTTCGTCAATTGCCTGCCCGAGGGCATGCCGTCCTGGATGCTGATCACCCACAACGCGCTCGAGGTCACGTTCTCGCCCGGTCGGGTCATGTTGCTGGGCGAGTCCGACGGCAATCGGCTGCGCCGAATTCTATACCGACGGCCGCCCGCATCCCGACGATCCGGATCCGACCTTCCACGGCCACTCGATCGGCCATTGGGAGGGAGACACGCTGGTGGTCGACACGGTCGGAATCCTCCCCGAAACCTTTATCGCGCTGGCCGAAGGGGTGGGGGTTCCGAACAACGGCGACATGCACATCGTCGAGCGCATCCATCTGCAGGGTCCCGATATCCTGCACGACGACCTCGAGATCACCGCCCCGCACGTGCTGACCAAGCCCTGGAAGACGACGCGGATCTTCCTGCGGAAGCGCGAGCGCGACTTCGATATCGAGGAAGGCGTCTGCCTGCAGGGCAACTATGCGGAACGCGTGAACGAGAGCGGTGATGCGGTATTCGTTCCGATTCCGCGAAAGCCTGCCGGCAATCTGGAGCCGCCCCGATGAAGCACATTCTCAAAATCGCCGGCGCGATCTCGGTGGTCCTCGGCCTGGCGGCCGGCATTGGTCCGGTGTCGGCTCACCATTCCGCCTCGATGTATGACGAGACCAAAATCACGACCATCAACGGCACGGTCAGAGAGCTGCGTTGGGTCAATCCGCATGTGAGCCTCCTGATCTTCGGCACCGTCAAGGAGGGCGAGGAGCCGACGGATTGGCTGCTGGAGACGACGAGCCCGGGCCGTTTGCAGCGCCTGGGATGGACCAGGACCAGCGTGAAAGCCGGCGACCGCGTCCTGATCGAAATTCATCCGCTGCGTGAAGGCACGCAGCAGGGCGGATCGATCCAGAAAATCACCTCGGTCGAGACCGGCAAATCTTACGGGACGAATATTCGCGAGCTGGACAGCCCCGACCACGAGTGAGCGGTTCGAACCCGGAACGGCTATTCGTCGGTGGACTGCAGCAGCACTTCGCCCGTGGGCGTGATCGCCACCATGGCGGAGGCGATGGCGCCGCCGGCGTGCGGATCGCTCAAGCCCACATGCAGGGCATAGACGTCGCCGGCCGCGAGGACATGGCGGGCATCGCGCCGCAGCTCGCCGCCTTCGTTGGACGAGAAGCCGATGCGCCGGCCGACGCTTCCGCCCAGCACCGGATGGAGCGGATGCGCGCCCAGCGGCGCTATGGCCTTGGCATGCAGATCGGCCGCGCTGACGCCGGGAGCGGCGTCCCGCAGCGCTGCCGCCAGACCCGTCAGCGCGCGCTCATGGATGTCGCCGGGCGGCTCGGCGGCGCTCACGAACGATTCCGCCCAGTAGCCGCGGTGCTTGACCGCGATATAGCCCAGGAGCGGCATGGACGCGGATTTGGGCTCGAACGCGCCGCGGAACGGCGCCAGCGTGCGTCCGCCATCGAAGCTCACCAAAGTGCGCACGTCCTGGGCCGCCAGGGCGCGTGCGCGGCGCTCGCCGGCAAGCGCCGCGGCCTCGATCCCGTCGCCGTCGCGCCAGGCCTGCAGGAAGGCGGCCCCGCCCGCCCGCGCCACCCTGCAGGCGTCGCGGATCAGGGAGAGCTCGCGCGGCCGAGTCGCGCGCGCCCGTACTTGCGCATCGGCGGCCACCAGACGGAAACGATTGCCCAGGCTCTTCTCCAGCGACGCCATCAGCGGCGGCCGCATCAGGTCGAACCGCACCGTGCCGATATTCACCGGCCCGATATCCTTGGGGGCATCCGCGCCCAGCGCAGCGAGCCAGGGATCGAATACGCTCTCCCAGGTCCAGGCCGACATCACCTCGGGAATCCAGGTCATCAGCCGCTGCGCCGGCATGTCGCGCGAGCTCATGGAGACCAGGATGCGCGGCTCGCCCTGACGCGGCAGCAGCGCCAGCGCCCAGCGGTGGCGCGGAATGAAATTGGTGAAATAAGCGAGATCCGAATGCTCGCGCGCATCGCCGTAAACGAGCACGGCCCCACAGCCTTCGGCGTCCATGATGCCGTGCAGCGCGCGCAGGCGAATCTGGAATTCGTCGCGCGGGACACGATCCTGCTCGAAGCCGTAGGCGCCGATCATGGTGGAGGGATGAACGGTGCGCATCGCGATCAAACCGGAATGCGGTCGAGCGTGGCGGTGCGCAGCGACAAGGCTTCGGCGCCGGTGGGGGTGACCACCACCGGCTCCCCGCACATCAGGTATCCGGTCTCCGGCAGATACTGGTTGGGATGCATCACGAAAATCATTCCCTCCTCCAGCAGCGCGTCGCTGTCGACGGTGAGGTCGCCGGGCGCATCCGAGGTGATGCCCAGGCCATGGCCGCGCACCCGCATGTAAGGGGGCCGGCAATAGTCGCCGTAGCCGGCGGCGCGGAAGCAATCGTCCATGCTCTGCGTCACCGCGCGCACGCTGGCGCCCGGCACCGCGGCGGCCTGGCCGCAGCGCATGGCCTGCTGCAGCACCGCGTATTTCTCGTGCAACAGCGGTGTGGTGTCGCCGATCACGGTGGTGCGGCAGATCTGGGCGAACTGGCCCTGATAGCAGGGCGTGATCTCGGACAGGATGATGTCGCCGACGTCGAGCACGCGGGCGCCGGCGGCGGTGACGGCGAGATTGTGCTGGGATGCGCTCAAGAGGAGGAAGTTGTCCTCGGCGCCGAGCCCCTTCATAAAGCCGTAGAGCTCGGCCGCGAGCTCGAACTCGCGCACGCCCGGGCGCGCGAACTCGAGGAAGCGCTCGTAGCCGCGCTCCGCGATCCGGGTCGCCCTGCGGGCGGCGGCCAGCTCCGCGGGGGTGCGGATGCGGGCGAGATCGCGGGCGTATTTGTCGTTGGCGCGGACCTTGCCGCCCAGCACCGCCTCGATGTTCTCGCACCAAGCCGAGCCCGAGGGTCGAGAGCGCGACCGTGAGGGTCCGGCGCGGATCGATGCCGTGCGCGGCGAGCGCCGCGCCCAGAGCCTGCGCCAGATCGTCGGTGCCGATGGTCTTGGGCGTGCGCGAAAGCGCCGCCGCCCGCTCCGCCTCGAAGGCCGGCGTCACGATCAGGGTGGCGGCGCCGGAGCGATCCACCAGCACGGCGCTTTCGCCGATCGGGCGCACGCCCGCGAGCACGAAGACCGCGTGGGCTTCGAGAAACGAGTTCTGGCCGCCGTTGAGGGCGATGAGGCCGTCGAGGCCCTCGGTCGACGAGATAGCGCGCGGTCGCGGCCAAGTCTGGTGTCTTGCACGCTCATGATTGATGATGGCTCCTGCCACTTGCTCCGGTGTCATCGCCGGACTTGTTCCGGCGATCTCGATCAGGCGGGCACCGTGCGTCCCTTATCGAGATGGCCGGAACAAGTCCGGCCATGAGGAGTAAGGAGGGGGGAAGGGAGAGGGGTGAGGGGGGGGGGGGGAGGAGAGAGGTAGGGAGAGGGGGGGAGGGGAGGAGGGGGAGGGGTGGAGGGAGGTGAGGAAAGAGAGTCCGAGCGCACGACGTGGTTGGGGACGGATGCCGGAAGGCAGTGCAGGGTAAGCGGAGAGACCTGTCGGGCTTGCGAGAGCCAGGCAGGAGGCAGAGCCGCGTAGTACCGCAGTGGTGAGGAGCCACGGAAAGCGCGGACAGCAAAGCCGCGCCGAGGGAAGGTGGGTAGGAAGGTGGATGCGGGACGAACGGAATGAAGCAAGCGACAGCATCGGCAGTGCCCGCGAGGGCTAAACGAGGTGCAGAAGCCGCGACTGGTTGTGGGTGGAAGCTTCGGTCTGGACGGAACGCATGGTGTCGGCGCTGGAGAAGGGCGTCAAAGGAGGTCGTTGGTACAGTTTGATGGACAAGGTAAATGCGCCCGACACGCTGGAGGCGGCTGGAGCAAGGTCCGGTCCAACGACGGCGTGGCGGGCGTGGATGGACAAAGCCTCGAGCGGTTCGCGGCACAGGAGGAACTTTACCTGACCGAGCTTGCAACCGCGCTGCGGGAGGACAGCTACCGTCCGCAGCCGGTCAAGCGGGTCGATATCCCGAAGGGCGATGGCAAGACGCGACCGCTGGGGATTCCCACGGTCAAGGACCGCATCGTTCAGACGGCGGTGAAGTTCGTGCTCGAACCGATCTTCGAGGCGACGTTCTGTCCGACGAGCTACGGCTTCCGGCCGCGGCTCGGCTGCCGGGACGCGCTGCGCGAGGTGGCACAACTGATCGAGGAAGGCCACACCTTCGTGGTGGATGCCGACCTGCAGAGCTACTTCGACACCATCCCGCACGAGCGGTTGATGCAACGGGTCGAGGAGCGGATCAGTGATGGACGCATTCTCGGCCTGCTGCGCAGCTGGCTTGCGCAGGACATCCTGCGGGACACGCAGCGATGGACGCCGACGGAGGGAACGCCGCAAGGTGCGGTGATCAGCCCGCTGCTGGCGAACATCTATCTGCACCCGCTGGACCAACGGATGGCGGCGCGCGGCTATCGGATGGTGCGCTATGCGGACGACTTCGTGGTGCTGTGCAAGAGCCGCGAAGAGGCCGAGGCCGCTCTGGCGGAGGTTAGCGCCTTCGTCGCCGACAACGGCCTGCGTCTGCATCCGGACAAGACCCATATCGGCGACTGCCGAAACGCCGGGGAAGGCTTCGACTTCCTCGGCTATCGGTTCGAAGCCGGCCGGCGTCTGGTCCGCAAGAAGAGCCTGACCCGCCTCAAGGACCGTATCCGGGTGAAGACGAAACGCACACGTGGCGACAGCCTCGCGTGCATGAGAGGCATTGAACGACCCGTCATCAGAACTTCACCCTATCGGCGCCTTTGAGGCCCAGCATGGCGCGGGCCTCGTTGGGGGTCGCCACCTCGTAGCCGAGCTCCTCGATGATGCGGCGGATTTTCGCCACCTGCTCGGCATTGCTGACCGCGAGCTTGCCGCGGCCGATATAGAGGCTGTCCTCGAGCCCGACCCGCACATTGCCGCCGATCATGGTGGCCATGGTGGCGAAGGGAATCTGATGCCGGCCGCCGGCCAGCACCGACCATTCGTACTGATCGCCGAACAGCTTGTCGGCGGTGCGTTTCATGAACAACAGGTTGTCGAATTCCGGCCCGATGCCGCCCAGGATGCCGTAGATCAGCTGCAGGAAGATCGGCGGCTTGAACAGCCCGCGGTCCACGCAATGGGCCAGATTGTAGAGATGGCCGGTGTCGTAGCATTCGTGCTCGAACTTGACGCCGTGCTCGTCGCCGAGCAGCTTGGCGATGCGCTCGATGTCGCGAAAGGTGTTGCGGAAGATGTTCTGGTCGGACTGCAGCAGATACTGCTCCTCCCAGTCGTGCTTCCAGGTCTTGTAGCGCGCCGCCATCGGATAGAGCGCGAAGTTCATCGAGCCCATGTTGAGCGAGCACATTTCCGGCGAGAAGGTGGTGGCGGCGGCGATCCGCTCCTCCACCGTCATGGTCACGCTGCCGCCGGTGGTGATGTTGATGACCGCGTCGCAGGCCTGCTTGATGCGCGGCAGGAACTGCCGGAACACTTCCGGGTCGCGGCGAGGGGCGGCCGTCCTTGGGGTCGCGCGCATGCAGATGCAGGACCGCGGCGCCCGCCTTGGCGGCATCGATCGCTTGTGTCGCGATCTCGTCCGGCGTGACCGGCAGGGCGTCCGACATGGTCGGGGTGTGGATCGAGCCGGTGATCGCGCAGGTGATGATCACCTTGTTGGATTTCTGCGCCATGGGGTCGAGGGTCCTCCTGCGGGTCTTGCGGGTTATTCTTGGCCGGCGGCCGCGCCCGTCCCACGATCATCGAGGACGACCCGCCGTTCAAGGGGGAACACCTGCCAGCCGAAGCGCTCCACGATCAAGCCCCAAATTCCCTTCGGGGCCCACAGCATGACCCCGATAGCCACGCCGCCCAGCAACAGGAGATAGAGCGTGCCGAGATCGGCGAGCGTCTGGCGCAGCACGAAGAACACCACGGCCCCGACGATCGGCCCCTCGATGCGCCCGATGCCGCCGATCACGGTCATGAAGATCACGAAGGCGGTCCAGTCGTTGACGCTGAAGGCGGCATCCGGGCTGATGCGCAGCTTCTGCAGGAAGATGAGCGCGCCGATCATGGCGGTTGCGAACGCCGTGATGATGTAGACCAGGACCTTGATGCGGGTGACGTCGACCCCGTTGCTGCGCGCCGCCAGCTCGTTGTCGCGGATGGCCTTGAGCGCCAAGCCCATAGCGCGAGCGCAGGAGCCAGCACGATCAGCGCGAGAACCAGCACCATCAGGGCGAGCGCCACCCAATAGATCAGGAATTCGCGCGCCTGGCGGCTGGCCGCGATCGAGGTCACGATGCCGGCCGGCAGGCTCATGCCGGAGCCGCCGCCCAGCACCGAGACCTGCGAGGCCAGCAGGCGAAAGACCTCGGCCACGATCCAGGTCCCGATCGCGAAATAGTGCCCGCGCAGCCGGAACAGCAGCGCCGCGGTCGGCACCGCGACGGCGGCCGCGATCACGCCGGCGACCGGGATCGCCCATAGGGGCGGCAGTCCGGCCCGCAGCGTGAGCCCGAACAGCAGATAGGCGCCGAGCCCCACATAGGCCTGCTGGCCGACCGAGACGAGGCCCGCATAGCCGGCGAGCAGGTTCCACAGGCTGGCGAGCCCCACATAGGCGTAGATTTCCGAGAGCAGCCGCAGGTCGTCGCGCCCGCCCCAGGCCGGCGCGGCGGCCAGCACCGCCAAGCGCGAGAGCCATGACCCAGATGCCGATGCGGCCCCCCCGGCCGGCAAATCGGACCCGCACCTGCGTCATCCGCGCACCTTGGGAAACAGCCCTTCCGGCCGCACCGCCAGCACCAGCAGGAACACCAGATGTCCGGCGAGCGTCTGCCAGCCCGGATCGATCTCGGCGCCCACCGCCTGGGCGACGCCCAGCAGGATGCCGCCGAGCAGCGTTCCCCACAGGCTGCCGAGCCCGCCGATGATGACCGCTTCAAACCCGAAGATCAGGCGCGCCGGCCCGATGGCGGGATCGAAATTGGCGCGCACCGCGAGCAACACGCCCGCGACCGCCACCACGGCGAGCGACAGCGCCATGGCGAGGGCGAAGATGTGGCGATTGTCGAGCCCCATGAGCTGCGCCACCGCAGGATCGTCGGCGGTCGCCCGGAAGGCGCGCCCGAGCGCGGTGCGGTAGAGCACGAATTGCAGCGCCGCCGATCACCGCGATCGCGGCCAGGAACGACAACAGCGGCAGCACCCCGATCGAGACGCCCGGCATGAGGGGAAAGCTCGCGGTCTCGATGGCGCCGGCCTGCAGCCGGCGGCTGTCGGCGCTGAAGATCTCCAGCAATCCGTTCTGGATGATCACCGAGAGGCCGAAGGTGACCAGCAGCGGCGGCAACAGATCGTCGCCGAGCGTGCGGTTGAGCACCAGGCGCTGCAACGCGTAGCCGATCAGCGCCATCAGCGGGCGCCACGATCAGGAGCGCGGGGAGCGGCCCGATGCCGAGCGTCTGCGCGGTCACCAGCGCCAGATAGGCGGCGAGCACGATGAGATCGCCATGCGCGATGTTGACCAGCCGCATGATGCCGAAGATCAGCGACAGCCCGGCCGCGAACACCGCATAGAGGCCGCCCACCAGCACGCCCTGCACGATCACGTTGATCCAGTCGAGCACGTTAGCCTCCGCGTTCCCTCTCCCTGCTAGGGGGCAATCGCTTTATTGCGCCGCTGTGGCGGGGCCGGCTCGACGCGATTGCGCCCTTTGGTGAGGCTCGACTGGACGCAATAAAGCGATTGCGCCCTGCAGGGGGAGGTGGAGGACGGAAAATTTGCTCCGCATCTCACCCTCCGAAATAGGCGGCCGCGATGGCCTGCCGGGTGAGGTCGCGGGCCGGCCCCTGCAGCGCGACGCGGCCTTCCTGCAGGCAGTAGACTTGGGCGGCGGCTTTGAGCGCCTGGGCGATGTCCTGCTCCACGATGACGAGCGAGATGCCCTCGGCCAGGATCGAGGGCAGCCGGGTGTAGATGTCGCGCACCACGATCGGGGCGAGCCCCAGGCTGATCTCGTCGCACAGGATGAGCTTCGGGTTGGACATGAGGGCGCGTCCGAGCGCGACCATTTGCTGCTGGCCGCCCGACAGCGACGGGGCTCGGCATGCGGCGCCGCTCGGCCAGCACCGGAAACAGGTCGTAGACCCGCCGCAGCGTCCACGGCCCGGGGCGGCGCAGCTGCCCGCCGATCAAGAGATTTTCCTCGACGGTGAGCGAAGCGAAACAGCCGGCGGCCTTCGGGCACGAGCGCGATGCCGCGCGCCGCGATGGCGTAGGCCGGCCGGTCGCCGATCGGCACGCCGTCGAGCCGCACCGCATCGGGGCGCGCGCGCATCAATCCGGCGATGCTTTTCAAGAGCGTGCTCTTGCCGGCCCCGTTGGCCCCGATGATGGCGACCGCCTGGCCGGCCGCGACCCGCAGCGAGACGCCGAACAGGGCCTGGAAGTCGCCGTAGAAGGCGTCGAGCTGGTTCACCTCGAGCAGGACCTGTTCAGGCATCGGCCGCGATCCCCAGATAGATGTCGGCGACCTCAGGGCTGCGGATCACGCTCTGCGGATCGCCCTGCGCGATGAAGCGGCCGCCATGCAGCACCACCAGGCGATCGATCGCCGCGAGCAGGGCATGCACCACGTGCTCGATCCAGATGATCGAGAGGCCGCTCTCGCGCAATCGCTTGATGAGGGCGACCAGCGTGGCGCATTCGGGCTCGGTGAGGCCGCCCGCCACCTCGTCGAGCAGCAGCACGCGCGGATTGGTGGCGAGCGCGCGGGCGAGCTCGAGCCGCTTGCGGTCGAGGAGGGTCAGGCTGCCGGCGCGGCGGTTGGCGGCGGCGGCGAGGCCGCATTGCGCCCAGGATGTCCATGCAGGGGCCGTAGGCCTCGCGCTCGCGCCGCCCGGCCCCGAAGGCGGCCGCCACCACCAGATTCTCGAACACCGTCATGTCGCCGAACGGCTGCGGGATCTGGAACGAGCGCGCGATGCCCATGCGGCAGCGCCGCGGCGGGCTCGCGCCGGTGATGTCGTCGCCTGCGAACAGCACCCGTCCGGCATCGGGCGCAAGGTGCCGGTCATGATGCCGAACAAAGTGGTCTTGCCGGCCCCATTCGGCCCGATGATGCCGAGCGCCTCGCCGGGCGCGAGCGCCAGATCGAGCCCATCGGCGATCACGATGGCGCCGAACCGCTTCGAGATTTTGTCTAGCGCCAGGATCGGGGGCATGCTCGCACGGCCTCATCCGCTCGGAGCCGAGGCTAAGGGCCGCGTGCCCCTAGATGGCCCAGGGCCCGCCGAGCGAGAAAGATCACGTCAGCAATTGCAGCTTGCCGCCCACCGGAATTTGCGGCGCGGTCTCGTTCTGGGTGATGACCAGGTTGGACACATCGCCGCTGCGCTGCCATTGGCCGGAGACCAGCGGGGTCTTGGTCACGTTCTTGACCGGCATGCCGGCCCATTTCACCGGGCCCACGATCGATTTGTAGTCGGTGGCCGTGATGGCTTCGAGGATCGATTTGGGCTCGGCCAGATTCTTGGTGCGCTTGAGCACGTCGATCGCCACCTCGAACAGCGCGTGCTTGAAGCCGATCGGCTGGGTCCACGGCCGGCTGGTGGCCTTGCGTATAGGCGTCGGTCAATTCGCGCGCGCTCTGGCCGGTCAGGCCGGATTTGAACGGATGGTTCGGGGTCCACCAGATTTCCGTGGAGAGGCCGTTGCCGCGGGCGCCGAGCGAGCTGATGACCGAGGGGAACAACAGCGCCTTGCCGATCGTCACCACCTTGGGCCGGAAGCCCTGCTGGGCGGCCTGCGCCCAGAAGGTCGAGAAGTCGGGCGGGATCATGTTGCCGGTGACGATCTCGGCGCCGGCGCTCTTGAAGGCGGAGATCTGCGAGGTGAAATCGCTGCTGACCGGCTGGTAGCGGCCCGGATCGATCAGCTTGAAGCCGGCGCTCTGCAGGGCCGGCGGAAAGCCGATCTTGGCATCCCCCCAGGCATTGCCGTCGGCATCGTTGGGAAAGAGGCCGCCGATCACCTTGTTGGTGGGCGCGCTCTTCCACAGCGCCAGGAACGCCCCGATCACGTCCTCGAGCCCCCAGAAGAAATGATAGGTCCAGGTGAAGCCCTTCTTGGGATCGCCGTTGCGGCCGAAGAAATAGGGTTGCCAGGGACAGTCGGTGGTGATGCACGGGACCTCGTTCACCTCGGCCTGGTCGGCGACCGGATTGGTGGTGTCGGGCGTGCTCGCCGCCACCAGGAGATCGACCTTGTCCTTGAGGATCAGCTCGGCCGCGACCTCGGAAGCGCGCGCGGTGCTCGATTGGCTGTCGCGCGAGAGGATCTGCACCGGATAGGTCTTGCCGCCGTTGCTGATGCCTTTCTCGAGCAGCTTCTGGACCTGCTCGAGAATGAACGGATCGGCCTCGCCGAAGGCCGCGATCGGGCCGGTGCGCGGGCTCACATGGCCGATCTTGATGACGCGCGATTGCGCATTGGCGGGCAGCACGCGCAACACCGCGGGCGCCGCCACGGCGCCGAGGCCGGCCGCCATGATGCGGCGGCGACTGATGGTTCCTGGCTGTTTCATTGCAACCTCCCTGGCGGATGGCTCGAATATATTTCAGTCATCGAATGATCTGTAGGGTGGGCGACGCGCCTGGATGACCTTGGATTTGCGGCACTGCGTACCGGCGCGTTGCCCACGCGTGCCGGTCGCGACGCAAACGCGTGGGCAAAATTGCGCGACGTCGAGCCATTATGAACCCCGTGCCAGGCAATTTCGCCCAACCTACCAGCGTCACGCAACGATATCAGGCATCGTCGGCGCGCGCCTTCTTGAGATGCGCCACCACCTTGGCGCGCAGCTCGGCCTGCTGCTGCGGGGTCCAGGTGCGGAACCCCTCGCCCGATTTGAAGCCGAGCTTGCCTTCCGCCACAAGCCTCTCGAGATAGGGCGAAGGGGCGGGCCGCGAGTCGATGGCGGGCAGCACGGTCTTGTGGATGGCGAGCGTCAGGTCGGTTCCGACCAGGTCGGCGTTCTCCAGCGGGCCCAGCACCGCGAGACGGCGCCCGAAGGCCGCCTTGATGACGGTATCGACGGTCTCGGCATCGCAGATGCCGTGCTCCACCAGCGCGATGGCCTCGCGCCAGAGCGCGTGCTGCAGCCGGTTGCCGATGAAGCCCGGCACGTCCTTCTTCACATGGGCGGGTTTCTTGCCGGCCGCCGCGTGCAGCACCATGGTCCAGTCGATCGCGGCCCGCGACGTCCACTCCGTCCCGATCACCTCGACCAAAGGCACCAGGAACGGCGGATTCCACCAATGGGTGCCGAGCGCGCGCGCGCGGTCGTGCAGGTCCTGCATGATGGCGGTGATCGGGATCACCGAGGTGTTGCTGGCCAGGATGGTGTCGGGGCGGACCAGGGCCTCGGTTTCCGCGGAACAGCTTGCGCTTGATCTCCAAGTCTTCCGGCGCGGCCTCGACCACGAAGTCGGCTTCGTGCACTGCCTCGGCCAGATCCTCGCAGGGCTGCACGCGCTGCGCGGCGGTTTCATCATCGCCGAGATCGCGCAGATTGGCGGCGATCCGGGTCCTGACTTGCGAAAGACTCGCGGCGACCGGGTCGTAGATGGTGACCGCATGCCCGGCGAGCGCGAATACCTGGGCGATGCCGTGGCCCATCAGGCCGGCGCCCAGCACCCCGATGCGGGCTTTGGTCGCCATGCTAGACCGTATCCCGATCGGATCGATCGGGATACGCCCCGCTCATCTTGCGTTGGCGCATGTCCTTCTCGGAAAACCGGTGTCCACTTTTCCGGGACATGCGCTAACCCGCCGTATAGCCGCCGTCGGCATAGAGGATATGGCCGGTATAGAAATCCGATGCCGCCGAGGCCAGGAACAGGAGCGGGCCCGCGAGGTCGGAAGGCTCGCCGAGCCGCCCCTTGGGCACGCGCGCCACGAATCCCTTGCGCACCGTGGTGGCGCGCTCGGTGTCCTCGTACATCCAGGCGGTCAGGGGCGAGCGGAAGACGGTCGGCGCAATGGCATTGACCGTGATGCCGGTATCGCCCCATTCGCAGCCGAGCGCCTTGGTGACGCCGTCGATGGCGGACTTGGACGCGCAATAGGCGGTGTAGCCGGCCGGATGGCCGAGCAGGCCGCGCGCCGACGACATGAACACGACCTTGCCGCCGCGGCCCTGCGCCAGCATCTGCTTGCCGGCCGCGCGCGCCATCAGCCAGGACTGGGTCACGTTCACATCCATGACCTCCATGAAGGCCTCGGGCGGCTGATCCACGATCTTGGAGACCTTGTTGATGCCGGCCGCCAGCACCAAAATGTCGACCCCGCCGAAGCGCTTGACCGCGGCCGCCACCACCTGGTCGCAATTGGCGGCCGAGCTCGGCCGGATGTTGATGGCCTCGACCTTGGCACCGAGCTTCTCACAATCGGCCGCCACCTGCTTGAGGGCCTCGAGCCCACCGGCCGCCAGCACCAGATTGCAGCCGGCGCCCGCCAGCACCTTGGCGGCCAGCGCCCCGAACGCGCCCGAGGCGCCGGTCACGATGGCGGTTTTGCCGCGGATGTCGAACAGGGAGAGCGGATTTTTGAGGAAATCTTCGGACATGTCGTTCTGCCTCTATTTGTAGCCCGAATGGAGCGAAGCGTAATCCGGGAACACCGCTCCCGCATTGCGCTACCGATCCATGCGGGCTACGGGTGTTGCAGGCGCCTTCGGGGTCACTTCACCGGCGCGACCGCAACCGCGATGGTGCAGACCTCGTTGCCGCGATTGATGATCTCGCGGTTCTCGTTGGGTCCGATGTAGCAGCTGTCGCCCTGCCGCACGACGGTCTCCTTGCCGCCGACGATCACGGTGAGCTCGCCCGCCAGCACGTAGTAGATCTTCTCGGGCGGGGAGGCGTCGGGACCGGCGCCGCCGCCCGGCAGGAAGTGCGAGATGCCGAAAATGAGGGTCTGCGAGCCGCCCATCTCGGCGCCGAACACGCGCAGCGACTTGTAGTCGCGATGATTGGGCGCCTCATAGGGCTTCGCTTCCGAGAGCTTGCGCACGATCATTTAGAATTTCTCCCCCTTCTCGATCCGATAGGCGCCTTTGGGATCGGTGATCGCCACCAGGCGGATGATGCAGCCGTCGCCCTTCTCCCAGTTCCACGGGAACAGCGCGAAGGTGACGCGCCGGCCGGTGACCTTGTCGAGATCGCCGCCCACGTTCTCGATGCCTAGAATGCCGTTCTTGAACAGGATGCGATGGACCGGCTCCCATTCCGGGAAGTCGTCCTTCCAGTCGCGGCCGCCCGACCATTTCTTGTATTCCTCGGCCAGATGCGGATGCAGCGGCCCGTTGCGCTGCGGCCCGATCGCGGTCGCCAGCGGATGGTCGTTGG
This sequence comes from uncultured Alphaproteobacteria bacterium, assembly GCA_963744275.1. Classification (GTDB taxonomy): domain Bacteria; phylum Pseudomonadota; class Alphaproteobacteria; order Rhizobiales; family Xanthobacteraceae; genus VAZQ01. Next base: position 112,445 of record CAVUSX010000029.1, read on the forward strand.
CCTGGGTGTCGTGGCCGATGACCTTGACCTTCTTCTCCACGAACCATTCGCCGGCCGAGGACACGAATCCGGGCGCGTAGCAGAAATATTCCTCGCTATCGTCGTATTTCTTGTGCCAGCCGGTATTGACGATCACGACGTCGCGCGGCCGCACGATCTTGCCGGCGGCCTTCTCGAGATCGTCATAGGTGATCGGCTCCCACTTCTTCTTGGGGATCGACACCACGATGCCGCTGCCGAAGAAATGCGGCAGCGGGACCTCGTCGATGAACGGGGTGCCGTACACCACGTGCGCCGGAGCATCGATATGGGTCGTATTGTGCATGCTGGTGGTGATGCGCTGCGACAGCACGCCCGACTTGGCATGATAGTGGATGCGCTCGATCTTGACGTCCTCGAAATAGGGCCAGTTGGGAGATTGGAAACCGAAGCGATGGGACAGATTGACGAACTCCAGCCCCATGCTGTTGTTGTTGTTCTCCTCGAACATCACGCCACGGATTTTCTTCGCCACGCCATTCCTCCCCGAGCAGGCTATTGTCAGGCTATTGTAAGGTGGCTTCTACCACCGAAGCGATAGGGTTGTAACGGATATCGAATATACCGTACAGGGAGCGGACGCCGAAGGCCTTCGGCGCCCGCAAGTCCCCGAAAAGAGGGTTGCATGGTCCGCAAGATCGCTCTCGAAGAGCATTTCATGTGCCCGGGTTTCGTCGAGTACTGGAATCCGACCGCCGCCGATCTTCCCGCGCACATCCGCGAGCGGGCGCTGGCGCGGCTGACGGATTTCGGCGAGACGCGGCTTGCCGCGATGGACCAGGCCGGCATCGCGCGCGCGGTCCTGGGATTGGCCGGGCCGGGGGTGCAGGCCGAGCGCGATACCGCGACCGCCATTCGCAATGCCCGCGCCGCCAATGACTTCCTCGCCGGCGAGATCGGCAAGCGCCCCGACCGCTATTCGGGCTTTGCGCATCTGCCGATGCAGGATGCCAAGGCGGCGGCCGACGAGCTCGAGCGCTGCGTGCGCGATCTGAAATTTTGCGGCGCCATGATCAACGGCCACACCAATGGGCAATATCTCGATCATCCCTCGCTCCACCCGTTTTGGCAGCGGGTCGAGGCACTCCGCACCCTGATCTATCTGCATCCGGCCGATCCGGTCGTGCCGGCCCCGGTGCTCGAGGGCCATAAAGGATTGCGCCGCGCCACCTGGGAATGGACGTTCGAGACCGGCTCGCATGCGTTGCGCCTCATTTTCGGCGGTCTGTTCGATCGGTTTCCGGGCGTGAAGATCGGATTGGGGCACCTGGGCGAAACAATACCGTTCCTGCTCTGGCGATTCGACAGCCGTGCCGGTCCCGATTTCTATGCGGTCAAGCTCGCGAAACCGCCGTCGCACTACTTCAAGGACAATTTCGTGGTGACCACCTCGGGCATGTGCTCGGCCGAGCCGCTCATCTGCACCCTCAGCGCGCTCGGTTCCGATCATGTGATGTTCGCGGCCGATTATCCCTTCGAGTCGGCGCAGGAGTCGGCTGCGTTCATCGACGGCGCGCCGATCGCCGACGATGTGCGGGCCGACATCTGCTTCAACAATGCCGCCAGGCTACTGCGGTTGCCGACCCCATGAGGCCGGCGCTCCCGCTTCCGCGGCCGGGCAGCGGTCGGAATTCCCCAAGGACTTGATCTCGATGTCCCGCCTGCTCATCCTGCTGACCCTCCCGCCGCAAGTCCGCGAGCAATACCGCGCCCGCCTGGCGCAGCAATTCCCGCAGCTCGCCATCGACGTGGTGGATCACTACTCCAAGGCGGGGCCGTTCATGGCGACGGCCGACGCGCTCCTGACCTTCGGCCCGCATATGAAGGACGAGGTGCTGCACGGCGCCGCCAGGCTCAAGTGGGTGCAGGCGCTCGGCACCGGGGTCGACAACCTGATCGACCTGCCGTCGCTCTCCCCCGACGTGATCATCACCAACATCCGCGGCATCCACGGCGCCCCGGTCTCGGAGGCCGCCATCATGATGATGCTGGGGCTGGCGCGCGACTTCGCCACCAGCGTGCGCAACCAGGACAAGCAAGTCTGGACGCGCTGGCCGGCGCAATTGCTCGACGGCAAGACCGTCGGCATCTATGGGGTGGGGCAGATCGCCGAGAGCCTGGCGCCGCGGTGCAAGGCGATGGGGATGACGGTCATCGGGTTCACCTCGGCCCCGCGCGCGCTGCCGGGCTTCGATCGCATGCATGCTCGCGCCGAGCTCATCCAAGAGGCCGCCGGGCTCGATTTTCTGGTGCTGCTGGCGCCCTATTCGGAGGAGACCCGCAACCTCATCGATGCCCGGGTGTTCGCCGCCATGAAGCCGTCGGGCTATCTGATCAATCTCGCCCGCGGCGGCATCGTGGACGAGGACGCGCTCATGGGCGCGCTCGAACGCGGCGAGATCGCCGGCGCCGCGCTCGACGTGTTTCAGGAGGAGCCCTTGCCGGGGAGCCATCCGCTCTGGTCGGCCCGCAACGTCATCATCACGGCGCATCTGGGCGGTTTTTCCGATGTTTATGCGGAGCGCGCTCTGGTCACCGTGGAGCACAACATGGCGTGCTTCCTGCGCGGCGATTTCGACGCCATGATCAACGTGGTGAGGCGCTAGCATTGGGCAAGCGCAAACGAGCCGCCAAGGTGGCGCCGCGCCGCAAGCCGCAGCGGCCGTCCGGTTCCGCACCCGCGACCGACGAAGACGATCCGATCAAATTTGGTGCCTTAGCGTTGCACGATCTGTTTCAACAGAGCGTGCGCACCATGCTGGACCGCACCGACCTCGACGAAGAGCAGAAGCAGAGCATCCTCGTCGCGGCGTCGTGCCCGTGCTGCGGGGCGGGCGGTTTCTCGCTCACCGCCAAGCTCAAGCCGCGGCGATAGCCGCCTGCCTGTCGGTATTCCGATAAGGAACGATTAACCGAATCACACGATCCTGCGCTTGGCAACAAGGGGCAGGATCATGGCGGCGGAGAAGGTGCGCTGGGGCGAGCTGGGTTGTCCGACCAAGATGGGCCCGTATCGGCTCGCCGGCGAGGTCATCAGCGTCAAGACCATTCACCTCCTCGCCGCCGAGAACGATCCGGATGCGCTGTTTACGGTCGTGGCCTGGCGCCCGCCGCTCGGCCCCGCCGAGTTCATGTTGGGACACCGCGTCGCCTGATCGGCCCATATGGCCGCCGTCGCCGTCAAAAGTCCGGCTGCTGCGCCTCCGGAGGCGGGACCAGGTTCGAGTTGAACGGGTCGATATTGTTCTCGGCGCAGATTGATTCGGACCAGACATTGGGCTCCCGCTTCCAGCGCTTGGTCATGTACATGGGCTCGTTGAACGTGTCCGGGTCCTCGACCTCGACCAGGGCTTCCAGGAATTTCTTGTCAGCCGTCACCTTGAAGTGCTCCACCACGTGGAGCTTGTCGGTGTGCGGGGTCCGGAACATGTCGAGGAAGCCGTATTTGTTCGCCGTCAACCCGATGGTGTCGACCACCAGCTCGCCGTTCTCGTAGTGGCCGATCGACTCGCCGTACCAGGACGGCTTCACATATTCGGAATGCTGGTCGGTCAAGAAGATGCGGCGCACCCATTGGTCGCGCTGCCAGATCATCCAGACCTCCTTCGGGGTCTGGATGAAATACACCGGCTCGGAGGTCCAAAGCAGCTGACCGGGCGTGCCACCGGGCCAGCATTGCGACTGCGCCAGGAACGGAATGCCGACCTTGCCGGACAGCAATTCCTCGTTCGACGCCCGCATCTGCGCGGCCGCCCAGGGCTTGAGGATCGGGTCTCGCCAGTTGCCCAGCGCGGGCGTCGGATGGCCGGTGTCGTTGCCGCGCAACGGGTGGTCGGGATCCTGCTTGATCGGCCCCCGCATGCCGGCAGGCGGGTCGAACCAGCCGGTGCCGTAGCGCGCAATGGTGCCCTTTACCGTCAAAGGCGTCCAGGCGAGACTCGACGAGGCGAGGTCGGGAATCTTGTCCGCTGTCTGGGCTAAAGCCGGACCGCTGACGCAAGCCGCAAGGGCGGCGCCGGCGACGAGTCCGGCCCGGCTAACGGACTTCAATGCGGAGATCGAGGTCATCTGCTCTCTCATCTGTACCAGGGCATGCCCGCACGCATCTTTGTCGTCCCTGCCATCGCAGGGACGACCGGTGGACGGGTCGTCGGCCGACCCTAACCGTATACCAGAATACCGAATTGACAGGAATCCGTCAGGGGGCGCGGACGCCGGTTGGGAACCGGCCGGCCGCTCGATCACGGGCCGATCACCATGCCGCGCTCACGGCTTCGACGTCGGCCGTGCGGCCCGCAGCTTTTCAGTGGCGGCGCGGTCGAGCCGCAAGGTCTGCGGGTCGATCACCACCCCGTACTGCTCAGCCGCCGCCTGGATGCTCACATAGCCCTGGCGCACGTCTTGCGCCACCAGCTCGGCGGGGCGCCCAAACGGCTCGCCGTAGCCGCCGCCGCCGCCGGAGCGGATGCGAAACGCATCGCCGGCTTTGAGCGCGGCCACCAGCACCTTGGCGTTGGGGAAATCGGTCTTCCAGGTGCCGTTAAGCCGCAGCGCCACGTCGTTGCCGGTGCCGGCGCGGCCGCCCTGCAGTCCCCAGGGCTTGCAATGGGCGCGCTCGATCTGGGTGTTCATGGTGATGGGGGTGCGGGCCCGCACCACGCGCTCGACCCCGAGCCCGCCGCGGTGGCGGCCGGCGCCGCCGGAATCCGGCAGCAGCCGATAGCTCTCGACCACCAGGGGAAACTTGGCCTCGGCCTGCTCGTTGGGGCTGTTGTGGGTGTCGCCGTCGTTGATGCAGACGGTGGCGGAGATGCCGTCCTCACTCTGCTTGGCCCCCCAGCCGCCGCCCAGCGGTCCGAAATTGGCGATGAAGAATTCCGCGCTTTTGGGATTGATGCCATGGCAGGCCGCGACCAGAAGGTCCGCATGGTGGCCGGCGATCACGCGCTCCGGAATGGCGGGGGCCAGCGCCTTGAAGATCGTATCCACGATGGTCATCGGATACGTCATCCACCAGCGCATCGGGGCCGGCCTTGTGGCGCTGACCACGCGCCCGGGCGGCACGATGGAGGTGAGGCTGCGAAAGGAGCCGTCATTGATCGGATAGTCGGTCGGCGAGGTGAGGCACTTGTAGGCCACTTGCGCGCAGGCATGGCCGGTGGTGATGCCCGAATTGTAGAAACCGCGCACCTGCTTGGCGACCTCGCTCAAATCGACGGTCATCTGGTCGCCCTTGACCTCGACCTTGACCCGGATCGGCACCGGCTTGCCGATGTCGATGCCGTCGTCGTCCATGTAGGATTCGGCGTGGTAGATGCCGTCCGGGATGGTGCGGGTGCGGGAACGCGCCGATTTGTCGGAATGGTCCATGATGGCGGCGATGGCGCCGAGCACGCTCTCGCGGCCGTAGCGCTCCACCAGCTCGAGAAAGCGCCGCTCGCCGGTCTTCACCGCCGTCACCTGCGCCCGCAAATCCCCCATGGCGCGGCTCGGCAGCCGCACGTTCTGCCGGATGACGTCGGTGAGGTCGGTGTTGACGATGCCGCGGTCCTGATACTTCAGGATCGGAATCTGCAGGCCTTCGGAGAAGATATCGGTGGTCATGCCGCCGAGCGCGCCGCCGATATCGAGCCAGTGCGCCATGCAGCAGGAAAATCCGATCAGCGCGCCGCGGTGGAAGATCGGCAGCGTGAGCGTCACGTGGTTGAGATGGCTGCCGGTCAGATAGGCGTCGTTGGTGACGTAGATGTCGCCCGGCTTGATGCCGGCGGGGCCGAAATGGCGGATTTTCGCCTTCACGGTCTCCGCCATGCCGCGGATGAACATCGGCAGCCCGATGCCGATGGACACGGTCTCGCCCTTGGGCGTGAACAAGCCGGTGGTGAAATCCAGTGCCTCGTAGATGATGATGTTGTAGGCGGTGCGCATGAGATTGGTCTTCATCTCTTCGGTCACCGCGATCAGGCCGTTGCGCACGATCTCGGTGATCACCGGATCGGTGCGGCGGCGCCGTCTGCTGGTTGGTTTGCCGTTCTGGCGCATTGGCTCAGCGCGCTCCCGCGACGGTGATCAACAGATTTCCATGCGGGTCGACGCTCAGCACGTCGCCGGACATCAGGACCGTGGTGGAGGCATGCTCCTCGATCAACGCCGGTCCTTTGATCTTGTTGCCGGCCAGGAGCGCGGCGCGCCGGTAGGTCGGGGTCGCCCGAAAGCCGCCGCGTTCACCCAGGTCCACCGGCCGCTTGCCCGTGAAGGCCGCCTTGGGCGGGGCGGCGCGTCCGCGCGCGATCTTGGCTTGCGGGGGCTTGCGCATGATGCCGCTCACCGTGCTGCGCAGGCTCACGATCTCGGCCGGCTCCGTGGGCGCGCAGGTGCCGTAGCGCAACTCGTGCATCTGGTCGAACAGCCGCTTGATCGCCTTTTCGGCGCGCCGGTTGAATACCGAAAGCGGAATATCGACCGTCACGGCGTGCTCCTGCCCCACATAGCGCATGTCGGCGGCGCGCTTGAGGGCGATCTTCCGCGGCTGCACGGAGGTGCCCGCGATGGCGGCGCGTCCCTGATCCTCCATCGCCCGATAGACCGTCTCCATCTCCTTGAACGACGCGTCCTCCAGCCGGCGCAGCCAGGTGCGCACGAAATCGTAGCGCAGGTCGGAGAACAGCATGCCGAAGGCCGAGAACATGCCGGGGGCTTGCGGGATGATAACCTTGCGGATGCCGATCTCGCGCGCGACCGCGACCGCATGCAGCGGCCCGGCGCCCCCATAGGCGACGAGCGTGAACTGGCCGGCATCGAGCCCGCGCTCGGTGGTCACGCCCTTGACCGCATACGACATGGCGGTGGTGGCGATCCGCAGGATGCCGTCGGCGGCGGCGGTGACATCGAGATGGAGCGGCTTGGCGATGCGTCCGATCGCCTGCCGGGCGGCCGGAACGTCGAGCCGCATCTCGCCGCCCAGGAAGCGGTCGCCGGCGAGCCGGCCGAGCACCAGATTGGCATCGGTGACGGTCGGCTCGCGGCCGCCCTGCCCATAGCAGGCCGGTCCGGGTGCGGCGCCGGCGCTCTGCGGCCCGACCCGCAACCCGCCCTCCACCACCCGGGCGATCGAGCCGCCGCCGGTGCCGACCTCGAAAATATCCATCATGGCGATCTGCACCGGCAGCGCCCGGTCGTAGCCGCCCAAGAGCGCGGTGCCGGTGGTCAGCGCCTCGCCCTTATAGATCACCCCGGCCTTGGCGGTGGTGCCGCCCATGTCGAAGGCGATGGCGTTGTCGATCGCAAGCGCCCGGCACAGCGCCTGGGTGCCGATGACGCCGGCCGCCGGCCCGGATTCCAGCATGCGGATGCATTGGCTGCGGGCCTGGTCGGCCTCGTAGAGACCGCCGGTCGATTGCACGATCAGGAACGAGCCGGCAAAGCCGGCGCCCCGGATATGCTCCTCGATCTCGCCGATATAGCGGCGCACCTTGGGGCCGATATAGGCGTTGGCCACCACGGTCGAGCAGCGCTCGAACTCGCGGTATTCCTGGCTGAGCTCATGGGAGGCCGAAACGAACATATCCGGATGGTCGGCCTCCAGAATCGCCTTGGCGCGTGCTTCGTGCTCGGATCTGGCGTAGCAATTGAGGAACAGGATGGCGCAGGCCTCGATGCCGAGCTGGGCGAGCCGCTCGCCCAGCAGCGCGATCTCGGTCTCGTCGAGCGGCCGGTCGATCTCGCCATCGGCCAGAACCCGTTCCTTGACCTCGAAGCGCAGCGCCCGCTCGACCAGCGGCACGTGTTTTTGGAAGAACAGGTTGTAAGCGTCCGGCCGGTTGATGCGGCCGATCTCGTAGATGTCGCGAAATCCTTCAGTGATGATGAGCGCAGTGCGGGCGCCGGTGCGCTCCAGCACGGTGTTGATGGCGACCGTCGAGCCGTGCAGGAACAGGCCCGCCGAGCGGTAGTCGCTGCCCGCCTTCGCCACCCCATGGCTGATGCCGTCCACCAGCCGGGCCGGGGTCGACAGCGCCTTGCCGAAAACGAGCTTGCCGGAGCGGTCGTCGAAGACCGCGATGTCCGTGAAGGTGCCCCCGATATCGGCCGCGAGCCTGACGCTCCGACGCGCTGCGGGGCGACGCGGTGCTGATTTTCGTGCCATGCGCATGGACCAGGGGGGTGTTCGGTTCGAGATACCGGTCGGTGAATACACTGATCGCCGGGCGCCGCGAAGGGTCCGGATCGATTTTGCGTTGCGGGCCGCAAATCCGGCGCCTGCCGGCGAGGATCGCCGCGATGCCATATCCGCCTTGACGGATGGATCGACTTGTAGCCAAAAGGCGCAAGTCCAAAATGTCCGAAACCCCGTTGCCTGGCCGCTCGATCGAAACTCGGCACGCAAAATACGGGACGGCGGGGAGGATTCTGCGTGCTGGTCGTTGCCATCGATATCGGCGGAACGTTCACGGATCTCATCGGCTTCGACGAGGCGGCGGGCGCCTTCGTGCAGGCCAAGAGCCTGACCACGCCGGCCCACCTGGTGCAGGGCATCATCGACTGCCTGAACAAGAGCGGGCTCAAATCCGCGGCGATCGACGAGCTCATCCACGGCTCGACCATCGCCATCAACACCCTGATCGAGCGCAAGGGCGCCGCCACCGGCCTGATCGTGACCCGCGGCACCCGCGACGTCTACATCATCGGCCGCGGCAACCGCCCGGAAGCCTACAATCTCTTGTTCCACAAGCACCGCCCGCTGGTGTCGCGCCGCTCGACCCTCGAGGTCGAGGAGCGCATGCTCGCTTCCGGCGACATTCATGCGCCGCTCCGACGCGCCAGCGTCGAGGATGCCTGCCGGTTCCTGGCCGATGCGGGCGTCGAATCGGTCGCGGTCTGCTTCCTGCACTCCTATGCCAATCCGGAGCATGAGCGCGTGGCCGGCGAGATCGTCCGCACCCTGCTGCCGGACGCCTATCTGTCGCTGTCGCACGAGATCCTGCGCGAATATCGCGAGTTCGAGCGCATCTCCACCACGGTGGTGAACGCCTATATCGGCCCCAAGGTCGGGGGCTATGTCCGCAGCCTGAAGTCGAGCCTGGGCGAGATCGGGTTCCGCGGCGATCTTTCGATCATGCGCTCCAACGGCGGCGTGATGACGCCGGAATTGGCGACCCAATGCCCGGTCGCCATGATGAAGTCCGGGCCGGTCGGCGGCATCATCGCGTCCGCCCAGGTGGGCCAGGCGCTCGGCTTCCAGAACGTCATCTCCTTCGACATGGGCGGCACCACCGCCAAGGCGAGCCTGGTGCGTGACGGCGAGCCCACCTTGGCGCCCGGCTACTATGTGGGCGGCTATGCGGGCGGCCATCCGGTCATGCTGCCCATGATCGACGTGGTCGAGGTCGGGGCCGGCGGCGGCAGCATCGCCTGGATCGACGATATCGGGGCCCTCAAGGTCGGGCCGCAGAGCGCCGGCGCCGATCCGGGGCCGATCTGCTACCGCGGCGGCGGCACCGAGCCCACCATCACGGACGCCAATGTGGTGCTCGGCCGGCTCGACCCGGACAATTTCCTCGGCGGCCAGATGAAGCTCGACGCGCAAGGGGCGGCGCGCGGGATCGCGCAGAGGATCGGGGCGCCGCTCAAGATGGAGACGGTGGCGGCCGCGCAGGCCATCATCGAGATCGCGAACGCGAAAATGTCGCTGGCGGTGCGCGAGGTGTCGGTCGCCAAGGGCTATGATCCGCGCGATTTCGCGCTGGTGGCCTCCGGCGGCGCCGGCGCGCTGCACGTGATCGCGATCGCGCGCGAGCTGCACATTCCGACCGTCATCGTGCCGTTGTTTCCCTCGCACTTCTCGGCGCTCGGCATGCTGCTCGCCGACGAGCGCCACGATTTCACCCGCACCCATTTCGCCGATCTCACCAGCATCGACTTCGCCGAGCTGGTGCGGGTGTACGAAGAGATGCGCAAGCAGGCGCAGGCGAGCCTGCGCCACAAGCGCGACGCGCAGGAGCAGATCCAGCTCGACCTGCGCTATGTGGGCCAGGAATTCACCCTGTCGGTGCCGATCACCCTCAAGCAGCTGAAGGCCGGCGACCGCAAGGCCGTGCGCAAGGCGTTCGACGCGCTCTACGAGCACCGCTACTCGCACCATTCGCCCGACGAGCCGGTCGAGATGGTCAATATGCGGCTCGGCATCGTGGGCAAGCGGGCCAAGCTGAAATTTCCGCGGCTGGGCAAGGCCCGCGTCACCGCAGCCGCGTGGCACCGCGACGTCTACTTCTCGGATGCCAAGAAGCCGGTGCGCTGCCCGGTCTACCAGCGCGCCGATCTCAAGGCCGGCGCCCACATAATCGGGCCGGCCCTCATCCAGGAGCACGGCACCACGACGGTGCTGTTCAAGAACGACGACTGCAGGGTGGTGCCCTCCGGCGAGCTGATCATCGAGATTGGAGGCGCCTGATGGCCCAATCGCGCAAGAAGCCTGCCGGCAAGACTGCGGCGCGCAAGAGCCCGCCCGCGAAGGCGGCGGCTCGCAAGGCCGTGAAGAAGCGCGGCGCAGGTGCACTCGATCCGGTGACCCTGGAGGTCATCCGCAATGCGCTGCCGGCGGTCGCCAACGAGATGGCGGTCGATCTGCAGCGCACCTCCTACAACATGATGATCTACGAGGTGCGCGACTTTTGCACCGCCCTCATCGACCCGCAGGGCCAGCTGATCTCGCAGAACGTCGGCGGCGTCTCCCACTTCGTGGCCGATCTCGGCGTCATCATCACCGACGGCATGAAGCGTTACGGCGCCAAGGGATTTAAGCCCGGCGACGTGATCATCACCAATCACCAGGCGGTGGCCGGGCAGCATCTCAACAACATCGTCATCTACATGCCCTATTTCCATCGGGGCGAGCTCTTGATGTTCTCCATGGTGCGGGCGCACTGGATCGACGTGGGGGGCAGCTCCACCGGGTTCGGGGCCGGCCCGCAGGTGGTGGATCCCTGGTTCGAGGGCCTGCAGCTCGATCAGCTCAAGATCTATCGCGCCGGCGAGCTCGACGAGACGCTCTACCGCGTGCTCAAGGACAACATCCGCTTCCCGGAATCCTCGCTCGGCGACATGAAGTCGCAGATGGCGGCCTGTCGGCTGGCGGCGCGGCGCATGGACGAGCTGTTCGAGAAATACGGCAAGGACACCATCCTGGCCGCCATCGATCGCATCTTCGACGAGACCGAGACCAAGTGCCGCAACATCGTGTCGCAGCTGCCCGACGGCGTATACGAGGCGGAATCCGCCATGGACCACGACGGCGTGCTCAAGACCGAGCCGGTGCCGATCCGGGTCAAGGTCACCATCCACAAAGGCGAGATGGTGATCGACCTCTCGGGCTGCTCGCAGGAGCGCAAGGCCGGGATCAATTCGCGCACGCTGGCGGGCGCCCGCGTCGCCTACAAGGCGCTGACCGGGCCGCTCGATCCGGTCAATGAAGGCTCGTTCCGCGCGCTGAAGGTGATCATTCCGGAAGGCAGCATCATGATGGCGCGCTTTCCGGCCCCCATGGCGGGCTGGAGCATCATCGTGCCGACCGTGGTGGACACCATCGTCAAGGCCTTAGCGCAACCCATGCGTGACCGGGTGCCGGCCGGGCATCACGGCCTGCTCGGCGGCTCGGTGGTGTTCTTCGGCGTGCATCCCAAGAGCAAGCGCCGCTTCGTGGTGCAGAGCATCGAGGGCGGCGGCTGGGGCGGCCGGCCGACCGAGGACGGCGAATCCGCCACCGTGTCGGTGTGCCAGGGCGACGTGCGCAACGGCTCGATCGAAGGCATCGAGATCAAATGCCCGGTGGTGATCGAGAGCCGCGGGCTGCGGCAGGATTCCTGCGGCGCCGGCAAGCATCGCGGCGGGCTCGGCATCGACGTGCGGGTGCGCAATCTGGTCGAGGGCCGTTGGAATTTCGAGCAGGCGCAGCGGCTCAATTGTCCGCCCTGGGGCCTGTGGGGCGGCAGCGCCGGCGAGGCCGGCGGCTATCTGCTGCGCCTGCCGGGCGAGAACGAGTTCAAGCCCATTGTGGGCGCCCATATTCCGGTGCCGCTGCACGCCGAAGCGATCGTGCGCACCGGCGGCGGCGGCGGCTGGGGCGATCCGCTCGAGCGCGATCTGGAGCAGATCCGGTCCGACGTGCTGGAGGAGCTGGTGTCCCGGCTGGCGGCGCGCGAGCACTATGGGGTGGTGTTCCAGGGCGATGCGGTCGACGAGGCGGCCAGCAAGGCCCTGCGGGAATGGATGCGATCGAAGCGCAAGGCGGGCTAGTCGATCAATTCCATGAGACCCGGCGTAGGGTGGGCAAAATTGCGTGGCACCGCGATGAGGATCGCGCGGACCGGCGCAATTTTGCCCACGCGGGCGCATCGCGAGGCCCGTGCCGCGTGGGCAACGCGCCGCTACCCAGTGTTGCGCCCTCTAGGTTGCGGCGCAGGCGCGTCGCCCACCCTACTGGATGGACCGATATGATCCGAGCTTTGGAAACGCTGGGGTAGTTGCGCCGGCAAAGACCTTCCGGTCTAGTGACCTCGAGCCGCTTCGAGAGGGCATGGTCCATGAGACCGCAAGGCCGCACTCCATTCGCTTCGCTGCGCAGCAGCGTGGCACTTCTGGGCGCAGCCCTGCTGCTGGGCGCGCTGGCGGCGCCGGCGCGCGCGGCGGAGACGCTGCGGGTCGGCAAGGCCGTGGGTGTGGCCTTCTCGTTCGTGCCGCTCGATATCGGGATCCGCAAGGGGCTGTTCGCGCAGAACGGGCTCGAGATCGAATCGACCACCTTTGGCGGCGATGCGCGCATGCAGCAGGCGATGGCGGCCGACAGCATCGACATCGCGCTCGGCTCCGGACCCGCGATGGCGTTCATCGCCAAGGGCGCTCCCATAAAAGGCATTGCCGCTATGGCGGGCGCGCCGCTCTTGCTGTCGCTGGTGGTGCGGCCGGACGGCCCCAAGACCCTGGCGGAGCTCAAGGGCAAGACGGTGAGTGTCTCCACCGCCGGCTCGCTTACCTATTGGCTGGTCAGCGAAGCCTCCCGGCTGCAGGGCTGGGGCCCCAACGGCATCAACATCGCCCCCCTGGGCGCGCCGCAGGCGCAATATGTCGCGCTCGCGCGCGGTGACACCGACGGCATGGTGGCCGATATCTCCAGCGCCTTCGACATGGAGAAGAACCACAAGGCCCGCATCCTCATGCGCTTCGGCGATCTGGTGAAGGACTTCCACATCCATGTGATCTTCGCGACCAACAAGGTGATCGCGGCCCGGCCGCAGGCGCTGCGCGCCTTTCTCAAGGGCTGGTTCGCCACCATCGCGTTCATGCGGGCCAACAAGGCGCAGACCGTGGCGATCGCCATGGAGGTCATGAACAAGGACGAGGACATCATCAGCCGCAGCTACGACGAGCTGATGCCGATGTTCTCCGACGACGGCAAGTTCGATCCCAAGGCGCTGGCGACGCTGGCCAAGTCCTATGTGGAGCTGGGCGTGCTGCCGCAGGAACCGGATATGAGCAAGCTCTATACCGAGTCATTTCTACCCAAGAACGAGTAAGATTTCTGCCCGAGAACGCGTAAAACAAGGGCGGGCAGTGAGTGGGGAGGACGGCGACAAAGTGACGGACGAGGTGGCGGTTCGCATTCGGGGGGTCTCCCATCAGTTCGGCGAGCAAGGCGGCACCCGCTACGTGCGGGCGCTGCTCGACACCTCGCTCGACATACGGCGCGGCGAGCTCTTGTGCCTGATCGGGCCGAGCGGCTGCGGCAAGAGCACGCTGCTGAGCATCATGGGCGGACTGATGGAGCCGGCCTCCGGCACGGTCGAGGTCGGCAACCAGCGGGTGCGCGGACCGATGCCGCAGGAGATCGCCTTCGTGTTCCAGGAGAACGCGCTGTTCCCGTGGAGCACGGTGATCGAGAACGTCAAGCTCGGCATGATGTTCCAGGGCGTGCGCAAGGCCGAGCGGGAGAAGCGCGCCAAGCGCTCGCTCGATGCGGTCGGGCTCGCGGATTTCGCCGATTACTATCCGGCGCCAGCTGTCGGGCGGCATGCGCCAGCGCGCCGCGCTGGCGCGCGCCTTGAGCCTGGAGACCGGCATCCTGCTCATGGACGAGCCGTTCGGCGCGCTCGACGAGCAGACCCGCATGGTGCTGGGCGAGGATCTCTCGGTGCTGCTGTCGCGCACCGACAAGACCATCGTGTTCGTGACCCACAGCCTGGGCGAAGCCGTGTTCCTGGCCGACCGCGTGGCGGTGTTCTCGGCCCGCCCCGGCACCATCAAGGAGATCATCGAGGTCGACGAGCCGCATCCGCGCAAGCCCGACTTCATGACGTCCGAGAAGTTCACCCGCATCCGCAACCAGCTCTATTCGCTCCTGCACGATGAAATCCGCAAGGCGGTCTCGCAAACGGCCGTGAGCGGGCGCGCGGCCGACAAGTCGAGCCAGGAGGCGAGCCCGTGAGCGCGGGCGCCGACCGGCACCGCTGGGCGAGCCGCGCCGTCCAGGCGCTGTTCCTGATCGCGTTGATCTCGCTGTGGACCTTCGCCACCACCTGGGGGCATGTCAGCCCGATCCTGTTGCCCAATCCGCTCTCGGTGCTGGACGAGCTCATCGACGTCATCAAGAGCGGCGAGTTCGTCGGCGACCTGCGCGTCACCCTCACCGAGCTGGCGGCGGCGTTCGCGATCTCGGTGATCTGCGGCACCCTCGTGGGCTATCTGATCAGCCGCTCGCCCTATGCCATCAAGGTGTTCGAGCCGCTGTTGGCCAGCATCTATTCGGTTCCCATCATCCTGTTCCTGCCGCTCTATGTCTTGTTCTTCGGGCTCGGGCCGCCCTCGAAGATCGCGCTCGGCGCCACCATCTCGTTCTTTCCGATCGCGCTCAACACCATCGCGGGCTTCGGCTATATCGACAAGATCTTCACCGTCTCGGCCCGCTCCATGGGCGCCTCCAACTATCAGCTGTTCCGCTTCGTGCTGCTGCCGGCGGCCTTTCCGGTCATCCTGACCGGCCTGCGCATGGGGTTCACGGTGGCGCTGCTCGCCATCCTGGGCAGCGAGACCATCGCTTCGCTGGCCGGGCTCGGGCACCGCATCGTGCATCTCGCCGAATCCATGGATATGGCGCGCATGTTCGCCTACATCACCTTCGTGGTCGCGATCGCGGCTTTTCTCAATGCGGCGGTGTCGAGCCTGGAAGCCAAGGGGAAACGCTGATGGCGCACGCCCCCGCCAGTGACGACAGGGCGGCGATGCGCGAGACCGCGCAGCGCTCCGCGTGGCGCAGCTTCCAGGCCTTCATGCTGGCGCGGCCCGGGCTCGCCCGGCTCGGCGTCATCGCGCTCTTGTTCGGCGTCTGGGAGATCGCGGCGCGCTTCTATGTCGACAAGATGTTCCTGAGCCCGCCTTCGAGCGTGTTCACCTCGCTGCAGACCGTGCTCATGACGCCCGGCGTTCCCAATGCGCTTGCGGATCACCTTCTTCGAGCTGTCCGTCGCCTTCGCGCTGTCGATCGCGATCGGGCTCTCGGTCGGCCTTGATGGTCGGGCTCAACCGGTTCTCGCACCGCAGCTTCATGCCGATCATCCTGCTGCTCTACGGCACCCCGCAGGTCACCATCCTGCCGCTGTTCATCCTCTATTTCGGTATCGGCCCGGCATCGAAGATCGCCTTCGGGGTGACGCACGGCATGTTTCCGATCATGGTCACGGTGATCGCCGGGGTGCAGAACATCAAGCCGATCCTGCTCACCAGCGCGAGATCCATGGGCGCCAGCAGCTGGCACATTTTCCGCTGGGTGATCTTTCCGCACATGATCCCGAGCTTCTTCTCCGGCATGCGGCTGGCCATGACCGGGGTGCTGCTTGGGCGTGCTGTTGGCCGAGCTCTACGTGTCGACCACCGGCATCGGCTATTTCACCACCCTGTTCACCCAGAATTTCGATCCGACCAAGCTGCTCGGCCTCATCAGCATGCTGGCCGCCATGGCGATCGGGCTCAACGAGCTGGTGCGGCGCGCCGAGGTGCGGTTCAGCCGCTGGCGATCGGACTGAATACTCCTCCGCGTCCGCTGAAATCCAAGGGGAATAAACCTGATGTCCAAGTTGCGACTGACCGTTGCGTGCGGCGACTACGATATCGTGAAGGCGCTCAAGGAGGGCACCGTCGAGGCCGGCGGCCTCGAGCTGATCTTTCTCACCGACATGGGTCCGCGCGAACGGCATTGGCGGCTCGCCCGCAAGATGGAGTTCGACGTCTGCGAGGAGAACGTCGGCGCCTATTTCATGGCGCGCGATCGCGGCGACCCGGTCACGGCGCTGCCGGTCTTTCTGCACCGCCGCTTCCGGCACGGCTTCGTGTTCATCAACACCAAAGCCGGCATCCGCTCGCCCAAGGACCTGATCGGCCGCCAGGTCGGCGGCACCAATTTCCAGCCCGCCGGCAATATCTGGATGCGCGGCATCCTGGAGGAGCACTATGGCGTGCCGCACCGGGAGATCACCTGGATCGTCGACCGCAGCGAGGACGTCCCGTTCACGCCGCCGCCGGGTCTGCGCATCGAGATGAAGACGTCGAGCAAATCGCTGAGCGACATGCTGGCGGACGGCGATCTGCCGGCCATGATCTCGCCCACCATCCCGCGCCCCTTCGTCCTGGGGGACAAGCGGATCGCGCGCCTGTTCCCGGACTACAAGCAGATCGAGATGGATTATTTCCGCTCGACCGGCATATTCCCGATCATGCACGTGACCACGATCAAGCAGGAGATCGTCGACAAATATCCGTGGGTGACCACCAACCTGGTCAAGGCGTTCGAGCAGGCCAAGCTCGCGGCCTATCGCCGGGTCGCCAATCCGCGCATGGTGCCGCTCGCCTGGGTGCGCACCGCGGTCGAGGAGCAGGAGGACATCCTGGGACGCGATCCCTGGACCTATGGGCTCACGCCGGTCAATCGCAAGACGCTCGAGACCATCCAGCGCTATACCCACCAGCAGGGCATGGTCGGCAAGCATAAGGCCGCTCGACGAGCTGTTCGAGGATACCGACCTCGGCGATTCCGGCGGGTCGGAGGAAGTGTAATGGAGCGGTGTAGCCCGGATGGAGGCGCGCAGCGCCGCAATCCGGGCAGGCTGTCCCGGATTTCGCTTCGCTTCATCCGGGCTACAGGTCGGTGCATACTCAATGAACTTTCAGGAACGCCTCGCGGACATTTGCCGGCGCATGCAGGACGAGAAGCTCTTGCTTCTGGTGGCGTTCCATGACGGCGCGCATTTCATCGAGAAGCCCAATCCGGTGACGGTGCTGTCCGGCTTCAAGTCGATCGGCCCCGCGGCCGCGCTTCTGTTTCCCGACGGCGCATGCACCCTGATCGTGACGCCGCGCTGGGACGCCGAGCGGGCGGCCGAGCTCTGCCCGCACGCCCGCGTGGTCGGGACCGATGATCTGATGGCGGCGCTGCATATTTTCTTCGGCGACGGATTCCCGCCGGAGGCCCATGATCAGGTCGGCATTGCGGGCCTGCCGTTCCTGCCGTCCGGGATGGCGCGCCCGATCAGCGCGGCGCTTCCGCGGGCGCGCGCGGCCGACAAGCTCGTGTTCGATGCCGCCCGCACCAAGACCACGGAGGAGATCGCCTTTGCGCGCGAGGCGGCCCGCATCGCCGAGCTCGGCTACACCCGGCTGTTGCAGATCGCGGCGCCCGGCATGACCGAGGACGCGCTCGCGCTCGCGCTGAAGGACTACATGAAGGCGCTGGGCGCCGAGGACAATTTCCTGCTGTTGTGCGCCGGGCCGCACAATCGTGCGGTCCAGCCCTCGACCGGGCGCAAGCTCGCGCACGGCGACATCATCCTGGCCGAGATCACGCCGAGCTATCGGGGCCAGCTCACCCAGATCTGCCGCACCGTGGTGATCGGCGATCCGCCCGAGGAGCTCAGCCGCAAATACGCGCTGGTGGTGGAGGCCATGCAGCACGGCATCGCGGCGGCGCGGCCGGGCGTTCCCATGGCGGAGGTCTGCCGCGCCATCAACGCGGTCCTGGAAGCGCAGGGTTACGGCGAATATTGCCACCCGCCGCACATCCGCCGCCGCGGCCATGGGCTCGGCTTCGCTTCCACGCGGCCCGGCGACGTCAGCCTCGACAACGCGACCGTGCTCGAGCCCGACATGCTGTTCATGATCCATCCCAACCAGTATCTGCCGGAGACCGGCTATCTGT
The DNA here is from genome assembly GCA_963744275.1 of uncultured Alphaproteobacteria bacterium. Classification (GTDB taxonomy): domain Bacteria; phylum Pseudomonadota; class Alphaproteobacteria; order Rhizobiales; family Xanthobacteraceae; genus VAZQ01. Next base: position 130,719 of record CAVUSX010000029.1, read on the forward strand.
TGTGCGGCGAGCCGGTGGTGATCACCGCGGACGGGGCGCAGGTGCTGACCCGGGAGCAATCGTCGCTCGGCATCGCGGGCCGCTGGAAAGAGCTGATCGCCATGCTGACGCCGCATCCGACATTGCTGATCGGGCCGTCCGACTGGGACGCCGAGCGCATGCCGCGCGAGGAATTCACGCGCCGCATCGATGCGCTGTGGGGAGCCGACCCGCAGGCCGAGCGCGCCATCGTGTTCGGCTCGAGCCGCCATCACGCCGAGCTCGCCTATTTCACCAACTTGATTCCGAAGCTCGGGCCCGGCGTGGCGCTGCTGTCGCGCGGCGGAGCGCATCGGCTGTTCGTGGGCGATGCCGCCAACATGATCGGCGCCGCGCGGCCGCTGACCTTTATCGAGAGCATCGCGACCCTCAAGGACGTCGCCGCCGGCATCGCGGCCGGCGGGAGCGCGCAACGCTCGCTCCTGGTCGGGGCCGATTACATGCCGGTCGCGTTGCGGCGGACCATCACGGAGGCGCTCGGCGGCACCGAGGCGACGACGGACGCCACCTCCCATGTGTGGACGCAGATGCGGCGCAAGTCGCGCCACGAGCTCGACGCCATCGATGCCGCCGTCAAGGCGACCGGCGTGGCCCGCAGGGCGATGCGCGAAGCCTTGATGTCGGGCGGCGGCGTCACCGACGTCATCGTGGCGGGCGAGCGCGCCGCCAACGCCGCTGGCGCCCAGGACGTGCGCACGCTGTTCAGCCTGGACGGAGGCCGCACGCTGCGGCCTTTTCTTGCTCCGGTCGAGCAGCAGGTCGATCCGCTGATGACCTATCTGGCGATCCGCCGGTTCAACTATTGGGCCGAATGCTTCCCCCTGTTCACCACCCGCCCCGGACCGGCGCGGCTCTATGAGAAATCATATAAAGCCATGGGGTCGGCCCTGTCGGCCATCAAAGCGGGCGTGCGGACGCAGGAAATCGCGCAGTTGATCGCTGGCGCCATGCAGCCCTACCAGGTGCATCCGGTGATCGCGCGCGCCTTCGCGCAACGCATGGGTCTCGCCCTGGAGGAGCCGCCGTATACCGATGTCGGTGAGACCTTCGAGGAAGGCGAGGTCTATTCGATCCGCATCGGAGCCACGGACGGGTCGAACGGAGGCATGATTTGCTCCACGATGATCCACGCCGGCAAGGGCGGCATTGAGGAATTCGACGACGGGCAGCTGGCGTGACGCCTCGGCTCACCATCAAGGTGCGGCGGCGTCGCGGTCGTCCGGAAGATGCGACAAACACCGGGCCGGGCGCGACCGGATGCAGGTGACGCCCTCGGATCGGCACGGAGGCGGTGGTGAGGACTGTTTCCAAGGTCGGCTGCCACGGCGTGGCGCTCGCGCTGGCGGTCGCGCTGCTTGCCGGATTGGTTCCAGCCGCGGCGGCGCGCGCGGCCGACAAGATCCGGGTCGGCAATCCGTCGGTGCAATCCTTCTCCTTCCTGCCGTTGCGGCTGGGCATCGCGCACGGCTTCTTCGCGCGCTACGGCATCGATCCCGAAGAGGTGACGCTCAACGGCAGCGCCAAGATGCATCAGGCCATGGCGGCCGGCAGCCTCGATATCGGGCTCGGCGCCGGGCCCGATTTGATTTTCCCGGTGAAGGGCGACCCCGAGATCGCGGTCGCCGCCATGGCGGGCCCGCCGCTCCTGCTCAGCGTCATCGTGCCCTATGAGTTGCCGGCGCGGACCGCCGATGACCTCAAGGGCAAGCGCATCGGCGTCTCGACCGTGAATTCGCTGACCCAGTGGCTGATGCGCGAGCTGGTGCGTCAAAAGGGCTGGGACGCCGACAGCCTGACCTACGTCACGGTGGGGGCCGAATTGCCGAACCAGGTGGCGGCGCTGGTGACCGGGCAGATCGATGCGGTGGTCAGCTCGACGGCGCTGGGGCTCTGGCTCGCCGAGAGCAAGCGCGGGCGGCTGTTGTTTCCCGCTTCCGACATCGTCAAAGACTTCATGATCCATGCCATCTTCGCCTCGAACGAAATGGTGGAGAAGAACCCCGATGCCATCCGGCGCTTTCTCAAGGGCTGGTTCGATACCATCGGGTTCATGCGGATGAATAAAGACGAGACAGTGCGGGTCTCGCGCGAGCGGACCAATTTCTCGGTCGCAGTCGAGGCGCAGCAATACGATCTGGTGATGCCGATGTTCTCCGACACCGGCCGGTTCGATCAGCGCGCGCTCGCGACCATTCAGCGCTCCTTCGTGGACCTGCGGCTGCTGGCCCGCGAGCCCGACCTGAGCAAATACTATACCGAGCAGTTCCTTCCCGGCGGATGATCCGCCGGCGCCCAGAGCATGTCCCGATGATGTGGAATCACCCACTGAGTCATGGCCGGGCTTGTCCCGGCCACCCACGTCTTGCTTGGTGGCGCGAAAGACGTGGGTGCCCGGCACAAGGCCGGGCATGACGACGGAGAGATTGTGCTTCTATCCGACCGGAACCAGCTCTAGGGACAGGCGTCCCTTACGAAAGGATATCATGTGGCGACCAAGCTGCCTTTGACTCTGACATGCGGCGACTATGAGATCACGCGGCCGCTCGCCGAGGGGCTGGTCGAGCCCGACGGCATCGCGCTTGACGGTGCTGACCAATTCGGCGTCGCGCGATCGCCATTGGCGATTGGCGCGCAATGCCGAGTGCGACCTCGGCGAGTTCAACGCCTGCGCCTATTTCATGGCGCGCGACCGCGGCCATCCCTACATCGCGCTGCCGATCTATCCGCATCGCCGCTTTCGCCACGGCTTCGTGTTCGTCAACACCACCAAGGGGATCACGCAAGCCTCCGACCTGCGCGGCCGCCGGATCGGCTGCTACGGCGGCTTCCAGCCGGCGGCCTGCGTGTGGCTGCGCGGCCTGCTCGAGGAATTCTTCGGCCTGCCGCATCGCGACGCCGTCTGGGTGGTGCCGAAGCTCGACGAAATTCCGTTCACGCCGCCGCCCGGGTTGAAGATCGAGACCGTTCCGCCCGGACAAGTCGCTCGACGAGATGCTGGCGCAGGGCGAGATCGACGCCATGCTGGCGCCGAGCTTTCCGGCGCCGTTCGTGCGCGGCGACAAACGCGTGGCGCGGCTGTTCCCCGATTACAAGGCGCTGGAGATCGACTATTACCGGCAGACCGGGATCTTCCCGATCATGCACCTGGTCATGATCCGCCAAAGCATCGTCGAGGCGCACCCCTGGGTTCCGGCCAACCTGGCCTATGCGTTCAACCAGGCCAAGCAGATGGCCTGTCAACGGCTGCGCAATCCGCGCGTCCTGCCGCAAGCCTGGAACATGAACGCTCTCGAGGAGCAGGACGCGATCCTGGGCCGCGATCCGTGGGCCTACGGTCTCGGGGCCGCCAACCGCAAGAATCTCGAGACCGCGATGCGCTACACCCATGCGCAAGGCCTGACCGGCCGCCTGGCGTCCGTCGACGAGGTTTTCGTTCCGATCGACGAGGGCGTCTTTTCGGGAGTCGGGGGCTACTGAGCGTTCGCGGGTCCGACGCGCAGTCGATCAACTCACCGCCAGCGGGGCGAGCGCATCGATGTCGGTGACGACGTCGATGACGGCCGGCCGATTGGCCGCCAGCGCCTGCGCGAGCGCGCCCGCGAGCTCGCCCGGCTTCTCGACCCGGATGCCGAGCGCCCCCATGTCCTGCGCCAGGCGGGCGAAGTCGACCTTGTTGTAGGTCCACAGCTCGCGCGCCTGCTCGGTCTGGGTGCCCCCATAGGCGCGGTCGAAGCCGCGCTTGGATTGATTGCCGCCGCTGTTGTTGTTGACCACCGTGACGGCGTTGATCTTCCAGCGCACCGCGGTCTCGACCTCGGCGATGTGGTACCAGAACCCGGCATCGCCCGTGAAGGTGACGACCGGGCGCTCCGGCACGCCGCATTTGGCGCCGAGCCCGGCCGGGAACGCCCAGCCCAGATGCCCGGCGCTGCGCAGGTAGCTTTGCGCGCGGGCTCATGAGATCGAACATCCCGCCCATCCACATCCCGGCATGCCCGGTATCGACCACCACGATGGCGTCCTGCGGCAGGTGCCGGGACAGCTCGCCGCAGATGCGCTCGGGGCGGATCGGCACCGCGTCGGAAGCGAGGATCGGCGCATATTTGGTGCGCCAGTCCTGGCAGATCGCCTGCGCCTCCTTGACCCAGGCGGCGCGCCGCGCGGCGCTGCCGCGGTCGGCATGCTCCAGCATGCGGGCGAGCGTGATTTTGGCGTCGCCGTTGATCGCCGCCTGAAGCGGATAGTTGCGGCCGATCGCCTGCGCGTCGATGTCGATCTGGATGGCGGGCGTGCCGATCGGCGGCACCGCCCAGAAATGCGTGGTCATGCCGCCGGTCTCGGTGCCGATGAAGCAGACCAGATCGGCGCGATTGACCACCCGGTTGGCGCTTTCGCGCGAATAGCTGCCGCACCACCCCGACCGACAGCGGATGGTTGCCCGCGATGGTGTCCTTGCCGTTGAGCGAGGTGGCGACCGGAATTTGCAGCGCCTGCGCCAGCGCGACCAGCTCGGCGGCGGCGCCCGAGGCGCGCACGCCACCACCGGCGACGATCACCGGGCGCTCCGCCTCTTGCAGAAGCTTCAGCGCCGCCAGGATGCTGGCGCGCTCGGGCTCGGGCCGGAACGGCGGCACGCGGGCGAACAGCGGCTCGACCAGCGGCTCGAGCTCCGCCTCCTCGGCATCGACCTGGCCTTCATTGCCGCGAAACTGCAGATGCACCGGCCCCGGGCAGCCCGAGACCGCGACCCGGAAGGCCTGGCGGATCATGTCGGGGAAGCGCGCCACGTCGTCGACCGTGGCGTTGAACTTGGTCACCGGCTCGAACGCCGGCAGGTCGTCGATCTCCTGGTACACCTTGCGGAACTTGGTCTTGGGCTCGCGCCCGCCGGTGAACGCGATCACCGGCGAATGGGCCAGCCACGCATCGCGCAAACCGGCCGCCAGATTGAGCGCGCCGATCACCTGCGCCATGCAGAGGCCGGGCCGGCCGAGGCGCGCGCATAGCCGTCCGCCATATAGGCGGCCGATTTCTCGCCATGGGTATGGATGCGCGCGATCGAGGTGCGCCGCTCCAGCTCCGCGAAGGTCCGCCGCAGCACCGCCGGCACCATGAACAGATGGGTGACCCCATAGCCCTTGAGCATCTCGGCCAGGCATTCGGCGCCGGCCATTTTCCGATTGTGTCCGAGCATAGTCAGATCATCCTGTCATTCTGTGGCGCCAGCGCCGCAATGCGCGTTCGGTTCTTGTAGCCCGCATGCAACGTAGTGGAATGCGGGACCGGCGGTCCCGGATTTCGCTTCGCTTCATCCAGGCTACGAACTACCCGATTTCGCAAGGAAGGGTTTTTCTACTTGATGGCCAGCGGATTGGTCGGCGAGCCGACCGCCCCGGTGATCGGCAGCGCCGGCGCCACGAACATGAATTCGTAGGTCTTGTCGGCCGCGCAGTCCTCGGCCAGATCCTTCACGTAGAAGATCTCCCCCATGGTCATGCCCATCATCGGGATGGTGATCCAGTGCCAGGGCTGGTTGATGCCGGGCTCGGTCTCGTTCGGCCGCACCTCGCAGCCCCAGGTGTCGCTGGCGAGCGCCGCCAGCTGCGTGCGCGCCACCCATTCGAGCGTCTCGAACGCAAAGCCCGGCGCATCGCCGCCCGGATAGCCGTCCCAGCTGCCGGCCTTGAGGCAGCGCTCCATCTGCCCGGTGCGCACCACCACATAGTCGCCGCGCCGCACGCTCACGCCCTGCTGCTTGGCGGTCAGGTCGAGGTCCTGGCAGGTGATGCCGTAGCCGTCCTCCAGGCACTCCTTGCCGAGCGCGCGCGCCACGTCGAGAAACACGCCGCGCCCGACCATCTTGCTCTTGGTCTTCTCGATGCCGCATTTCTGCGCGCCGGCGGAGGTGACCTCGCGGCAGTCGTAGCCGTTCCACATGGAGTTCTCATAGAACACGTGGCCGAGGCCATCCCATTGGGTGCCGCATTGCAGCGGCATCGTCACCATGTCGTCGGCGGCCCGGATGCCGCGCTTGTCGAGCACGCCCGAATAGGCGTCGGTGCCGGTGCGCAGCATGGTGTGGATCGGATTGGTGCGGCCCATGGCCGGATAGTTGCTCTTGGCGCCCTGCGGCCCGGTATGATCGAAATTGAGCGCGAGCGAGATCACCTTGCCTTTGCGCACCAGCCGGGCGGCCGCCACGATGTCCTCGGGCGCCGTGTAATTGAGCGTGCCGATCTCGTCCTGCGGGCCCCATTTGCCCCAGTTCTTGTATTTTTCGGCGGCATCGCGCAGATCCTGCCGGGTCAGCTTCTTTTTCGGCCCTGTATTCGACGTTGTATCCGACATCGTGCTTCCTTCCGGCGGGTGAGCGCGGGCGGCGGCCTGCGGGTGCGGCCCGACGTGCCCCCATTTACTGCGCCCGGCGCGGGCGCGATGATGGGCGCACAACAACACGAAGGAGGGCGCCATGACAACGCTGTTCCGTGGGTTGGTTGTGCGGCTCGCGCTCGTCAGCGTCGGCCTGGTTGCCGCCGGCAGTGCGCTCGCGCAGGTCTATCCGAGCCATTCGGTCAGGATGATCGTGCCGTTCGCGGCCGGCGGCCCGACCGACGTGATCGCCCGCATCGTGGCCCAGAAGCTGTCGGAAACCTGGGGCCAGCAAATCTATATCGAAGATGTTCCGGGCGGCGGCGGCAATACCGGGGCCGCCATGGCGGCGCGCGCGCCGGCGGACGGCTATACGATCCTGGTGGTGAGCACGGGATTCATCGTCAATCCGAGCATGTACGCGAAGGTGCCCTACGATCCGATCAAGGATTTCGCGCCCGTCACCCTGGTGGCGTCGTCCCCCAACGTGCTCTCGGTCTATCCGGAGCTGCCGGCCAGGAGCGTGCGCGAGCTCATCGACCTGGTGAAGGCCAATCCCGGCAAATACAGCTTCGCCCAGCCCGGCACCGGCTCGACCCCGCATCTGGCGGGCGAATTGTTCAAGCTCAAGTTCGGCCTCGACCTGGTGATGGTGCCGTTCAACGGCGCCGCGCTGGCGATCAATTCCACCCTGGGGGGACACACGCCGATCGTCTTCACGGCGCTGCCCCCCGCCATGGCCAACATCAAGGACGGCAAGCTGCGCGGGCTCGCGGTGCTCAGCCTCGAGCGCGCCGCGGTGCTGCCCGACGTTCCCACCATGGCGGAGGCGGGCGTGCCGGATCAGGAATCCGATACCCTGACCGGCGTGGTGGTGCCGGCCGGCACGCCCAAGGAGATCATCGATCGCTGGCATGACGAGATCGCCCGCATCGTCGCCTTGCCGGACGTGAAGCAGCGCCTGCAGGACCTCGGCTTCGTTCCGGTCGCCGATACGCCTGCGCATTTCGGCGAGCGCATCAAGACCGAGATCGCAAAATGGGCCAAGGTGGTGCATGACGCCAATATCAAGGCCGACTGAGCCGGATCGTGGTAACAAGACCCGTGAACCAATGAGGATCGCCCCATGAACGTCCATTCCAATCTCATGCGCGGCCATATGCTGATCGGCGGCGAGCTGGTCCAAAGCGAAGGCGGCGAATGGCTCGAATCGGTCAATCCCGCCACCGAGGAAACGCTGGGCCATGTGCCGGCCGCGACCGCAGCCGACGTCAACCGGGCGGTCACCGCCGCGGAGGCCGCGCAGCCGGCCTGGGCGGCGCTCGAGCCCAAGGCGCGCGCCAAGCTGTTGCGCCAGCTGGCCGCGAAATTGCGCGAGAGCACCGACGCCATCCTGCGCATCGAGGTCATCGATACCGGCAACACCATCAGCAAGATGCGCGCCGACGTCGCCAGCGCCGGCGATACGCTCGATTATTACGCCGGCTTCCACAGCGAGATCAAAGGCGAGACCATCCCGGCCAGCGCCAAGAACCTGCATATGACGCTGCGCGAGCCCTATGGCGTGGTCGGCCGCATCATCCCGTTCAATCACCCGATCAAGTTCGCCGCCAATGCGCTGGCGGCGCCGCTGATGGCCGGCAATGCGGTGGTGCTCAAGCCGCCGGAGACGAGCCCGCTCTCGGCCACCATGCTGGGCGAGATCTGCCGCGAGGTGCTGCCGGCGGGTGTCGTCAATATCGTCACCGGCCTGGGCATGCCGGCGGGCGACGCGCTGGCGCGCCACCCGAGCGTCAAGCGCATCGCCTTCACGGGCTCGGTGCCGACCGGCCGCGCCATCCAGCGCGCCGCCGCCGAAGGCGGCATCAAGCACGTCACCCTCGAGCTCGGCGGCAAGAATCCGCTGATCGCGTTCCCCGACATGGACCCCGACAAGGTCGCCCAGATCGCGGTCGCCGGCATGAACTTCGCCTGGCAGGGCCAGTCCTGCGGCTCGACCAGCCGCCTCTTGTTGCACGAATCGCTCTACGAAGGCGTGCTCAAGCGGGTGGTGGAACGCGTGGCCGCGCTGCGGCTGGGCGATCCGCTCGACGACAAATCCCAGATGGGTCCGATCAACTCCAAGCGCCACTACGAGCGCGTCTGCGCCATGGTGGAGTCCGGGCGCCAGGAGGGCGCGCGGCTGATGACCGGCGGCAAGCGTCCGCCCGGCGAGCAATTCAAGCGTGGCTATTGGCTGGAGCCGACGGTGTTCGCCGACGTCAAGCCGACCATGCGGATCGCGCGCGAGGAGATCTTCGGCCCGGTGCTCTCGGTGTTCAGCTGGCGCGACGAGAAGGAAGCCCTGAACCTCGCCAACTCCACCGAATACGGCCTGACCGCGTCGATCTTCACCAACGATCTCGACGCCGCCTTCCGGGCGGCGCGCGCGGTCAAGTCCGGCTATGTGTGGATCAACGGCGCGTCGGGCCATTTCTACGGGACGCCGTTCGGCGGTTACAAGAACAGCGGGCTCGGGCGCGAAGAGGGCATCGACGAATTGCTGAGCTACACCGAGACCAAGACCATCCATCTGATGCTCGGCGGCGGTGCGGTGAAGGACTAGAGCGCGAGCAGCAAGCGTCATCAGGCGAAGCCCAGAAATGGGCAACCAAAATTCAACCAGCCGCGCCCAGGTCGCCGTCATCGGCGGCGGTCCGGCCGGATTGATGGCGGCCGAGGTGCTGGCGGGCGGCGGCGCGCGTGTCACGATCTACGAACGCATGCCGTCGGCGGGGCGGAAGTTTCTGCTTGCCGGCCGCGGCGGTCTCAATCTGACCCACGGCGAGGCGCTCGACAGCCTGCTCGACCGCTACGGCGCTGCCAAGCCGCACCTGCGCGCCGCTATCGCGGCATTCTCGCCCGCGGATCTGCGTGCTTGGAGCGAGGGGCTCGGCCAGGTCACGTTTGTCGGCTCGAGCGGCCGCATCTTCCCGCAAGCCCTCAAGGCCTCGCCGCTGCTGCGCGCCTGGCTGCGGCGCCTCGCCGCCATGGGGGTCCGCTTCGAGCCACGCCACCGCTGGGTCGGTTGGGACGCCGCTGGCGAGCTGATCTTCGATGCCCCGCCGGGACGCGTTAGCGTCCATGCGGACGCGACCGTGCTGGCGCTGGGTGGCGCCAGTTGGCCGCGGCTCGGCTCCGATGGTGGTTGGGTCGCGGCGGTGAGCGCTGCCGGCATCACGGTGACGCCGCTCATGCCCGCCAATTGCGGGTTCGTAGCCGGCTGGTCGGATATCTTCGCGAACCGCTTCGAAGGCCAGCCGCTCAAGCGCATCGAAGTGTCCTTTGCGGGCCACGCCGCCCGCGGCGAGGCGATCATCACGCGCAATGGACTCGAGGGCGGCGCTATCTACGCGCTGTCGGCGCGGCTGCGGCCCGCCATTGCGGCCCAAGGCGAAGCGGTGATCCATATCGATCTGCGTCCCGACATTGCGGCCGCCGCGCTGGAGCAGCGCTTGCGCGCGCCGCGCGGCAAGCAATCGCTCGCGACCTTTCTGCGCAAGACTTTGGCGCTTGCCCCGGTCGCGGTCGGGCTGTTGAACGAAGCCGCCATGGCGGTGCCGCAGCGTCTGTCCGTCCTCGCGCCGCAGGCGCTGGCCGCGTTGATCAAGGCGGTGCCGGTGCGGCTCTCCGGCGTGGCGCCGCTTGCGAGCGCGATCTCGACCGCCGGCGGCATCGCGTTCGACGAAATTGACGAAAGCTTCATGCTTCGCGGCCGACCCGGTGTGTTCGTGGCCGGCGAGATGCTGGACTGGGAGGCGCCGACCGGCGGCTACCTTCTGCAGGCCACATTCTCCACCGGTGCCGCCGCCGCGCGTGGCGCGCTCGACTGGCTTGCGCATCGCTTTTCGGCACTGGAGCAGTGACCCGAAACGTGCTTTGTGGGGGCTGCGTCAGTGGGCTCACCACTGAACCGTCACGGCCCGACCGATGGGTTGAGCCGGAGAATACGCAAGAAGCCCATATGGGGAAACACCATGAGCAAAACCCGACAAAGTGGAAATTCGATCCAGCAGGTGGCCGGTAACGGCCTGCTGGACCGCCGCGCCGTCCTGGGACGCGGCATCGCTGCTGGCCGGCGCGGGCGTGGCTGGTTCGTTGACCGGCGCCGCCGCCGAGCCCTTGGCCGAAGCGCCATGGAGCACGCATCCGGGCAATCCGGTTCCGCCCTACCAGCGGCCCTCGCCCTTCGAGGACAAGGTGGTGCGGACTGTCGACAATCAGAACAATGCGCCCGGCGGTCAGCGCGCGCGCACGCCGCACCAGCTGCTGCGCGGCATCATCACGCCCAACGGCCTGCACTTCACCATCATGCATGCCGGCATTCCGGACATCGATCCGGCTCAGCACAAGCTCGTCATCCACGGATTGGTGCGGCAGCCGCTGGAATTCACGGTCGAGAACCTGATGCGCTACCAGATGGTGTCGCGCGTCGGCTTCACCGAATGCGGCGGCAACAGTGCACCGCTGTTCTCCAATGAGCCGATCCAGGCCAATCTGCAGGCGCTGCATGGTCTTTCGTCCTGCGCCGAATGGTCCGGCGTGCCGCTCGCGACGCTCCTCGACGAAGCCGGCGTCGACCCGAAGGCGAAGTGGATCATCGCCGAGGGCGCGGATTCTCCCCATCTCACCCGCAGCGTGCCGCTGAAGAAGATCATGGATGACGCAATGGTCGCCCTGTTTCAGAACGGCGAGCGCATCCAGCCCGGCCAGGGCTATCCGATGCGTTTGTGGCTGCCGGGCTACGAAGGCAACATGAACGTCAAGTTCCTGCGCCGCGTGCAGGTCACCGACCAGCCCGGGATGACCTACTACGAATCGAAGATCTATACCGACCCGCTGCCCGACGGAAAGGACACGCAGTTCTATTTCGTCAACGAGGTGAAGTCCTTCATCACCTCGCCGTCGCCCGGCCTCAATCTCAAGGAGCCGGGATTCTACGAGATCACCGGCATCGCCTATTCGGGTTCCGGCCGCATCGCCAAGGTCATGGTCTCGGCGGACGGCGGCAAGAGCTGGGCGGAGTCGGCCCTGATGGATCCGCGGCTGCCCAAGGCCTTCACGCGGTTCTCGCTGCCGTGGCGCTGGGACGGCGGGCCGGCTGTCCTGCAGAGCCGCGCCTGGGACGAGAGCGGCGCCGTACAGCCGACCCGCGAGCAGTTCGTGGCGGCGCGCGGCCAGACCACCAAACCGCCGAATGTCGGCGGATTCCCGGGGCATCATGCCAATCCAATCACCAGCTGGGGCGTCGACGCCAAAGGGGAGGTCAAGCATGTCTATGCGTAAGGTTGCGCTCGCAGCGGCTGTTGCCGGGCTCGCGTGCGGCGGCGTCGCGCTCGCCGAGTCGGCGCATCTCGGCAAGCCCATCAGCCAGGCCGATCTGTCCGAGTGGGACATCAACGTTCTCCCGGACGGCACAAATCTTCCGCCCGGCAGCGGAACGGCGGCCGACGGCGCCAAGATCTTCGCCCAGAAGTGCGTCGCGTGTCATGGCGACAAAGGCCAGGGCGGCCTTGCCGCGCGGGTGATCGGCGGTCCGCCCAAGGCGACGCTCGACGGCGGCAAGGTCATTGCCAACTACTACCCCTATGCCACCACGGTATTCGATTTCATCCGCCGCTCGATGCCGTGGACCCAGCCGCGTTCGCTGACCGATCAGGAGGTCTATGCGCTGACCGCCTTTATCTTGGCGGCCAACAAGCTCATCCCCGAGGATGAGGAGATGAACGCCACCACGCTGCCCAAGGTGAAGATGCCGAACCGGGACAACTTCGTCATCCGGTTCCCGGATCGCATCTAGGCTGCTTGATTTTCGAAAATTGTTCTCCGTTCCTGGCCGGGCGCAAGCGCCCGGCCAGTCTGCTTTTGGAATACGCCACCTGATACCAATCTGCGGCGGTTGATCGCGGCTGCATTCACGGTCTGGTCAGTGAAAATTCCGCCCCTTGGGCATGACGCCCGCCGCGAAGCCGAGCTGGCCGGCCAAGGCCGGCTCGTCCTTGAACAGAGTGACCAGCGCATCGCCGGCGCGCGGGTGGCGGTGGGGATGCGGGTCGGGGGCGGCGGGATGCTTCACGGCGTCGGCGCGCGCCAGCGCCTCGACGCAGCCGTGATCCTGCGACAGGCGGCGCAACAGCGCCGTCAGGTCCTCCACCCGCTCGGCCACCACATGGATGACGCCTGATTCGTTCTGCAGCTTGCCGGTGACGCTGATGAGCCGGGCGCCGAGCACGATCGGACGGAAGGTCTCGTAGATCTTCGGCCACACGATGGTGTTGGCGATGGCGGTCTCGTCCTCCAGCGTCATGAAGATGACGCCGGCGGCGGTGCCGGGGCGCTGGCGCACCAGCACGAGGCCCCCGACCGTTACGCGGCGGCCCGACGCGATGGCGGGGAGCTGATCGTGACGCAGGATGCCGCGCCGCGCCAGATCTTGGCGCAGGAACGCGACCGGATGCGCCTTGAGCGACAGATGCAGGCGGCGATAGTCTTCGACCACGTGCTCGCCCAGAAGCATCGGCGGCAGCGCGATGTCGGGCTCGAGCTGCGGCATCGCCACGCGAGCAAACAGCGGCAGGTCGTCCTTGTCGCCGGTGCGCTGCAGGGCGCGCACCGCCCACAGGGCATCGCGGCGGTCGAGGCCGAGCGAGCGGAATGCATCGGCTTGCGCCAGCCGCTCGATGACGGAGGGGCTGAGGGCGGTGCGCAGCCAGAGATCGCGCACCGAATCGAAACCCATCCCGCGCGTGCTTTCGATCTTAAGCCCGTCCGCTTCCGAAAAGCCGCTGATCTGGCGGAAGCCGAGCCGCAGCGCATGGGTCTGGCGGATGTCGTCGCGCATCTGCGCGTGGCGCGGATGCAGGCGCGCGGGCGCGGAGCTCGCCGGCGCCGCCGGGCTCGAGGCCGCAATCCCAGCCGGAATGATTGATGTCGACCGGGCGCACCTCGACGGCATGCTCCTGCGCATCGCGCACGATCTGGGCCGCCGCATAGAAGCCCATGGGCTGGCTGTTGAGGAGCGCGCAGGCGAAGACGTCGGGATAACGACACTTTATCCAGGCCGACGCATAGACCAGGTTGGCGAAGCTCGCCGCGTGGCTTTCAGGAAAGCCGTATTCGCCGAAGCCTTCGATCTGGCTGAAGCAGCGGGCGGCGAAATCGCTGTCGTAGCCGCGGCTCGCCATGCCGTTGATGAACTTGTCGCGGAAATATTTGATCGTGCCGACGCGCTTGAAGGTCGCCATGGCGCGCCGCAGCTTGTCGGCTTCGGCGGGCGCGAAGCCGGCCGCCACGATGGCGATCCGCATCGCATGCTCCTGGAACAGCGGAACCCCCAGCGTCTTGTGCAGGATCGCCTTCGAGTTCCGGCGACGGATAGCGCACCGGCTCGAGCCCCTGCCGCCGCCGCAGATAGGGATGCACCATGTCGCCCTGGATCGGGCCCGGCCGCACGATCGCGACCTCGATGACCAGATCGTAGAACTCTTTGGGCTTGAGCCGCGGCAGCATGGACATCTGGGCGCGGCTCTCGATCTGGAACACCCCGATCGTGTCGGCGCGTTGGATCATGCGATAGGTCGCCGCGTCCTCGTCCTGCATGGAGAGATCGCGGGTCACCCCGTAATGCGTCTGCAGCAGCTCGAAGGCGCGCCGCAGGCAGGACAGCATGCCGAGCCCCAGCACATCGACCTTGAGGAGGCCGACGGCATCGAGATCGTCCTTGTCCCATTCGATGACGGTGCGATCCTCCATGGCGGCGTTCTCGATCGGCACCACCTCATCGAGCCGGCTGCGGGTGATGACGAAGCCGCCCACATGCTGGGACAGATGCCGTGGAAACCCGCTCAGCACGCGCGCAAAGGAGCGCGCCATGCGGAGCCGCCGATCGGCCGGATCGAGCCCGATGCGCCGCGCCTCCTGCGCGCTCACGCCGTCCATCGACCAGCCCCAGAGCGAGCCGGCGAGCGCCCCGATCGTGTCCTCCGACAGGCCGAACACCTTGCCGACGTCGCGAATGGCGCTGCGGCCGCGGTAGCAGATGACGGTCGCGGCGAAGCCGGCGCGCTCGCGCGTGTAGGTCTTGTAGATGTGCTGGATCACCTTCTCGCGCCGCTCGTGCTCGAAATCGACGTCGATGTCGGGCGGCTCGCGCCGCTCGGCCGAGACGAAACGCTCGAACAGAAGATCGATCTTGAGCGGATCGACGTCGGTGATGCCGAGGCAATAGCAGATCACCGAATTGGCCGCCGAGCCGCGCCCCTGGCATAGAATTTTTTCCTCGTTGCGGGCGAATTGCACCACGTCGTGAACGGTGAGAAAGAACGGCGCATAGTTGAGCTCGCCGATCAGCCGCAGCTCCTCGGCGAGCGCGTGGCGCACCTTCAAGGGAATGCCATTCGGATAGCGCCGCTGTGCGCCGGCCTGCGCAAAGGCGACGAGCGCCTCCTGCGGCGTGGCGAAGCCCTTGCGGGTCTCGTCCGGATATTCGGTGTTCTTCAATTCCTCGAGCGAGAAGCGGCATGCATCGAGAAAGGCTTCCGTCTGCCGCAGCGCATCCGGAATCTTGCGGAACAGCCGGGCCATCTCGGCGGGCGGCTTGAAATGCCGCTCCGCATTGGCTTCCAGCAGGCGGCCGGCGGCATCGATGGTGGTATGCGCGCGGATGCAGGTGAGGATGTCCTGCAGGGCGCGCCGCTTGCGGGCGTGATAGAGCACGTCGTTGACGGCGATCAGCGGCACGCCGGCTTGGGCGGCGATCTCGGCGAGGCGCGCGTTGCGGCGCCCGTCATCGCCGCGATACAGCATGCTGGCGGCGAGCCAGATGCATTTGGGGTTGGCCGCTTCCTTGAGCCGTCCGAGCAGGTCCCTGCAGGCCCGCGGCATTGATCCGCGGCGGCGCCATGACGATGAGATTGAGCCCGCTGATGAAATCCTCGAGGTCGGCGACACGGAGGATGCATTCGCCCTTGGGGGCGCGCAGCTTGCCGAGCGAGAGCAGGCGGGTGAGCCGTCCCCAGGCGGCGCGGTCGCGTGGATAGCCGAGGATATCGGGCGTGCCGTCGGCAAAGACCAGCCGCGCCCCGACCGCGAGCCGCAATCCCGCCTCCTGCGCCGCCATATGGGCCCGCACCACGCCCGCGACGCTGTTGCGGTCCGCGATGCCGATGCCGCGAAGGCCGAGCCGCTTGGCGCAGGCGACCAGCTCCTCGGGATGCGAGGCGCCGCGCAGGAAGGAGAAATTGGTGGTGACGGCGAGCTCGGCATACATCACGCAACATCCATTTTTGCGCATGATCTTTTTCCGAAAACCGGTTCCCACTTTTCGGGATCATGCTATTACCGATGGCTTTCACGCGAACAGGCCGTGCAGAAACCAGCGCGGCTCGTTGAGCTCGCGTCCATAGAGGCCTTCGCGATAGACCCAGACCCGCACGCCCTCGCGGCTCTCGACGCGGAAATAATCGCGCGTCAGCGCGCGGCCCTTCTGGTCGCGCCACCATTCCATGGCGATGCGCTCGGGGCCTTCCGCATGGGCGACCTGGTGCAGCACGCGCCGCCAGCGAAACCGCACCGGCGGCCCGTCCGGTACTTCCGCGATCGCCTCGATCGGTTCCGGGCGCCCGAACAGACGAAGCGGCCGCGGCAGGCCGAGCGAGTCCTGGTGGAGATGATTCTCGTCCTCCGCTTCGGCGGGCAAAGCGCGAGAACGCGTTCTGCTCGGTGAAGCAAATTCGCGTGCGACATTTCGCGTGGTTCCGCGTGTGACATGCGCCGCCACGGCCGCGACCGCGAATTCGGGGATGTGGCTGTCTTGCGGCACCGGCCGGGTCACCCGGCGCAGGCCGAAGCGTGCGCCCAGGCGATCGACGAGATGCGCCAGCTCCGCGCTGTGGTCGGGTGCCGCCAGGCCGGTCTGCACCGGATCGCAGCGCTCGGTCGTGAGCGCCGCCAGCCGCACCACATCGAAGCCGAAACCGGGATCGCAGGCCTCTCCGAGCGCGGCGAGCCGCTCGCCGAACAGCGCCCGGATGCGCCCCGGATCGCGCAGCGGCGCGCCGGTCCCGACCTCGCTGCGATAAACCTTGCCGTCGGTGCGGAACAGCGCGACCTGCAATCGGCGGGCGCCTTCGCCGCGCCGCTCCAGCATGCGGGCGAGCTCGTGCGCCAGCTGCTCGGTGGTGCCGAGCACATCGGCTTCGAGCAGGATCGGATCGGCGAAGCGGCGTTCCGCCACATAGGGCGGAACCGGCAGGCGGGGCGTGATCGGCTCGTCCTCCCGCCCCAGGGCCTGATCGATGCGGCGGATGAATTCCTCGCCGAAGCGCGCCGCCAGCGGAGCGCGCGGCCGGTCGATCACGTCGGCAACATGTTTGAGACCGGCCTGACCCAAGGCGGCCGCGATGTCGGGCGCGATGCGCAGCGCCGCGAGCCGCAACGGCAGCAGCGCCTCATGGGCGCCGCCCGGGGGAATGATGAGGTGTTTACCTCCCCCTGCAAGGGGGAGAGCCTGCCCTCGGGCTACGACCCGAGGGTCGGCTCGCGAAGCGAGCCGGGTGGGGGTCCCGTTATCGCGTGTCGCGGGACCCCTCCCCGGATTGCCTTCGGCAATCCGACCCTCCCCTTGCAGGGGAGGGTAAGAAAAGGCGCCATGCCGCGCCACCGCCCAGGCGCAGCCGACCGTATCGGCGATGGCGATGCGCGCCGCAAAACCTTGCCGTTCGAGCCGCTCTACGATGTCGCCGCCGAAGGCCGCCTCACCGCCGAACAGATGCGCGCAACCCGTGATGTCCAGCATCAGTCCGTCCGGCGGGTCGAGCCCGATGAGCGGTGTATAGCGGTCGCACCAGTCCGCGATGGCGGCGAGCAGGATGCGGTCGGCCTGCGGATCGGCGTCCATGACGGTGAGGGCCGGATACATCGCCTTGGCATCGGCCAGCGCCATGCCGGCGCGCAGGCCGAGCCGCGCGGCCGCATCGTTCATGGCCGCGACCTGCAGGGCGTTCTTGACCTGCAGGGCGACCACCAACGGCGGCTGCGCCGCAGGCGCCTGCGTCTCAGGCGATGCGCCGGAGCGCTGGCGCGCGATCCGGTCGGTCGTGAGCCGTCGCAGCCACACCGAGAGATAGCGCCTGCGGGACGAAGGTGCGCTCATCATGATTCCAACCCGTGATCCAGCGGCCGCAGCGGCCGCGCCGGTTCCGCTGCAAGGAGAGATCGAAGCTCAAGCCGCCGAGCCCGCCGAAACGGTCGGGCCGGCTCGGGGCCGCCGCCACCTGCCAGCGGGTCATGGCGGCGGACGAGAGCGGACAGGGCCGGTGCCGCAGCAACAGGCCAAGCCCGCCGCCGGCTTGCGCGGCGAGCGCCAGCCGGCGCGTGGCGGTGAGATCGGCGGCCGCGCCCGCTTCCGGCAGCTCGGTCAAGACCGCCGCCAAAGCCGGACATTTGAGCGCCTCTTCGAAACCCCAGAGCGCATCGAGCGGATGCGCGACGCGCAGGATCATGAGCCGATCCATGGCAAGCCCGAGACCATCGAGGCCGAGCCCATAAGGGGCTCCGGCTGCAAGCGCCGCATAATCGGTCTGGATGTAGAGCACCTGCCGGCCGCCGGCTGCCGCCAGCGCCGCGATGGCGAGCCCAAACCCGAAGGCGGCCCCGAGCTGCAGCTCGCTTGCGGGGCAAAGCTCATGCAAAGCCCCGCCGGCAAGGCCCCCCTGGAGCGCCTCATCGAGAGCCGGCACGCCCAACCGGAGCGAGCCCTCGTCGGCGCCCAGGGGGGAAAACCCGGGTGTCCTCCTTGGATCGATTGCCGCTACCGCCTGCTCCCACCCAACCCTCCCCGGCTTGCCGGGGAGGGAAAGGGAGGACGGGCCGGTAAGGGCTGAAGGCATGTGCAAGCCGAAATGTTCGTGTTTTGTTCCTATTGATTCCTCGCCCTGGGTCGGGAGTCAAGAAGAGTCTCTGACGCCTTGCGGGGCGCGGTTTACTCAAGGCCCTGTCGCAGCGCATACATGCTGCCCCGACCCGTCCGCTGAAGCGCCCCGTCCCCTAAAGACATTCCGGAACGACCCGCATGGAACCCGATAAGGACGGCTTCCGCTTCATCGGCAGGCCGGTGCGCCGCGCCGAGGACGAGCGGCTGGTCACCGGCAAGGGCCGCTTCAGCGACGATTTCAAGCTCGACCATCAGGCCTACGCCGCCATGGTCCGCTCGCCCCATCCGCATGCGCGTATTCGCGGCATCGCTACGGCGCGGGCGCGCGCCATGCCGGGCGTGCTCGGCGTCTTCACCGGGGCCGACTGCCTGGCCGACCATCTCGGCCCCATCCCGCACGATCCGCTGCCCAAGACCAAATACGACATGAAGCTCTGCGCGCCCGGCGGCGGGACCGTCTTCATCGGCCCGCATCTGTTGTTGCCGGCCGACAAGGCGCGCCATGTGGGCGAGGCCGTCGCCATGGTGGTGGCCGAAACCCTGACGCAGGCATTCGACGCCGCCGAGGCGGTCGAGGTCGACTACGAGGTGCTGCCCCACGTCACCCATGCGCCCGACGCCATGGCGCCCGGCGCCCCGAAAGTGTGGGACGAGGTCCCGGACAATATTCCGGTCGAGACCTGGTTCGGGGATCGCGCCGCGACCGATCGGGCCTTCGCGGCCGCCGATCACGTGGTCAAGATGGACTTCCATATCGGCCGGGTGACCGGGGTGCCGCTCGAGCCGCGCGCCGCGGTCGCCGAATACGATGCCGCCACCGACCGCTTTACGCTCTATGCCGGCAGCGGCGGGGCGGTGCGCCAGAAGCGGGAGCTGGCGACCGTGCTCGGCATCGCGCCCGACCGGCTGCGGGTTCTCTCCCATGACGTCGGCGGCAATTTCGGCACCCGCAACCGCGTCTTCGTCGAGTTCGGCCTGGTGCTGTGGGCGGCCCACAAGCTCGGGCGCCCGGTGAAGTATACGGCGACCCGCTCGGAAGCCTTTCTGAGCGACTATCAGGGCCGCGATCTCATCAGCAAGGTCGAGCTGGCGCTGCGCCGGGATGGGCGGTTCCTCGCCATGCGGGCCACCAATATCAGCAATGTGGGGGCGCGCGCGGTGTCGTTCTCGCCGCTCAGCAAAGGCTGCGGGCTGATCCCGGGCTCCTACGACATCGCGGCCGTCACGCTGCGGGCGATGGCGGTCTACACCAACACGATGCCGACCCAGGCCTATCGCAGCTCGGGCCGCCCCGAGGTGACCTATGCGATCGAGCGGCTGGTCGACCAGGCCGCGCTCGAGCTCGGCTTCGACCGTATCAAGCTGCGGCGCCGCAACCTGGTCAAGCCGGCCGCCATGCCGTACCGCAACGGCGTCGGCATGCTCTACGACAGCGGCCGCTACGAGGAGAACATGGACTGGGCGATGGAGATCGCCGATTGGAAGGGCTTCGAGCGGCGCCGGCGCGAGGCCAGGAAGCGCGGCAAGCTGCTCGGCCGCGGGCTCGCCAATTACGTCGAATCCTCGATCGGGGCTCCCAACGAGCAAACCCGCTTCACGGTGCTGCCGGAAGGGCGCATCGATGTGGTGATCGGCACGCAGTCGACGGGCCAAGGGCACGAAACCAGCTTCGCCCAGGTGGTCTGCGACCTGCTCCATGTTCCGGTCGAGAGCGTCAAGATCATCTATGGCGACACCGACGTGGTGAAGGTCGGGGGCGGCACCCATTCGGGCCGCTCCATGCGCCATGCCGCCACGGTTTTTTCTCTTGCCGCCACCGAGCTGATCCACAAGGCCAAGCGCATCGCCGCCATCGCGCTCGCCACGCCGCCGGCCGACGTGGAATTCGACGACGGCCGTTTTTCGGCGCGCGGAACCAACCGCACGTTCGATTTCTTCGAGCTCGCGCGCGAGACCGCCCGGCTCGATCTCGAGGATGATCTCAAGGACAGGCCTCATGGTCGTCACCGACAACGAGATGCACGATCCGGTATTTCCCAACGGCTGCGCCATCTGCGAGGTCGAGGTGGATCCGGCGACCGGCGCGGTCGAGATCCTGCGCTACGCCTCGGTGGACGATGTGGGCCGCTGCATCAATCCGCTGATCGTGCACGGCCAGACCCACGGCGCCATCGCGCAGGGCGTCGGCCAGGCCATGTGGGAGCAGGTCTATGTGGAGCCGGATTCCGGCCAGCCGCTCACCGGCTCGCTCATGGACTACGGCATGCCGCGCGCCGATACGCTGCCGTCGTTCCGCACCGAGATCGCCGAGGTGCTGTCGCCGACCAATCCGCTCGGCATCAAGGCCGGCGGCGAGGGCGGCACCACCGCGGCGCCGGCCGTGATGATCAGCGCCATCCTGGATGCGCTGCGCGAGGTGGGGGTGCGCGACCTCCAGATGCCGGCGACGCCGTTCGCGGTCTGGCAGGCGATCGCGGCCGCCAAGGCGGCAAGCCCAGGGGGTTAGGATGATCAAGGTCGCTGCAGGTATCGCTATTGCCGCAATCTTTGTAGCCGCGGCGGGCTCGTTCGCCGGCGCGCAAGATCGTGTCGCGGTCAGGCCCGAGCCCGGGCTGTGGAAGGTGCTGACCAAATCCAGCCAAAACGGCACTTCGCTGCCGGACAAGACCGAGAACCGCTGCTACTCGGCCGCGGAATTCGATGATCTGGTCGCGACCTTCGCGACGCCTTTCCCCGACAAGGACTGCAGCACGCGCAACCATGCGGTCGCCGGCAACACCCTGACGCTGTCGGCGACATGCAAAGGCGAAGCCCCGCAGGGCGGCACGCTGTCGGTCAAGCAGGAAGGCAGCTATGTGTTCGAGGACGCCAAGCGGTTTACCGGCACCCTCACCACCACCTTTGCGCTGCCGAACCAGCCGAGCATCGTCTTCTCGCTGAGCAAGCTCGCCGAGCATGTCGGCCCGTGTCCGAACTAAGGATCGATTCCATGAAGCCGATCATTGTAGGGTGGGCAAAATTGCCGGGTAATGCGGGCGTAATTTGCGCGGTGCCGCGCAATTTTGCCCACGCAATTACACCGAGGGGTCCGGACGCGTGGGCAACGCGCCGCTACACCGTACCGCGTGATCGATGCTGCGGTGGCGCGTTGCCCACCCTACAGATCGCCGCTTCCCGGCTCCATTGCGTTGTCGTAGTTTCGCGTTGATCTAACCACCCGAGGATCGGTCATGCTCGATGTTGCGCCGGCGACCCGCCGTTCCGGTTTGGCCGATGGGCCGCCGCTCGATTTTCAGCAGCATCTGGCGGCCCTGGAGGCGCAGGGGCTGGTCACCCGCATCGATCGACCGATCAACAAGGATACCGAGCTGCACCCGCTGGTGCGCTGGCAGTTTCAGGGTGGTCTCGCCGAGGATCAGCGCCGCGCCTTTCTGTTCACCCATGTGGTGGACTCGGCCGGCCGCCGCTACGACATGCCGGTGGTGGTCGGGGCGCTCGGCGCCTCGCCGCGCATCTACGCGGTCGGCATGGGACGGCCGGTCGAGGAGATCGAGACCGCCTGGAGCAATGCCATCGCGCATCCGATCGCGCCGGTGCGCGTCACCGCGCCGGCCTGCCAGGAGGTGGTGATCACCGGCGCCGATTTGCGCATCGCCCACCAGGGGCTGGCCGCGCTGCCGGTGCCGATCTCGACGCCGGGCTTCGATGCGGCGCCTTATCTCACCGCGACCCTTTGCGTCACCCGCGATCCGGAGACCGGCATCCGCAACATGGGAACCTACCGGGCGGGTCTCAAGGCGACCGACCGGCTCGGCGTGCGCATGGCGGCGCGGCTCGGCGGCGCCGGCGGCTATGCGCATTGGCGCAAGTACAGCAAGCGCAAGGAGCCGATGCCCTGCTGCATCGTGATCGGCTGCGCCCCGGTGGTGATGTTCACCGGACCCATGAAGCTCGCGCTCGATCTCGACGAGATGGCGGTCGCGGGCGGGCTCGCGGGTGCTCCGATCCGGATCGCCAAGGCGGTCACGGTCGATCTCGACGTGCCGGCCGACGCCGAGATCGTGATCGAGGGATTGATCGATCCGGATCTGCTCGAGCCCGAGGGCCCGTTCGGCGAGAGCCACGGCCATGTGGCGCTCGAGGACTTCAACATGTCCATGCAGGTGACCGCCATCACCCGCAAGCGCGCGCCGGTGTTCGTCTCCATCGTGAGCCAGGTGACGCCGAGCGAATTGAGCGTGCTCAAGAAGGTGGCCTACGAGCCTTTGTTCCTCACCCATCTGCGCGATCAGCTTTCGATCCGGGGCATCCGGCGGGTGGTGATGCACGAGCCGTTCACCAATCTGCGCAAGGTGATCTTCCTGCAATTCGCCCAAGGAACGGTGCGCAGCGAGATCTGGCGCGGCCTGCACG
The DNA here is from genome assembly GCA_963744275.1 of uncultured Alphaproteobacteria bacterium. Taxonomy (GTDB): domain Bacteria; phylum Pseudomonadota; class Alphaproteobacteria; order Rhizobiales; family Xanthobacteraceae; genus VAZQ01. The sequence goes on from CAVUSX010000029.1 coordinate 153,511, forward strand.
GCGCCGCCTCGCTGCTCGCCGATTGCGGCAAAATCTGCATCGCGGTCAGCCAGGACATCGACCCCGAGAACGCGGACGCGATCTTCTGGTCGCTCGCCTACCGGTCGAACCCGGGCGAGGACCTGCATGTGGTGCCCTACCGGGCGAGCGGCCATGGACCGAAATCCGGCCGCGGCACCGAGGATTCGACGCTTCTGATCGACGCCACCCTCAAGCATCCGGCGCCGCCGCTGGCGCTGCCGGCACGCGAGTTCATGGAGCGGGCGCGCGCGATCTGGGAGGAGCTGCATCTGCCCACGCTGTCGCCGCGGCCGCCCTGGCACGGCTATTCGCTCGGCGACTGGTCCGACGCCTGGGACGTGTTCGCGCGCCGCGCCGTGGCGGGCGAATGGGAGACGAGCGGTGCGGAGACTTTTGCGCGCCGCCGCGGCGGCGTGACGCCGGAGACTCCGGCCCGCGAGGTGGAAGAGGGCGACAAGAAGTAGGCGGATGCGAAATAGCGGTTGAAGTGGTATACTCATCAGATGACCAAGGAACAGTTCAACGCGCTATTGGAAGCCGTACGCTCCTGGCCCGAAGAGGATCAGGAGGAATTTGTCAAAATTGCACGGGAAATCGAGGCGCGACGCACCAGCTCGTCCCGCGCCACGCCTGATGAGCTGCAGGCAATCGACGAAGCGGATCGCAGCGGCATGGCGACCGACAAGGAAGTGGAGGCCGCGTTCAAAACTTTTCGTGATGCATGAAGGTTTCCGAGATGACGAAGAAATACTTGCGATTTGTTGCTCTGTCGCTGGCCGGGATGGCGGCGGCGGCACTCATCGGCCTTCCCGCCCACGCCGCCGACAAGGTCAAGGTCAGCTATCCGACCTTGACCTCGTCCTACATCTTCTTCTTCAGCGCCATCCAGAAGGGCTACTACAAGGACGAGGGGCTCGATCTCGACGTGATCGAGGCCGCCGGCGGGGTGGCGACGCCGGCGCTGGTGTCCGGCGACGTGCAGTTCAGCACCTCGGGCTCGTCCGCCATCAGCGCCATCATGCGCGGCGCCAGGCTCAAGGTGCTGGCGGTCGGGGAGGACCGGCCGAGCTGGCAGATCTGGACCACCAAGCCCGAGATCAAGACCTTCCAGGATCTCAAGGGATTGCAGGTGGGCATCTTGAGCCGCGGCGATACCGGCGAGGTCGCGATCCGCTATCTGCTCAAGAAATACGGCCTGCCGCAGGATTTCGTCTCCTACACCCCCATGGGCTCCTCGCTCGGCACCCGCATGGCGGTGGTGCGGGCGGGCTCGCTGCCGGCCGCCGTGCTGCAGCCGGCCGAGGTCGAGACCCTGCGGGCGGGCGGTGGTCTCCCCAATGCCCATATGGTGGTGGATTTGGCGCAGGAGGTGCGCTCCACCTTCAACGGCTTGGCGACCTCAGACGACATGATCAAGAACCACGCCGACACGGTCCTGCGTTTCGTGCGCGCCACCCGCAAGGGCATGATCTATGCGCGCGACAACCGCGACGGCGCCATCGAGGTGTTCGTGAAGGCCATGAAGGCGCCGCCTGAGGCCGCCGCCCACGGCTACGACGAGCTGCGCAAGGTGATGGCCGAGGACGGCAGCATCGCGCCGGAGGCGCAGGGAAACGAGCTCGCGCTGCGCGCCGACATGCTCAGCATGCCGGCGAGCCAAATTCCGCCGACCTCCGCGGTGTTCGATTTCAGCTGGCTCGAGAAGGTGAATGCCGAATTGAAGGCGGCAGGCTGGAAGCCGGGGCCTTAATCCAAGTTCATGATTTGACAATGTCCGCTGTGACCTATGCCCAGCAGCTCAAGCGATCAAGAATGTCACACCTAATCAATGCCGAAGTGAGACCGATGCGCAGTTTGGTCCGCCGCGCGTCTGGAGGCCGTTTGCGAGTCCGCTTGTCGATCCGTTCGTGGACTAAGGTCCTTATCCTTTCGATGACGCAGGTCATCACACTTGCGCCGCGAACAATGGCTTTGGCCGATGAGCCGATGACGGCGAAGGAGTTCCTGGCTCGGTGCGATCGACTGACCCTGGCTGCCGCAGCGAATTCGTGGCCGGGTTGCAGGCCGTATACGTGGGTGGGCTGTCGTGCCCGCCGCGAATTGACGTCAACACCCCGATCGCGCCTTGGCTCGACTACATGCACCGTCGCGTCACTGGATTCGAGCCTTGCCGATAGCGAAAAGAACAAACTCCAATTGGAGGCTTTCATGCACCTTTGGCCTTGTCCGAAATAATGACGCCGCAGTGCGCGAATTCATGGTTCGATAGCTTGAGAATTCAGCCTTCATGCTCAAACGAAAGGTCCAGATACGCCGCCACGCCTCACACCACCACCGTCAATCGCTTGGCCGCCCGGGTGACGCCGGTGTAGAGCCAGCGGTCGCGGCTGTCCGGAAACGCGAAGGATTCGTCGAACAGCACCACGTCGTCCCATTGCGAGCCCTGCGCCTTGTGGACCGTGAGCACATAGCCGAAATCGAACTCGTCATAGCGCTTGCGCTGCTCCCATTCGAGCTGCATCGACCGCGCCGGTGAAGCATTCCGGCCGCACCGACACCTTGACGGTGCGGGCATTGAGGTCCTCGTCGGGCCGCAACCGCATCCCGATGATCGCCCGGCGGGTCTTCGGCTTCTCCTTGATCACCCAGAGGCCGCCGTTGAACAGGCCCTTGCGCCGGTTGTTGCGCAGGCAGACCAGCTTGTCGCCCAGCATGGGCAGCGCTCGGTGAAGCCGCGGCGCTCGCGCATGCGCGCATTGTAGGCGCGCCGCGTGGCATTGCGGCCGACCAGCACCTGATCGGCATCGAGCACGCGCTGCGGGTCGAGCGCGTCGCGCCGCACCACCTGCGAGGCGCCGTATTCGCCCGGCTTGAGCCGCTGGCCCGAGCGGATCTCCATGGAGAGCCGCACGATCGGATCGTTGATCGCCTGGCGATGTACCTCGGTCAGCATGACGTCGGGCTCCGCATCGGTGAAGAAGCCGCCGCCCTGGATCGGCGGCAGCTGGGCCGGGTCGCCCAGCACCAGCACCGGCACCCGAAACGACATCAGGTCGCGCCCGAGCTCGGCGTCCACCATGGAGCATTCGTCGATCACGATCAGCTTGGCCTCCGACGCCGGCGCTTCGTCCCACAGCTCGAAGGTCGGGGTCTCGGACTCGCGCTCGATCGGCCGGTAGATGAGGCTGTGGATGGTGGAGGCGCCCACGCAGCCCTTGCGGCGCATCACCAGCGCGGCCTTGCCGGTGAAGGCCGCGAACTGGACCTTGCCCTCGACAGTCTTCGGCGAGGTGCTTGGCGAGCGTGGTCTTGCCGGTGCCCGCATAGCCGAACAGGCGGAACAGCGGCGGCGTGCCGGTCTGGCCGGGCTTGGCCTTGAGCCAATCCGCGACCGCGCTGAGCGCGGCATCCTGCTGGGGCGTGAAGGCGGGCATCGGCGGGCGGCTTTCAGGCCGCCGCCGCTGCGGCGCCGGCCGGGAAATAGTCGGCGAGCCAATCCTGCACGATCCGGCGCACCCTGGTGTTGCTTTCGGCGAACATGAAATGATCGGTATCGGCGAACAGATGCAGCTCGGTCGGCTGGCCGGCATGCCGGAACAGCCCGATCGATTGCTCGACCGGAGTGACCGAGTTGCTGGCGCTGTGCAAGAGCAGCAGCGGGCGCGGCGCGATCCTGCCCACCACCTCCTCGGCGCGGAAATCGTACATGCTCTGCGCGGTCTCGGCCGGGAACATCTGGATCGAGCCCGGCACCACGTGGCCACGCATATGCTCCGGGATCGGCACGATCTCGTAGCGCGGCACCATCAGGGAGGTGCCGGTGCGCTCGCGGTGGCGCCGGCCTTCCTCCAGCATGGCGGTGAACTTGGCGAAGGCCTCGGGACCGGGATGCTGGCCGCGGAACTTCCGCTCCCCATGGCCCCAGCCCGAAGCCGAGATCACCGCCGCGATGCGCGCATCGACCCCGCCCGCATAGACCGCGACCGCGGCCCCGAAGCTCGAGCCCAGAACCGCGATGCGGGAAGGCTCGACGCTGCGGGTGCTGCGCCAGCAGGCTCAAAGCCTCGCTCACCGCACCGACCTGCTCGAGACAGATGAGCCGGCCCTTCTCGCCTTCGCTCTCGCCGCAGCCCGGCATGTCGAAGCGCATGGTCACATAGCCGAGCTCGTTCAGCATGGCGCAGGGCTTGAGGCACGTTGCCGGCATTCATATTGCTGCCGAAGCCGTGCAGCACCATGAAGGCCGGCCGCCGCTCGCTGGCGCCCACGCCGTCCGGAACTCGCACCGCGCCGGCGAGCGTGAGGCCGTCAGATTTGAATGTGACGCGTTGCTCGGACATCGTTCAGGTGCCGCTCGTCGGGGCTAGGGTGTCGGATGATTGCTTGAGCTGCTGCTTGAGCATGTGCCAGATGTCGTTGCGGTAGGCGATGAAGGCGGGGCTGCGCTTGAGCGCCTCGTCGTCGGTCCAGCGCGGGCGCGGCAGGTCGATCTTGAGATCGGCGATCACGCGCCCGGGCTGGGTGCCCATCATGATCACGCGGTCCGACAGGAAGACGGCTTCATCGACGCTGTGGGTGACGAACAGCACGGTCTTGCGGGTTGCCGTCTTTCCGGCCGCCGGAATCCGGTCCTCGTCCCACAGCTTCATCAGCTCGATCTGCATCATCTCGCGGATTTGCGGGTCGAGCGCCCCGAACGGCTCGTCCATGAACAGATAGGAGGGATCGATGGCGAGCGCGCGCGCGAGGCCGACGCGCTGCTTCATGCCGCCGGAGAGCTGGTGCGGATAGAAGCTCGCGAATTTTTCCAGTCCGACTTGCGCCAGCCGCCGGGCGGAAATCTCGTGCCGCCGCTGGGCGCCCGATGCCCAGCACCTCGAGCGGCATTTCCACATTGCGGCGCGCGCTGCGCCAGGGCAGCAGGTTGAATTCCTGGAACACCATGGCGCGATCGGCCGAAGGTCCGGTGACCCGCTTGCCGTCGATGAACACCTCGCCGCGCGTCGGAGCGATGAGCCCGTTGGCGATGCGCAACAGCGTGGTCTTGCCGCAGCCGCTCGGTCCCAAGAGCGACACGAAGGTGCCGGTCTCGATCGACAGCGAGACGCCGCGCAGCGCCCAATAGCCGCCGGCGCCGTCGCGCCCGGCATAGCGGTGGGAGATGTCGCGGATTTCAATCATGCTGGTTCAGGATTGCTGCCGCGCGTCGAATTGCCAGGGCGCGAGCCAGCGCTCGAGCGCCCGCAACAGCGCCGTGAGCGTCACGCCGGCGGCCGCCAGGATGCCGACGCCGACGAAGACCTGGGCGGTGTCGTACAGGCCGCCGGCCTGGAAGATCAGATAGCCGAGCCCGCGGTTGGAGGCATAGATTTCCGCCACCACCACCATCACCAGGGCGCGGCCGATCGCAAGCCGCATGCCGGCCAGGATGACGGGCAGCGCGGCCGGCAGCACGATCTTGGTCAGCACCTGGCGCTCGCTCGCCGTGAACGAGCGCGCGGTCTCGATCAGGCGGGGATCGACCTGGGCGACCCCGGTCTCGGTGTTGATGATCATGATGATCACCGAGCCGATGAAGACCAGCGCCACCTTCGAGGTGAAGCCGATGCCGAGCCAGATGATGAGGAGCGGCAGGAAGGCGACCTGCGGGGAGGCATAGAGCGCGGCCACGAACGGCTCGGCGGTGGCATTGATCAGCGCCGAGCGTCCCATCAGGATTCCGATCGGCACCCCGACCACGACCGCGAGCCCGAAGCCCGCCGCCGTCACCGAGGCGGTCGCCGCCACATGGGGCCAGATGCTGCCGTCGCCGATCATCTCGGCGAATTTTGCGACGATCAGGCTCGGGCTCGAGGCGAACAGCTTGTCCACCAGGCCGGTGCGCGAGGCGGTTTCCCAGAGCGCGAGGAAGAGGGTCAGCGTGCCGAAGCGCAGCGCATAGACGAGGGCCCGGCGGCCGAGGAAGCGCGCGCCGGTCGGCCGGTCGAGCTCCTCGGCATCCGCCGCAGGCACTGAGACATCCGATGAGGTCATGGGTGCCGCATCGCGCGGTCAGGCCGCGACCGCTTGCGCAAAGGTCATCATGCCGATGCCGGTGGCCCAGGGCTTGACCGCCTCGTAGACCACGGTCTCGCCCTTGCGGCCGGCGAGCGCGCCCGCGAGCGCGACCCAGCTCAGGAGCTCGAAGGCGCCGGCGCCGGCGGCCGCGAGCTCGGCGCGCGAATAGCGCGCCAGCCGGTCGGTGTCGCCGGTCGCCATCGCGGACATGAAATGGTGGTCGAAATCGGAATCGATGACGCCGTGGTTGCGCTCGCCCGGATCATGCGACAATCCGCCGGTCGCGATCAGGCCGATGCGCTGCGGCGAGCGCGCCGCCACCTCGCCGATCACGCGCCCGAACGCGAGACAGCGGCGCGCGGTCGGCTGCGGGACGGCGAGCGTATTGAAGAAGATCGGCACCACCGGACGCTCCATGCCGGGCTGCAGGAAATGCAGCGGCACCATGGTGCCGTGATCGAACTCGAGCTCATAGGCGAAGCTCGGCTCGATGCCCTCGTCATAGCTCGTTTCCAGGAGCGCGGCGGCGAGCTGCGGATCGCCCTTGATCTCGGCTTTGTCGATCTTGAGCCAGGGCTCGATCGGTCCCCGATAGGAGGCGGCGCGGCCGATGCAGAAGGCCCCGATATGGTCGAGAAAGAAATTCGCCCAGTGCTCCGATGTGAGCAGAACCAGGACCTGCGTCCCGCTGGCGTCGAGCTCGGCGCGCAGCCGCTCGAAGCCGCCATAGATGCGGTCCTTTTGCTCGGGCGGCGCCGCGTTGGCCCAAGCCGTCATGCCGGGCGCATGGCTCACCGCGCAGGCGAAGCTGATGGGCATCCTATTCTCCGCGAATGGCTTTGAGGTAATCGGGTTCCGGCATCTGGTGCAAGAGCGTGAACGGCCGCAGCAGCAGCCCATGCACCCCCATGGCGTAGAGCTGCCGGACGTCTCGGCCGGTGACCGCGGCGCGCTCGTCGCCCGTCAGGTCGTAGGTCTTGCGCGAATTTCTCGGCCGACTGGAAAAAGGCCTCGCGGCAGGCGGGCTTGCGGTTGACGTCCCGGATCAGCTTCTGCAAGGCATAAAGGCTCATGCGCCCATCCGTTCGGGTTTTCTTAAAGGGTCTTGGCCGACCGCCGCTATCTAGACGGGGCCGGCGACCGCCCGCAAGCCGCCGCCGGGACCTGCTCGTGCCGCCCTTGTGCGGCGCCTCCACCGCTCTATAACGGGCGCCGCTCTTTCCAAGGATGGATTTCCATGCGCCTGGCAAGCTTCAAGGTGAAGGGCCGCTCGAGCTACGGAGCGGTCACCGACGGCGGGATCATCGATCTGGCCCGCAAGCTCCCGAAATATCCGACCCTCCTGGACGTGTTCCGCGCCCAGGCGGTCGGCGAGGCCCGCGCCGCCGCGACCGGGCAGGCGGACCACGCCCTCGCCGATGTGGAGATGCTGCCGCCGATCCTCGGCCCCGAGAAGATCATCTGCGTGGGCATCAACTATCCGGAGCGCGCCACCGAATACAAGGATCGGGCCGCCGTTGCGCCCAAATATCCGAACCTCTTCGTCCGCTTTCCGGGCTCGCTGGTCGGCCACGACCAGCCGATCGTGCGGCCGAAAGTGTCGGAGAAATTCGACTACGAGGGCGAGATCGTGCTGGTGATCGGCCGCGAGGGCCGCCACGTTCCGCAGGATCAGGCGCTCGGCCTGATCGGCGGCCTCACGCTCGGCAATGAAGGCAGCGTGCGCGACTGGCTGCGCCACGGCACCCTCAACGTGACCCAGGGCAAGAACTTCGACTGCTCCGGCAGCCTCGGCCCCTGGATCGTGCCGGCCGACGATCTCGACCCCGGAAAGCCGCTCCATCTCACCACCCGGGTCAACGGCGAGCTGCGCCAGGACGACACCACCGACCGCCTGACCTGGGGGTTTGCCTGGCTCATCAATTACATCAGCACCTTCACCACCCTGCGGCCCGGCGACCTGATCTGGACCGGCACCCCGACCGGCGCCGGCGGCCACCAGACCCCGCCCAATTGGCTCAAGCCCGGCGACGTGGTCGAGGTCGAGGTGCCGCAGATCGGGGTGCTGCGGAACACGGTGATCGACGAGCGGTGAGGCTCTTTTTTTACCTCTCCCCGCTTGCGGGGAGAGGTCGACGCGCGAAGCGCGGCGGGTGAGGGGGCCTCTCCGCGAGTTCTGAGCCCGCAAGACGGAAAACCCGATTTCGGCTCGGCGAGGGGGCTTTTCCATATGCTCAGACTCGCGGAGACGCCCCCTCATCCCGACCTTCTCCCCGCACGCGGGGAGAAGGAGTGAGAGGTCGTGCCTCCCTGACGGAAATCGGCTCATAACCGCCAAGCGTCCCCCGCTATTTCCTTGCCCGCATCCGCATGGTAACCCAACCGCCATCAACCGAAGGACCGGGGAAATTCCGCCAATGGCCAATCTGCAGCTCACGTTCGCGTCCGCTTTGTACGACCGCATGCAGCCGCTCTATACCGGCGAGGTCAAGCCCGACGGCATCGATCTCAATTTCATCCGCATCGAGCAGCCGCGGCCCATTTTCGATCGCATGTCGGGCGGCCAGGAGTTCGACGTGGCCGAGTATTCGAGCTCGGAATACGTGCAGCGCTACGCCAACAAGCAGTGCCCGTTCGTGGCCATCCCGGTGTTCCCCTCGCGCTGCTTCCGCCATGCCTTCATCGGCATCAACCGCAAGAAGGGCATCACCAAGCCGAAGGACCTGGAGGGCAAGCGCATCGGCGTCGCCCTCTATACGATGACGGCCGCGATCTTCATCCGCGGCCTGTTGCAGCATGAATACGGCGTCGATTTCTCCAAATGCACCTGGGTGCAGGGCGCCATCAACACCGCCGGCGCCCACGGCGCCCCGGTCGTGCTGCCGCTGCTCAAGCCGATCAAGCTCGAGCAGGGTCCCCACAACAAGTCGCTCGACGATCTCATCCAGGAGGGCGCGGTCGACGCCACCATGGGCACCAGCATGCCGGAATCCTTCCGCACCAATCCGGATATCGCGCGGCTGTTTCCCAACTTCGTCGAACTGGAGAAGGACTACTACAAGCGCACCAAGATCTATCCGATCATGCACCTGGTCGCGATCAAGAAATCGATCTACGAGAAATATCCGTTCGTGGCGACCAGCCTGTTCAACGCGTTCCAGCGCGCCAAGGAGATCGCGCTCGAGCGCATGTATAATCAGCGGGCGCTGCGCTACATGCTGCCGTGGCTGCCGCGCGACATCGACGAGATCTACGAATTCTTCGGCGGCGATCCGTGGCCGTATGGCGTGGAGGCCAACCGGCCGACGCTGGAAGCGCTGGTCACCTATCTGCAGGATCAGCACCTGACCGACTGGAAGCCCAAGCTGGAAGAGCTGTTCGCCCCGATCTACGGCCAGGAGTGAGACCGCCTGGCCGTTCCGCGCCGCGCTTCCCGCCACTCTGTTGTCCGGACATCAAAACCCATGAGCAGCATCGATACCTTGATCCAGGACCTCGTGATCGCCAACCGCATCCTGGCGAAGGAGGACGTCGTCGACGCCTACGGGCATGTCAGCGTCCGCCATCCGGACAATCCCAAGCGCTTCTTCATCTCGCGCTCGCTCGCCCCCGAGCTGATCGAGCGCGACGACATCGTCGAGCTCGATCTCGAAGGGGAGCCGGTGCGCGAGGAGAAGCGCGCGCTCTATCTCGAGCGCTTCATCCATGCCGGCATCTTCGAGATGCGGCCCGACGTGATGGCGGTGGTGCACGCGCACGCCGAGGACATCCTGCCGTTCGGCATCGCCAAGGCCACCAAGCTGCGGCCGGTGATCCATTCCGGCAGCTTCATCGGGGCGAGCGTCCCGGTCTGGGATATCGCCGACAAGTTCGGCGACACCAACGTGCTGGTCACCAACATGGCGCAGGCCCGCGATCTCGGCAAATGCCTCGGCAAGAACAACGTCGCCCTGATGCGCGGCCACGGCTTCGCCTCGGCGGCGCGCTCGCTCATCGAGGTGGTGCGCATGTCGGTCTATCTGCCGCGCAATGCCCGCGCCCTGATGCGCGCCAAGCAGCTGGGCGGCAAGATCAAGTATCTCTCGCAGGGCGAGATCGACGCCCGCAACCGCGGCTACAGCCCCTATTCGCCCGAGACCTGGCGGGCCTGGGAATATTGGGCCACCAAGGCGGGCTGCAGCCACATGATCAGCAAGCCCGACGACACCCACGCGCACGCGCACGAAAAGAAGAAATGAGCGCGCTCCCACAACCGCGACCGAAGGACAGAGCATGAAACTCGCGAGCTATATGGCCGACGGCAAGTCGGCCTTCGGGGTGGTGAGCGGCGACGGCGTCATCACCCTCAACGACCGGCTGCGGGAGCGCCACGCCAGCCTGCGCGATGCGCTCGCGGGCGGCGCGCTCGAGGAAATCCGCACCACCGCGCAATCGGCGCGGCCCGACCGCAAATTGTCGGAGGTGCGGTTCCTGCCCGCCATCCCGAACCCCGAAAAAATCCTCTGCGTGGGCATCAACTACAAGTCCCACGCCGCCGAGCACGGGCAGGAAGCCCCCAAGCTGCCCAACATCTTCACCCGTTTCGTCAATACTCTGGTGCCGCACGAGGGCGAGATGGTGCGCCCGAAGGTGTCGACCAGCTTCGACTTCGAAGGCGAGCTGGCGGTGATCATCGGCCGCGGCGGCCGCCACATCGCCCAAGAGAACGCGCTCGATCACGTCGCCGGCTACACCTGCTTCTGCGACGCCACCGTGCGGGACTTCACCAAATATTCGCTCGTGGCCAGCAAGAACTTCTTCGGCACCGGCCCGCTCGGGCCCTGGATCGTGACCGCCGACGAGATCCCCGATCCGACCGCGCTCACGCTCGTCACGCGGCTCAACGGGCAGGAGATGCAGCGTTCGGGCACCGATATGCTGATCCACTCGATTCCGGCGATCATCGCCTTCTGCTCGGTCTTCACCCCGCTCGCGCCCGGCGACGTCATCGCCACCGGCACCCCCGACGGCATCGGCGCCAAGCGCACCCCCCCGGTCTGGATGAAGCAAGGCGACGTGCTGGAGGTGGAGATCTCCAGCATCGGCACGCTGCGCACACGGATCGTGGACGAGAAGTAGGGCGCCGGAACCTTCTTGCTTGTTTGATTACGCGGACTTGAGGCCCTGCACTGCGGGCTCCTTCTCCCCGCGCGCGGGGAGAAGGTCGGGATGAGGGGGCCTCTCCGCGGGCTCAGACTCGCGGAAGCGCCCCCTCACCGGACCGAAATCCGGTTTTCGCGCGCCGGGTGTGGCCCTCTCCCCGCACGCGGGGAGAGGTGCGCCGAAAACCCCTTACTGCACCAGCTGCACGACCTTGCCGTCCTGGTCTTTGCCCTGCGCCCGGTACTGGCCGATGTTCTTGAGCAGGGCCGCATCGGTCACGGTGTAGAGCACGGCATCGCCGCTGCCGGTATTGATGTGGCGCCGCCACAGGAAGTTCGGCACCACCATGATGTCGTTGGGCTCCCAGTCGAAGGTCTGGCCGCCGATCTCCGACTTGCCCTTGCCGTCCATCACCACGATGAAGGTGCTCGAGGTCTCGCGCTTGGGCAGCGTGGCCTCGCCCGGCCGCAGCAGCTGGGCCTGGTAGTTCAGCGTCGGGAACACCGGCCGGCCGGTGACCGGGTTGACGAACTCCATCTGGATGCCTTCGTGCGGGTCGCCCTTCTCCTTGCGCAACGCCTCGAGGCTCTCGCGGATGCGGGCGCCGCGGAAATGGATCATCGGGGTCGGATCGCGTCCGAAGCCGAGCTGGTGGGAGATGAAGGTCGGCACCATGCCGCCGCTGCCGTAGAGCCGGTTGGAGTAGCCGTTGGAATGCACGGTCTCCTGGCTCTTGGCGTTGCTGCCGGAGCCGGGCTGGAAGTCCTGGTCGACCCAGGCGCAATCCAGAAACTCCATCAGCGGCCAATCCAGCATGTCGATCCAGATCACCGGCGCGCTGCCGTCGTTGCCGTGATCGTGCCAGGTGCCGTTGGGGGTGAGGATGATGTCGCCGCGGGCCGCATCGCAGCGCTCGCCTTCGACGTTGGTGTAGCCGCCCTTGTCGGACAGAATCGTGCGGCTGGCATTGGGGCTGTGGACGTGCGCCGGCGCGATGTCGCCCGGATTGTAGATCGAGATGGCGCAGCGGATCGTGTTGGTGACCTGCAGGCGGCCGCCGAGGCCCGGATTGGTCAACAGGATGCTCTGGCGGTCGGCGAACTCGATCGGCGAGACGTCGGCCTTGCTGGCGATGCCGGCGATCCGCTCCAGATAGGCGTTGTATTCCTTCCAGCGCCAGCGATGGGCCGCGGTCTTGAGCTGGTTGGCCGCCACCCGGCCGCTGGCCATCTGGCCGGCGCCGCTGACGCCGCCACTGTCGGTGAACCAGGGGCGCTGCGCCGGCGAGTTCATCTGGGTGCGCACCCAGACGAAGGACTTCGCCGCATCGGTGTTGAGTTGCTCCATCATCTCGCGCGCCTTGCTGGAAAGCGCCGGACGCGTCGCCGGCTCCGCCGGAGACTCTTTTTGGGTGTTGGTCGCAACCGCCATGATGTCCTCCTGTCGACAGGGCCGTGGCCCGCTCGGCTGTAAACGCCGGCTTCTGATGAAAGTCGGGCCTATCGGCCTTGCCTATGAGGTATATCTCTCCTGGGAGCTTTGCAATGACGGCGCGGCAAGCCACCCGCGCGCCGGGCGGGGTGCCCGGTCGCCGCAGCGTAGGGCGCAATCGCTTTATTGCGCCATCGGCGTGCCAAACGGCCGCGATCCAGCGGCCTCGCCAAGCGGCGCAATAAAGCGATTGCGCCTACGTCGTCCCGGCTCAAGCCCGGGACAGGAAATCCCGGATGGCGCCGCTGAAGGCCGCGGGCTGCTCCACATTGGAAATGTGGCCGGCGCCTTCGAGCTCCACCAGGGTCGCGCCGCGGACCGCCTCCTTGATCTGGCGGATGCCGGCGAGCGTCGCATCCTTGGTGCCGACGATGAGGAGGGTGCGGCGGTCGATGCCGGCGAGCCCGGGCCGCAGATCGTAGTCCGACAACGCCTGCGCGCAGCCCGAAAAGCCGGCAATCGGCGTGCTGCGGATCATCTGGCGCACCTTGTCGAGCACCGGGGGCTTGGCGGCGACGAAATCGGGCGGGAACCAGCGCCCGATGGTGGGCTCGACCAGGGCCCCCATGCCGTCCCGGGCGGCGATCTCGATGCGCTCCTGCCATTGCTGCGCCGAAGCCGGCGTGGAGGCGGGCCCGCAATCGCAGGCGATGATGCGATCGAAGCGCTGCGGATGGCGTTGCGCCAGGAACAGGGCGGTCATGCCGCCCATGGACAGGCCGGCGAAATGCGCGCGCTTGATCGAAAGCGCGTCGAGCAGTGCCACCACGTCGGCGACCAGGAGGTCGAAGCTGTAGGGGCCTTCGGTCGCCTGCGTGCCGCCATGGCCGCGCTGGTCGTAGCGCAGGATGCGGTACGATTGCTTGAGCTCGGCGACCTGGTCGTCCCACATGGACAGATTGGTCATCAGTGAGTTGGACAGGACCAGCCAGGGGGCGCCTTCCGGACCGTCGATCTGGGTGTTGATATTGATGCCGTTTGCGTTGATCCGCATCTCCGCGCCTTTCGTTATGTCTTTTGCTGCAACAATCACTTCAGCTCACGCCCTTGAAGAAATCCATGAGCAGCCGCAGAAGTTCCGCCGGCGCCGTGGTCGGCATGAAATGGCCGGCCGTCTCGATCAGCTCGAAGCGGGCGCCCGGGATCTTCTTCGCCAGCTCTTGCGTGCCGGCCGGCGGCCGCACCGTGTCGTGGCGGCCGGCCACCACCATGGTGGGGCATTTGATCTGCGGCAGCAGGTGCAGCATGTTGGTGCGCGCCAGCATGCGGTGCCCGAGCCCGAAGCCGACCGGATCGTTGGCCAGATACCGTCCTCGGTAGCTCTCATAGGTGGCCCGGTCGGAAAGCTCCGGCGGATAGGACTTGTCGAGCGTGATCGACATCACGCCGCGCATGCCGTCGCGCTCGGCGAGGTCGGCGCGCTCGTTGAGCACGCCGGCGCGGCTGGGATCGACGCCGGGTGCCGGGTTGCACAGCACGATCGAGCGCACGTCCGCGGGATGGCGCTCCATGAAGCGCAGCACCTGGGTGCTGGCGGCGGCGACCGCCACCAGGTGATAGGGCGGCGGCAGCGCCAGCGCCGCCAGCATGGCCTCGAGGTCGCCCACCGCGTCGTCGTTGCTGAACTCTCGGCGCACCTTCTCGGTCAGGCCCTGGCCGCGCTGATCGTAGCGCAGCACCCGGAAGCGCTCGGCGAGGCCGGGGGCGACGCCGTCCCAGCTGTCGAGGGTTCCGCCCAATTCATGCAGCAGCACCACGACCGGGCCGCTCTGGCCGGCCAATTGATAGTGAATGCTTACGCCGTTCGCTTCCTTCCAAGGCAAGGTCCTGTCCTCCTGGTCTGCCCCGCTCGCTTAGCCAATCCGCCGTCCCGGCGCCAGCGGCAAGATGCCGTGTTCTCACCGGCCTGCCCAAGTGCGAGCTCGCCTCACCGGAACAAATCCTTGTACACGTCGTTCCAGTGCTCATAGCCCTTGGCGGTCATGGCGGGCGTGATCACGTTTCCGGTGAAGCCGCCGGTTTCCGGCAGGAGGTCGGGGATGCGCGGCGGCACGTCCGGGCGCGCCGGCAGGTAGTCGGCCTTCTGGAAGATCTGCTGGCCCTCCTTCGAGGTCATGAACTCGACGAGCAAGAGGCCGGCATTGGGATGCGGGCCGTTCCGGGTCATGCCGACGAGGCCGGGCGAGACGGTGACCGGATTGAGCCGCACCCAATCGACCGGCGCGCCTTTGGCCGCGCTGATGGCGGCGTGGTGATTGAGAATCTGCAGGCTGAGCGAATATTCGCCGGCGATCACCTGGTCGAGCACCGCGCGGGCGCTGCCGTTGACCATCTTGATGTTCTGCCGGCTGAGCTTGCGCAGATAGTCCATGCCGCGCGCCTCGCCCATGCTGGTGAGCACATTGCCGATGAAGCCGGGCGCGCCGGTCAGATCGTTCGGCTTCCAGACCATCTTGTCCTTCCAGTACGGCGCCAACAGGTCGTCGTAGCTGTGGGGACGCTGCGCCACCGGCACCAGGTCGGTATTGAGCGCGGGCGTGATGACGAAGAGGTGGGAGGAGACCCAGTAATGGTCGGGGTCGCGGTAGCGCGCCGGCAGCTCCTCGCCATTGACGGTGGTGAACTGGCGCGCGGCGCCGGCCGCGATCAGGACCTCGAGCCCGGTATTGAGCCCGAAAATGTCCGACATCACGCGGCCGGCCTTCTGCTCGCTCAGCATCTTGAGAATGTTGACCTGGCTGTCGGCGCGCGCGTAGCTGACCTTGATCCCGTATTTGGCCTCGAAGGCGCCGGCGAGCGGCCGCACGATCTGATCCACGATCAGATCGGTGTAGTAGACGACCTCGCCCTCCTGCTTGGCCTTGGCGATCAGCTCGCCGCTGACCTCGGCGGCGCGGGCAGAGGTGCTCACCGCCAGAGCCGCGATCACGAGGATTGTGCAGGAACGGGTGATTGAAGTGATGCTCATCGACACGGCTCCTCCGGCAAGGCAACCCCAGTATCCACCAAGTCAGAGTTTGAAGCACTGCCTTGCCGTACATACTTCCCGCTCGTCCCGGCCGCAGCGCCGGGACCCATGCGCCGCAGCCGAGCGAAAGGTCACGGTGTATGGGTCCCTGCCTTCGCAGGGACGACGCGGAGTATCGAGTCAAGAGCCATCACTCCCGCAACACCACCAGCGCGTCGAGCGCGAGCGCGCCCTGGTCGGCCGGCAGTGCCACCAACGGATTGATGTCGATGCTCTCGATGCGGTCGCCGAGATCATGGGCGAGCCTCGCGAGCGCCAGCATGGCGGCCAGCACGCTGTCCTGGTCGGCGGGGGGCGCGCCGCGATAACCCTGCAACAGACGGCCCGCGCGGGTGCGCTCCAGCATCGCCTTGGCCTGCCGCAGCGACAGCGGAACGGGGCCGAAACTCACATCGGGGCTCAGTTCCAAGAGCACGCCGCCCGAGCCGAACATCAGCACCGGTCCGACATCGGGATCGCGCTGAACGCCCAGCACCAGCTCGACGCCGCCGGAAACCTGCTGCGCCACCAGCACCTCTTCGAGCCGCGCGCCGGGCCGCGCCCGCGCCAGGTTCTCGGCGATGCGCCCATGGGCGGCGCGCAGCTCCTCGTCGTCCCGGATGCCCAGCACCACGCCGCCGATATCGGATTTGTGCTGCACGTCGGCAGCCATCAGCTTGAGCACCAGCGGATATCCGATCACCCGGGCAGCGCGCAGCGCCGCCTCCACTCCGTTCGCCACCAGCTCGCGCGGGCTGCGGATCCCGTAGGCGCGCAGCAGCGCCTTGGAGTCGGCTTCGTTGAGCAGCGCGCGTCCATCGCCGACGGCAGCGCGGCGCGCCAGCGCCGCCGCGATGGCGGCCCGTTCCGAGGGCAAGGTTTCGGCGACCGGCTCGACGTCCTGCCGCCGCCGCATTGCCCCATAGCGGCCGGCGGCCGCCACCGCCTTGAGGGCCTTGTCGACCTCCTGCAGCACCGGCAGGTGCTTGAGCTCGGCCCGAAAGGCGCGGGTGTGATCGGTGAAGCCGTAGGAGATCATCGACACCACGGCGATCGGCTTGCCGCCGCCGGCCGCCAGCGCATCGACCTGGCGCAGGTTCTCGGTCTTGGCATTGGTGCCGGGCGCCGCCGGCAGCTCTTCCTGCACCAACAGCGCATCGATGCCGGGATCCGACAGCAATATGTCGATGATGCGGAAGTAGCTCTGCGGGGCTGCTCAGCGCCGTGAAGCCGCCGTCGAGCGGATTGCCGAGCGAGGTGCCCACCCCCAGCACCTCGCGCAGCGCTGCCGTGGTCTTCGGCTGCAGGGCCGGGAAGGCGAGGCCGTTGCGGGTGGCGGATTCGAGCATCAGGCCCTTGAGCCCGCCCGAGAAGGTCAGCGCCCCGAGCCGCGGCCCGTGCGGCGGCGCCGCATGGGCGAAGTAATCGATGGTCTCGACCATCTCGTCGAGCGTGTCGACCCGCACCACGCCCAGCGTCTCGGCCACCGCATCGAAGCAGGCGAGCGCGCCCGCCAGCGATCCGGTATGGGCGAGCGCGGCCTTGCGGCTCTCCTCCGAGCCGCCGATCTTGACCGCCACGATCGGCTTGCCGGCATCGCGCGCATATTCGCAGGCGCTCTTGAATTCGTCGGCCTGCCTGATCGCCTCGATGAAGCAGCCGATCACCTTGATGTCGGGATCATCCACCAGATAGCGGATGTAGTCGGCGGTGCAGAGCCCGATCTCGTTGCCGGTGGTGAGCGCATAGCTCACCGCGATGGCGCGGCTCGCCAAGGCGCGATAGAGCGCCATGATGATGCCGCCGCTCTGTCCCACGATGGCGGCCGGCCCGCGCGCCACGCTGCGGATGCGGTCGTCCGGAATGGTCAGCAGGTGGTGCGGGGCCGCCAGGTTGCCGTTGCAATTTGGACCCGATACCGCGATGCCGGCGTCCTCGATGGCGCGCCGCAGCGTCTCGGCGAGCGCGCGGCCTTCCGGATCGCCGCCTTCGCCGAAGCCGCTGGAGAACACCGTCGCGCTGCGGGCGCCGGCTGCGCCCGCCGCCGTGATGGTCTGCGCCGCCGCCGCCCCCGGCACCAGCACCACCACATGATCGGGCGGCTCCGGCAGATCGCGCAGCGACGCATAGCAGGTCTCGCCGTCCCACACCGTCGTGTTGCGCGGATTGACCGGATAGACCTTGCCGGCGAAGCCGGAGCGCTGCAGCGCGCGCCGCACCCCGCCCGACCAGCTGCCGGGCCGGTCGCTCGCCCCCACGATGGCGATGTTGGCCGGGCAGAGCAGGGCCCGAACGCCCGCCACCCGTTGCTCTCGTGTAAGGCCTGACATCAAGGACGCCCGCTTTGCTGCGTCGTCCCGGCCGAAGCGCCGGGACCCATGAGCCACCAGGGCGTTTACGCCCGTCTTCAACGGGCTATGGCAGCTGATCGAGAGTGCACGGCGTATGGGTCCCTGCCTTCGCAGGGACGACCGATGAGAGGTCAGCCGATATCTTAATCGTGACATGCAGGCCAAGAGGCACCGCCGTTCCCGGATTGCGCTCCGCTCCATCCGGGCTACATTGCGGCCCATGAAAAACATCAATCCGAATCCCTTCACCACGCGCCCCGAGATCGACGGCACTTTCGGGGTGGTGGCCGCGACCCATTGGATCGCCACCGCGGTCGGCATGGGCACGCTCGAGCGCGGCGGCAACGCCTTCGATGCCGCGGTTGCGACGGCGTTCACCCTGCAGGTGGTCGAGCCGCATCTCAACGGGCCGGGCGGGGACGTCACCGTGATCGTGCACGACGTCAGCAAGCACAAGGTCGAGGTCGTCTGCGGCCAGGGCCCGGCGCCGGCCGGCGCCACCATGGCGCATTATCGCGGGCTCGGCCTCGATCTGGTTCCGGGCACCGGGCTCCTCGCCGCCTGCGTGCCCGGCACCTTCGAGACCTGGATGCTGCTCTTGCGCGATTACGGCACCATGTCGCTCGCCGACGTGCTGGCGCCCGCGCTCGCCTATGCGACCGAGGGCCATCCGCTGGTCGAGCGCGCCAGCGCCACCATCGCGAGCGTCGAGGAGCTGTTCCGCCAGCACTGGCCGACCTCGGCCGCGGTCTATCTGCCGGGCGGCCGGGTGCCGCAGCCCGGCACCCTGTTCACCAACCGGGGCCATGCCGAAACCTACCGGCGCATCTTGCGCGAAGCGCAGAGCGCGGGCGGCAGTCGCGAGCATCAGATCGATGCGGCGCGGCGCGCCTGGTCGCAGGGCTTCGTGGCCGACGCCATCGACCGCTTCTGCCGAACCCAAGACGTGATGGACACCAGCGGCACGCCCCATCGCGGCGTCCTCACCGGCGCCGACATGGCGGCCTGGCAGCCGCCGGTCGAGGCGCCGCTCACCTACGACTATGGCCGCTACCGGGTGTGCAAGGCGGGGCCCTGGAACCAGGGCCCGGTGATGCTGCAGCAGCTGGCGCTGCTCAAGGGCTTCGACTTTACGGATGCCGATCCCACCAGCCCGGATTTCATCCACACGCTGGTGGAATGCAGCAAGCTCGCCTATGCGGACCGCGAGAAATTCTACGGCGATCCCAAATTCGTCGATGTGCCGATGGAGACCCTGCTCTCGGACGATTACAACGCCGCCCGCCGCAAGCTCATTACCGCGCAGGCCTCGCTCGAATTGCGGCCCGGCACCGTCGCGGGCTTCGGCAAGGCGCTCGGCATGCGGGCCCACGGCAGCGTGACCGGCGGTGCCGGCGCCGGCGAGCCGACGGTCGGCCGCGCGGCCTGGACCCATGACGAGAAGGCGGGCCTGCCGGCCGGCGCCACCTCGATCACCAATGCGGGCGTGGTGCGCGGCGACACGGTGCATTTCGACATCGTGGACCGGGCCGGCAACATGGTGTCGGCGACGCCCTCGGGCGGCTGGCTGCAATCCTCGCCGGTGATCCCCGAGCTCGGCTTTTGCCTCGGCACCCGCGCCCAGATGTTCTGGCTCGAGGACGGCCATCCGGCCGCGCTCGCGCCCGGCAAGCGTCCCCGCACCACGCTCACCCCCACCATGGCGCTGCGCGACGGCGAGCCCTACCTCGCCTGGGGCACGCCCGGCGGCGACCAGCAGGACCAGTGGACCACGCAGCTGTTGCTGCGCCACGCCCATGCGGGCATGAACCTGCAGCAGGCGATCGACGCCCCGGCCTGGCATTCCGAGCATTTCCCCTCGTCGTTCTGGCCGCGCGAGGCGCGCCCCGGCGTGCTGGTGGTGGAAGGCCGCATGCCGAAGGAGACCGTCAAGGAGCTCGAGCGCCGCGGCCACATCGTCGAGGTCGAGGCCGACTGGTCCGAGGGCCGCCTCACGGCCGCCTCCCGCGACGGCCGCCGCCGCCGCGCCGCCGCCAATCCGCGCGGCATGCAGGGCTATGCGGCGGGGAGGTGATCAAGTAGCCCGCATGATAATGCGGGACCGCCGTTCCCGCATTCCGCTGGCGCTCCATGCGGGCTACGAGCTACGTGTCGGTGCTTCGCTCACTCCCCCTTCCACGGGATCACCTTGCGCTCGATCTCCTGAAACAGCGCCGAGCTGATGAGCCCCAATATCCCGATGGTCACGATGCCGACGAACATCACGTCGACCTGCAGCAGTTCCCACGAGTTCCAGATCAAATAGCCGATGCCGGCCTTGGTGGCGACGAACTCGGCCGCCACCAGGACGATGAAGGAGACCGCGAGCGCGATGCGAAGCCCGGCGAAGATCATCGGGAGCGCTCCAAAAAAAACGATGCGAGGTGAACATCACGGTCTGGCTGGCGCCGTAGTTCTCGGCCACGTCCCAGTAGATCTTGTCGATATTGGCGGCCCCCACATAGGTGTTCACGATCACCGGGAAGAACACCGCGATCGCGACCAGCGCGATCTTGGACGCATCCCCGAAGCCGAAGGCGAGCAGCAGGAGCGGCATCAGGGCGACTTTCGGAATCGGAAAGAGCGCCGCGATCAGCGGATCGAAGAACAGCCGCACCGGGCGGAACATGGCCATCAACAGCCCGATGGCGACCGCCGGGATGGCGCCGATCACGTAGCCGGCCGCGATCCGCCAGAGCGTGACGCCGGTATTCATGGCGAGCTCGCCGCTGGCGATCATCTGCACGAAGCGCACCGCGATGTCGCTCGGCGCCGGAATGAAGCGGCGGTCCCCGAAGCCCGCCATCAGCAGGAGCTGCCAGGCCGCGAGCAGCCCGATCGGCGAGATCAGGTAGAGCAGCCGCTCGATGGATTTATCGGACATTTTGCTGCTCATTTCTCCGCCTCCGCGCGGGCGCGGTTCACCTCGTCCTCCAGCACCCGCCAGATGTCGAGCTTGAGCCGGCCGAATTCCGGCGAGGCCGACAGCGTCATTAGATTGCGCGGATGCGGAAACGGCACGTCGATGATCTGCTTGATGCGGCCGGGCTGCGCGGTCATCACCACGGTGCGGTCGCCGAGCGACAGCGCCTCCTCGATGGAATGGGTGACATAGATCACGGTCTTGCGGGTCTCCTCCCACAGCCGCACCAGCTCGGCCTGCAGGATCACCCGGTTCTGGGCATCGAGCGCGGCGAACGGCTCATCCATCAAGAGCATGGCCGGATCGGTCACGAAGGCGCGCGCGATGGCGCTGCGCTGGCGCATGCCGCCGGAGAGCTGATGCGGATAGTGCCGCCGGAACTTGGTGAGGCCGACGAGCTTGAGCGCGGCCTCGACCCGGGAGGCCGCCTCCTTGGCCGGCACGCCGCGGGTCATCAGGCCGAAGCCCACATTGGTCTCGACGTTCATCCAGGGGAACAGGCCGCTCTCCTGGAACACCATGGCGTTCTCCACCGCCCAGCCGTCGGCCGCGACCTTGATGCTGCCGCTGGTCTGCCGGTCGAGCCCGGCCAGGATGCGCAGCAAAGTCGACTTGCCGCAGCCGCTCGGCCCCACGATGCAGACGAACTCGCCGGGCGCAACGCTGAGATCGATGTCGGCGAGCGCCACCACGGCGCCGGCGTCGCGGCCGTATTGCTTGCGCAGGCCCACAATCTCGATCGCAGCGCCGCGCCGCTGCACGTCCA
The DNA here is from genome assembly GCA_963744275.1 of uncultured Alphaproteobacteria bacterium. GTDB lineage: Bacteria > Pseudomonadota > Alphaproteobacteria > Rhizobiales > Xanthobacteraceae > VAZQ01. Next base: position 175,308 of record CAVUSX010000029.1, read on the forward strand.
TGTTTCCCCCCGCCGTCATCCGTGCAAGCGGATGATTCTACTGTAGCCCGCATGAAGCGCAGCGGAATGCGGGAGCAGCATTCCCAGTTGCAAGTCCGTCCCGGATTGCGCTTCGCTTCATCCGGGCTACATCCGTACCTCTAGCACAACTCTCACCGGCAGCCCGCGAGCTTGCTGCTCGGGTTCTGCAAGGCGAACGGCCCGAGCTTGCCCACCGCATAGTCGCTGTAGCTGCCGGTGACCAGCCGCTGCGCCGGGAATTCCTTGAGCGAGAGCCCCTCATGCACGAAGAATTTCTGGATATCGAGCATGCTGTCGATGTTGATCCGCCCGTCCGGGCTGCGCGCCGCCCAGGGATATTTGTCGATCATCTCGCGCCGCGGCTCGACCCCGGTGCGGATCGCGATGTCGACCACCTCGCTGCGGTTGGGCCCGCCATGATAGGCTTGGCAATAGTCGCGCGCGCCGCGCAGCGCCGCCAGGAAGAAGTTCTTGGCGAGCTCGGGGTTTTTGGCGCTCCAATCGGTGTTGACGAAACTGACCGCGATGGTCATCGGGTCGGGCGTGATGAAATCATCCGGATCCGCGAACACGAATCCCAGGCCCTGGTCGACCACCTGCGAGGCGAACGGCTGGATCATGAAGGCGGCGTCGATCGCCTTGTTGGCGAACGCGATGGTCATTTGCGTAAAGGGAATGAACCGGATGTCGGCATCCCGGTAGCTGAGCCCGGCCTTCTCGAAAATCTTGCCGATCTCGTAATTGGTGATGGCGCCGCGCGAGTTGCTGGCGAGCGGCCGGCCCTTGAGATCGGCGATGTTCTTGATCTTGTCCTTGAGGTCGGCGCGCACGATGAGCTTGTGGCTGAGCGGCGAGCTCACCCGGTCGATCGCGATGGTGACCGGCAGGTTCTTGTCGATGGCATTGAAGTAGGCCGCCGAGATGCCGCCTTCGACCACCTGCAGCCGGTCCTGGGCCACCACGGCGAGCGCATCGATGGAGGAATCGATGTCCTCGGTCACGACCTTGATGCCATAGTCCTTGAAGTAGCCCTTCTCGATCGCGATCATGGTTGCGGTCGACGACAGCGCCCGCACCATCCCGACCCGCACGGTCTGCTCCTGCGCGCCGGCGCCCCCGCAAAGGGCGAGCGGCACGATCAGGGACAGGGCGATTTTAATCGAGCGGCTCATGGGGTAGGGTGCCGGTCCTTCTCGTCCCGGCCTCGAGCCGGGACCGTTCCAGACTCCAGCGTTTGGAACGGTCCCGGGTCTGCAGCGCACCACACCAAAAGCGCGTTTACGCGCGTCTTGCAACGCGCTATGGCGGTGCTGCGCTGCGCCCGGGACATAACCACTGTAGAGAAAATCATGCGCCGAACAATCCTCGCCGGGCTTGCCGTATTGTCGCTGGGGCCTGGTCTCGTGTCCGTGGGCGCGGCGCAGACCTATCCGACCCGGCCCGTCACCCTGGTGGTCGCGTTCACGCCGGCGGGGCCGAGCGATGTGCTGGCCCGCGTGGTGGGCCGCAAGCTCGAGGAATTGCTCAAGCAGCCCTTCATCGTGGTCAACCGTCCGGGCGCGGGCGGCAATATCGGGGCCGAGGCGGTGGCGACCGCGCCCGCCGACGGCTACACGCTGCTGATGGGCAACAACAGCATCCTGGCCACCAATGCGAGCCTCTACAAGAAGCTGCCCTACGACCCGGAGAAGGATTTCAAGCCCATCAGCCTGGTCGGCAGCCAGGCCAACATCCTGGTGGTGAACCCCAAGCTTCCGGTCCATTCCATGGCCGAGCTGATCGCGCTCGCCAAAGCACATCCGGGCGAGATCAACTATGCGTCGTCCGGCATCGGTACCGCGGCGCATCTGGCGGGCGCGCTGTTCCGGGCGCAGGCCAATATCGACATCGTTCATGTGGCCTACAAGGGCGCCGCGCCGGCATTGCAAGACGTCATTTCCGGTCAGGTCCAGATGATGTTTGCGACCGCGGCGTCGGTGGTCGGATTCATCAATGCCGGCGTGGTGCGGCCGCTGGCGGTGACCACCCTCAAGCGCATCGCCCTGATGCCCGATCTGCCGACGGTCGCCGAGCAGGGGTTGCCGGGCTTCGAGGCCACCACCTGGCACGGCCTGGTGGCGCCGGCCGCCACCCCGCCGGCCGTGATCGAGATCCTGCACGACACGATGGTGCAGGCGCTGCGCGATCCGGCGGTGGCCAAATCATTGACGGATCTCGGGGTCGAGATTTCCAGCAGCACGCCCGAGGAGTTCGCCAAATACATCACGGCCGAGATCCCCAAATGGACCGCCGTGGTGAAAGCCTCGGGCGCGACCCTCGATTGAGATGGCCCAATACTGAAATGTCACAAATCGATCTCACCCATGCACCGCTGTGCATGGCCGCGGATGCGCAGCCGCGTGCGCCAGGCTTGGCCTTGCCGCCCGGCGCCTGCGATTGCCATGCCCACATCTGCGGGCCTGCCACGGCCTTTCCGTACAGCGCCGAGCGCATCTACACGCCGCCCGATGCCAGCATCGATTCCTACCGGCATCTGCTCGCGGTGCTCGGGGTCGATCGCGCCGTGCTGATCCAGCCCAGCGTCTATGGCACCGACAATCGGGCCATGCTGGCGGCCCTGCGGGCGGCGGGTCCGGGCTTTCGTGGCGTGGCGGTGGTCGAGCCCGCGATTGCGGTCCGCGACGTGGAGGCGTTGCACCAGGCCGGCATTCGCGGCGTGCGGCTCAACCTGGTAGATCGCCGCGAGGGCCGGAACGTGGTGCCGGTCGAGATGGTGCGCGCGCTCGCGGATCGCATCGCGCCATTCGGATGGCACATCGAGTTCCTGGTCAACCTGGACGAGGCCCCTGGTTTCTCGGATGCGGTCGCTGGTCTGCCGGTTCCGATCGTGCTCGGGCACCTGGGCTATCCGCGCGCGGGCGCGCGCGGCTGGATCGCGGCGCCGGCGTTCGAGGGCCTGCTTGCGATGCTCGCCGGCGGCCGTTGCTGGGTCAAGCTGACCGGCCCCTATCGGATTTCGGGGGCTGCCGATCTGCCCTATGACGACGTGGACGCGCCGGCGATGCGGCTTGCCCAGGTCGCGCCCGGGCGGCTCCTCTGGGGCAGCGACTGGCCGCACGTGATGATGAAGAAACCGATGCCCAACGATGGCGTGCTGTGCGACCTCCTGGCGCGCTGGATCCCGGATGCGAAGACCCGCACCCGCGTCCTGGTCGACAATCCCAGGGAGCTCTACGGCTTTGGCGCAGATGAAAGGATCATGAGGTGAATACAGACAACCGCAGCGGACGCGCTCGCCCGCAACGTGCGCCGCATCGGCCATCTCGATCTCGCCGGCGCCGGCCAGGTGACGGTCGCGGGCCGTTACGCCTATGTGGGCCACATCCCCAACCGCGCTCATCTGGGCACCACCATCCTGGACGTGTCGGATCCGGCCAATCCCCGCATCGTCGCCACCATCACGCTCGCGGATACGACCTCGCACAGCCACAAGGCGCGGGTCGCGGGCGACATCATGATCGTCAATCACGAGCGCAATCCGACCGCCATCGGGCGCCGCGCCGACGAATTGCCGCGCGTGCGGGCGCAGCTCGCCGAAGCGCTCGCGGCGCGCGCCGTCCCGCGCCGAGCTGGCGCAGAAGCTGAGCGTGACCGAGGACCAGGTCCTGGAGATCGAAGAGGAGGCGCAGCGCGGCTATCACAACGGCGGGTTCAAGATCTACGACGTGTCGAAGCCGGCGCGCCCAAGGAGATCGTGCATCAACGCACCGGCGGCATCGGGGTCCACCGTTTCGACATGGACGAGAGCCATGCCTACATCTCGACCGAGATGGCGGGCTATGTCGGCAACATTCTGGTGATCTACGACATCCGCGATCCGCGGCGCCCCGCCGAGGTCTCGCGCTGGTGGATGCCGGGACAGCATATCGCGGGCGGCGAGAAGCCGAGCTGGCCGGGGCGCCAGCACCGGCTGCATCATGCGCTGCGCTACGGCAACGAGATGTGGGCGAGCTGCTGGCACGGCGGCTTCTCGATCGTGGATGTCTCCGACCTGGCCAAGCCGAGGACGGTCGGGTCCTACAACTACCATCCGCTGTTTCCGGAGCCGACCCACACGGTGCGGCCGGTGCCGGTGCGGCTCGACGGACGGCGGATCGCGCTTTCCATCGACGAGGAGGATCAGGCCCAGAGCGCCAGCGAGGAGGCGGCGCGGCGCGGGCGCGCCCATGCCTGCATGCTGACCTTCGACGTGACCGATCCGGGCGCCATCAAGCCGCTGGCGCAGTTCCAGGTGAGCGATCTCGACTCGCCCTTCAGCCGCACGCCGGGCGCCCGCTTCGGCGCGCATCAGTTCGCCGAGCGCACGCAAGGCACCCTGGTCTATGCGGTCTGGTTCGGCGGCGGGCTGCGCATCATCGACGTGGCGGACCCGCTGGCGCCCAAGGAGGTCGGCTGGTTCATCCCCGAGCCCGCCGGCGGCCGCCCGGCGCCCCAGAGCAACGACGTGACGCTCGACGACCGCGGCCTCATCTATTTGGTCGACCGCAATGTCGGCTTCGACATTTTGGAGCAGACCGCGGGTTGAGGGAGCGTGCGCCGCCCGCTGGACTTTTCCCGGACGCGGTGCAGCGCGCAGCGGTGCACCGCAGAGCCGGGATCGTTACGCACTCGGAGTTTGGAACGATCCCGGGTCTGCGGCACATCACTACGCTTCGCTTCGTGCTGCGCCGCGCCCGGGAAAAGTAGGAAGACCGCGGCTCAATCGCGCACGCAACGGACCTACCGCTTCTTCGCCACCACGCCGCTGGCCGCGAAGATCGCCTGCGCTTCGGGCGTATCGAGATAGGCGAGGAACGCGCGGGCGGTGGCGGGGCTGGGGGCTGCGGCGACCAGGGCCGAGGCGTACATGGTGTAGTTCTGCACCTCCTCCGGGATCGGGCCGACCAGCTTCACGCCGCCCATCTCCTGATTGTGCAGGACGTCGGTATAGCCGCCGAAACCGAATTCCTTGCCGTGGCCTTGCTTGATGCGGGTGGCGACCGCCTCACCGTCGTCGACCTGCACGATCTTGGATTGGATCTGGTCGAAGACGCCGATCTTCTTGAGCATCGATTCGATATAGACGCCGCTGGAGGCGCGATTGTAGACGAGCGCGTCCGCCTCGGTGAGCGAGCGCTTGAACGCCGTCAGGCTCGAAATGTCGGGCAGCGGTAACGGCGCGTCGGCGCGCACCAGCACCGCGGAGCCGACGCCGCCGATCTCCTTTTGGGTGTCGGGGACGATCTTTCCGGCGTCCCGCAGCTGCCTTCAAGGTCGGATCGGGAGCCAGGATCACGTCGGCGGCCGCGCCGTTCTCGGTCAGGATCTTGCGCAGCTCCGGAGCGGTCGCATAGCGGATTTGGACTTGACCGCCGGAGTGCTCCTTGAGCTTGGCGGCGATCGTGACCAGACCGCGCTGCATGGCGCCGGCGCTGAGCACCTTGAGCTCGTCCGCCATGCATTGGCTCATCGCCAGCAGCAGGACGGCCGCAACACCGAGAATCCGCGCTTTCATGATTTCCTCCGCACCGGCGCTGCGAGCCGGAGCGGGCAGTCTAACCGCCGCCGCCCGGCGGCGCCACATGGATGCCCATGGCGCCGAGGATTTGGGGCCAAAACGCAATGGCCAAGCCGGCCAAGATCACGATGAGAGCGCCAAGCAGGGTCTTGAGACCCGGGCGGCTAGGCGGGTATTCGTCGCCCGGACGGTCGGTATTGGTCATCATGATTGTCTCGCAGAAGTGCGCCGTCCCCGGCGCCCTCTTAGCATCGCCGCAACGATGCTCGATCTGCGATTTTCGCCACCCTCCCATACGCGCGGGTCGCGTCGGTCGAGGCGCGAAACCGGGGGCTGGCGACCTCGAGGCGCTATGCGGCCACCCGCTCGGCGCCCCCTGGCGGGACCAGAAGCAACGGAAGTCGTATGCGCACGACCGTTCCGCGTCCTTCCGATCCCGACGTGGCGATGGTGCCGCCGAGCTGGCGCACGAAGATGGCCACATAGTCGGAACCACGTTTCTCCGGAACCTTGGCAACGCCCTCGTCCTTGATGCCGACGCCGTCATCGGCGACGATCAGCTCGATCTGGTCGCCGACCTTTTCCACGCTGAGCATGAGATGTCCGGTGCCGCGCGGGAAGGCATGCTTGATGGCGTTGGTGGCGAGCTCATTGACCAAAAGCCCGAACGGTACCGCCCGGTCGGGATCGATCTCCAACGGCTCGGCCTTGACCTCGATCTCGATGCCGGACATGTCCCCGATCAGGCTCGCCGACATTGCGCTGGCGATTTCCCGCAAATACGCGTCCACGGCGACGGTCCGGCCGCGACTGGATTGCGATATCAGGTCGTAGAGCTGGGCAATGGCTCCGATGCGCGCCTGCATGGCCTTGTAGCCCTGAATGCACGGTGACGCGGTCCATTTGGCTTCGTAGGCGATCAAGCCGACGATGATCTGCAAATTGTTCTTGATCCGATGCGAGATCTCGTTGGTCAAGCTTACGGCGTCGCGCTCCCGCTGCTTGCGGTCGGTGATGTCCTCGAAGACCAGGAGCATGCGATGGGCATGGTTCCCGGGCTGCGTGATTTTCCGGGCGTTCAGGTTGAAGACGCGGCGGCCGAGGCCGGGAAAATTGTCCTCGATCTCGAAGCTTTCGATCGGCTTGTTCTCCGGGAGCACCTTCTCCATCAAGTGTCGCAGCGCCGGCACGTCCCATTGATGCTGGCCCAGCTCGGAAACGCGCCGCCCATGGGTCTCCGCCTCGGTAATCCCGAATATGGTGAGAAAGGCCCTGCTCGCAGTCACGATCGTCATGTCGCTTTCGAGCACGACCAGGGGATCGCGGATCGTGTCGACGATGCTCTGGGTCAGCTGCCAGTTGCGTTTGCTCTCCTGGCGGGCGGCGCGCTCCTCGCTGACGTCCTCGATGGCGAGCAGAATGGAGCCGTCATGGTCGCCGGGACGGAAAATCTTGCGGGCGTTGACCAGCATCGTGCGCCGGCCGATGGTCGGGAAATCATGCTCGACCTCGAACCCTTCGACCGATGCTCGATGGGGGATCACGCTCTCGAGCAGGATGCGCAGCGCCGGGATATCCCATTGCCGGTTTCCGAGGTCGTAGATGAGGCATCCCTCGGTCTCGTCGGCGCTGGTCCGGAACGTCTGGTAGAACGCGCGATTAGCGGATGTGATGTTCAGGTTTCTATCGAGGACGATGAGCGCGCTCGGCACGGTTTCGACGATGTCGCTCGCCGCAATATCGGATACCGCCATTTTCGCCCCAATTCATCGATTCCCCCGACCTCGACACTATGCTGCGAGCAGGGCTTCAACGGAGTCTTGCAATTGGTCTTGGGTATAGGGTTTGCGAAGGCATTCCATGCCTTCGACAAACAAGGCTTTCATCTTATCGGTAACGAAATTTCCGGTCGTGTAGAGCACGCGCAAATGCGGCCGAAGCTCGACCGCCTGGCGCGCGAGCTCGCACCCGCCGAGGACGGAATTCTTCAGATATATGTCGGTAAAGAGGCCGTCGATCTGTCGATCGGATCGCAGGAACAGAAGCGCCTCTTCCCCGTCGCTGGCCGAAAGCGTGTCGTGGCCCCAGTCCTGGATCATCATTTCCGCGACTTGGCGGGTGAACACCTCGTCCTCGACCACCAGGATTACCGCCATCAGAACTCGTCTTTCGTGACAACCAATTTCGTGACGACCAATTTCGTGACGCCCAACGTCGTAGCCGTCAGTCATCCTGCCGCAAACACGGCAATTCGCGCGTTCTACTGCTGCACAAGTCGAAACTCCCATCGGGAGCAAAAGTTCCGACGAATTTACACTTCTTTTTCCCCCGGCGGCGGTTGTCGGCGATAGTCGATCCATATCAGCGGCTTGGGCGTGAATTGCATGCCGATCGCGACGGCGGGGCCGGATCGAGACGACCGGGTGTGGCGCCCTCACATCATCCAGGCAGCGTCCGGATTTTCCGGCGGCACGATCACCGCCTCGACCTGGATGCTGACATCGTCATGAACGTCCACGGTCAGGCCGGGAGTATCGTAGCCGACCTTCCAGACCGTGAGCTCGTAGGAGCCGTTGGGCAGCGCGACCTCGGCCCGACCGGACGGGTCGGTTGCGGCCCCATAGGCGCCGAGCCGCACCTGGGCATCCTCGATGGGGGCTTTGGTGTCCTTCTCCAAGACCTCGATCGTCAGCCGGTGCTCGGGCGGCCGCACGATCGCCACGCTGAATTTCGACGATGATCCCTCGTGCGGGGTTTCGATGTCGGCGGCGGCGAAATTCACCGTGCACCAGAACATTCCCTCCCGGTCGGGAGCCGGCACCTCCACCTCGGTCCAATACAACGCGCTGGTGCCGGGCCAGGGAGTTGGCTGCAGGTGGCCTTGGCCGAGCAGGCGGCCGCTCTGGTCGCTGATCTGGATTTTCCGGCCGCCGAGCTCGCATCCGGCCGCCGACTTGGCCCCGACCTTGACGCTGAACCGTTCGCCCATGACCACCGGCGAAGGAATTGCCCACACCGCCAGGCTGGTGGCGTTCGGCTTGGTGCGGACGCAGACCGCAAGGGTGCCCTCCGCATGCCGGACGCCCGCGCTTTCGTGTGCCGGGAAGCCGGATGCTCCAGATATGCTGGCCGACCTGCGAAGGCATATTGAGGGCGATGGCCCGCGGCGCGGCCGCTTGCGGCGCCGGCGCATGATCGGAGCAAGGTTCGATCGTGGTCACCTCCCCGCCGGGGCCGGTGAGCGATGAGCGGCAGGCCGGCGAGGTCGCATCCCGCCGGACACGAGACCCCGATCTGCAGCACGAGCGCGCTGCCGACCGGCAGCTCCGCCGGCACCGGCTCGCACAGCTCGACCGTGGTGGAATGGGTGATGGGCTGTACGCTCGAGTCTTTGGTCATGTCCGGTCGCCGATTTGCTTGATCTCAAGCCGCCCCTTTGGCGGCATTGCGGCCGGCCACGCGGCCGAACACCAGGCATCGGGCGAGCCCATGCTGGGCAAATCCGCCCTGCGTCTCGCCCGAGCAATAGAGGCCCGCGATCACCTGGCCGCGGATGTCGATCACCTCGCCATTGGGGTTGGAGCGCAGGCCGGTGAGGGTGTCGTGCAGGATCGGGGTCGCCCAGGCGGCGTAGAACGGCGGCTTCTCGATCTTGTACAGCGGGGTCGGCTTCTTGAAATCGGAGTCGGTTCCCGACGCCACGAACGCGTTGTAGCGGTTCACGGTCTCCTGCAGGACGGCGCCCGAGATCGGCGTCTTCTGATGCGGATTCTTGATCCTGGGCGCCAGCTCCGCGATGGTGTCGGCGCTGGCGAAGTAGCCGTCGGGATCCACGTGCGGGGGCTTTGGGTCCCACTTCTCCCGGGCCGCCGCATCGGCATCGAAGATCGCCCAGATCGGGCCGCCGCCGTTGAGCTTGGCGGGGTCGCCATGATAGCCCATGGCGGCCGCGAAGAAACGATAGGAGCCGTCGACCTCGTTCCAGAAGCGCTGGCCGTTCTGGTTGACGAAGATCATGTTCTGCCAATCGCTGACCGTGAGACCGGTCGCCTTGGCGAGCGGGAACAGCTTGCTCTCGGGCTGGAACACCAGGGAGCTGTAGCCCCAACGGCAGCCGATGTGGCGCGTCTTGGTGATGGCGGCGCCGGACTCGCTGGTCTGGTTGGCGGTCGCCCACAGCGAGGCCCCGATCTCCATGGCGGCGAGCTCGCCCTTGGCGCCTTGCAGCACGTAGGGCAGGCAGGCCTGCTGATACTCCTCGGTCAGGCGCGGATCGAAGGTGCGGCGGAAGTTGACGTTGCCGGTATGGCCGCCGGTCGCGATGATGACGCCCTTGCGGGCCTCGATGGCGAGCGTGCCGCCCGGATGCGCGACCGTGATGCCCCTGACCTTGCCGGAGAAGGTCTGCATCGCGCACGATGCTCTTCATCTCGTGGCGCAGCAGGATTTGCACGCCCTTGCGGCGCGCGCTCTGCTCCAGCCGGCGGACCAGCCCGGAACCGTTGCGGCCGCCGCCGGGCGCGTAGATCTCGTCCTGGTTCTGCCATTCGACCGTGACGAAGGTGCGCGGCACCGTCGAGGCGGCTTCCGGGCCGATCGGCTTCTCGATGAACTCGACGCCGTTCTCGACCAGAAAGTTGAAGGTCGCGACGTTCTCGTCGGCGAACACGCGCACCAGGTCGCGGTCGCTGTAGCGCGCGACGGCGGAATCGAAGCGTATCCAATCCTTGAAGACCTGATCGGCCGAATCTTTGATCCCGGCCTTCTGCTGCAGGGCGTGGCCGCCGCCGAGATGGACGCGTCCGCCGCTCAGCATGCCGCGGCCGCCGATGTCGAAATTCTCCTCCACGCTGATGACCGAGGCGCCGCTGTCGCGCGCCGAGATCGCGGCGGCGAGGCCCGAGACGCCGGCCCCGATGATCACCACGTCGGCCGACAGATCCCATTTGGGTTGAGCGTTCGCGACTTGGGCCCCCGCTTCATGGGCCCCGGCACCCGCCAGCGCCGCGGCACCGACGCCGGCGGCGCCTTTCGACAGGAAGGCGCGCCGGCTGACCGCATCCGCGCCATTGGCCGAACCGCGATTGTCGGCGTTCCTACCCATCTGTGGCTCCTCCCGAAGGCTTGTGCTCGGTCGCGCCGATCCTTGACTTTGCGGGTCGCGAGGTCAAGACAGCACGCGTTGATCGCGGGCTTGCCGCGCTGCGCCGGTTGCGACACGCGCTTCCGGTCGGCGCGCCGGGATGGTTCAATTCACGAGGCGTGTGATGTTCTCCAAGTCGTTCGCCGTGATGCTCCGCGCGCTCGCCGCCTGCGTTCTGCTGGCGGCGTCCGGTCCGCACGGCCTCGCCCAGACAAACCCGAAATGCGATCCGGTCGATTCGATCGCCGACGTCGGCTGGTCGGTGGTGCCTTCGCTCGAGACCATCGCCAAGGCGGACGGCGCCCCCTATGCGGGCGCGACCGGTGGCGATTGGTTCGTCGATCGCACCACCACGCTGCTGCCGTTCTGCAACTATTACAACGAGATCGGAATTTACAGCATGCGCTCCTACACGCTGTCGCGGCAGGTCACCAAGACGCAGGTGCAAATCTGCAAGGCCGCGCCCGGCGGCGCCAGCGCCGCGATCGCGCCCTATGCCGGGCCCTGTCCGCCGAAGTAGCGTGTCATCGGACTTCAATTTTTGTGGCGAGCCGGCACCCATACGCCTCAGCCGATCGAAAGGGCACGGCGTATGGGCCCCTGCCTTCGCAAGGGACGATCGGGGAACATCGACGCTTCGACGCGCCGGAGAGCTCCCGCCATACGCCCTCTTCAAGCCGAATTTATTCGTGTAGAGTGGCGCCCAAGTGCGCAGCAAGCGCAAGCACACCAAAAGGGAGGATTCCATGAATTGGCACAACACGCTCGCCGTCGCGGCGCTCACCGTGACGGCGGCCGGCACGTCGGCTTGGGCCCAGTCACCGCACATCATCACGCCGCCCGATCAGATCATCGCGGTCAAGGCCGGGCATTTGTTCGATTCCAGGATCGGCGACATGCTCGACCAACCAGGTGATTCTGATCAAGGGCGACAAGGTCACCGACGTCGGCGCCAACCTGCCGATTTCCTCCCGGCGCCAAGGTGATCGACCTGAGCGGCGTGACGGTAATGCCCGGCATGATCGACACCCACGTGCATGTCAACACCGGCGGCGCCACGGCGTCGCAGCGCACCCTGATCGCGCTCGCGAACGCGCAGACGGATCTCTTTGCCGGCTTCACCACCGTCATGGATATGGATTCGCGCGGCGGCTACAACACCGTCGACCTGCGCGATGCGATCCGGCAAGGCTTCGTGATGGGGCCGCGCATGCAGGTGGTCGGCCAATCGCTCAACCAGCGCGCCACCAACTACTATCCGGATACGCAGATACGGTTCCAGGAGGGCTTCACCGAGGACAAGAACGTCAACTCCCCGCAGCTCGCGCGCGCCGCCGTGCGCGAAGCCAAGCTGCACGGCGTCGACTACATCAAGATCTACACCACCCAGGATTTCGTCGGCCAGATGCATATGTGGAAGCCCGACGCGACCCTGGTGAACAGTCCGTCATTGGACTTCGACGAGGTCTCCGCGATCACCGACGAGGCGCACCGGCTGGGCCTCAAGGTGGCGTGCCACACCTATGGCGGCGACGGCATGTTCAGCTGCCTGAACGCAGGTGTCGACGCGCCCAATCATCTGCTCGAGCTCGACGAGAAGGGCATCAAGGTCATTCTGGAGAAGCACGAGACCTTCGTGCCGACCATCGACGACCTGATCGCGCTCGAGAAGCCCGACCTGAAGGAGACCAATGGCCGTAACTCGCGGCTCAAGCTGATGGAGCAGGCTTTCAGGCGGGCGCTCGCCGCCGGCGTCACCATGGCGTTCGGCAGCGGCTCGACCTCACCGTCGATCCCGCACGGCAAGCAGGGCAACCAGTTCGCCTATTTCGTGAAGTGGGGCATGAGCCCGACGCAGGCCTTGCAGATGGCCTATCTGCCGGCCGCCCGCCTCCTCAATTACGGCTGGGACAACGAGATCGGCAGCCTCGAGAAAGGCAAATTCGCCGATCTGATCGCGGTCAGCGGCAATCCGCTGACTGATCCGAGCGAGATGGAGCGGGTCAAGTTCGTGATGAAGGGCGGCATGATCGCCAAGAACGACCTCGGCATCGCCACGCCCTAGGCATTGCTTGCCCGACCGTAACGCAAGCCCTCGCGAAAGCGGGGGCTTGCGCAATTTCATCCCGGCGGCGCACCCGCGCGCTGCTCCACGTTGGCAATCCGGGTCGGCACGCCGAACTCCCGGCGGCAGACCTCCGCCAGCGTGGCCACGCCCTGGCGGATCTCGTCCGCGCTCGGGCTGGCGAAGCAGAGGCGCAGGCGGCTCCGGGCGTAGGCCTTGTCGGTCGACCATTCGGGCCCCGGGTTGATGGCGACGCCGGCCGCGAGCGCGGCTTGCGATAGCTTCAAGGTGTCGACCGCATCGGGCAGCTTGATCCACAGGAAGATGCCGCCCGGCGGGTCGTCGAACTCGGCCGTGGTCCCGAACTGCTCGGCGAGCGCAGCCATCAGGGTTTCGAGCTTGGCCCGCAGGCCGCGCGTGAGCCGCGGCACGTGCGCGGTGAAATGGGCGGTGCAATATTCCGCCAGCACCATCTGCTCGAGCGCGCCCGAGCCCGCATCGGTCTTGAGCGCGAGCATGCGCGCCAATATCTCCCAGGGTGCCACGATGTAGCCGACCCGCAGCGCCGGCGCGATCGATTTGGAGAACGAGCCGATATGGATGACGCCGCCGTGCCGGCTCATGGTGTAGAGGGCAGGGGGACGCCGGCCGTCCCAGATGAGATCGGCGTAGCAATCGTCCTCGAAGATCGGCACGCCGTGGGTCTGCGCCAGCCCCAGCAGCTCGCGCCGACGCTCTTCCCCCATGATGGTGCCGGTCGGGTTCTGCACGGTCGGGATCGTGTAGATGTATTTGGGCCGGATGTTGCGGCGCCTTGAGGTCGTCGAGCGCGGCGGAGAGCGCGTCCGTGCGCAGGCCCTCGCGGTCGAGCGGAATGCCCACCGCCTTGACGCCCAGCCGGGCGAGCCGCGTGAGCGCGCCCTGGTAGGTTTCCTGCTCGATCAGCACGGTGTCGCCGGGCGCCAGCAGGACGCCGTTGACGAGATCGATGGCCTGCAGCGAGCCGGAGGTGATCAGGATCTCGTCCGCCGTGCAGGCGATGCCGGCATCGCGGGCGAGCTTGGCCACCAGGAATTCGCGCAACGGCCGGTATCCGAGCGGTCCGCTGGCGAGCCCATAGGTGGCGAGCGTCGCGCCCTCGCGCCGCAGCACCGCCGTGGCGGCCGCGACGAGACCCTCGAGCGGCAATTGCGCGGCGTCGTTGTTGCCGCCGATGAAGCTGAAGCGCGACAGTCCGGTCCATTTGGCGGCCGGCGGCGGCAATCCGGGACGCAGCAGCGGCGCGAAATCGAACGATCCGAAGGTCATGAATGCGGTCTCCCTCGCGGCGCCGGGCCTATGGACATTCGCCGGCCGCCGACGGCGCGTAGACGCGCCAGAGTGGAGGTTGCCGGCGCCGATGTCCAACGCCGCCGTCGCGAACCTTTGTCGGCTCCGCGTTCGGTTCCTTCGCTGCGGCTCCAGCAGAATTACATTTCTATTAACATTTTAGACAGGTTCGTCGTGCTCTTATGAGAATCACGAGCGAGCGGTAGCCGGCGCTTGCCGCCTCAGGCCGACCTGCCCGCGTGGAGATACAAGCCCATGAACAGGTCCAAAAGCGCTATCGTCATAGCGGCATTGATCGCTGTCGCGATGATTCTTCCGGACCGCGCCCGAGCGGATGGAGGCAACTTTGCGGCCGGCCTTTTCGGCGGTCTCGTCGCCGGGGCCATTGTGGGTACTGCCCTGGCACCCAGGGCGCCCGAGCCGGTCTACGTCGAGCCCGAGCCCTATTATCCGGAGCCGGTGTGCTTCGGCCGCCAGCAGGTCTACGATCCGTACTATCGGGTCTATCATTGGCAGCGCGTGCGGGTGCCGTGCCGCTGAGCCGCGCCGCGACGATCTAAAGCCCGATCTGCGCGCAGGCGCGACCCGGCCATCGGGTCGCGCTCCGGTACTCCGATTCTAGCGTGACGATACGGCCGCGGCCGGCGCCAGATCGTTGCGGATGACCTTGCCGCCCTTCATCACGAACTTGACCCGTTGCAGCTCGCTGATGTCCGCCTGCGGGTCGCCCGCGACTGCGACCAGATCGGCGAACTTGCCTTTTTCGATCGATCCGATCCGGTCCTGCCAGCCGAGCGCTTCGGCATTGATCATGGTTCCGGATTGGATGGCGCGGGTCGGGCTGATGGCGCCGCGCCGCACCAGGGCTTCGAACTCGAGGCCTGAGTCCCGTGCGCGAAGGTGGCGCCGTCGACGCCGCTGCCCGCCATGAGCTTGAGGCCCGGGGTGGCGGCCGCCATGGCGACCGCCTTGGTGAACACGGCGCTGATCTTGTACTTGCCGCCGGTGCTCTTGGCATCGTTGTCGTCCAGGTAGGGCTCGGTGTAGCGCACGACGGTCGGATCGTAGTAGAGCCCCTTCTGCACCATCATGTTGACCTGCGCTTGATCGAGGCCGAAGCCGTGCTCGATCGTGTCGCAGCCCGCGATGATGGAGTTCTTCTGTCCTTCGCCGCCGTAGACGTGGCAGCCGGCCTTGTGGCCGAGCCGGTGGGTCTCCTCGATCATGCGCCGACAGGACCGGCATCGGATAGGTCACCTCGTATTGGTCCTCGCCGTTCGGCGTGAAGGGATAGCCGCCGGCCGGAAACAGCTTGATCCAATCGGTGCCGTGCTGGATGTGCTCGCGCACCGCCTCGCGCCCCTCCTCGACCGAATGCACCACCACGCTGGTCAGCGGATTGGGCGGCGCCGCCGCCGCCAGCGCCATGCCGCCCCACACGATGCCGCGTCCCGACACCTGATAGCGTGGCCCTTCCAGCCGGCCCTCGTTGATGGCGTTGCGCATGTCGACGTCGCCGTAGCCGTTGCCGTGGGTGCTCATGTCGCGCGCGGTGGTGATGCCGGCCCGCAGGTCGTTCTGCATGTTCTGTATGGCGATGAGCGTGGACGCCTCCCGCGACATGCCGGGCCGGGGGACGTTGAACATATGGGTGTGGGCGTCGACCAGGCCGGGCAGGACGGTGGCGGTGCCGAGATCGATCACCTGCGCGCCGGGCGGAATCTTGATCTGCGCCTCCGGTCCGACATCGGTGATGCGCTCGCCCTGGATGAGCACGATCTGTCGGATCGCGATCTGGCCGGTCTTGGTGTCGAGCAGGCGGCTCGCCCGCACCGCCAGCATCTGCGGGGCGGCGGGGCATTGAAATACGCCGCCTTCGGGCCCGTAGCAGGGTTGCGGTCCGGCGCCCCGCCAGGGCGTGCCCGGTCCGCCCGCGCCCTGCGCGCAGAGCGTCCCCGCCAGCGTCAACGTGCCGAGCAAACCGAGCGCCGCCGCCTGCAACGCCGATTTGGATCGCATCGCGTATTTGCCTCGCATCGCGTCATCCTCCCCAAAGGACTCGTGACGCCCGGCTTCCGTTGTCGCCGTCCGGGCTCTGCCCGATTATACATCGAGGCCCGGCCCGGGGGGCCTGAATTTTTGGTCCTGGTTCAGGGTCACATCCGGCGGCGAACCCGCTTTCGCCGATCAGCTATCGGTCTGATAATGCGCTGGCGCTCGCCCGCGCCCTCAAGTACCATTTGGGGCAGGGTTGTTGGTTGACGCGATCGGGCCGTCACACCAAAGCCTTCCGTATCCCCCGCTCGGACGCAGCGGCTGGCGCGCCCGCGGCACGGCCGCCATGCCGGCGACATGATGCGGGGCGAAATCCGGTTTCCGTCCGAAAAGCGCCGATACGAATTCGATGGCTCGATCACGGCGCGATCAACAGTGACGGCGCAAAGCAAGCAGGTGGTTCAGATGGCCGGCGACAGGAGATTCAGATCGAGCGACCCGCGGCAAGCCGCCGAGGCGGCGTTCAAGGCGGCGACCACCAAACCCGTGGAGCCGATGCCCAAGCAGGCGCCTTCGCTTCCCGGCGCCAAGGAACTGGTCTCCCTGCGCATCGATCGCGACGTCCTCGATCATTTCCAGGAGGCGGGGCCGGGCTGGCAGGAGCGGATCAATGAAGCGCTGAGAAAGGTGGCCGGGAAGTAGGCTGGTCGGTGGGGCGCGCGGATAGGGGTGGGGCTGGTGGAGTTCGTGCTTTCGCCGCCGGACATCGTCCGGTCGGCCGATCAACTTTGGCTGTTGCAAAGGTGGATTCGAACGCGGGGCTCGCGCCAGCTGCCCGCCGTCGAAGGCGTGCCCGCCGACGCGCCGGCCGGCATTTCCGACAACCTGTTGTTCACCGACGTGGTCAGCCGCGACGGCGCGACCCGGTTCCTGATCCGATCGGGCGGCCGGCGCGTCACGGAATATTTCGGGGTGAGCTGTCCGACCAGCGGGCAAGGCCGATTTCTCGACGAGGTTCTCCCGCCGGCCTATCGCGACGCCGCGCTATCGACCTTTCATGAGGCCGTGGCGGCGCGCGAGCCGGTCTACACCATCGCGGACATGCGCGATCGGGGCGGCCGCATCGTCCATTTCGAGCGATTGCTGCTGCCGTTCGGCCGCAACGGGGTGGCGGTCGATCGCATCCTGGCCTCGATCGAAGCCGTCAGTCCGGAGGGGGCCTTCGAGGGTCGGCACCTGATGACGGCGCCCGCGATGCCGCCCGCCTTCGCGTTCTGCGCGATCATCGACACCGGCTCACCGGCCGCTGCCGGCCGGTGAGCTTTTTTCGGCGGCTTCAGAACAGGTGCGAGAAGACGGAATACAGGCTGCCGGACAGCACCATGGCGGCCGGTAGCGTCAGCACCCAGGCCAGCGCAATGTTGCGGATGGTCGCCCACTGCAGCCCGGAGCCGTTGGCCGCCATGGCGCCGGCAATGCCCGACGACAGGACGTGCGTGGTCGACACCGGCAAGCCGTAGCCGTCGGCCGCCGCGATGGTGGCGGCTGCCGTGATCTCGGCGCAGGCGCCCTGCGCATAGGTGAGATGGGTCTTGCCGATTTTCTCGCCCACCGTGACCACAATGCGTTTCCAGCCGATCATGGTTCCCAGGCCGAGCGCGATGGCGACGGCGATCTTCACCCAGTACGGGATGAACTTGGTCGCGCCGTCCAGCGACTTCTTGTAGTCGTTGAGGGTGCTGACCTCCTGCGCGCTGAGGTCGCTCTCCTTGTCCTCCATCAGGAAGCGGATCGATTCCGATACGAGATACATGTCGTTGCGGGTATTGCCGACCAGTTCGGTCGGCATCTTGGCGATGGCGCCATAATCGTCGACCTGGTTGGCGATGTCGTTCACGAGGGCGGCCAGCGACGGATAGGTTCCCTCGTTGATCTGGTGTTGCGCGACATAGTGGGTCACCGCCGGCCGCGGATTGCCCAGGACGTTGTAGCCCGCCGCCTTGGCGTCGATGACGGCGCTGGCGGCCTTCGAGTTCGCCGGAACTGCTCCATCTGGGCCGGCGGCATGGCCCGGTTGAGCGCATAGGCGGTCGGAACGGTGCCGATCAGGATCAGCATGATCAGGCCCATGCCCTTCTGGCCGTCATTGGAGCCGTGGAAGAAGCTCACCAGCGTGCAGGTGAGAATGAGGATGCCGCGGATCCACCAGGGCGGCGGCTGGTCGCCCTTCGGCTCGGCAAAGAGCGCTGGCAATGCGCACCACGAGATCTTCAGCGACCACGAGCAGGATCGCTGCCAGCGCGAAGCCGAACAGCGGCGACACCAGCAGCGCATAGCCGATCTCGGTCGCCTTCGACCAATCCACCCCCGAGGTGCCGTCGCGGCCGTGCAGCAGCGCATTGGTGATGCCGACCCCGATGATCGATCCGATCAGGGTATGCGAGCTCGACGCCGGCAGGCCGAAATACCAGGTGCCGACGTTCCAGATGATCGCCGCGATCAACAGCGCGAACACCATGGCGAAGCCGGCGCTGCTGCCGACCTGCAGGATCAGCTCGACCGGCAGCAGCGACACGATGCCGAAGGCGACCGCGCCGGTCGACAGCAGCACGCCGAACAGATTGAACATGCCCGACCACACCACCGCGATATGGGCCGGCAGCGAACGGGTATAGATCACGGTCGCGACCGCGTTGGCGGTGTCGTGGAAACCGTTGACGAATTCGAAGCCGAGCGCGATCAGAGAGCGCGACGAACAGCAGGATGAAGGGCGCATAGCTCGCCACCCGCGCGCCGGTGGCATCGAGATCCACATAGATGCTGTAGGCCACGAACAAGAGCCCGGCGCCGAAGACCCCCAGGAAGACGATGGTCAGCGGATGATTGCCACGGTCGAGATCGGGGCCCTTTTGTTGCGGGCTCGATCAAGCCTGGTAGTGCTGCGATATCGGTCATTTATCACTCTCCCCGCCCATTTAGGTAAATCTGCGCAATCTCTGTGACAGTTTCATGAAACGGCGGTTGCGCACGATCGCCGTATGGCCGCTGCCGCCCCCATCAGCTCGCTTGGTTGTAGTCGTAGAGGACGCGGCCATAGGGCAGCGTCAGATCCGCCACGAAATGGTGGGCCGCGATGGTCTTCCTGACCGGGAAGTCGGCAACCGGGGCATTCACGTGCGGCACCAGGTGGAGGCGGCCGGGGCCGATCCAGGAACCCTTCACGGCGATATCGGTCAAATTATAGGCGACCAGCTGGCAAATTTCGAGCCGCCCGTCGACGCCCGGAATAAGCTTGAGATTGACCTGGGTCTTGGACAGCGTCGCGGTGGTGCGCACGCCGTTGCCGGCCATGCTCTCGTGCTTGTAGCCCATGGTCCCCATGGCGACGAGCTGACCCCCATAGGCGAGCGTGCCGGTCAGGGTGTCCTTGACGATCTCCAATTTCGGATGCGCATATTTTTTCGGGAAAACCCCAGATCTCGCGCCCGGCCGCGATCGGGGGATCATCGTCCAGATACATTTGAGCGACGAAATTAAGCTCCTCGCCGCGCCAGCGGCACGGGATCACCATCCCGGACTCGGTATAGCTGCCGAAACCGGAGCTGTCCGGCATCTTGATCCACTCGTAATGGATGAGCGGTTGCTCCAGCGGCTCCAGCGGTTCCGGCAGTTGCGCGCGCACGACCTCGGGGTCGGTCTCGTAGGTGATGACCATGTATTCGCGGTCGACAAATCGATAAGGACCGGCCGGATAGCTCGGACCGGCGGCGGGCATCGAGGGCAGCTTGAGGACGTCTTCCTTGCGCATGAGGGTCTCGCGTGTCTCGGCGTGCGGCGGGCTTCGCAACGACGTGCGTCGTGCCGGACGATGGAGCGGAGATCGATGTGAACTAAGAACGCTGACGGCCGTGTGACAGCGGGCGGCGCGATCGTCCCATTGCATTGGTCGCGATCAGCCGAGCTGCCGGTCGCAAGCCCGGTGCTCGGCGCTGTCACTGCTATGTCACGAGTTTGTCGACATTTGTTGCATCGTCACTCTGTCCTGCGGCGGGTCTCCCATGGATGATATTTCGTCGGCTTCCCGAAATCGATCGATCGCCGACGAGCGTCTCGCGGACTTGGCGTCCCGAGCGCTGTGACCGCGTGGCGCTGGTGCTGCAGGGCGGCGGCGCGCTCGGCGCCTATCAGGCCGGCGTCTATCAGGCCATGCACGAAGCCGGATTGGAGCCCGATTGGGTGTCGGGCGTCTCGATCGGCGCCATCAATGCGGCCATCATCGCCGGCAATCCGCCCGATCGCCGGCTGCGCCAGCTGCGCGACTTTCTGGGAGCGGATCACCGAGCGCAAGATCTGGCCGTTCACGCCGGACGGCGACGTCTTCCGCAAGGCGCGCAACGCCACCAGCTCGCTGGCTCACCATGATGAACGGCCAGCCCGGATTCTTCGCGCCGCGCTTCCCCAATCCGTGGCTGAGCTTCACCGGCGCGCAGACGCGCCACCAGCTACTACGACAATACGCCCTTGCAGGAGACCTTGAGCGAGCTGGTCGATTTCTCGCTGCTCAACGAGCGCGCGATCCGCTTCTCGGTCGGCGCCGTCAACGTGCTGACCGGCAACTTCATCTATTTCGACAATGCCATCGAGGAGATCGAGCCCGCGCACGTGATGGCAAGCGGCGCGCTGCCGCCGGCGCTGCCCATGGTCAAGATCGGAACCGATCATTATTGGGACGGCGGCATCGTGTCGAACACCCCGCTGCAGCACCTGCTCGACCAGGAGGACAGCCTCAACACGCTGGTGTTCCAGGTCGACCTGTTCAGCGCCCACGGCGTGCTGCCGCGCGACATCCAGGACGTGCATGGCCCGCCACAAGGACATCATGTATTCCTCGCGCACGCGCCACAACACCGATGTCTTCGCCGCATCCACGGTCTGGAAGACGCGGCTCGCGCAGGCGCTGGCCAAGGTTCCGCAGGAGCAGCTCACCGACGAGGAGCGCCAGCTGCAAGGACAAGCTCGCCGATCTGCCCGAGATCACGCATCCTCCAAATCATCTACCAGCAGAAGGCCTATGAGGGGCACGCCAAGGATTACGAGTTCTCCGGCACCTCCATGCGCGAGCACTGGCAGAGCGGCTATGAGGACACCAGGCGCACGCTCAAGCACCAGAAGTGGCTGGTGATGCCGCCGCCCGGCTCGGGCATCCTGGTCCACGACGTCCACCGCGAGACCGATTGAGCGAGCCATGACGAATGAACGACGGCAAGACCGACCCACGATCGCATGCAGGAGGAGATGCTCGACAGCTTCGACGAGGAGCTCGAGCTGGAGATCGACGACGATCGCCTGGCGCAGCCTGCTCGCCGACATGTCCGAGCATCCGGACCGGGCCACGATAGACCGGCGCGTCTATTTCCGGGAGCTGTTCCGGCTGCAGCGCGAGCTGGTCAAGCTGCAGGACTGGGTCGTGCACCAGAAGCTCAAGGTCGTCGTCATCTTCGAGGGCCGCGACTCGCCGGCAAGGGCGGCGTCATCAAGCGGATCACGCAGCGCCTGAATCCGCGCGTCTGCCGGGTCGCGGCGCTGCCGGCCCCGAGCGAGCGCGAGCGCACGCAATGGTATTTCCAGCGCTACGCGGCCCACCTGCCGGCCGGCGGCGAGATGGTCCTGTTCGACCGCAGCTGGTACAACCGGGCCGGCGTCGAGCGGGTCATGGGTTTCTGCACGCGCCGAGCAGTGCGAGGAATTCCTCCATACGGTGCCGGAATTCGAACGCATGCTGGTGCGCTCCGGGATCATCCTGATCAAGTACTGGTTCTCCATCACCGACGAGGAGCAGCAATTCCGCTTCATGATGCGGATCCACGATCCGCTCAAGCAATGGAAGCTCAGCCCGATGGACATGGAATCCAGGCGCCGCTGGGAGCAGTACACCAAGGCCAAGGAAGCCATGCTGGAGCGCACCCACATTCCCGGAGGCGCCGTGGTGGGTCGTCGAAGCGGTCGACAAGAAGCGCGCCCGCTGAACTGCATCTCCCACCTGCTCGGCCAGATCCCCTATCAGGAAGTCCGGCATGACCCGATCGTCTTGCCGCCGCGCGTCCACAACCCGGAATATCACCGCGGCCCGATTCCGCGGGAGATGTATGTCCCGGCGATTTATTGAGGCGAGTGAGTGGTGAGTGGTGAGTAGTGAGTGGTGAATAGGAAGGCGGCTCGGTTCGCCGTTCGACCACTCACCACTCGCCACCACTCCCTCTTCGCTACCCCTATTCCGGAATCCCGTTCGCCAGGAACAAAGCCCGGCCCTCCGGGGACGCCAGATAGGCCATGAAGGCCTTGGCGCCATCCGGGTCGGGCGCCGCCGAGATCACGGCGGCGCTGTAGTTGGCATAGTTCTGGATCTCGGCCGGCAAGGGGCCGACCAGCCGCAATCCGCGCTCGCGGTAGAGCAGAATGTCGGTGATGCCGCCGAAACCGAATTCCTTGGCCTTGCCCTCCATCAGATGATGCATCACTGCGGTGCCGTCCCAGAGCCGGATCAGCTTGCCCTGGATCTGATCGAAGACGCCGAGCTTCTTGAGCATGCCGTCGATATAGGTTCCGCTCGACGCGGTGTTGTAGACCACCGCCTCGGCATCGAGGAGCGAGCTCTTCAGCGCCTGGGTGCTGGACACATCGGGCAGCGGGGCGCCGTCGCGCACCACCACCCCGACCCCCACCCGCCCGAGATGCATCTGCCCGTCGCCCAAGACCTTTCCGGCCTTGGTCAGATCCGCGATCACGGGCGGAGACGACACCACGATATCGGCCGCCTCGCCACCGGCCACCCGCTTGCCGAGATCGACCGGAGGCTCATAGGTGAGCTTGGCCTCGATCCCGGTCTTGGCGCGGAACACCTTGGCGGCGGCATTGAGCCCCGGCTGCATCCCGCCGGCAGCCAGAACCTTGATCTCGGCGGCGCTCCCGGCCGTGCCGAAGGCGAGCCAGGCCGCCGCCAGCGTCAGGAAGAAAAGCTTCGTCATGGTGACCTCGCCGGCTTCAAGGGCATTTGATGGAGGGGATTTTACACCGGCGCGGCGCCGATGCTAATCCCGGAAGGGGGCGGTCGTGGGCTGGGAGCCGGACGCGATCCAACGGTTTCCCTCCCATCCGGCTTTCGCTATAATTTGTTTCAGGTTGCAAGGACGAAGCTTTGCATCGGCAGGCACGTCCCAAAAATCGCGGATCGCGGACTGACAGGAGCGGACATGAATTTGGCAGACTTGACTTTCGGGCATAGGAATTTGGCGGGCAAATTTCTGGGTTCCGTCGCCTTGACGGCGTGCCTGGCATCGGCCGCCTGGGGGGCGACCATCACCGGCAGCGTGACGGGTCCGGACGGCAAGCCCTTCATGGGCGCCTTCGTGGTCGCCGAGAACGCCCAGAACAAGATGACGGTGAATGTCCTGTCGGACCAGCAGGGCCGCTATCATCATGGACCGCCTGCCGGCCGCCACCTATACGGTGAAGATCACCGCCATCGGCTACCAGAGCGCTCCCCGTGCCGGGGTGCAGCTGACCGACGACCAGAAAACCTCGTTCGACTTTGCGTTGCAGAAGGCGTCGGTGCGCTGGGGCGATCTCACCACCTATCAGGGCCGGCAGCTGCTGCCCAAGACGCCCAATCACGACCTCAGCTACAAGGATCCGTTTTTCACGACCTGTTTCCAGTCCTGCCACTCGTTCCAGACCCGCATGACCCCGACCGCCTTCGACGAGGACGGCTGGCGCGCCCGCGTCAAGTACATGCGCGACACGATGGGGGTGGGCGGCGGCCGCATGACCGATCAAACGGTCGAGGATTTCACGGCCTATCTCACCACCGCCTTCGGGCCCAACTCGCCGAAGCCGCAGTCGCCCGAGGACCTGCCGCAATACAAGTCGCTGGTGCGGCCATTCAGCCCGGCCGCCATGAACATCGCCTATGTGGAATACGACTTCCACGGCGACAACGGGCTGGGGCCCTGGAGCGCGGTCGAGGACAAGGACGGGATGATGTGGATCCCGTATTACGGTCGCGGCAACGAGGTGGTGCGGCTCAATCCCAAGACCGCCGAGCTGACCCGCTTCCCGCTGCCGTCCTCGCAGACCGCCGGCGTTCATTCGGTCATTCCCGCGCGCGACGGCACCGTCTGGTTCACCGAAGCCGCGCGCGGCAAGATCGGCCAGCTCGACCCGGCCACCAAGGAGATCACCGAATATCAAAACACGCCGCTGCCCGACGGCAAGCGCACCGGCTCGCATACCATCCGGGTGGACGAGCGCGGCATGGTGTGGGTGAGCGGCGGTCCGGCGATCTCGATGTTCGATCCCAAGACCGAGGAGTTCAAGCATTTCGACGTCGGCGGAACCTACGGCAATGTGCTCGGCCAGAACGGTGACGAGTGGTTCACCTCGTTCGTGGACGACGGTCCGATTGCCCGCGTGTCGCGCGACGGCATCCTGACCAAGTTCTATCCGCCCACCAAGGGCAAGCCGCAGCGCCTGCAGGTGGATTCCGACGGCATCGTCTGGTTCAGCGAACGCCGCGGCGGCAAGATCGGGCGCCTCGATCCCAACACGGCGGAGTTCAAGGAATTCCCGCTGCCCGGGCCGGAGCCCAGTCCCTACGCCATCGGCATCGATCGCAACCACATGATCTGGTACTCCTCGCACGAGCAGGACACGCTCGGCCGCCTCGACCCCAAGACCGGCCAGGTCACCGAATATCCGTTCCCGCATTCGGAAATCGCGATGCGGGAGTTCTTCCTCGATTCGCAGGGGCGCATGTGGTACGCGAGCTCGGTCAACAACAAGATCGGCTACTTCTACCTCAATGACGTCGAGGCCGCCGGCAAATAGCGTCCAGCGCCGATCCATCGCCGGATGGGTTCGCTTCTGCCAACCCGCAATGAAAAAGGGTGTCGGCGTTTGTCGCCGGCACCCTTTGACATTTCTCGGGGGATTGCCGCTCTCGGCGGTTACTGCGTTCGCTGCACGTCGGGCAGCAGCGCGGGCTGCGGGCCGATGACCTTGGTGAGCGCGCGCCAGGCGCAGATTTCATCGCTCCATTCCGGCGGCTTGGGCGCCGAGCCGCCGACCCCGATGGCGCCGATGAACTGGTTGCCGTTGATGACGATCGGCAGGCCGCCCGAGTTGGCGAAATTGCCGAACGAATGCTGACGCAGCTCCGAGGAGCGGCCCTGCAGCACGGCGTTCATGGTCGCCTTGCTGGGCTGGCGCGTGTTGAGGACGGTGCGGGCCTTCATCATCGCGGTATCGATATTGATCTTGTTCTGGCCGTCCATGCGGTACATGTAGACCGGCTCGCCGAACTGATCGATGATCGCGACGCTGACCCTGACGCCTTGCTTGGTGGCCTCGTCGATGCAAACCTTGCTGATCGCCTCGGCGGTCGCGATGTTGATCTCGTTCTGCTCCAGGATGGTCTTGGTGGCGTCGCCGCGAATGACGAACTGGGTGCCGTCCTCCGCCCGGCTGGGGCCGGCGCCCATGAGATCCCGTGAGTGCGGTGGCGGCGGCCGCCGCCAGCAATCCGACATGAAGCTTCATCTTTGGTTCCCTCCAAACGCGATGCTCGCAACGGGCATCCGCGCCCAATTTGCCCCATAGCCGGCGCGGTTACAACTTTGATTCCAGGCCATGGCGCGGGCGGAAGCCAAAGAATTCCTCCCACTTTCGCGCCCGCCGGCCGGTGGTGTAACCTCAACGCAAAACGGCTCGACGACGAGCGACGCGTCGCAAGCAAGCGACGCCTGCACAAGGGAGGATCGACGATGCTTTACCCGAGCACGTTTCGCGCCTTGGCATTGACGGTGGCGTCGCTGTTGGCCGCGCTGATGATTGGTCCGGGCGCCGCCGCCGCCCAGGAAGGCCCCAATGCCGGCAAATATCCGGACTGGAAGGGGCAGTGGAACCGGCAGCGCGTGCCCGGAATTCCCGGCCAGCCGTCCTTCGATCCACACAAGCCGTGGGGCAAGGGACAAGAGGCGCCGCTGACTGCGGAGTACCAGGCGGTTCTCGAGGCCAATCTGAAGTCCCAGCGCGAGGGCGGCTTCTTCGATTGGCTGGGCGCCTCCTGCCGCGGTTTCGGCATGCCGCTCATCATGTATCCGTTCCAGCCGATCGAGTTCATCGTCACGCCCGAGACCACCTATGTGCTGGTCGACTGGGTCGAGCATACCAGGCGCATCTACACCGACGGGCGCGAATGGCCCAAGGAGATCGAGCCGACACTGGTCGGCTATTCCATCGGCAAGTGGCTGGACACGACCGGCAGCGGACGCTTCGACACGCTCGAGGTCGAGACCCGCGGGTTCAAGGGCCCCCGCCACTACGACGCCTCCGGCGTGCCGCTGCATCACGACAACGAATCGATCTTCAAGGAGCGCATCTGGCTCGACCAGACCGACAAGAATCTCATGCACAATGAGATCACCGTGATCGATCACGCCTTGACGCGGCCTTGGACCGTCACCCGCGGCTATGTGCGCAATCCCGACCCGCGGCCCGATTGGCCCGAATTCATCTGCGCCGAAGGCAACGGCCACGTGGCTGTCGGCAAGGAGAACTATTTCCTGAGCGCCGACGGCTTTCTGATGCCGACGCACAAGGGCCAGCAGCCGCCGGATGCGAGGTATTTCAAGTAGTGAGTAGTGAGTAGTGAGTAGTGAGTAGGGTGAGTGGTGAGTGGCGAATAGGGAAGTGGCGGATAGCGAGTGCTACCTGCTCACCATTCATCATTCACTCCTCACTACTCGCCATTCTCTACTCGCAACTAAAATCGGCCGCCCACCGGCCGGCACTGCGGCGGCCAGCCGCGTGCCGCCCAATAGTCGACCAGGCCCAGATCGCGTGCGAGCTTCTTGAAGCGCGCGGTCTTGCGCACCGCCGCGTAGGTCGGATGCCAGAACCAGGTGGTGGAGATCGGCTGGAAATAGTTGCCCTTGACCTCGTCTTCGTAGAATTCCAGCACGCGCTCCGGCGCTCCCACATGCATGAAGGCGAAGCTCAGATTTCCGAGCCGCGGCAGCTCGGCCGGGGCGGCGGCCTTGGCGGGCGCCGAATCGAGAATCTTGGCGGCGGCTTCCGTCATGCCGGGCGGATAGCTCGCCGCCGGCATCTCGCGGATCGCCGTGGCCGCCTGCGCATAGCGTCCGGCCGAGGCCTGCACCAACGCGAGCTCGAGCGTGCGCCCGGGCCGGAACGGCTGCAGCATGGCGACCGCCTTCTCGGTGTCGCCGTCGAGCCAGATGATCTCGGCGGTGTCGGCCGTGTAGTTGATGATGGATTGCTCGATCGACTGCAGATGGCCGCGCATGGCGAGCGATTCCTTGATGCGTCCCATGGCGGCGAGCAGCTGGCTCAGGCCGTGCAGCCCATCGGCCTGGTTCGGGTTGAGCGCCAGCGCCTGCTTGAAGGCGTCCTCGGCCGCCGCCATCCTGCGCTGCACCATGTTGGCATAGGCGAGCGCCACGAATCCGTCCGCGCTCTTGGGATCGATCTGGGTGGCATGGCGGGCCAGCGCCTCGCTGCGCGGAATCGTCCGCTCGACGATTTTGCGCTCCTCCTCCGGCATGCCGCCGCGGAGCGAGGGCGCAAACAACGGCGTCAGCGCGTAATCGTAGGCCAGCAGCGCCGCAGCCGGCGCGAAATCGGGCGCCCGCGTCAGCACCGGCTCCAGCAACGCTGCCGCATCGGCCAACGCCTTGCCGCCGCGCGGGCGCGCCGCCACCTTGGCGCGCAGGAAATCCAGATAGGCGTCGAAATCGTCGGTGCGGCTGCGCACCAGCGCCTCGCCGGGAGTCGCCGGCAGCTTCAAGGCGGCCGCGATCTTGCCGGCGATATCCTCCTCGAGGTCGAAGATGTGGGAGCGCTCGGCGTCATATTCCTTCGACCACAGCGCCACCCCGTCGCTCGCCTGCACCAGCCGGACATTCATTCGCACGCGCTCGTCCGCCAGGCGGGCCGCGCCCTGCACCAGGTAGCTCGCGTTGAGCGTCTGCCCGATGCTCTTGAGATCGTGGTTCGACGGCGCCAGCCGGAACGAGGACGAGCGCGCCACGACGTCGAGGCCGCGCACGGCCGTCAGCGCGGAGGCGATCTCGTCGGTCATTCCGCCGGCGAAGAAATCCTGTTTGGGGTCGCTCGAATTGTTCTCGAGCGGCAGCACCGCGATGGTCGGGGGCCGGGCCGCCGGCGCCTGCGCGGCCGCGAGTGAAAGCGTGCCGCAGAGCGCGAGCGCCGCCGCGCCCGCCATGCGCAGATCCACCGCAAATATCGTTCCGTCAGGTCCGCCAGAAATCTGTTCATGCGCGCGCTCCCGGTGGCGGCGCAAAATATAACATGAAAAACGAACCGGGGTGGGTGTCGTCCACGTTCCGCCCCGGCCGCTTCCCGCAGGTCACAGCCGGCATCTCGGACCGAAGACAGCTCCTTGTCAGATCGAGCGCCGCACGGACGGATTGGAGACCCCCGATGAGCCGGATCGCCCGGCTATTGTTTGCGCCATACGGTGCCGTTCGACCATTGGATGCGGTTGTCCGGGAGAATGACGCCGAGCATGTTCCAGGGCGCTCCCACGCTCAGCGTGGCGTTGCTGGACAACAGGCCTTGCGCGACATCGCCCTTGTCGTTCTTCATGTCCAAACGGGTTCCGGCCTGGGCGACCGTGAAGGTCTGTCCGGACCATTGGCACGAGCTGGGCTCTGGCTCGCAGCGATAGGTGCCGCTCAGATTCGGCGCAGCTGCTTGGGCCGACGCCCGGCTCGCCGAACCGATCGCCAGGACCGCAACGGCGGCAAGCGTGGTCAGCGTCGTCAGTGCGGTCATGTTTCGCATTGTTTGCTTCCTCCTCGATAGCGCACCCCGCCATACATGCGTCCGTCGAAATCCTGAGCGCAATGCACGTGCGATCACGACGCCGTGAAAACGCCGCTCTTACGGGAATGTATGGGTACGGAAACCTGCGCGCGAGATTGGAGGACTATCTCCTGGTCCAGATGCGGCAGAATCGCATCAGCAACACAACAGGAGATGACCATGAGCGGCAGGAGAACCTCGATTGCGATTTCCGCTGCCATAGTTCTGGGTATCGTCGGCGCCGCCACCGCGGCCCTGGCGAATGATTCCGGCGAAAACGACCGGGGAGGCTACGTGGTCCCGGGCAGCATGGTCGGCGTCAATCCGGCGTACCACCCGGGTTTGTTCGGCCAAGCGGGCAGCAGCGCCTACGGCTACGCCCCGGCCCCGATCCAGACGCATCGTCCGGTGCGGGCACGAACCAGGGAGCGTTGAGCCATCGCATCAGGCCCGATCAATGCGAGAGCCTCGGGCGTGCGTCCGGGGCTTTTTTTTGCCGTTGGGCTCCGAAAAAAAGCCGCGCACGGATCGGCAGTTCATTCCATCGAGAGGCCGCCGGGGTTCCAAGCGTCTGGTGGTGTCGCCGGGCGCAGAGGATTGCAATACCGAGTCGATCCGGCGCCCAACAGCAGCCTGCCGGTCCCGGTCGGTCCCGGCTTGGCGGCCCCTTGTCGTCATATTATAACACGGGCGGTCCATACAATGCCGTCAACACAAGGGAGGACTACGCATGTTCAAGGTTGCATATAGGCTGGCCGGGCTTTCGCTCGCATCGGCGCTCGCCTGCGGGGCCGCCACCACGGCGAACGCCCAGCTGCTCGTTCACAAGGATCTGTCGCTGGCGATGGCGTCACCATGGCGAACACCGCGATCGCGACCTGCAAAGGCCAGGGCTACAACGTGTCGGTGAACGTGCTCGGCCGCGAGGGCCAGGTGATCCTCGGTCTGCGCAACGAGCTCGCGGGCGCGGCCACCATGGAAAATTCCATGAAGAAGGCCTATACGGCGCGCACCTTTCGCCGGCCGTCAGGCGAGTTCGCAAAGGGCGTCAAGGACAATCCCACCGCCGGTGCCCTTTTTCTGACCAACATCGTGGCGGCCCAGGGCGCGCTGCCGATCAAGGTCGGTGACGACGTCATCGGCGCCATCGGGGTTTCCGGCGCGCCGGGCGGCGACAAGGATGAAGCCTGCGCCAAGGCCGGCATCGACAAGGTCTCGGCAGAGCTCAAATAACCGAAGCTTCACATCCATTCCGACCCACCGCCAAAAATGGCGGAATTCATCAGGGAGAACTTCTCATGATCAAAGTCTGCACGTCTGCTCGCCGGCATTTCGCTGGCTTTCGCCTGCGGGGCTGCCAGCACCGCGAACGCCCAGCTCGCCATCCACAAGGACCTGACGCTTCCGCATCGCGCTCACCATGGCGCAAACCGCAGCCGAGATGTGCACCGGGCAGGGTTACAAAGTGTCCGTGCACGTGGTCGGGCGCGACGCCGAGGTGCTGGTCGCCATGCGGGGTGACGGCGCCAATCCGCACACGATGGAGAACTCGCTGCGCAAGGCCATCACGTCGCGCATGCAGCGCCGTCCGTCCGGCGAATTTGCCACCGCCGTCAAGGACAACCCCACGGCCGGCGGGCTCCATCTCGCCAACATGATCCCGGCGCAGGGCGCGCTGCCGATCAAGGTCGGCGACGATGTCATCGGCGCGATCGGGGTTTCGGGCTCGCCCGGCGGCGAGAAGGACGAAGCCTGCGCCAAGGCCGGCATCGACAAGGTGGCGGATCAGCTGAAATAAGCCGAGCGCATTCGGGATTATCGCGGCGCAGCATTGCGATGCTGCGCCGTTTTCGTTTCAAGGTCCGAAGGCGACCCAAGGCGATTTCCCGGCCGATGGTGTCGTTCACCCGATGGCGCAGCACCCTTTCGCGCGGGCGCGCGTTAGGTGTATCCTCTCCTTGAGCTGCCTTCCGTCGGGATTGCCGGAGTCTCCGATCGTTACAAGGGGCAGGACAGCGCCAGCACCACCGGCAGGCACGCTGACTGGACCAACAATTTTTTTGGTCTCGCGTTTTCGCCTCCAGGTGCTCATGGCGCCGCTGCTGCGCCGTTTAGCTCCCTGGGTCGCTGCTGCAGGGAGGAAAGGCATGGTTTTCCGGAGCTCGATCGGTGCGATCGCCCTCATGGCGGCGCTGCTGATCACGGTCGACGGCGCGCGCGCGTTCGATGACGCGCAATATCCGAACCTGAAGGGCCAATGGCTGCGGGCTCGCCCGCCCGCGGGAGTCACCGGGCAGGGACCGTTCGATCCGGACAAGTCCTGGGGGGTCGGCCAGCAGGCGCCGCTGACGCCCGAGTATCAGACCCGCTTCGAGGCGAGCCTCGCCGATCAGGCCGCCGGCGGGCAGGGCACCTGGCCGGGCGGCCGGTGTCTCGCGGTCGGAATGCCCGGCATGATGACCCTGTTTCGGCCGATGGAGATCGTGGTCTTCCCCGACATCACCTACATCCTCATCGATCACATCCGTGACTCGCGCCGGCGCATCTATACGGATGGACGCGATATGCCGGCCGACGCCCAGCCGAGCTACGACGGCTATTCCGTCGGCAAATGGATCGATACCCGAGGGAACGGCCGCTTCGATACGCTCGAGATCGAGACCCGCAACTTCAAGGGCCCGCGGGCGTTCGAGCCCAGCGGGCTGCCGCTGCACGCGGACAATCAGACCGTCGTCAAGGAACGGATCTACCTCGACACGTCGGATCCGGATCTGTTGCACAACGATCTGACCGTCATCGACGATGCGCTCACCCGGCCATGGACGGTGGCGAAGAAATACCGGCGCGACAGCGCCAAGTTCCCGATCTGGCCCGAGGATATGTGCGTGGAGGGCAGCGGATTGGTGTTCATCGGCAACGATATGTATTTCCAGAGCGGGGAGGGCATGCTGATGCCGGCCAAGAAGGGCCAGCAGCCGCCGGATCTGCACTACTTCAATCAACCGAAGAAATAACGGCCGACGAATGGCGGGCAGGCTCCGCTTCCTGGCGCGAGCCTTTGGAACAGTTCCGAGGGAGGTTACCCATGTTGGATCGAAGCGCGATTGGCGCGAGCGTGCTGGCGGCGGCGCTGGTGATGACATTTGCCCAAACCATCACTTCACCAGCGCGGGCGTTCGATGAATCGAAATACCCCGACCTCAAGGGCCAGTGGGTCAGGGCGCGCGTCCCCGGGGTGGTGGGCCAGCCGGCCTATGATCCGATGCACAATCAGGGCCGCCCGCAGCAGCCGCCGCTCAAGCCCGAGTTCATGGCGCAGTGGGAGGCCAGTCTCAAGGATCAGGCGGAAGGCGGGCAGGGCGGCGACCCGACCTACGGTTGCCTGTCACCCGGCATGCCGCGCATCATGGTTCCGTACGGCGACATGGAGATCGTGGTCACGCCGGAGACCACCCATTTCCTGATCGAGCACATTCACAACTCGCGCCGCATCTTCACCGACGGGCGCGACTGGCCCAAGGACTTCATCGATCCGACCTTCCAGGGCTATTCGATCGGCAAGTGGTACGATACCGACGGCGATGGCCGCTACGACACGCTCGAGGCGGAGACCCGCTATTTCAAGGGGCCGCGCGCCTTCGATGCCACCGGCATTCCGCTGCACCCGGACAATCAAAGCGTGTTCAAGGAGCGGATCCATTGGGACAAGAACAAGCCTGATGTTCTCACCAACGAGATCACGACCTTCGACAACGCGCTCACGCATCCCTGGACGGTCACCAAGACCTACGTCCGCCAGAAGGTGGAGCGGCCGGAATGGCTCGAGGAGGTCTGCACCGAGGGCAACGAGCACGTCGGCATTGCGGGCGAGGCCTATTATCTGAGCGGGGATGGCCGCCTGATGCCGGCCAAGAAGGGCCAGCAACCGCCGGACCTGCGCTATTTCAAGCCGCCACGGTGACGGATCGGCTTGAGCGACTCCTCCGCCTGCAAGCGGGGCTGTCGCATGTTGCAGAGCGGTGCCGCATTCCCCCACCTCTCCCCGCTTGCGGGGAGAGGTCGGCGCGAAGCGCCGGGTGAGGGGTCTTTCCGCGAGTCTGAGCTTGTGGCCGCTGGAGGGGGCCTCTCCGCGAGGCCGGGTTTATAGGCGCTGGGTGAGCGGGTCTTTCCGCAGAGTCTGAACTTGTGGAAACGCCCCCTCACCCGGATCGCTGCGCGATCCGACCTCTCCCCGCAAGCGGGGAGAGGTGGAGAATGCGGCACCGCTCCCCCACATGCGATCGCCCTGCCCCTGCGGGGCGAGAGAGCTCGCCTGCGCAAGCTCGATCTTCAGAGATTCTATTCCGAGCCGTCGCCTATTTGTAGATCGCCAGCAGCTCGTCGTTCTCCTTGCACAGCATGTCGATGATGTAGCTGCCGTTGAGGCCGGCCTTGAGGTCGCTGTAGCGGGCGATGACGGTCTGCACCTGCGCCTTTCGGGCGGTGTCGCCGGCGGGATCGCGCGCAAAGGCGGCCTTGGCGGCATCGCCGAACGCCTTCTGCTTCTGGATGAGATCGGTGGGGCTGCAGGCATAGGCCGGGGCGGCTGAGATCATTGCGCCCGCCATCAAGATACACGCGTATGTTTTCATGACCGCTCTCCGATTTGCCATCGGTTGTCGGGGCGGCATCACTCCTGGTTCGAGCTCGACGCTCAAGGAAGCTCGGCGTGCTTAATCAATTCTTGCGCGCAAGGCTAAAATGAAAATCAAATGATTTCCGTTGCCGGCATCGGTCGCGACGAAACGCCTCCGCCCGCGGCCTCGGCGGCTCATTTTCCGCCGGACCGGCGCAGGCTCTTGACTGCCAAGGCCGGGGTGCCGGATTTCTCGGCGATCAGCCGGTCCTGCTCCTCGATCACGGCGCGCGCCGGCGCATCGCCGTCGAGGCCGCCCAGGATGTCGCTCGGCACCCTGCGGTTGGAACGCTGTGAGCCGTCTTCGTAGAAGACATCGAACAGGGCAAATTCCACTCGGGTCGCCGGTTTGCGTGCCATTCTGGCTCTCCTGATGTTGGGCAATTGGGCCGGATATTCGGGGCGGCCCTACTGCGGCCGGCCCCGGTGGCGATCGCATTGCTGGAAAGTGCGAAAGCCGAAAAGTGCAAAAGGCCCGGCGCTCGCGGCCGGGCCTGATCCGCGGGTCGTGAACCGCGGTTGGGGTTCTGCGGTTAGACGTTCTGCAGATTCGAAGCCGCCAGCTTGCCGCGCTCGCTGACGACGTCATAGGTGAGCTTCTGGCCTTCGTTGAGGTTGCTCATGCCGGCGCGCTCGACGGCGGAAATGTGGACGAACACGTCCTGCCCGCCGTCCTGCGGCTGGATGAAGCCGAAACCCTTTTGTGAATTGAAGAACTTTACTGTACCTGTAGCCATGTCTGGCCTCCTCTTGAAAACGCCGGTCGGCGTCTGAGGGCTGCGCGACATCGCGCAACCTTGCGTCCGAATTCGACGTTGTCTCTAGGAAGTTCCCGAACCGGGCAAACAGCAAAGACAGGCAAAATCTCGAACAAGGGCGTATATAGGCTCAAAAGCCCCGATAGCAACCCGTTTCATGTGAGGATTTCATGGTATTTCGGCCGAATTACAACAGAGACCGCAGCGAACGCGACCGGGCGGCCCGCGCCCGCAGCGATGAAAAGCAGCGCAGAAAGGACGAAAAGACCGCGCAGCGCAAGGCTGAACGCGAGGGAACCGGGGCGCCGCCGGCCGCCGAGGCGCCGGGGGACACCGAGGCACCCGGGGAAGAGGAGTCGGCTCGAATAAGCGGCCCGGTATCTGAATAAGATTGTCCGCGGCGCCGGAGAAGGCGGCTGGCACAAGCGAACTCCCTTTTCCCCGCGCGGCGAGGGAAGCGCCGTACCCGTATTGTTCAGTCAGGCTCGGCGATGTCACCCAGTGCGGCGACGAGCGGGCCGAGATGCGCCGCATAGGCGCGCCAGCGTCCCTGTGAGCTGCGGTAGATCGGCCGACGCACCTGGCTCGCGCTCGCGGTGCGCACCGGCCGGCGCGCCTCGTGGAAGGCGATGCAGCGCGGGTCCCATTGCAGCCCGCAATGATCGATGATCCGCCGCGCCGAGGCCTCGAGATCGGCGATCACGTCTTCGTAGCGGATTTCGAGCATCCGGCCGGCCGGCAGCACGCTGCGCCAATGGGCTCAGCTCGGCATATTTGCGGTAATAGCGGCCGAGCTCGCCGTCACCCTCGACAGTGGCGCGTTCCCGAAGCACTGCATCCGCCCGCTATGATCGCGCACGATGCCACCGCTGGGGCGGAGTCAGCACCTCGTTCAGCTGGCCGCCGCGACGCCGAGGGCGTCCATCGATAAGGACTCAGATGCTTCTCATAGACGCGCCAGCGCCCGACGGCACTGCGATAGATTGGTTGGCGCACCTGCGTCGCGCTCGCTGTCCGCACCGGGCGGTTGGTCTTATGGAAGGCGAGACAGCGGTCGTCCCATGGCAGCCCGCAATGACTGATGATGCGGCGCGCCTGGCCATCGAGGTCGGCGACCACTTCCTCATAGCGGACGTCGAGAATGCGGCCGGCGGGCAGGACGCGGCGCCAATGCGCCATCAGCCGCTCGTAGCGTTTGTAATAGCGACCGAGCTCGCCGAGATCGTAGGTATGGTCCTGCTCGGCGGAGAACAGCTTGGAGAAGCAGGAAACGCAGGTGTCGACCGGGTCGCGGATCGATGTGGATGATTGTCGCATTCGGCAGCGCCAGATGAATGAGCCGGCGAAATAGAAATTGGCCGGCATCTTGTCGGTCATGCGCTCGGCGTCCGGCGCCGCCATGCTTGGCGGCGATTTCGCGCAGCAAGGCACATAACGGGCGCCTATCTGCCGCATCGCCCGCCGTCGAGCGCCGGAACGAATTCCGGATACGGCAACGCCTGGCCGTCGGGCCCGCGCACGCCAAGCACCACATCGTTGAGGGTGCAGTTCGCCGGCGCCGTGAACCGGCGGATGACTGGCGATGATCTGCTCGACCAACGTCGTGCCCGAGCGCGGCATGCCGATCACGAAGATCGGCAGCGCCGACGGATCGCCGCCGCCGGACTTTCGCCGCTATCAACTCCGCCCGAGCAGACTCTCGATGCGGTCGAACAGCGCCAATGCCGCTTGCTCGTCGTAGGCGATGGTCGCGCGCTTGGCGGCGTTGCCGGCGAGCAAATGCTTGAACGAACGCGAATAGTCCTTCACGTCGGCATAGGCCTTGCCGAGCCCGAAATCGAGCTGCATCCGATCGGTCCTTGACAAGCCCTCGTGCTTCGCGGCCAGCGCCTCCATGGCGGCGAGATGCTCGTCGCCGGGCGCGAACTTCTTCGAATCGGCGAGATTGACATAGACGCCGGCGATGCTCGGATCGAGCCGGAGCGCCTCGAATAGGCGTCGTGCGCCTCTTCCAGCTGGCCGAGCTCTTTGAGCACGTTGCCCATATTGTTGTAAGCGTCCGCAAGGTCGGGCTTGAGCGCCAGCCCTCGCCGGTAATGCGCGAGCGAAGCATCGAGCTCGCCGCGCTCGAAGGCGACGCGGCCCATCAGGTTGAGGGCGTCGTGGTCGTCCGGTTGAGCGCGAGCGCGCGCTCGGATGCCGCCGCCGCTTCTGCCACCTTTTTCTGGTCGAGCAGGACGGTGGCGTAATGGACGTGAAATTTGTCGCTGCGCTCCTCGATGACCAGCGCGCGGCGCAGAAGGTCGGCGGCCTCGTCGAGACGTCGAGATCCTTGAGCGCGAGCGCGAGGTTGTCGAGCGTCTCGGGATTGTTAGGTGCGAGCTCCAGCGCCTTGCGGTAGACCGTCTCAGCCTCTTCGGGGCGCTTTAGTTCGCGCAAGCAGGTGCCGAGATTATTCCAGGCGTCGGCGAAGCTCGGCTGCAATTCGAGCAGCGCGGCGATACGACGGCTCGGCCTCGGCAAAACGTTTGAGGCGCTGGAGCGTGTTGCCGCGGTTGCTGTGCGCCTGCACGAAGCTCTCTTCCAGAGCGATGGCACGATCGTAGAGCGCCAACGCCTCCTCGAACTTGCCCTGGTCGAACAGCGCGATGCCGAGATTGCTCAGCGCGCCCGGGTAATCCGGATTGATCTCGAGCGCGCGGCGGCCGGCGACGATCGCCTCGTCGACGCGGCCGGCGAGGCGGCACATTTCGCCAAGGTTGGCGTGATAAAGCGCCACATCCGGCTTGATCGCGATGGCGCGGCGCAGGTGCTCGATCGCCTCGGCAAGCTTGCCCGCTTGATGGGCTATGATGCCAAGCATGTGCTCGGCTTCGGCGTTGTCCGGGGCAGCCGCGGCCACGCGGCGCGTCAACTCGTCGGCATCGGCCAAGAAGCCATGTCGGCGCTTTTGCTCGGCGAGAAGGAGCGCCTGGCCGGGATTTATGACCGGCGCCCCCATGGGCGCATCGGCAAGCGCAAGGCTTCCGCAGTCATGATCGCGGCCGCTCGCGCAGCGCGGCGCTCGCCGTCGGCGCGAAATGGCGCGAGCCGCGCCGTGGCGCCGTGCGCCACTTCGTCAAGCTCGCTGCACCACGCGTGCGATCACGTCGCGCCATATCCTCCCCCCCGTTCCCGTTCTGGCGGAACAGCCGCATGGTCGGGTACCACGGATTGTCCTCGCGGTTGAGCATCCAGCGCCAGTCGGCAACCGGGGGCAGCAGCACCCAGACCGGCTTCCCGAGCGCGCCGGCGAGATGCGCGACCGATGTATCGACAGTAATTACCAAATCCAGCGCCGCGACGGCGCCCGCTGTTTCGACGAAATCGCCCAATTCGGGCGCGAGATTTTCGATCGCGCTTTGGCAGGCTTTTTAGCTTCTGGAGGTCCGCCGCCCGCTTGCCGAATTGCAGGCTCGCGAACGAGACACCGCAAACGGCAAAAATCGGCGCCAGCTGCGTCAAATCGATCGAGCGGCGATGATCGTTGACGTGTTCCGGGTTGCCGGCCCATACCACGCCGACCTTGACGCCCGGCATTCTGTCGAGCCGCTTTTTCCAACGCTGCGCGGCACCCGCCGGCACGCGCAGATAAGGCACGCTGGCGGGAATCGTTTCGAGCCTGGTGCGGAACAGGCGCGGCAGGCTCAACAGCACGGTATCGCATTGATAGGGCGCCGGATCGCCGCGGTCGCCGAGCACGGTGACGCCGGGCAGGCTCTCGCGCATCAGCGTCACCAGTTGCTGGTGGACACGCAGCGTCACCTTGCCGGCGCGCGCACGAGCGGCGGGATATAGCGGGCGAATTGCAGCGTATCGCCAAAGCCCTGCTCGGCCTGAACGTAGATGTGCTTGCCGGCGAGACTTTCGCCCTGCCAAGGTCTTTCGGGAAAGCGCGGACCCTTGCGCTCGGTCGAGCGCAGCCGCCACTCGTATTCGTCCCAGCCTTCGCCGTAATCACCGCGCATCAGCAGCAGAATGCCGAGGCCGGAATGGGCGTTGGCATGATGCGGCGCCAGCGCGAGAGCCTGGCGGAGCGCGGCGGCGCCTTCCTCGAAATCGCCGTGGTGATGCAGCGCGGTGCCGAGATTAGCCCAGGCATCCGCATGATTGGGTTTCAGCTCGAGCGCGCGGCGGTAGGCCGCTATTCCTTCGCCGAAGCGCCTGAGCGCGTGCAATGCATTGCCGAGGTTGCTGTGCGCTTCGGCGAAGTTCGGGTCGGCGGCAATCGCGTCGCGCTGGGCACGCGCTGCTTCCTCGTAGTCTTTCAGTTCATAGAGCGCGACGCCGAGATTGCTCAGCGCCATCGGCATTCTCGGCTCGATCTCCAGCGCGCGCCGAGCCTCCGCGGCAGCAAGCTTGGGCCGGCCGGCGAGCCGCAGCATCTCACCGAGATTGGCGTGAAACAGCGCGACCTGCGGCGCCAGCTTGATCGCCCGCTGCAGGTGCTCGATGGCTTCGCCGAGCTTGCCGTTCTGGTGGTCAATGAGACCGGCAAGGTGCTCGGCTTCCGGCAAATTGGGCTGCGCTTGCAGGAGTTGCCGGCAGACCGCCTCCGCCTCCATCAGCCGGCCTTGGTTGCGGCAGCGCTCGGCATAGGCAAGGCCCTCGCTGAGCACAATGACACTACGTTGCCCCGCGCCTTGATTCATGTGCGGTCGCTTAGCACGGACAAATGTCGACATCCATACACTATCCCGCCACGCTCGAGAGCGCCAGCGCCGAGCCGCGTTTGCGCGGCGGTTTAGGGCTTCTTCAGGGGAAGCGGAGCAACCATCATTATCATCTGTGTTGTTCTCAACTGAAACGGCGCCCGTTACGGAGTGTGGCGGGAATGACACACCGACCGGCTATTTTCCATCCGAGTCCCGGCTCCGCCCCTCAACTCGCCGCCGCGCTGCGTACAAATATGTATGTCTGCGGGGCAGGAAGAGTCCCGTTTGGCCACCGACGCGTCCGCATTCGGCATGACCAGGCGGAGGGCAGCTTTTCCCGGACGAATGACCCACGGAAGTCGGAGGGTTGGTAGGATGAGTGCCGCGTATCCCGGCGTGATGGGCGATTGCACCCGCACGGTCTTGCGTACGACGCTGTTGGCGACAAGTTCGGCGCTGGCGATGATGATCGCCCTCGAGGGGTCGGCCGCAGCGCAGTGTGCGAGCCAGAATGTCGCCCCTGTGACCAACACCACGCCCTCCAATTGCATCACCTTCTACACCCCCGGGAATCACAGCGGCGATGTCACCCAACAACTCAACGCTCACCCCTACCGGCCAGTATTCACCCACCCTCCCTGGCACCGCGACCGGAATCAGCGTCCTCAAGTCAGGAACGACCCTGAGCGGCAATATCATCAATAGCGGGTCGATAAACGCCAATACCATTCCCGGCAGACAAATCGGCATCAATATTGGCGAGGGGGCAACCAATTCAATAAATCAGAACGCCGGGGCGGTCCTCAACGGCTCGATCACAAATTCCGGCACGATCACCAGCCAGGTTGGCGTTTGGGTGGCGGGCAATTCGGGTCTATTTTCGACCGTGACCGGTTCGATCATCAACGCGGCAAGCGGCCAAATCAATTACACCAACGTCGGCATTAACGAGGAGTGGGCGACCATCGGGGGCTCGATCACCAATTCGGGCACCATCACCGGCACGGGCACA
This sequence comes from uncultured Alphaproteobacteria bacterium, assembly GCA_963744275.1. Lineage (GTDB taxonomy): Bacteria > Pseudomonadota > Alphaproteobacteria > Rhizobiales > Xanthobacteraceae > VAZQ01. Next base: position 215,460 of record CAVUSX010000029.1, read on the forward strand.
GGCGGCATCAACGTCGCCTTTGCAAATGTCGGCAGTACCGGCACCCCCGGCAGCGGCAACGTCGTCAACGCTACGGGCGCGAAGATCGTAAGTGGCTATATCGGCATTGTGGACAATGGAAATAGCGGTTCGGCGATAGGCGCGACCATCGCTGGCTCGATTATCAATAACGGGAATATTACCGTCCCAAATCAAGGCACGGCTCAAGGCATCGAGGTGGCTGCAGCCGCCGTCCTTGGAGGCGTGACGAACACCGGCACAATCAATGGCGCCCTCGGCGTCGTACTGTTCGGTGCCAACAGCGGGGGATTCCCCAAAATTGCTTCCGTCGGCGGAAATATCGTCAATCAAGGCATGATCAATGCCGTCTCCACGAACGGGTCGGGTGGCGGCATCGAGATTTTCGGCGACAAAGGCGGTGGGCCGGCGATTGTGGGTGGCTCGATCGTAAATTCGGGCACCATCAGCGTGACTGGCGTCAGCGGCAGCAACGACGGCATCTTTCTGGCCGGCGCCCACGTTGCCGGCGGCATCACCAATAGCAGCACGATCTCCGTTGGCGGAGGAACAGTCAACATCGGGATTGCAGTCGCCAAAAGTTCGGGTGCAAACTTTTCACCTGCGAATTCATCGATCGGCGGCAGCATCGTCAATCTTGGCAGCATCACCGCGGGCACCGGCATTCTCGTCAGCGGCGGCAGCGTTATAATCGGCGGCATTACCAACAGCGGTAATATCAGCGGCAGCAACGCCGCCATCAATGTGACCGGCGAGGGCGCGGCGACCACAATCAATCAAAAGGGCGGCACCATCACCGGCAACATCCTGCTGTCGGGCCTGGGCGACACCGTCAACGTCACCGGCGGCGCGATCGCCGGCAACATCACGGCACCGGCGCGAGCGGCACCGTCAACTTCGCGCTCGGCTCCGGCACCTTCAGCTATTCCAACACCATCTCGGGCGTCAGCCGCCGTCAACGTGAACTCCGGCACGCTGTTCGACAACAGCTCGATCGCCGCCACGCTGGTGAGCATAAACGGTGGCACGCTGGCGCCCGGGCAGCCCGGCAGCCCCGGCACGCTCAGCGTGACCGGGAGCCTCGTCTTCGCCTCGGCTGCGACCTACATGATCACCATCAACGGCGCCAATGCCAGCCAAGACCAATGTCACCGGCGCCGCCACGCCGGGCGGTGCCTCGGTCAAGGTGGCGAGCGGAAGCACGGTCACTTTCGGCCAGACCTATACGATCCTGACCGCGAGCGGCGGGGTGACCGGAACGTTCAATCCGAGCGTCACTTTCGGCAGCATGACCGGCACCTTGACCTACGATGCCGACGACGTGTTCCTGAGCTTCGGCGGCAGCGGCAACAAGATCACGCCCTTGCTGCCGCCGGGATCGCCGCAGAACGTGCTCAACGTGGCGGGCGCGATCGACAATTTCCTCGGCTCCGGCGGCACGCTCCCGCCCGGCTTCCTGAACCTGTTCAGCTTCACGCCGCAGCAACTGGTGAACGCCTTGACCCAGCTTTCGGGCGAGGCCGGCACCGGCGCGCAGGAGAGCGGCTTCCAGCTGATGAACTCGTTCCTGGCGCTGCTGACGGGGCCGGCGGGCGGCAGCGGCGAGGGCGGCGGCCCCGCCATGCCGTTTGCGCCCGAGCGCGCGCAAGTGTTCCCTCCGACGTCGCGCTCGCCTATGCGTCGGTGCTCAAGGCGCCTCCGAAGGCCGTGCCGCACTGGACCACATGGGCGGCGGCCTTCGGCGGCACCAACAGCACGAGCGGCGATCCGACCGGCGTCGGCAGCCACGACATGACGGCGCACGCCGGCGCGGTCGCGGCCGGCGCGGACTATCACGTCTCGCCCGATACCATCGTGGGCTTCTCGCTCGCCGGCGGCGGCAGCTCGTGGGGGCTGTCGGCTGGGCTCGGCGGCGGGCGCAGCGATGCTTTCCTGGCCGGACTCTATGGCTCGAAGCGCTGGGACCAAGCCTATCTGTCGGGCGCGCTCACCTATTCGTCCTATTGGATGTCGACCAACCGCACCGTCACGGTGTTCGGCCCCGATAGCCTGAACGCTTCCTTCAATGCGCAGAACTTCGGCGGGCGGCTGGAAGGCGGCTACGTGGCCTGGTCGATGCCGTTCCGGGTCATCCCCTATGCGGCCGTGCAGGCGCAGAGCTTCCACGCGCCGGCCTATGGCGAGACCGGCTCGCTCGGCGCGCCCGATCCATCTGCGCTCTCCTTCGCGGCCCAGACCGCCACGGTGGTGCGCGCGGAACTGGGCAGCCGGTTCGATCAGATTTTTGCGCAAGCCGACGGCGGCAGCCTCGACCTGTTCGGTCGGCCGCCTGGGCGCATGACTGGCAGAGCAACCCGAACCTGACGCGCGACGTTCATCGGGCTGCCCACCGCCACCTTCGTGGTCAACGGCGCCGCGCCGCCCAAGGATCTGGCGCTCCTGACCGCGGGCGCCGAGCGGCGCTGGCGCAGCGGCTGGTCGGTCATGGGAAAATTCGACGGCGAGTTCGGCCAGCGCTCGCAGACCTACACCGGGACCGCCAAAGTCAGCTACACATGGTGAGCCCGCCTCAGCGGCAGCCCGCGAGCTTGCTGTCCTGGTTCTCCACCACGAACGGCCCGAGCTTGGCGGCCGCGTAATCCGCATAGGACGTGTCGGCGAGCCGCTCCGCCGGCAATTGCGCGCTGCCGAACTTGTTCTGCTCGGTACCAGGCCTGCATGTCGAGCATGCTGGCGACATTGATGCGGCCGTTGGGATCGCGCGCCGGCCAGGGATATTTGTAGAGCAGCTCCGCGCGGGTCTCGGTGCCGGTGCGGATCAGGCGCTGGATCAGCTCGGCCCGGTTCGCTCCGCCGTGATAGGCCTGGCAATAGTCGCGAACGCCGTGCAGATAGGCGGTGAAATAGTTGCGCAGGAGATCGCGCTTGGGCTTGGCCCAATCGGTGTTGATCATGGCGACCGCGATCGTCAACGGCCACGGCTTGACCAGGTCGTCGGGCTCCTTGAAGCTCACCGCGAAGCCCTTGTCGATGAATTGCGAGGTGAACGGCGGAATGACGATCGCGGCGTCGATCGCCTTGTTGGTGAAGGCGATGGCCATCTGGTTGAACGGCAGGACCTTGATGTCGACATCCGCGATGGTCAGCCCGTCGGTCTCCAGCATCTTGCCGACCTCGTAGGTCGAGACCGAGCCCTGGCCGTTGCTGGCGATGATCTTGCCCTTGAGATCCTTGAGCCGCGTGATCTGCCCCTTGAGATCGGGACGGATCATCAAATGATGGCCGAGCGGGCTCGAGACCCGGTCCATCACCATGGTGATGGGGAGATTCTTGTCCAGCGCGTTGAAATAGCCGGCCGAGATTCCGCCCTCCACCACCTGCAGCTGGTCCTGCGCCAGGAGCGCGATCACGTTGGCGGAGGTGTCGAGGTCCTCGGTCTCGACCTTGATGCCGTACTCCTTGAAATAGCCCTTCTCGATCGCGGTGAGGGTAGCGACCGAGGAGATCGATTTCACCATGCCGATCTTGACGGTGACGTCCTCGGCCTGCGCCGCGGTCGCGCCGCCCATGATGGCGAGCAAAGCAAGTAGCATGTGCCTGCGCATGGCCATGATCGAAGCCTCCCGGCTCAAGCCTTCCCGTCCGATGCGATGAAATAGCGGCCTTCGGTATCGCGCTCGAGCACCGCTTTCGCGCGCAGCTCCTCGAGCGCGCGCACGATCTCGCGGCCGTCGCGGCTGCCGACCGCGCTCATCAGCTGCTCGAAGGATTTGGGCCCCTGCGCCAGCGCCGCCTCGAGCGATGCAAAGCGCGCGCCCGCAAAGCGCGGCGGCGCCGGCACCCGGGTCTCGAGGCGTCCACCGCTGCCGAACGGCCAGGTCAGATCGAAGCCGGCCTTGGCGCCGACCTTCTGGCCCGTGAGCGAAGGATCGAGCGGCAGCGTTCGCAAGCCGCTCATCACCACCAGGTCGCGGTCGGGCTGGAACCGGGTCGCCAGCGCCCAATCCATTTGCTGGTCGGAGAACACGTCGATATCGGGGTCGACCACGAACACGTTCTTGACGTTGGGCAGCGCCCCGAAGCAGGCCGCGATCGCGTTGCGGGCCTCGCCGGCGACCCGCTGCCGCAACGCCACCCGCAGATTGAACATGCCGCCGCTCGAGGTGGTGGCATAGACGGCGACCGGCTCGCGCACCGCGCTCTCGAGCGCCCGCCAGATCATGACCTCGGTGCGCACGCCGTTGAGCGGCGCGGTGTCGGTGCGGCCGAGCGAGAAACCCCCGATGGTCGAGGTTTGGAACAGCGCGTCGCGGCGCCGCGTCACCGCGGTCAGGTGGAACACCGGGTTGCGCTTCACATGGCCGTAGTAGCCGAGAAACTCGCCATAGGGCCCTTCCGACTCCACATGGCCGCGGGCATCCAGATAGCCCTCGAGCACCCATTCGGCATCGGCCGGCACGCGGATGTCGTTGGTCACGCATTTCACCACCGCAAGCGGAGCGGCGCGCAGCGACGCGATCAGCGCCAGATCGTCGACCGGCAGCCGCATCACCGCGGCCACGTGATCGACCGGATGGGACCCGACCACGAAGCTGATCGGCAGCGGCTTGCCGGCCGCGGCGCTGGCTTCGTAGATGGCGCGCAGGTCGCTCGGCGAGTTGAGATCGATGCCGGCCTCGCGGCGGCCGCGCAGCATCAGGCGGCGGATTCCCGCATTGGTCCAGCCGCTCGCCGGATCGACCACGAAATCCATGGCCGACGAGATGTAGGGCGCGCCGTCGTCGCCGTGCTGCAGATGGACCGGAAGCGCGGTCAGGTCGGCATCCTGGCCGGTCAGCACGATCTCCTGGGCCGGGGCCTGCGGGCGCGCGATCTCGAAAACGTCGAGCTTGCCGGCGAGACGGCGGCGGATTTCGCCGGTCAACTCGTTGGCCGCGACCCCGAAGGCGCGCGCGATGCGGGAGCGGCTGCCGGTGACGTTCCCGACCAGCTCGAGCCGCTCCGCCCCGACCGCGCCGAACAGGACGGCTTTGGGATTGTCCTCGAGCGCGGCCGCCACGTCGGCCAGATCGATGGGGGCGGAGCGCGTCTCGAGCTCGTCGGCGCCCAGGCTCGCGATGAAGCCGCGCAGCCGGAAGCGGTCGCCATCCGCCGCGCCCGGCTGCATCCTGGTCTCGGTCTTCTCGATAATTCCCATGCCGTCCTCCGCCCCGGCACTATAGCGAAATCAGCGCCCGGTGGCGAAGCGCGATGGAGGACTCGCTGGGCGCAGTCGGTGCGCGCAGTCCCGAGCCGTAGTCCTGCGAGGCCGCCCTCGCGTGATCATATCGCCTTGACGGACTACGTAGACCATAAGCGTTACATTTACCTGGTAACCACACGGTTACATTTCGTAGCCAAACGGTTACACATTCAATGCCCCAAGCGAGACGCAAGCCGAGCGAGGCGGTGTTCCGGGCGATCGCCGATCCGACGCGCCGGAAGATCCTCGGCCTGTTGCGCGGCGGCCGGCACAGCGTCGGCGACATCGCGCGCAATTTTCGCAGCAGCCGGCCGGCGATCTCGCGCCATCTGCGCCTGCTGCGCTCCGCCGGCCTGGTGGTGACGCGCCGCCAGGGCACCGCCCGCATCTGCGAGCTCAACGCAAAGCCGCTGCGGGCGGTCGACGACTGGCTGCGCGACTATGAAGCGTTCTGGAGCGAGAGCCTGCGCGGTCTCAAGCGCTACATCGAGGAGGAGTGATGAACCCCACGGGCGAAAGCGACACCATCGTCAAGGAAATCACCATCCGGGCGCCGGCGGAGCGCATCTTCGAGGCGCTCACCGATCCGCAGCAGCGCCTGAAGTGGTGGGGGGCCGAAGGCCAATACCGCGGCACCCACATGGAGTCCGATCTGCGCCCCGGCGGCAAATGGTTGACGCGCGGCATCGGCCGCGGCGGCAAGGCCTTCAACGTGAGCGGCCAGTACCGCGAGATCGAGCGACCGCGTTTGCTCGTCTTCACCTGGCTGCCGGATTGGGACGCGGCTGGCGCAGGAATCCGTGGTCCGCTTCGATCTCACGGAACACAACGGCGTCACCACGGTCCGCCTGACCCATTCGGGCCTCACGACCGAAGGCGCGCGCGCCCACCATCAGGGCTGGCCGCAAGTGCTGGGCTGGCTGCAAGCCTACGTGGAGGCGTAGGGGCGGCCCTGCGCAGAGCTCGTAGCCCGCATGAAGCGCAAGCGTAATGCGGGACGGCTGGTCCCGGATTGCGGCGCTGCGCGCCTTCATCCAGGCTACGAAACGCGGCCGTCCGAGCTCACCGCAGCGGCGCTGCAGGAAGTCCCGCACCGCCGGGTCGGCTTCGAGCCCGATCGCCCGCTCATAGGCCGCCTCCGCGGCTGCGCGCTCGCCGCTGCGGGCCAGCAAGCCGGCGCGGGCCGCCCAATAGGGTTGGTATTCGGCGAGCCGGGTATCGGCCGCCAGCGCGTCGAGCGCCGCGAGCCCGGCGGGGGCCCCGCGCGTCTGCGCGATCGCGATCGCCCGGTTGATCGCCACCACGGGCGAATCGATGATCTCCGCAAGCGCATCGTAGAGACGCTCGATCGCGGCCCAGTCGGTTTTCCCGGTGAGCCGGCGCACCACATGGGCGGACTGCACCGCCGCTTCCAGCTGGTAGCGGCCGATCGCCTCCATGCGGCTCGCCCGGAACAGCAGCGCCTCCGCCTCCTCGATCATCTGGCCGTTCCACAATTTCGGGTCCTGCTCCGCCAGCGGCACGTATTCGCCCAGCGGGTTGCGCCGTGCGCCACGCCGCGCTTCGGCATGCAGCATCAGGGCGAGCAAGCCGAGCGCTTCCGGCTCCTGCGGCATGAGCGAGGCCACCAGCCGGCCGAGCCAGATACCTTCCTCGGCGAGGTTGCGGCGGCGGAACTCGGTGCCGGCCGGATCCGACCAGCCCTCCGAGAAGGCCGCATAGATGGCGCCCAGCACGGCCGCCAGACGCTCGCTCAGATCGGCGCGCTCGGGCAGGCGGAACGGGATGCCGGCCTGCCTGATCTTGCTCTTGGCGCGCACCAGCCGCTGGCCCATGGTGGCGGGCGAGACCAGAAAAGCCGACGCGATGGTGGCGGCGTCGAAGCCCAGCACGGTCTGCAGGATCATCGGGGCGCGAATGCCCGGCTCGATCGCCGGATGCGCACAGGCGAACATCAGCAGCAGGCGGTCGTCGGGGATCTGCGCATCGCTTCCCGCCATGGCCTCGAGCTCCTCCTGCATCAATTGCAGATGTCCGGCCGCCTCCTCATGGCTGCGCCGCCGGCGCGCCGCATCGATCATCTTGCGCCGCGCCACCGCCATCAGCCACGCTTCCGGACTCGCCGGGATTCCGCTTGCCGGCCAGTCCACCAGGGCGGTCGCGAAGGCTTCCGCCAAGGCATCCTCGGCGCCTGCGACATCGCGGGTGCGCGCCGCCAGAAAGGCGACCAGCTTGCCGTAGCTGCGCCGCGCCACCGCTTCGGCGGCGGCACGGGCAGGCTGGTCGGTTTCCGGCGGCATCGTTTGCACCTGGTCCAAAGCGAGACGGCTACATCACCCAGAGCGGGCGCACCTCGATCGTGCCGTAGCTGGCGCCCGGGCAACGCGCCGCCCAGGACAGCGCGGCATCGAGATCCGGCACCTCGATCATGTAGTAGCCGCCCAATTGCTCCTTGGTTTCCGCATAGGGACCATCGAGCACCTGGGTCTTGCCGTTGGCGACCCGCACGGTGGTGCCCGAGCTGGTCGGGCGCAGGCGGTTGCTGCCGACGTGGACGCCGGCCTTCTTCATGGCTTCCGTATAGGCCCCATAGGCCGCAATCATCTGGCCGACCGTTTCCTGGCTGGCGGTCTGCATGGCGGCTTCGTCGCCGTAGATCAGCAGCATGTATTTCATCACGATCTCCTTTGCGCGAGAACGGCCGGGCCATTGCCCTGCCTGGGCGGTGACGATCGAGCCCGCCCGATTTCGACAGCCGGGCTGAAAAATCCGAGCCGGCCGGGCGCATGGGGTGGCGGGCGGTTGGACTTCCTGCAATTTGGGGTTCTGGGCCGGCTCGTCTTCTTCCCAGGGGTGGGTGACGCGGATAGTGTCGCCGCACCAAATGGAGGCTGGAGCTCTTGGTATTCAGGCCCGACATTCAGGGGCTGCGGGGCATCTCGGTCCTCGCGGTCGTTATTTTTCACTTGGGCGTCGGGCTCCCGGGCGGGTTCGTCGGGGTGGACGTTTTTTTCGTGATTTCCGGTTTTCTGATGACCGGCCTCATTGCGGAGGAGTTCGACCGGCGCGCGACCCTGTCTTTCGGACAGTTCTACAGTCGTAGAATAAGACGCATCTTTCCAGCCCTGCTGGTCATGATCGTGGTGACCACCGGGCTCGGATATTTCCTGTTGTTCCCCGGCGACTACAAGGAGCTCGCGCAGAGCGGCCTCTACGCGGCACTTTCGCTCGGCAATGTGTTCTTCTTTTTTTCCTCCGGCTATTTCGACATCCCCTCCGAGTCGAAGGGGCTGCTCCACACCTGGTCGCTGGGGGTGGAGGAGCAGTTCTACCTGATCTGGCCTCTCATCATGCTGGGCGTCCTGTCGGTGGCCAAGGGCCGTCGGACCACCATGGCCTGGCTGATGGCCGGCATTGTCGGCGCCGGCTTTCTGGTGAGCGTTTACGGCGTTCTCACCAATCCAAAGGCGGCGTTCTATCTGCTCCATGCGCGGCTGTGGGAGCTCGCGGCCGGAGGCTTCTTGGTCTTTGCCCCGCGTGTGCGCGTTCGATGGCTCGACGAGATCTTCCCGGCGGCCGGGCTCGGCTTGATACTTTGGTCGGCCTGCTTTCTTTCCCCCGAATGGCTGTTCCCGGGCTGGAATGCGCTGCCGGCCGTGGTCGGGGCCGCCCTCATCGTCAATCCGGCCAGCGCGCCCTCCTTCGTCGCCCGCGCGCTGTCCTTCCAGCCCCTGCAGTTCGCGGGCAAGATCTCCTATTCACTCTACCTGTGGCATTGGCCTCTCATCGTCTTCTGGCGCCAGTACCGCAGCGGCGCGGCGCTGACGCTCGTCGACGCCGCCATCGTGGCCGGCGCCGCGTTGCTGATCGCTTTTGCTTCTTGGAAATGGGTCGAGCAGCCGTTTCGAAAGCCGCTTTCCGTCAAGGCGACCTTGCGGCTTCGGCCTCGCCGCTGCCGCCGCGGTGGCGGCCGCGATGCTCGGTGTCGTGCGAGAAAACGGGTTTCCCGAGCGCGTCACCGCGAAGATGGAGGCGTTGAGCAGCCTCAAGACGATGTGGGATTGGAATTGCCCCTATGCGCCGGGGCCTTTCAATGTCGATTGCGCGGTCGGCGCCGATTGGCGGACCGCTGCCGGCAGAGGGGTGATCTGGGGAGACAGCCACGCCGAGCATCTTCTGCCTTTGCTCGATCTCGCCGGACGCGAGAGCGGGCGTGCGATCGCGCTCTTTGGCGACTGTCCGCCCATTTTCCACGATGGCGGACTGAAGCGCTACATACCGGCGAGCCCCGAATACGATACCTCATGTGCGCAGCGCGCCCACTATCTCGACGTGCTGCAAGTCGTCGCCTGAAATCGAGTTCGTCATGCTGGCGGCGCGCTGGTCGGCCTATCTTTCGGTCACCTACAGGAACCCGGGCGACGCGCGGTCGCCGGCACGCGGCTTGGAATTGCTCGAGGAGGGGCTGGAGGAATTCGTCGCCGAAGTCGCGCCGCTGCGGCGCAGGATCGTTCTCTTCGGCGAGATGCCGCAGATGGGATTCGATCCGATTCCCTGCGTCATCCTGCAAGACGTTTCGCTGTGGCGCGATCGGAGCGAGCGCGGGCATTGCCTGGCGATGATCGCGTCAATTCCGCGCAGCAGCTTCCTGGAAAGGCAATCGGCCACCAATGCGGTCCTGCGCTCGGTCGCGGCCCGCCACCCTGAAGTTCTCGCGGTATTTCCCACCGACCAGATGTGCCGACCCGATTGCATCACCTCCATCGGGGGCGAGTTCCTGTTCCGCGACAGCAGCCATCTGCGACGAAATATTTCCGGCGAGGGGCTCGAGAAATTCGTTACGCTCCTGCGCCTGCCCGACCTGTTGCGCAGCCTCGGGGGCCGGGCGCAGGATCCGGCATCAGGTCCGGGTCCGGAGGGGCCGGACCCATGCCGCCTTCATCGACGCAACGCGTGCGGGAGCCCTGATGCCGACCCAAGAGAGCCCAGAAGAGAGCCTTGCCGCGGCGGCGCAGCCCGCGACGCCGGTGAATTTCGACGTTCCGGCGGATGCCTGTGACTGCCATACCCACATCCACGGCGACCCGGATCGATTTCCGTTCTTCGCGGGCCGCGTCTACACGCCGCCGGCCGCGCTGCCCCAGGAGATGGCGGCGCTGCATCGCGCGCTGCGCATCAAGCGCGTCGTGATCGTGACGCCGAGCGTGTACGGCACCGATAATTCCGCCACGCTCTACGGCATGACCGCGCGCGGCCCCGACGCACGCGGAGTTGCGGTAATCGACGACCAGACGACGGACCGCGAGCTCGACGCCATGGGCAAGGCCGGCATGCGCGGCATCCGTCTCAATCTCGCGACCAGCGGCAGCAATGATCCCGGTCTCGCCCGCCGGCGCTTCGCGTCCGCGCTGTCCCGCATGGCGAGCCGCAACTGGCACATTCAGATCTACACCAACCTCGCCGTGATCGCCGGCATCAAGGACCTGGTGCTGGCGGCGCCGGTGCCGGTGGTGCTCGACCATTTCGGCGGCGCCCAGGCTGCGCTTGGACCGGAGCAGCCGGGCTTCGCCGATCTCATCGCGCTGGTCCGCTCCGGCAAGGCCTATGTGAAGATTTCCGGCGGCTATCGGGCCTCCAACCAGGCGCCCGACTATCCGGACGTGGCGCCGCTCGCCAAGGCGCTGATCGCCGCCAATGCGGAGCGCATCGTCTGGGGCACCGATTGGCCGCACCCCAATTCGGTCACTCCGCCTGGCCGCAAGGTGACCGACATCACGCCGCTGCGGCAGATCGACGACGGGGCCTTGATGAACCAGCTCCCGGTCTGGGCGCCCGAACCGGCGACGCGCCGGACCATCCTGGTCGACAATCCGGCGCGCCTTTACGGATTCTGATCTATCGTTCCGGGCGCACGCATCCCTCATGGCGACGGCAGGCAACATGATCATCGATTGGCATACCCACGTCCATTCTCCCCGCGAGCAGGCGCTGCCGTTCTGGAAGGGCAACTGTCCCGCCACCGTCGAGAACGTGCTTCGGCTGCACGACGAGGTCGGTCTCGACCTCAGCGTGATCTCGAACTCCGGCCATTATCTCAAGAGCTTCGACCGCGCGGAGGCATTGCCGGTGATCCGTGCGGCGAACGAATACATGGCGTCGCTGCGCGACCGGCACAAAGACAAGCTGGTCGCGATCGCGACCGCTATACCGGGCGGCGGTGACGGGCATCTCGCGGAGCTCGAGCGCGCGGTGAAGCAGGACGACCTGCGCGGCGTGCTGATCTCTTCCAGCCATCGCGGCGCCTATCCGGACGACGCCGACGCGCGGCCGTTCTTCGCGCTGGCGACCGAGCTCGACATTCCGGTCTTCATGCATCCGCCGTCGGTCGGCTTCGGCGAGGAGCGGATGCGGGAATTTCGGCTGGCCTCGAGCGTCGGCCGCCCGTTCGACGCCTGCCTGGCGCTGGCGCGCCTGATCGTGAACGGCGTGTTCGAGGAGTTTCCGCGGCTCAAGTTCGTCGCCAGCCATCTGGGCGGCGGCATCTGCGAGATCATCGGGCGCATGGATTATGCCTACGAGCTGCGCGACGATCCGTATATCCTGGGCCCCTACGGGCCGCCGCTGCATATCACGCGCAAGCCCAGCGATTATCTGCGCAACATCTATTTCGACACCGTCTGCTACCATGCCCCCGCGGTCGAATGCGCGATCAAGACGGTAGGGGCCGACCGTTTGATCTTCGGCACCGATTCGCCGATGCTGGTCGCCCTCAAGCAGCGCGGCCTCGACCTGGTGCGCAATCTCGACCTCGGCGCGGCCGACAAGGACAGGATCTTGGGCGGCAACGCCAAGATGCTGCTCAAGCTGTAGGATCGGCCGGCGCCAAAACGGGAGCGCCAAGACGGGGACGCTCGAGATGATCGGCAAATGGATGTCGCGGCGTCTCGCTTGGGCCGGCAGCTTGCATGCTGGCGGCGCATGGCTGCGCCAGCGCGGATGCGACCGCCGATTTCTACCGCGGCAAGACCATCAGCCTCTATGTCGGCTTCCCGCCCGGGGGCGGCTACGATCTTTATGCCCGCGTGCTCGCGCCGTATTTCACCCGCCATATTCCGGGCAATCCGCCGATCGTGATCAAGAGCATGCTGGGCGGCAGCGGCATGAAGGCCGCCGGCTATATGAGCACGGTGACGCCCCAGGACGGCACCGCGCTCGGCGTCTTCATCGACGCGCTCACGCTCGGCAAGGTGCTGGGCGGTCCGGGCGAGTTCGATCCGGTCAAGCTGGTGTGGATCGGCCGCATCGTCTCGACCGCGACGGTCTCGGTGGTCTGGCACACCGCGCCGGTGCAGACCATCGAGGAGGCCAAGCACCGCGAGCTCTTGATGGCCGGCACCGTGGCGTCGAATACCTCGAGCTTCATTCCGACCGCCCTCAACGATCTGATCGGCACCAAGATCAGGGTGATCCTGGGATTCCGCGGCTCGCCCGACCAGGCCCTGGCGATGATGCGCGGCGAGGCCGATTCGATCGGCGGAATGGCCTGGGAAGCCATCCAGACCAACCACCAGGACTGGCTCACCGAGAAGAAGATCCGGGTCCTGTACGCTCAGGGCGCGCATCGGATCGCGGAGCTGCCGGACGCTCCGGGCCTCCTCGACCTCGCGGTCGACGCGCGCTCGCGACAGATTCTGGGCCTGCTCGGCAGCGGTCCCGACATCGGGCGCACGGTCGTGGCCGAGCCCGGCATCCCGCCCGAGCGCGCGCAGGCCTTGCGCGCCGCCTTCATGGCGACCATGCAGGACCCCGAATTCGTGGCCGAGATCGGCAAGCGGCGCCTCTCGCTCGAGCCCTTGAGCGGCGAGGAGGTGCAGCAATTGGTCAAGACCGTCGCGGCCACGCCGAAGGAATTGGTCGACCAGGCAAAGCGCTATCTCGGGCAATGACAGGCCGGCCTATTCGAGCTTGGCGCCCGTCTCCCGCACGATGCGTTCCCATTTGACCGCGTCGGCCTTGACCTGGGCGGCGAACTCGGCCGCCGTCATGATCAGCGGATCGACGAAGTTGGCATCCAGCCGCTGCTGCGATTCGGCGTCTTCGTGCACGGAGCGGGTATAGAGGTTGAGCTGATCCACGATCTCGGCCGGGGTGCCGCGCGGCGCGAACAGCGAGAACCAGGTCGAGGTCTCGAAGCCCGGAAACCCCAGCTCCGCGAACGTGGGCGTGTCCGGCATATAGGGTTCCCGCCTCGGGGTGGCGGCGGCCAGCACCCGCAAGGCGCCGGAGCGCACGAAGTCCATGTGCGGCCCCATGGAGATGAAGGTGGCCTGCACGTCGCCCGCCACCACCGCCGTGGTGGCCGGTGCGGTGCCCTTGAACGGAACCATCACGAGCTTGAGCCCGGCGCGCCGGATGAATTCGCGACCCGCCAGGTCCGGCGTGGTGCCGGCGCCCGCACCCGCATAGTTGACGGTGTCCGGATTGGCTTTGGCGTATTCGATGAATTCCGCCAGCGTTCTGGCCGGGACCTTGCCGTTGATCACCAGGAACAGCGGCACCGTCCCCACCGGACCGACCGGGACGAGGTCGGTGAGCGGATCGAACGGCATGTGGGCGAACAGGAACGGATTGATCGTGATGTTGCCGGTATTGGCGAAGCCGAGCGTGTAGCCGTCGGGCGCGGCATGCGCCACCGCCTCCATGGCGATGTTCCCGCTCGCGCCCGGACGGTTGTCGATGACGACCGGCTGGCCGGTGCGGGCGGTGATGTAGGCGCCCAGGATACGGACCGCGATATCGGTGATGCCGCCCGGCGAGGTCGACACGATCACCCTGATGGGTTTGCCCGGATAGGTCTGCGCGCCGGCCGGAAGCGCGCAGAGCGCAGCCGATCCGGCGATCAGGAGCGTTCGAAGCAGGTTCGGCATAGTGGGTCCCGTTTTGCGCACTGTAGGATGGGTTGAGCTCTTGCGAAACCCATCGGCCGGTGTTGATGGGTTTCGCAAAGCCCGCGAAGACGGGCGTAAACGCCCTTATGAGCTCAACCCATCCTACAAACCACCCACGCATTTTTCAATGCTCCGGCATGGGGGGGCGGCTGCGCAGATAGTCGGGCGCCGGCGGCACGCCCCAGACCATGGCGCCGTCCTCCCGTTTCCATACTTTCGGCCGCTGCGGCCGATCCTCGTGCCACGGCCGCGGATCGAAATAGCCCAGCTCCTCGCTCTTCATCTGGTCGAGCTCGGCGTAGAATTCGACGATGTGGTCGTCCGGATCGCGATGATAGATCGCCAGATTGTGCCCGATGCCGTGCCGCAAGGGCCCCCACAGGATCGGCCGCTTGTGCGCCCCGAGCGTCTCGCAGGCGCGCCCCAGATGCGCCCAGTCCTGAAGCTCGAACGCGATGTGATGCATGAAATTCTTGGGGCCCGGTGCGGAAATTCACCGTGTGATGGTCGGGGCCGCAGCGCAGGAACGAGAAGAAATTCTCCATCCAGTCGGAGACCCGGAAGCCGAGATTCTCGACGTAGAAATCGGTCATCGCCTTGCGCGTCGCCCACCACATGGGCGAGATGCCCGAGCTTCATCGGGGAGACGCCCGGCGTCTCGCAAGGCGGCGCCGTCTTGCAACGCGTGAACAGCTCGACCTGCGTCCCCTTGGGGTCCTCGAACACGACGGCGTCCGCAATCGCCGGGGTGATGTCGCGGCGCGATTCGCAACGGATCCCCTTGGGCTCGAGCTGCGCCGCGACCGCAGCGAGATCGTCCTGCGGGCCGAGCTGGAACGACAGCTTGCTGCAGCGCGCGCTCGGTCCCTGATTCCAGCACCAGCACCTCCTCGCCCAGCCGCGTGGTCAGGATGGCGCGGTCGGGGGCGCGGTCGGCGAGCCGAAACCCGATCACCTGCGTGTAGTAGTCGATCTGGCGCGCGAGGTCGGGGGTCTCGTAGGTGGCGTGGCCTATGCGTTGAACCGCGATCATGCCTGCTTGTCTCCGTCACGATGGGGTGCAGATGCGCGCCGCGGGCCTGGGTGAGCTCCGCCAGGTAATCGGCGAAAGCCGACGCGATGGTGAAGCGCGGCTCCCAGCCGAGATGCCGCTTGGCGCGCGAAATGTCGAGCGGTGCCGGTTTCGCCTGCGGCCGCTCGCCCGCCTCGATCTCGTAGCTCATGGCCGGAAACAGCACCCGCACGGCGGCCAGCACCTCGTCGAACGAGGTCACGTAGCCGTTGCCGATGTTGAAGACCGTCTCCGCCGGCAGCGGCACCGTGGCGGCGCGATCGACGGCGCGTCCCACGTCCTTGGCATAGACGTATTCGTGCGCCAGCGTCTCCGACAAAGGGATGCGGACGGCGCGGCCCTCGAAGGCGGCTTCGATCAGGTTGTGCATCTTCTGTCCGCCGCTCGAGCCCGACCAATAGTGGCCGAGCCCGAACACATTGGCGGGCCGCAGCATGATCAGCTCGAAACCGTGCGCGGCCGCATAGGCTTCGAGGATGAGCTCCTTGGCGCCCTTGAAATTGCCGTAGCCGCGGGCGCCGCCGCGCGGAAAATCCTCGGGCACGCCGTAGGCCGTGGTTTCCGGGGTCTCGCGCCGGCGGTCATAGACGGCGAGCGAGCTCAGATGCACCAGGCGGCGCACGCCGGCGAGCCGCATGCACTCGGCCACGTTGCGGGTGCCGCCGAGATTGATGTCGAAGGCGAGGTTGAGCGACTCCTGCACCCGCGGGCCGATGAGACCGGCGGTGTGCACCAGCGTGTCGACCCGGTGCGCCGTGGCGACCGCGACCAGGGCGGGCAGATCGCGCACATCGTGGCGCGCCAGCGTGAAGTCGCCGGCGCCGAGCTTCATGCGCAGAAAATCCGCCCGCGGCTCCGGATCGAGGAACACCACGCTCTCGCCGCGCGCCAGCGCGCAGCGGGCGAACTCGGTCCCGATCAAGCCCGCGCCGGTCACCAGGGTGGTCATGGCCTCAGCCCCGCTCCAATCAGCCGCGCATGATGGCATGCATCGCCCCCGCACGGAAATGGCTTCCGGGGCCCTGAAAAAATGCTATCCATTCGGGCCGGGAGCGTGCCCATGCCGGGCCGATCGCTTGAAATCCCAGTGGTGGTTGGAGGGTGTCGAAATGCCCGAATGCTTCGTCGCCAAAGCGTCCGAGCTCAAGGACGGCGACCGGCGGATCGTGGTCGACGGCAACAAGGAGATCGGCGTCTTCTGTGAGGGCGGCGCCTATTATGCGTACAGCAACTACTGCGTCCATGCCGGCGGGCCGGCCTGCGAGGGATTGCTGATCAACCAGGTGGTGGACGTCATCGCCGCGGACAAGACCTATCAGGGACAGACGTTCTCCGACGAGCTGCACTTCGCCTGTCCCTGGCACGGCTATGAATACGATCTCAAGACCGGCGAATGCATCGGTGATCGCCGCCTGAGGCTGCGCAAGTTCGACGTGGTCCGGCGCGGCGAGGATATTTTCGTGGTCACCTGATCGACCCCGCCCCGACCCTCCGCTTGCGCGGGGAAACGAGGGGGCCGCAAGCGTCTGCAAGGAGAAGCCGCATGGACACTATTCGCAGCGAGATCCGCACGCCGGCCTTCGACCGCTATTCGACCACGGCCTCGCTCGCGCATGCGACCCAGCAGGCGCATGCCCGCAACTACCAGGATTTCCTGATCGTCGACGTGGATTCCCACCACTACGAGAACGAATCCTACAAGGAGGTCTTCCAATACATCGACAGCCCGGTGATCCGGCGCGAGGCCTTGATCCATATCGAGCGCGGCGGGCGCGCCTCGATGATGAATTCCCAGGTCGGCTACCAGGACGGCGGCGGCCGCATCACCCGCGCCGGCCTGCGGCGGCTCGAGAAGACGCCGCCCGACGCCCATCGCGACGTCCACATGACCAGGAGCTGGATGGACGCCATGGGGGTCGACTATGCCTGCCTGTTCCCGACCCCGATGCTGTTCCTCGGCCTGCATCCGCAGCCCGAGATGGAGATGGCGCTGTGCCAGGCCTACAATCGCTGGCTCTGCGAGCGCATCCTCGCCGTCGAGCCGCGCCTCATCTCCATGCTCTATCTGCCGTTCAACGATCCCGAGGCCGCCTATCGGACCGTGCAGGAATTCGGCGACCGCAAGGGCGTGGTCGGCTTCATGGTGACGTCGCCGCGCTACAAGCCGGTGCACGACAACGCCTATATGAAGACCTACGCGCTGCTCGAGGAGATGGGCAAGCCGATCTCGTTCCACGCCGCCTACAGCTGGGACGACCGGGCGCTCGCCACCACCAACCGCTTCATCTCGGTCCATTCGCTCGGCTTCATGTGGTTCAACATGGTGCACATGACCAACTGGGTGATCAACGGCCTGCCGGAGCGCTTTCCCAAGCTCAAGGTCATGTGGATCGAAAGCGGCCTGACCTGGGCCTATGCGCTCATGCAGCGGCTCGACCATTCCTACCTGATGCGCACCTCCGACTGCCCCTCGCTCAAGCGCCGCCCGAGCGAATACATGCAGGAGATGTTCTACTCCTCGCAGCCCATGGAGGTGCCGCAGGATCTCTCGATCCTGGAAGCCACCTTCAAGATGATCAAGGCCGAGACCCAGCTGGTCTGGTCGTCCGACTATCCGCATTGGGACTTCGACCTGCCCAGCACCATCTACGATCTGCCGTTCCTCGGCGAGACCGCCAAGCGCAACATCCTGGGCGGCAACGCCGCCAAGCTCTTCAACCTCGACCCCAAGCCGGTGAAGAGGATCCCGTGAGGAGAATTGAGGCAGCTTCGAAGTCTTCGTAGCCCGCATGAAGCCAACGGGTCGGCGCGAAGCGCCGCCCGATGATAAACTCCGCGCAATGCGGGACCGCCGTCCCCGGATTGCGCTTCGCTCCATCCGGGCTACAAGGCTTGTCTCATGGCGATTCCCCGTTCCGTCCATCCGGCGCCGTTCAACACCACGCGGGCGAGCCATGTGGTCCTGACCGTCATGGATTTGGGCCTGAGCCGCGCCTTCTATTGCGACGCGCTGGGCTTTGCGATCAGCGAGGAGGACGGCGACGCCCTCTATCTGCGCGGCATCGAGGAGGCCTGCCATCACAGCCTGGTCCTCAAGCGCAGCCCGCAGCCGCCGGCATGCGAGCGCGTGGGCCTGCGGGTCTATGGCGAGGACGATCTCGACCAGGCCCAGCATTATTTCGCGCGCGCCGGCTTGCCGGCGGCCTTCGTCGAGGTCGCGCATCAGGGCCGCACGCTGCAGGTGCGCGACGCGGTCGGAACCCCGCTCGAATTCTGCGCCAGCATGGCGGTGAAGCCGCGCCTGGTGGTGCAGTTTCCCGAGCACAGGGGCGCCTGCCCGCAACGGATCGATCATTTCCAGATTCTGGCGCCCGACGTCGAGCGCGCCTGCGAATTCTATTGCGGGCTCGGATTCCGGCTGTCGGAATTCATCGCGCCCGACGGCACCGACGAGCTGATGTTCGTGTTCCTGCAGCGCAAGGGCAATCCGCACGATATCGTGTTCGCCAACGGCGCCGGGCCGCGGCTGCATCATGCCGCCTTCAGCGTGCCGGATGCGCAGCACATCATTCACGCCTGCGACATGGCGGGCAGCTTCGGCTTCGGCGCCAATCTCGAATATGGTCCCGGCCGCCACGGCCCCGGGCATGCGCTGTTCGCTTATTTTCGCGATCCCGACGGGCATCGCGTGGAGGTGTTCACCACCCACTACCAGGTCATGGATATCGAGAACGAGCCGGTGCGCTGGAACCTGTCGTCGCTGCGGCAACGCTCCTGGGGACTGCCGCCGCGCCGGCAATGGTACCAGGAGGCCTCGCGCTTCCGCGACGTCGAGCCGCGCGCGCCGGCGCGCCCGGGCGATCCGATGACGCTGGAGCGGTTCTTGGCCGGGGAGAGGTGAATTGTTTGTAGGATGGGTTGAGCTCTTGCGAAACCCATCATGCAGCATAGAAACGCATAGAAGAGCAAATGGAGGAAACAATGCCCGCGATGCTTGCGCCAAAAAGCGATGGGTTTCGCTTCGCTCTACCCATCCTACAAGGTGTGCTCCTTCTCTGCGCCCTCCTCCTCGCATCGCCCACGCGCGCGCAGGAGCGCGGCCCGCTGGTGCTGGCCAAGGCGAGCTACTTCTTCGTCGGCGGCAAGATCGATACCGCGGTCGCAGGCAGCCCGATGGTCGGGCAGATGTACGTGGAGTACATGATCCCGCAGCGCCTCTTGCATCCCTATCCGGTGGTGATGGTGCACGGCGGCAATCAGACCGGCACCAATTTCACCGGCACGCCCGATGGCCGCGAAGGCTGGGCGCAATATTTCGTGCGCCGCGGCTACGCGGTCTATGTGGTCGATCAGGTGGCACGCGGCCGCTCGCCCTATTGGAGCGAGGTCTATGGGCCGCTGCCGGCCTCGCGGCTGAGCTTCGTCGAGCAGCGCTTCGTGGCGCCCGAGCAGACCCCGATGTGGCCGCAGGCGCATCTGCACAATCAGTTCCCGGGCGAAGGCAGCCCCGGCGACCCGAGCTTCGAGCAGTTCTACGCCTCGCAGTTTCCCTCCATTGCGAGCTTTCCCCAGCAGCAGCAGCTCAACCGCGACGCCCTGGTGGCGCTCCTGGACAAGATCGGCCCCTCGATCCTGCTCACCCATTCGCAATCCGGCGCCTTCGGCTGGCCGGTCGCCGACGAGCGCCCGAGCCTGGTCAAGGCGATCCTGGCGGTCGAGCCGAGCGGCCCGCCGGTGCACGACATCGAGAATCTCGGAGCTCCCGACTGGTTCAAGGACGCCGAGCGCACCAAGATCTCGGGGCTGGGCGACATCCCGATCACCTACGATCCGCCGCTCATCGGAGACCAGAAGCTCGCCTTCGTGCGCGCGGATGCGCCGGCGCGGCCCGACCTGGTGCGCTGCTGGCGCCAGGGAGAGCCGGCGCGCAAGCTTCCGAACCTCGCCAAGATCCCCGTGCTGATCGTCACCAGCCAGGCGTCCTATCACGCGCCTTACGATGATTGCACGGCGGCCTACCTGACCCAGGCGGGCGTTGGCGTCCGCCACCTCCACCTCGCCGACCTCGATATCCTCGGCAACGGCCACATGATGATGATCGAGAAGAACAACCAGGCGATCGCGGGCGTGATGGTGGATTGGCTGGAGGCGGGCTCTCCGACCCAGCAACCAGAGCCGCGGTGAGGCCGTAGGGCGCAATCGCTTTATTGCGCCGCTTGGCGGGGGCGGGCGGAGCGCATTGTGCCCCGTGGCGAGGCTGACGGCGCAATAAAGCGATTGCGCCCTACAAACTATCCCCTATTCGCGCCGCTTCACCGTTTCGCCGGCTGCCCGACCGGCTTGATCTCGCCGGCGTCCTGGATGGCCTTGGAGGGATCGACCAGGCCGGAGCCGAAATCGTCGTCGCGCTCCTTGGCGCCCGGGTGCTTGGCGCTCACGGTGAGGATCTTGCGCACCTCCTCGGGCGTGAGGTTGGGATTGCGCTCGAGCAGCAGCGCCACGATGCCGGAGACCTCGGCGGAGGAGACCGAGGTCCCGGTGGTCAGCTGGTAGGTGTCGTCGGGTGCCGGCACCAGGATGTCGACGCCCGGCGCCGCCACCGCGATATAGCGGCCGCGATTGGCGCCCGAGAAGATCTTGTCGTTGGAATCGGTCGCCGTCACCGCGATGACGTTGGGATCGGCGCCCGGGAACAGCGGCGGCGACTTCGGGCCGGCATTGCCGGCGGCGGCGATCAGCACGATGCCCTTGTCGTGCGCGTTCTTGAGCGCCCGCTCCATGGAGGGATCGCGCGGGCCCGCGAAGCTCATATTGATGACGCGCACGCCCTTGCTGGCCGCCCAATCCAGGCCCTTGAGGATGTTGAAGGTGGTGCTGTCGGCGCTCGCCGCGTTGCTGGAGAAGGCATGGATCGCATAGATGCGCGCCGCCGGCGCGATGCCCATCAGCTTGCGGTGGGCCGCGATCGCGCCCGCCATGCCGGTGCCGTGCGGATGCGGCTTCTCGGCCGGTCCGCCGACCGCGTCGTATTGGTCGGCGAACACGCCGTCCATGTCGGGATGGTGAATGTCGATCTGCGAATCGATCACCGCGATCGAGATGTTGGTGCCCTTGATCTGCCGGTGGATGTCGATGAGGCCGAGCTTGCCGAGCGCATACTGGGCGGAATCGCCCTCCTGGGTGCGGCCGGCGAGGTCGGGGTCCTGCGCCAGATCCTGCGCCACCCGCTCATTTTGCGCCAAGCGCTGTTGCGCCGGGCGATCCTGCATCAGCTGATAGATGAAATTCGCCTGCGCCAGCGCCACGACCTGGTAGCGCGCCAGCGCCCGGATCACCTGGGCCAGCGTCTGGCCGCTGTTGATGTGCATGCGCAGCAGGTTCTTGCCGGTCTGCGTGAGGCATTGCGACGCCACGATGGTGAGCCCCATATCGCGCGCGACCGCGTCGATCGCCGATTGCGGCGCATCGCAATCGACCATCAGCAGCACTTCGTCCTTGACGTAGCGGGTCTCGCCGGCCGGCGGCACCGCGAACAACCGTCCCGTGCCGCCGATTTGCGGCCCGGGCGCGGGCGGCGGCGGCGGATAGGGCAGGACGTTGACCGGCGGCGGCAGCGAGACCAGCGTGAGATTGCCGGTGAGATTGGTGATGATCTGCGGCTGCGGCGGCGCGTTCGGGGGCGTGCTGGGGGTGTTGGGCGGCAGCGTGATGCTCGGGATGATCGGCGACCACGGAAAATACGGGAAGCTCGGGTCGGGCAGGATGGTCCACACCGCCGGATCGAAGCCCGCCGGCAGGCCGGAGGCGAGCTGCTGGCTGGTCATGCCGGTGCCGCCCGCGCTCGACGACTGGCCGGAGGTCTGCGTGTTCCAGTAGGAATTGGTGATGGCGCCGGCTCCGGGCTGGAGCGGGATGGTGGTGTTGTTGTCGTCCGGCGACGCCGGGGATGGACAGGCTGGCGAACTGGAAGCTCGAATTGTTCTGCGCCACCAGGCCGCCCGTGGTGCCGCCGGTCACGGGGCCGGCCGAATAGCTGGTCTTGATCACGCCGTCGTTGACCGCCACCAGGCCGGCCACGATGCTGTTTCCGCCGGCGCTCGCCGCTCCGGTCGCATAGGCGTCCGTGATCGAGCCGGATCTGGATTGCCGAACTTGCTCGGCACCAGCGCCCCGTTGACCGCCACCAGCCCGCCCACCACCGTGTTGGTGCCGCCGGTGACCGCCCCTGTGGCGAACACTTGGGCGAGCGAGCCGAGATTGAAGGCGCCCAAGCCGCCCAGGGCGGTGTTGCCATCGTCGGTCACCGCGCCGGTGGCGAAGGCCTGGAAGATCGTGCCGATGTTGAGAGCGAAGAATCCGCCCCCGTAGCTGTTCGAGCCGACCTGCACGTTTCCGGACGCATAGGCAAATTTGATCGTACCGGCATTTTGCCCGACGAAGCCGCCCACCATGCTGTTGGCGCCGCCGGTGACCGCACCGGTCGCGTAAGTGAACTGAGCCGAGCCTGCGGTGCCCTGGATGGTGCCGCTGTTCTGGCCGGCGAAGCCTCCGGCCGCGAAGTCGCCGAAATTCGGGCCGCTGGCGCCGACTTTGCCGGTGGCGAAAGAGTTGGTGACCGTGCCGCCGTTTTGCCCCACGAAGCCGCCGACATTGGCGATGTCGCCGCTGCCGCCCGCGCCGGCAATCAGATTCGTGCCGGTCACGCTGCCGGTCGCGTAGGAGCCGCCGATTGTCGCGCCGGTGTCCTGCCTGCCGGCGAACCCACCGAGCTGCACGTTGCCGGAGCCGCTGACATTGCCGGTTGCGTATGATTGCGTCACCGAAGAACTGGTGGGAGACCCGCCGGAGTTAACTCCCAAAAGTCCGCCGCCCGCGCTATTGTCGCCACTAACGCTCACGTTCCCACTGGCGAACGACGACGTGATGGTGCCCGGGCCCGGGGGACTCGCAGTCGCAGAAAAGGCCGTTCTGGCCGACCAGACCGCCACATAACTGAGAGCGCCGCCGCTGACGTTGCCTGTCGCCGAGGAGCCGGTGATCGTGCCCAGATTGGTGCCGGCAAGACCGCCCGCGAAGTTGAGTCGCTCTGGATCGAGCCCCGTCGCCCACCGTGACCGTGACGTTGGCGCTCGAACCCGTGATCGTGCCGGTGCTGTTCATTCTGTCCGACCAGGCCACCGCCGCCGATTCCGTTGGTGCCATCAAGCCGTGCTGTTGCCTGAGTTGCTCAGGATACTGGACGTTGCTGATCGTCCCGCGGATTGTCGCCCGCCACCGCTCCGACGAACATCGCATTGTCGTAGAAATCACGGTGATCTTGGACATTGTCAGATTGAGATTGCGACCGGTCCCCGCATCATGAACGGGAACAAGCCAAGCGGGCTGGCGTCGCCGCCGTTGAAGGAGCGGTCAGGCGAGATTGCTGATGGTATGGGCGTCCGACGCCGCCGTAGCCGTCGAAAGTGCCGTTGAAGTGGGCGCCGACGTCGAGGAAACCGGTGAAGCCGGTCGCGTCGATGTAGCCGTGCCGAGCGCATAGGTTCTGCCGCTAGAGTGAAGGTGCTGAAGTCAATGCCATTCAGGTCGTTGGCATTGTTCACCAGCATGTAAGGCGTGAACTCATTGGTTGCAGCGAGTTGGTGCTCACGTTGACCGAGAAGATCGTTCGGATTTTCATACTTACTGCATAGGCTGGTAAATCGAGGATGTACAGAAGGATTGTAGTAGATGGACATCGAACCCGTGCTTGCGAGAAGTCGATCTCCGATTGGATGGGCGACCGTCCGAACTGAATTGTTCCGCTCCCGGTGCCGGTGTTGTCGGCGCGCAGCACCAGATTTCCCGCCGCCGGTAGTTCGCTGATCAGCGTCACCTGACTGCCGACTCGTATGTTGAGAAAGATGTTGCGGTACGCGAAAGCGTCAGCGTGCTGTTGCTCGTCCAACTGATCTGCGAGTTGACGATGATGTCGCCGGCCGCCGTCCGAATTCGTGTTTCCGGTCGTGCCCGGCGGCCCGCTCGGCGCGCCGCTTGCAAACGTCTGTAAGAACGACGCTGGTGGTCGCGAGATCGGTGGAAATCGTCCCGGCAGCGGTCGAATTGATGATCGAGGTCGAAAGGGTCGAGCAGCCAGGTGCCGGTCGTGCCGGCCGGCGCCGACGTGTTCACCAGCGCGCCCGCGAAGTTCAGCGTCCCATGGCTCGACGTCTCCACAAACCCGCCATTGCCGCCGCTCGCGCCGCCCTGCGCCAGGATGGTGCCCGCGAAGGTGGTCTGCTGATCCGACCACAGCACCACCTTGCCGCCATTGCCGGTGCCGGTCGCCGAGGCGTTGATCGTCGTGCCGGCGTCTGCGCTCACCGTGGTAGCGGTCGGGATCACGAAGGATTCGAGCTTGGCGAGCTCGATGCTGGCCGCCGCTGCGCTCGGGTGGCCGCCGCCGGTGTCGCCGCCGATCAGCACATGGCCGCCGCCGGCGTCGCCGGAGGCATCGATCTGCGCGCCGGCGAGCTGGATATTCTCGCCGGTCACCACGATGGTGCCGCCCTTGGTGCCCTTGTCCTTGCCGGCGGCCGAAATCTTGCCCGAGAGCTTGACCACCTGGGTTGGGGCGCCGGCTCCCTTGCTGGCGCCGGTCGCGGCGCTGAGCACGATCATGCCGTTTTTGGTGCCGATCGAGTTGGCCTCGATCACGCCGGTATTGTTGATGACGGAATCGACCACCGCCCGCGCGGCCGCGGCCGTCAGCTCGACGCGGCCGCCGTTGGCGCTGAGCTTGCCGGTATTGCTCACCAGCGATTTGAGGGTCTGGCCGGTCTGCACGTCCTTGACGGCGCCCGCGATCTGGTCGTTGACCGCGAGCGTGATCAAATGGTCGCCGTAGAAATCGAGCGTGAAGGCATTGCCGGCCGCGAGGCTCACGGTGCCGAGCGTGGCCGTGATTGTACCCGAATTGCGCACGCCGGGCGCCACCAGGGCTGCGAAGCCGCCCGAGGTCGCGGTGATAGATCCCAGATTGACGATGGAGGCGTTCGGCAGGCCCGGAATGTTGAAGTTGTACTTGCCCGCCATGAAGTCATCATTGCGGATGTCGTTGGTGGTGGCGAGGAAGCCGGCCGTGTTGATGCTCGAATGGGCCCCGAACAAAATGCCGTCGCCATTGACGATGAAGACGCGGCCGTTGGCGGTCAGGGTGCCGTCGAGGAACGACGGGCCTTGCCCGCCGATCACGCGGTTGAGCGCGGTCGCGGCGCTGTTGGGCTGATTGAAGGTGGTGGTCTCGCCCGTGCCGATGTTGAAGGTCTGCCAGTTGATGATGGCGTTCTGGCTCGCCTGATTGATGGTGACCGCGGCGGAGCCCTGGCCCTGGATGGTGGCGCTGCCGCCCACCACGGTGCCGCCATTGGGGCCGGCGACGGCCGGCGCGGCCAAGAGCGGCGCAGCCGCCAGCACCACGACCGTCACCAGGCCGGCAGCCCGCGGGGTCAGCGCCGCCGCCGTGGTGAGCAGATACCGATGCGCGTCGGCGGAGCGTCGGACGCCGAAGGACGCTCGGATACCGGGAGACGGGCGAACGCCACGGAACATGGGGACCTGCCGCTAATTGTTCTTGGCTGACAGCACGAAGAAGAACCGCCAGTCATTCCGTGGCCCCTCCACGGCCTTCTCTGCGGACAGATCCGCAGTGAACATGTTCAGCCAGCCTAGACGGAGTCCACCCCCAGCCGACGCGGCATTCATGTTGCGAGGTGTTCCGACATCTGGGGCCAAATTATGGAGAGTGCCCCAATCGGTGAAGCCATAGAGCTGCGCCTGGGTCAGCTGCTTCGGCATCATGCCCATCATCGGGACGTCGTAACGCAGCTCGCCCAGGCTCTCGAGGCACTCGTCGGCGACCAATTGGGACGGATCGAAGGCGCGGCCGAACACCCGGCCCCCGAAGGCGCACAGCTCGGGGTTGAGCAGCGGCGTGCCGGCCAATTGTCCATAGGCGGCGATGAGGAAGGAGAAATTCGCCGGCAATGGCTGCACCCGCGTGAAGGTCGCCTCGAGCTTGCTGAAATCGACCCGGCCGTTGACGCGGCTCGCCAGCGCCTGGCCGTTGTCGGTGCTGCCCAATCCGACAAAGCCTTTGCTGGTGACGACATTGATCTGGTTGATGCCGTTGAACGGATCGGCCCAGTCGCCATTGACCTTGAAGCGGCCGCCGCGCAGCCGGTCGTTCGAGCTCGGGGCGAAGTCGGGAACCGCCGGCGTGAAGGCGTCGTTGTTGGACGCGAACCACAGCACCGTGGTCGAAAGGTTGCGCTCGCGGGTGCGAATCCACGGAAAGGTCAATCCGGTCTCGAGCACCACGCTCTTGGTGCGGTAGTTCGGCGCGACCTGCTGGAAGCTCGGATCGAGCTCCGGCCGGCCCCAGCCGTCGCTGGCATCGACGAAGAACAGCAGTCCTTCGGCGTTGAGCACCTGGCTGTATTGGCCGTAGATGTATTTGAGCTCCTCGGGCTTGAACGGTCCCGCATAGGAGAGCGTCAGGGCGTCGTGGACGCGCAGCAGGTTGTTGAGCGTCACGCTCGCCAGGAACTCGAGCGGGCCTTGTCCGGGCGGCCCGCGATTGTCGACCCGGGCGGCCCAATCGTACAGGCTTTCCGATACGATCTCGACGATCAGGGTGGCGGCGCCCTGATTGGCGGCGGACGGCTTGAGGCTGTTCTTGAATTTCAGGCCCGGCAGATCGCCGGCCAACAGCAGGTAGCGCTCGATGGTATGGATGTTGGCCGGGCGCTCGGCCGTGATGCGCGCCGTGTAGTAGGTGAAGAAATCGCGAAACTTGTCGAGCGCGTGCGGCCATTCGACCTTGTCGACATAGCCCTCGATCACCTGGATCTGGACGGTCGCGCCGCCCGGATTGAGCTGCTGCGGCGGCACGATCGCGCGCGAGATCACATAACCGTCGTTGCCGTATTTGGTCGTGATCTTCTGCGCCAGGTCGTAGATGGCCTGCAGCGTGACCTCATGGCCGATCAGGTCCGCATAGAGCGGCGCGAGCTGCTCCTGCGTATAGACCGTCATGCCCGTGATGTGGACGGCGTGCACCAGCACATTGATGCGGTCGGCGCCCTTCGGCGCGACGGTGCTCGGCAGCGAGATCGCGGCGCCGCCGGGTTGCGCCAGCGGTGCGGGCGGCTCGGTGAATCGCTCCCGCTCCCGACCCGGCTGCGCGCTGGGCGGGATCGGCTGTGCCACGGCGGCGGTCGTAAAGATGACCAGCGCCAGTGCCGCGATCACACGGCAGAGGCCCGCAGGCATACCACCTCACCCCCGACAAGTTACGGACTTACCTGCATTTTTTAAATGAGCCCCCGGCATGGCGCAATTGCTTTCAAGCCCACTTCCGGGCGCCGGCTCGGCATTTCTCGAAACTGTTTCCCTAAGGCCACAGCTCACGCTTTTCGGGCCCCGCCGCGGACCGTATCCGGGTAAGGTTTCCGTCTCGGGCCAAGGGGTTAGCCGACGAGCGGCGTGGCCCGCGCGCGATCGCTCCCGGCCCGCAGCGCCGGCCGGACTTCGCCGGCCGCGCCCGATTCCGGGGCAAAACGTCGCCCATCATGGTTAACGGCCCTTATTTGGTCTTGTCGTAGGCGAGCCCGAAGCCGAGCAGCGGCAGGGATATCTCGGCCGGCTTCTTGTTCGCATCCGAGACGGTGATCTTGAGGTCGGCGCCGGTCCGCATGGCGGTGAGCAGCTTGTCGGGTGCCGTCAGGGTGACGAGGCAGCCGGAATTGTTGCAGGTTTGGATCGACTGCCGCTCGGGCGGACCGTTGTCGACCTTGACCAGGACCGGCTCGGTGAGGTTGAGGCCGAGCGGCAACAGGATCGACATCACGCCGGCTTTGGCCTGGGGGTCGAAGCGGACCGCTATAGTGGCGAGCGGGACCAGCTGCTGCCTGGCATCGCGCTGGACAATCTGCTGAATGGCGCGGCATTCGAGCGACTTGCCGTCCCCGGCGCATTCCACCCGCCAAGCGGCAGGCGGGGCCGCTTCGGGGGTCTGGGCCGCGAGCGTGCCGGCTTGCATGACGAGCGGGAGGACCACCGCGACCGCCAGGGGCGCGAGAAGGCGGTGCGCTCGGGCGCGCGGACGCGGGGAGGGGGAAAATGGGAGAAGGTGCATCGTGGGTTTCATCCTGTGCATGATGCGGTGATGGATACCACAAAATCAGCCGTAGGGAGCCGAAAGGAAGCGGGCGTGATCGGGGAATACGATTACATAGTTATCGGCGCCGGCTCGGCCGGCTGCGTGCTGGCCAACCGGCTGAGCGAGGATGCCGATGCCCGCGTGCTGCTGCTGGAGGCCGGCGGTCCGGATCGCAATCCGCTGATCCACATTCCGCTCGGCATGGGCAAGATGCACGATCACCGCATGCACGATTGGGGCTATGCGACCGAGCCTGAGCCGGGCCTGAACAATCGGCGCATCGAGGCCATGCGCGGCAAGGTTCTGGGCGGCTCGTCCTCCATCAACGTGATGGCCTATACGCGCGGCCATCGCGCCGACTACGACCGCTGGGCGCAAAAGGGCGCGCGCGGCTGGTCCTATGCGGACGTGCTGCCTTATTTCAAGCGCGGCGAGACTTGGGAGGGCGGCGAGAACGCCTGGCGCGGCGGCAGCGGCCCGCTCGGCACCCAATTCGCCAGGACGCCCGATCCGCTGTTCGAGGCCTGGATGGAGGCCGGCGCGGCAGCCGGGTTTCCGCGCAATGCCGACTACAACGGGCCGCATCAGGAAGGCTTCGGGCGCAGCCAATACACGATCCGGGACGGCCGGCGCTCCTCCTCGGCGCGGGCCTATCTGCGGCCGGCGCGGCGACGGAGCAACCTCCGGGTCGAGACCGGCGCCCACGCCACCCGCGTGCTGCTCGAGGGGACGCGCGCGGTCGGGGTCGAGCTGGTGCGGGCGAGCGGCGATCTGCGCCGGGTGCGGGCGGCCGGCGAGGTCATCCTGTGCGCCGGCACGTTCAACTCGCCGCAGCTTCTCATGCTGTCGGGCATCGGGCCGGCCGCGCATCTGCGCGCCTGCGGGATCGCGCCCGTGGTCGATCTGCCGGTCGGCAAGAATCTGCAGGATCATCTGGGCGCTTATCTGAGCTATGCGCGGCGGCAAGCGGGCGCCTTCCATCGCGAGATGCGCTTCGATCGCATGGCGGTCGGCATGATCCGCGCCTACCTGTTCGGCCGCGGTCCCGCCACCGTGGTGCCGGGCGGCCTGCACGCCTTCATCAAGACCAGGCCGCGAGCTCGCGGTGCCCGACATCGAGTTCATGTTCCGCGGCACCGCGGCGCACCCGCATCTGTGGTTTCCGCTGCTGCGGGCGCCGTTTCGCGACGGCTTCGGGATCCGGCCGACGCTGCTGCATCCCGACAGCCGCGGCGAGATCCTGCTGCGCTCGGCCGATCCGCGCGATCCGCCGCGCATCTGCTACAACTTCTTTTCGGCGCCCGATGATCTGCCGCGGCTGCGGGCCGGATTCCGCATCGCCCGCGACATCGCCCATCAGTCCGCGCTCGATCCCTATCGGGATGCCGAGACCAATCCGGGCGATCACGTGCGCAGCGACGCGGAGATCGACGCCTGGCTGCGGGCGACCGTCATCACCGCGCATCATCCGGCCGGCACCTGCGCGATGGGAACGCTGCCCGGCAGCGTGCTCGACCCGCAGCTGCGGGTGCACGGCATCGCCGGCTTGCGCGTGGTCGACGCCGCGGCGATGCCGGACATGGTCTCCGCCCACATCAATGCCTGCGTGCTGATGATGGCCGAGAAGGCCGCCGACCTGATCCGCGGCCGGCCGCCGTTGCCAACGATCGAGGATGCTTGAGAGAATGCGTAGGATGGGTTGAGCTCTTGCGAAACCCATCTTGGGCCATTGATGGGTTTCGCAAAGCCCGCGAAGACGGGCGTAAACGCCCTTATGCGCTCAACCCATCCTACGAGTTAAACGCCTGCTTACAGCCCGAACGCGGGCGCCAGATCGAATGCGCGCACGCGGCTCGGCACATGATTGAGCCAGGCGACCGCGAGCGAGAAGAGCGCCAGCGCGACCACCGGCCCGGCCACGATCACGGTGTTCAGGTCGTAGGCGAAGATGTCGGCGAATTCCATCATGGCGTCCTCCCGGGTGTCCGATCGCAGTTGGTCGTCCCAGACCGAAAAAGGTTCACGGCCGGCCCGCGGGAGGGCTTCTCAGCTACCGGCTTACCGCCCGAACGCGTTGATGGCGCGTTCGCGCACCGCGGCCGGCACCGCCAGGGTCCGCTCGACCAGGCCCGCCACCGCGGCGCCCGGCAGCGGATCGAGCTCGACATCGAGCTTGCGGATGTCCGCCACGAATTCCGGGTCATCGACCATGGCGTCGAATCCCGCACGCAACGCGCTCACGCGCTCGGCCGCGATTCCGGGCGGCCCCAGGAGGGAGCGCCCGATCGCGCTGCCGCTCGCGTACAGGCCGAACACCTGCTTCTGCTCCGGCGTGGTGCCGATCTCCCCGAGGCTCGGCGTATCCGGCAATTCGGGGATTCGCTCCGGCGTGGTCTGCAGGATGATCCTGATCTTCCTCTCCCTGAGCCAATCCTGCTTGGCGACCTTGACGGCCGCCCATGACGACGACGAGCCGTCGACCTCCCCGCGCTCCATCGCCAGCATCGCCTCGGTGGAGGCCGGATAGCCGCTGATCAGCTGGAATTTGGTGCCCAGGAAGGCGTTGAGGAGCTTCGGGATCGTCTCGGCGATCGAGCCCGGCCCGGTGCCGGCCAGCAGCGCCGGCGTGAGCTTCGCATCCGCGATCGACTGCACCTTGGCGGTGTGCCACATCATGAAGATGTTGTTGCTGGTGGCGACCCGGCCCACATAGGTGAATTTGGCGGCGTCGTATTGGGCGGCCGGATTGGCCAGCGCTTGCTCGAGCGCGGTCAATTCGACCACGATCCCGAGCGCCGTGCCGTCGCGCGGAGCGACCTCGTAGAGGTAGTTGGCGGCCTTGAGGCTGCCGGCGCCCGGCATGTTCTGCACCACCACGGCGGGATGGCCCGCAAGATGCCGTCCGAGATGGCGCGAGATGAGCCGGCCGTAAAGGTCGTAGCTGCCGCCGGCCGTATAGCCCACATAGATGGTGATGGTCTTCCCGGCGAAGGCCTGCTCGACCGGCTGCGCGCAAAGCGGCGCGACGCGCAAGGCGAAGAGCGCCGCCACGAGAGTTATTCGCAGAGTCGTCGTGCGTGCCACTTCAGTCTTCTCCAATTCGGAGCTTGTAGCCCGCATGGAGCGACAGCGTAATGCGGGAACGCCGCTCCCGCATTACGCTACGCTCCATGCGGGCCACGGGCCACCGGCATCAATTCGGCGGTTTGTAGATCAGCGACTGCTTGGCCCGTTCGCTGATCCGCGCCGGCAGCGCGAACAGCCGCGCCGTCATGGCCTGCAGGTCCTCCCCCGACAGGGCCCCGACCTCGAACCGCATCTTGGCGGCTTCCTCCAACAGCTCCTTGTCGCTGAGCGCCGCCATGAAGGCCGCCCGCAGCGCCGCGACCCGTTCGCCCGGCACGCCCGGCGGCAGCACATAGGGGCGGCCGAAGACGTTCTGGCTGTAGATCAGCTCCATGACCTGGCGGTCCTCGTCGGTCTTGGCGAAATTGATGGTGCGCGGCACCCCCATGCGGTTGAGCTCGGGCTGACCCTTCATGTCCTCCTGGGCCAAGATCCGCATCCGCCCGCTCGCGACCCAATCGGGATGCTCCATGGACAGGCTGACCCAGCCCATCCCGCACATGCCGTGAACCTCGCCTTTCTCGATCGCCAGGGTCACCTCATGGCTGCCCGCATAGCCGGTGACCAGGCGAAACTTGGTGCCGAGCACGTTGTCGAGCATGACCGGCAGGTCGCGCAGCGTCGCGCCCTCGGCGCTCGCCCCCAGGATCACCTCATGGGTGAACGTCTCCTCAAAGCTCTTGACCGGCGCGTCGGAGCGCACGAAGCAGAGATAGACGTCGCTGTTGGCGCTGCCCAGGTAGATGAACTTCTTGGAATCGTGCTGCACCGGCTGGTCGGACAGGAGCGGCGCCAGGACGGCTCCGGGCTGGATGGCGCCGATCGCGGTGCCGTCCCGGGGGGCCTGCCCATAGACGAAGCCGGCCGCCTTGTTGCTGCCGGCGCCCGGCATGTTCTGCGGCACGATCGTCGGGTTGCCCGGAATATATTTGCCGAAATGCCGCGCCAGCAGGCGCGCATAGCCGTCATAGCCGCCCCCGACCGCCGAGCCGACATAGATGTTGATGGTCTTGCCCCGGTAGAATTGCTCGACCGCGTCTTGCCCCGTGCCTTGGCCCGAAGCCGCGCTTGCGGCCAGCAGGAGCCAGCAGCCCGCGGCGGCCATTGGACCCCAAGTGCAAGACCATCTCGGCATGGCTGGCTTTCTCCCGCCGACGCGCTCAGTCGGTGTCCTCGCTCGACGCCTGCGGCGCGCTCTCCTCGAGCGAAACCGCCTCCCGCGACGCGACCCCTTGACGCTTGCCGCCCGGCGCCAAACCGCGCCCGATGCCCTTCCCACTCTGCGGCGCGCGGAATAGTATCGACCTCTACGACCGAGCAAGCCAGCCCCCCCGGGCTTTAAGGCCGCCGGCGTGGCCATGGAGAGGGAGAAACGAGATGGCACGAAAAAGTCCGCATCCGGAAGTGAGCCGCCGAAAATTCCTGGCCGGCGTCGCGGTGGCTGGAGCCGCCAGCACGGTCGCCGCGCCGTCCGCCGATGCGGCGGCCCCGCCGGTCGCGGCCGCCAAGATTCCCTCGGCGCTGCGTCCGACGGCGAAGCAGATCGCGGCCGAGACCGAGCTTCCGAAGGTCGACTCGCCGCTCGGCGGCCGTGCCGGCTCCGATTTCATGATCGACGTCATCAAGTCGCTCGGCATCGAATATTGCTACGCCAATCCGGCCTCGAGCTACCGCGGCATCCACGAGTCGCTGATCAATTACGGCAAGAACACGATGCCGGAGTTCATCACCTGCATGCACGAGGAATCCGCCATCGCGATGGCGCACGGCTATTTCAAGGTCACCGGCAAGCCGGCGCTCTCGCTGTGTCACGGCGTCGTCGGGCTGATGCACGGGACGATGTCGATCTACAACGCCTGGGTCGACCGCGCGCCCGTCATCGTGGTCGGCGGCACCGATCTCGACGCCGCCAACCGTCCGCCCG
This sequence comes from uncultured Alphaproteobacteria bacterium, assembly GCA_963744275.1. GTDB lineage: Bacteria > Pseudomonadota > Alphaproteobacteria > Rhizobiales > Xanthobacteraceae > VAZQ01. The sequence continues at coordinate 248,988 of CAVUSX010000029.1, forward strand.
GCGTCCCCACCATCCATTCCGGGCAGGACATCAATGCGCTGGTGCGCGACTTCACCAAGTGGGACGACACGCCGGTGTCGCTTCCGCATTTTGCGCAATCGATGGTGCGCGCCTACAAGTTCGCGATGACGCCGCCCTATGAGCCGGTCATGATCGCGCTCGATGCCGAGCTGCAGGAAATGCCGGTGCAGGAGCGCGAGCGCAACCGGCTCATCATTCCGAAATATACCGCGCCGTCGCCGCCCCAGGCGGAGGTGGCGGCTTTGCGCGAGACCGCCAAGCTCCTGGTCAATGCCGAGCGCCCGGTCATCGTCGCCGACCGCGTCGCCCGCACGCCGGACGGTCTCAAGCATCTGGTCGAGCTCGCCGAGTTGCTGCAGGCGCCGGTCGTGAACATGCGCGGCCGCATGAACTTCCCCAGCGGCCATCACTTGAGCCAGCCGCCGGGGCAATTGTACGCCCAGGCCGACCTTATCCTCGGCTTGGAGGTCGGCGACTTCTGGAACGTGGTCAACGGCTTCACCGACAACGCGGACAACGAGGGCCTGGGCGACCAGCGCCGCCGCGCCAAGCCCGACGCCAAGCTGATCACGATCAGCTCGGTCGAGCTCAACGAGAAATCCAACTACCAGGATTTCCAGCGCTTCCAGCCCGTCGACATCGCCATGGTGGGCGATGCCGAGGCCTCGCTGCCGTCGCTGATCGAGGCCGTCAAGATGGCGATGAGCAACGACAGGAAGGCGGCTTACGACAAGCGCGGAGAGGACTTCAAGAAGGCGAAGGCAACCGCGCACGAGCGCGCCATGGCGGCCGCCGCGGTGGCGTGGGACGCCAGCCCCGATCTCCACCGCACGAATGGCGGCCGAGCTTTGGGGCGCCGTGAAGGATCACGACTGGGCGCTGGTCGCCGCCAGCAACGGCTCCAGCGGCTGGCCGGAGCGCTTCTTCAACATCGACAAGCACTATCAGTGGATCGGAGGCTCGGGCGGCGCCGGACAAGGCTATGGCATTCCGGCGGCGGTCGGGGCTGCGCACGCCCACAAGGCGTTCGGTCGGCTTGCCGTCGGCATCGTGGGCGATGGCGACTCCATGTATGCCCCGGGCGCGTGGTGGACCGCGGCACGCCACCAGATTCCGCTGCTGGGGATCATCCACAACAATCGCGGCTACCATCAGGAGGTCATGCACGTGCAGCGCCTGTCCAACCGGCGCAACCGGCTCGCCAACAACGGCAAGGACTTCGGCCCGATCGGCACCCGCATCGAAAATCCGAACATCGACTATGCGATGCTCGCGAAATCGATGGGCGTGCAGTCCTTCGGGCCGGTCACCGATCCGGGCGAGCTCGGAGCAACGCTCAAGAAGGCGGTGCAAGTCGCCAAGGCCGGTGAGCCGGTCCTGGTCGACGCCGTCATGCAGCCGCGCTGAGGAAAAGAAAACAATGAAAAGTTCTCGCGTATTCGCCAGGCTGGCGGCGCTCGCCGCCGGCCTCGTCATCGCTCAGGCCTCGATCGGATCGGGCGCCGCGCTCGCCGCCGACGCCGCCCGCGGCAAGATCCTGTTCACGCAGAAATACGGCTGCTTCGAGTGCCACGGCACCCAGGGGCAGGGCTCGCCGGTGACCGGTCCCAAGCTCGCGCCCGGTCCGCTCCCCTACGATGCGCTGTCGAATTTCGTGCGCACCTCGTCGGGACCGATGCCGCCGTTCCGGCAATCGATCCTGCCGGATGCGGACCTGCAGGACATCTACGCCTATCTGCAGTCGATCCCGCCGGCCCCCGACTACAAGACGATCCCGCTGCTGAACGGCAAGTGACGATCGGCCGGCGGTCGGCGGACATTCTGGTCCGTCGACCGCCCGCCTTCGGGCCCGGGCTGCGAACGCACACAAATTCCGGACCGCCGCCGAGGCTGCGACCAAACGCGGCGCGCCGCCCAGATTGGCCAATGCTGCGGCCTGCGTTATGGTGGCGCGGGCGCTGGTGCGGACCCGTCGCATCCACCCCAAGAATGATCAGCCGATCAACGAAGGCCGATCACGACTTCGAGGGGAGGGTGACATGACGGTGTTCCGCAAAGCTGCGTTTGGCGCCTGCTTGGCCGGCCTCTTCGGCGCGGCCTTCGGTTGGCTGCCGGCGCCCGCCTATGGGCAAGGCGCCCCGTCCGCCCATCCCTGGCTCGACCCGGCCCTGCTGGCGGCCGCCAAGCCGGAGGGGTCGCTCATCGTCTATTCCTCGACCAACGAGCAGGAGGGCCTGCCGCTCTTCAAGATCTTCGAGGAGGCGACCGGGATCAAGGTCGAATATATCCGCAACGCCGATTCGCCGTTGATGTCCCGCGTGGCCATCGAATATCGCGCCAATCAGAAATCCTGGGACCTGTTCCACACCACCACGGTCAACAAGCTGCCGCCCCAGATGCTGGCGCAGTTCGAGGTGCCGGAAGTCAAGAGCATCGCGGCCGAGGCGCGCGATCCGGGCAAGCGCTGGTACGGGGTCTATGCCAACTACAATTCGCCCGCCTACAACACCCAGAAGGTGAAGGCCTCCGAGCTGCCGAAGACCTATGAGGAGTTCGCCCAGCACAAGGAATGGGCCGGCAAGGTCGCCATCGACACCACCGACAATGTCTGGCTCAAGGCCATGCTCGACTTCTACGGCGAGCCGAAGGGCACGCAGGTCGTCAAGGATATCGTGGCCAACCTGCAGCCGGTGCTCACCGACGGGCATCTCGCCATGGCGCGCTCGGTCGGCGCCGGCGAATACGCGCTGGCGCTCAATCAGTTCGTCAATCTGGCCGAGAACGTGAAGATCGCCGGCAGCCCGATCGAGGTCTTCGCGCTCGATCCGGTGGCGTTGTTCTTCGGCGAGGTCGGCATCAGCGCGCTCAGCCCCCACCCGAATGCGGCGCGCCTCGCCGCCAATTTCATGCTGAGCCAGGAATGCCAGCAATTCCTGGCCAAGTTCGGCCGCATTCCCACCCGCACCGACGTCGCCTCCAACCCGCCCGGCATCGTCGAGCTGATGCAGAAGAAAAAGGTCATCACCGAGCTCTTGACCCCGGACGAGGAACGCAAGTGGCAGCGCACCTTCGATACGCTATTCAAGACGCGGTAGGGCCGGACATGCCGATTGTAGCCCGGATGGAGGCGCGCGGCGCCGTAATCCGGGACCGCCGCTCCCGCATTCCGCTTACGCTTCATGCGGGCTACAGCTCTCGGGAATCGCCACTTTGACCATCGCCAACGATCCTCTCAACGGGCGCTTGCGCATCGCCGCCGGCGGCCGGCTCGCGGGCTGGCTCAAGCTGTCGAATTTCGTCCTGGTCGGCTGCGTGCTGGTGGCGCTCTGGCTCGTCTTCGTGCCGGTCTCCGCGCTGTTCTACAACGCGTTCACGGAGGATACCGGCTTCGGCCCGGGCGCCTTCTCGCTGCAGAATTTCGTCGACGCCTATTCGGACTGGCAGATCTTCGCGCTGTTCCGCAATTCCCTGGTGTTCGCGCTCGGCACCGCGCTGACCACGTTCGCGCTCGGGGGCCTGGTCTCCTGGGCGGTCGAGCGCACCGATGCGCCCGGGGCCGCGCTGTTCCACAGCCTGGCGCTGCTCTCCTTCGCGGTCCCGGGCCTGCTGATGGCGATGGCCTGGATCTTCGTGCTCAGCCCGAACATCGGCTGGGCCAATACGCTGATGAAGAACGCGTTCGGCTTGGGCGCCGCGCCGCTCAACATCTATTCCATGCCCGGCATGATCTGGGCGCTTTCGAGCCATTATTTCCCGCTCGCCTATCTGTCGCTCGGCCCGGCGCTGCGCGTGCTCGACGTGCGCATGGAGGAGGCCGGCGTGGTGTCGGGCGGCCGCAACTGGCAGGTGCTCACCAAGATCACGCTGCCGCTGTTGCGGCCCGCGATCCTGTCCGGGATGCTGATCCTGTTCGTGCTGGGCATGTCCTCCTACGAGGTGCCGCGCCTGATCGGACGGCCGGCCCGCATCGACGTCTTCACCACCGACATCCAGTCCGCCATCATCCAGACGCCGCCCGAGTTCGGGGTGGCGAGCGCGCTCGCGCTCACGCTGCTCATGGTCTGCATCGTGGCGGTGTTCTTCTATCGTCGCGCCACCCGCCATGCCGAGGCCTTCGCCACCATCACCGGCAAGGGCTACAAGCCGACCCGGATCAAGCTCGGCCGCTGGCGCTGGCCGATCGCGATCGCCATCGGGGTGATGTTCGCGCTGGCGCTCGGCCTGCCGCTGCTGACGCTGGTGTGGCAATCGTTCTATCGCAATCTGGCGCTGCCCTTCATGGGGTCGGATGCGCCGTTCACGCTCGACAATTACAAATTCGTGCTGAGCTATCCGATCTTCCTCGCCGCCGTGAAGACGAGCGTCATCCTGGCCGCGCTCGCCGCCACCATCGTGAGCGGGTTGACCTTCGTCATGGCCTGGGTGGCGCTGCGGAGCGTGCCGCGTTACGGCTGGATCCTCGACGCCATCGCGTTCGTTCCGATCGCCATCCCGGGCGTGATCGTGGGCGCCGGCATCCTGGTCGCCTATCTGATGCTGCCGATCCCGGTCTACAACACGATCTGGATCCTGCTGATCGCCTACGTGACCCTGTATCTGCCCTACGGCATGCGTTTCGCGTCGAGCGGGATCTCCCAAATTCATCGCGAGCTCGAGGAGGTCGCCGAGGTGGCGGGCGCGCGGCTCGGCCAGGTGTTCTTCCGCATCCTGCTGCCGCTCTTGGCGCCGGTGCTGCTGGCGGGCTGGATCTACGTGTTCGTGCTCTCGGTGCGCGAGCTCGGCGCCTCGATCTTCCTGGTCGGACCCGGCACCCACGTGCTCGGAACCATCACCCTCACCATGTGGGAGGAGGGCGGCAGCTACGGCGCGGTCTCGGCGCTCGGCGTCATCCAGGTCATCCCCCTCATCGTCATCGTGGCCGCCCTGCGCTGGCTGGAGCTGCACGTGCAACGGCGCGCGGAGGCGACCGCGGCGGCGAAAAGCGAGTAGCGAGTAGCGAGAAGCGCGGATAGCGAGGAGCGCAGTAGTGAGTAATCCGGGACCGCTGCGTCCCGCATTGCGCCATAGCCCGTCGAAGACGGGCGTAAAGCCGCCACTCATCACTCACCATGCGGCCACTCGCCATTCGCCCCACCTAGGACCCCCAATGCTCTCCATCGAGAACCTGCAGAAAGTCTTCCAGGCCTCCGGCAATACCGAGGTCCGCGCCGTCGACGGCATCAATTTGAGCGTCGAGCACGGGCGGCTGTTGACGCTGCTCGGCCCCTCGGGCTGCGGCAAGACCACCACGCTGCGTTGCCTCGCCGGTCTGGAGCGGCCGGATTCCGGCCGCATCGTCATCGGGGACACCACGGTGTTCGATTCCGCCAAGGGCATTTTCGTGCCGCCGAGCGATCGCGGGATCGGCATGGTGTTCCAGTCCTATGCGATCTGGCCGCACATGTCGGTGTTCGAGAACGTGGCGTTTCCGCTGCGGGTCGCGCGCAACCGGAAATACTCCGCCGCCGAGATCAAGGACAAGGTGCGCCTGGCGCTCGAGATGGTGCGCCTCGGCGGGTTCGAGCAGCGCTCCTCCACGCAGCTGTCGGGCGGCCAGCAGCAGCGCCTGGCGCTGGCGCGCGGGCTCGTGCACGAGCCCAAGGTCCTGCTGCTCGACGAGCCGCTGTCCAATCTCGACGCCAAGCTGCGCGAGCAGATGCGTTTCGAGCTCAAGCATCTGCAGCGGACGCTGCGCATCACCACGGTCTATGTCACCCACGACCAGGCCGAGGCGCTGGCGCTGTCGGACGAGATCGCGGTGTTCAATGCGGGCCGCATCGTGCAGCGCGGAAGCCCGCAGGACATCTACAGCCACCCGGCCAGCCGGTTCGTCGCCGACTTCATCGGCTCGGCCAATTTCCTCGACGGGTCCGTGACCCAGGAGGCCGGGCCCGACGGCCTCGTCAGCGTCGCGACCGCGCACGGGACGCTGCGCTGCCCGTTCGCGCAGGCGGTCCGCCCCGGGCAAAAGGTGGTGGTCACCGCCCGCCCGGAGGACCTCATGCTCTATCCCTCGCCGCCCGCGGATGGGCTCCCCGGTGACGGGCTGAATGTGCTGGCCGGCACCGTCACGGGCCGGGTGTTTCTCGGCGACGTCATCGATTATATCGTGGACGTCGGCGAAGCTCCGCTGCGCATCCGGGCCCGCCCCGAGCATGTTTTCCACGTCCGGGACCCCGTGCATATCGGGGTTGCGCCGCAGAAGTGCGTCGGCTTGCCGTCGTGATATGATTGAGTGCGTGGTGAATAGTGAGTGGTGAAGGCCGGGCTCGCAACGGCCTGACTCACTACTCACTACTCACCACTCACTACTGCTATTCACCCTCTCGAGAGGTTCGCTCCATGATCAATGCCAAAGTCACCGGATTGCGCGGCGTCGAGCTGGGCGTGCGGGATCTGCACCAGTCCGCCGCGTTCTACAGCCACGTCTGGGGCCTCGAGCCGGTCGGCGGGCAGGGCGACACGATCCGGTTGCGCGGCAACGGCGCCGAGCATCATGTGGTCACGCTGCGCGAGCGGCCGACCCCGGGCCTCCTCGGCGTGCATTTCGCGGCCGCCGATCGCGACGCCGTGGTGGCGCTCCACGCCAAGGCCAAGGCGTTCGGGGCCGCCGTGCTGGGGGAGCCGGCCGATCTGCCGCGCGAGGCCGGCGGCGGGTTCGGGTTCTCGTTCAAGAGCCTCGAGGGCCACGTGCTCAACGTGTCGTCCGACGTGGCGCGCCACCCGAATGTGGTCAACGACCGCTCCAGGCCGGTCAAGCTGTCCCATGTGGTGCTCAATGCCGCGCGCATCGGCGATGAGGTCGGGTTCTTCATCGACCTGCTCGGCTTCAAATTGAGCGATTCGACCCAGATGATGGATTTCATCCGCTGCTCGGCCGACCACCACTCGATCGCGCTGGCGCGCGCGGAAGGGCCCTCGCTCAACCACATGGCCTATGAGATGACCAATATCGACGGGCTGATGCGCGGCGCCGGTCGCCTCAAGCAGAGCGGTTTCAACATCGAATGGGGCGTCGGCCGCCACGGCCCGGGCGACAACGTGTTCACCTACTTCGTCGAGCCCAACGGCTTCGTGACCGAATACACGGCCGAGGTCCAGCAGGTCGACGAGACCGACTTCGAGCCTCATGACGCGGAATATTGGACCGCGTTCCCGATGCGGCCCTGCCGCTGGGGCATGGCCGGCCATCCCTCGAACCGGCTGAAGGCGGCCTTCGCGGGCGATCTCAGCGTCGCCGACCCGGGCGACGGCAAGCGCTGCGAGGAGATCATGGCGAAGGCGCTGGGGCGGTGAGAACTGCCGCAGCGTGTAAGCCCGGATGGAGGCGCGGAGCGCCGCAATCCGGGACCGCCGTTCCCGCATTCCGCTTGCGCGCCCCATCCCATCACCGCCCTCATGGTGAGGAGCGCGGCGAAGCTCGCGCGTCTCGAACCATGGCCACGTCCTCCCCATTGCCACCTCGCCGGTTTCCGGATACATTTCCGGAAACCGAAAGAGGGGCTTGCCGCCCATGCCCATCGCCCGCAAGCAGGCGCTTATCGCCCATCGCCGTCGCCAAAAACGGCAGGGGATCGTTCGGCTGGAGGTGCACGTGCGCAAGTCGGATGCCGTGCTGATCCGCGGCCTCGTCAAGGCCCTCGCCGACCCTGATCGCGAGGTCGAAGCTCGTGCCGCCATGCGCGAGCATTTTGCTCCCGGTGCGGCCAAGGGGCTGAAGGCGCTGCTCGCGGCCGCGCCCCTCGAGGGGATCGACCTTCGTCGCGCACGTGATCGTGGACGGGACGTCGACCTGTGAACTATCTGATCGATACCAACGTCATCTCGGAGGTCCGCAAAGGCGATCGCTGCAACAGGCACGTCGCCTCGTGGTATGCTTCCATCGACGATGCGGATATCTATCTCAGCGTCCTGGTGCTGGGCGAAATCCGCGGTGGCATCGAGCGCGCCAGAGCGAAAAGACCCCGTGAAGTCAGGGGCGCTCGAGCGGTGGCTCGCCGCCGTGCAGGAATCGTTCGCGGATCGCATCCTGCCCGTCGACCACATGGTTGCCGATGCTTGGGGGCGCATGAGCGCCGGGCGATCGGTGCCCACGATCGACGCGCTCCTTGCAGCGACCGCCAAGGTTCATCGAATGACGCTCGCGACGCGCAATATCTCTCATGTCGCCGATCTCGGCATCGACGTCTTCAATCCCTTCAAGCCGCCGCGGGCCGACCTTGAGAAAGACCATTTATCCGAACGGAGAGGCGGCAATGGATGAGATAAAAGACAAAACCAAGAGCTTTCCCTGGAATTGCGGCGTATCTGGAGGGTGATGAGGACATTGCCAACTATCTGGAGGCGGTGTTCGAGGACGGCGATCCTGCGCTGATCACCCACGCTTTCGGCGTAGTCGCCCGCGCCATGACCTCCGTTAGGGTGGCGGTCGTGCGCGGCGATCGGAATGCCGGCCTCGATCTGCGCGCGCCGGGTTTTTATCCTATAGGGCTCACATAGGTCGAACATTCGGATTCGCGCTGTGGGCGGCGATGCGGCCCTGCCGCTGGGGCATGGCCGGACACCCCTCGAATCGGCGGAAGGCGGCCTTCGCGGGCGATCTCAGCGTCGCCGACCCGGGCGACGGCAAGCGCTGCGCGGAGATCATCGCGAAGGCGCTGGGGCGGTGAGGAGTTGCCGCAGCATGTAGGCCCGTAGCCTGGATGGAGGCGCGCAGCGCCGCAATCCGGGACCGCCGTTCCCGCATTCCGCAAGCGCCCGCCGCCGAAGGGTGGCGCGCGAGCGATGCGGACGAGATCGCTCTCCGCCGCTGGCGCGGATCGACTGAGATCATCGCCATCGAGGCCGTGCTCGATCTCGACCGCGAAGCGTTCGCCGCCGAGGCGGAGCGGCTCGCCGCTCAAGGTGCGGCACAAGGCGCCGTCGGGCTCGCGATCGAGCTCATCGACCGCGCCACCTGGGCGGCGATGCGGCGCCTGCAGTCGAGCGGGATACTGCAGCTGGTCGAAACATCGGGGCGCGTGCTGCACCGCGCCCCAGGGATTCGCCGAGCCCCAGCCCGATCCAGCGGCCGCGGGTTCCGCGTCGCGTGCGGGCGAGCTTCGCATCGCGGCCGAGCGCACGCTGCGCATGGCGCGGGTGCTGGCGGGCAGAGGTTTCCCCGAGGAAGCACCGCCGCTCGTCGCCAAGGCCATCGGCCAGGGCGCCGCCGCGCGGCTTTCGGCCTTGGGCGAACTGCCCGACGGCATCGCCATGGCGACGCCGTCGCAGATCCGGGCGCTGGTCGATCGCGGCGCCCTGCCGCCGCAAGCCGTCGACGCGCAGGGGGATCTGTCCCCCGCCGCCGGCACGACCTCCGGTGCCGATGTGGCTGAGTTGCTCGATGCCGCCGCCCTGGTGCTCGCCGCCTGCGACGGGGACCGCGAGGCGTTGGCTGCGGCGGCGGAATAGGCGGCGAGCATTTTCCAACTTATTTGCCGGAGCAGGACCGCTGCGATTGTTCTGCACCGGTGCAGCGTGCTCCTCCCTCGCCCTTTGTGCGGGAGGGCGCACATATGACGTGTCGTCCTGGCGGAAGAGCCGGGACCCTTACGCCGCGGAAATTCTCGACGAGACGGCATAACAAGAATCCAGGCCCGCCGCCGCGGCGCATTTGACCAACGTTGGTCAACTCGCTAGAATGGCTCTTGTAAACGGATAAATCGCCATGAAGCAGCTCAATCTCGCCGAGGCCAAGGCCAAGCTTTCGCACCTGGTCGACCAGGCTGCCCGAGGCAAGGGCGTCATCATCGCCAAGTCCGGCATTCCGATGGCGAAGCTCGTGCCGCTCGACGATGAAAAGCCGCATGAGTTCAAGTTCGGTACCCTCAAGGACGTGCTCAGCGACGAAGTCATCGACGCAATCGAGGCGCCGCTGCCCGACGATCTGCTCGACGTGATGTTGAATGGGCCGATAGATCCCGGCGAAGGCAAATGAGGTTGCTGCTCGACACGAACATCGTCATCCGGCTCAGGCAGGACGAGCGCCAGATCGACGGAACGACCCGCCGCATCATTGAAAATGCTGCCGCGGTCTACGTCAGCGCCGCCTCCATCTGGGAGATCGCGATCAAGGCTTCAGCCCGCAAGCTCGACATCGATCTCCAGCGTTTGGAGGCCGGCCTCCTCGAAGCGGGGATCAAGCCGCTGCCGATAACCTGGACCCATGCGCGCAGAGCCTACGACATCGCATTGTCCCATCCTGATCCGTTCGACCGCCTGCTGCTCGCGCAGGCCGTCTGCGAGCCCCTGCATCTGCTGACCAGCGATGAGCGGCTCGCGCAATACGGCGGTGAGCTCGTGATCACGGCATGAATGCTTCGCAATAAATCTGCCACCGAGTACAATGCCTTGCCCGCGCCAAGGGCATGTCGCAGATCGCGCAGGCCGCCGGCCTCAGGCGCGAGAGCCTGTACAAGGCGCTTTCGCCCGATGGAAATCAGGAGTTCGCCACCGTGCTGAAGGTGATGCGCGCGCTCGGCTTGAGGCTCAAGGTGGCGGTGTAGCGCGAGCCCCGCAGCTGCGGCACCGCGTGCTTCCCGCGCTATCGCAACCTGAAAAAGCCGCGCCTGGAGCCGCAGGCGGCGGTTTTGTCGAAAGCCTCCAGCCGCTCGCCTCAGGCGGCCAAGTTGCCGTACTTGATCAGGTTGGCCTTCTGGGCCTCGTTGCGCGGCTTGAGCTTGAACAGGCGCGCCGCCGTACCGCCGAGGATGTTGTGCTTGGCCTTGTCGGACGGGAACGGCAGGTCGTAGATCGTGGCCGGCAGGTAGGATGTTGTAGAAGGTGAAGCCGAGCGCGTGCACCGAAAGGAAGCGGTTGCAGGCCTTGAATACCGGCTCGCTCCGGTTCGGGCCGGAATGGAAGGAGAGCATGAGGCCGCGCCGGCGTAATTGCCGCGGCCTCATTGAAGCATCACCAGGGTTGCTGCTCGGAAACGGCTACTCGGAAACGGCTACTTGATTTGTCGTATCCCATAGGATACAAGGGCTGATGCCTGAGGTTCGGCAGACCGAAACCTTTGTGCGCTGGCTGACGGATTTGCGCGACCGCCGGGCACGGGCTCGCATTCAGGCTCGCATCGATCGTTTAGCGCTCGGGAATCCTGGCGACGTGAAACCGGTGGGCAGCGGCCTCTCCGAAATGCGGATCGACTATGGGCCAGGTTACCGCGTCTATTTCGTCGAGCGCGGCACTGCGGTCGTCATCCTGCTGGCTGGCGGCGACAAGCGAACGCAAGAGCGCGACATCGCGGTGGCGCGCGAGCTGGCGGGCAAGCTGTAGGAGGCGGCAATGGATGAGACAAAAGACAAAACCAAGACCATTCCCTGGGATTCCGCGGCGTATCTGGAGAGTGATGAGGACATTGCCAACTATCTGGAGGCGGTGTTCGAGGACGGCGATCCGGCGCTGATCACTCATGCTCTCGGCGTAGTCGCCCGCGCCAAGGGCATGTCGCAGATCGCGCAGGCCGCCGGCCTCGGGCGCGAAAGCTTGTACAAGGCGCTTTCGCCCGATGGAAATCCGGAGTTCGCCACCGTGCTGAAGGTGATGCGCGCGCTCGGCCTGAGGCTCAAGGTGGCGGTGTAGCGCGAGCCCGGCAGCTGCGGCACCGCGCGCTTCCCGCGCTATCGCGATGTGAAAAAACCGCCGCCTGCAGGCGCAGGCGGCGGCTTTATCGCAAGGCTTCAGCCTCTGGCCTCTCGCTCAGGCGGCGAGGTTGCCGTACTTGATCAGGTTGGCCTTCTGGGCCTCGTTGCGCGGCTTGAGCTTGAACAGGCGCGCGGCGGTGCCGCCCAGGATGTTGTGCTTGGCCTTGTCGGACAGGAACGGCAGGTCGTAGATCGTGGCCGGCAGGTCGAAGTCCCAATGCGGATAGTCCGATGAATAGAGCAGCTGGGTCTCCGCATTGATCATCCGGAACGTGCATTCGAGCGCGTCGCGGTCCTGGATCTCCATGGGCTGCGAGGAGTAGTACATATCGCGCATGTACTCGCTCGGCTTCTTCTTGAGCACCGGGGCTTCCGAGGGCCGCATCATGTATTCGTGGTCGAGCCGCTGCATCAGGAACGGGACCCAGGCCAGGCCCGATTCGATCCAGATCACCGGCAGCTTCGGGAAGCGCTCGCACATCCCGTTGATGACCCAGTTGGTGCAGTGCAGGATGTTGTAGAAGGTGAAGCCGAGCGCGTGCACCGACAGGAAGCGGTTGCAGGCCTTGAACACCGGCTCGCTCCAGTTCGGGCCGGAATGGAAGGAGAGCACCAGGCCGCGCTCCTCCATGGCCCGGTAGGCCTTCATATAGGCGTTGTCGTTGACCTGCAGGTTGCGCACGGTCGTCACCATGAAGCCGCCCACGCCCGGGCGGTCCCCGAAGGTCTCGACGTGACGCAGCGTCGCTTCCGGGTCCGAGAACGGCAGGCACAGCATCGAGTAGAAGCGGCCCTTCGACTCGGGCAGGACCTTCTCGGTGAGCCAGCGGTTGTAGGCCCAGCACAGATCGACCTCCATCTCCTTCTGCGGATGCAGGCCGACATTGAGCATGCCGGTCGGGAACAGGCAGGAATAATCGACGCTCATGGCGTCCATCCAGCGCTCGCCCAGCTGCACGTCGCGCTGCCGGCCGGGCTCGGTCTTCTCCGAGCCGCGCAGCGGATAGCGGGTGACGCGGCCGCCCATGTCCTGGGTGAAGCCGGCATGGCTCGGCACGATGGTTCCGCGGCCCCCCTTGCTGGCGCGGCCCCCCAAGGTGATCTGCCGCAGCACGTCGTTTTCCATGTAGGGCAGGATTTCCGGGAAGTTCTCGTTCTCGTAATGGTGCGCATCGACGTCGACGATCAAGATGTCGTCGAGCTTGCGTTGCACCGCCTGCTTGCGGGCGTGGGCCAGCAGCCGGGTGGTGTTGAGCTCGTCGACCGTTACGCGTCGGCCGCGTTCAGCGAGCAGGTCCATGGTTCGTCTCCTATCAAACTTTCTGTGCGGGTTGGCCCCGCGTGCTTGCATGGGTCGCATTTTTGCGCCGAACCGGGGTTCGCTTCGGCGGAAAATGCATTAGCGGCCGGTCCAGCTCTGCCACATGCCGAGCTCGAATACGGCGAGATTGGTGGCGCGCAACAGGCCGCTCGCCGTGACCATGACCTCCGTCGGGGTGACGGTCGTGCGCGGCGCCAGCGCCGCCATCGGATTGCCGGCCTCCACCTGCGCCGCATAGGCCTTGCAGGCCGCCGCCATCAGGGCCTGCAGGGCCTGCGCGGCTCAAAAGGTCGACGCGACCGTCGGCGAGGCCGCGCTCGATGTCGGCGGCAAGGCGCGTGGCCTGCGCCGATGCGGCCGCCGAAGCGGTCTCGACCGCCGAAGCGGCCGCGGCCGGGTCTGCGACCGGCTTCGCGATCGGCCGCACCGCCGGCTTGGCGCGGCGGCGCCGCCTTGGGTGTGCTCTTAGGTGCGGTCTTGCTCGCGGTCTTGGCGGCGGCGGTCCTAGGCGACGACATAAACTCCGTCCTCCTTCTCGACCACCTTGTATTGCCGCAGCTTGAGCTTGCGGTCCGACACGCATTCGCCGGTCTTCATGTCGTATTCATAGCCGTGCCAGGGACAGACGAAATGCATCTCGGTGTCGGAGAAATAGAGCCCGCGCGAGGTCTTGTCCGGCATGATCCGTTCTTCGACCTTGGCGATGGTCAGGCCCTCGCAGGCCGGCCCGCCCTGATGCAGGCAGAAATTGCTGTAGGCGTAGAATTGCCCTTCGTGCCGGAACACGCCGATCTCGTTGTCGCCGACGAAAATGATGCGGCGGTCGCCGTCCTGGAACTCCGAAAGCTTACCGACGAACTGCTCGGCCATACCTGGAAAACCTCCCTGCTGGAGGCCGGCGGCCCGGCATCATTCGAACGCGCGGGGCGGAACCGGCTCGGCCGCAATATGCTCCCTCCGCTGCGCCAGCGCAATCAGCGCGGGCTGCAGGCGTCCGGGCAGCTGCCTGTAGCCCACAGTCCAGGGGCCGTTCGGCGCCCAGCATCGAGGGCGTATATGCCGGCCACCGCTTCTTCGCCGGCTATGGAGCGGAGCGCAATGCGGGGACCGCCGGTCCCGGATTACGCAAGCGCTCCATCCGGGCTACGGAACTAAGCCATCTTGCTGGTCAGGCTGCCGATCCGCTCGATCCAGATCTTCACCACGTCGCCGGCTTTGAGGAACTCGCCGCGGCCGGCGCCGACGCCGGCCGGCGTGCCGGTCAGGATGATGTCGCCCGGGTGGAGGGTGAGCCGCGACGACAGATCGCGCGATCTGCTCGGCCAGGTTGAAGATCATCTGGCCCGTATTGGAATCCTGCTTGAGCACGTCGTTGACCCACAGCTTGAGGCCGAGATTCTGCGGGTCCGGGATGTCGCTCGCCGGCACGATCCAGGGCCCGAGCGGACAGGAGCCGTCGAAGCTCTTGTGCGCCACCCAGTCGGCCTTGAACGGGGAGGTGTCGGCCACGTGCGGGCGGCGGCCGCGGTCCCGCGCCGAGAGGTCGTTGGCGGCGGTGTAGCCGGCCACATAGGACAGTGCCGTTTTCCTGCGGCACGTTCTTGGCCTTGCGGCCGATCACGGCCGCCAGCTCCACCTCCCAGTCCATCTTCTTCGAATAGTCCGAGATCTTGACGGTCGCGCCCGGATTGGAGAGCGAGCGGGAGGCCTTGATGAAGTGCCAGGACTGCAGTCCGAGCGTATGCGGGTCCGGCTCCGGCGGCCGGCCATTGGCTTTGTTCATCTCCGCCACATGATCGGTATAATTGGCGCCCGCGCAGAAGATGGCCGAAGGCCACAGCACGGGAGCGAGCAGCTTGGTGCCCTTCAGCGGCCGGCCCTGGGTGCGGCCCTTGGCCGCCTTGGCGGCCGCGGCCGTAAGCAGGCCGGCGGCCGTTTTCCAGTCCTCCAGAATGCCGATCACGCTCGCATAGGCCGCCTTGCCGGTCAGCTTGGCGGCGTCGAACACCTTGTCGTCCACCACCAGGCCGGCCCGCGGCCCGTCGGCGGATTGATAGCTCGCCAGCTTGTAGCCCGCCGATTTGGTGCTTGCCATGTTTGCTCCCCGGGGTCTCGGCAATTGCCGCAGTCCTGTAGCCCGCATAAGGGCGTTTACGCCCGTCTTCAATGGGATTTGGAGCATAAGCGCAATGCGGGAACGGTGCTCCCGGATTACGCTTGAGCCGCGCGAGGACGGGCGTGAACGCCCTGACGGCTTCCATCCGGGCTACGAACTGCGCCCTCATGATGATAGAAGACCACCATGATCAAGCCCAGACGCATCGGCCACGCGACCTTCGAGACGCCCGACCTCGAGAAGGCCATCGCGTACTATACGCAGACTATGGGCCTGGTCCTGGCGGCGCGCGAACAGGGCCGCGCCTACCTGGCCAGCAAGATCGGCCTGTTGACCATCGCGCTCCGAGAGGCTGGCGCCGAGCGCTGCAGCAGGCTCGCGTTCGAGGTGGCGGCGGGCGAGGATTTCGGCGAATTGAGCCGCGCGCTCGCGGCGGATGGAATTAACAGCGAGCTGCGCAACGATGAGGTCCCCGGCATCGGCCAGGTCCTGACGTTTGCGGATTGCAAGGGCACCACCATCGAGCTGTTCAAGACGTGGAGCTACCTCGGCAAGCACGAGCAGGTGTCCGGGATCGGGCCGCTCAAGCTCGGCCATGTCGCCTTCGTGGTGCAGGACGTGAACGCCACCGTCGCGTTCTATGAGAAGGTGCTCGGCTTCAGGGTGTCCGACTGGATCGGGGATTTCTTCGTCTTCATGCGCTGCAATCCCGATCACCATACGGTCAACTTCATCAAGGGAGCGACCGTCAAGCTGCATCACATGGCGTTCGAGCTCAAGGACTTCGTCCACATCCAGAATTCCTGCGACCTGTTCGGGCAACGCAACATTCCCATCATCTGGGGGCCGCTGCGCCAGGGCCCCGGGCACAACATCGCTACCTACCATCGCAATCACGACGACCAGGTCATCGAGCTCTATACCGAGCTCGATCAGCTCAAGGACGAGGCGCTCGGCTATTTCGATCCGCGCCCCTGGCACCGCGACCAGCCGCAGCGGCCCAAGGTCTGGGAGCCGGGCAAGACCAACACCTGGGGCACCCCGCCGGCGCCGGATTTCCACCGGGATCGGGTGTAAGAGTTGGGTTATTGGTGGCGAGAGATCTCAAAGCCGCCACGGCCGGCGCCGTCCATCTCGAATATGCAGGAGCCACGCCTCGCCGGCTTCGATGCTCCAATAGATCAAGTATGGGTACCGACCTGCGGGAAGCACACGCGTTTGTTGCTCCCCGGCTCGCCGCCCGCCTTCCGGAAACTCACCGATGAGCTCGATGGTCTTCTGGATTGCGCGCTTGACGTTCCGCGCGCCGAGGGGGCTTCGCTCGTCAATGTATCAATGTATTGGAGGATCGATCGTAGATCGCTACGCGCTTGCGGCGTATAGCGAACCCTCATAGGCCGTGATGCCTCCAGAGCGCCTCGATTTCCTCGTCGGGTACGAATTCGCCACGTCGGGCTTGCTCCAGGCCTTCGCGAATCGCCGCGCGGGTCTCGTCATCGAGGGCCGCAACCGGCTCCTCCGCCATCGAGAGCATCGCAACCGCAACGGCATCCTGATCCTCGGCGGACAGCTCGCGAACCTTCGCGATGGCATCTTCAAGTAGCTTTGTCATACCGGACATGCTGCAAATCCCTCATGCGCCGAACACAACATAGCACGGTCGCCCTACGGCCGCACCGCCGGCGCTTCCATCTTGAGGCCGTTGGCGCGCCACATCAGGTAGAGCTCGAGGTCGACGTTCTCGGGCGCCCCATACGGGTAGGGCTCGGCCCGCATTCCGGACATGCAATTGCGCAGCCGCCGCTGCAGCGAGCCTAAACTCTGCCATTCGAGGCGATAGACCGGATAGCCGTTGGGATGGCCTTGCGGCACCGGGGCGCCGGCGAGCTTGCGGCCCCAATTGTCATCGTGGCATTGCGCGCAGGACATGTTGATCTGGCCCTGGCGGCGGTTGAAGAGCGCGCGGCCGGCCGCGATGAAGGGCTGCGTGCGCGCGTCCGATCCCACATCGACCGGCATGCCGCGCGATTGCAAAGCGAGATAAGCCGTGAGGCCCAACAGCTCCTGGCTCTCGAATTTCAGCGGCGTCGCCTTCTGCTGCTCGGTACGGCATTGATTGATGCGGGCTTCGAGATCGATCGGCCGCCCCAGCGCCGGGCTGTAGGCCGGGTAGCGCGCCGCCACGCCCTTCATGCTGGCGCGCGCATCGTTGTGGCAATCCGCGCATGACTTGCCGGCGGCGCCGTCGCGGCGGTTCCACAAGGCTTCGCCATCCAGCACCCCCAGCATGCCCGGATTGGCGGTGTCGTCATCCTGCATGGCGCGGGTTTGCGGGCCCAGGAGCTCGTAATCGGAACGGCGCTCGGCAGGCGGGATTTCGGTGGCGAAGGCGGGAAATGCGACGAATAGGGCGATTGCGAACAGCAGGCAGGCTCGCCACGAGCTGAAGGACGGCACGCGCAGCATGCTCGTCATTCGACCGTGATGGGGGCGAACTCGGTGGCCGCAAAGCCGTCGTCGCCCTCCCATTGGAACGCGATGGTTCCGGTCTCGGTCGCCACCGTGAAGAAGGTCAGGAACGGATTGGCGGCGATCGCCGGGGAGAAATCGGCGCGGAAAATCTCCTCGCCGTTGTAGGTGGCGCGGAACGTCGTGATGATGTCGCGCGCAATGAGCGCGCCATTGAGGCCGACCCGAAAGCCGGTCTCCATCGGATGGGCGATCAGGGTCTTGATCTCGATGATCTCGCCGCGCCTGGCCTTGGCCGGCACGTTGATGAGGGCGCGCACCGTCATTGCAGATCCTCCACGCAGGCCGCGATGGTGACGATGACGTCGGCGTCGTCGGACCAGAACGAGCCGTCGCTCAATTGCGCCACCGCCACGATCTTCTGGGCGTCGGCGAGCTTGATGCGGGTCGAGAGCGCGGCCTTGCCGGCGCGCGGCCCCAGATGCGCCCCGATGACGTTGGGCTGCGGGTTCTTCTCGTTGAACAGATGAATCGACTTGACGTATTCGGTGGCCGTCATCGGGCTCTCGACCGAGATCGTCACCGGCACCGTATTGCCGTTCTCGACCAGCGGCGGCACGTCGATCATGACCTTGCCCTTGCGCACCGGCGCCGCGCCGACGACCTTGCGGATCGCCGCCTCCATGGTGGCCGGCGTGGCGCGGCTCGATTTCGTCGCCACCACCGAGAGGAGCGCCGCGCCGGCCGCCAGCCGGGCCGTGCTCGCCAGAAAGTCGCGCCGTGTCGCGCTCATGTTCGCTCGCTCTTGCGTCATGTCGGTCAGGCTCTGATCACCCGTGCTCTAATCGCGCAATGTCACCAGATAGGCTACCACATCCTCGATCTGCTCGGCGGTGAGGATCGGCTTGCCCTGAAACGAAGGCGCCACCCGGTTCAGTCCATCGACCCGATAGTAAGGCGGCATGATAGTGTCGGGTTTGAGCCGCGAGGCATCGACGATCCGCAGCCGCAACTGGCCCTCGCTCGAGCGTGCGCCGGCGCCTGCGAGGTTGGGCGCCAGGGTGCCCTGGAACCTCTCCTCCGGAAACGGCCCGCTATGGCAGAGCAGGCACAGCCCGACCTGCCGGTTGACCACGATCGCCCGCCCGCGCTCCGGATCTCCGCGCGCGCCGGTCAGCGAGGCCGGGATGGCATCGCCCACGATCATATAGGGTCGCAAGGTCTCCTGCGCACGGGCGTCCTGGCGGGTCCCGCCGGCCAGCACCGCCAGCGCCGCCAGCGCCGCCGGGCCCGGGCGGACGCGACCGCCGCGATGTTCAGCCGAACATCTCTGCGGTGATGGTATGGAACCAGCCATCCGCGAATTTCGCTTCCTGCTCCCGCGTCGATCTCGGGGCTTGCACCGGACTGATGCCGCCCGCGCCCTGAACCTCGACCAATTGTCCGTTCACCGGATGGTACACGGCCGCAACCGTGATCCCGTACTCGGGCGCCACGATGGTGTAGCAGGTGTTGATCAGTTTCGGCTCGTCCGGCTTCTGGCCGGCCATGAGGCGGGTGAGCGCCGCGGCGCAGACCTTGGCCTGGGCATTGGCCGCGAAGCCGGCCTTCGGCATCGCGCCCGCGATGCAGGCATCGCCGATGACATGGATGTCGGGCTGCAGCGTGGATGCGAAGCTCACCGGATCGACCGGGCACCAGCCGGTGCGATCCGCGACCCCGGCCATCTCGGCGATCCGGCCGGCCTTCTGCGGCGGAATGATATTGGCGACCGCGGGTTGATGCTTGGCGAAATCGGTCTCGACCGTCATGGTGGCGGGATCGACCTTGGTGACCTTGCCGCCGGAGGAGAGCGAGACCCATTCGATGATGCCCGGATAGAGCTCCTTCCAGGCGTCCTGGAACAGCCGCTGCTTGGAGAACGCATCCTTGGCATCGAGGATGATGAGCTTCGATCTCGGCTTCTTGGTCTTGATGTAGTAGGCGATCAGGCTCGCCCGCTCGTAGGGACCGGGCGGGCAGCGATACGGATTGGCGGGCGCCGCGATGATCACCAGGCCGCCATCCGGCATGGCTTCGAGCTGGCGGCGCAGCAACAGCGTCTGCTCGCCCGCCTTCCAGGCATGCGGCATGCGCTGCGGAGCCGCTTCCCCGTAGCCCGGCAGCGCGTCCCAGCGGAAATCTATGCCGGGTGCCAGCACCAGGCGGTCGTAGGCGAGCCGCCCGCCGCTTGCGAGCATCACCATGCGGGCCTGCGGATCGACCGCGGTGGCGGTATCGAACGCCGTGACTACGCCCTCGGCCGCGATCTTCTTGTAGTCGAACTGCTGCGCCTTGATGTCGCGCAGCCCGGCAATGACCTCGTTGCTGAACGGGCAGGCGGTGAAGGTCTGGCTCGCCTCGACCAGCGTGACGGCGGTGCGCGGATCGAGCCGCTTGACCGTGCGGGCGCAGGTCGCGCCCGCAAAGCCGCCGCCGACCACGACGACGCGACCCGGCGAAGCCTGGGCCAGCGCCGGCATCGGCAGGGTGGCGGCGGAGGCCGCGGCCCCTCCGGCAACGGCGGTCTTGAGGACATGACGGCGGCTGATGGGGGTCCGGGCCATGGCTGCTGCTCTATTCCTTTTGCGCGCCGTACCAATCCGCGATCGCCTTGATCTCGTCGTCGGTGAAGCCCTTGGCGATGCGATCCATGATGGTGGCGGGCTTTTCGCCCGACCGGAAGGCCTTTACGGCCGCCACGATCTCCTCGGGCTTGCGGCCGACCAGTTGCTTGACGGGCGTGTCGACCGATGACGATGCCGGATGGCAGCCCGAGCAGGACGATGCGCCGGGTGGCGCCGAAGCGCCGGGTGGCGCCGAGGCGCCGGGCGGCGCGTCGGCCGCCGCGGCGGCGCCGCAGGGAAGCCACAGGACGGTAAGCCAAACGGCGGTACGCATCGAGCTCATGCCGGCGCCTCGCGAGTTGCTACCGGGAGTTGGAAACCGCACGGGAGCGGCGATGACCCGCCGCTCCCGATGATCGGATCGATCAGGCCGACCGCAGGTCGGTGCTCTTCAGCGGCACCGAGCGGATACGCTTGCCGGTCGCCGCCGCGATCGCATTGAGGACCGCGGGCGCCGCCACCGCGATGGTGGGCTCGCCGACGCCGCCCCAGACCGCGCCGCCCGAAGGCATCACGATCGTGTCCACCTGCGGCATCTCGGCGATGCGCATCACGTTGTAGCTGTCGAAATTCTGCTGCTCGACGGCCCCGTCCTTGACGGTGATCTCGCCGTACAACAGCGCCGAGAGCCCGTACACGAAGGAGCCCGCGACCTGCCGCTCGATCTGCGCCGGATTGACCGCATAGCCGGAATCCGTCGCCGCCACGATGCGGTGGACCTTCACGCGGCCTTGCGGGGTGATGGACACTTCCGCGATCGCCGCCACATAGCTCGCAAAGGCATGGTTCTGCGCCATGCCGCGGAAGACGCCCTGCGGCGGCGGCTTGTCGTAGCCGATCTTCTCGGCGCAGGCGTTGAGCACCGCGAGCTGCTTGGGCTTGAGCAGCTTGCGGCGGAACTCGAGCGGGTCCTGTCCCACCGACTTGGCCAGCTCGTCGATGAAGCATTCCACATAGATGGTGTTGTGGTTGACGTTGACGCCGCGCCAGAAGCCCGCCGTCAGGTGGGTGTTGCGCATGGCATGGTCGATGAGCACGTTGGGGATGTTGTACCCGAAAGTGCCTTCGGTGCCGCCCGCATTGAGCCCCTGGAACACCACCGGATCCATGCCGTTCTGCAGGTTCTGCGGCGCCAGCGAGGCCGAGATCGACTGGCCGGAAATGCGCATATGCAGCCCGACCAGGTTGTTGTTGGCGTCGAAGGCGCCGGTCATCTTGCATTGCGTGACCGGATGGAAGGCGCAATGCGTCATGTCCTCCTCGCGCGTCCAGATCAGCTTGACCGGCACGCCCGGCATCTCCTTGGCGATCAGCACCGCCTGCTTGACGTAGTCGGTGCGGCCGCGCCGGCCGAAACCGCCGCCGAGGATGACTTTGTAGAAGTCGCATTTCGGGGCCGGCAGCCCCGAGGACTCGATGATGGTCGCCAGCGCCGCCTCGCCGTTCTGGCTCGGTCCCCACACCTCGCAACGGTCGGCGGTGTAGCGCGCCGTCGCGTTCATGGGCTCCATGGTGGCGTGGTTCTGGAACGGATAGTTGTAGACCGCTTCGACCTTGCGGGCGGCGCCCGCGATCGCGGCCGGCGCATCGCCGGTCTTGTTGCCGATATAGGCCTGGTCGGCATCGAGACCGGTCTTCACGAACTCCGCGATGGTGGCGCTCGACGCCTTGGCGTTCTCGCCCGGATCCCAGACGATCGGCAGCGCGTCGATGGCGGTCTTCGCGTGCCAGAACGTGTCGGCGATGACGGCGACACCGGAGTCGCCGACCTGCACCACCTTCTTGACCCCGGGCATGCCGGTCACCTTGGCGGCGTCGAAGCTCTTGATCTTGCCGCCGTTGACCGGGGAATCCTTGATGGTCGCGATCAGCATGCCGGGCATCTTGATGTCGATGCCGTAGACCTGCTTGCCGGTGAGCTTGTCGAGCGTGTCGAGCCGCTTGACGCCCTTGCCGGCGATCTTCCAGTCCTTGGCGTCCTTGAGCTTGATGTCCTTGGGCGGCTCGATCTTGGCGGCGGCCTCGGCCACCTTGCCGAACGTGGTGGTGCGGCCCGACGCCTTGTGGGTGATCACGCTGTTGGCGGCGCTGCATTCGCTCGCCGGCACCTTCCACTCATTGGCGGCGGCCTGGATCAGCATGATGCGCGCGGCGGCGCCGCCCTGGCGGACATACTCGTTCGACTGCCGGATGCCCTGGCTGCCGCCGGTCGAGAAATTGCCCCACACGCGTTTGCGGGCGAGGTTTTGCCCGGGGGTGGGAAATTCGGTGGTCACCTTCGACCAGTCGCATTCGAGCTCCTCGGCCACCAGCTGGGCGAGGCCGGTGAGCGTGCCCTGGCCCATCTCGGAGCGCGCCACCCGGATGACGACGGTGTCGTCGGGCTTGATCACCACCCAGGCGTTCACCTCGGGCGAGCCGTCGGCGGCGCGCACCACCTGCGGGCCGAACGGGAGCTGGAAGCCCAGCGCAAGCCCGCCACCGGCGGCGGCGGTGCCGACCACAAAGGAGCGGCGATTCATTCGCGGCATGTAGGTCATTGCGGCCTCCCGGTTCAAGCGTTGGCGGCGGCGTGAATCGCCGCGCGAATTTGTTGATAGGTGCCGCAGCGGCAGATGTTGGTGATGGCTGCGTCGATGTCGGCGTCGGTGGGTTTGGGCTTCTGCTTGAGCAGCGCCGTCACCGCCATGATCATGCCGCTCTGGCAATAGCCGCATTGCGGCACGTCGTGGTCGAGCCAGGCCTGCTGCACGGCGGAGAGCTTGCCGCCGGCCGCGATGCCCTCGATGGTGGTGATCTGCTTGCCGACGACCGCGCTCGCCGGTATCGAGCAGGAGCGCATCGCCACCCCGTCGATATGGACCGTGCAGGCGCCGCATTGCGCGATGCCGCAACCGTATTTGGTGCCGGTCATGCCGATGGTGTCGCGCAACACCCAGAGCAGCGGCGTTGAATCTTCCACATCGGCGTTGTGGGATTGGCCATTGATGGATAGCGAGATCATTCTCAATCCTCCGATTCCGGTCGTTATCGACGAGGCGAAAAAAAATGTCGGGGCGCGGGCGGGGCAGGGGTCTGCTGGGACATGAGGCCGCGCTGGATGGAAGCATAGCTCGACTCGCTCCAGGATGGGAAATCGCAACTCCGCGAGCGTGCCGGCCGCGGCCGGAAGCGGGGAGGATAATGCTTTTGATTCAGTGTGTTATGAGGCGGTTCCGGCGATCGCTCGCGGTTTCGCGGAGCGCGCGCGCCGGGCCGGTCGGAGCGCGAAATTCGACATCGATGGGGCGCATCTGCGGTGTGCCCCGTGCGGCGACGTGCCGACGTGCTAGTGTGAACGCGCAAAGGCAGTTTCGAAAAGCTGCCGCCACAAAAGGGTCAGGAAACATCATGGGAGGCCGTCCCCGCATCTTCGCCATCGCGATCGCGGCTTTGCTCGGCTGCGGTCCGGCCCATGTCACCTCAGCCTATGCGATCGATGCCGCCGTGATCGATGCCGCCAAGAAGGAGGGCGAGGTGGTCTGGTACTCGACCCAGATCATCAACCAGCTGGTGCGTCCGATCGCCGCCGCCTTCGAGAAGAAATATCCGGGCATCAAGGTGCGCTATACCCGCGCCAACGCCACTGAGGTGGCGGTCAAGATTCTCACCGAAGACCGGGCCGGCCGGCCGCAGTCGGACGTGTTCGACGGCACCTCGACCGTGGTGCCGTTGGAGCGCGAAGGCTACGTGCTGCAGTGGCAGCCCGAAGCCGCCAAGGATTATCCGGACCTCTACAAGGATCCGAACGGCTATTGGATCGCCAGCAACCTCTATATCAATACGCCGGGCTACAACACGTCGCTCATCCCCAAGGGAACGCAGCCGAAGACTTACCAGGATCTGCTGGATCCGAAATGGAGCGGCAAGATCGCCTGGAACTCGCTGCCGTCGACATCGGGCGGGGTCGGTTTCATCGGCACGGTGCTGGCCGAGATGGGCGAAGACAAGGGCATGTCCTATCTGCGCGCCTTCTCGAAACAGAAGGTCGCCAACGTGCCGGCCGCGGCGCGGCAGGTGCTCGACCAGGTGATCGCCGGCGAATACGCGATCGCATTGCAGATCTTCAACCATCACGCCGTGATCAGCGCCCGCAAGGGCGCGCCGGTCGATTGGATCAAGATGGAGCCCGCCACCGGCACCCTGTCGGTGATCGGCATCCAGAAGAACGCGCCGCATCCCAACGCCGCCAAGCTGCTGGTCGATTTCATCATCTCGAAGGAAGGCCAGCAGGTCTATCGCGACGCCGATTACCTCACCGCCGATCCGGCGGTTCCGGCGCGCGATCCGGAGCTCAAGCCGGAGGAAGGCCATTTCCGCGTGCAAGTTCTTTCCGCCCGAGGTGATCGAAGACAACCTGCCGAGATGGAAGCAGATTTTCGATGACCTCTTCGGCTGAGCCGGCATCCCGCACGCATGCGTCGGCGCGCCAGACCAGCTGGATCGCCGGCCTGCTGATCGTCGTGCTGGCCGCCCTGGTGGTGCCGCCGCTCCTGTTCCTGCTGCAGGGCAGCGTGCTCGTCGCCGGCGCCCCCAACGAAGCCACCCGCTGGGGGCTCGAGAATTTCCAGAGCGTGCTCGGCGGCCGCCGTTTTGTCGCCACCACCCTCAACTCGCTGTGGTTCGCGGCCGGCAGCGCCGCCATCGCGCTGGTGGTCGGCTGGGTCATGGCCTGGATCGTCGAGCGCACCAATGCGCCGCTCAAGGGGCTGGCCTATGTGACCGCCATCATCTCGCTCGGCACGCCCTACATTCTCTACGTCTCCGCCTGGCTCCTGGTGTTCGGCAAGGCCGGGCCGGTCAATCAGCTCTACCGGACGCTGACCGGCGCCTCCGATGTGCTGATCAACATCTATTCCATGCCCGGCATGGTGCTGGTCGAGGGCTTTCTGTGGTCGCCGCTGGCGTTCCTGCTGGTGGGGGCGACGCTGCGCAACGCCAATCCGGAGCTCGAGGAGGCGGCGCGCGTCAGCGGGGCCGGGGTCTGGGCCACCATCGCCCGCGTCACCATGCGGCTGTCGCTGCCGGCCATCATGGCGCTGTCCATGCTGGTCTTCATCCGCGCCATCGAGTCCTTCGAGGTGCCGGCGCTTGGTCGGATTGCCGGGCCGCATCCCGGTCCTGACCACCGATATCTACACCGACATGATGGCGCGCGCGCCGCCCGACCTCGGCGGCTCGAGCGCGCTGTCGGTGCTGATGCTGCTTCTGGTGCTGGTGCTCATGTACGGCTATTCCCGGCTGTCGCGGCACGCCGAGCGGTTTGCCACCATCACCGGCAAGGGCTTCCGGCCGCGGCCGTTCGATCTCGGACGCCTGCGCTATCTCGCGGCCGGCATCCTGCTCGTCGACTTCACGCTGCTGCTGGTGGTGCCGATGGCCATGTTGGGCTGGATCTCGCTCTTGCCGTTCTTCGCGCCGGTGAGCGCCGCCTCCTTCAAGCTCCTCAGCCTCGCCAATTATCGCACCGTGCTGGCCTCCGACCGCCTCGAGCTGATGACCAACACGATGCTGGTGGCGGTCGCGACCGCGACCTTTGCGGTCGCGCTCACCTTCTTCGCCGCCTGGCTGGCGGTGCGGCGCGCGCCCGGCGGCTGGCTGGTGGAGCGGCTGGCCACCATCCCGCTGGTGTTTCCGGGGCTCGTGCTCGGGGTCGCCGTCATGCAGGTCTTCCTGCGGCTGCCGATCCCGCTCTACGGCACCATCGGAATCCTGATCTGGGCCTTCGTGATCAACTATCTGCCCTATGGGATGCGCTACGCCTCCTCCGGCATGCTGCAGATCCATCGCGAGCTCGAGGAGGCGGCCGCGGTTTGCGGGGCTTCCGCGCTCACCCGCCTGCGCCGGATCGTGGCGCCGCTGTTGGCGCCCGCCCTGGTGGCCGGCTGGTTGTTCATCTTCCTGATGGCCACCCGGGTGCTGTCGCTGGCGATCCTGCTCGCCGGCCCGCGCTCCCAGACCATGGCGGTCGCGATGTTCGATCTGTGGGGCAACGGCCAGGGCACCGAGCTTGCGGCGCTCGGCCTGATGTGGTCGATGCTGATGGCCATGATCTCGGTCGTATTCTATGTGCTGGCGCGCCGCTCGGCCGCAGGCGCCATGGGGCGCGCGTGATGGTGGGCGTTGGTAGGAGGATGCAAATTTGAGCTTCGGCAGAGCCGCGCCCTCCGCGCCACCTCCCCTCATCTCCTCTCCCTGAAAGGGGGAGGTCGACCTGCAACGCAGGTCGGGTGGGGGTCACGCAACAAACTCTGAGTTCGTGGGGTACGCGGGACCCCCACCCGGCGCCTTCGGCGCCACCCTCCCCCTTTCAGGGGGAGGGATTGGCAGCGCTCGGGAGTCGCGCGTGAGGCTGGTGGTCGAGGCGTCTCCCTTGCTGCTGCATGCGCTCGGCAAGGTCGATGCGCTGCTCAATCCGCGCAACGTGGTCATCCTGGGCGCCAGCGATACCCCCGGCAATTGGTCGCAGCGGGTGTGGCGCAACGTCAACCGCTACAAGTTTCCCGGACCGGTCTATCCGCTCAATCCGCGCCGCGACCAGATCTGGGATACGCGCTGCTATCGTTCCTTCGCCGAATTGCCGGAGCCGCCCGACCATGTGGTGGTGGTCATTCCGGCCGCTTTCGTCCCCGATGCCCTGATCGAGGCGAGCCGCGCCGGTGCGCGCAGCGCCACCGTGCTCACCGCCGGTTTCGCGGAATCATCCGATCCGGCCGCCCGCGCCTTGTCGGCCCGCCTCAAGGCCGTCATCGCGCAAACCGGGCTCGCGGTCTCCGGCCCCAATTGCTTCGGCAATCTGCACGCCCGCGCCGGCCTCATGACCATGCCGGACGATCGCCTGCAGCGGCTGGTCAACGGACCGGTGGCGATCATCGGACAATCCGGCGGGCTCGCCATGGCGATCAAGCGTTCGCTCGAGGAGCGCGGCATCGATGCCGGCTCGGTGGTCACCTCCGGCAACCAGGCCGGCCTCTCCGGCGCCGACTACATCGCCTATTACGCCATGAACGACGACATCGGGGTGATCGTCGCCTATCTGGAATCGGTGCAGGATCCGGCCGCCTTCATGGCGGCGTGCCGTATGGCGCGCTCCGCCGGCAAGCCGGTCGTGGTGATGAAGCTCGGCGCCTCCGCGGAAGGGCGCGCCGCCGCGCTCGCCCATACCGGGGCGCTGGCCGGCGCCATGGAAGCCTTCGACGCGGTCGCGGGCGCCGCCGGCGTGCTGCGGGTGCGCACCGTCGACGACGTGGTGGAGACGGTCGAATACATCCTGCATGCGCCGCTGCCGCGCGGGAGCAGGCTCGGCGCCATCACGTTCTCGGGCGCGCTGCGCGGTCTCCTGCTCGATGCCGCCGCCGCCCATGGGCTCGCCTTTGCGCCGCTCGCCGAGATCACCCGGCAGCGGCTCGCCGCCGTGCTCGGGGTCGGCACCATCATCGGCAATCCGCTCGATTCCGGCTTCACCGGGCTCACCAACCGGGAAGGCTATGTGAAATGCGTCGAGGCCATGCTGGATGATCCCGGCATCGATCTCGTGCTGCTGCAGGCCGAATTGCCGCGCGCGGCCGGCATGGACCGGGCCGAGGCCAATATGCGCGCGGTCGAGGAGATCGCCGCCCGCGCCAAGAAGCCGATCGTCCAATTCAGCATGGGGTCGCACGGGCTCTCCGACTACAGCCGCGCCTTCCGGCTCAACCTGCCGCATGTTCCCTGCCTGCAGGAGGTGGACAAGACCTTGCGCACCGTGCGGGCGCTCGCCGATTACGCCCGCCGCGCCGCCCAGGCCCCCGCCGCTTCGCCCGCGGTGGTGTCGCTCAAGGGCAGGGCGCTCATCGAGAAGATTCTGGCGCGCGCCGCCAAGCGCGGGCGGCAAAGTGTTGAACGAGGTCCAATCCAAGCAGTTGCTCAAGGCCTATGGGATTGCCGGCCCCAAGGAGGCGGTGGCGCATAGCGCCGCGGAGGCGGTCGCGATCGCCAAGCGCATCGGCTTTCCGGTCGTCGCCAAGGGGGTGAGCGCGGCGCTGCCGCACAAATCCGATGCCGGCGCCGTGCTGGTCGGTCTTTCCTCCGTGAAGGCGGTGCGCGCCGCCTACGAGCAGATCGTCGAAGCGGTCATGCGCCACAGCGGCAGCGCGCCGCAGGGCGTGCTCATCGCCGAGCAGGTCGCGGACGGCATCGAGCTCGTGCTCGGCGCCAACCTCGATCCGGAGGTCGGGCCGGTCATCCTGTTCGGCACCGGCGGGGTCGAGCTCGAGCTCTATCGCGACGTGGCGCTGGCGCCGCCGCCGCTCGATGCGGCCCGCGCGCTGGCCTTGATCGAGGCGACCCGCGCCGGCAAGCTCATCCACGGCTATCGGGGCCGCCCGGCGCTCGACCTGAAGGCCGCCGTGGCGGCCCTGATCGGCCTCTCCGGCCTCATGATCGATGCCGGCGGCCGCATCCAATCGGTCGATATCAATCCGTTCCTGTTGCGGCGCCGCGGCGGGGTCGCCCTTGACGGGCTGGTCGTGCTTGCCGACCATGGCGCGTGAGGTCCGGAATGTTGCGCGTCGAGCACCTGAGCAAGATTTTCGAGAACGTGACGGATCAGATCGTCGGCGGGATTCGTGACGCCAGCTTCGCGCTCGAGGCCGGGACCTTCTTCACGCTGCTCGGGCCCTCCGGTTGCGGCAAGACCACGACGCTGCGCTGCATCGCCGGGCTCGAGACCCCCGATGAAGGCGTGATCGCGGTCGACGACCGGCGCCTGTTCGACGCCAAGGCGCGCATCAACGTCCCGGTCGAAGCGCGCGCCATCGGCATGGTGTTCCAGTCCTACGCGATCTGGCCGCACATGACGGTGGCCGAGAACGTGGCGTTTCCCCTGACGGTGGCCAAGAAGCGCGGCAAGCGCGCCGAGATCGCGCAAGCGGTGCGCCGCGCCTTGGCGGTGGTCGATCTCGACGGCTTCCAGGAGCGCTCGGCGACGCGGCTGTCGGGCGGCCAGCAGCAGCGCGTGGCGCTCGCCCGCGCCATCGTGCACGAGCCCGGTCTGCTTGCTGCTCGACGAGCCCCTGTCCAATCTCGACGCCCAATTGCGCGACGACATGCGCGGCGAGCTCAAGCGCCTGCAAAGCAAGATCGGCATCACCACCGTCTATGTGACCCACGACCAGTCCGAGGCGCTGGCGCTGTCGGACCGGATCGCCGTGATCGAGCGCGGCCGCATCATCCAGATCGGCTCGCCGCAGGACATCTATTTCCGGCCCGCCAATCCGTTCGTGGCCCGCTTCGTGGGCGCCACCAATCTCTTGCCCGGCCGCATGCTGGCGATGTCGGAGGGCCGCGGGGAGGTCGAGGTCTTGAGCGGGCGGCAGATCCGCTGCGTGGTTCCGCAGCAGATCGACGATCCCGCCGCCGTCTCGGTCTCGATCCGGCCGGAAAGCATCCGGCTGGCCGCGCAGGCATCCACGCCGACGGCGACAATTGCCTGGCCGGGCAGGTCAGCGGCGTCACCTTCCTGGGGGCGACCCGGCGGGTCGATGTCATGAGCGACGGGGTCGCCCTGCAGGTCGCGACCGCCGCCGACCAGCCGCTGCCGGCCGATGGCGCGGTCTGGCTGCTGTTCGGCCCCGAGCGCGCGGTCGCCTTGCCGGGGAGGGAGAGTTAGAGCTATTGATCCGCCACCATTTCATCCGCTGTCGATGACGGCTTTCCATCAAACCAAGCGAGGAGACACCAGAATGGCAACCAAGAAATACGAGACCATCAAGGTCGAGAAGGAGGACGGCATCACCTGGGTGATCTTCAACCGTCCCGACAAGCGCAACGCCATGAGCCCGCAGCTGCACCTGGACATGGACGACGCGCTCGACGACCTGGCGACCGACGAGGAGACCCAGGTGCTGGTGATCACCGGCGCCGGCGAGGCCTTCTGCGCCGGCCAGGACATCAAGCTCTATTTCCGCGGCACCGAGACCGACCCCAAGATGCGGCACAAGGCGCGGCGCGCCTCCAATCAATGGCGCTGGCAGAAGCTCTCCACCTTTCCGATGCCCACCATCGCGATGGTCAACGGCTTCTGCTTCGGCGGCGGCTTCACGCAGGTGTGCGCCTGCGACTTCGCGATCGCGTCCGACGACGCGGTCTTCGGTCTGTCGGAGGTGAACTGGGGCATCCTGCCGGGCGGCATCGTGTCCTGGAACGTGACCCAGACCATGAACTATCGCGATGCGCTCTACTATGCGATGACCGGCGACACCTTCGACGGCAAGAAGGCCAAGGACATCGGCTTCGTCAACTTCTCCTACCCGAAGGCCAAGCTGAAGGAGGAGACCGTCAAGCTCGCCAAGAAGCTGATGGAGAAGAGCCCGGCGGTGCTGCGCTACACCAAGGAAGGCATCCGCGCGGTGCGCTTCATGAACGAGCCGCAGGCGGCCGACTACCTCAACGCCAAGAGCGACGCGCTCAAGCTCAACGACAAGGAGAACAGCCGGCAGGAAGGCATGCGCCAATTCCTGGACGAGAAGACCTACCGCCCGGGGCTCGGCAACTTCAAGCGCAAGAAGGCGGCCGCGAAGTAATTGCAATAACACGACGAGCCCGTGGGCTGTTCGTCCCGCGGGCTCGCAGTGGCATCTTCGACGCGTGTGCTTGGCGTGTCAGACCCCGGCTTTCGCCGGTCTGAATTCCGTTCGACCAGGACCGGGGCAGGCGAAGCCGCTGCGGCCCGTCAGAGGTGATAATTCACGCCGAATTTTCCGGTATGGACGGCATTTATGCCGGTCTGGGTACACCATACCCCGCCGGCTCCGCTCGCGCCGATCGGCAGGATCGCGCATGCCGTCACCGATCCATTGAACCCCAGATATTCATATTCGACCTTCGCGCTCCAGCTCCGGGTCAGCGCCCATTCCGCGCCGACTCCCGCGGCCACACCCCAAATGTCTTTGGAGGCGGCCCACGTGTTGCCCGGCGTAGGTGCGAACGCCAAGGCGCTGGGCAGGATGACCTCCGAGGTGCTCGCATGGGTGACCGCGGCCCCGACTTTTCCGTACAACAACAGGTGGTCCGACCACGCGGGATTCACGGCATCGGCGGTCACGCCCAAACGGCCCGTGATGCTGCCGTACCAATTCCCCAGGGTGGTCGACATGGTGGTGATGCAGGGATTGGCGGCGGTTCCGCACGGCGCGCCGGCAATAAACGGCATCAGGCCGGAGCCCGACAGGTGAAGGTATCCGTACTCGCCCTCGAGTCCGATCACCGTCTTGTTGAATTGCCAATTGTATCCGGCCGTTCCGCCGGCGATCACGCTGGTGCCCAGGCCGTAGTTGGCGACGCAACCGGTTTTCAGTCCGGGCGTGCCGCCATCGCAGAAGGAGGGCGTACCCGGCAAGAACGTAAGGGCGCCCACCGTGACGGTCGCCGGATTGGTGGCATCCGGCGTGGACACCGAACCGGTCCCGGCGCCGCCCACGAAGCCGCCGAAGTAGAAGCCCGTCCACGAGAAGGGAACCGGCGCTGGCGCTTTGGTGAAAATCGGGGCTCTCTTGTGCACAGCCTTGTCGGCCGCGAAGGCGATTTGACCCGCAACCGTGACGGCAACCGAAACAGCCAATGCTCCGAGCAGAATTCGTTTCATGACCACCCCCCCGGCGGCAAGAACTTCATCGTAATGTCGCAAACCCGCCGGTCGAGGTCGAGACTAAACCGAGCTTCCTGCAACTTTGCCGCTAGGTGTTGCAAGCAGGTCACACTGATCTTGGGATAACCATGAGAACCCTTCCGAAATCCCCCCGATTCGGCCCCAGGCCACCCTTCGGGTGGCAGTCAGCCGCACCCCGGCGGTAGCTTGCCCGGGGGGTGCGGTTGGCTATACGAAGAACCCGGAGAGCGGAATTGCGCTTTCGTGGTGCAGCGCGCGCCGATGGTGGAGCGGAGGCTATGACGCTCAATGACACGTTGCTCGCCGGCGCGGTCGTGGCCTCATGCCTTGGCGTCCCGGCCGCGCATGCGCAGGAAGCCGACTTTTCACGCAAGACCATCACGATCTTTATCGGCAACACCGCCGGCGGCACCTACGATCTCATGGGCCGATTGGTGGCCCGTCACCTCGGTCGTTTTCTGCCGGGCAATCCGACCGTGGTGCCCGAGAACATGCCGGGTGCCGGGACGCTGCGCGCCGCCAATCACATCTTCAATGTCGCCCCCAAGGACGGCACCGCGCTCGGCATCGTGAGCGAGACCATCGCGGTCGAGCAGGCGCTGCACAATCCCGCCGTCCAATTCGATGCCAGAAAGCTCGCCTGGATCGGCCGCGTGGCGGCGAGCAACGCCGTCTACATCATCTGGCATGACTCCAAGGTGCATTCCATCGAGGACGCCAGGCGCTTCGAGGCGACCACCGCCGGTACCGGAACCGGCAATCTCGGCGAGACGATACCGACGCTGCTCAATGCGGTCATTGGCACGAAGTTCAAGATCATCAAGGGTTACCCGGCCGCCAACGAGGCGCTGCTCGCTATGGAGCGCGGCGAGGTCGAGGGTGCGGTCGTCAACTGGACCACCGTGAAGACCGCCAAGGCGCAGTGGCTCGAGGACCGGAAGGTCAACGTCATTCTGCAGATTCTGACCGAGCGCGGGCCGGACCTTCCGGATGTGCCCGCGCTCGGGGAGCTCGGCGACAATCTCGAGGCCAAGCAGTTGCTGGGGCTCTACGCCGGCACCGGGGCGATCGGACGTTCGTTCTTCGGCCCGCCCGGGCTGCCGCCCCCCGTCCTCAAGGCGCTGCGTGACGGCTTTGCCGCCATGAGCCGGGATCCTGCGTTCATCGCCGACGCGAACCAGATCAACGCGGAGCTGCAGGTGGGCTCCGGCGAGGAGGTCCAAAAGGCCGTGGAGCGGACCCTGAACGTGCCGGAATCGGTCCTGCAGCGCGCGCGGGAAATTTTCGCGCGCTGAGGCGGAGCGCGGATTTCGATCAACCGGAATCGTCGTGGCATGGCATCGGGCATCGTGGGCAATGATTGAGGAGGTGTGAGGCATGAAGACTTTGGGATTTATCGGTACCGGCGGCATGGGCAGCGGCATGGCGGCCAACCTGATCAAGGCCGGCTATCGTCTGGTCGTGAACGATCTCAGGCGCGAGCAGGCCAAGGGACTGGAGGGCGGAGGCGCACGGTTCATGGAGTCGCCCAAAGCAGTGGCGGAATCGTGCGAGCTCGTGCTTTCGATGCTGCCGAACAACGATGCAGTCAGGGCCGTCGGCCTCGGCAAGGGTGGGCTCGTCGAGGCGACCACCGGCACCAAGGTGTGGATCGATTTCAGCAGCATCGATAAAGAGACCATCGTCGGCGTCAGCGGTGAGCTCGACAAGAAGGGCTGGACCGTCGTCGACGCTTCGGCCGGCGGCGTCGAGGAGGTCGCGGCGGCTGGTGAGCTGGCGCTTTGGCTTTCGGGCCCCAAGGCGGTGTTCGACGAGCATCAGCCGATATTCAAGGCGATGGGCAAATCGGTTCTTCACGTCGGCGAGCTTGGCAATGCCAAGCTCGTCAAGAACGCCATGGCGATGTTGGCCGCTGTCCAACACCTGAGCTTTGTCGAAATCGGCTGTTGGCTCGGGAAGGGCGGTCTCGACGCGGCCACCTTCCAGAACATCGTCAAGAACTCTCAGCAGGATTTGGTGGCGACCCGGCGCATCATGGAAATTTTGGTGAGCCGCAAGTACAAGCCGCGCAAGTCCTGGATGCCGAAGGACGTGGGCTTCGGGCTCGATATGGCGCGCGACATGGGAGTCCCGATGCCGTTTGTCGGCCTCGCCTACCAGATGTTTGCTATCGCGCAGGCTACGGGTCAGGACGGCTATGAGGCGACCGGCATTGCCTGCAACGTTTACGACGTGATCAACGGCAATAGAGCCAAGCCCAGCTGAGGGCGGGCATCGCAGCCGACATCGGCCGACGTCGCGGTCGGGCCAACAACGGAAGCGCTCGGCCGGGGCTATAGCCTCGGATTGAACTTCCAAATAGCATGTGGCCTTGAAAGCCATACACAGACTGGCCACGCTCGACGACGCCGCTCGGTTATTTGATGTGCGGCGACGATCCATAATTCAGCTCGCACCTAAAGGGATGTCGATCGCAGAAGCTGGAAACTGGGCAGAAAGATTGACTGCCGCCGGAATGGAGCGGAGATTCGTGAGCTCGAGATATGGATTGCCGAGGTAGGCGAGACGGTGGTCGGGTGGGGCGCAATTCGAGGCGAGCGGCTCGAAGGGTTGTATATTGATCCAGAGTTTGCAGGCCAAGGTATCGGGACTGAATTGCTTGACCTGCTTGAAGGGTTGATGCAAGGACGCGGTATTTCAGCAATTTGCGTAGAAGCAAGCTCGAATTCCGAAGAATTCTACATTCGGCGCGGTTATGAACGATCTGGCACGCGTACGTCCAGAGCGGCTCAGCCAATCAGAAAACGGCTGCAATAGTACGATGAATCTCTATGACATCACCAAAGAACACGATCGAGGCTCCTGGCGCCGAAATTCAATTTGTGCTGTCAGCATGCGCGCGACTTCGGCGTCACCTCTCCCCCCGTGGGAGAGGTCGGCCGCGTTCGGCGCGGACGGGTGGGAGCAGTGCCGCAAACTCAAGATTGCGGCACCCCTTTCACCCCAGCCCTCTTCCACCGGGGGAGAGGGAACGAATCTCCCGGTCATAGATGTGCGTTCCCGGAGTTGCACAAGGCGATGATTCCACGTGCGCGTCGATGCGAATGGAAGATGACAGGTTGGTCCTAATGTAGCCCATACGACGCAACCTATCCAACTTTGAGGGAGCAAGGAAGGGACCGACCGGATACCCTGCACGAAGCGTGCGACGAGACCCGAGGGTGCAGCCGATCCATCGCTTTCGGCAGACATAGCAAGAGCTGGCGCCCCGGCAAAGCCGGAGCGCCTGTAAGCGAGCTAACAGGCGCCGAAGCCGGCACATGTTTTTGTCGAAACAACCCTGGGCTCAAGCCCGTGGGCGCCGATGAGTCGGACGACGAAGGTCCGTCCGCCGCTCGTCCACTTGAGCGTTTCGAAAATGACACCGCCAACCATCCGAGTGCTCGACAGCGAGTCCGGGGGCCGGCTCATCAGCGCGATGGTTGCCGGTTCGGTAAGGCCGAGCTTCACGGACAGGAACACGTCACCGAGATTGTCGGCGAACGCGCCAAAGGCGGTTGCCCCAATCAGAAGGCCGATGAATGCCACCGTGAGCATCATCGTCTTGATCTTGCCGAGCACCGAGTGGGCCGCCGTACGGACCGAGCTGCTGGCGCCGACCACACTATTCCGGCGGCCCCCAGAGTGGTCCAACTCCAGGGATTTGCCGCCATCGCGGCCGCTGCGTCATAGAGGGCGCCAATCCGAAGTCCCGTCGCTTGGCCGACGCCCTCGAGCAGGCCGACGCCGATCACAGGCGCAGCCTTGGCCAAGTGGCGCTTTGTGACGGCACTCCGCCAGATCTCAATTCTGCTTGGCGAATTTCGGATGGTTTTGGTCATATCTATTCTCCCGTGAAAGCCGATCGACGATCGGCTGCGGGCGAACTCTCGAACGTTCTTGACAAGGAGTCAGGGACCAATCGAAGTTGTGGAAAATGGACAACCTTTTGGCAACTAGCTAGCGCCGCTGAATCAGACTCGAGTTATCCAATGATGCCGCCGCGGCCGGGTTGGTGGGAAGCACAGCAGGAAAAGCATTGCGCTCGTTTATCAAGACGATTGAACGCCCAACTCCCGCGCGCTGTCGGGAGCAGTTTTCGGAAAATATTGTAAGCAGCCCCCAAAATTCCCCGGCCTGATGTCAAATCCGCACACAAGCTTAAATCCTCAGGAGCGGCCTCTCAGAATGGCCTTCCAGGGATAGTGATTGGATAGATCCTCCGCAAGGCCGCCTTCAGGATCTTGAGAGCCCAATGTCGATCGAACTGTGCTCTAAAGAATTCGTACCAACGGGATTTGCGTGTCAGTCGAATTATTGGTTTGTCATCTCTCGTTTTTGCGCTCCAAAGCGGATAAAAACGAACGTAGATAGCGCCGAGTTCCAAGTCTTCTCCGCTTATAAAATCGAGTCCAAGGGTGAGAGGATAGTCGATCGTTCTGATAAGAAATTGGCCTTTTTTTACCGTTTCCCTGCGCTTGCAGAACTCAGCGAGGTTCTTCCGAACGAAATCCCTGTATTGCTCGAGGGAGCCGCCGCAACCCGATCCTGCAGCATTGCGTATTTGCACGCATAATTGTCAGGATGATTCATCAGGATTTTGACGGTGCCATTCCTGTCCAGAACGGCATCGACATGATCCAGGTACCCCTTTCCATCCTCGCCTGAAACAATGCGTCGTAGATTGGTTCCGGTGATGAAGAGATTCTTGACGGAAGGGGTTTTCAAATCGTTTTCATACTCGGGGCCGTAATGCCGCTCCAATATGGAGTCGATCACATCTCCTCTGAGCTCCGGTGATTTAAGGACGGAGATAATGTCGTCCGGCCGCCCGGGTATCTTCGATCTGAGCTTTTGAGTTAACAGCTGCTGATAATACGGCTCAAGCAAGTCAACGGCGCTATGAGCGCGTACTGTCCACTCTGGTCTCTCGGGGACATTTACAGGTACGCTTGGACGCGTCCAGCCGCCAGGTCGAACGTTCTTGTCGGAGTCTTTGGCAGAAAACCGATCATGAAGACCTTCGTAATTCAATGTTGCCAGCAATCTTAGTGAGACACGAAGCTGCGGAGTTATCGGGTGCTCGGTCGGCCAATCCGCCTTTTTCCAGTGGGTGTAGTCAGGGGCTGAAACACCAAACCACCTTCTGAAGTGTTTTTGATCCAGGCGGTCCTTTCGAATGGTGCCGTCCGCCCATTTAAAGAAATCGTCGGTGGCCTTGATGAGCCTACTACCGGGCTTGGGTAATTCTATGCTGCGTGTTTTGGGAGTGTTCCCGGACATCGGTGTGCTCCAATTGGCGCTGGCATCAATGTTTGTAAGGTGATCCCTGCTCCCGAAACTGCAGGCGCTATACTTTGCATTTGGTACTAAACGTCGGCGAGCCTCGGCGTCAATCGGTCGGGTTGCCCAATTGGCCTGGAACCAAGCGTCGCGACGCAGTGTTGAGCAGATGCCGGCTGGCTGCGTCGATTTTTCGGCGCTCGCCGCTGCTGCTCGCGCCCAGACAGGTGTAATTGCATTTCATTGCTATCAACGCTGCCGAATAAAAGCAGGTCTCGCGCGAACAGACTCAAGCGCGAAGAACGAGGGTAAGAGTCTCGCGCTGTCAAGCGCGCAGGATGCTCGAGTTTCCTTCGTCAAGCCCGGCAATCTCGCACGCTGTCGCACTATCAGGTCTTGCCCGCCCGCATCTGCTTCCGCCGCGCCGCGGTGGCGGCTTCATCGATCGTCCAGCTCCCGCCATCCGGCGCCAGCACCACCCCGTAGTCGCGCTCGGCCGCTTCCGGCGACACACTGCCCTCGCGCACATCGTCGAGCACCCGCTGCGGCTCGCGCAGGAGCGCATCGCCATGGCCGCCGCCGCCGGGCGAATCGAGCCGGAACATATCGCCCTTGCGCAGCGGATAGTCCGCATAGCGGGTCGGCAGGCGCTTGGCATCGGGAGTGCCGGGATTGATCCAGATGTCGCCGGGGCGGCCGGTTCCCCCGCCCGCGCAGCCGTTGGGCGGGATCACGTGCTTCATGGAGCGGATGGAGAAGCGGGCGTCCGCGAGATTGAGATATTCGCGCCGGATCCCCAGGCCCCCGCGAAAGTGGCCGGCGCCGCCGGAATCCTTGATCAGCTCGAAGCGCAAGAGCCGGGTCGGGAACTCGCTTTCGATGATCTCGACCGGCGCGATCATGGCGTTGCTCTGGTTGACCGTGATGCCGGAGGCGCCGTCCCGGGTGGCGCGCGCCCCGGCGCCGCCGGCGATGATCTCGTATTGCACATAGCCGCGGCCGGTGTGGGCATCGCGGCCGCCCAGGATGATGGAGCGGCTGCCGCTGCCGTCGGCCCGCACCTTGTCGGGCACGATATTGCTGAGCGCGTCATAGACGGCGTCGACCAGCGCATGCACGGTCGGATTGTAGGTGTTGACCGGCGCCGGAAAGCGCGGATTGAGCACGCTGCCTTCGCGGGCCGTGATGGTGAAGGCCTTGAGCAATCCCTGGCACACATACATGGCGGGATCGATCAGCGAGATCAGGCAGTAGCCGCAGGCCGCCTGCACCAGCGGCGGCCGCACATTGGCCGGGCCCTTGGTCTGGTCGGCGCAGCCGCTGAAATCGAGGTGCAGACGGTCGCCGCGCTTCTCGACCACCACATGGATGCGCACCGGCGTGTTGAGATCGATGCCGTCGTCGTCGACGAACCGTTCCGCCTCGAAGCGCCCATCCTTCCATTCCGCGAAGCTGCGGCGCAGCCGCGCTTCCGAGAGCTCGAACAGGCGGTCCCAGCAGGCCAGGATCTTGTCGCGGCCGTATTTGCCGATGAGCTCGCCCAGCCGCTTCTCGCCCAGCCGATCGGCGCCCAGCTGCCCGCGGATGTCGCCCAGCACCAGCTCCGGGGTGCGGCTGTTGGCCGCGATGATGCGCTCGATGTCGGGGCAGGGCGCGAATTTGCGCTGATACCGCACGGCCGGAAGGTGCAGGCCTTCGTTGAAGGTCTCGCGCGCCTGGCCCGAGCAGCTGCCCGGCACCGGCCCGCCGATGTCGCTCTTGTGCGCGATGCTGCCGCAGAAGCCGATGAGCTCGCCCGCATAGAACACCGGGCTCAGCACCGCCATGTCGGGCGCATGCGGGCTGCCGCCCTCATACGGATGGTTGATCAGGAAGGCGTCGCCTTCCGCGATCTCGCTCCCGAATTGCTTGATCACCGCCCCGCAGCAGGCCGGAAACGCCCCGATATGCAGCGGCAGCACCACATGCTGCGCCACCACCTCGCCGCGCGCATTCATGAGCGCGCAGGAGGCATCCTGCAACTCGCGCACGATGGTGGAGTAGCCGGTGCGGAACAGCGAGTTCTGCATCTCCTGCACGATGCCCGAGAGGCTCGCCTTGACGACCTCGAGGTCTACGGCATCGATTTGCAGGCTCGGGGCGGCGTGCATCGGGTGAGGTCTCCGGCGATCAATTCATTCGCGGCTGCAAGGTGCTCATAGCACTACACAACCACCGGGGGGAATTGCGGAATGTCAGGAAACAGCCTGCGCCAGCGCCTTGCCGCATTCCGCCGTCGTTGCGCGCCCGCCGAGGTCACGCGTCCGCAGCTTCGGCTCGGAAAGCACGGTCTCGATGGCCGCGATGATGCTTTGCGCGGCCTTCGGCTGTCCGAGATGGTCCAGCATCATCGCTGCGGCCCAGATCTGGCCGATCGGATTGGCGATGCCTTGCCCCGCGATGTCGGGTGCGGAGCCATGCACCGGCTCGAACAACGAGGGAAACGCCCGTTCCGGGTTGATGTTGCCCGACGGAGCGATGCCGATCGTACCGGTGCACGCCGGGCCCAGATCGGACAGAATGTCGCCGAACAGATTGGAAGCGACGACGACGTCGAACCAATCCGGGTGCAGCACGAACTGCGCGGTCAATATATCGATGTGGTATTTGTCCCAGCGTATATCCGGATAGGATTTCGCCATCTCCTCCACCCGCTCGTCCCAATAAGGCATCGTGATCGAAATTCCGTTCGACTTGGTGGCGGAGGTGAGATGCTTTTTGCTGCGCCGCGAGGCCAGCTCGAACGCGAATTTGAGGATGCGGTCCACGCCGACGCGCGTCATCACGGTTTCCTGAACGACGAATTCGCGCTGCGTGCCCGCGAACATGCGTCCGCCGACCGATGAATATTCGCCTTCGGTGTTTTCCCGCACGACGTAGAAATCGATGTCGCCGGGCTTGCGCCCGGCCAGCGGGGATGGGACGCCGTGCATCAGGCGGACCGGCCGCAGGTTTACATATTGGTCGAACTCGCGGCGAAACTGGATCAGCGAGCCCCAAAGCGATATGTGATCGGGGACCGTGGCCGGCCAGCCGACCGCGCCGAAGAAGATGGCGTCATGCGAGCCGATTTGCTGCTTCCAGTCGCCGGGCATCATCTCCCCATGGCGCTGGTAGTAATCGCAAGAGGCGAAATCGAACTGCTCGAGCTTGACGCTGAAGTCGAATGCCGCCGCCGCCGCTTCGATGGCACGCAAGCCTTCCGGCACGACTTCCTTGCCGATGCCGTCGCCTGCGATGACGGCGATCCGGTAGCTGTTCGTCGAATTCTTGGCCATGGTGGGGTCTCGCATGAAAATGAGGTTCGCAGCCGAGTTGTATCATTGCGGCGCCGCGCAGGGGGCCATTATCTGGCTTCGACGTGCTTGACCCGGCGCTGCAAATCAGACTATTCGGGAAATTGAAACTCCGGAATTGCGCCAGGACGGGAAACCGTGCCCGGCTCTTGTTTGACGCGCAAGGCGGAGCGCAAATCGCACTGCCGGCGCGCAGATTTCTTCAGCCCACGGTCTCCGACATTGTCATTTGCATTGATGTCCATTGTTATTGGCGCCCACGCCCGGCGTATCGGATTGCTTTTGCACACGAAATTCTCCGGCGGTCCGAACGTATTGTTGTTTACAATGAGCCGCGTTGATTTTGCAGGAGAATTTTCGGCGCGAGAGGGCAATAACAATGGCGGCCCGGCACGTCATCGTTGCAGCTGGGCCTCCTGCGTCACGATCAAATTCTTCCATTCATCCACGCGCGCCATCTGGCCGGCGTGGATGACGGTGGTGCAATCGAACTGATCGAGGATCGCGGGGCCGGGTAGGGTGAGGCCCACGTCGAGCCGCTCGCGCTGATAGACCGGGCATTCGAGGTCGCGGCCGTCGAGCCGCACCCGCCGGGTCTCGCGCAAGGCGTCGGCGAGCGTCGCGCCGGTCGGCTTGAAGCGCGGCAATTCGACCGGCGGCACGAGGCCGAGGCCGCGCACCCGGTAGGAGACGACCTCGACCGCCTGCCCGGGCGCCATGTGGCCGAACATGGATTGGTGTTGTTGATCGAATCGGGTGCGCAGGCCTGCGAGCCCGCCATCGCGCAACGCCTCCGCATCGCACGGCAGCGTGATCTCGTAGCCCTGCCCGGCATAGCGCAGGTCGAGCGCGCGCTGGATCTTGATCTGCTCGGCCGGAAAACCATCGGCGCGCAGGTCGGCGGCGGCGAGCGCCTCGAGGCGGCCGAACATGGTGTCGACGTCGTCGGCGGTGAGCTCGCTCATCGGCTGCATCTTGGATTGCACATAGTCATGCTTGACGTCCGACATGATGAGCCCGATGGCGGAATAGACCCCGGGATAGAGCGGCACGATCAGGCCGGCCATGCCCAGGTCGCGCGCGATGCGGCCCGCATGCACCGGCCCGGCGCCCCCGAAGGCGAGCAGCATGAACTCGCGCAGGTCGTGGCCGCGCATGGTCGAGATCGCCTTGATGGCCTCTTCCATCTTGACCTCGATCACCCGCACGATGCCCTCGGCGGCTTTGAGCGGATCGATGCCGAGCGGCTGCGCCACCTGCGTCGAGACCGCCGCTCGGGCGCGCGCGAGGTCGAGGCGCATCTCCCCGCCGAGGAAATTGTCCTGGCTCAGATGTCCCATCACCAGGTTGCAGTCCGTGATGGTCGGCAGCTCGCCGCCGCGGCCGTAGCAGGCCGGTCCGGGCATGGCGCCGGCGCTTTGCGGGCCGACCTGCAGCATGCCGAAACGGTCGACCCGGGCGATGGTGCCGCCGCCGGCGCTGACCGTATTGATGTCCATCATGGGGAGCGCGAGGTCGCGCCCCTCGATCTTGCCGCGGCTGGCGATGAAGGGCTCGCCGTCCCGGATGAGCGCCACGTCGCAGGAGGTGCCACCCATGTCGAAGGTGATGAGGTTCTGGAAGCCGGTCATGCGGCACGCATAGGCGCCGGCCGTTACGCCGCCGGCCGGCCCGGACAGCACCGTGGTCACCGCCTTGCGGGCCGCGGCCGCGAAGGTCGCCATGCCGCCGTTCGACTGCATGATGTATTTCTGCCGCGTCGCGATGCCGGCCGCGGACAGCCGGCGATCGAGCTGCGCGATGTAGCGCGCCAGGATCGGCTGCAGATAGGCGTTGATCACCGTGGTGGAGAGCCGGTGATATTCGCGGATCAGCGGCACGATCTCGCAGGAGAGCGAGATGCTGCAATCGGGCAGCTCCTCGCGCGCGATCTGTGCCACCCGCTCTTCGTGCGCAGGATGGAGAAACGAGAACAACAGGCAGACCGCGATCGATTCGAGTCCGTGCGGGGCGAGCGCCCGCAAGGTTTCCCGCAGCGCCGCCTCGTCGAGCGCGCGCAGCACCTGGCCCTGATGATCGACGCGCTCCTTCACCTCGCCGGTGAGGCTCTGCGGCACCAGCAGCGCCGGCTTGTCGTACATCACGTCGAAGATTGCGGCCCCGTAGGGGCGGGCCTGCTCACCCACCGGATAGATGCCGCGAAAGCCTTCCGTCACCAGGAGGCCGGTCTTGACCCCCTTGCCTTCCAGGAGCGCGTTGGTGCCGACGGTGGTGCCGTGGCAGAAAAACCCGATGTCGGCGGCCGCGACCCCTTTGCCGAGCAGGATCTCGACGCCCTGCAAGATGGCCCGCGACGGGTCGTCGGGGGTCGAGGGCACCTTGCTGATGGAGACCGCGCGGGTCTCCTCGTTGAGATAGACGAAATCAGAGAACGTGCCGCCGGTATCGACCGTGACGCGGTAGCGGGCCATCGCGAGCGCTCAGGCCGAGGGCGTCGCGGCGGGTGTGCCGAGCGCGCGCGGCGCCGGCTGCCATTCCTTTCCGGGGGCGGCAGTGGTCGGAAAGATCAGCGACTTGATGACCACCGGGACCGCGCCCGA
This sequence comes from uncultured Alphaproteobacteria bacterium, assembly GCA_963744275.1. Taxonomy (GTDB): domain Bacteria; phylum Pseudomonadota; class Alphaproteobacteria; order Rhizobiales; family Xanthobacteraceae; genus VAZQ01. The sequence continues at coordinate 292,250 of CAVUSX010000029.1, forward strand.
GGTCGGCAGCATGGTGCCGATGTCGATGTAGTCGAACTCCTTGAGCTCGAGGCCGTCGACCGACACGATGGCGTTGGTGACGCGCATCTCCTCGTGCAGATGGACCCCCAGGAGCCCGCCCACGTCGCCGTCGCCGACCAGCACCAGGGGATGGCGTTTCGCCAGAATGTCGGCGAGGCCGGCGAGGACGCCCTTGCAGAAATCGTCGAGCCGCCGGAAGGTCGCCGAGCCGCGCCAGGGCACGAACACCGCGACCGGGGTATCGCCTTCGCCGAGGTCGAGGCGTTTGAGCACGCCCTTGATGGCGGCCGCGACCGCGGCCGAATCGATCACCTCGTCCTCGAGCGCGAAGGCCGGCGCGATCACCGGCACGTTGCGCAGCGGCAGCGCCTCCATGGGCGACACGTAGATGGTGCTGCCGCTCACCTGGGTGGTGTATTGCGAGGCCCCGATGACAGTGGCGCGGATGCCTTCGGTCGAGGGCTCGAGCCGGGCGGGCGAGCCTTCGAGCCGGGCGCGGATCTCCTGCGCCAGGAGCGCGCCGAGATCGCCGAACATCTGGGCTTCGCGGCCGTAGATATATTCCGCGACCCCGCCCGAGAAGGTGATCTGATCGACCGGCCCGCGCGCCGCCAGCGGATCGAGGCGCAGCAGGCCGTGGCCGGCGGCGGTGGGCGAGCCGCCCGCCATCGCTTCCATCAGGCGATCGGTCATGCGGGCCGCCAGCGCGCGGGCGGCCTGCGGCGCGAGCGTGTCGCCGATCTTAAGCTCGAGCCCGAGCTCGCTCGCAAAGCGCCGGCCGGCCTCCTCGAGGCGCACGATCCGCCCGGCGGCGTCCAGGCACACCAGGCGCGCCCCGACGTCGATGGCGGTGAGATCGACCACCCGGCCTTCGCTGCAGACGGATATCTTCGAGGTGCCGCCGCCGACGTCGACGTTCATCACGGTGGTGCGGTCGCGGATCGAGCGCGCGACCGCGCCCGACCCGTAGGCCGCCATCACGGTCTCCAGATTGTCGCCGGCCGAGACCGCCACCATCTTGCCGGCCTGGCGGGCGAACAGCTCGCCGATCTTGCGGGCATTGCGCCGGCGCACCGCCACGCCGGTCAGGATGAGGGCGCCGGTATCGATCTCGTCGGGGTCGACCTTGGCGTCCTTGTACTGGCGCTCGATGAAGGCGCCGAGCGCGTCCGCGTCGATGGTCTCCTCGGCCGAATAGGGGGTGAGCAGGATGTCGGATTCGTAGAAGGTCTCGCGGGTGGTGACCACGTAGCGGCTGTCCAGCCGCTCCAGCACGATGCGGGAGAACACCAGATGCGAGGTCGACGACCCGATATCGACCCCCACGCTGAGCACCACGATCTCGTCTTCATCGACGAGCGAACGCCCCGTGCTCGAGAAAAAAATCCGCCCCCCGGCGCTCTCGTCGTTCATTTAGCAAAGCTCCCGCATTTTCTCATTCTCGAATTGTCATGGCCGGACTTGTTCCGGCCATCTCGATCAAGGAGGCACAGTGCCCTATCAAGCGAGATCGCCGGGACAAGCCCGGCGATGACACTGAACCGTCGGCGAATGATCGGTTCCCGCGCCTCTCACGCCCCCACGAACTTCGGCACCGTGGCGCCCTTCTTGTAGAACCCGGATTCCATCCGGTTCTCGACGCCTTCGGCCTCGAGCTTGGCGGCATATTCCTGGCGCAGGTAGGGATCCTCCATCCAATAGGGGATCGCGGTGCCGCCCTCGGGGATGTCCATGGCGGTGTAGTCGGTGTGCTTCTCGCCGGGCGGTCCGGGCTCGCGGCCCGGATTATGCGGGCCGAACCAGGCCGAGAGCCGGAACGGCTCCTTGGAGGCGCCGAAATGCTGGTGATACCAGCGGGCGCCGCCGGGCGCCGCCGACACCATGCCGAACGGCTCGTAGTCGACGCGCTTGACCTTGTCGCCGTGGCCGTCCTTCCAGGGATTGACCCCGTAACGCTCCGGCCAGGTGTAGGTGTAGCCCTTGCCGGTGAGGCAGATCAGCACCGCGGCCGAGGTATGGGCATGGGCCTTGGAGTAGCGGCCGTTCTCGTGCTGGCCGATCCACAGATAGAAGGTGTTGCCGGTCATGAACGGCTCGACCCGCCGCCAGCCGGGCGAGCGGCGGTTGTCGAGCGGCAGGTCGCAATGGATCACGTCGGGCACGAAATTGGTGCGCCGCATCGCCAGCCCACGCACCGGATCGGGCTCGATATCGTCCTTGTACTTGTAGAAGTCGTCGGCGCCGCTGAACCGGTCCTTGAACTGGTAGGGGGTGTTGAAGACGAAGTCGGTATTGTTGACCAGGTTCATCAGGTTCGGCGCGGTGGTGCCGCCGATCAGGATGGCGGGCGAGGAGCTCGCATTGACGATGCGGTGCATCGCGTTCACGGGGATCGAGAACAAGGAGCCGCGCTGCCACTCGAACACGTGCTTCTTGCTGTCGCCCTCGAGCCAGACCTCGGTGGTGCCGCGGCCCTCGGCCACCATGTAGATTTCCTCGTAGAGGTGCTTCTCCGGATTGAGCGCGCCGGCGCCCGGCACCTCGACCACGTAGCTGCCCCACTTGCCCTCGGTGCCGTACAGCTGGATGTAGCTGCCGCGGCCGCCCAGCCGCTTCCAGGGCGCCATCGGGAGCGTGGTGGCGTTCTTGAGCCCGATATCGCGGAAGATCGGGATGCCTTCCTGCTCCATGAACAGGTCGTAGGGGGTTTTCGGGCGGCCGAACTTGCCGAAGCCCGCTCTGTTCTCGCCACTGGGCTCGTGCCAGTGCTTGCTGTCGCTTGCATCATGCATAGGGGGTTCTTCCTTGGCTCGCGCGGCCTCTGTCCGAAGGGGATGGGCCCTTATAGGCCGGCATGGCGGATAAGCCAATATCTCGCAAGCGCGCACCCAATGTCGCTGAATTCGCGAGGAAATCCGCTGTTGCCGCCAAGGCTGGCCGCCAAATCGTAACCATTTGGTAACCGCCATCGTTTCCAATTCGTCAACCGTGAATTGGGGACCCGTCATGGACGAGAACGAGCACTTGAAGGCACCGTCGATACCGGAAACGGCGGGCGATCCCGCGAGCCAAAGCCCTGCCGAGACCAATGGGCCGGCGATCGAAGCCAAGGCCGAGCTCAACAGCATCGAGTCTCCGCCGCTCGCCCCCACCATGAGCGACATAGCGGCCGGGACGCCGGGGCCGGTGGCGCCGAAGGCGGAGCGGCCCGCAGCCGCGGAGAAAGTCGATGAGATGAAGCCCGGCCCGAACGATGCGGCTCCGGGAGCGCGGACGCGAGACATCGTGCCCTACGCGGCCGCCGCGGAGCGGGCCGCCCCGGAAGCACCCGCCGCAGCGGCGAGCGCCGAACGCGCGTCCCGCAAGTTCAGCAAATTCACCCTGCTCGCCGCCGCGGTCGTGCTGGCGGCGGCGTTCGGGGCCATGGCGGGCGTGCTGGGCGCCACCAGCGTGGCGCGGCTCGCCGGCGAGCCGGCCCCCACCCCTGCCCAGGATCCGACCGCTCCGCTGCAGAGCACCTTGGCGCAGCTGCGATCCGATGTCGCGGCGCTCAAGACCAGCGTGGACGCGACCAGCCGCACCGCCGGCACGCAATACAGCAAGCTGGTCGAGCGTCTGGACCGGGCCGAGCGCGCCCAGACCGTCGCCACCAAGACCGACGCGGTATTGCCCAAGGAGACGACCGGTTCGATAACGCCGCCGCCGAGCGCGGCCACGGCACCGCTGGCGCCCGTTCCGGTTCCCTCGTCCGGCATCGCGCCCGGCGTGACCGTGCCGGGCTGGGCGGTGCGCGACGTCTACCGCGGCGTCGCCATGCTGCAGAGCCGCATGGGCGGCATGGTCGAGGTCGAGCCCGGCGACGTGCTGCCCGGCCTCGGCCGCATCGAATCGATCCGCCGCCAGGACGGCCGCTGGGTGGTGACGACCTCGAAGGGGATGATCACGTCACTGCGGTGAGGCGGGTTGGGTTGGACTTGCGGAAATCACCGGTGGAGCGGGCATCGAAACGGCGTCGCCGGGAAAAAGAGATATAATATAGGAGTTGCTGCTCTGACGCGCGCCCATCTTCGTGGTGTAATTTAGTCGATAGGTGACCTTGACCTCCTTGGGCTGGTCGATCTTTTTCGCCGTTGCCACCACCACGCCACCCGGAATCGAATTAGGACAGTTCCTTGTGCGTGGCAGCACCATCTCATCTCGTATGGAGAGAGAAACTTCGTCAGCGCCTTCGAGAACTTCGATCGTGGTGGGTGCCGTCAGCACAGATTCACAATTCGAGGCAAAGAAAAAATTCCTCAACACGACACTCTCGCCGCTTTTTAATGCGACCTTGCGCGTCTCTTGCTGAGTTTGGGCGGGCGGGGCTTGCTGAGTCTGAGCGGGCGGGGCCGGATCAGGGGTTTTCGTCGGCAGGGTCGCGGGCGCAGACTGATGGGTGGTTCCGGGAAACAGCGTTACGAGGTAGGTACTGCTGTCTTGCCGCTCGCCAAGCTTGGTATTGAATCCCAATCGGATGGTTAGATTGGCTTCCTTTCTGCCAGTAACCTCTTTCGCGGTTGCCACGACCGACCCACCCGGCACCGGCTTGGCGCAATTCTGAATTCGCGGAAGCACAGGATGCTCCTTGAGGCTAACACTTACCTCGTCGGGCCCTTCGAGAACGTCAAGCTGAGGCGATCCGATCATGACCGATTGGCAGTTTACAATGTAAATGAAAGTTCGCAGTTCGGTGCTTTCGCCGCTCTTCAGGGTAATACGCTGTACGGATTGTTGCGCATGTGCATCGGCAGCGCCGAGGAAGATTGCGGCAATAGATCCCAACATGACGACGAAAGCGCCTCGGAATATTCGCATGCTCTTCGCGGCTCCTGATGATCTTACAAACAGCCGGTCTTTAACGGGTTTAGGGAAACAGCTCGAGATTGAATACTTGGCTCAATTTCCGCTCTCCGTCACGCGTCTTATATGTAATCCGAAGTGTCAGGTTGGAGAAGCTTTGGTCTTGAATGTCTCCGGCAGCTACGAAAAGTTTCCCGCCCTTTACCGGAGCCGCGCACTTCTGTGCGCGTGCCATGACCATGTCCTCTCTGATGGAAGCGGTAACGCCGGGCGGACCATCAATAATCTCGACCTGCGGCGCGCTCGTCAAAAGCGATTTGCAATTTGAGATATAATATACGTTCGCCAGTTCGGCGGTCTCTCCGCTTTTTAGCGCAATGGTGGGTGATCCAGTCACGGCCATAGTCTGCGCTTGAGCCTCTGTGCCGCCCAGCGCGCCAGCAAACCCGATCTGCAGAATAGCGAGTAGTGTCTTCGTCGAAATGTGCATAGACCCCCTCCCTCTCGAAGAGCCGACCGCTATACGATCAGTATAATGCCCCGCAACCAATGGATGCAAGTCGCGCACATATTGTAGGCCGCGCCGTCGGTACGAATTGTGACAATCGAAAATGTGCCCCGCTCATCCGCCGGGGTTTAGGACGCATGCCTTCTCCGACTTGGGGCCTGCCGACTTCCCGGCAAATTTTGCTATGATGTCGGCCGGAACCACCTGCGGAAGGAGGGGTGACATGGCGAATCAGGCTCGTCGTCTCGGAGCAGTCGTTGCGGCGCTCGCGTCCCTCTTGTTGCTTCCTTACCTGCGCCCCGCCCCGGCGCAAACCCCGGCGGCGCCCGCCAAGCCGGAGATGACCGAGAACTGTCCGGGCCTGGTCGCCTCCGATGCGCCGCGCGTGATTCCGGCCGACTTCCGCCTCGCGGCGCTCAATCCCGACCAGGTGCGCATCAGCTACACGGGCCACTCGACCTTTCTGATCGAAAGCCCGCAGTCGGTGCGGATCGCGACCGACTACAACGACTATGTCCGCCCGCCGGTGCTGCCCGACATCATCACCATGAACCACGCCCACGACACCCACTACACCGACCATCCGGACCCGGCGATCAAATACGTGCTGCGCGGCTGGGGCAAGAGCGAGAGCGAGCCGGCGCGTCACGACATCACGCTCAAGGACGTGCGGGTGCGCAACGTGCCCACCAACATCCGCAACTGGAACGGCGGCACCGAGCGCAACGGCAACTCGATCTTCATCTTCGAGATCGCCAACATGTGCATCGCCCATCTGGGGCATCTGCACCACACCCTCAATCAGCAACAGCTCAACGAGATCGGCCGCATCGATGCCGTGATGGCGCCGGTCGACGGCGACCTCACGCTCGACCTCGACGGCATGGTCGAGGTGCTGCATTCGCTCAAGGCGCCGCTGATCATCCCGATGCACTATTTCTCGAGCTTCACCCTCAACCGCTTCCTCGACCGCATGCGACAGGACTTCGACGTGGAGAAGAGCCCGATCCCCTCGGTGGTGATCTCCAAGACCACGCTGCCGGTCAAGCCGAAGGTGCTGGTGCTGCCGGGCCACTGACAATTCATGCTGAGCGCCGAGCAGAACGACCTGATCACCCGCACCGGTCCCGGCACCGCCGCCGGCCGCCTGATGCGCTGCTATTGGCAGCCGGCCGCGCTCACCGACGAGCTCGCCGGCAACCGCCCGATCAAGCCGGTGCGGCTCTTGGGCGAAAATCTCGTCATCTTCCGCGACCAAGAGGGCCGCTATGGCTTGCTGGCGCGGGCCTGCCCGCATCGCGGCACCGATCTGGCGTATGGGCGGCTCGAGGACGGCGGCCTGCGCTGCGCCTTCCATGGCTGGTTGTTCGACGTCCACGGCCGCTGCCTGGAGACGCCGGCCGAGCCCGAAGGCAGCGTCGCTGTGCCAAAACATCCGCCAGACCGCCTATCCGGTGGTGGAGAAGAGCGGCATCCTGTTCGCCTATCTGGGTGCGGGCGAGCCGCCCGCCTTCCCGCAGTTCGATTGCTTCACCGCGCCCTTAAGCCACACCTTCGCGTTCAAGGGCCTCATCGAATGCAACTGGCTGCAGTCGCTCGAGGTCGGCATCGATCCGGCCCACACCTCGTTCCTGCACCGCTTCTTCCACGACGAGGATGCGGCTTCGGGCTACGGCAAGCTGTTCCGCGACCGCTCGATCGATTCCGACATGCCGATGACGCAGATCATGCGCGAATTTCCGCGCCCGCGCATCGAGGTCGAGCCGACCGATTACGGGTTGCGGATCGCGACGCTGCGCCGCATCAGCGAGGCCCAAACCCATGTGCGCCTGACCAACCTGGTGTTCCCGCATGCCTTCGTCATTCCCATGAGCAGCGAGATGACGATCACGCAGTGGCATGTGCCGGTCGACGATACCCGGCACTACTGGTACGCGATCTTCACCAGCTTCGGGGCGCCGGTGGACAAAGACGAGATGCGGCGCCAGCGGCTCACCCTCTACGAGCTGCCCGACTACGTCCCGCGCAAGAACAAGAGCAACCAGTACGGCTTCGACCCGCACGAGCAGGAGCACCTGACCTTCACCGGCATGGGGGCCGACATCAACGTCCACGACCAGTGGGCCTGCGAGTCCATGGGGGCGATCCAGGACCGCACGCAGGAGCATCTCGGCCAATCCGACAAGGCGATCAGCGCCTATCGGCGCCTCTTGCGCGACGCCATCGCGACAGCCGCCGCGGGCGGGCGGCCCCCGATGCGGCTCGATGCGGCCGCCGCGGCCGCGATGACCGGCCCGGCGGCCATCGACGGCATCGGCCCGAGCGGAGACTGGCAGAGCTATTGGAGGAAGACCGACGCGCGCCGGCGGCAAGCGTCGAGCTGGGGGTGCAGAGGCTGAGCGATCTGCGCCCTTATGGGCGCTACACGTCCACGCTGGCCGAGAGCGCATTCTCCTGGATGAAGATCCGGCGCGGCTCGACCAGGTCGCCCATCAGCTCGGCGAAGATGTTGTCGGCTTCCTCGCCTTCCTTGACCTTCACCTGCAGGAGCGAGCGTGCATTGGTGTCGAGCGTGGTCTCCCACAGCTGGCTCGGATTCATCTCGCCCAGGCCCTTGTAGCGCTGCAGCGAAAGCCCCTTGCGGCCGGTCGAGGTCACGGCCTCGAACAGGCCGACCGGACCATGCACCAGGACCTCCTCGTCCTTGCGCCGCAACACCGCATGCTTGGCATAGACCGACTGCAGCGAGACCGCGTGCTCATCGAGCTTGCGGGCTTCAGCCGAGCCGAGCAGCGCCTGATCGATGATCGCGACCTCCTTGACGCCGCGCACGGTGCGCTCGAAGCGGAAGCCGTCCGCGAAGCTTCCCTGCCAGCCGCGCTCGGTCTCTTCCGAGAGCGCGTTGAGCCGCAGCGCGATGTATTTGGCGGCCTCGTCCGCGGTGGTGAGGTCCTCGAACACCGACGAGTTGAGCACGCCGGCGATGGCGGCCTGCTCGATCACGTGGCGTTTGTAGCGGTTGTGCAGCCCGAACAGGATGTTGCGGATGATGCGCGCTTCCTGCACCAGGCTCTTGAGGTCCTCGCCGGCGCGTTCCTCGCCGCTCGAGAGCCGCAGCACCGCGTCCTCCAGCCCGGTCGTGATCAGGTAGTTCTCGAGCGCGACCTCGTCCTTGAGATACTGCTCGGACTTGCCGCGCGCCACTTTGTAGAGCGGCGGCTGCGCGATGTAGAGATGGCCGCGCTCGATGATCTGCGCCATCTGCCGGTAGAAGAAGGTCAACAGCAGGGTGCGGATATGGGAGCCGTCCACGTCGGCGTCCGTCATGATGATGATCTTGTGGTAGCGCAGCTTCTCGACGTCGAACTCCTCGCGGATGCCGGCGCCGAGCGCGGTGATGAGGGTGCCGATCTCCTGGCTGGAGAGCATCTTGTCGACGCGGGCGCGCTCGACGTTGAGAATCTTGCCGCGCATCGGCAACACCGCCTGGAACTCGCGGTTGCGGCCCTGCTTGGCGGAGCCGCCGGCGGAATCGCCCTCGACGATGAACAGCTCGGATTTGGCGGGGTCGCGCTCCTGGCAGTCGGCGAGCTTGCCGGGCAGGGAGTTGACATCGAGCGCGCCCTTGCGGCGGGTGAGCTCGCGCGCCTTGCGGGCGGCCTCGCGGGCGGCGGCGGCCTCCACCACCTTGCCGACGATGCTCTTGGCCTCGGCGGGATGCTCCTCGAACCAGGATTGCAGCGCCTCGTTGAGCACGCTTTCGACCACCTGCCGGACTTCCGAGGACACCAGCTTGTCCTTGGTCTGGGAGGAGAACTTGGGGTCCGGCACCTTGCAGGACAGCACCGCGGTCAGCCCCTCGCGGCAGTCGTCGCCGGTGAGCGCGACCTTCTCCTTGCGGGCGCCGCCGCCCTTCTCGGCATAGCTGGTGACCTGGCGGGTCAGCGCCCCGCGAAAGCCGGCCAGATGGGTGCCGCCGTCGCGCTGCGGGATCGTGTTGGTGAAGCACAGCACGGTCTCGTGGTAGCCGTCGTTCCACCACAGCGCCGCCTCGACCCCGATGCCGTCGCGCTCGACCTGGACCATGATGGGCTTGGGCACCAGCGGCGACTTGTTGCGGTCCAGATAGCGGACGAATTCCTCGACCCCGCCCTCGTAGCGCAGCGCCTCGCGCTTCTCGACCGCGTGGCGCATGTCGGAGAGCACGATGCTCACGCCCGAATTGAGGAAGGCGAGCTCGCGCAGCCGATGCTCCAGGGTCGCGAAGTCGAACTCGACCATGGTGAAGGTCTTGGTCGACGGCAGGAAGGTCACCTCGGTGCCGTGCCGCCCGGGCGCGGGCCCGGTGCGCACCAGCGGAGCGACCGGCTCGCCGTCGCGGAATTCCATGAAATGCTCCTCGCCATCGCGCCAGATGGTGAGCTTGAGCCAGGCCGAGAGCGCATTGACGACCGACACGCCGACGCCGTGCAGCCCGCCCGAGACCTTGTAAGGATTGGCGGCGCCGCCGAACTTGCCGCCGGCGTGCAGCTGGGTCATCACCACCTCGGCGGCCGAGACGCCCTCCTCGTGCAGCTGGGTCGGGATGCCGCGGCCATCGTCGCGCACCGTGCAGGAGCCGTCCGGATTGAGGGTGACCAGGACCTCCTTGGCAAAGCCGGCCAGCGCCTCGTCGATGGCGTTGTCGACCACCTCGTAGACCATGTGATGCAGGCCCGAGCCGTCGTCGGTGTCGCCGATATACATTCCGGGCCGCTTGCGCACGGCATCGAGGCCTTTGAGCACCTGGATGGATTCAGCGCCGTATTCGGACGGCACTTGGCGGGCCGCTTCAGCCATTGGGGGCACTTTCAAAGTAGGCGCGAGGGCGTGGGATCAGGCCCTCTTGATGTGGCACGAAAAGGGGGGCCGTACAGGCCTAATTGACCCTCCTTAATATGTTGATTTGCCAGCGATTTTAAAGCCCGACCGCGGCAAAAAATCGGCGCCCCGAAAGGCCCCCGGAAGGCCGGGATTTGCAGGCCTCCGGCGCGCTAGATTGAGGCCTCCCGGCCGGTGATTCGTGCGCCTGTGGGAAACGCAACGGAGATGTCGCGATGCCGCTCGACTTTTGCCACCCGGAAGCCCCGCACAAGAAGCTCAAGCTGCCCGAATGGTTCGTCTCGAGCCTGATGCTCGACCGCGCGCTCGACGCCATCGTGCGCCGGGTCAAGAAGCTCGATCGCGCCCACGACATTCCGTATCTGGCCGGCTACAGCCGCGACGGCAAGACCATCTATATCGACCGGCACATGCCGAAGGTGATGAAATTCCGCGGCCGTGAGGTCGATACCGATCGCTTTCTGATCCTGCACGAAGAGGTCGAGAAGACCCTGATCGATCAGCTCGACCTGCACTATCTGCACGCCCACCAGATCGCCACCCGGGCCGAGGAGGCGGCGGTGCGGGCCGCCGGCATCCTCTGGCGCGACTACGACCGCTTCATGCAGAAATACGTCAAGCGGATCGGCGACGAGGGGCTCAAGAAGGTGCCGGCCGATCTCGACCTCAAGCCGTACCGCGACGAGCACGACTTCGACCTGATGCAGCGGATGGCGGATTGCGTCGCCAAGGGCGAGGTGCCCCCCGGCATCGATCCCGCCAGGATCACCCGCGCGCTCGATCGCCATCGGCCCGAATTGCGCGCGCGCCGGCAGAAGATGCCGCGCAAGAAGAAGTAGCGCCGATCAAGCGCGCGCGTCCTTGCGCGCGATGCGGCCGGGCGCGACCTCGAAAACCTGCGCCTGCGGCTCGATCTCCGCGAAGGCCGCCGGATCGGCGCCGGTCATCCAGACTTGCGCGCCGAGCTCTTCGAGCTCGCCATAGAGCGCGCTGCGGCGCGCCGGATCGAGATGGGCCACCACCTCGTCGAGCAGCAGGACCGGCGCAAAGCCCGACATTTCGGCGAGCAAGCCGGCGTGCGCCAGCACGAGGCCGATGAGGAGGGCCTTCTGCTCGCCGGTCGAGGCGTCCGCGGCCGGGATGCTCTTGCGCGCATAGGTGACGGTGAGATCCGTGAGATGGGGGCCGTCGAGCGTGCGCCCGGCGGCGGCATCGCGCGGACGGTTGTCCTTGAGCACCGCGCGGTAGCGGTCCTCCACCTCGATCGCCGGACGCCGGCGGATCAGCTCCTCGATCCAGCCTTTGAGGGCGATCTCGCTCGCCGGGAAGGCCGAGGCCGGATCGCGCGCCGCCAGCGCCTGCTGCAGCCGTGCCACCGTCTCGGCCCGTTGCGCCGCGACCGCGACCGCGATCTCGGCGGTCTCATGCTCGACCGCATCGAGCCAGTGGGGGTCGGGGCGGGGCTCCTCCAGCAGCCGGTTGCGGGAGCGCAGCGCCCGCTCGAGCGCGGCGACGCGGCCGGAATGCTCGGCATCCACCGCCAGCGCCAGGCGGTCCAGAAAACGGCGCCGCTCGGAGGCGGCTGCCCTGAACATCCCATCCATCGCCGGCACCAGCCAGATCACCCGCAGATGATCCGCCAAGGCCGCCACCGAGACCGCGGGCTCGCGGTCGATGCGGCATTTGCGCGTGACCGCCATGTCGGGCGCGGGCGGCGCCTCGATGCCGGTCCCCAGGGTGGCGAGCCCGAGCGCGCCATCGACGTCGGCGGACACCGCCCACGAGCCGTCGCCTTCCTGGAACGCGACCTCATCGAGCGTGGCGCGGCGCAGCCCGCGCCCCGGCGTCAGGAACGAGATCGCTTCGATCAGATTGGTCTTGCCGGCGCCATTGGGCCCGACCAGCACGATCGGGCCGGCCGCGAGCTCGATCTGGGCCGAGCGATAGCTGCGGAAATTCGTCAGGGTCAGGCGGCGGATGCGGGCGGCGCTCATTTTGCCTGCTGTAGCCCGGATGGAGCGTCAGCGTAATCCGGGAACGCGGCCTACACCCGCATCGGCATCAGCACGTAGAGCGCCCCCTTGGCGTCGCGGTCCTGGATCAGGGTGGGGGAGCCCGGGTCGGCCAGCTTGAGCACCGCCGATTCGCCTTCGATCTGGGCCGCGATGTCGAGCAGATAACGCGAGTTGAAGCCGATATCGAGCGGCTCGGAACCGTATTCGACCTCGATCTCCTCGGCGGCGCTGCCGGAATCCGGATTGGTGACCGACAGCATCAGCTTGCCGCTGTTGAGCGAGAGCTTGACGGCGCGCCCGCGCTCGCTCGACACGGTGGAGACCCGGTCGACCGCCTGCTCGAACTCCTTCTTGTCGACCACCAGCTCCTTGTCGTTGCCGACCGGAATGACCCGCCCATAGTCCGGAAAAGTGCCGTCGATGAGCTTGGAGGTCAGCACCACGTTCGCGAGCGTGAAGCGGATCTTGCCCTGCGACAGCTCGACCAGGACCTCGCCGCTGCCGTCCTCGATCAGGCGCTGCACCTCGCCCACCGTCTTGCGCGGCACGATGATGCCCGGCATGCCGCCGGCGCCCTCCGGCAGCGGCAGATCGAGCTGGGCGAGCCGGTGACCGTCGGTCGCCACCGCCCGCAGCGTCGGCGCCGACGCGGTGCCGGCGGCGTGGAAATAGATGCCGTTGAGGTAGTAGCGGGTCTCCTCGGTCGAGATCGCGAACTGGGTCTTGTCGATCAGGCGCTTGAGATCCCCCGCCGCCAGCTTGAAGCGGTGGCTCATCTCGCCGGCCGCCAGATCCGGGAAGTCGCTCTCCGGCAAGGTCTGCAGGGTGAAGCGCGAGCGGCCGGCGCGGATCGACAGCACCGCCCGGTCGCCGGTGGCTTCGAGCACGATCTGCGCCCCCTCGGGCAGCTTGCGCACGATGTCGTGGAACATGTGGGCCGGCACCGTGGTCGCGCCCCCGGGGCTCGCCTCGGCGGCGATCGTCTCGATCACTTCGAGATCGAGATCGGTGGCCTTCAACGAAAGGGTCGCGCCCTCCGCCCGGATCAGCACATTGGCCAGGATGGGAATGGTATTGCGCCGCTCCACCACGCGATGGACGTGGCCCAGCGACCTCAGCAACTCTGAACGTTCGACCGTGACCTTCATCTTCGACCCTGCTCCGCCGCTTGGAATCCGCTGGCCTCAGGGGGCCACGAAGTTGGCGCGCGGACGCGCATTACGCAAGGGCGATGGCGGTCGGCAAGGGGGTTTTCCAACCGATTCGGCGCCGGGGGCGGCCCGGCGGCGGTGGCGGGCGCAGCCCGCGCCACGGCTGTATACGGTCCCGAACCGGCTCCCGGGCCGGGAGCCGCTCCGGGACCGCGGTGGGGCGGGTGGCTAGTCCTGCAGCTGCCGCTTCAAGAGCTCGATCTCCTCGGCCAGCGACACGTCGTTGTTCACCAGGTTCTCGATCTTGCGGACCGCGTGCAGAACCGTGGTGTGGTCGCGGCCGCCGAAGCGGCGCCCGATCTCCGGCAGGGAGCGCAGCGTCAGGGTCTTGGCCAGGTACATGGCGACCTGGCGCGGCCGCACCACATTGGCGGTGCGCCGGGAGGACAGGAGGTCGGCGCGGCTGACATTGTACTGGCGCGCCACCACGCGCTGAATCTCCTCGATCTTGACCCGGCGGGGCTCCTGCGGGCGGATCAGGTCGCGCACCTCGCGCTCGGCCATCTCGAGCGTGACCGGCTGGCCGGTCAGCTTGCTGTGGGCGAGCAGCCGGTTGAGGGCGCCTTCCAGATCGCGGCCGTTGTGGGTCACCGCCTTGGCGATGAAGGTGAGCACGCTCGCCGGCACGTCGAAGCCGGGATGGTGCAGGCGGGCCGCGGCCACCCGGGATTTGAGAATCTCCAGCCGCAGCTCCTCGCCGAGCACGCCCATCTCGACCACCAGCCCGCCGGCGAGCCGCGAGCGCATGCGCTCGTCGAGGCTCTCGAGGTCCGAGGGCGGGCGGTCCGAGGCGATCACCACCTGGCGGCCGGAATCGATGAGCGCATTGAGGGTGTGGCAGAATTCAGCCTGGGTCGACTTGCCCTGGAGGAATTGCAGGTCGTCGATCACCAGCACGTCGATGGCCCGCAGCGCCTCCTTGAACGCGATCGCGGTCTGCGCCCGCAGCGCCGCCACGAAGCCGTACATGAACTTCTCTGCGGTCAGATACAGGACTTTGCGATCGGGGCCGACATTGCCGGCCCACGCCACCGACTGCAGCAGATGCGTCTTGCCGAGGCCCACGCCGGCATGGATGTAGAGCGGATTGAACATGACGTTGTCGCCGCGGCGGCCGCGCGCGACCTGGAGCGCCGCCGCATGGGCGAGCGTATTGGAGCGGCCGACCACGAAAGCATCGAAGGTGAGGCGCGGATCGAGCGGCGAGCCGCCGAGGCCTTCATGCACCGCGGAGGCCGGCGGCAGCAGGCCGCGCGGCTCGTGGCCGTTGACCTTGCTCTCGCGCAGCGGGGCCGGCGGCTCGGCCGGCTGGACCTTCGGCGGCAGCTGCCGGATCGCCGCGGAACGAACCGTAAGCTCGATCCGCGTGGTCGTGGGCTGCTCGGACTGCCAGCAGCCCAAGAGCTTCTCGGCATAGTGGGATTGGATCCAGCTCTTGAGAAACCGCGTGGGGACTGAGAGCTTGATCGTCTCGAGCTCGACGGCATCGAGCTCCATGCGCGCGAACCAACTGAGATAGATGTCCTCGCCGACTTCGATGCGAAGGCGGTCCTTCACTCGCAACCATCTCTCCTGATCCATGTTGGTCATTTTCATCTCATAATGGTCGACATGGTCGACAATGGCGGTGAATTGAACGCGGTGGACGGAACGCGGACACTTGCGGGCCCCCCTCCGGGGCCGCAACGCAACCAGATCGAGCGATGGATTGAAAAACGCGAACTGCGATGCTGGGGCGGAGACTGACAGCCGGTCAATGCCGGCAGCCGCCAAACGGCGGGGTCAACGACCCGGAGGTGCCGGACGTCCCCCGCCCATGCCGGAGTCGAAACGGCCGAGCGGAATGGGCCGGACCTGGGCAGGACCGACCGAGTGGCTCCAGGCCTGACGCACTGTCATGATTGTCATGATGTTGGCCCCCCTCCGTCGTCGCCGCCGCACGGCGATGTTCCATAAGTCTTTCGACCGACCGAGGTCTCAAGCCATCGCTTCGAGCCGCCACACACTATCCGGCCGGCGGCCAAAGCTATTCTTACACCCGACCCGTCGAATCATGAGTCTAACGTTCACTATCGTGGGCCAAGTTTTGAGAATAACTGGACATAGCTCAGGCGTTCCCATCACCGATGAGCACGAATACTGGCCGTGTCGAGATAAACCGCCGGTGGCCCCGCGATGAAGTTAAGTTACCACGACGGTCATGGCCTGCAATGTCTACAATGTTACAGGCGATCCGTGTTTCCGCCGGAAAATCGCCGCGGAACAAACAAGCGGCCTTCAAATGCCCTAACTTAAGCCTATGAGGTGCTGCAGTTATTTTTGGTTACAATGAATCAGAACCGGGGCCCGTCAAGTTTTGAATTTACCGTCCGGCAAGCATCGGAAGGGCGGGCTCACATGTGACAGATTCAAAGCCCTGGTCGCGGCTTTCCCTGTAAATCGTTCTGTATGCAGCCGTATTTTTGCGCGGAAACGTGACCTAGCCCCCGCCGCGGTTTGGGCCAGAGGAACGCAGAATGTGACTTTCAGGTCATACAAAAAGGACCCAAGGGGCACGATAGAATCATTTAGTGACGCTTTTGCAACAGATTCGGCTCGAAACGCGAGTTTTCAAGGCAAATCGTGTGCGCGCAGGGTCACCGCGCTCGCCGTCAGCCAATTCCGCAAAGCAAAAGCCCGGCAAGCGAGCCGGGCATTGACGCTAAGGATGCGGCACCGCGCCCGGCTATTGCTTGCCGAGCTCCGCCACCCGTTGGGTGAGCCGCGATACTTTGCGGCTCGCGGAATTCTTGTGAACGATGCCCTGCTGGGCGGCGCGCATGATGACCGGCTCCGCCTCGCCGAGAGCGGCCAGCGCGATGGCGCGATCGCCGGTCGCGATCGCGTCCTCGACCTTGCCGACGAAGTTGCGCATGCGCGAGCGGCGCGCCTTGTTGATCACCGTCCGGCGCGCCATCTGGCGCGCTGCCTTCTTGGCTGAAGCGGTATTGGCCATGCCCGTTCTCGTCCTGTGGCAGGCGGCAGTCGCCGCATGCACCTGAATTTCCGTCACTGCGCCAAAGCGGCGCCGAATTCGCCGATTTCGCAAAAAGCAGCGGCGGCGAGACGCTCGCCGCCAGTCGGCGCCGCTTATAATCGGGACGCTTCAGCGCGTCAATGTCCGCTCCGGCCTCGAGCCGGTTCAGAACGGCTGGGACGTTCTCCTCAACCGTTCACGTTGAATGCGGCCAGCGCCGCCATATTGACCAATTGGGCGTCGTTGGCGGACAGCGACACGATCTGCACCGGCCGGTCGAGCCCGACCAGGATCGGGCCGATCACGGTCGCGCCGCCCAGCTCCGTGAGCAGCTTGGTCGAGATCGATGCGGAGTGAATCGCCGGCATGATCAGCACGTTGGCGGGGCCCGACAGCCGGCAGAACGGATAGGCGTCGCGCAGATCCATGTTGAGCGCGACATCGGCCGCCATGTCGCCGTCATATTCGAAATCGACGTGGCGCTGGTCGAGGATGTGGACCGCGGCCTGCACATGCTCGGAACGTTCACTCGGCGGGTGGCCAAAGGTCGAGAACGCCAGCAACGCCAGCCGGGGATCATAACCGAGCCGCCGCGCCACCCCGGCGGCCTCGACCGCGATGTCGGCGAGAATCTCGGCATTGGGCATTTCGTTCACGGCGGTATCGGCGATCAAGACGGTGCGCCCGCGCGCCAGCACGAGCGAGACCCCCATGACGCGATGGCCGGGCTTGGGGTCGATGCATCGGCATACGTCCTCGAGCGCCACCGAGAAATTGCGGGTGACCCCGGTGACCATCGCGTCGGCATCGCCGAGCGCCACCATGCAGGCGGCGAAATGATTGCGGTCCTGGTTGACCAGGCGATGGACGTCGCGCAGCAGATAGCCCTTGCGCTGCAGCCGCTCGTAGAGATAGGCCGCATAGGAGGCGTTGCGCTGCGACAGCGCGGCGTTGATGATCTCGATGCCGCCGCCGAGCTCGATACCGAGCCCGCGCGCGGTCTCGCGCACCCGGTCCTCGCGGCCGACCAGGAGCGCGCTGCCGAGCCCCTGATGGACGAAGCTCGCGGCGGCGCGGATCACCTGCTCCTCCTCGCCTTCGGCGAAAACGACGCGCTGCGGCCGTCGGCGCAGCCGCTGGTAGACGCGCTGCAGGATGCCGGCCACGGGGTCGCGCCGCGAAGCCAGCTGAGCCCGATAGGCATCCATGTCGGGGATCGGCTTGCGGGCGACGCCGGTTTCCATGGCGGCCTTGGCGACCGCCGGCGGTATCGTGGCGATCAGGCGCGGATCGAACGGCACCGGGATGATGTAGTCGGGCCCGTATTTCGGCCGTGCCCCATAGGCGACCGCGACCTCGTCGGGCACGTCCTCGCGCGCGAGCGCGGCCAGTGCATTGGCGGCCGCGATCTTCATCTCCATGTTGATGGCGGTCGCCCGCACGTCGAGGGCGCCCCTGAAGATATAGGGAAAGCCGAGCACATTGTTGATCTGGTTCGGGTAATCCGAGCGGCCTGTGGCCATGATGGCGTCCTGGCGGACCTCGGCCACCTCCTCGGGCGTTATTTCCGGATCCGGGTTGGCCATCGCGAAGATGATCGGCTTGGCCGCCATGGATTTGACCATGTCGCGCGTCACCGCGCCCTTGACCGAAAGGCCGAAAAACGCGTCCGCGCCGGCGAGAGCCTCGGCGAGCGTGCGCGCGGAGGTGTTGGCCGCGTGGGCCGACTTCCACTGGTTCATGCCCTCGGTGCGGCCCTGATAGATGACCCCTTTGGTGTCGCACAGAATGACGTTGTCGGGCGTGAAGCCGATGGCCTTGAGCAGCTCGAGGCAGGCGATGCCGGCGGCGCCGGCGCCGTTGCAGACCAGCTTGGTCGATTTGATGTCGCGGCCGGTGAGGTGGAGCGCATTGATCAGGCCGGCCGCCGCGATGATGGCGGTGCCGTGCTGGTCGTCGTGGAAGACCGGAATGTCCAGGAGCTCGCGCAGGCGCTGCTCGATCACGAAGCACTCGGGGGCCCGGATGTCCTCCAGATTGATGCCGCCCCAGCTCTTGCCGAGAAACCTGATGGAGTTGATGAACTCGTCGGGATCCTCGGTCGAGACCTCGAGATCGATGGCGTCGATATCGGCAAAGCGCTTGAACAGCACCACCTTGCCCTCCATCACCGGCTTGGAGGCGAGCGCGCCGCGGTTGCCCAGCCCCAGAATGGCGGTGCCGTTGGTGATGACGGCGACGAAGTTGCCCTTGGTGGTGTAGTCGTAGGCGAGGCTCTCGTCGGCCGCGATCGCCAGGACCGGCACGGCGACGCCGGGCGAATAGGCGAGCGAAAGGTCGCGCTGGGTGGCCATCGGCTTGGTGGCGATGACTTCGAGCTTGCCGGGCCGGCCCATGCTGTGAAACTGCAGTGCTTCCTGGTCCGTAAAGGTCGGCCGCTTGCCGTGGCCGTCGTTTTTTGTAGTCATTTCAACTCCTTGGCTGCCCAGACAGGCCGGCTCGGGGGCCGGGCGGGGGCGCAGCCTGGCGGATCGAGCGTAGGCTCGAAGGGATGGTGACGGCGTGATCGATCGGTCCGGCTTGCCTTGCGGTCGCGCGCGACTGGTTCATGGGGTGGGATTTCGGCATCGTAATTGAAGCAGCGACCCGACACGTGTAAGCGTGGGGCCGGGACGAGCTTTCAGCCTAGCACGGCAGATCATGATCCGTTTTTTGTTTCGCTTCGTCGGCCTGCTCGGGCTGGCCTTGGGTTTCGTGTTCCTGGTCTATGATGGAACCAAGTCGATCGCCAATCGGTCGGTCGAGATGACCACCGTGGAGCGATTTTGGAACGAGGTCTATCCCAAGAGCCCGCAGGATGTCTTGCGCCCTCTCACGGCGCCGATCGCCAATTGGCTATGGGATCCGGTGACCGTCTCTTTTCTGCACGCTCCGATTTGGGTCGTCCTGGCGGTGCTGGCTTCGCTCCTGATGATCCTGGGACGCAAGAAGAAGCCGCTTATCGGCTATGCCCGCGACTGAGGCTCGGTGCGCCGGTCTTGATTGAGCGGCTGTGAGGCGATCCGGCCCGGCGGGCCGGCCGCGGTCATATATCGCAGAGCTGCGACCGAGGTCCGCGACGCGCCGCCGTTCCATTTCGCCGAGGACCATCACCAGCAATATCTGGCCAAGAATCTCGCCAAGAATCCCGCCGGATATTGCGGGCTCGGCGGCACCGGCGTGAGCTGTCCGATCGGAACCGGCATGGTGACCGCCGGCTGAGCCGGGGCCGGCTGCCGGGGCCGGCTGAGCCGGGGCCGGCTGGAGCCGCGGCGCCCGGCGCACCCTTTGGATCCCTTCGAAACGGTGAGGGTTTGTTAACCATATCGGGCGCTAATCCGTTAACCCTTCTTGGTCGGGTTCGGATGTGCCGCATGGGGCTTGAGCGCCATCGAGTTGAGTGGAAACTGTTCGGCCGGGTGCGTCGCCGCGCCGGTCTGGCATTCGCGTTGTCGATCGCCCTCATGGCGGCGGGCTGCGCCGGGCCGCTCGGTCAGGGGATGCGGGCGGGGCCGGGACCCCAGGTCGCGGTCGCGCCGCCAATCACTGCCGCCCCGCGATCCGATCTCGACGACTTGATGTATGCGGGCGGTTCGGCGCCCGCGGCCGTCGCCTCGCCGGTGGCCGCCGTGTCTGCGGCAGTCTCGCCGGCCGACGCCGTCTCCGTCTACCAGCTCGATTCCGGCGACCGGCTCAGAATCGTCGTGTTCGGACAGGATGGGCTCAGCAATTCCTACACCGTGGACGCCGCCGGCAACATCACGATGCCGCTGATCGGCGCGGTTCCGGCGCGCGGCTCCAGCACCTCCGAGCTCGCCCGGACGGTGGGGGCACGTTTGCGCAACGGCTTCATCCGCGAACCCCATGTGGCGATCGAGATCGAGAGCTACCGGCCGTTCTTCATCCTGGGCGAGGTGACCTATCCGGGGCAATATCCCTACGTTCCCAACATGACGGTCGAGACCGCGGTCGCGATCGCCGGCGGCTTCACGCCGCGGGCGTATCGCTGGACCGTGAAGGTCGCCCGTAACCAAGGCGGACAGTCCTACCGCATGTCGGTGCCGCTCACCTACGCATTGCGGCCCGGCGACACCATCAGCATCGACGAGCGCTGGTTCTAGTTCGGACTCGAAACACCCCTCCCGTCCTCGCGCCGGGACGATCAATGCATCACGCGCGGCGCGCTTTCCCCCAGACGCTTCGGCGCGTCACTTCTTCACGTGCTTCTTGAGGAACTCCAGCGAGCGCTGCCAGGCCAGCTTGGCGGCCGCCGCGTTGTAGCTGCCGCGTTCGTCGCAATAGAAGCCGTGCCCGGCATCCGGATAGACGTAAATCTCGCATTCGGGATGCTTCTTCTTGATCGTCTCCACGTCGCTCATCGGGATGCTGGCGTCCTTCTCGCCGAAATGCATCTGGGTCGGGCATTTCGGCATCTTGTCGACGATCTTGATGATGTGGCCGCCGTAGAAGCAGACCGCCGCCGAGAGGCCGGTTCCTTCGGCCGCCGCCAGGAACGACATCGTTCCGCCCAGGCAGAAGCCGAGAACGGCGACCGGTCCCTCCTTCTTGAGCTCGTCGATCGCGGCTTGGATATCGCGCAGCATGGCGCCGAAATCCGGATTGGCGACGAACTTGCGGGCATTGGCGATCTCGTCGGGCGTATAGCCGCATTCGAAGTTCGGCTCCAGGCGATCGAACAGGGCCGGCGCCACCGCCGCATAGCCTTCGCCCGCCAGCCGGTCGCAGACCGCGCGGACGTGCTGGTTCACGCCGAAGATTTCCTGAACCACCACGATCCCGCCCTTGGCCGGGCCTTGGGGATCGGCCCGATAGGCGCCCAGTCGGTGCTTGTCGGCGGCGGTGAGTGTGAATTGCTTACCCAAGGTGACCTCCTATGAACGTCGCGGCCGGGCAGACGGCCCGGCCTTCGATCGCGGCAATTTCACGACGGCGGCGCCGGAAAAGCAACACCTGCCGGTGCCGGCCCCGTGGGGCGCGTGTCCGGCGCGGCCGACGCACCTTCCTGAACGCGGAGTGAACCCCGATAGGGCGATTTATGCCGATGACACGGGGTTTGCCGGGATCCGGGTGAACCTCCTCCCGCGGCCATCCGACCAATGCTCGGATGAAGCAAACCAGCCGAGCTCACAGCGAGCTTTGAGGAGAGAGAGTCGATGTTGAACCGTTCCCATATCTTGAGTCTGGCTGCGGTCGCCACGATCGGTGCCGTGGCGTTGGTGACCAGCGCTTCCGCAAAGCCGATCCCGGTGCTGCAGAAGGCCACCTCGATCCAGATCAGCAAGCCGATCCAAGTGAATCCCACACCGATCAAAGTGAATCCCGGCGTGATCCACGCGATCAACCAGATCAAGCCCGTCCCGCCGTCGCTGCCCCCCGCGGTTGCCTTCAAGAAGCCGATCGATATCGATTGCGTAACCTTCAAGGGTTGCCACCACGACAAGGATCACGATGGAGATCACGACCACGACTGGGATCACGACCACGACTGGGATCACCATCATCACTGGATGGTCTGGTGGCACCAGCCGCACTATGGCGTGGTCGACTACACCACCGTGAACGCGCCGGTCGCGAGCGCGCCGGTCGCGAGCGCCAGCACCCCGGCTCCATGCAATTGCCTGACCAAGCAGTATCTGCAGGACGGCAGCGTTCTGTTCACGGACCTCTGCACCAAGGAAGAGGCCATGGCGACGCCGGCGGAATTGCAGGCGCAAGCGCAAGGCGGGTCGCCGCAGGCGCACTGATCCCCAAGGCATCAACTCTATCGACCGAACCCCGGCGCTTTCGCCGGGGTTCTTTCCTGGGCGGCTGTCAGGCTGATCTCAGTAGATGATCCACGGTCGCGGCAGGCTCCAATTCTGTTTCCAGCCGGTCAAGCGACCTTTGCGGAATTGGAGCGCGATTGCGGCGTCGACCGGGAACCTTCCCGGAACCCCCGCCGATCCCCCGGCCAGATAGAGCTCCGCGCCGCGCGATCCGGAATAATAGGTGAGGGGCAGCCCGAGCGCGGCGCTGGCTTCCTGGGGCGTCATGCCGAAGGCCAGCGGCCAGGCATTGGAATCGTAGGGCCCGCAATAGGCGGCCCAGCACAGGGCGATCGAGGCGGCGATGGTCTTGGCGGTGGGTCTCATCCGGTCATCTTCGATCCATTCCAAGGCGCGTGCAAGTACCGCTGTCGGCGGCGCCCGCCCGCCGGTGGGGGCGAGTGGCGCCCCGCGAATTCCGTTTCTCGGGACCCGAAATCCGCTCTATATCCTTCCGGCTTCGCGTCCTCCCATAGGCAAGCCGGATCTGGTCGTCATGCAAGCTCAGGCAGAGATGGCAAATCGAGGCCGATTGATGCGGTGGCCCGTGTGGGTCGAAAAGATCGGCGGCGATTGCCCCAATTGCGGCGCCGGGGCCGGCGTCCTCGCCAAGGCCTGCCCGGATTGCGGTGCCCCGATCGGGCTGCGCCCGGCCGGCATGATGGTCGCGGGCGCACTGGTAATTCTGGCTGCCGCCATCGTGCTCGCGCTCGTGGTGGTGCTGCGTGGACAGCGGCTGGCCGCCGCGACCGAGACCGGCGCGCCCGCCGACGAGCAGATCGCGGCGACCTCGGCCGCCGACTTCAGCTGGCTCGCAACCGCCATGAGTGGATGCGACGCCGCGGCCAAGAAGGAATCGGGCGCGATTCACTTCCTGGTCACGCCGCTTGTTTCGGTCGCGAAGGACGTCGAGCCGCTGCGCGCGAAATCGATCAATGACATGGGCGACGCCATCTTGCTGCGCTCGGACGATGCTCTCGATGGGCTCAAGGCCGGAACACTGCGGATTTATCCGGCAGACTATGGCTTCGGCATATTCGATTCTGAAAACGACACGGCCCTGAAATGGAGGCCCTCGGCGGGGGTGGTGAAGCTTTCGACCACCGCCGCCGGCGCCATGTCGGCGTTCAACGTGCAATTGCGAACCGCCCGCAGCGGCAACGATCCCGAATGGGGCGGCTCGTTCACGCGCCAGGACGGTACCTGCTATTGGGTGAACGCGATCATCAGCCACTGATCGTTGCGACGCCGAGGCCGCGCCGATCTCCCGCGAAAGCCTCCTGAACGCGGCCCGATCGGCGCAATTTTAGTCGAGCCACATGCGGCGGTCGCCGTCCCGCCCGCGCCCGCGCGTTGCGGTTGTGCGCATTTGCCGCCAAATTGATAAAACTTGAATGGTCCGCTTTATTCAATCGCAGCGTTCGCGGGCTACCACCAGGGACGAGGAGCGTGGAGTCCAACCGCCGTGTCCGCCAAGCAACTTGAAAAGCTGATCGAGCGTCTCGGCCTGCTGGTGGTCGATGAGAATCCCTATACGCGCAAATTGACGCGCATGATGCTGATGAACATCGGGGCAAAATCGATCTTCGAGGCCGCCGACGGGCTCTCCGCCCTCGACGTCATCCGCAACGTCAGTCCTGATATCATGCTGATGGATTGGGACATCCCGGTGCTGAGCGGCCCGCAGATCATGCACATCGTGCGCTCCCCCGGCGTGTTCTCGAAGCCGTTCCTGCCGATCATCATGCTCACTCCGCACGCATCGCGCACCCGCGTGAACGAGGCGATCCGGCTCGGCGTGCACGAGGTCCTGACCAAGCCGACCTCGCCCAAGATGTTGCAGGACCGCTTGCTCTCGATCCTCGTCAATCCGCGCCCGATGGTGCAGATCGGCAAATATCTGGTGCCCGAGCCGCGTCGCCTCGCCTCGGTGCCCGACGGCATCAAAGTCGCCTGAAGGCCGGGCGCCATTGCCCGGGCCGGTTCCCGGATCAGTCCCTGGGCCTCTCTCGGGCCGGTCCCCGGCCGCGCGGCCTCACTTTTCGGCCACCTGCAACTGATCGAACTCGGCCGGCTCATACTGTCGGCCGGCCTCGTCGATGATGCGGACGTCCATCATTCCCTGTGCGGTCAGCTCCAGCGCCTTCTTGACGGCCGCAGCCGGCGCATCGCGGCGCAATGAGATCGCACCGATCAAATTTGTCGCCGTAATGATGTAAGTCATGCCGTCTCCCGTTCCGCCTCACGGAGATTCCGCTCCCGGATTTGTCTTACACCCGCACCGGAGCCGCGGCAAACCGGCCGCGCAAACGCAGGCGCTGCCCATGTACGCTGTTATGCGGACGATGCTCCCGACGACGGTCGACGCGATTCGCCGCGCCGCGCGCCCAGGCCGGAACCGCGCCATGCCTCATGCGTTCCAGCTTTGAATCCGATCTGCATCAGGAGCTGGTCATGCCCCGCGGCGACAAATCAAGCTACACCGACAAGCAGAAGCGCCAAGCCGAGCATATCGAGGAGGGCTACGAGAAGCGCGGGGTCCCGGATCGAGAGGCCGCGCGGCGCGCCTGGGCGACGGTGAACAAGGAAACGCATGGCGGCAAGAAGAGCGGTTCCGGCCGCGGCACCGCGGAAGACCATTCGCCCGCGCGCAAAGGAGGCCGGCTCGGTGGACGCGCATCGGCGAGCCGGCCGGCCGCCGCCCGCTCGCGCTCGGCCAAGAAGGCGGCGGCAACCCGCAAAAAGCGGGCTTCCCGTTAGTGGATATCCGCGAAATTCAGCAGGGTGACGGCAAACGAGCTCGTCACGCGCGCTTGAACTGCCTTCGCAGCTCGTCCTTGGCTCGTTGCAATATCCTGCGCCTGGCCGCCGATAAATTCGTGCCGGCCCGATTGATGTAGAAGGTGAGCATGGACAGCGCGGATCGATAGGAATTGGATTTCTTTCGCGTGCTCCGCTCGGCTGACCGCTTCAGAGACGCCGCTATCCGCTTCGGATCTTTGAGGCTGAAGACCCCGCCCTTGAGATCGAGAGCATCGCTGGTGCGGGTCACCCGCGCCGACCATCGCTTCGCGGACCCGCGCGCGGCAGGCTTGCGATGAGGGGCTTTGCGGGACTTGGCGCGGCTCGCTCGCGGCGGCATCATTCCGGCTCCTCAGGCGATCTGCCCTTTTTCAGCCGTCACCGTGTAGCGGATGGTCGCGGGAATCCTCGTCCAAACCGGGCCGTTACCGAAGGCATGGACTCTGATCTGGATGATGGAGAGAAGCCGTCCTTGCGCGGTCAGGCCGCCGACGCGCTCGCCGGCGCTGAACAGGACCAGGGCAACTCCGCAAGCGGAAACATGGGCCTCATCATTCACGGTCTGCAGCGCGATGGTGGTCTCTGCGCCGTCGCCGCGAAGTGCCACATAGCGCTCGACCTGCTGGGGCGTGTCGCAGACAACTCCCTGGCCGATCTCGAGTTTCTCTTGTGCCCTCGAAGCACTCTCCTCTTGCGCCATGGCGGGAAGGCAAGACAGCACGACGACGATCGGGATTTGCAGGAAAGATCGCATTTGTTGTCTCCGTTCCGGGGAGCGCGGGCTCGTTTCGGGGATGACCCGGGATCAAGGGCGTTTTCCATGAGAAAGCTCTGCTGCAACCGCACGCCGCATCGCTTTCACTGGCTATCAATTCCTTCCAGGCCCCTCTTTGGAGCGATCAGGGATTTGGAGCGATCCGGCTCGGACAGCGGCCGTGCGGAGGGACGAACACCCGCCGCTTCCATCATGCAGGCGACGGTCGCAATCCAAATGAGAATCGGCATGACATATCCCTTTCGTGCCTGTCTGCTCTGCTCTCTTCAACATCGATGTGACGCAATTAGTTCCAATTCGCCTGCGCGCATGGTCCAATGCGATCCAAGATCGGCATTCGGAACCAAGCAGGCGCAATGATGTTGTGGAGCTGACCGATCCGTGTGGGATCGTCAGCAAAGGGAGGCTTCTATGCCGATCATTCTTTGGTTGCTGGGCGTGCCGCTGGTCGTGGTGATCGCGCTGATGATCACCCACGTGATCTGAGGCCGGCGTCCAAGCGCAGACAAGACCACAAGAACCACGCAAGAAAAGTACATAGTGTCTGACCGACCCCGCCCAACGGCGGGGTTTTTCTTATGGAATGATCTATGAAAATCCATTGCGCGCCGAAGCGCGGTCGATCGTAGGGCGCAATTGCTTTATTGCGCCGCTCGGCCGGGCCGCGGGCATTGCGCCCTTGGTGAGCCTGACGGCGCAATAAAGCGATTGCGCCCTACAACACCCGAGCTCCGATCCGGGCCGGCTATTCGGCTGCTTGCTGCGCTTCTTGGTTGACCGCCGATTCCGCCAGCGCGGTAAGGGCCTCGTCGGTCTTCTTTTCTTGCTGCAAGGTTTCATCGAGAAGCGCGACCGCATCCTTCAAGCCCAATTCGTCGGCCCAGGTCATGAGGGTTCCGTAGCGCGAGATTTCGTAGTGCTCGACCGCCTGCGCCGCGGCCAGCAGCCCGGCGTCCAGCGCCGGCGAGCCCTTGAACTCGGTCATGATCTCCTTGCCCTCCTCGACGATGCCATTGATGGCGTCGCAGGTCTTGCCCTTGGCGGGCTGCTCGATGATCGCAAAGACCTGCTCGAGCCTCGCGACTTGGCCTTCGGTTTCCCGTTCGTGCTTCTCGAAAGCCGCACGAAGGTCCGGGGATTGGGCGGCCTTGGCCATCTTCGGCAGGCTCGTGAGGATCTTCTTTTCCGCGTAGTAGATGTCCTTCAGGGTCTCGTGAAAGAGATCTCGAAGTGTTTTTGTCTGTTTCGGCATTTTGCGCTCCTGTAAGAGTGATCCCGGGCAACGAGCGAGACGCGGACCGGTTCCAACGCGCTTGAGACGCGGCGCGCCGCTGCTCGCGCCCCGGAAAATGGCACGCCCGCAGCTCCAAGGTTGTCGCCGATGCGATATCTCGCCGGGGCTGGAGGAGGGGAACCGGTTCGGCGCAAAATCGTTGTCGGAGGGCAATCGAGAAAAAGGAGAATCCCGATGGCTATCACTCCCTCGGCGTCGCTCGATAAACGCGAAACCACAAACCTCATCGGCAGCGACAAGGTGGAAGGCACCGCGGTTTATCGCTCCAATGGCGAGAAGGCCGGCACCATCCAGCGCGTCATGATCGACAAGATCAGCGGCAAGGTCGCCTATGCGGTCATGAGCTTCGGCGGCTTCATGGGTATCGGCGAGGACTATTATCCGCTGCCCTGGTCGGTGTTGACCTACAACCCTCGGCTCGACGGCTACGAGGTGAATATCACCGAGCAGCAGCTCAAAGGGGCGCCCCGGTACGGCCGGCACGACAGCTGGGATTGGTCGGACCGCGCGCGCGGCCAGAAGGTCTACGACTATTACGGCGTGACGCCGTACTGGAGCTGATCCGCAGGCGGATCACCGGACGAGACGGCCCGCGCCGGACAGCCCCCGCGGGCCGTTACTCGAGGCCAGGTCAGCGAGAGAGATCGGATAAGCAGTGCTCACCCAGTTGAATCCTCCCCTCCCGCTTGAAACATCCAAAGGCCCCGGCTGGGCGCATTTCGTCATCGACTATGGGCCCGAAGCGGCGTTGCTGTGGGTGGTCTTCATGGATGCGGACGGCGCCTGCTGGACGGTGCCGAATTTCGAGGTGCGGATGTCCTACAATTGGACCATGGGCCGAAGAAAACCCGGCGATGTGGCTGCGGCGCCCACCCCTGCGGCGTCCCCAGCTTCGCCCGACGCTCCGGTCCGCTTTCCCCGCCCCGCCTGAAGCGTCATCCGGCTTCGCCGGCCGTCCCCTGGTCGCGACCAAACCATTCCTTCGCGAGTCCCGCGACCAGAACCCCGGCGGCGGCAAGGGGGACGAGCCGGCGCCAGCCGATGGCCCGCCCGACTTGCAGGCCGATGCCGACGAATTTCGGATCGAGCCAAGGCGCGTGGCTGCGGGCCTCGAGGGCCAGCTGCGCACCCGCGATGGTGTGGCGCCGGGACGACACGCAGCCGTACACCGCCAGAAGCGTGAGCAGGAGGAAGAGCAACCCGAGAGCCACGGCGGCGATCAGCGGGCCGAAGCGTCCGGCCAATGCGATGAACGCCGCGAAGATGAAGAATCCAAAGGTAACCGCGCCGCCCAAAAGGGCGATCAATCCCCAGATGAGCACGCCGGAACCGAGGCCGCTCTTTGATTTGAGCGTCAGCTCGAGGTGTCGCAGCCAGCCGCTGATCATGTGCGCGCCCGCCCGGCAGCCGATCCGCTCGAGACTAGCGCCGCCACGTGGCACCGAACAGAAATCCGACCCCGAGTGCCAGCGCCAGGGTGGTATAGGGCCGCTTCTTCAGCGACGCGTCGAGGGCATCGACCATGTTGTCGCCGACCTCGCGCACTGCATCGACCGCCTCCAGGCCCTTGTCCTGCGCCTCGCCGAGGACGCCCTCGAGGTTCGATTTGGCCTTGCGCCACGTGGCCTCGCCGCGCGCCGCCACGACATCGGCAATCTGTCGGGTGAGCCGCGCCACGTCGTCGCGCAATGCCGCCAGATCGTCGCGAACGTCGCCCGAGCGCTGCCTTGCCGATATCGTGGGCCGTGCCCTTGGCCTCGCCGATCGTGTCACGGGCCACGCTGGACGTGTTCGACATGAGGCTTGTCTCCTGGCTTGGGGAAGATGTGGCGGAAATCCGTCTGCAGCCTAACCCGGTGCCGCGAGAAAGGTTCCCGATCATCCAGGCAGCTTGCCCTCATCTGACGGGAAGACGTGACCGATGACCACAAGGGCGACGATCAGCAGCGGAACCGCGAGGAAGGCTCCCATCGGACCCCATAACCAGCTCCAGAATGCGATGGCGAGAAAGACCGCGAGCGGATCGAGAGTGAGACGCCGTCCGATCACGGTCGGGGTGATGAGATGGCCCTCGAGCGTCGTCAGCACGATCAAGCTTGCGGGCGCGATCAGCGCCTGTCCGAGCGACGGGAAGGTCACGAATCCGACCGCGAGCAGGATGACCGCCATGCAGGCCGGTCCCAGATAGGGGATGTAATTGAGCACTGACGCGAGGATCCCGAGGATCAGCGGGTTCGGCAGGCCGAGCACCCAGGCGCCTGCCGCCACGATCGTGCCGAGCGCCGCATTGATGACCGTGACGATCGCCACATAGGACGCGAGATTGTGCTCGATGTCGTTGGCGATGCGGATGAAGCGGAGCTTGCCGTCGCGTGTCCCGAAGAACGTCGCGAGATAGCGGCGAAACTTCAACTCGCCGGCCATGAAGAAGATCAGGGTGGCGAAGAACAAGACGATCTCGGCCACCGCCGGCGTCAGGGCAGCCGCCACCGGCGTGACCAGGCTGATATTGGACGATTCGACCGCGACCGCCGAGTCGGCGGGCTTGAGAGCGGATTCCAGATCATGCAAGGCCGCCAGGGGGCGGTCGAGCACATAGAGCCGCTGCTTGAGGCCGGCGCCGATCTCGGGCGCCCGGCCCATCCATTCGGTGATCGGGGCGGCCAGCATCGTCACCGCGAGCGCGGCCGCCGTGATGATCAGCACGACGATGAATAGGGCCGTCAGCCAGGGCGAGACCCCATGCCGGCTGGCGAATTTCAGGATGGGGGAAAAGGTGGTGCCGATCAGGACCGCGGCCGAAACCGGCAACAGGATCGGACGGCCGAAATAGAAGCAGGTGACCATGAGCAACAGGAATATCCCGACCGTCGCCATCTGGGCGGAGGACCCCCACACGTCGGCCATGCTGGTGCAGGGGTGCGGATCGTTGATGATCAGGGCGTCCCGCTTTTCCTGCTGCGCGCGAAGAAGCTCCACGATGTCCTCCCCGACCGCCGCGGGGTTGCCACAGATGCCGCCCAGCGCAATGCAATCCCGACTCAACGTCGATCGGGCGGGCGGGTTCCCGCGTCCCGCCGCGGGAGCCGCCGGCGCGGGCGACGTCCCGCTCCTCGTATCGTCAGCGTTACGTCTTCGCGGCTCCCACCGTATCGGCCATGACGGCGCCGCGGATACCGAGCGGCCTTTCCGGCCCCACCGTCGAGTCGCAAGAGGTCTGGTGCTCGATCTCCGAATTGAGCTCGGCGCCGACCAGGACCACGATGGTGGACAGCCACATCCACATCATCAGGCCGACGACGGCGCCCAGCGACCCGTAGGTGGCGTTGTAGTTGGCGAAGTTGCCGAGGTACCAGGAGAACAGCGACGAGACGATGAGCCAAGCCGATGCCGCAAACACGCTGCCGACGTTGATCCAGCGCCATTTCGCCGGCCGGCGGCTCGGGCCGTAGCGATAAAGCACCGCGAGAGCCGCGATCATGAGGACCCCCATTGCGGGCCAGCGCAGATAGCCGATGATCGGCTCGTCGATGCTGCTGAGGCCGAAGGCCGCCAGCAGCAGCGGGAATACCACGACCGCGCTCACCGCCAGCAGCACGGCCCCGATCGCACAGACGGTGAAGAAGAGCGACATGAGATTGAGCCGCACCAGGCCGCGCCGCTCCTGCTCGTCGTAGATGACGTTGAGCGCGTCGAAGATCGCCTTCATGCCGGCGTTGGCGCTCCACAGCGCGATGCCCAGCCCGAGCAGGAAGCCGAATGTCAGCTTGCCGTCGCTCTTGGCGCCGATGCGGGTGATCTCGTCGCGCAGCATGTCGAGCACGTCGGCCGGGACGATGCCGGCGGCGAGCGACAGGTGCTTGCCGATGGTGCCGGCGTCGGCGAACAACGCGTAAAACGACACGCCGGCGGCCAGCGCCGGGAACAGCGCAACCAGCGAGTAAAAGACGACGCTGGCGGCGAGCGCCAGCAGGCGGTCGTCCTGGGTCTCTTGATAGGTGCGCAGAATGATGTCCTTCCAGCCGCGCCAGGGAATTTGCGCCGGCGAGCGCGCGCCGCGGCCGCGGCCGCGTTCGGTGGCGCGAATCTCCTGCAGCCCCAGCGGCTCTTGCGCCGGAGTGGCCCGCGGCAGCACCCGCACCGGCTTGAGGACCTGCAGATTCTGCTGGCGCTTGAGGGTCAGGATTACGCCCGCCGTCACCATCACGGATGCGGCGAGCCAGGAGAGGAGGTTGTCGAGCCTGGAGTTCATTCGGCCTGCCGACCTTGCGCGGCTCGTGAAATCAGAGCCGTGCTGAAGACATAAGCGGGGCCGCCACCTCGACCGAGGCGCGGCCCCACGTTGTGGCGGAAAGCTTCCTTGGATCCGGTCGGTCAATTCCCGGATGGGGACAGGATGCTGCGCCGACGGACGCCGGGCCGACACCCTGACCATTGGGCGACGGCTGAAGCATCCGCAAGCTAACGCGTTCTGCGCCCACTGGTTCCGCTGCCTCCCGCAGCCTGGCGAACGGTCAGCCGGAGGTATGCCTCCAAGCTGCCGCCGCCGCTTGCCGGCGAATCCGGCC
The DNA here is from genome assembly GCA_963744275.1 of uncultured Alphaproteobacteria bacterium. Taxonomy (GTDB): domain Bacteria; phylum Pseudomonadota; class Alphaproteobacteria; order Rhizobiales; family Xanthobacteraceae; genus VAZQ01. Next base: position 324,044 of record CAVUSX010000029.1, read on the forward strand.
GGAACAAACCTTGCGGTAGGCACGTTTTCCCCGAGTGCTCACGTTTTCCCGGAATGCTCACGTTTTCCTCAAGTGCTCACGTTTTTCCTCAAGCGCTCTGGTTGGCAAGCGAGGGAGCGGCCCTATGAATCATCTTCGATACGTCGTCGTGAGGCGCGAGGCCGAATGGAAAATAGTGCGGGCTGGGCGCCGCTATTCCGGTTCCTATCCCAGTAAGCGGCAGGCCTTGTGTGCGGCCATCGAATATGCCGAGCAGGACGGCCATGCGGGACGTCGGGTCGAGGTGCTGGTGCGGCACGAGGACGGGCACTTCCTGACCGAATGGGCTTTCGGCCGCGATCTGCATTCCGACGCGGCGGCGCGACCGATCCTGACACCCTGAGCCGCAGGCGGCCGCCCATCGGGCGATGATCGTGCCTTCGCGCTAGATCAGGGGCCGGGGCGCCAGCTCCTGGTCGAAGTGTTGCGCGATGCCCTCCAGGATGCGCGGATTGGTCAGCGTCAGCGATCCGTTCGCCTGCGTGAACATCCCCATTCGCCGCAGCCGTGCCAGCGTCTTGTTGGTATGGACGAGCGAAAGTCCGAGTGCGTCGGCGATGTGCTGTTGGCCGAGCGGGAAGGTGAAGCTGCAGTCTTCCACCAGGGCGAGCGCGTCGGCCCGCCGGTACAGAATGAGGATCAGCGCCGCGACGCGCTCGGCCGCGCTGCGGCGGCCGGCGCTCAGCAGATTTTCGTCGACCCGGCTTTCCTCGCGGGCGCCGAGCCAAGCCACGTCGAACGCGAGCTCCGGCATCTGGCCGAACAGATGCCAGATCTTGTGACGCGGCAGCAGGCAAAGCTCGACATCGGTCAAGGCCTCGATGCCGTGTTGCGCGGCGTCGAACATCGCGGCTTGCAGCCCGAGCAGGTCGCCGGGCAGCAGAAAGTTGAGAATTTGCCGGCGGCCGTCCGGCAGAGCTTTGAAGCGGAATGCCCAACCCGAATAAAGCGTATAGAGCTCCGGGCTGTCCCGGCCGGCGCGAATGATTTCGGTGCCGGCGGGGACCGTCAGATGGTCGCGCTTGATGTCGTTGATGACCGCGAGCTCGTTCTCACTTATCGGCTTGAACAAACCGCATGCGCGCAAAGCGCATTCGAAGCAGTTCACGCGCATGCGGGGGAAACCAGGCGCCTATTTGCCGCGCATGGCGTCCTTGAGGCCGCCGACCGCATTCTGCACCTTGCCCTTGATCTGGTCGCCCTTGCCTTCATTTTCCATCTTCTGGTCTCCCAAGGCCTTGCCGGTCCATTCCTTCACTTTGCCCTTGGCCTGCTCGGCGGAGCCTTTGATGCGATCCTTGTCAACCATTTTACGTCTCCATGAATACCAATTGTCCGATGCTCCACAACTTGCGAGGCAGCCCAGGAGTTCCATAAGTGGTTCGAATGGCGTGATCGCCGGAGCCGACTGATCCGCGCCAGCAGGTGTTCTGGGTTGCCCGCCTCGAGGGCGCGCCAGCGTCGCGGGCGAAACGTGTGATGCCGAACCTAGCTGCGAAATTCGACAGTCGCCGGCATGGCGGACTCGATCGACGGCGCCACGCGGCCCCTACCCCATTCGGCACGCATGTCTTTTGACATAGGCGCACGGCAAGGATCTCCTCCGCTCCTTCGCAGGGCCAAACTCCAATTGACAAGCGAAAGGTCCCGCCTGAGAGTGCGATAACTTGGCGTGGCAGGTTGATTGGTACTGGTATTGGCCGTGGACAGCGCAGTTGAGGACAGCCCATCGAGCCCGGAATTGTCGAGACCTAGCGAGCTTCCCTGGCTGAATGCGGCCGCGCTCGTGGGCGATGACAGCTATATCCACGCGGTGCTCGGGGCGTTGCCGGCCGCCGTTTACATCACCGATGCGCAGGGGCGGATCACCTACTACAACGAAGCGGCGGCCATGCTCTGGGGCCATCACCCCGAGCTCGGCAAGACCGAATGGTGCGGCGCCTGGAAGCTGTATTGGCCGGACGGCAGACCGGTGCCGCACGGCCAATGTCCGATGGCCATGTCGGTGAAGGAGAAGCGTCCGATCCACGGACCGGAGGTGGTGGTCGAGCGCCCCGACGGCAGTCGCGTCCCCTTTATCCCCCATACGACGCCGCTCTACGACGCCTCCGGCACATTCGTCGGCGCGGTGAGCATGCTGGTGGATATCAGCGACCACAAGCGCGCCGAGGAGGATGCGCAACGGCTCACGGCGATCGTCGAGTTCTCCCACGATGCGATCGTCAGCAAGGATCTCAACGGCGTGATCGTCAGCTGGAACGCGGGTGCCGAGCGTCTCTTCGGCTACGCCGCCGCGGAGGTCATCGGCCGACCGATCACGATTCTGATGGCGCCGGATCGCATCGACGAGGAACCGGGCATTCTCGCCCGCATCGTGCGCGGCGAGCACATCGATCATTACGAAACCATCCGCCGGCGCAAGGACGGCAGCCTGGTCGAAATTTCGCTGACCGTGTCGCCGGTCAAGGACGCGTCCGGCAGGATCGTCGGCGCATCGAAGATCGCCCGTGACATCACCGAACGCCGGCGCGCCGAGGCGCAGCAGAATTTTCTGCTCGGCGAGATGAAGCATCGAATCAAGAATACCCTGGCGACGGTGCAGGCCATCGCCATGCAGACCTTGCGCCGGACGCCCGCCGAGGAGCGGGATGCGTTCGTGACGCGGCTGCAGGCACTGGCGAAGGCGCACGATCTGCTGTCGCTCAAGAGTTGGGACAGCGCCCCGCTCCGCGATGTCGTGGGCGCGGCGCTCGGCGCCTTTCAGGAGGTGCATCGCGAGCGCTTCCAGATCGAAGGTCCGGCCGAGGTCTGGCTGAACGCGAACAGAGCCCTGCTGCTGGCGATGGCGTTGCACGAGCTCGCCACCAACGCGGTCAAATACGGCGCCTTGTCGAACTCCGACGGCCGCATTCACATCGCATGGGAGCTGTCGAAGGCCGACGGCGCGAACCGGTTGAGGCTCATTTGGCGGGAGCGCGGCGGCCCTGCGGTCGAGGCCCCGAAGCACAAAGGGTTCGGTTCGACCCTCATCGAGCGCGCCGTGCAAGCCGGGCTGGGACCGACCCGACTGGAGTTTGATCCACTCGGGCTGACCTTCAGCGTGGACGTGCCGCTCGGCACGGACTGAGGAAAGCCTCCGCGCGGTGACGCGGCACACCGCATGACGCCCGCAGGCGCGAAATAACGCCCGCGGGCGCGAATGGGTTCCCTCCAATCGAATTGGAACTCGGCTCGCGTCTGCAGCGTTCTGTGGTCTGGCTGACAAGCCACTTTCACACCAAGACACCACACCCGAAGGGACCACGTCATGAAGAATCTGATCGCAATCTCCGCTGGCGCACTGATCGCCAGCACCGCTGCCTTCGCGCAGCCGATGTCGTCCGGCCGTGCCGAGATCATGTCCACCGTGCCGAACAACAGCACGACCGTCACCGATTGGTATAAGCAGACCGTCTACGATCCCTCCGACAACAAGATCGGCGAGATCATGGACGTGCTGGTCTCCCCGGACGGCCGCACCACCGCCTTGATCGTCGGCGTCGGCGGTTTCCTGGGCGCCGGTGAGAAGGACGTGGCGGTACCGTTCTCCGCCGTCAAGCACACCATGAAGAACCAGAAGATCTACCTCACCATGGACACCACCAAGGACGCGCTGAAGTCCGCGCCCGGGTTCAAGTACGACAAGGAGAAGACCTCCTGGGTGCCCGACACCGCGTCGAAGTAACGGCCCACGAGTTCGATCGCCAGCGCCCGGTCCCCGACCGGGCGCTGGCGCCGTGCACGAGGCGCTACCGCATCGGCACGCTGACCTTGCGGTTCTCTCCCAGATTGGGCTTGGCGCCCATGAGCCGCGCCTTTGCGAATTCGAAGGCGGCCACGATCGAGCTCGACGGTCCATCCCACAGCTCGGCCGTGCGCGGCTCGATCCGCAGCAGGCGTAGCGTTGTATCCTCCGGGCCGTCCGGCCACCAGATCTGATCGGTGCTTTTCCAGATTTCGGCCGCCTTTGCGGTGTCGCGCATTATCTCGGCGCGGCCCGTGATCGAGAGATAGGCCTTGTCGCCGGCGTCGATGAAGACGAGGCCGATGTCCGGCGCTGCCGCCACCTCCTCGTCCTTGCCGCTGCGCGCGTCGGTGAGGAACCAGATGATGCCGGCGTCCCGGTCGGGCCGCGCCTCAACCGGCCGCGCCCGCAGGCCGCCGGAAAATTGCGTCGTCAGCATGGCGACGCCGACCTTCTCGATGATGTCCCAAACCCGCTCGATCTGTTGCGCAGCCATGACGGCGATCCACCCTGTGGTTGTTTGTGATCAAACATTCTGCCTCGCCTCCGGGTTCCGGAGCCGCCGGGTTCCGGAAAATGAGCCGACCCGGCACGGAACCGGCGTGCGTGTACCGCGTTTCCAGCTGTCTTTTAATCTTGTTGTCTGGAAGTGCGGGAGCGCGTGCCCATGACTTCGTGTCCCATGGCTTCGTGTCGAGGTGGTTCGTTTCGAAGTGACTCGGTTCGAAGGTCGCTGGAATGTGGAAGCGCGGCCGCCGGGCGCCTTGCCACCGTCTTCGGGTCGATGACGGCGGCAACCGCACTCGGACTGTTCGGATCGCTTGCGCTCTTTCCCGTGGTGGCGCTGCAGGGCACGCTGACGCGGCGGCGGGTGCCGTGTCTGCCGCCGGTGCAGCCGCCGCATCATGGCTTTGTGCCGGGCCGCGGCTCGCCCATCCGCCTGCTGGCGATCGGCGAATCGACCGTCGCCGGCGTCGGCTTGGCGCACAGCGAGCAGACCGTGGCGGCCACGACGGCGCGAGCGCTGGCGCGCCGCACCCGCCGTGCCGTCGCGTGGCACGGCCTTGGCCTCTCCGGAGCCACCGTCAACGAGGCGGCCGATCGGTTGCTGCCGCGAATAGCACGCGAACGGACGGACCTTCTGGTCATTTCCTTCGGCGTCAACGATACCATCGCGTATCGTTCGCCCTCGACATTCGCCGACGATCTCGCGGCCCTCGTGACCGCCGCGCGAGCTCGCATCGGTGACGCAGCGGTGGTCGTCACGGGCGTGGCTCCGCTTTCCTGCTTCCCGGCCCTGCCGTGGCCGCTGCGCACGATTCTCAACTGGCGCTCGGCGGCGCTGCAAGAGGCCGCCGAGGGGTTGGCGACCCGGTTTCCGCGCCTCGTCGTGGAGCGATTCTCCGAGCCGTTCGGGCCGCACCTGTTCGCGGTCGACGGCTTCCATCCCAACATGGAGGCGCACGCGCTCTGGGGCGAGGAGATCGCCTCCCTGGCACTGCCGCTGCTGGCCGGCCGCAATCCGCAAATGGCCCGGAGGCGTCGGGAAGCGAAGGTTGCCGATTTGGCGGATTTCGGCGGCGCCCGGCCCTTGCCGGCCGATTTTGCGCTCGGCCCGGCCGAATGACGGCGGCGGTCGTGAGGAAGTCGCGAGCAATCTGCGAATCTTCGTGCGACAACTTGGTGTTGCCTGAACCAAAGTCCTGCTGGGGTGTTGTTACGGCGAGCCGTTCAACCCCGACAGTGAGGACACGATGATGAATTCAGATCGCATGGAAGGCACCGCACGGAGCATGGGCGGCAAGGTCGAAGAGGGCTTCGGCCGGGCCACCGGCGACGTCAAGAGCCAGGTCGAAGGTACCGTGAAGCAGGCGGTCGGCGCTGCCCAGGATCTCTACGGCCAAGCCCGCGAGACGGCCGGCGATGCGGCCGCCGCCGTGCGTCGCCAGGCGGGAAGCTTCGAGCAGACGATTCGCGAGAACGTCGAGACCCGGCCCTACACCGCGGTCGCGATCGCGCTTGCGCTCGGCTGGATCGTGGGCCGGCTCGGACGCTCTTATTGAGCCGCGCTTCACTCGCGCCATTCCGCCCCACCCGCGGAGCCGCACCGAGGACCAAGCGCCGCTCCTGGAGCGGCGCTTGGTTTCCATGAGCTGCGGTGCGGCGGCTGCGCCGGGGTCGGCTGCGGGCAGATCGCGCGCCTGGCCCCGCGACCTCTCGTCTCGGCGACCCGTCAGGTGCCGTTTGCTTGTTGCCGGCCGCCGCTCGCGTTGAAATCCGCTCCGCCTCCGCGGTAGTCGAAACGCGTCCGCCACCAGCTCGATCATCGATAAGTTTGCTCGCCTTCGGCAATCTGCGGAACCAGTTTGTACATTGGGCGTTGATGGATGCCTCGACGGCACATGGATTGGAGATTGCTCATGTCGCTTGGAACCATTCTGCTCATCATCCTGGTCATCGTTTTGCTCGGTGGCTTCAGCGGACTCGGAGGTGGCCCCTTCTACGGCACCGGCTACTACGGTGGCGGCGGTCTCGGCCTGGTGCTCGTCATCGTGCTGATCCTGGTCTTGCTCGGACGCATATGACGAGGGATTGGGCCGCGATGGGGGCGGTCACGGGCGAGGGTCGGGGCCGCCCAAGCGGCCCGCCAACCCTTCCCACCATTGATCCCGCTCCGGTGAGAGGACGTGCACACGACATTCCGTAGCGATCGAGCCGGACCGGCGCGTCGACAGTGGGCGATGCGCTGGCCCCGCGCTCATTCGATCATTACGCCGTAGATGGTGATCCTCATGGTAGCTCTGACGCCATCGCGTTCAAGCAAGCCCCAACTCCTGCGGGTGCTCGGGCCCGGCCTCATCACGGGTGCATCCGACGACGACCCGAGCGGCATCGCGACCTATTCCCAGGCCGGCGCGCAACTGGGCTATGCCATCACCTGGACGATGCTGTTCAGCTATCCGCTGATGGTCGTCATCCAAGAGATCAGCGGCCGGATCGGGCGCACCACCGGCATGGGTATCGCCGGCAACATCTGCAAGCACTATCCGAATTGGCTCCTGCAGACGATCGTGGTGTTGTTGTTCGCGGCGAACATCCTCAATATCGGGGCCGATCTGGGCGCGATGGCGGATGCATCGGCGCTTCTCGTCGGCGGCCCGCGACTCGCTTATGTCGTCGCGTTCGGCGTCCTGTGCGGCCTGCTGCAGATATTCATGGACTACAGCCGCTATGTCGGGGTGCTCAAATGGCTGACCCTGGCGCTGTTCGCCTATTTCGGCACCGTCATGGTGGTGAAGATACCGTGGGGCGAGGCGGCGCGCGGCTTCCTGGTGCCGACCTTCTCGTTCGAGCCGGCGTTCTGGACCACGGTGGTCGCCATCATGGGCACGACCATCAGTCCCTATCTGTTCTTCTGGCAGGCCTCGCAGGAAGCCGAGGACACGAAAGAGGATCCGCGCCGCCAACCGCTGGTGAAGGCGCCCGAGCAAGGCCCCGATGCCATCGAGCGCATCCGTGAGGACACCTACGTCGGGATGGCGTTCTCCAATGCCGTGGCGCTCGCCATCATGATCACCACCGCGGCGACGCTGCACGCCACCGGCGTCACCGACATCGACACCTCGAGCCAGGCCGCCGAGGCGCTGCGGCCGGTCGCAGGCCCGTTCGCCTTTGCGCTCTTTACCTTGGGCATCGTCGGGACCGGTCTCTTGGCCGTGCCGGTGCTCGCCGGATCGGCCGCCTATGCGCTCGGCGAGGCCCGCAAATGGCCGATCGGCCTGGCGCGCAAGCCCAAGAAGGCCAAGGCCTTCTACCTGGCCATCGCGACCGCGACGCTGATCGGCATCCTCATCAATTTTTCGCCGATCGATCCGATCAAGGCGCTCTATTGGAGCGCGGTGATCAACGGCGTCGTGGCCGTGCCGGTGATGGCCATCATGATGCTCATGGCCGCCAATAAAAAGGTCATGGGCGCGTTCACGATCCCGCCGGCGATGCGGGTGATCGGCTGGGGCGCGACCGCAGTCATGGCGCTCGCGGTGGTCGGGATGGCGGCGGCGGCTTGGGTCTGAGCGCCAGGTCGGGACACGACCTCTCCGGGCAGCAGGCGGCTCGACGTGGTGGGGCGATCGTCGCCATGCGGCGATCGTCGCCATGCGGCGATCGTCGCCATATTGCCGCAACGGCTCGATCCGATAAGCTCGGCGCTCGGGTACCGGCGGCTGCGGCGCGCGCGCTGATGCCGCGGGCAAAGGATCTTGTCGCCGCCTGTCGGAAAGTCGCTCCGCCATTCGTCCTGGGAGCGTGACGCGTTTTCCGCTCGGCAGACTGTCGGAGGCAGCGATGGCGAATAAGGTTCTGGTTCTCCTGGGAACCCGCAAGGGCGTATTCATCCTGGAGAGCGACACCGAACGGCGATCCTGGGGGCTGCGCGGGCCCTATTGCGAGACCTGGCCGATCAATCATGTGATCGCCGACAAGGCGACCGGGACGATTTATGGCGGCGGCGGCAATGCGTGGTTCGGCCCGGCGGTCTGGATGTCGACCGATCTGGGAACGACCTGGACGCATGCGAGCCGTGGTCTCGCCTATGAGGCGGGGGAGCAACCGATCAAGTCGGTTTGGAGCATCGCTGCGCAGCCGCGGCCGGCTTTACGCGGGCGTCGAGCCGGCCGGGCTGTTTCGCAGCGACGATGGCGGGCGGTCCTTCACGCACGTGGCGGGTTTGCGCAATCACCCGTCGCGGGCCGGTTGGCAGCCCGGCGGCGGCGGACTGATCCTGCATTCGCTCGTCCTGCATCCGCAGGACGATAAGCAGATTTGGGCCGGCATCTCCGCCGCCGGCGTCTTTCATTCCGCGGACGGCGGCGAGACCTGGGAGGCCCGCAACCGCGGGACACGCGCCGATTTCCTGCCCGAGGGGCAGAACTATCCCGAGACCGGCCAGTGCGTGCACTGCCTGGTGATGCCGCCCGCAATGCCGAGCCGACTTTATCAGCAGAACCATTGCGGCATGTATCGCAGCGACGACGGCGGACGCCACTGGGAGAGCATCGAGGCGGGTTTGCCGTCGAGCTTCGGCTTTCCGGCCGCCGCCCATCCGCGCGATCCGGAGAGCCTCTACCTCGTTCCGCTCAATGGCGACACCGCCGGCCGATACATGCCCGACGCCCAGGCGGCGGTCTGGCGTACGGCCGACGGCGGCAAGACCTGGGGCGCGAACCGGCAAGGCCTGCCGCAAGCAAATGCTTTCTTCGGCGTCTTGCGCCAGGCCATGGCCACCGATGCGCTGGAACCCGCCGGCGTCTACTTCGGCACGACCTCGGGCGCGCTCTATGCCAGCCCCGACGAGGGCGACAGCTGGACCTGCATCGCCCAGCACCTGCCGTCCATCTCTTCGGTGGAAACCCTGGTCATCGAGGGTTAGCTCGACGGCCGAATTCCCGGAGCGGAGATATCGATCATGTCGAACGCAGGGTCAGCTTCGCACATCATGGTGCGACTGCCGGCTCTCTTGGTGAGCATGTTCCCGAGCGCGGAGCGAAAGCTGGAGGTCACCGCCGAGACCGTCGAGCAGATGATCGACGCGCTGGACCAGCGCTGGCCCGGGATGCGCGACTGCCTCTGCGATTCGACTCCGGCCATTCGGCGCCACATCAATGTCTTCGTGGCGGGCAAGCGCGCTACCCTGGCAACCCGCCTGGCCGCGGGCGCGGATGTGTTCATCCTGACCGCGATCAGCGGCGGCTAGCGGGCCGCAATGACCGCGCCCGCCCGAAAGGGCGCCCGGATCACTCGCCGGGCGTGAGATATTTCTTCATGGCGTCCACCACCTGCGGCGGCTGGTTCATCATTTCATGAAAGTCCTTTGTGACCTCCGGTCCGGAGATGTAGTTGATCTCGATCTTCGCCTTTGTGGCCTCAGCCAGCAATTCCGGATCGGCGATCGCCTTGGCGAGCGCATCGCGCAGGATGGCGACCCGGTCCGCCGGCGTTCCGGGCCGTACCGCGAACGGACGTCCGATCAGCAGCGGGATGCCGCGGATCGCCATCAGGGACTTGCCGACCGGGTCGGTCGTCAGGTCCTCGTCGATCGGAAGGTCGTTGAAGCCCGTCACCGGTGCGCGCGCCCGCACCAGCGCCCGCACCGCGCCGCGGTCGACCGCGAGCTTGATGGTCGTGCCGAGCGCCGCATAGGCGTCGACCTCCTTGCGCTCGATTGCGAGCAGGATATCGCTGTTGGCGGCGTAGCCCTTGAGCAGCTTGAGATTGGCGCCGGCGAATTCCTTGAGCAGGAGCGGCATGTCGTAGGCGTTCGAGCCCGGGCCGGTCGTTCCCGCGATCAGCTCGCGGCCCGAATCCTTGAACTCCTTGAAAGTCTTGTAGGGCAGATCGGCGCGGATCGAGAACAGCGCGCCGTCCGAGCCGGAGGAGCCGAGCCATTCGAATTGCTGAATATCGAAGCGCACTTGCGGCAAGCCGGCGAGTTGCGCCATGGCGACGCCGGGATTGGCCGCCAATATGGTCAGCCCGTCCGGCTCCGCGGCGTTGTAGACGTAGCCGGTCGCGCCGAGGTGGGCGCCGCCCGGCATTTGCCGAAAGATAACGGTCGGATTGCCGGGAATGTAGCGTCCCAGGTGCTGGGAGACGATCTGGGCAGAGAGTGCCAGGCTGCCGTTCTTCGCGCCGATCACGACCGAGATGGTCTTGCCCTTGTAATAATCGGCTTGCGCGTGCGCCGGCGACAATCCCAATGGAAGAAGCAGGCAAGCGGCCGCAACGCCCGCAGTCGAGATTCGACTCATAATTCCTCCCGGATTCTCTAATTGGATATGTGCGTCCCAACCGGGACGACAAGCATACTACTCCATCCGAGCCCGTATTCAATGGAGGCACGGCTTGACATTTCCGCAGGCCAACCAATGTTAGGGATGTCGATCTCGTAGCGAGACGACAGCAACCATAGCCCGGAGGATTACATGACGCCACCGGGGTTTAGTGCCGCTATCATCGCCGGAATATCCGTTCGGATCACGGCGTAGCGGCGAGCCGCGAACGGTTCATCGAGAGCGGTCTCATGGGCCGCATCAGTGAGGCAAGGCCCTGCCTCGCCGCTCTCGATGTTTGCTTGCCCGACCAGCTTATCTTGGTCTGATCCATACTCCCTGCTTTCGTGCTAAGGTTCGGAGGGCATCACCGCATAGGGCCCTCGCGATGCCGTTCGAGTTGGAGAGCCTGCCCGACCGGTCCGGCCGGCGACCGAATCCGCGGTGTGGCCAAGCGCGGTCACCCGCCAAGTCGGGCGGCAACCAGCGCGGGCAGCGCGCGGCGGTGGCTAACCGCAGATGCCTGCCAATCACACACGGATGTGACCCGCACCTGTAAGGGACCGATGGCGGTGCGCGCGACATGCATGCAAAATCGGTATGAGCAGCAGCTGCCGGGAAATCCGCACCGGACGGCAACGGAGGCCAAACCATGCTTCAGATTCACGTCGCTCTCAGCCTGATCGGAATCGTGTCGGGCTTCGTCGTCTTGTACGGCCTCCTGATCGGACGGTCGCTGGGCGGCTGGACCGCGCTCTTCCTCGCCACGACGATTTTGACCAGCATCACCGGATTTCCGCTGGCGCCGTTCGGCTTCGATCCGCCGCGCACGGTCGCCGTCATCTCGCTCGTGCTGCTCGCTCTGGCGGTTGCTGCGCTTTATATGTTCCGGCTCGCCGGAGCCTGGCGGTGGGTTTATGTCGGCGGCGCGATTGCGACCCTTTACCTGAACGTCTTCGTCGCTGTCGTGCAAGCGTTTCAGAAGCTGCCGTTCCTGCAGCCCTTGGCCCCGACGCAATCGGAGCCACCATTTCTGATCACACAGATCGCCGTGCTGGCGATCTTCATCGTGCTCGGCATTCTGGCGGCGATCAGGTTTCACCCCGAGCTCGAGGCGAGGGTATAGGGACGGCGCGCCCGTGGCCGGCGTCCAGCTCGACCGATCGCTGCGGTGGAGGCTGGAGAGCCGCCATGATATGCAAAGCGTGCCTCATCGTGATGAGTCACGTCATCGCATTGACCGCAGTGATATCCCTATCGGGAGCAGGAGCAATGGCCGCGGACGGATTGACCACCCTACGGAGCGGTTACGGGCCCAAGGATACGATCGGGAGGCTCGAGGCCGCCGTCAAGGCCAAGGGCATGACGGTTTTCGCGCGCATCGACCATGCGGCCGGGGCCGTCGAGGTCGGGCTGACGCTGCGTCCGACCGAGGTCCTGATCTTCGGCAACGCCAAGGGCGGCACGCCGCTGATGCAATCGGTCCAGACCATCGGCATCGATCTGCCGCTCAAGGCCCTGGTTTGGCAGGATGCATCGGGCAGCACATGGCTCTCGTACAACGACCCGAGCTGGCTCGCGCAGCGGCACGGCTTGGGCCCCGAGGGGAGTGCGGCGGTAGCGGCCATGTCGGCTGCGCTCGACGCGGTCGCGAAGGCGGCCACGACGTCTCCCTGACTCGGCGTTCGGCACGATCCGTGCGGTGTTTGATGATCGGCCGCGGGGCAACGCAGATCCGAACCTGCGACCGGTGCCTTTGGAGAGCGACGCCATTCTTGGCGCCTGCGTGCGGAGCAGTGGCCCGGCCAGCCCTCTAGACCACGCTCTGCTCCATGGCCAGCTCGGCCCTGAGACTTTCCATGTCGCGATAGATCGAAGCGACCGCCAGCAAGCGACCCTTGCGTTTGTAGCTCAGCAGGCAGTCCCTGGCGGCAATATCGCCGTCGATCGTGAGATCGTCCCATTGTTCGGCATGCCCGACATAGTTGATCGGCACGTCGTAGTGCTGGCTCCAGAAGAACGGAACGGCGGCAAACCGCTCCCGGCGCCCCAGCATGTTGAGCGCCGCGGTTTGGCCTTGACGTTCGGCGACGGCCCAGTGCTCGACGCGGATATTGTCGGCGGAATAAGGATCGGGCCAGCGCGCTATGTCGCCTGCCGCGAAGATTTCGGGCACGCTCGTCTCGAGATGGGAATCCACCAGGACGCCACGATCGAGCGCGATGCCGGCTTTCTCAGCGAGTTGCGTCCGCGGGCGCACTCCGATGCCGGCGACCACGATGTCCGCGGTCAGCGTCTTGCCGCTCTTCAGCATGACTTGATTTCCCACGATGGCGCCGGCCGTGTCCTCCAGGTGAAAGACCACACCATGCTCCTCATGAAGGGCACGCACGAAATCGCCCATCTGCGCACCGAGAATCCGCTCCATGGGGCGCTTGTCCGGCGCCACCACATGGACCTCGATCTTGCGGGTGCGCAAGGCGGCCGCGACCTCCAGTCCGATGAAGCTTGCACCCATCACGACGACCTGCCGGGCGGTCGCGGCAAGCCCGATGATGGCGCGACAGTCAGCAAGCGAGCGTAGAACATGCACCTGCGGCAGCTCGGCGCCCGGGATGTTGAGATGGACCGGTTCGGCGCCGGTTGCGAGCAGCAGCCGGTCGTAAGGAACTCTGTCCCCGGCGGCCAGCGCAACCTCGCGCGCGCGTGTGTCGATTTCAATGACGCTCGCCTTGAGCCGCAGCTCGATCCCGTTCTCCAGGTAGTAGCTGTCGGGCCGCAGCGGGATCCAGTCCTCCGGGGCGTTGCCAGCAAGGTAGTCCTTGGACAGGTTCGGCCGGTCGACCGGGGACGCATCATCGTCGCTCAGCATGACAATGCTGCCCTGCCATTGCTCGCGGCGCAGTTTCTCGGCGGCGGCAAATCCAGCCGCCCCGCCGCCGACGATGACGATTTTGTCGGGTGATCCGGCCGCCGGCGCCGCGCCGCGGCCGGGTTTCGGCCCCGGCATCTCTTTCCTGTTCCGGACAAAAACCTCGTCGCCGCGTTGCTCGACGGTCCAGCACGCGACCGGGCTCAAAGCCGGAGCCCGCAGCGGTTCCCCGGTGCGCAGGCTGAAGCAGGCGTGATGCCAGGGGCATCGCAAGGTGTCGCCTACCATGAGGCCTTCCGCCAAAGGGCCGCCGTAGTGGGAGCAGGTAGCCCCAATGGCAAAAAATTCATCACCCCGCCGTGCGAGGAGGACCGGGTCTTCGCCGACATGTCCAACGAGCATTTGCCCCTCGGGCACGCTCCCGACCGAAATGCCCTTCGTCAGGTCCGGACCGGTAACATTCGATTGCGTCGAGCCCATGGAGTGCCTCCCGAAAGCCCGCCCATCCGCGTATCTGAGCCGGATGGCGGGTTCATTTGCGACCGTCAGATGGACGACGCCAGGGTAAATTCCCGAAATGCTCCCTGATTTCCAGCCGCCGGAACGGCGAGGTGGTGCGGGAACCTTTTCGGCCGGGCGTCATCCAAGGGACAGCACGCGCTACGGAAAAGACATATGAACAAGTTTGCCACGTCGAACGGATAAAGCGATCCTTGATCCTGATCAACGTGGGCGTGGAACGGGCCGGTATCGTCGTTCCATGAACAAGACCGTCGACCAAGAGCATATTGGTCAATCCCGTGAGCGCAGTCTCATCGCGCTCGTGACCGACCTCGTGCACGAGTTGCATGGCGAGGGCGGACGGACCGTGGACGTCTCCTTGTCGAGCCGGCTCGATCGCGATCTCGGCATCGACAGCCTCGGTCGAACGGAGCTGGTCCTGCGGGTCGAGCGGGTGTTCCGGGTGCGCCTGCCGGTGAGCGTCATGGGCGAAGCCGACACGGTCGCTGACGTCCTGACCGGCGCTGCAACGAAGCGCGCCGGACACCGGCATCGGCATTGCGGTCGAGGCTCCAATGACCGCGCAACCGGCTGTCGCCGCCGCGGCGCAAGCCAGGACCTTGGTCGATGTCCTCGAATGGCATGTGGCGCGCAATCCGGATCGCCGACATGTGACCGTGCTGCAGGACGAGCGCACGGTGCTCGCCACCATGACTTACGCCGAGCTGTCCCAGGGGGCTCGGAAGGTCGCGGCCGGGCTGATGGCGCGCGACGTCGTTGCGGGTGATCGCGTCGCCCTCATGCTGCCGACCGGCACGGATTTCTTCACGGCATTCTTCGGTATTCTCTACACCGGTGCGGTTCCGGTGCCGATCTATCCGCCGATGCAGCTGTCGCAGCTCGAGGATTATCTGCGCCGGCAGGCCGAAATCTTGCGCAACGCCGAAGCGGATTCTGGTGACCGTGCCGGAGGCCTTGCGGCTCGCGGGCCTGCTGCGCGGCCTCGTCCCGTCGCTGAGTGCGATCGAGAGCGTCGGCGATCTGATACCGCACCAGCGCAGGCCGCGCTGCCCAGCATCAGCGATCCGGCCGCCACCGCCTTGATCCAATATACCTCCGGCAGCACCGGGGATCCAAAGGGGTCGTGCTCAGCCATGCCAACCTGTTGGCCAACATTCGCGCCATCATCAAGGCGATCGATGCGACCTCCGCTGACGTGTTGCTGAGCTGGCTTCCGCTCTATCACGACATGGGGTTGATCGGCGCTTGGCTCGCGCCGCTCTATCGCGGGTGCCATGCTTCATCATGTCTCCGCTGAGCTTCCTGGCCCGCCCGCAGAGCTGGCTGTGGGCGAGCCATCGCTATCGCGCCACCGTCTCGGCCGCGCCCAACTTCGCGTTCGAGCTCTGCCTCAAGCAGATCGATGATGCCGACCTCGAGGGCCTCGACCTGAGCTCGCTGCGCTATGTGGCGAACGGGGCGGAGCCGGTGAGCATCCATACGCTACGTCGTTTCACCGAGCGCTTCGGCCGCTTCGGATTCTCCCCGCAGCCATGGCCCCGGTCTACGGTCTGGCCGAATGCGCCGTCGCGCTCGCGCTGCCGCCGCCCGGCCGCGGCCCGCTGGTCGACCGCGTGAAGCGCGAGGCCCTGAGTGGCCGTGGAACCGCCGAGCCGGCGGCACCCGACGATCCCAATGCGATCGAGATCATCGCGTGCGGGCGGCCGGTGCCGGGCCACGAAATCCGCATCGTCGACGGGGCCGGCCGCGAGTCGAGGAGCGGCGCGAGGGCCGGCTGGAGTTTCGCGGTCCCTCGGCGACCTCCGGCTATTTCCGCAACGAGGCCAAGACCCGCGAACTGTTCCGCGACGGTTGGCTCGACAGCGGGGATCGTGCCTATATGGCCAATGGCGAATTTTCATCACCGGCCGCATCAAGGACATCATCATCCGGGCCGGCCAGCATATATATCCCCACGAGGTCGAGGACGCGGTCGGAGACATTGCGGGCCTGATCAAGGGCGCGGTGGCGGTGTTTGGCGTGGCCGAAACCGCGTCCGGCACCGAGCGCATCGTGATCCTGGCCGAGACGACGGCGGTCGAAGCGGCCGAACGGGAGCCCTCAAGGCGCGGCGCGCGCGGCGGTCACCGAAATTCTGGGGTCCCCGCCCGACGATATCGTTCTGGTGCGGCCCGGGACCGTGCCGAAGACGTCGAGCGGGAAAATCCGTCGGGCCGCCGCCAAGGACCATTATCTGGCGCAACAGTTCGATTTGCCGCGGCGCGCGCTGCGCTGGCAGATCGCGCGCTTGTGGCTCGCGGGCATCGGCGGCCGGCTGACCCGGCTGCGGCGAAGCGGTACCGAATATCTCTATGCGGGCTGGTGGTGGACGATGCTCGCGATCTGGGTCGCCATCGGGTCAGTCGCCGTCTTCGTGCTGCCGCGCCGCGCGTGGCGCTGGGCCGTGGTGCGGACGCTGGCGCGCGCGGCTCTCGCCGCCATGGGGGTTCCGCTCTCCGTGCAAGGCCTCGAGCGCTTGCCCAAGCGGGGCGGCGTCGTGGTGTTCAATCATTCGAGCTATGCGGACGCGCTCGTGGTTGCGGCGGTACTGCCCGGGGAGCCGGCCTATCTGGTCAAGAGCGAGCTTGCCGGCCAGCGGTTCGCGGGTGCGCTGTTGCGCCGGCTGGGGGTCCTGTTCGTCGATCGCTTCGACCTCGCGGGCGGGCTCGCCGACACGGCGGCCGCGACGGCGCTCGCCCGCGAAGGCCGCATCTTGGTCGTGTTCCCGGAAGGCACCTTCACGCGGCGAGCCGGTCTATTGGAATTCTTCACTGGCGCCTTCAAGATCGCGAGCGAAGCCGGCCTGCCGGTCTATCCGGGCGTCTTGCGCGGCACGCGATCGATGCTGCGCAGCGACCAGTGGTTTCCGCGCTGGACGCGCATCGATGTCGAAATTCTCGATCCGGTCGTCCCTTCGGGGACCGATTTCGCATCGATCCTGCGGTTGCGCGACGAGGTGCGGCAGGCGGTGCTGGCGCATTGTGGAGAACCGGACCTGCGCGAGCTGGTCAAGCCGGCACAGCCGGATCGCGCGCGATGAGCGGGTGACGAGCGCTCGCCGGCGGCTTGCTCCCGGCCACCGGGCGCAGCGCCGGAAAATCCTCGATCGTCAGGGATTCCCGCGACAGCAGCAGCTCGGCTCCCTTCTCCAGATCGGCGCGGCGCGATTTCAGGATATCGATGGCGCGGCCCGAGGCATGGGCGACGATGTCGCGAACCGCCAGATCGATCTCGCGAGCGGTGGTCTCGGCGGCCGCGATCCGGTCTCCCGCAGGAGCGCCGAGAAACGGCTGCGGCGCCGGCGCATAGGTTCGCTGCCCCACGATGTCGTCCATGCCGTGGCGCGTGACCATCTCCAGCGCCACCTCGGTGGCGCGTTGCAGATCGTCGGCGGCACCGGTCGAGACGTTGCCGTCGTAGATCAAGGTTTCGGCGGCGCGTCCCCCGGTCAGGACCGCGATGCGGTTCTCCAGATCGCTGCGCGCCAGCAGGAACCGGTCCTCGGTCGGCCGCTGCATCGTATAGCCGAGCGCACCGACGCCGCGCGGAATGATCGACACTTTCAGGATTGGATCGACGCCCGGCAGGCTCGAGGCCACCAGCGCATGGCCCATCTCGTGATAGGCGACCCGGCGGCGTTCCTCCTGGTTGAGTACCCGGCTCTTCTTCTCCAGGCCGGCGACGATGCGCTCGATCGCCTCCATGAAATCGTTCAAGGTGACTGTCGATGCATTGCGGCGCGTCGCGATGATGGCGGCTTCGTTCACCAGATTGGCGATGTCGGCCCCGGTGAAGCCGGTGGTGGCGCCCGCGATGGCATCGAGATCGGTTTCGGGCGCGAGCTTCACCTTGCGCACATGCACGCTCAGGATTTCAAGCCGGCCCTTGCGATCCGGACGATCGACCAGAACCTGCCGGTCGAAGCGGCCGGCGCGAAGCAGGGCGGGATCCAGGATTTCCGGCCGATTGGTGGCCGCCAGCAGGATCACGCCGGCGCTCGGGTCGAAGCCGTCGAGCTCGGCGAGCAGCTGGTTGAGGGTCTGCTCCTTCTCGTCGACGCCGCCGAACCCGCCCGCCATCCGGCTGCGCCCCAAGGCATCGAGCTCATCGATGAAGATGATGCAGGGAGCCGATTTGCGCGCCTGCTCGAACAGGTCGCGGACGCGGGCGGCGCCGACCCCAACGAACATCTCGACGAATTCGGAGCCGGAGATCGAGAAGAACGGCACGTTCGCCTCGCCCGCGACGGCCCGCGCCAGCAGGGTCTTGCCGGTTCCGGGCGGCCCGACCAGGAGAATGCCCTTGGGGATCCGCGCCCCCAGCCGTCCATAGGCCTTGGGATCCCGCAGGAACGAGACCACCTCTTGCAGCTCGAACTTGGCCTCCTCCACCCCGGCCACGTCCTTGAACGTCACTTTGGTGTTGGTCTCGACATAGACCTTGGCGCGGGATTTGCCGATCGCCATCAGTCCGCCGAGCCCTTGCCGGTCCGCCATGCGCCGGAACAGCATCATCCAGATCAGATAGAAGAGCGCGGCCGGAATGATCCAGGACAGCACCGTCTCGACGATCCCGCCGCTCGCCACGCCCTTGACGGTCACCCCGTGGGCCGCAAGCTTGGCCGCGATGTCGGGATCCACGCGGACCGCGAAGAAGGTCTGCTTGCCGTCCGGCAAGGGCGCCTTCAGGCTGCCCTGGATCGGAATCGGCGCCGACCGTGACCTCGGCGATCTTGTCCTCGTTCAGCAGCTGCTCGAATTGGCTGTAGGGAACGGTCTCGATCTGCGCATAGGTCGCCCAGAAATATTGAATGATCATGACTCCGATCACCGCGGCGACGGTGTAGGCGACCATGATTCTCCGCTTGCGCGTTTCCGGTTCCATGGGTGCCGTCATTCGTAGCGGAGCGCCTCGATCGGATCGAGGCGGGCAGCCTTGCGGGCCGGATAATAGCCGAAGAAGATTCCGACGGCGGCGGAAAAAAAGAACCCGCCCGCGATGGCCGGCAGCGAGATCAGCGCCGGCCAGCCCGCGATGATGGTGATGGCTTCGGAGAAAACCACTCCCATGATGATACCGGCGATGCCGCCGCTGATGCTCAGGAAGACCGCCTCGGCCAGGAACTGCAGCAGGACATGCAGCCGGCGCGCGCCGATCGCCATGCGCAGCCCGATCTCGCGGGTGCGCTCGGTCACGGACACCAAGCAGGATGTTCATGATGCCGATGCCGCCGACCACGAGCGAGATCGACGCGACCGCGGCGAGCAGCAAGGCCATGATGCGGCTGCTGCTCGCCGGCGGTATCGGCGATCTGGCTGAGATTGCGAACCGAGAAATCATTGAGCTCTCCGGCCCGGATGCGATGCCGGCGGGCGAGAATCTCGGTAGCCTGAGCGATGGCGGCCTGGACCTGGTCCGGGTTCGCGGCCTGGACGTAGATCTGGTTCACAAATCCGGCCAGGCGCGTCTGGAGGTTGAACGGATTGGGCGGCAGCGGATAGACCCAATTAAGCGGGCTCTGTTGCTGGCTCGGCGCGGCGACGCCGATCACCTTGCGCTCCGCAGTGGTGAACGGCATCATCACCAGGTCGTCCTGATCGGTGCCGAACCCGGTCTGCCCTTTCGAGGCCAGGACCCCGATCACCCGCAGCGGCACGCCCTTGACCTGGATCACGGCGCCGAGCGGATTCTCGAAGGAGCCGAAGAGCTGGTGATAGACCGTATCGCCGAGCACCACCACCAATGCGGCGCCGGCCTCGTCGTCCGCTGAAATCGGGCTCCCGCTCGCGATCTCCCAATTGGTGATCGGCGGATAATTGGGGCTGACGCCCTGAATGTTGGTCGTCCAGTTCTGGTTGCCGAACTGGACCTGTCCGGATTGCCGGATCAGATAGCTGACGCTGCCGACCGCCGGCGCCTCCCGCCGGATGGCTTCGGCATCGGTGACGGTGAGGGTTGAGGCGCTGCCGAAGCCGGCCCGCACGCCGCCGGCGGTGACGGCGCCCGGCAGGACCACCAGCAGATTGGTGCCGAGGCTCTCGATCTGCTTGCGCACGGCCTCATTGGCGCCCTGGCCCACCGCCACCATGGCGATCAGCGCCGCCACGCCGATGAAGACCCCCAGCATGGTCAAGAGCGAGCGCATCTTGTTGCGCGCCAGCGCCTGCGCGGCCACCGCCATGATCATGAACCCGAAGGCCAAGGCGGAACTCGAACGCGCGCCGACATCGTCCGCCGCGCCGTGGGCGGTGAAAAATGGCCATTTCCTGCGCACCGGCGGCACCGTCTCTTTGCGACGCGGTTTCCGCTCCGCCTTCTTGACGCCTTTCATCGGTCAAAATCTGGCCGTCGCGCATGGTGATGACGCGGTCCGCATAGGCCGCGATATCGGCTTCGTGGGTCACGACGATGATGGTGACGCCCTGATCGCGGTTGAGCGAGACCAGCGTCTCCATGATCTCGTGCGAGGTGCGGGTATCGAGATTGCCGGTCGGCTCGTCGGCCAAGAGCACGCTCGGCGCATTGATCAATGCGCGCGCGATGGCGACGCGCTGTTGCTGGCCGCCGGAGAGCTGCCCGGGCGTATTGTTGCTCGCGATCGCCCAGCCCCAGCAGCCGCAGCGCCTCGCGCGCCCGCTCGAATCGCGAGCCGCGTCGCGAGGGGCCCGACTCGAGTAGAACAGCGGCAATGCCACGTTTTCGATGGCGCTGGTGCGGGCGAGCAGATTGAAGCTCTGGAACACGAAGCCCAATCGCTCGCTGCGCAATCGTGCCAGATCCGGCTCGTCCAGCCGCGCCACGTCGACGCCGTCGAAGAAATAGCTGCCGCTCGTCGGCCGATCGAGGCAGCCGAGGATGGACATCAGCGTCGATTTGCCCGAGCCCGAGGAGCCCATGATGGCGACGAACTCGCCGCGCTCGATGGTCAGGCTCACGCCCCGCAGCGCCTGCACGTCGACGTCGCCGACATGATAGGTCCGCGTGACATTCTCGACCCTGATCAGCACGTCGGTCATGTCCGTATTCCGGTGCCGCGGCCTAACCCAGCCGCAAAGCGGGTGGACGGCTCGGGCTGGCGGCTCCGCCGGCTTGCTCGCCGGTGATCACCTGGTCGCCCGGGCTTGAGGTCGCCGCTCACGATCTCCGTGTAGTTGTCGTCATCGAGCCCGGTGACGACCGATACCGCGGCCGGCTGGCCGTCGCGCAGCACCCAGACCTGCGGCCTGACCCTCGGCCAGCTTCGGCAATTGGGCGGCGCTCGGATTGCTGGGACGATAGCGCAGCGCCTGATTCGGCACGCGCATCACGTCATCGCGGGATTCGGTGACGATCGCGGTCGCGGCCGTCATGCCGGGCTTGAGGCCAAGTCGCTGTTCTGCACGCTGACCACCACGTCATAGGTCACGACGTTCTGGACGGTCTGCGGCGACTGGCGAACCTGGGATACCAGTCCCTGCAAAGATGCGCTTGGGAAACGCGTCGACCGTGAAGGTCGCCTTGTTGCCCACCTTGACGCCGCCGATGTCGCTTTCGCTCACATTGGTGTCGACCTCCATCTTGGTGAGGTCGGTGGCGATCAGGAACAGCGTCGGGGTCTGGAAGCTGGCGGCGACGGTCTGGCCCATGGTCACGTTGCGCGACACCACGGTGCCATCGACCGGCGAGGCGATGTTGGTGTAGTCGAGATTGATCTGGGCGGCGTCGAGCTCCGCCTGGTGCTGGTCGATGGTGGCTTTGTCGAACTCGATCTGCGCCTGCGCCTGGTCATAGAGGTTCTTGGCGTTGTCGGAGGTGTCCTTGGACACCGCATTGGTTTCGGCAAGCCTGGCATTGCGATCGTTGTTGAGCTTGGCGTAGGCCAGGTTGGCATTGTCCTTCTCGAGCTGCGCCTTGGCGATCGCCAGGGTGGCTTTGTCCTGGTCGACGATCGTCTGGTAGGGCCGCGGATCGATCTTGGCGCAGATTTGGCCCTTCTTGACCTGCGTATTGTAGTCGCAAAAGAGCTGCTGGATGACTCCGGACACGTAGGTCCCGACGATGATCGTGAGCACCGGGTTGACGGTTCCGGTTGCGGTCACGGTGCGGGCCACCGGACCGTGGTTGACCGGGGTCGTGGCGTAGCGGATGTTCGTTCCGCTGCCGGTCGCCCAGTACACGGCGCCGCCCGCCGCCAGCGCGATCAGCACGATGACGATCGCGATCAGTCCTTTTCTCGCCCAGCGTCGTCGCGGCTTCTTGGCCGCAGCGGCCGGAAATGCGACCACTTCGGCCGGAGTGGCATCCTGTGCGCTCATCGAATGGACTTGCTCGCTCATTGTTCGCATCCGTGCGGGTCGCACCCCCGGAAATGATCTTGTCCGGATAGCAGCCGCCGCAGCGGCGGCTTTTGATCAAGATCAACATCGTGACGCGGATTTGAGGGTTGATCAGCGGCTGCGGAGAGATCGAATGGGAATTCCCAAGCCGTGGAACGAAATGACGGTCGACGAAAAGCTCGAGACGCTGAGACGCGAGGCGGAATCCAGCCGGCGCCAGAGCGCCGCCACCGCCAAGGCGTTGGACGAGGTCGCGCGCAGAGTAATGGAGATTGAGCGCCGGCTCGAGGAAGTCATTGTTGGATTAGGCGCTGCGAAGCGCCTGCGCGTCGCGCGCACCGGCGATATTGATCTTTATCAAGTTCAATCCGGCCGCGGACGGCTAGGCTTTTCTGAGCAACCGAGCGTCCCAATGAGGATCAGGTCATGTCACATCGCCACGCGGCCGAAGGCGAGCAAAGCAGGGTCGCGATGTCCCGGCGATCGTTCCTGAGAGCCACCGGTATTGCGGCAGCCGGCACGGCGGTGGTCGAGGAGGCCATGCTGGGCTTGGCCTCGCCGGCGCGGGCGGAGCCTGCGGTCGCGGGGCCGGGCGGAGTCCCCATGATGCTCGACGTCAATGGCCGGGCTCGCACGGCTGACGGTCGAGCCCAGGATGACCCTGGCCGAGGCTCTGCGCGGACCGCTCGGGCTGACCGGGACGAAGATCGGATGCGACCGCGGGGCCTGCTCGGCCTGCACGGTCTGGATCGACGGCGCTCGGCGCCAGGATCGAGATTGCGACTCCGCAGGGCGATCGGCGCGAAGCCCGGCTCGAGGATTTCTTCCTCCTGCCCGCGGTCGATATCCATCGCGAGAACGATCTCGAGCCGGGCGAGATCGTCACCGCGATCGTGGTGCCGGCGCTTGGTCCCACGGCGCGGTCCGTCCACATCAAGCAGGGCGAGCGCCGCGCTCACAGGGGCGAGTGCGCTCACGAAAAACGCGTACAAGCTGCCGATCTTCGAGACCCTGGTGCGCCGGGCCATTCTGGTTGCGGCTGGCCGCGCTTGAGGCGGGCAGGGTGGTTGGTCTCGATTTGGCGGCCAAATCCGCGAAATCGGCCGGGATTGCACTCGTTTTCCGGTCCACTCCGGGACCGCTGCGCAACATCCCAAATGGACGCGCGGTCTTTGTCGGTCCGCCGCGGGCGTGGCTGTCGCCTTCGTCCGATGGCGACCGCCATTTCAACCGAATTTGTCACGGCGCCGCCGCGCAGGAGGTTCAAAACGCCGCGGTGGCGCGGCATGCCCGGCGAAGCGAGGTCCGGCGGGCGGCGGGACACTTATCCAATTCCGACAAAAACAGCCGACGGTTGATCCAAATCAATATCCAACCGCTTCATCCATCTAAGCTGCATTTGTGGATAAGTAGAAATGGCAACAGACAAGGAGATTTGAAATGTTGACCAAAACTGCGATTGCTCTCGCGACGGCCCTTACCCTCGGCATGGCTTCCGTGGCGTTTGCGGCCAATGAAAACGACACCTCCGGCGGAGCCAGGACTTTTGGCGGACCGGGTCAAGGCGCCAGTTCGGGCGTCAATGCGGCCGATCATCCGAAGGCGGCGGCAGCTTGCGCGGAAAAGTTCAAGGGATATGACCCGAGCGACATGACGTATCTCGGGGCGGACGGCAAGCGTCACGCCTGTCCGTAAGCTTGCGTCCGGCCGCGACATTCGACCGATTGAAGGACCGCTCCTCGAGCGGTCCTTTCTTTGGTGCGCCCGGCATGGGCGGTGAGTTGAAGGTGGAAGTCCTCTGTTGAGCTGGTTGCAGCGAGCGAAGCGAACCGCAGAGCGTCAAACCGCGAGGCCGGCGTGAAGGAAGCGGGGAGCGAAGCTGCAGTCCGACGAACAGGAAGCGGATAAGGCGGAGCCGAGCAGGGCGAGCGGGCCAAAGACCGCGGAGCCGTTGTGACCAAGGCGAGGCGGCGCCGCCTTGTGCGCAGTCCATCCTGACGCAAAAGTCGTTACTGCTACCGCCAGGGCGAACCGTCCGATGATTCTTCCGCGAGCGCGCGCGGCTCTTGGGCAATTCCTGCTAAGTCATTGAAATCGTGGCGCGCCCGAGAAGATTCGAACTTCTGACCTTTGCCTTCGGAGGGCAACGCTCTATCCAGCTGAGCTACGGGCGCGTTGCCTCTAGATAACGGAACCCTGCCGCAGCCGCAACCGCGCGGCGCCCCGCCGGCGACGCCCGTGGGGACGGCAGGGGCCGCTATCGCTCCGCCCGCTGGTATCGTATCCAGCTGGCATCCTATAAAGAGCGTCCGATGACCCGGAAAACAGCCGCACCGCGATCTGCAGCAAAAGGGGCCGAGCCGCGGCCCGGCGCCGGGCGCGGCCGAATTCGACTGGCAGGACCCGCTCGGCCTCGAGGGCGAGCTCACCGAAGACGAGCGCATGGTGCAGTCGACCGCGCGCGGCTACGCGCAGGACCGGCTGTTTCCGCGCGTGCTCACGGCCTACCGGGAGGAGCGCTTCGACCGCGAGATCATGACCGAGATGGGGGCGCTCGGGCTCTTGGGGCCCACCTTGCCGGAGGAATATGGCGGCGCCGGCCTCGGCCATGTCGCCTATGGGCTGATCGCCCGCGAGATCGAGCGGGTCGATTCCGGCTACCGCTCGGTGCTGTCGGTGCAGTCCTCGCTGGTGATGCAGCCGATCTACGCCTATGGGAGCGAGGCGCAGCGGCGCAAATATCTGCCGGGTCTGGCGACCGGCGAGCTCATCGGCTGCTTCGGCCTGACCGAGCCCGACCACGGCTCCGATCCGGGCGGCATGACGACGCGGGCCGAGCGGGTCGCGGGCGGCTATCGGCTCACCGGCACCAAGACCTGGATCTCCAATGCGCCGATCGCCGACATCGCGGTGATCTGGGCCAAGCTCGACGGCGTCATCCGCGGCTTCATCGTCGAGCGCGGCGCGCCGGGATTTTCCACCAGCCCGATCGAAGGCAAGCTCAGCCTGCGCACCTCGCTCACCGGCGAGGTGGTGCTGGCCGGCGTCGTGGTGCCGGAGGAAAATCTGCTGCCGAACGCGCAAGGGCTCGCGGGCCCGTTCGGCTGCCTCAACAATGCGCGCTACGGCATCGTCTGGGGCGCCATGGGGGCGGCCGAGTTCTGCTGGCACCGCGCCCGCCAATACGTGCTCGACCGCAAGCAGTTCGGGCGCCCGCTCGCCGCCAACCAGCTGATCCAGAAGAAGCTCGCCGACATGCAGACCGAGATCGCGCTCGGGCTCTGCCGGCGCGCTGCGGCTCGGCCGCCTGATGGAGGCCGGGCACGGCGGCGCCGCCGGCGATTTCGCTGATGAAACGCAACAATTGCGGCAAGGCGCTCGAGATCGCCCGCGTGGCCCGCGACATGCACGGCGGCAACGGCATCTCCGACGAGTTCCATGTCATGCGGGTGCTCGCCAATCTCGAGACCGTGAACACCTACGAAGGCACCAGCGACATCCACGCCCTGATCCTGGGCCGCGCCATCACCGGCATTCAGGCGTTCTGCTGAGGCGGCGCTGGCTCGCGCGATTGCCTGGGCTGAGCCGGGGCCTTCCGCCGAGTTGCAACGGTCCCGACTCAAGGCCGGGACAAGGGCCGACTTTGCCGCCGCGCCGAACGGCGTTATGACTGCCGGCCATGAAAGTCGACGGCAAGCCTACCCGCAGCATCTGGCTCGAGCCCGACGGTTGGTCGGTCGGCATCGTCGATCAGACGCTGCTGCCCCACCGTTTCGCGACCGCGCGCCTCACCTGCCTCGATGAGGCCGCCCACGCGATCCGTGCCATGCAGGTGCGCGGCGCGCCGCTGATCGGGGCGGCGGCCGCCTATGGGATTTGTCTGGCGCTGCGACAGGATGCTTCCGACGAGGGGCTCGAGCGCGCCTCCTCGACGCTCATGGGCACGCGCCCGACCGCCATCAACCTCAAATGGGCGCTCGACGAGATGACGGCGGCGGTGCGCAACCAGCCCCGCGCCGCGCGCGTCGCGGCCGCCTACCGCCGCGCCGCCGAGATCTGCGAGGAGGATGTGGCCATCAACCAGGCGATCGGCCGCCACGGCCTGCAAGCTGATCGAGGCGATCGCGGCCAAGAAGGGCGGCGAGCGGGTCAACCTGCTCACCCATTGCAATGCCGGCTGGCTCGCCACCGTCGACATCGGCACCGCCACGGCGCCGATCTATCTGGCGCATGACCGCGGGCTCCCCGTCCATGTCTGGGTCGACGAGACCCGCCCGCGCAATCAGGGCGCTTCGCTCACCGCCTGGGAGCTCGGCCAGCACGGCGTGCCCCATACGGTGATCCCCGACAATACCGGCGGCCATCTGATGCAGCACGCCATGGTCGACATGGCGATCGTGGGCACCGACCGGGTGGCCGCCAACGGCGACGTCTGCAACAAGATCGGCACCTATCTCAAGGCGCTGGCCGCCCGGGACAACAATGTGCCGTTCTATGTGGCGCTGCCGTCGCCCACCATCGACTTCTCGATCCGCGACGGGGTCGCGGAAATTCCCATCGAGGAGCGCGACGGCGAGGAGGTCGCCGCCATCACGGGCCGCACCGCCGACGGGCGGATCGAGACCGTGCGGGTGGTGCCGGAGGGCTCGCCGGTCAAGAACTACGCCTTCGACGTGACGCCGGCGCGGCTCGTCACCGGGCTGATCACGGAGCGCGGCGTGATCGCGCCCAACGCCGCCGCGCTGGCGCGCGCCTTTCCGGAGCGCGCCGCGCCCGCCAAAGCTCAGGCGGTTGAGCCCGCATGGCCATGAATTCCGCCGCACCCGCGCGTCTGCCGCCCGACGGCCGCCAATCCGAAACCGCGCTCGCGGTGGCGCGCGGCACCACCCGGCTCCTGCACGCGCTCGGCTTCTGCGTGGTGAGCGAATTGTCGCTGCCGTCCGGCCGGCGCGCCGATCTGGCGGCGCTCGGCGCCGCCGGCGAGATCTGGATCGTCGAGATCAAGTCATCGATCGCGGATTTTCGCGCCGACCAGAAATGGATGGACTATCGGCTGCACTGCGACCGGCTGTTCTTCGCCACCACGCTCGCGGTCCCGTGCGACATCTTTCCGCAGGATACCGGCCTCATCGTGGCGGATGCGTTCGGGGCCGCGATCAGCTGCGAGGCGCCCGAGCACCGGCTGCATGCCGCGACCCGCAAGTGCATGCTGCTGGCGTTTGCCCGCACCGCGGCGTTGCGGCTGGCGGCGCTGGGGGATCCGGAGGGAATTGTGAATGGTGAGTAGTGAGTAGTGAGTAGGCACCACTCACTATTGCGACTATTCACCATTCACTATTCACCACTCACTATCTCGGCAACGTGGTCGCCCCCATCAGGTACTTGTCCACCGCATGCGCGGCCTGGCGGCCTTCGCGGATGGCCCATACCACCAGGGACTGGCCGCGGCGCATGTCGCCGGCTGCGAACACTTTCGGATTCGAGCTCTGATAGCTCAGCGTATCGGCCTTGACGTTGCCGCGCGGGTCGAGCCCCAGCGCCAGCTGCTCGAGCAGGCCTTCGTGCACCGGATGCACGAAGCCCATGGCGAGCAGGACCAGATCGGCATCGAGCTCGAACTCGCTGCCGGCGACCGGCTTCATGCGCTCGTCTACATGCACGCAATGCAGCTTCTGCACCTGCCCGTTCGCGCCGGAGAATTTCTGCGTCATCACCGCGAAGTGGCGCTTGGCGCCCTCCTCGTGGCTCGATGAGGTGCGCAGCTTGAGCGGCCAATCCGGCCAGGTCATGGGCTTGTTCTCGTGCTCGGGCGGCTGCGGCATGATCTCGAAATTGGTGACCGAGCGCGCGCCCTGGCGGATCGAGGTGCCGATGCAGTCCGAGCCGGTATCGCCGCCGCCGATCACCACCACGTGCTTGCCGCCGGCCAGGATCGGCGCCACATCGCCCTGCGGCTCGTTGCTGACGCGCCGGTTCTGCTGCGGAAGGAACTCCATGGCGAAGTGGATGCCCTTGAGCTCGCGCCCCGGGATCGGCAATTCGCGGCCCTTCTCGGCGCCGCCCGTGAGCACCACCGCGTCGTAATCCGCCAGCAGCTTGTCGGCCGCGACATTCACTCCGATATGGGCGCCGTAATGGAACACCACGCCCTCGGCCGCCATCTGGTCGACACGGCGCTCGACCAGGTGCTTCTCCATCTTGAAGTCGGGAATGCCGTAGCGCAGCAGGCCGCCGGCCTTGGCGAGCTTCTCGAACACGTGGACGTCATGGCCGGCGCGCGCGAGCTGCTGCGCGCAGGCGAGCCCGGCCGGGCCCGAGCCCACGATCGCGATCCGCTTGCCGGTCCGGCTCGCCGGCGGCTCCGGCTTGACCCAGCCCTGCGCGAAGGCGCGATCCACGATGGCGCATTCGATCGTCTTGATGGTCACCGGATTGTCGTCGAGATTGAGCGTGCAGGAGGCCTCGCAGGGCGCCGGGCACACGCGTCCGGTGAATTCCGGGAAGTTGTTGGTGGAATGCAGGTTCTGCGCGGCTTCCTGCCAGTTCCCGCGATAGACCAGATCGTTCCAGTCCGGGATCTGGTTGTTCACCGGGCAGCCGGTGTGGCAGTAGGGCACGCCGCAATCCATGCAGCGGGCCGCTTGCGTGCGGTTGTCCGCTTCCGGAAGCGGCAGGACGAATTCGCGCCAATGCTTGATGCGCTCCTCGACCGGCTCGTAGTGGCGGTCGTTGCGCTCGAACTCGAGGAAGCCCGTGATCTTGCCCATTCTTACTCCGCCGCCTGCATCGTGCGCGCCTTCTCCATCTCGGCGAGCGCGCGGCGGTATTCGACCGGCATCACCTTGCGGAACATCGGGCAATACTTGCTCCACTCCTTCAGGATCGTGGCCGCCCGCACCGAGCCGGCGAGGCGCGCGTGCCGGCTGATCAGCAGGTGCAGCCTCTGCGCATCGAACCGGGTCATGTCGGTCAGGACGTCGACGCGCCCGTGCGTTTCGAGATCATGGATGTGGTGATACTCCCGCTCGTTGATCTCTTCTTCCGCCAGTACCGGCTCGAGCTCGACCATGGCCATATTGCAGCGCGACTTGAAGGTGCCGTCGTCGTCGAGCACGTAGGCGATGCCGCCCGACATGCCGGCCGCGAAGTTGCGCCCGGTGCGGCCCAGCACCACCACGATGCCGCCGGTCATGTATTCGCAGCAATGGTCGCCGGCGCCTTCGACCACCGCGATGGCGCCGGAATTGCGCACCGCGAAGCGCTCGCCCGCGATGCCGCGCAGATAGCACTCGCCCTCGATCGCGCCGTACAGCACGGTGTTGCCGACGATGATCGAGTTCCTCCGGCACGATGCCGGAATCGATCGCCGGGCGCACCACGATGCGGCCGCCCGAGAGGCCCTTGCCGACATAGTCGTTGGCCTCGCCCTCGAGCTCGAAGGAGACCCCGCGCGCGAGCCAGGCTCCGAAGCTCTGCCCGGCGGTGCCGGTGAACTTCACCTGGATGGTGTCGGGGGGCAGGCCGGCATGGCCGTAGCGCTTGGCGATCTCGCCCGACAGCATGGCGCCGGCGGTGCGGTCGGTGTTCTGGATCGTGGTCGTGATGCGCACCGGCGCGCCGCGATCGAGCGCGGAGCGCGCGTCGGCGATCAGGCGGCGATCCAGGATGTCGTGGATCTTGTGATCCTGGGCCTCGCTGCGATGGATGGCGACGCCGGGTCCCGCCTGCGGCTTGAAGAACAGCTTGGAGAAGTCGAGGCCCTTGGCCTTCCAGTGCTCGATCACCTGGCGGCGGTCGAGCATCTGCATCTGCCCGATCATCTCGTCGAAGGTGCGGAAACCCATGGCCGCCATCAGCTCGCGCACCTCCTCGGCGACGAAGAAGAAGAAATTGATGACGTGCTCGGGCTGGCCCTGGAAGCGCTTGCGCAGGACAGGGTCCTGGGTCGCGACCCCGACCGGGCAGGTGTTGAGGTGGCACTTGCGCATCATGATGCAGCCGGCCGCGATCAGCGGCGCGGTCGAGAAGCCGAATTCGTCGGCGCCCAGGAGCGCTCCGATCACGACGTCGCGGCCGGTGCGGATGCCGCCGTCGACCTGCACGATGATGCGCCCGCGCAAGCCGGTTGGCGACCAGAGTTCTGGTGCGTCTCGGCGAGCCCGATCTCCCAGGGCGAGCCGGCATGCTTGATCGAGGTCAGCGGGGAGGCGCCGGTGCCGCCCTCGAAGCCCGCGATGGTGACGTGGTCGGCGCGCGCCTTCGACACGCCGGCCGCGACCGTGCCGACCCCGACCTCGGAGACGAGCTTCACGGAGACCAGGCCCTCGGGGTTGACGTTCTTCAGGTCGAAGATGAGCTGGGCCAGATCCTCGATCGAGTAGATGTCGTGGTGCGGGGGCGGCGAGATCAGGCCGACGCCCGGTGTCGAGTGGCGCACCTTGGCGATGACCTCGTCGACCTTGTGGCCGGGCAATTGGCCGCCTTCGCCGGGCTTGGCGCCCTGCGCCATCTTGATCTGCATCATGTCGGAGTTGACCAGGTATTCGGTGGTCACCCCGAAGCGGCCCGACGCCACCTGCTTGATGGCCGAGCGCATGGAATTGCCGTTGGGCAGCGGCTTGAACCGATCCGTCTCCTCGCCGCCTTCTCCGGTATTCGACTTGCCGCCGATCCGGTTCATGGCGATCGCGAGCGTGGTATGGGCCTCGCGCGAGATCGAGCCGAACGACATGGCGCCGGTCGCGAAACGGCGCACGATGGATTGGGCGGGCTCGACCTCCTCGATCGGCACGCTCTTGCGGCCGTCGTCGGCGGCGCCCTTGATCTTGAACAGGCCGCGGATGGTGAGCAGGTTTTCCTGCTCGTTGATGATCTTGGCGAAGGCGCGGAATTTCTCGTAGGAATTGCCACGCACCGCATGCTGCAGCGCCGCCACCGTGGTGGCCGTCCAGGCATGGTCCTCGCCGCGGGTGCGGAACTGGTAGTCGCCGCCGACGTCGAGCGCATGGCGGTAGATCGGCGCGTTGCCGAAAGCGTCGCGGTGCCGCCGCACCGTCTCCTCGGCGATCTGCGCCAGACCCACGCCCTCGATGCGGGTGGCGGTGCCGGTGAAATACTCGGCGACGAAATCGGATTTCAGGCCGACTGCGTCGAAGATCTGCGCCCCGCAATAGGACTGGTAGGTCGAGATGCCCATCTTGGACATCACCTTGAGGATGCCCTTGTCGATCGACTTGATGTAGCGCTTGACGACCTCCTTCTCGTCGAGCTTCTGCCGGCAGCTCGTCGTTCATGGCGATCAAGGTCTCGAAGGCGAGATAGGGATTGATCGCCTCGGCGCCGTAGCCGGCGAGGCAGCAGAAATGATGCACCTCGCGCGGCTCGCCGGTCTCCACCACCAGGCCGACCGACGTGCGCAGGCCCTGCCGTATGAGGTGATGATGCGCCGCCGCGCAGGCGAGCAGCGAGGGGATCGGGATGTTGTCGGCGCCGGCGCGGCGATCGGACAGCACGATGATGTTGATGCCTTCGCGCACGGCGCCTTCGGCGCGCGCGCACAGCGCATCGAGCGCGTCCTTCAAGCCGGCCGCGCCGGTCTCGGCCGGCCAGGTGGTGTCGAGCGTGCGCGACTTGAAATGGTTGTCGCCGATCTCGGAGATCGAGCGGATCTTCTCCAGATCCGCGTTGGTGAGGATCGGCTGGCGCACCTCCAGGCGCTTGTTGGTCGATCCGCCCTCGATCGTGAACAGGTTCGGCCGCGGCCCGATGATGGACACCAGGCTCATCACCAGCTCTTCGCGAATCGGATCGATCGGCGGGTTGGTCACCTGCGCGAAATTCTGCTTGAAATAGGTGAACAGCAGCTTCGACTTGCTCGACAGCGCCGAGATCGGCGAATCGTTGCCCATCGAGCCGATCGCCTCCTCGCCCAGCGCCGCCATCGGGGTCATCAGGATTCGGAGGTCTTCCTGGGTGTAGCCGAACGCCTGCTGGCGATCGAGCAGCGCGAGGTTGGAAAGCGCCGCCGCATGCGCCACCGCGGGCAGATCCTCGAGCACGATCTGGTTGCGATCGAGCCACTGCTTGTAGGGATGGCGCCGCGACAGCGTCGCCTTGAGCTCCTCGTCGGGAATGAGGCGGCCCTCGTCGAGATCGACCAGCAGCATCTTGCCGGGCTGCAGCCGCCACTTGGTGACGATGTCCTTCTCCGCGATCGGCAGCACGCCCATCTCGGAGGCCATGATGATGCGGTCGTCGCGGGTGACGAAATAGCGGGCCGGACGCAGCCCGTTGCGGTCGAGCGTGGCGCCGATCTGCCGTCCATTGGTGAACGCGATGGCGGCGGGGCCGTCCCAGGGCTCCATCAGGGCGGCGTTGTACTCGTAGAAGGCGCGCCGTTCCTCGTCCATCAGCGGATTGCCGGCCCAGGCTTCCGGAATGAGCATCATCATGGCGTGGGCGAGCCCATAGCCGCCCTGCACCAGGAACTCGAGCGCGTTGTCGAAGCAGGCGGTATCGGACTGGCCCTCGTAGGAGATCGGCCAGAGCTTGCTGATCTCCTCGCCGTAGAGCGGCGAGGTGACCGAGGCCTGCCGCGCCGCCATCCAGTTGAGATTGCCGCGCAGCGTATTGATCTCGCCGTTGTGCGCCACCATCCGGTAGGGATGCGCCAGCGACCAGGCCGGGAACGTATTGGTGGAGAAGCGCTGGTGCACGAGCGCGAGCGCGCTTTCGAATTCGGGATCGCGCAGGTCCGGATAATAGGTGCCGAGCTGGTCGGCCAGGAACATGCCCTTGTAGATGATGGTGCGGCAGGAGATCGAGACCGGATAATAGCCGGCCAGGCGCCGCTCGCGGCGCTGATAGATCACATTCGACATCGACTTGCGCAGGATATAGAGGCGGCGCTCGAATTCGGTCTCGTCCTTGATCTTCTTGCCGCGGCCGATGAACACCTGCTGATGCACCGGCTCGGTCGGCTTGACCGATTTGCCGAGCGTCGAGTTGTCGGTCGGCACGTCGCGCCAGCCCAGCAGCGTCATGCCTTCGCGCTTGACCACCTCGGCGTAGATGTCGCGGATCACCTGCCGCCAGTCGCGGTCGCGCGGCATGAACAGGGCGCCGACCGCGTATTCGCCGGGCGCCGGCAAGCGGAAGCCGTTCTTCTCGGCCGCCGCGGAGAAGAACGCGTGCGGGATCTGGACCAGGATGCCGGCGCCGTCGCCGGCGCGCGGATCGGCGCCGACGGCGCCGCGATGCTCGAGATTGCAGAGGATCGAAAGCGCGTCCTCGACGATCTTGTGGGATTTGCGGCCCTTGATGTCGGCGATGAATCCGACCCCGCACGAGCCCTTGCCCAGCGCCGGATCATAGAGCCCCTGCACGGCCGGCAATTCGGCCTCGGTCCGCTCGCCGCCGGTCGCCGCCGGGAGGGCCGGCGGGGAATTTGCTCCGCGATTCCTGATCACGCCCATCTCGAACCTCGCGTCCTGCGCCCCCATCCCTGGCCCCGCTCGCGGGGGGAGGAGGGCGGCTTGCGGCGTACCTCGCGCGTTCCGCGGCGCCGATCCGCGCCGCGGCCCAGAGGCGTATCGCCGCTCTGGTCTCGGGTCATTGGCGGCCTTGTCGCCCGCGGCCCTTCGGCGCGCGCGTGGCCGCTCAGCATCCGGCGGTGCAGCGATGCCCGACCACCGCTCACTCCCCGCCTGCAAATTCCGATCCAAACCCGCTTGCCAGCCCCCGCGCCGCCGTTACGGCGGCGAACAGGCGCCGACTGGGTCAGCAACACTGTCCTAACGTAACCTGCCAAATTTTAGCTACGGAAACAAGCGTTCGCCTATCGCTAAATTCGCTTTCCTGAGATTTTCGCGGGCCTGCCATGGGCGCTGCGGCCGACGGGCGAGCCTCCATCCAGGATCCTTATGGGAAGGCGGCCGCGGCTTCTCGGCGATTGCCGGTGCTGGGACAACGCCAGACCGCGACGCGACCTTCGTTGCGGCATTCATGGCACACGGGTCCGGCGCGCGCTTTTGTGGCAGCCCCATGTCGGCGGCTGCCTGATTTTCGTCGCGAGCGGCTCCTAGGTTGCGGCTATTGAACGGAGGAGGGGTGTCTTGAAAAAACAACTCGCCATCTGCGCCGCGCTCTCGCTGCTCGGCTTTGGAGCCGCCGGGACCGCCGCGGCGCAAGCTGTTTATGCAGGATCCGGGTATGCAGGATCCGGGTATGCGGGGCCCGGTTATGCAGGGCCCGGCTATGCGCCTTCCGGCCCTTCCGAACCGGCGCTGCCGCCCTACGAGATCATGTCCATCGTGCGCTCGACCGGGTTGGCGCCGCTGACCCGCCCGATGCGGCGCGGTCCCTATTATGTGCTGGTGGCGGTCGATCGGGCGGGCCGGCAGATGCGCGTCGTGGTCGATGCGCAACTCGGCGACATCGTGAACATGCGCCCCGCCACGGCAGCCGTCTCCTTCGGCCCGGGCGCCTCCTATGGCCCCGGTGCCTCCTATGGTCCCGAGGGGGTACGCCCGTACGGATCGCCGGCCGCGGTGCCGCCGGGCCCGGTCGGTCCAACCGCCGCCTATGGCCCGCACCCCAACGGCGATGCGCCAGCCCCGCTGCCGCCCCGATCCATTCCCAAACCCACCATCCCGGATGCGGCCACACAAAGCGGCGCTCCCAACACCGCCAGTCCGGGCGCCCATGCGGCGAATGCACCCGCTGCGGCTGCGCCGCCGACCCGTCTGGCGGTCGCCGAGCCGGCTCTGCCGCCGCCCCCGCCGCTGCCGCGCCCGCGGCCCAAATTGGCCTTGAACGAAGCGCTCCCGGAAGCCCCGACCGCGCTGCCGCCGGCCGGCAAGCCGCCGCGCCGCCACGCGCCCCGGGCAGCGACCCCAAGCGGCGCCGACGATACGTCCCAACAGATCGAGTGAGCGCGGCCGTGAGCTGAAATGAAAAGCGCCCCGGAAACTCCCGGGGCGCCCGCAATATGAGTTTGTCTCTAGGCGCGCTGCAGCGTTTTCCTCCTCCTGCAAGGTCCCGCAAGGGGAGGTCGAGAAAGCGCGCCGGTTTCCGCCGAAGCAGCCTTAGGCCGCCTTGGCTTCGAGCGCACCGTTGCCGTTGCCGATCGGAATCTGGCGCGGCTTGCTGGCCTCGGGCACTTCACGCGTCAGGTCGACGTGCAACAGCCCGTTCTCGAGATGGGCGGCCTTGACCTCGACATGGTCGGCGAGCTGGAACACGCGCTCGAAGGCGCGCGCCGCGATGCCCTGATAGAGCACGTTGCCGTTGTTCTCTTCGGTCTTGGCCTGCTTGTCACCCCGGATGGTCAGGGTGTTCTCCTTGGCCACGATGGTCAGCTCGGGCTCGGAGAACCCGGCGACCGCCACGCTGATGCGATAGGCGTTCTCGCCGGTCCGCTCGATGTTGTAGGGCGGGTACCCGGGAGTGGCGCCCTCGAAGCCGGACACCTGGTCGAGCAACGAGAACATCCGGTCGAAACCGACGGTCGAGCGATAGAGGGGAGCAAGATTGAAGGGTCGCATGGCAAATCCTCCGTTTGAGCGAGATGCAGTTGGTCCGCCGTATGGCCGGACCGATTTCAGCTTCGTGCAGCCCGCCAGGGGGCCTGCACCAAAAAAATGTGGGTAGCGGCCCGGCTTTTTGCAAGAGACCATAAACAGCTCGAACCACGGCTTTTTTCGCTTCTCCGGGGCCTGCGGACCGCCGGCGGTGCGCTGCAGCCCGGAATGTGTGCATGCGCCGGCGTCATGAGAAGACAACGCATTGAGCGGGCTCGATGTGCTGATATAAGCCGACGGCGCGCCGCGCCCAAGGCGGCCGTGCAGTCGGCCGTGCAGCTCTCCAACAGGTCATGACTCTCGTCGCAATCGCAGCCAATCCGGTACCCGAGGACGTGGTGACCGGAACCTTGAAGACTCCTGACGGCGTCTCGTTGCGCTTTGCGCGCTGGGCGCCGCCCCCGGGCCGCAAGGGTACCGTGTGCCTGTTCCAGGGCCGCGCCGAGTTCATCGAGAAATATTTCGAGACCGTGCGCGACCTGCGCGCCCGCGGCTTTGCGGTCGCGACGCTCGATTGGCGCGGCCAGGGCCTGTCCGACCGCGCGCTGCGCAATCCGCGCAAGGGCTATGTCCGGGACTTCTCCCGCTACGACGTCGATCTCGATACCTTCATCCGCGAGGTGGTGCTGCCGGATTGCCCGCCGCCGTTCTTCGCGCTGGCCCACTCGATGGGGGCCTCGATCCTGCTGCGTGCCGCCCATCAGGGGCACCGCTGGTTCGATCGCACCGTGCTGCTCGCCCCGATGATCGCGCTGCCGGGCATGCGCCGCTCCTCGTTGACCCGCGCCGGCGTCAGGGCCTTGCGGCTGATCGGGCTCGGCGGCGCCTATGTGCCGGGCGGCAACGCATCGGTGATGATGCAGCGCCCCTTCATCGGCAACCTGCTCACCTCCGATCCGGTTCGTTATGCGCGCAACATGGCGGTGGTTGAAGCCGAGCCGGCCTTGGCGATCGGCTGGCCCACCGTGGGCTGGACGGATGCGGCCTTCAAGGCCATGCGGCAGCTCTCGGAGCCGACCTTTCCGACCCGAATCCGCCAGCCCATCCTGGTCATCGCGGCCGGCCACGATCAGATCGTCTCGACCCCGGCGATCGACGAGTTCGCCATCCGGCTGCGGGCCGGCTCCCATCTCATCGTGCCGGGCAGCCGCCATGAGCTCTTGATGGAGCAGGACCGCTTCCGCGGGCAGGTGCTGGCCGCCTTCGATGCCTTCGTGCCCGGAACGCCGATCTTCACCTGATCTGATCCGCGTCTACCCGGCCAGCATGGACAAGGCGGCGGCATGGACGCGCCGGTCGCCGGCCGCCACGATCCGGCCGCCCGCGTGCGGCGGGCCGTTCTCCCAGGTGGTGATTACGCCTCCGGCCCCTGCGATGATGGGCACCAGCGCCAGCACGTCATGGGGCTTGAGCCCGGTCTCGATCACCAGGTCGACATGGCCGGCGGCCAGCATGCAATAAGCATAGCAGTCGCCGCCATAGCGCGAGAGCCGCGCCGCCTCCTCCACCCGGCCGAAGGCTCGGCGATCGGCGTCGTTCATCAGCCGCGGGCTGGTGGTGAACAAGATGGCTTCCGCCAGGCTGTTGCAGGGACGCACCCGCAGATCGCGCTTGCCGGCCGGGCCGCGGTAGTGCGCCGCCCCGCCATCGCCGCTGAAGCGCTCGCGCGTGAACGGCTGATCCATCAGGCCGAAGACCGGCACGCCGAGCCGGGTCAGCGCGATCAGGGTGCCCCAGGCCGGCATGCCGCAGATGAATGACTTGGTGCCGTCGATGGGGTCCAGGAACCAGACATATTCCGCCTCGGCGCGCTCCGCGCCGTATTCCTCGCCCACGATGCCATGGTCCGGGAATTGGCGCCGGATCATGGCGCGCATGGCCGTCTCGGCGGCGTGATCGGCCGCCGTTACCGGGTCGAAGGCGCCCGGGCCGCCCTTGTCGCTGACGCTCAAGGCGGTGCGGAAGAACGGCAGGATGGTCTCGCCCGCCACGCCTGCGAGCTGGTCGATGAAGGCCGCAAAATCGATTGCCGTCATGATGCCCCCTTGCCGGCCGGTGATTCGAAAGCAGCCTGAACGGGACCCTCCAGGGGTCTGCTAGCCAGAGCGTAACTCATTTAGAATACGATGGAATTTGGAGGGTCTGCGCGGCCGTCGCGGGCCCAGAATCGCGGCAGGCCAGCCATGCAGAAAAAGTATGAAGAATGGGTCAAGGACACTTGCGTTTTGTGCGCTGCGGTGGCATGTTATTGCGGTGCGGTAGCGCTTCGCGTTACCGCTGCCCTCCTTGGGCGTTTCCTCCCTAGACTTGGGCCGCTTGCAACCGCGAGCGGCCCCTTTTTTTGCGGGTAGGGCGCAATCGCTCTATTGCGCCATCGGTCTCCCCGCCGCGGTAAGGCGCAAACGGTCTATTGCGCGATCGGACTCGCGAAGCGGCGCAATAAAGCGATTGCGCCCTACATCCTTATTCGGCGGCCGCCCGGTAGGGCCGCAGCTCCTGCACCGGAATGGCGGCGACCGCGTCGGCGAGGATTTCCAGATCCGCCGCGACGCTTTGGAATGAAGCCGACCGCTCGTAGCGGCGCTCGTCCATATAGAGGGCCCGGTTGAGCTCGAGCTGGATGGCATGCAGGCCGACGGCCGGATTGCCGTAGTGCTCCGTAATAAAGCCGCCCGCATACGGCTTGTTGCGGCTGACCACGTAGCCACGGCCGCGCAGCACGGATTCGACGGTCTCCGCGATGGCGCCCACGCAGCTGGTGCCGTAGCGATCGCCCAGCACGATGTCGGCGCGCGGCCGCTCATCCTTGGCGCCCGCGGTCGAGGGCATGGAATGACAGTCGATCAGGACCGCTGCCCCGAACTCCCGGTGCTGGCGCGTAAACAGGCGCCGCAATGCCCGATGGTAAGGCTTGTAGAGGCCCTCGATGCGCCGGATCGCGTCCTCGACCGGGATCCGCTGGCCGTAGATTTCCTGCGACTCGCCGACCACCCGGGCGACCGTGCCGAGCCCGCCCGCCACCCGCATCGAACGGGTGTTGGCAAACGAGGGCAGCCGGCCCTCGAACATGCGCGGGTCGAGCTCATAGGGCTCGCGGTTCACGTCCACATAGCAGCGGGGAAAATGCGCCCGCATCAGCGGATAGCCGCGCTCGACCACGCCGGCGACCAGCTCGTCCACGAAGGAATCCTCGGACCGGC
This sequence comes from uncultured Alphaproteobacteria bacterium, assembly GCA_963744275.1. Classification (GTDB taxonomy): domain Bacteria; phylum Pseudomonadota; class Alphaproteobacteria; order Rhizobiales; family Xanthobacteraceae; genus VAZQ01. Next base: position 363,222 of record CAVUSX010000029.1, read on the forward strand.
GCAGCGTCGCGATGTCGAGCCGGGTCGCGCCCAGGAAGGCGCGCGGATAGACGCTGCCGCTGTGGGGCGAATTGAAGACCGTCGGCCCGCGCCATTCGACCGGCTCGAGAATTTCGAACGGCAGGTCGAACTCGTCCTTCCCTTCGCGCATGGATCCTGTTCGCCTTCAGAACCTGTCCGGGCGGGCCGCCCGGGCGTTGCCATTTTCGCCACCACTATGCCGCCAAACGCGGTATTGTCCATTGGCTTGCGCGCGGGCGCCGACTTCGTGTGGCGGGGTTCACCCGATATTTACCCGGCATCCGCCTAATGCAAGGTGTGGGACTTGAGTGGGCGGCCATTCCGGCTCGCCGGTGGGGACGGGCCGAAACATGGCGAAGATTCTTCTTGCTGAAGACGATACCGACATGCGCCGTTTTCTGGTCAAGGCGCTGCAGAACGCCGGCTTCGACGTAATCTCCTACGACAACGGCCTGTCCGCCTACCAGCGGCTGCGCGAGGAGCCCTTCGAGCTCCTGCTCACCGACATCGTGATGCCGGAGATGGACGGCATCGAGCTCGCCCGGCGCGCGTCCGAGATCGACCCCGACATCAAGATCATGTTCATCACCGGTTTCGCGGCCGTGGCCCTCAACTCGGATTCGGCCGCGCCCAAGAACGCCAAGGTGCTCTCCAAGCCGGTGCATCTGCGCGAGCTGGTCAACGAGGTCAACAAGCTGCTGGCTGCCTGACTTCGTCAGGGTGCCTGACTTCGTCAGGGTGCCTGACCGCGTCAGGGGGCCTGAGGTCGGCCGACCGACCCTGGCGGCTGGCTGGCGTATTCCCCACAAAAGCGCCGCCGCCGGTGCTTGCCTCGTACCGGACGAGCCGATATGACGGTTTCGCCCATCGGCGGCTCGGACGCAGCCCAGCGGACGAGCCCGGCGCCCCAATCCGGCGCCGCATATGGAATATGGGTGGACCGAAGGCCGCGGCTTGCGCGGTCCTTCGTGAACGGTTCCGGTCCCTCTTCGGGCGGTTAGCTCAGCGGTAGAGCAACGCGTCGACATCGCGTAGGTCGCAGGTTCAATCCCTGCACCGCCCACCATCCCGGCTCCGGCTTTTGCTCCTCACATCGATTGGAAGCGCGGTCGACGCCGCGCTCGCGGGCGACACGCCTTGTGCAATCTGCGACGAATCCGCCACGCATCGGGCCTGTAGGAACGCCGGGGCGTACATCGCAGGTCGAGCCGCGCACCCGTTCCGACGCTCAGCGGCCCGGCTTGCGGCCACACGCTGGCTGACGATTTTCGGAAATCGCACGTCCATGCACGATCAAACAAACAATGTTCGATGATGTGCTGATCGACGGCGCCGCCTACGTAGTTACACCAGTGTCCATATTCATAAACGCTTGTAAACGTACCGAACGCACTGAGCCGGAATTTTGAGTTCGCCGAAGCTCGGCTCGATCCTCGATTTTCAGGACAATGGAGTCTGCGTGTCGGTGCGTACGAGCCGTATGTGGCCGATTAACGGGCGAACAGCATGAAAATCGAACCTGCACGCGGACACTCCGCATGACCCTGCAAAATCCGAATTCCTGGTGATCAATAATGAATTTGCAGACCGGATCGCAGGCGACCGACAAGGCCGCGCCCAAGGTCGGCCATGACGCGCCGGCACTGCCCAAGGTGCCGCCGGTTCGGTAATTCGATCAGCTTCTCGATCGGCGACGAGCAGTACGGCGTCGACATCATGGCGGTGCGCGAGATCAAGGGCTGGACCGAGATCACCCATCTGCCCAAGCAGCCCGACTATGTGCGCGGCGTGCTCAATCTGCGCGGCGTCATGGTGCCGATCATCGATCTGCGCTGCCGCTTCGGGCAGGGCAAGACCGAGGCGACGGCCTTCCACGTCGTGATCGTCGTGCAGGTGGAGGCGCGCCTCAGTGGGCCTCCTGGCCGACCGGGTGCTCGACATCTTATCGTTCGAGGCCAGCCAGGTTCAGGCGGTCCCGCAGATCGCGCGCTCTCGCGCGTCGACTTCCTGTCCGGCCTGGTCACCATCGACGGCACCATGATCGCGCTGGTCGATCTTCCAAATCTGCTTTCGCAGTCTCCCGTCCCTGAGAATGTCGAGCCTGCCGGCTTGGAAAAATCGGCGGCGTGAAAGCTAATCGTATCCCAAAGCTCGTCGCGCCCTGCGCAAACCAAGAGGAATTGAATTCAATGAATTTCATCGACAACTGGAAGATATCGACCAAGATCGTGGTCGTGATCGCGTTGCTCAGCTGCGTCACCCTAATGGTGGTCGCACTCGGGGCAATTTCGCTGCTCAACGTCGATGGCGCCTATTCGGTCATCGTCAAGAATGATTTCCCGGCCAGTCTGTCGTTGGCTCGGGCCAATCGCGCGCTGAACGCAGTCGGGTATGCCGTATATCGCACGATCGCCTACGATGGCGCCTCCGCGGGGGCGAAAGCTGCGGCCGCGACTGTGGAAACCGATTATGCGAGTGCGGTTCAATTTCTCGCTCGCGCCGCAGAGTCCGACCCGTCAAACAAGGCGGTCTACGACGGCTTCAAGGCCAAGGCCGAAGACATTCACACGATCGCAAAATCCGTTGTGGCGCATGGACTGAAAGATGAAAACGAGCAAGCCACAAAGGAAATGGCCAGGGGTGACGAACTCATCGAAGCCCTGGGTGCTGACACGGTCAAATTCAACAACGCCGGGATCGAAAAGGCGGACGCAGCGGGTGCCGCCGCCTCTGCGGGCGCCCACTCGACCGTCATGATGTCATCGGCATCGGCATTGCCGGTCTCATCACCTGCCTCGGCATCGGCCTGTGGCTGGCGATGGCCAAGATTTCGGAAGGAAATCGCGCTTCAATGCGCTTGGGTGAGCGGCATGATGAGCCTCATGAGCCTGCTCGCTGCCGCAAGAGCAAGTCATCGACACCGGGATAGAGCGGAACCGATGCGGTCGCAGTAGTCGAGATTCGGACCAGATGCTTGAACCGTCCTGAGCGATTCCGTGAAGCCGGCTGGAGAGGAGGCCCAGGCCTGGAGGTCCGCGGGCCTGGATCGCGGCAGGCCGAGGGACTTATCGAGCAAATCGAGGCTCGATGAAGAGCGCCGCCGCAATGTGGAGGCGCAGGCCGCCGCTGCGGAGGAGCAGGCGTGTGCCGTCAAAGCGCTGGGCGGTGGCCTTGGAAAGATGTCCGAGGCCGACGTTAACAGGCGCATCTGAACGAAGGCTGCACCGATAGCCTAGTAGCAGATAAGATGATGACTTCAAGACCACGGCTGGTCGGCTCAAGGAAGACCGATCGAGTTGATCGTGTCGTCCACACGGGACGTCACCAGCGCCTCGGCGGAAATCTCGACCAGCACCACCGACCTGTCGCAGCGAACCGAGGAACAGGCCGCCAGCCTGGAGGAGACCTCCGCCTCGATGGAGGAGATTTCCGCCACCGTCAAGAAGAACTCGAATGTCCAGCAGGCCAACCAGTCGGCCGGCAAGGCGCGGATGTGGCGGATCGAGGCGGCAAGGTGGTGGCCAAGGCGGTCGAAGCCATGGCGGAGATCGAAATTCCTCGGGCAAGATCTCCGACATCATCGGGGTGATCGACGAGATCGCGCGGCAAACGAACCTGCTGGCGCTCAACGCGGCGGTCGAGGCGGCACGCGCCGGCGATGCCGGGCCGTGGCTTCGCGGTGGTGGCCTCGCGAGGTGCGCACCTGGCGCAACGTTCCTCGCAGGCCGCCAAGGACATCAAGGGCCTGATCACCAGCAGCAACGGACAAGTCCAGGAGGGGGTCAAGCTCGTCAACCAGGCCGGCGCGGCGCTCGTTGAAATCGTCGAATTCGATCAAGGAGGTCGCCGAGTCGTATCGGAGATCGCGTCCGCCAGCATCGAGCAGGCTACCGAAATCGAGCAGGTCAACAAGGCGCTCAATCAGATGGACGAGGTGACCCAGCAGAACTCCGCACTGGTCGAGGAGAACGCCGCCACCGCCAAGACACTCGAGTCCCAGGCGGAGGCCATGAGCGAACGGCTCTCCTTCTTCCGCGTTGGCGACAACAATAGACATGCGGCGCCAAGCATGCGCTCAGCACCCGCGGTCAAGCCGAAGTCGCCGCAAGGCGGCCGACGGCCGCATCGCCCAAGCAATCGGGCGCGGGAGCAGATCGAAGGGCGGCGTCGGTCGTATGCAGACCACCCTTGCTACCGCCATCAAGGAAATACCGAGTGGGAAGGAGTTCTAAGCATTACAGTTGCCTTTTTGCTTTGAAGTGCGCGCGCTGAGCGACCGCTTGGTGAGCTCTACGCCAGAGTGACCATGCGATGATGTGTGCGGGTTGGATCCGCTTTCGAGCGAGTTTGACGGCGATGCGGCGGACTTCCTGGATTGACCAACGGATCAGTGACGGCGTGGCGGTGCTTTTGTGTTTGCCGTGGTTCGGCGTTGCGTTTTTTTTGGCGCCGGCGGATTGGCGCGATGGCGGATTACCGCCATCATGGCGAAGGCGAGCATCACCAGGGAAACGTGGCGATGCCACCCATGCCAGGATCTGCTCTCGTTGTGATCGAGTCCGAATTCGTTTTTTGCGGTCTCAAAACTGTCCTCGATCGCCCACCGATGGCCTTCGACCGCCACCAGCGTTTCGATGGATGTTGCCGCTGGACACCATGTGGTGAAGAAGGCGAGATCACCATCGGCGATATGACGACGGATCAGCAGACCGCGTGTCCAAAGACCTTGATTTGCGCTGCTAAATTCTTCGACCTCGAGATCGGCCAATTCGAGATAGCACCAATCATGCAGCCGCGGTCCTTTGGTTCCGGCCCCTGCCGACAGGCGTTTCCAGTCGGACGAGCGCCGCGTCCGGGCGATGTCCGCGGCCTTGCCGGCGACGGATCGCCGCTTGCCCCAGGAATGAAATACATGAGCGCTGCTGACCCCGAGTACATAGCCTTTGCCTGCCCGGCGTAGTTGCTGCTCGATATCGCCAACACCGTAGACAGTGTCGCCGGCAACCCACCTGAATGGTACAGACCCGGCGATGGCGTGTGCAATCATTCTCGTCGCAAGCTGTGGTTTGGTCGCAAAGCCGACATCGGGAGGCACGTATGCGGCTTGCAGGCGATCTGGATCGTCGGTCCATTCCTTCGGAAGATACAGCGCGCGATCGATGAACGCATGGCCGTGGCGCGAAACATAGGCAGCGAAGACTCCGATCTGGCAGTTCGTGATCTTGCCTGCGGAACCGGTGTATTGCCGCGCCACTCCGCACGACGCCTTGCCCTGCTTGAGAAAGCCGGTCTCGTCGATCACGAGGACCGCATCGTCATCCGCCAAATGCTCGATGACATAATCGCGGACGATATCGCGCAGGCCATCAGCATCCCAATCCCTGCGACCGAGGATCGCCTGTTGCCGCCAAGGGCCAGGATCGCCAGCTGCCTCTGCGCGCATCCAACCAGTTTTGCGTTGCTCATCTCCGAGCAGACCTTCCAGAAACAAGCCTGCATTCGTCGCAACACGCTCCTGCCTGAACAACGGACGTATCCGCCTCTTGATCTCCCGAAGCGACGCCGCCCATAACGCAAGCGTCTCTTCAATCGACGCTACCTGCGTCCACGATCTTCGAATCATGGTTGCCCATGGATTTAGAAACCTTCGGAAAAGGCAACTGTAATGCTAGGGTCTGTACCTAATCAGAGAACCGTGATTTTCTCGGTCGCGAAACGATCGGCTCGGGAGGCTTTGATGCGCAAGGGGTTGTTCTGGTTCGGTGACAAGCAGTGGGCACGCATTGCACCGCACCTGCCGACGAACTGACCGGCGCCGAGCGGGACGACGATCGGCGCATCATCAGCGGCATCGTGCACAAGCTCCAGTCCGGTGCGCGCTGGCGCGATTGCCCGCCCGAATATGGTCCGTACACCACCATCTACAATCGCTTCAATCGTTGGGCCAAGCGCGGACGGTGGCGAGGCTATCTTCGAGGCACTGGCCAACTGCGGCAAGGACAGTGTGACCCTGTCGATTGATTCCACCTCGTCAGGGCACATCGCTCGGCCAGTGGCGGAAAAGGGGGGAGCATAAACAGGCGATCGGCCGCTCGCGCGGCGGACGCACCACGAAAATCCACGCCTTGAGCGACCCTGATTGCAGGCCTTGCGCATTCCATCTCACTCCCGGACAAGGATTCCGACATCGCCGTCGCGTCCGCCCTTCTGGACCTCGCTCCGCCGATGAGCGTACTCATCGCCGACAAGGGCTACGATGGTGACGCCTTCCGCGCCGATATCCTCGAGCGCGGCGCAATCCCCGTCATTCCGAACAAGTCGAATAGAACAGCCCTCCACCGCTTCAACAAACGCGCCTACAAAGGACGCAATGTCATCGAACGCTGCTTTGCCGGCTGAAGAATTCAGCGCGTCGCTACCCGCTATGACAAGCTGACCGAGACTTCTTGGCCGCCGTTCTAGCTCGCCGCCTCGTCGAATTTGGATCAATTGACCACGCGCCCTAGCATTACAGTTGCTTTTTCCGAAGGTTTCTGAATCCATGGGCAACCATGATTGAAGATCGTGGACGCAGGCAGCGTCGATTGAAGAGACGCTAGCGTTATGGGCGGCGTCGCTTCGGGAGATCAAGAGGCGGATACGTCCGTTGTTCAGGCAAGAGCGTGTTGCGACCAATGCAGGCTTGTTTTTGGAAGGCCTGCTCGGAGATGAGCAACGCAAAACTGGTTGGATGCGCGCAGAGGCAGCTGGCGACCCCGGCCCATGGCGGCAACAGGCGATCCTCGGTCGCAGGGATTGGGATGCTGATGGTCTGCGCGATATCGTCCGCGATTATGTCATCGAGCATTTGGCGGATGACGATGCGGTGCTCGTGATCGACGAGACCGGCTTTCTCAAGCAGGGCAAGGCATCGTGCGGAGTGGCGCGGCAATACACTGGTTCCGCAGGCAAGATCACGAACTGCCAGATCGGAGTTTTCGCTGCCTACGTTTCGCGCCATGGCCATGCGTTCATCGATCGCGCGCTGTATCTTCCGAAGGAATGGACCGACGATCCAGATCGCCTGCAAAGCCGCATACGTGCCTCCCGATGTCGGCTTTGCGACCAAACCACAGCTTGCGACGAGAATGATTGCACACGCCATCGCCGTGTCTGTACCATTCAGGTGGGTTGCCGGCGACACTGTCTACGGTGTCGGCGATATCGAACAGCAACTACGCGGGGCAGGCAAAGGCTATGTACTCGGGGTCAGCAGCGCTCATGTATTTCATTCCTGGGGCAAGCGGCGATCCGTCACCGGCAAGGCCGCGGACATCGCCCGGACGCGGCGCTCGTCCGACTGGAAACGCCTGTCGGCGGGGGCCGGAACCAAAGGACCGCGGCTGCATGATTGGTGCTATCTCGAATTGGCCGATCTCGAGGTCGAAGAATTTAGCAGCGCAAATCAAGGTCTTTGGACACGCGGTCTGCTGATCCGTCGTCATATCGCCGATGGTGATCTCGCCTTCTTCACCACGTGGTGTCCAGCGGCAACATCCATCGAAACGCTGGTGGCGGTCGAAGGCCATCGGTGGGCGATCGAGGACAGTTTTGAGACCGCAAAAAACGAGTTCGGACTCGATCACAACGAGAGCAGATCCTGGCATGGGTGGCATCGCCACGTTTCCTTGGTGATGCTCGCCTTCGCCATGATGGCGGCAATCCGCCATCGCGCCAATCCGCCGCCGCCAAAAAAAACGCAACGCCGAACCGCGGCAAAAACAAAAGCACCGCCACGCCGTCATTGATCCGTTGGTCAATCCAGGAAGTCCGCCGCATCGCCATCAGACTCGCTCGAAAGCGGATCCAACCCGCACACATCATCGCATGGTCACTCTGGCGTAGAGCTCACCAGGCGGTCGCTCAGCGCGCGCACTTCAAAACAAAAAGGCAACTGTAATGCTAGTATCGCGGTTCTGACGCTGTTTCCGCATTTCTCCCGGGCGCAGTGCTTCTTAGTGATGAGTGGCTGAGCGGGACCGTTCCACACCTAAGTTCTGGAACGGTCCCGGACCACCGGACCGGTCAACTGGGCCTTTGTCTTTTGGCGGATGGATTTCCGGCACCCGCGGCGGCTGCCGTCCAGGGCCGGCGCGGTTGGCCCGGTCAGCCGCATGCAGGCTGGGCTCGCCACCGCGGTGCCGGAAGACAAGGATTGGCCGGAATTCTAGAGCCCGTCACGGTCGGGTCGCGCCCTCGCATCGACGCGAGATCGGCGACCCGGCTTGCGGCCACACGCTCGCCGTCGATTTTCAGAATTGTCGCTGACCTCAGAGTGCTCAAACAAACAACGTTTGATAAAAATGCGATCGATGGGCGCTTCCACGTAATAATACCAGGTGTCCAACAAATGGCCGGTGCCGCTCACATTATAACCGCCTGTAAACGGACGTAACGCACTGTGGTCCGGAACTTCGAGGACATCGATCCGCAAGCCTCGGCTCGAGCCCCGATCTTCAGGCCAATGCAGTCTGCGTTTCGGTCCGTACAAGCTCGTATGTGGCCGTTTGAAATCGGGGGAACAGCGTGAACATCGAACCTGCAATCGCGAGCCAGAGTGCACCCTCCCAATATCACGACAACGGACGCTCGGCCGCCGACGGCGCGGCGACCTCCGGCCGCGTGGAATTGATCAGCTTCTCGATCGGCGACGAGCAGTACGGCGTCGACATCATGGCGGTGCGTGAGATCAAGGGCTGGTCCGAGATCACCCATCTGCCCAAGCAACCCGACTACGTGCGCGGCGTGCTCAATCTGCGCGGCGTGATGGTGCCGATCATCGATCTGCGCTGCCGCTTCGGGCAGGGCAAGACCGAGGCGACCGCGCTCCATGTCGTGATCGTGGTGCAGGTGGAGGCGCGGTTGATCGGCCTCCTGGCCGACCGGGTGCTCGACATTCTCTCCTTCGAGGCCAGCCAGGTGCAGCCGGTCCCGCAGATCGCACGCTCATCGCGCGTCGATTTCCTGTCCGGCCTGGTCACCATCGACGGCACCATGATCGCGCTGGTCGATCTGCCCAATCTCCTGGCCGAGCAATTCCAGTCAGAGGACGCGATAGCGGCACCAGAGGCTGCGACAGCTAAATGACGTAAAAAAGCCAAGAGCAACCAAACAATTTGTGCCGGTAAAAAAGTAACCCATGGAGCCGAGGCTCCTAATTTTGACCATCGGATGCAAGGTAGGAGATCAGTCATGTCAATACTCGCGCGCTTTGGTATTCTCACCAAGATTTTAGCAGTCGTTGGATTTCTGTCGGTGGTCGCAGGCGGGATCGCGGTCCTCGGCATCAATTCACTGGAGCAAATTAGCCAGCAAACCGATCTGGTGGCGAAGACCGGAAGCGAGGCTGTCCTGCTCTCGCGCATGAATTCGAACGTGCTGGCGATAAATCGGGCTGAGTTGATGATTTCCGCCGATCCACGCCCTGAAACGAAGCGCGAGGCGCGGAGCGAGATCGAGACTGAGGCCAAGACGCTCAAGCAGCGCATCGATGAAATGAATAAGGTCGTAACGAGCCCCGATTCGAAAAAGCGCTTGGCGGAGATCGAAAAGGATATTCTCTGATTATACCCACGAGCTCGATGCCGTCTATCAGGCCGCTGACAGCGTCAAGACTTCCGAGATGACAAAGGAGGCGGAACATCTTCACACCCTGGTCATGTCGAGCGACAAGGAGGCAGAAACTGTCCGCGCAAATATCCGTAGCTTTATCGAGGTGTATGACAAGCGTATGGAGGCCGTGACCAAGGACGCCGAGTTGGAGCATTCGCATGTATCCATGATGATGGCAGCGATGGCGACGGTCGGTATCGTGGTTGGGCTACTGTTCGGCTTCATCATTGGGCAATACGGCGTTGCCAAGCCTATTGGCGCGATCGTGGCTCTGCTCCAGAGACTTGCCGGTGGCGACTACGGCGTGGTGATCACGGGCACCGAGCGCAAAGACGAGATTGGCGCGGTCGCCAAGGCGGCCCTTGTCTTCAAGGAGAACGGGCTCGCGAAGACCGGATGGAGCAGGAGCAGAAGGAAACCGAGAAACGTGCCATCGCCGAACGCGATGCGGCGATGGCCAAGGTGGCCGAGGAGTTCCAGGCGGAGGTCGACGGCATCGTCAAGGCGGCGATCGCCGGCGATTTCGCCCGCGGGTCGCGCTCGAGGGCAAGACCGGCTTCATCCTCAATGTCGGGACCTCGAATGAACACCATGTGCGAGAATGTCCAGAAGGCGCTGGGCGATTTCGCCGGCATGCTCGGCACGCATGGCGGACGGCGATCTCGCCGCCGGATCACCGCCGATTATCACGGCGATTTCGGCCAGCTCAAGGATGATGCCAACCGGATGGCCGACCGGCTGACCGAGACCCTCTCCGAGATCAAGTCGGTCGGGCGCGAGGTCGCCAATGCGGCGGCGGAGATTTCCGCCAGCACCACCGACCTGTCGCAGCGCACCGAGGAGCAGGCCGCGAGCCTGGAGCAGACCTCCGCCTCCATGGAGGAGATATCGGCGACCGTGAAGAAGAACGCCGAGAATGCGTTGCAGGCCAACCAGCTGACCAGCGGCTCGCGCGATATCGCCGACAAGGGCGGCCAGGTGGTGGCGAAGGCGGTCGACGCCATGGCCAGGATCGAGGATTCCTCGCGCAAGATCTCCGACATCATCGGGGTGATCGACGAGATCGCGCGCCAGACCAACCTCTTGGCCCTCAACGCCGCGGTCGAGGCGGCACGTGCCGGTGATGCCGGCCGTGGCTTCGCGGTGGTGGCCTCCGAGGTGAGAAGCCTGGCGCAGCGCTCCTCGCAGGCCGCCAAGGACATCAAGGTGCTGATCACCAACAGCTCGAGCCAGGTGCAGGAGGGCGTCGGGCTGGTGAATCAGGCCGGCACCTCGCTCACCGAGATCCTGGGCTCGATCAAGCAGGTCGCCGACATCGTGGCGGAGATCGCCTCCGCCAGCAGCCGAGCAATCGACCGGCATCGACCAGATCAACAAGGCGCTGACCCAGATGGACGAGGTGACGCAGCAGAATTCGGCTCTGGTCGAGGAGAACGCCGCTTCCGCCAAGACGCTGGAGCACCAGTCGGAGATGATGAACGAGAAGGTGGCGTTCTTCAGGCTCGACGACAGTGCAGAGTCTCCCGCCGTCAAGAAGCCGGCACCCTGCGCCGGTGACGCGATTGGCCGCCAAGCCGCCGGCCAAGCCTGTGGCCGCGCCGGCCCGCAAGGTCGCGGCGGCTGCCGTCCAGGGCAGGCGTGGTGGCCCGGTCGGCCGCATGCAGGCCGGGCTCGCCACCGCGGTGGCGGAAGACAAGGATTGGCAGGAGTTCTAGCCGCTCACGGCGCACCTCTCCCCGCGTGCCATCAGGACGTAGATGCCCTGATGGCGCGCGGGGAGAAGGAGTGAAACGCTCTGCGCCCCTGACATATTCCGGCGATCGATTGTTGAGGATGTGCGTAGCGGATGCCGCCCAAGTAGAAATACGTGGCGGCAGGAAATTGGGCGCCAAATCCGCCGCGATGGCCGCGCCGCTAACCGATTGTCAACGTCCCTGATCCATCGTGATCGGCGACCCTGCGATGATAAATCCGAAAACCCCGCGCTTGGACATCGATTCATCGAAAAGCAGTCCACGTGCGTCCGCGTACGCATTTGCGTGGCTGATTTTTGAGGAACGAACCGCGTGAGCATCGAACCCGCAATCACAAGCCAGAGTGCCCCCTCCCAATATCACGACAACGGACGCTCGGCCGCCGACGGCGCGGCGACCTCCGGCCGCGTGGAATCCATCAGCTTCTCGATCGGCGACGAGCAGTACGGCGTCGACATCATGGCGGTGCGCGAGATCAAGGGCTGGTCCGAGATCACCCATCTGCCCAAGCAGCCCGACTATGTACGCGGCGTGCTCAACCTGCGCGGCGTGATGGTGCCGATCATCGATCTGCGCTGCCGCTTCGGGCAGGGCAAGACCGAGGCGACCGCGCTCCATGTCGTGATCGTGGTGCAGGTGGAGGCGCGGTTGATCGGCCTCCTGGCCGACCGGGTGCTCGACATTCTCTCCTTCGAGGCCAGCCAGGTGCAGCCGGTCCCGCAGATCGCCCGCTCCTCGCGCGTCGATTTCCTGTCCGGCCTGGTCACCATCGACGGCACCATGATCGCCCTGGTCGATCTGCCCAATCTTCTGGCCGAGCATCCGGGCGACGGCGAGGCCGCTCCGGCCGCCGGCCCGGGGCACGATCTCTGACGATTTCTCACGCCGGCTTCGTACTCTTACCTGGCGTAGCCGCTGCCCACCCCGAATTGCTCCAAAATTGAGCATCGAACGCTGCGCGCGTGCCGAGGACCGGGAGCACCGCAGGCGCCGCCGCGTTTAGCTCTTGTTAACGGGTGGTTTCGCCTGAATTTGCATGCGTCAGCGTCCGGGCGCGCGAGCGAAAAAAGCCCTCCGGTGAAGCCTCCAGTAGAACTACCAGCGGTGGCAAATGTTCGGCACCGGCCCGATTGCTAACGGGTTGTCAATTCTCCTCATGCATCTTGGATTTGGGCGTCGAAGTCACCGGTCCGTTAAGCCGTGTCGCGGACCTCGGTGTTCAGACCAGCAGTCTGCGTGTCGGTGCGTATTCCTACGTGGCCGATTTTTTTGATGGGCGAACAGCGTGAACAGCGAATCTTCACTCCAAACCGCATCGAAGGGTTCTCCGGGCCAGGAGGATTGGCGCGCGAACCCCAACAAATTGCTGGCCTCCGGCCGCGTCGAATTCATCAGCTTCTCGATCGGCGAGGAGCAGTACGGCGTCGACATCATGGCGGTGCGCGAGATCAAGGGCTGGACCGAGATCACGCATCTGCCCAAGCAGCCGGACTACGTGCGCGGCGTGCTCAACCTGCGCGGCGTCATGGTGCCGATCATCGATCTGCGCTGCCGCTTCGGGCAGGGCAAGACCGAGGCGACGGCGCTGCATATCGTCATCGTCGTGCAGGTGGAGGCGCGCCTCATCGGCCTCTTGGCCGACCGGGTGCTGGACATTCTCTCCTTCGAGGCGAGCCAGGTTCAGCCGGTCCCGCAGATCGCGCGCTCCTCGCGCATCGACTTCCTGTCCGGGCTGGTCACCATCGACGGCACCATGATCGCGCTGGTCGATCTCCCCAATCTTCTCGCCGAGCAATTCGTCACCGCGGATTCCGCAAATGCAGAACCGAGGTCCGTCGCGGCGGCTTGAGATCGAGGATGTCGGCCCCTCGGGCGATATCGGCCACTCTATCACCTGGATTTCGCAATCCGGCACCCGACGTCCGGGTCCGAAGGAGAGAAGCATGTTGCGGCTGAGCAATCTTAGCATCGGGACAAAGCTCATCGTCACGTCCGCCCTCGGCATCCTGCTGATGGCCGGCATGATCACGACCGTGATGATGGGAAATACCAGCGTGCAAGGCGCCGTCGGCGACACCACCAAGCAGGCGAGCGTCTCCCAGGCCGCGGCCGAGGCCAGGGGGTCGCTCCGCGGCATGGAGATCGGCCTGCGCGACATGCGGCTGTCGCTCTCGCTGGATGCTTCCCAGAAGGCGATGGACTATTTCCACGAGCGGCAAAAATCCGCGAACGGCTTCATCGACTTCCTGCTCAAATCCGTAAAGGCGAAGGACAATCAAGACCGGATTACGCAGGTCAAGACGCTCACCGACAAGTATGCGGCCGAGGTCGAGAAGATCGCCGGCATGAACGCCGAGATCTTCTCGCTGCAAGGCCAGCGCATGGGTGCCACCACCACCGAGGCCCGCGACATCTCCGAGCGCATCGGCGATCTGGACAGCGAGGCCAATCGGATGATGCGCGAGGAGGCGGCCCCGACGGCTGCCGACATCGAGAAGCTGATCAACGAGGCCGTGACGACCTCGAATGAGCGTCAAGCGCAAGTCGTCGCCGCGATGAACCAGACCCTGTCGTCCACCGAGCAGATCGCGCTCGGGGTCGGCATCGTGGCGGTGCTGACCCTGATCGGCTCGGCCGCCTACGGGTCGTTCGCGATCGCCCGGCCGATGCGCAAGATGGCTCATGTCCTCACTACGCTGAGCAAGGACCACAACATCGACGTCCCCTACACCACGCGGGGCGACGAGGTGGGCGACAATGCCCGCGCGGCGCAGACCTTCAAGGAAGGGCTGATCCGCATGGGGCAGATGGAGGCGGAGCAGAAGGCGGCCGAGAAGCTTTCCGCGGAAGAGCGCCGGGTCGCCATGCAGAAGCTCACCGACGACTTCGAGGCCGCGATCGGCGGCATCGTCACGGCCGCGGTGGTCGGGGATTTCTCCAAGCGCGTCGCGCTCGAAGGCAAGGAAGGCTTCATCCTCAACATCGGCGGCGCCATGAACGAGCTGTGCGAGAACGTGGCCACCACCATGGAGGATCTCGCCCAGATGTTCGGCGCGCTCGCGGAGGGCGACTTCAGCCGGCGCATCACTGCCGAGTACCAGGGCATCTTCGGCGTCCTCAAGAACGACGCCAACTCGATGGCCGACCGCATCGCATCGACCATCTCGGAGATCAAGGCGGTCGGACGCGAGGTCGCCAATGCGGCGGCCGAGATCTCCGGCAGCACCACCGACCTGTCGCAACGCACCGAGGAGCAGGCCGCGAGCCTGGAGCAGACCTCCGCCTCCATGGAGGAGATGTCGGCGACGGTGAAGAAGAACGCCGAGAACGCGATGCAGGCCAACCAGCTGACCAACGGCTCGCGCGACGTCGCCGACAAGGGCGGCCAGGTGGTGGCGAAGGCGGTCGACGCCATGGCGCGGATCGAGGATTCCTCGCGCAAGATCTCCGACATCATCGGGGTGATCGACGAGATCGCCCGCCAGACCAACCTCTTGGCGCTCAACGCGGCGGTCGAGGCGGCGCGCGCCGGCGACGCCGGCCGCGGCTTCGCGGTGGTGGCTTCCGAGGTGCGAAGCCTGGCGCAGCGTTCCTCGCAGGCCGCCAAGGACATCAAGGTGCTGATCACCAACAGCTCGAGCCAGGTGCAGGAGGGCGTCGGGCTGGTGAATCAGGCCGGCACCTCGCTCACCGAGATCCTGGCCTCGATCAAGCAGGTCGCCGACATCGTGGCGGAGATCGCCTCGGCCAGCCATGAGCAGTCGGCCGGCATCGATCAGATCAACAAGGCGCTCACCCAGATGGACGAGGTGACGCAGCAGAACTCGGCCCTGGTCGAGGAGAACGCCGCTTCCGCCAAGACGCTCGAGCACCAGTCGGAGACCATGAACGACAAGGTCGCCTTCTTCAAGCTCGACGAGGGCGCCGAGTTCCATGCCGTCAAGCCGCCGGCCGTCAGGCCGCCGGCGCCCGCGCCGTCAGCGCGCGCGGCCGCCGAAGCCGCCGGCCAAGCGCGAGGCTGCACCCGCCCGCAAGCCGGCGTCCGCCGCCATCGCCGCCGCCGCCGTCAACGGCCGGCGCGGCGGCCCGGTCGGTCGCATGCAGGCGGCGGTCGCCACCGCCATGGCGGAAGACACCGATTGGAAGGAATTCTAGGATGGCGTCGGTCCGCGCGGCCGTGGCGGCACTGCCCAATTCCGGCGCCGCCGCGCCCGACCCACAACGGGAATTCGCTTTCTCCAAGGGCGACTTCGAGTACCTGGCGGCGCTCGCCTACGAGCACGCCGGCATCTCGCTTTCCGACAGCAAGCGCAACCTGGTCTACGGCCGCCTGTCGCGGCGGCTGCGGGCGCTGGAGCTGACGTCGTTCGGCGAATATCGCGCCTACCTCGAAAGCGACAGCAGCGAGATCGAGCGCTTCATCAACTCGATCTCGACCAATCACACCAAGTTCTTTCGCGAGGCGCATCATTTCACCCATTTCCGCTCCAGCGTGGCGGCGACGTTCGCGCAGCAGGACCAGAAGCGCGCCGTGCGCCGGCTGCGAATATGGTCGGCCGGCTGCTCGACCGGAGAAGAGCCCTACACGATCGCGCTCGTGCTGCGGCGCGAGATCGCCGACATGAACCGCCACGACGTGAAGATTCTCGCCACCGATATCGACACGGACGTCTTGGCCAAGGCGAGCCGGGGCGAATATTCGGCCGAGGCGCTCGACCACATTCCGGATCCGTTCTGCCGCTACTTCAAGCCGATCGAGGAAAGCGAGACGTCCGCCATCAAGGTGGCGCCGGACGTCCGCTCGCTCATTACGTTCCGGCCGCTCAACCTGGTCCAGCCCTGGCCCATGAAGGGGCCGTTCGACGCCATCTTCTGCCGCAACGTGATGATCTATTTCGATGCTCCGACCAAGGCCAAGCTGATCGAGCGATTCGTCAAGCTGATCAAGCCGGGCGGCTGGCTCTATATCGGGCATTCGGAGTCCCTGATCGGATCGCATCCCGGTCTGCAGCTCATGGGCCGTACCATCTATCGGAGAGATGCGTGACGGCGGAAACCGCCACGCTACGACGACCCTCCGTCTCCGGGGGAGCCGGAGGCGACATCACGGAGAAGGGATTCTACGACCCCGTAACGGCGAGCTGGACCATCAAGGTCCTGCCCGGACGATTCTACATCACGCCGCGGGCGGACGAGGTCATCGTCACGGTGCTGGGCTCGTGCGTCTCGGCCTGCATTCGCGACGTCCAGACCGGGGTCGGCGGCATGAATCATTTCATGCTGGCGAGCGACGCCGCCGGACAATGGGGCAGCGATTCGCAATCGACCCGCTACGGAAATTTCGCGATGGAAAAGCTCATCAACGAGCTGATCAAGGCGGGATGTCCGCGCGAGCGCATGGAGATCAAGGTCTTCGGCGGCGGCAACGTGACCGACACCCGCAACCAGATCGGGACGCAGAACGCCGAGTTCGTGCTGCGCTATCTGGAGGACGAGGGACTTTCCTGCTGCGGCGCGCGATCTGGGCGGGCCGTATCCGCGCCGGATCCAATATTATCCGGCGACCGGACGGGTCGTGCGCAAGCTTCTGACCGGCGGCGATCGCGAACTGATCGTCCGCGAGGAGTCCGAATACGCCAAGCGGCTCGCCGGCACCAAGGCGACCGCCGGCGAAGTCCAGCTCTTCGGCGTGAAAAAGAAGCCCGCCGGCGACATTCAACTCTTCGGCGCGAAAAGGAAGCAGCCATGACGGTGCGCGTGCTCGTCATCGACAACTCGGCGCTCATGCGCCAACTGCTGACCGCGTTGCTGTCGGAAGATCCCGAGATCGAGGTCGTGGGCTCCGCCCCGGATGCGTTGGTGGCACGGGACATGATCAAGGCGCTCAATCCCGATGTCATCACCCTCGACGTCGAGATGCCGCGCATGGACGGTCTGACGTTCCTGCGCAAGATCATGACGCTGCGTCCGATGCCGGTGGTCATGATCTCGACCCTTACGCAGGCGGGTACCGAGGTCACCTTGGAGGCGCTGGAGGCCGGCGCGGTCGATTTCGTCGCCAAGCCGACCAACTCGGTCGGGCCCGCCATGGCGGCGCTCGCCGACGAGCTCAGGGCCAAGGTCAAGGGCGCCGCCAAGACGCGCGTGCGCATCCGCTCGGCCCAGCCCAAGGAGCGTCTGCCGCAGCGCCAGGCGCTCAATCGACAGACCAACAAGATTTTGCTGATCGGCGCCTCCACCGGCGGCGTCGAGGCCTTGAAGACGCTGCTCATGGACCTGCCGCCGGATTGTCCTCCGACGCTCGTGACCCAGCACATGCCGGAACGCTTTACCGCCGCTTTTGCCGGCCGCCTCAACCGCGAATGCCCGATGACGGTCTGCGAGGCGGCGAACAATCAACGCATTCAACCGGGCTGCGTCTATATCGCGCCCGGCGCCCATCATCTCGAGATCGTTCGTGACGGCGTGGGCTTCGTCTGCCGGCTCAACGACGGGCCGCCGGTTTCCGGCCACCGTCCCTCGGTGGACGTTCTGTTCCGCTCGGGCGCGCGCGCCGTGGGCGCCAAGGCCATCGGGGTGATCCTCACCGGCATGGGCAAGGACGGGGCCGAGGGGCTGCTGGAGATGCGCAAGGCGGGCGCGAGCACGCTCGGCCAGGACGAGGCGAGCTCGCTCATCTACGGCATGCCGCGCGTCGCCTTCGAACGCGGCGCCGTCGAGCGCCAATTCCCGCTGACGGAGCTCGCCGGCGCGATCGTCGATCGATGCAGCGAACGGCATCCGGTCGGAGCACGTCTATGAGGCAGTCCAGGCAAACGGCGCCGCCGCCATCGAAAGCCGGCGCCCACGAGAGAGCGACACATGCGCACCACTGAGGAAGACATGGAATCGACCATTGCGCTGCCGGCCGTGCTGGATCTGGCGGCCGCCGAGACCCTCATGGCCACGCTGCGGCAGCGGCTGGCGGCGGGCAAGCCATGCCGTCTCGACGCATCGAACGTCGAGCAGCTGATGCTGCCGGGCATGCAGGTGATCCTGGCCGCCATCAGGTCGAGCGAAAAGGTGCAGGTGATGAATCCGTCGGCATCGTTCGACGGCGCCTTTGCGGACGCGGCGCTCTCCTACGTCCGCGGTGACGAAACGCAAATCGCTCAAGATGGCGCCGGCTCAAGAGCCGCCTCAGGAGCCCGACTCTCGAACAGGTTCAAGAGCCCGTGCTGGCTCAGAACGACGATCCGCAACCCGATCCCGACGCGGCTTCCGTCGAGCCGCAGCTCGGCCAAGACATCGAGGCTCCGGTGGACGGTCCACGCGCGCCCAAGCGAATTCTCACCATCGATGATTCCAAGACCATGCGCGACATGCTGCGGATGACGCTGGTCGATGCCGGCTATGTGGTGATTCAGGCCGTCGACGGCCAGGACGGCCTCGACGTGCTGCGCAAGGAGCGTTTCGATGTGGTGATCACCGACATCAACATGCCCAAGCTGGACGGCTACGGCGTGATCCGTCACTTGCGCGCGGATGCGAGCTACGATGATACGCCGATCCTGGTGCTGTCGACCGAGAACGATCAGAAGACCAAGGATATCGGACGCGATGCCGGTGCGACGGGGTGGCTGGTCAAGCCCTTCGATCCGGACCAATTGGTGGAAATTGTCAGGCAAGTTTCGCCTTAAGCGGCGCGTGCCAATCGAGGGCTTGGGGTCATGGCGAATTGGGATGATTTGAAGCAGACGTTCTTTGAGGAAACCAAAGAAGGTCTCGAAGCGATCGACGCCGGCCTCACGGATATCCGTGACGGCAGCGAATCCGACGACACTGTGAACGCCGTCTTTCGCGCCATCCATTCGGCCAAGGGCGGCGCCGGGGTCTTCGGCTTCGAGGCGCTGGTCAGGTTCGCGCACGTGTTCGAGACGGTGCTCGATGCGGTCCGGCACGGCACCCTGATCGCCGGGTCCCGACCTTCTCGACGTGCTGTTCTCGGCGAGCGACGTGCTGGCGGACTTGGTCGCCATGGCGCGCTCCGGCGAGGAAGCGCCGGCCGGCTACGGCGACGAATGCCGGGCCGCGCTCGAAGCCCTGCTCGGACAAGACGAAGAAGGTGGCGCCGGCGATGCGCCGGCCGACGACTTCGACATTCCATTCGTCCCGGTGCGCGTCGAGTTCGACGAGCCGAGCGAGAGCGCGCCGAGCGCAGCTATTCGATCAGCTTTCGGCCGAACGCGGAATTTCTGCTGACCCAGGACCCGCTGTTCCTGCTGCAGCAGCTGCGCACGCTCGGCACGCTCGAGCTGATCGGCGCAGAGCGATGCGTTGCCGCCGCTCGCCGAGCTGTCGCCCGGCGTCTGCCATATCGGCTGGACCGCGACGTTGCGCACCGCCTGGGGGCGTGAGGACGTCGAGCGGGTATTCGCCTTCGTGGCCGACAAGTGCGAGCTGCAGATCGTCGATCTCGATCTGCCGGCCAGCGCCGCCGTCATGGCGGCCGATGGCGACGGCCGAGCCCGATTCGAGGTCGCGGACCTTGCAGCCCGCACCCGAGCGTCGCAGCCCGTACCCGTGCTGGAGCTCGCGCCCGCGCTCGTTCCCGATCCGGAGCCGATGGCCCCGGTCGTGGTCGCGGCCGTGGCCCCGCGGCCGGTGCCGGCCGCGATCGTCCCGCCGCCGAAGCCGCAGCCCCAAGGAGAGCCGCGGTGCGGTCGCGCCGTCCGGTGCCACCACCATCCGGGTCGAGCTCGAGAAGATCGACCGCGTCGTCAACATGGTCGGCGAGATCGTCATCGCGCAGGCCATGCTCGGCCAGGTCGTCCAGGACCTCCCGCCCGAGATCATGAGCCGGGTGGCGCAGAGGATCGAGGACGTCTTCCATCATACGCGCGAGCTGAAGAACAGCGTGATGTCCATGCGCGCCCAGCCGGTGAAGACCGTGTTCCAACGCATGACCCGCCTGGTGCGCGAGCTCGCCACCAAGACGGCGAAGAAGGTTCAGCTCGAGATGCAGGGCGAGAACACCGAGGTCGACAAGACCGTCATCGAGCGGCTGAGCGACCCGATCACCCACATCATCCGCAACTCGATCGATCACGGGATCGAATCGCCGGCGGTGCGGCTGGCGGCCGGCAAGAAGGAAGCCGGCACCATCCGGCTTTCGGCCGAGCAGCGCGGCGGACGCATCGTCATCGAGATCACCGACGACGGGGCCGGAATCAATTCCGAGCGGGTCCTGATGAAGGCGCGCGAAAAAGGCCTGGTCGCCGCCGACGCGGTCCTCAATGCGGACGAGATCAACAATCTGATCTTCCTTCCGGGCTTCTCGACCGCCGACGTCGTTTCCGATCTTTCCGGCCGTGGCGTCGGCATGGACGTGGTGCGACGAAACATCCAGGATCTGGGCGGACGCATTACCCTCAAGTCCGAGCCGGGCCGCGGCATGTCCATCGAGCTCGCCCTGCCGCTCACGCTCGCCGTCATGGACGGAATGATCGTGCGGGTCGCGCAAGAGACCTACGTGATGCCGATCTCGGCCATCGTGGAATGCATTCGTCCGGCAACGACCGATATACGGCCGCTGGTCGGCACTTGCGGCGCTCTGCAAATTCGCGGAAGCATCGTCCCGCTCGTCTATCTCGGCGACGTGTTCGACGTGCCGGGCTTCGTGCAGGAGCCGGTCGAATGCACCGTCATCGTGATCGAGGGCAGCGACCGGGCCCGCCTCGGGCTCGTGGTGGACGAGCTTCTCGGTCATCAGCAGGTCGTGATCAAGTCCATCGAGGAGAACTACGGCAGCGTTCCGGGAATTGCCGCCGCCACCATTCTCGGCAATGGCCGCGTCGCTTTCATCGTCGATATCGAGAAGCTGCCGGAGCTGCTCGACAACGATAAGCAATATTCAAAGGCGGCCGCGCGCGCGAGCACGAAAACGGCAGCCTGATTCGATCCAGAGCTCGGAAATACCTCCGCCCGCGGGTCGAATGGATGAAGTTGAGGAGTACTGAAAATGCCTGTCGCCGCCGCTCTCAAGGTTCTCGTCGTCGACGATCAGTCGAGCATGCGTCAAGTGACGCGAATGGCGCTCGAAAAGATCGGTGTGCGTCTCATTCACGAGGCCGAGAATGGCCAGACCGCGCTCCAAAAGGCGGTCGCGCAGCCGCTCGATCTCATCATCTCCGATTTCAACATGCCGGAGATGGATGGGCTCGGATTGCTGCGGGCGGTGCGCGGGCATCCGGCGGTCCGCAAGCTCCCGTTCATTCTCATCACCGGCCGCGGCGATCGCGAGCTGGTGGTCACCGCCGCCCAGGCCGGGGTCAACAACTACCTGGTCAAGCCCTTCACCGAAGCGATGCTTCGGCAGAAAATGGAAGAGGTGATGGGAAAGCTCTCCTAAAGGAGCTTTCACCTCGCCGGAAGCCGAGACGGGTCCGGCGCTGTTGCGGTGTCGCAATTTCGGATGGTGAAACGGCCTTTGCCCGCGCACGGCGCGGGACGCGTCTTCCCCGGAAATGTCCAAGCCCGGCGGAGCTCGGGAAGGCTTGTTCGTGGCAAGGAGAATGTATCGTGTTAGCTGATGGCGACGTTGATGCGGATCAGAAGAACAGCATCACGGGCTCGGACCTGCCGCTCCCCAAGGTTCTGGCGGCGCTGGCGAGCATCCTGCGGGATTCGACCGGGCGTTTCGAGGAGACGAGCGACCGGATCACCCAGCTGGTGGTGGCGCGCGAGAGCGGGAGCGGGGTCGACATCATCGTGGCGCTGCAGGAATTCGACCGCTTGCGGCAGGATTTCGAGGCGATCGAAGGCATCCTGGCGGGATGCGCCCAGGTGATCGAGCGCTCCGGCGAGCGACGATGTGGGCCATCCGCTGCGCGCCGTGATCGCCGAGATACCCGTCGTCGACTTCAAGAACCGGCTCGCCCGACGCCTGGCGTGGGTATCGCAGGAGCCCGAAAGCACCGATGCCGCTTTCGTCGAGGAAGCGATCTACTAGGGTAGCGCTTCGAGAGCCAAGGCGCCGCCGACACCGGTCGAGCTGCGAACGACATCCTCGCAGGCCGCGGTCGAGCTGACCCGGCAGGGAAAATTGCTCCGGGTGGGCGCCGACGCGTTCATCGCGCGCGTGCGGGCGGCGTGAAGCCGCTATATCATTACCCGCCCGCCGGCGACGTCGAGGGTGGCGCCGGTGATCACGAGGCGGCATCAGACAGCAAGAAAAGCGTGGCCGCGGTCACATCGTTACCGTGCCCAGGCGCTTCAACGGAAAACCTTGCGCGATGGCTTGGCGGATCTCCAGGGGTTGCGCGGCAAGTCGATCGGTCACGATCGCCGAGGCGCGACGCATTGACCCGGACGCCTTGACGCGACTTCGAGCGCGGCCTGTGGGTAATGAGAGCAGGCCGGCCTTGGCGGCGGCATAGGGCGCGGAGGCGCCGCTGAGCTGACGGCCCGCCGCCGAGGCCATGGTAACGACCGCACCCCGGCCGCGTTCGCACATCGATGGCAGGAAGGTCTTGAGCGTGAGGAATGCGGAGGTGAGGTTGGCGTCGAGGGTTCGGCGCCAGGAGACCGCATCTTCATGCAAAAGGGGCCTCGGTGCGCCGTCGCCGCCCGCAAAGCCACCATCAGCTCGACTGGGCCGAATTCGCTTCGGCGTTCGCTGCAGCGCCTGACGGCGTTCTCGTCGGTGACGTCCGCCGGGGCGGCCTCGGCTTGGCCGCCGTTCGATCTGATTTCTTCGACGAGCCGTGCAAGCGCGACGTGATCGCGTCCGCACACCATCAGCTTCGCCCCTTGCGCCGCCAGTGCCCGGGCAATTCCCGCGCCGATGCCGCGCGATCCGCCAGTCACCAGCGCGACGCGGCGGGCAGGCCAGCCAGACAGGTGTCAAACATAACGCGCGGATGCCATGCAGATTACCGTGACCGCCAACAGAGCGGCCGCAATGCGCTGATTCACGGTGACCGATTCGGGCACTGGCGAGCTGACGGCATTCGCATGAGCCAACTTCATGCGCGCTGCCGAGGTCCCTTGGATACCCGCTGCGATGATGGCGCAGCAGGCCCCCGAAGCGAGTATCCACCCTGCGGCTGAAAGGAATGGGCATGCATGAAGACTCCAGAGGATCGCGCCGCTGAGCACGGTGAAAGCGGCCGCGCCCAATTGCGGGCGGGCTGAGCTGCTCGGCCCCCGCGCCTGCCGATGCGCGCAAGGACAAATGTCGATCCTGCCCAGAAGATTGCGGAAAGGACGTGCACCGCAACCGTAAACATCAATATGGTTTGCATAACGATCCGGCCCCATGAATATTGGATATACAGTATGTATATCCAATATAGGAAAGTCAACCTCGATGAGTCCACGTCGCTACTGCAGCCGGCTCGAGCCGCGTCCAGCGGGCAGACGCGCGAGCAAATCGTGGCCGCGGCGGCCGCGCTCCTGCGCACTCCGGAAGGGATTCGCGGCTTTTCGCTGGAGGCGGTCGGCAAGGCTGCCAAAGTGACGCGGCTGACGGTCTACAATCAGTTCGGCTCGCGTCGCGCCTGCTCGAGGCGGTATTCGACGATCGGGCGGAGCGCGGCGGTCTGCACCGGGTGTCCGAGGCCATGGCGGCGGCCGATCCAGCTATCGGATTGCAGAAGCTGATCGATATATTCTGTGAGTTCTGGAGCTCCGATCGCGATGCGCTGGCGCGTCTTCACGGAGGCGGAATAAATGACGCGGAGCTCGAGGAAAGCATCCGCGCGCGCAACGAGCGCCGCCGTCGCGCCCTATCGGTCCTGGTCGATCGCATGGCGGAACGCAAAGCGGTTCGCGCCGAAGCGCGCCGCGACCTCATCGACACTTTATTCGCATTGACGAGCTTTCACTTTTTCGCCGAGCTGGCGGCCGGAAGGCGATCGCCCGATGCGGCCGGACTGCTGGTTCAATCGATGGCGGCTGATGCGGTTCGGCGCGCATCGACGAGAGCGACTTGATTGCCGTCATGTCCGCCGGCGCAGGACATGCGCAGCGAACCTTTCTCGTCGGCGAGTGACACCTTACCGCGAGCGGAACAGCTCGTTGAAGGTCGCTTGCATCTTCTTCTGTTGCTCGGCCGATGAGATCGTGACGATGACCTTCTTCTGCTGCAACGCGGCGATCACGCCCGGCGGGTTGGTCTCGACGTCGGTTCGCGTCGGCAGGCGCCCCCGCTTGGTCAGGAACTGCTCGGCCTCGCGGCTCAGCATGAAGTTGGCGGCCAGTTGCGCCGCCTTCGGATGCGGCGCCTGGCTGCTCACCCCGACCGAGCCGAACGCCAGCCCGACCGGATCGAGCGCCCAAAAATCGGTCGGTGCGCCCGACAAGAGCACGTTGATAGTCAGCCCGGTATAGTTGTTGAGGGCGACCAAGTACTCGCCGGCCCCGACCGAGCGCGCCACCACCAGATGGCCGTCGACCACCACCGGCTTCAAGGTCGCGACGATGTCCTGGACCAGCTTGCGGCCGCGCTCCTCGCCGTAAAAGGCGAATATCCCGCTCAGCCATTCGGAATCGGTGGCGTCGATCGCGATCTTGCCCGCCCATTCCTTGTGATCGAGGAATTCCTCGTAGCTCTTCGGCAGGTCCGCCTTCTTGACCAAATTGGTGTTGTAGGCGGGCGAATTGTAGTTGCCGTAGACGCCGTACCAGCGGCGGTTGGGCGCGCGCGCCTGCGGGATCAGGTTCTTGGCTTCCGGCGGATCGAATTGCAGCAGGACATCGTCGGGAAGCCGATAGACCGGCGTGGTGGCCACCAGGTCCCAGCTGCGCTGGCGCGCCCGATACTCGATGGCGATGCGGGCCAATATATTGGCATCCGACGAGCGCACGTAATTCACCTTGATGCCGCTGGCGTCCTGGAACAGCTGCCAGAACGGCAACGCCTCCTCTTCATTCATCGAGCCGTAGACGATGAGCTCGCCTTCCGCCTTGGCGGCGGGCAGGAGGTCGGGAACCATCCAGGACGGCTGCGATGCCGGCTGCGATTGCGCAGCGGCGGGGCGGGTGAAATCCAGCATGCCGCAGAGCAGCAGGCCGGCTACGATCGCTCGGGTCACCGGTTTCAAATGGCGCAGCACCGCAACCTCCCGTTTTTCGGTTCCGTCGGCGGACCGCCGGAGATTAGAGCATTTTCAGGAAAAGTGGACGCCGGTTTTCCGTCCGAAAATGCGACAATGCAAGAATGCTAGAGCGGTTTCTTTTTCCGGTTAATGTGAAACCGCTCTAGTGGATGTGAAAGCGGCTGGCGAGGTTCACACGTTGGGCCGGGCACTCGATTTGGGCCAGCGCTTGCGGCTGTGCTTGAGGCCGAGGCCCGCCATCAGGGCGGCCATCCGGATCGGGGCTCCGATGCCCTCCACCACCGGCACCCCCAGCTCCTGGCTCAGCCAGTCGGGCTTGAGATGGACCGGGCATTGGGTGATGCCGTGCACCACGATGACGTCGGCGCCGTCCTCGTCGATCAGCGAGCGCGCGGCCGCGATGAAGTTCCTGATCATGACGTCCTTGTTGGCGCCGATATCCTTCAGCTTGAATCCGGACGCGCGGCGGCCGGCGATCCACGGCTCCATGCCGAAATACCGGGTCTGCGTGATCTGCCGCGGAATGACCAACTCGTGATAGCAGATGATCCCGAAGCGCTCGCCGAGCTGAGCCGCGATATGGAACATGGCCTCGCAGGGGCCGATGATCGGGATGTCGACCAGCGAGCGGCCGCCGTCGACCCCGAGATCGAGCGTGCCGAGCGGCACCGCCGCGTCGTAGCCCTCGCGTTCGGCTTGCAGGTAACCGGCGTGATAATAGGGGGCGACCAGCTGGATTTCGGCCGGCCCCAGCCCTCCGAACGGCGCCGGCGCGACCGAGATGATGCCGACCTCCACCTCGGCCGACGAGAAGCTCTTCGCCACCCGCTCGCGGAGCGCCCGCTCCTCGCTCGGATAGTCGCCGACGATGAATGCGACGCGGATCATGCCGTGGTCCTCCCCTTGTGCGCGTTGGCCGCGACCCTATCACCGCCGCGGCGGCCCGGCGAGACGAGCGCCGGCCGGGGTAGACTTTCGGGCGCTGCGAAGTTTCGCTACAACGACCGGACCGCGCGCGAGAGCAAGAACGGCGGACCGGGAGGAGGCTCGATGATCATCCGGGAGTTCGACCTGCGCCCCTGCACGATGCGCAAGGAGGACCCGGCTTGGCGTTTTGCGCTGGCGGCGAGCCCGGTGACCGAGGGGCACGTGCTTCGCATCGCCACCGAGGACGGCGTCGAAGGCTTCGGCTATGCGTCCGCCACCCCGCATATGGGCTCCACCGCCGGCACCCTGCAGGCCGAGCTCGATCTGTTCCGTCCGCTCCTCATCGGCCGCGACGCACGCGGCATCGAAGCCATCATGGGGGCGCTCGGTCGCAGCCTGCGCGGCGCCCCCCAGGCCAAGGCGGCGGTCGATGGCGCGCTGCACGACCTCAATGCGCGCGCGCTCGGGGTGCCGTTGCACGTCCTGTTCGGCGGCGCCGTGCGCGACCGCGTTCCGATCCTGCGCATTCTCGCGATCAAGACCCCGCCCGAGATGGCGACCCAGGCGCAGAAGCTGGTCGATCGCGGCTATCGCTACCTCAAGATCAAGGTGCACGGCCATGTCGAGGAGGATGTGGCCCGCGTGGCGGCGATCCGCGCCCAGGTCGGCCCCGACGTTCACTTGACCATCGATGCCAACCAATCCTACTCGCCCAAGGACGCGATCAGCGCGCTCAACCGCATGGCCGCGCATCGCATCGATCTGGTCGAGCAGCCGGTATCGGCGGATGATTTCGAGGGGCTGGCGCTGGTCACCCGCTCGGTGCCGGTCACCGTGGAGGCGGACGAGGCGGCGGGCTCGCTGCGCGAGATATTCGAGCTCGTCTCCAAGCGCGCCGTCGATGCGGTCAGCCTCAAGATTCCCAAGCTCGGGGGCTTGCGCAACACGCTCGCCGCCGCGCGCATTTGCGAGGCCGGCCAGATCAAGTATCGGCTCGGAGCCGCCGTCGGCAGCCGCCTCTTGTCCGCGCAGGCGCTCCATCTGGCTTGCGCGCTCCCGGGGGTGGACTATGCGTGCGAGCTCGGCGAGTTCGATCGCCTGCTCGACGATCCGTTCGCCGGGCTCGAGGTGGAGGCGGGCATGCTCGCCCTGCCGGCGGGGGCCGGCTGCGGCGTGCATTTGATCGCGGCCGCGAATGCCAGGGGGGCGCGCAGCGCCTGAGGGGAAACCAAAGCTTCAAGGGAGGAAAAGAACAGTGCCTAAACATGCATCTTCGGGACAATACGCGATCGTCGGCCTCGGCGTCGTGGCGGGTCCCCAGCAGGACCATTCCGAGCGGATGGTGGCCGCGGAGGCGGCGCGGCGCGCCATCGCGGACGCCGGCCTCAGCCCTAAGGACATCGACGGCGCCATCGACCTGCGCCGCACCGGCGGCGGCGGCGACCGCGCCACCTATGTGGACGCCTATTCGCGCCTGCTCGGCCTCAACAATTGCTTCTACTTCGTGGTCGGCCGCGGCGGCGCGCTGGCCGGGCTCGGGATCGCGACCGCGCTGTCGTTTCTCGATCGCGGCATCGCCAACTACGTCTGCATCATGGGGGCGGTGACGGATTGGTCGCAGTCGCAGGAATCGCGCAAGGCCGGGCACCGCGGCATGGCGCATGTGGAGAAGGCCGGCTATTGGGGCAAGGCGCTCGGCGATCTGCGCGCAGTCAGCCATCACAGCTGGATGGCGGCCCGCCACATGGCGGTGTACGGCACCACCAGCCGCCAGCTCGGCGCCATCTCGGTGGCGGAGCGCGCCTGGGCCTGCAAGAATCCCGAGGCCAAGATGTACGGCCGTCCGATCACCATCGAGGATCATCAGAATTCGCCGTTGCTGGCCGAGCCCTATCGGCTGCTCGACCTCAGCCTGGTGTCGGACGGCGGCGTCGCTTTCATCCTCACCACCGCGGATCGCGCCAAGAGCCGCCCCAAGCCGCCGGTCTACGTGCTGGGCCAGGGCTTCGGCGAGGTGTCGTCGGAATTGTGGTGGGAGAAGAAGAATTTCACCCACATGGCGGTGCCGCGCGCCAAGCAGCAGGCCTTCGGCCAGGCCGATCTCGAGCTCGCCGACGTCGACTGCGTGCAGTTCTATGATTGCTTCACCGCCGAGGTGCTGTTCCAGCTCGAGGATTACGGCTTCTGCAAGAAAGGCGAGGGCGGCGCCTTCGTGGAATCGGGCGCCATCGCACCCGGCGGCAGCATTCCGGTGAACACCAGCGGCGGGCTGCTCTCCTGCTATCATCTCGGCGATCTCACCGGCATGGCGGAGGCGATCCGCCAGCTGCGCGGCGAGGCCGGCGAGCGGCAGATCGAGGATTGCGACGTCGTCATGACGACCGGGCATGGCGGAGAGCTGATCTCTCCCGGCATGTGCTCAATTCACACCTGCACATTGCTGGGGAGGCATCAGTGAGCAACGATCCGAACGTCATCGTCAGCAATGAGCCATGGAAGAAGCCGCTGCCGAATATCGACAAGGACAACGCGCCGTTCTACGAAGGCCTCAAGCGGCACGAATTCCTGCTCTGGCGCTGCAAGACATGCGGCGCGTCCTATTGGCCGAAGGCCTATTGCCAGAACCACGAGAACGAGCCGTTCGCCGCCAACATGGAATGGGTGCCGTCGAGCGGGCGCGGAAAGATCTTCGCCTTCAACCGCCACCACATGGCGTTCCACCCGGCGTTCCAGGCAGGAGATTCCCTACGTCTACGCGCTGATCGAGCTCGACGAGGGCCCGCTCGTGTCCTCGACGCTGATCGGAAACCGCATGCCGGGAGACGTCTACGATATCGGTCAGACCGTCGAGGTGGTCTACGAGGATCATCCGGCGGAGGGATTTTCGCTGCCGCGCTTTCGCATCGTCGGCTGATGATGCGTCCCGCTGCGCGGGCGCGGCGCGGAGCGGATCGAGCGACGCCCACAAGACCGCGAGGCATGAGACCGCGAGGCCGGTGATGCACGTCATGATGCCTGCGCGTCCTGTCCAGGCGCTGTTGCGGCCGCGCGCGATCGCGTTGGTCGGGGTCTCCCCCAAGGGCGGCGCCGGCGCCCGCATCCTGGAGTCCAATGCGCGCTTCGGGCGCACGGTGCCGACCTGGCCGGTCAATCCCCATTACCGGGAGATCGCCGGACAGCGCTGCTACGCCTCGTTCGAGGAGCTGCCCGAGGTCCCCGACTGCGTGGTGATTTCGGTCCCGGCCGAGGCGGTTCTCGACGTGATCGGACAGGCGGCGGCGGCCGGCATTCGCGGCGCCTTCGTGATCTCCGAGGGCTTCGCGGATGCCGACAGCGCGGCCGGCCGCGCCCTGCAGGAGCGCCTGGCCGCACTCGCGCAGGCCGCCGGCATGGCGCTCGCCGGTCCCAACTGCATGGGCATCGCCAGCCTGCATTACGGCTTTGCCGCCACCATGGCGGACGTGCCGGCACGCGCGACCAGCGGCGGCATCTCGCTCGTGTCCCAGAGCGGCGGCTTGCTCAATGCCTTCGCCGAGCTCACCGGCAACCGCGGCATCGGGGTCAACTATCTGGTGTCCAGCGGCAATGAGGCCGGGCTGGAGATGGCCGACTACATCGCCTATCTGGCGGACGATCCGGCCACCCGGGTCATCGCCTGCATCATGGAGGGCGCCAAGGACGGGCGCCGCTTCCGGGCCGCGGTCGAAGCGGCCGTCCGCCGCAAGCCGATGGTCGTGCTCAAGCTCGGCCGCAGCGAATTCGGGCAACGGGCGACGCTCGCCCATACCGGCACGCTCGCCGGCCGGCACGAGGCTTTCGTGGCGCTGTTTGCGCAGAACGGCGTCGCGTTGGTGGACTCCATCGACGCGCTGGCGGAAACCGCCGCGCTGTTCGATCTGGCGCCGCTGCCGCAGGGCGATCGCGTCGTGATGATGACGGTCTCGGGCGGCGCGACCTCGCTGATCGGCGACCTCGGGGACGCCGCCGGCATCAACTTTCCGCCGATCCGGGAAGCCACCAACAGCAGGGTGCAGAAAATCCTCGGCGTCGAGCGCGCCTTCGGCAATCCGCTCGATACCGTCGGTCTGCCGCGGCTGCGCCGGGACGGCAACATCACGGCGGTGCTGCAGGCGCTGCTGGACGACGAAGGCATCGACCTCGTCGGCCTCGTGCTCGGCATGCGGGCGGACGGCTGGGAATCCCATCAGGATCTGGTCGATCGGCTGGCGGCGACGGCGCGCTCCGCCGAGAAGCCGGTGCTGCTCGTCTCCTTCATGTCCAACAGCCTGACCCGGCACTGGCGCGGCTATTCCCGGACCGGCGCGCTGCCGCTCATCGAGGATCTGGAACGCGGCCTCGCCGCCATTCGCCATCTCATCGATTACGCCGGCTTCCGCCGCCGCATCGCGCAAGGCTCCTCCGCGACCCCCGCGCCGGCGGCGCCTGTGGACATCGCGGCGCTTCCCGCGCAGCGGATTCTCACCGAAGCGCAGAGCAAGCAAATTCTCGCCCGCGCCGGCCTGCCGGTGACCCGCGAATTTCTGGCGCGCAGCCCTGCCGAAGCGGTGCGGATCGCGGCCGAGATCGGCGGCGCGGTGGCGCTCAAGATTCAATCGCCCGACATCCCGCACAAGTCCGACATCGGCGGGGTGCATCTGGGCGCCGTCACGCCCGCCGAGGTCGAAGCGGCGGCGAGGGTGGTGCTGGAGAATGCCGGGCGCAATTGCCCGCATGCCGCCATCGACGGCATCCTGGTGCAGGAGATGGTGACCGACGGCGTCGAGCTCATCCTCGGCATGACCTATGATCCGCAATTCGGCCCGCTCATCGTATGCGGGGCGGGGGGCGTGACGGTCGAGGTCTTCAAGGATGCCGCGGTGCTGCTGCCGCCGTTTGCGCGCGAGGACGTGGTGGCGGCGCTCGGGCGCCTGAAGGTGAAGAAGCTGCTCGATGGGTTTCGCGGCGCGCCGCCCCGCGATATCGACGCGCTGATCGAATGCTGCCTGCGCTTCGCCGATTTCGTGGTGGCGACCGACGCGAGCGTTTGCGGCGATCGATCTCAATCCGGTGTTCGTCCGTGCCCATGGCGGCGGCGTGCGCATTGCCGATGCCCTGATGGAGACGATGCGCTCCGAAGGAGGAAGCCCATGATCGAACGATCGAGCGGCGCTCGCGCGCGGGTGGTCGGCCTGCTGGCAATCGGGATTGCCGTAGTCTGGTCCGCCGCCGCGTCGGCACAAAGCGCCGACGACATCCTCATGTATTCCGGACCGGATCGCGCGCAGCGGCTGATCGAAGGCGCCAAGAAAGAAGGCCAGGTGGTCATCTACGCGGCGCTGATCCAGAATCAGGCGATGCGGCCGATCGCGGACGGCTTCGGCAGGAAATATCCGTTCGTCAAGATCTCCACCTGGCGCGCCGATTCCGAGGACATCGTGCAGAAGGCCGCCGCCGAGGTGCGCGCCGACAACGTGGTCGCCGACCTGATCGAGGGAACCGGCGCCGGCGAGCAGGCGGTCGCGGCCAATATCGCGCTGCCGTTCTACTCGCCCGCCGCCGCGGCTCTTCCGGAGCCCTACCGCAACCCCGCCGGGCTGTGGGCGCCGACGCGGCTGAGCTATTACGGCATCGCCTACAACACCAAGATGGTGCCGCCCGACCGGGTCCCCAAGAGCTATGGCGACCTGCTCGATCCCCAATGGAAGGGCAAGATGGCGTGGCGCATCGGCAGCTCGACCGGCACGCCGCTGTTCCTGACCAATCTTCGTCTCGCCTGGGGCGAAGCGCAGGCCATGGCCTATTTCGACAAGCTCAAGGAGCAGAAGATCGTCAACTTCGGGGCCGGCAGCTCGCGCACCCTGGTGGATCGCGTGATCGCGGGCGAATATGCGATCGCGCTCAATATTTTCGCCCACCACCCGCTGATCAGCAAAGCCAAGGGCGCGCCGGTCAATTCGCAGCTCATGGATCCGGTCGCCTCCACGGCCGCCACCATGAGCGTGGTGAAGGGGCTGCATCATCCCTATGCGGCGATGTTGCTGGCCGATTACATCTTGTCCAAGGAGGGGCAGGGGATACTGGCGCGCGCCGAGTATTTCCCGGTCGATCCGGACGTTGCGCCGCTCCCGGCATTGGCCCCGGTGGTGCCCCGGATCGCCGGACTGCCGGAAAATTTCGTCGGCCCCGACAAGCTGATGAAATATACCGACAGCTCGGAAGACATCTTTCAGAAGCTGTTCCGGTGACGGGCCGCGCGCCGGCCTGAATTTGCTTCATCGGTCGTGAAACCGGGGGACTTAGAGCGACATGGGGGCCGGCTCGCAAGCGTATCGCTCCCAGGCTCCCGACGGGGGGGCGCGCTTTGGGATTTCGCCGCTGGTGGCGCTGCTCGCCGCGATCCTCCTGGTCCTGATCCTGCCGCCGACGCTGTTTCTGGTCGCCACCAGCCTCCACACCACCAGGCCGGACGGCTCCTTCGGCCCCTTCACGCTGCAATACTACGGGCAGCTGTTCACCAGTCCTTATTTCGCGGGCAGCCTGTGGAACACCGTCGTCTACGCCATCGGCTCGGCCCTGGTCGCGATCCCGCTCGGCGTCACCCAGGCCTTGATCGTCGAGCGCACCAATGCACCGGGGCGCGGCTACGCCTTCCTGGCCGCGATCCTCTCGCTCGGCATTCCGCATGTGCTCTACGTCGTGGCCTGGCTGCTGCTGCTCGGCCGCGCCGGGCCGGTGAACGGGCTCATCGGCTTCATCGGCGGCGGTGCCGGCGAAGCGCCGGCGCTCGACGTCTATTCCATGTGGGGGATGTTCCTGATCGAGGGCGTGGGCTTCGCGCCGCTGACCTTTCTGCTGATGTCGGCGGTGCTGCGCGCGACCGACGCCTCCTTCGAGGAGGCCGCGATGATGAGCGGGGCCGGACCGTTGCGCACGTTCGGCGCCATCACGCTGCGCATGGGCCTGCCCGGCATCCTGGCTCTCATGCTGCTGGTCGTCATCCGGGCCTTCGAATCGTTCGAGGTTCCGGCCCTGGTCGGCCTCGCCGGAAACGTCTCGGTGCTCACGACCGACATCTATCAGAGCTCGCGCAATGCCAGTGCCCCGAGCTACGGCGAATCCGGCGCCTATTCGGTCTGCCTGCTGCTGATCGTGGTGCTGTTGCTGGTCTGGCACAACCGGCTGTCGCACCACGCGCGGCGATATCAAACCATCACCGGCAAGGGCTATCGGCCGCGCATCATCGATCTCGGCGGCAGCCGCTTCGCGGCGTCGGCGCTGCTGCTGGTGACGTTCCTGCTGGTGACGGCGCTGCCGGTCGGCATGCTGGTATTCGCCTCGCTGCAACCGTTCTACGAAGGATTGACGCCGGAATCCTTCGGTCGCCTCACGCTCGACAACTATGCGACCATCCTGGCGCCGGGATCGTTTCGCTCCTCGATCGCCAACACCCTGGTGCTGGGCGCCGCCACCGCGACCGCGGTGGTGCCGTTCACGGCGCTGTGCGCCTGGCTCGCGGTGCGGCGCCGCCCGGGCGCCTGGCTGCTCGACCAGATCGCCACCGCGCCGCTGATCTTTCCGGCGATCGTGATGAGCGTGGCGTTCCTGCAGGTGTTCGTGAATCTGCCGATCCCGCTCTACGGCACGCTCACCTCGGTCATCATCGCATCGACCGTGCGCTTCCTGCCCTACGGCATGCGCTACGCCTATGCGGGCGTGCTGCGGATCCACGAGGACCTCGAGGATGCGGCCAGGACCTCGGGCGCCGGTCCGGGCCGCGTCTTCGTGCGCGTGGTCCTGCCGCTGGTCTCGGCGGCGCTGGTGAGCTGCTGGCTGTTCGTTTTTCTGCTCGCGGTGCAAAGCGTCGCTTTGCCGCTGATGCTGGTCGGTCCCGGAACCGAGATCGTGGCGGTGACGCTGTTCGATTTGTGGCAGAACGGCCAGGTGACCGAGCTCGCCGCCATGGGGGTCCTGTGGGTCGCCCTGATGCTGATCGTGAGCGTGTGCTTCCATTTCACCGCCCGGCGCTTTCGGCTCGATGTGTGACCGACGCGGCGCCATGATTCCGACATTCCATCCGTCCTCGATGCCGGCAAGCGGCCGCCGCGTCGCTGCTCTCGGGCGATCACCCGAATCGCTGCATCGGGTATTCACCCGAGGCCGAGCCGGGGAAAACCCGCAGGCCGCCGCTACGGCGAAATTTTTTCTTCAAGCCGGCATATGACGCGGGAATATTTGTTTGATCCGTTTTGAGACACCGAATCGGGAAATTCACTCCCGCGGGCAGTACGTCGGTACCAATAGCGGCGCCGTCGCGCGTTCAAATTCCGGACAAACGACGAAACAAACAAACATGCGCTCGTCGCTGCCGGCGCGCAACGCGCGCGCAGCGCTGTCCACCACAATTTTGACCCATCCACGAGTCAGCTTTCAGCGGGCCCTCGATCGAGGAGGTGGGTGGATACTGGCGCGGGCGCTCGCAGGCGCCGAACCTTTCTCCATTGCGCGATTGGCTTTGATGTTTGTTTCGTCCGCCGGGGCGCGGACTGATTGCACAGGCGCGCCTTCGATCGGGGACCGATGTGGAAGGGCTCGGCGTCGGCCGACCAGGCGAGAGGGTGGAAGGGGGTTCGATCAAAGGAGACTCGAGCAGGCGTTGAAAATAAATCGGGAGCGTTGTCAGGGAGTATCGGTCATGAGTACCCCATCAGGAAAGCCATTCGATCCGTTCGATCTTTCGCCATACGCGCCAAAAAGGGCGCGCGAGCGTTCCTCGCTCGATGGGGCGCCGGTCGAGAATGACGACAATGACGCCGGCGAGGAGGCGGCCGTCGCGCTGCCCTACGTGCCGCGCGCCGCGATGCGGCCGGACCCCGCGGATGAGCCCGCGGCCGAACCGGCCGACGCCGCCGCACAGCCCGCCGAGAAGCCCGCCGCCGCGAGCCCGGTCGATCCCGATCTGGCGCGGCTCGAGTCGAGCCTGCAATGGCTGCAGCGCGAGGGAGCGGTCGGCCGGCTGCCGCGCGCTGTTCCGCTGCCGCCCGTGTCGGGGCTTCGTCCGGTCAGCCCGGATGGTCCACGGCCGCGCGGCGAGCAGTTCATCAACGGCGTCAGGGTGCCGCCTTCGCTCGCGCCCGAGCGGGTGCGGCCGCCGCCGCCGATGCGGGCGCGCCGCGACAATCTGCGCGGGCCGCTGCGGGTCCTGATGGCGAGCGCGATCGCGGCGCCGGTCGCCTACTATTTCTCGGTCGGGAATTTCGCCGCGCCTTCGGAGCCTTCGGGTCAATCCGCGCTCGCTTCATTCGCCGCGCGATTGGTTGCGTCGAGCGAGTTTCCGATCCCCAAGGAGAAGCTGCGGCCCGGCGAGGCGGAGGCCTACAACACGGTGGTCTCGTCCCGGAACAAGCTGGTCGCCCAGCCCCCGGCGGCCGCTCCGGTGGCCGCGCCCGTGCGCGTCGCGACCGTGGCGGTCGTGCCGCCGAGCCCTGCGCTCCTGAGCCAGGCTCCCGATCAGGCCGCGCCCGCCGCCGCCAAGCCCGAGCGTGTGCTCGACGCGGAGTCCATCAAATTGCTCCTGCAGCAGGGCGAGCAATTCGTCGCCTCCGGCGATCTGGTGACGGCGCGGCAAGTCTATCGGAGGGCGGCCGAGGCCGGCAGTGCGGCGGCGGCGCTGGCGTTGGGCGCCACCTACGATCCGGTGGTGCTGGCAAAAATCGGCGTGCAGGGCATGGGGGCCGACATCGAGAAGGCGCGCAGCTGGTACGAAAAGGCCAAGGAATTCGGCTCTCCGGATGCGCCTCGCCGGCTCGAGATGCTGGCGAACCGGTAGCCGCATATTCAAACCGTAAGATGGGTTGAGCTCAAAAGGGCGTTCACGCCCGTCTTCGCGGACTATGGCGAAACCCATCGGCGGCGTTGATGGGTTTCGCAAAGAGCTCAACCCATCCTACGCGCTATTCGCGGGTTACTTCTGCGCCGAGGGCTCGACCAGCTCGGCGGCTTGCGCCACGATCGCTTTCGGGCTCGCGAACGCGTTGGCGAGCAGCGTGTCGATCGCGTGCGCGTCGAGCGGCTCGATCTCGAGCTGGAGCTTGGCGGCCTCGGCCAGGAACTCGGGATCTTTCATCGTGTCGTCGAAGGCCCGGCGCAGCACCTCCAGCCGATCGGCGGGCACGCCGGGCGGCGCCGCCACCGGGCGGCCGATCTCCTGGCGGATCAGGATCAATGCGAGCACCTGCTTCTTGACCGGATCGCTCACCAGATCGAGCCCGGAGGGCACGTTCGGCAGCTCGGGCAGCTTCGCCAATCCCAGCTGCACCAGCACGTTGAGCTTGTCGTTCTTGATCCATTGCGGCCGCGCCGCCTTGATGGTGGACCACGACAGGCCGCAGACGCCCTCGGTCTCGCCGCTTTCGAGCGCCAAGGTCATGCCGGAGCCGGGGTCGTAGCCCGACACGATCTTGAATTTGGTGCCGATGAGCGCATTGAGCACCTTCGGCATGATCGCCGAATTGGAGGTGGCCGCCGCCGCCGCCACGATCACCTCGCGCTCGCGCGCCTGCGCGATGGTCTTGATCGGGCTCGTGATCCAGGTGGCGCAGACGTTCTCCAGCTTGCCGATGCTGCCCAGCCAATTGAGCTTCTGCGCGTCGTAGCGTGCGCCCGGATTGCCGAACAGCGTGTCCATCGGGATGTTGTTGGGAAATGCCCCGATGGTCGCCCCGTCGCGGTCGGCCGAGGTGTAGAGCGTGTTGGCGGCCGCGAGGCCCGATGCCGCCGGCATGTTCTTGGGCACGATCGAGGGGTTGCCCGGAATGTGATGCACCACGTAGCGGGCGAAGGTGCGGAAATAGGCGTCGTAGCCGCCGCCCGCCCCGGCCCCGACCAGGAAGGTGATCTGGCGGCCCCGGAAAAACGCTTCGGGCGTCTGCGCCAGCGCGTTCGTGGCGTGCAGCACTGCGGCGGGCAGCAGCGCCGCGATCAGGACGGCGCGCATCACTGAAAGCCTGGTGCCGATGGTCACGGGACCCTCTCGCTTGTGAATTCTGCCGTCGCCCCCCGCGCTACCGCTTGCCGTATCGCTCCTGCATCTGCGCGAAGAAGCCTGCGGCCCGAAGATCGTCGAGAATGCCGGTATCGACGTAATCGTCGACCTTGAGGCTGCCGCCCGGGAGCTGCGCCAGGATGTTCTCGGCTCCGGCCCGTGACGGCATGAGATCGGGCGGCGACTGCTGCTTGAAGTCGTTGTAGCTGATGTCGATGATCCTGGGATCGGCGATCTTGAGCTCCCTGGCCAGGATTTCCTTGGCGCGCTTCTCGTCGCTGAGCGCCAGGTAATTGCCCTCGATGGTGGCCTTGAGAAATCGCGTCAAGGCATCGCGGCGGCTCGTGATCGCGTCGTGCCGCACCGTGATGCCGCTGAACAGCCAGGGGATTTGCTCGGGCACGAGATCGACCAGCGCCTTGACGCCCTGCTCGCGCGCCAGGCTGGTGAAGGGCTCGTTCAAGGGCGTAGCCTTGATCTTCCCCGATTTCACCGCCGCCAGCCGCTGCGGGCCGCCGCCATATTCCTCCAGTGTGACATCGCGGCGGGAAAGTCCCAACCGCTGCAAAGCCAGCGTGACCGTCGAATCGCTCTCCGAGCCGAACGTGCTGACCCCCACCACGCCGCCTTTGAGGTCGGCCGCGGTCGTGACGCCGGGGGCCGAGAACAACGTGAATCGGATGACGTTGCTGAGCGAGCCGATCAGCCGCAAATCGCCGCCGGCGCGGTTGAGCTTCACCGCCGAGGACAGCCCCACATGCATGACGTCGAGATGGCCGGCCTGCAGCTCCTGGGCGCCGCGGCTGCCGCCGCTCATGTTGAGAATTTCGACCTTGAGGCCCTGATCGGCGTAGAAGCCGGCCGCCTGCGCGGTCCACCAGGCCAGCACGGTGTTCACCGGGTCGGCAATGCCGGCCTTGATCTCGATCGGCTCGGCGGCGCTGGCATCCGCCTGCCATCCCGCCACCGCCATGGCGAGCGCAAGCGCGCCCCGCCAATTCGCGCGCCGCGCAACCCGGTTTGCTGGCATCGTGTCTCTCCCGGGCCGGAGCATCGTCCGGCTTGCGTCGACATTATAATGTCTGTGGCCGCCGTGGGGGTTCAGAAATCCCGGAACAGGCGGCCGTAGCCCTCGATCTTGTCGTCGACGCCGCAGCGGCGCAGCGCATCCCAGACGATGGCCTGCTGCGCCGACATGACGTTGACGCCGAATTCGCGCTCCAGCGGCTCGATGGCGCCGGCGGTCGGCCAATGCGGCGACGGCAACAGGATCGTGTCGGCATCCGGATGCTCGCGCATCAGCTTGCGCCCCAATTCGACCGCGGCATGCTGCGGGATGCGGCCGATCTGATTGAAGGGGCTGCCCCAGCCGGTGGCGCCCAGGACCTCGCAGCCGAAATGCAGCGCATAGCTGGCGATGCGATCGGTGTCGGAATGGGCGTAGGGCTGCGCCACCACGACTTTCTTGCAGCCGAGCGCCTTGGCGGCCCGGGCCTGCGCCGAGGCGCTGGTGGAGACCTTCACCTTCAGCTCGGCCTCGAGATCCTGGATCATCTGCTGCGCATTGGCGCTGCCGCGTGACAGATTGATCGGCACGCCCCCGAGCACGATGATATCCACGCCGGCGGCGGCCATTTCGCGCGCGGCCTTCATGCTGGTGTCATATGACTGGTCGACCTCCTGCTTGCTGCGCACCACGATGGCGAGCGTGGTGATCACCAGGGTCACGCCGGCCGGCACCATCCGGTAGAATTCATAGGGAAAGACCTCGGTGGTGAGCGGCGGCGACGTATAGCCGATGCGGGCCCGGTGGCCATAGGGGATTTCGCGGGGGGAGCCGCTGCTGGCGATGTCATGCGTTGGGGACCTTGGTGCGTGCGGGCGAAACCGGCAAGGAGGCGAAGACGGAACAGAAGCTAGAGGATTGGCGCGAAAAGTCGAATCGCCCGATGCCGTTTCCCGGCCATCGAGTGCGGCCTCACGCCGGTCCTTGCGGCGCCGCAGCATACGATTTTGAAGCGGTACCGCGGCGGCAAACTGACGCGTGCTTTCAACAGCGGCTCGATTGTGATTTATGTGGTATCAATATTGGTCGGGAAGACTATCGGGCCCGAACGCAAGTGGCGCGTTGACGCCACGAGACGCCCGATGTCCCCGGGAGGACGCAACTATGACGATTGCCGCTTCGGCATCCGAGCGATCAGCCGAATTCAGCACGACACGTTGGGCCCAATTGGGATCCGTCATTGTCTGCATGGTGATGGTCGCCAATCTGCAATACGGCTGGACCCTGTTCGTCAATCCGATCAGCAAGGCCCACGGCTGGTCCATCGCGGCGATCCAGTTGGCGTTCAGCGTCTTCATCGCCCTGGAGACCTGGCTGACCCCGATCGAGGGCTGGATCGTCGACATTCTCGGGCCGCGGCGCGGGCCGAAATTGGTGGTCGCGTTCGGCGGCATCATGGTGGCCGCCGGATGGATCGTCTATTCGATCGCCGACAGCTTGGCACTGCTCTATCTCGGCGCGGTCATCGCCGGCACCGGCGGCGGCGCGGTCTATGCCACCAGTGTCGGGCATGCGGTGAAATGGTTTCCGGATCGGCGCGGTCTCGCGGTCGGCCTCACCGCCGCCGGCTACGGGGCGGGCGCCGCCCTGACGGTCATTCCGATCCGCTACGTGATCGAGACCAGCGGCTACGAGGCGGCCTTTTTCTGGTTCGGCCTGGTCCAGGGTGCCGTGGTCTTCGTTCTGGCCTGGTTGCTGCGCGGGCCCGATCCCGGCGAGCTTCCCAGAACCGCGGCCCCCAAGGTGCAGCAATCGGCGCGAAGCTATACGCCACTCGAGGTTGTGCAGTCCCCGGTGTTCTGGCTCCTCTACATCATGTTCGTCATGGTCTCGGCCAGCGGCCTGATGGCGACGGCGCAGATCGCCCCGATCGCAAGCGACTTCGGGGTGGCGAATGCGGTATTCCTGCTCGGCGGCACCACCATCACGGTCGCGCTCATCATCGACAACGTCGCCAACGGCGCCGCCCGGCCTCTGTTCGGCTGGATATCGGACAATATCGGTCGCGAATACACCATGGCGATCGCGTTCTCGTTGGGCGGGCTCGCTTATTGGCTGCTCGGATCGCTCGGTACCGCCCCGTGGGCGTTCGTGCTGTTCGCGGCTCTGATCTTCCTCACCTGGGGCGAGATCTTCAGCCTGTTCCCCTCCACCTGCACGGACAGCTTCGGGCCGAAATTCGCGACCGTCAATCTGAGCCTGCTCTACACCGCCAAGGGCGCGTCCGCCTTTCTGACGCCGGTCGCCAACATCATCAAGGACGCGACCGGAAGCTGGCAGATGGTGTTCCTGCTGACCACGCTCATGAACTTCGCGGTGGTGGGGCTGGCCTTGTTCGTCCTGAAACCGATGCGGCAGCGCGCGATGGCGCGCGGGCTCGCTGAGAGCCGCTGAAGCCGATCGAGCGGCCGCCGAAGTAGGCCGCTTCACCTTGCGCACGGCCGCTTCGCTGGAATAATGTATGCCAGCATGAGTTCGAGAGTCATGGTGTCGAGTAACAGCGTGTCGAGTAACAGCGATCCTGCCGGCGCGCCGGTCGAGGGTGGGGCCGAGCCCGCACGGCTCGCCGCCGCCGCGACTGGGGGTCGATCCGCTCGCGCCCGCGGCGAGCTTCAAGCGCAAGGCCTACGCGGCCCTCAAGGACGTCATCGTGTCCATGGACGTGTATCGCAGCCGTTCCGACATCCGGCTCGACGAGCGACGCCTGGCGCTCGAATTCGGCATCAGCCGCACGCCGGTGCGCGAGGCCATGGCGCAGCTCGAGCGCGACGGCTTGGTGCGCTCGGTGCCGCGGCGCGGCATCTACGTGGTGCGCAAGACCCGGCGCGAGGTGATCGAGATGATCACCGCCTGGGCGGCGCTCGAGAGCATGGCGGCGCGGCTGATCACCGCAGGGCGCGAGCGCCGAGGAGATCGCCTGCCTGCGGCGCATGTTCGCGACCTTCGAGGGCGGCGAGGTCGCCGCCAAGCTCGACGAGTATTCCGAGGTCAATATCGAGTTCCACCAGGCCATCATCCGCATGAGCCGCAACCGCGTGCTCATCGATCTGGCGGAGAACTTGTTCACCCACATGCGGATGATCCGCCGCAAGACCATCGGCGAGAAGGACCGCGCGGATCGCTCGATCCGCGACCACATGCATATCATCGAGGCGCTCGAGGCGCGCGACACCGCGCGCGCCGAGGAGCTGGTTCGCAGCCATGCGCTCGGCCTGGCCGATCACGTCGCCAGATATGCCGACTACCTGGACTGAGCACGAATTGGACGCAACAAGAAGACGATCTCGAGGGAGGCCTCCGATGGCTGACGCAGCAGTGAAAGAGAAAAGCGAAACCACCAATGCGGCCGAAGCGGAGCGCGAGCTGACCGACGGCTTTCACCTCGTCATCGAGGCGCTCAAGCTCAACGGCATCAGCACGATCTACGGCGTGCCCGGCATCCCGATCACGGACTTCGGCCGCATGGCGCAGGCCGAGGGCATCCGCGTCATCTCGTTTCGGCATGAGCAGAACGCCGGCAACGCGGCCGCCATCGCGGGCTTCTTGACCAAGAAGCCCGGCATCTGCCTCACGGTGTCGGCGCCCGGCTTTCTCAACGGCCTGACCGCGCTCGCCAATGCCACCACCAACTGCTTTCCGATGATCCTGATCAGCGGCTCGTCCGAGCGCGAGGTCGTCGACCTGCAGCAGGGCGACTATGAGGAGATGGACCAACTGGCCATCGCCAAGCCGCTCTGCAAGGCGGCCTTCCGGGTGCTGCATGCCGCCGACATCGGCATCGCCGTCGCGCGCGCGATCCGCGCCGCGGTTTCCGGGCGCCCCGGCGGCGTCTATCTCGATCTGCCGGCCAAGCTGTTCGGTCAGGTCATGGATGCCGAGGCCGGAGCCAAGTCGCTCGTCAAGGTCGTCGACCCGGCGCCGGCCCAGCTTCCTGCTCCGGCCGCCGTCAAGCGTGCGCTCGACGTCCTCAAGAGCGCCAAGCGTCCGCTGATCATTCTCGGCAAGGGCGCCGCCTATGCGCAGGCCGATGAGCAGATCCGCGCCCTGGTCGAGAACAGCGGCATTCCCTTCCTGCCCATGAGCATGGGCAAGGGCCTCTTGCCCGACACCCATCCGCTGTGCGCGGGCGCGGCGCGCTCGACGGTGCTCAAGGACGCCGACGTCGTCATGCTGATCGGCGCCCGCCTGAACTGGCTCCTGTCGCACGGCAAGGGCAAGACCTGGGGCGAGCCTGGATCGAAGAAGTTCATCCAGATCGACATCGAGCCCAAGGAGATGGACAGCAATGTCGGGATCGTGGCTCCGCTGGTCGGCGATATCGGCTCCTGCGTGGCGGCTCTGCTCGAGGGCATCGACGGCAAATGGCCGGCGCCGGCGGCGGACTGGGTCGGCGCCGTCAATGCCAAGAAGGAAGAGAACATCGCCAAGATGGCGCCGCGGTTGATGAAGAACTCGGCGCCGATGGACTTCCACGGCGCGCTCGGCGCGCTGCGCACCGTCGTCAAGGAGCGGCCGGATGCCATCCTGGTCAACGAAGGCGCCAACACGCTCGATCTCGCGCGCGGCATCATCGACATGTACAAGCCGCGCAAGCGCCTGGACGTCGGCACCTGGGGCGTCATGGGGATCGGCATGGGCTATGCGGTCGGGGCCGCGATCGAGACCGGCAAGCCGGTGCTCGCGGTCGAAGGCGACAGCGCCTTCGGGTTCTCCGGCATGGAGGTGGAGACGATCTGCCGCTACAAGCTGCCGGTCTGTATCGTGGTCTTCAACAACAACGGCATCTATCGCGGCACCGACGTCAATCCGACCGGCGGCCCGGACGTGGCGACCACCGTCTTCGTCAAGGACGCGCGCTACGAGAAGCTGATGGAAGCCTTCGGCGGCGTCGGCGTCCATGTGACGACCCCCGACGAGCTCAAGCGCGCCGTCGAACAGGCCATGGACTCCGGCAGGCCGACCCTCGTCAACGCGGCGATCGACCCGGCCGCCGGCAGCGAGAGCGGCAGAATCGGCAACCTCAATCCGCAAAGCAAGATTCGCAAGAAATAAGCAGCAGATGTCAAGCCGCTCCCCTAGGCGTCGAATCCGCGCCACGCACCAACAATCAGACAATGTACACGTGAAGGAAATCACCATGGCGACCAAGAAGACCAAGCGGAAGCCGGCGAAGGCTGCCGCCAAGAAGCCTGCCAAGAAATCGGTCAAGAAATCGGTCAAGCCGCGCGCGAAGAGCAAGACGAAGGCCAAGAGCGCGGCGCGATCGGCTGCCGGCGCTGCGGCGTCCGGCTTGCCCAAGCCTTCGAGCAAGCCGTGGGGGAAGGCCGGCCGCGCGCTCGACGGCGTGCGCATTCTCGATTTCACCCATGTGCAATCGGGGCCGACCTGCACGCAGCTGCTCGGCTACATGGGGGCCGACTGCATCAAGGTCGAGCGGCCCGGCGTGGGCGACATCACGCGCGGACAGCTGCGCGACGTGAAAGGCGCCGACAGCCTCTATTTCACGATGCTCAACGGCAACAAGCGCTCGATCACCATCGACAGCAAGCATCCCAAGGGCAAGGAGATCCTCGA
The DNA here is from genome assembly GCA_963744275.1 of uncultured Alphaproteobacteria bacterium. Classification (GTDB taxonomy): domain Bacteria; phylum Pseudomonadota; class Alphaproteobacteria; order Rhizobiales; family Xanthobacteraceae; genus VAZQ01. The sequence goes on from CAVUSX010000029.1 coordinate 407,355, forward strand.
CCGCCTGATCAAGCATTGCGACGTGCTGGTGGAGAACTTCGCCCCCGGCGCGCTCGACCGCATGGGGCTCACCTGGGAGCATATCAACAAGCTCAATCCGCGCATGATCGTGGCCTCGGTCAAGGGCTTCGGCCCCGGTCCCTACGAGGACTGCAAGGTCTACGAGAACGTGGCGCAATGCGCCGGCGGCGCCGCCTCCACCACCGGCTTCCGCGAAGGCCCGCCGCTCGTCACCGGCGCGCAGATCGGCGACAGCGGCACCGGCCTCCATCTCGCCTTCGGCATCGTGACCGCGCTCTACCAGCGCATGCGCACCGGCCGCGGCCAGCGCGTGCTGTGCGCCATGCAGGACGGCGTGCTCAATCTCACGCGCGTGAAGCTGCGCGACCAGCAGCGGCTGGCGCATGGTCCGCTCACCGAATTCAGCCAGTACGGCGAGGGTGTTCCGTTCGGCAAGGCGGTGCCGCGCGCCGGCAACGATTCCGGTGGCGGCCAGCCCGGATGGATCCTCAAGTGCAAGGGCTGGGAGACCGATCCCGACGCCTACATCTATTTCATCACCCAGGCGCCGGTGTGGGGCGCCATCTGCGATCTGATCGGCAAGCCCGAGTGGAAGACCGAGCCCGACTATGCCACGCCGCCGGCGCGGCTGCCGCGGCTCAAGCACATCTTCGCCACCATCGAGGCCTGGACCATGACCATGAGCAAGTTCGAGGTCATGAAGGTCTGCAACGAGCACGACATTCCGGTCGGCCCGATCCTGTCCTTGAAGGAGATCGCCGAGGAGCCCTCGCTGCGCGAGACCGGCACCGTGGTCGAGGTCGACCACCCGACGCGCGGCAAGTACCTGACGGTCGGCAATCCGGTGAAGATGTCCGACTCGATCACCGAGGTGAAGCGCTCGCCGCTCCTGGGCGAGCACACCGAGGAGATTCTGGGCAAGGTGCTCGGCTATTCGGCCAAGGAGATCGCCGACATCAAGGCCTCGGGCGCGATCACGCCGCCGGAAAAGCCCGCCAAGGCCGAGGCGGCATGAGGGGGACACGCCGCAGCCGAAACGAGAGGGCACGGCGTATGGGTCCCTGCCTTCGCAGGGACGACCGGTGCTGGCCGGATCGCCCGGGCGACAGTCGAGGTTTAGAGAGAGGATAATTCCATGCGTATCGTGGTTCACGGCCAGCAGGCGTTCGGCAAGGCCGTGCTGGAGGCGCTCCTCAAGCGCGGCGAGAACGTGGTCGCCGTCTATGTGGCGCCCGAGAAGCCCGGCCAGAAGGCCGACCCGCTCAAGGAAGCGGCGCTCGCCGCCAAGCTGCCGGTGTATCAGCCCGAGTCCTACAAGAAGCCCGAGGTCTGGGAAGAGTTCAAAGCGCTCGCCCCCGACCTGCAGGTCATGGCCTTCGTCACGCTGTTCGTGCCGGAGGAATTCCTCAACATCCCGACCCATGGCTCGATCCAGTATCACCCGTCGCTGCTGCCGGCCTATCGCGGCGCCAGCGCGATCAACTGGCCGATCATCAAAGGCGAGGCTGAAACCGGTCTGTCGATCTTTTGGCCCGACAACGGCCTCGATACCGGCGACGTGCTGATCCAGAAGAAGACGCCGATCGGCCCGACCGACACGCTCGGCTCGGTCTATTTCGACCGCTTGTTCCCGCAGGGGGTCGAGGCCATGCTGGAAGCGGTCGATCTGGTGAAGGCCGGCAAGGCGCCGCGGATCAAGCAAGACGAGTCGAAGGCGACCTACGAAGGCCGCTGCGGGCCCGACAACGCCAAGATCGATTGGGGCAAGCCATGGGAGCAGATCGACCGGCTCATTCGCGGCTGCAATCCGGCGCCCGGGGCCTGGACGACGCTCGCGGGCCAGCAACTGAAAATCTTCGACGCCAAGCCGCTGCCGGCCAAGGATCCCAAGGGGATCGCCGGCAAGCTCGGCGAGATCGCCGCGGTCGAGGCGGACGGCTTCACCGTGGTCTGCGCCGATGGGCGCTTCAAGGTCACTCGGGTGCAGCCCGCCGACGGCAAGAAGCTCGATGCCGGCGAATGGGCAAAATCCGTCGCCCTCGCCGCCAAAGCGAGGTTCACCTGAACGGTTTCCGGCCAGCCGCTTCCGCCCTTCTTTTTCCCTTCATTTGATGGATCAGCCGCAATGCCCGCCTCGCAGCACGTTGCCCCCAAGTCCGATATCGAAATCTCGCAATCGGCCACCAAGCGCCCGATCCTCGACGTCGCGCGCGAGCGGCTCGGCATCGGGCCCGAGCATCTCGAGCCCTATGGCCACTACAAGGCCAAGATTTCGATGGACTACATCAAGTCCCTCAAGGGCCGCCCCAACGGCAAGCTCATCCTGGTCTCCGCGATCACGCCCACGCCCGCCGGCGAAGGCAAGACGACCACCACGGTCGGGCTCACCGACGCGCTCAACTTCATCGGCAAGAAGGCGATGCTCTGCCTGCGCGAGCCTTCGCTCGGCCCTTCGTTCGGCATGAAGGGGGGCGCGGCCGGCGGCGGTTATGCCCAGGTCGTGCCCATGGAGGACATCAACCTGCACTTCACCGGCGACTTCCACGCCATCACCTCGGCCAACAATCTCTTGGCCGCGATGCTCGACAACCACATCTATTGGGGCAATGCGCTGGCGATCGATCAGCGGCGCGTGGCCTGGCGGCGCGTGCTCGACATGAACGACCGGGCGCTGCGCCAGATCGTGTCGTCGCTGGGCGGCGTCGCCAACGGCTTCCCGCGCGAGGACGGCTTCGACATCACGGTCGCCTCCGAGGTGATGGCGATCTTCTGCCTCGCCAGCGATCTGGAAGACCTCAAGAAGCGGCTGTCCAACATCATCGTCGGCTATACGCGCGACCGCAAGCCGGTGCGCGCCGGCGACCTCAAGGCGCAGGGCGCCATGACGGCGCTGCTCAAGGAGGCGCTCGCCCCCAACCTGGTGCAGACGCTGGAAGGCACGCCCGCCTTCGTGCACGGCGGACCGTTCGCCAATATCGCGCACGGCTGCAACTCGGTGCTGGCCACCACGACCGCGCTCAAGCTCTGCGACTATGTGGTGACCGAAGCCGGTTTCGGCGCCGATCTGGGCGGCGAGAAGTTCCTCGACATCAAGTGCCGCAAGGCCGGGATCGAGCCCGCCTGCGCCGTGCTGGTGGCGACCATCCGGGCGCTCAAGATGCACGGCGGCGTCAAGAAGGAGGACCTCAAGACCGAGAACCTCAAGGCGCTCGAAGCCGGCATGAGCAACCTGGCCCGCCACGTCGAGAACATGCAGAAATTCGGCATCGTGCCGGTGATCTCCATCAACCGCTTCAGCGCCGACAGCGACGCCGAGATCGCGTTGGTGAAGGAGCAGTGCGCCAAGCTCGGCGTCGAGGCCCTGATGGCCGACCATTGGGCCGAGGGCGGCAAGGGCGCGGCCGACGTGGCGCGCGCGGTGGTCAAGGTGGCGGAGAGCGGCAAGAGCAAGCTCAAGCTGCTCTATCCGGACGAGATGCCGCTGCTCGAGAAGATCCGCACCATCGCCAAGGAGATCTACCGCGCCCGCGACGTTTCGGCCGACAAATCGGTGCGCGACCAGCTCGCCGCATTCGAGGCCATGGGCTACGGCAAATGCCCGGTCTGCATCGCCAAGACGCAGTACAGCTTTTCGACCAACCCGGACGCCAAGGGTGCGCCGGTGGACCACGTCATCAACGTGCGCGAGGTGCGCCTCTCCGCCGGCGCCGAGTTCGTGGTGGCGGTGTGCGGCGACATCATGACCATGCCGGGCCTGCCCAAGGTGCCGGCCGCCGACAGCATCGACGTCGGCCCGGACGGCAAGATCGTGGGGCTGTTCTAGGGTCGCGCGAATACCTATCTGGAGGGCGGAGCGACCGAGGCTTGAAGCCGTCGCCACAGTCTGGCGATTTCGTACATCGGCGATCTTACCATGGAGCGGCCTTGAACGTCAGCGCGCTTTGCACCGCGGCTTTCCTGACAGCTCTGCTCGCGCCCTTCGGCGTCGAGAAGCCAAACCCGATCGATCAAGCTCCCGGGCCGACCAGCAAGGAGCATCGGCCTTTTGCGCAATCCGGGCTTGGCTCCGACCAACAGAGCGAGACCGGGGTCTCGGCCAGCGCCGCATTGCGGGATGATGACGGTCGTGCGTTGGGGAACCCGTATCTTGTCCCGGCGCGCGGCAACGACATCGTCATGTGCTCGTTCGTCGGCAAGGTGGTCATATGCCGCCGGGTGGGCCGCTCCTGTCCGCCTCAGCTGCTGCTGCCTCGCAAGCCGGCGCGAGAGCAGCGCCGAAGGATGCTGCCTGCGGACCCCGATCGGTGTGGATCCGACGCGTGACACCCGGACGAAGCCCGGCTTTATGGCCGGGCCTTTGCGTCAATTGAAAGCCCCACGGCTGGGGTCCGCCGCGGCTCACCAGCTATCGCGGCGCCAATCGGCGCGCACCTGCCAGGTGCCGTCCCGCGAGCGGACAAAACCGTATTCGCTGGCGACCACGGGATTGCCGAAAATATCGGGATGGTAGGCCGGATTGACGCCGTCCAGGCTGCCCGGCACCACGAACCCGCCACGCGTCCCGCGGCCGTGGTCCTCTGAGGCGAACGCAGAAGCCACGCCGAGAGCTCCCAAAGCAGCGGCGAGCGAAAGCGTGACCAAGGTCTTGTTTCCGATCATGGTGATCTCCTTTCGTGCGGCGGCGGTTGGGCCGCGCCTAGTGTGGGAGATAGGAGCGCGATCCGTGCGGGCGCTTTTCCGGCGCGCTACAGTCCTGTAATGTTTGCACACGTTTTCGTCATGATCCGGCCGCGGACGGAGGTACGCGCTCCGATAATGGTTGGTGGCCGTTGAAGGAAGAACTGCTCATGCTCGACCTTAGGGCTGCGATTGTGTCGCTTGCTGTCGCGGTTGGCGTCACCCCTGTCGCTGCAGCACCAGCGCAATGTCCGACGCTGGACGGCGCCGGGCGCCTCGAGCTCCTCGAGCACGCGCCGAGCTGCGATCGCTCGCTCGAGCTCTTCGAGCTCTGCTCGTACGGGGCGAGCGGCGACGTCGGGTTGAGCACGGTCGTCATCAAGAAGTGCGAGGGCGGCTTTCTGGCCAGGCTCGGCGCGGCGCAGCGGCGGACATACGAGCGCGAGCAGCAGCACTGTCTCCACAAGTACGAGAAGGAAGAAGGCACGATGTACGTGTCGTTTTCCGCCTTCTGCGCCGCCGAGCTGGCCAGGTCCTACGCGCACCGGTTCTCATCGGTCGTGAAACCCTGATCGACCTCGGACCACATCCAGGGATCCAGCCATGTTCGCGACCACCATCACCGGAAGCCTGCCCAAGCCCGCTTGGCTGGCCGAGCCCAAAAAATTGTGGGCGCCTTGGCGCCTTGCGGGCGCGGAGCTCGCGCAGGCCAAACGCGACGCCACGATCCTCGTGCTGAAGCTGCAAGAAGATTGCGGCATCGACATCGTCAGCGACGGCGAGCAGTCGCGCCAGCACTTCGTGCACGCCTTCCTCGAGAGCGTCATCGGCGTCGATTTTGCCCGCAAGGTCGAGATGGGAATTCGCGCCGATCGCTACAAGGCGATGGTGCCTACGGTCACCGGTCCACTGCGTCTTGCAGCGCGCGTGCACGCGGGCGAAGCCCGGGTGGCGCGCGCCCATACCAAACGCAAGCTCAAGTTCACGCTGCCCGGGCCCATGACCATCGCGGATACGATCGCGGACGCCCATTACGGCGATCGGGTCGAGATGGCGATGGCGTTCGCCGGGCTGTTGAACCAAGAGGCGCGCGCGCTCGAGGCCGATGGCGTCGACGTCATCCAGTTCGACGAGCCCGCCTTCAACGTCTATCCCCAGGAGGTCGAGGATTGGGGGATCGCGGCGCTGCACCGCGCGATCGAGGGCCTCGCCTGCACCACCGCGGTCCATATCTGCTACGGCTATGGCATCAAGGCGAACATCGAGTGGAAGGCGACGCTCGGGGAGGAATGGCGGCAATACGAGTCGATTTTCCCGGCGTTGAACGCCAGCCGCATCGACCAGGTCTCGCTCGAATGCCGGGGTTCCCGCGTGCCGATGCGCCTGCTCGCGCTGCTCGACCGCAAGGAGGTGCTGATCGGCGCCATCGATGTCGCGACCGACGTGGTCGAGACGCCCGAGGACGTCGCCGCGGTCATTGCCGAGGCGATGAAATACCTGCCCAAGGAGAGGATCATCGCCTGCACCAATTGCGGCATGGCTCCGATGAGTTGGGATGTAGCGTTCGCCAAGCTCGAGGCGCTCGGCCGGGGCGCCGAGCTCGCACGGCAGAAATTCGGATAGGCGGGCCGACAGCGATGCCCGCCCGGCGTCGTGGCATCAACCCTTGGGCTTGGGGAGATTGCCGCGCATTTCCCTGAACTCCCGCGGCCCTTTGAGGAGGCGACGTTTCCGCAGCTGTCGCTCCTCGTCGGTAGCCGATGGATCGCCGATCTTATCTATCTGCCGGCCCGCCATCTCGGAGGCCTTCGATGCGGCTTTTCGGCTTCTCCGCTTTATCGGCGGCGCTTGCGCCAATCCCACCTCGACCAGACAGCGGATGGCCTCCGAACGCGAGGAGACGTCATTCCGGACGGCCCATTTGTCGATCGCCGCAATCAGATCGGGGGAAAGTCGAATTGCGGATACCGGGTCTCGCCCGGTTGCGGGGCGGCCGCGCTTCCTTGGCAGGGCTCGAATTGATCTCGCCATAAATCGGTAATACCAAAATAGCGAGCCGAATGGAAGCGCTGACTTCTCCCCCCGAGCGTCATTTGGTTGGTGTTTGGTCGCTGGGCGGCCGCCGTCACCGCTTGTCGGTGCGCCAGCTCGCCCCGATCGCCTCGATGGCGGCGCGCGCGATGCGCTCGTCGGTCTCCCAGTCGCCGCCCGCGACCCCGATGCCGCCGATGCATTCACCATCCACGATGACCGGAAAGCCGCCCTCCATGGCGGTCCAGCGCTCCACCCCGGCGGCGAGCGCGAGGCCGAGCGCGTGGGCGACGTCGAGCGGCTGCGCCTGCGCGCCGTTGGGCGAGGTCGGCCGCTTGTTGGAGGCGGCGCACACCGCCTTGGTGGTGGCGGAGTGGACGGTGTGGAAGCGGCCCCCGTCCATGCGCTCCAGCAAGATGAGATGGCCGCCGGCGTCCGTGATCGCGACCGAGACCGCGATGCCGGCCTCGCGCGCGGCGCCGATGGCCGTCGTCATCATCCGCTTGGCGCCGTCGTGGGTCAGGCGCTTGGTGTCGGCGACATACATGGTTCGGGCCGTTCCGGGACATGGAGTCAAATGCCATACTAGCGATAATGAGCTTGCGCGACCCCTTCAATCCGGCGTGCCCCCACAAGGGGGTTGCGTTCCCGGGCGCGCTGCAGCAATTGTAGCCCATGGCCGCGTCCGGAACCGTAACCCCCTCAGATGGTGGCGTAATTGGCCAGCCGGCCGGCGGTCGCCGGCGGCCTGGCCGTACCCCCAAGGGCCGCCAGCTCGATCCGCAAGCGCGAGGCGGAGGTGCGCGCGCTCCTCGGCGCGCGCTCGCGGCAGCGCGATCTTCTGATCGAGCATCTGCATTTGATCCAGGACCGCTACGGCCATCTGTCGGCTGCGCATCTGGCGGCCTTGGCGGCGGAGATGAAGCTCGCGCTGACCGAGGTCTACGAGGTCGCGACCTTCTACTCCCATTTCGACGTGGTGAAGGAGGGGGAAACGCCGCCGCCGCCGGTGACGGTGCGGGTGTGCGATTCGCTCTCCTGCGCGATGGCGGGGGCGCAGCATCTCTTGCGCGAATTGCCCAACCGGCTCGGTCGCGACGTGCGGGTGGTGCGGGCGCCCTGCATGGGGGCCTGCGACCGCGCGCCGGTCTGCGCCGTCGGCCATGTGCAGGTGATGCGGGCGAGCGCGCCCAGCGTCGCCGATGCGGTGTCCCGGCACGTTCATGCGCAGCCCTATCCGGCTGGTGCCGGCTTCGACGCCTATCGGCGCGACGGCGGCTATCGGCAGTTGCAGGATTGCCTCGCCGGCAAGCTCACCCGCGAGGCCGTGATCGCCTCGGTGAGCGATGCCGGCTTGCGCGGTCTCGGCGGCGCCGGCTTTCCGACCGGACGCAAATGGGGGCTGGTGCGCGGCGAAGCGGCGCCGCGCCTGATGGCGGTCAATGCCGACGAGGGCGAGCCCGGCACCTTCAAGGATCGGCACTATCTCGAACGCGACCCGCACCGCTTCATCGAAGGCATGCTGATCGCCGCCTGGGTGGTGGAGGCCGCCGAGACCTACATCTATATCCGCGACGAATATCCCGAGATCAGGCTGATGCTGGCCGATGAAATCGCCAAGGCACAAGCCGCCGGCCTCGCCCCCCACACCAAGCTGCATCTGCGGCGCGGCGCCGGCGCTTATATCTGCGGTGAAGAGTCGGCGATGATCGAGTCGATCGAGGGCAAGCGCGGCCTGCCGCGCCATCGCCCGCCCTATGTGGCGCAGGTCGGCCTGTTCGGCCGCCCGACGCTCGAGCAGAACGTGGAGACGCTGTTCTGGGTGCGCGACATTCTGGACAAGGGCGCCTCATGGTTCACCTCCCACGGCCGCCACGAGCGCAAGGGCCTGCGCAGCTTCTCGGTCTCCGGCCGGGTCAAGGACCCGGGCGTGAAGCTCGCGCCCGCCGGCATCACGGCGCGCGAATTGATCGAGGAATTCTGCGGCGGCATGACGGATGGGCATCGCTTCAAGGCCTATCTGCCGGGCGGCGCCTCGGGCGGCATCCTGCCGGCCAGCATGGCGGACCTGCCGCTCGATTTCGGCACGCTCGAGCCGTATGGCTGCTTCGTGGGGTCGCACGCGGTTGTGATCCTGTCGGAGCATGACGACATGAAGGCGGTCGCGTTGAACCTGATGCGCTTCTTCGAGGACGAGAGCTGCGGCCAATGCACGCCCTGCCGGGTGGGAAGCGAGAAGGCCGCCAAGCTGATGGCGAGCGGACCCTGGGATCGGGGCCTGTTGGAGGAGCTGTCGGCCGCGATGCGCGATGCCTCGATCTGCGGCCTCGGCCAGGCGGCGCCCAATCCGCTGCTGTGCGTGCTGAAATATTTTCCCGAGGAGCTGCGAACGCCGCTCGGGGCCTGGTGAAGGAACGGCGCCATGATCGCATCGCCGATACGCTTGAGGTGAGCCGATGAGCGAAAGCAACGGCCAGAAGCCGCTCGGTTATGGCGAGGACCGCAAAGGCGCTGCCGGCGGCGAGGCCAAGAACCAGGGCCGAGTGCATGTCACGCCGCCGCTGCCGCCGACATCGGGCACGGCCGACAAGCCCGTCATCTTTACCCTCGACGGCCAGGAGGTCGAGGCGCGCCCGGGCGAGACCATCTTCCGGGCCGCGCGCCGCTGCGGCACCAAGCTCCCGCATCTGTGCTACACGCCCGCGCCCGGCTACCGGCCGGACGGCAATTGCCGCGTCTGCATGGTGGAGATCGAGGGCGAGCGCGTGCTGGCCGCGAGCTGCATCCGCATGCCGGCGGCCGGCATGAAGGTGAAGACGCAATCCGATCGCGCCGTCGCGGCGCGCCGCATGGTGACCGAGCTCTTGCTCGCCGATCAGCCGCCGCGCGAGGTCGCCCACGATCCCGATTCCGAGCTCTGGAAGATCGTGACCCGCCAGAAGCTCGCGGCCGGCCGCTTTCCGCGCCGCGCCGCGCCGATCCCCGACCGCAGCCATCCCGCCATGGCGGTCAACCTCGACGCCTGCATTCATTGCAATCTCTGCGTCCGCGCCTGTCGCGAGGTGCAGGTCAACGACGTGATCGGCATGGCGGGGCGCGGCCATAGCGAGAAGATCGTGTTCGATTTCGACGATCCCATGGGGGCCTCGACCTGCGTGGCCTGCGGCGAATGCGTGCAGGCCTGTCCGACCGGCGCCCTGATGCCGTCGACGCTGGTGGACGAAGCCAATGTGCGCACGCAATTCCCCGACCGTGAGGTGCACAGCGTCTGCCCCTATTGCGGCGTCGGCTGCCAGCTCACCTACCACATCAAGGACGACAAACTTCTCCATGTCACCGGCCGGAACGGGCCGGCCAACCAGAACCGGCTCTGCGTCAAGGGCCGCTTCGGCTTCGACTACGTGCACAATGCGCAGCGGCTCCTGAAGCCGATGATCCGCCGCGAGGGTGTGCCGAAAGTTCCGCACGAGGAGATCGATCCGGCGAACCCGTGGACGCATTTCCGCGAGGCGAGCTGGGACGAGGCGCTCGACCGCGCCGCCTCCGGATTGAAGAAGATCCGCGATCGCGACGGCCCCAAGGGGTTGGCCGGCTTCGGCTCGGCCAAGGGCTCGAACGAGGAGGCCTACCTCTTCCAGAAGCTGGTGCGCACCGGTTTCGGCACCAACAATGTCGACCACTGCACGCGGCTCTGCCATGCCTCCTCGGTCGCGGCCCTGATGGAGGGCGTCGGCTCGGGGGCGGTGTCGGCCACCTTCAACGAATGCAAGAACTCCGACGTGATCGTGGTGATCGGCGCCAACCCGACGGAAAATCACCCGGTCGCCGCCACCTTCTTCAAGCAGGCCAAGAAGCGCGGCGCCGAGCTCATCGTCATGGATCCGCGCGGCCAGGCGCTCAAGCGCCATGCCACCCAGATGCTGCAGTTCAAGAACGGCACCGACGTGGCGATGCTCAACGGCATCCTCAACACCATCGTGGCCGAGAAGCTCTACGACGAGCAGTACATCCAGACCTATGTCGAGGGCTTCAAGGCGTTCACCGAGAGCATCAAGGAGTACACGGCCGACGAGATGGCGCCGATCTGCGGCGTCGAGGCCGACGTGCTGCGCACGGTGGCGCGCAAGTTCGCGCGCGCGAAATCGGCCATCATCTTCTGGGGCATGGGCATCTCGCAGCACACCCACGGCACCGACAATGCGCGCTGCCTGATCGCGCTTTCGCTGATCACCGGCCAGATCGGCCGGCCCGGAACCGGATTGCATCCGCTGCGCGGCCAGAACAACGTGCAGGGCGCCTCCGATGCCGGCCTCATCCCGATGTTCCTGCCCGACTACAAATCGGTCGAGGACCCGCAGATCCGCGCCCGCTTCGAGGATGCCTGGGGCACCAAGCTCGACCCCAAGAAGGGCCTCACGGTGGTCGAGATCATGGATGCGGTCCATGCCGACGTGATCAAGGGCATGTACATCATGGGCGAGAACCCCGCGATGTCGGACCCGGACCTCAATCATGCGCGCGAGGCGCTGGCGCATCTCGAGCATCTGGTGGTGCAGGATCTCTTCCTCACCGAGACCGCCGCCTATGCGGACGTCGTCCTGCCGGCCTCGGCCTGGCCCGAGAAGGACGGCACCGTGACCAACACCAATCGCCAGGTGCAGATGGGCCGCCAGGCGCTGCCGCTGCCGGGCGACACCAAATGGGATTGGTGGATCACCCAGGAGATCGGCCGCCGCATCGGCTTGCCGTGGAACTACCAGCACCCGAGCGAGATCTACACCGAGATGGCCGCGCTGATGCCTTCGCTCGACAACATCTCGTGGGAGCGGATCGAGCGCGAGAGCTCGGTCACCTATCCGGCCGACGCGCCCGATCAGCCCGGGCACGACGTGGTGTTCGACAAGGGCTTTCCGCGGCCGGGCGGTTTCGGCAAGCTGGTCGCCGCCAAGCTCACGCCGCCGGACGAGACCCCGAACGCGGACTATCCGTTCATCCTCACCACCGGCCGCCAGCTCGAGCATTGGCACACCGGCGCCATGACGCGCCGCGCCGCGACGCTCGATGCGCTCGAGCCGGGCCCGGTCGCCTCGGTTTCGCGCGGCACCATCGCGCGGCTCGGGATCGCGCCCGGAGACATGATCCGGGTCTCCACCCGCCGCGGCGTGATCGAGCTCGCCGCGCGCCAGGACGACGCCATCCCGGACGGCGTCGTGTTCATTCCATTCGCCTATGTGGAGGCGGCCGCCAACCTGCTCACCAATCCGGCGCTCGATCCGTTCGGCAAGATCCCCGAGTTCAAATACTGCGCCGCCAAGGTGGAGAAGGCCGATGCCGCGGCCGCGGTGGCGGCGGAGTGAGGATGACAGGATGGTGAAAGAACCAATGTGAGGCAAGCTCGGCGAACTCCCTCTCCCACGGGGGAGAGGGTAGGGGTGAGGGGGCTCGTGAGTCTCGATAGATCAGATTCCTCCGCCGCGCAGACAGGCGCAGCCGGCAACCCTCATTCGCGGTCCGCCACGACTGGACACGCGCGCAAGTGCGGGCGCTGTTCGAGCTGCCGTTCCCGGATTTGATGTTCCAGGCCCAGAGCGTGCATCGCATGCATTTCGATCCGCGCGCGGTGCAGATTTCCACCCTGCTCTCGATCAAGACCGGCGGCTGCCCGGAAGACTGCGCCTATTGCCCGCAAAGCGCGAGCTACGAGACCGGCGTGGCGGCGGAAAAGCTCATGAGCCGCGACGCGGTGCTCAAAGAGGCGCGCGCCGCCAAGGGCGCCGGCGCCAGCCGCTTCTGCATGGGGGCGGCCTGGCGCTCGCCCAAGGATCGCGATCTCGATGCCGTCTGCGCCATGGTGGAAGGCGTCAAGGCGCTCGGGCTCGAGACCTGCGCGACGCTCGGCATGCTCACGCCCGATCAGGCGCAGCGGCTCAAGACCGCGGGGCTCGACTACTACAACCACAACCTCGATACCTCGCCGGACTATTACGGCACCATCATCACCACCCGCACCTATCAGGATCGCCTCGACACGCTCGCGCATGTGCGCGATGCCGGCATCGCGGTCTGCTGCGGCGGCATCGTCGGCATGGGGGAGGGCGTGGAGGATCGCATCGGCATGATCGCCACGCTGGCGAGCCTGCCGGTCCATCCCGAAAGCGTGCCGATCAACATGCTGGTGCGGGTCGCCGGCACCCCGCTCGCCGGCGGCGAAACGATCGACCCGATCGATTTCGTGCGCACCATCGCGGCCGCCCGCATCGCGATGCCGAAGTCGGTGGTGCGCCTCTCCGCCGGCCGCGAGGACATGAGCCCGGAGACCCAGGCGCTGTGCTTCCTGGCCGGCGCCAACTCGATCTTCTATGGGGCCAAGCTCCTGACCACGCCCAATCCGGCGCCCGACCGCGATCTCGATTTGCTGAATCGGCTCGGCCTGGTGCCGCGGGTCTAACCGCCGCTACAGCACGTAGCGTGTGAGCGTCAGTCCCAGCAGGATGCCCACGATCGAGAGCACCACCGAGCCCACGACATAGAGCGCGGCCTGGACCAGGTCGCCGCGCTCGTAGAGCAGCGCGACGTCGAGCGAGAAGGTCGAGAACGTGGTGTAGCCGCCGAGAATGCCGGTGGTCAGGAACAGCCGCCAATGCTGCGAGCCGCCGCCCTTGAACGCGAAGATGGCGGCCAGCACCCCCATCACGATCGAGCCGGTGACGTTGATGGTCAAGGTGGCGATCGGGAAACCAAAGCCGGGGAACAGGCGCGCGGTCATGAGGTTTATCCCATGGCGCAGCATCGCGCCCAGCCCCCCGCCCAAGAACACGATCACATAGCCCATGGCATTCCTCGTCGCGCCTGCTGCGATCGAGCCAAAGGCATCCCGGAACTGCCTGGCCGCATTCTTCGCAGCCAACCGGTAGCCGTTTTGCCGGAAAATTCCAATGTCCGCATCGCACCCATGCGGCGCTTTCCCCTTGAACCGCTGCGCTCCGGCGTCCAGGATGCGCGGATCGCCCCCACCTCGAGTCATCGCGAATTCATGGCCGAACGCCGCCGGGTCAGCTCGTTTGAATGGTCCACGGCCGTCATCGGGGGAATTTCGCTCACGGCCGGGACCATCGTTTTTCTGCGCGACGGCTATGCGCGGTTCACCGCCATTCTCACCAACGACCTCGGCCTGTTCGCCAGCATGCTGCCCAAGATGGCGGCCGGCTGCCTGGTCAGCGCCTTCGTGACCCGGCTGCTGCCGCGGGAGGTGGTGGCGCGCCTGGTCGGCACCGAATCCGGACTGTTGGGCCTCCTCATCGCCACCCTGATGGGAGCGGCGCTGCCGGGCGGGCCGCTGACCATCTATCCGGTCGCCGGCGCGTTCCTGGTCCTGGGCGCCGATGCCGGCACCGCCATCGCCTTCATCACGGCCTGGAACCTGCTCGGCTACAATCGCGCCCTGATCTGGGAAATGCCGTTCTTCGGCTCCGACTTCGTGTTCTGGCGCATCATGGTCGCGCTGCCGCTGCCGTTCCTGGCGGGCGCCCTGGCGCGCGGTGTCCTGAGCTTGGCGGCCCGGCGCGGGACGAAGGCTTGAGCCGCGCATGAGCATAACCTTCCTGATCGTCAATCTCCTGCTCTGGGTGCTGGTCGCGGTGCTGGCCTTAACGGCGGCGGTGCGCAGCAAGGCGCTGTTCCGCGAGGGCGCGACCGAGGGGGCGCGCGATTTCGTGCTGCTGCTGCCGCGGATCATGATCGGGGTCGTCGGCTCGGGCTACATCGCGGCCATCATGCCGCAAAACATGATCACCACCTGGATCGGCCCCAACTCCGGCATTCTCGGCATCACCATCGCGACGCTCGCGGGCGCCATCACGCCCGGCGGCGCCGTGGTCGGCTTCTCGGTCGGGGCCGCGGCCCTCAAGGGCGGTGGCGGCGCCCCGCAGGTGATCGCCTATACGACCGCCTGGTCGCTCTACGCGCTGACCCGGCTGATCAACTGGGAGGTCGCCATGATGCCGGCGCGCGTGGTCTGGTTGCGCGCCGCGGTCTCGATCCCGTTGCCGTTCCTGGCCGGCGTCGGGGCGATGCTGATCGGGCACCCGTGACGCTGGGCGCGGCGGGAAGCGCGCTTCGTCAACGCTGTGTCTGCTTGAAGTAGCGCAGATCGGGCGGCGGCTGGTCCTTGCGGGTCGGCAACAGTTTCCCGTCGGCGCCTTTGAAATAGATCTCGTTGCCGATCTTGGTCAGGAGCGTGACCGAGGGGCAATTCTCCTCGCGCCAGACCGGATGCGGATCGGCGTTGCGGCGGAAGGTCTTGAACACGCTCCACGGCCGCGTGAGGGCATTGTCGATCAGCGTGATGTCCACGTGCAGCACCTTGGGGTCGCTCCGGTCGAGGTAGATGCGCTCCTTGACGATGGATTGATTGTCCACATGGGTCGGTATGCCGGTCGGATCGATGACGCGCGGGCCTTTGAAGTCCCGGGTCTCGACCTCGAGCACGTCGTAGCGGCCTTGGCCGGTGGAATCGATCCAGCGGCCGATCGAATAGCCCTGGAAGGTCGGCTCGGCCCCGCTCGGCCAGTCGCGCCCGTCGGTAAAGATGCGGCGATGGATGGGCAGATTGTGCTCGATCAGCACATAGGTGACCTCCGGCAGCACCACGATCTCCATGGAATTGTAGCCGTTCATGGTCGCCGGCATGCCGGCCGGAAAGCAGCGTGCGCCGGATTGCCAATTGCCCTGGCCGCCGTTGGCCTGGTCGGCGATGCTCGCCTCCAGGATCGCCTGGTATTCCGGGATCAGCGGCGCCTCCTGCCCGATACCCCAGGACTTGGTCGGATCGAACGTGATCTGGCCGCCCTTGCCCTGATTGATCCGCAGCCACTGCCCGGAGAGGTCCGGATAGGTCGCGTCGTCGAAGGCGCGGGCGCCGGCCGACGGGCAACAGCAGGCAGGCCGCCAGCGCGAGCGGGCCGATGCACCTTCGCTTCCACATGTGCGTGCTCCTACTTCTGCGTTTTGTTGAAGTAGCGCAGGTCCGGCGGGCCCTGGTTCTTCTTGGTGGGCATCAGGTAGCCGTCGTAACTGATGAAGTAATCGTCCTTGCCGACCCAGACGTGATGGTTGTCCTCGGAGCAATCGACGAACATCCAGATCGGATCGGGCTCGCGCCGGAATATCTTGGCCACGGTCCACGGCTGCGTCAGGGCATCGTCGATGACCGTGATCTCGAGATGCATGAGGTCGCGGTCGGCTTTGTCGAGAAAGAACCGCTCCTTGACGATGCTCTGCTGGTCGTCGTGCAGCGGGATGCCCTGCTGGTCGAAATTGCGCGGCCCCTTGAAGGCGCGGGTCTCCACCTCCAGCACGTCGTAGCGGCCGTCTCCGCCGTCATCGATCCACCTTCCGATCGAATAGCCGTTGAACGTGCCCTCGAGCCCGCTCGGCCAGTCGCGCCCGTCGGTGAAGATGCGGCGCGGCTCGTTGTATTCGCTCAGCATATAGGTGGTCTTGGGCGTGACCACGATCTCGAACGGAAAGATGCCGGTCATCATCTGCGGCATGCCGTGCGGAACGCACTGGGCCGTGTAGTTGCCGCCCAATCCGCCGGCGGCGCGGTCGGCGATCCTCGCTTCATAGAGCGCCTGGTACTCCGGGATCAGCGGCGGTCGCTGCCCGCGCCCGGGCGGCCGCGACAGATCCCATTGGTTGCCGACGTCGGCCGGCTTCCGCCACTGGCCCGACCAGTCCGGGTAGCGCGACATATCCTGCGCGGGCGCGCCCGCGATGGTGGTCATAAGCGCAGCCGCGAACGTGATGGCGCCGATCCACATCCGGTCGAGCATGACGGTGATTCTCTCGGTTGATCCAGGCGCCGCACGCCGCGCAGCGGGCGGCCGCGCTATTTTTGCGATCGTGTGAAATACCGCAAATCGGGCGGCGGCTGATCCTTCTTGGCCGGCATCAGGTATCCGTCGGCGCTCAGCATGTAGCCCTGGTTGGCGATCTCGACATGGGGATTGTTCTCGACGCAGACGCTCTCGCGCCATGTCGGCTTTGGCGCATGCCGATACGTCTTGGTGGCCGTCCAGGGACGCGTCAACGCATGGTCGATGGTGGTTATCTCGTCATGGAGGATATTGGCATCGGCCTTGTCCTGGAAAATCCGTTCCTTGATGATGCTTTGATTGTCCGGGTGCAGCGGCAGGCCGGTATTGTCGTAGGAGCGCGGCCCCTTGAACCCGCGCGTCTCGACCTCGAGCACGTCGTAGCGGCCGGTGCCGCCCGTATCGATCCATTTGCCGATGGAATAGCCCGCGAAGCTCGGGTCGATCTCGTCGGGCCAATCGCGGCCATCGGTGTAGATGCGGCGGAAGTCGTAGATGTGCTCCATCAGGACGTGGGTGCTGCTCGGCGTGATGACGAACTCGGCGCCTTCATAATTGTTCATGATGCGCGGCAGGCCGGGCGCGATGCAGGTGTAGGTCGGATCGTTGCCTTGTCCGCCGGCGGCTTGATCGGCCAGGCTCGCCTCGAGCACGGCCTGATATTCGGGGGTCAGCGGCGCCCCTTGTCCGCGACCGGCCGGCTTGGTCGGGTCGTAGCGCGGAATGCCGGTGTCGGTCCGCAGCCACTGGCCCTTCCAGTCGGGATACTTGCCTTCGTCGAATGCGCAGGCGTTGCTCATGGTCATGCCTAAAATCGCCGCCAGCATGGCCGCACCGATCGGAATCCGGTGATGCATCGCAAGTCCTCCCTGCGATCGCTCCAAGGACGCGGAGCGTCAGGAAGCGTCGCCAGCGCCAAGTGAAATCCGAATGCTCGGGGGGAGACCTGAAAAAGAATCGGTCTCGAGATTCGATGCTTGCCGACGGAAGCGTGGCTGCCTGTTGAGCCCGGCGGAGACCTCGGCATGTCTCCTTGGCAGCTCTCGGACAATCAATGTCCATCCGGCAGACTACATGGTCGGCCGGGTCGCCGGAAGGGGTGACGGAGCGGGACGGATTCGCAAAATGGCGGTTGTCGCAGCCGTCGCCCGCCCGTGCGCCGCGATGCCGGGTCTCAATGCACCGCGCCGGTCGCCCGCGGCATGATGGCGCCGCGATGGCGGATCACCTGGCCGGCGAGGAGATGCGCGGCGGCGGCCGCCGCCGTCGGGGCTTCGCCGGCGAGCCGCGCCGCCAGGTAGCCGGCGTTGAAGCCGTCGCCGGCCGCCATGGGGTCGACCGGCACGATCCGTTCCGGCACCGGAACGAATTCGCGGGCGCCCGGCGTCGCCACCAGCGCGCTGTTGGGACCGTTCTTCACCACGATCTCGGCGATGCCGAAGGCCTGCATCCGCTCGACCGTGGCCTCCGGGCTCGGATCCCCCCACAGCACCGCCTCGTCGTCGTAGGCCGGCAACGCGATATCGACCCGCTTCAACGCCTCCATGAAAACGGTGCGGGTGCGTGACAGGTCGCCCCGCCAGTCGCGGGGCCGGAAGTTGGCATCGAACGCGATCTTGGCGCCGTTCTGCCGCGCCACCTCGATCAAGGCGAGGAAGCGGCCGAGCCCGATATTGGAATAGAGCGAGAGCGTGATGCCGGAGAAGTAGATGAGCTTGGCGGTGACGAGGCTCGCCGCCACCCGGTTCCAGTCCGGCAGCTCGAACAGCTCGCGGGCCGGCGCCTCGGCGCGCCAGAAATTGAAATGCTGCTTGCCGGCCGGATCGAGGTCGACCACATAAAGTCCGGGCAGGCGGCCGTTCACGCGCAGGATCGCCTCGCTCGCCACGCCCTCCGCGGCGATCAGCGCCATGATGCCGTCCGAATAGGGATCAACGCCGAGCGCGGTCGCGAAGCCCACGTCGGCGCCGGCCCGCGCCAGATAGACCGCGGTATTGAAGGTGTCGCCCCCGCACGCGATGGCGAAGCGGCCGTCGCTCTCCCGCAGCAGCTCGATCATGACCTCGCCGACGCAGATGGCGCGGGATTTTGGATCGCTCATCGTCTCTCCCACCTCCTGCGGCGTCGCCGGCACCGAAAAAAAGCGCGGCCGAGGATGGCCGCGCTGCCTTGGCTCCGCCGGCCGGTTGCCTTAGTCCTGCGGCTCGACCTTGACGATCGAAGCGCCGTGATTGCTGCCGACCCAGAACGTGACCGGGCTGGTGGTGTTGTCCACGAACATGTGCCGCATATTGGTGTCGCGCGCGAGCGGATATTCGATCCCCTGGCCGGTCTTGGGATCGAGCCGCACCACCCGATCGGTGGTCATGCCGCCGGTCCACAATTCTCCATTCCGGTCGAAGGTCACGTCATAGGGCTGCGTGAACCGCGTCGGCAGCGCCCATTCCGAGAACTTCTCCCGCTTGGTGTCGAACATCCCGATCTTGTTGCCGCGATATTCCGCGAACCAGAACCGGTCCTGCGCGTCCATGTTGCCGCGCCGATTGCGCGAAAGCGCGGTCGGCGCCTGATAATAGGTGACCGCGCCGGTCTTGGCGTCCAGCCGAACGATGTAGTTGTTCTGGAACTCCGTCATGTAGAGATTGTTGCTCGAATTCGGCGGCGATGTCGTAGATCGATTTGTTCGCCCGCCCGCCCGGCAGCAGCGCCAGCGGATCGAAGTTCTCGTACTTTCCGCTGGCCAGGTCGAGCCGCAGGATGGTCGAGGGTCCGGCATCGTTGGTCCACATCTTGCCGTCGATGCCGTAATTCATCGTCAGCATGTTGAGCTGGGTGTCGTCCTTGTTGCGCTCGCGCGAGACCGGGAAGATCTGGAACTTCTCGGTAGCGGGATCGAATTTGGCGAGCGCGCCCTGGTACATCATGCCGAACCACATCGAGCCGTCGCGGTCGAGCTTGAGATCGAGCGAGCCGGTCGGGAAGCCCTGCTTGAGCTCGGGCAGCGGGAATTCCTTGTGCTGGCCGGTCTTGGGGTCGAGCCGGCCGATATATTCCTCGCCGAAATTCGTGTACCAGGCGTAGCCGCCGGCGAACACCACGTCATGGGGCTCGATCGTCGGCCGCGGCAGATCATATTCGGTGATCACCACATGGGTGCCGCGGCCGGTCACGCGCGGCAGCGTCTTGAGCTCGTATTCCCAGCGCGGAACCTCGCTCAGATTGATCGAGGCCAGGTATTGCGCGAACTTCCGGAACCGCTCCGGATTGGCGGCGCGCGACTGATCGACCCGGCGCTGCGGCTTGATCGGCTGACTGACCTGCGCATAGCCCTGCATGCGCGTCACCACCTGCACGAACTCGTCGGCATCGTGCGTCGACTTCACGATGCGCTCGAGCGTGTGGCAGCTCACGCAATTGAGGAGTTGCAGCTTGTCGTCGTCGCTGCCCGGCATGCTCATCATCCACTCCGCATTGGTGAGCTGCTTGCTGAGGTTCCGGGTCTTGCGCAGCTTGAGATCGACGGTGGCGGGGGTGCCGGAGGCCACGTCGGCGGCATCGGGGCCCTCGAGATCGTAGCCGGTGGCGCGCGTCGAAAGCGCGTAGTGGCCGCTCTCCAGCCGGCCCGCCGGGAAGCTGTAGCGGCCCTGCTGGTTGCTCACCACGCTGACCGTGATGTTGGTGCCGTCCTTCTTGGCGCTGACGATCACCCCCTCCATCGCGCCCTCCTCGGTGGAGGTGACCTGTCCGGAAAGCACCGCGGCGCCCTGGGCGCGGGCTGCCGGCGCGGCGATGAGGCAGGTGAGCATGCCGGCGATCACGGCGGTCGTCAGAGAATATCTGCGCATGAAAGTCTCCCGGTTGGCTGTTGGGTCGGGCTTTCCGTCGCGCCCGCGTATTGGGCTTCATGGTCGCACCGGCGGCCAGCCACGCGATCGGACTTGCGGTTGGGGCCTTCCCGCCCGGATGACCGGCTGACGCGGCGAGATGTGGCGGCGAGCGTAGGGTTTCGGCGGAGCCGGTTCAAGCCGGCATTTGTCGAAGCGTTCTCGGCCCGGGATGCTTCGCGGGGCGCTCCGGCGGCTCAATTTCCCTTGTTTCCAATTTCTCTTGGAGTTCTTTCGGCGCGTTCCTATGTTAGCGGCGCAATGGAGCGATCAATGTCAGACAAGATTCCCGTCACGGTGCTCACCGGCTATCTGGGAGCCGGCAAGACCACGCTGCTCAACCGCATCCTGTCCGAGCCGCATGGGCAGAAATACGCCGTCATCGTCAACGAATTCGGCGAGATCGGCATCGACAACGACCTGGTGGTCGGCGCCGACGAGGAAGTGTTCGAGATGAACAACGGCTGCATCTGCTGCACCGTGCGCGGCGATCTGGTGCGTATCATCGACGGCTTGATGCGCCGCAAGGGCAAGTTCGACGCCATCATCGTCGAGACCACCGGGCTCGCGGATCCGGCGCCGGTCGCGCAGACCTTCTTCGTCGATGAAAGCGTCGGCCGCAAGACCAGGCTCGACGCGGTGGTGACGGTGGCGGATGCCAAATGGCTCAAGGATCAGCTCAAGGACGCGCCCGAAGCCAAGAACCAGATCGCCTTCGCGGACGTCATCATCATCAACAAGACCGACCTGGTCTCTGCAGCCGAGCTCGACGAGGTGGAAGGGCGCATCCGCGCCATCAATCCCTACGCCAAGGTGCACAAGACGCAGCGCTGCGCGGTCCCCCTGCAGGAGGTTCTGGGACGAAACGCCTTCGATCTCGATCGCATCCTGGACATCGAGCCTGAATTCCTGGCGAGCGACGACCACGACGCACCACGATCACGCGCATGAGCACGGACAGATCACGACCATGATCATGACCATCCGCAGCAGGGCGGCGGGCTCAAGCACTATCATGACGAGGAGATGCAGTCGGTCTCGCTCAAGGTCGCGGCGCCGCTCGATCCGGACAAGTTCTTCCCCTGGGTGCAGACCCTGGTGCAGGAGGAAGGCCAGAACATCCTGCGCTGCAAGGGCATCCTCTCCTTCAAGGGAGATCCCAAGCGCTTCGTGTTCCAGGGGGTGCACATGATTCTCGACGGCGACCATCAGCGCGCGTGGAAGGACGACGAAGAGCGCCAAAGCCGCATCGTGTTCATCGGCCGGAAATTGTCCGAGCCGAGCATCCGGGCCGGCTTCGAAAGCTGCTTGGCTTGATCCGTCAGCTCCTCCCGAGCCGGAGGGCTCGCCAGTCCTGCGCACCGGAACCTGCGCAAAATGCATCGCTCATGACGCAAAGCAGTCCCGACACCGCCTCCGTGGTCGAACGCACGCGGCATTGCAAGGCCGATGCCGCGATCGTGGCGGTGCATTTCCTCAAGGAGACCGCCGTCTTCGTGCTGGGCGAGGA
Source organism: uncultured Alphaproteobacteria bacterium (assembly GCA_963744275.1). Classification (GTDB taxonomy): domain Bacteria; phylum Pseudomonadota; class Alphaproteobacteria; order Rhizobiales; family Xanthobacteraceae; genus VAZQ01. Next base: position 429,353 of record CAVUSX010000029.1, read on the forward strand.
GGCGCTCTGGATGGTGCGCGACGGCGAAAGCCGGCGCGTCGCGATCCATGGCGGCGCCATTCTGGGGTCGGCTGCCGACGGCGAGCGGATCGTCACCGGCGGCGATGACGGCCGGGTGGTGGCGACCGACGCTACCGGCGCCGGCACCAGCGTCGCGGTCGACGCCCGGCATCGCTGGATCGATCATGTGGCGCTCGGGCCCGGCGGCGCGGTGGCCTGGTCGGCCGGCAAGCAGGCCTTCGCGCGCTCCGGCAAGAGCGCGTCGAAGGAGGGCGTGGAGCAGGTGTTCGAGGCGCCCTCGACCGTCGGGGCGCTGGCCTTCTCGCCCAAGGGATTCCGTCTGGCGATCGCGCATTACAACGGCGCCACGCTCTGGTTTCCGAATGCCGCCCAGGCCGATCCCGAAACGCTCCTTTGGAAGGGCTCGCATCTGGCCGCGAGCTTCAGTCCCGACGGGCGTTTTCTGGTCACCTCCATGCAGGAGCCGACCCTGCACGGCTGGCGCTTGGCCGATCACAAGGACATGCGGATGCAGGGCTACGCGGCCCGCGTCCGTAGCCTCGATTGGACCGCCGACGGCAAATGGCTGGCGAGCTCGGGCTCGAACCAGCTGATCCTGTGGCCGTTCCAGTCCAAGACCGGCCCCATGGGCAAGACCCCGCTGGTGCTGGCGCCCGGCGAAGCGCAGGCCGAGATGGTCGCCTGCCATCCGACCCAAAACGCGGTCGCGGTCGGCTATGCGGACGGGCTCGTCCTGATCGTTCGCCTGCCCGACGGGGCCGAAATCCTGGCGCGCAAGCCGGCGGCCGCGCCGGTCACGGCGCTGGCCTGGAGCCGTGACGGCAAGCTGCTCGCGTTCGGCACCGAAGACGGCGATGCCGGCATCGTCGATCTTGGTTGATGGCGCCGAGGCGGCGCGGCCCGCGGTATGAGCACACCGCCGCGCCGCGGTTGATCGCGAACAGATCAGCATGATACCGCCGCGGCCCTCGAATGTGGCGTCGCGGCGACTATTTGTTGATTGAAAGCCGGGCAATGCGCCGATTGCCGCCAAAGTTTGACATGGCGACGCCCTGCACGAGAATCATGAAAAATTTCTTGCGCCCCGAAAATTTGCTTTGGAATTGTTCCATCAATTGCTAGCGTATGCATGCATGAAAATGCGGGGTTCTGGGGCGGGCCGGGACGGGGCGCTACAAATATGGTCCGCATTCTGCTTGCCGACGATCATGCGGTCGTGCGGCGTGGCCTGCGCGCGCTTCTCGAAGCGCGCCAGGGCTTTGAAGTGTGCGCGGAAGCGAGCAACGGTCGCGAGGCGGTGGAGCTTGCGCTCCAGCATAAGCCGGACGTCGCGGTTCTCGATATTTCGTTGCCGATCGTGAACGGGATCGAGGCCACCCGGCAAATCCGCAAGGAAACGCCGGGGACCGAGGTAATGATCTTCACGCTGCACGACCGCGAGAGCGAGATCCGCGACGTGCTGCACGCCGGCGCGCGCGGTTACGTCCTCAAATCGGAGGCCGACGAGCAGATCGTGCGGGCGGTCGAGTCGCTGGCGCGCCACCACGCTTATTTCTCGGATCACGTCTCGGAGACGTTGCTCGAGAATTTCGTCGAGCAGGCCGGCGCCGGCAACAACGGGGTCTCGCTGACGGCGCGCGAGCGCGAGGTGGTCCAGCTCATCGCCGAGGGCAACAGCAACAAGAAGATCGCGCACCTCTTGAGCATCAGCGTCAAGACGGTGGAGACCCACCGCTCGGCCTCGATGCGCAAGCTCGACATTCACTCCACCGCCGAGCTGGTGCGCTACGCGGTGCGGCAGCGGTTGATACTGCCGTAGGATGGGTAGAGCTCTTGCGAAACCCATCGGCAGCGTCTGATGGGTTTCGCAAGAGCTCTACCCATCCTACGAACTGATCCCTGACCCCTGCTCTTCAGATCACATACTGCCGCAGCGGCGGATAGCCGTTGAAGCCGACCGAGGAGTAGGTCGCCGTATAGGCTCCGGTCGCCTCGATCAGCACCTTGTCCCCGATGGCGAGCGACACCGGCAGCGGGTAGGGGTTCTTCTCGTACAGCACATCGACGGAATTGCAGGTCGGGCCCGCGATGATGCAGGGCGCCATCTCGTCGCGATCCTTCTTGGTGCGGATCTGGTAGCGGATCGATTCCGCGATGGTCTCGGCCAGTCCGTGAAACTTGCCGATGTCGAGATAGACCCAGCGGACGTCGTCCTCGGGCGAGCGCCGGGCGACCAGCACCACCTCGGCCTCGATCACGCCGGCGCTGCCGACCAGCCCGCGTCCCGGCTCCACGATGGTCTCCGGCAGGTTGTTGCCGAAGTGGCGGCGCAGCGAGCGGAAGATCGCCCTGCCGTAGGATTCGAGCCGCGGCGTCTTGCGGATGTACTTGGCCGGAAAGCCTCCGCCCAGATTGACCATCGCGAGCGTGATGCCGCGTTCGGCGCAGATGCGGAAGATCGCGGCCGTCGAGGCGAGCGCGCGGTCCCAGGCCTCCACATTGTGCTGCTGGGAGCCGACATGGAAGGAGATGCCGTGCGGGACGAGACCGAGCCGTTGCGCCAGCTCCAGAATGTCGGCGGCGTATTCCGGCTCGCAGCCGAACTTGCGCGACAGCGGCCATTCCGCGCCCGATCCGTCGCAATGGATGCGGCAGATGACGCGGGCGCCCGGCGCCGCGCGTGCGATCTTCTCGACCTCGCTCTCGCAGTCGACCGCGTACAGCGTCACGCCGAGCCGGAAGGCGGTCGCGATCTCGGTCTCTTTCTTGATCGTGTTGCCGTAGGAGATGCGCTCGGGCGGCGCGCCGGCGGCGAGCACCGCCTGCGTCTCGCTCACCGAGGCGACGTCGAAGCAGGCGCCGAGCTCGACCAGGAGCTTGAGGATGTCGGGCGCCGGATTGGCCTTCACGGCGTAGAACACCTTGCTGTCGGGCAGCGATTTGGCGAAGGACAGATAGTTCTCGCGCACGACGTCGAGATCGACCACGAGGCATGGTCCTTCGTCCTTGCGGTGCTTCAAGAATTCACGGATGCGTGCGGTCATCGCGACCTTGCTCCTTGATCCGGCATTGGCGGCGAGCCGCCTGGTGAACCTCCTCAACGCTCGCAGCCACCGCGGGATGCGGTGCGCGTGGCGCTGCTGCGATTGCTGCCTTGGTCCGGATTGGGAGAGCCCGTTCCGCACGCCCGGCAAGCAAGAAGGACAAGCCTTTTCAGTCATCCGGCATTGTCGCCGGTGGTTCCAAAAAAGCCCGCTCCGTCGTTGCTTTAAGCCGCGTCCCCCGTTGAGAGCGGGGTGCGCCGGTTTCGCCTCCGGCTGCCGATCGCATGAGCAAGGACGTGAGATCTCGTCCTTAGGCGGCTGTCCGGCCTCTTGTCCGGATGCCCACCGATCGACACACGGCCACAGGCACGTGCGAAATTGGGCAACTTCGAAATAATGGATTTAGCCGCGGCACGCAAGACTTTTGGCTGCCGCCGGCCGCAACCCGGTCGCTGGAAGCAAAATGTCGGGTGCTAGACGCGTCCGCGGCGTTCGGGCCGCAACGCTCAGGGCAGCGCCTGCGCGTTCAGCGCCGGCTCACGAACGGCTCGACCTCTTTGGCATGGCGCACGAAGGCGATCATCACGGCGATGCCCAGGATGAAGAAGATGGCCTGGAAGACATGGACGCCGTCGATGCCGAACTCGAACAGGTTGGCGACCGCCCAGCCGCCCGCAAAGGCCGCGCCGAACACCTCCGCGCTGATCAGGATGGCGGCGCTGACCACCGTGAGCACGTTCTGCCAGATGATCCGCTGGCCGCCGGCATTGCTTTGTGTGTCGGACATGGGTTCCTCGGTCGGGCCGCAATGTCCCTGAACTGGAGCGCCGGATCAAGCCTCAATTGTGCCGCAGGGCGGCTCCGTGCCGCCCGGGCTTGCGGAGCCGGCTCAGGCGGCGTCGCGGCCCGCCTTGGCGGCCATGAGGCCGGATTCGACCAGGGCGGCCGCGATGCGGTCGATCTCGGCGCGGCCGAGCTTGACCAGCGGCGGCCGCACCACGGCGCGCGGCAGCCGTCCGAGCAGGACCAGCGCTTCCTTCATGCGGTTGTGCATGTCGGACCAGGGCTCGCTGTAGAACACCCGGGCCAACGGATAGATGCGGTCGTTGAGCTGGCGGGCCGCCGCCAGATCGCCGGCCGCAACGGCGCGGAACAGCTGCGCCTGCAGATCCGGGATCACGCTGCCGCTGCCGGAGAGGAGCCCCGCGCAGCCGAGCACCAGCGAGCTCAACAGCCACGCGCTGTGGGTCGTGAGCACGTGCACGGGCCGCGGGAGGGTCTGCAGCAGGCGGATGTGCATTTCGTGCTGCGGCACGTTGCCGGCCCAATCCTTGATGGCCGCGATGGTCGGAACCTCCTGCGCCAGCCGCAGCAGGGTTTCGCGCGGATAGCCCTGGCCGGTCGCCAGCGGATATTGGAACACGATGATGGGCAGGTCGCTGGCGTCGGCGATGCGCTTGAAATGCGCGAGCGCCATCTCGGGGGTCTGGCCCATGGTGAACGGAGCCGGCGGGAACACCAGGAGGGCGGAGGCGCCTGCCGCCGTGGCCATGCGGGCGATGCGCGCCGCCTCCAGGCTGCCGTCGGCCCACACCCCGTTCACCAGCGGCAAGCGGTCGCCGATCGCGTCCAAGGCGATGTCGAGCACGCGCCGCTGCTCCTCGAAGCTGCAGGAGGCGACCTCGGTCGAATGGGCGTTGACGGTGACGGCGGCGAGCCCCTCGGTCGCCGCCACCGCGCGCAGATGCGCGCGGAAGCTCGCTTCGTCGATCGCGAGCTCGTCGTCGAACGGCAGCAGGACCGCCGGGATGACGCCGCGCGGGACGAAATGGCCGTGAGGGGGCATCGGGTTGATCCTTTGCTTCAAATCCGCGTCAGCGCGACCAGCTCGCCCGCCTGCGGCAGGCGCTCGAGCCCCCACAATGCGCGCAGCAGATCGTCGGTTTGCGCGGCCGGCAGCTGGCGGCGCGCGAGCGAGCGGAATTTCTCCTCGATCTCGGCGTCCGTCATCGGGTTCTTCCAGTGCCCGCGATGGTATTCGACCCGCACGTTCTTGCGCGCTCCCGATTTGAGGACGATCTCGAGATCGCAGGGATTCATCTCCGGCTCGACCGGCTCGGCCTCGTCGTACGGCAGGCAGCGCACGCGGCTGACGAGGTCCAGAAGGCGCGGGTCGTGCAGATAGGGGTCCTCGTAATGCTGCTCTTCGACCGTGCCGTACATCAGCGCCACGGCGGCCGCATAGGGCATGCTGTGGTCGGCGGTCTCGTGGGTCTGCGGGTGCCATTTGTCGGGTGAGTCCGCCATGACCTCGATCGCCTTGCGCGACACCCGGATGTTCACCTGCGCGATCTCGCCGGTGTCGGCGAAGAACGCGCGCGCCTCGACCGCCGCCTGGGCGACCGTCTGGGCGAACTGGCCGAGCGTGAAGCGCTTGGTGAAGCAGTGCATGATCCCGAACGGCGCGCCGCCGCCGCCGAGCTTGGGCAGCCTGAACGGCTTGCGGTTGATGCGGCTGAAGAAGCCGTCGGGCCCTTCGAACACTTGGGCTGGGCCGGTCATGCCGCCCTGCGCCAGCTCGACCGCGAAGATCGCGGTGCGGGCGGCATCCGCGGCGGCGCCCGCCTTCCAGTTCGACAGCGTGCCGACGCGCGTCTGATTGAGCGCCACCGCGCCGGCGACATGAATGCCGATCGCATGCACCATCTGTTGCGGCGTGAGCCCCAGCATGCGGCCGGCCCCGACGGTGGCGGCGAGGCCGACGATGGTGGCGTAGTCGATGCCGACCGCCCGGTTGTCGAACACGTCGCAGACCCGGCAGAACACCTCATACGCCAGCACGGTGCCGGTGATCAGGTCCTGCCCGCTGCGTCCCGCCATCTCGGCGGTCGCCAGCAGCGCCGCAATGGCGTCGCTCGGATGGCCGGCGCCGCGGCTGATATAGCCGTCGTTGAAATCGAGATAGCGGATCATCACGCCGTTGGCGAAGGCGGCGAGCTCCGGGCTCGTCTTCACGCCGCTGCACATGACGGTCGCGCCGCGCACGGCGCTGACGCCCCCAGCAAGGCGGTTGGCGATCTGGCTCGCATCCGCCCCGAAGCCGCCGAGCCCGCAGCCGAAGCTGTCGATCAGGTAGCGTTTGGCCGCGCGCACCACCTCCGCCGGCAGGTCCTCGTACTTGAGGCTGCCGGCGTAGCGGGCGAGTGTCTCGGCGATCGGCGGCTCACCGGTGGGCGTGCCCAGCATCGCCGGCGACGCGGGCTTGTCCTGCGCAAACGCCGGCAATGCCAGCGTGCCTGCGACGGTGCCCGTCGCCGCCGCGGCGCTGGTCGTCGCGATCTGCTTGAGGAACCTGCGGCGCCCACGCTGCGGCAAATCGAGCGGCTCGGTTCGCGTCGTGCGGTCCATGGTCTTCCTCCCGGGTGGAAGCAGCGCCCGATCATGCGCTATTTGTTGGTCAGCCTCACTCCCGCGTGGCGGCCCATGCCTTCGAAATCCGCGTCCGTCTTCAGGCCGGCCGAATGGATGCCATGGAGGGCGAGCTCCTCGTCGCGGTCCTCGGTGTCGCCGGTGACGCCGACGGCGCCGATGACCGCGCCGTCGAGGCCGCGAATCTGCAAGCCGCCGCCCTCGGCAAAAATCTGCTCGTCGGTCGCGCTCATGAGATAGCGCATGAAGACCGGCCGTTCCTCGGCCCGGATGCGCACCAGCTTGGAGGAGCGGCCGAGCGCCAGCGCCGCATAGGCTTTGCCGAAGGCCATCTCGAAGCGGATCATCGAGCTGCCGTCCTCCTTCTGGAACGCCTTCACCTTGCAGCCGGGCTCGACCACGATCACGCTGATCGGCCGGCAATCGATCTCGGCGGCGCGCCGCAGCACGGCCTCGATGATGCGGTTGGCGAGATCGAGGCTGATGGCGTTCATGGCGTCCTCCGGGCGGGCGGCGCATCCGCGCGGCCCGAAGCCCGGACCGTGCGCGAGGCCGCCGTCGTACTGGCAGGATTTTCATGAGCGAGGCAAGTCATCCGGATGGCGGAGAGGTGGCCAAGTCGGCCAGGGTGACATAGTTAAGGGCTCACTCAACCGGGTCTTGCGCATGAACGAGTCCAAGCCGTCTTCCGCCGCCTCCGCCACCGACGCCGACAATCCGTTTTTCCAGGAATGGACCGGTCCGTTCGGGGCGCCGCCGTTCGGGCGCATCGCGCCGGCGCATTTTCCGCCCGCCTTCGATCGCGCCTTCGCGGCCCATGATGCCGAGGTCGCCGCCATCGCGGCCGATCCGGCCCCGCCCACTTTCGACAACACGATCGCGGCGCTGGAATTGAGCGGCCGGCTGTTGGGCCGCGTGACCGACGTGTTTCGCGCGCTCGCCGGCGCCCATACCAACGAGGCTCTGCTCGAGATCGAGCGCGCCATCGCGCCGCGGCGCGCCCGGCATTGGGACGGCATCCTGCACAACGCCGCCCTGTTCGGCCGCATCGATGCGCTCTACCGCGCGCCGCAGCGGCTCGGCTTGACGGCCGAGCAGCAGCGCGTGCTGGAGCGCTATCACCTGGATTTCAAGCGCGCTGGCGCGGCGCTCGCGCCCCCCGCCAAGGCGCGGCTCGCCGCCATCAACGAGCGGCTGGCGAGTCTCGGCACCAGCTTCAGCCAGAACGTGCTGGCCGACGAGCAGGCCTATATGCTGGTGCTCGAAAGCGAGGCCGATCTGGCGGGCCTGCCGGATTATGTGCGCGCCGCCGCCCGCACGGCCGCGCAGGAGCGCGGGCGCGAGCACGGCTATGTGATCACGCTGTCGCGTTCCAGCGTCGAGCCGTTCCTGCAATATTCCGCCCGTCGCGACCTGCGCGAAAAAGCCTTTCGGGCCTGGATCGCGCGCGGCGAGGGCGGCGGCGCGACCGACAACAGGGCCATCATCGCCGAGATGGTGGCGCTGCGCGCCGAGCGCGCCGCGCTTCTGGGCTACGAGACATTCGCCCACTACCGTCTCGACGACGCCATGGCCAAGACGCCGGCGGCGGTGCGCGGCCTGCTCGATCGGGTCTGGGCGCCGGCGCGCGAGCGCGCGCTCGCGGACCGCGCGGAGCTCTCGGCGCTGGCGCAACAGGAAGGCGGCAATTTCGAGCTCGCGGCCTTCGATTGGCGCTACTACGCCGAGAAGCTGCGCAAGCTCAAATGCGACGTGGACGAGGCGGCGATCAAGCCCTATCTGCAGCTCAATCACATCATCGAAGCGGCGTTCTACACCGCCTACAAGCTGTTCGGCCTGAGCTTCGAGCGCCGCAGCGACGTCCCGGTCTGGCATCCCGACGTGCAGGTGTGGGACGTGCACGGCGCCGACGGCAGCCATCGCGGGCTGTTCTTCGGCGACTATTTCGCGCGCTCCTCCAAGCGCAGCGGCGCCTGGATGACGACGCTGCGCGACCAGGAGAAGCTCGCCGGCGACATCAGGCCGCTGGTCGTCAATGTGATGAACTTCTCCAAGGCGCGCCGACAGCCAGCCGACGCTGCTGAGCTTCGACGACGCCCGTACGCTGTTCCATGAGTTCGGCCATGCGCTCCATGCGCTGTTGTCCGACGTCACCTATCCGACCATCTCGGGCACCAGCGTGCAGACCGACTTCGTGGAGCTGCCCTCGCAGCTCTACGAGCATTGGCTGGAGCGGCCGGAGATACTGCGCCGCTTCGCCCTGCATTACCGCACCGGCGCCGCCATGCCGGACGACCTCATGGCCCGCCTCATCGCGGCCCGCACCTTCAACCAGGGCTTTGCGACCGTCGAATATGTGGCCTCCGCGCTGGTCGATCTGGAGCTGCATCTCTTGGCCGACCCGCAGGGCTTCGACGTCGGCGCGTTCGAGGAGGGCGCGCTCGCGCGCATCGGCATGCCGCCCGAGATCGTCATGCGGCACCGCCCGGCCCACTTTGCGCATGTGTTCTCCGGCGGCGGCTATGCGTCGGCCTATTACAGCTACATGTGGTCGGAGGTGCTCGATGCCGACGCCTTCGCGGCCTTCGAGGAGACGCCGGATATTTTCGATCCCGCGACCGCCAAGCGGCTGCACGATCACATCTACGCGGCCGGCGGCTCGCGCGACCCGGCCGCGCTCTATGAGAGCTTCCGCGGCCGCCTGCCCACCCCCGACGCGCTGTTGCGCAAGCGCGGCCTGCTGGCCGATCAATCCTGACTTTTTTCGTAGGATGGGTTGAGCTCTTGCGAAACCCATCGCCTGTGATTGATGGGTTTCGCAAGCGCTCAACCCATCCTACAAACCAACCACCCCATAGGACCCCCGATGGACCTTCACACCGCCGGACATCGCCGCGGCGTCGTCGCCGCCCCCCATGCGGCCGCGGTCGCGGCCGGGCACGCGATCCTGGCCGAGGGCGGCAACGCGATCGAGGCGATGGTCGCCATGGCGGCGGTGATCGCGGTGGTCTATCCGCACATGAACGGGCTCGGCGGCGACGGCTTCTGGCTCGTCCACGAGCCCTCGGGCCGCATCCGCGCCCTGATGGCGGCGGGCGTGGCCGGCAGCCGGGCGCAACCGGATCTCTACCGGGAGGCCGGTCTCGACGCGATCCCCGCGCGCGGCCCGCTCGCCGCCCTCACGGTGCCGGGCGCGATCGCAGGCTGGAGCCTGGCGCTCGAGGCCGCCCATGCGCATGGCGGCAAAATGCCGCTCGCCGAAATGCTGGCGGCGGCCATCCGGCACGCCCGCGAGGGCTTTGCGATCTCCGAAAGCCAAGCGGCTTGCGCCGCCTTTCCCGACCTCGTCGGGCGCGCCGGGATTTGCCCAAACCTTCCTGGTCGACGGCAAGCCGCCGGCCCCGGGCACCAAGTTGCGGCAGGGCGCGCTCGCCGCCACGCTCGAGCAGCTCTCCCATGCGGGCTTGGACGATTTCTACCGCGGCGATGTCGGCCGCGAGATCGCCGACGATCTCGATCGCATCGGCAGCCCGGTGACACGCCCCGATCTCGCGCGCTGCCGGGCCGCCGTTGCGGATCCGCTCTCCGTGGAGCTGCGCGCCGGCACCGCGTTCAACACGCCGCCGCCGACCCAGGGTCTGGCTTCGCTGATGATCCTGGGGCTGTTCGACCGCCTCGGCGTCAAGGAGGCCGAAAGCTTCGATCATATCCATGGCCTGGTGGAGGCCACCAAGCGGGCGCTGCGCCTGCGTGATCGCTATCTGACCGACCCGCAGCGCCTCCCGCATCCCCCCGGCCGCTATCTCGAGCCGGCCTTTCTGGATGCGCAGGCGCTCGCGATCGATCGCAAACGCGCCTCCCGCTGGCCGCCCGCCGGCGGCCGCGGCGATACGGTCTGGATGGGGGCTGCCGACGCCCGCGGCCTGGTGGTTTCCTACATCCAGTCCCTCTATTGGGAGTTCGGCTCCGGCTGCGTCCTGCCCAGGACCGGCGTGCTGATGCAGAACCGCGGCGTCAGCTTTGCGCTCGAGCCCGGCGCTCTCAACCGGCTGGAGCCGGGCCGGCTGCCGGTCCATACGCTCAATCCCGCCCTGGCGGTGCTCGCCGACCGGCGGATCATGGCCTATGGCAGCATGGGGGGCGACGCCCAGCCGCAGATCCAGGCCGCCCTGTTCACCCGCCATGTCGATTACCGGATGCCGCTCGCCCAGGCGCTCGATCGGCCGCGCTGCGTGCTGGGGCAGACCTGGGGCTCGCCCCATGCGAGCCTCCTGGTCGAATCGAGGTTCGACGAGGGCGTCATCGCGGCGCTGCGCGCCGCCGGTCACGCCGTCGAGGTGCTGGCGCAGCCCTATGTGGACTCCATGGGCCATGCCGGCGCGGTGCTGCTGCATCCGAACGGCACCCTCGAAGGCGCCCATGATCCGCGCGCCGACGGGGGCGCTGCCGGACTGTAGGAATTCTGCGGCCGACCTTCGAGCCCAAGGCCCAGGCCCCAATTTGAGGCCTCCATTCCGCCGCACTCCATGCTATGTTGGCCCGGGGCGACTCTCCGGCGCTTTTTCCGGGCACAATTTGTCTGGCCGTCTGACATGACCAAGCACTTGGTTACCAAGCACTTCGTTCGCATGATCTTCGCCTTGGCGGGCCTTTTGGCCGCGGGCGCATCGGCTTCCGCGCATCCGCACGTCTGGGTGACCATGCAGGGCGAGCTGGTTTACGCGCCGGACGGCTCGGTGACCGGCGTCCGCTACAATTGGACTTTCGACGACATGTTCTCGGCCTTCGCCACCCAGGGGCTCGACCCCAAGAAGCCGGGCGAGTTCAGCCGCGCCGATCTGGAGCCGCTGGCCAAGGAGAACGTCAGCTCGCTCAAGGAATTCGACTATTTCACCTTCGCCAAGGCGAACGGCCAGAAGGTCGAGATGAAGGATCCGATCGATTATTATCTCGATTACAACACCAAGGACACGGTCCTGACGCTCCATTTCACCTTGCCGCTCAAGACGCCCGTCAAGGCCAAGGAGCTCAATGTCGAGATTTACGATCCCGAATATTTCGTGGACTTCTCCTTCAAGGACGTGAAGGACCCGATCTCGCTCGTGGGCGCGCCGGCGGCCTGCAAGCTGACGGTGGCCCGGCCGAAGGACTTGTCGGTCGCGCCCGGCCAGCAGCTGAGCGAAGCCTTCTTCAATCAGCTCAACGCCGCCCAAAATTGGGGCGCGCAATTCGCCAATAAAATCTCCGTGAAATGCCCGTGAGGATCGCGTCCGGGGGGCGCACGACCGGCCAAATCGCGAAGCTCGGGCTCCTGGTCGTGGCGATGCTGCTGGTCGCCGCGCTGGTGGACGGCGCCTTCGCGCAGGGCTCGCCGTTCGGCGGTCCGCGCCCCGGCGCCTGTCCGGTTCCGGCGAGCGGCATCTTGGGCTGGCTGTTCGCCATGCAGGCCGAGTTCTATCGGCAGTTTTCCGGCCTGATCCGCGCCTCGAAGGCCGACGGCAGCGCCGCCTGGACCCTGATGGGTCTGTCCTTCCTGTACGGCATTTTCCATGCCGCCGGGCCCGGTCACGGCAAGGCGGTGATCTCATCCTATCTGGTGGCCAACGAAGAGACCTGGGTGCGCGGCGTCGTGCTGTCGTTGCTCTCCGCGCTGATGCAGGCGTTCGTCGCGATCGCGATCGTGGGCGTCGCCGCCGTGCTTCTGCACGTGAGCGCCGCCAAGATGAACAGCGCCGTGAACTGGATCGAGACGCTGAGCTATGCGCTCATCATCGTGGTGGGAGCTGCGATTGCTGTGGGTGAAGGGGCGCGCCTTCGTGGCGGCGCTGCGCGATCTCGGCCGCCCGACCGCCGCGGTCGGGGCCGCGGTGACGCCGGCCCTCGGCGCATGATCAGCATGACGATCACGATCATCACGAGCATGATCACGATCATGATCACGCGCATTGCGATCACGCGCACCACGATCACGCCCCCGCCGCGGCGCTTGCGACCTGTTCTCACGGCGATCACGACCACGATCATGACCACGGGCATTCGCACCATGATCACGATCATGACGATGATGCCTCCGCATGGGGGCATGCCCACGCGCCCGAGCCCGAGGAGCTCGCCGGACCCGGCGGCTGGCGGCGCGGGCTCACCGCCATCGTGGCGGTCGGGTTGCGGCCGTGCTCGGGCGCCATCCTGGTGCTGGTCTTCGCGCTCGCCCAGGGTCTGTTCTGGGTGGGCGTGGCATCGACCTTCGTGATGGGTCTCGGCACCTTCATCACGGTCGCAGCGATCGCCACCCTGGCGGTCAGCGCCCGCGCCTGGGCGCAGCGGATCGCCGGCGCGAGTTCCAGCTACGGAACCTTGGCGATGCGTGGCATCGAAGCCGGAGCGGCGGTGGTCATCATCGCGTTCGGTGCGCTCCTGCTCGGCGGCTACATCGTGAATTCGAGCGCATGGTCGGCTTCTAGCGAGCCCGCCCACCCGGAACGCATCGTCGCGGGCGGCGTTCTCCGCAATCATGCTGAAATCGGGAATGACCAATCAACTGACCACCGGTTGCTGCATCGTGGGCGGCGGCCCCTGTGGGATGATGCTCGGCTATCTCTTGGCGCGGGCCGGCGTCGAGGTCGTGGTCCTGGAGAAGCACGCCGACTTCCTGCGCGACTTTCGCGGCGACACCATCCATCCCTCCACGCTCGAGCTCATGCATGAGCTCGGCCTTCTGTCCGATTTCCTGGCGCTGCCCCATCAGGAGGCCCGCACCCTCGAGGCCAGGTTCGGGGCGGAGGAATTCACCTTCGCGGATTTCACCCATCTGCCGACCCGCTGCAAGTTCGTCGCTCTGATGCCGCAATGGGACTTCCTGAATTTCCTGTGCGAGCGCGGCCGCCGGTATCCGGGCTTTCGGGTCCTGATGCAGGCGCAGGCGACCGACCTCATCGAAGAGGACGGCACCGTGGTCGGGGTGCTGGCCGACACGGCGGACGGGAAGATCGAGCTGCGCGCCCCGCTGGTGGTCGGCTGCGACGGCCGGCACTCACTGGTGCGCCAAAAGGCCGCCCTCGCGGTCGAGGATATCGGGGCCCCGATGGATGTCCTGTGGTTTCGGGTCAGCCGCAAACCCGATGATCCCGATGCCACCATGGGGGTGTTCGAAGCCGGCCATGTCTTCGTGGTCATCAACCGCGGCGATTATTGGCAGTGCGGCTATGTGATCCCCAAGGGCTCGATCGAGGCAGTGCGGGGTGGCGGGCTGGCGCAGTTTCGCGCGCAGCTGGCGCGCACCATGCCGCTGTTCGCGGACCGGGTCGGCGAGCTCACCGATTGGGATCAGATCAAGTTGCTCACCGTCGCGGTCGACCGCCTCGAGCGCTGGTACAGGCGCGGGCTCATCTGCATCGGCGACGCCGCCCACGCGATGTCGCCGGTCGGCGGCGTCGGCATCAATCTCGCCGTCGCCGACGCGGTCGCCGCCGCCAATATTCTGGCGCTGCCGCTGCTGGCCGGCGCGGTCGGCGAAGATGAGTTGCGGCGCGTGCAGGCGCGGCGCGAATTTCCGACCCGGGTGATGCAGCGCCTGCAGGTCTTCATCCAGGAGCGCGTCATCACCGGCGTGCTCGGCAATCGCGATGAGCTCAAGCCGCCGTTGCCCGTGAGGCTCATGGCGGCATTCCCGATCCTGCGCCGCATCCCGGCCCGCATCGTCGGCCTCGGCATTCGGCCCGAGCACATCCGCACCCCGGAGCGGCAGAACGGCCAGTGATTCAGAAATCCTCATCTGCGAGCGCGATCGGTGTGCCGTGGGGCGTGCGTTGCGCGGCATGCCGCCATGCCTGGCGATAGCGCTCGAGCGCGTCGGCGCCGGCGATCTGCTTTTCGGCGACCAGGCGCTCGAGCGCGCCGAGCCAATGCCGGTAATAGGTCTCGCCGCTGTCGGGATCGCCTGCTGCCTGCGCGGCTTTGATCTCGTGCGCCAGCGTCGCTGCCCATTCGTTCCAGGTGAACAGGCCGCGCTCATGCAGCGCCAGCACCATGGCGAAGGCCTGCGCCTCCCAAGGTTCGCGAAACACTGGTCCGCGCGCCGGCGTCGCGCGGGACGGGCCTGGCGGCATGTTGCAGCATCGCGCGGCATATCAGATCGCTTCCAGATACGGCTCGAAGGCCTCGATCGAGACCTTGAGATTCGGATCGCAGCTCTCGCCCCACAATTCGCGGCCGTCGAACCGCAGAGTGTAGAGCCACTGCGGATTTTCCCCTTGTCCGATCGCGACCGCGTCCGGGAAGACGTGGCAGCCGCGCACGCACTTCGATGGTGCCGATCCGGCCGCGGGCATAGCGCGGCAGGCGGGTATGGGTCGTCGGATTGATGTTGCGTGTCCGCACGCTGTCGCCGGCCTTGAAGCGCGCCGGGGCGCCGGGCGGGCGGGCATAGGAGCCGCGGGTCAGGGCGGCCGCCACCTCGGCAGCCGCGAGCTTGCGTGGCAACGGCTTGCCCGGCCGCAGCGCATGGCCGGCCGCGAGCTCATCGGCTGGCCACCAGATCGCGCTCGAGCAGGAGCTGCTCGAGCCGCAGCAACCATTTCTCGTAATAGGAGGCGGTGAGATAGACATCGGGCGGCAGCCCTTCGATCGCCGCCCGCGACATGTCGATGTTCCACAGCCGCGCATAGCCCATGGCCCGGTTGAGCGCGAGCGCCCGCGCCTCCCAGTCGCTGTGAAACACCGGCTCGTTCGGCTCCGGCTCGACCGCGCCGAAGCACTGCATTCCGCCCATGTCGTGGATGCCGTTCATGACGCGACCTCGCCGGCGGGCTTGGCCAAGCCGGTGCCGATCATGCTGTCGCGGGTGACGAGCGCCGCGAGCTTCTCTTCGCTCCATCCTTCCGTGCCGGGCGGGCGCAGCGGCAGCACCATGAAGCGGGTCTCGGCGGTCGAATCCCACACCCTGATCTCGGTCGCGGCCGGCAGCGTCACGCCGAAATCGGCCAGCACGCCGCGCGGATCGATGACCGCGCGCGACCGGTAGGGAGCGGATTTGTACCAGGTCGGCGGCAGCCCCAGCACCTCCCACGGATAGCAGGAGCAGAGCGTGCACACGATCATGTTATGAAGCCGCGGCGTGTTCTCGACCGCCACCAGATGGTCGCCCACGCGGGCCGCGAAGCCGAGCGCGCCGACCGCCGCGGTGGCGTCTTCGAGCAGCGCCCGCTTGAAGTCGGGATCCGCCCACGCCTTGGCGACCGCGCGGGCGCCGTTGTGCGGGCCGATGCGGGTCTCATAGGCCTCGATGATGAGATCGAGCGCGGCCGGATCCACATAGCCCTTCTGGGTCAGGATCGACTCCAGCGCCCGCACCCGCAGCTGCATCTCGGACAGGTCCGAGCCGTGCTCGCCATGCGAGAGATGCTCGCCGCGCGAGCCAAGCTGATGGTCGCCGTGATGATTGCCGTCACCAGGCTCGTGATGGTGCTGATGATCGTCCTGGTCCTGCGACATGACGCGTCTCCGGCGTATGAGTAGGGTGGGCAAAGGCGGCCGCGAGACTTTGATTGATGCACCACGCCGGTTCCGCCGTGCCCACGCGCAAGAGCTCTATCCGCCGAGAGACTCCGCGTGGGCATGGCGCCTTTCGGCGCCTTTGCCCACCCTACACTCTGCTCGATATCCGTTCTGGAAGCCGACATTATCCCGTCCAGCTGTCGCAAGTCGAGGGCGCCCAGGCGCGTCGCAGACGCATGATCCCGCTCGACCTGGTGCCGCGGCCCGGGCTACGCTTGCATCAGGCGTGAGGCGAAAGGTCGAGGCGTTGCACATGGCCGAGCTGCTCCCCGCCATTTTCTTCGGGCACGGCAATCCGATGAATGCCCTGCTGGCCAACAGCTATACGGCGGGCTGGCGGCGCATCGGGCAGCAGGTCGGCAAGCCGAAGGCCGTCTTGTCGATCTCGGCGCACTGGTTCGTGCCGGAGGTCGGCGTCACCGTCATGACGGCGCCGCAAGACGATCCACGATTTCGGCGGCTTTCCGCGCGAATTGTTCCAGATGCAGTACCCGGCCCCCGGCGATCCGGCGCTGGCGCGCCGCGTGCAGGAATTGCTGGCGCCCTTGCCGGTCAAGCTCGACTCGTCGTGGGGGCTCGATCACGGAACCTGGTCGGTGCTGGCGCATGTCTATCCGGACGCCGATGTTCCGGTGGTCCAGCTCAGCATCAACGAGACGCGCCCGGCCGCCTTCCATTTCGAGCTCGGCAAGCGGCTGGCGCCGCTGCGCCACGAAGGCGTGCTGATCGTCGGCAGCGGGAACCTGGTGCACAACCTGCACACCTATGCGTGGGGACGCCATATGCCGGAGCCGTACGATTGGGCGACCCGGTTCGAGCAGATCGCACGCGACATGATGGTGGCGGGCGAAACCCAACCGCTTATCGACTATGAGACGCTCGGACGCGACGCCATGCTCTCGATCCCGACGCCGGATCACTATCTGCCGCTGCTCTATGTGCTGGCGACCCGGCAGCAGGACGAAGCCGTCAGCTTTCCGGTCGAAGGCATCGACGGCGGCTCGATCTCGATGCTGACCGCGCGGGTCGGATAGGTTCGCTCATCCGGTCGCTTCCGTCGCCATCGCGGTTCGCGCCAAATAGACGGTCTGGGTGAAGGGCCGGTCCTGCAGCGGGTTGTGGAACGTTACCGGCTCGGCGCGCGCCTGCGCAAAGCAATCGCGCAGCCGCGCCGTGAAGGCCGCGTCGGGCAGCGCGTTCGACCACAGGCCGAACACGCCGCCGGGGCGCAACTTTGCGGCCAGCCCGCGCAGGCCCTCGGCTTGATAGAAAGATGCACTGCGCGGATCGAGCAGGCCGTCCGGCGAATGATCGATGTCGACCAGCACGGCGTCGAAGCGGCGGCCAGGCGTGTCCGGATCGAAGACCGGCTACGGCTGCGGCCAGCGCAAAGAAGTCGCCATGAACGAAGTCGGCAGCGAGGATCGCCGGTGAGCTCGGGGCCGAGCGGAACCAGCCCGCTGCGGTGCCAGTCGATGACGGCCGCGAGCGTCTCGACCACCAGCAGCGATCCGACCTCTTTGTGCTCCAGCACGGCGGCCGCCGTGTAGCCGAGCCCGAGCCCGCCCACCACGACGTCGAGGTTGCGGCCGGATAGGTCTGCCAATCCGAGCCGGGCCAACGCGATCTCCGAAGCGGTGAACAGGCTCGACATCAGGAAGTCCTCGCCGAGCTTGATCTCGAAGACGTCGACGCCGAGCCGCAGCTCGCGCCGGCGCCGCAGGCTGAGCGCCCCGATCGGCGTTTCCCGGTAGTCCAGCTCCTCGAACAGCGCGCTCATGCGGTTCTTTTCCCTGCGCACGCGTTGCCGCGGGCGGCGATCCAGACCACGTGCCGGGCGCCGCCGCGCGCCCCGTTGGCGCGCACCGCGATCTCCTCCACGTCGAAACCGGCCTTGCGCAGCCGGCGGGTGAAACCCGCATCCGGTCCCGATGACCATACCGCCAGCACGCCGCCGGGACGCAATGCCGCATGGGCGGCGCGCAATCCGGCCAGCGTCATAGAGCCCGTCATTGGCGGTCCGGGTCAGCCCGGCGGGGCCATTGTCCACGTCGAGCAGGATCGCATCGAAGGCCGACCGCTCCTGCCGGATCAGCGCGCCGACATCGGCCTCCTGGATGCGCACACGCGGATCATCCAGGCTCTCGCCGAACACTTCCGCCATCGGACCGCGCGCCCAGGCCGCGACCGCCGGCACCAGCTCGGCCACGACGATCCGGGCCTGCGCTCCGAGCGCCTTGAGCGCGGCGCGCAGCGTGAACCCCATGCCCAATCCGCCGATCAACAGCCGCGGCCGCTCGACGGCGCGAATGCGCGCGCACGCCATCGTGGCGAGCGCCGCTTCGGAGCCGCCGACACGGCTGTTCATCAGCTCGTTGCGGCCGAGCCTGATCGAGAATTCGGCGCCGCGGCGCATCAGGCGCAGCTCAGCGCCGCCCGGCACTTGCGCGCTGTCGATGAGCGACCAGGGGATCACGGGCTGTCGAGCCCGCGCGCGACGCGTCACCGCTCCGGGCCCTTGAAATAGCGCGTATCGGGCGGCGGTTGGTCCTTGCGGGTCGGCATCAAATAGCCGTCCGCACTGATGAGATAGGCCTCGCGGCCGACGATGACGTGCTCGTTGTTCTCGTGGCAATCGTACTCGGCCCAGGCCGGATTGCGCTGCCGCTTGTAGCTGCGCGTCACTGTCCATGGCCGCGTGAAGGCGTGATCCATCAAGGTGATCTCATCGAGCAGCTTGTCGGCGTCGCTCTTGTCGAGCGAGATCCTCTCCTTGATGATCGTCTGGTTGTCCTCATGCAGCGGGATGCCGCTGCCGTCGACGATGCGCGGTCCCTTGAAATTGCGGGTCTCGATCGCGAGCGTGTCGTACTTGCCGTCGGCGCGCAGGCCCTCCCAATGGCCGATCGAGTATCCGGCCCAGGTCGGGTCGGCCGCAGCCGGAAAGTTGCGGCCGTCGGTGAAGATGCGCCGCAGCGGATCCAGGAAATCGAACATCATGTAGGTGGCGTCCGGCTTGATGACGATTTCCATGGTTTCATAAACCAGCATGGCGCGCGGCATGCCGGTGTGGCCGCAGCTGATCGTGGGCGTGTTGCCGCGTCCGCCTTCGGCCCGGTTCTTCATGGCGGCATCGAGCTTCGCCTGATATTCGGGAACAAGCGGCGCTTGCTGCCCGGCATTGGGCGGCTTGCTCGGGTCCCATCGATTGGTGTTGAGGTCGGTCCAGCGGCCCGACCAATCCGGATATTTCCATTGCGCGCATGCCGGCACGCTCGCGCCGCCGAGCACCGCCACGAGCGTGATCGAAAAAATCGAGCTTCGAGAGATCATGAGCGTGTTTCCCGCGCCAACGCGACGCATCCGAGGACGCGCTCCGGGCAGTGCATTGCGCCGGCGTCCATTCGTCTGCCTCCCGAAATCCGTAGCACTGCCCGGAAGCTTGTCGGCCGCGAGGTTATCCGATCGCTCCCGGGAACGCTATCGTGCGCATCTCGCGCGCGGGCCGCATGGGGCGCGGGGGCCTCCAATGGCCAATCGGACAGTATCAATTCAACTCGGCCGCCGATTGCTCTAAAGTGGCTTGGCGGGCGGGGAGCATTCCAGATGGTGACGGAGGCCAAAGACTTCGGATGCGGGCGAGTGCTTCGTCGTGATGCCGTTTGGGAAGAAGCCCCTTCCCAACGGCCAGACCTACGATTTCGACAAGGTCTATCGGGTCATCATAGCGCGGGCGGTGCGGGAGGCCGGGATGAAGCCGTTGCGCGCCGATGAGACGATCGGTTCACGGCTGATACATTCCGACATGTTCAAGGACTTGCGCGACCGCCCCGTGGTCCTGGCCGACCTCTCCCTCGAAAATCCCAATGTGTTCTACGAGCTCGGCATTCGGCACGTGATGTCTCCGACCGGCACCGTGCTGATGTGCAGAACCGGAACGGAGCTTCCGTTCGACGTGCGCCTGTCCCGGATGATCTTTTACAAGTTCAACGGCGAGGAGCTGGATTGGGAGGAGGTCGAGGAGACCGTCAAGGCGCTCAAGCTGGCGCTGCAGGACGCCCAGCAGAACCAACCCGATAGTCCGGTCCATGTATTGCTCGAAAACGTGATGAAGACCGATCCGTCGCAATGGCTGCCGACCGGGGCCTCGCCTTCGGAGGTGGCCGAAGACCTGGAACGGTACGAAAAGACGCTGGCCGAGCAATGGCACAAGGATCAACGCCCGCTTCCGGAGCTGCTCCATGAGCACAAGACCTCCGTCTTCGGGGTGCGCGCGCTCGGCCACTACTGCCTGTCGTCCGATGTCGTCCCGGGAGAAGCCGCCCAAGTGGCGGCCGCGCTCTCGGATGCCGAGCAATATCCGTTCGCGACCCGTATCTTCGAGCGCTTGCAAGCCGGCGGGCGTTTGACCGATCTCGATCTCTTGCGGTACGCGACGGCCTATTCGGAGACCAATCCCAGCCTGCGCGGCGCCAATGTGGCGATCGGGTACGTGCAACAGGTGCTCGATGGGCAATTGAAGTCGGCAGCGGAATCCGCCGCCGAGACAGAACGCTCGAGCGGTCATCTGGCGCAAACCTACCACCGCCTGGGCGGCCTGCTGCAGTGGAAATGGCAGCTGACGAAAGATGCAGCCGATGTGACGCTGGCGATGGAGGCGCTCAGCCATGCGCTCGAGCACATGACGAAAGCCAGGGCGCAAGATGAGTTTCGGCAACCCGGGCTGCTGGCCCAGGTTCGCTTGCGGATGTTGCTGCTGCTTCGCATCAGAGATCGCAACGCCGCTCGACAGGACGCGGAGGGGCACCGCGACGCCATCCTGAAGATTTCAGAGCGGCCGGACGATCGAAAAGTCGGGCTTTCCTATCTCCATTGGTTCCAGGCCATCGCACTTGCCGATCTCGGCGCGGAAGATCAGGCGAACGCCAAGGCGCTCGATCAACTTGCGCAAGACCGGCAGCTTGCTTCGGAGCCGGGCTGCTCGGAGATCGGACGCCGTCAATATGTCCTGCTTCGGCGCTTTTTGGAGGGCTACAGGGATGTGCTCCGAAATCCGAGAATCATGGGCCGGATCGGGAGACACCTTTTCGTAGGCCGGCGCCACGTTCGGTGACTTCCAGGCGAACCCCCTAAGCCTCCTCCTGCAGCGGCCGTTCCGCCATCAGCATGAGCGCGATCAGCGCGATCGTGATGCAGGCGGCATCGGCATAGAACACCCAGGCGAAGGCGGCCGCGGCGCCGGCTGCGCCATGCTGCCAGCCGGCCGTCAGCGCCGCCGCCGATGCGCCCTGATCGGGCGCCGCCGATCCGGCCAGCACGATCGCCCCGAACGCCGCCACCAGGATGGTGGCCAACAGATTGCGCAGGAAATTCATCGCTCCGAGCGAAATTCCGAGCTGGTGGCGCGCGACCACATTCTGCACCGCCACCTGGGTGAGGGAGGGGAGCGGCCCGAAGCCGGCGCCGATCAGGATCAGCAGGATCTCGAACCCCAGAAGGTCGAGACGCGCGGCCCGCCAGCCCAGCGCCGCCACCGCCGCGATCGCGACCACGAGCCCGAGCATGGGCAGCGTCTTGTAGTGGGTGACCCGGCACAGGATCTGGCCGGCGAGGCCGGCGCTGATGTTGAGCGTCACCATGAGCACCATCAGGCTCAGGCCCGCATCCGTGGGGCTGAGCCCGATGACGGTCTGCAGGTAGCTCGGCAGGAAGATGTTGAGGCCCACGATCGCTCCCCAGCCGCAGGCATTGGCGATGAAGGCGCAGCGCACCACCGGATCGAGCAGAACCGAGATCGGGATCAGCGGCTCCGGGGCCGTGATCAGGCGCGCCACGAACAGCGCGCCGCCGATGAGCGCGAAACAAAACAGCGCCAGGATGGGCGGCGAGCTCCAGGCAAAGCGCGCGCCCGCCAGATTGAGGCCGAGCATGAAAGCGATGCTGGCGGCCACGATCAGGGCGGCGCCGATCACGTCGAGCCGGTGCGGGCGCTCATGGCGCGGCAGCCCGCGCAGCAGCGTCGAGGTCACCGCCAGGGCGGCGAGGCCGAGCGGGAGATTGAGCCAGAAGATCGCCGACCAATGCAGATGGTCGGCCAGGAATCCGCCCAGCGCCGGGCCGCAGGCGCCCGCCGTGGTGTAGGTCACGGCGAAATACGCATAGTAGCGCCCGCGCTCGCGCGGCGCCGCCACGTCGCCCAGCACCACCATGCCCATCGAGGACAGCCCGCCGCCGCCGATGCCCTGCAGGCTGCGGCCCAGGATCAGCACCAGCATGGATGGGGCGAGCGCACATAGCAGCGAGCCGGCGAGATGAACCGCGATCGCGATGCGCAGCGCAAAGGCGCGCCCGCGGATATCGGCGATCTTGCCGTAGAGCGGGATCATGGCGGTCGATGCCAGGAGATAAGCGGTGATCAGCCAGGGCAGGTCATGGGCATCGTCGAGGTCGCGCCCGATGATCGGCAACGCGCTCGCCAGGATGGTCTGATCGAGCGAGCCCATGAAGATCGGCAGCAGCATGCCGAGCACGATGAGCTGCGTCTCCCGATGGGTGAGCCGCTTGGTCTTGGTCGCGTCGGCGATGGCGTCCATGGGCGGTCGGGAGGAGCCGGGAGGAGCGAAGCATGCGGGGTCTGCACGCCTTGTAGAGCAGGCCACCATGACGGGCCAGCCGTGCCCCCATATGCCGGCCCTGCCGCCAGCGCATGCTGCATTGCGTCTTGCTGCGTTGCGCCATGGAGCATATCGCCCGGCGGAAACTCCGGGCAGCTGGAGCCAGGTCAGGTCGATCGGACCGCTGGTGAGGCTTCGCCGGCGGGCCCATATTTCGCCTCGAGCGCCTCGGTGCTCAGCAGTCGCCGCTCGAGCTCGCGCATGGCGTCATAGTCCATCAAGCGCATGATGGCGTCGATGTCGACCACCAGATCGGGCCGGTCGGCTGGCTCGCCGCTCGCGATCACGTCCTTCATGGCTTCGAGCGCGCGCGTCATGCCGTGGATGGCGGCCGCCGGAAGCATGCGCGGCAACGTCACGCGGCGCACCCCGATCTCGGCCAGGCGCTTGATCGACATCAGCGGGGTGGTGGGCCGGACCCGGATGCCGAAGCCCATGTTGACCGTGACCGGAACGCCGGCGGCATCGACCAGACGCGCGATCTGGTCTTGCGTCCGGACCGCATCGGCGAAGATCATGTCGGCGCCGGCTTCTGCGTAGGCGCGCGCCCGCCGCAGCATTCCCTCGACGCCCTCGATCGCCAGCGCGTCGGTGCGCGCGATGATGGCAAAAGCATCGTCCCGGCGCGCCAAGCAGGCAGCCTCGATTTTTTTCACGCCTTCGACCAGGGGTATGACCTCCTTGCCGGGCATGTGCCCGCAGCGCTTCGGATGCACCTGGTCCTCGATATTGATGCCGGCAAGCCCTGCTTCCTCGAACATCTGGACCGTGTAGTGCACGTTCATGGGATTGCCGTAGCCGGTGTCGGCGTCGGCGGTCAGCGGGATGGAGAGGATGCGGGCCAGCATCCGGCAATGGCCGACGTTCTCCGAAAGCCCCATGACCCCGATGTCGTCGATGCCGAGGAGCGAATTGGAGATGCCGGCGCCGGTCGTGGCAGCCATCTCGAAGCCGGATTTCTCGACCAGGCGGGCGCTGTAGCCGTCGTAGACCCCGGGAGCGACGATCAGCCCGCCTTTTGCCAGCAGCTCACGGAATTTCTTGGGGCCGTCCTTCATCTCGATCTCCCGGATTGCGGCATGCGCGGGCCGCGACAGCGAAGCCCAGACTATAGTACGCTCGCGCGCTGCGCACAGCGCCCGCCGACGCGACGCGGCATCGGGAGGAAATCAAGAGTGGTCGACACGTCGGTCGTGACAGCCGTTGCCGCGGCTCTTGCTCCGGGTCCGCATCGGAGCGAGCCGACGAAACACGACTACATGGCCTGGTTACGGGGCCGGCCGTGAGCCTCGACCCGAAATTCACCTGAGCCGAAGTGTTGCCGCGTGCTCACCTCATGAACGAAACGCATGCCAGTTTTTCGTCCGGCGGCCGAACGTACCTGTTCCACGACGTGCGCGCGGCGCTCGGCGCGGACGCGCATGCGCGGCTGCCATATGTGGCGCGGGTGCTGGCCGAAAACCTCTTGCGCAATCTCGGCCAGCCGGGCGTCACGCAGGACGTCCTGCGCGCTCTCGCCGATCCCGAAGTTGCGCCCGACACGCTCGCGCTGCCATTGCGCGTGCCCCGCGTCGTCGTTCCCGATTCCTCGGGCATTCCGGTGCTGATGGACCTTGCCGCGCTGCGCTCGGCGGTGGCGCGACGGGGCGGGGATCCGGCACGCGTCAACGCCACGGTGCCGATGACTCTCGTGGTCGACCACTCCCTGCAGGTCGATGTCGCGGCATCACCCGACGCCGAGGCGATCAACCTCAAGCGTGAGTTCGAGCGCAACGGCGAGCGCTATCGGTTTCTGAAATGGGCCGCAGCAGGCGTTCGACGGTTTGACCGTGTTTCCGCCCGGCGCCGGCATCATCCACCAAATTCATCTGGAGCAGGTCGCTGCCGTCACGCTGGTCGATCGGTCGCGGACGCCGCCGGTCGCATTTCCGGATTTCACCATCGGGGGCGACTCGCATACCCCGATGGTGAATGCGCTGGGCGTGCTGGGGTGGGGCGTCGGAGGAATCGAGATCGAAGCCGTCGTGCTGGGCCAGCCTTACATTTTCCCGAAGCCGGAATTCGTCGGTGTCCGTCTTGACGGTGCGCTCGCGCACGGCATCACCATGACCGACGTGGCATTGACCCTGACCGAACAGCTCCGCGCCGCCGGCGTGGTCGGAGCGTGCGTCGAGTTCTTCGGTCCGGCCGCCGGGGCCCTGACCGTCCCTGACCGCGCGACGCTCGCCAATATGGCGCCGGAATATGGGGCGACCACCGGCTTCTGGCCGGTCGATGAGCAGACGATCACCTATCTGCGGATGACCGGCCGCTCGGCCGAGCATGTCGCGTTGGTGGAAGCGCATGCGCGCGCCGCCGGCTTGTTCCGCAGCGCCGATGCGGCGGATCCGGTTTACGACCGCGTGATCGCGTGCGACCTCGGCAAAATGCGGCGGAAGATCGCGGGTCCGGGCATGCCGCATATCCGGCAGGATACGTCCGGCGTCGCGGCGAGCTTCCGCGAACGCGCCAAAGGCGCTGCCGTCGCGAAACCGCCGAACGCCGGGCGCCCTGCCGGAAGGCGCCATCGGGATTGCGGCCATCACCTCCTGCACGAATACCTCCAATCCGCACGGGATGATCCGCGCCGGGCTTGTTGCCAAGGCCGCGGTCGCGCGCGGATTGAAGCCGGCGCCATGGGTCAAGACATCGCTTGCGCCCGGCTCGCGCGCCGTTACGACCTATCTGGACCGCGCCGGATTGCTGGCGCCGCTGGAGGCGCTCGGGTTTCGGCGTCGTCGGCTATGGCTGCACGACGTGTGCCGGCAAATCGGGGCCGCTCAAGCCCGTTGCCGCCGGCGCGGTGGAGCAGGACGGCCGCGCCATTGCGGCTGTCCTCTCGGGCAACCGCAATTTCGATGGGCGCATCCACCGTCAGGTGGGCGCAAGCTATCTTTGCTCGCCCGCGCTGGTCGTCGCCTTCGCGCTCGCCGGGCGCGTGACGATCGATATTGACGCCGATCCGATCGCCAGCGATGCCGGCGGCGCCCCCGTCTTCCTGCGCGACCTTTGGCCGGACGATGCCGAGGTCGATGCCGTCGTCCGGCGGGCCGTCACCTCCGAGATCTTCTGTCAGTACCGCGCAGGCCGAGCCCCCTTGTCAGGACGAGCTGGGACGCGCTCGAGGCAAAGCGTGGCGCATTGTTCGACTGGGATGCGGATTCGAGCTACATTGTCGAGCCGCCGTTTTTCGCGACCAATGATGCCGGATTTGCGCTGGCGCAGCGTGTCGCAGGCGTGCGCGTGCTCGGCGTTTATGGGGACAACCTGAATACGGATCATGTATCGCCCGGCGGCGAAATTCCCACCGAGAGCCCCGCCGGACAGTATCTTCAGTCGGTCGGAGTGAAGCCTGCGGCCTTCAACAGCTATGTCGGCCGGCGCGGAAACCACCATGTCATGATGCGGGGCACCTACGGCAACGTGCGCGTCCGCAATCGGATGGCCGACGGCCGCGAGGGATGGTGGACGAAAATCCATCCCGAAGGCGAGACGATCACGATCCCGGACGCCGCCATGCGCTATCGCGAGCGCAATGTTCCGCTCATCGTTCTCGGCGGGCGCAATTTCGGCGCCGGCAGCAGCCGCGACTGGGCGGCCAAAGGGCCGGCCTTGCTCGGCGTGCGCGCCGTGATCGCACGCTCGTTCGAGCGCATTCACCGCTCCAACCTGATCGGCGTGGGCGTGGTGCCGCTCTTGTTTGCGCAGGAGGACGGCGTCGACGCGCTGAAGCTCGACGGCAGCGAGGAGTTTTCCTTCGAGGGCCTTGCTGATGGCATCATCGGGCGTCGACCGATCGACGTCGTGGCGCGCCGCTCTGGCGGCGAAGAGCTCCGTTTTGAAGTCGTCGCGGACGTCCGCTCCGCCGCCGAAGCCGACCTCCTCCATCGAGGCGGCATGTTTCAGGCCGCCCTGGAGGCATCGCTCAAGTGAGCATAACCCGCAAGCTTTGTGAGAAGATCGTCGCGACGACCGCGGACCGCATGGATGAGGCCGCCATCGCCAAGGCGCGCCAGCTCGTGCTTGACGGTATCGCCGTCGCGGTGGCCGGCGCCCGCATCGAGCAGGCGCCGAAGATCCTCGCGGACTATCTGCATGGACAGGAATCGAAGCCCGAATGCTCGGCGCTGGGTTTCGGTTTCCGTCTGGCGCCGGTTCCGGCCGCTCTCATCAACGCCACGTCCATGCATGTGCTCGATTTCGAGCCGATGTGGACGCCGGCCACGCACGCGCTGTCGCCGGCGCTCGCTCCGGCGCTGGCCCTGGCGGAATCGATCGGCGCCGGCGGCCGTGATGTTCTTGCCGCCGTCATCAAAGGCGTCGAGATCCAGGGCTGGATCCGCCAGGCTTGCGGACACGTGGCGTCCCGCGATTTCAAATTTCATCCGCCCGGCATGGTGGGGCCGATCGGCGCGGCTGTCGCCGCGTCCCATCTGCTCGAGCTCGACGCCTCCGCTCTCGCCAATGCGATCGGCATCGCGACGTCGCGCTGCGGCAGCCTCACCAGCAACACCGGCACCATGACCAAGTCGACGCATTGCGGCTATGCGGCTTCGCTCGGTCTCGAATCGGCGCTGCTGGCGGCGCGCGGCTTCACCGGGGACGATGAAGCGTTCGACAGCGCAACCGGCTATGCCGCCATATTCCTGCCGCCCAGCTTCGACCGCGACATGCTCATGTCCTTCGGCCCGCCGTTCCGGCTGGTCGACCCTGGCTTCACGCTGAAGATCTTCCCCTGCAAGTTCACCACCCACTACGGCATCACCGCCGCTCTGGCCGCACGGCCGCGCATACCCTCAGCCGATGCGATCCGCGCCGTGCGGATGCTCGCGCCCGTCGTTCCCACCGGCGACCGCCCGCATCCCGCGACCGGGCTCGAGGGCAAATTCAGCGTGCAATATACCCTGGCGGCGGCATTGCTCGACGGCGCGGTGACGCTGTCGAGCTTCACCGACGAGCGCCTTCATCGATCCGACATGCAGGCGCTGCTGCGCAAGATCGCCGTCACGATGTCACCGGATATCACCACCGAGTACAACGCCGGCCGTTACGTCGACCTGGAGATCGAGCTCGCCGACGGCACGATCGTGCGTGAACGCTGCGAGCGGCCGCGCGGGTCGTGGGGCGCCGAGCCGATCGCCGAGGGCGAGCACATCGTGAAGATACGGGACTGTCTTGCCGGCTCGCTGGCGCCCGCCGCGATCGACGAGTGCTTGGAGCTCGGCGGCCGCTTCGAGCAGCTGGACCGCAATGGCGTGCGTCGGATGCTCGCGCTGGCGTGCCGGAAGGCCGGTGCTCCATGCTGTTGATCGACAATGAGGTCGTCAAGCGCGTGCTGACCATGCGCGACTGTATCGAGGCGCAGGAGCGTGCTTTTGCCGGCACGCTCACGGGTGCGTCGGTTTCGCGTCCCCGCATCGACATGTTCGTTCCCTGCAACCGCGAGGACGGCTACTATCGCTGGGGCTCGGTCGAGGGTGCCAGCGACGGCGTTCTGGCGGTCAGGCTCAAGTCGGACATCATGACTTGGCCGCAGGGTCCGGACGGCACGCGCACCGAAACCAAATACTGCATCGAGCCGGGCACCTATTGCGGGCTGGTGCTGCTGTTCAGCACGCAGGACGGCGCGCCGCTCGCCATCATCAACGACGGCTATCTCCAGCACATGCGCGTCGGCGCATCGGCGGGAGTAGGCGCGCGGCTGTTGGCGCGCGAGGATGCGCATGCGGTCGGGCTGATCGGCTCCGGCGGCATGGCGCGCACCGTGCTCGAAGCGCTGGTGGAGGTGCGCGAGATCACGACCGTCAAGGTGTACAGCCGCGTCGCCGCAAACCGCGATGCGTTCGCCAGGGAGATGTCGGACCGCTTGCATGTGGCCGTCGAGTCGGTCGCCAGCGCCCGCGCGGCCGTCCTCGGCGCCGATATTCTGGCGACCTGCACGGACAGCATGTTTCCGGTGATCGAAGGCGGCTGGATCGAGCCCGGCATGCATGTGGTCAATATCGGCCCGCATGATCTCGGCCCGGATGCCGTCGCGCGCATGGATGTCGTCGTCAGGCAGGGCATCGACGCGCTGCCGATACCGGAGGATGGCGTGTTTCGCAAAGGTGTCGGCCACAGCCACGGCGCATTTGTCGGCGGCAGCCCGCAAGAGCAGGCGCGGCTGCCGAAGTCCTCGGCCAAGCGGGTCGCGCAATCGTCGGGCCCGCTCTATGCGGACGTTGTTTCCGGCAAGGCACCGGGCCGCACCGGCCGCGATCAGATCACCCAATACCGGCCGGTCGGAAATTGGGGTCTGCAGTTCTCATCGGTCGGCGCGCTGGTGTATCGTGTTGCGAAGGAGCAAGGTCTCGGCCGCACGCTGCCGACCGAATGGTTCTTGCAGGACATCAAGAATTGAGCCGGCATCCCGTTGGAGGGCGCGCTATGAAACTTCCCCGCCGTCGATTTCTGAGCTTGGCCGTGGGCGCCGTGGCGATGCCGGCCGTGGCGCGCGTCGCAAGCGCGCAGGCCTATCCGTCGCGGCCGGTGCGCATCGTGGTTGGCTTTGCGGCTGGCGGCTCGAGCGACATCGGGGCGCGCCTGATCGGGCAATGGCTGCAAGAGCGGCTGGGCCAGCCGTTCGTGATCGAGAACCGGCCGGGCGCCGCCACCAATTTGGCGACCGAGACGGTCGTGCATGCGGCCCCCGACGGCTACACGCTGCTCATGATCGGCCCTTCGAGCACCATCAACGCGACGCTCTACGACAAGCTCAATTTCGTGTTTCTGCGCGACATCGCGCCGGTCGCGAGCACGATGCGGCAGCCCCAGATCATTCTGGCCCATCCATCGTTGCCGGCCAACACCGTGCCGGAGTTTATCGCCTACGCGAAGGCCAACCCGGGCAAGATTACCATGGCGTCCGCCGGCACCGGCTCGAGCGGTCATCTGGCCGGCGAGTTGTTCAAGATGATGGCCGGTGTCAATATCCTTCACGTGCCATATCGCGGCGCGGGGCCCGCATTGACCGATCTTCTGGGTGGGCAGGTGCAAACGGCCGTCATCGGGGTCTCCGGCTCGGTCGAGCAAATCAAGGCCGGCAAGGTGCGCGCACTTGCGGTCACCACCACGATGCGGGCGACGGCGCTGCCCGATGTTCCAACCGTGAGCGAATTCATGCCCGGCTTCGAGGCCGGCGATGTGCTCGGGATCGGCGCACCCAGAGGCACGCCTCCCGATATTGTCGACAAGCTCAACAAGGAGATCAACGCGGGGCTCGCCGATCCCAAGATCAAGGCGCGCTTTGCGGATCTGGGGGGTACGCCGCTGGCGCTCACCCCGGCCGAGTACGGCAAGCTGCTGGCGGACGAAACCGAGAAATGGGGCAAAGTGATCCGGTCAGCCAACATCAAGGCGGAGTAGCCGGGCGGCCGCCCCCGGGCCAGGCGCTCCCCGCGGGTTGGTGACGCCGATGCATGCTGCATTGCGCCAAAAATCGTCCGCGCGCCGGTTGCGGAAATTTCGTTGTGGCGCAGCCGCCATGGGCGCAAGGAAAGGTATCCGGCCGGGGGCAGCATTGCTGAGGCATCCCGCCGCCTATATCTGTTGTGGTGCAGGCCGCGATGATTCCGGCCCCGCGCAGGTTCTGCGATGACGCTCAGACAGGTCCGCCTCGACGACAAATATGATCTGGCGCAAGCCAGGGTCTTCGTCACCGGCTACCAGGCCCTGGTGCGCCTGTGCCTGATGCAGAAGGAGCGTGACCGCCGCGCCGGCCTCAACACCGCCGGCTATGTCACCGGCTATCGGGGCTCGCCGCTGGGCGGGCTCGACCAGCAGTTCGTGCGCGCGCAGGCGCAGCTGCGTGCCGCCGACGTCTTGTTCCAGGCCGGCATCAACGAGGAGCTCGCCGCCACCGCGCTGTGGGGCACCCAGCAGGCGGAGCTGCGCCAGGAAGGCAAGTACGACGGCGTGTTCGGCCTCTGGTACGGCAAGGGTCCGGGCGTCGACCGCACCGGCGACGTGTTCCGCCATGCCAATTTCGCCGGCAGCTCCCGGCACGGCGGCGTGCTCGCCCTCATGGGCGACGACCACACCGCCGAATCCTCCACCACCGCGCACCAGTCCGAATATCATTTCATCGACGTGATGATCCCGATCCTGAACCCGGCGGGCGTGCAGGAGATCATCGATTACGGCCTCTATGGCTGGGCGATGTCGCGCTTCACCGGCGCCTGGGTGGCGCTCAAATGCATGCACGAGACGGTCGAATCGACCGCCGTGGTGGACGGCCGCCTGGAGCGGGTCGACATCGTGATCCCGGACGATTTCGACATGCCGGAGGGTGGCCTCAACATCCGGCTGCGCGACAGCATCCTGGGGATGGAGGCGCGGCTGCACGACTACAAGCGCGACGCCATGCTGGCCTTCGTGCAGGCCAACAAGCTCAACCGCTACATCACCTCGGGCGGCCGCACGCCCAAGATCGGGGTCATCACCACCGGCAAGTCCTATCTCGACGTGCGCCAGGCGCTCGACGAGCTCGGCATCGACGAGGTCAGGTGCAACGCGCTGGGGCTGCGGCTCTACAAGATCGGCTGTCCGTGGCCGATCAGCCGGCGCGATCTCAAGGCGTTCGCCGACGGTCTCGATCTCATCATCGTGGTGGAGGAGAAGCGCTCGCTGATCGAGGTGCAGGTGCGCGAGGAGCTCTACGGCACCGCCAACCAGCCGGCCTGCATCGGCAAGAAGGACGAGCGCGGCGACTGGCTGTTTCCGGTCAAGGGCGCGCTCGATCCCAACGAGGTTGCGATCTGCATCGGCGAGCGCCTGCTCAACTATGTGGGCGACGAAGGCCTCAAGCACCGCGTCGACCGCCTGAAGGAGGCGCAGCGCGTGCTGGCCGAGACCGAGGATATCGCCCAGCGCATTCCCTATTTCTGCTCCGGCTGCCCGCACAATTCCTCGACCGTGGTGCCGGAGGGCATGCGCGCCTATGCGGGCATCGGCTGCCATTACATGGTGCAGTGGATGGATCGCTCCACGCTGGGCTTCACCCAGATGGGCGGGGAGGGCGCCAACTGGATCGGCGAAGCCCCGTTCTCCAAGCGTCCGCACGTGTTCCAGAACCTCGGCGACGGCACCTACAATCATTCCGGCTACATGGCGATCCGCGCCGCCATCGCGGCCGGCGTGAGCATGACCTACAAGATCCTGTTCAACGACGCGGTCGCCATGACGGGCGGCCAGGCCAATGACGGCGGGCTCACGGTGCCGCAGGTGGCGCGCCAGGTCGCGGCCGAAGGCGCCGCCCGCGTAGTGGTGGTCACCGACGAGCCGAAGAAATACGCCGCCGACGAGCGCTGGCCCCCCGGCCTCACCATCCATCACCGCGACGACTTGATGCAGGTGCAGGAGGATCTCGCCAGGATTCCCGGCGTCACTGTGCTGATCTACGACCAGACCTGCGCGGCCGAGAAGCGCCGCCGTCGCAAGCGCCACACTTATCCGGACCCGGATCAGCGCGTGATCATCAACGAGCTCGTCTGCGAGGGCTGCGGGGATTGCGGCGTGCAATCCAATTGCGTGTCGGTGCAGCCGCTGGAGACCGAATGGGGGCGCAAGCGCACCATCGATCAATCGAGCTGCAACAAGGATTTTTCCTGCGTGAAGGGATTCTGCCCCTCCTTCGTCACCGTCCATGGCGGCAAGCCCAAGCGCGCGCCCGCGGTCGCCGGATCGGCGCCGCTGCCGCCGCTCCCCGAGCCGCATTTGCCGGAGATCGATCAGACCTACGGCATCATCGTGACCGGCATCGGCGGCACCGGCATCGTCACCATCGGGGCGATCCTGGGCATGGCGGCGCATCTCGAAGGCAAGGCGGTCGGGGTCCTGGACATGGCGGGCCTCGCCCAGAAGGGCGGCGCGGTGGCGAGCCACATCCGCATCGCCGCACAAGCCGGAGGACATTCACGCCATCCGGATCGCGGCGCGCGGGGCCGATCTCGTGCTCGGCGGCGACATCGTGGTGGCGGGCAGCAAGAAGGTGCTG
Source organism: uncultured Alphaproteobacteria bacterium (assembly GCA_963744275.1). Lineage (GTDB taxonomy): Bacteria > Pseudomonadota > Alphaproteobacteria > Rhizobiales > Xanthobacteraceae > VAZQ01. The sequence continues at coordinate 462,145 of CAVUSX010000029.1, forward strand.
GCCGCGGTCGAGGCCGGCGTCACCACCATGGTGGTGAACCAGGCGGAGGTCCTGCCCGGCGAGTTCACCCGCAATGCGGATTTCTCGCTGCCGACGCAGCGCCTGCGGCGCGCCATCGCGGCCGCCGCCGGCGGACCCGCGGCTATCGCGGGCAGACCCGCCGCCCATTTCCTCGATGCCTCGCGCATCGCGGCCGCCGTCGCTGGCCAGACCATCGCGGCCAACATGGTCATGCTGGGCTATGCCTATCAGCTCGGCGCGCTGCCGCTCTCGGCGCAAGCGATCGAGACCGCGATCGCGCTCAACGGCGAGGCCGCCGCCATGAACACGGCGGCGTTCCGGTGGGGCCGTTGCGCCGCCGCCGATCCGGCCGCGATCGAGAAGCTCGCGGCGCCGGCGGCCGGCACGCTGACGGATGCACGCGTGCTGTCGGAAACCTTCGACCAGATGGTGGCGCGCCGGGTCGAATATCTGACCGCCTACCAGAACGCCGCCTATGGGGCGCGCTACCGCGAGCGGGTCGAGGCCGCCAAGGCCGCGGAAGCCGCCAAGGCGCCCGGCAAATGCGCCCTGGCAGAGGCGGTCGCCCGCAACCTGTTCAAGCTGATGGCCTACAAGGACGAGTACGAGGTCGCCCGGCTCTACGGCAACGGCGAGTTCCTGCGCCAGGTGGCGGAGGAGTTCGACGGCGAGCGCCTGCGCTTCGAATTCCATCTCGCCCCGCCGCTCCTGGCGCGGCGCGATCGCCGCACCGGCGTGCCGCGCAAGATCACCTTCGGGCCCTGGATGCTGCCGGTGTTCCGGCTGCTCATGCGCCTCAAGTTCCTGCGCGGCACCGCCTTCGATCCGTTCGGCTACGGCGCCGAGCGCCGCATGGAGCGCAAGCTCATCGCCGATTACGAGGCGACACTGGCCGAGGTGCTGGGCAAGCTCAATCCCGACAACCACCATCTGGCGGTCGGCATCGCGGCGATCCCGGAGAAGATCCGCGGCTTCGGCCACGTCAAGCTGCGGCATCTCGCTGCCGCCAAGGCCGACGAAGCGACGCTCATGGACCAGCTGCGCTCCGGCGCGCCGCATTACCTCAAGGCGGCGGAGTAGCGGGCGATCGTAGGGCGCAATCGCTTTATTACGCCGCTTGGCGAGACCGTGGGCATTGCGCCCTGACAACACTGATGGCGCAATAAAGCGATTGCGCCCTACAACACGCGTAGCGCATGCGCCGCGCCAAAAGAAAGGGCCCCGCCGGAGCGGAGCCAAGTCGAGGGAGGAACTCAAGAGAGACAAGAGCTGAGTACCTGATTCGCCGCCCGCAGTGGTTGCAAAAATGCCACATCAGGACGGATTGTATCGCCGGCGGATTTGAGCGTGGGAGCACACCGCGCCTGCCCCAGAGGAGCGGACCCCTCCGGAAAGCCGACAAATCATGCACCGCATGGCGGTTGCGGGCCGGGTCGCACCGCGCCGCCCGATCGCGTATGCTCACCCCATGAACGAAGCCTCTCTCGCCCATCGCTCCCGCCGCACGCCCTGCCGGCCGACCGCCCCGCCGCGCCGGCCCACAAGATCGGCGTGCTCTTGGTCAATCTCGGCACGCCGGAGGGCTATGATGCGGGCTCGGTACGCCGATACCTGCGGGAATTCCTGTCCGATCCGCGGGTGATCGAGAACCAGGGGATCGTGTGGAAGCTCGTGCTCAACGGCATCATCTTGCCGGTGCGACCGCGGCGCAAAAGCCACGACTACAAAAAATCTGGAACACGGAAAAAAACAAATCTCCGCTCAAGACCATCACCCGCTCGCAGGCGCAGATGCTGGGCTCGACCCTGCAGCCGATCGGCCCCCATATCGTGGTGGATTGGGCGATGCGCTACGGGCAGCCCGCGATCGCGGCGCGCCTGGAGGCCCTGGTGGCGCAGGGCTGCGAGCGCATCCTGGTCATTCCGCTCTATCCGCAATATTGCGCCGCCACCACCGGCACGGTCGGCGACGAGGTGTTCCGGGCGCTCACCCGCATGCGGGCGCAGCCGGCGGTGCGGATCGCGGCGCCCTATTACGACGACCCGGTCTATATCGAGGCGCTCGCTCCTCGACCAGCGTCGCGCTCAAGCAACTCGATTTCGAGCCCGAGGTGATCCTGGCTTCGTTCCACGGCATCCCGCAGTCCTTCGTGGACAAGGGCGATCCCTATTACCGCCAATGCGTCGAGACCATGCGGCTTGCTGCGCGAGCAGATCGGGCTCGACGAATCCAAGCTGGTGCTGACCTTCCAGTCGCGCTTCGGGCTCGGCAAATGGCTCGAGCCCGCCACCGTCACCACGGTCGCGGAGCTCGCCCGCAAGGGCGTCAAGCGCATGGCGGTGATCACGCCCGGCTTCTCCGCCGATTGCCTGGAGACGCTGGAGGAGATCGCGTTCGAGAATGCCGAGATCTTCAAGCAAAACGGCGGCGAGAAATTCGCGGCCGTGCCCTGCCTCAACGACAGCGGGCCCGGCATGCTGGTGATCTGGCAGATGGCGCTGCGCGAGCTCAAGGGCTGGATTTGAACGGCCCGTCGCTCACGCCACCCCGGCGCGCAGCAAATCATGGAAATGCACCACCCCGACCGGCTTGCCTTCGTCGACCACGATCAGCTGGGTCTTCTTGAGGGTGTTGAGCAGCTCCAAGGCCTCGCTGACCAGTTGATCCGGCCGCACCGTCTTGGGCTCGCGCGTCATCACGGTCTCGACCGTCATGTTCAGCAGATCGCCGCTCATGTGGCGCCGCAGATCGCCGTCCGTGATGATGCCCTTGAGATAGCCGTCATGGTCGACGATGCCGACGCAGCCGAAAGTCTTGGTGGTCATTTCCGAGATCGCGTCCGACATGCGGGTGCCGAGCGGCGCCAGCGGTATCTCGCTGCCGACATGCATGATGTCGCGCACGAACTTGAGCATGGCGCCGAGCCGGCCGCCCGGATGGAAGACGCGAAAATCGAGCGCCGTGAAACCGCGGCTTTCCAGCAGCGCGATCGCCAGCGCGTCGCCGAGCGCGTGCTGCATCAGGGTCGAGGTGGTGGGCGCCAGATTGTGCGGGCAGGCCTCGCGCGCCTGCGGCAGCGCCAGCACCACGTCGGCGGCCTGCCCGAGCGTGCTGTCCGCGACCGCCGTGACGGCGATGAGCCCGATGCGGAAGCGGCGCGAATAGTCGGTCAGGTCCTTGAGCTCGGCGGTCTCGCCCGACCAGGACAGCGCCATGATCACATCGTCGGGCGCGATCATGCCGAGATCGCCGTGGCTCGCCTCGCCCGGATGCACGAAAAAGGCCGGCGTGCCGGTCGAAGCCAGGGTGGCGGCGATCTTGCGGCCCACATGGCCGGACTTGCCCATGCCGGTGACGATCACCCGGCCGCGGGCCTGGCGCATCAGATCGACGGCGGCGATGAAAGCTTCGCCCAGTCCGTCACCGATCGCGGCCGCCAAGGCATTGATGCCGGCGGCCTCGGTCTCGAGCGTGCGTAACGCCGACGTGATCAGCGCATCCGCCTGTGCGGCCGTCCGCTTGAGGTCTTTCGACGCTTTCGACTTTGACATTTCGGCTTCAACACTCTGAACGCGGCCATTCGGACTTGAATGGCGGTCTTGACGGCGATCGGGCGATGCCGGCGCCGGAATCGCCCGCGATCCCCAGGCGACTGCGGTAGCACGGAATCGGTCGGCCGGCGATCGACCCGGCAACGTCCCGTTAACCATATCCGTTTTATCTCCATTAACCAGGTTTTCCATGACCGCTGCCGGGCTTGTCCGGCGGGCCGGCGGCGGGCCTGTCGACGACAGATCAATGCGTTGATCAGAAAACACAAATCCTCGGCGCGTCCGGCCCGCGCGATTTGCATCCGGCGCGCCGGTCGGGACGAGGGGTCTTAAAGGTGTCGCGCCGCCGCCAAACGCCGCCTTCGCTCAGGCTCTGCGCCGGTGTGCTGCTGGCGGCGCTCGCCCTGGAGGGGCCGTCCGCATCGGCCCAGAATGCCGCCGCGACCGATTTTCCCCTGCTGGCGCCGACACTCGACGGCAATCCGAAGGCCCCGCCCGTGTTTCGCAAGACCGACACGCAAACGCCGGCCGCCGCGACCCGACTACTCCGGTCGGGCAATTGCCGAATTTCGACGACCAGCCCGGGATGGGCGCCGGCTCGACCGGCTTCAACTCCAGCAACACCAAGCCCAAGGCCAATCTCAAGCCCAAGGCCGCCGAGCGGCACCCAGCCTGCGGGGGCGGACGGGATTTTCCCGGACGCGACCGAGACCCAAACACAGGCGGCAGCGACCGCGCGGGTATCGTTGCCGCCGGTTCCGCCCTCCGGCGCGATCGGCAATGCCCGCCTGCAGCAAAATCAGAACCAGACGCGGCACGGCGCGTCGGCCGCCGATACGACGGCCGGCGCCGGCGCCAATGCCTCGGCGCTGGCACCCGCGCCCGCCGCGGCATCGCCCGCCTCCGCGGCAGCCGACCCGACACTCGCCGTGCCCCGGACCCTCATCCGCAGGCCGGTGGTGGACGAGGCGCCGTTCGATCCGACCGGCATCACGGCCGGCTCGTTCCGGCTGCGCCCGGCGATCGAGGTGTCGGGCGGCTACGACACCAATCCGGCCCGCACCAATGCGGGCGGCGGGGCCTCGAGTCTTCGGCATCGTGGCGCCCGAGCTGCAGGTCAATTCGAACTGGTCGCGCCACGAACTCACCGCCGATCTGCGCGGCAGCTACACCTCCTATGGGGCCGCCCCCGGCCAAGACCGCCCGGCCTTCGACGGCAAGATCGACGGCCGCATCGACGTCACCAGCCGCACCCGCATCGATCTCGAAAGCCGCCTTGTGGTCGCCACCGACAATCCCGGCAGCCCGAACATCCAGGCCGGCCTCGCCCAGCTGCCGGTCTCCACCGATGTCGGCGGCAGCATCGGGCTCGGTCAGCGCTTCAACCGGTTCGACGTCGCCCTCAAGGGCGGGATCGACCGCACCACCTACCAGAACTCGGTCTTCACCGACGGCACCACTGCCAGCAACGACGACCGCAACTTCGATCAATACAGCACGCAATTGCGCACCGCCTACGAATTGACCCCGGGCGTGAAGCCGTTCGTCGAGATCGACGCCGACCGTCGCCATCACGATCTCGCGCTCGACCGATTCGGGATCGATCGCGATTCGGATGGCCGCGCCGCCAAGGTCGGCTCGACCTTCGAGCTCTCGCGCCTGCTCACCGGCCAGCTGGCGTTCGGCTACCTGCGCGCGACTACAACGATCCGACGCTGCAGACCGTCAAGGGGCCGACGTTCGACGGCTCGCTCTCCTGGGTGGCGAGCGCGCTCACGACCTTCAAGCTGACGGCGGTGACGAGCGCCAACGAATCGACGCTGGCGGGCGTCTCGGGCGTGTTCACCCACGAGGTCGGCATCGAGGTCGATCACGCGTTCCGCACCTGGCTCGATGCGACGCTGAAATTCACCGGCGACCGCGACAGCTATGTGGGCAGCGCGCGCCAGGACGATCGCTACGCCGGCTCGTTCGCGCTCACCTACAAGCTCACCCGCGAGCTGCAGCTCAAGGGCGAATTGCGCCGGGAATGGCTCGAACTTCCAACACCGCCGGCAACAACTACCAGGCCTATGTGGCGCTGCTGGGCGTGCGGCTGCAGCGGTGACCGGGTGCCTGAGGCGCGTCGGAGCGGCTGCGTGCCGCTCGCGTCCGAGAGGCGGACGTCGGCCTTTCGGAAACTCGGGCATCCGAGCGAATAGCTGTTGGGGCGGGTTGTCTGGGACCGGCGGAATGCCGCATGTGCACCACAAGTGGCGGCAACGCGGGAGGCGCACTAAATCAAAATCATGTCCGAGACGGCAGGACTGGTGGATTGGTCTGCTGTTCGGTATTATGTCAACGAGGATGCGTGGAAAGCGGACTGAGCCAATGAGAAAATCGGGGAAGAAAGAGGCAGCTAAGACAATAAAGTCGGGCCGCGGGGCACCGGCATCAGGCGAATACGAGATCATTGACCCGCGTGGTGGCAATGCCGGCCACGAACGCCCCCTTGTGCGAGGAAAGCCGCTGCCGCCGCTGCCAAAGTCGGGGCAGAGCTACACGCTGCGCGCCAAATCTGGGCGGTACATTATTGAATCGCCGGCGAAGTCTGCGAATTCGGTCTCGACATGGTCAAAGGCCTTCAAGAAGCAGTAGCCTGCTGTGCCGCAACCGGATCTTTATACGCGCAGCGTTTTTATCAATTGTCCGTTTTCTCCCGATTATCAGCCGATATTCCGAGCGATCCTGTTCGCTGTGTTTGCGTGCTCGTTCCGGCCGCGTTGCGCGCGTGAAATCAGCGATTCAAGCCAAAATAGGCTCGCCAAGATCGAAGGAATTATCCGCCAATCGCAATTCGGTATTCATGATATTTCGTTTATGAGCATCGATCCGACGACGAAACTACCTCGTCTCAACATGTCTTTTGAACTGGGCATGTTCTTGGCAGCGAAGAGTTTTGGTAGGGATCGGCAGAAGCGGAAGGTTGCGCTTATTCTCGATAAATCCGGATATCGGTACCGCGACGCATTGTCGGATATTTCAGGTCAAGATATTGCATTCCACGACGGCGATCCAAAAAAAGCGATCCGCGAAGTTCGAGACTGGGTGGACGCCTGTCAGGGCGGGGCTTACTCGCTACCGGGCGGTGAGCACCTCGGTCATCAATACGAGAAATTTTGCGATCAATTGCCAACGGCGTTGGAAAAGATACCTCTGAACGCAGACCATCTCACCTATGCGGACATTTGCCGCTCAATTGCCGTCTGGCTCAGGGACAACGCTTAAGGCCGCCCCTCAAGTCTTCCGGCCGCCGTTCAGCAGCCGCGTGAGCTCGGCGCGCACCGCGCCCGCCAGGTCCGGGCGGGCGAGCGCATAGGCCACGTTGGCCGACAGGAAGCCGACCTTGGAGCCGCAATCGAAGCTCGCGCCCTCGAATTGCAGGCCGTAGAACGGCTGCCGGGAAGCCAGCTCGATCATCGCGTCGGTGAGCTGAATCTCGCCGCCGGCGCCGCGCTTCTGCGCCGCCAGGAGGCCGAAGATCTCGGGCTGCAGCACATAGCGTCCGGTGATGGTGAGGTTCGAGGGCGCCTCTTCGCGCTTCGGCTTCTCCACCATGTGGGTGATCGAGAACAGCTTGCCGTGGGGCTCGCCCACGCCGACCACGCCATACATGTGGATACGCTCCGCCGGCGTCTCCTCGACCGCGATCAGGTTGGCGTCCTCGCCCACCGTGCGGGCGGCCTCGATCATCTGGCTGAGGCAACCGCGCGGATGCTGCACCAGCACGTCCGGCAACAACAGCGCGAACGGCTCGTTGCCGACCAGCTCGCGCGCGCACCAGACCGCGTGTCCGAGCCCCAGCGGCTCCTGCTGGCGCGTGAAGCTGGTGGTGCCGGGCGCCGGCAGGTCCTCCTCCAGCGCCTTGAGCTCGGGGCGCTTTTGACGGTCGCGCAGCGTCATCTCCAGCTCGAACTGGCGGTCGAAGTGGTCCTCGATGACGGCCTTGTTGCGCCCGGTCACGAAGATGAAATGCTCGATGCCGGCCTGCCGGGCCTCGTCGACCACATGCTGGATCAGCGGCCGGTCGACGACCGGCAGCATCTCCTTGGGCATGGCCTTGGTGGCGGGCAGGAACCGGGTGCCGAGCCCGGCGACCGGGAAGATGGCTTTGCGGATCGGTTTCATGATCTGGGGGCCGGGACCGGGGGGATCGGAGGGACGGATGCAGAAGGCAGGATAGCGGTTTTAAAATCCATTAACGGTCTGGCGACCATATATATTCCCCATGGGAAAATGCGAGGCGCGCGCCGGCACCCGCCCGTGCTCGGCCCGGATGAATTCGCGAGGGCGCCAGGTGGTTCCGGATCGGGTTGCATCTTCAGCGGCAAACCGGCATCCCGGTCGCGAGCCGGAACGGTGCCGAGGGCAAAGGACATGACGGGATTGTTCCGCCACATGGGTCGACTCGCCGCGGCGGCGGCCATCACCTGCGCCTTGACGGGCCAGGTGCTGGCGCAGGCCGCCGAGGGAGGGGGCTGGTTTCCGTTCAAGATTCCGGGCCTCACCACCGGCTCGGTCACCCCTTCGGCCCCCTTGCCGCCGGCATCCGCGACGCCCGGCAGCCCGCCGGAATGGAGCGGCGAATCCGGCTCCTCCGGACACCCGCTGATGACCGCGGACGCCATCCGGGCGGCCGCGGCGGATTTCCATGCCTGCCTCGAGGGTCTGTGGCCGGAGGCGGCGCGGCGCGGGGTTCCGCGCGCCCTCTACGATGCCCAGACCGCGGCCGCTCACCCCCGACCTGCGCATTATGGATTTGCTCGACGCGCAGCCGGAATTCACCAAGGCGATCTGGGACTATCTGGATCTGCTGGTGAGCGACGATCGCATCAAGAACGGCCGCGCCATCCTGGCGCCAGCACCGGGCGATCTTCGATGCGGTCGAGAAGGCCTATGGGGTCGATCGCCACATCATCACCGCCATTTGGGGCGTCGAATCCAATTACGGCACGCAGGGCGGCCAGCGCCCGGTGGTCCGCTCGACCGCCACGCTCGCCTGCATCGGCCGCCGGCAGGACTATTTCCGCGAGGAATTCCTCTCCGCGCTCGAGATCCTCGCCCATGGCGACGTCGATGTGGCGCACCTGCAGGGCTCCTGGGCGGGCGCCTTCGGGCCGACCCAGTTCATGCCCACGAGCTTCAAGAAATACGCGGTCGATTTCGACGGCGACGGCCGCCGTGACGTGGTCGATTCGATCCCGGATCTGATCGCCTCCACCGCCAATAATCTGAAGAAGGACGGCTGGGCGACCGGCCAGACCTGGGGCTACGAGGTCGTGGTGCCGGAGCGCTTCAACTTCATGCTGGCGGACCGCGGGCGGGTCATGACCATGCAGGAATGGATGCGGGCCGGCATCAGCCGCCCGGGCGGCAAGGCGTTCCCGCGCCTGGACGACCGCGCCTATCTGCTGGTGCCGGCCGGCGCGCAGGGTCCGGGCTTCCTGATGCTGCAGAATTTCCGCGTGATCATGAAATACAACCCGTCCGAGGCCTATGCGCTGGCGATCGGGTATCTGGCCGACCGGCTGCGCGGCGGCGAGCCGCTGGTGCAGCCATGGCCGCGCTACGAGCGCGTGCTGACGCGCGACGAGCGGCTCGAGCTGCAGCAGCAATTGGCCAATCACGGCTTCGACGTCGGCACTCCGGATGGTCAGCTCGGTGGGCGTACCCGCGCCGCATTGCGCCAGTTCCAGTCCCAGGCCGGCTTCGTCCCCGACGGGTTTGCAACCGCCGCGATCCTGGACCGGCTGCGCGGCCCCTGAGGCCTCGGTTCCTGCGCCGGCGGCAGACCTCCCGGTTACCTTCGGGCCATCTTCAAGTTGACATTTTTGTCATACTATTGACGGGTGAAGGCGGGCGTGGCGCGGTGGCGCCGGCTCAATCGCGATATGGCCATTCCGTCGCCTTTTGGCGATTGATGTGGCCTTTGATGCCGATTTTGATCTGCGAATCGAAATTGTTCGCGATACGCAGAATTGTTCGCGAAACGCAAAGGCGATCGAGCGGCCGGATCATGGGCGTGCAGGACAAATCACGGCGGTGGGGCATCGGCGCCGTTCTGCTGGGCGCGACCGGGATGGCGGCCGCCTGCCTGACGATCGCGCTGCTGTCGCCCGCCCAGGCGCAATTCTGGTCGCCGTTCGGGGCGCCGCGCCGGCCGCCGGCGCCTATACAGCAGCAGCCGCCGCCACAGTACCAACAGCAGCAGCAATACAATCCGTTCGGCGGCTTCTTCGGCCCGCAGGAAATTCCGCGCCCGTCCGCGCCCGCCGACAATTCCCATGCTCCCTCGCCGCAGGCGCACAAATCCGACGTGGCGCCCACCACCTCGATCGTGGTCATGGGCGATGCGATGGCCGATTGGCTCGCCTACGGGCTCGAGGACGCGTTCTCGGAACGGCCCGAGATCGGCATCGTGCGCAAGCATCGCACCGGCTCCGGTCTCATCCGCTACGATCCCAAGCGCGACGTGGACTGGGCGCAAACCGCGCGCGAGATCATCGCGGCCGAGAAGCCGAAATTCATCGTGATGATGGTCGGAACCAACGATCATCAGCCGATCCGCGAGCGGGCAGCGGCGCCGGCGCCGCGCGCCGCACCGGCTGCGGGCAAGCCGGGCGCCCCGCCCGCAGGCGCGCCCGGCCAGGCCGCCGAGTCGGCACCGGCGCCGACCGAGGACGCGCCGGATGCCGAGAATCCGGATCAAACGCCGCTCATCGCCGCCGAGGGCGGCCACAACACCAGCCCCACCGGGCCGTTCGAGTTCCATACCGACCAGTGGGAAGCCGCCTATATCAAGCGGATCGACGCCACGATCGCGGCGCTGAAGAGCGCCGGCGTGCCGGTGTTCTGGGTCGGCCTGCCGGCGCAACGCGGCCCCAAGGCGACGGCGGATTCCTCCTATCTCAACGAGCTCTATCGGGGCCGTGCCGAGAAGGCGGGAATCGTTTTTGTCGACATCTGGGACGGCTTCGTCGACGAGCAGGGCCGCTACTCCCCGCAAGGCCCGGATTTCGAGGGCCAGATCCGCCGCCTGCGCAGCGCCGACGGCATCTATTTCACCAAGGCCGGCGCCCGCAAGCTCGCCCATTACGTGGAGCGGGAGATCGACCGCAGCGAGGCCAATCGCGCCGTTCCGGTGGCGTTGCCTTCGAGTCTCGAGACGGCTCCGGCCGGCGCCAAGGCGGGTGGACCGTCGGCGCGTCCGCTGGTCGGTCCGGTCGTCCCGCTGACGGTGTCGACGACCGGTGCCGCCGCCGAGGAGCTGCTGGGCGGCGCGCGTCCGGCCGCCGCGCGCAGGCCCACGCCGATCCGTTGGCGACGCGCGTCCTCATCAAGGGCGAGGCGATCGCGGCGCCCACCGGCCGCGCCGATGATTTCAACTGGCCGCGCGGTGGCGCCGCCACCGTCACGGCCGAGCCCATCTCGCCGTCTCCGCCCGCGACCGCGAGCGCGAATGCGGGTCCGACCGGAGCATCGGGCGGCGCGGCGCAATCGAAAACCGCAAAGCCGCCGGCCGCCGGGCACCGCCGCGACCTATCAGCGGCTCGAGGTCGATGGCGCGCCCGACGAGACCAAGCCCAAGGTGGCGAAGAAACCGGCGCCCGCGCCGGCTCCGGCGCGGCCGGCTCCGTTCGCCAACATTCCGAATATTTTCCGCTGATCTTACTTCGGCGCGCGCTTGGCCAAGATGCGCTGCAAGGTGCGCCGGTGCATGTTGAGCCGGCGCGCCGTCTCCGAGACATTGCGGCTGCACAATTCGTAGATGCGCTGGATGTGCTCCCAGCGCACGCGGTCGGCCGACATCGGGTGCTCGGGCGGCTCGGCGGTCGCCCCGTCGTGGGCCAGCAAGGCCGCCACCACGTCATTGGCGTCCACCGGCTTGGCCAGATAGTCGACCGCGCCCATCTTCACCGCATTCACCGCGGTCGCGATGTTGCCGTAGCCGGTGAGGATGATGGCGCGCGCGTCGGGCCGGCGGCGCTTGAGCGCGGAGATCACCTCGAGGCCATTGCCGTCGGCCAGCCGCATGTCGACCACCGCGAAGGCCGGTGTTGCGGTCTCCAGCCGGGCCAATCCCTCGGCGATCGACTCTGCGGTGGTGACGGTGAAGCCGCGGCTCTCCATGGCGCGGGCGAGCCGCTGCAGAAACGATTTGTCGTCCTCGACGATCAGCAAGGTTCGATCGCCCGGGATTCCCGCAGCGCGGCTTTCGGCCATGGCCATCGATGCCTCCAACAGCACGCTTCTAGCTCCAATAGCTCTCTTCCACCACGTTCAACATATATATTCGGTCGATCGCAACCCACAACGCCCGTTAAGATAAACTCTTGGCAATCAAAGGTGGTGGCAATCAATGGGAGGCGAACCCCGAAGGGGCCCGAAAGGCGCCCCGGCTGGCCGCGATCCCGGACGACCCGCTCACAGCGGCGGGACCGGGCTTTGCTCGAAATCAGCCCGTGCCCAGCGCACCCGCACGCAGGCGCCCTGCGCCGGTGCCGCCCGATTGGCGAAAACCAGCTTGGCGCCCGAGCGTTCCAGCAAGGTCTTGGCGATGAACAGGCCGAGCCCGAGCCCGCCCGCCTCCACATCGACGCTATGGCGCAGGTTGCGCCGGCCGGTCACATAAGGCTCGCCGATCCGGTCCATGATCTCGGGCGCAAATCCCGGCCCGTCGTCGTTGATCGTCAAGGTGATCTCCTGCGCGCTCCATTCGGCGGTGACATCGACCCGCTCGCGGGCGAAATCGACCGCATTCTCCAGGAGATTGCCGAGCCCATAGAGGATGACCGGATTGCGCCGGCCGATCGGCTCGGCCGCGTCGTCGGGACGCAGCGCCACCTCGATGGCCACGCCGAAATTGCGGTGCGGCGCCACGGTCTCCTCGATCAGGGCGGACAAGGGCATGCGATCGAAGGGCTCGGCGCTCGAGGACAGCTGCGTGAGCTTGGCCAGGATGCCGCGGCAGCGTTGCGCCTGCTCGCGCAGCAGCTTCACGTCGTCGGCATGCGGGGAATCGGGCGCCATCTCGCGCTCGATCTCGGTGGCGATGACCGTGATGGTGGACAAGGGCGTGCCGAGCTCGTGGGCGGCGGCGGCGGCGAGCCCGTCGAGCTGCGAGAGATGCTGCTCGCGCGCCAGCACCAGCTCGGTGGCGGCGAGCGCGTCGGCGAGCTGGCGGGCCTCCTCGGTGAGCTGCCACGCATAGGCGCCGATGAAGCCGATCGCCAGCAGGAGCGAGAGCCAGACCCCCATGGTGTAGATCGGCGGCAATTCGAGCGGCTGATCGACGTCCCAGGGCAACGGATAGTGCACGAAGATCAGCACGGTGGCGCAGGCCGCCGCGAAATCCGCCCAGCATCAGGGTCAGCCGCGGCGGCAGCGCGGTCGCCGACAGGAGCACCGGTCCGAGAAACAGGAAGGCGAACGGGTTCTCGAGCCCGCCGGTGAGGAACAGGAGGATCGCCAATTCCGCGATGTCGAAGGCGAGCAGCCAGGCGGCGCGCTCGGGCTCCACCCGCTGCGTCATGCGGAAGCGCAGCCGCAAGGCCACGTTGAGCCAGGCGGCGAGCGCGATCACGGCCAGGCAGGCCCAGATCGGCAGCTCGAAATCGAGCCCGAGATAGACCACCAGCACCGCCGTGGTCTGGCCGATCACGGCGAGCCAGCGCAGGCGCACCAGCGTGTCGAGGCGCACGTTGCGCCCGGCGCGGAAAGCCTGCATGCGATCTTGCTCCGACATGGGACCCAATCTAATGGTTCGCCCGGCGCGCTCAACCGCGCGGGCCGCTCCATTTGGGGCTTGCGCCGGGCGCCGTGCGGGGTCACATGTGGCGGGCCTCCCGTAGTGACCGTAGGGCGCAATCGCTTTATTGCGCCATCGGCGTTGCGCCATCAGCGCCATCAGCCTCGCCAAGCGGCGCAATAAAGCGATTGCGCCCTACGCATTCGAGTGGAATCGTGCCGGTCGAACCCGCCATCGCGGTTGATCAGTTGGTGAAGGTCTACGGCGCCACCCGCGCGGTCGACGGCATCTCGTTTGCGCTCGCGCCTGGATCGATCACCGGGCTGCTCGGCGGCAACGGCGCCGGCAAGACCACCACCATCGCGATGATCTTGGGGCTGGTGATGCCCACCTCCGGGAGCGCCAAGGTGCTGGGCGCGCAGATGCCGCGCCAGCGCTACCAGGTGCTGCACCGGATGAACTTCGAAAGCCCCTATGTCGACATGCCGCACCGGCTCACGGTCCGCCAGAACCTCAAGGTGTTCGGCAAGCTCTACGCCGTCGCGGCGCTCGGCGAGCGCATCGCGCGCATCGCCGAGCAGCTCGAGCTCACCGAATTCCTCGACCGGCCGACCGGCAAGCTCTCCGCCGGCCAGAAGACCCGGGTCGCGCTCGCCAAGGCGTTGATCAATCAGCCCGAGGTGCTGCTGCTCGACGAGCCGACCGCCTCGCTCGATCCCGACACCGCCGACTGGGTGCGCTCGCGGCTGGAGGGCTTTCGCGCGCAGCACGGCGCGACCGTGCTGCTCGCCTCCCACAACATGGCCGAGGTGGAGCGGTTGTGCGAGCGCGTCATCATGATGAAGCGCGGCCGTATCGAGGACGACGACGCGCCCGCACGGCTGTTGACCCGCTACGGCCGCCAGACGCTCGAGGAGGTCTTTCTCGACGTGGCGCGCGGGCGCGGCGAGGCGCGCGATGCGGCCCCGCGCGAGGCCGCCCAGTGAGCGCGCCCGGCACCCGCGCAATCGCCTTTGCGCCGCATCGGGTGGCCGCGATGGTGCTGCGCTATCTGTACCTGTTGCGCTCGTCGTGGCCGCGCGTGCTGGAGCTGATCTATTGGCCCACGATGCAGCTGTTCGTGTGGGGATTCCTGCAGCTCTACATCTCGCAGAACGCCGGCTTCTTCGCGCGCGCGGGCGGGATGTTCATCGGGGCCGTGCTGTTGTGGGATATCCTGTTCCGCGGGCAGCTCGGATTTTCGGTGTCGTTTCTCGAGGAGATGTGGGCGCGCAACCTCGGCAATCTGATGATCAGCCCGCTGCGGCCGGTCGAGTTCGTGGCCGCCTTGATGATCATGAGCATCGTGCGCCTGGCGATCGGCATGGTGCCGGTCTCGCTGCTCGCGATCGCCTTGTTCGGCTTCAACATCTACGGGATGGGGTTTGCGCTGGCGGCCTTCTTCGCCAACCTCATTCTCACCAGCTGGTCGGTCGGCATCCTGGTGTCGGGGGTGTTGTTGCGCAACGGCATGGGGGCCGAGAGCCTGGCCTGGACCCTGATGTTCGTGCTGATGCCGCTCACCTGCGTCTATTACCCGGTGGCGACGCTGCCGCCTTGGCTGCAGATGGTCTCCTGGTGCTTGCCGCCGACCTATGTGTTCGAAGGCATGCGGGCGCTGGTGATGGATCACGTCTTCCGCGCCGACCTCATGCTGCAGGCCCTGGGGCTCAATGCGCTGTATTTTTCCGCCGCCGTCCTCGCCTTCCTGCAGCTCTTGAAGAGCGCCCGCCGGCAAGGCTCGTTGCTGCAGTCCGGCGAATAGGCGGCATCGTCCAGCGGTGTCCGGTTTTCCGTTCGGAAATGCGACAATTTAGTCGCCCTGTTTACCCAATCCGAAAGAATCCCCATTTCTTAAGCGCATGGCAAAACAAGCCCCCTATGTTGACGGCGTGGACGAAAAGCGACACCTTGCTGCAATGCAGCATGAACCGTCAGGGACCGGGGCTATGGCAATTGGGGAATTCGGCGGCGCTCCGGCCGCAGTGGTCGGGCATGGCCCGATGCTGGCGGGGCCGTATTACTGGTTCTACGAGATGAGCCAGGCGTCGCTCAATCCGTCCCGTGCTTTGGCGGATGCGACCCGGCTGTTCTTCAAGAATCCGGCCAATCCGATGGCCCATACCCAGTTCGGCAAGACCGTGGCCGCGGCCTGCGAGATGTTCGAGCGCTCGACCCGCCGCTACGGCAAGCCCGAGTGGCGGATCAACTCCACCCTGGTCGGCGGCGAACGCATCCCGGTCCACATCTCCACGGTCTGGGAGCGGCCGTTCTGCCGCTTGCTGCATTTCGAGCGCGCCTTCGAGCGGCGGCCGCGCCGGCCGCAGCCGCGCCTGCTGATCGTGGCGCCGATGTCGGGTCACTATGCCACGCTGCTGCGCGGGACCGTGGAAGGCCTGCTGCCCTACCACGACGTCTATGTCACCGATTGGGCCGACGCCCGCATGGTGCCGCTCGCCGAAGGCCGCTTCGACCTCGACGACTATATCGACTACGTGATCTCGATGCTGCACCTCCTGCAGGGCGACGTGCATGTGCTGGCGGTGTGCCAGCCGTCGGTGCCGGTGATGGCGGCGGTCGCCCGCATGGAGGCGACGCAAGACCCCTATGTTCCCCATTCCATGGTGCTGATGGGCGGCCCGATCGATACGCGCGCCAATCCGACCGCCGTGAACGAGCTCGCACAAGCGCGCGGCATCGACTGGTTCCGCCGCCACGTCATCACCAAGGTGCCGTTTCCCAATCCGGGCCTGATGCGCGACGTCTATCCGGGATTTCTGCAGCTCAACGGCTTCGTCAGCATGAATCTCGAGCGCCATATCGAGGCGCATCGCAACCTGTTCACGCATCTGGTCAAGGGCGACGGCGATTCCGCCCAGAAGCATCGTGAATTCTACGATGAATATCTGGCGGTGATGGACTTGAGCGCCGAGTACTATCTGCAGACGGTCGATACCGTGTTCGTGCGCCACTCCTTGCCGAAGGGCACGATGACCCATCGGGGCGCGCCGGTCGATCCGGCCCAAATCCGCCGCGTCGCGCTGCTCACGGTCGAGGGCGAGAACGACGACATTTCGGGCCGCGGACAGACCGAGGCGGCGCACCGGCTGTGCGTCAACATTCCCCCCGAGCGCAAGTCCCATTGGATGCAGCCCGGCGTCGGCCATTACGGCGTGTTCAATGGATCGCGCTTTCGCGCCGAGATCGCGCCGCGGATCGCCGACTTCGTGCTGTCCAACGACGGCCAGGATGGACATGGCGGCAAGCGCGCCGCCAAGACTGCGCCGCGCGCGGCGGCGAAGCCCAACGGGTCGATGCGCGCGAGCATGACCGCCCCTTCGGCGGTTGCCGAACCCGAGAAGGCGTCGGCGGTCACCGAATAGCCGGCCCGGCGCGCCGGTTCCGGAGGCTGCCGCGGCCTCCGACGCGACGCCAAAAGTGCCGGCAAGGCCCGTCCTGCCGGGGTTTCTCGTTGATTCGCCGCTCGCGACATCCCGCTCAATTCCTCGCAAGCCATTGTCCTGTATGGGCTTTTCCGGCTCGCCCCAAACCCCTCCTGGGGTGACGCGTGCGGCGCCGCCGCCGCGGCCGCGCCAGAAAAATATGAATTCGGATTCGCAACTTAATAGGCCCTAGCTGTTGTGGTAGCGCGCCGGCGCAGGCCCGTGTTCTTGGGGAAGGAGTTTATTTGCGATCGACCATGCCGCGCCCCATTGCGGTTATGGCAGTATTTCGCCCGGGAACGTTTGTGGGTGGATGTACGGCCATGTCGTTGCGCGCATTGCTCTATCGTCGTCCGACCGAACCGTCGGCGCTGGAAATCATCTTCGATAAATCGGTTCTGCTGGTGCGCTTGCGCCGTCATCGCCAGGCGCGCCGCTACACGTTGCGCATCGACGCCGCGTTGCGCGAGGTCGTTCTCACCATGCCGCCGCGCGGCAGCGTGCGCGAAGCGCGCGATTTCGCGCAGCAGCATGGCGGATGGATCGCGGCGCGGCTCAAGCGCTTGCCGGACGCGGCGCCCTTCGTGCATGGCGTCGAGGTGCCGCTGCGCGGCATTCCGCATCGCATCGTGCATCGCCGCAATGTGCGCGGCACGGTGTGGACCGAGACCGACGAGCGCGGCCAGCGCCTGCTCTGCGTCGTCGGCGAGCCGCCCCATATCGATCGCCGCATCAGCGACTTCCTCAAGCGCGAAGCCCGCGCCGATCTGGAGGCGGCCGCCAGCCGCTATGCGGCCAAGCTCGGCATCGCCATCAAGCGGGTCTCGATCCGGGATCAGTCGAGCCGCTGGGGCTCCTGCTCCAATACCGGGGTGCTGTCGTTCTCCTGGCGGCTCATCCTGGCGCCGTCGTTCGTGCTCGACTATCTGGCCGCGCACGAGGTCGCCCATCTCAAGGAGCTCAATCACTCGCCGAAGTTCTGGCGGCTGGTCGGGCGGCTCGATGGCGACTTCGAGCGCGCCAAGGCCTGGCTCGATGCCCATGGCACCGACCTGCACCGCTACGGCCTCGTCCCCAAGCCCCGCCACGCCCGCCGCCCGGATGCCGCCGTGGCGCGGTGACGGGCGCGATCGCGGCCCCGCCATCGATCCGCCCGGCGTTACCAGCTCGGCGCGCTGACGCGCGAGATTGCCGGCCGCGATCGCGCGCCTAAAGAACTAAAGACATACGGCGCGCCGGTGCGCTCAGCACGACCAATAGGTACCTTGCCGTTATGACTGGCGGCCGGCGCATTGTCTTCGCGCCCACTGACCAGGTATTCTAACGCCGGCCGAACAGCCGCTCGAGAAACCAGTTGTCGAGGCCGGTGCGGTGGTCGCTTCGCGGCGGTCCGCCCGCCGATACCCCGACCGGCGCCGGCGGGATCGGAGCACCGCTCGGCGGCAGGAGCGAGGCGAGCGAGAGGCCGGTGTCGACTTCGGGCAGGCCCGCGACCGGCACGCCCTGATGCGCAGGCTTCATGAAGCGCGACCAGATCTCCACCGGCATGCCGCCGCCCGTCGCCTTGCGGGTGGGCGAGGAATCGTCGTTGCCGAGCCACACCCCGGTCACCAGGTGGTCCGTATAACCGATGAACCAGGCATCGCGGAAATCCTGGCTGGTGCCGGTCTTGCCGGCCGCCGGCCAGCCCGCGAGCTGGGCGCTGTGGGCGGTCCCGCTCGTCAGCGTCTCGTGCATCATGGCGTTCATCATGCCCACATAGCGCGCCTCGATGATGCGCCCGAAATTGGGGGCCTGGCGGGTGTAGAGCGTCTTGCCGGCCACGGTGCGCACCCGTTCGATCACATGCGTCGCGATCGCGGTGCCGCCATTGGCGAAGGGCGCATAGGCGGCGACCAGCTCGATCAGCGAGACCTCCGAGGTGCCGAGCGCGAGCGAAGGATTGGGATCGAGCCTGGAGGCGATGCCGAGCCGATAGGCCGTCTTGGCGACCGCGGCCGGCCCGAACTCGAGCGTCAGGCGCACCGACACGGTGTTGAGCGACTGCGAAAGCGCCTGCGTCAGCGTCACCGGTCCGAGATATTGGCGGCCGTAGTTCTCCGGCTTCCAGCCCTTGAGCGCGATCGGCTTGTCCTCGCGCACCGTGTCGGGCGTGAGCCCGTGCTCGAGCGCGGTCAGATACACGAACGGCTTGAAGGCGGAGCCGGGCTGGCGCTTGGCCGCCACCGCGCGGTTGAACTGGCTCTCGGCGTAGCTCTTGCCGCCCACCATGGCGCGCACCGCGCCCTGCGGCGTCATCGCCACCAGGGCGCCCTGCTCGACGTCGAGCTTCTGGCCCTTCTGCGCCAGCTCGTCGACCAGCGCCTTCTCGGCCGCCGCCTGCAAGGCCGGATCGATCGTGGTCTCGACCTTGAGATCGTCGTCCACATGGCCGACCAGATCGTCGAGCACGTCCATGATCCAGTCCGCCACGTAGCCGACGCTGCCGGCGCCGCTCGGCTTCACCGCATGGGCGGGTTGCGCCATCGCCATCTTGGCCATGGTCTCGGTGATGAAATCTTCCTCCGCCATGGCGGCCAGCACCATCTGGGCGCGCCGTTCGGCGCCGTCCGGGTTGCGGCTGGGCGCGAGCCGGGTCGGCGATTTGACCAGGCCCGCCAGCATGGCGGCCTCCGCCAGCTTCACCTCGCGCGCCGGCTTGCCGAAATAGCGCTGCGCCGCGGCTTCGACCCCGTAGGCGCCGGAGCCGAAATAGACCCGGTTGAGATAGAGCTCGAGAATCTCGTTCTTGCTGAACTTGCGCTCGATCCACAGCGCCAGCACCACCTCCTGCATCTTGCGCCAGAGCGTGCGCTGCGGGGTCAGGAACAGGTTCTTGGCGAGCTGCTGCGTGATGGTCGAGCCGCCCTGCTGGACGCCCCGATGCAGCACGTCGGCGACCAGCGCGCGGGCGAGCCCGAACGGGTCGACGCCGTAATGGTGATAGAAGCGGCGGTCCTCGATGGCGATGAAGGCGCGCGGCAGGTAGGGCGGCAGGTCCTTGAGCGAGACCGCGGCCCCGCCCATCTCGCCGCGCACCGCCAGCGGCTTGCCGTCGAGGCCGTCGATCTCGATCGAGGGCGGCCGCTTGGGTATGGCGAGCGACTGGATCGGCGGCAGCGTGGAGGCCACCAGCGCGACGGCGCCGCCCGCCATGATCAGCCCCCAGAGGCCGAGCACCACCCCCCAATAGACCAGCCGTCGCAGCGGGGAGCGGCTGCCCTCGTCGCGGCCGGCCGCAGGTTTTCGCTTGGGCGCGGATTTGGGAGCGGACTTGCGCCCGGATTTGGGCGCGTTTTTGGGGCGCGCCGGTCGCGGTTGCGAGTCGTCGGAGTCGGCCACGCGCGATTCTCCCCTCGATATCCCGGTTCACCGTAGATAGGGGGGTTTAAGGGGCGGTTACCGGTGGCCGGGTCGGAGCCGGCGGCAGGCCGCGAAGCGTTCCGGCTCAGCCGGCGCGCGCGGCCTTTGCGGCGGCCGCATCGGGCGGCAGGAAGAGCTGGATCAAGGCGCGCTTGATCGCGGCTTGGCGGGTGGGCGAGGTGATCTTCGCCCCGAACAGGTCGGTGATGTAGAACACGTCGACCACGCGCTCCCCGAAGGTCGCCACATGGGCGGAGCCGATGTTGAGATTGAGCCGCGACAGCGTCGAGGTCAGCTCGTACAGGAGCCCGGGACGGTCGAGCCCCGTCACCTCGACCATGGTGTAGCGGTCCGACCAGGCATTGTTGATCATCACCTCGGGCTCGAGCGCGAAGGCCTTGTAGCGTCCCTTGGGGATGAGCCGCTTGGCCACCATCTCGGGCAGCTTGATGTCGCCGCGCAGCACCTGCTCGATGGTCTCGGCGACGCGGGCGGCGCGCCGCTCCTCGTCCTCGTCGCGCTCGAACTCGCGCGACACCGCGATGGTGTCCAGCGCCTGCCCGTCGGTGGTGGTGAAGATCTGCGCGTCCACGATATTGGCGCCCGCCATGGCGCAGGCGCCGGCGATGATCGACAACAGCCAGGGATGGTCGGGCGCGAGCACCGTGAGCTCGACCACGCCGCGCCCGGCATCGAAGCCGATCGTGGTCGACAGCGATTTCCCCGCCGCCTCGGTGGCCCGCAGGAAGCGGGCATGCGCCAGCTTCTGCGGCAGATCGACCTTGAGCCAATAGGCCGGATAGTGCCGCGCCACATAGGCGTCGCGCTCTTCCGCCCGCCAATCCGCGAGCGCGGCCTTGAGCTCGGCCTGCGCCACCGCCACCCGCTGGGCCCGGTTGACCTCGGAAAAGCCTCCCGTCAGCACCGGCTCGGTCTCGTAATAGAGCGTGCGCAGGAGCTGCGCCTTCCAGCCGTTCCACACGCCCGGTCCCACGCCCTTGATGTCGGCGGTGGTGAGAATGGTGAGCAGCTTCATGCGCTCGATCGATTGCGCCACGCCGGCGAAATTCTGGATGGTCATGCGGTCGGAAAGATCGCGCGACTGCGCCACCGACGACATCACCAGGTGCTGCTCCACCAGCCAGGCGACGGTTTCGGTCTCCGCCGGCGAGCAGCCGAGCCGCGGGCAGAACCGCCGCGCGATGCGCGCCCCGGCGATCGAGTGGTCCTCGACCCGCCCCTTGGCGATATCGTGCAGGAACACCGCGATGTAGAGGAGCGTGCGGTGTTGCGGCTGGATCGAGCGCATCAGCTCGCTCGCGAACGCGGTATCGTGGCCGGTGCCGGCATCGATCTCCGACAGGATGCCGATGCAGCGCAACAGGTGCTCGTCCACCGTATAGTGGTGGTACATGTTGAACTGCATCATCGCCACGATGCGGCCGAAGGCCTGCACGAAATGGCCGAGCACGCCGGTCTCGTTCATGCGGCGCAGCACGATCTCGGGGGCGTTCTTCGAGGTGAGGATCTCGAGGAAAATGCGGTTGGCCTCCTCGTTCTCCCGCAGCGGCTGATCGATCAGCTTCAGCGAGCGCGTGGCGAGCCGCAGCGCGTCGGGATGGAACGCCAGATCGTATTTCTGCGCCAGCGCGAAGATGCGGATCAGGTTGACGGGATCGCGCGCGAACACCTCGGGATCGGCCACGTTGATGCGATTGTAGTCGACGATGAAGTCGTCGGATTCGCTCAAATGGCGCCGCCGGCGCGGCCGGAATTTCGCCATCACGCGGCCGAGCGCCGGCATCGCCTTGGCCTGGCTGTCCTCGAGCTCGGCGCACAGGATCGCGGTCAGGTCGCCGACGTCCTTGGCGACCAGGAAGTAGTGCTTCATGAACCGCTCGACGTCGCGCTGGCCCGGATGCTCGGTATAGCCCAGCCGCACCGCGATCTCGCGCTGGATGTCGAAGGACAGCCGCTCCTCGGCCCGCCCGGTGACGAAGTGCATGTGGCAGCGCACCGCCCACAGGAAATCGCCGCAGCGGCGGAAGCGGGTATATTCGCGCCGGTCGTAGACGCCGTGCTCGATCAGCTCCTCGCGTTCCTTCACCCGGTAGACGTATTTGGCGATCCAATAGAGCGTGTGCAGGTCGCGCAAGCCGCCCTTGCCGTCCTTGACGTTGGGCTCGACCAGATAGCGCGACTGCCCGGCGCGGCGGTGGCGCTCCTCGCGCTCGGCGAGCTTGGCGGCCACGAACTCCTTGGCGGTGCCCGCCACCACGTCCTTGTCGAAGCGGACCATCAGGTCGTCGTAGAGCTTGCGGTCGCCCAGGAGGAAGCGCGCCTCCAGGATGCCGGTGCGGATGGTCATGTCCGCCATCGACTGACGGATGCATTCGTCGATCGAGCGCGTGGCATGGCCGACCTTGAGCCCCATGTCCCACAGGCAATAGAGGATCGCTTCGGCGATGGATTCGCACCAGGCGGTCTGCTTGTAGGGCAGCAGGAACAGGAGATCGATGTCGGAGCCGGGCGCCAGGATGCCGCGGCCGTAGCCGCCGGTGGCGACGATCGCCATGCGCTCGGCCTTGGAGGGATTCTGCGCCGGATAGAGATGCCTCTCGGCGAGCTCGAACAGGATGCGGATGATCTCGTCCTGCATGTGGCAGAGCCGCTCGGCGCAGCGCCGGCCGTGCCGGTCCGCCAGCAGCAGCTGCTCGGCCTTGGCGCGCCCTTGCACCAGCGCCGCCTTCAGGTGCTGGGCGACCGCGTTGCGCATCTCCCGGTCGCGGCCGGCATGCAGCGCGGCGAGCTTCTCCAGCTCGGCCGCGATCGCGGGCGCGTCGAGCAGATCGCTCGATTCCGGCGGGCTCTGTTCGGCGGGAGAAAGCATGGCGTGACGGGATAAAGCATTTTCAGAAAAAAAGCATGCCCCCGCGGCTGATCCGCAAGGGGCTTGCGGGCGGCTGATCCCGGCGGCCGCAACGGATCACGTGGCGAAAGGAGCGCTGGAAAATATATTCTCCTATATGACAATTATTGGAGCTTATTTTCCATTGACCATAGAGATAATGCGGGGCTATGGAATAAAACTAGTGCCAGGTCGGAGCCGACGGCTTGTGCCGCGCGACCGATGCGGCCCCGCAACCGGGTTTCGGCGGACGCCGGCCCCCTGCATGGAGTTGGTCATGACCAAAATCTCCCGGCGCGCGCTGTTGGCTTGCGCCATGCTGGTCGCGCTGTTGCCGCCCGCTTCGCTCAAGGCCGCCGACAAGCCCAAGGAAATCCGCATCGATTGGGCCACCTACAATCCGGTCTCGATCCTGCTCAAGAACAAGGGCCTGCTCGAGAAGGAGTTCGCCAAGGACGGCATCTCGATCCTCTGGGTGCAGACCGTGAGCTCGGCCAATGCCTTGCAGTTCCTCAACGCCGGCTCGATCGACTTCGGCTCGAGCGCCGGCTCCGCCGCCCTGATCGCCCGCATCAACGGCAATCCGATCAAGTCGATCTACGTGTTCTCGCGTCCCGAATGGACCGCGCTGGTCACCACCGCCGACAGCAAGATCAACAAGGTCGCGGACCTCAAGGGCAAGAAGGTCGCGATGGTGCGCGGCACCGATCCGCACATCTTCCTGGTGCGGGCGCTGTTGTCGGCCGGCTTGACCGAGAAGGACATCACCCCGGTGCTGGTGCAGCAGCACGCCGACGGCGGCACCGCGCTGTTGCGCGGCGACGTCGATGCCTGGGCGGGCCTCGATCCGATGATGGCGCAGCACGAGATCGAGGACGGCGCGCGGCTGTTCTATCGCAATGCCGCCGCCAACACCTGGGGCATCCTCGATGCCCGCGAGGAGTTCCTCAAGGAGCAGCCCGACATCACGCGCCGCGTGCTCGCGGTCTACGACGATGCGCGCAAATACGCGCTCGGCCATTACGACGAGCTCAAGCGCGATTTCATCGCCGTCACCAAGCTGCCCGAGAACGTGGTCGACAAGCAGCTCAAGGAGCGCACCGATCTCACCTTCAGCAAGATGGGGCCGCCGCAGCGCGACTCGATCCTGGAGGCCGGTCTGGCCTTGCAGAAGGCCGGCGTGATCGGAGCCGCGGTGGACGTCAAGAAGGCGGTCGACGACCTCATCGACGATCGCTACGTCGCGGCCGCGAATTGATGCTCGTCCCGGGCGCAGCGCGGCACTTCTTCAGTGGTGCGCTGCAGACCCGGGATCGTTCCAAGCTCCGCCGAAGCGACAAATCGGCGCCATTGCATTCGGCGCGCCGCTTATGTCTCCTGTCGCCATGACGGCGACCCTGGATCAAGGCGTGGCGGAGGGCGGAGCACGCAATCCATCCGCGCGGCGCGGCATTGCGCGCTGGGCGCGGCCCGGGCTCGGCCTGCTCCTGCCGCTCGGGCTGGCACTGTCCTGGGAGATCGCCGTCCATCTGGGCCTGTCCAACGGACGCCTGGTGCCGCCGCCCTCGGTGATCTTCAAAACGTTCGCGGATCTGGCCCGCACCGGCGAATTGCAGGAGCATGCCGCCGCCACGCTCTGGCGCGTCGGCTGGGGCTTCGTGCTCGGGGTCGCGGCGGGCACGATCGTGGGCGCGGTCGCGGGCTACTCGGCGCTGACCTACCGCCTGCTCGATCCCACCCTGCAGGGCCTCCGCGCCGTGCCCTCGATCGCCTGGGTGCCGCTGTTCATTCTCTGGTTCGGCATTTTCGAGGCCTCCAAGATCATCCTGATCGCGGTGGGCGTGTTCTTTCCGGTCTATCTCGGCGTCATGGGCGCGGTGCTGTCGGTCGACCGCAAGATCGTCGAGGTCGGGCGCGCGTTCCGGCTCTCGGGTTTTGCGATGATCCGCCGCATCCTGTTGCCTGCGGTGCTGCCGGCCTATGTGCTGGCGTTGCGCGCCGGGCTGGGGCTCGGCTGGATGTTCGTGCTGGCGGCGGAGTTCCTGGGCGCCTCCAGCGGGCTCGGCTTTCTGTTGATCGATGGCCAGCAGCTCGGCAAGCCGGCCCAGATCGTCGCCGCCATCGTGGCGTTCGCGATCCTGGGCAAGCTGTCCGATTGGCTCATCGTGCTCCTGAGCGCGCCGTTCCTGCGCTGGGAGGACGTGGTGGCGCGGCAGTAGCTGCATTTGGTTTGGCCGGGACTGCGCGATTTAGCACAGTGTCATGGCCGGACTTGTTCCGGCCATCCCGATAAGTAAGGCACGTGCCATCCTGATCGAGATGGCCGGAACAGGTCCGACAACGAGAATTGCGAATGGATATCGCCATGCTGGTGCTCGATCGTGTCGGCAAGACCTATCCCAACGGCGTGCGCGCGCTCGAGGGCGTGTCGCTCGGCGTCGGCCCCGGCGAGATCCTGGTGGTGGTGGGCGGCTCGGGCTGCGGCAAGTCGACCTTGCTGCGCGCCATCTCCGGTCTCGACACCCCGACGCAGGGAACGGTCGCGCTCGACGGCACCCTCATCACGGCGCCGCACGAGGAGATCGGCATCATCTTCCAGGAGCCCCGTTTGCTGCCCTGGCTCGATGTCGCCGACAATGTCGGCTTCGGCCTCGAGCACCGGCCGCGGGCCGAGCGGCGCGCGCGCGTCGCGGCCGCGCTCGCGCGCGTGGGCCTGACCGAGAAGGCGCGCATGTGGCCGCGCGAGCTTTCCGGCGGTCAGGCCCAGCGCGTCGCCATCGCCCGCGCGCTGGTCCCGCGGCCGCAGGTCCTGCTGCTCGACGAGCCGTTCTCGGCGCTCGATGCCTTCACCCGCGCCGACCTGCAGGATCACCTGCTCGACCTGTGGGCCGACTTCAAGCCGACGCTGGTCATGGTCACCCACGACGTCGAGGAGGCGGTGGTGCTGGCCGACCGCATCATGGTGATGCGCGCCCATCCGGGCCGGCTGTTCGAGGAGATCGGCAGCGACCTGCCGCGCCCGCGCGACCGCCAGTCGGCCGCCTTCGATTTCGTCAAGCGCCGCGTGCTCGCCGCGCTCGACCGCTCGCTCGACCGCGCCGCCGTCACCGACGATGGCCAGACCAGGGCCAATGCCGGCGCGGAGCTGTGGTGGTAGGAGGACGATGGAATGCTACCCGATGATTGGGAGGTCGTGTCGCGGAAAATAAAACGCCATGGATTACATCATTTCTGAAACATCGTTCTCGTGGTTTCAGACTATCCGGAGATTTCTCGACGTGACTTGGACAGTGCGGCAGAAATCCATCGCGTCACGAAGCGGGTGACGGCAGATAGCGAGAGTAGACGCGTCTGACAAGATCGCCTCGACGGACTGCGTGATGATGCCGAGCATGGCCGTTGCTGAAGAGCAAGGATCGAAGAAGAACATCGAGACTATGGATGCCACCGCGTTACGCGCCATGCAGGCGCCGCTCAAGGAGCGCTACAAGGGCGATCCGCAATCCGCCGTCATCACCTTGAAGGCGCGCGGCAGGCTCGACGATACCGCCATCGCCTGCAAGGTGGAGACCGGCCGCGCCATCGCGGCCGCCGGTTTGCATCCGGCCACCGGCGGATCGGGGCTCGAGCTGTGCTCCGGCGACATGCTGCTCGAGGCGCTGGTCGCCTGCGCGGGCGTGACCCTCAAAGCGGTCGCCACCGCCATCGACATTCCGCTCAAGTCCGGCACCGTGTCGGCGGAAGGCGATCTCGATTTCCGCGGTACGCTGGGGGTCGCCAAGGACGCGCCGGTCGGCTTCAAGCAGATCCGCCTGCGCTTCGAGGTCGACACCGATGCCCCGCAGGACAAGCTCGACCAGTTGCTCAAGCTCACCGAGCGCTATTGCGTGGTCTACCAGACCATCAAGAGCGGCCCGCCGATCGAGGTCGGGCTGCAGCGGGTGTAGCGGCATGTGCGGTCCTTATTTTCGGATGCGGGTGTGATACTTTTCCCGGACGCGGTGCAGCGCGTAGCGGCGCACCGCAGAGCCGGGGTCGTTCCAAACTCCGAGCCTGGAACGGTCCCGGGTCTGCAGCGCACCATTGCGCGCTTCGCGCTCCATGCTGCACTGCGCCCGGGACAAGTGCTCGCGTCGGAGGCCGCCATGATGAACAAACACGCCTGCATTCGCGCCCTGCTCGCCATGCTGCTCTTGGCCGCCGCCCCGACCATGGGCGCCGCGGCCGAGCTTCTGCGCGTCGGCAAGTCCGTGCCGGAGGCCTTCTCCTTCGTGCCGCTCGATGTCGGCATGCGGGTCGGCCTGTTCCGCAAATACGGCGTCGAGATCGAGGCTTCGTCGCTCTCGGGCGGCGCCCGGCTGCAGCAGGCGCTGGCCGGCGACTCCATCGATATCGGGCTCGGCTCCGGACCCGAGATGGCGGCGATCCAGAAGGGCTCGCCCGTCAAGGCGGTCGCCGCCATGGCGGGGGCGCCGCGGCTCTTGGCGCTCCTGGTGCGGCCCGACGGCGCGGTCAAATCGGTCGCCGACCTCCGGGCTAAGAAGATCGGGGTCACCACCGTCAACTCGCTCACCGCCTGGCTGGTCAGCGAGCTGTCGCGCCAGCAGGGCTGGGGCCCGGACGGCATCGACGTGACGCCGCTCGGCGCCACGCCCGCACAATTCGCGGCGCTCAAGACCCATCAGATCGACGGCCTGGTGGCCGACATCGCGACCTTGCTGCAGGCCGAGGCCAATGGTTATGGCAAGATCCTGTTCCGGTTCGGCGATCTGGTGAAGGATTTCCACATCCACGTGATCTTCGCCACCGACAAGCTGATCGCGACCCGGCCCGATGCCATCCGCTCGTTCCTGGAGGCCTGGTTCGAGACCATCGCCTTCATGCGCGCCGACAAGGCCCGCACGGTCGAGATCGCCAAGGACATCATCAGCGTCGATCCCGCCATCACGGCGCGCACCTACGACGAGCTGATGCCGATGTTCTCCTTGGACGGAAAATTCGATCCCAAGGCGCTGGCGGTGCTCAGCCGCTCCTACGTGGACCTGAAGATTCTGCCGACCGAGCCCGACATGAGCAAATTCTACACGGAAGAATTCCTGCCGAAGTGATCTAAGGTTCAAAACTCCATCAGGTCGTTTGCGACGAGCACCGGACCGGTGAATTGCCTCTTAACCTCCTCGGCAAAGCGCTTGTAATCGTCTTTTGGATCGGAGCCGGCGGGAAGATGGGTCAGCACGACCGTCTTGACCCCGGCCTGGGCGGCCAACTTTCCGACTTCCTCCGTGGTGAGATGCTCTTGAGTCATATGCCGGATCGCACCGGCTTGCTGCTCGGGCGTCATGGTCTGCCAGCGGCCGTTCTTGATCTGCGCCTCCTTATACTCGTCGATGGAGCCGGTCACTTCCGAGACCATGAGATCGGCGCCCTTGGCGAGCGCCGCGACGGCGTCGCTCGGACCGGTGTCTCCGGTAAACACCACCGATCGCTCGGGCGTGTCGAAGCGATACGCATACGACTTGTATTTTCCATAACCCGGGCTGCCGGGCTGGAAATGGAAGTGGGTATTCTCGACTGCGGTGACCTTGATGTTGGCATCCTGGAAGATCATTCCGGCTCCGGTATCATGCGCGCTGAACACCTTGCCCGAGGGAACGGTCTTGGTTCCGTCGCTGATCCTGATCTCCGAATTCACGTTGAGAAACTCCAGCAATCCGTTGACGCTCGCGACCGTGCCGGGCGGCCCATAGATGTCGACCGGGCTGATGCGATTGGCGTCATACACGATGCTCATCAAGGCCCCGAGCCCGCTGGTGTGGTCGCTGTGGGGGTGCGTGATGAAGATGACCCCGATATTGCGGAAATTGGTTCCGAGCCTGGTCAGGCGGCGCGTTACCCCGTCGCCGGCATCGATGACATATTGGGCGCCGTTGACGATCAAGAGGTTCGACGATTGCGCGCGCCCGATAGTGGGCGACGGCCCGGCGCGCGTGCCCAGCGTGATCAGACGGGTGCCGGATTTCGCGGCGGGAGGTGCTCCGCTGGATTGTCCCCAGCTCAAGCCGGCGAGCACCATGACGCCGACCGTGATGAGGCTCGTGGTGAGCAATGTGGATGATCTCTGCATGTTTCCCTCCGGCCGTGCAGGACAAGCTTCTAGCTTGTAGCCCGCATGGAGCGAAGCGCAATGCCGGAAAGGCGGTCCCGGATTGCGCTGCGCTCCGTCCGGGCTACGAAGCCTTGCCCGCCTTCGCCTTCAGCGCATAAAGCGCTTCGAGCGCTTCGCGCGGCGACATCTCGTCGGGATGCAGCGCCCCCAATGCAGCGATGACGGCGGCGAGCGCCGCATCCGGCGCGGAGGCGGCCGTTGGCCGCGGCGCGGCCGCGAACAGCGGCAGGTCCTCGAAGCCGCGGGGCGCCGCGCGATCCACCGCCTCGAGCTTGGCCAGCACCAGCTTCGCCCGCTCGATCACCGCGCGCGGCAGGCCGGCGAGCTTGGCGACCTGGATGCCGTAGCTGCGGTCGGCCGCGCCCGGCACCACCTCGTGCAGGAACACGACCTCGCCCTCCCATTCCTTCACCCGCACCGTGGCGTTGAACAGCCGCGGCAGCGCGGCCGCGAGCTGGGTCAGCTCGTGGAAATGGGTCGCGAACAAAGCGCGGCAGCGATTGCTCTCGTGCAAATGCTCGATGGTGGCCCAGGCGATCGAGAGGCCGTCGAAGGTCGCGGTGCCGCGGCCGATCTCGTCCAGGATCACGAGCGAGCGCTCGCCCGCCTGATTGAGGATCGCGGCGGTCTCCACCATCTCCACCATGAAGGTGGAGCGGCCGCGCGCCAGATCGTCGGCCGCGCCCACGCGCGAGAACAGCCGGTCGACCGCCCCGATCTTGGCGCGGCGCGCCGGCACGAAGCTGCCCATCTGGGCCAGGATCGCGATCAAGGCGTTCTGGCGCAGGAAGGTCGACTTGCCGCCCATATTGGGTCCGGTGAGGAGCCAGATGCGCCCGGCGGCGGCGCCCGCGGGCGGGGAGAGATCGCAATCATTGGCGACGAACGGGCCGCCGTCGGCCAGCAGTGCTTGCTCCACCACCGGATGGCGGCCGCCTTCGATGATGAAATCGAGCGAGCCGTCGGTTTCCGGCCGCACATAGCCGCGCTCGGCCGCGAGCTCGGCCAAGGCCGCCGCCACGTCGAGGCTTGCGAGCGCCGCCGCAGCAGCCGTGACGGCGGCTTGCGCGCCCGTCACCAGCGCGGTCAGCCGCTCGAAGCTCTTGAGCTCGATCGCGAGTGCGCGCTCGGCGGCGCTGGCGATCTTGACCTCGAGCTCGCCCAGCTCCGTGGTGGTGAAGCGCACCTGGCCGGCCAGCGTCTGGCGATGGATGAAGATCGCGTTCAAGGGCGGGCGCAGGAACTTGTCGCCGTTCTGCGCCGTCGCCTCCACGAAATAGCCGAGCACGTTGTTGTGGCGGATCTTGAGCGAGCGCACGCCGCTCTCCTCGGCGTAGCGCGCCTGCAGGGCCGCGATCACCCGGCGCGATTCGTCGCGCAGCGCCCGCGCCTCGTCGAGCGCCGGCTCGTAGCCCTCGCGCAGGAAGCCGCCGTCGCGCCGGATGAGCGGCAGCTCGTCGGCGAGCGCGCGGCCAAGCTCCGCCGCAATGGCCGGATCGGGCTCTGCCAGGGCGGCAGCCGCTTGCGCGATCTCGGCCGGAAGCTCGGGCATCTGCGCCAGCGCGCCGGCGAGGCTCGCCGCCGCCGCGATCCCGTCTCGGATGGCGGCGAGGTCGCGCGGGCCGCCGCGGCCGACCACGAGGCGGGCGAGCGCCCGCGCCAGGTCGGGCGCCGCCCTGAGCTGCGCACGGGTCGTGCCGCGCATGCCCGCATCGGCAAGGAAAAAGGCGACCGCGTCATGCCGGCGTCCGATCGCGGCCGGGTCGGTGAGCGGCGCGGCCAGACGCTGCGCCAACAGGCGCGAGCCCGGCGGCGTCACGGTGCGGTCGATGGCCCCCAGGAGCGATCCGCGCCGATCGCCCGAGAGCGCGCGCGTGAGCTCGAGATTGACCCGCGTGGCCTGGTCGATGGCGAGCGTCGCCCCCTCCGGCTCGCGCATCGGCACCGACAACGGTGGGCGGCGGCCGAGCTGGGTGCGTTCCACATAGGAGATGCAGGCGGCCGCCGCCGTCAGCTCGAGCCGGCTCAGCGTCCCGAACGCCTGCGTGGTCGAGACCGCGAAATAATTGGCGAGCCTGCGCTCCGCGGTCGCGCCGTCGAACACGTCGCGCGGCAGCGGCGTCACCGCCGGCAGCGCCCGCAGAAAAGGCGCGAGCTCGGCATCCCCGTAGAGCGCGTCCGACACGATGATCTCGCCCGGCTCGAGCCGCGCGATCTCGGCCGCGAGCCCCAGCCGGTCGCATTCGGCGATGCGGAACTCGCCGGTCGAGATGTCGATCCAGGAGATCGCGAAGCGGCTCTCCGCCTCGCCCGAGGCGCGCGCCCGCGCGATCGCCAGGAGATAATTGTTCTCGCGCGCCTCGAGCAGCGTGTCCTCGGTCAAGGTGCCGGGCGTGACCAGGCGCACCACGTCGCGCCGCACCACGCTCTTGTTGCCGCGCTTCTTGGCCTCGGAGGGGTCCTCGGTCTGCTCGCAGACCGCGACCCGGTGGCCGCGCGCGATCAGCCGGTGCAGATATTCGTCCGACCGCTCGATCGGCACCCCGCACATCGGGATGTCGCGGCCCAGATGCTTGCCGCGCTTGGTCAGCACGATGCCGAGCGCCCGCGAGGCGATCTCGGCATCCTCGAAGAACAGCTCGTAGAAATCGCCCATCCGGTAGAACAAGAGGCAGCCCGGATGCGCCGCCTTGATCTCGGTATATTGCTCCATCATCGGCGTAATGCGCGCGCCCGCCTCGGCGGAATCGGCCGGTTCGGGCGGTGGTGCGGGGAGGGCGATGTCCATGGCCGGGGAGGCTAGCAGATGCGGCGGGCGGATTCATGCGCGGGGAACGAATAGCCCACAGCGGAGGCAGATTGCCGGCGAGGCCGTAGGATGGGTTGAGCTCTTGCGAAACCCATCGTAACGACGATGCCGCGATCAACCGCAGCGACGAGTGGCTAACAACGCAGTGATGGGTTTCGCAAATGCTCAACCCATCCTACCGGCGCGCTTGACATGAGCACGCAAATCAGTGGATTCCAGAAATTGAAACTGGCGCAGTGTGCCTCGATCTCGGACGCCGTAGGGCGCAATCGCTTTATTGCGCCGCTCGGCGGAGCCGTTCACGCCTGATCTCAAAGGTACGGGGCGTGGCGCGGCCGGTCGGCGCAATAAAGCGATTGCGCCCTACAATCGCAGCCCCGCCGAGCGTTGCATGGCTCCGAGGCCGAAGTAACGTCGATCCATTGTTCTCTGATTGTATTTTCAATGCGCGGCGCTTCGCAGCCATGCATTTTTGTTTGGTCTGCTCCGACACTGCCCGCCTACTTCACCAGCTTTACACCCGTGATCAGTTCGAGGTTCTTGTAGTCCATGGCCTCGCGCTGCGCCTTCGGCAGGTTGAGCGAGTCGAGGATCTCCAAGGTCAGCCGCGGATACATCGTCCCGCCTTCCGGATCGAACGGGCAGTCGGACGCGAAGATGACTTTGTCGTGCGGGAAGAACTCGAGCCCGCATTTGGTCGCCGGCACGCCGCCGAATACGGCAGTGTCGGCGTAGAAATCCTGCTTGAAATAGTCGAGCGGGCGTTTCTTCAGGCTCTTGCGCAGCGCCACATAGTCTTCATCCGTGGTGCGCGAGCCGAGCACGTCCCAGCCCGGCCCGAGGCGGCCCTCCAGCATCGGGACGATGCCGCCGAAATGGTGGACGATGAGCTTCAGGTTCGGATGATTGTCGATGATCTTCGACATGACCAGACGCGCCATCGCGCAGCCGGTCTCGTAGGACCAGCCCAGAGCCCACCAGATTTCGTAGAGCGATTTGCTCTCGGTCAGCGGATAGTCGGGCGTCTCGGCGCCCCGCGCCGGGTGAATCCAGACCGGCTTGCCGAGCTCGTTCATCTTGGCCCAGAACGGCGCGAATTCCGGCCGGTCGATCGGCTTGCCGGCCACATTGGTGTAGATCTGGACGCCGAGCGCGCCGAGCTGCTTGATGGCGCGCTCCGCCTCGCCCGCGCCCGCATCGGGCGCCGCCAGCGATACCTGCGCCACAAAGCCCGGAAAGTGATCGCGGTTGGCGGCGCACAGTTCCGCGAACCCGTCGTTGACCATTCTGGCGAGCTCGTCGACAGTGCCGAGACTGGCCAGCGCCTCCAACGGCGGCTGCGGGTAGGAGAGAATTTGCGCGTAGTCGCGATGCTGATCCACGATCTTCTTGCGGTAATCGAGATCGTAGAGCGCCGGAAGTGCGCGCACCCGCTTGCCCATATCCTTGTGGTCGCCGGCCTTCTCCAGCATGCGGTCGAAGAATTTCTTGGGAAAGAAGTGCGTGTACGCGTCGATACGCATGGGCGTTCCTCCGGTTATTTGTTTGCAGGCTTCGTTGCGGGCCCCGTAGCGGCGGTATGAGCCGAATGGGTCTTTTAAGGATCGGGCGTATCGATCGGCGGAAAGGAAGGGCGGGCGACCGTCCCGCCGCAACGGGCCATGCGAGACGGAAAGTAGTTAGCGCGTCGGCCGCGGGCTGTCCATCGCGCCATCGCGCCGCGGTTGCATCAGGCCGCCGTGAGACGTGCAACGAGTTGCAGCGGGATCGGCTGCGCCCTGAAGCCGCCCGGCCGCGCCGGATCGTGCACCGCCCACACCCGCGTCTCGAAGCTCTCGATCGCGAGCGTGCCGTCCCGGGAGAGCCGGTGCGTGATGTCGAAGCTCGAGCGGCGCACGGCCGTGAGGCTGGTCTCGATCAGCACGTCGTCGCCGAACCGGCTCGGCAAGAGGAAGCGCGCGCGCGTCTCGACCAGCGGATAGCCGGCGAACCCATGGGTTTCCTGCAGCTGATGCTTGCTCATGCCCAGCGTGCGCTCGATCATGAGGGTGGTCGAGTGATCGAACATGGCGAAATAGCGCGGATAGAACACGATGCCGGCAGGGTCGCAGTCGCCCCATTCGATGCGCACCGTGCGTGCATTGCTCGCCATCGCGATTTCAGCCCCGCGGCCGCGCCATTTGACCGCACCCGGCATGACCCGTAAATAATTATCGCGAGCGAGGAAACAGATATCTCGAGAGGGGCGTCCGCCATGTCGCGTTTTCTGTCGCTCGCCGATGCGGTGGCGCAGACCATCCAGGACGGCGACACGGTCGCCATGGAGGGGTTCACCCATCTGATCCCCTACGCGGCCGGCCACGAGATCATCCGCCAGCGCAAGCGGCGCCTCACCCTCATCCGCATGACGCCCGACCTGATCTACGACCAGCTGATCGGCATGGGCTGCGTCGAGCGGCTGGTGTTTTCCTGGGGCGGCAATCCGGGCGTCGGCTCGCTGTTTCGCCTGCGCGACGCGGTCGAGAACGGCTGGCCCAACCCGATCGCGCTCGAGGAGCACTCCCACGCCGCCATGGCCAATGCCTACGAGGCCGGCGCCGCCGGGCTGCCGTGCGCGATTTTTCGCGGCTATGTCGGGGTCGACCTGCCCAAGGTGAATCCCAGGATCAAGCGCATCACCTGTCCGTTCACCGGCGAGGAGCTCGCCGCCGTGCCGGCGCATCGCCCCGACGTCGCTGTCATTCATGCGCTGCGCGCCGACCGCGCCGGCAACGTGCTCCTGGAAGGCATCGTGGGGGTGCAGAAGGAGGCGGTGCTGGCCGCCAAGCGCTCGATCGTGACGGTCGAGGAAGTCGTGGAGGATTTCGGCCCCCGCAACCTCAATGCGGTGATCCTGCCGAGCTGGACCGTGGGGGCCATTGCGGTGGTGCCGGGCGGCGCCTATCCGTCCTATGCGCAAGGCTACTACGCACGCGACAATGCCTTCTACATCGCCTGGGAGCCGATCGCGCGCGACCGCGACGGTTTTCTGCTCTGGATGAAGCAGAACGTGCTCGACCGCGGCCCCGAGGTCTTCGCCCAGCCATGCCCGCCGCCGCCGCGCCGCGGTCGGCTGAAACGCGCTCTTTTGGAAACCCCGATGCCGGAAACCTATCAGCGCAACGAGATGATGACGATCGCGGCGGCGCGGGCGTTGCGCGACCACGATGTCTGCTTCGTCGGCATCGGGTTGCCGTCGGCCGCCGCCAATCTGGCGCGGCTGACGCATGCACCCGGTCTCACGCTCGTCTACGAGTCGGGCCCGCTCGGCGCCAAGCCCGACGTGCTGCCGCTCTCGATCGGGGACGGCGAGTTGTGCGAGACCGCGCTCACCACCGTCTCGGTGCCGGAAATGTTCCGCTACTGGCTGCAGGGCGGCCGCATGACGGTCGGCTTCCTGGGCGGCGCCCAGATCGACCGCTTCGCCAATCTCAACACCACCGTGATCGGTCCCTATGACAAGCCGCGCGCGCGCCTGCCGGGCGGCGGCGGCGCGCCCGAGATCGGCACCTGCTGCGGCGAGATTTTCATCATCATGAGCCAGTCGAAGCGAAACTTCGTCGGCAAGCTCGACTTCATCACCTCCATGGGGCATGGCGAGGGCGGCGAGCACCGGGCCCGGCTCGGCTTGAGGACCAAGGGCCCGACCAAGCTCATCACCGATCTCTGCGTCCTCGAGCCGGATGCGCTGACCCGCGAGATGACCGTCACCTCCATCCACCCGGGCGTGACCCGGGCGCAGATCGCCGAGCATACCGGCTGGCCCGTGCGCTATGCCGACGAGGTCGCGCAGACGCCGGCTCCCACCGCGCACGAGCTCGCCGTGTTGCGCGACCTGCATGCCCGCACCGCGCGCGCCCACGGCCAAGTCCCTGCGGGGGAGACCCGCCCCAACCCTCCTTCGTCTGCCGGGGAGGGAGAGGAGGGGGCGAGGAGCGTCACATGAACGGCACGCGCGACGTGTTCCTGTGCGATGCGGTGCGCACCCCGATCGGGCGCTATGGGGGCGCGCTCGCCAGGATTCGCGCCGACGATCTGGCCGCCATCCCGATCCGTGCGCTGGTCGCGCGCAATCCCAAGGTCGATTGGGCGGCGCTCGACGAGGTGGTGCTCGGCTGCGCCAACCAGGCCGGCGAGGACAATCGCAATGTGGCCCGCATGGCCTTGCTGCTGGCGGGGCTGCCGGCCACGGTGCCGGGCGTCACCGTCAACCGGCTCTGCGGCTCCGGCCTCAACGCGGTCGGGGACGCGGCGCGCGCCATCCGGGCCGGCGAGATCGAGCTCGCGATCGCGGGCGGGGTCGAGTCCATGACGCGGGCGCCGTTCGTGACCGGAAAGGCCGCCGAGGCGTTCCAGCGCTCGGCCGACATGCAGGACACCACCATCGGGTGGCGCTTCATCAATCCGCTGATGAAGGCGCAATACGGCGTCGATGCCATGCCGGAGACCGCCGAGAACGTGGCGCAGGATTATCAGGTCTCGCGCGCCGATCAGGACGCCTTCGCGTTGCGCTCGCAGCAGCGTGCCCGCGCGGCGGCGGCGGCCGGCTATTTCGCGGCCGAGATCGTGCCGGTCGAGATCAAGGGCGGCAAAGCCGGCCCGGTCACGGTCGCAGCCGACGAGCATCCGCGCCCCGACACCACGCTCGAGGCGCTCGCCAAGCTCAAGCCCATCGTGCGCGATCCCGGCACCGTGACGGCCGGCAATGCGTCCGGGATCAATGACGGCGCCGCCGCCATGATCCTGGCCTGCGAGCAAGCCGCCAGGCGCCACGGCCTCACGCCGCGCGCGCGCGTGCTCGGCATGGCGTCGGCCGGCGTGCCGCCGCGGGTCATGGGCATCGGTCCGGTGCCGGCCACCCGCAAGCTGATGGCGCAGCTCGGCCTCAAGATCGGCGACTTCGATCTGATCGAGCTCAACGAAGCCTTTGCGTCGCAAGGGCTCGCCTGCCTGCGGCAGCTCGGGGTCGCCGACGACGCCGAGCACGTCAATCCGCATGGCGGCGCGATCGCGCTCGGCCATCCGCTCGGCATGTCGGGGGCGCGGCTCGCCATGACGGCGGCGCACGGGCTCACCCAGCGCGGCGGCAAGCTCGCGCTCGCCACCATGTGCGTGGGGGTGGGGCAGGGGATTTCGCTCGCGCTCGCGCGGGTGAGTTAGTTCAAAGAGGTCTCGGAATGGATCCCAACTGGATTTGCTTTCATCCCAATCCGTCGAAGCCGCGCTTCAAGCCGCCGGCCGGCGCCGTCGATGCCCATTGCCATGTGTTCGGGCCGGAAGCCAAATTTCCCTACGCCCCGGAGCGCAAGTACACGCCCTGCGACGCGCCCAAGGAAAAGCTGTTCGCGCTGCGCGACTTCCTCGGTTTCGACAAGAACGTGATCGTCCAGGCCTCGTGCCACTGCAAGGACAACCGGGCGCTGGTCGATGCGCTCGAATCCTCCAACAACCAGGCCAAGGGCGTCGCCTTCGTGGGCGAGGAGGTCACCGACGCCGAGCTCGAGAGCATGGACCGCGCCGGCGTCAAGGGCGTGCGCTTCAACTTCGTCAAGCGCCTGGTCGATTTCACGCCGCGCGACGTGCTGGAGCGGATCGCCGCCCGCGTCGCCCCGCTCGGCTGGCACATCGTGGTCTATTTCGAGATGCCCGACCTGCCCGAATTCGAGGACTTCTTCATCTCGCTCCCCACCACGGTCGTGGTCGATCACATGGGTACGCCCAATGTCGGCAAGGGCGTCGACCATCCGGAGAACCAGCGCTTTCACCGGCTCATGGACAAGCACAAGAATTTCTGGGTCAAGGCGACCTGCCCGGAGCGCATGACGCTCGCCGGCGCCCCCTATGACGACGTGGTGCCGTTCGGCGCCGCCCTGGTCGAGCGCTTTCCCGACCGCGTCATCTGGGGCACCGACTGGCCGCATCCCAACATGAAGAAGGAGGCGCCCGACGACGGCGTCCTGGTCGACTACATTCCCAAGATCGCCCCTTCCGCGGCGCTGCAGCAGGCGCTCCTGGTCGACAACCCGATGCGGCTCTATTGGGGGTGAGGGGCTTGTGAGCCTGGATGGAGCGCAGCGTAATCCGGGAGCGCCGTTCCCGCATTGCGCTACGCTCCATGCGGGCTACGCTTCCCAAACGAAATCCGCTTTAGAATGGTTCAAGCCAGTGGCCATGGCGTTGCCATGCCGCCCCCCGCTATATATGTCTTGGCGAAATCCGCGCATTGGAGAGAGCCGATGGCCCGCGAGCCGCACGACTATGACGATATTCCGGGCACCTTCGTGTTCGATGCGGAGAAGTCCCGCCAGGGATACGGCATCAACATGTTCTGCATGTCGCTGATGAAGGATGCGAACCGCCGGGAGTTCAAGGCGGACGAGGCGGCGTACCTGAAGAAGTTCCCGCTCACGCCACCGCAGACGCAGGCCATCCTCGAGCGCGACTACAACCGCATGCTGGAGCTCGGCGGCAACATCTATTTCACCGCCAAGCTCGGCGCGACCGATGGCCACTCGTTCCGCCATCTCGCCGCCGTCATGACCGGGTCCACCCAGGAGGACTACGCCGCCATGATGCTCGCCGGCGGCCGCTCGGTCGAAGGCAATCGCAGCAAGTCCGGCAAGGCCAAACCCGCCAAGGTGGGCAAAAGGCGGCCAAATCGAAAACCAAAGCGAAGCGGGTCAGCAAAGCGAGGTCGCAGCGTGGCTAGGATCATCGCAGGAGTGGCGTCGTCGCATGTGCCGGCGATCGGCGCGGCCATCGACAACAAGCAGACCGAGGAGCCGTACTGGAAGCGGGTCTTTTCCGGATTCGAGAAATCGAAGGAGTGGATGGCGAAGACCAAGCCCGACGTCGCCATCGTGGTCTACAACGACCATGCCTCCGCCTTCTCGGTCGAGATCGTTCCGACCTTCGCGCTCGGCTGCGCCGCCAAGTTCCCGCCGGCCGACGAAGGCTGGGGGCCGCGGCCGGTACCGGTGGTGCAGGGCCATCCCGAGCTCGCGGCCCATATCGCCCAGTCGGTCATTCTGGACGAGTTCGACCTCACCATCGTCAACAAGATGGAGGTCGACCACGGCCTCACCGTCCCGATGAACCTCCTGTTCGGCTCGCCCAAGGCGTGGCCGTGCCCGGTCATCCCGCTCGCCGTCAACGTGGTGCTCTACCCGCCGCCGACGGCGCATCGCTGCTACATGCTCGGCAAGGCGATCCGCAGAGCCGTGGAATCCTACCCGGAGGACCTGCGGGTCGTCATCTTCGGCACCGGCGGCATGTCGCACCAGATCAGCGGCCCGCGCGCCGGGCTGATCAACAGCAAGTTCGACAAGGCTTTCCTGGACAACCTCACCCGGGACCCCAAGAAGCTCACCCGCATCCCGCATCTGGAGTTCATGCGCGAGGCCGGCGCCGAGGGCATCGAGATGGTGATGTGGCTGATCATGCGCGGCGCGCTCGACGACGACGTCGAGGAGATCTACCGCTTCTACACCGTGCCGGCCTCCAACACCGCGGTCGGGCACATCATTCTGGAGAACAAGCGGCGCGCCCCCAAGGGCAAGAAACCGGCGGCCCGGAAGAAGCCGGCAGCCGTCAGGAAATCGACTACCGGCAAGAAGCCGGCAGCGGCCAAGACGAAACGCGCAGCGGCGCGCGCCAATCACCAAAACGTGCGTAGGGGAAAGCGATGAAAATCTGCGTTGCCGGCCAAGGCGCCTTTGGCCAAAAGCATCTCGATGCGCTCAAGCGCATTCCCGGCGTCGAGGTCACCTCGCTGGTCGGCGGCAATCAGGACTCGACCGCCGAGGTGGCCAGGAAATACGGCGTTCCCCACTACACCGGCGACCTCGGCGAGGGCATCAAGCGCGCCGACGCGGTGATCCTCACCACGCCGACCAAGATGCACTTCCGCCAGGGCGAGCAGGTGATGCGCGCCGGCAAGCACGTGCTGGTCGAGATTCCGGTGACCGACAGCGTCGAGGATGCCGAGAAGCTGGTGAAGATCGCCAAGGAGACCGGCGTGGTCGCCATGGGGGGCCATGTCCGCCGCTTCAATCCCAGCCACCAATGGGTGCACAAGCGAATCCAGAAGGGCGAGCTCAAGATCCAGCAGATGGATGTGCAGACCTACTTCTTCCGCCGCCGCAACATCAACGCCGCCGGCAATGCGCGCAGCTGGACCGACCATCTGCTCTGGCATCACGCCGCCCATACCATCGACCTGTT
Source organism: uncultured Alphaproteobacteria bacterium (assembly GCA_963744275.1). Taxonomy (GTDB): domain Bacteria; phylum Pseudomonadota; class Alphaproteobacteria; order Rhizobiales; family Xanthobacteraceae; genus VAZQ01. Next base: position 502,533 of record CAVUSX010000029.1, read on the forward strand.
CCAGTACCAGGCCGGCGAGACCATCTCGGATTGCTACGCGGTGCAGGGCCCGATCCATCCGCAGCTCAACATCGCCATGGACATGGGCATCGTGGCCAAGGTGCCGTCGGGCGCCATGCTCACGCTGTCGCTGTCGTTCAACAATGACGGCCCGCTCGGCTCGTTCTTCCGCTACATCTGCGACAACGGCACCTACAAGGCGTTCTACGACGATTTGAGCGACGGCAAGGACAACAAGATCGACGTCTCCAAGGTCGACGTCTCCATGGACGGCATCGAGCTCGAGGACCGCGAGTTCATCGCCGCCATCACGCAGAAGCGCGCCCCCAATGCCAGCCTGGAGCAGGTGCTGCCCTGCATGCGGGTGCTTGGCAAGCTCGAGCAGATCATCGACCCGCAGCGCAAGGCCCACGCGTAGCGCGTCGACAGCCGCGATGCCGTTCGTCGGTTCCGGCCGAAGCGGCGGGCCCTTGTGGCCGCGCCTGAACGAATGGCTTGCGGGCGCCCAGCCACCTGGGCGTTCGCACATGCTTCGACGGATGCTATGCCGGGCGCCCCTACCATCGCGCTCCGTTCCGCGCTACCCATAGGACAAATAACAACATCCAGGGAGGCCCCCCATGCAGCGTGCCAAGCCGCCGTTTCGCGCCGACGAGGTCGGCAGCCTGCTTGCGCTCGGGCCCGATCAAGGAGGCGCGCGCCCAGCGCGAGCAGGGCGCCATCACGGCCGAGGCGCTGCGCGCGGTCGAGGACCGCGAGATCGAGAAGATCATCAGGAAGCAGGAGGAGGTGGGCCTGCGGCTCGCCACCGACGGCGAGTACCGCCGCTCGTGGTGGCATCTCGATTTCTTCTGGGGGCTCACGGGTTGCGAGAAGCTCCGGCTCGATCACGGCATCAAGTTCCATGGCGTGGAGACCAAGCCCGAGTCGGTGCACATCGTGGGCAAGCTCGATTTCCCGTCGAATCATCCGATGCTCGACCATTTCCGGTTTCTCAAGGCCCACACCAGGGTGACGCCGAAAATGTGCATCCCGGCACCGCCGGTGCTGCATTTCCGCATCCCCAAGGACGGCATTCCCAAGAGCGTCTATCCCGACATGGACGGCTTCTTCGACGACCTCGGGAAGACCTACAAGAAGGCGGTGAAGGCGTTCCACGACGCCGGCTGCCGCTACCTGCAGTTCGACGATACGGTCTGGGCCTATCTGTGCTCGCCGGACGAGATGAAGGCCGCGCGCGAACGCATGCCGTGGGTGGACGACCTTCCGAAAATCTATCAGGGCGTCATCAATGCGGCTCTGGCCGACAAGCCCGCCGACATGACCATCACGACCCATGTCTGCCGCGGCAATTTCCGCTCCACCTGGGTGTCGGAAGGCGGCTATGAGCCGGTCGCGGAGCGGCTCTTGGGCGGCTTGAGCCTACGACGGCTATTTCCTCGAATACGACACCGACCGCGCCGGCGGCTTCGAGCCGCTGCGATACCTGCCCAAGGGCGACAAGTCGGTGGTGCTCGGCCTCGTCACCTCCAAGAGCGGCACGCTGGAGAAGAAGGACGACATCAAGCGCCGCATCGAGGAGGCCACCCGCTACGTGGCGCTCGAGCAGTGCTGCCTGTCGCCGCAATGCGGCTTCGCCTCGACCGAGGAAGGCAATATCCTGGCCGAGGAGCAACAATGGGCGAAGCTGCGCATGATCGTGGAACTGGCCCAAGAGGTGTGGGGGTGACTGCCTCCTCGTTGTCGTCCCTGCGAAGGCAGGGACCCATACGCCGTGCCCTCTCGATGGGCTGCGGCGTATGGGTCCCGGCTCTCCGGCCGGGACGACAAGCTATGCAGACATCATCGACCCCCGGCCACCCGTTTTGAACCAAGGTCTCGCCATGCAACGAACCAAGCCCCCGTTTCGCGCCGATCATGTGGGCAGCCTGCTGCGGCCGGCGGCCCTCAAGGAGGCGCGCGCCAAGCATGAGCGCGGCGAGATCGGCGCCGAGGAGCTCACCGCCGTCGAGGACCGCGAGATCGCCGCGGTGATCGCCAAGCAGGAGGCGGTCGGGCTCAAATCCGTCACCGACGGCGAGTTCCGCCGCGCCTCCTGGCAGACCGATTTCCTGCTCGGGCTCGACGGCGTCGAATCCTATCAGGGCGAGCGCAAGATGCTGTTCAAGGGGCCGCAGCCGCGGCCCATCCTGCTGCGGCTCAAGCACAAGCTCGGCGCCTTCCACGGCCATCCGATGATCGAGCATTTCAAGTTCGTGGCCGCGCACGCCAAGGTCACCCCGAAGATGACCATTCCGTCGCCCTCGACGTTGCACTTCCGCTACGGGCGCGACGCCGTGCCGGAATCGATCTATCCGGCAATGGAGGATTTCTACCGCGACCTCGGGCAGAGCTACGCCAAAGTAGTGCGTGCCTTCGCGGATGCCGGCTGCCGCTATCTGCAGCTCGACGAGGTCAATCTGGCCTATCTGTGCGATCCGGCGCTGCGGGCGCAGGTCGCGGCGCGCGGCGATGATCCCGACAAGCTGCCCATGATCTATGCCGACATGATCAATGCCGCGATCAGCGACATTCCGGCCGACATGACCATTACGATGCATCTGTGCCGCGGCAATTTCCGCTCGAGCTTCGTGGCCAGCGGCGGCTACGACCCGGTCGCCGAGATCCTGTTCAACAGCATCAAGGTGCACGGCTATTTCATGGAATACGACAGCGAGCGCGCCGGCGGCTTCAAGCCGCTGCGGCTCGTCCCCGGCAACAAGACCGTGGTGCTCGGCCTCGTCACCTCCAAGAGCGGCATGCTGGAGTCGAAGGATACCATCAAGCGCCGCATCGAGCAGGCCGCCGAGTTCATCGGCTTGCAGCAGCTGTGCCTGTCGCCGCAATGCGGCTTCGCCTCGACCGAGGAGGGCAACATCCTGGGCGAGGACGAGCAGTGGGCCAAGCTGCGCATGATCGTCGAGGTGGCGCAGGAGGTCTGGGGGAAATAATGGCTCAGGGCATCGTCGCCGGAAAAGTCGCCGCTCGTCACCGGCGCCGGCCGCGGCATCGGCCGCGCCATCGCGCACCTGATGGCGCAGGAGGGCGCGCGCGTGGTGGTCTGCGACGTGGGGGCGAGCCTGCAGGGCGCCGGCACCGATACGCAGCCGGCGCAGGCCGTGGTCGACGAGATCCGCAGCGGCGGCGGCGAGGCGATCGCCTCGACGCTCTCGATCGCCGAGCCGTGCAATGCCGACCTGATCGTGCAGGCCGCGCTCGACGCGTTCGGGCGCGTCGACATCCTGGTCAACAATGCCGGCATCCTGCGCGACGTCATCTTCCACAAGATGAGCTGGTCCGACTGGTCGGACGTGATCGCGGTGCATCTGCATGGTTCGTTCAACATGAGCCGCGCCTGCGCCGCCCATTTTCGCGAGCAGAATGCCGGCGCTTTCGTGCATATGACCTCGACCTCGGGCCTGATCGGCAATTTCGGCCAGGCCAATTACATGGCCGCCAAGCTCGGCATCATGGGGCTCTCGCGCGGCATCGCGCTCGACATGGCGCGCTTCAAGGTGCGCTCCAACGCCATCGCGCCGTTCGCCTGGACCCGCATGATCGATTCGATTCCGGTCACCAGCGAGGAGGATCAGCGGCGCGTCGAGCGCTTCCAGCAGATGACGCCGGAGAAGATCGCGCCGCTGGTGGTCTATCTCGGCTCCGATCGGGCCGAAGGCATCTCGGGCCAGGTGTTCGCGGTGCGCAACAACGAGATCTTCCTGTTCAACCAGCCGCGCCCGATCCGCTCGCTGCACCGCTCCGACGGCTGGACCCCGCAGACGCTCGATGCGCAGCTCAAGGGCGCCTTCGGCCCTTCGCTGACGCCGCTGGAGCGCTCCGGCGACGTGTTCTCGTGGGACCCGGTGTGATGGTGTAGGGCGCAATCGCTTTATTGCGCCATCAGCCGCGCGGATCGCCGCAGTGGCGCAATAAAGCGATTGCGCCCTACGCGTGCCCCGGGTCAAGCCCGGGGGTGACTCGGGATAAAACTCCATGCCCATCGACTACGACAAGCTCCTCGCCCTGAAAATCCCCGAGGTCGCGCAGGCCTATACCGAGAAGGACGCCATCCTGTACGCGCTCGGGATCGGGCTCGGCCGCGACCCCTTGGACGGCGACGAGCTGCCGTTCGTGTACGAACGAAACTTCAAGGTGCTGCCGACCTTCGCGGCCGTGCTGGGCTGGCCCGGTTTCTGGGTGCGCGATCTCGACACCGGCATCGATTGGGTCAAGGTCGTGGCCGGCGAGCAGGGGCTGGTGTTGCACCGTCCGCTCGAGCCGCGCGGCAGCGTCATCGGCCGCACCCGCGTCATCGAGATCATCGACAAGGGGGCCGGCAAGGGCGCGCATGTCTATTCCGCGCGCGAGCTGATCGACGGCGTAAGCGGCGAGAGGATCGCGACCGTGACGCAGACCACGATCTGCCGCGGCGATGGCGGCTTCGGCGGGCCGCAGCGCGCGGCGCCGGCGGTGCATCCGCTGCCGCAGCGCGCGCCCGATCTCGTCTGCGATCGGGGAACGCGGCCGGAAGCCGCGCTGATCTATCGGCTGAGCGGCGATCCCAATCCGTTGCATGCCGACCCCGCGGTCGCCCGGGCGGCGGGCTTTGCGCGCCCGATCCTGCATGGGCTCGCGAGCTTCGGCATCGCGTGCCACGGGATCCTGAAGTGTTGCTGCAATCATGATCCCGGCCGGCTCAAGGCCATCAGCGGCCGCTTTTCGGCGCCGGTGTTTCCGGGCGAGACCATCCGCACCGAGATGTGGCGCGATGGGCCGATCGTCAGCTTCCGGGCCCGGGTGGTTGAACGCGATGTGATCGCGCTCGACCATGGCCGCTGCGAGCTGACGGTGTAATATCGAGGCCGGCAAAGGCGAACGCGATGACCGACAACCGCGATGACGGCTCCGCCGGCAATCTCGCGCAAATCCGCGCCGCCGTGCGCGCGCTGTGCAGCAAGTTTCCCGGCGAATATTGGCGCCAGCTCGACCGCGAGCGCGCCTATCCGGGCGCGTTCGTCAAGGCGCTGACGGAAGCCGGCTATCTCGCCGTCCTGATCCCGGAGGACTACGGCGGCAGCGGTCTCACTTTGATCGAGGCTTGCGCCATTTTGGAGGAGATCCACGCCTGCGGCGGCAACGGAGCCGCCTGCCATGCCCAGATGTACACCATGGGCACGCTCTTGCGGCACGGCAGCCGCGCCCAGAAATCGCGCTGGCTGCCCTTGATCGCGCGCGGCGAGCTGCGACTGCAGGCCTTCGGGGTGACCGAGCCGACCTCGGGCTCCGACATGCTGAACCTCGCCACCACGGCCCGGCGCGAGGGCGATCACTATGTCATCAACGGACAGAAGGTGTGGACCTCGCGTGCCGAGCATTCCGATCTCATGCTGCTCATCGCCCGCACCACGCCGCGCGCGGCCGCCACGACCCGCACGGCGGCAAAGACCCGCACGCACGGCCTTTCGGTCTTCCTCATCGACATGCGGTTGGCCGCCGGCACCAGCATCAGGATCAATCCGATCCGCACCATGATGAACCATGCCTCAACCGAGATCTTCTTCGACGATCTGCGGGTGCCGGCCGAGAACCTGATCGGCGAGGAGGGCGAGGGCTTCCGCTACATCCTGTCGGGCATGAACGCCGAGCGCATCCTGATCGCGGCCGAGTGCATCGGCGACGCCAAATGGTTCATCGAGAAGGCCGTGGCCTATGCCAAGGAGCGACGGGTCTTCGACCGCCCGATCGGGCAGAATCAGGGCGTGCAGTTCCCGATCGCGCGCGCCTATGCGCAGATGCGTGCCGCCGAGCTGATGGTGGGGGCGGCGGCGGCGGGCTACCAGGCCGGGCAGGACTGCGGCGGCGAGGCCAATATGGCGAAGCTCCTGGCCGCCGAGGCCTCCTGGGCGGCTGCCGAGACCTGCGTGCAGACCCACGGGGGCTTCGGCTTCGCCGAGGAATTCGACATCGAGCGCAAGTTCCGCGAGACCCGGCTCTACCAGGTGGCCCCGATCTCGACCAACCTGATCTTGTCCTACCTGGCCGAGCACGTGCTCGATCTGCCGCGCTCGTATTGATTGCTGGTAGGGCGCAATCGCTTTATTGCGCCGCTCGGCGAGGCCCTTGGCGCGATAAAGCGATTGCGCCCTACGGTCCCAGCGCCCTGAACGCTTCGCGATGATGCGCGGCGGCGGCTTGCGAAAAGCAGCAGAACACGACGCGCTCGAGCCTGCGGGGCGCGGCCGTGATTTCCGCGCTAACGGTCGCGACCGCGATCCCGGCGGCGCGAGCGGGCGGAAACCCGTAGATACCGGTCGAGATCGCCGGGAACGCGAGCGAGCGCAGGCCGTGCTCGGCGGCGAGACCCAGGGATACGCGATAGCAGGAGGCCAGCAGCGCATCCTCGTCGTGATCGCCCCCGCCCCAGACCGGGCCGACCGCGTGAATGACGTGCTTGGCCTTGAGCGCATAGCCGCGCGTGATCTTGGCCGATCCGGTCGGGCAGCCGCCGAGGCGGCGGCATTCGGCGATGAGGCCGGCTCCGGCGGCGCGATGAATGGCGCCATCGACGCCGCCGCCGCCTTTAAGCGACGTATTGGCGGCATTGACGATGGCGTCGACGCCAAGCGTGGTGATGTCGGCGACGCAGATTTCAAGCCGCGCCGTTCCGATCTCGGCGCTCAGCAATGGAGCGGGCTCCGGCACCATGGGGTCAGTTTAGCACGCCCACTCGGCCTGCGCTTCGGCCGCGATGTCGACGGTGCTTCGCACCCCGAGATCGTCGAAGTGCCGGCTCAGGAACTCTTGTCCGGCGCGTTGGCCGCCGTTGCGCAAGAGCTCGAAAAAGGCGAAGTCGGAATCGAGTTTGAAATCGGCGGTGAGCTCTTTGAAGGCGCTGTCGAGCGCGATGCGGTGCACGTTGATGCGCCGGTATTCGCCGGCGCCGCGGCCGCGCGGCAACCGGCCCTGGTCGATCAGGCGGGTCACGAAATCGATCGCCCGGTACTCGGCGATCAGCGAGGAGTTGAAGGTGATTTCGTCGATCCGGTTCAGGATCTCGGTTTGGGTGCGCGGCGTCATGTCGCGCTCGAGCGGATTGATCGAGACGATCACCACGTCCTCGCTATCGGTGGTGCGGAAGAACGGGAAGATCGCCGGATTGCCCATATAGCCGCCGTCCCAATACGGGATGCCGTCGATCTCGACCGCCTGGAACACCATCGGCAGGCAGGCCGAAGCCATCACCACCTCGGCGGTGATCTTCTCGCGCGGATAGACGCGCAGGCGGCCGGTGAAGACGTTGGTGGCCGACACGAAGAGCTTGAGCGTGCCGCAGGCGCGCAACGCGTCGAAGTCGACAAAACGCTCGATCACGTCCTTGAGCGGGTTGATGTTGAGCGGATTGAAGTCGTAGGGCGACCAGAAGCGCGACAGGGTGTCGAGCCAGGCCTGCGCCGGCGAGCCTTCATACGGCACGAACGACAGCAGCTTTTGGGTGACGGTGCGCTGCAGCTCCGACAGGTCGCCGTTGGAGCTCACGGCGCGCCATATGCCGGCGAGGCGGTTGCGCGCCTCCTGCGGACCGCCGCGCACGAGCCCGTCCGCCAGCGTCACCGCACTGATGGCGCCCGCCGATGCGCCCGATATGCCTTCGATCTCGATGCGGGGGTCGGCCAACAGGCTGTCGAGCACGCCCCAGGTGAAGGCGCCGTGCGCCCCGCCGCCTTGCAGCGCGAGGTTGATCTTCTTGGGTGAGGCCATGAGCCGCGCCTGTCGTGGACCGCGCCTACTCCGCGGTCCAACCACCGTCGATCGATATGTTGGCGCCGGTGATCTGGGCCGCCGCGTCGGAGCAGAGAAAGACCGCCAGTGCCGCCACCTGCTCGACGGTGACGAACTGCTTGGTGGGTTGCGCCGCCAGCAGCACGTCGTGCTTGACCTGCTCCTCGGTCATGTGGCGGGCCTTCATGGTCTCGGGAATCTGCTTCTCGACCAGCGGCGTCCAGACATAGCCGGGGCTGATGCAGTTGGCGGTGGTGCCGAAGGTCGCCAGCTCGAGCGCCACCGTCTTGGTGAGACCGGCCAGCCCATGCTTGGCGGTCACATAGGCGGACTTGAACGGGGAGGCGACCAGCGAATGGGCCGAGGCCGTATTGATGATGCGGCCCCATTTGCGCGCCTTCATCCCCGGCACGGCGGTGCGGATGGTGTGGAAGGCCGCCGCCAGATTGATGGCGATGATCATGTCCCATTTCTCGACCGGGAACTCCTCGATCGGTGCCACGTACTGGATGCCGGCATTGTTCACCAAGACGTCGACGCTGCCCAGTGTCTGCTCCGCGGACTTGATCATGCCGACGATCTCCGCCGGCTTGCTCATGTCGGCGCCCGAGTAGATCGATTTGACCCCGAATTCCTTCTCGATGCCGGCCCGTTCGTTCTCGATCGCGGTCTTGTCGCCGAAGCCGTTGATCATGACGTTGGCGCCCTCCTTGGCGAGCGCGCGCGCGATGGCGAGCCCGATCCCTGAGGTCGAGCCGGTGACGACGGCGGATTTTCCCTTGAGCATGGTTGCACTCCTGGTGTCTTGGCGATGGTTGAAGGGAGGAACTCTCTGCGATCAGGCGGCGGCGCGGCGAGCCCCGCGCGCCGGCAACGGGATGGAGCGGGCGGCAGCTTGGGCGTGCGGTTGCTGCGCTGCAACAACCTTATATCAGGCCCGGTATCACAATTTTGCGACTATGCCACAATCACTTAGCTTGCCGCCTCACGCGACCTCGGCCGGGCGGTCGGCAACGTCATCGAGCGTGCTGCGTCGCCCGATATCGTCGAAATGGGCATCGAGGAAGCGGCGGGCGGCGCGCTGGCCTTGCTTATGCAGGCGCTCGAAGAAATCGAAGTCGTTGTTGAGCCGGCTGTGCGGGTCGAAAGTCTCGCCGGTGTCGGCCATGACGATGCGATGCAGGCGGATGCGGCGGCAATCGCCGTTGCCGGCGCCGCGCGGGAGCCGTCCCTGATCGATCAATTGGTTGACGAGCTCGATCGTGCGCAGCTCGGCCGACTGCGCGGCGTTGAAGGTGATCTCGTTGGTGCGGCTCATGATCTCGCGGGCGCTGACCGGCACCTTGTCGCGTTCGCGCGGGTTGATCTGCACGATCAGCAAGTCCTCGGCGGCGGTCGCCCGGATGAACGGCAACAAAGCCGGATTGTTGCTGTAGCCGCCGTCCCAATAGGATTCGCCCTCGATCTCCACCGCGCGGAACAAGAGCGGCAGGCATGCCGAGGCCATCACCACCTCGGCGGTGATCTCGGCACGGCTGAACACGCGCGGCTCGCCGCTGCGCACATTGGTGGCCGAGATGAAGAGATGGCGGCCTTGATCGGCGCGGATCAGGTCGAAATCGACAAAACGCTCGATCAGCTCCTTGAGCGGATTGATGTTGAGCGGATTGAGATCAGAGGGCGACCACAGCTGGGAGAATGCCCCGAGCCAGGGCGGAACGGCCACGCTGGGGCGCGGCATGAACGAGAACAGGCGCTCCACCACGCCGCGCTGCAGGTCCGGCAGGTTGCCGCCGAAGCTCGCCGCGCGCCAGAAATCGGCCAGATGCTTGCGGGCGTCCGGCGCCCCGCCGCGCGCCAGCCCGTCCGCCAGGATGACGGCGTTGAGGGCGCCGGCGGACGCGCCGGAGATGCCCTCGATCGCCAGCTGCCCGTCGGTGAGCAACTGGTCGAGCACGCCCCAGGTGAACGCCCCATGGGCGCCGCCGCCCTGGAGCGCGAGATTGATGCGCTTGCGGCGGCCGCCGGGCCGGCGCGGCCCGGGCGCAACCGCCGGGCCGCGCCGGTTGGGCCAAAGCGTCGATACCGCCTTGTTCAAGAGCAGAGGAAACATCACATCAACGGGTGAGAGGTCGGGGATTCGCCGCCCGGCCCACTCTGACGGCTGGATTGCTGCGGTGCAATAAGAAAATGCTGCACTGCATCAATGCATTGTGATCCTTGCAAGAGTTGCAAATCGAGTAAAATTCCATATGGCCAAAGCCAAAGAATCACGCGGCAGCAGACCCGCCCCGAACGTGTTTCCGGGCCCCAACCACGATCACGGCCGCTGCAGCAGCGAGGCCATGGCGATTGCGGAGGCGCAGTGCCTCGAGCATGGCCGGCGCCTGACGCCGATCCGCCGGCACGTGCTCGGCGTGCTGCTGGGGAGCCATAAGCCGCTCGGCGCTTATGAGATCATGGAGCGCCTCGCCCCGCAGGGGCCGCGGCCGGCCCCGATCACGGTCTATCGCGCCCTCGATTTCCTGCGCGACAACGGGCTCATCCATCGCATCGAGAGCCGCAATGCCTTCGTGGCCTGCGTTCACAACCACGCCAGCGCCGAGCCGGTCGTGTTCCTGATCTGCGAGCGTTGCGGCGCCGTGGGCGAGGCGGCCTCGACCTCGGTCGCCGCGACCCTGAGCACGGCGGCGCGGGCGGTCGGCTTCACGCCGAAATCGCCGGTGATCGAGATCGGCGGCATTTGCGCCCATTGCCGTTAATCTTCGGAACCGCTGCCACGTTGACGCCGCGCGGCCGGTCTGGCACTGCGTCAATCCAAGACGGCACGGGTCGCAAAGAGACCTATGCAAGAAGGACCTAGGCAAAAAGTGAGTGCGGGAAGGACATCCAGATGAGCCAAGCTGCGGCCCAGGCCAGGCGCCACTCCGTTGCGGTCGATGTCGGCGGCGTGACCGTCGGCGGCGATGCCCCGATCGTGGTGCAGTCGATGACCAACACGGACACCGCCGATGTCGCCGGCACCACCGCACAGGTGGCGGCGCTGGCGCGCGCCGGCTCGGAGATCGTTCGCATCACGGTCGATCGCGATGAAGCCGCCGCCGCCGTGCCGCATATCAAGGAACGCCTGGTCAAGATGGGCGTCGACGTGCCGATCATCGGCGACTTTCACTACATCGGCCACAAGCTCTTGGCCGACCATCCGGCCTGCGCGCAGGCGCTCGACAAGTACCGCATCAATCCCGGCAATGTCGGGTTCAAGAACAAGAAGGACAAGCAGTTCGGCGACATCATCGAGACCGCGATCCGCTACGGCAAGCCGGTGCGCATCGGCGTCAATTGGGGCTCGCTCGATCAGGAGCTGCTCACCCATCTGATGGACCAGAACTCGCTTCTGCCCGCGCCGCTGGGAGCCCGCGAGGTGATGCGCGAGGCTATGATCGTATCGGCGCTGACGTCGGCGGAGCGCGCCGAGGAGATGGGGCTGGGGCGCGACCGCATCATCCTGTCCGCCAAGGTGTCGGCGGTGCAGGATCTCATCGCCGTCTATGCCGAGCTCGCGCGCCGCTCGGATTACGCCCTCCATCTCGGCCTCACCGAAGCCGGCATGGGCTCCAAGGGCATCGTGGCTTCATCCGCCGCCATGGGGGTGCTGCTGCAGCAGGGCATCGGCGACACCATCCGCATCTCGCTCACGCCGGAGCCCGGCGGCGACCGCACCGTCGAGGTCAAGGTCGGCCAGGAGCTGCTGCAGACCATGGGATTTCGCACCTTCGTGCCGCTGGTGGCGGCCTGCCCGGGCTGCGGCCGCACCACCTCCACGACCTTCCAGGAGCTGGCGCGCGACATTCAATCGTTCATCCGCGATTCGATGCCGGAATGGAAAACCCGCTACGCGGGGGTGGAAGCCTTGAACGTCGCCGTGATGGGCTGCATCGTCAACGGACCGGGCGAGAGCAAGCATGCCGATATCGGCATCTCGCTGCCCGGCACCGGCGAGCAGCCGGCCGCGCCGGTCTTCGTCGACGGCAAGAAGGTGGCGACGCTGCGCGGCGCCACCGTGGCGGCCGACTTCAAGAAAATGGTGATCGATTACATCGAGCAGCGCTACGGCCATGGCGGGGCCGGGCAGACGGCGGCCGAATAGTCACCGACCATCCGGCCCGATCAAAGCGCGCTCGCCGCGATATTCACCGTCAGCGCCAGCAGCGTGACGTTGAAGATGAACGAGATGATGCCGTGGGCCGAAACCGTGTGGCGGATCGGCCGGCAGGTGATCGCCACGTCCGATACCTGCGATGTCATCCCGACCACGAACGAGAAGTAGACGAAGTCCCAGTAGTCGGGCTCGTGCAGATCGCCCGGAAAGATCAACCCACCGCCCTTGCCGCCGTTCTCGTCGTAGAACTCGTGTGCATAGTGGAGCGCGAACATGATGTGGGTGAAGGTCCATGACAGCAGGATGGTGACGACTCCGAGCAGCAGATGGATCGGCTCGCGGGTGCTCTGATCCGACGTTCCGAGCAAGGCAATGATGGCACCGAGGCTGGCGAGCGCCGCGGTCGCGGTCAGCGCCAGGATGGTGAGCTGGCCCTCGTCCTGCAGCTTCGCGCGTATCCGAATATGGCGCACCTGCGCCATCGCCATCATACGCAGCGCCAGCCCGAGATAGAGGGCGACGCCGACGTCCCAGCCCACCAGCAGGCGGGTCGCGATCCGCCAATCGGCCGGACAGAGCGCGATCACCATGACGCCGATCAGGGCCGAGATGAACAGGCGCGGCCGTGCCTGCACGATGCGCAGCGGGACCGGCAGGCGGCGGTGGGACTGCGGCTGCTCGGTCATGCCGGCCTTGGGCTTTCAACGGGCTTGATTGACGAATGTATCCTGGAACAGCTTCGTCCACTTCTCGCCTTCGTCGAGGAATTTCGGCAGGTCGACGAAGATGAGGTCCTTGGGCAGCGGCTTCACGCGCGGGTCGGTCGGAACCGCCTCCCGGCCCGCCAGGATCGTCTGCGCGTCGGTCAAATAGAAATCGAGCAGCAGGAGGGCGGCGTAGGGATGCGGGGCCTTCCTGAACACGCCGGCTCCGGTCGGCAGCGCCACCACGGGCGGCAGGTACAAGAGCTCGACCGGCGCGCCCTCGACGTTCTTCATCTGCTCGACCCGATAGCTGTAGGCGGTCAGCGCCAGCGGCACCTCGCCCGAACCCACGAAATTCGCCAGCAGTGTATGGCCTTTGCGGACCGAGATGCCGTTGGTGGCGACGATGTCGTGGAACAGGCTCAAACCCTTCTGCTCGCCCATGAAGCCGACCACCGAGAGGAACCAGTTGGCGTCGTCCGATTCGATGCCGAGCTTGCCCTTCCATCTCGGATTGCGCAGGTCCTCGTAAGTCTTCGGCGCGTCCGCCGGCTTGATGATGTCGGTGTTGTAGGCGCCTACGAACACGCTCAGGCGCGTGGCGATCCAGCCGTGATGCGGCATCCTGGCCTGCGGGATCAGCTCGGCGGCGGCGGGCGTGGTGACGGCTTGCAGCAGCTGCTCGCGAACCATGATCTCCATCTCGGACCCGGCCGTCTCGGCCACGTCCGCGTCGAAGCGGCCGCCGGCATATTCGGTGAGGGCCCGGTTGCGGATGTCCTCGGAGCTGCCGCGCCACTGTTGCACCTTGATGCCGTACTTGGCCTGGAAGGCGCCCAGGATCGCGGACTGGTCCGCCAGCGTCGCCGACGAATAGAGCGTGACGGTGCCTTCCCGCTTGGCGCCCGCGACCAGGCGGGCGTCGCGGTCCGGCCCCGCATAACTGGCGAGCTCGGCCAGCGTCTGCGCCCGTGCGGAAGCGCCGCAGATGCAAACCGCAAGCAGCGCGGCCACGAGCGCGGCTGTGCGTTCCGTGCCGTTCGGCATCGACCGGCGCGCATGCCAATCCAGGATCATGCGATCCTCCCGGGTTGCGGCCGCGGGCCGCGTTCCCTCACGCCGATTGCGCCAGCTGCGGCGGCAAGCTCGTGAGCTCGGACTGATAGGCGTCTTCCATGCGGGGCGTGAGGCCGTGGCGGGCGAGCGCGTCCGCGAACATCTGGCGAATCACCGGCTTTTCGTCCGCATAGTCGATCTGGTTGCCGCCCATCCGCTTGCTGATCCACGACATCGGAACGCCCTGGCTGTTGCGCGGCGAAGCATACTTGAAGGCCAGATAGCGCGCCGGCGTCGGCCCCGAGTTGAAGTGCTGATGATACCAGGCATTGGGTGGCACGATCAGGGTGCCGAACTTCCACTCGTAGCGCCGCGCCTCCTCGCCTTGCGGCCACATCAGGGAATAGCCCTCGCCCGAGAGCACGATGACATGGGCGCCGGGTCCGTGATGATGGGCCTTCTTGTAGGTGCCGACCGGGAACTGCGAGATGTGGCTGGCGATCGATCCCTTCGCCATGTTGAAGCGGATATGGCCGCCGCCGGCGCCGCGCTCCTTGGCGGTGATCAGCGGCAGGTTGATGGCGTCGGCGACGAAATTGGTCTGCAGCAGGAAACCGACCTGCTCGCCCTTGGCGCTGAAATAGTCGGGCTCGCCGGAGAAGCGGCTCTTGAAGTCGTAGGACGTGTTGAAGATGAAATCGATGTTGTCGTAGAGATTGACCACCGAGGGACAGTTGGTCACCGCCACGAAGCGCACCACCTCCTGGCCGGAGCCGTTGAAATGCTGGTACCAGCAATTGAGCGGCACCGCGAAGATCGAGCCCGCCTTCCATTCGAAGGTGACCCGCGCCCCGGCATTGTTCCAGATCGTGGTCGAGCCGCGGCCGCTCAGGATCAGGATCATCTCCTCGAACAGATGGCGCGCGGGCTCCAGCTTCTTGCCGGGCGCGATCTCGCAGACATAGCAGTCGTTGGAGGTGCGCGAGGCCTCGTGGTTGATGTAGACGCCCTTGCCGGCGCGGCGCGCCCATGGCTTGAGCTCGACCGTGCGCAGATCGGGAACATATTGGGCGCTGATGATGTCGAGCCCCTCGGCCCGCACGAACCGCAAATAGGGCGTGTCCTTCTCGGTCTTGAACTTCTCCGCCATTTCCTGCGAAACCATGACGTCCTTGGCCACGAATCCCTCCTTGCTGCGTGCTCGGCTCTCGTCGATAAGCTCCGATAGGCTTGATTTTGGGTCTTGATCTAGCAGTGACGGGCGCCCGGCCGCAATGCCGTCGCGCCGGCGTGACGATCCGCCGGGGCGCGCGGGCGAGAATCCAGCTCTGACCGATCGATCGGGTCGATTCATGACGGCTGCGACGCAACCACGGTCCGGGCATCCGCGCGGTCGCCTGTCCCGCCTGGCCTCTGCCGTGTTGCTGATCGTCCTCGTTCTCGTGCTGCTGCCCTATCTGATGGTGCCGGTCTACCGGGTGGTGACGCCGGTCTCGACCCTGATGCTGGCGCGTTGGCTGACCGGCCGCAACGTGGTGCACACCTATATGCCGATCGGCGCCCTGGCTCCGACCCTGCCGCTCTCCGTGCTGGTGGCCGAGGACGACCGGTTCTGCAGTCACCACGGGATCGATTGGCACGAAATTCACATCGCGATCCAGGAGGCCGACGACATCGGCGAGGCGCGCGGCGGCTCGACCATCACGCAGCAGACCGCGAAGAACCTGTTCCTGTGGCCGGGGCGCAGCTTCGTGCGCAAGGCCTTGGAATTCCCGCTCGCTTTGTGGATCGATCTTGTGCTGCCCAAGCGGCGCATCATGGAGATCTATCTCAATATCGCCCAATGGGGTCCCCATGGCGAGTTCGGCGCCGAAGCCGGCGCGCGGGCGGCTTTCGGCAAGGCGGCGGCGGACCTCGATCGCCGCCAGTCCGCCCTGCTGGCCGCGATCCTGCCCAATCCGCTGCAGCGCAGCGCCCATGCGCCGGGGCCGGGCGTGCGCAGGCTCGCCGGCATCTATGCGGCCCGTGCCCGCAATGCCGCCCCCCTTGCGGGCTGTATCGGGGTGCCTGCGGCCGCGAGCCGGAGCGCCCTCTAGCGCGCACCGGGGTGATCCTCTATAAGCCCGGCTTCCCGGATTTCAGGCGCGCATCGGCGCTTTAGGAGAATTGACATGGCTGTCCCGAAACGAAAGACGTCTCCCTCCCGGCGGGGGATGCGCCGTTCTGCCGATGCGCTCAAGCGGCCGACCTACATCGAGGACAAGGATTCCGGCGAGCTGCGCCGTCCGCATCACGTCGATCTCAAGACCGGCATGTACCGGGGCCGGCAGGTGCTCAAGCCCAGAACCGAAGCCTGACCGGAGTCCGGCCGGTCAGCGGGACCGGCATCACATGGACCGACGTCACATGGACCGACTCATGGCGCGCCCCATCGGGGCGGCCGGGGCGGAGACTGCCGCATAGGTTGTACTCACTTCGTTCGGCTCGGCGCGCCGTCGCCGCCGTGTCTGCGGTGCCCGTTGCGCGGTGGCGATGAGTTGAGCCAGAAAGACCGCCGACGGTCGCGCTCCCGCCGGATCGACCGCGGCCACCGGCCCGGCTCCGACCAGAACCAAGGCGCGGCTGGGCTGTGGCAAATCAACCGACGTCTCGGAACGCACCTCGGATTGTGCCGCTCCGGAACATGCCGCCGGTGCTGGTTTCGAGGGGTTGATACTCGTGATCGCCCGCATTTTGACGTCTCCCGGACCAAACCTGTATCAAGACGGGACAGGAAAGTCCCGGCCTGATGTGAGCACCGCAAGGCGCGTGCCGTAGCCGGAGAAGGCAATTTTCGAATGGTTTAAGGTTTTGGCCTAGCTTGGCCGCGATTCGGCCGTTTCGGCGCGGCGATCAAAAAAAGGGGCCGGGGTGGTCAGCCGGGATCAAGACAAAGGCGGTGGCGGCGCAGGCGAAGGCCGCGCGCCCGAACGCGCTCAGGCGGCGATCGCGCACGCCTCCCACGCCGATGCGGCCGCCCTCGCGCCCATCATTCTCGATCCCGCCGCGATTTTCGCCGCCATCGGCGACATCCCCTACGAGTGGCGCATCGACACCGATGCGCTGGCCTGGGGCGCCCATGCAAGCAAAGTGCTGGGGGCGCTCGATCCCGCCGCGCTCACCAGCGGCAAGTCCTATCGCCCAATTCATCGATCCCCAGGGCGGCTCGTCGCGTTTCGACGCGATCATGCGCCCGGGCCTGCGCGACGAGGGAACCGGCATTCCCTACCTGGTGCAATACGCGTTGCGGCCCGCGGCCGCGCAAGCGCTGATCTGGATCGAAGATTCCGGACGCTGGTTCGCCGGGCCGGACGGCAAGCCGTCGCGTGCCTTCGGGGTGGTGCGGGTCATCAACGAGCGCCATGAGCGCGAGCAGAAGCTGACCCAACTGGCGCGCTTCGATCCCTTGACCGGCGAGCTCAACCGCGATCGCCTGACGGAAGTGCTCGACGCCACCATCGAGGAGACCCTGAAGCTTCGCTCCTCCTGCGGCTTTCTGCTGGCGGCGATCGATGAACTCGGCCGCATCAACGAAGCCTACGGCTTCGATATCGCCGACGAGGTCATCGCCGCGGTCGCCAAGCGCATGCATTCGCAGATGCGCGGCAAGGACCATCTCGGCCGCCTGTCCGGCAACAAGTTCGGCATCGTCCTCAACAACTGCACGCCCGATGATCTCTCGATCGCGGCCGACCGCCTGCTCGCCGGCATCCGCGACGAGGTGATGCAAACATCTGCCGGCCCGGTCGCCGCGACCGTGACGATCGGCGGATTGACGGCGCCCCGTCATGCCCGCAACGTGAACGAGGTCATGGCCCGCGCCCAGGATGCGCTTTACGCCGCCAGGGCCAAGCGGCGCGGTTCCTTCCAGGCCTATCAGCCCAATCTGACCCGCGTGGCCGAGCGCCAGGGGAACATGCGGGCGACCGATGAAATCCTCTCCGCCCTCAACGAGCGTCGCATCTTCATCCTGTTCGAGCCGGTCGTCGAGATCGGCTCGCGCCGTCCGGCCTTCTTCGAATGCCTGATGCGGATCAAGCGTCCGGACGGAAGCCTGCTGGCCGTCAACGAATTCATTCCCTGGGCGGAGCGGCTGGGCCTCGTGCGCCTGCTCGACCACCGCGTGCTCGATCTGGTGGCGGCGGAGATGATCGCCTCTCCGGCGCTCAAGGCGAGCGTCAACGTGTCGGCCGCCTCGACCGGCGATCCGGATTGGTGGGCCGGCCTCGGCGCGATGCTGCGCACGCATCCGGGGGTGGCGGAGCGGCTTACGGTCGAGATCACCGAGACGGCGGCGATTCAGGATATCGACGAGACCCGCGCCTTCGTGTCACGGGTCAAGGATTTGGGCTGCCGCATCGCCATCGACGATTTCGGCGCCGGGTACACCTCGTTCCGCAATCTCCGCAAGCTCGGCGTCGACCTGGTCAAGATCGACGGCGCCTTCGTGCAGAACCTCACGCAGTCGGAGGACGACCGCGCTTTCGTCCATACGCTGATCGATCTGGGGCGGCGGCTCGGGCTCAAGACCGTCGCCGAATGGGTGCAGGACGAGGCCTCGGCCGCGATGCTGGCGGAATGGGGCTGCGACTATCTGCAAGGGGTGCTGGTCGGGCTGGCATCGGCGGAGCGGCCCTGGGAGGTCGCCGAAGTGGCGCAAGCGCATCGCGCTTGAGCCTGCTGGACGGGCCCGATGGCGGCGCCGGCCGCGGCTACTCTTTGCTGCCGGGCTCTTTGCTTCCCGGCTCCGGGTTGCCGAGCCGGTCGAGCCGCTTCTGCATGTCTTCCATCTGCCGCTTGAGATCGTCGATCTCGCCGCCGTCGGCCGGCCGCGGAGCGCTCTTGTCGGCCTCGGCCGCCTGGCCTTCCCGTCTGGCGAACGGGGCGAACATGGCGAAGGTCCGCTGGAACATTTCCATGTTCCGTCGCACCTGCTCCTCGAGCGGGCCGAAACCGGCGACTCCAAACGCCTGCGCCACCTGGGTGCGCATCTTCTCCTGCTCGCGCACCAGCGTGTCGATCGACACCTCGAGATATCGCGGTACCAGCATCTGCATGCTGTCGCCGTAGAAACGGATGAGCTGGCGCAGGAACGGTGATGGGCAACAGGCTCTGCCCCTCCTTGCTCTCCTGCTCGGAAATGATCTGCGCCAGAACCGAGCGGGTGATGTCCTCTCCGGTCTTGGCGTCGTAGACCACGAAGTTGCTCCCCGCCTTCACCATGGTGGCGAGGTCCTCGAGCGTCACATAGGTGCTCGTACCGGTATTGTAGAGCCGCCGGTTGGCGTATTTCTTGATTGTGACCGGTTCTTCGGATTGTGCCATGTCGGCCGCGTCAAATAAGAGCATATCTGAGGTGAGCATAGCCTTTTTCTTCTTGCTCAAGCCACCGTTTTATGGCCCCCCGGCGGCCTCCAAACGGGGACAAGGTTAAGGACCGGGATTTTGACCCTCCGACAATGCGGAACAGACCGGCGAACCGGACGATTGACAGTCACACACCTGCTACCGAGGATGGGGTATAGGTGCCGGGACTACGCCGCGCAGCGGCGCGGGCGTCGTAGCGGTTCCGGTCGTGGCCCGGTCGCGGACGTCACCGACCGGACGCCATTCAACCGGAAGCCATTCAACCGGACAGTATCCAGCCGGACACTTTCCAACCGGACATAAAGGAGCCAGGACATGAAGGACGATATCGTCATCGTCAGCGCAGCGCGCACGCCGGTCGGAGCATTCAACGGGGTGTTCGCGAACCTGCCGGCGCATGAGCTCGGCAGGGTCGCCATCAAGGCTGCTCTCGAACGGGCCGGCATCGAAGGGGCGCAGGTCTCCGAGGTCATCATGGGGCAGATCCTCTCGGCCGGGCAGGGCCAAAATCCCGCCCGTCAGGCCTCGATTGCGGCCGGCATCCCGGTCGAGAGCCCGGCCTGGGGCGTCAACCAACTCTGCGGCTCCGGGCTGCGCACGGTCGCGCTCGGCTATCAGGCCATCCTCAACGGCGATTCCGAGATCGTGATCGCGGGCGGCCAGGAGTCCATGAGCATGGCGCCGCATTGTGCGCATCTGCGCAATGGCGTGAAGATGGGCAATTTCGAGATGGTCGACACCATGATCAAGGACGGCCTGTGGGACGCCTTCAACGGCTATCACATGGGCAATACGGCCGAGAATGTCGCCCAAAAGTACCAGATCACCCGCCAGCAGCAGGATGAATTCGCGGTCGGCTCGCAGAACAAGACCGAGAGTGCCCAGAAAGGCGGCAAGTTCAAGGACGAGATCGCTCCGGTGACCGTCAAGTCGCGCAAGGGCGACGTGGTGGTCGATGCGGACGAATATCCCAAGCACGGCACCACGCTCGATGGCATCGCGAAGCTCCGGCCGGCCTTTGCCAAGGATGGCACCGTTACGGCTGCCAATGCCTCCGGCATCAACGACGGGGCGGCCGCCGTGGTGCTGATGAAGGCGAGCGAGGCCGCCAAGCGCGGCAAGACCCCGCTCGCCCGCATCGTGTCCTGGGCGCATGCCGGGGTCGATCCGGCCATCATGGGCACCGGCCCGATCCCGGCGTCGCGCGCGGCGCTCGCCAAAGCCGGCTGGAAGATCGAGGACCTCGATCTCATCGAGGCCAACGAGGCCTTCGCGGCCCAGGCTTGCGCGGTCAACAAGGATCTCGGCTGGGACACCTCCAAGGTCAACGTCAATGGCGGGGCGATCGCGCTCGGCCATCCGATCGGAGCCTCCGGTGCGCGCGTTCTGGTGACGCTCTTGCACGAGATGCAGCGGCGCAACTCCAAGAAGGGCTTGGCCACGCTCTGCATCGGCGGCGGCATGGGCATCGCGATGTGCGTGGAACGATGAGAAGACGAGCGGGAGGGGACGGCTATGGCACGCGTTGCGGTAGTGACGGGAGGAACGCGCGGTATCGGCGAGGCGATCTGCAAGGCGCTGCAGGCGGCCGGCTACAAGGTCGCGGCCAACTACGGCGGCAATGACGAGGCGGCGCAGAAGTTTAAGGCCGCGACCGGCATTGCGGTCTACAAGTGGGACGTCACCTCGTATGAGGCCTGCGCAGCCGGCGTCAAGCAGATCGAGGCCGATCTGGGCCCGATCGAGATCCTGGTCAACAATGCCGGCATCGCGCGCGACAGCATGTTCCACCGCATGAAGCCGGAGCAGTGGGTTGCGGTCATCAACACCAATCTCAATTCGCTGTTCAACATGTGCCGTCCGGTGATCGAGGGAATGCGGAGCCGCAAGTTCGGCCGCATCATCAACATTTCCTCGATCAACGGCCAGAAGGGGCAGATGGGCCAGACCAACTATTCGGCCTCCAAGGCCGGCGAGCTCGGTTTCACCAAGGCGCTGGCGCAAGAGAGCGCCAAGAGCGGCGTCACCGTCAATGCGATCTGTCCCGGTTATATCGCGACCGAGATGGTGAAGGCGGTGCCGCAGGAGGTGATGGAGAAGAGCATCCTGCCGCAGATCCCGATCGGCCGCCTGGGCGAGCCCGAGGAGGTGGCGCGTTGCGTGATATTCCTCGCCTCCGACGACGCCGGCCTGATCACCGGCTCGACGCTCACGGCCAACGGCGGCCAAGTGATGATTTAGCGCTCCATCAAAGAATTTGACCCGGCTGCCAGCCGGCGCGGGCGAGGCCGAATCCCTCGAATGTGAATCCCGGCGCGACCGTGCAGCCGACCAGCGTCCAGGCGCCGCGGCTTTCGGCCGCCTGCCAGGCGCCCGCCGGAACGATCGCCTGCGGCTGCTCGCCGGCGGCGAGATCGCCTCCCAGCGTCAGGCGCGTGACCGCTGCCGCCGCATGCGCGGCGGTTTCCAGCACCAGCGGGGCGCCGGCGTAGAAATGCCAGACCTCGACGGCGTCGATGCGATGCCAGTGCGAGCGCTCGCCGGCTGCGAGCAGGAAGTAGATCGCGGTCGAGGCCGCCCGTGTGCCCTCGACCAGGCGGACGTCCCGGAAGGTCTCGCGAAAATGCCCGCCCTCCGGGTGCGGCACCAAGTCGAGCCGGCGCACGATCTCCGCCGCCGTGAGCGAGGAGGGAATCAAAATTTGTTCTTCCGCTCGCGCATCTCGGCGAACACCTGCCAGGCCGGGGCGCCGGCGAGACCGACCGATTTCGCCACCTCGGGCACGTCGGCGCGCAGGAACGGATTGGCGGCCTTTTCCTCGCCCATGGTCGAGGGAATCGTGGGCTTGCGGCCGGCACCGAGGCGAGCGACCTCCTGCTCGCGCGCGAGCAGCGCCGCATTGGCGGGCTCGATGGTCTTGGCGAAGCGGATGTTGGCTTGCGTATATTCGTGGCCGCAATAGATCTGCGTGTCGTCCGGCAGGCGGCGCAGCTTGAGCAGCGACTGCCACATCATCTCGGGCGTGCCCTCGATCACCCGTCCGCAACCGATCGAGAACAGCGTGTCGCCGACGAAGACCAGCTTCTCGCCCGCGAACACGTAGCTGATATGGCCGGCGGTATGACCGGGCGTCTCGAGGACGCGGCCGGCGAGCGCGCCCACGCGGACCAGGTCGCCCTCACGCACGGTCTCGTCGACCTCCGGAATTCCATCGGCCTCCGCGTCCGGCGCCACGACCCGGCAGCGGTGGCGCTGCTTGAGCTCCTCGATGCCGCCGGTGTGATCGTGATGATGATGGGTCACCAGAATGTCGGTGAGCCGCCAGCCCGTGGTCTGCAGCGCCGCCTCGACGGCGGCGGCTTCCGGCGCGTCGATGGCCGCGGTCGCGCCGCTGTCGGGATCATGCAGGAGGACGCCGAAATTGTCCTTGAGGCACAGGAAAAGCTGGGTCTGGGCGGTCATGGCGGGAGCTTCACGTTGGTGGGTGCGGGGGACGGGCTCGGATGCGGAGCGGATCATCGGTCATAAGGCGCGCCCGGCACAAGCCCGCACGGTCGACCGCCGATTTGTGCTATTTTGGCGCCATGTCGCTCGATGTGATCGATCTTCGCAATTTCTATGCCCAGCGCCTGGGCGATGTGGCGCGGCGTTTCGTGGGGCGGGGCATCCGGGCGCGCTTCGCCGACACCCGCGGCTTGCGGGTCGTCGGCATCGGCTATCCGACGCCCTATCTCGGCCTGTTCCGCGAGGAGGCGGAAAGGTGCCTCGCCTTCATGCCGGCCGCGCAGGGCGTGATCAAATGGCCCTCGCTGCGGCCGGGCCTGGCGGCACTGACGGATGAATTCGCCTTGCCGCTCGCCGACGCGGCGGTCGACCGGGTGCTCTTGGTGCACGCGCTGGAAATGTCGCATGAGGCCGATGCCTTGCTGCGCGAGGTCTGGCGGGTCCTGGCGTCCGGCGGACGGCTGCTCGCGGTGGTGCCCAACCGACGCGGGCTCTGGGCCCGCATGGATACGACGCCGTTCGGCCACGGCCGGCCCTATTCGCGCTCCCAGATCGTCCAGCTGCTGCGCGAGACCTGGTTCACGCCGACCGGTTGGAGCGAGGCGCTCTATGTGCCGCCGATCGCGCGCGGCTGGTTCCTGCGCTCGGCGCCCGCCTGGGAGCGCACCGGCTCGACGATCTCGGCGCCGTTCGCGGGCGTGCACATCGTGGAGGCGAGCAAGCAGGTCTATCGCGCCATTCCGGCGCGGCGTGAACGCCAGCGGCTGGTGCCGGCGCTCGAGCCGGTGCTGGCGCCCTCGCCCGGCGGTTGAGGCTTCCGATTGAAGTAAAGCGGCGCGGTCGCCTCACTCGTTCCCGCGCGAATTGTCGTCGCCGTCGCCGCCCCCGCTGTGCGCCGCGCCCTGAATCTCGTGGCGCGGGCCGCGGTGCCGGCGCCGGCGCCGGTGCAAGGGAAAGCGATCGCCCTGATTTTCGTGGCCGTTCTGTCCGAACCCCGGCTGGCTTGGCTGTGGTTGCGGCTGCTGTCCGCCGGTGATGAAGGAGGGCAGCCGGTCGACGTCGCCCACCGCCTCGGGGGGCGGCTGCGGCTGCGGTTGTGGCCGCGGCGCATAGTTCTGCTGCTCGCGCGGCTCGCGTTGCTCACGGTGCTCGCGCGGCTGATAGACTTGTTGCTCGCGCGCCGGATAGGGTTGTGGCTCGCGCGGCAGGTAGGGCTGCGGCTCGCCGGGGCCGAAGGGTACTTCGCCCGGTCCGGGCATGCCCTGCGGGCTGTCGTCGCCGTCGTCGAACCCGTCGTCGCGGGTCTCGTTGTCGCCGCGGTAGAATTGGGGATTGGTCTGGCGGAATTGCTCCTGCGCGGCGGCGATCAGGCGGAAATAATGCTCGGCGTGCTGGAAGTAGTTCTCCGCCGCCACCGGATCGCCGGAGCTCTGCGCGTCGCGCGCCAGCTGCAGGTATTTCTCGGCGATGTGCGAGGGAGTGCCGCGAATCTTGACATCGGGCCCATTCGACTCGAACACCCGGGTCATCGGATTTTGGCTCTTACGATTGCGTCCACGCATCCGCTTGTTCTGACCGTTTCTCATGACTCGCCTGCTGCCACCCTTCGTTGCGACGGCTCGCGGCCGCCTTGCTTGCTCGAGCTCTCCGCTTCCTCACGCCCTTTGCTTCGTCGCGTTTATTTGCTGCATGGTTGCTGCGATGCGTCTGGGTCTGGTCGCCCGGCTTCGATCTCTGCTGCACCAGCTCGCAATTCTCCAGCTCCCAATTCTCCGCACCAGCACTCGAGCGCACGGCCCGGCGTCGCCGCGTCTTCGGCTGCGACAGCGCGAAGCTTGTCATGCGGCGTCTCTGTCATGCGGCGTCTTTCGCCATTCGCCGCGCCGTCAGGTTCCGTAATCGCGAAGCAGCAACCCCAGATCCGCGGTCCATGCCGCAGCGTTGCCCACCTCTAGTGAGGCCCTCTGGCAAGGCACACAGCCGCCGACAAACAATCGCGACATGCGCCGTGCCGATGAAGCATCTCGTCCCCGAGGAGAACCTGATTTGTTCCCCTTACGCGCCTGTGGCTCTCCGGAGCTTCGCTGCGGGCCTCGATACTGGCGCGTTCAACCGTTTCGGGTCGATTCCATGACGCGAACCTAGTCGGTCTCGGCCCACAATCCAAGTGCTTTTTTGCACCCCCGAAATGTGAGGGAGTCATGGCAAATTATCCGCCAAACGGTCCGGCAAACAATCATGGCTAACCGTCTGGCAAACCGTCATGGCGCGAGCTTGACCGCAAGCGCGCGCGCAATACCAAGCAGATCGTAGCGCGGCTCCCCGATGGCGACGAGGCCGGCTGCGGCGAGGAGGTGCTCGACCGCTTCGAGCTGACCGATCCCGAGCTCCAGCACCAGGATACTATCGGGCGACAACAACTCCCGCGCGCCGGCGGCAATCGCCCGGTAGGCCGCAAGACCATCGGGTCCACCGTCGAGCGCGAGCCTGGGATCGAACACCCGCACCTCGGGCGCCAGCGTCGCGATCTCGTGGCGCGCCACGTAGGGCGGGTTCGCGACCACGATGTCGAACGGACCCTTGAGCGCCGCCCCGAAGTCGCAGGCGACGAACGAGGCGCGTTGCGCGAGCCCGAGCGCGACCGCATTGTCGCGGGCGCAGCCGAGCGCGTCACGGCTGAGATCAGTGCCGACGCCGCGCGCCGCGGGCAATTCGGAGAGCAGCGCCAGGAGGAGCGCGCCCGAGCCGGTGCCGAGATCGGCGATCTTCAGCGCGGCACTGCGCGCGTGCGCGCGATCGAGCGCCTCGAGCGCGGCCTCGACCACGCTTTCGGTCTCCGGTCGCGGCACCAGGGTGGCGCAATTGAGCTTGAAATCCAGCCCCCAGAATTCCTTGACCCCGATGATGCGCGCCACCGGCTCGCGCGCGAGGCGGCGCGCCGAAAGCGCCGCGATGGCATCGGCCTCGTCCGCGGTCAGCGCGCGCGGGCCCTCCGCGGCGAGGCCGGCGTGATCGAGGCCGAGCGCGTGCGCCACCAGGAGACGTGCATCGAGCTCAGGGGTGGCGAGACCGTGGCGACGAAACGCAATCGCCAGCGCGCGGCGCACGGTCGCGATCGAGGGCTGCGCGTCGTGGGTGGCCGTCATGGTCATTGTGGCGAGCCCTCCTCGGCCAGCAAGGCGGCCTGATGCTCGGTGATGAGCGCGTCGATGATCTCGCCCAAGGCCTCGCCCTCCATGATCTGCGGCAGCTTGTAGAGGGTCAGATTGATGCGGTGATCGCTCACGCGGCCTTGCGGAAAGTTGTAGGTGCGGATGCGCTCGGAGCGGTCGCCCGAGCCGACCTGGCCGCGCCGGTCGGCGGCGCGCGCCGCGTCGTATTTCTGGCGCTCGAAATCGTAGAGCCGGCTGCGCAGCACCGCCATCGCCTTGGTGCGGTTGCGGTGCTGCGAGCGGTCTTCCTGCATGAACACCACGATGCCGGTCGGGATGTGGGTGAGGCGGATCGCGGACTCGGTCTTGTTGACGTGCTGGCCGCCGGCGCCGCCGGCCCGCATGGTATCGATGCGCAGATCCGCGTCGTTGATGGTGACGTCGACGTCCTCCGCCTCCGGCAGCACCGCGACCGTCGCGGTCGAGGTATGGATGCGGCCCGAGCCCTCGGTGTCGGGAACGCGCTGCACGCGGTGGACGCCCGACTCGAATTTCAGCTTGGCGAAGGCGCCGCGGCCGCGCACCTCGGCGATGATCTCCTTGTAGCCGCCGACCGCGCCTTCGCTGGCGGAGACCACCTCGACCTTCCAGCCCTGCTTGGCGGCATAGCGCTCGTACATCCGGAACAGGTGGCCGGCGAACAGCGAGGCCTCGTCGCCGCCGGTCCCGGCGCGGATCTCGAGAATGACGTTGCGCTCGTCCATCGCGTCCTTGGGCAACAGCGCCAGGCGGATCTCCTGCTCGAGCGCGGCGCGGCGCGCTTCGAGCGCGGGCTTCTCGCCGGCCGCGAGCGATCGCATCTCGGCATCGGTCGCTGCATCGTGCAGCATCGCCTCGAGGCCGGCGATCTCCTCGACCACCTCGCGATAGGCCTTGATCGCGTCAATCACCGGGCCGAGCTCGGAGAACTCGCGCGAAAGCCGCACATAGGTCGCGGGCGTGACCTGGCTCGCGAGCTCGCTCTCGATCATGCGGTGGCGCGCCAAGAGGGCGTCGAGTTTTTGTTCAGGCAGCATCGATTATCCAAGCAGTTTGCCGGCGCTCAAGCCCGCGGCGTCACAGCTGCAGGCCTTGCTGGCTCGCGAATTCCTTGAGCTGATCGCGCACCGACACGCCGCCCGCCGGACCATCGAGCAGCGGCTCGACCAGCGCCTTGACCTTGGCGATGTCGAGATCGAGCAGCATGGCCTTGACCGGGCCGACCGCGGAGGGCGACAGCGAGAACGAGCGGAAGCCGACCGCGACCAGGACCAGCGCCCCGATCGGCCGCGACGCGAGCTCGCCGCAAACCGCGACCGGCTTGTTGTGCGCGAGCCCCTTGACGGCGATCTCCCGCAGCGCGCGCAGGACCGGCACCGAGATCGGGTCGAAGCGGTCGGCGACGCGGGCATTGCCGCGATCGGCCGCATAGAAGAACTGCACCAGATCGTTGGAGCCGACCGAGAGGAAATCCACGCGATCGAGCAGCTCGTCGAGCTGGTAGAGCAGCGAGGGCACCTCGACCATGCTGCCGACATCGACGCGCTCGGGCAGCTTGTGGCCATGGCGGCGCAGATGGGTGAGCTCGCGCTCGACCAGCGCCTTCGCCTCGTCGAACTCCTCGACCGTGGCGATCATCGGGAACATGATCTTGAGGCCGCGTCCGGCGGCGGCACGCAAGAGCGCGCGGATCTGGCTGCGCAAGAGCGCCGGGCGGTCGAGGCCGAGCCGGATCGCGCGCCAGCCGAGCGCCGGATTCTCCTCCACCACGTTGCGCATATAGGGCAGCACCTTGTCGCCGCCGATGTCGAGGGTGCGGAACGTCACCGGCCGCTCGCCGGCGGCGTCGAGCACGGCGCGGTAGAGCGAGAACTGCTCGGCGGCGCGCGGGAAGGTGGCGGCCACCATGAACTGGAGCTCGGTGCGGAACAGCCCGACGCCGGCCGCGCCGGTTTCCTCGATGTGCGGCAGGTCCACCGCCAGCCCGGCATTGATCATCAGCGTGATCGGCGCGCCGCACTTGGTGACGCAAGGCTTGTCGCGCAGCGCCAGATATTGCGACTGCCGGCGCGCGCGCAGCCGCACCCGTTCCACATAGGCGGCCTCCATGTCGGGGGTCGGGCGGATGTGCACGTCGCCGGTGGTGCCGTCGACGATGATGGCGTCGCCCGGATCCGCGATGCCGGTCGCGTTGGCGATCTCGCCCACCGCCGCGATGCCGAGCGCGCGGGCGACGATCGCCACATGCGAATTGGGTCCGCCCTCCTCGAGGATGAGGCCGCGCAGGCGCCGGCGGTCGTATTCCAGGAGCGCGGCCGGGCCCATGGAGCGCGCCACCAGCACGGCGTTCTCCGGCAGCCGGTCGCGCGCCGGGGCGTAATCCTGGCCGAGCAGCTGGTGCATCAGCCGGTTGGCGAGATCGTCGAGGTCGTGCAGGCGGTCGCGCAGGTAGGGGTCGGAGATGCGCAGCATGCGCGCCCTGGTGTCGGACTGGACGCGCTCGACCGCGGCCTCGGCGGTCAGGCCGGTGCGCACCGCCTCCTCCAGGCGATGCAGCCAGCCGCGGTCGTCGGCGAACATGCGGTAGGCCTCGAGCACCTCGCGATGCTCGCCCCCGTCCGGCAGCTCGCCGCGCTCGAGCAGCACGTCGAGGTCGGATCGCATGGTCTCCACGGCGGCGCGCAGCCGCTTCAATTCCTTCGGCAGGTCGTCGGCGATGAAGTTGGTGATCACCACGCGCGGCTCGTGCAGGACCGCGTGCCCGAGCGCGATCCCCTCGGTCAGCGCCGAGCCGGTGAGGTGGAGCGGCCGCCGCGCCGCCGGCTCCGGCGCCCCCGGGCGGGCGAGCGCGGAGAGCTCGCCCGAGGCGATCATCTCGGCCAGCACCATGGCGGTCGTCTGCAGCGCCTCTTCCTCTTCCTCCGAATAGGTGCGCCGCGCGCGGTTCTGCACCACCAGCACGCCCAGCGTATTGCCGGCGCGCAGGACCGGGACGCCCAGGAACGAGTGGTAGATTTCCTCGCCGGTTTCCGGCCGGAACGAGAACGCCGGATGGTTCTGGGCTTCCGACAGATTGATCGGATTGGCTTCGCTGGCGACCAGGCCGACCAGGCCCTCGTCCTGGCGCAGCACGGTCTGGTGGACGGCCTCGCGGTTGAGGCCCTCGCTGGCATAGAGCTCGAGCGTGCTGTCCACGCGCAGCACGTAGACGGAGCACACCTCCGCCACCATGTTGGCGGCGATCAGGACGACGATCTTGTCGAGGCGTTCCTGCGCGCTGACCGGCTCCGCCATGACCTCGCGAAGCCGGCGCAACAATACGCGCGGACCGCCGAGCGCGCCACGCATGACGTGATCTCTCGGGCCTTGCATCCGGCCGGAGCCGGTTGGCCCCGGCAAATCAGGAAATTGTATCCACGGTACCCCGCTGCCCGCGGCGTCTACAACCTCATAGGCCGTATAGCCAATCGCCGCCAAGCGCCGCAAGCCGCATAGTTGGATTCCGCTACCACCCGTAGCTGGCCGATATCCGGCCGCAGGCGGCCCGGAACAGATCGGATTGCGCGATGGCGGCGTAGAGGGCGCGGATGCTGGCGCCGGGCGGCAGCCGCAGATCAGCGCGCTCGGGCGCGGCCTGCGGCCCGAACAGGTCTGCCCAAATGCGCGCCAGGTCGGCCTCCTGCGCGGGCCGGTCGAGCTCGGCTGGGGTGAGGCCTGCGGTCAGGAGCTCCACCATGAGGCTCGCGGTCGAGGACCGGCAGACGGGTCATGATGGCATTGCCGAGCTGCACGGCCAGCCGATGATCGGGGTGCCCGGGGTCGCCCAGCGCCGGCTTGGTATCGCGGAACTGCACCGCATCATCGAAGGTGGCCGGCGCGTCCGTGAAGCAGCCGGCGAGCTCGCCCGCCTCGGCGGCGAGGTAATAGCGGTTGAGGCTGTCGAACCAGACGTAGCTGTAGCCGTGCCGGGCCAGAAACGGCTCCCATTGCGCGAAGGCCGGCGCCAGCGTGTAGGGCGCCAGCGCCTCCACCACCACGACCTTGGGCCGGTAGCGCTGCCAATCGCCGCCGAACAGCACCTGCGGCTCGGCACCCTCCACGTCGATCTTCAGGAAATCGAACGATGCCGGCGCCTCCCCGGCGGCGCACAGCTCGGTGAGGGTGGTCAGCGGAACGGTGATCGCCTGCGCGCTCTTGCCGAATTGCGTGAGCGCGGCCTGCGCATGGGGCTCGATCATGGTCGAGAGGCCGTGGAACTCGCGCACCAGGTAGAAGGTGGCTTCCCCGCAAGACGAGCCGACCAGCGCCTCGACGTGGCGGTCGCGCGGCCGCACCGCCCGCGACAGCCGCGACAGCCAGGGATTGGGCTCGACCGTGATGCCGCTCCAGCCCTTGAGATAGAACGCGAACGATACGTTGTCGTAGACCGGATGGCCGGAGCCGATATCGATGTAGAAGCCCTCCGCCCGGTCGCCGAAACAGCGCATGAGGTAGAGGTCTTCGAAGCGCTGCGCGTAGGAGATTGTTGGTGCCATCGGCGGGTCACTTGGTTCGCTTCCCTCCCCCTGCAAGGGGGAGGGTGGCCCCGAAGGGGCCGGGAGGGGGTCCCGCCTCTCCGCGAGCACAGAGTTTGGCGCGGGACCCCCACCCGACCCGCTTCGCGGGTCGACCTCCCCCTTGCAGGGGGAGGTAAGACTGAGAGCGCCGTGGATTCGTCATAAGGATAGCCCCACGTGGCCGTGGCCAAACCCACTATTTATCCAAATCATACAGGCTGTGCAGGGTGCGCACCGCCAGCTCGGTGGAGTTGGCGTCGATCAGGAGCGAGAACTTGATCTCCGAGGTGGTGATGGCGCGGATGTTGATGCGGTGCTCGGCCAGCGCCTTGAACGCCTTGGCGGCGACGCCGGCATGGCTGCGCATGCCGACCCCGATCACCGACACCTTGGCGACGTCGGTGGCGCCGTCCAGGCGCTCGAAGCCGATCTTGGCCCGGGCGCCGTTGAGCACGCTGGTGGCGCGCTCGTAGTCGGCCGCCGGCACCGTGAAGGTGAGGTCGGTGGTGGCGCCGTCGGCCGAGACGTTCTGCACGATCATGTCCACGTTGATGCCGGCGTCGGCCAGCGGACCGAAGATCGCGGCCGCGACGCCGGGCTTGTCGGCGACCCGGCGGATGGAGATCTGCGCCTCGTCCTTGGAGAAGGCGATGCCGGTGACGACCTGCTGCTCCACGATTTCCTCCTCGCCGCAAATGAACGTTCCGGGCGGTGCCGCGTGTGGATCGATACTGTCGGGCTCATCGAAGCTGGAGCGCACGAAGATGCGCACATTGTGCACCATGCCGAGCTCGACCGAGCGGACCTGCAGCACCTTGGCGCCGAGCGAGGCGAGCTCCAGCATCTCCTCATAGGCGATCTTGTCGAGCCGGCGCGCCTTCGAGACCACCCGCGGGTCGGTGGTATAGACGCCGTCGACGTCGGTATAGATGTCGCAGCGATCCGCCCCGATGGCGGCCGCGATGGCGACCGCCGAGGTATCCGAGCCGCCGCGGCCGAGCGTGGTGATGCGGCCGGTCTCCGCATGCACGCCCTGGAAGCCGGCGATCACCGCGACCTCGCCGCGCTCCTTGAAGCGCTTGATCAGCTCGTCCCCGTTGATCTCCAGGATGCGCGCCGATCCGTGCGCGTCCGAGGTGCGGATCGGCAGCTGCCAGCCCTGCCAGGAGCGGGCATTGATGCCCATGGACTCGAGCGTGATGGCGAGGAGGCCGGCGGTGACCTGCTCGCCGGAGGCGACCACCGCATCGTATTCGCGCGCGTCATGCAGCGGTGCGGCCTCCCGGCACCAGTCCACCAGCCGGTTGGTGGTCCGGCCATGGCGGAGACCACCACCGCGACCTCATGGCCGGCCGCGACCTCGCGCTTGACGTGGCGCGCGACGTTGCGGATGCGGTCGATGTCGGCGACCGAGGTTCCGCCGAACTTCATGACGAGGCGGGCCATGCTGGCTTGATCTCTGGGCTCGAAAGTAGAAGGGGAGCTTGAGCTTTAGGCGCGCCCCCGCGCGAAAAGGCGGCTATACATACCGACGCGAATTTGTGCCCGCAACCGCACCCGCCCCAAGGCTGCGATAAGGGTTCAATAAGTCCAAACCGGAAGCCCCGCAGAGCATGGCCACCGCCCGCACCACCACCGCCGAGAGCTCGACCGTCGACCCGGCCGAGGTCGCGCGCTTCGGCGCCTTGGCGGCGCAGTGGTGGGACCCGGCCGGCAAGATGGGCATGTTGCACAAGTTCAATCCGGTGCGGCTCAAATACATCAAGGAGGCGGCCTGCCGCCGCTTCGAGCGCGACCCCAAGCGGCTCGACAGCTTGGCGGGCCTGCGCATCCTCGATATCGGCTGCGGCGCCGGCCTCCTGAGCGAGCCGCTGGCGCGGCTGGGGGGCGAGGTCGTGGGCGCCGATCCGGCCGTCCCCAATATCGAGGCCGCCAAGCTGCATGCGCAAGGCGCCGGGCTCGACGCTCGACTATCGGGCCACCACCGCGGAGGCGCTGGCGGATGCGGGCGAGCGCTTCGACCTGGTGCTCGCCATGGAGGTGGTGGAGCACGTGGCCGACGTGGCTTTGTTCGTGCAGCGCTGCGCCGAGATGGTGAAGCCGGGCGGGCTCCTGATCGGGGCCACCATCAACCGCACGCTCAAAAGCTTCGCGCTCGCCATCGTGGGGGCCGAATACGTGCTGCGCTGGCTGCCGCGCGGCACCCATCGCTGGGACAAGTTCGTGACCCCGAACGAATTCGAAGCCGCGCTCGAGCGCCACCGCCTGCGCGTCATCGCGCAGACCGGCGTGGTCTACGATCTCTTGGCCGACCGCTGGCAGCTCGCCGCCGACATGGACGTGAACTACATGCTGGCGGCCGAGAAGCCGGTTTAAAACTGTGGCTCTCATGGTTTCCTCGAATGTTTCCAGGACGCACGGCGCGCCCTTCTCCCCGCGTGGGAAAGCGGGATGAAGGGCCCTCACCGCGAGTCGAGCCTATGAGAGGCTGGGGGCCTCTCCGCAGGCTCAGACTCGCGGAGCTCCCTCACCGGACCGAGTTTCGGTTTTCCGTCAGCGCGTGCTGCCCTCTCCCCGCACGCGGGGAGAGGTGCGCCGTACTGCTCGGCAATCGCGGTCAAGAACGGCGCGCCGGTTGATGCTCGATTCTCCTGGCTCTGGGCTCTCTTCACCGTCATCGCGGCCTTCAGCCAGACGGTGCGCAATGCGGCGCAGCGGCAGCTCACCACGACGCTGGGTACCGTGGGGGCCACCCATGTGCGCTTCCTGTTCGGATTTCCGTTCGCGCTTCTGTTCCTGGCCGGCGTGCTGATCGGCAGCGGCGAGAGCCTGCCGCGCCCGGGCCTTGCCTATTGGGCCTGGGTGGCGGACGGCGCGCTGGCGCAGATCGCCGCCACCGCGCTCATGCTGGCGGCCATGAACCAGCGCTCCTTCGTGGTCGCCATCGCGTATATCAAGACCGAGCCGGTGCAGGTCGCGCTGTTCGGCCTCATCCTGCTCGGCGACGCCGTCACCCCGTGGCTGGCGCTCGCCATCGGGGTCGCCACCGCCGGCGTGGTGGTGATGTCGCTCAAGCCCGGCGCGGCCGCGGGCGGTCTGCGGCCGACGCTGTCGGGCCTCGCCGCCGGCGCCATGTTCGGCCTCTCGGCGGTCGGCTTTCGCGGCGCCATCCTGAGCCTCGGCCTGCCGAGCTACCTGATGGCCGCGACCTTCACGCTGGTGATCGGGCTGCTGCTGCAATCGGTGCTGCTCACGGCCTATCTGTGGCTGCGCGATCCCGCGGTACTGTCTTCGATCATGCGCTCCTGGCGGCCCTCGCTGTTCGCCGGCTTCATGGGGGCGCTCGCCTCGCAGTTCTGGTTCCTGGCCTTTGCGCTCGCGACCGCGGCCAGCGTGCGCACCCTGGCGCTGGTCGAGGTCCTGTTCGCGCAGGCGATCTCGCGCTTCGTGTTCAAGCAGCCGACCACCCGCCGCGAGGCGGCCGGCATCGTGCTGATCGTGATCGGCTGCGGGTTGTTGATCTGGGCTTCGTAGGTTGGGTGGCGCGGGCGCCGGCGCATTGGAGTGCACCCCTAAAGTGAGACACAAAAACAAGGGACAGTTCTCGAGGAGGGAACGATGTCCAAAGGAAAGCGCCGTGTCTTCAGCCGAGAGTTCAAGCTTATCGGCGGTTCAACGGATTATCGCGGGAGAAGCGTATAGCTGGGGTCTCACGCGAGCTTGGGGTGCCAAAGGGACAATTGTACGAGTGGGGCGGGCATTTCCGCCGCGGCGGAGTGGAAGCGCTGCGGCCGGCCTGTCGGCCGCGGAAGGTCCAAGGGACTTTCGAGCTTGCACCTGAGTTGAAGGCCAAGCAGGTGCAAGATCTTGCGAGGGCGCGCAAGCGCATTGGCGAGTTGGAGCGCAAGGTCGGCCAGCAACAGGTGGAACTGGATTTTTTTCGGCAAGCCTTGCGGCAAGTCGGGGAAGCACGCCGGCCGAACGACGGGCTTGGCGCGCCGGCGTCTACGCCGGTCATCGCGGCGATGACGTCACCCCGGCCGCAAGGCGAGCTCACGGTCGAGCGGATGTGCGCGTTGGCCGGGGTGAGCCGCGCCGGCTATTACCGCCATTGGCGGGCGTCGGCGCCGCGCCAGGAAGAGACGGCGGTGCGCGACGCGATCCAGCGGGTGGCGCTGGCGAACCGCCGTTATGGCTACCGGCGGATCGCGGCGCAGCTGCGCCGCGACGGGCTTGTGGCGAACCACAAGCGGGTGCTGCGGCTGATGCGGCAGGACAATCTGCTGTGTCTGCGCAAGCGGCCGTTCGTGCCTGTCACGACGGACTCGCGTCACGACTGGCGTGTGGTGCCGAATCTGGCGCGCGGCCTGGTGCCGACCGGCCTCGATCAGCTGTGGGTCGCCGACATCACCTATGTGCGGCTGGCGGAGGAGTTCGCCTTCCTGGCGGTGCTGCTCGATGCGTTCAGCCGGCGGGTGATCGGCTGGGCTTTGGACGATGCATCTGCGGGCGAACCTCGCCATGGCGGCTCTTGGAGATGGCGATCGACGGCGCGCCGGCCGGCGCCCGGCAGCCTGATCCATCACTCCGATCGCGGGGTGCAGTACGCTTGCGGCGAATACACGGTCCTGCTGGAGGCGCATGGCATCCAGCCGAGCATGAGCCGCGTCGGTAACCCTTACGACAACGCCAAGGCGGAGAGCTTCATGAAGACACTCAAGCAGGAGGAGGTCGACGGCCGAGATTATCGCGATCTCAATCACGCCCGCGAGGCGATCGGCGCCTTCATCGAGGACGTCTACAATCGCCAGCGGCTGCACTCGGCACTGGCCTATCGACCGCCGGCCGAGTTCGAAGCAAACTTGCAACAGCTAGCGGCTGCCACCAGCGACCGCAGATTGTTGCCGATGTCAACCAGTTCCAATTAGTTTCGTGTCTCACCGCAGGGGTGCAGTTCAGCATTATTTATTGTAAACAACAATGAAATTGCAGGAGCCCCCGCACCTGCGCATCAATCCGTCATGCAAGAACCGCATGCCGCTTTGGCCGATCGGACGCTGCAAAAACAATGGCCCATTGAAAATACAATCCCGAAGCAAAGAACCGTGGTTATGGAGCCATGCGGCCGGCGGATGGCTTGTAGGGCGCAATCGCTTTATTGCGCCAATCGGCCGCGCCCCGGCGCATACCCTTTCGGTTCAGTCGCGAGCCGCGGCGCCAAGCGGCGCAATAAAGCGATTGCGCCCTACGCACACTTCTGGAGTTTCAATTTCACGAATCCACTGATTTGGGGGCGCGCGTCAAGTGCGCGTGTTGCACTCGAGGCGGCTTGCGCCGCGTTCCGGCTGCCCCGATATTACGGTCACCACCGGAGGATATCGCCATGGACCAGCCGCAGACTGCCGCCCACCGCTTCTTGTCGGGTGTGGGCCAGTTCGTGCTCATCATCGCCATCGTGGTGTTCACCAAGACGGTGGCGGCGGAAGCCTATTATGTGCCCTCGGGCTCCATGCAGCCGACGCTCCTGATCGGCGACGAGCTGATGGTGTCGAAGTTCTCCTACGGCTACAGCCGCTATTCGGTGCCGTTCGGGCTCGGCCCGGAGCGGGCGGAGCGGCTGTTCGGACGGATGCCGGCGCGCGGCGACGTGGTGGTGTTCCGCCTGCCGAGCGACCCGAGCCAGACCTACGTCAAGCGCGTGATCGGGCTGCCGGGCGACCGCGTGCAGATGCGCGACGGCCGCCTGTGGATCAACGGAACGATGCTGCCGGTCCGCCCCGACGGCAATGGTGCGGTGGAGATGGAGGACGGCGGCACCGAGCAGGCGGCGCTCAACATCGAGACGCTGCCGGGCGGCCGCGAGCATCCGATCTACAAGTTCGCCGGCACCGGCGAGCTCGACAATACCGAGGTGTTCGAGGTCACCCCCGGCCATGTGTTCGTCATGGGCGACAACCGCGACGATTCCGCCGACAGCCGCCTCGCCCCGCAGGCCGGCGGCGTCGGCCTGGTGCCGGTGGAGAACCTGGTGGGCCGGGTCGAGGTGGTGCTCGGCTCCTGGGATCTCGGCATCGCGCACGATCCGATCTGGACCTGGCCGTCGGGCCTGCGGCTGGGGCGGTTTTTCTCGTGGGTGAATTGAGGGGGGAGCGGGCTTCCGGCGCGGGCCTTCGGTAGCTGCTCGACGAGGGTGAGGAGCCGTCGATCGCGCTCCAGCGGGCCGGTCATCTTTCGCGAGCCGAGATGGTGCCGCTCCATGCGGCTTACCTGCGCGAAGCCAGGAGTGGCGGCCTCGCGGCCAATCGGCTCTAATCCATTCGTATTCAACACCGCTGATTTTTACAACGGGTTCGCTAATGCAATTTCAGCCGGGAAATGCTATATTATCAATACGATGACCGACCGCACGCCGACCAAAACCGAAGAGCGTATCCGCGACCTCGCGCGGCGCTATCACGTCGCCTACGCCGAGACGGGGAGTGACCGGCTGGCCCATCACATCACCCGGCTCGCGGGTGACACGGTGGAACTGGACGAGATCGAACGCCTCCTGATCGGCTTGCAGCGGGCGGGCCACCTCTCTCGTCCGGACATGATCCTTCTTCAGGCGCAGTATCTGCGCGAAGCCAGGCCGTGACCTTCGATCCGTTCGGCGACTTCGCGACACGCGGCTATCTGCGCAATTTGGCGGG
Organism: uncultured Alphaproteobacteria bacterium; assembly: GCA_963744275.1. Taxonomy (GTDB): domain Bacteria; phylum Pseudomonadota; class Alphaproteobacteria; order Rhizobiales; family Xanthobacteraceae; genus VAZQ01. The sequence goes on from CAVUSX010000029.1 coordinate 539,619, forward strand.
TGAAAGGGACAGGGAGATTGTCCGCCGGCTTGAACATGTGTCATTCACGACGGGCATTGACGAAGCCTTCGCGCGGCTCGCCCAGAAAAGGTCTCTCACCTACGCCGACGTTCTCGGCACGCACGAGATTCTGTTTGAGGCGGTCTATCCGTGGGCGGGAGAGGACCGCGCCGCCACGTCGCCAGACATCGCCGTGAGCCGGGGCGGCGTACTGTTCGCCCATCCCAAATACATCCAGAGCGCCATCGAGCACGCGCTGAAGCTTGGAAACGACCCCACGACCATGCGCGAGAAGCCGGGCGAGGCGATGGGCTATCTCGCCCACGGCCACCCGTTCCTCGATGGCAACGGGCGCACCATCATGGTCATCCACGCGGTGCTCGCACAACGCGCCGGGTTCAGCATCGATTGGGCCGCGACCGACAAGAACGCATATCTGGACGCGCTCACGAACGAACTAGACGACCCGGCAAGGGCATCCTCGATGCCTACCTCGAGCCTTACGTGCGCTCGGCGGTGGACAACCTTGCCTATCAGCTGGCCGCGGCGAAGGGCCTCGACGGCGGCGCGGCCGAGGTCGACACCGTCTATGGCCACAACGATGATCCTGCCGTTCAGGCACAATACGAACAGCAGCAGCTCAAGTGGGACGATAAGCGCGGCGGCCGCTGACGCCCTTCCCGTGCTCGCGCATTGACGTAAGAGCTTTCCTGTCTCCTCGCCAATCAGGCCACCTGGTGTCGGCGAGGGCAGCAGCGCACAGGCTTTTGTCTGGCGGATGTGCGCCCAACCGCGACGATTCCGCCGACAGCCGCCTCGCCGCAGGCCGGCGGCGTCGGCCTGGTGCCGGCGGAATCCTGGTGGGCCGGGTCGAGGTGGTGCTCGGCTCCTGGGATTTCGGCATGGCGCACGATCCGACCTGGACCTGGCCGTCGGGCCTGCGGCTGTCGCGGTTTTTCTCGAGGGTGAATTGAGGGCGCGGAGCGTTCCAGATGCGATGCACCATCTGCGAAGGCGCTCTGTGGCCGTTAGTCATCGCCGACCGTGTCATTGTAAAAGTTCAGCAGAAGACTAAGCGGCAATTTCGGTGAGCACCTGAAACAACGGACGATGCGCGTTATTCGTCAGATCAAATCGAATGGCGGGCGCCGGCTGTTGCTGCAATTTGCGCAGCTCGTCCCTTGCGTATTGGCTCAGATTCTCAGCCGGTCCCAGTCCGCAACTGAGCAGAGCCGATAGCGTTACTTTAAGTGAAGTCGAATTCGCCGCGGCTAGGGCTCCACACATGTTCTCCCGGAGCTCGCCATCGAGCTTGACCCGGCGCACAAGCGTCGGCGTCCAATAAGGGAATGACCATTTGTCCTGCTCAATATCCCTGGTGAGAAACTCCGCAATCAATTCGATGAGGTTTTCCGATGAAGCGAGAACGGCCATGAGCTTGAAATGCGTGCCGACGCTATACCGGCGCCCTCGAACTTCTTCAACGAGCAGGTCTGCCAGGGCCGGATCGTCTTCTCGCAGCAATAGCTCCGCCAATGCGCCCGCCGCGGCGGCGTTCGCCGGATTGGCCTTGAAGGCGTCAACCACCTTGCCGCGCAGTTCCCGATCGCCGCGGAAATGCTCCGCAAAAATCTCGCCTGCCCTGAGCTCCGCCCAGTGGTCAGCGGCCGACCTTCCGCCGATCGCGCTTAGAAGCAGGGACATGAGCAAGTCGCGCATGGATTTCCCGCTCGGCGGAAATTCCGCAAGGGCGGTGATCAAATCGATCTTATGGACGTGCCGGGCGGTCGGCCCACGTGCTCCATGAGCTTGGCGAACGACCGGTCGGCGTTTGGAGTGCCGACATCACCGAACCCAAGGTACGCTCGGGAGTGATGTCGAAGCGCTCCAATACTTCTGTTTCACCGCCCAGCGCTTGCGTCAATTCGGTCCAACGCGGCAGCAAACGGCGCAAATATAGGTCATCTTTAGTAAGATCAGGATTGATCTCGACATCGAGCAGCTTTCCGTCATATCTTTTCGTCTGGGCAAACCGGTCAATGTTGCCCGTCAACAGTAATCCGATGGCGGCCGCGGTTCGTCGCTTCGCATACTCAGGACCGACGGTGTCCAGCTCGTTTTCAAGCCACCGGATCTCGTTCTCGGGCACCGTACCGCGCGCCAGCGCCACTTCGATCCAGCCAATAATGCCTTCCGCGCAAACCAGCCCGTCCGTGTCTTGCCGTGCCGCGCTCAGCAGCTCGAAAGCGGCGAGGTTGGAAGGCGCGGCCGCTTCAAGATTGTAGGAAAGGCGAATGCCTGCGCTCGTCAAATAATCGTTGTCAAAGGCGGTGTCGCGCGCGACTTTAATTTTCGTGACCCCATAATGATGCGAATGGTCTGAGCGAGCCACGCATAGAATGCCCAAGCGGATGCTTGCGGACAGCCGGGGCTGCAATGCTTCGTTCTTGCTCGTGGTTCGATTTCCGGAAGATCGACGCCTTTGGCGCGCCGCCGCGCCGGCGGCGGGCGCTGACCAATAAGATGACCTCGGCGAGAATCGGCCGAGATATTTCCATTCGCTGGGGAGGCTCGATCGTCGGCTCGATTTTTTTTTTTTTTTTTTTTTTTTTTTTTTTTTTTTTTTTTTTTTTTTTTTTTTTTTTTTTTTTTTTTTTTTTTTTTTTTTTTTGATGTTCCGCCCTTTTCAGCTCAAATTTTCATTGCCGAGCCTGCTGGAGTCCCGTAAAGGCAATGCATGATCCAATAGTCCTTTTCGACCAATGCGGGATCGATTGCCATTTTGCTCAGCGACGATGCGGATCAGTTCGGAAAATTTCGAGCTCGGCGCGCGGTCGTGATCCGAGAGAAAAATTTGCCGGTCAGCGGATTGCCCCCACGATCCCTCTCGGCTGCGAGCGAGACCAGCCTCAAGCTTCCGAGAAAAAATGCTGGGGCGCAGAAGCGCTCCGGACAGGAGCTCGAGTTCGAAATCGACCCGATCGCCGCCATGTGCAAATCCTGGCTTGTGTCTATGCCGTGGCGGGGGGCGCCGTCCGTCTGGTCCCGCCGTGGGTGCAGCTCGGCATTCACGATGTCGGGTTTGATTGGAAGAGCCGCCGCCGCGCGCCCTCATGGCTGAGGCGAAGAAGGTCGCCCGCGCGCGGGTTCAGGATTATTTGCGCCCCATTGCCGTACTCAATCGCCGCCCGCTGCAACCGCGGACAACGCGATCATGGGAAAAGTGGGCGAAGGCCGCTTTCGGTCGCATGAATGCGCACCGCCGCCGTTCCGTTCGAGTTGGTGAGGTTCCTCGAGCGGGAGGATATCGTGCGGTTTGGAATTGATCGGAGAGAGTTCGGAGAGAAGAGAACTTCGTTCTTGCTTTCCAGGCCAGCTGGTCCAGATTGTTCACAAGATCGACCGGCCGGGTGGGAGCTTGTCGAGAGACTCCTTGCTCAGAGTTCTCGGGAAAGGACGGCTTCATACGGAAGGCAAACTTCCGGCCGCCCAGCATGAAACTCGCCGTGCCGCTTATGATTGTAAACGACCGTCTTGTCGTAAAGCTGTGTCGTGCCGACCCCAAGGCTGTTGTAGGCGTTGGGCGACGCGAGAAGAAGCCCGCGCTGGCGGTAGTCAAGAGATTTTCGTGCGCACCGAAAGCGACCAAGTCCGCTATGTTGACGGCGCCGTCGGGTCGGAGGCTGCAGAGGCGGGCAACCAGCAAGATGATGCTTTTCCCCTGGACCGCGCGCCGCATGGCCTCGGCAAGGCCAGGTCCGACGCTGAGTGCGAAAAAATTCGGCTACCGCATCCTCGATCAGGAACGGTGCAGCGATCAGAGCTGATGCCTTCCCAAAGGCGAAACGCAGCCACACGGGAATCGTGCTCTTGGTGCGACCTTTCGTGGATTTCAGGACCGGATGGTCGGAAAGGATGTCGAGCGCCACGAACCGCAACAGCGAACTCTTTCCGGAGCCCGCCTCGCCCATAATGCGGGACTGCATCCGCGAACAAAGATATTCGTCGAGTCCACTTCGACGCTCGGCATAAGGGGGCGTCGCTGCCGCAGAGCACGTTCGAGGAGGGCCACGATGCATCGGTCGGAATCAGCAGCGTCCACTGTATTTGTTCTGCCCGCGGTACTGGAGTGAACCCCTAGCGTGAGACACAGAAACAAGGGACAGTTCTCGAGGGGGAACGATGTCCAAACGAAAGCGCCGTGTCTTCAGCCGAGAGTTCAAGTTATCGGCGGTTCAACGGATTATCGCGGGAGAGCCTATAGCTGGGGTCTCCCGCGAGCTTGGGGTTCCAAAGGGTCATTTGTACCAGTGGCACGGGCATTTCCGACACGGCGGACTTGAAACGTTCGGCCGGCCGTCGAAAGCGGAAGGTCCCCGGGACTTTCGAGCTGACCTGAGGTGAAGGCGAAGGCGTTGCAAGATGTCGCGAGCGTGCGCAACGCATTGCCGCGTTGGAGCGCAAGATCGGCCAGCAACAGGTTGAACTCGATTTTTTTCGGCAAGCCTTGCGGCAAGTCGGGGAAGCACGTCAGCCGAGCGACAGGCTGTGGCGCGCCGGCGTTAAGCCCATCACGGCGATCCCGCACGATGGCTGCAGGGCGAGCTCACGGTCGAGCGAATGTGCGCGGTGGCGGGGGTACGCCGCGCCCGCTAAGCGTCGCTGGCAGGCCTCGGCACCGCGCCGGAAGGACGGCGGTTCGCGACGCATCCGCGTGTGGTGCTCGACATACCGCCGTTATGGCTACCGGCGTATCGCGGCGCAGTTGCGCCGTGACGGCTTGGTGGCGAACCACAAACGCGTGCTGCGGCTGATGCGACAGGACAATCTGCTGTGTCTGCGCAAGCGCCCGTTTGTGCCTGTGACGACCAACTCGCGCCACGAGTGGCGTGTGGTACCGAACTTGGCGCGCGGCCTGGTGCCGACCGGTCTCAATCAGCTCTGGGTCGCGGACATCACCTATGTCCGCCTCCTGGAGGAGTTTGCTTACCTGGCGGTGGTGCTCGATGCGTTCAGCCGGCGGGTCGATCGATTGGGCCTTGGACAAGCATCTGCGGGCCAGCCTCGCGATCGTGGCTCTCGGCATGGCGATCACGGCGCGCCGGCCGGTGCCCGGCAGCCTGACCATCATTCCGATCGGGGCGTGCAGTACGCTTGCGGTGAGTTCGCGGCCATGCTCGAGACCTACGACAGCCTACGAATATGAGACGCGTCGGAAACCCTTACGACAACGCCAAGTGCAGAGATCTTCATTGAAGATACACAAGCATGAGGAGGTGGACGGACGAAGCTATCGCGATGCCAAGCACGCCCGCAACGCGATCGGTGCCTTCATCGAAGACGTCTACAATCGCTGCAGACTACATTCGGCATTGGCGTATCGACCGCCCGCCGAGTTCGAAGCAAACTTGCAACAGCTTGCGGCCGCCACCCAGCGACCCCAGATTGTTGCCGATGTAACCAGTCCCTAGTTTCGTGTCTCACCGCAGGGGTGCAGTTCAGCCTGATTCTCGTGTAACGAAGGAGGATCTTCCCGTTTCCGCGACCTGGAAAAGCAAATCGGGCTGAATATAACGGTCGATTATCGGGATGCTGGCCCGTGTTCGACCCTGCACGTCCTAACTCACGATCGGAAGCCCGGGATCGACTGTCAAATGAGGGTCGTAGCTGACAGCGAGCTTGAGGCTTCAGGCGGGGACATCAAAGCGGGAAAGTCCTGCTTCAACCGTTCCAAGGCTTCCGGTGGGCAAACGGCGTCCGCCCACGGGCGTCCGAAGAAGTCGTCGACGAGTTCCGGTTCGCCTTTTACGAGTTGCGTCAGGTTTGGAGGCATCAAGTGCTTCGAAGGAAATGCTCCGGGCCTGAAGGGCGCTGCGCGCCGCTTCAATCGCCTCTACGACCGCCGGCGAAGAAAACTCGCAAGCAACGGCGAGGACGAAGCGCGTCGCCGGCTATCCCGATTTAAGCTGGAGGAAATACCGAGCCGCAGCCTCAACCGAGTGCCTTCGAGAACGACTTGTGACGCTTGCTTTGCCAGACGTGAAACGCGCCGTCGGGCATGCGAACCAGAACATCGATGCCGTGCTGTGCGTGCCCAGACTTGCCGTAGGACCAAGCCGCTTCAACTTTCGCGCCGCGCTCGGTAGGCCGCTAAGCGAAGGCGTTCGAAATCTCCGATGTTAAATCTCCGAACGGCAGCAGGTCGGCGCGCGTCCGCGCCGGAGGCCTGGGCGCTTTGCCACTCGGTCCTTCGCGCAGCCATGCGGGATACTGGATCCGCCGGGATGCGTGTTTGGTGGCCGCCCGCATTGTGACCGCGCGATTTGGCTTGCGCATGCGGGCGACCGTGCAGAGGCGTTGCAGATCCTTGGATGCTACGCAAGAGCCTATATTACAAACGTTTCAAGCTGCTATTATAGCCTGTCGATCCACGCGCCAATGGTCAGCAAGATCTCATTGAAGATGAGCGTGTCCCGGCAGAGAGGCCGGTGGATATTTGACGCGCGAGGTCGTAGCGGGACGAAGCCCGGCCATGACAATTTCAGACGCCCCAATCACATCAAACGCAAAAATCTAATTCCGATCCTCCGGCAGCACCGGCAGCGGATGAAACTCGATCCCTTCCTCGTGCAGCTTCTGGGCGTCGTCGGGGGAGGCCTCGCCGTAGATCGAGCGGTGGTCGATCTCGCCGTAGTGCATCTTGCGGGCTTCCTCGGGAAATTTCGGCCCGACGTAATCGGCGTTCTTGGTCAGGTGCTCGCGCAGCTCCTTGAGCTTCTTGCGCAGCTCGCGTTCCTGCGGCGACGCCATGGCGACCGGCGTCTTCTCGCTCGGCGCGGCGGTGGGTTCGCTCGGCCGTGCCTGGTCGCGCTTGCGCGATCTGGCGATCCGCGGGCTCATGATCTCCTTCTCGACCTTGGCGGTGCCGCAGGCCGGGCAGGTGACGAGCTTCTGCTTGGCCTGCTTGTCGTAGGCGGCGGAATTCTGGAACCAGCTTTCGAAGGAATGGCCCTTGGCGCAGACGAGCGCGTAGCGGATCATCTTGCTGGCGGCGCTCCGCGCCGCGCGCTTGGGCCGCCACGAAATCGAGCGGCTCCGCCATCGGCTCGACCACCTCGAACCGGCGCCCGTGCTGCAGGGAGGGAACGCGGCTGCGCGCGGCCGCCACCGCCGCCAGATCGACCTGCGCCAGCACGACGCCGGGCTCGACGCCGCCTTCGGCCAGAACGTTGCCCCAGGGATCGACCACCAGGGAATGCCCATAGGTGTCGCGGCCGTTCTCGTGGCGGCCGCCCTGGGCGGCCGCGAACACGAAGCTGCCGTTCTCGATCGCGCGCGCGCGCACCAGCACGTGCCAGTGCGCTTCGCCGGTCTGGCGCGTGAAGGCGGCCGGGATCGCCAGCATCGAGCTGCCGGCCTCGGCCAGCGCCCGGTAGAGGGCCGGAAACCGCAGGTCGTAGCAGATGGTGAGGCCGAGCCGTCCCCACGGCAGGTCGGTCGCGACCGCGAGCTCGCCGGGGCGGAAATTGCGCGACTCGCGATAGCTCTCCCCGTTCGCCAGATCGACGTCGAACATGTGGATCTTGTCGTAACGGGCGACGATCTCGCCGGCGCGGTCGATCAGGAAGGAGCGGTTGGCGGCGCGCTCGCCGGGAAGCTTGATCGCCAGCGACCCGACATGGAGATGGATGGCGTGCAGGCGGGCGAGCTCGCGGAAGGCCGCGAGGCTCGGATCGGCCTCCTCCGGCACGATCGCGGCGAACAGCCGCTCGCGCCTCACCTCCATGATGTTGGTCATCTCGGGCGTCTGCACGTAATCGGCGCCGCCCGCTTTGGCTTCGCCGATGAGCCTGCTCGCCACGTCGAGATTGATCGCCGGATCGAGACCCGAGCGCATCTGGACGAGGCCGACCGTGAATGTGGATGGGCCGCTTCAGCCGCTCGTTGGAGGTCATGCGGCGGGACTTTCCGGGGCCGGCGCTTCCGAGGCTGCCTCTGTCGAGGTTGCCTCTGACGAAGCTGCCTCTGACGAGGTTGCCTCTGACGAGGTTGCCTCTGACGAGGGGGGCTCGTCGTTCATCTTCAAGAGCGGATCGAGCCTGCCGGCGCGCTCGAGATCGTAGAGCTCGTCGCAACCGCCCACATGGGTCGCGCCGATGAAGATCTGCGGCACCGTCATGCGTCCGTTGGCGCGCGCGATCATGCGGCTGCGGCCCTCGTGGTCTCCGGTCACGTCGATCTCGGAGAACTCCACGCCCTTGCGGGTCAGGAGCGACTTGGCGGCTCGGCAATAGCCGCAAAAACGGGTGGTGTAGATTTCGATGCGGGCCATGGTCACAACGTCTCGGAGCGGCTTCAAAGTGAATCGGAGAAAGACAACCGCTCCAACATTCTTGCATTCTCGCATTTTAGCGCAATCGCTTTATTGCGCCGCCTGGTAAAGGCCGATGGCGTTGTGCCCTTTGGTTAAGGCTGCTGGCGCAATAAAGCGATTGCGCCCTACACCTCGTTTATATGGGGACGCGCGCCGGCGCTACAACCCGCGCGAATACCAGCACGTCGACGCCGGCGGCGCCGGCGCGCAGGAGCGCCCGGGTGCAAGCCTCGATGGTGGCGCCGGAGGTCAGCACGTCGTCGACCAGCACCAGCCGGCGGCCCGCGATCTCGCTCTTGGCCTTTGGGCGCACCGCGAAGGCGCCCTGCATGTTGGCGGCCCGCTCCGTGCGGGCGAGCCCGACCTGCTGGGCGGTGGCCTTGACGCGCTTGAGCGCCGCAAACGACACCCGCCGGCCGCTCGCCTTGGCGATCACCTCGGCCAAGAGGGCGGACTGGTTGAAGCGGCGCTGCCATTGGCGGCGCCAATGCAGCGGCACCGGCACCAGGAGGTCGGCATCGCGGGTGAGCTCGCGGCCCGCATTCGCCATCCAGCGGCCCATGATCGGGGCGAGGTCGAGCCGGTCCGCGTATTTCAACGCGTGCACCATCACGCGCGCGGTCTCGTCGAAGCGCACCGCCGCCCGCGCCCGGCCGTAGACGGGCGGATCGGCGATCGCCTCCATGGAGAGGATGTCGGGTCCGGGATCGAAGGGAAACGGGATGCCGAGCCGCGCGCAATAAGGCGGCGCGATGAAGGAGAGCTTCGACCAGCAGGCCGCGCACAGACCCGCGCCCACCACCGGCTCGCGGCAGGCGGCGCAGACCTGCGGCAGCGCCACCCCGAGCGCGACCCCGCAGACGCTGCGGGCGGCCTCCATCAGGCGCGCGAGGCGCCCGCTGCGCGCATCCGCGGCCGTGAGCTGAGTTGCATGCGCAAACGATATCGTTCGGCGGCGCCGGTCGTAAAGGGCGGTGCAGGGCGGTCGCCCGACAGGGCGATCGGATATGACGGAGCGGTGCGGCATTCTCCACCTCTCCCCGCGTGCGGGGAGAGGTCGGATCGCGTAGCGATCCGGGTGAGGGGGTCCTCCGCGAGTTTGAGCTTCTCAAGGGCAGGGGGCCTTTCCGCACGCTCAGACTCGTGGAGGCGCCCCCTCACCCGCCGCGCTTCGCGCGTCGACCTCTCCCCGCACGCGGGGAGAGGTGGAGAACGCGGCACCGCCCACATGTGATCGCCCTGCCGCCGGTGGGCTTCGGGATGCGGCCTCGGCGTGACAGAATAGGCGATGGCACTTGGTCCTTCAGCCGCAACTCCCGTCCTCATCGATCGCGCTTTGCTGCGCGCGCGGAGGCGGCGCGCGCTCCGGCTCGGGCCCACCACCTTCCTGGTCGAGCGGGTGGCGCAGGATCTGGCCGACCGGCTGGCGGCGGTGCTGCGCGAGTTCCCGTGCGGGCTCGATCTCGGCACGCCCACCGATGCGGTGCGGCGCATGCTCGCCGGCAGCCGCAAGGTCGAGGCCGTCATCGTGGCCGATGCGCTGGCCGCAGAGGCTGGCGCCGGCGCGGCCGCTCTGGCGGTCGCGGCCGACGAGGAGGCGCTGCCGTTCCGTGACGGCGCGCTCGATCTGGTGGTGTCGGGGCTGGCGCTCCACCTCGTCAACGACCTGCCCGGAGCCCTGGTGCAGATCCGCCGGGCGCTGAAGCCGGACGGCCTGTTCATGGCGGCGCTGCTCGGCGGCGACACCTTGACCGAGCTGCGCTCCGCCTTCGCGGCCGCGGAGGCCGAGGTCGAGGGCGGCATCTCGCCGCGCGTGCTGCCGTTCGCCGATCTGCGCGATCTCGGAGCGCTGCTGCAGCGGGCCGGCTTCGCGCTGCCGGTCACCGACGTGGACCGCCTCACGGTGCGCTATGCCTCGCCGCTCGCCTTGATGCACGAGCTGCGCCGCATGGGAGCCGCCAATCCGCTCATCGACCGCAGCCGGCGCCCGCTGCGGCGCGCGACGCTGGCCCGCATGCTGGAGATTTACGCCGAGCGCTTCGCCGATGCGGACGGGCGCATCAGGGCGACCTTCGAGATCGTCTATCTGTCGGGCTGGGCGCCGCATGAGAGCCAGCAACAGCCGCTGGCCCCGGGCTCCGCCCGCACCCGCCTCGCCGATGCGCTGGGCACGCAGGAACGCTCGGCCGGCGAGAAGGCGGGGTAGGGCGCAATCGCTTTATTGCGCCGCGCGGCCGGGCCGCGTCGATTGCGGCGCTTGGCGAGGCGGTTGGCGCAATAAAGCGATTGCGCCCTACAATCCGAGCAAGCTCGCGTTAACGTCATCGAAGGCCGCATGTGGAACGATCATGGATGGCCAGGGAAAAATCGATGATCGGCGTCATGGCGCGTCTCGTTTTGGCGCGTCTCATTTTGGCGCGTCTCGTCCTCCTCGCGGTCGTGCTGGCGCCGCTTGCGGCAACAGCCGCGCCGATCGAGCTCAAGCTGGCCTACTTCACCTCCGACCAGGCGAGCCTGTACAAGATCGCCATAGAGCCATTTGTCGATGCGGTGAGCGGCGATGCGGGTGGCGGCATCGAGATAAAGACATATCCCGGTGGCAGCCTCGGGAAAGATCAGGCACGGCAAGCCCAGCTGGTGCGAGACGGGGTCGCCGATATCGCCTTTGTGGCCTTGGGGCCGACCGGCGATCAGTTCGCCGACGGGTCGGTCATGCAGCTTCCGGGCCTGTTCGCCGATCTGCGGGAAGCCACGCTGGTGCACACGCGGCTGATCGCGTCGGGAATGCTGGGAGGCTACGACGATTTCTTCGTCATCGGCGCCTTTGCGACCGAGCCGCAAAGCATCCATATGCGGGCGCCCATCGCCACCATCGAGGATTTGAGAGGCAAGAGGATTCGCGCCAACAACGCGATCGAGGCGAGGGTCCTCACCAAGCTCGGCATGTACCCGGTCATCTTGCCGATCGGCAAGGCCTCCGAGGCGATCAGCCGGGGCACGATCGACGGCGCCACGACGGTGGTGGCCCCTTTGATCACCTTCGGCCTCGGTCGCGTGATGACCTACCACTACTTTCTGCCGCTCGGCTCGAATGTGACGACGATCCTGATGAGCCGGAGGAAGTTCGAGAGCCTGCCCAAGGCTGCTCAGGACGTGATCCGCAAATACAGCGGTGAATGGCTGGCGGCGCGCTACATCCAAGGCTTCGAGGCCTACAATACGCAAATCATGGAAGAGCTGAAATCCGATCCCTCGCGCAAGATCATATTCCCGAGCCAGGCCGAGACCGACCTGGCCGGCCAGGTGTTCAAGGCGGTGAGGGCCGAATGGGCCGCAGCCGGCCCGCACAATCGGGCGCTCCTCGATGCCGTGGAGTCGGAGCTCCGGCAGGTCCGGTAGGGCGCAATCGCTTTAATGCGCCGCTTGGCCAAGCCGCGCGGATTGCGGCGCGTGGCGAGGGTGGTGGCGCAATAAAGCGATTGCGCCCTACGACAGGCCCATGGACTGCGCTGCGTGGCGAGGCCGATGGCGCAATAAAGCGATTGCGCCCTACAACAAATTCATCAGGTGGGCGACCAGCGGCTCGTCGGCGGGCGGCATCGGGTAGTCGCGCAGGCGGTTGGGGCGCACCCAGGCGAGCCGCTGGCCTTCTTGCGGCGCCACGGTTCCGTCCCAGCGCCGGCACACATAGAGCGGCATCAGCAGATGGAAATCCGGATAGCTGTGGCTCGCGAAGGTCAAGGGCGCCAGGCACGCCTCCTTGACCACGATGCCGAGCTCCTCTTTCAGCTCGCGGATCAGGCTCTGCTCCGGGCGCTCGGGCGGCTCGACCTTGCCGCCCGGAAACTCCCACAGGCCCGCCATCGTCTTGCCGGGGGGCCGCTCCGCCAGCAGCACGCGCCCGTCCGCATCGATGAGGGCGCAGGCGGCGACGAGGACGGTTTTGAGGCTCTTCACGCACGCACCTGTAGGGCGCAATCGCTTTATTGCGCCGCTTGGCCGAGCCGCATGGATTGCGGCGCGTGGCGAGGGTGGTGGCGCAATAAAGCGATTGCGCCCTACGAGCGGTAGTCGCCGTTGATGGCGACGTATTCCTTGGTGAGGTCGCAGGTGAGCACGCGGTCGCGTCCGCGGCCCATGCCCAGCGCCACCTTGAGGCTGATCTCGGGCTTCTTCATCACCGCCGAAACCTCGGCTTCGTCATAGGCCGGGTCGCGCTCGCCGCGGTGCGCCACCCGGATGCCGCCGAACCAGATCGACAGCTTGTCGCGATCGGCCGGCTCGCCGGCCTTGCCGACCGCCATGACGACGCGGCCCCAATTGGCGTCCTCGCCCGCGATCGCGGTCTTCACCAGCGGCGAGTTGGCGATCGAGAGCGCGATCCGCCGCGCCGAGAGCTTGGATACCGCGCCCTCCACCACGACCTCGACCAGCTTGCGGGCGCCTTCGCCGTCGCGGGCGACCTGCTCGGCCAGATTGGCCAGCACCTCGAGGAACGCCGCCCGGAAGCCCTTGAGGCGCGGATCGCTGCGCTTGGCGATGCGCGGGGCGCCGCGCCGGGCGGCGGTACCGCTGGCAAAGACCAGCAAGGTGTCCGAGGTCGAGGTATCGCCGTCGATGGTCACCGCATTGAAGGTGTCGGTCACGCCCTCGCGCAGCAGCGCCTGCAGCACCGGCGCGGCGATCGGCGCATCGGTGAACACGAAGGCCAGCATGGTCGCCATGTCGGGGGCGATCATGCCGGCGCCCTTGGCGAACCCGTTGATGGTGACGCTGGTCTTGCCCAGCCGCGCGGTCGCGGTCGCGAGCTTGGGAAACGTATCGGTGGTCATGATGGCGCGCGCCGCATCGAGCCAGCCGTCGCCGTGCGCGGACTGCGCCAGTCCCGCCATCACGCCGGCGAATTTGCCGGCATCGAGCGGCTCGCCGATGACGCCGGTCGAGGCCAGGAAGATCTCGCCGGGCTTGCAACCGACCGCCTTGGCGGTGATGTCGGCGGTGAGCTTGGTGGCGATGCGGCCGTGCTTGCCGGTGAACGCATTGGCATTGCCGGAATTCACCACCAGGGCGACGGCGCGACCGGGCTTGATGCCGCGCGCGGCACCATTCGACCGGGGCGGATGGGCACTTGGAGCGCGTGAACACCCCCGCCACCGTGGTGCCGGGCTCGAGCAAAGCCAGCATGACGTCGGTGCGGCCCGGATAGCGGATGCCGGCAGCCGCAGTGGCGAGCCGCACGCCCGCGATGGCCGGCATCTGCGGCGGGCCGGCGGGGGCCAGGGGAGAGACGGCGGTCGCCATGGGGGAGGACCGTGGAAAGCGGGAGGGGGCAAGGCGACGGACCCGGAGGAAGGTCGGGCCGCAGCCCAGACACCATCATGCCCGCGTGCGAGGCGGGCGTGAAGGTGTCCCGGGTCGGTGACGCTACTTCGGTGCCGGAGCCTCTGGAGCCGGCGCCTGCGCGGCCGGCGCCGGCGGGGCTGGCGCCTGCGGCGCCGACATGCCGGGGGGCGCCGACATGCCGGAGGGTGCCGACATGCTGGGCGGCGCCACCGGAGCGTCGAGGCGCTCGATCTTGGCGGTCTGGCGCAACTTGCCGACATATTCGGACTGCGCCCGGCGCACCAGATAGGTGTCGATCTGCTCCTTGATGGCGTCCAGCTCCGGCACCGGCCGCATCCGCTTGTCCTCGACCTTGATGACGTGCCAGCCGAACTGCGTCTTCACCGGATTGGAGAGCTGGCCCGGATACATCTTGAAGGCGACCTCGGAGAATTCGGGCACCATCTGGTCCTTGGTGAAATAGCCGAGATCGCCGCCGTCGGCAGCGCCCGGATCCTTCGACTTCTCCTTGGCGAGCGCGGCGAAATCGGCGCCACCCTTGAGCTGCTCGACGATCGCCTTGGCTTCGTCCTCGGTCTCCACCAGGATGTGGCGGGCGTGCACTTCCTCCTCCGCCCCCATCGGCTTGACGGCGTCCTCATAGAGCTTCTGCTCGGCCTCCGCCGTCACCGCGCCCTTGGCCTCGTCCCGCAATTGCAGGCCCATCAGCATCTTGGCGCGGATGAACGCCAGGTGATGCTTGAAATCGGGGTCCTCCGACAGCTTCTTGTTGCTGGCGTCGGCCGCCTGGGAAACCAGAATGATATCGGTCACATAGGCGATGAGCTGCTCGCGCTGGGTCTCGGGCGGCGCGTTCTGCAGGTTCTGGCCGATGTCCTGCTCCGCCATGGCGAGATCGCTCTCCCGGATGTCGACGCCGTTGACGCGCGCGACGGTGGGATCGGAGGCCGAGGCGGCCGGGGCCGGGTCCTGCTTCTGGGAGGAAGCCTCCTTCGAGCAGCCGGCGACCAGCGGCAGAGCCAACAGCGCCACGCAGAGCATGGCGGGGCTCGTCCAGCCCGGACGGCATGCCCCGAGCCGCGGCCCGGGGACAGACGAAAATTGCGGGGCGGTCATTTAGATGGTCCTTGAACGCAAGGAGCTTGGTCCTTGAACGTGGTCAGGCGACCGCCGGCGGCGGAAGCGGGCGGAGAGTTGCGCAATCGGCTCTCCTTGGCAATGGCCCAATAGCGGTCGATTTTGACGAAAACGTGAGCAGGAATCGCCAATTGACAAGGGGAAGACCCCCTCCTATGTCTCGATGAATGCGGCCAATCCGGCCGTAATCCACCGTTTGCATGAATCCGCGGCTTGCATGAATCCTCTGCGTCAATCGGCTTGCTCGATCGGCTTGCGTGCATGAAGCCCGAAAACCGCCGTTTTCCCGGCCGGCCGCGGCAATGCATTCGAAGCGGTCAGGCCTTGCGGCGACCTGATCGATTGCACGCCTCCGGGCGGCATCTCATCTTGACCGGTCGATCGCCGCAGCGGCACCTGAAAGGACGAAGCGCATGATCGGCGCGCTTGCCCGTAAGCTCTTCGGCTCCGCCAACGAACGGCGCATCAAGGGCTATCTCCCGCGCGTGGAGCAGATCAACGCGATCGAAGGCGAGCTCGAAAAGCTCACCGACGAGGCGTTGCGGGCCCGCACCGAGGAATTGAAAAAGCAGGTCGCCGAGGGCGCCTCGCTCGACGACGTCCTGGTACCGGCCTTCGCCACCGTGCGCGAGGCCGCCAAGCGCACGCTCGGCCAGCGCCATTTCGACGTGCAGCTGATCGGCGGCATGGTGCTGCACGAGGGCAACATCTCCGAGATGAAGACCGGCGAGGGCAAGACCCTGGTGGCGACGCTGCCGGTCTACCTCAACGCGCTGTCGGGCCGCGGCGTGCACGTGGTGACGGTCAACGACTACCTGGCCAAGCGCGACTCCGAATGGATGGGGCAGATCTACACGTTCCTCGGCCTCAAGGTCGGGGTCATCGTGCACGGCCTCGACGACGAGCAGCGCAAGCAGGCCTACGACTGCGACGTCACCTACGGCACCAACAACGAGCTCGGCTTCGACTACCTGCGCGACAACATGAAGTACCGCATGGAGGACATGGTCCAGCGCGGCCATATCTTCGCGATCGTCGACGAGGTCAACTCGATCCTGATCGACGAGTCGCGCACCCCGCTCATCATCTCGGGGCCGCTCGACGACCGCTCCGAATTCTACAACACGATCGATACCTACATTCCGGCGCTGGAGAAGGCCGACTACGAGGTCGACGAGAAGCAACGCTCGGTGAGCCTGACCGAGGCCGGCATGGAGAAGCTGGAGCAGACGCTGCGCACGGCCGGGCTGCTCAAGACCAAGTCGCTCTACGACGTGGAGAACGTCTCGGTCGTCCACCACGTCAACCAGGCGCTGCGCGCCCACAAGCTGTTCCATCGCGACAAGGACTACATCGTGCGCAACGGCGAGGTCGTCATCATCGACGAGTTCACCGGCCGCATGATGCCGGGGCGGCGCTATTCGGAAGGCCTGCACCAGGCGCTCGAGGCCAAGGAGCACCAGCCGATCCAGCCCGAGAACCAGACGCTCGCCTCGATCACCTTCCAGAACTATTTCCGCATGTACGAGAAGCTCGCCGGCATGACCGGCACGGCGGCGACCGAGGCCGACGAGTTCCTCGACATCTACAATCTCGAGGTGCTGGAGATCCCGACCAACCTGCCGGTGACGCGCGTCGACGACGACGACGAGGTCTATCGCACCGGGGCCGAGAAATACCGCTCGGTGGTCGCCCTGATCGACGACTGCAAGGCGCGCGCCCAGCCGGTCCTGGTCGGCACCACCTCGATCGAGAAATCCGAGCAGCTGGCCGAGATGCTGCGCCAGCTCGGCTGGGAGCAGCACGACTTCACCGATCCCAACGCCTTCTCGGCGCTCTACAGCGGCGACGACGGCGCCTCCAAGGCCAAGGTCTTCGCCATCTTGAACGCGCGCTACCACGAGCAGGAGGCCTATATCATCGCGCAGGCGGGCGTGCCGGGCGCGATCACCATCGCCACCAACATGGCGGGCCGCGGCACCGACATCCAGCTCGGCGGCAATCCCGAGATGCGGGTCAAGCACGAGCTCGCCGACGTGCCCGAAGGGCCCGAGCGCGAGGCCCGCATCGCCGACATCAAGGCGCAGGTGGCGCGCCTCAAGGAGAAGGCGATCCAGGCCGGCGGCATGTTCGTGCTCGGCACCGAGCGGCACGAGAGCCGGCGCATCGACAACCAGCTGCGCGGCCGCTCCGGCCGCCAGGGCGACCCCGGCCATTCCAAGTTCTTCCTGTCGCTCGAAGACGACCTGATGCGCATCTTCGGCTCCGACAAGCTCGACACGATGCTGCAGCGCCTCGGCCTCAAGGAGAACGAGGCGATCGTCCATTCCTGGATCAACAAGGCGCTGGAGAAGGCGCAGCAGAAGGTCGAGGCGCGCAACTTCGACATCCGCAAGAACCTGCTCAAGTACGACAACGTGATGAACGACCAGCGCAAGGTCATCTTCGACCAGCGCGTCGAGTGGATGAAGGACGAGGTCGGCGCCGAGATCGTCGCCGACATGCGCCATTCGGCGGTCGAGGACCTGGTCGCCAAGCACGTGCCGGCCAACGCCTATCCGGAGCAGTGGGACACCAAGGGATTGAAGGAGGCGCTGGCGCGCGTGCTCAATCTCGATCTGCCGGTCGACGAATGGGCGAAGGAAGAGGGCATCGCCGAGGAGGAGCTGACCACCCGCATCGTGCGCCGGGCCGACGAGCACATGGCCGCCAAGGTCGCCCAGTGGGGCCCCGACGTCATGCGCTATGTGGAGAAGTCGATCCTGCTGCAGACGCTCGATCATCTGTGGCGCGAGCACCTGCTCACGCTCGAGCACCTGCGCCAGGTGATCGGGTTGCGCGGCTATGGGCAGCGCGATCCGCTCAACGAGTACAAGGCCGAATCGTTCACGCTGTTCGAGGCCATGGGCACGGGCCTGCGCGAAGCCGTCACCGCGCAGCTGATGCGGGTCGAGATCAGGTCGGCGCCGCCGCCCGAAGCGCCGGCCCCATTGCCCTATATGGAGGCCCACAAGCTCGACCCGGCGACCGGCGAGGACGAGCTGGCGCTGGCGCGGGCGGGGGCCGAGACCCTGGCGCAGCACGGCATCACCGCGGTGCCGGCGGCCGAGCGCGTCGCCGGCAATCCGGCGAGCTGGGGCAAGGTCGGGCGCAACGAAGCCTGCCCGTGCGGCTCGGGCAAGAAGTACAAGCATTGCCACGGGCGGTTCGCTTAAGGGCGCAATCGCTTTATTGCGCCGTCGGCGATGCGGATGGATTGCGTTTGTTGGTGAGGCCGATGGCGCAATAAAGCGATTGCGCCTACGCAGCAGATGCGCCTTCAGCGCATCGCGCCCCAGCGGCTGTCGAAACCACCGGCCGGAACCGTGGCCTGGGCGCCGCGCAGCAGGTTCGTGTTGTTGGCGGTCTCGGCCGGCGGCGGGTCGCCGGGCTGCGCCGCCGGCGGCTTGCCGACGCCCGCATTGGCGCTCTGCGGCTGGGCCGAAGCGGCAGGCTTGGGCCGGATCGCACCCGCGGAAGCGGTCTGCGTCGTCGGCTTGGCGACCGACGGTTTCGCCTTGGGGACGGGCGGGGCAGCGTCGGTGGTCGTCGTATCGGAGCCGTGCAGCAGCTTCGACACCCGATCGAAGACGCCCGGTTGCGAATTGCTCTTGGGCGCCTCGCCGCCAGAGGAGAACAGGCCGCCGAACAGGTTGCCCGGTGCGGCCGAAGCCACCTGGGCGGAAGATCCGGGGGCCGGTGCCGGCCGCGAGTCGGTCGAAGCCAAGCTCATGGTGCTGCCGGTCGGGGGCTCGACCTGAGGCTCGCCCGGCGGGCGGATATTGGCCGGGATGGAGCCCGGCAAATTGCGCGAACTCGATCCGGCTCTCGGTGCCGCCATGGGCGATGACCGCCGCCATGAAGATCGGGTTCATGCCGCCGTCGGTGCCGGTGCGCACCGGAACCGTCGGGGTGCCGTGGCTGATGAGCTGGGCCAGCTGGACCTCGTCCCGCTGCTCTTTTTCCTTGACCGGGGTCGCGATCTCCTGCGGCACCTCGTAGGGCGGGCACTTGGCGACCGGGCTGAACCTGAGCGAATTCGCCGGCCCGTTGGGGGCCGCGGCGTCGAACACATAGCGCTTGTCGCAGACGTCGACCTTGGGCTCGAGGTGGGTCACCTCGAAATGGTCGTTGCCTTCCTTGATCATCTTCCAGAAGGCCATGTGCGGAGAATCGCGGTGCTTGGCCATGTTGAGCGGCGTCATGTGGAACGGATAGGCCTGGATCTGGAAGGCCTTTTGGCCGCCGAAGAAGGATTCGCGCGCGAGCGCGTAGATCTCGGCGATCTGCTCGTCCGTCATGGCGTAGCAACCGGACGACGAGCAATCGCCGTGGATCATCAGGAACTCGCCGGTGCGCCCGTTGGCGCGGTCGTAGGCGTTGGGAAAGCCGGTATTGATGGCGAGATAATAGTTGGAATTGGGGTTCATCTGGCCGGGGGTGATCGTATAGAAGCCCTCGGGCGCCTGCCGGTCGCCCAGCTTGATCTTGGGGCCGAGCTCGCCCGACCAGCGGCAGATCGGATAGGTCTTCAACAGCTCGAAGTGGCCGGTATTGTCCTGCTTCCAGACCTCGAGCTCGGATTCCTCCTTGTAGAGCCGCACCAGGATGGGCAACTCCTTGGTCATGTTCTTCGCCTCGATATCGGCGAGCATCTTGTCGGAAAGGGGTGCCAAGGCGCGGCCGGAGGGCATCACGCCGCCGTCGGTATCACAGCCGGCGAGCGCCAGCGCGGCGGCCAGCGCCACGGCGGGCGCCATAAACGCCAGAAGCGTTCGGAACACGGGGCGACGGTTCAACGCAAAGCTCCCCCGACTGATAGGCTGTCCCCGAGCCTTCATTGATCAATGGTTATCCTTAAGACGCGTTGACCGCAAGGCGCCACCGGTCCGGCTTGCCCAAGGATCATACGCAATGTGAACAAAGGGTAAACTCTTACGGTAGGCCACGCCGCGGCTTTTCCGGGACGTTTTCCCAGACGCGCGCATCCCCCGCCCCGAACCTCTGTTCACTGCCCGTTCCCCGTCCTGCCCCGGATTCGAGCCGAAGGGTAGGCCACGACTTGGGAAATATCAGGGCAGGGAGGGGTAATTCCGGGATCGGGAATTACGGAGCCTCATCCGAGCGTGCGGCCCATGGCCAGGAACTTGTCCCAGCGCTGGCGCCGAACGGTGTCCCGGTCGAGCTCCCGCAGCTCCTCGATCGCGCCCAGGATGGCGCTGTCGGCCGATGCGATCGCGGCCGCCGGGTCGCGGTGCGCGCCGCCGATCGGCTCGGTCACGATCTGGTCGATGACCCCGAAGCGGATCATGTCCTGGGCGGTGATCTTCATGCCGGTCGCGGCATCCTGCGCCTTGGCGGTGTCGCGCCACAGGATGGAGGCCGCTCCCTCGGGCGAGATCACGCTGTAGATGGCGTGCTCCAGCATGAGCACCCGGTTGGTGGTGGCGATCGCGATGGCGCCGCCGGAGCCGCCTTCGCCGACGATCACCGCCACATTGGGCACCCCGAGCGCGAGGCAGGTTTCGGTCGAGCGCGCGATGGCCTCGGCCTGGCCGCGCTCCTCGGCGCCGATGCCCGGATAGGCGCCCGGCGTATCGACCAGCGAGATGACCGGGATCCCGAACCGGTCCGCCATCTGCATCAGGCGCTCGGCCTTGCGATAGCCTTCCGGGCGCGCCATGCCGAAATTGTGCTTGAGGCGGTCCTCGGTGCCGGAGCCTTTCTCCTGGCCGATGACGCACACGCTCTCGCCGTGGAAGCGGCCGAAACCGCCCACGATCGCCTCGTCGTCCCCGAACTTGCGGTCGCCCGCCAGCGGCACGAAGTCGGTGATCAGGGCCGCCACATAGTCGAGGCAATGGGGCCGGTCGGGATGACGGGCCACTTGGGTTTTTTGCCAGGGGGTGAGGCCGGAATAGAGGTCCCGCAGCGTCTGGGCGGCCTTGACCTCCAGGCGGCTGACCTCCTCGCCGATGGCGGCGGCGCTGTCGCCGGCATCGAGCGCGCGCAGCTCCTCCAGCTTGGCCTCGATCTCGGCCACCGGCTTTTCAAAGTCGAGATAACTGCGCATGGAGCAAAAAATATCGTTCCATCAAGGGGCAAGCCGAAAGCCCGCCGGGCCGGCAAACTCGCCCGCGGGGACCCTCCCGTCAAGCAAGGCTAAGCTTGCCTGCCGGCAAGCACGGCTTCTGTCTCACACGTCGGGCCGCTTGTAGACCAGGTTGGGGCCGCCCTTTTGCGATTTGAGGTAGGATTCGACGTCGCCGAGCGGGTCCATGGCGCGGCGCAGCCGCTGCCCGACCAGCTGGTCGAGCTGGATCGCCTGCGAGATCGAGAGGTCGCGGCCCATCTGCACGGTGATCTTGTGGTGCTCGAGCGGCGCCAGGTGGCGCGAGGCGATCTCGCGCGCGATTCCCAAGGTGAATTTCTCCAGCTCGGCCGCCGGCACCGCCTGGCTGATGATGCCGAGCGCATCGGCCTCGGTGCCGGTGAGGTTGCGCCCCACCAGCGCGATATGGGCGAGCTTCTTCACCGGCAGCCCGCCATGCAGGAGCGTGGAGGTGACCAGCTGGCCGAAGCTGCCGCGCAGGATCTCCGGCATGCCGAGCTGCGCATCCTCCGCCGCATAGACGAGGTCGTGGCAATTCATGATCCCGAGCGCGCCGCCCAGGCAGTAGCCGTGCACCTGCGCGATCATGATGCGCGGGAACACCCGCACCGCCTCCGCGATCTGGATGGTGAGATTGGGCCGATCCCAGTCGAGCAGCGGGCCGTTGGAGACCTCGCGCAGGAAGTTGAGGTCGAGCCCCGACGAATAGACGGTGCCGGCGCCCTTGGTGATGACGACCTTGAGCTCTTTGTCGGCCCGGATGATGTCGAGGGATTCCAGGAAGGCGAGGCAGAGCGGCCGGTTCCAGCAATTGCGCTTGTCCGGCCGGTTGAGGACGATGCGGGCGACGCCGGCGCCCTCGAGCCGCTCCAGGATGAGCTCGGGCCATTCCTTGAGCGTCTGCCAGGAATTCGACAGTTTGGACTTCGACTCAGGCACCGCGTCGGACATTCCATCTCTCCGGCCGATCATTCCGGTTCATAGGTATCGGCCGTGCATGGCGTCGACAAGGCCCAGGCTGGTAGGGCGCAATCGCTTTATTGCGCCGCTCTGGCGGTGCCGGGGCATCGCAGCGCTCGGCGAGGCCGTTGGCGCAATAAAGTGGCGCAATAAAGCGATTGCGCCCTACAGGCCTAATCCTGCGTCTCGCCCAGCGGATGCAGGTCGCGCACCAGGCTCTTGAGCCGCTCCTCCAGCACATGGGTATAGATCTGCGTGGTGGAGATGTCGGCGTGCCCGAGCAGCGTCTGCACCACCCGCAGGTCGGCGCCGTTGTGCAGAAGATGGCTCGCAAAGGCGTGGCGCAGCACGTGCGGGCTCACCTGATCGGCGCGCAGGCCGGCCACGGTGGCGAGCGCCTTGAGGTCGCGGGCGAAATGCTGGCGGGTGAGGTGGCCGCTCTCACCGAAGGAGGGAAACAGCCATTTCGATTTGGCCTCCGGGCGGACCGCCTGCGGGTTGGCTTTCGCGAGCAGGGCCAGATAGTCGCGCATCGCCTGCTTGGCGGCCTCGTTGAGCGGCACCATGCGTTCCTTGTCGCCCTTGCCGCGCACGATCAGCATGCGGGCGGCGCGCTCGGCGGCGGCGGCCGGCAGCGTGACCAGCTCGGAGACCCGCAGCCCGGTCGCGTAGAGCACCTCGATCAGGCAGTTCAGCCGCACCGCCCGCAGCCGGTCCGGCCCGGACAGGTCGGCCTTCTCGGCCATCATGCGGGCGGTCGCGAGCAGGCGGTCCACCTCGGCGATGCTCAAGACCTTGGGGACCGTGCGGCCGCGCTTGGGCCCCTCCAGGATGGCGGCCGGATCGTCGGGGCGGCGGCCCTCCGCATAGAGGAAGCGATAGAGCTGCCGGATCGCCGACAGCCGCCGCGCCACCGTGGCGGATGCCAAGCCGCGCCGGTTCAGCTGGCCGAGATAGCCGCGCACGTCGTCGGTGCTGGCGGTCGCGACCGGGCGTCCCTTGGCGCGCAGAGAAGCCGAGAAGTCGGCGAGATCGCGGCCATAGGCCGCAAGCGTATTGGGCCCGGCGCCGCGCTCGGCCGCCAGCATGTCGAGAAACAGCTCGACCAGGCCTTGATCGGAACTCGATTTCTGGCGGCCCATCTAAGCTTCGCCCGTGGCGGCTGGCCGGCCCACGCTCTAGTGTTGCTTCATGAACTTGTCGGGCGGGATCGAGACCGTGATCTCGCGCGGCCTGGGATCGTAAAAATAGGCCAGCGCATAGATGGCGCCGTAGGCCGCGCCGGCCAGCATGCAGAGGACCAGCAAGAACCGAAGAAGGGAGGGCATCGGGTCAACCGTTTCGGCGCAGCATTGCCTTGCAAGAATGGAGAAACTACGACCACGTTCCGCCCGCCGTGACAAGCGGCGCCGGCCGCCCGGATGGTTTCGAGCCGGCGTGTTGTGATACCAGTGCGGCGGCCGCTCGAACCAGCCCGGTTTCCGAACGGCGGTCACCATGGGAGCCTACAGGACCACATGTCGGCGCGCGCCAGGGAGGATGTCACGGGCACGCTGAGCTCCGAGGCCGCGATCGTGGCGGCGCTGGGAGCGCGCTCGGTGGTGCTCGTCGGCATGATGGGGGCCGGCAAGTCCTCGATCGGGCGGCGCTTGGCGGCGCGGCTCGGCATCCCGTTCGCCGACGCCGACAACGAGATCGAGATCGCCGCCGGGATGAGCATCCCGGATATCTTCTCGACCTACGGCGAGCCCGATTTTCGGGCCGGCGAGACCCGTGTGATCGCCCGCCTGCTCGAGAACGGGCCGCGGGTGCTGGCGACCGGCGGCGGCGCCTTCATGAACGCGGACACCCGCAATGCCGTGCGCGCCCACGGCATCTCGATATGGCTCAAGGCGGAGTTCGATGTGCTGATGCGGAGAATCAAACGCCGCCAGGATCGCCCGATGCTCAAGACCGACGATCCGGGCGAGACCCTGCGCGCCCTCATGGAGGAGCGCTATCCGCTCTATGCGCATGCCGATATCACCATCCAGTCGCGCGAGGTGCCGCATGAGAAGATCGTCGACGAGATCGTGGGCGCGCTGGCGGCCCGCTTGACGCCCGATCTCGGCGCGCCGGATGCCGTCGAGGACCGCGTGCCATGACGGTCGCGGTGCGGGCGCCCGAACCCATTTTGGTGGATGTCGCGCTCGGTGCGCGCAGCTATGAGATCGTGATCGGCCGCGGCACGCTGCCCTCGCTCGGCACCCGCATGGCGGCGCTGCGGCCGGGCGCCAAGGCGGCGGTGATCACCGACGCCACGGTCGCCCGCCATCATCTGGCGGCCGCGCAGGCTGCGCTGCGCGCTGGGCGGCATCGCCGCCGCGGTCGTGACCGTGCCGGCGGGCGAGAGCTCCAAGAGCTTTGCGATGCTCGAGCAGGTCTGCGAGGCCCTGATCGCGGCGCGCATCGAGCGCGGCGATCTCGTGGTCGCGCTCGGCGGCGGCGTGGTCGGGGATCTGGCCGGCTTCGCGGCCGCCGTGGTGCGGCGCGGTCTCGACTACGTGCAGGTGCCGACCACGCTGCTGGCGCAGGTCGAATTCCTCGGTCGGCGGCAAGACCGCCATCAATTCCAAGCACGGCAAGAACCTGGTCGGTGCCTTCCATCAGCCGATCCTGGTGGTGGCCGACACCGGCCTCCTCGATACGCTGTCGGCGCGCGAGTTCGCCGCCGGCTATGCGGAGGTCGCGAAGTATGGGCTCCTGGGCGATGCGGATTTCTTCGCCGCCCTGGAGCGCGGCTGGCGCGAGGTGTTCGCGGGCGGGCCGGCGCGCGAAGCCGCGATCGCCACCAGCTGCCGCGCCAAGGCCGCGATCGTGGCGCGCGACGAGCGCGAGACCGGCGACCGGGCGCTGCTCAATCTCGGCCACACCTTCGGGCATGCCTTCGAGGCGGCCGCCGGCTTCTCCGGCAGCCTGCTGCACGGCGAGGCGATCTCGCTCGGCATGGTGCTGGCCTTCGAGTTCTCCGCCCGGCGCGGCTTGTTGCCGGCCGAGGAGGCCGCGCGGGTCGCGCGTCACCTTGCGGCGGTCGGCCTGCCGACCCATCTGTCCGCGGTCGCCGCCCTCTTGCCGGATGCCGACCGATTGATGGATCTGATCGCGCAGGACAAGAAGGTGCAACGCGGCCGGCTGACCTTCATCCTGGTGCGCGGGATCGGCCGTGCCTTCGTGGCGCCCGACGTCGACGCCGCCGAGGTACGCGCCTTTCTCACCGAGAAGCTCGCCGAGCGATGAGCACCGATGAGCACCAATGACTGGTTCGCGATCGCGGTCGTCCTGGTCTGCCTGCTGGTCTCGGCCGCTTTCGCCGGTGCCGAGACGGCGCTGACGGCATCCTCGCGCGCCACCATGCTGCAGCTGGCCAAGCAAGGCGACCGGCGCGCCGCCATCGTCAATCGCCTCTTGGAGGCGCGCGAGCGGCTGATCAGCGCGCTCCTCATCGGCAACAACTCGGTCAATATCATCGCCTCCTCGCTCGCCACCGCGGTGCTGATCGCCTGGTTCGGGGATCGCGGCGTGCTCTATTCCAGCGTGGTGATGACCCTCCTGATCGTGGTGTTCGCCGAGGTGCTGCCGAAGACCGTGGCCTTCAACGCCCCGGACCGCTTCGCGCTCACGGTGGCGCGGCCGATCGCCTGGACGGTGCGGCTGCTCACGCCCGCGCTGGTGGCGATCGAGGCGCTGGTCAATTGGCTGCTGCGCCGTTTCGGCATGCAGGTCGGCGAGGGACCCTCGATCATATCGCCGCACGAGGAGCTGCGCGGCGCGGTCGACCTGTTGCACCGGGAGGGCGGCGTCGAGAAGCACGATCGCGACATGTTCAGCGGTTTGCTCGACCTGCGCGATCTCACGGTGTCGGACGTGATGATCCACCGCACCGAGATGATCACCATCAACGCCGACGATCCGCCCGAGGAGGTGGTGAAGGCCGGCGCTCGAGGCGGCGGTCACCCGGGTTCCGCTCTGGCGCGGCAAGCCCGACAACATCGTCGGCATCATGCACGCCAAGGATCTGCTGCGTGCCATCCATGCGGCCGACGGCGATCTGGCCAAGGTCGACATCGCCGCGGTGTTGCGGCCGCCCTGGTTCGTGCCCGACATCCGCCCGCTTTCCGAGCAGCTCAAGGCGTTTCGCCGGCGCAAGACCCAGCTCGCGCTGGTGGTCGACGAATACGGCGAGGTCGAGGGCCTGGTGACGCTGGAGGACATCCTGGAGGAGATCGTCGGCGACATCAGCGACGAGCACGATATCGCGGTGCCCGGGGTGCGCCGCCAGCCGGACGGCTCGGTCAATGTCGACGGCAACGTGCCGATCCGGGACCTCAACCGCGCCATGGACTGGAACCTGCCGGACGACGAGGCCACCACCGTCGCGGGCCTGGTCATCCACGAGGCGCGGCTCATCCCCGAGCCGGGCCAGACCTTCACGTTTCACGGCTTCCGTTTCCGCGTGCTGCGCCGGGTGCGCAACCGCATCACGGTGCTGCGCATCACCCCGTTGGCGCGCAAGCCGGCGGCGGCGGCCCGCTAACCCAAGCCGGTCGGGCTGGTGTCGCCCGATCTAGGCGCCGCCCGGCTCGGCTTCCCCGGGCGCCGCGGCCCGGATGGCGAGCGCGTGGACGCCGCCCTGCAGCTCGCTCGCCAGCGCGGCGTTGACCATGCGGTGGCGGTCGATCCGGCTCTTACCCCGGAAGGCCTGCGACACGATATGAACGCTGTAATGCGTTTGTCCGCCCGGCCGCGCGCCGGCGTGCCCGGCGTGCCGATGGGAATCGTCGATCACCTCGAGGCGCTCGGGCGCGAAGGCCTTCGTCAACTTCTCGGCAATAACCTCGCGGGTCGTCATTGGGGCGGTCATGCGGCCCGTTTAGAGCATTTTTCATGAAACAGTGAAATCCCGGCACGCGATCCCGAATTGTCAAAATGCCGAGATGACGCCCGTGCTATGTGCTCGGTGAATGGGAGTCATGCCAGAACCTCGGCACGGCTGCGCCGAAGTCGGTCGATCCAGTTTGTCAAGGCTTGAAGACGGATGCGCCGCGTCCGCATAATGGTTCCAGCATGAAAACCAACTCGCCGTTGTTCGACAGCATCAGGGTGAAGCCCGACAAGGATCGCCGGCCGCGCGTCGATCTGCCGGCCTGCGAGTGGCCGAATTGCAACGCGGCGGCCACGCACCGCGCCCCCAAGGGGCGGCAGCGCGAGAACGAGCATTGGCGGTTCTGCCTCGGCCACGTGCGCCAATACAACCACTCGTACAATTTCTTCGCCGGCATGAGCGACGACGCGATCCTCAAGTACCAGAAGGATGCGGTCACCGGTCATCGCCCGACCTGGAAAATGGGCATGAACGGCGGCAAGCCGAGCGGGCGCTCCCATTCGGCGCGCTTGCATCCCGATATGACGCGACGATCCGTTCGGCGTGTTCCGCGACATCGGGGTCGGGGTCGGGCACGACGCCGACGGCGAGCACCTGCGCCGGCGCGAGACCAGGATCATTCGCAACGCCGAGCGCAAGGCGCTCGAGGTGCTGGGACTTGAGGCGGACGCCAACACGCACGATATCAAGGTGAGGTTCAAGGTGCTGGTGAAGCGGCACCATCCCGACGCCAATGGCGGCGACCGCTCCACCGAGGATCGCCTGCGGGCCATCATCGAAGCCTACAACTACTTGAAATCAGTGGGTTTTCGCTGATCTCGCAGATGGGTTCCAAGGGGCGGCCCGGTTCTGCTAGATATCTGCGTCGGAGCGGTTTCGCATCAGACCGGAGACCCAAAAACCGCTCCGGCATTTTTGCATGGTCGCATTTTCGGACGGAAAACCGGTATCCACTTTTCCCGAAAATGCTCTAGTTTCCCGGGCCGCATTACTCGAACCGTTTCGGGTCTCGCGTGTTTCGAGGCCACGGAGGATCAATGAGCGTCGCTACACAAGCCAGCAAGCCCGCCACCTCGCCCAACGTCGTCGGTCTGCCCGACATGAAGGTGTCGATCCGCCAGCTCTTCGGCATCGACAGCGACATGGAGGTCGCGGCCTATTCGGAGCCCGACGAGCACGTGCCCGAGGTCGACCAGGACTACCGCTTCGACAAGCTGACCACGCTCGCCATCCTGGCGGGCTTCGCGCACAATCGGCGCGTGATGGTCACGGGCTATCACGGCACCGGCAAGTCGACCCACATCGAGCAGGTGGCGGCGCGCCTCAACTGGCCGTGCGTGCGGGTCAATCTCGACAGCCATATCAGCCGCATCGACCTGATCGGCAAGGACGCGATCGTGGTGCGCGACGGCCTGCAGGTGACCGAGTTCCGCGACGGCATCCTGCCCTGGGCGTTGCAGCACAATGTCGCGCTCTGCTTCGATGAATATGATGCCGGGCGGCCCGACGTGATGTTCGTGATCCAGCGCGTGCTCGAGGTCTCCGGCAAGCTGACGCTGCTCGACCAGAACAAGGTGATCAAGCCGCATCCTTCGTTCCGGCTGTTCGCCACCGCCAACACGGTCGGCCTGGGCGACACCTCCGGCCTCTATCACGGCACCCAGCAGATCAACCAGGGCCAGATGGACCGCTGGTCGATCGTCACCTCGCTCAACTACCTGCCGCACGACAACGAGGTCGAGATCGTGCTCGCCAAGGCGAAGCATTATCGCAACGATTCCGGCCGCGACATCGTCGGCAAGATGGTGCGGGTCGCCGATCTGACCCGCAACGCCTTCATGAACGGCGACATCTCGACCGTGATGAGCCCGCGCACCGTGATCATCTGGGCCGAGAACGCCGATATCTTCAAGGATATCGGCTTCGCCTTCCGGGTCACCTTCCTCAACAAGTGCGACGAGCTCGAGCGGCCGATCGTGGCCGAGTTCTATCAGCGCTGCTTCGGGGTCGAGCTGCCGGAATCCTCGGTCAACGTGGCGCTGAGCTGAGCCTCTCGGCGCGTCGGCGCGCCGCGAGGCCGAAAGATCCAAAGACCCGAATACCCGAAGGCCTCATGTCCACCAGCAACAAGACCAAGGCCCCGGCCCAGGAGAGCCCGATCGATCCGTTCAAGCGGGCGGTCACCGGTTGCCTGCGGGCGATCGCGCGCAAGCCCGACCTCGAGGTCGGCTTCGCGGCCGAGCGGCCCGGCATGGTCGGCGGCAAGGCGCGCCTGCCGGAGCCGCCGCGCAAGCTCTCGGCCGCCGACGCCGCCATCGTGCGCGGCCACGCCGACGCGATCGCGCTCAAGCTCGCCTGCCACGATCCCAAGGTGCATCGCAAGCTGGTGCCGGGCGGGCAGCAGGCGCGCGCCGTGTTCGACGCGGTCGAGCAGGCGCGGGTCGAGGCGATCGGCGCGCGGCGCATGACCGGGGTCGCCAACAACCTGGCCGCCATGCTCGACGACCGTTTTCATCGCGGCAAGCTCGATGAGGTTTCCGATCGCGCCGACGCCCCGATCGAGGAGGCGCTGGCCCTGATCGTGCGCGAGCGCCTGACCGGCATGAGCCCGCCGGCGGCGGCGGCCCGGCTGGTCGATCTGTGGCGCCCGCTGATCGAGAACCGGGCCGGGCGTGATCTCGACCGGCTCGAGCGGCTGATCGAGAATCAGGCGCGCTTCGGCGATGTCGTGCACGACCTGCTCGATTCCCTCGACATGGGCGAGGACCGCAGCTCCGAGAGCGACGAGGACGAGGCCGATCAGGGCGACGAGGAACGCCAGAAGGAGCTCTCCGGCAAGGACGGGGAGGGGGCCGAATCGGAGGACGCCAAGGCCGAGGTCGAGGAGGCCGAGATCTCGGGCGAGCAAATGTCCGACACCACGGCCGAGGCCGCCGAGGCGCTGTCGGCGGAAATGTCCGACGACGCCGAGATGGGGGATTCGGAGGCGCCGGCCGAGCCGCGGCGCCCGCGCCGCCATGGGCTGAACGAGCCGCGCGGTCCCGAATATCGGCCCTTCACCGGCAAGTTCGACGAGGTGGTGGCGGCCGAGGACCTGTGCGAGGCCGAGGAGCTCGACCGGCTGCGCGGCTATCTCGACAAGCAGCTGTCGCATCTGCAGGGCGTGGTGGCGCGGCTCGCGAACCGGCTGCAGCGCCGCCTGATGGCGCAGCAGAATAGGGCCTGGGAGTTCGACCTCGAGGAAGGCGTGCTCGACCCGGCGCGGCTGTCGCGGGTCGTGCTCGATCCGCTCCATCCGCTCTCCTTCAAGCACGAGAAGGAGACGAACTTCCGCGATACGGTGGTGACGCTCTTGCTCGACAATTCCGGCTCCATGCGCGGGCGCCCGATCACGGTGGCGGCGACCTGCGCCGATATCCTGGCGCGCACGCTCGAGCGCTGCGGCGTGAAGGTCGAGATCCTCGGCTTCACCACCCGCGCCTGGAAGGGCGGGCAGTCACGCGAGGCCTGGCTCGCGGCCGGCAAGCCGGCCAATCCGGGCCGCCTCAACGACGTCCGCCACATCATCTACAAGTCGGCCGACATGCCGTGGCGCCGCGCGCGCCGCAATCTCGGCCTGATGATGCGCGAGGGCCTGCTCAAGGAGAACATCGACGGCGAGGCGCTCGATTGGGCGCACAAGCGGCTGCTCGGCCGCAGCGAGCAACGCAAGATCCTGATGATGATCTCCGACGGCGCCCCGGTCGACGACTCGACGCTCTCGGTCAACCCCGGCAACTATCTCGAGCGCCATCTGCGCTGGATCATCGAGGAGATCGAGGAGCGCTCGCCGGTCGAGCTGATCGCCATCGGCATCGGCCACGACGTGACGAGATACTATCGCCGTGCCGTGACCATCGTGGATGCCGAGGAGCTGGGCGGCGCCATGACCGAGAAGCTGGCCGAGCTGTTCGACCAGAAGGCACCGACCGAGCACCGCCGATCACCGGCGCGCAGGCCGGACGCCTGGTCGCGCGCTTCGGCGCGCTTTCTCGATCCGCCCGAGAAGGGTGCGCGACCGAGCGGCCGATGATGCGTCACGTCGCTACCACACAGCTCGGCGCCGCGGAGCGGGGAACCGTCCGCCCGCGTCCGCCCGCCGCCCGCTCGGGGGTCGTGCGATCAGAGCTTTTTCTTGATCTGCCGCTTGAGGTCGAGCGCCCGCTCGGACAGCTCGGTGTCCTTGGCCTTGATCAGATAGGCGTCGAGGCCGCCGCGATGGTCGACGCTGCGCAGCGCATGCGCCGACACCCGCAGGCGCACCGAGCGCCCGAGCGCCTCGGACATCATCGTGACGTTGAGCAGATTGGGCAGGAAGCGCCGCTTGGTCTTGATGTTGGAATGGCTTACCTTGTGCCCGACCTGCGCGCCCTTGCCACTCAGTTCGCATCGCCACGACATCGGCGAAGACCTCTCGTTGCCGGGCCTGCGCACGACGCGCGCCCAAGGAATTGATCTTGTCTCGATCGCTCAAGTCTCGATCACTTACGCCTCGATCGCTCAAGCCTCGATCGCGCACGCCTCGACGTCCGGCGGGCCCATTTGGGAGACCGCGGAGCTATAGTGGCGGGGCGCCGAGGCGTCAAGCCGGACCTGCGCGGCCGCCGGGCGTGCTCGCGGGCGCCGGGGAGGAGCCCCGCCGAAGCCGGTTTTGCCTTGATCGAGCCAAGATGACACGGCAAGAACACGGCACCGGGGCGAGCCGGCGCCGCCTTGGTCATCTCGTGACCACAGCTGGCGTGACCGCAGATGACGTGACGCTTCCTCGCAGCTTGGGATTTCGCGTGAACCACAACCGGACGACCGGACCATCGGACGACCAGAAGGCCACGCCGGGAGGACCCTGCTTCGTGACGTCACGCTCTCTCGTCCGATTGGCCGCAGTCGCGGGCGCCGTCGTGCTGATGGCGGCGGCGGTCGATGCCGGCCGCCAGAGCGTTCACGCCCAAGGCCGGCTCGACGCCGCCTATGTGGTCACCCTCGGTGGGGTTCCGATCGGCAAGGGATCCTGGTCGATCGACGTTGCGGACGATCAGTTCACCGCGACCGCGAGCGGCGCGACCTCGGGCCTGTTGCGTGTGTTCGCCAGCGGGCAGGGCAACAGCTTGGCGCACGGCACCGTCGCGGGCGGGCAGCCGATCGCCTCGACCTATGCGTCCTCCATCGTGGCCGACAACCGGTCCGACCAGGTCCGCATCTTCTTCAGCGGCGGTGCCGTGAAGGAGTACTTGGCCGATCCGCCCACCTTCCCCAGCCCCGACCGCGTGCCGCTGACGGATGCGAGCCGCAAGGGCGTGCTCGATCCGATGACCGCGTCGCTGATCCGGGTCGCGGGCAGCGGCGATACGTTCGTGCCGGAGGCGTGCCAGCGGACCTTGCCGGTCTTCGATGGCCGCATGCGCTATGATCTGCAGCTGGTGTTCAAGCACTTGGACAAGGTCAAGTCGGAGAAGGGCTATCAGGGCACGGTCGTGGTCTGCTCGGTCTACTTCACCCCCGTGGCCGGACATATTCCCGAGCGCTCGACCATCAAATATTTGGTCGCGCAGCGCGATATGGAGTTGTGGCTGGCGCCGATCGCGGGCACACGGCTCATGGTCCCCTACCGGGCCTCGATTCCGACGCCGATCGGCATAGGGGTTTTGCAGGCGAAGGAATTCGTCTCGATTCCGCGGCCGCCGGTGCCGACCGCATCCAACTTGAAGATACCGTGATCGCCTGGACCGCCTGCAAAAACCAGGCTTAATGCTCCCCTTAACGGATGAACGCCGAAATGGGCTTGCGCCCGTCAGCCTCGATACCCGATATGGTGGCCCTTGGACCGGGTGCCGCGACATATCGCCGTGAACGAATTCCGACATCAGTGGAGTCACTGATTCGGGCGCAATTCGTTCCAAACTCGTTCTACTTCTTAAGCCAGGCTCCATCACCCGTCGCATTGTGGTACAGAAGGGGCGGATAAGGGTCTTCAAAGACCCATCCGCCCTCCGGACACGAAATGCCCATCTCATTTTCTTCGCCGGTTGCCCGCGATGCCCGCGCCCGCGGCGCGGGCGTCACCGCGGTTCTCGGGCCGACCAATACCGGCAAGACGCATCTCGCCATCGAGCGCATGCTGGCCCATTCCTCCGGGATCATCGGGCTGCCGCTGCGGCTGTTGGCGCGCGAGGTCTACAACAAGGTGGTGGAGCGGGTGGGCCCCGAGGCGGTCGCCCTGGTGACCGGCGAGGAGAAGATCAAGCCGGCCAATCCGCGCTTCTGGGTCTCCACCGTCGAGGCGATGCCGCGCGATCTCGATGTCGCCTTCGTGGCGATCGACGAGGTGCAGCTGGGCGCCGACCTGGAGCGCGGCCATGTCTTCACCGACCGCATGCTCAATCGCCGCGGGCGCGAGGAGACCCTGGTGCTGGGCGCCCAGACGGTGCGGCCGATGGTCGAGCGCCTGCTGCCGGGCGCCCACGTGCTGACCAGGCCGCGGCTCTCGCGCCTGGAATTTTCCGGCGAGAAGAAGATCACGCGGCTGCCGCGGCGCTCCGCCGTGGTCGCGTTCTCGGCCGAGGAAGTCTATGCCATCGCCGAATTGATCCGCCGCCAGCGCGGCGGCGCCGCCGTGGTGATGGGAGCGCTCAGCCCGCGCACCCGCAACGCCCAGGTCGCGCTCTATCAGTCCGGCGACGTCGAATATCTGGTCGCCACCGATGCGATCGGCATGGGGCTCAATCTCGACGTCGATCACGTCGCCTTTGCGTCCGACCGCAAGTTCGACGGCTATCAGTTCCGCCGGCTCAATCCGGCCGAGCTCGCCCAGATCGCCGGCCGCGCCGGTCGCGCCACGCGCGACGGCACCTTCGGCACCACCGGCCGCTGCCCGCCGTTCGAGACCGAGCTCGCCCAGGCGCTCGAAAGCCACTCCTTCGAGCCGGTCAAGGTCATGCAATGGCGCAATACCGCGCTCGATTTCTCCTCGCTCGGCGCCCTGCAGGCGACGCTCGCGGTGACGCCCGAGGAAAACGGCCTCAGCCGCGCGCCGGTCGGCGAGGATATCCTGGTGCTGGAGCATGCCGGGCGCGATGAGGACGTGCGCGGCTTCGCCACCACGCGCGAGACCATCGAGCGCCTGTGGGAGGTTTGCCAGGTTCCGGATTATCGCAAGAGCGCGCCCGCCACCCATGCCGAGCTGGTGGTCACCCTGTACGGCTTCCTGATGCGGGAGGGCCGGCTGCCGACCGACTGGTTTGCGAACCAGGTGGCGCAGGCCGACCACACCGACGGCGACATCGACACGCTCTCGAACCGCATCGCGCATATCCGGACCTGGACCTTCGCGGCCAACCGGCCGGACTGGCTGGCCGAGCCCGAGCATTGGCAGGAGGTCACGCGCGCGGTCGAGGACCGGCTGTCGGACGCGCTGCACGAGCGGCTGACCGAGCGTTTCGTGGATCGCCGCACCAGCGTGCTGATGCGGCGGCTGCGCGAGAACAACGCGCTCGAGACCGACATCAGCAAGACCGGCGAGGTCGTGGTCGAGGGCCATGTGATCGGCCGCCTCGACGGTTTCATGTTCACGCCGGCGGCCTCGGCGGCCGGCTCGGAAGCCAAGGCGCTGGCGGGCGCCGCCCAGAAGGCGCTGGCCGGCGAGATCGACGCGCGCGCGGCGCGGCTCGCCCAAGCGGCCGACGAGCAGTTCGTGCTCGCCGCCGACGGCGTCGTGCGCTGGCAGGGCCAGGCGGTCGGCAAGCTGGTCGCCGGCGAGGAGGTGCTCAAGCCGCGTCTGCGCATGATCGCCGACGAGCAGCTCACCGGCGCGCCGCGCGAGATCGCGCAGGCCCGCCTCGATCTGTGGCTCAAAGCCCATCTGGAGAAGCTGCTGGGACCCCTGTTCCAGCTCGCCGCCAGCGAGGAGGTCACCGGCATGGCGCGCGGCGTCGCGTTCCAGCTGGTCGAGGGGCTGGGGGTGCTCGATCGCCGCAAGGTCGCCGAGGATGTCAAAGGGCTCGATCAGCCGGCGCGCGCCACGCTGCGCAAGTTCGGGGTGCGCTTCGGCGCCTACAACATCTACATCCCGCCGCTGCTCAAGCCGGCGCCGCGCGTGCTCGCGCTCCAGCTGTGGGCCCTCAAGCAGGAGGAGCGCCTGACCGCGGGGCTCGAATTCGGTCGAGCGCCTGGCGGCCAGCGGCCGTACCTCGATCGCCGCCGACAAGGAGATCGACAGCGCGCTCTACGCGGTCGCCGGGTACCGGCTGTGCGGCGAGCGGGCGGTGCGCGTCGATATGCTGGAGCGATTGGCCGACATCATCCGGCCGGCGCTCGCCTGGCGCGACGGCGCTCCCGGCGTCAAGCCGGCGGCCGCCTTCGACGGCACCGGCTGCTTCACCGTGGTGGTCGGCATGACGTCGCTGGTCGGCTGCGCCGGCGAGGACTTCGCGGCGATCCTGCGGTCGCTCGGCTATCGGATGGAGAAACGGCCGAAGCCGGCGGAGCCCGCGGCCCTCGAGGCAGCGGTTTCCGAGGCGGCGGCGCCCGAGGCGGCGGTGCCCGAAGCGCCAGCGGATGCGGCGGCGTCCGATGCGCTGGCCCCCGAATCACCGCCGGTTGCGGCTGAAATCGAGGCCGAGCCCCCGGCCGCCGCCGAAAGCGCGGTCGAAGCGGTGACCGAGGCCGGCCGCCGAGCCCGCCGCACCGGCCGCGCCGATTGCCGCGCCGATCGAAGATTCGGCCGCTGGATCGATGGCCGATTTGGCGCCGGCGCCTGAGCACGAGGCGCTGCCGCAGGAGACCGATTCGCCGCCAGCTCAGCCGGTGTCGGATTCGATTCCGGCTTCAGCGGAGGAGCCGGTTTCCGCCGAAGCGGCGCCGCACGGCGCCGGTCGTGACGAGCGAGGCCGTGGCCGAGGAAGCCCAATTCGTCGAGGTGTGGCGCCTGGGCCGCCTGGAGGGTCCGCGGCGCCACCGACGGCCGCCGCGCGCGCGCACGCCCAGGCGCGTTCCGCGCAGGCGCGTTCCGAAAACCTCGACCGCACGCAGCCGCCGGCCGCTGCCGACGCGGTGGTCCCGGTCGCGGCCGGCGAGGCCGTGGCGGGCGCCGGCGAGGTCGCGGATGCAACCGGGCAGGACCGCAGGCCGCGCCGGCATCGTCGCGGGCGTTCGGATCAGGATCGTCCCGACCAGAATCGATCCGACCAGAATCGTCCCGACCAGAATCGCCCCAGCCAGGCTCGCTCCGACCAGAATCGCGGCGATCGTGGCGGGCGTCCGGAGCGCCACGGCGGTCCCGATCGGGCCGGGCGCGGCGATCGCCCCGAGCGCGATCCGGAGTTGCGTGCCAAATACCTCAAGGGCCGCAACGACGGCCGCGACCGCCGCGACAAGGCGCCGGATCCGAATTCGCCCTTTGCCAAGCTCGCGGCGCTCAAGGAGCAGCTCGAGGCCAACGCCAAGGAGCGGCGCTAACCGCGCCAGGACATCGCGCATTGGATCGCCAGCGCATAGACAAGTGGCTCTGGCACGCCCGGGTGGTGCGCACGCGCTCCGCCGCCGCGGCGCTGGCGGTGTCGGGCCAT
The DNA here is from genome assembly GCA_963744275.1 of uncultured Alphaproteobacteria bacterium. Classification (GTDB taxonomy): domain Bacteria; phylum Pseudomonadota; class Alphaproteobacteria; order Rhizobiales; family Xanthobacteraceae; genus VAZQ01. The sequence continues at coordinate 576,104 of CAVUSX010000029.1, forward strand.
GTGCGGGTCAACGGCCAGCGCATCGACCTCGCCAGCCGCGCGGTGCGGCTGGGGGACGTGGTGACGGTGGCGCTCGACAAAACCGTGCGGGTGCTCAAGGTCGCGGCATTTGCGGAGCGCCGGGGCCCGGCCGAAAGTGCCCGCGCGCTGGCGGAGGATTTGACGCCGGCACCCGGGCCCGATCAGTCCGCGCGGCCCTTGACCGCCCCGGACGGCGTGCGGCAGCCGGGCGCCGGCCGGCCCACCAAGCATGAGCGCCGGGCGATCGCGCATTTGCGGGGCGAGGACGAGTTTTGACGCGCTTCCTGCCGCACCGGCGCCGCATCCCTTGCCTGACCGATGGCCTTGCGCTACCCAGCCCGGCCTATCCGGAGAGTGCGTAATGACTTACGTCGTCGTCGAAAGTTGCATTAAATGCAAGTACATGGACTGCGTGGAGGTGTGTCCGGTGGACTGCTTCTACGAGGGCGCCAACATGCTCGTCATTCATCCCGACGAGTGCATCGACTGCGGGGTTTGCGAGCCTGAATGTCCGGTGGAGGCGATCAAGCCCGACACCGAGCCCGGCCTCGAGAAGTCTCTTGAGCCTGAACGCGGAATTCGCAAAGACCTGGCCCAATATAACGGCCAAGAAAGATCCCCCGGCCGATGCCAAGGCCTGGGAGGACGTGCCCGGCAAGCTCGAGCAGCATTTTTCGCCCGATCCGGGGGCCGGCGACTAAGGCGCCGCGCTAGGCGTGCCGGCTTAAGCCCGCTGATCGCCGCGGGCCGTGCATTTTCAAGTTTCGGCTGCCGGGCCATTCCGCGGTGTTAACCAGACGATGACGATTTGCAGCCTCTCTGCATGACAGAAATTCGCTTTTGCCCGGCCGTAAAGCTTTGATTTTTGCGAGAAATGTGCTATATATGCAAAAAATGAGCACCAACCCCCATATCTAACGGCTCCCGTGTCGGGAGCATAATTTTTTGGGGGTTTCCGAGGAACCGTCAGACAGGGGCGTGAGATCCACGCGCGTACCGTGGCAGGAAGAACGCGTCATAAGTCCAAGAAGGCAGCCGCCGGGCCGTCCCGGCGGACCAAGAAAGCCGGCCCTCGTCGGCAGACATCGCACCCTCCTCGCAGCGCTGCGCCGCGTGCGGGGCCCGTGGCCAAATCGTTCGGTCGCAAGCCGGACGGTGAAGGAGCAACTCCAAGTATGACAATCAAGAAGACGACCCAACGTCAAGGCTTCAAGACCAGCGAGTTCATCGTCTATCCGGCCCATGGGGTCGGCCAGATCGTGGCCATCGAGGAGCAGGAAGTCGCGGGCGCCAAGCTCGAGCTTTTCGTCATCAATTTCGTCAAGGACAAGATGACGCTGCGGGTCCCGACCGCGAAGATCGTCTCGGTCGGCATGCGCAAGCTCGCCGAGCCGCCGATCGTCAAGCGCGCGCTCGAGACCCTCAAGGGTCGGGCCCGCGTCAAGCGCACCATGTGGTCGCGCCGCGCGCAGGAATACGAGGCCAAGATCAACTCGGGCGACATCGTGGCGATCGCGGAGGTCGTGCGCGACCTGTATCGCTCCGAGTCGCAGCCCGAGCAGTCCTACAGCGAGCGGCAGCTCTACGAGGCCGCGCTCGACCGGCTGTCGCGCGAGATCGCGGCGGTGCAGCGCATCACCGAGACCGAAGCCGTCAAGGAGATCGAGGCGGCGCTCGCCAAGGGCCCGCGGCGCGGCCCGGCCAAGCCCGAGGACGAGGCGGTGGTCGAGGACGAGGCGGCCTGAGCCGGCTTGGCTCCGCGACCAGGGCTTCGACCCTACCGAAATACCTCCAAGGCCCGGCCGTTGCGCCGGGCCTTTTTCGTCATGCGTCGCGGCGCGCGCCGGAGCCGGCGCGGAGCCGGCGTATCCATGCCCAGGAAGTGCCTCAACATGATTATGGTTAGGTCATAATTAAACTCCGTTTGCGATGAATGATTCCCATGGGTCATTCAATCGGGGAATCGGGAATGGGGTGGCGGTTTCAGCGCGCGAGCAAGCGGCTATTGGTGTGTGCGGCGGTTGTGGGTGTCGGTAGCTTGGCGGGTCTGGTGGCGGCCTTGAGCGCCGACCCGGTGCAGACTTCCGGCGAGACTTCCGAGCTGTCGCCGGCCGAGATCGTGGCAATCCGGTTCCCCGGTGGGGCGAGCCGGGTCGTCTCCAGCTCCATCGCTGCGCCGTCGGTCGCGCCAGCGCTCTCGGCGCCAGCGGCCATGGACATCGCTCCCGAACCAGCCGGCTATATCTTGGCGAGCGCCAGCGCAGACGACGTTTCGAGCCTGATGTTCAACCCGCTTCCCACCTATTCGTCCGCGCCTCAGCTGGCGCCGGCCCGGTCGGCTCCGGCCGCCTCGTCCGCCAGCGTTTCGTCCGCCACTGATTCGTCCACCCCTGATTCTCCCATCGCCAATTCGTCTTCCGTCGAGGTGTCCCGCCCGCGTCCGTCCTCGGTCCGTTCGGGGCCGCCGCCGCAATTGGTGACCGCCAGTCTCGAGCTTCCCACCGAAGCGCTGGCCTATGCGGACGACCCGCCGGCGCGAGCCGACAGTCCGAAGTCCCGTCCCCGCCAAGCGGGCCGTGCAGGCGCCCCATCCGGCGGCGAGCCCGGGGCCCGCCAGTGCCAGCAATGCGGTGCTCAACAACGCCCAGCTCGTCAGCATCCGGGAGCGTCTCAAGCTGACGTCCTACCAGAGCCAGCTCTGGCCGCCGGTGGAATCGGCGCTGCGCGATATCACCTGGCAAGGCCATCCCAAGGCAGCGTCGAACGCGGCGTCCGGCGGGCACGGCGGCTCGATCGATCCCAACAGCCCGTCGGTGCAGCGATTGAAATCCGCCGCCTTCCCGCTGATCATGAGTCTCAGCGACGACCAGAAGCAGGAAGTCCGCACCCTGGTGCGGCTGATGGGGCTGGAGAACCTGGCCGCGCAGTTCTGATCGGCCGGTACTCCGGCCAGCGCAACCGCATTTGATGAAACCAGTGCGCTCTCTGCCCTACCTCCCCCTGCAAGGGGGAGGTCGACCCGCAAAGCGGGTCGGGGTCACGCGACAAACTCTGAAACTGTTGGTAGGCGGGACCCCCACCCGGCGCCTTCGGCGCCACCCTCCCCCTTGCAGGGGGAGGGAAAACGGCTGCTGCAGCTCCGGTATCGCTCACTGCTTGGGAATGGGGCCGAGCGCCTGCGCGATCACGGCGATCTGGGCGCGCTGACGATCGATGGCGGCGGCGAATTCGCCCGGTCCGCCCGGATTGGGGACTTGGGCGGTGCCGGCCAGCCGTTCCGCGATCGTGGGATCGGCCGCCACCGCGACCACGTCGGCGGCGATCTTCTCGCGCAGCTCGTTCGAGATGCCGCGTGGCCCGAACAGCCCGACCAGGCCCTCCACCTCGAGCGCCGGAAAGCCGCTTTCGTTGGCGGTCGGGATGCCGGGCAGGATGCTGCTGCGCTCGTGGCCGTTCACCGCCAGCACCTTGACGCGGCCCGCCTGCACGTGCGGCTGCAGGATGGCGTAGGACGACATCATCACCTGCAGCCGTCCCTCGGACAGATCGGTCGCGGCTTGCACGATGTCGCGATACGGCACCTTGGCGATGCTGAGGCCCGAGGTCTTCACGAAATAATCGAAGGTGAATTCGGTAATTCCGGAAACCACCGCGGCGTTGAGCTTGCCGGATTCGGCGCGCGCGAGTTTCGCGAATTCCGCCAGCGTGCCGATCTTGAGCGATGCCGGTACCCCGATGGCGATGATGGTGTTCGACACGCGCGCGATCGGCACCAGGTCCTCGGGCACATAAGGCAGCTTGGTATATTGCAACGGGTGCACCGTGAACGAGCCGGCCGGCGTGAACAGCAAGGTGTGGTCGTCGGCGGCGTTGACGAAGGCCTGGATCGCAACCAGCCCGTCGGCGCCGGGGCGGTTCTCGATCACCACCGGCTTGCCCCAGCGCGCCGGCAGCCGATCGGCCAGCAGCCGCGCTCCGATATCCGCACCCGAGGCGGGGCCGAGCGGCACGATGAACCGCACCGGCCGCAGCGGCCAAGCCGTTGCCGGTGTCGGCGCCAGTGCTGCGCCAGGGTTCGGGTCGCCGGCAAAGCCAGCCCTGCCGCCGCATCCGGCACGGCCAGCGCCGCCAGCTGCCGCCGCGTCATGTCCGCCCGTGTCATGCGTCATCGCGCCATCTCACCTTTCGGTGTCGTTCCGGTACACGCGAACGTTTCGAGCCGCCGCTCGAGCGGCGCGCGCCCCGCTAGCCGGCCTCGGCCTTGGCGGCGTCGGGGCGGACCTCCTCATAGCCGTTTTCCGATATGTCGAAATTGTTGCCGTCGGGATCGATCGCCCGGTATTCCGCATAGTGGCGGTCGCCCGGACGCCGCTGCGGCGGGCGATATCCGAGCTCCTCGCAGCGCTCGACGATCTCCTCGTTGTCCTCGACCATGAAGCCGAAATGATTGAAGCCCGACGGCTTGCCGTCCATCTTGTTGGTGTGGATCGACAGATTCATGTAGCCGTCGGTGAGCGATATGCCGCCGTTGCGGGCGCGATGCACGATCTTCAATCCCATCACGTCGACATAGAACCTGGCCAGCCGCTCGGGGTCGGTGGTGTGGAACACGATGTGACGAATCTTGGCCATGCTTCCTCCTCGCTGCGGGCGCGCCTTCCCGGTTCGATCCGCGCTGGCGCGCCGCAATCGGCGGCGCTATCGTTTGTCGGCGGATGCTCGCAGCAAACAGGTCCCTGAACAAGTCCCGGCGCAAGCCCCGGAGAAAGCCTCATGAGAAAGATGGCGGCCGCCGTTGCGGTGGCGCTCTCGCTACTGCCGGCTCTGGCGGCGCGCGCGAGCGCGCAGACCGCCGACGCGTTCTACAAAGGCAGGCAGATCCGGTTCATCGTCGGCACCGCAGCCGGGCAGGACTACGACACCTGGGCGCGTCTCATCGCCCGCTATCTGCCCCGCTTCCTGTCCGGCAATCCGACCATCATCGTCGAGAACATGCCGGGCGCCGGCCACATCCTGGCGACCAACTATCTGTTCAACCTGGCGCCGCGCGACGGCACCGCGATCGGCATGGTGTCGCGCAACATGACCGAAGCCGCCATCATGAAGTTGCCCAATGTGCGGTTCGATCCCGGCAAGTTCAGCTGGATCGGCAGTCCCGAGCTCAATCACCGCGTCCTGTTCGTCAACGTGGCATCCGGTTTCGACAAGGTGCCCGATCTCTACGCGCGCGAGCTGATCGTGGGAACGCCCGGCGGCGCGCAGGGGGTCAGCGCCGCCCCCATCCTGCTGAAGAACCTGCTCCACATGCGGCTCAAGATCATCCAGGGCTATCATTCGCCGGGCGACGTCATTCTGGCGATGGCGCGGCGCGAGGTCGACGGCGTGGTGCAGACGCTGGGGGCGCCCGATGGCGCGCGCCGGCAATGGATCGAATCCGGCCAGATGCGCGTCATGTTCAACATGGAGCACGAGCGCCTCGCCGGGCTCGACGCGCCGACCATCTTCGAGTTCGCCAAGACCGAGGAGGAGCGCCAAGTGCTGGCGTTCTTCTCCTCCAGCATGGAGCTCGGCCGGCCCCTGATGGCGCCGCCCGGCACGCCGCCCGAGCGCCTCGCGCAGCTGCGCTCGGCCTTCGACGCCACCGTGAAGGATGCGGCATTCTTGGCTGAGGCGGCCGCCTCAGGTTTCGAGGTCATGCCGCAGAGCGGCGAGGAGATCGCCGCCCGGGTGGCGGCCGCGATGGCGACGCCCAGGGACATCGTCGACGAGGCGCAACGCGCCTCGACGGCGGAGTAGCGCGTGGACGCAAGACCCGAACGATGCCGTTGAGGACGCGAGGACCGCGGGTGCCGAGGATGATTGAACATCAGGAGGACGCTGGCGCGCCCTCTGACTCGCGCCTAGAATAGCAACCCATGCCTTCTGACGGCGATATCCCCTTTTCGCGTTTCGATGGCTGGCTCAAGCAGCATCGGCCAGCCGTGCTGTCACAGCCTCAGCTCGACCTCATGGGGATAGCTTTCCCCGGTTTCCTCCCCAACGAGGCGTCGCGTGCGCGGCGCACGCGTTCCTTCGTCACTGGCGACGCCGGCGTTGACGCCGTATTCGAGCCCAATCATCCCTCGCGGCAAGAATATGTGATGGCCAAGTCTCCCCGGCGGTTTGCCGGAGATGAGAATTTTCCCGGCGGCCGCTATCACATCGTCGCCTTGGATGAGCGGGGACACGACAAAGGAACGTTGCTCGGTGAATTGTCGGCCTATGCGCGGCCACCAAACGCGCCGGTGATCCTCGTGAGCGATCTCTGCGAATCCGCTGCCACCGCGCCCTACGGATTTTCGGAACAGCCCGCCCTGCTAATGAGCTTCTCTCCCGAGGAGTGGCGAGAAAATCCTGTCAGGAGCGCCCTCGAAGCTGCTGCATCGATGCCCGCGGGCCCCAACGTCTTTGAGGTGGACGGTGTTTCAGGGCGAAGGCGCGCCATTCGCATTCCCTACGTTGTGGAGAGGGCAGCAATCGACGACGTCATCGACTTACGTATTCCGCAGACCCAAGCTTGGTTCGCCCGCGCATTTGGCGTCGAGCGCCGGCACGTCTTCATCGACCTGCGCGACCGGCCCGATGCCGCCCGGCGGCTAACCGCGAATATGCGAGCCGACCACGCCAGCATTTTCCCTTTGCCGAACTTGTTTCGTCGATATGCTGCCGGCGCTGCTGTGGCATGAAATCGGCGGCGGTAGCTCGGTCAATCAGGCCATTGCCGCCTGGATGCGCCACAATGGCGTTGCGGGCATGATCTTTCCCTCGGCGCGCATGAACTGCGGCGTTATTTGCCGCAATGGCAAGGTGACGGATTTCCGCGGCTGGAATTTCGTCGACTATCGCGACGTGGGCCCGCCTGCGAATGACGGATTTGTCGACGTAGGCAGCTGGCCTGATTCTCTGGGCGAAGGCGTTCTCATCCGCTACGCGACAAATGCGGAATATGAAGGGTCTTGGTATCTCGAAGGTTACGAGGAATTGCAGGCGCGCGAACGCGATCAATTGCTCGTGCGGTCGCAAGGCTCGGTTGTTGGCGCAGATGCTCCGCCTGCGCCAAATGTCCCACCAACTCCGCCACCGCTGAAAAAAAGCACCTTACAACCGATAGACGACGCGGAAAAAAACCGGCGCGAGGAAGAGGCGCTTCTCTACGAGGAGCTCGACCGGCTGATGCCGCCTCGACCGCGCAAACTGGATTAACGGTTGCGTCGCACGCGGGCGCCCAACATGATGCCTGCAATAGAGGCAAACGGGACGGTCAGTGGACGCGGTCAGGGCCGCCGGACCCCTTCAAGAAGGGCGCCTTGAACAGGTACGATGGCTTGTCCGAGCCCAACCGGGAGTGAGCATGAGGCGGCGCGAGTTCATCACGCTTGTCGGCGGCGCCGCGGCTGCGTGGCCGCTGGCGGCACGTGCGCAAAGGCCGGCCATGCCGGTCATCGGCTGGCTCAGCACCGCGACCGAGGAGGCGCAGGCGGTCCGGGTTGCGGCCTTCCGGCGCGGCCTGGGGGAAATGGGCTATGCGGAAGGACAGAACGTTGCGTTCGAGTTTCGCTGGGCTGAGGAAAGGCGCGAGCGTCTGCCCGGGCTTGCCGCCGAGCTGGTCGCAGCCAAGGCCGCCATCATTATCGCGAGCGATGGCCCGGGGACGGCGCGGCCGGCGCTCGCCGCAACAAAAACGATCCCAATCATCTATCAGACGGGTGGCGATCCGGTGAAGGATGGGCTCGTCGCCAGCATGCGCCGGGGCGGCGGCAACGTCACCGCAATCACTCGCCTCGCCAAGGATGCCGTGCCCAAGCGGCTCGCGCTGCTGCATGAGCTCGCCCCCTCGGTGGACGAGATCGGCATGCTGTTCAATCTCGCGGCACCCGACCCCGACCCGCCATTGGGCGAGATCGAGGCGGCGGCGCGTGCGCTTGGCCTCAAGCTGACACCGCTCCCGGCGGGCACGGACCAAGGTCTGGCGACCGCCATCGACGCGTTCGACAATAAGATGAAAGGTGCCGCGCTTCTGATCGGTAACGATGCGTTCTTCCTCGGGCGCCGGAAGGAGCTGGGAGAGCTTGCGCTGCGTCATGCGGTGCCGGCCGCCTTCGAGCATCCCGAGTTTGCCGCCTCCGGCGGGCTTTTGGCCTATGGGGCAAGCCTCATGGACTCCTATCGCTTGGTGGGCTTGCAGGCGGGCCGTATCCTCAGGGGCGAGCCGGTCGCGGAGCTCGCGGTCGTCGAGCCGAGGAAGTTCGAGCTGATCGTCAACCTCAAGACCGCCAAGGCGCTCAATCTGATCGTGCCGGCCTCGATTCTCGGGACCGCCGACGAGGTCATCGAATAGTCGGGAAAAATGGGAGGACTGCTGGTTTGCAATGATGACCGCTTTTGCCTCGACCGCTATACGATGCGAAAGTCTACCAGGATCGCCGACACATCAGTCGGTAATCGGGCGCCGATCTGGGCGGTCTCTCAGGACCGGCGCGTCCGCTTTGGTGCGCGGCCACGTAGTGATATCTCGCCTGGTCGGCGCGACGCAGCATTATCTTCCACGTTGCGAGAGGAATCCGATGCTTACGAAAGGTCGTTCCACGAGTCCGCTCCAATCTGGAGTTTCGCAGGAGAGCTTCGACCTGAGCTGCACTTGGCACTTGGCCCGCACAAATAATCCAAGCGAAATGGCTGATCGCCCCGAGGGCGTCCTCCAGGGATGGCAAACATGACACATCAAAGCGGTCTCTCCGTGCTCGCGGTTGCCGGCATGCTCTGCATCATGATGGCCGCGGCGCCGGCGCAAGAACAAAGCAAATATCCCGATTGGTCGGGCCAATGGACCTGGGTGCCCGATGGCGGGCAACCGCGCTACGACATGAGCAAGCCGCTGCGTAAGCAGGAAGCCCCGCTCAAGCCGGAGTACCAGGCGCGGTTGGAGGCCAGCATCAAGGACCAGGACGAAGGCGGCATGGGTCTCGACCTAGCCTATTCCTGCCGGCCGCCCGGCATGCCGCGGATGATGTCGGGCGTCGCCCGCATGGAATTCCTTATCGTGCCGGGCGTAACCCACATCCTGTTCGACCGCAACGACTATGCGCCGCGCCGCATCTATACCGACGGACGCGCTTGGCCCCAGTTCTCCCCGGATGATACCACCTACCCGGGCTACTCGATCGGCCAATGGGTCGATCGGGCTGGCACCGGCCGCTATGACGAACTCCTGGTCGAGACCCGCCACGTGCGCAATCCGCGCACCTGGGACCAGAGCGGCATGCCAATGGCCGCCGACGACGAGGGCGTCATCAAGGAGCGCCTGTTCCTCGACAAGGAAAAGCCCGGCATCCTTCATGATGAAATGACCACTATCGACAACTCGCTGACGCGGCCCTGGACGGTGATGAAGACCTACCGCCACCTTCCGATCGTCGTCTGGGGGGAGAATAATTGCATCGAAGGTCAAAACTGGATCACCATCGGCAAGGAGGTCTATTACCTCAGCGCCGATGACACCATCATGCCGATCAAGGAGAATCAGCCGCCGCCGGATCTGAAATATTTCAATCGGGTGAAATAGCCTTTTACTCTCACAAGAGGCCGTATGTCGCTTGAGTTCATCCCCGAGGGCGAGAAGCTTGGCGATCGTCCGGTGCCGGCGCCGACCAAGTTCGAGCTGGTGATCAATCTCAGGCCGCCAGGGTGCCGGGTCTGCCGCTCGCCATTATCGCGCTGGCCGACGAGGTCATCGAGCAGGGCTGCTTTTTGCATGGTCCGCAAGTGGCCCGCAGCGGCGGGTCGCGGCAGCGCGGCAAGATGCCTGCAATGGAGCTATAAGCGGACTGTCGGCGGACACGGCAAACACCGCCGCCCCTCCCGGAGCAGCCGCGGAACTTCACTCCGCCTTGATGCTCGCTTCGCGAATGACTCGGCCGAAGTCATCATATTGCTTGCGGAGAAGAGCAGCAAAATCTGCGCCGCACATCCCAACCGGAAAGAGCCCCTGTGCGACAAGCTTTGGCTTGACCTCGGGCGCCTGCAACGCTGCGCTGAACCAGCCGCTGAGTTGGGAGACCGTTTCCTTCGGCGCTCTCGCCGGAGCAAGCACGCCGAACGCCGCGGAAGTCCCGTGACCTGCCCCTCTGCCGACACCAAAAGCTATCCGAGTTTCCCTACGTCTGATAGGGGCGCGATGACCGGTTGGACCTCTGAGGGGGGAAGATGACCCTTACCGGGAGCCGAGCGAACCAATTTTGCTGATGAACCATTTGAGTTGTGACCGCGACCAAGGGGCGGATGAGCGCCCAGGGCAATAGAACGGCTGTCCCGGCTTGGCCGGTCACCGTGCGGAGACCACATGCGATGCAGATGCGCTCCTCGGCATACTGGTTGTTCGCATGCTTGGCCGTGGCGGCTCTCGCAGGGTTGCCGACGTTGGCTGCCGCAGACGACGAGGATGCCTGCACAAAACAATCAGGTGACCTCGCCATCGCGGCGTGCTCGCGCGCCATCGACTCGGGCCGATACACGGGCCGAAGCCTCGCGGCGGACTACGTCAAACGCGGCCGAGAGTACCAGGCAAGGCGCGACCTCGACCGCGCCCTGGCGGATTTCAGCGAGGCGATCCGGCTCGATCCGACATTTGCCTTGGCCTTCAACCTCCGCGGCCTTGCGTACAAAATAAAGGGCGACTTCGATCGTGCCGTCGCGGATGACAACGAGGGGATCCGACTCGATCCGACGATTGCCGCAGCCTTCAACAACCGCGGCTCCGCGTACTCCGCCAAGGGCGACGTCGACCGCGCTATCGCCGACTACAACGAGGCCATCAGGCTCGATCCGAAAATTTCCTCCGCCTTCAACAACCGCGGCTTCGCGTACTTCATCAAGGGCGACCTCGATCGCGCCATCGCCGACCACAGCGAGGCCATCAGGCTCAATCCGAAATATGGCTTCGCCTTCTTGAACCGCGGCGCCGCGTACCGAGCCCAGGGCGACCTCGACCGCGCCATCGCCGACTACAGCGAGGTCATCAGGCTCAATCCGGAATATAACTTCGTTTTGCTCAGCCGCGGCGTCGCGTACTATTACGCCGGCTCTCTCCCAAAGGCGCTCGCCGACCTCAATCAAGCGAGCGAGCTTAATCCCACACTTGCCTATACGGCGCTGTGGCTCGACATTGTGAACAAGCGCAGCAATCTGCCGAGCCGCCTCCAGCAGGCGGTCGCGCAGATCGACATGGCGCATTGGCCCGCACCGGTGATCCGCCTGTTCCTGGGCCAGATGACGCCGGCGGCCGTGCTTGCGGCCGCCGACGACCCCGACCCCGACACCAAGAGGAGCCAAATCTGCGAAGCCCATTTCTACAGCGGGGAGCTGGCATTGCTGCGGGACGCCAAGGGGGAGGCCGCGCAACTGTTCAAGGCAGCGGCCGAGAGTTGCCCGAGGACGTTCATCGGCGATGGGGCCGTCGCGGAGCTAAAGCAGCTCGCACAATGACGGTCGTCGGCGCGAAGTTATCGCCGGATCGCCCTCGCCGACGAGGTCATCGCGTAGGCCCTTTTTTGCGGCACTGCATGAAGGGCGGTATCGGCCCATCGCGACATGTGGTCCTGAGAAGATTGTCGGTCGATTTCGGGGCAAGGCGGACGCTCCGAACGTCGTTCTGCCGCACGCATTTGTGAGCTCACGACCCGTAGGGGTTTCGCGGCCGCCCTGGCCGCGCTACTCCACCACGATCTTCACCAGATCGCCGGGGTTCAGCCGGTCGCCCGGCTCCAGGCCGTTGAGGACGCGGAAGCGCTCGAGCTTGCGATCGACCACCGCCATGCGGCTGGCCAATTGCTCGACCGTGTCGCCGTTGCCGACGGTGACGACCCGCAGCCGCAGCGGCCGCGCCGCCTTGCTCTCGGCGATGCTCATGCGCCGGAAGGTGGCGACCGAGTTGCGGAACGACTTGTCGATCTCGGGCGTCATGTGCTTGGTCGCGAAGATGAAGCGGTAGACGTCGCTGCCGAAGCGCACCGCAAACAGCCGGAACGACCACTGCTCGCCCTTGGCATTGGCGGTCGCGGCCGGAAAGCCGTTGATGGTGGTGCTTTCGATGCTCTTGTCGTCGACGTTCTCGATCCAGCCGGAGTTGAGATAATCGGTGAGCGCTTGCTCGGTCGGCACCCGCACCACGTCGAGCCGCAGCGCCTGGCCGCCGCCTTCCTTGACCCCCAGGATGGCTTGCGCGGTGTTGTCGAGCGTAAAGCCCTCCGGCGCCACGAAGGTGAATCCGAGCCGGGGGTGCAGGAAGTGACGGCCGCGCACCAGGCCTTCGCTCGGGTCGTCGCCATAGACCATGCCGTCGACGGCGGCCAGATAGGCGTTGCGGTCGCGCTCGCCGCTGCCGGGCGCCCCGATCTGGCGGGCGGTCGCCTGCGCGTTCTTGACCCGCTCCGGGGTGGCGGGATGCGAGGACAGGAAGTCGGGCGCGCGCGGATCGATGCTCGCTTGACCCGATTGCCGCAGCTCCAAGTCGCGGCCGAGCGAGGTGAGGAAGCGCGCCGCCCCATAGGCATCGTATCCGGCGCGCGCCGCGATCCCGACCCCGATCCCGTCGGCCTCGAATTCCTGGGCGCGCGAGTAGCTCGCCAGCCCGATCTTGGCTTTCGCCAGCGCCAGCGCGCCCGTGTCCGGATCGCTCAGCACGCCATTGACCATGCGGCTCACCAGCGCGACCTGCTTCGCGCGGTCCTCGCGCAACTCGGCGTGATGGGCGATCACATGGGCCATCTCATGGGACATCACGGAGGCGAGCTCGGAGTTGTCGTTGGCGAGCGCGATCAGGCCGCGGCTCACGTAGAGCTGGCCGCTCGGCAGCGCAAAGGCATTGACCACCGGCGAGTTCAGGAGCGTGACGCGATAATGCAGGTCCGGCCGCTCGGAGGCCGCCACCAGCTTTTCGACGGTCTGGCTGACCATGGCCTCGATGCGCGGATCCTCATAGGCGCCGTTGTAGGCGGCGAGAATCCGCTCGTGCTCGCGCTGGGAAGCCGGATCGCTATCCGCCACCGCGGCCGGCTTGGGCGAATCCGGCACCGAGATCGCGGCCTGCCGGTCGAGCACGCCCGAGCTGGCGCAACCGGCGAGCAGCAGCACCGCCGCCAGCAGGCCGAAGCGCGCCCGGACCCGAACACCGCGCCCTCGCGATTGGCTAATGTCGATCATGCCCCCCGCTTTCGCGGTCCGAAGCCATTTTGCCCTCGACCACCGCAAAGCGACCCTCTTGCCACAGCTTTGGCCGCCCCGGCAGACCCCATTCTTCGCACTCGATGGCATAATCCGGTTCGCCCGACAGGCCAAGCCTCCGGGTGCGGGTCACACGCTCTCGTGACAAAAAAATCGGCTCGACCGGGGCCGATCCTCATGCGGATAACGAACGGCGCAAATCGGGCGGTACTGCGGCGGGCACGGCACCGGTGGCCGCGCCCCGCCGGCCGTGCTTCAAGCGGTCTTGCGGCTTCAAGCCGCCGAGCTGAAGCCGTAAAGCGCCTGCGGATTCTGCACCAGGATGCGGTTGCGCGTCGCCTCGTCGGGAGCCCATTGCGCCATGAGGTCGAACAGCACCGCATCGTCGGGCTTGTTGGGCTCGCTCGGGTGCGGCCAATTGCTCCCCCAGACCAGCCGCTCCGGCGCGGCCTTCACATAGGCCTGCGCGATCTTGCCGACGTCCGCATAGCCGGGCGGGCCGTCCTTGCTGCTGTCATAGGTCACCGACAGCTTCACCCAGGTGCGGCCCTGGTCGAGGAGCCGGCGGATGATCTTAACCGCCGGGTGATCGAGGCCGGCAGGCTGGGGAATGTGGCCCATGTGATCGAGCACGATCGGCGAGGCCATCCGGCCCAGCAAATCCGCCGACGCCACGATCTGGTCGGCGGTGGTGTTGAACTGCACATGCCAGCCGAGCGCGTTCACCCGCTTGGACAAGGCTTCGATCACCTCGGGGGTTGCGGTGCTGGCGGCGCCGGGCCGGCCGCTGGTGAGCGAGAAGCGGATGCCGCGAATGCCGCCGGCGTCCAGGCTCTTCAATTCCGCATCCGTGATGCCCGGATACACGATGGCGATGCCGCGCGCATTGGGGCCGATCTGCTTGAGCGCGTCGAGCGTCGCAGCGTTGTCGCCGACCGGCGCCGGATAGGGCGCCGGCGTCACCACGATATTGCGGCTGGTTCCGATCCGGCGCTGCAGCAGCCGGTAGTCCTCCAGCCGCGCGTTCGGCACCTGCTGCACCTGCGGCCGCGAGGGCGGAAAGCGGGCCGGGTCGTAGATGTGGTGATGGCAGTCGCAGGCCCCTGGCGGCGCTTTCAGCTTGGCGTTCTCGCTGCCCGATGAGTTGGGTGCCGGCTCGGCGCGGCCGGGCGAAAGCCCCGAGGCGCTGGCGGCCAGCGCCGAGGCGCCCGCGATGAAGGTTCGACGCGCGATCATGTGGTTCTCCCTGTGGGCTTGAAATTCGTTTGCTCGAGGATCGGTGACCGGCGCCGCGGCGCCAAGATTTCGGCGCGTCTCAGGCCGCTTTCCCGAACCCGTAGAAGGTCTGCGGATTCTGCACCAGGATGCGCTCGCGCGTCGCCGCATCCGGGATCCATTGCGTCAGCAGATCGAACAGGATCGCGTCGTCCGGATGATCGTCGCCCTGCGAGGGGTGCGGCCAGTCGCTCGCCCACACCAGGCGCTCGGGCGCGGCCTTCACATAGGCCTGCGCCACCGGCGTCACGTCGGCGTAGCTCGGCGCGCCGATCTTGCTGTCGATATAGGGGGCCGAGAGCTTCACCCAGCTGCGCCCCTTGTCGATCAGCCGGCGCACCGTGGCGAACACCGGATCATTGATGCCGGCCGGTTCTCCCGGATGGGCGAAATGATCGAACATGACCGGTATCGGCAACCGCATCAGCACATCCTCGATCGCGATGATCTGCTTGGCGGTGGTGCTGATCTGCACGTGCCAGCCGAGATCGCTCACGCGCTTCGACAACGGCTCCAGCATGGCGACCGTGGTGGGGCTCGATGGATTGAGCATGAAGCGCATGCCGCGCACGCCGAGACCGGCGAGCCGTTTGAGCTCGGCATCGGTCACGCTCGAATCCACCACCGCGATCGCGCGCGCGCTTGCGCCGAGCGTCGCCAGCGCATCGAGCGTGCAGCTGTTGTCGGTGCCGTAGGTCGAAGGCGTCACGATCACGTTGCGGGTGGTGCCGATGCGCTTCTGGAACAGACGATAGTCCTCCGCGCGCGCATCGAGGGGGTGCGGCCCCATACCCGGCGCCGCCGCAAAGCGGCTGTTGTAGATGTGCATGTGGCAGTCGCAGGCATTCGGCGGCGCCTTGAGCTTGGGCGGCTCGGTGCCGGCCGAATACGGCACCGCCTGCGCGCCGCCCGATCGAATGGAGATGCCGGTCGCGCCGGCCGCCAGTGCGGCCGACGCGGCGCCCTTGAGCAAGGTGCGACGTGCGATCATGTGCTCCTCCCGATATGGCGCCGTCTCGCGCGGCACGCGCCCGCGAGTATAGTCCCAAAGCCATGCCGGTGTATCGGCTGCCGCGGCGCGCGTTCCGATCCGGTTGAATTGCAAACGCGTACTCGTTGCGGCGCGATTGCTGCGGCAGATACCGCCCGATTTCACATCAGCTTTTCGGGTGATGAGATGAGCGCCACGATCCCGATCGACACGGGCTGCCGCGCCGCCGGCACGTTCATGGTGAATCGCACTCGTTGCTCGCGGACGCATGCTCCAGTGGACACGTTCGAGCGCGCGTTGTAGATGATCGTCATGCCAAAAAAGTCACCCAATTCCACCGACAAGCATGTGGGCAGTCGCGTCCGCATGCGCCGAATGATGCTGGAGATGAGCCAGACCGAGCTCGGCAACGATATCGGGCTGACGTTCCAGCAAGTTCAGAAATACGAAAAGGGCACCAACCGGATCGGCGCTGGTCGGCTGCACGAAATTGCTCGCATCCTGCAGGTTCCGATCTCGTTCTTTTTCGAAGGCTCGCCGCGCGAGCCGGGGGCGCCGGCCGGTGCGCACAGCGAAGCGGACGGGCCGCCGTTGCCCACCTATGTCACTGATTTCTTGGCGACATCGGACGGGCTCGCGCTCACCAAGGCGTTCATGCAGATCAAGGACTCCAACCTGCGGCGCCGCATCGTCAGCCTGGTGCAGGAAATCACCGGCGGCGGAGATCGTTGAAGACCGGACGCCGCCCCGGAGGCGGATCGCGGCCCGATTCCGCCGCGCGACCGGGAGCGAATTCGAGCCGCGATCTTGCTCCGGGTATTTGTTTGGTCGCGTGACTATATTCGGATGTATGCAATTCCCGCCTTTGGGGCTGGGCGTGCACACACCTTCAAGAAATCGATCATGTTGTGTCTTCAGGGACACACTACTTCCAATCCTTCGCCCCGCCGGGAGAAGGTGGGATGAGCGATATCGAATCGCGAGCTCGCTCTGAGTATTTGGTCGGTCGCTCGATCAATCCGATGGTCGGCAACCCCGCCTTCGGCGGGCAGGCGCCTCGGGACCACGCCTTATTGCGGGCTGGGAACCAGCTTCTTGACGATCTCGACCAGCTCGGGCGGCGTCGCGTAGAGGTTGGCGACCAGCCGCTTCAGGTCCTGCGGCGAACGATAGGTCATGTCGAGCTTGAGCCGCTCCGCCTCGGCAATCAGCTCGGGATCGTGCACGGCCTCGGCGAAGGCCTTGCGCATCACCTCCACGCGCTCTTTCGGGGTGTCGGGCGGCAGCGCATAGGGCCGGCCGAACTCGACGCTCGAGAACACGAAACGCATGAGCTGGCGCTGCTCTTCGGTCTTGGCGAAATCGAAGATCGAGGGCACATCCTTGAGCTCCGGTATGGCGGCTTCCTCGGCCCGCAGGATGATGCGGATCTTGCCCTCGCGCAAAAGCTGCTCGTAGATGCGGAACTGTCCGTAGGTGGCGCAAACCCCCTGCACCTCGCCGCGCTCCATGGCGAGGACCGCGTCGGTGGTGCCCTTGTAGCCCTCGATGACGCGGAATTTGGTGCCGAGCACGTGGTTGAAGACGGTCGGCAGAATGCTGAGCGAAGAGCCGGCGCCGGAGCCCGCCACGATCAGCTCATGGGTGAACAGGTCGGCCGCGGTCTGGACCGGCGCGGTGGCGTAGGCCACGCAGACGCGGCTCGGCAGCGAGGTGGCGCCGAGCCAATTGAACAGGCGGGGATCGGCGCTGACATTGGGTTGCCCCATCCGGGCCTGGCTCGGCACATTGCGCGAGAACGAGCCGAACACGGTCCCGTCGCGCGGCGCCTGGCTGTAGAGAAAGTTGGCGGCCGTGATGCTGGCGGCCTGCGGCATGTTCTGCGCGATGATGGTGGGCTCGCCCGGAATGTGCCGCACCAGATATTTGGCCAGGAATCGCGCCGCCAGGTCATAGTCGTTGCCGACCGGGTGGCCGATGATCATGCGGATCTGCTTGCCGGCATAGAAGTCCGGCCCGCTCTGCCCCAGCGCGCCCGAGGGAGCGGCGGCCGCAAGACAAAGGGCGGCCCACCAGGCTGCTGTTGCAGATAGGGTTGGTCTCGCCGGCATGAGGGGATTTATCGCCGCGGAGGCGATCGACCGCAAGGCGCTCTGCGGTCGCAGGGGCTGTTGCGGGCGATCGGATTAAGGTGAAGTGCGCGCCGAGGCGCTCGATGTCCTCAAGTGATCCGAGAGACCAATTTCATGACCGAGCAGACCCTGACCCGCTTCCTGGTTCGCCGCCCCGACGTAACGATCGAGGCGCTGGCGCAGGGGCGCGGCAACCGCATCGTGCTGCTGCCTTCGCTCGGGCGCTCCGCCGCGGATTTCGACCCGATCGCCGAGCGGCTGGCGCGGGCCGGTTTCCGCGTGCTGCGGCCGCAGCCGCGCGGGATCGGGGAAAGCCGTGGGCCCATGAGCGGCATCGATCTCCACGACTATGCGGCCGATATCGCGGCCCTCATCGCGCAGGACGGCGGCGCCGCCGCCTTCGTGGTCGGCCACGCCTTCGGCAACCGGGTCGCCCGCATGCTGGCGACCGATCGTCCCGACTTGGTGCGCGCCGTCGCGCTCGTCGCCGCCAATGTGGGCCATGCGCCGAGCCCGCCGGCGGTGCGCGCAGCGATCCGGGCGAGCGCCGATCCTGCGCTTGCCGACGGCGAGCGGCTCGCGGCCCTGCAATTCGCCTTCTTCGCGCCCGGCAACGATGCCGGCGCATGGCTTACCGGCTGGCATCCCGACGTGCTGGCGGCGCAGCGCCTGGCCGGCGACCGCACCTCGCGGGAAGAGGACTACGCCGCCGGGACCGCGCCGATCCTCTATCTGCAGCCGGATCATGATCCGCTCGCCCACGCGGACGACGCCCACGAGTTCAAGCGCGCACTGGGGGAGCGCGTCACCATCGTGGTGATCCGCGACTGCAGCCACGCCGCGGTGGCCGAGCAGCCTGGAGCCATCAGCGACGCCCTGATCGATTACGCCGGCGCGCTGTGGCCGAAAGGTCGAGCCGGATGAGGGCGCCAGAATTGGGATGTTGTTGATCAAGCAGTCAGAATCTCGGTGCACAGCTACTCGCCAGCGATCCGGAAACGCACTCTTCGCCTTTATTTGCTTGGACGCCTTGATTTTGACCGAAATACGTGGCACACACCGCGCCTCATTCGTCGAGGAAGCCATGCTTACGATACGCTCATTCATCGAACTAACAGCCGCCCGGCCGAGCAATCGACCGAGCGATCGGCTGTATTCGTGCGTGCGCGCCGCCGGACAACCGGCGAAAAAGCCCGAACCAGGGCGCGGCTCGAGACCAGAATAACCCGCGGAGACCATTGGCCTCCGCAACAAGCGGAGGACCAGATGGTCCGCACGATATCCAAGAAGCCTACCAACGCAAGCGTGACCGCAGGGTCACGGTGCTCGTCGCTGCCTGCCGGCAGCCGGCGCGTGCTGTGTCGTCTTCCGTCTGCTTGCAGGCCGGCAGAATAAATCGCGGTCCGCAAGGATCGAACGATGTGAACGTCCAGGATGGCGCCCTTGTGCATAAGGCGCCCCTTCGACCCGTAGGTCGCTCAAGCGCGAGCGC
The DNA here is from genome assembly GCA_963744275.1 of uncultured Alphaproteobacteria bacterium. Lineage (GTDB taxonomy): Bacteria > Pseudomonadota > Alphaproteobacteria > Rhizobiales > Xanthobacteraceae > VAZQ01. The sequence continues at coordinate 595,272 of CAVUSX010000029.1, forward strand.
TCTGGTTTCGGCGAAGGAGTTGGCAATGCCGGCATAGGCCAGTGGTAGACCGCCGCCCTCGTAAGCCGGATGCCGGGTGTTCGATTCACCCTGCCGGCACCACTTATTATTGCGCGCGTGGCGGAACAGGAAGACGCATCGCACTCAGAATGCGACGGGTAACCCCGTGGGGGTTCAAGTCCCTCCGCGCGCACCATTCGCAACGGTGCCTCCAATGATAAGCTCAAGCCCGGCTGGGATTTGAGTTGCGGCTGGTTCCGTAGTGCAGATATTTCCAGCGGGCCAATCTTGCGCCGCCCGGTCAGAGCGCACGCAACCCGACGAGATAGGCGATGTCCGGCTTGACAAGAAGAATTGAACAGGCCTTTCAAGATGTTCCCAGAGGGAAAATAGGAATCCGTGAAGCCGCCGCTATGGATGCGCGATTGCATGAAAGCGGACTTCGTGAGGATAGAATGCGTTACGCTCAAGCCCACGCCGCTGACATCGAAGACAATTGGCAGGACATACCGGATGAAGTTCTGGCCGCGGATAGTGCCGTGTTCAGCTATCTGGACGATGCAGGGTTCAAATTCGTCATGCCTGCCATTATGCGCTGGAGCTTAAGACCCGCCACCATTGATGAAAATAATGTGGCTGAATTTTTCGCCATGAAGCTCCTGCCTAAATCGCGAAAGGCCGATAAGCCAGACACAATGGCACAAAAGTGGAAGCTGACCAAAGAGCAAATCATCGTCATTACGGAGTGGTTGGAGGATTTCTTATCGAAGCATAGGCCTTACCCGAGCGCTTTGGTGGCTGCACAACTCGAATGTTGGAAGGAATTGGCTGATCGAGCCTGAGGCCTTACCGGCGCCGTTACTTCGTGCGGGTGCGCCGACGCACTCGCTGTGTCCGTGCCATGCCATTCTTGCGAAATCGATAGACGCAGACGCTTCAAGCGCTGCCGGCGTGCACGAATTCACGCTCCCGTAGCCAAGCGGTCCAAGGCACCTGTTTTACACGCAGGCATTCCTCCGTTCGAATCGGAGCGGGAGTACCAACCAACCATCAAAGGTAGAGAGCCCGAATGGCGAGGGCCTCGGCCGATAACCGAGTGGCAGAAGGTTCGAATCCTTCCTCTACCACCAAACAAACGAGGACCATCATGAACGACCCGCTCAAACGCGGGGTCTCCGGACCCCGAGCGTACATAGCCCGGATCGGCCGGGCACGGGATTTTTAACCCCGCCGCAGGAGGTTCGAGCCCTCCGGGGTTCACGGGCACCTAGCTCAATCGGCAGAGCGGTCAATTCTTAATCGATCAGATCCCGGATCGTGGCCGGGGGTGCCCACCACTTTCACGTCCGCGTGGCGGAATCGGCAGACGCATCATCTCGAGAGGGTGACGCCTCGGCGTGCCGGTTCGAAATCCGGCCGCGGACACCAACGGCCCTGTTACGCATCGGGTGAGGCGGCTCGACTGTCTATCGAGCGAGACGGGTTCGAGTCCCGTACAGGGCGCCAATTCAACAGGGTGTAGCTCAGTCTGGTAGAGCCCTCGGCCCGGAACCGAGAGGTCGCAGGATCGAAGCCTGCCACCCTGACCAATCGCGCGCCCGCGGCCACAGAGCCCGGGCGCACCCCATCGCAAACCAGGAGACGGTGTCATGCGCACGCATCCGGCGTTGGTGCTCAACGCCGACTTCCAGCCGCTGAGCTACTTCCCGCTGTCGCTGCTGCGCTGGGACCGCGCCGTCAAGGCGGTGGTCGAGGCGACGCACGCGGTAGTCGAGGAATACGACACGGTCGTGCGCAGCCCCTCGACCGTCATGCGGCTGCCCTCGGTGCTGGCGCTGCGCAAGTATCATCCGGTGCCCAAGCGCGTCGCGTTCACGCGCTTCAACGTGTTCCTGCGCGACCGCTTCCGCTGCCAGTATTGCGGGCAGGAGCACGCCAGCGCCGATCTCACCTTCGACCATGTGATCCCGAAGTGCCGCGGCGGCCCGACCTCCTGGGACAACGTGGTCGCGGCCTGCCCGACGTGCAATGCGCGCAAGGACAGCTCGACGGCCATGAAGCCGCTGCGCTCGCCGCGGGCCCCGACGTCGCGCGAGCTCTTGGCGGCGAAGCGGGCATTTCCGCCGAACTACCTGCACGAGACCTGGCGCGACTATCTGTATTGGGACACGGCGCTCGAGCAGTGAGATGGCCGGCGGCGCGCGCAGATGCGCCGCCGGCACCCCGTCACGTAGCTCAACGGACAGAGCACCGCTCTCCGAAGGCGAAGGCTGCAGGTTCGAATCCCGCCGTGACGACCAGATCTGGATGGTGAACCGGCCGGGTGGCCGGCGCGGTTTTGAAAACCGATGGTGCCGCGGGCCTCAATGCCTCAGCGGCATGGGCGTTCAAGATTTGGGCTTCGAGTGCGCCCGCCATCCGCCAAATGCAGGAAATGGAAGGTCGACCGGCCGGGAGGCCGGCATCCGTCGGAAGCGGATTGGATGCGCGAGCATTGCGGATCAAGACCGCGGCCTTCCGCCATGGAGAGTCAATCAGGGCGGCCCCTGATCCCCGTCCGAAGCGGGTGAGTGGCGCAAGCCATGGCGATCGACACGTCGGCTCTCCTCCAATTCCCCGCCGGCCGCGGACGCATCACGCAATTTTTTGCAGGGAGGTCCGGGACCCAGGCAGTCTCATAAGCTGCTCGAGGCGGATTCGACTTCCGCCCCTGCGACCAAGATCGGGCAGGCTGGGCACTGGTGAGCCCAACGCTCTGTAAAAGCGCCGTTCATTCTGAGGTGGTTCGAATCCATCCCTGCCCACCATCATCAAATAGCGCAGCCGGTCTAACCCGCTTTGCCGCCCTTCAGCAGACCAACCAGCGGGTTCGGCGTCAGGCGGGGCGATCCGCCGCAAAGTATTGGTGTCACGGTGGTCGAACGGCGGCGTGTTGCCGCGGACCGCCAAATCCGTGCGCGTCACATAGGTCCAGCTGTCGTCGCCGTTGAAGGTGATGTCGATGCGGTAATAGTCGGTGCGAAACGCCGCCTCGAGGAAGGTGGTCGAGCAAATCCCGAAGCGGGTATCGCCGCGCCGCGCCTCCACCGAGATGCGCTTGTCGTCCGGCCCCGCCGTGCCGCCCGCCAGCACCACCTGACCGCGCGGAATGGCGATGGTCTGCATGATCAGCCCGGTGGCCGGTTCCCACAGCCAATAGCCGACCTGATCGTGGAAGGTGATGGCTTCCTCCGGTGTGTTGATATGGATGTGGTAGCGCAGCCCATAGAGGAGCTGGGGGCCGTTGGTCTGCGCGTCGATCGGCTCCATCCGGATATGTTCCCGAAACAGGCGCCGTTCGGGGCCTTGCGCCTTGGGGTTGATGTCCACCCCCTGATCGGACTGCCATACACCGGCCAACCGCCGCAGCGGGCCCAGATTGGCCAGCGTGTCGGGCGAGGGCTCTGGTTCAGTGAAGATGTCGTCGGGGATATTCGGCATGGGCTCCTCATGTGGCGCGCTCGCCCGAGAATGCGCGTGCGCCCTTGCGATGACAAGCAACTCCAGCTCGCACAAGTAGCTCAGCGGTAGAGCGGCGCGTTGAAGGCGCGCGCGTCGGTGGTTCGATCCCATCCTTGTGCACCATTTCGGGGCCATAGCTCAGTTGGGAGAGCGCCTGTTTTGCAAGCAGGATGTCGTCGGTTCGATTCCGTCTGGCTCCACCAAATTCAGCGACAAATATTCCCGTCGAGCCATCTCGGTGAGGGCTGCCGGCTGTTAACCGGCGAAGGCAGGTTCGAAACCTGCGGCGGGAGCCAAGCGCGCCTCTGTCTTCTAATCGGCCAGGAATCCGCCCTCTCAAGGCGGCAACGCGGGTTCGAATCCCGCCGGAGGCGCCAATCCCCACGTAGCTCAACCGGATGAGCACGACATTACGAATGTCGAGGATGCAGGTTCGAGTCCTGTCGTGGGGTCCAATCCGGCTATTCGATGCCGCTTAGCTCAGTCGGTAGAGCGTCGCTCTCTGAAAGCGAAGGTCCGCGGTTCGAGGCCGCGAGCGGCTGCCATTTTCGACCAGATGACCGAATGGTGAGGTGGCGCGCCGCAACCGCGCTCATGTCGGTTCGATTCCGGCTCTGGTCTCCATGCTCTGACATGCTCTCGTGGCGCGAATGGACAGGCCACCGTCTTAGCATCTGGCGTTGTCGCATTTTCGGACGGAAAACCGGATGCCACTTTTCCTGAAAATGCTCCGAACGGATGCACGCAGGTTCGAATCCTGCCGAGAGCATCGATCATCAAATACGGAGAGTTGGCCGAGCGGCAAGGCATCGCGGTGCTAACGCGACGAGACCTTCGGGTCGGGCAGGTTCGACTCCTGCACTCTCCGCCACTTCCTGCGGGTCTGGTATAGAAGGATGTGCCTCGGTCTTCCAAACCGAAGAGGCGAGATCGTTACTCGCGGCCCGCTCCAATTCGCCCCGTTAGTTTACCGGCTAGAATCTCGGTCCTTCAAACCGAAGGAGCGGGCTCGACACCCGCACGGGGCTCCAATCTGCCGGGATGCGGGAGTGGCCCAACCGACCCGCCTTTGAAGCGGAGGTCGGCGCGCGAGCGCCGCGCACGTTCAAATCGTGCTCCCGGTGCCATATTCCTGATTGGTACCAATACCGGTGTAGCTCAGCGGCAGAGCGGCGGTCTCCAAAACCGCGTCGGCGTGGGTTCGATCCCTACCACCGGTGCCAATTCGCCTGGACGTCACCTCGGCTCTTGCATGACGATCGCCGCACCGGCCCTAACCGGCTGCGGCAATTGCGTCTAAAACGGAAAACAAACAGGAGGCCTGCAATGCGACGCCCTGATCCCTATGAAGCCCGCGCCCGGGAGCTCGCGATCGCCGCCGGCCTCGATCCGGATGCCGGATCGAGCGGCCCGGGCAGCGCTCGATGCCGGCCTGGTGCACGTTCCGCGACGCGGCCCGCGCCGAGCACATGGCGCGCGAGGCCGAGGCGGCGGCGGCGCAGATCGCCACCATCGCGCCGCAGGCGGCGCAATTCCAGGACAGTCCGCTCGAGATTTTCGGCGAGCACGACGAGGCGACCATCGCCCAGATGCGCAATTGCATGGGGGTCGGCAACGTCGTCGCCGGCGTGATCTGCGCCGACGGTCATCTCGGCTACGCGCAGCCGGTCGGCGGGGTCATCGCCTACGAGAAGCAGATCAGCATCTCCGGCGTCGGCTTCGACATCGGCTGCGGCAACATGGCGGTGCGGCTGGATACGCCATACGAGGCGATCGCCGACAAAGTCGGCGTCCTCATCAAGGATGTGGCCCGCGTGATCTCGTTCGGCATCGGCCGCAGCAACGAGGAGCGGGTCGAGCATGCGCTGTTCGACGACGGCGAGGCCTGGAAGGGATCCGACATGGAGGCGTATCGGCAGAAGGCGGTCGCGCAACTCGGCACCGTCGGCTCCGGCAACCACTACGTCGATCTGATGCGGGACGAAGCCGGCCTGGTCTGGATCGGGGTGCATTTCGGCAGCCGCGGCCTCGGTCACACCAGCGCCACCCGCTATCTCAAGGCGGCCGGCGGCAAGGACGGCATGCACGTGCCGCCGGCCGTGATCGATGAGGACAGCGAGCTCGGCCGCCGCTACATCGCGGCCATGGAGCTGGCCGGACGCTACTCCTATGCGGGCCGCGAATGGGTGGTCGAGCGCGTGCGCAAGATCGTCGGCGGCGCCGTCACCGACATGGTGCACAATCATCACAACTATGCCTGGCGCGAGACCCATGGCGGCCGCGACCTGTGGGTCGTGCGCAAGGGCGCGACGCCCGCATTCCCGGGCCAGCGCGGATTCGTCGGCGGCTCGATGGGGGATGACGCCGTGATCATCGAGGGCGTCGACAGTGCGCAGGCGCGCGCGTCGCTGTACTCGACCGTGCACGGGGCCGGCCGTTTGTTCGGCCGCAAGGAAGCCAAGCGCCGGTTCACCAAAGCCGAAATGGATGCCTGGCTGCAGCAGCGCGGCGTGACGCTGGTCGGCGCCGATCTGGACGAAAGCCCGATGGCCTATCGTCGCCTGCCGGAGGTGCTGGCGCAGCATGCCGGAACCATCCGGGTGCTGCACACCCTGCGGCCATTCGCGGTCGCGATGGCGGGTGCCGGCGAGTTCGATCCGTTCAAGGATTGAGCCGCGAAATCCCCGCGGCGTTCGCCTTTACCTCCCCCTGCAAGGGGGAGGTCGACCCGCGAAGCGGGTCGGGTGGGGGTCGCGCATCAAACACGGAAGCTCGTTGGGACCGACCCACCCGGCGCCCATAGCGCGTCGAAGACGCGCGTAAACGCGCTAATGGGCGCCACCCTCCCCCTTGCAGGGGGAGGGAATCGAATCCAACCCGTCCAGTCTAGACGATGCTGGCGCTCTGGGTGGCGCTGATGCCGGCCAGGAGCTGCTGCTCGAGCTGGTTCTGGTAGAGCGAGAAGGCGCGCGCCAGGTCCGAGCTGTTGAGCGCGCCGGCCGCCGCCGTGGTGGAGGGATCGCTCGATGAGCTGCCGTTGATCAGCGCCGACAGGGCGTCCTGCGCCGAATTGCCGGTGTTGGAAGTCGTACCCGTCGCCGGGTCGAAGTTCTGCACCAGCGCCGACAGCGCGTCCTGCGCGCTGGTGCCGGTGCTGATCGGGGTCGTGGCGCCGCCGGTCGTGCCGCCCACGCCGGCCGCCGCCGGAGTGCCGCTCTGCGCGGCCGGGTCGAGAAGCGCCAGCAGGGCGTCCTGGGCGGTGGTGCCGGTGGCCGAGGGCGGCTGCAGCGCGTCCATGAATTGCTGCTGGCTCACGCTGCCGGTGCCGTTGGGATCGAGCTTGGCAAAGAGCGCATCCGCGCCGCTCGTGCTGCCGCCGGCGGCGGTGACGGCCTGCTCGAGCTGGCCCTGGGTGAAGGCGCCGGTGCCGCTGGTGTCGATCTGCGAGAAGATGTTCTGCGCGATCTGGGTCGGCGAGTTTCCGGCCCCGCCGCCGTCGGCATTGAACAGCGAGGTGAGGGCGTCGTCGGCGCCGCCGCCTCCGCCGCCATGGTGATGATGGTGGTGCGCATGCGGCGCCCCCGGGCCCGACTGGGACAAGTTTGCCATGACTTGGGCTAGTCGTTGCTCGCTCACGCTGCCGGTGTTGTTGGGATCGAGCTTGGCATAGAGCGCGTCGGCCCCCGCCTTGGTGCCGCCCGCGGCGGTGACCGCCTGCTCGAGCTCGCTTTGCGAGATCGAGCCGTCGCCATTGCCGTCGATTTGCGAGAACAGGTTCTGCGCCAGCTGGCCGCCTGGCTGGGCGCTCGATGCGCCGGGCCAGCCTTGCGCCTGATAGCCGATCATCTGGGCCTGCATCTGGGTGCTGAAGCCCGAGCCGGGCAGGACTTGCGCGAGCTGCTGCTCGCCGAAACCGCCGGTGTTGTTGGGGTCGAGGACCGAATAGAGCGCATCCGCCGCCTGCGTGCCGCCACCCGCCTTGGTGACCGCCTGCTCGAGCTCGGTCTTGGAGACCGAGCCATCGCCGTTCGTATCGATCTGGTTGAAAAGGTTCTGCTGAAATTGCTTGATCGCGGCCGGCGTAAAGCCGCCGGCACCAACGCCACTGAGGCCGCTCATCGGGCATCTCCGAATTTGCACGTTTTCCGGCTCGCGCGTGGCGCCGCGCGCCCTGGCGGCCGGATTCGCAGTCGCACCCGCCAACCATTGAGCAAGCGCTATGCCACGCCAGGTCGGGCAAGATTTCGCGAGCGATTTCAGCGGGGCAGGGGGCTGTTTGCGCGCCCCCCACGGGCGCCGCGGCGGTTTCTGCCGGGGGCGGAATTCCGCGGCGGGCAAGAATTGCCGGTGGGCCAGCAGCGCGGAGGCGTCGCGGACAAAAAAAGACCCGGGCCAATTTTGGTCCGGGTCTTGAGACTTGGAAAAACGTTCAAGCGGAGGCGATCAATAATCCATGCCGCCCATGCCGCCCATTCCACCCATGCCGCCGCCGCCCGGCATTGCCGGGCCGTCCTTCTTCGGCAGCTCGGCCACCATGGCCTCGGTGGTGATCAGGAGGCCCGGCCACGGAGGCCGCGCCCTGCAGCGCCGCGCGCACCACCTTGGTCGGATCGATGATGCCCTTCGACATCATGTTGACGTACTCGCCCGACTGGGCGTCGTAGCCGTAGTTGTATTGATCCTTCTCCAGGATCTTGCCGACCACCACCGAGCCGTCCTCGCCCGCATTGAGGGCGATCTGGCGCGCCGGCCAGGAGAGCGCCTTGCGCACGATCTCCACGCCGGTCTTCTGGTCGTCGTTGCTGGGTGCGGATGCGCTTGAGCACCTCGCTGGCGCGCAGGAGCGCCACGCCGCCGCCCGGCAGGATGCCTTCTTCCACCGCGGCGCGGGTCGCATGCATGGCGTCGTCGACGCGATCCTTGCGCTCCTTCACCTCGATCTCGCTCGCCCCGCCGACCCGGATGACCGCGACGCCGCCGGCGAGCTTGGCCAGCCGCTCCTGCAGCTTCTCGCGATCGTAGTCGGAGGTGGTCTCCTCGATCTGGGCCTTGATCTGGCTGATGCGGCCTTCGATGTCGGCCTTCTTGCCGGCGCCGTTGACGATGGTGGTGTTCTCCTTCTCGATGGTCAGCTTCTTGGCGCGCCCCAGCATGGCGAGCGTGACGTTCTCGAGCTTGATGCCGAGGTCCTCGCTGATCGCCTGGCCACCGGTCAGGATCGCGATGTCCTGCAGCATGGCCTTGCGGCGATCGCCGAAGCCGGGCGCCTTGACGGCCGCGACCTTGAGGCCGCCGCGCAGCTTGTTGACCACCAGCGTCGCGAGCGCCTCGCCCTCGACCTCTTCGGCGATGATCACCAGCGGCTTGGCGCTCTGCACCACGGCTTCCAGGAGCGGCAGGAGCTCCTGCAGGCCGGAGAGCTTCTTCTCGTAGATGAGAATGTAGGGGTCTTCCATCTCGACCCGCATCTTCTCGGCATTGGTGACGAAATAGGGGGAGATGTAGCCGCGGTCGAACTGCATGCCTTCGACCACCTCGAGCTCGGTCTCCAGCGACTTCGCCTCCTCGACCGTGATCACGCCCTCGTTGCCGACTTTCTTCATGGCGTCGGCGAGGAAGCGGCCGATCTCGGCATCGCCGTTGGCCGAGATGGTCCCGACCTGGGCGATCTCCTCGTTGGAGGTGACCTTCTTGGAGTTCTTCTGCAGGTCGGCGACCACCGCCTCGACCGCCAGATCGACGCCGCGCTTGAGATCCATCGGGTTCATGCCGGCGGCGACCGCCTTGGCGCCTTCGCGCACGATGGCGTGGGCCAGCACGGTCGCGGTGGTGGTGCCGTCACCGGCCAGATCGGAGGTCTTGGAGGCGACCTCGCGCACCATCTGGGCGCCCATGTTCTCGAACTTGTCCTCGAGCTCGATCTCCTTGGCGACGGTGACGCCGTCCTTGGTGATGCGGGGCGCGCCGAACGACTTGTCGAGCACGACATTGCGGCCCTTGGGGCCGAGCGTCACCCGCACCGCATGGGCGAGAGTGTCGATGCCGCGCAGCATCCGGTCGCGCGCATCGACGGCAAATTTGACTTCCTTGGCGGACATGTTTGGTAGCTCCAATCCAGAGTGTCTATTGAGGTGTTTGTTGCTGAGGTGTTTGTTGCGAGGTGATTATTGCGGGGTCTGTGGGGTCACCCGACGCGGCCAGGAGACGATCAGGCGGCTTTCTTGCGGGCCACCGGGGTCTCGAGGACGCCCATGATGTCGCTTTCCTTCATGATCAGGACCTCGACGTCGTCGATCTTGACCTCGCTGCCCGACCATTTGCCGAACAGCACCCGGTCGCCGACTGAAAGGTCGATCGGGATGAGCTTGCCGGCCTCGTCGCGACCGCCCGGACCGATCGCCAAAATCTCGCCCTGGGAGGGCTTCTCCTTGACGGTATCCGGAATGATGATGCCGCCGGCGGACTTGGCCTCGGCCTCGATGCGCTTGACCACGACGCGGTCATGGAGCGGACGGAACTTCATGTGGTTCTCCCTGGCGGTTTGGAAATGATTTGATGATTCAAATCGCGCAACGGAAATAAGAACAGGCCGACGAAAAACCAGTCCCCCGAGGGACAATTATTTTCGCGGGGACGCATTTTCACTTGCTATACTGTGGACTGGCCGCCCCAGATATAGTATTAAATGCTTGTCGCCGGCAAAAGGGGCTGTGTCGGTCGGGAATCCGTGCGGCGTGGCAGGGGCATCGAGAGCCTGACACGATATGCGCGTGACCAGTCTTGCGGCCGCCCGCGACCGGCTGTCAGCTCATTGCGGCATCGACATCGGTTTCGGCCGCCCGGTTTGCGACGACGCGCGTCGCGCGGCTGCTCCGGAACAGCCCGCATATCGCATCCCGACGGCGGTGCGCCCGGGCACTGACCGGCCAGAGACAGCGAACAGGAGGCGGTGATGTTCAAGATTCTCGAGCTCGACAGCCGGCAGCTCAGCTGCCCCGACGCAGGTCGGTGACGCCTTCGCCACCTGGGACGATGCGCTCGCGGCCGTCAAACGCCACCTCAAGCGCTTCAAGGTCTCCGGACGCAATCCCGAAGGCAGCTATTGGTGGACCCGGGATGCCGATGGGCTGCGCAAATGCTGGATCGCCGAAAACAAGGATGGCGCCTGCGAGCCGGTCGACGCCGGCGCCGGCATTGGCGGACCAGCCGGATCGGCGCCCGATCCCTCCAAGTGAAGGCGCGCGGAGCCGCCGCCTTTCGACCTGCCGGCCGCGGGCGGCCTTCGCTTCGCTTGGGCGCTGAGCATCCCGCCCCTGCAAGGAGGTGCGCCGAGGCGCCGGCGGGGTCCGATCCTGCGACGCGTGTGTGCGTGACCCCACCCGACCCGCTTCGCGGGCGAGCTCCTTGCGGGGGTCGGAACCGGTTTCACATGTGCATCCGCTTGCGCAGGGCTCGCCACCGGCCGCGGCGGCGGCATGGTTCGTAAACCATTGCCGCCCTATAGGTATCCCGAGCTTGCCACAATCAATGCGCGGGCGGCGCGGCGCTTGTTTCTGCGTCAGGAGATGCGGTGATGAGAAAAACGATACCCCAAACCATGTTCGCGGGTAAGGATTCCGCACGCCTCACGGTGTTGCAGGACTGGGTGCTTCAGCACGCGGTGACGGAGATCGAGATGAACGAGCGGCAATTCTGGAACTTCGTCTCGCGTGCAGCCGCTCGCCGAAAAGCCGTGGACCACCTATATGGGCCGCATCCTGCACGTGAGCGACATGCCGACGGAATCGCAGAAGTGTCTCGGCCTGTTCGACAAGCGAAGCCCGGGCACCATTTAGGCCGAGGGTAAGTTCGTGGCCGAGCGCAACGTGGCAGGCATGATCGGGGCTAGCCTGCAGGAGCTTTGCTCCTGGCTGCTCAAGACGACTGGTGCGCGGTAGGCGCAAGAGATTGCGGTGGCGATCGAGGCGCCACGCGGGCCGGTGGTCGAGGTGCTGCTGGAGCGTGGCTTTGAGGTCGTTTGCCATCGATCGAAGCAGCTCGACCGCTTTCGTGATCGCTTCAGCATGTCGGGCGCCAAGGACGACAGCCGTGATGCGCAGGTGCTGGGGGATTCGCTGCGCACCGATCGGCACGCTTTTCGGCGCTTGGCGATCGACGATCCGCTGGTGATCGAGCTGCGCGAAATGGTCGCGCATGTACGAGGAGCTCAAACAGGAGCAGAGCCGACTGGCCAACCGGGTGCGCGACCAGCTGTGGCGGTACTATCCGCAAGCCGGCGAACTTCGGCGAACCCGCTGCCAATTCGGTTCCTCGACCTGTGGGAGCAGGTGCCGACCCCGGCGAAGGCAGCGCGGGTGAGCGAGAAGACGATCGCCCGCATCCTCAAGAACCACCGCATTCGCCGCTTCGATGGGGCCGAAGTGCTGCGCATCCTGCGCCAGCCGCCGCTCACGGTGGCGCCGGGCACGGTGGAGGCTGCCACTGCCCACATCCGCGCGCGTCGCTGCGCGTTTGCGGCTGGTCAATCGAGCAGATCAAGGAGGCCGAGCACCGGTTGGACGAGCTCTGTGCGGCAATCGAGGCCGCCGCGGAGACCACACCGGGCAGATTTGCGAGCAGCGCGACATGGCGATCCTGCGATCCATGCCAGGGCTCGGTAAGGATGCAACATCGCCGCGCTGCTCGCCGAGGCCTGCGAGCCTCTGCAATCGCGAGATTACCATGTCCTGCGGGTGTTGTCGGGCCAGGCTTCGGTGACGCGCCGCAGCGGCAAGAGTTGCATTGTGCTGCGGCGCTATGCCTGCAACAGGCGGCTGCAGAACGCGCTTCATCACTGGGCACGGACAGGCCCATTGCAGCATGATCCGCAGGTCAGCAGACAACGCTATGCCCGAGCTCGCTGACGCCGCGGTCACGGCCACGCGCGGCGCGCTGCGTACGATCGGCGATCGTTTGCTCTATGTCCTGTGCACACTGCTCGAACGGCGGATGCTGTTCGATCCAAACCACAACCCCCCGCAGACGGAGATCGCCGCTGAGAGTCCATTCCTTTGTTCGACCGAGAGCCATTCCTTCGTTCTCTAATCGCTGCCACGAACGCAAGCGGTTTCTTTCTTGCTGGCTTGCTTTCTTGCTTGGGCCGTTTCTTTTGTTCGACCGCGCCTGCAGGCTTTCTTCCGCCCCGACCGCAGATTCCGACGCCGACGCGCGCAGAAGCTGTCACGGCCGGGCGTCGCTCCGCCATAGCGGCGCACTCCGCCGTTTCCAGCCCGCGCCTTGACAGCTTCGAGCACGGCGGCAGACTGGGATGATCACGGGCCGGATGAGCAGCTCGGTTGTCGAGTGTGGTGGTCCCCTTTGGTTCTCGCTCGCTCGGATTGCTGTCGCTGCCAGATACACCGTTCTCTACGCGGTCCAGGGGTCTCCTGGCCGCACCATGGCCCTCAGGGTTTCGACGCCGCTATGTCCCGAACGCACTCAACAAGAGATCGGCGCAGGAAGAATTGCGCGGTCGTCGAGGCCCGTCCGAGCAGGGACAGTATTCCGCCGCGAGATGCGGCGAAGGGTCGATCGACCTCAGGCGGCTGGAGATGCACCTTCAGCGTTCCATTGGAACGTCGTGCCTGTGGTCCACATGCGATGCAGGATGACGGCAAGCTTGCGGGCAACCGCCATGGTTGCCTTCTTAGCTCCGATGCGTTTGCCAAGGGCTTCGCCCCAGGTCTTCAGCGCGCTTGGTCGCGCTGATCGGCTGAGCAACACTTTGGCTGCCTCGAACAGAAGGCTACGCACCATCCCGTCTCCGCACCTGGAGATACGCCCGGCGTGATCGACCTCGCCGGATTGATAACGCCTGGGCGTCATCCCGAAGTATGCTGCCACCGACGACGATCGCTTGAATCGCGCTGGATCCTCGACGCCGGTCATATAGGCCAAGGCAACGACCGTGCCGACGCCCGGAGCCGACATCAGCTGGCGGGCAGTGTCGTCGCTGCGAGCGAGTTGAATGACAGCCCTGTTGTACACGAGGACTTGGGCCCGCGTCGCCTCCAGCACCTGCAACGTCGGCTCGATGATCGCCTCGAGTACCGGATGCCCGTCGATCGCCACGCGTACACGCGCTGGGAACTGGCCGCGCAAGCCTTTGGGCAGGACCCGACCGAAGGTCTTTAGAATGCCGCGCACGCAATTCTTTAGCGTCGTAATTTGCGAAACGATCTGGGCGCGCGCCACCAGCAGCGCACGCACGGCTTGGCAGTCGAGGCCCTTCACCGTCACCTCGCGGTACCAGCCGACGCGCATGATCTGCGCCAGACCGAGGGCGTCGTTGGCGTCGGTCTTGTTGACCTTCAACGATAGCGCCGCCTTGGCGTGGCGCGCATCGACGCAGATCACCGGGAGCCTGGCCTCTTTCAATCCGTGGAACAGCCAGCCCGACAGCTGCCCGCTTTCGAGCCCGATCCGAACCGCATGGGGCGCGTGCTGCTTCACGGCCGATGCGATAGCTTCCGGCGTAGAGTTTGCTCGGCCGCGCCACACGATCTTGTCGGCATCGTCAATGACGCAGATCGACGTTTCCTTCAGGGACACATCAAGGCCGACATACTGGTTGCTCTGGGACATGGTCTTGCTCCTTTGGCGTTACGGGGAGACCAGCCTGTTCGGCAGTCGTTACCCCGCGATTACGCCATGTCCCGACCTGCCAATCGTCGCCGCCGCGCGCAGTCGCCGTCAAGGTGGCGTGGGCCTCTCCTGCTCACGATTATTGGTGCCGAAGGTCTTGCCGGATTCGACCAGCATGACCGTGTCCAAGGTGCCGCTCACCGGTGTCGCGTGGCGTCGCTGAGGTGACTTCGCCCCTCGCCTCTATATATACGGTCCCAAAAAACGACGGCAGTGACGCCTGGAGACCGGTCTCGAGATGCTGAAGACGCAGGATGGTTTGCTGCATGGCCGCACCGGCATTTGCAGCTGTGGGCTCGATTTCGGCACCTCGAACTCCACCGTAGCGCTGGTGCGCGCCGGAGGTCCGCGGCTGGTCGCGGTCGAGGGCGACAAGCCGACCATACCGAGCGCGGTGTTCTTCAGCACCTCGCGCCGCGACGTCGCCTTCGGACGCGAAGCCATCGCGCGCTACACCGATGGGGAGGTCGGCCGCTTCATGCGGGCGATCAAGAGCATATTGGGGTACGGCCTGCTCCATGAGAAGACGCCCATTCAGGGCAAGCGCATTCCCCTGTCCCGGGTCTTGATGCTGTTTCTCGAGCACCTCAAGCGGGCGGCCGAGCGCAGCGCCGGGGAGGATATTTCCGACACCGTGCTGGGTCGTCCGGTGCAGTTCATCGAGAACGATGCGGCGGCCGACCGGCAGGCGCAGGACGACCTGGAAGCGGCGGCGCGCGCGGTCGGATTCCGCAACATCGAGTTCCAGTACGAGCCGATCGCGGCCGCGCTCGATTACGAGCTCGAGGTGCGCAAGGAGGAGCTGGTCTTCGTCGCCGATATCGGCGGCGGCACCGCGGATTTTTCCATCGTGCGGGTCTCGCCGGAGAAATCACGCAAGGCCGACCGCCGCGACGATATCCTGGCCAATCGCGGCGTGCGGGTCGGCGGCACCGACTTCGACCGGCTCATGAGCCTCATGTATGTGATGCCGTCGCTGGGCCTGGGCAGCGGCAGCGGCAAGGCCGCGCTGCCCAACTGGATCTATCACGACCTATCGACCTGGTCGCAGATTTCGTTCCTCTATTCGCAAAAGGTGAAATCGACGCTGCGCGCGATCCGGCAGGATGCGCAGCGCAGCGACCTGGTGGATCGGCTCATCCGGGTCATCGACCATCAGGAGGGGCACCGCATCATCGACCGGGTGGAACGGGCGAAAATCGATTTGAGCGAGATGCCGGATACCGGCATCGATCTGAAGAGCATCGAGCCGGGCCTGCGGGTTGCGGTCGACCGCAGCGGCTTCGAGGCGGCGATCGTTCCGGGCCTGGTCCGAATCGAGAAGGCGATAGCCGCTACGACCGCCGACGCCGGCTTGGACGCAAGCGCGCTGCAGGCGGTGTTCCTGACCGGCGGCAGCTCGGCCATCCCGATCGTGCGCGCCAAGATCGCGCAATTCTTCCCCAATGCCGAAATAAAAGACGGCGACATGTTCGGCAGCGTCGGCAAGGGCCTGGGGTTGGATGCGTACCGGAAATTCAGGTAGGCGGACCAACGCGCCCGAGCCATCAACAGCGGCCATCCCGCGGCTTTCGAGCGAATCGTGCTAAATTTCCGGCAGGAGGATCGGCAGCGATGGGGCGCTTTCTGCGGCGGCACGATTTCAGACCCGATTGCTTCAACCCGCTTGTTCTGCGGCGCGATGCCTTTCGCGATCCCCGCCGCCGTGACCACCGCCTTTTTCCTGGGCCTTGCGGGCGCGGCCGGGGCGCAGGAAGAACAGCTGTCGAAGATCGGCCAGGCCGATCATTCGATCGTCATTCGCGAGCATGCGGGTTGGAACAAGAGCTGCGAGGCGATCGCACATCCTGCCCTTTATCTGTATGAGCCGCCGCGCCACGGCAGTGTTTGCGCGCGCGTCGAAAATATCAAGATTCACTCGATGTATGTGGGCACCGAGGCGCAATGCATCGGACGCCTCGTTCGCGGCGTTTCGTTCATCTACCGTCCGGATCCGGGCTATGCCGGCGACGACAGCCTGCGCTACGCCGCCCAATACCCCTCGGTTCTCAGAATGGTTTCGGTGACCGTCACGGTGACGCCGTCTCCGTCGAGCGCGGCATCATCCGACATCATTGCGTCGACGCCACAATCGCGACAGCCGCCGGGGCCGGTTCCGGCCTGCGAGGAGCTCATCTTTTAAGGCGCACCGGAAATTCAGCCAGGAGAAATCCGAAACGCCGATGGAACACCAGCGCCCGCGCATGCTAGGAATGTCGCAGGCCGGCCCCGTAGCTCAGCTGGATAGAGCATTGGTTTCCTAAACCAAGGGTCGCATGTTCGAGTCATGCCGGGGTCGCCAATTAACAATATCAATTATTGGTGGTTCATCGGCGACGTGAGCTCGACGGTCGATTGACGATCTGTCAAACCTCTGAAGCGTCGTCTACGGCCCCGAGCATGAAACCGGCTTCGAGGCCGTTCAACTGCCTCACCGTTGCAGCCACTTGTAGCGACAAGGGCGGTCGGCATGAGCACCCACTGATCCGTGAACGGTGACGATGTGCATGCCTTTCTCGATCGTCCGACATCGACCGCGAAGAAGAGCAGCTGAGGTCGACGGAATTGACGGCTTAGACGAGTGGGGGATGGCACAGCTCAGAAAGAGGCCGGCCAGCGATCAAGGCTGCCGCGCCGGAAAACAGTAGCAGAGCGAAGACGAGCGAACCCTTGATCTGACCGGGTACCGCAAGGACTTCGGGAAATTG
The DNA here is from genome assembly GCA_963744275.1 of uncultured Alphaproteobacteria bacterium. GTDB lineage: Bacteria > Pseudomonadota > Alphaproteobacteria > Rhizobiales > Xanthobacteraceae > VAZQ01. The sequence continues at coordinate 612,203 of CAVUSX010000029.1, forward strand.
GCCAACATGGAAGCAGCTTTCCAGCGGCTTTAACATCAGCGACTTGTAAAGGCAGCACTGCCTGACAAAAACTTGATCTTGCACGACAACCGCTCCCGCCAACAAGAAGGCATCGATCGCATAGAGGATCAGGGCCAAAGTCTCAGTCATTGGAGCCTCGCAATGATCAAGTGACGGCCTCCGCAGCAATCGTGCCGCCCCGCACAGCTTGGCCTCTAGATGGGAGTGGTTCGACGACGCCGGGCGCGAATGCGCCCGCCCCGACTTCGAACGATAGTCAGATCAGCGCGACGAAACAATGAAAAGCTAGCGAGCGTCGTGTTGGCGACATGACAAAGGCCGATGAAATGGGCACGTCTTGCGCTTTTTGGCTCTCAGGATTCCCTTCATGCCGGGGTCGCCAATTTTTTCATTATTCTGCATCCCGCCTGAGCTCGCGGTCGCTTCGGCCATCTGCGCGCGCCGCGAGCCGTCGTTACGGATATTTCATGAAACCGGCCGGCGTCTGGCGCGATTCTCCTGCAGGGCGGGTGTAGAAAAAGGACAATCCCCATGAAGTCCCTGGTCCGGAACGGAACCATCTTGCTTGCTCTCTTGGCCGGCATAGGGGCGGCGGCGGGGGCGGCGAGCGTCAAGTCGGCGGGTCTTCGACGGCCTGACCGACGCCCAGCGGCAGGAAATTTGGCAAGGCGTCAGCAAGCAGGCCACCAATGAAGGCCTGCCGGCCGGCTTCTAGGCCGCGGTCGGCGAAACAGTGCCGGGCCCGATCAAGGTGGAGCCGGCGCCCGAGGATGTGAGCGCGGCGGTCCCGGTGGTGAAATCCTATGACTTCGCCATGGCGCAGGGCCAAGTTCTCATCGTGGATCCGTCGTCCAAGAAGATCGTCGACATTCTCAGTCGGTAGACGCGCAAGCCGACTTGCCGCCCCCTTGACGCCTCCACGCCCCATCGGCCTAAATGGATCACGCTCCACGATCGGGGACCGGCGATGGATCTGCTTCCATCGCGGTCGGTCCGCTTGTCGCGATGCTGTCGCACGCATCGCGGATCGTGTCGGGTGTGAACCACAAACCGGGAGGTTGTCTCATGTCGTCGAGAATGAAGTTACTGGCCGCGATCGCGGTTGCGGGGCTGCTGTCGTCGTCGGCGCAGGCGCAGCTCGCGGTCGAGAAGAATCTCACCTTGGCGATGGCCGAGGCGATCGCCAACGGCGCGATGGAGAGCTGCAAGGCGATGGGCTACAAGGTCTCGGTCGCGGTGCTGGATCGCGACGGCCTGACGATGGTGATGCTGCGCGGCGACGGCTCCGGCCTGCACACGCCCGAGGGCGCCGAACGCAAGGCCTATACGGCGCGCACCTTCCGGGCGCCTTCGGCCGCCTTCCTCAAGCGCATGCAGAACGATCCGGCGGCGCACGCCTCCGAGGGATATGCCCGCGTGCTGGCGCTGCCGGGCGGGCTGCCGATCAAGGTCGGCGACGACGTGGTGGGGGCGGTCGGGGTGTCGGGCTCGCCCGGCAAGGACGACGATTGCGGCCAGGCGGGCATCAACAAGGTCGCCGACCAGCTCAAGTGAATGGCAGCACCGTAGGGCGCAATCGCTTTATTGCGCCGATCGGCGGCGAGCGCCGATCATGGCGCATTGCGGACATGCCGACGGCGCAATAAAGCGATTGCGCCCTACGCGCTCCGGCCGCGCGCAGGCGGCAGCGACATGCTGCCTGTGTCCTTTTTCGTGAATCTGTGGCTTTGTCCTCCCGGGCGCATTGATGAGCCACCAGAGGAGAGTCATGCAGCGTTGTTTTCACCACGAAGTTCCGCGCCGATCGGCGGCGGCGCTGGTTGCCGTTTTTTTCATCGCCGCGATGGCGGCACCGCCGGCCGCCGCGCAGGGCGTCGCCGACTTCTATCGCGGCAAGCAGATCACCTTCATGGTCGGCTCGAGCCCGGGCGGCGGCTATGACGCCATCGCGCGCCTGGTGGCCCGCCACATCGTCAATCATATCCCGGGAAATCCGGGCGTGGTGGTGCAGAACACGCCCGGCGGCGGCAGCCTCACCATGACCAACCGCATCACCCGGGTGGCCCCGCAGGACGGCACCGTGGTGGGCCTGGTCCAGCGCGGCGTGCTGCTCGCCCAATTGACCAAGCAGGCGAACGTGCAATTCGACGTCACCAAGCTCAATTGGATCGGCAGCGTCTCGCCCGAGATCTCCCTGGTGGTGGCGTGGGCCACGGCGCCGGTCAAGACCGTGCAGGATCTGCAGACCAAGCAATTGATCGTGGGCGGCACCGGCGCGACCTCGGACCTGGAGGCCTCGGCGCGGCTCCTGAACGCGACCGCCGGCACCAAGTTCAAGATCGTGAGCGGCTATCCGGGGCAGGCGGACGTTTCGCTCGCCATGGAGCGCGGCGAGATCCAGGGCACCGCGGATTGGTCGTGGTCCGAGATCAAGACCCGCCATGCGGAGCTTTTGGCCGGCAAGAAGATCACCCTCCTGCTGCAGAATGCGCTCAGCAAGGCGCCCGACCTGCCGGACGTTCCGCTCGCCATGGACTTCATCAAGGACGCCACCGATCGCCAGGTCGCGCAGCTCTATTTCGGCGTGAAGGAGGTTGCGCGCCCGATCCTGGCCGGCCCGGGCGTGCCGGCGGACCGGATCGAAGCCCTGCGGTCAGCCTTCATGGCGCTCAAGGACGACGCCGACTTCAAGGCGGATGCGCAGACGGCCGGAATCGACGTCGACCCGACGCCGGCCCAGAAGATCGAGGACTACGTCAAGCTGACCACCGCGGCCTCGCCCGAGGTGGTGCGCCGCCTCACCGAAATCCTCAACCCGAGCAAATAACGCACCTGGCTCATCAAGCATCTGCCGAAATAGATCGCAAGCATTGAAGGCCGCCTCCTGGGCGCCGTGGTCCGCGCGGGCGAGCCGGAAAGCGAGCTCATGACCGAATATGGCGGATGGGGCGGAGTCTCCGGCGGCCGGGCACCCGATCCTGATGACGCATTCGCGGCAGCTGTCGACCGGGCGCTCGGCGCGCAGATCAGATCCGACGACGACACCGCGCGCGCGATGTGGAGCGCGCTCGCGAACATGGACTGGCGGCGCGAGAACGGCGACCGCGCCAGCTATTCGTTTCGCGCCGCCGGCGATTTGATCGCGGCAATTCGCGGCGCCGGGGACTATCTGGATTGGTATTGCTGTGGTCCCTATGCGACGGTCCGCGCGGATATCGCCGACGCATTGCGCGCGCAGGGATGGCGGCCGGAACCGGACCCCAACACGTGATCGCGGCGTCATAGCCGGGAACCACGGGATCGCGGCCCCGCTGCTTCTGGCCGCCTATTGCGGTCGCAAGGTCCGCATCGCGCAACTCCGGGCGCACACGGCGTTCCTCGCCCCGCGCGCGGGGAGAGGACCACAGGGCAAGAGCGAGAACCAGAACGCGACCCGGCGATGGGCCGCGGCGGGCTATGCTTGAGCCCTGCTGGAAATACCCGCGGCGCTTGCACAGCTCAAACTAGCGGCGAGGCCCCCTCATCCCGACCTTCTCCCCGCACGCGAGGCGAAGAGGTGAAAAGCGCGGCGTCCCTGACGACGATAGTGTCGGAGGCCGCCCCCCCTCACTCGGCCTTGATGCCGCTTTCCTTGACGACGCGCTCCCACTTGGCCATTTCGCTCGCCATGAAGGCGCCGAACTCGGCCGAGCTCATCTGCACGATCTCGGCGCCTTCGGTCGCGAACTGCTTCTTGGTCTCCTCGGAATTCTGCACCGCCGAGATCTCCTTGTGCAGCTTTTCCACGATCGCGGGCGGCGTGCCGGCGGGCGCCACGACGCCCCACCAATTGTTGGCTTCGTAGCCGGGCACGTCCGGCCTCCGCGATCGTCGGCACGTCGGGCAGCACGGGGCTGCGATGGGCGCCGCCGGTGCCGAGCGCCCGCAGCTGGCCGTTGAGCACGAATCCGGTGGTCTGCACCAGCGAGGAGAACATGATCTTGGTGTGGCCGCCGACCACGTCGGTCATGGCCGGGCCGCCGCCCTTGTAGGGCACGTGCACGATGTTGACGCCGGCCAGGAGCTTGAACAGCTCGCCGCCCAGATGCTGGAAGCTGCCGATGCCGGCCGACGCATAATTGAGCTCGCCCGGCTCGCGCTTGGCGAGCGCGATCAGCTCGCCCACCGAATGCACCGGCAGACTCGGATGGACCACCAGCACGTTGGTGCCGCTGGCCAGGATCGAGACCGGGACGAAGGATTTGATCGGGTCGTAGTTCAGCTTGTAGAGCCAGGGACTGACCGCGTGCGCGATCGAGATGATCAGCAGCGTGTAGCCGTCGGGAAGCGCATTTGCCGCCTGCTCGGTGCCGATGACGCCGCCGGCGCCGCCGCGGTTGTCGACCACCACCTGCTTGCCGAGCCGGTCGCTCAGCTGCAGCGCGATCATGCGCCCGACCACGTCGTTGCTGCCGCCGGGCGGAAACGGAATGATGAGCCGCACCGGCTTGCTCGGATAATCCTGGGCCATCACCGGCGCGGTGAGCGCCAGCGCGGCGAGCGCCGGCAGCAGCCCGGCGATCTTGACCAGCAGCGAACAGGCCTTGCGCATGCCATTCCTCCCGGGATCGAGTTTCACGCGACCGTCAGCTCGATCGTGGTCGTGGTCTCCAGGTCGTCGCCGAACCAAGCCTTGATGGCGGCTTGCCGGGCCTCAAGATACTCGGTCCGGCCGTCCTTTTGCACCATGGGTATATCATGCCCGGGCACCACCACGTTAGCCGGACGGCGGCGCCAGAAGCTCCAGATCTTCGCGATCGAGGCCGCGCTCACGGCCTCGTCGTAGCTGGCATCGGCGTGGCCGGACACCAGCTCGGCGCGGTTCTTGGCGGCGTCGCCGGTGAAGATCACCTCGCGGTCGCGGCCGCTGAGCACATACATCAGGTGGCCGGGCGTGTGGCCGGGCGCGATATGGGCGGTGACGCCGGGCAGCACCTCCTCGCCGTCGGCGGCCTTGTGCACGGTCGGCCAGGTCTGCAGCTCGCGCACATAGAGCTCCGGCACCGCCGTCTCGCCCCACGGCTCCTGCACGGCCCAGGCCAATTCCTGCGCCCCGACCACGATGCGGGCGCGCCGCGAACAGCGTCCAGTTGATGCAGTGATCGTGATGGGCGTGGGTGACCAGGAGGTCGGTCACGTCCGCCGGCTTGAGGCCATGGCGGTGAAGCCGCTCCATCAGGAGCTTGCGGACCCCGAACCCGCCGGTATCGACCAGCGCGACCCGGCCGTGGCCGCGGATCAGCACGATCGTGCTCCAGCCGAGCCCGCCATGGCACACGGTCTTGCCCGGATAGCCCTGCACCAGGATGTCGATCTCGTAGCCGTCGATCTGCATGGTTTGCCTGTGAGCCGTGGAGGAGGTGCTTGTCATTGGCTTGGCGTGACGGCCGGGTCAAGGCTATGGTGAGGGCCGACGCGGGTGAGGCTCTTGCGTGTACGCGATGGGTTGAGCTCTTGCGAAACCCATCGGCGGCGTTGATGGGTTTCGCAAGAGCTCAACCCATCCTACGGCCATGCTGAGCGCTTACTCATGAACTACAACACCGATTTCAAGTCGATCCGCGGTGAGGTGAGCGCGGCGGAATGGCAGGCGCGCCTCGACCTCGCGGCCTGCTACCGGCTGGTCGACAAATACGACATGCAGGATCTGATCTACAACCACATCACGGCCCGCATCCCGGGAACGCCCGACCATCTGCTCATCAACCTTTACGGTCTCCTGTACAAGGAGATCACCGCGTCGAGCCTGGTGAAGATCGATCTCGACGGCAATATCCTGCACAAGCCCGACACCGATTACGGCATCAATAAATCCGGCTACGTGATCCACGGCGCCATCCACCGGGCGCGGCCGGAGGTGGCCTGCGTGCTGCACACCCATACCCGCGCCGGCATGGCGGTCTCGGCCATGAAATGCGGCCTTCTGCCGCTGTCGCAGACCGCGATCCGCTTCAGCGGCCATATCGGCTATCACGATTACGAGGGACCGGCGGTCGACCTCGACGAGCGCGCGCGGCTGGTCGCCGATCTGGGGCCCCACGACGCCATGATCATGCGCAACCACGGCCTCCTGACCTGCGGGGCCACCATCCAGCAGGCCTTCAACACCATGTACCAGCTCGAGCTGTCGTGCCGCAGCCAAGTCGACGCGATGGCGGCGCGCACCGAGCTCTCCATGCCGGGGGAGAACGTGCTCGCGCACACCGCCCATCTCTATCAGCCCGGCACCCGCCGCCCCTATGGGGTGCTGGAATGGCCCGCGATGCTGCGGCTCCTGGAAGCCGAAGGCAAGGCTTCCGGCTACCCGCCCTATTGGGTTTGAGCGCGCCTAAATCCTTCGCCCGCCGCACGCAGCTGTACCACGGGCCTTGCAACAATCGGACTTGATGGAGCCAGACGATGCCCGCCGCCGATCTCCCCGAGCTCGTCAATCCGGTCAAGGCGCGCATGCAGGCCGGGGAGGTGTCGCTCGGCATGATCGTGCGGCTGGGGCGCTCCGGCGACGTGGTCCGCATCGCCAAATCCAGCGGGCATGACTTCGTGTTCATCGACGCCCAGCATTCGCTGTTCTCGCTGGAGACGATCGGGCACCTGGCGCAGGTCGGGCTCGGCTGCGGCACCGCCGTGCTGGTGCGCGCCCGCAGCTGCGATGATCCCGACATCTCGCTCATGCTGGACAATGGCGTCACCGGGATCATCTTTCCCGACGTCAATACGGCCGAAGAGGCCAGGCGCGCCGTCGATGCCTGCAAGTTCGCGCCGATCGGCAAGCGCTCGGTCGCCGGCTTCTATCCCAACTTCGATTGCCGGCCGCTGCCGCTGTCGCACAGCGTCCGCGTGCTCAACGAGTCGACCCTGGTGGTCTGCATGATCGAGACCCGCGAGGGCCTGGCCAATGTCGAGGAGATCGCGGCGGTCGCGGGCGTCGACGTGGTGCATGTGGGCTGCAACGACCTGTTGGCCGCCATGGGCAAGCCCGGCGCCTTCGGGGATCCGGAGGTGGTGGCGGCGGTGGAGCAGGTGATCGCGGTCGCGGCCCGGCAGGGCAAGTTCGCCGGGCTGGGCGGGGAGCGCGACCTGGAGCGCCAGCTCGGTTTCATCAAGAAGGGGGTCCGCTTCGTCACCACCCAGACCGACATGGGCTTCCTGATGGCCGAGGCCACGCGGCGGACGGAGCAGATACGGAAGGCGTTGGGGTAGGGCACATACGCCACTGTCGTCCCGGCCGAGGCCGCGCGCGTCTTCGACGGCCGCAGAGCCGGGACCCATCAGCCGCGGTCCCTCGATAGGGCACGGCGTATGGGTCCCTGCCTTCGCAGGGACGACTTCGTGGCGAAGCGGCAGCAAGAGGAGTGCATCAGTGATCAGATTGGTTGTCATGGAGGGCGATGGGATCGGGCCCGAGATCAGCGCGGTGACGGTCGAGGTCTTGCGCGCGGCCGACCGCAGGTTTGCGCTGGGCCTGGAATTCGAGACCGCCTCGATCGGGCTCGCGGCGCTGCGCCAGCACGGCACGACGTTCCCGCCGGCCGCCTTCGCGGCCGCGCAGTCCGCCGACGGCGTCATCCTGGGGCCGGTGTCCCACAACGACTATCCGCCGGTCGCCGAGGGCGGTCTCAACCCGTCGGGCGAGCTGCGCAAGCGGCTCGATCTGTTCGCCAATATCCGGCCGGCCAGAACCCGCGGCGGCTTTCCGCCGCGCTGCGGATCGCCTGTCGATCTGGTGATCGTGCGCGAGAATACCGAGGGCTTCTACGCCGACCGGTCGATGTACCTCGGCCCGGGCGAATTCATGCCGACGGCGGACCTCGCGCTCTCGGTCCGCAAGATCACCCGGGCCGGCTGCACCCGCATCGCCGAGGTCGCGTTCGCCCTCGCGACGCGGCGCCGGCGGAAATTGACCGCCGTGCACAAGGCCAATGTGCTGCGGGTGTCGGACGGGCTGTTCCTCGAATGCGTGCGCGCGGTCGCGGCGCGCTATCCGGCGGTGGCCTACGAGGAGCGCATCATCGACGCCATGGCGGCGCTCCTGGTGCGCGACGCCGGCGCCTTCGACGTGGTGGTCACCACCAACATGTTCGGCGATATCCTGTCCGACGAGGCCTGCGAGATCGCCGGCAGCCTCGGGCTCGGCGCCTCGCTCAACGCCGGCGCCGCGCACGCGGTCGCCCAGGCCCAGCACGGCTCGGCGCCCGATATCGCCGGGCAGGACCAGGCGAACCCCGCCTCGCTCATCGGCTCGGCCGCGATGCTCATGGAATGGATCGGCGAGCGCCGCCACGAGGATCGCTTCACCCGCGCCGCCCGCGCCATCGATGATGCGCTCGAAGCGGCCATCAGCGATCCGGCCGCGCGCACCCGCGACCTGGGCGGTCCGCTCGGCACCAAGGCGTTCGGGGAGCGGGTGGTGGCGGGGTGGGTTAGAGTAGGCGCGTTCCCCGTGGCAGGCGTTAGGCCGCACGCAACTACGCACCGTGGTCGAGAGGCCCACGCCGCAGCGCTAGCGTCGGACAGCACCGGCCGGCCGCTGCTGAAGGTGACCTTCTGGCCGATCCAGGCGCCGCCCGGCGCGCCGCTGCGCAACGGATCGACCGACAGCTTGATCTGGTCGCCGGTCTTGAGGCTTTGGCTCGACCAGCCGTTGCGGACCATGATGCTGGGGCTCGCGCCTTCCAGGTTCCAGATCGTGGTGCCGCCGTCGTCGCCCTGCACCTCCAGCACGATGAAGGTGTGCGGGCTGGTGAACTTGAATTGCTGCACCGTGCCGTGCAGCTCCAGCGGGTGCTCGATGTCGAAGACCGCGAAGGAATGATGCGCCAGCGCGCCATGGCTGGCCGCCAGCACGGCGCCGGCCGCCAGCACGGCGCTGCCCACCAGCGCCGCCGTCAATCGTGGGCTCACACGTTCCTCCTGCTCGGATGGCCTCGGCATTCGATCCGCGGTGACGGGCCGCATTACGATTGCTTATGATTATTTCCTGTTTCGACTTAGCACGGTAGTGCTATCTTTCGACGCAGTGTTAGCAATATTGATACTGCAATACCGGAGGCCCGCATGCGCTGGACCGACCGCGTCGGTCGCCGCCTCAACCCGCACGACCTGCACGTCTTCATGGCGGTGGTCGAGCAGGGCAACATGGCGCGCGCCGCCGACAGCCTGGCGATCTCGCGCCCGGTGGTGTCGCGCACGATCGCCGGTCTCGAGCACGCTCTCGGGGTGCGCCTGCTCGACCGCGGCCCGCAGGGCGTCGAGCCGACGCTCTACGGCCGCGCGCTGCTCAAGCGCAGCGTCGCGGTTTTCGACGAGCTCAAGCAGAGCGTGCGCGACATCGAGAGCCTGGGGGATCCCAATTCCGGCGAGGTGCGCATCGGCTGCACCGAGCCGATGGCGGCGGGGTTCGTCGCTGCGGTCATCGACCGGTTGTCCCGGCAATATCCGCAACTGGTGTTTCAATTGGAGCTGTGCACCACGCCGGCGCAGCAATTCCACGTGCTGCGCGAGCGCAAATGCGATCTGGTCGTCGCCCGCTTGTGGACGCAAACGGTCGAGCCCGACATGGACGTGGAGGTCCTGTTCGACGACCACGTCTGCGTGGTGGCGGGGCAGCGCAGCAAGTGGCTCGGGCGGCGCAAGCTCGCGCTCGCCGAGCTCGTCGACGAGCACTGGCTGCTGGCGCCGATCGACAGCGATCCGGGCTCGCCGGTGTTCGAGATTTTCCATGCGCTCGGATTGCAGGTGCCGCGCGCCCGGGTGGTGAGCTATTCCCTGAACGTGCGCACCAGCCTGATGGCCACCGGGCGCTTTCTCGCCATCATCCCGGTTTCGGTGCTGCGCTTCGGCCCCACCCCCAGCGTGGTCAAGGTGCTGCCCTGCGCGTTGCCGCCCTCGGCGCAGCCGGTCGCCGTCACCATCCTCAAGAACCGGATGCTGAGCCCGACCGCCAAGCTGTTCATCGACAGCGCGCGCGCGGTCGCCGCTCCCTTGGCCAAGGCCAAGCCGCGCGAGGCGGTCAAGCGGCGCGCCAAGGCGTAGCTCCGGACGCGGCACCGTCCTTGACGGTCGGAACCGGACATGATCGAGATTGCCGGGTGGACCGGGCGCCTGCCGTCGCGGCCGCCGGGCGGGCGCAGAGGCGTTCGAAGGGCCCGCCTCGTCCCTGAGGGCGTCGATGCGTATCGCAATCGCAAAGCTCTGCGTTCGTCAGATGGGCGTTCGTCAAATCGGGCTCGCGCTCCTGGTTCTGCTCGCCCCCATGCCGGCGCGGCGCCGGCCCATGGCGAGCTGCTGCGCGTCGGCAAGGCGGTCCCGGAGGCGTTCTCGTTCGTGCCGCTCGAAGTCGGCATGCGCTACGGCTTCTTCAAGAAATACGGAATCGAGATCCAAACCTCCGCCTATGGGGGCGGCGGCATGCTGCAGCAGGCGCTGACCGCCAATTCGGTCGATATCGGGCTCGGCTCCGGCCCGGAAATGGCGGGCATCGTCAAAGGCGTGCCGGTGAAAGCGGTCGCCGCCATGGCGGGGCCGCCGCTCCTCATCGCCCTGATGGTGCGGCCGGACGGCAAGATCAAGACGGTCGACGACCTCAAGGGCCGGCGGGTGGGCGTCACCAGCTCCAATTCCTTGACCGCATGGCTGGTCGGCGAGCTGTCGCTGCAGAAGGGCTGGGGACGGGACGGGATCTCGGTCACGCCGCTCGGCGCCATACCGGGATTGCTGGCGGCCCTGATGATGATGCAGGTCGACGGCTTCGTGGCCGACATCTCGACCTTGCTGCGCGCCGAGGCGGCCGGCGAGGGCAAGATCCTGCTCTCGTTCGGGGATCTGGTGAAGGATTTCCACATCCATGTGATCTTCGCCACCAACAAGCTGATCGCCACGCGGCCGGGCGCGATCCGCGGATTTCTCGCCGGCTGGTTCGAGACCATCGCGTTCATGCGGGCCAACAAGGGCAAGACGGTCGAGACCGCCATGTCGGTGCTGGACCTCGACCGCGGCATCGCCGAGCGCAGCTATGACATCCTGATCCCGATGTTCTCCGACGACGGACGGTTCAACGACCGGGCGCTCGCGGTGCTCGCCCGCTCCTATGTGGATCTCAAATATCCTTCCGACCGAGCCGGACATGAGCAAGCTCTACACCGAAGAGTTCCTGCCGAAGCGCTAATCCGGCCCGCCGCGAGGCCGCCGCGGGTCAGCCCCGGGTGTTACCAAAAAAGCTAACACGGTGTCGAAAAGTAGCACTACCTGGCTACGCTGAAGTCGGCCATAATGTGGCTTGGGATTGCAGCGAGTGGGCAAAGAAGAATCCCGCTTCGAATGGAGGATACGCATGAAACGTCATCTGGTTGCATTGATTGCGGGCGCCGCGCTGGCGGCGGCGAGCGGCGCCGCGCTGGCGCACCACTCCTTCGCGATGTTCGATACCGACCATCCGATGGATTTGCAGGGCACGGTGACCGAGTTCAAGTTCACCAGCCCGCATACCTTCATCCTGTTGGAGGTGAAGGGCACCGACGGCAGCTCGACGACCTGGAACCTCGAAGGCGCGAGCCCGAGCGCCCTGGTGCGCGAAGGCTGGGCGAGCAAGACGCTCAAGCCGGGCGATGAGCTGAAGATGACCATCGATCCGCTGCGCAGCGGCGCGCCGGGCGGCTCCTGGTCGGAGAAGAAGACCAACTTCTCCAGCGGTCAGCCGATCGTCACGCACTAAGGCTCTCGCTCTTCCGTCTCGGTTCTCGCCCTCCCATCCTTGATGGGAGGGCGAAGGCACCGGATGCTCGATCCCGGCGATCGGGCTGCGGGCGGGACGGGCTTTGCCCGCGCCCGGGCTTGCGTGGTCCGGCCCCGGGAACGAGAGACTTCTACAGCCGAAATCTTTGAGCTAGGCTTCTGCAACATGAGGCCCGGGGGCGGCGTGCTCGGTTAGCCGGGATTTGCTTGTGGCACATTCAGATTTGGGACCAAATCCGCCGGAACCGGCGCCGCGTCGCCGCCGGGTGGGCTGGAAGGTCTGGGGCGGAGCAGGGCTTGCGATCCTGATCATCGCCGGCGGCGCCACCTACTGGGCCGGGCAGGGCGCCATGCGGGCGCGGCTGATGCGCGCCGACCCCGACGCCATCGTGCGCGATGCCGAGCTCACGCGCTTTGCGGTCGCCTCTGCGCAGCCGGTCTATGACCGGCGTTGCGCCTCCTGCCACGGCGATCATCTGCAGGGCAACTCCCGCGACGGCGTGCCCGATCTCGCTCATCCGACGTGGCTCTACGGCGAGGGCCGCGTCGCCCAGATCGAGCACACCATCCTGCACGGCATCCGCTCCGGCGATCCGAAGGGCTGGAACCTCGCCGACATGCCGGCCTTCGGCGAGGCCAATCCCTACAAGCGCTACCGGATCGAGCCGCTCGAGCCGGGCGACATCCGCGACGTGATCGAATTCATCCTGGTGACGGGCCACAAGCCCGGCGACAAGGAGGCGGCCGCGCGCGGTGCCAAGATCTTCGCCGCCAAGGGCCAATGCTTCGATTGCCACTCCGCCGATGCGCAGGGCGACGCCGCCATCGGGGCCCCCAACCTGATCGACGATGTCTGGCTCTACGGCAACGGCTCGCGCGAGGACATCTACGACACCATTTCGCGCGGCCGCGCCGGCATCTGCCCGCCCTGGGATCAAGTGCTGAGCCCCGTCATGGTGCGGGCGCTGGCCGTGCTGGTCTATATGGCCTCGCACAAGGATGCACCCAAGACGGCTGATCGATCACCCGGGCCCGATGCCGGAACAGGAGGGTGAAGGCGATGAATGTTCATGAAACTGTTCCCCCGCAGGCCGCTCCGGCGGCGAGCCGCGCCCGATCCGGAGGTGGATTCTGGGACTTCAAGCAGGTCAGTCCCGCTGCGCTCGATGGTCTGCTTCGGTTTGGCCTCGGCGCTCGGGCTCGGTATCGCGGGCTTCGGCTTGTTCACCGCCAAGGGCACCGTCACCCATGTGGTGCCGCCCGAAAACGTGGCTTTGGTCAATCAGCGCCCGATCCTGCGCACCGATTTCATCGCCCAGGCCGAAGCCGAGCTCGGCAAGCCGTTCACGGAGGCCACGACCGCGGAACGCCTCAAGGTGCTGGACGAGATGCTGCGCGAGGAGCTGTTCGTGCAGCGCGGCCTCGAGCTCGACTTCCCGGGCACCGATCCCGACACCCGCACCGCTCTGGTCGCCGCGGTCGAGCAGCAGGTGGTCGCCGACGTGACCACCCACACGCCGGGCGACGCCGAGCTGATGAAATATTTCGAGGACAACCGCTCCAACTACGCCACCGAAGGCACCATGGTGCTGCACAACCTCCTGCTTCCCAAGGCCAAGGCCGGCGGGTCCGACGCCATGGCGACGGCCCAGAAGGCGGCCGATGCGCTGCGCGCCCACACGCCGGTCGAGGAGGTGGTGAAGACCTACGGGTTGCAGGAGCTGGTGCCCGATCATGCGAGCGACGAGCAGTTCTATTTCGCGGAAAGGATCCACCTGGGCGAGCCGCTCTATGAGCTCGCGCTCACGCTCGGTGACGGCGACGTGTCCAAGCCCGTCGCGGGCGACGACGGCATTCACCTGGTCCAGATGGTCAAGAACGTGAAGCCGCTGCCGCTCACCTTCGAGCGGGTGCGCAGCCAGGTGCTCAACGACTATGTCACGGCCGAGAAGAAGCGGCTGGAGGACGCGGACCTTCGTTACCTGCGCGACAAGGCCGATATCCTGATCGCCGACGACTACGCCGCCGACTACGAGAAGAGCCAAGCCGAAAAGGACGCCGAGGCCGCCAAGACGGCGGACGCGAGCAAGCCATGAATCGCTTTGCACGCCTCCTCCACGCCCTCCTGATCCCGATCCTGGCCATAGGGCCGGGGTTCTGGTCGCCGGCTTCCGCCCATACCCGCAGCGAGACCCATTCGGCCTGGCTGATCAAGGGCAATACGGTCCATCTGCAATTCACCGTGCCGGATCTCGAATCCAAGCGGATCACGCCCGACGGCGACATGCCCTCGGTCGAGCAGCTGGGCGCCTATGTGGCCGCGCATGTCGGCGCGTCCTCCGGCGATCAGGCCTGCAAGATGACCGAAGGGCCGCGTCCGGTGGCGGCGCTGGTCGGCTACCGGCGCTACGAGTTCACCTTCGAGTGCCCGGGCGAGGACGACATCAAGGTGACCTCCTCGGCCTGGTTCGAGCTGGTCGAGAGCCACACCAATTTCGCCCAGATCCAGACCGACGGGGGCGCGTTCATCGAGCAGCTCATCACCAAGGACCACCAGACGCTCGACGTCAGCGCGAATGCGGCCAGTCCGCTGCAGAACGCCGGCTTCCTCGACTTCTTGAAGATGGGCATGATGCACATCTTCACCGGCGTCGATCACATGTCGTTCATGCTCGGCCTGGTGCTGATCTCGCGCCGCGTGCGCGACCTCCTGTTCGTGGTGACCGGTTTCACCATCGGCCACAGCCTCACCCTGGCGCTGGCGGTGACCGGCACATTGCGGCCGCATCCGGAATTCATCGACGCGCTGGTCGCGTTCACTATCGCCATGATCGGGGCGGAGAATCTCGGCGACAGTACGCACAAGCCGCTCGTGGTCGCGCTCGGCATGGGCGGGCTCATGTTCGCCCTGGCGGGCGCCCAATATCTCGGTGCTCCCGTGATCTTGCCGAGCCTGCTGCTGATCGGGGCCGGGATATTCGGCGCCAACTACCTGATGCTCACCGGCCATATGCGCGACGCCGCCCGCGTCCGTCTGGTGATGACGCTGGTCTTCGGCCTCATTCACGGCTTCGGCTTCGCCTCCGATCTCCTGGAGATGCGGCTGCCCACCGGCCGTCTGGCCCAGTTGCTGATGGGCTTCAACCTGGGCGTCGAGGTCGCCCAGGTGATGGTGGTGATGAGCGCGGTGCTGCTCGCCTACATCCTGGTGAAGGTGCGGCTCGCGGTGCCGCGGCCGATCCTCACCGATATCGCGGCTTCGTTCCTGGTCGCGCGAGGGCTTGGTCTGGTTCCTCAGCCGGACCATCGTGTCTGGGCTAGCGTACGGTCCCGCAGCGAGGAGGTGGAAGGTGCGTGATTGCCAGCAGGTTCTATCCGACGCCCGGCGCCGGATGTCGATCGCCATCATGGGGGCCGGATTTGCCGCGGCCCTGCTGGCCACCAGCCTGGTCGCGGTGGCGCAGGACCAGAGCGCGGCCAAGGCCGAGGATGCGATCTTCGCGCGCAAGACCATGATGAGCTCGCTCAGCGACAATATGGATCAGATCGAGATGATGATCTCGACCGGCAAGATCGACCTCGACGACGCTCATGAGCACGCCGACACGATCTCGGTGATGCTCATGGCGTTTCCGCATCTGTTCCCGCCGGCAACGAACCAATGGAAGCCGGGCGTTGAAATCGACCCCGTCACCGGGACCTTCGCGTCGCCGGACGTTTGGAGCAAATTTGCGGACTTTTACAAGCGCGCGGCCGATGCCTCCAAGACGGCCTTCGACATGAGCCGCGCCGACAAACCCGACGCCCTCAAGGCCAAGACCGCGGAGCTGCGGACGGCCTGCAACGGTTGCCACGCGGCCTATCTCAAGACCCAGTGAGCGGCCGCCGGCGTCGCCCGGAGCATTTTCAGGAAAAGTGGAATCCGGTTTTCCGTTCGAAAATGCGATAATGCAAAGATGCTAGTGAAAAAACGGCGGGCGGAAGAAGGTGATCAGGCGCCCGCATACCAGGACGGCCACCCATGCGCACAGCGACGTGCCGGCGATGAGCTTGATGCGCAGCGGCGCGCTCGCCCCCGCCGGCAGCGCCTTGACGTCCTCGAACGCGCCGGTGCCGTAGAGGGCGAGGACGTTGGCTCCGGCGACCGCCATGAACACGAGCTTGAGGCGGAACGCGTTGTTGTAGAAATACTGCTCCGGGTGGCCGGAAAAGAATACGATGCCGAGGAGGAGATTTCCGATATAGCCGGCGATCCCCCATGGAATGAGCCGGTGAATGGCGCGCAGCGGAATGCCCTTGGCGACCCCCAGCGCGCGCAGGTCGAAAAAACCGACCGTGCCGATCAGGAGCGTGAAGCCCAGAAGGTGCAGCGTCTGCATCAGCGGCCACAGCCGCGGCTCGTAATGCTGCACGAAGGCGTGCAGCTCGGTGCTTCGGATCCACACCTCCCAAGGCGCCATCTCCATCGACGCAATCTCCTTCGCGCTACAAGATGGCCGGCACTCCGAGCATCTCCCATCTATGCGTATAGGCCAGATAGCGGCCGGCCGCGATGAGAGCGACCCAGGTCGCCAGCGAGGCGCCGGCGAGCAGTTTCGCCTTGGCGGGGAGGGGTTCTGGGTCGACCCCGGACGCGCGCAGGATATCGGTGGCGATGCGGTAGACGAGCGTGAGCGCGAGCGCCACCAGGCACAGCTTGATGTAGAACAACGGATTGGTCAGCGCCTTGGTCGGGTAGGCGATCAGCAGCAGGATGCCGGTGCCGGCATTCAGGGCGAATGCGAGCCACAGCAGCGGCACGAACCGCGCCATCGGTCTGATCGGCATGCTGGATGCAAAACCGATGAGGCGCAGGTCGATGACGATGCTGCCGCCGGCCAGGAACGCCATGCCGAGATTGTGCAGCGTGACGATGATGGGGAACGCACAGGTGCAGGGCGAATCGCGGACCCAGTCGCTGAGCGCGCTGTTCTCGATCCAGGCAAAAACCGGGTCCATGGCGCACGGCCTCGTCTTCGGATGATCTCGGGCGCCAGCTGCGGTCCGGTCGGCACGGTCCGAATACCGGCGCATCTCGCGCAGGCTCTCTGCCACGATGCTACACCGGTCGCCGGTGAATTTGGAGTGGGCGCGATGATCGTGCCTGCCGAGCGGGCGACGGTCCCCTCCCGGCGCTTTGTGCGTTGCCAGGTCGCCGGGCATGTCGGGCGCAGCCGCGGCGCCGGCAACGATCCATTCACCAAGAGAGTGGAAAAGCGCCCGCTGGTTGCGCCGACATCCGGCGGCGGGCGTTGTACCGGATACCTCGCTCCGGTTTGGAGCCTGCCGTCCTCGCCGGGAGGGCGCGGGCGCAGCGTGGCCTGCGCAACATCGTCAACAACACATTAATTGCGGTTCCTGGGTACTTCTGCCGGCGGCAACGTCAAATCAACGTCTACCCTTTAAACCTGGCGACGCAAAACCAGACATTCGCCGGATTTCCGCGCCGGCAAGGAGGACCGCATGACTTTCGCCGCACTCCGACGCTTTGCCGGCGATCGCAAGGGCAACGTGGCCATCATCTTCGCGTTTTCGCTGATGCCGATCGCGCTGTTGACCGGAATGGGCATCGACTACACGGTGGCGACGCAGAAGAAGGCCATGCTCGACGCCGCCGCCGACGCCGCCGCGCTCGCCGCCGTCACCCCCGCCATGATGGCGCAACCCAGCTCGGCATCGATCACGGCCGCCACCAATATGTTCAATTCGCAGGCCGCCAGCATTACCGGCATGGGCAGCGCCGCCAGTGCATCCGTAACCGCGGTCGACAACGGCCTCACCCGCACCGTGACGGTGAACTACACGGGCTCATCGAGAAATTCATTCTCCGGCGTTCTCGGCCAGCAGAACTGGTCTCTCGCCGGCAGCTCGCAGTCCACGTCCTCGGTCGCCCCCAACATCGACTTCTACCTGCTGCTCGACAATTCGCCCTCCATGGCGATCGCGGCGACCTCGGCCGGCATCACCACCATGGTGAGCCATACCGCGTCGCAGGGCGGCTGCGCCTTCGCGTGCCACGAATCCAATCCCGCGGCCGACAATCTCGGGAACCCCAACAACGAGGACAACTACACGCTGGCGAGCAACCTGGGCGTGGTGACGCGCATCCAGAATCTGAATGCCGCCACGCAGTCGCTGATGGACACCGCCACCACGACCATGCAGAACTTCAACAGTACCTATCGGATGGCGATCTACACGTTCAACACCGGCGGCATCAACACCATCACGGCGCGCACCGCGAGCCTGTCGACCGCCAAGTCGCTCGCCGCCGGCATCAACGTGCTGCAGGTGTACAAGAACAATTGCCTGACCTCGAGCAATTGCAACAGCGACGAGGACACCGACTTCGAGAACGCCATGTCGGGCATCAACACCACCATGCCCAATCCCGGCAGCGGCATGGCCGGCCAATCCCCGGAGGAGGTTCTGTTCATCGTCTCCGACGGCGTGGACGACAGCAATGTCAGCGGCTCGCGCAACCAGGCTTTGTTCAACACCTCCATGTGCACGACCGTGAAGAACCGGGGTATCCGGATCGCGGTGCTGTACACGACCTATCTGCCGCTGCCGACCAACAGCTGGTACAACAGCTACATCGCCCCGTTCCAGCCGCAGATCGCCGGCAACATGCAGAACTGCGCGTCGCCGGGATTGTTCTTCCAGGTCAGCACCGACCAGGACATCACGACCGCCATGGCGGCCCTGTTTCAGCAGGCGGTGGCAACCGCGCGCCTGACGCATTAGCGGCGCGCTCGCGCCCCGTACGCGGCTGCACGCTCCACGGCCGAGCGGTTGGCCCGTAGAGCTTGCCGAGCGGCGGCATTCCGTGGTCCGCTCCGCAGGATCGGAACTTGGTCCGGGTTGGCACTCGGGCGTTGCTCGTCCGCCAAGCCGCGAGGGACAGGGCTCCGCCCACAGGGTTGGGGGCGGATGCTGGCCGACGCCGCCCCCTCGCCGGGATCGATCTCCCGGATCCCTCGTAGAGGCGTTGGCAGCTGACGGCTTGCGTCCAAAACAAGGAGAAGCCCCGGGCATGCGATGCATGTCCCGGGGCTTTCCGCGAGGGGCCGGGAGATGCGCAATCCAACCGGCCAGACAGCAGGCTAACTCGACGCACGTCGCCGGCGCGCAAAATGGGAGAGCCTGGAATTGAGCGCCCGGGATCGGCACAAGTGGGGAGCCGCGTCCGCCACCTTTTTTCTCGGGGGCACACCCGAGCGCAGGTGGTCCGACGACGTGGTCAGGGAACGCGGGTGATCGAGGCCGATTGTCGCGGGCTCATGAAAATTTGATCCGAGAGATTATACGTGCCGGTCATCACATAGCCGAGCGTCGGCGTGTAGGCGTAGTGGACCTCGCCCCAGATATAGTTGGCGTTCGGGATGGCGAGCGTGCCCGGCAGGGTCACCGCTGTGCCGACCGCGTGTGCCGTGCCGTTGAGCGTATCGCTCCAGGAGATGGTGGCGTTGCCCTGGCCGTCGACGCTGACCTGCGAGACCGTGACCGCCAGCGGGCCCGGCGCATAGGGCTGCGATGATCGTGGATGCGGCACCGAGAATCGTGGCGCTATCCGCATTGTGGATGGTGGTGTAACGCGTGGCGAGATCCGCCACCGCGCGCGTGGTGATGGCGACCTTGCGGTTGATGGCGACACCATCGCCGATCTCGACGCCACCCAGATAGGCCACCAGCATGAAGGGCAGGATCACCGCGAACTCGACCGCCGCCATGCCGCCCTCACCATGGGCGAAGTCGCGCAGGCGCGAGAGGAGGCCGGTGGGTTCGCGGGCGGAAGCCATGGTGGGGATCGCTGGTTCTCGGATCATGGGGCGACCAGGAAGGGTTCGTTCTTGAAGGTGGCTGTCGCCATCAGCAGCAACTTGCCGTTGGTCTCGTTCGACAGGCCCATACCGAGCGGCCCGAGGAAGACCGGCCACAGATACATCACGCGCATGACCACGATGTCGCCGGGGTTCCCGGGCTGAAACGACCAGCTGTTGGTCACGGCGCCGCTGCCGTTGAACGCCAAGGTCGGCATCGAGGTGTTGGCGGCACCGAACGAGGCCGCGGTCTGCACGTCGATCATGAGGTTGCTGCAGTTGAACAGCGCCTGGACCTTCCCGCAGACCGCGGTGGCGAATGCGCTCTGGGTCATGCTCGCGTTCTGCGCCGAGCCGGTCAGGATCTCGCGACTGGAATCGGCGACCGCGGACTCCAGCACTTGTCCGGCGAAGAACGCCAATGAGGTTTGCAGCGTGGCCAGGATGATCGCGAAGAAGGGCGCCGCCACGATGGCGAATTCGAGCGCCGCGGCGCCGTCTTCACGCCGGGCGAAGCGGGCGGCCATCGCCGACCGCTTGCGGCCCGAAGCCAGCCTGCTTTTGAGGATCGCCCACATCACCGGGGAGCTCCAATTCGTTCCGATCGGTGCTCCGGTGTAGCAAACAAGCGTTGCGCAAGTGTTTCCCCTGATCGCGGGCCGCTTGGAGGCAAATTGACTCTTTGCCAACCATAGCGGCCGAGGGGCGAGGCGCCCGCAACGGTCGGCGTGGTGAACGCGAGGTAAACGCCGGGCAGGGCCTCGCTCCGGGCGGGCAGTGAGTGGTGAATAGTGAGTGAGTGAGTAGTGAATAGTGAATAGTGAGTGGTGAGTGGTGAGTGGTGAGTGGAGAAGAGGCTAGGCGTCCCATTCGCTACTCACTACTCACTACTCACCATTCATTCATACCGCAGCCGCGGGTGATCCCGGTAATAGGCCCACAGATGCTGGCCGAGCCATACCGCCTGCGCGCCGGCGCATATGAGGGTGGCTTGGAAATAGAGCGCAGCGCCGCTCGCCGCCACGAAGACGAGGCTGCTCAACCAGACGACCGCCAGGCTCATGAGGTTGGCGGCCAGAATGATGACCAGCGTGCGCACCCCGCCGTCGACCATGCGGCGCCGGACATCGAGCTGCACCAGCAGAAACTCGGTGCAGGCGTAGGCGCACACCACGGCCACGAAAAAACCGACGATCAACGAGCCAACCACCGCGCAACTCCCCCCGGTTCGGCTATTGCGGCCCTTTCGGTTGAAAATGCCGCGTGGGCGGCCGAAAGCACTGCAATTTACCGACTATACAAGATCGTGATGCCGACAACCAGCACTCTCGGCGCCCTGATCGAATTCTTGCGCAGGTTGTTGCAACTTTGTCACGCGGCCGCTGGAGACAGCCCCCGCCATGGTTAACGGCGCGCCGGAGCGGCTTGGCGCAAAAGGCCGGCCCGTCCGAAAATGCGAGATCAATCAACCGCCTGCCGCCGTCGGCGCGGGCTTGAAGAAGGCGGCCCACGCCGCGTCGAGCTTCGGCAAGGCCGCCTCCGGCGACAGGACTGAAAGCTGCTCCCCGTCGCGCAGCAGCAGGCCCAATTGGTCGAGCCGGGCCAGCGCTTCGCCGACCTTGAAGCCGACCGCGACCCCGAAGGCCTGCGCCAGCCAGCGCTCGATGCGCTCCTCCAGCTCGGCCTGCCTCGGCGCGTGCTCGGCGGTGGACAAGAAGTAATAGGCCAGGAACGCCTCCTTGCATTCCTGGTCCTCGGCCGTCCCGATCATGCTGTCGAAGATGCCGGCATTGTTGTTGACGTTGCGGAAGTAGACGTTCTCGGTGAGCTCCTTCTGGTACTTGAGCGACTGTCGCTGGTATCTCAGCCATTGCCGCATGATGAAGCCGCCGAGGGCGACGAGGCCGCTGATGGCCGCGAGCGCGCCCGCCATGTCCTTGTCGGCGACGTTCGTCGACAGCCCGAAATAAAAGCCGATGACCAGAAACAGGACCGTGATGGTCGAGGCCAGCTTCAGCAGGATGGGCAGGCCGCCCGCCAGCGCCGGACCCGAGAGCAGGAGCTTGTCCCGCATGCTCAGCACCACGCGCACATTGGGGAACAGCGCGTTGAGGTCCTGGCTGGCGATGTTGCGGAAGTATTTGATCAGCACCGAGCCGGGCCGGATCTTGCGCAGCGCCAGGCGTCTGCGCTCGCGCGCGGAGACGATATCGGCCTCCGGCTTCATGGCCACGAACAGCACGATGTCGTCGTAGACCATGACTTGGGTGGATCGCTTGCGCAGGCCGAGCCAGCCGGCGGCCACGACGGTTTCCACGTGGTGGCCGCGCCGGAAGAACCGCACCTCGCGGAAATCGTCCAGCGGCGCCTCGATCTCGACCCGCATCACCGACCGCCGGCGATGCGCTTCCTCGATCTCCGCGTGCGACATCTCGACGAAGTTGGCGTCCTCGAGCACCGTGGTGAGCGAAAGGACGAGCTCCGCATAGGCACGCTCGAGCGCGGCGGCGTCGAGGCGGGCATGCGGCTCGATCTCGGGATTGAAATAGTAATAGTCGTCGCGCAGCGCTTCGAGCTCGGCGAAATATTCGTAGTGATAGATGGCGCCGAGCCGGCGGCAGACTTGGGCGAACTGCTCGCGCTGCGCCGCCTCGGCGAGGCGGCCGTGCTCGATCAGAGCGTCGAGAATGTCGGTCTTGCGGACCGCGATGAAATGGTCCCGATCGTCTGCGGCCTTGGGCTGCCGGCGATCGGTCGTCGTCGATGTCATGGCTCGCTTCGGGCGCTATGCGGGCAGCTATGGCGGGGCGTTACGGGGCCTCTTGGTAGAACGCCTTCACGTCGGAGCTGAAGGCGTGCCGTGAGCCGGGGTCGAGATAGAGCATATGGCCGCCGCGATAGAGCTTGAGCTGGACCCGCATGGGGTCGCCCATTGGCGGCATATGGTCGAGCACATAGCGGCTGACCGCATAGGGGGTGACCATGTCGCTCATGCCGTGCGCGACCATGAGCCGGAAGGACGGCGTCATGGACAAGAGCTCGCGCAAATCGTCGCTGACTTCGGCGTCGAACCGTCCGCCCCGGCCCCAATCCCATTTGCCCGAGATGTCGGAGGCCAGCAGGATATAGGTCATCTCGGTCTTGAAGCCGAGCTCGTCGCGCGCATAGGCCGCGTAGGCGCCCCCATAGGCGCGCACCACGCCGTCGAGCAGGGGATCGGGGCCGCGGCCCGCCACCTGATCCGGGTAGGGATCATCGACCGCGAAGGTCGCGTCATAGTGGCTGACGATCTTATGGGCGCCCGCATCGAGATTCTTGACATAGTTGTCGCGGATGAAGCCGTGCGCCTTCTCGATCACGTCTTCCGGCATGCCGGTGAGGGCGGCGACCTTGGCGTAGAAGGCGTGGGCGGCCTCGCCCTGCGGCGGTGCGCCGGCCAGCGTCGAGAGATAGTCGGTGAGGGCGAAGTGCTCGGCTTGCGCGAGCTTCTCCTGGCTGAAGGTGCCCGTGCGCTCGAGCTCGGCCGCCGCCAGCGACGGCAGCTGCAGGGCCGCCCCGAGCGCGAGCCGGGTGCCGCCGAACGTCATGGCGCCGTCGAGCAGCGGCGAGAGCATCACGATGCCGGATACGATGATGCCCTGCTGGTCCTGCAGCGTGCGCGCGACCTTGGCGGCGCGGAAGCCGCCGTAGCTTTCGCCCATGATGTATTTGGGCGAAGCGGCCCGCCCATTGTTGGCGACGTAGAGCGCGATCGTCTTGGCCATGGACTCGGCGTCACGCTGCACGCCCCAGAAGGCGTTGCCGCCGTCCGGCTTGGCGGGCCGGCTCCAGCCCGAGCCGATCGGATCGATCAGCACCAGGTCGGTGAAGGTGAGCCAGGTGTCCGGATTGTCTTGCAGCTTGGTCAGCGCGCCATCGTGGCTCGACGCCGCGAACTGGGCGATGCGCGGTCCGACCAGGCCGAGATTGAGGAACGCCGAGGCCGCCCCGGGTCCGCCGTTGAACACGAAGGTCACCGGCCGGTTGGGGTCGGCGCCTTTGGCCACGAAGGCGGTGTAATAGATCGCGGCCGAGCGTTCGCCCGATTGATCGAACAGCGAGAGCGTTCCGGCCGTCGCCGTATAATCGAGCTTGCCGCCCGGGATCTCGATCGAATGCTGCGTGACGGCGTCGCCCGGCAGGAGCCGCAGCACGCCCGGACCGGCGGGCGCTTGACGCTGCTCGGCTGGGCGCTCGTTCGGCCGTTGCTGCTCGGTTTGCGGATGATCGGCCGGCGGCGGGCCGCCGCGCGGGCGGTCCTGGGCGGCGGCCAGCACGGTCGCGCCGGTGAGCGTGGCGCCGGCCAGCAGCAACGCCAGGAGGCTGCGTCTCACAGCGGTGCTCTTGGGGCCGGCCGGTGATCTCAGCGTGGGCATTGCGTGATCCTCATGCGATGTGCCCCCCGATCGAAGGCGCATCCTAGACGAATTTCTCGACCGCCGGCAGGTAAATGGCTTCAATGCGGCTTAATGAAGATATCGTTCCAGAGCGCGGTCCATTTCGGCCCGTTGTCCAGCATCTGCACCGGATCCATGAAGCTGATCTCCATGTTGGCCGGCAACGGCCTGACCGTGAGGTTGGTGGGAATGATGTCGCGTGTGGTCAGGACCTCCTGGCCGTCCCGCAGCATGAACTCGTAGAACAGCACCGCCGCATTGGGATGGGGTGCGCATCGGGTCACCGATACGCCGGTCGCGAGCGCGACCAGCGGCGGCAGGTAGAGCGGTTGCACCGGCGCCCCCTCGCGCGCCAGCTGCTCGGGCTTGTAGCTGTAGACCGTGATCGCCAGCGGCACCTCGCCGGCCGCCACCATATTGGCGATCAGGGTGTGGCCGGTGCGCACCGATACCCCGTTGGTGCGCACGATATCACGGAACAGGGCCACGCCCTTCTCCTC
This sequence comes from uncultured Alphaproteobacteria bacterium, assembly GCA_963744275.1. Lineage (GTDB taxonomy): Bacteria > Pseudomonadota > Alphaproteobacteria > Rhizobiales > Xanthobacteraceae > VAZQ01. The sequence goes on from CAVUSX010000029.1 coordinate 636,791, forward strand.
CCCGAGCTTGTCGACGACCGCCGCGAACCAGTCCGCGTCATCCGCCTCGATCGTGAGGCGGCCCTTCCATTTCGGATTCTTCAGGTCGTCATAGCTCCTGGGCACGTCCTGCGGCTTGACCAGATTGGTGTTGTAGGCGCCCGAGATGACGTTCACGCTGACCCCGACCCAGGCCCCATGGGGCCGCAGGGCCTGCGGCATCAATTCGCTGGTGGTCGGGGACTTCACCGGCTGCAACAACTGCTCGCGGTAGAGCGGCTCGAGCGCGGGGGTGCCGGAGGAGATGACGTCCGCCGGGCAACGGCCGGCGCGGCTTTCCGCCACGGCACGCTGGATGATGTCCTGGTTGCTCGCCCGCCAGACCTGGACCGGGATGCCGAACTTCTTGGTGAAGGCGTCGGTCAGCGGCGTGGTGTCGGGCGCCACCCGCGAGGTGTAGAGGCTGAGCGTGCCTTCCTTCTTGGCGCCGGCGGCGAGCTTCTGCAGGCGATCGGGCGCCTGGTCGGAGGCGATGTCCGCGAGCGTGCGGGTCTGCGCCGGCACCGCGGAGGTCGCGCACGCGAGCAGTGCCAGCGCCAGTAAGAGTTCGCGGGCTCGCCGCCCAAATCGTGCGCGCCCTCGCTTGCGCCCTCCTGCGCACGGCCATCCGTCCAGCCATGAAGATCGCTCCCGGCAGCTCGATTTTCCCGGCCGGCGATGGCCGCACGCTCGCCCGCAGAGCCTATTTAACCGTACCGACCGCGGCAAGAACGTCCGCGGATGCGATAGCGATCTCGGGCTCCCGCCTCCTCGGTGGACAACCAAGACGATATCGGGGAATGTCGGGGCCCCGGCGGTCCGCCGGCCAGAAGAAACGCTGTTCAGGGTCCAAGGATGCCATTTCCCAGAGCTTCGCAGGCGCTCGAACGCTTCACCGTTCTCGATCTGACGCGGGTCCGCTCCGGCCCCACGGCCGTGCGCCAATTGGCCGATTGGGGTGCCAATGTGATCAAGATCGAGACCCCGGCCCATATGGAGGCCGGCGACCCGGCGGGCGGTCCGCGCCATGGGCCGGACTTCCAGAACCTGCACCGCAACAAGCGCAGCATGACCCTCAATCTCAAGGAAAAAGCCGGGCTCGCGGTGCTGCTGCGCATGGCCGAGACGCGCCGACGTGGTGGTCGAGAATTTCCGCCCGGACGTGAAGGACCGTCTCGGCATCGACTATGCGAGCCTGCGCAAGATCAATCCGCGCATCGTCTATGCGAGCATCTCGGGATTCGGCCAGGACGGTCCCTATCGGGAACGGCCGGGCTTCGATCAGATCGCGCAGGGGATGGGCGGCTTGATGTCGATCACCGGCTTGCCCGGGCAGGGTCCGGTGCGGGTCGGCATCCCGATCGCCGACCTGACCGCGGGCTTGTTCTGCGCGCTCGGCATCATGGTGGCGCTGCTCGAGCGCGAGCAATCCGGCGAGGGCCAATGGATCCAGACCTCGCTGCTGCAGGCGCAGATATTCATGCTCGATTTCCAGGCCGCGCGCTGGCTGATCAAGCACGAGGTGCCGGGCCAGGCCGGCAACAATCACCCGACCAGCATCCCGACCGGCGTGTTCAAGACCACCGACGGCCATATCAACGTCGCCTGCGCGGGCCAGAAGATCTGGGAGCGATTCTGCCAGGCGGTGGACGCGCCGCGGCTCGCGCAGTCGCCGGATTATGCGACCGCGGCGGCGCGCCTGAAGAACCGCGACGCCCTCAACGCCGAGATCGACAAGATCCTGGTCAACCGCTCGAGCGCCGACTGGGTCGCGGCCCTCAACGAGGCGGGCGTTCCGTGCGGCCCGATCTATGCGATCGACCAGGTCTTTTCCGATCCGCAGGTCGAGCATCTGGGCATTGCGCAAAGCGTCGCCAAGCCGGACGGCGAGAGCTTGACGGTCGTGGGCCAGCCGGTGGAGCTGTCGCGCACCCCGAGCCGGATCGCCGCCCCGCCGCCCGAGATCGGCCAGCATACCGATGAAGTGCTCAAGGAATTCGGCTATGGGGATGGCGAGATCGCGGCGCTGCGCCGAGCCAATGCCATCTGATCGAACGCCATCCGGCGACCTCCGATAGGCCCGAGGAAAAAGAGAGCAAGGACCAACGCATGACCAGCTCCGACAAGATGCTGTCGCGCCGCGACGGCCAAGTTGGCTACGTGATCTTCAACAATCCGGAGCGCCACAATGCGGTGTCGCTGGAGATGTGGGCGGCGACCAGCGAGATTCTCGACGCCTTCGCCAAGGATCCGGAAGTGCGGGTGGTGGTGCTCACGGGCGCCGGCGGCAAGGCCTTCGTGTCGGGCGCCGACGTCTCCAAGTTCGAGAGCGAACGCGCTTCGCTCGACGCCACCAAGATCTACAACACCACCGTGGAGCGGGCCAATTCGGGCGTCTACGATTTTCCCAAGCCGACCATCGCCATGATCCAAGGCTATTGCATCGGGGGCGGCGTGGGGCTCGCGGCCTGTTGCGACCTGCGCATCGCCTCCGACAATTCGCGCTTCGCGGTGCCGGCCGCCAAGCTCGGGCTCGGCTATGGCTTCAACGGCCTGAAGCGGCTGATCGACATCGTCGGGCCGGCCTTCGCCAAGGAGATCTTCTTCACGGCGCGGCAATTCGACGCGGAGGAGGCGCGCGTGATGGGGTTCGTCAACCGGGTCGTGCCGGCGACCGAGCTGGAGAACTACGTGAAATCCTATGCGGAGACCATCGCCGCCAATGCGCCGCTGACCGTGAAGGCCGCCAAGTTCGTCGCCAACGAGGTCATGCGGGAGGAGAGCAAACGCAATGTGGCGCGCTGCGCCGAGTTGGTCGAGCAATGCTTCGCCAGCCAGGACTACACCGAGGGCCGCCGCGCCTTCATGGAGAAGCGCAAGCCGGCCTTCACCGGCACGTGAGGTGGAAGCGGACGGCGCCGTCGCGCTTCGGCTCGGCGCCGCCGGCAGTGGGCTTGGGAGGGATTTGTCTTGGCGTCAGTTGAATTGCGCGGTCTGACCAAGCGCTACGGATCGCATGCGGCCGTCGACGACGTGTCGCTGACGATCGAGCACGGCCGCCTGGTGTGCCTGCTCGGACCCTCCGGCTGCGGCAAGACCACGACGCTGCGGCTCATCGCGGGCTTCCTCGAGCCGACCGCCGGCGAGATCCGGGTGGGCGAGCGGGTGGTGTCCTCGCCGGGGCGCACCCTGCCGCCCGAGCAGCGCAACATGTCGATGATCTTCCAGAGCTACGCGCTGTGGCCGCATATGACGGTCGGCGAGAACGTGGCCTACGGCCTCAAGCTGCGCAAGAACGATCGCGCGACCATCGCCCGCAAGCTCAAGTCCATTCTCACCACCACCCATCTCGAGCATCTGGCGGACCGCTATCCGGGCGAGCTGTCGGGCGGCCAGCAGCAGCGCGTGGCGCTGGCGCGGGCGCTCGTGGTCGAGCCGCAGACCCTGCTGCTCGACGAGCCGCTCTCCAACCTCGACGCCAATCTGCGCGAGGAGATGCGCTTCGAGGTGCGCCGCCTGCACGACGAATACCGCTACACGACCGTCTACGTCACCCACGACCAGTCCGAGGCGATGACCACAGCCGACATCATCGCGGTGATGAACGGCGGCAAGGTCGAGCAGGCCGGCTCGCCCGAGGATATCTACGAGCGCCCGCGCTCCGAGTTCGTGGCCCGCTTCATCGGCGGCAGCAATGTGATGCAAGGCAAGGTCGCGGACGACGGCCGCGTCGAATGCGCCGGCGCGACGCTGCGCTGCAGCGGACGCAATGCACCTTCCGGCAGCGCCGTCGCGGTCTCGATCCGCCCGCACCTGATCCGGCTGTGGGTCAGCCCGCCCGAAAAGATGGACAACATCGTTCCGGCGACGGTGCTGCGGCAGGTCTTTCTCGGCTCGAGCCGCGATTATATGGTGGCGGCGGCCGACGACACCCAGCTGCGCGTGGTCGCCCCGGCGGCCGAGAACGTTCCGCAAGGTGCCCCGGTTTGGCTCTTTATGCCACCCGACGGCTGCCGACTGTTGAGTGGCTGAAACCAGAAGAAGAGCGGGAAGCACACAACGAGAAACGAATAGCCGGAACTCGAACGGAGGAAACCAATGAAGAAGCCGGATTTTTCCAGGCGTGACATCCTGAAAGGCTCGACCGCGCTCGCGGCCGGCGCGTTCGCGACCTCGACGGCGGTGACCGCCGTCATGGCGGCCGCCCCGCCCGCCAGCGCCGTGACCCCGGCCTTGATCGACGCCGCCAAGAAGGAGGGCAAGGTCGTCTGGTATACCTCGCTCGATCTGCCGGCGGCCGAGCGCGTCGCGCGCGCCTTCGAGGCGAAATATTCCGGCATCCCGGTGCGGGTCGAGCGCACCGGCGCCGAGCGCGTGTTCCAGCGCATCGGCCAGGAATATGCCAGCCGCATCCATGCGGTCGATGTGGTGCAGTCCTCGGATGCGGCGCATTTCATCGTGTGGAAGCGCGACGGCATCCTCGAGGCCTATGTGCCCGAGGACGTCGCCAAATATTATCCGCCCGAGCACAAGGATCCGGACGGCATGTTCGCCAGCTTCCGGGTCTGGCTCAGCGTCATGGGCTACAACACCGATCTGGTGAAGGCGGCGGATGCCCCCAAGAGCTTCGCCGACCTGCTCGATCCGAAATGGAAGGGCAAGATCGTCAAGGCCCATCCGGGCTACAGCGGCACCATCATGACGGCGACCTTCCAGATGGCGCGCGACATCGGCTGGGACTATTTCGAGAAGCTCGCCAAGCAGAACGTCATGCAGGTGCAGTCCTCCGCCGATCCGCCCAAGAAGCTCGAGCTCGGCGAGCGCTCCGTGATGGCCGACGGCAACGAATACAACATGTTCGAGCTCAAGGAGGGCGGCAAGCCGGTCGAGATCATCTATCCGACCGAGGGCGCCCCGCTCATCGTCGGACCCAACGGCCTGCTCAAGGCGGCGCCCAATCCCAATGCCGGCCGCCTGTTCCAGAGCTATTGCTTCTCGGTCGAGGGCCAGCAGCTTCTGATCGACGTCGGCGGCCTGCGCTCCATGCACCCGCAGACCAAGGAAAAGCCCGGCCGCAAGCCGTTCGCCGAGATCAAGAAGATGAAGGACGATCCGGCCGGCGTCGAGAGGACCAGCGAGGAAATCAAGACCCGCTACAGCAAGATGTTCGGGGTGTGATGGCGGGTCGCAGCCGAACCGATCGGCCCAGCGTCGTCCAGGGCTTGACCCGGGACCCACATTCCGCAGCCCATCGAGAGGGCACGGCGTATGGGTCCCTGCGTTCGCAGGGACGAGCGTGGTTCCTTTGCCACGAGGCCGGCTCGTGAGCGTCGCGTTGCCCGCAGTGCCGGCGGCGCGGCCGGTCAGGCTCGACCTGTCCTGGCCGATCCTCATTTTGTTCGCGGCGCTGTTGTGCGTCATGATCTTGCTGCCGCTGTCCTGGCTCGTCTATTACGCCTTCGTCGATCGCAACGGCGCCTTCACGCTGTCGAACTTCACCGAGCTGGTCACCGATCCGATCTTCCTCGATCCGCTCATCACCACCGTCATCATCGCCACCTCCTCGAGCATCATCTGCTGCCTGGTGGCGGCGCCGATCGGCTGGCTGGTGGCGCGCACCGACATGCCGCTGCGGCGCACCGTGCGCATCCTGGTGACCGCCTCGTTCGTGACGCCGCCGTTCCTGGGCGCGATCGCCTGGGAGCTTTTGGCGGCGCCCAACAGCGGGCTTCTCAACAAGGCCTTCCGGGCCGCGACCGGGGCGCCGCCGGACGAGCATCTGTTCAACATCTACAGCCTGACCGGGCTCATCTTCGTCATCTCCTGCTACACGTTCCCCTATGTGTTCGTGCTGATCGCCAATACGCTCGACCGGATTCCGGGCGAGCTCGAGGACGCCTCCGCGATCCTGGGCGGCGGCACCTGGGTGACGGCGCGGCGCATCACCATCCCGCTCGCCCTGCCGGCGCTGCTGGCCGGCGCGCTGGTCGCTTTCCTGCAGGCCATGACCTTGTTCGGCTCGCCCGCGATCCTGGCGCTGCCGGCCGGCTTCCACACCATGACCACGAAAATCTGGAGCCTGTTCCAGTATCCGCCCAAGCTCGAGCTGGCGGCGGCCGCCTCGCTGCCGCTGCTGGTGCTCACCGTCCTGTTGCTGCGCGCCGAGCACGCCATCCTGGGGCGCCGCGGCTATTCGGTGCTGGCCGGCAAGCAGGGCGATCCGCGCCAGGTCAAGCTCGGCCGCGGCCGCTGGCTCGCGCTCGGCCTGGTGCTTGCGGTGCTGCTCTGTCCGGTGTTCCTGCCTTACGGGGCCCTGTTCAATGCGGCGTTCTCGCGGGTGGCGTCGCAATTCATCTCGTTCGACAACTTCACCTTCCAGAACGTCCGCTTCGTGTTCTTCGAATTGTCGGCGACGCAGCTCGCGGTCAAGAACACGTTCCTGCTCGGCACCCTGTCGGCCACCATCGGCACCACCATGGCGCTGGTGATCGGCTATCTGACGGCGCGCCAGGCCGTGCGCGGCCATCGCTTCCTCGGCTTCCTCGCCACCGCGCCGGTCGCGATCCCCGGCATCGTGCTCGGGGTCGGGCTGTTCCTGAGCTACACCCAGCCGCCGTTCGTGCTCTACGGCACGCTGTGGATCCTGCTGATCGCGTTCGTGACCATCGCGCTGCCGGCGGCCTATCAGCAGCTGCAATCGGCGTTCCGCTCGGTGCATGCCGATCTCGAGGACGCCGGCCGCATCCTGGGCGCCACCCGGCTGCGCACCCTGTGGGACATCACGGCGCCGCTCCTGCGCACCAGCGTGATCGCCACCTGGTGCTTCATCTTCGTCGGCGTCATCCGCGAGCTGTCCGCCGCCATCATCCTGTTCACCTCCGACACCAAGGTCATCTCGGTCCTCATCTTCGATCTCAACGAAAGCGGCGACCTCGGCGCCATCGCGGTCCTGGGTCTCATCATGCTGGTCATCACCTTCGCGGTCGTCACCGCCGTCAATCAGATTCCGGGCTTCGGCGGCGTCCGCTTGCGCAACGCCTGAGCCCCCGACGCTTCAACCTCGCAGATTTGGATTCACATGGACACCGAGCTTCCCCGTATCGCGGTCGCCGAGCATCTGGCGGGCAAGATCGCCGCGCTCGAGCCGGCGCGGTTGCCCGCCGCCGTGCGCCGCAAATGCGAAGACCTGCTGATCGACGTGATCGGCCTGTGCGTGACGGCGCGCCACGAGCCCTACGTCAAGAGCGCGATCGCGGGCTGGGACGACGAAGGCAGCTGCACCGCCATCGGGCATGCGCGGCCGATGAGCGCGGCCGGGGCCGCCTTCGTCAACGGCACCGCGACCCATGGCGAGGATTTCGACGACACCTTCGAGGGCGGGCCCGTGCATGCCGGCGCCGTCATCGTGCCGGCGGTGCTGGCGGCCTGCGAGCGGCACCGCCTGCATGGGCAGGCCGCGCTTCTCGGCATCGCGGTCGGGGTCGAGACCATCTGTCGTCTCGGCCTGGTGGCCCCCAAGGCGGTGCACAAGGCCGGCTTCCATCCGACCGCGATCTACGGCGCCGTGGCGGCGGCCGCCGGGGTCGCGGCTGCGCTGCGGCTGCCGCCGCGTCCCATGGTCGACGCGCTCGGCATCGTCGGCTCCATGGCGAGCGGCATCATCGAATATCTGGCCGAGGGCGCCTGGACCAAGCGGCTGCATCCGGGTTGGGCCGCGCAATCGGGCCTGCGCGCCGCGCTGCTCGGCCGCGAAGGGTTCGTCGGTCCGCGCACCGTGCTCGAAGGCGTGCATGGGCTGTTCAACGGCTTCGCCCATACCACCACCGGCGATTACGACGCCTTGATCGGCGATTTCGGCGAGCGCTGGGTGACCGAAACGCTCGCCTTCAAGCCCTATCCGTGCGGCACCATGACCCATCCCTATATCGATTGCGCACGCCGGCTGGCGGCGCGCGGCATCAAGCCGGAGGCCATCACGCAGATCGTGTGCGAGGTGGCGGAGGGAACGGTGCACCGGCTGTGGGAGCCGCTCGCCGCCAAGCAGCATCCCGGCAACGGCTACGGCGCCAAGTTCTCCAGCCCCTATTGCATCGCGGCCGGCTTCGTGCGCGGCAATGTCGGGCTCGATGCCTTCTCGGATGCGGCCGTGCGCGAGCCCGCCGTGGTGGCGCTGGCCGCCAAAGTGAGCTACCGGATCGATCCGGACAATCCATACCCCAACGAGTTCACCGGCCATATCCGCCTGACGCTCGCCGACGGCAGCGTGATCGAGGAACGCCAGCCGCATCTGCGCGGCGGCGCCCACGAGCCGCTCACCCGCGCCGACATCGAGGAGAAGTTCGCCCTCAACGCGCAACACGGCGGCTGGGACAAAGGCAAGCACCGATGCGGCGCTGCGGCTGGCCGGCAAATTCTTCGATCAGCCGGTCGATCTCGGCGTGTTGCGCGGCTGAGTGGGCCTTACCCTCCCGCCCATTGGCGTCCAACGCGAGAGAGTAACGGCGCGGCAAGTCCTCACAAAGTTCGAAACGATCGTGTCCGCGGAAAGGCTGCACCATGGCTGAAGCCGGCAAGGAACTGGACGGACGGGTCGCGCTGGTGACCGGCTCCGGCCGCAACATCGGCCGCTCGATCGCGCTCGCGCTTGCCGCCGGCGGCGCCGCCGTGGTGGTCAATGCCCGTTCCAACCGCGCTGAAGCCGACGCGGTGGCGCAGGCGATCATAACAGGCGGCGGCAAGGCGCTGGTGTGCCTCGCCGACGTCACCGATGCGGGCGCCGTGCAGGCCATGGCGGCGGCCGCGCTGGCGCGCTTCGGCCGCATCGACATCTTGATCAACAATGCCGCCATGCGCGACGAGAAGGCGATCGATGCAGATGACCATCGCGGATTGGCGCGCCGTCATGGCGGTCATTCTGGAGGGCGCGTTTCATTGCGTGCAGGCCTGCCTGCCGGCCCTCGAGCAGAGCGGCGCCGGCGCCATCGTCAATATCGGGGGCCTGAGCGCCCACACCGGCTCCAAGCACCGCGCCCATGTGATCGCCGCCAAGGCCGGCCTGATCGGCCTGACGCATGCGCTGGCGCATGACCTGGCGGCCGACAAGGTCACGGTGAACTGCGTGTCGCCGGGCCTGATCGAGCGGCCGCGCGATCCCGGCCTGCCCGAGCCCCAGCACCACCAGATGAACCGCACCTTGTTCGGGAGCTACGGCACGCCCGGCGACGTGGCGGCGGTGGTGCGGTTCCTCTGCGGGCCCGGCGGCCGCTTCGTCAACGGACAGACCATCCATGCCAATGGCGGGGCATTCCTGACCTGACGGCGCGCGCCGGCGGCGGCGCAAGCGCTGGGCCGCGAAGGTGGGGTGAACCCCGGCGCATTTAGTGCTAACCCGTCCGCGACAAACGAACGAGGTTCCCATGTATACCGATCTTGCGCTCTATATCGGCGGCGCCTGGCGCAACGGCGATGGCCGCCAAGGCGAGGACGTCGTCAATCCGGCGACCGAGAAGCCGCTGGCGCACCTGCCCCATGCGGGCGCGAGCGATCTCGATGAGGCGCTCGAGGCTGCGAAAAAGGGCCTCGCGCTCTGGCGCACGACCTCGGCCTATGACCGCGCCAAGGTGCTGCGCAAGGCCGCCGGCCTTGGTGCGCGAGCGCGCCGAGGCCATCGCTCAAATCATGACCCAGGAGCAGGGCAAGGTGCTCGGCCGAGTCGCGGCTGGAGGTCATGGTCACCGCCGACATCATCGAATGGTTCGCCGAGGAGGGCCGCCGCGCCTATGGGCGCATCATTCCGGGGCGGGTGAAGGGCACCCGACAAATGGTCACGCAGGAGCCGGTCGGCGTGGTCGCCGCCTTCACGCCCTGGAACTTCCCGACGCTGACGCCGGCGCGCAAGATCGGGGCTTCGCTCGCGGCCGGCTGCTCGATCATCATCAAGCCCTCCGAGGAGACGCCCGGCAGCTGCGTGGAGCTGGTGCGCTGCTTCGTGGATGCCGGCCTGCCGGCGGGCGTGCTCAATCTCGTGTTCGGGGTGCCGGCGAAGGTGTCCGAGCACCTGATCGCGTCCGATCTGGTGCGCAAGATTTCCTTCACCGGCTCGGTGCCGGTCGGCAAGCACCTGGCCGGCCTCGCCGCCAAGGGGATGAAACGGGCCACCATGGAGCTCGGCGGGCATTCGCCGGTGGTGGTGTTCGCCGACGCCGATCCGGAGAAGACCGCCGACACCATCGCGGCGTTCAAATTCCGCAATGCCGGCCAGGTCTGCATCTCGCCCACGCGCTTCTACGTGCAGGAGGGCGTCTACGACCGCTTCCTCAAGCGCTTCACCGAGTTCGCCAACGGCATCAAGCTCGGCGACGGGCTCGAGCCCGCCACCACCATGGGGCCGCTCGCCAATGCGCGCCGGCTCGACGCCATGGAGGCGATCGTCAACGACAGCAAGGCCCGCGGCGGCAAGGTCGTCACCGGCGGCAAGCGGCGCGGCAACCAGGGCTATTTCTTCGAGCCGACCGTGATCACCGACCTGCCGGACGACTGCAAGCTGATGACGCAGGAGCCGTTCGGCCCGATCGCCCCGGTGGTGACCTTCAAGAGCTTCGACGAGGTGGTGGCGCGCGCCAATGCGCTGCCGTTCGGGCTCGCCGCCTATGCGTTCACCTGGATCGGCGCAGACCGCGAACGCGATCGGGGACGCGCTCGAATCCGGCATGGTCGGGGTCAACAGCGTGCTGATCTCGACGCCGGAGACGCCGTTCGGCGGCGTCAAGGAATCCGGCTACGGCCACGAAGGCGGCATCGAAGGCATGGAGGCGTATATGGTGCGGAAGTTCATCTCGCAGGCGTGAGGCGGTTGACGCTGTAGGATGGGTTGAGCTCTTGCGAAACCCATCGACGCGGCTCTGATGGGTTTCGCAAGAGCTCAACCCATCCTACAAGAACCAAAAGCAAATGGCCGGGCTATGCCCGGCCATCGCCACTTCATTGCTTTGCGGACCGCATCAATCCAGCGGCTCGACCTTCACCAGCGCGGCGCCGTGATTGTTGCCGAACCAGACTGCCTCGCGCGGACCGGTCTCCTGCACGAACACGCGCCGGATATTGGTCGAGTGCGGCAGCAGATATTCCGTGAACTGGTCGGTCTTGGTGTCGAGCCGCGCGACCTGGTCGCTCAGCATGGAGCCGGTCCACACCTCGGCGCCGCCCTTGGTGGGCGCCACGTCGTAGGGCTCGCTCCAGGCCGTCGGCAGCTTGAATTCCTTGATCTGCTGCGTGGCCGGATCGAACATGCCGATGGCGTTGCCGGCATATTCGCCGAACCAGACATGGCCCTGGTCGTCCAGGCGGCCGCGGCGCGGGCGCGAACGCGGCGTCGGGGTCGCCCAGATCTGGGCCACGTTGGTCTTGGCGTCGAGCGTGCCGATCCGGGTATCGCCGAAGGAGAACATATAGACGTTGTTGTCCTTGTCGCTCGGCAGCCCGTAGCCGCTGATCTTCTTGCCGTCGGCGGAGGTGGCCTCGCCCCTGTTCTCCCACTGCCCGGACTTGAGATCGAGCCGGTAGAGGTTGTGGGTCTCGGTGTCGGTCATCCACACCTTGTTGTCGACGTACATGTGCGTCGGCGTGACCATGTTGGTCTGGGTCGTGATGTTGGCCCATTGCGGCGGCAGCGGATAGGTCTTGACCTCCTTGGTCTTGCGGTCGACCTTGGAGGCGCCGGCCTGGTACGACATGCCGACCCAGATGTTGCCGTCGGGATCGAACTCCATGTCGAGCGAGCCCTTGGGCTGGTCGTCGCGCAGGAGCGGCAGCTTGATGTCGGTCACCTTGCCGGTCTTGGGATCGAGCTCGCCCACGAACTGATTGCCGAAATCCGAGTACCAGGCGTGACCGTCGGTATCGACGATCACGTCGTGCGGCTGGGCTTCCTTGCGCGGCAGATCGTATTCGGTGACGATCACGTGGGTGGCGCGGCCCTTCGGGCGCGGCAGCCGCTTCAGCGTGAAGCCCTCCTGGTCCGTGCCGCTCAGATTGACGCTGGTCAGATAATCGGCCGCGGCGTCCATCATGGCGGCAGGCACCCGCGGGCGCTCGCTGCGCGCGCCGCCGGTCTTGATCAGCTGCGGGTGGCTCGGCACGCTCTCGGGCGCATAGCGGCCCATGCGGGTGAACACGGCCTTGAATTCATCCTGATCATGCGTCGACGTGAAGATGCGCTGCAGGGTGTGGCAACCGACGCAGTCGGGCAGGAACGACTTGATCTTGTCGTCGCCGGGCGCGCTCAAGCAGCCATTCGGCATTGGAGAGCTGGCGCGCCACGTTCTTGGCCTTCTCGAGCTTGATGTCGGCGGTAGCGGCCGCGCCGGCGCCGATATCGACGCTCTTGGGGCCGGTGAGGTCATAGCCGGCGGCCCGGATGGTGATGTTGTAGTGGCCGGGCTCGAGCCGGTCGGCCGGGAAGCTGAACTGCCCCTTGTCGTTGCTCACCACCGTGGTGGTGATGGTGGCGCCGTCCTTCTTGGCGCTGACCAGCACGCCTTCCATGGCGCCTTCCTCGGCCGAGGAAACCTGGCCGCTGAGCGCCGCCGCGGTCTGCGCCTGCGCCGGAGCCAGGGTCAGCCACGCCAGCGCACTCACCAGGCTCGTCGACGCAAGCAGAGCGTTGAAACGCATGTTCATCTCCCTCGTTGGATTATTTCAATGCGAATACGAATTGCGGCCATATTTGCATATTCCGAAGGGGGCGACAGGGCCCTGCGGGCGCGAAAAGCAGATGGCCGGGACAAAGCCCGGCCATCCGAAAATCGAGCGGTTCAGGACCCGTCAGTCCAGCGGCTCGACCTTGACGATCGAAGCGCCGTGGTTGCTGCCGACCCAGAGCACCGTGCGCGGGCCGTCGTCCTGCACGAATACGCGCCGGATATTGGTCGTGCGCGGCAGCAGGTAGTCGGTGAGCTGCCCGGTCTTGGTGTCGAGCCGCGTCACCTCGTCGTCCAGCATCGATCCGGTCCAGACCTGCGAGGCGTCCTTGTTGGGCACCACGTCATAGGGAAGGCTGAACTTGGTCGGCAGCGGATATTCCTTGATCTCCGCCGTCTTGGGATCGAACAAGCCGATGGCGTTGCCGCCGAACTCGGCGAACCACAGCCGGTTCTGGGCGTCGACGCGGCCGCGGCGCGGGCGCGAGTTCTTGATCGGCGTCTGGTAGATGGTGGCGATGCCGGTCTTGGCATCGCGGACCCCGATGCTGGTGCCGCCGAACTCGAGCTGATACACGTTGTTGAACTGATCGGTCGGCATTCCGTAGGCGGAGATCTGCTTGCCGGCCGGACTCTTGGACGGGCCCAGGTTCTCGTACTGCCCGGTCTTCACGTCGATCCGGTACATGTCGTGCTCTTCTTGATTGTTGGTCCACACCTTGCCGTCGACGTCGTCATGCTGCGGCGACACCATGGAGGCCTGCGAGGTCGTCGAATCCCATTCCTTCGGGAACGGGTAGGTCGTGACCTCGTGGGTCATGCGGTCGATGCGCGCGACCCCCGCCTGGTACATCAGGGCGAGCCAGACGTATTTCTGGGCTGGATCGAGCTCGATCTCGAGGCTGCCTTTCGGCTCATCGGGCTTGAGCACCGGGATCGGGATCTCGGTCGCCTTGCCGGTCTTGGGGTCGAGCTCGCCGGCGAACATGTTGCTGAAGTCCGAATACCAGACCATGCCGTCCTTATCGACGATCACGTCATGGGGCTGCGCCACTTTGCGCGGCAGATCGTACTCCGTGTAGATCACCTTGGTGGACGCGCCCTTCGGCCGCGGCAGCGTCTTCAGATCGAAGTTCCACTTGTCCCGCGTGCTCAAATTGACGCTGGCGAGCCAGTTCGACTGAGCGTCGAACTGCCCGGCCGGGATCGGTGCGCGATCGGCGCGCGGGCCCGGCAGGAGCGGCTGCGGATGCATCGGCGTGCTGCCGGGCGAGTAGGAACCCATGCGCTTGAACAGCGCCTTGAACTCGTCGGCGTCGTGGGTCGAGGCGAAGACGCGCTGCAGCGTGTGGCAGCTCACGCAGGCGCCCATGTTGGTCTTGAGGTTGTCGGGGCCGGGCGCGCTCTGCAGCCACTCGGCATTGGACAGCTGGTTGACCAAATTCTTGGTCTTGACGAGCTTGATGTCGGCCTTCGATCCGCCGGCCGCGACATCGGCCGCCTTGGGCCCGTCGAGATCGTAGCCGATCGCCCGGGTGGCGATCGTATAATGGCCGGCGGCGAGCCGGTCGGCCGGGAAGCGGTATTCGCCCTTGTCGTCGGTGACCACCGTGACCGTGATGGTCGAGCCGTCCTTCTTGGCGCTGACCAGGACGCCTTCCATCGGGCCTTCCTCGGCCGAGGTCACCTGTCCGCTCAGCGCCGCGGCGGCCTGCGCCAGCGCGCTGGTGGACAGTCCGGCATGGACCAGCATGCCGAACAGGCTGGCGCTCGCCAAAAGCGAAACTTGCTTCAGTCGCATCGTTCTCTCCCAAGGATGTGTGGGTGCATGATCTCGCACGGGGACATCATCTGCTGTGCACACTTTCGGCTGTGCATATTGCTTCGCTCAGCGCTGTGCTCAGCTGGCCCGCAGCCCGCTCCGGCGCGCAATGTCCGGTTAGCGCTCGGTTTTGGACGGCGTCATACGTGCCAAAATGCCGTCGGCAGTATCGGCGGGAACCCCCCGTCCGGCAAGCAAAATCGGCGTAATCTGCGCCGCCCTTGGGGGCAGCCTTAACGGCGGCTTCCGGCGTTCCGGACCATCCGCCGGAACCCAGAACAAGACCCCGAGCGGCCCGCTCAGCCGTCCACCCGACACGCCGCCCACACCCGCTCCGGGGTCGCCGGCATGGCGAGCTGGTCGGCGCCGCCGCCCGGCACCGCGTCGGCGATCGCGTTCATGACCGCCGCGATGGCGGCCGTGGTGGCGGCTTCGCCCGCGCCCTTGACGCCGAGCGGATTGGTGGTGGCCGGCACAATATGGAGCGCATCCCGGATGGAGGGCATGTCGGTGGCGCGCGGCATGGCATAGTCCATGAACGAGCCGGTGATGAGCTGGCCGCCGTCGGGATCGTAAAGCGCGCGTCTCCATCACGGCTTGGCCCAACCCCTGCGCGAGCGCGCCGTGCAGCTGCCCTTCCACGATCATGGGATCGAGCACGTTGCCGCAATCGTCGACCGCCGCATAGGCCACCACCGTGACCTCCCCGGTCTGCGGATCGACCTCGACCTCCGCGATATGGCAGCCGTTGGGATAGGTGGGGGGAGTGTCGGATTTGGCGCTGGTGTCGAGGCTTTCGGGAATTTCGCCGCGTGCCTTCATCTCAGTGGCGCGGGCCGCGAGATCGAACAGCGAGATGCGCCGGTCGGTGCCCACCACCGTGAAGGCGCCGGCCTCGAACGCGATGTCGCCCTCGGCGGCCTCCAACACGCTCGCCGCGATGGTCTTGCCCTTGGCCAGCATGGCGTCGAGCGTCTTGAGCACGGCGCTGCCGGCCGTCATGGCGGAGCGCGACGCGACCGAGGCGAAGCCCGGGATCTCGAGCGCCGAATCGCCGTGCTGGTGGCGGATATTCTCCACCGGAATGCCCAACCGCTCGGCCGCCAGGCGCGGAAACACCGAGGCATGTCCCTGGCCGGTCGATTGCACGTTGAGGGCGAGGATCATGCTCCGCTCGCCGGGCTCGCCGCCGGTGAACGCGATCGCCGCGCCCTCGATCGGGGCACCGCCGGCATGCTCGAGCATGCAGGACACGCCGAGCCCGCGATATTTGCCGCGCCGGCCGGCCTCGCGCCGCCGCCGCTTGAAGCCGTCCACGTCGGCGAGCGCGAGCGCCTTGTCGAGCACCGCTTCGAACTCGCCGCTGTCGAAGGTGGTGCCGATCGCGGTGCGGTACGGCATGGCGGCGGGCCGGATGAAATTGCGCCGGCGCAGCCGGATCGGATCGATGCCGGTCACGCGCGCCGCCTCCTCCACCACGCGCTCGAGCGCGTAGTTGGCCTCCGGCCGTCCGGCGCCGCGATAGGGCGCGGTCGGCGCGGTGTTGGTGAAGATGCAGCGCACGCTCACGTCCAGATGCTTGATGTCGTACATGCCCGGGAAGCAGCGGGTGAAATTCTGCGTCTGGATGTTGGCGCCGACCGAGCCGATATAGGCCCCCATATTGGCGAGGTGGCGGATGCGCAGCGCCAGGAAGCGACCCCTGGGGTCGAGCGCCAGCTCCGCCTCCGTCACGGTGTCGCGTCCCTGGTTGTCGCTGAGGAACGCCTCGGAGCGGCTCGACATCCAGTGCACCGGCCGGCCGGTCACGCGCGCCGCCACCATGGTGGCGAGATATTCCGGATAGGCGCCGGTCTTGAGCCCGAACGCGCCGCCCACGTCCTCGGTAATGACGCGCAGGCGCGCCTTCGGCCAATTCATGATCGCCAGGATGTTGTCGCGCAGCGTGCCGGCGCTCTGCGAGCAGGTGCGCAGCGTCGTGAGGTCGGCTGCGGCGTCGTAGCTCGCGGTCGCGCCGCGCGGCTCCATGGTGGCGACGATCAGGCGCTGATTGGCGACCTTGACCCGCGCCACATGAGGAGCCGCCGCGATGATGCGCTCGACCTCGCGCGCATTGGCATCCGGGTCGGCCGCGAGCCCGGGCCAATCCACCGCCAGGTTGCCGGGCGCCTCCGGCCACACTTGCGGCGCGCCCGGCTGGCTGGCGGCGATGAGGTCGGTCACCGGCGCGAGCTCCTGGTAGCTCACCTGCACCAGCTCGGCGGCATCCTGCGCCGCCAGCGCGGTTTCGGCGACGATCATGACGACGGGCTCGCCCACATGCATCACCCGCTCGCGCGCCAGCGCCGGCCGGTGTGGGACGATGAGCTTCTTGTCGCCGCGGCCGGCAAGCGGCGGATGGCGCCCGACATTGCCGACACCGGCCGCCTCCATGTCGGCCGCGGTCAGCACGGCGAGCACGCCGGGGGCGTTGCGCGCGCGCTCAATGTCGATGGCGCCGATGCGGGCGAACGCATGCGGGGAACGCACGAACCAGCCGAAGGCCTGGCCGGGCTCGTGGCGGTCGGCCACGAAATGGCCGGCACCGCGCACCAGGGCATCGTCCTCGACCCGGGGATGGTAGTGCGGGCGGCTGGCAGCCGATGTTAAATCCATGTCGGGCTTCCGAGCTGGGGCCGGTGGGCTGCCGGGATTTATCACACTATCGCGGGCGCGGGCGTTTTCCGGCAAGAGCATCGCTTGATCCCGCTGGATACCGGTTTGCCGCAGAAATTGCGATCAGGGCGGATTTCGATCAACCGAAATCGCGCGTAGGGCCGGCAAAGGCGCTCATCAGGGCGTTCACGCCCGTCTTCGACGGGCTATGGGCGCCGTGCCCACGCGAAGTCTCTCGGCATATTGAGCCGCTCCGCGTGGGCACGGCGGAGCCGGCTTGGTACATCAATCGAATGATCGTGGCCGCCTTTGCCCACCCTACAGCGCTGCGTCCATCCCACCGGAAGTTGCTCCAAATCAAGGGCCGCCGGCGAACGCTGCGGCCGGTCATTCGGCCGCGACCGCCGGGGCGGTCTCGACGAATTGGGATAGCCATTTGTTGCGGCCCTTCACGGCCCGGCGATAGAGCTGCTCGAACGCGGCGGGCGGGAACGAGTGGGTCGAGGGGCGCGCCACCAGAGCCTCGCCCCACGCCTTGAGCCGCGGGAACTTCTCGATGTGGCCGATCTTGCGGATGCGGTCGAGGAAGAAGTAGCGCTGCAGGAACGGCGCGTAAGCGGCATCGACAAGGGCGTAGCCGGCGCCGTTGAAGAAGGGGCCGCCGCCCTGCCGTTCGAGCGCCTTCTCGAGCCGCTCGAACGGCTCGGGGATGCGCGCCGTCACCCGGTCGTAGTCGGCCTGCGTGTCCGCATAGGCGCCCGCCGTCACGATCCCGACAAAGGTCGGCAGGTAGTCGGTCCAGGCCCGGTTCACGGCGCGCGCGATCGGATCCTCCGGATGCAGCCGCGGCGCGACGGTTTCGTCCAGGAACTCGGCGATCGCGTTCGATTCGAACAACGAAATCCGGTCGTCGAGGCGCAGCACCGGCACTTTCTTGTGCGGCGAGATGGCCAGGAACCACTCTGGGCGGTTGTCGGGCTCGATGTGGCGGAATTCAAAATCGATCTTCTTCTCGCGCAACACGATCGCGGCACGCTGTACCCATGGGCAGGTCTTGAAGCTGACCAGCAAATATTTCGTCATGACGGCCTCCGGTGAAAGCTGGAGCGGGATTCGAGGCTACTTCTGCGTCCCGTTCAAGGGGGCTCCGCGCTGGCGTCCAGGACCCCGCTCCACTAATCTCCGCGCTGCTCCAACGAGCGCGCGCCCGTCTCGGGCCGCGCTCTCCACCCTGCATGCGCCCGCCCGAATCGTCGTGCAAGGGCGGCCTGTGCTCTCCGATCAGGATCGCCATGGACCAAGCCGTCAGTGCCGTCAGGGTTCCCCCCGCCGCCATCGCGGGCTTGATCCGCGATGCGCTCGCCAAGATGGGCTTGCCGGCGGCGGACGCCGCCAAGGTGGCGGAGCTGATGACCGAGGCGGATCTGACCGGCGCCGATGCCCATGGGGTGTTCCGGCTGCCGCAATATGTGCGCCGCCTGCGCGCCGGCGGGGTCAACCCGCGGCCCGCCATCACGGTGGAGAAGACCGCGCCGGCGACCGCCCTGGTGGACGGCGACAACGGCATGGGACACTTGGTGATGGCGCAGGCGGCCGCGACCGCGGTCGATCTCGCCCGTGCCTGCGGGGTCGCCTGGGTGGGGGCGCGCCGCTCCAACCATGCGGGCGCCGCCGGGGTCTATGCGGCCATGACGCTGCCCCACGACATGGTCGGCATCTATTCGGTGGTCGCCAGCGCCAATCACATGGCGGTGTGGGGCGGCGCCGAGACGCTCTTGGGTACCAATCCGCTCGCCGTCGCGATCCCGGCCGGCGAAGAAGCGCCGGTGGTGCTCGATATCGCCACCACGGTCGCGTCCTACGGGACGGTCAAGAACTATCGGCTGCAGGGCAAGCAAATGCCCGAAGGTTGGATGGTGAGCAGCCGCGACGGCGGACCGATCACCGACCCGCAGCGCAGCGCCGAAGGGTTGCTGCTGCCCATCGGCGGCTACAAGGGCAGCGGGCTCGCGCTGGTGCTCGGCCTGCTGGCCGGAACCCTCAACGGCGCCGCGTTCGGCCGCGACGTGGTGGATTTCAACGCCGACGAAAAAAGCTTCGGCGACACCGGCCACTTCATCATCGCGCTCGACATCGCCCGCTTCACGCCGCTTGCGAGCTTCACCGCCGAGGTCGACCGCCACCTGCGCGACCTGCGCGGCTCCGCCAGGCTGCCCGGCTTCGACGCCATCCGGCTCCCCGGCGAGGAGCGCCGCCGCCGCCGCGCCGACCGGGTGGAGAACGGCGTGCCGATGGCGGCCGAGCTGGTGGTGCAGCTCGACCGGCTGGCGGCGGAGCTCGGATTGGTGCCGCTGCGGGAGCGGTGAGGGCGGGCGCGGCAGTTGGAGCAACAAGCGATGAATCTCGCAGCCCGGAGTTCGAATCTCTTCGGGCGCGCCGCCGACGCCAGAGCGGCCTGTCGCGCGGTTTGGTGTGCGGGGCTGTCCATTTCCGCGCTGCTGTTGGCAATCTTGCAGGTGCGACTGCACCGAAAAGCCGCCGACTGCGCTCCGAGCGAGCCCAAAGGGAGTTGCATCTAGTATCATGCCATGATACGTGTCGGCGGATGATCAGAAGCTTCCGGGGCACGCTAACGGCGTTGATCTTCCAACAACGACGCGTTCCAAAGGGGTTTCCGACAGACGTTGCCAAGGTTGCCCGCCGAAAACTGGTTCAGCTAAACAACGCCACGATGCCTGGTGATCTTGTGGCGCCGCCGGGCAACCGACTGGAAGCTTTGCGAGGGGACCTCGCTGGCAAGCATTCGATCCAAGTAAACGATCAGTGGCGGATCGTATTCCGGTGGAGCGATCAGGGGCCGGAGGAGGTCGAGATCGTGGATTATCATTGAAAGGCGCGCGGCCATGGCCAAGAAACTTCCTCCTATTCATCCCGGCGAGGTCCTGCGCGAGGAATTCCTTCGCCCCCTGAACCTCTCGCCATACGCGGTGGCTCGTGCTGTCGGCGTGCCGCGCACGCGAATTGAGCGGCTGGCCAATGAGCAAACTCCGGTGACCGCTGACACCGCCCTGCGGCTCGGTAGATATTTCGGCACTTCGGCCGCGTTCTGGATGGGCATCCAGACGCAGTATGATCTTGAGCGGGCCGAGGACGAACTAGGTTCCACGCTGCGCAAGATCGCGCCGGCGCGAGAAGCCAAACCCGCAGCTTGACCGATAGCCGACCTGAAGGGCCTGTCCGAGGCGTCGCCCAGGGTGCTGACGCTGAGCGACCGTAGCCAGTTCGCCGGGCATCGTCTGCTGCAAAGATGCTGCAGGGTCGGTTCAATCTTCCCGACCGGCGGTTCGATACGGATACGATCCCCGGATGACCCTATGTTCCGACACGCCTTACGGATAGGTTCGCCGGCCGGCCAGCGCTGCGCGGGTCGAGCAACGGGCGTCCTTTCAATCAAACGGAGCGGGCGAGGCCGGTCATGTTGTCATCCGACGGAGCCATGCTGGTACGGTGGCCGAGGGGCCAAGGCCTCCAGCTTTGGGATATCACCAACGGCCTGACAGCACGCGTGCTCGAGGTTGACGACGGAGATGGATGGCCACTGGCCTTGTCCCCGGATGGTCGGGTTCTCGCCTCACTTCACTACAACGGCGAAAAAATCGGACTCTGGGATTTGTCGAGCGGCAAAAGCATACGATGGTTCAGTGGCCGTGCATTCTGGGTGGTCCTTACGGCCGCGTTTTCCCCCGACGGTCGGATCCTGGCGACGGGGTTGGAGCCATGGCCCGAAACCTATGATTACTACGAGTGTCGCGACACCGTTCAGCTATGGGACGTCGCCAGCGGGCAGCCGCTGCGGTTTCTGGAGGGGGACGTGCCCGGCCACGAAGGGCCGGGCGTCGTCCCTTCTGTCGGGTTTTCGCCTGATGGGTCGATTTTGGCGTCGGGAAGCCGGAACGGATCGATCAAGCTGTGGGATGTCGCAACCGGCGAGCGCCGCAGCACCTTGACCTGGCCTGGTGGAGACGTCGACGCGCTGGCGTTCTCTCCGGATGGGGCGACTCTCGCATCCGGGGATGAAGCCGGTGTCGTTTCGCTGTGGGACGTCGCCGCGAATCGAAAGCCCCACAAGCTCAAGGGACATGAGGGCGCGGTCCTCTCGGTCGCGTTTTCGCCGGACGGTCGGCTGGTGGCGTCGGGGTCGGGGGACGCGACAATCAAGCTCTGGGATCTGTGGACCGGTGGTCGGGAGCTGCAAGCGCTCGCCGGGCATCAAGGTCCCGTCACGTCAGTCGCGTTCTTGCCCGACGGCCTGGCTTTGGCGTCGGAATCCGGGGATGGGACCGTCAAGATATGGGAGGCGGATACTGGCCGAGAGCTGCACAGCTTCGATCCCCATGCTTGATCCTCAAATCGCGACGCCGAGTGCCGCCGTTTTCGCGCGCGCCGAAAGCTGATGCCATCGACCCGAACGAGTACCGGATGGATCGATGCGCGCACGCCGCGCGTAATCCGCCGAGTCGCGCCCATCCGGTAATCGCGGCGAATATTCCGCAGCTACGGCGGTCAGGCTGCGCTCACCCGCATGTTTTTTGAGAGCAGCTCCGACGCCGAGAGATCGCTTTCCGAGTGCTGCCGAAGCCACCAAAAGATTTGGTGGGCGAGAGCGACGCGCTTGCACACATTGTGCTGGAACACCGCGAAATTGCACATCGGGGTATACATGGTATGGAATAGTGCATGCTTTGATACCGGAGCGAGCTGCAGCACGCGGTCGGCGGAATCCCGCAACTCCGCCCAGGCTTCCCACTCCGCGAGCGGGTCCATCGCGTTTCCACGCGCCAGCCGCTCGCGGTAATCGCGGCAGCGGGCTTCGATATCCCTGAACAGTTTCGCCTTGGTCCGATCGATTGCCTGATCGAGCAGGGCTCCGCCGTCCGGTCCATGCGCGAGCCGCGGCAATTCTTCGATGAGCGGCTCGATCAGGTCGACCAGGCGGCTTCGGAATCCGGCGATGATCGCTTCGGCATCGTGCCGGGCCCCCAGGGCGAGGATTCGGCGTTGCAGCAGCGCGCGTGTCGATGGATGATCGAGCGCCGCGTCGACCGCACGGACGGACCGGGCCAGCGATTGGCCATCCTGCGCAAATCGCCCCTCGATGACCCGCGCCAGATCGGCCAACGCATCCGGCAACTCCCCGTCGACGGATGCTGCTGCGGGCGCCGGCTCGAGAGCGGGCGCCCCTGCGAGCGCCCTGCGCAGCAACGGAAGTGTCGCCCGCCGTCGCGGTGCCAGCATCCAGCAGAGCCAGAGCAGCCAGTCGTGGGGGCCTTTCGGGTCTCCGGTCAGCCGTTCGCCGATCCGAGCCAGCAAATACGACCAGCGCAGGCTGGCGCGGCCGCGCCGGCCCAGGCGGATGACCTCATGCCAGTCGCCAAGGCGCGCCGCATCTGCAACCAGCCAGTCCCGCGCCACGACCTTGACGCTGGCTGAAATAAGTTTCGGCGTCAGAGCATCCGCAACGCGAAAGAGGCAGCGCGCCCGGTGGCGGTTCCCGCGCAGCGCTGCCAGAAGCCCGGCCGTGACCACGCCGACGCCCCGTGCCGCTGGCGTCCTGTTGGCACGTTCGGCAAGCCAGTCGATGGCTTGCGTAGATCGTGGTCGCCGCATGAGCGCGAGCGCGCCGTAGAACGCGGCGCCCACGCCGGCCTCGTGCATCGATTGAGCAGGCCCGCAAGTTCGGGCGACCCAGTAGGCGAAACGCGGCCACCCGAGCGGCACCACGATCTGCTTGAGAACGAAATTCGGGGCGAAAAGCAGGATGAACGCCGGCGTGAGCCATATGCGGCCGGCACCGTCAAGCGCGCCGAAAACACCCAGCAACACGCTCAGCTGCACGCATTTCGCCAACCAGATCCAGGCCAGAGGCGGAAAGGGAATAGAGCTGCTGCGCTCCCGGCTGAGGAAGTAGATGATGAGAAACACGAACACTACGCCGGACATTATCCAGCCCAACCCAGAGCTTGATCGGCCGTTTTCCAGGCCGATGCCGGGTTCTCGCCGCCGGCTGCCGCGGCCCTTGGCGCGAGATTCGCCCACAATTCGTAGATCAGCCGCTGGTTGGGATCGCGAAGCGCCGCCATGGCTTGGCGCACGCTGTCGGCGTCGCGCGCCGCCGGGCCGAGCGGCGTGCTGCAATGCCCGGCGCCGGCGCTGCCGAGGGCCAGCAGCCCGAGGAGCTTCTGGCCGGCGCGCTCGACCTCGGCCCGGGACGCCTCAGTACCCACCTCCAGCACGAAAAACGGATTGCTGCGCCAGGACGCCAGCGGATCAGGCTCGTTCATCGCGATCTCAGGCCGGATCCATAGCCGAGCTTCTGCTCGTCCCGGTCGATCGGGGCGAGCTTCCACAGCTCCCGCACGATTTGCTCGAGCCGTGCGCGATCGTGCCGCCGCACCGCTTCCTGTCCGCTCGCGACCAGCTCGGATGCACGGCGAATGTCGGTGCTGTCTCCGACGCAAGCCGCGTAGCGCTCGAACTCGAGCTCCCACGCCGAGGGGTGGCGAAGATATGCCGCAGACCCCAGGCGACGAATGACGGCGAGCTGGCGTTCCACCTCCTCCGCATCCTTGCCCACGAATGCCCGCTTGCAGGCCTGATAGGCGCTGTTCAACGTCGATCTCTCCATCTCGCTCCCGTAGCCCGCCACCCAGCTTACCGCCACCGCGAAATCGTTCTCGACCTTCTGGCCAAGCTCCGGCCACGCCTGGTCGGCTTCGATCTCCGCCAGCAGAGCGTCGAAGTCTAAGAGCTCGCGGCGCGCCTGCTCGCCGGCGTCCAGGTCGCCGCCGCGCGCGGCCGTGATGTTGCGTTGCGCGTCGTCGAGGCGCGGCAGGGCCGAGGACAGCCGCGCAGCCGTCTTGCCGGAACGGTCGTGAAACGCCGAGCGCAGGAGGTCGGCCGCGCGAGCTCGTATCTTTGCCAGCGCCTCGTCCATCGCCTCGAGCGAGACCTGCGGCGTGATCAGTATAGCCACCTGATCAAAGGCCTGATCGATGCTGGCAATGCGCGCTCTTGCGCGCAACTCGCCGCCGCGGTCGAGCTCGAGCATCAGCTCGACCTCGGAGCCCCCCGGCAGAGCCGCCGTAAGGGCGGAGTTGGGGATTTCGAGCGTGCCGACCAAGCGGCAGAGGTGCGCCAAGACGAACTCCCCTTGCACGATCGGAACCTTGAGCGCGTGGCCAGCCGGACCGGGATTGACGGTCTCGGCCGTGCGCAGCATGAACGTGCGGCGTATCGGCAACGGCGAGCCGCGATTGAAGTAGACCTGCACGACGTTATCGGCGAGCGCGACCCCGATCGAGCGTGACAGCGGCGGCTCCCCGAGAGTGAGCCCGTGGGTGATCGAAAGCCGTGCCGGATCGAGCGCCACGCTGCGGCCGTCGGCAAGCTCGCCGCGCACCTCGAAGGAGACGTTTTGTCGTGGCAGGAGGCTCACCATGACCGCAAACGTGCCGTCCGCTTCGCATGGCGTGGGATCGCTTTGCCACCCCCCATCGGAGCGGACGAGGCTGATTTTCGCGACCCCGCTCGAAGGATCGAGCACCTTGCCGACGACGAAGGGCGAGAGGTCCGAGGTGATGGCCGGGAATTGCAGCCAGACCTTCGGCCCGGCGGCTTCATTGGATTGCCTGGCGGGCAGGGCCGGACGGCCGTCCAGTGCGACGGTGCCGGCGAACAGCGCCGCGCCCTGCGCCACCAGAATCATCGGATCGAGCCCCTCGCCAAATCCCTTGCCGAGCACGGCCCGGACGCGTTCGCGCAGGAACGGGGTGACTGTCGGCCCCCCGACCGGCACCACGCGCTCGATCGCCTCCAAGCCGACCCCGTTGGCGGTCAGCAGGCGAAGGCAGATGTCGAGCGAGCGGTCGATGAGCGGGGCGATGAGCGGCTCATATTCGGACCGGGTGACGATGACATCGAGGTCGAGGCGCCGTCCGTCCACGTCGATGCCGGCCAGAACGATCGGCGCCTCGGCGGCGCGGGTCAGCTCGATCTTGGCTTCCTCGACGGCGACCCGCAGGCGGCTCAATGCCGGAAGGTGCCGCGGATTGCCGCGGTCCATGACAACGCCCTCGGCCGCGAGCCGGGCGAGCACGAGATCGACCAGGACGCGGTCGAAATCGCGCCCGCCGAGGAAATTGTCGCCGTCATGCCCAATCACCCGCAGGAGACCGTCCTGGGTCTCGAGCAACGAAACATCGAAGGTACCGCCGCCCAGGTCGTAGACCAGCCACGGCCCATTGCTGCTCGCCTGGGTCCAGCCGGCCGCTATCGCGGAGGCGACCGGCTCCTGGATGAGTTCCACACGCTCGAAGCCCGCCAGCCGCGCGGCTTCGGAGACTGCGGCGGTCTGGTGCAGCTCGAACAGTGCGGGCACCGAGATGACCGCGCATCGGGGCGCGATCCCGACCTGATCGGCGACGTCCTGCCGCAGCGACTTGAGCACCTCGGCCGCCAGCTCCTGGGGCCGCCGTACGGCTCCACTCGCCGGAAACGTGAAGCTGTGGGCCGTGCCCATCAGGCGTTTGAACTCGCTGCGTGTGTTCTGCGGATCGGCATCGAGGAAGCGCCGCGCCCGCTCGCCCACCAGCACATTGCCGCGCGAGTCGATTCGCACGACACTCGGCGTCAGCACGCTGCCCTGTCGGTTGCGAACGACGGCGAGGTCCTTGCCGTCGAACAGAGCAACCGTCGAATTGCTCGTTCCCAGATCAATCCCGACATAGAGCGGATTTGCGTTCATGGTCGTGCGATCGCCTTTCAAAACAGCCGCGGCTGCTCGCCGAGATAGAACTTGCGCATCTCCGGCCGATAGCGGTCCATGACCGCCTTGTTGAGATCGAGCGGCGGCTTGGCTTCGGCCGGCAGCACCGTGAAGTAGGGCGTCTGCTTGAGCTGCGCGTCGAACTCCGTGCGCGCCTTCTGCAAGACGTCGGGTCGGGTGATGAGGTCGAGGACCGATGCGGCCAGCACCTTGGCGCCGGCCACCATGCCCTTGTGGGCGATCGTGCTGGTCGGCGTGATGGCGGCGTGCCACTCGTGAATGGTGATGCCGGGAACGATCGAGGGAAACGCCAGGAGGCCGGCCGGCACCGTCCAGGACACGTCGCCGCTGTCGTTGGAGGCATAGCCTTGCGGGCGGCCGCCCAGCGGGGTGACGGCGGTCTTGAGCCCCACCTCGGGGCGGCCGGCGGATTTCTGGAACTCGCGGGCGAAGCGCTGCTCGTCCTCGCTCCAGCGCGGCATGCCGACCTTGTCGATATTGCCTTGCACCGTCTCGGCGATCGCCTTCATGCCGAGCTGCGGCCAGCCGGCCGCGATGATCCGGTACTCCTGGGTGGTCCCGGTCATCAGCGCGGCGCCCTTGGCGACATTGACCAGCTTCTCGAAGGTCGCCACGGCGTCCGGCATGTTGGCGTCGCGCACCCACCACCAGGTCTGCGCGAGATCCGGGATCACGTTGGGCTGGATGCCGCCGTTGGTGACGACGCGGTGCAGCCGGTAGGTCGGATGCAGCTGCTGGCGCAGATAGGCGACGCCGACGTCCATCAGCTGGTTGGCGTCGAGCGCGTCCTTGGCGTCCCAGGGATCGACCGCGGCATGCGCGGTCTTGCCGTGGAAGGTGAAGTCGGCGCTGATCGAGGCGTAGTTGGCGAGGCCGTAGCCGGTCGCCATCTGATCGCCGATGTGCAGATAGATGATGGCGTCGACATCCTTGAAGTAGCCGGCGCGCACGATATAGGGCCGGCTGATCAGCTGCTCCTCGGCCGGCCCGAGCGAGACGATGACGCTGCCCGGGAGGCCGTAGCGCATCATCGTCTCCTTCACCGCGAAGGCGGCGGCGGCCACCAGCCCGCCATGGGTGTTGTGCCCCTCCATGTGGCCGGGCGCGCCCGGCACCAGCGGCTTGCGGGTGAGCTCCATGGGGGTCTGCGAGCCTTCCGGCAGCGCATCGATCTCGCTGACGATGGCGATCGCCGGATGTCCGTTGCCGTAGCGTGCCCACAGATTGGTCGGCATGCCGGCGGCGCCGAGCTGGACGGTGAAGCCGCCGGCTTCGAGCACGTCCTTCATGAGCTTGGTGCTCTCGAATTCCTGCATGCCGAGCTCGGCGAAATAGTAGATCGAATCGCCGATCTTCGCCATCGGGGCGGCATTGCGCTCGACGACCCCGAAGGCGAAGTCCTTCTGCTCGTCGCTCGCCGCCTGGGCGGTCAGCGGCACGAGCGCACCCAGCAACGTACAGACTGCAAGCCTGGCGGTCAGGTCCATGGCGATCCTCCCATCGTGATCGGCGGCCCGCAAGCCACCGGCTTTTAGCTCTTCGACATCCTACAGCAGCCGCAGCAATCAGAAACACCCACTGCGGTTGCCGGAGCGCGCAAGGCCGGGTGGCCGCCAAATGTTGCCGCCGACGGCTGATTGTCTATGCCGTCCTGAACCAAAGCTCCCGGTCCGGCGACTAACCTTCACTTGGAGGGAGGCGGAGGAGCGCGGTGTGGCGCGGACACGGTCGCGCGCGACGGCGCCATTTTCATCCATTTCGACATCGAGCCTGCCCGCCCGCGAAAATCCCGGTTCGTTCTCAAGAGCGGAAATGTCCAATGCGCGCCATGTGTTGCCTCGTGTCTTGCGTCGTCCTTCTGCTTGCGGTCGCGGCCGCTCCGGCGCGCGCGGCGGTGACGTGCCGGTTCATCAGCGACCACGAGCTCGCCGGCGCGATGCCGGCGGCCAAGTGGTCGCTCGTTTCCGATCAGGATGGCCGCGGCTGCATCTACCAGGGCCAGCACGGCGATACGCTGATGCTCACGGTGTTTCGCAATCCCAGCGTGGATCGCGCCAAGGAATTGTACGCGACCTTCGTCAAGACGCTCGAGGAGCGCTTGGCGGTCATCCCATGGTCCGGGATCGGCGACGAAGCGCAGGCGGGAAGGACCGTCCCGGATGCGGCGCGTGCGGAAGCCTCGATCGTGGCGCTGTCGGGGGAATACATCCTGTCGATCAGCATCTACCCGTCCGGCCGGCGCGCCGACGATACGCTCTTGAAGCCGCTGACCGAGATCGCACGGCAGGCGCTCGACAAAGTCGGCACCACGAGCGAGCGATTCGGCGGCTGCGAATGGCTCACGGCCGAGGATGCCGATGGATTTCTCGACCGCGGCACCCTGACGATCCAGCGCACCGGCGCCGGCAGCTGCCTCATGTTCGACGGCTCCGCCAATACCTTGATGGTCGCGGTGGTGGCCATGTCGCGCGACACGCAGCTCAACATGATGAACCGCAACAGCGGCTGCAAGCACGTGCCCTTGCCCGAGCTCGGCAGAGAGGCCTTCGGCGAGCATGCCTGCAGCCGCGGCAACACCAACGCGGTCGATATTTATGTCTGGAAGAACGGCAAGCAGGCGACGATCCTGTTCGCACCGACCCAGCCGCACCCCGAATCAGGATCAGTCGAGCGCCTGAAGGCCGTCGCCGGCCGGGTGTATGGAAAAATGTAATCGCTGCGACGGGCGCCCGTTGCTGAAATATCAAGATCGCATCCGCTTCCGCAGCGCGAGGCCCTGGATTATGGTCGCCCGTCTCGATCCCCAAGCCTCCCGATGGTAGGGCCATGCCGGCGCCGCGACGGTCGATCATCCCGCCGAAAATCATCAGAATCCATTCCGACAATTATCTCGTCCGCACGATCGCGGCGGACGATGCGTCGGAGCGCTGGGCGGGCTGGATGGGCGATCCGGAAGCGGTGCACATGCTCAACCTGCCGGCCCGAACGTGGACCAAGGCCGATGTCCTCGAATACATAAAGACGTTCGACCAGCGCGGCGTTCTGCTGCTCGGCATCTTCGAGAAGGCGGGCGGCGCGCATATCGGCATTCTCACCGTCGACATCAACCAGGTGACGGGCCAGTTTCTGGTCAACATGCTGATCGGCGAGCCCGCATACCGGCGCCAGGGCGTGACGTGGGAGATCACGGTGCCGTTTCGGGATTATTTCTTTGAGACGCTCGGGCTGAAGGTGGCGCTGGCCAGCGTGCTCGCCCGCAACATCCCGATAACGGAATATCTCATCAAGACCGGATGGAAGCGCGACCAGACCCTCGCGCGCGCCGCCAAGTCGAACCAGGACGGCGGCATGCTCGACCTGTGCCTGTTCAGCCTGTCCCGGGAGGCGTGGCGCGCCTGGAAGAAATCCCGGTCGCCGGGCAACAAGGCTTAGCGTTACCCGGCGCGACCGCGCGCGGCGCTCAGTTGAACTTGAAGCTGAGCGCGGTGCGGACCACATCGGCGGTCAGATGGCCGAAGCTCTCGGTCGCATTGGCGCTCCCGGGGCCCAAGATCGTGCTGGCGACCGCGCTCTCGGAAGCGTCGCCGGCACTGCCGAAATCGTAGTGGAGATATTCCACGCGCAGGAGCCAATTGCTGTTCCACAATATGGTTTCAGCCCCGGCCCCGGCAACCCATCCGAATTCCCAAGCCGGGAACGTGCTGCCGCTCACGCCCGGAGGTGCCCCGGTCGTGACGTCCAGGAAGGACTGGCTCACACGCGTCCAGGCGAGACCGCCGGTGCCATAGAACAACACATTGGGCAGAGCCAGGTAGCCGAATCGGGCCCGCGCCGAGCCGAGCATGTCAAGCTTGTCGCCGGGCGTCTCGGACTCGTCGTGGTCCAAATCGATATTCGTGGTCGAGCCCTTGATGCCGGTTGTCGAAAGATCGATCTCGAGCCCGGTGACGAAAGACCCCATCTGCCGATTCACGCCGGCCTGGAAGCCCGCCACATAGCCGTTGGAATTTATGTCGCTGGGAAAGATAGGGTCGGTGCCGAGCATGCTGGCCAAGACCCCGCTGGCGGAGAGCGATTCGCTCCTCGGATCGCGGCCCCATCCGTAGCCCACATGGCCGCCCACGTAGATGCCGCTCCAACTCGAGGCCATCACCGGCATGGCCTTGACCGGCATCGCTTTGACCGGCATCGCCATCCTGGCCGGACCGGCCACCGGATCGCTCGAATCGAATTTGTAGCTCAGGCCGGCGCGCACCACATCGGTCGTGAGGTGGCCGGACGAGAAAGTGACCCCGCTATTGTCGAAACTGCTGCCCGAATCGCCGAAGTCGTAGTGGAGATATTCGAGGCGGCCGAGCCAGTTGCTGTTCCAAAGCCTGGTTTCGACCCCGAGGCCGGCCACCCAGCCGAGCTCCCAGTTTACATTCGTGCTCGCGCTCGCGCTCGAGGTGCCCCCGGACGTGACGACCGTGGTTTCGGCCGTGCCCTGGACGATTCGCGTCCAGGCCAAGCCGCCGGTGCCGTAGATGAGCACATCCGGCCAGGCGAGATAGCCGATACGGGCCCGCGTCGAGCCGAGCAGCTCGAAATTATCGCTCTCCGTCAGGGTGTCGGTTCCGGTCGCTCCCCCTGTGAGCGGCACCGTGACCGACGTCGATCCTTTGATGCCGCTTTCGCTGAGGTCGAATTCCAAGCCGCCGACCCAGGCGCCCATCTGCCGGTTGACGCCGGCCTGGATGCCGCCGACGAAGCCGTTCGAATGGATTCCCGTGATCGTTATGTCGCTGTCGAAGCCTTCGTTGGGGTCGGTGAACGGGTCGCGTCCCCAACCGTAGCCGGCATGGCCGCCGATATAGAACCCGCTCCAGGTCCATGGCGCAGCCCGCGCGGCCTTGACCAGCATCCCTGGCTTGGCGGCGCTCGCATAGCTTGCGGATCCCGGGTCTTGCCAGAACTGATAGCTCAGCCCGGCGCGCAGGATGTCGGCCGTCAGCCGGCCGCTCGTGAAGAAGTCGGTGCTGCTGTCGAAGGAGCTGCCCGACGCCCCGAAATCGTAGTGCAGGTATTCAAGCCGCGCCAACCAGCTGCTGTCCCCCAACCGGGTTTCGGCGCCCACGCCCGCGACCGCGCCAAATCGCCAGCTTGCATCCGACTCGGATTCGACGGCCGCTTCGCTGCCGGTACCGACTTCCAACTCGAAGGCGTTGAAGGTGTCGGTCCGGACGAGCCGGGCCCAGGCCGGCCCGGCGGTTCCGTAGAACAGCACGTTGGGCAATACCAGGTAGCCAAGCCGTGCACGTGCCGAGCCGAGCCATTTGAACTTGTCGGTTTCCGTCGCGGTCTCTGTCACCATGAGCGGGCCAGATACGAATCCCCCCACTGCGGTCGGCGACGACCCTTTGATGCCGGAGGCCGAGAGGTCGATCTCCAGCCCGCCGACCCAGGACCCGCTCTGCCAGTTGGCGCCGGCCTGGAAGCCTCCGAGGAAGCCCTTGGAGCTGATGCCCGTCAGTGGTGGGATCTTGCCCCCGAAGGTTGCATCCGTGAAGGGGTCGCGGCCCCATCCGTAGCCCGCATTGGCGCCGATATAGAACCCGCTCCAGCTGAACATCGGTGCCGGGGGCGGGGCGGCATTTACGGGGCTGGCCGTGGCTGCTGCCAGGGCCACGAACCCAACGCTCGCGAGCCAGCGTGTTTTCCGGATGCACCGCTTCATGGCAGTTCCCCAAGCATCAGTTCGGATCGATCCCGACCGCAAACCATGACCCTGACGATATCATCCGGGACTCAGCGAGGCTGTAACCCCGCGGCCACAGCCCGTGAAATTCGACCCGATGCCACGGCCGAAAAGGGCCGAAGGAACGGCAGCATGCTACCGCCGCCCCCGCCGCGGAAACTCGCCATGCGCTACTCGATCACCGCATCGGCACGGGCGAGGAAAGCCTTCGGAAGCGCGAGGCCGAGCGCCTGCGCGGCCTTGGCATTGACCACCAGCTCGGAGCCGGTCGCCTGCGCGACCGGCAGGTCCGCGGGCCGCGCGCCTTGGAGGATTTTGTCGATCGAGACCGCGGCGCGTCGGAACAGGTCAGGCAGGCTCACCCCGTAGGAGACGAGCCCGCCCGCGTCCACATAGTCCCGGAACGTGTAGATCGCCGGCAGCCGATGCGTAGCCGCGAGCGCGATGACATGCGCCTGGTTGACCTGCATGATGGTATCGCTGCCGACCACGACCGCATCGAGATGCTGGTTCGCCGCGGCATCGAAGGAACCCTCGATGTCGGCGAGCGTCCGGGTGTCGAGGACCTGGGCCTCGATCCGCAGCGCCCGCGCGCCGGCCTCGATCTCGCTCCACTCCGAAGCCCGCGACGGATTGGACAGGTTCATGAGCGCCGCAATGCGGGCGACCTGCGGCAGCATGTCCTTGAGGACCTCGAGGCGCCGGCGCTCCGCGCCCTGCAGAATAGCGCCGAAGCCGGTCAGATTGCGGGTGCCGCGCACGATGGCGCCCGGCTCGCCGACCGCCGCCATCACCACCGGGATGGTCGCGGTCGCGGCCTTGGCGGCGAGCGCCGCGGGCGTGCCGCGCGTCACGATCAGATCGACATCGAGGCGCGCCAGTTCCGCGGCCAGCGCCGGGAAGCTTTCGTTGTGGCCGTCGGCCGAGCGGTATTCGAAATTCAGGTTCTCGCCCTCGACATAGCCGAGCGCGCGCAGCGCCTGCTGCAGCACCTTGAAATTGGTGTTGAGCTGCGGCGCGCTCGTGTCCAGGACGCCAATGCGGTAAAGCCGGGAGCCGGATTGCGCCCGCGCCGCCAGCGGCCAAGCCGCCAGCCGCAATGCCGCCGCGCCGGCGAGGGCCGCGATGAAGTCTCGACGTTTCATTCCAGTCCCACCCGTCAATTCGCGCCATCCTCGAACGCGGCCGCCGCCAGCCGCACCGCATGATCGCGCACGTCGGCCGGCCACGCCACCATGGATTGCGCGAACCGGGCCCGGTCGCCCGCATAAAGCGCCCGCGCTGCCTCCTCGTAGCCCGGCTCGTTACCGGCCAGCGCCGACATGAAGCGATCCGCCGCTTGCTGCGCCAGCCGCCGCCGGTCCGCGCCCGCATGGGTCGCACGCGCGGCGTCCACCAGCTTGCGCAGCGCCACCGAAGCGCCGCCCGGCTGCGCGCTGAGCCAGTTCCAGTGCCGCGGCAAGAGCGTGACCTCGCGCGCCACCACCCCCAGCTTCGGCCGGCCCGGCCCGCGCGCGGGCTCGGGATGCTGGTCGGGTGCTTCCTGCGGCGCCAATCGCGCCAGAATGTCCTGTGGCGAGCCGCGCAGGTCGAAATCCACCGGGGCGCCGCTCACATCATCGAACACGAGAAGTGGCTGGACCACATTCGCATCCAGGGCCGCCCTTACGGCCAGGGCCACCTGATCCGGTGGACCTGATGCGATGCGTTTAGAGCCTGCAAAGGCCGTGCAGGTGGTCGGCATGTGGCGATCTCCGCCTCCATCTCTTCGCGGAGGTGGTATTACCCGGGTAAAATCCTAAAATCAATATTACCCGGATATAATTTTTTTGCGCCGTTCCTGGCTCAAAGCCTCTTCACGGACCCAGGGTTTTTGTCCTAAAAGAACATACCAAGAACAACAGGGAACCCGAGCGGTGGGCTACGACGTGCACATCACCCGGAAGCATGATTGGTCCGACCAAGAGGGTCCGAAGATATCGCTCGCCGAATGGCTGGCCTTCGTTGCGGCCGATCCGGAGATGCGCCTGGACGGTTACGCCGAAACACGCCTGCCAGACGGAAGCGTCTTTCGAACCGAACATGAAGGTCTCTCGGTCTGGACGGCGTATTCCGGGCACGACGAGAGCGGCAACAAGGCATGGTTTCTCTGCCGGAAGGGGTACGTCACCGTGAAAAATCCCGACGAGGAAATTCTTCGCAAGATGTGGTCGATCGCGCAGGATTTCTCGGCCAAGGTTCAAGGCGACGATGGCGAGATCTACGATTCATCCGGAGAGGGAAATTTCCGGCAGGAGCCTTTGGGCAAAATGCCCTGGTGGAAGTTCTGGTAGGTTTTTGATCAAACAACGATTTAGGAGCGGGGCGTGGGTCCGACGCTGCACCGGAGCTATACGATCGATGAGGCGGTCGCGGCATTTGAGCCGGCCGGCAACGCCGAGTTTCTCCTCGACCAACAATTCGTCATCCTCGCCAAGGCGGTTCTCTGCATGGCCACCGTTGGCGATCCGGCTGCGCAGACGCATGTCTCTTCGGCGTCCCACGTGGTTTGGAAACCCGACCGGGTCGACGACGTCCCGCTCGCCCGACGCTGGGACGCTCATGACAAGATCGCAGATGCTGGGGGGCGCGGGCGCAAGAGGACCAAGGAACACCATGTCTTCCTGCGTTTGCCCGGCGAGGCGAGATTCCTCTATGCCGGCAAGGCCCACCTGGGCAGTTGGTCCGCGGCGGATGCGAATTTCACCTTGAACGAGAAGCTGCCGCGAAACGAATGGTTGCGGCTGGGTGGATACCCGGGCTGGCTGATCGACCTCCACGACCGCTCGGAGCGGGTCGACATTGGTGATCTGGACGCATTTCGGCGGCTCACGGCCGAACTGGCCGGTCGGGAGGTATCCAACCTGCGCATGACGCGGTTCGAGGAGGATGTGCTGGATGTCTACACCAATGCCCGACGGGGCTGGCTCTTGTATCAGCGGGATCCGGCCGAGTTCAGCTACTGCGGCCGCGATCCGTCTGAAACGGGCCTTGGCCGGGACGACGAAGAGTTCCGATGCGGATGCTGCGGCATTGTGTTGAATGCTCCGGCTGATCATACGGTTCCGCGCGAACTGGCCATTCGGGTCGCCGAGCACTTCTTCACCGTCGGCGAACTCCCGCGCACTCTTCGTTGGCTCGCGGACTGAACGCTAGGGCCATCAATATGGCCATCGACACGACAGACGGGCGTGGGGGCGAAAGTGGGGCGTCACGATTGGTTCAGAAATTCGGATTGGAACAGCAGCAGCGAAGCAGCCTTCTTTGCCAAGCTCGGCCGCGCGCGGGACAAGGGACAGCCCTTGCGAATCCAGGCCTACACACTCGCCCAAAGCGATCCGCGGGTGGCATTGCGGCTGCTGGACCAATTTTTCACCTTGGGGGATCGTTTCGATACGGCGGACGCCCATGTCGTCAGAGCCACGGCGCTGTTGGCATTGAACGACGCCGAGGGTGCCATCGAGGCCTACGAAGCGGCCCTGTCCGCCGAAGCGCGCCGCCCAAATGTGATCACCACGGCTTCGCTCGACCTTCCGTTGCTCATCGCAACGCGCAAGAACAGGATACGCTATGCACGTGCACTCGAGGTACTCGAGACAAGAGGTGCATTGCGGCTCAGCTTTCCGGCGGACTACTTTTGTTGGCATGCCGCCTGCGCCCTCATCGTCGCGGATCTCGGTAGATCCGCCGAAGCACGAAATCACGCGCAAATCGCGCTCGATGCGGCCGCCCGGAAGAACTCCGGATTCCGCAATCACCCGCGCGTGGGTCTGGTGGCAGACGCGCATAAAGACCTTCGTCGCGAGCTTGCGCGGATAGCGTCTGCGTGAACCGCTTGCCCCGCGGGCTGTCGTATCACTTTATTTGTTCTCCATCGCCGCCCGCACCCTTGCCACCGTGTCGGCCGGGGTGTGCGACACCCGCTCGACCAGCGCCGCCACCTGCTCGCCGGTCAGCGGGTCGACCTCGATCTTGGACTTGTCGGCATCGGCCAGGAACGCCGGATCCTTCATGGTCGCGTCGAAGGCGCGGCGCAGGGCGTCGACCCGCTCGGGCGGCACGTTCGGGGGCAGGAAGAACGGCCGGCCGAACTCGAGGCGCGCCAGCGCGAGCTCGAGCGCCTGGCGGTCGGACGGCGTCTTGGCGAGGTCGAGCACCAGCGGCACGTCGGGGAGCTCGGGATTCTTCTTCAAGCCCCATTGCATGATGACGCGGATCTTCTTCTCTTCGATCCAGTTCGAGTTGAGCGCCTTCAAGGTCGACCAGTTGGTGGCGCCGTTGCCCTGCACCTCGCCGCTCTCCATCGCCAGATGAATCTTGGGCGTGCTCTCGTAGCCGGTCACCACCTTGAACTTGGTGCCGAACAGATGGTTGAGCAGGATCGGAAAATCATACTGGGTCGAGCCCGGCGCCTGCGCCCCCACGATCAGCTCGGTGGTGTAGAGGTCGGCGAGCTTCTGCACCGGCGCGGTGTGCCACACGTAAGTCACCTGGGTCTCGCGGTTGGTGCTGCCCAGCCAATTGAGCTTGTTGGGATCAAAGCGCGCGCCGGAGGGCTCGAGCAGCGGCGCGGTCGGCATGCCGTTGAAGGACGCGCCGATCACGGTGCCGTCGAACGGCCCGGTATTGTAGAGCGCATTGGTCATGGAGAGGCTGCCGGCGCCGGGCTGGTTCTGCACGATCACGGTCGGGTTGCCGGGAATGTGCGAGGGCAGCGTGCGGGCGAGCACGCGGGCGTTGAGATCGTAGCCCGAGCCGACCCCGACCCCGACGATGATGCGGATCGTCTTGCCCTTGTAGAAGTCGGCGACGCTCTGCTGGGCGGCCGCCGGCGCCACGGCGATGAGCAGGCTTGCGAGTGCAATCAAAGCCTTTCTCGCTGAATCCGCGCCGACCTCGAAGAAATTGCGGGCCTCATCCTGAGGAGGCCGCGCTCTTCGCGCGGCCGTCTCGAAGGATGGCGGCGAGTCCATGTTGTGCATCGATCCTGCGAGACGCCGTGCAGCGCACGGCTCCTCAGGATGAGGTCGGAGATGCGTCATGACTTGCCTCCCTTCATGTCGGCGATCGCGGCGAGCGCCTCGTTGGAGAGCGGAAGATCGACCGGCTCGTTGCGCTCGGCCGACAGATCGGCAGCCGTATAGGTCTCCATCACCATGCGGGCGCTTTCCGGAGTCACCATCACGGGCCGGTCGAGGAGACAGGATTCCAGAAAGTGGATGGTCTCCGGCCCCATCTGACCGGCGAACACATGGTCGACCTGCTCGCCCGGCATGGTGGAGAGCGGAAAGCGCGTCCCGTCCGCGACCGTGTTGAGCCAGACGTCGCGGTGGGTATCGTCCAGCACCAGGGCGCCGTCGGTGCCGGTGATCTCGACCCAGGTGGCGCAATAGTTGGGATAGCTCGGCGGCAGGTTCCAGCCGCCGCCCACGACGACGACCAGGCCGCTGTCCATGGTCACGGTGGTCCACATGCAATCGTAGGAGCCGTTGAGCGCCTGCATGTAGCCGTAGGCGCCCTGCGAATAGACCCGCACCGGCTTGGCGGGCGCGAGCAGCCAGAACACGAAATCGAGGTCGTGGGTGGACTCCATCGCGGCCGGCGACAGCTTGACGCGGCCGGCGATCTTCTTGCCGAGATTGCGCGACAGATGGCGGCTCACCATCACGGAGACCGGCTTGCCGATGGTGCCATCGGCTATTTTTTTCTTGGCGAACGCGAACTTGGTGTTGAAGCGCTGCGAATACCCGATGGTGAACTTGAGGCCGCCGCGCCGCGCCAACGTGATCAGCTCGTCCGCCTCCCACAGCTGCATGGCGATCGGCTTCTCCAGGAGCACGTGCTTGCCGGCCTTGAGGCAGTCGCGTGCGATCGGAAAATGCGTCGGCTCGGGCGTCGTGCAGATATAGACCACCGAGACGGCCGGGTTGCGGACGATGTCCTGATAATCGAGCGTGGCATGGGCGGCGCGGGTGAGCGCCTGCACCTCGGCCAGCCGGTCGGGACGGATCTCGCAGACATGCAGCTTGTCCACCAAAGCGGAGCGCGACAGCGTCTCCGCCCGGATGCCGCCGCACCAACCGGTCCCGATCACCGCCGCTTCGACTTGCTTCACGCTGGTTTGCCCCCAAAACAGAATTTGTTGTTTGTAGGATGGGTAGAGCTCTTTCTTGCGAAACCCATCGGCGGCGTTTGATGGGTATCGCATAGCCCGCGAAGACGGGCGTAAACGCCCTAACGAGCTCAACCCATCCTAGAGAAAGAGCCGGCACACCGTCTTGGCGTGCCGGCTCGTTGATCAGATCGGTCGCGCTCCCGCCTTACGAGAACGCCGCCTTCACATTGCCGGGCGTGAACGGCACGCGCCGCAGCCGGACGCCAGTCGCGTCGAAGATGGCGTTGGCGATCGCGGCCGCCACCGGCCGGCTCGACGGCTCGCCGGCGCCCGAGGGCGGGATGTCCGGATGGTTGATGAGCACCACGTCGATCTTCTCCGGCGTCTCGGTGATGTCGAGGATCGGGTAGGTGGCCCAATCGACGCTGGTCACGTTCTTGCGGTCGAAGGCGACCTGCTCCCAGAGCGTGCGGCTGGTGCCCTGGATGATGTTGGCTTCGATGGTCTGGGTCAGCGTATGCGGATTGATGATCTGGCCGCAGTCATGGGCGACCGTGAACTTGCGCGCCCAGATCTTGCCGGAGGAACGGTCGACGTCGACCTCCGCGATCACCGCCACGCGGGTGCCGTTGCGCTGCGAATAGGCGATGCCGCGCCCGCTCACGGTGTTGCCGGTCTGGTCGCGGCGCGGCGAGGGCCGCGACTGCCAGCCGGCCTTCTCGGCCGCCGCCTTGATGAGCGCGGTGTCGCGCGCATCCTTGATGTAGCGCAGGCGGAACTCGACTGCATCGACCGCCAGCGCGGAGGCCACCTCGTCGATGAAGGATTCGCTGGCGAAGTGGATTTGCGGGCCGACCGGATCGCGCAGGTGCGAGGTGCGCAGCGGCGAGGCGCGGTCGAGCAGCGGCGCGATGGTCTCCCAGGAGACCCGCTTGTTGTCGAACGCATAGGACTCCGCCGGCACCCCGAAGCCGTCGCCGGATTTCAGCGGCACGCCCAGGAGGTGCCCGGCCAGCACGTCCCACGGCTTGCTCTCGTTGGTGTTGACGTCGATGCGCGAGAACCCCTTGCTGGCATATTCGTAGGCGACGACCTTGCCGGAGGCATCGATCGCGGCCCGCGCCCGATGGATGGAGGCGGGTCCCTTCGGGTCCCAGCCGGTGCCGTCGGCGCGCGCATATTGCACCCGTACCGGCTTGCCGACCGCGCGCGCCAGCACGGCGGCGTCCATGCAGGAATCGCCGGCATCGTTGCGGCCGTAGCTGCCGGCGCCGGCGAAGGAGCGGACTTCGACCTTCTCGGGCGGCAGGTCGAGGATCGCGGCCACGCCGTCGCGGCAGTAGTGCGGCTTGGGCGAGCCGGTCCATGCCGTGACCTGATCGCCCTTGATCTCCACGATGCCGCAGCCCGGCCCCATGCTGGAATGCGACTGGAACGGCCATTCGTACTCGGCCTCGATCACCCGCGCCGCGGATTTGAAGGCCTCGTCCACATTGCCGTTCTCCTTCTCCACCGTCCGCTTGCGTACCGGCGCCTTGCGGATGTGGTCGTAGACGGAGCCGGCATCGTCGAGGAACGGAGGCTGCGGTTGCGTCCATTCCACCTTGAGGGCTTTCGCCGCCTTGATGGCGTTCCACTCGGTGTCGGCCACGATGCCGAGGAAGTCCTTCTCGTGCACGATCTTGACGCCCGGGATGTCCTTGACCGAGCTCTCGTCCACGCTCACCGGGGTGGCACCCGCCACTGGCGGGCGGATCATGCGCCCATGCACCATGCCGGGGACCTTGACGTCGGTGACGAAGTCCTGCTCGCAATAGACCTTGGGGGCGATGTCCTCGCGCTTGAGCGGCTGGCCGACGATCTTGTACTCGCTCGGCTTCTTGGGTTGCGCCTTGCCGGGCGCGTAGAGACCGTTGCCGATCTCCTTGTTCCAGTCGAGCTGAACGTTGAAATAACGCCCGCCGATCAGCTCCGCATAAGTGGTCTTGTTGGTGCCGTCGCTGATGACGCCGTCGCTGACGGTGAGCTTGTCGGCCGGAACATTCAGCTTGCTGGCGGCCATCTCCACCAGCACGCGCCGCGCTTCGGCCGCGGCCATGCGCATCTGCTTGCCGCCGAGCTGGATGCCGGTCGAGCCCGAGGCGCCGCCCTGGTTCACGCTGGTGGCGGTATTGCCCATGATGACGGTGACGCTCTTGAACGGAACGTCGAGCTCTTCGGCCACGATCTGGCCGATGCCGGTGTAGAGCCCTTGCGCCGAATCGGTCTTGCCGAAGAAGGCCGAGACCGTGCCGTCGGCATTGACGGCGATGTAGGAAGAGAGCTGGTCGGGGGTGAGCGGCGGTTTTGCGCCCTGCGCCCGCGCCTGATTGATGCCCAGCACCGTGTCGAGCCCGATCGGCATGCCGACCGACACCACCAGGGCGCCGCCGGCCTGCAACAGGGTGCGGCGGGAGAACGTCGAAGCCTTTTCAATCTTGGTCATGATCGCCTCCCTCAGCCCATCATCTCGGACGGCGCGCTTGACCGCGCGCAGGATGCCCATATGGGTTCCGCAACGGCACTTGAGGCCGGTCAGCGCCTCCTTGATCTCACCGTCGCTCGGCTTCTTGTTGCGGTTGAGCAGCGCGGCCGCCGTCATGAGCCAGCCGTTGATGCAGTAGCCGCATTGCGGCACCTCTTCTTCCACATAGGCCTTCTGGATCGGATGCGGCTTCTCGGGCGTGCCGAGGCCGGCCAGCGTCACCACCTTCTTGGTGCCGACCGCGGAGAGCGGCGTCACGCAGGAGCGCACCGCCTGTCCGTCGATATGCACCGTGCAGGCGCCGCATTGGGCGAGCCCGCAGCCGAAATGCGGATTGTTGAGACCGAGATCGTTGCGCAAGGCATAGAGCAGCGGCATGTCCGGATCGGCATCGATCGTGTGGGCGCTGCCGTTCACGTCGAGTGTTATTCGTGCCATGGGTGCATGTCTCCCTGGGGTGGGCCTTTGTGGAAGGCGGTTCGATGCGCCAACGCGCACGCTCCGCCGGGTGTCGGCCGTGACTGGAACTGGCCGGGAGGGTAGTCGAAGCCCAGGGGCTTGGAAACACCCCTGCGGCACCGGGCCTCAAGGGCTCGGCGCCGTCCGCGGCCAGCGCCCGCACGGCCTGGAGCAGGGCCGAAACCTGCTCTTGGGTGATATTGCGGGTGATGAACACCAGCCGGCTACTGTGGTCGGCATCCGGCCAGGAGGCGAGCTCGAGCGGCGGGTGCGCCAGGTGCTGCACGATCTGCACCAGCACCGGCCCCCGGCATCCGGCCACGTTGAGAAAGCCCTTCACGCGCAACAGGTCGCGGCCGCGCAGCGCGATCAGGGTCTCCATGGCGCGCTCGAACGGCTGCCAGACGAGCGGCGCGGTCTCGCTCAAGCACGAAGCTGAGCACGCCGTCGCTGTGCCCGGTCTCCCCGATGAATCCCGCATGCGGCGGCGCGTCCGGCGCCGGCTTCGATCAGGCGGCGCGGATCGAGCTCGCCCGCGATGGCGGTATCGATCGGCGCGTAGCCGTTGAGCTCGCGAGGCGCGCGATCAGTGGCGCGATCGCTTCCGCGCTCGCACAGATCGGTCTTGGAGATCACCAGGCGGTCGGCCAGGATCACCTGCTTGCGCGCCTCCGCCGACCAGCTCGAGCGTGGCGAGGCCGCAGCTCGCATCCACCACGGCGGCCACCACCTCGACGAAGAATTCCCCGCCCAGCGCCCGATCGGTGGCGAAGGTCTGCAGGATCGGTCCGGGATCGGCGAGCCCGCTGGTCTCGATCAGCGACGCGTGCGAACCGCGGCAGCGTGCCTTGCTCGCGCTCGGACACCAGCCGGCGCAACGCGATCTGCAGGTCGGAGCGCGTCGTGCAGCACAGGCAGCCGTTGCCGAGCAGCGTCACCTCGTCGGTGCTGGCGCGCACCAGCGCGTCGTCGATCCCGACCGCGCCGAACTCGTTGATCACCACCGCGGTGCCGTGTCCCTCCGGAGATTCCAGAAAGCGCCGCACCAGCGTGGTCTTGCCGGCCCCCAGAAAGCCGGTGACGATGGTGACCGGAATGCGCGTCCCGCGCGCATGCTTGAGCTGCCGTCCGAACGGCCCTGCCGCGCGTGAGGGGAAGAGGTCGAGCATGGTGGAGTGGCGAGTAGGAGTGGTGACGTGCGTGAGTGGTGAGTAGCGATGCGAAGCGCGCGGCAAATGGCCATCGAGTTTGCTGCAACCAGTTCGCTAGCTCCGCTATCGCTACTCCCTACTCCCCATTGCCTCCGTCAAAAATCCATCTCCAAAATGTACAGGCCGCCGGCGAAGCGGTCGACCGTGTAGACGATCTCGCGCTCGTCCACGAACACGTCGTTCATCTGGATGCTCTTGGCCGGCGACATCGCCGGCGCCGGCGCGATGAAGGTGCCGACTTCCTTCGGCTGGTAGGGATTGGAGATGTCGTAGGCGCGCAAGCCGCCGTTGAAGAACGTGCCGATCACGATCTGGTCGGAATGCCAGGCGGTCGGCCGCGGCGTGTTCTCGTGGATATTGTGCGCCCCGAAGCGGCCGCCGCGATTGGCGAAGGTTTCGGGGCTGGGCAGCGGGCAGGTCGAGATCGGTATCGGGTGCTGCTCGTCGCGCGCGTCCAGCACCCAGATCAGCTTGGGCCAGTCGGCGGCGTTGTCGATGGTCGGATTCGTCGGTGACGATCAGGAGCTTGCGATCGAACAGCGGCACCACCGTGTGGGTGAAGCCCGTATAGGGCGGCGAATTGTCCCAGCGGCTGATCGGCTTGGGCTTCGACTTGTCGGAAATGTCCATGATGAACATGCCGGCATCGACGTAGCCGAGATAGCAGCGGTCCGGACGGTCCGGATACACATTGGTGTTGTGGGCGCGGTTGCCGCGGTCGAGCAGCGGCTTGGGATGGCGCGCGGGCGGCGGCGCGCTGTCGCCCACGCGCGTGCCGGGCAGCCACCAGCGGCCGACCTCGACCGGCTTGCTGATATTGCGCACGTCGAAGATGCGGTAGAACTGATCGTCGCTCGGATGCGTGGGCGTGAAGTCGGGCGCGCCGGCGGAAAGATGGATGTACTCGCCGTCGCAGAACCAGAGCTGATGCACGCCGCGCGAATTGGGGCCGGAGCAGTCGAAGAAAGCGATCGACTTCGGCTTCTCGGGCACCGAGATGTCGAACAGCTCGAAACCCGCCGGTTGCAAGCCCCACCTTCTGGGTCTGGTAGGCGACCGCCATCACGTTGTCGGTGACCTCGAGCGAGTTCGAGCGCATATGGGGTTGCGGCAGGTCGGTCTGCACCACCACTTTCGGCTTGCGCGGATCGGAGACGTCGACGCCGGTGAAATTCTTGGGCGCGCTCTCGTGCGCGAGCCAGAGGATGCGGCGGCCGTCCGGCGCGATCTGCATCGACATGCCTTCGCCCATGCCGCCGAAACCCTGCAGCTCATGCTGGGCGAGAAGCTTGAAGTTCCAGGCCACCGGCTCATAGCTGCCTTTGGCCAGCGGGCTCGTATCGGTAACCGACATGTCGTGCTCCTTGTAACTGTGCGGGCAGGCCTTAGCGTGTTTTGGCGGCGGATGAAATGGGTGTGGGGCGGGTTTCGTAGCCCGGATGGAGCGCTCAGGGCGTTCACGCCCGTCTTCGACGGGCTAAGCGTCATCCGGGACCGCCGCTCCCGCATTCCGCTTGCGCTTCGTGCGGGCTACGGGCCGTCGGCCACCAGCCGCTACGCGCTCGCCTTGGCCCACAAATCCCCGCGCAGCGCCTTCTTCCAATCCGGGATGGCGGAGATGATCTTTTGCCGCAGCAGAATGTCCGCCTGCTCCCGCAGATAGGGCTCGAGGTCGGATGGCGAGCCCGGATCGACCTCGACCAGCGCAAGCGCCTTGGCGAGCGTGTCGGACCGTACCGTGTAGCCCTTCGCGGCGTAGAAGGCATGGATCGCAGCCGCCACCTTGGCGGGATCGTCCTTGAAGTCGCGCGCGACGTCCCGCCAGGCCTTGAGGTAGGCCACGATGGCGTCGGGATTCTTGGCGACGAACTCGGGCGTCGCGGCCATCAGCACCGGCATCCGGTCCACGTTCCAGAAATCCATGATC
Organism: uncultured Alphaproteobacteria bacterium; assembly: GCA_963744275.1. GTDB lineage: Bacteria > Pseudomonadota > Alphaproteobacteria > Rhizobiales > Xanthobacteraceae > VAZQ01. The sequence continues at coordinate 680,841 of CAVUSX010000029.1, forward strand.
GGGGTGGCGATGCCGTCGGCCTCGGCGATCGAATTGTAGGGCTCGACATTGACCATGGCGTCGACCGTCTTGGCCGCCAGCGCCGCCACCATGTTGTTGACGTCCATGCGCACTTCCTGGAAGTCGCCCTTCTTCAAGCCGTGCGCCGGTACCACCAAATCCATGAACACATTGGCCATGGAGGAGCCGGTCTGGCTCGCGATCTTCAATCCCTTGAGCTGCTCGACCCTGGTGAGCCCGAGCTCGCTGCGCGCCATGATGCGCACCGTCTTGCCGACCTCCTCGATCCGCATCACGCCGACCAGGTCGCCCTTGTCGATCCCGATGATGAAGGACTGGCCCGCATAGGTGCCGAGATCGACCTGGCGCGCCACCATCTGCTGCATGGTCAGGTTGCCGGACGCCACCGCGAATTCCTGGAACTTGATGCCGCGCTTCTCGAGCGCGCCCGACTGCAGCAGATAGTAGGTCGGCATGCCCCAGATATTGGTCTGGTAGCCCTGGCGGATCGGCTCGAGCGCGCGCGCCGGGCGCGGGCGCAGTCCGGTGGCGAGCACGCCGGCGGCAGTGGCGGCGAGGCATTGCCGGCGGGTCATTGCGGCGCGGCGGTTCGTCATGGCGGCTCCTCCCTGATGCTCTCCTGGGTGTCGGGCGCGTGACCGAGCTCGCGCAGCAGCTGTTTCTGGAACGCCAGAAAGTCCACGCTCAGCGGATCGCGCGGCCGCGGCAGCGTGATCGGCACCTGCGCCTTCACCAATCCGGGATGCGGCGTCATGACGATGACGCGATCCGCCAGATAGACGGCTTCCGCCACGTTGTGGGTCACGTAGATCACGGTCTTGCGCGTCTCCCGCCAGACGTCCGCCAGCAGGCGCTGCATGTCGTCGCGCGTGAGCGCGTCGAGCGCGGCGAACGGCTCGTCCATCAGCAGCACCGAAGGGTTATAGGCGAGCGCGCGCGCGATGGCGACCCTCTGCTGCATGCCGCCCGACAGATGGTGCGGATAGGCGCCGGCGAATTTCTCCAGCTTGACCAGCGCGAGCTGCGCGAGCGCGAGGCGCTCGCGCTCGGCTTTCGGCATGCCCTTCATCTCCAGCCCGAAGGCGACATTGCCGAGCGCGGTGCGCCAGGGAAACAGCTGGGCGAAATCCTGGAACACGATGCCGCGGTCCATGCCGTGGCCGGCGACCGGCTTGCCGCCGATGCTGATGCTCGCCGCCGGTGGGCGCGAGGAAGCCGGCGATGATGTTGAGGAGCGTCGTCTTGCCGCAGCCCGAAGGACCGAGCAGACAGAGGAACTCGGAGGCCTCGATGTCGAAGCTCACCCCGCCGAGGCCGGTCACGCTGCCGCCCGGCGTGTCATAGACGAGCGAGACGTTGCGGACCTCGATATGGGGCATGGCGGGCGTCCCGGCTGGAGCCTGCTTTGTAGGATGGGTTGAGCGCTTGCGAAACCCATCTCCGGGCCGTGAGGTTCTTCGCGTTTGCGGCCGACGGCTGCGAGGAACAGCGATGGGTTTCGCAAACGCTCAACCCATCCTACGGCACATCAATGGGCGGCCGATCGGCGCTAATCCAGGGTTTCCCGGTAGAACCGGACCGCGATGGCGACCACCACCAGGGTGAACGCCACGATCGGCCAGAGCTCCGGCAGGATCGCGGACAGGTCGTTGCCCTTGAGCAGCATGCCGCGCACGATGCGCATCGCATGCGTGGTGGGGAAAATCTCGCCGGCCCATTGCGCCCATACCGGCATGCCGCGGAACGGAAACATGAAGCCCGACAAGAGGAACGACGGCATCAGGGTGAACTGCGCCAGCTGGGTCGCCTGCATCTGGTTGGCCGACACGGTCGAGAACGTGATGCCGAGCGCGAGATTGCTGGCGATGAACAGCCCGAGCGCGAGCAGCAGCAGCGGCAGCGAGCCGCGGATCGGCAAGTGAAACGCCAAAGTCGAGACCAGCAGGATGACGAGCACCTGCAGATAGCCGATGAAGACGTAGGGAACCATCTTGGCGACCATCACCTCGATCGGCCGCACCGGCATGGCGAGCAGATTCTCCATGGTGCCGCGTTCGCGCTCGCGGGTGATCGACAGCGTCGTCACGAACAGGGTCGACATCATGAGCACGACGCAAATGAGCCCCGGCACCACGTTGAGCACGGTAAATTGCTCCGGATTGTAGCGGGCGTGGACCACGAACTGGAACGCGGGCGCCGGGGCTTGCGTCTGCAGGACCGGCGGCAGCTCGCGGTCGAGCGCGTTCGAGATGGCGGCGAGCGCCGCGGTGGCATTGCCGATGGCGGAAGGATCGGTGGCGTCGGCGTCGACCAGGATCGAGGGCCGGTCGCCGCGGTCCACCGAACGGTCGAACTCGGCCGGAATCTCGATGACGAACAGAACCTCGCCCTGCGCCAGCGCGCGCTCGGCTTCCGCTTCCGACGACATGGTCTGGATGTCGTAGTAGCCGGTATTGCGCAGCGCCGCGATCAGGGTGCGCTCGTATTTCGAATGCGACTGCGACAGCAAGCCGGTCGGCAGATGCTGCGGGTTGGTGTTGATGGCGTAGCCGAACAGGAAGAGCTGCATGATCGGCAGCGCCACGATCATGCGCAGCGTCATGGCGTCGCGCGTGACCTGGATCCATTCCTTGCGCAAGAGCGCGAAGAGACGCTTGAAGGAGAAAGCCGTCACGAGACCTCTCCTTGCTCGCTCAGCAGATGAATGAACACATCTTCCAGCCGCGGCTGGACCTCGCGCCAGGAGAGGTCGGCGCCGCCGGCCGACCGGATGGCGCTCTCGAGCGCCGCGCGATCGGTGCCGGCCACGTGCAGCGCGCGGCCGAACACGGCCGCCGCCTCGATGCCCGGCGTGCGCCGCAGGCGTCGCGCCGCCTGGTCCACCTGCGCGCCCGTCGCCTCGAAGGTGATCAGCCCGGCGTTCCGGGTGACGTCCTCGGGACCGCCCTGCACCACGATATGCCCGTTCGCCAGGTAGACGACGCGGTTGCAACGCTCCGCCTCGTCCATGTAGTGGGTCGACGCCAGGACGGTCAGCCCGTCGCCGGCGAGGTCGTGGATCAGGTCCCAGAAGTCGCGGCGCGCCTTGGCATCGACGCCGGCGGTCGGCTCGTCCAGCAGCAGCAGCTTGGGCTCGTGCAGGACGCAGGCGGTGAGGGCGAGGCGCTGCTTCCAGCCGCCCGAGAGCTGGCCGGCCAGCTGGTCGCGTCGATCGGCGAGCTGCATGCGCTCGATGATGCGGCGGACCGCTTCGCGCCGGTCCGGCATCTCGTAGACGCTCGCCACCAGGTCGAGATTCTCGAACACCGTCAGATCTTCATAGAAGCTGAACCGCTGCGTCATGTAGCCGACCTGACGCCTGATCGATTGGGCCTCGCGGATGATGTCGAAGCCCAGGCAGGTGCCGCTGCCGCCGTCGGGAACCAGGAGCCCGCACAGCATCCGGATCGTGGTGGTCTTGCCGCTGCCATTGGCGCCGAGAAAGCCGCAGATCTCGCCCTTGCGGACCTGCAGGGTCAGTCCGTCGACCACCCGCCTCGCTCCGAAGCTCTTGCACAGATCGCGCACGTCGATGACGAAGTCGGTCATCGCGGTTGATCCTTGGCGATGGGCCGCACCGACGATCGGCTGGCCCGGATTGAGCAGAACCGCCTGGTCCAGGGGCGGGCGAGCCTCCACCATGATGACGAGCTTGGCGCGGCTCGCCTCGCTGTAGATGACGGGCGGCGTGTATTCGACCTGCGGCGCGATGAAGGAGATCGTCGCGGTGAGGTCGGCCGGACAATTGTCGCAGGCGAGCGTGACCGGGTCGCCGCGATGCACCAGAGCCAGCATCGGCTCAGGCACGAAGAAGCGAACGAAAATGTTCTGCGGCGGCAGCAGCGACACCACCGGCCCGCCGGCCGGGATGGTCTCGCCCGCGCGGGCGAGCACGTCCGCCACCACCGCGCCGACCGGGCGCCACCACATGGCGTTGGTCGATCCGCCACTGCACCATGGCGACCGCGGCGCGCGCGGCTTCGACCGCGGCGCCTTGGGCCGTGATCTCGTTGTCGCGCCCCATCGGGGCCCGCATCTGGGCGAGCGCGGCTTCGAACGCCTGCACCTTGGCGCTCGCGGATCGCAGGTCCGCGCGCTGCTGATCGACGGTCTGCAGCGATACCGCCCCGGATTTGAGATTGAGGAGCGCCTCGGATCGCTGCAGATCCTGTTGCGCCTTGTCGCGCGCCGCCTGCGCGTCCACCAAATTCGCCTGCGCCTGTCGGATCTCGGTCGGCTTGCCGCCGTCGCCGAGATTCTTGAGCTGCTCTTGCGCCTGCGCCAGCTGCCGCTTGGCCTGATCGATCGCGGCCCGGTCGGCGGTGTCGTCCTGATCGAACAGTGGCGCGCCGGCCGCCACCTTGTCGCCGCGCGCGACCGACACAGATGTGAGCAGGCCCTGCTGGGTCGGCCCGACCTTGACGAAATCGGCCTCCGCATAGCCCTGCCACGCGACCGGAGCCGGCGCGCGTGCCCGCAGCCACCACCAGCCGGCGCCCGCCAGCCCCAGGATCGCGATCGCAATGAAAACGTATCGGCGCACCTGACTTGACCTTTGTGAGGAAACTTGACGTTTTGTAACGAAACGGTATCATTGCATTATAGATTATATCTTTATGTTTGTAATGAGGAATCTTTTGGATGGCGACGGAGCCCCTGGAACAGGGCGCGTTCAAGCGCGGTCGCGGCGGCCGCCCCACGCAGGGGGAGGCGGAGCGCCGGCATCGCAGCCTCTTGGCGACCGCCACGCGGCTGTTCCTCGAGAAGGGCTGGGACGGGGTCTCGATCGACGAGATTTCCCGCAGCTCCGGGGTCGCCAAGCGCTTCATCTATGCGCGCTATCCCGACAAGGCGGCGCTGTTCGTGGGGGCGATCATGCGCTTTCGCGCCGATCTGATCGGCGAGATCCCGACCCCTGAGGGCCCTGCCGGACGACGTGGATGAGGGGCTCGTCGCATTCGGACGCTGGCTCCTCGACCTCGCGCTGCGGCCCGAGGCGCTCGCCATGCATCGTCTGTTCATTGCGGAAGCCATCCGCTTTCCGCAGCTCGCGAAGCTCTTCGTCGAGCGCTTCCGCGGCCGTGGTGTCGATGAGATCGTGGCCGTGCTGTCGAGCTATGCGCAGCGCGGTGCGCTGCGGCTCGACGACCCGCAATTCACGGCCGAGCAGTTCTTCATCAATATAATCGGTCTGCCGCAGCGCATGGCGCTGCTGGCGGGCCGCGATCCGCCGGCCGAGGAGGAGCGGCGGCTGCGCGCCGCGGTGCGGTTGTTCCTCGACGGGTGCCGCGCATCAGCGTTTCGTAGCCCGGATGGAGCGCTTGCGTAATCCGGGACTGCCCGTCCCGCATTGCGCTACGCTCCAGGCGGGCTACGGTCGCCTCCCGCATTGCGCTGCGCTCCATGCGGGCTACGGTCCCGTCCCGCCTTGCGCTACGCTCCATGCGGGCTACCGTTCAGGAATTCCGCGACCGCCGGATCGGCCGTGAGCCGCGCCAGATCCTCCCGGCTCGGCAGCTGCGGCTTGTCGCGCAGCGCATTGACCATGCACAGAAAGCCGAGCGGCTCGCCCTTGCTGGCGCGGAACTGGTGCCAGGTGAGCGGCGGCACGGTGACGAGATCGCGCGTTTCCAGCGACTTGACCTCGCCGCCGATCAGGCAATGGCCGCGCCCGCGCAGGATCAGCACCGCGTGCATGTGCTGGTGGCGCTCGAGCGTCGAGAAGCCGCCGGCCGCGACCTCGAAATAACGCAATTCCCCGTGCAGCTCGGGGTCGGAGAACAGCACCTGCCGGGTGATCGACTTGAACAGCGCCCGATCGTCCTCCTTGTAGGGACGCTCTTCGACGCCGTCCCAGCGGTAGTCGGCGCGGGCGCCGCGATGGGTCGCGCGCTCGGTCGTGGTCTCGGTCTTGGTCGCGGATTTGGCTGTGGTCTCGGCTTCAGCCACCTTGCTCTCCACCCCGGCCATAACGGTGCACCTGCGTCACGAATCCGGCAGTCGCCTCGACCAGCCGCGGGCCGGCTTCGAGCAACGCGCCACCAATCAGCAACATGATGTCGACACCATAGAAATCAAGCATTTCCGGCACGCGCTCCCGGGTCATGCCGCCGGCCGGCACCGGCACGGTAGCGCGCAAGCCGTGCCAATCCTGCAGGGCCGTCGCGGCCAGATGGGCACAGGTCTCGGGCGAATATCCGAAGCGCCCGCCGTGGTTGGGGAATATGACCGCATCGGCGCCCAGCATCCGGAACAGCTTGCCGAACAAGAGCGGCGGCGCGATCGCGGCTCCCGCCATGGTGGGATGCGCGAAGAACGCCAGCTCCGGATGCTCGCGCACCAGGCGATGGAAATTGGCGAGGCCCGCCACCATCGGGGCCGCCATCACGGTATCGATGCCGGCGCCGCGCGCGATCGCGATCTGGGCCCGCATGGTGTCGAGATCGCCCGACAGGCTCGGCACATAGCGGGTGGCCTGCGCGGACGGTTGCCGCAGGCCGCGCAACGCCGCCGCGATCGCCTCGACGCGCGCCGCGAACCTGGAATAGGCCTGGTCGGCGAGGCCATGGTCGTCCTTGACGTAGTCGATGCCGCCTTGCGCGAACCGGGCCGCCAGCGCAGCGAGCGCGTCGGCGGACAGGCCCTGCGGCTTGAGGGCGGAGCAGGTGAGCGCCCGCGCCGGCGCTCCGACACGTTGCCGCAGCCCCTGCAAGCCATGGCGCGGGCCCGCCAAACCGGTCACCAGCGCGCCCGGAAGCTCGACATCATGCAATGCGATATCGCGGTGCAGCGAAGTGTTGCCGAACAGCATATTGATGAGCTGGCCGGGATCGCTCCCGATGGTCTCGCCGGCGAGCCGTATGCGCACCTCGAACAGGTCGCTCGCCTTCTGCGCGATGCCGCACACCTGGCCGACGATCTCGGCGCGGACGAACCCGTCCGTGATTGCCGAGAGCGGCATCTCGACGCTCTGCTCGATCGCGATGGCGCGGGCGCGCTCCTCGATCGAGCGCGCGTCGGAACGCACATGATAAATGACTTCCAAAGCCGGATGCACGCGGCGAGCCCCCCGGCTCGGCCCTCGATCGATCGGATCAGCGTCCCGGATAGCCCAGCGCGCGATGATCGAAAGGCCCGAAGAATCCTCCGCGCCGCCACCAGCGCCCGACCAGGTCGGCGATGACCGTGCCGGCGAAGAGCACGCCCACCACGCAGAGCCAGATCACGAAAATGGCGAGCAGCACCAGCAGGATCACCACCGTGAGGGCCACGAAGGCCGGCGCCAGCACGATGATGCCGAACATCTCGAGCCGCGGATCGTGGGCCCGATAGGCCCGGCGCTGCTCGATGGAGCTCACCGATGCGGCCAGCATCGAACGCCACACCGCGATCGGCGAGGTAATCTCAGGCTCGGCACATCGCTTGGGGCGACGCGGCGTTGGTGGCTGGATCATCTTCCAATTTCCCGTTCGCTCTGGTGACGAGGGAAAGCGCGCGTGGAACCATACGAGCAAGCATCCTCGAGACTTGTCATCCTCGAGACTCGTTATACTACTCAACTCGTCAAGAAATTCTGTTCCTAACGAGATCGTGGGACCTTGATCCAAGTCAATAATAACCGATTTGGGCCATTTGCGGGCACTTATCCGATCGCCCGGCGACTTATTCCCCAACGAGAAACCGTAACACGCTCGAGCGTGCCGAACACCAGCCGCTCGAACGCGAAGCCGATCGCTCCGATCACCGCGAGCGAGGCCAGCATAACGTCGGCGTTGAGGAATTCCTTGGCGTCATAGATCACCCAGCCCAGGCCCCAGTCCGAGGAGGAGATCATCTCGGCCCCCACCACCGCGATCCAGGAGCGCTGGAAGGCTTGCCGCAGCCCGGTGATGATGAACGGGGCCGCGCCCGGCAGCATGACCTTCCAGAACAGCGCCGTCTCGTCGGCCCCCATGGCGCCGGCGGCGCGCAACCAAAGCGGGTTGACGGACCGCACCCCCGACCAGGCATTGAGCACCAGGGGAAATATGGCGGCGTAGCAGACCACCAAGACCGCGACCGTGTCGCCGAGCCCGAACCACAGGATGAAGACCGGCACCCAGGCCAGCGAGGGGATCGGCATCAGGGCGCTCACCAGCGGCAGGAAGAACCCTTCGACCGCCCGCACCCGGCCCATCAGGATGCCGAGCGGCAACCCGATGGCGACCGCCAGCGCCAGACCGACGAGCATCCGCGCCAGGGTGGCGCCGGCGTGCCGCAGCATGCTGCCGTCGGCCAGCATATCGACGAGCGTGCCGGCCACCTTCGGCAGTCCGGGCAGCAAGGCCTTGGGGAAGATGCCGCTCTGCGCCGCCGCCTGATAGGCGGCGGCCGCCAGCAGCAGCCCCAGGGTTCCGCGGAGCATCGAGCGCGTGCGCTGCGGGCTCATGCCGCCATCATGCCCCAGCGGACGATGGTCGCGTGCTCGATGCGCCGGAACACCAGGTTTTCGAGCCCCAGCCCGATCGCGCCGATCACCACGATTCCGGCCAGCATGACGTCGGTGTTGAGGAACTCGCGCGCCCCGAAGATGAGCCAGCCCAGCCCCCAGGGCACCGCCGCCAGCAATTCGACCACGACCAGGATGCGCCAGGCCTGCGCCAGCCCGAGCCGCAGGCCGGCCAGGATGTAGGGCAGGGCGCCGGGCAGGATCACCAGGCGGAACAACCGCCCTTGGTCGGCGCCCATGGCCTGGGCCGAGCGCACCCAGATTTCCTTGACGGCCTTCACGCCGCTCCAGGTGTTGAACACGATCGGGAAGGTGGAGACGAACGCGACCAGCAGGATCGCCGAGGCATTGCCGAGCCCGAACCAGAGCAGGAACAGCGGCGCATAAGCCACGCCCGGGATCGGGGCCCCGATGCTGACCAGCGGGAGGAAGACGTCCTCGGCCAGGCGCGAGCGGCCCATGGCGATGCCGAGCGAGACGCCCACGATCGCGGCCAGCCAGAAGCCGGCCAGCAGGCGCAGCAGACTTTCGGCGGCATGGCGCGGCAGGATGCCGGCCACCGTCAATCGCACCAGGGCTGCGGCGACGTCCTCGAGCGGCGGAAACAGGCGCGGCGGAAACAATCCGAGATGCGCTGTCAGCTCCCACAGCGCCCCCACCAGCAGGAACGGCACGGCGGTCCGCGCCGCCGCCCGCCAGCGCGCGCCAATTCGAGCTTTGGAGATGGTCTCCGGCATGGGGGCCGCGTCACGCTGTTGAAGCGTCCTCGATCCTGTCATAAAGCCCCCGAGCTTGAGAATAGTCCCTGCGAGCGGCGGACACGGAATCCCTGAAGGAGAGCAATGATGGCGAAGAACGAGCAGAAGATCGGCTGGATCGGCATGGGCCGCATGGGCTTCCCCATGGCGGAGCGCCTGCTCAAGGCCGGCTACGACCTCTCCATCTGGAACCGCACCCGCGCCAAGGCCGAGCCGCTCGCCGCCAAGGGCGGCAAGGTGGTCGACAAGCTCACCGATCTGGCCGGCATGGACGTGGTGTTCTCGATCGTGTCGACCGGCCGGGATCTCGAGGAGATCTATTTCGGCAAGGACGGCGTGGCGAGCGGCGGCAACGGCCGCATGCCCAAGATCCTGGTCGACTGCTCGACCATCGCGGTCGAGGAATTGGCCTCGATCCGCGCCCGCCTGGGCAAGCTCGGCAGCGACTTCGTGGCCGCGCCGGTCAGCGGCAATGCCAAGGTGATCAAGGCCGGCAAGCTGTCGGCGGTCGTGTCCGGCCCCGAGCCGGCCTGCCGCGCCGTGATGCCGATGATCGAGGTCTTCGCCCCGCAGGGCGTCTCCTATGTGGGCGACGGCGAGCTCGCGCGCGTATGCAAGATCGCGCACAACGTCATGCTCGGCGTCGTCATCGAGAACCTGATCGAGATCACGCTCTTGGCCAACAAGATGGGGGTGCCGCGCCACGCCTTCCTGTCGTTCATGAACAACAGCGTGATGGGCTCGATGTTCACCCGCTACAAGTCGCCGGCGCTGGTCAATCTCGACTGGACCACGACCTTCACGCCCGAGCTCCTGCGCAAGGATCTCGATCTCGGGCTCGCGCTCGGGCGCGATTTCGACGTCACCATGCCGGTGACGGCCGCCGCCCGCGAGATGCTGCAGAGCCACTTCGGCGCCGCCACGCTCAAGGCCGACCCGGACGCCTATCTGCAGAAGGATTTCGCCGCCCTGATGGAGACCATGGGCCTCGCCTCCGGCATGAAGCTCGAAAGCGAGAACCAGAACGTGCCGACCGGGCTGGAGTAGGAGACAGGACTTGGTACTTTTCCCGGACGCAGTGCAGCGCGCAGCGCCGCACTGCAGAGCCGGGATCGTTCCACACTCCGGCGTCTGGAACGATCCCGGGTCAAGCCCGGGATAAGACAAGGGAGGCAAGCGTGCTCAGCGCTGAAAACAACCGGCTGCTCACGGAGGTCGGTCCGGGCACGCCGATGGGCGACTATCTGCGGCGCTACTGGATGCCGATCGGCGGGCGCGACCGAGCTCGACCAGACCGCCATCAAGCCGATGCGGCTGTTCGGCGAGGACCTCGTGCTCTACCGCGACCGCGGCGGCACCTTCGGGCTCATCGACCGGCAGTGCCCGCACCGGCGCGCCGACCTGGCGCTCGGCTTCGTCGAGGAGACCGGCATCCGCTGCCACTATCACGGCTGGCTGATGGATGAAGCCGGGCGCTGCATCGAGCAGCCCTATGACGACATCGTCAATCCGTCGCGGCGCGGGCGCGATCGCTGCCGCACGCGCGCCTATCCGGTCAAAGAGGCCGGCGGGTTGTTGTGGGCCTATCTGGGACCGCAGCCGGCCCCCGAGCTGCCGGTCTGGGAGCCGTTGACCTGGGGCAACGGCTTTTGCGAGATCGTGATCTCGGAGGTTCCCTGCAATTGGTTCCAGTGCCAGGAGAACTCCTGCGATCCGGTGCATTTCGAATGGATGCACGAGAATTGGAGCACCCGCCTCAAGGGCGCGACCGGCCCGGCCGCGGCCCGCCACCTCAAGCTCAAGTTCGAGGAATTCGAGCACGGCTTCCTCTACAAGCGCGTGCGCGAGGGCTCAGACGAGAGCGACACCAACTGGACCATCGGCCGTGTGACGCTGTGGCCGAACGGATTTTATCTCAGCGACCATTTCGAATGGCGGGTGCCGATCGACGACCGCAACACGCTCAGCGTCTGCTGGTTCTACACGAGGGTGCCGCGCGAGCGGGAGCCTTACGTGCAGGGTCCGATCCCGACCTGGCATGGCCCGATCAAGGACGCGGACGGGCGCTGGATCACCAGCCATGTCATCAACCAGGACATCATCGCCTGGGTCGGGCAGGGCACCATCGCGGATCGCGCCAAGGAGAATCTGGGCGCCAGCGACGTCGGCATCACGATGATCCGCAAGCGCTTCTTCGACGAGCTCGCGGCGGTCGCCAAGGGCGCCGAGCCCAAGGGCATCATCCGCAGCTCCAACGTCGCGCGCTGCGTCGAATTGCCGAACATGGAGCGCCGGCGCTGCGTCGAAGGGGTCACGCGCGCCGAGTTCGAGACCATTCCGATCCTCAAGGCGCGCCTCGAGGGCTTCCGCTGGCAATACGGCCAGCCGGCGGAGGTCCGCCGCGCCTTCGAAGAGGCCATAGGCATAAGTTCCGCGTGAGCAGAATCCGGTGCGATTCCGCTCCGGCCCGATGGCCGGCGCCCACGAGCGGCGTATAGTCGCGAGTTGCACGCTGCCGTAAGCCTCGTGTCTGTGGATTTGCCTCCGCAGACCTTCCTTCGATGGAGAGGATTCATGCGGATTCAAGCTCGGCGATGGTCCATCCTGATGCGCGGATTGCGAAGCGGTCTCCTGGCCGCGCTGCTTGCGCTTGCTTGCGCCGGCACTGTCGCGGTCCCGGCGGCCCGCGCCCAATCGCCGGCGCTCACGGAGCTGCTCTCCGGCGTCGTGCACCTGAAGACCTTCATCAATCCGGACGGCCGTACCGCCCAGAGCATGGGGCGCGAGCGCGAGGGCTCGGCCATCGTGATCGACAGCAATGGCCTCATCCTGACCATCGGCTATCTCATGGTCGAGGCGCATTCGGCCGAGGTGATGACCAACGACGGCCAGGATGTGCCGGCCGACATCGTCGGCTACGACCACCAGACCGGCTTCGGCCTGCTGCGCGCGATCGCGCCCTTGAAGGTGCAGCCGCTCGTCTTCGGCAAGTCGGCCGAGCTCAAGGAGCGCGACGCGGTGGTGGTGGCGGGGTCCGGCGGCCCCGACAGCGCGGCGCCCGCGGTCGTGGTGGCCAGGCGCGAATTCGCCGGCAATTGGGAATATCTGCTCGACGATGCGATCTTCACGGCGCCGCCGCAGGACGCCTGGAGCGGCGCGGCGCTGCTCAACCACGAGGGCAAGCTGGTCGGGGTCGGGTCGCTGATCGTCGGCGACGCGACCGGCAAGGGCGAACGCATGCCCGGCAACATGTTCGTGCCGACCGACCTGCTGCCGCCGATCCTCGCCGACCTCATCGCCCATGGGCGCGCGTCCGGCCCCGGCCGGCCGTGGCTCGGCGTCACCACCGACGAGATGCACGGCCACTTGATGGTCGCCGCCGTGACGCCGGAGGGACCCGCCGAACGGGCCGGGCTCAAGCGCGGCGACATGATCCTCGGCGTCAACGGCGAGCCGGTCAATCATCTCCCGGATTTCTACCGCAAGCTCTATGCCCAAGGCGACGCCGGCACCCTCATCCCGCTCGACGTGTACAAGGACAACGAGAAGCAGCGCATCGAGATCAAATCAATCAACCGGCTGGATCACCTCGGCTGAAGTCGTCGTTTTGAAGGCATGGTAATTTGTCATGGCCGGGCTTGTCCCGGCCATCTCGCTTAGGGACGCAATGACTCTGGCCGTGTACTACGTCTATATCCTCGCCAGCCGCCCCGGCGGCGCTTTGTACGTCGGCGTAACCAACGATCTCTTACGTCGGGTGATGGAGCACAAACAAGGTTTGGTGAAAGGCCACACCAAGCGCTACAAGATCGACAAGCTCGTCTATTTCGAGCAATACGCGGACGTCCGTGACGCCATCCAGCGCGAAAAGAACATGAAACATTGGCCACGAGTTTACAAAACGCGACTGATCGCAGAGTCAATCCAACTTGGCGCGACCTGTTTGACGAACTGAATAGCCCACCTAAGCGAGATGGCCGGGACAAGCCCGGCCATGACAACTGGATAATCCTCCCATGTTCACCCTCTACAACGCGCCGCAATCGACCTGCAGCCAGCGGGTGCGCTTCGTGCTCAACGCCAAGCACATTCCCTTCACCGAGGTGAAGCTCGACCTCCTGGCGGGCGATCAGCTCAAGCCCGACTACTTCGCGCTCAATCCCAACGGCGTGGTGCCGACGCTCGATCATGACGGGAAGATCGTGATCGATTCTGCGGTCATCGGCGAATATCTCGACGAGATCGCGCCGGAGCCCGAATGCTTCACGCCGGAGGCGCCGCTTGAGCGCGCCCATATGCGGGCGCTGATGCATTTCATGGACGAGATGCCGGCGGCGGCGATCCGGGTGCCGACCTTCAACCTCGCCTTCCTGCCGCGATTTGCCGCCATGAGCGAAGCGGAGTTCGTGGCGTTTGCGGAATCAAAGCCGCTGCGCAAGGAGTTCATGCTCGCCATGGGCCGCAAGGGCTTCCCGGCGGCGGAGATGCAGGCCGCCCTCGACCGCTTGGCGCGCACGCTGACCCGCATGGACCAGGAGATCGAAAAGAGCGGCGGCCCCTGGCTCCTGGGCGCGCGGGCGAGCCTCGCCGACATCTGCGCGATGCCCGCGATCGTGCGCATGGCCGATCTCGGTCTCGATCGGATGTGGCACGACAAGCCGCGCATCGCGCGCTGGCTGGAGGCGATCCGCGCCCATCCGGCGTTCAAGCCGACCTACTATTTCGGCTCGCTGCTCACCGAGAAATTTCCGCACCTGAAGGCGCTGGCGGCGGAGCGGGCGTGAGTGTTCCCGCCGTTTCGACACCTTCCGGGCGGCACGGCCCGGCATATTGCGGGGAGAATTTTGCAGCATAGATATCTGCGGTCGGCACCGGACCCGAACCCATGATCATCGACCTGAGCGGAAAACGCGCGATTGTGTCCGGCTCGACGGCCGGGATCGGTTTTGCCATCGCGAGCGGGCTCGCCCAATCGGGCGCCGCGGTCGTCATCAATGGACGCAGCCAAGCGAGCGTCGAGGCCGCGACGGCTCGCCTTGCCGCCAAGCTCCCACAGGCCAAGATCGAAGGGGTGGCGGCTGATCTCGCGACCGCCGCCGGGGTCGCGGCCTTGTTCGATCGCGCCGGCGAGCCCGATATCCTGGTCAACAATCTGGGGATTTTCGAGCCGAAACCGTTCGGCGAGATCACCGACGCCGATTGGCACCGTTTCTTCGACACCAATGTCTTGAGCGGCATCCGCATGTCGCGGCACGTCCTGCCCGGGATGCGACGACGCGATTGGGGCCGCATCGTCTTCATCTCGAGCAAGTCTGCGCTCAACATTCCGGTCGAGATGATTCACTACGGCATGACCAAGACCGCGCAGCTCGCGGTTTCGCGCGGGCTCGCCGAATCGGTCGCCGGCACCGGCGTGACCGTGAATGCGGTACTGCCCGGGCCGACGCGCTCGGAAGGCGTGGCGGATTTCTTCGCCAAGCTCGCCCGCGAGCAAGGCCTGTCGCAGGCCGAGATGGAGAAGCAGTTCATCGCCCAGCACCGGCCGACCTCGCTCCTGGGTCGCCTGGCGACCGTGGAGGAAGTGGCCAACATGGTGGTCTATGTCTGCTCGCCGCAGGCCTCGGCCACCAACGGCGCGGCGCTCCGCGTCGACGGCGGCGTGGTCCGATCCATCGCTTGAGCGCGCCGCTCCGGTAAACGCTCCGGCTCAGTTGTGCTTGAAGGTCTTCTCCTTGTGCGCCGGGGTCGTGAACACGGCGCGGCAGGGAGGGCTCAGCCGGATCCGGTTCTTGATCATGCAGGCCGTAATGCGGTCGACGTCGGGGACGAATTCGCTGCACAGCCGCATGGCGTCAGGCTGACAGGCTTGCTGTTGCTCGGGCGTACCGCGCGACTGTGCGGTGGCCGGCGTCGGCGCGAAGCTCGCGGCCCAAGCGAGGCCGAGAGCCGCAGTCATGCCTGCGAGCGAGAGGGACGAGACGCATGTGTGCCCGGCGATTTTCATCTCTCAACCTGTTCCTTTCGGTCCTTGGGACTATCGGGACGACGCCCCGAGCCTCCTTGTGTCCCAGACTGTCTGGGTCCAAGTCGGCATTGCGGATTTCGCCCACGATGACGGCGAAGTCGGGGCCGAACCGACCTTTTCATCCTCCAAGCGGAAATTTAGCCGAGCGTCAGTGCTGGGAGGAATGATGCGTCGTGTGATGGGTCGTGCGTTTTCTGCCGTGCGCGACCGGAAACGCATCGCGGCAAGCCTGGCTGAGGTTGGCCCGGTTATGGGCCATGCAAACGCTGATTTTCGCGACGTCGGGTACGAATTGGTTGCAGAGCCGCATGACGTCAGGCGTACAGGCCTGCTGCTGCTGCGGGGTGCCTTGCGCGGCGGCCGGTGCCGGGGTGAAGCCCACGGCCAAGCCCAGACCCAAGATTGCGGCGCCGGCGGTGAGCCAGAATGACGAGACGTTCTTGATCTCGGCGTTTTTCATCGGCGAACCCGTTCCTTTTGGTGTTTGATGCTGGTTCCCGCGACCCGAACCGGATGGCTCGGGCGGGGCGTTTGAGTATCGGGAAAACCCGGCGGCTCGATTGCCTGCGGAAAAGACCATCAATAGCGGTTGGCGATCGGCAGCTCCTCGGCCGGGAACAGCGTGATCACCCGACAGCCCTTGTCGGTCACCACCACCTCCTCCTCGATGCGCGCGGCCGAATAGCCGTCCTTGGCGGGGCAGTAGGTTTCGAGCGCGAACACCATGCCCTCCTTGATCTCGGTCGGGTGGGTGAGCGAGACCACGCGGCTGATGATCGGCCGCTCGTGCAGCGCCAGCCCGAGGCCATGGCCGAACTGCAGCCCGAAGGCGGTCATCTCGTCCGGGAAGCCGAACTCCTGCGCCTCCGGCCAGACGCCGCAGACCTTGTCGGTCGAGACCCCGGGCTTGATCAGGTCGATGGCGCGATCGAGCCACTCGCGCGCCTTCTTGTAGGCGTCGTGCTGCACCGGGGTGGCGCGGCCGACATTGAAGGTGCGGTAGTAGCAGGTGCGGTAGCCCATGAACGACTGCAGGATGTCGAAGAAGGCCTGGTCGCCCGGCCGCAGCATGCGGTCGGTGAAATTGTGCGGGTGCGGATTGCAGCGCTCGCCCGAGATGGCATTGATGGCCTCGACGTCGTCGGAGCCGTGCCGGTAGAGGAACTCGTTCACCATGGCCACGATGTCGTTCTCGCGCACGCCCGGGCTTGAGCTCCTCGTGGATGAGGTGATAGGCGCCGTCCACCATGGCGGCGGAGCGGTTGAGGAGCGCGATCTCGTCGATGTTCTTGATCTCGCGGGCCTCCAGCATGACCTGCTGGCCGTCGGCGACCTTGAGCCCCGCCTTCTCCAGCTCGAACATCATCGGCGGCTCGATGATATCGACCCCGATCGGCATCTTGTCGCAGCCGGCTTCGCGGATGAGCGAGGCGATCTCCTCGGCATGGCGCTTCATCAGCCCGAACGACGGCGATACCGTGCCGCGCAGCCCGATCAGGCCGGCCTTGCAGTTCTCCGGCTTGAGCCACGGCACATAGAGCTTGTGATGCACGGCGGCCGAGCCGAAGTCCCACAGGATCGGGTCGCCGTCGCGGGTGAGCAGCGCCCAGCGGCAGAGCTTGTCGCGCTCCCATTCGCCGATCTTGGTCGAGGTGATGTAGCGGATATTGTTGACGTCGAAGACCAGCAGCGCCCCCAGGTCGGATTTCTCCAGCGCCTGCTTGACCCGGCTCAGTCGATAGCGGTGCAGCCGCCGGTAGTCGACCCGCTCCTCGAAATCGACCCCCATGGGACCGAGCGCCGGCAGCGCGCGCCCCCAATTGTAGCGCGGATTGACGTCTTCGGCGCTGATCTTGCGGACGGTTTCGTCCATGCGGGCCTCCCTCGAGCTCTTGGCTTGAACGCGGCCTCCGCTGGCGGGGGCGGCGGGCGCGAATGAATTATAGGTGAGCCCCGGATGCAAGTCCCGTCATCATTCGAAACCGGCTAATTTAGCGGCTCGCCCGTCCCACCGCAGCGGTCGTCCGCGGGCTGCCACAATCGCCCCGATCGCCACAATTGCCACAATGTTGCGGCGTCGCGCCGCTCGTCACCATAATGCGGGGGCCGTGAGGGGGGAAAGCTGCGTGATGACGATCGTTCCGGGGCCTCTGGGGCCGGCGGTGTCCGCCGAGCTGATGCCCCGCAGATACAATTTTGCCGCCGACGTCCTGGAACGCAACCTGCGGGCCGGCCGCGCCCATAAGGCCGCCTACGTGGATCCGCGCGGCAGCTGGAGCTTCGGCCAGCTGGCCGACCGGGCGGCGCGCTTCGGGGAGGCGCTGCGCTCCCTCGGGGTGCGGCGCGAGGAGCGCATCCTCCTGTGCCTCTTCGACACCATCGATTGGCCGACGGCGTTTCTGGGCGCCGTCAAGGCCGGCATCATCCCGATTCCGGTCAATACGCTGATGACCGAGGAGGACTACCGTTTCATCCTGGCCGACAGCGGGGCGCGCACCCTGATCGTATCCGAGCCGATCTATGCGAAATTCGAGAATCTCATCAAGGCCAGCGCCGACCTGCAGCTCGTCATCGTCTCCGGCGAGGATGCGCGCGGCCATCACGGCTTCGAGGACCTGATCGCGCAGGCGAGCCCGGCCGCCTATACGGCCCCGACCACCCGGGATGACATCTGCTTCTGGCTCTATACATCGGGCTCGACCGGCAGGCCCAAGGGCGCGGTGCACGTCCATGCCGACCTCAAGCTCACCAATGATCTGTTCGGCGCCCATATCCTCGGCCTCACCCAGGATGACGTCTGCTATTCGGTCGCCAAGCTGTTCTTCGCCTTCGGGCTCGGCAATGCGCTCACCTTTCCGCTCTGTGCCGGCGCCACCACCATCCTGATGCCGGAGCGCCCGAGCGCCGACGCGGTGGCGGCGCTGCTGCGGCGGCATCCGGTGACGGTGCTCTACGGGGTGCCGACCTTCTATGCGGGCTTCCTGGCGAGCGCCGCGGCGCCGCGGCGCGACGAGCTCGAGCTGCGGCTGTGCATCTCGGCCGGCGAGGCGCTGCCGGCGCAGATCGGCCGGCGTTGGCAGGAGCGCTACGGGGTCGACATCCTGGACGGGCTCGGCTCGACCGAGATGACCCACACCTTCCTGTCGAACCGGCCCGGCGAGGTCAAATACGGCACCACCGGCAAGCCGGTCCCGGGCTATGACCTCAGGCTGGTGGACGATGCGGGCGAGCCGGTGCGCAAGGGCGAGATCGGCGAATTGCAGGTGCGCGGGCCGACCAGCGCCCTCATGTATTGGAACAACCGCCAGCTGTCGCGCGCGACCTTCCTGGGGGAATGGACCCGCTCGGGCGACAAGTACCGGCAGGATGCCGAGGGCTTCTTCGTCTATTGCGGCCGCCGCGACGACATGCTGAAGGTCGGCGGCATGTACGTCTCGCCGTTCGAGGTCGAAGGCGCGCTGTGCACGCATCCCGACGTGCTGGAGGCCGCCGTGGTGGCGTGGCCGGACCCGCAGGGGCTCATCAAGCCGAAGGCCTTCGTGGTGCTGCGGTCCCCCGATCTCGCCGGCGACGCGCTCGCCCGCGCCCTGCAGGACCACTGCAAAGCGCGGCTCGCGCCCTACAAATATCCGCGGGTGATCGAGTTCCGCGCCGAATTGCCCAAGACCGCGACCGGCAAGATCCAACGCTTCAAGCTGCGGGCCGAGCACGCGGCCGACATGGGTTCGCCCTCATGAGGAAGAGCTTCTTCGGGCGGACCGGGCTCGAAATCTCGGAGGTCGCGCTCGGCGGCGGCGTCACCGGCGGGATTCTCATCAATGCCAGCGAGGCGACGCGCTGGGCGGCGCTGCAGCGCGCGGTCGCCGGCGGCATCAACTGGATCGACACCGCGCCGCTCTACGGCAACGGCACCTCGGAAGAGACCATCGGACGCCATCTCTCGGTGCTCTCGCCGCGGCCCCACGTCTCCACCAAGGTGCGGCTCGAGCGCGCCGACATGGCCGACATCGCGGGCGCCATCCGGCGCAGCCTGGAGCAGAGCCTGCAGCGCCTGCAGCTCGAGCGGGTGGCGCTGCTCCAGCTCCACAATCAGATCGGGACCGGGATCGGCGACCGTCCGCCGCTCTCGACCCGCCAGGTCCTGGGCGCCGTCGCCGACACCTTCGACCTGCTCAAGGAGGAGGGCCTCATCCAGGCCAGCGGGATAAGCGCGGTCGGCAGCACGCAGGCCTGCCTGGAGGTGATCGACAGCGGCCGCTTCGACGCCGCCCAGGTCTATTACAATGCGATCAATCCGAGCGCCGCCTGGTCGCGCACCGCGCCGGATTGGAAGGGCCAGGAGTTCTGCGGCATCATGGCGGCCTGCTGGCGCTTGAACATGGGCATGCTGGCGATCCGGGTCTGGGCCGGCGGCGCGCTGGCGAGCCCGCGGCCGCCCGAGCAGCTCGCCATGATGACCTCGGACACCGATCTCGACAACGAGGTGCGCTGCGCGGCCGCGGTGCGGGCCGCGCTCGGCGCCAGCTACGGCACGCCCGCGCAGGTCGCCTTGCGGTTCACGCTCGGGAACCGGGATCTGTCGAGCCGCGTGCTCGGCATCACCGAGCTCGCCCAGCTGGACGAGGCGCTGGCGGCGGTCGAGCGCGGCCCGCTGCCGCCCGAGGGCATCGCCAAGCTCGATCAGCTCTGGGCCAACGACTTCTTCATGAACGCGTGAATTGAGAACGCGCGGTCGTAGGGCGCAATCGCTTTATTGCGCCATCAGCCTCGCCCCGAGCGCGAAAATGCGTCAGCGCACAGCGGCGGCGCCACGCAATGTGGCCGCACGGCGCAATAAAGCGATTGCGCCCTACCGAGCTACTCCGCCGCCGCCCGGGCCGGGCCGGCATGCGCCGACACCATATAGTCCATCGCGGCCTGCACCCCGCCCTTGCGGTGCGGGATGCCCGCCAGCGACAGCGCCATCTCGGTGCCGGCGAGCGCCCCCAGGATGGTCAGGTCGTTGGTGTCGGCGAGATGGCCGATGCGGAACATCTTGCCGGCGAAGCGGCCGAAGCTCATGCCGTAGGAAATGTTGAAATGCTCGAGCGCGAGGTTGCGGAAGGCGTCGGCGTCGTGGCCCTCCGGCACCATCACGGCGGTGACGGTGGGGGAATAGTATTTGGGATCGCGGCACATGATCTCGAGCCCCCAGGCCCGCACCGCGCGCCGGGTCGCCTCGGCCAGCCGGTCGTGGCGGGCGAACACGTTCTCGAGCCCTTCCTCGTGCAGCATGTCGATCGCCACCACCAGGCCCTGCAACATGTTGGTGGCCGGCGTGTAGGGAAAGAAGCCGATCTTGTTCATGTTGAGCATCTCTTCCCAGGACCAGAAGGACTTGGGACACTTCGATGTCTTCGATGCCGCGATCGCCTTGTCGCTGATGGCGTTGAACGACATGCCGGGCGGCAGCATCAGGCCCTTCTGGGCGCCGCCCACGCTGACGTCGACGCCCCATTCGTCATGGCGGTAGTCGGTGGAGGCCAGCGACGAGATGGTGTCGACCATGAGCAGGGCCGGATGGCCGGCGGCGTCGATCGCCTTGCGGATGGGCGCGATCGGCGACAGGCAGCCGGTCGCGGTCTCGTTGTGCAGCACGCAGACCGCCTTGATCTCGTGCGCCTTGTCCTTGCGCAGGTGCTCCTCGATCGCCGCCGGGTCGGCGCCGGTGCGCCAATCGGTGGCGATGAATTCGGGCTTGAGGCCGAGCTTGACCGCCATGTTCTTCCACAGGGTGGCGAACTGGCCGGTCTCGACCATCAGCACGCGGTCTCCGGGGGAGAGCGCGTTGACCAGCGCCCCCTCCCAGGCGCCGGTGCCGGTCGCGGTGTAGATGATGACCGGATTGGCGGTCTTGAAGATGGTCTTGATGCCTTCGAGCGCGCGCTTGGCGAGGCTCGCGAATTCCGGGCCGCGGTGGTCGATGATGGGGGTATCCATCGCCCGCAGGACGCGATCCGGGATCTGGGTCGGCCCCGGGATCTGCAGGAAGTGGCGGCCGGCCATGCGCGAGGCGTTCTTGGTCATCAGCGTTTCCTTGAAGGCAGGTGAATTCTAGAGCGTTTGAAATGGCGGCGGCCGCGCCAGGGCATGTCCGCATGCCGGGGGCATGTGCGCACGCGGGTCGGCCGGCAACTTGCCGCCATGAAGGACGAATGCGAGAGTCAGTCAAGCCTCTTGTCTTAAGGCCCAATTCTCCTGGACTTTTAGCGTTAAGGACTGTTAGGCGCTCGATCTCGCTCTGCCTGCAGGCCCGCAGAGCGAGATTTCTTGACCGGATCGGGAAGACACCATGACGGCGACCGTACGGGGCGGGCTCGAACGGCGGCTCAAGGCGGAGCTGGCAGGCGAGGTGCGGTTCGACCGCTTCAGCCGCGGCCGCTATGCGACCGACGCCTCGCATTACCAGATGATGCCGGTGGGCGTCGTTTTGCCGCGCACGGTCGCCGAGGCCGAGCGCGCCATCGCGCTCGCGCGCGAGGAGGGCGTCACGGTGCTGCCGCGCGGCGGCGGCACCTCGCAATCCGGCCAGACCGTCAACCAATCGCTCATCATCGATTGCTCGAAATATCTCGATCATGTGGTCGAGCTCGATGTCGCCGGCGCCCGCTGCGTGGTCGAGCCCGGCATCGTGCTCGATGAGCTCAACCGCCGGCTCAAGCCCCATGGCTTGTGGTTTCCGGTCGACATCTCGACCGCCTCGCGCGCCACCATCGGGGGCATGGTGGGCAACAATTCCTGCGGCGCCCGCTCGCTGCGCTACGGCAATACGCGCGAGAACGTACAGTCGATCGATGCGGTGCTGGCCGACGGCAGCCGGGCGCATTTCGGGCCGAGCGCGCGCGACCTGTCGAATATTCCCGCTTCCTCGCCGCTGCATCCCCTGGCGCAACGCCTGCTCGCGCTGGCGGCCGCGCAGGCCGACGAGATCGAGGCGCGGTTTCCGCAGGTCCAGCGCCGGGTCGGCGGCTACAACCTCGATGCCCTGGTGCCGGGCCGCAACGATCTCAATCTCGCCCACATCCTGGTCGGCTCGGAAGGCACGCTCGCCTTCTCGACCAAGATCGAGCTCAAGCTCGCGCCCCTGATCGGTGCGCGCGTGGTCGGCGCCTGCCATTTCGGCAGCTTCCACCAGGCCATGGACATGGCCCAGCACATCGTCAAGCTCGGCCCGATCGCGGTCGAGCTGGTCGACCGCACCATGCTGGGCCTGGCGCGCGAGATCGCCATGTTCCAGCCGACCGTCGAGGCGGTGGTGCGCGGCGATCCGGAGGCGATCCTGTTCGTCGAGTTCGCCGAGAGCGAGCCGGGCGAGAACGCGCGGCGGCTGCAGCGGCTCGGTGAGCTGATGGGCGATTTCGGGTTCTCCTGGCAGAGCACCGGCGCCAAATGGGGCGGCGTCGTGCCGGTGCTCGATGCCAAGCTGCAGGCCGCCGTCACCGAGATGCGCACGGCCGGGCTCAACATCATGATGTCCATGAAGGAGGCCGGCAAACCGATCTCCTTCGTGGAGGATTGCGCGGTCCCGCTCGAGCATCTGGCCGACTACACCGCCGGGCTCACCGCCATCTTCGAGAAGAACGGCACGCGCGGCACCTGGTACGCGCATGCCTCGGTCGGCTGCCTGCATGTGCGGCCGGTGCTCAACCTGCGTCTCGACCGCGACGTCACCGCCATGCGGGCGATCGCCGAGGAGGCCTTCGCGCTGGTGCGCGCCTACAAGGGCTCCCATTCGGGCGAGCATGGTGACGGCATCGTGCGCTCGGAATTCCATCCCGCGATGTTCGGGGAGCGGCTCGCCGGCGCCTTCGAGGAGGTGAAGGACAGCTTCGATCCCGAGGGTCTGTTCAATCCGGGCAAGATCGTGCGGGCGCCGAAGTTCGACGACCGCGAGCTGTTGCGCTACGGGCCGCACTACCGCGCCGAAGATATGAAGACGCAGCTCGACTGGTCCGATTATTCGGGCGTCGGCGGCGGATTCCAGGGCGCGGTCGAGATGTGCAACAACAACGGCGCCTGCCGGTCGACCGGCAGCGGCGTCATGTGCCCGAGCTACCGGGTCACGCGCGAGGAGCGCGACGTGACGCGCGGGCGCGCCAATTCGCTGCGGCTCGCCATCACGGGCCAGCTCGGCGAAGGGGCGTTCGCGTCCGACGAGATGGCGGAGACCATGAAGCTCTGCGTCTCCTGCAAGGCCTGCCGGCGCGAATGCCCGACCGGCGTCGACATGGCGCGCATGAAGATCGAGGTGCAGGCGGCGCGCGCCGCGCAGCGCGGCCTGTCGCTGCATGACCGGCTGGTCGGCTATCTGCCGCGCTACGCGCCGCTGGCGTCGCGGGTGCCCGGCCTCCTCAATCTGCGCAACCGGTTGGGCGTGATGGCGAAGCTGTCGGAGCGGCTCACCGGCTTTGCGGCGCGGCGCCAGCTGCCGCGCTGGCGCGCGGATGCGTTCCGCGATCCGGCCGGCGCCGAAGCGATCGCGCCGGCGGCTGCCGGCGAAGGAAAGCGCGACGTGGTGTTGTTCGCCGATACCTTCAACCGTTATTTCGAGCCCGAGAACATCGCGGCCGCCATGCGGGTCCTGGGGGCGGCCGGCTACCGGGTGCATCTGCCCAAGCCGCTCGGGAGCGCGCGTCCGCTCTGCTGCGGGCGCACCTTCCTGTCGGTCGGGCTGGTCGAGGAGGCGCGGGCAGAGGCCGAGCGCACGGTCGCGGCGCTTTCGCCCTATGTGGCGCGCGGCATGGATGTGGTGGGGCTCGAGCCGAGCTGCCTGTTCGGCTTCCGCGACGAGATCCCGGCGCTGTTGCGCAGTGAGCCGGCGCGCGCGCTCGCCGCCCATGCGCTGAGCTTCGAGGAATTCGTCGCCCGCGCGGCCGCGCAGGGGCGGTTCGATCCCCCGCGCGCGCCGATCGCCGCGCGCGCGCTGCTGCACGGCCATTGCCACCAGAAATCCTTCGGCACCATGGCGGCGGTGGCGGCGAGCCTGCGGCTGGTGCCGGGGCTCGCGGTCGAGACCGTCGAGTCGAGCTGCTGCGGCATGGCGGGCGCCTTCGGCTACGGGGCCGACACCATCGATGTCTCGCTCCAGATGGCCGAGCTCGCGTTGCTGCCGGCGGTGCGCGCCGCCGCCGCCGACACGCTGGTGGTCGCGTCCGGAACCTCATGCCGGCATCAGATCAAGGACGGCAGCACCCGCGAGCCGCTGCATGTGGCGCGCGTGCTGGCCATGAGCATCGAGGCGGCCGCGCGGTCGAGTTAGCGCGTAGGGTGGGCAAAGGCGCTCTTGGGCGCCGTGCCCACGCGAAGACTCTCGGCGGATGGGCTGCTGCGCGTGGGCACGGCGGACCCGGCGTAGCGCATCAATCAAAGTCTCGCGGCCGCCTTTGCCCACCCTACAGCGCTGAAACAATTCTTGAGAGAAATTCAGCAGCGCCTCGATCTCGACCGTCACGTGCGAGAGCGTGCGGAATCGCTCGAGCAGGCGCCGGTAATGGTCGGCGTCCCGCTGCTGGCTGGTCGCGATCGACAGGATGGCGCCCAGGTGGCCGGGGCCGAGCCGCCACAGGTGCAGATCCCGCAGGCGGTCGCCGTCGGTCTCGATCAGCGCGCGCATGCGCTCCGCCATCGCCCAGTCGGGATTCATGTCCAACAGGATGGCGCCGGTATCGCGCACCAGCCCGTAGGACCAGGCCGCGATGACGACGGCGCCGCACATGCCGGCGACCGGGTCCATCCAGACCCAGCCGAGAAAACGTCCGAGCACGAGCCCCACGATCACCAGCACCGAAACCGCCGCATCGGCCAGCACGTGGATGATGGCGGCCCGCATATTGTTGTCCCGATGCGCCGCGCCCTGCGCGTGCTCGTGCTCCGCGAACGCGACCCGATAGGGCTGCGCCTCGCGGCCGAGCCGGATATCCGCGTCGAAGGCATGCGGCTCGGGAATTTCATCGACCAATTCGAGATGGCCGCCGCGCTCCGCGAAGGTGAAGACCTGGCGCGCCCCGCCTGGCCGCACCGTCTCGATCGTGACGTCGCCGGCGGGCGGCGGCGCGCCGGCCTCGCAGCGCAGCCGAAAGCGCGGCGGCACTCCGTGCTCGAAGATCTCGAGCGCCAGCGTGCCGGCTTCGGTCTCGATCCGCTGCGCGTCGTCATGATGATGGTCGTCGTCATCATGACCGTGGCCATGGCCGTGATGATGGTGATGCCCGCCGCCGCTCAGGAGCAGCACGCTGGTGACATTGACGGCGAGGCCGAGCACTGCGATCGGGATCGCCTGATCGAAGCTGATCGCGATCGGCGCGATGAAGCGCGAGACGGCCTCGTAGCCGATGAGGATCGCGATCATGGCGAGCACAATCGCGCTGGTATAGCCGGCGAGGTCGCCGAGCTTGCCGGTGCCGAACGTGAAGCGCCGGTCGTCCGCGTGCCGGCGGGCGTAGCGATAGGCGAGCGCGGCCAGCAGGAGCGCGCTCGCATGGGTGGACATGTGCAGCCCGTCCGCCACCAGGGCGATCGAGCCGAACAGCATGCCGCCGATGATCTCCCCCACCATCATGAAACCGCAGAGCCAGATCACCAGCCAGGTGCGCCGCTCGTTCTGCTCGTGGCCTTCGCCCAGGAAGGTATGGGAATGGGCGGCCGGGGTTGCCTGCGTCATGCTCATGAGTTTCACTTCAGATAGGATTGCACCGCCGCGATGAGCTCCTCGGCGCCACGCGCGCGCTCGGCGCCCTTGGCCGGATCGACCACGTGCATCCGGATATGATCTTCGATCACCTCGGCCATGAGGCCGTTGATGGCGCCGCGTGCCGTCACGATCAGGTGCAGCACCGTGGCGCAGCCCTCATCGGTCTCGAGCGCGCGCTCGACCGCCTCGATCTGGCCGCGCACGCGCCGGACCCGGTTGAGCAGCTTTTCCTTCTCGCTCTTCGTATGCGACACCGCCGCCGCCTCGCCTCAATAGGGTAGGGGGTATGGTATAGGCGGCGGCGGCGAAAGTCGAGCCCGGCGCGCTGCCATGCGCGGCGTGCGCTTTGGATGAGACTTCGGTGAAATATCAGGTGATGCGGGCGCTGGGGCTCGGCAACCCGGCGGCTTGCGCGGGCGCCGGCTCGAGCCGGTCATAGCCGTTGAACCGGTAGAGCAGGACCGAGACGATCCAGCTCACTGCGAAAATGCCGATGATGAGATAGCCGAGGGTGCCGAAATTGTCGTTGAGGCTCGACACCGCGCTCCAGAAGCCGCCTTGCAGGCCGAGCCGGTCGGCCAGGAGCCCGAGCGCTTCGACGCCGCCCACGATCACGGCGACCACCACCGACACGAAGGTGATGGTGAGGTTGTAGTAGAGCTTGCGGATCGGCTTCACGAAGGCCCAGCCATAGGCCCCGACCATCAGGATGCTGTCGGTGGTGTCGATCAGGGTCATGCCGGCGGTGAACAGCGCCGGAAACACCAGGATCGACCACATCGACAATCCGCCCGAGGCCTCGGCGGCGGAAATCCCCAGCAGGCCGATCTCGCTCGCGGTATCGAAGCCGAGCCCGAACAGGAAGCCGAGCGGATACATGTGCCAGCTCGCCCCGATCAGGCGGAACAGCGAGCGGCAGGCGCGCGCGAACAGGCCGCCGCCCGCCATCATCAGGTTGAGCTCTTCGTCGCCGACCGGATTGCCGTTCTTGGCGCGGCGGAACACCCGATAGACGTTGACCAGCACGACCGCGTTGATGGTCGCGATGAGGAGCAGGAAGGCAGCCGATATCGAGGTGCCGATCACGCCCCCGATGGTCTGGAAATCCGCCAGCCGGTCCTTGAAGGCGGAAGCCGTCACCGCCACCCCGACCGACGCCAGCACCACCACGGTCGAGTGGCCGAGCGAGAAATAGAAGCCGGCGGCGAGCGGGCGCTTGCCCTCCTGCATCAGCTTGCGGGTCACGTTGTCGATGGCCGCGATGTGGTCGGCGTCGACCGCGTGCCGCAGCCCGAAACTGTAGGCCAGAAACGCGGTGCCGAGCAGCACCGGATAATCGTGGAACGCGCTCAGCGCCCAGCCCCAGGCCGCCACGTTGACGGCGATCAGGAGCCCGTAGATGCCGATGATTTTGCCGCGCAGGTCGGCGGCGCCGTCATGGAGGAAGTTCGGGAACAGGCTCGGCATTCTGTCTGCGGGCTCGATGTCTGCTGGTTTGATGTCTGTTGGCTTGCGGCGCGCTCCGGCGGCGCGCCCGAGAAGCCGAACATCGCGCAGGAGTAAGATCAATTACAGGAATCATCCTACCCCCGCAAGAGCTGCGGGCAAGCGATCAGGGCCCGGAACTCGGGTTAACGGCGGTTTTCGACTTGCTGGGGGTCTGATTCAATTGTGTGGCCTGTGATTCGGAGCCATGCCATGAACCTCACCGTTCTCGTCGCCCCAGAAAAGTCGCGTGTTCGGGCCTTGCTCGACCATTTTGCGGTGATTGAGGACCCGCGCCAGCCGTGGCGGGTGGCGCACCCGTTGCCGGAGGTGCTGCTACTGGCGGTGTGCGGTACGATCGCCGATTGCGACGATTACGAAGGGATCGCCGCATGGGGCAAGGCGCATCTGGCGTTCTTGCGTGGCTTCCTGCCCTATCATCACGGCGTTCCGGGCGCTCGCTGGCTCACCATCCTAATGAACCGCATCGACCCGAATTTGTTCTCGGCCGCCTTCACGGCCTGGGTGCGAGAGACGTGGCCCGAGCGATTGGACTTCGTCGCCATCGACGGCAAGACCTCGCGTCGAAGCCACGACCGCAGCGCCGACAAGGCACCGCTTCACCTGGTCTCTGCCTTCGCGACCACCAGCCGCCTTGTTCTCGGTCAGGAAGCGGTTGCCGACAAAACCAACGAAATCACCGCCATTCCCCTCCTGATCGAGCGGCTCGCCGCGAACGACGGCCTCAAAGGAGCGCTAGTTTCGATCGACGCCATTGCGACGAACGCCGCCATCGCGACGACGCTCCGGGACGCGCAGGCCGACTATCTCCTGGCCGTGAAGGCCAACCAGCCGACCCTACGCTCCGAGATCGAAACCTTCTTCGCCGACGCTCCCCACGCCAG
The DNA here is from genome assembly GCA_963744275.1 of uncultured Alphaproteobacteria bacterium. GTDB lineage: Bacteria > Pseudomonadota > Alphaproteobacteria > Rhizobiales > Xanthobacteraceae > VAZQ01. Next base: position 709,291 of record CAVUSX010000029.1, read on the forward strand.
TACCGAGAGCACCACGGATGTGGACAAGGGTCATGGCCGCATCGAGCAACGAACCGTCACCGTCGCCCGCGAGGTCGACTGGCTCGATAGTGACCGCCGCTTCCCCGGTGAAGTCCGTCTGCCGGACGTCGCGACCATCATCCGGGTTGCCTCACGGGCCGAGCTGAAAGACCGCGGTCGCTTCGAAACCCGATACTACGTCTCGTCCGCCGCGCTTTCGGCCGTGCGCGCGGCCGAGGCCGTGCGCAACCACTGGGCTATCGAGAACAGCCTGCACTGGGTACTCGATGTCACCTTCGGTGATGACCAGTCACGCCTGAGAACCGGACACGGTGCAAAAAACATGGCCGTCGTCAGACACTTCGCCATCAATCTCGTACGAACCGCCGAGGACAAGCAAAGCATCAAGCTCAGGCGAAAATGCGCCGGCTGGGACCCCAAGTACCTCGCCACAATCCTTGGACACTTACCGCGTTAACCTGGATTCGGAGCCCTGGGCAAGCGATAGGGCCAGGTCTCAGCCAGGTCTCACGCCGGGCGCCGCGCGCGCGGGCCGGCGTGCCGGTGCGGATGCGGGTGGGGCGCCGCAGGCCCCGGCGCATCGGGCTTTGCCAGGTCGTCGGTCGGCACCAGCATCACCCGGCCGTGGCGGACCCCGCGCTCGGCGATCACGTGCTCGGCGAACTTGCGGACCTTCCCGGTCTTGCCGCGCAGGATCGTCACCTCCATGCAGCTGTCATGGTCGAGATGCGCGTGCATGGATGCCAACGACAATTCGTGGTGGTCGTGGAAGGTATCGGCGAGCCGCTTGGACAGCTGGCGCGCCGCATGGTCGTAGACGTAGACCAGCGCGGCCACGCAGTCGCGCTGCCGGTCGAGGCTCTCGGCCGCCTCCCGGATGCCGGCCCTGGCCAGGTCGCGGATCGCTTCCGAGCGATTCTGGTAGCCGTGGGCCGCGATGATCCGGTCGAGCTCGGTCATCAGCTCGTCGTCGATCGTGATGGTCACGCGCTGCATGGAATGTCACCGGTCGAAGGGCTCGCCGGGGTCGCGCGAGCCGCAAGGGGCATCGTGCATGTAGTCTTTTTTCGCAGCCCGGCCAATCTCGGTGCCGGCGATGGCTGCCCTGGAAACGCAAGCCCGCCCGGACCGGAATGGTCCGAGCGGGCCGCGTGAGATCGACGCGGGGTGGATGGGGGCGCACGCGCCGATCACAAACCTCGACAGCTGCGGCGAGGCTGATCGCTCTAAGGGTGATGTCGAATAGGCTTCCTTGGATTAACGATTTGAAGTCCACGATCCCGGACGGCCGGAGCGGCCGTCCCTATCTTGGTCGCGGCACCCATCCGGCAGGTTCAAAGCGCGCCCGCAATCTTGTCGGGAGCGCTGAAAAAATCGTAAGCCCCTAATAGTCCTTTTGAATTTCCGCCCGTTGGCGGGCCGGCGGACTTGTTGCGGAGCGCTTCTCGGCGCGCGCCGTCCAAAAAACGGCGGCCGGATCGCGCGCTGATGCCGGCCTTCGGGCTTGATCATTCTGCCTGCCGGCTGCAACACAATGACTGGACCCACGCCGGGACAGCACCCACGCACACACTTCCGTCGCGATCGGCCGCACATGCGCACCCAATTGGCCCATCAATCCACGCCCGCGGTTCGGCTGCGCAAGGCCGTGCCCGGCGATCTCGCAGCGCTCGATGCGCTCGAGCATCGCGTCTTCGCCACCGACCACCTCTCCCGCCGCAGCCTGCGGCACTTCCTGGGCTCGCCCACCGCCGAGGTGATCGTGGCCGAGCACGACGGCGAGCTCGCCGGCACCGCGATCGTGCTGTTCCGGCCGCGCTCCTCGGTGGCGCGGCTCTATTCGATCGCGGTCGCCCCGCACAAGGGCGGGCGCGGGGTCGGTCCCATGCTGCTGGACGCCGCCGAAGCGGTCGCGGTGGAGCGCGGCTGCGGCACCATCCGGCTGGAGGTGCACGAGACCAATGCGACCGCGATCTCGCGCTACCGCAAGAGCGGCTACCGGGAGTTCGGCCGGCACCCGCGCTATTACGAGGACGGCGGCGATGCGCTGCGCTTCGAGAAGCCGCTGGCGCCGGCGCCGGCCGCGCTCGAGGCGGCGCCGCCCTATTTCCATCAGACCACCGAGTTTACCTGCGGGCCGGCCTGCATCATGATGGCGCTGGCCTGGGCGGATCGATCGTTCCAGCCGGCGCCGGCCTTCGAGTTCCAGCTCTGGCGGGATGCCACCACCATCTTCCTGGCCTCGGGGCTGGGCGGATGCGAAGTCTACGGCTTGGCGGTGACGCTCAAGCGGCGTGGCCTCGAGCCGGAAATCCATGCCAGCCGCAAGGGGCCGTATTTCCTCGAAACCGTCAATTCGGCCGACAAGCGGCGGGTCATGGAAGTGACACAGGCCGAGTTCAGGCGGGAGGCCCGCTCGCTCGCCATCCCCACCCACCTCACTCCGGCGAGCGAATCGGTACTCATCCACGCTTTTGATGAGGGGAAAGTGGCCATTGTGCTAATTTCAGGCTATCAAAATGCGGGTAGAGGACAGCCACACTGGGTGTTTGCCTTCGGCCGGGATGGGCGGCACATTCTCCTGCACGATCCGGCCGCCAACAGAGACGAGCATGGAAAGGCGATTGCGCCTGAGACCTACGCGGTGCCCTGGGCCGCGTTCGAGCGCATGACCCGTTTGGGTCGCGACCGTCTCAGCGCCGCCATCGTCATCCGGAAAGGACCTTCGCGATGACCGGCTGGGTCATTTTGGTCGACCAGCCCAAAGACCTTCCCAACGCCGAGACTCCGCACAAGGTGATCACGACGAGCGAATATCTCGCGCGTCCACGCCTGTTCGACGTCGGCCGGCCCAAGCTCGTCAACCTGGCGCGCTCTTACGCCTACCAGTCGAAGGGCTACTACGCCTCGCTCTTGGCGGAGGCGCGCGGCCACCGGGTGGTGCCCACCGTCGAGACCATGCTGGAGCTGCGCGAGGCCAAGCTCTACGAGCACGCGCTGCCGGATCTCGAGGACGAGCTCAACCGCTGCGCGCGCCGGGCCGACTTCCAGCTCGAGAGCGAATTGAAGCTCCTGGTCTGCTTCGGCATCGCCCGCGACCCGCGTTTCGAGTCGTTCGGGCGGCTGTTGTTCGACTGGTTCCGCTGCCCGGCCCTGGAGGTGACGGTCGATCCGGGCGAGTGGCTTTCGATCGAGCGCATCCGGCCGCGCAACATCACCCGGCTCGCCAACGGCGAGGGCGTGTTCCTGCGCGAGGCGCTGCATCTGCATACCAAGCGCGAGTGGCGCGATCCCAAGGCGCGCACCATCGCGAAATACGATCTGGCAGTGCTGTTCGATCCCAACGAGAAGATGCCGCCGACCTCGGCGGCCTCGATCAAGCATTTCGCGCGCATCGCCGAGAAGCTTTCGGTCGACGTCGAGCCGATCACGCGCCGGCAGCTGGCCGAGCTCGCCGAATACGACGGGCTGTTCATTCGCGAGACCACCTCGATCGACAACCACACCTATCGGTTCGCGCGCCGCGCCTGGCAGGAGGGCATGCCGGTCATCGACGACCCGATCTCCATGATCCGCTGCACCAACAAGGTGTTCCTGATGGAGCTGCTCGGCTCCAACCAAGTGCCGACGCCGCCCACCATCATGCTGGCCGATGCCGGCGACCTGCCGCGGGCCATGGACGAGCTCGGCCTGCCGCTGGTGGTGAAGATCCCCGACGGCTCGTTCTCGCGCGGCATCCACAAGGTGAATTCGCTCGAGGAGTTCAAGCGCATCGCCGACGAGCTGTTCGAGGAGACCGACTTGCTGCTGGCGCAGAAGTTCATGCCCACCGAGTTCGACTGGCGCGTGGGCGTGCTCGCCGGCGAGCCTTTGTTCGTGTGCCAGTACCGCATGGCGCGCGGCCACTGGCAGATCGTCAAGCACGGCGCCGACGGCTCCTCGCGCGAAGGCGGCTTCCGCACCTTCGAGATCGACCAGGCGCCGCGCGAGCTCATCGACATCGCGGCGCGCGCCGCCCGCCCGATCGGCGAGGGCTTCTACGGCGTCGACGTCAAGCAGACCGACCATGGCTTCGTGGTCATGGAGGTCAACGACAACCCCAATCTCGAGCACGGCATCGAGGATCAGGTCGGCAAGGACGAGATCTGGATCAAGCTGTTGCGCTGGTTCATCGAGCGGTTCGAGCAGTAGGAGCCCGCCCCACCATGAGTATCGCACTGACGCAATTCTTGCTTTCCCTCCCCCTGCAAGGGGGAGGGTGGCGCCGAAGGCGCCGGGTGGGGGTCCCGCCTCACGGCGAAATCGGTGTTTGTGGCGGGACCCCCACCCGGATCGCTTCGCGATCCGACCTCCCCCTTTCAGGGGGAGGTAAGGTTCGTGCCATTTTCAGCGCTTGCATGATCGCCTCGGCCGCCTTCGCCGCCATCCCGGCCGCCGCCCAAACCCTCGACAAGGTCACCTTCGGCACAAATTGGGTGGCGGAGGCCGAGCACGGCGGCTTCTATCAGGCGCTGGCCGACGGCACCTACAAGCGCTACGGGCTCGACGTCACCATCGTGCCGGGCGGCCCGAACGTGAACAACCGCATCCTGCTGCCGGTCGGCAAGATCGACTTCTTCATGAGCGCCAACAACCTGCAATCGTTCGACGCGGTCGCGCAGAACGTGCCGACGCTCGCGGTCGCCGCCATGTTCCAGAAGGACCCGCAGGTGCTGATCGCCCATCCGGGCGTCGCCAAGCTCGAGGACCTCAAGGGGCTGACGCTGTTCGTCTCCAACGAGGGCATCGCCACCTATTACCAGTGGCTCAAGGCCGATTTCGGCTTCAGCGAGGCGCGCGTGAAGCCCTACACGTTCAATCCGCAACCCTTTCTGGCCGACCGGAACAGCGCCATGCAGGGCTATGTGACCTCGGAGCCCTATGCGATCGAGACCGAAGGCCACTTCAAGCCGCAGGTGTTCCTGCTCGCCGACCACGGCTTCGATGCCTATTCGACCCTGATCGAGACCCGTCGCGATCTGGTCGAGAAGAAACCCGACCTGGTGCAGCGCTTCGTCGATGCCTCGATCATCGGCTGGTACAACTATATCTACGGCGACAACAAGCCGGGCAATGACCTCATCCGCAAGGGCAATCCCGAGATGACGGACGCGCTGCTCGCCTATTCGGTCGCCAAGATGAAGGAATACGGCATCGTGGATTCCGGCGACACCTTAGCGCTCGGCATCGGCGCCATGACGGATGCCCGCATGAAGAGCTTCTTCGACAAGATGGTGCGCGCCGGCGTGGTCAAGGGCTCGATCGACATGCGCCGCGCCTATACGCTCCAGTTCGTCGACAAGCGCGTCGGCATCGATTTGCGGCCGCGGAATTGAAGGAATTAGCACTCGACGATCTTCGCCCGACAGGGGCCCGCCAACCGCGGCCTCCGAGCACAATGGCGCTGCCATGACACCCGACCATGATCCTGATCCTACCAGGAAAGAGCCCACTCCCGATGAGATTCGGGCGGAACTCGATCGCATGGTCGCAAGTGATGTTTTCCGCGGCTCGGCTCAGCTCGTCGCTTTTCTTCGATTCATCGTCGAATCGGTCTTGCAAGGCAAGCAGGACCGCATCAAGGCTTATACGATCGGCGTCGAGGTATTCCGGCGCAATACAAACTTCGATCCTCAAATTGATCCGATTGTACGAGTGGAGGCGACTAGGCTGCGCCGGACGATCGAGCGCTACTATGGCGGCCCGGGTGCGGATGATCCGATCGTCATCGATTTGCTACGCGGGTCTTACGTGCCGACGATTTGCTGCCGGGAGGCTACGGGGCAGAGCGCGGTACGACCACCTCATTCGTTCAAGCGGTCTAACGTCCGCTCGTGGCCGGCCTTCTCTTCTGCGATCGTGCTCGCGACCATGATGGCCGCAATTGTGACTGGCTACATGCTTAGCCAAGGTTCGTCACGGCCCGATTTGGTTGTCGCGTTGCATCCCGGAAACGGCATGCCAAATCTCATCGTGGAGCCTCTCGTGACTACGGGTTCGCCGGGTCCGAGAGCAATTTCGAGCACCAAATTGTTCGAGAAAATACATGACGTGTTTTCTCGATTTGATGACGCCAACATCGCATCACAGCCGTTACGGGCTGGTGAGCCGGACTATCGATTTCAAGGATCCATCGAATATCATTCCGATGACGCGACCAGCATTCGATTCAGGTTGCTCGATCTTGGTGAGGGTAATGTGGTGTGGGCAAAGTCGTTTGAGAGTTCTACTTTGACAAACAGCTATGCCTTGTCAGAAGACGAAATCGCAGGCGAGTTGGCAGGAACGCTGCTGTGGATATATGGTGTTATATCTTCACACGAACGCATAAAGCATCTTTCGACGGGCACTGGCGACGCGCGGTACCGCTGTCTGCTTGAGGCGTTCGATGCCATCCGTTCCTATGAACCTGACATCACTAATCGCGCGCTGGCATGTCTCGAACATTTGACATTTGTCGATCCAAGCTTTGCCGAGGGCTTCTCATTTTTATCGATCTTGTATAACCGTGAGTACTTGTTCGGGTCGGACACCCGGAAAATCGGCCTGCCCGGGCCCGACCGCATCCTGCAGACGGCACGGCGCGCGGTCGAGCTTACGCCCGCGAGTGCGCACGCCCATATAGTTCTGGCCGTTGTTCTGTTCGGCCGGCATGAGGATATTGCTGCACTCGCTGCCGCCGACGAAGCTCTGTCTTTGAACAAATACGACCCACTCGTCGTGAGCGAGTATGGCGGTCGGCTTATATTGTCGGGCCAGATCGAAACCGGCATGAACATGATGCTTCAAGCGACCGACGACAGTGTCGTCCGTCCCCTATGGCATCACTTTTATCTGTTCTTGGGTAACTATCTCCTCGGGAAGATGGAAGCGGCGGCTAGTCAGGCTAACCTGATCACAAGCAACACCTATCAGCTTGAACTCATCGCGCGTGCGCTGGTGTCGGCGCGGAACGGAGACCACGACAAGGCGCGCCAAGCTTTGGAGCGGCTGGTCGCCTTGCGGCCGGCTTGGCGTGACAATCTTCGTGGACAGCTTGAAAAGTTTATTTCCGCACCCGCGATCGTCGATCGACTAGCGCGTGATCTCGTTACCGCCGGTCTTCCCGGCAAGCATTGAGGGCCCGGCGGCATCGGGTTGTCTGCTTGGGGTCACACCCGGTGATCCTCAAAAGCAGCATTTTCCGTCTGCAATGCCTCGCACAGCGGACCTTTTCGGCGGCATCCCGAAGCGCCTTGCGGCGCCATCGGCGGCTGCCGATATCGCCCGGCAACGGCGGCCGATGAAGGCCACGGGGCTGGGCGGATCCGGGTGCTTCGCTCAGGCAGCCTTTGCGGCGAGGTCTTGCTCTCGCCAATCCAGGGCAGGAGTTCGGCGATCCGCTTGGCTGGATGATCAGGCAGGCGCGAGAGCACGTCGGCTAGCGAAGCCTGCGGGTCGATGTCGTTGAGCTTTGCCGTTTCGATGAGCGTGTAGATGGCGGCCGCGCGATGGCCGCCTTCGTCGGAGCCTGCGAAGGTCCAGTTCGCGCCCGACCGCGACGCAGCGCACGGCGCGCTCGGCGGCGTTGTTGGACATGCATAGTCGACCGTCGTCGAGAAAGCGGGTGAAGGCCGGCCAGCGCTTGAGGCTGTAGTCGATCGCCTTGGCGGTTTCGCTTTTGCCGGAGAGCTTGGCCCGCCGCTCGCGCAACCAAGTCTCCAGCGCGACGACGAGCGGCCGGCTGCGCTCGTTGCGCACGCGGACGCGCTCCTGCGGCGTTGCGCCATTGATCTCGCGCTCGATGGCGAACAGCGCATCGATACGCTCCACCGCCTCGATCGCGATCGGTGCCTGGTTCAGCCGCGCCAGGTCGAAGAACTTGCGCCGCGCGTGCGCCCAGCATGCCGCCTCCAGACGGGACCCGGCTTGCGGCTCGCCATAGAGCCGGTTGAAACCCGCATAGGCGTCCGCCTGCATCAGCCCGGTGTAGCTCGCCAGATGCTGCTCGGGATGCTCGCCGCCGCGGTCGCGCGAGTAGAAGAAGGCCGCGGCCGGCGGATCAGACCCGCCGAACGGCTGGTCGTCTCGCACATAGGTCCATAGCCGGCCGGTGCGGGTCTTGCCCTTGGCCAGCACCGGCACGGTGGTGTCGTCCGCGTGGATGCGCTCGGCCGTAAACACATGGGCCCGGATCGTTTCGACCAGCGGCATCAGGGTCGCCGCACAGGCGCCCACCCAGTCGGCCAGCGTCGACACGTCCAGATCGATGCCTTCGCGCGCGTAGACGTTGCTCTGGCGATGAAGCGGCAGATGCAGGCCATACTTGGCGAACAGCAGATGGGCGAGCAGCCCCGGCCCGGCGCGCCCGCGTGAGATCGGGTGTGAGGGCGCCGGCGGCTGCGTGATCGTTCGCACGACCGGCAGGAGAACTTCTCGCGCACGTGCTGGATCACCTTCCACTGACGCGGGACGAGCTCCAGCGTCTCGGTCACGTCCTCGCCGAGCTTGTGCAGAGCGCCGCCGCAGCAGGGGCAGGAGCTCGGCCCTGGGTAGACGATGCGCTCGCGCGGCAGATGCTCGGGCAGCGGCCGGCGCGCCGGCTTGCGCCGATGGAAAGCCTGAACCTCGATCTTCTGCGCGCCGCCGCGTCCGCCGCCATCTGCGCCGCCGCTTCGGCTTCGGAGGCGTCCTCCTCCATGTCGGCGAGCCGCAGCTCCAGCTGCTCGAGCACCGCACCCCGCTCCGAGGATTGTCCGAACCGCTCGTGCCGCAGCTTGGCGATCGTGAACTTCATCTGCTCGATCAGCAGCGCCCGGGCACGTGCCTCGGCCTCGAGATTGCGTGCCTTCGCCTGCGCCTCCAGGCATGCCGCCTGCGCGGCAATCACCATCGCCTTCAGGGTCTCGACGTCATCGGGAAGAGAATCATCTGCGCTCATCACCCCAATGGAATCACAGGGCGCTGCACTTGTGTAAACCCGAGATCGAGCGATGATTTACAATGCCGCGATCAGCCCGCCGCTTGTGGGCGCCATGTGTGTTGCGGCAGACGCCAGTCGATCCCTTCGAGCAGATAGCCGAGTTGCGCCGGCGTGATCGTCACCGTCCGGTCGGCATCTTCGCGCGGAACGGTCGATGGCCAGATGAAGCGCCCGCGCTCAAGCCGCTTGGCGAACAGGCACATCCCCTGGCCGTCGTGCCACAACACCTTCAGCAGTCCGCCACGCCGGCCGCGGAACACGAACAGATTGCCGTTGTGGGGATTGCGCTTGAGCGTCTCTTGCACCAGCACGGCCAGACCATCAAAGCCCTTGCGCATGTCTGTGTGCCCGGTTGCCAGCCACACCTGTACACCGCTCGGCACCGGGATCATCGCCGCCGGGCCTTTGCCAGCACCACGGCCATCGCCTTCACGGTCGAAGCCTCGACCGGCCCCATGAGCCGCATCCGCGCGCCGCTCGCAAACTCGATCTCGACGGCTCCTGGCGGCCCTCCTGGCCCCGGCACAACCACCACCGGCGAAAACCTCGGCGCGGCCGGCGCAACCGCACAGAGCTGCTGACGCCATCGAAACAATTGGCTTGGATAAATCCGGGCGGCCCGCGCCACCTCGGAAGCAACCGCCCCGGGCTCCATCGCCGCCGCAACGATCTGTTCCTTCTCAGACCGCGACCACCGACGGCGACGCTGCACCGACGTGATCACCTCAACCGGCGTCTTGGTCATAGGACTATCCCTAGGGTTAGCCCTATGACTTCCCGCCCGCCTTCAAATCCGCAAGGCGGCCTTCACACCACCCGATTCGCGGCTACTGATCGCCGTTGACATACGGTGGCAGTCGGCAGCGGCGGCTCGCTTGATACCTTCAAAGCCGCAGCGGTGACCATAGAGGGCAACGCAGCTCGTCACGCGGAACGTGCTGCCGATCATGCGGGAGATGCAGCGGGCCGGCGCTTGTCTAGGTCACTGAGGGCCGTTGCGAAGGCGCTGAATGCTCGCGGGATTGCGACGGCGCGCGGTGACCGCTGGCAGGCCATGACCGTCATTAACCTGCTCGCGCGGATGAGCTAGCAGCACGGGACGGAGACCGCCGCATCATGGTCTCGCGGTGTGCTCACGGCTGTCGCTCCGCGAGATCGCCGCCGAACTGCAACGCGACGGCCATGTCACCGCGAAGGGCGGCCGTTACTGGGGCCCGCTCTCCGTGCCGACCTCGCCGCCTGACCATGGCGGCACCGGCCTCCGCTGTCACGATTAGTCGTGCGGCTGAAATCCTCGGAGAGGACGAGGAGGGAGTTGGTCGACCAAGTTGAGGCCGAGGACCGTCTGTAATGATGGCCGCGCCTCGCTCTCTGCTCAACCACTAGGGGGAGCGCGAGAGTTTATTGTCGCGCTACTCACCGAGCACGACGCGCACCAGTTGCGCCGTGTTCTTTACGGCAAGCTTCATCAGAATGTTGGCTCGGTGGAATTCGACGGTACGCGAGCTGATGGCCAGTGTTTGCGCGGCCTCTTTGTTTGAGGCCCCGTTAACGATCAGTGTCAACACCGCACGTTCGCGCGCCGTTAGCGACTCATGACCCGGAAACTGCTTCGACAGGACATCAAGAGCACGGCGGTCCGTAGCAGGGTCTTGCGCCATGTTTCCCAGCAATGCAGCACTGAGAAAGACGACCAACGCACGAAGACATTGATTTTCCGATTGTAGAGTCCACAATGATTCCGGTTCCTGCTCGGAAGAATGAGATAGCTTACAGGGGTCCGCGACTTCATCTTGCACTCTATCGATGGTGGATTTCGCCATTATTTTGCACCGTCGCCTCTTAGTTCATACAGCGGAAGGGGCCCGACAATCGGCTCGCCATGCTCTGTCCAATCGCAGGAAACAATTTGGTCGTCCCAGAGCGGATTTGAGGATATCGAGCCCGGCGCGGTGTCGTCCATCCCAGTTGGGTACGCTACGAAGAAGCTTTCAAGGCCCAGCCACAGTTTTCCAACACGCGTCCAAGCCGTGGCGGCGGCCCGTTCAATCCTGGACATTTGAATCAGGTGTGGCGATTTGGCGCGCCGCCCGTCTCATGTACTCTCGAACGATCGACTCAAATGTGGCCTTCATCATGAGGTTGGTCGCCGTATGGGCTTTCTCGCGGTACTCCTCAGCCTTGCCCAGGTAGTACGCCAAGTCTTTTTCCTGCTCGCGCATGAACGCTCCATGTCGGTGGATTCTAGTATTGGGGTCGATGGGCTGGACCCAAATCGGCTATCGAGAACAATCAAATCCGAGAAATTGAGCGCATAGGTATACCGCAGCTCATCGAGCGCCACGTCGAGTGCCTGCCGGCGCCGTATCAGACGATCAATCAGGTCCAAGCATGGGTCCGGTCTAGATTTCACTCTGTCCACCGAGCCATCGCCGCGCATTGACCGAATGACCGGCGCGATTTCGCCCAGCGTAAGACTGGCCCTTCGACACTTGATGATGAAGGCGATCACGTCACAATCTGCCCAGCCAAAAACTCGAATCAACCCGACGCGGCCGCGGCGCTTTATCAGGCCGCGCAGCTCGTAATAGCGAAGGACTAGCCGCGGATGCATGAACATCCTGGCAACATTCTCGATCGAGAGCACGACCTCATCATGTTGGCACTCCTCCCCGGCATCGGAATAGATCGGGTTACCGTCGTCCGGGCCCGCCACTGCGGTGCTGCTTACAGGATTGGACATATGGGGCCTCGGTCAGCGCGCGGGCTTCACGCCCCTGGCTGCAAGGCGAAGGACTTGGCTCAGACGTTCACCAAAGCCAAGAAACTTTCCGTAATGTGGGTGCAATACGCGGAAATACTTGCGGAAACGCAGAGACTTGGCACCCCGCTCGAACCCCGGTGCCTCTGACGCTCAATTCGAGCTTTTGACAGACCGGCGGGCTCAAGGTCACGCGCCAGCCGGTCCGCGATAGCATTGGCGTAGAAGTACTTTTCAAGCTCGCCGCGCAGATCCTGGCGCCACATCGGGTCTCAAGACCACTGGTCGGCCGAGGGCGCTATGCGCGGCGTCGCAGTCATGCTTGGCGAATGCATTCAGCGCGCGCCATGAGCCGAGCCGGAACGTAACCTCATGGCTAGCCCCAAGCGAACGCGGGGCCGATTGCCGCGAGCAGTCACGGTCATCAGATTCGGGATCACGAATGATTTGCTGGTGCGCTGGCGGGTCAACAGCTCTCGCACCGACGATGAGGATGCGACATTGATTAAGCCGATCACATTGGCCGCCGCCGAATGATGGACGCGGAGTCGTGCCCGGGGTCGCGACTACTGAGCATCGCCGCATCGATGGTCGTTGCATGACGGCGGCTGTCGGCAACGGCGTCGATGCATCTCATCCATTGCTGGCACCCCGATCGCGGTTGCCTAGACGCCGCGATTTTGACGACGGCCGGCAGGACATGGCGACCTCGTTGATGGCGAGCATTCGCGCCGGGGTAATGGTGTGCCGAATTTCGAGGTCTCCCAAGTTATTCCCGCACCTGTGATCGTCGATCGACTAGCGCGTGATCTCGTTGCCGCCGGTCTTCCCGGCATATCCGTTCGGCTTCACCTCGATGAGCGGACTCTCACAACGCTGAGCGGCTCTTCTGGGTTGGGCCAACTGCAGACATTTGGGTCCTCATTCACGCCAAAAGGGCACATCGCTGCCTGGAGGCTGCAGGGCGATCGCCTCCGCCACGATTTGGAGCAGTCACAAAGAGGCCGATGGACACGCCTCAGCAGGCCTCCTACGGTTAAATCATGTATCCACAGGGCACGCACGTTCGTTTCAAATAATTTCATGTATACGTTAGCCGGGATAATTCGCCGAACTATTGCGGGTGTGCTAGATTTGGGCCCACGCTCGGAATTTGGCGGTGCGGCAGGACGCGACGAGGAGAACTGCTGGCCACAATCAGCGCCACGACCCCTCGTCGCCAGGGGGCCCCCGCAACCGCATCTGGTCTTTCAGCCGCTGCATAAAGCGCATACCATGCCGACGGCTCGGGGCTCGGCTGGGAAATTATGATGAAAGCCATCAATTGAGAATCATGCTGACCGCAACATTGACATGACGTCCGCAACGGATCAGATCGGTGGTAGCCCCACGCCGGACGAAATCCGTGCAGCGCTCGATCGCATCCAGGTCAGCGAGACGTTTGCGCGATCACCCCAGCTTGGCGCGTTCCTGCGCTTTGTGGTGGAAGCGGTACTGCGCGGACAAAGCGATCGCATCAAGGCCTACACGATCGGCGTGGATGTTCTTAGGCGCGATGCGAAATTTGATCCGCAAACCGATCCAATCGTGCGCGTCGAGGCGACTCGGCTGCGACGCGCGATCGAGCGCTATTACGCTGGGCCCGGCGCCCACGATTCAATCATCATCGCGCTGCCGCGCGGCACCTATGTGCCGACATTTCACCGGCGCGGCAACGATGCCGATTCGCCGGCCGTGAGGCGTCGCGCCCGCCTGGCGGAGATTACCCGCGTGACGGCTGGTGCGGCGGTTGTCTTGATCGCGGCCGTCATCGGCGTGACGGCATGGGTCGGGATCAATCGACACGCTTCGCGATCCGAACCCGGACCTCTGCACGCCGCGACGGACGATACAATTCCCGGCACGCTGCCGCGCGGCAACGGCTTGCCGACATTGCTCGTGCAGGCCTTCGAGGTCGTGGGCACGCCGGACCTGGGCGGAATTTCCGCGGCCTCGCTTCACGACCGGATTGGTGACGCGTTCGCGCGCTTCGACCTGGTCAATGTCACTTGGGAGTCGATGTTGAGCGGTGCTGATGCCGGCCGCGTTCCGTCGCCATCGCGGTTGCCGGTCGATTATCGTCTGCTCGGAACGGTCGAATACTACATGCCGGGGGCGGTCCGCATCCAGTTCCAGCTGCTCGACACCGCCGATGATGCAGTCGTCTGGTCGCAGCTGTTCGAAGAGCACGCCCAAGACCGCGAGCCGAAAGCGTCCGAGGACGCGATCCTCCGCGAATTGACCAACACATTGGTTCAGCCATTCGGTGTCATCTACGCCTATGGACGGCGCCAAGCTGACACGCGCGGAATTGGCGATCCCCGCTACCGCTGCCTGTTGGAGACCATCGAATCGTTTCGTTCATTCGATTTGGATGGGACTGCGAAGGCCAGGACGTGCCTGACGCGGCTCACCACCATCGATCCGTCGTTTGCCCTCGGCTGGAGCTATCTGACCGCGATCTATCTGCGCGAATACTACTATGGCTTGGGCGCCGATGCCGGGAACCCGCCCCCACTGCAGCAGGCGCTACGTGCCGCGCAGCGCGGCGTAGAATTGAATCCGGCCGGCGCCCGCGCCCACGAAATGCTGTTTACGGCGCTGTTTGCGGAACGTGATCTTCCCGCCGCATTCACGGTCGGCGCCAAGGCAATGAGTCTCAACAAATACGACATGCGCACGGTGGGAGCCTATGGGACCCGCAAGATCGCGGTCGGAGAGATCGAGGAGGGGATGAGGCTGCTGCAGCAGGCTGCCGGTGACGGCGTCGTCGTTCCCGCGTTCGAGGAGTTCTTCCAGTTCCTGGGCAGGTATATGCAAGATGATGTCGAAGGCGCATCACTCCACGCAGGTCAGCTGACCGGCGATACGTTCCAGCTCGGCCTCTTGGCGCGCGCGCTCAATGCATTCGCCAAGCATGACCGCGACGCTACCCAAGGCGCGCTCGACCGGCTGGTGGCTTTAAACCCGATGTGGCGCCAGAATCTGCGCGGCGAGCTTGAGAAGTTCTTCTATTCCAACGCCATTGTGGATCGCCTGACCCGTGACCTGACCGCGGCCGGCCTTGCCGAGGGTGGCTAAGCCTGCGGCTCCTGGTGCGGGAGCGGGAGGTGGTGGGTCGAATTCTCTCTAACCGGGCATTGTTCCGGGGCATACGGGGCTAGCGCCGCAACCTGATCCTTCGATTCTCCTCCGATGGGATCGAATGCGCCGCCTCAATCGGGTCGATCCTCGTCTCAAATTCCAGGCCTCGGGTCGCCGCCGCAGGCGACATAAGCATATGGAATCATTATTATTTTGCTGCAAATTGCGTGCGGATTGCGGCAATACACTTACGAAATGCACCTGGTGCCGGGCAGATGTGGCGCCTGGGTTCGAGGCTGCTCGAACCGACCAACCGGCCCCGGCCACTGGACCTCGCATGAACACCGGAACGTTGTTCGATCCGATAGGGCGCGCCGACGCAGACATCGTCTGGATCGATGTGGAGCCCTCAGCCCGGTCCGCCGAGGCCGGCGAGATCACGACCCGCCAAATGTGCGAGAGGTTCAACCTGCCGGCACGGACGCTTCGCTTTTACGCCAGCAAAGGTCTCCTTGCGCCGATCCGAAGAGGCCGCGAGCGGCTATATAGCCCGCTCGATCAGCTTCATCTCGCGTTCATTTTGAAGGGACGAAGCCTCGGCTTTGCGCTTGATGAAATCGCACAGATGATCGCGCTGAGGGAGGGCCGCGGTTGCGCCGCGGTGCAGAGAGCACTTCAACAAAAGTGCTTCGATCGAATACAGCAGCTGGAAATCCGACTCATGAAGACGACGGATATCCTCGCCGAACTGCGCTGCCTGCGCGCGTCGCTCTGAAACCGCGCGCCCCGCGTCGTGGGCGCCCCGTCACCTTTCGACGATCTACGATGCCCGCGACTCCGGGATCGATTCGCGCCGATTATCTTGATGTCATGCGTCCTGGGCGCACTGCATCGATCGATCAGCGTCGACGGAGCTTGTTGATGGTGCGCATGTGGACCTACATCGGACGATTGATCTCAACATAACAAGAGGCTCAGATATACCGGCAAGATGATCAATCGTTTGCCGCTATTCGCGAAGCAAATTTTCGAAACTAAAACTTCATTATTTGACGACTATATTTCTCATGCATCTGGTTCGAGTCGTTCCAGCAGCGGTTCGAAACTGTTCCAAAGTTGGTCGGCCCCACGCATAGTCCCAAGGAGTCTCAGTGATGCTCAAGTTGTCCAACATCCGCATGTCTTTCAAGGTTGGCGCTCTGGGAGCTGTGGGCATCCTCGGGCTCATGCTTCTCGGCGTTATTTATTTTATCGGGTCGGAATCCCAATCGCGCTATCAAGCGGCCTCCGACGCAGCCTCCGTAGCCGGAACGACGACCAAGAATCTCCTCATACAGCTGCTTCAATTGCGCCGCCACGAGAAGGACTTTCTGCTTCGCAGAGACGATCAATACGCAAAATTGCATGCTGAGGTCGCCAGCGCCGCGGTCGCGACGTTTGGTCTCCTGAAGCAGAAATTGGCCGCCATGGGGCAGCGTCAGCTGGCGAGCGACGTCGAGGCCATCCTCGCCGGCTTCGACGTCTACGGGAAGAGCTTCGTGGCTTTGGTCGATCTGCGACACAAGCTCGGCCTTACACCGGACACCGGGCTCGAAGGCGCCCTTCGTACCTCGGTGCATGAGATCGAAGCGAGCCTAGCAGGATTCAAGGATTCGAGACTCAACGAGCTGATGCTCATGATGCGCCGCCACGAGAAGGACTATATGTTGCGGAGCGACCTCCAATATCGCGACCAGTTCAAGCAGGCCGTCACCGCGTTTGCGGAAGCGCTCGGCGCGTCGGCAGTTCCTGCAGCCGCCAAGGAAGAAATCTCCAGGAAACTCTCAGCGTATCAAGCCGACTTCCTCTCCTATGTCGAAGCGAGCGAGTTGGTTCGGGCCAAGCAGAGCGAAACGTCCGCTGCCTACGCAAAAATCGAGCCCCAAATCGATACAGTCGCGGAAACGATCGCCAAGCTGGAGTTGGACGCCGATACCGCGGCGGCGACCGCACGCGACAATACTGCGCGTCTATTCGGAGTGGCGGCCCTTGCGATTCTGCTCAGCGTCGCCGTTTTTGCCGTTTTCGTCGGCCGCGGTATTACCAAGCCCCTGGCCGTTCTGGTTGGCCTCCTCCAGAGGCTCGCAAAGGGTGATGAAGTCGAGATCACGGGCATCGAGCGCAGGGATGAAATCGGCGCGACCGCACGCGCGGTCAATGGGATCAAGGAAATGCTGGCCGAGAAGGCGCGGCACGAAGCCGAGGAAAAGGCGGAGCAGGATCGGCAGGCGGCTGCGCAGCGCGACGCGGTCCTGGCCAAGATGGCCGACGAGTTTCAGGCGGCGGTTGGCGGCATCGTGCAGGCGGCGGTCGCCGGTGATTTCTCGCAGCGGGTGGCGCTCGAAGGCACGACCGGCCTCGTTCTGAATATCGGAGGCTCGATCAACACTCTATGCGACAATGTCGAGAAGGCGCTGGATGATCTCGTGCAGATGCTTGGCGCGCTGGCGGACGGCGATCTGACCCGGCGCATTACCGCCGAATATCAGGGAAATTTTGCCATCCTGAAGAACAACGCGAACGCCACGGCGGAACGCATCGGGGGGACCATCGCAGACATCAAGCAGTCGGCTCGCGAGGTGACGAACGCGTCGGCCGAGATCTCGACCAGCACCACGGACCTGTCGCAACGCACGGAAGAGCAGGCGGCCAGCCTCGAAGAGACGTCTGCTTCGATGGAGGAAATTTCCGCCACCGTGAAAAAGAACGCGCACAACGCCCAACAGGCCGACGAGTCCGCCGGGAAGGCGCGAAACGTCGCCGATCGCGGCGGTCAAGTGGTCGCCAAGGCGGTCGCCGCCATGGCGCAGATCGAGGGTTCCTCGCGCAAAATCTCCGACATCATCGGAGTGATCGACGAGATCGCCCGGCAGACCAATCTGCTGGCCCTCAATGCCGCGGTCGAGGCCGCGCGCGCCGGCGATGCCGGCCGCGGTTTCGCGGTCGTCGCGTCGGAGGTGCGAACGCTCGCGCAGCGCTCGTCGCAGGCGGCCAAGGACATCAAGGACCTGATCACGAACAGCAACAGCCAGGTCCAGGAAGGTGTCGGGCTGGTCAATCAGGCGGGGTCGGCGCTCGCCGAAATCCTCGAATCAATCAAGGAGGTGGCAGGAATTGTATCGGGTATCGCGGCGGCGAGCATGGAACAGGCCACCGGGATCGAACAGGTCAACAAAGCGCTGGCGCAGATGGATGAGGTGACCCAGCAGAACTCGGCGCTGGTCGAGGAGAACGCCGCGACCGCCAAAACCCTGGAGCATCAATCGGTGGCCATGGATGAGCGGGTGGGCTACTTCCGGATCGGTGCCGCGGCTGGTGAAGCGGCCGCGCCCGCCTCGAAAGTGGCATCCGGCACAAGGCGCCCAACCGCCGGCAGTTCGGCGCCGGTGCCGAATTGCTCCCGGGCCGCCGGTAACGGCGCTGCAGGCCGCCCGCGCACGGTGGGCGCGATCGCCCTCAAGGATCCGGATTGGAAGGAATTCTAGGATCTGTCGATCCAAAGCAGTGCGGGGGTGGTGACCACATCCTATCCTGCTGACGCTGGTGACGGCCATGAATGCCATGACGATCAACGAAAAAGTGCGCGACAATTCCACGCCCTTTACGCCGCCCGCGCTGCTCCAAGGTGTGGACACGCTGGATCTGTATCTGGGCGCAGCCCGGCGCAACGTGGAGGCGCTCAACGAGCAGGTCGCCCTGTTGCGAGCGGCCCTTGCTGAGCGGCAAGAACTGCTCCGCCTTGCTGTTTTGTCCTGCGCCGACAATGGTTGCGCTGATTCGAGAGGGCCGCTCTGATGCGTTGCCCTTTCGACAGGCCGGACAAGCAAATGAGAAGAACGTTCACTCGTATCGGGATCAGCTACCAAATTGGCCTGGTCGGCCTGTTGGGGGTCGTCGGCCTGTTGCTCGTCGGATGTTTCTATTGTTACGGCAGCATGGAGCTTGCGGCGTCGAACCAGCGGCTCGAACGCGCCAACTTCGTCCTTTCGCTGCTAGATAGAATCAAGATCGATCTGCTCGAGGCGCGGCGCAGCGAAAAAGACTTTCTGCTGCGGCGCAACCAAACCTATGCGAAGAAACAGGCCGATGCACTGGACCACTTCGAGAGGGATCGCGCCGCGCTGGCCGATCTCATGGGCGATCCATCGCGCGCACTGATCGCCAAGATGGCGGTCGCCATATCCCAGTATGAAAGACAGTTTCGCCTGGTCGTGGATACCGCGGTGAAGATCGGAGTAGACGAGAATAGCGGGCTCCAGGGTACGCTGCGACAATCGGTGCATGACATCGAAAGGACGATCGTCGGCGATGACGACGCGCGGCTCGAGGCCGCAATGCTGACGATGCGCCGGCACGAGAAGGATTTTTTTGCCCGCCTCGACCGCCAATACCTCGATGAGATGCAGGAAGCTTCATCTCGCTTCAGCGAGCGCCTCCGCCAATCCAGCCTTTCGGCGGAGCACAAGGAGTATGTCGCGGGGCAGCTCGCCTTCTATCAGCGCGACTTTGCCGCCGCCGCGGCCTCCAGTCTCGAGCAGGTCGATGCCGTTGCGAAGTTATCGAAGCTCTACGCCGATGCCGAGCCGATCGTCGATCAGATGGACACGCTCGTACGCGAGCAGGCGTCGAAGGAAAAAATTGCGGCGGGGGATGTCGCCTCGCATACGATGCGGCTGATCGGCTCGGGCATAGCTCTCCTCTCGGTCGCGGTGGCGGTTCTGTCGTTACTTGTCGGCGGCGGTGTATCGCGCCCGCTGACCGGCATGGTCAGGCTGGTGAACCGGCTTGCCGAGGGCGATCTCACCATTGAGGTCAAAGGTGCCGATCGTAAGGACGCGATCGGTATGCTGGCGCGGGCGCTGCAGATCTTCAAGGAGAACGCGCTGAAAGCGCGAGCGCTTGAATCCGAGCGGCGTTCCGAGTGGGAGCGAAAGAAACGGCGGCAGAAGGCGATCGAAACCCACATCGCCGAATTCGATGGATCGGTACGCGAGGCCCTGGACCGTTTGGCCTCAGCTGCGACCGAGATGCGGGCGACTGCGGAAAGCATGTCGGCGATTGCCGAGGAGACGCAGCGCCAGTCAGTCGCGGTATCCGAATCGGCGGAGCAGACTTCGGCCAACATCCAGACCGTGGCGGCGTCATCGGAGGAAATGGCGGGCTCCGTCGAGGAAATCGATCGGCAGGTGGCGCAGGTCTCGGGAATCGCGCACGAGGCGGTGCAGCAAGCGCACCAAACCAACGTCGCCGTCAATACTCTCGCCGAAACCACGCATAGAATCGGGCAGGTGCTTCAGCTCGTCCAGGACATTGCCTCGCAGACCAACCTACTCGCTTTGAACGCTGCGATCGAGGCCGCGCGCGCGGGTGAAACCGGCAAAGGCTTTGTGGTGGTGGCGAGCGAGGTGAAAGCGCTGGCCCATCAGACCGCGAAGGCCACGACAGAAATCGCCGGCCAGATTGCGTCGGTTCAGACGGTGACGTCCCACGTGGTTCGTGCGATCCAGTGCATCGGCGGCACGGTCGGGAAGATCGACAATATCGCCACGATTATCGCGAGCACGGTGGAACAACAGAGCAATGCCACGCGCGAGATCGCGCGCAACGCGCTGGAGGTCGCCGGGGCGACCGAAGGGGTCTCTGCCAACATCGCCGGGGTCGGTTTGGCTGCCGGTGCTACCGGTGCGGCGGCCACGCAGGTGCTGGCCTCGGCCCAAGAACTCGGCCGCCAGTCAGAGACGTTGCGCTTCAGCGTGGCTGATTTCCTCGAGAAGATCAGAGCGGCGTGACGATCACCGGATTTTGGCCCTGATTTACACTGACTCGGTGACTGCTAAGTCTGGCTCGACCGAGACATTATTGGCCTCACACATGCTCCGATTGTGGCTTTCCCAAAATCCCGCCGATTGCTATTTTCCGCGCCACTCCAAGGCTCATCTGGAGGATAGCTGCAATCCATCGGGGGAGTCATGCGCAAGAAGCTGGCAGCCGTCGCGCTTCTCGGTTTCCTGGCGAGCGCTTGGAGCGCAAACGCCGCGTCGCTGAATATCGTGGCCCTTGGGGCCAGCAACACCGCCGGCATGGGCAAGGGCAACCATCCGGGCGGGGTTTCGCGCAGCCAGGCTTTTCCGGCGCAGCTCGAGGCTCTGCTGCGGGCGAAAGGCATCGACGCCCATGTGCGCAATGCCGGCATTGCGGGCGACACCACCGGCGGGATGCTGCGGCGGATGGATGCGGCGGTGCCGGACGGAACCCAGATCGTCATCCTGCAGACCGGCGGCAACGATGCGCGTGACGGCGGCGACGCCGCCGCCAACACGGCGCAGATCACCAGCAAGCTGCAGGCGCGCGGCATCAAGGTGATCCTGCTGGACCGCCCGAGCGCTTATGCGCCCGCGAGCACGCGCGACCCCGACGGCGAGCACTATAATGCGCAGGGCCACGCCGCCATCGCGGCCGGCCTGCTGCCGCAGGTGATGGCGGCGGGAGCGAAATAGACTGTCCGTCCGCAGGTGAGGCAGACGTTGCGGCTTGGGCGCGCGCGTGTGGGCAAGCCCGTGGGGGCTCGGCTTTCCTCGGCCATTGTTGTGTACAATGGCCCCCATGGTGACCGAGCCGCTCCAGCAATGACCACCTTCGAGCCGGCCCCTTCCGCCGCCCCCATGGTGGCGCTGCGCGGCGTCGGCAAGACGTTCCCTAACGGCGTGATGGCGCTCGACGGCTTCGAGCTGGCGGTGCGGCCGGGCGAGTTCCTGACCCTGCTCGGCCCCTCCGGCTGCGGCAAGTCGACGGCGCTGCGCATCATGGCGGGCTTGAGCGCGCCCGACCGCGGCGCCGTGGAATGGTCGGATGCGCCGCCCACCGCCGCGCGCCAGATCGGCTTCGTGTTCCAGGAGCCGACCCTGATGCCGTGGGCGACTGTCGAGGACAATGTGCGGCTGCCGTTGCGGCTGTTGGGGCTCGAGGCGGACGCGCCGGCGAAGATCGGCGCCGTGCTGGAGCGGGTCGGGCTCGCGCGGTTTCGCGCAGGCCTATCCGCGCGAGCTCTCGGGCGGCATGAAGATGCGGGTCTCGATCGCGCGCGCGCTCGTCAACGAGCCCAGGCTCCTGTTGATGGACGAGCCGTTCGCGGCGCTGGACGAGATCACGCGCTTCCGGCTCAACAGCGATCTACTGCGGCTCTGGCAAACGCTGCGCAAGACGGTGGTGTTCGTCACCCATTCGGTCTTCGAGTCGGTCTTTCTGTCGAGCCGGATCATCGTCATGACCCCGCGTCCGGGCCGCGTCTTCCGCGAGCTCGAGATCGAGGCGCCCTATCCGCGCGACGAGCGCTTCCGCACCTCGGCCGAATATGCCGGCTGGTGCCGCATGGCCTCCGAGGCGCTGGCGGCCGCCATGGCGAGCGAAGCCGCCGCATGAGCGCCCCCGCCCCCGACGGCGGACGCCGGCGCCGCGACCGGATGGCGCGCCTCCTGCTGCCGCTCGGGGTGCTGGCGCTGAGCATCTGGGCCTGGGACCTGGTGGTGCGGCTCAAGGACATTCCGCCCTATGTGCTGCCCGGCCCTCAGGTGGTTTTTGAAACGCTGTGGTCCGATCGCGTGCTGCTCCTCGATTCGCTCGTGGTCACGCTCACCACCACGCTGGAAGGCTTCGCCCTGGCGCTGGTCGGCGGTGTCGGCTTGGCGGTGCTGTTCAACCAGTCGCGCCTCATCGAATACTCGCTCTATCCCTATGCGGTGATCCTGCAGGTGACCCCGATCGTGGCGATTGCACCGCTGCTGCTCATCTACCTGCCGCAGCCGGTGGCGGTGCTGGCCTGCGCCTGGATCGTCGCCTTCTTTCCGGTGCTCGCCAACACCACGCTCGGCCTGAGCTCGGTCGACCGCAACCTCGCCGACCTGTTCCGCCTCTATGGCGCCTCGCGCTGGCAGGTGCTGCGCCGGCTCAAATTGCCGGCCGCCATGCCGTTTATCCTGGGCGGCATGAAGATCGCCGGCGGGCTGTCGCTGATCGGGGCGGTGGTGGCCGAGATCGCGGCCGGCTCGGCCGGCGCCGGCTCCGGCCTGGCCTACCGGATCGCGGAATCCGGCTACCGGCTCAATATTCCGCGCATGTTCGCGGCGCTGCTGCTCTTGTCGGTGGCCGGGGTCGTCATCTTCTTCACCCTGTCCCTGTTCGCGCATCTGGTCCTGCGCCGCTGGCACGAAAGCGCCATTGCGCCCGATCGCTGACCGCGACCTCCCGCCTTGCCCCACCAGGCGGGGCAGGATTGAGGCGGAGGCACTATCCGGCGCGCCGCCTGTTGACTATTTTCGCCGGCGACCGCTCATACGGCGTCCGCGGCGATCCCGCTTCGCCTCCCGAGGATCATGAACGATGAATAAAGTGACCGATGTGCCGCCAGGCCGCCCTCTCGTCCCGGGGATCAACGACGACATCGGCGAGGAGCTGCGGCTGCGCCTCTACCGCACCCAGTTCGAGCTGCGCGAGGCCGAGCAGCGCGCCTTCGACCTGTTCCTGCAGAACCTGGTGAAGGGCACGAGCCATCTGTCGCTCGGCCAGGAGGCGGTGGCGGCCGGCTTTGCGGTCGCCATGAAGCCCGGCGACCTGTCGTTCTGCACCTATCGCGGCCATGCCCATACGCTTGCGCGCGGCGTGCCGGTCGAGCAGGTGCTGGGCGAGCTGATGCAGCGCGACAACGGCCTCATGCGCGGCAAGGGCGGCTCCATGCACCTGACCTCGGTCGAGCATGGCGTGATGGGCTCCTATGCCATCATCGGGGCGCACCTGCCGATCGCCTGCGGCGCCGCCTGGCGGGCCCAGTACAAGGGCGACAAGGACGTCTCGGTCTGCTTCTTCGGCGACGGCACCACCAATATCGGCGCCTTCCACGAGGCGCTGAACTTCGCCGCGGTCTGGAAGCTGCCGGTGATGTTCGTGTGCGAGAACAATCTCTATATGGAATACACGCCGATCGGCGACGTCACCGCGGTCGCAGCATCCGGCGGCCGACCGCGCCTCGGCCTACGGGCTCGAGCGCATCGTGATCGACGGCAACGACGCCGACGCCGTCTATCGCACCGCCTCCAGCCGCCTACGCGAAGGCGCGCGCCGGGCACGGCCCCTCGCTGATCGAATGCATGACCTATCGCCACAGCGGCCATTCGCGCGCCGACCCGGCCAAATACCGGCCCGAGGGCGAGCTCGAGAAATGGAAGGAGCGCGACCCGATCAAGATCTATCGCGAGCGGCTGCTGCAGTTCGGCATCGGCGAGAAGGTGATCGGCGACATCGAGGCCGACGTGAAGCGGGTCGTCGACGAGGCGACCGAGAAATGCAAGGCGGCCCCGCCGCCCTCCCTCGATATCCTGACCACCGACGTCTATGCCGACGGGGGCTTCGCATGGCGGAACTGACCTATCGCGACGCGGTCGCGCGCGGCATCGCCCAGGAGATGGCGCGCGATCCCGACGTGGTTTTCCTCGGCGAGGACGTCGCCAAGGCCGGCGGCGTGTTCAAGGCGACGGTCGGGCTCTTGGAGCAGTTCGGGCCGCATGCGGGTGCGCGACACGCCGATCTCCGAGCAGGCCATCATGGGGGCCGCCATGGGGGCGGCGATGACCGGCTTGAAGCCGATCGCCGAGATCATGTTCTCGGATTTCTTCGCGGTGTGCTTCGACTACATCGCCAACGAGTTCCCCAAGAGCCGCTACATGACCAACGGCCAGGTCAAATGCCCGCTGGTGGTGCGCACCGGCAACGGCGCCGGCTCGCGCTTCGGCGCCCAGCACAGCCAGAGCGTCGAGAACTGGTGCATGATGATCCCCGGCCTCAAGGTGGTGGCGCCCTCGAATCCGCGCGACGTCATCGGCCTGCTGGCGGCGGCCGTGCGCGATCCCGATCCGGTGATCTTCTTCGAGCACAAATCGCTCTATCCGACCAAGGGCGAGGTGCCGGACGGCGAGATCGTCGATACGCTCGGCACCGCCAAGATCGTGCGGCCCGGGCCGCGACGCCACGCATCCTGGCGCTCGCCCTGATGGTGCCGCGCGCGCTCGCGGCGGCCGAGAAGCTCAAGGCCGAGCACGGCATCGATTGCGAGGTCGTGGACGTGCGCTCGCTGGTGCCGCTCGACACGCAGACCATCCTGGGCTCGGTCGCGCGCACCCACCGCCTGTTCACGGTCGAGGAAAATCCGCGGCTGTGCGGCTGGGGCGCCGAGATCGTCTCGATCGTGGCCGACGAGGCCTTCTACGATCTCGACGGCCCGCCGGTGCGGATCACCACGCCGCATATTCCGCTGCCGGCCGCCGACATCCTCGAGGACATCGCGCTGCCGAGCGTGGATCGCATCGTCGAGCGGGTGCGCCGCTCGCTCGGTTCATGAGCATTCTTCTCATCCGCGGCGCGACAACCAAAAAGCCGGCTAACCCGAACTGACAGGTGTGCGATGTACGACAATCTACTCGCCAATGTTCCGACCGATCTGTGGATCGGCGGCAAATGGCGCCAGGCCTCCGACAGGCCGCTTCGACGTCATCGATCCGGCGACCGAGAACAAGATCGCCTCGGTGGCGAGCGCGACCGTGGAGGACGCCAAGGCCGCGGTCGATGCCGCCAGCGCCGCCTTCGACGGCTGGGCCGGCAAGCAAGCCGCGCGAGCGCGCCGAGATCCTGCGCAAGGCCTACGAGCTGATCATGCGCGAGGCCGAACGGCTCGCCAAGCTGATCACGCTCGAGAACGGCAAGGCGCTGTCGG
This sequence comes from uncultured Alphaproteobacteria bacterium, assembly GCA_963744275.1. Lineage (GTDB taxonomy): Bacteria > Pseudomonadota > Alphaproteobacteria > Rhizobiales > Xanthobacteraceae > VAZQ01. Next base: position 734,995 of record CAVUSX010000029.1, read on the forward strand.
ATTCGCGCGGCGAGGTGGCCTATGCGGCCGAGTTCTTCCGCTGGTACGCCGAGGAGGCGGTGCGCAATATCGGCGAGGTCTCGCGCGCGCCGTCGTCCGGCGCCCGCATCTTCGTGCATCACAAGCCGGCCGGCATCGCGGTGCTGGTGACGCCGTGGAATTTTCCGGCCGCGATGGCGACCCGCAAGATCGGCCCGGCGCTGGCGGCCGGCTGCCCGGTGGTGCTCAAGCCCGCCTCCGACACGCCGCTCACCATGCTGGCCCTGATGCCGATCCTGGAGGAGGCCGGCGTGCCGCCCGGCGTCGTCAACGTCATTCCGTCGCGCCAATCCGGCACGGTGGTGGGCGCCATGCTGCACGATCCGCGCGTGCGCGTCGTCTCCTTCACGGGCTCGACCGAGGTCGGCCGCAAGCTGCTGCACGAGGCCGCCGACAACGTGGTCAAGCCCGCCATGGAGCTCGGCGGCAACGCGCCCTTCATCGTGTTCGAGGATGCCGACATCGACGCCGCCATCGAAGGCGCCATGATCGCCAAGATGCGCAACATGGGCGAGGCCTGCACGTCCGCCAACCGCTTCTACGTGCACGAGAAGGTGCACGACGAATTCGCCGACAAGCTCACCGCCAAGATGCGCGCGCTCAAGATGGGCAACGGGCTCGACGACGGCGTCGCGGTCGGACCGCTGGTCAATGCCGAGGCCAGCGAGAAGGTCATGGAGCTGGTCGAGGACGCGGTCGGGAAGGGCGCCAAGGTCCTGACCGGCGGCAAGGCCCCGCAAGGGCCCGGGCTACTTCTATCCGGCGACCGTGCTCGACGGCGTGCCGGACGGCGCCCACATGCTGCGCGAGGAGATTTTCGGGCCGGTGGCGGCGATCCAGACCTTCAGATCCGAGGACGAGGTGATCAAGCGCGCCAACGACACCGAATACGGCCTCGTCGCCTATCTCTACACGCGCGACCTGAGCCGCGGCATGCGGGTGTCCGAGAAGCTCGATTTCGGCATGATCGGCCTCAACCGCGGCCTGGTGTCCGATCCGGCGGCGCCGTTCGGCGGCATGAAGCAGAGCGGCATCGGCCGCGAGGGCGCGCACGAGGGCATGATGGAGTTCCTCGAGACCCAATACGTCTCGCTGAGCTGGTGAGCGCGATGGACTTTCTCGTAGGGTGGGCAAAATTGCCTTGCACCGACATCATGATCGCGCGGCGCCGCGCAATTTTGCCCACGCGCTCCCACCGTGAGGCCGGACCGCGTGGGCAACGCGCCGACACGCTGCCGTATTGTTTGAAGCCGCCGCGCCAGCGCGTTGCCCACCCTACAAGATTGCCCGATACGAATGTCGGGCACGCTGGATCAGAGGCGCGCCAATGGACGTCCTGATGCCGCAGCTCGGCGAGACCGTGTCCGAGGGCAAGATCGCCAAATGGTTCAAGTCGGTCGGCGACCCGGTCAAGCCGGGCGACAATCTGTTCGAGATCGAGACCGACAAGGTCTCCATGGAGGTGCCCTCGACCACCAGCGGGGTGCTGGCCGAAATCCGCGTGGCGTCCGGCGCGGTGGCGCCGGTCGGCGCCGTCGTGGCGGTGATTTCCGACGCGGCCGGAGCCGGCGCTGCGACCGCGGCCGCCGCGAGCGCCGCCATCTGCTGCGGTTGCGCCGCCGACCGCGCCGGCCCGCGCCGCTGTCGCGCCGGCTCGTCTGCGGCGCCGCCGGCGCCTGCCGGTCCGATCAAGCTCGATCCGTTTTTCGAGGTGCGCACGCCCGGCGCGCAATTACGGACCGGCGAAGCTCGCCGGCGGCACCGTGGTCACGCCGCTCGCGCGGCGGCTGGCCGGCGAAGCCGGGATCGATCTCGCGCGCCTGACCGGCTCCGGTCCGCATGGCCGCATCGTCGCCCGCGATGTCGAATCCGTGCTGGCGCGCGGGACGCCGTCAGCGCCACCGCGCAGGCATCGCCGGTCCCTCCGCCGAGCAGATCATGGCGCTCTACCGCGACAGCGCGTTCGAGGAGGTGCCGCTCGACGCCATGCGGCGCACCATCGCGACCCGGCTGGTGCAGGCCAAGCAGACCATTCCGCATTTCTATCTGACCGCCGACGTCGACATCGGCCGGCTGTTGGGGCTGCGCGAAGAGGCGAACGCGGCGGCGCCCAAGGACCGCGACGGCAATCCCGCGTTCAAGCTGTCGGTCAACGATCTCATCATCAAGGCCTGGGCCGCGGCCCTGCAGCGCATGCCCGCACGCCAATGCGGTATGGGCGGAGGACCGCATCCTGCGCTTCCGGCATTCCGACATCGGCGTCGCGGTCGCGATCGAAGGCGGGCTCATCACGCCGGTGATCCGGCAGGCTGATACGAAGATCGCTGCGCGCCATATCGGCCGAGATGCAGCGAGCTCGCCGAACGCGCGCGCGCCCGCATGCTCAAGCCGGACGAATATCAGGGCGGCGCGTCGCGCGATCTCCAATCTCGGCATGTACGGGGTGCGCGAGTTCGCCGCCATCATCAATCCGCCGCAGGCCACCATCCTGGCGGTCGGGGCCGCGCGCCGGCAGGCGGTCGAGACGACCCGACGGCGGCGTCGCCTTCGCCAGCGTCATGTCGGTGACGCTCTCCTGCGATCATCGCGTCGTCGACGGCGCGCTCGGGGCGCAGTTGCTCGCGGCGTTCCGGGGTTTCGTCGAGCAGCCGGTGACTGATGATCTGATGCTAACGGGAGTCGCCGCTTTCTCCGCATGGCCGCACGAGAAAACCTGATGTGCTGCTGCTGGGACCGCCGAAGCCGGTCGTGGTCGATGGGCTTGCGGCCGCCTTCACGGTTCATCGGCTGCCCGAGAAAGATGCCGAGGCGGCGCTCGCCGGGCTGGCGCCGCGGCTGCGCGCCATCGCGGTCTCATCGGTGACCGACCGGGTCGATGCCGCCATGATGGCGCGCTTGCCCCGGCTCGAGATCGTCTCGACCTTCGGGGTCGGCTACGACCATATCGATGCGGCCTATGCCGGCGCCCACGGCATCGTGGTCACCAATACGCCCGACGTGCTGACCGAGGAGGTCGCCGATACGGCCATCGGCCTGCTGTTGTGCACGGCCCGCGAGTTCGTCGCGGCCGAACGGTTCCTGCGCGCCGGCAAATGGCTGCAGCGCGGCTATCCGCTCAGCAAGGCGACGCTGCGCAACCGCACCGTCGGCCTGGTCGGCATGGGCCGCATCGGCAAGGCGATCGCGCGCCGGCTCGATGCCATGGCGGTGCCGGTGGTCTATCACGCGCGGCGCGCGGCCGCCGACGTCGCCTATCGCCACTATCCGAGCCTGATCGAGATGGCGCGCGACGGTCGATGTCCTGTTGGTGATCGTGCCGGGCGGGGCCGAGACCCGCAACCTCATCGGCCGCGACGTGCTCGCGGCCTTGGGGCCGGACGGCATCCTGATCAACATGGCGCGCGGCTCGGTGGTGGACGAGCCGGCCTTGATCGAGGCGCTGCAGGACAAGACCATCCTGACCGCCGGCCTCGACGTCTTTGCGCACGAGCCGCAGGTGCCGGCGGAATTGCTCGCCATGGACCATGTCGTGCTGTTTCCCCATCTCGGCTCGGCCTCGATCTACACCCGCACCCAGATGGACCAGCTCGTGGTCGACAATCTGCTGGCCTGGGCGGCGGGCAAGCCGCCGCTCACGCCGATACCGGTCGTCGCCGGCCGGTCATGAGCCGTCGGAACCGCTGCGGTCCGAACCGCCGCGGCCCCTGACAGCGCGCTCCCGGCATGTTAAGGATCGAGCGCCGGGACGTGATCGGGATTTCAGCATGCGCCGCGCGGTCCTTCTCATCCTGCTCGCAGTTGCGCTCGGTCGTGGCGGCGCGCAGGCGCAGCCGGCGCCGGCCGTGCTCGATGCCGCCAAGGAGCTGGTCGGCGGCTGGGAATTGTCCAACGCCGATCACGACCGCCGTTGCACCGTCACCTTCAGCACCGATACGGCCCCGGGCGGGTTCCGGCTCGCGCTCGATCAGGGTTGCGCGGCCGTCTTTCCGATGTTCAAGGACGTGGCGATCTGGAGCATCGTGCCGAACGGCCCGCTGCGCCTGCTCGATGCCAAGGGCAATGCCACGCTCGAGCTGTCCGAGGTGGAGAGCGGGATTTTCGAGGGCGAGCGGCGCGGCGAGGGTCTTTATTTCATGCAGCCGCAGGGGGCGGTGACCATCCCGGTGCGCACCCCCGAGCAGATGTTCGGCGAGTGGAGCTTCCTGCGCGAGATCGACAAGCCGCTCTGCGGGCTGACGCTGACTCGCGTCCCCGGTCCCGACGGCGATTACAAGCTGACATTGAAGCCGGGGTGCGACGCTGCGATCTCGAATTTCGCGCTCTCGACTTGGCGGCTGGAGGGCGACCAGCTCGTGTTCATCGGCCGCGGCGGCTCCTGGCGCTTCGTGGAGAGCGATACCAACATCTGGGAGCGCGTCCCGCCGAGCACCAATCCGCTCCTGATGCTCAAGCCCTAGCCGGTCTCGCCGTCGACGGCCGCGGGTCTATTTGATTGCTGCTCCACCGATCGGTCCGGTTTGAGCGAATTGCGTTCCTCCTGCAACCAGCGCTCATCGAATTCGCTTTTCGCTTGTTGTGTCGGCGCCGGCTGGTGGAATTCAACACTATTTGCAACCTTTATCGATCTATTTCATGCTTGCTGAATTCATCTCACGGCCTATACCAAGCAAATACCTGTTCGAAGGAGCAACCGATGCCCGCACTCAACCTCAAGAACATGGACGTGGACGCGTTGCTGGTGTTGCGCGCGCAGATCGACGGTCAGCTGGCGAGCCGCCGCAGCGACCTGCAAAAGCAGCTCGCCAGACTGCAGAGGCTCGCGGCCGACGCGCCGGTCGTCGCCCCCAATGGCGCAGGTGCAAGGACCAGCGCGATGAAGGGCGTCAAGGTCAAGCCGAAATACCGCGACGCCAGGACCGGCGATACCTGGGCGGGTCGCGGCGTGCAGCCGAGATGGCTGACCGCGGCCTTGAAGACCGGCAAGAAGCTCGATGATTATTTGATTGATAAGAGCGCGCGCATGCCGGTCCGGAAAAAACGCCGCAAGCGCACCTAATTCGGGGGGCGCCTCGGCGCCGCTCGAGCGCGCTTGCGGGGCGCGAGGATCGATCCCCGCGTAACCCGATTTTGCGGCCCCGGCACTTATCCACGGCTCGCAAGCATCCGACGGTCATGCGGTGGGGCACCGGCAGCCGGAGCGGCCTGCGGTCGGGAGCGACTGCGGTCCGCAGCGGCTCCTTCCAAACGCCCGGGCAAGCTGGTAGCATCACGACCTCGGGTTGCTGCTGGAATCCGGCAAAGCCGGACTGGAAAAAGAGGGAGGGAGCGATGAGAAAGTTGTTTGTAGCCGCCGCCGCTTTGGCGCTCGGAGGTACCGCGGGCGTCGCCGTCGTGCAGGCCGCCGATGCGCCGCCCAATTGGGCCTACGGCTTCACCACGCCGCCGCCGAGCACCGCGCCGGCGCCGGCCGCGCCCGCTGCGGCCGCCGCGCCCGACACCACCATGCATACGCTGCCGGGATCGAGCCTTTCCTTCACCCGCGCGCAGATCGCCAACCGGTTCGGCCCGGCCGACTGGTTCCCGGGGGATCATCCGGCGATGCCGGACGTCGTGGCGCATGGCAAGGAATCGGCGCAGCCGCAGGTCTATGCCTGCAGCCTGTGTCACCTTCCCAACGGCAACGGCCGGCCCGAGAACGCCAACGTCACCGGCCTGTCCTACGATTACATCGTGCAGCAGCTGATGGATTTCCGCAAAGGCGCCAGAAAGACCTCGGATCCGCGCAAGGCCAACACGGCGCTGATGGCGAGCTTCACCAAGTCGCTGACGGACGAGGACATCAAAGCCGCCGCCACCTACTTCGCCTCGATTCCGGCCAAGCCCTGGATCAAGGTCGTGGAGAGCGACAACGTGCCGAAGACCAAGCCCAATGGCGGGATCTTCATCACGCTCGCCGGCGCCGATGCCGGCGTCGAGCCGCTCGGCGATCGCATCATCGAGACGCCGGTGAGCGCGGAGGACACCGAGGTTCGGCGCAATCCGCGCTCGGGCTTCATCGCCTATGTGCCGCCCGGCAGCATCAAGAAGGGCGAAGCCCTGGTCACGACCGGGACCACCGCCAGTGGCGGCAAGGTCACGGCCTGCACCGCCTGCCATGGCGCCGATCTGCGCGGGCTCGGTCCGGTGCCGCGGCTCGCCGGCCGTTCGCCGAGCTACATCGCGCGGCAGCTCTACGACATGCAGCACGGCAACCGGGCAGGAGGCTGGACCCCGCTCATGGTTCCGGTGGTCAGCAATCTCGGCCCGGATGACCTGCTGACGGCGGCCGCATATCTGGCCTCGCTGCAGCCGTAAGGCATTTGTGAGGAAATGCCCGCTCCCGCGATGTGGGGGCGGGCACCCAGTTGCTGACGCCGGGTCGCAAATCGGCGTATTCGCGAAATTGAAACTGGATTGATGTGCCCGGGCGGGAGACCGCGCCGGGCTCATGTTTTGTAGTTTCGTAGGATGGGTTGAGCTCTTGCGAAACCCATCAGCGGTAGTCGATGGGTTTCGCAAGAGCTCAACCCATCCTACAAGACTTCGCGCTGCTTGCTCTGCGCTTCAAATTCGGCCTTGTTGATCTTAGCCGGGGACCGGTCGGTCGGGGGTTGTTTCGCAATCCGTCGCACAAATCAATCTGTCGCATAAATGTTGTCTGATCGACGTAGGAAAGCGCAGCGACCGCGATCAAGGCGGTAAGCAGTGCGATCATACCGCCCGACTAGCCAAGGACAAGGCCGGACAGGTGTTCGATCCCAAGTTCACCTGCGGGCCGGTCGGCATGCCGCGGGTGATGAACATGAACCAGCCGATGGAGCTCATCATCAAGCCGTCGGTGGTCTATATGCTGCTGGAATTGCAGAGCCCGATCCGGCGCGTCTACACTGACGGCCGGCCTTGGCCCAAGGATCCCGACCGCGGCTATGTCGGCTATTCCATCGGGCAGTGGCGCGCCAGCGGCAACGACGGCGTCCTCGACACGCTCGAGATCGAGACCCGGGCGCTCAAGGGCCTGCGCCTGATGGACAACAGCGGCATACCGCTCGCCGACGACGACGCTACGGTCGTCGAGGAAAAGCTCTACCTCGACAAGGCCAATCCCGACATCATGCACAACGAGATCACCACCATCGACCATGCCTTCACGCATCCTCGGACGGTGTCGCGCTTCTACAAGCGCGTGCATGACGGGCGGCCGCAGGAATACAATTGCGCCGAGCACAATCGCTGGGTCGTGATCGGCGGGCGCACCTACGCGGCGGATACGGAAGGTTACCTGATGCCGATCCAGAAGGACGAGCCGCCGCCCGATCCCAAGCTGTTCCAGAAATATTTCGGCCCGAAGGAATGATGCGGCGGGCCTGGCGCGAGCCGCAGTGGGATCAATTCAGCCAAAGTGCCGCGCTTATTCCTCCGGTTCGGTCGTGAACAGGAGCGGGTACCCCTTGCTCCGGCCCGCCTCCGTGGCTCTCGTCGCCTTGGTCTCGGCGACGTCCCTGGTGTAGACCGCGACCACGCAGGCGCCGCGCCGATGCGCCGTCACCATCACGCGATACGCCTGATCCTCGTTCATGCGGAACTCCGCCTTCAAGACCGTGACGACGAATTCCCGCGGCGTGAAGTCGTCATTGACGAGGATCACCTTGTGCAGGCGCGGTCGTTCCGTTTTCGATCGGGACTTGGTCCGTGGCGTGGTGGCGTTGTTGCTCATACGAAGAGCTGTCCAGGCCCTGGCCCCGACGCCACTATGCCGAAGCGGCGATCACCAAATCAACCGCAATAAATCGCCGACAATTACCGCTCGAGCGGCAAAGGTCGACCCGGAAAGGTGCGCGGAAAGCGGCCGCTTCAAGCTGGCATCCGCAAAGGCGCTGCGGATAACCGGTGGGCGGCCGCAACGGCGATTTTGCCGTCACTTCTGGGTCTGCTTGAAATATCTCAAGTCGGGCGGCGGCTGATCCTTCTTGGCGGGCATCAGCATGCCGTCCGCGCTCAGCATGTAGGCTTCCTTGCCGACCACGATGTGCTGAGTGGTCTCGGTGCAGGAAGTCCGGCTCCAGTTGGGATAGGGGTTGGGGTCGCGCCGGAAGGTCTTGTCGACGGTCCAGGGTCGCGTCAAGGCGTGGTCGAGCACCGTGATCACGTCGTGCAGGAGGCCTTCCTTGTCGATGAAGAATCTCTCCTTGAAGGTCGACTGATTGTCGAAATGCAGCGGCAGCCCGGTCGCGTCATAGGCACGCGGTCCCTTGAACGGGCCGCGGGTCTCGGCTTCGAGCGTGTCGTAGACGCCGCTCCCGCTCTCGTCGATCCACCGGCCGATCGTATAGCCCTGATAGGTCGGCTCGAGATCCGTAGGCCACGGCCGGCCGTCGGTGAAGATGCGACGCAGATCGCTGCCGGTCGAGATATAGGTGGTATCCGGCGTGACGATGTATTCCATCCGCGCGCCCGACATCATGGCCGGCATCCCGCCCGGGATGCAGCGGGCGTGATCGATGAAATTGCCCTGTCCGCCCTTGGCCTGGTCGGCCATGCTCTCCTCGTGGATCTTCTGGTATTCCGGCGTCAGCGGGGCCTGTTGCGCCGGTCCGAACGCCTTGGTCGGATCGAACTTGACGCTCTGGCCGCCGAGACGCGGGTTGATATAGTCCCACTGGCCTTTCCAGCTCGGGTATTTGGCGTCGTCGGCCGCCTGCGCGGCACCAAGCGACAGCATCAGGGCCGCGGTCAGCACAAGGGCCGCGGTCGAGCTTCCATGCCACATGATCATCCTCCCCGGCGTCGTGCGTGGGCTTGCTTGATCGATGAGCGCGACTTTCACACAGCGAATATCAGACTACAGCGCCGGCAGTAGAAATGGAACGGCGCCTCGATCGCAGCACGCGGCGACGTTCAGCCATGCCGGCTGTTGCCGCCGACCGCGGGTCGTTGGGCATCCGTCGCCGGATATGCGGCTCGGCGCCGCCCTACCGCCCACCCCGGTACTGTTGATGGCGCATAACCAATGGCGCGGCGATCCTTCCGAAGTGCAGCTCTTACGCGGTCGCGCGGCGCGGATTGTCGCTGCCGATCAAGCGGTTGCATGTTCGCACCCGCGTACAGGCGCGTGACATTTCCGGTCGCAGCCGATGAAGCTTCCGCGGCGTTTCCGCACCCCGATCGTCGGACCGCGATCGCGAATTAAGTCATTGCAGAAACGTGGACAATTCACGTCGGCGGTTCGGATATCGATTCCGCGCTCGCTCTTTTGCGGCGCACAAAATCGAATAATGCGGCAGCTGACGACATCGACGTATTTGCATTCTTGACCCCCTCTCGCTTCAGCATAGTATAGCGGCGCGTAATTTTGTCGGGAGAGCTCCATGCACCGGATCAAGAGGGCGCCGTCTTATTCTTACATGGTGGCTGTGGCGTGCCTGCTCACGGCGGCGGCCGTGCCGTCGCGGCTGGCCATGAGCCAGCCGGCTTCATCCTCAGCGTCGGCGTCGCTGAATTACGATTTCTTCAAGACCAAGGTCGAGCCCGTTTTCCTCGAGAAACGCCCCGGCCATACCCGATGCGTTATCTGCCATACGACCAACAACGCGCCGTTCCACTTGGTGCCGCTGTCGCCCGGCGCCACGAGCTGGAACGAAGAGCAGTCGCGCCAGAATTTCGAGCTGATCCAGCGGGTGGCCGCGCCCGGCATCTTGGACAGCCCGCTGGTCAAGCATCCGCTCGCCCAGGAGGCCGGCGGCGATCCCCATCACGGCGGCGGCCAGCAATTCGCCTCGCAGCAGGATCCGGACTGGCAAGCTTTGAAAGCATTCGTGACGGGAGCAGCCGCGAAATAGAGGTGGGCCTCCCGTATTCGCGAGGGCAGGGACCTGCCTCCTGCGACATCGGCCTCTCTTTCCTGATGGACGCCTCGATTGAAACTGATCGTTGAACAGATGGAGCCGAAGATGACGAGCAAGCAAATGTTCCGTGGGAGTCTCACGCTTTTGGCTGGAGTTGCTCTGTGCGCGGTGTCGTCTTCCTTCCTGGCCGCGCAGCAATCGAGGCTGCGGGTCCTGCAGACGAACTTCGCCGGCGATAGTGTCAACATCATCGACCCGGCCACCAACAAGGTGGTGGGAGAGATCAAGGGGATCGAGGCCGGCCATGGCATTGCGGTCGCACCCGACGGCAGCCGGATTTATATGAGCCAGGAAGGGCTGAAACGGCTGATCGTCATCGACGGGAAGACCTTGCAGGTGACCAAGGAAATTCCGCTGAGCGGGGTCCCCAACCTGGTCGACATCACTCCGGACGGGCGATGGATCTTCGTGGCGATCTCCAATGAGTGGGACGACTTGTCGGCCTTTCCGCAGATCAAGGCGCAACCCAATGGCGGCGTCGATGTGATCGACACCGTCTCGCTGCAGGACGTCAAGGCCATCCCGATCAAAGGCGGCATCCACGACCTCAACGTCACTCCCGACGGCAAGTACGTGATTGCCGGCGACAGCCGCGGCGCCAAGCCGGCTGCCAATATGATGAATGTGATCGATACGGGAACCAAGGAGATCGCCTGGAGCCTGCAGATGAAGCCGGCGCCCTCGCCGATGGCGATCTCGAAAAACCCCGACGGCTCGACCAAGTGGATCTTCGCGCAGCTCGGCGGCCTGAACGGATTTACGGTGGTCGACTTCGCGACCCAGAAGGAGATCAACACGATCAAGCTTCCGGAGATCCCCAAGGAGAAGCAGAACCCGCACGGGCCGCCGGCCGCGTCCCACGGCATCTTCGTCACGCCGGATCAGAAGACGCTCCTGGTCAACAGCCGGCTCAACAGCGCGCTCTACGCCTATTCGCTGCCGGACCTGAAGCTCTTGGGGGGTGTCGATCTCGGCGGCAAGGGCGCCGGCTGGTTGACGGTCACGCCGGACAGCAAGACCGCCTATGTGTCGAACGAGCACACCAACAATGTCTCGGTCGTCGATATCGCGTCGCTGAAGGAGGTCGCCCTCATCCCGGTCGGCTTCGCGCCGGCCCGCAACGTCACTTGGATGGCGCCTTAGGCAGGCTGAGGACGAGCGTCGCATTGTCGGTCGCCGAACAAATTGTTCGGCGACCTGCGGCTTCGTGAGAGGCCGCAACGAGCGTCTCTGTCTGAATCAACCGCAGCCCTTGAAGCTCGCGCGCCCGTCCTCACCGACGATGGTGGGGGGGTGCGCCGAATGCGGAAGCGATGCGCCCTACCAGCTATACCGGACCGTGCCGGTTCCTGTGTAGGTTTGCGAGCCGGGGGCGAGCTCGCCGTCGAATTTTGCCCGCAGCGACCAATTCGGCTTGATCTTCAATTCGCCGCTGACGGAGGTGAGCGCCGAGTTCGCCGGCGCCGGGGCGCCGTTGACCACGAAGCTCGTGCCGGGCAGCGCCTGGAACGCCGCGCTGAGCGCCGGATTGGCCACCCAGTCGTGCGCCCAGGCCAGGCGCCCGCGCCACAGCAGCGGCATGCCGTTGAACGCGGTGAGATCATCGAAGCGCGCGCCGAGCTCGCTGCGCGTGTCGGTCGCGCTCATGCCGGCATAGCTCAGCCCGAAGCCGCCGCCGGTGAGGTCGCTCTCGCTGTACGAGGGCGTGTGGAAGACCTGCGTCTGCAAGGCCGCATAGGGGGTGATGCCGATCATGGCGGCGTTGAACGGCACGCCATAACGATAGCCGGCCTCGAGCCGCGCCCCGAAGCTCTGGCCATTGAAGCTCGCGCTGAACTGGTCGCCGAGCGCGCTGCGGTTGGTGCTGAACCAGTGATCCGCGAAGGCGAGCGCGCCGGCCACATAGGCCGGCCCGGCATGCGTGGTGCCGTAGAGGCCCGCCGAGAAAGCATCGCTGCGACCGCCGCCGAGCCCCTGCGCCAGGCCCCAATTGGTGCCGCCGCCGGCGAGCGCGAAGCCCGCCACCGTGTCGGGAGAGAAGTGGTAGTCCATGCCGGCGGCCAAACCATAGTCGCGCGCGACGACATTGCTCGAGCCGGTGCCCGGATCGCCATTGGTCCGGTTGTAGCCGCCGAAGTCCGCAGCCCAGGACGTCCAGCGCAGGGTCGGCGGCGGCGCGGCCTTGAGCACCAGGTCAGGGGCCTTGAGGGCGCGGGCGTAGGCGAGCGCGACATCGGGGGGGAGGCCGGCGTCCCGCTCCGGTGCGAACGAGCTCGCGCCGCCTCCGCCGCCGCTGCGGCCGTCGACGAACGGATCGAGCATGAGATCGAGGAACTGATCCATCAACCCGAACGCCCCCTTCTGGGCATCGGTCGCGGCCTCGCCGTCCAATTGCGACAGCGCGTTCGCCAGATTGCCGCCGGTGAGGCCGAAGATCGGGAAGAAGCCGGCGGGCAGCGTGCCGCCGTTGTTGAAATAGGTGTTGATGGTGGTGGCGGCGTTCTGCTGGTTGGGGTTGAGCCCGCCGCCGGAACCCAGCATTGCGGTCAGGTTCAGCAACACCTCGCTCGGGGTGTAGCTGAGCGTCCCGCCGAAGCCCGGCGCGTTGATGCTGCTGAAGCCGGTGAACTTGCCGCTGATGCTGGGCGGATCGAGAATGTCGTAGGTCGTCTTGGTGCTGTAGCTTCCGGGCGCCAAGAACCCCAGCACGCCGCCGGCGAGCGTTACGGCGCCGCCCACATTGGCGCGCGACGCCGTCGTCGGACCGATGTTGACCAGGTAGCTCGCCCCGGGTTGGAAGGCGAGATTGCCGGTAATTGTCATGAATGTGCCGGGCGCCCCGATGGTGCCGGGCTCGAGCGTACCGCCGGCATTGACGATGACGCCGCCCAAGGTGGCTACGCCGGCCAGCGTGCCGCCATTGACGTTCCAAGTCTGGGCTGACGTGTTACTCACCGTCCAGGTGCCGCTCACCACGTTGAAGGTGGTGAAGCCGGTGTACTGCGTCCCGATGCTGCTGAGATCGAAGCTGCCGCTGCCGCTGCCGCCGAGCTGGAACGTGTCGTTGCCGTTGCCCAGTACAAAGCCGGTGATGCTGTAGCCCGGCCCGAGCGTGAGCGTATTGCCGCCAAAGGCAGTGGTCAGGTCGATCGCCGTGCCGCCGGTGCCGACGATGGTTCCGGAGTTGAAAATGCTCGACCGGGCTGAAGTTGTGGACGAACGATACCGGTGCTGGCAGAGATCGTGCCGGTGTTCACGATCGAGCCGCCGGCGAACGTGACGCAGTTGCAGATAAAAATGCCGGTGTTGCCGGCCGTGATCGTGCCGCTGTTCGATATGTTGCCCAGGAACGTCGAAACGCCTACCACAACGATGCCGGTGGCGGCCGATATCGTGCCGGAATTGGTGATGCCGCCCGCGAAGGTCGAGATCGTCAACGGACGCGCCGGAGCCAAACGCATTGCCGCCGACGAAGATGCCGACGCCTCGGCGTGCCCCCGCGTCGGCAACCGTGATCGTGCCGCTGTTGCTGATGCCGCCGGAGAAGTTCGATATCGATACGTGACCGACGAGCCTGAGCCAAACGCATTTCCGCCGACCAGGATGCCGGCGCTTGGGCTGCCGCTTGCCCCGCAACAACCGAGATCGTGCCGCTGTTGCTGATGCCGCCCGCGAAGCTCGCGATGGTCACGCGAGCCGCCCGAGACGGCGTTGCCGCCGACGAGGATGCCGAGCGCCTGTGCCGCCCCTCTGCCGCCAGCAACCGTGATCGTGCCGCTGTTGCTGATGCCGCCGGAGAAGGTCGATATGGTAACGGACGCGCCTGAGGCCAACGCGTTGCCGCCGACGAAGATTCATTGAGGGCGGAGATCGTACCACTGTTGCTGATGCCGCCGACGAAGGTCGATCCCAACGGACGAGCCTGTGCCAACGCAATCGCAGTGCCGCCGACGAAGATCAATCGGCCGAGATCGTGCCGTTGTTGCCGATGCCGCCGGAGAAATTCGAGATCGTGACGGACGAGCCCGACCAGCCGCATGTCCGCCGACAGGATTCCATGCCGAAAGCGGAGATCGTGCCGCTGTTGCTGATGCCGCCCGCGAAGGAACCTAGCTTGACTAGCCCCCGGATGCGGCGGTCCCGCCGCAAGATTCCACTGTCGGTGCCGCTGATCGTACCGTCTTGCCGTTGCTGATGCCGCCGGAGAAGTTCGCGATCGTGACGGACGAGCCTGAGCCAGCCGCAAGACCGCCGACGAGGATTCCATGCGAACGCGGAGACCGTGCCGCTGTTGCTGATGCCGCCGGCGAAGGTCGATATCCCAGCGGACGAGCCGGTGCCGAATCGCAGCTGCCGCCCACGAAGATTCCACTTGCGCCCGCGGAGATCGTGTTGGTGTTTTGCTGATGCCGCCGGAGAAGTTCGAGATCGTGACGGACGAGCCTGTGCCGGACGCAATACCGCCGACAAGGACCCCGTAGTTGGCGGCGGAGATCGTGCCGCTGTTGCTGATTCCGCCGCCGAAGGTCGAGATGGTCACGGACCCGCCGGAGAGGGCATTGCCGGCGACGAAAATGCCGCCGCCCGAGATCGTGCCGATATTGGCGATGCCGCCCGCGAAGGTCGAGACGGTCACAGATACGCCGGAGGCGAGGCCGCCGACCAATATGCCTGGGGCCGCGCCACCGGTGGCCGCAATCGTGCCGCTGTTGCTGATGCCGCCCAGGAAGGTCGGGCCGGTGATCGCGATGCCCGTCTGGGTGCTGGAGATCGCGCTGTTGGCGTCGAGGCTGATGCCGCCCGCGATAGATGCCCGAAGAGCCGATGAAGCCCGTGATGCTGCCGTTGGTGAAGGCGATGCCGCCCGGCGCGATCGTGCCTTCGTTGGTGATGTTGCCGCTGAAGCTCGTATTGGTAACGGCGACGCAGGGTGTCGTGTGCGCAAGCGGATTGTCGAATGCCGCCCCGATGGTGTTGCCGCATGCGGCCACATGCGGAGGACGCGCCGCCGCCGACCAGGAGCGCCGCCACCGAGCTCGACAGCAGAAGACCGACCTTGCGCCGCCGCCTACCCATCGACACAAAACCCCAATCCGGGGCCAGCGGTTGGCCCCGGGCCCAATCGCGTGAGAGCCCCGCAGGCGCCACTATGGCATGTGGCTAAGACGGCTGGGACCAGCCGAAAGGTGATTTTCTACCAGTGTTGCCATAGGGTCACAGAGGTGCGCAGCTCCCGGCCGTCGTGGACCTTGCCGAAATCCCGCCAGCGTCCGGCATTTACGCGAGCAGCAGCCCGGCACGCGCGAGCGCCGGCAGCAGCGCCTGGAGGTTGTCCGCGGCGATCCGCTTGCGCTCATCCGGATCATCGACCGCAAGGCCGTCGCGAGTAAAGGCGAGCGGGCCGTCGCGCCCGCCCTGCGCGATCGCCGTGCTGAGCGCATCCGCGTCGCGGCTGCCGTCAAGCATTGGCAGCACGATCTGGGCGAGGCCGGCGAGCTCGACGCGCTCGTGGCGCAGGTTGACCGTCGTCGCCGCGCCGCCCGCCGCCTCGGCCCGCACCATCGGGCACGCGACCGGCAGGGTTCCGGGGCGGGCGGCTGCCGGCACCGCATCCAGCCGCGCCGTCGCAAGACCATTGATGACCATGTTGAGCAGGCCCCCGCGCACCAGCGCGCGGCCGTCGGCATTGCGGGCCGCGGCCGGCAAGGCCTGCACCAGATCGTCCACGCTCGATGATCCCGGAAATGCCGTCACGAACCGCGCGAGCGCCTCGGCGAGCGGGCCTGAATCGGTATGCAGCCGCCGCCCGGCCGGCGCCGCCAGCGTCACGCCGCCGGCCTCACGCGTGAGCGCGAGCGCGCCGGCGCCGATGAAGTGCAGGCCCTCGATCCGCTCGCTCGAAAGTCGACGATCGATCTGCGGCGCGCGCGCGGCGGAAACCAACAGCGTGTGGCGGAACGTGCGGCCGCTGACCATGTCGATATATTGCTCGGTCGCGAGCAATTGATTGCCGCCGGCCTTTTTCACCATCTCGGCCATGTTGGGCGGATAGTTGGCGGCGATCATCGACGGCAGCTCGGCCTCGGCCAGGAACGCGAGGGCGTGCCCGCGCGCCGCATCGACGAACTCGCGGAAGCTGCAGGGCTCGTTGACCTCATCGAGGAACTCGTGCGCGAGGTATTCGTCGGAGGACTTGAGCAGACGGTCCGCCTGGTCGACGAGAAAATCCCGGTAGGCGCCGACCTCCGGGCAGGCTTGCGGCAGGAATTGCAGCAGCGCGCGCGCCTGCGCGACGCGCTGGCGCGGATCGGCGTCCGCCGCCGCGTGCAGCAGGAAGCAATCGCGCAATGCCTGCAGCATGCGCCAGCCCGGCAGCACGTTGTAGCTGATGAGCGCGACACCGCGCGGCGACAGGTTTTCTCGGCAGATGCGCAGGATGGTCTCGCGCAGCGGCCCCGGAACCCAGCTGTAGACGCCATGGCAGATGATGTAGTCGAAGGCGGAGTCGAGTGCGCCCAGCTCGGAAAAGCTCTCATGGCGGATGTCGATGTTGGAAAGCCGCAGATGCGCTATGCGCGCGCGGGCGGCCGCCACCTGGGTGCCGGACAGATCGAGGCCGACGAAGGAGGCATGCGGATGCCGGGCGGCGAGCGGGATGATGTTGCCGCCGGCCGCGCAGCCGAGCTCGAGCACGCGCGCCTGCGCGAGCGGCACGCCATCGAGGCCGAACAGCCGCGCGATGGCGCCGACGAGCGCGGGATGGGTAGAGGGGAACGGGTCCGAGGTGTAGGGCAACGCGTCGTAGCTGCGCGACGTGCGCGCGACGATCGCGGAGACATCGAGCTCGGTCATCGGCGCCATCGTTGAAAGAGAGCCGGGTTGTGCGTCATCGCGAAATGGCTCGCTGACGACCAATATGGGTCAAAACCGCAATGACCGGTAGTTGCGCGCCCATGCCCCGTGCCTATGCGTTTCGAACGACGATGTGACCATGCGCTTCGATCGCAATACGGCACGGTCGGCAACGCCCCGCCGGATGACGTTGATTGCGCAAATCGAAGCAACGCGACTTCAGTCCCGGGATTAAGGTCCTAGCCGGAAATTCTGCTGCCGGCGCGGAGATAAATCCGCCCGCACAGCATGATGATCGATGCGGCCGCTTCGCCGGCATGCCGGCGCTGGCCCTCCTGCTCACGGCCAGCTGGCTGTGGAGCGCGTCGAGCGACCTGAGGTTCTGGGGCGTGCTGTGGGCCGGTCTCATTTCCGCGACCTTCTCGCTCTGGGCGGCGATCTACCGGCCGACGACCGGTGCTACCGGGTAGCAAGATAGCGGCCTTCTTTCAGCGTTTCACCGCCAAGGCGCTGAGGCCGTCGACGGTATGGCTCGCTGCCTCGGTCATTGAGCGGACACATGACGGCCACGTTCGTGGCGTGGGGCGACACGGCCGGTCCAGCTCCAAAAGCCGCAATCACGAGGTGAATTCATGGAGATCACGAGACGCCGCGTGCCTGTCGGTGCTGCTGCGCTGGGTGCCAACTCCGCGTTTGCAGAGTGGGTGCCGAATGCCCACTATCCCGATCCAGCATTCAAGGTCCTCGACCGTGACAGCCGATCGTCAGGCTTGTGGCTTCGACTTTTTTGTGACGGACAACACGCAACCAGCGCTTGATCTACGCGCCGAAGCCTTGCACTTTCGGACAAGTTGTTGTCAATCTCACCTGTAGACTAGCTGTAAGTGCCAGTGGATCGGGTTTGTTCAAGCAGTGGGCAAAGGCGTCATCCCATAACTCGACCTGCAAATCGGGTGGGCGCAATCGGCGCGGCGGCTCTTGTTCTTTGGATATTCAATGAGTCGACGTCGTCCGCGCGCTGCCGGGAACTCGACCAAACTTGCCAAGCGGTTGCGGCAGCCGGTCTCGATAACATGCCCGGGGCCTGCACGCGCTCGAACGGCTTGCCGTTTTCTGCGCAGAGCGGTGTATCGCCGGATACGCAGTGCTCCGGTCGCCTGACTGACCTGCCCCAAAGGATCGCGCAAATCGGCGGTTCTCCGAAAGCTCCGTCGGTCCCGCCCGCGAGTGGGCCGAAACGGGCCGAGCCTCCGCGGCCCTTGCCGGGCCCTCAGCCGGCTCAGACATCGGTCACCTTCTATGTTTCCGCCACCGATGGGGATGACGACGCCAACGGCCGCGCCTCGAAGCGGAATTGCCCGCTGCAACAGTGTGGCGGCGGTGACGGACCTTTTGCGACGTTCAAACGAGCGCAACGGGCAGTGCGGGATCTGGACAAGCGAAACCTAAGGTCCGTCATCGTCCAGTTCGAGGACGGCACCTACTTTCTTGCGGGGGAAGACCGTGGTGAGCCTCCGGAATCGCGGTCCATCGCCCTCAATGCTGCCGATTCCGGTTCCGCCGATATCGAGATCGTCTATGAGAATTTTCCCGGAGCGAAACCGGTCATCAGCGGTGGTATGCGCGTGCGCGATTGGAAGCTGGCGGGAGAGAATCGATGGATCGCAACGCTTCCCGAGGATACTGAGAATTTCGAGAACCTGTACGTTGGGGACGAACGACGTCTGCGGCCGCGTCTTGCGCTGCCGGCTGGCGGGGGCGACAGGTATTTGGGCTCCTATCTTCGCATCGAGGACGCCGTCTATGTCGACGCAGAGGTTAAGGACCGATGTCCGAGCCCCGCGCAGGCGGAGGGACCCCACAAAGGCAAATTCCTGTGTCTCGATCGCTTCATCTACGACGCATCCGACCCGATTTCGAGCTCCTGGCGCAACCTGACACCCGATCATGCCGTCGACGCCTGCAAGAATTTCTCGAACGTGAGCACGGCTCCGATCGGAGATATCGAGCTCGTCGACTTCGAGCAGTATGCGGCGGCCAGGCTGCGCATTGCATGTGTCGATGGCACCAAACGGATCGTCTACATGACGGGGCCGACCGCACATCAAATCCTGCATGAGAACGCGAACGGGTTCAAGAAAGGGCGCCGCTACCTTATCGAGAATGTCGAGGATGATCTGTCGCAGCCCGGACAATGGTTCCTCGATCGATCCAAGAAGCCATGGACACTTACCTATGTCGGGCGCGCCCACGAGGATCCGAACGAGCTCATGGTCATCGCCCCGCAATTGGGGTTGGTACCGACGGCGGCCAACCTGCAGCACGTGACCTTTCGCGGCTTGACCTTTGCCCATGACAACGCAGTACTGCCGATGGCCGGATACAGCGGCCTTGCTCCGATTCCAAGCGGCTGTTTCATTTCAAAACACCCGCGACGTCACCTTCGAAGGCAACGTGATCAAGCAGATATCCGGCGTAGGGCTGGAGTTCATCTCCTGCCCGGCGACGGGGCGAGCGAAATGGTGCGTCGCCGATGTCGGAGAGGCCGCCAATGCGCACAACACCGTGCGCGGGAATGTCTTCTACGATCTCGGCGCCAACGGGCTGCGCATCGGCATGTCGGCGCAGGCGGCCGACACCAAGGAAAATGTAGCGCACGACATCGTTGTCGAGGACAACGTCATCGTCGGCTACGGACGCACCTATGTCGGGGCGACCGGAATCGTGCAAGGCAACGGCCATCACAATCTTTACACGCACAACGACGTGCAGATGGCTACAAAGGCGCCATTCACATCTGCTATTGCAGCCCGTTCGCCTCACGAAGCCACGTCATGCCGTCGGACAACACGGTCTCCTACAACCTCGTCTATGACCTGTTTCAAGGAATTATGAATGACAGCGGCTCCATCTATCTCGGCGTGGGTACTCCCGGCGTGGACGAGGGCAAGCCCGATGCGCCGCAGGTGCACGCATCGGGGACCGGAAATCGCATACTGAACAATGTGGTCCACGACGTAAGCGATGCATCCGCGCTCGACAAGGATGGCTACGGAGGTGACGGGCTCTATCTGGACGATTTCACGACCGACGTAGAGATACGAAACAATCTTGTTTATCGCGTGTCGGACAACGCCGTAAGCTTCTCGGGACCACGAGCAACCCGCGATCCAGAAAGCGGCAAACCATACCCGGCGAGCGTCGTGAAGAACAACATTTTTGCCTTCGCGCGGCGACGCCATGCTCAACGCCTATAATCCCTTATTCCTTCAAGATCGAGCCGCCGACACCGAATCCATTATTCTTCGTTGCAACCAACAACATCTTCTATTTCGACCGGAGCGGCGATTTGATGCCGCCCGACGCGCAGCTTTCCACGTGCAAGGCGGTTGTGCCTATCCGGGCGGCGGCGCTACCGGCTCTCGCACTCTTGCCCTATACGGGTTACCAAGTATGGAACAGCAACATCTATTGGCATGTCGGATCGAACTTCGCCAACGAGAAACACGCGTTCTATACGCAGTTCAGGCCCAGCGGTGAGAAGCGCGCATGCCTCAAGCCAAAGGACCTGAAGACATTCGATCTCAGGGCTTGGCGGGCGGTGGGCGAGGACGTCGAAGGCAAGGTGCTGCAGCCCGAGTTCAAAAACCCGGGCTATCCGGACAGCGATTTCAGTTTGCTGAGGTCCCCCGGCCTCGGCTTCGAGCCCTTCAATCCGAAAGAAGCGGGCCCCCGGAGCTCATGACATCGCCGCCCCAAAGGTGCTCGCGTCCTTCCCGACCGCGCGGTTCGATCCGAGGACCGGCTTCCGACTCCACCTCGCCTCCGTCCCGGTGGACGAGCCATACGGATACCCGTAGTCAGGTCAAGGCCGCGGAAATGCTGGCACGTCACTCATCTAAATCAGCTTCAATCCCTTGTGCACCAGAATAACCGCGGTCGCGCTCAGCTCGAGCGCGCGCTTGACCACCTCGCGCGGATAGACCGGGGTGTGATCGACGGTGCCTTCCTGCTGCACCTCGTCGGCGATGAGGCGGTTGCGCTTGTCGAGGAACAGCACGCGCAATTGCTCCTTGGCGGCGAACGCCATGGCGGTGCGGCAATAGTCGAGCACGCTCGACCATGAGGACAGCACCGGCCGGTTGTGCACCTGTCCGCGCGCGAGCGCATGGGCGGCCGCCTCCACGATCTTGAGCTCGGTGATGGCGGCTTCGCCCAGGCCCTTGATCGATTTCAGCCGCTCGATCGGGGCGGAGACCACCTCGGCGAAGGAGCCGAACTGCTTGAGCAGGTCCTTGGCGAGCGGCTTGAGGTCGCGGCGCCCGATGGCGCGAAACAGCACGAGCTCGATGAGCTCGTAATCCGCCAAGGCGTCGCTGCCGCCCTTGAGGAAGCGCTCGCGCAGCCGCTCGCGATGGCCGTGAAAGTGCGGCGCCGGCTCGGCCAGCCCGGCTGGTGTCTTGGTTTCCTGCTTGCCCGCCATGGACCGCCCCCGCCGGCCCGCGATCGTGGCCCGCGCGCTTCAGGATGACGGCAATTTCGGACTTTGCAACGGGATCAAACGCGCTCGCCCCCGGCGCCCCCGGGCTGGCCGAGCCCTTGCGGCGACAGGGTGAAGATCTCGACCCCGGTGTCGGTCACCGCCACCGTGTGCTCGAACTGGGCGGAGAGCGAGCGGTCGCGGGTCACCGCGGTCCAGCCGTCGGATAAAACCTTCACGTGCGGCCGGCCCAGATTGATCATGGGCTCGACCGTGAAGAACATGCCGGGCTTGAGCACGATGCCTTCGCCGGCGCGGCCGACGTGGACGATATTGGGCTCGTCGTGGAACAGGCGGCCGAGGCCGTGGCCGCAGAAATCCCGCACCACGCTCATGTGCTGGGCCTCGACGAAGCTCTGGATGGAAAAGCCGATGTCGCCCGAGGTGGCGCCCGGCCGGATCACCGCGATGCCGCGCATCATGGCCTCGTAGGTGACCTCGATCAGGCGTTCGGCGCGGCGCGGAATCGCCCCCACCGCGTACATGCGGCTCGAATCGCCGTGCCAGCCGTCGAGGATCAGGGTCACGTCGACATTGACGATGTCGCCGTCCTTGAGCGGCTTCTCGCCCGGGATGCCGTGGCAGACCACGTGATTGACCGAGGTGCAGGTCGATTTGCGATAGCCGCGATACATCAGGGTCGCCGGCACCGCCTTGTGGTCCATGGCGAAATCGAACACCAGGCCGTCGATATGGTCGGTGGTCACGCCGGGCTTCACCTCGTGCGTGAGCATGTCGAGACATTCGGCGGCCAGGCGGCCGGCCAAGCGCATGCCCGCGAAGGCGCTGGGGCCGTGCAGCTTGATCTGACCGGTCTTGCGTTGCGGCGCCAGGGCCGCGTCCACATAGCTCATGCGTTTACGTCGCTCGCCAGAATAGCCGCGGTTGGGAGAGTTGCGCTCGAAGCCGTTCCCCTGCTGGTCTGCAATGTAAGCAAGAAGGCCGCCGGCGCAAGCACATTGCACGGGCATTTAGTCAATGATCGCAATGGCCTCGGCGACCTCTATGGCGTCGTGGCTGAGTCGGCAGCGCCGCGCCAGCGCCTCCACCCCATGGCCGCGCGCGAGATCGAATTGCAGCCCATAGGCGGGGTCGATGTCGCGGGCGAGCGCAAAGCGCTCGGCCGAGGCGATCTGGACCAGGAACAGCATGACGGCGCGGGCGCCCGCCGCCGCCACGACGGCGAGCTCTTGCAGATGCTTGGCGCCGCGCTCGGTCACCGCGTCGGGAAACTCGGCGAGCCCCTTCTGCCGCATCAGATGCACGTTCTTGACCTCCACGTAGCAGGGCGGCCGGCCGGGCTCTTCCAAGAGGAAATCCACCCGCGAATTCTTGCCGTATTTCACCTCGCGGCGGATGCTCCGATAGCCGGTGAGCTGCGGGATGCGGCCGGCCGCGATGGCTTCGGCCGCCAGCGCATTCGGGTTGGTGGTGTTGATGCCGACGAGCTCAGGGCCGCTGCCGAGATCGACCTCGACCAGCTCCCAGCTGTGGCCGAGCTTGCGCTTGGGATTGTGCGAGCGCGACAGCCACACCGGCGCCCCGGGGGCCGCGAGCCCGATCATGGAGCCCGGATTGGCGCAATGGGCCGTCACGGTCTCGCCGCCGGGCAGCGCCACGTCGGCCAGAAAGCGCTTGTAGCGGCGGACCAGTGTCGCAGGGACGAGCGGGGCGGTGAAGCGCATGGCTCGGTTTAGCCGATTTGCGCCGACCTTGTAGGGCGCAATCGCTTTATTGCGCCATCGGTCTCGCCACAGGGCGCAATCCCTCGGCGGCCAAGCGGCGCAATAAAGCGATTGCGCCCTACGATCCACATGCCAACGTGCGGGCCGGCGCCGCGCCAGGAGATCAATACGCCCGATGGCTTCCCTCGACACCGTCAGCATCGGCATTTTGCTGGGCGCGCTCCTGGTGCTGGCCGGCATCCTGTCGAGCCTGGTCGCGATGCGGTTCGGAGCGCCGCTCCTGCTGGTGTTCCTGATCCTGGGCATGCTGGCCGGCGAGTCGGGTCCGGGCGGGATCAGGTTCGACGACGTTCACACCACCTATTTGGTGGGCTCGATCGCGCTCGCCCTCATCCTGTTCGACGGCGGCTTGCGCACGCGTTTTGCGACCTTCCGCAGCGTGTTCGCGCCCGCCCTGGTGCTCGCCACCCTCGGGGTCCTCTTGACCGCGGCCCTGACGGCGCCGGCCGCCAAATACGTGCTCGGCCTCGGCTGGGTCGAGGCGGCGCTGGTCGGCGCGGTGGTGGCCTCGACCGATGCGGCGGCCGTGTTCTTCCTCATCCATGCCCGCGGCTTGCGCCTGCGCCCGCGGGTGGGCGCGATCCTGGAGGTCGAATCCGGCAGCAACGATCCGTTTGCGGTCTTCCTCACCATCGTACTGGTCGAGTTCCTGCTCAAGGGCGAAGGCTCCTGGCAGCAGGTGCTGGGCAGTCTGGCGGCCGAGGCCGCCATCGCCTCCATCCTCGGCATCTATGGCGGCCGCGCGATCGTGCTCGCCCTCAACCGGCTCGGGCTGGCGCAGGGCCTGCACGCCCCGTTCGTGGCCACCAGCGCGCTGGTCATCTTCGGGCTCGCCTCGTTCGTGCATGCCTCGGGTTTTCTCGCCGTCTATCTGGCCGGCCTGGTGGTGGGCAACAGGCCCACGCGCGCCCACAACACCGTGGTGGTGTTCCTCGACGCGGTGACCTGGCTCGCCCAGATCGTGATGTTCGTGCTGCTCGGCTTGCTGGCCTGGCCGCAGCGGCTGGCCGCCCACGCACTGCCGGCGCTCGCGGTCGCGCTCACCTTGATGGTCTTCGCGCGCCCGGCCGCTGTTTTCCTTTGCCTCTTGCCGTTCCGGTTTTCCTGGCGCGAGCGGGCGTTCATCTCCTGGGTCGGATTGCGCGGCGCGGTCGGCATCTTCCTGGCGTCGATTCCCCTGATGGTGGGACTGCCGCAGGCGCAGCTCTTTTTCGACGTCGGCTTCGTGGTGGTGCTGGTCTCGCTTCTGGTGCAAGGCTGGAGCATCGCGTGGGCGGCGCGGCGGCTCCACATCGCGCTGCCGCGCCACGATCCGCTGCCGCGCCGGGTCGAGCTCGACCTGCCCGGACAGCTCGCGCAGGAAATCGTCGGCTATCCGCTCGGTGCCAACAGCCCCTATCTGCGGCGCGGCCTCATTCCGTCATGGGCGCGGCCGACCCTGGTGGTGCGCGACGAGCGCATCCTGACGCCGGCCGAGGCCGCGCCGGTCCGCCAGGGCGACTATGTCTATTTGCTGGCGCCGCCCGAAAAGGCGCAGGCGCTCGATCGCTTCTTCGTCGACATGCCGCCGCCGAGGGTGCCCGATCCGCACCTGCTCGGGGATTTCTTCGTGTCCGGCGAGGCGACCTTGGGGGAGCTCGCCGCGATCTATGGCCTTGTGGTCGCGCCCGACGAGGCTGCGACCGCGCTGGCGGATTATCTCGGCCAAGAACTTAAGCGAGAGCTCGGGCATGTGCCGAAGCCGGGCGACACGGTACCGCTCGGCCCCATCGTGCTGGTGGTGCATGCCGTCGACCACGACCGCGTCAGCGCGGTGGGGTTGCGGCTGCCGGAGGAGCCGGAATCGCCGCCACGCCTGGTGGACCGGCTCAAGCGGCTGCTGCGCCGTCTGCATCCGTTCCACGATCACTGATCAAAAGCCGGGCGCTACAAAACCGCATCGGCATCCGCCGCATCGAGCAGCTCCTTGCCGCCGGCGGCCGCGACCTTGCCGGCCTCGAGCCGTACCACCGAGGTGGCGATCCGCCGCAGCTCGGCGGCCTGGTGGCTGACATAGACCATGGGCACCCCGACCTCGTCGCGCAGGCGTTCCAGATAGGGCAGGATCTCGCGCTTGCGTTCAATGTCGAGCGAGGCGAGCGGCTCGTCCAGCAGCAGCAGGCGAGGGCGCGTCAACAGAGCGCGGCCGATGGCGATGCGCTGGCGCTCGCCGCCCGAGAGCTTGCCGGGCCGCCGCTCCAGCAACTGGCCGATGTGGAGCAGCCCGACGATGCGCGCCATCTGGGCCCGGTCGGGCGGCAGGCCGCACATCCGCCGCCCATAGTCGAGGTTGTGCGCGACGCTCAAATGAGGAAACAGCCGGCCCTCCTGAAACACGTAGCCGATGCGCCGGCGATGCGGCGGCAGGTCGATGCGCTTGGCGGAATCGAACAGCACCGCCTCGTCGATCGCGATGCGGCCGCGGTCGGGCGCGACCAATCCGGCGATCATGTTGATGAGCGTGGTCTTGCCCGCCCCGGAGGGCCCGAACACGCGCGGTCACGCCGTTTCCGCTCTGGAAGCGCGCGCTCAGGGAGAAATCGCCCAGCCGTTTCTCGACGTCGACGTCAAGCATGCTATTCCCCGTGGAAGCGCATGCCGGCGCGCCGCGACAGCCATTCGGCCGCCACCAGCGCGGTGAGCGAGATCGCGATCGCCACCAGCACCAGCCGCCCGGCCGCCGCGTCGCCGTTGGGCACTTGAGTGAAAGTGTAGATGGCGGCCGAGATCGTCTGCGTCTCGCCCGGAATGTTGGCCACGAACGTGATGGTGGCGCCGAACTCGCCCAGCGCCTTGGCGAAGCAGAGCACGACGCCGGCGATGAGCCCGGGCAGCGCGAGCGGCAGGGTCACGGTCAGGAAGACCCAGATGCCGTTGGCGCCGAGCGTGGCGGCGGCCTCCTCCAGGCGGGTGTCGATGGCCTCGATCGCGAGCCGGATGGGCCGCACCAGGAGCGGAAACCCCATGATCCCGCAGGCCAGCGCCGCTCCGGTCCAGCGGAACGAGAACACGATGCCGAGCTGGTCGGCCAGGAAGGCGCCGAGCAGCCCACGCCGGCCGAACGTGATGAGGAGCAGATAGCCGGTCACGACCGGCGGCAGCACCAGCGGCAGATGCACCAGCCCATCGAGCAGGGTCTTGCCCCAAAACGACTTGCGCGCCAGCAGCCAGGCCATGGCGATGCCGAACGGCAGCGCCACCAGGGTCGCCACCACGGCGATCCGCAGCGACAACCGGATCGCGATCCATTCATCGGGAGAAAGGTCGAGCAACCGGCACCCTTTGGGCTTGGTCCAGAGTAAGGATGGGAGCCATGGCGCCGGGACCCTAAGCAGCGCACGCGGTTGCTCGACGAGCTCTGTGTCGTTGAAACGACCGCTCCGGAAGCGCCGTTCCGGGCCGGCAGGGCGCGCTTACGGCGCGCCGCGGGTCGCGCGCCGGACACTAGAGCATTTCCCGGAAATGTGGAGTCCCGCTCTGTTGGCCGGAAACGCGGGTGCTTTGTTGTGTCCGACCGGCCTTTCCGCGGGTCGGGGCTGCCTGGTTGCCCGCCCCGCGCTCTTGCGCGAAGGTGCGGCGGGGGAATCACGATGGAACTGCTCATCCGCATCAAGGCGATCCTGCTGACGCCGCATACCGAATGGCTGGTGATCGCAAAGGAGAAGGGCGAGCCGGCGGCGCTGTTCATGCGCTATGTGGCGATCCTGGCGCTGGTTCCGGCGCTGGCGCGCTTCATCGGGACTGCCCTGGTCGGCTGGTACGCGCCGGTCCTCTCGAGCCTCGCCGGCGCGCTCGTCACCTATCTGTCCGGTTTCGCCATCGTCTATGGTTTGGCCCTGATCATCGTGGGGCTGGCGCCCCGGTTCGGAGCGCAAAAGGATTTCGCCTCCGCCCTCAAGCTCGCGGTCTATTCCTTCACGCCGGTTTGGCTCGCCGGCATCTTCCTCATCGTCCCCGGCTTGAGCTTCCTGATCATCATGGGGTTGCACGGGGTCTATCTGCTCTGGACCGGGCTGCCGGTCCTGATGCGGGCGCCGGCCGAGAAGGCGCTGCCCTATGCGGCGGTGGTGGCGGTTTGCGCGCTCGTCGTCATGGTCGCCCTCGGCTGGGTCGAGGCCCCGCTCTTCGGCCCGCCGCGCTGATCCTCACGGCGCCGCCAGCACCTGCCGGCAGGCCTGGGGCAGATCGGCCATCTTGATCGGCGGCCGCGGCTTCTCGGGCTCGGTCGACGGCTTGGGATGCAGCACCGCATCGGTGAACCACCAGTCCAGGTCCTTGCCGCAACCATCGCCCGCCGGCACCGGGTCCTGATGCTTGCATTCGGGACTGTCGTCCGGGCATTTGATGCGGACGTGGAAATGATAGTCGTGGTCCCAATAGGGCCGCACCTTCGTCAGCCAGGCGCGATCGGTTCCGGCGCCTTCGCACAGCTTCTTCTTGATCGCCGCATTGACGAAGATGCGCTCGACCAGCGGATCCTCCGCCGCCGCCTTGATGATGGCGGCGTGCGCCGGGGTCCAGACTTTCGGGATCGACGTCCTTGCGGCTGTCCGCCACCACCATGGTGGCGGATTCTCCTCCCGCTCCTGGCGCGTGAACACATGGTCCGGCATCGGCCGCAGCCAGATGTCGGCATCGAGCCCGACCTGATGGCTGGCATGGCCGGTGATCATCGGGCCGCCACGCGGCTGCGCCATGTCGCCGACCAGCAATCCGCGCCAGCCGACCTTGGCGCCCTTTTGCGACAGCCGCTCGATGAATTGCACCAGGCTCGGATGTCCCCAGTTGCGATTGCGCGACAGCCGCATGACCTGCCAGGTGGGGCCGGTGAGCGGCAGCGCCTGGCCGCCGGCGAGGCAGCCTTTGGCATAGAATCCGATCGCCTCCGACTTGAGCGGCGCCGGTTCGGTCTTGCGGCCGAACAGCTCCTTGGCCGGATTGTTGGGATCGTTGGGATTGGCGAGCGGAGGCAGCGGCTTGGGGTCGAGGGTGCCCAAATCCTGCGCGTCGGCGCGGTGCGCCCCGCCAGCGCGGCGGCGAGCAGTGCGGCCGCACCGAGCAGCAACGCGATCGCCCGTCCTGGGCGCCGTTGCGCGGCTGCGCTTCGATCCGTGACGTCATGTTTCCGCATTCCGAATCGAGAGAAGCGCCCCGGCCTTCGAGTTTACGCCGCGCCGAACGGGTGTCGAATTAAAAATGCCATCATTCGAGTTCCTCACCGAAACGCGCGCGCCGCGTCTGCGATCCTGTGTAGCATGGAGGGCGGGGCAAATTGCCGGAGGGAGCCATGAGCGCAAAGCAACGCAAGGGTTCGCAAGGCGCGCCGCTGTCGCGGCGATCGGTCATGACGAGCGCCGCCGCGGCGGCCGCGGGCACGGGGCTGATCGCAGCCGCCGGCGCGCAAACCGGGGCAGGGGCGACGCGGGCACCGAACGTGCGTTTCATCCAGCCCGATGCGATCTACAAGACCGCCACCTACACCCATGTGGTGGAGATCGTGGGACCCGGCCGGCTGATCTACACGTCGGGCGAGCAGGGCCGCGACCGCAACGGCGAACTTCCCTCCGACATCAGGGCGCAATCGATCCAGCTGTTGGAGAACATCAAGGCGGCGCTGGCGGCGGTCGGGGCGACCTTCGACAACGTGATCAAGGTCAATGTCTACATGCTGGATCTGCGCAAGCACCAGCCGATCTGGTCCGAGGTGAAGCAACAATACGTCAACAAGAACGCGCCGCCGGCGAGCACCACCGTGCAGGTGTCGGCGCTCACCCGCGAGGGCGCGCTCATCGAGGTGGAGGTGGTGGCGGCGCTGCCGGCGTACCGGCGCCGAAGGGAGCATGTAGGGTGGGCAAAGGCGGCGCTCTTGGGCGCCGTCGTGCCCACACGAAGTCTCTCGGCAGATTGAGGGGCTCCGCGTGGGCACGGCGGGTCCGCACGGTGCATCAAACAAACTCTCATGGCCGCCTTTGCCCACCCTGCGGCGGGTGGCCTGCCTCAGACGTCCACCTTGAGCGCCGCGATGAATGCTTCCTGCGGGATGTCCACCTTGCCGAACTGGCGCATGCGCTTCTTGCCTTCCTTCTGCTTCTCCAGAAGCTTGCGCTTGCGGGTGACGTCGCCGCCGTAGCACTTGGCGGTGACGTCCTTGCGGAAGGCGCGCACGGTCTCGCGCGCGATCACCTTGCCGCCGATGGCGGCCTGGATCGGGATCTGGAACATGTGCGGCGGGATCAGCTCTTTCAGCTTCTCCACCATGCCGCGGCCGCGGTAATCCGCGCGCGCGCGGTGCACCAGCATGGACAGCGCATCGACCGGCTCGGCGTTGACCAGGATCTGGAGCTTGACCAGATCGGCCGCCCGGTAGTCGGAGATGTGATAGTCGAACGACGCATAGCCCTTCGACACCGATTTGAGCCGGTCGTAGAAATCGAACACCACCTCGTTGAGCGGCAGGTCGTATTTCACCATGGCGCGGTTGCCGACGTAGTTGAGATCGACCTGCGCGCCGCGGCGCTCCTGGCAGAGCTTGAGGATCGAGCCCAGATATTCGTCCGGCGTCAGGATGGTGGCCTGGATCCACGGCTCCTTGATCTCGCGGATGCGCATCGGGTCCGGCATGTCGACCGGATTGTGGATCTCGATCTCCTCGCCGCTGTTGAGCAGGATCTTGTAGATGACCGAGGGCGCGGTCGCGATCAGGTCGAGGTTGAACTCGCGCGCCAGCCGCTCCTGGATGATCTCCAGATGCAGGAGGCCGAGAAAGCCGCAGCGAAATCCGAAGCCGAGCGCCGCCGAGGTCTCCATCTCGTAGGTGAAGCTGGCATCGTTGAGGCGCAGCTTGGCGATGGCCGCGCGCAGGTCCTCGAACTCGGCGGCGTCGACCGGGAACAGGCCGCAGAACACCACCGGCTGGGTCGGCCGGAAGCCCGGCAGCGGCAGCGCGGTCGGCTTGCGGTCGTCCGTGATGGTGTCGCCGACCCGGGTGTCGGCCACTTCCTTGATGGAGGCATTGATGAAGCCGATCTCGCCGGGGCCGAGCTCCTCGGTCTCCTTGATCTTCGGCGTGAACACGCCGACCCGCTCGACGTCATAGGCCGCATTGGTGCGCATCATGCGGATGCGCTGGTGCTTGCGCAGCGAGCCGTCCACCACCCGCACCAGCACCACGACGCCGAGATAGGTGTCGTACCAGCTGTCGACCAGCAGCGCCTTGAGCGGCGCATCGCGGTCGCCCTTGGGGGCCGGCAGCCGCGTGACGATCGCCTCCAGCACCTCCGGCACGTTCTGGCCGGTCTTGGCCGAGATCAGGATGGCGTTACTGGCATCGATCCCGATCACGTCCTCGATCTGCTGGCGGACCTTGTCGGGCTCGCTCGCCGGCAGGTCGACCTTGTTGAGCACCGGCACGATCTCGTGCCCGTTGTCGATCGCCTGATAGACGTTGGCCAGCGTCTGCGCCTCCACGCCCTGGGAGGCGTCCACCACCAGGAGCGAGCCCTCGCAGGCGGCGAGCGAGCGGTTGACCTCGTAGGCGAAATCCACGTGGCCGGGCGTGTCGATCAGGTTGAGCACATAGTTCTTGCCGTCGCGTGCCTTGTAATTGAGCCGCACGGTCTGGGCCTTGATGGTGATGCCGCGCTCGCGCTCGATATCCATGGAATCGAGCACCTGCTCGACCATGTCGCGGTCGGCGAGCCCGCCCGTGATCTGGATCAGGCGGTCCGCGAGCGTCGATTTGCCGTGGTCGATATGCGCGACAATCGAGAAATTGCGAATATTGTCTATGGGAGCGGCAGGCATGACGCGCAGATTAGCACCCAGGTCGGGGAGCGGCAAGCGAGCTGGAGCGGTTTCACATGGTCTGGATACGGAAACCGCTCCAGCATTCTTGCATTGTCGCATTTTCGGACGGAAAACCGGGGTCCACTTTTCCTGAAAATGCTCTGAAAATCATTCTGCCGCGATGCGGCTCGCGGTCAGGAACGGCTCGAGCGAAGCCGGCTTGCCGGCGGGTGCCAGGAGCACGTGGCCGGGCGGCACCGGCGTCCAATGGGCGCGCTCGGCATCGAGCGGCTCCGACACCACCACGACATTGCCGCCGGATTCCCGGAAATAGAGCGAATTGGCACTATCGTTGGCCGAATACCGGAAGGCATAGAGGTCGCGGCCATTGGCGAGCGCCGCCGTGAACCGCAGCGGTTCCTTGATGCTGCCCGCGCTCGCCATGTCGGTCAGGGTCGCCAGCACGCGCGCGGTGGCGCCGATCGGGTCCTTGTCGCCCCCGGCACCCAGGATGGCGAGAAATACCGCTTCCGAATCGGTGGTGCCGACCCGCGAGCCGTAGAACTCGTCCGGGATCAAGGCCTCGGTCATGCGGCGCATCCGGCTCCAGTTACCGACCACGCCATTGTGCATGAACAGCCAGCGCCCGCAGGCGAAGGGATGGCAATTGGGCCGCGTGATGGGCGTCCCGGTCGAGGCGCGCACGTGGGCGAAATAGAGGTGCGAGTGGATATGGCGGCACAAGTAGCGCAGGTTCTCATCGGACCAGGCCGGGCGCACCTCGCGGTAAAGGCCCGGTTCTGCATGTGTCCCGTACCAGCCGAGCCCGAAGCCGTCGCCATTGGTGCTGGCGGTCGATTCCAACGCCCGCACGCTCTGCGCCACCAGCGAATGGGCCGGCGCGGTGACGTATTGCTCGAGCGGGACCGTATCCCCGCGATAGGCGATCCAACGGCACATCGGCGGCTCCTGGGCGGCTCCGCAATCCCGAACCCAACCTGGGCTTACCATCGCGGCCACATGCGGCAAAGCAATGGCAGGCCGCCATCCTGGACCTCACCGGCACCGCGTGCCATAGAGCCCCGGCTTGTCCGTGGGACGTCACCGGGCGCCAGCCAAAGAGGCAACGTCGATGCCGGAGGTAAGCGCCGTCGGCGGCCTTCGCAAGACGCCATGGCTCGAGCGGCTGCTCGATTCCCTTCTCGACCCTGTGC
The DNA here is from genome assembly GCA_963744275.1 of uncultured Alphaproteobacteria bacterium. GTDB lineage: Bacteria > Pseudomonadota > Alphaproteobacteria > Rhizobiales > Xanthobacteraceae > VAZQ01. Next base: position 767,150 of record CAVUSX010000029.1, read on the forward strand.
GGCGGGAACGCACCGTGCTGGCGCTGCTCGCCGGCTATGCCGCGGTCTGGTCGATCTACGGCGCCATCGCCAAGAGCAGCCAGGACATCCATTTCGACATGGGCGAGATGGTCGCCTGGTCGCGCGAGGTGACGCTCGGCACGCCCAAGCATCCGCCGTTGCCGGCCTGGCTGGTGCGGGCCTGGTTCAGCGTGTTTCCGCTCACGGACTGGGCCTATTATCTGTTCGCCATCCTGCTGGCGACGGCGGCGCTGTGGATCGCCTGGAAGGCATCGGCGCCTTATCTCAGCGGCGAGAAGCGCGTCGCCGGTCTGGCGCTGCTGACCCTGGTGCCGTTCTACAATTTTCATGCGCTCAAGTTCAACGCCAACGCGGTGATGACGCCGCTGTGGGCGCTCACCACCTGGCTGTTCCTGCGCTCCTTCGAGACACGCAGTCCTACTTATGCGGTCCTGGCTGGAATAGCCGCGGCCGCCGCCATGCTGGGAAAGTACTGGGCGATCATGCTGCTGCTCGGATTGGGGATCGCGGCGCTCGCCGATCCGCGGCGCGGCCTTTATCTGCGCTCGCCGGCCCCCTGGCTGACGATCGCGGCCGGGCTCTTAGGGCTGGCGCCCCATCTGGCCTGGCTCTACGCCGATGACTTCAAGGCGTTCGACTATGCGATGGAATCCCATCCCGCGACCGCCTGGCTCGGGCTCCTATCGGGATTGGGCTATGTGGCGGGCGCGGCCGGTTATCTGGCGGCGCCCACGCTGGTCGCCATGGCGGCGGCGCGCCCGAGCTGGAGCGCCGTCGCGGACACCACTTGGCCGCGCGAGCCGCAGCGGCGGCTGGTCCTGCTGGCCTTTCTGCTTCCGCTGCTGCTGCCGATCGCGGCCGCGGTCGCCGCCAAGGAGGAGATCGTGTCGCTGTGGTCGATCGGCAGCATGACGCTCTTCCCGGTCGTCCTGTTGTCGTCCACGCAGGTGACGATCACACGGACCGCCTTGCGGCGCATCCTGGGGCTGGCGATGGCGGCGCCCCTCGTCGCGGTGGTGCTGTCGCCGGCGATCGCGATCGTGATCCATCTGCGGGGCGTGCCCAACTATGCGACGCACTACCGGCTGCTGGCGCAGGCGGTGGAGAAGGTCTGGCGCCAGACCACCGAGCGGCCGCTGCGCCTGATCGGCAGCTACGACGACCTGCTCTACGGGACGCTGATCTATTTTCCGGAAAAGCCTTCCACCTACGAGATCATGAACCCCGCCGTGACGCCGTGGACCGACGCCGCCCGTATCGCGCGTGAAGGCATTGCGCTGTTCTGTCCGGTCGAGCTGCCGGCCTGCGTCCAGGCGATGAACGAGCGCGCCGCCCACAGCCCCACCGGGGAGCGCGCCGAGGTCGAGCTGTCGCGCCGCTATTTCGGCACCGCCGACCCGCCGGTGCGCTACCTGATCGTGACGATTCCGCCGGTGCCGAGTCCCTCCCCCTGAAAGGGGGAGGGTGGCGCCCATCAGCGCGTCTACGCGCGTCTCGACGCGCTATGGATGCCGGGTGGGGGTCCCGCCTCCCGCGAACTCAGTGTTTGTTGCGTGACCCCCATCCGATCCGCTTCGCGGATCGACCTCCCCCTGCAGGCAGGGCAACCGTGGCGGAGGGCACGGCGCACCTCTCCCCGCGCGCGGGGAGAGGGCCACACGGCAAGGCGGAAAACCGAAATTCGCGCGGGTGAGGGGCCTCTCCACGAGTCTGAGCGTGCGAAGGGATCGAGCGCACGTCGGGCAGGCTCAACTCTGGGAGGCCCCCTCACCCGGCGCTCGCGCCGACCTCTCCGCGCGCGGGGAGAGGTGGAGAATGCGGCGCCGCCACATATGCGATCGCCCTGCCTTGCAGGGGGAGGTAAAAAACCCCATGCATCAATACCGGTAGTGGTCGGCCTTGAACGGGCCCTCGGCCGGCACCCCGATATAGGTCGACTGCTTCTCGCTGAGCTTGGTGAGCTTGACCCCGATCTTGGCGAGGTGAAGCCGCGCGACCTTCTCGTCGAGATGCTTGGGCAGCGTGTAGACCTTGTTCTGATACTTGCCCGGATTGGTCCACAGCTCGATCTGGGCGAGCATCTGGTTGGTGAAGGAGGACGACATCACGAAGCTCGGATGCCCCATGGCGTTGCCGAGATTGACCAGCCGGCCCTCGGACAACAGGATGAGCCGCTTGCCGTCGGGAAACGCGATCTCGTCCACCTGCGGCTTGATGTTGAGCCACTTCAGGTTCCGCAGCGCGTTCACCTGAATCTCGCTGTCGAAGTGGCCGATATTGGCGACGATGGCCCGGTCCTTCATCTTGCGCATATGCTCGATGGTGATGACGTCGACATTGCCGGTCGCGGTGACGAAGATATCGGCGCGTGGCGCCGCATCCTCCATGGTGGTGACCTCGTAGCCCTCCATCGCGGCCTGCAGGGCGCAGATCGGATCGATCTCGGACACCATGACGCGGCAGCCGGCCTGCCGCAGCGAAGCGGCCGAGCCTTTGCCGACGTCGCCGAACCCGGCCACCATGGCGACCTTGCCGGCCATCATCACGTCGGTGCCGCGGCGGATGCCGTCGACCAGCGACTCGCGGCAGCCGTACAGATTGTCGAACTTCGATTTGGTGACGCTGTCGTTGACGTTGATCGCCGGGAACAACAGCCGCCCGTCCTTCTCCATCTGATAGAGCCGGTGGACGCCGGTCGTGGTCTCCTCGGTGACGCCCTTGATGTTTTTGCCCAGCGTGTCGTACCAGCCTGGCTTGTCCTTCAGCCGCTTCTTGATGGCGGCGAACATCGCCTCTTCTTCCTCGTTGGCCGGATGGTTGAGCAGCGCGGGGTTCTTGGCCGCCTGCATGCCGAGATGGACCAGCATGGTGGCGTCGCCGCCGTCGTCGAGGATCAGGTTCGGGGTGCCGCCGTCCGCCCAATCGAAAATGCGGTGGGTGTAGTCCCAATACTCCTCCAGGCTTTCGCCCTTGACCGCGAATACCGGCGTGCCGGTGGCCGCGATGGCGGCCGCGGCGTGGTCCTGGGTCGAATAGATGTTGCACGAGGCCCAGCGCACGTCGGCACCGAGCGCCTCGAGCGTCTCGATCAGCACGGCGGTCTGGATCGTCATATGCAGCGAGCCGCAGACGCGGGCGCCGCGCAACGGCTGGTGCGGCCCGAACTCCTCACGCGTCGCCATCAGGCCGGGCATCTCGGTCTCGGCGATGGAGATCTCCTTGCGGCCCCATTCGGCCAGGCTGATGTCCTTGACGACATAGTCGGTGGCGGCGGCCTTCGCGGTCTTGGTGTGGGCTGTCATGGTGGTCCTTGAGGCTGGCGGAAAATCTCGGGCCCGCTGCGGGCCGCACGGGGCATGCCTATAGCAGCCTCAGCCCGGCCCCGCAATGAAGATATAAAGATTTCTTTATGTCTGATTTTACTTAGGGAAGATTCCGGGCCGCTGGAGCCGGACCCTCATTCGCCTTCGGTAAATCGTCCGGCCACCAGCAGGGCCAGGGCCTCGACCGCTTCGGCCGCCTCCGCCCCGGTCGCTTCGACCGTGATGCTGGTGCCGGGACCCGCCGCCAGCATCATCAATCCCATGATCGAGGTGCCGCCGACGGTCTCGCCGCCGCGCGTGACCCGCACATCGGCGTCGAACCGTTCCACCGTTTGGACGAATTTGGCCGAGGCGCGGGCGTGCAGGCCCTTCTTGTTGCAGATCTCCAGCACCCGCACGATGGCTCCGGGCGGCGGCTCGCGGACGGGTGGGGGAGGATCGTCGGAGCCGGCCGGGTTGCTCATTTGCCGTTGAGAACGCGGCTGGCGATGGTGACGTATTTGCGCCCGGCCTCCTGGGCCGCGTGGACGGCCTCCTGGAGCGGGCATTCATCACGAACCTTGGCGAGCTTGACCAGCATCGGCAGATTGATGCCGGCCAGGACCTCGACCTTGGGACGGCTCATCACCGAGATCGCCAGGTTCGAGGGGGTGCCGCCGAACATGTCGGTGAGGATGGCGACGCCTTCGCCGCTGTCCACGCGCTTGACCGCCTCGATGATGTCCTTGCGGCACTGCTCGACATCGTCGTCGGGCCCGATCGTGACCGCCTCGATCTGACGCTGCGGACCGACGACGTGCTCAAGGGCCGAGCGGAACTCAACAGCAAGCCGCCCGTGGGTAACGAGAACTAGTCCGATCATTGATTTCCTCGCGGGCGCCTCCCGGTGCACCGCACGAATGGGCACCATCTTGACCATCCTCTGCCCTTGCGCAAGGGCCTTTCCGCTCATCTAGGGACTTTGTTGCATTGCGGTAAGCGGGAACGCCAGACTTTCTGGAATGCGAGGTTACAGGCCCCAATCCTAGCGTCTTATGGTTACCGATTTCCTCATAGGCTTTAGGGCAGCGCAGCAATCGGGGCCACTCATCAGATTTCTGCCGGCGCGGTCAAGAGGCGTGCCAGCACGGCCGGCAGCGGATCCAGGCCGACCCCGACGGCCAGCCGCGGTATCCTGATACCTGCAAGCACGATCTCCTGCTCGGCCGATCCAGGCAGCCGTTCGGCCTCCGGCGCGGCGAGGTCGACCACCAGCCCTACCACCGCGACCGGCTCATGATGGAGCCGCCGAATGCCGAGACCACGCACCTCGATCAACCCGGCGAGCGCCGGCGGCGGGCGCGCCAGCAAACGTCCATGCGCGGCCGAAAGCGCGACACGATCGTCGGCGACCAGGCGGGCCAGGGTGAGGAGCCCGCACTGCGCGGCCTGGATGAGCTCCAGCGCCAAGCGCGACTTGCCGGCCCCAGCCGGCCCGCGGATCAGAACCGCGCGGGCGCCGGCCAGCACCGCCGAGGCATGCACGGTCGCGGTCGTGCTCGCGCTCTCCGCGTCCATCACATGGCCGGCAGGCGCACGATGAAGCGGGCACCGAGCACCTTGGGCGGGCCGCCGCCGGGGTCGGCGGCAGCGAGGCGGTTCTCGACCCACAATCGCCCGTCATGGGCCTCGACGATCTGCTTGGAGATGGAGAGGCCAAGTCCCGAATTCTGGCCGAAGCCCTGATGCGGCCGGTCGGTGTAGAAGCGCTGGAAGATCTTTTCCATCGCGTCCGACTGCACCCCCGGCCCGTCGTCGTCGACCGTGATCTCGACCTCCTGCTTGAGCCTTCGACAGGTGATCCGCACATTGCCGCCTGGCGGCGAGAACGAGCGGGCATTGTCGATCAGATTGTCGACCACCTGGCCGAGGCGGGAATCATGGCCCGGCACCACGAACGCACGCGGGGAGCCCTCGAACTTCAAGCTGACGGTCACGCCATCGTCGAGGCGCACCTGATTGGCGATGGTCACCACGGTGGTCAGGAGCTGGCTGAGATCGACGGCGCCGGTCTCGCGCCGCTGCAATTCGGCATCGAGCCGGCTCGCATCGGAAATATCGGAGATCAAGCGGTCGAGCCGCTTCACGTCGTGCTCGATCACCGCCAAGAGGCGGGCCCGGCTGGCCTCGCTCTTGGCGAGCGGAAGCGTCTCGACCGCGGAGCGCATCGAGGTGAGCGGATTCTTCAGCTCGTGGGCGACGTCGGCGGCGAAGCTCTCGATCGCCTCGATGCGGCTATAGAGCGCATCCGTCATGTCGCGCAGCGCGCCCGACAGATGCCCGATCTCGTCGCGGCGCATGGTGAAATCCGGAATCTCCACGCGCGAGCCGGTGCGCCGCCGCACCATCTCGGCGCTGCTGGCGAGCCGGCGCACCGGTCCCGCAATGGTGCCGGCGAGCAGGAACGACAGCACCAGCATGACGCTCAGCGTCACCAGGAACACCTTGAAATTGCCGAGCCGTTCGGCCGTCACCATGTTGTCGATGTCGGGGCCCTGGGTGGAGAGCATCAGGGCGCCGCGCACCGCCAGGAAGCGTTGCACCGGCAACGCCACCGAGACGATCACCTCGCCGCGATCATTGATCCGCACCATGCTGGATTTGAAGCCGTTGAGGGCGTGGTCGACCTCCTCATAGCCCTTGCCGTTCTGCGGTCCGAGCTCCCGATAGAGCGGCAGGTCGCCCCGGTTGAACCAGGTGCGCACCGCTACGAAGGCGCGTTGCAGGATTCCGGGATTTTCCGCCGCCGGCGGCGGCAAATCGAAACGCAGGACGTCATAGAGATTGCGGCTGTCGAGAATGAGCCCGCCGTCGCGGTCATAGATGCGGGCGCGCGTATTGGTGGGCGACACCAGGCGCCGCAGCACCGGGGCGACCCGCTCCGGATTGATCGGAAAGTCGAGCCCGGACAGCGTTTCCTCGGAGGGGTCGTAGCTTTCGCCGGGCGCCAGCTCCAACAGCCGTTCCGGGTCCATGGTGATGGTGTCGGAATCCACCGTCGCCGAGGCCGCGATGGCCCCGGCCATGATCTCGCCCTGCACCAGCAGGCTCTGCACGCGCGCGTCGATCAGGCCGGCGCGAAACTGCGAGAGGTAGAGAATCCCGATGACCAGCGCGAGCAGGCCTGCGACGTTGAGAAAGATGATGCGCCGGGTCAGGCTCGAAAAGCTCTGCCGGACGGAGAATTGCCAGGCCCGTCGCACCGGCAGAGCAAGCCGTCGCAACGGCAGAACCAGCCGGCGCAAGCCGCCCGGCGTGGAATCCGAGGACGGCCCCTCGGGCACATCGGCCGGGAGCTTGTCGGCCTCGACCTTGTCGGCCTGGACTTTCTCGGCGTCGATCTTGGTCTCGGCGATGCCGATGTTTCGATCAAGGACGTTCATTTGATCGATCCGTTGCGGGCGGTCAGCCGGGTTGCGTGCCCCCATTCGGGCCAGGGTTCCGATACCGGAACCCTAGCATGGACGGCGCCCTGCCGGCTGGTGCGCGCGCCCGATCTTTTGCCTTCCAGGCGGCTGCGCCGACCAGCTGCCGGCCCACGAGATTTGGCCCCCCGCCGCGCGGACGTCGGCGCGCCGGCGTACGCGGTGGGGCGGCGTCAAATCTCCTTGAAGCGATAGCCGACGCCATAGAGCGTCTCGATCATATCGAACTCGTCGTCGGTGGACTTGAACTTCTTGCGCAGCCGCTTGATGTGGCTGTCGATGGTGCGGTCATCGACATAGACCTGATCATCGTAGGCCGCATCCATCAGGGCGTTGCGACTCTTGACCACGCCCGGGCGGCTGGCCAGCGCCTGCAGGATCAGGAATTCGGTCACCGTCAAGGTGACGGGCTCGTTCTTCCAGGTGCAGGTGTGGCGCTCCGGATCCATCCGCAGGAGGCCGCGTTCGAGCACCTTGGTGTCGATCTCCTTGGGAGCGGCGACGTCCTTGGGAATAGCGCGGCGCAGCACCGCCTTGACGCGTTCGACCAGGAGCCGCTGCGAGAACGGCTTGCGGATGAAATCGTCGGCGCCCATCTTGAGGCCGAACAGCTCGTCGATCTCCTCGTCCTTGGAGGTGAGGAAAATCACCGGCATGTCGGACTTCTGGCGCAGGCGGCGCAGTGTCTCCATCCCGTCCATGCGCGGCATCTTGATGTCCAGGATCGCGAGGTCCGGCGGACTGGTCTTGAAGCCGTCGAGCGCCGAGGCCCCGTCCGTATAGGTCATGATCCGGTAGCCCTCGGCCTCGAGCGCGATCGAGACGGAGGTCAAAATGTTGCGGTCGTCGTCGACGAGAGCGATGGTCGGCATGAAGCCCCTGTTCTCTGACGGGTCACCCAGGGTCCTTTGAAAGCCTATAAAGCTAGGCCGAAGTGTGACTATTCCTCGTCAAAGCCGTGATTCGTCAAAGGATTTCCCCCCGTATAGCCCTCTCTGCCCGCCCATGCCATGGTTATCTTGCCGCGCGCGGGGCCCCGGCTGGTTGCCAATTTTCCGCAAACCGGACACGCTGCGGACCGGATACGCTGCCCGCAGCCGTGTCCAAATTCCACGAGCGGCGCGGCCTCGCCCGCGCCAAAATGCTGCCCACCGGAGGCACCCCATGGAACCCACACCCGATTTCAATCCCAAGACCGCCACCAAGAAGCTCCTGCGCGAGGGCCGCTCGGGGGCGCTCGCCACCCTGATGCCGGGCTCGGGGGATCCGTATTGCTCGCTCGTCAATGTCGCGACCGCGGCCGACGGAGCGCCGCTGCTGCTGATCTCACGGCTCGCGGTCCACACCAAGAACATCCTCGCCGACCCCCGCGTCTCGCTCATGATCGACGAGCGCAAGGAAGGCGATCCCCTGCAGGGCGGGCGCATCATGCTGATGGGAACGGCGGCCGTGACCCAGGATCCCAATGACCGCCGGCGCTACCTCGATCGCCAGCCGGAGGCGGAGATGTTCGCCGGCTTTGCGGATTTCAGCTTCTATCAGATGACCCTCAAGAGCGTGCACCTGGTCGCCGGCTTCGGGCGCATCGTCGACCTCAAGCCCGCCGACGTGCTCACCGCGACCGACGATGCGGGCGAGCTGGTGGCGGCCGAGCCCGACGTCCTGGCGCATATGAACCAGGATCATGCCGAGGCCTGCCGGCTCTACGCCACCAAGCTCCTGGGCGCACCCGACGGCGCCTGGCGCTGCGTCGGCCTCGACCCCGAAGGTCTCGAATTGCAGCTCGACCGCACCGCGTTGCGGCTGCCGTTCCCGCAGCGGGTGCAGGCCCCGAGCGTGCTGCCGCAAATGCTCGCGCAGCTCGCCGAGCAGGCGCGCGCCGCCTAGCACCGCGTGCATCGATTGCTCCGCTGGGCGCAGGGTTAACCGAAGGATATCGAAGCTCCATTTGGCCTTGGCAGGCTGTCGGATGCCCACTATAGGGTGCGGACCACAGGGCTGGGCGCTATAGTGCGTCCGGCCGGGCTGCGAGACGCGGCGCTGCAGTGCACGCAGCAAATCGGAAGGGTTCCGGCGGCGGCCGGACGTCGAGGCGGAGGTCATCGTGCAGGAAACGGGATTGAGGAACCGCGCCCATGGCGCCGACAAATTCGGGTTCAAGGACCTCGCTTCGGTCCACTGGAACCTCGATGCGCCGCCGCTCTATGAGCATGCCATCGCGGCCGGCGAGGCTTCGATCGTGCAGGGCGGCCCGATCTGCGCGGAAACCGGGGTCCATACCGGCCGCAGCCCGAAGGACAAGCACACCGTCGTGGACGCTCTGACCGAGGGCTCGGTCTGGTGGGACGGCAACCGCAAGCTGAGCCAGGCGAACTTTCAGCTGCTCTACGATGATTTCATCGCCCATGCGCGCGGCAAGAAGCTGTTCGCGCAGGATCTCTATGGCGGCGCCGACCCGAAATACCGGATCAATACCCGCGTCTATACCGAATACGCTTGGCACTCGCTGTTCATCCGACAGCTGCTGATCCGGCCGACGGAACCGGAGCTGGAGGATTTCATCCCCGAGCTGACGATCATCGATCTGCCGTCCTTCAAGGCCGATCCCAAGCGTCATGGGGTGCGCAGCGAAACCATCATCGCCATCGACTTCTCGCGCAAGATCATCCTGATCGGCAACTCGTCCTATGCGGGCGAGATCAAGAAATCCGTCTTCAGCACGTTGAACTTCTTCCTGCCGGCGCGTGGCGTCATGCCGATGCATTGCTCCGCCAATGTCGGCCGCGACGGCGACGTGGCGCTGTTCTTCGGCCTGTCCGGCACCGGCAAGACGACACTGTCGGCCGATCCCAACCGCATCCTGATCGGCGACGACGAGCACGGCTGGAGCCCCGAGGGGGTGTTCAATTTCGAGGGCGGTTGCTACGCCAAATGCATCAAGCTCTCCGCCGAGGCGGAGCCCGAAATCTATGCCGCCACCAACCGCTTCGGCACCGTGCTGGAGAACGTGGTGTTCGATCCGCGGACCCGGGTCTGTGATTTCGACGACGATTCCAAGACCGAGAACACGCGCTCCGCCTATCCGCTCGATTACATCCCCAATGCATCGCGCACCGGACGCGCCGGACAGCCCAAGAACGTCATCATGCTGACCGCGGATGCGTTCGGGGTGATGCCGCCGATCGCCAAGCTGACGCCCGCGCAGGCCATGTACCACTTCCTCTCCGGCTATACCGCCAAGGTGGCGGGCACCGAGAAGGGCCTGGTCGGGGTCGAGCCCGAATTCTCCACCTGCTTCGGGGCGCCGTTCCTGCCGCGGCCGCCGGCCGAGTACGGCAACCTGCTGCGCGACTACATCGCCACCCACAAGGTCGATTGCTGGCTGGTCAACAGCGGCTGGACCGGCGGCATCTACGGGGTCGGGCGGCGCATGCCGATCAAGGCGACGCGCGCTCTGGTGACGGGCGCGCTCGACGGCTCGCTGAAATCGGCGAGCTACCGGACCGATCCCTATTTCGGCTTCGCGGTGCCGACCTCGGTGCCGGGCGTCGAGCCGCATCTGCTCTACCCCATGAAGACCTGGAAGGATAAGGCGGCGTTCGACCAGACGGCGCGCAATCTGGTGCGCATGTTCCAGAAGAACTTCGTCAAGTTCGAATCTCAGGTCGATGCCGAGGTGCGGGCCGCGGCGCCCGAGGTGCGCATTGCCGCCGAGTGACGGCGGGCGACCTCGTCAGGAATACGCGCACGCCTTGGCAGCATCTCCGGCGGGAGCTTGATCTCTCGGTCGATCTGAGCGAATTTCCCCGCGGGTGGAGGATGCAGGGAGATTGCTCGCATGCATGCCATCATACGGGCCGTGCTGACACTGGCCCTTCTGATGCCCGGCGTGGCTTCCGCCCAAAGCACGCTGTTCAAGATCGCGGAGACCGGCGCCGGAACGGCCTCCCGGGTGGCCATGACCACGCTGTTCGATACGCGGTTCGTGACCGCGACGGTGTCGGGTAACGCGGCGCTCGAGATTACGTCCTGGGATATCACCCGCGAGGGACATTTCACCAAGGTGGGGGCTGCGAGCGAGAGCGGCGCCGGAAATGAGGTCGCGCTGGTGAGCCTCGGCAACGCCGCCGTCGCCACCATATACGCGGCGCAGAACGGCGCGATGCGGCTCGTCTCCTGGTCGGTCGGCGCGAACGGCGCCGTGCGGCGCACGGGCTCGACCGGTGCCGGCGCGGTCGCGCGCCTGGCGGCCGCGGCGGCCGGCAATCATCGCCTCCTCACGGCGTCGCAGGATTCGACCGGCGCCAGCAAGCTGATCGCCTGGGACATCGATGCGGCGGGCACGTTCACGCGCCGCGGCGATGTCGTGGCGACGCCGGGCTCTTCCGTTGCGGTTGCCGTCATCTCGCCCGCTCTGGTCGCGACCGCGATCCGCACCATCTCGGGCCAGCTCGAGGTGGCGATCTATTCGCTCGACGCGTCCGGCAAGCTCGCGCCGGTCGGCGCGGCGCAAGGCGATGCGATCACCGAGGCCGCGGTGGCGGCGACCGCCCTCGATCGCGTGGTCACGGCGTCGCGCTCGACCGACGGCAGCGTCGCGATCGATGCCTGGACGGTCCCGTTGGGCGGCGGCAAGCCGACCCGTTCCGGCTCGGCGAAGGCTCCATCCGCCGCGAACCTCGCGATCGCGGTGCTCGGCGGGGTCAAGGTGCTCACAGCCGGTCTCAAGACCGACGGCACGCTCGGCCTCAGGAGCTGGCAGGTGTCGGAGGAGCCGGTCGAGGTCAATTCGATCAATGTGGCGCCCGCGATCGGAGCGGCCGTGACGACGGTCGGCTGGGACCGTGTCGTCACGGCGGCGATCGGCAGGGACGGCGCGCTCAAGCTTGCCGATTGGGGCGACCGCGCCATGGGCCTGCTGCACACGACCTGGGATGCGGCGAGCCCGCCGACCCGTGCCTGCGGCATTCAACCGCCCAGGAAGCGCGCCGCCGCCGAGACCGGCGTGCTGGCGGACGCGCCCGACGATTCGGCGAGCATCCCCGATGCGATGGTCGTCGCCACCCAAACCGCGGTCGACCACGATGACGACGACGACGGAGCGGCCCCGCGCCCGAAGGGTGGACCTTCGCGCGATGCAGAACGATCGGACCTCCGCCTCGCGACCCGGGTCATTCGCGGCGGCGGTTACACGGGCGCGGCTCCCTTCGAGCTGGCGTCGGTCCCGACCGCTTCGCCCAAGCCGGCGTTGGTTTTCGAGCCGGTGATCCAAGGCGTCGATCCGATGATCGCGGTCGGCCGCGACTACGTGCTGGTTTCGGAGCACGGCTCGCTCGAGTTCATCGCCAAGAACGGGGACCAGGCCGGATCGCAGGTGCCGAGCAAGGCGGGCGAGCCGACCTGCATGTCGACGAGCGCCTTCTTTGCCGGCTTCACGCGGCCGCGCAACGCCGATGGCAGCACGAACCGCAGCAACATCAACCTCTACCAGCGTTACCCGGCAAATATCGGCCCCGACCTCCAGTGCGACATCACCAATGCGCGCACGCCGGCACCGTGCATCAACGAGTTCTACGACGAGCGCATCGCCTACGACCCGTATCGCCAGCGGTTCTTCATCCAGGCGGCGGCGCGCGGCGGCGTCTTCCTGGACGAGGCCAAGACGGCGGATGAGAACGCGAGGGCACGGCGCTACTACGCGGTCGCGGTGTCGCGCACGGTAGATCCGCGCGACGGCTTCGAGCAGTGGATCACGACCGAGAGCAACTACACCGACTGGCCGCGGATCGCCAGCGCCGACGGGGTGCTGGTCACGGCATTGAACGGGTGCAAGGGCTCGGATGCGGTCTGCGGGAAGGACGAGTTCGCCGACCTGCCGCTCATGGCGCGGGCGCAGCGGCCGATGGCGGTCGTCTTCAACATGGACGACATGATCGCCGCCGGGGAGCGCCCGCGAAACTGGAAGATCGATCCTGCCAGCGTGGGCGGCGGCGGGACCGTCATCCCGGTCATTCACCGCGGGCCGACCGATGGCTGGATCTATTTCATCGGCCAGTCGCGCAATGCCGGCGAGTCGGTGACGCTCTACCGCTTCAAGCAACCCGCGGACTGGTCGACGAAGCCGGAGCTCAAGAGCGCCACCGCCGCCCTCAAGGGAGGAACCAGCGGGTTCGGCGAAGGGGCGACATTTCAGGCCGGCAAGCTCTACTTCGCGGGCGCGGACCGGGTCGCGGAGCGCAAGCCCAATGTGGAGCCCGAGCGTTTCATGGTGCGCGGCGTGCGCATCGACGTCTCGAGCAGCGCGACCGGTTTCGCGCTGGCTCCATGCCCGAGCCAGGGTTGCCTGGTCTTCGAGTTCGGCGGACACGACATGGACGACGCGACCGGCGATCTGTTGAGCTACGAGCTGCCGTCCATGACGGTGAACAAGGCCGGCGACATGCTCGTCGTCCATGGCCGCACGCCGGTGAAGACGGCGCACCCTTTTCCTCAGGAGGCGCGCTACCGCATCTTCTATCACGATGCCCGCGGCCTTCGCGACGGCGCGTTGCTTCATGCCGGCACGGACGTGCTGACAGGCGTCTTCTGCGCCAAACCGAAGTCCGATACCCTCCCCACGGCCGAAAACTTCTTTCATGTGCACGGTGCCGCGGAAGGCTGCTCCGACCAGCGGCACCAGGATTATGCGTCGGCCGTGGTCGACCCCGACGGGACGGATTTCTGGTTGGCGCTCGCCTTTGCGGAGAAGAACACGTTCAAGTTCGTGGCCGGAAAGGTGACGCCGTGATCGGGCCGCGAACGACGGGAGCTTGATGCAGTCGTGGGCGGCCACGAGGCCGCCCCAACGCGGATAAATCTTGCTGTGACCAATTGTAAGGGCGGCCCTCGTGGCCGCCCTTGTTCGTTGAAGGTCCCGGCGCGCCGATCAGCTTTGGCGCGGCGGGAGCCGATCGAAGCGCGCCTTCTGCTCGTCGGTCAGCGAACCGTAGAATTTCGCCATCGCGGGCTGCACGGTGTCCAATGCCTTGAGCATGCCGCTCAGCCGCGCCTCCATGGCCGCGACGCGGCCGGGCGGGGTGAGAGGCTGATCGCTCGGCGAGCAAGTTTCGTTCAGCGCGGTGGCGGCCTGGGTGGTCGCATTGTTGAGCGCGTCGAGCGCGGCCTGCTGGGCGTCATTGGGGTGCACGACCTGCTGGATTTGGTTGAGCGGAAGGCCGGCGATTTGCTTCGCCGAGCCGCCGCACGCCTGCGTGAGGTCGGGCTGTCGGCTGGCGGTGCGGCCGGCCTTGGGGGCGCCCTCGGACTCGAGCGCGATGAAGCGCTCCTTCTGCTCGTCACTGAGCGAGTCGTAGAACTTGTCGAGCGCCGGGCGCACCATCTGGACCGCCTGCAGCATGGGCTCGAGCCGTTGGCGCATCGCGTCCAGCCGGCCGGTCGGGGTGCTGGGCACATCGGTCGGGCAGTTGGACTTGAGCAGGTCCACGGCTTGCGCCGTGGCATTCTTCAATTGGTCGAGCAACGAGCCCTGCTCGGCGGTCGGCATGACTTGCTGAGCGATCCGCTCGATCGGCCAGTCGGTCAGCCCCGACGTCTGGCCGGAGCAGACTTGCGCCATTCCGCCTGCCGCCACCCCGGTCGCAACCCCGCGCGGCACCGACCTGCGGACCGCCGCCGGCACATCCGCATAGGCGGTCGCATCCGGCGCATAGGCGCCGAAAATGCCGTCATAGAGGTCGTCATAGGCGTAGGGCCAGAAGGTGTCGTTGGCGACGGGCCAATAGGTGTAGTCGACCAGATCCGCGTAGGCATACGGCCAGAACACCGGGCCGCCCCAGCCGATCACGATGCCATGGAATCCGCGCCGGTCCGCAAACCGGTTGCCCCGGTCGCGGGAGTGGAACTGCGCGAATCCTCCCTGGAAGGTCGCGCGTGCCAAGGCCCGCGCCGCCGGGTCGCGGGTCGCGGCGTGGGCGAAGGTTTGATTGTGCAGGATCGGCTTGCTGCGGCCGGCATAGATCTGCGACCGCGCCTGCATTTGGGCCTGAGCCTGGGCCTGCTGCTGCACCTTGGTCTGCGCCTGTTGGGTCACCGCATTGCGCCCGCGATTGCCGGTTCCTTGCCCAGCCACGTTCGGGGTCGCGGTGCTCGGCAGCGCCTTGTTCGGGGTCGCCACTTTCGAAGCCGCTCCGTTCGGGAGGGTCCTGCCCCGGTCCGTGACGGTGCGGGCGGCGTTGTTGGCGTTGGGGTTGTTGGCGTTCGGAGTGCTCGGGCCGCCGCGATGCGCAAAGTTGCGCGATCCGGCGTTGTTGCCGTGCGCCTGAATTTGTTGCTGCCTTGCGACCGAATTGGCCACATTGCCATGCGTGACGTTTGCATGAGCAATGCTGGGCCGGCTGATTTGCTGCGTGGCAACATGCGGCGTGGCGATATGGGCGGGTGCGGCCATGCGGGTGGGCGCGGCAACGCGGGCGGGTGCAGCGAGGTGCTGTACGGGCGCGGCGAAGTGCGGTTGCGGCGCGGCCACGCGCGCAACCGGCGCCGGCGCGGCAATGTGTGGTGCCGGTGCGGCGATATGCGGCGCTGCGGCCGGAGCCGCGTGCACCGCCGGCGCCGGTCCAGCCGGCTTCTTTTGCTGCTGCGCCATGGCATTCGTCACGAGCGCAGGCAGGATCAGCGCAAGCGCTGCCGTCGTGCGAAGAAGGGTTGGTCTCATCGACATAACTCCATAAATGAAATTCCATGCTCCCTGGAGCATCAACGCGCGAGCGATCGGTTAGGTTGCTTGCTGTGTCGTAATTACCTGAGGCTCGCTGAACTCGATGTGAATGCCTCGCATCGTCTTCATTCATCCATGCAGCAAGACCGGCCGGGGTTCTTGATCTATCGCAATCCGCAGCCTCGAATTCCCCTCAGCGCGAAAATGCTCTAACACCACGGTCCATTGCGGTTCGGGCTCGGTGCGGGCGTTTCTCGATGCAGGTCTTGGTGGTCGGAGCGGGAGTTGTCGGGCTGGCGGTCGCGCGCGCCGCGGCGCTGAGCGGGGCCGACGTCGTCGTGGCGGAAGCCGCCGGCGCGATCGGCACTGGAATTTCCTCCCGCAACAGCGAGGTGATCCATGCCGGCATCTATTATCCGACCGGTTCGGCGCGCGCGCGGCTGTGCGCGCCGAGCCGGCGCTTGCTCTATGATTTCTGCGCCTCCCATGGCGTGCCGCATCGCAAATGCGGCAAGCTGATCGTCGCAACCCGGGCGGCCGAGCTTCCCCGGCTCGAGGCGATTCATGCCCAGGCGCGCGCCAACGGGGTCGAAGGGCTCGAGTTGATCGACGGGGCGGCCGCCCGCCGCCTCGAGCCGGCGCTGTCCTGCACGGCCGCGCTGCGCTCGCCGCAGACCGGCATCATCGACAGTCATTCCTACATGACGGCGCTGCGCGGCGATCTGGAGGATCACGGCGGCAGCATCGCGTTCAATACCCGGATCGAGCGCCTGGCGCCGGAAAGGAGCGGCTGGAAGGCCGCCTTCGGTGAGGGGCCGCAATGGGTCCGTTTCGATGCCGTGGTCAATGCGGCCGGGCTCGGGGCGCAACGCCTCGGCGGCGCGACCGAAGGCTATCCGGGCGAACGCGTGCCGCGCCTGGTGCTGGCCAAGGGCAATTATTTCGGCTTCGCGGGTCGGCCGGTGTTCTCGCGGCTCGATCTATCCGGTCCCGGCCCCGGGGGGTCTCGGGGTGCACGTGACGCTCGATCTCGCCGGGCGCATGCGCTTCGGCCCCGACGTGGAGTGGATCGAGCAGGAGAATTACGACGTGGATCCGGGGCGCGCGGGCGCGTTCTACCAGAGCATCCGCGACTATTGGCCGGACTTGCCGGAGGGCTCACTGCTGCCGGATTACGCCGGGATACGGCCGAAGCTCACCGGCCCCGGCGAGCCGGCGGCCGATTTTCTGATCGATGCCCCCAAGGATCACGGGCTTGCCGGCCTCGTCCACCTGTTCGGCATCGAGTCACCGGGCCTGACCTGCGCGCTGTCGCTGGCGCAGGAGGTGGCGTCCTATCTTTCCAGCTGAGCCTGCCGGTCGTTGCCGTCGCGGCCGGATGCGGTGCTGTTGGTGACCGGCGCGGGGGCGGGCGTGCTGGCCGGCGCGATCCTGGTCTGGGCGAGCTGGCGCCGTGATTCGGCCGAGACCCCGGACGCGGAATTGGTGATGGGGGTGAAGTCGGCGCTCTTCTTGTGGCTGCCGCTATAGGCCACGAAGCCGTCCGCGGTCGCCACCACGTCGCCGTGACGCAGCGTCGGATCCTCGGCGGCCTGCATATTGACCAGACCGAACGCGTCCTTGCCGTTGCAGCTGCAGCCCGGCACCACGCGGGTGCGGTACACGAAAGCGTTGCTCAGGTCGGCATAGCGGGTGCCGTCATGGGCGACCGCATGATCGATGCTGCCGCCGGAGAAAATCTTGGTATGGGCCGCCGGGCAGAACGAGTTGCAGATCTCGACCGGGGTGGCGGAGCTGCGCTGGATCGGGAAGAAACGGCCGTCGCACAGGCGAACGCAGTAGGAGACCGCCGGGCCCGTATCGACACGCAGACCTGGATCGCTGGGCTTGGCCGCATCGGGGTCCGTCTGCGGATCCGCATAGGCGGAAGCGGTCGGGGGCGGCACGGGGCGCCGGGCGCCGTTGAAGAAGAAGTCGAACAGGCTCTGGGCGGCGGCCGGCGCCGGCACGGCGGCAACGGCGAGCGCCGCCAATCCGGCGAGCAGGATGGCGCGGGCGAGGCCCTTATGGCGAGAGTTCAACACGGTGCGCTCCCCTGATCCGTGCGCGAAACCAAGCTCGCGAGCACACAAGCTCAACGCGGCCGGGCCATTAAAGTTGCTGTCTTGGATGCAGCTCTGGACATTAGTCGCCGCAGCCGCCGAAAAGGTTCAAACCGGAGTGGGCCGGGGGCGGGGTCCTGACGGGCGAATTGTCATGGACAAACCCCTATGATGGGCGCTCACCGAAAGGAGCACCCCGTGGCTGCCACCATCCGCTTCATCAATCCTGCAGGCCTGGTCCGGTCGCCGGCCTATACCCAAGTCGTCGAGGTCGCCGCCCCCGGCCGCACGGTCTACATTTCAGGCCAGCTCGGCACCGCTCCCGACGGCAAGCTCGCGGGCCGCGACTTCCGGACGCAGGCCGAGCAGGTGTTCGCGAACCTGGCGACGGCGCTCGCGTCGGTGGGGGCGGGCTTCTTCGACATCGTCAAGATCGACAGCTACCTGGCGGACATCGCCCACCTGCCGATCCTGCGCGAGGTGCGGGCGCTCCATCTCAATCCGATGGCGCCGCCGGCCAGCACCACGATCGCAGGTCTCCTGCTTCGCGCTCGCCGGCGCATTGCTGGAGGTCGAGGCCATCGCGGTCGTGCCGGGCTCGGCCGCGCGTCCGCGCAGCGCTAAGCGGGCGCCCGGCGCCCGCGCCGCAGGCGCCAGGAAGGTCAAGGCCGCGCGACGAACAGGAAAGTGATGAGCCCGAACACCGGCAGCAGCACGACGCCGGACCACAGCATGAAGCCGAAGAAGCTCGGCATCTTGACCCCGCGCTCGACCGCGATGGCATAGATCATCAGGTTCGGCGCATTGCCGATATAGGTGAGCGCTCCCATATAGGCCGCCCCCATGGTGATCGCCGCAAGCGTCGAGCGCAGCGGTCCCATCAGGGCGCCCGGATCGCCGCCCGCGAGCTCGAAGAAGGCCAGATAGGTCGGGGCATTGTCGAGGAAGGCGGAGAGCGCCCCGGTGAGCCAGAAATAGGCCACGTCGTTCGGCCCGCCGTCGGCGGTGGCGGCGGCGATGAGCCAGGAGAACGCGCCGGCGGGGCCGGCCTGCAGCATCGCCAGCACCGGAATGATGCAGGCGAAGATGCCGCCGAACAGGATCGCCACCTCCGCGATCGGCTCCCAGGTGAAGCCGTTGGCCTCGCGATGCTCGTTGGGGGTGAGCATCAGCGACAGCACGGCGATCATGAGGAGTGCGGCGTCGCGCACCAGGTTCTGCAGCGCGAGCGTGGTGCCGTCGATCCGGAACTGCACATCCGGCCGCCACAGCGCGGACATGAGGATCGCCGCCACGATGCCGGCGATCAGCAGGAAATTGATGCGGCCCCGCACCCGCAGCCGCAGCGGCGGCTGCGTTTCGCCGACCGGGGCGGCGCGGCGGTCCTGCCGGTAGAGCCACAGGTCCACGACGATGAACACCGCCAGCACCAGGGCGGCCGCGAGCGCGGTCGGGGCGAGCAGATGCCGCGCCGCCCAGAAGAAATCGACGCCCTGCAGAAAGCCCACGAACAGCGGCGGATTGCCGAGCGGCGTGAGCGAGCCCCCGATATTGGCGGCGAGGAAAATGAAGAACACGACCACATGGGCATTGTGCAGCCGCGCCGCATTGGCGCGTAAGAGCGGGCGCACCAGGATCATGGCGGCGCCGGTGGTGCCGACCAGGCTGGCGATCAAGGTGCCGAGGCGCGAGCAGGACGGTATTGACGAGCGGGGTGCCGCGCAGATTGCCGGTCACCAGGATGCCGCCCGCCACCACATAGAGGGCGAACAACAAAACAATGAAGCTCATGTAATCGGCCAGCATGGTGTGCAGGAACGCGGCGCGCGCCACCGGCAGGCCGTAGAGGGCGGCGAGCGGCACCACCGTGAGCGCCGACCACGCGAAGGCGAGCTTGCCGTAATGCCGCTGCCAGAACCGCGGCAGCGAGCAGCGGGGCGATCGCGATGGTCATGAGGATGCCGATGAAGGGCAGGGCCCACGGCCAAGTGAGGGCGGCGCCGTCGAGCGGCGCGGCGTGCGCGGGGGCGGCGAAAACCAGCGAGCGTGACGAAGAGTAAGGAGAGTTCGGGGCATCGAAAATAGGATACGTGCCAAGTTGTCATGGCCGGGCTTGTCCCGGCCATCTCGCTTAGGTTGGCACGCCGTGGCCTCCTTATCGAGATGGCCGGGACAAGCCTGGACAAGCCCGGCCATGACAGGAGGAGAAAGCGCGCAGACCACTACCCTCAATGCGCCTCGTCCCAGTTATCCGCCGCGCGCGCGTCGACCGAAAGCGGCACCGAGAGGTCGAGCGCCGGCATCGGGGCGTGCTCCATCACCTTCTTGATCACCGGCAGGGTCTTTTCGACCTCGCCCTCGGGCAGCTCGAACACCAGCTCGTCGTGCACCTGCAGCAGCATCTGGGCGTTGAGCTTCTCCTTCGCCAGCGCCGCGTCCATGCGCACCATGGC
Organism: uncultured Alphaproteobacteria bacterium; assembly: GCA_963744275.1. Lineage (GTDB taxonomy): Bacteria > Pseudomonadota > Alphaproteobacteria > Rhizobiales > Xanthobacteraceae > VAZQ01. Next base: position 787,229 of record CAVUSX010000029.1, read on the forward strand.
GCGGCGGATGATGTCGGCGGCGGTGCCTTGCAGGCGGGCGTTGATGGCGGCGCGCTCGTTGAAGGAGCGGATCGAGGCATTGGAGTTGACGATGTCGGGGTAGTGGCACTTGCGGCCGAACAAGGTGAGCACGTAGCCGTTCTTCTTGCAGAACGCTTTGGTCTCTTCCATGTAGTCGCGGATGCCGGGGAAGCGCTCGAAGTATTTCTTGATATAGGCGCCGGCCTCCTCGCGGGCGATGCCGAGCTGGTTGGCGAGCCCGAAGGCCGAGATGCCGTAGATGATGCCGAAGTTGATCGCCTTGGCGCGGCGGCGCACTTCGGCCGGCATGTCCTTGACCGGCACGCCGAACATCTCGGACGCCGTCATGGCATGGATGTCGAGGCCCTCGCGGAACGCCTTCTTCAGCGGCTCGATATCGGCGATGGCGGCGAGCAGCCGCAGCTCGATCTGCGAATAGTCGGCGCGAGGCGAGCTTGTAGCCGGGCGCCGCCACGAAGGCGCGCCTGATCTTGCGGCCCTCCTCGGTGCGCACCGGGATGTTCTGCAGGTTGGGCTCGGAGGAGGAGAGCCGGCCGGTGGTGGTGGCGGCGAGCGCGTAGGAGGTGTGCAGCCGGTGGGTCTGCGGATTGACGTAGCCGGGCAGCGCATCCGTATAGGTCGAGCGCAGCTTGGAGACCTGCCGCCAGTCGAGCAGCTTCTGCGGCAGCGCATGGCCTTGCTCGGCCAGCTCCTCCAGCGCGCGGGCGCCGGTCGACCATTGCCCGGTCTTGGTCCTTGTGCCGCCCGGCAGGCCGAGCTTGCCGAACAGAATGTCGCCGATCTGCTTGGGGCTGCCGGGATTGACCGGCTCGCCGGCGAGCGCGCGGATCTCCTCCTCGAGCCCCATGGCGCGCTGCGCGAACTCGCCCGAGAGGCGCGAGAGCACCTGCCGGTCGATCGAGATGCCGCGCCGCTCCATGCGGGCGAGCACCGGGACCAGCGGCCGCTCCAGGGTCTCGTAGACGGTGTTCATGTGCTCGGCGGTCAGCCGCGGCTTGAGCAATTGCCACAGCCGCAGCGTGACGTCGGCGTCCTCGGCCGCGTATTCGGCGGCCCGCTCGATGGTGACGTTGTCGAACTCGAGCTTGGATTTTCCCGAGCCCACGACCTCGTTGTAGTCGATGGTCTTGTGGCCGAAATAGCGCTGCGCCAGCGGATCGAGGCCGTGATCGGAACGGCCGGCATCGAGCACATAGGACATCAGCATGGTGTCGTCCTGCGGCGCCATCTCGATGCCGCGCTGCGCGAACACCAGCCAATCGAATTTCAGGTTCTGCCCGACCTTGAGGATGCTGGCATCCTCGAGCAGCGGCTTGATCGCCGCCGAGCGCGGCGCTCTCCGGGATCTGGTCGGCCGCGAGATCGCCGGCGAACAGGCCGTCGGCGCCGCTGTGGCCGTTCTGCCGATGCGCCGAGCGGCACGTAGCAGGCCTCGTCGGGCGACAGCGCGAGCGAGAAGCCGCACAGGGTCGCCTGCATGGGGTCGAGGCTGCTGGTTTCGGTATCGATGGCCACGATGCCGAGATCGCGCGCGCGCGCGATCCAGCCGTCGAGCTCTTCGAGCGTGCGCACGATCTGGTAATGCGAGCGGTCGATCTTTTGGTGGCGCGCCGCTTCGGCGCGCGCCGCGGCGAGCGCCTGCGGGGTGATGTCGTCCGGCGCGGCGGCGGCTTGGCCTCGAGCCGGCGACGGGGCGGCTGCATTGGCGGCGGCTTTCCCGTTCGCCGGGGCGCCTGCGCTGCCGCCTGCGGCGCGGCGGATGGGCGCCCGCCACCTTGAGCCGCTCATCGGGCTCGATCTCGCCCGCCTCCACGCCGGAGAACTCGGTCACGCGCCGGGTCAGCGTCGAGAACTCCATGGCCTTGAGGAAGGCGATCAGGCGCCGGTAGTCGGGATCGTGCACGGCGAGATCGGCGAGCGGCACGTCGAGCGCGACATGGTCGTCGAGGGTGACGAGCTTCTTGCGACAGGCGCGCCAGCTCGGCGTTGTCGATCAGCGACTGGCGGCGCTTCTCCTGCTTGATCTCGCCGGCGCGCGCCAGCAGCGTTTCGAGATCGCCGTATTCGATGATGAGCGCCGCCGCGGTCTTGACCCCGATGCCGGGCACGCCCGGCACGTTGTCGGTCGAAATCGCCGATCAGCGACTGCACCTCGATGACCTTGTCGGGCGGCACGCCGAATTTCTCCATCACCTCGGCGCGGGCCGATGCGGCGATCCTTCATGGTGTCGTACATGGTGACGCAATCGTTCGACGAGCTGCATCAGGTCCTTGTCGGACGACACGATGGTGGCGCTGGCGCCGGCCGCGCAGGCCTCCCGCACATAGGTGGCGATCAGGTCGTCGGCCTCGAAGCCGATCTGCTCGATCGAGGGCAGGTCGAAGGCCAGCACCGCCTCGCGCACCAGCGGGAACTGCGGAATGAGATCGTCGGGCGCATCGGGCCGGTGCGCCTTGTAATCGGGATACATCTCGTTGCGGAACGTCTTCTCGGACTTGTCGAACACCACCGCCAGATGGGTCGGCCGCTCCTCCGGCTTCATGTCGCGCAACAGCTTCCACAGCATGTTGCAGAAGCCGAGCACGGCATTGACCTGCAGCCCGTCCGATTTGCGGGTGAGCGGCGGGAGCGCGTGATAAGCGCGGAAGATGTAGGACGAGCCGTCCACCAGAAAGACATGATCGCCCTTTTTCGGCTTGCGCGGTTTTAAGGATGTTGGCATGCGCCGAATGTGGGCTGTCGGCGGCCCCTTGGCAACGCCCGGCGGCTATCGGCCAACAGCTATTCCGTAGGGTGGGCGAAATTGCCTCGCGCGAGGTATGCGCGGAGTTTGCGCAATTTTGCCACGCGGTTGCGCCGCGCGGCCCGACGCGTGGGCAACGCGCCGAAACGCTGCGGCTCTGCTCATGCTATGTGCCTGGCGCGTCGCCCACCCTACAGGTTTGCGGCGCCTGTGGAGCTACTCGGCGGGCTGCAAGGCAAGGGCGGCGGGCGCTCTTGCCTTCTTCGGCGCGATCCAGAACCGGTCGGGCCGCTCGAACAGGAAGCGCAGGAAGGTGTGGCGCACCGCCCAGAACAGGAGCGAGCGCGCCGATCACCCCGGTCGCGGTCACCAGCAGCGAGACCACCCCGATGTCGGCGATCCAGCCGGTCTTGAGGAGCAAGGTGCGTGACAGCGCCATCGGCAGGAAGAAGGCGAGATAGATGACGATCGAGTTGCGCCCGCAATAGCGCAGCGGCCGGAACAGGTCGCTTCTCGCCATCAGGGCCGACGACCGTGACCACCGCCATGGCGCCGATGAGCCCGAGGCCGAGCGACACCCCCGGCAGCTCGGAGAGCCCGTTGAAGACCAGTGGCCCGTTGATCAGCCCCCAGACCGTGAGGCCCGCGACGGCGGTCTCCGGCTGCGCCTGCGCGGCCGCCGCCAGGGCGAAGACGTGCCGGGCGAGCAGATAGCCGGTGTAGAAGAACACGAAGCGGGCCGCGAACTCGTCGATGACGGTCGAGCCGGTATTGATCGGGGCGCTCTCGAGCGCGGCGGCCACCAGCCACACCAGCGCGGGCGGGATGGCGAAGCCGCGGGCGAGCTTGGTGACGACGAAGAAGATCGGCAGGAGATAGATGAACCAGAGCGTGCCGAACGGCTCCCAGAACGATTGCGACATAGAGCCAGGCGGTGCCGGCGACGCCGTTCTCCTGGGCGAACAGGGGCGCCTTGAAGGCGAACTGCAGCGCCGTCCAGATGAGATAGAAATAGACGAAATGCACGACCTTGCGGTCGAGATAGGTGCGCCAGCCGCGATCGATGACCTGCGCCAGGAACAGGCCGGAGATCAGGAAGAAGTCCGGCATGCGGAACGGCTTGGCGAAGGCCACCACCGTGTGCATGAAGCCCTCGTGTCCGGCCGCCTGCTCGACCCCGAGCGTCGAATGCATCATCACCACGAAAACGATGCAGAAGCCCTTGGCATAGTCGACCCAGTCGACCCGGCCGGCGGCGGTGCCGCCGCGGGGGCCGGGCTCGGCGGGGGGTGATTGACCGGTCATGTCGGGCTCATGGCTCTCGAGGGGAAGGCTTCGGGATCCGCTTGCGGCCGTCCCATTTCGATTTGGATTCGTCTCATATACGGACGAACGAGTTGCATTCGCGTTTACTGATTCAAGTAAAGTGCCAGGGCGGGATTAGGACGGCGTTAACCGTGTTGGGGGCGCGGGTCCGTAGCAACCATTAAATCGCGGCCCCGACCAGCTGCAGGATGACACCGTGCTCACCGCCGTCAAGGAGTGGCCTGGCGAGGGTGGTGGTTTGCCGATAGGCGCGAGCGACGGCCATCCTTGACGGCGTTTGCGCGGCGTCAAAGATTCTGGGGCAGGTCGGGACATGGCGTAATCGCGGGGTAACGACTGCCGAACAGGCTGGTCTCCCCGTAACGCCAAAGGAGCAAGACCATGTCCCAGAGCAACCAGTATGTCGGCCTTGATGTGTCCCTGAAGGAAACGTCGATCTGCGTCATTGACGATGCCGACAAGATCGTGTGGCGCGGCCGAGCAAACTCTACGCCGGAAGCTATCGCATCGGCCGTGAAGCAGCACGCGCCCCATGCGGTTCGGATCGGGCTCGAAAGCGGGCAGCTGTCGGGCTGGCTGTTCCACGGATTGAAAAGAGGCCAGACTCCCGGTGATCTGCGTCGATGCGCGCCACGCCAAGGCGGCGCTATCGTTGAAGGTCAACAAGACCGACGCCAACGACGCCCTCGGTCTGGCGCAGATCATGCGCGTCGGCTGGTACCGCGAGGTGACGGTGAAGGGCCTCGACTGCCAAGCCGTGCGTGCGCTGCTGGTGGCGCGCGCGCCAGATCGTTTCGCAAATTACGACGCTAAAGAATTGCGTGCGCGGCATTCTAAAGACCTTCGGTCGGGTCCTGCCCAAAGGCTTGCGCGGCCAGTTCCCAGCGCGTGTACGCGTGGCGATCGACGGGCATCCGGTACTCGAGGCGATCATCGAGCCGACGTGGTTGCAAGTGCTGGAGGCGACGCGGGCCCAAGTCCTCGTGTACAACAGGGCTGTCATTCAACTCGCTGGCAGCGACGACACTGCCCGCCAGCTGATGTCGGCTCCGGGCGTCGGCACGGTGGTTGCCTTGGCCTATATGACCGGCGTCGAGGATCCAGCGCAATTCAAGCGATCGTCGTCGGTGGCAGCATACTTCGGGATGACGCCCAGGCGTTATCAATCCGGCGAGGTCGATCACGCCGGGCGTATCTCCAGGTGCGGAGACGGGATGGTGCGTAGCCTTCTGTTCGAGGCAGCCAAAGTGTTGCTCAGCCGATCAGCGCGACCAAGCGCGCTGAAGACCTGGCGAAGCCCTTGGCAAACGCATCGGAGCTAAGAAGGCAACCATGGCGGTTGCCCGCAAGCTTGCCGTCATCCTGCATCGCATGTGGACCACAGGCACGACGTTCCAATGGAACGCTCAAGGTGCATCTCCAGCCGCCTGAGGTCGATCGACCCTTCGCCGCATCTCGCGGCGGAATACTGTCCCTGCTGGGACGGGCCTCGACGACCGCGCGAATCTTCCTGCGCCGATCTCTTGTTGAGTGCGTTCGGGACATAGCGGCGTCGAAACCCTGAGGGCCATGGTGCGGCCAGGAGACCCCTGGACCGCGTAGAGAACGGTGTATCTGGCAGCGACAGCAATCCGAGCGAGCGAGAACCAAAGGGGACCACCACACTCGACAACCGAGCTGCTCATCCGGCCCGTGATCATCCCAGTCTGCCGCCGTGCTCGAAGCTGTCAAGGCGCGGGCTGGAAACGGCGGCGACGCCCTTGTGCAGCAATTCCCGCCCAGACAGGCTCTCGCGGCCGAGCGTCGGACAAGAAAATGGAGAGCACCACCCCGAAGGCGAACACGAACAGCGTCGTGGTGCTGCCGATGGCCTGCACGAGACCGAGCGGCGCCAGCGTCAGGGCGAACCGGGTCCCCAGGCCGCCGCCGAGATTGATCAATTCGTTGACCGCGTTGATCGACAGGACCGCGACCGGATTCGAGCGCAGCAGATCGATGAATTGCCGGCGATAGGAGGCGACACACAGGAGCGCCGCGCCGAACAGCGCCTCGCCCACGAACATCCAGAACGTGGTCGGCCAGAACTCGTCGCGCAGCGCGAAGATCTTGAAGATCAGCGAGCTGACGGCGAGCGCGAGCGCGCAGGCGAGCATCAAGGCGGCGAGGCGGGTGTTGAACCGCGTTCTTCGACCCGCCGCATGCGGTCGGGATCGCAGCGAGACCAGCAGCGTCCCGCCCACGATCAGGGCGCCACCCGCCAATTGGGCGGGCGACAGGGTTTCTCCCAGTACGACATATCCCAGCACGAAACCGAACAGCGGGCCGGCCTGGAAAAACGGCGCCACCACCGAGGCTTCCTCGGTTTGCAGCGCCTGCAGATAAAACAGCATCGCCCCCATACAGAGGACGCCCGAAAGCCCCATGAGCGCCGCGTTCGCGAGGCCGACCTCGGCCACGCCCGGGGCGAGGACCCAGATGAACGGCAGCGTGATCAAGCCGATCAGGGCGGTGAAGACCAGCAGGACCGCGACATCGCTGTCCTTGAAGTATCTCTCGACCAGATACTTATCCATGTGGGTCGAGGCTGCCCACAGGATCGGACCGGAAAACGCAAAGACGAGCCAGTGCACTATTTCCTCCCCTGCAAGGGGGAGGTGACCGCCGTGAGGGTACGCAATAAACGCTCAGTTCGCGGAGGCGGGACCCCGACCGCGAGCGGCAGATGCGCGTAAACGCGCTAATGGCACCCTCCCCGCAGGGGGAGGAAGGGGCGAAGGATCGAATCTAGATGCTAATCGATGTGCAGGTTCTGCTCGCGGATCACCTTCACCCATTTCTGCGTTTCCGACTTGATGTCGGCCGCGAACGCATCGGGCGAGCCCGGCATGGGGTCGAGCATCTGGGGGGCGAGGAACCGGTCCCGGAAGGCGGGATCGGCCAGGATGCGCTGCACGTCGGCATTGATCTTCGTCACGATCGCGCGCGGCGTTCCGCTCGCCGTGAACAGGCCGACCCAGCTCACCGCTTCGTAACCGGGCAGCCCGGTTTCGGCGATGGTGGGAACCTCGGGAGCCTGCGGCAAACGCTTGAGGCTTCCCACCCCCAGCATGTTGATGCGGCCGGCCTGCGCGGGCGCGAGCGAGAGGGTCATGCTGACGGACATCAATTTGATGTGGCCGCCCAAGAGGTCGGTGAGGGCGGGGGCGGCGCCCCGGTAGTGCACCGGAACGAGCGTGATGCCCGCCATGTTCTCCAGGAGCTCGATGTTCATGTGCGGGGCGCTGCCGATGCCGGCGGTGCCGAAGCTGATATCGGCCGGCTGGCTCTTGGCGAGCGCGATCAGCTCGGCGACGTTGCGCGCCGGCAGCGACGGATGGGTGACCAGCGCCTGGGTGTAGCTCGCCAGGCCGCTGATGGGAGCGAAGTCGGTTTCGGCGTCGTAGGGCAGGCTGCCCTTGGCATAAAGGTAGGGATTGCTGACGAAGGTGCCGCTCTCGCTCACCATCAGGGTGTAGCCGTCGGGCGCCGCCTTGGCGACGGCGGCGGCCCCGATGTTGTGACCGGCGCCGCCCTTGTTCTCGATCACGACCGGCTCGCCCCACATCTCGGAGAGCCGCTGGCCGACCCCGCGGGCGACCAGATCGGTCAATCCGCCGGCCGCCGCGGTCACCACGATGGTCACCGGCCGGGCCGGATAGGTTTGCGCCTGCAGGGCGGTCGCGGCGCAGACGCCAGCGAGCCCGACCAGGGCGCCAAGCCATTTCGCCATTCTGTTTCTCCTCGTTTCGGCAGCGCCGACCAGCCGCGCAAGCCGCCCCGGAAAGATGATCTAGATCAATACGGCTCTGGTCGCCCGCACCTAGCGTTTGAACGTAACATAGAGGTTTCACAAAGCGGGCGTAAAGACTTCAGCGGTGCTGTCGTGGCCGCCTATTGGATGCAGAGGAATTCGAGATGATTGATGTGGCGTTGCGACGGCTCATGCTGGCTGGCGTCCTGGTCTTGGCGGCCACCGTATCCGGATCGGCGAAGACCAGCCGGACGAGCTTCGACGGCTCCTGGAGCGTCCTGATCATGACCGATGCCGGGACCTGTGACCGCGCCTACCGCTATGGCTTGCGCATTGCCGGAGGCCAGCTGCACTACGATGGCGGCATGGGCGTCGTCCTGTCGGGACAAGTCACCCCCAAAGGCAACGTTCGGGTCTACCTGCGGCAAGGCGATGCCGCCGCCCAAGGCAGCGGCCGGCTGTCCAAGTCCGCCGGATCCGGCAAATGGCAAGGCGCGTCGCCGAGCCTGCGTTGCTCGGGTCATTGGCAGGCCGAGCGCCGCCATAGGCGGCGCCGCCATCAAATCGCAATAGCCGGAAAACGTAATAGCCGGTCGGCGCTCTATTCCTTCACCGCCGCGTCGCGCAGCAAGGTTCGGGCGAACCAATTTCCGCGCTCGGTCAATCGCGCCGAGCTCAGGCGATGGTCCGTCGTCAGTGTCAGCATCCCGTCGCGCGCCAGATCGGCGACCGTGACGCCGGAGACCGGCTTGCCGTCCGGCAGTCCATGCCAGGCTCCGTCCTTCTTATGGAGGCCGCTGCCGTTGAAGCAAGCCACCAGGGCGTTGCGCTTGGCGGCCGAAAGAATGGCGACCAGCGCGCGCGGCTCGCTGGGTGCGAGCGGCAACAGGGGCACGGGCTCCAGTTCGGCGTCTTGAAGAATGGTCATGTCGATCTCCCCGGCGAACGACGGCGACGATGCGGCTCGCAATGAGGTGGCTGCAAGGTGCAGAGGGACACTACACACAGAAATGAAACATCACACACAGAAATCGATCATCATTCACATATCATAAGTTACTTAAGTACCGGCCCGCTCTATCGCAACCGAAAGCCCAACGAAATCTGCCGCAGGCCGTCGGATTGGTCTCGTCATTTCGCGCTTGCCTGACATTCCGGCAAGAGTATCCTCGCAATGTCGGCGCGGACGGCAATTGCATCTTTGCGGAAGCTGCCGCGGAGCAAATGCAGAAGCGCAGAGATTGCAAAATGGTGCCGAGCGATTTGCAATAAATTACCGTAATATTCTTGGGCGTCTGTTCATCGTCGCTGGAGGCGGGCGAGAGTGGCGGAAATCGCCCGTCGCATTCTGAGCTAAGGTCATGGAAAGGCTGGGCGGTCTGGTTTAGCAAACCTGGGAGGGTGTCATGCGCCTTGCGATCTGCGCGGTCCTTGCGGTCTGTGGATTTTCTCTTCCCGTCCAGGCTCAACAACGCGAGGCCCCGGCCGTTTCGGTCAGCACGGTCGCGGCGGAACGGCGGCCCATTTCAAAGACCCTGGGCTTTGTCGGGCGCGTCGAGGCGGTCAATCGGGTCGAGATCAGAGCGCGGGTGACCGGTTTCCTCGATGCGGTGCTGTTCAACGAGGGCGACCCGATCAAGGAGGGCGCCCCGCTCTATCGGATCGAGAAGGGATTGTTCCAGGCCGCGGTCGAGCAGGCCCAGGGCGCCTTGGAGCGAAGCAAGGCGGCAAAGACCCTCTCCGTCGTCCAGCTCAAGCGCGCCGAAGACCTGCTGAAGTCGAATGCCGGCACGGCGGTGGCGCGCGACCAGGCGCAGGCCGCCGATCAGCAGGCCGACGGCGCCATCATGACGGACGAGGCCAATCTGCAGACCGCGAAGATCAACCTCGGCTATACCGACATCACGGCGCCGGTCGCCGGAAAGATCGGCCGCACCAGCGTCACCAAGGGCAATGTGATCGGGCCGCAGAGCGGTCCGCTGACCATGATCGTCAGCCAGGACCCGATGTATGTCACGTTCCCGGTGAGCCAGCGCGAATTCCTGCGCGCGCAGGAGAGCGGTCATCAGGTCGATATCACCGGCATCAAGGTCCGGATCCGCTTTGCCGATGGAACCGTCTACGACCAGATGGGCGCGATCAATTTCGTCGACGTGTCGGTGGATCGGACGACCGACACCGTGACGGCACGCGCCACCATGCCGAATCCGAAAGGCGCGCTCATCGACGGTCAGCTGGTGCGCGTCGATCTCGAGGCCGGCGCCCCGGTCGAGCAGGTGGTGGTGCCGCAGGCCGCGCTCATCGCCGACCAGGCCGGCGTCTACGTCTTCATTGTCGAGGACGGCAAGGCGGCGGTGCGGCGCCTCAAGCTCGGCGGCGAGAGCGGGTCGGACGCGGTGGTGCAGGAGGGGCTCAGCGGCGGCGAGCAGGTCGTGGTCGAAGGGCTGCAGGGCGTGCGCCCCGGCGTGCCGGTGCGGGCGACCCCGCTGCCGACCGCCGTCGGCCGAGGCTAGCCGCCATGCTCTCCGCCATTTTCGTCGACCGGCCCCGGCTCGCCATCGTCATCGCGATCGTGACCACGATCGGCGGCCTGCTGGCGCTGCTCGCCATCCCGGTCGCGCAATATCCCGATATCGTTCCGCCCCAGGTTTCCGTCACGACCTTCTATCCGGGCGCCTCTTCGGCGGTGGTCGACGCCACCATCGCCCAGCCGATCGAGGCGCAGGTCGTCGGCGTCGACAAGATGATCTACATGAAGAGCGTGAGCGGGGACGACGGCAGCTACACGCTGGTGGCCTCGTTCGAGCTCGGCACCAATCCGGACATCAACACGGTCAACGTCAACAACCGGGTCCAGGTCGCGCTCTCCAGCCTGCCGCCGGACGTTCAGCGCCAGGGCGTCACGGTCAAGAAGAAGTCGTCTGCGTTGCTCGGCGTCATCGCGGTCACCTCGCCCAAGCTCACGCACGATCCGCTGTTTCTCTCCAACTACGTCACCATCAATCTGCTCGACCAGATCAAGAGCACGCCCGGGGTCGGCGACGCGGCCCTGTGGGGCCCGCAGGACTATGCCATGCGGGCCTGGGTGCGCACCGACCGGCTGACCGGATTGGGCTTGACCACCGGCGACATCATCAATGCGATGCAGGCGCAGAATGTCCAGGCCGCCGTCGGACGCATCGGCGCCCGGCCGATTTCGAACGAGCAGCAATTGCAGCTGAACATCCAGACCAAGGGTCGCCTGAGCACCGTCGAGGATTTCCAGAACATCGTCATTCGCACCAATCCGGACGGATCGGTGCTGCGGCTGCGCGATGTCGCGCGGCTGGAGCTGGGCGCCGCCAATCTCGACCGCGAAACGCGGTTGAACGGCGGGCCGGCGGCCGTGGTCGCGATCTACCAATCGCCGGGCGCCAACGCGATCGCCACGCTCGCTGCGGTACGCACCCGGCTGGCCGAGCTGGAGAAGAGCTTTCCGGAGGATTTGACCTGGAAGGTCACCTACGACCCGACCGCCTTCGTCACCGCAACCATCCATGAGGTGCAGAAGACGCTGGTCGAGGCCTTCATTCTCGTGGTGCTGGTGGTGTTCCTGTTCCTCGGCAGCTTCCGCTCGACGCTCATTCCGACCTTTGCGGTGCCGGTCAGCCTCATCGGCACCTTCATCGCGCTGCTGGCGATCGGCTACTCGGCCAACTCGGTCTCGCTGCTGGCGGTCGTTCTGGCCATCGGCATCGTGGTCGACGACGCCATCGTGGTGGTGGAGAACGTCGAGCGCGTGATGGAGGAGCATCCCGAGCTCTCGCCCGCCGACGCCACCAAGCGGGCCATGCAGGAGATCACCGCGCCGATCATCGCGATCACCCTGGTGCTGCTGTCGGTGTTCGTGCCGGTGGCGTTCATCCCGGGGATCTCGGGCGAGCTGTTCCGGCAATTCGCGGTCACGGTCGCGGTCTCGATGTTCCTCTCCGCGATCAATGCGCTGACGCTGTCGCCGGCGCTGTGCGCGGTGCTGCTGCGGCCCCATCACGGGCCGCGGCGGGGCGTGATCGGGGTGGTGATGCGCTCGATCGATTCCGTGCGCGACGCCTATGGGGCCGTGGTCGCCCGCATCGTGCGGGTCTCGGTCATCGGCCTGGTGCTGGTCGGCGTGGCGGGGGCAGGCGTGGTCGGTCTCGCCAAGCTGACGCCGACCGGCTTTCTGCCGGAGGACGACCAGAGCGGGCTGTTCGTGGTCGTCCAATTGCCGGGCGGCGCCTCGGTGGTGCGTACCGCCGAGGTCGTCCGCCAGGCGGAAACCATCCTGCGCGACGAGGCGGCGGTGCAGGACTTCACCTCCATCATCGGGCTGAACTTCATCGACAACTACTCGGCCTCGAACGCCGCCTTCATGGTGGTCACGCTCAAGCCGTTCGAGCAACGCAAGGATCGCTCGCTCGGCGCCGCCGCGGTGATCGCCCGGCTCGGTCCGAAGTTCCGCGAGATCCAGGGCGGCACGGTGGTTCCGCTGGCGCCGCCGCCGATACTCGGTCTCGGCAGCGGCGGCGGCTTCGCCTATGTGCTGGAGGATCTGCGCGGCGGCGACCCCAAGGCGCTGGCCCAGGTGTTGCGCGGACTGGTCGTGGCGGCCAACCAGGACCCTGCGCTCAACCGGGTGTTCAGCACCTTCTCGGCCACCAACCCTTCGATCTATCTCGATATCGACCGCGACAAGGTGCAGGTCCTGGGCGTGCAATTGAGCGCCGTCTTCCAGGCCCTGCAGGCCTCGCTCGGCGGATACTTCGTCAACAACATCAATTTGTTCGGCCGTACCTGGCAGGTCCAAGTCCAGGCCGAGGCCGAGGACCGGGCGAGCGTCGACGACATCTATCAGATCAATGTGCGCAATGCCGAGGGCAAGATGATTCCGCTGCGCAGCCTGCTGGAGGTGCGCGTCGTGATCGGTCCGCCGGCGTTGATCCGCTACAACAACCTCCGCGCGGTGACCATCCAGGGCGGTCCGGCGCCCGGCGTCTCCTCCGGGCAGGCCCTCAAGGCCATGGAAACGGTGGCGGCCAGCACGCTGCCGCCCGGGTTCGCAGGCGAATGGACCGACACCGCCTTCCAGGAAAAGCGCGCCGAAGGCAAGACGGCGATCATTCTCGGCTTCGCGGTGCTGTTCGCCTATCTGTTCCTGGTCGCGCTCTATGAAAGCTGGAGCATTCCGGTGCCGGTGCTGCTGTCGGTGTCGGTCGGTATCCTGGGCTCCTTCGCGGCGATCGTCATCGGCCGCCTGACCCTCGATCTCTACGGGCAGATCGGCATGGTGGTGTTGATCGGGCTCGCGGCCAAGAACGGCATCCTGATCGTCGAGTTCGCCAAGGAGAAGCGCGAGCACGGCATGCCGCTGTTGGAGGCCGCCACCGAAGGCGCGCGCTTGCGGTTCCGGCCGGTGATGATGACGTCGTTTGCCTTCATCCTCGGCCTCCTGCCGTTGGTCCTGGCCACCGGCGCGTCCGAGCTGGCGCGACGCAATGTCGGCACGCCGGTCTTCGGCGGCATGATCCTCGCTTCTTTCGTCGGCATCTTCGTCATCCCGCCCCTCTACGTGTCCTTCCAGGCGGTGCGGGAGCGGTTGCGGCCATCCACCCGGCCGCACCCGGCGCCATCCGCGCGCAACGCCTCCTCGGAGGTGCCGGCGGAGTGAGGTCGGGCTGGCGCGAGCGCGCCGTTGGTCGGTTCAGATTGTTGGTTGCAAAGCTGCATCGGGCGCGGCGCGAAACAAAGCCAGGACCGTCATGCCTCCCTCCCGGCCTGCCACGCAGAAATCGTTCCGGATCGAGCGCCCGTTGCCGTTCGAATTGACCGCGCTGTTGCTGCAGGGCGGCGGCGCGCTCGGCTCATACCAGGCCGGCGTCTATCAGGCCCTGGCCGAGGCTAATCTCCATCCCGACTGGGTTGCCGGGATTTCGATCGGTGCCGTGAACGCGGCCCTGATCGCCGGCAATCCCCCGGACAAGCGCGTCGAGACGATTGTGGGAATTCTGGGAGGCGGTCAGCACGCCCCCCGCTGGGGGTGCCGTATCTGAGATCGATCGAGATCACCGACGAGTTACCCGCCGCTTCGTCAATCAGCTCGCGCGCTTTCGGCATCATGACCTTCGGGGCGCCCCATTTCTTCGCGCCGCGCTGGCCGAACCCTCGTCCTATCGCCGTCCCGCAGCGCCGGCCGATCAGCTACTATGACGTCACACCGCTCAAGGCGACGCTCGAGCGCCTGGTGGATTTCGACCGCATCAACGCTGGCGCCATGCGTTTCAGCGTCGGCGCGGTGAATGTTGCGCACCGGGAATTTCGTCTATTTCGACACCACCACCCATCGCATCGGCCCGGCCCATGTGATCGCCAGCGGCTCGCTGCCGCCCGGCTTCCCGGCTACCGAAATCGACGGTGAATACTATTGGGACGGCGGTCTTGTCTCGAACACGCCGTTGCAATGGGTGCTCGAAATCAGGCCACGACAAGACACGCTCGCCATCCAAATCGATCTCTGGGACGCCCTTGGCGAGATGCCGCGCGACTTGACAAACCCAGGTGCGGCAAAAGGAGATCCAGTTCTCCAGCCGCACCCGGGCGGCGACCGATCAGTACAAGCGGGCGCAAAAGCTCCGGCTTGCGGTCGCCAACCTGATCAAGCAGCTGCCGGCCGAGCTGCGCGAGACGATCGAAGACGTGAAAATGCTGGAGGAGGAGGCGGACGATAAGGTCTGCAACATCATCCAACTCCTCTATCACGCCGAGAAATACGAAGGCATCGCCAAGGATTTCGAGTTTTCCCGCCGCACAATGGAAGAGCACTGGCAAGCCGGCCATGACGACGCGGTTCGCACCCTCAGCCATCCCGAGGTTCTGCAACGCCCCGACAAGCTGGAAGGCGTGCGCACCTTCAATTTCACCAAGACCGAACGAAAGCAGAGTTGATGGCTGAGAAGCGACAGCCTTATCGACGGCCGCAACGCAGAAAGGTTTGCTCTCCGATGAAGGACGATGATGATCGGGAAGGTCGCGCACGACTATCTGGCCAAATCAACCGCCTTCGGATCGATATTGCCTGAACACGATGACTGAATTCCACGCCGCGCCGGCAACTCAGGCAAGCGATCGTTCCGATCTGTACGGAGGCCTGGGGCTCGCCCTGGCGACGCTGGCCGCTCTGGTGGTCGCCAATTCGGCGCTCAAGCCCTATTACGTCGCGTTCCTGCATCTGACCGGCAAGGTCCAGGATCGGCGCGATCGGCCTCGCCAAGCCCCTGTAGCTTTGGATCAACGACGGGCTGATGGCGTTCTTCTTCCTGCTGGTCGGTCTCGAGATCAAGCGAGAGATCATGGAGGGCGCGCTGGCCCCGCAGGCGGCGCTGCCGGTCGCCGGGCGATCGGCGGCTGGTCGTGCCGGCGCGCTCTATGTCGCCTTCAACCGCGAGCGATCCGGTGGCGCTGCGCGGCTGGGCGATCCCGGCGGCCACCGACATCGCCTTCTCGCTGGCGTGCTGGCGCCCTGGGCAGCCGCGTTCCGCTGGCCCTCAAGGTGTTCCTGCGCGCTCGCCATCATCGACGACCTGGGCGCCATCCTGATCATCGCGATCTTCTATACCGATCAGCTTTCGGCGCTGTCCCTGGCGCTCGCCGGGCTTTTCATCACCGGGCTCGCGATCCTGAACGTGACCGGTGTGCGCCGTCTCGCACTCTATCTGGTGCTGGGCGCCTGTTCTGGGTGTCGTGCTGAAGTCGGGCGTGCACGCGACGCTGGCGGGCGTCGCGGTCGGATGCTCATGCCGCTAAAGCCGGCGAGCGAGGCGGAGCAGCCTGCTGGCCATCCGCCCGAACATGCGATCAAGCCTGGTCGGCCTGGTCATCATGCCTGTCTTCGCCTTCGCCAAGCCGGGGTGCCGCTGGCGGGCGTCGCTGGCGAGCCTCACGGCACCGGTGCCGCTCGGCATCATGGCCGGGCTGTTCCTCGGCAAGCAGATCGGCGTATGTTCGGCGCGGGCCGCGATCAAGCTGGGCGTCGCGCAAGGCCGGCCGTTGGCTCGTGGGCTCGCTGTACGGCGTGGCGATCCTGGGCGGCATCGGCTTCACCATGAGCCTGTTCATCGGCACGCTCGCGTTCGCCGACGATGGCGTGCTGACGCAGATTCGCGTCGGCGTGCTGGCGGGCTCGATCTTGGCCGGCGCGGTGGCGGCGCTCGATTTTGGCTCGGCGCGCGCCGGCGGGGAACGACGCTCTGCGCGCAATGTTCCGCGCGGAAATCCGTGTCTTTGCCAACTGACGCAGAGAAGTGTGCCTCTTACCGGCCTTTCGTCGCGGATGCGCCTCGTCGGCATGCTGGCTTGATCGCTTCCTGCTAATGTAGCCTGATGATGCCCGAGCAACGTGAGGGGCGCGCGCAAAAAAGGGAGGAGATCATGACGGTGAAATCGAGCTTGCTGGCGCTCGACGGTGGCGTCGCCTGGATGGCGGGCGCGCGCTGCCGCCGCGGCGGCGCCGCGCGACAGGGCCCCGCCTGGGTCACGCGGCCTGGGCGCATCGCAGCAGGGGCTGCGGTCCGACGAGGTGGGCAGCGGATCGCCGCCCGTGCGCATGATCGCGCGGGTGACGGTTGCCGGGCAGAAGGCGTGCGGGTTCAGGGCTCGACGATACGTCGGGACCGCGCCGGTGGTGTTCGGCAGAGGCCACCATCGGGTTTGCGGGCGCGGGTCGCCGCCGTCGCGGCAGGGTGGTGGCCCGTTGACCTTCGGGGGCAAGGGGCCGGTGACGGTCGCCGCCGGCGCCGGCGGTGACGAGCGATCCGGTCGCGCTGCGCGTGGAGGCCTTGCGGACAGTCAGCGGTCAGCCGTTCGTCCCCGACTTGCCGACGTGCGGCCGAGCCGAGCACGACAATGCGGTTCGGTGACCTCCTATCTGCTGACCGACAACGGCGCCGGCGATCAGTGCCGCTTCCGAGGACGGCAAGCCGTTCGCCGAAGCCGAAGACCACCTCGATGCTCTGGCTGAAGTCGATCGACGTGATCCCGGACGGCCGCGCCGCCACCACCATGCGTGGCGTTGGAGGGATTCCGTCACCGACGGCACCTGCTCGACGCTCGATGCCCATGACCGCTGGGAAGGACGCAGCTGGCGGAGCGGCTTCGCTGGCTGCGGCAAGCAGGTGCCTCATGCGGTGATCAACGAGGGCATCGGCGGCAATACGGTCACCAGCGCCAACCTCAACCCGCCGGCCAACAGCCCGGCCGGCGTGCGACCGCCTCGACCGCGACGTCTTCTCCATGCCCGGGGTCAGCCCATGTGGTGCTGTTCCTGGGCACCAACGACATCCGGCGCGAGGCGCCCGCCGATCAGGTCATCGCCGGAATAAGGACATCGTTCGCGCGCGCGTGAAGCAGAAGGGCATCAAGATCATCGGAGTCACAGATCATCCCCGCGCGACAGCGTCGGTTCGGGAATTCCCGATACCGGGTGGAAGTCGATGCCAAGACCAAGATCAGAAACGAGGTCGATCGATTGGATCCGCACGCAGGGCGGTTCGACGGCGGTGCTCGACTTCGACAGGCTGGTGCGCGACCGCAGCAATCCGGACATCATCAGCGTGGCCTATGATTGCGGCGACGGGGTGCATCCCTCGCCGTTCGGCTATTTCCTGCTGGGCAAGTCGGTCGATCTCGGACTGTTCAAGAGAAAATAGACGGGGCCGTGCGCTGGAAGTCGGGGCGGGGCACAAGACGGGTATGGACTTCGACCAACCCTTGCCCATCGACGCGGTGCTGCCCGCGCTCACGGCGGCTCTGGCGCCGCGCAACGTCGCGGTCCTGGTGGCGCCGCCCGGCGCCGGCAAGACCACGCGGGTGCCGCTCGTGCTCGCGCAGGAGCCGTGGGCGCGCGGCCGCAAGATCATCGTGCTCGAGCCGCGCCGGCTCGCCGCCCGCGCCGCCGCCGCGCGCATGGCTGCGACGCTGGGCGAGGAGGTCGGCGAGACGGTCGGCTTACCGGGTGCGGCTTCGGCTCGCAAGGTGTCGCGCCGCGACCCGCATCGAGGTCGTCACCGAGGGCGTCTTCACCGCGCATGGTGCTGGACGATCCCGGGCTCGACGGCGTCGCGGCCGTGCTGTTCGACGAGTTCCACGAGCGCTGCGCTCGACGCCGATCTCGGCCTGGCGCTGGCCCGCGACGTGCAGAGGGCGCTGCGCGAGGACCTGCGGCTGGTCGTCATGTCGGCGACGCTCGATGCCGCGCATGTCGCCGCGCCTGCTGGGCGATGCGCCGGTGATCGAGAGCAGCGGCCGCGCCTTTCCGGTCGAGACCCGCTATCTGGGCCGCGATGCGCGCGCGCCGATCGAGGACGGCAGGTCGTCGACGCGATCCTGCGAGCGATCCGCGGCGAGGCCGGCTCGGTGCTGGCGTTCCTGCCCGGCGCCGCCGAAATTCGCCGCGCCGAGAACCAGCTGCGCGAGCGCATCGCCGATCCTGCGGTCGATCATCGTCGCCGCTCTACGGCGCGCTCGAGGCGCCGGCGCAGGACCGCGCCATCGCGCCGGCGCCGCCGGCCGGCGCAAGATCGTGCTGGCCACCTCGATCGCCGAGACCTCGCTCACCATCGAGGGGGTGCGCATCGTGGTCGATTGCGGGCTGGCGCGGGTGCCGCGCTACGAGCCCGATGTCGGCCTCACGCGGCTGGAGACCGTGCGGGTCTCGCGCGCCGCCGCCGATCAGCGGCGCGGCCGCGCCGGCCGCACCGAGCCCGGTGTCTGCTACCGCCTGTGGGAGGAGGCCGCAGACCGCCTCGCTCGAAGCCCTTCACCCGGCCCGAGATCCTGGCGCGCGGATCTGTCCGGCCTTCGTGCTCGATCTCGCCCATTGGGGCGTGCGCGATCCGGCCAAGCTCGCTTTTCTCGACCCGCCGCCGGCGGCGGCGGTCGCCGAGGCGAGGGCGCTGCTGCGCGAGCTCGGCGCCGTGGATGCGCAGGGGCGCATCACGCCGCACGGCCGCGAGCTGGGCGAACTGCCGCTGCCGCCCCGGCTCGCCCGCATGGTGGTCGATGCCGGCGCGCGCGGGGAGGCCTGCGCGCGGCCGACATCGCGGTGGTGCTGACCGAACGCGGGCTCGGCGGCAACGATGTCGATCTCGCGCATCGTCTCGAGGCTTGCGCCGCGACCGCTCGCCGCGGGCGCGCGAGGCGCGCGCGATGGCGAAACGCTGGGCCGAGATGACGCGCCGAACGCCACGCTGTCGCCGGACGAGCCGAGCCCGGGCTCGAGCTGGGGCGCTGCTGGCGCTCGCCTATCCGGACCGCATCGCCAAGAACCGCGGCGGAGAGGCGGGCAGTTCCTGCTCGCCAATGGCCGCGGCGCCCGGCTCGATGCCGGCGATCGCCGCTGGCGCGCGAGCCGTTCCTGGCGGTTGCCGAGATCGCCGGCACCGCCGCGCAGGGGCGCATCGTGCTGGCCGCTCCGCTCGAGCCTGGCCGAGATCGAGGCCGGCCAGGCGGGGCGCATCGAGACCCGCGAGGAGCATCGTTTTCGATGCCGCGAGCCGCGAGCCTGCGCGCGCGGCGCATGCGCCGCCTGGACGCGCTGACCCTCAACGAGCAACCGATGACGGTCGTCCCGACCCGGCAGAGCGCGCGGATGCTGGCGCAGGGCATCGCGCGGCTCGGGATCGAGCGGCTGCCGTGGAGCAAGGCGCTGCGCGCAATGGCGCGACCGCGTGATGTTCCTGCGCGGCGCGGAGGCGCGACGGTGAATGGCCCGATCTGTCGGACGCGGCGCTCGCGGCGCGGCGCGACGACTGGCTGATCGCCGTTGCTGACGGCAAGCGCGCGCTCGCCGAGATCGCCGGCGAGCGAGCTCGCGGATGCGCTCTGCTCGACCTGCTGCCGTGGAACCTGCGCCGCCGGCTGGAGGCCGAGGCGCCGACGCATTTCGTCGCCCATCGGGCTCGTCGGTGCCCATCGACTACGACGCCGAAGCGGGCCCGAAGCTCGCCATCCGGGTGCAGGAGCTGTTCGGCCTCGACCGGCATCCGACGGTGGCGGGCGGGCGCGCGCCGCTCGTCATCGAGCTCTTGTCGCCCGCGCATCGGCCGGTCCAGGTCACCCGCGACCTGCCGGGCTTCTGGCGCGGCAGCTATGCGTCGGTCAAAGCCGAGATGAAGGGCCGCTATCCGCGCCACCCTTGGCCCGACGATCCGCTGGCGGCGCCGCCCACCCGCCGCGCCAAGCCGCGCGGGCAATAGAACGCCGATCCGGTTATCCGGACAATTTTAATCTCGGCTTGAGGATGTCCTAACCAGCCCGCCCGAAAGCCGCGGCGCGCCGGTGGCCTGTTAGAACGTTCTTTCCGCGATCCGTGATCTGGTCCCTCCCGCACGCAACGAAGACGGGCGGATCATGCGTCAGATTATCGTCCTTGCCGGAATGCTGATCGGCTTGGGGGTGGTGGCGGCCAAGGTTGCGGATCAGACCGTCCGCACGCCGGTCGCGCCGCCCGCGGCGGCCGCGCTGCCGGCGGCGCCGAGCTGCAGTGGCCCCGGCCGCGCAGAATTCCTACGGCAGCAGCGTGGTCGTTCCGCACGACGCGCGCGGCCACTTCGTGGTCGACGCAAGGGTCGACGGGCGCCACATGGAGTTCATGCTCGATACCGGCGCCTCGGTGGTGGCGCTGCGGGCACGCGATGCCGCGGCGCTCGGCATCCATCCGGCGGCGCGCGAATTCACCGTCGAGGTCAAGACCGCCAATGGATCGACGCGGGCGGCGCCGGTCGAGCTCGGCATGGTCGAGGTCAGCGGGCTCACGGTGCGCAATGTGGCGGCGCTGGTGTCGCTGGACGAGGCGCTGAGCGAGAACCTGCTCGGCCTGTCGTTCCTGTCGCGCCTGCGGCGCTTCGAGTACGGCAACGGCCGGATGGTTCTCGAACAGTAGCGCTTTCCCCGGCCGCAGCCATGGGTTATGTCCTCTCAAGCTGGTCGTCAGCCCGAGAGGCACGATGTTTCCCAAGCCCAAGCCCGCGCTCGTCCCCAACACTTATGCGTATAAATCCGAGCCGCTGGTGAAGGCCACCGGCTTTCGCGAATACGATGCGCGCTGGCTCCTGGGCGAGGAGATCAACCTGATGGGGGTGCAGGCGCTGGGCTTGGGGCTCGGCACGCTCCTGCACGAGCTCGGCGTCAAGCCCGAGATCGTGACCGCCCACGACTATCGCTCCTATTCGGCCTCCGTGAAGCTCGCGCTGGTGTCCGGCCTGATGGCGGCGGGCTGCCGGGTGCACGACATCGGCTTGGGCGGTCACCCCGATGGCCTATTTCGCGCAGTTCGCGCTCGACGTGCCCTGCGTCGCCATGGTCACGGCCTCCCACAACGACAACGGCTGGACCGGCGTGAAGATGGGCGCCGACCGCCCGCTCACCTTCGGGCCGGACGAGATGACGGCGCTCAAGGACATCGTGCTCAATGCGCGTTTCACGCTGCGCGCCGGCGGCGCGTTCGAATTCGTCGAGAATTTCCCGGCCCGCTACATCGCCGATCTCACCAATAGGCCCAAGCTCAAGCGCCGCCTCAAGGTGGTCTGCGCCTGCGGCAACGGCACCGCGGGCGCGTTCTCGCCGCAGGTGCTGGCCGCGATCGGCTGCGAGGTCGTGCCGCTCGACTGCGAGCTCGACTACACCTTCCCGCGCTACAATCCCAATACCGAGGACCTCAAGATGCTGCATGCGCTGGCGCAAGAGGTGCGGCGCACGCGGGCGGACGTGGGCCTCGCCTTCGACGGCGACGGCGACCGCTGCGGCGTGGTCGACGATACCGGCGAGGAAATCTTCGCCGACAAGGTCGGGGTCATGCTGGCGCGCGATTTCTCAGGCCAGCATCCGGGCGCGATCTTCGTGGCCGACGTGAAATCGACCGGCCTGTTCATGACGGATCCGGTATTGCAGAAGAACGGCGCCCGCACCGACTACTGGAAGACCGGCCATTCCTACATGAAGCGCCGCACCCACGAGCTCGGCGCGCTCGCCGGCTTCGAGAAATCCGGCCACTTCTTCTTCAACAAGCCGGTCGGCCGCGGCTACGACGACGGCCTGATCTCGGCGCTCGCGATCTGCGACATGCTCGACCGCAACCCGGACAAGAGCATGTCGGACCTCAAGAACGCGCTGCCCAAGACCTGGGGCTCGCCCACCATGTCGCCGCATTGCGCCGACGAGACCAAATACGGCGTGGTGGATCAGGTGGTGAAGCACTTCCAGGACGCGCAGGCCGCGCACCAGAAGGTCGCCGGCCAGCCGATCCGCGATCTCGTCACCGTCAACGGCGTGCGCGTGACGGTCGAGGACGGCACCTGGGGCCTGGTGCGGGCCTCCTCCAACAAGCCGGAGCTGGTGGTGGTGGTGGAGAGCCCGGTCTCCGAGGCGCGCATGCGCGACATGTTCAAGGCGGTGGACGCCGTGCTGCGCACGCATCCGGAGGTCGGGGCCTACAACCAGACGATTTGATGGTTTGTCGTAGGATGGGTTGAGCTCTTCGCGAAACCCATCGACAGCTCATCCATCAGCCGCCCACGATGGGTTTCGCATAGCCCGCGAAGACGGGCGTGAACGCCCTGATGAGCTCAACCCATCCTACATCCTACGAAACCACGAATTTCTCGACCTCCTCGAACGTGCTGCGGAACGGGTGCGCCGGATAGACGCCGAGGATCTTCATCTCCTTGGAGAAGAAGGCGAGCTCTTCCAGCGCGAGCACCAGGTTGCGGTCCTCGGGATGGCCCTCGACGTCGGCATAGAACTGGGTGGCGAAGAAATTGCCCTCGACCATGTAGCTTTCGAGCTTGGTCATGTTGACGCCGTTGGTGGCGAAGCCGCCGAGCGCCTTGTAGAGGGCGGCCGGCACGTTGCGCACCCGGAACAGGAAGGTGGTGATGATCGGCCCGCTGTCGCTCGCCGCCCATTTGGCCTCGCGCGCCAGCACGATGAAGCGGGTGGTGTTGTGGGCTTCGTCCTCGACGTCCGCCGCCAGCGTGTCGAGCGCGTAGATCTCGGCGGCGAGCCGCGACGCGATGGCGGCGCGGGTCTTGTCGCCGGCCTCCGCGACCTCGCGCGCCGAGCCCGCGGTGTCGGCGGCCACCAGCGGCTTGATGCCGAGCTTGCGGATGATCTTGCGGCACTGGCCGAGCGCATGGACATGGCTCTCGACCGTCTTGATGTCCGCGAGCCGCGCCCCCTTGATGGCCAGCAATTGATGGCGCACCGGCATGAAATGCTCGGCCACGATATGGAGCCCGGAGTCCGGCATCAGGTGATGAATGTCGGCGACCCGTCCGGCGAGCGAGTTCTCGACCGGGATCATGCCGAGATCGGCCTCGCCCGCCGTGATCAGCGCGAAGGCGTCCTCGAAGGTGGCGCAGGGCACGGCCTCGCAATCCGGATAGGCCTCCGCAATGGCGAGGTGCGAGTTGGCCCCCGGCTCTCCCTGGAACGCGATCCGCTTGGCTGTGCTCATGATGGTCCCTTGGGGTTCCGGTACGCATACTGGAGCGCGCAAGTCAACGGCGCGGTCGCAGCCGATCCCGTGCCAGAGCGAGATCGGCCGGCGTGTCGACGCCGAGCGGTACCGAGTCGACGATGGTGACGTCGATGCGCATGCCGGCCTCGAGCGCACGCAGCTGCTCGAGCCTTTCACGCTGCTCGAGCGGGGAGGCGGGCAGGCTGACGAAGCGGGCGAGCGCGGCGCGCCGATAGGCGTAGATTCCGATGTGGTGATAGAACGGGCCGTCGCCGCCGGGCGCCTGCGCGCGTGTGAAATAGAGCGCCCGCAACCGGCCCGGCACGACCGGCGAGCCCACCACCTTGACCACGTTGGGATCGGTGCGCTCCCGCGCCTCGGTGATCTCGGCCGCCAGCGTGGCGATGTCGACGGCGGGATCGGCGAGCGGCGTGAGCGTGGCGGCGATATCGGCCGGCGCCAGGGTGGGAAGATCGCCCTGCAGGTTCACGATGATCTCCGCCCGGCACGCCGGATCCACGCTGCGCAAAGCCTCGAATATCCGGTCAGACCCGGATTCATGGTCGGCCCGGGTCATCACCGCCCGGCCGCCGGCCTCTTCCACGCAGGCCGCGATCGCCGCCGAATCGGTCGCCACCGCCACCGGCCCGAGGCCCGCCGCCTGCGCGCGCCGCATCACATGCACGATCATGGGCTCTCCGGCGATGTCGGCGAGCGGCTTGCCGGGCAGCCGGGTGGAGGCCATCCGGGCCGGAATGAGGATCAGGATTTCACGGTGCGCCATCATTTTCGGGAACATCCAGGGAGCCGGAAGGAGACGAAATCCCGGATCCAGATGGGGCCTGGGAAAGCGGCGCGGGCCCCTGATCCTGGCCGGCAGCCCGACCGCAGGCGGCGCCGAAAGCCGAGCAGCCCTGCTTGCAAAAGTATCGTGCGCTTGCGGTTATACGTGTTGCCAGAGGCGAGGCAAACCGGGTATTTGTGCGCCGCCGTCGTCAAGATTGCCGGCAGCACCCGGGCCGTGGACTGTTCGCATTCTGGCCCGTGCGCTTCCTTGAGCTCGCGTCCTTCCCCGACTGGTCCGGAGCCCGAATTCGATGGACTCATTTGAAATGAACAAGATTCTCGGCGCGATCCTGGGCACCGCCCTGATCGTGGTCGCGCTGAATATCGCCTCCGGGGCGATCTTTGCGCCCGAGATGCCCGCCAAGCCCGGTTATGACATCGTGGTTCCGAAGGCCGCGACCGGCGGCCCGGAGACGGCGCCGGCTCAAAAGGAGCCGCCGATCGCGCAATTGCTGGCGACTGCCGATCCCAAGCGCGGCGAGGATGCCGCCAAGGTCTGTCAGGCCTGCCACACCTTCGAGAAGGGCGGCCCCGCCAAGGTCGGGCCCAATCTGTGGGGCGTGGTCGGGCGTATGCGCGCCACCATGGCGGGCTTCGATTATTCGAGCGGCATGAAGAGCATGGGCGGCACCTGGACGATCGACGATCTCAACCAGTTCCTGACCAAGCCGCAGGCCTTCGTGACCGGCACCAAGATGACCTTCGGGGGGCTGCCCAGGCCGCAGACCCGCGCCGACGTCATCGCCTATCTGAACACCCTGTCGGACAATCCGGCCCCGCTGCCGAAGGCAGTCGGTGAGCAGGACCACGAGGAGCACGAGGGCGGCGCCAAGGCGAAATAGAGCTTTGAGCTTCGAGCGATCATGTATCAACGGCCGGGCCGACGCCCGGCCGTCTTTGCGTATATCGGGTCGGCCAGCATCCAGCCGGGTCGGAATGTCGCGGCGGCCACGCGATCGTGAAGCCGCAACGGTGCTTGCGGCGGGTGTCTTGGCGCTCCGAAATCGGACATAATCCGTCCCCGAACCGGGCCCATATGTTCAGCTTGTGTCCCAACCGTCCCGGAGGCCTGCCGTGCGCCTGAGCCGTCGAACCATCCTCCGCACCGGAATGCTCGCCGCCGCCGCGCCGGCGCTGCACCGGCTCGGTCTTTCCGCGAGCACGCCGGCGCCGGCGCAAGCGCAGCCGCAGGCGGCATCGGGCGCGCCCTGGCGGCATGGCCTCGCTCTTCTCGACGAGCCGCGCTACGCGGAAGGCTTCAAGCATTTCGACTACGTCAATCCGGACGCCCCCAAGGCGGGCGTGGTGCGCATGGCAGCGCCCGGCACGTTCGACAATTTCAACCCGGTGGTTTCCGGCGTGAAGGGCAAGATCGCGGTCGCGGTCGGGCTCATCTTCGATTCGCTGATGACGTCCTCGCTCGACGAGGTGGCCGCCGAATACGGTCTGCTGGCCGAGGCGGTGAGCTATCCGGAGGATGTTTCCTCGGTGACGTATCGCCTGCGTGCCGAGGCGAAGTGGCATGACGGCAAGGCGGTCACGCCCGAGGACGTGGTCTTCTCGTTCGACGCGTTCAAGCACAACAGCCCGATGTACTCCGCCTATTATCGCCAGGTGGTGAAGGCGGAGAAGACCGGCGAACGCGAGGTGACATTCACCTTCGACACCCCCGGCAATCGCGAGCTGCCGTTCATCGTCGGTGAGCTCACCGTGCTGCCGAAGCATTGGTGGGAAGGGACCGATCCGTCGGGCAAGAAGCGCGACGTCGCCGCGACGACGCTCGAGCCGCCGCTCGGTAGCGGCCCCTACCGGATCAAGAGCTTCACGCCCGGCCGCAGCGTCGTTCTCGAGCGGGTGAAGGACTACTGGGGCGTGGACGTCAACGTCAAAGTCGGAACCGAGAATTTCGACGAGGTGAGATACGAATATTTTCGCGACTCCACCGTGGAGCTGGAGGCCTTCAAGGGCGATCAGGTCGATTGGCGGCTCGAAAACAGCGCCAAGAATTGGGCCACCGCCTATGACTTCCCGGCGGTCCGCGACCACCGGATCGTGCAAGAGCTGTTTCCGATCCGCAATGTCGGCCGCATGCAGGCGTTTGCCTTCAACACGCGCCGGGACAAGTTCAAGGATGCCAGAGTGCGGCAGGCCTTCGATTATGCCTACGATTTCGAGGAGATGAACAAGCAGCTCTTCTTCGGCCAGTACCGGCGCATCACCAGCTACTTCGACGGCACCGAGCTGGCCTCCTCCGGATTGCCGCAGGGCCGGGAGCTCGAAATCCTCGAAACCGTGCGCGAGCAGGTGCCGCCGGAAGTCTTCACCAAGCCATACACCAATCCGGTCGGAGGCAATCCAGAGGCCGTCCGCAACAATCTGCGCGAGGGCATTCGCTTGCTCAAGGAGGCCGGCTACGAAATTCGCGACCGGCGGCTCGTCAACGCCAAGACCGGCGAGCCTTTCGCGGCCGAGATCCTGGTGGACGATCCGGCCCTCGAGCGCATTGCGCTGTTCTACAAGCCCTCGCTGGAGCGGCTCGGCGTCGCCGTGAGCGTGCGCACCGTCGACGATGCCCAATACGAGAACCGCACCCGCAGCTGGGATTTCGACATCATCATGCCGGTGTGGGCGGAATCGCTCTCGCCGGGCAACGAGCAGCGCGAATTCTGGGGTACCAAATCGGCCGACGAGGCCGGCTCGCAGAATTACGTCGGCATCAAGAATCCCGCGGTCGACGCCGTGATCGAGCGGGTCATCTTCGCCAAGAACCGCGACGAGCTCGTCGCCGCCACCCACGCGCTCGACCGCGTGCTGTTGTGGAACCACTATGTCGTGCCGCAATACACCAACGGTAAGTGGCCGACCGCGCGCTGGGACCGCTTCAGCCATCCGGATCCGATGCCGAAATACGGCATTACCGAATTCCCGACGATCTGGTGGTGGGACCAGGCCAAGGCCGCCAAGACGGGTTCGCGCCAGTGAGGTTCCGGCCGCCGAGCGCGGCTGCGCCGAATCGCCGCGACGCGCTCGTGCTCGGGGCCGGAGCGGTCGCGACCGTCATGGTGCGCGTCCGGCGCCGCGCGCAGGAGGAGGAGGCCGAGCATCATGGCATGTCGGCCTTCGGCGACCTCAAATATCCGGCCGACTTCAAGCATTTCGACTACGTCAATCCGGACGCGCCCAAAGGCGGCGTGTTCTCGCAGTTCTCGGTGATGCGCCAATTCAACCAGAACTACTTCACGTTCAATTCGCTCAATGCCTTCATTCTCAAGGGCGATGCCGCCCAGGGCATCGACCTCACCTTCGCGACCCTCATGGGCCCGGCCACCATATTCACCCCCACCCATGACGAGCCCGATGCCGTCTATGGCTTGACCGCGCGCGCCGTGAAGATCTCCGCCGACGGCCTGACCTACCGGTTTCTGCTGCGGCCGCAAGCCCGCTTCCATGACGGCAGCGCCTTGACCGCGCAGGACGTCGCCTTCTCGCTGCAGTTGCTGAAGGAGAAGGGCCACCCCAATCATCCGGCAGCAGCTGCGCGACTTTCTCGGCGCCGAAGCGGTCGACGACGCCACCGTCGTGGTCCGCTTCGCGCCCAATCGCGGCCGCGACGTGCCGCTGTTCGTGGCGCAGCTGCCGATCTTCTCGCGCGCCTATTACACCGGCAGACCGTTCGACGAAACGACCCTCGATGTGCCGCTCGGCTCGGGCCCCTACAAGGTCGGGCGCTTCGAGGCCGGCCGCTACATCGAATACGAGCGGGTCAAGGACTGGTGGGGCGCCGATCTGCCGGTCGTGCGCGGCTTCAACAATTTCGACGTCCTGCGGTTCGAATTCTATCGCGACCAAGACGTGGCGTTCGAGGGCTTCACCGGCAAGAGCTATCTGTTCCGGGAGGAAGTCGTCTCGCGGGTGTGGGCGACGCGCTACGATTTTCCGGCGATCCGCGACGGGCGCGTGAAGCGCGAGGTGCTGCCGGACGATACGCCTTCGGGCGCGCAGGGCTGGTTCATCAACACGCGGCGCGACACGTTCGGGGACCGGCGGCTGCGGGAAGCGCTCGGCCTGGCGTTCGATTTCGAATGGACCAACAAGAACATCATGTACGGGGCCTACAAGCGTACCGTCTCGGTATTCCAGAATTCCGACATGATGGCGCAGGGCCCGCCGGGCCCCGAGGAGCTGGCGCTGCTCGCGCCGTTTCGCGGCCAGGTGCCCGACGAGGTGTTCGGCGAGCCGTTCGTGCCGCCGGTCTCCGACGGCTCGGGACAGGACCGCGCCATGCTGCGCAAGGCCGCGGTCCTGCTGCAGTCGGCCGGCATCGTGCTCAAGGACGGCAAGCGCGTGACCCCGAAGGGCGAGCGCGTCACCATCGAGTTCCTGGTGGACGAGCCGGATCTTCAGCCGCATCACCTGCCGTTCATCAAGAATCTCGCCACGCTCGGCATCGATGCGACCTTGCGCATGGTCGATGCCGGTGCAGTATCGCGCCCGCCTCGACGCCTTCGATTTCGACATTACGATGGAGCGCTTCCAGTTCGATTCGACCCCGGGCGACAGCCTGCGCCCCTTCTTCACATCGCAGGCGGCGGCCAGCCAGGGCTCGTGGAACCTGGCCGGCATCGCGGATCCGGCCATCGACGCGCTGATCGAGCAGATCATCGCGGCGCCGACGCGCGCCAGCGCTCATCACGGCCTGCAGGGCGTTCGACCGGGTGTTTCGCGCCGGCCGCTACTGGATTCCGCAATGGTACATGCCGTCGCATTGGATCGCGTATTGGGACGTGTTCAGCCGGCCCGCGACAAAACCGCGCTATGGCCGTGGTGCGCCCGAGACTTGGTGGTATGACCGCGACAAGGCGGCGAAGATCGAGCGGGCCGGATGAGTTTTTCCCCTCCCCCTGCAAGGACCCTGCAAGGGGAAGGGTGGCGCCGAAGGCGCCGGGTGGGGGTCTCGTCTCCCGGCAGATTCGGTGCTCGTTGCGTGACCCCCACCCGACCCGCTTTGCGGGTCGACCTCCCCCTTGCAGGGGGAGGTAAGGACAAGCACGGCAAGGCAAACTAGTCCGATATGACCGCCTACATCGTTCGACGCCTGTTGCTGATGATCCCGACCCTGTTCGGCATCATGCTGATCTCGTTCACGGTGGTGCAATTCGCGCCCGGCGGGCCGATCGAGCGCATCATCGCCCAGCTCAGCGGCGCCGATACCGGGGGCGCCTCGCGCATCTCCGGTCCGGCCGGCGACTTCGGGGCGCGCGGGCAGATGCGCAGCGGCCCGACCGATGCGGCCAACTCCAAATACCGCGGCGCCCAGGGGCTCGATCCGGAATTCATCGCCAGCCTGGAGAAGCAATTCGGCTTCGACAAGCCGGCCTATGAGCGCTTCGGCCTGATGCTGTGGAACTACAGCCGGTTCGATTTCGGCAAGAGCTATTTCCGCGACGTGAGCGTCCTGACCCTGATCAAGGAGAAGATGCCGGTCTCGATCTCGCTCGGGCTGTGGCTGACGCTGCTGACCTATCTGATCTCGATCCCGCTCGGCATCCGCAAGGCGGTGACGGACGGCTCGCTGTTCGACGTTTGGACCTCGGGCGTCATCATCGTGGGCTATTCCATACCGGGCTTCCTGTTCGCGATCCTGCTCATCATCCTGTTCGCGGGCGGCTCGTTCTGGGATTGGTTTCCGCTGCGCGGGCTGACGTCCGACAATTGGGCGGACTTCCCCTGGTGGCAGAAGGTGCTCGACTATTTCTGGCACCTGACCCTGCCGATCATCTCGATGGGGCTGAGCGCCTTCGCCACCATGACGCTCCTGACCAAGAACTCGTTTCTCGACGAGATCCGCAAGCAATATGTGCTGACCGCCCGCGCCAAGGGCTGCACCGACCGCCAGGTGCTGTACGGGCACATCTTCCGCAATGCCATGCTGATCGTCATCGCCGGTTTTCCGGGCGCCTTCATCCGCGCCTTCTTCACCGGCGCGCTCCTGATCGAGACCATCTTCTCGCTCGACGGGCTCGGCCTGCTGGGCTTCGAGAGCGTGCTCAACCGCGACTATCCGGTGGTGTTCGCGACGCTCTACATCTTCTCCCTGGTCGGGCTGCTGGTGAACCTGATCTCCGATCTCACCTATACCTGGGTCGATCCGCGCATCGACTTCGAGACCCGGGAGGTCTGAGGTGGACGAGCGGACGACCCTGCAGGCACCCGAGCCGGCCCCGGCGCCGCCCGAGAACATTGTCGCCCCGCCGATCGTCCGCCTGCTGGCGCCGTCGCCCATCAACCGGCGGCGCTGGCAGAATTTCAAGGCCAACCGGCGCGGCTACTGGGCGCTGTGGATTTTCCTCGTGCTCTTCATCGTGACGCTGTTCGCCGAATGCATCGCCAACGACAAGCCGTTCCTGATCAAATACGACGGGCATCTCTATTTCCCGAGCCTGTTCAACTACACGCAGGCGACCTTCGGGGTCACCGACGAGCTGGCCGAGAGCTCGCCCGACTACCGCGATCCCTACCTGCAGAAGCTGATCGCCGACAAGAACGGCAGCATCGTGTGGCCGCCGATCCACTATTCCTACGATACCCACAATCTCGACTTGCCGACGCCGGCGCCTTCCAAGCCGACCTGGATGCTGACCGAGGAGGAATGCCGTCCGGTGGTCGAGCGCAAGGGTCTCGGCGGCTGCCGCGATCTCGAATACAACTGGCTCGGCACCGACGACCAGGGCTTCGACGTGGTCGCCCGCATGATCTACGGCTTCCGCGTCTCGGTGCTGTTCGGGCTCATCTTGACCATCGTGTCCTCGGTGGTCGGGGTCGCGGCCGGCGCCGTGCAGGGCTATTTCGGCGGCTGGACCGATCTCCTGTTCCAGCGCTTCATCGAGATCTGGACCTCGGTGCCGGAGCTTTATCTCCTTCTGATCATCTCGTCCGTCCTGGTGCCGGGCTTCTTCGTGCTGCTGGGGATCTTGTTGTTGTTCTCCTGGGTGTCGCTGGTCGGCCTGGTGCGGGCCGAGTTCCTGCGCGGCCGCAATTTCGAGTACATCCAGGCGGCGCGCGCGCTCGGCGTGTCCAACCGGGTCATCATGTTCCGCCACCTCCTGCCCAACGCCATGGTGGCGACCATGACGTTCCTGCCGTTCATCCTGTCGTCGTCGGTGATGACGCTGACGGCGCTCGATTTCCTGGGCTTCGGCTTGCCGCCGGGCTCCGCCTCGCTCGGCGAGATGCTCAAGCAGGGCAAGGACAATATCCAGGCGCCCTGGCTCGGCATGACCGCCTTCCTCACCGTCGCCACCATGCTGTCGCTCCTCATCTTCATCGGCGAAGCGGTGCGCGACGCCTTCGATCCGCGCAAGACGTTCCGGTGACCCGCATGGACGCGCTCGTGGACGCCACCGCCCAGCCCCTGCTCGAGGTCGAGGATTTGTCGGTCGCCTTCCGCCAGGGCGGGCGCGAGACGCTGGCGGTCGATCGGGTCTCCTTCGACATCCGCCGCGGCGAGACACTGGCGCTGGTGGGCGAATCGGGCTCCGGCAAATCGGTGACCGCGCTCTCGGTGATGAAGCTCCTGCCGTATCCCTCCGCCTACCATCCCTCCGGGGCGATCCGATTCCAGGGCCGCGACCTCCTGCAACTGCCCGACCGCGAGATGCGGCGGGTGCGCGGCAAGAACATCACCATCATCTTCCAGGAGCCGATGACCTCGCTCAATCCGCTGCACACGATCGAGCAGCAGATCGGCGAGATCCTGCTCTTGCATGCCGGCCTGGTCGGAGCGGCGGCGCGACGGCGCATCGTGGGGCTTCTGACCGAGGTCGGGATCCCGGAGCCGCAGACGCGGCTCGCGAGCTATCCGCACCAGCTCTCCGGCGGACAGCGCCAGCGCGTCATGATCGCCATGGCGCTCGCCAACGAGCCCGACCTCCTGATCGCCGACGAGCCGACCACCGCGCTCGACGTGACCGTGCAGGCGCAGATCCTCAAGCTGCTGAAGGATCTGCAGGCGCAGGCTCGGCATGGCCATGCTGTTCATCACCCACGACCTCGGCATCGTGCGCAAGCTGGCGGAGCGGGTCTGCGTGATGAAGGCGGGCAAGATCGTCGAGCATGGCCCGATCGAGCGCGTCTTCAGCGCGCCCGAGCATCCCTATACGCGCGCCCTCATCGCGGCCGAGCCGCGGCCCGATCCGGCGCCGGTGCGGCCCGATGCCCCGATCGTGCTGGAGACGCAGGACCTCAAGGTCTGGTTCCCGATCAAGCGCGGCTTCCTGCGCCGGGTGGTCGGCCACATCAAGGCGGTCGACGGCGTGAGCATCGCGGTGCGCCAGGGCGAGACGCTCGGCATCGTCGGCGAATCCGGCTCCGGCAAGACCACGCTCGGCCTCGCCATCCTGCGGCTCATCTCCTCGCAGGGCCGCATCGTGTTCCTCGGCAAGCCGATCGCCGGCCTGAAATTCCGCGACATGCTGCCGTTCCGCCGCGACATGCAGATCGTGTTCCAGGACCCCTATGGCTCGCTCAGCCCGCGCATGTCGGTGTCCGACATCATCGAGGAGGGGCTGCGGGTGCATTCCCCGAAGCTCACGCGGGCGGAGCGCGACCAGCGCGTGATCCGCGCGCTCGCCGATGTCGGCCTCGATACCGAGACGCGCTTCCGCTATCCGCACGAGTTCTCCGGCGGCCAGCGCCAGCGCATCGCGCTCGCGCGCGCGGTCGTGCTGGAGCCGACCTTCGTGGTGCTCGACGAGCCGACCAGCGCGCTCGACATGCTGATCCAGTCGCAGATGGTCGACCTGCTGCGGGCGCTGCAGAAGCGGCGCAATCTCACCTATCTGTTCATCTCCCACGACCTGCGCGTGGTGGCGGCGCTGGCGAGCCGCCTGGTGGTCATGCGCCACGGCAAGGTGGTGGAGGAGGGCGCCGGCCGCCGATCTGTTCGCCGCGTCCGCAGAGCGATTACACCCGCGCGCTGCTCGCCGCCGCCTTCAAGCTCGAGACGGCGCCGGAAGGCGTCGTCGCCGAATAGGATCGCGCCGGTGCCGAAAGTCGCCCCGCCCACGGACGCGTCGCTCACGGACCTCGCCGTCGAGGTCTCGCTCTCGCCGCCCGAGCTCCTGGGCAAAGGCTTTCGCACCTATGAGCGCTACCGCTACACGCTGCCGGGCGACGACCCTGGGCTCGAGGTGCGCACCCACGACCTCATCCGCTTCGGGCGGATCGTGGCGGTGCTGCCGGTCGACCTCACCCGCGACGAGGTCGTGCTGATCCGGCAGTTTCGCCTGCCCGCCCATCTGGCGAACCGCAAGGGCGATCTGGTGGAGATCGTCGCCGGCCATGTGGAGGCGGGCGAGAAATTGGTGGAAGCCGCGCGCCGCGAATGTCTCGAGGAGATCGGGGTCGCGCCATCGGGGCTCACCGAGCTGTTCACCTATCTGCCGACGCCGGGCGCCTCCGACGAGCAGATCACCCTGTTTCTCGGCATCGTCGATGCCGCCGAGGTGCCGGCGGCGCCGGCGCCGCGGCCGAGCGCGAGGAGACGCTGCCGCTGCGCGTCCCATCGATGCCGCGCTCGCGGCGCTCTCCGGCGACACCATGCACAACGGCCTCCTGGTGCTGGCGCTGCACTGGCTCGCGCTCAATCGGGGGCGGCTCGCGGAGATCGCGGGTGGCGGCGCGCGCGCTGGTGCGTGAATGACGTCCATGAACCACGCTCATCGAACCACGCCCATCGGGGCGCCGCGATTGCGGCTTGCGCAGACGGGCCAAACGTCACAAAAATAAGCGTGCGCTGGTCGTCGCAGAATGAAGGACAGCACCATGTGGGGAGCGAATTCCGAGCACGCATCCGCGCCGCGGTCGGCAGCACGCGTGGGCGTCGTCCTTGCGGGCTTCTTGGCTGGTTTCGTTGCCGCCACCGCCGCGCTGGCGGAGCCCAACGATAAAATTCCCAACCTGACCTCGGCCGATTTCGGCTGGCAGTCGAATGTCGCGGACTGGCAAGAGCCGCCGCCCGGCAATGGCCACGGACCGATCAAGCCCGATCCCGACCATCCCTATACCAGCAACGCCGAAGCCGGCAGAACCGGCAAGCCGCCGACCAAGCGCATCGGCGACTACAAGGATCCGGTTCTCAAGCCGTGGGCGGCGGCCGCCATGAAGGCGGCGAACGACGAGGCGCTCTCCAGCGTCGAGAAGATTCCGTTCGCGGCGCAAGCCCGCTGCTATCCGGGCGGCGTGCCGGGCCAGCTGCTGTTTCCGTTCGAGCCGGTCTATTTCATCCAGCTCCCGAACATCGTCTACATGATCTGGCAGCGCGACCACATGGTGCGGCGCGTCTTCATGACCGACAAGCATTCGCAGAATTTGAAGCCCTCCTGGTTCGGCGAATCGATCGGCCGCTACGAAGGCGGCGACACGCTGGTGGTCGACACCATCGGGTTGTCGACCAAGGACAGCTACATCGACAATTTCAACACGCCGCACAGCAGAACCTGCACGTGACGGAACGCTTCCGGCTCGAGCCCGACGGACAGCATCTGACCGGCATCGCGAAGGTCGAGGACCCCGACACCTTCAACGCGCCGCTCACCATGATGCAGCGCTGGTTCAAGGCGAAAAGCCGGATGATCGAGACCGTGTGCGCGGAGAACAACAACGATTATTTCAGCCAGGGCTTGTTTCCGGTGCCGATGGCGGACAAGCCGGATTTTTAGGGCGAAGGCGCTGCTGCTGTCTTATGCGCTCCTTGGCCGATTACGCGCGGGAAGTAGGCGTTGCTCTGCGGTGACCCGCAGCGGAGGGAACGCGATGCAGTCGATGACATCGAAAACCGCCTCAACGCCGCCCCCGAAGCTCTCGGCGAAGGCTACGGCATCGTCGCGCCGCTCCTCGCGAATGCGGGTTCCCAACGTGCAATGTGGTGTCCAGAATGCTGGTCTGTAGTAAGGCCGACACAGCATCGGATCGATTGTTGCGTGGATAGTCTTGTGCATTCGGGCGAGAATCTTGCAGGTCTGGATCTGCCCAAAGAATGAGCGGCGGTCCTGCAAAAGTGCGGATGCGATTGAACGTTATACGTAATTCCGCCTCTCCGATCGCGGCGCGCTCGATGGCGTCCCGCGCCTGCTGTTCGCTCACCTCGTCGGTATCATAAATGGCAAAGGTGAAATGCGGTGGATAGTTGAGGGCGCGCATCGAGGCCATATCCTCAAAGGCGCTTACTTCATCCCACAGCGATGTCACAACAAATGCAGAAGCGTTGTCGACTTTCAGGTTCAGCGAAAATGCCATTGAGTGACGTTCATTTGAAGCAGTCCCGAATTCGTTTACCCTTGCGGCTAGCTAACTCACAATTCGCGCGTGCCGGCGAGCAGACCCAATTGCCCAATATGCGGAAACTCGTCCAACCGCTCAGCCGCGGCCCGGATACGCTCAATGACCCGGCGCGCCACCCTCCGGGTTTCGGGCTTCGATGTGCGCGTATATTGCACCTATATGCCCGATCGCTTCGAGCGTATAGCGGACTTCATGCACCGCACTTCTTCCAGAGCGCTTGCGTTTCCTCCTCGGTCGCAAGGCGCGTCTCGCCTGACCGCAGGCGATCGCGAATCCGCTGCACTTCCTCGACTTGATCGGTGCTCAGCCGCGAACGCCGGTCCTCGTTTGCAATAAGCGCAAAAAGGGTATCGGCCGCAGCATCTTGATCGTCGGCCGGTAGCTCGCGTGCCTGCTCCACGGCTTGTTCCAGCAATTTCGTCATGCGACCCATCTTTGAATGATCCTGAATTTCGTGCCGGCCACCCGGAGCGAAGTTTTACACCGAATCTGCTGCGCAATCCACCAGGCGGAGCGCCGGGAAAAACGAGCTCAACCCTGCCGATCGGCCGTTGCCCCGATCCGCCGCACGCTGCTCAACTCACTTCCCGCCGCCTTGATGCGCGCGACCGCTTCGCCGATCGGCTCGATCGCGACCGCCATATGGAACGCATTGGCGTGGATCAGCGAGTTCGCGGTCGCGCACGATGGCGACGTGGCCCTTCCAGAACAGGAGATCGCCGCGGCGCAGATCGGACAGGTCGCGCGCCAGCGCAACGCCGAGCGCGGCTTCCTGCATGTTGCTGTCGCGCGGGCAGGACACGCCGCAGGCCGTGAGCGCGATCTGGACCAGCCCCGAGCAGTCGAGCCCGAGCGCGGTCTTGCCGCCCCACAGATAGGGCACGTGCAGAAACTGCTCGGCGACCGCAACCGGGTCGGGCGCGAAGGCGTCGAGTGCCGCCAGATGCCGGGCCGGAACATAACCGCCGGACGCGGTGATCGCGAACGGCTCTTGCATGCGCGCGATCGCGAGCCGGCATCCGAGCGACAGGCCCTCGAGCGGCGGCAGCTTGATCGAAGGCCCCGGAAACATCAGGGTGCGGGGCACCGCGACCTTGTGGGTGACGGGCGGCCCGGGCGCGGCGAGCGCGTTGGTGGGCAGCCAGCCCACGTAACCGTCGGCTTCAAGCTTGCCTCGGCACCAACCCTCCGGGCTGCTCTCTTCGATGAAGACGCGCTCGCCCTTGAGGGCCTCGGTGTCGAGCGGAGCATCGGGCGATGGGCTGCGGCGCACGGGCGCCTGCGGATCGACGACTTCGCGGATGTCGGCGCGGCGCGGCGCGTCAGCCATAGCGCGCCATCAACAGATTATAGAGCGCGCGGGCGCCTTGGCATTCGGCGCCTTCCGGCCGTCCCGGCCTGGTGGCCGGGTTCCAGGCGAAGATGTCGCAATGCAGCCAGGCCTTGGCGGCGGACACGAAGCGGCGCAGGAACAGCGCCGCCGTGATCGAGCCCGCAAAGCCCCCGGCGCCGACATTGTTGACGTCCGCGACCTTGGAATCGAGCATCGCCTCGTAGGGGCTCCACAGCGGCAGCCGCCAGAGCGGATCGCTCTCGGCGTCGGCGCTGCGCGACGAGCGCGGCGGCGAGCGCGTCGTCGTCGGTGTAGAAGGGCACCACCTCGGGCCCGAGCGCCACGCGGGCGGCGCCGGTCAGGGTCGCCATGTCGACGATGAGCTCGGGTGCCTCCTCGTCGGCGAGCGCCAGCGCGTCGGCCAGGATCAGCCGGCCCTCGGCATCGGTGTTGCCGATCTCGACGCTCAGGCCCTTGCGCGAGCGGTAGATGTCGCGCGGCCGGAAGGCGGAGCCGGAAATCGCGTTCTCGACCACCGGCAAGAGGACGCGCAGCCGCAGCTTGGCGCCGCGGTCCATCAGCATATGGGCGAGGCGCCAGCACGGTCGCGGCGCCGCCCATGTCCTTCTTCATGTTCAGCATGCCGCTTTCGGGCTTGATATCGAGCCCGCCGGTGTCGAAGCAAACGCCCTTGCCGATCAGCGTGATCTTGGGATGGGCCGGATCGCCCCAGCTCATGTCGACGAGGCGCGGCGCCTGGTCGGCGGCGCGGCCGACCGCATGGATGAGCGGAAAATTCTGGGTGAGGAGATCGGCCCCGACGATCGCCCGGAAGGTCGCGCCATGCCGGGTCGCCACCGCGCGCGCGGCTGCCTCGAGCTCGGCCGGCCCCATGTCGTTGGCCGGCGTGTTGATCAGGTCGCGGGCGAGCCCGACCGCCTGCGCGATGCGGGTCAGGTCGGCGCCGTCGAGGCCGGGGACGAGCTCAAGCCGCATCTCCTTGGCCTCGGCCTTGCTCTCGGCCTTGCGATAGCGCGCGAAGCGATAGGATCCGAGCGCAAAAGCGAGCGACGCCAGGCGCGAGTCGTGCGGCGCATTGGCGAACCGGTAGGTGCCCGCCGGCAGCAGGGCGGGGAGCGCGCCCGGCCGCAACAAATCCTTGGACTTGTCGTCCGCGTTCTCGAGCCCGAACAGCACGCCCGCCAGCGCGCCGTCGGGGCCGGGCAGCAAGAGGTGCCGGCCGGCCTTGGGCTCGAAGCCGGCGGCATCCGCGAAGGCGCGGCTGCGCGCATCGAGGCGGTCGCGGATTTCGGTCCAGGTCGCGGCGGTGACGAACGTCACCGGCACCGTTGCGGTCGTGCTGCCGGGGGCGACGAAGTCGGCGGGAATCGAGGAATGCGGCATGGAGTGGAGCTAGCACGCCGCCGCGGCGGGGTGAAGCAAGCCCCGGGGCGGCTGGCGGTGCCGGGGTTAACCAACTGTTAGGGTTAACGTTTTATTGCTGCTACCGAAGGGGCGGCGTGGCCCGCTTGGCACAACTCGTGATGACCTCGCGTTCGATCCTTTTCGCCGGCACACGTCCGTTCGTGGTGATCGCGGCCGCGGCCGTTCTCGCCGGCGCGCTGGGCGGCTGTGCGGCCACTCGTCAAAGCACCGGGGCGCTCGCCGCCGCTCCTGCGGCCGACGAGGCCGCGCCTGCGGCCAGCGAGGGCGAGGCACGACGCGACATCGAGACCTGGGGCGAACGCTACCGCGCCAATTCGAGCGATCCGCAGGTCGCGATCCGTTATGCGCAAGCTCTGCGCGTAAACGGCCAGCGCGCTCAGGCGGTTGCGGTGCTGGAGCAGGCGTCGCTGCACAACGCCAAGAATACCGAGGTGCTCGGCGCCTATGGGCGTGCGCTGGCCGATGTCGGCGATTATCAGCAGGCACTCGACGTGCTGGGCCGTGCGCACGCGCCCGATCGGCCGGACTGGCGCATCCTGTCCGCGCAAGGCGCGGTGCTCGACCAGATGGGCCGCCACGAGGACGCCCAGCGCTACTACGAGACCGCGCTCAAGATCGTTCCCGACGAGCCTTCGGTCCTGTCCAATCTGGGACTCTCCTATGCGCTGTCCAAGCAATTGCCGCGCGCGGAGGCGACGCTCAAGCGCGCCGCCGCCGGCCAGCGCGTCGATCCGCGGGTGCGGCAGAATCTCGCGCTGGTGGTCGGCCTGCAGGGCCGCTTTGCGGAGGCGGAAAGCATCGCCCGCGCCGATCTGCCGCCCGAGGAGGCCTCCGCCAACGTCGCCTATCTGCGCGAGATGCTCTCGCACGAGAACGACGCCCAAATCCACGACCCGGCGCGGCGCGGCGCGAGCCCGAACAACCGCGGTTAGCGCCTCCGCTCGGTGATTTGCGGGCCTGCCCGGCGCGCCCTCGCGCGCCGCGTCAATGCTGGACCGCCATCACCCGGATCGCGGCCGGACCCAGAATGACGATGAACAGCACCGGCAGGAAGAACACGATCATGGGGACCGTCAGCTTGGGCGGCAGCCCGGCGGCCTTCTTCTCGGCCTCCGCCATGCGCATGTCGCGGTTCTCCTGTGACATGACGCGCAGCGTCGTCGCCATCGGGGTGCCGTAGCGCTCGGCCTGCTGCAAGGCCATGCAGACCGACTTGACGCCCTCGAGATTGGTGCGGATGGCGAGGTTCTGATAGGCTTGGCGACGATCCTGCAAATAGGAGAGCTCGGCGGTCGTCAGCGTCAGCTCCTCGGCGAGCGGGATCGATTGCGTGCCGATCTCGGCCGCCACCCGCTTGAACCCGGCCTCGACCGACATGCCGGATTCCACGCAGATCAGCAGCAGGTCGAGCGCGTCCGGGAAAGCGCGCCGGATCGAAAGCTGGCGATGCTGGATGCGGTTCTTCAGGAACAGGCTCGGCACGTGCATGCCCAGATAGGTGGCGGCGAGACAGATTCCCGACCTTTATCATCGGGGGCTGGTCGAGATCGAGAACGACGAAGATGTAGAGCGCGGTGAAGATCAGCATGACGGCCGGCATCAGCATGCGGAAGAACAGGTAGGTGACATAGGGCGCCTGGCCGCGATAGCCGGCCTGCACCAGCAGGGCGCGCGCCGTCTCCTGGCCCACCCACTTGCTCAAATTGAACTGATCGACGATCGACTGCATGTATTGCTTGGGCGAGCGCCGCAACGCGACCTTCTCGCCGCGCGAGAGCCGCTCGCGCTCGCGCTGGCGCATCTGCTCGCGCTCGAGCGCCACCGACTTCATCCGCTGGCACAGCGAATCGGTCACCAAGAGCGGCATGGCCAGCGTGATCACGGTCGCGATCGCAGCCACCGCGGCAAACAACATTGCCAGCAGGCGTGGACTGGAGACGGCGTCAATCAGGATTTCGAACATGGCACCACACGGATCTCGCGCTTGATCTCTTAACTAGAAGTCGAAGTTGATCATCTTGCGCATGACCATCACGCCCATGAACATCCAGGTCACGCAGGCCGCCAGCATCATGCGGCCGAGCGATTCGGTCCACAGCAGCTCGATGTACGAAGGGCTCGTGATGTAGACCAGAAGCATCACCCCGGGCGGCAGGCAGCCGATGATCATCGCCGAGGCCTTGGCCTCCATCGACATGGCCTGGATCTTCGCCTTCATCTTCTTGCGATCGCGCAGCACCCGGGACAGGTTGCCGAGCGCTTCGGACAGGTTGCCGCCGGCCCTCTGCTGGATGGAGATGACGATGCCGAAGAAGTTCGCCTCCGCCAGCGGAATGCGCTCGTACAGCTTGGCGCAGGCGTCGCCGAGCGGCAGGCCGAACGACTGGGTCTCGACGATGGCGCGGAACTCGCTGCGTATCGGCTCCGGCGAATCGTTGGCGATGACCCGGATGCTGTCGAGCAGCGGCAGGCCGGACTTGATGCCGCGCACGATGACGTCGACGGCGTCGGGAAAGTGCTTGAGGAAGTTGGCCTCGCGACGCTTCTTGAGGAACTTGAGGGTCCAGTGCGGCAGCCCGAAAGCGCCCGCGAAGGCCATGCCGGCGGCGCCCAGCAGCCCGGCATTGAGCCCGAGCGCGACCAGGAAGCCGACCACGCCCACGCAACCGCTGATGATGAGGAACTGGCGCTTCGACCAGGAGAGCCCGGCCTGCCCGATCCGCACCGTAAGCGGCGGCGACTTGGCCTTGGAGCGGCGCTGCTCGATGTCCTTCAGGCTGCTTTCGACCTGCTCGCGCCGCGATTTCGGGTTGCCGGCACGCATGCCGGTGACGCGCACCGGGTTCCCGGTGCGGGCGACCGATTGCCTGGCGCTTTTCCGCCTTCCGCTCGCCGGACAATATGCGGATAGACGAACACCCAGGCGACGCCCCCGATCGAGGCCGTCACCAGGAAGAACAGCGCGATCACTTGCATGTCGGCATCACCGTTTCAGTTTCTGGCCTGATCGGAGGCGATCTCGGCGGCGTCGAGCGCGGCGGCCAGCCGCTGCTCCTCGCCGTAGTAGCGCGCGCGATCCCAGAAACGCGGGCGGCCGATGCCGGTCGAGCGATGGCGGCCGATGATGCTTGCCGTTGGCGTCCTCGCCGATGATCTCGTAGACGAAGAGGTCCTGGGTGATGATGACGTCGCCTTCCATGCCCAGCACCTCGGTGATGTGGGTGATGCGGCGCGAGCCGTCGCGCAGGCGCGCGGCCTGGACGATGACGTCGACCGA
Source organism: uncultured Alphaproteobacteria bacterium (assembly GCA_963744275.1). Lineage (GTDB taxonomy): Bacteria > Pseudomonadota > Alphaproteobacteria > Rhizobiales > Xanthobacteraceae > VAZQ01. The sequence goes on from CAVUSX010000029.1 coordinate 828,899, forward strand.
GGCGCAGATCATCTCGCGGATGGTGCGCGAGGGCAGCGCGAAGCCGCCCATGGTGATCATCGATTCCAGGCGCGAGAGCGCCTCGCGCGGGTTGTTGGCGTGCAGCGTGCCCATCGAGCCGTCGTGGCCGGTATTCATGGCCTGCAGCAGGTCGAAGGCCTCGGGGCCGCGCACCTCGCCGACGATGATGCGCTCCGGCCGCATGCGCAGGCAGTTGCGCACGAGATCGCGCATGGTGATCTGGCCCTCGCCCTCGAGATTGGGCGGCCGCGTCTCCAGGCGCACCACGTGCGGCTGCTGCAGCTGCAGCTCGGCCGCGTCCTCGCAGGTGATGATGCGCTCGTCGTCGTCGATGTAGCGGGTCAGGCAGTTGAGCAGCGTCGTCTTGCCGGAGCCGGTGCCGCCCGAGATCAGGGTGTTGACCCGGCAGCGGCCGATGACCTTCAGGATCTCGGCGCCCTCGGGCGTGATCGTGCCGAACTTGACCAGCTGCTCGAGCGTGAGCTTGTCCTTCTTGAACTTCCGGATGGTGAGCGCGGGGCCGTCGATCGCCAGCGGCGGCGACGATGACGTTGACGCGCGAGCCGTCCGGCAGGCGCGCGTCGCAGATCGGCGAGGATTCGTCGACGCGGCGGCCGATCTGGCTGACGATGCGCTGGCAGATGTTCATCAGCTGCTGGTTGTCGCGAAAGCGGATGCCGGTGCGCTGGATCTTGCCGCCGACCTCGATGAAGACGGTGCCGGAGCCGTTCACCATGATGTCGGCGATGTCGTCGCGCGCGAGCAGCGGCTCGAGCGGGCCATAGCCGAGCACGTCGTTGCAGATGTCGTCGAGCAGCTCTTCCTGCTCGGAGATCGACATCACGATGTTCTTGATCGCGATGATCTCGTTGACGATGTCGCGGATTTCCTCGCGCGCCGAATTCGGCGTCGAGCTTGGCCAGCTGCGCGAGGTCGATGGCCTCGATCAGGGCGCCGAAGATCGTCCCCTTGGTCTCGTAATAGGCGTCGGTGTGGCGCGAGTCGGTGGCGGTCGGCGCGAGCGGGCGCTCCGGCGGCATGCCGGAGCTTTGCCGGCCCGCGGTCGGGGCGGCGACCAGCGGCGCGCCCAGGCCCACGGACGGAATCGGCGAGCGGCCGCCCTCGACCACGCTGGCGCCCGTGGGAGCCGGCGCCGGCGCCGGCTCCGGTGCCGCCGGCTGCAGCGGCGGCGCCGCCACGCGCTGCACGGGCGTGTCCGGCGCCTTGACGGCGCTGTCGGGTCCCGAGGTGCTACGCTTTCCGAACACGCGACGATCTCCGATCTTGCCCGCTCTATCGCTTCAGCAGCTTGCCGAGGAACGGCGGCAGCAGGCTCGAGCGGGCCTTTTTCGATTCCAGGCGGCCGGTCAGGTCATGCGCGAGCTGGCGAAAGATCTCGGCGACTCGATGCGAGGACGACAGCTCGGCGATCATCTGACCGTTATTGGCGGCGGTGCCGAACACCTGCGGCTCGAACGGGATGATGGCCGCGGCTTCGTCCTCCACCGCCTTGGCGAAATCGGCCGGCTTGATCTCGGGCCGCTTCGCCACCCGATCTGGTTGAGGCAATAGCGCGGCCGATGGTCGTTGGGCCGCGCCGCCTTGAGCAGATCGAGCATATTCTTGGCGTTGCGCAGGTTGGCCAGATCGGGACCGGCGACGACCAGGATATCGTCGGCGCCGACCAGCGCCTTCTTGGTCCACGCGGTCCACTGATGCGGAACGTCGAGCACGATGCAGGGGACGGTCGCGCGCAGCAAATCGACGATCGGATCGAAAGCCTCGGCCGAGAAGTCGTAAACCCGATCGAGCGTGGCGGGCGCCGCCAGCAGGCTCAGGTGGTCGGTGCACTTCGACAACAGGCGGTCGATGAACGCGTTGTCGACGCGATCCGGCGAGAACACCGCATCGGCGATGCCCTGCGGGGGATCCTGATTGTAGTCGAGCCCGGCGGTTCCGAAGCGAGATCGAGATCGACCACCACCGT